>CAVYCQ010000016.1:0-245627 GCA_963767045.1 uncultured Acidobacteriaceae bacterium | reverse complement strand
TTAGCCGCGGGCTTTCGCTTGCAATTGCAGCGGGACTGGATCCTCTTCCGCTTTCAAGTCGGGCCCTTAAGCGTGAAAAAAATCAGGGCTAAAGAATCTGCGTTAGAACCAGAGAGTTTGGACCGGCAACAAATGAACCGCGACGCTAAAGCGTCGCTCTCCCTGTTAGAGCAGAGGGCTCCCACCGTCCTCTCAACGAAAGCCCGGTGGGAGCCCCCGCATTTATGCGGGGGAGCTCGGCTTTCAAGCCGAGCGGTTTCATCAGCCTACTCCACCGGCTTTAGCCGCGGGCTTTCGCTTGCAATTGCAGCGGGACTGGATCCTCTTCCGCTTTCAAGTCGGGCCCTTAAGCGTGAAAAAAATCAGGGCTAAAGAATCTGCGTTAGAACCAGAGAGTTTGGACCGGCAACAAATGAACCGCGACGCTAAAGCGTCGCTCTCCCTGTTAGAGCAGAGGGCTCCCACCGTCCTCTCAACGAAAGCCCGGTGGGAGCCCCCGCATTTATGCGGGGGAGCTCGGCTTTCAAGCCGAGCGGTGCCGTCAGCCTACTCCACCGGCTTTAGCCGCGGGCTTTCGCTTGCAATTGCCGCGGGACTGGATCCTCTTCCGCTTTAAAGTCGGGCCCTTAAGCGTGAAAAAAATCAGGGCTAAAGAGTCTGCGTGAGAACCAGAGAGTTTGGACCGGCAACAAATGAACCGCGACGCTAAAGCGTCGCTCTCCCTGTTAAAGCAGAGGGCTCCCACCATTCTCTCAACCAAAGCCCGGTGGGAGCCCCCGCATTTATGCGGGGGAGCTCGGCTTTCAAGCCGAGCGGTTCCGTCAGCCTACTCCACCGGCTTTAGCCGCGGGCTTTCGCTTGGAATTGCAGCGGGACTGGATCCTCTTCCGCTTTCAAGTCGGGCCCTTAAGCGTGAAAAAAATCAGGGCTAAACAGGCCGTACGTACATTCTTTGCAATCAATTCGGCTTTAGCCGCTGAGGGAGCATCTTCCAGTACAAACAGCCTTTTCCGCAGCCTCTTCAACCCAGGTGGGTCCTGGCTAATGAGAAACAGGCCAGGAGCGGCTCCACTCCGACTCCTGGCCCATCGGTTGTGGCGATGCGAAGTTTAGTGAACCGTTGAAGCAACGATGACGGAGGCAATGACGCCGGTGGCCGCAGCAGCTAGAACGTAATTACCATCGACCGAACGCCACTCGTAGCCATGCGGCGGAGCCGATAGATGATATTGCCGGTAGTCAACCGGTCGCCCTCTGTTCCAGTCCTCCGATTTCATGTGGTAGCCCTTCTTCCATTCATCGTGACGAACGTACCCGTCCTGATGGTGGCCGTCCTGATGATCGTCGGGATGACCCTGGGCGAACGCAGGGCCTAAGAGGCTCGCGCTTAGAGTGGTAACGGCTAGAATCTTGTAAATCATTCTCATCCAGTATCCTCGTAAATCGCTATCTCAATGCGATGCCGGCCACACCCCTGAGGTTTGTCCCCAAAATCAGGAAAATCGAGAACCTGACCTAACCGGAATACCACTTTCCTGTCTAATGCGCTGAATGGAAGAAAGCGACGACTCCATACGCCGGGCGGTCCTTGCCGGCGACAAGGAAGCTTACAAGGTGCTCATGGCGCGCTATACCCAAGTTGTCTTCCGAGTGGCCTATCGCATTACCGGCAATGAGTCCGATGCTGAAGAGGCCGTGCAGGAGGTGTTCCTGCGTGGCTACCAGTCGCTCGCGAGCTTTCAAGGACGGTCCGGCATGGCGACCTGGTTCTATCGCATCGCAGCCAATTGCGCCCTTGACGTTGTGGGCAAGCGAAGGCCGGAAGCGCAGAGCCGTATTGCGGAAGAGAACGATCCCGAGCGGAGTGAGGTCCAGTTGGCCGATAACAAGGCAGGTCCAGATCGTCTGCTGTTGAGTCGGGAGATCGAGGCCAGGCAGCAGGCGGCTATGAGCGAGCTCACCCCCACTGAGCGCACAGCCTTCGTGCTGCGCCATATGGAAGACCGATCGACCCGGGAGATTGCAGCCACTCTCCACATCGCTCCCAACGCTGCCAAGCAGGCAGTCTTTCGCGCGGTGCAGAAACTCAGGCGTCAACTCGCGCCCCTATGGGTAAACACATGAAGCATCTGGAAGAAGCAGAACTGATCGAGCACTACTACAAAGAATCCGACGACAGGGATGACAATGAACGCCACCTGAAGGCTTGTCTGGAGTGCGCCAAGCGATACGCGGAGTTGTGCCGGGACCTCGACGGAGTCTCCGCACTCACGCCACCGGCGCGCAGGGAGGATTACGTCGAAGAGGTTTGGCAGTCCATCCACGCCTCTCTTCCGGTATACGAGAAGCCGAGAAGCCGTTGGATCGGATTCTACCGGCCCCTCGGTTGGGCAGCCGCCTGCGCGTTGCTGGTTGCTGTGGCCTTCATCGCCGGGCGTCGCTGGGAGCGCCAGCAAGCCCCTTCCGTAGCCGTGGCAGTTGACCCGCAAGCGCGCCAGCGGGTGGTGGTCGTTTTTCTTGGGGATCACCTCGATCGTTCGGAGCGCCTGTTGGTCCAGCTCAATCACGCGAACGGCGACGATCTCCCGGGTTTGCCGCTACGCAGCGAAGCCAGAGAACTGTTGGCCAGCAACCGGCTTGTCAGGCAAAGCGCGATGCAGGCCGGCGACCTTAATGTGGAAGCTTCGCTCGACCGCCTGGAGCGTCTGCTCATGGAGCTCGCCAACGAACCGAACAAGCTTTCGCAGGCCGATCTCAACCGCCTGAGGCAAGAGATGAATACCGACGGTCTTCTCTTTGACATTCGCGTACTGCGCTCCCGGGTTCACTCCCCGGGTACTGAACAGCTAAGCGCTCCCACAGCAACGAAAGGGGTTCCGATCTAGATGAATACGAAACTACTACTGTTTGCAACGCTGCTGATTGCGTTGCCGGCGGCGCCAGTCCTACACGCTGAAGCGCCTCTTCTGCTCCTGGTTGACAACACGCCCGCGCAAACGAAAGAAGACTCTCTCTACGCGGAAGGCACGCGCGCTATCAACGACGCCCATTGGGCCCAGGCAGATTCAATCTTCTCCACTCTCGCCTCGCAGCATGGGTCCCGCGCCGAAGCAGCTCTCTATTGGGAAGCGTATGCCGAGAACAAACAGGGCAATGCCCCCCGGGCTCTCGAGATCTGCGCCGAGCTCAGGCATGCGTATCCGCAAGGAAATTGGGTCAATGAGTGCAGCGCACTGGAAATTGAGATTCATGGCAAGAGCGACGATCCTATGCCGCCGCAGGCGCAGCAGGATGAAGAGCTCAAGCTGCTCGCTCTCAACTCGCTCATGCAGCAGGATGAAGCGCACGCGTTGCCGATCATTCAACAGATTCTGAACAGCGACAAACCAGAAAAGTTCAAGGATCGGGCGCTCTTTGTTCTCGCGCAGGATCAATCTCCGCGGGCGCAGGCGCTGCTCGGCCAATTGGCAAGCAGCGAACGCAACCCGGCCTTGCAACGCAAGGCGATTGAGATGTTGGCCATCACCCGCGGCAAGCAAGCCGCCGAGACCCTCGCCAACATCTACCGCCAGACCAAAAATGAAGAGGTCAAGAACGCCATCCTGCATACCTATCTCATCATCGGGACGCCTGATCCCCTGCTGGAAGCGGCGCGTCATGAATCCGATCCCCAGCTCGTGCGCACTGCGGTGCACACCTTGGGAGCGATGGGCGCTACCTCGCAATTGCTCAGCCTTTACCACGACACCAGCAGTCCCGAGGTCAAGTCGGAGGTGATCAACGGGCTAATCTCCGCGGGCCCAAAGGGCGCCGACGCGCTGAGCAGCATCGCCGCCTCCGAGCAGGATCCCGACCTACGCCGCAAAGCAATTCGCAACCTGGGCGTAGCTGGTGGTATGTCCGCGGCCCCCGCGCTCGTCGCCACTTATAAGAAGAATACCGATGTGGAGACGAAGAAAGCCGTAGCCCAGGCACTCTTCCTCGCAGGGGATAGCCACGATCTGATCGAACTTGCCCGTGCCGAGAGGGACCCCGCCGCCAAGCAGTTCTTGGTGCAGCAGCTCAGCCTCATGCATAACAAAGAAGCCACCGACTACATGCTCGAAATTCTCAACAAGTAATTGGAAGGAAATACCTCCATGAACAACAACGTGCTTTTGGTCTTGGCACTCGCCGCCTCCGCCCTGATGACCAGCGCTCAGGAGCCACGGGTTACGCACACGCAGTTTCACTCCGGACCGGTGAGTCTGGGACTGTCCGCGACGGTGGACCGATTTCGCCACTCCAATGGCCCGCTTTGGCTGGGATATGCGGTGCAGGCTCTTCCGCGAACGCATTATTCTTCGTGTTCATCTGGCTCGGGATCATCAGGAGTGGAAGCTGGATGCTGCGATGAACTTCAACTCGAGGACACGGCAGACAATCTGATTACCATCGAGGGTACTTCTGCGCCCCAGGTCGACGTACTGTTCCGGCTTGACCATGGCGAGGTTACGAAGACGCGCGTGGTTCCCGTGGGATGCACGCTTGATGCCGGCGGACTACCGTTTGAGTGGCTGACCGGCGTGAAGCCTGAAGAGAGTGCTGCCCTTCTCGGCAAGCTGGCCCAGAATGCCGCCGCACTGCGCGACAGCGGAACTGGGCACGGCCGCGCACTCGATGAGAATCTGGCCGCCCTGAGCATGCATGCGACGCCCAAGGCCACCGAAGAACTCGCGTCGCTCGCCTCTGCGGAAAACAGCGCCTACCTGCGCGAGAAGGCGGCCTTCTGGTTGGGCGCGCAGCGCGGGCATGACGGATTGCTGGCCTTGCGTCAACTGATGCGCAGCGAGCAGGATGGCAAGCTCCGCGAGAAGCTCACCTTTGACCTCTCTATCAATGCAGACCCGGGTGCGACCGACGATTTAATTCAGCTCGCGAAGTCAAACACCGACAGCCGGGTTCGTGCTCAGGCTCTTTTCTGGTTAGCTCAGAAAGCCGGCAAGAAGGCCATTGGCACTTTGAATGCGTCCATCGAGAACGATCCCAACCTGGAAGTCAAGAAGAAGGCTGTCTTTGCCCTGAGCCAATTGCCCCGCGAAGAGAGTGTGCCCCAGCTGGTTCACATCGCCGACACCAATGCCAACTTCGCGGTCCGCAAGGAAGCGATCTTCTGGCTAGGACAAACCAACGATCCCCGCGCTCTTGCCTACATCGAGCAAGTGCTCAAACGCTGAGCGGCCATACGAAAATGTTACGATTGTTGGCGTGTTCAACTTCGGAAAGCCCAAAACCGGATCCCAGTGGCTAGCACACATCGTGCTCGCCCTCGTCGCATTGTTTCTCGTTTGGTGGATGTTGCGGCTGTTCATCGTTTAGAAATTCTTTTTGGGTGCGGCGGTCACGACGGCTCGGCGCGTGTTGCACGATTCTGTGTAAAAGTTACCAATAGTCGGAAAAATTGACTGTTACAAATCCCACAACAGGCGAAAACCTCCGATGGCGACTGCAGTGCGCCCTAAATGGTTTCAAAAAACCTGAACTTTCATAGTTCGAGGGGTTGCGCTGGCTAGCGACTCTCGATATAGTCCTCGAAGACACAGAGAAAACCACGCCGAATTTATCGGCGATACCAGCGTATAGACACGCATTCTACGCCTCGTCAACTTCCGTCCATTTGTTGTACCTGCCTCTTAACAATCCGGCTGTTTCCCCTGAGGGCGCTCGAGAAGCCTTGCGTGCACACCGCATCGCTCTGCCTTGATTTGTCGGCGCCGCTAGAGGAGCAGTGCGTCCAATCACCCAAACCTTTTTCTTTGTGAGGTCGTTGTTCATGAAAACTCTTTTTCCCAAGCACGGGCTCTTCATGTCCGGGATGCTTAACCCATGCCGTGCTACCGTAAACGCAGCTCTACTGTTCGCCGGCCTTTGTACTGCCTCCATTGCCCACGCGCAAACGGTGACCTCCCTTTCGATCACACCGAATCAGCCGTCAGTGGATATAGGGAGCACTACGCAGCTGAGTGCCACGGCAACATTTTCCAATGGCTCCTCCAATAACGTGACCAGTGGTATCACCTGGAGCTCCGCCGATCCCCGCGTGGTGAATGTCTCTAGCAGCGGGCTCGCATCTGGATTCGCTAGCGGAAGCGTTGCCATCACGGCCAGCTACAATGGGCAAAGCGCCACCGCGACCATCACCAGCTCCGTAGGCAATATCCAATGGAGCGGTCCCGTGACCATCACCCAGGGCGGCACCTATTCTGGCAACTGGAAAAGCACGAATCCCAATACACCGGCGGTTACGATTGCCACGAGTGCGCCGGTTGTGATCCAGAATTCGTATGTGACCGGCCCCAACAACTTGATTTCCGATCCAGACTACGGAAACAATCTGACGGTTAAGAATGTCGTTGGAATCGGAGTCAACCCGAATGTGAGCGGACAAACAAATGGCAACTTTGTCGACGCGCAAAATCCCGTGCAGCTCGACGTGGAGAACTGCTACTTCGAGAATGTGCGATTTGGAGTTTGGGTTCGCGGCTATACAGGCAATCGCAATGGGACCCAGACCGTGACCATCCTGAACAATCGCGGCCGCAACATGCTGGGCACCGAAAGCAACGGAAACAACGGTTACTTACCGGGTGAAACCTACTACCAGTGGGCGCACGCCATCCAACTGGTCAACGTTTCTGGTGTGCCCGGGATCAAGATCGCCTGGAATGAAATTATTAACTACCCCTCACAAAGCCTGGTGAATGAAAACATCAGCATGGACGATTCCGGCGGCACGTCGAGCAGCCCGGCCGAAACCCACGACAATTATGTTCAGGGAGCATATCCTTACAACCCTGCGGTCGATCCCTACAACGGGGGTGGTTTTATCACCGATGGCGGCGGAAGTGACACAGTGCAGACCGCGTCGGCCTTTAATAACGTCTACAATAACCAGTTCGTGGGCACGGTAAATATGGGCGTTGCCTTCGTTGCGGGACATGACAACGCCGCATACAACAACGAAGCCATCTCCAGCGGCCTGCTACCGAACGGGACGAAGATTTCCGCCCAGAACGTAGGCGCTATTATCTACGACGACTACGGAAACATTGCCCACGGCACCATGTACAACAACAACATGTACGGCAATACGCTGGGCTGGATGTGTTGGGCATCGCGGTGTGCCTATGATGGATACCGGGCCGATGACTATTTTCCCTACAACAACAGCTACTATTCCACCAACACGACGATTCAAGCCAACCCCATCACTCTGCAAATGGAAAACAGTCAGTACCCAACCTGGTTGGCGAAGCTCAATTCCAATGGAATGGTTGTCGGCCCGGTCACCTCCCCAACAACTACGAGCTCTTCACCATCAGGCGGATCGACGAGTACAACCCTCTCCACCAGCGCCTGGTATAGCGTCGTCAACAAGAACAGCAGCCTGTGCGTAGAAGCAGCCGGTTCGGGCGATGCGAATGGGACTGTCGTACAGCAAAATGCCTGCGGAACTACCCAGACAAATCAGGAATGGCAATTCCAGCCGACAGACGGTGGGTACTACCAGGTAGTCAACCGCAACGCCTTGAACGAGACTGCTAAAAATCTCGCCTGGGATGTGACCGGAGGGGAGTGGGCCACGGCGGACCAGATCCATATTCAACTATGGACCTATGTTGGAAACACCAACCAGCAGTGGATGCCTGTGTCCTTGGGCAATGGAACCTACAAATTCCTCGCCCGCAACAGCTCTAAATGCCTGGACGTTCCCGGCGCCTCGTCGGCAGTTCTGACGCCAATGCAGCAGTACGATTGCAACGGCACCGAAGCGCAAACGTTCACCCTGCGGCAGAAGTAGCAGTTTTCCCTCCCCCGGGGTTGCGAGCTGCACGGCGCTCTTAACGGCGCCGTGTAGCTCGTTTTATTGAAACTATCTGCTGGTAACTCGAAGTAAAGCCGTCTCTGTGGCCCGGTCGCCCGGTTTGAGTTCTAATGCCTTCTTATAAGAGTCCGCAGCCGCGTCAAGCATGCCACCTTTCTCATAGACTGATCCCTGGTCGTAGTAGGGAGTGGGATCCAGAGGATCTATCTTTTCTGCTTTCTGGAATTCCTCGATCGCTCCCCGCGCATTGCCCTCCTGATAGAGAATGACCCCCAATCCACAGTACCCATCGTCTCTTGCCGGAGCCAAGGCAATAGCACGCCTATACTCCGCCGCTGCTTTATCCAGCTCGCCCAGTTCCTCGAGAGACGCCGCATAGTTCGCCACAGTCCCAACATCCCCAGGGTTCATATACAACGCCTTACGGTAAAGCTTTGTCGCATCTTTCGGATCATTCAATTGCAGGCGAACATTTCCCAAGCCTGCGATTGCTTTTTCAAAAGCCGGTTGCAAGCGAAGCGCATCCCGGTAAGACCGTTCCGCCCTGCCCAGGTCTCCGCGCTGTTCAGAAATCGCTCCGACATTGTACAGAAGCTTGGCACTATGCGGGCTGCCCTCCAGTGACGCTTGATAAAGCATCATTGGATCCGACCAATCAATAAGCCGGCGATTGAGTCTCACGGCTCCCCAAAGTATCCAGGCAGCAACGATGCTCAGCACAGGAATACGTGCCTGCGGCGGAATGCTATAGCAGAGAGAGGCAACCGTGAGTGCCAGGCCCATCGATGCGAACCCCAGGAAGCGTTCCGCCATACCCTGATAAATCGGCACCAGGCCGCAAAACGGTACTAGAGAGATAGATGTCCAGGCAATTGCCGCCGCGATCATGGGCCATCTGCGGCGCATTACCACAACTCCAGCAAAAATCCCCAGGAAACCGGCCCACGCGGCTATCGCCGCGATGGATAGCTTGTCGCGAGGAGTATCGGTGGAGCGCTCGATACTCATTTTTATCGGAAGCACAAGCCAGCTGAGATATTTGAAGAAAACGATGCCGAACGAAGCAATGGAGGGTGGCTGCCGGTAGCTGCCAGATGTGCCAATCCTGTGCCTGATTCCGAAGTAGACGGCACACGCCACAGTAGCTGTACTATAGAGCGCGATTGCGCAGCGCGTGCGCGACACCTTCTCCGCATAGGAAACCATCACAGTCAAAGGAAGAACTAGGATCCCGCTTTCGTGGCAAAGCAGGGCGCACATCGAACTCAACGCGAAGCCGCTCAAGGTCAATGCTTCCTTCCTTTCAAGAAAGCGCCGTGCCAGGAGAGCGTTCAGAAGCACAAAGAACGCGGCCAGAAGGTAGGCTCGGGCGGAGACCCAGGCAACTAACTCCGAGTTGATGGGCAAAGCTTGCCACACAAGCGCAGTGCATGCCGCAACCACAATGGGCACGCGTAACTTTCTCAGCAGCGTAAACAACAAGCAGCCGTCGAGCCAGTACAGAGCCACATTGGTTAAATGAAACGAAAACGGATTCGTCCCCCAGAGCTTATCGTCGAGCGCGAGGCTGGCCCAATAGAGGGGCCGGTAATACGATTCCCCACTGCCCCGCAGGTCGTCAACGAACGAGACACTTGTCCGCAGATAATAGACCAAACCGTGCCACGAAGTAATGCGGGAGTTGGATACGATATTCGTCAAGTCGTCATAGGTGCTGAAGGGATTGAAGAGCGCCCTCCAATACAAAAGCAACACCCAAACACCACTGAAGATAAGGAAGCTTGGCACCGCATGCGACCGGATCCAAGACTTCTTCCCGTGATCCTTCGAATTCCTCGAGGTGCGTGACACCTGTATTCCTCCCAGGGCGCTTTTCCAATAAGACGCCGCGCTGGCAAGAACGCTCACCCTCGCGCAGGCAGGAAGAGGGCGAAGCACTGAATGACTTGGGACCACATAACGAAAGATTTCAGCAGGATGGGGATTGGTAACGTGACGTGACGGGTATACCGGTGAGGCACACAGCTACAACTACAATCGCTGCCTTTGCTACCCAAGCCGCATGGCGCATTCCGGTAGAAACGGTATGCTCTTTTCAAGCGGCGATTCTCCAAGTCACTTTCGCCGAGCCCTTCGGGGGATGGGCTCGATGAGGGTACAAGGAGAATCGCTGTAATAGAAGAAGTAACCTTACCTGTTGTTTGCAGCAAATGAACAAATTGCATCTGCCATGTTTTTCTTGTTTAGGACTTCTGATCTCCTTAACCCTGAGTCACTCTAACGTTGCAGTACCTTTGCCCTGCCGGGTCACACTGGCGGGGCTTTCACTTTGCGCGCACGCAAGATCTACGGATTACTGCCAGCCACCTCCCAGCGCGCTGTAAAGCTGGACCAGCGTGAGGGCTTCGCCCTGCTGCGCGGTGACCAGGTTCAGCTGCGCCGAGAAGAGGTTGGTGTCGTTGGTGAGGACCTCGAGGTATGCCGTCGATCCGCCCTCGTAGCGCAGGCGGGCTAGACGAGAGGCGTCCTGGGCAGCCTCCACCAGCTTCTCCTGCTGCTCGCGGTACACCCGCTGCTTGTTCAGCGCGATCAAGGCATTCGATACGTCGCGAAATGCTCCCGAGATGGTTTTTTGGTAAGTAACCACTAGCTCCTGATCGGCGGCTTTGGCCTGATTCAATTGGCCTCTCAGCTTGCCGCCTTCAAACAATGGCTGGGCCAACGAGCCGATTCCGTAAATAGTCCGAGCGTTGGTGTCGAAGATGTTGGAGAAATTGTCGCCCCCTACACCCGCCGAGGCACTGATCGATAGCGAAGGAAAGAATTGCGCGCGCGCCACGCCAATGTTCGCGTTAGCCGCTTTGAGTTGCGCCTCCGTTTGCTGGATGTCCGGCCGGCGCTCCAACAATTGCGAAGGGATGCCGGTTGGCAGATCCTGCGGTGGTGGGGTGAGCGCGGTTGGATCGGTGTGGGCTACGGGACCTGGATTCTCTCCGATCAAAAGGCGAAGCGCGTTTTCCTGCTGCTGCACCTGCTGCTCCAACTGCGGCAGCTGCGAGGTTGCCGTGTAAAGCAGCTGCTCGGCCTGGCGCAGATCTGAGAGCGGGACGGAGCCGCCACTCTCCAGCCGCTTGGTCAGATCGACCGAGTCCTGCCGGGCCTTCAAGGTTTGCCGGGTCACCTCCACCTCGCGATCGAGTGCGCGCAGTTGAATGTAGGTCGTCGCCACCTCCTGCACTAGCGTCAGGCGCACCGCGCGCTGGGCCCAGGTCTGGGCCAGGAGCGTGGCCCGGGCTGCTTCCGTCTGCTTGCGATAAAGACCCCAGAAGTCCGGGGTCCACGCCGCGGAGAGACTAAAGGATCCAACGACGATCGGGCTGCTGATCGAGTTCGCTCCCCCGCCCGTGTAGCTGCTAATCCCGGGAATGTCCACGCCTGCGCCGGTGCCCCCAATGCTGAGGTTAGGAAACTGCTGCGACCGGGTAATCTGTACCTGTGCCTGTTGCTCTAAGATACGTTGCGCAGCGATGCGGAGATCGTAATTGTTGACCAGCGCCTTGCGAATCAGGTCTTGCAGCTCAGGCTCGTGGAACACCTGGGCCCATTGCTCATCGCCCAGCGAGCCCTGCGCGTCGCTGATGACCGCGGCATCATCCGCCCCGCGGAATGCGGGCGGCGTGGGATACGCGGGCCGCTTGTACTTCGGCCCAACCGTGCAGCCGGCCGCTGCGGCCAGCAACGCGGCAGTGAAGATGATCGTATACGTGCGCTTGAACCAAACCGGTGAGTTGCTCATGCATTACCTCCGCGGGTCGGACCGCCGCCGGCGGCCGCGCCCAGGGCGACGGGATCCAAATTGCCCTTCGAGTCCATCGTTGTGCCTTTTCCTCCCCGCGCGTAGCGGTGCGACAGGTACTCGACGACGGAGAAGGTCACGGGAATGAAGATGAGGCCGATGGCCGTGGAGAGGAACATGCCGCCGACCACCACGGTGCCCAGGATACGACGGGAATTACCGCCGGCGCCGGAGGCGAACCAAAGCGGAAGACAACCGAAGACGAACGCGAGCGCCGTCATGACGATGGGGCGGAAGCGCAACCGGGCAGCGCCCAGCGCGGCTTCCGAAATGCTCTGACCTGACTCGTAGTTGGTCTTCGCGAATTCCACGATGAGGATGGCGTTCTTGGCCGAGAGGCCGATCAACATGACCAGTCCAATGGTGGCAAAAATGTCATTCTCAAACGAGCGAACATGCAAGGCCAGGTAGCCGCCGAGGATGGCCACCGGAGTGCTGAGCAGCACGCTGAATGGCAGCGTCCAGCTTTCATACAAAGCAGCCAGAATGAGAAACACGAAGAGCAGCGACAGGCCAAAAACCGCCCACGAGGGCACGCCCTTCTCGGCCTGTTGTTCCTGGTAGGACATCCCGGAGTAATCGAAGCCTGCACCCGCCGGCATAGTCTGTTTGAACACCTCTTCCAGAGCATGACGAACCTGGCCGGAACTGTAACCGGGACTGCCTGTGATGTTTAACTGTGCTGCGTTGTATTCGTTAAAACGGTAGATGAATTCGGGGCCGGTGATTTGCGACACCTTTACCAGCGAGCCCAGGGGTACCTGGCCGCCGTTCGCACTGCGCACATAGAACTGACTGATATTCGCGATGTTCTGGCGCGAGGTGCCTTCCGCTTCGACATAGGTTTGCCACTGGCGGCCGAACCGATTGAAGTAGTTGACCAGGTAGCCGCCCATGAAGGTTGACATGGTGGTATAGACATCAGAGAGCTGTACCTGTTGCTGCAGCGCTTTTGCTTTATCGACATCTGCGTAAAGCTGGGGTACAGCGGGCTGGTAGGACGGAATGACGGCCGCGACCTCAGGCCGCTTGCTGGCTGCGCCGAGGAATGCAAACACGTTCTTGGCCAGGACCATCGGGTCGTCCCCACCGGAACGATCTTCGAGGATCATGGTTACGCCGCCGGAAGTTCCAATACCCGGGATCGATGGCGGCGGAAACGCAAACGCGATGCCGGCAGGATTCGCCATGAGCTGCCTTTGCAGATGGCTCTGAATGTAGTCGATCTGTTGTTGTTTCGTTTTGCGCTTATCCCATGGTTTGAGCGCCACAAAGAAGAAGCCCGCGTTGGTGCTTTGCACCTGGGTGAGGAGCGAGAAATCGTTGACCGCGATTACGCCCTGTACGCCATCGGTTTTAAGCAGCGCATCGGTGATCTTCTGTTCCGCAAGATCGGTGCGTTGCGCAGACGCCGCGTCCGGCAGCTGCAAGGCCAGGAACATGTAGCCCTGATCTTCCGTGGGGATGAAGCCGCCGGGAAGACTCGTTCCCAGGTAGACGCCAAGTACCGCGACCAGGGCGAGAGCAACCATGGCAACGGCGGACTTATGGATGAGCACATCCGAAGTGTGAACAAAGCTGTCAGTCGTGCGGCCGAAGAATTTGTTGAAGAGCCCGAAGCCCCTGCCAAGAAGACCGGCCTTCCGTTCTTCATCCTTGGGCTTGAGCAGCAGGGACGCGAGCGCGGGTGAAAGGGTCAGCGCGTTAAAAGCAGAAATCAGTACCGAGATCGCGATCGTGACGGCAAACTGTTGATACATGCGCCCGGTGATGCCGGGAATAAACGCGGTTGGGATAAACACAGCGGCGAGGATGAGGGCAATCGCGACCACCGGACCGCCCACTTCTTCCATGGCCTTGATGGTCGCCGCCGTGGGATCCATGCCTTCGTCAATGTGATGCTCCACTGCCTCCACCACGATGATGGCGTCATCGACTACCAGGCCGATGGCAAGCACCAAACCGAAGAGCGAAAGGGTATTGATGGAGAAACCGAGCGCGGGAAAGATAATGAACGTGCCGATGAGCGACACAGGAACGGCCAGCAATGGAATAAGCGTGGCGCGCCAGCCCTGGAGGAAGATGAAGACGACAATGACCACCAGGCCGAGAGCTTCCAGCAGCGTGAGAACGATCTCGTGGATACCGGCGGTAACGGCCTTGGTGGTGTCAAGGGGTACGTCGTAGGTGATGCCGGCGGGAAAGGTCGCCGAGAGTTCTTTCATGCGGGCATTGACGGCGGCCGCAGTCGCGACTGCGTTGGAGCCGGGCAGCTGATAGATGGCCATCACGCCCGAAGGCGCCTGGTTGTATCGAGCAGAAATGGCGTATGCCTGCTGGCCCAGCTCGACACGGGCAATGTCCCTGAGGCGCACGATGGAGCCATCGGGGTTGGAGCGGATCACGATGGCGCCAAACTCCTCTGGCTTGACCAAGCGGCCCTGCGTCTGCACCGTGTAGGTAAATTGCTGGCCCTGCGGGATCGGCTCAGCGCCAATCTGGCCGGCGGGGTTCACGTTGTTCTGGGTCTGGATAGCCTGGATGACATCCGGAGCGGTGATGCCCAGCTTGGCCATCTGGTCGGGCTGCACCCAAACCCGCATGGCATACTGTCCGCCGAACACCTGCACGCGCGACACACCTTTCACGCGGGCGAGCTGGTCCTGCAAGTTGATGATGGCGTAGTTGGTAAGGAACTCCTGGCTCAGTTTGCCGCCCGGCGAGTTGACGGCGACCAGCATCAGCGGTGAGGTGAGTGCCTTCTGCACGGTAAGGCCGGCCGTGGTGACCTGCGCCGGCAACTGTGACTGTGCCTGGTCGACTCGCAGCTGGGCAAGTACCTGGTCGATGTTGGGATCGGTCTTGACATCGAAGTCTACAAAGAGCTGGACCACGCCGTTGTTGGCGCTCACCGAGTCCATATAGATCATGTTGTCAACGCCGTTCATCTGCTGTTCGATGGGCGTCGATACCGCCTGCGAGACTGTCTTCGAGTCCGCGCCGGGGTAGGTCGCCGTTACCAGAATTTCCGGCGGAACGATATCAGGATATTGCGACGTAGGCAGGCTTACCAGTGAGACCGTCCCGAGGATCACGGTCACGATCGCAATAACTATGGCGACGATGGGGCGGCGAATAAAAAACTTCGACATCAGTTATCTCCCTGCCGCGTTGGGCGCCGAGGCGACGGTGGCTGGAGCCGGGTGCGGAGCGACGGGAGCGCCCTCGCGGAGTTTCTGCAGGTTGTCAACGATGACCTGCGCACCCGGTGCCACCCCTCCTTCTACCAGCCAGTTGTTGCCGACTTGTGGACCGAGTTGAACGGTGGTGAGATGGGCCTTATTGTCATCGCCCGCGACATAGATCTGTTGCAATCCCTGCAGGTCCTGCACCGCCACCTGCGGTATGAGCAAGGCATTGTGGTGCAATTGCGTCTCGCCTCGCACACGGCCGTACTGCCCCGGCCGCAGAATGTTGTTGGGATTGGGGAATGCCGCAGCGATCCGGATGGCCCCGGTCTGGGCGTTCATCTGGCGATCGACAAACTCGATGTGGCCCTTGGACGGGTAAATCTCGCCGTTGGCCAGGGACAGCGTGAGCGGGATGGCGCTCTCATTTTTTAGCAAGTCGCCGCCCGCCCCGCGAGCCCGCTGGATCAGGGCCAGATATTCCGCGTCGCTGATGGAAAAATAGACTTTGATGGGGTTGAGCTGGGAGACAGCGGTTAGCACCGACTGGGTGTTGACCAGATTGCCCACCTGGGTGGTGGCCTGGCCGGCGACGCCGGTAATCAGCGACCGCACATGGGTAAAGCCAAGGTTCAACTGAGCATTTTCCACCGCGGCTTCAGCGGCCGCAACAGAGGCCTTTGCGGATTGCACGGCGGCCTCCGTCTGGGCTTTCTGTTGCACGTCATTGTCCAGTTGGCTCTGGGCGATGGCACGGGCCTGGGCTAGCGGGGTATCGCGCTTGACATTGATATCAGCCAGTCCCAGTTGCGCCTGGGCCTGTAGCACCTGCCCCTGTGCCTGGGCCAGCTGCCCCTTGGCCTGATCGAGCGCTGCCTGGAAGGGACGAGGATCAATCTCGAACAGAATTTGCCCTTTCGACACCTGGGCGCCTTCCCGATAAGTCTGCTTGATCAAATAGCCGTTCGCCTGGGGTTGGATCTGCGCATTGACGTAGCCGTCGAGTGTCCCCACCCACTCATTGGAAACGGGCACGTCGGTTGGCTCGATCTTGACCACCGAGACGGGCAGCGCCGGCGGCGGACCTGGGGCGGCCGCCGACCCTTTTCCACAGCCGGCGACGAGGGCGCCCGCCAGCATCACCATGCTTGCCGCGGGAATACAATTCACTCGGTGGCGGCCAGCCGTTTCGGCCGCAAATCTAAGCCACTGGATCATTGGGCATTACCTTTCAGGACATGAAAATGCATCGTTCAGAAACATTCGTGCATGTATGTTCTATGAACAGACTCCGGGAGGAGTATGGCGGATGCAAAAAGAGAGCTTAAAACGAGAAAAAGGGCGAATGCAAAGGCAGCGCCGCGGTATTGTCACACGCAGCCAACTTATTCGTTCCGCGAGACATATTTTTGCACGCGACGGATTTGAACATGCGCGCATCGAAGACATTGCCTTGCGCGCAAGGAAGACGCGTGGCGCATTTTACGACAACTTTAAAGACAAAGACGATGTGTTCCTGGCGATCTTTGAAGAGGATATGGCTCGCGATTTGACCGAGCTCGGGCCCCTCCTGCTTGCCTGGCCGACGACCAAGGAACGAATGGAAGCTCTGGCCCGCTATCTGGTGCGTTTGAGCAAAGATCTTGAGCGCATGTTGTTGAACGTGGAATTCAAACTGTACGCGGTGCGGCATCCTCGCAAGCGCAAGCGGCTGGCTGACCTATTGCGGGCCATGCGTCTGCGCACCTCGATCCCCGAGATCAGCCGATTGCTTCCTCAACTCGATGGGCGAACGACCAACGCAAAGTTGACTGACTGCCTTGCCATTTGCGGCGTGATGGACGGACTGGCGTTGAGTCATCTATTTGATCCCGACGGTTTGGACAACCGGGCCGTAGGGCGCTATCTGCGCCTTTGCCTGCAAGAGACGATTCCGCAGGGAACCTAACCGGCCCTCCCCCATTTGGAAAGCTCCACCAAAGAGAGAAACCCGGCAAGAACCATGCCCGGTCTCCTTATTCATTAGGTTCAAGCGAATCGAAAGAGAAAATCCATGGAATCGACCCCGCCCTCCCTGGCTGCCAACGCCATTCCCAAATCCACCACCATCCTTTTTTGGATTTTCACCGCGCTCTTCTGCCTGGAGATGACCTTCACCGCTTACTACGAGCTCTTGCCGCAAGGCGCGCAGGCGTTTACCCGCCTCGGCTTTCCCGGCGGCTACTTCCGCTTGGAGCTTTCATTGGCCAAGCTGGTCGGCGTGGTCGTGCTACTCATACCTATGATCCCCGCGCGGCTCAAGGAATGGGCCTATGTCGGCTTCGCCATCAATCTCGTCTCGGCGGTCATTGCCCACCTCTCCATAAGAGATCGCCCGGCGGCGTATGTCGCATCGACACTTACCAGTGTGTTATGGGCGGCCTCCTACTTCCTCTGGCGCCGCCTGCAGGTTTCGCAGGCGAATCACTCCCCCCGTCAATGCTTGAAGCAATGCTTAAGCATTGCTTAAGCATTGCCCCAAGCATTTTCAGATAATCGCGACGAGTTTACCCTCCCCCCTGTTTCCTCATTTTTTTTCAAAACCGCTCTGGTGCGATTCCCGGAAGCGTATTAGCGTGTAGGCAGAAACAACAATTCTGCAAAGCGCCCATCCGGCTCCCCAAATGAAACCGTGACGGAAGCTTTTCCAATAGGGAGTGTCTTGGTGACCATCAACCGACTCAATACCGGAAATTCAGTCTCCGCTCCATCCTTTACGTCGCAACCGGAGTCTTCTCCCCAGTTACCCTCCGATCCAGCGGCCCCCCAAGCCTCCGCTGACATCGTCTATCTCTCCAATCTTCCACTCCGCCCCGTCGAATGGCTGTGGCAAGACAGACTCGCCTCCGGCAGCCTGGCCATGATCGCCGGCGAACCGGGATCGGGAAAAACCTGGATCGCGCTCGCAATTGCAGCCGCGTTAACCCGTGGACGAACTCCCTTCACCGGCAAAGAAGTCGAACCTTGCACCGTCTTGTACGCCTCCACGGAACACGACGGCTCGGAAGTCATCCAACCCCGCTTCACCAAGCTCAACGGCAATACATCCCGCTTCGTAATACTGCGCGGCGCTGTCTCCTCAACATCTGTTCTCGAAGATGCGCTCGAGCAAACGGAAGCACGCCTCTTAATCCTCGATCCATTCCACAGACTCCTTGGTCCCGGGGCCGATCTCCATCCATCCAGGCAATCCCTTTCCCTGCTCGAGACACTCGCTGCCCTCGCCGAGAAACATCGCTGTTGCATTCTTCTCCTTAGCCATCTCCTCAAGTCTGGACCCGGCCGCCCCGCCCATCGCGCCTACAGGTCCGCCGAGATTTCTGCCGCGCTCCGTACCGAGTTCCTCGCCGGCACTTCTCCCGATGCGCCCTCACAGCTCGCCCTGCTGCAGGTCAAATCCAACTTGGGGCCTCTTGCTCTCCCGCTGTCCTACAAAATTGACCATGCCGGAAACTTTCTCTGGACCGGCCCCAGCAGCCTCACTCCCCAGGAAATACTAGCCACCCGCCCCACCGGTGCCGGCCGCCCTGAACGCAAGTTTGCCGGCGAATGGCTGCGTCAGTATCTGCAGCAAGGTAGCCGAACACAAGGAACCGTCGAAAGGGAAGCCGCGCGCGAGGGCCTTAACATCACCACGCTGCGCCGCGCGAAATTCGACCTCGGCGTGAGCAGCGCCAAGAGTGGAACGGACGGTTGCTGGTACTGGGCTCTTCCTCCTGAGGAAGAACCGCAGCCGGCCGTCAAAGGGGCAAGATGGTCAAATTAATTATCTTGACCATCTTGACCATCTTCGTGAAACAAAGGACTTAGCCGCCAACATGATCAAACCGATTCCAAACCATACAGGGAATGTCATCCCACCTGATTCTAGGAATTCCTGGTTGGCGGCACAATCGGGAGACCGATTGCGCGCCATGCATGAAAGCCACCCACCATGTCCGTCGCCCGGTGAAGTCCCAGATCCTGCAGAGAGGCGGCCGCGAGGCTTGAGGTATAGCCCTCGGAACAGAAGACGATTACTTCCCGCTCATGATCGGTTGCGACCGGCAGCCGCGCGCTGGAGGCCGGGTCCAACCGCCACTCGAGCACGTTGCGTTCGATCACCAATGCATCCGCAATACTGCCTTCGATCGCGCGCTGGCTTTCTGGACGAATGTCAACAAGTATCGCCTCTGTTAAGGTCACCGCCTTATAGACCTCATCGGGAGATAGCCGTCGCAGCCGGGCCCGCGCTGCTGCAAGCACCTGCTCGATGCTCAACTTTCTCCTCCGCACTAGCCGCTCCTGTTCAAGGGTCTCAACCCTCCAGGAGGAGCGTTCCCGCGGCACCAGTTGGCTGCCGTCCAGCTCGTACTCGTTCATCTCGCTCAGCGGAGGAGAATATGCGTGAATGCTGATGGCCGGCGCGAGGGAGTCGTTACCGACGTCGTGGGTGTAATCGCGACCGAAGGCGCGCGGCTTCCCCGGATGCATCCTGTGGCCCCGCTCACCAGGACGATGTTCCTCAAGAATTCCCGTCGCTACGACAAAGGCTCCCGACGACGCGCCGTGGTCGTGGAAACCGGTGGATTGCCCGGGCAGCCAGCTAAGGACCCATATGTCGTAGTCCGGCCCGTGATAGAGCCGCTCATACCAACGCCCTTCGGCGCGCAAGCGCACTTTGTCGATCCATCCTTCCGACGACGCGAACCGCGAGACGATGTTGGCGAGCTCCTCAGGCGTTCTCGAGACCGCGCTGGATGGGTCCTTCGCTTCGATCACCGCGCTGCTCGTCTCCACCGCTAGTTGCTTATCGGTTGCCATGGCATATCCCCTGCTATGTTCGCGGCTCTGTTCATTCGGCAGGAACAGGCCGGCATGATTCATCTACGTTATCTGCGATAACTGTCAGTTGCATCCATTCGCTGATCCGCAATCAAGCTGCGGCACGGATGCCGGCTTGACGACGAATACTAGGAGCGATGGGCCATTGGGATGAGCTTTGAAGAGGGTACAACTGAGAATGGCGCGGCTCACCCAAAGAAAGGTTGGTCGCAGCGACAACAACGATGCAGGAGAAACGCCATAATCTGACGCTAGCATGGCCTGGCGAATCGGGTCAATATTTGAGCGTTGGCCAGGACGGTACGCTTGTAAGCAGGCCGGGAGGTAACATCGACACCAGATGACAGTTGATAACCAGAAGCCACAGGGCGGTCACGGGACGCTGGTGGATGTTCTCCTCTTCGGGGCGCATCCTGATGATGTTGAATGGGGGGCCGGGGGCACCCTGCTGAAATTAAGGGAAAAGGGTACATCCTTCGGTGTTGTGGATCTCACCCGCGGCGAAATGGGATCGAGAGGCACGAGTGAGGAGCGCGACAAAGAGGCGCAGGACGCTGCATCCTGGGTGGGCGCCCGGTTTCGTGAAAACCTCGGCCTGCCTGATTGTGGGATTGTCGATTCGGTAGAGAATCGGCAGAGGATTGCGAGCGTTATCCGAAGGTACCGTCCGAAGCTTGTACTGGCGCCCTATTGGGAGGACCGCCACCCCGACCACGCAGCCACGGGGCAGCTGATTCGAAATGCCGCTATCCACTGCACATTGAAAAAGTCGAACCACCCGAACCCGCCACACAAGCCTTTGGCCTACCTCTATTACCTGTTGCACCACTTCAAGCAGCCCAGCGTGGTGGTCGACATTTCCGGCGTCTACGGGAGCAAACTGGAACTGCTTCGGATGCACGCTTCGCAGTTTGCAAAAACCGCCGAAGGCTTCGGCGTGCTGCCGTTGGGAATGAATGACTACCTATTCGGGCTTGAATCGCGCGACCGATTTTTCGGTTCGCTGATCAGCGTCCATCATGGGGAAGCCTTCATCAACGAAGCTCCCTTGAAGCTTGGCAACCTCAGTGAGTTCCCGTCGTTAGGCTTATAGATTCTCATCCGCGCTCGCCCAGACGTAACCTCGCAAACGTCTGGTAGCCGGGACATTTTCGTGTGAAAATGCGTGTGGTTGGAGTGGCACGACAGACATGAAGACTAAGTATGCGCACGAAGTAAGGATCTGGTTCCGGGCATGGACGATCGCAATCCTGGCCGGCGTCTTTGCGAGCAGTTCGCCTTTGTTAGGCCAGGGAGCCACGGTCAGTTCGCCGGCGGAGCTCGCCCGCCTCGCTGACAGTCTGAAGCCCGGCGAGTGGGTGTGGGATGCGGCCGTCGCGCCCGCCGGGCCCATCCTTATCTATGTCGATCTCTCGCGCCAGCGCGCCACTGTCTATCGCAACGGCATACGCATCGCGGTCAGCACCATCTCCTCGGGTAAGCCCGGACATGAAACCCCAACCGGCGTCTTCACCATTCTGCAGAAGGACGCCAGCCATCATTCGAAGAAGTACAACAATGCGCCCATGCCCTTCCAGGAGCGCCTCACTTGGGATGGCGTGGCTCTCCACGCCGGTGGGTTGCCCGGTTATCCCGAGAGCCACGGGTGCGTTCACCTTCCCTATACTTTTTCGCAGCAGCTTTTCGCCATCACCACTCTCGGCGCCACGGTGGTGGTGGAAGGCAATCCGTTCAATCACATGACCACCACAGACGCCAGCCTGCTGGCTCCCATGGACGTGAAGGGACAGCAAGTAACCGTGCAACACCTCGATTCCGCGGAATTTCGCTGGGAACCTGACAAGTCGCCGACCGGGCCTTTGACCATCATTGTTTCCAAGCATGACCAGCGGATCGTGGTGCTACGCAACGGCGTCGAGATAGGCCGCAGCGTGGCCCAGATCAACGACGACGATCCCGGATCGCACGTTATTAGCCTGACCCGCGGTCCGGATGGCAAGAACCACTGGATCTATGTGGGTCTGCCCGGACACGACGAAGATAAAGGCCGCGAACTCGACGAGGCCACGATCAACCGCGTCCACATGCCACGCGGCTTCTATGAGGCCGTCCACAGCACACTGCTCCCTGGCGCAACCATACTGGTCACCCAATCGAGCGTAGGGGCTCTGAGCACCGGGGAACATATCACGATCCTCGACAGTGTCGTGCCAGCGATTTGAGTAGTGCCGGCGGAACTTGCTTTGCCGATTGGTTACCATAGCCCAAGATGCAGCCTACCGCCGAGGACGTACTACGAGCCTTTCGCATCGATATACCGCAGCTGTTTATCGCGGCGGCTTCAATCACGATCGGCCTGGTAGCGGTCGGGTTCTCCTTAATCCGCAGAAAATTCGACGAATTGCTTTCCTTCTTCGCCTGGTTCGCCGTTCTGTATGGCGTCCGGGTATGGATGCAATCGGACATCGTCCGCCTGATGCAGCACCCCTCTCCATTGCTGTTCAAGGTCCAGATGGCAATCAACTTCTTCGTACCCGTCCCGGCGTTTCAGTTTTTCGCCGCGACCAGATTGATTGGCCGCACAGGCCGGGTGATCGCCTATACCGTATGCACCTTCGAGATGTGTCTGATCGCAGCACTCTTTCTGGGATTGCCATTCGACCCGCTCGACAATTTGAATAGCGTTATCGTCATCGCCGGTGCGGGTTTGCTCACCATCCTGACTTTCCGCAAGCCGATGGTCACCACAGAAGATGTGGTGTTTCGGGTCGGCTTGCTCACGTTCGTTGGCTTTGCCCTGTGGAGAAATATAGAAGGGCTTCGCGGTCATCACGTAACGGTCGAACCCTTTGGTTTCGCGGTGCTCCTGTGCTGTCTTGGATATGTGGCAGCGCGACAGGCGCTCGACCGCGACCAACAGCTGAATTCCATTCAAGATGAACTCGAAGTTGCGCGGCGGATTCAATTCTCCATTCTGCCCGCAGCCTTTGCGGCCTCAGAGGATTTCAAGGTGGCGGCAAAGTTTGTGCCCATGACGTCCGTGGCGGGCGACTTCTATGAGTTCATTTACACCGGGACCGGGTCATTGGGATTACTCATCGCTGATGTCTCGGGCCACGGTGTACCGGCGGCACTGATTGCCTCCATGATGAAGGTCGCGATTAGTTCTCAGCGGCATCATGCGACCGACCCTGAGCGCTTGCTCACCGGTGTCAACCAAGCCCTTTGCGGGAATACGCAGAATCAGTTCGTCACGGCAGCCTATGTGCACCTCGATGCAAGCAGCGGCGTGTTCAGTTACGCGGCTGCTGGACATCCTCCCATGCTTCTGTTGCGCGATGAGCAGGTAGTGCGCATAGAGGAGAACGGACTCGTACTGGCGGTCTTATCCTCCGCGGATTACGCATCGACCAAGCAGCTTCTTCTTGGTGGGGATCGCTTCCTGCTTTATACCGACGGAATCATCGAGGCAGCGAATGCCGGCGGAGAAGAGTTCGGGTACGAACGCGTCGGCCATCTGCTACAGGCAAGCGCAAACATGGCTGCTGAAGAGGCGGCCGACCTGATCGTGAATACTGTGAGCGGTTGGTCCTCAGGACAAGGTGATGACCTCACAGTGATTGTTTGCGATTACAAGAGAAGCTAATGGAGTACCAGATAGTTCACCGGCAAACGCATCTGCCACGACCATCATGCGGCTTAGCAGTTATAATTTGTAAGACGGCTGGCAGTGCTCGATCGCATCGGTAAGGTTCTCCCCTCTGATGCCAGCCTGACTTTGAAATCGTGTATCTTTTACATTTCTCAAATTCAGTTGCAACGACGCGGCCCACAGGCTGCATCCGTTTGCTTTTCAGCATCGGTTCGGCGCGCCGAATGCTTGTCAGTCAGCAGCACCCAATCATCGGCATACCAAGGAGTCGCAGTTAGTGAAGGGTAGTAGTCATGATCAGAAGCACATCACATCCTCGGAGCGCTTGAGCAAGAACGAGCACGAGAAGGCAAGGTTTACACATCACTTACGAAAGCCGATGTTGAACCGTCCCCTTTCGCCACGCGAGCGGCAAGTTGCAAAACTTGTTGCTCATGGCATGACCAACAAGGAGATAGCGGCGATGATGGGAGGAATAACCGAGCAAAGTGTCAAGAACTCTGTGGCCCACATCATGATGAAAACGGGCGCACCCAATCGAGTGCGCATCGTTATTTGGGCCATCAAGAATGATTTGATCAATGTAGAAAGTTTATAAGTGGTCGAGAAAAATTACAGAGCTCGCGGGTATCCGGCCTAGGGCAAAAAGCCGACGCTCTGCCAGAGTGGCACAGGATCGTATACCGCTCCCGCGGCTACTGTCCGCCATACGGTGCGGGTGTTGTGAATGTCCGCCAGCGGATCAGCGTTCAGCAAGAGCACATCGCCGCGTTTGCCTGCTTCGAGCGTGCCCGACTCACTCTCCACACCAACAGCCCGGGCGGCGACGATGGTCGCTGCCTGGAGCGCTTCCAGCGGAGTGAAGCCTGCTTCGACATAGATCTCTATTTCACGATGCAGCGAATAACCGGGAATCGCCTGGTCGGTTCCCGCAACCATGGGAATCCCCGCCGCATGAAGTGCACGCAGCGTCGCCATCACGGTCTGCCACTGTGCAGTCGCCAGGGACGCCCGCTCTCCGGTTGCCGGAGGAGTATCCAGGGCCTCTCGCAGTTGCGGCGGCAGGTGATCGACTCCCGGCTCCAATTGATTCAGCGGCTTGGTGTTCAAGAACGTCTCAAAGAGCGCCACCGTCGGGTCGAGGATGGTGTGGTGCACCTGCAAGGTCGATATAAGATCCTTTACGCGCGGGCCATCCAGTTCCAATACTGCAGCCTTGGTGCGGTCTGGCTTGCCATCGGTCCCCAGCACAGGGCGAGCGAAATACTGCACCTCATAGTCGAGGTGGTTGATCTGGTCCATACCATCGTGAACGCCCTCGATAGCGGTCATGCCTTCAGGAATGTGTCCAGTCACCGTCATACCTTGGGCATGCGCATCCGTGGTAATCGCCCTGACAATCGCCGGCTTAACCGAGCTGTAGATCTTGATTTGCCTGGCCCCCGCCGTCTTATACTGCTGCACGCGATCAAGGGCCTGCTCCGGCGTGTCTGCGATGATCGCGCCGAGAGAGATCGGGCCCGTTCCGTCAATGACGCCGGCGAATTCCAAATGCGGTCCGATTGCTGGATTCTGCTTACGATCAAGCTCCTCGTGCACGGTGCGAATGAAATCGAACTCGTTGCCCACATCGCGAACGCTGGTCACACCCGCCGCAAGATAAATCGGACCCCACTCCACCTGCTCGTAGTGGGCATGCATATCCCAAAGCCCCGGCACTGCGTACTTACCCGAGGCATCGAGAATGGTCGCGTCCTTCGGAATACGGACCTGGCTGCGCGGCCCCACTGCCTTGATCACGCCGTTCTCGATCAGGATCACGCTGTCCTTAACCGCGGGCTGCGCCGGTGGAATCCTCGAGCGTCGCGCCGGTGATCGCCAGCCGCCGCGCCGGAGCCATGCGCGCCGCCGCGGTCAGCTTGCCCAACGCGGCAAGATCCGCCTGCACCGCAGCAGAAATAAACGCTCCCTAAGCTCGGCTGGTAAGGCTGGCGCACGGCCTCAAAGTGATCGAATTCTGCATCCGTACTCACCAGCGCGATGAGATTTTGCGAGTCGTCGACCCACAGCGACTCCTGCCCCCAGATCAAGCCGCTTACCGTATAGCCATGCGCTGCGACACCGCCGACGGGCAACGGTCCCGCGGGCAGAATGTGAACCGTGGCCTTCGATGGATACACGGTGAACGCCGCGGGTTGGCCATGCGTGAGCCACCAACGCATCATCTGTTCCTGCATCGCCACCGGAGAATAGCCGTCGGTGATAAACCACGGCTCGCTCACCGTTAGCGTCTCTGCTTTGCCACTTCGCGTAATGGAAATGCTGTTGCCGTTCACGGTCAGCGTGTCGTCCATATTGGACATCCGCGATGCCTGCCCCTTCGCGGCATACGATCGCGGTGTCATGCCGGCGGTTGCGGCCACCAATGTTGTTTCCAGCGGAACCTTGCGGCCCCGATCGGTAAACAGGAAGTGCGACGACAGTGTATAGGTCTCTCCTTTGCTCTCGATGGAATAGGTCTCAGTTCCGAGCTCCTTCGCGAACTTATACAGCGCGAATGTGCCGGACGTAGCAGTCTGCTGGGCAGCAGCGCCGCAGGTCGAAATCAGTGCAAGGATGATTGCGAGGCTGATCAGCCGGTAATGCACAAAGCCTCCTCCGGGGGTGTCTAGCAGTTCCTTGTTTCGAAATACGCCTTAGGAAGAAGCGTAGCTCAGCGCCTAATTTAGCGGCACGGCTGAAGCCATGCTCTTCGTTCCTGATTTTTCAGCAGCGGTGGAATAAAACCTAATAGGGATCGATTCGAAAACCGCCTTGCAGGCATTCACCGTCTTCGATGTAGCCACCGCGGCTGCGGCATTGCGCTGCGTATCTGGCCGCTTGCGCTGCGGCTTCTCCTTCCATCCGCATGCCGCCAGCTTCGATGTCTGCCATTCGTTGGCCCAACGCCGCTGAGCGATCGAGCAACGCAAGCGCTTTGTGCAAGTCCTGAGGAACGCCTCGCCCCCATTCGTACATGAGGCCTAGAATGAACAACGCGTCCGCGTTGTTCTGGGCGACGGCTTTGTTGAGCCAGTACAGAGCGGTGGAGTAATTTCTACCTACGCCTACGCCTTCGTAATAAGCACGTCCGAGCAGCGCCTCGGCACTCGCATCCCCTTGCGTTGCTCGGCGCTGGGCGTCTTGCAGGGCCTCGGCGTAGTGTCCCGATTGCCACGATGTGGTCATCGAGAGGTTCCCAGGATCGGCGGTGGCTTTCTTAATAAAATTTGGATCGGTGTAGCTGAGGTTGTTGGGGTGCTTCAATTGTTCCCGTAGCTGCGCTGCGCGAGCAGGATCGGCAGGCCCTCCGACGCCGGCATCGAGCATGATCGCGAGCTTGCCAATAGCATAGCCATCGTTCTTGGCAGCAGAACGCTCATACCATTCGCGCGCCAAGGCAAAGCGCTGTTCTGCTTGTTGTTTTAGGGCGGGCGGGATCGGAGCCGTGTTGATGCCAGGGTTGATGCCGCCCGCAACGGCGACCCCCGATTCATAATAGTACGACCCGAGGAAATCCATGCCCTTGGCGTTGCCCTGGTTTGCGGAAGCGAGCAGCCACTTTTCGCATTGGGCATAGTAGCCGGTGCCAGGCGGGTTGAGATGGCGAAATAGCATGGATCCAATGCCGGCTTCGGCTTCCGAATCGCCCTTCTGCGCCGCGGCCATAAAATCCTTCCAGGCGGTGTTGTAGTCCTTACGATTGAAGGCGGCGATGGCTGCGTTGGTTTCAGGTGGAAAGGCAGGGTTGAAGCCTGCGGCCTCCGCAGAAAGTGGCGCGGCGGCGGCCGGAGTAGCTGGCGCGGCCGCTGGCTGTTGTGCTTGAGCCCGAGCCTGAGCCGTCTTGTCTCGTCGCCAGGTCAGCGTCTGGCCGGCTGCATTGGTGCAGACGACCGCGTCGTTATTGACGAAGCGATAGGTGCCTGCATTGTTAGGACTGGCGGCGTTGGTGGTGTATCGACCATTCGCCGCGGAAAAGGTTCCGTTGCCGGCGGGGCTGTACCCGGTGGCAAGGACAAAGTAATTCGCGAATCCGTTCGCGTTGTGGACCGAGACCATGGTGACCGTTTGGCCGTTATAAGGAAAGGTAGCCTTCCAGGTGCCGTAGAAACGCGCCGTGTCGTCTGCCGCGTGTGCTCTGGCCGCCAAGCAGAGTAAGACGGTTAGCAATACTATCCATACCCAGTCTCTTGTCTTTCGCGTTCGCATCGTGACTCGCCTCGTTCTAAGCTTTGGAGCCCGACAAAGGCCCATGATTGGGCCTCGCACATAATACCTGTCGTAGAGGCTTAGGAGGTCTGGTAAATCGAATTATCTATAGTTGGCAAGAGTTTTCTTTGCTTTTATGCGACCTGGCACGTCGTTTATATGTAATCGACGTGCCGGGCTTACCCCAAATTGCTAGATACAACGGACTGCCGCAACCCCGTGCAATGGCATGCGGTCCTGATAGCCGCTTCGGTACACCGGTAATCCGCCACCGGATTCAATCGAATTTCCCACGGGAAACTCTGCTTACTGTAGTAATTTCCGGATCACCGGCTATCCGGAAATCACCCCGAAAATGGAGTTCTGTCCGGATTGGCGACAAACCATACCCTAGCTTCCGTGCGCGACCGGTTTTCGGCCCTCACCGTATAGTGATGGTGTGAGAACTCGCGTGCTTGCGGTACCTTCTGCGATGATTTTGCCATTGTTGGCCCAGGCAATCGGGAGAACTCCGTATCAGATCGAGCCTCTGGGGGGAATTAAGTGGTCGCAAGCGAAACCAATCGACCCCGGCATCGATGCTGCTGAGCTAGAGTCTCTCTACTCGGAGAATGCTCAAGAGCCACACCACGATCTCAAGGGCATCGTCATTGTGCGTAGTGGCCGACTCGCAAGCGAACGCTACTTCAACGGCGATTCCATCGATACCCTGCTCGACATCCGGTCCGCCACGAAGAGTATCACCTCCTTGCTAATGGGCATAGCCATCCAGAAGGGATTGGTTCACAGCGTTAACGACTCGATTGCGCTTTACCTGCCAGGCTTGCCGAGAGATGGTAAGGAGAAGATTACGATCAAGGATCTCTTGAACATGCGCTCAGGCTTGGACGCGAATGACGAAGACCTGTCCACTCCAGGCAATGAGGATAATCTCGATCAGTCGTCAGACTGGATTCACACGATCTACACGGTGCCCATGAAAGCAGTTCCCGGATCGAAATATAACTATTGCTCAATCAACGCCTTTCTAACTGGCGCGATCGTGGAAAATGTAAGCCACATGCCGCTTGATGAGTTCGCGAGAGTCAATCTGTTTGAGCCGTTGGGGATTCAGGAGTATCGTTGGCGAAAAGTTCCTATCAATCGGATAACCGGACAGGGCAATCTCTCGATCACAACACGCGATCTGGCAGCGATCGGCGAGTTGGTGCTCAACGACGGTATTGTGAATGGCCGCCGACTTTTAAGTCATGACTGGATCGCAAGGAGTCTGGCAAGCCAGGTTGCAATCTCCGATAGCGATCCCTACGCGGATTTCTACGGATACATGTGGTACACGAAAGCCGAGCCGATCGGCGGCCACAACATAGGGGTACATTTCGCGTCGGGGAATGGCGGCAACAAAATCTATGTCGTTCCATCGCTCCATATTGTTGTCGCGATTACATCAAGCGCCTACAACACGAACTACGGACAACGCCGCTCTCAAGACATTGTGTCGAAGATTCTCGCAAGTGCCTCTCACCAAACGAACCTTGCTCGATAGCGGGTGGTTGACCGCCAATCCGGAAGTAACGCCAAAATGGGTTCTGTCCGGATTGGCGACTTCGGCCAAGTGATGAGAAAGGCAATTCTCTGCACCTATCCTGCGATCACTTCCGGACTGGCCGTGATCCGCCCCGCTATTTCCAGTTACCTGTCTCCATCATCCGAACCGAAAATCGCGAAACACACTGTTACTGCCAGGTATGCGGCCGGTGACGGCGATGCCGCAGCGATCGAGACCCAGTGGACGACCTCTGCCGTTCTGACGATCAGGCCGTTCAGCGACGGATTGCGGTCGCCGATCAAGCGGTACACGCCAGACTGATTGTGCATTCAGTCTGCTCGACAAAATCAGGCAGCGGGTGATGGCTTGTAGGAAGGAGGCGTGGCCTTCCATGGAGTGTTGCGACATCCACGGTCTGCCAAAGGAGTTCTTCGGACGAGCCGAGGGCGCGCAGATATGCTTGCGTGTGCGAGATTTCACCGGGTACGGTTTCAAGAATCATTGAGCCACTTTCGAAAAACGAGAAGTATACGGTCATTCATGGGTTGCACCTGCATTTAGCAGGAGTTTTGCGCGCAAAGCCGCGCCGTCGTTCGACCGGCGTTTTGTGGTGGGTCTACACACTGCATCTTGTTTCGTGTTCAGTGTTCGAGCGAGCCCGCGCTTTTCGCGCGGCCTCGCCGCGGAGTGTACGGGGTTCCGTCGGCTAGCCGGTCACTCCGAGTGCTCGCCGGTACTCCGTCGGTGTCACAGCACAGACGGAGCGAAAGACTCTTGCAAAGTGCTGGGACGTTTGAAAGCCGCAACTGACCGCAACATCAATCATGCGCAATCGCGGCGACTTAAGCAGGTCCTTTGCATGTTCCACCCGCGCATTCAATACAAATTGGTGAGCTGCCAGTCCGGTCGATCTTCGGAACATTTGATTGAAGTAGCTGCTACTCAACCCAGCTGCGCCTGCCATCTCTTGCAGAGAGACCTCTCGATCGATCCGTCCGTAGACCAGCTGCTTCACTCGTGACAGCTGTGTCGGGGTGAGACCGCAGTGGTATTGGCGAAGACCACGTTTCAGATTCCCGCGCAGTTGCACCAGCGCCGAAGCTAGCGCCTGCGCGATGGAATCCATGTAAAGGCGACCAGAAAGCCCTCCTGCCTCTTCCTCGGCCTGAACTGCAGAAATGAGGGCATTCACTCGCTCATCCTCGAACTTCGTACTACTCCGAATCTCGACCGTCTCCGCGCCTGCTTCTTCCGCGATGGCGCGGAAGGCCTCGTCCGGCAGATCGATCTTCAGGATCTGGATCTCGCTGTTCCAACGTACGAACTCGTCGATTCCGCGATTGCAGACGATCAACTCCCCGGCGCCGTAGGAGTAGTCGAAGAGTTTATTGCGGCTCACACCATGCTGGTATCGGCCCGCAGAAAGTACTTTCGCCAAAGACTGCTGATGCTGCATATAGTAGGTGGGCTCGCTCTCGATGGAGCCTTCAAGATGCTGCAACTGCAGGCTGTTGCTGCTCGTGTCCAAGGTGATCCTCCGGTTGCACGGAGTCTGCGAATTCCGCCAATGTCTAAAGCCTACGCTTATATCCGCAAACATTGTCTTATTGCCGATTAGCTGCTGGTCGGCGCGAGCGCAGACTGCTGCAACGCAGGGCGTTGAGCTACCTCCCTTCCCAATACTGCGCACAGCGTATTCACTCAATGGACGGTCGGATAAGCCGGCAGTTGGTCCGCGACTTCGGCGGGTGACAGCATCCGCACCCCGTACTTGTTGAAGATGGCCATGGTCGCTGTCAGGTCAGCCGTCGCGTAGGTTTCCATGTCCGACGGAATCTCCATGGTGCGGGCTGGCGTGTTCATCTTGTTGATTGCGTTGAGAAATCCACCTGGCGTGATGAGAGCCAGAACATGGCAAACGTCTGACTGGATGACGTAGGCGTGGGGGACTTTCTTCGGTAAAAAGACACTTTCGCCGGCTGCGACGGTAAATACCTGGCCGTCGGCAAACACTTTGATCTCGCCTGCGAGAATGTAGAAGAGTTCATCTTCCTGGTCGTGAATGTGCGGGGGCGGTTCGGTACCCTTCTTCATCCTCGATTCGACGAGATCGAACGCACCGTCTGTATCGGAGCTGCCAGCCAACTGGCTGATCAAGAGTCCCTTATACCAGGTCGAATTTTCGAGGGCAGGGGTACGTTTGAACGCCTGTGTTGTTTTCATTCAATTTCCTTCTTTCGTTGCGGTAGGCCAGTGCTGACAGAGAGGATTCTTGACAGCGCAACCCTACACATTAGAAATTCGGCTTCACGGTGTATCCCAGAAGCTTTATTTATCTAAACGCACAGAATGATGCCACATGTGTCGAATCCGCCGATCCGTACCCGATACATCGGTGAACTGTAAGCGCCGCAACCAAGAAGATTGCGAAGTAGGCGCGCTTTGGCAATTGCCTCAGTATTCCCGGAATTCCAAACGCTTAGGCTGCATTGATAATTGGAAATCGGCCTCTGTTTGGGAACCCAGTTAAATCCATTTGTCCCAATGGGCGGCAATCCGACCAGAACTCCAAAGATTTGGGGCAAGTCGCGGCTGGAGACGTGCATTGACCTAAAATCGATGGTTGACGCTGGGTCACCCTCTCCCCTGGGCTTTTCCCAACTACTGAACCGTAACCGTCAAACTCACCGAGGCCGTCACACTTGTATTCGATGCATCGGTGGCAGTCACCGCGAACGTATAGCCACCCGGGCTTGTGGCCGCAGTGGCTGGCGGCGGAGTTGGCTTCGTGGTCCCGCCGCCCCCACCGGCGCAACCGAGGATCGCAATGCCGCAAGCGACGAGAAGCAAAGCGGCCTTTCTCCTTCTCAGGCCAAGAGTTCCGACGAGAAGCCCCAACGCCAGGATACCTTCGTCTCCCCGCTGGTTAAAGGCACTGCTGTTCGAACCCGCGGTAGTGCTCACCGTCACGAGGGCAGTGGCTTTCCCTCCCGCAGCCACCGTGACACTGGCCGGATTCAGAGCGCAGGTGGGTACACTTTGCGCGTTCGCCGGAGAGGCGGCCAACGTGCACGTGAGATTCGGAGCCCCGGAGTAGGTGCTCCCTGCGGATAAAGTAACGGTCGCGGTTGCAGCAGTCCCTGGTGCGACCGCCGACGGGTTGGCCGCCATGATCACAAGCGGCATCACCGTAACGGCCGTCGTCCCCGTGGCCGTGCTGTAGTTGGTGTCGCCGGAGTAGCTTGCCGTCAAGGTATTGGCGCCCGCGGTGAGCGATCCAGCCGGAATGGTGAAGCTCGTTCCGCCATTGGCAAGCGCCTGTTGACTACTATAGGAGCCGCCCGCGAGCGTAATGGAGCCCGTTGGCAGGGCCAAACCACCGCTGCCGGCAACCGCGGCGACGACAGTAACCGATTGCTGATCGGTTACTGTGGAAACTGACGGAGTAAGCGTGATGGTAGCGGTCGCGCTACCGATGGGATTGGTTATGGTGACAGTCGTGGTTTGTTTCACACCCAGATAGCTGCCCGCGCTCGCATTATCAGGCGAATAGGTGGCCGTGAGGGTGTTCGATCCCGTGGGGAGCGAGCCCGGCGCCAGACCGAAGGTCGTGGATCCGCCGGCAAGATTCTGCTGCGCGCTGTAACTGCCGCTGGCCAGCATGACGGATCCGGTGGGAGTCGATCCCCCAGTCGCTCCGGTCACAGTGACAGTGACCGTCAATGGCTGGGTGGTGCTGATGCTGGCTGCCGACGGGGTGACGGTGATTTCTGGTGTCACCAATCTCGATACCTCGCGTATCCGGTAGTTGCCTCTGTCCGCAAGGAAGAGATTGCCCGAAGCATCGAACGCGATGCCTTGGGGTCTCGAAACCTCCGCGTCTGTGGCAGAGCCGCTGTCACCGCTATAACCGTAGTACCGATTTCCGGCAAAACTTGAAATGATGCCGGTAGCTTGTGAGACCTTCCGGATCTCGGTCGGATCTGAGATATAAAGGTTCCCGGCCGAATCGAACGCCAGGCCCGCAGGCGATACCTCTGCCTGCGTAGCGAGGCCGCCGTCGCCGCTCGAGCCATAACCATCGCCGTTACCGGCCACCGTGGTGATGATTCCGGTGCTCAGCGTTACCTTGCGGACTCTGCCGTCAATGGGCTGCGCAATATAAAGGTTGCCACTGCTGTCCAGAGCAAGAGCCCCGGGGTTTTCTACATTAGCGCTGGTGGCAGGAATGTTATCCGCCCTCGACCCGACCATCCCGTTTCCGACTCCGGCCACGGTAGTAATGATGCCAGTGCTCGCCGAGACAAGTCGAACCAGACCCTGACTTTGCGAGATATAGAGATTGCCGGCGTTATCCAGAGCCAGGCCACTGGGTTGGGGGATGTACGCAGAGGTCGCTGGACCGCCGTCACCGATGCCTGTTCCCGGGATATACGGTTGCTCGTTGCCGGCGTAGATCGTTGTTACGCCTGTCCCGACCGCGACTTTCCACACGACGTTCCGGGCTAAATCGGCAACGAAGAGGTTGCCCGCGCTGTCTATCGCGATGCCGGCTGAGCCGGGTGCGGGCGGGGCACCCGCGCCCGCCTGGCAGACCGTGGCCCCCGAGGAGAGTAAGCCGGTCTTCGCCGCCAGTTCCCACACAACGCAATTGGTGCTGTCCACGAAAAACAGGTCTCCGGAATGATCGAATGCCATACCGGCAAGATCCCCCAGTTGCGCATCGGCTGGAACGCCTCCTCCATCGGAGGAGCCTGCAACGCCGTCCCCCGCCACCGTCCTGATGACGGCCGGCGGTTGCGCTGTAATCGTGTAGGAAGCCGTGGCAACAGCGCTGGGCGTGTATCCGGGTGCGGCCGCGATGGCCTTGATCGTCATGCCGCCAGAAACGTTGAGAGGCCCAAGATACCCGTTTACCCCTGCAGTGGGAGTGGATCCATCCAGCGTGATATAGATGGCCGCGCCGGGCGTTCTGTCCGTAACAGTTACAGTTTGCGGAGTGGCATAAGTATCCGGTGGAACGCTGAAGGTGGGCGCAGCCGTCTGCATTGCGGGCGGGGCGTTCGCCGCCAGGACCAAACGAACCCGCGCCGCCCCACCATCTACGATGTACAGGTTCCCAGTGCCATCGACCGTTACACCTAGAGGTTCGCAAAAGGTAGCGTGGGATGCCGGGCCTCCGTCTCCATTGGATAAGGGGCATGGAACATTGCTTCCCGCCAGGGTCGAGATGGTGCCGTTGGCGGCAGCTACCGTACGGACGACATAGTTGGATGCATCGGCAATGTAGATGTTGCCGGCGCTGTCCACCGCGACCCCGGTGGGATAATTCAACTCGGCACTGGTGGCCGGCCCGCCATCGCCTGTGTAGCCCTGCAAGGATGCATTGCCGGCGACGGTGGTGATCACCCCCGTGATGGCATCGACCTTGCGGATGACGTTGTTACCAGAGTCAGCAATATACAAATTGCCGCCACTGTCGATGGCTAAACCTTCAGGAGTCTGGAGCGCGGCGGCTGTCGCTGGCCCGCCATCGCCGCTGTAACCCCGTGAGGATGCATTGCCGGCGAAGGCGGTGATGATGCCCGTCTTGATAGAAATCTTACGGACGACGGAGTAGGAAACATCGGCGATAAAGAGGTCACCCGCACTGTCAATCACGATCGCCCATGGGGAATACATTTCAGCGCTGGTAGCCTGGCCGCCGTCGCCGGCGTAGCCTGCTGTTCCGTTCCCCGCGATGGTCGTAATAATCCCGTTGGAAGCGATCTCGCGGACCACCGCATTCGTCGTGTCACAGATATAAAGGTTGCCGGCACCGTCGATCGCCAGGCCGGTTGGGCTCGCTAGCTCGGCACTGGTGGCCGGTCCGTTATCACCGCTGTAACCGGCAATGCCGTTGCCGGCTATGGTCGTGATAACTCCTGTCGCCGCAGTGACTTTGCGAACGACATTGTTGTACTCATCCGTGAAGTAGAGATTGCCGGCGGCGTCGAGAACACTGGCGTTGGGCTCATTCAGTTGCGCGTTGACCGCCAGCGCGCCATCGCCGCTATATCCGGCGATGGTGGCATTTCCAGCAACCGTGTAGATGAACGATGAACCATTGACGGCGGCCCTGGGTCTTGCAGGAACTCTACCGGTTGGATCGACGGTCGCCGCCAACGCGGTCGCCGTACGTGACGGAACGGTGGCGCAAATGACCTGGCACAAAGCGCTGAATACAGCGATGAGCAGGACGTCCCGTAATGCCCGAGACCGTTCTTCCAATGGCAGGTTCGATACCCGCGGCTGCTTAGGACATAAAGTTGCAACCCAGGGCAAATTCATGAAAACGACCCAGACTCCAAGTTACCGCATGTGTTCGATCGGTTATCTGGTCTCTTGAGATCTTGAGAGGTAACTCTTTGGAAGTTACCGCCCGCTCAGTTACCAGATCTGCTGTGAATGCGAGAGGAGTCTAGCAGAACGCCTTAGATACCACAAGATGCTTTTGTGGCAGATTATGTAAGTACGACGGTGTCCATCGATGGCCGCGAGGATCAGATTGATCGTGGCATCGGAACGATGGTCCCGACCAGTGCGCGTTGCATGCCGCACCCAGCTCACGAACTCCGCCAGTTGCGTCAGCTTGAGGCGTTGCCAGTCATGACCGTGCTCAACCAGGAACGCCCAGAAGGCTTGCAGATGTGCGCATAAGCCCTCACCGTGTTCGGTGATCTCCCCAACCGATGAAGATAAAGAAGGTACTCGTTCAACACTGTGACTGGAAGATGCTCCCCATCCACGATGATCCAACTCAGATGTCCCGTGTCCGGCACTCTGATCTTCTGCACTCTCACCACGTCCTGCCTCCAGAGCCAGGCACGAGCCAGCATGGGCGCAGTTCGCTACGCTCACCGCACCCATGCTGGCTGATCTACGTCATAGACAACTACAGATAACAATTTCACAACGTGCAGGATTCCATCGTCGTGGACGTCATTGACAGCTTCTGAAGGACTAAAGATAAATGCAGCAGGCGAGCCTAGAGCTGTTCGATTTTTACGTTACCGTCGGAGGTGTGGATAGTGAGCGGCGCCCCTCCACCATTTAGCTTTCCGTGTAATTCATGGCCCTCTCCACCGGATTGGTAGTGGTCCATAGTGACTGGAAGCGTGCAATCGACATGACCGTCGCTGGTGTGCACGCTGAGGTCGGCCGCGAAGCTCTGGGGGACGCGAATGGTCATCGAGCCGTCCGAGGATTGAATGGTGGAGGCGCCCGTGAGCTTCGTTCCCTCGCGTAGGTTGAGGTCCAACGTCCCGTCGCTGGTGTGAAGCGCAAGCGCGTGGAAGAGGCCATCGACGCTGAGGTTGCCGTCGCTGGTGTGGGCGTCGATGGCGCCGTCGGCGTTGGTGACCCTCACTTGGCCATCACCCGCCTTGATGCGCAGGCTGCCGGAGACGTGGTCGAGGGTCAGGTTCCCGTCACCGGTGGTCAGATTCAGATCGCCCTGCAAGCCGGAGAGAGTTACATTTCCGTCAGAGGTCTTGGCTTGCAGTGTAAGCTGGGCCGGGCTTTCGACAGTCACCCGGGTCTGTTCCTTGTGCCATACAACGTGCACACCGATGTGCGGCAGCTCTTTGAAGAGAAAGTGAACCTGGTCGCCGCTTTGACCCTCTTCCAGGCGATAGTCGCTGAGCTTGCGCCCCTCCACTGCGACGTGGATCCGGATTTCATGGCACTCCCCGCAGGAACGAAACTCCACGCCGGCGTCGGCCGTTTCGAGCGTCAGGCTAGGCTTGCCAGTGACCGGATAGGTTTTGGCCCAGGAGTGATCGGCATCCTGCGCGAGGGTGGTCAGCGAGGAGAAAAGGGCGAGCCCGGTCAAGGCCACAGCGTACTTGGTCGTCATGGCAGTGTGTACGGAGCCGGGTCTTGAAAGGTTCCTAGGAAATTCCTAGGGATTCGCTTCGCCCGAGGCGGCGGGGTCGTAGTATTCGCGCCAGGAGGCGATCTTGCCGCCCTGCAAATCGACGATGATGGCGTCATGCGAGACCCCGCGCTTGCCGTCTTTTTTTCGGGTGATCGCCCAGTCCCATTCAATGGCTAACTTCATGCCGTCGGGGGAGGCGAAGACATTCTTGATGGTGACGTGGAGATCGCTGAAGTCTTTGAAATAGTCCTTCATGGAGGCGGGCATTTGGGGGGCGGGCGTATTTCCCTCGGGGGACATCAGTACCGCGGTGGGCAGCCAGTCGGAGGCGGCCAGGGCGAAGTCCTGCTTCTCCCAGGCTCTTGCCTGGCGTTCAACCAGCTGCCGGGCTGCGGTTTGTTGGGCTAGCCCTAGTGTTGTCGTGAGTAGCATGGCTGCTAACAAGAATTTCTTCATTCTTTCCCCCTGTACTTATCGTGTGATCGTGACCGGCAGTTGCACCGCGGCGGCGGCGTAGAACTTTTGCTGGAGTTGCTCAACGTTGTCGAAGTGTTTGCCTTCCACGTGGCGTGCGGGCAGATCGAAGACCAGCGGCGACGTAGCGAAAGGATAAGGGGCGAGGCGGAAGTGACGCTCCCCCAGCCGCTCGACCGTGATCCTGCTTTCTCCGCCTTCGTGCTGCGGCAGCGCATGTTGCAGGTCTCCCGGATGCGGGTAGTCGACGCAACTTAGCAGCGAGAGCGTGTCGCAGGCCTGCAGCAGGCGGAAGTGATTCTCGATCCGCGACGGAGAAGTCTCATCCGGGGTCAGCTGTTTGTCCGCGGCCAAGCGGGCCCGTAGCTCGTCTTGAAATTGCGCCTGCTTTTCGAGAAAGGCATCGAGGAGCGGGAGCTGATCCGGCTGGATGGTGGTGCGATCGGCGCGGGCGGTCAGCAGATTGTAAGTGTGCATGGAGACCAACAGAGCGGCGTAGGGATCTTTGTCGGCGACCATGCGGACCGCACGGTCGCGCACGGCGAGATAGTCGGCCAGGTCTATTTCTTCGAAGGCTGAGTACTTGCCTACCAGCTCGACGGAGAAAGCGCTGGGCTTTCCCTGGCGGGTAACTTGCGGTTGTTGATCGCGCGCGGCCCAGCCGTCGTCGTGCGTGGCGACGCCCCGCAGCACCTGCTCGCGCGGCTCAGGCGCGAGGAAGAGGTCGTTACCCCATTGCTCTGCGAAGGCTCCCGCCAGGTGCGCGTGGTCTACGTGGGTTACCAACCACCAGCCAGTTTTCGATTCCAGACGAAGCATTGTTCCCTCTCGTAATGCAGGTTCGTTTCACAGCCCGGTCCCACGGATCGCCAAGGCCCGGAGAGCCGACCGTGTCTTTCAGATCTATTCATCGGTCATGGTGCGGGCGGATTCGTGCCAGTGGTGCAGGAAATACCATTCCAGAAACATGACCAGGAAGAAGAAGGCAAAGCCCAGTACGGTTGCGGCCAACACCAGGGCGAAGAGGTAGTCCGTCTGCAGCTGGGCACTGGCGTAGAGGATAGAGTAACCCAGGCCGCCCTCCCCTACCCTGCTGGAACCGGCGAAGAGTTCGCCGGTGATCGCGCCGATCACCGAAATGCCGGCCGCTATCCGGATCCCCACAAAGAGCGAGGGCACCGCGTGAGGCAGACGCAGCCGGGTGAGGATTTGTAACCGCGAAGCGTTGTGCATGAGGAAGAGATGGATGAGATTTGGCTCTACGCTGATCAACCCCTGGGTGGTGTTGGCGATGATCGGCGCCAGGCAGATGATGAACGCCACCAGAGTCACCGACAATGTGCCCGGACCTACCCACATCAAAATCAATGGCGCCACGGCAACGATGGGCACGGTTTGCAACAAAATGGTGTAAGGGTAAAGCATGCGCCGGATCCAGCGGGATTGCGCGAAGAGCAAAGCGATCAGGACCCCGACAACGATACTGGCTAACAGACCTCCCGCCGCTTCCTCCGAGGTGATGGCCAGTGATGCGATCAGCGAGGGAAAACGATCGACTACTGCGCTGCCCACGGCCAGTGGCGGAGGCAACATGTAGGGCGGCAGATGCAAAAGCATGCCCAGCGCCTGCCAGAGCAGCAGCAGCACGGCGAAGACGGCCAGCGCGTTGAGCAGGGTGACGAGGTACTTCTTCATGCGCTGCGCACTCCGCGAAGCGCCCGGGAGACTTGGGTCACGTAGGTTTCGAACTCCCCGCTCTCTCGCGTAATGCTGGTGCGGGGAAAAGGAAGATCGACGTTTACTTCTTGCGCGATGCGACCCGGCGAGGGCGCCAGCACGATAATGCGAGTGGAAAGAAAAACTGCCTCGGCGACCGAGTGGGTGACGAAGACAGCGGTCCAGTTTTGTTCAGCTCGCAGGCGTAGCAGCTCTTCGTTGAGACGATCGCGGGTCATCTCGTCGAGTGCACCGAACGGCTCATCCATCAACAGGAGGCGGGGCCTGGTGGCGAGAGCGCGGGCGACGGAAACACGCATCTTCATTCCGCCTGAAAGTTGCCGGGGATAGGCGCGCGCTACGTGGGTGAGACCCACCAGTTCCAGCAGCGCGTCCACTTTTTGTTTGCGGGTTTCGCGCGCGACGCCCTCCAACTCGAGGCCCAGACCGACGTTGCTGGTCACCGTTCTCCAGGGCAACAAGGTTGCGTCTTGAAAGATGTAGGAGATGGTTTCGCGGGCGTTCAGAGGAGTCATGCCGTCGACCTGAATGGCGCCCGAGGTCGCGCCCGTCAGGCCTGAGATCAGCTTGAGCAACGTGGACTTGCCGCAGCCGGAAGGGCCAATCAGGCTGACAAATTCGCCCTTGGCTATGGTGAGGTCGATCTGCTGCAACACTGGCGGATTGCTGCCGTAAGTCTTGCTTACGCCGCAGAGTTCCACTTGCGGTACCCGGAATTCGGTACTCATGGATTTGCCGCCAAGGGCAGTTCCAACCGGGAGGGATGCTCCGCGTCATGCAGCACCATCTGGGTGGAGCGCTGCCAGTTCCACGAATCCGCAAGCCAGGGTTTGACCTCGGTGGATGGATTGCGGTCGTACAAGGGAAAGGCGCTGCTGGCTACTTCGAGCCGGATAGCATCTCCGGCGGCAAAAACACAGGAGGTGGGCTCGAGCTCGATTCGCCACTGATAAACGGCGTCCGCGGTATAGCCTTGCTCGCGAAAAAGATAGGTCGACCGGGCGATACCGATGCATACGAAATCCGCTTGACCGTTGGGACGCAGGCGCACCAGCTTGGCAGTGAAGTCGGCGTGGGCGCCAGAGGTGACAGCGTAGAGCGTGAGTTGCGGCGATCCGAATACGTGGACTGGTTCGGCCAGGGGAGGCGCGGTGTAGACCAGGAGGTTATTGCCTAATTCCATCTGGGATTGATTGATGGGGCCGGCCAGCGCGGACGCACCTCCTGGGGCGAGTACCGGGACTTCAGGATCGTAGACGAAAATATCGCGCGGCTCGGTGGTTGTGGGTGGTGTGGTCGAGAGTGCTCCGTCACCTTTGCGCGAGTCGGCGCGCCCTGCACTATGCAGATAGAGAGAGAGACCGGTTGCGGGAAAACTCTCGGCATCGCACCAGCGATTGACGCCCAGCGCGAAGTGGCGAATGCGCGGTTGGTGGGCGAATTCCCCGCTGTCTTTGAGCCAGTGATTGAACCAACGCAGCAGCAGCGCATCCGTATCGATCAACGCCTCGGGACCCAGGTTGTGCTCGCCGACCATTTCTCCCCACGGGATGTGCACCCAGGGACCCGCGACCAGAAATTGATCTGGATGCGCGGACATGCTGCGGAAGCCGGATACGCTGCCGCCCAGGTAAGTGTCGAACCAGCCGGAGAGGTGGAGTGCGGGGATGGCAATCTTATCGAGAGATTCGCTCACATCGAGGGCGGACCAGTAACGGCCTGGAGTGTCGTGAGTGATCCAGTCGTGCACGTAGCTTGGCAGGCCCTCGTGTTGCAGCTGCGGATGCATGCCGTAGGGCGTCACCATGGGTTGGCTGCGCAGATCGGCCCACGCTTTTTCCAGGCCATCGCTTGCGGTGCGAAGTTTGCGCCTGCGCGCATCGGCTTTCAACATCTGTAGACCCCAACCCAGGCTGGAAGCCAACCGCAGAGCTCCCTGGCGATAGAACCAACCGTGATAGAGATCGCAAGCGGTCTGCGCAGGGGCGATGCAGATCAGGCCTTCCGGCCGCTCGGCTGCGGCTAACAGTTGCGTGAGGCCCTGGTAGGAGAAACCGTACATGCCTACCTTGCCGTTTGACTCCGGGCGCGTGCGGAGCCAGCGGATCGTGTCCGCTCCATCGCGGCCTTCGGTGCGGAAGGGATAGAAGTCACCTTCGGAATCGCCGCGGCCACGCACATCCTGGATGACGACGTTGTAGCCATGGCTCGCGAACCAGACTGGATGGGCGTAGACCACGGTCGAGGCGATATCCCTGCCGTAGGGTTGGCGCATAAGCAGGGTTGGGTGTGGTCCGGGCACGGGCGGGTAGTAGTGATCGGAGACCAGTACGACTCCGTCCGACATGGTGCAATGGAGAGCGCGTTCCAGGCGAACGCCGGAGCCGCAATCGATCATGGTTTATGCCAGTTCTCGTAGGCGGCCATGGCAGTCAGGGCTGCCGCGATTCTGATGGCAGCTTCTTCAATCCACAGCGTGCCCTTCTCTGCTGTCGCGGGATTGGGGTCGCCCATCACTCCGCTGGGCGCAATGTCGCGGGTGAGCCAGGCGAAGTTCGCGGGCGAATTCTCCGGACGCAGCAGTTCGGGTTTTTCAATATCCGCGATGTAGTTCACGGTGTACTCGTTGCTGTGGACCAGCTCTGGTATGGCGCTGAGCAGAAATGAGGTTTCCACTTCGCCTGCGTGGAAGCCGTAGGCGCGCTCCTGCGCCCCGAGCCCCGTGAAGGCCGCTCCTCCGGAGCCGAAGAGCGAGAAGAGGCGCAGCCCGAATTCTGCCCGCAGGTCGCGCGCCATCACGTCCACCAAGGATGAGTTGCCCCCATGGGTGTTGAAGAGAACCAATTTCTTGAAGCCGGAGGCGGCTATGCTGGCTCCCAAATCGCGCAAAACAGCCATAAAGGTCGTCGAAGATACGGAGAGCGTTCCGGGAAACCCAACATGCTCGTTGCTCTTGCCGTAACACACCGCGGGGAGGGCGAAGACCGATGTCCCCTGCGGCAGCCGCGCCAGCCCGGCGCCGAGAAGAATGCTGTTGATGAGTGTGTCAGTGGCTAGCGGAAGGTGCGGGCCATGCTGCTCGATGGCCGCCGTGGGCAGTACCAGCAGGGTCGTGTCGCGGGGTAGCGCGTCGACTTGCTTCCAGGTGAGATAAGCAAAGTTGCGGCTATCGGGGATCCAGCTTTTCATGCGATGGAGGCTCCCGCTGGGGCCTTTTCGAAAGTGACCATTTTGCCCGGGTTCAACAGGCCCTTGGTGTCGTACTTGTGCTTGGCCAGCAGTTGCACATTGTCGCTGCGATAGCGGCCTCCGCCCTCGACATTGTTCACATGGGGATTGGCCACGCTGACTCCGATCTCACGGCAGTAGTCGATCATCTCGTTCAAGCGCTCCTCGGTGCTAAAGCGGACCACAGGTATGGAGCCGGGAAAGACCACGCCCTGGGCGTTCTTTATGAATTCGAGATGCAATAAAAATTCGTCACCGAAGCGCTGCTTGAGCCGGGCAAACTGGCTGCGGGCGGCCACTGCGTCAAAGCCGCATTGCAGGTAGGTGTACGCTGGATCGGCCTTCATGGCCCAGAGCGTAGTGTGGTTCCAGGTGTAGTCGGAGAGTAGGGGCTGCGTCCGCAGACCGTTGTAGGGCGCAGAGAGAGTCATCACACCTCCGGCCTCACGGACGGCTGCTTCCAACCGGGTGCGCTGAGCTTCTGCGATCAGGAAAAAAATCAGCGCCTTGCCCTCTGGAGCCAGTGTGCTTACCGGGGTGAAGAAAGAGGAGATGGGCCACTCGAAGGTGGTGACCAGGCGCTTGGTCCAATCGTCTGAGGTAGCCACGCGCTCGCTGAAATCAAATGCCTGGTCAAAGGTATCGAAGGCCACGGCACATTGCGCCCACTCGACGCTCGGAGCAAGCGCCAGCCAGATGCGGGTGATGATGCCATTGGTGCCCCAGGCGTGCAGAATCTCGTGAATGGCTTCTCCGTCATGATGGACGAGGCGGGGTTCCTCTTCCATGGTGACTACGTCGATGGCGCGCACAGTGGCGAAGTCGCGCAGGCCGCCATGGGCTACGGAGCCGATGCCTCCCGAACCTCCCGCCAGAAAGCCTCCCACCGAGGCCTTCACTACCGTGGAGGGATAGCAACGAAGTTCCCATCCCACCTTGCGCGCCTCTGCTTCGAGAACGCCAAGGCGCACGCCCGGTTGGCAAATCGCGACGCCATCCGCGGAGATGGATTCGATTTGATCCATGCGAGAGAGATCGAGCAGCACGCCGCCATGGAGGGGCACCGCCTGACCGTAATTTCCTGTGCCCGCGCCCCGCGGCGTGACTGGAATGTCGTTGGCGTAGCAGTAGCGAAGAACATCCTGAATTTCGCTGACGTTCAGTGGATGAACGACCACGTCGGCGACTTTACCGTCGAGCCGCTTGCGTAGCACGGGCGAGTACCAGTAAAAGTCGCGTGACAAGCGATTGACCACTTGGGAAACGGTCGAGACCCGCGCAGGGTCGCCCAGGATACTGGCCAGAGACACTTCCAGCGGCGTTGTCATGAGGCTGCTCCCTTCTCTTATTGCTTACGCGTGCTCCAGGTGGCGAAGGCCTCCAGCATCCGCGGGTGGGTGAATAGGGTATAGCAAAGTTCCCGCAGGATGGGCCCGGTTACGACGCATTGCATATCGCTGCGCCGGACTATCTCGGCAGCTGGAATCTGAATCTGGCGGCAATGCCGATTGGCATCCTCGATGGTGGCGCCGTAGACCACGCGATCGAGCCCTGCCCAAAGAGCATTGGCCATGCACATAGGGCAGGGTTCGCAGGTGGAATAAAGTGTATAGCCCTGGAGCCCATAGCTCTTGCGTTTTTTGCATGCCAGGCGAACCGTGCGCAGCTCTGCATGCGCGGAAGGGTCGTTTTCGATAGCCACTGCGTTGCGGGCACGCATCAGCGTCTCTCCGCTTTGGGTGTCCACGATCAGGGCGCCAAAAGGCACCGGGCGCGGGGTCTTGAAACTAAGGGCAGTAAATTTGACCAGTGCTTTGAGGTGGGCCTCATCCGCCGCGGTGGCGTCACGGACGGAATATTGGTCGACGGTCATGGGGTAGTTTAAATCATTTTCCGGCGCGCGCGTGCAAGCCGGGCGTGGTATACACAAACCGATATGTCTGTCTTGACCCCACTCGAAACAGCTTTGTCTGCGCGCGAACCGGTGGTGCAGGCGCAGGAAGCGCTGGCGCGCGCGAATAGCAACGCCGGCCGCAATGTGTATCTCACGCTGGATCGCGAACGTGTACTGGCGGAAGCGGAGGCCCTGCCGGCCCGCTTTCCCGACCCGGCGCAACGGCCGCCGCTCTTCGGCGTCCCCATCGGAGTTAAAGATTGCTTCGATGTCGCGGGCTACCCTACCACGTGCGGCTCCCACTTTTATGCGGAGAAGAACGGTATCGCAGCGGCCGATTCCGCGGTTGCGGCGCGGCTGCGGAAAGCCGGCGCCGTGATCATGGGCAAGACGCATCTGCATCAACTGGCCTATGGCATCACCGGGGAGAACAGTGAATATGGTGACTGCGTGCAGCCTGAGAATCCGCAGGCGCTTACCGGAGGCTCTTCCAGCGGAAGCTCTGCCAGCGTGCAGGAGGGCTCCGCGGTTGCCGCCATCGGCACGGATACTGGAGGATCCATTCGCGTGCCGTCGGCGCTGTGCGGGCTGGCCGGCTATCGCTCTTCGCTGGGGCTCGGGGGCGCCGAGGCGTGGAAGGGCGGCTTCCACTTGGCTGTGTCGTTCGACACCCTGGGATGGCTTTTCCGCGACCTGCGCGACGGGCCTGCGCTGGCGGCCGCGCTGCTCGACGTGCCGGTGGTTGCGGCGCCGCAAGGCGTGATCATCGCGGCTGTGGGAGAAGCTTTCCTGCACGACTGTGAGCCGGCGGTGTTGGAGATGTACCGCGGCTGGCAGACTAAGCTAAGCGGCAGTGGCGGACAGATTCGAGTCTTCGAGCCGGATTTCTGGACCGACACTCGGGAAATATTTGGCGGGATCCAGGCGCACGAGGCGGCCGCGGTGCATCGCGGAAACTTCGAACACTTTGAACCCACGATCAGGGACCGGCTCGCCTGGGGTGCATCGCTCTCCGCCGACACTGTTGAGGATTTGCGCCAGCGGCACGTAGTGTTTCGCGGGCTCATGGATCAGTTGCTGCAACAGCATGACTTTCTTATGCTGCCGTGTGCACCAATGACCACTCTGCCAGTGGGCGCTGACCACTCGGCCACGCGGCTGAAGATCCTGCGCTACACCACGCCGATCAGCTTAGCCGGCACGCCCGCGGTCACGCTGGCGGCTAAGGGCGGCGGCGTGCAATTGATTGCGGCGCGGGGCAGCGACGCGCGGTTGCTCGCTTTCGCAGCCGGCCTGGGCGAAAAAATTGCTCTCGGGCGATGAAGACGAGAGTGCTACGCTGCAATGCATGAGGATGCCTTTACAACTGACTGTGTGCCTGCTGGGCATGTGCCTGGTGGTTGGGGGCTGCGAACGGCAGCGAGCTTCGAGCGGGCTCACGCCAGTCAAGCTGCAGACGGATTGGTATCCGCAGCCGGAGCACGGAGGCTTCTACGACGCCCAGATTCGTGGCTACTACAAAGACGAAGGCCTGGACGTGACCATTCTTCCCGGCGGGCCGTATGTGAACTCCAGCCAGGAAGTTTCGGTGAATGCGGTGCAGTTCGCTATGGGTTCTTCGGATTATGTTTTGCTGTCAGTCAGCAACGGTGTTCCGTTGGTAGCGGTGATGGCGACGATGCAACACGATCCGCAGGCGGTGATGGTGCATCAGGATTCTCCCGTGCATACCTTCAAGGATCTCGATGGCCACGCGGTGGCGATACGGCTTGGCATGTCGACCTGGTTTGAGTACCTGGTCAAACGGTACCAGCTGAAAAATGTGCGGGAGATTCCGGCGACCTACAGCGTCGCAAACTTTCTCCAGGATCCCGGATATATTCAACAGATCTTTGTTACCTCCGAGCCGTTCTTCGCTCGCCAGGCCGGGGTGCCGGTGCGCTCGTTGCTTATCAGCGAAACGGGGTACAACCCTTACCGCGTGGTGACGACTTCGCGCGCCTTTCTGCAAGAGCATCCGGAGACGGTGGCTAAGTTCGTGCGTGCCTCGGTGCGGGGTTGGCGCGATTATTTGAAAAACCCGGATGACATCAATGCGGCGATCGCGAAGCTCAATCCGGCGATGAGCGTGCCACAGATGAAGTTTAGCTATGAGGCGCTGAGGGATGACCACTTCATCGCCGGCGAGGCTGCTGACGGAGCGGACTTGGGCCGGTTCGATCCGGCGCGATGGACGAGTATGTACCAGCAACTTCTGGAGTTGAAGGTGATCTCGAAGCCGTTTGATCCCACAATTGCTTACACCTTGAAGTTCATGCCGAAAGGGAGCTAGGGGCAGAGGCCATCTTATCCCACGCAAGCCAAAGTACGGCTTGAATGGGATAAGCGGCCCCTATTAAGACTTTCGGGTGCGCGGGATTCCCCAGCCGGCCATGAGCAGTAGCAGGATGTAGATGATTTGCATCGCTAATCGCACCGGTACGCTGGGCATGTGCAGGCCTCCCACGGTCTGATTGGCGCCATACACATTCGCTGGGAAGATCGCGACCATTAAGACGGCAAGACAGGCTGAGGCGGGGCGCGTGAACGTCGGCAGCAGGAGGCCAATCGCTCCAGCAATTTCCAGCACCCCCGTGAGCAAGACAAGCTGGGCACGGTAAGGGAAAAAAGGCGGAACGATGGTCGCGAATACAGTGGTGCGGGTGAAGTGCCCAACTCCAGAGACCAGCAAAGGCAGCGCGGCTACGACGCGCAGGGCCCATTGCTTCCAGCCGAAGGAGGATAGGCCTCTCCGGCCCACAAGACCACACAGGGCCAACGTAATCATCAAACTTGCGGTGGTAACGAAATAGACCATTCGGCTCCCCGTCTGCGATCATAGCGGGGCTGGGAGGATAGGTGCCGACAACGGGTTCTGACAGTTGAGCGTCCCAGACCATCCCGTGTGCGGCGGATGCGATTTTTTGCCGTTTCCTTCCTGTTTGTTGCCGGCATCGTCAACTATCTCGACCGCACTTCTTTCTCCATCGCCAATACCAGCATACGGGCCGACCTCGGCCTCTCTGGCACGCGGATCGGCGCGCTGCTGTCCGCTTTTTCGTTGGCCTACGGAATCGCCCAGCTGCCGATCGGCCTGATGCTCGATCGCCTGGGTTCGCGGGTCATTCTGGCCGTTGGCATGTTTGTCTGGTCGCTGGCACAGATGGCCACGGGCTTGGTGAGCAGTTTTGGCGGCTTCATTGCGACCCGCATTTCGCTCGGCGCAGGGGAAGCGCCGATGATGCCTTGCGGCGTGAAGGTGATGAATGATTGGTTCAGCGTCCGCGATCGCGGACTGCCAACGGGATTGTTGACGGCTTCGAACACCCTCGGAGTCACCCTCGCTCCTCCGGTGCTGACCGTGATCATGCTCTCCTTTGGCTGGCGAACCATGTTTGTGAGCGTAGGTATCTTTAGCCTGCTGCTCTCTCTCGCTTGGTACCCCCTCTATCGCGATCGCGAGCGAGTGGCATTGACTGCTGCCGAGACAGAATCTCTGGGCCTTGAACCCGAGCAGCCGCGGACACAAATGTCTCTGCGGGTTTGGAAGCGATTATTTCGCTTGCGCACCATGTGGGGCATGATGCTGGGTTTCGGTGGGGTCAACTACACCACCTGGCTCTACCTGTCGTGGCTGCCCGGCTACCTGCAAGCGGAACGGCACCTGACCATCGCGAGGACCGGCTGGGTGGCGATCATTCCCTACCTCTTTGGCACCCTGGGGTCGATTGTCAGTGGAGGGGCGTCGAACCAATTGATCCGCCGCGGTTTTGCTCCGATTACTGCGAGCAAGATTCTTATCGTGGGCGGAATGCTCTGCTCGGCGCTGAGCACACTCGGGGTGGCTTACGCGGCCACGGCGACGGGTGCGGTGATCTGCGTGACCCTGGCGATTTTTTTTATCTACTTTGGCGGCAATGCAGCATGGGGGCTGGCGCAGGCAATGTCTCCGGCGCACATGGTGGCCTCGGTCAGCGCGATTCAAAACTTTGGCAGCTTTATCTGCGCCTCGCTGGCGCCGATCATTACGGGATGGCTGCTCGACCATACCCATTCGTTCCATATTGCGTTGATGATTTGCGCATTGGCTGCGACGCTGGGCGCGCTGTCGTATTGGTTCATTGTGAAGGACCCGATCGAGGCAGGCGCAGCGGCGGCTTAGTGGGGTTGGAGGCAACCAGGCTATTTTTCTCCACATAAATTCGATAGGCCCTCTGCCCTGATTCCGCGGGAGGAAAGTATCGATCGTCATACAGGGAATAATGGGCGGCGAGTTCCTGCTGAAAAAGCGGCCACGAGGCCAGCTTTCCGTAACCATAGCCATGCGGGTACAACCCGCTGCCAACGATCACGACTCGCGGAGTGTTCTTTTGAAACTGCTGCCAGAATTGTTGGCGCGCGTCGCGGATGACTTGTTGCTGGGACGATCCAAAGATCAGATAGTCGTAAAACAGGCCGGTGGATTGCACCAGGCGCAGGCGGTATAAGGTATCGTCGCAGTCTGCCGGCATATAAATGCACTGCACATGGCCGGAGAGTTCGTGGCCACCTAGCTGGTTCAGATCAGCAGCGAGTGAATCGGTGAATTGAGGATCCCACACCTTGCGACTCGTCTCCCTCAGATAGAGAGGAAGAAGGATGAGAGCAAACGCAAATCCAGTGGTGGCCACAAGGCCCACCGTTCCGCGAGTTCGTAAGCCAGAGACGATTTGCAATCCAACCCACAGGAACAGGAATGCCAACATCGGATACCGATGGTAGGGAAAGCCCTTTCCTTGTACGAAGAACGATGCGATGCCGAAGATGATTCCGCCGACGAGCAAACTACTCTCCCAGTTCCACCCGCGCCACCTCAACAGTGCAATGGCCACAGCGATCAGCGCGAGGACCTTTATCGATGGCGATGCTACTAACGTCAGCAGGTCGGAGAAAGGAATGCGCCCGAGGTTCTTATAAAAGGGTAGATCCACGCGTAAGAGATGCCAAAACGGGGCAACGGAATGTTTGGAGACAAGGAAGGCGCCGACGATGGCAAACGGAACCAGTAAGCCCAGCACGGCGTAAACCGACGGACGCAGGATGGGCTCACCCGCCCGTCTAAGCCTGATCGCGGCCAGCACCAGGAGAACGAAGAAGAATGGCAAAGGGGTAGGTTTGATGGTTGTCGCCATGCCTGCGCACACGCCAAAAGCGAAGATGGCCCACTCGCCGCGGCGGCGGCGCAAGAATTCGAAGAGGAAGGCATACGCGCACAGGAGCAGCACCGCGATAATGAAGTCCCGCTGGCCTGCCTGCCCTGCTCCATCCCTGCCATGGTACAGAGCAAAGAGCGTCGCACCCAAGGCACCGGCGAGCCAGTCGTAGGGCCGCGCGATGACAATCATGGCCCAGGCTGCGGTGCCCACCAGACTGAAGTCAAACATTCGCCACGCCAGGGAACCCTCGCCGAGCACATGCATTACGCTCCAATTCACGAGGTATATGCCCGGCATGTTGATCTCGAGCAGATCGCGGTAGGGCGCCATTCCGTGATCCATCAGGAAGCAGAGGTAACTCAGCTGCGCGGGATCGTTCACCTGCTTCCAGTGGACGGTGACGAGAAAGAAGATGCCGGCGCAGATTAGGAAATACGAGGTAAGCAGTATTTTTAAGCGCGAGGAGATATGCATTGGACTGTGTCGCCTTGTTGGGTTGGCGTGACAACTCGCAGCGACGCCAGACGATCACCGCCCCTCACCTTGCCGGGAGGACGGCAGTGTCTCCCACTTAGGACGCAATCGGATGGAAGAGGATTGCACGAAAAAATGAAAATTGTGGAGCTGGAACAATTCGGCTATTGCAGCGACTTGGCCACGGCTGCGAAAAATGACAGATCATCGATCGGGCTAAAGGCGGCGTCTGGCTTGGGACGCGCGCTCAGCGCCACGATGACTAGTTTCTGGCCCGGATTGATGTAGAGGTGCTGGCCAAAGATCCCAATCGCCTGGAAAGCGCCGTGATGAATCGGATCCCCAGTCGGAACGGGCCACCATAGATAACCGTAGTCGACTGATTCTCCGCCAATTACGTGCGGGCTGCCGGCCTGCTGAAACCATCCCGCGGGCACAACGCGCTGCCCGTCGAGGACGCCATCCTGTTGCACCAGCAAGCCAAAACGACCGTAATCGCGCAGGGTTGCTCCCAGGCCGCTGCCGGCCAGCCCCATACCCCCAGGGGACTCGACCCACCACGTAGCATCCTGCTCCATACCGAGGCGCGACCAGAGGGTCTGGGAGAGATAGGTGGCGAGCGGCTTATGGGTCGCTGCCTCCAGCAATGCTCCCACCAGGAAGGATTCACCGGTGCTGTAATTCCAGACTGAGCCGGGAGGGCCGGCCTTGGAGAGCGTATTCATGTAGGCCACGATGCTGCCGGGCTTCCGCTCCAATTGCTTTTCCAGTAACTGTCGGCGGTCAGAGTTTGGATCGGTATATGTTTCGTTCCACTTAACACCGGAGGCCATCTGCATGATATTGCGGATGCTCACACCGTCGTAGGGGCCTGCCTTGAGCTGGGGCAGGTAATGGGTCAGAGGCTCATCCAAGCTTTTGATGAGGCCTTGCTGGACGGCTGCGCCCACCAGGGTCGAGGCCACGGACTTGGCCATGGAGAAGGAGATCCAGCGGGTTGCCGGTCCGGCGCCGAGCTCATAATCCTCGAAGGCCACCTTGCCATCCTTGAGAATGAGCAAACCGGCGACGCGATTGTCCGCGAGGTAGTCGTAGAGATCATACTCGGCGCCGCGCGATTGGAAGTGCACGTTCTTCAGTTGCTTTGACGCCGGCAGGAGCGAGCGCACGGGCCCGCCACGCAGCACGCGATTGACAGGAAAGAGGGTGTCGCTGTGCTCGAAGGTAACCACTTCCACGCCGGGTAACATGGCGCCGTCAAACACCTGGCGGGCGCCGACGGGTTGCTGCGACAGGGCGGAGGCAGTGGCGAAGAGAAGCATGACACCGAAAATGGTTTCCCGCCCGGGCAAATGTCGTTTCATGGTTGCGAGTCTATGGTGCGGCCCTGGTGCGAACAAGGGTTTTATACGACCGTCAGGGAATACCGCCGGGGCACAACCCAGCGGATATGATGAGACATGATGCGGAATAAGGGTCAAGCATGAGTGTGGTCACGAACGTTGATTCGCTGCGATCGCGGCTGAACTACGAGCCGCAAGTATTGGGGTTCGGAACCAGCGGCCGCCGGGGCAAGGTGGTGGACCTTACGCAGTTGGAGATCTATCTCAATGCGCTGGCCGAGTTGGAGTATCTGCAGCAATTGCCGCCAGCGGAGGGCGGCATCCGGCGGGGTGACGATTTTTATTTTGCGTATGACTTGCGCCCCAGCTCGAGCGAGTTCGTTGCACAAGAGGAAGGCCGCGGAGAGATTGCCCAGGCCATCGTTCAGGCAATCACGGATGCAGGCATGCGGGCGGTGAACCTGGGCCGCATACCCACGCCCGCGCTGGCCAGCTTTGCCTTGTCGCGTGGCAAGGGCAGCATCATGGTGACGGGCAGCCACATCCCTTTCGAACGCAACGGTTACAAAACGAATAGCAGCCGGGGCGAATTGCTCAAGCAACAGGAAGCACCGATCAACGAACAAGTGAGCCAGGTGCGGCAGAGACTGTACGAGCAGCCGTGGGGTCAATCCTTATTCGATGAGCGCGGGATGCTCAAGCGGGGCCATCAGGAGCTGCCGATAGAGCATGGCGACGCGCGCGACGCGTACATCGAACGCTTCACCAATTTTTTTAGGGGCTCGACGCTGAATGGCAGGCGCATCCTTGCCTATCAACATTCGGCAGTGGGACGGGATTTGCTGGTGGAGATTCTGGAGCACCTCGGGGCGCAGGTGGTGAAAGCGGGACGCAGCGATACGTTTGTTCCTATCGACACGGAGAATATCGATGCGGCGCAGTTAGCGGTGATTCAGGCGCTGGCCGATGCTGCAGCGGCAAGCAGCGGGCCACTCCACGCCGTGGTCTCTACGGACGGCGACAGCGATCGCCCGCTGGTTCTCGGTGTGGATCCGCTCACCGGGCAGGTGCATTTCTTTGGCGGGGACCTGGTCGGCATGGTGGTGGCTGAGTATCTTCAGGCGGATGCGGTCGTGGTTCCCATCAGCTGCAACGACGCCATCGACCGGGGGAAGCTTGCGCCAGTCGTAGAGCCGAAGACGCGCATCGGTTCGCCGTTCGTGATCGCCGGCATGGAGGCCGCACTTGCCAACGGAAAAAAGCGCGTCTGCGGATGGGAGCCCAATGGCGGCTTTCTGACGGGCTCGCCGATTGCTCGCAACGGCGCTACGCTGCAACCGCTGCTGACCCGGGACGCGGGCTTACCGATCCTCGGCGTGCTTTTCACCGCCGAGCAGGATGGGCTCTCGCTGGTGGATCTCTTTGCGCGTCTGCCCAAGCGTTTCAGCCGCGCAGCGCTGCTGAAGCATTTCCCGAGAGCCACCGCGTTGAAGATCGTGGGCCGATTCTCCCCACCGGACGGGCAAGGGGAGGCGACTGAGACAATCCGAAAAGATCTGGCGCAGTTTTTTACGCCGGCATTGGGCTTTGCCGGTATCACGCGCGTGGATTACACAGACGGCGTGCGGATTCTGTTCGCTAACGGCGAAGTGGCGCATGTGCGGCCTTCAGGAAACGCGGATGAGTTGCGCATCTACGCGGTCGCCGATACGCAGAGCCGTGCCGACGAGATCGCCGCCATGGGCGTGGCCGAACCTGCTGGCATCCTGCGCAAGATGGAGAAAGCCGTTGATGGTTGAAGCCGGCGTACTGACGTTGCAGGGAGTGGTCCAGCACTACGATTGGGGCGGGTACGAATTTATTCCTGACCTGCTGGCCAGGGAAAACCCGACGCGCAAGCCGTTCGCTGAGCTGTGGATTGGCGCCCATGCGAAGGCGCCCTCCATGGTCGAGATTGGGGGCGCGCAGGAGCCGCTCGACCAGCTCATCGCCGCCGCGCCCGAGGCCATCCTGGGGCAGGCGGCGAATGCACATTTCGGTGGCCGGCTGCCTTATCTGTTCAAAATTCTCGACGTGCGCAAGATGCTTTCCATTCAGGCGCACCCTACGCTGGCACAGGCTCGCCTGGGCTTTGCGCGCGAGAACGCTGAGGGGATTGGGCTCGAAGCCAACTGCAGGAATTACAAAGACGATAACCACAAGCCGGAGATCGGCGTGGCGCTGACGGAGTTCTGGATGCTGCATGGTTTTCGGCCGCTGGAACAAATTGCGGAGACGTTTCGTGAAACTCCCGAGTTGGGTGCGCTGATGCCGGACTTTCCGCAGCGGCTGATGCAAGCCGGCCACCACGATCATGAGACGCGCCGCGGATTGTTGCGCGCACTCTATAGCAACGTCATGACCATGCCCCAGGAGCAGGTGGACCTGTTGCTGAATGGGCTGCTTGCCCGGCTGCTGACAAAGCTATCCGCGGATAAGAACAGCGCCGATTACTGGGCGTTGCGGGCGGCGGAGAATTTTCCCTTGCCGGGTGGGCACCGCGATCGTGGGATCTTTAGCGTGTACCTGCTGAACCTGGTCCATTTGCTGCCTGGGCAGGGCACCTTCCAGCCTGCGGGTGTTCTGCATGCGTATCTGGAGGGGGTCAATGTCGAGCTGATGGCGAACTCCGACAACGTATTGCGAGGAGGGTTGACGACCAAGCATGTCGACGTTCCGGAACTGCTGAGTATCCTCACCTTCGAGGGCGGTACTCCCAATGTCTTCGGTGGGGAGTTGGTTAGCAGCCAGGAACGCGTCTATCGGACACCGGCGGAGGAGTTTGAGTTGAGCCGCATCGCTCTGGCGCCGCACAGCCGATACGCCGGGGATGCTCCTTATGGTCCTAAAGCGCTGTTGGTCTTGCATGGCTCGGGCACGGTGAATTCGGCGGGAAATAACTTGTCTCTCTGGAGGGGATCCATCGCTTTCGTGCCTTGCGGTACGCAGTTTGTGTTGGAGACGGAGGCGGAGGATTTAGTGGTCTTTCAGGCGGGGCTTCCCCGGCATGCTCGGGGTGTTGCTTGAGGAGGGGGCATCCAGCATCTTTTTCTGGTCCAGGGTTTTATTGTTTGGATAGGAAGGTCTCGACTTCGGATGCAGTGGGTAGAGAGGGTTGTGCACCGGCTCGGGTTACGGAGATCGCTGCTGCTGCGGCGGCGTAACGGGCGGCATCGGCGGGTGGTTTCCCTCGCGTGAGAGCAACCGCGAAGGCCGCGTTGAAGCAATCACCGGCAGCCGTGGTGTCAACCACGTTCACCTGGAACGCGGGAATCTGCTGCGGAGTGCAATCGCGGCCAGCGAGAAAGACTCCCTGGGAGCCGAGCTTCAGGGCCACATTCCGTACCCCCATGGCCAGCAATTTTTCGGCGGCCGCGGGCGGGTCGAGACTGACGCGGCCCAGCAGGATTTGCGCCTCGGTTTCGTTGGGCGTCAGCCAGGTGGTCCGCGAGAGCAGAGCCGCCGGCAATGGTATGGCCGGAGCAGGATCCAACATCAAAGGAGTCTTCGTCTCCGCGGCCTGTTCCGCCAGGCGGATGACCGCTTCCAGTGGGGTTTCCAGTTGCACCAGGATCATTTTGGCTTGCTGCACGATCTCCAGGTGGCTGTCGATGTACGCGGCGGTGAGCAAGCGGTTTGCGCCCGAAACCACGATGATGGAGTTCTCCCCGTTGTCTGCCCTGGAGATGTGGGCGACTCCGCAGGGTCCGGCTACCATCTGGACCGCGTGAGTATCGACGCCGGCGACCTTCAGGCCAGAGAGCAGCCTCTCGGTGAAAAGGTCGGTCCCGAGAGACGCAATCATGTCCACCGGCGCACCGAGTTTGGCGATGGCAACCGCCTGGTTGGCGCCTTTGCCACCATTGAATACATCGAAGCTGCTACCGAGAATGGTCTCGCCCGGGGCCGGGAGGCGGTTCGCGCACGCCACCAGGTCAATATTGATGCTGCCGACTACCAACAACCTCTTCTCCACGTTCTTGTCCTCGCCGCCGGCCACGGGGGCCGCCGACGGAAAGGATACCGCACGAGAGAGAACTTGTTGGAAAGTGGAGGCGCGGGCCGGAATCGAACCAGCATTAAAAGGCTTTGCAGACCTTCCCCTGACCGCTTGGGTTCCGCGCCATTTTGAAGTGACTGCCTGCTTTACCGGGAGTCAGTTGTTTGGTGTGAGGTAACTTTAGACCGAGTCTGTTGTGCAAAACTACACGATTTGTCCGGACGCGGTTGCCGTTGGTAACTGGAATGGAGTCCCTGCGCACATCACAGCTTGGAAGGGCTTCATGGAACGAGCAAAGCGTAGTCGGACGCATCCTGATAGTCTTATGCAGAATTTGCCACTGCAAGGAGGATCGATGTCCTGGGAAGCGGATAACAAGCGCAGAGGGTTTCTCAAGTTAGCGGCATTTAGCCTGGCGGGGCTGACCACCACTGCGGCGCGAGGTCTGTACCAGGCGCCGCGGGACGTAATCCAGCGGCCGGAGACTCCGGAGCGCGCTATGGAACTGCTGATCGAGGGCAACCAGCGTTACCTGGCCCAGAAGCTGGTCTCGTTCCAGGAAGATCTGGATATTTTGAAAGCTGATACGGAAGAGAATCAGGAGCCGTTCGCTGCCGTGCTTTCCTGCGCGGACTCTCGGGTGCCGGTCGAGTTGGTGTTCGACCAGAGCATTGGCCATCTCTTCGTGGTTCGGGTGGCCGGCAACGTGGCCACGCCGGACACGATCGCCAGCCTGGAATATGGCGCTGCCGTGCTGGGGCTGAAAGCGATTCTGGTTCTGGGACATACCAACTGCGGCGCCGTCAAGGCTACGCTGGCGGGCAAGGAGGTACCGGGACAGATCAGCACCCTTTATCAGTACATCCATCCAGCGGTCGCCGGAGCGAACGGAGACCTGAGCACCGCCAGCCGGCAAAATGCCAGCCTGCAAGCGTCGGTGTTACGGGAGAGCTCACCTGTTTTAGCCGACCTGGTGAAGCAGAAGAAGCTGGCTGTCCATGCCGCTATGTACGATGTAGGCAACGGCAAAGTCACCTTGATCTAAGGATAGGCTGACGGCTGTACGTAACTGACCCTTTCTTTCCTGATCCTGCATGAGACTTCTCATGCCTTTGGATTGCCAGCCGATACCTCCAGGTATAGGGCTGGATCGAATGATGTGCTTCCTCTTGGCCAATTCAAAGTTGTAACGACCTGTGTGTAATGTTGCCGGGCGGCCGACCGATATCTTTAGGGTGCCGCTGTATTGCGTATCCGATCTACGTTCTCGGTCAGCATGAGGTACGTTTCACGCATAACCCACCATGCGCGGACGGCCCTGCCGGCTCTGTTGACGGTTGCCTTTAGCTTGGCAACGGCGCAGACGGCGCCCCCAACGACGACCACGCTCACACTTTCTTCGTCGGGGGTGGCGCCGCTCACGACGCTCACTCTGACGGCTGCGGTGACGGTCGGCGGTGCGCGGGTACCAACCGGCTCAATCACCTTCTGCGATTTATCAGCCTACACGCGCTGCGAAGACGCAGCGATTGTGGGACGAGCACAGCTGAACGGAACACCGGCAACGGCCACACTTACATATTTCCCTGGGCCGGGCTTCCATAAATACACCGCGGTGTTCAACGGTACGAAGGCAGCTGGAACAAGCACCTCGCAGGCGACAACTTTCGGCCTCTATCCTACGACTACCACCATTACGGCGACCGGTAACTCGAGCGGTTACGATCTGACGGCCACCGTCGTCGGCTTGGCCAACACTCCTTCGATACTGGACGGAAGTGTAACTTTTCTGGACTTAACCAATGCCAACAATGTCCTGGGGATCGCGCCCTTGGGCACACCGGTTCTCGCCCCGAATATCGCCGCGGTGCAAGGTGCTCCGATCCCAGGCGGCCTCAGCCCTTCCATCGTCGGGATTGGAGACTTCAACGGGGACGGAATGCCAGATCTGGCGATCGAAAACGCCGGAGATAATTCGATCAGCATCATGCTGGGCAACGGAGACGGATCCTTTGCGGCGGGCACCAACCCACCGCCCATTGGAATCGGTGGAACCCCTCCTTGCGAGATCAGCACCCAACAGTCGAATTGCGCCATTGTCGTAGGGGACTTCAACAATGACGGCCGCGCTGATTTGGCTCTCACCAGTCCCAACGACAATAGAGTGACCGTGCTGATGGGGCGAGGGGACGGATCCTTCCAGCTGCTCCCCCCGATTACAGAGATCAATTTCCCGGAAGCTTTGAAAACTGGAGACTTCAACAACGACGGAATTCAGGACCTGGTAGTCGCTAATGCCGGTGACAATACCGTGAGTATCCTGTTGGGCAACGGCGACGGCACGTTTAAACCGCCCATCAGCTCGCCGGTGGGCAGCTTTCCATTTTTTGTGGCAGTTGCGGATTTCAACGGGGATGGTGTTGCCGACCTAGCTGTGGTCAACGGCAACGATAACACCGTGACCGTGCTCGAGGGCCATGGAGATGGTACATTCACGCCTTTCGCCGGGTCCCCCTTAGTCGCGGGCAACGGGGCCAGCCCGATCGTGGGAGCAGATTTCAATGGCGACGGTTACGTGGACCTGGCGGTCGCAAACTACTCTGACAACAATGTGGACATCTTTTTGGGCAAAGGGGACGGAACGTTCGTAGTTTCAAGCCCGCCAACGATCGGCGTGGGACAGACTCCATTTTCCATGACCGCTTTGGACTTCAACGGCGACGGCATTACCGACCTTGCCGTTGGCAACTACAACCGCTATGCGGTAGGCTCGCCGGACGGCTCGGTGACGCTCCTGATAGGAAACGGCGATGGTACGTTCTCGCAGCCGCTGGCGCCGATTAGTGTAGGGCAATACCCCAATGATGTCGTGACGGCCGACTTCAACCGAGACGGCAAACTCGATCTGGTCATTCCCAATTCGGGAGACACCAACAACACATCCATCCTGCTGAATACTTCCACTGCCACCCAGACGGCGACCGCTACGCTCAATAATGTCGTGCTTATCGGCGCCGGGACACACGTTGTGCAGGCCTCCTACCCAGGCAATACCGAGTTCGCGGCCAGCTCAGCGACCGTCGACCTGCAGGGTTTGGTCATTCCGACCACGTTGACGCTAAGTGCCAACCCCGTCCAGCAGCTGGTAACCATGCCGGTGACGTTTACGGCGCGCTTGAGCCCAAGTGCGTCCGTAGCCCCGACGGGAACGGTCAGCTTCCTCGATGCCGGCGCTCTGCTGGGGACGGTTCCGATCAATGCAGCCGGCCAGGCAGCTTACACCACCAGCACCCTCGCCGACGGCGTTCATAGCATTACCGCGAGCTATTCGGGTGATCCAATCTTCCCTGCCTCCACATCGAGTGCGCTCTCGTACGCAATCAGTGATCTGCAGGTCGCGCGCGTAGGAAACAACAACAACACGACCATCCTTCCCGGCACCATTGTGGTGTATACGCTCCAGGTACAGCCACGGGTTGCAACGACATTCCTATACAACGTGAGCTTCTCGGCAAGTGGTTTGCCTGCGGGCGCGACGGAGACCTTTTCTCCTTCGACGCTGCCGGCCGGCGGGTCACAAACGAACATCACGATGACGGTCACGACAGCGGCGAGCGCGTTGAATGATCCACCACCGTTTCCCTTCGAACGTTTGCCGCTCGCCGTGGGATTTCTGCTCCCGCTCTTCGGAGCGAAAGCAGTGCGAAGGCGATTGCGTCTGGTTCCTCCATACCAGGTTGTGGCGCTGTTTGCAGCGCTCAGCCTCACGGCAGTTGTGGGCCTGAACGGGTGCTCGGGTGCGGGCCTTTTCGCGGCACGCAAAGTTTCCTATTCCATCACCGTTACTGCCAAAGAAGGATCTGTGCAGCGCACAGTGGGGGTACCCCTTGCGATCCAGTAGGTTGCCGGGGCGCGGTATGGCAGGAGGTATCTGTAGATTCTCAATGGCAATGATGCTGGGATTGGCGCCAGGCCTCCATGGCCAGATCGCCCCGGGGGGGAGAGATTTTTCCTTGCCGCGTGCGGAGGTCTCGCTCGCCTACAGTCCGACAGAAGCGAATGCCGGCCCCGGTCAGTGCGGTTGTTTTTTCATGAACGGCGCCAGCGCCGAGGGAAACTTTCGCACCTATCGCGCATATACCACGGTGGTGGACGTAACCGCGGGCTATACCGGCCAAATCCATAACACGGGTCAACCTTTTTCGCTGCTTATGGTGACGGCAGGAATTCGCCTCAATTTCAGAATGGGTTACCAGCGAGACGACGGATGGGATACGTACCACAACCTCAAGCCTTTCGTACAAGGCCTAGCGGGTTTTGCGCATGGCTTCGATTCGGCGTTTCCTGACAAGAACGGTTTCATTCAACCTTCTGCCAATTCCTTTGCATTGCTGGTGGGACTGGGGCTCGATTACAAGTATCGAAGACACTTATCGTTCCGCGTAATCCAGGCCGACTACGGGTATACGCGACTGCCCAACTCCGCCGGCAACGAACAGAACCTGCTGCGCATCTCTTCGGGCATCACGATCCATCTCAAGTAAGCACGATGGGCGAGCTGTGCAGAAGGCCGTTACCGGGCAAAGACAGCAAAACCTCAGGCTCTAAAGCCCTCATAGTTGTGACTTGTGCGGCACGACTTAAAGTCGGGCCCTGATACAGGGCATGAGATCTTCCGCACTGTAAAGCCCCTACGCTTTGGAAAAAACAGACGTCAGCGTCTAAAGGTCTCATCCATCCTATTTCTGGCGGCGCGCCTGATGCGATACCTTTCGCCCCCTCCGGATTCAAAGGACCAAATTAGAAGTTGAAGATGGCCTGCAGAAAGATGCTGCGGTTGCCGGCGGTGGAGGCGCCAAAGAATCCTCCGCCTGCCAGCGACTGCGATTTGCCGAAGAACTGTGACGAAAGCGTTCCGTTCGGAATTCCCAGGTTCTGATGGTTGAGTAGATTGGTCGAGTATGCGGTGAGGGTCAGGTTGTACCTGCGCGAAGTAGCCTGGTCCAGGCGCCCTGGTCCGCCACGGCTTCCACTCAAACCACCGGGGCCGATACCACCGCCGCCTCCACCGCCGCCGCGGCCTCCGCCTCCACCGCCGCCTCCACCGCCGCCCCCTCCCCTTGCGGCGCGGCTGCTTTCTACTTTGGGGCCAATGCCAATCACTTTGCTTACGCGCATGTTCAGGCTGACATTCGAAGGGCCGGTGCCGATACCAAAGGGAATGATCTTTTCGTTGGTGCCGAAGGGGTTCGTATTTAGACAACCATACTGTGTGGACACTACGTCTGCTTCGTCGCAGTTCGCGGCAAACGTCGGGCGGGCGTTGAACTGGTTGTTTCTCGTCAGATCGCTGCCAATGGTCACGTTGTAGGGGGTTCCGGAGTTGGCGGCGAAAAAAGGAGTCAGCGACACACCGTAGGGCGCGGAAAAGTTCCCCAGGATCACGAAGCGGTTGTGAACATCGAAACTGCTTCGCCCATAGTCAAGACCTGGATTCTGAGCGACGGAAGGAGTGTAGGTGACTCCATTGGTATCGGCTTTTGCTGTGGTGTAGGTATAGAAGGTGAAGAAGCTGAAGCGCGGATAGCTGGCCCGTCCGGAGACGATGATTTGCTGTTGCCGATAGACGCCTCCGGATTGGTATTGCAGGTTGTTCTCTTCGGCGGGTGGGAGCGGCGTTGCGGGATAGATGCCTTCATCGGCGGTGGCGAAGTCCGGAGCGCCAATATTGTTGGTTAGATATTGATGCACGCCTCTCCCGTAAAGATAAGTGGCATTGCCGGTGATCCTTTTGGCCAACTGACGATCGAGGCCCACGGCCAACTGCATGTCTGTAGCAGCATGGAAATGCGGGTCAACGGTGTAGAGCGTCTGTGCTGTGTTGGCATTCTCTACCGCAACCGGATTGACCGGATAGGTTGGGTCTGTGATGGTGGAGACCGTCTGGTTGATGCCATTCTGATGAATTGCCTGGATGATATAAGGCGTGCCTGCGTTGGAGCCGAAGCTGTTGGGCACGGTGAAGCGCTGGTAGAACCAGCCGTACCCCGCGCGCAACACGGTCTTTGGCGCGTGCTTGGCATCACCCTTTCCCAGCGCGTAAGCAAATGACAGGCGAGGCGCGAAGTCGCTCTTATCGTTGATGCGGTTCTGCGTTTCCCAACGCAATCCGTAGCTGAAGGTAAAGCGCTGGTTTACTTTCCAGTCGTCCTGGTAAAAGAGCGCAGCATCAAAGAGAATCGCGCGCGCAGTGTATTGATTAATGATCGTCACCTGATACGTCTGCGGGGTCAGGCTCTCATAGGCGGGCAAGTTCTGAAAGATGTATGCGCCATTCGTGCCCCCATTGGTGTAGTTCGTATCGCTATCGGCGCGCAAGCGGGCGCCAAAGTTTAAGGAATGATTGCCCTCGGCGGCCGCGAAGTAGTTCTGCAACTCGAATAAGTTTTGGGTGTCACGTACAGTTCCGCCGTTGTTGCCGCCATCCACAAAGGAGCCCTGCACAGTAATCGTGGGTGAAGTATTTTGGGCAACGTTCTGATAGTGGAAGTGGCGATATTGAAAACGAATGTCGTCGACGATGTTCTTGCTCAGCACCAGGCTGTCACTCACCTGCACCGTGTTCTCCATGCTCTCGGTGTTAGTGGCCTGTGAGGGAAGTGCCAAGGGACCAACGCCTCCATTGGTGGTAACTGCACGGTAGAAATCGTAACGAACGGTCAAGGTATTTTTTTGGCCGACCTGCAGGTCCAAGCGGGGACTGATATCAATGCGCGAACTCGGGTTGGGGTAGGCTTCGTTCAAGTTCGGTCCGGCGGGATCCTCCGGGTTGACCGCGTCGATCACACTCACGTTCTGATTGTTGCGACCGAAGGCACTCACGTAGTAAGAGGCGGTCTTGGAGATAGGACCGCCGACGCTGCCCTGCAAGTTATAGGAGTAGTAGCCCGGTTCCGGCGTCTGCAGAATTGGGTTGCGTGAGTTGAAGGAGGAGTCGTTGCCGCGGGCTTCGATCTGACCGTGGAGCTTGTCCGTGCCGGGCTTGGTGAGGATCTCAATACGCCCATAACCGAGGCGATCAAACTCGGCGGAAAATGGGTTTTGGTTGATACGGATTTCGCGAATAGAAGACTTCGGCGGCATCTGTCCACCGGTAAAGCCGTCGATGTAGACCTCGCCACCGTTGGGACCCGCAGCCGGACCTGCCAGAGCCTGCAATTGACTCTCCAGCTCGTCGGGATCGTCAGAAAGTGCATCGAGGTCTTTGCCCTTGAGCACCACCGCGTTGGCATTTTGATCTGGACTGGTATCGACGGTTGGCGTGTCGGCCTCGACCTGCACCTGCTGCTGCTCCATCTGGATTTGCAGCGCGATGTTGAGCGTCTTGTTCTGCCCGGGGGTGAGGGTGACGGTGGAGGTGAAGGGGGCAAATCCAGCCGTAGTGGCATTCACGGTGTAATCACCGGCAGAGAGACCCTTTACCTGGTAGGCACCTTGCCCATCAGACACCGCGCTGGAGCTTTTCCCTGAGGCCGCAGTGACGGTGACCTGGGCCTGCGGGATGACCGCGCCGGTAGGATCCAAAACCCGGCCCTGGAGTGTGCCGGTTGCCGGTTGACCGAGTACAGTGTTCGGCGCGGAAAGGGTGGCCAGCAGGACCACTATCAGGATCAACCAGAACTTTGTTCTTTTCATCATTAGGGTATAGCTGAGCCCGGAAACTTCCCGGGCCGTCAACTTTATGACATTGACGCGACGGACGAGGCTTTAGTTTCCTGGGCCGATTCACCCAAGCCTCTCGCGCGTCAACGATTTAGACGCTTATTTTGGATGGGGCGAAGCGCTAAAGCTTCATTTTGCGAAGAAACGGTACTGAATATTCCACTTTCCCGTCCCTCCGGGTTGGACATTCACGTGAATGTAAGCTTCCGGGCAAATGGTGGTGTGAATGGACCAGAAGTTAAGCTGCGCGATGGGAGAATCAGAGGTTTGCTCGACGCCGACCCCGGTATTTCGATTCTCAACCGTCATGTCGTAATCGGCCGGACTATTTGAATAACCGGTCAGATAGCTGGTAACGGTTTGTCCTGGCCCGGTCCCAAGTTCCTGCACGTAGACAATATCTTTTCCGTCGATTTTCGCGCGCGGCTCCAGAGGGCGTTTTGCCTGAGGCTCAAAGGGAAAATGAACCGCCATTCCAGGGCCCGTCGGAACGCCGTCGAGCATGTAAAAGTCGTGGTCGTAGACTTGGGTATCGATCGCCTTGGTGCCCGTGTTCTTGAGGTGGTGCTCGAGGATGAGAACCGGCTGGTGCTTATCGAGCCTGAGTGTCTTCTCATAGACATAGGCGAAGCCCAATGCCGATTGCAGAGTTTGAGTGAAGGTGACCTGGTCCTTCTTGACGCGGACCTTCCATTTTCCGCCGTCGACGATGGGATAGCGGAAACCAAACTTGTAGGGCGAGTCATCGACCTTGCGCAGAACACCTACTCCCGGTTTGAGGAAGAGTTCACCTGGTTTTGCTTCATTGTAATTGATGGAGCTGAGACCATCGCTGGATCGAAATTCTTCTACTGGGCCGGTGATGGCATCGTTGATCAACGGATCGTAGTGATTGAACCAAACTCCAAAGTAGGTATGTCCTTTATAGGTGAGGCAAGGAACGACGCCCGACCAATCAAAGCGGGTCGAACGGTAGTAACCCCTCTGGTCATCGGGCAGATAAACAACAGCCTGGACCGATCCATTGGAAATGACAGCTTTGGGGAAGTCGCTGTTGATGAAAGAGGCGCAGGGAGAAGAAGAATCTTTAGCAGTCTGGGCTTCTGCTGTTGGAAGCGCGACGAGGGAAACGAGCAGGGCGGCCAGGAGCAAAAACTTCTTGTTGCGTGCTTGCAATGAAGTTCCCTCAGCAAAATCTTTAGTGGTACTCATCCTAACCTAGGGAAGAGCAAAAGCTACGTACACCCCGCCTGACGGCTTCTTGCTGGTTTGCCCTCCGCTGGCGGCAATCACAACATACTGTTTGCCGTTCACCATGTAGGTGGCAGGTGTAGCCAGGCCGGCGAACGGTAATTGAGTTTCCCATAGCACCTTTCCCGTGTGGCTGTCGTAGGCGCGAAACTTCTCATCGAAAACAGTGGCCGCAATAAAGAGGAGACCTCCCGCAGTGACGACCGGGCCGCCGTAATTGTCTGATCCGGTATTGCCCATGCCTTTAGCAGCTAGCTCGGGGTATTCGCCGAATGGAATCTTCCACAGATACTTACCGGTGTTCATGTCGATTGCGCTGAGGGTACCCCACGGCGGTGAGGTTGCCGGATAATCTTCGGGATCAAGAAACCGACGAAAAGCAATGGTCTTGTAGGGCATGTCGTTCTTGGCGCCGTTGTCGGCTGGGTCCGCAGCTACTGGATCGGCAGAGGGACGCCGCTGTTGCTGCTGCGGAGCCCTGGTCAAGTAGTGCACAACGGCCTCTACCTGCTGATCACTCAGACTGTTGAAGGGCGGCATGCGGCCTTTGCCGGAGCGGATGGTGGCGGCAATCTCCTGGTCAGTGAGGATACCCTCGATCCCGCGCAAGGCAGGCACGGAGGGCGGCGAGCCGGCCCGGTTGATTCCGTGGCACATGCTGCATTGGTCCTGATAGATTTTTTCACCCGGGCTCCCAGGCGGAGGAGGAACCGTCAGACCAACCAGCCATGCGGTGTCGTTGGCGTTGACATAAAACACTCCGGTGGTTGGATCGACGGCGGGTCCGCCCCATTCGCCGCCGCCGGCAAATCCAGGCATGTCGATGGTCAGCTTGTCCACGCTGGGAGGAATGAACTGCCCGCCGGCGATAAATGTCTTGAACTGCTTGAGCGCCCATGCATGGGCTTCGGGTGTGCGGTTGGTCAGAGTATCTTCGCTCACCGCCTGATGCGTGTACGGCTCGGGCGCCGTGGGTAGCCATTGGGTGCGCGAAGTAACCTCGCCTGGAACATTACTGGAAGGATAGGCCGACTCCTTGAGCGGGAAGAGGGGCTTTCCCGTAGTGCGGTCGAGGAGGAAGACAAAACCTGACTTGGTGGTCTGCGCGATGGCGTCCACCTGCTTGCCGTTCCTGGTGACCGTGACGAGCGCGGGAGGCGCGGGAAAATCGCGATCCCAGAGGTCGTGGTGCACTCCTTGAAAATGCCAGAGGCGTTTGCCGGTCTCGGCGTCGAGGGCGAGCAGCGTATCCGCAAACAGATCGTCGCCGACGCGATCGCCGCCGTAGAAGTCGAAGACGGCAGAGCCGGTGGGTACGTATACGATGCCGCGCTTGGTATCGACCGTCATGCCGGCCCAATTGTTCGCCGCGCCCGCTGTTTTCCACGCCTCTTTGGGCCAGGTATCGTAGCCGAACTCGCCGGGATGAGGGATGGTGTGAAAGGTCCAGCGGATAGCGCCGGTGCGCACGTCGTAGGCGCGGATGTCACCCGGGGGCGAGGGATGGGTTTCAGGATTTTGTCCGCCTACGATGATCAGATCTTTGTAGACCGTTCCTGGCGTGGTGAGGGAGACGGACTGCTCCTGGTAGGGTTCTCGCAGGCCTTTGCGTAGATCGATGGAGCCGTTGTCGCCGAAGGTTGGAATGGGCTTGCCGGTGGCGGCGTCTAAAGCGAAGAGAAAATTGCGCAGAGGGACAAAGATACGGCTGTCATGGCCATCGGTCCAGTAGGAGACGCCGCGCGATCGGGCGAACCCTGGAACCGTTGCTTCCCACTTCCAAAGCAGTTTGCCCGATGCTGCGTCGAGCGCAATGGCCCCATGCGACGGCGTGGTGGTGTAGAGAACCTTGCCGACAATAATGGGTGATGCTTCCAGGTCACCACCCTGCTCTCCAGTGTCGTACTTCCACGCCACGACCAGATCTTTCACGTTGCCGCGATTGATCTGCGACAGGCTGGAGTAGTGATCCTGCGCGTCCTGGCCGCCGTAGACCGGCCAATCTGCTTGCTGCGCCGGCGCGGGCGCACCGGATAGAGAGATGCATAGGCCCAAGCCAAAACCGATCGCGGCAGCTGCTCGTATTTTGCTCATGCTTCCGCTTGCGCCCGATTCTTCAGTGCCTTCATGTACGCGAAGCCGTAGGCTTGTTCAGGATAATGACCGCCTACGACTGTCGGGGTGTGGTCGAGGATTACGATGCCGTCAAACTTCACTTCCACGAGAGCGACCATGATTTTGGACATATCGTAATAACCGTTGTCCATGAAGGTCTCGACGAAGTGGGGAAGCGGCGCGCTGACATTGCGAAAATGAATTTTCCAGATCTTCTCCGGCCCGAAGTAGCGGATCATCTCCGCCGGGTCTTTATGCATGAGCGCAGGACCGCCTTCATTCCAACATCCGCAACAGAGACAGATACCAACGTTGGGACTGTTGGCAATCTCCATGGCTCGCTTATAGCCTTCAAAGTTGGCGAAGATGCAGCGCGGGACACCGGCCAGGATGGGCTCCGGTGGATCGTCCGGGTGGATTCCAATGCGGACGCTGTTCTCTTCAGCGACTGGCGCAACCTGCTTGATGAAGTAGGTGTAGTTTTCCCAGATCTCGTCTGTTGAGAAAACACGGCCGTGGGAAAGGGGCTCATAGTACTTCTGGTCTCCCCATATGCCTACCTTGTTGGGGCTGGCCATATCAAACTCTCTGGCGGAGGCGCCGCGGATGGTTGCCCTTCCGCTGTTCCATATGCCGTTGCCCATATGAGCGTAGGTGGTGTAATAAATGCCGGCCTTCCCCAGGTTGCGAATGTATTGTTTGTATTCCTCGATTTTCTGGTCGCGGCCGGGCAGATTCAGTGTGACTTCAGGCATATTGTGCACGCTTGAGTTGCCGATGTTCCAGACGGTAATGCCCGCATCCGCATAGCGCTTCTTGATCTGCAGGAAGGCTTCGGCGGTCCTCATGTCGGGGGTGGAGGCTACGCTCACATATTCAGCGCCCATCTGCTTGAGAAAAAGCAGATCATCGTCGCTGGGTTTGGCTGTAGATTGCGCACACAACTTGATGCCCGGGGCGCTCCTGTGCACGGTGGCAGAGGCTGTGCGCGGCGATGTAAGAACTCCGGCGGCACTCAGGGCTCCGCCGACAGCCAGTTTGACGAACTCTCTTCGGTCGGGTGCAAACACACCATTGGTTACATCAGACGTTTTCTGATCGGTTTTCTTATTTCCCATGTCTCCTGCCCTTTAGAAAGAGAGCCGCAGCGCGAACTGAATTACCCGCGGAAGGTTGAGTTGACTGCTGATAACGCCGAATGACGCATTGGAGTTGCTGCAGCAGACGGTGTTCGGTTGGCCAAATTGCACTCGATTGAAAAGGTTAAAAGCTTCGGCGCGAAACTGCAAATTGATCTGCTCGGTGATGGCCGTCCCTTTGAAGATTGCAGCGTCCCAGTTGGCTATGCCTTGCGTGCGCAGCGACGGATCCGTTCGGCGCTCATTTCCAAAGCCGTAGTTGGAGGGCTGGGTGAAGCAACTGGTGTTGAACCAGCCGTGCTGCCGGGCTACAGCGTTCCCCGGCACATTCTTGTTGCAACCTGGGGTCACATTGGGCCGCGGGGTGCCGGCGCCAAATTGTTGGCTGATGAACGTAGGCTGCGCGGTGAAAATCAATGGGAAGCCAAGTGCATAAGTGGTGATTCCGTCGATACCCCAGCCAGAAACGACTTTGCCTACAACTCCGCCTTGGTTACCCATGAAGCGCTGGCCCTTGCCCACTGGCAAATCGAGCACATAAGCCCCCACGAAGCGCTGAGGCACGTTGTAGCTAAGGGTCGCGTACTCGGCCTGCAGGTTGTTCCAGTCCTGCACCTCGCCGGGTTGAACCGCTTCCTGGAAGCCGGTTTGGGTGTCCGCTGTGCCAAAATCCCTCGCCCAGGTGTAGGTTGCCAGTAATGTGCCGCCTTGCGCGAACCTCTTCTCCACTTTGGTTTGCAGCGCGTTGTAGTTGGAACCGGCCGCGGTATTAGCGGCGTTCGATAAGTTGAAATATTGCGGATAGGGGCGCAATAGCTGGCCCGCGGGAATCGTAGGACCTGCCAGGTTTCCTGATGTGAGCAAGCCGTAGAAGGGATTTGGAACTGGTTTCAAGAGATCTGCTCCCATGGAAAGGTACTGATCGGGAATCTGGTCCAGGCCTTGACCATTGTCATTGAGCCCAGCCGGCAGTTGTTGATGGACCCCATGGTTGCCTACATAAGCGATGTCCACCAGGATCTGGTGTCCGAGTCCCTTCTCGAGATCCAGGTTCCACTGTTCGGCGTAGGTTGACGGTTCGTTAGGTATGTTGGTGGTAACGGTTTGCCCCTGAATCACGCTGAGATAGTTGGGGCTTCTGCCTACAGGCTGCAAGACTCCGCCGGGAAATGGATTACTGAACGAATTGGTGGGCTCAGTAGTGCCATTGAGGATAGTAAATGCCAGGTTGATCGGCGCCTGGTAGGGCTGCGCATCTTGCTGCAGGTTGGCCGTTGGTGCATAAAGAAGGGAAAATCCGGAACGGATGACGAAGTCCTCGGTCAACCGATAGGCCAGGCCGAGGCGAGGGGAAAACAGATCGTAGTGAGGCAGAAGGTTTGTGCGATGGGGGTATGCCGGCGTATTTACGAGCACGACATTGCCGGGAAGGTTCAGACCTGTGGGCCCAGCCAAAGGATTGGTTTCGTTGGGGAGAAAGACTGTTTGCCGGTCATGACGTTCGGTCCAGTATCCGGGATACTCCCAACGTAGGCCGCCATTGAGCACCAGTTTGTTGGTTGCCTGGAAAGTGTCGCCGATATACACGCCTCCGTAGTAAGTAACTGAGGCTGGAATGAGTGCTAGCTCCGTTTCGGTAGTTTGCGGAAGGCCTAGAAGGTAAGACGCGAAGGGATTGCCGGTGAAAGCATTGGTAAAGCCGAAGGCCTCGACGTTGGTGGAGTTGGTTTGCCCGTAGTTGTTGGGTGCGCGACGGAATTCGCCACCGAAGCGGATCGTATGGGGTCCCAGGATCTTCGTCTCGCTGGCCGAAATGGAATAGTTCTCTTCCGTTACGAATATTTGTTGGCCGCCGCCACCATTGACGGATAGCCCGGAGACGGCGACGCGGGGAATGACCGGACCGCAACAGCTCGCTCCCAATTGGGCGATGGTTGCTGCCGGCCAGCCGGTAAACGACAAGTCGAAGGGAATACCGGTAGCGCCGGTAAAACTAGTGTCGCGAAAATAGGATAGACGAAAATCCAGGATCGTCGTGGGGCTGGCTGTATAGCTGTCTCCGAGCACGACGGACTGCACCGCATTATGGCCGGTGGAGGGGTTGGGCAGATAACCGTAGGGCAAGGCGCTGGGACTCAAGGAATGGTGGTAGGTGTAGCGTCCAAAAATGCGCTGCTTTTCAGTTGCATCCCAATCGAGCCGGGCAATGTACTGGTTTAATGACGGCTTGGTGGTGGCGTTTACGCTGTAGTTGTTGATTGTGCCGGGACCATTCGGCGGTGCCCACCACTGAAACATTGCGGCTGACGTGGGATTGATCCGGTTGGGCGGAATGATGTTGTTGGGGAAGACTGTTCCTGGCGCACTGGGCACGAAGACACCATTGGCGTTGAATTGCCCCGGATCCTTGACCGGCGTCGAACTGGTGATAACACCTGCCTCCTCTGCCGCGGTTGGCACGGAGTAGGTCGTGGTTGATCCGATCGCCGCCCGAATCCCTTCATAGGCGCCAAAGAAAAATATCCTGTCTTTCTTGATGGGGCCACCAACAGCTCCACCGAATTGATTTTGAATCAGGACAGGGCGTTTCAGGTGCGCCTGGTCGGAGAAGAAGGTGTTGGCGTTGAGCACGGTGTTGCGCAGAAATTCCCATGCGCTGCCGTGAAAACTGTTGGTCCCACTTTTGGTCACCATGGTGACGACGCCATTGGTTGTGCCGCCAAACTCGGGCCCGATCGCGTTGGCTTCAATGCGGAACTCCTGTATGGAATCCTGCATGGGTATATAGGCGATTGCGTTGATATAGCCGTTATTGATGGGCGCGCCATCGATGAACTCAGCTCCGGTGTTTGGGATACCTCCAGAAATTTGATAGTTTCCGGTAGAGAATCCGTTACCGTTCATGCCCGATACTGCGTTGGACGCCTGCGTGCCACCCTGGGGCACGACACCTGGCGCAAGCGCCAGTAAATTGAACACATTGCGACCATTCAACGGCAGCTCGGTCACCGCTCTCCCCGCGACCACCTGGCCAACCGTAGCTTGTTGCGTTTCAAGCAGTGGCGCCTGCGAAGTAACCTGCACCGTCTCGCTCACGTTTCCCAGCTCAAGCGCGGCGTCGACGCGCGTGGAGCCCTGCACCTGCACTACGACGTTGGTGCGGATGAAGCGCTTGAAGCCGGTGTTTTCAATATCGACTTTGTAATTCCCGGGTATCAGGTTGACAAACTGGTAGTCACCATTGGAGTTAGTCGTGGCCGTGCGATGATCGCCGGTATCGACATCCGTTAAGGTAACGGTCGCGCCGCTGACGACGGCACCGGTATTGTCGGTGACGGTCCCAACAACAGACCCGGATGTTTGCTGTGCTTGGAGTGTTCCAGTGGCTAGCATCAGGATGAATACGACGCTGAACACCCGGAAGAGGAAAGAGTTTCTATGAGTTGACATCTGAAGCAAATCCATTAGTGCCTCCAAAATCGTGCGCTGGAAACAGGGAAACCATGGCCGCGATCAGTGTTTGTTACTTGATTGCTGTCGTAACTTCGACGCGCACAAACTACGCCCGCTCCAACTGGCTTGTCAAGCGCATACCACTCTGTGATCTAAGTGACAGTTCCCACATGAACTAACACCCCGACTAGCTGCCAACTGGGGCAAATCAACCACTTGATATGTCTAGAAAAAAGGTGATCGTTCACGGCTGGATAGGAGTCGATGATCAGTTTCTATACAGGTGCAGGCCGCCGGGAGGGCCTCCACCAGTGACTGCAAGAAGGGGTTGCCATGCGATTCCACTGTGCGGGGCTCACGAGGAACGCACGCAGTGGTGATGTCCGCCAAGGCTTGGCGGCAACAGGGGAGAAAATCGCGAGCAGCACGACGGACGAGGCCGCTAGAGCGAACCCGCGAAACGCTTTGCAGCGCACTGCGCAAGACTCAATGTGGCGGCCTTACGACAGCTTCATCAAGAATAGTTTTTTTGCGAATGTTGCCTCCAAAACACAGCATGAACTAGCCCATCATGCAGATTCCGCTTCTTTTTGTCCCAAGAACGCTTGCGGTGGTAACGTTCTCAGTCGCAGCGGTTGTACAGTATGAAATTTAGGATTGTCAACAGGAAAAGCGGACGAACACATTCGCACGGCAGCCGCACCTAACCGCGCAGATCGGCAGCCTCGGAGATCACCGGTCGCGGTTGCCTGATATACGGTGCGTACGGTGGGACGCTTGGGACGTTAACTGATAACGTTACCGACGATTCGTTCGGGCCTTTGAGCTGTCCAAATTCGATGAGTAGTCCACGTTGTTATCTTGATTTATTGGATGAACTGGCGTTGAAAGCCGGAGGGCGAAGCCAGGTTGGGGCCGAAAAGTGTAAGACGAACGGCACCGCTTCCGCTCTGGATTAGAACAGTGTGCGGCTTTCCTCAATGAAGCCGCACAGGCAGTCCTGTCTGATGCTGCGCAACAGGAAATTCAGGTTCGCACCAGCGTACGTGGGTGAACATGACGGGCGAAGCGCGCCAAAGCTGTTGCGAAATCGACAGCAAAAGCAATCGGAATAAATCATTTTCAACCCAGGTACGCTGGGGCACCTATCCAGTTCCTAGTGAGGTAAACGGCAGTTCTCACGCAGGTCTGAAGCCGTCCGATGCACATTTTGGACAAATATGTTCGGGCTTAGCTACGGGCGTTGCACCCGCAGGAACGTCTCACGATGAGTGCGACTGGCAGAACAACTTGCGTGGCAACGGTTGGCTGCTGTTTTTCTCCAAACTTCGCAAACAGTAGATCCGCGGCGACTCGTCCCAGCTCATCTGCCGGCTGATGAACGACCGTAAGAGCTGGGTTAAAGATGTCGGCCATATCAAAATCGTCGAAGCCAGCCACCGCCACGTGACGTGGGATTTCGATTCCCATCTCGGAAAGTGCGTGAAGCAAATGGCGCATCACCAGATTATTGCCAGCGAAAAAAGCGGTTGGCGGCCGCGGACCATCCAACAACGAACGAAGGACGGCAATGGTGGCATCTCGCGACTCACAGACAAGGTTCCCCTCCGGAACCAAACCTGCTTTCAACATGGCTTGCTGGTAACCTGCATAGCGCGCTCTTTGCGTAAAACCGCTGCGCGATGCACCCAAGAAGCAAATGCGTTTGTGCTTATGCCCGATCAGATGTGCTGTTCCCATCCGCGCACCCCCTCTGTTGTCGACCACCACACTACTGAATTGGTCGCCGCGCATCGATCGATCGAGAGTTACGATGGGCGTCGATCTGAATTCGTCTCGGCTGAGTTTGGTCATTCCCGCTGCCGCGGGAACGACGAGCATTCCCTCAACGTGACGCCGCAACATTGCGCCGGCTACCCGATATTCCACTTCCGGGTCTTCGGCGGAAGTGGTCACGATGACGGAGTACGCATGTTCATTGGCAAAGACAGTGATTGCCTGCGCGCATGCGGCAAAAAAGGGATCATGGAAGTTAGGCATGATGAGGCCTATGGATCTGGAGCGGCCCCCGCGGAGGGAACGCGCAGCTTCATTCGGTCGATAATTCAGTTGCGCTACCGCCTGGTGGACCTTGCTACTCATTTCCTCGGAAACGGGGCCGCTCTTGTTCAGCGCACGCGAAACGGTCATCAGGCTGACACCTGCCAACCTTGCGACATCCTGTATCCGGGCCTTGCGTGGTGGCTTCATAGCGTCGCGGCCACTACCATCTCGAGGGTTCTGCGGACGCCGGTATCTCCCTCGATCGGACCATCGACAAACTGGTTGAATGGGTGTGGTTTCCAATCGTCGCGTGAGGTATCCGGCATGTAGGTCAAAGGCAGGCCGGTGGCTTCCGGATCGTAGGTTTCGGCGTTGAGGCTGGACATCTTGTAAATCACCAGGTCCAGCGACGGAATCATGTAGAGTCCAAAGCCGCCCGCGCCAGACTTGAAGAATGCATCGCGCGGTGCACCGGCGACATGGCCGTCCGCGTTTACCTCGTGTTGCAGGCTAAAGGGTGAGTGTGGATTGAAGGGTGAGGGCCTGCTCAGCAGCTCGACATACTCCCGCGGCACGAGCTGCTGGTTCTTCCACTTGCCTTGCTTGAGCAGCAGATATCCGAAGCGGAGGGCGTCGGTGGAGTGGAGGGCGATGCCGGCCGCGCCCGGTGTGTGGGGCAGCGTCACACCATCGTGATGTAACGCATATCCCCACGTCCCCCAACCCATCGGTTCAGCTAGTTTTTGCTTGATGTATTCCTGCAGTTCCATGCCCACTACCCCTCGCAGAACGATGGAGGCTATGTGCGGATCCTGACCGTAAAGATATCCGGCTCCGGGGGGCGCCCACATCTTTCCATGAAGTGTGCTGCCGTCCTGATCGAGCACCGGGTCGGGTGAGGTCCAGTAAGGTATATTCACGTTCTCGCCATGGATGATTCCGGTCAAATGCCCGGGGCTTGAGAGCGCGGTGGGAGGAGCCACCCGCGAGTTCTGAAGGCCGGAGGTCATGGTGAGGAGGTGGCCGAGGCGGATGTCTGCCGTCTCCGGGTAGCTCAAAGGAAAGGCCTGCGGCAGATACTCCTGAGTGAACACCTTTTGCGACAGCCCGTCGGGAAAGCGACTGCTATGCTGCGACAGCATGATGCCGCAGGAGACGCTGGTAAACATCTTGGCGATGGAATACATATTGGGATTGGCCTGCCGGCTTGCCCTGCCAAAGTATTTTTCGTAGACCAGATATCCGTGGCGGAGAACCAGTAAGCCTCCGTGCTGACTGGTGGTCTGCGTATATTGGAAGGCTTCATCGAGCCTGGCTTTATCTATGCCGCCAAGCGTGCGGATTTCCGAAGGCTGGCTCAATGTTCGCCAGCCGCCCTGGGCGTCAGAAGGCGGGAAGTACAGATTGTCGCCCACGGCAGAGCGCGCGGCAAGGTTAAGAAGAGGGACCGCTACAGGAAGAGATAGCAGCGTCCTACGGGTCAAGCTCATCGTGCCTCCACCAGGGTTATTTCACGCTTTAACTTGCGAAGAGACTATAAGAGCATATGCGCTCAGGATCGGTCGAATTACCCGTTGGCGGTGCTGCATGCGGGGGCCTTGTTTTGTGGCGCGCCGGCGGCTGCCGCTCAGTCTACCCCCAACGATCATTGCGATCCGATGGGGGAACGGCCTAATGTGTCGATCTAGTCGATCTATAGGAAGATATGGAAGTGGAATTGCTGACGCGCAGGTCGTTGCTTAGAACTTCCACCCTTGCACTGGCCTGCGGCTTGCTGTACGAGAGCTCCGCGGCCATCTCGGAGGGTTCGGATACGCGAGCGAGAACACCTCTTTCCGAGCAAGCTTCGCGGCGGCATCTCACGGTGCTGGGGGCACCCTCAAACCTTGGGCTGAAACCATCCTCACCGGGGAAAGAGCCGGGCGTTCGATACATGGCCAAGGCGCTTCGTGAACATGGCATTGTGCAGCGACTACATGCAGAAGACGGCGGGGACGTTATACCGCCAAAGTATGGGTCAACCATCGATCCGTCGACAAGGTTGCGAAATGCTTTAGCAATTCGCGAGTACAGCATTCTACTCGCTGATCGCCTTGGCTCTTTACTCGATGAAAGACAGTTTCCTGTTGTACTCGGGGGTGATTGCAGCATTCTTCTAGGAAGCGCCTTGGCGCTTCGCAGAAGGGGACGATATGGACTTCTCTTTATAGACGGTCACAGCGATCTGCTTACTCCAGAAACCTCCCAAAGCGGAGGTGCAGCGGGCATGGACCTTGCACTTACGACTGGTACTGGGCCCCAAATACTCACGGCCATTGAATCCTCCGCTCCCTACATCGAGCCATCCGGTGCAGTCGTATTCGGCTATCGTGCACCTGCACCGAATGAAAGGTCGCCGGCAGCCCCACAACCGCCGATGACACCATTTTCATTAGCCAGAATACGAACGGAAGGAATAGATCAAAGTACGGCAACTGCTGTGAAACATCTTGAAGGCGTTGGGGTGGGCTTTTGGATCCATGTAGACATCGACGTCCTTTCGCCGGATTGGATGCCTGCGGTAGATTCACCCGATCCAGGCGGAATGACGCCTGCCGAGCTGACCAAGGCGCTCAAGGGGGCAATTGCGTCGAAAAAATGTGCCGGCATGGAACTGACGATCTACGATCCGGAACTTGACCCCACAGGACGATGTGCCACAGTCATCGTTGATATCTTGTCTAAAGTGATATCCTCCCGCAAGGAGTCAGGCGATGGAAAAACCCAAGCTGCCGAGTGAAGCTGTAGAACTCTACAACCTTTTTATTCACGGTGAGATTACTCGCCGTTCCTTTATGGAGGGTCTGCAGCGACTCGCGGTAGGCGGCCTGGCGGCGGCGGCGATGGTCGAGGCACTGATGCCGAATTACGCTCTAGGTCAACAGGTGTCGCGGACCGATGATCGTATTAAGGCCACCTACGAGACCGTCCCTTCGCCCCAGGGCAACGGAAGCATCAAAGGATACCTGGTGCGGCCTATCAGCGCCGACACACGGTCTGCGACGGTGACAAAACTACCCGGCATTCTCGTCGTCCACGAGAATCGCGGTCTCAATCCTCATATCGAGGACATTGCGCGGCGACTCGCCCTGGCTAACTTCATGGCGTTTGCACCCGATGGCCTCACCTCCCTGGGTGGATATCCCGGGGACGACTACAAAGGTGGCCTGTTGTTTGCCAAGATCGACCACAACAAAATGGGTGAAGACATGGTGGCCGCGGCCCTTTGGCTGAAAGCGCGTTCCGACTGCACGGGAAAGATCGGCGCCACCGGTTTCTGTTACGGCGGCGGCGTCGCCAATATGCTGGCGGTCCGCTTGGCTGGTGATCTGGTGGCAGCGGTTCCCTTCTATGGGGGTCCTCCTACCGCAGACGAGGTCCCTAAGATCAAGGCTGCCATTCTGGTCCACCATGGGGAACTCGACACACGGCTGGCGTCGACGTGGCCGGCGTACGATCAGGCACTGAAGGCGGCCAACGTTCCGCATGAGGGCTATATCTATCCGGGCGCGGTGCATGGCTTCAACTGTGATGCGACTCCGGAACGCTACAACAAAGCTGCGGCTGACCTGGCCTGGCAGCGCACAACGGACTGGTTCAACAAGTACGTGAGTGCGTGAGCCAGCGAGAGGCATTCCAGATGAAGCCCAGCAGGTGCTCTGACTTCACTGCTTCTTAGCAGTAAAGTCTCCCGTCGTATCCGACGGGTCTGCGGTCACGGTACCTTTGATCGATTTACTCGAGTCCAGCGCTCCTGTGTAGGTGAGGGTATAGACCGTGCCCTCATACTCCTGATCGTACTTCCAGGTCACTTGCTTTTCTTTTACGCTTCCCGCGACGTTTTGAACGTGATCCGGGTCCACTTGACAGGTTCCGGAGAGCTGCTGGTCAGTCTGCTTCAACGTACAAGTGGGAGTAACCGCGTTGCCGGCAATGGAGCCGTCGATCTTCCACACACCGGAAAGATCATCAGCCCATGCGGGAATAGAAGCGAACATCAGCAAACACACAAGCTTATTCATGGCCGCCCCGTGATGGCGCAAACGGCAACGGAAATACCGTACCGTTCTCAGAGGATATCCAGGATACTCTATGACGTCGGGTCGCGCGAAGGACCTGGGGTTGGCGGCATCCGAGTACCACTGGTGAGACAAAAACGATGAGCGGAATGCAGCGAGAGATGGGCCTGGCCGCGCGCAAGGTCCGAACGTCCGGCGGAACGCGTTGGTGGATTGTGTGGACACTCTTTTTTTCGACGGTCACCAATTACATCAGCCGGCAGACTTTCTCGGTGCTTGCGCCCATGCTGGCCAGCCAGTACCACTTCAGCCATTCGGATCTGGCGAGAATTCTGGGTGCTTTTCAGATTTCCTACGCGGTTACATGGCTGCTGGGGGGAATCTTCCTTGATGCCGTGGGCACACGGCTGGGCTTGGCTTTGGCGGTCACCTTCTGGTCGTTGGTCAACATCTTCACTGGCTTAGCAAGCTCTGTTTTCGGTTTTGCCGCATTTCGATTTCTGCTGGGAGTGGGCGAAGGGCTCAACTGGCCCGGCGCCAGCAAAGCTGTCGCCGAATGGTTTCCCAGGGAAGAGCGCAGCGTCGCTGTGGCTATTTTCGACAGTGGCTCCAGCGTGGGAGGAGCCTTGGCGGCCATGGTCATTCCCTGGGTTGCCATCGCCTTTGGCTGGCGGTGGTCGTTTGTGTTTTCTGGAGCGCTGGGGTTGGTGTGGCTGGGGATGTGGTTGCGTATCTACCATCCGCTCGATCGTCACCCCAGGGTCAGTCCAGAGGAAGTGGCCCTTATTCGCGCCGGCCAGGATGCGAGTCTCGGATTCAAGACGCGCGGCGTAGCGCGGTGGCTCGCGTTGCTCAAGAGTTCGAATGTTTGGGGCATCGTACTGGGCCGCGGCCTTACTGATCCGATCTGGTGGTTCTATATTTTCTGGCTGCCCCAGTACTTAAGCGACGCGCGAGGATTCAGCCTGAAGAGAATCGCGCTGTTCGCGTGGATACCATTTGTGGCTGCCGATCTGGGCAATTTCACGGGAGGCTTCCTCTCGGGTTATTGCATCAGGCGTGGGATTCCAGTCATTCGTGCCCGCATGTGGGTATGCGCTATTAGTTGCCTACCTATCCTGGCCGGCATTCCCGCGGCTCGCGTGCACAGTGCGTACTCCGCCCTGGCTTTGATTTGCGTGGCTTTGTGGGGCTATGCGAGTTGGTCCACGATGGGTCTGACACTGCCCGCGGATCTTTTTCCGCAGGATGTGGTTGCCACAGTGACCGGCCTGAGTGGATTCGCGGCCGGCCTCGCGGGCGCGGCTTTCACCTTCGCGGTAGGGTTGCTGGTGGACCGATTTTCCTATGGACCTGCCTTTCTGGTCGCCGGGCTGCTCCCGATTGTTGCCACTGTGTGCTTGTTCTTGCTCGTTTCTGCGCCGGCTGCGACCCCCCAGGCTTGAAGCAGCTCAGGATGACCGAAAAGCACCGTTCCAGGTAAGCCTTAGGGTGATTGCAGCTGGGGTGAGAGGTAGCAGAACATGAACGGGAAGGGCCAACTGGGAGGACACGGCAGTGAAGGATCAGGCGTGGCTAGAGGGCCAGAGGAACGGGCGGATTGACAGGTTTCGGGGGACCAGGAACGAGTACGCCTGGGTCATCGTACTAAGCGAAGGATATTCCCGCAGTTACTCCCTGGGGTATCGCCACGGCTGGACACGCCCGAATGAGGGACCGCTTTAGGCTATCTGAGCAGCGCTACTCCAAGCGCGATCAGCGCGGCCAGCAGTGCCGCTCCAGATAGGCCGTACGCCACCAGTAGCGAGGCATGCGACGCGGTTACTGGATTGACGACATCCGGCTGCGGCATACCGATTGCTGGTTCTGCAAAAATCGACTGTTGCATCACCCGCTTGCCCGCCATCACTTGTTCTATCCCCGCCTGGAAATGACGTTGATGAATTCTCTTTGCGGGATCAGGAATCGGCTCAGCGGCCGCAGCCAGGGCTGCCTTCAGCACAGCATTCTGGATGTCTCCGCCGCTTACTTCGTAGTGGCGCGCGAGGACGTCGAAATCGACGTCGGCGGCAAGCGGCGTTCGGGATGGATGCAACTGCACTTTCCAAATCTGGACGCGTTCCGCCTCCCCTGGCAGCTCGAAGAGGACGTGCGTTCGGATACGTCTCTCGAATGCCGGATCGAAGTTTGCGGCAAGATTGGTAGCGAAGATCACGACACCTGTGTACCTCTCCAACTCTTGCAGGAGCACATTGACCACGCTGTTCAATTCGCGCTGAGCGCCATGATCGACTGAGGTCGATCGGCGCGCAGCGATCGCGTCGGCTTCGTCGAAGAACAGGACCGCTTGCTCCTCGCGCGCCGTACGAAAGATCGCGGAAACATTCTTCGAGCGTTTCGCCCATCCACATGGATTCGAGCTCGGCATAGCGAACGACCAGGAGCTGGCGGCCGAGCGATTGCGCGATAGCCTCGGCGCAAATGGTCTTGCCGGTGCCTGAAGGCCCAGCGAAATTAAAGGCGAGACCAAGGCCGGTGGAATGCCGTTCCCCAAGGCCCCAGCGCTTAAAGATCAGATCGTGCTGTGTAACCTGGGCCAGCGCAATTTCAAGAGCGCGACGGGTCACCGGAGACAGAATGACATCATCGAAGGTCCGGCGCGGCGTGATAGTTTCGACCGCGCGGCGGCCAGAAATGCCAAAGAGACGCGAGAATGGAATAGGCGCCACCGCTAAACCTTACCGTGCTTGCGGGTTGGAATCAATTTGACCGGCATTGGTTTTCCATACCCCATTGCTTGATCGATTTGGGGCACTGATTTAATCAAAAAGCATCACTGGTAATCTAAGCGGCATGGAGGACCAACCATGCTTGATGTTCATCCGCCCCACGAGAAGATGCATGGAATCAAGGATTTTTTGTTGCATCTGCTCACCATCACCATTGGATTACTGATCGCACTTGGTCTGGAAGGATATGCGGAGCACTGGAGGCACGGAGAGCTAAAAAAGGACGCTGAGGCCAAGCTGCGACAAGAGATTCGAGACAATGCGGAAGAAATAGTCGTGGTCCATAAGGCAAACGCAAGTGAGCAGGAAAATCTTAAAAGAATCATTGATTTTCTGAATGCGCGGAAGAAGAACGAGCCCTATGACACTCGTCAAATTCGGCTTGATTTCGCCCTGGGCGGCTTGAAAAGCGCAAGCTGGAAAACAGCAGCTGCGACTGGAGCGTTAGGCTTCATGGAATATGATCAGGTGCAGCGTTATTCGGTTGTTTACGAGCTTCAAGACAAATATTCGGCTCTGCAGGACCAGACGATTGACGAGTTTTTACAACTCCAGTCTTACGTCATCTACGGTTTCGATCCCACAAAGATCACTGCTGTCGACGCCGGCTCAGCGGAGCTAGCCACGCGACGTGCCTTGGCTCACTTGGTGGCGATGGATCAGGTCGGCACTGCTCTCGGCAGTGAATACGACGCGGTCTTAAAAGGCAAGTAAAACAACTCGTTCCTGCGGGCTCTGCTCGCTTACCAACTGGCATACACCCATGCGCAGAGACAAATCGGCAAAGAAGCCAGAGAACCGCAGAAATTGAATTACCTCAGAGTTTGAGCTGCGGGAGGGAATATCGACGCCCCGCGGTGCCCTACATTGGGGCGAGGAAATTACTTTCAGGTGGAGGGCAAGTGATTGAAAAGATGGAGGCGCGGGTCGGAATCGAACCGACGCATAAAGGTTTTGCAGACCTCTCCCTTACCGCTTGGGTACCGCGCCATCTTGAACAATTGTACCGCCCGGCCGGATAGAACCTAGCCTGGCATCTGCGACTTTCCGACCACTATGGGCTCGTTCCACACGCAATGGCCGATAATTCCAAAGATGTCGCCCGCAGCGCAACGACTTTTGGCTTGAATCTGAAAACCACAGGCGGCTTGGAAGGTAGCCATCTGGAGCGGGAGACGGGACTTGAACCCGCGACCCTCGCCTTGGCAAGGCGATGCTCTACCACTGAGCTACTCCCGCATAGGTACTGAGGCAGTATATCGGGCGGCTTGCCGCCCGGTCAACGCGGGTCCCTATTCTGTGCTTGTTAGATAGCCTTCGGCGGCGGCCAGCACCGGCTCGATACCCAAGGTCGTATCGACCTCCAGATTCGGCTGCAGGATGGGCTCGAAGTGCTGCTTGATCCTGCGGTAGAGGGCCGGATCGCGATTTTTTGCCGGATGACCGGGATCGTTACGGGCGAGGCGTTCTTCGGCGACCGCATCTACACACGTCACGTGCAGGATGCGCCAACGCGCGCCGGCTTGCGTTGCTACCAGCAAAACCTCTTCAATCTGCCCCCGCATCGAGAAGGTGCGGCCGTCGAAGAAGATGTATATCGCGGCCCTACGCGTGGTCAAATAAGCCGCCGCCGCCAGCATGGCGCGCATGCACAATTGATCCTGATCGGCGCTGTAGTCGGTCAGGGCACCGGGAAACAGCGCGGCCCGCACACGGTCCTTATCGAGAATGGCCGCACCGAGGCAATCTGCCAAGGCCCGGGCAAGGGTACTCTTGCCCGTCCCAGGCAAGCCGGCAAAGATTACCCAGGTGGTCGGTTGATCTGGCAAGCGGCCGCCTATTGGTCCAACATCCGGCCGTCCCGCATGTGCAGGATGCGGTCCCCGATCTCCGCCGCTTCGGGGTTGTGCGTGATCATCAATACGGTTTGCTTGAATTCCTTGCTGGAGCGACGAAGCATGTCCAGCACTGCATTGGAATTGGCAGTGTCGAGATTGCCAGTGGGCTCATCGGCAAGAATGATGGCGGGTCGGGTGATGAGCGCACGGGCGATGGCGACGCGCTGCTGCTCGCCACCGGAAAGCTCCGCCGGACGATGATCGAGGCGGCCGTCAATGCCCAGCATTTCAGTAAGGTGACGCAGCAGTTCTTTGTCCCGCGCGCTGTGGCTGCCGGCGATCTCCCGCGCGATTTCGATATTGCCGAGCGCCGTCAGCGTGGGCAGCAGATTGAACTTTTGGAACACGAAGCCGATCTTCGTTTTACGCAACGCGGTGCGCCTGGAGTCGGTGAGCTGGGCGAAATCGATGCCATCGATCAAGACGCTTCCTGAAGTGGCGCGCGTGAGGCCGCCAAGGATGTAGAAAAGCGTTGATTTGCCACTACCCGAAGGGCCGACGATGCTAACGAACTCGCCCGGCGAAACGATAAATGAGACGTTGGTCAGGGCGGGAACATCGACCTTTCCCGCCCGGTAGATCTTGGTCAGATTCTTTGCCGCAATGATGGGCTGCACGTGTTGATTGTAGCTGTGCCGAAGTTAAGCGCCGACGACAACCTCATCGTTGACTTCCGCCTGGCGGCGCGCGAGCTCGTCCGCAACCGAGGGAGCAGCCAGGGTAGCAGCCAACGGAGAAACCAGGGGACGCGGGCCATGTCCTTTCTTGGGTCCTCGCTTGCGGGCCACCATCACCCGAATGCGTTCCAGCATCTCAACCGGCGAGCAGGCGCCCTTGGGCAAGAAGGCGTCGGCACGATTGGCGCGGTCGAAAGCCTTCACGCTGCCGCTGATCAGGATCGCAGGCACTTCCGGGGCCATCTCCTTCATGCGGCGGATGAGCTCGTTCCCATCCATAAGGGGCATGATCAGATCGCTGAGAACGAGGTCGATTCCTCCTTCGCGAAAAAGCTCCAACGCTCTTTCGCTACTTACCGCGGTCAGCACCCGATAGCCTCTGGTCTCAAGCATGAATTTGCGAACGGAAAGGGCTTGTTCGTTGTCGTCAACACACAAAATGGTTTTCTTCGGCCTCATGGGTCCTAAATTTCTCCTTTCCAAGGAGCGGTGAAACGCGGTCGCACGTCGTATGTGCGGGGCCGCTAGGTTGGGGGAGAACGGAGTAAGCCGCGTCGAGGATGGCTTGCGGCAACGGCGGAACAAGGGCCTGCTTAAGATCACGCACTACAAGGTGACGGCAGGTCTTGCTCAGCAGAACCGCGCATCCTAGCGCGTCCGGTCTGAATTCAGTTGTCAGATTTAATGGCCGACAGTTGCGTTACCCATTGGGAAACGCTTGGACAGACTACGAAGAGGAAAGCGCTCTGTAAACGGAGAAGATCAAGCGAAGTGCGGCTTGCTTTTTTGCAAAAGTTCCACCGCGTAACGGCGTCGTGTTGTCAGTGTTGCTGATGGAGGGTATCTGGCCTGTTGAAAGTATGTGAATCGTTCAAGGAAAAGACGCTCTTTTGCAGCAGGATCAGTGCTACCGCGAAAAATAAATCACAACATATCCACGGAAGCGAAGTCGCGGTTTGCGTTTTCTCGAAGGTTGCGGAGCATTACCATGGGTTTGGTGCTGCTTCGATTCGTGAGTTGCCCGTAGTTATTCGGGCCACTGTGGCAGCAAGGTTTGACACGCTGTGCCGTGGGTTCTATGCTTGTACCAGTCGAAGCGTGCACGAATAAAGCAAATGGCACTGACCTCTCACCACCCCGGCTTTCTCTGTTGCAGCTGCTGTCGCTGCTGCACGCTGCGGGTGTGTTTCTAGATCGAATCGCAAGCTTCGAATCCTGACATACGAAACACTCATCCACCCGCAGCCGGCCGCCGCCGCGGGTTCCCTCATGCTTGGAATCAAGCCTGGAAACGAGCGGAAGGCCATCTGCCAACCAAGTATCGACGAGGAACAAGACATGAGCACAGCGACAGAAGCACGCATCCCACGGATCCTTGAGCAGGCGCCCGACTTCAAGGCGAAGAGCACGCATGGCGTCATCCAGTTAAGCGACTATACGGCCAAGGGTAAGTACGTATTGCTCTTCTCCCATCCCTCCGATTTCACCCCGGTGTGCACGACGGAATTCATCGAATTTTCGCGCCGCTCCGCCGACTTCGAAAGACTGAATGTGCAGTTGATTGGGGTCTCGATCGACAGCGTGTACTCGCATATCGCTTGGGTGCGGGACATCGAGCGCAATGCAGGTGTGGAGGTAAAGTTCCCAGTGGTCGCCGACCTCGACCAGAAGGTATCGCAGGCCTATGGCCTGGTGCACGAAGCGGCCTCTGACACGGCCACGGTGCGCGCGGTTTTTGCCATCGATCCAAAGCAGAATATCCGAGCGATTGTCTACTACCCCATGCAATTGGGGCGTAATGTAGATGAGTTGATCCGCATCTTCGAAGGCTTGCAGACCATCGACGGCAACGGCGTTTCCGTCCCGGCGAACTGGAAGTTGGGAGAGCCGGTCATTGTGCCTGCGCCGGCTACGGTGGAGGACGCACGCAAGCGCACCAACGGCGGAGGAGCAGGGCTGATAGTCGAAAGCTGGTATTTGGCAAAGAAGGATCTTGCCGCCCAGGGCAAGTAGCGAATCTTTGAGGGCAGTCTCGCGGCTGAGATTGCCCTCGGAGCGTGAGATGAGCACCGGTGGCGAAGTGGCTAACGCGCTGGTCTGCAAAACCAGTATTCGAGGGTTCAATTCCCTCCCGGTGCTCCATAGAATTAGCAACCTACATAGTATTAATCTCACTTAACATCGCTGCGCACCCTTAGCCTTATTTCTGAGAACTTCGACAGGGTACTTCAGTTGGCAGGCGCTGCACTGGGCATGATATTACGCAGGATCCTTCTGCGGGCTTCTTCCCAGGTTGCTACCGAGTCGCTGCCTTCAGCCGGCGGCTCGACGATTTCGAAATGGCCGTGTTTATCTTTACCGCGCACCAGCTGAACGATTTGCCGCTCCGACCCCTCCTGGATCACTTCGGGAGCAATGTAACGGATGGCTATTCCAATGCGCGGACGGTCGGAAGTGTTGGCCTTGGAACCATGTGCAATTCCAATGTGGTGGAGTGACATCTCGCCGGGAACCAAGGTCAGATTAACCGCACTCGCCTCGTCCACGTCATCGAGAGCGATCTCCTGACCGCGCGACAGCGCATTGTTTTTGTCGTACGTGTCCTTTTGCAGAAGTTGTAAGTTTTGCGTTCCTGGCATGACCTGCATGCAGCCGTTTTCGGGAGTACTTTCAGAAAGCGCGATCCAGGCAGTGGTCACTTTAGGCGGCTTCAAACCCCAATAAGCCCCGTCCTGATGCCATGAGACAAATGCTGCGTCCCGGGCGAATTTGACGAACCAGCCGGAGTCCCACACCAGAATGTCAGGACCAATGACACCCTCCACCGCGTCCAGCACCTTGGGATGGGAGGCCATTTCATACGCCCAGGGGAGTCTCAGATGAGTGAGGGCATAGATCTCACGGCGCTCCCGCGGAATCAACTCCTTGAGGCGCTCTTGATTCTGCTGAGTGTATTCGTCAAAGTGACGACGGAACTTCGCTGTCTCAGTATTGTCAAAAACACGGACCGGAAAGAGATATCCATTCTTCTCGTAGAACTGCGCCTGCTGCGCGCTTAGGCTGGTTGCTGTCTCGATCATGAAGGCACCCCGAAGTGAGTTCCCTATCGAAGCCGGTGGATCAACGGCCAGAATAGCACGGCTCTGGGCCGCCACTCCTCAGTGTTCGTTTCCGATGAACAGGCGTCGAGAAACAGCAGGTCCCTCCGCTGCGCTGCGCTCCGGGCGGGATGACAATTCTGTGGAACCATTGACAAGCATTTGTCTGAACGGTTTTGGCCTTTGCCATACAACAGAATTGTCATCCCGACCGGAGCGTGAGGTTTTGCTTGCCAAGCATAGCCAGAGCGGCCTCTACGAAGCCGATGGTGTGCGCCATACCGGCGTGCCAAGGAGCGGCACATGTCATCTGGGGTGTGTGATCAGGAAGGATGACTCCGTCGAAGTGGTTGCGCTCCAAGATCGACAAGATGCGAAGCATGTCGACGTCTCCCTCATCGATAAAGGTTTCGCGATAATACGGAACCTTACCTGCTACGTTTCGTAAGTGAATGTAAGCAATCTTTCCTTGCTTGCTGTATTGGTCTACCGCGTCGTAGACGTCGCCTTCCGTCATCTCAGCCAACGTGCCCACGCAGAGCTCCAGTTGATTCGATTTGCTGGGCACGGCGTCCAGTAACCTTTGATACATGCCAGGCTGGTAGACAAGCCGAGGCTGCTGCCGCATCGTGGGCATAGGAGGATCATCCGGATGTGCGGCGAGCCTCACCCCTGCTTGCTCGGCCACCGGGATCAGGTCTTCCAGAAAGGCTTCCAGCCGGCGCCATAGTTCTTCCCCTGTGATGGGTGGCAGAGCCCCGGAAGCAGCCTGTTGGTCGTAGATCATGTTCCACACCATTCCGATGGGAATGGGCTCGTCAACCGGTCCATCCATTCCGACGGTGATGGAGCCCCCGCGCCCCCATGGCCCGGAAACCCGGCCGCAAACCCCGGCGATACTGAAGTTATAGCCAAGAACGGGAATGCCCGCTTCTCCCATACAACGAACGATGGTTTTGATATTTTCAATATGCTCAGGGCGCTTGGGGCCGTCGAGCAGAATGTCATACCAAAAGGCTGGATCAATATTCTCGATGGCGGCCAGAACCAGACCGGCATCTTCGATCTCCCTGCGAATCCTGATCAGCTCGCCCGCGGTCCATAGCGTATTAGGGTCCCCGGCCAAACCCCAGGCCCCATATTTGCCGCCCGTCGGCTGATTGTCGCGCGGATTGGTCGAATTCTGCCGGAAGTAATCCACTAGATGGATGACGATATGAGTGCATCCAGCTTGTCTCGCGAAATCGTAGTTGTCGCGCGATAGCATGTGGCGATAGAGACCCAAACCGATCTTCATGATCTAGCTACCCTCTTTTTTTGTACAGACAATCTCGATCATTACAGCAGGGTTGCGGGAGCGAGTCACTTGAACTTGCGGAGCAGTCCGCGTATAACTGCAGCCGCAGTGGGAACACACAATTCTTGTGGACGTTTCCAGACCGGCCAGCGCCGCGCAACGCGCATGAAGAAGCGATTTGCGGGCGCCGGACGAAGACCAAACCCCTCGTCACGTAATCGCAGGCGAGAAATCCAAGGAGATAAGACCGCATGGCAAGCAATCGTGGAGTCGCTTATATGGGCCCCGGGGTCGTGGAGATTCACAGCATTGACTTCCCGAAGTTAGCGCTCGGGAACCGCAAGTGCGAACACGGCGTCATTCTCAAGATCGTTTCCACCAACATTTGCGGCAGCGACCAGCACATGGTCCGGGGCCGCACCACCGCGCCGAAAGGGCTCATCCTGGGACACGAGATCACCGGCGAAGTGATCGAGGCCGGCCGGGATGTCGAGTTCATCAAGGTCGGAGATCTGGTTTCTGTACCGTTCAACATCGCCTGCGGCCGTTGCAGAAACTGTAAGGAACGCGCCACCGGCATTTGCTTGAATGTGAATCCGGCGCGGCCCGGCGCAGCTTATGGCTACGTAGATATGGGCGGTTGGGTGGGAGGACAGGCTGACTATGTCATGGTTCCCTATGCAGATTTCAATTTGCTGAAATTTCCCGACAAAGCGCAAGCGATGGCAAAGATCCGCGACCTGACCTGCCTATCTGACATTCTGCCGACTGGCTATCATGGCGCGGTCACCGCGGGCGTTGGTCCGGGAGCCACGGTGTATGTTGCCGGGGCGGGACCGGTGGGTCTGGCATGCGCAGCGGCGTGCCAGCTGCTGGGCGCCGCAGTTGTGATTGTGGGCGACCTGGTTCCTGAGCGGCTGGCGCAAGCCAGAAGTTTCGGCTGCGAGACTGTAGACGTCTCCAAGGATGCCTCTATCGGCGATCAGATTGACGCGATCCTCAAAGTCCCAGAGGTGGACTGCGCGGTCGATTGCGTGGGCTTCGAAGCCCGGGGTCACGGACACGACGCCAAGACAGAAATCCCTGCGACCGTGCTCAATTCGCTCATGCAGATTTGCCGCGCCGGCGGAGCCCTCGGCATCCCCGGACTGTACGTCACCGAGGATCCTGGCGCATACGACAAGAGCGCGCAGACGGGAAACCTCAGCATCCGCATCGGCTTGGGCTGGGCGAAATCACACGTCTTTACCACCGGTCAATGTCCGGTCATGAAGTACAATCGGCAACTCATGATGGCGATCCTGCATGACAAGATAAAAATCGCCAAGGCGGTCAACGTGACCGTTGTGACCCTGGATCAGGCGGTCCAGGGCTACAAGGACTTCGATAAAGGGGCGGCGAAGAAGTTTGTGCTCGACCCTCACGGCATGATTGCGGCATAGCTCAACCGTCGAGGACCCCATATCCAACTTCGCTTAGTTGGACTGGGGTCCTCGAGTTTCACCGTACGCTGCTAGCTGAGTTGACCGACGTGTGCGGCCATTTTCCCGTTTTTTCTGGCGAGCGAGGCAACGGGCGAAGCCGGTGTGCTTTCTTTGGACTGACTCTCCACCGATGGTTCTGATGAGAATTGGCGCCGAAGTGTCCGAGGGCCAAAGCCCTTGATCCGTTTGAACTGGCGATTGAAATTAGAATAATTACCGAAGCCCACCCGGAAGCCTATTTCCAGAATGCTCTCATCCGTATTGATCAGGAGTTGGGCGGCAGCGCCAACGCGGAGCTCGTTCACGTATGCCGTCATGGTACGTCCGGCCGCGCGCTTGAAGAAGCGGCATAAAGAAGCCTGATCCATGTGAAAGCGCTCCGAGAGCTTTGCGAAGTCGATCTCTTCTTCGAAATTCTGATTCAAGTAGAGGCAGATCGCATCCATCCGCTGCTGATCGGCAACGCGACAGATGGGCTTTACTTTCAAGGTGGACAGAACCCGTGCGTCACTTTCGCGCGCAAGATCAGCAAGCACAGATAGCAACATCACAAGTCGCTTTGCCGGCAACAAAGACGGAAGCCTTTCCAGGTACCTGGAAACTTTGCGTCCCACCGCCGTATGACCGAACGCAAGACCACTCGAAGAGCGGCGCAGAAGACGATCGACCGCTTCCATCTCCTTAAGCTCGAAGAAGTGTTCCCCCAGAAAGTCGTGGCGAAACTGAACAACCACCGCGCGATGAGTCTCTGCGGTACTCGATTTCACAGGGCCAGAGCGCCAACTGTGCGGCACATTGGGGCCAATCAAAACCAGATCGCCTGGGCTGTAATCGGCAATGCCATCGCCCACCAGGCGTTGGCCCTGGCTGTCGGTGATGAAGGTCAACTCGTATTCCGGGTGATAGTGCCAGTAGAAAGGAAACTCCGGATCGTTCCGCTCAAATGCACGGAAAGAGGATGGACCGGACGCAACCTTTTCGAAACATGGTTTCACGCGCATAGTGTAACTGATTGAGCAAAATTCCAGCCATTTCGACGTTTTGCTGCCAATTTCGTACCCATAGTGGTCAATCAATGAGAGGACACACTTGCCCCGCAAGGCTACGCTTATTGGAAGCTGGTCACAGAATGTTGTGCAGGGGCGAATCAACGAACTTGGGCAGGAGGTGACATCTATGGCGCAGGCTGAGCTTTCGCAGCGGGCTTCACGTATTCCCTTGGATTCCTACATGGGTTTCGCTGGATTACCACCCCTGGTGGGTCTAGAGCCCATGAGCGAAGCTGCCACGACCGGGTTAACTGTGACTGAATCCGTTGCCCGCTTGAAACGTCTGCATTGGTCGTTAAGGAAACTGCACGGCATCTTCGTATCGCGTATTACCAGCATGCCGATTTACGAGCTGAAGATGGCGTTCAGCCTCCACGCGCACTACTGTGCGGAGCACGTCGGAGAGTTCGCAACTCGCGTCCGCGAAATGAGGCAGCCGCCTTATGGGCTGGAGACGTCTCCAGATGCTTCGCTCGATTTGTTTTTCGACGAGGTACAGGCTGCGCCCAGCATGGAAGGATTGCTGTTGGCGACTATACGAACGTGCGGTGCCGGCGTTGATTGGGGCGCTTGAGAATGCGATTGCGGATACGAACCGGCTTTTTGATCATCCTACCTATCGAATCTGCCGTCTGACCCTGGTTGAGATGCAAGACGTGCAAGAGTACGGCACGGAAGCGGTGCGTTGCCTGGTAAAGGAGGATACTCGCGCTCCACTTCAGGAGTGGCTCGCTACCCTAGACCGCCTGCTCGCTGCCGCAGGCGACCTCGACGGGAAAAAGGAACCGACAGGAGAAACCGTTGCCCGGCAGTACTCCAGGGTCCCCTACAAATACGATCCTGTTCCGAAGCGTGACGGACGCTTCAAGGATCCGTACAACATGGGGGTCAACGCGGAGGCAATGATTTTTGATACGGACATCGAGCCATTTCCCAAGACCATCATGCTTTACTTCAAGCGGATGCGCGAGATCGACGTGCCCGAAATGATGGCCAGCATCCTGACCGAAACCAGTGGCAAGCCATGGGAGTACTACCGTGACATGACGCGTCAGTTATGGGACGAGGCACGCCACGCCATGATGGGCGAGATCGGATTTGTTTCGATGGGGATCGATTGGTCGAAGATCCCGCTCAATTTCACCTGGTCTCTGGGTCTGAACACGGTGCTCACGTCGAAGGAGAGGCATGCTGTGCTCTACACCATTGAGCAAGGCCTCATGCCGAAGAAGACCGGCAAACAGTACGAATGGCAGGTGGCAGTCGACTCGGCGAGTCCCCTTTCCGCGATGATTCAGGACTACGACTGGGCAGATGAGATTCTGCATGCGAGAATTGGCCGGAAGTGGATAGTTTCAGAGTTTGATTCGCAAGCAGAGGCGATCGCTTATGGCGATAAGGCGTGGTCCAAGATCCTGGTGGACTGGAACAAATGGAAAAAAGACGGCCTTACGGAACATCGGAACTGGTGGCCTGAAGTTTACCGCGTAGCCTGCCAGTACCAGGGCGTTGAGCCTGATCCGGGGTTACTTGGCTACAGCACCACCTACGAGAACGCACGGGCCGATCTAAAAGACGTTGCCGGCTAACTTGATGAGGTTACGCTACAAGGTTTGCGGTACAAGTCACTAAGGGTGCGAAGGTCTCATGCAAATAGGTGCGCCCGATCCGGTCGGGCCTAGACTCTCGCGGCCAACCGTACCGCTCCAGACAAACGCGACACTGATCCTAAGTGCGCTGGTGGCCGCGCTGGGGGGACTTCTCTTCGGCTTTGACACTGCGGTCATCGCCGGCACCACGCATTCCCTTACCCGAGTTTTTGCGCTTAATGCGGCGACTTTGGGCATCACCGTGTCCAGCGCCCTTTGGGGCACGATCGCGGGCGCATTGCTCGGCGGTTACGCCGGGGAGCGTTTCGGCCGCCGCGACAGTCTCCGCGTGATGGCCGTGCTCTATTTGTTTTCGGCGATCGGGTGTGCGCTGGCCTGGAACTGGTACTTCTTGCTCGCTGCCCGGATCATCGGTGGCCTGGGAATCGGAGGCTCTTCCGTCCTCGGTCCTATTTACATAGCCGAGATTTCTCCGGCCCGTCTGCGCGGGAGGATGGTCGGTTTCTTTCAACTGAACGTGGTGGTAGGCATTCTGCTGGCTTACCTCTCGAATTACGTGGTCTCGCTTCAACATCTCGGCGCCAGCGAGTGGCGTTGGCAGCTTGCGGTACCTGCTCTACCCTCCGCAGGCTTTTTGCTCCTGCTATTCGCCATTCCCCGCAGCCCGCGTTGGCTAGCGAAAAAAAAGCGATACAGAGAGGCAAGGGATGTGCTGTTGAGAATCGGGGAAACAGATCCAGAGGCGGAGCTTGCCCGCATGGTGGAATCGGTGGAGTTGGAGAACCGGCTGTCTGGAGAGACGCTGTTCTCGCGAAGTAATCGGCTTCCCATCTTTCTTGCCGTGACCGTGGCCGCATTTTCCCAATTGTCCGGCATCAACGCCGTCCTGTATTACCTCAACGACATCTTCTCCGCGGCTGGTTCGAGCGGTATCTCCGGCGGACTGCAAACGGTCGCGGTCGGGGCCACGAACCTGGTCTTCACCACGCTGGCGATGCTCATCATCGACAAGGTTGGCCGCAGGATTTTGCTGCTTATCGGTTCTGTAGGGATGGCCAGTGCGCTGCTGGGCATAGCAGTTATTTTCTATACTCAGGTGCATCGGGATTTACTGGTGTGGCTGTTGATTGGCTTCTGTGCATCGTTCTCTTTTTCTTCGGGCGCGGTGGTTTGGGTGTATACCAGCGAAGTCTTTCCCAATGGAGTAAGGGCAAAAGGGCAGACGCTGGGAAGCATGACCACCTGGGTGATGAATGCGATCATCGCAGCTGCATTTCCCATTCTCGCTGCCCGTTCGAGCTCCTATCCTTTTGTATTTTTTGCTGCAATGATGGTTACGCAGTTCTTCGTAGTATTTTTTATCTATCCGGAAACCAAAGGCGTATCTCTGGAAGAGATGCGGCTGAAACCCTGGATCATCTCAAGGGGCTAGGCGATGTTAGCCCCTAACGAATGAACGGAGCTGGTAACTCGAAGATGAATTCGCATCTACCGCATCGCTCTCGTCCCATTCTCGCCCTGCTTGTTGCCCTCGCCATCTGCTCTCCAAGCGCTCTTTTCGCCGCCTCTGCGAAATTGCTGGTGAAAAATGCGCGGCTCTTTACCATGGCTACGCAACAGCACGATCCCTTCCTCGGCTACATGGTGGTTGCGGAAGATGGAACCATTATTACGGTTGCCGCGGGAGATCCACCCGCCGGCCTTAGTGCGGCGCACGTATTCGATGCGCATGGAGATTGGATGATTCCAGGCTTTATCTCCGCCCACAGCCACCTTTGGCAGGCAGCGTACCACGGGATTGCCGCGGATAGCACCCTGATCAGCTGGATCGACGATCTTTACCTGAAACGCGCGGTCAAAGCCAGTCCTGAAGACCTCTACTGGTTCTGTCTGCTTGGCTCGCTCGATCATCTGCAACGCGGGGTCACGACCGCGTACGACTTCAACTACAGCAGAACCAATGGACAGGGCAACGATAACGAGTTCGATGAGGCCCAATTCCGCGCAGAGCTGAAGTCGAACATTCGCTTTGTTCACGGCTATGAACCGGGGTGGGCCGCTCCTGGTTACGATATCAGCCAGGCACGCAAGCGGCTCAAAGCGTTTCTCGATTGGACTGCAGCGCAACCGCAACAGTCTACGTTCCTGAGTGTGATGATCGACGGCGCCACAGCCTTCAACAATACTTATCAGCAGGCGGTGATGGAGAAGACGCTCATGGACGAGTTCCACTTGATGAACCAGAGCCACTACCTGGAGCCGCCGGAAGCACTCACGCAGTCGGAAGAGCGAGCCAAGTTTCGCTGGTTTATGGACAGCGGCATGCTATCAAAACAACTGATCTTCGGCCATTTCATTCACACTGACGCCTACATCCTGGAGCAGACGGCAAAGAACGACATCGCAGTGACCTGGAATCCGCTTTCGAACGGCCGCATGGCCTCAGGTGTTGCCGATATCCCGAAGTATCTCAAAATGGGTATTCGTGTCGGCATGGGCATTGATGGGGAAGCCAGTGCCGACATGGCCGACCCTTTTGAAAATATGCGCACCGGCTTGTACGCTATCCGGGACAAATACGAGGACGCAACGGTGATGAGCCCTTACCAGGTGTTATGGCTGCATACGATGGGCAGCGCAGATGTACTTGGCGTCAAAGACAAGCTGGGGAGCCTCGAACCCGGCAAGTTCGCTGATTTTGTGGTGATTCATCCAACCAGGCTAGGAGCTGCGCTGGAGAACCCTTACGCTAACCTGGTGCTGGTGACCAGCGAGCGTGATATCGACGAGGTCTTCGTCGGAGGCGAATTGAGAGTCGACCATGGCAAGGTGTTGCAACAGGATATAGAAGCCGTACAGCAGGAAGTAGACCGGCGAGTGGTAGACAAATGAACAGACGCGATTTCGTCTCCAAGGCTATGAGTGTGATGTTCACCGGCTCGTTGCCATCGAGACACAAGCTGCTCTCCGCCCAAACGGCTGCTCCGGGTACTGGGAGCAAGGTGCAGGCTTCTCTCCCGTGGACCCTGACCGGCACTGGCGTGCGAACGAATCTGGGGGACGACGGAACGATTCGCACGATGGAGGTAAAGAACGGCAGCGAATGGGAGACGGTGCCCTTCCGCAAGGGGCCTTTCGCCGGGCCGTCATGGGCCGACGTGAAGATGCAAAGGTTCGAAGGCTCAGCGTCCAACTTTGTGGGCACAGTCGACAATGTTCGCCATTCCCTGAAGTACAGGCTCGAGGGGAATCGTTTGGCGATCATTGCCGGACTGAAGAACGAAGGGCACACCGACTACGCTCCAAAGGCCGCCAGCCTGGTGCTGGGTATCGATAGCGAGATGCTGTCTTACCCGAGATGGAACTATAGCTACTTTCCCACCCTGTTGCGCTGCGAAAAAACACATTTTTGGGGATACCTGATGACCCCCTACGGCCGGATCATGACCGTAGGCTCACCCGACCCGGTGGCATCCTACACCATGAATTATGAGCTTTCGAGCTGGGGCGACGGCGGTCATCTTATCTACACGTGCAGTCTCGATTTGATGCATGCGTTGCCCTTGCCTTCGCGCCATCCGCAGAATCTCGTTTCGCTCAAGCCGGGCGAGGAACGGAACTGGACGATCTATCTGCAACCGGCAGGATCACTCGAAGAGATCAAGCCTTTGTTGGCAGCTTCCCTCTCGGCGCCGATGATCGACGCGGATCGCTATACGCTGGGTGGAGGAGAAAGCAGCAGCCTCACGTTCTGGGCGCCGAAGCCCATCAAGGTGACGGTCAGCGCAGAGGATGGTAGCGCCACTCCATTGCCGGTGCATTCGGTTGCGGCCGGTAAATTTGTCAGCACACTTACGCCCGTAGGCGGCCCTGGCCTATACAAGGTAACCGTGGCCCAGAGTGATGGGCACCTCAGTGAAGCGTACCTCTCGGTGCGACAGCCCTGGTCCTGGTATATGCGCCGGGCACGCGAGGACACTTTGGTTAATAAGCAATACGCTTCCAGTCATCTCGAACAGTGGCTTGGCCTGGAGACCGATGTTTTGGCGCGGCTCTATCTGCCCGATCCGTCTTTGGATGCGCAGACCGATAAGCGTCTCAAGGAGATTCTGAGTCTGCAGTGGGACCTCAAGACGAAAGAACCCACCAACATAATCAAGCAGCGGCTGCTCATCAATACCGCGCAAATGGCCGGCCTTCTTGCCTACCGTTACCTATCGGATCAGGATCCATACTGGCTCGACCTGGCGAGCGGTTTTGCCGACTATGCTGTTTCCCGGCAGGGACCTGACGGCAACTATAGCAACTACACTACGGTTGCCTACCCGGTGAAGTCGGTGATGACAGTGATGGCTGTCGAAAAGAGGATGGCCGAGAAAGGCGAGCAATTCGAGACAGCTTACGATCGCCATTACGCTTCCGCGGAAAAGGCGATGGATTTTCTGGTGCGGATGAAAGACAACCTCACCACCGAAGGGGACAACACATTCGAAGACGGCATGATCAGTTGCGCCGCCTTACAGCTGGGGTTATTTGCCTTGCTGCAGAAAGACCCCGAAAAGCAGCAAAACTATGCGGAAGCAGCCAGAATCATGTTATCGGGCCATCGCTGTCTGGAGCAGTTGCTGATCCCCGACTCACGCATGAACGGAGCGACACTGCGTTTCTGGGAGGCTCAGTACGACGTGTTGATCGGAAAATCCCGCAACATGATGGACTCACCTCACGGTTGGAGCGCCTGGTTGATTCCGGCTCTTTGGTATCAGTATCTGTTGACGGGTGAGGAGGAATGGCTGCAGAAAGACCATGAATATCATGGGCAGCTGCGCCCAGGTGATCGACAGCAAAACTGGCCAGCTGCGCTGGGCCTTCGTGCCCGACCCATATCGGGAGGTCACGATGTTGGTGGCTGACGCAAATTACCCCAGGGAAGGAAAGCGAGTGGATGCAATCATTGGCGAGCAGTATGTGCCGATGATCGCCTCTTTCCATTATCCCGACCACGAACCTGTCTTCGGCAACGGATGGACTTCGGGTTGGTGCTGCTGCAACGATGTGCATGAGATTTTCATCGCCATGGCTGAGGTGGTATTGACCTGCGCCTATGTGATCGAACGAACCAATGGGCAACTGGTCACGTGGAATTGCCGGGCTACCCGGGATGATGGGGGCACGATCAGCATTAAGCCGGCTGAGGACGTCGTCAACCGTGTGCACGTGAACCTACGGGAGCCGCGCCAGGTCAAGGCGAAATTCGCGAACGCCGCGCCCGTCAGCGTCCGGGCCCAAGGCCTGCAATGGCTCGGCCCTGGAGGCGTGCCGGAACTCTTTCGCTAATGGGCCTTTCGCGAATGGGATTAGACGGGTGCGGACAAGAGCTTGCCCTTATACCGAACATCCTTAAGCCGGCCTAAGAGTCCTGGTGCCCTTGGGGGCGTCCACTGCCATTCGTCGTCTGCGTCGGGCGCGAACCCACAGATTGTGCGCAGAATGATTTCCGCAAAGGCCCCGGACGCACTGGCAAAATAATCCTGTCCGAAGGAGAGCGCTTTGCGTACCGGATATTGTTCGGTCGCAACATAGTGCGCCTGGCCGAAGGGGCCCTCCCGCGTGGCGGGCTCCAGGCTTCGTAGTCTTTCCATCGCCTCCGGTTCCCTACCGACCTTGAAGATGGCTTCCGCGGTTAAGGCCGGCCACGCGTCGTAGGAGCCGGTCGAGCCATGGTCGGCACGCGTCGCTTTTGAAGCCGCGGCATCACGCAAGGAAAAGGCTCTCAACCAGTGGGGAGTCCACAGCTCCGTATTCACGAACTGCACCATTTCACCGATGCGCCTTCGCCCAAGCTCGCTTTGCATGCAATCGATCAAGGTGAAGAAGTCGATGCAATGCCGCACATCAACTTTCTTGCCGTCTTTCAGCCGGCACGCCCAAAAACCTTCATGGTCAACGTAAAGACCCAGGACCTCAGCGGCCAAGGCGTCTGCTTCGCTTGCCCAGCTGAACGGCTTCGCGCCGCTTCACCTCTCTTGTTTCTCAATTTCGCCATTCCTCGCAGCATCCAAACATTGGCCGAGTTCATTGCGGGAACGTATTCCACATAAGTGGGCACCGTTTCGAGAAGATTGGAGGCATCGCCGTAGTTTGCCAGGAGACTGCCTGGCTTGGTCAGCGTTCGCCAGTGCAGCGCCAGACCTTCGAGAGTATCGATCAAGGTCTTCCCGTTGCGCAGGGGCTCATCCATGAATTCCCAATCGCGAGTGACATAGACATAGGTGGTCACCAGCCGGAACACTGAGTAGTCATTCGCCGAATACCATGGTCCGACAGGTTGCAAGGAATGGAAATCTATCGCGTAGCAAGAATGAATGTCGCTATTCAAGAAGAGCTTGAGTTGTTCCTTCATTGCGGCAGGATCGAGCAGCGCCCACACGGTGGCAAAGAAACTAGTGTCCCAAAAGTAGACCAGGGTGGTGGCCCAGTGGGGCGAAGCGGTCACGAATACGCGCGGAAACCTACGGGCCGAAGTTGGTTCGTTCCAGGCATAGCAAGCTGAGGATGCTGGCGTAGTACAACCTGCGCACCTTGGCTGTCGCTAGCGATCAGGGTTGGAAGATTGCCTGAGAAATGTCCGTTCTCCGGGGTAAACGCCTGCATAGAAGCGATGCTTCCAAAGATCTCTTGCTGCTTCCCACGTTTCAGAAAATCTTTCTCTCCAGCTTGAGGCCTGTTGGGTCACCAAGTCGAAGTCTGTGCCCGCAGCCATTACAAACTCGATGCGAAATCGCTGCCCTGGCTCAAGGTGAAAACTCCAGCCGGCACTGTGGGTGATCTCTGAAACTTCAACTGGTTCCTGAAGGAAAACCAGGACGACCTTGGCAGTGCTTCGACTGTCCTGGTTGAGGACGATCCGTTGCGAACCTGAACCAGTTGTCTTGGTACTGAAGTCGGAGAGATCCTCCCGCCTTGGCCTGGGCGTATCCCATGTCCACTTCAGAGGATAGTGACGAATCGCCGCTTGCAGGTTAACCGCAAGCCTCGCTGTGCGCGCTTCACTTCCCAAGTTGCTGGCTTCTATCGAGAATAGAATTCCCGATTCCTCAAAGGGCATCCGGACGGTGGTTACAATCTGCAGGTTTTTGATGCGCGTTCGCCGCAGCAGCTGATAGGGATACCATCGGTATTCTTGTGCCTGAACGTTCTCTCCATCCAGGCTCAGCCCGGCAAGTTCGGAACCCTGGGCCAACGGGGGCACAGTGAAATTATCAATGACCGAGAATATTTCTGGACGTTTGGAGACTTCCATGAAAATTGGAGAGTGAAGGCAGGTTTTCAAGGATACTTCCAGAAACCCAATCTCCAGCCAGCTCATCCAGATCGGGTGGTTGGGATTCTGATGTATCCGCCCCCGCATCGAGGGAAGCCAGAATTTTTTCCGGGCGGGAAAGCAGGCCAGTACTGGTGATGACGAGACCCTTTAGTAGTTCCCGGCGTCGCACGTCCCGCGCCTCCTAAATTCGATCACCAACCATCCTGAATGACACCGGGGATATCACTCCTTGGTGCGAAGGAGGATATCCCCGGCCGGTGCATCGTTTTAGTAGTACAGCTTCAAAGCAAGCTGCAAAATGCGCGGATTGCTGCGCGAGGAAGTGATCGCGCTGAAGCCGGACGTGTTTTGGAAGTTGAGATCTCCGAGGCTAGTCTGCGAAAAGGTGGAGGGTCCCGGGTTAGCGAACGAATGCCAATTGGGTAGGTTAAACGCCTCCGCCCGGAATTCAAGCTTCACGCTCTCGTGAATCGGGAACACCTTAAAGAGCGACATGTCGAGATTCTGGAAACCGGGACCTCGTGCCTGGGCAGGCTTGCCGCCGAGTGGCGCAGTAGTCAGCCCTGCCCAATCTGCGGTTGCCACGGGAGGATTTGCGAATGCAGCTGGATTGAGCCACTGGGTAACTTTGTGCGCGACCGGCGTAGATGTTCTGCCCCGGCACAACATTAGCGAAGCATCCGAAATCTGCCGTTGTGGCAATTGGACAGCCCAGCGTGAAAGGCTGGCCAGTTTGGTGGGAGTAGATGAAGTTTGTTAGCCATCCGCCCACAACGGCATCAACGACGGGGTTCACGCTATTCAGAAGGTACTGCTTCCTGCCAAAGGGCGAGCATGTAGGTTCCCGATGCATGAACGACCTGCGCTGTATCAGCGCTGCATAGCGAGTAATCGGCCTCTTTGCCAAAGCCGGGGAGCCATGGCGCCCGGTAGCCGGGTTGTTCGCAGCCTTCCAGCGACCGCTGATCGGTCATGCATTTAGAAAATGTGTAATTGGCCAACATGGTCAGCCCAGAGCTGAGCTGGTGCTCATAATTAACCTGAAGCGAATTGTAGTTGCTGACACTCTCTGTATCCTCAAATTCGCTGCTGGGAGCGAAAGAGGGAAAGGGGATGTGACCCTCGACTGTGGGGTCGTACTGGTTTGTCCCCGGCGGCATGATCGCAGTCGGTGCATTCTGAGTATTCGCACTGTCCAGATGCCTTCCAAGGGTGCCTACATATCCCAGGGAAATTGCATCATGTTTTGTGAATTGATTTTGAACTGCGAGGTTGAAGGTTTGCTGATATGGAGTGGCGAAATTATATTGCCTTCCATATAGTGTGAGGCCCGCGCCGTTCACGGCCGTTGGGTCTTCGAGATTCTGTGCAACCAGTGCATTGCCTAAAACGGCTGTTTGTCCTCCGGGGACCGTCAGCGGCGTTTGGGAATTCACTGCGTAGAAGTTAACCGTATAGGAAAACGGATAGTTACCCCCAATGTTATCGCCGAATCCAATGTTGTTCAGCGCTCCATAAGTGATACCGTAGCCACCACGAACCACTGTTGTGGGAGTTACGCGGTAGGCAAAGCCGAGGCGGGGAGCGAAATTAAGAAACTGAGCATTCCCCGTCGCTTTGTTCGAAGTGCAGTCGACTGCAATATTGTAGGAGGCGACCAGTGCCTGGAACGTGGTTGAAGTCGGCGTAGAAGCACAGCCCCTTTCGGGAATGTAGTAGGTTCCCGAGTTTCCCCCTCCCCCACCATTCTGAATGAAGTTAGCCTGCCTTCCGTAGATATCCTGATAGGGCGTGTAGTGATCCCAGCGGAGGCCGAGGTTCAGCGTGAGTTTAGGGGTGGCCTTCCAATCATCCTGAAAGTAGGCTCCGATGTAGTAGCGCTGGTCACTCACCTGCGCATAGTTGGAAAGTCCGTAAGTCTGCAGGCCACCAAGATTGGGGATTCCGCCGGGAACGGTTGCAGCGCCAGGCACCAGGAGTAGATCGCCGACTCCCTCATAGCCTGAATTCTGGTTCGGAATGTCGGAGTACTGGCCAGTGAAGCTGAAGTTTCCCTTGCCATAGGCTGGCTGGATGATGGGGGCATAAAAATCATCCACCTGGATTCCGGTCTTGAAGGTGTGTGACCCGTAAGTTTTGGTCACATTGTCCATAATCTCCAGGGTGCGGATCGTGGATAGAGTGGGCATCCAGCCGGCAGCGCCCATACCGGTAAGGGAGCTGATAGCGATGAGCGGGAGTCCGCCATTTCCTGGAGTCTGTGGCACACCCGGAATTCCAAATTGCTCCGGGATCCCAGGCGTATTGCCGTATACCCCGCTTAATCTTTCAATGCTGTGGAGAAATCCAGCGTGGAATTCGTTGGTCAGAGTGGGCGTAAAGACGTGCGTGTATCCGAGGACGATCGCATATCGGGGGCCCTGTTCGTTCCCGTCCCCGTAATTCTGACCCTCTGCGTACCCTGGCAGATAAGGCGGCACAAATATCGTTTCGTTGCTGTAGTTGTAGACGCCAAAGATGATGTCCTTGGTGCTGATGTTCTCGTCAATCCGGATATCGTACTGATTGATGTTGTTGGACCCGGCGGCAAACTGGTAGTAGTTGGGAAAACTTGTGCGGCCGGGCGTTGGATTGGGATACAGACTCGAGCAGTTTAACCGCGTTCGGATCGAGGCGTGCCTGAGGAAGGATGTTCAGGTATTGGGCCTAGCCCGTAAAGTTGGTGATCCCGGCGATGCTGCCCGGAGTATAGAAGGGATCGCGGACGGTAGATGGCGGCTGCCCGATGTATTGGCCAGGCCTGACACTGGATCAAGCGCACCAGCCGCCACCATGCGGGTGGTCGCTGGGTCCAGCAATGTCGCCAAAGGATATATCCGGCCGAGCCCGTCGGTTTTGGTGCCGCTCACCAGCGAGAAGTAGTCCTGGAAATTGGTGAAGCCGCTGCTGTGCATATTGGCCGTCGGGACGCTGGAGGTACTAGCCGACGGCGTATTGATCCTGGTGCCCTGGTAATCGAAAAAGAAGAAAGTCTTGTTCTTGCCGTTATAGAGCTTAGGGATGTAGACAGGGCCGCCGACCGTGCCGCCGAACTGGTTCTGATGATAGGCGGGACGCGGTGTGTCAGTTTGGTTTGCGAAGTAGTCGTTGGCGTTGAAAACGGTGTTGCGAACATACTCCCACAAGATCCCCGTGGAAGCCGTTGGTTCCCGACTTGAGCGCGGCATTCACGATGCCGCCCGTCGGAGTGGCCGAATTCAGCATCGAAGTTGCCGGTCTGCAGTTTGAATTCCTGGATCGCGTCCGGCGGCGGCACGATCGCGGTGTACCCGTTGTTGCCGCCGGCTCCCTGGATATTTCCGCCGCCATACACCTCTACGTTGTCGTCAATCCCATCGAGGCGAAAGTCGTTCTGCGTCCAATCTACGCCCATCACGTTGAACTCAGCGTTGCTGGAACTTCCCGTGGTGCTGGTCGCCGGCAGCCAATAATCCCAGGGTCGTCCAGTCCCTGCTCTGCAAGGGCATGTTGTTGACCTGCTCCTCACCAATGGTCTGGCCAACCGATGCATCTTCTTGCTGCAGCAATGGCGCCGCTGCCGCATTGACAGAGACCTGCTGACCGACCGTTCCCACAACAAGCTTGACGTCGATGGTCAGGTTGTCCTGGATGTGCGCCTGCACGCCCTGACTGGTGTACGGCGCAAACCCGGGAGCTTCCACCTTCAGCGTGTAGGAGCCCGGATTTACGGCTTCGAAAACATAATCACCGCCCGCCCCGGTGCGCACTGTCTGAGCCACACCTGTCGCGTCGCTGGTGATGGCCACGGTAGCGCCAGCAATCACGGCGCCGGTTGAGTCTGTGACCCTGCCCGTGATTCGCCCGGTGGCGATCTGAGCAGAAAGGCGCGAGACCGATGCCGCCAGCACCAGGGTGCAGACGATCAGAGATATGAAGTTGGCCTGCCTGGTGATCTTCATTTTGCGGCTCTCTCCAAAAATAATTGCGACTAGCTGTATAACATTCTTAGAATCAATTGTTTAAATCTTCATATCTGGGCTATGCTTTGAGCGCAAGTGCCTTGAGCATCTGGAGACGTTTGCCACCAGATCTCAAAACGAGATCGGGGTGCATAAGATCGGGGTGCATAAATGTAGCGGACACAGATCATCCGCGGTTAGCGTGAGTTTCAAAAGACGCTGCTGCGAGGGCCCACAAATCTTGAATGAGGCGTCTTGAGACGGCTTATTCAACGTCCTGCTCCCAGGTATGGCGAACTTCAGTTTGAGAGTCTGGCTCAATGATTTCCTCATTGATTCCAGTGGACTAGAAAGCTAGCACGCGCGAAAGACGAGTGTCTCTCTGGCAGTTGACCAGTTTATGTACACCATTTGCAGCAACACTCGCGTGTCAATGATCAGCGAAGGAATTGCCTTCAAGGCATTTTAGCGTCTGCTCTAAGCTGGCTGCCAGCCCGAGCGGATGCGAGGATTGCTGGGACAGTTGGGCCGACATACCATTAGAAAAACATGCGCCCTTCGCCACTGCTCTCGCAAACTATGTCAAGGTTTCTTCCACTCGCTACGTCGTCAAATTCACGGCAGGAGACCTGTCCTTGAGGAATGTGGCCGTTCTGTGAGAAGACCATTCTTAGCTCAAGCTCGCACTCCTTTCGTCGATGCTCGGAATAACTGTACCTCTGTTCCCTTATCAATCGAATGCATCCTCAACTCCGTCGACTGCGGTCTCGCAGGTGCGCGAACCCGATTGCGGCGGAAGCCAAACCACAGCACGCCAGCTCGCCGAAGCGGGAAATTCGTCGCGCGCGGTTAAGCTCTTGGCCGATGTATACGCCACGTGTCCGAGCTACGAGAATGGACGCGACCTTAGCCGAGGCCGAGATCAAGGCAGGGCAATATGAGAGTGCGAAGAGCCTACTGAGCACTCTGCTAGCAGCAGCAAGATCGAGCAGAGCTCCATAGCTTGCTGGGCAACGCTGAATCAGGCGAGAAAAACGATAAAGCTGCGGCTATCGAATACCAGAAAGCGGCGACGATAGACCCCAGCGAAGCAAACGTCTTCGATTTTGGAATGTCTTTGTTGCATCTCGACCAAAATGCGGCGATTACGATACTCCGCTATGGGCTTCAGAAGTATCCGCAATCAGTAAAACTTCATGTGGCCCTGGGAGCCGTCCTATACGCTGCATGGAAAGTCACTGGAAGGCGCCCAACTTCTCTGTGAAGCTGAAGACTTGAATCCATCGGATCCGCATCCCATGGAGATACTCGCCGATACGGAGATAGTCCCGCCGGCACTGGCGCCGAAGATCACCTCGCAGCTTGCTTCTCTCCACAAGAGATACCCGAATGACGGTTTGATCCTCTTTGACTACACCATGGTCCAGTCCGGGAGATGGTCCAACGACAAAGCCGCGACTGCCTCCACATTTCACAGAGTCCCTGAAAGCGGCGCTTCAGCCTGAACCCAAAGCTGCCTCAAGCTTATTTCCAATTGGGCCTGGTTTATGCGCAACAAGGGAAATACGCAGACGAGATCCGCGTTTTGAAAAAGGCCATATCTCTGGACCCTACGAATGATGAATATCACTATCGTCTTGCATTCGCATACCGGAAGATCTGGCGACGAAGAGAAGTTTCACGAAGAACTCGATGAATTCCAGAAGCTGCACGGCAAGAACTCTGATGGCAAGTAGCTCCCGGCCCAGTTTGACCGTCGCTGCTGTGTGATTCTTCTCGGCAGCGCGCTCCAGCCTGATCACGCGTTCGCGCGCGGAGAAGGCCAGGGGCCAGCGGCTCGGCCCGCGGTCCGAAGTAACGGCGCCTCGCAGCATTCGACTACCGCAACTCCAACAGCAATTGAATTCGACAACGAATTGAGGCTTCCAAAATCACCTTCACGCTTAAGAACAGCGTCAGCCCTCAGCGATACTCGATCGAGACGATGGCTGGGGGAGTTGCGCGTATTTGATTACAACAATGATGGACTGCTGGATATTTTCTTCACCAATGGCGCCGACATTCCTTCGCTGGAAAAGAGCGGCTCCGAGTTACTACAACCGGCTGTTTCGCAATAACGGCGATGGCACCTTTACGGATGTCACGGAGACAGGCAGGCCTCGCAAGGAACAGGCTATTCGATGGGAGTGGCCGCGGGAGACTATGACAACGACGGCTTCGTAGATTTGTACATTGCAGGCGTAAACCGCAACCAGCTATTTCACAATAACGGAAATGGCACCTTTACCGACGTGACGGCAAAAGCCGGCGTTAGCGGCAAGGTTCCTGGTCTTGGGCAAGGCCTGGGCAGTTACGGCTGGATGGTTTGACTACAACAATGATGGTCTTCTTGATCTGTCTGGTCGTCAACTACCTCGATTACGATATCAAGACTGCAAGACTATTGCCACGTCGAAGGACTTCCAACCTACTGTTCGCCCAACGATTTTCGCGGAACGCCCAACATCCTCTATCGCAACAATGGCGATGGAACTTTTACTGACGTCTCAGAGCCATCCCATATTTCCCGGTACGCTGGAAAGGGCATGGGCGTCGCTTTTGCGGACTACGATAACGACGGATGGACAGATATTTTCGTATCGAACGACACCTTCCCGAATTACCTGCTCCACAATAACGGCGATGGCACCTTCACCGACGTGGCGATGGTTGCCGGCGTAGCGTTATACAGAAAGCGGCAAACGGTAGCTGGGATGGGCACCGACTTCCGCGATCTCGATAATGACGGCAGGCCGGATATCTTCCACACAGCAATGTTTGGCGACACGTTTCCTCTCTACAGAAACCTGGGCAGCGGCCAGTTTGAAGACATTACCGTCGACGGCGGGACTAGCACCTTTACCAGCCGCACTGACTGGCTGGGGAACCGGTGCTTTTGATTTTGACAACGACGGATATAAGGACCTGTTCACTGCCAATTCCGAAATTCTCGATAATGCCATGGAGGTCGAGCACAGACCGTACGCTCTTCCGAATGGCGCTGTTTCGAAACAAGGGCGCTCTCACCTTCGAAGATGTGAGCGCCAAAGCTGGAGCAGCTGTTTCTGGTTGCCGGCCGCGCATCGCGGGGCAGCATTTGGTGATTTCAATAACGATGGGAAGATCGATATTGTCGTGACTGTGCTGAATGGTCCGCCGCAGCTATTTATGAATCGCTCACGGAACCAGAATCACTGGATCATCCTGAAGCTGATTGGGACGAAGTCGAATCGCGACGGGCTCGGAACCAGGATCAAGATCACCGACCAGCCATGGGAGCCAGTACAACCATGCAACCACCGCAGTCGGCTATAACTCATCAAGTGATAAGCGGGTGCATTTCGGACTGGGCGAGAGTACGGTCATCGATAAGATCGAACTTTTGTGGCCGAGCGGTATCAGGCAGACCCTCTCTCAAGTTAAGGCGGACCAGGTCCTTGAGGTGAAGGAAATTGCGCCATGAGTTGCTGGTCGAGCTAGGAGATGCTAATTTCGATCCACTCCAGTGGCTTGCCTGCCGAGTTGCGGTCCTCTACCGTGATTTTCAGGCGGCCGCCTTCGATAGCGCGCGTTGCTTTGCGTGCTGCGTATCTCCGAAATAGTGGCTTCGTATCTCCGCTTCCTTTCCCTCCTGCCGACGAAGGATGATCTCCCCGCCCTGATAAGACACGATCGCCAGTTTGCTGCTACGGGTTATGCCCTGGCTGTCGCGGGAAGCAATGATGACGGGTGCACTGGATTGGACAACGTCCCTCACTCGCGGGTCGCTCAGCTTGGGACGCAAGAGGATTCTGTTCGCCGGGAATGGGAGGCCTGAACGCAAGCAGAACCAACTCACCGCCTTCGAATCTGGCCCACGAGCGAGCGTGTGCTCCAAATGTTGGCGCTTCAGAGATAGCGCCGAGCGGCAAAACCTCAAAGGTATTCGTGGAGCGCAACACCTTGGCCACTCCATTATATTTAGCGACCAGTTCAGGGGTGCTGCCTTCCCCTTGCTCATCGGCTTTGAAATCATTCAGCGAACCGATCGTGCCCACTGCGGCCGAATCGAACCATATCTGTGGGGCGCTCGCCCAGTCGTAGCCAGACGACCCGTAGGTGGGAATTCCCAGCGGTCCCAGCAGACTGCTGAAGTAGATGCGTCGATTAGCTTCCAGGTCATATTCCCCGGCAGTCAGAAAAAGATCGTCGGTGCTGTGCAGGTCAAAGTAGTCAAGAAAGAGAGGAGACAACTGGTAGTACATTACGACCAGGTCTGGCTTTTCCTCTCGCATCGCCTTGATGACCACATCAAGACCCTTCCACATCAGCCGTTCCCCAGTCCAGTTCTTGTCTCTTGGGGCCGCAATGCCAAGGGCGGGCAGTTCATATCCGAAGTCGAACTTGAACAAGTCGGGCTTGTACCTGCGAATGAACTTGCGCACAAGATCGCTAAGAACCTTCGCCACCTCTGGCTGGGTGAAATCGAGGATGTAGTACTTGGCCCCACCAAAATTACCAGACAGGTAAGGCTTTCCGTCTGGCTGTTTCAACATGTTGTCCTCGGTCAGGCCGATATCTGCCGGCCGTTCACAGCGCATGAGCGCCGCCCATAGGCCAATCCGGTATCCGTCGGCACGCAACTGGTCGAGAAATTGTTCGAAGTGAGGAAGCCGTGTCGCCGAGTGTTCTAGATTCCCATAAGCCTCTTCCCATTTGTCATCGATGGAAAAGGTGCCGGCCTTCATCCCGGAGGCTCTGAGATCCTTGTAGATTCCGGTCAGAAACGCCTCGTCTAAATGCTCTCCAGTCTTATTCCGGTCGACCTGCGCGCCCCACGTACAAAATTCCGGCGTAAGGGTGACCGCCGTCTTCTGCTCTGAGCTCTGGTGTCTGTGGATAGTGCCCGCTTGCACTAAGCCGTTATAGTAGGCGCCAATTGCCTGGTAATAATTCGGGGCCACGGACCAGAGTAAAGTCGCTCCCAACGACAAGTTTCCGGGACCGTGCAGGTGCTTCCAGAGATCACTTCGGTAATCGATCCACAAACTGCATTTTCCTTCGTACAGTTGCAAGAACAGGTCGCCGCCCGGCAGATCTGCGAGCCCGCAGACGAATGCATCCGATCTTCCTTGCGGTAAACATATTCCGCTGTCCGCGGGAGTTATCTGCACTGAATCCGCAGAAATAGTGAACCGGAAGTCCCCATTGTTGGTTTAAGCCTGGAATGAAGCTGCCTCGACCGAGCCATACGCTTTGGTCCAGGTGGACACCGTCCTGAACGATGGGACTGACCGCTGAGCCCTCACTAATTCCAGGCACGACTAGGTAAGAGGAATGGAGCGATGGGGTCTGATTCGTGCCGCTGTTGTCGCTGAAGTAATGCAGGCTGACGATTTCGTCCGTTGTAGTCGTCTCGTAAATTACGGGATCGCTCCAAATGCCATGTTCGTCGAAACGCCATGGGACCGACAAGCGAGCGGAGCCGTTCACGTCCTCGTACTGAAAAGTCACTCGGCCTGGCTCTATACGATGCCCGGTTGCCCTGCCTCGAGAGCATTGCCTGAGCGGTGGGTTCTGAGCCGGGGCGGTGACGACCGCGGGCTGAAGTATTCCGCTAACGATGAGATCGATTCCTGGAGTCACGCAGACTGAATTGATCGTCAGCCTGCGAATACTCCCATGAATAGTTCGGACCTCTGACGCGCACAAACCCGTCTGGGCTCGAAATCGACGGCGCCTCAGTGTTCCCCAACAGATTTCGGTTAGCAGCGGTTAGCAGGGCACCCGTTGAGATTTGTACAAACTTACGCCGGTTCCATGTGTTCAAGGTTCGTCCTCAAAGAATCAAATTAGCACCTTGTCGTTCCGCGTGCTTGGTGCTTTCAACAACTTTTGAGAACGCCTTGCGCGCATGTTATTTCCAGATTTCGCGATAGAGCTGCTCAATTTCAGCAGCAGATGGAATCCGCGGATTGTTTTGCGGAGACCCGGAAGCCAGTGCCTGTGTGGCCATAGTCGGGATGACCTCCATGTATTTTTCCTCGGGAATTCCGAAGGCCCTGGGCGAGGGAACCTCCAGTTCTTCATTCCGGCGGAACAGGCCTTCGAGCAGTTTATTCACCGCGACAGAGTCGGAGTCAGACGGGGCAGCCATGCCCATGGTGCGAGCGCAATCGGCATAACGCCCAGGCGCGGAACCGGCCGAGAACCGCGTGACTGCAGGCAACAACATCGCGTTGGAAAGGCCATGCGGGACATGGAAGAAGAGCCCGATGGGCCGGCTCATGCCGTGAACCAGGGCCACACTGGCGTTGGAAAAAGCAATCCCCGCAAGAGTGGCCGCCAGCATCATGGCTTCACGCGCAGCGCGATCTTCAGGCCGTCGAAATGCAGTTGGCAGTTCCTCCCAGATGGTCTTCATCGCCGAGAGCGCAAGGGTATCAGTAAAGCGGTTGGCCTTGCGGCTCACATACGCCTCAATCGCATGAGTGAGCGAGTCAGTGCCGGTGTCTGCGGTCAGCCGTCGCGGCATGGACATGGTTAGCTCGTAGTCGACAACAGCAGCTGAGGGCATCAGCGAGCTGCCGGCGATCAACATCTTTTCCTGGCTTTGAGAATCGGAGATGATCGCAAAGCGCGTTACCTCGGAACCTGTTCCTGCCGTGGTGGGGATGGCGATGTGCGCAGGTCCGGCCTTGGGAATTGGATTGGGAACCTTGTAGTCCCTAGGCCGGCCTCCATTGGCTGCAAGCATGCCGATTGCCTTGGCCGTATCAATCGGACTCCCGCCCCCAAGGCTCACCAGGCTATCGTGCCTACCTTCGAGAAAGGCACTCACTCCCTGATCGACCGCATCCGTAGTTGGATCTGGGACGGTGCCGGAAAAAACGTCGCAGGGGAATCCTGCTTGGACGATTTGACCCTGCAACTTTTCTGCGAGTCCGCAGCTCACGAGAAAGGCATCCGTCACAATTAGTGGGCGGCTGCATTCCAGGCGGAGAAGAATGGATGCCACCTCGGAAAAAGTTCCTGCCCCGATTTTCATTAGCGCTGGAATTTGAATCTCTGCCATCGTCTTTTGAGAACTCCTGGGTCAGAATCTTCCTCCCAATGTAATTGATCGTGAAGATGATCTGCTTGCCCGGCCTCGGTCCCTGAAGGATGCGGGCTTTGCCGCCTACGTTGCTTCAGGGAATGGGAGACGAGCCAATATACTTCGCGCACACTGCCAAGCCCATTCTAGGAATTTACCCAGATGATGTTCCTGATCTGGAACGCAAAGATTTTAGAACTTGAATGTATGTACTTTACCGCCGTGCCTCTATTTAGTCTGTGTTGGCCGCCACCTCAAATACGCGGCCCGCGGGCTTTTTCCGTAATCGATTGTTTTTCTGGTGAGTGAAGTTGCTTTGTCAATTAGCATCGCGAAGCCATCTGGACAGCGAAGACGGACGGATTCTCGAAACGCAGGACTTTTTGGTGGTGGAGCTGCAATCGCCGCATCTCACGCGCGAGCAGAACCTGATGAAGCGGGTGTTCGATGTGGTGTTGGCCGCCGCGCTGCTGGTAATTACCAGTCCTGTGCTACTGGTAATCGCAGCCATGATCCGCTTTACTTCCAAAGGACCTTCTGTTTTCAAGCAGAAAAGGGTCGGCAGAGATGGTGTGGAGTACCAGATATTCAAGTTCCGCACGATGGTTACCGATGCTGAGAAATATACCGGGCCGGTACTTGCGCAAGAATGCGATCCGCGGATCACTGCACTGGGCCACATCCTGCGGGCGACGCGCATCGACGAACTTCCACAGCTGGTCAACGTCTTACTGGGAAGCATGAGCATAGTCGGGCCGCGCCCCGAACGGCCGTTCTTTGTAAACATCTTCCGGAATACGCTTCCCGACTACGATCTCCGCTTCGCAGTCAAACCTGGAATTACCGGCCTGGCGCAGGTGGCCGGCAGCTACTCGACTCCGGTGGAGCGAAAGTTGAAGTTCGACATGTTGTACATTGCGCGCTACTCCGTAATGAGGGACATCTGGATTGTGATCAGAACCATCCCGGTCGTCTTCCACGGCGAACGCGCCCAGGGAATTAAAGTGCTGTCTTCTTTACCAGTCGCGGTAGAAGAGCCGTGACTGGATGCATGCGCCCCGCACGCGAAGGCGACCCCCTAAAGAGTTAGGCGGTAGGGCCGATAAGGTAATCAGTTCAGCTGTTCAGCCGGAGTCGAACAGACTCCGGCCTTTTTTTTCGTGACCGTGCGTCGCTGCCGGTGAACGATGGCTGATAGATTGGTTTCGTGAGCTATCAGGGGCAGTCATCGTCCAGAATCTCTCTCAGCCAATCCGCATCGTTCCTCACTGTGCTCTTGTTACTAACGCAGATGGGTTGGGCACAGTCGCCAGAACCTGAAGCGCCGTCTGCCTCCGCAACCATCCGTGTCGACAGTCAGTTTGTTCTGCTCGATGCCCTGGTGGAGAGCAAGAAGGCCGGACCTGCGGTGGATACGCTCTCGGCAAAAGACTTTCAGCTCACGGAAGATGGAGTTCCGCAAACGATCAGTTATTGCAGCCGTGATCAACTGCCTCTTTCCGTGGTGCTGCTGTTCGACATGACCGAGACGGTGCATGCTGCGCTGGAGCCCCTGGCGCGAGCGGCCATGGAGATACTTGGCCATCTGAAGCGGGAAGATGAAGTATCGGTGATGATCTTTTCTTCGCGGACGGAGCTGCTGCAGGACTTTACGACAAATCGCGCGCTGGCGGCAGATGCCATCAAGACTGCATCCTGGATGGCGGATGTGGAAGGTACCTTTCTCGACGAGGATATGTTTGAGGCCGTGGATCAGGCGATGAAGGCGCGCGCCCAAGGATACCGGCGGGTCATGGTGTGGCTTACGGACGGCACGGCAAACGAGGAGAACGCCTTTACCCAAGCGGCCATCGGTCAGCATTCCCCCCGGCATCTGCATTCGCAACAAGACGCCATGACCAGGCTGCTTCAGTCGGGAGCAGTGGTTTCGGCTCTTATCGAGAGGACTGCTGAGACCAACCGGGCGATCATGGAGTCTGCGATGGGCGAGGGTGGAGCTCGACTCGGTGACATCGACCAGTATGCCAAGGCTACCGGTGGGATTGTCGTGACCGCCAGCACGAGCGAGGCCGCGGATCGTCTCGCGCTCTTGATTGATCGGATGCGAGCGCGCTACACGCTTGGATTCAAGCCCACCCGAGTTGAGCCCCCGGGTAAGTTTTGCAAGCTCGGCCTGCAGCTTAGTCCGGAGTTTCTCCGCGACCATCGCGAACTGCGCAAGTCGGAGTTCGTCGTTCGCTCCAAATCGGGCTACTATCGCTAGGCCGATGGAGCGCTATCGCTTCCGTGGAATGGACAGGTCCAGATCGGTGCCGGTGAGGTGCTTGGTCAGCAGGATGATCTGGCCCTGGTGCAAACACAAATGGCCAGTCACGCGATCAATCGCTTCGAGGATGGTCATCGGCGGCCAGTTCCCAGTCGGCTGAGGATGGATCGTTTCGAGTAGGCGCCCTGGTGGAAGCGACTCAATCACTTTGCGGCATTCTGCGAGGGTTGCGGTAAAGCGGCTACGAATCTCTGCGCATCGCTGCGACGGCAAGAGCGAAAACTCCGAGTCTCGGCTGCGTATGTCCGGCTGGCCGCCGATTCCGTGCAGAAACCATTGCCGCAGATTTCCCTCGAGGTGAAGCAGAAGATTGGCGACGGAATTTTCATGGTCGGCTCCACGGTGCCACATCTGCGCATCAGACAGCTTATCGATACAGCGGTTGATCTCGTTCTCGGAGCGCTGCATTCCCTTCACCGAGGCGGTAAGAAAGAGATGGGCTATCTGGTCTGACATGAGGGAACATCATAGTGGCCTGCGCGCCAGTTCTTCAAGGGCGATGGCAAGTTGCTGAATGCCACGTCTGATTTCCTGGCCGTTCACGGCGGCGAACCCCAACTGCAATCCTTCCCGACGCATGGCACGGCGGCTGTAGATGTTGATCGGGGTCACTTCCACCTTGTGAGCTTGCGCAGCCCGCTTTGCTGCCACGCTATCCATTCCCTGGCGCAACCAGCCCACGGTCTGCAGTCCCGCTTCTACGTTCGATAACTCCAGTAACCCGGTTAGTTTTCCGTGCGCGCTTTCCATCAAGATCGAAAGCCGCTCGGCATACAATTCGCGCATGCGCCGCAGGTGCCGGCCGAAGTGTCCCTCGACGATGAAATCGCACAGCACCGTTTGTTCCAAGGGTGCAGCATGCCGATTGAGGACAGATTTTGCCGCTGCGAAGGGATCGATGAGATCCGGCGGAAGCACCAAGTAACCAAGACGCAAAGAAGGAAAGAGCACCTTGCTGAAGCTGCCGGCAAAGAGAACCAGGCCATGCTGATCCAGACCCTGCAATGCAGGGATTGGGCGCCCGGAGTAGCGAAACTCGCTATCGTAATCATCCTCGAAGATCAAAGTGCGTAACCGGCGGGCCCATTCCAGGAATTGCAGGCGCCGCGCCAGGCTCATGGTCGCGCCAACAGGAAATTGATGCCCTGGGGTCATGTAGACGAGCTTGGCTTTCGGTGCTCGTTGCCCAGGCAACTGCATTCCTTCTCCGTCCACCGGTACGGCACATATCTTCGCGCCCAGGGCTTCAAAAACCATGGCCGCGCCGGGATATCCTGGGTCTTCGACACACGCCTCGTCGCCTGGATTGAGGATCAGCCGCCCTGCCAAATCGAGCGCCTCCTGCATTCCGGAAACGATCATTACCTGCTCGGGAGTACACCGCGTTCCGCGCGAAGTGTTCAGATAATCGGCAACCGCAACACGTAGGGGCAGATAGCCCATCGTGTCGCAGCCCAGCAGTTGAGGTATCGATAGGTGCCGTAGACGCCGCTCCGCTAGGCGCGTCCAGACGCCGGTGGGAAACAGGTCTAGGGCGGGCAGGTTGGCGCGAAAGGCCCGGGTAGCCCGATTCTCGAGGTTTGAGAACGGCTGGACGCGCAGCCCATAGCCGGAAAGCCGGCGCGGCCGGCGCATGCTCACGGAGAGTCTCTGCTTCGGCTCCGGCGCGACTTGCAGCAGGTTCTCCGGCAAGACGCTGCTCACATAGGTGCCTGACCCTCTGCTTCCATGCAGATATCCTTCCGACTTCAACTCTTCGAATGCGCTGATCACGGTTCCGCGAGAAAGCCCGTACTGTATGGCTAAATCGCGAGTGGCAGGTAACCGTGAGCCCGGCCGCAAACGGCCAGCGAGGATATCGGCGCGCAAAGCCGCATACAGCCATCGGAACGCTGGCGTCTTTGCGTCTCGCGTCGGCAGGATCAGGTTAAAGGGTGCGCTGCGCCTAGTCATAGCTAACCTAAAGTGGTACAGCGTAAATCACGACAAGTGGCACTAGTCGACAGTACCACTTCTTAGTTAGCTTTGGGGCATGCAGAGACGATTCCAGATTCTCAGCGTGCTCGCTTTGCTATCGTCGACTGTGCTGGTGACCGCGCAGGCAGCGGCTCCCGAGGCAGTCTCACGAACTGTGTTTTCACAAGCTCTGCCCCGGTTGGATGGCAGCCGGCTAAAGGTGACGACGGTCGAAGTGACCTATCCGCCTGGCGGGTCGTCGACACCACACAGCCATCCATGCGCGGTGATTGGCTATGTTCTCAAGGGGTCGGTGCGCATGCGGGTGAAGGGCGCCGCGTCCTCGATCTACAAAGCGGGCGACAGCTTCTATGAAGCACCCAACGGCGTTCACCTGGTTTCAGAGAACGTGAGTGCGAAAGAACCGGTAACTTTCCTGGCTTACTTTATCTGTGATCATTCAGCGGCGCTCTCAGTCAAAGTAGCGGCAACTCCATCGGAAGGAGATGGTCAGCCATGAAGAATGACCGTGAGCGGCGCCGTGTGGTGGACTGGGCTTTCTTGTATGCTCGCGCCACGCTGGGGATTGGATTTCTATCTGGTATCGCTGACCGATTCGGCTTGTGGCGAGGCAGAAATGTGGGATACGGGAACTTTGACGGCTTCCTTGGTTACACGGCCAAGGTGAACTCGTTCATGCCGGCGACCTCCATTCCCTTCCTCGCCTGGAGTGCGACGATTGCGGAGTTAGTTCTGGGCCTCTTGTTGTTAGCCGGGGTGTGGCTTCGCTGGACGGCTCTGGCCAGTGCTCTTTTATTGATACTTTTTGGAACGGCTATGGCCATCTCGTTCGGTCTCAAGTCGCCTCTGGATTATTCGGTTTTCTCTGCTTCTGCCACTGCACTTTTGCTCGCACTCAAAGGACGCCACACGGCAGATGGATGAGTCGAAGTTTTTCCGGTTGGTTTGGTGGTGTCGAGATCGTAAAACTCAGGTGGGCTTCGCCCTACTTTTCGTCCCAGGTACGCTTTGACGAACCTGGGGCACCCGTCCTATTCGTATTCGTTCTTCAGCCGTGCCACTGGAGGAATATGCTTCGCAAATTCTTTGCTGTCGCCACTCTCATCCTGGCCGGATGGAGCGCAACCGGCGTTGCCGCCAAACCTGACGAAGGTTCCGATGTACTCAAGGTGCGTGAGGTAGTCTGGCGATCTTGGTTCGCCAATGATGCCAAGACCCTCAAGGAACTTGTCCCACCGGAGACCATCGTGATCAGTGCCGGTGAAAAGGAGTGGAAACACCAGGCCGGCGTGCTCCAATCGGCTGCTGAATTTCGCGCCCAGGGAGGTAAGTTGATCCGGCTGGAATTCCCTCGTACCGAGGTTCAGCAGTTTGGAGATGTGGCAATACTCTATAGCGAATACAGGCTTGAAACGGAAATGCACGGCAAGCGTTCCACGAGTGCGGGCCGGGCGACAGAAATCTTCGTGCGGCACAATGGCCAATGGACCAATCCCGGTTGGCACACCGATGCGGAGAAGTGACGGTCGGCCTACTCCAGCGCCAGATCGATTGCCTCGACGAGCGAAGCAAAGTCATACGAGCCGTCGTGCCTTTGCCCGTTGATGAAAAAGGTCGGAGTTCCATTGACGCCGCTGCGCACTCCTCCGCTGAAATCGGCTCGGACACGGGGCTGGAATTCCTTAGTTTCCAAGGCCTTGAGCAACTGGGCGGGTACAAGGTGCAGTTCCTGCGCGAGCTCTGCCGGTAGCTCATCATCCAAGCGATCCTGGTTCTCGTAGAGCAGATCATGCATTTCCCAAAACTTTTCGTGAGTGCCTGCAAACTCTGCGGTTTCGGCAGCCGACTCCGCATACTGGTGCAACTGGGTCAGAGGAAAGTTGCGAAAGACAAACGACAGGCGCTTGCCAAAATGCTTTTGCACGCGTTTCACGATGGGATAGGCCTGGCCGCATGAGGGGCACTGGTAGTCTCCGTACTCCACCAGGGTGCAGGGCGCATTCTTATCTCCCTGTCGATGATCTTTGTCACTGACCGCAACGGCGAGCTTCGTCATACCACGACCTCCTATTTTTCCAGTGCTTCCAACGCCTGCAGGATTCCGTCCGCGCCAGGATTGACCTGGACGGGCGACAAGTGGCTCCAGGTAATCAGGCCGTTTTTGTCGATAACGAACAGTGCTCGCTCAGAGAAACCCTCCTTGTCGCGGTAAGCACCGTAGGCACGGGAAACCGCTCCCTTGGGTTCAAAGTCCGCTGCCAAAGGAAAATGGAGATTGTGATCTTTCGCATACGCGGCGTGGCACCAGGCCCCGTCCACGGAAATGCCAATCAACTCAGCCCCGTATTCCTGAAATTCCGGGAGGATCTCGTTGTAGAGAGCCATCTGGTCGCCGCAAACCGGGCTCCAATCGGCGGGATAGAAGGCGAGGATCACCGGCTTTCCACGCAGTTCGCTGAGCGTGATCTTCTGATCAGGGGATACGCTCAAACTAAAATCCGGAGCCTTGGCGCCGGCATTCAAAATTTCACTCATTTAAAACCTCCTTTGTGGGATGCACGAACGAAAGATTAGCCTCTATGTTTCTATAAAAAGGGCGGTATGAACGGCGATCCAGCCGCTTTTCACGTGTTGAGACCGAAACGAGTTAGCATCTCGCGTCGCCCGAGACTAGTGATAGCGAGGGCCCTGCAATCAAGATCCGGGGTTATCCACTTTTTTCTCAATGCCACTTTCAAGAGGGCCGCTCCTAGTGCCCCACCGATGTGAGGGCGCCGCTCGCTCCAGTCAAGGCACGCACAGGCAAACCGCCGTCGCAGCCCTCGGGTTGCTTCGAGATCAATGCCAAGACCCTCCATCGCCTTGGTTCCAGCGGTCGTAAGCTCGTAGGCCCGGTCACTGCCCGATGGGCCGCTTGAGAACCAGCCCATCGCCTGGAAGCGATCGTGCAGTGAAACAGCTACGCTCCCTGCCATGTGGTCGTAGCAGGTCCGTGCGGCGCATAAGCGGCTGGGCGTTGTGGGCACGAACTTGTCGCGGGCAGCGCCAGCAAGGATGCTCAATCCTTCGAGCACATGAGCGACGTCGGGGCCTTGCAAGCTGTAATAACGATGCTTTCCCTGCACCAGGACTCTGACCAGATCTGCCGCCTTTAGCCGGCTCAGGTGCGCGCTGGCGGTGGAGGGGTTTACTTCGGCCACCGCGGCGAGCTCGGTACTGGTGCGCGCGCGGCCGTCCATGAGGGTATAGAGTATGCGGGCCCGCGCTGGCTCACCGATAGCTGCTGCGATTCCCGAAGCCATCTCATGATGCCTAACATTCATATTTCGTCCCTTAACGAATTGTCGATGTCCGATAGCCAGCATACTACCAACAATGCAGTCAGCAAAGCCCAGGCAGCTGAATCGACGCGACGCCATGATGGTTCTCACGGGGACGGCGTTGTCCCTTGCCTGCGATGCGCTACCCACAGTCGCCACCAGGAGGAAATCCATGGCCATCACTTGCGTCATCCGCTACCAGATCGATCCCTTCCAGCGGGAAGGGTTCAAGCAGTACGCCGAGAATTGGGGTCGCATCATTCCGCGGTGCGGCGGCCGCCTGGTCGGCTACTTCCTTCCCTATGAAGGAACGAATGACGTGGCTTGGGGGCTGATTGCCTTCGACAGCCTAGCTTCCTATGAGACGTACCGGACCCGGTTGAGGTCAGACTCGGAGGCGCGCGATAATTTTGCCATGGCGCAGAGCAGGCGTATCATCCTCCGCGAAGAGAGAAACTTCGTAGAGGTGGTTGAGGGGACCTTCGGCCTTGCCTCGAAACTCGCAGAGTGAGCATTTGATGATCACACAGACGGAAAAAGGACAAGCCTTCCGCGCACTTCACCACCGCGACCACGCATTCATCATCCCCAACCCGTGGGACATCGGCACTGCGCGGCTGCTGGCCCACCTCGGCTTTGAGGCTTTGGCAAGTACGAGCGGCGGTTATGCCTCCTCCATAGGCCTGCCGGACGGCGCAGTTGGCCGCGAAGGGATGATCGCACATGTATCGGCGCTCGCCTCCGCCACTGACCTGCCGGTCAGCGCCGATCTTGAGAACGGCTATGCAGACGCGCCTGAGAAGGTTGCGGAAACCATCCGCCTCGCGGCCGCCGCAGGAGTTGTGGGAGGCTCCATCGAAGATGCAACTGGGCGCGCAGAACACCCGATCTATGAACTCGCGCTGGCTGCGGAGCGAGTGCGCGCGGCGGCCGAGCGTGCGCATGCACTGGGATTTCCCTTCACGCTCACGGCGCGCGCGGAGAATTACATCAACAGCCGCCCCGATTTGAGCGACACCATTCGCCGGCTCCAGGCCTATCAGGAAGCGGGCGCCGATGTTCTTTACGCGCCAGGCCTTACCAGCAAAGATGACATCGTCACCTTGGTCCGCTCCGTGGACCGCCCGGTCAACGTCCTCGTGGGGTTTGCGGGGGCTTCGCTGGATCTGGCGGCACTCTCGGCAATTGGAGTCAGGCGAGTCAGCGTTGGTAGTGCTCTGACGCGCGCAGCCCTTGGCGCCTTTCTACGCGCCGCCCGGGAAATGCAACAGCACGGAACCTTTACGTTCGCCGAACAGGCCGCCAGCAGTCGAGAGATTTCCGGTATGCTCCAGGCGGCGGCAGGGCAGGCCTCGAAGCAACCGCGCTAATGCGCTTCAGGGAGCGTATAGGCAAAGTCGTATGAATGTTTGCCATCGGTAATGATGATGGTCATGCTGCCCACGATCCCCACCAATTGGTCCGTGCCCGAGTCCGGCACGACGGTAACATTCAGCAGCGGTGCGCCTCGCATCATGATCCCCAAGTGGTGCAGGATAAAGCTGCCGCGGTGCCCGCTAAGCGTTCCCGTCACGCGTTCGATGGCGACGTAAGCGCCTGAACCCTGCACCGCGGTCATGCCGGTTAGCATTTGCCCTTTGCTCACAGCTTCCAGGTCGCCGTGAAACTGCTTGTCGAGCAGCATGCGGCCGAGGGTCAAACCTTCACTTTTGTCCTCTGGCGGCTGCGGGGTCAACTTCACGTCAAACGTCCCCTGGGCATGTATGGTCATAGGTGAGCCTTTCTCCACTGCGTTGGTATAGGCGATGCCGGATTTCCTGTTACGCTGCTGAGGATAAATTTGAGGCGTGGATGATGATTGTAAAAACGCGACAACTCAGCAGAGTCTCCCATTCCACGCCAATCGGATCGCGCGGATTACTGCGATTGCCACCGGACAACGCCGGCCTCAGGGTTTCGCGGCATGCCCCGTCTTCCAATCTGGCGCCCTGCATCGCCTATTATTGGATGGTGAGCTGGGACCTTCGGGGGCAGCCGCCGCACGTGCAGGAAACGCTGCCTCATCCAAACGTCTACATGGTATTCGAAGACAGTCGCCTAACCATCCGCGGCGTCTCCACCAGCAAGTTCACCCGCATCCTCGAGGACCAGGCTTTCGCATTCGGAGTCAAGTTCCGACCTGGTGGCTTTCACCCCTTCCTGCAATCTTCCACATCATCGCTGACCGATCGCGTCGTTGCCGCAAACTATGTATTCGGCGCCGATGGTGATGCGCTGGAAGCTGCCTTGATTAGGTCTTGCGGAGAAGATGCGATGGTCGAGACTGTCGAGGCTTTTTTCCTTCAGCATGTGCCGCAGCCCGACAAGAATGTGGCACTGGCAGACCGGCTCGTGGGCCAGATCCTCAATCGGCCGCAGATCAAAACGGTGGACGACCTGGCGGACCATACAGGCTTGAACAAGCGATCTGTCCAGCGGCTCTTTCGCGAGTACGTTGGAATTCCTCCGAAGTGGGTCATCCGGCGATATCGCTTGCACGAGCTGATCGAGCGTCTGGAGGCCGGCGATCCGCTGGACTGGTCCGACCTCGCACTGGAACTTGGCTACTTCGACCAAGCCCACCTCATCCACGATTTTCGGGCGATCACCGGATATTCTCCTGCGGACTATCAGCGCCGGTGATCGATCTATTTGATCATGCAAAAGCAACAGAAAGAGAGCATCATGACGACTGACCAAGCATTAACCACAGCAGCAGTAAATTCCTGGAAGTTGAATATCGATAGAGCGGACCGCCTATTTTCACCGCTTACGGAAGAGCAGCTTCTCAAGGAGGTAGCCCCGGGTAGGAACCGGCTGATCTACCTTTGGGGACATCTGACGGCCGTTCATGATCGTATGCTGCCGCTGTTGGTATTAGGGCCGCGCCTCCATCCGGAATACGATGCCCTCTTCATTACCAGTCCCGATAAGGCAGTTGCGACGCTCCCCGCGGCACAGGACATCAAGAAAGCGTGGGATGAGATCAACGGAGCATTGCTCGCTGGATTTGAAAGCCTTGCCGCGGCAGACTGGCTGCAAAAGCATGGCTCCGTTTCTGATGAGGACTTTGCCAAAGACCCCCAGCGCAATCGCTTTTCCGTCCTGCTGAGCCGCACGTCTCATATTTCTTTCCACCTGGGGCAGACCGTGTTGATCCCGAAGTGATCTGTCTTCAGTAACCTAGCGTTTAAGGTGGAATAAACCTGCGCGAGATAACACCACCGGGGAAATGCCGCATCTATGTACGCAGGAGATACAACTATGCCTAATCAAGCTACTCCAAACCTGGGAAAAACCGAAAAGCCGTCGACTCTGGATGTTCACACCCCTACCGACGAAGAAAAAGAAATAGATCGCGTGGCCGACACGGCAGCCCAAAAAGCCGGGAAGTCAGAAAAAAGCTACGACAGTGAGCACGGCATTTTTACAAAATAGCCAAACCAACGCACTCATGTGTTTTGTTTAACGATGGGCACCGCCTGGCTGTGCCCATTATCCCTCCCTGCTATTCCTCTTGCAATCCCATAGATGTGTATATATATTCCTCCTATTGGTTGGCAATAGGGGGCGACATCGTGGTCCAGAAGACTGATGTCTGGCAGGGCACCCTCGCGCTGATGGTCTTGCGCACGCTTGAGACCCTGGGCCCTCTTCATGGTTACGGCCTCGCGCGACGGATCGAACAGACCAGCGGCGACTTGCTTCAATTAAACTACGGTACCCTCTATCCTGCCTTGCTCAAGCTGGAGCAGGAAGGCTTCATCCGCTCGCGCTGGGGGGTCTCTGAAAATAACCGCAAAGCAAAATTTTATGAACTCACCAAGGCCGGCCACCGCCAACTGAAGAAAGCTGCCGCGGATTGGGAGCAGACAACCGCAATCCTGGCGCGCTTCCTCGCTCCGGCGGGCGAAGCATAAGGAGGCGCGATGCGCACGCTAAGAGCGTTTGGGCTTCGCCTGCTCGGTTTCTTCCGCGCACAAACGTCGGAAGACGACTTCACCGCCGAGATCGAATCCCATGTGGCGCTCCATATAGATGCGGGTATTCGTGCAGGTCTGACGCCGGAGGAAGCACGCCGCCAAGCGCTGGTCCGTCTTGGCGGCGTCGAGCAAACTCGCCAAGCGCATCGCGAACGCCGCAGCTTGCCGTGGCTTGATTCCCTTCTCCAAGACACTCGCTATGGCCTGCGCACGCTGCGTCGCAGTCCCGGTTTCACCATCACCGCCGTGCTCACGCTTGCGCTCGGCATCGGCGCATGTACCGCGATCTTCAGCCTGGTGAATGCAGTACTCCTGCGATCGCTCCCGTACGGAAACCCAGAGGAGCTGGTCTATCTGTTCACTCCCAATCCCCACATCGCCGCTCCCCCTGAAGTCATGTCACCAAGCTACGCCGACTTCTACGACCTGAAGCAACAGGGTCATTCTTTTGCGAGTATGTCCGTCTTTGAGCAGGCAACCTTCAATCTCAGCTGGGGCGGTTCCGTGGAACGAATTGGCGCGGCGCGTGTCGACGATAGTTTTTTTGCCACGCTGCAGTCAGCCCCGGAAATCGGCCGCGCGATCGGCGCGGAAGACAACCAGCCTGGTCATGACAAGGTGGCGGTAATCAGCCATGCGCTTTGGCAATCCATGTTCGCCGGCAGTACGGACGTACTGGCACGCTCGCTACCCCTCAATGGCGTCAGCTACAGAATCGTTGGCGTCATGCCGCGAGCGTTCGAGTATCCACTCAAGTCCGACTTGCCCTATGGAAACCTGGAGAGAGCAACACACATCTGGATTCCCCTGGCGCTTACCTCCAAACAGAAAGTGGAGCGCGAACCGGGAAGTGATGAGGCGATCGCACGCTTGCGACCGGGGGTTTTCGTGAGCCAAGCGCAGTCGGAGATGAGCACAATCATGGTTCACCTGGACAAGCTCCACAGCGCCGCGATGTTTCCGGAGGGTTGGGGTGCGTTAGTAAAGAGCTTTATGGACTACGCTGTCGGCCAGGTAGGGCGCCTGCTGTGGCTGCTGCTGGGTGCGGTGTCGATGGTCATGCTGATCGCCTGCGGTAACGCCGCCAACCTGCTACTGGCAAGGGCCTCGAACCGAATGCGGGAGCTCGGCGTGCGCGTCGCCTTAGGAGCGGGCCGGCGACGCATCATCCGCCAACTCCTGACCGAATCGCTTTTAATCGGCGTGGCCGCGGGTGTCACAGGGGTTGCGCTCGCTGGTATCTTCTTGCGCTTGCTACCACATCTTGATCCAGGTAATATTCCGCGGCTCGGCCAGGCGTCGCTCGATCTTCGGGTGATGGTCTTCACGCTACTTGTATCCCTGCTTACGAGCGTGTTGACCGGCATTCTACCCGCATTGGCGGTGTCGCAAGTGAGCCCTGGCGTGATCCTCGCAGGCGGCAGCAGAAGCAACGTGGCCGGGGTACACGGCCGCGCGCAGAGCATCCTGATCGTGGTGGAAGCCGGGCTTGTGGTGGTGTTGCTTGCCTGTGCCGGTTTGCTGATTCGGAGTTATATCAAGGTCGAATCGGTTGCTATGGGATTTTCTCAAGCCACCGTCACCACAAACATCGGGCTTGACCCGCGATATAGCCAACCGCAGCAGCGCAGGGCATTCTTCAAGAATTTTATCGGCAAGGTCGCTGCTCTTCCAGGGGTCACCGCGGTAGGAGCCGTAAGTTACCTGCCGCTTAGCAACTCCGAAAGCCTCGGCTATATCTGGGTCGATGGTTTCGCAAACAACAAAGACCAAATGGTAGAAGAGCGCGACGTGACACCACAGTACCTTGCAGCCATGAACATCCCGCTGATCGCCGGACGCTACCTCACCGAGGATGACGACTCTAAAGTCGAAAAACCGATCATCATCAACCAGCGACTGGCGCAGCTATATTTTGCCAATCGCAACCCGCTTGGGGGACGGATCAGTACAGACGATAAGCATTCTGAATGGAGAAACGTTGTCGGCGTCGTGGCCGACGTGCGCCATCTGAGCCTGGAGGAAACGCCGCAGCCTCAATTTTATGTTCTGAACTACGATTTGAATGGTGCCTACATCGCCGTCCGTTCCCTGCTCCCACGCTCCACCATTGCTACCGAACTTCGATCGACCTTGAAGTCCCTGGATCCCGGCCTGCCGTTTGGGGACGTTCGGACCATGGGCGACCTGGTATTGGAAGCAACCGCACGCCGCCGCTTCCAAACCTCTTTGCTCACCATCTTTGCGGCGATCGCTCTATTTCTAGCCTTGGCCGGCCTCTACGGGCTCATGGCCTATTCCGTCAGCCGGCGCACGCGTGAACTGGGTATTCGTATAGCGCTCGGCGCGCAGAGGACGGACGTTATCCTGCTTGTCTTGAACCGCGCGGCGCTCCTGTTGGGGCTTGGCCTGGTCTCTGGCCTTGCCTGCTCATGGATGGCGACACGTTCCATCAAAGCGTTCCTCTTTGGTGTGGGTGAACACGATCCGGTCACGATTTTGTTCGTCTGTGTGCTACTTGCAGTGTGCGGTCTGGTCGCGGCGTTCATCCCCGCACGCCGTGCTGCATCCATCGATCCCATGCAGGCGTTGCGGACGGAGTAGAAGTGACGTCACCGTATGAATGGAAGTCGGTCAAAATCATAATTTCACAAAAGACTTCGTCCGGTACATCCAATACAAGATCAACCAGATGATCGTAAACGCAGCAGACGCCTCGAGAAGGTTGCTGAAAGAACCAACCCGCGGGAGCAGGTGCCCTACAAAGATGTTGCCCAGGTTGCGAAAATCAAACAACATCGTCGCCATATAGACTGCCAGCGCGTTTGTGCCAATGACAGCAAATCCAAAGGCCCATTTCCGAAACCCGCTCACATCGACAACCAGATAAAACGCCGCCAGGAGAACGCAGCTTATCCCGCCTGTCAGCAGAACAAACGAGCTCGTCCAAAGAAGCTTGATGATTGGGAACCAGAAACTCCAGAGAAGCCCCAAGCCTGCGATGCCCGCACCTCCAGCCGCCAGCAGCAGGCAATTGTCCCGTGCCGAACGAGCTGAGCGAAGCACGTTTCCGGCCAGCCCTCCGATCAACACAGAGGCAGCAAACCCGAGGTAGCTCAGGAACCAGGTATTCTCGCCGAACGCGAACCTTCCGAGAACCAGATGGTCAATGTAAGTTGCCGCATTGCCGGTAGGAGTTAATACGCCCAGTCCCACGCCCGGGACTGGGATGATGAGGAGCAGTATCCAATAAAGGATCAAAAACGCTGCGGTCGTAATCGCCTGCCCCTTCGATCCGAAACGCAACATCACCACGGTTGCAATCAAGTAGCCGGCAGCGATGCCATGCAGCACGCTATAACACGGATGAAGCGTGGCCAGATTAAATTGCAGCAGATTGCCTTGAGCCATCATTCCGAGCACAAATAGAATAAGCGCCCGCTTGGTTGCGTGCAGGTACAAGGCTTTGTCAGTGGCCCCGCTGAGCTTTCTCTTGGTTAGGGAGAATGAAAGCGACACTCCCACCATGAACATGAAGAGGGGCCAAATCACGTCGTAACAATGGAGGCCCTGCCAGCGAACATGCTCCAGTTGCCCGACGGCTATGTCTGATAGTTTCCCGGGAAACACCTGGGCAATCCCCTTGACGATCTCCTGTCCGCCAATGATCCAAAACATATCGAATCCCCGCAGAGCGTCCAGCGACAACAATCGACCATGCGCGGGCGGCCGTAGCTCAGCGACCAAGGGATCCGATCGAGTCGGCTTTCCGACCACGCCTCTACTGCGTACAGACTCGGGTTCGGCGACAGGCCCCTTCACGTTGACCATTGGCCTCCTAAGGTCTTGACTTGCGGGCCGGCGCCAGCTACCAGCTCTGTTTCCAAAGAATACTCCGAACCTCTTTGTCGGCCGTTAATGGCGGGCGCCAGCCACGCGAACGATATGTCATCGATGCTCTTGGGGCCGTGACGGCTCCGATCACCGTTGTTTGGATCTGTTCTAAGGAGCGAAGGCCTGTCGAGAACGCAGCCACCGCAAGCTATGCTAGAGTCATAGTCGCTCAAGGTATCCGATTTCAGATCTGCAAGGAAAACTGGAGAATTCATGCTCCTTCCCGGGGATGTGTTACTGCGTTCAGCTGGAGACTTTTCTTCGGGCGGCATATCCAGACGCAGCTTTCTTACTTTACTGCTCGTTGTGGCGTTCGGGATGAGCACCTCTGCATCTCATCTCCACGCTCAGGCGCTTGCCGGACCCTTCTCTGGCCGCTGGGACCTTACGCTAAAAGGAACGTCCAAGGATCTGCCATCCTGGATCGATGTCTCCGAAGAGCAGGGTCAACTGAAGGTGGTCCTGGTGGGGCCGACCGACCACGCTATGCGGCTCAAACAAGCCGAGATTAAAAGCGGCGAACTCACATTCGTTTCGCTCAAAGGCGAGCAAGGCTTTGACGCAGATACGACCTACAAGGCCAAGCTAGCCGGAGGGAGGCTAGTGGGCACGGTTACGAACTCCCAGCACACCTGGCAACTGCTTGGCACGCGCGCACCGGCACTCAGCGAGACAAAGGACCCTAAATGGGGAACCCCTGTCCACTTATTCGATGGCAAGAGTCTTGCCGGATGGAGGCTTAGCGATCCCAGCAAGAATAGTTGGGAGGTCCTAGACGGAACTTTAGTCAGCAACGGCCATGGATCGGAGATCATCGGCATTCCGAAGTTCTTTGACTTCCAGCTGCATGTGGATTTCAACGCTGGTACCAATGCAAACAGTGGCATTTTCTTGCGGGGGCGCTACGAAGTTCAGATAGAGACTGAATCGGCATCGGAGCCACCAAGCCACCACACGGGAGGAGTCTACGGATACCTGGATCCAACCCCTGAACAGCCGCGCAAGGCCGACCAGTGGCAGAGCTTCGACATAACCTTCGTGGGGCGCACGGTCACCGTTGTTCAGAATGGCGTGATGGTTATCGATCATAAAGAGATTCCTGGGATCACAGGAGGAGCACTCGACAGCAACGAGGCATTGCCTGGTCCCATCTACCTTCAAGGCTCCGAAGCAGGACGCGTCGCTTTCCGCAACATCGTCCTTACACCTGCGCAGAAGTAGGAACAGCTTTCCTCTGCATGGTCTTGAAGGTTACGGGCTTCAGAATCTGCGTGAGAACCGGAAGGATCAGACCCGTCTACAAATGCTGGGTGCCCCATTCAAGCCGTACTTTGGCTTCAGTGGGATAACGGCTCTCGATGTGGCGGGCCGCCTGTGGCACCTTAACAGCTTACGGAAGAACTCCGGTTTTTGAAGGGTACGTGCGTTAGAGTCTGCCTGAGCGCTGGAAGAGAAACAGCAGTCAAGTGCCGATATCCCACTCAAGCCGAAGTACGGCTTGAATGGCGCACCCGGCATTTGTTGCCGGTTCAGACACTTCAGCCCGTCCCTTCAAACCGGCTGTTCCATTTCTCGCGCCCGATCAGAAATTCCTGGCCGCTCAACGAAATCGCGCGAGCTACCCGAGGTCTGCTAGAGTGCATTGCTATGGGATATTCCATCCGTTTTGCCAGCAGGCGCTCCTGCCGACTATCGATGTTCGTGATGCTGCTTTGCGCCACACACAATCCACTGGATGCGCAAGCGCCGGCCCTGCCGGATTGGGCGCAGCCGGGATCTCCTACACACGTGCAGGTTCCACCACCGGCAGATTTTCATCGGCCGAGCGCGAATTTTGAGACGCCGATCGGCGTCTTTCAGGGTCAATCGGACATTGGTAGCGCTGTGGTGCCGGGCAGCGCCAGCTACGACCCAGCGACCAGGCAGTACACCCTTACCTCTGCCGGTTACAACATCTGGTATTCGCGCGATGAGTTTCGTTTCTTATGGAAGAAAATGAGTGGCGACGTATCGCTCGCAAGCGACGTAACCTTTCCTGACCCCAAGGGCTACGGCGACCGCAAGGTGGTCCTGGTCATTCGACAGAACCTCGAAGACGACTCCAAGGAAGCGATGATTGGCGAGCACGGGGTGGGCATGATCCACCTGGCTTGGCGCGCGGACAAAGGTGCTTTGATGAAGGACATGCAGTATCGCTTCGGGGGCACGCTCGCCGGTGTCAAGGCAAGGCGCATCGGAATCGAAAAGCATGGCGACGCCATCGCGATCTTCGTCAGCCTGCAGGGTGAACCCATGCACCAGCTTGGGCCGCCCATCAATTTGCACTTTGACCAGCCGTTTTACGTGGGCGTCGGCTTCTGCTCGCATTTGCCGGCCACCACGGATACCGCCGTGCTCTCCGATGTCATTCTTGAGCACTCCGCGGGCAAAGTGCGGTAGTGCCTGGAGATACATTCGAGGTTATGCATGGCAAACATCATCCGCTTCGTATTAGGGAATTTCACACTTACCTTCCTCGTCATCGGTTTGATTGCCTCAGGAATAGAGCTCCTTCGGAAGCCGAAACCTTTAACAACGCCGGTGGTGGTCGAAGCACTTTTTTCCTACTTCCTACTTTTCTCCATCGGGTTCAGTCTTCTCTATAACTTCGTGCTGCATAGTTTTTTCGGCGAAATGACTGCAGCCGTCATCGGTTGGGCGAACAGCCCGTTCCAAGAAGAAGTCGGCTTTGCCAGCCTGGGATACTCGGTTGTCGGATTTCTTGCCTTCCGACGCAGCTTTGATCTTCGATTAGCAGCAGTCACAGGCCCGGCGTTGTTTCTTTTTTGCGCCGGAATCGGCCATGTTTATCAGATCATCACAACTCACAATCACGCGCCAGGAAATGCCGGCGTGATTCTCTATATGGACTTCCTGCTTCCCGTGATTGGTTTTGTGTTGCTATGGATGCAGCTCCGATGCGACCGGCGCGCCGCCGGCAGGCCAAATTGAGGAACGCAATGGAACCTGATTTGCAGGACACGCTTTCACTTCTCGGTCGCACTCCTGCTGCCCTAGATGCTCTTCTGCGTGAGCTACCGGAAGTGTGGACCTCGCGCAATGAAGGGGAAAACACCTGGAGCGCTTTCGATGTGGTCGGTCATCTGATTCATGCCGAACGCACGGATTGGCTGCCACGGATCAGAATGGTGCTACAGTTTGGCGAGGCTCAGACGTTTCCGCCCTTTGATCGTTGGGGAATGGTGCGAGAAACCGACGGTAAGTCCCTGGGACAGTTGCTGGATGAATTTGCTCATTTGCGATCAGAGAACCTGGAGCAATTGCGTGCCCTGAATCTTCAGCCAGCAGACCTTCTCCTGCGCGGACGGCATCCTGCCCTTGGCGTAGTCACGTTGTCTGAGCTCTTGGCCACCTGGGCAACGCATGACTTAACTCATCTGCACCAGATCTCGCGGATCATGGCCCACCAATACCGCGAAGCCGTGGGCCCGTGGAGCGCCTACCTCGGAGTTTTACGGTGCGCCGGTCACAGCTCTTGATCGCGAAGGTGGTCTAAGCCGTGGGAACCAGGATTTCGGTGATCAATTCCGCCTCCGGCGTGGTTCTCGGATCGTTGCGATAGTTCTCAATGAAGTAGTCATCCCGCAACGGAAGCTTGCTCTCGGAGATAATCTGCATCACCCGGCTGGTGGCCGCCCCCAGCTGCGCGTAAGGCCCAGTCAAAACAAAGCGGCTGAACTTGCCGCCGCGGAATTCAAAATAGCTAAGGCCTTCCGGCAACACTGCGGGGTGGGCGCCGACCGAGACTCCGGCCCGGTATACCATCGGCCCCACTTTATAGAGGCTCATGTATCCCGTGATCTGATTGTGCTGGGCGATACCAGCGATGAGTGTATGGAGGCTCTGCCAAGCCTGTGGCGCATTGACTTGGAAAGGTCCTACTCTCTCGACAAAAACATAATGCGTTTGAGGCCAGGTTACGACTTGGGGTTTCTCTGTCAGGTTCATCGTTTCTCCCTCGGCGTTAAATCCTTGGGCATCCAGGATACGCGTTTTATGCATAACACTGTATTTTGAAAGGAGCCTTAACGGTGTTTGACGGATTTCCTGGTCGATCGTTTCGACCTTGCATCGCGCAATCCCTGCCGCGACGGACAAGTTGATTCGCGGACGATCAGTTCAGGCTCGACGGCTACCTCGCGTGGAGCTTTGGTCTCCGAAGGCCGCAGTTGTTGCAGCAGTAACCGCACGGCGAGTTCGCCCATTTGGTGCAGGGGTTGGCGAATCGTAGTCAGACTCGGTCTCTGATACGCCGCCTCTTTGATGTCATCGAAGCCCACGACAGACACATCCCTGGGGACCTTTAAACCAGAATCATGGAGTGCTCGCATACAACCGATTGCCGCCGCATCATTGAAAGACAGAACGGCCGTGAAGCTACGGTGGTGAGCCAGCAGCTGCTCAACTACGGGATAACCCAACTCAGGCGACGTCAAATCCTTTTCCAGCTGGATGGTCAATTCCGGCCGAATCGAGAGACCGAGATCCTGCGCCACTTGAACGATACCTTGCCACCGTGCGCCGGAATCGGAGCTGTAAGGCTGGCCGCGCATAAATGCAATCCGGCGGTGCCCCAGATCGTACAGGTGACGAAGCGATAGTTCCGCAGCCCGGCGATGATCGAGCACGACATTCGTAACTCCGCTAATACGCTCATGGCCGGCAATTGCAACCACCGGCAGCGGGAGCTTGTGAGTTAAATTTGTGTCAATCGTAATCAAACCTTCGGCGCCGCGGCTGATCAGCATGCTCGGGTACTGCTCGATCAGGTCAGGCCGGTGCCGATGGTGGGCAATGAAGTAGAAATACTTCTCCTCGAGAAGCCGGTCTCCAATCCCGGTCATTACCTCCGCGTGATAGCCGTCGGCGAGAACCGGAACCAAAATGCCGATGGTCATGGTGCGCCGGCTTCTCAAGGATCGCGCAAGGAAGCTTGGCTCATAATTGAACTTAAGCGCCGCCTTGCGGATTCGCTCCCGCGTAGCTTCAGGGATGGAGCGCCCTGGCACCTGGTTCAGTACGACCGATATGGTCGTCGGATCAAGATTGAGATAGGCCGCAAGGGTCTTGAGACTGACACGTCCACCAGGCTGCTTGTCATCGCTCTTGCGCTTGTCCATGGAGCTGCAGTGTCCCCGGCTGCAATCCACAAAATAGCAGCCGCAACCTGTCTAGACAATAGTTTGTCTAGGTGCCTCCCTTGCGAGCACACGAAGAAAGGCCCAGAGGCATGCGCCTCTGGGCCTCGCCAAGTTATGCAGCTAAAAGAGGAACTTCGCTCCGAACTGCAACACACGGGGATCGCTGGTGCTGGTTACCTGCCCGAAGTTGCCGTCGTTGCTTCCCCCATCCACCTGGTTGAATTCCGTGTGGTTGAAGGTGTTGAACGACTCTGCGCGGAGCTGGAAACGCATAGCCTCGTGGATTGGGAAGTCTTTAAACAGTGCAATGTTCCAGTTGAATAGCCCCGGAGCTCTGATTACGTCCTTTCCAGCATCACCAAACCCTGTGCCGCCCGCGCCTGCTGCGGTCCAGGGTGCGGCCGGAGCCGCAAAGGAACTCGTATTGAACCAGGCTTTCTGTTGATGTGGATACTGTACCGGCGCGACCAGGTTGGGCCGGTTGGTTATATTGCCGCCGCCCCCGACCACGTCAGGACCGTTGTAGGTCAGACTCGACCCAGCCCCAATCATGGTTGTTCCGGTCTCAGCTACAGTCACTCCCGATAGCTGCCAACCACCAAGAGTTTGGCGTTCAAGCATGCTACCGGAATGCGCAAAGAATGGAAGGTTGTAGACGTAGTTTGCGGAGAAGATGTGGCGCCGGTCGAACGCTCCTGAACCACGATCGTAACCGAGGTTATAGGGGTTCGACGCAGTGTTGAGATCCTGACTCTGCTGCTGCCCGTCGATCTCGTGCGACCAGGTATATGCCAATTGCAGTGACAAACCGTGCCTATTGTCCATACGCAGCGCAGTCTGCAGCGAGTTGTAGTTGGAATTCACCGCGTTGGTGGATTGAAGGATATTGGAGAATCCGAGGTACGGCCGATACAAGTTCGCATTGCCGCCCTGCGCGACGGTCTGGCGGTTACCGAGGTTGGCGAGCGGCAGGTCGTTCTGCTCCACCCTGGTGTTCTGGCTCCATGCCGACGTACCGACGTACTGCAAGCCAAAAATGATCGACGGAGCCAGCTCTCGCTGGACACCTAAGCTAAATTGAGCCGTTGCCGGGTTCGGATAATAGTTAGAGATGGAGTTGACGCCAGCCGGAGCAGCGGGTAGCGCGGTAGGAGGCGTAACCACGCCGGTCCAGCTGGTGGTGGGACTCGAGAATAGAACGTTGCTGGCCTTGGGCTGGTACGAAAATGGAGGATTGGTATCTGCGTCGTAGATGTCATTCCCCTGAACGCGTTCGTAGAACACGCCAAGACCACCGCGCAGAACGGTTTTGCCGTCACCATACAAGTCATAGGCAAAGCCCAAACGCGGCTGCCACGTGAAATAGTCATTCTTAACCATGCCACGGGGAACCCCATTCGAGCCGGCGATCTGAATGCCATTCAGATAGAAGGGCGCACTGATCCCGGCAGGCTGGGAAAATCCGGGTCCAGTGGGTGATAGATTGCCGGTACCGGGATTCGGCGCCTGCTCGTTTGCGGGGTTGAAGGCGGTGGGGTTGAAGTTGGCCACCTGGTTATTCTTCTCGTACACACGCGGCATCCCATCGTAGCGAATTCCCAAATTGAGTGTCAGCCGCGGCAGGATGTGCCAATTGTCCATTGCGTAACCGGAATAGGTGTTGTTGAGCCAATGGTCCGTTTTGAGCTCGTTCAGCTGCTGGTAGGTGCTGGCGTAGCCAAGCAGGAAGTTGATGTAGGGGTCCTGCGAAGCAACGCCCGTACCACCGTTGAACGTGTAATCGCCTTGTGTGTCGGCCTGCTGTTGCTGGTTCTTATCCGAGCGCATGTAGGAGAAGCCGAATTTGAAGCCATGCCTGCCCCTCGTCCATGAAAAGTCATCCCGGATTTGATAGTTCAGATACGAGTTATGCCAGGGCCAGTAGTTGGTTCCCCAGGTGGTATTCAGCTGGCCACCGGAGAAGGCGATCTGCGGCAGACGGTCGAGAGCATTATTCCCGGTGAAGAAGCTGCCCGCGCTCCAGCCGGAGGGCTGTGCAAAGGTGCCTTGCGGGGTGGTTGTAATGGTGTTCCCGTTTACGCAAAGGCAAACTTCATTGAGCATCGTGGGGGAAATGGTCTGGCTCAGCTTGACTACCGCAGCCCATGATGGGTTGGCGAAGATGTTGCCGACAGTCGTGTAGGTATCGCCGCTCCACAGCGGAGGAAAGTACGTTTGTGACATCTGGTCGTGAATGTAGCTCCCCATCAGGTGGAGGTTATCCGTGATGTTGTGGTCTATGCGAACCGTATCTTCACGAACATCCGTCGGCTGCTTGGGCGAGGCAATGAATTGTGGGGAGTTGCCCGTAGGGTCCACGTTTGGTTTCGGGATGGCGCCGGTGCCCATGAACAGCACCGCATTCGGATCCAGAGAGCCAGCCGGGATGAGGTAGGTATTGGGTTGACCGGCCGCCGCAGGAGCGCCCACCACCGGGAAGGGGGTGCCTGTAGCAGGGTTGAGCACGGCTGGACAATTCGGGGCGCAATTCCACTGTGTATAGGTGAAGTTGGCGCCGGCCGTTGGAAAGTCCTCAGCCGGGACGGTATTTTGGGCAGCAGCGTTTGCGCCTTGGATGAACTTACGCCACTCTTCCGACCAGAAGAAGAAGGTCTTGTTTCTGGCGCTGTTGTAAAGATGGGGAATGATGACCGGGCCACCAATATCGCCGCCGAAAATATTCAGGCGCAGCTCGGGACTGGGAGTGTTTGCCTGCTTATTGAAGTAATAGCCCGCATCCAGATCGTCGTTGCGGACAAACTCCCAAAGACCGCCATGAAAGGCCCTGGTGCCGCTCTTGAGCTGCATCAAAATCGTGCCGCCCGAGTTGATGCCATAATCGGGGGGGTAGTTGCTGGCCAGGACCTGGAACTCTGCGATCACATCAGGCGCCGGCAGCACGTCGATTTTGCCGCCCGAGCCGCGGTCATACACCTCGCCGCCATCGATCAGCCAGTTATTGTGATTCGGGTTTGTCCCGTTAAAACTCAGGTTCGCGTTGCTGCCCTGGGCGGTCACACCATTAAATGATGGCATGTTGCCGGAAACGCCTGTGCCCAATGACGCAAGAGAAGTCACGTTGCGGCCATTGGTGGCCAGCTGGGAGATCTGTTGGCCGGTGATCAGGGTACTCACTTCGTTGGTCTCTGATTGAACCTGGAGGGCGTTTGACTGTACGACCACCTCCTGGCTGGCGGTGCCGACCGCTAGGGGGACATCTTCTCTAAGCGTTTCGGCAACGTTCAGTACGATTCCGTCTTTTTTGTAGGCCTGGAATCCGGTATTGCTCGCGGTCAGGTTGTACGTGCCAGGCTCAAGTCCCGGGAAGTCGAAGATTCCGGCGCCATTCGATTTGGTGACGCGCGAATTACCGGTTTCTACGGAAATGATCTTCACGTCCACATTAGGGACGACGGCGCCTGTCGGGTCTGTGATCGTTCCTGTCACTTCACCGCCATTCTGTGCATGAGCCATCCGGACGGCAAGCGGACTGGCGAACATGGCGATCAGCAGAAGCACGAGCGAGAGAGCGAAAAGTGGGTTTCGGAGATTGAGTATTTGGGAGGGGCTAGGCGAGGAAGTGCTTGGGTTTTGCTTCTTTAACATTATTGGTCTCCCTAAAGGTCGTTCCACGATCTATTTACTGGCTTCGCAGGTGGAATACATTTTCCACCCATCGATGGACACTGTATCCGACGAGCAAACTATGAGAGTGGTCTCATGGTTGGATAGGTATTTCTGGTATAAGCGGTAGGTAAAAGGCAATAAAGCCCTATAAATGGCCCTTTTTGTGTACAGGTAAAGAGAGGTAAAGAGCTGTTGTCAGCCATAGCGACCGTGGCATACACTGTTCCACGGCATGGACGTACACGCATCCTGGGTCCCAAAAACCGAAGAAGAGAAGAATCAGGTCAGACGCCAGATGGAACGTCTGCTCGAGACCGCTCACTTCAAGAACAGCCGGCGCTACCCAGCGCTGTTCAGGTTCATCGTAGAGGAGACGCTGGAAGGCCGCGGCGAATTTTTGAAAGAGCGCCTGTTGGGGGTACGTGTATTCAACCGTCCTCCAGATTACGACACTGCCGACGATCCAATTGCCCGGGTTACGATTGCAGAAATACGCAAACGGATCGCCCAGTATTACCACGAGGAAGCACACGATTCGGAAATGCGGATCGAGTTGATGCCAGGCCGTTACGAGCCTGAATTCTACCCTCGGAAACCCAGGGCGTTGGCTTCGGTAGCCCCCTTGAAGACGAGCGATGAAACGGCGCAGGCCCTAGTCAAAGAAACGCCAATCGATCCTCCCGCGCAGAAGAGCCGCAAAGCCTGGCACGCGCTCTTCCATTGGTGGGTTGGCGCCATCGTTGTGCTTTGCCTCAGCCTTGCGGGCGCTCTATGGTGGCGATTGGATCGTCCCTCTGCCGTCGACCAGCTATGGAATCCGGTGGTCAAATCTCATCTACCCATTACCTTCTGTCTGCCGAGTGATGCGGCCGGTTCGCAGATCGCGGCTGCGGCGGGGATCCTCTCCTATTCCCTGCCAAAATCTGAAGGAGCCGGACCGCTAGCCAAATCCTCAGACACAGTGAACCCCAGCTTTCTTGATTACGAAAAGAACCGGGAAAACGTCGTCTTCTCGGACGTGCTGGCAACCATGAGGATTTCTAACTGGATCGCCACGCGCGGCGGTGAACAAAGACTGCGTTTGGTTCACTCGACCACCATGGATGATTTGCAACAAGGACCGACCATACTCATCGGCGGGTTGGATAATGAGTGGACGTTGCGGGCGCTTACCCACTTACGCTATCAGTTCCGAGGTACAGATCTAGAGCGGTATTGGATCACAGACATCAAGAACCCGGGCAGCAGGACATGGGAACTGGATCTGAAGACCCAATATCCTGCGGTCAAGCGTGATTTTGCACTGATCGCCCGCGTGCATGATGATTCGACCCGGCAGGTGCAGGTGATTGTTGCCGGCATCGGAATGAGCGGAACAGCGGCGGCGGGCGAATTTATGGTCGATCCGAATCGCCTCGAAGAGCTGCGCAAGCGAGTAGGTCCCGGATTCCGAGATCATGATTTTGAAGCCGTACTGGGAACCGATGTGGTCAACGGCATTCCAGGCTCAGCAAGGATTTTGGCAGTAGAAGTATGGTAGCGGCTACAGAACCAGGACGGCATAGCGTGGCCCAGACACTCGCTGTGGCCTGCAAAGCGGGAATGAATTGATCCAACGCTTCTCGCTTTGGGCCCCTATTGAAGACGGTTTGGAGCGGCCTGTAGCGCTGGACAAACGGCTGTCCCGATGCGAGACTTGAACTGTTTCGGTCGCCGTTCATGCTGAGAATTTTCCACACCAGCAACATGCGTGGACTTTACACGTCCTGCTTCCTCGCATTGTTGGCGACACTATCGCTTCTCCCTTTGACAGCCCAGACAGTCAACAAGCAGCAGGCGATGCTGTTGACGCAGCAAGGGAAGTTCCAGGAAGCGAAGGAAGCGTGGTTACAACTGGCTGCGCAGGATCCCAAAGACTACATCGTTGAAGCGAACCTTGGATTAGTCCTCGCGCAACTCGGTGAGTATAAGGATGCGATCGTCGCGTATCACAAGTCCCTGGCCGCGCACCCGCATGAACCAAGTGTCCAGATGAATCTTGGCCTGGCAGAGTTCAAACAAGGCAACTTTGCGGCCGCGAGTTCAACTTTTAGTTCCATCGCGTCCGCGAATGCAGATCCGCGGATCGAGACGCTCCTCGGGCTCAGCTACTACGGGGAACAACTTTACACGAAGGCGATCCCCCATCTCGAAATTGCCAGCCAGAACGATCCGTCCAATCCTCAATTGCATTATGTTTTGGCCGAGTCATGTCTCCATGGTAAGAAGCCGGAGTGTTCCCTCTCTGAATCGCAAAAGCTACTGCAGCTAAGTCCTAATTCTGCGGAAGCCCACATGCTTCTAGGCGAAGCACTCGACGGCACCAACAAGGATAACGAAGCGATTTCAGAATTTACCGCCGCCGAAGCGGCCAATTCGTTAGAGCCCAACGTCCATTTTGGCCTGGGCTATCTCTACTGGAAAAAGCACGACTACGAACAGGCTGCTCCGGAATTCAAAAAGGAACTAGAGCATGATCCTAAGAGCGCGCAGTCGTACACCTATCTTGGCGACATAGCCTATCGAAACAATGATGATGACGAGGCCAGGACCAGCTTGTTGAAGGCCGTTCAACTGCAGCCGAATATCCGGTTGGCCTACTTCGACCTGGGCAGCGTCTACGCCCGCGAGAACAAGAACGACGCCGCGATCGCGGCCTTCAAAGAGGCGGAGCGTCTCGATCCTACTGAGCCAGATGCACATTACCGTCTCGCCCGCGTTTATATGGCATCAGGACAGAAACAGAAGGCAGACGAGGAATTTCTCAAGACCAAGACGCTCCATCAAAAAGAACAGGAATCGATCATAGAGAAAATGGGCGCAAACACAGCTGTCAATGTTCCGGCTGATGCCCCAAAACCCTAGCACCGAAGGAGCAGGTTGGCACAACAACAAAAGTTCGCGTGGCTCCGCTTGTTCCATGCCCAAAGCCCGGTTAATCGACTCTCGAGCAATGGGTAGAAATGCGTAAGCCCACTGCAGCAAGATTCAATCGTCGTGAGTTCCTGTTGCTGGGAACGGCTGCATCCACCATGGCATTGGCTCAGGGTGTAGCCTCTCGTGGAGTCAAACCACAGCCACGTGGAAAGCCTTCCGGGCTCCCGTTTCCGGCGCGCTTCACTGACGTGGCTTCCGCAGCGGGGCTCACCACCCCCACCATCTACGGTGAAATCAACCACAAGCAATTTATCTTCGAGACCGTCGGCTGCGGCGTTGCTTTCTTTGACTATGACAATGACGGCTGGCTCGATATCTTCGTGCTTTGCGGTACTCGAGTCGATGCTGTTCCCGAAGCAACGAATCGCCTATACAAGAACAACAGAGACGGAACCTTCACGGATGTAACCGAGAAGGCGGGCCTCCTCCGCACTGGTTGGGCCAGTGGAGTGACCATCGCCGACTATAACAATGATGGGAACGACGACATTTTCATCACTTACTACGGCCAGAACGTTCTTTATAAAAACAACGGAGATGGAACTTTCACTGACGTTACGGTGAAGGCTGGCCTTGCTTACACCGGCCCTACCCGTTGGGGATCGGGCTGCACTTTCCTGGATTTTGACCGCGACGGCTATCTCGATCTGTTTGTCGCGAGCTACCTGACCGTTGATCTGAATAAGATCCCCAAGCCGGGCACGAACCCAATGTGCAACTACAAAGCCGTGCCGGTGAACTGCGGGCCCAATGGACTTCCTTTTGCGAGAAATTTCCTTTTCCGGAACCAGGGAGACGGAACTTTCCGGGATGTATCAGAAGCCAGCGGGATTTCGAAAGCCACTTCCACCTATGCGATGACCTCGATCGCCGCAGATTTTACCGGCGATGGCTGGACTGACCTGTACGTAGCTTCCGATTCCACTCCGAGCCTCCTGTTCATAAACCAGCACGATGGAACCTTTCGAGAGGAAGGAACGGAACGCGGCGTCGCCTTTAGTGAAGATGGCCTGGAACAGGCGGGCATGGGCGTTGGAGTCGGCGATTATGCATTAAGTGGACGGCTTGACATCTTCAAGACCCATTTTTCCGACGACACGGACGTGCTCTATCGGAACGACGGCGCCGGTCAGTTTACGGATGTGACGCTTGCAGCTAGCATCGGCGTGGAAACGCGCTTTATCCAGTGGGGGACCGGCTTCGCGGATCTGGATAACAATGGGTGGCCGGACCTTTTCGTAGTGACTGGCTCTGTGTATCCCGAGGTGGAAGCAAGGTATCCGCAATATCCCTTGAAGACGCCGCGGCTCATTTTTCGTAATTTAGGAAACGGCAAGTTTGAAGAATTGATTGAAGAGGCTGGACCTGGGATTAGCGCAGCCCACTGCAGTCGAGGATGCGCTTTTGGCGACTTCGACAACGACGGCGACGTCGACATCGTTGTTATCAACCTGAACGAACCTCCTTCGTTATTGCGCAACGATTTAAAGGGCAATCATAACTGGATGAAGGTCCTGCTCGTGGGAACCAAGAGCAATCGAAGTGCGATCGGCTCTAAGGTGCTCGCGCGCTATGGCGGAAAAGTTCAGGCCCAAACCGTAACCGCACAGTCCAGTTTTTATTCGGTGAATGACCGGCGCCTGCACTTCGGATTGGGAGATGCCAAGACAGCAGACCTCGAAATTCATTGGACCAACGGAGCGGTAGAGAAAGTGACCGGGGTTAAGGCGCACCAACTGATCGTCGTCAAAGAGGGACAGGGCGTCATCAAGACAGAGACTTGGAGCTGAGCACGTTGAGGCGCGCGGCTAGAGCGTACGCTTAAACAGAGGCGTCGCAACCAGGAGCGTCACCATTCCGAATCCGGCCAAAAAGAGCAAATCCCACCGGATGGCAATAAAGCCGCCATCTTTGAGAAGAATGCTCTTGAAACCATGGACAGCATAGGTAAAGGGATCGAGGCCGGCAATTACCTGCAGCCACTTTGGCAAACCTGAGACGGGAGAAATCGCGCCGCTGGGAAAAAACAGGAGCGTGTTCAGCACTCCAAACATCATGCGCGGTACCAGGGGATCCTCGACCCGCACCATCATCAGAAACATCATGCCGTTGAACGCCATGGAGGTCGCGATGATGAGCAACAAGAGCAGGAACGCCGATTCCGGCCGAAAGATGACGCCGAGACCAGCTAGCAGAGAGCCGATGACGGTAATGCAAATGCCTGACAACACAGCCTTGACGGTGCCTGCGAGGTTCAGTCCCATCACCAGTTCGAGACTGGTGATGGGGGTCACCAGGTAGCCTTCATGCACTCCACGTGCTTTGTCGTCGATATACAACATACCGCCGCCGATCATCACGGCTACGTACATCGCGAGGACCACGGAGCCGGCGAGCAAATACTTCATGTACTCAACGTACGGATACAGTTCGACGATCTCGAGCGCTATCTGCTGCACCACCTTCTGCTGAATGACCGGGGCGTTCAAGGCGTCCACCAGCGATTGCATCTCGGCTTCCAGGCTGCTGCTCATGATCTGGTCGCTGTTGTCGACCACCAGGCCAATGGCCGGAGAATCGCCCGCCAGCACACGCCGTGAATACTGTGCCGGGATAATCACCGCTCCGTCGATCTTGCCCGTGCGCACATCCTCCCGGGCCTTTTGCTCATCGTCATAGGCCACCGTGGTGAAGGTGCGGATATTGACCGCGATGGAATTGAAGGCTTCTTCGACCTTGAGCGCCTGCGAGCCCCGGTCGTAGTCAACCACGCCCATCCGAGCGCCACGAATCTTACCTCCAAAGGCGTTGCCCAGAATAACCAGCTGGACCAGCGGAAGCGCCATCGACATGATCATCAACGTCGGTGAACGGAAAAATTTCCGCATCTCTCGTTCGACAATCGCCATCATTCGCTTCATGGTTGCATCCCTGGGCGCGGCGGCATCACGAAGCCCAGCGCCTTGACCTGTTCGTCACGAAGCGCGCGCCCCGTGTAGTGGACGAAGACGTCATCGAGCGTAGTGTTTTGTACGGTCAATGACTTGATGGTTTCGCCATATCTGTTCACCATCTCCACTAACTGGGTGGTAGTCAGCGATCCATTGGAGGTGAGCAGCCTGTACATGCCTGCGCTCTTCGATTCCACAGCAGTGATGCCGGCCAGCTGATTCAGCCGCTCAGACCATTGCGGAGATTCGTGAGTGAAATGCACCTCGACCACGTTGTCCCCGGGAACGCTTTCCTTGAGCGCCATAGGTGTATCGAGCGCCACCAGTTTTCCATGGTCGACGATGGCGATGCGGTCGCACAGGCGATCGGCTTCATCCATATAGTGTGTAGTGATCAGCATAGTAAGGTTGCGAGTGTTCTTCAGGTGATTAAGCATCTCCCATACGGCAACGCGGGAGACCGGATCGAGGCCGGTAGTCGGTTCGTCGAGGAAGAAAATGCGGGGATTGTGGACCAGGCCGCGGGCAATCTCGAGCCGGCGGCGCATTCCGCCCGATAGCGTCTTGGTCTGCGCCTTGCGCCACTTGAGCAGATCGACTGCTTGCAGCAGATCGTTGATATTGCGCTCGCGCTCCGCCTTGGGGACCTCGTAGAGCTTGGCATAGATGGAGAGATTTTCTTCGACCGTGAGATCGATATCGCTGGTAAGCGCCTGGGGAATGACTCCGATCGCTCGCCTGACCGCATCGGGTTCGCGCGAAACGTCATGGCCGGCGATGATCGCCTTCCCCTTGGTAACGGGCAGCAGCGTGGTCATCATGCGGATGAGTGTGCTCTTGCCGGCGCCATTTGGCCCCAGCAGACCGAAGATCTCCCCTTCGGCCACTTCGAAGGTGATGCCGGCGACGGCCTCGAAATCGCCGTAGCGCTTGACGATGTTTTCGACAACGATCGCCGGCTGCGGCTTGCCGGTGGTCATCGCGTCACCAGCTTGTCCTTTGGGATATAGACCTCCGCCAGCATGCCGGGCACATAGCGCATGCCGGGGTTATCAATCAGGAGCTTCAGGCGGATGGTCTTGATGTCGCGCTTGCGGCGGCTCACGTCGCGTTGGGTGGCAAAGTCCGCTTCTGCGGATTTTGCGATCACCTTGCCCTGGATCGTGACTCCGCTTGGCATCACGACGCGCAGGCTATCCCCGAGTTGCACGGAGTCGGCCTCGGTCTCAGGAAGGGGCGCATAGATCCACGTCTGGGTCAAATCTGTAATGGTTACGATTGGTGTGCCGGCCGCAACTACTTCGCCTTGCCGCGCCGCCCGCACGTTGACCTTGCCGGAAATGGGCGATAACACGTGAGCATACCCGAGTTGCACTTGCGCCTGATCGAGCAGGGCGCGCGCATTCTGCATATCGCCACGGGTCGCGGACACGGTCTTCGCGGCCGCTTGTGCTTGAATCGTATTGGCTACAGCCACTTTTAGGGATGCTTCCGCAGCACCGACATTCGCCTTTGCGGAGTCAACCGCCGCCTGCGCGGCGTGCAGTGCCGTGGCTGCCTCGTCGCGCGATTGATAACTCATAATTCCCTGTTCCGCCAACGCAACCGTGCGCGAGGTATCAGCGTTCTGGTGCTCGTACTGCGCCTGGGCCTGCGCCAGTGCGGCCTGCGCACTGCGCAGTTGCGCTTCAGCATTGGTTACCTGGCTTGACGTGCCCCCTTGCATTTGGCGTTCGGTGTCGCTCGCACCTTGCAGCTTGAATTGCTGACTGACCGCGGTCGCCTCGGCCGCCTGCCGCGCCGCCGCCAGATCGTCGCTTTCAATGGTGGCAATCAGTTGCCCGGCACGCACGTCGTCGCCTTCATCCACGGTAAGCGTCTGGATCCTGCCTGGGATACGGGAGCTGATGATGACCTCATTGGCATCTACGGTGCCGATGAGTTGCAGATCGGACGACCGCTGAGCAGTGAAGAGGTACCAGCAAAGCGCGATGACGAAAAGAATTCCTAGCAGGATAAAGATCCGATTACGTGCATTCATGCGAGATTTCTCCAAACACGAGCGCTGTTGGCTTTGGGCATGGGCATCTCGGTCAGGACGCGCTTGACCAGCCTGGCGCCATGGGCTCGGTCAACAAACAACGCGTTGCCAAGGTATTGCACCGCAGCCTTGCGCCGGGATTCAATCGCGGCCGGGGCCATCGGGTCGAACGGCAGCATCAGACGCATCATGGGTGCGCTGAGAAAATAGAGAACATTTGCACCAAGAGCCGAATAGACCACCTGGAGCCAATCCACCCGGCATAGTTCGCCGGTCTCGATGCCGTCCCGGATGGCTTCCTGTAATTTACCCATCAGCGGCTTGAAGACGTTCTCCACCATCGTGGGCAGTGCCTCGCTCTCTCCGCGCCGCATCCTGACCATCTCCTGCTGCATGAGACTTTGAAAGTCGCGCTGGGTGAGGATGCGATCGAAGTGACTCAACGCCGTGCGCAGCACCCGTTCGCCCCCGCTGAGTTTAGGGTCCAGGGCGGCGAACGCGCGCTCGACGACGGCGCTGGATACCTCATCAATCGCCGCCGCGTAGAGACCGGTCTTGCTCTTGAAGTAGTAGTAGAGGAGCGCCTTGTTGACCTTGGCCGACTCCGCGATGGCATCGGTGCGCGCGCCTGCCAATCCGTGCGCGCTGAACTCGCGGATGGCCGCGCGAAGGATCGTCTTTCGCGTGCGGTCGGCGCGATTCGTATTGGAAATTTTTCCGTTCATTAATTAACCAGTTAGTTAAAGTATAACAGTTCGTTGGGCAAGGGAGAACCGGCAGGAAGTGGACGGGTGCCCCACGTTCGCCTCAGCGTACGTGGGCCGGAAATGGCATGTTTCGAATGCTTTTACCTGATTGATGAGAGAAAATCCGTCGTAGGCTTCGCCCATCTTATTCGGCCCAGGTACGCTTTGGCGAACCTGGGGCACCCGTCCATTCCTGCTGGCACCAAAGCCATGATTTGGATAAGCGTGATCAGCTACGCCGCTTCGTCTTCGTAGTGGTTCTGGCGATGGATTTTCGCCGCGACTTCGGCACCTTACCGATGCGGGGATCCCGCGCGGCGATCAGTTCGCAGGCGCGTAGCGCTGCCTGCTCGAAATCCGGCGAATCGGCCGGAAGAACTTGCCAGCCGGTAATCTTGTTCCCAAATAGCTGAATGGATCGCATACTTGGGAACTCCCGAGCCAGGCTTTCATGGTGCTCCGCCGTAGTGGCGAGCCACACACCGTTGTCCGCCGGAGGATCGCGCCGCTCACGAAGAATGAGCACAATCTGGTCTCCCAGGTAGACGGCCAGGCAGCCGAACATGGTGCGGGTTTCGGTTGGCAGGTCAGCGAGGGCATCCATCACAAACGCATAAGGAACGGCCTTCCGCTGCTTTAGCGTAAAAATCCTATCGTCCGGCGGCAGGAAGGCTGGGTTGGAGCGAGGTTTTCGCATCGCACCCATTTTGCGGTTGATCCCTTGAAATCGCAAGATGGATAAATGACTTCATTGCCGCACGCATATAACCCTTGCACATATAGCCACAACGCATATAGTATTGAGCGATGGCCGACCACAGCATTACGTCTCTTCTACCGCTGCAACCGACTACTTTTCACATCCTTCTGTCGCTGACTGACGAGGACCGGCATGGCTACGCGATCATTCTTGAAGTAGCCCGGCGCACTCAAGGGGAACTAAAACTGAGTGCAGGGACCCTCTACCGTTCTATTCAAAGGATGCTTGAATCAGGCCTAATTATTGAAACCCGGAACAGGCCCGCGCCGGAGATGGACGATGAACGCCGCCGATATTACCGAATCACCCCCTTCGGAAAAGCTGTGGCAGAGGCGGAAGCGGCACGCCTGCGCGACTTACTCAAAATGGCGCGCCTATGCGGAGTTGCGCCCAGGACGACCTAATGAACTTCTATCGATTGCTTCTCCACCTTTATCCCTCCTCGTTCCGGGCTGAGTATGGCGACGAGATGAGCTCTATCTTTGCCCTGGAGCTTGAGCGCAGCAACGAACTCCCGGCCAGATGCGGGCTTTGGCTTCGCGCGATCGCTGAGATCGTGTTCAACGCGGCCATGGTGCACTGGGAAATTGCCCGGCGGGACCTGTTTCATTCCGCGCGCTCACTGCTTGGCTCCCCTGGCTTCACCCTGACGGCGGTTCTACTCGTCACCATCGGCATCGGCGCCAACGTCGCCGTCTTTACGCTGGCGAATTTTGTGTTGGTAAGACCTCTGCCCTTTCCTCAGCCAGAACGGCTGATGAAGGTTTGGGAAAAACACCCGGGCTATTCAAGGATGGAACTTTCTCCAGCCAATTATCGCGATGTGATCGCGTCCACCACTTCGTTCACCACTCTGGCAGCCTTCAACAACGACTCCATGAGCCTGGTTGGTCAGGGCGAGCCGCAAAGAGTTGACGGCGCCACGGTAACTGGGAATCTCTTTTCCACTCTGGGAAGGCCGGCCCTGCTGGGACGTTATAGCAACCAGAAGGACGACCAGGCGGGCGCCCCCGGCACTGTGGTGTTGAGTTATGCACTTTGGCAGTCAGCGTTCGGAGGCGATCCAAACATACTGGGGAAGTCTGTTTCGCTCGACAACGAACCCTATACAGTGATCGGCGTGATGCCGGACGATTTTCATTTTCCCAATCGGGAGACACAGTTCTGGACGCCTTACAGGTTTAAGGAAGACAACTACCAGGACCGCAACGACAACTATTTAGAAGGGATTGGCCGGCTTAAGCCAGGTGTATCCGTCGCGCAGGCGCGTAGCGAACTGTTACTGATCGCTGCCCGGCTGAGGCGGCAATATCCAAAGGAGAACGAAAACGTCGACTTGTCGGTGATCGCCTTACGCGATGAACTCACGACTGAATCTCGTCTCCTGCTCATGGGCTTGTGTGGTGCGGGGCTGTGCGTGCTCACGATCGCCTGCGCGAACCTGGCTAATCTTTTGTTGGCGCGTTCGCTGGCACGACAGAGAGAGCTTTCGATTCGCCTCTCGTTGGGCGCCAGCCGCCGCAATCTATTGCGCCAGCTGCTGACAGAGAGCGTTCTCCTCGGGTTGGCCGGGGGCGCCGGCGCCACCGCGGTCGCCGTGGCAGCCTTACCGCTGCTCTCCCGCCTGGTGCCCAATGCGCTGCCTATTCAGCAGGTGCCTCCGGTGGACTCAGAGACGTTGATGTTCGCCCTGGGACTCACTTTGCTTACGGTAATCGGCTTCGGGGTCGCTCCCGCACTGCGGGCGTGCAGGGATGCAGGTTTAAGCGGTCTTCGCGTGGGCGTGCGAACCGGAGGAGCAGGTAATCACAAGGCACGATCGGTGCTGGTAATTGCGGAGCTCGGCGCGTCCGTCGCGCTCCTGGTGGTGTCAGGATTGTTGATTCGCGCTTTATGGAAGGTGCAATCCGTAGACCCCGGATTCAGAACCAGCGGGATCCTATCCCTGCGTACCCAATTACCGTTCCCGAAATACGACAAGAACAGTGCGTGCGAACAGTTCTATGGCAAAGTCCTGAGGGATGTTCGCAGCCAACCTGGCGTGGCCGGCGCCGCGTACATCAGCGCTCTTCCCATGACGTGGGGCGGGGGCATCTGGCCGGTCGTGGTGGATGGGCGTGGCCAGATTCGCGCCGAAGGCACTTCGGCCAGCATGCGCTTTGTCAGTTCTCAACTATTTTCCACCATGGGTATCCCGCTCAAGTCCGGCCGCGAAATCAGTGACAGCGATACGGCAGATCGACCGTACGTGGCGGTGGTGAGCGAATCGTTCGTACGGCGATATTGGCCGAATGAACAGCCGATCGGCCGGCATTTTAATTTCGCTCTTCACGATCGGGAAGTGATTGGGGTCGTCGGGGACATCCGTGCGCGGGGCCTGGAAAGAACCAGCGAACCCCAGGTGTATCTCAGCTATAAGCAGATTCCCGACGGCTGGTTTTCCAACTACGTGCCGAAGGACCTGGTGATTCAATCGTCGCTGCCATGGGAGCATCTGCTGCCCGCGATCCGGCAGATCATTCACAATGCTGATCCGGAGCAGCCGATCTCGAACATAAGGACCATCGAGGAGGTGCTCGCCGGAGAAACCGAATCGCGCACCATTCAGATGCGCGTACTGGTTGTCTTTACCGGTGTGGCGATCGTGCTGGCCGGCCTGGGCCTTTATGGGGTGCTCGCATTCATGGTCTCGTTGCGGCAGCAGGAGTTCGGCATCCGGCTGGCTTTGGGGGCCAGTTCGGGCGATCTCTTCAGGATGGTGTTACTGGAGGGCACGAAACTGGCCGTGGCCGGATTGCTGCCGGGGCTGGCGCTCGCCTACATCGCAGCCAGGCTCATGCAAAGCCTGCTAGCCGGTGTGCAGCCAGCCGACGCGCTGACATTCGCAACCGCGGCAGTGCTGTGTCTCATCACCACTCTGCTGGGCTCCTTGTTCCCTGCGCTGCGTGCGGTCAGGTCTGACCCTACTGCGGTCATGCGGGTAGAGTAGCATGGGGGCCCCGGAAATCCCCGCGCGACTCAGCCAAGCGTGAACACGATTCGTGGCCTACCGGGTGCGCTCCAGTACTCCTCCACTTCCGAAAGAGCAACGTTCTTTGTGGCTATCTGCAGCTTGGCTGGTCCGGCCGCCTCGAAGACGCCTTTGATTGCTGCGAAGAGTGCTGACGAACGCACGCTTTTGAGCCCGCTCCCCATGAGCACAATTGCAGAAGAACGTAAGCCTGCACCTGGCAGGTCAATGCTTTCCTCTCCGCTAGCGCCGCCGACATGCACGAAACGAACAGGTGTGGCATCCTCAACACTCTTCGCGATGGCCGCGATGATCGTTCTGGCGCTTTCCCCCCAAAGATAGTCGAGAACTACGTCGATGCCGTTTGCGAACTCGCGCATCAGCGCCTCTTCATACTGTTTCGCCCCAAGAGGGTGAAGCGTTCCCAAGGTGAACGGGATCGTCACGTCGGCACCCAACGCCCTCACGCCTTCCAGTTCCTCTTCGTTGCGCCCGGTCGCAATTACCTTTTTAGCTCCAAGATATTTCGCCAATTGGACTGCTAATCGGCCTGCTGTTCCTGTAGCACCATTCACCAACACTGTCTCTCCGGTCTTGAGGTGCGCACGTTCCATCATTGCCGCCCACGCGGACATCCCGGGGTTAGCGATTGCAGCGGCGGTGATGTCATCCAGGTCGCCGGGCAGTGGAATGCAACGCCGCGCGTCGACGAGTGATCTTTGCGCAAGCGCACCGAACGGCGCTTCCGGGAGGACGAAGTACACGCGTTGCCCTTCGTCTGTGCGTCCGACGCCATCGATACCGGCGATCGTCGGAAACCCACCGTCTGCACTGTAGTGAGAGCCGGCCGCGCGGGACCTGGCGAAATGGCTGAGGGCGGATGCTCTGACAGTGACGATCGTCTGCCCGCTTTGGGCGACGGGTTCATTGAAGTCTCCATAAACCGGATTGCTTCCAGGCGTTTTGACAATGGCTGCTTTCATCTGAACACTCCCCTGTTAATTGAACAAGGTTCAATAAATATAACGTTGTTCAATTATGAGATGTCGGGCTTGGTATGCTGGATGCATGAAAGTGAATCGCGAAATCCTTGCTCGCGGGGGCTTGAAGCTTCTCAATCAGGTCGGGCTGGAGCAATTGACCCTCAGACGCCTGGCTATCGAGCTCGGGGTTCAGCCTGCCGCCTTGTACTGGCATTTCAAGAGCAAGGAAGAGCTGATCGATGAGATGGCGACCATGCTTCTCGCCGAGGGTGCCCAAACCCTGGTCCCGGTTCGTAAGAAGTCTGATTGGAGTGCGTGGGTCGTCGCTTTTGGAGAGGGTTTACGCAAGACGTTGCTTCGATACCGTGATGGCGCCCGTATGGTCGCTGGTACCAGGCTCACAAATACGGAATACATGAAGACGGCTGAAGCCATCGCGGCTCAACTCGTCGAAACCGGCTTCACCATCCGGCAGACCGTAGTCCTGCTGAGTACTGTTTATAACTACACTCTGAGTTTCGCCATCGAGGAGCAAGCGGTCTTTCCTATGCCGGGCGAACGCTCCGAGCAATATGACCTTCGAAAGAGGAGCGAACAGCTTTCTGAGGAACCGCTACCTCTCCTGCGACAAGCAGGGGCGATCCTCTTTGATCGGTTCGAACGGCGATACAAAGAGGGCTTAAACCTGATCCTGCAGGGCGCGGCCTGCGAACTCCAGCCGCGGAAGGGACAGCCAAAGGGCAGGTAATGCCGCGTGAATGCTAGCAAGCGCGAGGCGGCGGTAACCAGCGGCGCCACTGTTTACCGGCCAGTCTCCGTAGCCTAGAATGAAGGGATGGTGAATTTTGTGTCGCAAGGCCGCCAATGAACTTCCCTGAGCATGAGCTCCATTTCTTCCAGAAGTTTGGGCTGACCGGGCGTCTGATCGAGCGTTGCCTGGGCGAGGCGCTCTCAGCCGGCGGCGATTTCGCCGACCTCTACTTCGAATCGGTCGCCTCCACTGCTATCTCGGTGGATGAGTCGCTGGTCAAATCCGCCAGCCAGGGCGTGAGCGCAGGCTGCGGTATTCGCGTTGTCTCCGGCGACCGCACTGGCTATGCCTACACCGATGACCTTTCCGCCGAGCGGCTCATGCGCGCTGCGCGCACTGCGGCCCTGATCGCCGATGGACCTTCAAAGCAGACGGTTGCCGGCTTCCGCGAGACGCCCAAAGCGAGTCTCTACCCCATTTCGGCCGTCGATGCCGACGCCGGCATCGCCCCTAAGCTCTCACTCGTCATGCGCGCCGACCGCGCGGCCCGCGCCTATGACCCGCGCATCGTGCAGGTGCGCGCCGGATACAACGACGAGCTTCGCCACATTCTCATCGCTGCATCCGATGGCACCTTCGCCAGCGACACCCAGCCGCTTGCCCGCTTCAACTGCTACGTCATCGCGCGGGATGGATCGAAAAATTCGCGCGGCGGCTCCGGAGGCGGTGGGAGAGTCGAACTGAGCTTCTTTGAGGGTGATAAGTCTCCCGAGCACTTCGCCACGGAAGCGGCCCGCCAAGCCATCCTGCAACTCAATGCCGTCCCTGCGCCGGCTGGCGACATGGAGGTTGTTCTGGGACCCGGCTGGCCCGGCGTCCTGTTGCACGAGGCCGTGGGCCACGGGCTCGAAGCCGACTTCAACCGCAAAAAGACTTCAGCCTTTGCCGGCCTGATCGGGCAGCAGGTCGCCAGTTCCAAGGTGACCGTGGTGGACAACGGCACGATGCCTTCGCGGCGTGGTTCTTTGAATGTTGATGATGAGGGCTCGCCTACCAAGGAGACGGTGCTCATCGAAAACGGCATCCTCAAAGGTTACCTCAGCGACAAGCTTTCTGCGCGCCTCATGGGCATGGCCGACACCGGCAACGGACGCCGGGAGAGCTACCAGCACATCCCTATGCCGCGCATGACGAATACTTACATGCTCTCCGGTGAAGACAGCCCGGAGGATATCGTGCGCAGCGTGAAGAAAGGGCTCTACGCGGTGAACTTCGGCGGCGGCCAGGTGGATATCACCAGCGGCAAGTTCGTCTTCTCCGCCTCGGAAGCCTACCTGATTGAGGACGGCAAGATCACCGCCCCAGTGCGTGATGCCACGCTTATCGGCAACGGGCCGGAAGCGCTGAAATATGTATCCATGGTGGGTAACGATCTCGCCCTTGATGAAGGGATTGGGACCTGTGGCAAAGATGGGCAGAGCGTTCCGGTCGGCGTGGGCATGCCGACCATCAAGCTGGATCGCATGACCGTAGGCGGCACAGGCAGATAATGTCAACAGTCACTTCCACAGCAGAAACTAAAACGGACCTGCAGCAGCTGGCGGCCGATGTGGTCGAGCGCGCGTTACACGCCGGAGCCACCGAAGCCGAAGTAGTGATCCGTGAAGGCGACGAATTCTCCACCCTGGTGCGCATGGGCCAGGTGGAAACGCTCAAGGAATCTGGCGCGCGCGGCATTGGTTTGCGTGTCTTCCTTGGCCCGGCCGGGGCTCATCACACGGCCAGCACCTCTACCAGCGATTTCTCCGAAGCGGGATTGGCCCATATGGTCGCTGGCGCCATCGACCTGGCTCAGGTCACTTCAGAGGATCCATTCGCAGGCCTGCCGGACGCGAGCGCGATGGGCCAGCTACAGGGGGACCTCGACCTTTACTACGAAGATGTTTATGGGCTGCCCACGGCGCAGCGCATTGAATACGCACGGCGCGCAGAGGCCGCGGCGCTCTCCGCCGATCCACGGCTGAAAAAGAGCGACGGCGGCAGCTTTGACGTGGCGACAGGGCACAAGGTGATGGCCAATTCCCGTGGCTTCGTCGGTGAGTATCGTCGCTCCTATTGCTCCCTCTCTGCCATGCCTATCGCGGAAACAGAAAAGGGTGGCATGCAGCGGGACTATTGGTACTCCAGCGCGCGTACTTTGGCTCGGCTTGATTCACCCGAGAGTATCGGCGCCGAGGCAGCCCGGCGCACCTTGCGCCGGCTGGATGCACGCCGCGTCCCCACCCAACGCGTGCCCATTGTCTTTGCTCCAGAGATTGCCCGTTCGCTGATTGGCAATATTTTTGAAGCAGCCAATGGAGACAGCATTTATCGCGGCGCGTCCTTCTGGGCCAACCAGCTGGGACAGCAGGTGGCCAGCTCCAACGTGACCGTGGTCGATGACGGCACGATGCCCGGCTTGTTTGGAACCTCGCCATTTGACGGAGAAGGCCTGCCCACCCGGCGGACCGTCATTGTCGAAAATGGCGTCTTGAAAAACTACCTGCTGAACACCTACACCGCGCGCAAACTCAATATGCAGAGCACCGCGAATGCTTCGCGTGGGCTGGCCGGCACTCCCGGCATCGGCGCCGGCAACCTGTTTCTTCAGAAGGGCAGGCTTTCGCCGAAAGAGCTGCTTGCCGACGTGAAGGTGGGCTTCTATGTAACGGAGCTGATGGGATTCGGCGTCAATATGGTGACCGGCGACTACTCCCGTGGCGCGGCTGGTCTGTGGATCGAAAATGGGGAGCTGACCTTCGCCGTGGAGGAGGTCACCATCGCCGGCAATCTGAAGGAGATGCTTAACAACATCACTGCCATCGCCGACGACCTGGAATTTCGCGGGTCGGTGGCCTCACCCACCTTGCGCATCGACGGAATGACCATCGCCGGGGAATAATCATCTCGCCGGACAGCGACTGCCTGGCAAGTGAGTCTTCGGGAGCCTATGAGAGCCGGTCTAGCCAACTCCATCCGCTTCGATCCGGCTGATCCCCGCGGCAGCCTGGGCGGCCTCCCCGAGGCTCCGGCAGTTTTTGCGCTGTGCGCGGCGGATCCCGCGGCTGAGCCTTACCTGAGCAAGACGCCTAACCTGCGCCGGCGTCTGATGCGATTTCTGCGCGGACCCCAAATTGCCCAGGGGCAAAGCGAACCGCCTCGGACCAAGCGCCTGCAACTTGCGCACTTGGTCGAGCAAATTGAGTACACGGTCACCGGCTCCGAGTTCGAATCTTCGTTGTGCCTGTATCAAGCATCACAGCGGGCCTTCGGTGACCGGGCAAAAAAGCGCCTGCGCCTCCGCCCTCCGATCTTTTTGCGGATGTCGGTCGACAACCCGTATCCGCGGGTTTACGTGACGGCCAAGATCAGCAAATCTGCAGCGAACTCCCTTTTTGGTCCGTTCCCCTCGCGCGCGGCGGCCGAGCGGTTCGCGGATGAGATGCTGAACCTATTTCTATTGCGCCGCTGTACTGAAGACCTGAATCCCGATCCGGCCTTTCCAGGCTGTGTGTATTCCGAGATGAAGATGTGCCTCGCCCCTTGCTACAAAGGCTGCTCCGATGAGCGGTACCAGCAGGAGTCTGCGGATGTGTTTGCTTTTCTCTCTACGCGAGGCGGCTCCATGCTCGCCAAGCTGGAGGGCGAGCGCGATGCCGCGTCGGAGGCGATGGAATTTGAACAAGCGGCCGCCCTCCATCAGCGGATGCAGAAAGTTCAGAGCGTGACCCACCTGGCCAGTGAGGCTGTTCGTCCCCTGGCGCAACTCTCCGGCATCCTGGTGCAGCCGTCCGCTGAGCTTGACCACGTCGCGCTCTTCGCTCTGCGCCGCGGAGTCTGGAGTGGGCCGGCACTCTATTCCATTCTTGGTATGCGGCTCGCGAATGAGCGGTCGGGATCCAGCTCTCTCTTCGCTCACCCTTTCGCTCTGGAACCTGTTCCCCTGGAGGGTGCTCCGGTCATTGCTGCAAAAGATCTGCTGGAGGCGCGACTCGAGGAAGCATTGTCGGCTCTGGCTCAGTCCACTTTCAAGTCGGTCTCTTCGCAGACCTTATCGGACCACATGGCGCTTTTCACGCAATGGTTTTACCGGCCTTCGGCGCGCTCCACAGGAGAGATGATTTTTGCTGGACCTGACGGAGAGATGGCCCGCAAGCCGTTGCTGCGGGCTATCTCCCGCGTCGCCGCAAAAGCCAACAGCGCCAACCCGGAAGAACTGGCCAAGCCACCGATCCAATGGCACGCATAGACGGATCCAGTGCAAGCGTGGTTCGTGGGCGGGACACAGTTCACAGCCGAACTCCTGCTACACTGGGGGCATCTTGAGGGGTAATCATGGTTGAATTAGTGCCATCCATCCTCTCTGCCGACTTCTCGAAGCTGGCCTTGGAAATCGAGGCCGCCGAGCGCGGCGGCGGCGCTGCTATCCATATCGACATCATGGACGGCCACTTTGTTCCCAATCTCACGATGGGACCGCCGGTCGTCAAGTCGCTGCGCAAAGTCACTACCCTGCCGCTCGACTGTCATCTGATGATCGAAAATCCCAGCGACTTCATCCCCGAGTTCGCAGACGCAGGGGCTGATTGGATCAGCGTCCACTACGAAGCCTGCCGTCACCTGCATCGCACCCTGGAATTGATCGCCCAGCACAACATGCAACCTGCCGTGGTCATCAACCCGGCCACCCGGCCCGACCTTTTGATCGAAATCCTCCCTATGGTCCACCACGTGTTGGTGATGAGCGTTAACCCGGGCTTTGGGGGCCAAAAATTCATCGAATTCTCGCTGGACAAGATCAGACGCGTTGCCGAACTCCGCGCCGAACTTGGCCTCCAGTTTAGAATTGAAGTGGATGGGGGCGTGGCTCACGAAACCATTGCCAAGGTGGTCGAGGCAGGCGCCGACTTGCTGGTCGCCGGAAGCGCCGTTTTCGACTCCGGACACCCCGAAAAAGAGGCGCGGATGCTTCTGAAGCTGGCTCGGGAGGCCGAACAGCGCCGCCAAGGCCAAAATTTCCATTCCGCACAGCCTGCGGCCATTTAACATTAGGTAATAGGACCAGCAGTGGCGGGCACCATTGCGGGTCAAGATTTCGGTCCCGATTTAAGCTCGGGGGCCGAGCCTCTGCCCATGAGGTGCTATGCAGCGTTTCCTATTCCGGTTCTTTACCCTGTGTCTGCTCTGCGCGCTCCCCGCGCCCGCTCAGTTCGGCATCTTCAAACCTTCCAAACCGGCGACCAAGCCGACGCCCGACGATCCTCTCGCCGGCCATGCGTCCAAGCAGCCGGATAAGGAGCTCTTCGACAAAGCCATGGTGGCCATGAAGAAGGGCAAATATGACGTAGCTAGACTGGATCTGCAGACACTGCTGAATACCTACCCGGAATCCGAGTACCAGATGCGTGCCAAGCTGGCCGTCGGCGATAGCTGGTTCAAGGAAGGGGGCACTGCCGCGCTGACCCAGGCGGAGGCCGAATACAAGGATTTCATCACCTTCTTTCCCAACCAGCCAGAAGCCGCCGAAGCACAGATGAAGGTCGCCGACATCTACTACATGCAGATGGAGAAGCCCGACCGCGATCCCAAGAATGCCGAGCAAGCTGAGGCGGAATATCGCACCATGATCCAGCAGTTCCCCGATTCCACCTTTGTGCCTAGGGCCAAGCAGCGGCTGCGGGAAGTGCAGGAAGTGCTGGCCGAACGCCAGTACCAGGTAGGGAGCTTTTATGCTACGCACGACAACTGGGCAGCGACCATTGCCCGGTTGCAGACGATTACCGACAGCTACCCGCTCTATAGTCATAGCGACCTGGCACTGATCGGCCTGGGAGACGCCTATGCGGCCGAAGCCCGCTGGGTTCAGGGCCTGGACCCGTCCAAAATAAATCCCAAGGCCAAGCAAGAACTCATGAAGGCCTACGATGACCAGGCCGCGGACGCCTATGCCCGCGTGGTCACGCATTACTCCATGGCTGCTCACGTGGAAGATGCCCGGGAACGCCTCATCGCGCTCAATCGCCCGGTGCCTGAACCGACCAAGGAAGAACTTGCCGAAAGTGAAGCCGAAGAGCAGAGCCGGACCGGCATCACCTTCAAGGACCGTGCGCTCCTGTTAATACAGCGTGGCCCGGTCACGGTGAATGCTGCCCGAATCGGCGAACCTACGTTGACTGATCCTCCGCAGATTACGGCGCCCGAAGTGAGCAAGCAAAACATCGCACTGTACACCGCGGCTTTGAACAACCAGCCGCTGCCCGCTCCAATGCCGCTCGGGCCGCCGGCTGCTACAGCAGTGGCCACTGGAGCTGCTCCCGCGTCCGAGCCGGCCGCTGGAGGAACGTTGCAGCTAGAAAACGTGCCCGGCGCGGAGAGCGGACCACCGTCAGGTGGCGGACCGGCTATCGGAGCGAGCATTGTCAGCACCGGTCAAGGCAGCACAGGCGCGGCCCCAGCGCAATCGGGACCGCCCACGTCTAACCCGGCACCCACGGGTACACTCGTAGGACCTGCGGTTACGCCGGAAGGCGCTGCTGCGGCAGCTGAGGCAGCCGGAGTACCCGGCGCGCAGAACCCTGGCGGATTAGCGACGGTCGGCCCGACCAATAATCAGCCCCTGCCCCCGATAGAGAAGCCGGCAGAGGCTCCGGCGCAGACGAACGATGTGAAAAGCGGGGCTGCCGCGCAGGTGCAGACCGGCACCGATGCCGGGGCTACCAACGGCAAGAAGAAGCCCAAGGCGCCAAAATGCAACACCAACGATGAGTCTTGCAGCAAAGAGAAGAAAAAGAAGGGGCTCGACAAGCTCAATCCCTTCTAGGGACTCCTCTCCCTCAGGGGGCAAAGCCCAGTTAATCGTGCGGGGTACGGGCGTAGGCCTGTACCCTGCTCTGGTATTGAAAGAAAACCCCCATGCCTCGTGACCTACCCAAAGCCTACGACCCGGCTGCCATCGAAGACCGTTGGGCAGCCTACTGGGTCGAGGAAGATCTCTTTTCCGTGCCTCACACGGAAGCCTCCTCTTCTGCGCCTATCTTCACCATGTTGCTGCCCCCGCCAAATGTCACCGGGCGGCTGCACATGGGGCACATGCTGGAACACACCGAGATGGACATCCTTACCCGGTGGCGCCGCATGTGCGGGGATTTGGCTCTGTGGCTTCCTGGCACTGATCATGCGGGCATTGCCACTCAGTTGATGGTCGAGCGGCAGCTTGCCGAAGAGCACAAAACCCGCCAGCAGCTAGGCCGCGAAGCCTTCGTAGAACGGGTCTGGCAATGGAAGCAGCATTACGGCGCCGCCATCCTCGACCAGATGCGCCGGCTGGGTACGAGCGTTGACTGGTCACGCGAATACTTCACCATGGATGCGCCCCGATCCGTGGCTGTTCGCGAGGCCTTCGTTCGGCTACACGAGCAGGGGCTTATCTATCGCGGCGCCTATATCGTCAACTGGTGCCCGCGCTGCCAGACCGCGATCTCCGACCTGGAAGTAATCCACGAGGAGCAGCAGGGCAAGCTATGGGAGATCCGCTATCCCATCGTGGGTGAATCAGGATTCGTCACCGTGGCAACCACCCGCCCCGAGACCATGCTGGGTGATGTGGCGGTGGCCGTTCATCCAGACGATGAGCGCTATGCGCATCTGCACCGCAAGAAGCTGCAGCTGCCACTGACCGGACGGGAAATTCCCGTCGTAACGGACACCTGGGTGAGCCGCGAGTTCGGTACCGGCGCGGTCAAGGTGACTCCTGCGCACGACCCCAACGATTTCGCCCTCGGGCAACGGCAGGGGCTGCCTTCGATCAGCGTCATGGACGAGACCGCGCACATGAATGCCGCCGCCGGCGCATACGCCGGTCTGGACCGTTACAAGGCGCGGAAACGGGTTTTGGAAGATCTGGAAGCACAAAATTTGCTGGCTGGGGCGCGCGATCACGTGAACTCCATCGGCAAGTGCGACCGCTGCAAAACCGTGGTTGAACCTCTGCTTTCGACGCAATGGTTTATCAGAATTCAGCCACTTGCGGACAAGGCCATCACAGCGGTCGAGCAAGGCTTTATCCGCTTCACGCCGGAGCAATACTCGAAGACGTACTTCGAGTGGATGCGCAATATCCACGACTGGTGCATTTCACGCCAGCTCTGGTGGGGCCACCGCATTCCCGCCTGGCACTGCGCAGCGTGCAGCAAAATCACCGTAGCCCGCACCACGCCCGAGGTCTGCGCCCACTGCGGCAGCGATTGCATCGAGCAAGAGAAGGATGTTCTGGACACCTGGTTCTCCTCCGGACTGCTGCCCTGCTCTTCCCTTGGCTGGCCGGAACACACGCCCGATCTCGACGCCTTTTATCCCACCCGCTTGCTGGTCACCGGCTTCGACATCCTTTTCTTTTGGGTGGCGCGCATGATCATGCTGGGTTGCCACTTCATGCTCGAGGAACCGCTGGCCGACGGCAGCAAGCGAACACTGAAGGATGCGGTGCCTTTTCGCGAGGTGTACATCCATGCGCTGGTACGCGATGCGGACCGGCAGAAGATGTCCAAGACCAAGGGCAACGTAATCGATCCCATCCAGGTGGTGGAACGCTTCGGCACGGATGCGGTGCGCTTCACACTGGCAGCGATGGCCGCGCCTGGTACAGACATCGCATTTAGCGAAGACCGCACCGATGGCTATCGCGCTTTTGCCAACAAAATCTGGAATGCCGCGCGCTTCATCTTCATGCAAATGGAGCGAGGCGCGGAGGCCGGCATCACCATCGATCTGAGCCAACTTGCAAAGGGACCGGTCGAGAATCCTGACGCCCCACTCGAAGCCAGATGGATTCTTTCCCGCCTCCAGAACACTGCTTTCTCGATCAACGAATCCTTGGGAGAGTATCGATTCCACGAGGCGGCCAACACACTGTACGCGTTCTTCTGGGGCGATTTCTGCGACTGGTACCTCGAGGTGGTTAAGCTGCGTCTCGATTTCAGCGGCCCTCCAACCCCGGTGCGCGCGGCGCTTGCTACCCTGCTAGACGTTTTCGATTCGGCGCTGCGCCTGCTGTCTCCCTTTATGCCGTTTATCACCGAGGAGATCTGGCAGGCGCTCCACGAAAATCGTGCTCCCAGCAAGTCGATCGCGCTCACACACTATCCTCAGAGTCGACAGAGCCTGCTTGACTTGGCGGCTGAGCAGCAGATGAAACAGCTGCAGGAGTTGATCGTTGCGGTGCGTGATATGCGGCGGCAACTGGGAGTGGAAGAGAAGGCCTCGGTGCCTATCCTGCTGCGGGTTGATCCTGCCGAACGGGCGGCCATCGAAAAGAACAGCGACATCGTTGGCCGGCTGGCCAAGATCTCGGCCATTGAGTTCGTCGATGCCATGCCCGAGGGTTCCGGAGTGCGCTCCGCTCCGGGATTCGATGTAGCAGTCATCTATGAGCGTACGATCGATGTTGCGGTGGAATGCGACCGCCTGAAAAAAGAGCTGGCACGTTTTGAGAAGGAAGTATCCAATGCCGATCGCCAGCTGGCGAATGAGGGATTTCTCGCCAAAGCACCGGCTACCGTGGTGGAAGGATTGCGCCGCCGCGCCGCCGAGCTAAGCATTTTAATTCCCAAGACCCGCAGTGCGCTCGAGAGCCTCGACTGCGACGATGAGCAGCTGGTTCACTAAGGAAGGCCAATGGATTGGAAGAGTCGGCGCGTTGAGGCCACCCTGGAACAGGCGCTCGTAGAAGATCGGGCGGTCAACGACGTTACGACAGCCCTGACCATCGAAACCGGGCTGCGGGCGTCGGGTACTGTCTTCGCCAGGCAAGATTGTGTGATCTCCGGCTTGGGATGTATACCCCGGTTTCTCGAGATCTTCATCCGCCTCGACAAAAAGGCCTCGAGCCGCTTTGAGGTGATTAATCATCCCGAGATGTTCGACGGTGTTCGGGTCAAGAAGGGCCAGGCGGTCGCCGTAATTCGGAGCAATGCCCGCGCAATCCTGGGTTGCGAACGCGTCATCCTGAATCTGATGCAACGCATGAGCGGCATCTCCACGTGCACCCGGGAGTATGTGGACGCCGTGGCCGGCACCAAGGCCAAGGTGTTGGACACCCGCAAAACGGTTCCCGGCCTCCGCGTGCTAGACAAGTACGCCGTCCGTTGTGGTGGCGGTGAAAGCCATCGGATGGATCTTTCCGACGGCATTCTGATCAAGAGTAATCACATTGGGCTCGGCGGGGGCATCGCTAAGGTTCTGGCCCGGGCCTTTGCCGCGCGAACGCCCGGCCAGACAATCCAGTGCGAGGTTCGCAATCTGGCAGAGCTGGGGCAGGCCCTGGACGGGGGCGCGGAATCGCTATTGTTGGACAATATGTCCCCGGCGGAAACCAAAAAGGCGGTGATCACCGTGCGCGCTCGCGGTCTCACCATCCCCCTCGAAGCTTCGGGTCGCGTCATCACGCTCGAAAATATCCGGAAGTACGCCCTCGCCGGCGTCGATTTCATTTCGGTTGGAGCGTTAACACAATCCGCCGCCGCGGTTGAGCTAAGCCTGCGTGTAACCACGGACATTTTCTAGGGGAGTATTGAGAACGAGGGTCTCGTTCTCAACCGAAATCCTCCTGCTGTGTTCTTCCGTTACACCAAAATTCTAGGATCTTCTATTGCTTAATCCCGCCCAAGAAGACGCTTACGAACTGCCGGCGATCGATCTGGCCCTGGCCGGGACGCCCTTCGCCGGCAAGATTCGCTACTTCCCTTCCATCCACTCCACCAACGTATTGGCCATGCGTGAGGCGGACGACGGCGCCCCGGAAGGCATGGTTTACGTGGCCGACGAGCAGACCGCCGGACGCGGACGCGGCGCCCATAGCTGGCACTCCGCTCAGGGTGCCGGCCTCTACGTCAGTGTCCTTTTGCGTCCGCGCATCGCGCCGGCGGACATCCTCTGGCTCTCGCTCGCCGCAGGACTCGCAGTGCGTGAGGCAGTCCGCCATGTCACTTCGCTTGAGGCAGATATACGCTGGCCCAATGACTTGCTCTTCGGCAAGAAGAAGTTTTGTGGCATCCTGACCGAACTGAACGCTGAGGTCACGCGCGTGCGCCATGCCGTGGTGGGCATTGGCATCAACGTGCACCAGGAGAGCTTTCCCCGCGAGTTGGCACTGATCGCCTCCTCCCTGCACATCGAAACCGGAAGATCTTGGGCACGGCAAGAACTTCTGATCGCTTTGTTACAATCGCTTTACCGTGAGGCACAAGCGCTCAGCGCGGAAACGACCGGCGCAGCCTTGAACATCCTCAGCCGCCTGGAAAATGCTTCTACCTGGGTTCGCGGCAGGCACGTGCACGTAGACGAGGGCTCAGGCTACTCCGGCGTCACTGCGGGCCTTGACGCACGCGGATTTCTTACGGTGCGCACAGCCGAAGGCCTTCGCACTGTACTCTCCGGTGGCGTCCGGGATGAATGACGGGAACTCTATGCTGCTCACCCTCGACGTAGGCAACACCAATACCGTCCTCGGCCTTTACCGTTTCGCCCCCGATGAGTTGATCACCCATTGGCGCATCAGCACGCTGCGGACCCAGACGGCGGATGAATATGGCGTGCTCTTCCTCAATCTCTTCGCCATGCGGAAGGTGGAATACACCGAGGTCTCGGCGATCATCATCTCTTCGGTGGTGCCACCGCTCGAGTCCACTCTTCGCCAGGTGTGCGAACGATACTTCAACCTGAAGCCCATGTTTGTAGAACCCGGCATCAAGACCGGCATGCCTATCCTGGTCGACAACCCGGCTGAGTTGGGTGCCGATCGACTAGTAAACGGCGTCGCGGCCTTTGCCAAGTACGGTGGTCCCTGCATTGTGGTCGACTTCGGTACCGCGACCACTTTCGACGTGATATCGGTCAAAGGGGAATACCTGGGTGGGGTAATTGCTCCGGGCCTCGCGATTTCGGCCGAGGCACTCTTCGCGCGCGCTGCAAGACTCTCCCGGGTGGACGTGAAAAAGCCGGCCAAAGTAGTCGGCACCAATACCGTCGCGCACATACAGAGTGGCTTGTACTACGGCTACATCAGCCTAGTGGATGGCATCCTGGAGCGCATGCTCAACGAGACCCAGGGCCCTGATTCGCCGGCGCCCAAAATCATCGCCACCGGCGGCCTGGCACGCCTCATCGTCGACGATTCAAGGTTCATCGATACCATCGACGACATGCTCACGCTTGATGGGCTGCGCCTGATCTACGAACGCAACCGCGTGGCCAAGGCTAAGCATAGCCACAGCGAAGCGGCCGGAAAGCACGCCTGACGCAGTCGTGCAAAATTACTTCAACTACTTTACTGAGATTGAAGAACACTTCCAGCGCCGACGAGGTTCGCTGCTTCTACTTTCCACGATCGACTGGGCGCTGATCGAAACCTGGCGCGAAGCCGGCATACCGCTGGCTGCGGTGATCAAAGGCATCGACACCGCCTTCGACAAATACGACGCCCGGAAGAACAAGGCACGCGTGCGGCGAGTAAACGGCCTGGCTTACTGTGCTCAAGAAGTGATCTCTGCCATGGAAGAGATGCAAGAAGCCGCGGTGGGAGCCGCCCCTGCCCGGCCAAGCCCCGCGAACCAAGCAGCAACTCAGGGCTTCGAACAGGAACGAATCGCAGCCCATCTGGAAGCAGCAGCGCAGCAACTCCGCGCTGTGCCAAAAGGTGGATCGCTCGCCGAGATCGCCGATCGTCTCCAGGCGCTCGCCGGCGAGGTGAAGGGCAAACTGCCACACCTGGAAGAGCTGGAGCAATCCCTCACTGTGCTCGAAGAAAAGCTCTTCGCCATCCTCCTCACCACCACCCCGGAAGATGTGTTGCTGGTGCTGCGTCAGCAGGCCGTCGCCGAATTGTCTCCTTATCGGAGCCGCATGCCCGCGATGCAGATACGCCAGGTGGAACAGCAATTTCTCCACAAACGTCTGCTGGAAAAATTCAACTTGCCGCGGCTCAGCCTGTTCTACATGAGCCAGGCATGAAGCTGCGCATCGAAAAGGCGATCTATGGCGGCGACGGATTGGCGCGCATTCCTGCGGAGGAGACCGCATCCGGCGGCAAGACGGTCTTTGTTCCCGGAGCGCTGCCCGGCGAACTGGTAGAAGCGAGCATCGCCACGGAGCGCCGCAGCTTCTCGACCGGAGAGCTCGATGCCGTCCTCGAGCCTTCCCCGGAGCGGATCGTACCCGGCTGCGAATATGTTCCCCGCTGCGGCGGCTGCCAGTACCAGCACGCCGGGGCTGCATACCAGTTGCAGATGAAGCTCGATATTCTGAAGGAGACCCTGGCGCGAGCGCACGTCCCTGTCCCCGCCGAGATAGCCAGTTTGGCTGGGCCCCCCTGGGGTTATCGCAACCGCATCCGGCTACACGTGATCAAGGGGTCCGGCATCGCGCTGGCCTATCGCCGGCGAGGGTCGCATGACCTTCTGCCGGTAACGCATTGTCCGGTCGCCGCGCCCCTTCTCGAACAGGCGGTCGCCGCAGTTACCCGCATTGGTACGGAGACCAGCCTCGAGAGCTTGTGCGATGAAGTGGAATTCTTCACCAACAATGAGCAGGACCAGTTGCTTGTCTCTCTCTGGCCGGGAGCTCGCCATCGACAACCGGCGCGGCTGCGTGAACAGGCGCTCGAAGCGTTCGCTGAACAATTGCATGCGCAGCTGCCCGTGCTCACCGGCGTGGGGCTCTTTGCCGAGGGCGAGATGATGCATTGGGGGGAGCGCTCTCTCACCTACACCGTCTCCGGACATCCTTACCAGGCAAGCCTTGGCGGCTTCTTCCAGATCAATCGCTTTCTGCTGCCCGAGCTACTGCGACTGGCGGTGCAGAATAGCGCTGGCGAAAAGCGATCAGGCCGCTTGGCCTGGGACCTCTATTCGGGCGCCGGGCTGTTTGCGCGGGCGCTCGACTTTGAAAACGTAACCGCGGTAGAATCCGCTGGATTCTCTGCGGATGATCTAAAACATAATCTCGCGAGCAAGTCGCATCGCGTTGTCCGTTCCAGCACACTCGACTTTCTGCGCAGCCAGACACGTAGTCCAGCGTCGGCCAAGCCCGACCTCATTTTGCTCGACCCGCCCCGCGCCGGGCTGGGTAAGGAGATTTGCAACCACATGGTGAGTATCGGCGCGCCTGCTATCGTCTACATCTCTTGCGATCCGGCAACCCTCGCTCGCGATTTGCAGTCACTGTTGCAATTTGAGTACTCCGTGCAAACAATCCACCTGGTGGACCTTTTCCCACAAACCTTCCACATGGAAACTGTAACTTTCATTAAGCGTAATTAATGTGTTGGCGGCTTGAGCGCCTGTGGGATGATAGGCCCGAATAGAGATAGGACGGGTGCCCCAGGTTCGCCTCAGCGTACCTGGGCCGATAACGATATGTTTCAAATGCTCTCCGTACCCCACAAGCGATTTTCGAATCGGGACAGCATTTTTGATCGTAAGGGCTACGCCCATCTTTTTTGCCCACGCACTTGGGCGAACGTGCAGCACCCGTCTCGGCCCCAACCCTTCTTACTTCTGTCTTATTTCTCTTTGGGTCTAGCTAGCCTGCTATGACGCAAGCTGCTGTCGCGAGAATTCGAACCATCGAACGGCTTTCCTTCGCCACCGCTCCCGCGCTCTACGCCGCCTTGTGGCTCTCCGGCGGTATCATCCTGGCAACCTTCATTTGGACCGCTCCCGGCGTCCTGATCGCCGGCACTCTGCTGCTCACCCTGCTCTCGGTTTTGGCTGCGCGAAAGGCGCTGCGCGTTGCCCTCCTGCCTCTGGCGTGCACATGGCTTCTACTCGGCCTATTGCTCAGCGAGATCGAGCCCGCTCCCGCGCCCCAGACAGCACTCAGACTAAGAGCGGACTCCGGCGGAGCCACAACGATCAACGGTGAAGTTACCCGCACTACGCCGATCCGGCTCATTCAATCCAATTCGCCGTTCGGCAACAACACCAGGGAAGAACAAAGCGAGAGTCTGGACTTGCGCATCACTTCCGCAGGTGGCCAACCAGTGGCGGGTGGTCTGCGGGCGACTCTCTACGGGCCTGCCGATCAAGCATTCCCGTCCATCCGCTGCGGCGACCAAATCCACTCCCTCATTGCCATGCATCTACCGGAGCGCTATCTCGATCCCGGCGTTTGGGATGCCACCGCGTGGCTGCGCCAGCAAGGCATCGGCGTAGTAGGTTCGCTGAAAGCCTCCAGCGCTACATTCACCCATGGATCCGCACCAGGCAGCTTTGCCTGCTGGCTGCATTCCTTGCAGCAGGCCGGCAGCCAGCGGCTGATCGACTTCGCCGTTTCTACGACGGCGTCCCGGCTACCGGAATGGTTGCTGCTCAGCCACGAGGATGCGGGCATGCTGAGCGCCATGATCCTTGGCGACCGCACCTACCTGGATCACCAGGCTCGGGTGGGCTTTGAACGCACCGGGTCCTTTCATTTGCTGGTCGTCTCCGGCATGCACCTGGCAATCTTCGCGGCGTGCATCTTCGCCTTGGCAGCGTTGTTACGGCTTCCCCGCATTGGGTCGACGGCGGTGACCATCGCGTGTTCCTTCTGCTACGCCCTACTCGCCGGATTCGGCGAACCGGTGCAGCGTTCCTTTTGGATGGTGACGCTTTATCTGCTGGCTCGTTTGCTGTTCCGGGAGCGCAATAGCCTCAACGCTATCGGCTTTGCCGCCGTCTGCCTGCTCGCTCTCGATCCTCGCTCCCTTACAGGGGCGAGCTTCCAGATGACGCTGCTCTCGGTGCTCATCGTTGCCGGAGTCGCCGTTCCCGTAGCCGAGCACACCTTCGGCCCCTACCTGCAGGCGGCGAGGAACGTGGGCCTGATCGCGATCGACCCCAGCTTGCCTCCCAGGCTGGCCCAGTTTCGCGTTACCTTGCGGCTCGTCGCGGATCACCTGCAACCGTTTCTCGGCCGCCGCCTTGCCCGCTTCCTGCCCCCTGCCCTTGCCCGTCTCACCCTGCGCACGTTCGAGTTGCTGCTCGTCTCAGCGCTGATCGAGCTGGCGATGTCCCTCCCCATGGCCATCTATTTCCACCGCGTCACGGCGCTTGGTTTGCCGGTTAATCTGCTGGTGGTCCCGTTAATCGGGCTGGCTCTGCCCTCGGCTCTGATCACCTTTTCCACCCTGCTTCTGTGGCCCTCAATAGCCATCGTGCCGGCGGCCGTGACTGCTGCCCTGCTGCACGCTATCAACAGGATCGTGCAGCTCTTCAGCACCATGGGCGCGGGCGACATTCGCCTCTCCAGCCCGGGTAGCCTCGCCATCGTTGCCGGCATACTGTTGATCGGTCTGGCGGTGTGGGCAGCACGCAACAGCCGCTTTCCAGTCGTGTTCCCCATCATCGCGCTGGCGTGTTCCGCGGCATGCGTCTTTTATCCCCGCGCGCTCGCCTACCATCCCGGCGTCCTTGAGGTCACCGCCATCGATGTCGGCCAAGGAGACTCTCTCCTACTCATCTCACCCCAGGGAAAAACCCTGCTTATCGATGCCGGCGGTCCCATCGGGGGGAGCCAGGCTTCCAATGCCAACTTTGAGATCGGAGAAGACGTCGTCTCTCCCGTCCTGTGGTCGCGTAATATCCGCCGGCTCGATGCCGTTGCCCTCACCCACGCGCACAGCGATCATATGGGCGGCATGCCCTCCGTCTTGCAAAACTTTCGTCCCCGGCAGCTTTGGGTGGGCAGCAACCCGGCCATTCCGGCTTACAAGGCGCTCCTGGCCGAAGCTCAGCGACTCGACATTCCGGTCCAATCGATGGCTGCGGGCGACCATTTTGCCTTCGGGGGCGCGCAGGTCGAAGTCCTTGCCCCGCCTGCCGGGTACACCGCCGGCGCAACCGCCAGCAACGACGACTCCCTAGTGCTTCATGTGGGCTACGGCCAAACCTCAGTCCTGCTCGAAGGCGATGCCCAGGCGGCCAGTGAGCAGCACATGCTGGGCGAGGCGCTTCACTCCGATCTGCTCAAGATTGGCCATCATGGCAGCAAGACGTCCACCACACCGCGCTTCCTGGCCGCGGTAGCGCCCAAGTATGCCGTGGTCTCCGTTGCCCACCACAACCCCTACGGCCATCCCAAAATGGAAATCCTCCAGCGCCTGCAGGACGACCATATCCGCACCTTCCGCACCGATGCCGTGGGCGCCACGTCTTTCTATCTGGATGGCAATTCGGTGACGGCACAACCCCTGGCGGCGAAATAGCTTGCGTGCAAAGTAACCTGCGGGGACACGTCCCCGATGTCCGCAAAGATGCCTTTTTGTGTTTCCCTGCCGCCGGTTCCGTTATACGATTCGCAACAAAGCAAGCAAGCGAAAAGTCGGAGGATGGGTATCCCATGGGGTCACGCGAGTCCGGTCGCAACGACGAATCATCCCCCCACACACTGAGTTCTGGTCAATCCGCCCAATCCGCGCAGGAAAAGATGGAAGAACAGCGCAAGATCCGCCGTCTGCAGATGATGATGGACATGGTGATGTCGGTGATCAGCCAGGATGGGAGCCTGACAGTGGATCAGGCCGCGGAGATGGTAGCCGATACCAAGCGGGCCGCTCTGGCCATGTTTCCCGATAAAGAATTGGCTTACAACATCATCTATAAGCCTCGCTTCCAAAGGCTCATGCGAGAGCGCTTTCGTATTCAGTAACTTAGCTTTTAGCTGTTCCGCTTGTGTGGCTACGGATTGCGCGCTCATTTTTTCTCAAACCTCTCACTCATCCTCAATTTGGGCGCGCCCGAGTCGCTGCACTCGTGTCACTCCTTTTGGGTGTCTCGACCGATTACGAATTATCAACTTGTTTCCAACGAGTGGACTGGGAGGACTGCATGACGACGACGGCGATCGAGGGTGGCTGGGTGATTACAGGGGATCCGAACGAGCCCTGGATCGAGGGCGGTCACGTCACAATCGTCGATGGGTTGATCGAGTCCGTCGGCCGCGGCAGTGCACCAGGCAGAGCCGACCGGACGATCGCGGCTGGCGGGATGATCGTCTCGCCGGGGTTCGTCAATGGCCACACCCACCTGTGCATGTCGCTCGGCCGTTCGCTGGGCACGGACGCCTCGTTGCTGGAATGGCTGTCGGGCGCGCAGCTGCCCCTCATGGCCACGTTCGAGCCGGAAGATTATGAGCTGGCCGTCATGCTCGGTGCACTGGAGAACCTCAAGGCGGGCAACACGACCGTCTGCGAAGTGTTCTTCTCCAACCGGCTGGGCGATGGGGCAGATGCCCTCGCGGCCGCCGCCATGGACCGGATGGGTCTGCGCAGCGTGCTGTTCCGGTGCTCCAACGACCTCCCCTTCGCGCCTGGCTTCGTCGAGGGCCTCGCCGACATCGATCGACGGTCGCGTGCGCTCCTGGACAGCTGGGCGGGAAGCGACCGCACCGGAATCGGCGTCGGCCCGCTGGTGCCGTGGTCAGCGACCCGTGATTACTGGGACCACACGAGAGAGCTCATCGCCGGGGGCGTCCGCGCCCACCTGCACACAGCCGAGACACCGGAGTACAACGACCTGGTCCGCGAGCAGACTGGGCTGTCAAACGTCGGGCTGCTCGCCAAGGTCGGCGTGCTCGGTCCGAGTACGATGCTCAACCACTGCATCCACCTGAGCGATGCCGACATCGCCCTGATTGCCCAGCACGGCTCCCCCGTGGTGCACGACCCGACCTCGAACATGATGCTCGCCTCAGGGATTGCGCCCGTGCTGGCCCTGCGAGCGGCCGGCGTAACCGTCGGCCTGGCCTGCGACGGACCGGCATGCAATAACACGCAGGACATGTTCGAGGTCATGAAGGACGCTTCGCTGCTGCAGAAGGTTCGTACCCGCGACCCGCGGGCGCTCACCGCGCTCGACGTATTCACGATGGCCACGACCGGCGGCGCGACCGCGGCTGGACTCGGCGCAACCACCGGCCGGCTCGCGACCGGCTTCGCAGCGGACATCATCCTCATCGACACAGCCGCCCCGCACCTGCGCCCCCTACACAACCCGCTGGCCGCGCTCGTCTACTCGGCGCGTGCGGCGGACGTACACACCGTGCTCGTCGGCGGTGAGGTCGTACTCGAAGGTCGAAAGGTCCCAGGCTTCGACGAGCCGGCCTTCCTCGCCCGTGTGCAGGAGCGCAGCCTGAAGCTGCGAGCCGCAGCCGGCATCTGATAGCGATTGTCGTTGATGAGGCTTATTTTTGCGCCATGCTTACCAGGCGCATGGTAATCGTGCCCCAGAAGAGCCGTGCGCGCATCTGCACCGGCATGCGCCGGTCGTCATCCGTGTACCAAATCCAGATGTTGCCGCGATTCTTAACCACTCCCGCATCGGCGATCGGCTGCACGCGGATGGTTTGAAAGGTTCCAGCCTGGGTTACCACCTGCTCGCGCGCCTCGGCTTTCATGGTCACATCGACCACCCGCATGGCGTCAGCTACCGGCATATGGAACATCCCTCCCGGCTGCAGCGGTTGCGACCCGCCATAGAAGATAGCGGACATCAGGTCTGTCACGCAGGGTGGGATCGGCGACTCCTGATGCTTGCTGGTTCCTGTAACCAGGTTCTTCTCTTCCAATACTTGTTTACGCTCGGCCGGTAGAAATCGCAGGGTACTGGTCAGCTGCCGTCTGCCCTCCTGCAGCTGCTTGGCAAAGCTGGCGGAACAACCAGTGGTGCGGTTGAAATATGACTCAAAGCGATCATTCACGCGAAAGAGCAGGTTCACGGCGCCGATCGACTCGCCGGTGGCGACAACATGCTGCATCGCTCCTGCCTGCTCCAGGTGGAAAGTGGCGGTGCCCGCAGGGAAGACCCGCCAATCCACGGCATAGGTAAGCGTTTGCTTGGTGGGGAAGGAGAAATTTGTTGCTGGGGGTACCAAAGGAGGAAGCGTCTGCGCAACGGCGATCAGCACCGCGCCGACACATGCCACGGACGCGACAAGTCTTGGATACCGTATCACCGTCAACGCTCTCCAGGGAATCAATGGCGGAACCACAACGCGGCCACCAATACAGCGTAAACGGCGCAGGCACCAAAAACGGAGTTGTACTCGCGGTGTTTACGGTAGAGCGCCCCAGAAAAGCCACCCTCGCCCGCGGTCCTTGCCGGCGTCAGCCGGGGCAGAAGGCGGGGCACACGTTGGGCATAGACGGCAAAGTCGGGAAACGTGGCTCGCAAAAACTGTTCCTCGGAATAGATGGTGGGCGCGTAGATGATCGTGAAGAGGAGCGCCAGCAGCAGCGTAATCCAGAGGCTTCGGGAGGCGGCGGCGAAGCCGAAAGCCATGAGGATGGATCCCAGGTACAAGGGATTGCGGGTGTACGCGTAAGGGCCAGTCACGGTCAGCTCCGCGTTCTTCTTCACATACCCCGAAGCATAGGCGCGCAAAAGGAGACCGGGTACAACCAGCAGCAGGCTCCACGTCAAAGATGCTGTGCTCGGCCGGGCTCTCCACAAGTAGAAAGCGGCAAAGAAAAAGCCCGTAGGCACCCGAATGCGCCGCGCCACACGGCTCCACTGACTCAGCATTGTTGCTCCAACAGATAGGTCGCTGCGTCCACAACGTGGTGCGGAGTAATAGTCAGCAGACCGGCCTCCGGCTCAGCATGCCGGGAGTGGTCGCGCTTGCTCTTGGGATGCCGCAGGACCCTGAACGGCACCCCAAAGGGGCCGTTCCGCTTGGGATCGGTCGGCCCATAGATGCCCACCACCGGTTTGCCCAATGCGCAAGCCAGATGCAAAGGTCCCGTGTCTCCGGCGATGACCAGGCAGACCCGGCGAGTCAGAGCGATCAGCCGCTCCAGACTTGATCCTCGGGTCGTAAATTCCGGCGCCCAGGCAACACCCCCACTGGCGCGCACTACTTCGGCGGCAATGCCCTGCTCATCCGGGCCGGCGTTCACAACAACCACGTATCCTTGCGCGTGCAGTTCCGCCGCCACAATTCCGTAGCGGTCGGCCGGCCAGCGTTTCGCTCCCCAACCCGCGCCTGGGCTCAGCAGAACCAGTTTCCCGGTCGCTTCACTCAGCACTCCATCGGCCCACAGTTCAGCATCGCGGTTCACTGGGAGCGGAGGAAGAACGGGTGAAAGCCGTTCCCCAGCGGCCGCGGCACAAACTTCTACGGCCTGCTCGATCACGTGCACGCCCTGAGTCGCGACCCGCTCGCCAAAAAGCCACCGCGCCGCCCATTCGCGCGGCTGGTCTTCTCCGATCATCCGCGGCGCGCCGGCCAGCCGCCCAGCTAGCGCCGAACGCACTGCCCCCTGCAGATCAATGCACAGATCGTAGTGCTCCGCCCCCAACCCACGGCGCAAAGCGGCGATCTCTCGCAGCGTCTGCCCCCGTAGCGGAGCGCGAGCCCATTCTTTAGCTTGTACTAGGTGCGTGCGATCCACCAGCGGCATCTCGCCGCCGTCTCCACAGAAAAGCGCGCGCCAGCGGGGCTCAACCGCCCATCCCAGGTACCACGTTGGATGGGCCTTGCGCAGGGCAGCAACCGCCGGCAGGGCATGCAGAATATCGCCCATCGCGCCCAGCCGCACAATCAGGACGCGGGTTTGCTCAGATTGCTGTGACAATGGGTGATTTTCTCATAATTGGAGTTCACTCGATTGCGCCCTGCAGCAGGGCAGAAAGCTGGCTGCGCACCGCCTTTTCGTCTTCCATCTCGACCTCAAGCGCTGCAATACGCAGCGGCGCCACCGCACTCAGGCGCCGGCTCATCGTGGCGTCCAGCTTCACCTCATCCTTGGCGGTGGTTACGAATGCGTCGCACCCCTGGCGTCGCCCGAGCTCGGTCAAGCGGTCGATGTCAGCAGTGGTATAGCGATGGTGATCGCGAAAGCTCATCCGCTCCACGATCTCAACGCCGGCGGCTGGCAAGGCTGCGTAAAACTCCGCCGGCCGGGCTATTGCACAGAAGGCCAGCGCGCGCTTGGCAGGGCTTGCTATAGTCAGCGTGCGCTGCACGAGCCAGAAGCGGCATTCCTTCCCAACATAGACACGAAGCGTGCTTTCAAGCTCCGCGTCCTCCTGCCGCAGTACGATCACGCCGGCCCGCACCAGCGAAGACAACGGTTCGCGCAGGCGACCCGCCGGCAGCAGCCGCTCCTGCAGATCGCTCCGGTGAATGACGACAATGTCCACGTCGCGCGCTAGTTGGCGATGCTGAAATCCGTCGTCCAGCAGATGAACGTGGCGGCCTTCTCCCCCGATTTCAGCTTCCACCAGCAGGCCGGCCTGATAGCGGCTGGCGCCGACGAACACCGGAACATCCGCGGCACGCGCGATGAGCAGAGGCTCATCCCCAAATCGTTCCACATCCCCCGCGCGATCAACACGCTCAATCCTCTTGCTTGATCGCCCATAGCCGCGTGACAAGACGTCGGGGTTCCAGCCGTCGCGCTGCAGCAGCCGCGCCAGGCAGATCACTAGCGGTGTCTTGCCAGCGCCCCCCACGGAGAGGTTGCCGATGCTGACCACCGGCCAACGCAGCCGCTCCGCCGTCATGCGGTCAAAACGAGCATTTCTGGCCCGCACCAGCGACCCATATACCAAGGCGAGGGGAGCGAGCAGCGGGGTCATGAGGCTTTCTGCTGCGGCAGTAATCCCAATAGCGCGGTGATCGCCCGCCCGGTGGCCCCCGATTGATGATGGAAAACCTCGAGCGCTCTTACGCCCAGGTTGTTGGCGGCCTCGTCATCCGTGAGCAGATTTTCCAGAATGGGCACCAGCGTTTCGATAGTGGCTAACTTCAGTGCTTCAGCGTAGACCAGGGTGTCGATGATGCCTCGGAAGTTGGCATAGTGTTCTCCCATGACGACGGGAACGGCGAATTGTGCAGGTTCCAAGGGATTGTGGCCTCCCGCAGGAATCAGGCTGCCGCCGACGAAAGCGACCGTGGCCAGTGCATAGACCGATGCCAGCTCGCCGATCGAGTCCAGCAAAATGACAGTGCCCGGTTTGATCTTTGTCGGGCGCTTCATCCAGTTGGAACGGCGCACATTCAGCTGCTTCCGATTCTTCAGCAACTGGGCCACCTTGCCAAACCGCTCCGGATGCCGCGGGGCAAGAATCATGACGCAGTCGGGGATGGTCTGACGCAACTGCGCAAAGGCATGCAGCAGGATCTCCTCTTCCCCCTCGAGCGTGCTGCCGCAGACCAGTACGCGCGTTCCGCTGGGCAGCTTCTCGCGCAGGGCGGTGGTAATCGCGGCCGGCTCGGCGCTGCGGACGTCGAATTTCAGATTGCCCCCGAAGAAAACCCGGCCTGCAGGTGCTCCAATCGCCTTCATCCGTTTCGCGTCTTCCTCACTTTGCGTGAGCACGATGGAGACCCCGGCCAGGATTTGCTTCCACAAGAAGCGCAAACGCAGGTAACGCGGCAGGGAGCGATCAGAGATGCGGCCATTGACGACCGCCACAGGAATGGCCGCGCGCCGGCAAGCGGTCAACAGGTTGGGCCAAAACTCTGTCTCCACCAACACCAGGAGCACCGGATCCAATCTCTTCAGGTAGCGGTCCACAATCCAGGGAAAATCCAGGGAGAAATAGAAGGTGTGATCGATACCGGTACGCTCCCTGGCCAGCCTCTGCGCCGTCCGGGTGGTGGTCGAGAGCAGCACGCGATACTGCGGCGTGCAGGTACTTAGCTCGTTGACCAGACGGCTGGCCGCCAGCACCTCGCCCACCGACACGGCGTGCACCCAGATGGTCTGCCTTGTATCCCCTTCCCGCAGACGATCGGGCACCCACCCCAGCCGCTCGCTGAGTCCCTCACGGTACTTGCCGTTGGTTGCCATGGCCAGCAAATAGTAGGGCAGTCCAAAGACCAGCACCACAAACGACGCCAAGCTATAGAGGAGGAGCAGCATTGCCGGCCTCTTTACTGGCTACACCTTTACTCGATACACCAGGCAAGCTCATAATCGAAGGCGGGAATGCCTCGCCGATTCGTTCTTTCTGCATTGGTTGCCGTTGCGCTGCTCTCGTGTCCGCTCCTGCTCTTCCGGGCCCGCGCCGGCGAGCACGCACCGCCTCCTGCGGGAGTTGCGACCAGCTATCCGGCTTTTGACCAGCATCCCGACGAGCAGGTGGCGATCGCCGCTGATCCTTACAACACCAAGGAAAAGGCATCGATCTTTCGTTTCAAATATCTGGAATATGGTTTTATGCCCATCCGCATCATTGTCACCAATAACGGAGACAAGCCTATCTCCCTGATCGATGCGCGCATCAACTTCATCACTGCTGCGGGCGACAGGATACCAGCGGCCGAGCCGGAAGACGTCGTGCGCCGTATCGCGGTGAAGCGCCCCGACGGCGGCTACAAACTGCCCGGTCCCCTGCCGCGGGTAGGGAACAAATCCACCAAGAACAAAGATGTGGATGAAGACTTTCATACCTTTGAGTACTCGGCAGTGGCGGTAGAGGCCCACACCACTCGCGCGGGCTTTCTTTTCTACGATGTGCAAGGACTTGCCAATCCGCTGGCGGGCGCTAAGCTCAACCTGCGCATGTTGCGCAATTCCGAGGGCAAAGAGCTCTTTTACTTCGAGATCCCCTTTGACAAATACCTGGCGACCAAGGGCGCCACGGCGGACAACTAGACAGCCTTCGATCTTTGGAGAGTACAAGCAGGTTTTACTCCCCAGGGATCAGACTTGAGCTTTATTACACCGTCGAAAAATGCTCAAACCTGAGCCCGCGGTTTCTCACCCAGGAACTACTCGTAGTAGGTGGCCGTCGTCGCGTCGGTCTCCCAGATAGTGCAGTCCTTGACCACTACGCGGCCTCCGGTCATCTCGCTTAGCTGACGGCTGGTTTCATCGTAAAAGTAACGCGCCAGGTTTTCCGCTGACGGGTTGAGCTCGGTGAAGGGTTCGAGGTCATTGAGCATCTGGTGATCAATACGGTCGATCACCGGCCGCATGACCTGCTTGAGCATTTTGAAATCCAGCAGGAGCCCGGTTGCGTCGAGTTCCTTACCACGCAGCGTCAGACGGACTTTGTAATTGTGGCCGTGGGGGTTTTCACACTTGCCGCGGTAGTTGCGAAGGTAATGTCCCGATGAAAATCCCGATTCGACCGTAACTTCGTACATGGCCTGTATTGCCCTCGGTTGATTGTAGCTGGTCTCTATTTGCGACTTTTGTTGCGACTGAGGCGGGCCAGGCCTTCGTTGAGTTCCCGCCGCATGCGTTCCTCGGTCCTGCGTTCCACCTGCTCGAACATCGCGGTCAGGACCCCTGCGAGGGCGGAGACGAGGGAGACAAGAAAAAGCGCCAGGCCGATCGTCTTCCACACCGAGCCGTTAACCGGCAACCCGGGTTGCAGGGTGTTGGGTATCAGGCTCATCCCGCAGGAAACGAGCGAAAATAAAAGCAGCGAACCTGCCAGCAAATAGAGGTTCCGCGACATTGCGCCTTTCATACAAAAGCCTCAGTCGAAGAAGCGTTCCACTGCCGCGATGTCCCGCGTCAGCCGGTAGGGCGGCAGGCTCTCCAGAAAGACCTTGCCGTAGCGTTGCCGCTCGATCCGCGGATCCAGCAACACCAGCACGCCCCGGTCTTCGAGAGAGCGGATCAGCCGCCCAAAGCCTTGCTTCAGAGTAATGACCGCCGCCGGCACCTGGTAGTCGAAGAATGGATTGGCCCCGCTGGCCGCAACCGCCCGCATACGCGCCGAAACCACTGGGTCCGTCGGTACCGCGAAGGGCAATCGATCGACGATCACGCAGCTCAATGCCTCGCCTTGCACATCCACTCCCTGCCAGAACGATGAGGTCCCAAAGAGCACGGCGTTGGGCGTATTGCGAAATTCCTCGAGCAGCGCCTTGCGCGGCGCAGTCCCCTGTAGCAGGCAGGGATAATCCAACTCCGGCAAGAGGCGCTCATAGAGGTCGCGCATCTGCTGATAGCTGGTGAAGAGACAGAAAGCCCGCCCGCGGGTGATATCGAGCACGCGCCGGATGCTCCGCGCCGCCTGTGCGCCGAAAGTGGGCTCGCGCGGGTCCGGCATTCCGGGCGGCAGGTAGAGCAGCGCCTGCTCTTCGTAGCGGAAATGAGAAGGCACCACCAGCTCCCGCGCATCGCGCAACCCAAGCCGCTTCCTCAGATGCCCAAACCCGCCCTGCACGGTCAGCGTCGCAGACGTGAGAATCACGCTGGGATATTGCTCGAAAAGCAGATTCGAAAGCAGCTCGGAGACATCGATGGGCGTGGCCTGCAGATAAGTATTTCGCCCGCCCTGACGAGGAGATCCGCCCCGGCGCTCGATCCAGAACACGGTGTTGACGCTCTCCGCCTCCATCAGAAAACGCAAATGCTCACGAATGTCGGCCACGCGCTTCTTCAGCCCCATCGCCTCTTCTACGCCACGCAGCCTTTCGAGTTCGCCTTCCATCCGGTGCAGCGCGTTCATCACCGCCAGATAGACGTCGCCGTGTTCCTCTAAAAACTGCTCCCGCTGCTCGAAGGGCATGCGCCCCTCGCCCTGCCCCCCGCCGCGCGGCAGCGCTGCAAAGAACATTCTGGCTCGCTCCCGCAGCATCTCTCCACAACCTTTCAGGGCAGTGGAGTGAGCCTGCTTGGCGCGCAGCACCGTCTCCATGTCACGCACCAGCTCTTCCAGACGCACATTGCTCAGGCTGATGCCGAAATAGCTCGACGCGACATCCTCCAGCTCATGGGCTTCGTCGAAGATCACCGCCGCCGCTTCCGGCAGCACTCCCGCATCCGGAGCGGCCCGCGCCGTCTGCTTGATGGCCAGGTCGGCAAAAAAAAGATGGTGGTTCACGATGATCACATCGCTTTCCAGTGCCCGCCTGCGCATCTCAGTGATGAAGCAGCGCTCATAATCGGGACAGCTCTGCCCCAGGCAGGCCTCTCCACGCGCATCTAGTTTGGACCATACCTGGCTCGATTCGGGCAAGGCGTCGATCTCTACCCGGTCCCCGGTTTGGGTCGTCTTCTCCCACGCCGCGATCTGCTGAAATTGGTCAATCTCTTCCAGGCCATTCAGAATGGGCTGGTCGCGCAACGCATACAGCTTGTTGCGGCACAGGTAATTCGCCCGGCCTTTCATGTAGCAAACCCGCAGTGGTCCCAGTAGCGACTCCAAAAAGGGCACGTCGCGAAAAAAGAGCTGCTCCTGCAGGTTCTTGGTGCCGGTGGAAATAATGACCCGCTGCCCGGTGCGCAGCGCCGGCAGCAGGTAGGCCAGCGTCTTGCCCGTGCCCGTTCCCGCCTCGACGATCAGGTGTTTGCTTTCCTGCAGGGCTCGTTCCACCGCCCGCGCCATATCCAACTGCCCGCGCCGGAACTCATACGGCAGCGCGGAGTGCGAGAGCATGCCTCCGGGAGAGAAGAAGTCGTGCAGCGAAGGCAGCGGCTGGGCGGAGATGGAAGCGGTCGACAAGGCGGTGAAACTCTAAGTTTAGAGCAGTTTCGCAATTGCTGCGTTCTGACCAATTGCTATACGGCGGCCCGGTCGATATATGAAAGACTGAAAGAGAGCCTCATTCATGAAACCCTTAAAAGGAACCAAGGCGAGAAAGCCCAAGCCGCACTCCAAGGGAGGCAAGCGCGCGGCGGTAGCGAAAGCCGCCCGCCGTGCCACGCCCGCGACCCGCGGCCAGCATTCGCGCGCCGAGGTTAAGCGCGGAGCAGCTGCGAAGGCTGCCGCGGAAGCTACCGCGGCCGCCCCCCTGGGCAAGATCCGTAAACGTCCGGTGCAATCCATTGGTCAGCGTCAGGGGCCGATGCGTCCCATCGAGGCTGAGCTTCCCGATCCGCTAGCCTTGGAGCAGGAGACGCCGGCCATCCGGCGTGAGGCGGCGGTGGACACTTCGACGTGGCCGCTGGTGGCCATCGTCGGCCGTCCTAATGTAGGCAAGTCCACTCTCTTCAACCGTCTCACCAGTTCGCGCCGATCGATCGTGGGCGATGAGCCCGGCATCACCCGGGACCGGATCTATGGCGAGATCGAGTGGGCTGGTCAAAACGCGCGGGTGGTCGACACCGGCGGCATCCTGCCCGACGATCCGGAACTGATTCCTTCGGAGATCTTTAGCCAGGCCCGGGTGGCTCTGGAGGAGGCCGAATCCATCGTGATGGTGGTCGATGGCCGCACCCCGTTGGCCGCGCCGGACTATGACCTCGCCCGCCTGCTCTTGCGCGGCGGCAAGCCTCTTCTGCTCGCAGTCAACAAGATCGACACCGAGCGTATGGAAGATCAGATGGGCGAGTACCGGCGCCTGAGCATTCGCGAGGTACTCCCGATCTCCGCCGAACACGGAGTCGGCATTGGCGATCTGCTCGACCACGTCTTCGCCACGCTCACCTTTCCCGAGACGAAAAGCAGCGTGGAAGCGCCGATCGAAGCCGAACCCGAGGAGGCAGAGGGCAAGTCGCCGCACCGAACTCATGGTGAGTTTCAGCAGCACGAAACCTCGATTGCCATCATCGGCCGACCCAACGTGGGCAAGAGCACGCTGCTCAATGTCCTTACTGGCTCCTCGCGCGCCATCGTTTCCCCCATTGCCGGGACCACGCGGGACGCTGTCGACGAGGTCATCGAATACGACGGCGGCTTACTGCGCTTTGTCGATACCGCCGGCATCCGCCGAAAAGGCAAAACCAAAATGATGGCGGAGAAGCTTTCCGTAGTCATGGCGCGCCGACATCTGGAGGCAGCCGACGTCGCGCTACTGGTCATCGACGCCACCGAGGGCGTGACTTCTTCCGACGCCACGATCGGTGGTTATGCCCATGAGAGCGGCCGCTCCGTGATCATGGTGGTGAACAAGTGGGACCTGGTGACTACCGGGCGAACCGACGGAAAGCCCCCTGCCGACAAGGAGATTTTTGAAGAGCAGCTACGCAAGGTACTCAAATACCTGGCCTACGCGCCGGTGGTTTTTATCTCCGCTGCTGAGGGCAAGAATATCCACACCGTGCTCAAGCTGGTGAAAGAAGTAGCCGCCGAGCGGCGCAAGCGCGTTTCTACCGGGCAGATGAACCGCTTCCTCGAAAAGATCGATTTCCAACGAGCTACCGTGCCCGCCGCAAACAAAATGCGGATTTTCTATATGACCCAGGCGGCTGTGGCGCCTCCGACCTTCATCCTATTCACCAACAGGCAAGTCAAGTTGCACTTCGCCTTCCAGCGGTTCTTGGAAAACCAGATACGCGCCGCCTTTGGCTTTCGCGGTTCCCCAATTTGGTTCAAGGTCCGCGCCCGCGACAAGTAAGGTCTCCCTGGGCGCACGTGCACCTTTCTTGCTATTCCCTGCCCTTATTTTTCATGGGATCGTCGATGAATTCGCTATCGTCGTTCGTCCAACGATGAGCAAGGAGTAAGGGCTATGTGGAACTCAATTGGTTCTTGGATTTGTATTATGGGCCTCATTGTCGGGCCTTTCTCCGTCGGGGTCTTCTTCGAAGGAAAGTTGCAACGCGCCAACCGGGAGCTCGGCTCGCGGCTCTTGCGCAGATACTAGCGCATTTCATGGATCTGGTGACTCTCCCCCGCGCCTCCGTTGCTTGGTTCTCACTAAGCCGTTTCCGTAGTACGTTTGCGTATGGAAAAAAGTGTGCGTCGATACGCCCTGGGGGCGTTGCTTTTCTGCGCCTCGTTACTCATCCACCCAGCCTGGACGCAAACCGCAACCCCGCCTGACAAATATCCTGATCTGCCCAGTGAAACCCCAGCCACGCTGGAGACACCCACAGCCGGCTTCGACTATGTACGGCATGTAGCGATGATCCCCATGCGCGACGGGGTCAAACTGCACACTGTCATCCTGGTGCCAAAAGAGGCCAAGGGAGCGCCCATCCTGCTTACCCGCACGCCTTACGATGCAGACGCGCTCACGACGCATGAAAGCAGCGCCCATCTGGGGCCCAGTCTCCAGGGCTACGATAACGCCACCGAGGTGATCGTAGAGGGCGGTTATATCCGGGTAATCCAGGATGTGCGTGGCAAGTATGGCTCCGAGGGCGACTACGTAATGAATCGGCCCATGCACGGTCCGTTGAATCCGACCCCGGTCGACCACGCGACCGATACCTACGACACCATCGACTGGCTGGTAAAGAATATTCCGGAGAGCAACGGTAAGGTCGGCATCCTTGGCATCTCCTACGATGGCTTCACGACGTTAGCCGCGCTGGTCAATCCTCACCCGGCTCTCAAGGTGGCAGTGCCGATGAATCCCATGGTCGATGGCTGGATGGGCGATGATTGGTTTCATAATGGCGCTTTTCGTGAGCAGAATCTCCCCTACATCTACAACCAGGAAGCGACTCGCGACGGAAAAGCCAAGTGGTGGACAGATCACTTGGACGACTACGACACTTACCTGCAAGCAGGATCGGCGGGTGAATTAGGGCGGCTTCACAATCTGGAACAGGCCGGCTTCTGGCCTAAGGTCCTCGCGCATCCGAGCTACGACAGCTTTTGGAGGGGCCAGGCAATGGATAAGATCCTGGGCACCCAGCCACTCAAGGTACCCGTCATGTTGGTGGACAGCCTGTGGGACCAGGAGGATATCTACGGCGCCATGGCCGTATACAAGGCGATCAAGCCGAAGGACACAGATAACAACAAAGTATTTTTGGTGATTGGTCCCTGGCATCACGGGCAGGAAATTGAAGACGCCAGCACCCTGGGTGTTTTGAATTTTGGCGCCGACACCGGGCTCTATTTCCGCCAGCAGATCCTACGTCCCTTCCTCGACCGGTATCTGAAGGATGAAACGCCGAAGGAAGAAATTGCACCCGTCACTGCGTTCGACACCGGCACCAACATCTGGCGGCGCCTGCCTTCCTGGCCGGCCGGGTGCACAACCGGTTGCCGGATTCAACCCACGCCGCTTTACCTCGCAGAAGGTCTGAAACTGAGCTTCACCGCGCCCAAGCCAGGCGACGCGGCCTTCGAGGAATATATCTCCGACCCCGCCAAGCCTGTTCCTTACCGCGCGCGGCCCATCCAGCCCATGGGGTACGACGCGGGGATGACTTGGTCTCAATGGCTGGTCGACGATCAGCGCGAACAATCCGGCCGGCCCGATGTCGAGGTTTTCGTCTCTGATGTCTTGAGCGCGCCGTTAAAGATCAGCGGGCAGCCGATCGCCAATCTCGTGGCCTCCACTAGCGGTAGCGATTCCGACTGGGTGGTAAAGCTCATCGACGTTTATCCCGATGAGGTGGCCAGTGACCCACGCTTGGGCGGATATCAACTCATGATCTCCGCCGACATCTTCCGCGGGCGCTATCGCGAGAGCCTGGAGCAGCCTAAGCCGATCGCCGCCAACCAGCCCTTGCTTTATCGCTACCCCCTGCCCACGGCGAACCACGTCTTCCTTCCCGGGCATCGCATCATGGTGCATGTACAGTCGAGTTGGTTCCCGCTATACGACCGAAACCCGCAGACCTTCGTGCAAAATATTTTTTGGGCCAAGCCCGCGGATTACCAAAAAGCCACGCAGCGTATCTATCACGCGCCCGGCCATGCCAGCTTCATCGAACTGCCGGTGGTGACTCCATGAGCACTGCGAAGTGTACGCACGTAAACGATCACGTGAAAAATGTTGAGCCCCATACCAAGGGCTGCGAAGAATGTCTCAAGATCGGATCAAACTGGGTCCATCTGCGCATGTGCCTGGAGTGCGGCAAGGTTGGCTGTTGCGACTCTTCCAGGAACCGCCATGCCACGGCCCACTTCCACGAAGTCGGGCACCCGATCATCCAATCCATCGAACCAGGAGAAGACTGGCGTTGGTGCTGTATCGACAAGGTGTATGTCGACTAAGCCTGAGCCGGTTCCCTCACCAAGGACGGAATGAAAGGGAAATACTATTCGGTCGTCGTCGCGGGACCATCAGCTTTGTCTTTGATGAGGATGAGCGCGACGCTCGCTACAATTAGCGCGGTGCCGAAGAGCATCCTCGCAGTGACCAACTCTCCGGCAAAGAAATACCCGAGAGCAACAGCAACGACGGGATTGACATAGGCATGGCTGGCAACCCGCGTCGCAGGCATGCGGCCAAGCAGCCACACAAAGGCGCTGAATCCGAGGAACGAGCCGGCAACCACCAAATAGCCCAGAGCAAGTAGGGCTTTGGTGGAAACATGCGGGAAAGGGTGCATCTCCCCAGTGAGAGCCGAGAGGATCAGCAGGATCGCACCCCCAAACATCATCTCTGCTCCAGCGGTAATTCCCTTGGACCTGGGTAACACCATTGACCGGGTCAGCACGGCTCCCAGCGACCAGGCCGTTCCACCCAGCAGGATGGCGGCGCAGGGCAGGATAGCAACGTGCTGAGCATTGTGCAGCAGCAACAAAAGCACGCCCACGAATCCGAGGGCGATCGAGGCGAGCAGGCTCCAGCGGAAGCGCTGTTGGCGAAAAACAAAGACCTCGAGAGCGATGGTGATGAGCGGCAACGTAGCCTCAAGAACAGAAGTAAACCCGGAAGGCACAAACTGTTCCGCCCAGAACACCGCTCCGTAGGTCACCACGAACATCAGTGAGCCGATGGTGAGAAGACTACCCCACTCTTTGCCCACGGGACGCGGGCGCCCGCAAAGGCGCATCACCGCGTAAAGCAAGGTGCCGGCAAGAAAAAATCGCGTCCCTGCGGCAAACAGGGGCGGCACTTGTTGCACTGCGATTCGAATCGCCAGATAGGTCGATCCCCACAACACATAAATGGCCGCAAACGCGAGATAAACGCGCAGGTCGACCTTGCTGTGTTGTTTAGCGGCGCCCCTTTGACTAACCGTTGTAGTTGCCATGACTGGTTACAGTGTAGACCCATTTAAGCTAACCGGTTAAACTATTTTTGGCGGTTATACTGTGGATTGTGACTAATTCTGTTTCCAAGCCCTTTCAGCTGCTTGCTGAACACCCTGCCCTGGAGCTCGTCAACACCCTTGACTTGCGTTTCTCGGAGGATCCAAAGGATCTGCTTCCCACCTACGCAGATCTTCTCCGCTTCGCAGCGCAGTTGCGCTTGCTGCCGGCAGAGCAGGCGCGAAAACTTGGGCGTGCCGTCCGGCCACAAGACGGGCAGCGCGTGCTTGCATCAACCGTGGAACTGCGCGAAGCGCTGGCGGCGGTTCTCTATGCCTGGGTTGACGGCGCCAAGCCGCCCATCGGGCAGGTAGAAATATTGGAGAAGCACTTCCATGCCGCGGCCCTGCAGCGCAGCCTTCGCAGCGGCGATGAGCGCCTGATTTGGAACTGGACTGGCTTGGAGCAGCAAGCGGAACTCCCATTGTGGAAGCTGGCCCAGTCGGCATCCGACTTGCTGGTCTCGGAGGATGCGAAACAAGTGAAAGGCTGCGGCGATCCCACCTGCCGCTGGCTGTTTCTTGACCTGAGCAAGAACCACACCCGGAGATGGTGCGACATGAAAACGTGCGGCAACCGGATGAAGGCGCGCAGGCATCACGCGCGTCTGCAGGAAACGACGTTATAAACTGGGCTCAGACAATGCATTCAATCCGCGCCGCTACTCCCGCTGACATCCCTTTGATTCTCGATCTCATACGCGCTCTCGCGACCTACGAACGCGAGCCGGACGCGGTGAAAACCACCGAGGCCGACCTGCTGCGCGACGGCTTCGGCGAGCATCCCTGCTTTGAGTGCCTGATCGCGGAAAATATGGATGGCCAAGAGCCGGAAGCAGCCGGCTTCGCGCTCTACTTCTACAACTACTCCACCTGGCGTGGCCGCTCCGGCATTCACTTGGAAGATCTGTTTGTGCTGCCTCACTTTCGCGGGCAAGGCATTGGCAAAGCCCTCCTGGCGAGGGTCGCCGCTCGTGCCGCGGAACGCGGCTGCGTCCGCCTGCAATGGGACGTTCTGGAGTGGAATCAGACCGCAATCGACTTCTACCAGGGCCTGGGCGCAAAGTTTCTCGATGAGTGGCGCATCATGCGTGTCAACGACGATGCCATTCGCTCTCTGGCCGCTCTGGAGCCGGCCGGTTGAGCGGCGAGGCCCCAGCCCGCATTTGTGTCATCGGCGGCGGCCTGGCCGGCCCGGAAGCCGCCCTGATGGCGGCCCGGCGCGGCTGCCAGGTCGACCTCTACGAGATGCGCTCGGTGGTCGACGGCACGCTGCGCTCCACGCCGGCACATCAAACGGCCGACTTTGCCGAGTTGGTCTGCTCCAATTCGCTCAAGTCGGAGAGCGAACACAGCGCACCTTGGCTGCTTAAGCAGGAAATGCGCCGCGCCGGCTGCGCCCTGCTCTGCTGCGCCGATGCAAGCGCAGTGCCCGCCGGACACGCTCTGGCTGTCGATCGGGTGGAATTCTCCCGCCTGGTGGCTAAAGCCATCGAGCAGGAAAGCCGTATTACGGTACACCGCGAAGAGGTCACCGCGCTCGACCCCGAACAGCTCACCATCGTGGCCACCGGCCCGCTCACTTCAGCCCCCCTCTGCGCAGAGATCGCCCGGCTCACAGGCAGCGGCCAGCTGGCCTTTTATGACTCCATCAGCCCCATCGTCGAGGCCGATTCGATCGACATGGAGCGCGTCTATTTCGCCGCCCGCTATGACAAAGGCACCGCCGACTACATCAACTGCCCCATGTCCAAAGAGGAGTACGAGCGCTTTTACGAGGCCCTGATTTCAGCTGAAGCCGTAGAGAGCAAGGAATGGGAGAAGCTGGAGTATTTCGAAGGCTGCCTGCCCATTGAGGAAATCGCCCGGCGTGGGCGGGAGACTCTACGCTTCGGCCCCATGAAGCCGGTCGGCTTGCGCGACCCGCGCACCGGCAAAGTGCCCTGGGCGGTGGTGCAATTGCGCTGTGAGAACCTCCGCGCTGACTCCTACAACCTGGTGGGCCTGCAAAACCACCTGAAATTCGGGGAGCAGGCGCGCGTTCTGCGTCTCATCCCTGGCCTGGAGAAAGCCAAGTTCCTCCGCTTTGGCCAGATCCATCGCAATACCTACGTCAATGCCCCGCGCGTACTCACCGAGACGCTCTCGCTCCGTGACCATCCCCGGATTCTGATCGCGGGGCAGCTATCCGGCGTGGAGGGCTACACGGAATCCATTGCCACCGGCATGCTCTCCGGGCTCTATGCGGCCCAGCTCGCCCAGGGACAGCCCGCTACCGCCGTCCCTCGCGGAACCGGCTTGGGTTCCCTGGTGCACTACATTACCCATGCCCAGGCCAAAGACTTCCAACCGGCAAATATCACGTTCGATCTGTTGCTGCCTTTGGAGGAGTCGCTGCGCAAGCAGGTTCGCGACAAGCGGGAGCGGCACCGGCTACAGTGCGAGCGCGCCCTGACGCTATTTGACGCCTGGTGGCAGCAGCAAGCTGCCCTTTCCCCGGCCTGATGAAGGCGAGCGAGACTTTTTTTAGACGGCCGCGGTCGAACACACATCAAACACTATCTGAGGAAGGTGCCGGGTGGTCCCGGCCTTGAATTGTTGTTGCCTTCCATTTAACTTAATCGTGCTATATGAGCGGGTTATCCGCTCGTCACAGAGCCGGCAGCCGGTCATTCCGGCAGCAAGCCAGTCATCGCTGCCGCTTCGAGGAGAGAAATCATGCGTACGAAACTCATTCTTTGGCTCGCGGCCGTCACGCTGGCCCTCGCTCCGGCCCTTGCGGTTGCACAGGATGCCGCCACAGCTAGTATTCATGGCCACGTCCAAGACCCGGCCAACGCCCCCATTCCCAACGGCCAAGTAATCCTTTCCACAGACGGCAAGACACCCCTATTCACTTTCACCACCGACCAGAACGGCGACTACAAAGGCACGGGCATTAAGCCCGGCACGTACTACGTAACGCTTTTCTCGACCCCTGGAAAGGCGATTGACCGCTTTGACAACGTGAAGTTCACCGCCGGCACTGACACTCTTCAGGACTTCGACCTGAGCCGCGCAGAATACGTGAACAAGCTGCCTCCGGAACAGAAGAAGGCGCTTGAAGAAGCCAAGAAAAAGAATGCGGAAATCAATAAAGAGAACCAGAACGTTGGCAAGCTGAACGATCTGCTCAAGCAGGCACGCGCCGACAATGCGGCGAAGAAGTACGACGATGCCGCCACGGCCATGCAGCAGGCGACAGCCCTCAAACCAGACGCTGCCGTTTTGTGGCTGGAGCTGGGCATAGCTCAGACCGGGCAGAAGAAGTACGACGATGCCCTGGTTTCGCTCAAGAAGGCTCTCGATCTCGATACGAACTCAAAGAAGCCTAATCCTGATGTGGAAGCGGCCGATAACAATGCATTGGGCGAGGTATACGCCAACACCAACAAGATCCCTGACGCAACTGCAGCCTATGACGCCGCGGCCAAGCTTCAACCTACCAATGCGGGCATGTTCTACACCAACGAAACCATTGTCCTGAGCCGTGCGGGGCAAACCGATGCCACCATCGCCGCCGCGGATAAAGCGATCGCCGCCGACCCAACCAAGGCGATTGCCTACTACCTGAAGGGACAGGCGCTTATCTCCAAGGCCACCGTCGACCCGAAGACGCAGAAGATCGTCGCGCCCCCGGGCACCGCCGATGCCTACAACAAGTATCTCGAGCTTGCTCCGAACGGGCCGATGGCGCCGGAAGCAAAATCGATTTTGGCTGAGATCGGCGAGAAGGTTAACAACAAGTACAACGCCAAGCAGCACTAAACCGGTTGGATCAAGAGAGGGACGCCGCAGCAGCAATTTCACCTCAGTGAAATGCTGACGGCGTCCCCTCTTTTTGTACTCTGCTCGTGAACAACTCCGCTCCATCCCGTGTGGTCAGCTTTGCGGATGCCAGCAGGATCGTCGGTGAGCATGCCGATCGACTAGCCGAAACTCTGCGGCATCCATCACAGCTCACTTCTCTTTCCAATAGCCTGGGCAGGGTGCTGGCCGAGCCGGTCCGTGCTGACCGCGATCAGCCGCCGTTTCCCCGCTCCACGCGCGACGGCTTCGCGTGCCGGGCCGCCGATCTTGCGGCCGGCGCAGCGCTCACTGTCATCGGATCGATTCGCGCCGGTGAGGCGAGCCCGTTTGGAATCTCTATCGGACAGGCGGTCGAGATCATGACCGGCGCGCCTGTGCCCGACGGCGCCGACTGCGTGGTCATGGTGGAACATGTGCAGCGTAACGGCGACGACCTTAGCCTTTCTCCTGGGCGCAGTATCGCATCGGGCGAAAACATCGTTCCCAGGGGAGCCGAGGCCCGGACTGGTGAAGTGATCGTGACCCCGGGGACTCGCATCTCCGCCGCCCAGATCGCCGCGGCCGCGGCCTGTGGTGCGGCCCAGCTCAACGTCTTCGCCCAGCCGCGCGTCGCCATCGTTGCCACCGGCGACGAACTGGTCGAACTCGATCAGCAGCCTCTGGTCCACCAGATTCGCAACTCCAACAGCTATTCACTCGCGGCACAGATTCGCGCCGCCGGAGCTGAGCCCGTGCAACTCCCGATTGCGCGCGATGAACGCGGGCATCTTGAGACCGTGATTCGTAACGCGCTCCACACAGACCTGCTGCTGCTGTCCGGTGGGGTTTCCATGGGCAAGTACGATCTGGTGGAGGAAGTCCTACTGGGGTTGGGCGCCGAGTTCTTCTTTACCGGCGCGCTGATCCAGCCCGGCAAGCCGGTCGTCTTCGGAAGACTTGCTATAGAAAATCGCCAGATTTACTTCTTTGGACTTCCTGGCAACCCTGTATCTACCATGGTTACGTTCTCACTGTTTGTTGAGCCTCTGTTGAGCGCGCTCTGCGGCGATTCCGGTCGCGAACCCAGTTTCGCGCAGGCCCGCCTGGCCAGGGACGTCCAGGTGAAGACCGGTCTTACCCGCTTCCTGCCCGCCAGACTGCACTCGGTATCCACCGATGTGACGGTAGAGCCAGTCAACTGGCAAGGCTCGGGTGATATTGCGAGCACCAGCCGCTCCAATTGCTTCCTTGTGGTGCCCCCTGACCGCCCGCGTCTCGCTGCTGGTGAGACGGTCACAGTGCTGCTAACCTGACGACACGATGGACAAGCTCTCGCATTACGACGCCGAAGGCAATGCGCACATGGTCGACGTGAGCGGCAAAGCCTTCACGCGGCGCGAAGCCGAAGCTTCCGCCTTCGTTGTGCTCTCGGACGCAGTGCTCGCCGCTCTGCCCAAAAACCCCAAAGGCAACCCGCTCGAAGTCGCGCGTTTTGCCGGCATCCAAGCGGCCAAGCGCACCGCTGATCTGATCCCCATGTGTCATCCATTGCCGTTGAGCTTTATCGATGTCTCGGCGACTGTGGTGGCTGGCGGCATTGAGATCCGGAGCACCGCTGCGACGGTGGCCAGCACCGGCGTCGAGATGGAAGCATTAACCGCGGCTGCAGTGGCCGCGCTCACCATCTACGACATGTGCAAGGCGCTGGACAAATCCATCGCCATTCGCGAGATCGTACTAGTACGGAAATCAGGGGGAACGAGCGGCGACTACTCCCGCGCAGATCTGTGACTTCGTTCGGGTGTGTAACTGCCGTTTAACTCAAGAGAGAACTGGGACGGGTGCCCATCAAGCTTAAGCAGTGGCTCTCACGTGAACACTTGAGCCCGGATGTGGCGGGCCTTTCCCGCACGACTAGATTCGTGCCTGAATAGAAAGCTTCTCAGACATTCCGGCGAAAGCAGCGCATTTCGTGGTCGTTCACCATTCCCGATGCCTGCATCCAGGCATAAACAATCACTGGACCGACAAACTTGAACCCGCGCTTCTTGAGCGCGGCTGAGATCTCCTCTGAGAGAGGAGTCCTCGCAGGCAGAGAGCCCGTCTTGTTCATGATTGGCTTTCCTCCGGCCAGCTTCCAGGCAAAACCGGAAAAGCCCTCACCACTGCGTTCCATCTCCTGGTAAATCCGAGCTCCTTGAATGGTCGCTTCGATCTTCGCGCGGGAGCGAATAATCCCGGGATCGGCCAGCAGCCGGGTGATGTCCTGCTCCTTGAAAGCTGCCACCTTCCTGGGTTCGAAACCACGAAATGCCTTGCGAAAGGCCTCACGCTTGCGCAACACCGTGATCCAAGCCAGACCTGCCTGGAACCCCTCCAGCATGAGCAACTCCCACAGTGCTCGGCTGTCATACTCGGGCACTCCCCATTCCTGGTCGTGGTAGTCGCGGAGAAGCGGATCGCTTTCTGCCCATGCACAACGGTGCTGCTTGCTCATTTGCTCAGTCCTGCGCTCACAGAGAGTCCCTCGCGCACCATAGGGGCGACACGAGTGCCGAGAATCTCGATAGCATGCATCATCTTGTCATGAGCCAGCGTCGAGACCCCCATCTGAAAAGTAATGCGCGTAATACCGCCGAGCGCCTCATTGATGTAAAGAATTTTCTTCGTGACTGTTTCCGCATCGCCGATAATCAACGCCCCTGTAGGCCCACGCGTAGCGTCGAACTGGGCCCGCGTGGTTGGCGGCCATCCCCGCTCCTTGCCAATCTCTGTGAAGGTGTGGGCATAGCCGGGGAAAAAATCATCAGCCGCCTGCTGCGTTGTGTCGCTCAGAAAACCAATGCAGTGCAGCCCTACACGCAGTTGCTCAGGCTTGTGGCCTGCCCGGCGACCCGCCTCGCGATAAAGCTCAATGTGAGGACGAAAGCGATGCGGTTCGCCACCGATGATGGCGACCATCAACGGTAGTCCAAGCATCCCGGCGCGCGCGAAGGATGCCGGCGTTCCTCCAACACCCAGCCAGATCGGCAGCGGATCCTGTACCGGGCGCGGGTAGATACTTTGTCCATTGAGCGCGGGTCGGTACTTCCCTGACCAATGCACCCGCGTGCTCTCACGAATCTTGAGCAGCAGATCGAGCTTCTCGGCGAAGAGCGAATCGTAGTCGTTCAAATCCAAACCAAAGAGAGGAAAGGACTCGACGAAGGAGCCGCGGCCAACGACAATCTCCGCCCGGCCCTGAGAGATCAGATCGAGAGTGGCGAACTGCTGAAAGACACGCACCGGGTCAGCCGCGCTCAGCACCGTGACTGCACTGGTCAAGCGAATACTTTTCGTCAGGGCAGCAGCTGCGGCGAGAATAACCGTAGGGGCGGAGTCGAGGAACTCGGGCCGGTGATGTTCTCCGATGCCAAATACATCCAAACCCACCCGGTCGGCCAGCTCAATCTCCTGGAGCAGATGATGCATGCGCTCTACGGGGCTTGGAGCGACACCGGTAGTAGGGTCTGGGATCGATGCCGCGAAACTGTCTATGCCGATCTCCAATGCTGACTCCTCACGAGCGACAATCACGGCCATTGGATGCTGCGATGTTGCAATAGTTGCAGACTCGGGATAGGGCGGCTATCCACCGCGATATATAAGTATGGACAGGAGAATAACGATGCCGGCGATCGACGAAATAAAACGACTGCAGAATGAGATGGTGAGCTGGCGCAGAGACCTGCATGCCAATCCGGAACTGGGATTTGCCGAGACCCGGACCAGTACTTTTATTCAAGAACGCCTGCAGTCGTTCGCAGTCGACGAGATTCATCCTTTTACCGGAACCGGTGTGCTCGCCGTCATTCATGGCCGCAGCGGCGACGGCGACCAGGCGATCGGCCTGCGAGCGGATATCGATGCGCTGCCCATTCCCGAAGAATCCGGAGTTCCTTATGCCTCCACCAACCCGGGCGTCATGCATGCGTGCGGCCACGATGGTCACACCAGCATGCTGCTTGGAGCAGCCAAATATCTGGCCGCAACCCGCAAATTCAAAGGGACTGCCTACCTGATCTTTCAACCGGCCGAGGAAATCGGTGGTGGCCGCCAGGTAGTAGCCGATGGATTGTTCGACCGCTTCCCCATGCAGCGAATCTTTGGCATGCACAACATGCCCAACATGCCGGTGGGAGAATTCTTCTGGCGCAACGGGAACATCATGGCCGCGGCCAACTTCTTCGAAATCAAAATCACTGGCTTGGGCGCGCACGCCGCTCAGCCGCATTTCGGAATCGATCCCATTGTGGCCGGCAGCTCCCTGGTGAGCGCCCTGCAGACCATCGTTTCCCGTTCGGTTGATCCCAAGCATGCGGCCGTGGTCACAGTCGGCAGCTTCCAGGCCGGCGTAGCCGCCAATGTAATTCCCAGCGAGGCAGTGCTGAAAGGAACCGCGCGATGGTTCGATCCCGGGGTCGGCGAGAGCATGCAACGGGCGATTGTCAGGTTGGCCAAGTGCACCGCCGAGAGCTACGGCGCCACCGCCGAAGTGGAAATGCACATGGTCGCGCCCGCCACGGTCAACGACGAGGCCGCCATGGTCCTTGCTCGCAAGGCGGCAACTGCTATCGTCGGGCAAGCCGGAGTGGTCGAAATGAAGGACCCGATCATGGGCGCGGAAGACTTTTCGTACATGCTCGGGGTCAAGCAAGGCGCTTACATAATGCTGGGGGCAAAACGCCCTGGGCAGGCGAACCTGATGCTGCACCATCCTCGTTATGATTTCAATGACCAAATTCTTCCGATTGGCGCCGCCTACTGGGCGGCCCTGGTCGAGCAACAGTTGGCTCTTTGATGTACCCGAACCAAGAGTATGTAAATTGAATGAATCTCGGCTCAGGGTTGTAATAGGACCAAATTTGTCGTATATTATACTTAGTGCGAATGAGTCGCAACTAGACGATGACGTTGAAACGCTGTGAGTTGTTGAATGAGGTTGAGGCAAGGGGGGTTCGGTTGACCGCGCAGAGGCGTGCGTTGATCGAAACCATCCAGGGGGCGGACAAACATCTTGATGCCGCCACGCTCTTGTCTCGCGCCCGCCAGCGGGACCCTAATATCGATCGCGCGACCGTTTACCGGACCCTTGAGCTGCTGAAGCGGCTTGGGTTGATCGACGAGCTTGACCTGATGCACCTCAACGGAGAAAAGCATTATTACGAGGTCAAGACGCAGAAAGACCATCTGCACCTCGCCTGCTTTCGTTGTGGAGAGATAGAGGAGTTTGACAGCCCCACCTTCCAGCGTCTCAAGCGAGAGATCGCGGCACAAAACGATTTTGAAGTACAGGTCATGCGTCTCGAGGTGGGAGGGTTGTGCCGGCACTGTGCCGCGCAACAAAAGGTTTCCTGATGCGAATTTGATCGAATAACCAGATCCCCGCGGATAGCTCTTGGCGGAGACCGCGAGGACCTGGGGGCCACAGCCAATTAAGACTGCGGGCTTCCTTCACTATAGGTCCCCTGCCCGCAAGGTTTCAACTGCTAGGATGATTGCCGCTTAATTTAGCGGTACGTCCTTAACTACACGTGTGCTTGGTGAGGCTAAGGGAGTCGTTGTGCGTGCTCAGGTGGATCTTTCAAGCGGACGTGTCCGTCTGCCTTTCCAAATAGCTCTTTTCCTTTTCATCATTTGCTCCAGTCTTCTGTCGGCCACCGCGCAGCATGCCCACGGTCGTGGCGCCATGTCGGCGCAAGATATGGCGAAGATGGTCTCAGCGGCAGATGCCAAGACGACCTCTAACGCTGCGGCTGCCGACCCGGCAGATCAAGTCTGTGCGCGGTTTGCTGCCGGTTCCGCCACCACCGCACCCGCCGAGTTAAAAAGCCTGAACGGCGTATTGGAAGTGACCTTCAAGTTCCTGACCGCGACCGATTCCCAAGGGCTTCACCGCTATTGCTTCATCACCGACACCGGTCTCCAGGCTCCCACGCTTCGGGTGAATCCCGGCGACCAGCTGATCATTCATTTCACCAATGGCCTGCCCGCTGTTCCTGCTGCCGGCGCGAGTGACAACATGGCCGGCATGAAGATGAACCTGTCCAGCAGTGCAAGCACCAGCAGTGCATGCAATGGAGCGATGTCATCGACGGTGACCAATATCCATTTCCATGGAACCAATACGGCCCCTGTCTGCGGACAGGATGAGGTTGTCCACACGCTGATCCAGCCCGGCCAGAGCTTCGATTACAACGTGCAAATTCCGCAAAACGAACCTCCGGGACTCTACTGGTACCATCCGCATCCGCACGGCTTCTCTGAAGGGCAGGTGCAGGGAGGCGCAACGGGAGCGCTGATCGTTGAAGGGCTGCAGAATGTCGATCCCGCACTGGCGGGGCTGACGGAGCGCACCTTTGTCATCCGTGATCAACTGCTACCGGTGTCAGAAGCCAACGACGCCAACATTCCTGCCTGGGATATTTCCATCAACTATGTTCCCGTGACCTATCCGGGCTACACACCAGCAGTCATCCAAACCAATCCATCGCAACAGGAGTTGTGGCGGGTCGCAAACACCGCTGCGGACACCATCCTGAATTTGCAGTACGTGGTAAACGGAACGCCGCAGGCCATGCAAGTGGTGGCGATCGATGGATACCCCATTGCTTCAGGCAGCAGCGGACAAACCTCGGAGAGCGAGACCAGTATTCTTTTGCCTCCCGGCGCGCGTGCGGAGTTTGTTGTCAGTACGCCGAGTGCGGGCGCCAAAGCGCAGCTGATTACTCAGAATTGGGATACCGGGCCAGACGGCGATTTCGACCCCACGCGGCCGATCGCCAACATCGTGAGCCAAAACGGAATTGAAGGCTCATCTGCAAGCAGTGCCGACGCGGTCAAGCAGTTGCCGTCACATGCGGTGCGAACCAAGGTGACTCGCTTCGCAGCCTTAGCAGCCGCCACTCCGATCGCGCAACGCACTCTGCAATTCTCCGAAGTATTGGAAGATCCCACCAATCCGAATAGTCCGACCAACTTCTTTATCACCGAGGAAGGACAGCAGCCGGCTTTGTTCAACATGAACAACCCACCCAACATCGTCGTGCATTCGGGCACGGTCGAGGACTGGGTCGTCGAAAATACCGCGCTCGAAGATCATATCTTCCACATCCATCAGATTCACTTTCAAGTGCTCGAAGTCAACGGCCAGCCGGTCAACGATCCAGCCATTCGCGACACGGTCGATCTGCCGTTCTGGAGCGGCAGCGGAGCCTACCCCAGCGTGAAATTACGCATGGATTTCCGCGATCCGAATATTGTCGGAACCTTCGTCTATCACTGCCACATTCTGCAACACGAAGACGCCGGCATGATGGGTGCGATCCAAGTGCTGCCCTCCTCAGGATCGGCGTCGACGACCACTGCCACAGCCTCCGCCGGCAGCATTGCACCCAACGGGAAACTCACCTTGAATGCGAGTGTCGTCGACGCCTCAACAGGCGCGGCCGCGCCCACGGGCACGGTGCAGTTTCAACTGAACGGACTTAACGTCGGCAATCCGGTCACCCTAGCCAACGGACAGGCGACACTGACCACGACGGTCAATGGAAACTCGGGCGCCAATAATCTAACCGCCTTCTACGAGGGCGACGCGACTTACATGGAATCGGTATCGGCAACCGTTCCGATCACGATCTCGAATTTCGCTCTGGCATCACCAGGCACAACTGCTCCCCTGGGATCAGCCGCAATCGCGCCCGTCACGGTGAATGTGGCTAATAACTACACCACTGCCATCACCCTTACCTGCACCATGCCCGCGAGCCTTGTCCAATCGGCATGTTTTGTAAATCCCAACTCGGTCACCGGGACCGGTAAAGCTTCTCTCACCGTCAACACCACACCACCGCATCCCCAAATCAGCAAACGGGCCGGCGCGCCCGGATGGCTCACTGCAGGCGGTGGTGCAAGTTTCGCTTGTGTTATTTTGCTTGCCCTACCGCGGCGAAGGTGGCGTGGTAAGGCCATGTTTGTTCTTTCCTTCATGGCAGTCCTCTTCACGATCATCGGCTGCGGTGGCACGTCGCAGACCGATCCAGGAACGCCCAAGGGTACTTACACCGTTGTGGTCACGGCTACGGCAAGCAGCGGGTCATCGCAAGACCAGACCAGCGTGAATGTTCCGATCACAATCCAGTAAGCACAGGCAGAGAAGAGATCAGGAGAGAGTATGTCGATGAAAGTCTGGCGCCTTGCAGCCAATATGGCGAGAACCCTATGTGCTGTTGGGGTCTTGTCTGCTGCTGTGGTCTGGGCCAGTGTAGGCGGCAGTATCGCCGGCACGGTCAAAGATCCTTCGGGGCGTGTGATTCCCAATGCCGAGGTGACTCTTCGCGAGTCAACCACAGGGCTCTCCTACAAGACGCACAGCGACAGCAAGGGGCTCTACACCTTCCCGGTTCTGCCAGTTGGTCATTACGAATTGCAAGTGCAAGCTAATGGCTTTTCCGGCTATCAGCGTACCGGCGTGGTGGTCGATACGAATGCAGCGCTCACTCTCGACGCTTCACTGCAGGTCGGCGGCGTCGCGCAGACCGTAAGCGTGGCGGACAACACGCTGCACGTCGAAACAACCAGCACTCAACTCGGCCAGGTGATCACTGGGCGGCAGATGACCGCGGTTCCGCTCGATGGCCGCAGCTACACCGACCTGCTCTCTCTACAGCCCGGAGTCGCACCCCAAACATCGATCACCTCCACGACCGTCCAGGATGTAGGGGCCACCGTGCTCAATCCTTCGGGCACGCTCAATCCCGGCACCATTTCCGTGAATGGACAACGGGAGTTCGCCAACTATTTCAGCGTGAATGGCGCCGACGTGGAAGAGGATGTCAACGCCGGCACAGCCGTGATTCCCAACCTGGATGCGATTGATGAATTCCGCATTATCACCAGCAACTTCGACGCTGAGTATGGAGAATTCAGCGGCGGCCAGATCAATGTCATCACCAAATCCGGAAGCAATGGATTCCACGGCAACGCATTCGACTTCCTGCGCAACACCGATCTGGACGCGCGCAATTACTTTTCTCCTACCCGCGGCGCCTTCCGCCAGAACCAGTTTGGAGGAACCTTCGGCGGCCCGATTCGTCGCGACCGGATATTCTTCTTCACCGACTACCAGGGAACGCGGCAGACGCAGGGCATCGATACCGGCACCATCAGCGTGCCCTCAAACGCCGATCGTACCGGCAATCTCTCCGACCTTTCCAGTAACCTCACGGGCGTCGTGGGCGGCCCTTACTTCGCCAACCTGCTCACCCAAAAGCTGGGCTACCCGGTCATTTCGGGTGAGTCTTACTATGTTCCTGGTTGCGTCAATTCGACCCAGTGCGTCTTTCCCAACGCTGTCATTCCTCAAACCGCGTGGTCAGTCCCGGCGCAACGAATGCTCCAGTACATTCCCGCCCCCAATACCGCCAACGGCTATGCGACCTCATCGTTCAACCAAATCGTGCGGGATGACAAGGGTGCGGTCCGCATCGATGCCAATGCGCGTCCGGGCCTGCTCTCTGGTTACTACTTCATCGACGACTTCGATCTGAATGACCCGTACCCGGTGGCGCAGAGCGGGGCCAGCGTGCCTGGGTTCAATGCCATCACCTCGGGCCGCGCGCAGCTTGTCGCGCTGGGCCTTACCACGGCCTTCCAGACCACCATGGTCAACGAGCTGCACGTCAGCTACATGCGCGACAACACGAACCTGGGACAGCCCGTCGGTGGTCTCGGCGTAAGCCTCACCTCGCAGGGCTTCGAGAATGCTGACGGCAGTCCCAGCATCGTCCCGCTCGATCCCAAGGGACAGAGTGTCGAGAATTTGAACTTCAATGGATACTCTACTGGCGCTGCGGCCAACCAACTCATTCAGGTCAACAACACGTATCAGGCGACGGACGCATTTTCCAAAGTGCTGGGCAATCACACCATGAAGTTCGGTGGAGAGTTCCATGCCGACCAGGTCAACGCCCACCCGATCGCCCAATTCAATGGCAGTTTCGTTTTCTCTGGAACGGAAACCGGCGTTGACTTTGCCGACTACCTGATCGGCGTGCCCAGCCAGTACAATCAAAGCCAACTCAACCCGTTCTTTGCGCGCAACAAATACGTCGGCCTCTTCGCGCAGGATAGTTGGCACGTTCTTTCGAACCTCACCGTCAATTACGGCCTTCGCTGGGATCGCATCGCCCCCTGGTCAGAGAAGTACAACCAGATCTCTACCTTTGTTGCCGGCGCGCAGTCGGTCGTATTTCCAGGTGCACCTCCAGGCATCCTCTATCCTGGCGATCGCGTAAACGGTCAAGCCATACCGAATACTCTTGCTCAGATTAGTAACCATAGCTTTTCGCCGCGGGTTGGCCTGGCCTGGTCACCCCACGGAGAGCCCGGCACCTTATTGGGCAGGATACTGGGAGCACCGGGCAACACCAGCGTGCGAACGAGCTTCGGCAACTTCTACACCGCGATTGATGCGCTATCGATTGGCGTGCTGGCTGCGAACGCTCCTTATGGCACCACTTATACGAGCCCGGCACCTCCGCTCTTCGCTACGCCATTCATTACCGCAGCCAACGGGCAGAACAATGGTCAGCCGTTCCCCTATACCTTTGCGCCGTTGAATTCCTCGCGCAGCAATCCCGATCCCAATATCAACTGGAGCACGTACGAGCCGATCGAGGGTATCCCCGGTTACGACATTCACGGCCGCACACCCTATACCGAAGAATGGATGATTTCGATTGAACGGCAGGCCGGCCCGAACACCGTCTTCAGCGCGAGCTATATCGGCACAGCGAGCCATAGCCAGCGCGTTCTCATTGAGCCCAATCCAGGAAGTCCGTCACTGTGCCTGAGCCTCAGCCAAGCGAGCGCGGTGCAGCCGGGCACGCTCACCTGCGGTCCAGGTGGGGAGGACACGGTGTATTTTCCGATCACCGGTGGCCAGGTGAATGGCACGCGTGGACCGCTGGGCTCGAACTTCGGCAGTAATGCGCTGCAATCCACCATCGGCCATGCGAACTACAACGCAATGGAGCTGAGTGCTCGCCACACCAGCGGCCGGCTTGAGTTCGCTGCCGCGTATACCTATAGCAAGTCCATGGATCAGTCATCGAACCCGGCTGAGGAAGTGAACCCTTTCAACCCCGCGCTCAGCTATGCCATCTCGTCTTTCGATGTGAAGAATAACTTCGTGATCAGCTACGAATATCAGCTGCCGTTCGATCAGCTTTTCCATCCCAACAGACTAACCAGCGGCTGGTCTGTGGCGGGAATCACGCGCTTCTCCAGCGGCTTCCCGGTGACCATGGTGAACAACGGAGACAACTCGCTGATTGGGACCAATCCAAACGGGATCAACAACAGCAGCATCGATGAGCCCGACTACACCGGCGGCCCGCTTCGCCTGAGTGGGAATCCGCGCAAGAACAACCACAATTATTTCAATACCGTCGTCTTCCCCATGAATGCGATCGGCACACCAGGAAATGCCAAGAGGCGGTTCTTCTACGGTCCAGGTGCGGATAACTTTGATGTGGCGGTTGCGAAGCGGTTGGCAATCACCGAATCGAACTCCCTGCTCTTCCGCGTGGAGGCGTTCAACGTCTTCAACCACACGCAATTCAACGGCCCCAGTGCGATCGACGGTGACGTTGGTAGCTCGACTTTCGGCAACGCCATCAGCGCGGCGCCTCCGCGAATCCTGCAGGGAGCGATAAAGTTCAACTTTTAAGCTCTGCTTCCCTCACCAAGGAAGGAGAGCCTATGGGCTGAACTTCGTAGGTAACTCGGCGCCGCATAGGCAGGGACATGTCGGCACTGCGATACTGTAGCCGATGCGCAATCTCTCCCAGGCCTCGGCTCTCCTCCTGTGTTTCCTGCTTATCTGCCAACCTGCGGGGGCTTATTCGCTGCTGACCCACGAGCAGCTGATCGACCTGACCTGGCAGAGTTCCATCGCGCCACTGTTGCGCAGCCGCTATCCCAGCATTACCCCCGAGGAGCTGGAAAAGGCTCGCTCCTACGCCTACGCAGGCTGCGTCATTCAAGACATTGGCTACTATCCCTTTGGCGACCCATTCTTCTCCGACCTGACCCATTACGTGCGCTCCGGCGACTTCGTCGTCCATCTTTTCCAGGATGCCAAGAATGCTAACCAGCTGGCCTTTGCCATTGGGGCGCTCTCCCATTACATCGGCGACAACATTGGCCACTCCCAGGCCATCAACCGGGCCGTGCCCGTGGAATTTCCCAAGCTGGCCGCAAAATATGGCCCCGTCGTCACCTACGGCGAAGGGCAACACCCGCATGTCCAGACGGAGTTCGCCTTCGACATTAACGAGATTACGCACCGCCGCTTAGCGCCCCTTCCTTACCTTCGCCACGTAGGCCTCAATGTGCCTACAGGGCAGCTCGCCACTGCCTTCTATGAGACCTATGGTCTCAGCAGAAACTTCTCCAAGGCCCGATTCCAGCGCGTCAACGTCGGGGGCTTTCGCTTCGCCGTCCGCAGCTTTCTTCCCCGCGTCGCCTACGCGCTCACTCTCCTTCATCGCAAGGGCATGCCGGCAGACTCGACCAGTCCCGACCTTCAGAAACTGGCAGACGAGGTGGCGCAGGTCGCAGCCGATAATCACTGGGACCTTTACCGCAAGAGGGCCGGCATCGGAACCTATTCGCTCGCCGGCTTCATCTACGTTCTGCCCAAGATCGGCCAGCTCAAACTGCTGGCGATCAAGGGTCCGACGGATGCGACGGAAGAGCAATACGTGCGCAGTGTCAATCAATCAACGGATGAACTAAAAGCTGAACTGGGCCTCTTCGGCAAGCCGCCGCAGACGCTCGCTAATCGAGACCTCGATACGGGCGCGCCGGTTCGGCCCGGGGCGTATCGCCTCGCGGATGACACCTATGCGAAGCTCCTCGACCGGCTGGTTGCCGACCCCCACCATACCGTTCCGCCCGGCCTCAAATCGGATATTTTGAACTATTACGCCGATCCAAACGCACCCATTCACACCAAGAAAAATCCGGAAAAATGGGCTCGGGTTCAGTCCGGGCTGCAGACTCTCAGGAGCATGCCGGTGAGCACCCAGCCTATCGCCACGGAGAAAGAGTGAGTGAGCTACATGTCGAGGAAACCACGCTTCAGCGCGATCATCACTGCGTGCGTACGATCGGTGGCGCCGAGCTTCGAGAGGATGCTCTTGAGGTGACCTTTAACAGTGTGCTCAGAAATGCCAAGCTGCTCTGCGATTAGCTTATTCGATCTGCCACTGGCGACCCCGCGAAGCGTTTCCAGCTCTCGTTCGGTGAGTGCATCGTCGGCGACGTGTTCGGCCATCTCGACGGCAATTTCCTGGGGGATGCGGCGGTGGCCTGCATGCACCAGCCGAATGGTATCGATCAACTCCGTCCGCAGCATGCTTTTCAATAGATAGCCGGAAGCTCCCGCCTTGAATGCCCGCAAAGCCTGGACGTCTCCTCCATAGGTAGTCAGGACAATGATGCGAGCAGCGGGCCACTCCTTGCGAATCGCTGCGATGGCGTCGATACCGTTGGCCTTAGGCATGCGGAGATCCATAAGCGTGATGTCTGGCCGGTGGACCCTAAACAGCGCGATCGCCTCTTCCCCGTCGGTCGCCTCAGCGACCACAGTCATGTCAGGCTGCGCCATAATTGCCCCCGAAATCCCGCCCCGTAGAAGTGGATGGTCATCTACCGTAAGCACTCGAATCGGCGGTTGGTTACTCATGCTTGCTCACCTTTTCCACACGGACCCGGATTTCCTGTACGCGACACCAAGCAACACCCGCGGGTGCGGCTTTCGTCGAGGAAAGCCGCATGCAGTTTATCAACGCCAACAAACTCCACAGGAAATCCTGGGGAACGCGCTCCTGGGACCGGCGGGGAGCACCTTCGCAGGCTCTCGACGCCGCCACGACAGGATGCGCAATTTTAGCTCCCCGCGATCGCTGGGACGAATCGCTTTGAGCTACCTCCCCGAATATTTCCCGGGAAACGCCTGTACCCCCTCAAAAGGGTCGCTCAACGAACCCCCTTTTCGAGTTTGTCCAACCTGGAAGAGGTGGTTAGAGTCGGTGCAGTGCAAAGACTCTTCTCCATGTTTCCCACGGGGGCGGCAGGCATTGCGCTAGCCTTGCTAAGGATAACGGCTGCAGCAATGCTCCTGATGATCGCGTACGCGCACGGAGATGTGATCTCGTCGCAATGGGCCTTTGCCGGTCTCGCTGTGCTGGCGGCATTTTTCTTTGTGGGAGCATTTACCCCTATCCTGTGTGCCCTCTGTGTGTGCATCGAGATCGCAGCGATATTCAGCTTGCGAGGGGTCGATGCAGTGCACATGGCCTTCTCGATTGTCGATACTGCTGCTTTAGGGTTGCTCGGGCCGGGAGGCTATTCGCTGGACGCTCGTATGTTTGGAAGACGGCGTGTGATCTTGTCCACCGACGAGACCAACATCCATTAAGGGAGAATACGTTCGGCCGGAAACGGGAGTCTAAGGGCTCTACCGCATCATTTTCTCGAGACAAAGTTTGCTACTTCCGCATTAAGCCCACCGTCTGGCCACAACGATCCTGCGCCGGACGGCATTCTTCTTGCCGATGCAACGGGCTTGGCGACAGTCACCTGGTAGGAGTTGTATTCGATGGTCAGAGTAGCCTCCCCGCCCATCCGGACGCTGGTTACGGTCTTGTTCTCTTTCGGCAAATAAAATCCATTGTCCACCTTCTGATAGGTGTGATGGATCTCGGACTTCGTCGTCCAGAATGATGGATTCCGGGCCGGTTGCGCCTCGATGCGGGTGACCGCGAAGTCGTGTCCGTCCACCCAGATCTTGCCTCGATAAAGGAACTTACTGTCTTCCTTGGGCTCAACATTCAGCACATAGTTGGTCCCCTCTATCCCGGCCAGCGAGAAGGTGTAATTGTCCGGACCAAGCTCAGTGTGTTTTCGGTTGCTGGAGTCGCCCGCCTGCTCCTCACTCTCGAGCAGCCGATGAAAGACGCGATTCTGAATCAGCTTCGACCCGGTAGCGTTGACGATGGTGAATCGCTTGGTGGCCGGCGCGTCAAAATTCACCTCCACTTCCATAGTCGCTTGCGAAGAGGCTGGAAAGCCACGATATTCCAGCCGATAGGTACGTCTGCCTGTGTAGTGCTGCAGACTGTCCGCACGTTCTTTATTTCTCTCCGTCAGGCGCTGCACCACCTGGTCGGCGCCGAGCGTGGGCAGCGCCGGTTGGGCCTGAGGCCACGCTGCAGGAGCGCAGGCCAGTAGCACCATTATCGTAAGCCAGGAGAGCCAGGAGCCCGCTCCTGTCTTACGCGGCAAAGCATGGTTCTGTATCTGCCTATCCCACCAGCCGGTTGTTTGCATGGACGCCCCCTGCGGTTCGCAATTGGTACAGACCTATGCGACACGCCGTTTCGTGGCCTTCCTCCGGGGAAAACCACTCCTCACTCTCTATTCGGGGGCAGCGTAATTGTGAGACCGCATTTAGTCTGCCCTTATTGGATGCAAAATGTCCTCTGCTACTCTTCCGCGCCGGTTACGGATGGCACCTCCGGTATGTGACGCGGAGTAAAGCGAGCCGCCTCTGCCCGGAGTATCGACCGGTGGCGGCCCCGACCGCGTTAAAAATTGCCTAATAGATTGAGCCCGGTTCCAAGTTGGCAATGCTATGCGTCCTCCGGTATACAGCTACAGCAGGGAGGATTTATGTCGAAGCTGCAGTATCAATCGGGGTTTAGCAACGAATTTGCGACGGAAGCACTCGCAGGCGCATTGCCCAAAGGCCAGAATGCACCCCAGAAGTCGCCCCTCGGTCTTTACACCGAGCAGTTCAGTGGTACTCCCTTCACTGCCCCACGAGCCAGCAATCGCCGTGCATGGCTCTATCGCATCCGCCCCTCGGTCACCCACAGGCCTTTCGTCGAACTCCCGGAGAATGACTTGCGCAGCGGGCCCTTTAACGAAGTTTCTGCCACTCCCAACCAGCTCCGGTGGAATCCGCTGCCCATTCCCACGGCACCCTGCGACTTCCTCGACGGCATCATCACCATGGCCGGCAATGGGGGCCCGTCAGGCCAAACGGGGTGCGCGGTGCACATCTACGCCGCCAACCAAAGCATGTCCGGACGCTTTTTTTCCAATGCCGATGGAGAGATGTTGGTCGTGCCCCAGCTGGGAAAGCTGCGCTTCTTTACCGAGCTGGGCATTCTCGAAGTGGCGCCCGGTGAGATGTGCGTCCTTCCTCGAGGTCTGAAGATGCGGGTAGAGCTTCTCGACGATTCTGCGCGCGGTTATATCTTGGAGAATTACGGCCTCCCCTTCCGGTTGCCAGACCTGGGTCCGATTGGCGCCAATGGGCTGGCCAACCCTCGTGATTTTCTCTCCCCGGTCGCTGCCTTTGAGGATGTGGACGGCAACTTTCAGAGCCTTTGCAAGTTCCAGGGCAAGCTGTGGTCGGCGGGGATCGACCACTCGCCGCTCGACGTGGTCGGCTGGCATGGCAACTACGCTCCTTACAAATACGACATGGCGAATTTCAATTGCATCAACACCGTGAGCTTCGACCATCCTGACCCGTCGATCTACACCGTCCTCACCGCGCCCACCGCGGTGCCAGGCACAGCCAACGTCGACTTTGTCATCTTTCCACCACGCTGGATGGTGGCTGAGCACACCTTTCGGCCGCCCTGGTTCCACCGCAACGCGATGAACGAGTTCATGGGCCTGATCTTCGGTCAATATGATGCCAAGGCCGAAGGCTTTATTCCCGGCTCCGCCAGCCTGCATAGCTGCATGCAGGCACATGGGCCGGATGCGGAAACCTTCGAACGGGCCGAAAAGGCCGACCTCAAGCCCCACTACCTGGCCGACACCCTGGCCTTCATGTTCGAGACCCAGTTGGTGCTTCACCCGACCCGCTTTGCGATGGAGACGGAATGCCTGCAGCGCGATTACTTCCAGGTGTGGCAGGCGCTGAAGAAACACTTCACCGGGAGCCCGATTCGATAAATGCAACCATGAATGCTACACATGATCCTCAGCGGCAAAGCTGGGTAGCCTCGGCCAATGTTTCCGGTTGCGCATTCCCTATCCAGAACATGCCCTTTGGCGTATTCCAAGGTGCCGTCGAACCCGCCATCGGCGTAGCCATTGGCGACCAGATACTGAGCCTGCGTGGGTGCTGCGAAGCGGGCCTGCTGGCGTCGCTCCCGGTGGAAACCAGGGAAGCCTGTGAAGCCGGCACGCTAAACGCACTCATGGCGTGCGGCCCGGACGGCTGGACGCCGCTGCGCGCCCGGCTCAGCGATTTGCTGCGCGCCGACCATCCTCAGGCTACCGATCATCATCGGTCCGTGGGGCGGCATCTGTTCGCCTTGGGGGAAGCCACCATGCTCAAGCCGGCATCGATCGCCAACTACACCGACTTCTATGCCTCAATCGATCACGCCACGAATGTAGGCAGGCTGTTCCGGCCGGAGAATCCGCTCTTGCCAAACTACAAATATGTGCCCATCGGCTATCACGGCCGGGCATCGTCGATCCTCATGAGCGGCGCAACCGTGAAACGCCCTTCCGGCCAGATCTTGCCCGCCGCCGGCGCACCGCCTCACTTCGCGCCCACTAGAGCGCTTGATTACGAGATCGAGGCCGGCTTCTTTGTCGGGCCGGGCAACCACCCGGGCGAACCGGTCGCCATCGATCGCGCTCCCTCACATCTCTTCGGCGTTTGCCTGTTGAATGACTGGACGGCGCGCGACATTCAGGCCTGGGAATATCAGCCTCTGGGGCCGTTCCTCGCGAAGAGCTTCGCCACCACCATCTCACCCTGGGTGGTCACCATGGAGGCGCTTGCCCCCTTTCGCAGCCCGGCGTTCTCCCGCCCGCCAGAAGACCCGCAAGCTCTTCCCTACCTGGACTCGGACCAGGAGCGGAAGCAGGGCGGAATCGACCTTATTGTCGAGGTATATCTTCGTTCCGCTCGCATGCGCGCCACAGGCTGCGAAGCGGTCCAGCTTAGCCGCGGGAACCTGGACGAACTCTATTGGACCGTCGCTCAATTGCTGACTCATCACACCAGCAACGGGTGCAATCTTCAGCCGGGTGATTTGCTGGGCAGCGGCACCATCTCCGGGCCGAGGAACGAGTCGCGTGGATGCCTACTCGAGATCACGCGCCGCGGTGCCGAGCCCATCATGCTACCCACCGGTGAGCAGCGCGATTTTCTTGCGGACGGCGACGAGATCACTTTTCGCGGCTATTGTGAGCGGGCCGGATTTGTAAGTATCGGTTTGGGCGAGTGCTCCGGCACCGTCACTGGAAACACTTCACCTGGTTAGCCACAGAGTCTTGCAGAGGTACCTTACCCAGGATTTCAATGCGCACTCTCGCCCACGAGTAGAGCTTTATCGAATTCCGGCTTCTCACCTCGCAACAGGCGTTCGATGATTTCGTGGATGCGGATCGCGTTATAGGGAGCTGTAACATCACGCCCTTCTTGCTGACCTGGGAAGTGGATCATGAGCACCGGGCGTGGATCGAAGCGGCCGTGGCTCGCGGCCTCATCTTCCTTGGTCCAAACTCCGGGCCGCCACATGGGCACGCGCCAGGAGTGGTCGGAACAAACGATCACCGTTGTCTTCTCGGCTAACGAGGTACTACTCAAGACCCCCATCAATTGGGCCAGGGACTTGTCGGCCAACGCAAGGTTGTCGATATAGCTGCCGCTCGCGCGTTGATGCCCCGGGCTTCGGTCGTATATGCCTGGAGGATGCGGCACCGGCAGATGGATAAAAACGAAACCAATATTCTGGTCGCGAATCAACGCCTCGGCCTGGGGCATGATCGCCGTCAAATCCTGCGCATGCTTTTCGTAGGCGAAGCCCGGCTCATGCTTCAGCCCCCGTACTGTTTCAACGATCGGCGCTACGGCATTCTGCAAGGCAGAATGATCGGGCATCGCTCCGTCCGATTGACCGTCTCCCATCTTCCAGTAGCAGTAGTTCAACGTGCCAGCGAGGATTCGGCAATACGGGTTGTACCAACCCACGACACCCGTCGTCCAGCCCAGACGCTGGGCATCCGCGAAGAGCGTAGCGTGGGCATCGAAGTCTTTCCACTGCTTATTCCCGTCCAACCTGACCATTACGTCTCCGTCTAGATTGCTGCGGACGTTGTCGACGGGCTTGCCCAGAAAGAATGCAGGAATAACGCGGTCGGTGTAATAGCCCTGTGGCTTCAGAGCACTGAAAGAGACGCTGCTGCTCTTGAAGCTGTCGAAGGCGGGCAAGGCGAGCCCGGGAAATCGATGGTCGAAAGTTTGGTCATATGAAAGTTCATCAAACAAGAGCCAAACGATCCGTCCGCGGCTGCCCGGCCGATCACTTGGATGCGAGGCCAGAACAGGAGAGGTCACGGGTACGGGGGCATCGACCCGCTGCGCCCGCAGCCCAAGATAGAGTAGTTCCGGGATCATCCACAGCATGCTGCAACCTGCGAGCGCCAGCAGTACCCCAAGCCCGTGGATCGAGCGGCGGTAGTCAAGGGGTCGAAGCCAGCGCAGAATGAGCGCAGCCAGCAGAATCAGGATGTATGCCGTGTTCGGGCTGAGGTGAGGGATGGGCGCGCGCCGCATCGCCGCGAGCGCGCTCAAAAGCGCCGAGCCCAGCTCGGCCGCCACAAAGGCCCAGACCGCGGTACGCCAGCCAGTCTGGCTTTTTTCGAGATAGCGGAATAGCAGCGCAGCCAACAGACTGACAACTACCAGATCGATCACGATGCCCCAAATCACGCTCGGCATCGGCAAGAAGCTGTGATAAATGACGGGATGGTAGCTCGAGAGTTGCGGCCAGACCCGAAGGATCAAGAGCACTATGGCCGCGCCAAAGCCCTGAAGGATGGTCTTGAGCTTCATTTTTTCTCGAACAGAAAGAGCACGCGGCCGTTGCTCAGTTGCTCGCGCGCGAGGATTGTGAAATGGCGAGTGAACTCCGCGACAAAGAAATCCTCGTCCAGGTGCTGATAGAGCTCGTCGCGCCCGCGGCAAAGATCGATATAGCGCACGTCGGACTTCGGAACCCACTCGACGATGCTGGAACGCCGTGTGAGCGATGCCAGGAGCGCGGCCACGTCAGCGATGGGAATCTGATCGGCCAGCAGCAGGTGATGCAGAATGCCCAGCATCATGACGCAATCAAAACGGCCGCGCGCCCGTTCCAGCAGGGTGAGAGACTCCTGGTTGCACCACCCCACCGCAGGAGTCGGCCTGGCTGCATCAGCCACCAGCGGCAGTATCGGCAGGCCGGCAGCCCTGGCTTCTCTCCAGTTGCGGTCCGAAGAGGCAACGTCGGTATCCCAGGCGACCACCCGCGCGCCCACGCCGGCAGCCACGCGCGAGTATTGGCCGGTATTGCCGCCGATGTCGAGCACTGACTCGGGGCGCTGCAATCGCATGGCCCGGTCAACGAATTCCTGCTTCTGCTGCCGCTCCTGGTCCGTGTAATGATCGGCAGCAGTCTGGTAGTCGCTCCATCGCGAATCGCGGCCCTTTGGTTCCAGCGCGTGCAACGTTCGTGCAAAACCCTTCAAGTTTCCCTGGAGAACCTCGGCCGCGATTTCCGGCTCCTGCTCGAGCTTCGGAGGCGCCCCGCCTCCTGCCTTGCGCTTTTCGAAAAGATAAGGAAGGGTGACCAACGAACGCAGCGGCGCACTCCACCGCTGCATACTCGAAAGATACGGATACAGGTCGACGGGCTCATAGCCGTCACGACGATTCAGCGTTGCTGCCAAGGGCCAGCCGAGGTGCTTGTACGCTGCCAGAGGAAGCAGGAACGTGCGGGCAAATTGTCCGTAGGCAAGCCACAGAGGACTGCGGGGGTCGCGACGCTCGATGGAAAGCAAATCGACGAAAACCGGGCGCGAACCCTCAAAGAGAATGTTTAGCGGGGTCGCATCCTTGAGGATCCAGCCTTCATGGAGCAACTCGGTACATAGCTCGAGGGTTAGTTCCCCTGCCGCCACCCACTGCCCCGGCGTCCACTCCCAAGGATAGGACGGAAAGAAAACCCGGGGATGCTCCAGCAGGAGGGGTTGATCCGCTTCCTCAGACAGTATCTGACTCGCGACCAAATGGCCCTGGTCTGTCCAACGCCTGGCTAAGTCAGATCGCAGGAAGCGCAGGCATTCCGGTGCGTAGGTGGGCTGGACGGTTCGCAGGACCTGTTCGCCATGAATCCTCAGCGACCCCGCTGGATCGCGAAACGTCGCAATGTTTTGCGACGTGCCCTGGCTCATGGCTGGTTCTCTGCGACCTCTGTCTGGGTACCGGCTTGCGAAGAAGATCCGCGCATCGCATTAAGAATCCGTTTCAGGCGATGGCGCATATAGTAAACCCCGCCGGCAAACATGGAACCGGCAACCTGGAGGAAGACAAAGCCAGATCCTGGATCGACGTAGGCGCGTGCCGGGCGTTCGAACGCGACAAGTAGGGCTGCGATCTGCAGGGCGCCGAGCAACAAAAACAAGGTACGCAGAACGCTGGGGGAGCGGTACGATCTCTTCACGAATCTCCTTGAGGCGCGGGTTTACCTACACTCACTAACGTTTAACCCTACTGGAAAGTTGCTCTGGATTCACCTTTTTTTCACAGCCTATTCATGCTACGGCGGGCTAGTGCATGTCGCAGAGCAGGTCATTTCTATAGACGCTGTTCACTTTCGCCGAGTTTACGAGGAGTTAGCATTGATGTATGCTCCCCGCGGGCGACCATCAACTGGTGCAAATACTTGACGCTGCGCTGGCCGACGCCGCGCGCCGCAGCGGCGATTGGCTTGTCTGCAAGCCCGGGTGCACGCAATGCTGCGTTGGCGTCTTCGCTATCCATCAGCTCGATGCCGCTCGCTTGCAGCAGGGGCTTGAGGAGCTCGTGGGGAGCGAGCCGGAGCGAGCCCAATCGATTCGCGAGCGGGCGCGGAAATCGGTCGAGCGCCTGGCCCAAGACTTTCCCGGTGATCCCATAACGGGATTGCTGGACCCTTCGGAAGAGGGAGAAGCCCGTTTTGAGGACTTCGCCAACGACGAGCCCTGTGCCGCGCTCGATCCCGCCACCGGCCTCTGTGACCTGTACCAGTCCCGCCCCATGACCTGCCGCGTGTTTGGGCCGCCGGTTCGCTCGGAACAGGGCCTCGGCGTCTGCGAGCTCTGTTATCACGGCGCCAGCGAGGAGCAGATTGAAGCCTGCGAGATGCCCGTCGATCCTGAGGGACGCGAAGCGGAGTTGCTGGAGGAGTTTGAGCAGTCCTCCGGCAAGCATGGCCGCACCCTGGTGGCCTTCGCACTGTCCCAATAGCAGGTGGGTCCCATGGTCGCTGCACAGGCCCCCGTACCGGTACAATTAGACTCTCCACTTGCGCAGGAAAGTAGACCCATGCCCGCAAATCCCGTGACTGCTCTGAGTACCGCCGTCGGCGTCGCCGCCGCCAACGCCGGCTTGACCATTCTCTCCTCTGAGGAGGGCATCGATTTCAATGGCCGCCCCACCGCTATCTTCCGCATTGGGCTCTCGAAAGATGCTCCCGCCGAGCGCACGCTGCGGCTGGAGCTGAGCGAGGATTTCGACTTCAATCGTCCTGAGCTATTGCCGGAGATGACCTCGCACTTGCGCAACGAGGCCAAGCGGCTGCGCAACCCGCGCCCGGATGCCTATGTAACCGTGGCCGGTATGCCGATCATCTTCAGTGACTTCCGTTGGCCCTTCCACCGCTCCGTTTCGGGCGCGGATACCTACATCGTCCACGGAGTGGTCCATGTGGCCGACGGCACCGACTCCCTGCTGCACGCAAAGATTTCCGCCAGCATGACCGTGACGTTTGCGGAGATCGTCCCGGCGCCGGAACAGCCCTACGCCGAGACGTTTATTTACAGCGCCATTCGCAAGACGCTCGACCAGGGGCAGCTCGAACTGCTGAAGAGCGGCAACCGTCAGCCCGTTCCCGTGACCACGCGCTATTACAGCCGCTGGCAAAACAAGTTTTTCTTCACCGACACGAATGACGAAAGCCGCCAGCAATTTCTGGTGGTCAAGGCCTTCTGGCTATCGGGCGTGTTGGGTAACTCGCAGCCGGTATGGATCGCAGACCCGCGAGACGCGCAATACCTGAACACCACTCCAGAGGAGCTGGTCCGTATGGCGGCAGAGTTGGCCACCAAGGGGCTGGTGACCTTGAGTGGGGAGAAGGACGGCGGGGCGGAGTTTGCTGCAGCTACCCCCGCGCTGATGGCGCGCGAAGCCGAGTTCCGTGCGCGCCTGCAGCAGGCTCTCGATCTGACCAAGCCTGCATTCAACGAGGAAATGCGCGCCGGCCACACAAACATGTAGGAAAGGCGCGGGGAAAGTTTTGCGCCTCACGTCCGGCCTGTCCCGGCCACGATTTGCAGCCCTGGCAGCGAATGGACTGTAACTCTCCGGCCGGGCGTGCGTCTTATGCGCAGCTGAGGCATCCATGTACAAACGAATTTTCGCAGGATTGGCCATTGCCCTGACGGTGGCCCTGCAGGCACAAACGGCCGTGGACGGGCCGGCGCAGAGGGTGGTGCTGATAGAGTTGTTCACTTCCGAAGGGTGCTCCAGCTGCCCTCCGGCAGATGCCTTGCTCCGGCAGGTGAATGGAAGCCGGACCCCCGGAGACCAGTTGGTGGTGGGCATCAGCGAGCATGTTACGTACTGGAATGGGCTCGGCTGGTCCGATCCTTTTTCCTCACCGGCTTACACGGAACGGCAAAATGCCTATAGCGAGCGATTCCATCTGGAGGGCGTATACACGCCGCAGATGGTTATTAACGGAGCAGAGCAGATTGTCGGCAGCGACCGCTCAGCGCTGCTGCGCGCGGTGGAGGCAGAGGAAGCGCAGCATTCCCGACTATCTCTCCGCATTCTTTCGTTGAGCGTGGCTGGAAGGACCTTGACGGTGAACTTTTCTGCCAGCGGCGATGTGCCGGCCCACGGTGCGGATCTCATGGCGGTCCTTACCGACGATTCTGATCACTCGACGGTCGTTCGCGGCGAAAACTCCGGTCAGACACTTGCGCATGTCGCTGTAGCGCGATCCATCTCCCTGGTGGGCAGGCTGCGGGCCGCCGGGGAGAGGACCGTGCAGGTCCAGATTCCAGTGACATTTGAGGCTGCGCAGAGACATCATCTGATCCTATTCGCGCAAACGCCGGGCAACGGACGTGTGCTTGGCGCGGATACCAAACCGCTGTAGAGAGATTGCATGGCGGGAACCACCGAAGGACGGGATGAAGCTCAGATGATCGCTAAGATCCTTGCCGGCGACTCTCCGCTCTTTCACGAGCTGATTCGTCCCTATGAACGCAGGGTCTACATCATGGCATTGTCCTTCCTTCACAATGAGGCCGATGCGGAGGACGCCGCCCAGGAGGCTTTCCTTAAAGCCTTCCGCAACTTGTCCAGCTTTCGTGGCGAGGCCGGATTCGGAACCTGGCTGGTCAGCATCACCCTCAACGAGGCACGAACTCGTATCCGCCAGCGGGACAAGGTCAAGATGGAGTCGCTGGATGATGCTGCGGAAGACCCGGGACATACGGCACCGTATCTATTACGAGATTGGAGGGAGATACCTTCCGAGGCGCTGGAGCGCAAAGAGGTCAGGCTTCTGCTGCAAGAAGCAATCAGCGGGCTGCCGCTGATCTACCGCGAGGTCTTCCAATTAAGGGACATTGAGCAACTGAGTATCAATGAGTCCGCTACAGCGCTCGGCATTAGCGTAGCCGCAGTAAAAGTCCGCCTTCATCGAGCACGTATGATGTTGCAAAAGAAGCTGGCGCCCGAGTTGAAGCAGGTAGCTCCCAAACGGAGGTGGTGGGCGTGGTCATAGAGTGCAAACACGTGTGGGCGCACATCTCCGGCTACCTGGATGCAACTCTCCCAGCGGATGTGCTGGAACAGGTGCAGAAGCATCTGGAGCATTGCGAGATCTGCTCGGCAATTTTGGATTCAACCCGCAACATTCTGATACTGACCGCGGACGAGCGCGTCTTTGAGTTACCGCTGGGCTTCAGTGAACGGCTGCACGCCCGCCTGGAAGAAGAAATACAGGGCCTAGAATCTTAAGCATTATGCACGATGCGGTGAGTGATCCACTCCGCTATGACCAGCGCCAGAGTGATGACTGCAAGCACGATCTGGAAGGTTTCGGCGCGCTTCTGTTTCGGGGTTGCGGGTGTTGTGCGCCACTGCGAGGACGGCCGGGAGCGCAGACTGCGGATTCTCCAGATCACATACAGATTGATAAGTGACCCGATGAGAGCGATCGCCATCATCGGGATACGGATCGCATCCGCATGAAAGCCGCTCGCCGGCCGGTTTAGTCCAGCAGCCGCAGCCAGCGCGCCCAGCCCAATGATTAGGCGCACGCCACTGATGGCCATCACCGCGGTACAGGCACTCTGCAGCAGGATAAAGAAGAAGCTGGTCAGGGCAACAATCCACGATCGACCGGTGGAGTTTTGTTGTTCTTGTGGGGGCATCTCTTATGTACGGTATACCACGGATTTGCGGGCCCATCGGCTGGTCAGAATTGCGGTGGGGCGCTGCACCGGAAGGAGATGCGGGAGCATCCAAGCTGACATGTTAGCTAAACGAAAATTGGGAAGTCAGGGCCTTGAGGTGTCTGCTCTCGGCCTGGGATGCATGGGAATGAGCCAATCCTATGGTCCGGCAGACGAAAAGGAGTCAGTTGCCACTATTCACCGTGCTCTCGAGCTGGGACTCGACTTTTTTGACACTGCCGAGGTCTACGGCCCATTCGTCAATGAAGAGCTGGTAGGGCGGGCGCTCAAAGGACGGCGGGAACAAGCCATCATCGCTACCAAGTTTGGGTTTCGCATCGAGGATGGCAAGAATACCGGGACCGACAGCCGTCCAGAACACATTCGCGAAGTCGTCGACGCTTCCCTGCGACGCCTGAAGGTTGCATATATCGATTTGCTTTACCAGCATCGCGTTGATCCCCAGGTGCCCATCGAGGACGTTGCAGGAACGGTTGGGGAGTTGGTGCGAGCCGGGAAAGTACGTTATTTCGGTCTTTCGGAGGCGGGCGAGAAGACGATCCGACGTGCTCACGCCACGCACCCGGTCACAGCTGTGCAAAGCGAATACTCTCTGTGGGAGCGCAACCTGGAGCCTGAAATCATTCCGTTGCTGCGCGAGCTCGGTATCGGCGTTGTGCCCTTCAGCCCGTTAGGCCGGGGCTTTTTGACGGGCACATGCAAACGCGCGGAAGACTACCCCGAGGGGGATTTTCGCCGGGGGGATCCGCGGTTTCAGGGCGCGAACTACGATGCGAACGTGCGCGCCGCCTCCCTGGTGAAGGAGATCGCCGAACGGAATAACTCCAAGCCTGGCCAAATCGCTTTGGCTTGGCTATTGCAGAAGGGCGAGGACGTGGTGCCGATCCCAGGCACGAAGCGGCGGAGCTACCTTGAAGAGAACGTTGCTGCCGCATCCCTGCTGCTCTCGCCGGAGGAAGTGGCTCAGCTTGATCATGCGTTGGCTCCGGAAGCTATTTCCGGGCCGCGTTATAACGAGCGCATGATGGGGCTTGTTGATCGATAGCAGCGTATCCCCCTCAAGCCCAAAAACGGGGCTTGACTCCGATTTCCTGCCACGCTGTGCTATAGAGACCCGCGTGTGCGCTTTTCATTGAGGAAAGGCGCGTGGAGTGTATCAATGCCACAAGCCTCCACAGGAAATCGGGGCAATGGGGCACCCAACTTCACTTTGAAAAAGACGAGGTTAAAAGGGCATTTGTTCGGGTACGGCTTCTCCGTCGGCTCGTGGATCGGTGGCGCCGTAGTGAACCGGCGACGCGTCGTTGGCCTCGACTGCGTTGCCCCGGCCCATGCCCTGGAAGTAGCGCGGCCAGACTTTTACGTCGTGGCCCTGGCTTTGTAAGCCAGCGACCACGTCCGGGGCTACTCCATTTTCGACCCACACGCCGCAGCCAGCAAAGTCGCGCTTGGTAAAGCGCGCTGCTTCCAGGGCGGCCTGAATGTTCATGCCAAAGTCGACTACGTTGGAAACAAACTGCGCGTGGGCCTGCGCCTGGTTGAAGCCGCCCATGATGCCGAAGGCGATGCGCCGATCACCATTCTGCATAAACGCGGGGATGATGGTGTGAAGCGGGCGAGTTCGCGGACGAAGCGTATTCGGCCGCCCCGGCTCGAGGGTGAATCCACCGCCGCGATTTTGCAGGGGGAAGCCGGTGCCCGGGGCAACCAACCCGCCGCCGAAGGCTCCGGCATTGCTCTGGATCAGAGAGACTTCATTCCCATCACGGTCCACTACAGCCAGATAGGTCGTGTCGCTCGATAGACGAGAAAGGCGCTGCTGCAAATCGGAAGGCAATACATGGCACGCAGCCTTATCCGTAATCAGCTTCGCCCGTTGTTTTGCCAGATCCTTGGAGATAAGCGCGGCTGTCGGAATGTGGGTCGCATGAGGATCGCCCACATACTGCTGAAGGTCAGCATAGGCGAGCTTCTTGGCTTCGATCTCCAGGTGCAGGGATTTCTGGCTGTTGTGCCCCCACTCTTTGATCGGAAATGGTTCCATGATGTTCAGCATCTCGAGCGCCGCAATTCCCTGCCCGTTGGGGGGCATCTCGTAGACGGTCCAGCCATGATAGGTGGTGCTGACGGGATCAACCCATTCCGGCTGAAATTCGGATAAATCGCCGGCTTCCATATAGCCGCCCAGATCACGCTCCAGCTTCAGGATCGCGGCCGCTGTTTGTCCTTTGTAAAACCCATCGCGGCCATGCTCCGCGATGCGCTGGAGCGCGCGCGCCAGTTCTGGATTACGAAACAACTGGCCAGCAACCGGCGCTTTACCGCCAGGCAGAAAGACGCGGGCAAATTCAGGATCGTTGCGGAAGGGCATTCCGTAGGTATTCCAGTTGTCTGCGTCCGTCTCGGTGACGGCAATGCCTTGGTCCGCCAAGGCGATGGCGGGGGCCAGATCCTCGGCCAGCGAGAGCTTTCCCCAGCGTTGATGCAAAGCATCCCAGCCGGCGACAGCTCCCGGCACCGTGACCTGGTCGATGGTGCGCAGCTCGGTCAATCCCTTGGCCTTGAGAGCTTCAGAGGTTAGATTTTTCGGCGCCCATCCACTGGCGTTGAGACCATAGAGATGCTTCGCTTTCGTATCGTAGACGACGGCGAAGAGATCACCGCCGACCCCGTTCATCATGGGCTCAATCACCGACAAGGCAGCGTTGGCCGCGATGGCTGCGTCCACTGCGCTGCCACCCCGGGCCAGAATTGCCGCGCCCGCCTGAGAAGCGACGGCCTGCAGGGTTGCCACGACTCCGTACTGTGTCATGACCATGGAGCGAGCCTGTTCACGGGCTGGGTCTTGCGCTGCCTCAATGGCCGGTGCGGCTAGCAGTAAAAGTAAAGTAATGGACACAGCTTTGTTTAGGTGGTCGCGCACGGTCTTCAAGGGGCTCTTCCTCTGCGTCACTTTTTCGGGCTCTTTCGTATTCTAAGCATGACCCCAAAGTGTGGTTGTGTCAGCGATCGTTCGTCTATATCCCTGGGAAGAGTATCCCGCTGGAGGCCACATTTATTTATGCCCGCTTGCACTGCGTGGGTTGGTCGATGGCTCGCTGTCTCAATCATGATGGCAATCTTTGGCGGGGGCATCCCAGCAGCAGCGGATACCACCTGCCACGTGATCGGTATCCACCACCCGTCAGAGGCGGAAGACGCCTTCCTGCACAGTGATTACGATCGAGCGGCCACTCTCTACCAGGCGCAGCTTCAACAAAAGCCTTATGACCCTGTACTGAGCGCGGGCCTGGTAGAAGTACTCCTGAAGCAGCAAAAGATAACCGAAGCGGATGCGCTGGTTCATAAGGCGCTCGCGCAGAATCCTCAATCGGGGATGCTGATGGGCGCGCTGGGCGAGGTGCAATATCGAGCAGGCACACCCTGGCTCGCGCTCTCCACGACTAACGACGCCATCAAGCTCGACCCTTGCAACCCGGAGGTGCGGGTGCTCAGTGCCAGGCTACTCCGGCTTAACTCGTATTACGCAGCCGCAGCAAAGGAGATAAGCACTGCGCACGCATTGGATCCGTCTAATCCTAGAATTCGTAGCCGCTTCCTGAATACACTTCCGCTGAAGGAACGCATCGCCGAACTGGAGTCTTACCTGGCCAGCCCGAATGGTGAAGATCCGGAGACGATTAAGAGCCTCAACTTTTACCTCGACTACTTGAAGCAGCAGGAGATTGAGCCACACAAGGCCTGCCGCCTGGTCTCCAACACAGACACCGCGGAGATACGGTTCACCAACCTGATGCAAGACGCCAACCATATCCGCGCCTTTGGACTGGAGGTCAAGCTCAACGATCACGATACCCGGCTGGAGATCGACACGGGCGCCAGCGGATTATTGGTCAGCCGTTCGGTCGCCGATCATGCGGGGCTCAAGCAGTTCAGTCGAACTGAGGTGGGCGGCGTCGGGAGCCAAGGTAGGAAGGGCGCCTATACCACTTTCGCGGATGACATCAAGATCGGCTCGCTGGAGTTCAAAGATTGCGCCGTCCAGGTGATGGACAAGGGCAACGTAGTCGACATTGACGGCTTGATCGGCATGGATGTTTTTTCCCATTTTCTCGTCACCCTCGACTATCCCATGCGTAAGTTGCTGCTGTCGCCTTTGCCTGCGCGCCCCAACGACACCAGCGGGCTCAAACCCACCCTCGAGACCCACGGTGATACAGATCAAGACGATTCCCAGGACGACAAGGCCCCGCCGCCCGCATCCGCGCCTCCTGCTGCCGCACCTGCGCCGAAGCCTGCCGCGCATGGGCCTTATGACCGGTATGTCGCCCCCGAGATGAAGGATTGGATACACGTCTATCGTAGCGGGCACGATCTGCTGCTGCCCGTTACGCTCAACAACAGCGCGCCTAAACTTTTCATTCTGGATACGGGCGCCTTTTCTACCACGGTGACGCCCGAGGTTGCGCGCGAAGTGACAAAGGTGCATAGCCAGGACAAAGTTAGCGTGCGAGGCATCAGCGGCAAAGTAGACAAGGTGTATGTCGCGGACAGCATCACTTTCAGGTTCGCCAACATCGAGCACAAGATCGAGAATGTGGCCGCGTTTGAGACACCCAACTTAAGCAAGAACCTCAATATGGAAGTGGCAGGATTTATCGGCATCACTGCACTGGGGCAGATGACGGTCAGCATCGACTACCGCGATGGGTTGATGAAGTTCGCCTACGACGCGCATCGTGGGTACCACTACTCGCAGTAGGGGTGGATGTTTTGCTTTTTCCTGTATGCAAGTGGTGTGACTACGATCGAACTCCTCCAGGGGCCCCACCGCGGCCCTGTTCAGTCATTTTTAAAAATTGGATATTTTTAGGTCTTTTTTGGCATTAGTAGCTCAACCGGGGATGGGGCGGGCTCTGGCCTGGGACGCGCCGGGTTGTTTTTCTTCTTGTGCGAAAATGCGCGAAGAAAGCGAAGTAAGTCCTCAGCGACGCGAGCGATTTGGCAAGGTTGCCAAATAAGTCCTTTGTTTCACGAAGATGATCAAGATGACCAGATTAATTAATTTGATCATCTTGCCCCGGGGCCGGGATTTTTTCTGACTGGGGGAAAGGGCCGGCCTCGAGACAGATGGCTTCGGAGACCATCGCAGGGATGGTTGTGGAGTGTTTCCCAAGTTGTCAAGACTGCCCGGTCAAGAGAACGCGCTGAGCGCCCCCTGTGCACGCTGGTTTTTTTCTCTCCGCAGGCACGCCGTTGCGGAGCGCGGCAATGCTGCGGAAAGGCGTAATCGTCACATTGGCATTTGGGTTCACCGGGCCATCACGCTGGCAAGCGCTGATACTTTTCCGGCGATTGGCGGCGGATGCACGGGCACAGAGCGCCGGTGCAATGCCAAACAGTGCCGTCATCAAGGACGGCACCGACGTGTGGGTACTTGCTGAGACAGTAGCACGGCCTTTAGATACGCGCCAGAGACTGAGCGAGCGGGAGAAGAAGTCTTTAGTAACCATGACAGCGCTGGTTTGATGATCGCCGCACGAGGAAGTGGATTGCGAGGCCTGAACATGCTCCGGATAAAGCTGTTTGTACTGGACGCTCCTTCAGCGGCTAAAGCCGAATTCATTGCAAAGGGTTTTTACGTACGGCCTGAAGGCCGTACCCTTCAAGGCCTGATGCTCGCTGCGGCGAGGACCTTCAAGGTCCTGATGCTCGCTGCGGCGAGGGACTTACCTTCAAGGTCCTGATGCTCGCTGCGGCGAGGTGGGACTTACCCTTCAAGGTCCTGATGCTCGCTGCGGCGACGTGGGACTTACCCTTCAAGGTCCTGATGCTCGCTGCGGCGAGGTGGGACTTACCCTTCAAGGTCCTGATGCTCGCTGCGGCGAGGTGGGACTTACCCTTCAAGGTCCTGATGCTCGCTGCGGCGAGGTGGGACTTACCCTTCAAGGTCCTGATGCTCGCTGCGGCGAGGTGGGACTTACCCTTCAAGGTCCTGATGCTCGCTGCGGCGAGGTGGGACTTACCCTTCAAGGTCCTGATGCTCGCTGCGGCGAGGTGGGACTTACCCTTGAGAACACGGTTCCGGCCAGCGATTGGGAAGTGGAATGATCCTTCTGGATGCTTATATGCTCGTCTGGCTTCTGATCGCTCCTTAAAACCTTTCACCAAAAGAAAGGACGGCAATCCTGGCGGCCCGCAAATGTGGGCCGCTTGGTTTTTCTGCGATCAGCCTCTAAAAGATTGGCAGTAAACAAGCGAATCGATATCGCTTGCATTTCTGACGAAGTGCTCATTCGACCATCTCGCACTGTCGCGGCTGGGAAACGCCAGATAACCGGTTAGAAGGAATGAACCTCCAGGCGTGCGAGCGTCTGCTTCGAAATTAACCTCGTATACATAAGTTCGGATAGAATTGACCGGTTCCAGAAGCGAGTCAGTCTTGGTGGCGAAAGGGAAAATAATGTCTACAAAAGGAACAATTGGGCGGCGTAAGTTTTTGGGCATGGGCGCGGCAGCAGCGGGGCTTGGCCTCTGGGCCGACCTGGAAGCGTATCCGCAGAATGTTAACCGGAATTCGATTGCGTCGGACTTGAAAATCACGGACATGCGCATTGCCGTTCTGAGAGGGCCAGGAGGCCAGCCAATCCGGGAGGGCAATGGCGGCCCGAGCAGCGCGGGCGGCACCGGCGTCGCGCGCGGCATTGGGGGCCCGCCGCGGGGACCGATTCCTCCAGCGACACCCGGAGCGGGAGCGGCCTCTGGCGGCACGATCATCGTCCGGATCGATACCAACCAGGGAATTTCAGGTTACGGCCAGGCGATCGGGGACGGCCCCCAGCCGAACTACATTCTGATGCATAAGGCCCGGCTACTCGGCGAGAATCCCTGCAACGTCGACAGAATCTTCCGCAAGATCAAGATGCATGGCGGATATAACCGTCAGGGGAGCGGCGTGAACGCGATTGAGAACGCACTGTGGGATCTGGCCGGCCAGGCTTATGGCGTGCCGATCTACCAGATGCTTGGCGGGAAATTCCGCGACAAGGTCCGCATGTACAGCGAGGGTGACCCGAAGTCAGACTCCATCGCAGACATCGCCGCCGATTATAAGGAGAGAGTCGCCTCCGGGTTTACGATGCTCAAATACGACCTGCCGGTAGTTCCCATCCTCCGAGGCAAGCCGGGCACGATCTATGCTCCGAATGGCTATTACGGCGAGCCGGGCGGTGTCCCCCCCGAGAACTACTATGAGGGATTAGAGATCAGCGACAAGGGATGTGAACTTGTAGCGGACCACGTCGCAGCGATTAAGGAAGCCATGGGCGAGGCTGGTGATGTTCCCATGGGTCACGACCATTTCGGGCACCTGACCGTGAAAAGTTGCATCAAGCTGGCGAATGCGCTGGAGAGGGTCAATCCCTCGACTTTGGAAGACATGGTCCCCTGGTTCCGGGTAGAGGAGTGGAAACTCATCACCGATTCGGTCAAGGTGTCCACCTTAACCGGCGAAGACGCCTACCTGGTGGAATCGCTCGAGGCGCTTTGCCAGGCGCGCGCAGTCGACTACATCCACCCGGACCACCTTGTGATCGGCGGCTGTCTGGAATTGAAGAAGACCTCCGACATGGCGGCCAGGTATTCGGTGGGAATGATGGTCCACAGCAACGCTACGCCGATCGGCTACGCGTGCGCCGCGCAGGCGATCGCCGCCTGCGAAAACTTCCTGGCCATGGAATGGCACCAGCCGCAGCCAGCCTGGCACAAAGACTTATGCGACAAAGGGGACCTGGTGGTTAAGGGTTACATCCCCGTTTTCAATGGGCCGGGCCTGGGCATCAAAGTCAATGAAGAAGCGATGCGTAACCTCTGCAGGCAGGGTGAGTTCTTCACCGATCCTACGACGTATTGGGATTCGCAGGTCGGCGGAGAGAAGGCGTACACGTAGAGGGAGTCGGAACGAAGTAACCTCCATCGAACATTCCTGCAAAGGGCTTGACGAGTGGGGGTTACTTCGGCCGTCCCGAAATGCGGCTTCGAAACTCGCTTATCGGGTCCCAATTGCGCGGCCTTGCAAATCAGGGCTTGGAGGTGCCGAAGACTGACTGGATGGAAGGATGACACCTGAGCCCGGAACAAGCTCCTCCCCGGTCTCGACATCAAGGCCTAACCTTCTACGAACTGTCTCTCCTAATTGCCTCTTGGCCGCCAGAAGCTCTGGATACTGCGTATTCAAAATGTTATCGAACTCGCCTTGTTTGAGGCTCTTGCGCACGCGATCGAAGATAGTATCAATCTCCTGAAAATGACTCCCGATCTCCCTGCCACACACAATTTCGATTGCTAATTGCGTTCGCCAGAAATTGTTGATTTTATCAGCATATTTTTCGTTCGCTTCTTTGCGTCGCGTCTCCCACCCCTGTGGCTGATCTTTCGTATCAACGAATGTCTGTACCAATCGCACCAGAAACGTTTCGGCGGTAGCAAGGTCTTTCAAGCTGTCTAAAAGCGCTGTCTTTTGAATATCCCACCGTTGTTGTTTTGACCATACGCTGATTGAAATTCTTGCTTCAATCTCTTTTGTGGTTTGGGTGAGTATCCGCGTTTGCCTAGTGAGTTCCTGTATGTCTTCCTTTGTGGCAACGTTCCTGGCCTTCTCTCGCATGTAGCCGGGCAGAAAAGACCAACTGAACAGACCTACTACAAAGGCAAGAATGCCGTAGAAGGCTATGACAAAGAAATGTTCCATGTATGCCAGTTTCTCATTGTTATCCACTGGCCGAAAGCGCTTCATTTGTTACTGAAGATGTCTTCAGGGCTACCCCTCAAAGCCACTAGTCGGTGTAGACATGGAAAGGTTCCATTGGCCGCCGGGTTTCCCGGTTGGCAATCGCAGGAGCATACCTAGAGGGCGTAGATGTCAGCCGGTCTGCGTCTGATTTTCGTTGCACTTATAGACCTTCTTGCGGCAACGGGACGCCGAATTACCGAAACGGGGTTGGTCAGATACCCACAACCAACTACGGCAATGTTTGTCCCCGCTCTAGTGTGAAGGCACTACTCGGCTCGACATGTGGATACCATACAACCCCCGGCGTTCGTGGGCTCCAGGCAATCCGGGGTATTCCTCCCCGTTTCTCGAAGAGTGCAGCAACGGTTACGTTTTGTCTTTTACCATGTAAACGTGGTGAACGTCCCCAGGTTTGCCTGCGCATCACCTGACGGCCTAGAGGGCAAGGCGTATTTTCATTCTCGTAAGCAAAGCGGCGATGGCCAACACCAAGCAGGTGAAGACCAGGGACTTCGCGATACCGTGCCACCCGTAGCCGAAGTGCTGGGCAAAGAAGGTAATGCCGAGCAGGCTCAGGATTATGTCCCAGTAGTCCGGAAGGAGATAGGTCGCCAGGGTGTTAGAGCCGGCAGGGAGGAAGGCAAACGCCCATCCAGTTCTTTTTTTGATGTCGCAAACCCAATAGAGCAAAGTGAATGCGGCCACTGCGAACGCAATGGTGTAAAGGCACCAGGTGGGAGTGGCCCGGATCTTGGAAATGCCCAGCGGTTTTAGCAGGTATCCCGCGGCCAACGCGGATAGGGCAAAGGCCATCGCAGGCACGAGCTTCTGGCGAAAAGTGCGGAAGCGTCTCACCTCCAGGAAGATCACAGTGGTGACGATGCCGGCCATGATGAGACTGGCGGATGACCCGTTGCCCCAAGGCCACTGATACCCGCGCAGGCCGAACTGGAATCTGAGCCAGTGAGCAGCAGCAGCGGAGTGAGGGGCGACCATGGCGATGAAAGGTGCAGTCGTCAACGCGTTGAAGGCGACCAGGCCAATCAACCATAGGAACGGAGCGATCAGCCAGCGGCGAAACGGGATATAGAGCAGGCAGACGGCAAAATAGGCGTAGCCGATCAGGCCGAGGATCTCCGGGTAGGAACCGTCGATCCAGTGGACCTGGCCGTCGTGGCCGGTGCGGCGGAAGAGGCAGTACATGGCGATTACCATGACGGCTCCAAGCGTACGGAGCGCCTTATGCCACCAGGGGCTATCGCCCTTGCCAGGGTAGACGCTCAGGAACAAGGACGCGCCGAGGACGCCGAGGAGCACCCAGAGTTGCCGGGCAACGATCATGTGCCTGGGATCAGCGCTGCCACCGTTTGCGAGGATAAGCCCCAGGATCACAAGCGAAGCGGAACGCATGAAGACGTGCGTCCAGAGCGCCCATTGCGAGGGATTCCTGCGCAAGCGCGCCTTCACCGCGATGGGGAGGGACATGCCAACCAGAAAGAGAAAGACCGGAAAAACCATATCGACGTAGGTCATCACGTCCCAACTGGCGTTGGCGTGGAAGGTCCACCAGGGGAGACCCTTGGTGCCATCCAGGTCGTTCACGAAAATCATTACGGCAAGGGTGATGCCACGGAAGATGTCGATGGACTGGATGCGGGTAACGGTCGATTCTCCAGCTCCGTCGACGGATACATGCTGCGGACCAGGAAAGGTCGTTGTGCTCACAATACCTCGCACGAGAGGGACGGCTGAGAAAAGTATATGCGCGGCCGCCTTCCTGCAAGCCTCCCCGCGAGCTCATCGATGTTTTCCGGGGTCATCGTCATGGAGAAGATGGCCGCCGCGCAGTTCAAGGCTGATTCCTGCTGACTCGCTAACGAATACTACTTGGCACTCGCGGGCGGCACAATGCCGTTCATTCGCAGGTACTCCACCATCTGACCATAGTGATCATTCCCATGGGCTACTGCAAAAGCGGCAATTGTAGTCCGGGTGCTGTACCCGTCGACCGGCTTGATGGCGACGAATGCGTTTTCTGTCGTGATGGTCGCAATCGCCTTGTGCGCGTAGGCGAACGATGCTTCGAGTGCAGCCACCGCTTCGTCCTTGGTTGTAATGGAGCCGATTGCCTTCACGTCGCGGTCAGGCTTAATGCCGCTCCAGGTGAAAAAGAAGTAGTTGGCCTGCGCCAGGTGCGTCACCTGTGCCACGAAGGTGCGCACGGTATCGAACTTCGTCGTCTGGCCCGGAGCAAAGATGCCTTGCGCGGGCGCGAAACTGTACTTATCGGCAGGCATAGTCTTCGCCGCGCCCACTACCTGGAACTCCAACAAGGAGAGCAAACCGTCCACCGCTTTCGCGGGGTCTTCCTTTGTACCCACCGGCGGCGAAGGCGGGGGCCCACTCATCTGCGCCCGCATCCGCACACCACCACTCACCATCACGGCACCTGCAAGAACCAGAGTACAAATACGCATTATCTATCCTCGATCCGAGTTCGTTTGAAGAGCGAACCCAGCTTACCAGACCCTCCCTGGCCGCTATTCGCAAGGCGGGAAATAGTGACCAGACGGAACGTAACGGTGCCGGCCTCTCGCACCGCAAGTGAACGATCCGAAAGCACGAGAAGGCACTAGGTTCGCTTCCGTCTGTCCTGGTTTGTTCCGTTCCTGGTTTGTTCCCACACGTGTCGGCCGGAAACGAGGTGACCGGTCCCCGTGTTTCCTGGCTGGCTACATTCGGGTTCGGCTCTTCCATTGATATTTGCAGCTTTTTCCTGGTATATAACTTTGCCGCCTACCATCGTCAGCACCGACACCGTCTTTGGCAATTCAGGAGTGGCACCGCGAATATGTTTTGCGACAGTACCGCGATATTTGCAAGCTTACCCGGCTCGATCCTCGGGCGGCCCGAGCTTGCAAGTGGTGATGGGCATCGTTGATACCCGGAATGGCCGTGCTGCCATGCAGGTCAATCACGCTCGTCTTCGGACCAGCCATCGCCTGAATGGTCTTCGTATCGCCGGTTGCCACTATGCGGTCGCCGCGAATAGCCAACGCTTCGACGTAAGGGTGTGCAGCAATGCTTGTAAATATCTTGCCATTGAAGAGGAGAAGTCCGGATCCCCTTGTGGTTGCGCGAACGCGGAAATCGATAGACAGAGAAGCCCAAGGGAAAGAAATATCTTTCTCATGATTCGCTCCAAGTGAGGATTGTGATCTTCGCGACAACGTTGACAGTTCGAATGTCTATTGTTCGAACAGTGTATCGGAGCTCTTCTGGATTACGTGTGACTGACGGGCAATCTGGAGTTGGTTGCCTCCTGCCCCGATGCGGACAAGTCGCGAAGATGGGACGGCCGGGCTATAGTGAATCGTGCGCTCGGGGGGAACGAAGATGGGCGGTTACATTCGTATGCTGGTGCTGCTGCTTCTGCCGGTGGGGGTGCTCGCCGGGCAGGGGCAGACCGCCGGCACGCAGCCGCAGTTCCACGGGAAGTATGAAGAGCTGAAACCGGCGCAAAAGCAGCTTATCGACGAGTGGTATGCGGACTATAACCGCATGACCAATGACCACTCGGAGCCCACCGAGTACAACCAGTTCTCGCTTTCGACGCGCACTACGTACGAGGCGGTGACGCACGCGCTGATGACCACGAACCTGACGGACAAGTCGGGGAAGCCGGTGGGAACAGCGCTGGATTTGGTACAGGCCATCGAGACGATCAACGGGAAGGTGCCACGTGCGCGCGGCGATCAGCAGTTTCGCATGTACGTGCTTCTGAAGCCGGACGCCCTGCAGAAGCTGAAGGACTCGAGCGAGTTCTTCCGCGACCGCGACAATACGATCTATCACCATGGCTTTCCGCTGAACTACCGGCAGGATGGCACGCCTTCGATACAAATCTCGATGGCGAAAGACGGCAGGCACGCCGACATCGACGTCGACTACCGCTCGTCTGGCTTTCCCACGGGGCTGTTCAACGGTCACCTGACATCGGCGAATTCGGATGTACGGGCAGGAAACAACACGCAGATCCACCTGCAACGCTGGCAGGGATTGCCGGACTGGTGGCGCAGTTTTTTCGGACTGCCGGGAGTTGTGGACGATCCAAATGCTGATTTGTTGCCCGGCGATGTGCCCCCCATACCGCGGAAGGCCGAGGGAAAACTCGAAGATGCGGTGCAGGATTTTCTGCAGGCGTGGCTGGTGGAACGGAAGCCGGAGTTGTCGGCGTCCTACCTTTCGGTGCGCTCGTTCGCCTGCCTGGAAGAATACGGCGGGCAGGCGGGCAGCGAGATCAACGCGGGGGTGGCTCCCTATGTGGCGGCGCGCGGCCTGGCTGCCACGAGCCGGGCGGCCGGCACGGTCACAAGTTTGCAGGCCGCAGTGCAGCCTTCGAGCCTGGATGAGCGAGACATCAAGCCCATGAAGCAGCCCTTTCAGGCGATGTTTTCGCTATACCAGGTGCCCAACGGAGTGGCTGCCGACTTTGAGTGCGATCCGGCGAAAGCATTTGACGATTTCGACGCCTCGCGGGTGTCGGGGACAGCAGCGAAGTATGGACGCTACTTCGCTGCTGTTTTCCGGCTCAAAGCGCTCAGCGGCAAGAGCGACGCAATCACCCTGCTGTGGACGAAGGAAGGCAAGTACTGGAGAGTGGTGGCATGGGAGATTGAGGCGGAGGAGGCCAAGCCAGGTGTGATTCCCGATACCCGGCGGCGCAAACGGTTGGCGGCGCCGCCGCCGGCGAAAGCGCGCGTCACGGCCGATCCCGCATTGGTGGAGGCGTCGCATGACTTTCTGCACACGTGGCTGGTGGACGACAACTTTGACCGCGCGGCCACGTATCTTTCACCACGTTGCAATGAATGTGTAGATTTTTACCTGGCGGAGGGTGAGAAGCCGCCAGCGACGGCGGAGGAGTACTCGGCCTACATTCGCAAGGCGCTGAGTACCGTGAACAAGGATCTGGGCCAAGTGCCACACCTGCATGACGCGCTGGAACCGGTGCGCCCGGAGCACGAGGATCTGCAGGTGGTTGAGCACGCGGGAGAACACGCTTACACGCTGGTGGCGGTGCCCGACTACCTGGCGGGTTCGTTTCTTTGCGACAAGAGGTCGTCGAAGAATCCGTATGCACCGGCTGACGGGCCCGCCCAGCAGAAGGAATATGGAAATTACTATGCGACTCTGTTTACGTTGCGCGCGCCGGGGGATCATCCGGCGGCGCTGACGTTGCTGTGGGGAAAAGAGGACGGGAAGTGGAAGATCATCGCGTATGAAGTGGTGGCACCGTAGGTGTGGACGCGAGCGATTTGGCAAGGTTGCCAAATAAGTCCTTTGTTTCACGAAGATGATCAAGTTAAATAATTTGATCATCTTGCCCTGGGCGGGATTTTTCTGGCTGCGGGAAAGGGGACGGCCTCGAGACAGATGGATTCGAGACCATTGCAGGGATGGTTGTGGAGTGTGTCCCAAGTTGTCAAAACTGCCCGGTCAAGAGAACGCGCTAAGCGCCCCCTGTGCACGCTGCTATTGTTTCTCTCCGCAGGAGCGCTGTTGTGGAGCGCGGGAATGCTGCGGAAAGACGTAATCCGTCACTGTGACATTAAGGCAGTTTCGATTCACCGGGTCATCACGCCGGCAAGCGCTGATGCTTTTCCGGCGGTTGGCGGCGGATGCGCGGGCACGGAGCACCGATGCAAGGCGTAGCAGTGCCGTCATACGAGACGGCGCCGAAGTATGGTACTTGCTGAGACAGTAGCACGGCTTTTGAGTACGCACCAGAGCGGGAGAAAAAGTCTTTAGTAACCATGGCGGCGCTATGTTTTTGATCGATGCGGTCGCGCTGTTTCTTGCTTCAGACGACTCGATCTTCGTGAACGGGGTGGAGTTGTTCGTCGACGGCGGCATGACGGCCGTCTAACGCCTGCAGACCTCGGCTACTGGCTGCCATTACGGCCGCCCGCAAAGTGATTTACCGCGGGGAGATTCGCGACGGTGTACAAAGGACGCTTACCCGTCGGTCTCCCCACGCGTCATTACAGTGGTCGTAAGTCACCCTCACGATGCGAGTATTTGCTTCTGGGTACTGGCGTCCTGTCCCCTTATCTCCCGCTTATCTCCGAAAATGTTTTCATATCTCTCCAATAACACTTAGTTTTGTTTGCCGTACTTTATAACAAGGGCCTTTTAACTACTGCGCAAACCCAGCATGCGAATTCTCGCTTAGGGTGGATCACAGGCTCCGCGCATGCTTAGGCGGACCTGAATTGGCGCCACGCCCGGCGCCCTAGCTACTAAGGAGGAACATTCGTATGATTCGTCTCACGCAAAAGGTGGTACAAGCAGCACCAATCATTGCCGCCGTCTTTCTGGTTGCAACTAGCGGGGCTTTCGCGCAAAAGACCGACACTGTCGAGGGTGGCCGTACAACCGTCATCCTTGCCGAGAGCTTCGTTTCCGCTTTGAGCAGCCTTGGCGTAACCCCCGGTACGGTCAGCCCGACAGAACTGCGTGGGGTTAAAGTCAATTTCCCGATTACGGGGGGCGCCATCGATCTAGACACGGGGAGCGGGCAAATCCTGCATTCCGGCGGCCTCACGCTCACCGCGGGAAACACCGAGGTGAAGCTGCAAAGCTTCATCATCGATTCGACCAACTCTCAGCCCATCATCACTGGACTGGTAGTGGTGAACGGCAAACTCGTAGGCCGCCTGCCGTTATTCAATCTAACCCCGCCGAGCGGGATTAGCCTGCCGCTTACGCCTCGCTACGGAGTACTGGAGTCGAAGGGCATTGGCGTTACCCTCACCGCGACCGCCGCGACCGCGCTGAACGAGGTTTTCGGGATTACGGCTCTGGCCGGAGGGCTGGAGATTGGCACCGCGGATGGGCTGGCGATATTAGCCCGCTGTTATTGACGATAGGCGATCTGCACACTGCGCGAACCGCCCGCTCAAGTCTTATTTTTGCTTGAGTGGGCGGTTGAGCTCACCTGAATAAGATTTCCTTTCGAACTTGTGTTGTTGTTCGTCATCGCGACGATGGGCCATGCGCAGGTTACGCCTGGTCCTCTCTTGAAATCAGGTGACCTGTACGCGGACGTGGCTGCGTCTACAAATCTGAATTTGTATGCCGCCGCATCGCCTTATGAATGGCCTTCCACTTTGCGCGCGTTTGCCGCTCAAGCTCCGGATTGGCTTTTCGCTCGAGAAACTCGAGCTCGCGCAGCATCTTGTGATAATTCGCGAGCCGGGCTCCATCCACTCCTGCATTCACCACCGCGCATCCCGGCTCGGCCGCATGTGTGCAGTCGCGAAACCGGCACGCGGCTGCCAGTTCCTGAATATCCCGAAATCCAGCGTCCACGGCGTCGCTATCAGCGCTAAGCTGCACCTCTCGCAGCCCTGGCATGTCGATCAGCAACCAACCGCCCGGCATCATGAAGAGCTCTCGGGTTGTGGTTGTGTGGCGGCCGCGATCATCGCTAGCCCTCACTGCACCCGTTTTCTGCCGCCCAATGTCATGCAGCCTGTTCAGGATTGTCGACTTACCCGCTCCTGATGAGCCGATCATCGCCGCTGTTTGGCTCGGCCCCACCTCTGCGGCCAATGCGTCGAGACTGCAATCGGTCAGCGCACTCAGCGTGAGCACGGTCTCCTCTCCCGCCAACGCACGGGTGCCAGTCACCACTGCTTCCAGATTGAATCCGAGTTCATCTGCGAGATCCGCCTTGTTCAGCACAATCACTGGTCTTGTCCCACAGTCGTGCGCAAGCACCAAGTAGCGCTCCAAGCGCCGCGGATTGTAGTCGCGGTCAAGGCCACACACGATGAACAGCACGTCGACATTTGCGGCCAGCACTTGCTCACTCGCATCGCGGCCTGGTCGCCGGCGAGACAGCGTGGTCCGTCGCTGCAGAACCCGCTCGATCATCGGCGTATCTTCGCGCAGCATTACCCAGTCGCCCACCGCGGGCCAGAGCGGCGAGTCATATCGCAACGAACCGCTGGGCTCCGCATACGTTTCGCCGGCCTCGGTCCACATCAGGAAGCGTTCGCGGCACGCCGAAGCAACGCGCGCGGGAATCCCTGCTTCGCACTGCCGCGCGAAGAAATCATTCCATCCAAATTTTTCCAGATTCATTTCCGCTCATCCTCTCGGTTGGCACAACACGAGAACACACCCTAACCCAGCATCCAGGTGGGGCAGTGTAAGAGGACGAATTAGACAAGGACTGTCAGCGGCGCTCCCGAATGCATCCACGGTAAATGGATCACACTCGGATCGCAACAAAAATTGCGCGCCAAACCGCTCTATCCGGAGACTTTCCACACTCCCATGGGCCGATTGAGTCCCTCAAATGCGCCCGTCCCTTCAAATGTGGTCACCTGGAAATTTTCATCGGACGGGGCCAAAACTTCTGCGTTTTGCCAATTAAATCTGTGAGTCAATTGCTCAAAGGGGAGGGCGGTGACTTTCATTGAGAACCGTCAGATGGAGGGTGGAGAAAAGATAAAGGAGGGGCTTCGCCCCATCGTCTTCAACCCACGTGCGCGGAAGTCGCGAACGTGGGGCACCCGTCCATTCACTCGGTGTGGCGATGCAGTTTCGCGCCCAATTGGCGAGGGATGTAGGGGTAATCCTGGGATAATGAGTTCCGGGGTAAAAGCGCTTTGATGAACGAAAAGCACAGCATACCGACCAACGAAGATGCCTTGAACCGCGGGTTGCGCGGACGCCACATTCGCCTCATGGCATTAGGCTCGACGATCGGTGTCGGTTTATTCCTCGGTTCCGCCAGCGCGATCAAGCTCGCCGGGCCTGCGATCCTGCTCTCCTATGTGCTGGGCGGAATCGCGATCTTCATCATTATGCGCGCTCTGGGCGAAATGGCCGTACATCAGCCGGTTGCGGGCTCCTTTAGCCGCTATGCGCAAGAGCATCTTGGTCCGCTGCCGGGTTATCTGACCGGTTGGAACTACTGGTTCATGTGGGTGGTCACCTGTGTCGCGGAAATCACCGCGGTCGGTATCTATATGGACGTCTGGTTTCCCTCTGTGCCGCAATGGATCTGGGCACTGCTGGCGCTGGTAGCGATGAGCGCCGTCAATCTGGCAGCTGTCAAAGCCTACGGCGAATTCGAATTCTGGTTTGCCATGATTAAAGTGGTCACGATCGTGGCGATGATTGCGGGCGGCGCCTGCATGATTGTGTTCGGCTTGGGCAATCACGGTGTAGCTACGGGCATCAGCAATCTCTGGAAACATGGCGGGTTTTTCCCCAACGGCGGGGTTGGCATGTTGATGGCTTTGCAGATGGTCATGTTCGCCTATCTTGGCGTGGAGATGATCGGAGTTACTGCCGGCGAAGCTACCAACCCCAGAAAGTCGATTCCCGATGCGATCAACTCCGTTTTCTGGCGCATCCTCATCTTCTATGTGGGCGCCCTCTTCGTGATCCTGGCGATCTATCCGTGGAACGAGATCGGTACGAGTGGCAGCCCATTCGTCATGACGTTCGAACGGCTGGGCATCAAATCCGCGGCAGGGATTATCAATTTCGTGGTGCTGACCGCCGCCCTCTCCTCGTGCAATGGAGGTATCTACAGCACGGGGCGCATGCTGTATAACCTCGCGAAACAAGGGCAGGCGCCGCGGCTCTTTCAAAACACTTCACCAGGCGGTGTGCCTCGCCGGGCGATCCAGGTATCCAGTATCGCCCTGCTGTTTGGGGTATTGCTCAACTACCTGGTCCCGGTAAAGGTTTTTGTGTGGGTGACGTCGATTGCCACCTTCGCAGCCATCTGGACCTGGACCGTTATATTACTGTCGCAAATGAAATTCCGGAAAAGCCTGAGCGGGACAGACCGCGATCGGCTGGCTTTCCGCATGCCTTTCTATCCCTACAGTTCGTGGCTCGCCTTAGCTTTCTTGGCGCTCGTCATCGTGTTGATGGCCTATTTCCCGGATACCCGGGTAGCTCTGATTGTTGGCCCACTCTGGCTATTGCTGCTGACAGCGCTTTTTTATGGGTTCAGACTCAATGCCAGTCGCGCTGGGAGTTCTGATTCCGTTGAGCCTTCCTTTCCTCACGGTTCCTCTGATGGGGCGCCTTGATTGGTCGACCCAGTGAAGCTTCGAAGGAGACTCCATGCCCTCACGGACGAAAGGTAAAAAGAGTCCATCCCGCTCCTCCATGACCTTCGTAGTAGACGAAAATCTTGGATTTCCGACGGAGGAGAAGCCGTGGAAAGAGATTCTCTCTGGCGCGGGCATAACCGTGGAGCGCTCCACCGATCTGGTCCATGTAGACGAGATGCTTGCCAGCCACAGGGCTGACATTGCGTACATACCCGCTGCGGACTTTCATCGATTGCTTGGTAGGGATGAGAGCTACTATCGTGGTCTGGCGATCGCGACGTCGAAGTTTTCCGGCGAACCGAGTCAACGCAGCTTGCTCGTGGTTCGGAAGGACGATCCGGCGAGCGGTCTGGAAGATCTCTCCGGCGCGCAGTACGGGTACGCCAACAAGTCCTGTACCTCGAGCTATTTCGCTCCGGCTATCCTTCTCGGAAAACAAGGAAAGAGGCTGGATGACTTTCTGAAGATGGTGCCGGTCCCGGCGTGGCAGGGACAGATCGATGCCGTTACCTCAAACAAAGTCCGCGCAACCATGGTCCTTGAGGATCTATGGAGAGGTTCTCCCGACAATGCGCGGAACACCAAAGTCATAGGCCAGTTTGAGGACTGCAAGCCTCCGGTGGTCATTGTGCGGCAGGATCTCGATGAGACGACCTGCAAGATGCTGCTCGATGCTTTGGTGGCATGGATGCCGAAATGGCAAGCAGTGTACGGGGCATTCAGACCCTATTATTACGCCGATGTGCAGTCGTTCTTTCACGACCTGAGCGAACTGCCGCCCGGCTTGTGAGTTATACGACTCATCGACCTTTCCCTGGTTCCTGAAGTCCACAAAACTTCACGAAACTTCTGTCCACGAAACTTCGTATAAACGGGAATGTCGATGATCAGGGTCTTGTGTACCAGAGCTATTGTCCTTGCGATATTCCTGGTCGGTGCGGTTGCTATTGGTCGAGCACAGGATCTAGCGATCACGCGCGCCACTGTCTACGCCGCGCCAGATGCGCCGGCGCGGAGGGACGTAACAATCGTGATCCGTCATGGAGTGATCGCGGGGGTTGGGGAGCATCTGCGCATCCCCAAGGGCATAGAGACGATTTCCTGCCAAGCCTGCGTAGTGTTTGCCGGTTTCTGGAATGCGCATGTCCATTTCATGGAGCCGCGGTGGAACGAAGCTGCGAGCCAGCCCGCAGATAAATTGGCACGCCAGATCAGCGAGATGCTCACGCACTCGGGCTTTACGACAGTGGTAGATACCGGCTCGGACGGGGAGAATACGATCGCACTGCGGCGGCGCGTGGACAGCGGCGAAGTCCTGGGACCGCGCATCTTTACCGCGGGCATCCCTATCTTTCCCGCGCATGCGTTGCCGTACTACTTAGCGGAGCTTCCGCCAGAATTGAAGGCAAAAATGGCGCAGCCTGAAACGGCTGCGGACGCAGTGACAATTGTCGATAGAAACCGAGCGGCCGGATGCGACATCGTAAAGCTCTTCACCGGTTCGATTGTAAGCCCCGGCCACATCACTCCGATGCAAGTGGCGATCGCACGTGCCGCGGTCGATGAGGCACATCGACACGGGCAACTGGTCTTTTCGCATTCCTCAAACCTTGAGGGAACGAAAGTGGCCATCGACGCTGGGGTGGACGTTCTGGCGCATACGCCGGAGGCTACCAGTGGAATCGATGAGGCGATGCTGCGGCGCATGATTGCGCAACACATGACGATCATTCCGACACTCAAGCTGTTCTCGCGCGACGACAATATCGCGAATATTCGCGGGCTCGACTACCGGTTTCACCAGCTTGGGGGAAGGCTGGTTTATGGCACCGACACCGGGTTTCTCCGGGATTACGACCAGAGCGAGGAATTTCGTCAGCTGATGCAGGCTGGGTTTGGATTTCGCGAGGTGCTGGCCATGTTGACGACGGCTCCGGCGGAGCTGTTTCATCTATCGCAGCGCGAAGGCAAGGTGGTGCCCGGAATGCGCGGTGATCTGACGATTCTGTCGGAAGACCCGGCATCGGGAAACCCGGAGGCGTTCACCAAGGCCAGATATACGATCCGTGGCGGCAAGGTAATCTGGCACGCGAATTAGGCGGAGAGGTGACTTCGAGATTTCAAGGGCCCAGTATAGAAAATTACATAGGGCGGGTGTCCGGATTTCCCGACCGCTGATTTGCTTCGGGGGTAATTCCGTCCCGTCGCCTTATCTTCCCCCTTCCCCCGCCGGTCATATCCGTATGTCATCAAGAACCCGACCCCGGCATTCGCCCTGCCGCTGCCGACACAACCCCGCCTTCCACGAGAATAAGATCGAAGCTGGCTGCCCCTTCGCGGAGTTTCTTCACTTCCTGGTAGGTGGGGCTGTTGTACCACCGCCGTGCCTCTTCCATCGAGGAAAACTCAAAGAGCACGACGCCTCGCACCCCTCTATCCCCCTCAAGGACTTCGAACGGAGTGTAGGCTACGAGCGGCTTGGCGAGAACGTTCTTAAATGCCGGCGCAACCTTTGACCAGTATTCTTCCAGGCGCGTTCGGTCGGTTACATCTCTGCACAATGAAATAAGATAGGCGGGCATGGTTTCTCCATAATCAGCTTGGCCGGCTCGGCGAAGCACATGCGTTTAAGGTATCGCAGAGCCAGGTGGTGCGGGACTTCGGTCTCAGGCGGCGATAGACTTGTGCCTTACGGCGAAAGATGGGGCGGATGATGGTTGCGGGGCGAGTGATGGCTTTGGATATTGGTAAGGTGCGGATAGGTGTCGCTCTTTCGGACCCGCTGGGCTATACCGCACAGCCATTGTTGACGCTGTGGCGCAAGAGCCAGGGCGAGGATCTGCGGAGTCTGCTGCGGCTCATTCGCAAACATGAGGTTGGGGCAATCGTTGTGGGGAATCCGCTGCATCTATCGGGCAAGGTGAGCGCCTGGGCGGCGAAGGTGCAGGCGTTTGCTGCGGAGTTGGGTACGCGTTCAGGGTTGCCGATCGAGCTTTGGGATGAGCGGTTGAGTTCGGTAGCGGCCCACGAGATTCTTGATGAAGCGGGGCACGACCGACGCGACCGCAAGCAGGTGATTGACCAGGTAGCGGCGGTTGTGATTCTGCGTGGTTGGATGGAAGCCAAAGAAGAGGCGGCTTCGCAGCCCGGCAGAGACGTTTGATACACCACCGTCCCACCTTCTACCAACGGAGGCCGGAGTTTGGGTTGTTTCGTCTGGCCCCGATCTCTTCCGGTGATGCACCCGAAACCGCGCCCGCCTCGCCGCCTCGCCCGCAAGGTTCTTCTCATCAAGCAGCGCCATCGCTCCTCGCCCTCCAACACCCCGCGCTTACGCATCAAGACGCGGGCTTCCCTAGGGAACCCCGCAAAACGCTATCTGTTGGATGCCACGATGATTATCCAAGACCAGCCCCAGGTTTCCCCACAGTTCCCTCCCAGGGGTGGAGTGTCACCCTTACTCCCCATGCGCAGCATGGCAGGCTTTTTGGCGATGCTCGCTGGGGCGGGGATTTCAGGTCGGAACGGATGCCGCACGGCGATGCTGGCACCCCCGCAGACGCAGCAAGGCCGCCCCGAAGGGCAGCCTGCGGCGCGTCACTGACAAGCTGCCACTAAGTCCTGTTTAGTCTGTGGACGATCCGTCCACGAACTGAAGTCTTCAGGAAGCCTACTCAGATCATCCAGCGATCCCCGCTTGTCTCCCAGTTTTAGGAGTGTTGCAGCTCGCCAGAACAGCAGCTCATCGCGGTAGTAGTCATTCTTGTGGTATTCGCATAAGTCGAGGGCTTTACTGAAGTCTTGGACCGCTTCACGTAGCTCCCCAAGTTGGTAAGCAAATCGACCTCTGCTGTAGAAAAGATGTGGCTCAAGGTTGTTAAGCTCAATTGCACGCGTGAGGTCAATTTTGGCCTGTCCATATTCCTCATTCAATTCGTGCAAGTAGCCACGAAGCATCCATACTCTCATCTCATTTGGATGTTGATCGAGCAATTCATCTGCCAAAGCAGCCGCCTCTGCATCATCGCCATTGCGAGCCATCTCCTTAGCTTTCGCAATCGATTTGTCGAGTTCAAGACTCATGAGAAATGCCCCTTCTAATTGACCCGGTTTCCGCCGCACGCTTGCGAGACTTGACCCCGTACACACCGATCAAAACTACCTCCCCAAACATTCGGAGCTCGGCTTGGGCCCGTCATCAGGGTCGAGCAATAGTCTCTGATGATTCGGGACAGACGAAGTAACTACCATCGAAAATGCACTTATCTGTAAGCGGGTGGACGAGTGGGGGTTACTTCGTCTGTCCCGAATCGCCCAGTAACAACGAAGTGACCTGTCACACCTTCTCGTCTGGCACACCACTGTCCCACCTTCTACCAACGGAGGCCGGAGTTTGGGGTTATTTCGTCTGTCCCCGATCTCCTAAGCGGGATCCGCTTTGCGCGAGACCGTAGGACCAATGCAGATGCGCTGAAACCGTTTCCTGCGGCCTCAGCCAGGAACATGAAAAGCACTTAACGAAAGCTATGTTGGTCCGCTTGCAGCTGGCAGACATTTCTCGCCACGGGGGAAACGGAATCCGAGTTGACGACGATACGTCAGTGTACTCATACGGGCCGGCCCTTAGGGACGCAAGAATTTGTCGGCTCGCTCGAACGCGAAATGCACCGCAGCCTGGCCGCGCAAAGGCGCGGACGTCCCAGAAAGGTCGCTGCGCAGGACAAGCAATGTGCGCTGGTATTCGAAGATTAGAGAGCCGACGATGAGCATTCCAGACGGACGCGTTTGCTTTAGGGTCACTCCCGTCTGTCCTGGATTTCCTCTGTCCTGGATTTCCTCCCGGAGGACGCTGAGGGAGTACATCGACTCCAAAGCAGGTCACCGGGATCAGAAATCCCTGAAGAACGCTCTCGATGCATGGTTCGCCGAAGTGCAGAGGGCGAATTGGAAGAATACAAACGACGTCAAGCGAAACTACACGTGGGCCAGCATCATTTCATCGGACCGGATTGTTTTCGATATCCTGACCAACCGCTATCGGCTGGTTACCGCGGTAGATTTCGAAAAAGGCATTCTTTGGATCAAATGGATTGGGACGTACAAGGAATACGAAAAGATTGACGTAAAGAGGGTGAAACATGGCAGACGTTAGACCCATTCGTACCGAAGATGATTACGATGCCGCACTGTTGGAAGTCGAACGCCTGTGGGGCGCGAAGCTGGGTACGCCAGACGGGGACCGGCTCGATGTCCTCGCGACGCTGATCGATTCCTATGAACAGACGCACCACCCGATGGACCCGCCGGACCCGATCGAGGCGATTAAGTTCAGGATGAGCCAGAAGAAGCTGACGCGCAAAGAACTGGAGCCGATGATCGGGACGAGAACGCGGGTCGCCGAAGTTCTCAACCGCCGACGTAGCTTATCCATCAGCATGATTCGTCGTCTGCATGCAACGCTCGGTATTTCTGCCGAAGTGCTCATTCGACCATCTCGCACTGTGACGGCTGGGAAACGCCAGATAGCCAGCTAGAAGCATTGAAGCGTTTCGGATAGGGGTTGAGCTATCTGTCCCCGAAACTCCTGTCATGGATTCCTGCTTTGCAAAGCAGAGCGCCTTACCGTCTGCTGCTTGACCTAAAGTTGATAACGATGTCAAGTACGACTTCGACCGGTTCTCCTTGCAAAAGAACCGGCTCAAATATCCATTGCCGCGCCGCACCCAATGCCGTCTGCTTCAGTATTGGAGGTCCGGTCAAGATTCGAGAGGCCACAATCTTACCGTTTGTACCGATTACACCTTCGATCAAGACATTCCCCTGAAGGTTGTCGGACGCCATCGAGGAAGGATATTCGGGAGAGGGTGAAAATAGCACCTTGAGCGCGGTTTTAAGAGCAGCTGCCGGGACCCGTCTCGGAATTTTGTTCGCACCGTCCGGCGGCGCGAACAGGCTCTCGTCACTTCTGCGAACAGCATTGACCGAATCAAGATGTATGCGAACCGAAGGCCTGCCAACTTCCAGATAAGTTAAATCCTGCGCGACATAGGAATCACCTACTGAAACGATGGAGTTGTACAAACTCTGGCGGGCGCCAAAAAATGTCTCGCGCAGTCGAAGAATGGGGGCAGTTGGGCTTAGACAATAGATGGTACTGGCAGAGGGTGGGCCCGTGATTCCGGCCAAAGTCACGCAATTCAAGTGCGCGGCGCCAAGTATCTTCGTTTCGGTGCCGAGTTTACCCTTGCGGATCGCCTCTGCTGAGGGAAACTGGGGATACAAACTGCTGTGTGCGGCAAAGAGCGGATCGTCTGGCCAGTTTTGGTCTCCCACGCGAAACAATCCTGCGTCGGTCGAGTAATCCGTCTGGTTGAAGCCGGGGCCGCTGTAAGTCAGTTTGTACTTTTTGTCAGAAACCCTGATCTCATCAATTTTCCCAGTCTGTTTCACGCTGCCTTTGTCGTCCAGCCACTGATAGGTTGCCTTGATATGAAGGGGGTCGGTTCCGGCATTCTGCAGCCCATTCTTCTTCGCCACGAGTTCCAGCAGCGCTGCCGGATCGCTCGGCATCTCGGCCTTGCCGGTTGGAGCGTTTCCAAGCGGCGTTGAGGCTGTTGGTGCGGCCGTAGGCGCGGCTGTCTGGCCCGACGCAAAAGCAGTGACACATACCAGGATGAGGGCGGCGAGAGAACGGTACTGACGAGGCATTCAAACAAGTTCCGTTTCGTGGAAGAGATCTGTCGTGCTTTGATTACCAGCAATGCTAACTGGGAAGGTTTGCGGCCCCATAGTCAGGCTTAGGTTTTTTGGAGGGTGGGGACAGGCGAAGTAACCACCATCAGACGATTCGTGAAAGGAGCACCGTGCTTAGGAGGTTATTTCGCCCTGCATCTCCATCCAGTAACAACGAAGTGACCCGTCCCCGAGTTTCCCCCTCACCCATCAAGACCCCGACCCCGGCATTCGCCCTGCCGCTGCCGACACAACCCCGCCTTCCACGAGAATAAGATCGAAGCTGGCTGCCCCTTCACGGAGTTTCTTCACTTCCTGGTAGGTCGGGCTGTTGTACCACCGCCGTGCCTCTTCCATCGAGGAAAACTCAAAAAGCACGACGCCTCGCACCCCTCTATCCCCCTCAAGGACTTCGAACGGGGTGTAGGCTACGAGCGGCTTGGCGAGAACGTTCTTGAATGCTGGCGCAACATTTGCCCAGTATTCTTCCAGGCGCGGTCGGTCGGTGACGTCTCTGCACAATGAAATAAGATACACGGGCATGGTTTCTCCATAATCAGCTTGACCGGCTCGGCGAAGCACATGGGTTTAAGGTATCGCAGAGCCAGGTGGTGCGGGACTTCGGTCTCAGGCGGCGATAGACTTGTGCCTGACGGCGAAAGATGGGGCGGATCATGGTTGCGGGGCGAGTGATGGCTTTGGATATTGGTAAGGTGCGGATAGGTGTCGCTCTTTCGGACCCGCTGGGCTATACCGCACAGCCATTGTTGACGCTGTGGCGCAAGAGCCGGGGCGAGGATCTGCGGAGTCTGCTGCGGCTCATTCGCAAACATGAGGTTGGGGCAATCGTGGTGGGGAATCCGCTGCATCTATCGGGCAAGGTGAGCGCCTGGGCGGCGAAGGTGCAGGCGTTTGCTGCGGAGTTGGGTACGCGTTCAGGGTTGCCGATCGAGCTTTGGGATGAGCGGTTGAGTTCGGTAGCGGCCCACGAGATTCTTGATGAAGCGGGGCACGACCGACGCGACCGCAAGCAGGTGATTGACCAGGTAGCGGCGGTTGTGATTCTGCGTGGTTGGATGGAAGCCAAAGAAGAGGCGGCTTCGCAGCCCGGCAGAGACGTTTGATACACCACCGTCCCACCTTCTACCAACGGAGGCCGGAGTTTGGGTTGTTTCTTCTGTCCCCGATCTCTTCCGGGGCAATCGTTGTGGGGAATCCGCTGCATCTATCGGGCAGGGTGAGCGCCTGGGCGGCGAAGGTGCAGGCGTTTGCTGCGGAGTTGGGGATGATTCGGGACAGATGATTCGGGACAGACGAAGTAACTACCATCGAAAATGCACTTATCTGTAAGCGGGTGGACGAGTGGGGGTTACTTCGTCTGTCCCGAATCGCCCAGTAACAACGAAGTGACCTGTCACACCTTCTCGTCTGGCACACCACTGTCCCACCTTCTACCAACGGAGGCCGGAGTTTGGGGTTATTTCGTCTGTCCCCGATCTCTTGTCCCCGATCTCTCCGTCTGTTTGAATGCATAGGTATGGGCAGGAAAAAGGGTTCTCCCCGAGACTATAGTGCTGGGACCGGCTGTTTAGAGCAGCTGGCCCAGAAATCTCGATTAGGAGAACCCCATGAATGTTATTCACTATATCGGACTGGACGTACACAAGAAAAGCATCAGTTATTGCATCAAGACAGCCGCCGGGAAGATTGTGAGAGAGGGCACAGTGATTGCGGAGCGTTCTGTGCTGCGCTGTTGGGCAGAGAGTCTCAAAGAGCCATGGCACGGAGCGATGGAAGCGACTATCTTCAGCGCCTGGATCTACGACACGCTCAAGCCCTACGCGCAACGTTTGGACATGGGCCATCCGGCCAAGATGAAAGCCATCACGGCGGGCAAAAAGAAAAGCGATACCATCGATGCGCGAACCATCGCCGACCTGGTGCGCTGCGACTTGCTGCCGAGTTGCTATGTGTTACCAACAGATTTGCGCGATCTACGTCGCCTGCTACGCTATCGCCACATGATCGTGCAGCAAGCTGTCAGGATGCACAACAAAACAGCTGGCCTGCTTATGGAGAGCGGAGTCTGCTTCCAGAAGACCAAGCTACAGAGCAAGAAATACTTTGCCAGTCTGATCGAAGGGTTGGAAGAAGTGCCGGAGTCGGTCAAGGACCTGCTGCGCATGAGCCGAGGAATGCGGGATATGTTCGAAGGCTTGCAAGCGCAACTCGTGCGAAGGCTTTTGGCCGATGCGGCGTTGAAGCAACGAGTCGAATGTCTGAGCAGCATCGATGGGGTGGGACCCATCACGGCCCTGACCTGGGCGCTGGAAGTGGGAGATCCGCACCGCTTTTCTTCCATCGCCGAGGCAGTGAGCTACTGCGGTCTAACGGCGGCTCTCCGTTCTTCTGCGGGCAAGCAGCAACGTGGACCCATTTCCAAACAACGCAACGCCTGGCTGCAGTCTGTGCTGATCGAAGCTGCAAAACTGGCGCCGCGTTGGAACCCGCAACTGGCTCAGTTGCACGCGCTGCAACTGGAGCGAGGACATGCCAACCGGGCCACCCTACAGCTGGCCCGCAAGCTGGTCTCTTACCTGCTGGCCGTGGACAAGAGTGGCCAGCCTTTTCAGGTGCGCACACCGCCGCCGAAAAACCTTCCCACGAAAACAACAGCAAAGAGGCGACTGGTCACGGCTGCCTAGCTGGTGTTGAAGTATCGTGGGCTCGTTCTGTCAGCGATCTACCAGCCGGTCCTCACGTTTTCAGGGACTGTGCACGGGAGCTTATTCTCTCTATACACCCTACCGTCTGTTTTGAGGCTGGCTGGTTGACTCTCACTCAATCTTCGCGGACGAAGCTCCGGCATCGTTCCCGCAAATGGATGTCTGGCCACGCTGCTACTGCGTTGGCGATGTTTAGAGATCGAGGACAGCGCGACACAACTCAAAGTCTCAGGCCTGGGGAAACCGATCCGCCAAGCAAAGGGAAATCTCCGTTTTCCCTTGCCAATTACCTATCATGGATGTCCCGAATCATCCAAAATAACGGTCCCGTCCCGGTACACGGCCCATGGACGTATGGGAATCATTGTGGAGCAGGAGGTATGGGGTCAGATATCAACAGCACAGACGCAGCGTGTCATGTGCACGACGACTGTTTCGACGCCCTCCATCTCACTGCCGATCAATACACAAGTGGAAATCTAACCCCCGCTCAGGTACAGGGTGCAGCAGCTTGCAATCAACAGCTATGTAATTCGGCGCTGAACGTAAATCGTGGATCAGGTATACCGTTTTCGCAGCGTTGGGCCGGAGCTGAAATCATCCTCTTCTTTAGTCTTACTGGACCAAAGGGAGCACAATGTCACGGGTTCTAAATAGCAAAGCAAATGTCGTCCTAGTCATCCTGGCTGCGCTTCTGAGTGCTTTTAATGGGCTTCTGAGCATCTTGACGGTTCTCGTCTTCTCTGGACACGAGAGCACGAGGCTATGGGTGTCGATCTACCTACCAGTAGCGTTGTGGGTTTTTGCTCTGGCTTGTCTCTGGCTGCCCAAGTCCGGATTTACTTCCTACGTAATCATCTTGGCTGCCGCAATCCTCCTCTGTGCAAACCCGATGCACCGAGATAATCCAAGTGCCGCCTGGTACCAGTGTTCATACAATCTGCGCTTCGCTCTTTTAGGAGGTGCGTTGCTGTTGGCAAATCTCTTCGTTCCTGAATAAAGCAGGACAGACGGAAGTGACCCTAAGCGGATCCGCTGTGCACGGGGCCGTAGGACCAATGCAGATGCGCTGAATCCGTTTCCTGCGGCCTCAGACAGGAACATGAAAAGCACTTAACGAAAGCTATGAGAGAAATTCATCCGCCAATGCGCATCATTGCGCAGCTTCCTTAGTGCCGACTTGGTAGGGCGCTGTAGGCGCGCCCACCGATTCATTATCCAGGACGAGGTGCGGCGTATGACGCGTTTGGCCCGTGTAGTTGCCGTCGGCGTGCCACACCACGTGACTCAGCGAGGCAATGCACGGCAGTTCATCCTTGGTGCCGATGCTGATCGCAAGGTTTATTTCGATCTATTGCGACAAAGCATTGAGTTGCACGGCTTGGCACTGGTCGGCTATTGTTTGATGTCGAATCACGTTCATCTCATCGCGATCCCGGGGAAAGTGGATGCCATGGGGCGCGCGCTGAAGGACACCCATGGCCGCTATGCTGCTTACTGGAACGCCGTCCATCATTCCAGCGGGCACGTCTGGCAGGGAAGGTTCTATTCCTGCCCTTTGGATGAGTCGCATTTGTGGAAAGCCTTGCGTTACACGGAATTGAATCCGGTGCGTGCGGGCTTGGTAGCCAAAGCCGAAAGGTGGGAGTGGTCCAGTGCAGCTGCCCATTGCGGTGTACTCCAGCCTGACGCTTGCCTGGCGACGGAGTTGTGGCAAGCTTGTTGGTCCGCTTGCAGCTGGCGGACATTTCTCGCCACGGGGGAAACGGAATCCGAGTTGACGACGATACGTCAGTGTACTCACACGGGCCGGCCTTTAGGGACGCAAGAATTTGTCGGCTCACTCGAACGCGAAATGCACCGCAGCCTGGCCGCGCAAAGGCGCGGACGTCCCAGAAAGGTCGCTGCGCAGGACAAGCAATGTGCGCTGGTATTCGAAGATTAGTGAGCTGACGATGAGCATTCCAGACGGACGCGTTTGCTTTAGGGTCACTTCCGTCTGTCCTGGATTTCCTCCTGGATTTCCTCGTCCTGGATTTCCTCGTCCTGGATTTCCTCTGGATTTCCTGGATTTCCTGTCCTGGATTTCCTGGATTTCGTCCTGGATTTCGTCTGGACTTCCCGTCCTGGATTTCCGTCCTGGATTTCCCTCTGGATTTCCTGTCTGTCCTGGATTTCCTCTGCCGTGCTCCATCCTCGCCGTCCGCTCAAAGTCCGCCGACGCATCCCAGCTCCACGCGTACGCTCCTCCAGCAAGGCGAACTCCGCCTCGCTGACCTTTCGTGCCGACTGATTTTGTACGTAAGGGCGGCTTCAGAGAGCACCGCCTGATTGAGATTTCGGAGGAAGGCCATGCGAGGGCCACGCGTCGCAGGAAGGACAGCGAAGGGGCCGGAGACAGGCTAAGGGGTTGCAGCTCATGAGGTTCCCCTACAGCAACGTGCGCTCGCCTCCAGAGTAACGCTTTTGCTGGAGTTTTTCTATTAGCCGCCTGTTTTCAGCAAGTTCCCCAAGCGTAACTTTCGGTTACTCCACAGCACCCGTTCCGGGGTGGTGTGTCCTTCCCAACCCGATGCGAAGCAGCGTGCTTTTCGGGATGCTGGCCGAGACGGGGATTTTCAGGGCTGGGATGACGCTTACACTGGCGATGCTGACCCGGCCACAGACACAGCAAGACCGTCCCCAGAGGGACGGCCTGCGGTCAGGAAGATCACCTCGATACAAGTGGCGTATCGAACCACCGATGATCCTCTGCGGTTTTAATCAGGTCACTGATCTTCAGTTCCTTATGCTCTTCGGGTTCTACGTGGCTCTTGCGAGTCACAGCATTGAAGATGTGGCTGATGACGCCGAAGCTTGCTTCGGGTCCGATGTACCTCCTGAGGTTGATCCCCTCAACGGGTACCTTATATCGCTCGCAGAGTTCATCGATCAACTCGACGGCATCATCCCCGTCTATGCCGAGCTGATAGAAGGTTTTTTCCGGCGTAATCTTGTCCTTCGATTTTCCCGTCTTCCTCGCTACAAGCTCGATCACTTCCTCTTCAACCGACATAGTATCTCCACTCTGGCCTAATAGTTGTCATCGCTTGCCCAAAGGCACGATACGAAGTTGCCCCCCTGAACAACCAGGATGGCTTCTCCGACGACGGGAACCCACCTTCCCACGACTCCGCCCAGAACACCCGATGTCGCTAGTGGATTCATCAGCGTTGGTGCCCATGTACTTTCAATCGCCTGCGGAAGAACGGCGCGAAAGAAGCTAGACGCAGCTGAAGTGCCAGGAGTCATACCGGCAAATTTCCCTGCCGTCGAAAGCGCATTTGTTCCTGCGGCAACTGCGCCTCCCGCAGCGGCAGTCGATAGGCCAAACGAACTGGCAGCACAAGACTTCGCAGCTTGCCCGAATTCCTTCCACGTTTGCCCTTTACTTGGGGCAATACCAAATGCACTAGCGGCAGACCCCATCGTACACATATGCAGTTCGATTAAGTCTTTTTCATCACCTTCTCGGCCAGTTTGATTGCCCCGTACAAGACGGCGTAGTCCACTACCGCAACGGGAAGAAGGGTGATGCCAGGATAGCTCCGACTTGTCCAAGGAACGAGCAAAACAAGAGGAACCTGGAGAGCCACTAAGATCGCCAGCGTCACCCAAAACCATGCGTACTCCTTCAAGTCCCAGCGAGCTCTAGCGGCCAAGACTAGCAGTCCGACCGCGATCAGGGCAGCTCGCCCTCTTCCCGGATCACCTAGATAAGCGAACAAAACGAAGAACGGGACACCGCATAGAAGAGCTATAAGAGCCCATTTTCGATTTAGTAGTTTGTGAGGCTTAGTGCCGTTCGGTTCACTCATTCGTGACCCGCCAGACATGCTTGATAGTCTTTGTACGTGCCGTAGAGGTCGTTCACTGCTGCTGCGCCGCTGATGAATTGCCCGATAACCGGGATCGATTCTGCGAAGCCGACACCTGCATATTTCGCAGCTTGGGCGACAGGCTCTATCTGGAAAGAACCTATCCCTAGAAGCGATCCTCCGACATCCTGATGCACTGCGCTATTGACGGTCGCCGTAACGGCCACGCCCATCCGAACTCCCGCCGCTGCAAGACTCTCACCGGGAATGAATGCGGCTGCATCTAGTCCGAGTGCAAGCGCGTTCTTCTTTAGAGCTTCACCGGCACATTGCTGTGGTGTTTTTGGCATCCCGTTATTTGGGGCTCCGCCGCCACCACTTGATGGATAGCTTGGCGTGGTTTGAAGGGTAGTGGTATTGCCTGGATTTTCTGGAGTGATACAACCCTCCGTTCCGCTGGCGACGCAATCGCCCGTGGAGGCACAGGCCGTGTCGTTGGAGTCACAATCGTAACAGCCACGTTCATTGCAGATCACGACGAGCCCACTTGGATCTATAGAGCTGGCGGGATTGTTCAGCGCGTAGGCATACCGGTTGAAGCTCTGCGGATTAGTGAAGTCGTAGCTACCCATGTACGGGTCGGGCGCCAGCCAACGCCCCTGCGCCGAGGCATAGTTCCGGAACTGCGCATGCTCCGTGTCGCTCTCCGCATCGCGTTCCAGTCCTGCGAAGTGCAGATTGTCCTGATCGGCGCCGCTGTTGTTCACGGTCGCCGTGTAGGCATCTCCCCATGGCAATGACGTGTAGCTCGAGCCGGCCGTCCCTCCGTAGTTTGTCCGCATGCGCTCCGTACCGAGCGTGTCCTGATGGTCAAAATAGGTCGTACCGTCCGTGGAGCGGAACCCGATCTGCTGCCCGCCCCAGTAAATCTGGCCCTCGTTACCGTGGTTGTTCGGCGATAACCAGGTCGAAATCCGGCGCCCAGCGAAATCGTAGACGTACTCGTTCGTTGCACTCGCAGTCTGCACGTGGACCCGCTGATTCAATGCGTCGTAGACATAAATCGCCGTACTACCACCATCCACCTGGAGAATGTTCCCCTCCGCATCGTAGGTATAGCTATGGACCGTGTCGTTGGTCATATTGCCTGCCGCATCGTAGGTGAAACCGCTGGTCGTGATCCGGTTGTTGGCCGAATTAATCGTTGGATCGAAAGTATACCCTCCCTGCAGCGGGGTTTGCGTCAGCCGATTGCCATACTGATCGTAGGTGTAAGTGTAATTCTGCACCGTCCCAAAGGTCACCGTGCGCGAGATCAGCCGGTTAAGGCTATCGTAGCCATTGGTGATGTGCTGGCCCAACACCGTATCGGCCAGTAGTTGCAACTGCGAGCCCTTCCATTGATTTGCGGTTCCGTAGACCACCGTGCCCCCGCTGCAGTTTTCAGCTGCCGGACCATTGCACACCCACTGGCCAGAGAAGCGGCCCATCGTGTCATAGGAGCGATAGACATTCAGACCGTTGCCCAGCGTATAGCTCACAGGTCCGTCGGGACCGTTCACCACGCTCGAGACCAGATTCGGAGGGTTGTAAGGTAGGTTCGTATACGTCGAGTTGGTGATGGAGGTCACCTCGCCGGCGATCGAACGACCATAGTTGATGTTCCCGCTCGCGCCGTCCGATTCCTGGGTAAGATTACCCGCCCAGTCGTAAGCAAAGGACAGCGGACGAGCGGTCTGATATCCCGTCCCACAGGTGGCCGGTGCGCAGGCCCATATGCCCACCACCCGGCCCATGGTGTCGTAGCTGAATAAGGAGCCGGTGTGGTGCGAGGCCAGATCGGAGCCGGCACCCATCACGGCAAGCCGTCCTTTCAAATTGGTTGCGGTCGGCGTCCAATAGGAGTTGACATCGTAGACGAACTGCTTGTTCGGCGTCAGATTGTCACTGTAGTTAACGCTTAAAACCCGGCCGAGCGAATCGTATTGCGTCGTGGTCGTCGTGGTCGTGCTGCCGGTTTGATTGGCTTGTGGACGGACCCGCGTGACCGTCAAACCATAGCCAGCCGTTGCGCTGTAAGCATAGCTATAGGTCGTGGTCCCCGATTCTGGCTGCATGACGGAGGTTGTCCTGCCCAACCAATCCGTTTCAAAGGTGCGGGTCTGTGCGCTGCCCTGGGCGACAAGGGTCTTCAAAGCGTTGCCCGCCGTAGTATCCGTCGTATAGGTGTACGTGGTTTTAAAGCCGTTCGCGGTGATGTCCAAGCCGCATGCGGCGGAGCCCGGCGTCCCTGATGCTACTATTTCGCAAATCGGCGGTCGGCCGACCCAGCCCGTCCACTTGCACGATGCGGCTGACCCCGTTCTCGTCCGTCACTTGGGTCGCTCTGCCGTTGTACGCATAGTTCACCGTGGATAAATCGCCGTGCGTGACGGTCAACACGCGGCCAAGGGTGTCATAGGTGTAAGTGTCACCGCCGGAACCCGAGCAGACGAGGCCGCCAGAGCTAAAGGTGTAGGACGCATACTGAAGGTTACCGTTGCCACCGTAGCAGTAATTGTTCCAGTAGTAGCCCCCTGACGCATTCTGCACGGCGACCCAGCTGAGCCGGCCATAGCTTTCCAGACTGGTCTGTGTGTTCGTGTGCGTGCTGGCATTCATGTAGCGGTAGACC
>CAVYCQ010000015.1:0-216911 GCA_963767045.1 uncultured Acidobacteriaceae bacterium | reverse complement strand
CCCTCGAAATCGACCTTGGTCTGGGCGACCTGCAGGATTGGGCCTTTTCGGGGACGGACGGAGTAACCCCTAGAGTCAGCTACGGGGGTTCCTGCGAACGTCACCTAGTGTGAGAATAAAGGCGTGGCCTCGCCAGAAAAACCAGATCCGAAATGGAAACGCTTCGAACGAGCGATACACCAGATTCATGAACAGTTCGCTCCGACGAACGCCATAATGTTGTAGCCGGAGATCGGGACGCGGATGGAGACATCGACCTGACGCCCGATGTGCGAATCCCCGTCAATCATCAGATCGTCGTATCTGACTACCTCATCGTCGTGGATCCCGAGCGGTGACAGACAGGCATGACCCTTTACAAAAGGGCTGGAGCTTGTCCGCTCACCCAAGAGGGATCTTTCCACTTGGCCGAATAGTCGGCTTCCCGGACAGGTGACTTCCATCAACTAAGCGGATAAAACCAAAAATGGGCTTCAGACAGCAACCTCATGGGGAGGATACTTGGTGGTACTAGGTCTGTGGCTGGGCGGGTCGTGGAAAGACGTTTTGTACAACGTTTGTACAGTCGATTTGCCTTTCTGGCCTTTCTCGCCCTTCTAGGCGGTCTTGAAATCGACAATTTGAGTGTTTTCAATAGTCTGCTCAGGTTCGACTCCCGCCGCCTCCACCATCAATTCCCTTCGGACCAGGCGCTACCGGGGTCCTTCGCTTCGCTCAGGATTTCGCCTACTTCCCTTCGACGGTGTAGTGATGGCCGCCTTCGATCGGAAACTGATAGGCGAACCGCTCCCATCCGGCGGAAACAACACGATGGGCCGACTGATCGACAACTTTCGCTTCGCGCAGGTTGCGGGTTGACACGTCAAGGACGGTCTCCTGCTGTGCCCCGGGTAGTAAAAAGCTCTCTTTCGCCCTGCCACCGAGCGGATACACGCGGGCTACTATCTGTTTTCCCTCTCGCTCGATGACAATTCCTGAGCCGCCCACGAAGAGCGGCGTTTTACTCACAGGCAGCGGGAAGTCCGGAAGCAATCTTCCTCCGCTATAAAGCTTGCCGGTGTCGTAGTCGATCCATTTACCAGCGGGGAGATAGACAGTCCGGCTCGATGCCGTGTCATAGTCGTTGCCATAGAGCGGGGTGGCCAGAAGCGAATCTCCAATCAGCCATTCATAACCGCGGACGTGGTCATTGTCACGGCCATAGACCTGCGGATCGTCAGGAAACGCCACGGGCAAGGGTGTCATGGGCCAGGGATATCCATCCTGGGAAGCACGTATGCCGAGTGCGTACAAGTAAGGCTGCAACCGTTGGTGGAGTTGCGCCGCGCCCAACATCACGCGGCCGGTTTGCGGCTGAAATGACCACGGCGGCTCACCCATCGCCATCGAACTGTGGAGGGATGCCCATTGGGCATTGCGCATCATGTAGGTTTCCATCCGCGGAGTACGGTTGATGGCAAAATGCTGTTCCCCGAAGGTACCCCCGACGATATCGGGATAGACCGCGGGAAACCCTGCATAGGCGACGGCCAGCGCGTTCACGGGCCCGCGATCCTGATTCTGGTCATAGTTGAAGTCATTGATGCGCTGCAAGTCACCGTTCATGGAGAGGTAACCATTGCGCTCAATAATCTCTTTTCCCTGCTGCATCAACCTGTTGTTGGTGGGATCGATTTTGTCGTCTCTTAGACCAAAGCCTCCGTAACCGTAGTAGTCCTCTTTGTATCCATCGACCCCGAAGGCATCCCAGCGGTCTACCAATGCGGTGTACCAGTCGAGCGCCGAAGGACTTTGCGCGTCGAGGAGATAGTACGGGGATTTGGGCCAGCTGCCATGGAATACCCTGGCCTGACCGTCCTGGCGCAGAAAATATCCTCCCTTCAAGCCTTCCGCAGAGAATGGACCGTCGCTAATAAAGCTGATGCGCAAGCCCAGCAAGACCTTTAAGTTCTCGCGGTGAAAGTGGTCGATCATCCCGCGCACGTCAGGGTACTTCTGCTCATCAACCATGCCGAAGCTGGTGGTTTCGTGAAAGCGCTCTTCGGCAGGCCACCAGCCAGAACCGATCACCAGCCAGCGCAGCGGGTAGCCGAGGGAGAGATAGTGATCTACGCTCTCTGTCACTGTTTTTTGATTTGTGTTCCAGCCAAGTGCCCCGAAGGCTTCCCAACCAACCCCGAACATCTCCTCTTTCGGCCGCATCCAGGGATACCCGGCCTCGATGCGCGCGTTCCTGTATTCACTGTAAATTTCGTGCGGGCTTCCGAAGAAATAGGCCATGTTCACAGTGCTTCCCGCATGCAGGACCCCCTGAACAATTTGTTGCGCGGACGTATGCACGACCTTGGTAGTGGGATCGATCAGCAGCACCGCGAAGCCCTGACGGGGATACAGAATAAAGTTGCTGACCAGGCGGGACAGACCTTCCCCGGAGAGGAAGTGATCATCCTGGAATCCGGTCACATCGGTGTTGTAGGGTGGTCGCAGCGCCGCCTGATCGGCAAGTCCGAAGGCTGGGCTCGCGCCCGCTGTCTGGATAAGAATTTTCTCTCCAGCTACTGGGAGGGTTAGAAGCAACCGGGCGCGGTGAGCTGTCAGATCGATGTCAAGCTTGGCCAGGTGCCCGCTTTGCGTAGACAACTCCAGGCTGCAGCTGCTTGGGGAACACTGCGCCGGACGAGCTTCGAAGGCGGGCTCCGAATCGATAAGGACTCCGGCGGTAGCGTCTTCTCCCACAACCTGCTTGCCGCCCACCGCGAACGCAAACCGGAAGGGACGCTGCGCCAGCCGCATCTCGAGTGGACCGGATCGAAGCACGGTCTGCGCCTGCGTCGCCACTGTCATGGCGGACGCTGCGAGCGCAGACAAAAGCAAGGTGCGAGTCGACATCATGAAAGGCCGCCTCCTAGTGACGTACAAACTTAACCATGCTGGTGCGCGTACATCCTGCGCCCGAGTTTGTGTTGGTGAGCGTGCCGCCTGCGCCCACAAGGAATGGATACGAGCCGAGGTCCACCCAACCCGCACTGCCGGCGGTGAAGTCGATGGTCTTGGTGGTACTACCGCCGGCGTGTTGAATGGTCAATTGTGCGGCTGGATCCGCGTCTGCGTTTTGCGACTTGTAGACTTCAACGTCATAGGTGCCCCTTTGCAGGATTGTGGGGGCATAACTCGCGGAGGCGCCAGCCTGGCAAGCAACGCGGCCGGGAATATTTGAGTAGCCGGGCGATGAGCTTTTTTGCCAACCGGAGCCATATTCGACATAGCCTGGCTCACCATTGCCAATGTAATAGTCACGGATATAAAACGCCACCTGCGCAAAACCTACTGAGGAGTTAGGATCCTTGACTGCTATGTCCGGCGAAAACCCAATGGCGGTGAGCCAAATATTGAGCGGGTCATGGGTATATTGGCTGGACGGGTAAGGCTGCGTGCAAATTCTTGAGCCGTCAAGGTAATACGTGATTGCCTCTTCCGTCCATTCGAGGCCATAGGTGTGATAGCCATCAGCGGTGCTCCACCCTGGTTTGTAATGAGCGTTACATCGCTTGCTGGCAATCACTTTTCCCTGCGACCAATCGAGCATGCCCATTGAGATTACGTTGGAGGCGCTTGAATCTATCTCAAAGTCATCGATCTCAGTGAATGCACCGGGAGCGTACGTGGTGGCGCCATCGCCGGCAAACATCCAAAATGAGCTGTGCCATCCTGGATTGGTAGTCGTTCTCGCCTTTACCTGAAAAAATCCATAACGAAAGGCGGCCTTGCTGATGATGCCGCCGCCGGTAAAATTCTGTCCGGCAAAGTGCTGCTGCCGCAGCGCGATGTTCATGTGGCCGCTAGTGTCCACACTGATGTTCGCTGGTAGTTGAGCGCTCTTGCCCTTGATATCCGTGCGATAGTTCCACTTGGTCACATCCAATGAACCGCCGGAGAAGTTGTCGCTCCACTGGAGAACGTAGTCGGCGGCCGGGGCCGATTGGGCCTCCGAGGGGAGGTCAGCAAGAAAAAGGCCGAAGACCAGGAGTGACGCTGGAAGGCGAAAGCTTCGTCGAAGGTTAGGCAAGTTATCTTCTCCCTGCTGTTGGGGTGATCTACTGTGTACCGCCGCTCTCTGCCCGCGCGATTGTCGACAACAATCCCTGCTTGCTCGCCAGCGAAAACAAACGACTCAGGCCTTCAAGATAGGCTCGATCACGGTCCACTTCTTGAATCACCTGAACCTTCCTATTCATTTGCTCCAGCCTTCGCTTCCAGGCCCCAGCCAGGGCCGGCGGTCCAGTAAGACAGATCGAGTCCACATCCCGCAGGCTTTCGTCCTGGCTCAAGGCGAGAAGCTCCATTTCGAGAAAGGCGCCGTAGAGAAAAGAGAGCCGCTCCTCCGGGGTTCCCTGCCCAGCTTGATCCAGCAAACGGACACAAAACAAGGCGCGGCTCAACCCGGACTCGCGAGCTACCAGGCTGCCGCGCTCCAACCACTCCTCATGCAAAGTCACGGGCTTGTCCTTCGGTAAGGCTGACGCGAGCAGAGTATGGGATTGGGTAACGTGGATGAGTTCGCCGGTAAGCGCAGTGCGGCTGCGCGCTATGCGCCTCTTATCGTCTACCCAGATCCATTTCCAGTGCGAGCCCAGGTTGAGCAGAGCCCCATTGGCCTGAATTCGTCCAGCTGCCAAAAGACCCGCGACGAGGGTTTCTTCCCCACGCATGACGTCGGAACGAAGCGTGGTTGCCAAGTCTGGAGAAAGCGAGCCGGTGCGCACCCCGGGCGCCAGGATCAGTTGAATCTGCCCGAAAAGCCTGGGATGGTAACACTGCATATGGCGAGCGAGGTCTTCTTCGCCTACAGGAGCGGCGAGGTGAGCGATCTCTAATAGCCCCTGCCGTGAGGTAAGCATGCCGGCGCCCACCGCATAGGCCGGCATAGTGGTCAAACCAGAAGCTCTGGCCACTTGAGATACCTCGGCAATCAGTGCGTCGAGTCGTTCACGCAGATAGTTTGGTGAATTTCCGCGCTCTGAGTCGCGTACCCCAAAGCCGGCCTCGACCCGAGCCCACACGCGGCCGCCCTGGATCACGAAGACGCGGCAGTTGGTCGTGCCCATGTCGATGCAGTAAAGAGCCTGGGATGGAGTCATCCTTTATCGCCTCCGACTAAGCAGGCAAAGTTTTTCGCGCTGGCCTCAAAGCACACCGTCCGTCTCATATCGCTTGTCTCACCAGCAGAGGGGCCGAGACTTTTTCCCGGAGATTCCAGATCAAGAGAAGAGCGAGGGGGTGCAAAAAACCCATGATGAGGAACAAAGGAAAATATCCTGAGGCATGCAATATGTGGGGGATGACTTCTGCCGAGATGAGTCCCCCGACCCCGCTGCCTGCTGCAATCAATCCGAAGGCGGTGCCGAAGTTCTTGCTGGGGAAGAGATCGACCGCGATGGCGGTCAGGGTGATCAGCCAGGACAAATGTGCAAAAGCCAGCGTCGCCGCGAGTGCCGTGCTCAGCGATTGCGAGGAAACAAATGCAACCAATGGGCTCAGGGGAAGCAGACATGCGGCAATCGTCATCACTGCACGCCTTGCCGATAGAGGAGCGAAGCCGCGACGCATCAACCATCCGGATGCCCAGCCGCCGAAGATGGCGCCTGCATCTGCGGCTAAATAGACGACCCACGCCGTGCGGCCAATGCGAGCGAGCGTCTGGTGGCGGCCTTCGGCAAGAAATTTGGGGTACCAGAAGAGATAGAAGTACCAAACAGGATCGGTCATGAGGCGGGCAATCAAGAGCAGCCAGAGGTTGCGCATTTTGAGCAAGCCCGTTATTGATCGGCGAGCAACAACGGGCTCGCTTTCGGGCTCTTGCAAAGCGGGTGTGTTGCGCACGATAGTTAGCCAGGGCACAACCCACAGAAGACCGGCGAGACCGGTCACGACAAAGACCGATTGCCAGCCCTGGCGGATGGCCAGCAGCGCGATCAAGGGAGGAGCAATGGCTGCGCCGAGGGTTGCGCCTGAGGTGTAAATACCGATCGCAGTGCCGCGCTGCTCGACGGGGAAAAATTCACCCACGGCTTTGGGGGCAACGATCCACACGCCAGCTTCCCCCAAGCCAAGCAACAGACGGCTCGCTCCGAGCATGTATGCGGAGTGCACAAACGCGGGCAATATTTCGGCCATCGACCACCAGGCCATCAGGACAGCCATGCTCACGCGGACGCCGAAGCGATCGCAGAAGGGACCACTGACTGCATAGGCGACCGTGTACGAAAAAAGGAATGCTGAGACCACGTGACCATACGCGTAGTCGCTCATCCCAAACGCCTGCTGAATTGTCGTGGCCAGGATAGATAAACTTTGGCGGTCGACGTAATTCAGAATAGTTGCCAGCAGCAGAAGTCCGACAACCCACCAACGCCTCTGCGCCAGAACGCCTGCTATCCGCATTACGCTTGCTTCTCCTGGTGGTAAAGCCTGACTTCGTAAATGCGGTTGCTCTGCGTGCCAGGTTGTACCCGCTGCGCCTTAGGAGTTTCCACTTGACCTGCTAAGCCCAGTGCCATGCCAGGCGCTGAACAAAACTCCTGCGGTCATCGGCATTCCTTGCTCTCCTGCTCTGGTTTTGCACGATGCTTCGCTTACCCGCTCAGAAGTGTAGCTTGGCCGCCAACTGGACATTTCGATAGGCGCCAGATGCGGTGATTTTGCCAAATGTTGCACTTGTGTTGAGACCGCCTTCCGCGTACGGGTCCGCAGCATTAGCCGGCGGCCCTGCGGTGAACGCGGCACTCGGCATGCTCAGGTTGTCGTGATTGAACGCGTTGTAGGCTTCAATGCGCAATTCAAGAGCGGTACTCTCAGTAATCTTCGTGGTCTTGAACAGCGACATATCGAAGTTGACGGTTCCCGGGCCGCGCACATTGGAGAAGTAGCGCGGCGCATCGCCAAACGTGTAATCCGGTGGGTTGACAAAGGCCGCGGGGTTGAACCACTGCAGAGATCCGGTCTTGTATAAGGCATTTCTCCCCTGGCGTCCCGTTGTGAGCGGAACGCCAGGTATCACGTTCGGCCTGGTAGCCAGGTGATTGTTAGCTCCCGTGATGCCAATTGGCCGCCCCGACTCCAACGTCATGATCACGTTGTATTGCCATCCGGAGGTTAAGCGATTCGTCCGCGGACTTGAAAGAAAGCGCTGCCCGACACCAAACGGCAGATCATACAGGCCGGAGATCGTCAGACGGTGAGTGACATCGATTGCGTCCACCGAATACTCTGCTTGCGGATTTCGCCAATCCTGCGGCGTGGAGGAGGTTGCCGTGCCAATGCCGGCAAGATCTGCAAGCCCCTGCACACCTTCATCGAGGATTTTTCCGTAGGCATAACCGCCAATAACCTGTAAACCGTGCTGCACACGGCGCTGCACAGAAATCATCGCCAGATTCGACCAGTAAGAAGCGCTGCGCGCGTCCTGCAACGTGACCGATGACATGTAAGGATACGGTTTCAACAGATTGGCTTCGGTGATGGTGGCGGCGCCGAGACTGCCGGGAACAAGGCCCTTATAGGGGTTGGGCACAGAAGCGCTCAACGCTGCCGTGCCCAAGCTGTAGTATTGCGGCGCCAGAGTGTCGATGTTGGGCGAAGCGTTTATGAAGTGATTGCCGTGGTTGCCGACATAAGAGAAATCCGCCACGATGCCCAGAGGCATTTCTCGAGATACCGTGAGCGTGTACTGCTGCGAAGAGGGGTCTTTCGCGTTCGGCAAGACATAGGCTGCGCTCTGCCCAAGGAAGGCGTTCTGACCGCCGGCCGCGCCAAGAGGCACACCCCACGCAAACGGAAAGCCGTTCTTCAGCAGGAAGTCAGCACCGTTGGACGTGGGAGCGGTGTAAGTGGTGGTGTAGCTGGTGTAACCATTGGTGCTTCCTGACGACTGGTCATAGGAGTAGATGTCGACCGAGGGGTAGTAGATGCCGAGGCCACCGCGAAGAATAGTCTTGGCATCGCTGGTCAGCGAATAGGCAAAGCCCAGGCGCGGTCCGAAGTCGCCGTAGTTGCTGTTCACGAAATTGCGGCCTGCCCCGTTCACGCCGGCGTATTCAATCGCACCAGGATAGCCGTTCACTGGGTTGATCTCGTTGATATTGAAATTCTGGATTCCATTCTGCTTCTCCACAGCCTGGGTCATGAAGTCCCAACGCAGGCCGGCATTGACGGTGAGCCGTGGTGTGGCACGCCAGTCGTCCTGGACATAGATGGCATACATCATCCTGCGAAAAGCGCTCCCCGCCTGCACCTGTTGGTTGGCGCTGTTCACCTCTCCTAGAAGATAGGAGGCGTAGGTGCTACCCGTACCTGTGGTCACCGTGGTGTTGTTACCGGCCGCCGTGGTCCCGGCAATGAAGTTAAAGGTTCCCGAAGTGGACGCGGTGGTCTGGTAGTTATAGCCCTCGGCAAAGCGCACGGCACCGCCGATGTGCAAGGTGTGCTGCTTCAAGATCCAGGTCAGGTCGTCGAAGCCTTCGATCGTTGTCGAAGAACGGAATCCGAGCGAGATATTGGGTGCGATCAGGCCGTTCGACATGTTCGGTATCAGAAAAGGGGTATCGTTCGGCAAACCGATCTGCCCGGCTACATTCTGATTGGCCGAGGCAGCCTGGAAGGGGAAGTCACCCAACATTCCACCGATGCGAGCATCGTTCAGCACGTTGGGACTGAAAGCGTGTGTCTCCGACAGTACGGCATCCTGCGTCTGCAGTTGATCATTGCGATGGCTGTATATTCCCGGCAATCCGCCGGAGTTGGTTCCATTGTTTGTCTTGTTCAGATAATACGCGTAACGAGCCACCACGTTGTCGACGGCGGAGACCCTGTAGTCGGAACGCACTATGCCCTGCCGTTCGCTGGCGAGTACTGGAAGAGCGTAAACGTAATTATTGGCGTGCGTGCAGGCGTTGTAGGCTCCAGTGGAGTTGTTGGGCAGAGGATAGAACAATTTCTCATAGCTCAGCGCAACTGGGTCCAGGCGATCGCCGGGGATAATGTTTCCGGGAAATTGCGTTCTTGCTCCAGTGGTGGTTGCGGTGGAAGGATCATAAATGTTCACGGGTTGGCAGACGCCTTTTACCAGTTGACCCAGGTCGCTAAAGTTTCCCGTCTGTTCCAGGGCGGTGGGCAAGGAATAGTAGGCCGGCAAGTCGCTGGCGTAGTTGTATTGCTCGTAATTCCCGAAGAGGAACATTTTATTCTTTCGGATCGGACCCCCGAGCGTGCCACCGTAGTTATTGAAGCGGGTCTCTTGCTTGCCGAAGGCCGGTCTCGGGTAAGCCTGTACTGCGTCAAGAGCGTCGTTGCGAAAGAACTCGTACACGCTGCCATGAACTGCGTTGGTGCCGGAACGGCTGACCACGTTGATAACCCCGCCGGCGGTATATCCAAACTGCGCTGGGATAACCCCGGACATGATATTGAATTCCTGCACGGCGTCGGATTTGAGATTGATGGCAATCTCTCCCAGCCAGTCTTGCATATTGGTTACGCCGTCCAGGATGTTGTTGTTAACCCCTTGCGGGCCGCCTGCTATGCGGATAGCCGACACAGCAGTTCCACGATTTTGGAACCCTTCGCTAACTGCGCCGACCGCTGAAACAACACCAGGGGTGAGCGACGCAAGCGCCAGCACGCTACGGCCATTGACTGGGAATTGTTGGGCTTCTCGGGCATCAATGGTATTGCTTAGCTGAGCGTCGGTTGTATCCATGACCGGAGGAGTAGCCTCCACCACAACGTTGGCAGAGGCCGTTCCCACCTTGAGCGTAATGTTCGCCTGCACGTGCGCAGCGGCGTCGACGAGAAGGTTCTGGATGGCCGCGGAAGAGAAACCCGCCAGGGAGGCAGTGACCGTGTATTGCCCTACCTGGAGAGGCTGCGACGTGTAAAAACCGGCCTGATCGCTGGTCGTAGTGAGTGCGAGCCCAGTGGTTTGCCAGGTGATGGTTACGGTGGCGCCTGCCAGCGTTGCACCCGTTGGGTCAGTCACGATGCCCTGGATATAGCCCACGTCTTGCTGCGCCCCGGCAAAGGGAACGAGGAGTAGAACCGCCCAAACCGGGAACAGCCATTTGAGTTTCATGATGAAGGAACTCATGCTTTTTTTGACTCCAATCCAACGGCGACCACTCTAGAGATCGCACATCTGATATGTCAAGTCTGAAATTTCAGGTTTTAGGTGGCATGGAGCTATTTCCTATGTATGATGGTTGCCGTTGGCCTTTACTCGGCCTGGATTTCGACAAAAGCGAGGACTACTTTGTGAAGTTCACCAAGGTGAAACGCGAGCGTGCAAGCGACAGCGTCTGCAACATCCTGCGGGAGAGCATCCTGGACCAGACCTTTCTTCCCGGCCAAAGGTTAGACGTCAAGATGCTCGCGGAAAAACTCGACGTGAGTCTCACCCCAGTGAAGGATGCCATCACCCGGCTGGTGGTCGAAGGGCTGATAGAACTGCGGCCCCGCAGCGGCACTTACGTCTCCCTGCTTTCCCCAGAAGATGTGGAGGAAACACTGGCTATCCGGCGGGCTTTGGAGTGCCTTGCAGCGGAGACAATCACGCAAAACCTGAAAGACAGTGACCTGGCGTGGTTCGAGGAAATTATCGTCCTTCTCGAGCGCTCGGAAAAGGACCGGAACCTGCACGAAAAGCGAAACAGCGACTTTCACCTCAAGCTGGTCGAACTTTCAAAAAACAAGAAGTTGATCGAGACCTATCGCAGTTTGAATGCCTACATCAAGATGGCGCGCATTCATAACGCGACTGACAGCTGGATCGATCGCGTCGCCGCGGAACGGGTTGAGCACCGCAAGATACTGCAAGCGCTCAGAACAAGGAGCGCGTCTGCACTGCAGCGCGCACTGAACAATCACATCCTGCGTGCTTCCCACGTGTTGATTCAGGATCTTAAAGGAAAAGGGACTCCACGAGCCCGGAAAACCTCGCGATGAAGCTGGCGCGCATCGATACGTTTGCGGTTCGGGTACCCCGGGATGCCATCAGCGCGCGCGGGGGCGCCGGTTCTCCGGCGAAGCTGCAGTCGGACAAGGGCCGCTATGCACTGGCACAAACCTACGGAACCGTCTACTCGCGCGAAGTAGAGACTTTAATTGTTAAGCTCACAGCCAGCGATGGAACGGAGGGCTGGGGGAAGCCCAGGCGCCGATTGCGCCCGAAGTAGTGCAGGAGATTATTCACGTTCTGGTTGGCCCAATTCTGCTTGCTCAGGAAACCACATCTCCTGTAGCTGTCCGGGAGATGCTCTACGACGCCATGCGCGTTCGCGGGCATTTTGGGGGTTTCTATGTTGATGCCATCAGCGCAATCGATATAGCGCTTTGGGATTTGCAAGCGAAAGCTGCAGGAAAACCCTTGCACCACCTTCTCGGCGGCCCGGTGAAAACCGCGTTGCCGGTGTATGTTTCCGGCCTCGCCGGCGTTAACCAGCAGGAGCAGTTGGCGTCGCTCGAGCGCTATCTCGAGCAGGGTGCGCAAGCTTTCAAGATTTTTATGGCGCAAGAGCCGTCGGCGTGCCTTGAGCTGGTGCGGGAAATTCGCCGCCGCAGTTCGGTCAAGCTGTTTGTCGACGCTTTGTGGCGCTTCAACCTCAAGACCGCTCTGCACTTTGCACAGCAGCTGGCAGCATACGAGGTGAGCTGGCTGGAAGCCCCGCTCCCGCCAGAGGATCTGTCGGCGCATCGGGCACTGGCCCGGAGCTCACCTGTCTCGATAGCGATCGGCGAAAGTTATCGTACGCGCTTTGAGATCACGCCCTTTCTCGAGGCCAGAGCGCTGCACGTCCTACAGCCGGATATCGGGCGCTGCGGCGTAACCGAAGGCAACTATCTCGCAAGTCTGGCGGGCAGTTTCCAGGTCACGATGGCGCCCCACATCAGCATCGGACTTGGACCCCAGATTGCCGCCGCCATTCACTGCGCCGCTTCCTGGAGCAACCTTGATTATGTGGAGTGCAACCCGCAGGTGTATGCCATCGCGGAACGCTTTCAAAGCCAGCCGTTTGGTTTTTCCGCTAGCAGCGTAAAGGTTTCAGACAAACCGGGTCTGGGCATCGAAATGAAGGAAGAAGAATTGGCAAAGTTCAGCCGGGTCAAATCCGTCTGCGCTTGAGGGATTACAGGAAGGGCAGCAGCGACTGAATTCGGAGAAAGAACATTGGAAAGCTTAGGTGGAATTGTCCCCATCGTTGTTACTACATTTCATGAAGACGGTAGCCTCGACCTGGAGAGTCAGCGCCGTCTCATCCGGCACCTTTTAGAGCAGGGTGTGCACGCCCTGGCTCTTTTCGGGAATGCCAGCGAGGGCTATACACTCACCAACAGTGAGCGAAAAGAACTCTTGGCGCTCACCTTGAAGGAAGTTAAGGGAAGTGTGCCCGTCATTGCCAGCACCGGGCACAATGGTACTCACGCGGCGGTCGAGCTAAGCTGTGAGGCCGAAAATGCCGGGGCTGATGCCCTGATGGTGCTGCCGCCCTTTTATGTCAAGCCCGACGGGCAGGGCATCTATGACTACTTCGCCGCCATTTCGAAGGCTGTCAGCATTCCTATCATGGTGCAGGATGCGCCGCTCATGACCCAGGTGCCGATGCCTACGGCGCTTCTTGCGCGCATGAGCAACGAATTGGAGCACGTACGTTACGTGAAAGTAGAAGCGCCGCCCACCGCGCCCAAAATCACCGATCTGTTGCAAATGGCGAAAGGAAGCATCACCCTCTTTGGAGGATTAAACGGCAATTTTTTGATTGAGGAATTGGATCGCGGAGCGGTAGGCACAATGCCGGGCAGCGACCTGTGCGCGCCGTTTGGCCGAGTGTGGAATGCCTATCAAAGTGGGGACCGGTCGAAGGCACGGGTGGAGTTCCAGAAAATGCTGCCGTTGATTCGTTATGAGTTACAACCAGGCCTCGGAGTTTCTGTCATGAAGCTCAACCTGAAGGCGCGGGGGATTATCGACTGCGCCGCCGTTCGGCCTCCTACCAAAGCAGTCGACGCGATCGGGGTTAAAGAAGTGGAAGAACTTCGCGGAGAACTGAATCTGGTTTGATTGCTCTTTGAATGAGGTTTCGTACATGCGAATGGATAAACAAGTCGTGCTCGTCACCGGAGGCGCCGGCGGCATAGGCGCTGCCACTGTGGCGCGCATGGTGCGCGAAGGCGCAAAGGTCGCGTCGATCGACAGGACTCCGCATGACTTCGAGGGCGTGTTTACCGCGACGGTGGATTTAAACGCACCCCATGAGCTCGAGGACGCTGCCGATCGCGTCCGCAGTGCCGTTGGCGACCCTGACGTAGTCATCCACTGCGCGGCTGCATCCGTCTTTGGCGAAACGGTCGAGACTTCAGATGGGGATATGGAACGCATCTTTCGCGTGAATGTAGGCACCGCGTTCCGGCTGGGCAAACTCTTTGCGCCGGCTATGCAGCACAAAGGGCGGGGCGCGTTTGTGCTGTTAGCCTCCATTACCGGCATCGTGGGAGCTCAGGGGTTGTCAGCGTACGCAGCCTCGAAAGGCGCTTTGATTACCTTGACCCGAACCATGGCGTTGGAGCTCGCCGAGTCAGGAATTCGCGTCAATTGCGTATGTCCCGCATCGGTAGATACGCCCCTGTTGCGTGCGTCGTTCACGCGCACTCCCGATCCGGAAGCCGCTCGGGAACGCAATCGCAAACGCCATCCACTGGGTCGTTTCGGAACACCTGAAGATGTCGCTAACCTCGTATTATTCCTAGCCTCCGAAGAAGCATCCTGGATTACCGGCGGGACTTATGTGATTGACGGTGGCGCCAGCATCGCACGACGTTGGAAGGACTAAAGGACGTTTCCCTGCATTAAGGAGCTTTACCCATGAAGATTATCGACGTACGTGCTTTTCTGGCCACTCCGGCCGTCGATACGCAGCCTCTGTTCGCGCAGCCGTGGCGCCTTACCCCTTCGAGCATCTTCTATGAGGAGCGGCATAGAAATCAGAACGGCAAGCAGAAGATCGGGGAGCTCGTCGTCGAGATTGAAACGGACGACGGGCACGTCGGCCTGGGAAGCGTTGGAGCAGCGCGGGGCAACGCATTGCCTACGATCGAAAACCATTTGAAGCCGATCGTGATGGGGGAAAATCCGTTTGACGTGGAACTGCTGTGGGAAAGGATGTATCGCCAGACGGTCAAGTTCGGACGTAAAGGTATGGCGGTCGAAGCCATCAGCGGGGTCGACATTGCGCTGTGGGACCTGATGGGAAAAGCAACCGCGCAGCCTTTATATAACTTGCTGGGGGGACGTACTCGTGATCGTATCCGTCTCTACGCCAGCAAGCTGTATCCGGCGAGCGATCTTGACCAGGTCGCCAGGGAGGCAGCGTCTTATGTGCAGCAAGGTTTCACCGCAATAAAGTTCCGTTTCGGCTTCGGCCCCCAGCAAGGCCCCCCTGGTATGCGTAAGAATCTGGAACTGCTACAGATTGTGCGGCAAGCCGTCGGGCCTGATATCGAGGTTGCGGCGGACGTACATATGGGTTGGGACGTGCCCTACTCCATCCGTATGATCCGCCGGTTTGAAGACGCCGGCCTCGATCTGGCTTGGTTGGAAGAACCGGTGATGCCAGACGATATCGACGGTTACGCGAAGATCGCCGCTGCTGTCGACACCCCGATCGCAGGTGGTGAACATGAGTTCACCCGTTATGGTTTCAAGGAGCTGATTGAGCGAGGCGCGGTCGATATTGTGCAGTTGGACGTCAATCGCGCGGGTGGTATCACCGAGGCCATTAAGATATGGGCGCTTGCTGCCGCCTACAATTTGCCGGTCATTCCGCACGCCGGGCAAATGCACAATTACCACCTCATCATGGCGAAGATGAATTCGCCGATGGCCGAGTACTTCCCGCCGCCCGAAGGCGCCTGTGACTCGAACGACGTTTTTTGGGAAGTTTTTGCCGGAGAGCCGGAAGCGAAAGCAGGCTACCTCTATCTCGGCGACACACCCGGTTTAGGAATCACTCTCAAGTCGAAACTCTCTCAACTATGAGCAAACGGACGTTTTGGATTCTTACGCTGTTGTTTGCATCCAGCGTGATTAACTACCTGGATCGGCAGTCGCTCTCCATCCTGGCGCGTACCATCCAGACGGACCTTCGCTTAACAGACCTCGACTACGCACACATCGTACAGATGTTCTTGCTGCCCTATACACTCGCCTTCCTGGTCGCGGGCCGTATTACGGATTGGCTCAGGCCACGCAAAGCAATGGCCGCGTTCATCATTCTATGGTCGTCAGCAAACCTGTCCACCGCCTTCGTGCGGACCGGGCTGCAGTTGGGTTTGGCGCGCTTTTTTCTCGGATTGGGAGAACCGGGAAACTGGATCGCTGGGCCGAAGGCAATTTCGGACCAAGTGGAGATCAAAAACAGGCCGATCGCGCTGAGCATAACCTCGGCGGGTGCTACCCTTGGCGCCGCCATCTCGCCACCTGTCATCAGTTTTCTCGCGATCGACTTTGGCTGGCGCAGCGCATTCTTTGTGACGGGCGCCTTGGGGCTGATATGGGTGATCCCCTGGCTGCTGTTTTACCGTGATGCAAAACTGCCGGCTCCTCAAGCTTTACAGGAGCGGACCACTTTCAAGCATGAATGGAAGCGCTGGCGGGATCTGATTCGCGTGCGCGAGGTTTGGCTTCTGGCGACGGTTCGAATGGTCACCGATCCTGTTTGGTACTTCTATTTGTTCTGGTTTCCGAAATACCTCAGCGACACACGGCACCTCAGCCTGCGGGAGCTTGGCAAGACTGCATGGGTTGTATACGTGGCAGCCGATGCGGGCAGCATTCTTTCTGGATTCGCTGTTTCTCGCCTCATCGCTCGAGGGGGGTCACCAGTCCGGTCAGAACGATGGGTCATGACAGTTCTCGCGTGTATCGCACCTGTGGGCGCATTCATACCGTTCACTTCCCACCTCGACTTGATCCTATTGATCGCCGCGATGGTTGCGTTCGCCCACCTGGGCTGGCAGATGCTTTGCATGACCATGGCGTTCAACTACTTCTCGCCGAACATCGTTGCAACCGCATGGGGCATTGCCTGCGCGGGTAGCAGCCTCGGTGCATTGGTGTCAGCCAATTTAATCGGGCATACGATCACCAGCTTTTCGTACATGCCGGTATTTTGTGCGCTTGCGGTTCTGCACCCTTTAGGTCTTGTTCTGCTGTGGCTGATCCGGGCAAATCGCGCCGCAACCATAACCGGCACTATGCAGTCCAGCGAAGCCATCGTCCCGGCATAGTGCCGACCGCGTTGGTGTATTGAAATTCTGAGTTCTCTTGATCGGAAGGTGAAATGAATGTCAATTGATCGTAGAAGTTTTGTGAGCCGCCTCGCACTCGCCATGGTTTCGTTCAGGGAATCGAAACCGCGTGGAATCATGGCACCGGCAGCCCTCCAAGAAGCAGCCGGTCCCGCCAGAGGCGCACTCGGTGGGTATATACGGCCTGGGACGATCGAAGTCTTTCACCAGACATTTGATCTGATCGTAGTAGGCGGAGGTATTTCCGGGGTTTGCGCGGCCATCAGCGCGGCTCGGAACAACGTGAAAGTTGCCCTGGTGCACGAGCGCTCTACGTTGGGTGGAAATTCAGCCAGCGAAGTCAGGAACATTATTGAAGACACGTGCGGGAATAGTCCCTGGATCAAGGAATCGGGAATCCTTTGCGAGATCGAAACTGAGGAGCGAACGAGAAACTGGGAGTCAGCAATTCCCGAAGGCCTGAAGAATTCAGATTGGGACCTGGTGCTCTACGAATGGGCCAGGCGAGAGAAGAACCTTACCGTCTTTCTCAATACAAGTATGCGGGAAGTGGAGATGCTCGATGAGTCCCACATTCTGGCCATCCACGCAGTGCAGCTCGGTTCTGAGAAGGGATTCGTCCTCCAGGCTCCCCTTTTCCTGGATGCTTCAGGGGATGGTGTTCTAGCCTATCGTGCGGGGGCCGAGTTCCGCTGGGGAAAAGAGCCGCGCTCCGAATATCACGAACAACTGGCTCCTGAGAAACCCGACGACGGGTTGATGGGAAACACCATCTTCTTTAAAGCTCGCGACACCGGTAAACCCATCCATTTCAGGAAGCCGGATTGGGCGGCGGAGTTCGATACCGAGCAAGACCTGACCGGTCGCAACCATGGATTTATCGAGGGCGGCTACTGGTGGATTGAAGTGGGATCTCCCTTACACCCGATCAAGGATAGCGAGGCAATCAAGGATGAGCTTCTCCGTCAGTTGCTGGGTGTCTGGGATCACATAAAGAACCACTGCGCAGATGCTGACATCAGGGAGCGCGCGAAGAACTACACCCTGGAGTTCGTTGGGTTCTGGCCCTACAAGCGAGAGTCTCGCAGGGTTCTTGGGGACTACATTCTTACGGAAAAGGACGTCCGGAATCCATCGGTTCACGGCGACGATCTGGCATACGGCACGTGGGGTCTTGATATTCATGTCCCGGGTGGAATTCTGCAACGGCACGTGGTTCCCTATGAACCTCCCATGGCGAACGAAAATTTCAGTAAGTACAGTACGACTCCTTACGGCATTCCTCTCCGCTCGTGTTACTCACGCAATATCAAGAACCTTCTCACCGTAGGCCGTCCCATCAGCACTAGTTATGTGGCGTTTGCCTCTTCGCGAGTGCTGGCGACTGGAGCCATCGTTGGACAGGGAGTCGGAGTTGCTGCGGGCCTGTGCACAAAGTACCACTGCGATCCTCGAGTGGTTGCTTCCGACCACGCGGATGAACTGCAGCAGTTGTTGCTGCGTCAGGATGGCTCAATCCTCGGCATCGAGAACACGGATAGCAAGGACCTGGCGCGGAAAGCCCAGGTGGTTGCGAGCAGCGACGCGATTCTGCACTTTCCTGAATCTGATAATTTCCATGCCGCGAATTTTCCCCTGGGACAGCTCTTTCCCGTTTCTACCGACAGACTGGACAGCCTGGAGCTTTTCCTGGAATCGAAATCGACTGTGCCCGTGAAGGTATCTCTGGCAATCCGTAATGCGCAGCATGTCTGGGACTTTCGCCCAGCCAGTGACATTGCGAGCACAACCGCGATCGTGCCACCAGGGCACAAGGGCTATATTCCCTTCCCTTTGAACCTCAAGACTCAACCCGGCAGCCTCTACTTTGCTCACATCGATGCAAATCCAAACATCAGCTGGGCAATATTCAATGAAAAACCTGCGGGCCCATCCCTGGTTCCAGTCGGGACTTCGGCCGCGGATCTTCCTAATGGCTCCGAGACATGGCGTCCACTTACTAGAGGACGCTCCTTCGTGCTTCGTGTCCTACCGGAACAGCGCCCTTATGGACCGCAGAATATAGTGCGCGGCACGAACCGGCCCGACCGCTGGACCAACATTTTCGTTTCCGATCCGTCTCAGGGATTGCCGGCGTGGATCGAATTGAGATTTCCCAATCCGGTGCTGATGAATCAGGTCCAAATAACGTTTGACACCGACACCAATCGTCGCGTCTCGTTACCCCTGTTCCGGTATCCCGAATGTGTAAAGAAATACGAGATCGCCGTTCCGGAAGGCAGCGGATGGCGGGCCATTGCGCAAGAGCAAGAAAACTATTTCCGTCGTCGTGTCCATCGCGTTGATCGCCTGACCACGAGTCGCTTGCGCATCAACATCGCGGAGACAAACGGCTCCCCACAAGCACGGATCTATGAAGTGCGGGTTTACAACGAAGCGCTGGAATCCTGACTCATGTAGCAGCATAGGTCGCGCCCTTTATCCAATAAAACGCAAGCCGGAGTGCAAATGTGTGTCGCGGGCAGACCTGTATGTGTAGCTGCAACCGCTGACTGGTGCGGCGAGGGCGCTCTCTGGCACGCGAAGGAGAGCGCGCTATTCTGGACCGACAATCGCCGTAACCTCATCCATCGATATTCACCTGAAGCGGAAGCCGTCACAACATGGGAGTTTGACGAGACCGTAGCCGCACTCACGCTCACCGATGATTCAAACACAGTCTGCGTCGTTCTCGGCTCACGCCTGCTCTTATGGTCTCCTTCGACCGATGAGCGGCGCGCGTATGGGAGCCGACTGGAGGGTTGGCCGCACATTCGGTTCAACGAAGCAGGCGTGGATCCCTCTGGCGCACTTTGGCTCGGCTCCATGGGAAATAATTTATTGCCGGATGGCTCGCGCCGAGCGGTCACTGGAACGGACGGGTGCCTTTTTCGATTGAATGCGGACGGCCGTCTGACAGCTGTTGTGGGAGAGATCGGCGTGGCAAACACCCTTGCGTGGAGCCCTGATGGAACGCGCCTCTACTCCGCTGATACCCTCGCGAACGACCTGCGAGTTTACCCCTTCGATCAGCAGAAGGGTGGACTCGGCAAGCCGCGGTCGTTGTTGAAGGACTTGCCCAGGGGGCGGCCGGACGGGTCCGCGGTCGACAGCGAAGGCTCACTCTGGAACTGCCGATACGGTGGCGGATGCGTCGTTCGCGTTTCGCCCCTGGGTCAAGTGCAAGAAGTAGTCGAACTTCCAACTATAAACATAACCAGTTGTGCCTTTGGTGGGCCCCAACTGAACATCCTCTATGTGACGACGGCTATGCCCGATGGACCAGTTCAAACCGGGAAATGGGGATTGTTCGCCATGCCTACGTCAGTGATGGGACAGCCGCTTTATCACCATCACATCAATAGTTCTAGCGAATGACCAATGGCCTGAGCCCGCAATTCTTCCCTCTTTTCCCAGTTCGACTATCTATCCCTATTCAAGGTTCAAGCGAATCGCTTCCGTGCGGGACGGTATGTAAAAGATCGCTGCCATGGTTACCAAAGAATTCTTATCCCGCTCTGGACACATCCCAAAATCCGTACTATTGTGGAGGCAATAATCCAGACGTCGGTGCCGCCTCAACACAACGGCACTGCTTGGCCTTGCACCGGTGCCCACTGCCCCTGCAACTGCCGCCAACCACCGGAAAAGCATCAGCACTTGTAGGTGCGATGGCTTGGGTGAAACGAACAGAAATCTGACATCAGCAGCGAACGATCACGTCCTGTCCGCAGCATTCCTGCGCCCGCGGAGAGTAAAGATGAGTGCGTAAACAGGGTGCGCCCAGTGCGTCCTCTTGATTGAGCAGTATTGACAACTCGGAAAGCATCACTGGAACGCTCTGAACCCGTCCCGGCCAGAGCCCGCGGACGTCGCGTAGGTCCGGGCTACCTCGCCGCAGCGAGCGTGGCCCCGACATTCATCCCCTGAGCCCACTCCCCGTTGAGCTACAAATGCCAAAAAGGACCTAAAAATTTCTAATTTTAGAAATGGCTCAACAGAACCCCCGCCGGGCAAGATGGTCAAATTAATTAAGTTTGATCATCTTGATCATCTTCGTGAAACAAAGGACTTATCTGGCAATCTTGGCAAATCGTCGCAGCATCAGGGACATCCTAACGAATAGCCTCCGCCACCCCCTGAGGACTTAGTTCGCTTCTTCCGCACATTTCTGCGCAAAAGCAAAAGAAACGATCCACACCAATCAGCCGTCCCCTGGGGACTGGTCCCGGCGGTATGTGCACCCAGGACTCACGCCCTGGGCTCTTCTCGGCCAGACGATTCCAAATTAGGCCTTTCGACAACCTGGCCCTGAGCGGAGCGCTTCACTGATTTACCGCGCGACATAGCGCTCAGTCGTAGAGTCCGTCCTGAGCCTAGCCAAATCCACCACTGATACTTGTCGGAGATTTTTTCGCTAAAGCCCCACAAACTCGTCATCCGAGCGAAGCGCCTCGCTGATCTACCGTCTGACACGGGGCTCGGTGCGGGAGTCGAAGAGCCTGTCCTGAGCGTAGTCGAAGGAACCCCGGCGGTGCTTATCTGCCATGCTGCTAGGAGCTTTTCAACCACCGGAGCCCGACGGCACCCTCTGCTGCCGGTACCCGCTTGACGATGCCGAGCGCGGATGCGCAGCACACTACCGCTGAGATACCACAACCTGGCTACGACCGGTCGCGGCGGCAGCTTGTCCAATAAAGGCAACGCCACCTAGTCGCCCGATCTGCTAATTCGGCCAGCCCTGATTCTCAGCCGTCCCTGTGGGACTGGACTCTGCCAAGACAGGGGCGAATACAAGCAGGACGGGTGCTCCACGTTTGCCAAAGCGTACTCCGGATTTTCGCGAAAGATCGAAGAACTGCTTGCTCGGGTTATCATGCGGACTGTTTTCGGGCTTTGTTGAGTATCAGGCGAAGATTATTTCCCACGGTCAGGTCTTCTCCATCCTGCAGGGTCATGGAGATAATTTGTAGGTGATTCACCTTCGACCTGGGCTCTCTGCCACTCACTGCGGGAACCAGACTCGGGTTATTGTTGGTGAGCACTTCAATACGGGGCTCACCAGCCCGCAACTGCTCCGCACACTGGTCGATGGTTAAACCGAACTTCTGCTCATCCCACTGGACGGTGAGGGTCGGGTAGCTGTTGCCGGTCACGGGAATGGTGATGTCGGTGGTGACGCCCGGCACTGTTCCTACGAGCTTCGCAATACGCTCCACGCGGGAGGTCCACTCTTGATTCAGGGCCTTCTGATCGGCCTGTGCCCAGTAGTCAATGCCCGCAAGAATGCCCATGACCTCTTCCTTACCGACCTTCATGGCGCGGCATACGGAGCCTTCCCAAGGGCAGGTGTTTGCGAGGGCGGCGGTGATGAGGTCCTGGCGACCCAGCAGTATGCCGGAACACTGCGGCCCACGGAAGCCCTTTCCTCCGCTAAAGCAATAGAGATCGACGCCCATTTTGGCGAAACGCGTGAAGTTGTCGAACGGAGGAATACCGGCAGCGTCGTCCAGCAACACCGGCACGCCCGCAGGCTTGCTGATCTTTAGCACCTCGGGCACGCGGTCGTCCTTCCATGACGTGTAAATCATGGCCGTCTGCGGGGTGATTGCTGCCTTCAGATCGCCGACGGTGGGCGCGATCACGAGTTTGGCGCCGCATAGACGAATGGCGTTATCAAAGGCGCTCCGGCCGCCAAGCATGACGACTTCTCCCTTCAATCCCGTTGTGTCAGGGAGTTGCCATACATTCTTAGGATCTGTGCCCGCGATACACGCCGCGGTGGCCACCGCGATCGCTCCAGCGGAGCCCGAAGTGACCATGCCTGATTCTGCTCCGGAAAGTTTAGCTAAGTAGCGTCCCGCTGCGACCTGTAGTTCGAACATGTCGACAAAATGATGCGATGCTTCCTCTGTGGCTTTTCGCACTTCGGGAAGCTCGAGCGAACCGCTCAGGTAAGTCCATGTGCCGCGAGCATTGATAAACGATCGGACGCCAAGCCGCGAGTAGATGTTCCCTTTGGCTGCCTTTGTGGTGGCCGCAGCTACTGTGTTTGCAAGACTACGTGAGCCAATCGTGGCAAGGAGCGGAGCCGCGGCCATCCATTTCATGAACGATCGGCGATCGCTTTGGCCTGCGGGGATGTTTTGCTCAAGTGACATTGTTTTCCTTCCCTGTGTTGTTGACGATCAACCGCAGTTGTTGCCTATCAAGGGGTTGGCTGTTTCACTGCGATAAAGGAAATTTGTTCCGCCGTCGTCGTCTTCGTGTCGTTGCTCTGCTGCAGAAGGGTCTGGGCGGGATAACTACCCTTGAAAAAGGTGCCGTAAAGGGGAACGACCTGATCCGTATACTGCATATCCCGCAGATAGATTGTCGCTTGCACGACGTCGGGAAAGTCCAGGTCCGCTCCCTGCAGATCGTCCAACAGGTTTCGCATCGTCTGCCGCAATTGCAATGCGACATCTTGAGTTACTATGCCCTGGTCGGGAATAAATCCGCTCTTGCCCGACATGTAATAGGTGTCCCAATAAATCACGCCTGGGCTTGCCGTCGGGCTAGGCTTCATATTCCTGATCTGAATTGACTTTCGTTTCGATAGATCGGATCCCGCGATTACGCTGAAGACGACGTGACTGCTGTTGGGAAGGTTCGCCACCTGGATCGTTCCTCGCCCGGGAGTATTGCCGAACTCAAAGTAAGACGCATAAATCTTGTTCATCACACTGGCACTGGGGCGCTGTACCTGCCCATTGTGAGCAATCACTGCGGGCGTGTTTGGGCCCGCCACATTCTCTTCTGCGCTGGCTAGATATGGATTTACCCACACGACGTTGGCCATGCTCATATTCGCCGTTTTCAAAATGGTGGCGACATTGTCGAGCGCCTGCTTTACTTCTGTCCCATAGTCTTCCGAGATCTTTCCTGTAACCCGGTCAGCTCCGTCCTGAGCCGATATGTAGAGCACTTCTCCGGCTTGAATTCCCGCAGGATCGATGTGATCCCCCTTTGGCCATCCCGGCGGCTGAATCACTTTCCGCTCCAGAGTATTGGCGGCCGCGATGCAGCTGATCTGGACCTTCTCTCCCTTGGGAAGATTTGCCACCACCAGCACTGTGCGCGCGGGAGGATGACTGCCGATCAACCGCCAGTAAACATCGTTCATCGCGGCGACGTCCTGCAAACTGGTCACATACACATGCATCCAGACGACGGAGCCAAACTCCATTCCCGCCGCGCGCAGTACACCCTGCACGTTGCTCAGCGATTGGCTCACCTCCTGCGAGAAGTCCTTCGGAAGGCTGCCATCGCTGCTGCGCCCATTCTGGCCTGCCACATAGAGCGTGTCACCCGCCAGCACCCCCGCACTCGACATGGAGGCCGCACTTCGACCCGCCACATTGATGACCTTCAGCACGCCGCCCCTCTGCGCCAACAACTGCGTGCCGCAGCAGATTGCAACCAGGCAAGCCAACGTGATCGACGCGCGTTTGCAATGGCGATTCATGCCTTCTCCTTGGGCCTACTTTTTATTTTCGTAGGGGATAAACCCATGCGTCTTCGTCTGCAGGACATACACGGTCTTGCCGGCGGTGATGTATAGCTTGGAGTAACCAGGTCCACCCCAGGCCAGGTTGGCCATGCTGTGCGGCATCTGCACTGTTCCAATGTGCTTGCCATCGCGGTTATAGACCCAGATGCCATTGGGCCCGGAGGCGAAGAGCCGGCCATGTTTGTCGACCTTCATTCCATCAGGAGACCCGCGGCTTCCTGGATCGATCATGGTGCCGAAGACCATGCCGCCGGAGATGGTGCCGTCCTTGTGGAAGTCATAGCGACGTATCTCCTTCGTTTTGTCGTCGTCGATGTATAGATATTTTCCATCGGGCGAAAACGCCAATCCGTTCGGCGCCAGCAACTCCCGCGTCAGCAGCGTTAGGGAATGATCGGCACCGAGGCGGTAGACAGACTGTGGCTGCTCCTGCTGTTGGTCATGCCGCAAATCGATAATGGGATCGGTGAAATAGATCGCGCCGTCCGGCCCGGTGACGATGTCGTTCGGGGTATTCAGCTTCTTGCCTTGATAGTGGTCCGCGATGACTTCGAAGCTCTTACCATCGGCGGAAAGCTCGATGACTGCGCGCAGACCGCTCGAGGTACTCCAGAGGCGATGCTGCCTATCGTAGGTGCTGCCATCTGGATCGATCAAGGAAAGTACTGGGTCGATATGGCCGTCCGGATAGAGCTTGACGATTTGATTTCCCTTTTCATCGCTCACCCATAAAAAGTTCGTCCGGTCCCAGACGGGCCCTTCCGTGAAGGCGAAGCCGGTTCCCATGGTTTCGAGCTTGACGCTTTTATCAAATACCTTCCAGAACTCCGGGTCGAGCGCGTGCAGTTCAAACGGCTTGTCCGGGACTGGGGCGGGAGCCGCGACTTGCGGACTCGGAGGGGAGGCCGTTTGTGGATCCGGTACAGACGGGGCGGCCACTTGCGCACCAGCGCATAGGTGCAAGAGCGCAACAGCAACCATCGTCGAAAGCGGGGAAAGGAAGGGGGTTTTCATCAATTGATGGTTAATCAGGGTGTAATTCCACTGCTGCGGATCCAGAAGCTCTCGGTCCATTTCTGACCGCCAGGCAACATTTGTAACTCAGAATATTTGCCCCGCCGCGCTAAGTTCATTCCATCGATAATCGCGGCCAGCGGTTCGATGCAAATGAATGCTTTGGTCATGTCGGGAACAGGAGGTAGATAAATGGTGGCGACCTGATATTTCGGTCCGAATAACTCTTCTACCTTCATGCCGCCGGCTTCGATGGAAAAATGGGCACGGCCGTCCGCATCGCGTTCCAGACCGGTAAAGCCATCGTCCAGATTTTGGCCGCGCAGGGGTAGTGGATTCGGTATGTCAAGCGGCCGCATTTCCCCTGTCGGGACTTTCGTTTCATCTGCCACGACATGAATTCGTGAAGAGAGATGCGCGGTCCACTCGTCGCGCGAGATACCGGGAATCTGAATGTAAGGATGAAATCCAATGCTCACCGGCATCGGGTCCACGCTTAGATTCGTAATCGTTGTCTTCACCTCCAGGACGCCATCGTCCAGGCTGTAGGTGACCTCGTATTCCTGGGCGAACGGCCATTGCGCCATCAGATCCGGATACTTCCAGAATTGAAGCCGGCTGGTCACATGAGCGGATTCGCTGTCAGCGGCGAGGTCAGTCACTTCCCAGAGCGGTGAGTTAAGGAGCAACCCATGGCCGGGCATAATGCCTCGGACGTTGCCTAGACTCATATTGAATCCATACCGCTTACTGTTGGTCCAAAAGGCTTGTTCGTCCAACAGGTCGGCCCATGGAGCGAGAAATGGAATCCCGCTCATCTTTGGACTCTTCACAAATTCGGAAAGGTCATCGTAGGGGAAGTACAGAATATTTTTTCCGTGCACCTTCATCTCGTAGACAAGATTGCCTACGGACGGCACCACGGAAATTTCCACGCCATTCTTCGCATCGCTCAGGCGAACGATCGGGACGCCGTGATCCGACGTTTTCTCAGCCTTGTAGTTCTGGGCAAACGAAGTCGTCGCCAGCAATAACCAGCACAGCTTGAGCATGTAAGCCGAATTTCCGGTGAACCTCAATTGCAGCCCCTTGCACTTCTTGTCTGCTAACGCTGTGCCGCGCCGCTACGACCCATGATGGGCCATACGTCAACGATCTTGTCACCCTGGGCGATATAGTAGCGATCGAAGGCGTTGGTGCTCTGGTCGAGGTTGGTGCAGTAAATCTCCACCCGGTCGCCCAGCTTCGGAGCTTTGTCCCCATCCTTCCAGGTCAGCGCACCATATTCTGCTCCCTGAACCCCTACCTCCAGCCACGGCATCCCCTTCACCTCATCGGTCTTTTTGGCCAGCGCCTTGTTGCCGTAATCCGTGGTGATGATGTTAGGGTGATGCTGACTATCAACAGTAGTCAGAACGGTCAAGGCTGGTTGCCAGTCGGTATACCTGGTCATGTTTCCATCTTGTCCACCGACGATGAAGTATTCGGTGTCCATGAAGACATAGGTGCCGGCTTCGAGCTCCGTCAATCCAGTTTCGCAATCGATGTTGTAAGTGCCGGTGGAGCCGCCGGTCATGATGTTTACAGGCAAGCCGGCTTTGAGCGCCAGATCCTTGCTTTCGCGCGCACCAGCCAGCACCTCCATGGACTTTTTCTTACGCGCTTCGAAGCCCTTGGTGTGGGCTGCGCCTCCGGAGTAGGCCATGAAGCCTTCAAATTGCATATGCTTGCAGGACGATACCTTTTTGGCTAACTCCACCGCAGGCTGACCGCCTTCAATGCCCTGCCGGTTCATTCCGGCGAACACCGACACGGCGATCCTCAGCTTTGCCTTGTGAGCCTCCGCGGCTTCCGCCAGCCAATCCACCACCTGTGCGTCATCGGTCACGAGCATGAACGTAGGGTCCTTCTTAGAAAGCGCTACAGCCCGCTGGATGTTATTGACGCCTACGGGCTGCTTGGTCCACAAAACGCCCTGGATTCCCGCTCCGGAGAAGAGTTCCGCCTCGGCGATGGTGGCGCAAGTGAGCCCGATCGCGCCGGCGGCTACCTGATGTTTGGCAACGTCCACGCTCTTGTGAACCTTGACGTGGGGTCTTACGTTCACGCCTTGGCTCTTGGCCGTCTCTGCCATGTGCTTCACGTTGGCGTTAAACATGTCCAGGTCTACAACCATGCATGGCGTAGGCAAGAGGTCCTTGGTTATGTCGCGAAAATCCTTCTTGGCGATCCGCGCTTCCAATTCATTGATGGGATAGGGCGAGGACGATGTTGTGGCGGCCTGGCTCCGTGCGAGTGACAGAACACCCAGGGCAGCCCCGGCGGATAGGAATTCGCGACGCGTTGTCATCTTATTCTCCTGAAGTCATGTTACTCACGCAGCTTGCTTACGAGCTTTTTCAAGAATCTGGCGCAGCCGATTGCCGACGATCAACTCTTCTCCGGGCTGCAGTGTAAGCGAGAGGATGCGCAGATGATTGGGACGGGCTTTCGTCGGACTGCCTGACTCGGTGATTCCCGCCCTGGCCAGAACGCCGCTGGGATTATCGCTAGTCGAGACGTCAATCCGCGGTTCGCCCTCGCGCAGCTGCTGGTCGCATTGCGCCACAGTCAAGCCAAACTTCTGTTCGTCCCACGACACCGCAAGTGTGGGGAAGCTGTCTTCCTGCTCCGACGGAGGGGTGGTGATCGTTGCCTGAACTCCTGGGACGGTCTCCACTAACTTGGCGATGCGCTCCATCTGGCGCTGCCAAGCTCTGTCGATCGCGGCAATGTCGGCCTTGGACCAGTAGTCGATGGCCGCGAGAACGCCCATGATTTCTTCTTTGCCGACCTTCATCGGCCTGCAGATGGAGCCTTCCCAGGGATTGCTGTTGTACAGGGCCGCATCGATCAGATCCTTGCGACCTAATAACACCCCGGAGACTTGCGGACCCCGCATGCCCTTGCCGCCACTGAAGCAAAATAGATCGACGCCCGTCTTTGCCAGGCGGGTGAAATTCGAGAAGGGTGGGATGGCTGAAGCCTGGTCCACCATGACAGGAACGCCGGCGGGCTTGGTGACCTTGAGGATGCGCTGGACCACCTCGGTTTCGCCCCAGTCGGTGTAAACCATGGCGGTCTGGGAGGTGATTGCTGCCGGGAGATCGTTCACCGTGGGAACGACGATCAGCTTCGCGCCGGTGAGCCGGATGCAGCTGTCCCAGGGGTTGCGGCCGCCAAGGACGATGACCTCCCCTTTCATGCCTGTGGTGTCTGGCAGCTGGTAGATATTTTTAGGATCCGATCCGGCGATGCAGCCTGCTGTAGCCGAAGCGATCGCCCCCGCCGAGCCAGAGGTGACCATGCCGGATTCCGCGCCGGAAAGCTTGGCGAGATAACGGCCGGCCGCTGCCTGCAGCTCAAACAGGTCGACAAAGTAGTGAGAGGCCGCCTCAGAGGCGGCCCGCACTTCGGGCAGCTCGAGTGAAGCAGTCAGATAAGTCCAGGGCCCGCGGCAATTGATCAGCGGCCGAACGCCCAAGCGCGTGTAAAGATTGTCAGAAAACGTTCCCTTGGGGGTAGCAGCCTTGGCAGCAGAAGTCACGGTAGCGGCAAAGCTGCGCGCCCCGATGGTGGCAAAGAGAGGGGCCGCAACCAGCAGTTTGAGGAAGGATCGCCGGTCGTTCGAGTTATTTTGCGAATTATGTTGAAGCGCCCAATCAGACAACGAGATGTACCTTTCCTATCGCAGGCATAACTCGGAATAACACTCGCTATGCAGATTGCTTGCGCGCTTTGTCAAGAATCTGCCGCAGGCGGTTCCCCACAGTGAGATCTTCGCCTGGCTGCAGCGTCATCGAGATGATGTGCAAACGATTCGGATGTTCCGGGTGACCTTCCTCCCCAGGTTTCCTGTCCCGTGCCAGAACGCCGCTGGGGTTACTGTTCGTTAGCACCTCAATCCGAGGCTCGCCTGCCCGCAGCTGCTGGTCACATTGAGCCACCGTCAAGCCAAACTTCTGTTCGTCCCAGTTAACTGTCAGGGTGGGAAAACTGTTTCCACCCTTCGGGATGGTGATGTCGGATGTAACTCCAGGCACCGTGTTCACTAACTTCTGGATGCGTTCGACCCGCTTCTGCCACTCCTTATTAAGTGCCGGGAGATCGGCGTGCGACCAATAATCGATGGCCGCCAGCACACCCATGATCTCTTCCTTGCCGACTTTCATGGGCCGGCATACAGCACCTTCCCATGGGCTGCTGTTATACAGGGCAGCATCGATCAGGTCTTTCCGGCCCAACAGCACCCCAGAACATTGCGGTCCACACAGACCCTTTCCACCGCTGAAGCAATAAAGATCGACCCCGGTCTTTGCGTATTTCGTGAAATTTTCGAACGGGGGAATGCCGGCCGCGTCGTCCAGCAGCAAGGGAACGCCGGCGGCCTTGGTGATCTTGAGTGTTCTGTCGAGCCGGTCGTCCCGCCAAGTGGTGTAGACCATCGCGGTTTGCGGAGTGATGGCCGCTTGCAAATCGTCCACGGTCTTGGCAACGACAAGTTTGCCACCGGCGAGGCGGATGGCGTTGTCGAACTCGCTCCGGCCACCCATCATTACGACTTCGCTTTTCAGGCCGGTCGTGTCAGGCAATTGCCAGACTTTTTGGGGATCTGATCCGGCGATACAAGCCGCAGTCGCCGATGCCATCGCACCGGCTGAGCCCGAGGTGACCATTCCAGATTCCGCCCCGGAGAGCTTCGCGAGATGGCGGCCAGCGGCGGCTTGCAGTTCAAACATATCGACAAAGTAATGCGACGCCTCGCCCGTAGCTAGCCGCACCTCCGGCAATTCCAGCGAACCGCTCAGGTAGGTCCAGGTGCCGCGCGCATTGATGAAGGGCCGAACGCCAAGACGCGTATAGATGTTGGCGGAAAAGGATTTTCCCGTAGTGGCGGCCACGGTGCCGGCAAAGCTGCGCGCGCCAATCGTGGCAAACAAAGGAGCAGCCGCCAGCAATTTGAGAAACGATCGCCGGTCATTCCCACTGTTTTGAAGTTCTAGTGACAACGTAACTTCCTTTCCTGCTTAGGCAAAACAAATGATTCGGGTTGCGGGGTTGGGCAGATACCGCCGAAAGGACCCTGGGTTACATTGAACTGCTCCCAGCTCAAGAGGAAGAATGCCTTGTCCTTGGTTGAGAGCCCGAAACCTTTGCGCACGGGAATAAGCTGGCCAGGTAAGGGTCAAACATAGTAAAGAAAAATATCTGTGTCAAGAGAAAATCTCTCACATCGGAGATACTTTATTGCTGAAGGGTGTGCGGCTGTGTGGCGCTCGTTTTTCAAGCGCGTGTCTCCGGGCGGCAATGAAAGACCGGCGATGTTGAACGGCACAAGGCACAACCTTCAGGGCTGGCTGGAGAGAATAGCTTGGGAAAGGAATGACATGCATCAACGACGGACAGTGACGATCGTGGCGTACTTTCTTGCTGTGGCGGTTGCCTCGGGACCTGGCCAAGCTCCTTCGGCGAGCGCAAAGCCGTCTTTGGATGCCCCGCAGGATCCCAGGGAGCCGGCGTTGCTAGCTCAATGCAAGAACCCGCCGCTGCCGGCTCCTGATTATGGCCAGCCGCAACTGGGGCTCAGAGACTACAAGGTCATAGAGATTCCGGGTGTCATCGCTGCCGGGCAAAAATGGAAGTCTCTTTGGCAACAGATGGGCGATAACGGCGATGGAATTGTAGGATCCCCCGACGGCGGCCTTCTGATCGCACAAAACGATAGCAGCGATGTTTTGAAACTTGATCATGACGGTAAGACTTCAGTCGCCTACACGGATACGAATGCGGGTGGTTCTCTGTCGATGAACTCCAGGGGCGAGCTATTCATCGTGGACCGAGGCTTCCACGCATCTATTTCAGAGCTTGCGCCGCACCGCAAAACCTTGGCTGACCAGTACCAGGGCGATCCGTTAGATTGCAGCGGCGTGGTTCTCAACGATCTCGCCGCAGATAGCAGGGGCGGCGTGTATTTCACGATGGGTGGCGTGTTTTATGCCAGTCCGAGCGGTCAAATCACCAGGTATGACGGCAAGAATCTCAGGGGTCCAAACGGGATCATTTTGAGTGCGAACGAAAAGAAACTCTATGTGAGCAATGGGATCACGCTCGTGGCCTTCGATATCCAATCCGATGGCTCGCTAAGGAACCAGCGGGATTTTGCCAAGCTCGAAGCCGGGGGCTTTGGTGACGGCAGCGCCATCGACGCTCAAGGTCGTATCTACGTAACAACCGCCCCTGGCGTACAAGTCATCGGCCCGGAGGGAAAATACCTGGGCTTGATCCCCACTCCTCGACCGGCGATCAGCGTCGCCTTCTCTGGCCCGGACAAGAAAACGCTCTACGTCCTAACCCAGGGCGCCAAAGATGCTCAAGGCAGAGAAGTCGAGGACGCGGCCCAGGTCTATTCCATCCCGATGATCGCGCAAGGCTTCAAAGGACGCGCGAAGTAGCGTGCGGGCGTGGAATGGTGTGGCTACGGTAAACCCGCAGCCACACACACTAGAAGAGTAGTTTTAAGGCCACTTGCATGATGCGAGGGTCTCGTGCCGATGTTACATAGCCGAACCCACCCTGGCCGGTGTTGTTGATACTCCCCGACGGATTATTGAATTGCGCATGGTTGAATACGTTGAACGCCTCTGCCCGGAACTGCAACTGCGTTTTCTCGGTGATCTGCGTATCCTTCAACAATGACAAGTTGTAGTTGTCGATACCGGGACCAGAGAAAAAGCGGCGCGAAATATCTCCCACCTGACCCAACGGGTTGGGCACGAAATAGTTTGGATTGAAGTAGGGTTGGCCGGATCTGGGGTTGCGGTTGGTGTACAAATGGCTTCCGTTATTGGCCGCACTCGGAGTATCGAAGGGGAAGCTAAAATCACCGACCAGATCGCGATCATCTGATTCTGAGAGTCGAATTGGCTCGCCGCTCGCCAGCGTGGTAAGCCCGGCCAAGGCCCATCCGGCGGTAAACCGCTTCGCGAGATTGCCTTTTCCGAAATAGTTATCGAAGGGCAGTCGCAAAGTATAGCTTGCCGCAAAATTGTTTCGCACATCGAAGATCGACAAGCCATAGCTCAATGCCGGGTTGAAGCAATTGGTTGCGTCAAATACGTCCGAGCCATTATCCATAGCTTTCGAGTACGTATAGGCAAGCAAGTAGTTGCCCCACTTTCCAGCGCTCTTGAGACTTACCTGTAAGGAGTTATAAGAGGAGTGAGCAGCCGATTTATACCATGGGTTAGAGCCAATTCCATTTAATGCAAGCGCACGCGTCGTAGTGACTGCCTGCCCTGTCGCCTCCGTATAGTCGACCTGCTCGCCGAAGGGTCCGCAAGTTGCCGTTCCGGGGGCGACGTTCGCAGGATTACTCAAGAAGAGACACAGAGCCTGGTTCCCAGGGTTCGCTTCGACGCCGGTAAGTAGGTGCGTGCCCACCGTGCCCACGTAGCTGACGCTCATCACGGTGGAATTGCCGAATTCTCTCTGAACAGAAAGTTCGAACTGCTGCGAATACGGTGTGACGTTATGTGTGTAGTAGAACTCGGAGCCCGAGATCGGTTCCACTTGCGCCCACGGAAAATTGGTGAAGGGGTGCTTTGGGGAGACATCCTTTGGAGGATAGTTGAAGGGAAACTTGATTCCTTCGAAATTCCCGGTCGGCCGATCGATGTAGGGTGAAGCGAGCAGAGGGGGAACAGGGCTGACCCAGTTCGACCCATAAGGGGCATCGCCGGATTCGTAAAAGGAAGTTGCATCCTCAATGCCCTGGTAGAAGATGCCATAACCAGCACGTATGCTTGTCTTTCCGGGGCCACCGAGAAGTTTACCTAGAAATCCGCCGTCCACATTGGGCGCGTACGCGATCCCGACTCTCGGAGCAAAGTTCTTGTAGTCGATAGGCGCCAGCGTCCTGGGGATCCCGGGATCGAGGGGGACAACCAGTCCAAGCGGAGCGCCCGGGAAGGACAACGATTGTTCGCCCGGGACCAGCGCTTCCAGTTTATTGGTTGCATCGTACCAGGGAGTGCTCACCTCCCAACGCAATCCATAGTTTACGGTTAACGTTGGCGAAGCGCGCCAGCTATCCTGCGCATAGACTCCGTAATAAATATCTCGTGTATCAAGAATCTGGAAGCTCTGTTGACTAAATGATGCGGGAGCACCAATGAGGTAGTCGGCAAAATCAAGGCCTGTTTCCGCGCCATTGAAGCTGAAAGCCCCGTTCGGGGTGGAGGGATGACGCTGGATGATCTGGTCGTAGTGGAAATCGGCGCCTGCCTGCAGGCTGTGCCTTCCAATAACCTTGGTCCAATTGTCGATCACCTGTATGGTGTTGTTGACTTGGGTCGTAATACTTGTGGAGGAGCCAAAACTGTAGTTGTTGAAACCAAACTGTGGAACAGCGGTGTCTGCAGGAAATACGTTCCCGAGGCCACCCGTGTTGTTCCAGGGGGAGTTAAACCCCAGCGAGGCGAGGGTGACTCCTTTGCCGCCTATGATGGTCCCCTCATTGGCGTCGTCTCGCATGTAGACGAGACGAATATCATTGACCGTGTTGCTGCTGAAGCTTGTGGTAAGGCCCAGGTCGCCCATCAGCGTATCGCCAATATTCCCTTGGGAAAAACCAGGGATGTTCACACCGGTGTAGGGATTGACTCCGTTGAATTTGTCCTGAAAGAAGTAGGCAAAGGCCTGGCCGATGCGGGTGTTTACGTCCCCACGGATTCCATATTTGTTATCGCTTAAGGTCGAGGGAAAAGCGGCCGTCTGGTAATGACTTCCATCCGAGGAGTTGGGCGCGGGGATGTACTTTAAAGTATTCACCGCGACCGGCGACCACGCAGCTTGGGGAATTATAGCGTTGGGAAATACGCACTGGGTTGGACTGACACATCCATCTGCGTAGTATGGCTCTCCGCTGGTTACGGGATACCCGAGTTCCTGGGAAAGCACACTTGCAAAGTAGGCACCGTTTACCCCGGTGCCTCCGTTTGCCGGGGTGGCCCCGATAAATGCTGACGCTTGGTCACTCAAAGACCCGGTGCGATCGGCGTCGGTCGGCACGGGAAAAAACTGCGTTTGCCCGATGGTTTGTCTAGTTCCCTGGTAGTCGGCAAAAAAGAAAATCTTATTTTTCTTTATTGGGCCACCAATTGTTCCGCCAAACTGGTTTTGAATGTAAACGCCGCGGGTTGGGGAATAGTAGTTCCGGGCATCCAGATCCGTGTTGCGAAGATAGTCGAAGGCGTCCCCGTGAAAACTGTTGGTTCCGGACTTGGTGACCACATTGATTTGACCGCCGCTGTAGTTGCCATATTCGGCATTGAAGTTATTGGTAATAATGCGAAATTCGGCGATTGAGTCCAGATTTGGAATCAGCGCGGCGCCGTTGTGAACGCCTTCCTGGGAATCTCCTCCATTGACCATGAATCCATTTGCACCCGTTCGACCGCCATTGACTGACTGGGTTCCGTCGGTAAGATCTCCAGATACTCCAGTCTCCGATAAGCCAGCGCCCTTGGTCAGCCCAGTGCTCTGGTAGGGTGAGACGCCGGGCTGAAGGGCTAGTAAGTCGATGAAGGAGCGTCCGTTGAGGGGCATGGTCGCAATCTGTTCCCCTCCGATCACCTCTCCCATTTGGGTGTTCTCTGTTTCTACTTCCAGCGCGTTGCTTTGTACGTTTACGACGTTATTTACCGCGCCCACCTGCAAAGCAATATCGACGCGAATTGCTGAATTGGCGTCGATTTTTACATCATGCTCCAAGAAGTCCCGGAAGCCTGCTTGACTGGCGCTGACGTCATAATTGCCAACATCCAGAGCGGGAACGCTGAAAAAGCCCTTCGAGTCAGTAACGGTTGTGTGCTGCACACTTGTCGCCTTACTTGTGACCACAACGGTAACGCCTGGGATGACTGCGCCGCTGGAATCTGTAACAACTCCTGAGATCGTACCGGTGATTGCGGCCCATGTTGCAACGGCCGTCAACAGTAGAAACGCAATTGCAATGATCATTGAAAAACATCGTCTCAGTCGATTCATTTGCAGCGACCCCCTCAAAAATGAACATTAGGAATGTGGAGCGTGGCCCGATGTAAAGCAAAGATGGCTGCTGCAACAAACGCCGAAGCGAGGTAGAGCTCTCTACCGGACGCCACCGCGAGGCGCTGACAGACTGCGCCGGTCGCGAGATTCGACCATTCAAGAATCAACCGGAAAGTGCGGTCAAACTGGTGATGCGGGGCGCCCAAAGACTCTCTTACTGCTACTGGTCGACTGTTGCCGCTAAGAGAATTCGAAAACCTTGAACATCGTGAGTTTCCCGATGTCGAATCGTTTCGGATGAAATTTGTGAGCTCTATCGTCTTCTTGTCGTAAACCGGCCCGATGAATCTTTTGCTGGGAGCAACTGCTTTTCCCGGACCTGCAGGGGTGTGGCCCAAAACTAATAAAGAACAATATTCATGTCAAGAGAAAATTCTCATAACATAAAGATGCTTATTCGGAACCAAGCAGCCACATTCGGAAACAAGCAGCCGCATTCGAAGCCACTTTAAGGCAATTGCGCTGCCGTTATCTTTTTTTTCTTGCTCCGTGTGAAAATTTACCTTATGTTCGAGCAACAAAGGACGAGCCGTTCCTGAGATCGGGCGCAATCCCCTTGGTTCCGCGGCAAGGAACAGGATGCTGCTGGCTTTCCCCTCAAGAACGCAGTTTGTCCATTAAGGTAGCGAGATGAGGTGCGTGCACTGAAGGAACCGCAGCGGCAAAAGAGTGCGCGCAGGAATGTTTCAGGAGCACTGCCATGGAGAGACCGGGTCCGGATCCATTAGATCGCCGTGCATTTCTAAAAACCGCCGGTGTAGCCGCCCTTGGACTTGGTTCGGCTGCGTTGCTGCCTTGCGAAGAAGCGGAGGCGGCGGGCACGCTCAACCCCGGCTCCAAACCATGGCGCGGCTTGTTTCCGATTGGGCAGACACCCTTCACCCCGGACAATAAGCTCGACCTCGATTGCCTGGCCGCTGAGGTTCAATTCTGCAACCGTGTTGGTATACCGGGCCTTCTCTGGCCCCAGGGTTCGAGCGGATGGACCACCCTTTCTGAGAAAGAGCGATTGGACGGAGCCGAGGCCATGTTGGCCGCCGGCAAGGGTGGGAAGACCGCGTTGATCATTGGTGTTCAGCCCTTGGATGGCGATGCAAATACCGCGATTCGCTATGCCAGCCACGCTGCCAAACATGGCGCCGATGGACTGGTCTCGCTGCCTCCCGGCTTCGACAATGGACGGCCGGAAAAAAAACTCACCCCGCAGGAGCACTTGGACTATTACAAGGCTGTCGGCGCGGCGACCGATCTTCCCCTCATGGTGCAGAGCCATGGGGATATGAGTGTCGACCTGATCGTTTCCCTTTACCAGCAGGTTCCGACATTGAAAGCGCTGAAAGACGAGACCGGCGATACGCTGACCCGCCTGCCGGAATTCAAGAAACGAACCGATCATAAGCTCGTGGTCATGGATGCAAACGGCGCCATTAAAATGCTGGATGGAATGCGGCTGGGTTTTGACGGTTACATCCCCAAAACCGGCCTGGCCGACCTTTCTCAGAAAGTGTTCGACCTATGGTACGCAGGAAAGCACAAAGAAGCGTTTGATATGTTCGGCAGGATACAAGCCTTTCAAAGCATTACGGGCGCGATGCAGTACATCTTGACTGCACGCGGGGTCTTTAAAGAGACCACTACTATTCGCGACGCCCATCGCATTTTCGGCCCCAATGGCGTGACGCCAGACGAAGCTCAGAGAAAAGTGATCCGCGAAGAACTGGTGCAATTTCTAGGGCCCTATTTACCGGCATAGGTGTGTCTACATCTGCCGGCCAGGCTGCGTTGCAAGAAGCAAAACGCCTACCGCTTCTTGACCTTTGAGGTTTGCTGAAGCAGATGAGACATATTTGGCTTTTACCCCTGTTAGCCACTTCAGCCCTGTTGCTGGCTGGAATGCCGTTGATGGGACAGGAACAGGAAAGTCCTGTCGATCACGGCGCTCAGCAGTTTCAGTCGAACTGCGCCGGATGCCACGGTGCAGACGGCAAGGGTGGTGACAAGGGTCCAGCAATTGCGACCCTGCCAAGCATCGTTGCGCTCTCAGAAGTGGAACTGATCAAGATTGTGCGCGATGGAACCTCGGCGGGGATGCCGTCGTTCAAGCAACTTGGCGATGCGCAGATCACTGCAGTGGTGCGCCATCTTCGCACGCTGCAAGGCAAGACTGGGGTTTCAGACGCCGATGCGCTGCCTGGAAACGCTATCGCTGGACGCGCCCTCTACTTCGGCAAGGCGGAATGTTCGAGGTGTCATATGGTGAACACGGCGGGCGTAGGCCAAGGCGGCTTTATGGCTTCGGACCTGACAAGCTACGGTGTGACCCATACAGCGAAAGCGATCAGGAACGCGATCGTGCAACCAGATACGCCGTTGGATCCAGCGTCCCGTGTGGTCGAGGTAGAGACCAAGACAGGGCAGAAGCTTATGGGCGTCATGCGCGCAGAAGACAACTTCAACCTGACGTTGCAAACCGAGGACGGCCGTTACCACTTCCTGACGCGGAGCAGCCTGGAGGAGGTGGACTATAAGCAATATTCACTGATGCCGCGCGACTACGGCATCCGGCTAACGAGCAAGGAGCTGGATGACCTGATTAGCTTCCTCATCGTTACGGGAAAGAACGCCCCGGAGGAAGCGCAACCGCCGCGACATGGGCGGCACCGTGCGAGACCAGCAACCACCAACCAGTAGATCGACACGATGGAAGGCAGCCAGGAGGAGAATGACGCGATTGGCCAAAGTTGGGTTCGGGCTTGCGGCAGGGTGCTGCCTGCTACTTGCGGTGGAGATGGATCAGCTGCCAGTACGGGTGGAGGCCGCGGCACGACCGGTTGCGAAAGCCAGCGGTCCAGCGGCGATCGGCGGTATCGGCCTCATCGACGTGCGGCAGAGCGACCTGGAGCAGACATCCATCGAAGAAAACTGGGTCTCCTACAACGGTGATTACACGGGACGCCGTTACAGCAGCATGGCGCAGATCACGCCGGCGAACGCTGGCCATCTGATAACGAAGTGGGTCTTCCACACCCAGGAAGTTGGCCCCCTGGAAGCGACTCCCGTGGTGGTTGCGGGAGTGATGTTTATTACCAGCGCCAACGCTGCGTATGCACTCGACGCGAGCACGGGGATGGAGCTCTGGCATCACACGAGAGCCATCACTGAGGGATTAGTGGATGATGCCTCCAGCCATCACAATCGAGGTATAGCCATCCTGGGCGCGCGGGTTTATATGGAGACGGACAACGCGCATCTGCTGTGCCTGGATGCACGCTCGGGCAACTTGATTTGGGACGTTCCGTATGCCACGGGTAACAAGAATTATGGAGCAACGAGTGCGCCTCTGATCGTAAAGAACAAGGTGTTGGTGGGCACGTCGGGCGGCGACGACGGGGTGCGCGGTTTTCTGGCGGCCTTCGATGCGCAGACGGGCAGTGAGGTGTGGCGGTTCTGGACTATCCCCGGGCCTGGCGACAAGGGCAACGAGAGCTGGCCGGGCGACCTGTACCTTCATGGCGGCGGCGCAGCTTGGATGCCGGGGACCTTCGACCCGAAATTGAATACTCTTTATTGGGGCACGGGTAATCCATCGCCGGACTATGACGGCAGCGTGCGGCCGGGCGACGACCTGTACACGAGTTCCCTTCTGGCGTTGGACCCAGACACAGGCAAACTGAAATGGTACTTCCAATACAGCCCCCATGACCTGTACGACTATGACGCCTTACAGACGCCAGTGCTGGTCAACGCAAATTTCAAAGGACAGCCGCGCAAGCTGATCGTGACGGCAAGCCGGAACGGCTTTCTGTATATCCTGGACCGGACGAACGGGAAGTATCTTTACTCTAAAAAGTTTGTGATGGCCGCGAACTGGGCCACGGGCATAGACGATAACGGGCGGCCTATCTCCGCCAACCTGATTCCCGATGCCCACGGAGTTCTTGTTTGTCCGAGCGCTGGCGGAGGAACCAATTGGTTCTCACCCAGCTACAGCGAGGCGACCCACATGTTCTATTTTCGCTCGAAGGAGGACTGCAGTATTTTTACCGCGAAGACAGAACCGTTCCAGGAAGGCCTTGAGTACTACTCGACCGGAACACGGACGCCGGACGGCGAGATAACGAAGAGTTTCATCAACGCTTTCGACCTGAATAAGCTCGATTTCGCGTGGCGCAATCCTCAGATTGGTGCCCCCTTCGCGTGGGCTGGTGTGATGTCGACTGCAACGGGCCTGGTTGCATTTGGAGACGATGCACACAATTTTGTAATCCTCAACGGGCGCACCGGCGTGCCTCTATGGCACTTCAACATTGGACAAACGCCTCGCGCATCCCCTATGAGTTACGCCGTGCATGGAAAGCAATACTTTGCTTTGGCCGCTGGAGACGACGTGTTTGCGTTCGCGCTACCATAGCAACACCTTGTTCAGGTGGAATGACATGACACGAGACCTGGTATCGCTTGACGTGGTGGAACTCCTGACCAAGCAGCAAGAGTTGGTTGCCGGCTTCGGCCAATGACAGCTTCGAGCGCCGCAAGCGTTTCGCCCCGGAAACGCAGCGCGCGGTGGCTCGTGCTTGCGCTGCTCACCGTCGGCGTCATTCTTGCCTACACGGACCGTATCAATCTGTCCTCCGCACTTCCCGAGATTCGAAGGAGCTTCCCGCTCTCGCCGGAGGCAGCGGGGATCCTGCTATCAGCCTTCTTCTGGTCGTATACCTTGCTGCAAGCACCGGCCGGATGGATTGTCGACCGGTTCGGCCTGAAATGGCCGTATGCGATAGGGCTGTTTTTATGGAGCGCGGTATCTGCCGCGACGGCGCTGGTGAGCTCGTTGAACGGCTTGATTGCTGTGCGCATAGCACTGGGGGTCGGCGAGGCAATCGTGACCCCTGCAAGCATGCGTTATATCCGAAAGAACTTCGCCGAGTACGAGCGGGGCCTGCCGATCGGTATCTTCATGTCTGGGACCAAGTACGGGCCGGCAATCGGTGCGCCGATTGCTGCCTACCTTGTTTTGAGTTACGGATGGAGATGGATGTTCGTCTTGAACGGGGCCCTCTGCTTCCTCTGGCTCATTCCATGGTTTCTCTTTGTCCGGAACGACAGCAAGAGCATTACGGTGCCGGAAGAGGCCGCTGCAGGGGAGACTGTCTCCTGGGCTGCGCTGCTCGGCACTCCGCTTATGTGGGGCACCTGCATCGCCACATTTTGCTATATGTACTTTGTATATTTCTGCATGACCTGGATGCCCACTTATTTCAAGGATCGGTTTGGTCTTTCCTTGACCGCGTCAGGGTGGTTCACATTCATGTCTTTTGGCGGACTGGCAACGATTGCGATCGTATCGGGATGGGCCGCCGATCGACTCATTGCTAGCGGGCGTAATCCGGTCACGGTACGAAAAGCATTCACCATTGTGGGGTTCGCGCTCGCCTTTAGCGAGATCTTCGGAGCCTTCTCAAGCTCCATCACGCTCACTTTATTTCTGGCTGTGTTTTCGTTGAGCGGGCTCGGGCTGGCCACGGCGAATTACTGGGCCCTGACCCAGACGTTGACACCTGCCTCTGCCTCCGCCCGAGTGGCGGGGATACAGAACACTGCGGCGAACCTCGCCGGAATCGCGGCCCCATGGATTACCGGCGTCCTGATACAGAAGACGCGGAGCTTCCATGCGCCGCTTGTCACTATTGGCTTTTGGCTTATGGTGGGAATCGGTTCCTACGTGTTCCTGGTCAGAGAAAAGTACGCATTGCGATAGCGGCGCCCGCCGATACTCTCGTTCCTTCGCGAAGCATGGGAATCACTGGAAGATCAAAAACATGGGAAAGTCGATCCGATATTGATTGGTGGTCGGCTTAAGGATGCCTGTTAGCGGATTCCGCGCAAAAACGACGATATTCGCTGAGTCCTGGTTGGCAACCAGCAACCACCGATCGCTTGGATCGATGGCAAAATAACGAGGTGTTCTGCCTCCACTGGAAATTTGCTGGATCTGCCGTAAAGTGCCGTCAGTCCCGTTTATCGAAAACACCCCAATCGTATCTGCGCCACGATTTGAGACGTATAGAAACCGTCCCTGCAAATCGACTCTGACGGTGGCTGTCTCATTCTGACCGGTGAAGCCTGGTGGAAGCGCCGATATATTCTGCAATCGGGTCAGCGTTCCCTGACCGTTGTCCCAGGCAAGAGCATCAATCGAGCTCCCCATTTCGTTGGCGGAGTACGCCCAGCGGGCGTTGGGATGGAAAGTAAGATTGCGCGGGCCCGAGCCGGGAATGGCCTGATAAAACGGCGCCTCGTTGGGCGTGAGACTCGCCGTGCTGGGATCAAAGTGATAGGTCGTGATTCGATCGAGTCCCAGGTCATTTACCAAGAGATAGCGGTTATCAGGAGAAACGACCGTGCAGTGAGTGTAGGCGGACTTCTGGCGGTCGGGGTTTACGCTGTGGCCAGTGAAATGGAAATTAGAAACCGGGTCGCTAAGGCGGCCATCCGATAACACCTGAAAAGAACTGAGACTGCCACCTGCGCCGTCGGCAACGAATACGGCCTTCCCTGTCTGGTCAATCGCTATGCTGGCCGGCCCTGCTCCCCCAGATGAAACCAGATTCTTGAACGTCAACATGCCAGACACTCCATTCAATTCGAAGGAGGAGACAGTGCCCGTCTTAGAACCATGGTATTCATTCACTTCGTTGACGGAATACAGCAGGCGGCGATTCGGGGAGATGGCCATGTAGGTTGGACCAGCAGTGCGCGCGGCCAGCCCGAGAGGGGAAAGAGTGCCCAAGACCGGTTCCCATCGATATGCGTATATGCCCGTGCTCTTACTCTTGGCGCTTGTATCCGTCCCGGCGAACATCAGATAGGAGTGTTCCGGCACAGCAAAACAGAAACGCGCGGCTGTGGGCAATGAGGCCAAGTTAACCAGGAACAAGCGACGGGTCAGTGATCTCAACATTTACCTACTTTGCCAACCTTCAAGTTTCCTTCGGCGCCCGGGAGGAAGCAAGACTTCAAGGGTTCTGGCATTCTCACCGGGCTAACGTTCGCTGCGGCGCGGCAGTCCGGGGCCGGCACAAATCAACCTTGTCGGAACTAATTTTCGCTATGAGCCAAATGCCCGGCGGTCTCCTGGGGCATCTTCAGAAAGTCTTCCGGCGCCAGAGCCCGCTCCGTAAATCGTGCTTCCAATATTGCGCCTTTGAAGTAGTCCTTCAAATTAATCCGAACTCCCACTGACGAATGACCCGGGCCCTGCGGGGCCAGCTGGACTTCTCCCTCTCCCTGCAGCTCACCGCCGACATAATTCTTTAGCGTCTTTCCGTCGTATACGGCAGTCACCCGGTACCATTGGCCTAAAGGATGCAATTTTCGGCAATCAAGCAGTGTACTAGACTGGCTCCCGGCCATAACGAAACTATCGAGGCACCACTCTCCGTGCACGGTACGTATCTCGAATAACATTCGGTCATTCGTATCCGCTCGAGTTGCCGTATCCAGTACGGAGAGATGAAAGAATCTCTGTGCTGCCGCCCCACCTTCATCTGGGCGAAAGATTACTTCCCAAGTCCAGGTTTTCGCGCCCGCCAACGGATGCACATCCGTGAATAGTGCGTCACCCAGGCCGTTAAATACAACGGCTTTTCCATAAGGTGTCTCTATCACTTGAGGATGCCCAACCATCTTTGCTGGATGGCCGCCCAGCGACGAAGTCTGGTCAAACTTCCAAACTTGTTCGCCGGCCCCTCTCATCTCTTGCGCGTGCACAAATAAACCCGTCATTGCCCACAAAGCCAGCAGCAAAACGGTCAAAGCCCGTTCTTGCAAAAGACATTGCGCTTGGCATTTTCTCGCCGCTCCCGCACCCGTATCTGCCGACACTATTGCTTGACCGCGATGCACGAGATTTCGACTTTTCCGTTGCGCATGTGCCCTACCTCTACCGTGACTCGTGTCGGCTTCGGATCGGGCATCAGTTTTCTGTAGACCTCATTCATCTTGTCGATGTCGTTGATGTCGACCAAGTAGACGTTCACGCTGACTATATCCGTCATCTTAAAGCCCGCCTCCTCTACCACCTTTTGGATGGCGCCCAAGGTGAGCCTTGTCTGTTCGCTGATGTCGAGGTCCGCCAGTTTGCCGGTCGGCGGAGTTCCCTTTAGCCCTGCGACAAAAAGCATGTTGCCAACAACCCGCCCTTGGCTCAAAACCGCTCCCGGCTTAAAGCCGATGGTTTGATTCTGGCCAGAAGCGCTGCACGATGCTCCGATTACGAGGAGCCCGGTTAGCAGGATGCCCTGTTTTGCAATGCGCAAAATTTCGTTCCTCATGGTTGATTCTCCTTATCTTAAGCGGGTGAGAGTGTGGTGAAAGCTAGTCGGAAGACGCCATCAGTCAGCAGAGTTATCGAGGGACTGTCAACGTGAGCAGGCTCAGCTGATCCGTGCCACGGGCGTTACTCACTATGGGAGCCAGTCAGTCTTTAAATCTGCCAGTCTTTTGATCAGGGGGCTGTGGTTCGCTGCCTCATCCCGCTGATTGTTGTCCTGTTGGAAGCGCGGACCGGGCCGCACGAGTCTCTCTTGATGAATTCGGTTGGAACCGTAATGCGCTGGGGGGGTTGATCGGGTTTGGCGATACGACTAAGAACTGATTCGACGAGTTGCTTTCCTATCAGTTCAGGAAATTCCCGGACCGAGCTCAAAGCAGGATACAGCCACGTACCGATGGTATCGCCGCAGCCGGCTACGCTGATATCTTTGGGAATACTGAACCCCCGGTCCCGCAGCGCGTTATAAACGCCATAGGCGGTCGTATCATTGCCGGCAAGAATCGCGGTGACGGATTCATCCTGCGCCAGCAGCGACTTGGCGCCCAGGTATCCACTTTCCCTTGAATCTTCAGAGTCGATGCTGCTCTCACGTGGTAGGAGACCACTCTCATGCATCGCGCGCTGATACCCCTCGAAGGAACGCGCAAACCAGGGCAGGCGGGTATTGCCGACAAACCAGATATTGCGGTGACCTAATCCGATCAGATATCGAGTCGCGTCATGACCACCCTGAATATCATCGCCAAGCACCACATCGTTACTTTCCAGATCCTGATGGTTGCCAATCACGTTATTGCCGAAAACGGCAAAAGCCATCCCTTTCTGGTGTAGCAGCTCAATGAGATTCGTCGAGTTCGTGCCCGCTAGAATAACCGCTCGGGTCACCTCGTGACGCTGCACCACCTTTGGCAAGTGGAGCTCTGTCGAAGGAGCGTGAAGCGAATAGTTGAAAGAGAGAAACACCATCTCCCACCCGTGCGCGGAGGCGCACTGCTCCGCGCCGATCAGAATTTTTGAGTGAAATACATGGAGCATTGCGCGATTGCTGAGAAGGAAGGCCAGGCTTTTGGTCTTGTTTTGCTGAGAGGGATCGATCCCAAGCTTCTTCGCTTCCTCGAAAACAACCCGTTGAATGTGCGGGGCAACCCGGCTGTTTCCGCTCAGAACGCGAGAAGCTGTTGCAATGCTTACGTTGGCCGCGGCTGCAATTTCCCGCAGCCCGACCTTGCGTCTTTTGGTGTGCGCGTCATTCATTTCGTTAAAGGACCCTAACCTCGGAACCATAAAGCAAAAATTTCACAATGGGCGAAAGCGTGTGGCAGTGCTCTGCGCCATGAGCGCGCGATACGCTGCGATTTCTGATTTCAGGGGCCCCTTCGAGTACAAACATCTCAATTCTATGAGAATTTTCTCTTGACATGAATATTTTTCTTAATTAATTTTAGGCCACATTGGGACCGGCCCAGGAAACACCGTCGCTGCCAGCCAGAAATTCCATCCAGGCCATTTGTAACTACTTCTTATTTCCCCCCTTGCCGGTTATCCCTTCGTCTTGCTCGAGTAGGAAAGGAACACCATGCCGACTGAGAATCCACTTCAAAACAGCCGTCGATCCTTCGTAAAGCTCCTGGCCGCAGCTCCCCTCTTTGTTTCGCTGGGCGCGCGCAGCCTGGCCTCCACCGTGGCTGCCTCGGCCGCCGGCATCATCCCAACCTCCCCGAGAGATTGGAATAACAATATCTACACGCGCTTTGGCATAAGTCCGATCATCAACTGTCGCGGCGTCTTCACTTACCTCACGGCCTCGCTCGAACTGCCCCAGGTGCGCAAGGCCGCCGAAGAGGCTTCGCACTTTTTCATCGATATATATGAGCTGCATGACAAAGTGGGCATCTATCTGGGCAAGATGTCGGGCGCCGAATACGGGATGATCACTTCCGGCTCGGCGGGCTCCATCTCCGCGGCCGTCGCAGGCTGCATTGCCGGCTCCGACCCCAAAAATATCTACCAATTGCCAGACACCACCGGGATGAAGGGTGAGGTCATCATCATGGGCGGCCGCAGCCCCTGGGACAGTTGCATCCGGCTCACAGGAGCCAAGCTGATCGTCGCGCCCACCGTGAACGATCTGCAGCCTGCCATCACGTCGCAGACAGCCATGATCTACACCACCTGGCACGATGATGAGCGTATCAATCAGATACTCAAGATCAGCAAGCCCGCCGGCGTCCCTCTCATGGTGGACCAGGCAGCCGGCATACCTCCCTATTCCAACTTCACGCGGTATGCCAAGCTCGGGGTTGACCTTTACTGTTTCAGCGGTGGCAAAGGCCTGATGGGCCCGCAGGTCTCCGGCTTGCTTCTCGGCCGCAAGGATCTCATCGTGGCGGCCCTGTACAACTGTGCGCCCTGGGAAGGCTCCATCTGTCGTCCGATGAAGGTTGGCAAGGAAGAGATCATGGGCTGCCTGGCGGCATTGGACTACTGGTCAAAGGCCGACTGCGATGCCATCAACAGAGAATGGCAGCGCCGGCTGGAGCGCCTTGCAAAGATGATTGAGACGGTACCAGGCGTTCACACTTCGATCAAAACACCGCCGTCTTTTGAATCCGACGCCTTCCCCACTCTCCACGTAAATTGGGACGAACAGAAGTTCGGACTGACGGTGGCTCAGTGCAACGAGCAACTGAAGACGGGTAACCCCAGGATTGAAGTACAGACCAATCAAAATATCAGCGGCGTGCTGGCCCGCATCAAGACGCCAGACGCGCCTTTGGGCCTGGGCCGGCCCAAAACGGATGAGATGCGCATTCTTCCCATCACCATGCAGCCCGGGGAAGAACTCATCGTAGGCAATCGCCTACGCCAGATCCTCGACAAGGCGCGCAAACAATCTGCGTGAGTGAGCTCTTACAGCTCGTCGGCAAGCCGCTTTAGCAGTGCGGTCTACGAATTCAATTCGCTCATTTTCTTACCGACTGCGCCGGGCCCGAAATTGATATGAGCGTCCTTGATTGAAACTCCGACGACTTCGATACGCCTCAGGTCCCGTGTGCCGATGCCGGCTTCTTCCGCGAGACGCAGCGAGTTGTCGCCCCGGATAAACGGAGAAGTGCCGCGCTCCGCATACGGATCGTAGCCCATCACTGCCATCCCGACAGCGTCCACGTTGACGGCGTTGCGGCCGGCAATGATCACGCCCGGTGTCATCTTTTCCAGGCCAGGAAGCCACGGACCTTCCCCTCCCCGCACCGTCTCGACGCCATCGATGATCGCGAGATCAATAGGCCGAATACCATTCTGATCCACCAGAATGCGGGGAACACGATAGCCCGGATCGCGCGGCGAATCAGGGTGCAACTCGGCATCGACCCCAGAGGGCGCGGGCGTCGTTCCGTTGTGTAGCACAGGTGCTCGCTCTTTCGTCGGCCGTTCGTTCCCGCTCGGTCCGCAGTCCCCGCCATAGAGCGAGCAGGGGGTGTTGCCGAAGTTGTTCTTCATGGTCATGGTCACGCCGGCAATCCAATGGTTCTTCAGTTTGGCCATCGAAGCGTAGACGTCGCACTGATAAAACGCCGGGTTCAGGTGATATGCCGGATAGGCGTACCCACCCCAGGGCACCTTCATGCGCACATATTGCTTGTAGTTGCCCAGGTTCTGCACGTTTTCCCAAACCACCGGCACTCCCATGTTGTTAATAGCGTTGACGTCCAAGCCATAGCGTGCCCACAGCGAGAGATCTTGATCGGCCGGGAAAAAGCTTTCAATCATGCGAACTCGCCGTGCGCCTGCCCTGGCAAACAGATGCACGGTCGCCGCCACCGTCTGCGCATTCGTCCGATAAGGAAGCTCGGGCGTGAGTGGCCAGTGCGAAGGGTTCCCGGTGAGATTAAGCTTGAGCCCAACGGTCTTGCCGCGCACCAACTTCTCGATGCCGCCGATCTGATTGAACGCGCTCGAGAGTTGCTGCTGATACTGCGCGTAATCGCGGCAACGCACAATCGCGACCTGGCTCGCTGGAGCCTCGGCCCTCACCAGCTTTGGCATGAATGCCGCGAGCGTCGCAGCACCCGTGGTGGCCAACATCTCTCGTCTGTTCATGGCTTCCCCCCGCTCAACATTATGCTACTCGGCTATGATGGAATGCACGTGTCATATTTGATATCCAGACGATCATTTGGTACGCTGCTCGCCGCAGCCCCGCTGGCCAAGACATTGGCCCCGCTCGCCCGAGCGTTCGCAGAAAACCGCAACATGTACCTGTCGTTGAATAGCGTCCTGTTGCAAGGTCGTGTTCACTGGCCTGACTTCGCGCGTTTGGCTGCGCAAACCGGGTTTCCCGGCACTGACATCATGCTGCGCCCGGCTATGGAAGCCGGCGCCAGCGCGACCAACGACCTGCTGGCCAGCCTCAAGATCAGGTCAGCCATCATTGATTTTCCGGTGGATTTCCGAAAAGACGACGCAACCTTCAAGGCTTCACTCGCTCAGCTCGATGCAGCGGCCCAGTTCGCGGCCGCAATCCACTGCCCGCGCATGATGACGTACATCCTGCCGTCGAGCGATACGCCGAAAGACGAACTGTACCAAACCTATAAGCAGCGGTTTACGGAAAGCGCCCAAATTTTGGCGCGCTCTAACGTCCGCCTCGGCCTCGAGTTTCTGGGCCCGCTCGAACTGCGCAAAGCACACAAATACGAATTCATTTGGCGTATGAACGATATGCTCGCATTCGCGAAGGAATGTGGTCCCAACGTCGGACTGCTGCTGGATTCCTGGCACTGGCACCATGCAGGAGCCACCACGCAGGACATCATCGCCGCCGGCCGCGATCGCATCGTGCACGTCCATTTCAATGACGCGCCGAACCTGCCTCCAGATCAAATCCACGATAATCAGCGTCTGCTACCCGGCGAAGGAGTCATTAACTTGACCGGCTTCTTGCAGGCCCTGCACAGCATCCATTACAGCGATGCGCTCAGCGTAGAAGTCTTCGGGCGAACGAAAGACATGACACCGGAAGCAGCCGCGAAAGCCGGCCTTGATAGCGCACTTGCTGTGTTTCGCAAGGCTGGCGTTCCCCAAGGTTGAGCGGACAATCGCATCAATCGGCTCCCTCCAGCGACCCCGGATGATGGCAGAGAGCGGTCACCTCGACCTGCATGAACGGGTAGAGGGGCAGCGAGCTCAGAATTTCATGCAGTTCGGCAGGGCTCTCGACATCGAAGAGGCTGATGTTCGCGTACTTACCAGCGACGCGCCAGAGATGAAGCCACTTGCGCTGCAGCTGCAATTCCCTTGCCCGCTCGTGTTCCTGTGCGCTGAGCTGTCTGATCTTATCTGCGTCGGCGTCGTGCGGAATGTGAACAGCGATGGTTACATGGAACAACATGTTCATCTCCGAGTGCTGCTGGTAGCGGTTGGCTTCGTTGTATTCCGGCGACGCCGGAGCTATTCAGCAGTCGATACGGGGCTGTCGCCAGTCATCTTATGCAGGAGCGCGAGCGCGTACTCGGATGCGGATTGCTGATTCTGGCCGGTGACGAGCTTGCCGTCGACAACGACTTTTGGCGAATATGGTTCGGTGCTGGTGTAAAGAGCGCCGGTCTCTTCCAGCACCGTCTGCGGATAGTGCGGTATCAGGAAGCTGGTTCCGAAGAGAGCCTGCAGCTGCTTGTCTCCTTCCAGCGTGAACCCGGTGAGTCGGCGCCCGCGGATCCGTTCGGGAATATTGCCCAATGCGATCGCGCCGTGACAAATGGCGCCGACCACCTTGTCCCGCGCCCAGAAATACTCGAGCGCCGTGGCCACATCCGCATTCGGGTATAAATCAAAAGTCGCACCGCGGCCGCCTGCCACATGGATAGCGTCGTAAGCGCTGAGATCGACATCCTTAAGCGTGAGCGTGGTCTCGAGTTTCCTGGCCAGTTTCTTATCTGCGAGGAAGCCTTTGCTGACAAGATCATCAGGCTCGGTACTTTTCTCGAAGTAGGGATCGCTGTAAGGATCGAATACGACCTTCCCTCCCTTGGGGCTGGCAAAGTCAACCTCAACTCCACGTTCGGTAAGGTGCCAGTAGGGATGGGTGACTTCCGAGAGCCAGAATGCCGTGTCGGAACTGCTGATGACGAACAGTACTTTCATATCTTCCTCCGTTGCTACCGTGTGGGCTACTTCTTCTTGTTAATGACATCGGCGATCCCGTTGGGGAACATGCCATCGGCTGCCGCAAGCACATTGAGCGCTTCGCGCAGCAGCACGATTCTCCCGTTGGCTGCAACACAGTGACCGAAGAAGCGCTGATGAACATCCCTGCCGGAAATTCCTGACTTCTGGTGAATGGTGTATTCGCCGAAAGCCTGGTCAGGTGTGTCGATGTAGATTTTCACGTCGACAAACTTGAAGCCCGGATACATCTTCTCGTGCAGAAAACTCAGGAAGGCTGCGATGTTCTCGGGTCCTTCATAGCGCGGCTCTACGCCGAGATCAGCAAGGTAGGGCAGCTCCAGTGCTCCGTCTTCAGCGAACAAGGCGGCGGACTCAAGCGCGTTTCCGTGGATATAGGCTTGGAGAAGTTCCTTTGCGGTTTTCATATTCATGCCTCCTGAGGCGAGTTGCTTGTTTTGGCTGATTTCTCGCATGCCTACCACCTGGCGTGGCCGCCTTTGATCCAGTCGGACGCGAGCTTGCCATACTCGGCAGCTGCGTCTTCCCAAACAAAGTGGCCGCATTCGAGAATGTCTAATTTGCTTTTCGCCAGACCTTGATGTAATCCTTCGGCGTTCGATACCGGGACAAACGGATCGTGGCGACCCACGATGATTTGGCAGGGCACTTCGATCTCACCAAGCCGGTCCGCCAAGCGAGGCAGAGCCGTAGGGTAGTCGCGGACGAACTGCACGGAAGTGAAGAACCGGTCGCCTGCGTAAGCCGCGAGGTAGTCCGCCAGCGCATAGTCAGGAAGTCTGTACTTCTTCTGGTTCTCTAATGCGCCGTGTACGAACTGCGCGCCAGTCAGGTTCTTGTACGGTTCGAGCGAGGGTGCGTTGACCAGTTCGTCCAAGATGCCCCCAATATGCGTATGGTCGGTAGCGCCACTCCCAACGACCAGACTCCTGAAGCTGCCGGGATGATTCGCGGCCGCGAACAGGAGAGCGGGTGTGCCAACATCTGGCCCGATGGCGTGCGGCCGATCGAGCTCGAACGCATCCACAATGCGAAGGATGAACTCTCCCATAGCCTCAGGCGCCATGACATCCGGCCGGCTCTGCGAAAGACCGAACCCGGGTAGATCCACTGCGATCAGTGGACCCAATCCTGAGAGCAATTCCCAGGTCGGAAGGAAAGCGTAGATGCTCTCCGGCCAGGGGCTAAGGAGAAGGATCGGTTCTTGAGTCTTATGAAGGCTCCCAGATACTTGCGAACGGGCATAACGTATCTTCAACCCGTCGATGGTCTTGTACTGCATTGCATTGAGGCCCGTGCCGTCGTTACTTGACATAGATCGCCTACTCTCACTGCATCGTTGGTGGATTTGAAACCGTATCGGTGTCTAAGACTCTGCGAGAGCCAGGTGAACCATGTGGACGACGATCGAGCCTTCGCCCACCGCGGAAGCCACTCGTTTTACGTTGCCTGATCGCGCATCACCCACCACGAAGACGCCGGGCAAGCTCGTTTCCAACATGTAAGGCGGCCGTGACAGGGGCCAGGGCACTGGAGATATCGCCGTCTCTAAGTCGCGGCCGGTGAGGACGAACCCTTTGTTATCCAAGGCCACACATCCGGAAAGCCAGGAAGTCTCGGGTGATGCTCCGGCCATGACAAAGACATGCCGGATTGGAAAGGTCGAAACTTTTCCAGCCTCTTTGTCGATCCAAGACACCTGTTCCAAGTGCCCCTCACCCGCAAGGCTTGTCAGCTCGCTCGAGTAATGCATCTCAATCATTGGGTTCTCTTCAATACGTTGGATCAGGTAGCGTGACATGGTGTCGGTGACCTTCTTCGACCGGACCAACATGCGCACACCTGCGGTCTTCTGCGAGAGAAAGACCGCAGCCTGCCCGGCGGAGTTGCCGCCACCAACCACGATTACCTCCTCGCCACCACAAAGCTGGGCCTCCATAAATGTCGCGTTGTAATAAACTCCTCTTCCGGCATAGGCATCCAGGTTGGGCAGCGAGGGTTTGTTGTACTGTGCTCCGGTGGCCAAAACAATTGAGCGAGCGGGGATCACTTGTCCGTCGTTGAGCGTGACCTGGTAGGGTCGCTGGTCGCAGTTCAAACGGTTGACCGGGTTGGCGACCATGATCTGCGCACCGAATTTCTCTGACTGGGCAATGGCACGATCAGCCAACTCATGCCCTGATAACCCGGTGGGGAAGCCGAGATAGTTTTCAATTTTCGAGCTCGAACCGGCCTGGCCTCCCGGAGCCGCCTTCTCTACCACAAGCACGTCCAGACCCTCGGAGGCGGCATACACCGCAGCGGCCAAGCCCGCGGGGCCCGCCCCGACCACAACCACGTCTCGAACCTGCGAATCGTCGATGTTGCAGTTGAACCCCAGGCTCTCCGCAACCTGGTTTGGAGTGGGGTTGCGCAGGACAAGAGCGTTATTACAAATCACCACCGGGATGTCTTCGGTAGACACGCCAAAACGGTCAAGCAAATCCTGCGCCAGTGGATCAGCATCAAGATCGAAATAGGTGAAGGGATGCCCGTCGCGGGTCAGAAACTCCCGCAACGCGAGCGTATTAGCCGAATAGCGAGAGCCGAGAACGACTACATTTCCTGAGCCGCTATCCCGGAGCGAAAGCCGGCGAGCCAGGAATGCTTTCATGAAGACGTCGCTGAGTTCCGCATCCTTGCCGATAAGCGTGCGCAGATCTCTGGCGCTTAATTCGAGCACATCTCCGGTCTCGGTGACCTGGCACCGATAGATAGACCTGCGGCCGGAAATCATGAGCAGCTCACCGGAAAATTGTCCGGCGCTGTACTTGGTGATCGTCCGCTCTTCTCCTCCACCGATGGCCAGAATCGTTATCTGGCCCGAGATCACTACGAAAACCGGCGGCGTATCGTCATTGGGGTCGTACAGCACTTCTCCCGCGACAACGTGTCGCGGTTTGGCGAAAACACGAATCCGGTCGATCTGCGATGCGGTAAGAATGGGGGCGTAAGACATATAAATACCTTGGTTGGGATGGACCCTGCTAGAACATCGTGTTATGGTTCGCGGATTTTTCTGGAATCGGCTGGACCACGTCCCAGTGCTCCACCAACTTGCCGTGTTCCAGCCTTACGATGTCCACTACGGCTTCGCCTCGTTCTCCCGGGACACGAATCCAGTGACTGTGCAGGACAACAACTTCTCCATCCGCGTAAGCATGTTTGATATCCAGGCGGGAGTGAGGAAAGTTCGTGCGCAGCCAGGCGATGAACTTGGTTAATCCCTCCCAGCCATCCTCGATCAGCGGGTTGTGCTGCTTGTAGCTCTTGCCACCATAGAGCGCGATCGCAGCCGGAACATCGAAGTCGTTCAGTGCTTTCTGAAAAAAGGCGATGGCGACCTGCTTGTTTTCTTCGGACATGCCTTACCTCCTGGCTCGGACGTCATTCGTTGCGCGTTGATTGAGAAGTGGGAACAGAAAACGCATCTGGTGGTCAAGCAAAGCGTGGCCTTCAAGGTCAGGAAATGCTGCGATCAGCCGGCGTTTGAGGTCCGGTGGGTCATCGGCCTGGGATAGAGCCTCTCGGGCGACAGAGAGATAATGTCGCATAGCGTCGAAAAGCTCGGTCCCTCCGGTCGCGCCGTGTCCGGGAAGAATTTGGGTATAAGCAACCTTCTGATACTCGTCCAATGCGGCGGCCCGAGTGGCAAAAGCCTTTTCGCCTAGGAAAACATGCACCTGGTTGTAGACAAGATCCTGGGTCGCCAGAGGCCGCCCCAAGCAAGTGGTCGGGGTGGTAATGCGATATGTAAGGGCGCGTGACCGGCTTAGCCAGCACTGCTGCGTACTCCACTACTTCTCTCGCGTATCTCAGCATGTATTGCGCGTAGAGAATGATGAGCTGCGTGGCGCACTCAAAAATGGGAGTGTTCACACACCATCTATCCTCTGGAGCGGTATAGGTATGCACGCTTACTCCATGGCTTCGCGTGATGGAAATCGAGCCGAACATCATTTCTCCTGTCTGCCTAAAGTCTGGGCGGGAACGTGCGGACAGTAAATGCAACAACGATCAAATAACGGTCAAATGCTTGTGCAAATTATCAATTTCCCTTTTCGCGAGGAAGCGCTGTTCCCAACCTCAAGCGCGGGGATCGAGTACCACTGCGCCGACAACCTGCCTCTCCTCCAACAAGCGATGCGCTTCGGCAGTTTGGTTAAGAGGAAGAATCGCCGAAACCTGGGCCCGTAGTTCGCCTTGAATCGCCTGGTCGACCAGGTATTCCATACCCTGGCGAACGAGGTCAGGCTTGGCGTTGAAAACGGGCAAATAAATACCTGTCATCGATTGGCACTTGCTCATCAGGCGTCGTGGTTCGAAGGGCTTGCCCGGCCCGCGCGTGGAACCGAAAATAATATAGCGGCCAAAAATCGCAAGGCACTCGAAGTTCTGTTCGAAGATCTCTCCGCCGATCGACTCCAAGACGATGTCTACTCCTCGGCCACCAGTGGCTTCGAGCACTTCTTTGGGCCAGCCGGGCCGGTCATAGTCAACAGTCTTGTCTGCGCCAAGGGTTCGGGCAAAGGCCTGTTTCTCTTCGCTGCCGGCGGATGCGATGACGAATCCAGCTCCCATGCATTTGGCAAGCTGAACGGCGAGGCTGCCAACGCCACCTCCGGCCCCATGCACCAGCACGCTCTCCCCCGGACGGAGCTTGGTCGATGCATTCAGCATGAGCCACGCGGTAAGTCCCTGCGTCGGAATCGCAGCCATCATAGCGTCGTCTGCGGAGGAAGGCAGGCACACTGTCGAGTTTGCGGGCGCCGCTACGAATTGGGCGTAACCTCCGGAAGGCAGCAACGCGACCACCTTCTTGCCGATCAGGTTCCGGTCCCCGAGCGGGCCGACTTCGGTGACGTGCCCTACTGCCTGCAAGCCGGAGATGCGTGGTAAGCCTTTATCGTTGCCAACGTGGGTTTCGGCACGGGCATAGATGCCCTGGCGTTCCCGAATGTCGACAAAGTTGACTCCTGAAGCGGTTACCTCGATCAGGAGCTCATCATTTTGTGGAGCCGGTTTTGGCACTTCTACGTATTCGAGAACGTCTCGATCACCAAATCGAGAAAACTGAATAGCTTTCATATAACTTCCTTCACCTTGGTTGCTGAGCGATCAAGTTTGGAAATGAGATTGGCTGGTTGAATCGCAAAAGCGGTCGAGAGGGCTACGCCCCCCCATCTTTTCGGCTCATGTACGCCGAGGCGAACATGGGGCGCCGGTCCGATTACGCCTGGCCATCCAAACCAGGCTTTGGCAGATGCAAACCAAATACGGTGCGTCGCGGGCTGGACTCCTCCAGGCATACGAGTCCTCCGTGATCACGCGCTCCACGCTCTGCAATCGTCAGTCCGAGACCTATGCCGTTTCCGTCGCCGCTAATAAACGGCCGGAAGAGCGTTTCTCTCAAGGAATCCGGCACACCAGGGCCGGTGTCGGTGACTCGAATGTGGATCAGGTTCTCATCCTCGGAAAGAGCAATTTCGACTCTTCTGGGAGGGCGTCCACGCTTCGCCGCCTGGCATGCGTTGAGGACCAGATTGTAGATAGCACTGCCCAGCCTCCTGTGGTCCACCCATGCTTCGACTTGCCCCATGTCCTTGATCAGGATCTGAACCCGCGTCGCGTCCGGATGAGAGCGCAAGGCGGCCACAACGCTTTCAATTATCCGGTTGAGCGAACCTCGATGCGAGCGCAAAGTCTGACCGGTTTCAGCAAAATGGAGCAAAGAGTCAAGCAGACCGGTTACGGTGTGGATCGCGCTGACGACGTTCTTTATCAGCCCTTCGCGTTCCGAAGAGCGTGCATTTGCGTTGCCGAGGAATTCCAGGTCTGCGTAAACAGCCGACAAATGTTGGCGAATATCGTGTGAGATGAACTGTGCCATCTCTCCAATCATTGCCAGGGGTTGTTGCTCGAGCAGTTCCCTTTCCGCATGGCGCAGTTCTTCTGTTCGCCGCTCGAGTAATTGGCGAAGCCCCCGAACATTCGACTTCTCCAGCCGGCGATCGGCTCTCCATCTAACTAAGGTGGGAACGCTTGACATCGAACCTCCGGCGAATGGTGAACGTTGAACCCGGGCCGCAAAATTAGTCTGTACAGGAATGGGGAGTGAGTAAATGCAATTGCGGTCAAACACAGGTCAAATATGGATAGATTCGGAACCTGCTTATTGCATGGGCATCACGCGTCGGATGGTCCTCATGCCTGGCGTTCCCGGCGGATCCATTCCCTTATGTAAGGAGGGCAGTGCAGCAGGTCGATGCCCTCGGTTTCGCACCGAGCCAGAAATTGCACTACGCCCAAATCCACAAGCGTCACTTCCTGAAGGTCCAACGCAAGCTGTTCGCAGTCGGTGTAGATTTGCTGCTTCAACTCCTCAATGTGCTCCCATTGAAAGTGGCCGATCAAACGGATCATCGTTTTTCCATGCGAAGAGTGCTTTTCGATTTTCAAGTTGAGACGCGCGCTCCATAGGGTCCGGGAAAGCCGGTGCAAGCCGGCTGCCATTTCAACTGCTTGAATCTGCGATATCGCCGTTGATATAAAACTTCTGACTCGTCAGCAATTCTGATTCTTCGGAAATCGACAACGAACCAGCCATAACCGCGAGAGGGCTCGCCCAGGCCGCCCGCAAGCCAGGCACGGGAATCACATGTGCGATACTGCCCGCAACAGAAAATCCGCATCGGGCAATTTATGAAAAACGTAGAAACGCCAGGACGCGCCCCGGAGAAGAAGCCACCCGCGCCGCCAATCCGCGCCTCGTCGCTCTCCAGCGAAGCAGTGCTGGATGCCTTGAAGATGATTCTGCTCGACGCGCCCCTGCGCGAAATTCTGAGGAGCCTTGCGCTGCTGATCGAAGCCCAAAGCGAGGGCATGTTGTGCTCGATTTTCCTGCTTGAGCCAGATGGTTTGCACCTGCGGTGCGGAGCCGCCCCAAGCCTGCCGGCGCCCTACCGAGAAGCGACGGACGGCCTCGCCGTCGGCCCCAATTCCGGATCGTGCGGCACTGCCGCATTCCTTCGCGAAGCTGTCTTCGCCGTCGACATACTGTCTGATCCGCGCTGGGCGAACTTCCGAGACAGCGCAGTGGCTGCGGGATTGCGCGCAGCCTGGTCGAGCCCCATCCTTTCCCACGACGGCAATGTGCTCGGCACTTTCGGCATTCATTACCGGGAAGTACGCTCTCCAGGGCCGACTGAAATACAGCTGATTGACGACGCAAGCCGTATCGCCGGCATAGCCATCGAGCGCGAACGGGCGCAGGCTGGATTGAAGAGGGCCTTTGCGGAGGTCTCGGAGTCCGAAGGGCAACTGCGGCAGATGGTTGATGCCATCCCGCAAACCGTGGTGATGCTGGGACCGGATGGAAGTATCCTCTATGCCAACCGGCGCGTGCTCGCGTACACCGGCCTGACGGAAGAGGAGGTCATGCTGACGGATTTTCGTCCTCACGTCTTCCATCCCGACGACATGGACAGGTTGCGAGAGCGACGCAAGGAGGGATTCGCAAGCGGAGTATCCTGGGAGAACGAAGTGCGGGTGCGGCGGAAAGACGGCGAGTATCGCTGGTTCTTGATCAGCTACAATCCGCTTTTCGATGAGCGAGGCGCCATCGTTCGCTGGTGCGCCGCGGGCACGGACATCGAAGACCGCAAACGCGCTGAAGAGAGACTTCGCGAAGAGAACCTGGCGCTTCGCGAGGAGATCGACCGCTCTTCCATGTTTGAAGAAATCGTAGGTTCGTCCGCGCCGCTGCGCAGCGTGCTCTCCCAGGTGGCGAGGGTCGCTCCGACGGATTCCACGGTTCTGATTTTGGGCGAGACGGGGACGGGCAAGGAGTTGATTGCCCGCGCCATTCACAAGCTTTCGAAGCGCTCGCGCCGCGCATTCATCCGGGTCAATTGCGCGGCCATCCCTCCTTCTTTGATCGCTTCTGAGCTTTTCGGTCATGAGAAGGGAGCGTTTACCGGGGCCTTTCAGCGCCGGCTCGGTCATTTTGAAGCAGCTCATGGTGGAACCATCTTTCTTGACGAGATCGGCGAACTGCCTGCGGAAACCCAAGTTGCCCTGCTGCGCGTGCTCCAGGAGAGGGAGTTCGAGCGCGTCGGTAGCAGCCAACCCGTGTCTGTCGACGCGCGGGTACTCGCCGCTACTAATCGCGAACTGGAGGCTGCCGTCGCCGGAGGCACTTTCCGCAAGGATCTTTTCTACCGCTTGCATGTGTTCCCGATCTACGTACCGTCTTTGCGCGAACGCAAGGATGACATTCCCCTGCTAGTGGAGTATTTGGTCGAACGCTATGCCAAAAGAAGCGGTAAACGGATCAGACATATCAGTAAGAAGACCCTGGATTTGCTGCAAGCGTATGACTGGCCTGGAAACATCCGCGAAATGCAGAACATCATAGAAAGAGCTGTGATTCTCTCTGATGGAGAGGGCCAGCCGTTTTCGGTTGACGAGACCTGGCTGCAGCGGAAATCGAGTCCGCTGCCTGGACGCAGGCTTTCCCAACCCGGTATTCTGGCCGAGGATAAGAAGGAGCTTGTTGAGCGCGAGAGAAAAGCGATCGAAGCAGCTTTGGCGGAGTGCCAGGGGCGCGTTTCAGGCTCGAGCGGTGCGGCGGCAAAGCTGGGGATTCCGCACCAGACCCTGGAATCGAAGATCGCCAGGCTTGGCATCGACAAGCGCCGCTTCAAGAACCAGCGCTCCAGCCAAGACGCGACGTAAGGGACTAGGACTGCACCGCTTTCTCTTCCGTCGCACATCTCAGGTTTTCTCCGTCGATCTTCCGAAGAGTCAGGATTCCTGAACAGTCAGAAATTTTCCTTCGAATAAGCCACGCACAATCAATAAATGATGTTGGTGTTCCGGTTGCATCGATCATGCAGCGAGGGGTGCTTTTTGGGGTGAGTCCACGAAGGCCCGAGAGTAATCAAAGCACCTTCAGTCGAACCATCCCACGTAGACGACTGTAGACAGGTATGGGCAGCGAGTAAATGCAACCACGGTCAAACATCGGTCAAATCGCGGTCATGCGAGCAAGAGGCTCGGGCCAGTGAACCTGCCTCAGCCAAATCGGGTGCGCTTGGGAGCTTTTGAGCTTGACTTGAGGAGTGGTGAGTTGCGGCCGCTTGAGCCCGGGGATGGGGGGCGCACGATTGTTCTGCAGGAACAGCCGTTCCAGGTGTTGCGCTTACTCATTGATCGGAACGGCGAAGTCGCTACGCGCGAGGAGATCAGGAAAAGCCTCTGGCCCAACGACACGGCGGTTGATTTCAATCACTCCATTAATGTAGCCATCGGGACCCTGCGTCGAGTTCTCCGCGACTCCGCCGAAGAACCGAAATATATCGAGACGGTAGCCCGCCGGGGCTACCGGTTGATCGCTTCCACGGAGTGGGTAACCACCGCGGAAGAGCCCTCCGCCCTTGAGGCCAGCCCGGACAACGGCGGCAACGGCACGCCCGCTATCACATGGGAAGTGGGCGGCCTCATTGGCCGGAAAGTTTTGCATTATCGCGTGCTGGAAGTCATCGGCGGGGGAGGTATGGGTATGGTCTATAAGGCCGAGGATCTCAAGCTGGGCCGTCGCGTGGCCTTGAAGTTTCTGCCCGAAGAGCTCACCAGGGACCCGCTGTCTCTGCGCCGGTTTGAGCGGGAGGCCCAGACGGCCTCCTCCCTGAACCACGCCAACCTCTGCACCATTCATGCCATCGAGGAGTATGAAGGCCTGCCTTTCATCGTGATGGAATTGCTGGAAGGGGAGACCCTGCGCGACCGTTTGGCCGCGTCAAGCGGTGGAACAGAGGCCAAACCTCTCCCGCTCCGTGCGGTACTCGAGATCTCGGGCCAAATCTGCAAGGGACTCGAAGCTGCTCACCGCAAGGGCATCATTCACCGCGACATCAAGCCGGCGAATATTTTCCTCACCCGCCAGGGAGTGGTGAAGATATTGGATTTTGGCCTGGCGAAATTGACCATCGCCGACGATCTGGAAGAGGAAAAGGCCAAGGGGCAGCCTACAGGGCAAACCGGGGCGCCGGCGCCCTTAAGCAAATCTTGCGGCGAGAAAAGCGTAGCGGCCATTCAGGTGGCAGACGCCAGCCTGACACGTACGGGTATGGCCATCGGGACCGCCGGTTATATGTCGCCCGAGCAGATCAAGAAGGAGAGGTTGGATGCCCGTACCGATCTCTTTTCCTTCGGCCTTGTCTTGTTTGAAATGGCAACTGGCCAACGCCCTTTCACCGGCGACACAACAGAAGCTCTACATGACGCGATCCTTCACCAGGTACCGGCTCCGGCTCATGAGCTGAACACGGCGGTTCCGGCGACGCTGGACGCAGTCATTGCGAAAGCTCTGGAGAAAGACCGCGGCCAGCGATACCAGTCCGCGGCTGATTTAGCGGCGGATCTAGAAGCATTTCAGGGCCACAAGCATGAACGGCGGCGTCCACACTGGAAGTGGATTGCCGCTTCACTGTTGTTGCTTATGGTTGCATTGGGGAGCTGGACCTGGTGGGGGCTCCGTCACAAGTTCGCGCTCTCTGCTCAGGACACAGTCGTGCTTGCCGACCTCGACAACAGAACCAGTGATCCCGTATTTGACGATGCCTTGAACACCGCAATACGGGTTGCATTCGAACAAACGCCATTCCTCAACCTTCTCGCGCCAGACAAAGTCCGCGGCACGCTGCAGTTGTTTCACCAGCCAGAGGACGCGAAGCTCACAGTGGAACGGGCGCGCGAGGTTTGCCTGCGCACCCGCAGCAAAGCGGTGATTGCGAGTTCCATCGCCGATGAGGGAAACCACTTCACCATCCAGTTGGACGGAATCGACTGCGCCACCGGCCACACCATCGCAAGCGTTCCGCGCGACGTCGCCGGCAGGAGCGAGATCGTGCACACGCTGGGGACAATGGCGGTCGAGCTACGGCGCAAATTGGGCGAGCCCACGGAATCGTTGTATAAGTTCAATCAACCCCTGGAAAAGGCCACCTCTTCGTCTCCGGATGCTCTGCAACTTCTCGCCCAAGGATACAAGTATCACTCTGCGCGAGATGACGCCGCCACTTCCTACTACCAACGAGCGGTGGGCTTGGATCCAAACCTTGCGTTGGCATACGTCGCGCTGGGAGCTCGTTACTCGAACTTAGGGGAGATGGAGCTGGCATCGGCGGCGGAGAAGAAAGCTTTTGATTTGCGCGACCGGCTGACTGGGCCAGCCCGCTTTCTCGCCGAGACGCTCTACTACGACCTGGGCACGGGAGAACTGGAAAAAGCGTACCCAATCCATGAACAGTGGGTGCAGACATTTCCCCTTGATCCGAGAGCTCACATTAACTTCTCTTTTTTCCTGGAGGAACTGGGACAGTATGACCGCGCGTCCGTGGAGGCACGCGAAGCAGTGCGTCTTTTCCCGTCCGTGGCAACCTATGGCGCCCTGGTGACGACAACCATCCTGGCCGACCGGTTGGATGAGGCGAAAGCCACCTACGATGAGGCGGAAGCCCGCGGAATCACGAACTCATTGCTCCGTAGCCTGCGCCACCTCATAGCTTTTCTGCAGCAGGATAAGCCGGGTATGAAAGAGCAGTTAGCGTGGGCAATGGACCATCCGGAATTGGGGGACCTGGTGTTCAATGGAGAAGCGCGTGCGCAGGGATATTACGGACGCTTTCTAATGGGCGCGCACTGGTTGCGCCAGCAAACCGATCCTGCCAAGGCAGCTCCTGTGGCTGGGCTCGCGGTTGTCGACGCGGATTTTTCCCTTCAGGAAGCGGAGGCGGGCTTTGTAACCTACGCTCAAAAATTTGCGCCAGACCCGGTCAATGGGCCCCCGGAACGAGACAAGCGATTGGAGTTAGCTCTCATGTATGCCCGCAGCGGAAACATTGAGCAGGCACGGCAACTTTCCGATGCCATCAGTCAGGAATTCCCGCTAGATACCCTCACGCAGAATTACTCCTTGCCGACCATCCGCGCTGCAATCCAATTGCAGCAGAATGATCCCGCGGGAGCCATTGATACTCTGCGCCCTGCTCTCAAATACGATCTGGCATACCCAAACTCCTTCAATAGCCTTTATCCGGCCTATCTTCGCGGCCTCGCCTATCTTCGAATGAACAACGGCCGGCTGGCCGCACAGGAATTCCAAAAGCTAGTGGACCATCCGGCCATCATTGGGCGATTTGTGACCGGATCTCTTGCGCGACTTCAGCTCGGACGCGCCCAGGCGTTGGCTGGCGACCAGATGGCCGCTCGAAAGTCTTATCAAGAGTTTCTAATTTTATGGAAAAACGCTGATCCGGATATTCCGATTTACCGGCAAGCGAAAGACGAGTACGCGCGGCTAAAATGACCTGAGATTATCAATTCCCAGAAGCAAGCGATATGCGCAAGGCCGTTCTCGCACGCGCCAACCTTGACTTGGCTGCCGCCATAGAGATGCCAAGAGTTTGTGACACCTCTTCTCCCGAATTACCGTCGATAAGTTTCAACTGGACTACTTCACGGAGCCTCGGCGGTAACTGTTGAATGGCCCCATCCAGTAGCTCTTCTCTCTCTCTTCGCCAACATTGGCTTTCGGGACTTTCCGCTGGATCCTTGGGTTCCCATTGGTAAGGGCTTGCCGGGTCTTCAATGATCACCTCCATTGAGGTCTCAATATATCCGCGCTTCTTGCGCAGGTTCATAAGTGCGGAATTGATAGCGATCCTTGTAAGCCAGGAAGAGAAACTGGATCTCTCTTCGAAGTCCTTCAAGTGCAGGAAGGCTCTCATGAGCGCCTCTTGAAGCACGTCTTCTGCATCCTGCTGGTTCTTTGCGATGCGGTAGGCCCGGCGTAGCACCTTATTGGAATGGCGTTTGACGAGCTCGACAAAGGCAATCGCGTCGCCTGACTTCGCGGTCGAGACCAATAATTCGTCGCTCATTTCGTTCAAGTTGTTCTGGATGACAAGATCATTAGCTGATGGGATCGATGCGTTCATACAATAACCTCACCTCTCGTCATAGCACTTATGGGGCCAATCTGAACTCCCGCACCCTCTGACGATTCATCCATGGTTGGGTTACGAATCGGATCTCAGCCGACTCGCGACAACTGTCGAATTTTCGACGCTTGGTGACGAACTTGGGCGGACTGGAGATGCTGATCCGTACCAGGAAGGAGTCTGAGGCAATGACTCTGGTCTAGAACCCCAGTTATCTTCGACTGATTGTTCGCCGTCCAGGATAGCCGTATTTACAGGCCCAAGGTGTTCCATCCCGAAATGAGATCGGATAATAGCATCTTGAAGAAATCGTAGCTTTCATTATCGATCTCGCTCCCCAGTTCGAAAAGGCCGCACAGAGTTGGTGTGCGCGTTTACGGTGGGTAGTACCGGGGGCGGAGCGTACGTCGCCTGAAAGTTCAGTGCCAGCGCAAGATTGGCAATTTGATTCGAATCATCTCGTGGAGTAAGCGGCGGCAGGCCATAGCGCCACTCGATCAGCTTCAACATGGAGGTGTGATCGTAAAGCGCGGAGTGGTGGCGAATAGCATTTTATTTTTCGTATTATGGAATGTGAACCCTTTTAGAACGCCAGCCGCTCGGCTGGTACGACGCGGCGGAGATACTGCCAGGACTCCACCAGCAAATCCAGGATTAGGATCGCCAGACCGATTCTGAAGCTCACGTTCGTCCAATAGTTGATCTGGGCCAGGGTATGAAGATTCGCGGCCGCGCTAGTCTGGACGAAATACACTTTTGTGAACGCCAACAACGCGGCCGGTACCAAGGCAAGAAGCTTCGTGAAGAACGCGAGCGATTGCTCCAAGCGCTGATTCCCACGGGCAAGAGCCATGAGCTTGAGTGCGAGCTGCGCCAGTAACAGAATGATGTAGGTGACATAGAAGAGGCGCCACATGGGAGCGAAGCCCGCGGACAGCTTGGTCAAGAAGAGTGCTCCCGGCCCCAGGATCAGATAAGGGTGTTGCGGAACCGCAAGCACATACAACATCCAAAGACAGTGCACCACAAGATCTGCAATGCGGGTGGCAATCGACTTTCCTTTCTTAGGATGCGCGAGCGGCGGGAGCTTCGCAGGATCCCACTTGTTCCAACTGGCGCATTGACCAGTCTGCTTGTGGGTGTATTCCAAAATTGCGAACGTCAGGGTCACGGCGCCCCAGAACAGCAGCAAGACCGGCACAAGCTGCGCGAAGCTGGTTACAATGCTCGCCGTGAAGGCGCCCGCGGTCGGGGAGAAGACAAACGTGGCGACGCGGGCCACAAAGTAAATCAACACCACCAACGGCGCCCCCTTGCGCAGGGTAAGCAGATAGAACGGAAAGACCGCAGGCCCGATCAAATAATGTTGCGGTAGATATCGCGCCGCGACCAGCATCGGCCGGCCGTGCGCCTTGAGGATGGCCGCGGCGTCGCTGTCGGACAGCGGCCTTTCCATTTCTTCTGCACGAGCGTCCATCTCCGCCAGCAAATTCACGCGCAACTCGGCGAGCACGTCTTGCCTGGTTTCCTCCGGAAGATATTGGCCCACAGCCTGCAAGTAACGCTCGAGTAAGTCCATATCTCTACCTCGTTTTTCCGTCCTTCAGAATTTTGTGCAGCGAATCGTTGATGCCGTTCCACTCCACCAGCAACTGCGCCAGGGTCGCTTCGCCTTCCTTTGACAGCCGGTAGAATCGCTTGTTTCTCTTGTCTTCTTCCCGCCATTCGCTCCTCAACAGCCCCTGCGTCTCCAACCTCCGCAGCAAGGGGTAGAGCGTGCTCTCCTCAATGGCTAATCCTTCGTCGGCCAGCGCTTTGCGCAGGGTGTAGCCGTAATGCTCGTCGCGCAACTGGGCCAGGACTGCGACGATCAGGCATCCTCGTCTCAGCTCAAGGCGGAGGGACTCGAACATTCCGTTAACTGAGTTAGCATTCATACTGTACGAAACATACTATATGACGCATAGTGTGCGGTGTCAAGTATATTTTGCAACGACCTGACTTCAGTCCTTTGACCGAGAGCCGTCCGCGTGAGCGTGCGATCCTTAAAGGGTGAGGATCAGAAAGGCTGTGGTGGAGGCGGGTCTGCGTCCTTTAGAGAAGACGTACTCGCAGGCAGTGATTCGTGCGCTCCACGGTAAAGTGCGGTGGAAGGACAATATAAACGAGTCCCGTCTAGGCCGCGATCAAGATTAGCTCGGATCCACTACCATTACTGCGCTTCGCGTACGGAAGGAGACTCGTTGGTTGACGGCTGAGCGCACTCATCCCACGCTGCGACGCAACTCGCTGGGGCTCCCGGAACTGGTGTTCCAGGGCGTTACGCACATCGCGCCGGCGACCAATATGGTTTTCACGTTTCCGATCATCGCCCTCAAGGCGGGACCGGATATGCCGCTTTCCTTCCTTCTGGCTACCGTCGTCTGCTTCTTCATCGGAAATACGGTGTCCCAGTTTTCCCAGTACCTGCCGTCAAGCGGAGGCTACTACTCCTTCGCCACCCGTGGCTTGGGGACCCGCATCGGTTTCATGGCGACCTGGAGCTACCTGGTCTACGAATTGCTGGGCACGGCCGGGTCCACGGGCTTCCTTGGCTATCTGATATCGGACATGCTGCGGAGCGGTTTCGGGTTGCACATCCCATGGTGGCTCATCGCGCTGGTGACCTTCGCCGTTATCTGGACACTTACTCACAAAGGAATTCGGATTTCAGCACACGTGACTGCGATCCTGGGCGGACTCGAGCTGACGATCATGCTGTCGTTGGCGATCACCTTCCTGATCCACCCCGGGGCGGGGTCACGGTACCTCGCGCCGCTCGATCCTTCGCTTGCACCGCATCATTACGGAGGCATTCTCGCCGGAATGGTCTTCTCCATCCTGGCGCTGAGCGGGTTCGAAGGGCCCGCACCTTTGGCCCAGGAGAGTCGCCGCGCCGGAACATTCGTGGGCCACGCGGTCATGCTCTCGCTGGTGGCCACCGGCGTCTTCTACATCTTCACTTCCTATGCCAGCGCCATAGGCTGGGGCACAGGCAATATGGCAGCCTTCGCCGTTCACGCAAATCCGTATTACGCGCTTGGCCACGCGCTTTGGGGAGCGGGCTGGTGGTTCGTGGTGCTGGCCCTAATCAACAGCGCGGTCGCGGTCGGCCTGGCCGGCACCAACTCGGTATCGCGCGTGATGTACACGATGGGCCAGGCGGGCACACTCCCTGCGCGTTTTGGAAAAATCAACCCGGTGCACCAGACACCCACTTTCGCCATCGCCATGGTGCAGATCGTCGGCATTGCGGCTGTCCTGCTCATCGGATTACTGTTGCGGCCTTCCTATATCTTCGGCCTGCTGGAAACGATTGCCACGCTGGCGGTCATCGTGATCTATTGCACGGCAAACCTCGCGCTCACGTCGTACATGCGCCGGGAGCATCCGGAAGATTTCAACGTTTGGCATCACGCCGTGTCACCGTGGCTGGGAACGCTGGCACTGTTGCCGGTGCTCTTTGTGACGGTTTATCCTGTGCCGGAATGGCCGTATAACATCACCCCTTACGTGTTTCTAGCCGCATTGGTCGCCGGATTTATTTATATGCAGCGGCTTGAGTCGCGCAAGCCCGGGGCACTGCGCAGGGGAGCAACGATGATGGTGGGCAGCCGAAATACGGCGGAAGGCGACGTGGATTGGGACAAGCCGATCGCTCCGCTCTAGCGATTGGGATAAACCGATCGCTCCGCTCCGGCATGAGATAAGATTCGAGGTAAGAAGGACGCTATGAGCTTTGCTTCGCTGGTCTTCACACCCCTGGTCAAGAAGCTGCAAGAGCGCCACGGCAGCCGGCGGCAGTACGAGCGCATGGAGAATTCCGGCGGCTCACAGGATCGCTTCACTCCTTTCGAGTCAGAGTTCCTGGCCGAGCGAGATAGCTTTTATCTGGCGACCACGGGATCCACGGGATGGCCGTACGTTCAGCATCGCGGCGGACCCAAGGGGTTTCTCAAGGTAATCGATGATCACACCCTGGCGTTTGGAGATTTTCGCGGTAACAAGCAATACATCAGCACAGGGAATCTGCTGACCGACGACCGGGTCGCGATCATCATGGTCGACTATCCTCGGCAGGCTCGCCTCAAGATCCTCGGACGAGTGGAGATCATGGAGGGCGACGCGGCAAAGAGTTGGCTGGACCGGGTTCGCGTACCGGGGGAAAAGACAGTCATCGAGAGAGTATTCGTGATCCATGTCGAAGCGTACGACTGGAACTGCCCGCAGCACATCACGCCACGCTACACCGCGGAAGAGATCCGCGAAGGGATGCACTCGATCGAAACGCGTGTGGAAGCCCTGGAGCAAGAAAACCAGGCGCTGCGCAAAGAGCTTGCACAATTTCACACTAGCTAACTCCCATGCGAAGGATAATTGTGGTGGCCTGAAGGGAGATGCTGCCATGACCTCGCGTCCGCCACTACCCCCGTTCACTCAAGAAAGCGCAGTGCAAAAGGTTCGCCTCGCCGAAGACGGCTGGAACACGCGCAACCCGCAGAAGGTTTCTCTTGCTTATACGGTCGATTCCCATTGGCGTAACCGTGCCGAGTTCCTAAACGGCAGAGAAGAGATCGTGGCGTTCCTCTCCAGAAAATGGACCAGGGAGCTGGACTACCGGCTGATGAAGGAGTTATGGGCATTCACCGGCAACCGCATCGCGGTGCGCTTTGCCTACGAATACCACGACGATTCAGGAAACTGGTTCCGCGCTTACGGAAATGAGAATTGGGAGTTCGACGACCAGGGATTGATGTACGCGCGACATGCGAGCATCAACGAGCTGCCGATCACTGAAGCCGAGCGCAAATTCCATTGGGCCCTGGGCAGAAGGCCCGACGAGCAGCCGGGATTGAGCTCGCTCGGTCTATAGCGCCTGGTTAGCCGTCGATAAACCCGCGCTTCAAGGCGATGGTGACCGCATGCGTGCGGTCATTGGCGCCGAGCTTGGAAAGAATACTTTTCATGTGACCTTTGACGGTAGCCTCTGAAAGGTTGAGCTCCGACGCGATGATCTTGTTGGAGTTTCCCATCGCAACCCTTCGCAGGATCGCAACTTCCCTCTCGGTGAGCGCGTCTTCGGTCAGGTGGTCGGCGAGTCCGGCAGCGATTTCGGGCGGAACGCGTCGCCGTCCCGCGTTGACAGCCCGGATGGTATCCAGCAGTTCCTTGCGCAGCATGTTTTTGAGAAGGTATCCAGAGGCGCCTGCCCTAAGCGCGCGTAAAGCCTGCACATCGCCCTGGTAGGTGGTCAGCACAATAAAGCGCGCGGTCGAAAATTCGCTGCGAATCGCCACAATTGCATCGATACCGTTCATGCCGGGCATCTGCAGGTCCATGAGTGTTACGTCCGGACGATGGAGACGGAAGAGCTCGATGGCCTCTTGTCCGGTGGTCGCTTCCGCCACCAGTTCGATGTCCTCTTCAGCATCAATGACCGCTGCGATTCCCTCCCGCAGAAGGGGATGATCGTCTACCGCCAGAACTCTGATTTTCTTAGTCACGGCACCCTTACCTTCCCCGTTCCGCCGTAGCCGGCGGGATTCATAAAATATGGATGCCAGATGGAGGCGGCTGCTCTGCATGCCCCAGAAGTGAAATGCTGTCGCCTCGAGACGCAGCCACCACAATATACCCGACTTGACACATAGCACAGGCCCAAAAGGATGGACGCATAACCCTCCTTTTGGAACTTCGGGGCGCGGAGTAGGTCCAGGCGCGCACATCTATAGAGGGTTTTAAAGTCTGCGTGAGAACTCACGCCGCTGGCTCCAGCCGATTTGAAATCTGTGTCACAATGTTGCCCCGGAACTTTCCATAGGAGGTTCGTGTGGCTATCCAGGTTCATCACACCGCGATCGACATAAGTCAAAAGTGGTCCCTTTACTCCTGGGGAACGACCGGACATGACGATACGGCAGGAATCGTAGCCGCGCCCTTCCTGAACTATCGGCTCCCGCAAGTGGCTGATGCGCGCACGGTTCAATTTAAATACCATGCGGTCGATTCCCATGGTGCACCTGTTTGGGAGCCGGATGCATTCGAGCGGCGCATTCGTCTTGTGCAGCCGGCGGAGATGTGGACGTTCGAGCAATCGGCCCGCGTGTTGTACGAACAACCAAACCCACCTGGGGCGACTTTCCAGGCCGGGGATAAGATCACCGTTCACCTGGTTACGCAGCAACAGTTCAAAGGCGGAACGCTGCATGCATGGAATCCCTATGTAGCCGGCACTCCAACCCTGAATACCGGCGAATCCTCGCGTCAGGATCCAATCTCTACCTTCGTGGTTACGTTGACTGGGTGGATGACCGCAGGCTTTCACTTTGTTTTCATGGGGCCTTCGTCAAACTGGGAGCCACAAGCCGCAAACCGGTTCTGGCGCCCCTGCGACGGATCCGAAATCTGGGTCAAGAGTGGACAAGTTAGCGTTCGCAAACAGGTGTTGACGATCCAACAATTACCCGTGGACATGCTCTACCCTATCTCGACAGGTGCGGCTCCCTGGCTGGCGCTGACCGACCCAATCGAGAACCTAACACAATGGATCTCTCCCACAACGGTTGCGTTCCCCGGAAGCAATGTATTTGCGGTTGCTCAATACCAGGCTCCCATTTATCCCGGTGCGGCCTATATACTCTCGGCACCGAGCAATCTGGAAGGTAACTCGCAATACTTACGGCCGTTCCCGGCGGCCCCGGAAAACCCGCCAGCTAGCTCGCGATTCGTACTTGGGCTCGACGGCTGGCTTGATCAATTTCCCAATTACGCATCTTCAGTCACGCTGATCATTCAGCCGGCGGCAAACTCGAATTTCAATCAGGGGCTGCAGATCCAGATCGCGGCCGGAACCGGAAATGCTTTTCAGACAGTATCGGCTGCGCAACGACAGGATGGAACCTGGGCCGCTACGCTGCCTGTGCTGCAGACGGTTCAAAATGACATGCTGCTGGTTCCGGCTGCCGGCCCGGAGACGAAGCCCTATGACTGGATCGACAGCCGCCGCTTTTTTACTCCATCATCTGCACCCGAAACCTTCTACACCACGGAAGGCCTCTATGGTTGCACCCTGCAAGGCCCGACCGCCTTTGCTGACCCGCCCAGCAAAACAGCCATCATGAGCGCTGCCTTTGGCGCGAACATCACGGCAGCAAACATCTTCGCGGCCAATGAGCTGCCGCACGGGGCCACCCTTAGCGGCGCCCAGGTATTTTTTGTGATACATGCTCCTCACGCGGTGAGAGCTTCGCTGGTCCTGGTGAATGAAGCCGCGCCCGGCGGTCCCGCACGGCAGTTGCTTCCCATGAAGATGACCACTGATATCCGCTATTGGTGGATTGCTGTGCCCAGCGCTCAAGCTGCTGCGGGATCCAGGTACCGCTTTTTGCTTAACGACGACAGTGAAGTTTTGGACCCTGCCGCCAAGTCAGTTCAGGATGGTGGGAATTTCGATACCAAGTTTGGAGAAAATCCTCAGGATGAAAATACGTCATGGTCCATCGTTCTGGATTCGGATGCCCTGAAGAGCGTTGCATGGAAGGCCCCATGGCAGACCATGGGCTGGGACGCCCTGCTCTTTTATGAAATCCATCCTAGCCGTTTTACTGATATCTCACCCGGCGCGCTGGTCGGCCTCGAACTTCTCAGTGACGAACTGAAACCTATCAACAGGCTGGGCAAGCCAGGTTATTTGACGACTCTACCCGCTACAGCACTTCAGATTATGCCCATTAGCGAATTTGAAGGCGCGGCATCGTGGGGTTATAACCCGGCTCTATTTTTCGCTGTTGACAGCTACTATGGCGGCGCTTCTGCGCTAGCCGAATTGGCGGCCGCAGCCCACTCCGCCGGCAAGGCAGTCTTTCTCGACCTGGTTTACAACCACATGGACGACTCCCCGCTGATGATGATTGCACCGGATGTGTATAGCAACGGCGGAACTCCGTGGGGGCCAGCGATCAATACCGGCGCACCCATGGTGCTTGAATTTTTTCGCCAGGCCACCGTCTATTTGTGGCGAACGTTTGGTCTTGACGGATTTCGCTTCGACAGCACGACAACCATCGTTGAGAACCATGGATGGTATTTCCTGGGTGCGCTCCGGAGCGCGGTGCGCGCCGCTGCTACTGCTGAAGGCCGAGGTTGGCCCTACTTGGTGGGTGAGAACGATCCCAAAGATTTCGACATCACCAATCCCGCGTGGTCGGTCCTGGATGGGGAATGGGACACCAGCGAACTCTATTGCCTCGGCAACTCTATCTATGACTTGTGGCCGGCCAATGCAGCCAACAACCGCGCCTCTGACCTGAAGTCCCGCATGGATGATCCGATATCTTCGGGACGTTCTTTTTCCGAGGCAACGCGTTACGGTGAGAGCCATGACAGCGTAAGTGGCCAAGGCGATTGGAACAAGAGAATCGCCTTCCGTCCGCCATTCGGTCTCGGTTTACAAGCCGCCAAAGCGGTGGGTGCGACTGTGATGCTATCGAACGGAGTTCCGATGATCTTTATGGGAGAAGAGGTGGGCGAGACGAATTACTTCTCCTATGACGACACGGCGGAGGCTGTGAATCCGCAGTTGCATGATCTACCGGCAGCGACGGCCAACGACAACACACGAGTGCTTGCCTGGTTCCGGCTATTGGCAGGCCTGCGCAGCGACCCGGCCAAAGGGCTTCGCGGAAACTCCACTGTTCAGTTTGTCGCCGTCGGGAACCGGACGATCGGGTTTACTTGCGGCTACAATCAGCAAATTTTTACGGTCTGTACGTTCGGGACGCCGGACTTGAGGCAGGATAGTTCCTGGCTTGGACTGCCTGCAGGAATCGCATACAAGGAGATTTTCAACTCCACCTGGCCCGCATACAACACTGCATCGGAACCCGCCGTGGATAACGGTGGATACAACGCCAGGATTTATAGCGGGGCTATTCTTTCGCTGCCCTATGTTGGCACCGTTGTGCTGGAGAAGGCCTAAGGTAGTGTGGAGTTCGCGCTGAAGAGGCTGCGGAAAAGTCGCATCAATGTGCCATATCCTAGCCGGCAGCATCGAAGGGCTTCAGAGTCTTGATGTGAACTGGAACTCGACGGGTGCCCCAGGTTTGTATTCTCACACGCACACTCAACAGGTTGGAGATATTAGCCCACAAGGTCTGCTTTGCACTTCTTGATCGTGCATGATATTTCTTGTTTATGCACGTTTTATCGGGAGCAGCAAGAAGAAACGAGATTGAAAGTAGACTGCAGCGGGGGCTACCGGTAAACGCCAGCGCGCTCGCAAAGGAGTTCCTGGTGTCTGAGGACGCCGTGCGTCGAGATTTGCGGGCGTTGGCGGCTGAGGGCAAGTGCAAACGGGTTTATGGTGGCGGGCTTCCCATAGCGCCTGATGGAGTTCCACTCGAGTACCGGCTCTTGAACGACACCAAAGAGAAGCGCGCTTTAGCCTTGGCCGCCCTGCCTCTGCTGTCTGACGCATCGACGATCTTCCTCGACAGCGGCAGCACCAACCTGGCCTTGGCCAGAGAGATGCCGCCCGATCGCTCTCTGACCATCGCTACAAATTCGATCTCAATCGCAAGCGCCCTGCTCGAGCGAAAAAACTTCAAAGTCATTGTTCTGGGAGGAGAGATCGACCGTGAAACCGGCGCGGCCATCGGGCTATCCGCGTTCCGCGAAGCCGAACGCATGAGCTTTGATCTGTGTTTCCTCGGAGCTTGCGCCGTTTCAGTCTCTCTTGGAATTAGCGCGTTCCACATGGCGGATGCCGAATTCAAACGCACGCTCATAGCGAGAAGTGATCACATCGCAGCGCTTGTCACTATGGACAAAGTTGAAACGCGCGCACCGTTTCAGGTGGCTGCACTCGCAGCCCTTGACCATGTCGTTCTTGAAGCCGGCGCCTCGGAAGAGATTGTTTCCACCTTTTCCAATGCCGGCCCCAAAGTCATCCTAGGGCAGCCGTAAGTTGCGTCTCGAGGATTTGTCTCTATCACGCGCGAAGCTATCGACCAGGCTGGCGTTCGTTGCCGCCGGGTTCGGGGTAGCTTGCTGGGCTCCTTTAGTACCTTTTGCAAAGGCTCGCTGCCATCTTGGGGACGACACCATGGGACTGCTTCTGCTGCTCTTGGGCGCTGGTTCCATCGTGGCGATGCCGCTTGCGGCGAGTCTCAGTGCACGCTTCAGCAGTAAGCCGATCGTACTTTCAGGCGGACTAGGCCTGGCCGTGATCCTGCCGCTTTTGAGCATCGTCTCGTCGCCGATCGCGCTCGGAGTAGCGCTGTTCGTCTTCGGGGCATCTTTAGGATCACTGGATGTCGCAATGAACTTACACGCTGTCGATGTTGAGCGCGCTTCAGAGAAGCCCTTGATGTCCGGCTTTCACGCACTCTTCAGTGTTGGTGGATTTCTCGGTTCAGGAATCGTGACCGCTCTTCTCTCTCGAGGCATCGCAGCCGCTTCCAGCACGATTCTCAGCTCACTCATTCTTATTTCACTAATAGCTGTGGCGCTTCCGCGCATGCTCGCAAATAGAGAGAGAGAGAAGCAACCGCTCTTTGCCCTTCCGCGAGGTGTGGTGCTCGCCATCGCAATCTTCGCGGCAATCTTATTCCTGGTGGAGGGGGCTCTGCTCGACTGGAGTGCGCTTCTGCTTGTCGGCGAGCACCTTGTCACCGCGGCGCACGGAGGGCTGGGATACATGCTCTTCTCCATCGCGATGACGCTCAGCCGTTTGGTTGGCGACGGCATCGTAGCGCGATTCGGGAACCGCACTGTGCTGACACTTGGTGGGGTGATCGCGGTTCTAGGGTTATGCAGCCTCCTGCTCACGCCGGTCGCATGGATCGGACTTGTCAGTTTTGTCGTTGTGGGCCTTGGAGCCGCAAACATCGTGCCTATATTGTTCAGGCTCGCCGGTACACAGCACGAGATGGCAAAAGGATTAGCGGTTGCCGCCCTTACTACGGCCGGTTACGCGGGTATGCTCACCGGACCGGCCGTGATTGGCTTCCTGTCTAAGGGAATCGGCTTGCACAACGCGTTCTGGCTTTTGCCAGCCCTTCTGGCGTGCGTGCCGATCTTCGGCAGACATGTAACGGCAGAAACTCCTCGCGGGACGTAGTCGAGAACCTAGCTGGCTTTGTGAGTGTGAAGGGCTGCGCGGACTTTGTCCACGTGCGTTCCGTGAGAGCGGATAGCTTCGTGAAGCTGGTCGCCGGTGACACCGAACTCCTTCGACCAATACGCGATGTCAGAGGTCATCTTGGGATTGATCTCTTTCAGGTCGTGAGGTCCTTTGGTATGCTCCTCGTGTTTGGCGTGGGGCTCATGGGATTTGGGTGAGTCGTGGTGCTCGGACATGCGTTCTTCTCCTTGTAGTTCTGTCAGGTGGATGAGTCCCAGGCAGGTTGAGATGTCTGCGGGCCGGGATCCCGCTCATGATGTATTCTTGAACGTCAAAGACTAACCATCCTTCACGGCTTCGCCAGGTCGCATGTCTCTCGCTCGAAGCAACGAGGGTTCCACAGTTGGACCCCTGTTAATACTTGCGGTCACAGTCCTCGTCCTCTTCCTAGCCCGCGACCTCCTTGTCCTGTTCGCCTTCGCACTTCTACTGGCATTTTTATTGGCCCCTGCCGTCAGCTTTCTAGAGGCCAGACGGGCCCCTCGTGTAGTGGCCGTCGGAATCACCGGACTGCTCGCATTTACGGTCATCTGTGCCATAGGATACGTCGTAGCCCGCCAACTCCTGAACGTCGCCCGCGACCTCCCCGCCTACCGCCTCACCATCCAAAAAAAGATGGCCTTGGTCCACTTTCCCGCCGTGCAGTCGCTCGAAGGCGCTTTCACGGCAGTCGAGGACATTGGCGGAGACTTCGCTACCAACCCCGGCACTGGCAACAGCGGAGTACAGCGACCCACGGCAGAGCCCCAACCGGTTCGCATTGTGGACCCAAGTCGAGGCCAACTCCAGTCTGGGATCGAACTCCTGGCGCGCTTTCTGCGCCCCATCGGTACCTTCGGCGTGGTGATTGTTTTCACGATCTATCTCCTGATGGAGCGCGAAGACCTCCGCCGTCGCATTCTCCTTCTAGCGGGCACTAGCCGGATCAGGTTGATGAACCAGACCCTGGAGGATGCAGCAAGCCGCATCAGCCAATATCTTCTTTTTCAAGTCACAGTCAACGCGGCCTACGGCGCCCTGTTTGGGCTTGGCCTCTTCCTGATCGGGGTACCGAATGCGACCTTCTGGGGGGTGTTTGCCGGGCTTCTTCGCATCGTGCCCTACGCCGGCACGGCTATCGGCTTTTTGCTGCCGCTTGTTGTTTGCGTCGCCGTCTCGTCCTCCTGGGGCCCGCCGCTGTCGCTCATCTGCTTGTTTCTAGCGCTTGAGCTGACGACCACCAATATTGTGGAACCCTGGGTCTTCCGGTCGCGTACCGGCATTTCCTCGCTCGCCTTACTCGCCATGGCTATTTTCTGGACGCTGCTGTGGGGATGGCCAGGGCTGATCTTATCTACTCCGCTCACGGTGTGCATCGTCGTGCTCGGCCGTCACGTTCCGCGAATGTCGTTCCTACATGCCCTGCTCGGCGCCGATGCGGAACTTTCCCCTGAAGCCCTCTTCTACGAGCGCCTGCTCGCCATGGACCAGCGGGAGGCGCTGAGCGTCGCCAACCGCTTTCTCAAAGGCAAGCCCTTGGTCGAACTTTATGATTCTGTCGTGATCCCCGCTTTGAGCCTGGTAGAACAAGAGCGGCACCAGGGGGTGTTAGACGACGTCAACAGCAACTTCTGCTTCCTCTGTATCGGCGAGCTGGTCGCTGAACTCACCGACTATCAGCAGAAGCAAGATGGAGACTCCGCTCTGCCCGCTCCGCTCTTCAGCGTGCAAGAAGACTTTGCCGTGGTGTGCATCGCCGGCATAGATCAAGCCGATGAGCTGACCACGCACATGCTGGTCCAACTGATGGAGCGGGCCTCCAACCAGACACTTTACCTTCCGGCGTCGGTTTCCGATGAGATCCTTGACTCGCTGGCCCACGAGCCCAACACCGTCATCTTTATCTCAGCGCTGCCGCCCTTCGCTTTTTCGCAAGCCCGGGCAATCTGCCAGCGTGTCCGGTCACACCTTCCCCACAACCGCATTGTGATCGGCCTTTGGAATCGCAGCGAAGATCCCGACCGGGCGCAAGATCTGACCGTCGAGCGGTTCGGCAGCGGCAGACCCGCTGCCGTGGTACATACCCTGGCGCAGGCTGTGCGGCAGGTCGCGCAATGGCATCAAGAAATTATTGGGCGATGAGCGCCTTCCGGTGTATGGTTGGGGGCTATGAAGAATCGGTCGGCACCGCCTTGTGAGGTAGTCCCGGTGGTGGCGTATCCGGATGTTGCTGCTGCCGTGGAGTGGCTGGTGGCTGCCTTCGGATTTCGTGTGCGCTTGAGGATTGGCGATCATCGTACGCAACTGTGGTTCGGGTCGTCATGCCTGGTCGTGGGTGAGACGGGCCAGAACGACCAGTGGGCTACAAAGAGTTCCGTGCTGCTGCGCGTGTCCAATGTGGACGCGTTGTGCGCGCAGGCACAGAAGTCAGGAGCGATCGTCGTTCATCCGCCCCAGAGGCAAGTGTACGGAGAATATCAGGCCACACTCAAAGACTTCGCTGGACACATCTGGACGCTGACCTCGACGGTCGATGATGTTGACCCTGCGGTTTGGGGCGGCGAAGCCGTGGAAATCTGAATCATTTGCCGATCGGGAGTGACCCAAAGTTACTATCTGCAGGCCGGGGTTCGCGCCTAATTAGCGTCTTAGCGACCTGAGGGAATGTGATGAAGAAGTGTCCATCCTGCTACGCCATCATGAGAGAGTCGACCATACCATTCGCGGTGGCGGAGTTGCAGCTAAAGCCGACGGAAGGCACGCCTGAAGTTTCCGCAGTCAGGGTCCGGCATGAGTGCAGCCAATGTGGTCACACGGAAGAGTCGTTTGCCAAACCAACGCCGAAGCCCTGATCAAGAGCCCCTAATCACCGAAATACATTTCCTGTAAACAGAAGCGCTATGAGTAAAGCAATCGACAACTTAACGGGCGCCATGAAGCGTGACGAAGCGATCCGCCCCCGCGTAGGCGGCTTCCCTTACCTTGCCGAGATCCTAAGGCAAGCTGGAGTGACGCGCAACATATGGTCTCTCCCGTCCTGCCAGAGCCTTTTCATAACAGGAGACGGCCCTGTCATCATGCAGGGCAATCCATTGGTTACCGGTGCAGTCGACGTGCCGGCTTTCGACGAGAGTGCCTTGATCGCGGCGCTACGTATCGACCAAGCGGGCGAGAGCACCTTCCCGCAGTTCCTGGAGGCCTCCTGGCGAGCCGGCGTCGTGCGTTATGAGGTTGATCTGGAAGCCCGCACAGTGGCCTACCAAGGCTGCAGCGGCGAAGAGTACATCGAAGCCTACCCCGCAGTAAGGATTGATGCTTAGACCCTTGGCGGTTCGGGAACTGGAAAGTTGCCCATGTGATCAGGATTGAGAGAGTTGAACAAGGTCGGCGAGTTCCTGTTCAAGAACCTTCGCAACGTCGGATTCACTCGTATTCGGGCCGATCGGCACAGTCATAGTGATTGTGCTGCCACCCAGAGGACGGGGCGTTACGCGGATATAAGCGCCGCCCCGCTTGCCGTTGGGCATTGCACGTGTATAGTCGACGGCAACCGCAGAGGGATGCAGCGAGACTTCGAGGTCGAAGACCTCGCCATTCTTTGTGACGCGATGGTGCAGATGATCGATGCGCTCAATGGCGTCGGCGAAGACAGGGGCCCACTTCGGAATGTTGTTGGCCTCGGCAAGCACGTTGTAAAGCTTGCCAGGTTCTAAATCAGATTCAATGGATCGTGTTACGGTTTGGATTGGCATAGACATTTAGATGCTCGGTCCCCTGATTCCCATCCCCTAAACTCCAGTCATCCTGCTTTTTTTTCGCGCTCGATGCATAGCCAATTCTTCGTGCGCTCCGTCCGCCTCCACCCATTTTCCCGTGATCCAGTCGGGCTAAAGAGTACCGAAGAGTGCGTCGCCTCGAAATAGAGCGTTGAGAGCGCCGGCTATCTTGCGCTTAAGTTCGACGTCCCGGTACCACTTTGGCCCTGGAACGATCTGACGACGAATCATGCCGCGACAAATGGATAAAGCGCCTCCCGGGCCTGAGCGGTTTTTGATCGTCGCAGTGGTTGTTGCACACCAACGATCTTTTACGATAGTCGTTAGGGTCCACCGCTTTAGCAGGACGCCAAGTCTCGGGTGATCGTAATAGAAGTTGCTGGTTCGAAAATAAGCGGCCATTCATCGCTCAAAGCCTTCTCGATAAATTCAATCGAATCATTCGCTAAGCTGGTTCCGTGGCCCGGGGCTAATTGTCTTATTTACAGAAAATCCTGGCGGTGTGTTGCGGATACGCAACAGGCTACGTTGCTTACTTGTTATGCACAGCTGATCAACATCGCCTCTGTCGTGGCGGTCAATCCGGACATGTTGAATGGCACGTACAGCGGCACGAAAGCGTACGTTCTGAATTTCACCCAGGCGCTCTTTAATACTCTGAAAGGCATGAGTGTACAGGTGCAGGCGGTTCTGCCTGGCGCCACGCGGACCGACTTCTGGGATCGTGCCGGCCTTCCCGTACATAATCTCCCGGAGAAGAACGTTATGAGCGCAGAGGATGCTGCTCTGGCTGCATTCGACGAAAAGGAGCTGATTACGATTCCAGCCCTTGCTGACGTTGAAGTTTGGAACCGGTATGAGCGGTCGCGTCTGGCGCTCTATCCCTTCCTGTCAAGCAAGGAAGCGGCAGAGCGCTACTTCGTCAAAGGCTAAACGGGGGTGGGAATAGCAACGGACGAGTTCCATATGGCGCAGAACTATACGAGGAGGCTAGCAGTTGATCTGAGAGGAAAAGTCGAAAGACCAATGAAGATGACTAGACTCAAGGCCTACTAGGAACTAGGCCTGAGAAGCCGAGGGCGGCGTAATCGCCCGCCTAAGCTGGTTGCTTTCTCAGTACATCGGTGGCAAGCCCAACCTCTGGATGAGGGAGCGATAGCGCGGGTCGGTATGGAGAAAGTCGAAGGCAGGGTCCGATTGAGCCAGGAGCAGCAATAGTGGGTCGCGTTCGTTTACACCTTGCTCGAGCAAGGCAAGAGTCTCATTGTGCTCGTTGAGCTTCCCGTACAGGTCTGCAAGCGCGAAAATGGGAACTGTCCCGGTTCGCGCCCTCTTTCCAACTGCAGCCAACTGGCAACGAACCACGGCAGCGTATCCGCCGGTCTCGAATGCACGACGAACAGCGGCCGAGAGGGGAAGATCTCCTTCCGCTGAAACCTGACGGGCGAGCATTTCAACGGCCTCTTTGTCCCTACCTTTCCAGTGATAGCTGGTGGCGAGGGCTTGGAGAATGTCGGGAGCCGCAGGAAAGTCTTTCAGGCGCATCTCGCCATCACTGGTCGCAGCATCAAAGTGACGGGTGCACTCATATATTTCCGCCATTGCCCCTGGATGCTCGAAGGGATCGATCGCCGTGGACTGTTTCTGCACCGCGATCGCCTCGTCATAGCGGCCCAGTGCGCAGAGAATCCTCGCGTGCAGGTGATATCCCTCGCCATCGTGAGGATCCAATCCTGTGCCCCGGACAAGCTCATTGAGTGCCTGCACGCCATCACCGTGGTTGAAAAAGATCATGCCTCCCAAAGTTGTATGGGCTCGTGGAAGACTGCCATCGAGTTCGACCGCTTTCCGGGCCGCGGCTTCTGCCTGCGGTAATGCCTGGAGGGGATCGCCGCCCTTGAACGCCTCGATTGCGTAATAGTCGGCAAGCCCGGTCCAGCCAAGGGCATAGTCGGGCTGAATTTGCACAGCCTGGCGGTAATACCTGCCGGCATCCTCATTTCGTCCGACAACCCAAGAGTAGTGACCACGCAAGTAGGCGTCGTGAGCTTCCGGTTTGACGTAGTGCGCGTTGGCGTCCGGCGGCGTTGCACTGTTTAAAGAAGCAGCGATGGCTCTGGCGGCAGTGTCAGGCAGCACAGCCACATCGTTGGTGTCGCGGTCGTAGCTTTCGACCCATACATGACTGTCCGTATCACCGCGGACAAGTTGCAGGGTCATATGCACATTTTTGCTGGAGCGCGAGATTGAGCCTTCCAAAATGGCGTCAACGTTGAGGGCGCGGGCGATTTCCGGCAGCGAATGGTGTGCGTCCTTGAATTGCATGGCGGAGGTGCGGGAAACGATCCGGAGGGTGGAATCCTTGGCGAGCATGGTCGTCAATTCGTTGGTCATGCCGTCGGCGAAGTACTCCTCTTTAGGATTGCCGGAGAGATTGGCGAGAGGGAGAACGGCCAGCGATGCGATCGGAGCGTGAGTGTCTCGATTGAGGAAGCGGGCAGCCAGGGGACGCGGGCCGAGGGTGAGTAAAGAAATGGTGACCAGCACGGAGACACTCAAGGCTGCGACCGCCCAAAGTCTGGGATGGGGTTTGGTAGCCGATGGGAGGACGTGCGCAGCAGAGATCTCCGGTGTGGCTGGAGGAAGGTCAACCCGATCCTCAAAAGGTTGAATTGGCTCGACTTCCGAATCAATGACCGTAATGAGTGCAATGAAGCGGTAACCAATACCGGGGACGGTCTGCACAAACCGCGGTCGTTCCGAACTGTCACCAAGAACTTGCCTAATCTTACGGATTGCCGTGTTGATTCCGTGTTCGATATCGACGAAGACTTCCCGCTCCCAAAGGCATTGGGCAATTTCATCCCGGGTTACAACTTGTCCGTTTTTCTTGACCAGGACGACGAGCAGTTCGAGAGGCTTCGGCTCAAGCTTGAGCCTGCGGCCTTTGCGGCAGAGCTCAAAATTGCCGCAATCGAGGCTGAAGTCGCCGAATTGATAGACGTCAAAGGGCACTGTCTCCACCCCGCGGCGTGAAGTATAGCACTGGTCCAGACCCGGACGGAAGAATCTCTTTCAGATTCAGCAACTTACTCCTTCACCTTTCTTCACCTCTTATTTACCTTTCCTGCATTGTTCCTGGCTTTGAATTGTCTTATCTCATGCGAGCCGGCAAATTTTCCGGCACAGGAGGAAGTCATCAGATCAGGAAAATCAACCCTGGGGTTTGTCTGAAGATGGATCGAACTGCGTGAACGGTGGCACGCTCACGAATGGGCAAATGGTTTTACCTTACTTCACCCCTCCTCCTTGCTCCCGGTAGCGAACCGCATTTAAATTACCCCGGCGATAAGCACGTTTAGGGCTTCTGCCTTTCAGTTGACCCTGCAGACGAAGAACCGCCGGCCCTCGCTCTCGCGATGGAAACCCGAAAGCTGGAGAAATAACATGACTATCAGGATTCAACGAATTATTGCCTTGGGCAGCCTCGCTCTGGCTACCATCGGAAGCTTTGGCACAGTCAGGACCCACGCACAAACCACAACAAAAACAACCTTCTATATAGGGACCTGCAAACCCGGCAAAGCGGACTACACGACGATTCAGGAAGCGGTCACCGGCGTCCCGGCCGGTTCAACCATCAATGTCTGCCCTGGAAGTTATCCCGAACAGGTCGTGATTCAGCAACCGCTCACCCTGCAGGGTGTAGCCAGCGGCAACAACGCGAACGTCGTGATCGTAAACCCTGCCGGCGGCCTCACCGCGAATAACACCGCTGAATTGGAGACGGCAGCTCAGCTCGCTGTAATGAACGCTGGTGGTGCGGTCAACATTAGCAATATCACCGTCGACGGTACCGGAGTCACCGGCGTGCCCAACGGGGCGTTAGCAGTTGGAATCTTGTATGACAGCAGCAGCGGCACTCTGAACCACGTCGCCTCGCAGAACATGCAATCGGCAACGGCCGGCGAAATATTCGCAATATTAGCTTTAGATGATAGCCACGTTGCTCCCACCTTTTCTGTAAAAAATAGCGTAATGCGCCTTAGCAACCCGCCTTCACCAGGGCCCACAGGACCGATAGGAGTTGAAGTTTCAGGCGGCGTTGCCGTCGATCTGGAAAACAACTATGTCTCTGCCGCCAACGCTCTCAGTTATCCGACAGGGATTTCACTCGTAACCGTCTCAAGTGCAACAGTCTCCGGAAATACCACCGACTTGGGTAGCAATCCCGGTAGCTACGGCCTGTATATCCAGGGCTCGGCCAATCCCATTACGGTTAGCGGAAATTCTGTCGTCAATAGCTCACTTGGAATAGTTGCACTTGATCAGACGACAGGCGTCACAATGAACAACAACTTCTTGTCGACGCTTCAGACAGGTATCTTCGCATCGTCGAGCTCTAATCTGACAATCAAAGGCAATCAATTCTGGTCTACCGGTTCCGGCACCGGCATCGACCTGGGCTGCCAGGCAAGCGGGCTCACACTCAGCGGAAATGTCTTCCTGGGCGGTGCGATAGGAATTACGAACGTTCCCAGCGGCGCCTCTCTCCAGAAAACCCCCGGGACCTTCGTCGGCGTGCCGAACATCGAGCAACTCTGCCCTTAACCAACAAACCAGGGGCATGCCCAAATCTTCGAATCGAAGACAATCCTCACTTCGTTGGAATATTTGGTCATGCCCACTTTTCCAAAATCTACGCGCCGGCGGCCGCAGCGGTTCGGTTGCGCGAGAGCGGAATTTTTAAGGAGGCCGTAATGGCAGCACCAGTGACGCAGGGAACGGCCAGCGACACAGGCCGATTCGAAAGCTGCCCGTGACGTCCCTCATCCACCCTATCCAAGCGGGTCCGGCAAAGCCACCGAGAATGCCCATCATCGTGACGACCGCGATGCCAACTGCAGCCGACTTGCCCTTGAGGAAACTGCCAGGGATGGCGCAGATGATTCCCTGGATCGCGTAGAGGCCGGTGTTCGCGACGGCCAAGGCTGCCACCAGCCACCAGGAACTTTTCGTGATCCCCTGCATTCGGTATCCCACCCTCCCGGACTGGGCAGGCTTCCCGGGCCCAGGGAACGGATGGGTTTTCTTCCGCGGTTCTCCCACGCAGGAATTCCTGAGCTCTTAGTATTGTCAGCCCTAAAGCGCATGATCAGAGTCGAGGCTTCCTCCGCGACGGTGAAGCAAGGGGCTTTTGCGCCAACTGAAAGACCGCTTCTCTGCGGCAGCACCCGGCGCGATGCGTGGCAGTTTTAGCTCCATGGTTGATAATTACATTGCATACGGAGTAAGGCCACGATGAATCGACGGAGTTTTTTGCGGTTGTCCACGGCGGCAGCGACCTTTCCATTGCTTACGCAATCCCTCTGGCCGGAAGCGGCCAAGCAGCTTTCCGATCGGGCTCCAGCTTTCTACGCTGGTCAAACATAAGGTCGACGAACCGGAACTGGTGAGCAACCTGCAACAGATTGCGGCGATCGGCTTTCAGGAGGTGGAGCCCTGGCATGCCGCCTATACCATTCCGGCAGAACAGCTGCGCAAAGCCATTACCGACGCCGGCTTGACGGTCTCAAGCGGACACTTTGAGTATGCCGACTTGACGACCGACTTCGCAGGCCAGATGAACTATGCCAAGGCGCTGGGCCTCAAGTGGGTGGTCTGCCCCATGCTGCCGAAGTCGCAGTGGATGTCGGCGGAAGGGTTTCAGACCGCGGCCAAGCAGTTTAACGAGTGGGCCAAACAAGTGAGCGATATGGGCATGCAGTTTGCCTTTCACAATCACGATTACGAATTCCGCAAGTTCGATGGCGTTACGGGTTACGACATCCTGTTGAAGGAGACCGATCCCAAGCTGGTGTACCTGGAGATGGACTGCTATTGGATTACCCAGGCAGGGTACGACCCAGAGCAGATGCTGAAGCGACTTGGCCATCGGGTGCGCATGCTGCACATTAAAGACCGCAAGCCGGGGTTTCCGTCCTCCTTCGATATGAGCGACAGCTCGGCGCACTTCACCGAGGTCGGGACGGGAGGGATCCAGTGGCCTGCGATTCTCGCGACCGCCAAAAAGCTTAATGTCGAGCACTATTTCATCGAGCAGGACCGGATCCAGGGCCCGGCGATCGAGAGCCTTCGCGCGAGCTATACGTATCTGCGAAAGGCGCTGGGGTAAAGTGGCCCCCCGGGATTGCATCCCGGGGTATTTTCAGCCGTCCCTGCGGGACTGATCGCTGTCTGCCGTATAAGTTGACTTGTCTTCAACAGGTGCTGCACAAATCACGCGTGGGTGCGCCCGGTGCCGATTTTGCCGCGGAACTTCATGGGGGTCACGCCCACGATGCGGCGGAAGACTTTTGTGAAATGACTTTGATCGGCGAAGCCGGCTGCCTCGCCTGCACAGGCCAAGGTGAACTTTGGGTCGCGTAGGTATTGCTTCGCGCGTTCAATTCTGGCTCTCAGGATGTATTGGTAGGGTGACAGGCCTGTGCTCACCTTGAATAGCTCGCAAAAGTAGTTAGGACTCATGCCGGCTATCTGGGCAAGTTCCCATAGGCGAAGGTCCCGTGCCAGGTTCTGGTTGATAAACTCCAAGGTCCGGTTCAGGCGCGTCGTAGGCATGCTGCCGCGGCAATCAGGCTTAGCGGCATTGCGGACCGAATAACATCAGCGGGCTCGAATTGCAGCAGCGGCTCGCGACGAGGGAGAACACGCCGGTTATTTTTGTCAGCGATCGATGCGATATTCCGTCCACTGTCAGTGCGATGAAGGCTGGGGCCATCGAATTCCTCACCAAGCCTGTCGACCTGGGGGCTTTGCTTGCGGCGATCCGTATCGCCTTGGCACACGATCGAAAGCAGCGGCAAAGGAGGGCGGAATTGACTAAGCTGCAGGAACGCTTTTCTCAGCTGACACCGCGAGAGCGGGAAGTGTTCCCGCTTGTGGTGGGAGGGCTGCTGAATAAGCAGGCCGCCTCCATTCTCGGCATCTCTGAAGTTACCCTGAAAACCCATCGCTGCCAGGTGATGCGCAAGATGCAAGCGGAGTCGTTCGCAGAGTTGGTCAGGATGGCGATGAAGCTGCGTATCAGTTATCGGCCGGCTCTCGAACGGCAATCCAAAACGGGTATGTTTGTCGTGCAAAATGGATCGGCCTTAGTATCTGCCTCAGCCTCATGAACTCTCGCCCCAGCCGCCTCCTCCTGGCGTCTCCAGGCGGAGTATGTCTCCTTTCTGGAGATGTTGACTGCACTTTCCTGGTAGTTGCTTTTCTTCTTCGGCGCCAGCCTTGGTGAGCCAGGCGCTTCCCGCTGCGCCTTCTTCTCCGCCTTGCAATCCATAAGGCGGCAACTTTCTGCGATCCGCTAGCAGCGTCACTTGCGCATCGGCGAGTAGTTCTACCTCGCGAATCAATCCGTCACCGCCACGGTATTGGCCTTCGCCACCCGACCCATAGCGATAGGCGTAACGGCGAACACGGAATGGATAGGCATACTCCAAAGCCTCGATGGGCGTGTTCAGTGAGTTGGTCATGTGCGTCTGCACACCCGAGATGCCGTCGAGTCCGGGGCGCGCGCCCATGCCGCCCGCGGCTGTCTCGTAGTAGGTGAAAGGCTCGCCGGTGCGTGGATCCAAACCGCCTATGGTCAAATTGCTCATGGTACCGGCGCTGGCTGCGGGCACACGCGCCGGAATAGCTTGCGCCAAAGCCCGCAGCACGACGTCCACTATGCGTTGCGAGGTTTCGACGTTGCCAGCAGCGACCGGTGCAGGGGGTAGCGCATCCACAATGCTCCCGACAGGAGTATGCAGAGTGAGCGGCCGCAGAATGCCCGCGGTCGCCGGCGCATCTTCTCCCAAAAGGCAGCGCAGCATGTAGAAGCACGCCGACAGCGTGATGGCGCGGACGGCGTTGACGCTGCCGGCAACCTGCGCAGAGGAGCCCGCAAAATCCACATCCAAAGCCGCAGCATCCGGATCAAAGCACAGCCGCACGGCGATTTTGCACAAGCCGTCGGTCACGCCGTCGTCGTCCAGCCAATCCTCCGCGTTGAAAACGCCGCCCGGCATAGTGCGCAACTCCGCCCGCACCAGGCGCTCGGAATAATCAAGCAGCTCTTCGATCAAGGCCTGCAGCTTCGGTTCGCCATACTTCTCGACTAGCTGCAGCACGCGCTGCTCGCCGACGCGGCAAGCTCCGATTTGCGACTCCAGGTCGCCTTCGCGTTCCTTGGCGGTGCGCACGTTCGACAGAATCAGGTTGAGCATCTCGCGATCAACGCGACCGCCGCGCACAATTCGCACAGGAGGGATCCGAAGGCCCTCCTGGAAAATTTCGGTGGCCGGTCCCATCGATCCCGCGAATGTCCCGCCCACGTCCGCATGGTGGGCCCGATTGGAAACATAGAAGGCGGCCTGGTCCTGCCCGGACAGAAAGACCGGCAACACCATGGTGATATCCGGAAGATGTGTTCCTCCGGCAAATGGATCGTTGAGGATGGCGATGTCACCCGGCGCAAAAGCAATCGCAGCGATTGCTGCCTGCACCGACATCGGCATGGAGCCGAGATGCACAGGCATGTGATCGCCCATCGCAATCACCCGCGCCTGCGCATCGAAGATGGCGCAGGAGTAGTCGCGCCGCTCCTTTATGTTGGGCGAGAGAGCCGTGCGCCGCAGGGCCGCGCCCATCTCCTCGGCAATGGAGTGCACCGCGCTTTGAAAGATTGCCAGCTCTACAGGATCGGCAGCGGGAAAGGTCATGCGCGCTCCTCCTCTGCAATCGAGATGACCAGATTGCCGAAGCCATCCACCCGCGCACAGCAACCGGGCGGCAGTGCAGTGGCCGAAGTATATTCGGTGATCATCGCGGGCCCGTGGATGGAATCTCCCGCGACCAGGCCTTCGCGCCGGTAATGGCGCGTGGGCTGGAATTTGCCGGCGAAGTGTACCGGGCGCTCCGCATAACAGGCGGCATTTCCCTCGCCCAGCACGGGCTCGGAATAAGCAGGCACGTAGGACTCACCGGCGGCGATCATGCGCAGGCGGAGATTCACAATCTCCACTGGCTTGGATTCATCGCAGAATCCGTAACGCTGCTGATGCAGCCGATGAAAGCCTGCGATGGATTGCGCCGGTGACTGCTTGCCGAATGGGATATTCAACTCATATCCCTGCCGGCGATAGCGCACGTCGATGGTGCACTGGGCCTTACCTTGCAGGCCCTCGGCAGCGAAGTCGGCGGCGCCGCGCTGCTCCAGTTCCGCGAAGGTGTCTTCGAGCGTTTCAATCGCCTCGCCCGGCAACATGACCGTGCGGGAATAGTCGCGCACCGCGTCCGCGAGCAAAATGCCAATCGCCGACAGCGCACCGGGCATAGCGGGAACCAGCACAGTGGGAATGCGCAGAGCGCGGGCCAGCGAACAGGCATGGAGCGGCCCTCCGCCACCAAATGCCACCAGGGTGAACTGCCGCGGATCGTGTCCGCGCTCGACAGAGATCACGCGGATGGCTTTCTCCATTTGTGTTTCCACGACACGAAGTATTCCTGCTGCGAATACTTCAGCGCTGGCCAGTGTTCCCTTGCTCTCGCGCATAAGCTGCGCGGCGCGTGGTTGATCGAGAGCCACTCCTCCACCGAGAAAGCTATCCTGGTCGAGCCGACCGAGGAGAAGGTTTGCGTCGGTAACGGTGGGCATGGTTCCGCGGCCAAAACAGATGGGTCCCGGCTGCGCTCCCGCCGACTCGGGTCCTACACGCAACATGCCGCCGGCGTCGAAGCGGGCAATCGATCCGCCGCCCGCCCCAGCGGTATGAATATCAAGCATGGGCATGCTTACCGGCACACCAGCGACCATCGATTCGCGCGTCAGCAGTGCGCCGCCGGTGGCTGCATCGGAGAGAAAGACATCGGTGGAAGTGCCGCCCATATCGAAACCGATGATGCGCTCAAAGCCGGCCCATCGCGCCGCATGACAGGCACCGATTACCCCACCCGCCGGCCCCGATAAGACAGTGCGCACCGGCTCCGGCGCCGCACTTCGCGCGGAGATGATGCCGCCCGAGGACTGCATCACATCTACGCGCCCGCCGCCATGGTGGCTGGCGACGCGCTGCTCCAGATGCAGCAGATAGTTTTGCATTCTGGGCGCGAGATACGCATTCACGACCGTGGTCGATGCCCGTTCATACTCCCTAAATTCGGGCAGAATGCGATGCGAAGTGGAGATCGGTAAACCGAGATGGCTTAGAGCTGCTTCGACGCGCCGCTCCGTCTCTGGATTGGCGAAGGAAAACAACAACGAGATCGCTACCGCCTCTGCGCCGCTGCCGCGCACCGCCTGGACCAGGGAATGCAATTCCTCTTCGCTTGGCGAACGCTGGATTTCTCCCTCCGCGCTGACGCGCTCCGGCACGCCGAAGCGCAGGGGTCTGGGCACCAGGCATACCGGCAAAGGCACAAACCAGTCATAGAGTTTGCTTCGTGTTTGGCGGCCAATGGCGATGGTGTCTTCAAAACCGGCCGTGGTTACAAATGCGACCCGCGCGCCTTTTCTTTCCAACATGGTGTTAGTTCCCACGGTGGTGCCGTGGCGCACGTCGAGCGCTTTGCCTGCGCTGATGCGCGCCAGGCCATCGAGCACAGCCTGCGAAGGATCGGCAGGGGTGGAAGAAACCTTGAGGACCTGGAGTTCTCCGCCTGCGAGATAGACGCAATCGGTGAACGTGCCACCTGTATCGATCGCTACGCGCAAGTCGTGCTGCTCCTATCGGCCATGTTCAGAGGGCGCGGCTCGCTTCGGGGTTCGTGACCCGCACCGGTTGCCCGTCGAGAAAGGCGAGCGCGTTCTCCACGCTTTCGCGGTAAAAGCCGGTCCAGGTTTCGCGCACGCCATAGCCTAGATGAGGCGTCAACACCGTGTTCGGCGCGCTGCGCAGCGGATGGTCGGCCGGCAGCGGTTCGCGATCATAGACGTCGAGCGCCGCAACAATGCGGCGCGATTTCACCGCATCGAGCAGCGCGGCCTCGTCAACGATGGGACCACGAGAGGTATTGATCAAGATCGCGCCGGGTTTCATCCGGGCGATGTCGGAGGCGCCGATCAGACCGCGCGAGCGCGGTGACAACACCAAATGGATGCTGACCGCGTCGGATTGCGCCAAGAGCGCCTCCTTCGAAACCAAGGTAGCGCCTGCCGCTTGCGCCTTCTCCACGGTCAGATTCTGGCTCCATGCAAGAACAGTCATGCTCAGAGCCCGGCAGTAGGCGGCCATGAGCGACCCCAGGCGGCCAAGACCGATCAGTCCGATGGTTTTTCCCGCAAGGTTGATGCCGACCGGAAGTCCCTCCTGGAATCGTCCGGCGCGCATGTTCGAGTCGGCAGCGGGGATGGCTCGCGCCGCTGCGAGAAGCAAGCCGAGCGCTAACTCCGCAGTGGCGGCTCTGCTGGCTTCTCCGCCGACGGTGTTGCACACAAGCACGCCTCGCGCCGTGCAACAAGCTGTGTCGAGGGACGCATTGTGCATGCCGGTCATGCCGAGCATGCGCAACCGCGGCAAGCGGTTGATGAGCGAGGCAGGGAGCGGCGTGCGCTCGCGCATCGACAGAATGATTTCGAAATCTGCCAGCTTTCGAGCGGCATCGTCTACATCCTCAAACGCCTGAGAAAAGAAGACAACTTCAGCGCGCGCCTGGAGTGGCGACCAGTCTGCGCTACCGCGCGCCACACCTTGCCAGTCGTCCAGCACCGCCACCTTAGTCATGTGTCTCCATTTTGCGCCGGGCTTAACGGTTTGCGGAAAAGTCCGCAGGGTATGAAATAAGGTCCCTCAGTGGCTAAAGCCGATCCGGTTGCAATTGGTTAAGTACGGGCTGAAGCCCGTACCCTTCAAAAGTCGGAGTTCTTCCGCAAACTGTTAAGCCGTGCAAAGGGGCCCGCACATCGAGGGCCGTTTATCCCACTCAAGCCAAAGTAAGGCTTGAAGGGGCACCCAGTGTTTGTTGCTCTCACGCAGACGCCGAAGTCGCGTTCCTTCTGAAGACTTCGGTGCGCATCTCAGCGACAGCATAGGGCATGTCTTCCACAGCCGTGTTGCCAAACCCCAGGATAAAGCCCTGACGGGGTACGGGACCTAAATACGACGGGGAGAGGGGCCACAACCAGATTCCCTTGCGCGCCGCCCGGGTAGCGATTTCCCGATCGCTCAGCCCCTTGGGCAGCGTCACGGCCAAATGCATGCCGGCTTGGGACCCGTGAATCTCCAACTCCGACCCGAATTGCTCACGGAGACTCTCGACTAGCGCTGTTCTTCGTTCGCTGTACAGCAATCGCATGCGGCGAATATGGCGGGCAAAATGCCCTTGGCGCATGAAGTCTGTAATCACCTCCTGATGCAAGTAGGGGGGAAAGATATCCATGGCGGTCCGTACGGCCACGAAGTGATCGATCAAGTCTGGCGGAATCACAATGTATCCGAGGCGCAAGGAGGGAAAGAGAACCTTGCTGAAGGTTCCGATATAAATGACGCGAGCATTACGATCCAGCCCCTGCAAAGACGAAATCGGCATACTCTCAAAGCGGTACTCGCTGTCATAGTCGTCCTCGATGATCCATGATCCTGTCACTTGCGCCCAGTTGAGTAACTGCATGCGGCGCGATGCGCTCATGGTCGATCCAAGAGGATATTGATGGGACGGCGTAACATAGGCAGCTCGCGCGTTTGCGCATAGCTTGATGCCGGCGGATACATTCAGGCCGTCCTCGTCCACAGGAACGGGCACCAGACGGCACCCCGCGCCCTGGAAGACGCTGCGCGCCAGCCGGTAGCCTGGTTCCTCGATCCAAACCGGGCTTCCGTTGCCAAGCAGGACGCGGGCAGAAATCTCGAGCGCCTGCTGGGAACCGGCAACCACCATGACCTGGCTGGGATCGCAACGGACTGCCCTGGCCGTTCGCAAGTAAGTGCAAATGGCTTCGCGGCAGGTTTGAGAACCTCGCGGGTCAGTGTTGTGGATTCGGCTGACGTGGGGGCTTTTTGAATGACGCGCGATCAGGCTCGACCAAATGGGAAAGGGAAAGTGGTCAAACGCCGGCTGATGAACGCCAAACGCACCCCAACCCCCAACCCACGGAGCCCGGTCATACCGGGTGAGAAGCAAAGCACGGCGCGCCACCGGGCGCGGACCCGAGTCCCCCTGTATGGGCTGTGGCGTCTTGTCTTCGCAGATGGTCAGGCTTTCCGGCAGAGACTCGGATATGAAGGTCCCCGCTCCCTTACGGCTCTCGAAATATCCCTCAGCCAACAACTGCGCGTAGGCATTGAGCACCGGAATGCGGGAGAGGCCCAACTCGATGCTGAGCGTGCGGGAGGAAGGCACACGCTGCCCCGGCCTCATATTGCCGCTGATGATGACAGACAGAAAGCCGTCGTAGATCTGCTTGTGAAGAGGTTGTGCTGCTTTTCTGTCAACGGCGATAACCGGCGCGATCGCTTCCGATACTTTGGCCATGACCCATGCTAGTGGCTATACCGATCTATAGGCAAGCGGTTAGCTTTTCAGACCACTTGGTTCGGCCAACAAGGCCGACACCGTATGCTAAAAGCCTCCACACAGGGGCTCATGGTTTGAACGGCATTTTTGGCTGGCTGGCTGAAGCCTCGGGCGAACAAAAACGCACGCTCCTGGCGGCGTTTTTGGGCTACATGCTCGACAGCATGGACGTAATGCTCTATGCGCTGGTGCTGGGTCAGGTACAACGCGAGCTGCATCTGTCAGCCGCGCTGAGTGGAGCCATGGTGTCGGCTACGCTTATTGCCGCCGCAGCGGGCGGTATCGGCTTCGGCTGGTTCGCGGATCGGTTTGGCCGGGTGCGGGCGCTGATTTGGAGCGTGCTGGTTTATTCCATCGGCACCGGGTTGTGTGGGTTTACGCAGTCGGCCGCACAACTGATGCTCTGTCGCGTGCTGCTTGGCTTTGGTATGGGCGGAGAATGGGCGTCAGGGGCTGCCTTGGTCGCCGAGAGCTGGCCGGCGCGCCATCGCGGCAAAGCGCTGGCATTGGTACAAAGCGCATGGGCCGTCGGCTATGCCCTGGGTGCGACCGTGGTCGCACTGGTGATGCCGCGCTTCGGATGGCGCGCGGTGTTCTTCGCCGGCATTCTGCCCGCCTTGATTTCGCTCTGGGTGCGGAAGGGGCTGCGGGAGCCGGAAGTCTGGCGCCAGAAACCGAGACCGCGAGTGGACATCGGCCGCCTGTTCCGGGGCACGTTCGGCTATAGCATGCTGGTGTGCGCCAGCATGAATGCCGCCGCGCTCTTTGCCTGGTGGGGGTTGTTTACCTGGCTGCCTCGCTTTCTCTCCATGCCGATCGGGGAGGGCGGCCGGGGGCTGAGCATTTTGCAAACCTCGGGATGGACGATCGTCATGCAGACCGGCACTTTTCTGGGCTATATCTCGTTTGGATATGTGGCCGACCGATTCAACCGCAAATACACCTATATAGGTTATCTGGTGGTAGCCGCACTGCTGGTGCCAGCTTTTGCGTTCGTGCGGAATCCCAATGCGCTGCTCGTCATCGGCCCACTGGTTGGATTTTTTGGCACTGGCTACTTCAGTGGTTTTGGGGTGATTGCCAGTGAGCTCTTCCCTACAGCCCTGCGCGCGTCCGCTATGGGTTTTGCCTATAACATCGGCCGCGTGCTGAGTGCCGCCGCGCCCTACCTCATAGGTCGAGTGTCAGAACACGCCGGGCTGAGCTGGGCGCTCTGTATTACGTCCGCAGCTTTTCTTGCGGCAGCGCTGATTGCCACTGCGTTACGTCCGCCGGCGACCGAAGTTCTTACTTAGAGGAACTTTTGAGCTCGACTTTGTATCGCTTGGCGGCGGTTTCGATCCGCTTCCATGCTGCTTTGCGCTCCGCCTCGGTGACGCCCTCTACCTGGTTAAAGCGCGCCGCCGCGTTGCGCACGTGCGAGGCATTTTCCAGCGGTTCTTTGCGTTGTTTGGGAAAGGCGAACTTGGTCGCAGGAATGCGCTCGCGTGCCGCCTCTTTTAGTTTTGCCATGAGGTTTTCCTCCGCTCACTACTTTTGGTTTTGACGCCAGTGCGAGCCGGTGGGTTGGATTGATTGGCGGGTAACCTACAGACTCTGATTATTCGAGGCGCAGGGTATCGAAGGGACGGCCCAGCTCGGAGCAAAGGGCTTCCACTGCCAGCTGATGGTCGGAGCGGTCCGGCAGGCCAGAGACCGTAATGGAACCGATGACGCCCGCGCCTTGTACGCGGAGCGGAAAGCTGCCACCGTGGGCAGCAAAGTCGGCAATCGGCAGCCCGTAGCGATCAGAGAGGTTGGATTTTTTGTCTTCCATCTCCAGCCGGACGGCATAGGAACTGCGATGAAAGCGAGCAGTCACGTTGCTCTTGCGGCGAATCCACTCCACATTGTCGGGGGTGGTTCCGGGCATCGCGGCATAAAAGAGCGGCTGGGCGAAGCGGCGTACATCGACCACCAGGCTAAGCTTGCGGGCAACAGCCAGCGCACGCACCTGGGAACCTAGCCGCCAGGCCATCTCCTCATCAAAGTTTGCGAACTGGAGTTCCTGTTCCTGAAGTGCGATGCGGGCGAGATCGTCGGCTATCAGCATGATTAGGGACAGGATACTCCACCGCACACAATTGTCGCCGTACCGCAGAGCGAAAACGCCGCTCTACATTCCAGATACCTATTCATGATTTCGATTGCTTAACGAATATTGCATTTGATAGGTTGCTACGACTCTTCGGAGGCCATATGCAGTCGACTTCTATTCGCTTGTTCCCGCATGCGGAGCTTACCAGGAAGAATATCTGGAAGCTAACGTATCTGATTTGCTTCCTTCTTAGTTGCCCCGCGCTTGACAAGCCGGTGCAGGCGCAGGCTATAGCCGGCGGACAAATACAAGGTACAGTTACGGACGCTAATGGAGCGGTAGTGTCCGGGGCAACAGTGGAAGCCCTGCAAACTGAATCCGGACTTCGCCGTACGGTGACCAGCGGCGCGGACGGCGGTTACAATTTGCCCAGCCTGCCAGTAGGGCCCTACACCCTTAAGGTGACGGCTGCCGGGTTCAGCACCTACGACCAATCTGGAATCGTGATCCAGGTAGGCAACGAGCTACGCGTCGACGTGAAATTGCAAGTCGGCGGCGTCTCTCAGACGGTGCAAGTATCGGCCGCCGCCTCGATGGTGCAGACCGAAGATCAATCGATATCGCAGGTTGTCGACCGGCAACGCACGGTCGATCTGCCGTTGAACGGCCGCCAGGCCACGCAGTTGATCCTGCTTACGCCAGGAACGGCCAATGCGCCCGCGACAGACTTGGCCTCGAGCAAAAACTATCCCAGCGCCGTAACGCTTTCTGTTGCCGGCGCCCAAGCCACCAACATCAACTACCTGATGGACGGCGCAGACAACAACGACGCGTTCACCAACGTCAATTTGCCGTTTCCCTTCCCTGACGCCATTCAAGAGTTCAGCGTGCAGACTTCAGGTCTGTCGCCGCAGTACGGCGTTCACCCGGGCGCAGTGGTGAATATCGTTACCCGCGCGGGCGGCAACTCCTTCCACGGAACGCTCTTTGAGTTTTTCCGCAACGGCGACATGAATGCACGCAACCATTTCTCCACCAAGCAGGACACGCTCAAGCGCAACCAGTTCGGCGGCGTTCTCGGTGGACCGATCCGCAAAGACAAGTTGTTCTTCTTCGGCGGTTACCAGGGCACACGCACGCGGCAGCAAACCAACGCTTACACCAGTTATGTCCCTACTGCTGCCATGTTGCAGGGTAACTTCACCGCTTATGCCAGCGCAGCTTGCCAAAGCGGCGGTGTGGCAAAAGTGTTGAACAACCCCGCAACCGGCATGCCCTATCCGAACAACCAGGTTCCGGCGTCACAGCTCAACGCTTCCGCGCTCGCAATCTTTCAGTACATCCCGTTGGCGACCAACCCTTGCGGCAAACTGGTGTATGGCCTTCCGCTGCCGCAGAATGAAGATCAATACATCGCCCGCATCGATTGGACTGCCACCACCAAGCAGACGGTTTTCGGGCGCTACTACATGACGCACTTCACCCAGCCAGGTATCTTCGATAACAATTTGTTGAACACGCAGAATCCGTCACTCAATGACCGGGTGCAATCGTTCACCCTGGGCCACACCTACACCCTTACCTCGAGTCTGGTCAGCTCTTTTCACCTGGGGTATACGAGAAACATCGTCAGCCGCAACGTTGCGGCTGACAGCATCAACCCCAACACGCTTGGCATCCAAAGCTACGCGCCGATCAAGAACTACCTTTACATGAACATCTCGAACGCGTTCACCGTGGCTTGCGGCACTTGCGAAAGCCTGCTGAACAGCACCAACAGTTACAACGTGCTCGAAGACATGTTCTGGACCAAGGGTAAGCATCACTTTTCGTTCGGCGTGGATTACCTACGCAACACGCTCGAATCTGACGGCGTCAACAACGCCAACGGCCAGTTCAACTTCACCGGGCAATACACCAAAGACGGCCTGGTCGACTTCATGATCGGCGAGATTCAATCGCTGTACCAGGGCAACAACAGCGGCGTCGACTTCCGCAAGAACTATGCTGGTCTCTATTTCCAGGACAGCTTTCAGTTCAGCCCGCGGTTGATATTGAATGCGGGGCTGCGATGGGCCACGGGGCTGCCGGCGATTGAAACCACGGGCCGCGGCGCCAGCTTTTCGCTGCCGAACTACGATTCCGGGACTCGATCGATTGTCTATCCCACGGCTCCGGCTGGAGTGCTTTTTTATGGCGACCCCGGGATTCCACACGGCTACTATCATGGCAAATGGAATCGGCTTGAACCCCGCTTCGGCGTTGTATTCGACCCTCGCGGCCAGGGACGAGAGAGTATTCGCGCTTCCTACAGCCTTGGTTTCCAGGAGCCGCCGCTCTACTACAACTCGCGCTACGCATCGATGGCGCCATGGGGCGACTCCATCACCTTGACGCCTCCTCCGGGCAACCTGACTACACCCTATGCGGGCTATCCTGGTGGGAATCCTTACCCCAAGCCATTTCCGCCGACGGCCGCCAACGCGTTTTTCCCGACCTCTGGAACCTATTTTGTGCTGCCCACGAATCTACAGCAGGCTTACTCGCAGAACTGGAACCTGAGCGTGCAGAAACAGTTTCTTAAGGATTGGGCGCTCACCGCTACCTATCTCGGCACGCGGGTCCTGCATGGCTCTTACGGTAACGAGCAAAACCCGGCGGTGTACTATCCCGGCAAATCGACCGGCGTCGCTGGGTCTTGCGGAACGCTTGCGACGGTGCCCGCAGCTGGAACAAACTGCTCCACGACGGGAAATACCAATGCCCGCCGCGTGCTGACCGGCATCAATGTCGCCCAGGGGGCCTATTTCACCCAGGTCACCCAGGCTTATACGGGTCTGGGATCGAGCTTCAATGGGCTGTTGGTCACGGTACAGCATCGCTTCTCCGACTACTTCACGCTGCTCGCGAACTACACCTATTCGCACTGCCTCTCGGGTCCTCCGGAAAATGGAGACAATGCCGGAGACCAATTTCAAGATCCAGCGCACCCCAACCGCGATTACAGCAACTGCGCCTCGGACCTGCGTCAAAATTTCGTGACCTCGGCCATCGTCCGGAGTAACGCTGGCGGAAGTTATGGACGCCAGCTCCTGCTGAGCGGCTGGCAGCTTGCGCCCATCATCACCGCGACGACCGGCGTTCCCTTTACGGTGACTACCGGCACCGACGCCTCCCTGACTGGCGTCGGCAACGACCGGCCGAATCTGATCGGCAATCCTCGCGCGCAAAATACCCGTATCACCACATGGCTTAACCGTCCATCCTTTGCCGCAAACACGGCTGGAACGTACGGAACCACCCGGCCCTATGAGTTCTACGGGCCGCACTACACCGACGTGGACACGGCACTCAGCAAGTTCATCCCGTTGCATGAGGCCTTGCAGCTCGAAGCCCGGGCTGAGTGCTTCAACTGCTTCAACCACACCAATTACGCCAACCCGGGCGGCGCCATCAACAGCAACGGCACCGGCGTCACCAACCCGGGCACGGCTCTGAGCGCGAGCACTTTTGGAACCATCACTGCGGCGGATCCTCCCCGGATCCTGCAGCTCAGCCTAAAGATGGACTTCTAGAGGCAAGCTATCTGATTCCCACGGGAAGGACGCAATCGAAATCACGAAATGAGATAAATCGCCGCATCGTTCTCCTGAAGGGCGGGGCTTCAGCTCCGCCGTAACACCACCAAAACTGGACAGCTTTAGCCACTGAGGGATCTCTCTTACCACCAATTTTCCTCGAAGGCTAAAGGCTCGACGATTTGACCCTTCAACGGACGGCCTAGAGCCCGTCCGCTTCCAAGCCGAGGAAACGGCTTACGCCGGCGGTACGCCAACCGTGAATTAGCCGCCGTGCAGAGCCGGGGCAGAATTCTTAGCGGATGGGGTAGTGACCTTCGCGGCCGCGTGGTCGTGAATGCCTGATGGCCCTCGATAAAACTTATGTCGTCATGGGATGATGGATGAACCGGTGGTAAAGGAGAAATCATGCAGACCTATCTGTTGGCGGACCCCACACGCTATCCGCACATGACCACGGCTCAGCTTCGAGAGACATTCCTGATGGATTCCTTGTATGAGCCGGGAGCGCTCCACCAGGTTTATGTGGATCTTGACCGAACGATCGTGGGAATCGCGGCGCCGGTATGGGAGCCGGTTACTCTGCCGGCAGATGCCGATCTTCGGGCAGAATATTTCACCGAGCGGCGGGAGTTGGGCGCCTTGAACATTGGCGGGAGCGGTTCAATTAAGGTGAACGGCAAGTGTTATTCTCTGGAGAACCTTGATTGTCTTTACATCGGCAGAGGCAATGCCGAAATCAGCTTTGAATCAAAAGATCCCGCTTCCCCGGCTATCTTCTATCTGCTCAGCTATCCCGCGCATACACCTTATCCGGTAACGCTGGTACGGAAAGAGGAAGCCAGTCCGACGACGATCGGCAGCACAGAGACTTGCAACTTGAGGACGGTAACGAAGTACATCTATCTTGGCGGCGTCAAGAGCTGCCAACTGGTGATGGGGGTGACCCATCTGCACGCGGGAAGCGTCTGGAATACGATGCCTCCTCATACGCACATGCGGCGCTCTGAAGTCTATCTTTACTTTAATCTCGCTCAGGATGCGGTTGTGGTTCATCTGATGGGGCCGCCGGAAGAGACACGTCATCTATTGATGAAGGACTTTCAGGCCGTAGTGTCGCCCGGGTGGTCGATACACGCCGGAGTGGGCACGCGTGCCTACAGCTTTTGCTGGGGGATGGGTGGAGAGAATCTAGACTATGCGGACATGGACCCCGCTCCGATAACCCGACTGCGCTAGCCTGGCTTCTCGCCGACCCGAGGACGAGGGAATGACGCAAACGCATCGAGTCACGATCCTGATTCCCCTGGCGGTTGGCGCAGGCGCCGTGCTCTGTACGATCTTTATCCACGCGCTGGCCGTGGGCGCGACCGTAAACTTCGTTCGCCGTGAGAAAAGGCTGGGCCGTGCGGGCGCGGGCTTCTGGATCGATTTTGCCATCGTTGTCCTGGCCATATCATTCGCGTTCGTGGCACACCTGGTTGAGATCGGCTTGTGGGCGGGGTTGTTCGTAACTTGTGGAGAATTTCAAGAATTCGGATTTGCCTATTACCACTCAGCGGTCAACTACACGACCTTGGGTTACGGTGATGTGATTATGAGCCCGTCGTGGAGATTGCTAGGACCCCTGGAAGCAGCAAATGGAGCGCTCATGTTCGGGGTTTCGACGGCAATGATTTTTTCTGTCATCGTGCGATTGGTTCAAGCCAAGTTTGAGGACCTCAGGAGCTGAGAGCCATCCTGCATGATTTGAGCAAAAGATGACGATGCGCAGCAAGATTGTGCAATCGCCGTATCCATCAGGGGGCCTAGCAATGCTTCTCAGCCATACGAACATCACCTTGGAGAAATATGAACGGGCTCACACCGATAGCGACATTTCTGTGAGGTTTGTCGAGGCCGACATCCTTCTGGTGGCCGATACCTGGTGGAATGGCGTCTACCCGTTCATTGACTACTCCACAGGTGGCAGCATCGACGGACAGATCCGCGCCGCCCAACAGAATGTGGACTCTGTTACGGCCGACACTATCGTCGTTCCCGGGCACGGCCCGATAGGAAACAAGGCTGACCTGGTGGAATTCCGCGACATGTTGGTGGCGATTCGAGACAAGGTCGCCGGGCCATAATGGTTAGTAGGTTGGAACAGGACGACTATGACCGCAGAAATACTTCAAGAGACGGGCTTGCCCACGGTTGATGAGATTAAAGCGGCGCAGCCATTGGTGTATGAGTTTATGCCGCCCACTGCGCAGTTCGTCTGGCCTCTGCTGTGTGAGCGGCTGGGCGCGGAAGTGTGGGTGAAACACGAGAACCAGACTCCGATTGGGGCATTCAAGGCTCGCACAGCGGTCGTCTACACGGCACAGCTCTTTCGTGCAGCCCAGCGAGTGCCGGGACTGGTCACGGCCACGCGTGGCAATCATGGCCAGTCGGTCGCGCTGGCGGCGAAGAGGTTCGGAGTGCCGGCACACATAGTCGTGCCCAAGGGAAACAGCGCGGAAAAGAATGCAGCGATGCGGGCGCAGGGAGGCGAGCTCATCGAGTTCGGCGAGGACTTCCAGGAGTCGAAAGAGCATGCGCAAAGGCTCGCCGAACAGCATGGCTGGCACTTCATTCCTAACTATCATCGCGACATCATTAAGGGAGTGGGCACTTATTGGCTGGAGTTCTTTTCTGCAGTGGCCGATGTGGAAGTAGTTTACGTGCCCATTGGGCAGGGTTCAGGCATCTGCTCGTGCGTTGCGGTGCGCAACGGGCTAAGACTGAAGACGAAGATTGTGGGAGTGGTGGCCGAAGGTGCGCCCGCTTATGCGCTCTCGTTCGAAGCAGGTCGCAAGATCGCGGCGCCTGTAAGCACTTTCCTCGCGGACGGAATGGCTTGCCGTGTGCCCGATGATGCTGCACTTGAGGTGATACTCGGCAATGTAGACCGCATCGTGCGAGTGAGCGAGGAGGAAATTCGTCTGGCGATGAAACACTACTTTACGGATACGCACAACGTGGTGGAAGGCTCAGGTGCGGCCGGCCTGGCCGCCGCGCTCAAAGAGAGGCAGCGTATTCGGGGAAAACGCGTAGGACTGGTAGCGACTGGCGGCAACGTCGACCACGATGTCTTTGCCCGGGTTCTGCAGGATTGAGAGAGTCTTCCGGGATTCGCCGCGGCGGCCCGCAGTCCGCGTTTTAGCGCGCGGCGCCCTCAAAGGAAAGCCGTTGACGGCCTTCGGCCGGTCTTTTTTCGGCCCAGGTACGCTGGTGCCTGGGGCACCCGCTTCATTCCACTGGCACAAAATTTGCGGCGTCGTTGGGATCGCCGGTGCCTTTGTACTTGGCATGTAACGGATAAGGGTAGACCGGCCTGGTGAAGGTAACCGAGGAACCACGGAGACGCGCCCCGATCATTACATCGGGCGCTTGCCCACGTTCCACCCACGCCTCCAGATAGCTCAGATAATTGAAGACAGATACCCCATCGCCGCCCCCGCAATGATTCATGCCGGGAATCGCGAATAGGCGATAGAAATCTTCTGTGGCCTTAGCGCCGCCCATCGTCTTTTCCACGGTTTCGTAGTAGTCAAAGGCCGCGCCGGGCATCTCCGTCATATCCGTGTCGCCCTGGTAGCTGAGCAGCTTGCCGCCAGCGTCTCTGAACCTGCGCAAATCAGGGTCGGTATCCGCATACAGCACGCCGATCCCACTGCGCTTGTAGTCGCTGTCGAAATCGAAGTCGGTGTAGCTCCACTCTTTTCCCGCAGTAGAGAGGAGTGCCGTGTCTTTAAAGAATTCGTCGCCCCAGGTATTGGAGAACGCACCCTTCCATTGCAGCTCGGCGCCGGGAAAGATACCTCGCGGTGAGATAGCGTGGCCTTTCGAATCATGGGGCCGGCTGTAGATATCCTTAACGGCCTGGACTTGACGCGCGCTTATGCAGTCGGCCTGTTTGCCAGCCCTGCACTGCAGTTCCGACGGATCGAACTTGCACTGCTGCGGCGCGCTGACGATGCCGTCCTTGACGCCGTCATCCATATCGCATTCGGCGAGCACGGCATGATGCAGAAGTTGAAGGTCGGCATCATTCAGAAGGGGTTTTCCATCGTCACCTAGAAAACCTCGCTTGGCCCAGATGCCACGCACTGCCAGATCACTCTCATCCATATCGGGGGCACCGGCGATGATGCCGTCAAAGTCCCAGGGAAAGCGCTGCGCTTCGATCATGGCTTGATAGCCGCCCGTGGAACATCCCATGAAATAAGACTTGTTTGGCGCGGTCGCGTAAAAACGCTGCAGAATCGCCTTCGCGGCGAGGGTCACGACGTGCGTGGCGCGATATCCAAAATCAGTTTGGCCCTGAAGATTGTTACGCGACCATAGGCCGCCCGCGCCCGTGTGGCCCATATCTGTGCCGACACAGGCATAGCCGGCGTGCATGGCGCACGACCCAGGCACATAGTCTGTGCTACCACACCAACCGCCGCAGCCAACATGCAAGAGCTTGCCGTTCCATTGCGATACCGGCAGCAGAAGGACAAAGCCGGCATTGGGTGCGACGTAGCCAGAAATGCGGCAAGTGGGCTGAACCTGGCCCATCGCCTTAGCGAGGTCCTCGCTCACTTGTGCTTTGCCCGAAAGCCCCTGGGCGTCCTTTACCAAGATGGCTTCCGAGATATGGGTGGGAGCGTCGGGGTCCGTGGAGAAGTCCGTCGTTGCCAGGGCCCGGCATCTGGCTTCCGCAGCAGACACAGACTGGGCCCAGCCAACTGCGCTGCTGAGAATGATTAAAGTGACGAGCAGCGCGCATGCACAGCTTCGTGTCCGCTCTGCGATTCGGATTAACGGCAGTTCAGTCTTCACTTTCAGGGCTGCGTCCTCGTCACTCGGCTAAGAGAGTATAAATCGACATTATCGAACGGCTGTGTTGGAACGCCAGGGGTTCGTACCGCGAGCTCGGTTCGTCTTTGGCTTTGCGGGCCGGATCTAACTGTATTCCTTGATCTGTACGATGCTCGCGATCTGGGAGGGCTGTTCAACCATCAGTTTTCGCAAAGTTGACTGTGGCATCCACGACCAGAGCTTCTTGCTGAACCATAGCTTCATCCTTGTCTGGGGAATGAACCAACTCACTCCATCGGCCAGCTGCTGCGCTTCCATCACAAACGGTCGCATGATGGCCTCGTACCGCGCGTAGGCACCGGCATAGTCCTCAGGTGTTGCGTGCAGCTCGCCGGCAAGTACATAGGCCCCAATGATGGCGATTCCGGTCCCCATACCCGTCATTGGGGATGGGCAAGCCGCAGAATCGCCAAGCAAAGTGGTGCGCCCTTTGGACCACGTGCTCATTCGCACCTGACTGAGGGAATCGAAATAGAAATCCGGCGCGTCATCCAGAAATTCAAGCAGCCGCCTTGTCTCCCACTTGACTCCAGCAAAGGCCTCACGCAGAAGCTGCTTCTGCGCGGACACGTCGCGTCGATCGTAATTGAGCTTCTTCGAGGCTAAATAGAACGATGCCTTCGCTTGACCATCGTTTGGGGTGGCGAAATATCCAACCCGCTTGCCGAGCTCTACATAGTATCGTCCGGCGTCGCCCAAGCCGAGAAAATCCGGCACGGTAAAGATCGCGATGTAGTAGCCCATCGCGTGGGCAAATTCAGACTCCTCCCCGAATACGATAGAGCGAACGTTCGAGTGCAGCCCGTCGGCGCCAACTACGAAATCAAATGTTTTCACCTTCCCACTCACGAAAGTCACGGTAACGCTGTCTGTGGTCTCCTGGATATCTTGAATCGAATCATCGAACACATACGCAGCATCATGGCAGGTGGCGTGATACAACACCCGGCTCAAGTCGCCGCGCAAGATCTCGAGATCGCCGCTGGTGAATCCGTCTGGAAATCTGGCCTCCACCTTATTGTTCGCGTCCACCAGGGTGATGGACCCCGTGCGGGTTTCGTACTGCTTGACTGCATCCACAAGCCCCATGCGCTCTAGAACGCGCAACCCAGACCCACGGAAGTCCACTGCGTAGCCACCAAGGCGTAAGGCCGGTGCGCGTTCCACTACTGTGACCTGGAATCCATAACGACTCAGCCAGAAAGCCAACGAGGGTCCGGCTATACTTGCTCCCGAGATGAGCACACGTCTTCCCATGTCCTAGAGGTTAATACATGGTTCGACGAACCGGATTTTGAGCCAGGAACTCCATGAGAACCGTAACCGCGCATCTCTTTGTGATTCGGCGACCATGATTGCTAGAAGTGGAAGCGCGCCAGGAAGGCGCCCACTTCATCTAAATTGGCAGTGGGATGCCGACATAAGGAATGGTTCAGAGCAATCACCGATGCAACGGAGGTATCACTGTGTGCGAAGGGCACGGTGTTTGCTCCGTCCGCTGCGCGCCGTGGTTTGATCGAGCGATATTGATAAGCGTCATCCTAACGAATACAACTTTCGGATCTGTTTCTCTCCGCCACTACTGAGCATTTTCCTGAGGGCCATGTTTCGCAAGCTGCGCAGAACAGGGTTTTCTCAAGTGGCACATTCGTCCAATGTTCCATGAGGTAGAAACGGTCCAGCCCACTTTTTCGCGGCGCTGCTTTTCGTATAGTTCAAACAGCGGAACTGGAACTTCGCTCGGCATCTCTGTCGTCACGCACTGGGCCTGTTGATGGCGCCTGAGAGATAGAGAGAGACCAACGATCCCAGCCAGCGAACATTACTCAAACTGAAGCACCACGATTTCGGAATTGGATCCAAGCCGCAGGGGCGGTCCCCAGGTCCCGGCCCCGCTTGAAGTGAACACCTGCATCTTTCCGATGCGGCTTAAGCCGTAGACAAACTGGCGGTATACCCGCCGCGCCATCCAACTCCAAGGGATGAACTGCCCAAGGTGCGTATGCCCGGATAGCTGGAGTGAAAGGCCCGCGGCCTCGGCAATTTCCGGATGGTCAGGCGCATGCGTCAATAGAATGCTGGCTCGATCGCGATCCAAGCGGAGTCCCTGTAGCACTGAGGTGAGATGGGCGTCGCGCGCGGCGCTCCCATAGGGCACGCCGACGATCTGCAAACCGTCCACTTCGACCTTCTCGTTGATCAGCACGCGCACCCCGGCTGACGCAACGGCATGCAGATATTTACTGTCATCGCCAAACTGTTCGTGATTTCCGGCGACAAAATAGACGCCATGGGGCGCCACGAGCTCGCTCAACGGCTCCGCAGCCCGGCCGGCGTCGATGGCCGTGCCGTCATACAAATCGCCGGCGATAAAAATTGCGTCCGGCTCTTCTCTCAAAATCTTCGCTACCATCCGGCGCAGGAAACGGCCGTTTCGCACATGCCCCAGATGCAGGTCGCTGATGAGAGCCGCCCTGCGCCCGCGCCATGCCGGCGGCAAGTTAGCGAGCCGTACCGTGGTTCGAGTGATGCGCGTCCAGCTTGCGTTGGAAAGCCCATAGAGGGCAGCCAGCACTGCAGCGCCGAATAGCCATTCCACCGTGCGGTGGAAGTCGATGGCCAGCCCAGCCACCCGCGCGATTCCGAATATTACCCAAGCGAAAACGCCGGCGAAGAAGAGGAAGGTCAAGAAACCCAGCCATGCCGCGGAAATCGTATAAAACACCCGCACCGCAATCGTTGTATAGCGGAAGGCCAGGAGAGAAGCGGCTACAAAGCTCACCGACAAAAAGCCGAGAACCAGCTTGGTCCACAATGTCCCTGGGATATCGCTGCCCGCGGGTGAAAATGTCCAGGTCTCATAGACAAGAAAATGCGAGAGAAAAAGGACGGACTGCAGAATTAGGATGAAACCGATTAAGCCCTTTTGTACGCGCATGCTGCGTTAGATTCCCCAAGCTGCCATTCGGATTCCGGCAGAGTGCCCGGAAACTGTAAAGGAGCGCTCAAGCGCCCCTTCTATCAACGCTTAAACCTTGGATTGTTGATCGAGGACGATCGAAAGAACGGTGATATCGTCCGCCTGCCCGAAATGGAGAGCGGCCTCGGCGATTGCACCCGCTGGTGATGCGCTGATTTCGGCCGTTCGTTCGAAGCCGAATAGTTCCCTTTGGCTGGTGGCCTCAGGAACTCCATCGGTGAGTAAGGTCAGGCGATCTCCTTGCGAGAGTTGATACGTCTCCTCGGCAAAGACTCCGCTGGGATCAAGACCGAGTGGAAGAGCCGGCGGAGTGAGGATTTCCCGACCGTTGTGGTAAGGGGCGAGGTGACCGGCGTTGGCGAGAATCAGGTTGCCGGAAGACGAAAGGCGCATGGCCAGGCAAGTAGTAAAACCGGAGCCTCTGCCAACCAGACGACGGTTGAGACCGGCGAGGATTTCTGCTGGTGACCGCGTAGTTTCGACAATCGATCGAAGGGCGCCAACGAGCATGGAAACAGTCATGGCTGCCGGAAGTCCCTTACCCGCAACGTCACCAATGACGATGAGGGTATCGCTCTGCGGGTTCGCGGTTGTGATGGGTAGTGGAAGGATCTGATAAAAGTCGCCACCCACTTCCTGGGCCGGGTGATACGCGATGCCGATATCCAAGCCGGAGATGGAGGGCAATGTTTCAGGAATGAGAACTTGCTGGAGCGAGCGGGCTGCCTCGAGATCAGCCGAGTAGCGTTCTTCTTGAGCGCGAGACCTGGCAAAGCGGCGGATAAGAAAGGCGAGCAGGGCAACGACGAAAATGAGCTGCACGAAGACTTGCAGTGGGACCGCAAACGGGGTTTCGAAAACGTTCCACTGATTGACCGAAGACAAGACTTGCGATGACCAACCAAGTTGAAACATGAAGAGGAGCAGACCACCGAGGATGCCTGTGCCATACAGCAACACCGTGGGTATGAACAGCAGACGCGCGTCGCGGCTGCCGGCAAGAGCACGGCGAAATAGCAGGAGGAGGATGTAGGTGGCGATTGGCAGGTCGAAAAGAATGCGCAGACTGGTGGAGGTTGCCGGTGATGTGATGCGGAGTAAATAGAGCAGGACGTTCAGCGGGTCAAGGAGCGCGAGGAGCAGCACACCGCGCCACAGCGGCGTACGCCTCGCCTGCAGCACGCGGGAGAAAAATAAAAGAGAAGCCGCAAACTGAAGCGCTCCGATGGCTTCGGCCAGCAGGTCGCCCAGGCCGATGGAAAGGTGCACGAAAAAATTGCTTACCGCAAGCGCCGACTGTAGCGCGCTCGCGAGGAGAAGTACGGCAAACCACAGGTATTCCCGTTCTGATCGACGAAACAGATACAGTCCAAAAACCGTAATGCTGATGACGGTATTCAGAACCGCGATGACGTAGAAACTGACGACGCGAGTTGATCGCTCAGCTTCTAATGACTGGAACTGCCGTTCCAGTAAAGTGTCTTGTCCCAAAAGGGCCCCACCGTAGCGCGGGCCGCCGCCCAGATACGTTGCGAAAATGGGATGATGCCAGACGCGAATCGCCATCTGCAGCGGCGCACCATCTTGTGCCGGAGCGAGATGGTAGAGGGCCAGCTGGTTGAATTGCAGCCCACCGTGCGGGGGCATATGACCGAATCCGCCAATCTTTTTACCATTCTGGAAGAGCTCGTAGTCCGTGAGGATGGAAGGCAAAACGATGGCCAACGGCATTGCGGAAGAAGGAGGCTCCACGGTAAATCGGTACCATGCGAAGCCTTCCAGGTTGCGATAACCCTGCTCTGTCCAGGGTTTGTCGGAGCGGATAAGAGGCCACGCTGAGTCGTCGAAGTCCGCCGAAGCCCAGCGGGGGTCGTCTCCGGGATGGAAGCGCCATAGTCCATCCAGAGAAACTACGGGCTCGCGGTCAGTGATCAACGAGAAAACAGCGGCGTGCGAGGAGGCACCCTTGATTTGCGACTCGGACTGGCTTGCTGCCTGGGAAATAGCTGCGGACGTCATCGAGAAGACGAGCCCAATCAGCAGACTGACGAACTGTAGCCTGGTTCGCACCGAAAGCATCGACAATCATACCGCACAGCAGCTTAGCTGGATCTTCTGGAGAGCATTGTCAAAGTTTTGGTTTGCAAAGGGATGCGACAAGCCGGCGCACGTAGTGCATAGCGAGACGCGGACACCTTAAGGGGTTTGAAGGGCGGCGCGAATGTCCCGGATCTCAAGAATATGTTTTGGGTAGCCATGCCGGGTTACGGACAGCATCGCCCGTCCAATTTCTTCCGTGGTCAGGACGTGGTTGGGAAAGATGCGCCGGAGCAAGAAGAGCAACGGCTTGGCGATGCCATAGAAGGCTTGGTAGACGGCGGCCTTCGGTCTCTCTCCGTGCACCGGCACGATCAGGCCGGGGCGAAACATGTACGCGGCGGCAAACGGTAAACGCAGGAGCGCGTTTTCCGTTCTTCCCTTGACCCGCGCCCACATGCTCCTGCCCTGCTCAGTGCTGTCCGTACCGGCGCCCGAGACATAGAAGAATCTCATCTGCGGGTTAAGCCGGCATAGCGTCTCCGCGGCAGCCATGGTGATGCCGTAGGTTGTGCGTTCATAGTCTTCTGCCTTCATTCCCGCGGATGAGACGCCGAGTGAAAAGAAGCAGGCATCGAAACCAGAGAGTTCGGGCTCGATCCCGGTGTAGCTCGATAAGTCGCGATGCAGAACCTCGCGCAACTTGGGGTGGTGAATGCCGGTGGGGCTTCTTCCAATTGTCTGCACCCGCTCCACATCTGGGTCGAGAAGACACTCGCGCAGCACACCTTGCCCCACCATTCCTGTCGCACCAAAGAGCAAGACCTTCATTGCTATGCTTCTCTCTTCACGGGAAAAGTGACCGTCTCGAGGGTTTGATCCTTGGCTGGCCATTTTACCCCGGTGAGTTGCTCCGAGACCTCCCATAGCTTTCGAGCTACAGCCTCATCCTTGGCCTGTGGGAAGACTTGAGCAGGCGCCACCGGCCCCTTCAATTCGTAGAAACCGTCCGGTCCGTAGTAGCCGTTCGGGACCGCCTCGGGGGAGGTTGCCGCGAAGAGCGTAGGCAAAGCCCCGGCTGCGGCGGAGTGGCTCATGAAGGCCCCAAGTACTTTCATCCCCATTCCTTTCAGGCCGCCGGTGCCGGGGCCGTTCGGGATAAGCTCGGTGCGCGCGTATCCGGGATGGGCGGCGTTGCTGATCAGTCCCCATCCGTTGGCATCACTTCTGCGCTGGAGCTCGAAGGTGAACAGAAGATTCGCCAACTTGGATTGCTGGTAGGCAGCCCAGGAGTTGTACTTGCGCTCGGCCTGCAGATTGCTGAAATCGATTTTGCCGCCACGATGCGCCAGGCTGCTCACATTCACCACTCGCGGCAATTGGGCTTTGCGCAGCAATGCCAGCAGCAAGGCCGTAAGGGCAAAGTGACTCAAATGATTGGTTCCGAATTGCAACTCGAAGCTGTCTTCGGTCAGGCGCCTGGTGGGCAGATCCATAACCCCGGCGTTGTTGATCAATAAATCCAACGGACGGCCGTTAGCGAGCATGGTCGCGGTAAAGGCGCGGATGGATGCGAGGCTTGCCAGATCGAGCATCGCGAAGCGCGCCTTGGCGGATGGCACAGCGCGCTTAATCCGCTCAATCGCGACGCTTCCCTTCTCGGCACTTCTCCCGGTGACTAGCACTTCGGCTCCGGCACGCGCCAGGGCGACCGCTGTTTCGTATCCAAGTCCTCCGCTAGCTCCGGTTATGACCGCGAGTTTGCCGTTTTGGGATGGGATATTTGCAACTGACCATGGATTCATTTGGTGTGCTCCTTGTAGTTATATGAGTGATTGCTCGCTCATTTGGATTCACTTAAAACTACTTCTTGCGGGTGATGCCGGCCCAGAGCATCTCAAAACCTTGCTTGCGGTACATATCTGCCTGTTTGGGGTTTCGCCGCACGAAGTCGATGGTGGTATCGGCAAGTGCGTTCAAGCACGCAGCGATGAACTCCAGAGGCCGTTCGAGAAAGACGCGCCGCGCGACCGCGGCCTCGGCCATCTTCTCTATCTCCAGGAAGGGTGCGGTTCCGGCATACTTCGACTCCTTCGTCAGGCCGCCCCAGACCGTGATTTGCTGTAGGACCTTGTGCTGACTGGGATTCTTGACTCCCCACGCGAGGTAATGATCCCACACATGCTGCAGACGGTCGCGTACTCCTGATCTGCGGGGGAAGTCGGACATCATGGCGTCCGCCAGTTCCAGCTTGATCTCACGGTAGAGGGCGTTGATGAGCTCGTCTTTGGTCTTGAAGTAGGTGAATAAGGTGCCTTCCGCCACTCCCGCCGAACTGGAGATGGCCGATGTCGCGGCGCTTAGCCCTCGGTCCGCGAAGACTTCCGTTGCGGCAGAGAGAATTGCGTTGCGTTTATCTTCGCTCTTGGGCCGGGCCATTTAATGAGTATACACTCATTATTCTGCCTACCGTAGGACTTAGCTGAGCCCGAAGGTGAAACAGCACCCACCGCCTGACGAAGCACGACCCACCCGGGTCTTGGTTGCTGGTAAAGCGGGCCGAGTATGATGCGGAGGATGTCCAGCCTTCAGGCCGACGGACTTAACGAACCGGTCAAACGCAAGCGCATCCTGGTGCAGGGCGTGGTGCAGGGCGTGGGATTTCGACCGTTCGTTTATCAAACGGCTACCTCTCTCGGGCTGAACGGATTTGTCTTTAATTCCTCTTCCGGCGTCACGGTTGAGATCGAAGGTCGCGCATCTGCTCTCGATGAGTTTTGTTCGACCCTGAAGAACGATCCTCCAGAGTTGGCGGAGGTCACGGAGATTAGCGCCTCCGAAATCGAGGTTCAGGGAGGCGAAGGATTCTCTATCCTGGGCAGCCGGGAGGTGAGTGGTGCGTTCGCTTTGATCCCTCCGGACGCCGGCACTTGCGGCGAGTGCTGGCGCGATTTTGGAGACCCGGTGAACCGGCGGTTTGGGTATCCATTCACGAATTGCACCCATTGCGGGCCGCGCTACAGCATCATCCGCGACATACCTTATGACCGCGCTTCCACCACCATGGCTGCGTTTACCATGTGCGGTGAATGCCAGGCGGAATATGAAGACCCCGGTGACCGCCGCTTTCATGCCCAGCCAAATGCATGTGCGGTTTGCGGACCATCGCTTTCGCTGATGGAAGGCGATGTGCCTTTCGCGGGCCGGGATTCCCTGGCGCTCATCCATCAGACTCGCAAGTTGTTGCGCGCGGGCAAGATTGTTGCGGTCAAGGGGCTGGGCGGCTTTCTTCTTGCGTGCGATGCGACCAACGACGTGGCGGTTGCGGAATTGCGAAGACGCAAGCGGCGTCCGCACAAGCCCTTCGCGCTGATGGTGCGCGATTTGGACGCGGCCAGGAACCTGTGCCGATTAACGGCAGCCGACGAGGCCGCGCTGCTGCATCCGCGACGGCCCATCGTGATTCTTGCGCGCTTACCTGGTGGGCCGCTCTCGCAGTCCCTTGCCCCGGGGGATAACACCCTGGGGGTGATGCTGCCGTACACGCCACTGCACTACCTATTGTTTAGCGACTCTCCCAACCTGGAACCCGAGTCGGCTGCGCTGGTGATGACCAGCGGCAATTTGAGCGAGGAGCCTATCGTGGTCAGCAACCAGGAGGCTTTGCAGCAGCTCGGCGGCGTTGCAGACTGTTTTCTGCTGCACAACCGCCATATTTTCACGCGGGTGGACGATTCTGTCACGCGCACCTTCGAAGGGCGGGAACGGGTGCTGCGCCGCTCACGCGGCTTTGCGCCCCAGGGTATCGATTTGGGAATCGAGATGAAAGAGGTGCTCGCCTTTGGGGGAGAGTTGAAAAACACTTTCTGCCTCACCAAAGGACGTTACGCGATTCTGAGCCAGCATATCGGCGACCTGGAAAATTACGAGACGATGCGGTTCTTCGAAGAAACACTTGACCGCATGAAACATGTGTTTAAAGTCGTGCCCCGGGCCGCAGCCTACGATTTGCATCCTGGCTATATGAGCACCCGCATGGCCGCGGCTTCAGGGATCGCGCGTCGCATCGGCGTGCAACATCACCATGCGCATATCGCCAGTTGCATGGCAGAGAACCACTTGCGCGGAAAGGTTCTGGGAGTGGCCCTGGATGGCACCGGGTTTGGGACAGACGGCAGGATATGGGGCGGCGAATTTATGGTTGCGGATTTTGCCGGCTTCACCCGGAGAGCCCATCTGCGCAACGTGCTGCTTCCGGGCGGCGACGCGGCAGTGCGGCAGCCGTGGCGCATGGCGCTCAGCTACCTGCGAGATACCTTTGAGCAGCAGATACCCGACTCCCTGCGATGCTTCCAAGGGATAGATGAGAAGCAGGTTGCCTTGGTCGACACGATGCTCGCCCGGCGCATTCAGACGGTGGAGACATCGTCCTGCGGTCGACTGTTCGACGCCGTCGCCGCGATGTTGGGGCTGGCTCCGGAAGTGACCTTCGAAGGGCAGGCAGCGATTGCACTCGAGGCCGCGGCAGAAGCGGGAATCGAGGATCGCTACGAGTTCGAGATAGAGCAAAGCGAGCCGGCGATCCTGGACTTCCGGCCGGTGATTGTCTCGATCGTGAGAGATATTTCTTCGGGGCGCCGGCTGGGCGAGATCTCTGCGCGTTTTCACAACACCTTGAGCGCGGCGATCGGTAAGGTGTGCAGTCGTATTGGGGCGAGCGATGCGGTGGACCGAGTTTGTTTGAGCGGTGGCAGCTTCCAGAACCTGTACCTTCTGGGGCGGACGGTGGTAGAGTTGCGGCGTCGCGGCTTTGACGTATTCTTGCACGCCCAAGTTCCGGCCAACGACGGCGGCCTTTCGCTCGGACAGGCTGTAGTGGTGAACGAGCATTTACGCCAAGGAGAATGACATGTGCCTGGCTATTCCCGGCAAGGTAGTAGAGACGTTCGAGCAGCGCGGCATGCGCATGGCCAAGGTTCAGTTCGGCGGCATTGTGCGCGAGGCTTGCCTGGAATACGTGCCCGAAACGCAGGTCGGCGAGTATGTTCTGGTGCACGTTGGGTTTGCCATCAGCCGGATCGATGAAGCAGAGGCCGAGCGTACCTACCAGGCGCTAAGGGAGTTGGATCAGCTTACGGAATTGGAGTCGCCCGTGGTCGAGGAAGTGGAACCCGGAGGCTTTCGATCATGAAATACCTGGATGAGTACCGCGACGGTGACGTTGCCAAGAAGATTGTCGGCGAAATGCGGCGGATTCAGACGCGTCCCTGGGTGCTGATGGAGGTATGCGGCGGACAAACGCACTCCATCGTCAAGAATGGAATCGATCATCTGCTGCCCGAGGGAGTGGAGCTGGTTCATGGGCCAGGATGCCCGGTTTGCGTAACGCCGCTGGAGATGATCGATAAGGCCCACGCGATTGCGCGGCAACAGAACGTCATCTTCTGTTCCTTCGGCGATATGTTGCGTGTGCCTGGGTCGGACGGCGACTTGTTCACAATCAAGTCATTGGGCGGCGATGTTCGCGTGGTTTATTCGCCACTCGACTGCCTGAAGCTTGCGCGAGCCAACCCTTCCAAGCAGGTCGTTTTCTTTGCCATCGGCTTTGAGACCACGGCTCCGGCGAACGCCATGCTGGCGTGGCGCGCGCGTGAAGAGCGGGTAAACAATGTATCTCTGCTGGTATCGCATGTGCTGGTTCCACCCGCTCTCGAGACCATTCTGCAGTCTCCCGATAACCGGGTGCAGGGCTTTCTCGGGCCGGGGCACGTGTGCGCGGTGATGGGGTACAGCGAATACGATCCCATCAGCGCCCGCTTCCACGTGCCGATAGTAGTCACGGGTTTCGAACCACTTGATATATTGCACGGCACGCTGATGACTGTGCAGCAGCTGGAGCAGGGCCGGGCGGTGGTGGAGAATCAATACTCCCGCGTTCTCGGCCGCGACGGCAATGTGCCGGCGCAGAAGCTGATTCAGCGTGTCTTCGAGGTGGGTGATCGCAAGTGGCGGGGCATCGGCAACATCCCCAGCAGCGGCTTTCATCTGCGGGACGAGTTTGCGCGATACGATGCCGAAAAGTTATTCGACGTGGCAGAGATAGCGACCCTCGAGCCGGAGATATGCATCAGCGGCCAGATTCTGCGGGGCATCAAGAAGCCGCACGATTGCCCAGCGTTCGGCACGCTGTGCACGCCGCAGCGTCCCCTGGGGGCGACGATGGTGTCGGCCGAGGGCGCTTGCGCTGCTTACTATGCATACGGGCGGCATCTAAAACCGCAGGGGGCGGACGTGGTGCCAACAGAAGTCCTGACACACGCCAATGGCTAGTTCTCCGATCTCCGCCAAGGACGAGGAAAACGGCGACCGGCCACGATCTGCCGCCGGATTTGGGTCTTGCCCCGTGCCTATTTTTCAGCACCCGCAGATCGTCCTGGGGCATGGTAGCGGTGGCAAGCTTACCGCCGATCTGATCGACCAGATCTTTTTGCCTGCGTTTAGAAATCCCGTTTTAGACAAGCTGGATGACCAGGCAGTGCTCACGATCGGCGGCGCTCGCCTGGCTTTCACGACGGACTCCTTCGTGGTGACCCCGATATTTTTTCCTGGCGGCGATATTGGGCGGCTGGCCGTTCACGGAACGGTGAACGATCTGGCGATGAGCGGCGCGCGTCCGCTTTATCTTTCGGCTGCCTTCATCCTCGAGGAAGGCCTGGCGGTGGACGATCTGCGGCGTGTCGTGGAATCCATGCGTGCGGCCGCCGCTGAGTCCGGAGTAGAGTTTGTGACCGGCGACACGAAGGTCGTCAATCGCGGCAAGGGCGACCAGATATTTATTACCACCACGGGTATTGGGGTGATCGAGAGCGGCGTGAACATCTCCGCAGATCGCGCTCGACCGGGAGACAAGATCATTCTGAGTGGGTTTATCGGCGACCACGGAATGGCCATCATGTCGCAACGGGAAAATCTTGAATTTGAAGGTGCCATTGCCAGCGATTGTGCTTCGCTCCACGGCTTGGTGGCGGCCATGCTCAGCACTCCGGCGGCCGGTGGAATGGAATTCATCCACTGTTTGCGTGATCCCACGCGCGGGGGCGCAGCTACCACATTGAACGAGATTGCCAAACGAGTCGGCGTGGGCATGTTGTTGCGGGAGCAATCGATTCCCGTCCGCGATTCGGTCAAGGGCGCATGCGAAGTGTTGGGGCTGGATCCGCTCTATGTCGCCAATGAGGGGAAGTTGTTGGCGATCGTTGCACCAGGGATGGCACAGGCCGTGCTAGGGCAAATGCAACAGCACGCATTGGGCCGCGACGCCGCCATCATCGGAGAGGTCGTCGCCGAACATCCAGGCATGGTTCTGATGAAAACGCAGATCGGCGGAACGCGCGTGCTGGATGTGATGTTCGGTGAGCAATTGCCGCGTATTTGCTAATTCCCATCACGCGCTCGTTGGCTTCGGCCCTAATGAAAAGGCGCCTGGAGTGCTGTCGTATCCCACTCCAGCCAAACGCAGCTTGAATGGGGCACTTAACAAATTTTAAGAATCCGGAATTCCTGGTTAGGCAAATCGGACAAATCCCCGATAGCAATCACCGGATGAATCTTTCGCTTCAGTATGTGAATTGCACAGTTTGACAGTGATGCTGACTGGGCGTAGTTTTCCCCGGTCAGCGATTTCACCGGAACTCTGGCGTGAAATGTCGCTCCCAGGTGACGGGCTTGCCTTTCTTCTACCAACCCCGATTTACCGATTGCACCATCCCAAGCATCATGCGTGTATCGCGCGCCCATTCGTTATGGGCTTCGCTGTTATTCCCGGCGCAAGCTCATCGTCTTCGCAAGCTCATGGCTTAAGGAGAGTTAAATGGCTGAAAAGGTAAGCAGCATCACCAAAGCTCCCGCTGTCTCTGACGTCCACATTCTTTGGATCACCGCGGGTCTTAGTTGCGACGGCGATAGCGTTTCCGTCACCGCGGCAGAACAGCCAAGCATTGAAGACGTTCTGTTGGGCGCGATCCCGGGCTTGCCCAAGGTGCATTTGCACAATCCTGTTCTCGCCTATGAGAACGGTGATGAATTCATGAAGTTTTTTTATGAAGCAGAAAAAGGATTGTTGGATCCGTTTGTGCTGGTCGTGGAAGGCTCGATTCCCAACGAGAAGATCAAGAAAGAGGGTTACTGGGCGGCGATGGGCACTAACCCCGATACCGGCCAGCCGATTACTACCTGCGAGTGGATCGATCGCCTGGCGCCCAAGGCGCTGGCCATTATCGGCGCAGGTACGTGTGCGACGTACGGTGGCATCCACGCCATGCAAGGCAACCCGACAGGCGCGATGGGGCTAGCAGACTACCTGGGATGGGACTGGCGCTCGAAGGCCGGCCTGCCGATTGTGAATGTCCCTGGTTGCCCGGTGCAGCCGGATAACTTTATGGAGACTGTTCTCTACCTGCTGTATCAAGTGGCAGGTTTGGCGCCGATGATCCCGCTGGACCCGCAACTGCGGCCGACGTGGCTGTTTGGCAAGACAGTGCACGAGGGTTGCGATCGTGGCTCGTATTATGAGCAGGGCGACTTTGCCACCCACTACGGATCGTCGAAATGCCTGGTAAAGCTGGGTTGCTGGGGACCAGTCGTGGACTGCAATGTAACCAAACGCGGTTGGATGCGTGGCATTGGCGGCTGCCCCAATGTGGGTGGCATCTGCATCGGATGCACTATGCCGGGATTTCCGGATAAGTTCATGCCCTTCATGGACGAACCGCCGGGAGCCAAGCTGTCCTCAACTCTCATTGGCACCTACGGGCGTTTCATCCGCACCATGCGCAGCATCACCAACACCACGGTGAACAAGGAGCCGAAGTGGCGGCATTCCCGACCACAGCTGACCACTGGGTACCGTCCCACCACGTACTAAAAACGGCGCTTGGCTCCAACCAAAAAATTTAACAAAGAAGGAAAAATCCATGGCGACTTATCCCGACACCGTATCCGAGGTCGATAAGAAGAAGCGCAACCTGGTCGAGATGAACTGGGATCCGATTACGCGGATCGTGGGCAGCCTCGGCATCTTCACCAAGATCGACTTCGCCAACCGGGAAGTCGCCGAGTGCCACAGCACATCCTCCATCTTTCGCGGCTACAGCATTTTCATGAAAGGGAAAGATCCGCGGGATGCCCACTTCATCACCAGCCGCATCTGCGGCATCTGCGGCGACAACCACGCCACTTGCGCGGTGTATGCCCAGAACATGGCTTTCGGCGTAAAGCCGCCTCCTCTGGCTGAGTGGATCATCAACCTGGGCGAGGCCGCCGAGTACATGTTCGATCACAACATCTTTCAGGACAACCTGGTGGGCGTTGATTTTTGCGAGCAAATGGTGAAGGAGACCAATCCAGGAGTCTGGACCAAGGCTCAATCCACCGCTTGCCGGAATGGAGATAAGCACGGCTTTCGCACCATTGCGGATATCATGACCGCGCTCAATCCCTTTACCGGGAGCTTCTATCGCGAGACGCTGGCGATGAGCCGCATGACGCGCGAGATGTTCTGCTTGATGGAAGGGCGCCACGTGCATCCTTCTACGCTCTACCCTGGCGGAGTGGGCACCGTGGCCACCATCCAACTATTTACCGACTACCTGGTTCGGTTGATGAAGTATGTCGAATTTATGAAGAGGGTCGTGCCGCTGCACGATGACCTTTTCGACTTTTTCTATGAGGCCATGCCTGGGTACGAAAAGGTCGGGCTGCGGCGCACATTGCTGGCGTGCTGGGGATCCTACAACGATCCTGACAGTTGCGACTACACCTACAAGAACATGGCGGAGTGGGGGCGCAAAATGTTCGTTACCCCAGGAGTGGTGGTCGACGGGAAGCTGGTCACCAATAGCCTGGTCGACATCAATCTGAACATCAGGATCCTTTTGGGCAGCTCGTACTACGACGACTGGCAGGGCTCAGAGACCTTTGTGGCAAGAGACCCGTTGGGGAATCCGGTGGACAAGCATCATCCCTGGAACCAGACCACTCTTCCGCGCCCGCAGAAGCGCGACTTCGGCGGCAACTACACCTGGGTTATGTCACCGCGATGGTACGACCAGCGCACGGGCGATCATTTGGCGCTCGATACCGGCGGCGGCCCGATTGCGCGGCTCTGGTCTACGGCGCTTTCGGGTTTGGTCGATATTGGTTACGTGAAGGCCACAGGGCACAGCGTCCAGATCAATCTTCCCAAAACGGCTCTGCTGCCGGAAACACAGTTCGAGTGGAAGATTCCGCAGTGGAGCAATACGCTGGAGCGGGATCGGGCTCGTACCTACTTCCAGGCGTACGCTGCAGCGACGGCGCTGTACTTTGTTGAAAAAGCGCTGGGCGAGCTGACTGCGGGTCGAACTTCTACCTGGTCTGACTTCAAGGTGCCTGAGGAGGCGATCGGTTGCGGCTTCCATGAAGCGGTACGCGGAGTGCTATCGCACCACGTCGTTATCCGCGAAGGCAAGATCGCCAATTATCACCCCTATCCTCCTACCCCATGGAACGCCAACCCGCGCGATGTCTACGGAACTCCTGGTCCTTACGAGGATGCAGTGCAGAACACACCCATCTTTGAAGATAATGGCCCGGAGAATTTCAAGGGCATCGACATCATGCGCACGGTTCGTAGCTTCGACCCATGCCTTCCTTGTGGAGTACACATGTACGTTGGAGATGGCAAGGTGATCGAAGTGAAACACTCACCCATGTTCGGGGCGGCGGGGCCTGAATAATGGCGGCCAGTGCTGAGCAACCGATAGCCGCAGCGCGGCGCGGAGAGTTCCGCGCCCAAAGTGAACACGTTGAGAAGCTGGCAGCCAAGCTCGACCAGGCAGGCGACCCGGAGGTTCGGGCCGCCGCGCTGGAGTTGGTACAGTCCGTGGTCGAACTACATGGCGCCGCGTTGCAACGCCTGATTGACAGATGCGTGGAAACACAAGAGGGCGAGCGGGTGCTCAATGCCGCGCTCGAGGATAAACTCGTCGCCGGTATGTTTCTGCTGCACTCGCTCCATCCTGACGACATCGAAACCAGGGTTATCCGCGGTCTCGAGGCTGTGCGGCCCTACCTGAAGTCTCACGGCGGAGACTGCGAACTGGTTAGCGTGCGCGACGGGATCATCCGGCTTAAGCTGCACGGTACTTGCGGCAGTTGCCCGTCCTCCTCCCTCACTCTGAAGAACGCAGTGGAAGAAGCGCTGTATGAAGCGGCTCCCGACATTGTTGAAATAGTCGCGGAGAATGCTGCGGTTGAGCCTTCCCCCACCTCTAACCTCGTCATGCTGAAATAAGGAGAGACGCGATGCCGTCACAAGAGACACCTCGAGTCAGGCCTTCCCTTTCTGAGACTCCACTGCGCAAGCCTGTCGATCGCAAGGAAGACGATGCAACGGGGATTAATGTCGACACGCGCAAGCCGATACACCCCAGCATGCCCCATATGCCCCCAGCTTAGGCCTTTTGCTGGGCGTTAGTTACTGCGTATCCCACTCAAGCCCAAAAACAGGGCTTGACCCCGATGGTTGTGGATTCAGAAGGGATCAAGCGGCTTGGCACCAGGAACACTTCCTTTTCTTCGGCAGATAGCAGCCCGCAAAGCGCCTACGGCGGAACGCTGTGAGCTTTGCAGCGCAGCGCTGGGGCCGGTTCACCAACATCTGCTTGATCCCAAGAAGCGCGAGATTTTGTGCTCGTGCGATGGCTGCGCGGTTCTGTTCTGCGGACAAACAGGCGCGCACTTCCTCCGCGTGCCACGGCGCATTCGCGCGCTCACTGACTTCCAGCTGGCTGACTTGCAATGGGAAGCGCTGATGATTCCTATCAACCTCGCCTTCTTCTATCGCGATAGCGCTGCGGGCAAGGTGATGGCGATGTATCCTAGCCCCGCTGGCGCAATCGAATCGCTGCTAAGCCTTGAATCCTGGTCAGAGATCGCCGCGGAGCATCCCGCTTTGCAGAAGATGGAGCCGGATGTCGAAACCTTTTTGGTCAACCGCGTTGGCACGCCGGCGCAGTACTACATCGCTCCTGTCGATGAGTGCTACCGGCTGGTCGGCCTGATCCGCATGCACTGGCGTGGCCTCTCCGGGGGAACAGAGGTGTGGAAGGAAATCCACCAGTTCTTCACTGACTTGAAGACACGAAGCGTTGAGGTTACGGGCCATGCCTGAGCTGCATTTCCAGATCGAAGGGGCAGAGGCCATTCCTTATGCTGCTGCTCCGTTGATTGCTCTAAAGCTGCGCATTACCAACCTGCCGGCATTGGAGGCGGTCCACACGCTGACGCTGCGGTGCCAGGTGCAGATCGAGCCGGCGAAGAGGCGATATATACCGCAGGAGCAGGAGAAGCTGCTTGACCTTTTTGGCACACCGGAGCGATGGAGCCGCACAGTGAGACCGCTGTTGTGGATGAATACCACCGTCGCGGTTCCGGGCTTTACGGATACTGTGCTTGTTGACCTGCAGCTGCCTTGCACATTCGACTTCAATGTTGCGGCGACCAAGTACTTTCATGCGCTGGATACGGGCGAGATTCCCGTGTGCGTGATGTTCAGCGGCACGGTCTTTTACCAGGGCGAGGATGGGTCGCTCCAGGCGGCCCAGGTGCCCTGGGATCGCGAGGCGAACTATCGGCTGCCCATCTCCACCTGGAAAGAGATGATGGATATGCACTTTCCGAATACGGCGTGGCTGTGCCTGCGGCGCGATGTATTCGAGCAACTCTACGAGTACAAGGTGCGCCATGGTATCCCAACCTGGGAACAGGCGATCAGCCGGGCGCTGGCCGCTACTGCTGATGAGGTCAAGGCATGAATTTCGACGGCGCGGAAAAGATTGCGGCTGCGATCCTTTATGAGGGATACATTCTCTATCCCTATAGGCCAACCGCAATCAAGAACCGTCAGCGATGGAATTTTGGAACTCTCTATCCGCGCGTTTATGCGGAGGCGCAGCGTCCACAAGAGCCCTTTCGGCTGGTTGCGGAATGTCTTGCGGCAGCTGATGCAGAAGCGACCCTGGACGTTAGGATCAGCTTTTTGCAGCTGCTGCCGACTCAGAATGGGAACGAGCTCACGGATCCCTCGCTCGCATGGGATGAAGCTGTCGAACGTATTTCAGAACATGCCGGAATACGAATCAATGACCTTATTGTTTCTCCGGTGAGGGTCGGGATCGAAATAGAAAACCTTCGGATGGAGCTGAACATTAGCGCGGAAATGGTGGAGGATGGCGTCTGCAAGTTCCGTTTCGATTTTCAGAACACCAGCCCGTTGTCATGCGGCACCCTCGCGAAACGAAACGAGGCGCTTCCTCTATCTTTTGTCTCCGCGCATTTGTTGCTGGGCATTACGGGCGGGCAGTTTGTCTCCCTGCTGGATCCTGACCTGGCCTATCGCGAGGCGGTCGCGTCTTGTAATAATACCGGCGTCTTCCCAGTGCTGGTGGGCCAGGAGCCAGACCGAAGCCTGATGTTTTGCTCGCCAATCATCTTGTATGACTATCCGAAGATCGCACCCGAGAGTGAAGGTGACTTCTTTGATGGCACGGAGATGGACGAGATGCTTACGCTGCGCGTGCTCACCCTCACCGACGCCGAGAAGCAGGAGATGCGGAACGGCGATCCCCGCGCGCGACGAATTCTGGAACGCACGGAAGGTCTGACCTCGGACGCGCTGATGAAGGCGCACGGGGTGATCCGCGGGCTGCGCGAGATTCGAGGCGGCACACCATGAACCGGGACTGGAATCCGTTTGAGGAAGCAGCAGCGCCGCCCGAGAGCGTGCGCGTCTTCGGCATTGAGCTGCGGGTTGGCGACCGAGTTCGCCTATGTCCGAAAAAGAAGGCTGACATTATGGACATGGCCCTGGCCGGTAAGGTTGCGGTCATTGAAGCGATTGAGCAGGACTTCGAAGACCAGGTTCAGCTTGCCGTCGTGCTCGACGATGACCCGGGCCGCGAGTTCGGCATGATGCGCCAGCCAGGACACCGCTTCTTCTTCTCCCCCGGCGAGATCGAGCCGTTGCTGAAAGGAGAGCCCGCATGACGGCAACGATACTGGTCGCAGGCGTGGGCAATATCTTCCTCGGGGATGACGGGTTCGGGGTTGAGGTCGCGCTCGCGCTGGGCAAACGGCGATTGCCCGAGAGCATGCAAGTAAAGGATTACGGTATCCGGGGGTTCGACCTGGCATACGCGCTGCTGGATCCATGGGACGCGGTGATCATCGTGGATGCGCTGCCGCGCGGCGAAGCGGCGGGCACTCTCTACGTGGTGGAACCAAATCCAGCGTCGGCGGAGATGGCAATCAATCCGCACGGCATGGATCCCGTCCAGGTATTGAACCTGGCTGCTTCCCTGGGCACGATTACTGCACAGGTGCTGGTCGTGGGCTGTGAACCGCAGGATTTTGGCGATGAGTTGGAAGGGCGTATGGGTCTATCATCGCCGGTGCAAGCAGCGGTGGAAGAAGCGGCAAATATGGTGCTGGAGCTGGCCGCTCGCATTGCCACTGCCAAGCAAGTGAGCTTAGTTTAAGTACAACAGATACTGGAGAGGTGACACATGAACGCAAAACTCGTCTTAGGCGCACTCGGTTTGGTACTCATCGGTCTGGCAGTTACGGTGGCTCCGGATATACGCCGCTACATCAAAATCCGTTCGATGTAAACGGCTCGAGTTTTCGAGATCTGTACCATCGGCAGGAGGAAGCATGCACGAACTCTCGATCGCCATCAGCATGATCGACCAGATCACCGAGGAGTCGGAAAGCCGCGGTGGGCTGGATGTCGAAGCTGTGCACCTGAAGCTGGGAGCCTTTTCCGGAGTGGACAAAGAGGCTCTGCTCTTCGCCTACGAGTTGGCTTGTGAAGGCTCGCTGCTGGAGGGATCGCGACTGGTAATCGAGACCATTCCACTGGTCATTTACTGCGCTACGTGTCAGAAAGACCGGGTACCTCCATCGCTCTATCAACTCAGTTGCCCGGACTGTGGGAGCCCGGGGCAGAAGATCGTCTCCGGCCGGGAGATCGAAGTGGCCTCGTTGGAGATTGCCGCGTGAGCAACCGCATGGTGGAGGTCCGGGCCAAGGTTCTCAAGCAGAATGATCTGCTTGCCCGCGCGCTGCGCGAGCGCTTTCTTAGGGAGGGCACCTGCGTCGTGGGCCTGGTCTCAAGCCCGGGCTCGGGGAAGACAGCCTTCCTGGAAAAGCTGCTCGCGGGGCTTGCACAGGACTCTCGTGTAGCTGCTCTGGTGGGGGACTTGGCGACGGAAAATGATGCCGCACGGTTACGGCGCGCAACGGCGAACGTAAGACAGATCAACACCGGCACCGTCTGCCACCTGGACGCGCAAATGGTGGAGAAGGCTCTTGAATCGTGGCAGCTGGACCGGATCGATTTTCTGTTCATCGAGAATGTGGGAAACCTGGTTTGCCCTTCCAGCTATGACCTGGGTGAAGAGCTGCGCTTTGTTCTGCTCTCGGCTACCGAAGGCGAGGACAAGCCTTTGAAATATCCCACCATCTTCAATAGTTCCGACGTGGCGATTATTACCAAGATGGACCTGGCAGAAGCAGCAGAGTTTGATCTCCCGGCGGCTCGTCGCAATATAGAGAGTGTTCGTCCAGGGATGCAGGTGTTTGAAGTGTCCGCCAAGACTGGGCTCGGGATGCAGGGCGTTTTTGACTTACTGCATGCGCAGCTAGCGCGGGCGCGGCAGCCGCAGGTAGTATCGGCCCGGTGAGCGGTCCCCTCTCTCCACCCTTTGGCTGATGCTCAACCCATACCAGTCCGGCTAGTATGTTGTCCTCAATGGATCAGCAGAGGCGCATGGGTTTGCCGGGAACGATTGCCTTGGTTGTGGGGCAATCGATCGCGCTCGGCATCTTCTTAACCCCTGCCGCCATGGCCAAGTCGTTGGGCGCGCCCTTGCTGCTCGCCGCAGTATGGTGCGGCATGGGACTTATTACCCTGTGCGGCGCTCTCTGCTACTCCGAACTGGCCGTCCGTTACCCGCTGGCAGGTGGAGAATATGTCTATCTCCGCGAGGGGTATGGAAGCCGGGTTGCATTTCTTTATGGCTGGATGTCTGCCGCTGTGCTCGACCCGGGCCTGGCAGCCGCGCTGGCGGTAGGCGCAGCCCCCTATGTGCTCAGTTTGACCGGCGGTTGGTCGCGTCATGCGTTTTGGATTCCTGTCATCATTCTCCTCTGCCTGGCGGTACTCAATAGCGTAGGAACGCGCCTAAGCCGGAGCGCGATGGCAAGCGCCAACCTGCTCAAGATTGGCGTGCTGCTATGCCTGGTTGGATGGGCCTGTTTCTCGGGGCACGCCTCCATTGCTAATCTCTTGCCGCTTGCCGAACGGCGGCCTGGGTCCGAACCGATCTTCGGAGCCATTGCCGGAGCCACCGTCAGCGCATTTTTCAGCTTTGGCGGCTGGTGGGAGGCGGGCAAACTTGCGGGTGAGGTACGCAACCCGCGGCGCACTCTTCCGCTTGCCTTCACCGGCGGAGTGCTGCTGGTAACCGCGGTCTACCTATTGCTCAGCTTTGCTTTTCTCTCGGTGGTGCCGTTGCAGCGCATCGCTTCCAACACTGCCTTCGTGGCCCAATTTGGCCAGGCACTCTTCGGCAACTTAGGTGGGAAAATTCTCTCCGCATGCGTGCTGCTGTCGGTATCGGGCGGCCTGATGGCGCTTACCATGGCAGCTCCGCGGGTGTACTACGCGATGGCGAAAGACGGCGCGTTTTTTTCTGCGTGTGGCCGCTTGCATCCTCGCTTTGGCACACCCACAAATGCCATCCTGCTGCAAACCGGGCTTGCCCTGCTGGTTCTTTGTTTCGGAGCCTTCGACCGCATCCTCTCGTTCATTATCTTCTCGGCGGTGTGTTTTCTCGCGCTCTCGGCGGCTTCTCTCTTTCGGCTGCAGGAGCGAGTACGCGCGTGGTGGTTTCCGGCGGCGCCGATTGTTTTTCTGCTGGGATGCATCGTGATCAATTTGATGATCCTGATGCACGATCCCATTCCCGCTGTTCTTGGCCTGGCCATCGTGCTGTGCGGCGACCCGATCCGCCGTTTCTTCTTTTCCAAATCCACAGTCACTAAGTCGACCGTTGAAATCAGTTCCTGAAAGGAGTGAACTACCATGGCTCACATTCAACTACCCGAGGGTCTCCCTGGTATTCGCGGTGCTATGGCTTTCCGGCCGGAGACCGCGAAACCCCTCAACGAATTGGTAGAGATCCTGCTGCATGGCCCTAACTCGCTTAGTCCAGGCGAGCGCGAGCTGATTGCTACGTATGTCTCCTCGGAAAACGATTGCTACTACTGCCAGACGATCCATGGAGCCATTGCGGCGGCCAGCCTGAATGATAATGAGGCTCTGGTGAAGAAAGTGAAGCATGATTTTCAGAACGCGGATATCTCGCCCAAGTTAAAGGCGCTGCTGGTCATCGCGGGACATGTGCAAAAGGGCGGCAAGCACGTTACCCCTGAAGATGTGGCGAAGGCTCGGGCGGAGGGCGCCAGCGACACAGAGATTCACGATACGGTTCTGATTGCGGCTGCCTTCTGCATGTACAACCGCTATGTCGATGGCTTGGGGACACCGCAGCCGCGGGATGAAGCAATGTATCGGGAACGTGGCAAGCGCGTTGCCCGCGACGGCTATGTCACCGTCAGCAGGGAGTATTTGCCCAAAGAGGTGGGTGTGGTCTCCTAACGGAACTCAATAGGAACAAAAGAACCGGACAGATGCAGACAAAACGCCCTCAACAGCGGAAAAGTCGGGCCCAGTTCGTCACGTTCATTGCATCTAACGGTTGCGAGAGGACGACACGAACGATGAGTGATCCATTAGCGACCTATCTTCATGACCATCTTGGCGGAGCTAAAGCCGCTATCGATTTATTAGAGGCGATGCGGGACCAGCAGAAGGAGAAGCCGCTGGGTGGTTTTGCGCGTGAGCTACTGGCGGAGGTTCAGGCAGACCGTGATACGCTGCAGCGCTTAGCGGAAAAGGTTGGGGGTGGTTCCAATGTGGTCAAGGAGTTCGCAGGCTGGCTCGGGGGTAAAGCGACGCGGCTGAAGTTAGAGCCGGACGACCCGTTCGGAACATTTGAGGCGTTGGAATTCCTCGCTCTGGGGGTGCGCGGCAAATTGGGCATGTGGCAAGCCCTGGATGTGGCGTCTGATGACGACCCAAGACTCAGCGGATGCGACTTCAACGAGCTCACGGCCAGGGCCGAGGCCCAGTGTCAGCGGCTGGAACAGCGAAGAATTCAGATTGCCAAAATCGCCTTGGCGCCGCGGGGGGCCCGCTCCCTAGCGTGACTTGGCAGCCTTCTTGGCATGCGCTGACAACGCCTTGTGGGAGACCGTAGAGTGCGGCTCCTTTTTCAGAGCGCTCTCGGTCGCACGGGAGCGCTTTGCTGACGTCTTCGTTTTAGTTCCTGATTGTCCTTTGCGGTAGTCGCGCTGGGCGCTTGCTTGCGTCGACTTTTTGGCTTTGCCGGCCTTGGGTGGTGGAAGCGGAATACCAGCGCGGCGAGCCTTGCTTAACCCAATGGCGATTGCCTGCTGTGGCGAGCGGGCACCGTGCTTTCCTTCCCGTACGTGTTCGATCTCTTCGTGGACAAATTCTCCAGCCGCGGTGGAGGGTGACTTCCCTTCCCGCAAATCTTCTTCAGCGCGATCGACTACTTCTTTTCCCGGCATGATCAGTCTCCCCCTTCTTAACAATTAGGATGCTGGATTATCCAAGCAGGTCGAGCCGGTAGTGTGGGTCCCGGCTTTGATAAATGGGCTCCAAGCGGGAGGCGGCTGCCTGGATGAAGAAAGAGGCAGCTGCATCCCCACTTAACGGATCATCCGTCTCCCCGGTGTAGTTCACCAGAAGTATGTGCCCACCCGGCAGCAGAGAGCGCAGGGCGAGCGCACAGGTTTCTCTTAAATCACTTTCGTCCAGGAAATACAGGACCTCAGAGAAAAGGACCAGGTCAAAAAAGCCGTCAGGCCATTGATGCGGTACCTGCATCTGCTCGATCCGCACGCCCGGATAAGGAGCACAACGAGCACGTGCCGCTTTCACTGCAGAAGGGGCGAAATCCAGGCCAACCAGGAGGTCGCAACGTGATGCTAATCGGCTGGTGAGAATGCCGATCGAGCAACCGACCTCCAGAGCCGCCTTGAAATGTGTCGTACCCAGCACCGACAAGGTTGCCTCATATTTTTGTTGCTCGTAGGTGCTGGTCACAAAGCCCCAGGGATCGGGGTCCGCACGATAGAGACGTTCAAAATGCGTCGGCTGGCGTGAGGTTTTACTCATGGGCGAGGAATACCTCGTAGGGGCGATCGAACACGGAAAGCAGTTCTGGTGGCAGACGGAACCCCTCTGGCGAATCGTCAATGAGCGTAGAGTATTGCGAAGCATGCGCGGCAATGGCGCTTCGCTTCGCCTGAAGATGCGTGGCGATGGGCAATCGATAACCTGCTACCTGCTTTACGGGCAGTAGATGATCGGGAGACAAGAGCCAACCCCATACCGGATAGGACAACAGTCGGCATGGAGCGAGCCGTGCGGCCTCTCGCGCTACTATGGCCGCAGATTCGTGATCGCAGTGCGGGTCGTGAAGCCAGGGAGCGAGCATGACGGTGCAGTCCCGATCTCGAGCCAACGCGGCAACTCTTTGGCTGACCGCAGGGCTGGTTGGTAACGCAGTGTCGGCGTAATCGAAGAACACCAGGTTCTCCGATGGCAGGCCTAGGATTGCCACTGCCTGCCGCGCTTCTTCAGCCCGCAGTTGCCGGAGCCGCTCCGGTGGATATTGCTTTGACCCTGGATGAGACGCTGCACCATCGGTGAGGATGACGACGATGGGCAGTTGGCCGCGTGCGCAGCAGGCGGCAATGAGGCCGCCGCAACCTAAGCTCTCGTCATCCGCGTGGGGCGCTAGAATCAGTGGCCGCTCTTCGCCAAGTATGGTGCCGATATCCGCAGCCGGCAGGTGTTCCATGGCAACGATCACCTCGTTCGCGGTCATGGGCGCCCAAGACCCTGATGAATGAAGTACCCGGCGGCCTCGACCAGCGCCTCATCGGGCGCCGGCTGGCGCAGATAGGTAGCGAGATCGCGGGCGATTCGCTCGGCTCTGCTGCCTTGCGTGAATGCGGAGAGGCCCAGGCTGCGCTGGATGTGGCGCAAGGCATCGAGGCATGCAGTTTCTACCGCAGTGCGCGCCAGGTTCACGTAAGCTACTGCCTCGGCGCCTGCGCCTGTCACAGCGTCGATTCCCTTGACCGCTTCCAACATCCAAAGCCGCCCGGTCTCGTGGGCGATGACGCTCTGGCCAAAACGCATTCGCTGGAAGGGGTTATCTGCACGCCCTCGGGCGCACAACTCATTCCTTGCGGTATCGATCAGCGCCGCCAGACCACCGAGCGCAACGGCAGAGCTGCGCCAGGCTCCGGTAGAAAAGAGCGGCTCGCGCAGGTAGTCGCCGGGCTCGCCAATCAGCGCTTGCGGGTCGACCACCACACCGGTAAGGTCGACGCTCCCGGTTGCGGCGGCCCGCATGCCGGCAAGCTTTACTCCTCGATCGGTTATCGGGATGCCCGCCGTGACGGGGACAAGCACCATCTGGCTACCGGCTTCCGTGTGAGCAGTAATGACGGCTTGTTTGGCAGCACCCGCAGCCGAGCAGAACCATTTTTCTCCTGTCAGCGTAAGGTCGCACGACAGACAAACCCCTTGCTTCGCAGGGTCTGTTACCCAGAGCGCAAACAGGTCGCCCGCTTGCGCTGCCAGTGCTGCAGCCTCGATCTGGCGGGATGTTCCATACTGCCGGACGAGCGCGATCGCGTTGACGTGCGCTTCAAAAATGCGCCCGAGCGAAAGATTGGCATACCCCAGCAGGTGAAGTAACCGGAGCAGCGCTGCCGCATCCCCCATCCCGTGCAAGCCAAATCCCCCGAATTCCACCGGCACGGGCGCCATCAACAAGCCGGCGTCTCGCAATTTCGCCACACTGGCAAAGGGAAAACGACCGGCCTGGTCATCGCCTGCTGCCTCTTCGGCCAATTCCGGAACAAGCGCAGTGATGGTGGCGAAAAGCTCTTCCGCTCTTTCCGATAACTGCGCGTCTATCAGTGCGTCTGAGATGTTCATCCAATAAACCTCGGATCTAAGCCGCAGTAGCCTCGGCAGCGTTTTGATTTGACAACCGGCTATGGATGCCTCGTGCGGTTGCCGTTTCGCGCGGTAGATCTACAAAACGAACTCGCCGTCGTGACAAGAGCGGGGTCGCCCGTTCGATGCGCGACCACGCCAAGCCGAAGTAGGGAGTGCTCACCGCCTCCGTCAGCACTTTGGGAGGAATGGCAAGAAGTCGTGCTAATTGATAAAGCTGCACGTCGATGGGATCGTGCCATAAAAGATTGATCCGCCGTTTCATCTGGAAGCGATGGAAAGCGGCCCAAGCCGGCTCGATACGGTCGTCTACGAATTCGTCCTGCTTTACCATGCGCCTGCGCATGGTATCGGCCATGCCTCCTTGCGCTCGCCCTTCGATGCGGCCGGAAACAACGACGCTAATTTGGGGATCATGCCGCACCTGGGCATCGATCAGGCGAAGCCTTTCTATCAGGGCCCTGTCTTCGCCGGAATGCAGGCAGGGCATACCGCCAACCCGGCGCAGCATGGAGGCTCGAATCGCGATGCTGGCGCCGGAATCCTGGGTGTGCCGAGGCCATGGGTCCGCGGAGCCCGGCAGGATCACGGACTCGATTTGGTCCAGCAGCTCTCCATAAGCCACCTCGCGCGCATCATCTTCGTGCAAATGCCGCGGGATGAGCAGAGCTTCGAGCGGGTCGATCACCGCCATGCCGCAAACTGCGTCCGCGCCTTCGTCGATGGCTCGCAAATTTGCTTCCACCCAATTCTCAGGAACCTTGCCATCCGCGTCGGTGGTGAGAATCACAGCATCGTCGTTGCGCAAAGACGCGGCCAGTGACGCGGCATGCTTCATGGCTAGCGCGCGGGCGAAGCCCGCACTGGCAACGGGCCCGTCGAGGTTGCAATCGATGATGTGCAGTCGATGGCGCGGCTTGGGACATGCGCGAACAACATCTGCCGTCCGATCGGAACAGTTGTTCAGTAGCAGAACCACGTGGTCCGCTGAAACTGTTTGACGCGCAAGCGCAGCCAGACATACGCCAATCCGCTCTGCCTCATCCCGAACAGGTATTGCAACCACCGACAGCTTGGACATCGAACGAATCTCCATTGAACGGAAAACTTGGGGGGAAACCAGCAGTCTCCGGTCAGATACGGGAAAGGGGCGGATAGTTGTATATCGGGGAGGCATCGGATTTGGCAGCGTGATAGTGCGAGGTGTTCAAACTGCGCTACGTAATAAACTCTGGGTATGACATCGAAGCCGGATCCGAACCAGCAGCTTCAAACCCTCAGCATCCACTCGGGGCGGCACGTGGACCCCGCCACCGGCGCGGTCACTGCGCCTCTCCATACCTCCACCACGTTTGAGCGCGATCCCGATGGAGCATTCTCCAGGCATTTCTTCTATAGCCGGATTGACAATCCCAATCGGAAGTCGCTTGAAGAGTGCCTGGCTTCCCTTGAGGGGGGCGTGGAGGCGGTGTGCTTCAGTACCGGCATGGCGGCGAGCCTGGCGGTATTCCAGGCCCTGGCTCCCGGGGACCATGTCGTTCTGCACCGCGACTTATACTTCGGCGTGCGCGAGCTCATCACCGGGCTCTTCTCCCGTTGGGGTTTGCAGCATTCGTTCGTCGATATGCGGAACGTCGAAGAAATCCGCAAGGCCTGCCGGCCGCAGACCAAGCTGTTCTGGCTGGAGACCCCGACCAATCCCCTCATCGAAGTGGTCGACATCCGCCCCGTGGCGGAATGCGCGCGCAGCCTCGGGGTTCCCCTTGCCTGTGAAAATACCTTCGCCACTCCGGTGCTGCAACGTCCGCTGGAATTGGGCGCGGATTTGGTGATTCATGCCTTGACTAAATATCTTTCGGGACACTCGGATGCCTTGGGCGGGGCGGTGATCTTCAAGCAGAAATCCGATTTAGCAACCCGCATTAAGGATTTCCAACGAGTCGGTGGCGCGGTCCTTTCTCCTTTTGACTGCTGGCTCATTCTGCGTGGGCTCCAGACGCTCGTTCCCCGCGTGCGCCTGCACTGCGAGAACGCGCGCCGGGTCGCGGAATTCCTTTCCACTCATCCGAGCGTTTCGGTTGTGCACTACCCCGGCCTACCCGGCGATCCGGGCCACGAGATCGCCAGCAGGCAGATGCGGGATTTTGGGGGAATGCTCTCGTTCGAGGTGCACGGTGGACGCGAGGAGGCCTTTGCCTTCGCTTCGCGGCTGAAGCTGATCGTGCGCGCCACCAGCCTCGGCGGCACCCATAGCTTGATCGAACATCGCGCTTCCATCGAGGGCGTCTTTTCACGCTCGCCGGAGTCGCTGCTGCGGCTCTCGGTAGGCCTTGAAGGGGCGGAGGATCTGATCGCAGACCTGGATCAGGCACTCCGGGGGTAGGCTAAGCGGTTATCCTGCAGTAGGATGGTTGACGACCTTTAGACGGAGATCCGATAAGGGGGAAACCATGACCCGCAGACTGACCATGGCGCAAGCCACTATTCAGTTTCTCAAGGCACAATCCGTCACTCGCGACGGCAAAGACCAACCATTCTTTGGCGGATGCGTGGGTATCTTTGGCCACGGCAACGTGGCCGGCATCGGACAAGCCCTGCAGCAGAACCCTGACTTTCCCTACTACTTATTCCGCAACGAGCAGGCCATGGTTCACGCGGCAACCGGCTTTGCCAAAATGAGCAACCGCTTGCGCACTTTGGTGTGCACCTCATCGATCGGACCCGGGGCAACCAACATGGTTACCGGCGCGGCCTTGGCTACGATCAACCGGATCCCTGTACTGCTGCTGCCAGGCGACATCTTTGCGCGACGAAACGTGGCGCCCGTGTTGCAGCAACTCGAGTCGACTACGAGCCAGGACGTCTCCGTGAATGATTGTTTTCGCCCGGTATCCCGTTACTGGGATCGTATCAATCGCCCGGAACAGATTCTTACTGCCCTGCCTGAAGTGATGCGTGTACTGACTTCCCCGGCGGAGACAGGTGCCGTGACCCTGGCTCTGCCGCAAGACGTTCAGACGGAAGCGTATGACTATCCGGAAGAATTTTTCGAGCACCGTGTTTGGACGATCGCCCGGTCCCGGGCTGATCGTGGATTGCTGAAGCAGGCCGCCGAGTGGATACGCTCCTCGCAACGCCCGCTGATTATCGCCGGCGGCGGCGTCATCTATTCCGAGGCGACAGTAGAACTGTCTCGCTTCGCCAGTCGCACCGGCATTCCAATTGCCGAGACGCACGGGGGGAAAGGGTCTCTCCATGCGGATCATCCGCAATCCGTGGGAGCTATGGGGGTCACCGGAACCTCCGCGGCGAATCGATTGGCTCTCGACGCGGATTTAATTATCGCCATTGGCACACGGCTCAGTGACTTTACGACTGCCTCGAAGACCGCGTTCCAGAACCCTGCGGTGCGCTTTGTGAATATCAACGTTGCGGAGTTCGACGCGTTCAAGCACGCTGCGCTGCCCCTCACGGCCGATGCTCTGCAGACGCTGGAAGACTTAGCCAGTGCGTTGTCGTCGTGGCAGGTTCCGCAGACGTACCAAAGTGAGATCGCCCGCCTCCGCACGGCGTGGGACCAGGAGGTCGATCGGATCTATGCCCGCAGGCATGGGCCGCCGCTTAGCCAGGGCGAAGTGGTCGGGCTACTGAATAAGACGTTGGAACCGCGCGACATTATTGTGAATGCCGCGGGGAGTTTGCCCGGAGATCTCCACAAGCTATGGCGGACACGCGACCCCAAGGGCTACCACATGGATTACGGCTACTCCTGCATGGGCTACGAAGTTGCCGGCGGTCTGGGGGTCAAGATGGCGGACCCCAGCCGCGAAGTGTACGTGTTGGTCGGTGACGGTTCGTATCTCATGATGGCGCAGGAGATCGTCACTAGCCTGCAGGAAAATATCAAGCTCAATATCGTGCTCTTCGACAACCACGGATTTTCGAGCATCGGTGGCTTAAGCCGCGCGGTTGGCAGCGGAGGATTTGGGACGGAGTATCGCTATCGGGAAGAAGGGCTTACTGGTCCTGTGATTCCTATTGATTTCGCAGCCAACGCGGCGAGTTTGGGAGCTTACAGCGTCACCGCGCGTACCTACGAGCAATTGGGTGCGGCTTTGGCGGAGGCTAAGAAGCAGGCTCGCACTTCTGTGGTCGTGGTGGAGACGGATTACAACGATCGCGTGGGTGGCTACGATTCGTGGTGGGATGTACCGATCGCGGAGGTGTCGGAGAGTCAGGCCGTGCGTGACGCTCGGGCCGCCTACGTCGAGGCGATCAAGAAGGAGCGGCATTTCTGGCCCGCGCCCGCGGAGCAGCCGGTGCACTTGACGAAGGGGTAACGGCGGCGAGAAACAGCAGGTTGGGCAGTCGCGTTTGAGAGGGGCGCACAGCAGGTCCATCTAACAACTCCCGAATTCAATGCACGTTGAGGTAGCGGTCCAGCTCCCATTGGCTGACGCTGTTGTGATAGCTCTCCCACTCTTCTGTCTTCACCTGGATGTAGTAATCCGCGTACTCCGCGCCCAACGAGTTGCGCACAACATCATCCTGCGACAGAGCTTCTACCGCTGCCTGCAGCGTCGGAGGGAGATGGCCGATGCCCCTCGCTTGCAGCTCACCCCACGGAACCTCGTACAGATTGTCGTGGCTTGCCGCTCCGGGATCGATTTTGTGATCGATTCCATCCAAGCCGGCCGCCAGCACCGCAGCACAGGCAAGATAAGGATTCGCCGCGGCGTCCACCATGCGGTTTTCAATGCGGCCCGGCCCGGGCACGCGGATCATCTGCGTTCGATTCGCGCTGCCATAGGTGATGTAGACCGGGGCCCAGGTGGCGCCGGAGCGCGGCCCCCTACGGATAAGCCGCTTGTAGCTATTCACCGTCGGCGCAAGAATCGCACTGAGCGCGGCGGCATGCTTGAGAATGCCGCCCATGAACCACCGGCCCTCGGGAGATAGGCCGAGAGGATCGTCCTTACTTTCGAAGAGATTTTTCTTGCTTCCCGGGTCCGAGAGGCTCAAGTGCAAATGCGAACCATTGCCCGTGAGGTTGGCAAACGGCTTGGGCATAAAGGTAGCCAGATGCCCATGCTCTTCGGCGACGATCTTGACCATCCATTTGAAAAAGATCTGCCGGTCGCAGCTGGTCAGCGCATCGGCGTATTTCCAGTTGATTTCAAACTGGCAGTTTGCGTCTTCGTGGTCCGCTGCGTACGGCTCCCAACCCAGCTCCTGCATGTACCCTATTAACTTGGTTAGAAGGTCCAGGTTGCGGTGCAGCGAGCGCATATCGTAACAGGGCTTGGCCGCGTTATCCATTGCATCCCAGGGCACGCAGGCGCCATCCTGGTTGCGCTTCAGCAACATGAACTCCGGCTCCGCACCCACCATCAATTCGTAACCGCGTTGGCGGCCAATTTCCAGTTGGCGCGCGAGAATTCTGCGCGGGCAGAATTTGGAAGGCTGGTTCTCGACCTGAAGCATCCCCGGAACCCAGGCGATGCTCTTTCGCCAGGGCAGCACGATCATGGCTTGCATATCAGGGACCGACACCAGGTCCGGATCGTGAGGGCTCTGGCCCACGTCTCCCGCGGCAAAGCCGGCAAACCCCGCGCCTTCGCTCACCATATCGTCCAGGGCGCTAGCGGGGACAAGCTTGGCTTTGGGAATGCCACTCATTTCGACGAAAGAGCAAAGAAAATATTCGATGCCTTTTTGCTTTACGAGCGCCTTGAGATCTTCGGTCAACTCTGTGCCTCCGTGGATGAATCTACTGCGAAACGGCGGCCGCTGCTTTTTCACCCAGCAGCTTGCCGGTGGCGAAGCGGGCGGGCGAAAACGGCTCCATCAGCGTCGCTGCTTTGCCAGTGGCAATCGTTTCGGCCAGGCATTTGCCGGCGATCGGACCAGCCTTGAAGCCCCAAGTGCCCCAACCTACGTCCATAAAGAAGTTGTCCAGCTCGGCGGCGGCTCCCATGATAGGAGCATAATCCGGCGTCATGTCACACACCCCGGCCCACTGGCGAAGAATCTTCAGGCCGTGGAGCTGGGGAAACAACTCCAGGGTATACGTGGCCATTTGCTCCAGCGTGGGCAGCGTGGATCGTGTGCAGTACGTCTGGTACGGATCGACCTCGGAGCCAATCACCAGTTCGCCTTTGGCCGTCTGGCTCACGTATACATGCAGGTTCGAGGAAACGATCACGTAGTTCAGAAATGGCTCGATCAGCTCGGTTACACAAGCCTGCAGAGGCTGGCTCACAATGGGCAACGGAACCCCCGCCATGTCAGAGATCGTCGTGGCCCAACCGGCGGTAGCATTCAGGATCGCACCAGCGGATAAGTCACCCTTCGTCGTTCGTATGCGCACGACCTTGCGGCCCTCGACTTCAAGCCCGGTGACCGCGGCGAACTGATGCACCTCAATACCCATGGCATCGCAGGCGTGGCCGTAACCCTGCACCACTTCATCGTGCCCGATGGTTCCCCCGGGTGGATGGTAGAGGGCCGCCAATACGGGAAACCGCGGCCGGTCAGACAAATCCATCGCCGGCACCATGCGCCGCAGCTCGTCCCGGTCGACCATGCGACTGTCAACACCCATCAGCCTGTTGTTCTCTGCTCGTATGCGCAGCCCGGTGACGGAGGAGTCAGAGTGCGCCAGAGTGAAGTGACCGCTCTGGTTGAAATCCAGTTCCCAGTCGAGCTCCCGGGCGAGTCCCTCGTAGAGGCGAAGTGAGGCATCGTAGAAAGCGATGCCCGGAAAGGTGCGGTAGTTCGAGCGCAAAATAGCCGTGTTGCGGGTGCTGTTTCCGCACCCGATATAGCCCTTCTCGAGCAAAGCCACGCTGCGGATTCCGTGGATCTTGCCCAGGTAATAAGCCGCGGCGAGACCATGCACGCCGGCGCCAATGATGGCCACTTCATAAGTGGGCTTTAGGGCATGACGGCCCCACATCACGGCTGTCCGGCTATGCAATTTCATGACTGCCCATCCAATTCTGCTGCGCAACCACGCCAAAGGGGTGCGCCCCTACGTGCAGCAACGTCTGCCAGACATACTCCGCGACGTCGCGGGTGATCAGTAGGGTCCAGCCTTCGCTGCGCAGGATGGTAACGTTGACATGGGCCAGTCGCGTCTGCCGCGCGGCGCCTTCTGGCATGGCCTCGTTGCTCACGTTGAGCGTGGTCAGCTTCCGTAATACTTCCTGTGACTTTGGACCGGCCAGCAGAATCGCGCTGTAGATCGAAGTAACGTCGGTGACGGAAGACGAGGCAACGAAGGGAATGGGCAGCGGCGATGTAACCAGCGTGTGCGCGGGGGTAAGCTTCCACACCCGGGCAGGCGGGGTAAACTGCGCCGCTGGACCGCGGAGGTCGAGCTTGGAGAAATAACTCACATCCGATATACCTACCGACCCGCGTACCTGATCGAGTTCGCTCGCGGGGTCCGTATAGAACGCAGGCAGCTGCCAACCCGAGAAGGTTTGGAGTTGAGCGTGTGCGTCGAGATGACAGTGATGTAGTGCCGATTGCCGTTCCATCACATCTTTAACCGCTGGCCCGCAGGATCGTAAAAGACTTCCTCCACCACCTGCGCCGTATAGTCGACGGCGTCAGAGCGTAGAGTAATGCGCGCGCCCTGCTTCGCCTCCGCGGGCGTAACCCATGCCATGCCGATGACCTTCTTTTTCTTCCAGGAGAAGCGAACGCTGGTGGCCCAACCGACGGGCCTGCCCTCAACCAATACGGGAGAGCCGTCGGGCGGCGCGATGGCTCCGTTCAATTCAAACCCGACAAGCTTGCGTTCTAACGGGCTTTGCCTTATGCGGGCCAGCGCGGCGCGGCCGATGAAGTCTGGCTTGTCTAATTTGGCTACCCAGGCCACGCCCGCCTCGTAAGGGTTGCTGAGAGCGTCGGTATCCACGCCTACGATGATGTGCTTCTTCTCCAGGCGCAGCACGCGCTGCGTTTCCACTCCAAAGGGCAGCAGATGGATCGAGGCGCCTGCCTGCAGCACCTGGTCCCAGAGATGGCTTCCATATTCGGCAGCCACGACAATCTCCCAGCCCATCTCACCCACAAAACCGATGCGCATCATGGTGGCCGGTACACCCGCGATGACTGCTTGCCGCCAGTCCATGTACGGGAATGCGGGAGATGATAAATCGCAATCGGTGAGCTGGGCCAGCACACCGCGTGCCAGCGGGCCGGCCAGGTTCATGGAGGCGAGCCCGGCGGTTAAATTAGTAATGTTGACCTTCAGTCCTGCCGCAGCCGCCCACCATTCCAGCCATTGCTGCACAAAGTCCGCGTTGCCGGTAGTCGTGGTTAGAAAGTATTGCTGCGCGTCCATGCGCGATATGGTTCCGTCATCGACGATGGTCCCCAGCTCATCGCAGAGCACCGAGTAGCGCACACGGCCGATGGGCAACGTGGAGAAAGTATGAGTAAAAACCAGGTCGAGCAAACGGCCGGCATCGTTGCCTTTGACTTCGATCTTGCCCAGGGTGCTGACGTCGATGATGCCGGCACGCTCGCGCACCGCACGGTATTCCTGTTCGACGCACTGCTCTTGATTTCCGGTGCCAGCGGGGTCGTAGTAGCGTGGCCGTTTCCAGTCCCCCATGTCCATCCACACGGCGCCCAACTGGTCATGCTGATAGTGCATCGGTGTGCGGCGCACCGGATGATGTCTCATGCCGGCGAGCACGCCGAGCGTCACAGGAGGAGCAGGAGGACGGGCCACGGTGGTCCCCACCTGCGCGACGGTTTGCTCGCTGAGTTGCGAACAGAGATTTACAGCAGCCATCTGGCACATGCGGCCCTGGCAGGCGCTTTTGCCTAGCTTGGTAAAGCGCTTGATTAATTCGATGTGCCCCATCCCGGCCGCAATGGTCTCCACGACATCATGGCCGGAGACGTCCATACAAAGACAGGCAATGGCATCCGTGGATTGAGCGGAAGGCGGAGGAAGATAAGCCTGATTGACGAGGCCCTCCCCGGCAGCGGCTCCCTGGAGGCTCACGGCCTGGGGTGGGGTGCCGGCGAGAAAGCCCAGGTCCGGAAGCAGGGGCCCGCACATCACTACCAGGTCCGCGTCATAGGTAACTGTCTCGGTTGCCACTCCCGTGACATGGTCTTCGCCCACCGCGCTTACGACGGAGCCAATTGGCACGGTCGCCACCACCTCGACGCCTAACGCCTGGAGATCGGCTCGCAGCTGTGAGCATCTGGCTGTGTCGCCGATCAGCACCGCTCGTTTGCCAGGGATGACTCTATGTTGATGCACCAACCGCAGCACGGCGGTGGAAAGCATCACCCCCGGTAGATCATTGTTGGCAAAGAGAAATTGCGTCTCGTAAGCGCCCGTCGCCACAACCACGCGGCCGGCGCGGAGATGCAGGAGTGTCTCCGCATTGGGCTGGTCATGATCGATTTGCACCGCGCCCACCAGATTGCCTTCATACAGGCCAAAACAACTGCAGTTTACAAATGCTGTGACCGTTGGGTGGGCCTGAACTTCTTCCGCCAGCACAGAGTCTCCGCCCAGGGCCGGCTGCTTTTCCAGCAATGCCACCTGCATGCCTTGCTCGGCGGATTCCAAAGCCGCTTCTAATCCACGTGGGCCGCCGCCAATCACCACCACATCAAATTGCATGTAGGCATGCTCGTAGTGATGCTTTGACTCCACTAGTGGCGGAGCGGGCGGAAAGCGTTTCACGGCAGGCGATTCGAAACCGCGATAAACATTCTGATTCTGTGCCAGCACTGACAGGCCATTACGCGCCGGCGTCATGCAACTCCGCATGTTGGGCACGCCGTCAATGTTCACCATGCAATTGGGGCAAGAGCCGGTAAGGCAGAGCAGGCCCCGCGGACGGCCGTGTTCATAGCTATAGGTGAAGGTGCGCACCCCGGAACGATACAAGGCGGACGCCACGGAATCGCCCGGCTTTGCGGTTACAGGGTTGCCGTTCCACTCAAAGAGGATCTCCGGCTGATCCATTATCCGCGCTGCTCCTCAACCTGCGGCAGCAGCGTTTCATGAACCTCGTTGGTGAGCGTATTGCGACTGGCCTTGAACCACTCGCCACAACCGCCGCGGTGGTACCACCACTCCCACTGCACTCCGGCGACGTTCCGCTTATAGAGTGCGTAAGTCACAAAGGCCTCAGGCTCGGCTTGGGCAGAAGGCCTTTGCCGGACCTCTCCCCCAAAGCGAAATTCGTAGACGCTTCGTTCGCCGCAGTTTGGGCACTTCAATAGAAAAGACATCGGCTTTATCTTCCGAAGACCTTGCGCGTGCCCGCCAAGGGAACGCCGCAGATGATCGACGCCTCCATGGTCAACGCTGCCATGTCTTCCGGCTCCAGGTGGTGCACGTCTGACTTGCCGCAGGCCCGCGCCAACATCTGGATCTCGAGCGTCATGGCTCGCAGCAAATTCAACGCGCGCTCTGCTCCCTGCTCGATATCGAGCCGCTTCATCAGCTCCGGATCCTGGGTAGTGATGCCTACCGGGCAGCGCCCCGTATGACAGTGATGGCAATGGTAGGGCTCGGTGCCGAGAGCATGGTAGTCCTCGACATATAACGGTTTGTTGCAGTTCAGGCTGATCAAGGCCGCGGTACCGATGTAGACCGCATCAGCGCCCAAGGCAATCGCTTTGGCAGCGTCCACGCCATCGCGGATACCGCCGGCAATAATCAACTGCACCTCGCCATAGAGCCCGCAGTCTTCGAGGGCCGCGCGCGCCTCGCACACAGCAGCCAGCGTCGGTATCCCCGTGTGTTCCTGCAGGATGGCGGGCGACGCGCCGGTCCCCCCCTCCATGCCGTCCACCACCACTACATCCGCTCCGGCCTTGGCCGCCAGCTTGACGTCGTCGAAGGTCCGGCTCGCGCCCAGCTTTACGAAGATGGGCACCTCCCCGTCGGTGGCCTCGCGTAGCTCTTCAATTTTGATCACCATGTCATCGGGTCCGAGCATGTCAGGATGCCGGGCCGGACTGCGTTGATCGACCCCTACGGGTAGATCCCGTTGATGAGCGATGGTTTCGGAGATCTTTGAGCCCAGCAGCAGCCCACCGGTTCCCGGTTTCGCTCCCTGGCCGATGGTCAATTCGATGGCGCTGGCTCCGCGCATATCGTGCACATCGATTCCATAACGCGAGGGAAGCACTTCGTACACGTAATCCTTGGCAAACTCGCGCTCGGCGGGAGAGAGGCCGCCATCCCCAGTGGTATTCGAAGTGCCTACCCTGGCCGCGGCCTTGGCTAACGCCGCCTTGGCGTTGTAGGAGAGCGCGCCCCAGCTCATGCCGGTAATCATAATGGGGATTTCCAGTTCCAGGGGTCGCTTGGCAAAGCGTCCGCCCAGAATCGTTTTGGTGGAACACTTTTCGCGGTACCCCTCGAGTGGAATACGCGTAAGCCCGCAGGGCAGGAAGGTCAAGTCGTCAAAGGTCGCCCAGCGCCGCTGACGCAGCGTGCCATAGCCGCGAATTTCATAAATGCCGGTTTCCGCCTTGGTGTGAATACCCTGCATCACATCGGGCGAATAGGTGCCGCTGGTTTGCAGCAGCGGGCGAGCTAGATCGGGAGCCGGATCAGTCATTACAGCGCATCCTGCCAGTCCTTCCAATTGTGCTTGTCAAAGTTCCAAAGCTTTCGCCCGGCAACCACCTTGGTAAAGTCACGTCCTGCCGGTTTTTGCGCGCGCAACTCTGAGGGAAGATGTTCCGCAAGCAGACGGTCGAGCAGCTCGGCCTCTTCCGGCGCGAGCGGCTCGATCACTGCGTCCGTGCCCAGGTTGCCGATGCTGCCCCCGACATAACAGGTGGTGGCGTACATCGAGTCCGCAAAGGCGTGGCCGGTGTTGCCGCATACTACCAGTGTTCCCTTCTGGCCCATAAAACCTGCCATGTATCCGCAGTCGCCGCCAACGAGCACCAGCCCGCCCTTCATGGAAACACCCAGCCGAGCGGCGGCATCGCCGTGGATCACCACCGTGCCCCCGCGGATCGCCGCGGCTGCTCCGTTACCTGCTCCTCCATGGACGACGACGAGACCCTGCTTCATTGATTCCGCTAAACCCCAGCCCGCACTGCCCTCCACGTGAATCTCCGCACCATCGATCAGGCCGCCGCAATAGTAGCCCACGCTACCCTGAAAACGCACTCGCCCTGGTTGCAGCACGGCGACCGCAAGGTTGTGACGGGCATTCGGATGCTTCACGCATATCTCCGCCGTTCCCGCTCGCAAGCCGGTTCGGATCAGCGCATTGATTTCCCGGGTGGAAAGCGCTGCGGCATCGATGGAGACGGCGGCTATCTCGACCATACCCGCACCTCCTCCACCTGGGCTTCGGAAACTTTGTAATCTCCCGGGATCGCCGAGCGGATAGCAATCTCCTCGGTTGCCACGGCAACGAATTCTTCGGTCTCCGCGACCACCAGCGGCTTGAAGGCGTAGGGATCTTTGACGAAGCCCATCTCGGTCGCCGTCACGGCCAGACAAGAGAAGGCTCCGTCCATATCTCGAAGAACCCCATCCAGGCCCTGGCGCAGTGTGGCGCCGCGATTCAGCGATTCCGCTAGGTAGACGGCCAGCACTTCCGAATCATTTTCGGTCACAAAGCGGACGCCGCGCTGCTCATACTTGCGCCGCAACTGATGGTAGTTGGTGATGTGTCCGTTGTGGACAATAGCCACATCCGCGGCTCCACGTCCCCAGAAGGGTTGTGAGTGGCTCAGATCTACGATGGATTCTGTGCAGAGGCGAGTATGTCCGATGCCGTGGGACCCGGCGAATGCCGAGATGTGGTGCTTGCCTTCAAGTTGGTGGGGCGTTCCTACTTCTTTTGAGAGCTCCATTGCGTGGCCGATGCTGAGCACCTCGATGCCTTCGCCTAAGCTCTCGATCGTGCTGGTCAGCGTGGGCAGGTCGACTTCTCCGGCGAGCACAAAACGCACATAGACCCCGGTGCTGGAGAGATCGTAAGCACCGTTGAGGGTTCGGGCGAAGTTGTGGATTGCCCCGCGGTTGGCTTCGATGGCCAGGTGGCTCATCTCCAGCTCGTCGCCGGCTTGCACGCGCACGATGTAGCTGGCTCGATGGGCTGCGCCGACCAAGGCTACACCGGCAGAGTCAGGACCACGCCGGCCCAGCGCTTGCAGCATGCCGAGCATGGTGGCGCCCAGGTGGCCGTCCGTACCCGCGCCTTTATGAAAGTAGCCGAGAATTCCGCACATGCAGCGCCGTCCAAGATACTTCTCGTATCCATCCAGTATACCGGAGGATGAGGGCCACCGGAGAAACGGTTTGGACCCTTTCTGCTGCAAGTGTTTGTCGCATGGGGTGCTCCAAGAATGGTACTTTTCGCGCTTGCCGTTGTGGGCGATGATGGACCTTCGATGATTCCAACATCATGCGGTCATGCAGAGGTGAGAGGCGGCCTCGGGCGACGCCTCCGGAGAGCGACTGCGCTGCTCTATCTGCTTTGGTTCCTGGTAAGCGTCCCGCTTCAGGCGCAGAATACTGAGGCTCCGCGCGCGAAGATCGGGTTGGTCCTCGAAGGGGGCGGCGCCCTGGGGCTGGCGCACATTGGCGTGCTGCAGTGGCTTTATGAGCACCATATTCCCGTGGACCTGGTGGCCGGCACCAGCATGGGCGGACTGGTCGGCGGTATCTATGCGACAGGCCGCACCCCCGAGCAGATCCAGCAGTTGATTCAGAACGTGGACTGGGACCAGGCACTCAGCGGCCAGATACCGTTCAAGGACTTGTCTTACCGGCGCAAACAGGACGCTGTCGAATTTCCTACGCAACTGGAATTCGGGCTGCGCCATGGCGTTCAGCTGCCGGAAGGCTTTAATGCCGGCCAGCAAGTAAGCTTCATTCTCGATCAAGTGGCCCTTCCCTACTCCCGGATCAAGAGCTTCAACGATCTGCCCACCCCTTTTGCCTGCGTGGCCACCGACCTGACCACCAGCAAGCAGCACGTCTTTCATGATGGCTCACTCTCCCTGGCTCTGCGCTCCACCATGTCCCTGCCCGGGATCTTTACCCCGGTGCATTCCGGCAACAATCTGTACGCCGATGGCGGCTTGCTGAATAACTTGCCGGTCGATGTGGCGCAGAGCATGGGCGCCCAGCTTACCGTCGCGGTCTATCTGCAAACGGCGACCTTCAACGCGAAACAACCGCTCAACACTTTTTCTGTTTTAGGCCAGTCATTGAGCGTCATGATTGCCGCCAACGAGCTCAAGAGCATGCAGATGGCGGACGTTCTGGTTACGGTCCCGCTCGACAAGTACACCGCCCTCGACTACAACAAGGCAACAGAGATTATCAAGCTTGGTTATGAGGCGGCCCAGAGCAAACAGACAATCCTGAGCAAGCTTGCGGTCGATGATGCGACGTGGAAGCAATACATCGATCGGCGTGAAGGCCGCACCTTGCAGACCCCCGTGCCTCAATTCGTCGAGGTGACAGGCACTACGCCCGCTTTCCAGAACAAGATACAAAAAAGACTCGACCCGGATGTGGGCAAACCAGTCGATACGGTGAACCTGGAGCAGCAATTTACTCGGCTCGCCGGCAGCGGACGTTTTGCCACGCTGGGTTATAGCATGACGGAAAAGGGCGGGCAGCCGGGCCTGCTGGTCTCCGTCGAAGAGAAGTCGTACTCGCCGCCCATCGTGCGTCCGTTGATCATCATCGATGGAACCAACTACAACGAGGTGCTCTTCAGCGCAGGGGCGCGCATTACCTTTCTGGACTTCGGCAGTTTTGGGTCAGAACTGCGCAACGACTTGGTCCTGGGCTCAATCTATGAATTGCAGTCGGAGTACTATCATCCATTCACACCCACGACCCACTGGTTCATCGCTCCGCAGGTCGGCCTCTTTACCAATAAATTTTATTTCTACTACGACAATCACATCGACTCGCAGTACCGGAAGCGCCAGTTTGGCGGAGCCGTCGACGTCGGGTACACCTTCGGCAATACCGCGGAGGTTCGTTTAGGGTATCAATCGGCGTATCAACGGTATTCTCCGGTGATTGGAGATACGGTCATCTACCCTGTTCAGTCGGGGCGTATCGGAGTGAGCCGGCTTCACTATGCGCTGGACCTCACCGATGATCCGATTTTGCCCATGCGCGGTATCTCCGCAGTCTTTCGGGGAGAATGGTGGGACGCCAACACCGGGACGACTAAGCCCTTCCCGGTCACCGAGCTTCGGACCCACTTTATTCTTCCGCTCACTTCCAAATCCTCGGCTTATCTGGCTGTGTCCGGGGGTTCCACGCTGGGCTACGAAGATACCGGCATCCCTCCATTCTCGCTCGGGGGCGGGCAGCAACTCTCCGCCTTCGGCGAGAACGAGCTGATTACGAATCAGTATTATCTTTTCCAGACTGGGTATATTCACCGCCTGGGCAAGCTCCCTCCTTTTCTGGGAGACAGCATCAACCTGATCACAACCTATGAAGTGGGTAAGACTTTCTTTCTACCCACCGAGCCCAGCGTGCCCATGGACGGCGTCGTGGGCATCGTGATCAAAACCGCGGTCGGCCCGTTTGAAATCGCCGGGGCCGCGGGCAATGGCACGGGCCATCGAAAGATTTTCTTCCAGCTGGATCGGTTCTTCTAAACACTACTTTGGCTGCGTAGCCAGCCATACACAAGCTTCTCGAGTCCTTGCGGCCTGTACGCGGTCGACCCGTAGAAAATACCGCTTGCCTTGCGCGCCCGGTTGAAAGCTGGTGGAACCATCCGCCGAGACCGACACATCACCTGGCGAGGATAGGTCAAAATATCCCCGATCCGGCCGCAGGTCGTAGAGGACCGTGGTCAAGTCCCAACTGGGGCGGTCATACGGCATCTTGGCGTACAGCCGGTACGCTTCCGCGACGGGATTGCCCTGAGGAAAGTCGTGCTCAATGCTGGCTGCGGGATACAGAATGGCCGCTCCCACCTCGTAGCCGCTTATGTAGATGTCGGTGGGCCAAGCGGCAAAAAGTTTGGTTGCGGCGGGAATATCGATCTTTACGTTGTACTCGGGCTTCGCCTCGGCAAAGTTGCCCGCCATGATGGTGAGCGAGCGAACTTTCTTTCTTACCAGCTCCACTCCGTTGAGATTGCTGTAGCGATCGGGCGCGGACTCGAGCAGCCGCGCCAGATTAGTTGAGAAGCCCACCTGGATCAAGGTGACCGCGCCATCGCTCTCGCCGGCCAGCGTCTTTCTCAGCAACTCCACCGCATCTTGTACAGCAGCCTTGTTGGGTTGACGGCCATGCATCTCGCATACTTGCCGAACGTACAGACCATCGTCCTTTTCCTTGCCGTCGTGAACGATACCGACGGGAATCGAACCGCGGCCGTAGTATTCGTCGACCAGGCGAACGTATTCGGCGGCCCAGGAATTATCTTTGCTCACCGTAACAGCCAGCAAATTCACCTCGCCTCGCGAAGCAAACGCATGCAGCATGGCCAGCGCCAGCGCGTCGTCGACATCGTTGCCCATATCGGTGTCAAAGATCACATGGAGCGGCGGCGCTGCCGACGCCGGAGCGGCGATCGCCAAGGTGAGCAAGAGCGCCAGAAAAATCTTCGTCATTTACGAGCCTCCACGGGAACCATGCGATAGAGCGTTAACAAGTCTCTCTCATCATGGTCAAAGACGCGATAGGTGGCAACCTTGTCCAGGCGGAAAGCGGATAGGGACTCGACGATATCCTCATCCAGCTCGTTCCACCCTACATACCAGCCGGGCTGATGGCGGGATAGTTTTTGAGCCAAGTCTTCGCTGCTGTATCCGTCATTGATCGAGGGAATACCGGTCATCAGCGACAATTGGTCGCCGCTCGAACCCAGCAGCAGCCGAGGTGCATTAGGGTCTGCATTCACAATTGCCTTGATGGATTCAGCCGCGTTCGAAAATTCGTATTGACGATGGTTCAGGAACCCGAGTACCCGCGCCGTATCGAACACCACGGCGAACGCAAGCGTGGCCCCTAGGAGAGACGCCAGAGTGCGGTTGCGAATCTTAAGTTCCTGCAGGGCGAGAGCCAGTATCAGGATCAACGGTACCAGCATCGCCAGGAAATATCTTGGGGCGTAATCATCCTGACGGCGAAGGATGTATACGGCGTCGCCCGCAAAAGCGATCAAGGATGCGGTGAAGAGCGGGTTCCTCCATAGCTGCCGCAGCCAGACCGGCGACAGCACAACCACGGCCAGCGCGGCCGGATACAAGATCGGGTCGATCCACAGGCAGTGACGCAACAACTGCCGCAGGAGGAACCCGGTGCGGTCCCATTCCACGTCCGCCAGCGCGTTGATGCCGAAAAAGTAGTGGTAGTCGTCAGCGTATCGGGACCGTAAGACAACGGACAGATAGATGCCTATCCCTGCGCCCGCCACGGCGCCCACCCATAGGATCGCCGGCAGAAATCTTTTCTTTCGTTGCCGTCCATAGCAACCATAGGGCCGGCGGGTACTAAAACGATTGCCGTGGTCTTGGTCAGCAGCAGGATGGGGATAAGAAGGCCAAGTAGGATCGGCGGCCAGATTCGCCGTGGGTTCGCGTAGGACGCGACCCATAACACCAGGCAGAACTCGAAGTTCACCATGGTGTCTAATGTGGCGAGACGGCTAAAAGCAAAGGCGAAGGGACTGGCCGCCAGAAGCAGAGCCGCTACAGCCGCTGGTGTCTCAGAGGCGTAGCGGCGAACGAGAAGGTAGACAAGACCCACGGTCGCAATCGAGAAAAACACGTTCACCGCGCGCGCCGCGACGATACTGACACCGGTGAAGTGAAAGACCACGGTCAGCAGGGTAGGCCAAACTGGAACCGCAGCCGCGGGATTGTAGTCCCCCACGACCTCCCAATGCCCGATGACGTAATGACGAACCGCCGCGTTTGCCCACCAACCTTCATCGGTGAACTTCGCCTGGTCCATCATCCACGGCGAGTGGTTGGGAAAGTCTGCTCGCAGATAAGCGAAACGCAGCACGCAAAGGATAAGCGCCAGCAACAAGAATCCGTTATGTAGCCGGCGTTCCACTACACTCGGCGGACCGGACCAGCATATTGCGCTACCAGTGGATCCGCCGTCAGCAGCGTGATGCCTTCCACCATCGCCTGCGCGACGAGGATGCGATCGAATGGGTCTTTATGAAGTCGAGGCAATCCGTCAATCGCGACCGCGTGATCGCTGCCGATTAGCAATTCGCTATAACGGTTATCTAGCAGTCCGCGCCGCAACAATCGAGGGTCTACTTGAAAATCCTCCCGCCCAAGCCCCCGCTTGATTGCAATCTCCCAAAAGCTGGCTGCGCTGAAGGTGAGTTCGTTGTTGGAGTCCTTGATCAGCCTGCGGGCGACCGTCGATAGCCTGTCAGGCTCCCCGGCAGCCCAAAGGAGCAAATGAGTATCCAGCAGGAGTTTCATGACTCACCGTCGAACATCCCCGCGATCTCGGAACTACCCATCGAGTCGAAGTCGTCTGGAACGGCAATCTGGCCCACCATGAAGCCTAAGCGCCGTACTTGCGCGGGAACCGGAGCATCAATCGCGGTCACTTTGACCAGTGGCTTGCCGGCCTTGGCGATAATGAATGGTTCTCCCTTTGAAGCCAGATCGACCAGCTTTGAAAGCTGGGTCTTCGCTTCATGAATATTCACGGTACGTATGATCTTCTTCATAGACTAAGCCCGGTTAGTTTAGTCCCATCTTAATCCAGTAATGAACGAGGAGCAAGATTCCACTTCATCTCGTCCCCTGGCTGCTTCCCCAGAGCTTGCGATGAAGCTCTTTAAACCGGGAGACAATCTCCTCCTGCAACGGGTGCCTCTGATCCCGAATCACCCAACGGCCATTCACCATCACATCGCGAATGGCGGACCGGCTGAGCGAGAAGACGGCCAAAGGCAATAGATCGTTGCCGGAGTTTCCGGCGATCGAGACATCGTCCAGATCCACGGTGAAGAAATCGGCCGGCGAGCCTACAGTCAATCCGCCGGTTGGCGCGCCAACCGCGCGGGCTCCGTGAACGGTGGCGCAGTCGAATAGGCGCGAGGCCAACGTCTGCTCGCCAATCTGGTCCAGGATGGCGCGCTGTTGTCGCTCGAGACGCAAATGGTACTCCAGCTCACGCGCATCCTCCAGCGGATCGATCTGCGCCTGACTATCCGACCCGAACGCAATCCGGATGCCCTTTCGCAAGACTTGGTCAGCAGCGATTACGCCATCGCCAAGGTTACGTTCCGTCGTGGGGCAAGAGCAAACAGTTGTATTGGCCCTGGCAAGCAGCTCGATCTCATCCGCGGTGATATGGATCGCGTGCACCGCGGTGAAGTCGGGTCCAAGGACACCTTCGCTGCCCAGCAGCGCGACCGGCGTCAGCCCATACTCACGCAAGCAGGCTTCGTTTTCGCCAACCTGTTCCGCCACGTGCATGTGGAGTGGCAACTTCCGCTCCCGCGTCCACGCTGCAATCTCTTTGAGTTCGCGCAAAGGCACTGCGCGCAAACTGTGCGGCGCAACACCGAAACGTACATCAGTGGAATCGGCGGGATACTCTTTCCGGAGCGCCTCCATGTTGTCGAGAAACTGGGAGGCAGATTCGAAGAACCGGATCTGGCCCGGGTCCAGTGGCAATTCATATCCCGATCGCATATAGGCCGACCGCAACAAGACGATGCGTATCCCTACGGACCGGGCGGCTGCAATGATCTGCTTACTCAACAAGTTTGGATCGTCATAAGGACGGCCACCGGGGGCATTGTGCAGATAGTGGAACTCGCCCACGGTGGTGATCCCACTCAGCACCATCTCCAGAAAGGCCATGCGAGCTACGTCGTAGACGTCCTGCGGATCAAGCTTTGCGGCTGCATGGTACATCGTCCCGCGCCATGACCAGAAATCACGGCCGCTCGTCACCCGGGACTCCGACTTGCCTCGGATCAAGCGCTGAAAGGAATGAGAATGTGTATTCACAAAGCCGGGAAACAACGCCTTCCCCGGCAGATCAACAACGGTAGCGGGGGCGTTCGAATCTCCAGCTAAGACACTCCCGGTTGAACTGACTAAAAGCCCCGGCCCTCCGGTGAACGCGGGCTGGGAGTAGAGCAGTTCAGGACGGTAGAGTGTGCTCACGAGCGGCGCGCCTGCTGCACCATTTCCACCAGCATCTTCCTGGTTTCCAGCGGTGTGGTCACTTCGCTGTGGAACGCCAGGCGGGCGCCCTTCATGCCGTCTTCGGTCTTCATGCGCACGTGAAATCCGAGGCGATCCACCGCAGTCATCACCGCCTCCTGCGCTTCCGTGCCGGCAAAGACACGCGCCAGCAAGATGAGCGCGTCCTGATGATCGGCATTCATGTGTTGCAGGATCCCGGCGGCCGCGTCGGCCAATGGGTCTGGGTGCGCCTGGCTATACTCCTGCGCAGTGATCCATCCCATGACTCCGAAGCCGCCCACGTAGTAGACATCGACCAAGTCCATGGCGAAGAAAGCAAAATCGTCGAAGTCGACCCAGTATTTGCTGTTTTCGTGGCGCTCCAGATAGAGCCGGCGCGCTTCTCCCAGCTCGGCCGCCGCGATGGGTGCAACGTCTCCCACCAATGTGACCCGCGCCGCCCCGAGCGGATCGCCGGCTGCTTCCGCCTGCGTCACCAGCAGGCTGGCGCGTCTATCCTGCTGCAGGTTTTGCGTGTGCATGGCCATGGTGCTAATCAGAAAGACTGGCCGCCCCGCGCCGTCCAGAGCAAAGGGCATCAAAGAGCCGAAAGGAAAGCCCGGCCGCTTGCGGGAAAGGGTGGAGAGGCTACCGACGCGGCCCAGGTGCAACAGCGTGCGCGCTCGCTCCGCGAACGATGGTTCAGGAATGGGCGGTTGGCTGCTTGCTGTCCCCGTACCCGCGTGTTTGTTGGACAAACTCATGAAGCCCCCTGGAGAAGTCTAAATGGTATAAGACAGTTAAGCGGAGGCACGCATGTACACTCCCAAAGCCTTTGAGGTAACCGATCTCGCACTGCTCCATGCGGCCATGAGGCAAAGCGAGCTCGCGACACTGGTCACCATGACTACCCAGGGGCTGGTTGCCACGCATCTGCCATTGCTGCTGGATGAGACCAAGGGCGAGTACGGGACCCTGACTGGCCATGTCTCGCGCGCTAACCTGCAATGGCGCGAAACTGATCCCAATGCAGAAGCGCTCATCATCTTCCTTGGTCCGGACACCTACGTAACCCCGAACTGGTATCCCGCCAAGCAGGAGACAGGGAGAGTGGTGCCAACCTGGAACTACGCCGCTATTCATGCCTATGGCCGTTTAACCTTCTTTGAAGATCCGGAATGGCTAAGGACCATGGTCACGGATCTGACCCAGCGGCACGAAGCCTCGTTTCCTGCTCCCTGGCAGGTCACGGATGCACCCGCTGTGTATATCGATTCCCAACTGAAAGCGATTGTCGGTTTCGAATTTCGCATCCTTCGCCTCGAAGGCAAGCAGAAGTTCAACCAGAACCGTTCCGTCGAAGACCGGCTCGGGGTAATCGAGGGATTGCGCGCACTCGGGGAAGAGCGCAAGACTGAGGTCGCGGAACTGATGGAAGAGATCGAGTCCCGGCGTGGGCCGAGCGAAGGATAAACCCCTCGAACCCAGGAAAAACCCTGTGGTACGCTACTCTCAAGTCTCTCTCCCGTTTCCATCTTTTCTGGTGCCAGGCAGTGCAGGTTCTCTTCATTCTTGGGGGAGATGCTCTAGTTATCTTTAGCCGCCTGATAAGGAGATGTGCACGCGTGAAACCCGCTCGCCTATTCGCCATCGTCTTTGCCGCTCCCTTGCTGGGCGCAACTGCATACGCCGCCTCACCTGCAAGTGCCAACGACACAGCCGCTTCATCACCCACGACCTGGAACCAGGCGGCTGCTGCTCACTACCTCGACAGCCGTGAGGTATGGTGGCAAAGCTGGCCTTCTGCGGAACGAGATCATAAGACGGTTTGTGTTTCGTGCCACACTGTAGTGCCCTACGCGCTTTCCCGGTCCAGCCTGCGGTCCGCGTTGGGAGAAGATGCGCCGACTGCGCAGGAGCACATCCTGCTGAACAACGTGCTACGGCGGGTCACCTTGTGGAACCAGGTTCAGCCCTTTTATGCCAATAGCAAGACCGGCCCCACCCTGGCAGCAGATTCGCGGTCGACAGAGTCGGTGATCAACACTCTTATTCTGGTCTCTTACGACCAGCGAAAGAACCATCTGACCGACATCACGCGCAGTGCCTTCGACAATATGTGGGCGCTCCAAATCAAGTCTGGCGAGCAGGCCGGTGCCTGGGGTTGGCAAAACTTCCACTTGGCTCCCTGGGAATCGAGTGAGTCCCAGTACTGTGGCGCGACATTGGCGGCAATCGCGGTGGGAAGAGCTCCAGATAATTATCGCAGCGACCCAAAGATCCAGGAGAATCTGCGTTTACTCCGCGGCTTTCTGCGCCGGGAGTATGCTTCGCAGCCCTTGTTGAACAAGGTCTATTTGTTGTGGGCTTCCGCCAGGCTGCCTGGGTTATTGACCGAGAAGGAGCGCACCGCCCTGGTGGCCGTGCTGGTTTCCAAACAGCGGCCGGACGGGGGTTGGAGCCTCAGCGACATGGGTACATGGAAGAGAAACGATGACACCGCCGAGGAAACGAAGAGCGACGGACTGGCTACCGGCCTGACGGTCCTGGCGCTGGAAGAATCAGGCGTAGGACATGCCCCGGTAAAGCGCGGGCTGGTCTGGCTGGCCCAAAATCAAAGCCAGGACCAGGGAAACTGGTCTGCCTGGTCGCTGAACAAAAAACGCGATCCGGCGACGGACATCGGCCGCTTTATGAGCGACGCCGCAACAGGATTCGCGGTGCTGGCACTGGAAAACAGTCACTGAGACAAATGCGCGCTCTCCCGCAACATGTGCTTTAGAAAGAAAAAGCTGTACGCCAAGCGCGAAGCGAACACACCCTTCCATCCTCATCAAAATTTTGAAGGAAAGAACTAACCTACACTTGTTATCGGCCCCCGACCGAGGGTTCAGTTGGGGGCAGTGCCCCATCCTCGGATTCCGTTGCCTGCTTGGCGGACTTCTGTGGTTTGGGAGCTTTCGTCTTATTGGCGGCGCGGGTCTGTTTTTCCTGAGCGCCCGCCACTACCGCTTCCATGCTCTTGAGAAATTCCGGCAGGTTCATCTTTTGCCGAAAGCCTGCAAGGTAGGGCTGGATCTTCTCGAATTGGAAATACATCTCCTGGCAGGTGTCGAAGATGAGAGATTCGTCCAGCGCTCCGTGCACCACAAAGGCAGCGACCATGTCCCAATAGCCGTAAACTTGAAGGATGTGCCCACTCGGCTTGCCACCATCCTTAACCAGGCTCACAAACTCATCCACCGACTTGGGCTGGAATTCACCCCCAACGTAATCGCGCGCAGCGCGCAGCGCTGTCTCCCGGCGAATCTCATACAGTTTGAGAATGAGCTCCGCCTGCTTTAGTGCGTTCTTGGTCTTCAAGTTGCTCTCCACAGAAGGTTATTTGCGGAAGAAATTCCGGGCTATGAATAGCAGGTTCGCCGGCCGTTCCGCCAGCCGGCGCATGAAATAGGGATACCACTCGGTCCCAAAAGGAATATAAACCCGTACGCGATAGCCCGCCGCCACCAGAGACTTCTGCAAATCGCGCCGCACGCCGTACAGCATCTGAAACTCAAACTGGTCGGACCCGATTCCGCGCTCTTTCGCGAAGCGACAGGTAGCTTCAACCATCTTTTCGTCGTGGGTGGCAATCCCGTGGTACACCCCGCTGGGAAGCAGGACCTGCATCAGCCTGACAAAGTTCCGGTCTACATCCGCTTTGTCAGGAAAGGCCACGTTCGACGGCTCCTGGTAGGCCCCTTTGCATAGCCGTATGCGAATCCCCTGGGCCAGCAAGCGCTCGATGTCCGCTCCACTCCGGTAAAGGTAAGCCTGGATGACCACACCCACGCGGCCGCGGTTTTCTTCCATGGCATGCAGCCTGGATACCAGGTCGATGGTGGCCTGCGTATACTCTGACCCCTCCATGTCGATGCGCACGAAGGTGTTGGCCGCCACTGCGTGTTTGACCAGGCCGGCTACCGTCGTAAAGACCAGTTCCGGGCCAAGATCCATGCCCATTTGGGTCAGCTTCACGCTTATATTGGCATCCAGCCGGCGCTGCTCGATGGCGTCGAGCAGGCGGTGATACACGTTCGCTCCCGCTTGCGCCTCCTGAGGAGAATGCACGTTTTCTCCCAGGCTATCGAGCGTGGTCGACATACCCTGGCGATTCACCGCGGTGGCCGCGGTCAGTACGTCTTCGACCCTCGTACCGGCTACAAAGCGGGAGGACATCCGCCCGCCAACAGTCGAATTCTCGGCGAAGTTGCGTAATGACGAATTGCGGGAGAGCGCGATCAGAATCGAGCGCAGTATGGGCATGCGAACTGCTTATTGTCGCACACGCGCTTCCCTCTTTTCGCAGGAAACCCTTTCGCTCTTTTTCCGCTCCAAGCATAGGGGAGTTTCATGGTCAATCAATGTGCTAATCCAAGTTGTGGCAAACCGCTTCATTATCTTCGGGAGGGAAGAATTTTTCTTTTCGATTTACCAGACCCAAACACACCCGCACCCGTCCCAGGGGGGCACGGCCGCCGGCTAAGGCACTTTTGGTTGTGCGGAACCTGTTCGGAAACAATGGTGATGGAGCAGACCGGCGATAAGCAGATTCGCGTTGCCGTGAAGGCGAGCAAGGTACAGACAGAAACCACGGATTTGGTTCCCGGTTCACTCGTCTTGTGAGCCGCCGAGGGAAAGAAAAGACTTAGCTCTTAACGACCGGCCACTCTGGCGTGAACTCCCCTACCCGCCGGTCATATGCACCCGCAAACGCTTCCCAGCGAATGTAGGCTATCTCCTCTAGCATCTTGACCCCGTCCTTGAGGTAGCTGAGGCGGGAACGTTGGTCGTGTCCCCAGGTGACCGGCACTTCGCGAATGATGTAGCCACGCTTTAGCGCAATAAAGAGCAGCTCGGGATCAAAACCCCAACGCTCGATGCGCTGCAATTGAAAGATGGTCTGGGCCACGGGACGGCGAAATGCTTTGAACCCGCATTGTGTATCGGCAAAGGGCAATCCCACTACCAGGCGGGTAATCGCGTTGAAGCAGCGCCCAAAAAACTGGCGGTAGAGTGGCTGCTTAAGGGTTTGCCGCGTGCGCTCCAGCCAGCGGGAACCAATGGCGATGTCGGCGCCCTCGTCCAGGGCCCCAAACAGCCGCTCGGCCTCTTCCATAGGGGCTGACAGATCGGCATCGGTGAACATCACCACTTCGCCGACAGCGTGCAGCACGCCGTGGCGCACGCTGTACCCTTTTCCCCGATTCCCGGGATTATTCAGCAGTCGTACCTCGGGATGAGATTCCGCAAATTCCTGCACAATGGCCCCGGTGCGATCGGTGGAACCGTCATTGACAACCAGCACCTCGGCCCGCCAGCCCCGGTCCCGGACGCAAGACAGAATTTCGTCCAAAGCTTTGCCGATGCGGGCGCTTTCGTTATAAGCCGGAATAACGACGCTAATCAAAGGCCGTTCCAAGCCTTATTCCCCGAAGGTGTGTCTAATTGATACGCGGTGAATTCTACGCTACTCTGCTCCAGGCTGGCGCATCTGTCACCCATCCAGGGTAACGCCCGGAATCGTCAGAAAGTCTCATCGAGCAGACCTGATTTTGATGAAATCGATCGGAATCGGATACCAGTCGACTTACGATCCACAGGCAAAGCGTAGTTGCAATTGTTTCCGATGTACCATCAAGATGCTGCATCTACTATAGCTGACACGGGTTACCTTTATACTTTGAGGAAGATAGGACCATGACCAAAGCAGACCTCGTTGAGGAAGTGACCCAACTGGGCGACCTGACGCGCCGGGATGGGGAAATGATCGTGGATACCATTTTCGATTCCGTGATTCACGCGCTGCGTACCGGCGACAAGATCGAAATCCGCGGTTTCGGCAGCTTTCGCATCCGCCAGCGCAAGCCCAGGACGGGGCGCAACCCGAAAACCGGGGCCAAAGTGGACGTCCCCGCCAAGCGAGTTCCGTATTTCAAACCCAGCAAGGAATTGCGCGACCTGGTCAACCCCAAGGGAACGGGGCCGGAACCAGATGAGACCAAGCCGGCTAGCGGAGAAGGACACTCGGCTGCCTAAAGCCTGGACTTCTATTTAGACCGGCCACGGGCGACGCCAATCACGCTCATCATACGGCCGGTAAATCCCCGTTCGATCCGGTGGGAGAAGAATCGATCCGTATGGCAGCCCGTACACTGCCCGCTCATGAAGATGGCTGCCTTCTTAACGCCAGCGGAGAGCAGCTGCCGCCGGTTGGCGTCCGCCAGATCCAGATGCACGGCCGGTCCGATCGCGCTGTGCCCAGGAGCACGAGCGGTGAGGAACAGCATGGGGTATTTGTTTCTGACCTGATCGGAGTCGTATACCTCGCGGAAGAGCTTGCACGCATAGGTAAATTGCGACTCGAATTCCTGCTGCACTTCTTCTCCGACACTGTAACAGCACTGCCCGATGCCGGGCCCGACGGAAGCCATTAGATCTTGCGGCCGGGAGCCAAACTCCAACCGCATGCGCCCCACTCCCTTTTCTACGATGCGCGCCAGCGTGCCGCGCCACCCCGCGTGAAATGCGGCAACCGCGCGCTGCTTTCGGTCCAACACCAGGACAGGGATGCAATCCGCAGTCTGGATACCCAATAACACGCCCGGCTCATCCGTCATCAGGCCGTCACCCTTCAGCACCGCCGGCATCTCGTACCCATGCACGTCTTTTGCCCCGACCCTGCGGATAAGGGAGGAATGGATCTGGCGCAGAGTTACCAGCCCAAGTATGTCTTTTCCTTCAGAAACCGCGGTCGCAAACAGCTTCCGATTGGCAGCCACGATCTTCCGGTCATCGGCGTCGGTAAAACCTAGATTGAGATCGAATTTCCCCGCTTCGCCGGGATGGTAGACGGTTGTTCGCCCGCCGATTCGCGTGCTGAATCCATGGAGAAGCCAGGCGAGGTCCGGATGCTTCGGTCCTCCCCACCCCGGGGCGGAGAGAAATTCCACTGGCTGCGGCGGCCGACTTTGAGGCGCGTGGCGGGAGGAACGGGAAGAGGCCATCCCCGCTATCTTACGATGCGTAGGGCGGTGCCTATGTATGCAGGGCGCAATACAGTGGGCCCGCCTTCCGGCGGGCCCGTTCGAGAGGCTAATAAGGAGGGTCAATCAGGGATTTGCTGGAGAAGAGCTCGCCGTGGCGAAGCTTCAATGGGGATAAAACAAGTGCCTAGGTTGGAAAAATCTGAAGTAGCCTCTGTTATTACCTAGTTCTGATGCGTCTTCAGAAAAAAAGTTGTTCTGTGGAAAAAAAGATGCCCGGGATTATTTGAGGTGTTCCGGCCGGAACATGCGCTCGACCGCACCCGTCACTACTCGCCGCGGAACAAATCGCTGGGCAAAGACTTGCACCCGCCCGGCCAGGTAAGTAATGACCGAATGCTTTCCCTCAGCCAGGCCCTCCAATCCGCGCCGTGCCACCTCGGCGGCCGATTGCGGCTTACGGTTGTCCCCGGTGCGGTTGCCGGCTACCTGGCTGAACTCCGATTCGGTGGGTCCAGGACAAAGGGCGCTCACCTGCACGCCGTAACGCTTCACTTCTTCGGCTAGGGCTTCCGCGAGCATGCGATCGAAGGCCTTGGTCGCCCCGTAGGTCGCCAGGTACGGCACCGGCTGGTACGACGCTGTCGACGCCACGATCATCACCGCACCCCGCCGGCGCTCCACCATGGCCGGCAGGAACAACCGGGTGAGATGAACCACGGCCGTGCAGTTCACCTGCACCATACTCACTTGCATCTCCAGGTTGGACCGCAGAAACTCGCCATACTCCCCGAAGCCCGCATTGTTCACCAGCACCTCCACCTGCAGGCCGGCCCCTTCGGTGGCATCGAAGATCTGTTGCGGGGCCTGCGGCGAGGCCAGGTCGGCAACGATCACCTGCACCCGGACCCCATGGCTGGCGCGAAGCCGCTCCGCCAGCTGGTCGAGCCGGTCCTGGCGGCGGGCCGTGAGAAATAGGTTCACCCCGGCCTGGGCCAACTCGGCCGCGATGGCTTCGCCAATACCGGCGCTGGCACCGGTAACCAGCGCCCACTTACCCTGCCATGCCTTCCGCACAATCGCCGATGCCATTGCTTCTCCTCTTCTCGTCTCCACTTCTAATGATCGGTGGAGGAGCCGGCGAATTCCTCGCCCACCCACAGGGCGAAGGCATCCATCTTTTGCTCGCGGCCGAGAAAGTCCTCGATCAGCTGCCTGCCCGGCTTGGATCCACCCGGTTCGAGAATGGCCTGCCGGTAGCGCATCGCCGTGGGCCCCTCCAGCAGGTTGGCGGAGTCGAACTGGCGGAAGAAATCGAGCGCAATCACCTTGTCAAACATGTAGGTGTAGTAGTTCGATGTGTAGCCGATCAGGTGGGTGAAGCTGGCGTACATCCGATTACCGTCCACCCACTCATAAGGCAACATGCGCTTGTAGCCCTCCTCCAGCATGGCATCCGGATCCAGTTCCTGCGCGGGCCGGTTGTGCACATCGAGAGAGTAGCTGGTATAGAAGAGCTGGGTGCGCACGCCATCGGCTCTGCCAAAGGCGCTAGCGCGATTCATGCGTTCGACCAGGACCTCCGGTATCGGCTCCCCCGTCTGGTAGTGGCGGGCGAAGGATGCGAGCAGCTTGGCGTCGTGGAAGAACTCCTCCAACATCTGCGAGGGCACCTCGACAAAGTCCCCTTCGGTCGCGATGCCGCTCACGCCCGCCCATTTCTGATGGCCGCCCAGGATGGCGTGCATCAGGTGGCCAAACTCGTGGAAGAACGTGACTACGTCGCTATATTGCAGCAGGCCTGGATCATCCTTGTGATCACTGCCGCCGGGGAAATTGCAAATCAGCGCCGCCTCGGGAAGCTGGCGGCCTTCGATTCCGGGAATCAGGGGCGCTGCGCTGAACCACTTGTCCTTGCCCTCGCGGGGATGCATGTCCAGGTAGAAGCGACCGCACAGGCTTCCCCGATCATAGACATCCCAGGCGCTTACCTGGGGGTGCCAGACGCCGGCATCCGGGTTCCGCTGGAAACTGACGTGGAACAGCCGCGCAGCGGTTTCGAGTATCCCCTTCTCCACCGCGTCATAAGGAAAGTACGGTCGGACGGATTGCGAGTCGAAGTCGAAGGCTTCGCGGCGGTACTGCTCATACCAATAACCCCGGTCGCTGCTCTTGAGCGCGGCGAGTCCAGGCTGTTGCTTGCGGGCGAAAGCCAGCACCATCTGGTATTCGCGCTCGGCCCCTGCGCGGGAAGCCTGCTCCAGCTGACCGATGAAGTTCCTCATGTTGGCGGCTGACCCCATCATCTGATTAGCGGTTGCCAGATCGGCCCAGGAGGCAAAGCCCAGGATGGAGGCAATCTGCTGCCGCACGGCCAGCAGGTTCAGTAGCAGCGGCCGGTTGGCTGGGTAGGCGCGGGTGTTGTAAGCGCGGAACATGCGCAGCCGCAAATCCGCGCTGCCGGCAAAGGTCATCACCGGCTGCATGTCGGGGTAGTCGGTGGTGAGGGTGATGACGCCCTGCGCATCCGCGGGATGGTTACGGATATAGTCCTCGGGCAGCCCACCGAGCTCGGATAGGTCCCGCACCTCTACCCGATTGACGTTCTCCTGCACATTCTTGGCAAAGGTGAGCGCTATCTCTGTGGCCTGGTCGGAGAGCTGGCGCAGGTGGGCGCGCGTTGCATCATCCTTATCCACGCCGGCCAGCCGGTAGTTCAGCAGCGTCTGGCTCATGTAGTGCGCGGTCGCCGGATCGGCGTTGGCCATATCAACGGCCACCAGGGCGCGGTAGACCTCCTGGTTGAGAGACAAGGCAGTGGCTGCTTCGGCCACGGTTTGCGTCAACTCCCGGGCTTTGTCGCGCACCGCTTTGTCCGGGTGCACGCTATCCAGCAGGGACGCGAGCGATCCAGCCCCGCTCAGTGTGGCCACCACATCGTCATAAGGGCGCAGGGTATTTTCCAGGGTCTTCTGACCCTCTACGGCCAACAGACGCTCAATCTGCTTGCGCTGCCAGGAGAGGCGCCCCTGGACCCAGCTTTCCAGTGCAGCCGCATCGATATCTCCACTTTCACTCCAGGGATGTAAAGCGGTTGTTTCCTCAGTCGATAGATGATTCAAGGTTGCTCCTTACCATCCCAAGGTTACCCCAGGCTCCTAACCTATTCCAGGGCTTGGAATACGGTCCTTGCATCCGGCCGGTGTGGGCATTAAGATGCCCAGATTGTTACCATGAATTCTGCTGCTCCATCTCTCTCACAGCACTACTTACGCTCGCGTATGGGCAAAGTGTGCGTGGCGATCATTGGTTCTACCGCCGGCGAGATGGTGGATCGCGCCACCGAGGCCCTGCGCGACAGCCCCTTTTTGGAATTCCGCCTGGATTACCTCGAGAAGCCTCTCCTTGCATTACCCAAGCTGAAAGAGTTCCTGGCGGAAAACACCGTGGTCACGGCGATAGCCACCTGCCGCCGCGCCCCCAACGGCGGGAAGTTCAAGGGCGCAATTGCCGCTGAACTGGAGGTGCTGCAGAAGGCTAGCGCTTCGGGCTTCCATTTGATCGATCTGGAGCTGGAGACCGCCGAAGCTATCAAGGCGTCGGACCTGGAAAAGCTGCGCACCCGCGGCGTGGCCCTCATGGTCTCGTACCACGACTTTCAGTCCACCAAGGACTTGGATGGCATCTTCGAACGTATCCGGCCCTACGAACCAGAGTTCATAAAAATTGTATCCACCGCCAAGTCGCTCGCCGACAACGTGGTCATGATGCACTTTCTGGAACGCACCGGCGACATGGCCAACATGGTCGGCCTGTGCATGGGCGACCAGGGAATCATCAGCCGGGTGCTCGCCATTCGTGCGGGCAGCGTCTTCACCTTTGCCGCCGCCACCCAGGGCGAGGAGACAGCTCCCGGACAAATTGCCGCACGCACACTTACCGAGACCTATCGGATTAGCCAGATCGATGCGGCTACCCGGGTCTATGGTGTAGCGGGAAACCCCATCAAGCACTCGCTCTCCCCACTGATGTTAAACACGGCCTTTCACCGCGAAACGGTGAATGCGGTTTACCTCGCCTTGCAAACCAGCAAGCTGAGTGACTTGTTGACACTGGTCCGCGAGTTGCCCCTCTCCGGATTAAGTGTGACCATGCCGCTCAAGCAGGAGGTGCTGAAGCATCTCGAGAACATGGACCCCATCTCGTCGCAAATCGGCGCCTGCAACACGATTGTTCGGGCGCACGATGGAAAGCTTTACGGCTTCAATACCGATGTTGGCGGCATCGTGCGCCCACTCGAAAAGCGGCTTTCGCTATCCGGCGCAAAGATCCTGGTATTGGGCGCCGGCGGCGCAGCCAGGGCGGCGGTCTTCGGCCTGGTCAACAAGGGAGCCGAAGTTTTGATTCTGAATCGTACCCCGCAGACTGCGCAGAAGCTGGCGCGTGAGGCCAAAGCGAAAACCATTCGCCGCGAGCTGGTCGCCAAGACCACATTCGATGTGATCGTGAACGCAACTGCTGTCGGCATGCACGGGGTGAAACCACAACACATTCTAGAGCCAAAGGAAATCAACGCTCGTTTGGTCTTTGATCTGGTTTACAACCCGGTGGATACTCCGTTCCTTCGCATGGCTCGGCAAAAAGGAATCCCCGCCGTGACCGGCGTCGAAATGTTCGTGCAGCAGGGCGCGCGCCAGTTTGAGATCTGGACCGGCAAGCGGGCGCCGGAAGAAGAAATGCTGCGAGTCGTGGTGCATGCTTTGCGGCAACGGGCTGAGGCGTCTGCGGCGGAGCCGGCGCGGACCTAGGACTCCTCTTTGGAAAAAGATGCGCAGTTCTGGATTGCCCGCCTGGGCCTGAGTCCTCATCCTGAGGGTGGATATTTCCGCGCCACTTATAAGTCCGGCCTGACGATTGTCCGCAGCGCCTTGCCTTCAGAATTCCAGGGAGATAGGTCTGCGTCGACGGCGATTTATTTCCTGCTCGACGGACAGAATTTTTCTGCCTTCCATCGCATTGCTTCTGACGAGGTATGGCACTTTTATGCTGGGAGCTCGCTGGTCGTGTATGTCATCGATCCTGAAGGAAATTATTCCGAGTTGCACCTGGGTTGCGATGAGGGTGTATTTCAGGCGGTGGTGAAAGCAGGCTGCTGGTTTGCCTCCCGCGTGAAAGATGGTGTGGGGTTTTCGTTGGTGGGTTGCACCGTGGCGCCGGGCTTCGACTTCGCCGACTTCGAATTAGCTGTGCAATCGGAACTTGCGGCTACCTACCCGCAACACCGAAAACTCATCCAAGCGCTGACCCGGCTGTAGTTTCTCGAGCACGAGTTGTGCAACGAACCTTGGGTGCCCCATTCAAGCCCAGCTTTTGGGCTTGAGTGGGATACGCCGCCCTCAATGACGCCACAGTCAACCTTTTGTCGTTTCCCTTCCGCAGCAGTTACAAGGGAGGGCGGTACTCCCTGGACATTCGCGTTGGGAACGCAACTGCTAAGGTTCTCTCTCAACTCCAGAAGCTGCGGTCGAGGGTGCGGTATTGAATGGCTTCCGCGATGTGGCCTACTGTGATCGCGGACTGCGCATCGAGGTCTGCGATGGTGCGGGCGACCTTCAGTATCCGGTCATGGGCGCGGGCGCTTAGGCCTTGCTGTTGCATGGCGCGCTCAAGCAGACGTTCTGCCTCCGCTGAAAGCTCGCAATGGGTGCGAATCTGGCGGGTGCTCATCTGTGCGTTGGTGTAGATGCGATCTGCCTTGAAACGCTGGTGCTGTCGCTCCCGCGCCGCCAGCACGCGCGCGCGAATCTCCACCGAGCCCTCGCCGGCAGCCCCGGAACGAAGCTCACGGTATTGCACCGCGGGAACCTCAATATGGATGTCGATGCGATCCAGAAGCGGCCCGGAAATTTTTGAGATGTAACGCTGCATCATCGGCGGCGTACACAAGCACTCGTGCGATTTGTCGTTGAAATAACCACAAGGGCAAGGATTCATCGCTGCCGCAAGCATGAAGCGAGCGGGAAAGCTGAGCGACATCGCGGCGCGAGAGATGGTGACGGTTCCATCCTCGAGTGGTTGGCGCATCACCTCCAGCACATTTCGGGGAAACTCGGGAAGCTCATCCAGAAACAACACGCCATTATGCGCCAGCGATACTTCGCCGGGGCGTGGAATACTTCCACCCCCGATGAGCCCGGCGTCCGAGATGGAATGGTGCGGGGAGCGAAACGGACGCTGCGTAACCAATCCTGCGTCCGCATCGAGCACACCGGCGACCGAATGTATCTTGGTGGTCTCGAGCGCCTCTTCCAGGCGGAGCGGCGCGAGAATCGACGGTAGACGCTTGGCCAACATGGTTTTGCCAGAGCCGGGCGGGCCGATCATGAGGATGTTATGGCCACCGGCGGCGGATACTTCCAGGGCGCGCTTGGCCATCTGCTGCCCGCGAACATCTTTGAAGTCGAGGGCAAAGTTACGTAACTCGCCCAGCAAGTGCTGTGAGTCCACACGGAGCGGCTGGTCATGGATACCGCCGTTGGCGGCCGCGTTCAGCAGTTCACGCACCTGGATCAGAGAACGGACGGGGTAGACATTCAAACCCTCGACCATTGCGGCCTCGGCAGCATTCCGCTCTGGTACGAGAAGATTGGCAATCCCGCGTGCGCGCGCAGCAACGGCAATAGGTAGCACACCAGGAACACCGCGCAGTGCTCCATCAAGCCCCAGCTCACCCACCAGCAGGAATTGCCCGAGGTCCTTCAACTCCAGCGCCCCGTAAGCACCGAGAATGCCGATAGCCATCGGCAAGTCAAAACCCGATCCTTCTTTCTTCAGATCGGCGGGAGCCAGGTTGATCGTGATATCCGTGGGGGGAATATAGAAGCCGGAGTTCTTGATGGCAGCGCGAACGCGATCGCGGCTTTCACGCACCGCAGCGTCCGGCAAGCCCACGGTATGAAAGTTGTCGTCCTTCGTTCGGATACCGGAGTAGTCGACTTCCACATCGATGATGTGAGCGTCGATGCCATAGACCGCCGCACTGAGTGCTTTAAAGAGCATCGGGCTCCAGATGTTTCGGTGGCGCGAGTATAGCAAGGCTTAACGCTTGCCTTGCCCATCCGAAACATTAAGTCCTGCTCATGATTAATGCGTACCCGGATTTCCTGTGGAGATCGTTGGCGTTGGCGAACCTCATGCGGCCTTCCTTAAAGAAAGCCGCGCACGCGGTCGTGTCCTGCGCTGCTTACAGAAAATCCGGGCCGCCCTACCGTTCGACCGCCATGGCGACGGAATTACCACCTCCGAGGCAAAGCGCCGCGACCCCTTTGTGCACATCGCGCCGGATCATTTCATAGATCAGCGCCACCAGAACGCGCGCGCCGCTGGCGCCGATGGGATGTCCGATCGCGACCGCTCCACCGTTCACATTCACTTTTGCCGCATCCAGGCCAACTTCTTTCATCACACCCAGTGCCTGCACGGAGAACGCCTCGTTCAATTCGTAAAGATCCGGCTCCTCTTTCGACCAGCCTGCCTTTGCCAGCACGCGTTGGATTCCCAAAACGGGAGCGAGCATCACCCATTTAGGATCGATACCACTTGTGGCCTGGGCACGAATGTGAACCATTGGCGTGAGCCCCAGCGATGCAGCCTTCGCCGCCGACATCACCACCACAGCGGCAGCGCCATCGTTCACGCCGGGTGCGTTGCCGGCGGTTACGGTTCCGTCTTTCTTGAACGCGGGCTTCAGCGCGCGCAAGGCTTCTATCGTGGCGTCCTCGCGCACGGATTCATCCCGGTCGAACCAGGTGGCCGCCTCGCCTTTCTTCCTGGCGGGAATCTCGATGGGCAGAATCTGCGCTCGCATATAACAGGCGCGCCAGGCCGCAGCTGCTTTGCGGTGCGAGTTGAGCGCATACAGGTCTTGCTCCTCCCGCGTGATGCCATGCTTCTCCGCAACATGTTCCCCGGTGATGCCCATGTGGTAGTCGTTGTAGATCTCCCACAGCCCGTCGTGAATCATCGAATCGACGACGGTCGCATTGCCCATGCGGAAGCCGCTGCGACCCTGAGGGAGGAGATACGGTGTGTTGGTCATCGATTCCATGCCGCCGGCGATGACGATCTCCGCGTTACCCGTCTGAATGGCTTGCACCGCGAGGCCGACCGCCTTCAGCCCTGAGCCGCAGACCTTGTTGATGGTCATCGCGCTGACCGAGGGAGAAAGGCCGCCGTGGATCGCTGCCTGCCGCGCTGGATTCTGTCCCAAGCCCGCGGAGACGACATTGCCCATGATGCACTCGTCTACCTGATCGGGTTTGAGGCGCGCGCGGCTCAGGGCTTCACGCACCACCAGCGAACCCAGTTGCACAGCAGAAAAACCGGACAGTGCACCCTGAAATTTTCCAACCGGCGTACGGACTCCGGCGACAATGACTACATCTTCCATAACGGGTAGCCTCACTTTTCAGATGCCGAAGCAACGCAACACGATAGCAAGAGCTACCCGCCGCAGGCAACGTGTATAGGATGCGGGCCCGGGGAGAAAAGCTCCGTAGAGGAAAGGCACAGCGGGCATGACAACGATCGAACCACCCCAAGCTGCACGCGGGCGAGCATTTCAGGAGGGCGGCCTGCTGGCGCCCTGGTGGCACACAGCACTGATGGTTCTGCTGATCATTGGGCTATCCGTGGCCGGCGTAAAGCAACTGCGCAGCTTTGGTGATCAGCCCTTGCGCCTGGTGGCCAACTACAGTCTGACCATCGTGTATGAGTGGATTCTGGCGGGCTTGGCAGTGTGGGGCTTGCATATGCGCAAGGTCCCGCTGCGCCAACTTCTGGGAGAGCAACGTCCCGGTGCTCGGGGGTGGTGGGGTGATATCGGCGTGGCGCTCGCCTACTGGGTGGTTGCGGTCATCGTGCTCGCGGTGCTGGGCGAGGCACTGGTAAAAGTGTCAGGTTCGCATATCGATCCGCAGAAGATCGGTGACGTGACCCAGAAACTCGCACCGGTCACCGGCGTCGAGATGATGCTCTTCCTGGTACTGAGCATCTCCGCCGGGTTCTGCGAGGAATTGGTCTTCCGCGGGTATCTGCAGCAGCAGTTCGCTCGCATGGGGCGCAGAATATGGACCGGTGTTGTGCTCTCCGCGTTGGTGTTTGGCGCCGCGCATGGCTATGAAGGAATAGCGGGCATGTTGCTGATCACCGCGTATGGCGCTATGTTCGGCGTGCTTGCGCTGTTGCGCAGAGGACTGCGGACAGGAATGATCGCGCACGCCTGGCATGATTCCATCAGCGGTCTCGCGCTGGTGTTGTTGCGACATTATGGTGTCCACGCGGCCGGAAAGTGAGCGCGAGGGGAAGTGGAAGGTTGGCATCATCGATTCCGATTAGTGAATTGATCTTCACCAAATGCGATTTTTTTCTTGACACTATTTTTTCTGGATTCTATACATTCGTTAACTGCAAAGTATCTCTTGCAGCGTTCGATGTCGACTCGACAAAGGGAGAATAGAAAAAATGGCAACCAAGAAAGCAGTAGCAAAGAAGCCAGCGAAGAAGGCAGCCAAGAAAACAGCAAAGAAGAAGTAAGCAAGCAACGTAACAGGCAACACAATCGGGGGACGCCAAAAGCGTCCCCCGATGTGTTTTTGGGGAATGCTGCATCGCCAGTGTTTATAGGGCTTCTCCAATCATTCGCGGCGGGACATGCTGATCTGAGTTGCGCGTGGTTCCGGGCAAACGGGCGCTCTTCTCTCCGCGGCCGCGGATGGCGGCATAGTGCAGAAAACCGCCTTCGGTGGTTTGCCGCGGCCGCTTCCAGCAGGAGAGAAAAGCGGAGCGCGACCCGGATTCCTGCACGAGGCTCCAAAGAAGTTCGTGTGTGCGGCTTTCAGTAAGGAAACCCGCATGAAGTTCGCCAACGCCAACAAGCTCGACAGGAAATCCGGGGGGAAGCTGCCGGAGGCGCATATGCTTACCAAAGTGGTATCCGCCCATCACACCTTTTGAGGAGACATCGCGCCATGACGCGGAGACGGTGGATTGCCGATGAATGGGATGACACCAGCGCTTCCCTCAAGGGCGAGCAGGCAGCTCACCTGATTCGCGTGTTGCGCGCGCAAACCGGCATGGAGTGTGACATGGTGGCGGGCGACCGGGTGTGGCGCGCCGTGATTTCCGGTGTCACTGGAGACGCGGTGCGCTTTGCGCTGCTCTCTGAGGTCAAAGCAGAGCCGGCGCTTCCGGTAACGCTGCTGCTCTCGATCTTCAAGTTCGACCGCATGGAGTGGATCATCGAGAAAGCGACGGAGCTGGGAGCCGAGAGGTTCATTCCGATGAGCGCGCGGCGCAGTGAGAAACATCTCGTTCAGGCCGCACAGGCCCGCGTGGAACGTTGGCGCCGGGTTGCCCGCGAGGCGGCAAAGCAATCGCGCCGATCGGATGTGCCTGTGGTCGAAGACCTCGTGGCTTTGAAGTCGGCGGTGCACAGCAAGGCCGTCCCGCCCGGATTCAGTCTGTTGCTCGCCGAACAGGAACGTTCGACCACGTTGTATGCGACCCTGCACTCGGCGCTGGGGCAGCCGAGTGTGGAAAAGAGGGCAGTTCATTTCGCGGTGGGACCGGAAGGCGGATGGACGGCGGAAGAAGAAACCCTCTTCACAGCAGAAGGCTGGCAGCCGGTGAGCCTTGGTCCGAGAATCCTGCGCGCCGAGACCGCAGGTATCACCGCGATGGCGGTGATTGCAGCGATGCTGGGGTGAACCGGAAAAGAAACAGCAGAGCCTGCCCTAGGCGAAGTCGAATAGCTCCCTCCACTTCTATCGGGGCAGGCTCTGCTGTTTCCACCATCCCTACCAGCATTTCATGAAAGCTCCACCAGCTATTAGCTGAAGAGGTCCTTCATCTTGCCCAGCAGGCTGCGCGAGGTAGGTTTGTTCTCAATGTGCATGGTCTCTCCCAGCTGGCGCAGGAGGTCCTTCTGCGTTTTCGTGAACCTCTTCGGCGTCTGCACCACAATCTGCACCACCAGGTCTCCCCGGCCGTGCTCGTTGAGATGAGGCACACCCTTGCCGCGCAAACGGAATTCCTTGCCGGACTGCGTGCCCTCATGGATGCGCAGCATGGTGTCGCCCTCAAGCGTCGGGACTTGAATCTCGTCGCCCAGCGCCACCTGCGGAAAAGAAACGAAGATGACGCAATGAAGGTCGTTGCCATCGCGCTCGAAGAACTCATGGGCCTTCACTGACAGCACGACATAAAGGTCGCCCTTGCCGCCGCCCGCACGCCCTGCATCGCCTTCGCCCTGGTAGCGAATACGCGTCCCATCTTCCACACCGGCCGGCACGCTGACACTGATTACGTGGCGACGGTCGGTCAGCCCCGCACCGTTGCACTGGAGACAAGGATCGGTAATCACCTGCCCACTGCCGTTACAAATTGGGCAGGTGCGGGCGATCGAGAAGAATCCCTGCTGGTAACGTACTTGTCCGCGTCCGGCGCATTGTTTGCAGGTTTCTGGCCCGCGGCCCGCGGGCGCGCCAGTGCCGCGGCAATCGGCGCATATCTCTGCCCGGCGGAATTGAATCTCAACCTGCTTGCCGAAAACCGCCTCTTCGAACTCGAGTTGGAGATCGTAGCGAATGTCGCGGCCACGCTGCCCGCGTCCATTGCGACGCCCCCCACCCATGTTGAACATCTCGCCGAAGAAGTCGCCGAAGATATCGCCCACATCGGCGTTGGTAAAGCCCTCGAAGCCCGATGAACCCGCGCCGCTCACTCCCGCGTGCCCGTAACGATCATAGGCAGCGCGCTTTTGCGGATCGGATAGTACCTGGTACGCTTCGCTGGCCGTCTTGAACTTATCTTCCGCTTCCGGAGACGGGTTGCGGTCGGGATGAAACTGCATGGCCATGCGGCGATAGGCAGTCTTGAGCTCTTGTTCACTGCAGTCGCGGGTCACGCCCAGATATTCGTAGTATTCGACTTTGGTCACGTTGGATGCGCTACTCATGCTTCTTTCTGTTGCGGATTATTGACGATACGAACCAGGGCGGGACGGAGCAGCCGGTCGCGGATGCGATATCCGCGGCGAACTTCTTCGAGGACCTGATGGTCTGGTAAATCATTGCGTTCGACGCTTTCCAGTGCCTCATGCACCCTGGGATCGAACCGGACACCGACGGACTCTACCGCCTGCACGTTGAGCGCGCGTAGAACCTCTTCCATTTGCTTCACGATGAGTTCGATGCCGGCACGAAGCTGTTCCACTGAGCCGGCAGACCCCAGAGCGAGATGAAAATTATCCAACACCGGGAGAAACTGCTCGACCGCGCCAGAAACCGCAAAATCGCGGAAGTCTGCGCGTTCGCGCGCTTCCCGCTTGCGCGCATTCTCAAATTCAGCCTGCAGGCGCGCCAGCCGGTCGACCAGCTGATCGCGTTCGCCCTTGAGGCGATCGATCTCGGCCTGTAGTTGGGTCGCGACGGCTTCTCCGCTGTTCGTTCCGGTTTCCGCGGTAGCATCCACGGAGTCTGCAAGCGGATCGCTATTCTGTTGCGCTTCGTTATCGGGATCAGTGACTTTGCGTGCTGTTGCCATAGTGGATAGGGTGAAAAACCTTTCGCATACCTTGATGCAGAATCATGTCGAACGATGCAGAGTGCCCGCTTGGGGCTCTCTGTCCAACGGGGAAAGCGCTATTGCGACGGTAATATACGATCCGAGAGCTGGGCGATGAAAGACACGGCGTTGATCGTCTCCTGATAAGCAATGCGGGTAGAACCAATCACCGCCACCGTTCCCAGGCTTTGCGTGCCCAACCTGGCCGGAGCACCGATAAGAACCAGGTTCCGCATCTCCGGGATGGTTTCCTCCAGGCCGACCACCACGCGCACAGACTGCTGCCGGGCATCCACATACGCGTCGAGCAACTCGATCAGCCGTTGCTTGGTTTCGAGAGCGTTCAGCAATTGGCGCAGTTGCTCGGCGTCCGCCTCGCCCGCAACCAGGTTGGCCACCCCCACGATAAAGATAGATTGCACGGCGCTTTCCTGTTCCAGCGCCCCTTTCCGGCAAAGCTCATCGAGCGACCGCATCAGCTGGTCATATTGGCTCCGTTCCTGCTCCTGGCGGTGGGCAAGCTCCGTCCGGATGCGCTCGATCGACCAGCCACGGAAGTTCTGGTTCAAGAAAGACGCCGCGATCTCCAGCTCGGCCAGCGAAAGATCGCGATCCAAGGTGAGAATGCGGTCGAGAACCACTCCCGACTTGGTAACCACCACCGCGAGCACGCGACCAGTAGAAATTCTGGAAAAATGGATATGTTCCAACCAGTAGGTCTCCGCTTGCGCTGCCATGGCCACGCCCACACCGCTCGAAATGAGGGAAAGGACGTGCGAGGTTCTTTCCAAAAATTGCTGCGGGCTGCTCACGCCGGCAAAGCTATCTTCGATTTGATCCCTGCGCTCCTGAGTAAGTGTTCCGGAATTAATTCTCGTACCCCCATGGAGCTGCTCGACATAAAGCCGAAATGCGCGAGCCGTCGGGCAACGGCCGGCCGAGGTGTGAGGTTGCTCTAACAAACCCGCTTCACCCAACGCCGCCATCACGTTGCGAATCGTCGCCGCGCTCATCCCATCCTTATTGTCTAATTGGCGAGCTACGGTCTGGGAGGCGACAGGCTCCCCGGTCGCAATATAAAGTTCGATGATGGCGTTCAGAACCAGCCGGTCGCGAGGGCTAATTCGAAGGTCGGAAGACATTGTCCACCTGCCCTAATGCGCTCATTCCACACTGGTTTTAGCAGCCAACAGCGCAGACTCGCTCATACAGATTCTAGAAGCTTGAGTGTTTCACTGTCAAGATCGCGGCCAGCCCCCGCTGGGACCCGCTGAACAGATCGTGAGACCCTCTTAACAAATAAGGATCAGCTTATCTCCAAGATGTTTTCGTCTTTTGCCGAGAGCGCGAGCGCGCGTTCTGCGACCTTCCGCGCTACCTCCAGGAATTGGCGGGCATGCGCGTTCCCTTCTCCAGCCAGGACGATGGGCAAGCCGTGATCTCCACCATGGCGTATCTCCGAATTCAATTCGATCGACCCCAGGAACGCTAGGTTGGCTTGCTTGGCCAGCCGTTCCGCGCCGCCACGGGAAAAGATGTCGATCACCTGATTGCAGTGAGGGCAGGTGAATTGGCTCATGTTTTCGACCAGCCCGATCACTTCGACATTGACCTGATGGAACATCTCCAGAGCCTTCCGCGCATCCTGGAGCGAAACATCCGATGGCGTCGAAATGATGACCGCTCCGGTGAGCGGAACCGTCTGCACCAGCGAGATCACAACATCCCCCGTACCCGGCGGAAGATCGATCAGGAGAAAATCGAGTTCTCCCCATTGCACCTGCTGCAGGAACTGGCGAATGATCTGGTGCAACATGGGGCCGCGCATTACCAACGGCTTATCGCCGGGGGAGATCAAGCCAACCGAGATAAGTTTGACTCCATGGGCGACCAACGGTTCGATCTGATTGTTCGGGAGCACACGCGGTTGCTGGCCGATGCCCATCATGAGTGGAACATTGGGTCCATAGATGTCGGCGTCGATGAGGCCGACGCGAAAGCCCAACTTGGCCAGCGCGATCGCCAGGTTGACCGCGAGCGTGGTCTTGCCCACTCCGCCCTTACCGGATCCGACGGCGATGATGTTCGATACTCCCGGGAGGGTCTGCGGCCCTGGCGGCGTTTGCATGTGTGCCATAGAGAACTCCTTTAAGAACCTGTTTGCCTGTTACCCGCAGCAGCCAAGGCGCTCTGCTTGCGATCGCGTTCTAGCTCACCTTGTTCGCGGCGCCGCCCTGCATCATGGTAGCGGCGTTTGTCCTCTTCCGTCTCGGGTTCCAATGGAGGCACCCGCACCCGGCCTCCCTGGCGGTTCACCGCGACAAAGGTCAGGTATGCCGACGCCACATGGCGCAAGGTACCGTCAATGGTGTGTTCTACCCACACCTTGACCCCCACTTCCATGGAGGTGCGAAAAGCGCGATTGAGGGAAGATTTCAGAATGAGCAGATCGCCCACATGCACTGGCGCAATAAAGTCGATGTGGTCCATCGATGCGGTGACCACGTGCGTCCGGGAGTGACGATAGGCAGCCATCGCACCCACCAGGTCGATGAAGTGCATGAGCCGCCCGCCCAGCAGGTTACCCAGCGTATTAGCGTCATTGGGCAGGATCAGTTCGGTCATCTCTGACCGCGAGTCAGCAATCTTGCGGGGCGGCAGTGGAGAGTCGGCCATAGGGTTGTGCCTCATAGAAACTGGATGCCTGGGTGCAATCGTCAACTTAAGTCTCGACAATTGCGTCTATGAATGCAAATTCCCGTCCGCTGAACTGAAACGCCGGTCGAGGCAAAGGCTTGTAGAGTAGAAAGACACCTATGGATAAGATAGCAATGCTTAACGAGATACTGACGCAAAACCCGGGTGACGCCTTTGCCCGCTACGGGTTAGCGATGGAACATGCCAACCAGGGGCAGACGGATGCCTCGCTGGCCGAGTTCGACCGGCTGCTCTCGACCCATCCGGATTACACCGCCGGCTACTTCATGGCGGCGCAGACGCTGGTGAAGGCTGGCCGCACCGATGAAGCCAAGTCGCGACTTGCTCAGGGAATTGCCAGCGCGCAGCGGACCGGCAACGCCCATGCCCTGGGTGAAATGCAGGCACTCCTCGAAGAACTGGCGTGAAGGATCAAGCTCCGAATGCTCCCCTCCTCAACCGATCATTCCAGGTGGAATAAAGCGGAGATTATCAGCCGGCTTTAAAGTAACCCAAAGACAATCGCGGGGGATCAAAAGCAGGGTCTTGACAACGGGCCGCAGCACGAGAAAGACGAGCATAATAACAGCAGAATGAAGATTCCTTTGTTTCCGCTCGAAGTAGTGCTGTTTCCCGAAGCAGCGCTACCGCTCCACATTTTCGAAGACCGCTATAAAGAGATGATCCGCGTTTGCCTGGCAGAGAAGATCGCTTTCGGAGTGGTCTGTGCCCAACGCGAAGGCCTGGCTGTAGTCGGTTGCACTGCCGAGATCGTTCGCGTTCTGCAAAAGTATCCCGACGGACGGATGGACATCCTGTGCCAGGGAGCAAAGCGATTCGAAATTGAAAACCTGGATAACTCACTTAACTTTCTTCAGGCGGAAGTCGATTTTTTTGGGGATGAGGGCCTGCCCGCTTCCCGCGCAATGCGAGAGGAGTGCACGGCACTCCATTTTGAAGTACTGGAGCTGATGGGTGGTGAAAAGTCGCACCGGGCCTTCGATCTCGATGAACCAGTTGCCTTTCGCCTGGCATGGGCATCTCCCACCGACCTCGCCTTCCGCATCGAGTTGTTGACGATGCGCTCGGATGGCGAGCGCACAGAGCGCCTCATCGCCTTCTACACCGCGATGCTGCCCAAATTGCGCCGGGGTGTGCAAGCTAGCGCCACCGCTGGCCGTAACGGGCACGTCATGTAGCCCGGATGAGACCAGGTCTTCCAATGGTGTAAGGTTTCATCAGGGGCCTTGGGCCCGTGCAGGAGAAGTGTCTCGCACTCTCAGTTGGTACCTCGCAACAGGAACTTCGCTCTAAGGAGCAAAATCATGTCCTCTTCGACCCGTCTTCCCCAAACCCTGGGTGAGCTACAGTCCAGCAAGGAATTCTACGAAGCGCGGGTTCAGAAGCGCAGTGTGAAAGACGAGTTGCGCGAGAACCTGATTGCCCGGTTAAAAAGCCGGCAGACAATTTTTCCCGGCATCGTCGGTTATGAAGATACCGTTGTGCCGCAGATTGTGAACGCGGTCCTGTCCAAACAGAACTTCATTTTGCTTGGCCTCCGCGGCCAGGCCAAGAGCCGCATACTGCGCGGGCTGACGGAACTGCTCGACGAGCAGATGCCTTATATCGCGGGCTGCGAGATCCGCGACAATCCTTATCACCCCCTGTGCAAGCGATGCCGCGATCTGATCGCTGCCCAGGGCACGGCTACGCCGATCGCCTGGCTGCCGCGCAAAGACCGCTACGTCGAGAAGCTCGCCACACCCGATGTTACGGTGGCGGATCTCGTAGGTGATCTTGATCCCATCAAAGCGGCGCGCGCGGGCCAGGACTTGTCCAATGAGCTGACGATGCACTACGGTCTGCTGCCGCGGGCCAATCGCGGGATCTTTGCTATCAACGAACTTCCTGATCTCGCGGGAAAGATCCAGGTGGCCCTCTTCAACATCATGCAGGAAGGCGATGTGCAGATTAAGGGATATCCCGTTCGCCTGGAACTGGACATCGTTCTAACCTTCAGCGCCAACCCCGAGGACTACACCGCGCGGGGCAAAATCGTCACTCCACTCAAAGACCGCATCGGATCGGAGATCCGCACTCACTATCCCGAGACCATCGAAGAAGGCATGGCGATTACCGCCCAGGAAGCCTGGAGCGAACGGGGCAGCACCAAGATCACCATCCCGCAGTACATGCGCGAGGTGATCGAGCAGGTGGCCTTCTCTGCCCGCGAAGACAAGAAAGTGGATAAGCGCAGCGGGGTGAGTCAACGTTTGCCCATCTCGACCATGGAGCTGGTGGTTTCTAATGCCGAGCGGCGCGCGCTGATGCACGGGGAAAAGTTGGTAGTGCCGCGCATGAGCGATATCTACGCCGCCATGCCAGGCATCACGGGAAAGCTGGAGTTGGAGTACGAAGGCGAAATGCGCGGCGCCGACGTAGTGGTGCGGGATCTGATTCGCGCCGCCATCGGTAAAATCTTCGACAAATATTTCTCCGGAATCAACACGCAGCAGATCGAACAGTGGTTCAACCTCGGGGGCACGGTCCGCATTGACGACGATCAGCCCTCGCAGACAATCCTGGAAGAACTGAAGCAGATTCAGGGCCTGTTCTCTCAGCTATCGCCGATCTCCGTGAAGGCCTCGGACGCACCGGAAGTTGCGGTGGGTGGGGCAGAATTCCTGCTCGAGGGCATGTACGCGCATAAGCGCCTTAGCCGCAACGAAGAACGCGGGTTCAGCGCCCAGGAGAAGACCACGCGCAAGCAGGAGCGGGTGGAGCAGGATCGCGATTATGACGAGTTCCAGGAGCAGCGGCGAACCCGCCGCGGCTTTAACTAGGACCCCCGTCATTCTCCTGCTCGTTCCTCGAGGATCTGTGGATGAAACGAATTCGCTACACCAAATACACCGGCGATCCAGCCTCGGAAATGAGCATGGAAGACATGCTCAAGGCGCTGTCGGAGTATCTGCTCGATTCCGGTTTTCAGGATCCATGGTCGCGCTTCGCCGAGCTCGACGGAGAGCACACGATTGACAATCTGCGCGAGGCCTTGCGGCAAGCCCTCGAAGCGGGTGATCTTTTCGATGGCGAAATGCAGGAACGCATCGACCAGATGGTCGAGAACGGCCAGCTGGACGAGCTCATAGAAAAAATTGTTCAGCGCATGGAGCAGGAGAACTACATCTCCACCCAGGGGCGGCAGGATCCAAATCCGCAGTCGGCCGGCGGCCAAGCCGGCATGGCTGAGGGTCAAGTGCGCTTCGAGGTGACCGACAAGAGCCTGGACTTTTTGGGCTTCAAGACCTTGCGCGATCTGTTGGGCTCGCTGGGCAAATCGAGCTTTGGGCGCCACGATACCAGGCATTTTGCCACCGGCATTGAGGCCAGTGGCGCCTCCAAGATGTATGAGTTCGGCGATGTGCTCAACCTGGACACAACCACCACTCTGAGCGCGGCGATTGCCCGCGAAGGCATCTCCATGCCGCTCAACCTCGAGTATTCCGATCTGCATGTACACCAGTGCGAGTACCAGAGTTCCTGCGCAACGGTGGTGATGCTGGATTGTTCTCACTCCATGATTCTGTATGGTGAGGATCGCTTCACGCCGGCCAAGAAGGTGGCTATGGCGCTCTCGCACTTGATTCGCACCCAGTACCCTGGCGACTCGCTTTCGCTGGTGCTGTTTCACGATTCGGCGGAGGAGGTTCCGATCTCCCAAATCGCGCGCGTCAAGGTGGGGCCGCATTACACCAATACCCGCGAGGGGCTGCGGGTGGCGCAGCGGATTCTCGAGCGGCAGCGCAAAGACATGAAGCAGATTGTGATGATCACCGACGGCAAGCCTTCCGCGCTCACGTTGCCGGATGGGCGGATCTACAAAAATGCCTTCGGGCTTGATCCACTGGTGGTGAGTGAGACGCTGGAGGAAGTAGCTCGGTGCAAGCGCTCCAACATCATGATCAATACGTTTATGCTGGCCTCGGATCTTGGGCTGGTGCAGTTCGTGCAGAAGATGACCAAGATGTGCCGCGGCAAGGCCTACTTCACTACTCCTGACACGCTGGGTGAATACCTGCTGATGGACTACATGTCCCGCAAAATGAAAACCATCCACTGAGCGCATCGAAGCAAGTAGAACCGGGCGGGTGCCCCAGGTCGCACCAGCATACCTGGGTTGAAATCAAAGGGGCGCCGCAGCCCAACGATTGCTTTGTGTAACTGGTGTAACAGGCCCCGTCTCAGTGCGGTTGGACAACTACCTAAGCCCAGGCACCCTTTGGCGAACCTGTGGCACCCGTCCCAACAGCAGCGGCTTAGTTCTTCGCCATGTAAATAAACCGCAGGATGAACAGCGCCGCCAGAACGAACAGCATCCAGTCCTGCCGTGTCGCTTGTCCGCGCAATAGGCGCAGTATTGCGAAGGACGTGATGCCGAATGCCAACCCATTAGCAATCGAAAACGTGAGCGGAATGGTGATCAGGGTGAGAAATGCGGGCACCGCCACCATGGGGTCCGCCCATTCAATCTCGGTGACCGCGGAGATCATCAAGGAGCCCACCAGGATCAACGCCGGCGCGGTGGCCGCGATGGGAATACTGGCCACCAGCGGCGCCACAAATAGAGCCATCAGGAACAGCAGGCCGGTGACGATCGAGGCGATGCCTGTCCTGCCCCCAACAGCGACACCAGCGGCGCTCTCGATGTAGCTGACCACCGTGCTCGTCCCAGCCATCGAACCTGCCAGCGTCGCCGTGGCGTCAGCAAAGAGAATGCGATTCAGGCGCGGAATCTCTCCGTCCGGGTTTACCAGTCCCGCCTTCTTGGTCACGGCAACCAGCGTGCCCACGTTATCGAACAAGTCGACGAACAGAAATACGAAAACGACTTCCAGTAGGCCAGCGCCGAAGCTTCCTCCCAAGTGGAAAGCTCCACGGATGTCGAGTTGAAAGGCAGTCGCGGTCAGGTCCTCCATGCGGTAGTGGACAGGCTGCCACTTGACGATACCCAACGCGAATCCCGCCGCCGTGGTGCCTAGAATGCCCAACAGCATGGCGGTGCGCACCCGCCACGCCTGCAGCACGGCAATGACGAGCAGACAGACACACGCCAGGGCAGTCTGCGGCGCACGCAGGTTGCCCATGCCCACAACGGTCGCGGCGTTCGGCACAATAATGCCGGCATCCCGCAGTCCTACAAACGCAACGAACAGCCCTACCCCGGCAGCCACCGACGCAAACAGCTCCCGTGGTATCGCATTCACGATCAACTGGCGAATCCCTGCCGCCGTCAACAGCAAAAAAACGCAGCCGGAGATGAAGACGCAACCCAGCGCGGTTCGCCAGGGAACACCCATTCCCTTGACAACCGTAAAGGCAAAGTACGCGTTCAAGCCCATGCCCGGCGCCAGGGCAATCGGATAGTTGGCGATAATGCCCATCAGGATGCAGCCGATGGCCGCCGACAAGCAGGTGGCGGCGGCAACCGCGGGCACCGGCATGCCGGCCTCGCTCAGGATGCCCGGGTTCACAAATACGATGTACGCCATGGTAAGGAACGTAGTCGCCCCGGCGAGAATCTCTGTGCGCCACGTGGAGCCGCGTTCCTGGATATGGAACGTTCGCTCGAAATATCTCAGTGTTCGCGCACTATGCCCCGGCGCCGTCGTACTCATGGTTTCTCCTTTAGCTGCGAGCCCGGTATGCGATCCTGGTAGCGGTTCCAATTTGTAACAATCTCTGAGACAACCGCGTTCCCCACGCGATACGCGGCCTCGAGCGCCGGCAGGTAAGCGCTGTAGCGGTGCCCTGAGCTGGCGGCCAGGCTCTCAGCAGCCGTCAACCCGGTCGGCGGCTGATCGAAGTTGCTTACCGTGCGCAGCACCATCACCCGATCCAGATCGACGCGGCCGGCGTGATGCAGATAGCTCAGCGATTGCAAAACACCGGAATCTTCCATAGCGGAAGTAACAAAATTGCCCTTGCCGTCCGTATAGTAGGTAACCCATTGATTCGCCCATTGATCGAGCAGCTTACCGTGCCAGAAGGTGGATGCGGAAAGCGTATCGCCTTTCAGCACGAATGGCGGCCGCCGGGCGCTTGCTCCAGCAAAGTGCGCGCGCGCCGCCTCCAGCTGGGCCGAATCGTCGAGCTTGACCGCTTTCGTCTGCTGATAAGCCCACTCCACCAGGCCCGGGTTGAGATGAAACAACGCGAAGTGATCGTCGTTGCGCGGCTGCTCGTAAGGCCTCGTCTCGTTCAACGGAACATAGCCAGTGGTCCATTGCGGAGGAATCTCCCGCGCATCGATCTCATAGGCAAGATCGCCATCCACCACCCACTCCGCCCAGACAGCGGAGCCGAGTGATGCATCCTCCGGGTCCGCTCCGGAAATGCCGGCGACCAGCCAATAGGCCTTACTGAAATCGAACCGAGGATCAAGCCCGAGGGCCATGATGGAGGCGGCCGCTCTCGCCGTGCCCACACCGGCCAGCACCCCCAAAACACCCTGATCGTTCATGCGCAGGTCGTGAAAGCCCTGGGGAAAAGCAAAGACGTGGTCGAGGTGTTCGCGCTCCACCCAATACTGGTACTCGCCCGGAGTGTCCCCCTGATCGGCTCCAGGCTCAAAGAGAGAAATGACCACGACTTTAACGGGAATCGGCGCTGGGGCAGCCGCAAACGCGCCCGCAGCAGACAAGATGCAAACCAGGAGGGTCAGCAATCGAGTGGTCATACGGGAGCATAGACGGAAGTCGGCTTAGGGACCAACAGAAAAGAAGCTGCCGCCTAATACACGATCTTCGACTGGTGTTCCTGCCACGCGCGAAAGTTCTCAATCGCGAGCTCGGGCAACAACCGCAGCATGGGTAACTTGCGTTCACCTGGCGCCACGCTAAGTTCCTCATAGATAAAGTGGTCGTCAAATCCAACTGCGGCCGCGTCATGACAAGTATTGCCGTAGACCACTGAGTCCAGCCGGACCCAGTAAATCGCCCCCAGGCACATAGGACATGGTTCACAGCTGGTGTAAAGCACACAGCCCGGTAGTTGAAAGGTCCCCAGCGCTTTGCACGCCGCGCGAATCGCGTTCACCTCGGCGTGAGCGGTTGGATCGTTGGCCTTGGTCACGAGGTTGACGCCGGTGGCGACAACTTCCCCGTCCTTGACGACGACCGCTCCAAAAGGCCCGCCCTCTCCGCTGCGCACGTTTTCTGTGGCCAGCCGGATGGCCAACTGCATGAAGTCATTCTCAGTCTGCATCTTCATCCCTCCGTCGGCGATTTCGCTTGCACTCTCCACAGGGCTGCCCGAATACTTCGAAGTATGACACAGGCCTTTGTCTCCAGCCGCGTGGTCACGCCCGAAGGACTACGGCCGGCTGCAGTGATCGTAGAGCAGGGTCGCATTCGGTCGGTGCGCGAGCCCGGCGATGTGCCCCACGAGGCCCGGCTACATGCATTCGGGGACCTGGTATTGCTGCCCGGACTGGTGGATTCGCATGTGCACGTAAACGAACCGGGCCGCACGGAATGGGAAGGCTTCGCCACTGCCACCCGCGCCGCCGCAGCCGGGGGCTACACCACGCTGGTCGATATGCCGCTCAACTGCCTGCCCGAGACCACCACGGTTGCTGCGCTCGAAGCCAAGCGCAAAGCAGCCGCCGGGCAATGCCGCGTAGATTGGGTGGCCTGGGGCGGATTGACAGGCAAGAATCAGGAACACATCGCGCCCTTGGCGGCAGCAGGTGTGGCCGGCTTCAAATGCTTCCTGGTGGATCCCGGCATTGAAGGTCTGGCCTTGATCGAGCCGCAGGAACTCGAGGCCGCGGCGCCGGCCCTCGCGCGCTGCGGCTTGCCTCTGCTAGTACACGCGGAGTTGGCCAAGTACCTATATCAAGGCGGAGACAAGCAGGACTGGCGGCAGTACGTTACCTGGCTAAGCTCGCGTCCTGACGAATCGGAGTTGGCCGCGATCCGTATGCTGATCGGGCTTTGCCGCAAGTACCGGTTTCGCTTACACATTGTGCATGTGGCCAGCGCACGGGCGCTTGAAGATTTGCGCCAGGCCCGCGACGAAGGCCTCCCGGTCACGGTAGAGACCTGCCCGCATTACCTGCATTTTGTTGCCGAAGAGATCCCCGACGGTGGCACGCTCTACAAGTGCGCGCCGCCCATCCGCTCGCGCGTCAATCGCGAAGCGCTGTGGCAGGGACTGCGCGATGGCATCATCGATCTGATCGCCACCGATCACTCCCCTTGCCCACCACACATGAAGCAAGGAGACTTCCGCCGCGCGTGGGGAGGGATTGCCAGTCTCAGCGTGGCCATCTCCGTCATCTGGACGGAGATGCGCACGCGGGGTTTTCCTATTCAGGAGCTGGCGCGGTGGATGTCCGCACAGCCGGCTAAGCTTGCCGGGCTGGAGGGACGCAAAGGCGCGATCGCCGCGGGATACGATGCGGATCTGGTGGTCTTCGATCCTGATGCCGAGTTCAGCTTGAGCGCGGCAGACCTGCATTACCGGCACCCCGTCTCTCCCTACCTTGGGGAGCGGTTGCAAGGCCGCGTGCAAGCGACATTCCTCCGCGGCGTCGCCGTATTTGAGCACGGTTCATTCCCCGATCCCACCATCGGCAGGGAGCAACCGCCCCACAGCGAGCAGCGTCCCCAGGAAGAACTTGCGCAAGCGTGAGCGGAGGTTAAGAATTAAAGGTTTAGGCTGAAAGAGAGAGGAGGTCCTATTTGCAAACCCGCGTCGTAGGCGTTTCTGTTCCCCGCAAAGAGGGCGTCCCCAAGTTAACCGGCCAAGCTCGCTACATCGATGATCTCTCGTTTCCGGGCATGATTTTTGGCGCCACGGTGCGCAGCAGTATTGCCCGCGGCGCGATTGAAGAGATCAAGTTCGGCGAGGGCATCGCCTGGCACGAGTTCACCATCGTCACCGCCAAAGACATTCCCGGCCGCAATGTGGTGGCGCTCATCATGGACGACCAGCCCTGCCTGGCGGACGGAATGGTCAATCATCCCGAAGAGCCGATCCTTCTGCTGGCCCACCCCGATCGCCACGCACTGGCAGCCGCCGTGGCAGCAGTGAAGATCTGCTATAAGCCTTCGCCGTCGATTCATACCATCGAAGAGAGTGAACGCCGCGAACACATCATCTGGGGCAAGGACAACATCTTCAAAAGCTTTCGCATGGAAAAAGGAGACGTGGACCAGGCTTGGAAAGACGCGGCCTGGATTGTCGAAGGAGAATACAGCACCGGCGCGCAGGAGCAACTCTACATCGAACCCAACGGCGTGATCGCACAGGCAGGCGACACGGGAGGACTGACCGTCTGGGGTTCGATGCAATGCCCGTTTTACGTACACAAAGCCCTGGTGGCGCTCACTGGCTTGCCCACGGAAAACATTCGCGTAATACAGACTGAAACTGGCGGTGCCTTTGGCGGCAAAGAAGAATATCCCTCGATGATCGCCTGCCACGCCGCACTGCTGGCCATGAAATCTAAGCGCCCGGTGAAGATTATTTATGACCGCATGGAAGACATGGCGGCCACCACCAAGCGGCATCCTTCGCGCACCCGGCATCGCACCGCAGTCAGCGCTGATGGTAAGCTGCTGGCCGCCGAGATCGAATTCGTCACCGATGGCGGCGCCTACGCAACCCTGTCCTCGACGGTGTTGTCCCGCGGCACCATCCATGCGGGCGGCGCCTACTTCTGGCCCAACATCCGCGTCCACTCCAAAGCCTATGCCACCAACACGCCTCCACACGGCGCCTTCCGCGGCTTCGGCGCTCCGCAGAGCCTGTTTGCCATGGAGCGCCATATGGACCATGTGGCAAAAACCATCGGCATGGCTCCCGACGAATTCCGCCGGCGCAACTTGTTGCACCAGGGAATGACAACGGCGACCAATCAAGTGATCCATGATCCGATCGTGCTCGACCAGATGCTCGAGCGCGCACTCAAACTCACCGATTACCACGCCAAGTTGGAGCAGTTCGCCGCGCACAACCCGCGCAGTGCGAAAAAAAAAGGCATTGGCATCGCGGCATTTCTGCACGGAGCCGGCTTTACCGGTTCCGGGGAACGCTACCTCAATGCGCTGGCGGGCGTGGAAGCCGCGGCAACAGGCGGCGTGCGCGTGCTGGTGTCGAGTACCGAGTTCGGCCAGGGAACCAACACCATTCTCTGCCAGGTTGTCGCCGAGACGCTGGGGTTGGAGTACGACGATGTCAGCATCGCTCCCGTCGATACCAGCATCAGCCCCAACAGCGGGCCGACCGTGGCTTCGCGCACCGCGATGATCATCGGCAGGATTGTGCAGACCGCGGCGTTGAAGATGCGGCAAACGCTAATCGATAGCGGATTGCTTGAGCCTGATGCAAGCCGCGGGCATTTCCTTGCGGCTTGCCAGGCCTACCGCATGCAATTTGGCGAGCTCAAGTCGTTCAGTCGCTATGAGGCGGCGCCGAATATTTTCTGGAATGATGAGCTGTACAGCGGTGAGGCCTATGGGGCCTATGGTTGGGCAGTCTACGTGGCTGAGGTCACGGTCGATACGTTGACCTACAGCGTCAACATCGATGACTTCGTGGCCTTGCAGGAGATCGGCAAGGTGCTCCATCCGGTGCTCGCCGCGGGCCAAATTGAAGGCGGCGTCGCCCAGGGCATCGGCTACACCCTCTATGAGAAGGTGCTGTGGAAGGACGGGCGGATGGTCAACAACCAGATGACCAACTACATCATGCCCACCGCTGAGGACATACCCCCCATCCGCGTGTTCTTCGAGGAAGTGCCTTACGAATACGGAGCCTATGGCGCCAAAGGCATCGGCGAGTTACCCATGGACGGGCCGGCGCCCGCGATCGTGAATGCCATCGTCCACGCGACCGGCGTCAACTTCAACGCAATCCCGCTGCTGCCGGAAGATATCTATCGCGGTCTGACGGCGGAGCCCGAGCGTCCGGAGGAATCGTTGGCGACGGCGCTGGCCGCGGAGGGCAGCCAATGAGCGCCAGCCCTTGCGAAGTTTCCTTCACCGTAAATGGCGTCGCTCACACGCTGTCCGTTTATCCCATGGAGCGGCTGCTCGACGTCTTGCGCACGGAGTTGGGCCTTACCGGAGCCAAGGAGGGCTGCGGCGAAGGTGAGTGTGGTTCCTGCTCCGTGCTGATGAATGGTGAACTGGTGAATAGCTGCCTGGTTCCCGTGCTCCAGGCCCAGGGGGCTGCTGTGTGCACGATCGAGGGGCTTGCTCAAGATGGCGTTCTGCATCCGGTACAGAAGGCGTTTCTCAAATGTGGAGGCGCGCAATGCGGCATCTGTACTCCGGGCATGGTGATGGCGACGGTCCATCTTCTGCGCCGCATTCCTTCGCCAACCTTGGACCAGGTGCGCGAAGGGCTGGGCGGAAACCTCTGTCGCTGCACCGGCTATACACGGATCTTTGAATCGGTGTTGGAAGCAGCACAAACAGGCTTTCAGACATGAGAGCCCAGCCTTCGGAGTACGAACTGATAGCACCGGGCAAACTATCCAAGGTGCTCGAACTGCTGGCGCGTGAGCCCGGGGTATGGCTGCCGATTGCCGGCGGCACCGAAGTGATGGTGCAGTTCAGCGCGGGCAGGCTCGGGGCGCGCAAGCTGGTCAGCTTGTGGGGACTGCCGGAGTTGCGGCACATCGAATCCACCGGGCAGGAGCTGATCATCGGCGCGGGATGCACCTACAGTGATTTGAGAAATCATCCTGTGGTTGCGCAGCAGTTCCCCCTGCTGGCGCGCGCGGCCTCCTGGACGGGCAGCGTTGCCAACCAAAACCGTGGCACGCTCGGCGGCAACATCGTGAACGCCTCTCCCGCCGCCGATTCCCTTCCCGCCTTGCTGGTCTATGAGGCCGAACTGCTTCTGATTTCCGCCCGCGGCACGCGGCGCGTTCCATACATCGATTTCCACACCGCGTACAAGCAGACCAAGTTGGCGCCCGATGAGATCATCTCAGGCATCGCGCTGCAAACCCGGTTTGCCGCCTACTACGGTTACTCCCGCAAAGTTGGCGCGCGCAACGCGCAAGCGATCGCCAAGCTCTGCGTGGCCGGGCTGGGCAGAGTCTCCGACAACAAAATCGAAGACGTGCGGCTGGCCATCGGCAGTATGGCAGTCACGCCATTGCGGCTGCGGCGGACGGAAGAGGCTCTGCGTGGCCGGGCGTGGAGCCCAGCCCTGGTTGGCGAAGCGCGACAGGCTCTGGAAACGGAGGTTGCTCCCATCGATGACATTCGTTCCAGCGCCCTTTACCGGCTCCATGTCGCGGGCAATCTGCTGCAGGAGTTTCTCGAGGGCCTCTTCCCATGAACCCGGTGTTGGTGCGTTGGCATGAGCTGCCCCCCGATCAGGCAGCGCAAGAAGTGCTCTCCTGCTGCGGCTCCCGAGCTTGGGCAGCGCAGTTGGCGGCCATGCGCCCATTTGTGGATGAACCAAGTCTCTTCGCGGCTGCTGACCGCTGCTGGCAACGTTTGCCCGAAGCGGATTGGCTGGAAGCCTTCCGCAGCCATCCGCGCATTGGAGAAAAACACGCGCAGACTAAAACCACTGCTGCCTCCGCTGCGTGGTCCAGCTCAGAGCAGGGCCAGATGAAGCAAGCCGATGCTGCTATCCTACTGCGGATGCAACAGGGTCATCGCCAGTACGAAGAACGTTTTGGGCGGATCTTTATCGTATGCGCCAGTGGGAAACAGCCGGCGGAAATGCTGCAGATACTCGAGCAGCGACTGAGCAATCATCCCGCGGACGAGTTGCTGGAATCGGCGGCGCAACAACAGCAGATTATGCAGTTAAGACTGCGCAAGTGGCTGGCGGGAACGGGAGCTGCATGAGCCGCATTTCTACTCATGTACTTGATACAGCGCTCGGTCGCCCGGCGGCCGGCATGATGGTGCACCTGGAATACGCAGGCGCCTCCGGCCCCTGGGAAAATCTGGGCGAGAGAGAGACCGACGTCGACGGCCGCTGCACCAACCTTCTTCCCCTGGACGAAACTTTGCGGCCGGGGCAATACCGTCTGCGCTTCGAAACGGGTACCTATCACGCTGCACAAGGGGTCAAGGGACTTTACGTCACGGTGGAGATTATCGTGACCGTGCGCCCCGAGGATACCCATTTGCACGTCCCGTTACTCTTGAGTCCGAATGGCTATACCACCTACAGAGGGAGCTAGCCCGGTGATTGCTCTGGCAGAGAATACCTACGGAAAATCCAGCGTGCGCGTGATGAAGGTGCAGCGCGATGGTCCGTTGCATACCGTGAAGGAGTGGAAGGTCGAAGTACTGCTCTCCGGCGACTTCGAAACCTGCTTCACCGTGGGCGACAACAGCGCGATCCTGCCCACGGACACGATGAAGAACACCGTGTATTCGCGCGCCCGCGAAAGCACGGCCGCGTGCATAGAGGACTTTGCCCGGGAGTTGGCCCAGTTCTTTCTCGCTCGCAACCCGCAGGTGGAACGCGTCGCCATCAACATCGCCAGTACTGCCTGGGACCATGCGTTGGTACAGGGTAAGCCGCATCCCTCCACCTTTGTTCGCGGCAGCAGCGAGACGCAAACCACCGCGGTTACGTATGTCCAGGGTGGTGAGGTTTCTGTCGCCTCAGGCCTTGCCGAGTTGGTGTTGCTCAAGACCGCCAATTCGGGCTTTGAGGGATATCTGAAGGATTCGCTCACTACTCTGCCGGAGACGGCGGACCGCCTGTTCGGCACCTCTATGCGTGCGCAATGGAAATATCAGTCCGCGGTTTTGCCATTCGACCAGCTGCGCACCAGGCTGCGTGACACGCTGATCCAGGCCTTCGCCGAGCATGACAGCAAATCGGTGCAGCACACCCTCTATGCCATGGCCCAAGCAGCCCTTGAGGGCGTACCGGAGATTGTGGACATAGAGCTGGCCATGCCTAACAAGCATTGTTTGCTGGTCGATCTTTCCCGCTTCGGCCAGACAAACCCCAACCACATCTTCGTGCCTACCGATGAGCCCTATGGCAACATCGTGGCCCACATCTCTAGAAAGTAACCCTGTGTCCCGGCAACAACTACTGGGTGCCCCATTCAAGCCCGCGTTTGCGCTTGAGTGGGATAACGACTCTCGATATGCCATTTCTGGTGCGCACGGTCGGCCCTCCCTGGTTACCCCTCGACGGGTTACTCTAAGAGTGGTGCTCCCACATCCCCAGATTCATCGTCAGGACAGAGTTTGAATGCAAGATAAAGTGCGAGAGCAAGCGGAGAAGGTCATTGCGCGCTGCCGCTACCTCGCCCAATTCACCGAAGAGCCGGGCCAGATCAAGCGCACCTTTCTCTCTCCCGCAATGCGCGAGTGTATGCGGGCTGTGCAGGGCTGGATGGAAGCTGCGGGTATGCAGGTCTTCACCGATGCGGCCGGCAATCTCCGTGGACGATATCCCGGCTCTTCAAGCACGTCTTTGATGATCGGTTCACATCTCGACACCGTGCCCAACAGCGGCGCCTTTGACGGCATGCTGGGCGTGATGATGGGACTGTCCCTCGTCGAAGGCCTGCAGGGAGAAAGGCTTCCGTTTTCGATCGAGGTGGTCGGCTTCTCTGAAGAAGAGGGTGTGCGCTTCCACCTCCCCTTTATCGGCAGCCGGGCTCTGGTTGGACGCATCGACTCTGATCTCCTCGCGACCAAGGATACCGACGGAATCTCGATTGCCCAGGCCCTCATCTCATTCGGTTTAGATCCGCACAAGATAAACGAGTGCCGGCTGGGTGAGGAAGTAGGCGGCTTCCTGGAGTTTCATATTGAGCAGGGCATCCTGCTGGAGAGCGAAGACCAGTCGCTCGGTATCGTGCAGGCCATCGCCGGCCAAACCCGCGCCGAGTTGACCTTTACCGGACGGGCGCGCCATGCAGGCACCACGCCCATGCGGCTGCGCAACGATGCGGTAGCCGGCGCCGCCGAGTGGGTTGTCGAGGTGGAGCGAGTGGCTCTCGAGACGCCAGGACTGGTGGCCACCGTCGGTGATCTGCGCACCCACCCGGGAGCGGGAAACGTCGTAGCCGGACAGTTGCGCGCAAGCCTCGATGTACGTCACGCGGAGGACGCTATTCGGCACAGGGCTGTCGATACCCTGCTCGCCCAGGCTGAGTCGATCGCGCGACGGCGCGGGCTCACGGTTGCCAGTAGAATGCAGATGGACCAACCAGCGGTCGCCATGGACGCGCGTTTGTGCGCCCTGGCGGCGGAGGCGATTCACGACATCGGAATGCATCCGGTCTCCATGGTCAGCGGCGCAGGCCACGACGCCATGATCCTCGCCGAGCGCGTTCCCACCACGATGATTTTTCTCCGCAGCCCTGCGGGTATCAGCCACCATCCCGAAGAGTCGGTTCGTCTCCAGGATGTACACAATGCACTGGCCGCCGGTGGGGCATTCTTACGTCACATAACCAAGGAAGTAAGCAAGGAACAGAATGCATAACCTCGGACTTACCCGCAGCGACCGCCAACCCACGCATTTACTGCAAACGCCGGATACTTTTGTCGGCATCCCCCTGCCCGGCTTCGATTCTGCAACCGTTACTGTCCATGCATCGCCCGCCATCGGAGCCGCCTTTACCCAATATACGGCGGAGTTCGAGCCCGGCGGTTCGCTGGGAACGGCCCATGGCCAGCGCTTTCTCTATTTGCTCGAAGGCGCGGTAGCGGTTGTTGTAGGCGGCAAGACGCAGGAGCTTGCTCCAGGAGGATTTGTCCATCTGCCCGCCAATCAGCCGCATACCATCAAGGCTTCGACGCGAAGCCGCGCTTCGGTGGTCGAAAAGCCGGTCATATCGCTGCTCAATGAAACCCCTGCACCCGCTCTTTTTGGGAGCGAAGACGCCGTCGCCGCCCAGCCCCTCGATGAGGATGGCTCGTTCTACGTGAAGCAGCTGCTGCCTACCGTGCCCGGCCTCGACTACGCGGTAAACACTATGACTTACAAACCCGGCGCATCGCTGAACCAGGTCGAAATCCACGTAATGGAGCACGGGCTGCTGATGCTGCAGGGCGGCGGTATCTACCGCCTCGGGAATTCCTGGTACCCGGTGCAGGCGGGAGATTTTATCTGGATGGCGCCCTACTGCCCGCAGTGGTTCGGCGCGCTGGGCAAGGCTCAGGCAAAATACCTGATTTACAAAGACTCGAATCGTCACCCGCTTCTTGGACGGTAACCGAATATGCTAGTGCGAATAGATCGAGATCGATTGCTCTCCGACATCGAGATGCTGGCCTCGTTTTCCGACGACACGCCGCCTGGTATCTCGCGGCTGGTCTTTGCCGACGCGGACCAGGAGGCTCGCATCTGGCTCCGGGCGCAATGCCGCAACGCCGGTTTGTCGGTGCGCGAAGATGCGGTCGGCAACATGTTTGCCCGCTGGACGGGCACCCGTCCTGAGCTTGGGGCAATTGGGACCGGCTCTCATATCGATGCTATTCCCCACTCAGGAAAGTTTGACGGCACGGTGGGCGTGCTGGGCGGCCTGGAGGCGATCCGTGCTTTGCGGCAGAGCGGATTCCAACCGCAACGCTCCATCGAGCTCTTGCTGTTCACCGCCGAGGAGCCCACGCGCTTCGGTCTTGGGTGCCTGGGCAGCCGGATGTTGAGCGGCGGCCTCGACAGCGCCGCCGACACACGCCTGAGAGACGCAGAAGGCAACACGCTGGCCCAGTTGCGCGCGGCGGCCGGCTTTCATGGCGGCCTCGACCAGGTCCGCCTGCACGATGGCTACTACGCGGCCTTCGTCGAATTGCATATCGAGCAGGGTCCACTGCTGGAGAAGGAAGGTCTGGCGGTGGGAGTCGTTACCAGCATCGCCGCTCCGGCCGCTCTGCGAATTCGCGTCGAGGGTGAGGGAGGCCATGCCGGCGGTGTGCTCATGCATGACCGCAAAGACGCCTTTTGTGCCGCTGCTGAGATTGTGCTCGCCATCGAAGAGCGCGCGCTTGCCACCGGATCTGTGGACACCTGCGCTACGGTGGGTAAGTGCCATGTCTATCCGGGAGCGGTGAATAGCATTCCCAGCCGGGTGGAGATGGAAGCTGATATCCGGGACACCGACGAGCAGCGCAGAAACCAGGTGCTGCGCGAGATTGAGCAGGCCTGCGCGCGGATAGCAGTCAAGCGCAATGTTCAGGTGCAAGTTACGCCGATCAATGCCGATGCTCCGGCCACTTGCTCGCCGCGGATCATCGATGCCTTAGTGCAGACAGCGTCTGAGAATGGGCTCGCCTACAAGAAGATGGTCAGCCGCGCCTACCACGACTCCCTGTTCATGGCCCGGATTGCACCGGTGGGAATGGTGTTCATCCCTTGCCGCGGAGGAGTGAGCCATCGCCCCGACGAGTACTCCGCCCCCCAGGAAATCGAGAACGGCGCCAATATGCTGGCTGGAACGCTGGCCAAGCTATCACAAATGGAGAACTGAGGGACCTGCTGTTCACCATCCCAATAGCGATTGCCGATCGAAGCCATTACCCTACACTTTGTCATCCCGTCCACAAGCGTGTGGCAAGTTGCGAAAAGAAAGACACTGCAAAATCGCCACGGATGCGAGGCCCGGAGGGCCGACCGCTAAACGTCAGCCCAGCCCGCAAGGGCTGGGTCATTGATTGAAGATGATCTGAGCACAGTAGGCGCGGCACTAAGGCTCGGCCCTCTCACACCTGCCTTATCCAAAGCGCAATCGAAGGGCCAGCAGCCCCTTCTAAGCCTGACCTTCAAAATCAGGCATAACCAGATACAGCAAAATAATCCCTGCGATAGCGAACATGTGATCGGCCCCGGACTCCCCACTCCAGTCCTTCGACTGCCACATCAGAAACCACTCATTCCCTACGCTCAAAAACGCCGTCAGCCACATCAGCAAGCTGAGCGTGAGCGCGATCACTCCCAACCTCTTGGCAACATTGAAGCTGGCCGCGCTCGATCGCAGATTGCGGATGAGGCGGATCCCTGCCCAATACAGAAGCAACCCCGTCACAATCTCCCAGCAAACAATGGATCCGAAAAACAGCCAGGGAACCACAGGCGAGTGAACCGACCGCCACATCCCGTTGTTCCCAGGAAAGGTGGTGTCCATCAGCAGGACATGGCGCACGAAGGTCAAGTTGGAGTTGTAATCGTTGGTATTGTTAAACACCACCAGGGTGTAGTAAAAACCGAGCGCAAAAAGAAGCAGGGCCTTTGAAACACGGATCGTCATTATTTTTCTCCTGATGTTTCTCCTGGTGCAAAGGTAACGAAGTAGGCGCGCAGTGCAGTGATGGTCTGGTCATCATACCCTGGGCTGGCGGCCATTCTACTGCGCGGGTTCAAGGCCTGCGGATTGCGTACATACTTGGCAAAAAATTCCGGACTTCCCTTGGCCATCGCCGCGATCACTGGCCAGGCGAGAGATGCCATATGCCCGCCTTCGTCACCCATGTTGTGGCACCGATAGCAATTCTGTTGCGCGATCCGGTAGCCGTCCATAACCGGCGAGCCGGGGGCGAAGGTTCCGCGCGGCGCGATCGGGCCGAACACTTCGCTCTCGTTGCGAAAGTCGAGGCGCACCACCTGAAATGGAATCTGCTGTTCGTCGTCGTGGGAAAGCACTTTGAAGGACGGTTCGAAGCTGGGGTTCGCCACCACATAAGGTCCGAGTGCACCGCCGTTCTCGGCCTTGGGCCAGCTCTCCTGCGATTTGCCATCGACCGTGACCACCAGCACTGGATGATGGGCTGTCAGATAAGAGGCCGGGTAATTGCTGCGATACCCATCCCTGCATACCGCCACGACCATATCTCCGCCCCCACCCAACAAACGACGCACCTGGTCGAGAGCAACGCCGCTGACTTGAGCTGGCGCGGGAAAGTTGGAATCATGGGCGGTCGTGAAAGTGACCTGGGGTAATTGGAGCAGGTCCTGGTACGAGATAAACTGACCCGCACCTGAGATCAGTCCGCCGACCTCGAGATCTGTCGGGGCTTGCCGTGTTGCGTGCAGAAGTGAACTATGGGGTGCGGTTTGGGCGGAAAGCAACAGCGTGGCCGCAACGATCAGGGTAGCAACCACTGTTTTCATTGGCCTATGCTAATGCATTTTTCTCTAAGCAAATGAAAAAGCGATGGCAATGAAGACTCGGTCTATTTGGAAACTGCGGGCGCAGTGCTGAGTCTCCCCCGTTTGCGTACGGCGGCAAGACCCTTCCAATCTTCCAGATCCTGATCCGGGTTTTCCTTCTGGTGTTTGGCGTAGAGTGCGATGCCCTCGGGATCCTCAAGAATATCTACCTGAACGCCCCTGTCCCGGATCAGCTGTTCGGTTCCGGACGCATTGGTAACGTCGCCCACCACCACTCTCCTGAATTGGCGCATGTAGATGAGGGTCGCACAGATTTCACAGGGGGAAAGGGTGGTAAACATCGTCGTCTTGCCAAAATCCAGACGCCCGGCATCCCGCACCGCGGACGTCTCACCGTGATTGTACGGGTGGTTTTCCTGGACCAAGGTGTTATGCCCCTTGCCCACGATCTTGCGCGTTTCATCATCGATGATCACGCCCCCAATCGGAGAGCCGCCCTCTCCATAACCCTTGAGAGCCAGCAGGACCCCGATACGCATGAAATCCCTGTCGGTTAACTTCTTGAAAAATCCATCTTCGACAATCACCCCCAGGCTCTTGGTCGGAAGATGGGCAATTGTGTTCAGAACCTCCTCCGTAACAGGGGTATCGCTGGTGATGAAGGCTTTCATAGTCTCCTCGATAAGGAATTTCATTCTCTAAGGAAAATAGGAAAAATGGAAGAGACAGTTGCGCCAGTGATATAGATTACGAACACATGAGTGCTGAGAAGCGATTGCAGGAGCTGGGATTTGTCTTGCCGGAGGCGCCTGCGCCGGGAGGCAATTACCTTTCCGCAAAGGCTGCCGGAAATCTGCTTTACCTCGCAGGGGCGATCTCCACGGGGACCGACGGAGTGATGACCGGGACGGCCGGCGCCGATCGCAGCATTGCCGAGGGCTACGCCGCAGCCCGCGCCTGTGCCTTGACTCAGCTGGCGGTGCTCAAGCACGCGTTGGGTTCGCTGGATAAGGTGCGCGAAATCGTCAGCGTGAACGGCTACGTAAACGCAGTTCCCGGTTTTCCCGATTCGCCCGCCGTCATCAACGGCGCTTCTGATCTTTTCCTGGCCGTCTTCGGAGAACAAGGCCGCCACGTCCGCGCAGCCATCGGCGTGAGCGCTCTTCCCCGCAACGCGCTGGTTGAGTTGCAGATGATCGTGGCGGTATAAGGACCCACATGGCCGAACACAGGTTAACCGCTGAGCCCACCCATTCGCGCTGGAGCCGCGCTCTCGAGCCGCGGCTTACCATCGCATCCGGAGATACCGTGCTCATGAGCTGCCTCGATGCGAGCGGCGCGCAGGTAACGCCGGATTCGAGCGTGGAAGATTTTCTGGCCATCGACCGGGGTAGAATCCATGCCTTGACCGGACCCATCCGCATCGACGGCGCGGAACCCGGTGATGTGCTGCAGATTGACGTGCTGCAGGTAGAGCACCGCGGCTGGGGTTGGTCGAGCGTCATTCCCGGCCTCGGTTTCCTAAAAGAACAGTTTCGTGAGCCCTATCTCTTTCACTGGGCGCTCGACCCCCAGGTAAGCCTTTCGCTAGCGCCGGCCATCGTCCCCCTGCGTCCTTTCTGCGGAGTGATGGGTGTTGCCCCGGCCGAAGATGGCGAGTTCCGGACTCGTCCACCAGGACCCTTCGGCGGCAACATGGATGTGCGCGAGCTTTGCACCGGGGCCACTCTGTACCTGCCGGTGTTGAACCCGGGCGCCCTCTTTTCTGCAGGGGACGCGCACGCCGCCCAGGGCGATGGCGAGGTCTGCATCAACGGCATCGAGTGCCCAGCGGACGCGACGCTGCGCTTTCGCCTGCACAAGCACCAAATACTCACCGGACCATTGATCGAGTCTGCCGAGTCGCGTTCTCCTGACGCGCCTCAGGATGCATGGATTGTGGTGGAGTCGCATACAGACGCCCTGCAGGCTGCGCGCTCCGCTACCCTGCGCATGGTGGAACTGCTGATCGCAAAGTGGTCGTTTTCCCCTATCCACGCCTACCTGCTGTGCAGCGTAGCGATGAAATTGCGATTTAGCCAGGTGGTCAACGAACCCATGATTACGGTGAGCGCGGCCATGCCCAAATGCGTGCTGCCCAGAAGGTCGATGTTTTGATGGCAGTTTCGCAATCACTTTGGACTGTTAAGATCGCGAGGTGTGGCTTTCCTTGGACGAAAACCACGACAAAGCCTGTCACTTCGGTCTACACCAATTGCGAACTGCCATGAGTGAATTGGTAATCAACGATCCCGCCACTGTTGCCGAGCTACGGGAGCTGTACCCTCGCTACGAACAAGCCCTGGTCTCGAATGATGTCGAGACACTGATGAGCATGTTCTGGTCCTCACCCTACGTAGCGCGCTTCGGTCCCACAGAGAGCCTCTACGGCATCAGCGAGATTGAAGCGTTTCGCAAGGGACGCTCTCCAGCCAACCTCGAGCGAACAATCAAGCGGCTCGATGTGGTTACTTTCGGAACAGATTTTGCGAGCATCACACTGGCCTTCGAGCGGGAAATCGAAGGCCGAGTCACACGCGGGCGACAGAGCCAGACGTGGGCCCGCCTTCCTGAGGGATGGCGCATCGTCTTCGCCCACGTATCACTCCTGCCCTGAAGAACTTCTCTGAGAGCTAACGGGAGATGGCGTCTTTTGTTCTGCAATTTTGTCCTGCGGTGAGTGTCCAATTTCAGGTCATCGCGAGCAATGCAATTTTGCTTGGCTCGACAATCCACTTTAAGCTATGCTCAACACAGTCCCGCGAAATCCACCCCGGTTGAGTTTTGGGCCGTCACCCTGTCGTGACCTTTCTGGTTACACCGACCTCGTAGTCGCATAAAGAAAAAATTCAGAGTCTAGTCCCAGCTTCTCTCTCATGCGAGGCACAGCCACATGTATTTGAAGTCCAGAAAGTTCTTTTCGGCAGCAGTTCTGCTGTTGTCAGTCGTCCTCTTGCAGCCCTACGCAACGCAGGCACAGCAGACCCTGGGCAGCATCACAGGAACGGTAGTTGACCCTTCCGGGAGCGCCGTACCCGGCGCCGAGGTCAAGGCCACGTCGGAAGATACAAAGCTGGAGCGCACCGCGCAGAGCAACGCGCAAGGTAGCTACGTATTCAACGATCTCCCAATCGGCAAATACACCGTGACGTTTACGAAGGACGGCTTCACGACCGAGCGTTACCCTGGCATCCTGGTGCAGGCTGACCGCACCATCCAACTCCAGGCGCAGCTCAAAGTGGGCACCGTAGCCGACTCGGTTGAGGTCGATGTGAATCCGCTGCTCAACGCTGTCGACACCACCAACGGCTACGTCATGGATAGAGCGCAGATCGAAGCCATCCCGCTGCCTACCGGCAGCTTTACCGGAGCAGCCGTCTTCACGCCCGGGGTCAATGCCGAACTGCCTGGCGGAACCGGCGTCAACTCCGGCCTGGGCAACGCTCCCATCTGGGCCAACGGTGAGCGCGACACCAGCAACAGCTTCCTGCTCAACGGCGTCGACGCCAGCAACTTATTCAACGGCAAGAGCACCAGCCAAGTGGCGTCCGACCGCGTGGGACCAAGCACCGGCGTGGGCAACACTGGCGGCGGCGGCGTCATTCAGTCCAGTGCTTCGGTCTATCTCTCCATCGGCAATGCGCTCCCCTCTCCTGCTCCGGAAACCATCCAGGAGATCCGCGTGAACGCATCGATGTATGACGCACAGCAGGGAGCAACCAGCGGCGCGCACATCGACCTCAGCACCATCTCCGGCACCAATGACTACCACGGAACGCTGTATCTGCATCGCGCCACCAACTGGCTGAACGCCGCGCCCTTCTTCTTCAATCAGGATCAAGCGGTGCCTGCGAATGATAAGAATCCGCAGCTGCACCGCTACACTCTGGGCGGAGGGGTCGGCGGCCCGATCATCAAAGACAAGCTCTTCGGCTACCTGGCCTACCAGCACCTGCATGTCAGCGACGCTGAGATCGGCGACGGATTCCTGGACGTGCCGGTCGGCTTGACGGACGATCGCAGCCCGCAAACGTTGGCTGCCATTACTCAGAACGCGTTGCCTGGTGCCTATACTCCTGGCCCAATTGACCCGGTTGCGCTCGCATTATTCAATGCGCCTGCGGTTAAAGGCGAACAAGGCAAGTGGCTCATCCCCAACGCCCAAAACGTGACTCTGGACCCAACCCATACTTTTAATGCGTTTATCCCCGGAACGGCCTATTTCACGGGTGACCAGGCAATTGTCAACCTCGACTACAACGCCACCAGCAAGGATACCCTGGCGCTCAAGTACTACTATCAGCACGACCCCACGGTTGCCCCTTTCGCCTACTCCAACGTTCCCGGCTTCACGCAAAAGCTCGACGCTGGATCGCAGGTCTTTTCCATCAACAATACCTATCTGGTCGGATCCAATCTGAGCACGCAGCAAACACTGGGCTACCTGCGAGAGAAGCTGTACAACACCAATGATCAGGCTTTCGGGCCCACAAACATCCCAAGCGGAAGCTATCCGACTGCCTCGATTGATACCTTCGGCTCAAATTACTTTCCTGGGGTTTCTATCGTTCAAGTGCTTGGCGACAATAAGGTCACGGGCGTCCCCGACGAATTGAATATAGGTCCTGGCGCCGGCGACCAGGGATCGTTCACTGGTGTCTTCCAGAACAGGCTTATGCCGTCCGGAAACGCCATTTGGGTGAAGGGCAAACACAGCATTGGCTTCGGCGGTAGCTATAGCTATACCCAGCTCAACGTCAGGGATCGCCGCACTGGCATCGGTAGCGGCGTTGCCAGCTCGGACATTGGCCAGTTCATGCAGGGAATAGTCACTCCCGACTTCGACTATAACGTGACCACTTTCATGCAGGGCAATGCCAACCGCTATTACCGGGCCAATCAGCTTGGGTTCTTCCTGCAGGACAAATTCCAGATCAAGCCAAACCTCACTCTGACCGGTGGCCTGCGCTACGATTGGGACGCCGGGCTAACTGAGAAAAACGGCGACATCTTCAACTTCGATCCATCTCTTTACACCTACAATACGGCCACCGGTCCCCTTGCGGGTGGTGAGACCGCCGGAACCCTGGGTCCGGATCAGAGCGGCTTTATCATTGCCGGCAACAATAAGAATGGAAGCGCAGGCGTCAGCAAAACTACGCTGACGGGTCGCCAGTGGGGCTTCGCTCCCCGTATCGGCGCGGCATGGGAGCCGACGAAGTTCAACAACAAAGTCGTTATCCGCACCGGCATGGGTATTTACTACGACCGAGGAGAACTATTCAGTTACTTTTCACCCGGCTATGCCATCGGCTTGGTCACCGGCGGACCGTTCGGCGTCAACCAGCAGGTCCCCTTCGTCACTACGCAAACCTGCCCTGTAGCAAGTTACTACCAGGACTATATCCCGACCTGCGGTGGTGGCACGACAGGCTCCCTGGAATATCCGTACACCAATGTCCTTAGCCCAGCACCGACCAACCCCAAGGCCTCGGATTTCGCGAAATATCTACCCAACGCGACCTCTATCATCAATGGAGCTGCGCCCGTTTCCCTCGGCGTCTATGACCGGAAAAACAAATTGCCTTACTCCATCAACTACACGCTCGATATCCAATGGCAGCCGCGCAACGATCTCGCCTTCGATTTCGGCTACGTGGGCAACCTGGGCCGTCATCAAGTGATCCCGGTCCCATTTAACCAACCCAACATCGCCGCGCCCGGGGCTGCAGTTCACTCGCAGAATTACTCCTACGGTTACACGCCAACCAATCCCGATGGCAGCTTCATAACGCTCGGAGACGGGTCCACAGCTTTGCTGAATTATGAAGGCGGCAACATCGATTTACGGGTGCCCTACATTGGCTATGCTGCCGAGTCCATCACTTATAAAGCGGCCGGCCAGGCTGCTTACAATGCCCTCCAAGTCCATGTCGACAAGCGCATGAGCCACGGATTGCAGGTGGGCGCCTCCTACACCTACTCCCACGCGCTGGATGAGCAGAGTGCACTCGGGCTCTTCTACAACGGAAACAACCCCCTCAATCTGCGCGACGGTTATGCCTCCTCCGACTTCGATCGGACGCATGTATTCAACTTCAATTACGTCTACCAGTTGCCCGACTTCTATGGCAAGAACACATGGGTGGGCCGTGCCACCGACGGGTGGTCGCTGGTGGGCGCGACCATTCTGCAGAGCGGACAACCCTATAGCGTGGTCGACTATAGCGGGGCAGTCGGCAGCCTGTACTACAGTGTCTACGACGGCATCACCAATCCCATCGTGCCACTGAACTACGCCGCGTGTTCGCCGAAGAAAGCTGAGACTGGACACTCCGGGGCCTTCGGAGTCAACTATCTTCCGGCCCTCAATCCACAATGCTTTACGGTCCCCTTGGTTACCCCAGGCAGCCCTCTGGCGGCCGCGGTCCCGGCAGGAGATACCGTTGAGACAAGTTTCACAACCGGTCAGCGCAATATCTTCCGCCAGGCATCGCAAAAGCGGGCGGACATTTCATTGGTCAAAATGACCAGCATCACCGAACGATTCAACTTGAAGTACACCTTCGATGTGTTCAACCTCACCAACACGACCAGCTTCGACGTCCCTGGCAATGAAGTGTTTCAAAACCAGTATTTCAACCAATTCCCGACGGCGGGACAGACTGCTTTGCCCACCGGGTGCAACTCCGAAGGCAACTCGACCACCGAAGGCTTCTATAACTGCCCGGCCGGCCTTGGTTATGTAACCCATACCATCGGCTCCCCACGGCAGATACAGATGTCACTGGCGCTCACGTTCTAGAATCAATCGGCTTATCCCAAAGGCCGGATGGCAGGAGTAAGCTATCCGGCTTTCTTTTTTGTTCGAAGAGGGCTTTATGCTCTATGTCGTCGGATCGAACCTTGAACACTGCTCCGGTGAGACGATGACAGGACCCAAGATTCCCCACATGAAGCAACCGGCGAGTCGTCGGCGACGGGCAAACGAGGCCCGGACCGCAAAGGTCCTAAATGCTGCTCTGGAACTTTTTTCCGCCTACGGGTTCCACGGGACGCGCATTGAACAGATCGCCGAACGCGCTGAGTTATCGAAAACAAATCTGCTTTACTATTTCTCCTCCAAGCGGGCACTGTATGAAGCCGTCCTGCATACTATCCTGGACATCTGGCTGCAACCGCTCCGAAACCTGGACGCCCAGTCGGATCCAATCGTCGCCATAGAAAACTATATTCGCGCAAAACTTCTCTATTCCAAAGAGCACCCACTGGCATCGAAGCTGTTTTGCCTGGAAGTAGTACAGGGCGCTGACATACTTGGCGAACTCCTGAACGACGAACTGCGAGCGCTGGTGGAATCAAAAGCGGATGTGATTCGCACCTGGATCGCGGAGGGCCGGTTAGCGGAAATTGAACCGCATCACTTGCTTTTTTCAATCTGGGCTATCACCCAGCACTACGCAGATTTTTCCGCGCAAGTCGATGCCCTGACCGGGCGAACGTTGGCGGATCCGGCGTTCTTCGAAGAAACGGTTACAAATGTAAGGCGGATCGTTATGGATGGAATTCGCCCGCGAAAAGCTAAATCTAAACTTTGACCAAATGGTCCATGTTTCATATAATAGGGTTTAGAATCGACCCGATTAAATCAGTTCTTTTTCCCTGGGCCTTTCCATTGCACGCGATGGCGACTTTTCGGATTGGTGTGATCTCACACCCGTAGAAGACTTCCCCTTAGGCGAGAGGCCGCGATGGATGTCGGTGTTTTTGTTCCGATTGGTAACAATGGCTGGCTCATATCCGAGACCGCGCCTCAATACAAGCCTAGCTTCCAACTGAATGCCGATATCGTGCTTTCCGCAGAACGCCACGGTTTCGATTTTGCGCTCTCCATGATCAAGCTGCATGGTTTCGGAGGCAAGACCGGCTTCTGGGATTACAATCTGGAATCCTTTACGTTGATGGCCGGCCTGGCCGCCATCACCACGAGGATCAGTATCTTCGCCTCGGTCCCTGTTCTCGCCCTGCCGCCAGCGATTGCAGCTCGCATGGCGGTAACCATCGACAGCATCTCCAACGGGCGCTTCGGCGTAAACATTGTCTCCGGCTGGCAGAAGTCCGAATACAGCCAAATGGGGCTCTGGCCCGAACATCATTTTCGCCGCCGATACGAGTATTGCGCTGAGTACGTTCAGGTCATGCGCGACCTTTGGACCACAGGCCGCTCAGATCTCAAGGGCGAGTTCTTCACCATGGACGATTGCCGGCTCCTGCCTCTACCGCAGGCGCCGATAAAAGTTATCTGCGCCGGGCAGAGCGACACCGGCATGGCGTTCGCTGCTCAATACGGCGACTATAATTTCATCCTCGGGGTGGGCGTCAACACTCCCACCAAAGTGGCGCCGATCGTCCATCGTTTATCAGAGGCCACGGCCAAGACGGGCCGGGACGTAGGCGCCTTTTTGCTCCTCATGGTCATCGCAGACGAAACCGACGACGCCGCTATGGCGAAATGGAAGCGGTACAACGCCGGTGCCGACCACGAAGCCATCCAATGGATGATCGGGTCGAGCAAGCTCGACGTCAACGCCAAGCCCGGCTCCAGTGCGGATCACCAAAGCAATCCGGAGGGCGCCATCAACCTTAATATGGGCACGCTGGTTGGTTCGTACGCGTCTGTAGCCGCGATGCTGGATGAACTGGCAGCCGTGGAAGGCGTGCGGGGCGTGCTGCTGACCTTCGACGAGTTTCTGCCCGGGGTTGAAAATTTCGGAAACCGTATTCAACCATTGATGGCTTCGCGCAGCCACATCGCCACCGCCGTGGGTGTCCAGTAATGACTACGAATGATCCCCACAGCTTGCACGAACACGCTGCCATCCGCCTCCCCGCTCGCCCGGAGTCACTGGATATCAAGCTCAGCGAAACCGCCCTGGTCGTAGTCGATATGCAGAATGCCTACGCTTCGCCAGGAGGCTATCTCGATCTCGCAGGTTTCGATGTCTCGCACTTCGGACCAGTGATCGAGCAGACCGGCGTTGCCATTCAAGCGGCGCGGAATGCTGGCATCCCCGTGTTCTTCTTCCAGAATGGGTGGGACGCAAAATATCTCGAGGCTGGAGGACCGGGATCTCCCAATTGGCACAAATCCAACGCGATGAAAACCATGCGCAGGCGGCCCGAGCTGACTGGACAACTGCTGGTCAAGGGCAGCTGGGATTACGCGGTGATCGACGCACTGACGCCGCAAGAGGGCGACATTATCGTCCCCAAATCGCGCTACAGCGGGTTCTTCCATACCAACTTCGACAGCCTTTTGCGCAGCCGCGGAATCCGTAACCTGGTCTTCACCGGCATCGCCACCAGCGTTTGCGTCGAGTCCACGCTACGCGATGGCTTCTGCCTTGAATACTTCGGGATCGTTCTTTCCGACGCAGTGGGTCAAGCTGGGCCGGAATTCGTGCATAAGGCTGCGCTGTGGAACATCGAGACCTTCTTCGGCTGGATCTCGAGCGTTGCCGAGTTCACCGCAGCCATACAGCAGGCTTCGCCGGTACGGAGCGAATGAGATGCCGGAGATGGCCCTTTCTTACGACTTGATCGAGGTGGCTTCTTAACGATGACTATCCTTACCGATGGTTTTCGTTATGCGCGGCCATCGACGCTGGACGAAGCGCTTGCACTGATGGAAGAGCCGGGAGCTATGGTGCTTGCGGGTGGTCAAACGCTGATTCCCCGCCTGGCCAGCGGCTTGGCTGCGCCCAAGGTCCTGGTCGACCTGGGCGGGTTGAGTGGGCTGAAACTGATTCAGCAGATTGGCCCCGAACTCGCCATCGGGTCGATGGTCACACTCGCTGAAGTGATTCAGTCGGTAGCCCTGGAAAGGCATTGCCCCTTGCTGCCGCAGGGCGCGGCGAAAACCGCCACACCTTCCGTGCGCAACCGCGGAACCCTGGTGGGCAATTTAGCCTGGGCCGATCCAGCCAGCCAGTTGCCCGTCGTGGCCCTCGCCATCGACGCCGTCTTTCGCATCGGCCGATCAGGCGACTTCCGCCTGGTTGCAGCGAATGAGTTTTACTCGGCGCCCAATGTCACCGCGGTCACTGATGGTGAGATGGTCACCCACTTGCACGTTAAAGCGTTTCCGGAGAGAACCGGTTCCGGTCTCGCGGACGTAGCCCCGCGGCGCAACTCCCGTGCATTGGCAACGGCGGCCGCGGTCATAACACTCGATGCTGCAGCTCGCATCGAGCGCGCGTCGTTGGCTGTCGGCGGATGTGGCGATGTTCCCAGGCGCTGCAGCATAGGCGAATCAAGATTGATTCGGTCGCCGGCGGCCGATGCGCCCGCCATCGCCGCCGCGGCCCTGCAGGCGCACCCACCGCAAAAGGGCGCAGGAGTATTGGACGCCGAATACGCCATCGCCGTCCTGCCGGTGTTGTTGCGCAACGCAGTGCGCGATGCATGTTTTGCCGCCCAGAACCTCGCTGCAAAATAGCACCACGCGTCTATCTCTAAACCAACAAGGAGCCTATGCCCTCTTCACTCCATGACCTGAACGTGATCGTGAACGGGGAAAAGATATTCGCCACCGTTCCCTCCGGCCTTCGCCTGGCCGATTTTCTGCGCGACGAGCTGGGGCTGACGGGCACGCATATAGGCTGCGGCGAAGGGCCTTGCGGAAGCTGCACGGTCCTGCTCGACGGTGAGCCGGTGCGCTCCTGCCTTATGCTGGCCGTCCAGGCTCACGGCTGTTCCCTCGAAACCATTGAGAGCGTCGGCACCGATGCTGAGTTACACCCCGTGCAGGCCGCGCTTCACCAGCACCACGCGCTGCAGTGCGGTTTTTGTACACCCGGTCTCGTCATGTCTGCCGTCGGCATGTTCCGCAACAATCCACATCCCAGCCGGGGCGAGATTGCCACCATGTTGCAGGGCCATCTGTGCCGCTGTACCGGATACCTCAACATCATCGAGGCTATGGAGACGTTGGCCGGAATTGGTGAACCTTCGAGCAAAGTAGAGGAGTAGCCATGGCAATCACCAAGCTCGTTGGGTCTTCAGTACGACGGCGCGAGGATCGCCGGCTATTGCGCGGAGCAGGACGCTTCGTCGCCGATATTTCGCTTCCAGACATGCTTCACATGGCCATCGTGCGGTCTTCCCGGCCGCATGCCCTCTTGAAAAGTATTGACCGCTCCGTGGCGCTGGCCCACGACGGCGTCGTCCTGGTGTTGGATGGTGCGGAGATCGCCGCCAGCGTCGGCCCTCTGCCCTCCATCGACCTCTTTCCCGACTCCAAGCCGGCGCTCATGCGCGCGCTTGCTGTCGATCGGGTCCGTTATGTCGGAGAGCCAATTGCCATCGTGGTTGCGACAACTTTAGACGGGGCCCGATCTGCGGCGAAGGCCGTCCTGGTGGAGTATGAGGACCTGCCGGTTGTTTTGGATTTGGAAGCGGCAACCCAGGACTCAACATTGCTTTACCCCGAGCACGGAACCAACGTCGCGAATGTCTGCCCCCAGCAGGTTGGGGATGTAGACCTCGCATTTGCAGAAGCGCGGCATGTAATGGAAGCCGAATTTCGTATCCATCGTGCCGCGCCGGCGCCCATGGAAACCCGCGGCACCGTGGCGGAACCTGATCTGGAAAGCCCGCGATTCACGCTTTACACGTCGACCCAATTTCCTCACCTGGTGCGTGCCTTTCTTTCCGGCGTCTTGGGATTGCCTCAAGCCGATATCAGGGTCGTTGCTCCGGATGTGGGCGGCGGCTTCGGCGCCAAATGCGAGTTCTATCCAGAAGAGGTTTTGGCCGTCGTCGCCTGCCTACGCTTGAAGCGGCCGGTGCGTTGGATCGAGACCCGTGGCGAGAGCTTTCAGGCAACTACGCAAGCGCGCGAGCAGATCCATCGCGTTCGCGCGGCCTATGATGATAATGGCATCGTATCCGCGATTGAACTGAATAGCATGACCAGCAACGGAGCCGCCATGGCGACGTTGTCCACCACTCCTGCTTCCATTTCCTCGGCGATGTTCCGCGGGCCCTATCGCATCCCCAATTACCGGGCGAAGTCCTTATCCGTTCTGACCAACAAGACACCGCTTGCTGTCTATCGCGGGGCCGGTCATCCGCAGGCAGTGCTGTGCATGGAGCAGATGATGGATCGCATCGCCCGCGATCTGGGTATGGATCGCATCGAGCTTCGGCAACGCAATATGCTTGGTCCCGCTGAGCTTCCATCGGATCGCGGCACAGAGATCGTGCTCGCTGGAAAAGTGATCTACGACAGTGGCGATTACCCCGAGGCGCTCAGCCGGGCAGCCACGCTGTTTGATTATCGCGAAAGACAGGCAAAGCAAGCGGCCGCACGCAAGCAGGGTCGTATCGTCGGATTGGGTATCGCGTGCCTGGTCGAAGAAACAGCCATCGGGCCATACGAGTCCGGCTACGTTAAGGTGGAACCCTCGGGTAAGGTTACAGTGCTGACAGGCGCCTCTCCCCATGGCCAGGGGACGGCGACCGCGATCGCGCAGCTGGTCGCCGACGAATTACAGACGGCACTCGATTGTATTCTCGTGAAGCACGGCGATACGGATGTAGTCGCCGACGGCTTGGGAACCTTCGCCAGCCGCGGTGGCGCCGTAGGCGGTGCAGCCGCGCGGCTGGCTGCACGCCGCGTGAAAGAGAGGGCTTTAACCATCGCCGCCGAAATGCTTGGCTGTGTCGAAGCGGAGCTCGAATGGTACGAGGGTGGTGCCCGCATTCGGAACACAAAAACGCGGCCGGTATCGCTCGCCGCCATTGCACGGCACGCGGCGGAGAACCCGCTCTCGCCCGGCCTGACATCTCTGGACGAAAAAGAAACTCACCAGGTCCCGGGAATTGCGTTCGCCAACGCGGTGCACATGGCAGAGGTAGAGATAAATCCAGAAACGGGAGAATTGCGCGTCACTCATTATGCCGCCGTTCACGATTGCGGCGTGGTGATCAATCCCATGATCGTTGAGGGTCAGGTTCATGGCGGTGTTGCCCAGGCATTGGGAGGCACGCTCTTTGAAGAGGTTCGTTACGATGACGCAGGCTATCCGTTAACCACCGGCTTTCTCAACTACCTGCTGCCGACCGCGGCGGACATGCCGCACATTCGGAGCGGGAGCATGTGTAGTCCTTCCCCCCTCAACCCATTCGGGATGAAAGGGGCAGGCGAGGGCGGCACCGTTGGAGGAGTGGGCTCCATCACCAGCGCAATCGCCGATGCGCTTGCGCCGCTCGGCATTCAACTATCGACGGACGGTCCGTTTACTCCCCCAACTCTTCTGCGGCTTATTCAATTTGCTCCGGTACGCTCGTAGCATGACCTTTCAGATGTTCCGCCCTTTCGATCAGCTTGCAGCGAGGCTGCTGGATCTTTCTCAAACCGAGGAAGACGGAGCGCACGACCTATCGCACATCGTGCGCGTGTGGCGCAATGCTAAGGTGATCCATCGCGAGGAGGGCGGCGACCTCGAAGCGCTGGCAGCGGCTGTCCTGCTGCATGACTGCGTCCAGGTCGCGAAGGACTCCCCTTTACGTAGCAAGGCGTCGCTGCTGGCGGCGAACGAAGCGCGGGTTCGCCTCCGAGCACTTGGGTGGGATCCATCGCGCGTAGACGTCGTCGCCCACGCCGTAGAGTGCCACAGCTTCTCAGCTGGAATTGCCCCGACCAGTATCGAGGGATGCATCCTGCAAGACGCCGATCGCCTGGACGCCATCGGACCTAGCGGGATCGCACGATGTTTCTATACCGCGGGCCGCATGGGCTCGCGTCTGTATGACCTGGCCGATCCACAAGGAAAAACACGCCCACTGGATGATGGCCGAAACGCGTTGGATCACTTTCCCAAGAAGCTGTTGACCTTAGCAGGCAACTTCAAGACCCGCACAGGCCAGAAGCTGGCGAGCGAGAGACATCAGCGGCTCCAGGAGTTCTATCGCGCCATGCTCGCCGAGGTGCAGGATTAGCACCGCACCTCATGCCACAGCGATCTGCTGGTATTCCTGGCCGGAGGCGGCGGGCAACAGTACCCATAGCGTGTAGATACCCAATAGCGTTCCGGCAATCGGGTGAATCAGTGCGAGAAACGCAGTGATGAGGGCGAGCATCCGCGCCCAGGACGCGCGACGCAGCAGGCTAACTCCCGTAACGGCGCAAAGAATAGCTCGACCGACCAGAATGGCGGTGATAAACGGCACCAGCCACGTTGCGTGGAAAAAAGGGAATACAGAGAGTCCATCCATACCGTGACTCATCGGCCCCCAATGGTTGAGGGCTCCGGCGAGAAATCCGACCGCAATGACCCAGTGCACAACAATCCAGAGGCTGTAGGCGATCCAGAGAATTGACACCGCCTGCATATGCCGTTGCACGCGGTTGCGGGCATACGACACAGGAGTATACGAGGCGATCGGCGTACTCTGCCGTCCACACTTCTGGCACATCGCCTGAGACGCATCCATAGGCTGACCACACGCGCTGCAATACATGGCTTGTACCTCCCTCCGAGATATAGTACGGAAAATACCGGTTGCGTGTTCCAGTAAGATGGACAGGTTCAAACGTTACTTAATGATAAACAGCAGCGGAGTACCAAAACCAGGGCAGTTTTACGCACTACCCCAACGTCACTTCTTGGCGGAATCTTCTGGACTTAGAATCAACATCATGTTTCTCATATATCAGGATAACTTTGGCGATGGTTTTAGCGGAGATGGATTCATCGATGGCGCGACGGATTTCTAAAAGGTTACCCCTGGGACTTGTCAGCTTGCTTGCAGTCCTCGTCTTGTGGGCCCCCCTCTCTGTGCATAGGATGCAGGCGCAGACCGCGCCTCTCCCTCAGCTCCAATCCGCTGATCCCGTCCTTGCTGACCTCTTCCGCCGCAGCGGCTCGACAGGAATGGTCGTGGTGGTTGTCCGCGACAATGAGACGTGGATGCACAGCTATGGTCAGACTTATCCCGGCTCCCATCAAAAGCCCACCGCTGATTCCCTCATCCGTCTTTGCTCGCTGTCAAAAATCATGACCACGGACCTGCTGGTGAAGCTGGTCGCCGATGGACACGTGTCCCTCTCCGATCCTCTGCAAAAGTTCGCCCCGCGCGATGTCACCGTTCCGGTGCGCACGGCTCGTGGCCTGAGCGGCCGCCCTATCACCCTGCAGGATCTGGCCACGCACACCTCTGGCCTGCCGCGCGAGATCGCCTATCCCGCGGGCGATGCCGGTCATTTCACGTTTCCTGACTATAACTTTCGCTGGCAATGGCTCCCCAGCTATCGCCTGCGCTTTGTTCCAGGAACAGCCGCACACTATTCGAACATCGGCTTCGACCTGCTGGCGGACGCCTTATCAGCCGCTGCCGGCAAACCCTACCCGCAGCTCTTTGCGGATCGCATCGCCAAACCCCTCGGCCTGCGGGATACAACGCTGAACCCCACACCCAATGAATGCAGACGCCTTCTCATCGGCGCCAGGAGTGAGGGTCCTTGTAGCGATACAACCGCCGCGGCCGGCTCCGGTGGTATGTATTCAACCGCCAACGACATGACGCGTTGGCTCAAATACGTTCTCGACGTGCCAGGCGTCCCCGTGCATCAGGATCCCGCCGCCACTGCGACCTACATCGAAGCCTCGCAGCTCCGCTGGACCCAGGGGCTGGGGCACGCGGGTGTACCCAACGGAATCGGCCTAGGCTGGGTACATACCAACCAGGCAAACGATTCCACCATGATCATCGAGAAAACCGGCGGAGGCGCCGGCTTCACCACGTATATAGCCCTAGATCCGGGCCGGCACATCGGCATATTTGTTGCCGCCACCGAGGGCAGACGTGAGGGAGCTAACATCTTCCGCGAGAGCAACGATCTCCTTGTCTATCTCGCAGGCCTCAGCCCCGTGCCAACCGATTCGATGGAACTCGCGGCGACCGAGCACCGTTCAGACGTCCAGCTGCGCGATGCGGCCCTGCATCAGAAGAACGCCGAACACGCGCGTCTTGCCAAACAGATTGCGCGGGCGAATGTTATCGCCGCAGTTCAGTAGCTCATGCCCCCTGAACCAAAGACGGGTGCCCCATGTCCGCACCAGCCTACATGGGTTGAATAAAACGGGCCAAGCCCCTCAAACGCTCCCCTGATCCACAGCCTTCCCCTGATCCTTGATTCCAACACACGAGCAGCGAGATAGTAGAGGGGTCTGGAGGAAAGCCCGTGGCAGAACAGAAAGAAATCCGTACCAACGATGCGACGACCCTCGCGAAGGTCGACTTGAAACTCGAGGCTGTTGTCATTCCAGTCTCAGATGTCGACCGCGCGAAGAAGTTCTACGCCAGCCTGGGATGGAGGCTGGACGCCGACTTCCCTTTCGATAACGGCTTCCGGGTGGTGCAGTTCACGCCGCCTGGCTCGGGGTGCTCGGTCCAATTCGGCGCGAACATCACGCCGGCCGCGCCCGGGTCGGCCCACGGCCTGTATCTGATCGTCTCCGACATTGAGGCCGCGCGCGACGAGCTGGTTGCCCGCGGAGCGCAGGTCAGCGAAGTGTTCCACCCTGCGACGCCGGGCGCTCAGTTCCAGCCCGAAGGCACCAGCGGCCGTGTCGGCGGCCCCGCGCCCGATCACGGCAGCTACCGCTCCTTCGCCACGTTCCGCGATCCGGACGGCAATGAGTGGCTGTTGCAGGAGATCACGACTCGGCTACCCGGGCGCATCGACGTCGCAGAGACCTCGTTCGCCTCGGCAAACGATCTGGCGGCCGCGCTGCGGCGTGCGGCAGCTGCCCACGGCCAGCACGAAAAGCGCATCGGCCAAGCCGATGCAAACTGGCCCGACTGGTATGCCAAGTACATGGTGGCGGAGCAGGCCGGCGCGGAGCTGCCGCAATAGACGATAGGTTTACTTCCCGGCGCCAAACGAAGCATTGATCTGCTTGGCGTATTCCGCAGCCTTTGCAAAGATCGCGGGTTCATCCAAGGTGAGCATGCGTCCATCTTCCATCACTATTTTGCCGCCCACCACGGTCGTCCGCACATCAGAGGACTTGAGTGCATAGACAATAGCCGAATAGACGTCATACATCGGGGTGGCATGCGGCGCGCTCGTGTCTACCACGATGAGATCGGCCTTCTTGCCCACTTCGAGCGAACCGATTTGCCGCTCGAGATGCAATGCGCGTGCGCCGGTAATAGTGGCCATCTCGACGACCTGCGCTGCGGCGAGCGCCTTGGGATCCATGCGGGCGAACTTTTGCTGCTTGGCAGCCAAGTCCATCTCCTCGAACATGTCCTGGTTGTTATTGCTGGCGGCGCCGTCGCTGCCCAGGCCTACGGCAACTCCCGCCGCGAGCAGCTCCACGGCCGGCATCAGGCCGGCCGCAGTCTTCATGTTGCTGGAAGGGTTATAGGAGCAGCCCACTCCGAAGTGAGCCAGGGTCTGTACATCCGCCTGATCTAGCCAAATGCAATGCGCACCCAGGACATTCGGTCCCAGCAGGCCGATACGCGAGAGATATTGGACGGTAGTGAGCCCATGTTCGTGGCGGCTTCTTTCGATCTCGAACGGAGCCTCGGCTACGTGGATCAGAAGCGGCGCCTGCTCGCGCTGGGCCAGCGCCGCAGCATCCTTCAGCAGCGTTTCGGGGCACGTATAAATGGAGTGCGGCGCTACCGCCGGGGTGATGAGTGGGTCGCCCTTCCAATGCTTCAGAAATGACTCGGTATAGGTGAGCGCGGCAGCCGGTGTCGGGCTGTCGGGAGAAGGAAATCCAATCAGCGTCTCTCCTAACACACCGCGCATTCCGGCGGCTTTGGTAGCTTCCGCGACTTCCTCCTCAAAGTAATACATGTCCGCGACGGTGGTGGTACCACCGCGCAGCATCTCCAACAGGCTAAGCTGCGTCGACCACGTAACAAAATCTTTGGTGACGTAGCGATGCTCTGCGGGAAAGATGTATTTGTTCAACCAATCATCCAGAGATAGATCGTCGGCGAGGCCGCGGAACAAACTCATGCTCATATGTGTATGGGCATTGATCAGTCCCGGTAGCACAAGCGCACCGTGCGCATCGATGACCTTAGTCGACTCGTAAGTGGCGTCGATGTTCGCGGTTGCGTCAACGGCGGCGATGGCATCTCCCTGGACCGCGATCGCCCCATTTTCCAAAACGCGGCGCTTTCCGTCCATGGTGACCACGGTTCCGTGAACCACGATCAGATCGACTCGCTGCTTGGCAAACGCCGGCGCCGCATGAAGGGCCATGCAGCCGGTCAACAACCAACAGAGGTGTTGAAAGCGAAGACTGGGCAATTCGCCCGACAGCAGACTAAGCGCCATAGTTGACCTTTATTGGGATTCAAATAGAGCGAGGCAGGAGCCGATTCGACAGCACCTCGTATTATCCCCTTCGAGCTTTGGGAAGTCACGCTTCTGCTATGCAAGCTTGAATGGGAATCCAGCACCTGCGTGCCTGCAATGGAACCGCGCTGCGTCCGCTAACGAATGAGACCGGCATAGCGAACAGTCTGGCCGCTAACGCTGCCGACCCGCATACCGAACACTCCGGCCTAATGCTGCTCTCACACTTTGAGGAAGGCAAGACCGCAGAGGCTAAAGCCCTCATTGTTGAGGTCCGGTACGGCACGGCTGAAGGCTGGGTCGCAACCGGGTTCGCGGCGGCGCCTGTTGCGCATGAGCAGGATACGAAAGGACCAACAGGCAGGCAGCCATCCACCGGACCGCGGTGAGGGCGCATCGCTGCACGCTCGTGGTTACGCCTCGTACTGCACTAACGTTGCCATGCCGGCCGCCAAATGCCAAAGGACGTGGCAGTGAACGTACCAGGTGCCGCGATTATTGGCGTCGAAGGCAACGGTGACACTCGTCCTGGGTGGCACAAGCACGGTGTCGCGGAGAGCCCCCCGCAGCGGCTTGCCATTGATCTCGATCACTTGAAACGAGTGCCCGTGCAAGTGCATGGGGTGAGACATGCCGGTCTCATTAATAAATTTGAGCGCGACCCGCTGGCCGCGCTTGATCCGCACCTGCGCCTTTTGGCTGCCGGGATTTGCGGTGTCGAAGACGATGCCGTTGATAGGCCATGCGTAGCGGGCCATATCGCCTTGCAGGCGCAGATCGAAACTTTGGTCAACCGGCTTCGAAGTGAGCGGGGACGCTGCGGCCAGCTGGCTCTCCAAGTCCAGGGTCAACATTCCCGCGGGAGACGCATTCTTGAGCGGCAGCTTCTTGATCGAAGCACCCCGCGTCGCCAGGATGAGCCCGGTCTGCTCCGTCGCGTTCTCTCTATAGGCGAGGATGGGAAACGCGCCCTCACCCGGGAGCTGCACTCTTACATCGATGCGCTGGGCAATCGCCAGAGGAAACCGGGAACCAAGCACCGGTGCGACCGGCATGCCGTCGGTGGCGATCAGTTCCCCCTGCAAATTTCCCAGGCTTACGAAAAAATTTGTGCCGGAGCTTCCATTGATAATGCGCAGACGTATCCGCCCGTTCTTCTCCACCTGGACTACATCCGGATCGAGCAGCGTCCGGTCGTTGATAAGGTAGGCGTCGTAGTCTACGTCGTTGGCATCGGGCTTACCCATTGCCATTGCTTTGGCTGCGGGTTGACGAAGTTTAGAGTAGATCGCAGACGGCGAAGTAAAGCTGAAGTCCCCCAGAAAAAGAATGATCTCCTGCTCGTCTGCTTTGTCGGCCGAATCATGCACAATGAGTGGCGCGGACAACAGGAATGCTTCCTGCAGACCCTGGTGGGAGTGCATCCAATGCGTCCCGGCCGGCTGCACCGGAAAGTTATACAGGCTGCTTGCATTCGGCGCGATGGCCTGTTGCGTCAAGCCGGGGACGCCATCCTGGCTGTTGGGGGGATGCAGCCCATGCCAGTGTATGGCGGTTGGCACCGGCAGCTTGTTTTCCAGCAGAACGTCAAAGGGCTGGTTTACGACGAAGCTCAAACCTTGTTTCCCGTTGGCCTGTTCCAATCCCATCAGGGTCGCCGATTTGCCGTTGATCTCAAGCGTTCGCATCGCAGCTCGCAACGGCGTCGCATTCGGGGCGGGATTCTCAGTCGATAGCAAGGGAGCTTTGCCGCGGCAGCCGAGCAATGCCGCCCCAACGCAAACGCCTCCCGAGGCAAGGAACGAACGCCGTGAATGTGCGCGGATCAAGGCTCTCCCCCGTCCTCTCCTGAATTGGCGAGTACAGATTACCCCGAAAGAGCGATAGGAATATTCTGGTTCTGTTGAATATCCCTTTTTTTTCTTGGCCAAGCGAGATGAGGATCGGGCCTTCAGGGCTTCTAAAAAAGTCCCGATTACGTCGGTCAGACCTCGGCCACCAGTTGAAACCTGCTGGCCGCCGCGGTTACTACCTGCACTTGACCGTGACCTGGTTTCGGTTCCTTGCGCAGCAGCAACATTCCTACTGCATGCAAAGCCTGGACGTCGCGATGCACAGCTTTCCGGTCCCGCTGAAGGACCGCCGCCAATTCGGTGATGGAGCGAGGTTTTTCCCTCGCCACCTCACAAAGACGGACGCGCAGAGTTCGCTCATAACTCATAAAGTCCACTGATGCCACACTCCCCATCGAATGACGTTCATGGTGTCCGTGAGCGTTGTCGTAACCGAGCACCCTGCCGTTGTCCCGGTGGCATAACCCAAAGTGAATGAAGACAAGATTGTATTTCACTACCGCCCCGGCGTCGTCTACATACACCTCTTCTCGGAGGATGCCATGACTTCCTGATCTGCAGCGTACCTGGTCGATATCGTCAACAGCTTTTCGAGTTCGGACTCGTTTAGCCACGTCCAATCGCCTGCGCATTCGTAGCATGCGGAGAACGGCAATGTCCCACCGCGTGTACTATTCCTTTGGAAAAAGTTTTTCGTGCAGCCCTTGCGCAATGCTCTCGCCGGAGGTTCAACAACCAGATGACTTGGAAAATGCGATTGGTGGGATTCGCGATTCTGACTGGCTCGATCGCACTCGCTTGGGCTGGGCAGACGCCAGCCGTGCCGCCGGCCCCGCAAACCGCGCGCCCTGTGCCGCCCACGCGTGACCCGCATTCCCCCGGCTATGTACAGGCCAAGGAGTTGCCCGACGGAACTGTGCCCCCGCCGGATCAGGATGGAAACTTCATCATCGGCCCCACGCATCCGCCGGCGCCGGAGATGACGGCCCAGGATCTGACCCACGGCAGCGTGGTCGAATTCACCATGAGTTCCGCCGATAGCAAGTACTACCCGGGGATAGCGCGCGACAAGGGTACGTTCGGTACCCCTGACCCCGATAACCCGGCAAAGCTGCTGGTGACCACAAGTCATCCCAGCCCCTATACGCGCAAGGTTGCAGTGTATGTGCCAAAGGATTACCTGCCGGGCACTGTCGTCCCGTTTATTGTCGGTGCGGACGGCCCAGACCGAATGCTGTTCACCGCGCTCGACAGCCTCATTTCCGAACACAAGCTGCCGGTCATGATCGGCATCTCTATTGGCAACGGCAGCGGCGATGCGCAGGGCAGCGAGCGCGGCCTCGAGTACGACACCATGTCGGGCCGCTATGCCGAATTCGTCGAACACGAGGTGCTACCGCTGGTGGAAGAAAAGGCCCAGGTAAAGTTGACCCACGATCCCGACGGGCGGGCGACCATGGGCGGCAGCTCCGGAGGCTCGTGCGCGTTGATTATGGCGTGGTTTCATCCCGAACTGTACCATCGCGTGCTGACCTATTCCGGCACCTACATAAACCAGCAGTGGCCGTACGATCCGGCGAGTCCGCAGGGCGCTTGGGGGTTCCACACGCACTTGATTCCAGAGAGCCCGAAGAAGCCCATCCGGCTCTGGATGGAGGTTGGCGATAAAGATCTCTACAACCCTAACCTGATGCGCGACAACATGCACGACTGGGTCGAGGCCAACGAGCGCATGGCGAAGGTGCTCGCAGCGAAAGGCTATCACTACCAGTTTGTGTTTGCAGAGAACGCCGGGCACGTGGATCGCCCAACCAGGTTGCAAACGCTCCCCGAAGCCCTCGAGTACTTATGGCAGGGATATCAAGCGCCAGGCGCGAAGTGAGCCGAACCCGCTCCGCGCCCTGCGTGCAGTTTCACCTCGCCTGTGCGTTCGCAAGCACCTTAACCCACCTAGGGTCGGCGGCCGCGGCGGCGTATTCGTCGTGCCAATTCCACCACTGGTACGGCGGGGTCTGGGGATATCCCTCCGGTGAATCCTCCCACTGCTCCTGGCGCCCGAGCGGGGTAAGGTCCAGGTAACTCCATGTGCTGCCCATCGCTTCGTCACCGCGGCTGTTGATGAAGTAAGTGCGAAAAATGCGCTCGCCGTCGCGGAAGAACACGTTGTGGCCGTGCCACTCGTGTACCCCAAAGTCAGTGTCGAAACTGTCGGTGATGGTGTACCAGGGCATCTTCCAACCCATTCGCGCCTTGAGACCCTCAATCTCCGTCTGTGATGCAGGCGAGGCGAATACGAGCGTGGTGTCGCGGGCATTCAAATGAGACAGGTGGGCGACCTGGTCAGCCCCAAAGGAGCAGCCGCGGCAGGCATGCTCGGGCCATCCGAATACCCCGGGCTCGAAGAAGGCGCGGTAGACGATGAGCTGGCGGCGCCCGTCAAAAAGGTCAGCCAAGCTCACTTTTCCATTAGGTCCGTAGAACGTGTACTGCTTCTCGACCGCCATCCACGGCATCCGGCGGCGCTGGGCAGCCAGTGCGTCACGGGCGCGGGTTAATTCCTTCTCCTTAACCAATAGCTGCAGGCGCGCTTCCTCCCACTCCTGCGGCGATACAACACGCGGCGTGCTCATGTTCGTTTGGGTCTGCTTATCTCGGTCCATTTATCCCTCCTTCGTTCGCGATTCCATTTAGCTTATATATTCCCATAACAGAATATCTGTCAAGTATGCCCTCGCGTAAACTTGTTGCACGAGGGATCGCCGATAGGTCAAGGCATGGCGACACCAGGCACATCGCCCGCATCCGGTAAGTTATCGCTGCTACTCATCGATGACGATGTAGAGTTATGCGGCATGATGCAGGAGTTTTTCGCGGAGAACGGCCACCGGGTCACAGCCGTTCACAACGGCCGTGACGGCCTTGCCCGTGCTCTTGAGGGCCAATACGACTTGGTCATCCTTGATGTCATGCTGCCCCAAATCAATGGCCTTACTCTGCTGCACCAGATCCGTCGCCAGAGTACTGTGCCGGTCATTATGTTGACGGCGCGGAGCCATCGCAGCGATCGCATCGAAGGTTTAGACAAAGGCGCGGACGACTACCTGGTCAAGCCTTTCGACCCTGATGAGCTTCTGTCGCGCATTCGTGCGGTCCTGCGGCGAATCGGCAGCTCCTCTCATCTCAACGATTCAGTCACCAGGTTTGGAGAGATCCGTATCGATGGAAACAGGCGCGAGGTGTGGAAGGGCAAGCACCTGGTGGATTTGACCGCAATGGAGTTCGACATTTTCGATTTGCTCGCTCGCTCGGCCGGTCGAATTGTATCCCGCGACGAAATCACCGAGAGTCTGTTCGAACGCAAAGCAACAGCCTCGGATCGATCGCTCGATGTACACATCAGCCGCTTGCGCAAGAAGCTTGAATCCGGTCATACCTTGATTCGGACCATTCGCGGTGTTGGCTATGTCTTTACCAGCACGGAACGCTAAGTGTTATCAAGGGGCGAACTATGAGATCTCTCTACCTTGCCATCCTGCTCGCCTTAACAGGAACGTTGTCGTTGTCTCTGGTGGCGTTTCTTGCCATTTCGCAGCATATCGAACGCACCACTGTTTACCAGACTTTCGAGCGAACAGACGAACTGCAACTGGAAGAGGCAAGGAAGGCCTTGGAAAGTGGCGGGCCCACCGCTGTCTCAGCTTTTATGCAGCTCTCCAACCGCGTCTTCGGCGGCTCGCACTACCTCCTCAATTCCGCGGGTGTCGATGTTGTTTCCGCTCGGGACCTATCGAACTTGATCCCAGGGGATGGAGCGACAGAGGGGCGGCAGTACCAGGCGGGCAAGTTGGTGATTAGCCGTAGAACAGCGGATGGCGCGTACTGGTTTATCGCACTGCCGCCAGAACGGCATCAACCCTGGGTGTATTTTCCGTACTACCTGCTGGTCATCGGAGCTACAGGAATTCTCTGCTGGGCTGCGGCAATCTGGGTCGTATCGCCGATTCGCAATCTGACAGCAACGGTCGAGCGATTCGGCCGCGGAGACCTCTCTGCCCGCTGGCAGACTCGCCGGCGCGACGAGATTGGATACCTCGGGCGGGCCTTCAACGAAACAGCAGAACGTTTGCAGCGATTGCTCGTCAGCGAGCGGCGACTGCTGGCTGACATCTCGCATGAGCTTCGATCGCCGCTGGCGCGCCTTAAGTTTGCCGTGAGACTCGCAAGAAGCTCACCCGATCAAGGCCACGCCCTGGATCGTATTGAACGTGACGTGGACCGAATTTCATTCATGGTCTCTGAGCTCGTGGAAATCACGCGAGCCGAGGGCGATCCGGAAGAGAGAAAATACGAAGCCGTTGATCTCGAGCAGGTAGTCACCGACATCTTAGGCGAGGAACGGCTCGATGCGGAGTTGCGGCAATGCAGATTTCAGGTGAGCGCCCACTTGGAGCGGCCACTGTGGGGAGACCCAGAGCTGCTCCGCCGCGCCGTCGCCAACGTGCTGCGAAACGCTATTCGCTATTCCCCCGCTCAATCGATTGTGGAAGTGAGGTTGGCGGAGACTGCCGATACCACGCTGGTGGAAATTCGCGATCATGGGCCCGGCGTTGCTGACGAACAACTCTCTCAAATATTCAAGCCGTTCTTTCGTGCGGAAGAAGCGCGTGATACCGACAGCGGTGGGATTGGCCTTGGGCTCTCGATTGCTATGCGGGCGGTTCAGGTACATCAAGGCGCCATCACGGCCGAAAACGCAAAGCCGGGGCTTAGAGTACGAATCGCCCTGCCACGTCTACCCTCTCCGGACAAGTTCGCGATCAAGACCGTGGAAAAGCCCATCTCCGTCTAGAACAGTTCCCTCGCGAGCTTAACAATTATTAAGATTCGTCGCGCCGCGACCCGTTTCTAATTGGGAGAATGCTTCTTTAACCAGTCGAAGAACGGAAGCAGATCAAGGAGATAGAACATGACGAAACGAGTCCTGACCCTTACCTTTATCCTCGCTATCCTTCCATTCGCTGCGAACGCCGCCTCCAAAAACTCTGGCAACATCGTGCTCACCGACAATGTAACCGTAGGAACCACCGAAGTGCCCAAGGGAACCTACAAGGTCGCGTGGACCGGAACCGATACAAATGCGCAGGTCACGTTCACCAACGGCACCTGGAGCAAAACCGTTCCCGCACGCGTTGTTGAACAGCGCAACGCCGTCGAGTCTGAGTTGACAGACAAGAAGGACAACAAGACGATCCTAACCTCAATCGACTTCCACAACGCGACCCTGCAATTTGCGGCAGGCACGCGCGCCGGCTACTAAGAACGTTGACGGCCGAAGCGCACCACATCGAGCATCAACTGATCGGGAAAAAGTTGAGTTCCCCCCTCAACCTTTCCCGATTTCGTGTTTAGTAACCAATCGACATTTGACCGCGTTCATGCGCCGGCGTCTCTATCTCATCCACCAGGGCGATGGCGTAGTCATCAAAGGAGATCCGGCTCTCCCCCTTCGCATCCACAATCAGGTTCGTAGTCCCCAACCGAAATTTGCCCGTCCGCTCGCCTGGCACAAAATAGGCGCCAGGGCTGAAATAGGTCCAGTTCACATCCGACTTCTTGAGAATCGCCAGGGCTTTCTCATGCGCCCTGGCGATCGGAAGATATTGCTCCGGCAAGTGCCCGGACGCAATCAGGCTGACCCCTGGGGCCACCTCTAGTAGCCCAGCGCCTCCAACGACGATCAGGCGAGCCTTACTGGCCTTTTTAACCGCTTGAACCTCTCGCTCAGTTACGCCGAGTAGCGCGTCCGGATCTGCCGCCGGAGGCGCATAAGCGCTGACCACAACGTCTGCCCCGGCGATGACGGAGGCAATCTTTTCAACGCTGCTCAGATCATCCTGGACAGCAGTCACACTCGCGGGCAGCTTGGACGTATCACGGGCAACTGCGGTGACCCGATGCCCGCGGCTCACGAGCTCTTGCAAAATACTCTTGCCGGAGTTGCCGGTGGCTCCATAAAGAACAACCTTCATTTGATTACTCCTTCGGACAGCACTCTAAGGAGTGTTCTCACACGCCGCCGGATTCAGAAAAGCCTGGAATTTGAGCGCAAGAAACGGATTTTGACCTTCCTCCGTTCCTGCAAAACTTCTTCTTGAGGCCACACCTCCCAGGAGAAAGACCATGTCCAGCTTCCATGTCATCGCATTGCCCAGTCAAACCGCCGCCCAGGTTCGCTCTTCAGGCAAAGCTCCGCGCTATGGACACCCCGCACACACCGAACTTGCTTCGGGCTACGGACCCTGCCGCCACTGCCTGCGCGTCTTCAGGATCGGGCAAGAAAACCGAACGCTGTTTACCTACGATCCATTCGCCGGAATAGAGGCGGTTCCCCTGCCCGGGCCCATCTTTATCCACGAGCACACGTGCGCCCGCTACTCTCCGGACGCGGGTTACCCAGTGGACCTTGAGCCCCTTGCAGTTGTATTGAACGGCTATGCCGCCGGACAGAAGTTGCTCGAACGTGTGCTCGTCTCCGCCGACGAGAACAAGACCGCCGCGGTCACTCATCTACTTGAGCGCCCCGACATTGACTACATAGAAGTACGCGACCAAAATGCCGGATGTTTTGACTTCCGTATCGAGCGAGTCGGAGAGAAAGTGTTGCAATGCTGAAATTCCCAGAGGAGACGGTATGGTAAGCGCCTCCCCAAGCTGTGCCAGCCCCGGACATAAATCGAGGGCTGACAGCTGCGAAAAAACTCATTTTCCTGAAGGGTACGGGCTAAAGAGTCTGCGTGAGAACCAGAGAGTTTGGACCGGCAACAAATGAACCGCGACGCTAAAGCGTCGCTCTCCCTGTTAAAGCAGAGGGCTCCCACCGTCCTCTCAACCAAAGCCCGGTGGGAGCCCCCGCATTTATGCGGGGGAGCTCGGCTTTCAAGCCGAGCGGTTCCGTCAGCCTACTCCACCGGCTTT
>CAVYCQ010000014.1:0-59372 GCA_963767045.1 uncultured Acidobacteriaceae bacterium | reverse complement strand
GACAAGCGAGCGTTACGTCTTTTCCCGAATAGGGGGATGAAGTAAGGGGTCGTGAAAATGTTGCGAAGAGTGTTTGCTCTCAGTCTTATCGCTTACTCGATTCTGTTGCTCCAGGGAAAGCAGCCGGCATCGGTAGAGCCTCCCGCTGGAACCCAGTTGCTATTGGAAGCTGCGGGAGAAGGCTCGCAGGTCTATACCTGTACCGATGGACATTGGACTCTCAAGGCTCCCGAGGCCAAACTCCTGGACGATCACGGCCAGGTGATCGGCACCCATTTTGCCGGCCCAACGTGGAGGCTCGCGGATGGAAGCGAAATCAAGGGCAAAGCGATTGCGAGCCGGCCCGCGGCAGATCCTTCCTCCGTGCCCTGGTTGCTGATACAAGCCGTTCCCGACAGCGGCAGCGGTAAACTGGCGAATGTGGTTTACATTCGTCGGACCGAAACCCATGGAGGGGCGGCTCCTACCAATGGATGTGATAGTGGCGAAGACCGGGTTTCCTATACCGCGAAATACAGCTTCTATACCGGCAAATGAATGACCTGGAATAGCAAGAATTGACGGCGAAGATCCATCGCATTGCGGCCGAAGGATTTTCGGCAGGTGCGGCCAACTACGTCGCCGGCCGGCCGGAGTATCCGCCTGCCATCGAAGCATGGTTGACCCACGAGCTCGGGCTGGAGAGCGGAAAAACCGTTCTCGATTTAGGCGCCGGCACAGGGAAGTTCTCGCGCAGTCTTCTGGCCACCGGGGCGAAGGTGATCGCTGTGGAACCTGTACCGGCGATGATGGATCAGCTAGTGCGGCAGTATCCCGAAATTGAAGCCAGAATCGGCTCTGCCGATGCCATACCCCTCAGCGACGCATCGGTGGACGCGGTCGTATGCGCGCAATCATTTCACTGGTTTGCCACGCCCGAAGCTCTTCATGAGATCCATCGCCTGCTCAAGCCGGGCGGCGCTCTTGGTCTGGTCTGGAACGTCCGCGACAATAACGTCAAATGGGTCGCCGCACTCAGCCGGATCATGAAGCCTCTTGAGGGCGATGCTCCCCGCTTCCACAGCCAGAAATGGCGAGCTCTGTTTCCCGCCGAAGGGTTTGGCCCTCTGCGTGAGAAACGATTTCAAAACTGGCACACCGGTCACCCTGAGCAGGTGATTGTCGAGCGTATCTTATCGGTAAGCTTCATCGCCGCCCTCCCGCCTGAGGGACAGGAGCGTGTCAAGGCTGAGCTGCGGGAAGTGATCGCCACCGCACCGGAGCTCGCCGGAAAGGCCGAGGTGACCTTTCCCTACGAAACGCTGGCCGTCGTTTGTAACAAGCGGATGTATACAGCTGAGGGATAAATACACTAAGCTTCTCCGCGAAACGGAGGGGTGGGTATGTCCGAGGCGAACAAACTTCTCATTAAGCGTTGGTTTGAGCAAGTCTGGAATCAGAAAAGCGAGGCAGCCATTGACGAAATGTTTAGCCGGCAAGGCAAGTCTCACGGCTTCCCTGAAGCGGATTCCGTCCTTGTTGGCCCCGAAGCCTTCAAAGGCATACACCGCACCTTTTGCGGCGCTTTCCCAGACGTGCACGTAGAAGTGCAGGAAATTGTCACTGAGGGTGATCGGATTGCCGTTCGTTGGCAAGTCTCCATGACCCATCTTGGCGATCATTTCGGATTTCCCGCCAGCGGCAAGAAGGAGACGATGGCGGGTGCAACCTTTGCAATCGTCAACGGAAACCAGATCGTTGAAGGCTGGAACTTCATGGACATACAAGCGCTGATGAAGAAGCTGCAGACCGCTTGAACACCCCCTTGGAAGACGAAGATTCCCCGGTTCTCCTCTTCGAGCACCAGCAAGCGTGGGAGGAATGGTTGTCGCGCAACCATCGCGTGACGACCGGTGTGTGGTTGCGCATTGCGAAGAAGGGGTCGAAAATTCGCTCCTTGACGCACGCGGAAGCGCTGGAGTCCGCACTTTGTTTTGGCTGGATCGACGCACAGAAGAAGCCGGAAAGCGCTGGCGCATGGCTGGAGCGATTCACTCCGCGCGGCAAGCGAAGCAGCTGGTCGAAGCTCAACTGCCAGAAGGCGACGGCGTTGATAGAATGCGGCCGCATGCGAGACAGGGGGCTCCAGGAGATACTCCGTGCTAAAAAGGACGGACGGTGGGAGCAGGCCTACGATTCACCGCGCAACGCGACCGTGCCCGAGGATTTACAGGCGGCGCTGAACAAGAGTCCGGGGGCAAAGGCATTCTTTGCCACGCTGGAAAGCCGAAACCGCTATGCGATTCTGTTCCGTATTCAAATGGTAAAGAAGGCTGAGACGCGCGCGAAAAAGATCGGCGAATTTGTTGCCATGCTGGAAAGGCAGGAGAAATTCCATCCGTGATTGGGAGCCGTGAGAAATGATGAATGAGTTGCAGCAGACCCTGATCGGCGACAGCGCGGCAGCACCGCCGGCCCACATCCTGGAAGGGCTTCCAAGCGACCTCGCTTATCGCGTGATTCAAGGGGCTCCGCACTCCATTTATCAGGAACTCTGGCACATCACGTTCTGGCAGCGGGTCACGCTCGACTGGGTAAACGGCGTCGAGACGCCCTTTCCAGCGCATCCGTTAGCCGGATTCCCCGCGGACGAGCACGAGCCCTGGGATCAGCTGTGCCAACGATTCTTCCGCGATAATCAGCAAGCCGCCGCGTTGGCCGGTGAGGAGACGAGACTGGAACAATCCGTCCGCTGTCCGTCGCGGCCGGGCAATCCCGTCCGCATCATGACGGTGCGGGAGCAACTGGAGAGCCTGGCGGCCCACAACGCTTATCACTTCGGGCGGATCGTTCTCCTTCGACAGCTCAGTGGAGCATGGCCACCAGCCTCTGGGGGCTTCAGCTGGTAAATCTCCTCTGACGTCCCGGGCATCTGTGGGTATGCTGAGAGAACCACCGTCGCAATCTGCGTGGCCAGGAGTTTTTTCATTGATGCGCTCTCTCTGTCTGCTGATGGCTGTCTCTGTTTTGTTGCCGGGGGCCGTTGCGTGGCCGCAAACGTCAGCCGCGGCGGGATCGACAACCTACGACCCTCGCCTGACCTTTGCCCCTCTATCCCTGCCCGATCCGGTGAATGCGTACCGCTCGAGCAATGGCGCGCCCGGGCCTGCGTACTGGCAGAACGAGGCAGATTACGAGATGCACGCAGCACTGGACACCGCTGCTAAGGTGTTGGAAAACGACGAGGTCATCACTTACACCAACAACAGCCCCGATTCGCTGCCCAGTCTTTGGATTCACATGGAGCAGAACAGCTACGTCAAAGACGCCCGCGAGCGGATCGTGAATAGTGGGCCGCGGCGAAAGCCCCCCGTACCCGACACCGAAGACAATCCCAACGGGCGCACAACCGAAGGCTTTGTGCTGGAGTCGGTCATGATCGAGCACGGCAAGGATTCGCTCAAGGCTGACTACCTGTTAGAGGACACGCGGATGCAGATCCGTTTGCCGCAGCCCATGGCCCCGAAGGGCAGCGTGCTGAAGATCCACATCAAGTATCACTACCAGATCCCGGGTGTGTGGGGCGGCCGGACCTCCTGGGGCTCTTCGAAGCAAGGAGATATCTACGACATTGCCCAATGGTATCCGCGGATGTGCGTCTATGACGATCTTCGCGGTTGGGACACGCTCCCCTACATCGGCAGTGAGTTTTACCTGGAGTACGGACACTTTGACTATTACGTAACCGCGCCAAGCGAGATGATCGTGGCCGGCTCGGGCGAACTGGTCAATGAAAAAGATGTGCTTACCAGCACACAGATCGCGCGGCTGGCAGAAGCCCGCAATAGCGATAAGACGGTGCTGATTAGGACCGCGGCCGAGGTGAGCGACCCTGGGAGCAGGCCGAAGGTGGGCGGCACCCTCACCTGGCACTTCCACATCGACCACGCGCGCGATGCGGTTTGGAGTGCAAGTCCGGCCTTCGTGTGGGATGCGGCGCGCATCAACTTGCCGGAGGGGAAGAAGAGCCTGGCGGAGAGCGTATACCCGCCGGAGAGCGGTGGGGATGGGGCGTGGGGGCGTTCGACGGAATATGTAAAGGATACGGTGGAACGCTTCTCGCAGCAGTGGTTCCCCTATCCGTACCCGGCCGCCATCAACGTAGCCGGCTTCTCTGAAGGCATGGAGTATCCAGGCATCGTCTTCGACGGCATCGACGACAAGGGCAAAACGCTCTTCTGGATTACCGCGCACGAGATCGGGCATAACTGGTTCCCCATGATCGTGGGATCGAACGAGCGGCGGAACGCCTTCATGGATGAGGGTTTCAACACCTTCATCGACATCGGCGAGTCGGCCGAATTTCAGGGCGGGGTCTACGGGCCGAAGCGCGACTCGGAGTACTCCGCTGGAGGCGAGCCGCCTGACACAATCCTCAAAGTGCTCGATGATCCGGCTGCACCGGTACTGCTAATGCCGGCGGATGCGTACACCTGGCCAATCACGCACCCCGTGAGCTACTTCAAAGGCGCGTACGGAATGGTGTTGCTGCGGGAACAGATCCTGGGCAAGCCGCGTTTCGACTGGGCCTTTCGCAAGTACATACGAGATTGGGCGTTCAAGCATCCCTCTCCTTCCGACTTCTTCCGCGCAATGAGCAGCGAGGCGGGCGAGGACCTGGATTGGTTCTGGCGCGGATGGTACATGAACAACTGGCGCTTCAACCTCGCGGTCACCAAAATCCACGGGGATCAGGTCACGTTGGTGAACAAAGGCCAGTTGGTGCTGCCGGCAACCGTGGAAGTGCGCTACACCGACGGCACAACCGCGCGCTTCCGTCTGCCGGTCGAGACCTGGGAATCGAAAAGCGAGGTGGTGTGGCCTGGAGATAAGCCTGTTGCCTCGGTGAAGGTGGATCCTGATCACGTGTTGCCGGATGATGATCGCGCCGACAATTCACTCGACGCCAAATAAGGCGAGTAGCTACTCCAGTCCGAGCAGGCGCGCGGGGTTTTCCTTCGCCATGCGGTTGATTTCGGCGTCGGTGATGCCTTCTTTCTTGAGGCCATCGAACATCGCGACCAGGCCATCCGGGTGCAGAGGATTGTTAACCTGTCCCATGTCGCTTGAAAGAATGCAGTGCTCCACACCCACATAGCGAATCGCGCGAGCATAGTCTCTCAACGTGAACTCTTTCGCTGAGCCGATCAGCCCGTTGTAGACAAACTCGATATAGGCGCCCATCTGCGCGGCTTCGAGCATTTGCTTGTCTGTCATGTGAATGGGAGCAATCATGGCATGGGTCACCACCATGTGTTTCACGCCCTGGGCGCGTGCTTCGCGGATCATCATGAGCGCCTCTTCCGGGCTCGGGTGCCCGGTGGCCATAATCAAATTGCGTTTGGCGATTATCGCGATCACCTGCTTCACCTCGGGCAGCAATTGACCATCGCGCGAGATCTGCACGAAGGGGCGGTTTTGCTTGGAGTAGCGCACCTGTTGCTCTGAATCGAAGGTGCTCATCCAAACAAAGCGGCCGTAGCCGCCGGTGGTTGCCGCCATATGTTCGACGGCTGAGGGGTTCATGCCGCCAACCGAGAGATTGAGATCGACGCCTCCGAACACTTCTATCCCGGGTACCTCTTTGCGTACCACGTAAGCGAGCGAGGCAGTCGGTTCGTAGTGGTTCTTCAGCACCAGGCCGCCCATACCGCGCTTCTTCGCCAGGCGCGCGATGTCAATGGCATCGATTGAGCGGGGAGTGCTGTCCGGCGCGCAATGCACGTGGATATCAATTACACCTGCCAGGGGATTTTCCTGCGCGCACGCAGCCAGGCTGAAGCCGAGAGTCAGAAGCAGGCCGAGCAGGGTCGACATTTTCATTAGGGATTGAGAATGCGGTGCATATCAAGCGACGGCGGCTTGATGTCCGTCTGGCTGATCATCACATGCACCTGGCCGCGGTGATGTGTCTGGTGGTTGAAGAAATGAAGCACCGCGCGAGGCGATGCATCTACGCAAGCCTTGCCCAGGCTGTTGGTGTAGGCAAGTTGCTTTTGCAGAAAATCATTATCGATCTTGATGAAGAATGCTTTGATTTCCTCGTCCTGTGCGACGCGAGCGGGGCGAAGCTCGGTAAAGCTGTCGAACAGAATAGTGTTCAGTGGCGGTGTCGTACTCCCGCCGCCGGCAAACCGCGACATCCAGATCCGGTCCCCAAGCAGCATATGGTTCAGCAGAGCATGAATGCTGCCAAAAGACCCTTTCCGCTCCCGGCGGTATTCGACCGGATCCAATTGCCCGCAGGCGTCGTAGAGTCGCTCATTTGCGATGCGGTTATAGCGGGCGAATATCCTGAACGCGTCTAACATTAGGTTCGGGGCGTTTAATTGATTGAATCGTAAGCAGCTGACGTCAAGAACTCAGGAAGCTGCCTGGCTGCGATCATCTGCTCGAAGAGCTTGGCAGCCGCGGTAAACTTGCTGGCGGCAAACCGCTCTTCTCCTAGTTCCTGCTTGATGCGGTCCAGAACCACCGGGATCGTGGACAAGACTATGGGCACATCGAGCGTGACGCCGTCGGTCATGCGTCCGCCATGGTGCGCCCATTGCCAAAGTTGCGCGCGCGAAATCTCCGCGGTGGCTGCATCTTCCATCAGATCGTAGATGGGAACGCAACCCAGACCATCAAGCCACGCTGCGAGATAACGCAAGCCAATGTCGATGTTCATCTCCAGGCCTTTGCGCGTGATCTCGCCCTCAGGGACGGCGAGCAAGTCCGAAGCCTGGATATGGATGCCGGGGTTGCGGCGCGCGATCTGGTTGGGTCCGGGCATGTACTCGTCAAAGACCGCCTTGGCCACCGGCACCAGCCCCGGATGGGCCACCCAGGTTCCATCGTGTCCGGCCTTCACCTCGCGCAGCTTATCCTGACGCACACGCTCCATGGCGCGATCGTTGGCTTGGGCATCCCGCTTGATCGGGATTTGCGCGGCCATTCCGCCCATGGCATGGATACCGCGACGGTGACAAGTTTCTATCAGCAGCTCAACGTAGGACTTGAGGAAGTGCCGGTCCATGGTGATGGTGGAGCGGTCGGGAAGCGCCAGGTCCTCGCGATAGCTGAATTTCTTGATGAAGCTGAAGATGTAGTCCCAGCGGCCGCAGTTCAAGCCCGCCGAGTGGTCCTTCAGCTCAAAGAGGATCTCATCCATCTCGAAGGCCGCGGGCAAGGTTTCGATGAGCACGGTGGCGCGGATGGTGCCGCGTGGAATGCCTAGCGCATCCTGCGCAAAGTTGAAGACGTTGTTCCACAAGCGCGCTTCCAGATGGCTCTCCATCTTGGGCAGGTAGAAGTAAGGGGCGGTCCCGCGGGCCTTGAGAGCAGCCACGTTGTGAAAGAAATACAAGCCGAAATCGAAGAGCGATGCGGAGATAGGCTGGCCCTGCACCAGGAGGTGTTTTTCCGGCAAGTGCCATCCGCGCGGGCGCACGAAAAGCGTAGCCGTCTTCTCGTTCAGTTTGTATTGCTTGCCTTCCGGGCTGGCGAAGCTGATGTCGCGCCGTATCGCGTCGCGCAGGTTCACCTGGCCATCGATCACGTTGCGCCAGGTGGGTGAGGTGGAGTCTTCAAAATCGGCCATGAAGACGTTCGTGCCGGAATTGAGCGCGTTGATCACCATCTTGCGATCGACGGGGCCGGTAATCTCGGTGCGGCGGTCCTCGAGATCGGCCGGGATGGGCGCGACCCGCCAGTCACCCTGGCGCACGGAGGCCGTTTCGGGCAGAAAATCGTAGAGTTTTCCGGTGCGCAGCGCTTCCGCCCTGGTTACGCGGGCGGCCAACAGGCGCTGCCGCTCGGCTTCGAAGTTGCTTGCCAGTGCGCCCAGGAACTCAAGCGCCTTCGGGGTTAGAATTTCCGCTTCCGCTGCACCTTGTGAACCTGCAATCGTGACCGAGGGAGCCGTTACCGTCGAGTTCGTCATGATGTCTCCGCAGCCTTATTTTACGCCTGTCAGGGGAACGTTTCTGATCGAGGCGTCGAGCAGCTCAACCATGTGGAAGGCAGGCATGTCTGCGAGGCCGCGGCGGCGCAACGAACTCATCAGTTGCAGCAGGCAGCCAGGATTTGCGGAGATGACCGCATCGGCCTTGGTGGCGAGCAAGTTCTCTACTTTACGGTCGCCCAGTTGATTGGCCGGCTCGGGGTTGAGCAGGTTATAGACTCCGGCCGAGCCACAGCACAGCGTCGGCTCTTCAATCTCCGCCACCTCGAGCTCTGGAATCGTGGCCAGCAAGCTCCGCGGCTCGGCGTGGATGGCCTGTGCGTGGCGCAGGTGGCAAGCGTCGTGGTAGGCCACGCGCATGGGAAGCGGGTGACGCGGCGAACGGGCGGGCAGTTCGCACAGTATCTCTGAGATGTCTTTACATTTGGCGCTGAAGGCTGCAGCGCGCGCAGCCCAAGCAGGATCGTCGCGCAGCAGATGGCCGTATTCCTTCATGGTCGAACCGCAGCCGGCGGCGTTGATCACGATGGTGTCCACGTTGGCCGCCTCGAAGGCGGCGATCATCTGACGTGCGAGCGCGGAGGCTTGTTCGTCGAGTCCGGAGTGCAGCATGAGGGCGCCGCAACATTGCTGCGCCTGGGGGATGATCACCTCGCAGCCTTCGGCGGCGAGTACCCTTGCGGTCGCCTGGTTCACGTGCTGGAAGAAGACCTGCTGCACGCATCCGGAGAGCATGCCCACCCGGCGCCGGGATTCTGAGGCAGGAGAGACCTTGGCGGGCAAGCCTTGCATAAAGTGAGTCGGGACGCGGGGCAGCAAGGCTTCCATCTGCGCCAGCCGTTTTGGTAGTAGCCGCAGCAGGCCGGTGGCGCGCACCAGCTTCTGCAGGCCGGAGCGCTGGTAGATCAGCATGGGCAGTGCCAGCAGTCGCAGGCGTTTCACGTAGGGGAAGGTTGCGAAGAGGAGCTTGCGGAAGAGGCTATCCGAGGTAGTGCGCGGTATGTTGCGTTCCACCTGGGCGCGCGTGTCTTCGATCAGCTTGTTGTATTGCACCCCTGAGGGGCAGGCGGTCATGCAGGCCATGCAGCCCAGGCAATTATCCATGTGCAGGCGGAAGCGTTGGTCGAGCGGAGCTTCTCCCTGGGAGGATTTCTTCATCATGTAGATCCGGCCGCGCGGCGAATCCATCTCCTCTCCCCAGAGCACGTAGGTGGGGCAGGCCGGGAGGCAGAAGCCGCAGTGCACGCAATCCTCGATCAGCGCTGTTTCCGGCGGTTTGTGGGCATCGAAGTTGGAGGGCTTTGCGGGTTCGAGCTGCGTCAGTTGGGCCATAGGTTTTTCTGTGTAGATGATACGGTGCTAGATTTTCTGGTGATACCGAAAAAGCTGGCGTGGGGCTTGCGCCCGTAAGCGCTTACGGATTCGATGTTTTTCCCAAAAACTCCAACAAAATTGTCATCCTGAGCGGAGCGCCTCTCATATTTATCGTGTGATAGAGCGCTGGTACGCGGAGTCGAAGGACCTCGGCGCTGCTTGCTTTACTCGCGCTGCTCGAAGCTTTTCGACCACCGAAGCCCGAGAACAGGATTTGCTGCGTTACCCATTTTGATGGTCATGGGTTACATCTTGTCATTCACTGGAATCATCTCCTGCCCGCTCGCTACCGGGTCCTTGAATTCGTGATTGATCGTGCGATGAGATGCGGGCTTCATTGTTGAAAAGCTCCAGGCAGCATGGGGTAAATATGCACCGCCGAGGTCCTTCGACTCCGCGCGTCAAGCGCTTCGCCACACTATAAATCTGTGAAGCGCTCCGCTCGGGATGACGATTTTGCGACGAGTTGGAGCTTTAGCAAGATGATCAAGTAAAAGCAAGATGGTCAAATAAGTCCTTTGTTTTACGAAGATGATCAAGATGATCAGGTAATTTGTATTTGATCATCTTGCTTTCTTCGAAGCTGTGATCGAGTGCTTCTACCTAGTTAGATCCAATTCACTGCGGTTTCGGGACGGTTCGCTCATCTTTTTTTTAGAATCTAAATTCCGCCAAGAAACCTGCCAGGATTAAGAACACCCGCGGGATCGAACCGGTGCTTGATCTCCCGCATCAAGGGAAGGCTGTCGGGCGGGGTTCCCCAACAGTCGACCTTGCTCTCTGCAGGCTGATTGAGGACCATCAATGATCCGCCGGCAGCTTCCAGTTCGCGCCGCAGCTGCGGTAAGTGCTCACCAGCCGCGGTTGGGAAGCCCGCCGTCATAATCCCGGTCGCTTGCGTCACGGACTCTCCATCCAGGCTACGAACCCGTTCGGCGAATGGCGCAATTTCCGAGGGAAGCATGGTCGCTTTGCAGACGAAATCATTAAAGGGGAAATGGGCGAACTGCTGTTGCCGGGCATCCCAGACCGCGGCGGTCGCGCTCTCCATAGCAACGCCTTCCACCCGCGCCAGCGACTCCAGCAAGTCCGCTTGTGTCTGCAGGACCTCGGGCAAAGAGGCGAGCTGGATATCGAGATGAAATGCGTCTGCAGTGCCCCGGAGTTGGATCGACAGCGTGCTGAGCTGCTGATGGAGCAGCTTTAGCAGCCACGCGCCCAGTGGTTCAGCGGCCGGCGCGGAGAACGTGAAGCTCTGCGTGCGCTGCGGGATCGAGTGCAAACGAAAGTTTATCGACGTCATGACGCCCAGGGTGCCGAAGGCCCCAGTCATCAATTTGTGCAAGTCATAGCCGGCAACGTTTTTGACGACTTTGCCGCCGGTGCGCGCGACGGTGCCGTCAGCCAGCACAATGGTCATGCCGATGATCAGGTCGCGGAGGCTTCCATAGCGCAGCCGGAGGGCGCCCGAATCGTTGGTGGAGACGATGCCGCCCACCGTCGCTCTCTCGGGCCAAAGCGGATCAAGCGCAACACACTGGCCATGTTGCGCCAGGGCGGATTGCAACGACGCCCAGGTGCAGCCGGCCTCGACGGTGCAGGTCATGTCCTGCCAGGTATGTTCCAGAATTCCGTTCAGGCGATGCGTTTCCAGCAACACCGCAGGCGTCACGGCATAACCCCAGCCTTGTTTCGTACCGCCGCCCCAGGGAACCACGGCAAGCCGGTTTTCGTGCGCGAAGCGGAGGATAGCCGCGACCTCTTCGGTGTTGGCCGGAGCGACATGGGTCGCGCTCTCCAATGCCAGCAGATGGTCGGGCCCGGTAATGGCCGCCAAAGCAGCAGTGACGGCTTGCGAATTGGTAGAGGCAGTGGTCATGGTGGCGATATAAGAAACTGTCTCGGAAACAGATCAAAAGAACTCTGCGACGCCTGCTGTCTCCAGTGGGTGAGGGGTGTACTTGCCGGTTTTTTCGCCGCACAGCCGGGGGCGGGGGAAAACCTTGTTGGGGTTGGCAATGTTTTCCGGGTCGAAGCTGCAGCGCACCCTTTGCATCGTATCCAGGTCCGGCTCGGAAAACATATAGCCCATCGCCTGCTGCTTTTCCCGGCCCACTCCATGTTCTCCGGTGATGGAGCCTCCGTGATCGACACAGCGATGCAGTATGCGCATCGATAGGTCGATGGCCACCTCCTCCTGGCCGGGGATCGACCGGTCATACAGCACCAGGGGATGCAGGTTGCCATCGCCGGCATGGAAGACATTCGAGACGCGCAGGCCCGCGGCGGCCGCCATTTCTGCAATCTCGTTGAGGATGATGGGTAGCTTGGTGCGTGGGATCACTCCATCCTGCACGATGTAGTCGGGCGAAAGGCGGCCCGCGGCGGCAAAGGCGGCCTTGCGGCCTTTCCATACCAGGACGCGTTCCTGCTCGCTTTGCGCCAATCGGTCCTCCCAAGCGCCGTTGTTCTTGCACAACGCACGGACTTGCTGCATCTGCAGATCGACCTCGGCGGAGGGGCCGTCCAGCTCCACCAGCAAGAGCGCATCGCACTCGGGATAATGCGGGTGTACCGCGGCTTCCGCGGCCTGGATGGAGAGGCGGTCCATGATCTCCATGGCCGCGGGCAAAATAGAGGCGGCAATAATGTCCGAGACCGTTTGTCCCGCGGCCGCGATGGAGTCGAAGGCGGCCAGCAGAACCTGAACGGTTTCAGGGCGGCGCACAATGCGCAGCGTCATGGAGCTGGCCACCCCCAGTGTTCCCTCAGAACCGACGAAGACGCCGGCCAGGTCGTAACCGGGAGGGTCGAGCGTGGGCGAGCCCAGATGGACCAGCTCGCCGGTGGGCAGCACCACTTCAAGGGCCAGCACGTGGGTGGTGGTAAAGCCGTACTTGAGGCAATGCGCGCCGCCGGAGTTTTCCGCTACGTTGCCTCCGATCGTGCACACCGTCTGCGAAGACGGATCCGGCGCGTAAAAGTGACCCATCGGCGCCACGCGCTGGGTCACGTGGGCGTTGATCACTCCTGCTTCTACGGTGATGCGCTGGTTGGGAATATCGGTAGCCAGGATGCGGGTCATGCGGGCAAAGCTGATCACGATGCCCCGGTCATCGGGCATCGCTCCTCCGGAGAGGCCGGTGCCGGCGCCGCGGCCTACGAAGGGTATGCGATGCCGGGCGCAGACGCCTATCGCTTTCTGCAGTTGGGCGGTGGTGCGAGGTAGAATCACGGCCGCCGGCAGGCTGCGCAGCACGCTAAGGCCGTCACACTCGTAAGTCTGCAGCTGGTTGCGCTCGGTGATCAGGCAGTCGGCGCCAACGGCGTCGCGTAACTCAGCGAGGATAGCGGCGGAGAGCATGTGGCTACTATCCTACCGCCCGCCCGTGCTCGCGGAATAGACTGGCACTCGCAACCGCAAGTAGAATTCGTACACCTGATTCCAAGAGAGAGCCCGCCCAGATGAATCCAGCGTGGTCCCAGAGCTACACCCTCTTCGGGCGTGGCCTCGCCTTCTCCTCGGTCCTTGCTTCTTTACCTATACTTACGTTGCTGTTCCTGCTGGGTGTGCGACGCAAGCCGGCATGGTTTGCCGCGCTGTGCGCGTTGGCCGTAGCGCTGGTGGTCGCGCTCTTTGCCTATAAGTTACCGCCTACGCTCACCGTGAGCGCGGCCGCCTACGGCGCCGGCTTTGGATTATTTCCCATCTCCTGGATCGTGTTTTGGGCCATCACCCTCTACCGCGTTACCGTGGAAACGGGCAAATTCGAAATTATCAAGTCGTCGATGGGGAACTTGACCAGCGATGCCCGTCTGCAGGCCCTCTTGATTGCCTTCGCTTTCGGGGCATTTGTTGAGGGTGCAGCCGGCTTCGGCACCCCGGTGGCGGTCGCCGCGGCCATGTTGGTCGGCCTCGGCTTCTCTCCCTTTTATGCCTCGGCCCTTTGCCTGGTGGCCAATACTGCCCCGGTCGCATTTGGCTCGATTGGCATTCCCGTGGTCACGCTGGCTGGGATCACCGGCTTGCCGCTGGATAAGCTCAGTGCCGCGGTCGGGCGTCTCTGTGCTCCGTTGTCGTTATTCGTTCCTGCTTATTTGATCTGCATCATGGTGGGGTGGCGCGGCATGCTGGAGGTGTGGCCTGCCGTAGTGGTGGTGGGCGGTGTGTTTGCCTCGGTCCAGTTCCTTATGTCGAATTTTGTGGGCCCGCAACTGACCGACATCATGAGCTCGCTTTGTGCTCTGGGTGGGCTGCTGGTGCTGCTGCGCTTTTGGCGGCCGGCGGCGATGTGGGACCGGGAATTGGAGAAGGTCGATCCCGCAGGGGTAGACGCCACCGCCGGCATGATGGAGTTTCCGCCCCCATACAATCCGGCAGTGCAAAAGTTTGCCCCCCTTGCTCCCGGATCAAGCAACCGGAAGCATGGGAAGGGAGAGCTCCTGGGCGCGTGGATGCCCTACGGTCTGCTGGTGATCCTGGTATTGTTTTGGGGCTTCAAGCCTTTCCAGGCGGTGCTGAACTCCGTAACACTCAGCGTGGCCTGGCCGCTTTTGCACAACCACGTCATGATGATGCCGCCGGTGGTGGCCAAGCCAACCCTGTACAAGGCGCTCTATCAATTGAATTTTCTCTCCGCCGCGGGCACCGCTTGCATGTTTGCGGCGCTACTATCGGCTTTACTCTTGCGCATGCCCTTGGCGGCTTTCGCGCGCCTGCTGCTGGCGGTTTGCCGCCAGCTCTTTTTGCCTACGCTGACGGTCACCGCCGTGCTCGGCATGGCCTTCGTGATGAACTATTGCGGCGCGACCGCCACGTTGGGGTTGGCATTTGCTGCATCCGGCCGGCTCTTTCCGTTCTTCAGCCCGTTACTTGGCTGGCTGGGGGTCTTCCTTACTGGCTCAGATACTTCAGCCAACGCGCTGTTTGGCAACCTGCAGGTGGTGACCGCCGGCCGGCTGGGTTTTGAGCCCACACTCATGGCGGCAGCCAATTCCGCCGGCGGGGTGGTGGGCAAGATGATCAGCGTGCAGAACATCGCAGTCGCGGCGGCGGCTACCGCGATGTCGGTTTCCGACCAGGCCAAGCTCTTTCGTTTTACTCTAAGGCATAGCATCATCATGGCGACGGCCATCGGCGTAGAGGTGATGCTGTATGCCTACTTCTTTCATGCTCGTTAGCAAACCCCTACCAGGAGCGATCACGTGGCAAAGTTAGGATTTTTAGGACTAGGCATTATGGGCGGCCCCATGGCACGTCACTTAGTGACAGGCGGCCACGAGGTTGCGGTTTGGTCTAACAACCAGAAGAAGGCGAAGGCACTTGCAGATTCCGCCGGCGCGCTGTTCTGTGCCACACCGGCGGAAGTAGCCCAGAACAGTGAATGTGCTTTTCTCTGTGTGGGTGATACGGCCATGTCCCGGGGAGTGATCCTGGGAGAGAAGGGCCTGGTCAAAGGCGCAAAGAAAGGCTTCGTCATCGCTGATTGCAGCACGGTTTCACCGCTCGAGAGCAGCCGCATGGCGGAGGAACTCGCAGCGCTGGGGATCGAGTTTCTGGATGCCCCTTGTACTGGATCGAAAGCGGGCGCGGAGGGCGGGACCCTTACCTTCATGATTGGCGGTAAGAAGGAGGTCTTTGAACACGTCAAACCGTTCTTCGAAGCCATGGGCAAGGTTCTCTACTATTGCGGCAAGTCCGGCATGGGCTTGCGCGCCAAGCTCACGCAGAACTTGATTCTGGGCAACTTGCTGCAGGCGTTTAATGAGGGGTTGGTGTTGAGCACCAAGGCGGGTGTTGATCCTGAGCTGATGCTCGACATTTTGAACAACAGCGCGGCACGGTCGGGGTTGATTGCCGTGAAGGCGCCGATGGTGTTCAAACGGGATTTCTCGACGAATTTTTCGGTCAAGTGGCTGGAGAAGGATATTGGTCTTGCGGTGGATCTCGGTGGCGAGCTTGGCGTGCCATTGATGCTCAGCGGTTTGACGCAACAGCTGTTCCGGGCCGCTATGGCGAAGGGGTATGGGGAAGAAGACATTTGCGGATCGATTCGCGTGCTGGAGGAGCTGGCGGGATGTGAGGTGTCTGGCGTTAAAGAAGCTGCGGGAAAGGCGTAGCGGAGTGGAAGGACCTGCGGTTTCACTCCACCTCGAGCAAAGCTGGGAGTAGTGCATGGAAAATAGCAGAAGGACTTTTCTCAAGCAGGCGGCGGGCTTAACCGCCGCTCATTTTTTTGGCGTTCCTGCCTTCGCTGGCGCAGCGCCCGGTGTCGTGGTCGGTAATCCCGGTTGGTACGACCGCCCGATGCGGTGGGCGCAACTGGCCTTCGTCGAAGACGACCCGGGAAATTACGACCTCGCCTTCTGGCTCGATTATTTTCAGAAGATCCATGCCGATGCGGCTTGCCTCAGCGCCGGCGGTAGCGTGGCCTTCTACCCCACCGAGATTCCTCTGCACTACCGGAGCAAGTGGCTCGGCAACACGGACGCCTTCGGAGACATCATGAAGGGATGCCGCAAGCAGGGCATGAATGTCGTGGCGCGCACCGATGCGCATGCGGCCCGCCAGGAAGTCTATGACGCGCATCCAGACTGGATCGCCGTCGACGCCCAGGGAAAGAAGCGGCGCCACCCCTCCGATCCGGAGTTCTGGATCACCTGCGCGTTAGGCCCCTACAACTTCGACTTCATGACCCAGGTGCATGTGGAGATCATGACCAAGTACACGCCCGACGGTATCTTTACCAATCGCTGGGCGGGCTCCGGCATGTGCTATTGCGAGCACTGCCAGGAGAACTTTCATGCCTTCTCCGGTCTGAGCCTGCCGCGCACACTCAATCCCCAGGATCCAGCACGGCGGCAGTACATCGTTTGGCACCAACAGCGGCTCTTCGAATTGTGGCGGCTGTGGAATAAAAAGATACAAGCCATCAATCCCAATGCCAGCTACCTGGCGAACGCCGGCGGCGGTGCGCTCAGTGAGCTGGATATGAAAACCATCGGCGAGTTGGCCCCGACACTCTTCGCCGATCGCCAGGCCAGGAGCGGCGTGACGCCTCCCTGGGCCAATGGAAAAAACGGCAAGGAGTATCGCGCCACTCTGGGGCAAAAAGCCATCGCGGGCATCTTCAGCGTGGGCCTGGAAGATAAGTACCGCTGGAAAGACTCAGTGCAGAATGGCGATGAAATTAGGCTTTGGGTGGCGGATGGAATGGCCCAGGATCTTCGGCCCTGGTTCGTCAAGTTCAACGCCAAGCCGATCGACCGCCGCTGGCTGCCCGTGGTGGAGGAGATTTATCAATGGCACTATGCCAACCAGGGCTATCTGCGCAACGAAAAATCGTTCGCGCGCGTGGCCATGGTCTACTCTCAGCAGACGGCGTCGTTTTATGGCGGAGAAGATGCGCGCGCCAAGGTGGAAGATCCCGCGCTGGGTTTTTACCAGGCACTGGTTGAAGCCCGCATTCCCTTTGAAATGGTGCACGATCATTTGCTCGACCCGGAGCATATCGATCGGTTCAAGACGCTGATCCTGCCCAACATCGCCGCGCTCTCCACGCAACAATGCGATCAGATCCGCGCCTACGTGGAGCAGGGGGGAAGCATCGTCGCGACCTACGAGACCTCGCTCTATGACGAGTGGGGTGTGCGGCGCAGCGACTTCGGCCTGGCGTCGCTCTTTGGCACCTCGTTTACCGGCCAGGAAGAGGGCCCGCTACTCAATTCGTATCTGTCACTGGAAAAAGATCCGGCAACCGGCCAATTCTCTCCGTTGCTGGCAGGTTTTGACGATGCCACGCGGATTATCAATGGCACTCATTCCGTGTCCGTCACGCCCTTGGGCAGCGCCGCCTACTCGCCACTGTTATTGGTGCCGCCTTATCCAGACCTCCCCATGGAAGAGGTGTTTACGCAACCGGCAAAGACAAGGGAGCCTGGTGTTTTGCTACGCGAGACCGGCCACGGCCGCGTGGTTTATTTCCCCGCGGATATCGATCGCACTTTCTGGGAGGTTCTAAATGTGGACCAGGCGAAACTGCTGCGCAACGCGGTCCTGTGGGCGACCAACGAGCCCGCTCCGGTGACGGTGGAGGGTAAGGGGGTTTTGGATATCGCCGTTTGGGGTCAGAAGAATTCGATGACCGTACACCTGGTCAACCTGACCAACCCCATGATGATGAAGGGGCCGGTGCGGGAGGTGATCCCGCTTCCCAATCAGGAAGTCAGCATTCGTATTCCCGAGGGCCGGCGCGTCGCCAAGGTACATTTTCTAGTCGCGGGCGGAGAGGCGCATTACCGCAAAGACGGTGCGTCGATCCGGCTCACGGTGCCTACGATCGGAATCCATGAAGTAGTAGCCCTGGATTTCAGCTGACCGCTTCGACTCCAACAAACTCATCGGACGTAGACCGTACGGCCCGCCGAGCCGCCTCATCCACCTTCTCAGCCTCTTCCTCGAGATGGTCGATCACCACCTTGGAGTACAGAAGGAAATGCTCTGCGGAGAGCAACAGCGAGAAGCCTATCCACAGTTTTGGCGGTGAGTTCCAGTAGGAGGTGACCGTCTTGAAGAGGAATTTCCAATAGCTGCTGCGGTAATTGGAGCGGATGCCCTGCCGCCATATCGAGGCAGAAAGGCAGCGCATGTTGTAGACCATGCCGAGGGAGGGTGGCTTCTGCGTCGCTATGGGCTTCCACGCCTCCAAGGAGTTATAAGCGCGCTTGAAAAAGGCATCGGGCTTATATAAGCCCGTGAGCAGGGTGCAGAGGCCGCGCAGCAGGATGGGCAGCGGCAGGACGGTGCGGAAATTCGGGAGGCCAAACTGGGTGATGGATTGGCTGTCCTCGATCAGTCGCCCTTCCCGTTTCATGCGATCGAATAGGGCAGTGGTCGGCGGCGCCATCAATATACCGGCCATAGCCCAGGGAATCGCTGTCCGGTCGATAAACTCCAGCTGCCGGGCAAAGATGGTCTCGTCGTCGGAGTCGAAACCGACAATGAAACCGGCCAGCACCCACAAACCCTTCTCTTGGATGATGCGCACTTGGTCGACATTGTTTTTGCGCAGATTCTGAAACTTGTGCGTCTCTTTCAGCGCTTCGGCAGACGGGGTCTCGATGCCGATGAAGACCATCATGAAATTCGCGGCGACCATGGTGTCCAGAAGGTCTGTCTTCGATGCCAGGTCGATCGACGCTTCGGTACTGAACGCGAATGGGTAATCGTGCTGCTTTTGCCACTCCACCAGTTCCAGCGAAAGCGCCATCGCTTGATGACTGTTGCCGATGAAGTTGTCATCGACAATGAACACCTCGTTGCGCCAGCCCAGGTTGAGCAATGTTTCCAACTCGCGAATGACTTGCTTGGGCGTTTTCGCGCGCGGCCGGCGGCCGTAGATGGTAATGATGTCGCAGAATTCACACTGGAAGGGGCATCCGCGGGAAAACTGGATGGGCATGGACGTGTACTTGTGGCGGTGCAGCAGATCGAACCGGGGCACCGGGCTGCGCGTCATGTCGGGTTTGTCGATCACGTGGTACAACGCGTGAGCCGTCCCTTGTTCGAGTGCGGTGGCGATTCCAGGAAATACCTCGTCCGCCTCACCGACCAACACGTGGTCGGCCACCTCCAATACGACCTCGGGCTGTGTACTGGCCCAGGGGCCGCCTACAAAGGTGCGCTTACCCATGGCGCGGGCGCGGGCCAGGGTGGTCAATGCGTCGGCACGCTGTGCGTGCATGGCGCTTACCATCACCAGGTCAGCCCAGGCGAAATCCTCATCCAGCAACTCTTCGAACGCATGATCCTTTAACCGGACCTCCCAGGTCGCGGGACAAAGAGCCGCAACGGTGATCAGGCCCAGCGGCGGCGTCATAGCTTGCTCCGGAATCATCTCCAAAACGCCCTCAAAGCCCCAGAACGACGGAGGGAAGCTGGGCCACACCATCAAGACCTTTACGTTCGGCCCGAGAGGCGGAAAGGAAGCGTTCTTTGCCTCATCGGAGAGTGTTGGTTCAGGGGCTGTTTCCGGAAGAGTCGATGCCGCTTGCGGCTGATTGGGGAGGACGTTGAGTCGAGGATCTGGTAACGAGGGCATAGTGCCCCTTTCTCAATGGTCACAAACATGGCACAAGGTTTGGAGTCATCCTTGATGCCAATGGTATGGCGGTTCCACGGCACAACTAAACAAAACACAAGCCGAGAAGTCGCTCGATGCCCGGCGCATCGACGAGCCTTCGGCTGTGTCGCTATTGGGCGCAGTGGGCTTGAGTCTACGCCAAAGCAGTGGCCCTGTCATCTGAATATGGGGATGTTAGGGAGGCGAAACCGGGCGCATGTAACCCCGGAGTATCTCAAATCTGGTGCAAAGTGCGCGCTCGGAATGAGAACGATTTGGTCGGGAATAATTCGAGGGCTGGTTCAAGCGATACAGTGGCCGTTCCGTTGCAAACATGGCGGAACGGCCACTCGGTTGGTTAACGTCCGTCGTGTTTATCGCGGTAGATGCGACGTGATTCCTGGTTTTGCTGCGCATGGATGGTTTGGCGATCCTGTTTTGTCAGGTGACCGTTATCCTGCGAGCGCATTCCGCGCTCTTCCTTGTTGATGCCGGCTTCCTGGTGTTCCAGCCGCGCGGTCTGGCCTGCGGTTAGCTGGCCGTTCTTGACGCCGTTTGCGATACGGCCCTGCTGATCGACCTTGCGTTGGTTGATGTTATAGTCGTGTGCTCCAGGGGTGGGTGTGGTTTGGGCGAACATCGCCGCGGGGGCGATGACCAGAGTCGATGCAAGCACAGCCGTGACAAATCTCATGTGAGTCTCCTCTTTCTGGCGGCTGCTGCTCGGGATCAAATTCTTGCCGCTCGCTCCAGATAGACACAGGGTAGGCGGGCGAGTTGCCTTATCTTTGGTACCTTAATGAGTGAGATCTACACAGAAATACCGCGCGTAGAGCGCAACTTTTTGCTCCCCTGCGAGAGGCTGTTCGGGATGAAAAGAAGACCCATAGCAGTTCTGGGTGCGGTGCTCACGGTAATCGTGGCGATGGCGCCCGCTGTGTCTGCAAGCGAGCCCGACCTTTCTGCGGCTGAGACGGCCGCCGTGAACCGGCAGATCGCTACGCTGAAGGCGCAGGGAGATCGCCGTATGGCGGAAGGCTGGAGCAACACCAAGAAAATTGCGGAATTGATATGCCGGCCGGCGGCCCTCTCCGTCCTCAAGAAACAGGCGGCGGGAGTGGATCGCGTGTTTTTGGGAACAGACGATCCTCACACGCTCACACTTGAGAGCAATCGCCGTCTGACTGGCACGGGCGAATTTCGTACTCCGCAGGGATGGACGGATTTTACGTTCACCTGCGATGTCAATGCGGAAACTGGTAAAGTAACCGCGTTTCAACCGGTCCTATCGAAAGCTGCCCCCTGAGAGTCCGCTGGCCGCAGAGCGGAACAATAACGTCATTACAAAGGAACCCGTCACTCTTGCAGAACTCGCGCCCTTTCCTCGCCCTTGTCAGCTCCTGCCTGTTGTTTCTCTTAGCCGTGGGCCTTGGCTCCGGCGCCGCGCAAGAAACCGGTAAAGACGCGCCGGCAAAAGACGCGGCGAAGGCCAATGCTGAGCCGACCATCCCCAAAGACTCCACCACCCAAGGCACGCTCAGCGTCGCAGGCCACACCATCAATTACCAGGCAGTCGCCGGAACCATCCTGGTGGGAGCCACCAACGATGCCGACGCCGCGCTGGGCATAAGCCCGGATGCGGGCAAAGAGCTTCCAGATTCTGCGCCTACCGCGCGTATGTTTTATGTGGCTTATTTCAAGAAAGATGTCCCGCCGGAATCGCGGCCTGTGACCTTTATCTACAACGGCGGACCGGGCAGTTCCACCATGTGGCTGCACATGGGCGCCTTTGGCCCCAAGCGCGTAGTAACCGCCGACGACCAGCACACCAGCCCCGCGCCCTACAACCTGGTCGACAATGCAAACAGCCTGCTGGATGTGAGCGACCTGGTGTTTATCGACGCACCCGGCACAGGGTTTGGCCGGCTCTTTGGCAAGGAAAAGGAAAAGGCCTTCTGGGGGATCGATACCGACGCCCAGGCCTTCGCCCGTTTCATCGCACGCTTTCTTTCGACCTATCAGCGCTGGAACTCGCCCAAATACCTGTTCGGAGAGAGCTACGGCACGACGCGGTCAGCCGTGGTCGCGGGCATTCTGGAGACGGAGAAGAACATCGATCTGAATGGCGTCATTCTGCTTTCGCAAATTCTGAACTTCGACAACAGCGGCGACGCACCGCAATGGAACCCCGGCATCGATGTGCCTTATGAGCTGGCGCTGCCGACCTACGCTGCTACCGCTTACTATCACAAGCGGCTGCCTACCCAGCCGCCTGCGCTGCTGCCCTTCCTCAACGAGGTAGAGCAATTTGCCTTGGGCGACTATGCTTCAGCCCTGGCCCAGGGCTCGCAGTTGCCCGAGGCGACTCGCCAGGCCATCGCCGAAAAGCTGCACCAGTACACCGGTCTGCCGGTTGCCTACATCCTCAAGGCCGACTTGCGCGTCAACGTCGGTCAGTTCAATCACAACCTGCAGGGTAATGACGACCTCACCACAGGACGGTTAGACAGCCGTTTCTCCGGGCCAACCATCGACCCGCTGGCGGAAGAAGCGGCTTACGATCCGCAGTCCAGCGCGATCGCATCGGCCTACATTAGCGCTTTTAATGACTACGTCCGCCGCCAGCTCAAATATGGTGAGGGCCTCACCTACCTGCCGGAATCGGATGCCGTTGGCAACGCCTGGGAGCTTAAGCACAAGGCTCCCGGTGCTCCGGGTGACTCCTGGGGCGCCAACGTGATGCCGGATCTTGCCACCGCCATGAAGGTCAACCCGCGTCTCAAGGTCATGCTGAACGGAGGTTATTTCGATCTTGCGACACCGTACTTTGCCGCCAGGTACGAGATGTACCACCTGCCGATTCCAGCCAACCTGAGACAGAATATTGAATACTCCTGGTATGAGTCCGGACACATGGTGTACGTCCACGAGGACTCGCTGAAACAGCTCCACGACAAGGTTGCCGCGTTTATCAGCAGCACGTACAAACCTGCCAAGTGAGAGTTGCAGATGCTTGTCCAGGCGTGTTTCGTTAAATTCCCACAGAACCGTCATCCTTGTATCTGTAGATCAGCGGCAAGCAAGTAGGAAAATGTCGTTGTGGGGGAATCGAGATATCGATTCCCCCGCGGGCGGACGGCTCCCGTTCATCCTGTGGTCTATCGACCGGCGCTCAGCACCGGAACCGCTGCCCAAGTACGATCGAACAGTCGCACGACTACGATCGCACATACAAGGCAGGTTATCGTGACGCGAATTATATTCCGCACTTGACTTTCAAGACAGTCGCTGAGCGAAGCGCCTCACTATTTGTCGCGTTATACAGCTCTGGGAGCGCGGTGCCGAAGGATCTCGACGCTGCTATCTCGCCCATGCCCGCACGGGGCGCCGCCACGGACCCAAGCACTTACTAGCCTCCTCTAAAGCAGACTGTATTAGGACTGACGACCCGGTTGGCCCTTTCTGTGGAAAAAGGTGCGAGGGGTTGCGTCCCTTTGTAAGAAGCGGGAATCAAAAAGCTTTAATACGATGGTCCTACAATGGCCACGTAGTTGTGGAGGGGGTACATGCCGAAAATGCGCGCAGTGCAAGTCGCTAAAGCTGGTGGTCCATTGGAGCTTGTCGAAAAAGAGATTCCCGAACCCGAGGCCGGTGCGGTACGCATCAAGGTGCAGGCGTGCGGGGTCTGTCACAGCGATAGCGTGACCAAGGATGGATTGTTTCCAGGGATTCAGTATCCCCGCGTTCCTGGCCATGAGGTGATCGGGATCATCGATGCAGTTGGCCAAAATGTTCCCCGATGGAAGGTTGGCGAACGTGTGGGCGTGGGTTGGAACGGCGGCTACTGCGGGTACTGCGACACCTGCCGGCGGGGAAACTTTTTTGCCTGCGAGACCAGCACCCTGGTCACCGGTCTCACCCGGGACGGGGGCTACGCGGAATATATGGTTGCGCCGGCCACGGCCGTTGCCCTTGTGCCCGAAGAGCTTTCGTCGGTGGAAGCCGCTCCTCTCATGTGCGCCGGGGTCACCACCTTCAACTGCCTGCGCAACAGCGGGGCGCGTCCAGGCGACGTGGTGGCCGTAGTCGGCTTGGGTGGACTGGGCCATCTGGGCATTCAGTTCGCAGCCAGGAGTGGATTCAACACGGTGGCTATCGGACGCGGAGCAGACAAAGAGGCACTGGCCAGGAAGCTTGGCGCGGCGCACTACGTCGACAACGCGGTGCAAGATCCGGCAGCGGAGCTGCAGAAGCTGGGGGGAGCCAAGGTGATTCTCGCCACGGTGACCAGCGCGGACGCCATGAAGGCGGTGATCGGCGGTCTTACGCCCACCGGAACATTCATGATCGTGGGCGCCGTACCCTCGTTGGAAGTGCCGGCGCTCCAACTCCTCTTGAAATCGCAGCAGGTTAAAGGCTGGTATTCCGGAACTTCGCTCGATTCACAGGAGACGCTTGCGTTCAGCGTGCTCTCCGGAGTGCGCTCGATGAACGAAAGCATGCCTCTGGAGCGGGCGAGCGAGGCTTACGATCGCATGATGTCGGGTAAGGCGAGGTTCCGCGTGGTGCTCACGATGGAGAAGTAGTTATGCGTTAGTGCTTCCAGCTGTTGACGATTTTACCGGCGGCGTTTTTCATGTCCCCTGGCTGCATATCTGCAGGGCAACTGCCTAGATACTTCTGATCCACGATCATGGTGGACTCGCTCACCCCATACAAGGGTGGGGTGTAGGTGGCGTGGGTCTCAGAGTGGACGGCGGTATCGCCCTGGAAGGTGGCCGTCTCTTTCGTGTCGATGACGGTATTTGCCACGGTGCAGCGCAGGGCGGTGGTGAGAGTGTGGCCGCTCACCTGTTCGTTCGGCTTGTCGCACCCCGGCATCGCGGCTGCCAGGCCTTTCACATATTCATCGTAAGCGTGACTGCGACAGATGGTCATAAGGCCACCGCCGCGCTTGTTGCCGGGGTTGTCGATGGTCTGCGTTTGGCTCGACCACAGCCCCTCTTTCACATCCGGCCGATCGGCCGCGCGCGCAGGCGGGGAAGAAAGCAGCACCGTGGCGCCCACGCAAAGAAGCATCTTGCTCAATCGCAGTCTCCTCAAGCGTATCCCCCATCCCGGTAGGTGCTTGCGGCGGCGGTTTCGGTATTGATCTTCCAGTCTTCCAGACTCGGTCCTTTTAGCTTCCCCACTTTTTCGCGGATCTGGTCAAGCTGCGCTTGGTTCAACGGCGTAAACTCTTGCGCGATGCGCACATCGTCTTCCACCTGCCCGACTGTGGTGCAGCCCATTGCGATGCAGTGCACCGGCAAACTGAGAGCGTAGGAAAGGCAATCTTTCAACGCAATGGCTTGCAACAGCTTGGCATTGGCGGTGCTCTTCATTCCCTGGATGCCCATTCCACGCGCAACCGCCACCGGCAGCACGTTTTTCTCAAAGCTCTGGTACCCGGGATCGGCCGCATGCAGGGGCATCAGGATGGTGTCGTAGTGTTCGTACTTCTTCAGCATCGCCAGGTGGACCTGGGGATCATGGTGGCCTGTGAATCCAATGAAGCGGCATTTGCCGGCCTTCTTCGCGGCTTCGAATGCCTCGATCGCGCCGCCGGGGGCGAAGATCTGCTCCACCTCGTCTTGCGTGCTTACCTGGTGCATCTGCCACAGGTCCACGTGATCGGTCTTGAGCGCACGTAGCGACAACTCCAGATCCGCTTCAGCGCCTTTGCGGCTCCGCTGCGCGGATTTCGTGGTCAGGAAAATGTTCTTGCGGAATGGCGGTAGCACCGCGCCATACACCTCTTCCGATTTGCCGTCCCAGTAAAGGCGCGCGCAATCGAAATAGTTGATGCCCAGCTCATAGGCGCGCAGGGTGACGGCTTTCGCTTCCTCAAAGGTGCACAAGGGAAAGCGGCCGCCGGCCTGGCCGACAATGGTCAGGCGCTCGCCGGTCTTCCCGAATGTACGCTTTGGTATGTCTCCCGCCTTCGCTTGTAGAGCGCGGCCGCCCAAGGTAAAAACACCCAGTCCTGCTGCAGCGGACGTCGAGAGAAAGCTCCTGCGTCGCATAGTCGATCCTCGTGCTCCAGTATGCTACCGTTGCCCGTGGCCTACAAGAACCATCCCATAGCTCAATTTCAGTCTTTGCGCCCGCTTTGCTGGGCCGCATTCTTTTTCCTGCTGCTGGCCCTTCCAGGGGCGAAGGCACAGAAGAACGAGGGCTTTCCCCTTATCAGCTGGTCTCCGCAGCGCCTGGAGAGCGGTTCGCCCGTGCTCTTCCGGATCGAACTTGACCGGCCCGCGGATTCATTGCGCGGCACCTGGCTGGATCACCCTCTGGTGTTTACCCGGGCTCAGCAGGGGAACTCCTGGTACGCGCTTGCCGGCATCGATGTGGAGCAGGCGGCAGGAACCTTTCCCCTGGAGCTGACCGCGACCGGAGCTAAGGGTGGGGAAATGCACGCCACCCGGAAAGTGGAGGTCCTGCCCGGAAGCTATAAAACCACCACGCTGCATGTGGAGGAAAAGTATGTCGAGCCGGATGCCGCAACGCTTGCGCGTATCGCCGCCGATAAAGCGGTGAAGGATGCGGCGTTCGCGCACCAGATCGGCGAGCCTTTATGGAACGGCAGCTTTCGGTCGCCGGTTCCGTTCACGCCGACGGATTCCTTCGGGACGCGCCGCATGTTCAACGGGAAGCTCGCCAGCATCCATCGCGGAACCGACTTCCATGCGCCCTCCGGAACGCCGGTGGCGGCGGCCAATGACGGAGTAGTGATCATCGCCCAAGGCATGTTCTACGAGGGCAACCTGGTGGTTATCGATCACGGGCAGCAGTTTTCGACGCTCTACATGCACCTGTCCAAAATTGAAGTGAAAGTGGGGGAAAGGGTCCACAAAGGACAACGCCTCGGCCTCAGCGGGGCCACGGGCCGTGTGACCGGCCCTCATCTGCACCTGGGAGTCCGTTGGCAGGGCATGTATGTCGACGCGGTCAAGCTGCTCAAGATAACGCTGCCCACGCGCTAACAAACAAAGGTTGATATGCGAACCTGGGTTGAAATGGTTTTTTCGAATGCTTTCACTCGAGACTACTTATTGGTGTCTTCAAACGCGAATTTTCCCAGCTCGAACGGACGCGACACGGGCGGCTTGTTCTGCAGGTTGTTACTGGGATAAGACTGCGGCGCATTCGTGGGGAAGCCCCAGATTTTCCCAGTGCGCAGGTCCACCATGACCTTGCCGTAGACCTGGGTCGTGCCGTCCGGTTTCCGTAACATTTCAGAGCCGGGCTCAATGTAAAACGGATACGGATTCCCGGACTGTGCCGCCGCGGGGCGCGGGGCAAAGATCGGCTGCACGGCGATCGCCACCAATGCAGCCGCGATGATGAATAGTAGAGCGACGGTTAAGTTTTCTCTGCGCATGGTTCTCCTTAAAAGGGACGAACCAAGTGTAGAGCCAAGACCCCTCTACGGCGTAGTGGGCGCGGCGGGTGCGGCCGGTTCGCTCTTCGGCTGAATGGATTGCAGCTCCACCTCGAAGATGAGCGTGGAATTCGGCCCGATGGGGCCCTGACCACGATCGCCATAGGCAAGATTCGGAGGGATGAACAGCTGCCACTTCGATCCCACAGGCATCAATTGCAGTGCCTCGGTCCAGCCCTTGATGACTCCACCGACATTGAGGGTTACCGGCTGGCCACGCTTGTAGGAGCTATCAAATTCAGTGCCGTCGAGTAATGTCCCCCGGTAGTTGCAAACGACTGAATCTGTGGCGGTGGGCTTGGGACCGGTTCCAGCGACCATGATCTTGTATTGCAGGCCGCTGGGCAGCGTGACCACGCCCTCCTTGGTTGCGTTCGCGGCCATGAATGCGGCGCCTTCCTTTTGATCAGTTGCCGCCTGGGCTAGCCTCTTTTCTTCCTGCTTTTGCCGCACCTGGGTTTGCAGCGCGGTCATCACCGCCTTCATCTGATCATCAGTTAAAAGTAGCTTGCCATCCGCCAGGGCATCTTCTAATCCCTGGAGCACAAACTTGGGCTCGACGTCGACCGAGTCCCGGTGCAGGCTTTTGCCCACGTTTACACCGATGGAGTAGCTTTGCTTGTCTTTATCTGTGACCAGTGCCAACGGCTTAGGTTTGGCTGTTGCCGCCGTCGCACTCCTGTGGGTGGTGGTGCTCGGCTTGGCAGATGGCGTGGTTTGCGTATTGGTCGCCGGCGTTTGCTGCGCGGCCGCGCTTCCCAGGAGAACCATACCTGCAGCCAGCAAGTTCATCTTCGTAGCCCGTGATTTTTGCATTAAACCATTCTCGCATTGTCGCTTAAGGCTCCGCAAATCCGGGGATTCGCAACTGACAATGTTCCATATGGCGACGATTACGAGAAAACCAAGAGCGTGTTTGGGCCCAGGGTGCGGAATAATGGAGAGAATGCAGCCAGCACACGATCAGGTTCCTGCGATTGGTATCGATTTCGGCACCACCAACAGCACGGTTGCGCGTGCCTCCGGCAAGGGGCATGTGGAATTGGTTGCTTTCCCCACCAACGCCGGCGAGACGTTTTCCTTTCGCTCGGTACTCTACCTGGAGCAGATCAAGCACGGAGGACGAAAACAAACGCATACCCGGACTGGACCATCTGCGATCGAGCATTATCTGGCTGCAGAGAATAAAGGACGGCTCATTCAGTCGCTCAAGTCCTACCTCTCCGATCGGTCACTCACTGGAACAGCGGTGTTCGGCCGCCATTGCACGCTCGAGGATCTGATCTCCCGCATGCTCGCTGACCTGCGCCGTCATGCCGAACGCACGTTTCAGACTCCTATCGGTTATGCCATGGTAGGCCGCCCGGTGCGATTTGTAGGCGCGGAGACCGAAGAGGACCAGGTGTTTGCTCTCACCCGTCTGCGCCAGGCGTTCGCCGAGGCCGGGTTCGAGCGGGTTGATTTTGAGATGGAGCCGGTGGCGGCTGCTTCCGCCTACGAGGCGACCCTCGACCACGATGAGCTGATCCTCATCGGGGACTTTGGCGGCGGCACCAGTGACTTTTCTTTGCTGCACGTGGGTCCCGGTGTGCGCAAGCGCGGCCGCAAGCCGCAGGATCTGCTCGGCAATAGCGGAGTCGGCCTGGCCGGCGACGCCTTCGACGCCAGGCTGGTTCGTAAGCTCGTCTCTCCGGCCTTGGGCTCGGAATCGTTTGCGCGTTCCCTCAATAAGGTCTTGCCGGCCGTGCCGGCGTGGATCTATGCCAACCTGGAGCGCTGGCATTATTTGTCTTTCTTGCGCACGGCGAATGTAGTGGAAATTTTGAAGAGCGCTCGTCTCCGTGCTTTGGAACCGGAAAAGATCGAGGCTCTGATTACTCTGATCGACGAGGATCTTGGCTACCATCTTCACCAGGCGGTGCAGCGGGTCAAGTTCGAGCTTTCCCATTCTGAAGTAGCGGAGTTCCATTTTCGCGATGGCAGCATGGACCTCCACATTGCCGTCACGCGCGCGGAGTTTGAAGGTTGGATTGCTGACGAGCTGCACAGCATTGAGCAGTGTATTGATTCATTGCTGGAAAATTCGGGCGTCAGCCGTCGCCAGGTGGATCGGGTCTTTCTTACTGGGGGCAGCTCACTGGTGCCCGCCGTCCGTTGCCTCTTCAAGGAGCGGTTTGGGGAAGAGCGTATTCGAACCGGCGATGAGTTTATTTCAGTCGCCCGCGGCCTGGCGCTGCGCGCGGAAGAAGTGCTGGCTGGATTGGGTTAGAAAATGAACAGCAGGTCCCCGTAGTCCAACGGGGACCTGCTGTTCTCTCATTCAGCACCCATCAGTCAGCGGCGTGGGCGCAGCAGCTGGCCGCGTTTTTCATTGGCGGCAGATCGATGACCGGATTCTGATCGAAAAATCCGGACGGCGCCAGCGTGAATCCACAGACCACGCAGGACTGTACCGGATGATCTTCCGGACGCGGTAGATGATGCACACCAAAGCTATGCCAAAGCACTACGTCGGTGTTCTCGATTGCCCGGTTCTTGGCGGTCCATGCCGGCAAGCCATCATCCCCGGTCGATTGGTTGACGAACTCGCCCGCCGGATACCGCTCATTCTCATCAAACGGCGTCACCCATAGCTGATGCTGCAGGAAGCGGCCCCGCTTGCCCGATGGGCTATCCGGATGGGTAAAAGGTTGCACCGCGGAGCGCGCTTCGAGCTTGTAACCGGTCGGCTTCCCCACCCAGTTGGTGGTGTTGGGGTTGGTGATTCTCCAGTACCGCATCTTGGAAAAGTCGAAATTGCGCTGCGCTTCCGCTTCCGTTTTCAGCGCCGTCTCCTGCACGTAAAAGGCATTGCCGTACGGGTTCTCGGGCCCCATGGGCAGGGCAATCGTGTCGCACTCCGTAACCGTGTTGTTTGGGCCGTCCACTTCCATATCCAGCCGTGCAGAAAAAATATGCTGATGGATGTGGCCGACAATGCCCGGCGCTACCTCGACGCCGAATTTCCCCGGCTCGCCAGGAATGCAACCGGCGGTGTTGATAATGCCTGTCGCCTTCATCTCGTACTCAATACGCCCATCCTGATGCAGATACCAATAGGAGGCGTACTCGTAGTTGCCAATCGTAGAAATAGACGAGATCACCAGGCGCCGCGCCCTACGCACTTCGGTGCGGCCCGTCCGCATATCGAAATGTTTCCACGACATGCCGGCGTCTTCTTCATGCAGACAGATACACCTGTCGATGGTGTGGGGACGGCCAAACAGGTCCGATACCACGGCGTCGAAATAATGGATCACGCCGAGACAATCGCAACCCAGGGTGAGCGAGTTGGCCATGCGCCCGAAGCCGAGTTCGCCGCTATCGAAAACGTTCTTGCGGTAATGGCTTCTCTCCGGCGTGCCGTAAGGCACAACCATTTCGGCGATGGACGCGCGATAGACGATGGGCCGCCGCTTGCCGTCCTGGGTGTAGCCGATGGTGTAAAGCACCAACCCCTCGCGCGCATTGAAGCCCACGCGAAAGTCCCAGTTTTCCCAGGTCACCTGGTTGCCCTGCACCACGAAACTGGCGCCATCGGGCTGCACTACGTCAAGCCGGGACGACGGCTTGCGAAAATTCTGCAAAAGCTCCGCATCGTAATTCAGCGGCGTGCGCGGAACCGGAATGTAATCTCCGTTGGCTGCGAAATGATCGTGCACGTCCAGTACTTCGAGCGTGCTCACATCGATCAGCGCATGCAGCCCCTCGACCGGATGAGCGTAAAAATTGTCCAGGGGAAACGTCCGCATCCAGATGAAGCAGTTGAGCACCCGGCGACCCTGCTCGATGGGGATGTTGAAGTCGCCGGTGGTCCAAGGATCGACGCACATGTATTCGAGTTCGGCGAGCAGGCCGCGCCGGCGTAGCGCTTCCTGGAAGCGAGCATCGGCCTTGACCGTCGCTTCAATATCCAGGATTTCCTGGACGGCTAGCATCGGTCGTGCAGTTTCTCTAAAGGTCTTTGCGATAACCTTGGCACTGTCCAGATCCGCCAACCCCTGCCACACACCCATGACCCCCTGCTTATAGACATGGAAACGCGCGACGCGTGGCAGCGCGTTTTTGGGGTCGTAGTGGCGTACGGCGTCTTTTGCGGGCTCCTGGATGTCGATGGTCTCAACCCGGAGATCGGGACCCCACTGAAAGTGGTCCTCAAGTATGCGCGTGACTGCGGTGATCTCAGCTGCGGTGAGTGGATCCAGCGGATGGTGGAGCGCAATAGCTGCTCCGTTCAAGGATGCATCTTGTGTTTTCAAAGGCATCTGGTCTTTCCTCTTTCGAGATCTAGCGGCGAGGCGGTAGGGTGAGCTCACTGGGAGCTTTGCTGCGTTTCTCAACCATATCTTAAATCCGTGCCCGATTTTCATCAGCTTGGCGGATCGGCCTGGGCTATCATTCTGTCGTGAAAGTGGAAGGAGGATCGACCGTGTTTTCCTTAGTCTCTGCGCCAGTGCGGATGCTTGCACTGCTCATCGCCGGTTCTGTACTCGATCTTTCCGTAGCGGCCGAGACCGTGGTGCGTTGCGACTCCCACGGAAGCCGCAAGGTCTGCGCTGCGGATACCCGCGGCGGCGTCTCTCTTCGCTATCAATACAGCGCCGACGGTTGTTGGCAAAATGACACCTGGGGGTCTGACGCTAAGGGCATTTGGGTTTCGAATGGTTGCCAGGCAGACTTCACCGTCGGAGCGCCGCCTCCTCCCAAACCGGCGAAGGGCAGCGATGATAAGAACGGAGACGTGCTGGCCGGCATGATCATTGGCGCCCTGGCGGGAGCCGCTATCACCGCGGCAGTTTCCAACAACAACAATAACAACAACGACAACTGGGACCAGGGCGATGATTTCGACCACTATCAGCGCCGCGTCCGCTGTAACTCCGATGACATGGGTTACCACCAGTGTGGTGTAGGCCGCCTTCGTTACGCCGAGCTAGCCCGCCAGATCAGCGGTTCGCCGTGCATCTATGGCCAGACCTGGGGCTATCGGCGTGACTACGTCTGGGTAGATCGCGGATGCCGCGCTGACTTCTGGGTGCGCTGAGGATGAAATTGACGATGGCAAAGATGTATTTACTCCTGCTGCTATGGAGCGTTTCTTACGGAGTATGTCAGACTCCGGGGACCGCACAGGACACCGCGGCCAAGCCGGATGCGCCGATCCCGGGGCTGACTGAAGCGCAGAGCGAATTCTTCCGCTACTTCGACGCCAACGGAGACGGCCAGATCAGCCGCGAAGAGTACCGCAACGTCATTGTGCGCTTCTTTGAAAAGATGGATCGACGGCACCACGGTTACGTCACGGATAAGGAAATCCGCAAGGCATTTCCCGCTGTCAGGCAAGGCCAACCTATCGATCCCAGTATCCGCCTGTCCCTCACGGAATTCGAAGATTTCATGTTGGCTCGTTTCGACAAAGCCGATGTGGAACACAACGGAGTTCTGCCCCCGGCCGAATTCAAAGTGCTGCAAAACACACCGCAGTGAGCGGCCCGGCTTAAAAGTGGAAGGCCAGTTCTGCCGTCAACGCACGGGGCGTGACGTAGTGCGTACCGCTAAAGGTAGACAGGAAGTTGTACAGAGCGGTCTTGTTCGTCATATTCACGCCTGTCAGCTGGAGACTCCACTTGTAGCGATCGCCATTGAAGAGATTGTCCTCTCCAATAGAAGCGTCAAAGAGATTCCGCTGCTGAATCCGGGATGGATTATGGTCGTTATCGCCCTTGCCCGGGGAGGGAATCCTCAACAACGTAGAGCCATACTCCGACGCGGGGCATGGGGAAGGCAACGGTGTGGTGGGCGTCGCCTTGATCCCTCCGCAGGTAAGACCTGCTTCAAACTGCTGGTCGGCGGTTAAACCGCTGAGATCGACGGCCGGCTGACCGTTGAGTGTGGTTGATGTGCTGGCGCATGCACTGTTGGGATCGTTGGAGAGCGGGTTGTAGCAGGGCGCTGATCCGGCAACCAGGCCGCTGTCGTAACGCCAGTTGAAGCCCACCCAGGGGCTCCAGTGGAAGGGCAGTTGATATTGCACGTGTGTCGTCTGGTTGAACCGCTCATCGTGATCGATGCGGAAGGGTAATCCGGGTTGTCCGACCGTCGCCCCAGCCCCAGCCACCTGCGGCGGGAAGAAGCGGGCCGCCACCGAGGACATCACGACAAAGGCCGAGATGTGATGAAAATTCGGCACATCGGTGCGTAATGCGAAGCCCGGGACCTTCGCATTGTGCCAATCGATGGGAAAGGTGATGGGAGTATTGCCCAGAACGCTGAAGTCGAATGCGTTATGGGTGTACTTCCAGATATATTCGCCGCTGAAGACGATATTTTTTCCGAAAGCCTGTTGCAGTCCGGCGTGGAATTCGTTGCGAAAGCCAGGCTCCAGTGTTCCCGCACCCCAGGGGTGCAAGCAAGCAGGGGAGCCAGCACGTCGTTGGCGCAACCCTGGCTCGAGAGCACAAGGTTTTCGTTGAAGGGCGTCTCCAGTGTCCGGGCATAAGAGATGCGCAGCACGGTGTTCGTGGGCTTCACGCTGTAGGAAATACCCAGGCGAGGCTCTGCCTGAGAAGCGCTGGCCAGCCCGTTGTACAGATCACCGCGTATGCCTAAATTGAATAGCCAGTTGCCGGCCTTGATCGAATCTTCGATGTAAAGAGACAGCTCTTTGATATCCGCGTGGCCAAAATAGTTGTAATCGACGCCGGCCCGGGTGAGGTCATAGGGCAACAAGACCGGGTTGAAGGCGGCGTTGGGCAGGTATCCCGCGGCTACGCATTCCGCCGGGTTGGTGAATCCATCCACGCCTTGCCCGGCGGCATTCAGGCAGGGTGAATTGAAGGTTGGATTCACGATGGCAAGACGTGTCCCGCTCGCGGAGAAAGGTCTGGTTATAAAACACACCGCCCTTGATGCTTTGGATGCCCTTGTTATAAGGTCAGATCGGAATGGACCCCGGCATTGGTGAGTGTCCGGTATTGAGCGATGGTTTGGTTTTGCAGGTTTGGCGGGCCAAGATCCGCCAGCGGATTCTCGCTGGGAAAGTACTGATAGCTATCTTTACGGATGTAAGGACCGAAGTTAAACACCGAGCTCTTGCCGATGATCCGGGTGTAGGTTGGGCGCAATGTCAAACGTCTCGATCTTTGATTTCTGATCGGTATTGCCCACGTCGTTGCCATATTGATCGAGCACATTCAGGTTGTCGTAGCTGTTGGGGGTCTGAAACCAGGAGCGGCTGTAGTTCAGGTTAAAATGCAGGGCATCGACCGGTGTGAATTGATAATCCAGGCGATCAAAGGCATTCTGTTCGTTTCCTTTGTCGTGGAAGACGACAAATTCCGGAGCATCCAGAAAACGGCCGGTATTTAATCCATCGAGCTCGAAGAAGTTGCCCCAGCTTTGCGAGCCATAGCCAATATCTATGCCACCCGTGGCTGAGCCGAATGACCCGTAGGAGGAGCTGATACTGCCGGTCGGGGTAGTGAGTCCCTGGCCGGAGCGCGTGGTTACCTGAATGACGAGGCTGGTCTTGTCCCCGTACTCGGCAGGTGGTGCACCGGAAATGACTTGAATCGACTGAATGGAATTGGACGGAATCTGGTTGGAAAAGACCTTGCTTTGCTGGTCGGAGATCGGCTGGCCGTCGACGGAAAACGAATTGGAGGCATGATCCCCCAACCCATGGAACAGACCGTTGGAATCCGCGGCTACCCCAGGGGTAGAGAGCGTGACCAGCGAGCTCACCGAGGAGGAAGAGCTTTCCAGCGGCAGCTTCTCGATCATGTTGCGGTCAATATCAGTGTGGAGTGAGGTGTCGTTCTCCACCAGGTCGTCTCCGGTGACCGTAACCGTAGTGGAGGCGCCACCTACCTCCAACTTGATGATGGGCGATACGGCGACAGAGGAGCGTACCGGGACATCCGCGGTGAAGGGTGAGAAGCCCTCGGCGTGCACAGTCAGGTGATAGGGGTTGAAGGGCAGATTGGTGAAACGATATTGGCCCGCCGCATCCGTCTTGGCGGTCCGCGATAGCCCGCTGACCGGGTTTTCAATAGTGACCGTGGCGCCGGGTATCACCGCGCCCGAAGCATCGGTCACCGCTCCTGTGATGGTGCCGGCGGCCGTCTGCGCCTGAAGATGAATTGCCGGCGACAGCAGAAGAAGTGGAAAAAGTAGAAAGACGAAACGTCGTGGAAACGAGTACATATACCAACCCCCCGGGCCATCCTGAACATTGCTTGCTTTAAATTGCTTTAGGAGAAAGCAAGGGCAATAGGAGGGGGTCTGGTATAGAGCGAAAAATCCAGGAACTCGGCGGGCGAAGGTCGGTTGCAGATCGACCACCGGCGACGCCATCTGTCTCGCTGGGAGGGGCATTGCCAGGGGCGCTGCCGGAGAAATAACTACATGCGCGGTTGCACAAAGAGCGCACCCGGCGTGAGACACGTCCGCGGCGGTATGAACATGCGCAACCTGAACCGTCGCGCCGAAAACCAGCAGTAGCGCACAGCAAAGAGCAAGAGCGACCTTCCAGGGATGGCGCACGTGATCTTTTGCTTGCTTATAGTGCATCACTCTAACTATAACTCACCCCCTATCCCGGGGAGGCGAAGTCCCTGTATGCGGTCAAAAAGAACCTGTTCGGCAGTATTCGCACTGTGCTTAGATGACTTATTAAGCGAGCGCCCTGGGAATTGCCTCTTCCCATCTTCCCTGGGCCTTCAGGATAAGTTCCACTACCTCCCGCGCTGAGCCCTCTCCGCCCCCTCGGGTGGTTACGTAGTGGCTGATGGCCTTTAGCTCCGGAGCAGCGTTGGCCACGGCCACTGCCAGGCCGGCGCGCTGGGCCACCGGCATATCGGGCAGGTCGTCGCCCATATAGGCCACCTCATCTGGCTTGCACGTTGGCCTTTTGCAGGCACTCGTCGAAGGCGGCCATCTTGGTCGCTTGGCCGAGGTAGACGAACTCCACTGCCAACTCGTGGGCGCGCTGCGAAACAGCGGGCGATTTTCTTCCCGTGATGAAGCCGGTGCGGATGCCCATGGTGTGGGCAAGTTTTAACGCCATGCCGTCCTGAGAGTCGAAACCCTTCATCTCAGCCACTCCACCATCGTTGGGCAGGGAAATGAGGTTCACGCGGCCGTCGGTCAGCGTACCGTCCACATCCATGAGGAACAGCTTGATCTTCCTGGCGCGGGCAAGAACCTCGGGGGCGACGGGCGTAGTGAGTGACATGAAAACATCATAGCTGGCCGGATGCTGTCCGCCCCATTCAAGCCTTTTGTTGGCTTGAGTGGGATACGCGATGCCCAGGGTAGGTGTTTTTCGCCAAAGGATAGCGCAATGGAGGGGCGCATGTAATCTATAGGAACTCCGCCATATGGCAATCCACATTGCGCTGAATCACAAGACTCACTATCGCTACGACCGTCCAGTCCTGCTGGGACCGCAAACCATCCGGTTGCGCCCGGCGCCTCACTGTCGTACGCCTATATTGGCCTACTCGCTCAAAGTGCTTCCCCAGAAGCACTTCATCAACTGGCAGCAGGACCCGCAGGCCAACTATCTCGCGCGGCTGGTATTCCCGGAAAAGACGACGGAGTTCTCCGTTGAGGTGGATCTGGTTGCCGAGATGGCAATCTTCAATCCCTTCGATTTCTTTCTCGAGCCGTACGCCGAGAAGATCCCATTTGTTTACGAGGCCTCCTTGGCCCGTGAGTTGCGGCCTTTTCTCGAAGCCGAGACGCCTGGCCCCAAACTGGCCGCGTTCCTCACTCAGGTGCCGCGGAACAGCACGCCCACTCTGGACTTTCTGGTCAGCCTCAATCAACGGGTGCAGCGCGAGATCGGCTACGTCATCCGTCTGGAGCACGGGGTGCAGAGTTGCCAGGAGACGCTCAGCCTGGGCACTGGTTCCTGCCGCGACTCTGCATGGCTGCTGGTGCAGATCCTGCGCAACCTTGGGCTGGCTGCGCGCTTTGTCTCCGGCTACCTCATCCAGCTCACCGCCGACGTGAAACCGCTCGAAGGCCCGGGCGGCGCCTCCACCGACTTTACCGATCTGCACGCGTGGACCGAGGTCTATCTCCCCGGTGCCGGGTGGGTTGGCTTTGATCCCACTTCAGGCCTGTTGGCCGGCGAAGGACACATTCCGCTCGCCTGCACACCCGATGTGGGCAGTGCTGCGCCGATCTCCGGTCCCCTGGAATTTTGCAAGACCGATTTCAGTTTTTCGATGACCGTGCAGCGGATCTATGAATCCCCGCGGGTCACCAAGCCCTACACCGACGAACAGTGGCGGCAGATCGAAGCGCTGGGCCACCAGGTGGACGTGGATCTCCAGGTGGGAGATGTGCGCTTGACCATGGGCGGCGAGCCCACCTTCATCTCGCTCGACGATCGCAATGGTAGCGAGTGGTCGACCACCGCCATGAGCCCGGCCAAGCGCAAGCTCGCGATGGAACTGCTGTATCGAATGCGCGACCGTTTTTCCAAGGGCGCGCTGCTCCATTTCGGGCAAGGCAAGTGGTATCCCGGCGAAGAACTGCCTCGCTGGGCGCTGGGTTGTTATTGGCGCAAAGATGGCGTGCCTATCTGGGAGAACCAAAGCCTCTTTGCCGAAGACAGCAAAGATTACGGCTACGGCGCACCCGAAGCGCGCAAATTTCTAGAAGCCCTCGCCCTCCGCCTGCAGGTGAACTCCGGCTTCACCATCACCGCTTATGAAGACATCTTCTTCCACTTGTGGAAGGAGCGGCGGCTGCCGGAAGTCGGCGATCCCCTCGACCCTAAGCTCAAAGACTCCTCCGAGCGGACGAAGCTGGCGCACATCTTTGAACAAGGCGCGGAGCAGCCGATCGGCTTTGTGCTTCCCTTGCGCCGAATCCCCACCCGGTCCGGAACGCCGCGATGGACCAGCCAGCCCTGGTTCCCGCTGTCAAAACGGATGTTTCTCACTCCCGGCGATTCGCCCATGGGGTATCGCTTGCCGCTCGAAGCAGTACCCTGGACCAAACCGGAAGACGTGACCTACGCCTTCGATACTGACCCTTTCCAGCGCAGGGACAAGCTACCCCCACGGCCAGATCGGCAAATGGGCCGGTTCTTCAATCAGCCTTTTGCGGATGAGCCGGAGTCCGCCGCGGATAAGGCCAAGCCAAAAAGGGATGATGCGAAGCCGGTCACGCTCACACGGCCGGCGCTTTGCGTGCAGGCGCGCGCGGGCAAGCTCTTTATCTTTATGCCGCCGGTCGATTACCTGGCGGACTACCTTGACCTGGTCGCCGCCATCGAAGACACCGCCGCGCATCTCTCCATGCCAGTAGTGTTCGAAGGCTATACCCCACCGAATGACACTCGTATCTCGGTCTTCAAGGTCACTCCCGATCCGGGCGTGATTGAAGTGAATATCCAACCTGCCGCGAGTTGGGACGCTCTGGTCGAGAACATCACCTCCGTGTACGAGCTGGCGCGCGAGACTCGCTTGGGCACCGAGAAGTTCATGCTTGACGGGCAGCACACTGGAACCGGCGGCGGAAACCACCTGGTGATTGGCGGCCCCACGGCCGATGACAGCGCGTTTCTTCGCCGTCCTGACCTGCTGCGCAGCATGGTCAATTACTGGCAGAATCATCCGTCGCTTTCCTACCTGCTCTCCGGCCTGTTCATCGGTCCCACCAGCCAGCATCCGCGGGTCGACGAAGGCCGTGTCGAGTCGCTTTACGAGTTGGAAATTGCCTTCGACCAAATCCCCGAAAGGGGTGGAACCCCCGTGTCCTCGCGGCTGGCGGATCGCTTGTTTCGTCATCTGCTCACCGATGTGACGGGGAGCACACATCGCGCCGAGTTCTGCATCGACAAGCTCGATCCGCCAGAAGGCTCCGGAACACGCCTCGGCCTGCTCGAGCTGCGCGCTTTCGAGATGCCTCCGCATGCGCGCATGAGCCTGACTCAACAACTGCTGGTGCGGGCGTTGATCGCGCAGTTCTGGCGTAAGCCCTACCGGCAAAAACTGATTCCCTGGGGAACCAGCCTGCACGACCGCTTCATGCTGCCGCACTTCGTGCAGCTCGATTGGGAAGACGTGGTGAGCGATCTTGCCCGGGCGGGGTATGGCTTCCGCAGCGAGTGGTTCGCGCCGCACTTCGAATTTCGCTTTCCGCTCATCGGCTCAGTGAGCACGCGCGGCATCGAGTTGGAGCTGCGGCATGCCCTCGAACCATGGAACGTTCTCGGCGAAGAAGCCTCCAGCGGCGGCACCGCCCGCAGTGTTGACTCCTCCGTGGAGCGCTTGCAGGTCAAGGTGACAGGGATGATTGGTTCCCGTTACGCCGTGCTTTGCAATGGCCGTCCGGTGCCCCTGCATCCGACCGGGGAAGCCGGCGAGTTCGTCGCCGGTGTCCGCTACCGGGCCTGGCAGCCGGCGTCTTGCCTGCATCCCGACATACCCGTCCACAGCCCGCTGGTCTTCGACATCGTGGACACCTGGTCGGGCCATGCGATTGGGGGCTGTACCTACCACGTGGTCCATCCCGGCGGACGAGCCAACCAGCAGTTTCCTGTGAATGCTTATGAAGCTGAGAGCCGCCGCTTGGCAAGGTTCACCAGTTTTGGCCATACTCCGGGCCCGATTAACGTTCCACCGCAAGAGCGCAATGTAGAGTTTCCCCTGACGCTGGATTTACGCCGGAAGCCTTAGGAACTTAAGGGGCTGAACAGGCTGCGGAAAAACTCATTTTCCTGAAGGGTACGGCCTTCAGGCGTACGTAAATGCTTTGCAATGAATTCGGCTTTATGGCGGAAGCCTTCGCTGGAAGAGAGGGATCAGTGTTTAGGTCCTCTTGTTTGAAGGGGACGACCTTTAGGCCGTCCATAGTCATCGCGAAGGAATGCGGCTTTAGCCACTGAGGGACGAGCTGAATTGCTTTAAGTGAGATCTGCATGCCCGAGACGTTGGACGATCCGCTACTCACTACCGACTACCGCCAGGCCCCTGGCGTGTACGACGAGATGTGCGTGGAGCCGGGCGTACTTCGCCCCCATTGGGATCGCTACATCGCGTCCTTGTCTTCGCTCGGTAGCAAGGAGCTGGCGCACCGTTGGCAGATCGCGCGGCAGCGTATCCGGGAAAACGGGGTCAGTTACAACGTCTATGGCGATCCCCTGGGTACCGACCGCCCGTGGAGCCTGGATGCGATTCCACTGCTCATCCCGGCTGCGGAGTGGAGCTATCTGGAAGCGGGCCTGATCCAGCGCGCCCGCCTGCTCAACATGATCCTGGCCGATCTTTACGGCCCCCAGAAGCTACTCCTGAACGGAGATCTTCCGTCCGCGCTGGTTTTCGGCAACCCAGCCTTCTGGCGCGCCTGCCATGGCGTCCCGGTTCCCGATTCCACCTACCTCCACTTGCTGGCCGTCGACTTGGCTCGCTCGCCCGATGGGCAGTGGTGGGTCATTTCCGACCGCACCCAGGCGCCTTCCGGCGCGGGCTATGCCCTGGAAAACCGTATCGTCATGGCGGAGACCTTTCCCGACCTCTTTCGCGAAGCCCAGGTGCACCGGCTGGCTGGGTTTTTCCGAGCCTTTCGCGAAACCCTGCTGCGCCTTTCCCCTTCCCGGCGCTCCCATCCCCGGGTGGTGCTGCTTACCCCCGGTCCGCTGAACGAGACCTACTTCGAGCATTCCTACCTGTCCCGGTACCTGGGCTTCACCTTGGTCCAGGGCGCAGATCTGACGGTGCGGGAGAACCGGGTCTTTCTCAAGTCCCTCGAAGGGCTCAGGCCGGTGGACGTGATTTTGCGCCGCATGGACGATGGCTTTTGCGATCCCCTTGAGCTGCGCTCCGACTCCTATCTTGGAGTTCCCGGCCTGGTCGAGGCGGTCCGGGCCGGCAATGTAGCGGTCGCCAACGCCTTGGGCAGCGGGCTGCTGGAAACCTCGGCGTTTATTCCTTTCCTCCCCGGCCTTAGCCGCAGCTTGCTGGGTGAGCGCCTGGCGTTGCCTTCGGTGGCTACGTGGTGGTGCGGCCAACCCAGGGCCCGGCGCTATGTGCGCGAGAACCTCGATTTCCTGGTGATCAAGCCGGCCTTTCCGGCCAAAGGCCTGGAGCCTGTCTTCGGCGGCAGGCTCGCCGCCGCTGAACGTTCCCGCATGCTGGCCCAGCTGGAGGATCAGCCCAATGAGTTTGTCGGGCAGGAGCTGCTGAACCTGTCCAGCGTCCCGGCATGGTCAGAGAGCGCTTTGATGCCGCGCCGGGTGGTGTTGCGCGTCTACATCGCGGCCGCGGGTGACAGCTGGATCGTGATGCCGGGTGGATTGACCCGGGTTTCCCCTTCCCTTAACTCTCCCATCGTCTCCATGCAGCACGGCGGCGGCAGCAAGGACACCTGGGTGCTTTCCCGTGAGCCGGTCGACCACTTCACCATGCGCCGTCCCGCGGGTTTGCCCGTGGAACTGCACCGCGGGGTCAGCAGCGATCTGCCCAGCCGCGCCGCCGAACATCTTTTCTGGTTGGGCCGCTATGCCGAACGGTGTGAGCATCTGGCCCGCGTCCTGCGTTGCATCCTGGTGCGCATGACCGGCGAATCCTGGGTTCCGGAGACCGCCGGGTGGCGATCGATGATGCAGTTCTACGAGTGCCTGGAGTCCCCCTATTCGCGGCTGGCGAAGGACGACCCGCAAGGCAAGCTTGACCAGCAGGGAGATTTGGAAAAGGAGATACTCTCGCTCATCTTTGAAGAGCAGCGCAGCGACAGCCTCAACGCCAATCTCAGCCGGGCCACGCGCGCCGCGGCCCAGGTTCGCGACCGCCTTTCCGCCGACCTGCTGCGCATCGTGAGCCAAATGGGCAGTCTTGCCCGGGCTTCGGACCGCGTCGCCTGGGGTTACGTTTCGCCGGCGGACGCGCTGGCTGTGCTCAACAGCTGCATCCTCACCCTGGCCGCCTTGCGCGGGATTGAAGCCGGCAACATCACCCGCGGACCCGGCTGGCACTTTCTCAACATCGGCCGGCGTATCGAGCGCTCCCTGCAATTGATCGAGCTGCTGCGCGCGATCGTCGTCCCGGTGGATCCGGAGAACTGGCCATCCCTCGAGATGCTCTTGGAGGTGGCCGACAGCTCCATCACCTACCGCTCGCGCTACTTCACCGTTCTGCAGGCAGCCCCGGTGCTTGATTTGCTCATGAATGACGAAGCCAATCCGCGCTCGCTCGCCTTCCAGCTGAAGGATCTGGCCCGCCATTGCGGCGGCCTTTCCAGCATGCCGTCGGGAAGCGGTTGGCCGCTCTTGAAGCAGAGGCAGATGGAAGCGGCGGCGGCCAGGCTGCTCGATGCAGATGTCGAACTGCTGTGCGAAGCGCAAAATGGGAGATCTCGTACACGCCTCGATGGTCTTCTGGAGGAGCTGGGAGCTGCCTTGCCGGCATTCTCGGAGGCCATTGCCAACACCTATTTCAGCCACGCCGAAATGGAGCGTGCCACGTGATTTACCGGGTTCGCCACCAAACCATCTACGACTATGTACAAGCAGTTTCGGTCTCCCATCACGTGGTTCGCCTTACGCCCCGCGATCTTCCCGGGCAGAGATGCCGGACCACCGAATTATCCGTGTGGCCGGTTCCGCCTTTCCACGCAACCACCCATACCGACTACTTCGGCAACACCGTGAGCTCGTTTACGCTGCCTGAGTCGCACACCCGCATGACCGTGGAATCGACCAGCGAGTTGGAAGTGCATGCCGCGCCGCAGCCGCCTTTGTCCGACTCTCCAGCCTGGGAGATGGTGCGCGATGCTGTGCCCAGTGATCACAGCCGGGAGGGCCTCGATGCTTACCAGTTTGTCTTCGATTCCGAACGCGTTTCCGCCAGGCCGGACTTGGCCGACTACGCTCGGGCGTCCTTCTCCCAGGGCCGGCCGCTCCTCGAGGCTGTCTTCGATCTCACCAGCCGCATCCATCAGGACTTTCGCTTTGACGCCAAGGCGACCGAAGTGACCACGCCGGTCGAAACCTTCTTTGAAAAGCGGCGCGGGGTTTGCCAGGACTTCTCTCATCTGCAGATTGCCTGCATGCGTTCGCTTGGACTTCCGGCGCGCTACGTCAGCGGCTATCTGCGCACGCTGCCCCCTCCCGGTCGCCCCCGCCTGGTAGGCGCTGACGCCTCGCATGCCTGGTGTGCGGCTTGGTGTCCCCGCTTTGGATGGATAGACTTCGATCCCACCAACAACTGCGTGCCCTCCGATGGGCACATCACCTTGGCTTGGGGCAGGGACTACAGCGACGTCAGTCCCATTCGCGGTGTTCTGCTGGGCGGCGCAAAACACAGCCTGAAGGTCGGAGTAGACGTGATGCCGTTGGAGTAAGCCAAGTCGAACGGGGTCCCACCCCCGGTAGTCGAGTGCCCCTCCGCCGTGCAAAACTGAGAATAGTGCGTCTAAAGATAGCCACCGGCAAGAATTCCCCCATCGGAGAAATGAAAGTGAAGTTTAAAGTTCTGCTGCCATTGCTATTCCTGCTTACCGCTTGCTCCTCGCTCTTCGCGGCCGACCCCAGTAATGTCACCCGCGCTACTCTCTCCAACGGTTTGCAGGTAGTGATTGTGCGCAATGCTCTGGCGCCCGTAGTCACGGTCGAGCTGAACTTCAAAGTCGGTGGAGATGAGACGCCGCCCGGCTTCCCCGGGTCGGCTCATGCCGAGGAACACATGGCATTTCGCGGCTGCACCGGCATGACTGCGGATCAAACCGCGGCCATCTACGCCCAGCTAGGCGGCCGGGACAATGCTGATACGCAGCAAAATATTACCCAATATTTCACCACCGTTCCCGCCGCCGATCTGGACGTGGCTCTCCAGGCCCAGGCAGCCTGCTTGCGCGGCGTCGACGACTCTGAAGAGGAGTGGGCCCACGAACGTGGGGCCATCGAGCAGGAGGTATCCCGCGACCTCTCCAACCCCACCTACAAATTTATCGATCGCCTGAATGCAGACATGTTTGCCGGCACCCCGTACTCCCATGATCCTTTGGGAACGAGGGCCTCTTTCGATGCCACCACCGGCGCCATGCTGCACGACTTTTACAAGAAGTGGTACACGCCGGGCAATGCCATCCTGGTAATTGTCGGCGACGTGGATCCAGTAACCACCCTGGCCAAGATCAAACAGTTATACGGTGACATTGCCAACCACCCGATACCGGAACACCCTGCGGTTAATCTCACAGCGGTCAAGCCGGAGACCTTCACCCTGGACAGTAATCTCCCTTACGTGCTGGGTTTCATTGCCTATCGCATGCCGGGAACCGATTCGGCTGAGGATTACGCAGCAGCCCAAATCCTGTCGGACATACTGGCCAGCCAACGCGGCGACATCTATGGCATGGTGCCCGCGGGCAAAGCCCTGTACGCATCTTTCGGGGTGGCCGAGAGCTATCCCAAGGCTAGCGTAGGTTTTGCCGAGATCGCTCTGCCCGCCGGCGCCGATGCCACGGGTCCCATCAACGAAATGCGGCAGATCATTGAGAACTATGCCCAGAAGGGTTTGCCTCAGGACCTTTTCGACGCCGCCAAGCGCAGCGAAATTGCCTCCGCGGAGTTTGAGCGCAACTCCATTCCCGGCCTGGCTTCGGTGTGGTCGGAGGCGCTTACCGCCGAAGGCCGGAATTCTCCCGAAGACGATCTGCAGGCGATCCGCAAGGTCACCTTGGCCGATGTCAACCGGGTGGCCAAGCAATACCTGGTCAGCAGCAACTCCATCACTGCGACGCTGAAGCCGTCTCCCTCGGGCGAGGCTGTTGCCGCCAAGGGCTTCGGCGGCGAAGAGAAGATGACCTCCGCTCCTACCAAGCCGGTGGTGCTGCCCGCTTGGGCCCAGGCTTCGCTTTCCCAGTTGAAGGTGCCGGCCGACTACATCGTCGCCTCGGATTCGACGCTACCCAACGGTCTTCGCCTGATTGTGAAGTCCGATCACACCAGCCCAACCGTAACCGTCGTGGGTACGGTTAAACACAATGGAGATCTACAAACACCCAAGGGGCAGGAAGGCGTCTCCGAAATACTCGACGGCCTCTATTCCTACGGCACCCAGACGCTCGACCGCCTGGCTTTTCAGAAGGCGCTGGATGACATCGCGGCCAATGAGAGCGCGGGCTTCGATTTCTCCGTGCAGGTGCTGAAGGAGAACTTCCCCCGCGCAGTGGAATTGTTGGCGGACAACGAACTGCATCCCGCGCTACCTGCGGAGGCATTCGCTGTAGTCAAAGACCAGACCACCCAGTTTGTTGCGGGCAATTTAAAGAGCCCCGGCTACCGCACATCGCGAGCTCTTGATATTGGCTTGCTGCCCCCCGATGATCCCGAGTTGCGGGAGGTAACCCCAGCCAGTCTGGGCACGGTAACGCTGGACAATGTGAAGCAATATCATGCCGCCACCATGCGTCCGGATCTGACCACCATCGTGGTGATTGGGGATATCACCCCGGATGAGGCCAAGGCAGTGATTACTAAGTCGTTTGGCGGCTGGAAGGCTGAGGGCCCCAAGCCGGAGACGACGCTTCCCGCGGTTCCAGTGAACAAGGCTTCGGCCGCAAATGTGCCTGATCCGCAGGCCGTGCAGGACTCCGTGACCCTGGCCCAGCAGTTGAACCTGAACCGCTTCGATCCCGATTACTATCCTTTGCAGCTGGGCAATCACGTGCTCGGTGGCGGTTTCTACGCCACCCGGCTCTACCATGATCTTCGCCAGGTCGCAGGCTACGTTTACAACGTGGACGTGAGCATGGAGGCATCGAAGACCCGGGCCAGTTATTCGGTCACTTACGGTTGCGATCCGGATAAGGTCTCGAAAGCCAGGGCATTGATCCAACGCGACCTCGACCAGATGCGTACCCAGGACGTTTCGCCGGACGAGTTGCACCTGGCCAAGGCGTTGCTCCTGCGTCAGATTCCTCTCGGCGAGTCGAGTGAGGAAGGGGTAGCGCAGGGCCTGCTGCACCGGGCGGTCATTGGCCTGCCCCTCGACGAGCCGATCATCGCCGCGAAGAAGTACTACGAGCTCACCGCGGGCCAGGTCAAGGAAGCCTTCGCCCGGCAACTGAGGCTGGATGACTTCGTCCAGGTGGTAAGGGGACCGGCTCCTCAGTAGGGTGGGGTTGAGTTCCGGGCTTGGGCAGTTGCGAGGGGGAAGGGCGCACCACAGCTTAGGCTGGCGCTTCCCGTCGACCTTCGCTATGAGGAATGTTCGAAACTGCCAACCGCTCCACTTTGGAACATCGCGAGTAATTTCACAAGACTTGGAAGTCCCTGAGCAGACGTCGCTTGGAAGCGCCAAGTTAAACTTTGTCATCCCGAGCGCACCAGGATTTCCTGCCACGACGCACCGAACAGTGCAGCGCATGCGGTTTTCCGTAGGAGAAAACCGCACAAAGTTCGCCAACCCCACTAACTCGACAGGAAATCCTGGGTAGCCGAGGGACCTGCAGTGCGCCTTTCCCTATCGCAACGGCCTATCAATACCCCAAAAATCCGCCCCAAAACGGCAGGCTGTTAGACTATAGGGAAGGCATTGCCCGGTTGTCCTGCCTGTAGTTTCCAGCCAGCACTTCAATGCACGGCTAGTCATTTCAACCAACCGCTTTCCGCGACCCGGAAGAATAGGAATTCTGCGCCCGTGAGCACGCCCATCAGAAATATCGCCATCATTGCCCACGTCGACCACGGTAAGACGACCCTCGTGGATGCCATGTTGCGTCAGGCCGGCACCTTCCGCGCGAACGAAGCCCTCACCGAACGAGTGATGGATTCGAACGAGCTGGAAAAGGAACGCGGCATCACCATCCTGGCCAAAAACACGGCGATCCAGTTCCACGACAGCAAGATCAACATCGTCGATACACCCGGCCACGCCGACTTCGGAGGCGAGGTAGAGCGCGCACTGAAAATGGTTGATGGCGTCATGCTGCTGGTCGATGCCTCCGAAGGCCCCCTGCCGCAAACCCGCTACGTGCTCTCCAAGGCGCTCGAAGCCAAGCTGCTGCCTATCCTGGTCATCAATAAAATCGACCGTCCCGACGCCCGCCCCAAAGAGGTTCTGGACGAGGTGTACGACCTGTTCATTGACCTCGATGCAGCCGAAGATCAGCTGGACTTCCCGGTGCTCTACACCAACGCCAAGCTGGGCACGGCAAGCACCTCCCTGACCGAGCCGGGAGAGAACCTGCAGCCGCTGTTTGAAACCATTCTCTCCACTATTCCACCAGCCAAGGGAGACCCCGACGGCACCCTGCAGATCCTGGTCACCAATCTCGATTATTCCGACTATCTGGGCCGCCTCGCCATCGCGCGTGTATTCAACGGAACCCTGCGTAACGGGGACGAGGTGAATGTTTCCCGCCGCGACGGGTCGCTGTTGAAGACCAAGATCACCAAGCTGTTTACGTTCAATGGGCTCAAGCGCACCGATACCGAAATAACCCAGGTCGGCGACATCGTGGCCATCGCCGGGATCACCGGCATCACCATCGGCGAGACCATCACCAGCCTGGAAAATCCTTCGCCGCTGCCGTTGATTGTCATCGACGAGCCGACCATCGCCATGCAATTTTCGGTCAACAATTCGCCCATGGCGGGCAGGGAAGGGCAGTATGTCACCTCGCGTAATCTGCGCGAGCGCCTGGAGAAGGAACTGCTTACCAACGTCTCCATTCGCGTGGAAGATACGGGCAGCCCAGACAGCTTCAAGGTTCTCGGCCGCGGAGAGCTGCAGCTTGCCATCCTGATCGAGATGATGCGCCGCGAAGGCTTTGAGTTAATGGTAGGGCGGCCTGAGATTGTTACGAAAACTGTCGACGGCAAAGTAATGGAGCCGGTCGAACACCTCACCATCGACGTTCCCGACAACTTTGTCGGCACTGTCATCGAGCGCCTGGGGCCCCGGCGTGGGGAAATGGTGAAGATGCACAATCATGGTTACGGAAGAGTACGTCTGGAGTTTCGTGTGCCCAGCCGCGGCCTGATCGGGCTGCGCAGCGAGATGCTCACCGAGACCCGCGGAACCATCGTGATGAATGCGCTCTTTGACGGTTACATGCCTTACCAGGGTGAGATACCGCAGCGGCCCAGTGGAGCGCTGATTTCCGATCGCAATGGGACGACTACGGCTTACGCGCTCAACGGGCTTCAAGATCGTGGAGTGCTCTTTGTCACCGCTGGGGTTGACGTCTACGAGGGCATGGTGATTGGCGAGCACTCGCGCGACAACGATCTAGATGTGAATGTGGTGCGCGAGAAGAAGCTCACCAACATGCGCGCCTCGAGCGCCGACGACGCCATCCGCCTGGTGCCTTTCAAGCCCATGAACCTGGAGCAGGCGATTGAGTTCATTGCGGAAGACGAGTTGGTGGAGGTTACGCCCAAGTCTCTGCGCCTGCGCAAGAAAATTTTGCAGGCCAATCGGAGACCCCGGCGCAACCCTACCCCGGCTTGAGGGCTTCTCAGCTAGGCGTGAAGCGTGCTTATCTGGTGGCCGGCTGTGTCATCGCGGTTCTGATCCTTGTGGCCTGCCTGGCCTGGTACGCCGGAGCGAGACATAGCCGGCCGGCACCGCAGGCGGCGGCCACCGATGCCGGCCAAACCGTTCCCGCAAGCGACGGAGCCGATGACCCCTCTGCGACGCGAATATATGCCCATAACCTCATGCTTAGAAAAGGGCCGGACTTCCGCATCTACGTTCGCTGGCTCAATGGACAGATGGTACCGACGAAAAAGAGCGTCAATCCGTCTTTCGATGATCCGGATTCGTTCTTGCTTGAGGTGCAGAGGGGCATCATCCACGCGAATATCGGCGACATCAGCCACTTCCTGAATACCGGCAACGTCTCCGGCTCTCCGCTCCAGAACATATCGCTCACCGGTAACGGCAGCCGGATATCTGTACACGGCACGATTCACAAGTTTCATATCCCGTTGCCTGTGGGGTTGGATGGGACGATTTCCGCATCGCCTGACGGCAGAATTCACTTGCATGTGGATCGGCTGTCAGTATTGAAGCTTCCGGTGAAAGGTCTGTTGGGCGACTTTCACGTCAGCATAGCCGACCTCATGGGAAAGACCAGCGTTGCCGGCGTCGAAGTCTCACAAAACGACATTTACTTCGATACGCAGAAGCTGCTTCCGGCTCCGCATATTCATGGGAAACTTACCAGCGTGCGCGCGGTGAACCCGGATATCGAGGTGATGTATGGCGACGCCCAGAACGACGCAGCCCGCACCGCGGAGTGGCACAACTTTCTGGCCTTGAAGGGCGGCACGCTCGACTTCGGCAAGTTGACCATGCACCATGTCGATATCGTCATGATCGATGCTTCGAAGGACGCGTGGTTTGACCTGGATCTGGTGAACTACCAGGCGCAACTGGTCAACGGTTATACACGCATGACCCCGCAAGCAGGACTGGAAATCTTCATGCCGGGTCTTGATAAGGTTTCCCCACAACCTGCCAATCAAAGCATCAGCGCAGAATGGCTGAAGAATCGCAACCTTCCGCCGCCGCCCGGCGTTCCCGTCAAGTAAGTCAGTCTCCTAGCGGAACTCATTAGGAACTGGACGGGTGCCCCACGTTCGCCCCAGCGTACGTGAGGCGAAAAAGACGGGGCGAAGCCCCACGGCTGCTTTGGCACTCGGAGGGATCTGCGGTTTCTCTTTCCTGACTCGCTAAAGCTTTTCCGCGACTGACTTCGCCTGGGTGAAGAGCAGCAAATAATCCGGGCCCCCGGCCTTCGAGTCCGTTCCGGACATGTTGAAACCGCCAAAGGGATGCGCCCCGACCATGGCTCCCGTGCATTTGCGGTTCAAGTAAAGGTTCCCCACATGGAACTCTAGCCGTGCCCGCTGCAGCTTTTCCCGAGACCCGGAATACACCGCGCCGGTCAATCCATATTCCGTGTTGTTCGCAATCTCCAGCGCGTGGTCGAAATCACGCGCGCGTATGATCGCCAGGACCGGCCCAAAAATCTCTTCCTGCGCGATGCGCGCCGTGGGCGCCACATCCGCAAGGACCGTCGGTTCCAGGTAGTAGCCGCCTTCCGGGGTCGCAACCGCGTGGCCGCCCGTCAAAAGCCTGCCCTCGTCCTTGCCAATCTCGATGTAGGACAGGATTGTATCCATCGCTGAGCGGCTTACTACCGGCCCCAGGTTTGCATTACCGGCCGGATCGCCGACCCGCAGCGTGGCTACCCGCTCCCGCACCCGCTCCACAAAAACGTCGTAAATCGAATCCTCGACAATGGCACGGGAACATGCCGAGCATTTCTGTCCACTGAAGCCGAAAGCCGCCGCGACCACGCCCTGCACCGCGCCATCCAGATCGCAATCCGCGCTCACGATGATCGAATCTTTGCCGCCCATCTCGAGGATGGTGCGCTTGATCCAGATCTGCCCCTTTTTCGTCTGTGCGGCGCGCGCATGGATATCGAGGCCCACTTCCTTGGAGCCGGTAAACGCGATCAGACGCGTTTTGGGATGTTCGACGATGGCGTTGCCGAAGGTGCTGCCCGAGCCAGGGCAGAAGTTCACCACCCCGGGCGGCAAGCCCGCCTCCTCCAGCACATCGAGAAACCGCGCCGCAATCGTCGGCGATTCGCTCGATGGCTTCAAGATCACCGTGTTGCCAGTCACGATGGCCGCGGCGGTCATACCAGCCATGATGGCGAAGGGAAAATTCCACGGTGGAATCACAGCGCAGACGCCTACAGGGATATACAGCAGTTGATTGTGCTCCCCAGGCAACTGGATCGGCGTCGTCGTCTGCGCCAATCGCAACGCCTCGCGCGCATAGAACTCCAGAAAGTCGATGGTCTCGGCCACATCGGCATCGGCCTCAACCCAATTTTTGCCGACCTCGTAGGTCAGCCACGCGCAGAACTCGAATTTGCGCTTGCGAATCAGCTCCGCGGTCTGCAGCAGCAAAGCCGCGCGCTCCTCCACCGCCACGTATTGCCAGGTCGCGTAGGCAGCGAGCGCCGCTTGCATGGCTCGCTCCGCGTGTTCCAGGCCGGCCTTCTGGTGTACACCAACCACCTGCGCGGGGCGGGCCGGATTCAACGACTCGATCTTCTCCGCCGTGCGCGACCGCTGGCCGCCGATGACGAGCTCATACTCGTGTCCGAGCATATCGCCCACACGAGTCAGCGCGGCTTGCATCGTATGCACATTTCCAGAGTCGGTGAAATCGATGAAAGGTTCGTTGCGGAAGACCCCGTGAGGGGCTACAGGCTGAATGACAGTGCTGATCTGTGCGGTAGGCATAACAACACCGATTTTACTCTTAACTCGGCTATCGGGTGGCGGTGAGGCGTTCTGTCTGCTCCGACATTTTGGCTGTTCGTTCCAGCTTGTCCCAGTTGAACGGCCGCCCATCGATCGCCCGCTTCACGGTCTTAAAAAGCACCAGTGAAAAGAGTTGGCGATAAGCAAAGCGCTGCAGCCAGATGTGGAAGAGCAGCCAGCCATCGCCCTTGTTGGCCGGGTGCCGTCGCTCCAGGCTGAAGGCCAGGGCCGACGTGACAAAGTCGATGATCAAAAAGGCAAGGAAAAAAGTCAGCAGCTTTTCGAAGTTGGAAGCGTTGGCCGCCTCGGGATGGAAGTGGCGGTCGAGCAGGTAGTGAAACACGCCGGCCACAAACATCAGGTCGATAAACGGCGAAACCAGGGGCAATAGGATTTGGAAGACCAGGATGTTGGGCAAAGCAAACAACCCCATCGCCTTGTTCTTGAGGAAAGCGCCCTGGTGTTTGTAGATCGCTTGCAACGTGCCGAAGGACCAGCGGAAGCGCTGCCGCATAAGGCCGCCCGCGGTGGCTGGGGCCTCGGTAAAGGCCAGGGCGCCGTCTTCGTAAATCACTTTGTAACCCTGCTCCAGCAGATTCATGGTCAGGTCGGCATCCTCGGCGACGGTATTGACCGGGTAGCCCCCGCCTTGGCGCACGGCGTCGGTCCGCCACGCGCCGATGGCGCCTGGAACCACTGTGACCACGTCAAAAAGATCTAAGGCCCGGCGCTCGAAGTTCTGGCTGGTGATGTACTCCAGTGCTTGCCAACGGGTCCACAGGTTGATTCGATTGCCCACCTTGGCGTTGCCCGCCACCGCGCCGATCAAGGGGTCGGCGAAGTGACAAACCAGCTTGGAGACTGCATCCGCCGCGATCACGGTATCGGCGTCGATGCCCACGTAGAACTCTTCTCTCAGTTCGGCAACGGCGAAGTTGAGCGCTTCCGCCTTGCCCGCATTTGGTTTGCGCAGTACGGTCAGCATACCGGCCGCGATCTCCTCGGGATAGGCTTCACGCGCCACTTCGGCGGTACGATCCGAGGACCCATCATCGATCACAACGATGCGCAGGTGGGGATAGTCTGAATTCAGCACCGACCGGATGGTGCGGACGATGACTTTCTCTTCGTTGTAGGCGGGAATCAATACCGCAACCCGGGGCAAAAATCCGCCCGCCACCGCGGGCACGTGGCGTGTGCGCACCCGGTCGATGAGGGCGAAAATACCCACCAGGATAAGCCGGGCGCTCATCAGAATATCGCCCACGAAGAACAGGGTGACCACAAAATGATTGAAGAATGCCCAGGCGAAGAAGGCGACCGAGTCCACCCGCGCCTGCCATCGCTCGCGCGAGTTCAAGGGCGGCATGACCTCGGCACGGGTCTTGCCCATCAGGTCAGAGACCTGCTCAAAGGCATAGCCATGGGCGCGCAGCCCGTCGATCAGCACCGGCAGCGTGGCCACGGTCACGCTGCGATTGCCGCCTCCGTCGTGCAGCAAAATGATGCTGCCGCGGAACTGCGCCTTGGTCTTCATGGTCTGTAACTGTTCCAGTACGTCGTTCAGGATGCCTTGCGGCGTCTTCCGTGCGCGCTCATCCCAATCGCCGGTATCAATCTTGTTGCCGATGATGGTGTAACCCATCTTCTGAATCAGATAGGCGGGCGCGGCCTGGTCGTTCGTATCCGGCTCCTGATCGATGGAGTAGGGAGGCCGGAAGAAGAGCGGCTTGACGCCCAGCTTGCTGCCAAAGAGCCGCTCCGTCAGGTTCAGCTGTAACTGCACCTGCCCGGGTGAGATCTCGCTGATATCAGGATGGGTCCAGGTGTGATTGCCAATCTCATGGCCTTCATCCATCACCCGCTTCATCAGGCTCACGTTGTCCTGTGCCTGTTCGCCGATCATCATGAACGTTCCATGCACACCCTTTTCCTTCAGGATGTCCAGGATCTTCGGCGTCCAGGTGGGATCGGGTCCGTCATCGAAGCTCAGCGCGACCACTCCCGGCTTATACCCGTAGTACTCGATGGTGTAAGGCGAGGGATAGGTCAGCATATGCTCATCGGTCACGGTCCAGTTATAGGAGTCCATGTCGATGGTGCGGGAACCTGGATGCGGTTCGCCGGTAATGCGCAGGATGTCGCCATCCCCGTCGTAGTCGACATCGTCGCCGGGCGGGATTTGTTTGAGCAGTTGTGGGGCCCCCAGATTGCTGGGATGGTCCCAGATCGCCCATAACGACGGATCCTCCGTGCCCAGGACCCAAAGGGCAAAGGTCTGCAGCCCCATCTGCCGTGCGGCGCGCAGCTCATTCAAGGCCGTCACCGCATCCAGCATCCACACCTGGTGGCGCACATGATTGTCCTCGTCGTCATAGGTGAAGTGCGGATTCAGCTCATCACCTTCCAGGCGCAAATCAGCATTGGCATCCGCCGCAGCTCCCCATCCGGTTTGCACGGAGATGCTATCGGTATCCAGCACTTTCGCCGGGTGGTGCTTGCTTTTCAGCGACATGCTCCAGTTGTACCCATAGTTGCCAATGGCGCAGATTACCTTTTCTTTAGGCACCACCTTGAGCACGCGCTTGAGGTTATTTTCAAACCAGTCCTGTGCGGCGATGGGGCCTGGGTCGCCCGTCTCCTCGTGCTGGTCGTAGTTCATCAACAGGATGCCGTCGCTCTCCCTGCCCAGAAAAGCGAACTCATCGTCATCCCCGGTTACTCCCTGGTTGACGAACAGTTGCAGATGCTTGGGGTGCATCTGGCTGTACAACTCGCTAATCAGTGCGTTGTAGCCGGGAATCGCATCGTCCGGAAGATCTTCGAGATCGAGGCTGAGGCCGCGGTAGCTTGGGTTGGCAGCGAGAAATGTGCTTAACTGCCGCTCCAGGTTGCTGCGCGCCGCCGGATTCTTCAGCATGGCGACCACACTGTGATCCCACTGCTGCGTCAGCACGTTGTAATTCTTGAGTAGAGGAACAATTTCGGTGTCCTCATGCGCGGCAGCCACCAGATCGTGCACCTTGTTCTGCGAATCAACGCTGTGCACTCCGTGTGCGTCCACCACGTTGTAGACCCGCAAAGGGGCTTCGGCGATCTGGGCGCCCTGCAAAGTGCCGTCCGCCGTGCTCACGTATAGCCATACCGGGAAGAGGATATCGATCTGGTGGATGTGACTCTTCAACGAGGCATAGCTGCCGGCGTCATCATCCACGTAGTAGGCGGCGCGCAGGCCTTCGCCGGAATTGAAGGGAATCTCCGAAGGCTTGCGGTTGGTCTTGCGCCGCGCCGGCTTGAGGTACTTGGCCTTGATGGCAGCGGCCTGTTCCTGGATGGCCCGGTAGTTCCGCTTGGGCGTAGGCAGAAAAAGTTCCGGCAGATGCTGATTCCTGACCACGTTCAGAAAAAACAGCACCAGGATCACGGTGGACACCACCGCGGCCGCGTCCAGAATGCGCCGGAGGCGTTTCCAGCGTTTCCGCTGCGGATCGAAGAAAATCTGGCGATTCATGCCTGCTGAAAGCTTACAGGAACTCTCCGGAGCCGGTTTCCACGACTTGTATGATGCAGTTGCATGCGTTTACCAGGTCGTCGCGGATGGCTGTTTCCGCTGGTAGTGCTGGCAGCCGGCGCCGCCCTGCGCCTATGGACGATCCACGCCCACCCGCAAATCCAGGGCGATTCCCTCATCTACGGGGACATTGCTGCCAATTGGCTCACCCATGGCATCTATGGCCATACCGTGGGCCACGCGACAGGCCCCAACACCATTGAGCCGACGCTGGTGCGTTTGCCCGGCTATCCGGCCTTTCTGGCCCTCTGTTTCGCTGTGTTCGGCGTGGCCAACTATCACGCTGTGTTGTACCTGCAGGCAGTCATTGATCTGATCACGTGCCTGCTCATTGGCGGCTTGGCGGCGAAGATCTGTGGGGCACGTGCAGGCCGGGTGGCGCTCGTGCTGGCGGCGCTCTGCCCTTTCACCGCCAATTATGCTGCCTCCCCGCTGACCGAAACTCTTTCCATCTTCTGCGTCGCGCTGGGCTTTTCGGCCCTGGCGAAAGTGTTGGAAGGGCGCCGGCTCGGGTGGAGGACCTTGTTCCTTTCTGTTTTGTCGCTCACTTTTTCCTGGAGCTATGCTGCGCTGCTTCGTCCCGACGGAGCCTTGCTGGCCGTCGTCCTGTGGATAGCGCTTATCGTCTACGGGCGGGACTCGCTGGCTTCTTCTCTCCGCCTGGCCATGGTCGCCGGCATGCTTTCGTTGCTCCCATTCGTCGCCTGGACTCTACGCAACGAACGCACCTTTCATGTCTTTCAACCGCTCGCGCCCCGCTACGCCAACGACCCAGGAGAATTCGCGTTTCCCGGTTTTGTGCGCTGGATCAAGACCCTGACTGCGGACTTTACCACGACCAACGAGATCTACTGGAACGGCAACAGCGACCGCATCGATCCCGCCGATCTGCCTGCGCGCGCCTATGACAACGCCGCCCAGTACCGCGAGACTCAGCGCATACTGGAGCAGTACAACGCCACCACCACGCTGACTCCCGAACTCGATGACGCCTTTGCCCAGCTTGCCGCCGAGCGGGTCAGAGCGCATCCTCTGCGCTATTACGTCGGCCTGCCTCTCCTGCGCCTGACGGACATGTGGCTGCGCCCCCGGGTAGAGACATTGAACGTTCCGCTGCGCTGGTGGCAGTACGCCCAGCATCCCGCGGCGACGCGCGTGGCTATCTTTTACGGCGCGCTGAACCTGGCGTATCTGGTGGCGGCTTTTCTGGGGATTCTGCGTTGGCCTCGTTTGGCTGGCGCGATGGTGGGGCTGATTGTCCTGCGCAGCCTGTTGCTCGCCACCCTGGAGGCGCCCGAACCACGCTACACCCTGGAATGCTTCCCCGTGCTGATCGTGCTGGCGGCAGTTGGGATCTCCCGCTGCATGCCCTTGCCCCTGCGATTGCAGCCGAAGGCTACTTCACTACGGTGCCTGGAACCTTCTTGATCTCGAAGGTATCGGGCGCCACGGGTTGGTTATAGCGAATCTTCGTATATGTCGCGGTTCGATTGTCTCCACCAGGCTCGTAGAAGATTTGCTTGTAGCTGATGCCCTGGGTGGGATCGATCCAAATCGTGACGTGCGGGAACATGTTCAGAACTTTCTGTTGCAACGGCACCAGGTCAAGTTTAACCACCGAGACTCCGTTTATATTGTCGGTGCCTAGCAGGCTCACCTTCCAATTGGCTTGGAGATCGGTCCCGCTGCCGCCGAAGCCCAGGGTCAGAAAGCTCTCCCACTGGGCCTGGTTGTCCCCCGCCTTGATGATGGTCAACTGCTTGATGCCGGGCACATAGTACTGCGCTTCCCCGTTGTCATAGACCACCGTCTTCAGCGCTGGTTTCCCGTTGTCCGTCTTGATGTAAGCGGCGGTACGGGTAGCACCTTTTTTGCGTTCATAGTAGATGGTGCCAGTCTGCACATCGTGTTCCTGCACCACCGCCTGGTATTGGTCCCAGGTGAAATCTGCCTGCGCGCTCGAAAACTTGCTTGCCGCCGCGTTCAGTTGGGTGATGACTTTCTGCAGATCCGCACTGCCCGCCGATGAGGTTTGGGCGGGCGATTGTCCTGGCAGCAAAAACAGCGTTCCCAGGCAGAACAGCGAAATCATCTTTCCTACACGAACCATGGATCTCCTTACCGGCAATTGGACGACGAGAAACCGCTACGGGTTTCTTTTTGTGCAATTGGGCGAACTTAGCGATGAGCCCAGACTCGATACTGGGTCACGTGGCCGCTGGCATCTCTCTCTTCGCGATAGCGGTCAATCTGCACGTTGCCGGAAATGGGTTGAATGCGCTGCAGCAATTCCCCCTGCAACTTGGCGTCGTTGCTGGTGTCGGCCAGCTGGTCGGCGCCAATCTGATAGGTCCACGCATTCGGTCCATTCGCCCGGACCAGGATGTCCTTGGTGGAAGTGAGGGTTTCCTGCGGCCGATCGCGATAGTTGATCAGCCGTGGGGAAACGAAGAGGAAAAGCAGGATGAGGGTCACCATCACGTCGTAATGAAAGCTGCCTCGCGGATAGGTCCAGAACAAATAACTTTTTAAAATTCGCTGCATGGTTGTTATTTCCGGATCACTTCTTCGCCGCCCATATACGGCTGCAGTGCTTTTGGCACCCGCACCGAACCGTCGGCTTGTTGATAATTCTCCAATATGGCCAGCCAGGTACGCCCAATCGCTAGACCACTCCCATTGAGCGTGTGCACCAGCTCAGTCTTGTTCTTGCCCTGGGGCTTGTAGCGAATATTGGCCCTCCGCGCCTGGTAAGCCTCAAAGTTGGAGCAGGATGAGATCTCGCGGTACAATCCCTGCCCGGGTAGCCAGACCTCGAGGTCGTAGGTTTTGGACGACGCGGCGCCCGTGTCGGCGGTGCAGAGCAACACCTTGCGGTAAGGCAGTTCTAGTCGTTGCAGGATTGCCTCCGCGTTGCCGGTGAGTTTCTCATGCTCCTCGTTTGATTGATCGGGGCGAGCAAATTTCACCAGCTCAACTTTTTGGAACTGGTGCTGGCGGATGATTCCACGCACATCCTTGCCATAAGAGCCCGCCTCGGAGCGGAAGCACGGAGTGTAAGCCACCAGGCTTATGGGCAACTGCGCTTCTTCGAGAATCTCGTCGCGATAGAGGTTGGTCACCGGCACTTCGGCGGTAGGGATCAGCCAGTGGTCGCTGCCTTCGCACTTGAAGAGCTCGGCGGAGAATTTGGGCAACTGGCCGGTACCAAACAGCGAATCGCTGTTGACCAGAAAGGGCGGCAGCACTTCAAGGTAGCCATGCTCCCGGGTATGAATATCCAGCATGAAGCTGCCCAGGGCCCGTTCCAGCCGAGCGCCCAGACCCCAGTAGACGGCAAAGCGAGCGCCCGAGATCTTCGCGGCTCGGGCAAAGTCGAGAATGCCCAGGTTCTCGCCCAGCTCCCAATGCGGCTTGGGAGCAAAGTCGAACCCCGGCTGCTGGCCCCAGCGCATCACCTCTACGTTGTCTGCTTCGCTCTTTCCCAGGGGCACGCTGTCCTGGGTCAGGTTAGGGATGGCGATCAGGAGCTTGCGCATAGCTTCTTCCGCCCGGGCAGCGCTTCGCTCCAGTGCTTCCGTCTCCTGTTTCAGCTCCCTGGTCTGGTCCATCACCGCGGCTACCTGGGCTGCGTCCACGCCGGCCTTGCGGCTGCGCGCCACCTCCTGGCTGAGTTTGTTGCGCTGTGCCTGCAAGCTTTCGGACTGGGTGATGCGGGCCTTTCGCTCGCGATCGAGCTCACGAAAGTCCCCCAACAGGGTGACTGGATCCAAACCGCGGCCGCGGAGTTTCTCTTCTACCAGCTCCAGGTTGGCCCGTACAAAATTCAAATCGAGCATAAGGCTCAAGTTTAGAGCATTCTCACCAGGTTGGTTGCTTTCGGTGGGAGCCCCCTGCTTCAGCATCGCGGAAGCGTCGCACGTCGATCAATCGGGCTTTAGAGTCTGCGTGAGAACCAGAGAGTTTGGACCGGCAACAAATGAACCGCGACGCTAAAGCGTCGCTCTCCCTGTTAAAGCAGAGGGCTCCCACCGTTCTCTCGACTAAAGCCCGGTGGGAGCCCCGCGTCAGCCCCTGCGTGAGAACCAGAGAGTTTGGACCGGCAACAAATGAACCACGACGCTAAAGCGTCGCTCTCCCTGTTAAAGCAGAGGGCTCCCACCGTTCTCTCGACTAAAGCCTGGTGGGAGTCCGGCTTTAGACTCTGCGTGAGAACCAGAGAGTTTGGACCGGCAACAAATGAACCGCGACACTAAAGCGTCGCTCTCCCTGTTAAAGCAGAGGGCTCCACCGTCCTCTCAACGAAAGCCTGGTGGGAGCCCCCGCATTTATGCGGGGGAGCTCGGCTTTCAAGCCGAGCGGTTCCATCAGCCTACTCCACCGGCTTTAGCCGCGGGCTTTCGCTTGGAATTGCAGCGGGACTGGATCCACTTCCGCTTTAAAGTCGGGCGTTAAGCGTTGAAAAAAAATGAGGGCTTTAGAGT
>CAVYCQ010000013.1:0-987759 GCA_963767045.1 uncultured Acidobacteriaceae bacterium | reverse complement strand
TCTCGAGGGTCAATTCGGAATGGCCTTCGGCATGAAGCTCCGCAAAGCGGCCCAGGTTCACCACCGAGTATTCGGTGCGGAAGATGTTGGTGAAGCCGCGCTTGGGCAGGCGGCGATGCAGCGGCATCTGCCCACCTTCAAAGCCACGCATCATGTGGGAGCCGGAACGCGAACGCTGTCCCTTGTGGCCTCGGGTGGAAGTTTTGCCCATGCCCGACCCCATACCGCGGCCGACACGCTTCTTGTTGCTGTTGGCCGCCTTGGGGGCGCGCAGATTAGAAAGATTCTTTGCCATGACTATCCTCGCTAAACGCCAGACCGGTCTAGCCGATCCGACTCGCATTTGTTTCCTTGGGCGGCCTTACTTGACGATCCGCACCAGGTGCGGCACGGTCTTGACCATGCCACGGATGGAGGCGGTATCCTCGCGCTCCACCACTTGATTGAGCCGGGTGAAGCCCAATCCCTTGACTACCCGCTTGTGCTTCTCTGGAGTGGAAATCGCGGAGCGATAGTACTCCAGGCGCATCATCTGTTTGGAAGTCGCTGCCATCAATATAGCTCCTGTACCTGCTTGCCGCGAGCGGCCGCTACTTCGCCCCGATCGCGCAACTGCACCAGCGCATCGAAGGTGGCCTTGACCACGTTGTGCGGATTGGCGGTGCCCAGGCTCTTGGTGAGAACGTTTTGTACCCCGACCGAGGTCATCACCGCGCGCACCGCGCCGCCGGCAATTACGCCCGTACCTTCCGGCGCCGGCTTCAGCAGCACGTGTCCGGAACCGAAGCGCCCCAGTACCTGGTGAGGTATGGTCGTCTCCGACAAGTTGACGTGCACCAGGTTCTTTTTGGCCGCCTCGATGCCTTTACGGATCGCCTGCGGGACTTCTTTGGCCTTGCCCGAGCCGAAGCCAACCACCCCGGCAGCGGGATCCCCGACCACCACCAGCGCCGCAAAGGACATGTTCTTGCCGCCCTTAACGACCTTGGTGACACGATTGATGGACACCACCTGATCCTTCAGGTTGTACTGCCCGGCGTCCAGTTTCCGCTTGAGTATTGCCATGCTTTTCCGATCCTTCCAAAAACCTTGAAACGCTCTAGAACTCCAAACCTGCTTCGCGTGCCGCATCGGCCAGAGCCTTGATGCGTCCGTGGTAGAGGTAGCCGCCGCGATCGAAGACCACCTTCTTGATTCCCTTTTCGAGCGCGCGCTCGGCGACCAGCTTGCCCACTTCCTTGGCCGCAGCCACGTTGCCGCCAGTCTTCAACTTGGCGGACAGGGTGGAGGCGGAAAGGATGGTTTCGCCCTTGGAGTCGTCGATGACCTGGGCATAAATGTGGTTCAGCGAACGATATACGTTCAGCCGCGGGCGCACCGAGGTGCCTTCCATCTTCTGGCGGATGCGAAAGTGCACGCGCTGGCGAATTACATTTCTCTGTCTTATTGGGAGCATCTACGTCTTCCTTCCTAAAAGCGGAGCTGCCCTGCAGCCCCGTTCGGTCCTTCGGTTTACTTCGCGCCGGTCTTGCCGACCTTCTTCTTCAAACGCTCGCCTACATAGCGGACGCCTTTGTTCTTGTATGGATCCGGCTTACGCAGCGAGCGCATGTCGGCGGCCACCTGGCCTACCTTCTGACGATCGATGCCGCTGATGGTCAGCCGGGTCTGCTTGGGATCGATGGTTACGTCGATGCCCGTGGGCAGAGGAAACTCAATCGGATGGGAGAAGCCGAGGGTAAAGACCACTGTGCCCTTGCCCTTGAGCTCGGCGCGGTAGCCGATGCCGACGATGTCCAGTTCCTTGGTCCAGCCCTTGGTGACACCTTCGACCGCATTCGAGACCAGCGCCCGCGTCAGGCCGTGCAGAGCGGCGAGCGATTCCTTCTCGCGCACCGCGAACAGGTTTCCGTCCTTGGCTTCGAGCGTGATGCCCGCAGGCACCATGGCGGTCAACTTACCCTTGGGGCCTTCGACCAGCACGGTGTTGCCTTGCATTTTGTACTTCACCGTTGTGGGCAACGGAATTGGCTTCTTGCCTATACGCGACATACTTTTCTCAATCCTTCACGGCTTGCGAGTCCCGGTCCTGGAAAGCCGGACCGTTCCACTGCAGCCAGAGCGCGCGACTTACGCTGCGCTCAAATCCTTACCAGACTTCGCAGAGAATCTCGCCGCCGACGCCTTCGCGCCGCGCCTGCCGGCCGGTCATCACGCCGCGAGGAGTGGTCATGATGCTGATGCCGAGTCCGCTCTGCACACGCTTGATCTCATCGCGGCCAACATAGACGCGGCAGCCCGGGCGCGAAATGCGCGACAGGTCGCGAATGGCGGCTTCGTTGTTGGCGCCGTACTTGAGGTAGACCCGCAACACTGCGCGGCCATTCTCTTCTGCCGCCTTGTAGTTGGCGATGTAGCCTTCTTCCTTCAGGATGCGGGCAATCTCGGTCTTCAACTTCGAGGCCGGAACATCCAGCTTTTGGTGGCGCGCACGGATGGAATTACGGATGCGGGTCACAAAGTCGGCTACTGGATCGGTTAAACTCATTCTCTCTCCTCCACTCCCCGTTCGCTCCGGCATTTCAAAAAGCCGCAGAACCAGCGGGAATGTTGTTGTTACATCAAGACCCGGTGCAGGGGTCGATTACTACCAACTCGATTTGACGACACCGGGGATTTCGCCCCGAAGCGCCAGCTGGCGGAAGCACAAGCGGCATAGACCGAACTTGCGCAGATAAGCGCGCGGACGGCCGCAGATCTTGCAGCGATTATGCTGGCGGCTGGAAAACTTCGGCTTGCGTGCGTCTTTAACTCGTTTTGCTGTAGTAGACATTCGTCTCTCTTCCTTATGCCGTCTGCCGGAAAGGTATGCCAAACTGCCGAAGCAGGGCACGCGCCTGGTTATCGTCCTTGGCTGTCGTCACGATGGTGACGTTCATGCCCTTCAACTTATCCACCCGCGCATAGTCAACTTCAGGGAAAATCAGCTGGTCGCGCATACCCAGCGTGTAGTTGCCTCGTCCGTCAAAGCTCTTGGTCGAAACGCCGCGGAAGTCGCGCACGCGGGGCAGTGCGACCGAGATCAGGCGATCGAGAAATTCGTACATAATATCGCCGCGCAAGGTCACCATGGCGCCGATGGGCATACCTTCGCGCACCTTGAAAGCGGCGATGGACTTCTTGGCCCGCGTGGTCACCGGCTTTTGCCCGGCTACCGAAGCCAGGTCCGCTACCAGCGGATCCATGATCTTCACATTCTGCGTGGCCTCGCCCAAGCCCATATTGAGAACGATCTTTTCCAAGCGGGGCACGGCCATCAGGTTTTCGAGGCCAAGCTCCTTGGCCAGGGCCGGCCTGATTTCCTTTTGGTACTTCTCTTTGAGTCTCGCGTTTACTTTTTCTGCCATCGGTCTGTCTCTTTTCTTTTCACGGTCCCGGAGTGGGCTGTACCCGTTTACCGTTGCGTGAGCTATTTCCGCTTACTTCTTTTTCGCCGCCAGCGTCTGGCCGCACTTCCTGCATACCCGAACCTTGGTGTCGCCTTCAAACTTGTGACCCACGCGGGTGGGGCCGCAGTTGCCGCAGACCAACATGACGTTCGAGATCTGGATGGCCGCTTCCTGCTCCGCGATGCCGCCCTTAATGTTGCGCTGCGGGTTGGGATGCACGTGCTTCTTGACCATGCGGACATGCTCGACCAGCACCCGGTCCTTGTCGCCGAGCACGCGCAGCACGCGGCCGCGCTTGCCTTTGTCGGTGCCGGTAATCACTTCCACCGTATCGTTGCGTTGTAACTTGAGTGCCATAAATTCCTCGCTTCCGATGACCCGGACTTAGATAACTTCCGGAGCCAGCGACACAATCTTCAAAAACTTTTTCTCACGCAGCTCACGGGCGACCGGACCAAAGACGCGCGTGCCCACCGGCTCGCCCGCATCGTTGATCAGCACCGCGGCATTCTGGTCAAAGCGAATGTAGGTGCCGTCGCGGCGACGATATTCTTTCCGCGTCCGCACCACGACCGCCTTTACCACTACACCCTTCTTGACCTGACCATCGGGAGACGCTTCCTTTACGGAGGCAGTAATCACATCGCCCAGGCCGGCCTTTTTTCCGCTCGAGCCACCCAAGGGCAGAATCATCTGCAGCTTGCGCGCGCCGGAATTATCGGCTACGTCCAGCATGGTTCTCATTTGTACTGCCATACGTGTATCTCCTTACTGTCTTGCCCGACAACTAAAAGCTGGTGTCACTACTGGCTGAACCGCAGGTCTCTCCACTCCGCTCTGCTCCGATCGGGATGACAAAGGTAGGAGTGACTGGTGGACGGCGGCACTAAACGACCGGCGTTGCGATTTCTTCCGCTTGCGGCAGGGAGGAGCGGCGAACCACTTCTTCCAGCGTCCAGCGCTTCAGTTTGCTCAATGGACGGCTTTCGCGAATCCTGACTACGTCGCCGACGCGGGCGGAGTTCTGCTCGTCGTGGGCATAGAACTTCTTGTTGAGCTTGATCACGCGTTTGTACTTGGGGTGGGTCTTGCGCATCTCCACCTCAACCACGATGGTCTTCTGCATCTTGGTCGAAACGACATTGCCGATCTTTTCCGTGCGCCGCGACTCCGGCTTAACCGCTGTGGCATCCGACATGGCTTAACGAGCCTCTTTTCCGGCCGGCTTGGCCTTCTTGGTTTTGGCGGCCTTGGCTGGCTTGGCGGTTGCCTCGCTGGCCGGCTGCAGGGCAGCACCGTGCAGACCAAGAGCCCGCTCGCGGGCGATGGTCTTGATGCGGGCTACGTCTTTGCGCAGATCGCGCAGCTTCTTTACGCCTTCGTTCTGCCCCAGCTTCATCTGGAACCGCAGGCGAAAGAGCTGCTCGGCGGACTGCTTCTCCTGCCGTACCAGCTCTTCATCATTCAAATTACGAATCTTTTCCGTTTCCATGGCTCTTCTTCTCCGCTACTTAACGGCCGCGGTTACCTTGACATCGTGGCGCATCACAAAGCGCGTCTTGAGAGGCAGCTTGTTCGAAGCCAAGCGCATGGCCTCGGCGGCCATCTCGGGGCTAACCCCTTCCATCTCGAAGAGCACCTTGCCCGGGCGAACGACCGCCACCCAGTGATCGGGAGCTCCCTTACCTTTACCCATACGGGTTTCGGCCGGCTTCTTGGTGACCGGCTTGTCGGGAAACAACCGCAGCCAGATTTTGCCGCCACGCTTGATGAAACGCGTCATCGCCACACGGCTGGCTTCAATTTGCCGATCCGTAATGTAGCCGCATTCCATCACCTTGAGCCCATAGTCTCCAAAGGAGAGCTCGGAGCCGCGCCACGCCTTGCCCTTCATGCGTCCGCGTTGCTGCTTGCGGTACTTGACCTTCTTTGGCATCAACATAAAATTCCGCCTCTAAAAACTTCCCGGTCTTTGAACCGGCCTAAAATACTCCGCTGGTGCCCGCCGGCTGCGGCTGACGACGCTTCTGCTCGTAAATGTCACCACGATAGATCCAGGTCTTGACCCCGATCACGCCGTAGGTGGTACGTGCTTCGGCAAATCCGTAGTCGATATCCGCGCGCAGGGTGTGCAGCGGAAGCCGCCCCTGGAGATACCACTCCGAACGCGCGATCTCGTTGCCATTCAAACGCCCGGAGACGCGAACCTTGATACCCTTGCAGCCAAAACGCAATGCCGAATCAACCGCCTTGCGCATGGCACGGCGAAAGCCCACGCGCTTCTCCAACTGGAGAGCGATGTTCTCGGCCACCAACTGCGCATCCAGCTCCGGCTTGTTGACCTCGAGGATGTCGATGAAGACGTCGCGATTGGTGCGCTTTTGCAGATCCGTCTTGAGCTTCTCGATTTCAGCGCCCTTGCGGCCGATCACAATGCCCGGTCGCGCGGTGCGGATGATCAAGCGCAGCTTGTTGCCCGGACGCTCGATTTCGACCGAGCTTACGCCGGCCGCTTTAAGCTTTTCCTTCAACTCCGCGCGCAGGTGCACATCTTCAATCAGCAACTTGTCGTAGTCGCGCTCGACGAACCAGCGTGACCGCCATGGCTTGTTGACGCCTAGTCGAAAGCCGTAAGGATGAACTTTTTGTCCCATAATTTCCTCGAACCTACTTCGCGGCCTTCTTCCAGTTTTTTGCTGCGCTCTTCTTAGCCACGGTTTTCTTGGCTGCCGTTTTCTTCGCCGCGCCCTTCAGCAGGCGCTTCCTGGGAGCTGCCGCTTCCGGCTCAGCCGTCTCTACCAGGCCGCCACGCTTACGCTCTGCCACCGCGATGATGATGTGCGCCAGACGACGCTGATAGCGGAAGGCCCGCCCCATCGGCGCCGGACGGATACGCTTCATGCGCGGTCCTTCGTTGGCCAGAGCAGTCTTGACATAGAGGTTGTCTACATCCAGATCGAGCTCCCGCTCCTGGCTAATATAGTTTGCGTTCTGGATCGCCGAGCGCAGCACTTTCTCCACCAGCGGCGCGACACCCTTCTTGGTGAAGGCTATCGTCTCCAGTGCTTCGCCCACGCGGCGCCCCTTGATCAGCTCCAGCACCAGGCGAGCTTTCTGCGGCGATACCCGCTGGAACTTCGCTTCGGCCCGGAATTCCTGTGTTTCCAGTTGCATTGGCTTCTTCCCTTAAAACTTAATTAGCGGGGCTTGGCAGACGACTCGGCGGATTTGGCCGAGTGCCCCTTAAAGGTCCGCGTGGCCGAAAATTCGCCCAGCTTGTGCCCTACCATGTTTTCCGTCACGTAGACGGGAATGAACTTTCTGCCGTTGTGCACCGCGATGGTGTGTCCCACCATATCCGGATGGATGGTCGAGCGGCGCGACCAGGTACGAAGGACCTTCTTGTCATTCGTCGCATTCATCGCTTCGATCTTCACCATGAGGTGGGTGTCGATAAACGGACCCTTTTTTGTCGAACGTGCCATAGCTCTCGCTGCTCCTGACCTTCTATTTCTTCGCGCGGCTGACGATAAACGTGTCGGTCCGCTTGTTGTTGCGCGTCTTGTAACCGCGGGTGGGTTGTCCCCACGGAGTGACCGGATGACGGCCGCCCGAGGTCTTGCCTTCGCCGCCGCCGTGCGGGTGATCGACCGGGTTCATGGATACGCCGCGGTTGCTGGGACGAATGCCCTTCCAGCGGTTGCGTCCAGCCTTGCCGATCGATACATTCTCATGATCGGTGTTGCCTACCTGACCCACTGTCGCCATGCACTCTACCAACACCCTGCGCGTCTCGCCGGAAGGCAGCTTCAAGAGCGCGTAGTCGCCCTCTTTGGCCACCAGTTGGGCCGATGCCCCTGCGGAACGCACCATCTGCGCGCCTTTGCCGGGACGCAGCTCAACGTTGTGCACTGTGGTACCGGAAGGAATGTTCTTGAGCGGCAACGCATTGCCGACCAGGATGTCTGCTTCAGGCCCGCTCATGATCGTCTGCCCTACCTTCAGCCCTACCGGCTGAATGATGTAGCGCTTCTCGCCGTCCAGGTAATGGACCAGCGCGATGCGGGAGGAGCGGTTAGGATCGTATTCGATCGTTGCCACCTTGCCGGGCACGCCAAACTTGTCCCGCTTGAAGTCCACCAGGCGCAGCTTCTGCTTATGGCCACCGCCATGGTGACGCATCGTCAGGTCGCCGGAATTGCGGCGGCCGCCCGTGCGCTGCTTAACTGCCAGCAGCGGCTTGTGCGGGCGATTGGTCGTGATGTCGTCGTTTACCAGACTGGTCTGGAAACGCAGCGTTGGGGTGATCGGTCTGTATGTCTTGATCGGCATCGTTTGGCTCGTACTTCCAAGTAAGACTTCTAAAACAGTTTCAGTTACGGAGTACTACGCATTACATCGCGTTGACGTAGTCTGGCATTTTTTCGCCCTTTTGCAGGCGAACGTAAGCCTTCTTCCAATCGGGGCGGAAACCGGAGAACTTGCCCCGCCGGCGCTCCTTGCCCAGGAAGTTGGCGGTACGCACGCTCCGTACCTTCACCTTGAACAACGTCTCTACCGCTTGCTTGACCTCGGTCTTGGTTGCATCCGGGGCCACATCAAAAACCAGAGTGCTCTCGACTTCCTTGACGCCCAAGCCCTTTTCAGTAATGAGGGGGCGCTTGATCACGTTATAAAGAGTCGGCATCAGGCCACCTCCGAACCGGCAGCGAGCTTGCGCCGGGATACAGTCTTCTTCAACGACTCCTGCAATTGCTCGATGGCGGCGCGGGAAAAAATCGCTCGCTCGTAGCGCAGCAGGTCGTAAGGATGCACTTCCTTGGTCAGCATCAACTCCACCCGATCAAGGTTGCGTGCACCGAGCAGCAGCGTGCGGCTTGGCTCCTGGCCACCCTCAACCAACAAAGTGGTCCGCTTGGCATCCAGCTTGTCCAACGCTGTGCGATAGGCCTTGGTCTTGGCGTCAGCGAGGTCGAGACTCTCAACCACGGTCAGCTTGCCGTCGGCCAGCTTGGTCGCAAGCGCGGAGCGCAATGCGCCGAGCAGCTTCTTGCGGGGAAAGGCGTAGTCATAGCTGCGCGGCTGGGGTCCGTGAACCGTGCCGCCGTGCCGCCAGAGTGGGGAACGCACCGAGCCCACACGAGCCCGTCCCGTACCCTTCTGCTTCCACAACTTCTTGCCTGCGCCGGAGACCAGCTTCTTGTTCTTGGTCGCGGCCGTACCCTGCCGCATCGCGGCGCGATAGTGCTTCACCGCTTCCCACAAGAGCGCCTCGTTGATCTGGTCGGCTGCGAAAATCTCGTCCGCCAGCTCGAGCGAGCCTACCTTTTGTCCACCGAGATCCACTACATCAATCTGTGCCATATGCAATTCCTCTGCTCAACCCGTCAAGCTCTTATTCACAGCGAGCCGGCTACTTCAACTACTTCTTGCCCTTGCCGCCTGCGGGCTTGCCGCCGGAAGCCTTCTTCGAGGCCTTCAACGGATCAACCGTACCGCCGCCACCAAAGCCACGACGCTCACGCGGCGGCGCCTTGGATTTGGAAATCATCACATAACCGTCGCGCGGGCCGGGAATCGCACCCTCGACCATCAACAGGTTCTCGTCCAGATCGATACCGCGAATGCGCAGATTGCGCACCGTAACCCGCTCCGCTCCGTAGTGCCCGGGCATGCGCTGGCCGGGAAATACGCGCGAAGGAAACGAGGAAGCACCGATCGAGCCTTGCACCTGGAACATGTGACCGTGCGACTTCGGACCGCCGCCAAAGTTATGGCGGCGAACTACACCGGCGAAACCACGGCCCTTGCTGGTGCCCACCACATCGACGTACTTGGCGTCTTCAAAAATATCCACCAGCACTTTGTCGCCCGCCTTCAGTTCAGCAGCGGCGTCTTCGCCCTCGGAGCTCTTAACCAGCTCCAGGGGAACTTCGCGCATCAACTTGACTGGCGGAACATTGTTCTTGGCGAAGTGGCCGGCCATCGGCTTGTTCACTTTGCCGCCCTTGACGAACTCGATCAAACCGATCTGCGCCGCGCTATAGCCGTCGCCGGCCAGCGTCTTCAACTGGGTCACCACGCAGGGACCCGCCTGCAGCACGGTGACCGGGTGAACCTCACCCTTGTCATCGAACAGCTGCGTCATCCCAATCTTCTTGCCCAGAATTCCTGTTACCGACATGATGCTCTCCTGCTTACTTCTCGAATGCCTTAATCTCAACATCCACGCCGGCCGGAAGATCGAGCTTCATCAGCGCATCGATGGTTTGCTGCGTGGGCTCGAGGATATCGATCAGCCGCTTATGGGTGCGGATTTCGAAGGCCTCGCGCGATTTCTTGTCGACGTGCGGGGAACGCAGCACGCAGTACTTGTTCTTGACGGTCGGCAACGGAATGGGCCCTGCGACCTGCGCGCCGGTGCGCTTCGCCGTCTCGACGATTTCACCGGTGGAGGTATCGAGTACGCGATAGTCGTAAGCCTTAAGCCGAATGCGAATTCTTTGTCCTACCATCTCAATTCCCTCTTGCCACTGAACCAATCTGCTGGTTTCCGCCCTGCCCGCTCACTCGCCGGCAGGGCGGAAAAACTTATTTGATGATTTCGCTGATGGTGCCGGCGCCTACGGTACGGCCACCTTCGCGGATGGCGAACCGCAGGCCCTTTTCCATCGCCACCGGGGTATGCAGCTCAATCTCCAGCTGCACATTGTCGCCCGGCATCACCATCTCCGTGCCTTCCGGCAGCTTCGCCGTCCCGGTCACGTCCGTGGTGCGGAAGTAGAACTGCGGCCGGTAGCCATTGAAGAACGGGGTGTGGCGGCCGCCCTCTTCCTTGCTCAGTACGTAAATCTCGCCCTTGAACTTGGTGTGCGGCGTGATCGACCCTGGCTTGGCCAGGACCATCCCGCGCTCCACGTCTTCCTTGGCAATGCCGCGCAGCAGCAGACCCGCATTGTCGCCCGCAAGTCCTTCATCCAGCTGCTTTTTGAACATTTCGACGCCGGTCACTACCGTCTTGCGGGTTTCCCGGAAACCGACGATCTCCGACTCTTCGCCCACCTTGACCTTGCCCCGCTCGATCCTGCCCGTCACCACCGTGCCACGGCCGGAAATCGAAAAAATGTCTTCAATCGGCATCAGGAAGGGCTGGTCAATCGCGCGCGCCGGCAAGGGTACATTCTTGTCCACTGCATCCATCAACTCGTCAATCTTGGCTTCCCATTGCGCTTCGCCGTTCAACCCACCCAGGGCAGAGCCGCGAATCACCGGCACGTCGTCTCCGGGGAAGTTGTACTTGGACAACAGTTCCCGGACTTCCATCTCCACCAGGTCCGTTAGCTCTTCGTCTTCCACTGCATCGCACTTGTTCAGAAACACCACGATGTAGGGCACGCCTACCTGGCGAGCCAACAGAACGTGCTCCTTGGTTTGGGGCATGGGACCATCGGTCGCCGCCACTACCAGAATCGCTCCATCCATCTGCGCCGCGCCCGTGATCATGTTCTTGATGTAGTCTGCGTGGCCCGGGCAATCCACGTGCGCGTAGTGACGGTTGGCCGTCTCATACTCCACGTGCGCGGTCGCAATCGTGATGCCGCGCTCCCGCTCCTCAGGCGCGTTGTCGATCGAATCAAACGAACGAAACTGGATCTTCGGATTGTGCTTCGACAATACCTTCGTGATCGCCGCCGTCAGCGTCGTCTTGCCGTGATCAATGTGCCCAATCGTCCCCACATTCACGTGCGGCTTGGACCGGTCAAACTTTTCCTTCGCCATCTCGTCCCTCTCTACCTTCCAGTAGTTCGCTTAAGCTTTTGTGGTCTCCCACCCTGGAACCCAAAATCGGGTTCCAGGGTAGGGCACCCACCGTTTGTCGGGCTACCTACAAAGGTGCCCAGTTCACTACTTGCCCTGGTTGCGGCCTATGATTTCTTCGGACACCGACCGCGGCGCTTCTTCGTAGCGGTTGAAGTGCATCGAATAATTGGCCCGGCCTTGCGTCGAAGAGCGCATGTGGGTGGCATACCCGAACATCTCACTCAACGGCACATTGGCCTTGATGACCTGCGATCCGGCACGGTGCTCCATGCCTTCGATCCGGCCGCGGCGGGAGTTCAGGTCACCAATGATGGTTCCCATATACTCCTCCGGGACCACGACCTCGACCGACATCACCGGCTCCAGCAATACTGGGGTCGCCTTGCGGGCCGCTTCCTTGAACGCCATCGATCCGGCAATCTTGAAGGCCATTTCGTTGGAGTCGACATCGTGGTAGCTGCCGTCATAGAGAGTCGCCTTAACATCGACGATCTCGTAGCCGGCGAGCACTCCACCCTGCAGCGCCTCGCGAATGCCCTGCTCGGTCGGCTTGATGTATTCCTTGGGCACCACGCCGCCCTTGATGTCGTTCACAAACTCGAAGCCCTTGCCGGGCTCGTTGGGCTCGACACGAATCTTCACGTGGCCGTAGTTGCCCGAGCCACCGGTCTGACGGATGTACTTGCCTTCGGCCTCCGCCTTCTTGCGGATCGTCTCGCGATAAGCGACCTGCGGCTTACCTACATTAGCCTCGACCTTGTACTCACGCATCATGCGGTCGACGATGATTTCCAGATGCAACTCGCCCATGCCGCTGATGATGGTCTGGCCGGAGTCTGGATCGGTGTGCACCTTGAAGGTGGGATCTTCCTGCGCCAGCTTGGCCAATGCCATACCCATCTTTTCCTGATCGGCCTTGGTCTTCGGCTCTACTGCAACGTGGATAACCGGAGCAGGAAAGTCGATCGATTCGAGCACGATCGGCGCCTTATCGGTGCAGATGGTATCGCCCGTGACCAGGTTCTTGAGCCCTACGCAAGCGCAGATGTCGCCGGCATAGATCTCAACGATCTCTTCCCGCTTGTTGGCATGCATCTTAAGCAGGCGCCCAATGCGCTCGCTCTTGCCAGTACGCGGATTAAGGACCGTGTCGCCCGTCTTCAGATGACCGGAATATAAGCGGACAAAGATCAGCTGCCCGACAAAAGGGTCGGTCATGATCTTGAAGCCTAGTGCGGTCAACGGCTCAGTGTCGTCGGCATGGCGGAGGATAACCTCTTCCATGTTGTCCGGATTGTGGCCCTCGATCGGAGGAACATCGAGCGGGCTGGGCAGATACTCAACCACTGCATCGAGCAGCGTCTGCACACCCTTGTTCTTGAACGAACTTCCGCACAGCACGGGGAAGAGTTTCATCCCGATGGTCGCGCCGCGCAGAGCCTTGCGCAACTCAGCCGGAGTTGGAGTCTCACCCTCGAGAAACTTGTGCAGCATCTCGTCGTCGTTCTCGGCTACCGATTCGACCAACTGCATGCGGAAGGCTTCCGCCTTCTTGAGCAGGTTCGCCGGAATCTCTTCGACGTCGTACTTGGCGCCCATCGTTTCGTCGTGCCACAGGATCGCCCGCATCTCGATCAGGTCGATTACGCCCTTGAAGGCGGCTTCCTGCCCGATGGGGATCTGAATGGCGACCGGCTTGGCATTGAGGCGCTTGCGGATGGTATCAATGGCGTGCTCGAAATCAGCACCCATCTTGTCCATCTTGTTAATGAAGCAAATGCGCGGCACGCCGTACTTGTCGGCCTGGCGCCACACGGTTTCCGATTGCGGCTCCACACCGTGCACCGCGTCAAAGCAGGCTACGGCGCCGTCGAGCACGCGCAGGCTGCGCTCCACCTCGGCGGTAAAGTCCACGTGGCCAGGCGTGTCGATGATGTTGATGCGGATGTCCCGCCAGGTGCAGGTGGTGGCAGCCGAAGTAATGGTGATGCCGCGCTCCTGCTCCTGCTCCATCCAGTCCATCGTCGCCGTGCCTTCGTGCACTTCGCCGATGCGATGGGTGATTCCGGTATAAAACAAAATCCGCTCTGTCGTTGTTGTCTTGCCGGCGTCGATGTGCGCCATGATTCCGATATTCCGGCAACGATCGAGTGGTACTTGACGAGGCACTGTGTTCTCTCACTCTCGCGCGAGATGTAAGACTCGCGATTCTTCTTGCTGCTCTTGTTACGCCCGTCCCGTACTGGCTACAGGCCCCCGATAGCATCTGCTTCGCTTACCTACCAGCGGTAATGCGCAAATGCCTTGTTCGCCTCAGCCATGCGGTGAACATCTTCCTTCTTCTTCATGGCTGCGCCGCGGCCATTGGCCGCATCCAGCAGTTCGCTGGTCAACTTGTCGATCATTCCCTTTTCGCCGCGCGCCCGGCCGTAGGTCACCAGCCAGCGAATGGCCAGCGAAGTACGCCGCTCAGGATTCACTTCGATCGGCACCTGGTAGTTGGCGCCCCCCACCCGGCGGGTCTTCACTTCCAATAGCGGCTTGCAGTTCTCCACTGCCTTCTTGAACAGCTTCAACGCTTCGTCGCCGCCCTTTTGCTCCAGGTTGGTCATCGCCTGGTAGAAGATGCCCTGAGCGGTCGACTTCTTGCCGTCCCACATCATGGAGTTAACAAACTTCGTGACCAGCGACGAGTTGTACACCGGATCGGCGGCCACTTCCCGTTTCGCGATATGTCCTTTTCTCGGCATAAGAAACCTTTCCCTTGACTACTTAGCCCCGCTCTTGGGGCGCTTGGCGCCATACTTCGAGCGGCTCTGTTTCCGATTAGCGACGCCGACAGAATCAAGCGTGCCGCGCACGACGTGATAGCGCACGCCGGGCAGATCCTTCACACGTCCCCCGCGGATCAGAACAATCGAGTGCTCCTGCAGATTGTGGCCGATGCCTGGGATATAGGTCGTTACTTCGACGCCGTTGGTCAAACGGACACGCGCAACCTTGCGCAGCGCCGAGTTCGGCTTCTTGGGCGTTTGCGTGTAGACGCGGGTGCAGACGCCGCGCCGCTGCGGCGATCCCTGGAGCGCCGGCGATGCGGTCTTGTACCGCGCCGCGGTCCGGCCTTTTCTCACGAGCTGACTAAATGTAGGCAAAACTTACTCCTTAAAACTTCCGCATTATGCGAGCGAAATACATCCCAACGCGAAGAGACCGCCTTCGCCGAAAATTACTGCGCCGCACATCACCGACGCACGCCTGAACCCGGCGCTTCATCGGTGCACGAAGCCGGCTTGCTTCGCGCCTGCTTGCTGCATACCAGACGAGAACTTCGACGGTGGCCGCGCGTTTCTTTTCAAACCCAGCTTTTAACGGGCCACAATGCGCTCACGCGCGATTGCGCCTCGTGCCGGATCAGGCACCGGAAAACCGGGCACCAAAAAAGAAGCCAGTTCCGTTTCGAAGTTCCGGCCCGCATAGCCTCCCCAGGTGGGAGGTGTCGCAAAGGCCGATGCGATTGTTCCCCTACATTACGCAAGCGTTTTGAAGGGACCCTGATGAATGGGCCGCACAGTCTTACTGCCTGTCTTCAGCGCGCTTTGCCGGTTAAGGCTTGTGTTGCTCAGCCTTTACTGCGGCACATCCTTCCAGCACGCACTTTACAGGCTTATGCGGAACCTTTTAAAGATATCAAGACGCGCCGCCCGCGTCAATGGCGCGAGGACGGGGCATGAATACCGCCCAATCGGTATGCTAGCATCCCTGCTGAATGCCTGCGCCTCATCCCCCGCGATTGCCTTTAGCCCTGCGCCTCTGCGCCTACCCCTTTCGCGCTTATCTTGGGTTAGCTGCGCTAGCTCTCGCCGGCGGTACTGTCACCCTACTCGCTCAGAAACCCTCCAGCGCGTCTCCAGCCGTCGATCCTCGTATCGCCATTGTTATTTCTGAGCTGGAGAAGACGCGCAACATCCATCAAACAGCACTTTCTCCCAATGCCCAGCTGATTGCCTGGGTGGTGGATGCGGACGGGGGAACTGAGATTCAGGTTGCGTCCACGGCCGATCCAGCCCGCACCCGCCGGCTCACCGCCGGTACGGGAGCACCCTGCATCGAGCAATACCTGGCCTGGTCGCCGGACAGCAAGGAGCTCGCCTTCACTTCCGACTGCAACGACGGCTCGACCGGCGCTATGGACCAGGCGGACGTCTATCTGGCCGCTCCAGCCGCGGCCGCCGCTTCGCCCCGGCGGCTCACCCATCTGCACGGCGGAGTCACCAGCCTGGCTTTCTCACCGGACGGTCTGCATATCGCCTGCCTATATATTGAAGGCGCCACCCGGCCGGCCGGGGCACTGGCCCCCATGAAGCCCCCCGCCGGCGTGATCGGGGTCGAAGGGTTGGAGATCCAGCGGGTAGCCACCATCGAAACCGCTTCCGGGGAATTCCGCCAGGTCACGCCGGCCGCTCTGCATGTCTACGAATATGACTGGGCCCCTGGCTCCGGCCAACTAGCCTATATCGCTGCGCCCCCGCCCGGAGAAAACAACTGGTGGGTAGCGCAACTCTATACGCAACGGCTTTCTGGCGGCCAACCGCGAGCGCTGGTCGACCCGGAACACACGCCCGGCTCACTGCACGGCCTGCAGATCGCGGTACCCCGCTGGTCGCCGGATGAGCAACAAATCGCCTTCATCGGTGGCCTGATGAGCGACCAGGGGGCGACCGGCGGCGATATCTATTTGGTACCCGCTGCCGGGGGAGCAGCCAAGAACATGACCCAGGACTCAGACCAAGCCGCCGCCCAAACCGCCGCCTGGATCCACTGGCTCACCTCCAAGCAGCTACTGGTCTCCTGGATCAAGTCGGGCCAGGTAGAGATTGGGGAATTGGAGTCCTCCACTGGAAAGATTTCGGCTAGCAATCCGGCCATTCCTGCCTCGATCAGGGACGGACTTCTGGAGTTCAGCCTCTCGGTCGCCAAGGGGAGGGTGGCCTATATCCAGAGCTCCTTTTCCGCCGCTCCGGAGATTTACCTGGGACAGCTGGGGGCGCCGGCTCATCCGGTCACCCATTACAACGATGCCCGCAAACCGCTCTGGGGCAAGTCCGAATCTGTCTACTGGACCAGCGACGCTTTCCCTGTTCAAGGTTGGCTGCTCTACCCAGCGCATTACGATCCGTCCAGGAAATATCCGCTCATTGTCAGCGTCCACGGTGGCCCCTCGAGCGCGCTGACGCCGGAATGGCCGGATCTGGGTTACAACCCGATTGCCTTTTCGGCGCTGGATTACTTCGTGCTCATGCCCAATCCGCGCGGGAGCTACGGCGAGGGGGAGGCCTTTACCCAGGCCAACCGGAAGGATTTCGGCTACGGCGACCTGCGAGACATTCTGGCTGGCGTCGACACCGTAAGCGCCAAGTGGGGTATCGATCAGCAGCGCATCGGCCTCACGGGTTGGAGTTACGGCGGCTTCATGACCATGTTCGCCGTGACCCAGACGCAGCGCTTTCACGCGGCCGTGGCCGGCGCCGGCATCTCCGATTGGAAGAGTTATTACGGCGAAAACTCCATCGACCAATGGATGACACCCTTCTTTGGCGCCTCGGTATACGACGACCCCGCGGTCTATGCCAAGAGCTCGGCTATCGACTTCATCCACAACGTCAAGACGCCGACGCTGATGGTGGTCGGGGATCGCGACGGAGAATGTCCAGCTCCGCAGTCTTTCGAGTTCTGGCACGCATTGCGCGCCGAGCATGTGCCCACCCAATTGGTGGTCTACCCGGACGAGGGCCACCACTTCAACTCGTCCCAGCATCGCCGCGATGTGCTGGCCCGAGCCCTGTCGTGGTTTGAGCAATACATGCCGCCGAGCTAGTTGTGCCGCGATCGGCAATCGGGCCCTGTTGCCTCAGGGCTCAGTCCCTTCTACACTTAGGACGTTGACCACACAACTCTGCACGCGGATCGAGGCGGCGGCTACGGTGCCAGCGATCATACGAGGGATAGCCACGCTCCAGACGATACTGGAGAAATAGTGGCGCGGAGTTGCATTCTGGAACAAGTGCTCAGGCAGGACAGCGATCCCCAATTGCAGTTGCACCGTCAGAACGCGCACGATGTGGCTTTTGTTCAAGGTAAGGCCACGTGGAAAGCAGCGGTTCCGGCGTGCTCCGATTGGAAGTTCGTTGTGGTAGTTCATCAACCGCCGGGGGCGGCGACACCCGGCGGGGAGGTTTCATGCAGCGGTTTTTGACTTTCGTAGTTTTGCTTCTCCTCACCGTTCCCGTGGGTCTTTCGATCCAGGGCTGTGCCAACAAGAATTCGAATTACTGCAACGGGTCCGGCTATGGCTACGACAAGACTCAGCCCGTCTCCATTTCCCTCCAGCCCCAGACCACAGGTTTGTCGGTAGCGTTCTCGCAGACCTCGCAGCTGCAAGCCCCTACAGCGTTAAACTGCGCCGGCAGCGCAGCCTCGGTAGGCACCTATACGTATGGCACCACGGATCGCACCATCGCCGACGTTTCCCCTTCCGGCGCGGTCTGCGGCGGAACCTGGAATCTTCATACCCCGGCAGTTGCTGCGTACACCACCTGCATTCCCACCAACAAGACCGGCATTGCGTATATGACCGCGAGCGCCGACGGATTTACCAGTAACCAGGTCGCGGTCTATTCCCACCCGGTCATTAACAGCCTGGCGGTCACGGGCCCGACCAACACGACCACCGGTGCGCCGAAGTGTCTTTCTCAAGGTCAGACTTCCCAGCTAGACGCCACAGCGTATTGCTCATCGACCGGGCTCACAGGCGCCTGCCCCAGCCCGGCCAGCACAACGAATCCCGCTATTCCGGCGGTTGCACCGGGCCAGCCGGTTCTTCTCTGCAGCCCCAATATCCTGCCTGGCGGGGGTTATGGGCCCACCGACTGCAATAACGTCATCGGCCACTTGACCTACGCGCCGGCCTCCGCAGGCATCGTCACCATCGATCAGAATGGCGTCGCCACCGCGCAAGCTCCGGGCTCTACCTTGATCACCGGCACCGTTGCCCAGACCAGCAGCAACGCCGGCTATTTCTATACCTGCCCGCCGGCCAAAATCGCTCTGACCGTTGCCTCTACCGGCGCTACCAGCGCCAATGTCACACTGAATACACCCCTGTCGCTCACCGCCACGGTGACCGACGTCAACAACAACGTGATCAACGGTTTGCCCCTGAGCTACGTATCAACCAATCCGGGGAGCATCGCCGTTAGCGCCACTGGGGCTGTGACCGCGTCCTTTCCCTCCAACTCCGCCATCACCGCCATCTGCCAGCCGACCACGTGCAATCCTGCCCCCATCAACCAAATGGGAACCCTGGGCACGGGCGTGCCATCGATCAGCAATTTTGTGCAGATTTCTTCCCCGGGCAAGAACAGTACCTACGTCTGGATCTCGAGCCCAGGCTCGCCGTACTTCGTGCCGATCGACTTGTCGACCGGGACCATCGGTAGCCAGATCAAACTTCCCTACTCGCCGAATTCTATGGTGCTCGATCCTACCGGCACGACTCTCTACTTCGGCAGCTATCACGAGCTGATGAGCTATACGGCGGCGACCAATACCCTGGCCTCGGAAGTGACCGGGGTTCCCGGCGTCGTGCTCGCGGCCTCGCCCACCAACTCTTCTGTGGTCATAAACGACCAGTTGCGCGGCGTGCTCTATATCTACACGCCCTCCTCGGGGGCCTACACCTCATTCGCCGGTATCGGCCAGAAGGCCGCCTACACCGCCGACGGTCAGACGGTCTACATCGTGGGCGACGGGGTGCTCTACATCCACAACGTATTTACCGGCTGGTCAATCGAGACGCTGCCTGCGAACCAGGGCACCACCACCACCGGCATCTGCCCGGCGACCAACACCACCAGTCCCATCCCCACCGACCCTACGACGTATCCGCCGAACACCACGGCAAACCCCAACAACACCTACAACATGTTCTGCTCGCCTGACTTGGCCGTGACCATCCCCGCTGCCGCCGTCTTTCTCTCCGGTGCGGCGACGTCCGCTTATGGGCAGTGCCCGGAAACCACGGTCAAGCCGGTGGTCAATTATCCCGAAGCCACCGCGGTCGCAGCGATCTCCGACCACGTGGCTTCCACCACCGATGGCAAGCACATCATTGGCGCCAGCGCCAATCCAGCGACGCTCACGGATCTCTCGATCACCGTACCGATCGACGCCTGCCCCTCAGACGCGAATAGCCAAACTACGGGCATCGTCTTTAACCCTCCCCCGGTCGTCAATCAGGCCTCGCTGGCGGCCTACGGTATTACCAACATCAATCAAGTGATCGCCGCCACCAACTCGCAAGAGGCATTTGTTACCTACAGCAGCGCCGCTGCGGCGCCGCCAGCAGGGGGAGCTTTGTTGCCGGTATACAAACCGTCCACCACCGCGGGGGTGCTGGGAACGCTGGGCAGCGTCAAGCTCGCCGGTGCTGCCCTGGCTCCAGTGGCCGGCATCTTCTCTCCCGATAACACCATCTTTTTTGCCGGCACCACGGGCGATAATCTGCTGCACCTGATCGACACCACCACCCTGCTCGATACCCAGCAGATCAACCCCAAACTCACCGATATCAATGGCAAGCCGCTGCCGCCGGTCTTCCTGGCGGTCAAACCTCGCCCGACTACTTAGTTAGCGTCATCGGGAAATCAGAGCGGGCACATGGCTGACAATTTTCGTTCTGCTTCACAGGCAACAAAGGCTGGGGGCTGGGGTGACGTTTAGCGGTCGGGTTCGGGACTCAATTTGGGGAGGCGTTCGGAGTGAAGTGCTGTTGTGACTGATCAGTCGCCGGCGAGTGGAACGGCGGACGGCCTGGTGTTGCAAGCACGCTCCGAGCCCCAGCCGAGGATCTCTGAGATCTGATCGGCGAGCGTCAGGGGATCAAAGGGTTTGGAGAGGATTGCGGCCGCGCCCAATTCATCCAACTTGCGCCGATCCTGACCCTGTACTTTCGCTGTCAACAGAAGCACAGGAATGTGAGCGGTGTTTCCATTCTGCTTCAGGATCTGATAGGTGGTCGGGCCATCAATGTCGGGCATCATGACGTCCAACAGAATTGCATCCGGCTGTTCCAGCGAAGCGCGGCGTATGCCTTGCGCTCCGGAAGGAGCCAGGATCACTTGCCAGCCGGCAATGGTTTCCAGGCTAAGCGCAGTCACCTCACGGATGTCGGCCTCATCGTCGATGATCAATATGCGAGGAATCATGCCGCTGCCTGCTCCCGATGTTGTTATCACTCTAGGTTCGCCGCAGCGGAGGCGTACATAGCACTTGCTGTGCATTACCTTGATAACAGGGTATTTAGAGGACCTATCCGCGGGTTGCCGCGAGTCGCTCCGCGCCCTCGCAGGAAAGCAACGCCAAAGCTGTTTCCGGCAACGGCAAATCCCGATCCTGCGGAGATCGGGTATTCTAGCCAATGTTTGGCGAACCCCAAGACAGACGCGAGGAACAAATGACCAAATTGCTCAGAGTGTACACAGGTGTGATGACGCTGCCGGTTCTGCTGGCCCTTTCGACTTCAACCGCGACGGCCAAGAGTAAGGGTATCGAAGTCGACTTCAAGACCAGCCAGGGTCAGGATGCGGGAACTGCGACGCTCACGCCCGAGGGCAATAAAGTTAAGGTCAAACTGAATCTAACGAATCTTCCTGAAGGTGAACATGCAATCCACGTCCATCAGAATGCAAAATGCGATGGACCGGATTTCAAGAGTGCAGGCCCTCACCTCAATCCCTTCAGCAAAGAGCATGGAATCAAGAATCCGAAGGGCGCTCATGCGGGCGACATGCCGGTCAACCTGCAGGTGATGGCGGACGGCACGGATCACGTCTCGTTCGTAACCGACAGCATTTCTCTCAAGAAGGACGCGAAAAACTCAGTATTCGCCAACGGGGGTACGGCGTTTGTCATTCACGCGAACGCTGACGACATGATGACCGACCCAACTGGTAACGCCGGCGACCGAATCGCTTGCGGGTTGGTCGTCGCTCCGTAAGACCCTGGGATATTCAGCGCCGCGCCTGTCGAGCGACCGGGGGCGCGGCCGAAACCAGGTATTTTTCAACGCTTGCCGCCGGAAGAGTGGGGGCAAGCAGTAGACCTTGCACAAAATCGCAGCCCAGGGTCCGCAGGCACTCCAACTGATCGGCGCGCTCCACTCCTTCGCCGACAACCTTCAGGCCAAGACCGTGGGCCAGCGCAATGATGGCCTGCACGATGGTATAGGTACCGTTGGGTTCTGAGATGCGCTCGACGAAGGAGCAATCGATCTTGAGCGTGCTGACGGGAAGCTGATGAAGGTGGCTGAGGCAGGAATAACTGCTGCCAAAGTCTGCCACGGAAAAATGAACGCCCAACGCGGCCAGACTGCGCATCTGGCTTGCCACTTCAGGGCGGTTGCGCATGACCGTGCTCTCGGTGACGATCAATTCGAGGAGGCGAGGGTCAAGGCCGGACCTGGTAACAGCGCTGAGCACCCGGGCAGAGAAATCGGAGTGGAGAAACTGCAGCGGGGAGACACAGAAAGAAACGCGCAGCGGGGGCAGCTTCTTGTTTTGCCACTCGATGCTCTGGCGGCAAACCTCGTCCAGGACCCAGTCGCCCAAGGGAACAATCAGTCCGCGTTCCTCGGCGATGGGCAGGAAACGATCGGCTGCGATCATGCCCAGTTGGGGATGGTTCAACCGCAAAATCGCTTCCAGGCCGCAGAGATTGCCCACCATGGAATATTGCGGCTGGTAGGAGAGTGCCAACCCGTCACCCTTGAGCGCGGCGCGCATGAATCGCTCCAGCTCGTTGACCTCGTCAGCCGAAGAACTGATCTGCGAAGAGACGAGATATTGACTGCCCCCTGCCTGCTTGGCGCGGTACATTGCCGCATCGGCCGAGCGCCGGAGCTGCACCGAGTCCGTCCCATCATCGGGATAGATCGAGATGCCAATCGATGCCGAAAGGTCGAAGGAGAAGCCCTCGGCTTCAATCGGCTTGCCAATGCTTTCGAGCACGCTGTGCGCGACCATCAGGGCGCTGCTCTTGTTAGCCAGTTCGCCCAGAATGATCACGAACTCGTCCCCGCCGGTGCGGGCGAAGGTATCGACGGCGCGCAGGCGGGCGGAGATGCGGGCCACTACCTGTTGCAAGCATAGGTCGCCGGCTGCGTGGCCAAAGGAGTCGTTGATCTGCTTGAAGCCATCCAGATCCAGGCACAGAATCGCGGCTTGTTGCCCGTAGCGGGCGGCTTGGGCCAGACTCTGCTGCATGCGATCTTCCAGCAGAAGCCGATTGGGCAGGCCGGTGAGGATATCGTGGTGCGCCTGGTGAAGCAGTTGTTCATGCAGCTGCTGGCGGTCGGTCACGTCCTGTATCAGGACAAAACTGCACCTCCGCCCCAAATAGTTGATGCGATGGGACGCCATATCCACCTGGATATAGGAGCCGTCTTTACGGCGATGGCGCCAAGGACCGGCGAGCTGCGTGGGACTGGTTCCGGAGTTTTCCTTCTGCGCGCTCGCCTCTTCGGTCGGCCACAAATCGCGCACCGTCATGCTCTGAAATTCCTCGCGGGTGTAGCCGTAGTGTTTCACGGCGGCATCATTGACCTCGAGGATGCGGAGGGTTTCCGATTCCTGCACCCACATAGGGTGGGGGTGGGCAGCGAAGAGCAGACGGTAATGCTCCATGGCTCGTCCCGCTGCCAGGAACTCGTCTTCCAGCAAGGTGAGGATCATGCCGAAAGCCACAAAATACTTGGGCACATTCCACAGTTCGGGGGGAATGTGCGCGGCCGGGATCAGATGGTCGCAAAGCAGTCCGACGGGAAAGACCGCAGCCCACGCTACCAGGCCCAGGATAGCGGTCAAGACGCCGGTCGAAGTGCGCCGGAAGTCGAACCAGTAAAGCGCGGCGAAGGTTAGGAATATCTCAGAAAGAAGCGCCAGGATGCCCTGATCCGGGGCCCGGTGCGCGAGCGCGACGGCGGTCCAGATTCCCCCCAGCCAAAAGGCGAGGGTGATGACCGCCCAAACCCGGCTGCGGCCTCGGCAGAACCGCCACGCCAGGATGACGCCACTTGCAGTGCTTACCGTTGCGGTCGCATACAGTAGCCACTGGTGAACTCCCCCGAAAATCAGGTAATTGATATAGACGAGCGCGGGAAGTCCGATGCCCAGCGCGGTCAGTGCGCTGCCCGCGGCTGTTTCGAGAATGACGGGAGCAGAGAAAAGGAAACACAGCCCGGAAAGAAAGAGCGCGCTGAGGCTCAGGCTGTCGACCAGGTTCTGTGCCCAGCCGGACACGGCCGGAATCAACAGGGCGGCGAAATGCAGCAGGACGAGGATCCACCCGGCAACCCAGCAGCGTAATCGCGTGGTCGCACGTTTGCGGTAGATCGAGGCAAACAACACCACGAGCAGGCCCAGTATCAGGATGTCGAGCACTTCGTTTTTCATAGGCGCGGCAGAGAAAGATGAAACGAAATACGGTGGGAAGCGCGAACAATCAGCTTTTCCCTGGTGTTAAGTATCGCCCAACGTCAAAAAGACTCAAGGTCACCGAAGTGTGACCGGATTGGTGAGGTGTGGGATGATCCGTGCATCTTTTGCTGCGGCGTTACTTGGAGCTATGGAATAGGCTGCGGATAGTGCCGTTTACGTATGATGCCAGCCCCTGAGGGCGCACTCAACCCGGTCGAGTCGTGCCAGCAAAAACCCAGGGTCAGTACGGGCCCATGTTCGCCTCTGTGGGCCGAGGCCGGGAAGATAGGTTCGATTGCGCTTGTTGTCTGGTTGATTCGCAACACCGTGGTTGCGTTCATTTGAGGCGAACGCGGGTCCCATCGAGTCCTGTGTTTTCCTGCGGCAAAGACAGCGCGGGCCGTTCACTGTCGAACGGCAGTTTTCGCGGACGTTTTTACCAGTGAGGTGCGTCTTTTGGGCCGTTGCCGGACGGCCGGGCGACGAAGAAGTGACGGGCTTTCCTAACCTCTACGATGCGGTCTTCAGTTCCCGTTCGGCGCGTAGCCAATCTTGCTCGGGCGAGCCTTCTGGCCAACCGCGCTCAGCCCAATACTTCTCCGCCAAACGAGCGATCTCTTCACGCGAGGGTTCGGTGGCCGGCGTCTGCTTCTTGGCTGCCGGCTTCCGCTTCTTGGGAGCCCCGTTCGCCGTTTCTGCGCTTTTTGTAGTCATCCGTATCTCCTTAAATCGCCCATCAATCCATCCAGGGACAACTCCATGATACGAAGGAGGGATGGCAGTTGTCAGCCGATCAATTAGTAACTTCAGGGTTACCTGGACATGCACGCATCCTGCTCGTCCGACGGCAGGCGGGCCGACGGACGAAACCGCACACTTATGGGATGACGAGAAGAAGAATCGGGAAGCCTGGGCTTCAGGTTCCCGAGGCGGGGCTGTCGAAGCGCTCCTGGCGGCGGGATATGGCATTGGATAGCGTGATAGGCGGCTCGGATTGCAGCAGCTGGATACTCCAGTCCTTCATCGCCGGCTTAGCCCGCTGCAGCTCAGTAAGGTCTGCTCTCCAGTTTCGGAGATGAACCTTGTTGTCGAGCATCCGGATCCAGAAGGCGCGGTATTCAGCCAAGTTGAGACGCTCGACGTTAGCGAACAGCTCCTCGTCTCCCAGCAGCCATTGCCACAAAAACCGGTCCTGGGAGGTTGGCTGACGGGCCGCAAGCACCTCGTCGGCGAGCTCGTCATCGGTCGGGAAGGCATTCAAGGCGTAGCCGAAATCGGAGAAATCGCTCTTCTCCCCGGTCTGCTCCGCGATCCGTTTGAGGGTGCGCACCAGGTTGCGGCGCGACGGTCCCCGATATGCTCGCTCCTCGATCAATCCCTTGTAGAGAGCAACCGACCGGCGCAAGCCACGAACGAAGAGATCACTCCGCGTGCTGTTGTCGGCGGCCTCCTCGGCCAGGTAAAAACGGCTGCAAAGCAAAGCTTCGACAAATGTCGCGTGGCGCCAGTCTGGGTCGACTGACGAAGCGTGAGCGATATCCGCAAAAGCTTGTTTCGACAAGGCCTCGAGCTGGGAACGCTCCGCTTTTCGCAGCCAGGACGGCTCCTTGTCCTGGAACTCCAGCACCTGGTAGGCGGCCAGCGCCCGATAGGAATAGCCCTGGGCGATACGGCGTCGTTCCACCGCATCCGGAAAGCGAGTCAGCTGCAGGAAAAACTGGTCCAGGCGGGCGAACGCCGTCCATGGATCGGAGCGGGTCAAGTGGGCAACCGCGGAAAGCAAGAGACCGTTCAGGTAAACCGCCGCATCCGTATCCGAGTGAAGATCGCGAAAGGCAAGACGGCCTTGGCCAACGTAGGCCAGATGGTCGATGTCATCGATAATCGCCATGGCCCGGGGGGTAAAGGCAGTGCCCTCTTCCTGGAAGCTCAAGGGCTGCTCGCCCACTTCCTGCAGCAATGCGGGTAACGCGTTTCTGGCTTCATTCTGGGCATCGCGCAAGATTTCCAGCTGCGACGCGACGGCTTCGACTTCGGCGACCGCCCGGGACTGGTCCTTATCCCAGGAACGCGCCTGAAGGTAGACCTGGATGACAATCAGGGCGGCGACGAGCATAAAGACAGCCAGGAAAAGCGCCGACGCTACGCGGGTTCGGTGCTGCGCGGCAGCTGCTTGCCGCATAAATTCCTGGGACTGGCGCACCTGGTCATCTACCGTAGTCAGCTCGTCCTGGAGCTCATTGGCGACGATATCGGCGTGCGAAGGGGCAACAGACACCGGCGCGGGAGTGGTTGCAGGCACGGCGGAAACCGGCGGTTGCTGGCGCCGGTACACCGGGGCTGGGGCAGAAGGCGCGGAGAGTCCAGGGTCTGTGGCGGAGTTGCCGACCGCCTGCGCCTGAGCCGGAACGCCTATCAGGATGTACAAGCAAGCGAGAAAGCCGGCGGCGAGCAGGCCCAACGACAGCGCTGTCAACCAGCCGTTCGTATGCCCGCGTCTCGCCCTATGTAGGGGATCGCTATCCATTCTGCCTCCGGCAGTACCAGTGAGAGCATTTTCAGAGTTGGTGGAACAAAGCCGATGATTTACAGCCGGGTTTCAGCCAGGAATGGCTGCGCCGGGGGTCATCTCTTATCCACCCAACTGCGCATAACACTCTTAAGTCTCTGCAACTTCGAGCGGCATCGCAATCCCACTTCCGCAACAGCGGCAAAAGCGGAGCGAAGCAGATGAGGATCCGCTCGCTCCGCTACCGGCCTTGAGCCCGCGTTATTGGCTTGGGCTGTCGCCCGGGCTTTCCATCACCACAGTGATGGGCTCGGAAAGGTTGAAGGTGACAACGCTTTCCGCAGGTATGCTCACGTCTTTATTGCCGGTAAATGCAGCGCCCGCAGTGCCGGCGCCGGCTCCCAACAAGCCGCCGATCAACGCGCCCTTGCCACCCCCGGCGAGCCCGCCGATCAGGGCGCCTCCGCCAGCGCCACCGCCCACAAAGCCAGCAGTACGTTTCCCCTTGCCTTTCTGCGTGGCTTCATAAGAAGAGGTCGCCACCGAGTAGCTGCCTACCCGATTGATTGCTATGCCCAGGTCACCGGCGCCCTTGAACCTTCCTTGTCCCTTGGCGGCAGTCACGGTGCCGCTCACCGGAGTTCCTGCTTTGATGACTTTGACTCCATGAACCACCAGGGACTGCGCCAGTGTTCCGGAAAAGCTGTCGCCGACATTGCTGCCCTTAGCGGTGATCGTCTGCCCCACGCGCACGACCAGCGCGCTGCCCGCGGGCACGACATATTTCTTGGGTGGCGGCGGGGGTGGGGGAGGAGGGGGGGCCTCAGGAGCGGGAGGGGGAGGAGGAGGAGCCGCATTCGCCGCCGGAGCCGGAGCAGGGGCGGGCGCAGCATCCGGGGTTGCGGCAGGGGCCGGAGGAGGAGCAGCCTGGGCCGAGGTTGCGGGCTCCGCGGCGGGCGCCGGCGTCTTATTGCAGCCACCGAGCAGAATCAACCCGGTCAATCCGATCGACAACAGGCCGACAAGAGAGTACGCGCTTTGCGCGTGCCCGCCGGTGGAGTGCCCTGGGCCCAAGAACGCGTGCTTTTTCATAATTCTCTCCCTAGATACGAGTTGATGAGATACGAACTTTTCTGCATTGCCATGCTAGAGCATTTTCACTGCTACCCGATTCACCAGAGCAGCGAAGGAACCGTTACGGATTGGGTTTAGTTCTCCCCTAGAAGAAAAGATGCGCCAGCCCAGGTGCTGGAACCGATGATGAGTGAAAATGGTTTTCAGCAGCCGTTCGATCTTTATGTCGAGGACCCAGGGTTCGTTCTTCGCTCGATCGTGGGACCGGCCATCACCCAATCGAGACCCTGCAAGCTTGGCTTGAGGAGACACTCCCGATTCGGCGATGAATGGACGGAGCGCCGAGAACGACTCAAGCTTACACCAACTCGGATCGTTCGTCGCATAGCGCAGTCCGGTTGCCCGGATTTCCTGTTCGCGGTCTCAAGCAACGTCCACTGTGCGGCTTTCCTTGAGAAAAGCCGTATAAAGTCTTTTACGCTAACAAACTTCACAGAAAGTCGGGGGTGGTTGAGGACAAGCCGCGACGTTATCCAGGTGGCGCCCGCGGATTGCTTATGTCAGCGCGGGCGAGGTGAAGGCGGGGTAGGCATTGGGGCGATGACAGCAGCAGTGAACATGCTGAGAACTCAGGCCTGGGCCTGCTCCAGCCGCCGGCGCAGACTGCCGGCAAGTTCGGCCACCAGCTCTAGTTTGCCGGCGAGTCTCGGGGGCAGCTCTGGTTCGGCGAGCGCCAGCTGCGACTGCAGCAAGAGCCCGGTCAGAGTGGATTTCAAGTCGTTTTCGAGCACCAGGGCGGCAGCTCGCAACGCCATGACCTGCTGCTGTTCCCGCCGCCCGATCGCCGCTTGCACCTCACGAGCCAGTCTGGCACCTCCGGAGAAGGCGAAGTTGATCTGTACCGGCACGGCCATGCCAAAGTTCCTCCACAACAGCTCGGCGGCGGGAGGATTGGCTTCGGCCAGAGAGTCATCCACCACCACGACCGAGTAGTCATGGTGGCGAAGCGCGATCAACCCGGCGCGATGGTTGGGAGCGACTTTGACGGAACATCCCAGAGTGACTGCCAGGGAGTCGGCGACCCGGGGCGCGTCGGCCATGGGACTGATGATCAGGACACTGTGCTGCACAGCTGATTGCACAACTACCTCCTCAAGGTTGCGTGGGTTGCAGATGGTTCGTGGGTTGCAGGGGTTGCGTGGTTTGCGCGCGGGCAGCGGAGTGACGGATCAGCGGGCCTGATTTCCGGCGTCATTCTCCGCGTTGTTTCTCGGGTCGGGGGCGCTGATGCCGTACTCCTTTAGTTTGCGGTAGAGCGTAGTTTTCCCGATGCCCAAGAGCCGCGCGGTCAGAAGCTTATCGCCATTCAGCTTGCGCAGGGTTTCAAGAATTGCCTCTTTCTCCAACTGGGCCAGGGGCTGCACCGGTCCGCGGGCTGAGTCGCCACTGGGTACCGGCGCGACCACCACCAGAGAGCGGCGATGCTGCAGGTGAAAGTTCTGCAGCTGCGTAGGAAGATCGCCCAGGTGCAATACGGGACCGGAGGAAAGGGTACAGGCACGATCGATCGAATTCTCCAGTTCACGCACGTTTCCCGGCCATTGATAATCCACCAGAGTGCTTAGGGCGTCGTCGCTGAGCGTGTGCGGTGTACCGGTCTCGCGCGCCATCCGCTCCAGAAAGTGCGTCGCCAAAAGGGGAATGTCCTGCTTGCGCTCGCGCAACGGAGGGATACGCAGGTTGACGACGCTAAGCCGGTAATAAAGATCCTTGCGGAAGCGTCCCTGCTCCACCATCGATGGCAGATCGCGGTTGGTGGCTGCCAGGATACGGACGTTGATGTGAATGCGATGGGTGGCGCCCACCGGGCGGACCTCTTTTTCCTGCAGGGCGCGCAGCAACTTGGCTTGCAAATCGAGCGGCAACTCACCAATCTCATCGAGAAAGACGGTGCCTCCCTGGGCCGAAGCCAGCAGACCCTCCTTGGCGCGATTAGCACCGGTGAATGCACCTTTTACGTAACCGAAGAGCTCACTCTCCATAAGAGTGGGTACCAGCGAACCGCAATCGACGGGAACAAACGGGCGATCGGCATGGGGGCCGTTGGTATGAATAGAGCGCGCCACCAGTTCCTTGCCCACGCCGCTTTCGCCCAGGATCAGAACCGGATGGGAGCTTTGCGCCACCTTGGCCAGAATGCGGTAGAGTTTGTCCATCTCCGGGCTGCGGCCGATCAGGTTGCCCAGGCCTTGCGCGGAGCGCAGGGCTTCGCGCAACTGCCGGCTGGCACCTTCCACCGTGCGCCGCTCGTTGGTCCGCTCCAGCGCACGCTCCAGCACCGCAGTCAGTTCATCCATAGCAAAAGGTTTGGTCAGATAATCGGCGGCCCCGGTACGCATGGCCTCCACTGCTGCCGGCACGGTAGCGTATGCCGTCATCACCACGACTACCAGGCCAGGGTTGAGGGCTTTGATCTCGTGCAGCAGACCCAGGCCTTCGCCCAAGGGAGCGCGTAGATCGAGAAGCAGGATGTCTACACCCTGATCGCGTAGCAGAATACGCGCCGCCGCGATGGTGGAAACTGTCTGCGGCACGAAGCCCAGATCAGTCGCTATTTCGCAGCAGGCCGAGCGGATGGCCGCATCCTCGTCGACCACGAGGAGATGGAGCTTGCCGGTACGCTCCGCGGGACGCGACATAGGGGCCACAGAAGCTGTTGCTGGAATTGTTATCGCCATTGTACGCAGATTCCTTCCTGGCCGGACAAAAGAACATCCTTGCTTGCTGTATCGACATTTATGACGGCAACTTTCGTTGCTTCGCCGGGAAAAACTGCGGCGGGCGTTTTTTCCGCGCAGCGCGTTCTCTCACCGGTCCGCTGGCCCGCGTGTCCCTCGCACACATGCCATGCAAAAGAAAACTGTTTTGCCGTGCGCCGGAAGACAAGACTCATACCAACCCCTCCTGATTCAAGACCACTGCTTCCAGCCGGCAGAACGGACCTTCCAGCGCGCCGGCTTTCTCATCCAAGTGCAGTTGCTGAACACTGCCTCTAGTGCATGCAGCGTGCCAATCGGGGCGCGACCGCGAGAGAGACGGCTAAGTCGCTCGATAAACGCTCTTTACACCAAAAGGTCCGGATGACCCGGGCGCGTCTTCTTCCTGAAGGAACAGTTCCTAAATGGAACAGCGACCGGGATCATGAACTGTAACTTCCCTCCAATGTGCGCCTTAGGACCATAGTTCCAATTCGGGAAGCGTCCCAAAAAGGGAACGCTCGCGGGGAACACGGACCGCCCCTGGGAAGGGGATGATTCCCCGAAGGGGAAACTCCGATCCACAGCCTCAGCCGCCGCTCTCATACAATCAGAGGATGAATCCCCAGCAAAAAACTGCGGCGACTTTCTTTCGCCCTCACGACCGGGCACCGGGCGCGATGCGGCCGGTACGGCTCACGCCGCATTACACCTCGATGCCCGAGGGTTCGCTACTCATCGAAGTGGGCCACACCCGGGTGTTATGTAACGCCACTATCGAAACCGGCGTGCCCGGCTGGTTGAAGAACAGTGGAAGGGGATGGGTGACCGCGGAATATGGCATGCTTCCTCGGGCCACGTTGACCCGCACCGCGCGCGAATCGGAGCGCGGCAAGGTGGGCGGCCGGACCCATGAAATCCAGCGGCTCATCGGGCGCTCCCTGCGTTCCGTGGTCGATATGCATGCGCTGGGCGAACGCACCGTGATCCTGGATTGCGACGTACTACAAGCTGATGGTGGAACCCGCACCGCCGCCATCACCGGCGCCTGCGTGGCCATGGCCATCGCCTTCCGGCGGCTGGTAGAGGCGGGAACACTGAAGAAGCTGCCCCTCACCCAATTGGTAGCCGCTACCAGCGTAGGGATCGTGGAGGGAGTGAGCCTGCTCGATCTGGCGTATGAAGAGGATTCCCAGGCCGAAGTAGACATGAACGTGGTCATGACGGAGGGCGGCGGATTGGTAGAAGTACAGGCGACCGCGGAGCGCAACGCATTTCCCCGGGAAAAATTATTGGAGATGATGGATCATGCCGAGCGCGGAATCATCGAACTGGTGGCAGCGCAGCGGGCCGCGCTGGCACAGCAGTAACACCTCCACAACCGGCAATGCATTAGAATGAGCCGCGGGAACAACGGGCAAAAATTGAGAGGAAATAAGCAATGACAACCACGAAGCTGACAGCTGGAAAACTGGCCGGACTCAAAGCGGTCTCCGATGCACGCGGGGTGATCGCCGCGGCGGCTATGGATCAGCGCGGATCGCTGAAGAAGTCGCTGGCCAAAGAGAAGGGCGTTTCCGACTTGCCGGACTCGGCCCTGGTCGAGTTCAAGGAACTGGTCACCGACGTTCTCACCAAATATGCATCGGCCATCCTGCTCGATCCCGAGTTTGGCTTGCCGGCGTCTAAACTGCGCCACGGCAAAGGCCTGCTGCTGGCCTATGAAAAGACCGGCTACGATGCCGATACGCCGGGGCGGCTGCCGGACCTTCTCGACCACTGGTCGGTGCGCCGGTTAAAAGAGGCGGGTGCGGACTGCGTCAAGGTGCTGCTCTACTACACCCCGTTTGAGAAGAGCGAAATCAACGATCAAAAGCATGCCTTCATTGAGCGCATCGGCGACGAATGCCGGGCGCACGACATCGCCTTCTTCCTGGAGTTTGTCGGCTATGACGTCCATGGCCACAGCGAGAAGTCTTTGGAATACGCCTTGAAGAAGCCGGAGATCGTGTCCGGTTCAATGTCCGAGTTCGGCAAAGCAAAGTATCTGATCGATGTGCTGAAGGTAGAGGTTCCGGTGCAGATGGAGTTCGTGCAGGGTACCCGGGCCTTCAAAGGCGAATCCGCTTACACCCGCAGCGAAGCGTTGCAGCATTTCAAGGACGCGGCGACGACTACCCATAAGCCCTTCATCTACCTATCCGCCGGGGTAAGCAACGCGGTCTTCACCGAGACCCTGGAGTTGGCAGCGGAGAGCGGCACCACGTTTAACGGCGTTCTCTGCGGACGCGCTACCTGGAAGGACGGCATCGCCATCTATGCCAAGGGCGGCGCCAAAGCATTTAGGGACTGGCTCGACGATCAGGGTGTGAAGAACATTCAGAACGTCAATAAGAGCCTGGAATCGGCGCACTCCTGGTTCCCCAAGGTCGGGGTCACCGCTGCGGATGTGCTAGCGCTGGCGTAAAACATCTAAAGGGCTCGCGCGCGACAAAACACCCAGATCTCATCCACGAGACCTGGGTGTTTTATTTATTCCCACTCAATGGTCCCCGGCGGCTTGGACGTGATGTCATAAACCACGCGGTTGATGCCGCGGATCTCGTTGACAATGCGGCTGGAGATTTTTTTCAGCAGCTCGTAGGGCAGCGGGACCCAGTCGGCGGTCATACCGTCTTCTGAGTGCACGGCTCGGATGGCGCAGGTGTAGGCGTAAGTACGTTGATCGCCCATCACACCTACAGACTTCACCGGGAGCAGCACGGCGAAGGACTGCCAGATCTGCTGGTAGAGCCCGGCGGCCTTGATCTCGGTGACCACGATGTCATCCGCCAGCTGCAGCAACGCCACCCGCTCAGGCGTCACCTCGCCCAGGATGCGCACAGCAAGTCCAGGGCCGGGAAAGGGTTGGCGCTCCAGAATTTCGGCCGGCATCTCCAGGTCGCGGCCGATGCGGCGGACTTCATCCTTGAACAAATCGCGCAGTGGCTCGATCAGCTTCAGCTTCATGCCGGCTGGCAGGCCGCCGACGTTGTGATGGCTCTTGATGGTCTGGGACGGCCCTTTGACAGAAGAGGATTCGATCACATCGGGGTAGAGCGTGCCCTGCACCAGCCAAGCCACTTCGCTTTCCTGCTGCCCTTCCAGAATTCTCCTCGCCTCATCGTCGAACACAGCAATGAATTCACTGCCGATGATTTTGCGTTTGGACTCGGGGTCGGTGACCCCGGCCAGCCGGGTCAGGAAGCGGTCGCTCGCATCCACAGCGACCAACTGCAGGCCCAGCTTGTCGCGCATGTTGCGCTGTACCTGCAGAAATTCGTTCTTGCGCAGAACGCCGTTGTTGACGAAGACGCAGGTGAGCCGGTGACCGATGGCGCGTTCCACCAACACCGCCGCGACCGAAGAATCGACCCCACCGGAGAGGGCGCAGATGGCGTGGCCGTCTCCCACTTGCTGGCGAATGGCGGAGACGGTCGACTGGATGAATTGGGCCGGTGTCCAGTTGGGCTCGGCATGGCAGATACGGAATAGGAAGTTGCGCAGCAACGCAGTTCCCTGGGGTGTGTGCCTTACCTCGGGATGAAACTGGACGGCCCAGATGTTGCGCGCGGGATCGGCGATGCCGGCTACGGCATTGGCTGTGCGTGCGGTGAGAGAAAACCCGGGTGGCAGCTCCAGGGCCTCATCTCCGTGCGACATCCAGACGTCGAGCGATTCCGGCAAGCCGGCAAACAACGGGACTTGGGGGCCGGGCACGATAGAAACCTGGGCGGGCCCGTACTCACGCTTTTCCGCCGAGCGCACCTTTCCCCCCAAATGATGGGTAAGAAACTGCAGGCCATAACAGATACCGAGGATAGGCAGACCCAGGGTCAGCATCTCCGGGTCCGCGGCCGGCGCGTCCGCGTCATAAACCGAACAGGGACCACCGGAGAGAATCAGCCCGATGGGATGATGCGATCGAATTTCGGCAACGGAAGCACTACAAGGTAGGACTACCGAGAAGACATTCTGCTCTCGGATGCGACGCGCTATGAGTTGCGTGTATTGGCTGCCAAAATCCAGGATGACGATCGAGGAGGTATCCACGTTCTAGTTTTTCAGCCTTTCTGTATCTAGGCAAGATCTCATGATGCGGGCGTCCCAGATGGTGGACTGTTGGGACGGTACAAACGCCAGAACTGTACAAATGCAGCTAACCTCGCCACCTGAAAAAAGTCGCTGGCCGCAAGATAGAAGAGTGTGACCAATGCCCACCATGCGTAAAGCGCCGTGCCCGTCATGTCCGTCTCGAAGGGGAGTGGAATCGCCGAAAACACCAAGGCAAGCACGATGAGCGCCAGCCGAACGATGCCCAACACCAGGTTCACTTCGACCAGCTTCGCCGTGAGCGGGCCGAGGCGAAGACTGCGCACCAAACTCGGTAGGACACCCGCCCCCTGCAACATCGCGAGCAAGGGAGCAATGGAGAAAATCCAGCTTAACAGCGCCCACAGAACAAAAATGGCGAGCGTGAGGCAAATGACCCAGGCACTCCAGGCCACCAGGTTGGGAGAGGCGCCACTCAGGGTGGCATCTGCGGCCCAACTGAGGGCGAGGTACCAGCCCACGCAGACAGCAACCAGGGCCGCGATGCGCAGCAGCTGAAGAAGGATAAGGGTCAAGGGAGCCGGGCGCAAAGCCGGATCGAGGTGCTGCAGCACGGCATTGCGTCCCAAGCCCGACGCGACCGCCCACGCCACGGCTAACAATGGCCCCAACCACAGCGCCGCTCTCACTAAGGCGGGTGTGAGGCTGGCCGCGGCAACCGTGAGTTGTTGACCGGCGGCTAGAGGATCGCTGAGGGAAAGATTGGAGAGGCTCTCCTGATTGAGCGAACTGCTGGCCGCTATGTGGGCTCCCTGGAGATAGAGAATCGCTGCTGCGGGAATGCCGAAGCCCCAGCGCCAGAGAATTTCCCGTCCCAGCAGACCAGGACGCTTCCAGCAGAAAGCGCAGACATACACCAGAGATTGAGTTCCGCGTACGGCCAGCTTACTTCACCACGATGCTTGTGAGAGAAACTCTCATTGAGCCTACTTGACGACGATGTTGATCAGCTTGCCCGGCACCACCACGACCTTGACCACCTGCTTACCGGCGATGGCTGCCTGCACTTTGGCTTCCGCCAGCGCGGCCTTCTGCATGTCTTCGCTTCCAGCATCCGGCAGCAGCTTGACCACAGCGCGCAATTTGCCGTTGACTTGCACCGGCACTTCGAGCTCCTCCTCACGGGCTAGATCGGGGTCAAACCCCGGCCACGGCTGGCGAAGCAGCGCGCCCGTGCCGCCGGTTTCGCCCCACAGTTCGGCGGCAAGATAAGGGGCAAAGGGCGCCAGCAACAAGATGAGCGCAGGCAAGAGAGTGGCCATCAGCTGCGCCGAAACCTCCGCCGGCATCTCTGCCAAGCCTGGCTCAGCGGCGGTGATTTCGTTGACCAGCTCCATGACCGCTGCAATACAAGTGTTGAAGTGCCAACGCCCGGCAAAGTCCTGGCTGATCTTGCGTATGGTCTGGTGAAGCTTACGCAATAGCGCCTGGGCCAGAGGGGAGGGCGGTGCAACCGGAGCGCGATTCTGGCAGCCACGCACGGCTTCCCGGTAACGCATACCCAGCCGGTAAACCCGGCCGAGGAAGCGGCTGATGCCGGCCACTCCATCCTCCTGCCACTCCAGGTCGCGATCGGGTGGCGCGGCAAACAACGCGTACATGCGGGTGGCGTCGGCGCCGTAGCGGGCGATCATATCGTCGGGCGAGACCACATTGCCCTTGGACTTGGACATCTTGGCGCCATTACGAATGACCATCCCCTGGGTGAAGAGGCGGGTGGCCGGCTCGTCATTGCCGACCAAACCCAGATCGCGCATCACCTTGGTCCAGAAGCGGGAATAGATCAGGTGCAGAATCGCGTGTTCCACTCCGCCGATGTACTGATCAATGGGAAACCAATAGTCAATCTTCTGCCGGCTGAAGGGAGCGGTCGCATTGTGCGCATCAGGGTACCGGTAGAAGTACCAGGACGAATCGACGAAGGTGTCCATGGTATCGGTCTCGCGCCGAGCCGGTCCTCCGCAGTTGGGACAGGTCGCGTTCACAAAGGAGGCAACCCGGCTTAGCGGAGAACCGTCCTGCTGCGTGATCTCGATCTGCTCGGGTAGCAGGACGGGAAGCTGATCATCGGGCACGGGCACGATGCCGTCTGTGGGGCAGTAGAGTACAGGGATCGGCGCGCCCCAGTAGCGCTGGCGGCTGACGCCCCAATCCTTTAGCCGGAAGGTCACGGTGGGCTGGCCAAAGCCATGCTCCTGTGCGAAGGCGACCATCTTAACCCGGGCCTCCTGGCAACCCAGGCCGTTGTATTCGCCGGAGTTCATCAGCAGGCTGTCTTCCTCGGTATAGGGCAACACGGGTTCGTCCGGCTGGCCGGCGGCCGGTGGCTCTCCCGTGCGGCGGGGCAACACGACGATGCGCACTTCGAGGCCATACTTGCGGGCAAACTCGAAATCCCGTTCATCATGCGCGGGCACTGACATGACGGCGCCCGTACCGTACTCGACGAGTATGTAGTTGGCCACCCAGATGGGCAGCCGCTCGCCGTTAAAGGGATTGATGGCATAGCGGCCGGTGAAGACACCACGCTTATCGATGGCCGCGGGATCGCCGGCCTCGCGCGCCTTCTTCTGCTCTTCCACCAGGGTGGCAACTTCGGCGGCCGGTGCAATTTGACTGACCAGCGGGTGCTGCGGCGCGAGCAGCAAGCTGGTCGCGCCGAAGATGGTGTCCAGGCGGGTGGTGTAAACCGGAATTCTAGTAGCGTTTTGGTTTGCGTTCTGGTCAGCAGGAGCCCCTGCGACAAAACCCGCTGCAGGCGCGAGCGTCGCTTTGCCATCGCGGTTCTCCTGCTCAGCCCCGACCGGATCTAGAACAAACTCGATGGTGGCCCCTTCGCTGCGCCCGATCCAGTTGCGCTGCATGGTGCGCACCTTCTCCGGCCAGCCCGGCAAGTGGTCCAGCCCGTCGAGCAGCTCCTGCGCGTACTTCGTGGTGCGGAGGAACCATTGCTCCAGATCGCGCTGTTCCACCACCGTATCTTCATGCCGCCAGCAACAGCCATCGATGACCTGCTCGTTGGCCAGCACGGTGGCACACAGCGGGCACCAGTTCACCTTGCTCTGCTTGCGAAACGCCAATCCCTTTTCCAGCATGCGCAGGAAAAACCACTGCGTCCAACGATAGTAGTCGGGCAGGCAAGTGGTGATTTCGGTCTGCCAGTCATAACTCAACCCCAGCCGGCGCATCTGGCGGCGCATGTGGGCGATGTTCTTGAGCGTCCACTCGCGGGGCGGGGTGTCGTTCTTGAGCGCCGCATTTTCCGCCGGGAGCCCAAAGGCGTCCCAACCCATGGGGTGGAGCACGTTGTAGCCCTGCATCCACATGTAGCGCGCCAAGGCATCCCCAATGGCGTAGTTGCGGACATGGCCCATGTGCAACTGACCCGAGGGGTAGGGCAGCATCTCCAGCACGTAATACTTGGGGCGGCCGCTGCTTTCGGGCTCGGCGCGATAAAGATCCGGCTCCTCATCCCAACGCTGCTGCCAGCGCACTTCGATCTGCGCCGGGTCATAGCGGACCTCGTGGGCGTCCGCCGAGGGAGAGGAGATGGCGACCGGTTCGGAGCGGGCGCCGGGGTTGTTCTTGGTGTCGATTGGAGGCATCTTCATTAACGATTGTAACTGGCTACGAAAGAGGCTCGCGCGGTGAGCGAACGCAGCACGCGGATGGGCCTTATTTTCCCGCAGCCGCGCGATATTTGATCACAGCCAAATGGAGTTGCGCGCGTATCTTAAACCCCAGTTTTTCGTACAAGCCAACGGCGGTTACGTTTCCCGTTTTCACATGCAGAAACGGAGTCTCTCTGCGCCTCGTAATGCGCGAAACCAGGGCAGAAATGAGAGCGTTTCCATACCCTCGCCCGCGATACTGCGGATGCGTGCATACAGCGCTGATCTCAGTGAACCCGGTGAGGTGAAGGCGCTCTCCTGCCATGGCCACCAGGGAACCGGAATCGTGTATCCCGAGATAGGTCCCGAGTTCTATGGTTCTGGGGAGAAAGGGGCCCGGCTCGGTCAGCCTGGTTAACGCCAGCATCTCAGGGACGTCCGCCTTGGTCAATTCCCGGAAGACCGGGTTATCGCCTGCATAGGCCGGCGCTTCACAAATCATCTGGTACATCTCCCCGCTGTGTAACATGTCCCAAGTGCTGGGGAGGATTGGCTCGGAATCGAGAGCCAAGGCAGTGCTTGCCCCGGGAAGCGCCTCCTCGAGCGCGTGGTAAGAAGCCGCTGATTGATCGATCAGGCCTCCGAATGGGGCCACATCGCTTGGGAAGCGCTTAGCGAGATGGTTACCCAAAGCCAACGCGCGCTGCTCCGTGAACAGCGCATGCCAGACTGGGTTGTCGAGCAACAAAGTGTCTGAGAGCGAGGGCCCTGAATGCTTCATCGATAACAGGTAGATGAGAAAAAGACGCTAACGATTCGCGGTTCCGGATGGCACGGACTTGAGCTTTGCTATACCGCCAACGAATGCTGGCAAACTCAAGTCTGACCCCTCGGGTTCTCACCGCGAACCCTGAAGGCCGTGCCCTCTAGGAAAATGAGCCTTCCTGCTTGTTTACGAGGGTGTCATGCGCGTATGAAGCAGCAGCGGCTATGGTTCATCCACCGGTGGATTTTTGATGATCTTTGAGAGCACGTGCAAGTTGCCGTCGACCTTGGGGGAGTCCAGGCCCAGAATGCTCGCCAGCAGCGGATAGACATTTACATTCTCAAAGGGTTCAAGGGTGGAACCAGGGTGAATATCGGGGCCCACGGCGATGAAAAGGGCGCGCATGGACTTCATCGCCCGCGGGTCGTAACCGTGTGCGCCCGCCTCCGGCGGCTTATCCGCCGCACCATTCGCAGGACCATGGGCACGAATGGCAAAGGGCCCGTTGGCAACGACGACGGGATCGCCCTCGCGGGGATTGTAGTCGTACTCGAAAGCCGCTGGAACGCGCTTGCGCCGATACACAGTGAAGGCGTCGCTTTTGATCTTCAGTTCCTGATAAGCCTTCTCCGCCGCGGCCTCGGAGTTGGGATAGAGCAGCCATCCGACGGTAGTGAAATTCGACAGGTCGGCGTACTTGTCCAGATCGATCCAGGGTCCCTGCTCCTGCTCCATGCCGTGGTCGGAAACCACAAACAGGTCGACCGGAAGCTGCAGCCGGCTAAGCTGGGTCCATAGATCGCCAACCAACTGGTCGACATGTTCGACGGCCGCGGCAGTCTGCGGGCTTTCCGGGCCGTACTGATGCCCGGCATGATCGACGTTGGAGTAATAAAGCGTAATGAAGTGCGGACGCTTCTCGACCGGTAGGCGCAGCCATGCCACAACTTGGTCGATCCTCTTGGCATCGGGAAAGTGGTCGTCGAACTTGAGGTAGTAGGTCGGCCGGCCGCCGGCAATTTCCGCTTCCGAGCCGGGCCAGAAAAAGCAGGCGCTGCGCATGCCTTGTTTTTCCGCCAGCACCCACAGCGGGGTGCCCCCATACCAGCTGCCATCGCTGCTGGTAGCCGGATCGCTCATTGAGTAGCGTTGTTTGCGGATGGGATCATAGAAATTGTTGGCCACGATGCCGTGGTGCTCCGGATACAGGCCGGTGACCAGCGTGTAGTGGTTGGGAAAGGTGAGCGAGGGATACGACGGAATCATTCCCTCGCTGGCGATTGCGCCCTGTGCGCCCAGCGCCAGCAGATGTTTGGCGCCATACTTTTTGGCGTAGTTGTAGCGGAAGCCGTCGAGCGAGACCATCACGACGTACGGCTTGGCCTGCTGGGCTGCGGTATTCGGCCCATGGTCAACGGTAATTACCGGCACAAGGTTCTGGGCGGCTAAGCAAAGCGATAGGAAAAGGGGCAGGCAAAACAGCAGGAAGCGACGCATCGTTAGCCACCCGCCGAGCGCAGCCGCTCAGCGGCCGTTTCCGGCGTGATGTCCCTTTGCGGCATACCCAACATTTCAAAACCAACCATAAACTTGCGTACAGTCGCCGAGCGCAGCAGAGGGGGGTAGAAGTGGCCGTGAAAATGCCATTCCGGATACGCCTCTCCATCGGTTGGACGCTGATGAAAGCCCATGGTGTAAGGGAAACTGGTGGCGAACAAACGATCGTAACGCATGGTCAACTGCTTCAGGATATCCGCCAGCCCGTGTTGCTGCGCGGGGCTGAACGCATCCATGCTCCCCACATGGCCCCGGCTGAGCAGCAGGGTTTCGAAAGGCCAGACCGCCCAAAACGGCACCAGTACGACGAACTCCTGGTTCTCACACACGATGCGCTGGCGCTGCTCCAATTCAATTTTTAGGGTGTCGCAGAGCAGACAGGAATCGTGCTGCCGGCTATACGCGCGTTGGTTGGCCAGTTCGGCTAGAGGCTCGTCCGGGATGTGCTCGGTAGCCCAGATTTGCCCATGGGGATGAGGATTGCTCGCGCCCATCATCGCGCCCCGGTTTTCGAAGATCTGCACATGACGAATCTCCGGGCGCGCACCCAGTTCAATAAACTCCGCAGTCCAGGCTTCCACTACGCGGACGATGTCGGTCACCTGCATGCCAGCCAGCGTCAGACTATGGTCCGGATGGAAGCACAAGACACGGCAGACACCGCGCTCACTCTCCGCCCGCAGCAAACCATTCCCACTCTCCGCCACCACCGCGGGCGAGTCGGGCATGAGCGCCGCGTAATCGTTGGCAAAGGCAAAGATGCCGATGTATTGCGGGTTATGCTGGCCGCCGGCACGCACATTGCCGGGGCAAAGATAGCACTCCGGGTCGTAATGCACCGGCGGCTTGGTCTCCGTCCGGCTGACCTCGCCCTGCCAGGGGCGCTGTGTACGCTGCGGCGAAACCAACACCCAGCGGCCGCGCAGAGGATCGAAACGGCGATGGGGAAACTGCATGTTCTGATCGTTCATGCTTCCTCGAAAGGGCCGGTGCGCTATTTGCCCCGCTGCTGGGAACAAGTAGCGCAGGTCTGCCCGATAATGCCCTTGCCCTCTTCGACGGTAAAGATCTTATCCACGCCAGGCAGGGTCATCTTTTCTTTCAGGCCGCTCGGCCAGTGAATCTCCACCGCATCGACTTTATCGCTATCGCCCAGGCCAAAGTGTACGCGCGGGTCGTTGGAGGAAACAAAGCTGCCGCCGCTGAGCACGTCTCCACGCTGGCGCAGGCCGCCGGCGGTGAGATAGACCGCAGCACCCACCGCGTCCCTTGGACTCTTGGCTCCGCCGACCAAGTTCAACTCCACCCAGTGGTGGCGGTCCGGGTCGACATTGCGTAAGAGCGTGGGCGCGCTGTCCATGCTATTGATCACCACGTCGATGCGGCCGTCGTTGAAGAGATCGCCAAAGGCTGCACCGCGCGCCGGGAGGACCAGCGCCAATCCTGAGCCCTCCACCGCCGGCATCAAGTCAAACTTCTTGCCTTGTTGGTTGTGGAATAACAATGGCCGCTCGGCGTAGGTCGTGCCCCAGTTGCTCTTGTCCACTTGTGGGTAGACATGGCCATTGGCGATAAACAGGTCTCTCCAGCCATCATTGTCGTAATCGATAAACTCCGCCGCCCAGCCGAGGAACGGCACAGTCGGCTCGGCCACCCCGGCGGCATAGCTGTCATCGGTGAAATTGCCATCGCCGTCGTTGCGGTAGAGCACATCGTAGTCGTCAGAGAAGGTGGTGTTGAAAAGGCCGAGCCGCCCGGTGTTTTGATAATCTCCGACCGCAACCCCCATGGACGCGGTTTCCCGCCCGTTCTCGTTCAGCGCATATCCAGAGGCATAGCTGTCATCTTCGAAGGTGCCGTTGCCCTTGTTGATGTACAGGTAGTTGGGCGTGGAGTCATCGGCCACCAGCAGATCCACTTTGCCGTCGTTGTTCAAATCCGCGAAAACGGCGGTGAAACCATAGTAGCCATTGGGATCGCTCACCCCTGCTTTTTCGCTGACGTCGGTGAAGGTGCCATCGCCGTTGTTATGGAAGAGGTGGTCGCGTTCTCCCTTCAGCCCGCGTGGACCGCACATCACGTTGACCGCGCGGAACTGGCAAAAGTTCGCGGCCACCGTAGTCCCATCAAGCGTAGGCGGCTTGTCGCCGTCGTAGTGCACGTACCCGGAGATGAATAAATCGAGCCGTCCGTCGCCATCGTAGTCACCAAACGTCGGCCCGCTTGACCACCCTCCCAGTTGCACACCAGCCTTCTCCCCGGCGTCGGTGAAGGTTCCATCGTGGTTGTTGTGATAGAGGCGGTTCTTACCGAAATTGGCGACGAACAGATCCGGCCAGCCATCGTTGTCGTAGTCGCCGACGGCTACGCCAAACCCCCAGCGGTCGTTGGTCACCCCGGCCTTGGCCGCCACGTTAGTGAAAGTACCGTCGTGGTTGTTGTGGAACAGAGCCGCGTGCGGCGAGGCGGCCTTGCCCGACAAAGCGTCGTACGTCGAGCCGTTCACCAGGTAGATGTCCAGCCATCCGTCTTTGTCGTAATCGAGCAGCGCCACGCCCGAACCTGGCGCCTCCAGGATGAACTGCTTCTGCGCAGTTCCCATCGTGTGATGCCACACCGTCAGCCCGGCCTTGGTGGCGATATCCTCAAAGACCACGGGGCCGGTCTTCACGAAGCCGCCGGCGGTGATAGGCCGCTGCTGGGAGTCGAGCACCGGTGCGTGGGTTCCCCCGGTGGTTACACCCATGGCCTGCGGTTGGGAGTCTTGCGAAGCCTGGGGCGGGGTAGCGGTTTGAGCCCGCACGTTCCATGGAGAAACCGGCAGGAAGAGCAACCACACAACGAAACTGCGACAGAACAAGCCGGTCACTCCTTTTTGTGCGTCAGGCCAAAGAATAAAGGATTTGCCGCCCTCCTGGTTTTTGCGCCAATCTTCGGTCGTAGCAGCCGCTCAGAACAGTGGCGAGGGGCAGGTTGACGAAGGGTCGTTTGAGCGAAGCTTATATTGGCATAGACCCGGAAATAAGAAGCGCGGAGGGCACCGTGCCAGAGACCTATCGAGCGGTCGTGTTGACGCGGCAAGGCGGCCCGGAAGTGCTTGAGGTGAAGCAATTCCCTATCGAGGAACCCGGACCAAATCAGCTGCGCGTGCAGGTGCGCGCCGCCGGAGTGGGCGCAACCGACCTGGCGATGCTTGCGGGCAAATATCTCTTCGCCCCGAAAATGCCATTCGTTCCCGGCTACGAGATCGCGGGGGTCGTCGATGCTATCGGGACCAACGTCACGGGGTTTAAGCTTGGCCAGCGTGTCGCTGCCCTTACTGTCTATGGTGGCTATGGAGAGCTGTTAGTTCGTGACGCTGAGCATTTCCTGCCCGTTCCCGATGCAGTTTCAGACGTCGCCGCGGCGGCAGCAATATTGAACTACGTCACCGCCTGGCAAATGATCCATCGCACGGCGCAGGTGCGACCAGGTCAGACAGCGCTGGTGACTGCGGCCGGCGGCGGAGTAGGCACAGCGCTACTGCAACTGCTGCGTCTCACAGGAGTAAAAACATACGGCGCGGCATCCCTGAAGAAACATGGAACAGTGAGCAAGCTCGGCGCGACGCCCATCGACTACACCGCCGGCAGGCTTGATGAGCTTGTGCGCGCGCTCGAACCGCGGGGCGTCGACTATGTATTTGATGGCGTCGGCGGCGCCAACATCGGCCTATCCGTGAGTGCAGCGAGACGTGGCGGCAAGGTAGTGGGCTATGGCTTCATAGCGGCCCGGGGAGTGTTTGCGGCGCCCGTTATGTTCGCTAACCTGTTTGCCGGATCACGCTTGCGCGGGCGACGTGGCGCTTTCTACGGCATTACCTACCTTTATCGCAAGAACCCAATGCTGTTCCGCGAGGATCTACCGAAGATTTTCGCGCTCATCGCGGAGCAGAAGATTGCCCCGCTGATCTACGCGACATTCCCGCTGCTGGACGCAAAGCAAGCCCTTGAGCTTTTGGCAACAGGCTTGGTGGAAGGCAAGATCGTGCTCACGAATAGCTAGGGCCCCCCACTGGCCTTGGCCCGCGAAGAATGGAGACCGGCTTGTGAACCTATTGGCGCGCATGAAGACCCGCGGCCTGCTCAGGGACACCACCCACCTTTCTATCGGGCAGGGATTCAGGCTGGTCATCCAGGCTGCCTATTTCGTTCTCGTCGCCCGATCGCTGGGCCCGGATGCCTATGGCGCGTTCGTGACCGTGGTGGCCATGGCTGCTCTTCTCGGACCTTTTTCCGGCCTGGGCACAGCCAACCTTTTCATCAAGAATGTGCGCTCCGGTAAGCGGGCGGCGGCGATCTGTTGGGGCAACGGAATGCTGCTAACCGTGCTCTCCGGCGCATTGCTCACTGCGGCCGCGGTTGGGCTGAGCATCCTGCTGCACTTGAAGACCGCGCCGCTTGCCGTCTGCCTGGTTTGTCTTGCAGACATGGTCTTGCTGAAAGTGACTGAGCTGGCCGCATCCGGCTTTGCGGCCTCTGACCGGATGAAACAGACCTCGATCCAGAATGTAGTCGTCAGCCTCTTGCGGCTGGCCGGCATCACCGGGTTGATGATGACCGTGCGTCCGGTGACACTCGATCGCTGGGTGGTGGTCTATCTGCTAACCACCTTGCTGGGCACGTTCTATGCGCTGGCCAAGGGTTCGCAGTTGTGGGGACGCCCCACTATGGATCTGACGGCGTTAAGGGAAGATGCCGCGGAAGGCGTGTATTTCTCGATCGCCGGTTCAGCCACAACTGTTTACAACGACATCGACAAGATCATGCTGAGCAAACTGGCGGACCTGGCGTCCACCGGGGTATATGCCGCAGCGTATCGCGTCATCGACGTAAGCATGACACCGATCCGCTCGTTGGCTGCGGCGGCGTACCCCCGCTTCTTTCGCAAGGGGATGGATGGCATCGGCGCAACCTATGCTTACGCGCTCGCACTGATGGCCAAGACCGCCGTCTATGGCTCCGCTGCATCCGCCGGACTGTGGTTGTTCGCTCCGATCCTGCCCCACATTTTGGGATCCAAATACGATGCCGTCGTTCCAGCGGTCCGCTGGCTGGCGCTGATTCCCTTCTTGCGCTGCCTCCACTCCTTCCTGGCGGACGCGCTTTCGGGTGCGGGACTGCAACGTACGCGCATGGCGATCCAGGTATTCGCGGCACTGATCAACGTCGCCCTCAACCTGGTGATCCTGCCCCGCTATTCGTGGCGCGGAGCCGCATGGACGAGTCTGGGTTGTGATGGTTTGCTGGTCGCGATGTTCTGGTTCACCGTTCTTTACTACCGCAGCGCGAGCGCTAAGGCTGGTCCTTCTGTCTGCTAAAGCGTTCTCGCATATCCTCTGCAATTTGATTGATTCACTGGCGCGTCCCAAAAAAGTACAATCACAGTACTATTTCCTCTTTTTGCATGTACCGGTGGGTTACTCCGCGTCCCTCTGGATGCCGCACGTGCCGTAAGATCAATCCAATTGCAAGCCCCAGGCTCTAGTTCGTTTCCCGTCTCCCTCAAAGGGGCAGAAACTCGCGACGCTCCCGTGAAACACGAAGTGCGATATTCCCGATGACCAGAGACGCGAACAGCATGGCCCAATCATCTCTTATCTCTGGGAGCAGCAAAGCGAGCGCACGCGATAGCCGTCCACGGTTGGATGGCATTGCGGTGGCCGATGATGCAAGAGCCGTCTCCGGATTGAATGACGGTGCAAGGGTCACAGACCTGGTGATCGGTAACCGGGAACTGCACTCTTGCCTGCCCGAGATTCGCGCACTCCGCCGGCGTTGTGGCCAAGAAGATGATCTGACTACCGAGCCGGAATACTTCATCGCTGCAAATACCCTGGCAAACAGAAGATGTGCAGCGGTGCTCATTCGCCATCAGCAGGAACTCGAAGCCTGTGTGTTGTTCTATGAGCACAGCAGGCTGGGCTTCGGGCTGGGACTATTTCGCGGCGGCGATTACGTTGGAGAAAGCCTGGTGGCGGGTAACGAAGCGCACCGCGTGCACTACGTGCATTTGGCAACCCAGGCACTGCTGAGCGAGCGGCGCATTCACGGCGTGAGCCTCAGCGTCAAGGCTTCTCTTGACTCGTGCATAGAAGTCATGGGACCGGCGAGTAACTTTCGCAGATTTATCGGAAGCGAAGTGCGGCACAAGTTGCCGCTGCAGAGCACGTACGAAGGCATGCTGGCAAGTTTGGGATCGCGCACTCGGCGTAGCCTTGCGGGCAAGCGGCAACAACTGGAAAAGAACGCGAACGTTCAATTCTTACCTGCGCTGGATGCGGACCAGTCCCTGGGGGGAATGTTGGCGCTGGAAGCTACGTCGATGCCACAGCGCATCAGCAAGTTCTTCCACGCCCGTTATCGCTTGCAGCGGGCGAACTCTGATTTCTTTTCCATGGGTCTGCGCTTACCGAATGGCCAATGGTTGAGCCTCCTGACGGGCTGGCGGCGCAATGGCGTCACTTATGTTGACCTGCAAATGAACAACACGCATTACAAGAAGGAATCCATTTCGGCCGTGATGCGAGCTTTCATGCTGGAGCACGAGATTGGGCGCAGGCAGGGGCTCATCAACTTTGTAGGCGGATCTTCTTTGCTACTCAGGAGATACTGCGAGCCGATTGAGCCGTGTACAGAAATTTTTATCTGGAAGCGCTGCCTGCGCGCCCAGTTCTTCGAGATGGCTGCCACGCGCGTACGACCGGGAAGCGTCTATGAGCGTTTGAAGCCCGGCGCAGGCGCTCCGCTTCCTGTCGAACCAGTCGACTAGCCTTTCTCTACAGACAACGGTAGAGCGAGTTAAGTATCAATGCTTGGCCGGGATCAAGAGCTCCGTTCCCGACGCAAGCTTGTAAGTCTCAGAGAAATTTCGCTGATTGATCCCCAGGCTCAACCGCCCGCGCGAATCAATATAAAACAAGGGCGCCCCCACCGGCACATCACTGAACGTCTTTGCAAAAGGAAAGTGATAGTCCTTGCCGCCGAGTGTAATCGGTATGGAGTCGCCGAGCGTATAGCCTAGCCTGGCAAAGGTTTCGGCCGGCACGTTAAGCACCAGGTTGCCAAACGGTCCATCGACCCCCAGCACCTTGCCATGCAAACCAGCGGCGTCGATTGTGGCCGAGCGAATTTCTAACCGCACCAGCTTAGCTACATCGAGGGACGGACCCGCTGAGGTCCAATCGTCACCCCTTGCCAGGTGCGCACCTGCGGGAGAGAAAATATCCCTGCCGTGGAAGGTCGAAGAAAGCGCGGCTCCAATCATCCATGCGGGATTGGTAATCTCGCGGGCCGCCACAATCCCGTCGCGATCTGCAACCAGGGTAAGCAAGCCATTGTCCGGCAGGACGAAAAACTGTCCTACCCGAGACTGCGCAATGATCGCCTTGCGTGTGCTGCCAACACCGGGATCGACCACCACCACGAAGACAGCATCCTTGGCGAAATACGGCGCCGAACCGGCAAGAAAGCGCGCTCCCTCAGCAATATCGAACGGCGTCACCTGGTGCGTGATGTCGATAATGTTCACCCCGGGAGCAACGCCCTCCATGACAGCCTTGCAGATGCCGACCGCGTCGTCTTTGACGTCGAAGTCGGTCATGAAGCCGATGGTGTGCAAGGGGGCCTGCGCGGTCGCGGCCGGCAGGGCCGCGACCATCAGCAGCGCGAGAAGAAAGGTAAAGCGGAGGAGCGGAGACGTACGAGTCAAGCGCTAGCGTCCTTAGAGAGCGATCAAAAGCAACACTAGTGTAAAGGCAGTCGCTCTACTTGGCTTTCTTTTCGAGGTGCCCTCCGAATTCAAAGCGCATCGCGGAGAGCAGCTTGTCGGCGAAATCGGCTTCACCGCGCGAGCTAAAGCGTTCGTAGAGCGCTGCAGTGAGCACCGGCGCGGGCACGCCTTCGTCGATGGCCGCCTTGATCGTCCAACGACCCTCGCCGGAATCGGACACGTGGCCCGCGAATTCCTCTAAGGCAGGGCTCTTGGTCAAAGCAGCCGCGGTGAGGTCGAGCAGCCAGGAAGAGATCACGCTGCCCCGCCGCCACACCTCCGCCACATCCGACAAGTTGAAGTCGAATTGATAGTCCTGGGGTTCGCGCAGCGGAGTGGTCTCGGCGTCGATCTCCCCGGTCTTCAGGCCGACATTGGCGTGATGCAGGATGTTGAGTCCCTCGGCATAGGCCGCCATGATGCCGTACTCCATACCGTTGTGGACCATCTTGACAAAGTGGCCGGCGCCGCTGGGCCCGCAATGCAAATATCCCTCCTCCGCCGTGCCGCCTATCTTGTCCCGTCCGGCGGTGCGGGGAATATCGCCAACCCCAGGAGCGATGGTTTTGAAAATCGGGTCCAGGTGCTCGACCACGGCGGTAGGACCGCCGATCATCAGGCAGTAGCCTCGTTCCAGGCCCCAGACACCGCCGCTGGTACCCACATCGACATATTGAATTCCCTTAGGCGCGAGCTGCGAACTGCGGCGGATATCATCGATGTAATACGAATTGCCGCCGTCGATCAGAATATCGCCGGACTCCAAGTGGGGCGCGATCTCGGCGATGGTTTGGTCCACCACGGCGGCGGGAATCATCAGCCAGATGGCGCGCGGCTTGGCGAGTTTGCTCACCATGTCCGCGAGTGAAGAGGCGCCTACGGCCTTTTGCTTTTCCAGCTCCTGAACGACCTGTGCCGACCGGTCGTAGACAACGGCCGTATGACCGTTGTTCAGCAAGCGCTTGACCATATTGGAGCCCATTCTGCCCAGACCCACCATTCCTAATTGCATCGAATCGCTCCTCTTTCGGTTATGTGTTTTTCGTTCAACCACGCACGCTTTACTTGGCCTTGCGGTAGCGGCGGATAAGGTTGTTGGTGGAACCATCATGCTTCAGCCCCGCATCATCCGGAGCCTCAATCTCGGCAATAATGTGCTGGGCCAGCACCTTGCCCAATTCGACGCCCCATTGGTCGAAGGAGTCGATTTGCCAGATGGTGCCCTGGGTAAATACCGAGTGCTCATAGAGCGCGACCAGCTTGCCCAGCGTTTCTGGTGTGAGTTTTTCCGCCAATAGGACGTTGGACGGACGGTTGCCCTCAAAGACGCGGTGTGGAACCAGCCAATCCGGGGTTCCCTCTGCTTTTACCTGCTCCGCCGTCTTCCCGAACGCCAAGGCCTCCGCCTGGGCGAAGACATTGGCCAGCAGCATGTCGTGGTGCCGCCCAAGGGCGTTGAGGGTCTTCTCAAAACCGATAAAGTCACAGGGAATCAGCCTGGTGCCCTGGTGAATCAATTGGTAGAACGAGTGCTGCCCGTTGGTTCCCGGTTCGCCCCAGTAAATGGGGCCGGTGTTGTAGTCGACTCGCTCTCCCTCGAGGGTGACGTGCTTTCCATTGCTTTCCATGGTGAGCTGCTGCAGGTAGGCGGGGAAGCGCTTTAAATACTGCTCATACGGCAATACCGCCACCGTTTGCGCACCAAAGAAGTCGTTGTACCAGACGCTAAGCAATCCTAGAATCACGGGCAGATTGCTCTCGAAAGGGGCAGTGCGGAAATGCTCGTCCATCTGGTGGAAGCCGTCAAGCATGGCGCGAAAATTTGCCGGGCCGATGGCTAGCATGGTGGAGAGGCCGATGGCCGAGTCCATGGAGTAGCGGCCACCAACCCAATCCCAGAAGCCGAACATATTGGCGGTGTCGATCCCGAATTTCTTGACCTCAGCGCCATTGGTAGAGACGGCAACGAAATGCTTGGCGACCGCAGTCTCGTCCTTCAGACCCGCCAGCGCCCAATCGCGCGCAGAGTGCGCATTGGTCATGGTCTCGAGCGTGGTAAAGGTTTTGGAGGAGATGATAAACAGGGTTTCCGCGGGATCCAGGTCAACCACAGCCTCTGCGAAGTCTGTACCGTCGACGTTGGAGACAAAGCGAAAGACCATGGAGCGGTCACTGTAGTACTTGAGCGCCTCGTAGGCCATCACCGGGCCAAGATCCGAGCCTCCGATGCCAATGTTGATCACATTGCGAATGCGCTTGCCGGTATGGCCTTTCCAGTCGCCGCTGCGCACGCGGTCGGAGAAGGCGGCCATCTTATCGAGCACCGCGTGGACTTCTGGAACCACATCCTGGCCATCGACCAAGATGGACTCCCCTTTGGGCGCGCGCAAGGCGACGTGCAGCACCGCCCGCTTTTCGGTGACGTTGATCTTGTCCCCGCGAAACATGGCGTCGATGCGCTCCCGCAGGCCGGATTCCTGGGCGAGTTGAAGTAGAAGCTTGGCTGTCTCTGGGGTAATGCGGTTCTTGGAGTAATCGAGAAAAAGGCCGGCTGCTTCGAGTGAAAAGCGCGCCGCGCGTCCAGGATCGTCCGCAAACAGCGAGCGCAAGGACACATTGCGCACCTGTTCATAATGGGTCTCGAGCGCCTTCCAGGCTGCTCGCTGCGTGAGAGGTTGCAGCTTCACCGCGGTTGCCATTGCTTTGCTCCTTCTCTGATACGACTCAGCAGGTTGGATGCCCCACCCGCACTTTGGATCTTCTCATCAAGAAATTCTCTCAGACTTCGACCGGCCCTGGAGGCGAGGTTGGGCCGCGCGATGAAAATCAGGAGAATATTGGGGGTGGGTGAGGGTTCGAGTAGGAACTGGACGGGGGCCCCTCGCACCAGCATCGGCGGCCGAACATGAGATGCTTCGATTGCTTTCGCAGCCCAGTCTGGATTCGCTGGTCGGGATGGCGAAGGCTGCCGGGGGCTTCACCCGTTTTTTCGGCCATGTACGCTGGTGCGAACATGGGGCAACCCGTCCCTTCCGATGGGATTCTAGTCTGCACCGAAAACTAACCCATCAGGGCGGCCAGGGAATCCTTGATGGTGGGCGTCTCCCCAGCGACAACTGCGTGGCGGCGGATGGTGTGGAATTTTGAAAGAACACCGTTTGCCTTGGCCAAGGCTTCGATTCGTCCCGTATAGGCCTCTAACTTGTCGCCAGGAATGGCAAACACGGCCACATCGTCGGTCAGCACGTCCAAATAGGCTCGCGCTCCACAGCAACCCAGACTTAACGCAGCCCGGCCGCTATTTATGACCTGGGGAACGATGGCGCAGGCCGGCCGCCCCATGGCTGGAGCATTCTGGTTTTCTACCTGCTGCGTCGCTTCCGAAAGGATTAGGGTTTGATTGGCGTTTACGAACAGCAGCACTACGTCTGGTGGCAGTGGCGAATCGGCCAAAGGCGCATACACGACAAAGCCAGGCTGCGATTTCAGGACCGGGATGAGCGCCAGATCTTCCGGCCTCACATATTCCAGGTCGCCGAACACCTTGAGAGCATCCATCAAGTCGGTCTGCTGAGCCGCTGAGGTTTGCAGATTGTGCGTATAAACACCAATGGCGCAGAGGTTGTGGTCTGAGGCGGAGGTCGCAAAGGCGGCAGTCGCGCCGTCTTCCCAAAACCTGCATCCTGCAGGAACACGGCCGGCGTGCGGTGTCACACCGGCCGGCAAAGAATCTGCGAAGGAAATCGCTACCGCTGGCTGCCGAAGATCCAGCGATGCGGCAAGCGTGGCGGCCAATTGTGAATAATTTGTTCCCTGGGACATGTCCTCAGCCTTTCGGTTCAAGTTGCACGGTGAAGCCTAGATCGTTGATGAAGGCGATGATGGCTTGCTCGCTAATCTGGTGGGGATCGAAGCCTACCGTCACTTTGCCTTCCGGGTAGGTTGATTTGCTCGAGGTGATTCCCTTCTGTTGCCTAAGCATGGTATCGAGACCCGTGGCACAGGTGATGCAACTGAATCCTTTAACGAAATAGATCGCGGTCTTGCTCGCTCCCGCTGACATGCCTTCGAGTGGAGTGAGAGAGCTGACACTCGCCATCGTCGCTAATTGAAGAAACCGTCTGCGAAACATTTTTGTTGTCTCCTTACCGGGCGGTTGCAGTGCCGGGTTCATATCTCCAGGGTGTTTGAGTACTGGCTTGGCCAGAGAAGCGCGTGTCGGTGTAGTCACTGAACTCGATCTTTTTGTCCAAGACCCCGGTTTCTATCATCAAATCGCGCACCATATCGAAGTCCGCCTTGCGCGGAGCTAGTGGACTATATGTGACCCGGTCCATCGGCTTGGTCAGCGCCCAGCGCAGCAGCCCGGGTTTCTGGTTGTAATAAAAACGACCTACGAAATCGGAAGCATCCTCGCGATGCGGCTTGCTGGTGTCCAGCCAGAGGCCCGACCGGGCAATTCCATCCACCAGCGTCTGAACGACCTCTGGACGCTTATCGATCAAGTCCTGCCGCACGACCAGAATGCACGACATGTAGTCGGGCCAATATTCGCGGGCCTGAAACAGGACTCGTCCAAAGCCCCCAATTTCCGCCTGCGATGGAAAGGGCTCCCCCATCACAAAAGCGTCGATGGCATGGGCCGCAAGGGCGCTCGAAACATCCGGAGGCGCCATCTCGACCATCTTGATTTCGCCGGGCTTGATGCCATATACCTTCATCGCGCGGAAGAGCAGCAGGCGCTCGTCGGAAAAGCGGCTGGGAATCGCGATGGTGCGGCCGCGCATATCGGCAAAGGTCTTGATCGGGCCATCCTTGCGCACCACGACCGCGCTGCCGTAGCGGTGCCCCAGGTATACGACCTTGATGGGAACTCCCTGAGATACGAGAGCGATCGCCAAGGGCGCAACGATGAATGCGGCTTGCACCCGGTTCGAGATCAGCGCTTCCTTAATCTCGGGAAAGCCCTGAAACATCTTGGGCAAGAACATTTCACCCGACAAAGAGTACTTGGAAATGTAGTCCGTTACCGGGCAAGTGAGCTGGCAAGTGACGGGGAGGTAGGCGACGGTAATTTTTCGTTTCTCGATCGGCCGATAGTCATTCAGAAACGCTGCCCAGTTCACGTTCAACCAGGCATGCAGTCCGGTAATCAGCACCAGCCATGCGAAAACACCCAACGTGATCTTGCCTTTAAGACTCATGGCGGAACCCCCATCGAACGGACCTGATCGTTTCCAGCCGGCGGAAGCAAAAGTCCAGCGCCAAGCCGATAAGGCCGATCACCAGCATGGCCGCCACCACCAGATCGTAGCGCTTGCCTGAATTGCGTGAATCAATGACCAGAAAACCCAAACCAGAATCAACCGCGATCATTTCCGCGGCCACCACGACCAGCCATGCGACTCCCAGGGCCAGGCGCAAGCCAATCAGAATCTGCGGCAGGGCGGCGGGAAAGACGACTCGGGCGAGAATTTGCGTTTGGGTTAGGCCAAAATTACGGCCCGCTCGGCGAAAGATCGCCGGCACATTCGAGACTCCGCTGGCGCAGGCGACCAAAATCGGGAAGAAGGCACTTAGAAAAATCAAAAAGACGGCTGGGCGCTCGCCCACGCCAAAGAAAACGATGGCCACCGGAATCCACGCAATCGGGCTGATGGGGCGAAGGATCTGTATCACTGGATTCACTACCTGGTTCAATGCCGGATACCAGCCAAGGGCCAAGCCCAGGGGAATCCCGATGACGGTTGCCAGCCCAAACCCAATCGCAACGCGGCGTAGCGAGTCACCAATATCAGCCCAGAGCACATGCCGGTGCAGTAGCTGAACCAAGCCCTTCTCTACCGTGAGCGGCGAAGGAAAGACTTTGGTGGCCGTCCAGACGACCGAGTAATGCCACACCGCCAAAAGCAGTCCGGCCGTGAGAAGGGGCCAGAACAACTTTTCCCATGCGGCGGGTTTTGCCAGTGAATTCATACGGTGTACGCCATGCCGATCTTGCTAAGGAGCTCGTCGCGAAGTTCCAGGTAACGCGGCGCGCTGATATTTCTTGGGTGCGGGATGTCGATCGCGAGCACATGCTCAATCTTGGCCGGACGCGAACTCAAGACGACGACCCGGTCGGCGAGCTGCACGGCCTCGTCGATATCGTGGGTGACGAAGATGATGGTTCGCCGCTCAGCCTGCCAGATGCGAAGCAGCTCGCCACGCATGATGAGCCGCGTAACCGAATCCAGCGCACCGAAAGGCTCATCGAGATAGAGGATGTCAGGGTTGACTGCTAAAGCGCGGGCCACCTGCAGCCGTTGCTTCATGCCCCCCGATAAGTCCGACGGATAGGTATGCTCAAAGCCCTGCAAACGCACCATCTGCACATAGTGAGCAATGCGTTGGTTGCGTTCCGCGCTCGATAGCTGGGAAAGTCCGAATCCTATGTTGCCTTCGACGGTAAGCCAGGGGAAGACGCCCCGCTCCTGGAAGACGAGGATGCGGCGAGGATCCGGACCGCTGACTGCTTGGCCGTCGATGGTGATCGATCCGCTCGTGGGGGAGAGGAAGCCTCCCATGACATTCAGCATGGTCGACTTGCCGGCTCCCGAAGGTCCGACCAGGCAGATGAATTCTCCTTCGGAGACATCGAGGTTGATGTCCTCGAGCACGGAGGTACTCTTGCCGTCCCGTTGGAACACCATGCCCACGTGATCCATGCGTAACTTTATTTGTGACACTGGGGGCGTCTTGAGAGTTTCTGTTGCCAAGCTTAGTCTCCCGAATAACTCCAACGAAATGATTCCACTCGTTCCAGCGATCGCATACCCAGATCCAAGAGGAGGCCGATCAGGCCGATCATGACCATGCCGGCGATTACCAGGTCGTAGCGATTTCCGGCGTTCCGCGCATCGACGATCAGAAAGCCTAACCCTGAGTTGACTGCGATCATCTCGGCCGCTACCACCACCAGCCAGGCAATGCCCATAGTGATCCGCGAGCCGGTGATCAGCTGCGGCACCACCGCCGGGTACAAGACACGGTAGATGAATTGGGGCGTGCTCAAGCCGAAATTGCGCCCGACGTCGATATAAACGGATGGAATATTGTGGACTGCGCTCATGGCTGTGAGCAGCAAGGGAAAGAAGCAGCCCACGAAGATAAGAAAGATGGCGGCAAGATCACCCACTCCAAACCAGAGAATGGCGAGCGGGATCCAGGCCAACGGCGAGATCGGACGGAATATTTGAACGATGGGATTGAAGGCCATTTCGCCGCGTCGATACCATCCGATCGTGAGCCCAAGAGGAATGGCAAGAATAGCGGCCAAGGCAAAGCCCCAGGTGACCCGGAAGAGCGATGCCACGACATACTTGACCAGCAGGCCGTGCTGAAGCAGCTCGCCGATGGCTTTTACTACGGCCACAGGGCCCGGCAGAAGTTGATTCGGATGGAGGCTAACAACAATTTGCCAGAGAACGAGTAAGGCGGCAATGAACGCGAGGGGACGGAGCCGAGTGGACAGGCTCGACGACCTCGATCCGTTTTCACGTTCAATCCCGGTCATTCTTAAAGAATTCCTCTGACTCCTCCGGGTGGGGATGGAGCCGTTTATCAACAAAAGGCCGGGTGACATTCCGAAGGGTACGTCTTGCACTGTAAATAATCACTGGACAACATGTCCTCCATCAAAAGGTGGGTGCATAAGCCCACCTTTTGATGGACTGGGGCGCAGACGACAAAAGCAAGACCTTGAGGGGTCTTGCCTCGGTCACATCGATGGGAGAAAGCTACCGGTGCGGAACGGCAACTTCCTTCTGGTTCGCGAGGATCGTTTTCTGGTTCGCCAGAATTGTCTTTTGATTCGCGAGAATTTCATCCAGCGTCTTTTGGTTCTTCAGGATCACTTCCTGATTCTGGAGAAGAGTTTTCTGATTCTCCAGAATGGTAGCCTGGTGGCCAAGGATCGTTTTTTGATTCGCTACCACTTCGTTTTCTGACATATTCCCTCATTCTTTTCAGTATGCTTGCTCTTTACGGCGGATAGGGAGTGCAACGGCGCTAACTGTAGTAGGCCATGTTACTCGATAAGCAGGGCTAGCAGTTACTGGGCTGATCATACGCCGAATGAGCGCGGCTCACGAAAGGATCGAGTCATTCAGCAGACCAACACCGACGAGCAGCAGACTACCGTAGCCGGGAGCGACGTCACCGTGGTCGGCGGCGGCTTGGCAGGGATGGCTGCGTGTCTTCACCTGACGAAGGCTGGACTGCGGGTACTGTGCGTCGACGCCGGCGGAATCGAGAACGATGCGGTTGGCGAATCGCTGGACTGGTCAGCGCCCGGCTTGTTAGCGGAGTTTGGGCTGACCATGGACCGGCTGATTGAGGAGAAAATTGCGACTTACAAGCGCCATGTCACCCTGAAGTTAGGCGACGGGTGCGATCAAAGCTATGTGCCGGGTGAGTGGTTAGGGCGGCCACCGTTCAATGTAGAACTGCGCACGTTGCATGTCGACCGGATTCAACTAAATCGCCAGTTGCGCAAGATGGTGCTCAGCAGCGGCGTCACTTTTCTTGAAGATCGCGTCGTTGCCGTGGAAACCAACGGGAGACGCGTAGAGGCGGTTACCACACAGCTCGGCAAGAGAATCTCTTCTCCCTGGTTTATCGATGCTTCCGGTTCGGCCGCAAGCTTATTTGCCCGGGCTTTCCATCTGCCGACGTATGAGGCAGGGCCACGCAAAGTGGCCATCTGGGGCTACTTCCCGGTTACCACGCCGGTCGAAGGAACGACGCTCTATGCGGATGGAGTGAAGCCACCCTACATGGAGTGGGTTTGGGAAATACCCATCAACCCCGACACCGTCAGCGTGGGCTACGTAGCCACCGGGGAGACGATCAAGGCAGGGCGCGAGCAGGGAGAAACCGTGGAAGCCATCTTCAGAGAAAAGTTAGGCCGGTTCCCCCGCTTTGCGACTTTGTTGCAGGCTGTGCCGACGATTGCACCCTCCGTGACATCGTTCATTTGCCGCATGCATGGCCGGGTCGCCGGACCGAACTGGTTGATCGCGGGAGAAGCCGCTGCCATGGTGGATCCCATGACGGCAAATGGAGTGACCGCTGCACTGAGGCATGCGGCAGAAGCCTCTCGACTGTTAATTGATTCTCGTTACCGGCACAGCATCCCATGGCTGGGAGCAGCCATGTACAGCCGGCGGATTCTCGATCTGGCGATGTTCTTCAATTATGGAATTGAGAGAGTCATTTACGAGTCGCCGATTAGGAACCGCATTGGCGTTTTGAAAGCAGGCGATGTCTACACGGTGCCGGCGTGGAGCCTCAACTCAGTCTATTCGCGGTTCCGGCCGCGCGGCGTTTTTAAGACACTCCTCTTTTGCTCCCTGCTGAATCTTTCCCGCCTGGGAACATTTCTCTTTTACAGCTTTTGCAAATGGCAGGATCCATCTCGCCAAGTCACTGCGTAATCTCCACCCTGGGGTTGAGATAAATCCCAACCCCAGGGTGGTTGCCCATGGGCGCTAATTCATTGATGCTTGCGCCACCGATGTTTGTAAATCCGACAGAGATCCTGTCCCTATTTTATGGACCGCCCAAGTGGGGGCACAGCTTGGCGACCGCTCGCGTGTTCAAAAAGAAATCTTCTACATAAAAGTTAAAGATCCGCTGCCGCAAAAACCGGGCAATTATTTTGGAGGTAGGTGTGCGTCGTTCTATTTGCTTTTTGGTCTTGCTATCGAGCGCGGCTGCTTTGTGCGGCCAGACGCCGAAATCGCCGCCGAGCCGGCATCCCGTGAATTTTTTTGTATATGAACGGGCGCGCGGCGAGGGCTGGGACTGGTTCAAGGCGCCCCCAGACAACACTTATGGCTACGGCGAATCGCTGCTGCGTTTTGGGGTTTCACAGACCATAGAACGCTGGGACTGGAAAGTGGAGATTACGCAAGCCACGATTCTGGACGCTCCCAACACCGCAGTCAGTCCGTCGACGGCGCAGGGCCAGTTGGGGCTGGGAGGCACCTATTACGCCAGCGGCAGCAACAATTCCTGGCCCGCGGCGGCGTTTCTTAAGCAGGCCTACGCGCGTTATAGCTGGGACGGCGACAAGAATATTCGTCTTGGGCGCTTTGAGTTTTTCGAAGGGCTGGAGACGAAACCGAAGAATCCAACACTGGCCTGGCTGCAACCCAATCGCGTAGCACAGCGCCTGGTGGGCAACTTTGGCTTTTCCAACGCACAGCGAAGTTTCGATGGAGCCGATGCTCACTACGGCCAGGGTTCGTGGGATATAACCGCAATGGCTGCGCGCTCCGACCAAGGCGTCTTCAACATGAACGGCAATCCGGAATTGAACGTGGATATGCAGTATCTTGCATACACAAAGTCCGACTGGCAGAACCGCTTCCTATGGCGTGTGTTTGCGATTGGCTATCACGATGGCCGCACCTATGTTGTGAAGACAGACAATCGCCCGCTGCCGGTGCGGCAGGCAGACCATCAAAACATTCGTGTGGGCACCTACGGTGGAGACTTTCTGACCGTTATTCCCGCCGGCTCAGGACAATTCGATTTCGTCGGCTGGGGAGCGTTGCAAAACGGACAATGGGGAGAGCAGTACCAACGCTCAGGCGCTGCCGATATTGAGGGCGGGTATCAGCTTATGCACGTGGCAACCACACCATGGCTTCGCGGCGGATGGTGGCGCAGCAGCGGCGACAACAACCCTTCGGATAATAAGCACGGCACCTTTTTTGAGCTTCTGCCCACTCCGCGTGTTTATGCGCGGTTCCCCTACTTCAACCTGATGAACCTGACGGACGAATTCGTGCAGTTCATCGATCGTCCAAAGCCCAAGTGGGAGCTGCGCAGCGATTTGTATTGGCTGCAGCTCACTTCAGGCAAAGACCTCTGGTACCAGGGTGGCGGAGCATTCGATAACAAGGTCTTCGGATTTCAGGGGCATCCCAGCGGGGGGTTCTCCTCTTTCTCGAGCGCGGTCGATATCAGTTCCGACTGGCACGCGACGCCTCACCTGGACGTCGGCGGGTACTACTCCTACGTGTGGGGCAAGAGGGTGCCCAACAGTGTCTATCCGCAGGGCCCTCACGCCCAGCTTGCTTTCGTCGAGTTGGTTTTCCACTGGGACACGCCGCTCAAACACTGAGCGCGCCAAAGGCCGGACCATCGTGGATTGCGCTATCCTTGACCGAGGGAATAACAACGGTCGAGGGCGCGATGCAGCAGCAGTACATTGAGCAGGTGATTGATCTCACGGAACCGGAAGCGAACCAGAGTTACGGGCTTTCGGTCGAGGAAGCGAAAGAGATTGTTTTGCACGGGACTGCGGAGGCGGTGGGCCGCATCGCGGGTTCGTTTGCGTTGGTTGCTCGTGAAGGCAAAACGGTGAAGCTGGCGCGCTCGCTTGACCGCCCGCTGCGCTACTTCCTGGCCAAGCGCCAGGCAGGACCAGTGCTGATTGTCGCAGCGCGCATCGATGCAATCTATCACTGGCTGAAAGTGGAAGGACTGGAAGCCCAGTTCCACCCCAGCTACACCAGAATGGTGCCGGCCCACCACGTGGTTGAGCTGCAGCTGATCGGTTGCCCTGACCCCGATCCGGTCTACACCCGCTTCTTTACGCCCCCACAAGGAGTGATGACGACCGATCTCGACCAGCTTGGGGCGGCCTATATCGGGGCGCTTGCCGGCGAGATCGAGCAATGGTTGGTCAGCGTGCCTGCTCACGAGCCAATCGGGGTATGCTTTTCGGGCGGCATCGATAGCGGCAGCGTCTTCCTTACCACCTACCACGTCATGCTCAAGCTGGGCATGAGCCCCGCGCGGCTCAAAGCCTTTGTGCTGAACATCGGCGATGGCCCTGATGTTGGCCAGGCGCGCGCGTTCCTTGAGGCTGTCGGCCTGAGCTTATTCCTGGAACCGGTGGCCGTCGATGCATCGTCGCTCAACGTCGATGAGACGATTCGCGTGGTGGAGGATTATAAAGCGCTCGACGTGCAATCAGCCACCATGGCGATGGCGTTATGCCGGGGTGTGCGGCAACGTTATCCCACTTGGCGCTACCTGATCGACGGGGACGGCGGCGATGAGAACCTCAAGGATTATCCGATCGAGCAGAATCCTGAACTCACCATTCGTAGCGTCATCAACAATCCGATGCTGTACCAGGAGGGTTGGGGGGTGGGCAAGATCAAACACTCCTTGACCTACAGCGGCGGACTCAGCCGCTCTTATAGCCGAACCTACGCTCCGGCTCACCACTTCGGCTTTCGTGGCTTTAGCCCGTTCACGCAACCATCGGTGATCGCGGTCGCGGAGGGAATTCCCTTCATCGATTTGACCAACTACGATGTGGAGCGGTTGTATCAACTGAAGGGCGATATCGTGGCGCGCGGGGTGAAGGCAGTCACCGGGTTCGCTATGCCGGTCTTCCCTAAACGGCGATTCCAACATGGGGCCGTTTCAGAGACTACGATGCATTCCGCGCTACCCCTTCGCGAGGCGGAGTATCGCCAGAAATTTCTGTCTCTGTATTCATGAACGAATATCCGGCCAAAACGGCGGAACGCGATGTGTGGATACTCGCCCGCCGCCCGGCGCGAGAGACCCGTGATCCTTATCTCCCTTATCAATATTTCGTAGAAGAAGAATGTGCAAATAGCGGCGCAGTCGAACCGGTCGCCACCATCTTTCTCACCAATCGAGAATGCCCGTTCCGCTGCTTGATGTGCGACCTGTGGCGCAACACACTCAGCGAGACGGTACCGCTGGGAGCTATCCCGGCACAGGTTGATCACGCGCTTCTCAGCCTTCCGCGCGCGCGGCAACTCAAACTCTATAACAGTGGCAGCTTCTTCGATCCCCAGGCAATTCCTCCTGCCGACTATGCCGCTATCGCGCAGCGCGCCAATCGATTCGAAAGATTGATCGTGGAGAACCATCCGGCGCTCACCGGTGACGCCTGCCTGCGTTTTCGCGACCTTCTGAGCGGCAAACTCGAGATCGCGATCGGACTCGAGACCGTGCATCCTGAAGTTCTTTCCAAACTGAATAAACGCATGACGCTCGATCAGTTCTCGATCGCCGCAAATTTTTTGCGCCGCAACAAGATCGACCTTCGAGTCTTCATCCTGGTGCAGCCTCCGCTCATGCCGGCGACGGAGGCGCTGGAGTGGGCTGAGCGCTCTTTGGTATTCGCGATGGAACTTGGCGCCACAGCCGCAACCCTGATCCCAACGCGTGCGGGAAACGGGGCCATGGAAGCGCTCCTGTTTGCGCCTCCGTCATTGGCAACTCTCGAAGCCGCCATGGATTACGGCTTGCACCTCAAGGCGGGCAGGGTCTTCGCTGATCTATGGGATCTGCGCGAATCATGCGTCCATTGCTACGCACAGCGCGCCGCCCGCCTGCGAGACATGAATCGGCGGCAGGTAGTGCTCGATCGGATCCACTGCGACATTTGCGGTGGTGCAAGTTGAAGCGCGAGTTTGATCTAGCCGTCGTGGGCGCCGGCTTCGGCGGCAGCCTGATGGCGATGGTTGCCCATCAGCTCGGGCTTTCGGTCGTCCTGCTCGAACGGGGCCGTCATCCGCGTATGGCGATCGGCGAATCCACCACGCCGCTCAGCAATCTCCTGCTGGAGAGGTTGAGCGCGACCTATGATCTCCCGCGGATTGCTCCGCTGGCAAAATGGGGAAGCTGGCAGCGTAGTTACCCACAGATCGCCTGCGGGCTGAAGCGCGGTTTCACCTTCTTTCATGATGAAGAACAACTTCTGGTGGCGGCGAGCCCGCACGATGATATCGCCGACACAAATTGGTACCGGGCCGATGTGGACCACTTCCTGGTGAAGGAGGCGCAGAAGCTCGGAGTCGACTACCGCGACAGCGTCCAGATCGAGACCCTGGAATTCGCTGAGGATGGCGCAGCTATTGCAGGTCGCGCCGGCGACGTTCCGTTTCAACTCCATGCCAGGCTCTTGATCGATGCCACTGGCCCGCGCGGTTTTCTGCAGCGGAAGTTGCGGTTGGAGGAGTCTCCCCTGCCTGGACTCCCTCCCACAGAAAGCCTGTACAGCCACTTCACCGGAGTTACGCGCACCGAAACCGCGGAAGACGCACCTCCCTATCCGGTCGATGACGCCGCCGTGCACCATATTTTTGAAGGCGGCTGGGTATGGGTGCTGCGATTCAACAATGGGGTGACGAGTGCTGGGGTCGCTGCCACTCGCCGCGTAGCCGAAGAGCTGGTGCTGAGTGAAGGCGAGCCGGCATGGCAGCGGCTTCTCGATCGGTTGCCTGGATTGAAATCTCAATTCAAAAAAGCGTCCGCGTGCCAGCCGTTCCGTCACATGCCGTCAGTCAGCTTCCGAAGCCGCACCATGGCCGGAAAACGATGGGCAATGTTGCCCTCAGCAGCCGGTTTCGTCGACCCGCTGCTCTCAACTGGGTTCGCTCTCAACTTAACGGGGATAGAACGGCTTGCGCGAATCATTCAGCAACATCGTGATTCCGCTGACTTGGCGCGACACTTGCAAAGTTACGCAGAAGAAACGGACGGCAACTTGCTGGCTGCGAACCGGCTGATCGCCGCGTTATACGCGACCATGGGTGATTTCCCTTCCTTTGCCGCAGTGTCGCTCTTATATTTCGCCGCGGTCAGCTTCACTGAGACCGCGCACCAGCTGGGTAAGCCGGAGTTGGCGCCGGGATTCCTGTTGCATCGACATTCATCGTTCGGTCCCGCGTCGCGACTGTTATTGGAGCGCGCATACAAACCGAATGGACCATTCGCGGCTGACGTTCAGCGGCTGATAGAGCCGTTCAACGTCGGCGGCTTTGGCGATCCTTCGCGTCATAACAGGTATGCCGTACGTGCCGACGACCTGCTGGATGCGCGAGACAAACTGGGAGCAAGCCGGGAGGAGATCGTTGCCATGCTGGAGAGGGCCGGATTCTTTGCGCACACTTCAGCGAATCGTTGAGGGGAAACTGCAGGTCCCTCCGCTACGCTACCCCGGATTTCCTGTCGAAGTTGGTGGCGTTGGCGAACTTCATGCCGCTTTCCTCGCAGAAAGCCGCACACGTGGCCGTTTGTGAGTGCCGCGCGGCAGGAAATCCGGGTTGGCTCCGGCCGGGATGACAAAGGGGAGGGCAGTGCTTGCATGGGGGATTGGCTAGTGGCTGAAAAGGCTGTCCGCCAAGCGCGAAGCGAGCACGTCCTTCCATCCACATCACAACTCTGAAGGAAAGGACAAACCTAGACTTTGTCATCCCGAGCGGACTCGGATTTCCTGCCACGCGCACTGGAAACAGCAGCGTGTGCGGTTTTCCGTAGGAGAAAACCGCAGGAAGTCGGCCAACGCCATCAAGATCAACAGGAAATCCGGGGTAGCCGAGGGACCTGCAGTGCGCCTTTCCTCAACGCAACTGCCAAACGGAGTCACCGCTTAGCACTCCTTGCGAAGGTGATTGCATGCGCCCCGACGATTCCCTTCCCTTCCAGCACCGTGATGGCTTGGTCGGGCTGAATGTTTGGTACAACGTCTTTGTGCCCGCTGGGCCATATGACGGTAAGTCGCATTCTTCTGCTGGGGTCAGGCTTGCCCAACCCGAAGGTCACAGGTAACTCGCTTTGCGACAAATAGCCGGAGCCGGTCTTTACCATACGTAACAATTGAAGATGGTTATCGACCTGAAGCGTAAGCTTGGCCCCGATACCGTCCCGATTAGAACGCGTGCCGGTCAGCTTTACCCGCAGCATATCGTTCTGATTGCCGTTTTCGTTACGAAGCAGCCTTGCCGGGCCGTTGGCCTCAGTAATCACCAGGTCCAAATCACCATCGTTGTCAAAATCCCCGTAGGCAGAGCCTCGCCCCACGATCGGCCGCTGCAGAGCGGGCCCTAGCTGGGTAGACATGTTGTCGAACTGACCTTTGCCCCGATTACGAAATACCAGTGCAGGCTCCGCATACTTCAGATGGGGTTGGGTTACGCTAATGTCGTCGGCCACGTGCCCGTTCACGGCCAGCACATCGAGAAGACCGTCCAGATCGTAGTCGAAAAAGAATGTACTGAAGGTCAGCGACTGCAAGGACCAGCGGTCGATCCCGGTCGCCTCGGATGCGGAGGTATACAAACCAGAACCGTCGGTACGATACAAAGCCATGCCTTCGTTGGTAAAGTCACCAATGATCAGGCCGGGATGACCGGAGTTTTCATAGTCGCCGTTATCTACCCCCATGCCTGCCCGCGTGGCGCCCGCGTCACTGTAGGCTACCCCAGCCTGCACACCAACGTCAGTGAAGGTGCCGTTATGGTTGTTGCGATAGAGCTTGTTCGGCTGCGTGTCATTGGTGACCAGCAGATCGAGCCAGCCATCGTCGTCGTAGTCGACCAGTGCAATGCCGAGTGACTTGCTGGTGGCATCGAGCAGGCCGGCCCGCTTGGTAACGTCCTCAAAGGTTCCGTCGCCGCGATTGTGATAAAGGCGTGCGCTCTCGCCCTGGTAAACCTGGGGCGTGCAATACGATTTGTTCTTTGTGTCCAGTGAGCAATACTGATCTTTATCCGCGGACCAGGTTACGTAGTGCGCCACAAATAAGTCCAGCTTGCCGTCGTTGTCATAGTCGAACCATACAGCGCCGCTCGAAAACCCGCTGCCACCCACTCCCGCCCGGGTGGTTACATCCGCGAAGCGGCCACTGCCAAGATTGCGGAACAGGTGACTGGATCCTACCGCGGTGATGTAGATGTCATCTTTGCCGTCGTTGTCATAATCGCCGACCGCGCATCCCATGCCATACATCTCGACCGTCAAACCAGCCTCTTTGGTGCGGTCGGTAAAGGTTCCGTCGCCGTTGTTGTGGTAGAGGGCGGGGTAAGACTTGGATGAGCCATGACCCGGCCAATCCATCGAGTTCACGAACAAGATGTCTTGTGCACCGTCGTTGTCGTAGTCGAGCACACACACGCCACTGCCCATGGTCTCGGGAAGATATTTCTTTCCAAAGGCACCGCTGTGATGACGAAAGGAAATACCCGACGCCGTAGTGGCATCGACAAAACGAATCGGGCCGGAAGGCCGTTGCGCATATGCACTCGAAACCAGGAGCCCGAGGAGACAAAAAGAAATACAGCGACGTACAGTACTTTCAAGCATGCGCGACCAAAAGACGGGAACGGCGCGAGTCCATCCACATTTCCAGAAGCATGGCCGTAGGTCCCACCAGGAACAGTGCGTAGAACGGGGCGTAGACCGCCTGGTGGAGCCGCAGCAGCATCTCGACGACTGCAACAGCAAACACCGTCACACACTGGCCAGTCTTTGAGCGCACAGTCGTCTTGGGATCGGTAATCATGAAAAAGATGAATAACTGATACATAGGTCCAGTGATAGGAGAAATTTCAGACCGCCAGGGATCGCCCGTGATCCAGCTGCGCAGCAATGCGAACGCCAGGAATGACAAGACGTACGTCGCACTGATGTGAAAGCGCCGCAGGCGCCAGATGATGGCCGATCCGAGCGTCCAGATCACGATCATCGGCCAGACAAAGTTGCCCCACTGAATGCTCAGTCCCGCCACCGTACCGGAGGCGAGGATGAACATGGCGACGATGCCGAAGTTGGACGGGTTCCAGATGTGCCGATCGTGGACGCGCAGCACGTACTTCGAGGTAATGGAGATAAGTGCACAAAGAGCGTAAGGCCAGAAGGCGGGAGAACGCACCAGGATGCCGACGCTGATGCCGCTAATGTAAGCACTCGCCAGATTTGGCCACTTGCCCAAATAAATGCGCGACAGAATCAGCTCGGCGATCAGGCTCGTGCCAATGGCCAACAAGGTGCGGGTGTAACTCTCGAGGATGCCGTAGGAGAGTTGACCTACCAGCAGAATGATGGTGATCAACAGCGGAGAGAGGTAGCGGTTGGAGCCGCTGAAGAATCGCTTCCACGCCGCCTGATGCTTTACCGGTTGAGCAATACTAACGCCGTGACTCATTCGGCCTCCCTGATATTGTAGAGCTTTCCGGGGACCACGTTGTCGACAGTCTGGACTTTGCCCGACGGCCAACGGATGACTGCTTTCTCAATCTGTGGATTCTTCCCCAGCCCGAAATGCAGCCGTCGTTGGTTCTGCGCCGCAAACCCGCTGCCGCCTGAAACGTGTTGTATCTGCTGTTGCCCGTTCCAATAAAGAGTGACCTGAGCACCAATCGCACTCCTATTACTCCTGGCCCCTTCGAGCGAGAATTCTATCCACTCATTCTGGGGGTTCACAGTGTTCTTGTAAATCAGCAAGGGACCACCCTGGTTGGCTACAACTACATCGAGTACTCCGCGATTCCATAGATCAGCGAACGCAACCGAGCGCCCGTCATAGATATCGGTCGCGCCCACAGCCTGGGCTACATCCACAAATCTCGCTGCCCCGTCATTCATCCAGACCTTCTTCTGCTGATATCCCGACAGGCTGCGTCCGTTGAAGGCGGGCCAATCTGCTGCGTCGCCGATGATCTTGCTGTTGCCACCGGCGACCCTGGAGAAGTCATACCAATAGCTTTCTGTGCGGCTCAGGGAGATATAACCATTGGTGAGATAGAGGTCCAGATAGCCGTCGTTATTAAGGTCACCAAATTGCGCGCCGAAGCTCCAACCACCCAGTTCAACGCCCATGTCCCGAGCCAGGTTTTCGTACTTCAAGCTCGGCCCCTCCTGCGGAACCCAAAGATTATTTCCCTGGATGAGTACCCCCTCCTGGGAGATGTTGGAGACATAAATGGAGTACTTGCCCTGGTTCAGGATGTCTCCATAGGCGACGTTCATGCCGCTCTTGGGCGCAAATCCTACGCCTGTCGCCTCGCCTGCCTCACGAAAGTGGCCGCCCTCATTCAGGAACAGCTCGGAGACGCCGTAATCGTTGGCAATGAAGAGGTCGGGATGCCCGGTGCCGCGCAAGTCCGCGGCTGAAGAGGCCAGCGCCCACCGATTGCTTTTGATCCCTGCCTTTTCGCTGACCTCCTCAAACTTGCCATTGCCCAGGTTATGAAACAAGAACTTTCGGCCGCCGTTTTTTGCGTACTCAAAACTCTCCGGCATCATGCGCGTGTTATCCAAATGCCAAAGATTCAGCTTTTCGGAGTAGTACCCGCCAACGAACAAGTCCAGCAGTCCGTCACCGTCGTAGTCAAACCAGACCGCGGTGTTTGCATTAATCCAGGGAGGTAAACCGGCAGCATCGCTTACACGCGTAAAGCCATGGCCCTGGTCGTTGTGAAAGAGCTCCGGCTTTCCCCACTTGATGAGAAACAGGTCTTCGTAACCGTCATTGTCATAGTCGCCCCATACGGCTCCCATGGAGACTCCGGTTCCTGCCTGGTTCACATCCGCCAGCCCCACCTGCGGGGCCACGTCCTGGAAGGTGCCATCGTGCATATTGCGGTACAAGTGGTTCTGGCTGCCAAAGGCGCTGTTGGTCGCATAGAGATCGGGCCAGCCATCGCGATCGAAATCGACGATCGAAACCGAAGCCCCCATGGAGGCGACTTCCGGCATAATTCCCTTGAGTTTGGCGTCGAGGGTCGGCGCCTGATGGACAAAATGCACGCCCGCCTGCTGCGAGACTTCCTGCAAATGGAAGCCGTATCGAGCTATCGCCTGGGCCTCATCCAGCTTTGCCTGCGCCTCTTCCCGTCGCGCAGAAACCTGCTTGATGGCAAGGGGAGTGGCTAACATACCCACAAACAGAATGGTCAAAACAACTCTTGCGGTGATGCTTGCCTTCATTGCGCTGCACCACTCCCAAGTGCCTGGTCGATGGGTTCTGAGGTCACATAGCGGGTGTGATAGTTCTGCCAGTCCTCTGGATGTTGGCGGAACACCCATTCGCTCTCCAGGCTGCCCGGAGCCTGGTTGTACTGAGTCTTTGCGTGGTAGGGCAAGGGCTGTACCGTTCGAGAGTCGACCGTGTTGTAGTCTCCATCCTTGATCCAGCCGTCTCCGGCGATCACATAATCCCGCACCCATCCGGTGGGCGGCGGCGGCTGCTCAACAAAACGCAAGGTAATCTCGTCGCCGGCGTTCATGATCACATAACGGTCATCGATGCCTGCCAACAATTCACGCACATCGCCATAGCGAGTGTAGTAGCCCTCAAGGTCGCGCCAGATCTGCCGGCTGGCTGCAATCCGGTTGTAGTCGGGCAGTTCGGGAGAAGAAGCATTGGCTTGATGGACCACCGAGTATCCCCGGTAATGAAGATTCGCCAACGACGGGTCCAAGCGTGCGACCTTGAGCTGCGCATTCGGCAGACCCTGCGCCCACTCGATGGAATCCCAGTAGACCTCAAGGTTTGTTCGCAAGCGCAGCTTGTGCGGTGCGCCAGGAAGGAAGACCTTCTCGAGGTCAATAAGGCAAGTTTTTTTGCGGCCCGCCGGGAAGCCCAGGTTCGCCTTGGCGGTACGCCAGCCGCCGTGCCCATCCGGAACCTCGAGGCTAAGAGAACGCGCCTTCTGCTGGCTTCCCTGGCTGATCGCGACATTCACCGAGGAGTCTGTCGGGTGTACCCATCCCTTGGCGATCAGCCACAGTGGCCCGCTCGCCGGTACATCGTTGCCTAGATCAACCTCCACAAAGTGATCGCGGGTAAGCCCCTGATACTGGCCGCGTCCAAAGGTATCCAGGTAGCGGCCATCGAGTTTGCTAACGATCTCGGTCACGTCCTCCCCACGATCATCGGTGGCTTTCGCAATGGGGCGCGGAGGCGCAACAGCGGTTATCGCTAACTTGACCGGTGGAACGACAAACCGCTCGTCGGCAAAAATCTCGGTGCCCACTGGATGGTCGACCACCATCAACTTCAAGTAGTCGTAGTAATAGGTTTCCCACAGCTCGCCGGTGAGGCGCAAGTCGTAGTAGCCATCGTGGGGTACAAGTTGATCGCGGCCGATTTTGTACCACTCTTCGGTGGCCGCGATTTTAGGCGAGCCGACCGAGTCGATCTGCAGACCGATTGCCGAACCCCACGGCACGGCATCCTTTACAAAGCCAATCTGCTTACCGTTCCAGGCAAACAAAAATGGACACGAGCCCTTGAGGCGCTGCTCGGTGAGCACTTTCTGATCCGCCTTCAACGCAAACTCGGCGTTCTCCATTCCGTTAGGCCACAGGATTTTTACCACGTCGGCGCCTCCCTGCTCGCCAAGGCCAAAATGCACTTGCGGCGCGGTGATCGGCTGCTTCTGAAGCATGAGGCCAGAGCGAAGCTCCATCTCTCCGCCAATGCCGAAGGAATTGATACGCTGGTCACCCGTCGCTTGCCGTGCTCGTGGACGAAGGATCTGCCACTGATACGTTTTGCTTCCCTGGTTGAGTGCCTGCTGCGCCTGACCGGCTGCCGAAAGTCCCAGTAGATCGAGCCTTCCATCGCCATTGACGTCGGCGACATCAAACACACGTGCGGGCCCCAGGGGTTGAGGAAGCGGGATAAATTTCTGGCCGCCACTGCCCAGCCACACCAAGGCTCCAGAAGGGCCGCCGGCATTCGGCGCAACGGGAGCAAGCAGCAGGTCGATTGCCCCATTGTTATCGAGATCAGCCGCATGCAGGCGCACTTCTCCCGGAAACTGGGGCGCGTTCCCCAGCTGCGAGATCTTCCAACCCTCAGCGTTGGTAATCGCCACCAGAGCGCCCGTCTCTTCCAGGGCCACCAGGGCCAGCGTTCCGGAACTGCTTACATCAGCAACCGTCACTGCTTTCACATGGGGAAGAGGATTCGGGAGCGCAAGCTCGCGAAATAAACCTCCCCTCTGGTTATGAAAGAGATGCAGCACGCCCGAGCCATCGATCATGGCGGCATCGGGATTGCCATCGCCATCCAGGTCGACCCAGGCAAAACCGCGGAGGCCCGAAATTGCCGCAAACGGTTGTATCGCAGTAAAGGACCCATCGCCGTTGTTTCTTAGCACTACTGGCTGTCCTTGATGGGAGCCTAGCAAAATGTCCATATCGCCATCGGCCTCCACATCGATCGCCCAAGCGCCGGTGTAGGGGGCATGTAGCAAGCCCAGCGGCAGCTTTGTTTGCACGGTCACATCCGTGAAGGAGCTTGGGCTCTCCTGGCGCAGGAAGCGAACGCCGCCCCCTCCAGCTAGCACGAGGTCGGTCTTGAAGTCGTAATTAAAGTCGACAGGCAGGATGGACTCGGGGTTAAGAACCTCGTTCGCGGGCCCTACAGGGAACGGAAAGGCCGCGCCGGTTGCCAGCCTTACTGCATGGCTATTGGCCACGGTGCTCACTGGAGCGCCCTCTCCCGTGAGCGAGATGGCTCCAATCCAGGAGTAGCCTTCACCTTTCTGCGCGGGACCTGGATTTGCGATGGGCGCGGGCTGAAAGCGGACAGCCGTATCCGCCGGCGGCGGGGCAAATGTGGGCGAGGGCAGCAGCAGGAAGCGGGTGAAGGGGACGGCCTCATTGCCTGCGGAAGGCTGAATCACGCTAAGGCTCTGGCGAAAGTCCGGCACGCGCATCAATGAGTTGCGCAAAAACGCAATGCGCACGGCAGCCGCTCGCGGGTCGGGCCCGGCGGCCGCGGCCTGCAAGGCCGTCCACTGTGGTTGTACTTCCGGTGGCCAGCTCCCGGCGTGCGCAGCAATCTGTGCGACTACGGAGTGCAAAGTTTGTCCGTCTCCGCGCTTGGCCGCCACCCGCCCGAGTTCCAAGAGGGCCGCTGGATTACCGGGCTGTTGAGCGAGGATTTGCTCCAGCAATTGCTGAAATTCGGCTTCACTATTGGGGTCGCCCTGGCGCTCAAGCTCCTGAGCCAGCAAATACATTGCTCGTAAGCCATGCGGGTTGATCTGTACCGCTTTGCGCAGCTCGACGATCGCCTGAGCCGGATTGCCACGTTTGCTTTCCAGAACGCCCAACAGATAATGAACCTGATCGTTTCCCGGCACCAGCTTCTGCGCTTTGCCCAGCCGCTGCGCCGCTACCTCGAAGTTTCCCTGGCGCAACGCGAGCAAGCCCCAGTTTGCCCAGGCTGCCGGTTCTCCCTGGGCCAGCTGTGTGGCCTGCTCGAGGGTAGTATCCGCGCGCACATCGTCTCCCACCTGCAACGCCGCAAGGCCCACGTAAAAAGCCTTCACCTCGTCCAGGTAAGCCTTGGTCGCCGGCTTGGGCAGACCGGAGGAGTGGCATCCACTAAGCAAAAACAGTACGGCGGCCGCCAGCGCCACACCCCGCTGCCCTTGACCGGTTGCACGCCCCATGTGGCCCTTTATCCGCAAGCATCTTCCCCCACGCTAGCTTACGCGGTTTTCGACCTCATCCAGCACCATGGGCGATAGCTCGAGGCTAGTTGATACCGAATGCATTTTCATCGCGTAGGGGGTTGAGAGAAATCTCAACCTTTTGGTTGACTCGAGTGCGCTCGGTTACGGTGAAGCGGGCGCGGGCCGGACGTTCGTGTGTTCCCTGTTCCAGCGTTGCATATTCAATGCGTGGTCCGGGGCACTGTGCCAGGGGGCAATCCAGTGAAAGATAACGAACGCCGCGAGACCGCGGTGCGCCGACACCGTCACACAGTTGTCCACTTCGCACCAACGTTGAAACAGGGCGCAGGTTCCGTTCACGAAATTGACTTCTTCCTGTCCGCGCTCGATCTCATGTTCAAAAAAATAAGAGCGCAGTACGGTAGAGAGAGAATAGCGGGCGAAGCCGTTGTGATTCATCTGGATAAAAACGTAGGTGAGCTTGCGCTTGCGCACGCCCACTAGATAACTGATCCACTCTCCGTTCGCGCGCAGGCCCATCGCGAAGTATCCCGGTTGGGTGCGCAGCAGGCCGTCCATTTTTCGCCACTCCGCCGGCGATACCGGGAACGGCTGGAATGAGCATTTGCTCAGCTGTTGCAAAGCTTCGTCGCTCTCCGCAACGGTGAGTTGCGGATGGAACGAAGCCTCAAGCTCCTTTTCAGCGCGGCGTCGATAGTAGCGAAGGTTTCTCCTGGTGTGGGATCCGAAATGACTCAGCATGGCCTCGAATGTGTCGCCGAGCTTGAGCCTGTACTCGCGGGATGCGCTCCCGGCTTCGACTCGCGGGTGACGCAACGGCTCGCCGATCGCAATGGGTTCGGCTACTCCGATGCGCACGGTGGCCCAGGCGACACGCGCAGAGGTTTTCACAAAGAGGTGGTGGACCGCCCACTGCAAGAAGGAGACACGGAGTTCCTCAGGTGCGATGACACTGCTTTCGCCCGTCAGATGATCGAAGCCGCGCAGATAACCGGTTGGGATACCACAGAACGTTTTCTCATAGAGAAACACAACTCCTTCCAGGCAGAAGGCCGAGCGAACGAGAAGAGCGACCGGCCGATTGCCCGGGAAGAGGGCTACACGCCCGAGAAAAAAGTCCAAGCGAAGGAGAGGGTTATCGCTTTGACCAGTGCGGTCCAGCAATTCCGTAATTTCGTGCCTCATTCCCATGATGGCTTGATGGCCGCGTAAAACCAGGAAAGAATAGTCTGCCGCGCAAGCGGCGCGCAGAGGCCCGACTGGCGCCGGATTGGCCATGACTGTTATCTCTGCCGGTTGAGGCATGCGGCCAATTATAGAGAGAAATAACTCACTTATCGGGCAGTACCACTTAATATTGCACAGGGCCTCTTATTGGATGAGATACCCTCGCAGGCAAAACATCGCCGGGCCAAGGCAGATACTGGAAGACAATAGAAGAGGGCATCCGCACACTTGAACCTACGACGCATGCGGCACCGGCTGCGCAAGTCTCTTGCAGAACGTGGCACATTCGCCACAGCTCGAGTATTGTTGCGGAAAGGCTTGAGGCCGCCCCCAAAGTCCACTGAACAGCCCAAAGAATTTGCCCCGGTGCATCCGTTTGACCTGCAATTTGGTGTCGAGACCAGCGGGTTGATCTTCGCCGAGGATCTTCCCAGCGGAAGTCGAAAAGACCTGTTTAATACCGGTTACCATGGGGTACCCCCTTCGGTATTTCGGCAGATCCTTCCTCGCCTCCAGGTGGACTTCGAAAAATACACCTTTGTCGATCTGGGCTCGGGCAAAGGTCGCGCTCTGTTGCTCGCCTCCGAGTATCCGTTTCATGCGATTGTCGGCGTGGAACTGTCTCCCGAACTGCATTCGGTGGCAGTAGCCAACATCGCAAACTATCGAGGATCAGCTCAGCGATGCGGGGCTATACGCTCGATTCAAGCCGATGCAACTCAGTACTCGTTCCCTGACGGACCGTTACTGCTTTACCTCTGGAATCCATTCGAAGCTCCGGTGTTCAGCAGTGTTGTCGCCAACCTGGAGGCCACTCTGGCTCGCGACCCGCGGGAGGTCTACATCGTGTACATCCAACCTGATCAGGACTCGCTGCTCGAAGCCAGCAGCTCCTGGCGCAAGTTATGGCACGACGAATTCCAAATCAGCGAAGAGGACTACGCGGCCCATGCCTTTCCGCCGCGTGCCGAGATATGCTCCGTCTACCGCAGCGTTTCCCCAGCCTCTCGATAGCTACCTATTGACCGGTGTGGCCTCATCCTTCAGATATGAGGCGGAAAGCGTGCGCTTTTCTTTGGCGATGGGCAGCAAGGTCGGATAGAACTGGACAAACGTGGTGTCTACCGCCGCGTGCTGGGCGTGACAACTGTAGCAGTCGGCAGAGGCCGGGATTGCCTTCGCTGGCTTCTCGCTGCCAAAGGCGAAGAAGGCCCACTTGCCCGGAAAACGCGCCTCATCCTTCACGTGAAGTTCGAGTCCCGCGAAATCGGCTTGAAAGTGGCCGCTCTGGTTAATGGAGCCCTTGCCACGGGCTGCTCGCTGCTCAAGGACAAGTATCGTCTTGTCTGGCCAGGTTCCGGTATTCACAAAAGCCCTATACGCTTCGGGATTCACGAAGACATTGTCGAATATGTGCTGGCCGCCCATCTGCATCGCAGGGTCGTAGCTCATGTCGAATCCAGACGTCAGGTAGACCCACTCGCGGTAACCCTGGGGAAGTTTCAGCTCGCCGCCCTGGGTGAATTCCGGGCCGCCGGTCTCAGCGCTTGATTCGCGCAGGACTGGCGGCAAGAGAAAAGCTAACGCGCCAAGGAGCAGGGTTATCGTTCTGGCAAGCATGCAGGAAGTATCGCGCTTTGCTTGTCAGAAGGCCAGCACCCCTTGCGCAGAATATTCGAGCGGTGCAGTACGGAGATCAGTCCACCATCAGCATAATCTCGGTTGACTTGATGATCGCCGTAACTTCATCCCCTATTTTGATGCCCAGGTCCTCCACGCTTTGGCGAGTGATGACACTCTCAATGAGATTTTCGCCTACGCGAACCGCCACCTTTGCAGTGACGACTCCTAGAACAATCGTCTCCACTTTGCCTCGCAATTGATTACGCGCTGATATCTTCATGCTCGCGATTCTATGGACGACGCAGCGTCGGCGTCCAATGTACCCTGATGTGAAGAACGTATGACAGCGAAGACCGCCGAATACGAGATCGCACCCGCGCGATGGCCAGAGGATACAGAGCAGGCACGTGCGCTGTTAACGAACTATGGGAAATACCTGGCATCCTCCCCTTCGGGGGCAGCCGCCGTATGCATTCCCGGTTATGAAGCGGAGCTTCGCGGCTTGCCGGGCAAGTATGTAGAGCAAGAGGCAGACCTGCTGTTAGCGCGAATTAAAGGGCAAGGAGCCGGTTGTGTCGCGATTACGCGGCGCATGCTAACCGATGGGACGGATGCCGCCGAGATGAAGCGGCTGTGGGTAGAACCACGTTTTCGTGGGCACGGCCTGGGCCGCGGGCTGGTGCGTAGTGCAATCGATTGGGCACGCGCGCATGCATGCAAGGCCGTGGTGCTCGATACAGTGAACGAGGCGATGCCGGAGGCAGGCAAACTTTATCGTTCCCTGGGATTTGAGGAGATTAGCAGGTTCAACGAAAATCCAGTTCCCGGGGTGCGGTTCTATAAGTTGATGCTATGGGAATCCATCCGCCGGGAGTAAAACCGCAGATCGTTAGCGGCGTTGAAAGTCGGGCGACCCGAATAGTAATCCCGCGGTGAGTGCTGCTGCTCGATCCGCAAACTGATGCTCCTGTGCGGGCGTTTGCGGTTGGTTGGAGGTGGGCGGCTTGGATGGTGCGCTTCCCGCGATTGCGATCGGTTGGGCGCTACCCGGCTGCTGCGAAGGTTGGGGAGCAACCACCGCCAGTTGCTGCAAAATCAACTCGCGAGTCTTATCGGAAACCTGACCGTGCAGTATCAAGTTCTCTATCTGCCGTTCCTGCTCCTCCGGCTGCTGCAACGAGGTCGCTCCAAGTTGGCTCAGCCAATCCACCGTAACTCCCTTGCTCAGCCGGTTACCCGCTAACGCCAGGGAGAAGTTCATTCGTTCCAGCAACGCTGAGCTGTTCACCCACGGAGTCGAAAGCATCGAGTAGCCATCCGGAGTTTGCCGGCCGTACAGCGGCTGTCCCAGATCGCTAATCGCCTTCACTACCACGTTGGCGTCTTGCACATCGATTCCGCCCGCGCGTATGGCAGAGATCACAAAATCTTCGGGAGTCTTGATCTTGGCGCGATAGGAAGCAACGGACCAAAACTCGGGTGATTGCACCAGAAAGCGCATGACTTCGCCGATGTTGCCATTCGAAGCCAGAAAGACCGTGCTCAAACGGTCCACCAGGCTCTGTGGCGGATTGTCACTGACAAAACGCACTGCCAGCTTGCGGCAGACAAAGTGTGCGGTCGCCGGGCTGGTGGCCAACATGTGCAGTACCTGGAGTCCTTCTTTAACGCCGTTCTCTTTAATTACGACGCCGAGTACGAACTTACTGCCCGGCTCATGGCGGCTTTCATCGAAGACAAAGCGCGGTCCACCCTTAGGCGGTTGCTCAATCGTCCAGCCGGTGAAGACCTTGGCCACTTCGGTCACATCGCGTTGACTATAGCCGCCGTTCACGCCCAACGTGTGCAGCTCCATCAACTCGCGCGCGTAGTTCTCGTTCAGGCCCTTTGACCCACCACCCTTAGCGGGAGCGAAGGGACGGTTGGGGGGTCCGTAAGCGACCAGGGAGTGCGGGCCGGTGCTACTCGCATTGTCCAGGTAGGTCATCATCGCGGTACTGGTTGCCGTGGCCACGAGCAGACCTTCGAAGCTACCCAAAGCGTTGGGACGGACCACATCGCGCTCGTAGGGCACCAGGCCGTAGATCTCTTCGCCCGTCTTGCCTTGAAAGATATTGAAGTGGTTCAGCCAGAAGTCGGTCATCACTTCCTGCAGCTGGCGCTGGCTGTAAACCGCGCGCAGAATCCGGCTTTGCAGCAACTCGTTCTGCACCACCTGGCGCGGGTTGTCCAGCGCAATCAAGGTTTCGCGCTGTTCCGGGGACATTCCATCTTCCAGGGCTTTTCGCTGTACGGGCGAAAGCTGGTGCCGAATGGTTCCGAATTCGCCTGCGGGGAGCGCAAGCACCTTCACCATGCGCGGACCGGGAGCCAGGCTTAGCAGAGCTGTCACTTCAGCATCAGAGAGAACCGGCGGTACGGGAGACGGCGGCACGCTTTGGTTGTTAGCGGGCGTGCCGGGCAAATTTTTCGCCTTGGCTTTGTCCTGCTCTTGTTTCTTGCGATCGGTGACTACCTGGTTCTCATAGATAGCCCGTTCGGTCGCGTTGAACAGGGGCACAGAAATTTTCCCGTTCTCCACTTGGCGGATGATGCTGCCGGGAGGGAATTTGTGCGTCAGGTCCTGTTCACTCAAGTGCATGGCGGGAAATTGTGCCAGCCGTTCCTCCAGCGCAAAGTCATCGATGGTTGCAGGATGGAGCTGCTGGGCAATCCAGGCATCCAGTCCGGCGGTCTTCACTTCTTCCAACTCACCGGGACGCGGACCGAAGGTCAGCCGATCGAGCGCATGCAGAATGCGCTGGTCGCCTTGAACCTGTTTCAGCTTGGGGGGCGCCGGCATTTTTACTTGAACTGTCTGCGGCTCTGGTGGATTTTTCTTGGCCGCGAGCGAAGGGATGGGATCGCCAAGTTGGGTAAGCGCCAGAGTACCAATCAGCAACCTGCCAGTCGCCTGTGCAACGGTGCACTTCGATCTTCCGGCCAAACTGTTCGTCGTATGCAAGACACACCCCGACAGTGGTGAGAACCCCAGCAACTACCGCAAGTTGCTGGCCCGGTATATAAGATTTGCCACGGGAGTTTGCCACCCATGATTTCGAGCAGCATATCCAAACGGGTGGGAAAAGGGTCGCTATCTTGCTCATTCCACGCCCCCTGCCGGGGCCAAATCACACTATTTGTTTGAGCACAGACTGCACCTCGCATATCATCATGCCGTCCCTCGCCGGGGGCCAGGAGGAGGCAACCGTGTCTCGATTCAGACAGAGCATAGTCATGCTTGCCATGGCGCTCTTTACCTTGTCGCTAAGCGCGCAAAAAGATCCCAACTCGCTTGAGGCCTATTTCGTAGGCAAGGAAGTGACGCTGAAGATCGACATGCCGGGGACCCAGCAAGGCGTCGACTTACGCTACAACAAAGACGTCCCCATGAATTGGAAGGAGTACTCCAATCGTCTCAAAAGCAATGGCGTTGCAATTCCCAAAGGCGCCACTGCCAGGGTTACCGGGATCGTGGTCAAGGATGACCGGATTGAATTTCAGCTGGACGGCGGCGGCTTCGGCACCTTTTTCGACGACAGCAGCACGACGGTCGCCGCCAAGTCAGTGGACAAGAGCGACTACGAGAAACAACTGGAACAGCAAATCGCCGATACCACCGACCCGGACAAGAAGGCGAGTCTGCAGCGAGATCTCGATCGCGAGCGAGCACGGCGAGAACGTCAGGAAGCCAACAATCAAGCCGCCGCCCAGGTAGCCAGCCAGATCAAGGCACAACAGGTTGCCGACAAGCGCATGCGCGGCGGCTCGCGATTCAACTTACGTTGGTCCGGCTCAATCCCGGCGGACCAAAAAACTCCGCAAGCGATCATGAAGCTGCTCGCCGACTACGTGAGTTTCGATAGTGATCAGGCAGCGCCCGCTGCGCAAAACCCCGAAGCTGGCGCCGCGGTTCCCGCAACGGCTCAGCTCAAACGCGGCATGAAGATGGACGAGGTCAACAACCTGTTTGGCCCGGGAAAGCAGGTGTCGGAATCCGTCTCGAACGATGGTTTGAAAACGCAGGTAATGCAATACGCGACTGGCGACCGGCGCGTGGAAGTAACTTTTGTCGAGGGGCTGGTGGTTCGTTACTCGATTAGCTCCAATTAACGTCCCCGTTGTTCGGGGCAGACTTACGGGTGCAGCCCGCGGCTGCGCAACCAGAGGACGAGCGCTTCGGGATCATCGCTGATGATGCCATCCACCTTGGCATCGACCATCTTTTGCCAGTCTTCCGGCTTATCGACCGTGAAAGGCAGCACTTGCAAGCCGGCTGCATGCGCTGCAGCCACTTTTTCCGGCGTCACCAGATCGAAACTGGGACTAATGATCGTCGCCTCAGACTTACGGCCCAGAGAGAGAAAGTCCTTATCCGTATCCGTGATCCCCATCATCGCGTCGTACTGAGGATCATCGACCAGGGCGGAGCGCCGTATGGAGGGGTCAAGCACTTTCATCGCGCGAAGAGTTCGAAAATCGAAGCTTTGTAGAATCACGCGCGATTGCAGGTGATGCCGCTTCACCGCCTCGTCGATCATCTGCACAAACTCCTCCGGGCCCGGCGTCAGTTCCGGGTGGTTGGCGAATATCTTGGTTTCCACATTGAAGTCGAAGGTGCCCTGGGGCGCCAGGTCGAGCACCTGCTCAAAGGTCGGAATATGGGTTCCTGGAACGGCCACCTGCTTGGGAAAGGCGGGAAGGGTGTGGGACCCGCAGTCGTATTGCTCCACTTGGGCCAACGTAAGGCTGTGAATTGCCGTGTGCGGCGGCAGCGGCGGGCCCGTGCACACGCGTTCCCCTGGGGAATCCGCCGTGATGTACGGAAAATGCGATACCACCAGCACATTGTCTTTGGTCACCGCGAGGTCTAGTTCCAGAGCATCCGCGCCGTGTTGAATGGCATATTCAAAGGCCGGGAGGGTATTCTCAGGCCGCGTTGCGCGGGAGCCGCGATGGCCATGAACCAGAATCGTCTCGGCAGGAGAAAGAGGCATGAGAAAAGTGGCGAGAGCACAAATACTTAGCAGGCGCATCATGCTCGCAGGATATTAAAGCTTGCGGGTACATATTGTGAACGGGATTAATTTCAGACGGCACCCTTGCTCGCATGGTCCGGCTATGTTAGTGTCCATTGGGTGTACTCTGCCGATCAGACACGTTACCTCGTAAACAGGCTCTCCACCTGTTGTTGTCGCTAGATCCCTCCTTCTTCGCATAGTTCCCTAGCAAATCTGCAATCGCCTTCAGACAGAGGAGTATCCGTATATGCCCAATTCATCCCCGGTCAACCGCATTTCTCTCGACACCTGGGCCGTTCTCCTGGCGTTCGCCGCGGCGCTGCTGGTCCGTTTTGGCATCCTCAAGACGGTTCCCTGGTAAGACTGCGAGAAAGAGAAAACTATGGCAAGCCCAAGCGTCCGAAGTTCTGCCCCTGCAGCACAAGCGCAAGCTGCACTATCGCCGGGCCGCGCCGCCGCCGGCCTGATTCCAGGAATCCTTCTGCTCGCCGTGGTCGGCTATGCAGGCAAGTTCATTGAGCAATTCATCGCCTCCTACGGCAAGGCGCATCACCTGGTGCTGCCGAATATCGAGTATGTTCTCTGGGCTATCCTTATCGGCCTGGCCATTTCGAATACGGTCGGGGTACCCGCCATCTTTCGCTCCGGGGTCGCGACTTATGAATTCTGGCTCAAGGCTGGGATCGTCTTGCTCGGCGCGCGCTTTCTCCTGGGAGACGTTCGCCGGCTTGGCGGCCTTTCGCTGGCCCTCATCGCGATTGAACTCGTCCTAGCCCTTACGTTCATGACTTACCTGGGGCGGGCATTCAAGCTCAAGCCCAAGCTGGTCAGTCTGCTGGCTATCGGTTCCTCGATTTGCGGAGTCTCCGCCATCATCGCCGCCCAGGGAGCCATTGACGCCGACGAGGAGGATTCTTCTTATGCCATCGCCGCGATTCTGCTGCTCGGCGCCTTGTCACTCTTTCTCTTTCCGCTGATTGGACACTTCTTGCACCTGAGTGACCACGCCTACGGCCTATGGGCCGGCCTCGCGGTGGATAATACCGCGGAAGCCACCGCTGCCGGAGCACTCTACTCCGACGCGGCCGGTAAGGTTGCGGTACTCGCCAAGACCTGCCGCAACGCCACCATCGGCTTTGTCGTTTTGGGATACGCCATCTACTGGGCTTCGAAAGGCCAGGCCGCGGACGTGCAGAATAAAGGCGCCTTTCTCTGGCGGAAGTTCCCCAAGTTCGTTCTGGGATTTCTGCTGATTTCCCTGCTGGCCACGGTTGGGTTTTTCACCAAGCCGCAACTCGCGGCCGTGGGCAATCTGTCGCGCTGGGCCTTTCTGCTCACCTTTGCCGGGGTGGGTCTGCGGACCAACCTTCGCGAGCTGAGTAAGCAGGGTGCACGCCCCCTGATCGTCGGCGCCGTAGGCGAAATCGTAATCGCCCTCATCACTCTCGGGCTTGTTTTTGGTGCCGATCACTGGTATCACCTGTAACTGTCATGCAGTTGGGCATTTGCCGGGATGAGAGAGTGATGCATTGAAACCAGGTCTATGGGTTTGTGGGGCATTGTTGTTGGGTTACGTGTGGGCGCAGCCGGCGCAGGCGATGCAGGTGCAACTCGACGATTGGCCAGACCTGGCTCGCTACCGGGCGAACAATGAGGCACTGCCTGCGGTAAAAAGTGGCGAGCAGCGAGTGGTTTTTTTCGGAGATTCAATCACCGACGCCTGGGGACGTTCCCCAAAAACGGGAGTATTTTTTCCGGGTAAACCGTACGTGAACCGGGGAATCAGCGGACAAACGACGCCCCAAATGCTGGTGCGCTTCCAGCAGGATGTCGTGCATCTCCATCCCGCAGCGGTGGTCATCCTGGCAGGCACCAATGATATAGCCGGCAACACCGGGCCCTCGACCCAGCAGATGATCGAGGACAACTTTAGCTCGATGGCAGAGATCGCAAAGCAGAGCGGGATCAAGGTAGTGCTCGCCTCCATCACTCCGGCGTATGCGTACCCATGGAAACCGAGCATTCAGCCGGTGGAGCGAATTCGTGAACTGAACCAGTGGCTAAAGAATTTCTGCGCTAAGAATGGATACGTCTACCTGGACTATTACAGCTCCATGGCGGATGCCAAGGGCGCTATGCTTCCAGGCCTATCGTCGGATGGCGTTCACCCGACGGCGCAAGGGTACGCGGTGATGGCGCCCCTTGCGGAACGGGCAATTGCTCAAGCTCTCGGCGATTCGCCGAATTAAGCCTTAGGTGCGGCCTTGGGAATCACAATCTTTTTCAGGCCATCTTCGGCGCTTGGCAGCTCCGTCTTGCCGGCTGGAAATTTGTTGAAGCTGAGAATATAAGAAAGAAGGTCGGCGGCTTCCGGACGGGTGAGCGTGCCTGGGTTGGTGGCCGGCATCAACTTTTGGATCATGTCATAGAGGGGAAGCGCAGGCTGGCCCGCGTATTTAGTGAGGAAATCATCCCCACTGAGCGGCGGATACGGACCGGCACCATCCAGGGCCGCTCCGTGGCAGGCCACACACTGCTTCTGGTAGAGAGCTTCGCCGCGATGCGCCTGCTCGGCGGTATAGATGCCATCCGCGGCCGGAGCGGATTGGCCCCAGACAAGATGCTGTGAGAATCCGAACAGGAAAAGGCTGAAGCTAAGAATAACGGTCTTTTTTGCAGGCACCCGCGTTTACTCCTCGAAGAGAATTAAACTACCCTGATCGTACTAGATATCGGAGCGACGATGAAAAGGTTCACGGCAGTTGCGGTTTTGATGTTAACCATCGGAGCGATGGCACAAACCCCGGCGGCTGCGCCTCCGCCAATGGCCAAGCCTGGACTCACGCTGACCACAACAGCATTTGATGACGGCGGCATTATCCCTAACAAGTACACCCAGGCAGCGGAGAACGGCGCCCCGGTTTCCCCCCATCTCACCTGGACGAATGTACCGGACGGGGTGGTTAGCTTCGCGCTGATCCTGCATGATCCGGACACCTCGCTGAACAAGACCACCAACGAGGTGTTGCATTGGATGATCTTCAATATTCCAGGCACGGCGCGTGAACTTCCGGAGGGCGAGCCAGCGCAAGCGCAACTGCCTGACGGCTCGATCCAGGCGCTGAACCGAGGTCAAAAGGTAGGGTACATGGGCATGGGCGCGCGCGCACCCGGACCGTATCACCACTACACCTACGAGCTATTTGCGCTCGATACCAAGCTGAGCCTGGGGCCCGACGCAACCCAGGCGGATGTGATGAAGGCGATGGATGGACACATCGTGGCCAAAGCTGTTCTAGAGGGTCGTTTCCACCGTCCATGAATGAGTTCGCTCCTTGGGCGGCTTTAGCGCCTGCTTGAGAATTGGAAGGCACGGTGGATCCCTCTCATCGCCAAGGCCCGGAAAGCCTGTGGTTCCGTCACGATCGGGAAGAACTGAGCGCTCAGGCGCTCAGCTCTTCCGCCTCATCCATATCCGTCTCCTCAACAAACAGCCCAAGCGCCTGCCGTTCGAAGAGACGCTTGTAGGTGCCTTCGGTTCTGCGGACCAGCACATCGTGCGTGCCCTCTTCGACCACGCGGCCCTGGTCGAAGACGAGGATGCGGTCAAGCATCCGCACCGTCGACAGGCGGTGTGCGATCACGATAGCGGTGCGCCCGACAATCAGCCGCTGCATCGCCTCCTGGATGAGCGCCTCTGACTCAGAGTCGAGGCTGGAAGTCGCCTCGTCCAGAATCAGAATGGGTGCATTCGCCAGAAAGGCACGGGCCAGCGCCACCCGCTGGCGTTCGCCGCCAGAGAGCTTGACCCCGCGTTCGCCAACCAGCGTGGCATAGCCCTTCGGCTGGCGAATGATGAAGTCGTGCGCATTGGCAAGCTGGGCTGCACGCTCGATCTCCGCCGCCGATGCTTCCGGACGCGCGTAGGCAATGTTTTCCGCCAGCGAGCGGTGGAACAGCAATGGCTCTTGCGGCACCAGCGCGAGCTGTGAACGCAAAGAGACCTGTGCGGCTGCTGCAATCTCCTGCCCGTCGATCAGGATGCGGCCCTCATTCAAATCGTAGAGCCGCTGCAGCAGCTTGACGAAGGTGCTCTTGCCGGATCCAGAGTGGCCGACCAGGCCCACACGTTCGCCGGCCTCGATCCGCAGCGTGAAATCGTGGAACAGCGGCTCGTGGTGCGCACCGTAACGGAACGTGATCCGGTCAAAGAGCACCTCACCCCTGCCGATACGAATCGGCTCCGCGTTAGGCCGGTCTGCTACGCCGAGCGGAAGCATGTGCATCTCGACCAGATCTTCCATCTCGTTCACGCTGCGCTGCAAGTTCGCCACGTGTTGGCCCACGTCTCTCAGATATCCGTGCACGATAAAGTAGCTGGTGAGCACGAAGGTGACTCCGCCGGGCGTGGCACGACCTTGCCACCACAACCAGATCGCATACAGAGTCACCGAGGCTCTGAGACACAGCAGCACGATCATCTGCGTGGTCCCGCTCCAGGTGCCATTGGTCCAGTGGCGATAGGTACGACGGCTCCACTTGTTGAGCACCCGGCCGAGACGCGCATCTTCACGCGCTTCGGCTCCGAAGGACTTGACCACTGCATTGCAGGTCACAGCATCCGCCAAGGAACCGCCCACCAGCGTATCTTGTGCATTCGAAAGGCGGGCTGCCGGCGACACAAAATTCAGCGACAGCGCGATGGAAAGTCCGACATACAGCGTCGCACCGGTGGCCACGATCAGCCCCATCGATAGCCAATGGAAACCCAGCAACAGCGCACTGCCCACCAACACCAGCGATGCGGGCAGCAAGGCCAGGAGCAGCGTGTCATCCATCAGGTCAACGGCCCACATGCCGCGCGTAACGCGACGGACAATCGAGCCGGCAAAATTGTTGGCGTGCCAGTCAGTTGAGAACCGCTGCACGCGATAGAACGCATCGCCGGCCATGCGCGCCATCAACCTTATGGTGAGCCGGCTGATGCCCATGAGCGACAAGTGACGGCCGGCGACCAGGATGCCGCCCAACAAGAGCATCGTGGTCAACGCCGACAATGCGGCGTGCAATGCCTGCGGGTGGGTGCGGCCGTGCATGGCAACGGCATCGACCATGCGCCCGGCGAAGACCGGCATGAATAAATCGGCAATCGTTGCTACCACCATGGAGCAGGCGACACCGGTAACCAGCCATGCCTCACGCCGCCAATGGCGCAAGAGGAAGGCAAGCACTTCACGCATCACGTTCTGGTTATTTTTGGAAACACGCATAGATCACTCACTCTGAACAACTGGTAGATCGCGAGGCATATGCGCCTCAGCGAGGAGTTGGAGCCGGATGGCTCAAACAAAGGAAGTAATCCCCAGGCGCCGTTTCCCAAATAAGAAAGGCCCTGAGGCTGCGCCTCAGGGCCTTCGTAAATCTGCTAACGAAGTGCGCTAGGGGCGCTCTATTTCCTTCAAGCCGGCAAAGCCCGACATGCCGTTGGGCTGGACTGGCTGAGCGAGGTGTTGGGTCTGTGGGTTAACTATCATCGCGTTTGTCCTTCGTTGTGGATCAGTTTACCGCAGCCTTTATGGTTTCGCTATTATTTTTCTTACTCAATTTTCCCGCACGGGGCGCAAGAAGAATGATCATCGACTGGTTCATGGTGTAAGGAAAGGCGGCCAAACGATGGGAATTCTCGACAAGTTTCGTCTCGATGGAAAGCTCGCTCTCGTCACTGGGTCTGCCGGGGGGCTTGGCGCCTCTATCGCTATCGCTCTCGCTGAGGCGGGAGCGTCGGTCGCATGCCATGGCAATCGCCGGCCTGCGCAGGAGACGAGCGAAAAGATTCGCTCGCTGGGCCGCGCATCCCGAAGTTTCGCCGCGGACCTTAGCCAACCGGAGGGCGCAGACTCACTGTACGAAGCTGTTTTGGGAGCCATGGGGGCACCGGAGGTGGTGGTCAACAATGCCGGCACCATCTATCGAGAGCCGGCGGAAGACCATGACTGGCAAGCGTGGATGAATGTGATCCAGGTAAATTTGAACAGCGTTTTCCGTTTGAGCCAGCTAGCCGGCCGCAGCATGCTTGACCGGCGCCAGGGAAAAATCATCAACATCGCGTCGTTGCTGTCGTTTCAAGGGGGAATTCGGGTGCCGGCGTACGCGGCCTCCAAGGGCGGCGTGGCGCAATTGACCAAGGCGCTAGCCAATGAATGGGCGGGGCGTAATGTCCAGGTGAACGCAATCGCTCCCGGATACTTTCGCACGGAAAATACCACGGCGCTGCGAGAGGACGAGGTGCGAAACAGCCAAATTCTGGCTCGCATTCCAGCTGCACGCTGGGGAGAACCGGAAGACATTGCGGGCGCTGCCGTTTTTCTCTCCTCGTCAGCGAGCGACTACATCACGGGTGAAGTACTGGTGGTGGACGGCGGCTGGATGGCGCGATAAATAAAGGAGTAATCGTGTATAGCTTGATTGAGGGGATTTCATGCCTTTGAGCACAGTAGAGGTATTGCATACCGAAGACGAATCCATGTCTGAACCGGAGCCGGGACTCCGCCGGCAAGTCATGTCCTACAGCCCCAGCATGATGCTCGTCCGGCATAGGATGAAGAAGGGCTGGGTCGGCATCAGGCACAGTCATCCGCACGAACAGATGGTGTATATCATCAGCGGCCATCTCACGTTCCAGCATCCGGGCGGCGTTTTCGAGGCAACCACGGGAGACAGCTTCCTGGTTCCGGGCGATGTCGAACATCAGGCTTCCGCACAAGAGGACTCCGAGGTTCTAGACATCTTCACTCCGTACCGCGAAGACTACGCGAGCGCCCGCTAACGCGCTACCGGCGGCCAACCCTCGCGTTCACCCCGCAGAAATTGTCAGTTTCAGCCGACCGGAGATCTTGCCAGGCGTGTTCAGCTGGATCCGAAAGATCCGGCTCCCCCAGTTGCGCTTCAACTCTGCGTTCTCCAGAGGAATCGTTTCTACACTCGCGGCAAGGAAGTTTGGATCGAACGAAATCAAAGTCGGAGGCGCGCCCTGCGCGGAGGTAAGTGTGAGTTGACCTTTTCCGGTTTCCGCTACGCTGCACGCGGTCATGAGGTTCAAGGTGATATTCGTTACTGGCTCACTTAGGGAGTAATTGTCACTGATATCAATCACATTGTTAGCGCGGTCGAGGTTTACTGTGCGCCGCCAACTCTTCAACCGCGACTCAGCAGGATACGCAGTAGCCAGTTCCATGCCAAGTTGCGCCGCACGGTCATCGGCCTCGTAGACAAGGTCGGTGGCTCGGAACATTCGCCCAACACCCTGCTGCACGCCCCCGATCGTCGGCAAGTTGTGATAGGCAGACTGCATGGAAGGGATTTCGTAGCGGTGCGCGTCAAAGCTCTTCTTCTGATACGTCTCCTGCCCCATATCGATGAGCACGGGCCAACCTTGGGAATAGACCCAGAAGCTTCCAGTGTCGTTGTGACTGTGACTCTTGCCGTTGTCGGCTGCGATGCAGGCCAGGTAGAGCCCCTCTACTGATTCCGCCCTTACTCTGGCGGCCATGATGTGGGAGTCCGGCAGCCAGGTGTCACGCAAGAGCCTTGCCTTGGCAGGTGGCTGGGCGCGCAACGCCGTCTCGTTGAAAATCGCAGGAAGAGTGTTGGGGCGATAGTGGGCCGGGATGCTGGCTACGGCGAGCGATATCAAATCCTCATTCTTCAGTCTTCTGCCGAAGCGATAAATCTTATCCACATCCAGTTGAATGATGGGGCTGGCGTCTCCTGGGTTGAGGTAGTATTCGCCTGCGACGTGCACGCGATCCATATAGAGGGCCATCTGGGTGATCAGCGGATCGCCGAAGATATCCATTGCGCCCGAGGTAGCCGAGTAGAAGAGCTCGAGCGCGTCGAACATTGCGCCCGCTGCCACGTTCCAATATCCCGGGCCCTCTTCGCAACCGCCGTCATCGGGATAGGTATCGATGAATCTATCCAGGCAAAGCGCGACTTTCTCGACGCTCCGGTAGCGGCGGGCTTCATCCTTATCGAGCAACAGAGCCGTGGTCAACCAGTTCCAACAGATCCATGAATTCCAGTTATTCACCGGCTGGACCTTACCCTCTGAGCCGCCAGGCAAGCCCATCCAGGCGAAGTTTTTTGCCAGAAGTGGCTCCAGAATGCGACGCTCGGTCTCGAAATAAACTCGTTCGCGGATGAGTGGGGAGACCGCATCAAGTGTCGAATCGAGCAAGTAAATAGAGGAAGCCAGTAGCGCCGACGTCTGCGCGGCGAAGAGGTCGACGATAGGATCTCTCGGATCCGGTAGACCCAGATCGGCCTTCTGAATAGAGAGGTGAGCGGGTACGCCCCAGAAACTCTCCTCGCATATGGCCCACACCCCATTGGTGATGTCGTCCAGAAAGCGGCCTTTGCTTTCGACGCACTCCGCAAACACCAAAGCCTGCAAAGCAGAAATGCGCGCATTGCGAAGGTTCTCGTAGTCGGTCCGGTTTCCGTTCCTTGCGTATTCGAGGAAGATCGTAGCCGGCATCTCTGGCCATTGGCAGCGCAGATATTTCTCTCCGGCGGCGAGCAAGCCGGCCCGCGTCTCCGCGCGGAGTCCGTCCCACGCGCCACGGTCGTGAATGGTAGGGAATGGGCGGTATTTAGCTTGAGGAATGAGTGATTGCCTGAGTTTCTCAGGGTGGCACGCATTGCTGAGCAGATTACGTTGCCTTCCTCGTGGAGCGGCGGGATCGGTGGCTGGCGAGCTGGCATTGAGTGCGGAGAAAGATGCTGAGCCTGCAAGCGCAACAGAAGCTAAGAGAAAGTGACGCCGGGATAATAGAGAAAAGCCGTTCTGCCGCTGCACGCGATTCCTTTGCTTCGATCTGATTACGATCCTATCCCTGAGGCAAGAAAACACGTGTGTGTACCTCGGTTACTGTTGGAATGTTTTCGTTTTCCCCAAAGGCATTTCCCGCATCTAACCTGACCAGCTATGGTTTGCGCAATCACAAGGCGGAGGATGGTGGTCGTGCCGCTGTGCGTTCTTGTACTGGCGGGTTGCGGCAGCCACGCCGCGCAGCAGCCGCCTCTGCAGCCAGTCCAACCGGCTCAGCCGGAAATGAAAGCAGCCCCCGCGACGCCCATCGCCGAGAAGAAGGACGAGTTGGGAGAACAATCCTGGGATCCGCAGTGGGATCAGATTGTGGAGCAGGCTTTGTCGCCGGAAATGCTTTCGTCGAGCGCAGCTCGCGAGGTAAGGAGCTATTGTCCTCGGTTCGCCACCCTGAGCGATGCTGATAAACGAGCCTTTTGGGCTTATACCTTCCAGGCTCTTGCCGGGGCAGAGGCGGGCCTGAAACCGACGACGAGCGTACGCCATACTGAACCGGAAGTTGCGGTCAAGGACACGGTTAGCAAGCAGACGGTGCGACAGGAAGGTCTACTGCAGCTTACTTATATGGATGCAGACCGGTATGGCTGCGATTTCGACTGGCAGCATGACAAGACTTTACCGGAAAAGGATCCTGCGAAGACTATCCTCCAACCCAGGAATAATCTGGTGTGTGGAGTGAAGATTCTGGAGAACCAGATCATCACGCAGAAGAAGCCCCTGCTCACGGCGTCGAGCTACTGGGTTACACTGCGGCCAGCGACCCCCAGTTACCTGGTGTTCGCCAAGCAGATGAAGAATGTGCCAAAAGAGTGCCGTGCGGGAACGCCGCCAGTGCAAGAGGCGAAGCACAGGCGACCGGGGAATGCTCCCGCGCCAGCCATGGCGCTTAGTGCGCACGGCGCGACCGCAGCCCAATAATTTGACATGAAGCTCACGCGGCAAGACCACCTGTTCGTTCTCACCGGTGCAGGTATCTCAGCGGAAAGCGGACTTGCTACCTTCCGCGGTTCGGGAGGTTTGTGGAATGGCCACCGAGTCGAGGAAGTGGCAACACCCGAGGCCTGGCACGCCAATCCAGAGTTGGTGTGGCGTTTCTACTCCATGCGCCGCCGGGATGCCCTGGCTGTAGAGCCCAACGCCGCGCACCTGGCGTTAGCCGATATTGAAGGCAAGCTGGGCAATCGCTTTTATCTGTGCACGCAAAACGTCGACGACCTTCACGAGCGCGCCGGAACGCATCGCGTGCACCACATGCACGGAACACTTTTCCAATCTCGCTGCGTGGAGTGCAACGTCCCTTTTCCGGACCAGTCCTTCTATGAAACCGCTGCTGAGCTGCCCAAGTGCTCGGAGTGCGGCGAGCCGATTCGCCCGCACATCGTGTGGTTTGGCGAAGTTCCTTTAGACATGAAAGGAATCTACGCAGAACTCGATCGCGCTTCTCGCTTGCTAGTGGTAGGCACTTCGGGCTCTGTTTACCCCGCAGCGGGATTCGTACATGTCGCCAACCAACACGGCATCGGCACCACGTATGTTGGTCCAGAGGAGCCGCTCAACGCGGACGCCTTCGACGAGATCGTTCTGGGGTCGGCAACAGAAGTGCTTCCGCGAATCCTACAGAGCGTTTAGGCAGCTGCTCGCGTTTGCTCCTCAGCCCAAACCTTGTAATCCTTGCTGGCTTGGCCGAGTTGATAAGCGGTGTTTCTTGTTTCCACAACGTTCGTCTTCTCATCAAACCGCACAATCGGCGAGGTGAAGATGAATGTGCCTTCCCCCATGGTTGGGTGGCTGAATACTTTACCTACCAACAAGCTTCCAGTGCACAACGCCTGGTAGCTCGCGATGTTCTCGCTTTCCACAACCGCCCAATTCTCGAGTCTCGCGCTAGGCTTTTGCTTCGGCATGATATCGTCCTCTGCTTTGTTTGATGCCGAAAGCTAAACCGCGACAAACAAAATACTTAGGCAATATTTACAGGTTAGTCGGGAAAATCTGCCAAAACCGCGATCGATTCGTGGCGAAACAACACACCTAATAAATATCCGGTTCGTGGGTGTCATATTTCTGCCCGTATTCGTTCTCATGGGGCGCCGGACCATGAGGAAGCTGCGGAAGATGAATCACTCCCAAATCCGTGTGATCGGCAGAGATCCGTACTCTGCGCGTGGAGACATTGGATGCCCCCTGACTCTCACCCTCTACCCATATGTGGAGCATGTAATCGTCCGCGGGAACGTTAGGGATGCGAAAAGTTCCTTGTGGTCCAGCGACGCTATAAAAAGGCGTGGACAACGCAATCACCACTGCACTCATCTCGGGGTGGATATTACAAAATATGTAGGAAACGCCTTCCCGGCTGAAAGTAATCTCCTTCGACGAGCCTGCCTCATAGAGGCCCAAGTCGAAGCGACGCCCTTCGAACAAAGAAAAGACGTTGTGAAAGAAGGGGTCCGCATTGGGAAAGTGCACCACACTTCCAACCGGGACAATGAGCAGGTGCGGCGTGAACTCTTTGTTTTTTTGCAGGAGGGTATACGTCTTACCCGTGCCAGGAGTTGAGACGCCGGCCGGATGGAGGGGGGTTAGCCAGATCGCAGCCGGCGGCTGCCTCCGCGTATGTTCAGTTTGCGCAGTTACATCCAGCAGCTGTTCCGAGTGCGTCGCCACCGCACTACCAAGGAGCCAGAATAAAATCATGCCCTTCACGCAGTAGCTACGCATTGTGGGAGGGGTCCGCATGGCTAAAACCGGTAACCTCCAGCTACGCCATACACGTCCGCGACAGAGTGCGGGCCGATCGCATAAGAACTATCGATTCTTCGGTACTCGAAGGAAAAGATGGTGTAGGCGGTCGGACTGTAAATGACGTTCGCGAACCAGGTGGAGTTGCGCGCCAGGCTCTGGTAGGCGGTCGAACCGTTGAGCACATAGGGCCGTATTTCGTGAGCGAATGCATTATCGAGTCCGTAGGCAACATTGAACTCCAGGCGCTCACTGGCGCGCTCTTTCAACTGTGTCCATCCCCCAACGTCATTGAGTGGACGATAGAAATAGTTTTCGTTCACCTCGGTATATAAATAGTCTTTATAGGCGCCACCCCCCAATCCTCCGAGCGCCAACCCGCGATAGAAGCTCCCGCTTGACTCCAGGTGCGCGAAGAGGGGGATGCGATAGTCGACTGTCGCCGCCCACGCGTTGAAGCTAAAACTTTCATTGTAGGTGTGAGGGCTGAAGTACCCTCCGACTCCCACGCGCGGACCGGTAAAATCACTACCCCGGGCATACCCCACCCTGGCTTCCGTTCCGGGCCAGCGGCTCAGTTCTCCAAGACTGGCCACCGGCGCCGGGATGGTGCTCTGCTGTGGCGACGGGGGATCGGGGACGTCCGCAATCGCCCCTTGCAGGCTGATGCGGGAAGAGTCGTTCCAGCGCAGAGTGTGCTCCGCGCCGACTTGCGGCATCCAGTTCCACAGGTTTCCCGACCATGAGAGGGCCGGCTGAGCAATTGCCGTAAGTGAGGTTGGAGAATTGGGGCTCACGATAGGACGGTCCAGCGCAAAAAACGCCCGCGTCTGATCCCAGGCTAGTTCTGCGTGCGCGGTGCGCAATCGTGCATACCCGGGATTTTGCGTGTAGGTGTCTTGGCTAGCTCCCCCAAAGAAGTCCATGCGCACGTCCGCATCGGAGCTGGCTCCGAAAACGTGGGGTCCGCGTGCATCGAGCCCAAGCACCGTCTGGCGCAGAGAGATTCCAGTCGTTCCTGAGCCGCCCGTGGCCACCGTCGGCGACGCAGGGACATCTACGGCGGCGGTGTTGACAAAGGTATTCATAAGGATCAAGCCGGTGACCTTTACCGGGAATTTTGATGCGCTCTCGACTTTATCCTGCTGGTGGGTAGCGATCTCGCTCTGTTGCACTTCCTGGCGCTCACGGATACTCTCCACGTCGGCGTTGAGTCGCGCCACCGCCTCCTCCGTCTGCTGCGGCGCCTGTCGGCTTCCAACGAGTTGTCCTTGCAACTCGGCTACCTGGCGGCGGAGCACCTCGATCTGCCGTTGTGAGGATTCGAGTGCCGCTTGCTCCCGGTTTATCATTTCCGCCAGCCGGTCTACCTGCGACTGTACTGTCTCGGTTGCAGAAGCGGGATTATCTCGCGTTTGCTGCGCCTCCGCGAAGCCCGTCGCCGGCAGGAGCATAGCGATCAACAAACAGTTTCCTGGGAGATTCACTGTGGTATCCCTCCTGGTGTACGGGACGAGGTCTCCGGCTGCTCTCGCGTTGTATTTGTAACTACCCCGGTAAAGTCGGTACACAACGAAAGCCGAAAGATGGTCTCGCCCGGCTGCGTGCTCAACAACGTAACGGCGCCGCCGTGCTCCTTTGCAACCGAATTGGCCAGCGTCAGGCCAAGACCCGTCCCACTCTGCTTGCCATCGCTCACAAAGGGTTCAAAGAGAGAATTGCGAATGTGCTCTGCTACGCCTGGCCCCGAATCGGTGATGGTCAAGGTAATCGTTTTTTCCGAAGTGGCGATCAGGACATGCACTTCACGCGCACCCTCCGACTTGTGTGCCGACTGGCACGCGTTGAGCAAAAGGTTGTAAATCGCTCTCTGCATCTGTTTTTCGTCTACCAGAGCATAGGCTCCGGAAGGATCTGCGCATTCTATGCGGATGGCCACCCCTTCGGCCTCAGGATGAGCCCGGAGGAGGGAAACGCATTGCTCCGCTATTTTGAGCAGAGAATTGCGTTCGCGATGATAGACCACCCCAGTCTTGCTAAAGATCAGCAGGGATTCGAGGAGTTCGGTGGCGCCGTGCACGGCGATATGTATGTCAGAGAAGAATTCGCGGCGCTCCTGATCAGAGAGACGGGGAGAGGAAAGAAACTCCGCGTTGGCGTAGACCGCGGCCAGGTAATGCCTGAGATCGTGAGACACGGAGCTTGCCATCCTCCCTATGGTCACCAACTTTTCTGATTCCAACAGGGCGCGATTGGTGTTAAGAATCTCGCTGCGCATGCGCGCAAATGCGGCACTCAATTCGCGCACCTCCCTGGTGCCATCACCAGGGAGCGTGCGGGAGTGGTCTCCGAAACCAAAAGCGCGAACTCCTTGGGCCAGCATCTCCAGCGGCTGCGTAACAAAGCCCGAAAGCACCAGCATTAGTAAGGACCCAAGCACAATAGCCGCAACGCCCAGCAGCAAGATAAGCCGATTGGTATCGTGAACCACTCGATTTGCCTGCGCAAATGACTTCAGCACCACCAGCCGCAGCGGGTGCGCCGCCTCCGCGGAAAGGTCCGCCTCCGTGCCCAGGAATTGTTCCCCGCCGAGCGATATTTCCCTGTTGTGTCCGCTCGAGGCGGATGCGAGCGTCTGGTATTTGCCCAACAATTCTTGCTGGAGCCGGGGCGCCAAGGTACTTGCCATGATCTCTGTGCCGGCGAGGAAAGTGACCTCGTTTCCGGATGCGCGACTAATCAAGTCAACTACATTGCGATCGATGGCGTACCCGCTCACCACGTAGCCTAGGAGGGTTCCGTTTCTTTCGTCGCCGAAGTAAAGCGGCCGTACGGAGAAATCGAATAGTCTCCCATCCGCTATCAGATAGTGCTCCCCCGAGCGGCTCATCGCCCGCTGCAGTTCCTGCTCGAGAGCGGGGGAAGGGGGCTTGCCTTGCGTATACACAGTAAGAACCCGGCCCGACGGTTCGGCCAGCGCGAAAAGATCGCTGCCACTGTCCTTCCAGAATAAGGTTGCGCCATCCTGGATGGTGCGCTGGTCGTGCGTGGTCATCAGGGCTTTGAGATCCGACAGGTCGGCGAGCAACGCACTTTCATGGATCAGGGCATCGCGGCGCTGCTTTTGCAGATTCTGCAGGGTGGCCAGGGAATGGGTGAGATCGTCGGAAAGCTCCTGACCGACATGTTGGTAAATCCGGTCACGGATGATGAGGAGGCTACCGCCGGTGACCGTCGTAGTAACCGCGATCAGCGCCGCGATGAGCAATACGCGGGTTCGGATACCACGGAATGACGGCATGAAGTCGCGGGCTCTTCAGGGAGTGAATTTATAGCCGGCGCCATAAATTGTTTGCAGATGCCGTGGGCTTGCCGGGTCCGATTCAAGCTTCTGCCGCAGCTTGAGTATCTGGTTATCGACAGTGCGTGTCGTCGGGTATGAGTTATAGCCCCACACGTCGCTCAGCAACTCGTCGCGGCTGAGCACGCGCTCCGGGTTCCTGGTGAAGAACCGAAGTAGTTTGAACTCATGGGCGGTGAGCGATATCGTCTTGCCGCTCTTCCTGGCAATCATTTTGAGGAAATCGATCTCGCAATCTCCAAACTTATAGGTGTCGACCGGATCCGATTTGCGCCTGCGGCGGATGGAAGCCTGTACCCGCGCCAGCAGCTCGCGGGGACTGAAGGGTTTGGTAACGTAGTCCTCTGCCCCAAGCTCCAGCAGCAGCACCTTGTCCACCACTTCGCTTACCGCGCTCAAAATGAGCACCGGGGTGTCGGGCGAAGAGCTTTTGATACGTTTACACACCTCCCGGCCAGACAATTGGGGCAGGATCAGGTCCAGGACGACTGCGGAGGGCTGAAGGGAGAGAAAGGAATCAACCCCTGCTCGACCATCGGACGCGACTTCTACCTTATATCCCTCGTCATGAAAGATGCGGTGCAGCACCTTCTGCATGCGAGGATCGTCCTCGATGATGAGAATAGTGCCCTGGTCTTCCGTCATATGCAAACCATCTCCACTCTCGCTTAAATCCCTGACTCCATCCTCTATCTTGCTCCAAACATTGGGTCTTTCGAGCACTGTGGCGATAAATGACATTCTAATGACATTGCTGCGGCTGATAGGCTGGCCGCAAAAACGGCGCTTTCCGGGCTGGTTTTCGTTTGCTCACCGAGTTGGTGCTAGCATGGGTGGACTTCGAGGGGGCGTCTATGCCTAAGTTCATTATAGAGCGCAACATACCGGGCGCCGGCAAACTGGACCAGCAGCAACTGGCCGCCATCACGCAGACATCTTGCAACGTAATCAAGAGTATTGGCCCGCAGATCCAGTGGATTGAGTCGTACGTCACGGACGACAAGGTGTACTGCGTCTACATCGCTCCCGATGAGGCGACTATACGAGAGCACGCGCGGTTGGGGCAGTTTCCGGCAGACTCAGTGCAGGCCGTACGTTCGGTGATTGATCCTACGTTCGCCTGAAGAGAACACGATTCCGCCGATTGCGGCCGGCTATTTGCGCTCGTACGGCACGTAAACGGGTTCCCATATATTTGCCTGGAGTTCGCGGTTCAAGGCGTCTTCGTTTGCCACCAGGGCTTGCCCATCTCGAATCGCTTGTCGCCCCACAGCCAGCCCGATCAGGCGACCGAGGTGACGCGCTTCTGCAAGCGGCGGAAGAAGGCTCGCCTGCTTGTCTTTCTGTGTGGGCAGCTGACGAACCAATTCCTCCGCGGCGGCCTTGACCATCGTGTCGGTGACGCGCCTGGCCTTGGAGGCAACGATTCCAAGAGCAAGACCAGGAAATATATACGAGTTATTGGTCTGGGTGATGGGAACCTTCTTTCCACCAGCATTCACTGGCTCAAACGGACTGCCGGTGCCGATCAGCGCCCGTCCTTCTGTCCAGTCCATCAGGTCCTGCGCGGTCGCTTCACTGCGCGACGTGGGGTTGGAAAGGGGAAAAATCACTGGCCGGGCAGTATACTTTGCCATTTCACGCACCGCTTGTTCGGTAAAGGCGCCCGGCTGCCCAGATACTCCGATGAGAACCGAAGGCTTTGCATTGCGGATCACGTCGAGCAGCGTGATCTCTCCATTGGGCTGTTTCCATCCCTGTACTTCCTGTTCTTTGCGCGCATAGGGCAACTGCTCGGGCCGCACACCCTTGCCGTTTTCCGTGATCAGGCCGTAGCGATCGATAGCAAAGAAGCGGTCACGTGCTTCTTGTTCGGTGAGACCTCTATCCTGCATGAACTGCACCAGCAGGTTGGTGATACCTATCCCTGCGGACCCGAAGCCAACCATCACGATCTTCTGTTGCTCAAGCGGAATGCCAGTTACGTTGATCGCAGAGATCAGGGTTGCGGTAGCTACAGCCGCGGTGCCCTGAATGTCATCGTTGAACGTGCATAGCTGGTCTCGATAGCGGGCCAGGAATCGGGCGGCATTCGACCCGGCAAAGTCCTCCCATTGCAACAGAACGTGTGGCCAGCGCTTCTTCACGCTGTTCACAAAGGTATCGACAAAGGCGTCGTACTCCTCGCCGCGAACCCGATGATTTCTCCATCCGATGTAGATCGGATCCTTTAGCCTGTCCTCGTTATCCGTTCCCACGTCAAGCAGAATGGGAAGACAGTTCTCTGGATGGATGCCGCCAAGCGCGGTGTACAGGGCCATTTTCCCGATTGGGATACCCATGCCTCCCGCACCCTGATCGCCGAGCCCCAGGATTCTTTCCCCATCGCTGACCACGATGCATTTCACGTTGTCATAGCGTGAGTGATTCAGGATTTGATCGATGCGGTCTTTATTCGGATAGCTGAGAAACAAACCTCGCGGCTTTCTCCATATCTCACTGAAGCGCTGGCATCCCTCACCGACAGTGGGCGTGTACACCAGGGGAAGCACCTCCTGGATATTGCGCACCAGGAGCGCATAAAAAAGCGTCTCATTGGTGTCCTGCAAGTCGCGGAGAAGGCTGTACTTGGTAAAGGGGGTCGACTCATCCGCGAGGGCCTCGGTGCGGCGCTCAATCTGTTCATCAAGCGTTCCCACGTGCGGCGGCAGTAAACCATGAAGGTCAAATACGTCGCGTTCGTGGGTAGAGAAGGCTGTGCCTTTGTTGAGACGGGGCGAGTTGATCAGGTCAAATCCAGAAAGAGAGACCTGAAGCGCCAGTTCGCTGGAATTCTGCTCTAACTGCTGTTTCATTTCCACACCTCTGTATCAATCGGTTTACGGATCCTCTGCATGACTCTGTTAAGACAGCTTTGGGCACACGCATCGTCTACGCCGGCGCGGCGTCTTCCTATAATGGTTGATTCCAGTCTGGATTGTTCGATCGCGGGAGGGCCGCCGGAATCCGTTATTGAATATTCAGATTCAGAAAATAGGGAGAAGTGTCTTAAATACCGCAGAGGAGCAGCGTTACGGATTATCCGATGGCACGTCCTTGACGGGTGGGGCGCCAGATCGAGCCTTCCTGGCAAGCCTCATCTTCTTTTCAAACTGTAGCTGCTGCAGTTGGCTCAACGAGATACCAAGCTTGTCGGCTTGAGCCCTAAGGTCCGCCCAGTCGGTCGCGGGTTCTGCTGCCTTCTCTTCTTCAGGGTCGTGAGCATTCTTTTCGTGCATCTTGCTCAATTTTACGCCCCCGCCCCCGGGTCCTGCCTAGTACGAAGAAATCCCAATCTACCTTCCTTGCTCCAGCGCAACGAACTGTGATCGTCCCGGTGGTATACCTAGTTGTTTGCGGCTCTCCTTATTCCAGTCCGGAAAAGATGAGTGCACGAGTCATTGATGTCAACTTCGGTGCCTGAAATCACCCTTACTCCAAAGAGAGAATGCGTTGTCGAACTCCCGTGTAGTGTTGTGTGTCGACGATAACGCGGCTGCGTTGGCGCCTCGTTGTCTGATTTTATCCAGGGCCGGCTATGATGTGTTGACTGCGACAGACGGCGCCGCCGCACTGGAACTCTTCCGGTGCATCCGGGTCGATCTGGTCATTACAGACTACGGGCTGCCTGGTCTCAACGGAACGCAATTGGCTGCCGAAATGAAACGGCTCAAACCGGAAATACCGGTCGTTCTGTTCAGCGGATGGGTGGAGACTCCTCCAGACAGCGAGCACGTGGACCTGGTGATTATTAAAGGCATGCCCGTGGACGAGTTCCTCCGTCAGATTGGCAAGCTGCTTTCCTGAGATTCCCCATGAGTCTGCGTGAAAACCCGAGGGATCAGACTTGAGCTTTGCTACACCGGCAGCAAATGCTGGGTGTTTTGTACGAAGCAACCCAGCATTTGTCGGCAAAGCTCAAGTCCGATCCCTTGGGTTCTCACAGCAGGTCCTACTTGGCCGCCGCATTTCGAGCCCAGGTGGCTAAGGGCTGGAGAAATGGATCGGTGGTCGAGGGGGCATCGATCTCACCATTGAGTGAAGTCTCGAAGGGGACCATGCGTCCGTAGAAGGCTCGTGTGCTGTCCTTGTCCTGTTTCATCGTCCCGTGTTCCAGCGTAGCCCCGGCAAAAACCCCGCGGGAACGCGAGTAACTTAGCACCTGAGCACGCATTTTCCAGTCTGTTTCGGCTGCAGACTGCCGGCCGACGGGACCTGCGGTCGCGCTGACCTGTGCGCCCAGTGCGTACTTGCTGGAAAGCAACTGCGTCATCCCGTTGTCATTCATGATCAGCATGATCCTATCTACGGCTTGGCCGCCGAACTGCAGACCAAAGCTGCCGCCCCAGACGACAAAGAAGGCGGGCGCGCTCCAGCCCCTGGCGGTGCGGCAGGTAGCCACTCCACGCCCATAGCGCAGACCAAGAACGAAGCCGCCATTTAACATCGCGGGCACGACCGCTACGCATGCAGCCGAAGCCAGCAGGTCCTGTGGAATGCCTTGGTCGGGCGCAGATTGGATCACGTGCAGAATGTTGCCTGCGGCTTCTACGCGGGCTTGAGCTTTCTGTGCATTCTCGGCCGACCATGCTGTGGGCACCAGACACACCACTAACACCACGTGCAGAAGACGTTTCATTGTTTTGGCCTTTCTGGTTTTGATTCTAGAGTGAATCGGTAAGACGACGACGCGTCGACGGAAAGAGCTAATAACCAGGACGGCACACCAGGGTGCCGTTGCTGAGCCGGTACACCACGAGTAGCTTTCGTCTAACCTACTTAGCCAGACTATAAGCGTGGAGGCTGTCGCCGGCACCCACCAAGATCCACTGCTTGCCATCGAGCATGTAAGTGATCAGCCCATTCGACTGATTTGCACTTACTTCGCTGTGCCAAAGTATCTGACCCTTGTCGGCACTGTAGATGATCAGGTTCTTTTGATCATCGCCCGTAATGAGCAGATTGGCCGCTGTGGTAAGCAGGCCTGCAGCTACCGTGGTGGGCGCATTGTTCAGGTTCGGATATACATGCGTCCATACCGGATTACCAGTGAGCGGATCGATCGCCTTGAGCACATGCCTGGAGAGTCCGATACCCGCGCCCGTGCCTCCGTAGCCGGAGGGATGGCCACTATTGTCGGTCAGGTAATAAATCACCTTTCCCTCGACCGAGTTCACGTAGAAGAGAGCACTGCGCGGGTTATAGGCGGGTGACTCCCAGTTCGTGGCGTTCACAATATTGATCGAGCCGCCAACGCTCGGATCCTTATCCGGTATTGGGATAGGCTCGCCTTGCGGGGAGAGGCCCGAGTAATAATCCAACGGGACAAAGGGCTTGACCACGACATACTTGCCGGTGACGCGGTCAAGAGTCACAAAGAAACCATTGCGCGCCGCTTGCGACACTAGCTTGCGCGGCTTTCCGTTGATCACTTTGTCGATGAGGATCGGCGTGGTGGTGTTGTCGAAATCGTGTGTGTCGTGGGGCGAGACCTGGAAATACCATTTCAGTTTGCCCGAGTCGGCATCGAGCGCAACGATCGATTCCGTCCACAGATTGGCCCCCGGGCGTCCCTGGCCGGCGAAGACCGGGTTGGTGTTGCCGGTGGCCCAATAGAGTAGATTGAGCTCGGGATCATAGGTGCCGGGCATCCACGTCATCCCGCCGCCGTGTTCCGAGGTAGCTTGGTCGGGCCAGGTCTTGAGCGCCGGATCACCCAAGCGCGGGGTCGACCACCAGGTCCATTGCAGGCTGCCGGTCTCCGGATCAAACGAATCGAGGAAGCCGGGCATGTCCATCGCGTCGCCGCCCACACCCACAATCACATGGTTCTTCACCACCAGCGGCGCGCTGGTGGAGAAATATTGTTTGCGGGCGTCGGCGAAATTCTTCCGCCACAGCTCTTTCCCGGTGCTCGCATTGAGCGCGATGAGCCAATTGTCGGGACTGAGAAAATAGACCGTGCTCTTCCACATCCCGACGCCGCGCTGGCCGATCAGATGGCCGCCATGATCAATCCAGTCGTAATGCCATAATTCCTTACCGGTTCGAGCATCGATCGCAAACAAATGGTCTGGGATGGTGATGTAGAGAACGCCGTTCACCAGAAGCGGCGTGCATTTGATCACGGGCTGCGGCGCGCCGCGCTGGGCGCCGACCCCGGAAATCTTGTAAACCCATTGCCGGGCGAGTTGATTCACATTCGCGGGCGTGATCTGGGTCAGCGTGCTGTAACGTTGGCCGTTGTAGTCGCCATTGAATGTGGTCCATTGATCGATGGGCGCTTTTCCGATAGCTCCTGGATCGAGCGACACGTCGGGCGCGGCAAGCGTCTGCCCGGCCAGAGACGCGGTCACAACGACTACGCAGAGCGCAGTGGCGAGTCTCATTTAAGCGTCTCCAAATAAGCGGTGACGTTGTGCATGTCGTCGTTCTTCAGGGTCATGACCATCGCCTGGTGCGGGGAAAGCGGATCGCTCATCTGAACATCCACCCCGGCTCCCCTTTCCATGACATGGGTCTGCCCGCTTCCGTCCACCACCGTGATACGAAAATCACTCACCTGGGTGACGCGGCCGGTGACGGTAGCGCCGTCCGCGGTCTTTACCGTCGCGGTGATGGCGAGCGAATTGTCGGCGGGACGTGTAGGCCAAACCCAACCGCGCTGGAGCTGGTCGGGGGAGCGGAACTTGCTCGCGATATGAGCGAAGGTATCGGCGGTATGGCACGACATACATTTGGCCGCGACGTATGCCTGTCCTTTTGCGGGATCGCCGACCAGAATATTCAGCACATGATAGGAGCCGCGGTTGGCGACCTCCTCGACCTGCAGATGGAGGAATTCAGCAATGTCTTTGAGCTGATTGTCGGGCAAGCCGGCAAAGGATGGCATGCCTTTATCGGGGCGCCCATTTTTCAGGAACACCACCAGATGCTCGCCGTGATCGTCGCCCAGAACGACGTCCGACGTAATCAGGCTGGGGCCTTCCGCACCGCGTGCCTGGGGCCCGTGACAAAAGCCGCAATTCTGCTGGAAGAGCGGCGCGCCGCGTGCTGCGGCCGCGCGGTCCGGCTCTGGACCAAGGCCGAGAAAGGCGCGGGTAGCAGCCGCCCGTTGTTCTGGCGTGGCATTGGGGCTGAAGCGCGGCGCAGCAGCCGCCGCCGCCGGTGGCTTGGCGGGCGGAGTGGCGTTCTGAATTTCCTGGCTAACCGCGATGGCCACAAGAAGCGCTAAGCCCCCAGCGGAAATCACCTTAAGAAGCGGATGGCGCATCCAGAAATCCCTCTCCGGTCGATTGTCGAGTTCGAACAGAGACGACCGGCAGCCCTGTCAATCCTGGTCCCGCCGCATACTCAGGCAAGCCAGGATACCGCCAGATTGTTTCTCCCCCAAAGCAGGCAGAGTCGATTATTTTCTTCCTCCCGCGCCAACAGTGCATCCGATGACAGGCCGTCGGTGATAGGCATTTCTTGTGAGGCATATTCCTTTACGAGTTCCATAGTCGCCGGAAGAGCAGTGGCGCGACGCTCTGGAAAGGTAGCCCAATAGACATCAGTATTTACCGGCACCTTGAGCACGTGGCCGGTGATCATCTCCAGGTTGATGTGAACTTTCGGATTTGCGCGACGGCAGAGGGTGACCATGCCCTTCACGTCTAGAAAGCCTCGCCCGCACACCACCTCGGAAAGCAGAAAGCCCTGATCGTATGGCTTTACCGCCATATCTTTGAGATGCATGCTCTTCACGTAGGGCGCCAGCTTGCGCACCACGCTCATTGGCTCCTCACACAACGCGATATTGTTGCCAAAGTCGACCAACGATCCATAGTACTCACTGGATATGCGCTTCAACAACGCTGCAAACTCATCCGCGGTCCGGTCCTTGTGGTTTTCCATCGCCAGAATGACCTTGTGCTTCTCTGCCAGGGGCACAATCTTCTCCACCACGGCGGTACTTCGTATCTTCCAGTCCTGGTATTCCGCCATTGACTTGAAAAACTCGTACCGGCGATGGCTGGTGCTGACAACACGCATGCAGGTCGCGCCGACCGCCGTGGCATCCTGGAGATCCTTCTCGAAATCGGAGAAATCGCCATCCGGGCGTTCGGGCAGCCTGGACTGATACTCGACAAACATATGCAGATCCTCGGCCCGCCGGCGAAACGCGGCCAGATCGCCCTTGACCGCCATCTGGACACCTATACCGCCAAGGCTGTGGCAGTATTCCAGGTAGGCGATGGAATTGCCGGCCAGTGGTCCTGCAGGATTACCATAACTGCCCAACCGAACAGCCAGGCTGGTAGAAGATATACCCATTCCGCCGCCGGTCCACGGATCCGTAGATGGATCAGCCGTTGACGGAGAGTTGTTGCCGGCGCCCGGATTGCTTTGCGCTAAAGCGTCTATCCTTGCCGCACGGCTAACCACAGCCAAGCCGAACACCGACGCTGCCTTCACCAACCGTCTTCTTGTGATCACAGTTCGCTCCTTCTCCGTGCCCCTGCGCATAGCCTATCTGGAGACGAAGCGATGGCAGCCCCAGTTTCGGAATACGCCGTGTGCATATTCCGGTCAGCGCTTCGCTGCGTTTGGCGATTTTGCGCACACGCGGAGCCCTGGCCCGCGCAGGCGGTTCTGTGCGAAGCGAAGCTTTCGAAAAAAGAGTGCACTTTGTGAGAGAAAAGAGAGGATAGGCGCCCCCGGGCGCCGCTTTCATGCGGGAAAATATTGAGCGATAAGCGAGATAAGCGAGGAAAGGGGGCGCACCAAGAAAGAAGGACGGCGGAAACCGCCGTCCTTCTGCTGAAATGCCCTTCCAGATTCTCCTCCTAGAAGGAGAATCTGCCTGTGAGCATTATCGTTCGACCGGTGATAGTGGTGGCTGTGACCTCTCCGACGCTTGGATCCGGAGTTCCGGTGGACAGAGCGGTTGGATTGAGGGAGTTGCTGGGATTTTGGAAACTTGGATGGTTAACGATGTTTTCCGCATCCATCCGAAGCTGCAGTTTGCCCGACTCCCAACCCGGTATACCCCAGCTCTTGGCTAAGGAGAAGTCGATATTCGACAGATCAGGTCCACGGAGCGAATTTTTCGGGTTAGTGCCGAAGCTATTCACTGGCGGCGCTGCATACGCGAGCTGGTTGAACCAGTGGCTGAGGGACTGTATCCCTGCATGCGGATTCCCTACCCGGTTAGGATAGAGAGCCGCCTGATTATTACCATCGCTCCCACCCAGTGAGCCACTCGGGATGGAACTATTCATAACCACCGTAAACGGAACTCCCGATTCGGCCTGGAAGGCACTTGATGCCAGCCAACCTCCCAGCAACGCATCGGCCCAGGTCGAACTCATGTATTGGTGCCCTTTCCCGAGCGGCACCGCGTAGATCACCGACCCCTTGAAGACGTTTGGCCGGTTGAAATTCGAGGGCCCATAGTTGGCCGAGGGGTTATAGGCGTCCTGATAATAAACGGAGCCGAACTGTTGCCCCCAGCCGGAATCGTCCATGTCGTCATACAGGTGCGACCAGGTGTAAGCAAATTCGACAGCCAAGCCATGGGTGGTGGGTTGGTGGAGCATGAACTGCGCTGCCTCGTAGTTCGAAACACCATTGTAGAGGCCGGTGCGCGAGCCGCCGGAGCCGACACCAATGCCAGAGAACTGCGGATATGGCCGTGCTGTTTGGCCTTGGCCAAGCTTATTCGCAGGAAGCTGGTTCACATCTGCCTCAAACATCATGTTGCCCCAATGGCTGCCGACATATTGAGCCTCGACAACCATATTGCCGGGCAAACGCCGTTGGACCCCCGCCGTCCACTGCCAACCGTTCTGAATTGGGAGATGGTAAGGGGTATAGGGGATAGTCCCGCCGCTTCCCTGAGGATTTGCAGGGGTGATGTAAGAAAGAGGGTTGCGGGCTGCAGCACCTGTAACCACGGGCAGATTCGCCCCACTCCCCGATAGCTGCACCACAGGCGTTGTTGTGCTGGAAGTGGTCGCACTGCCCACAGCGCCACACAAGGCGGGATAGCCGCAGCCGGAGCCGAAGCCCATCACTCCGCCCACGGTATCCTCGCTCCACAGCGTAGCGAATTGCCCCGCGCCGCCGCGGAAGACCCAGTTCTGGGTAGGTGTGTATGCGAAACCGAGGCGAGGCATCACGATGGTCTTGGTCGCGTAGCTTTTAGTCCGCGCCCCGTTCAAACCGGCAAACCAAATCGAGCCGTTCGGGTTGGTAGGATAAGCGGGGCGTACTGGGCACCGGATTGGGAATGGTCGGGTCAAATCCGCCCGCATTGTTGTACTTTTCGCTCGCTCCGCCATGGGTTTCTGAGCGCACTCCGAGATTGATGGTCAAGTTCGGCCGCAACTTAAGGTCGTCCTGAACAAAGAACGAAGGGTTCTTGGCCCGCATGTAGTGTTTCGGTTGAGTGGCTGTATTCCATGCCTGCACATCTCCCAACAGAAAGTCGGCATAGCCAACTTGGACCAGGGGGTTGCTGGTGGTGAACTGGCCGGTAAAGTTCACGGTTGCCCCATTCACGGCGCCCCACGGAGTCGAGTTATCCTCCTCCATCAGCAACTCACCACCAAAGTGCAGAATATTCTTGCCTTTTATCCAGGTGAGCGTATCCGAGGGAGCGAAGGTGTTCTGGATGAAGAGTGCCTCCGTGCCCGGACCAAGATTCGAGGGCGCGCCGGTTCCGCTTACGCTCACCGTAGGAAAGACATCCGCGGTAGAGAACTGCAATCCAAGCTTGGCCGGGATGCCCTGGCCTAAAGACTGTTGAGCATCGTAATCCGCCTCCCGGTTCCACGAAAAACGAAATTCGTTGACCATGGTGGGACTGATTGTGTAGACGTCTGAGATCTGTGCGTTCCCACCGTCGGACGAATTGTTCTGGCAATTGACCGGGCAATTCGGACTGCCGTTGTAAGACACCTCGACCGGGTGCCCAGCGCTCCACGATCGAAAAATTGAGGCGGTTCCTCGGAGTAATGTTGTAGTCAAATCGCCCAAACATCTTGGTTTGGTTGTTGACGGCCGGCGCGCAGATAGCTGTAGTTGTTCGATAATCCAGCCAAGATTGGGATTAACGTAATAGCCGTTCTGGATGTTTACAGCGACCGGATCGAAATCCGCTTGTCGGAATCGCCAAATCGGCACCATTGTTACTGTCATAAGCCCCGCACTGAGCGGGATTGGTGGTTAAAGGCGTACCGCCATGGCGAGCGTCCAGGGTCAGGCTCGATCCAAAGAGCGCTGGATTGAAACAACCTGCCTTCATGGCTGCGTTGGCTGCGAGTTTTTGGCGATCGCGTTTTGCGGATTTTTCAACTGCTGAAAGTTGTAAAAGAAGAACATTTTGTTCTTCAGGATCGGCCCGCTTACCGCACCGCCGATAGTAGTTGTAGCGCACCTTGTTTTTGGCGCCAGTGTCGTTGAAGTAGTCTCTCGCATTCAGGGCGTCGTTCTGGAAATTGTCATAGAGGGAGCCATGAAATTGATTGCTTCCGCTCTTGCTGATGACGTTGAAGACCGCGCCACCGCCGCCGTACTGGGCGGGGGCGTTGGTGGCAATCACGTTGACCTCAGACACGGATTCGCTTAGACCCTGGTCAATATTGGCGCTGTGCGGCAACCAAATCGAGCCACCGTCCACCAGGAAGCTGGAGAAGTAGGGCATGGTTCCGTTGATCGCCTGATCGGCCTGGGGTTCCTCATCACCACTGCCGCCGCCGTTGGTGCCCATTGGCGTGCTGGTAGCGCCGGGAATCAGCTTCAGCAGATACGTCCAGCCATTTTGCGGATCGACGTTGGGAAGGTTGGTCAACTGGGCTGTCGTCAGAGTGGTTGATACCTGCGAATCCTCCGTCTTGAGCAGAGGCGCTTGGGAATTCACTTCAATCTCTTGGGTGGCCGCCCCAACATTCAAGGTGGCATCCACAGTAACGATTCCTACTTGAAGCGGGACCGACTCGCGCTTCACTTTTGCGAAGCCTTGCTTGCTGAATTCAAGCGTGTAGTTTCCGGGGAGAATCGAGTTAGTGTCGTATAGACCGTCGCGATTCGTCACGTAATGGTTGACCACACCGGTATCGGTATTAGTGACGGTGACGTTCACGTCTGGCACCAGTGCGCCGGACGAGTCGGTCACTGTGCCGCGAATATCGCCTGAATTTGAATTTTGCGCGCGACCTGTGCCGGCCACACACAGCAGAGAGCAAAGTACGACAACAATCTGAACTGACTTTCTCATGACCGTCCGCTCCGGAACATCTACAAATAACCCGGCCACTTTCAAATGTGGCCAGCAGGCGAAACGCTAGTCTGTGCCTCCAGCCATTGTCAAGCGGAAACTCCAAGGGTTCCAAACTAGACAAACGATTGTTCTATGGACCAATTCGTCAGCGTCTTTGGTTTCAGCATGCTATATCCACTCATAGGCGCAACTGGGATCCGCCTGATAACCACTTAGCCGAACGCCGCGTCCCGGTGGCCGAGACAGCCAGGGGTTCGGATCAGCCTTGGCAAAAGCACATGCTGACCCTCGCTTGACTAGAGTCGGTAATATTTGAAAAGATCCCGCGGACATGAATAAACAAATGAGATTGTGTCGCTCGTTCATGCTGCTCGGTGCTCTTTGCCTAGCTTCCGCTACCTTTGGCCAGACTGGCCAATACCAGGGCAAGCCGTTCCACGACAGCGTGTATCTGGGCGGCCCGCAACGTATTCCCGGACGAATCCTGTGCGCTTATTACGATTTGGGCGGGGAAGGGATTGCCTACCACGACAGCGATGCCAAAAACAGCGGCAGCGGAGGACTGAACCCGGCGGATGGGACTTACTTGAACCAGTTCCGCATGGGCGAAGCCGTGGATACTTCGTATACCAAATATCACGACCAGATTGACAACAATCCATACCAGCAGGCGCACCCACCCGAAGGTCTGCTCTATGTCGGCTGGACGGTGCCGGGAGAGTGGTTCAAGATGACAGTCGACGTCGAACAAACCGGTATCTACACCATCGACCTTCTGTACACTTCCAACGCGGGAGGGGAGATAGCGTTTGATTTGAACGGAAACAAACTCACCGGTCCGCTCAGCATCCGATCGACCTACAACGCTGCCGACCCGATCGCATGGAGGCAGTGGCATCACTGGGATGTTATGAAGGACCTCGCGGAGGTCTCCCTCCCGAAGGGAATCAATGTACTGACTGTGCACGTGGTAAAGACGGGCAACATGAACTTCGCCTACTTGGACTTCAGGCTGAAGAACTAAACGCCGGTAGGCAGAGGAGGCAAATTCGGGGATATCATTAGCAACGATGAAGACAAGAGAAGTCATTCGCTCGGTCCCGGCGATTCTGCTTTTTCTGGGCTCACTTCATAGCACCGCCCAATCGGGTGCCAGCCGCCAACAGCAGATTGAAGCGCACAACCGTCAGGCTCAGCAATACTTAAAAGAAAATCGAGCCGATCTCGCCTCGGCCGAGTTGCGGGCTATCATTGCCCTCGATCCCAACAACGTCGAAGCGCGCGGCAACCTCGGCGTGATGCTCTTTTTCCAAAGTGACTACGCAGACGCAATTCCCCAGCTACGAGCTGCGCTCAAGCTGCAGCCGGATCTTTGGAAGATTGAAGCCCTTCTGGGCATGAGCGAAAAGCGAACGAACAATGCTCAAGGCGCGCTCGACGACTTGGAAAAATCCTTTCCTCACTTACAGGAGGAAAAGATTCGCATAGAAGCCGGCATGGAGTTGATCGAAATTTACAACGGAACCGGTGACCTCGATAAAGCTGCGGCAATCGTCAGTGTCCTCCGCGGCTCGTACCCCACCAACGTGGACGTCCTCTACGCTTCCTACCGAATCTATTCGGACCTTGCCGGTGAATCCATGCTGAGCCTGTCGATGGTGGCACCTGACTCCGCACGAATGCACCAGGTTATGGCTCACGAGATGGCACGCCAGGGAAACACGGAAGCAGCGATCAGGAATTACCGCGAAGCTCTCAAGCTGGCCCCACAACTTCCTGGCCTGCATTTTGAACTGGCGGAGGCGTTGTATGCCTCGTCCACTGCCGCAGAGAAGCAAGAGGCTGAAGGCGAGTACAAAGCTGCTCTGGCTGTTAACCCCTTTGATGAGGAATCCGAACGCAGGCTGGGTGAGATCGCCGCGGGGCGGGACGACCAGAAGGAAGCATACAAGTATTACTCGCGAGCCCTACAGCTCCAACCCAATGACGCAGAAGCAAACATCGACCTGGCAAAAATATTGACCTCGATGAACCAACCGGAAAAGGCCGAGGCCCATTTGCAAAGGGCGGTTCAACTAGACCCGACGATTGCCGTGGCCCATTACCGTCTAAGCCAGCTATATCGGAGTGCCGGACGCACCGCAGAGGCACAACAAGAATTGGAGGCCTTCCGGAAATATAAGCAGATGAAAGAAAAACTCCGCGAAGAGTATCGGGAGATGCGCCTCAAGACAACCGGAGTCAAGACGGACGAGACCGATCCGCCGGATAGCCCGGACCAGCCATTCACCCAGCAATAGGTTTACTATCTGCACTCGGTTTATGCGCGGGCTGTATAGTGGACCGACGCATTTCGGAACCTTGAGAGGATCGGCTGTGCATGCTTCGTAGTGGATACTTGACGTTTGCTTCGTGGGCCCTGCTATTTGTGTGCGCGACCGGCCAGTCTGCCAGCCGGCCCGACGAAATTCCTTTTGAAAAACACACCATCGACCTCGGCGCCTCCGAAACTGCGCTGTTCGCCGACATCAATCGGGACGGAAAGCTAGACCTCGTCTCCGGGGAGTACTGGTATGAGGCGCCACTCTGGACCAAGCACCGTTTCCGCGAGATCCAGTTCACCAACAATTACATAGACGATCTGTCGACGCTGCCCCTGGATGTGGATGGGGACGGCTACGTGGACCTGGTCACCTCGGGATGGTTCAGCAAGCAGCTGTCGTGGTGGCGAAACCCCGGCCGCACGGGGGAGATGTGGAAAGAACACCCCATCACCAGCGGCTCACCCATCGAGTTCTGCTTCCTGGTGGATCTTGATAACGACGGCAAAGCCAATGAGATTCTGCCCCAGTTCGGTGACAACCGTCCTCTTGCCTGGTACGAGCAAGATAAACACGGCGGAATGGTGGAGCACATTGTCAGCGACCACAGCTACGGTCATGGAATTGGCGTGGGCGATGTAAACGGCGACGGCCGCAACGACATCCTTACTCCTAAGGGTTGGCTGGAGGCTCCCGCCGATCCGCGGCAGAAGCACTGGACGTTCCATCCAGACTGGAACTTTGAGGACTCGCTTGGCTTTATGTACGTACGCGACGTGAACGCAGATGGCCGGCCGGATGTCATCACCTCCGTGGCGCATGGATATGGCATTTTCTGGCTGGAGCACTCGAGTGATGGCAAATGGGTCAAGCACGTGATTGACGACAGCTGGTCGCAACCGCACGCCATGATGATCGTGGATTTTCGAAAAGCTGGAAACATCGGCTTGTTAACGGGAAAGCGCTACATGGCGCACAACGGACGGGATCCTGGAGAGCGGGAGCCGCTGGGCGTTTATTGGTATGAGCGGTTACTCGATCCAGCTACCCACTCTGTCGATTGGGCCAAGCATGTGATCGATTACGGCGGCCGCACCGGGGGCGGCATAGAGATCGGAGTCGCGGACATTGATGGAGACGGAGATCTCGATTTTGCGGTGGGAGGCAAAAGCGGCCTTTTCTTGTTCGAGAACAAGACGGCTACTCAGAAGCCACAGTGACTTGAGCACCAACAGCTAGACTTTGGCAAAACAGTAATACCGGCGGAAACAATTGGCACAACGAACGGGGTGGAAAGCCAGCAAAGTAAGCAGGCCATCCAGCGATTGATGCTCCGCCTGGGTGAAGAGAATGGATGTGCATAGAGGGCACTTCTGACCAGACCACAAGAGCCCCGAAAACTTGCTGAGCCAGCGCATCCCCGGCGAGGTTTCCGGCTCCTTCGATTTCGGCATCGTACCTTCTGTTAAGCGGTAGCGCGGAGAGCGGGAACGACGCCCCGGATTTCCTGTAGGCTACACCGGATGCGACCCGTATGCGGCTTTCATCAAGGAAAGCCGCATGAAGTGTGACGGAGCACCAAGCTTCACAGGAAATCCGGGCATGGGTCCTGTTCTCGCGCGTGAGACACAATCTTTACGCTATGCCGGTGGCCACCTGAAGTCTGGTCAAAACCGCTCACATCGTTGGAACTGCGGCAGCTGCTTTCTTGAGCGGCGTCATCAGGAGAGCACCTCTTTCACCAGATGAGTTACCTGCGGTTTCTTTTTTGTACGAATCCAATGTCTGCCCATCCGCCGTACTTGTAATGGGGATTCTAGCCCCCGTGCAAGGCCGGCTTCCGTCCGGTTCTACAGCAAGAACTCTGAAAAGTCAGGACGGCTTTTTTCCGTTGTCCGCTTGCCCAGTTGGTCAGGCTTCGTTTGACCTGGCTGAAGATATTGGCTCGGATGATGACCTGTCAGATTGCTTGAACGCAGGGCAGTCAAACCATCCATGAGAAAACAACGCACTCAGAAGGAAATCCATGCCGAAAAATCTGATCGATGAAGTTGTCTCCGCATCTCCCAATCGACGTAGCTTTCTAAAGACGATCGGCGCTGCGACCGCGGGCGTAACCGCACTTTCCATGGCGGGATTGACTCCCGCGCAAGGCCAAACGACGACCGAAGTCGAGGTCCTAAAATTTGCGCTCAATCTTGAATACCTCGAGTCAGAGTTCTATACCTACGCACTCTTTGGGCAAGGTATCGAACTCTTTGGAATCGGTGTTACGGGAGAAGCAAACGGATCCAACCCGACAGGTGGAATGGTCACCTCGGGCGGGAAAAAAGTCAGCTTCACCAACAACCAAGTCCTGACCTATGAAATTGTTGAGCAGATAGGCAGAGATGAGCGTGCCCACGTCACGCTGCTCCGTTCCGCGCTGGGCTCGCAGGTGATTGCCAAGCCTAACCTGAACCTCAACGCTTTAGGTTTTGGCTTCGACTGCGAGAACGACTTCCTGCGCCTTTCTCGAATCTTTGAAGACATCGGAGTGTCGGCATACGGCGGCGCCGCCGGTCTGCTCACCACACCGGCTATCATCACAACGGCGGCGCGCATTCTCGCTGCCGAAGCGGAGCACGTCGCCTCGATCCGCACACAGCTTGCGGTTCTAAACATCCCTACCACCGCGTTGGATGGGGCCGATCTCATTCCGCCCCCAACCGGCGGAAAAACCCAGGTACTTTCAGTCAATCCCAGCAACGGATTGCCCGCCACCCGAACACCGGGAGAGGTCCTCTACCTTGCTTTCGGCGGCAAAGCGAACGCCACCAGCGGCGGATTCTTTCCCTCCGGGGTCAACGGTTCTATCACCATGAGCAGCGGGCCTGCCACTGCAGCCAACCTCGCTACTTAACAACTCCGAGGACAAAGCGATGCACACCGTTTCGTCCGCACTTTAAGTGCGGACGAAACATTCATGCAGGCATATGGTGGACGCGGGTGGAATCGAACCACCAACCTGTCGATTAAGAGTCGCAGGGTTTGAATATATCCCCAATTACCCTCATCTAGTATTTCGTGCTATTTCCTAGGCTTTATGGCACAATTGCCGACAGTCAATCTATCCTCACTTGTTACCCCTTACCACGGTAGGGGGGCACAAAAAGGGGGCACAAATCACGGTTCCCCTAGCTGGAGGACTTGATTGACTGTCCTGGCCCGAAGAGGCCGATAAACAAAGCGCGCCCCGCGCGGTGGCACGGTCAGAACCTATCGCCAGTACATCACGACCCTCTCGAATTTCTTCCAAGCAAAGCCGCTGGCCGAGATAGGCGTTACGGAGGTACGTGCTTACCAAGCCTGTGGGGCGATTCGGAGAGCCGGCAGGTGTTTGAGCACGCGATAGAGAATGGGCGGGGTGGCTGCTACTTGCGGCTGACCCCGGGGCAGTACCACAAGCTCAGACGATCACCTGAAATGCGGTAGAGGGCGCACTCCTTTACGAGGCCCGGTTAGATCTTCTATTTCTTGGCGGGCTTCTTCACCGGTGTAGCCACGGCTGTTTTCGGGCCCTCTTGCTCTTTACGCAATCGCGCGCGTATGAAGGCTAGAACGATCCCGAGCACCCCAGCGCCGAGTAGCGTGCTTGCGGCTCTAGGATGCCCCATCATGACGAGGTACACAAATCCGCCAATCAGAGCCAGCATTAATACGCCGCCGGTTAGCAAAGCGACAAGAGCGTACCTGTATTCCTGAGTAGCTTCAATTTGTTGTGCTTGCACAACCAACGCTGGGAGGGATTTGTCGATTTGAGAGTAGGCGTCCAGAATGGTGGGACTGAGGACGACGGACTGTGGCCTAGCGGCGATGCGCGTAGACCCCCTCATGCGTTGCGGCCCTATTAGCACGACGCCTATCGTCAGCAGCCTTCTCCTCCAGGGCTGACTTGAAACGCGATACAGTCGCGTCAAACTCGCCGGATGCCTTTAACTCTTCAAGCGAGCGTGGATCTACCAGGTGTGTGGGGGCTCCCGGTCGCCGAAGACGACCGAACAGCCCGGCACCAGACAGCCCGTCAAGCATTGCGTCTAGCGCGATCAATAGGTTTGACATAACACTCCCGTGTATTTTGACGCCCGAAATTGGGGCTGGATCATCTCCAAGGGGGAGCACTTCTCGGTTTCAGAGATACCTATCTCCATCGATATGAGTCCGTCGAAGTGTACCGCACTGGGTAACTCTCCGTATCACCATTTGGATGCATTTTGCGGGAAAAGCTCCATTTTTTGCTGAATCGGCGGCCTCAACCAAGGACATTATCGACTGCTTTGCACATATTTTGGTGCAAAAATCACTGAGGCATCGGATGGATTCAGCCTTAAGGACTCAAGCGGGACACGGTGCCCCCGTTGGTACCATTGTAGATCAGAAAAAGGGAGGGGGCCCTATCTCCCTGCGCTCATACAGTGCGCCTCCGCAGGGAAAAAAGACGTTCCGCGCGGTAAGTCCAAAGATGTGCTCCGTAAGCCAGCAAGAGCTGAAGGCTAAGTAGGGCCTCGGATTGGCAGGCAGTATGGGCTCGACGACGACCCCCATCGAGGGGCGTTTGCGGCAAATGACGCAAGGGCTCAACGCTGTAATTGAGCACGATTTGAGTGGCGCTTCTATTGCCCGGCATCCTTTCTCTTATTCCAGGGATTGGTTCCGCCGTAAAGTTTGATAGATGGGAAGGCCTCTGCGGTCTCTCGGCCTAATGAGAGACCTGGCCGCCAAGGAATAGGGCGCTCCAGATACAGCACTAAGACTTTCCAGGGACTTGCTTATCAAAGTATGCTAAGTCTCGTTCCGGAGGGCTCATGAAATCCGGTCGATTGAATCTGCCAGTTGCGTGGCTAATCACGTCAATGTTGAGCGCCATCATCGCGGTAGGCGGCTATGCTTGGGGAAAGGCTGGGGACTGCACACCACAACAGGTCGATGGCCAGTGTGGTCTGAGTACGTTTGTTGGACTTGTTTGCGGTGTTGGAATGGGTCTGGTGATCTTCGTGATCTCGACCGTTTCCTTCTTAGTTATTGCGTACCGGCGGCGGAGTGCATCCACATGGGCCAAAGTAGATATCCGGTGACGCCTGCCCTTCGCTGAGAACAGCCTTGCTGCCTTCGTCTAACTGAAATTCCCGGAAGTGAACGGCAGCGCCAGAAACTTTCCCGATGCCGAACAAGCCCAACTGCGCTGAGCGATGTTCGTTTCCTGACCCAAAACGTCCATTGCTGTCTCTCGATGGCGGCTCTAAACTCGCTCTATGGAACATCGGATTGTTCTCAAAGCTGGCCGTATCGTCTGCATTGCCTGCCTGGAGCCAGTAGGGATTTGGAACGACTGCCGCACTTCTCGTTGCCCTCACAATCCAACGACAGCCAAATTTCATCGTAACGGAGGAGATTAAGAAGGTAAGCCCTTTAGCGTCATGGTGGACGCGGGTGGAATCGAACCACCAACCTGTCGATTAAGAGTCGAATGCTCTGCCAGTTGAGCTACGCGTCCGTGAAGGTAGGGAGGCCGAATGTTGAGCAACATTCTGAAAGGCCAAGAGCGCACGTGGGTCACGCCTTAGAAAAAATATAGCATAAGTCAGATACCCGGTCTCGCTGACAGTTCTGACTGTTTGCGGGCTTAGAACGAGAAGGAAAGGCCGCCCTGGATCGAGCGCTCGTCCTGGGCAAAATAGAGCGTGCTGCCATCACGCGTGAGGAAGGGACGGTACCCCTCGGCCAGCAGATTGCGAACGTCCACTAATGCCTCAGTGCCGTTAGGCAACAGGTGACCACAGTGGATCGGTTGCCGGATCAAAATGTTGAGATACGCGCTCTGCCCGAAGTTGTCGTAGACCGCGACAGGGGTCACTGTATTCGAGGGCTGCCAACGATAAGAAGCACGCCAACCGGTACCCGTGCGCTGCACCTTGCCATTGAGAGATGCGGTGACAGCTTCGGTCCTGCGCTCCGAGAGGCCCTGCACAGCCTCCTCCATCGTCACCGCGGAATTCGGTGTATCGAAGGCCAAGGCTTTGCCATTAGCAAAGGAAACCGTTGCCCAAGTCGACGAGGCGATCTTTTGCGCGACCACTGCCCTGAATCCGCCACTGGTGTAACCGGGACCTGTTACGCGAAACGCTTGCGAAACCGGATCGTACAGTATGTCCCCAGAAGCGAGTTCCTGCTGCTCCACAGAACCGCCCCCACCAATGATCGGGCTACTCACTTGATCCTGATAGAACGCCACCATGGCCCGGCGGGAAGCCGTATTGTCTTCAAGCCGGAGCTCCTGATGGAGTCCGTGCTGAATCCTTAATCTGCCCCCTTCTTCGCTGAACATGGGGGCGAGCGTGCGATCGTCGGCAAGTTGGCCGGCGTCCTGCATTTCCGGTGAAGTGGCGACCCGGTACGATACGACAGCGCCGTCAGAGTGCCAGGAAACGTTGACGAAGGGCAGACTGGAAGTGACGTCGGAGGGCCCATGGACGGCCTGGACTTCGTTGCCCACTTCCAACGACGCATTGGGACCCAGATTCACGGCCTCGGCGCTGCGCAGCCGAAAGTCATACAAACCCTGGCCTCCGGCGCCTTCGACCGCGTTCATTTGCTGCACCGTAGCCACGTTGCGAATTTGACGTTCCGGACCCAGTGCCAGTTCATATCCTGCCAGGTACTGTGAGCTGTCTTCTGGCTGCGGGCTCAAATTGGCACGCAAAACCAAGTGGCCGCCAGTTGCGCTCGAGCGCTCCAGAGCAAACGCGTGATGCGGGCCACCTTGTCCAAAATCGTGTGAGGAGACGTCCACACTCACGCGGGCTGCCAATTGCGGAGCCGCCCCATCATCGCCCCCGGCAAGGACCACCAGCGGACCATCTTCGAGATAACGCAACAGCGGACGATTGGCGGAGGAACGCAGGGTCCATTTCCAGTCTTCGGTCGACTCGTCGGGGGAACGAGGCTGGGCAGGCAGCCATTGAACGGCTTCAAAAAGCGTGCTCAACGTGAGATTGACAATGATTTTGCTGCGAGTACGCAGCTGCAGACCTTCACGCAGGGTGGGGAGGAAGGAGTCGCCGGTGGCCTTAACCTGGTAGATCCCAGGCAAAACATGATTAAAGGCATAGCCCCCGCGCATGTTGGTATAGACTCTGGCGACGACCGTGGCGTCGGCGGCCATCAGTTCGACCATGGCTCCCATTTGGGGGGTGCCCCGTGCATCGCGCACAACACCGCTCACGGTTCCAGGGAGAGGCGCACCCGAGGCGGGCAGCAGGCCTGCTAAGGCCACCACTACGAGGGCTGCGATTTGGCAATACTTTCTACGCACTCAGTTACGCTACTCACTCAAACGCAGTGCAAGAACCCAGTTCTGCGATCGCCGATGCTATATGCTCTACTCCGGCCACTAGAGTCACTCTTTGCAGCTTATCAGAGCGCTAGTCAACCGTAAACGGGGCCGATTGCGCCACTTGCTGCTTGGACACATGATCGTTGACGGTAATGGTCACCTGGTATTTGCCGGGCTGAAGGCTGGCCAGGGATACCGACCTCCTGACCGTCAACTGATCCGAGTTGGCGCTGTCTCCTGCCGCCGCACTAGTTTCTGACGTATCAAGAATGGCTTTGTTACTAGCCATGTCCATAATCTGGTATTGGATTGTGGCGGCATTCTGCTTGCTCTTGTCGTCGATCCCCAGGTTGTAGACCTGCATCCAGAAATTGAGCTTCTGGCTGCGATGGAAAGAGACGGGAACGCCAGGCCCGGAACTTACCCGCGGCCTCACGTAAGTTCCGGCAATAATGAACTGGCCGGTGCCGATCTGCTTGGTGGGCACCTGCTCCATCTTGTCAGCCAAAATCAGCGAAGACGCCGAAAGTTTTTCATCGTCATATTTGGGCACCATGATTCCCTCAGCCCAGGTGCCGATGTGGTCGGGATTGTTCACGTCTTTAATGGCAATGTCTACGCGGTACCTGCCCGGCTTGAGCGGCAAAGCCCACCAGTGGACTGAAACCTGATCGAGCGCTTTCCCCAGCAGTTCGCTTGGCTCTTCCACTTCCAGCGTCTGTTCGAAGGTCTGCACGACGTGGTCGGTAATGGTCGCGACCCGGCCCAGAACATTGACCTCGCCCTTGGAGACCCCGTCTTTGGTGTTGAAGGTTATGTCCCGGTTCTTGATTTGCAGGGTCAAAGGAACGAGGACGGTATCCTCGGTGACCTTCACGTAGTCGGTGCGGACTTCGAAGGGGAAGAAGGGTCCGCTCAGGACTTTATGATTCACCAGAAACGATTCCAGATCCTTGAACTTGACCTGCGGCGGGGCCTGCAGTTTGGAGAACTGCTCCAGGCGGTCAAACTCCTTAGCCTGATTGGTATTGGCTCCGGGGCCACCGCCAAGGTTTTCGATGCCGCCGTTGAAGCGGTCGGATCGCTTGGAGGTCCCCATCTGTTCACCCAGGGTTGCGCCGGCGCCCGGAACATGCAGCAATGCATCCTTCTCCGAGCGATCGAGGGTCATATGGTAGTCGCCGCACATGCAGGAGTCTACGAACTCGATATCGATGTTCTCGCCGATGCCTTCGATGTAGCGGTAGTGCCAAACCTCGAAGGGGAAAGTTGAGGTCTCGCCGCCGCCCTCATCCATGGGGCGCTCATAGGAACCGCCGCTGGGATGGGATTCAATGCTGTCGGGCTTGCCGTACGCGATATACATGTGCCCGCGGTCGGTTTTCCAACCCGGCTTGCCGGCTGCAAAATGCTCGTTGGCGTAAGCAATGCGCCGGTAATTTTCTTCGCGGTATTCGTTTTCAGGGGAATCCGGATCGGGGTTGCGGCGCTGCCAGAATTGCTCGATGAAGTTGTCGCGCTCTTCATCGTTCGACAGGCTCTTGAAGGCCTTCAACTCCTGGTCGGTGATGATCCAGCGCACATCCTCATCGACCCACCGCTTGTAGGGTCCCTTTAACTCGTTTCTGAGTTCTTTCTGCTGTTTGAATTTGTCTTTATCACTCTGTGGCCGCTTGAGCGGATCCTGGGTGTTCTGAGGATCCGACGCGTTTGGAGAGGCGGCCTGCGACGGTTGACTGGTCGCAGATTGCGCAGTAAGCATGGGTGGCAGACCCAACGACAAGAACAGAAAAAGGGTGGGATATACCCCCGAAATAGCCCTCAGCATAGGTTGCGCGATACTCCCGGTACGGCACATCAAGTTTAAGGTTCGGTAACACCGAATTCAAGCGGGGAATGTCATTTCGCCCTTTATCTTCCGGACCATGGGGGCCACGGGTAACCGCTTTTGCGGTACTGGTGCGCATTTCCCGTCGCTTACGGACCTGGGGGAATTACCCGCCCCAATTCACTCCCGGAGCGAGTATGAGCGCAAAGTTCTCGGCCTGGCCCCGGGCCAAAATTCCGGCAGGCGCCGCGGCTCGCCTACGCTACGGGCCACACCCGAAGAGTAGGAACAGTCACCGGTGAACCGGGAACCTAAACGGTCCGTTCCACGTATGATGTAGACAAGGGCGGGGGATACCGTCTACCCATGAAACTGAAGAAAATATTGATCATCTCGGGCGTAGTCCTGTTGGCGGCTGGCATCACCACCTTTACGATCGTTCGAGCCCAGTCTGGCTACACCAAAGTACTCACTGCCAAGGTGGTGCGTGAAAACCTCGTGTCCGTCGTCAGCGGCACGGGCCAGATCAAGCCCAAGACGATCGTCAACATCGGAGCCACCTCCTTTGGCAGGATCACCCATCTCTACGTCAAAGAAGGCGACCAGGTAAAGAAAGGGCAGATCCTGGCGACGGTGGAAAGCGTTCAGGCCGAGGCCGGTGTGGTGGCCCAGCAGGCCAGCATTCAGTCGGCCAATACCGACATAGCCTCCTACCTAGCGGCGGAGAAGACGGCCGAAGCGACGGTAGACCACTCCGCCGCCGATCTCAATCAAAAGCTGCTGGATTGGCAGCGGGCGCAAGCGCTGTACAAGGCCGAGCTAATCGCCAAGTCAGAATACGATTCCAAGAAGGCGGCCTACGACACCGACGTCGCGACGCTGGCACAAAGCAAAGCAGCGCTGGTACAGGCCCGGGCGCAGACGGCATCAGCCCGGGGTAAGCTGGGCACTGCCGTGGCTACCCTTACCAGCGACAAGGATCTGCTGAACAAAACAGTCAGCATCGCGCCCTTCGACGGCATTGTGACCAATATTCCGGTGCGCGAGGGGGAAACCGTCGTGGTGGGCATTCAGAATGCCCAGGGCAGCACGCTGATGACATTGGCAGATCTCTCCGTCATTACGGCGGAGGTCAAGGTCGATGAGACCGATATCGTCAATGTCGCCATGGGACAGCCGGTGGACGTCTCAGTGGATGCCTTGCCCGGCAGGGTCTTCCCGGGAAAGGTGACCGAGGTGGGCGATCAGGCCATTCTGCGCTCTACCGGCATTGCCACCAGCCAAAGCACGACCGGCACGGAAGAGGCTAAGGATTTCAAGGTGGTGGTCACGCTCACCAGTCCGCCACCGGAGCTGCGCCCAGGGCTTTCCGCTACCGCGAAAATTACTACGGCGCGGCGGCAGGATGTGCTGGCCATTCCCATTCAGGCTTTGGCCATGCGCACCGCCGCATCCCTCAAGGGCAACGCATCGATGCAGACGGTGAACGCCGCATCCACCGGAGATGGTGCACCGCCCGCGGCGCAGGATCCCGGCACTCAGGGGGTCTTCGTACTACGGTCGCATAGCGGCAAGCTGGAATCGCAGTTTGTCCCGGTCACCACCGGCATCACCGGCTCCACCGACATCGAAGTCACTGGTGGCCTGAAAGCCGGGGACGAAATCGTCATTGGGCCCTACAAAGTGCTGCGCACGCTCAAGAACGACGTCAAATTAAAGCGGGATAATGCGGCCGCAACCCAGGAGACGGAATCTTCTTAGCTTGGCTTGGTAGGCTGGGTATGCACACCGAGGCAATGTTTTAGCAGTAGCAAGGCAGTAGGCCAGGCAATAGGCGAAATAGGGAGCAAACGATGGCACTCGAAACCACCAGCGCAACACCAGCCGGCCCGGCCCAGGATGTCGCCCAGGGAGAAGTCATCGTCGTTGAAGATCTGTGGAAGACGTACACCATGGGCCTGGATCAGCAGGTAAATGCGCTGTGCGGCATTTCACTGCGCATCCGGCACAATGAGTACGTCGCCATCATGGGGCCCTCGGGTTCAGGCAAGTCCACGCTGATGAATTTGATTGGCTGCCTGGACACGCCCACCAAGGGAAAGTACTGGCTCAACGGCCACCTGGTCAGCGAACTGAACGATGACGAGCTGGCGCGCATCCGGAATCGCGAGATTGGTTTTGTTTTCCAGACCTTCAATCTGCTGGCACGCGCAACCGCTTTGCACAACGTGGAACTGCCGCTGATTTACAACGGAACTCCTTCCGACGAGAGAATTGAGCGAGCCAAAGCGGCGCTGCGGTCGGTCAATCTCGAAGCGCGCATGAATCACAAGCCCAACGAGTTGTCGGGTGGTCAACGCCAGCGGGTCGCGATCGCGCGCGCACTCGTGAATCGGCCTTCGATCATCCTGGCCGATGAGCCGACGGGCAATCTGGACTCGAAGACCGGGGATGAAATCATGGCGCTCTTCGATGAGCTGCACGGCCGGGGCAACACCATCATCCTGGTTACCCATGAACCGGATATCGCCGAGTACGCGCATCGCGTAGTCCACATTCGCGACGGAATGATTGCTTCCGATTCTGTCTCGGCGCGAGGCCGGGCTGTCCAAGCCTAAATCGGGCTTTGGGTGCGTTTCGGTTCATCTGTTGAAACCTTCAGTACTGCTGTTCCTTTCCTGATCCCACCCGCCTCAACTCTTTTTCCGCGCCGCCGATAAGCGCCTAAGAGCCGCCCGGTAACAATGACGGCGGCGAAGGGTGTGGACGGATGAATCAAATGCAACCGGGGCAACCGGGCCGGGACCAAAGTCGTTGGGCGCCACCGCGCCGGCCGTTGGCCGGCTCATTACCGGAGTTAGTGTCGCGATCGTTGGCCATGCGCCGCGTGTGCGAACAACTGCAGCAGGTCGGGCCACGGGTCCGGCTAGCCCTGATTGAAGGCGAAGCCGGCACCGGGAAACATTTGCTGGCGAGGCACATCCAGGCGCGCCATGCTTCCCCGGGCATCCTGGTCGCTGAAGAGGCGGCAGCCTTGTTTTTCCCCGAGGTCACCCCCCATAGCGAGCTCCGCCCCGAAGCGCTGCGCTCCGCCTTGCGCAGAGCGGCCGATGGCATACTACTGGTCCGCAATATCGACGAATTGGAGGCCGAATCGCAAGGGCAGCTCTTGCGCTACATCCGCACCTTCGAAACTGCGCTCTCAGCAGAGAAGCCGGGTCTTCTTCACGCCCCCTCCCAACTGATCTGCACCTCCCGCAAGCCGCTGCGCACGCAGGTGGTGGCAGGGGCCTTTCTGCCCGAAATTTACTATCGGTTAAACGCCGTGTCCTTCTCGCTGCCCGCCCTGCGTGATCGCAAAGAGGACATTCCGTCGCTGGCGCAGATGTTTATCGATGCCGTCTCCCGCGAGCAACAGAGGCCTTTACAAGGGCTCGGCCCAGGTTCACTCCCCATTCTTTTGCGCCACCTGTGGCCGGGGAACGTGCGCGAACTGGAAAGCGTGATCCGGGCCGCGTGCATGTCGGGCGAAGGCCAGTGGCTGCGGCCTATCGATCTGGTCATCCTGCCGCTCGAGCCAGCGGCCGCCAAGGACGGCGAACCGGCCATTCCCGAGAACTACACGCTCGACGGGGTGGTGCGGCGGCACATCCTTCAGGTATTGAAGGCCTGCGACGGCAATAAAGCGCGCGCCGCCTCCAAGCTCGGGATTAGCAGGTCTACACTCTACCGCATGCTCGAAACCGACACCGCGATACCCATGGAAACCCCCGAGCCCCCCGAAGCGAAGCAGGACGAATTGCTCGCATAGCATCGCTTTGTCTGGATTCCGCAAGACTCCGCGCCGTTACGGTCCGTTCCGGCCACCCTGTTCGCCCGCACGAATTGTCGATACACTGCGTTTAAGGAATTTTCGCAATTACTGTGGCCCGTTAAAGGATCGCGAGGTGTGGACCGAGCAACGCCGGGCCCACGAAAGGCCTATCGCTTCGACACACCCCATTGCGAAATCGCCTTAGACATCACCCGCCTCTCGCGAGTTCAGGAATCCACTGTTGCCCATACCAAAGTTTTTCGCTCTTCGTCTTGTCTTGATCGCGCTCGCCCCCGGCATCCTCTTTGCCGCCCAAAGCACCCCGAGCGCAGCTCCCGCTCTCCCTCTCAGCAGCCGCGTGAAAACGCTGAATGCGATCTTCACCGACGTGTGGGAAGATCGCCTGAAGCACAACCCGGAGTTCGCCTCTACCATCGGCGATAACCGCTACAACGATCAGCTCTCGGATTTCTCCGTGCAGGCCTACAACGACTCCCTGGCACGCGGACGCGCCTTTCTGGCTCGACTGGCCGACGTGGATACGACTGGAATGCCGGATCAGGATCAGTTGAGTAAAGAGTTGATGGTGCGCGAACTGATCGAAGATCAGGAGGAAGCGAGATTCAAACCGTGGGAGTTGCCGGTGAACCAGTTCGATGGTTTGCAGGTCGATCTGCCCCAGCTGGTACCGCAACTTAGCTTCACATCGGTAAAAGATTACGACGACTACATCGCTCGTCTCAAGAAGGTACCGCTCGCCTTTCAACAAATCACCGACAACATGTCCATCGGCATGGACGACCATCGTGAGCCCCCCGCGTACCTGTTGGAAAAGGCTTTGGGCGAAGTCAACAACATCGCCAATGAAAAACCGCAGGACAGCCCATTCGCACTTCCAATCCAGAAGTTTCCGGCTTCGATTTCTGCGACCCAGCAGGCTCGAATTAAAGAAGAATTACTCGCCGCAATCACAGGGGAGGTGCTACCGGCTTACGTTCGCTTAGGCAAATTCCTCAAGTCGCAATATATCCCCGCCGGCCGCAATGATCCCGGCCTATGGGCTCTGCCGGATGGCGAGGCCTATTACCGCTTTCTGGTGAAGCAGAGCACTACGACCGACATGACGCCAGATCAGATTCACCAGATCGGCGAGGACCAGGTAAAGCAGGACGAAGAGCAGTTGCTGGCCATTGCCAAGAAGTTGGGCTTCCCTGACATCAAGGCGCTCCAGAACGCGGCCGAGAAAAACCCGAAGCTCTATCCCACGAGCAAAGAGCAGCTTCTGGACGCTTATCGCGGACATCTTGACGAGATGCGACCCAAGCTTCCCCAGCTTTTTGGGCGTTTGCCGAAGGCGTCGCTGGTAGTAAAGCCGGTGCCGGACTACGCAGAAAAGGACCAGTCCGCGGCCTATTACATAGCTGGCACCCCGGACGGCTCGCGGCCGGGCACAGTGTTCATCAACACTTACAAATTTGAAACGCGGCCTCTTTATGGGTCGGAGGCCATCGCCTATCACGAAGGCGTGCCCGGGCATCATCTGCAGATCTCGATCGCGCAGGAGCTTACCGGCCTTCCCGAGTTTAGGAAATACACCTACTACACCGCATACACCGAGGGATGGGGACTCTACGCCGAGCGTCTGGGAAAAGAAGTCGGCTTCTACCAAGACCCCTACAACGACTATGGCCGTCTGGAAGCGGATATCTGGCGTGCAGTCCGCCTGGTCGTCGATACCGGCGTCCACTCGAAGCACTGGACGCGCGAACAGATGGTCGACTACTTCCATCAGCACTCAGCGGTGCCTGAAACCGATGTGCAAGCCGAAGTGGATCGCTACATCGCTATACCGTCACAGGCGCTGGGCTACAAGGTAGGCCAACTGAAGTTTCTTGAGCTTAAGGCCAAGGCGCAGCAGGCGCTGGGGGCACGATTTGACATCCGCGACTTTCACGATCAGCTGCTTGATTCCGGCGCGCTGCCTCTCGATCTATTAGAGCAGCGCATCGACACCTGGATCGCGGCACAAAAGACACAAAAATAAGTAAGGAGATTCGATGGGCGCATACACAGCCAGTCAACCGCTAGCCGGCCTCCGCGTTGCCATTCTCGGAGCCGGAAAAATGGGGGGGATTTTGCTTCAGGCCTTCCTGAAGTCCAAGGTGTTGGAGCCGGAGCAGATTTTCGCCACTGTGGAACACGCAGACCGGGCCGGCCAACTCTCCGCGCAGTGGGGGGTCGATGTCTCCACAGACAATGTGGCCGCAGCCGAGGCAGCGGACCTGATCCTCATCGGGCTTAAGCCCATTACTGTTCCCGAGGTCATCCGGCAGATTCGTCCCGCCCTTACACCGCAACAAACTGCTGATCTCGATTGCTGCCTCGGTACGGACGACTGCAATCGAGCATGCCGCGGACATGGAGATCGGTGTAGTCCGAGCTATGCCAAACACGCCCTCCATGCTGGGGGCGGGGATCGCCGCCCTTAGCCGTGGGCGCCACGCTACCCAGGAGCAGCTGGACCTGGCTTCCTTGCTCTTTGCCACGGTCGGCCGGACCGTGATTGTGGAAGAAAAGCATCTGGACGCGGTGACCGGGCTTTCCGGCTGCGGGCCGGCATTTATTTACATCATCCTGGAATCACTGGCGGAAGCCGGGGTCAAAGTCGGCTTGCCGCGTGATATTGCCACCCTACTGGCGGCCCAGACCACCTTCGGGGCGGCCAAAATGGTGCTCGAAACCGGCTACCATCCGGCGCTGCTGAAGGACGCTGTGACTACGCCCGCGGGCTGCACCATCGATGGCATCCTGGAACTGGAAGAGGGCGGCTTGCGCGTAACGCTCATCAAAGCGGTGATGCGCGCGACCCAACGCGCCAAGGAATTGGCCGGGTAAGATTAATCAAGATGAGCTCCGCCCAGGCGTTTCCAGCAGCGGCCTCGCCCGCAAAGGTACCCGGCACTTCCACTCTGCTGCGTCGCTTTGCCTGGTGGCTGCTGGCCTACAACGTCCCCGTGATCCTGTGGGGCGCGGTGGTCCGCGCCACCAGCTCCGGCGCCGGGTGCGGGGACCATTGGCCGCTATGCAACGGCGTGGTTTTGCAAAGCAATCCGCGCGTGGCCACGATGATCGAGTTGGCTCATCGCATGAGCAGTGGCTTATTACTGCCTGCAGTTCTTTTGTTGCTGGTATGGACATTCCGCGCTACCGCTGCGGGTCACCTTGCACGCATAGCCGCTATCGCCGCAACGGTCTTTACCTTCAACGAGGGCCTGCTGGGCGCATTGCTGGTGGTGCTACGACTCACTGCGGACAACCGCTCGCCGGCGCGCGCGGTGTACCTTTCTCTGCATCTGGCCAATACGCTGCTTATGCTGGGAGCTCTCACGCTCGCGGCACACTTCTTATCGCGGCGTGAGGCGTTTACCCGGCGCACGATTCGCTTCACGCAATTACCGCTCGCGGTCACTGGGATTACAGCGACGGTGGCTCTCGGAGTGACTGGAACCCTGGCCGCGCTCAGCGATACGCTCTTTCCCGCAACCTCGCTCAGCGGTGCTTTCGCGCAAGACTTCTCTGCCAGCGGCGGTTGGCTGCTCCGCCTGCGCATTCTTCACCCTCTCGCAGCGGTGATAGCGGGGCTTTTCATCTGCTGGTTGCTGGTGCGGAGCTTCAAGCGCCCCACCGAACGCAAGCTGGCTCTGCTGGTGCTCTGCTTATTGGCTGTGCAGTTCGGACTTGGCCTCGCCGATGTAACGTTGCTGGCGCCCGTGTGGATGCAGGTCCTCCACCTGCTAGGGGCAGACCTGTTATGGATCGCCTTGGTCCTGCTGGCCGCCAGGGTCTGCGTCGTGGGCAAGACGCAGATTATCTGATCCACCTGGACAGGCGCCCCACGTTCGCCTCAGCGTACCTAGGCCAACGATAATTTGTTCCGATTGCTTTCCCTGCATCTTCGCTTTCCAGATCCGTGTTAAAAAGCTCCAAACAGCATAGGTAGGTAAGCCGCCGGGTCCTTCGACTCCGCGCACCGAGCGCGTGTCATGCGGTAACCCTGTGAAGCGCTTTGCTCAGGATGGCGAATTTGTTTAAACTCCAGAGCTGCTCACGAAAGATCGATAAAGTCACAGGCCCACAGGACGACGATTTTGTTTAGACTCGAAAACTTCTCACGAAAAATCAATGAAGTCCCAGACGGTCAGGATGGCGATTTTGTCGGAGTTTGACTAAAAGCAGCAAACAAAATAGCGACTATTCAGGCTGCGCCCACCACCGGTTTTACGTAACCGTAATAGCTTCTTGAAGCAGATGATCGAGCTATGTCGGAAAAGCTTTTGAAACAAATCATTATTGGCCCAGGTATCCGGATTTCCTGCACGGGGCGCCACCAACACCCGCGTGTGCGGCTTTCATTAAGGAAGCCTCGTGAAGTGCGCCAACGCCAACAAGCTCGACAGGAAATCCGGAGTACGCCTTGGCGAACCTGGGGCACCCGTCCCTGTTATGGAGTTTTGTTTGGGGTTTTGTTTGCTTAGCCGGTCTTGCGGCCGCGGGCGGGCTTGGTTTCTGTAACTGCGGCTGATTTCGGCGCTTTCTTTTTCCCGGGGTCCACCAGCGCGGGGGCAGCAGGGGCGCCACGCTCGGCGATGCTCTTCTTCAGCGCTTCCATCAGGTCGATGACAGGAGCAAGTTTTGCCTTTTGCGGCTGTCCGGCAACTACCTGCCCGGCACGCTTGGTTTCGACCAGCGCCAGCACCCGGTCCTGATATTCGTCTTTGAACTGCTCGGGCGCAAACCCGGCGGTCAGCTGCTTGATAAATTGCTCAGCCAACTCTATTTCAGGCTTCTGCAGGGCCATCTTTTCGGTCTTGCCGTATTCGGCAACTTCCCGAACCTCAGACGCAAAGTAGAGCGTGTGCAGCACGATGCCATTGTGGTAGGGGCGCATCAGGACGATCTGCTCCCGCTGGTTCAGCGTGACCTTGGCGATCGCGGCAACATTGAGCTTTTCCATCGCCTGCAACAACAGTGCATAAGCACGCCGGCCAGGATCCTCGGGGGCCGAGTAGTAGGACGACTCGTAATAGATCGGATCAACCTCGCTGAGGGAGACAAACTGCGTGATCTCCATGGCCTCCGACGACTCGGCCTGCAGGGTCTTGAGCTCTTCGTTGCTCACCAGCACATAGGCGTCGCGATCGACCTGATATCCCTTGGTGAGCTCGCTGCGCTCGACCACTCGCTCACAGGTCGGGCAAAAAATCTGCTGCTTGATGCGGGAGCCGCACGGTTCGTGGATCTGGTTGAAACTGACGTGTTCTTCGCGCGCGGCCGCATAGAGCCGCACCGGCACTGAAACCAGGCCAAACGAGATGTAGCCCTTCCAGACTGTCGATGCCATGGCTCCTCCGAGGGGATAAGATACCGTTCCGGCGCCAGCGGGAGCAACAAAAAAGGTGCAACCGTGACTTCAAAGACAATAATGCTTAGCGCATCATCTCCTGCGCTGCATTCTTCCCTGCCGCCTGGTGAATCCGGCGCAGAATCGTAGAAGCCGCGTAGGCAGCGCCAAAGCCGTTATCGATGTTAACCACGGTGATGTTGGGCGAACAGGAGTTCAACATACCCAACAGGGCCGCGATACCGCCGAAGGACGCCCCATAACCCACGCTCGTGGGTACGGCAATCACAGGCGCCCCTACCAGGCCGCCCACCACGCTGGGCAGAGCGCCTTCCATCCCCGCGCACACAATCACCACATCCGCCTCGCGCAGCACCTCTCGGTGGGCGAGTAGCCGATGCAGGCCGGCAACTCCCACGTCGTAGATCCGCCGCACCTCGGCGCCCATGACCTCGGCGGTCACGGCCGCCTCCTCAGCCACAGGGAGATCGCTGGTCCCGGCGCAGAGCACAGCCAGCGAACCGCCGCCCTCACGCGGGGGTGATTGCCGCAGCGCGACAATGCGGGCCACAGGGTGATATTGCGCATCCGGGACCAGGGCTTTCACGGCGGCAAACGCAGCCTCATCGGCACGAGTCGCCATCACATCCCCGCCCATCGCGGCCATACGAAAAAAAATCTCTCCCACCTGGGCGGCGGTCTTGCCGGCCGCGTAAATCACCTCCGGCAGGCCGGTTCGCAAGCGGCGATGATGGTCAATCTTGGCGAAGCCGGCTTCCTCATAAGGCAGGTTGGCGAGTCGCTCCATGGCTTCTTCCGGGCGCAGTGCACCATCGCGCACGCGCTGCAGCATCGCGAGGATAGTCTCTCCAGTCATGAGCGCGCTCCGCTAGTGGCCATTTGCCGCGTACGCCATGCATGCATCGCCGTCTGCATGACCGTCTTGAGCGGCACATCGAAGGCTGCCGCGGCCCGGCGGCAATCCTCAAACTCCGGCGCAGCGTTCCATTCTTCCCCTTGCCAGGAGCCGGTCTTGATATGAATCACCCCAAATTCCGTTTCCACCGGTGTGCTTTCGCGGGCCAGAATGACGCGACTCTCCTGCAGCACCCGGATGCCCAGAGTGCTCGTCTCCCGGAAGAGCAGCTGCTGCAGATCGGCTGCATCACCCGGCTTGCAAAGGACGGTGAGCAGCGTCCCCAATCGGCCCTTCTTCATCGTCACCGCGGAACTCATCACGTCCAACGCCCCCCGCTCCAATGCCAACTGTGCAGTGTGGGCCAGGACCTGGGGACTCAAATCATCCACGGCGCACTCCAGCACAGTCACCTTGTCCTGCTGGAAGGCCTCGGAGGCCGCGATCTCGCCAATGCTCACCCGCAAGACGTTGGGGAAGCGCTCCGGGTTCCGTGTACCAGCTCCGTAGCCAATCGCCTGGGTACGCATCACGGGGGTGGCATCGAAGCTGCAGTCGAGAGCGCGTAGCAAAGCCGCTCCGGTCGGTGTGACCAGTTCCATCTGCACGTGTGCCGAATAGGTGGGCAGATTCTTGAGCAACTCCGCGGTGGCCGGGGCCGGTACAGGAAAGCGTCCGTGGGCGCAGTTGACGAAACCACTCCCAACATTCACTGGGGAGCAATACCACCCGTCCAGATCCAGGGCGTCCGCCGCCGCGGCACAGCAGGCGATGTCGACGATGGCATCGATCGCGCCCACTTCATGGAAGTGAACCTCTTCGGCAGCAATGCCGTGGATGCGGCCCTCTGCCTCCGCCAGCAAAGCAAAGACACGCAGGCTAAGGTTAAGCGCGCGCTGGGTCAGATCGGCGCGCATAAGCAGGCTGCGAATCTCGGGGAGATTGCGCCCGTGCTCGTGGTGGCTCTCGTGTTTGTGCTCATGATCATGGTGGTGATGGTCGTGAGTGTGATCATGGTCATGATGGTGCCCGTGGCCAAGTGCTGTCTCTTGCTGAACGGGTCCGGTGACAGCGGCGGGTTCCTGCAGTTGCCCATTGACCACCACGTCGGTCTTGGTCGATTGAATGCCGCTCCGGTTCACCCTGCTAACGCGCAATTCCGCGCCCAACGCCAGCGAAGCCGCTGTGCGCTGCAGCAATTCAATCGGTGCGCCCGCATCCACCAGAGCGCCCATCAGCATATCGCCGCTGATGCCGGCGAAGCATTCCAGATACCCAATGCGCATAAGCCTATTTTGCAAAGCCGGTCAGCACCTCGATAGGCAGCACTTCGTTCATCGATCCGGAGCGGTATCCTTCGCAATCGAGCGAGACGTAACGGAATCCGGCAGCGCGAACCACGGCGGCCATCGCCTTCAGTTTCCCCATCTGCAGGACTGCGGCCATTTCCTCCTCCGCGATCTCGATGCGTGCAATCGAGCCATGATGGCGCACTCGAAAGCGCTTGAGGCCCAGAGCGCGCAGAGAATCCTCTGCCTGTTCAATCATGCGCAACGATTCCGGAGTTACCCGGCGGCCATACTCCATGCGCGACGAGAGGCAGGCTGAAGCAGGCTTGTCCCAAACCCGCAATTGCGCCCGCTGGGCCAGCGCACGGACATCAGCTTTGCTGAGACCGGCTTCTGCCAACGGAGCGGCCACGCGATGCTGCGCCGCTGCCTTATGGCCGGGACGAAAATCCTGCCCGTCATCCAGGTTCAACCCATAGGCCAATGCTTCGAAGCCGGTGCTCTCCAGCTCGTGCTCCAACACGCTGAAGAGTTCGTCCTTGCAGTGGAAGCAGCGATCGGGCCCGTTCACCGCATACTCTTCGCGCTCCAACTCGTGGGTTTTGATGGAGCGCAAAGGAATTCCATGCTCGACGGCAAAATCCTGGGCGTCGCTGAACTGCGACCGAGCCAGGCTGGCGGAGTCAGCGATCACCGCCAGCATCTGCTGCCCCAGTGCCACATGGGCCGCATACGCCAGGTACGCAGAATCTACCCCACCGGAATAGGCCACAATCACGCTGCCCAGGGAACGCAACCGCGCTTGCAGGGCTCGTTCTTTGTCATCCAAGCCAATGCCTTGCTGGCCAGCAGGGATGGCTCTATTGCCGGTTTGCTGATTCATTCCTGATTAAACTCCCGCTCACCACGTATGAACCCGCATTCCACTGCAGTGAGATGATCGATAACAGGGTCGTCGATTCCGAAGCTTAGACATTTTTTCCAAGTAGACTGGATGTGATGTCGTTCTTCGCTCTTAAGTCTCCACTGACTGCCAGCGACCGTATCGAACGGCGCCGTCTGATCTTCGCAGATAGTCTGGCTCTGGTCACCCTATTCGCGGTCACGGCGCTGTTGGCCGTGCTGACCAATTATCTCTACCAATCTTACGCCTCCCACCAGGTGGAGCTGGCCAACCGCTGGCTGGAACGTGGCGAAGAGGCCATGCAAGATGGCAAGCCCCAGGCAGCGATTGACGCTCTTAGCTCCGCCCTGGCCTTTGCCCCCAGCGACCGCAACACAGAGATTAAGCTTGCTGAAGCGCTGGCCTCCGCCGGCCGCATCCAGGAGGCAAGCGTTTACTTCAATTCCCTGCTCGAAAGCCAGCAGGGCAGCGGCCTCATCAACCTTCAACTTGCCCGGCTGGCAGCTCGCCAGGGTAACGTTAGCCAGGCCATCGAGGACTACCAGAAGGCAATTTACGGGAATTGGGAGGGTGACGGCTATGTGCGGCGCCGGGACGTTCGCTTTGAGCTGAGCGACTATCTTATTGCCCACCATTTGCTGGACCAGGCCCGCAACGAACTGCTGGTCGCCACCGGGAACGCACCCGAGGACGACATCAGCGTGCAGTTGGAGATCGCGCGAAAGATGGAGCAGGCGCAGGACCCGAGCGACGCCCTGCACCTCTACAGCACGATTCTCCGCCGACACCCATCATTGCGTGAGGCTCTTGAGGGCGCGGGGCGCACCGCCTTTCAAATGGGCCGCTACGTGGAGGCAAAGCGGTACCTGGCACGCGCCCTGGAGGGTCCCGGGGTCGACCAGGAACCAAAAGCCGTTCTCGATCAGAATCGCGAACGGCTGAGTGAAACAACCCGCTTGCTGCTCCTCTACCCCTCGTCACGACTCAGCCCGATGGAGCGTAGCGTCCGCATTCTTAACGGACGAAAGCTTGCCATGGCTCGCCTGGCGCAGTGTACGCAAGCCCGGCCTCAGGCGCCGGCGATTGAGTCCGCGGCTGCCGCCACTCCGCCACCGGCAGCCGCGTCCAACATTCCCAATCCGCTGCAAAGCCTGGAATCGCACTTCACACGCCGCCCAGCCCCGCTCGCGCCCAACCAGGTCGCGGCCCCTCCCCCGGTTGATCCTCTGCAGGCGCTGGCCGACCGGTGGAAGCAGTCGCCCGCCAAAATCTCCCCTCGCCAACTGGAAGAAGACCCCGATCTGGCCCAAACCCAGATTCAACTCATCTATGACACTGAGCTGATTACGCAACAGGTTTGCGGAGCTCCTGCGGGGGACGACGCCCTGCTACTGAAGATTGCCCAGGCGCCCAACCGTGTGGAGGAAGAATGAGCACGGCCACGGAAACGTCTGGCGTAAACCCGCTTCCCGTGAATCCAGCTCCAGGGGTAGACCTTGCTGCGCTTGCGGAGGAGAGGCGTTATCGGCCCAACCCGGCCGATGTTCACCGGCTGGCGCCCAATCGCGACGAGCGGCTCTTTCTGGTTCTTTCCATTTTTATCGGGATCATCTCCGGCCTCCTGGTGGTGTGTTTCCGCGTCGCCATCAGCTGGATCCAGGTAATTACGCTCGGGTCATCGCCGCATCCGGGGCAGCTGCGGCTGTTTTTTGTGCCCATGGGCGTGGGACTTCTGGTGGCGGCATTAGTCCAGCTGGTTTTCCCCGGCGCGCGGGGCAGTGGCATCAACCAGACCAAAGCGGCGCTCTACATCTACAACGGCTATATCTCCTTCAGAACGGTCATTGGGAAATTCATCACTTCGGCGCTCGCCATCGGCGGCGGATTCTCGCTCGGTCCTGAGGATCCTTCGTTGCAAATCGGGGCCGGCGTGGCCTCCATGGTCAGCCGCCGCCTCAACCTCTCGCGCGAGCGGCTACGTATGTTCGCACCCATCGGCGCAGCCGCGGGGCTGGCCGCTGCGTTCAATGCGCCGATCTCCGCCATCCTTTTCGTAGTCGAAGAGGTAATCGGGCGGTGGAGCGCAGCCGTGCTCGGCTCCATTGTGCTCTCCGCCATCTCCAGCGTCGTCGTCGCGCGCTGGTTTTGGGGCGCGGAGCCCATGTTTCGCATTCCCTCGGTCATCCTGAAGGGCCCGCAGGAACTTCTTGCTTACGCTGTGCTCGGCGTGGCGGGTGGCATCGCTGCGCTGATCTTCTCCAAGGCCCTGGGCTACTCCCGGCCGAGACTTCGCCAGCTTCCACGGTGGACCTGGTACATCCAGCCACCCATCGCCGGGCTCATCGTGGGCGCGATCGCGTATTTCGGCGCTCCCCAGGTAATGGGGCCTGGGTACAACGTCATCGACCAGGCCATGCACGGCCAGTTTACCTGGAAATTTCTTCTCGCCCTGGCACTGCTCAAGATTGTGGCCACGACCATCTCGTTCTCCAGCGGCACACCCGGCGGGATGTTCGCTCCTACTCTTTTTATCGGCGCGATGCTGGGCGCGTCGATCGGAACCTTCGAGAAGATCTTCTTTCCCACCTTTCCCATCTCGGTCGGTTCGTATGCGCTGGTGGGCATGGGGGTTCTGTTTGCCGCTTTCTTGCGCGTGCCGCTGACCTCCGTTTTCATGGTTCTCGAAGTAAGCGGCAACTACACGATCGTGCTGCCGGTGATTCTCGCCAACACGATTGCGTACCTGGTTTCGCGCAGTCTGCAGCCGTACCCTATCTTTGAGACGTTCACCCATCAGGATGGCCTCGACCTGCCATCCATGGAAGAGCAGCGCGAGGAAAGTGTTCTGCATCTTGAGGACGCCTTGCGCCCGGTGAACTTTCCCATCTTTCCTGGCACAGCAACACTGCAGGAGGTTTCCGCTCAGTTAGCCATCGCCGACGCGCCTATACTCCTGGTCAAGCTTCGGGACGGGTCGTGGTACTCGATGAATCGAAATGAGTACACTTCAGCTGCAGCCACACAAACCCCGGATACCCCTTTGGAACGCACCCTCAAACCGGATCGCGCGCCGCTTCTCTTTCCTGACATGCCGTTGGATAGCGCAATTCCCTACCTCTCTCGCTGGCCCGTTCTCCCCATTCAGAATCGGGCCAGCAAGGGCACCCTCGAGGGGATCGTGTCCCTAGAAGATGTGTTAGGCCGTTACCAGCAGCAATAAGTGGGCCGGCTTGAAACTGCAGGTCCCTCGGCTTCGCTCGGGATGACAAAGGGGAGGGCGGTGACTTTTATTGGGGAACGTGAAATCGGAGGGACAGAAAGGAACAGCAGGTCCCGACCGGAGCGCAGCGTGGTGGAGCGACCTGCTGTTTCTCTTCCCGCCCAACATCCCGCCATCACCATCGCGCTGCTTACGCCCGTTGTGCTTCTGGTCCATGGATACCATCCGCTGGCCGATGATGGGGCGGTCTACGTAACCGGTATCAAGAAGCTGGCGGATCCAGGCCTCTACCAAACGGATGCGGTGTTCGCCTTATCACCCACGCATCTCTCCATTTTTGCCCACGTTGTTGCCGCGCTTCTTCCTTGGGCACATCTTTCGCTGCCGGTCCTGCTGCTGATCTGCCATATGGCTTCCATCTTTCTTTTTCTGCTCGGATCGTGGAAATTGGCGGCACGCATTTTTCCTGATCGCAACGCCCGCTGGGGAGCGGTGTTGCTCGCTGCCTGTTGCTTTACTCTGCCGGTCGCGGGCACCTCGCTTTCCATCATGGATCCCTACGTCACGGCGCGCTCCTTTTCCACTCCCCTCATGCTCTTCGCGCTGGCGGCCGTGCTCGACGAACAGTGGGTGGCTTCCGCGCTGTGGCTCGCGCTGGCCGCGCTGCTGCATCCCTTAATGGCAATCTATGCCGCCATCGCCATGCTGACTCTCGTGCTCACCAAGCGCAGGATGTGGCGATCCCTTAGCCTGCTCGCCGTGCTCGGTTGGGTGCTGTGCGCCGTCATTTTCATGGTCACGCGTCATCCAGACCGCAGCGACGCGTACAACCAGGGGGCTCTCAGCCGATCGTATTTTTTTCTTTCCACCTGGCAATGGTTTGAGTATCCGGGTTTGCTCATGCCGCTGCTGCTCCTGGGCATTGCCGGCTCCCGTAGGGGGCTGCCATGGGCCGTACGCACATTGGCCAACGCTGCGACCATCTTCGGCGGTTGTGCGCTGCTCGCATCCCTCTGTTTTGTGCACCGCAGCGGAAGCCTGCTGCTGGCGCGGCTGCAGGTGTTGCGCGCTTTCCACCTCGTCTACATCGCCGGCGTACTGCTGGCAGGAGGCATGTTGGCAACGCTGGCGCAGCGGCACAGACGCGCCCTCGCGACGCTCTACCTGGTTCTCCTGCTTACCATGTTTGCCGCCCAGAAGCTTACCTATCCAGCATCCAGCCATGTGGAGTGGCCGGGGCTAACGCCACGCAATCCCTGGCAACAGGCTTTCCTGTGGAGTCGCGCCAACACCCCGGAGGATACGATCTTCGCCCTGGATAACGACTACATTGAGTGGCCGGGCGAGGATGCGCAGGGCTTTCGCGCCACCGCGGAGAGAAGCGCTGTCGCTGACTATTTCAAAGACGGCGGCATTGCCAGCAACTTTCGTCAGGCCGCGATTCCCTGGTGGCAAGGGTCGCAGGCCACTGCTCAACTCAATGGCGCTACCGATGAACAGCGGTTAGCCCGGCTTCGACCATTCGGGGTTAGCTGGATCATCTTGCCCGCGCAGGCAGACACCGGCTTCCCTTGTCCCTTTGTCAACGCCGGCGTGCGGGTCTGCCGGCTCGGCGGAGCTTTGCTTCACCGCACAGAAAGCGCAAAATAACACCTGGAGCCGTCACCCGAAGGAGCGGCACGGACATGTTGACGCTGTATCAGAGACTGATTTTTGGTTACGTGCTGCTGCTCTCTCTGCTGCTTGCAGTCGGCGTGCACGATGCACTCTCGCTTCACCAGGCGGCCGCGCTGGATCACCAGCCGTCCGTCTCCGCCGCGTCTGCAGCGGAGGTACGCGCAGGGCTGGCTCGCCGTGCCAGCACCATCACCACCGTTTGCACCTTGAGCGGCGTTTTGATCACCATCGGTTTCCTGATCTCCATCATCCGGCCCATCCGGCGCACTGCCGCCGCTGCTCGCCGCATTGGACAGGGCGAACTGCAACAACGCATCGAGTGGCGAACCCATGATGACCTGGGCACGATCGCTACCGAGCTCAACCGCATGGCCGTGCGGCTGCGCGACCTGCGAGACACGGAATTTGGCCGCAAGCAGATGGACCAGCAGCTTTCCGATGCCGTGGTGCAATCCATCTTCGAGCCGGTGATCGTCACCGACGCGAAGGGGCATGTGCTCAAGGTCAACCAGGCGGCGAGCGAAGTGCTGGGAGAAGCGGCCGGCGATCGCATGGCCCTGACCAACACCCCGGGCGGCGAGAGGATTCTACGTGCGGTGCGGGATGCGGTCTCCATGCGAGAATCGATCGCCACTGAGGGCGAAGCCGCCATGCTGCCCATGAAGCTCGGCGAGGGACAGCGCAGTTATCGTTTGCGCACCACGCCCATGCGCGATGCCGAGGGCAAGCTGCTGGGAGCTGTCAGCGTGCTTGAGGACATCACCGAGATGCAGGATATCGATCGTTTCAAGACGCGCTTTCTCAGCGTCGCGTCCAAGAAACTTCGCCAACCTCTGGAACAGCTTCGGCTTAGCCTGTACACGCTTACCTCTGGTTTCGCCGGAGACCTCCGACCCCTGCAGGAGGATGTGATTCATGGCGCAGAAGAGGAAGCAGAGCGCCTCAACGATCTCATGTCCGACCTGATCGAGGTCTCCGAGATCGATACCGGCCGACGTGAGCTCCGCATGGATCGATTCCGCCCCATCGATATTCTGCGCGACACTTGCTCCCGTGCACGCGACGAGATTCGAGCCAAGAATATCGATGTGCAGATCCAGGCATTTGCCGATTTGTCTTATGTGAATGGAGATCGCCGCGCCCTGCGCAGCATCATGGACAACCTCATGAGCAACGCGGTGCGCTACACGCCGGAAAATGGGACCATCCTGCTACAAGCTAAAGAGCAGAAAGACAAGGTGCAATTCTCGGTGCGCGACTCGGGCCGGGGTATCGAAGCCGAGAGGTTGCCCAACATCTTCGGCCGCTTTAATGCCGCGCATGACCAGGGAACCGGCCTGGGCCTCGCCCTGGTACGCCGGCTGGTCGAATTGCTGGGCGGTCAAATTTCCGTGGAGAGCCGGCTCGGCCACGGAGCTGCCTTCAGCTTCACTCTCCCGGTAGCCACCGCCGTTGCCACCCGGCATCCCATCGAAATCGGTTAGCCCCCCAAGGATAATGACAGACCTCTCCAGCGACCTCACATCCGCCGCGCCTGAGCAGGCCAAGCTGCGCGTCTACATCGGGGCCGCTCCCGGAGTGGGCAAGACCTACCAGATGCTCGAAGATGCCCACCTGCTGAAAAAGCAGGGCATTGACGTGGTCATTGGGCTGATCGAATCCCATGGGCGGAAAGACACCCAGGATCAAGTAAGAGATCTCGAGGTCATTCCCCGGCGCGCGATCCCTTATCGCTCCGTTGTTTTGGAGGAAATGGATCTCGATGCCATTCTCGCCCGCCATCCCCACACCTGCCTGGTAGATGAGCTGGCGCACAGCAACGTGCCGGGCTCGAGAAACCGCAAGCGCTACGAGGATGTACTGGAACTGCTGGACGCCGGCATCAACGTGTGGACCGCGGTCAATGTGCAGCACCTGGAAACCCTGAACGACTCCGTTTCCCGTTCCGCCGATGTGCAGATCAGGGAGACCATCCCGGATAGCTTCCTGAAGCGCGCCGATGAAGTCGTGAATGTGGACATCACGGTGGAGGAACTGCGTTCACGCCTCAGGCAAGGCAAGATCTACGCCCAGGAGAAGATCGAGCAGTCGCTGGCCAACTTTTTCCGCAAGGGCAACCTCAGCATGTTGCGCGAGCTCGCGCTGCGCACCACTGCGGCGGAGGTCGGCTCCCGCGCGGCCGAGTATCGCCGCAATGAGGGCCTGGAGCAAGCTCCGATACCGGAGAAGGTGATGGTTTGTCTTTCCCCCCGGCCGGGGGCGGAACGCCTGTTGCGGGTAGGAGCGCGCATTGCCGGCCGCCTGGCCACCAACTGGTACGCCGTGCGCGTCGAATCGCCGGACGAAGATGCTCGCCACGGAGATGCGGAGGAATTTCAACGCATGGAAGAGTATCAGCGGATGGCGCGCGAGCTGGGCGCCCAGGTCATCGTACTGAAAGACAAGAACGTGGCCGATGCGCTGATCGAGTTCGCGCAGCGGGAAGGGATCTCGCATGTGGTCTTCGGGCAATCGGCGCGCTCCCGTCTCGACATTCTTCTGCGCGGCTCGGTGATCAATCGCTTTCTCGCAGAAATTCGTGACGCCACAGTGCAAGTAGTTCCGATTAGCAAGGGCAAACGCTAGAACAATGGTACGTGGGTTGAAAATGATTTTTTCGACTGCTTTTGCTGTGCGACTTGGCAAAAGCTTCGGTGGGCTTCGCCCTCTTGTTCAACCCCATGTACTCTGGTGCGAATATGGGGCACCCGTCCAGTTCCTATTGAGGTGAACGGCATTGCTCGCACAGAGTCTCCCACAGCCATTAGTGTCCCGCACACTGGGGAGCGTTGTTGCGGTACAGAGGATTACGCGGATAGGAAACCGACAGCTCGTGCAGCAGACTACACCCTTGCGCATCGTCTTTATCACGCAGCGCGGCCACAGCCAGCAGCAGTTTGGCAAACGGCTTCAAGAGATTCCCATGGGCGGCGGTGAGCTGGAGCTCGCGAATGCCCTGCTCTTTGTCGGGCTGAATGCCGCCCAAACGCAACATCCAGCGCACGGGCGCCGGCTTGATACCGGTGAGGTAATTTTCAACGCCGACAGCCAACAAAGCATCGTAGGCATCGGGCTTCTGCTGCAGTAGCTGTTGCGCAAGAATCCGCCCTTGCTTCATATAGCTGAGTGCGGCCAGATCCTCTTTGTCGATCATGGCTACATAGTCGGATCGCAGGCCCAGGGCTAGGACCTTGGCAAACAGCGCGTTGGTGTCATCGGCATGCAGCTTAAGCGCCGCGTCCGCGAGCTGGTCGCCATGATCCACCGCGGCGTAGAACTGCTCGCGTACCTTGGGGTCCGGACGAGGCTTGGATCGCCCTTCAAAGGCTTTGTCGTTAGTGAAGAGCTGGCTCTCAAGGATGTCGAGGCGGGCGAACTCTCCAAACAGGAAGCCGGCGGCTTGCGAGACCGGTCCCATGGGGTCTGCCGGGTGAGTCTGCTGCCAAGTGGAAAAATCCTGATGGGCTTTTTGGAAATCCAGATTGTACATACTCTGGAAGCCCTGTTCGATCTCGGTCGGCGCCAAGGCATCGGCCGTATGGGCGGGCCAGGGCGCCAGGATCAGCAACAGCGCCGCGAAGCAATTCCGGGCTGCTCTTAGCTTTCCGTGACCGAGTTTCGGGCGAACTGGCTTCATTAACCCAAGGATAGAATGCGCCGGAGTCTGAGTTGTCACAGAAAGGTCAAACTCCAGCGGCGTCCGGGCACTTATCGCTCGCTCCAGCGCACGCCAGGGTGCTCCTCCACGGCAGGCGCAACCACGCTGCGCAGCCACGCGGCCAAGTGCATATAGTCTTCCGCCACCGCCGAACCGGGAGCGTAATCGATGACGGTCGTTCCTTCGGCGAGGGCCTCGCTAACCGCGGAACTGCGGCGCAGTACCAAGGGCAGAAGCCGGTCGCCCAGTTGCTGCTGCAAGGTCTCGCGAACGTCCAGGTGCAGCGGGGACGCGGCGTCGAACTGGTTTAGCAGGTAAAAGGCGCCTCCCGTTTCTCGATCCCGGCTTGCCTGATTGGCCGGGTTGAAGAGAAATGCCTCCAGCGTGCGCACGGTGGCCACCGAGCTTATGTCCGGGAGGATGGGTATCAGAATCGTCGGCCGCAGCAGCAGCAGCCGCCTGGTCACCTGCCGGCTGGCCGTGCCTATGTCCACTAAAATGCGGCTCGCGCCGCGCCCATCGCGGCCCAATTCTCCCAGCAAGGGGTCATGCTCATCCGCGCCGTCCCCGGGATAGCGCTCGGGCTCCAGGGTAAGGACCTGTACCGGCGCGTCGTTCTCGCCTCCCGGAGGAGAAAAGGTCCGGACCACGCCGGGCTTAAACTCGCGCGATCCGAAATAAAGCGGTAGCGGCCCGTAGGCTGCCGTATCGGCCAAAAGGACGTGCTCCCCGAAGGCTGCCAAAGCACGCCCCAGCGTGGCCACGAGGCAGGTCTTACCTACTCCGCCGGCAAGGGAAAAAACCGCAACCATGGGTGGCCGGTCCTCCAGGCTGGGTGTGGACACCACGTCCGGCGGAGCAAAGATAGAGCGCAACGCATACCAGCGTGCGGCTAATCCATCCATGGGTTGCGGTCCCGTCTGCCGCGGGGGCTGGGGGAGAGTCTCCGTTGGCCCGGAGGGTTCTACGGATGGCGCGTCCTCCATCGATTGGTGAGCTGGATGCCGGGAAATGACCGTGGGCTTCGTGGAGCTGCCCGGTTCTTTTGCTTCACGCGCGATCCGGTAGCGGAAGTGCCCTAACACCTCTTTACGCGACGCCGAAAAGTCCCAGTACGTGCTTCCCGGCGTACGAGCGTGCGCGTAAACCGCCGCGATATCTTCCGGCCGCACGCTCTGCTCCGGGTCAGATGGTCTGTCTGTCATGCCACTCCCTCAATTCTCCCAAATCAAAACATACATGGGCCGGTCCTTCGTCAATCAGGGCGGCGAACGGGGGAGTCCTATTGTGGTCTTTCGACATATTCTCGGGGAGCTTTAGAGCATTTTCACTTCTACTCTGCACAGTCGAATTCAGCGAAGTGCGGCTTTTCTTGAGGAAAAGCCACGTCGGGAGTGGTTGCTTTCTTTGCACCAGAAGTGAAAATGCTTAGTTTCTTAACATACTCCAAGATTTCCTGATCAGATGCGGAGGGCCGCCAAAAATTCATGGCCTGGGGCTTTGCCGTCCGGCCTGTCCCCGGAACGCTGCCAACCCTTCAAACCGCACTCTCCATCAGCATCCAGGTGGCTGTTCCCATTGTGATACTTTGGAACTTAGGTAGAAATGAGCTCGTAGCTCAGTCGGTAGAGCAACGCACTTTTAATGCGTGGGTCGTGGGTTCGATTCCCACCGAGCTCACCACGTTTCGGAGCTACCTAGCAACCAGCCGGCGCGCCTCACCGCCAGACACGCCCTTGCCGGTTAACGCCCATGGCCACCAACCCGCTTTGCGCCCCGCCGCTCAACTCCTTGCAGATCACTACGCTGCAGGACCGGTGCACCTCTGACTGGCATCACGAGACCCCGGCTGCGAACCCATCTCTGACCGGCTTCGAGCGCACGGTGGCGGAGCAGCACCTGGCCAATTTCGAACTTTGGCACGCAGAGGATATGGCGCGCGCGCCGGAAGCGAGCGATCACGACCTGGCCCGCATCAAGCGCTTTATCGACCACGCTAACCAGCGCCGCAACGATCTCGCCGAGCAGTGCGATGTGTTTCTGCTGAACTTTCTCAGCCCCCAGAATCTGCCCGCTCCAGGCGCCGAACTGCATTCCGAGTCTCCCGGGTTGATCCTCGACCGGCTGTCGATTCTCTCGCTCAAGCTGTTTCATACCCGCGAAGAGATCGACCGCCCCCAGGCACCTTCAGGCCATCGGGAACGCAATCTGCAGCGCTTCCAAATCCTGGCTGAGCAACGGGACGATCTCGCCGGGGCCCTCGACCGGCTATGGCAAGAGGTCCTCGATGGGCAGCGCAGGTTCAAGCTCTACCGGCAGCTAAAGATGTATAACGACCCGGCGCTGAACCCGGCGGTTTATTCCCCGCGGCCGAAGCCGTAGATCAGTTCCGGCGCCATCGCGCCACCCTTATTTGGCTTCCGTGCTACAGTCTTGCCAAGGATGCCGATCTACCAGCCGGGTTGACGTACGCCGCTTCTGTGCGTATAAAAACGAATCTAATAGCCGTTTGCGGCTCCGTATCCGTTGTTCAGAGCAATGTCTCGATCGATGTCGACTCCTGTCTTGTAGCAGGAGAAAGAAGAGTGGGCTATGCAAAACACAGGTCAGGGTATCCCCGCTCGGCGCAATCCACGCACCATTGAGGGTAAGGCGCGCCCCATGCCGAATGCCGGCCACCAGAAGTCCCTGAATGAGTACCAGAGCGCGCTGCAGTGGATGCACGAGGGCAAGTATGAGAAAGCCCGTGTGGTCTTTGAGAAGCTCAGCCAGGACGGCCCGGTGGAGATTCTGGAGCGGGTGCGGGTCTATCTGTCGGCGTGCCAACGGCATGCACAACAGAGCGGCCTCTCCTTCGACAACACCGAGGAGCAGTACGACTACGCCATCTCCCTGCTGAATACCGGCTTCTATGAAGAGGCTCGCGACCAGTTCCAAAGAATTCTCAAGGCCAACCCGACTGCCGACTATGCTTACTACGGTCTGGCCATTCTGGAGAGCATGACCGGGCTGGCTGAGCCCTGCCTCGAACACCTGGCCAAGGCGATTGAGCTGAGCCCCCGGAATCGCATCCAGGCTCGCAGCGATTCCGACTTTCAGGATATGGCCGATGATCCCCGTTTCACCGAATTGCTCTACCCCGAAGTTCCGTAGGCCAACGCGCGGGGCTGTGTCCTCGGGTACTGCGCCAAGAGCATCTGCTTTCAGGGGATCGCCGGGATTCGATTCCTGGCGTAAGTTGGCTGTGTGATCGCATCATGGTGAAATCCCTGTCCCCGCCCCTGGCCAAGCCAAGGCCCGCAAAGACCATTCCTGCTCGACGGAGCACCGACCGCTCCAGCATTCGTGCCGTGGCGATCGGCGGAGGCACCGGCCTTTCCACCCTATTGCGCGGGCTCCGGCGCTATGTGGCTTCGCCCCACCCGTCTCCCGGCGACTGCGATGCTGCGCCGTGCCTCGTATCCGATCTGGCGGCGGTGGTGACCGTGACCGACGATGGGGGCTCGAGCGGACGGCTGCGCCGCGGCTTTAACATGCTGCCACCGGGCGATCTACGCAATTGCATGGTGGCTCTTTCCGAAGACGAGCACCTGATCTCCCGGCTCTTCCGCCATCGTTTCACCGCCGGCGAGGGTCTGGAAGGCCACAGTTTTGGCAATCTCTTTGTGGCCGCGCTGCTGGAAATGACCGGGGACTTCGCCCAAGCCATCAAACTCTCTTCGCAGGTGCTCGCTACCCGCGGCCATATCTACCCTGTCACGAACGCCAACGTCTCCCTTGCGGCCCGCATGGATGACGGTTCCCTGGTACACGGGGAAACCAACATCACCGCCAGCCGGCAGCGCATTGTGGAACTTATGCTGGAGCCGGCGGACGTCGAACCTCTTCCCGAGACGTTGGAGGCGATTGAACGCGCCGACCTCATCACCGTGGGTCCTGGTTCGCTTTTCACCAGCATCATCACCAACCTGCTGGTGAAAGGTGTTTCCGAGGCCCTGGCCTCTTCGCGGGCGGTCCGGGTATACATCTGCAACTTGATGACGCAGGCTAATGAAAGCCTGAACCTCACCGCGTCGCAGCATATCGAGCGCATCTATGAGCATGCGCGCCACCCTGTCTTCGACTACGCGCTGGTAAATACCGCGCCTGTCTCAAAGGCTCTCCTGGACCGTTACGCTGGAGAAGGGGCATCACCGATCGTGGCTGACATCAAGGCCATCGAAGCCCTCGGCGTGCGCTGTATTGCCGGCGACTTTGCCGCCGAAGGCGATGTCGTCCGCCACGCCGCGGACCGCGTAGCGGATGCCGTAGTGCGGCTGGGCATCACCGGCCGCGGATAAGCACCGAAGACCTCATACCAACGATGTAAGCACCTGGGGATTCAGCCTTGGTTGGGGGAATAGGGTCACAGCGCTGCTGGCTGAATTTCCTTGACGGTTCGCTTCAGTTGCCCGCAAGCGGCGTAGATGTCTCTGCCCCGCGGCCGGCGCAGAAAGGCGGGCACGCCGCGCGCGATGAGTCTTTGCTGAAACGCCGCCACCCGCTGCGGCTCCGGCATGGTGTAAGCAATCCCGGGGCCGGGATTCCATGCGATCAGGTTTACCTTCACCGGCATGGGAGCGCTGCGCGCAAGCGAGACCAACTCATCTGCATGCTGCAAGCCGTCATTCACACCGGCCAACAGCACGTACTCAAAGGTGACCCGCTCCCGCGGCCTTAGAGGCAATTGGCCGGCCGCCTGGATGACCTCAGCGATCTTCCACTTGCGGGTAATGGGCATGATCGCCTGACGAATTCCATCGTTGGGCGCGTTCAGGCTGATCGCCAGTCTGGGCCTCACCGCCTCGCCGGCCAAACGCAGAATGCCGGGCACAATGCCGGAGGTGGAAACCGTCATCCGTGATTCAGCCAACCCTGCCTCGTTCACCAGCAAACGCACGGCCGCGATGAACTCGTCGTAATTCAGGAAAGGTTCGCCCATGCCCATGAAGACCAGGTTGATGCGGTCGCGCCCCAGTTGCACGGCCTGCCGCTCCAGCACCGCGATCACCTGGCCGGCGATCTCTCCGGCCGATAAGTTTCGCTGCAATCCCATCTTGGCCGTGAGGCAGAACTGGCAGTTGACTGCGCACCCGATTTGGCTGGAGACGCAAATGGTAGCTCGCCGGGAACCGGCACTCACCGCTTCGGACCCGCTGCCATCGCCCTGCTCTCCCCCGTCGCCGTCCGGCATCCAGACCGTCTCCACCGTCTGCCCATCCAGACCCGAAACCAGGTAGCGCTCGGTACCGTCGACGGAGCGGAAGGTTTCAACAATCCTGGGGACGGCAATCACCCAGCCCTCGTCCGCCATGGCTTTTCGCAGCTCGCGGGGCAGCGTATGCACTTGTTCGAGCGAGGCGGTCCGCTGCCGAAACATCGCCTCCAGCAGCTGGCCGGCCCGGTACGCCGGCTGCCGAAACTGGAGCATTAATTCGGTAAGTTGTTGATGGGAAGAGCCGAACAGGTTGCTGACGGCGGGTTTGGCCTCCCCATTAAACAGCGGGACGAGATTTTCCCTACGAGGCATCGACAAACGGCTCTTCTGGCAGCATAGCACTCCCTACTTTCATAGATTTGCCATTAGTATATGCACCAACAAGGGTGCACAGGAGGACAACTTTTGGCCCGGGAAAGCCTGCCCAAGCCGGAGTGCATTTTGGTAACTGTCCGCAGGAAATCCGCTTTACCCGGGGGAAAGCCGCTACACTGGAATGGTGACAGAACGCAGCATTCGACGCACGGTTCTACCTTCCGGCCTGACTATTCTGACCGAGCGCATGGAACATATCCGGTCGGTTGCCATGGGTGTGTGGATCCGGGCCGGCTCCCGGCATGAGCTGCCGGAAGTAAACGGCATCTCTCATTTTGTCGAACACATGGTCTTCAAAGGAACGCAGTCTCGCTCCGCCAAGCGCATTGCTCGTGAGGTCGATGCGATCGGCGGCAACCTGGACGCATTCACCGGCAAAGAGACCATCTGCTTCAACCTCAAGGTTCTCGATCAGCATGTCCCCACGGCACTCGACGTGCTCTCCGACCTGGTGTTGAACCCGGTCTTCAACAACGATGACATCATGCGGGAGCGCGGAGTAATCCTCGAAGAGATCAAGATGGACGAGGACAATCCCGACTACCTGGTGCACGAGATCTTCACCCAGAATTTCTGGAAGGATCATCCCTTGGGCAAGCCGATCCTGGGGACGAAAGAGACAGTACGCGGCTTCGAGCAGGAAATTTTGTTCGACTATTACGGCAAGCGTTTTTCCGGCAACAACATGGTGTTCTCCGCCGCGGGCAACCTGGAGCACGATGCGTTTGTCGATTTGGTAGCGAAGCGCTTCGACCACATAGCGCCCGCCAACGGCGCGCTTGCAGAGACGGAGCCGCGCACTGTTTCGAAGATCATTCTGCGTAACAAGAAAGCCTTGGAACAGGTACAGCTTTGTTTGGGTGTGCCTTCCCCGCCCATCGCGCACGAGCTCCGCTACGTGACCCTGCTGCTCAACACAGTGCTGGGCGGCGGCATGAGCTCGCGGCTTTTCCAGACCGTGCGCGAAGAACATGGCCTCGCTTACTCCATCTTCAGCGACCTGAATCCTTATCGCGATACCGGCTCCCTGTGCGTTTATGCCGGTACGTCCTCCGCCCACTGCCTGGAAGTGATCGAGTTGATCATGTGCGAGTTCCGGCGCCTCAAGTGCGAAGCGCTTCCGGAAGAAGAGTTGCAGCGCGCCAAGGACCAGCTCAAAGGCAACATCATTCTCGGCCTGGAAAGTTCCATGTCCCGCATGTCCAACCTGGCCCGGCAAGAGATGTACTTCGAGCACTTCTTTGGCGTGGACGAAATCATGGAGAAGGTGGATACCGTTACCAGCGAACAGGTGATGGTTATGGCCAACTCACTGTTCGACCCGGACAAGGTGGCGGTGACGCTGCTGGGCCGGCTCGACGGACTCAAGATCAGTCGCGCGCAGCTGGCCTGCTAGGTTCCGCGAGCGCTTTTGCCGGCGGCTGCGTCCATATAATTTGTAAAATAGAATTGTCATGACTCAAACCAGCGATACCGGGACCCTCCGCACCAACCGCCAGCGCGGCTTCACCCTGATGGAACTGCTCATCGTCATGTCCATCATGATCATTCTGATGTTGATTGCTATTCCGAACTTCATCAGCATGAAGGCCCAGGCAGACGAGACCTCAGCGATCCAATCGCTTCGCGCCATCTACCAGGCACAAATTCAGTACCAGACGAATTTTCCCGCCAACGGTTTCGCGTGTGCGCTATCCGCCCTAGGGGGCAACGCCAGCGCCGGTCCGCCCAGCGCGCAGGCAGCGCAAGTTCTGCAGGGAGATCTGGCGACGGGGCAGAAATCGGGCTATACGTTCAACGTCGTCAACTGCACCAAGGTCACGGTCAACAATCAGGACATGTACACGTCCTATGAGGCGACCGCGGTTCCGCAGTCGATTGGAAAGTCGGGCCATCGCGGCTTTTGCATCGACCAGGCAGGGGAAATCAAGGCCGACCCCGCCGGCGGCACGAATTGCTCGCAGCCGATTCAGTAAGCGTTCGCCGCGTCGTTGCGCTGCTTGGGCTTTTTCTGCCCATTGCCTCGTTTGCCCAAACGGCCCCCACCGCACTGCAGGTAGCGCAACGCGTCGACAAGTACTACAACGGCCTCCATTCGCTGCGCACTACCTTTTCCGAAAGCTTTCGCGGGATGGGGATCCATCGCGAAGAGAGCGGCGTTCTGCTGCTGCGTAAGCCGGGAAAGATGCATTGGAGCTACACCGATCCGGCGGGCAAGGTTTTTGTTCTCGACGGCAAATATGCCTGGTTCTATTCGCCGGGAAATGCCCAGGTATGGCGGGTATCCGCGGCACAACTCGACGATCTGCGTTCGCCGCTGCGTTTTCTTCTGGGACACACGCAACTGCAAAAGGAACTCGACGGGTTGACCCTCACTGACACTGGGAATGGTCTGCAGCTGTCAGGAGTGCCCAAGGGCATGCAGAACCGGGTAGAGAAGATTGTGCTCGGTGTGAGCGCTGATGGAATCATCCACTCGATGGTCATCGACGAAACCGATGGAGCACAAACCGAATTCACCTTTAAGGAAAGCCAGCCGGATGCGCCGGCCCCGGACAGCGATTTCGTTTTCCATCCGCCGCTGGGCGTTCCGGTGGTCGACGGTTTGCCGCCGGTGTAGAAAAAGTGACTCCGATAGCATCTCTCCGGGTTGGTCGGTGTTGGTGGGGAGCCCCGGCTCAAGCAGGGGGAGCGATGCTTCAGCGTCGCGGAAAGAGTCGCACTTCGATCAATCGGGCTTTAGCCCCGGCTTCAAAACCCCGCGGCTAAAGCCGAGGAGAATAGTCCTACGTGAGCCGCTCGGCTTGAAAGCCGAGCTCCCCCGCATGAAGGCGGGGGCTCCCACCGTCATTTGAACAAACCTGTACAAAGAGCGCTCATCATGAAGTTTCTTGTTTCGACGATATGGGTATTGGCGGCTTTTGCTGCCGGAGCGCAGACTAACGGCCATAGCGGACCGTGGGAACTTGAAGCGAGCGGGTCCACCGCCGGTTTGCGGGGAATCCATGCCGTGGACGGTGGCGTGGTTTGGGCCAGCGGCACTGGCGGAACCATACTGCGCAGCGAGGACACCGGCTACCTCTGGCAGCAGTGCGCGACACCGCCCGGCGCAGGCCAACTCGACTTCCGCGCCATCTGGGCCTGGGACGCGCAAAGTGCCCTTGCCTTGTCCAGCGGACCCGGCGACCAGTCCCGCCTCTATGAGACTACGGATGGGTGTACCAGCTGGAAGCTGCTCTTGACCAATCCGGACGCAGCCGGCTTCTGGGATGGACTTCTCTTCCTCGACCGGCAGCGCGGCGTCCTATACGGTGATCCAACGCAGGCCGCCGGGCGTACTCATCCCATAAGGTTCGGCTTGCTGGCAACCCACGACGGAGGCAAGACGTGGACCCCGGCGACCGATCTGGAGCCGCTTGCCAAGGAGTCTGCTTTCGCCGCCAGCAATAGCGCAATGGCGGCGAGCGAAGGCTGGGTCTGGTTGGGAACCAGCAAGGCCAGGGTGCTGCGGACCAGGGATCTGGCGACCTGGCAAAGCGCGCAGACTCCGCTGGCAAGCGGAAATGACTCCTCCGGCGTCTTTTCCTTAGCATTTCGCGACCCAATGCATGGAATCGCTGTGGGTGGGGATTTTCGAAAGCCTAATGACGGTGCAGACAATGCGGCCTTCACCTCCGACGGCGGAGTGCACTGGACCGCACCCGGCAAAGCGCCCCATGGCTATCGGTCGGCGGTCGCCTGGGATGCGGCGGACCAGGCCTGGATAACGGTGGGCAGCAATGGGTCCGATGTCTCCTATGACGATGGCAAGACATGGCAATGGCTCGATAGTGGTAATTGGAACGCCCTCAGCCTGCCTTGGGCCGTCGGTCCCAAAGGTCAAATTGGCAAGCTGGGAACGCTTCCAGCCAAGCCTGCCGCAGCGGTTGGAGTATCCCGGTAAACTGGTAAGGGGCCCATGGCAGAGTACGTAGTCAAGTTGGCGGATGAGCGGGGACGCATCCAGGAGCAAGTGCAGATAGCCGGCTCCGCGGAGGAGTTGCGCACGCGTTTTTCCCAGGCCGGCTACTACGTCTACTCGGTGCGGCCGCGCGGCATGCGCGGCGTGGGTGGCAGCCGCAAGAAGGCCAACCTGGAAGCCTTCATCATCTTCAACCAGCAGTTTCTTACCCTGATCCGGGCCGGCCTGCCCATCGTCGGCTCGCTCGACATGCTGGTCAAAGGACAGAAGAACCCGACTTTCCGGGCGCAACTGGAAAATGTAGCCGCGCGCGTGCGCACCGGCGAATCGCTTTCGGGCGCCTTTGAAGCCCAGGGCGGCTTTCCCCTCATCTACACCACTACCCTGCTGGCAGGGGAACGAAGCGGGCAGTTGGAAGACGTTCTGTCACGTTATCTTGCCTTCCAGCGCATCTCGCTCTCCTTCCGCAAGAAGCTGATCGCTTCCCTTCTCTACCCCTGCCTGCTGGTCACCATGGTGATCGCCTTGTTCGTCTTCCTGATCAGTTTCGTGGTGCCGCGCTTCGCCATGCTGTACGACCAGTTGGGCACCAACCTTCCCGCGGCAACCCGCATGCTCCTGTCGGTGGGCAATAATTTTCAGCATTACATTTTATGGCTGCTGGCCGGCATCGCCCTCATCATCTACGTGCTCTACCGTTACAGCCAGACCGCGGCGGGCGCGGCGCGCATCGACCGCATGCGCATCGGTATGCCGATATTCGGCAATATCTGGCGCAAGTACCAGGTCGCGCTTTTTGTGCGCACGCTTTCCAGCCTCCTGGTGGGCGGACTGCCGCCCGTGCCCTCGCTCGAGACCGCGGCAAAATCGATTTCCAGCGACACTATCGCCAAGGCAGTAATGGCCTCCGTGGGCAGCGTGCGCGAGGGTAAAAGCCTGGCCCAGAGCCTGGAAAAAACCGGCGTCTTCCCCGATCTCGCGACGGAAATGATCGACGTGGGCGAATCCACCGGAGCTTTGCCGCAAATGCTCAATTCAGTAGCCGAGTTTTTCGAAGAAGACGTACAGACGGCGCTGACCGCCTCACTGGCTCTCATTGAGCCCGCTATCCTGATCGTGATGGGCTCAGTGGTTGTCGTGATTCTGATCGCTCTTTATCTGCCCATCTTCTCCCTGGGTCAAGCAAGCACCTTGGGAGGCCACTGAGGAGGCCAGGCCTCCGCTTTGTCCACTTTTGCCGTTAGGAGTTTCATATGGCCGACAGCACCGCACTTCTCACCACCCTCGTTCCGGAATCCGACGAGAGCTCGCGTGCCCAGGCGCTGGCCCATCGCTATCGCTGTGAGTTCGTCGACCTGAAAAACTTCCGTATCCAGCATGAGCTCTTCCGCAGCGTGCCCGTCGACATGATGTTTCGCTATAACTTCGTGCCCCTGGAGCAGCTCGAAGACCGGTTGGTGATCGCAGTCAGCGATCCCAGCCGCCTGATGATTCTGGACGAGATCAGCGGCCTGCTGGGACAACGAATCACCACTCGCGTCGCGACCCTCTCCCAGATCACCGACCTGCTCAAGAAGACAGAGCAGTCGCAGCGTGTGTTGGACGAGGCGTCCGAGGGGCTCACGTTCGACGTGATCTCGGCCGAAGACAATCCCGATGAGAACATCTCCATCGAGAAGCTCACGTCGGAAGAAGACATCAGCCCCATCATCCGGCTGGTGGATACCACCATCTTCACCGCGCTCGAGCGCCGCGCCTCCGACATCCACCTGGAAACCTACGATGATTCGCTGGTGGTGAAGTACCGCATCGACGGCGTACTGCAGGCAGCCATGGCGCCCATCGCGCGAGAGCATCACTCCACCATCCTTTCGCGCATCAAGGTCATGAGCGAACTGGACATCGCCGAGCGCCGCGTCCCCCAGGACGGCCGCTTCCGCGTCCGTTACAAAGGGCGGCTGATTGATTTCCGCGTCTCCATCATGCCCACCGTGCACGGGGAAAACGCCGTGCTGCGCGTGCTCGATAAGGAGTCGATGAGCGAGAAGTTCCGCAAGCTCACGCTCGACGTAGTCGGTTTCGGAGAAGAAGATCTGCGCCGCTTCCGGCGCTACATCCGGGAGCCCTACGGCATGGTGCTGGTCACCGGGCCCACCGGATCAGGCAAGACCACGACACTCTATGCCGCGCTGAACGAGATCAAGAGCGACGAGGACAAGATCATCACCATCGAAGACCCGGTGGAGTACCAGATACGCGGCATCACGCAGATCCCGGTGAACGAGAAAAAGGGACTCACTTTCGCCCGCGGCTTGCGCTCCATCCTGCGCCATGATCCGGACAAGATCCTGGTGGGCGAAATCCGCGACCAGGAGACGGCGCAGATCGCCATCAACTCCGCACTCACTGGCCACCTGGTATTCACTACGGTCCATGCCAACAACGTGGTCGATGTGCTGGGGCGGTTTCTCAACATGGGCGTGGAGGCGTACAACTTTGTCTCTGCACTCAATTGCATCCTGGCGCAACGGCTGGTGCGCACCATTTGCGAATACTGCAAGCGCCCGGTGCGCTACGATGATGAATTTCTGCGCAACAGTGGACTGGATCCCGAGTTATGGCGGAGCTTCGACTTTCATGAAGGCGCCGGCTGCATCGAGTGCGGCGGCACCGGCTATCGCGGCCGAACCGCGATTCACGAGTTGCTGGAACTGAACGATCCGATTCGAGAGATTATTCTGGAAAAGAAGCCCGCCTCGGAAGTGCGCAAGCTGGCTCAGGCGCAGGGCATGCAGTTCCTGCGCGAATCGGCCGTTGAACGCGCCAGCCGCGGCCTCACCACGCTGAAGGAAATCAACAAGGTCACGTTTATCGAGGCCTTCCGCTAGATGCTTTCGAAAATCACCAACCGTATCTTTCCCTCGGAAGCGGACGCGCTGCGTCCCCGCCTGGCCTGTGAAATTACCAGCGCCGGCGTGGTCGCCGGCCGTCCCGGGGAAGCGGAACAGGAAATCGTCTCTGGTTTCGCTCCCTTGCGCCCCGGTGTACTTGCCGCCGGGTTGAAGCCCCCCAACTTCACCGATCGTGCCGCCGTGGCCGCCGCACTGCGCCAGGCGCTCGATGAAATCAGCGTCAAAGAAGGCGGTCAAATCACGGTCGTTATCCCCGACGCTGCCGTCCGCGTCCTGCTGCTGGACTTCGACTTGTTGCCCCCGAAGGCGGCCGAGGCTCTGCCCATTATTCGCTTTCGCCTGCGCAAACTGGTGCCGTTCGAGGTGGAAGACGCAGCCGTAAGCTACCAGGTCATGCCCGGCAAACCTGGGCTGGTGCGGGTGATCGTCGCCGTCTCTCCGGCCGCCGTGCTGGCGGAGTATGAAAGCGCCGTACGCGAAGCCGGCTACGAGCCGGGAGTGGTCTTACCCAGCACCCTGGCTGCGCTGGCCGCGGTTAACACGGAGGAACCGTCGCTGGTGATCAACCGCAACGGCAGCTCGGTTACCACCGCCATTACGCGCAGGAATGAGCTGCTGCTCCACCGGACGCTTGAACTCACCGAAAAAGAATTGCTGCCCGAGGAAAACTCGTTCCATGCGGCTGAAGAACTGCAGCAATCGGTAAGTGTTGCGGTAGCTTATTTCGAGGATACGCTCGAATCGCCACCGCGGCAGTTGCTATCCTGCGGCCTCGGCGGCCCGGAAGAACTTATCCGCCTGCTGGGCGACGAGAGTATCCCGGTACGCGACGTAGTTCCTACGCCCTACAAGAGCAAGGCCATGCCTGGCGGCATCCTTGCCGGGGTGGTGGGGGCCCTCGCTAACTGATGCGCATCCAGCTCAATCTCGCTTCCCGTCCGTTTGTCGAGCTTGGTCCGCTCTACCTGCGGCTGCGGATCCTGATCATCCTGCTGGCGGTCATCGCGCTGCCGCTGTGGATATGGCTGGCCGCGGAGAAGCACAAGGCGTCCATAGCCCAGGGCCAGCTGAACGCGGTGGATCAAAAAATCCAGGCGATCCAGGCTCAGCGGCAGGCTTTTCAGGCGCAGATGCAGGAACCAAAGAATGCCAAGGTGCTGTCGCAATCACAGTTCCTTAATCAGATGTTCGCCAGTAAAGCCTTCTCGTGGACCGCGGTCATGATGGATCTGGAGAATGTGCTGCCCAGCGGCGTGCAGGTGATGAACATCGACCCGGTGATCACCAAGGATGGAAAAGTGACCATCCGCCTGCGCGTGAGCGGCGCCCACGATCGTGCGGTGGACCTGGTCCGCAACCTGGAACATTCCCACCGTTTTCTCGCTCCCCGCCTGGCCCGGGAAACGGCGGAGAGCAACGTGAATGGGCGGCAGGTCGAGCAGGTGAGTGCCACGTCCAATGTGAACTTTGATTTGCTGGCCGAATATAATCCGTTGCCCGAGACGGGCGAGAAACCGGGCGCTGTCGGGCACAAGGATAAAAGCCTTACCGCAACGAAGGGGCTTAAGGGCGGTCCAGGAGCTGCTGGAGTTCCAGGCGCTGCTGGAAAAGCCACCCGCAGACCGCGGGCTGCCAAACCAGGGGCCGCCAAGGTGGGCACGCCATGAAGAAGTTTAGCGGCAACCTGCTCAGCTTACTCAACCTGCATATCGCCGGGGTGGCGCTGCTGTTGATCCTCAACCTGGTTCTCGGGGTGCGGCTGTTTCTTGCCTGGAGCACGTTGCGCTCCGCCGGGCCGGAGCAACTGCAACAGCGACAGACTACTTACCGCGCGCTGCAGTTGGAGATGAGCCCGCTGCGAGGACTGCCCCAGAAAGTGGACCTTTCGCGCAGCCAGGCGGACGACTTCTACGCCGCGCGCTTTCCTGGCGCATACTCCACCATCTCCTCCGCGGTCAATGACCTGGCCACGAAAAATTCTGTCCGGCTCACTAACCTCGCCTATAGCCCCAGGCCCGCGCTGCCGGGGCTGATTGAGCTGCGTCTCGATGCCAGCCTCAGCGGGGAGTACGCCCCGCTCATGCACTTTATCAACGGGTTGGAGCGCAGCAAGACCTTCTTCCTGATCAACGGGCTCACACTGACGGGACAACAAGGCGGCTTGGTCAATCTGCGCCTTCGCGTGATTACCTATCTTCGTGCCAGCGACCTGAGCCAGCTTCCCGCGCTCACTCGAACCGAGGAAGGCCCACCGGCCGGAGAGGAGGAAGCCCGCTAATGGCCCTCAAAGTCGGCACGGAAGATAAGAAGAAGGTGTACCTGGCGAGTGGCTTGGGCTTGGTGATGCTGATCCTGCTGGTGCGCTTCTTATGGCAGACCTTCGGCCCTTCGCCATCCCCCGAGCCGGCGCCGGCGCCACCCCAAGTGGTCACTGCGCCCCGTCCCGCGACCGCGCCTGCGGGAAGCGAGAGCACCACTGCGGGCGTTTATGCCCACCCGGCGGCGAAGATCGGCGGTCTAGCCTCGCTTGACCCTACACTGCACCCGGAAATCATGCGCCAGGCCGAAGCTCTCGAATACACCGGCAATGGACGAAATATCTTCTCCCAATTCTCAGCGCCCCCGGTCATACCCAAGCCGATCGCTCCCATCCGCCAGGCCAACGTCAATACCGGGCCTCCGCCGCCTCCGCCACCTCCGCCCATCAACCTTGGCTTCTATGGTTATGCGGCGGAGAAGACCGGGCAAAAGCAAGTATTTCTGCTGCACGGGGATGATATCTTCATCGCCTCGGAGGGCGATGTTGTCGACCGTCGCTATCGGGTGGTGAAGATCGGCGCGGCGTCGGTCCAGGTCGAAGACATTCCTTATCACAACACGCAAAGTTTGCCGCTACGCCAATGAGCGCGTTATGAAGTCAACGATGAGACCCAAGTCGACTCGAAACCACCTTGGAAACGAGGATGGTTTTCTTCTGCTCGGCGTTCTTTTCATGATCCTGGTGATCATGTTTTTGTTGGCTATAGCGGCGCCCAGGATGGCTGAACAGATTCGGCGCGATAAGGAAGAGGAAACGATACAGCGTGGAAAGCAATATGCCCGTGCGATCCACATGTATTACGCCAAGTACAACCGTTATCCCAACAGCATCGACCAGTTGATGAAGACGGACAATGTGCGCTTCCTGCGCAAGCGTTATCTCGACCCCATGACTGGGAAGGACGACTGGCGCATCATCCACCTGGGCGAGGCCACGGTTCCGGCCGTGGGCTTGTTCGGGCAGCAAGTGCCAATGCAGCAGAACGGCATTACGCCTACCGGCATGACCAATGGCGCCGGTGGCACCTCAACCGGTCAATTCGGTTCCTCTTCCTCGTTTGGATCTTCCGGATCTTCCATGGGCGGGGGAAGCTCGTCGTTTGGCTCTTCCGGATCATCGGGCTCCTCGGGATTTTCGTTGGGCAGCAACAGCGGTTCGTCGTTTGGGGCCTCTTCGTCATCTTTCGGCGGAAGCTCCGGATCAGCTTTCGGCAGCAGCGGCACCTCCAATTCGCCCATTGGCGGCACTGACTCCGGCTCGGGTGGTGGATTTGGCTCCAACTCTGGCAGCGGTTTCGGTTCGAGTTCCGGCGCTGGTACTGGCTTTGGTTCCAGCACAGGCAGTGGCTTTGGTTCGTCCACTGGAATTGGCGGACCGACGACAACTGGCGGAACAGCCACTACAAACCCCGGCGGATCGACTGGGACCAGCGGCGCTTTCGGTACACCCGGCGCTACGTTTGGTGGAGCTCCGATCATGGGGGTGGGCTTGCTCGACAAGAAAGAATCGATCAAGGTCTTCAGGAAGCAGAACCACTACAACAAATGGGAATTTGTCTACGACTACACCCAGAGCGCTCTCGACGCTTCGGGTGGAGCCCCCGCCAACATGAGCGGGAACATGACCGGCACGGGCACCAACGGGACTACCGGGACAGGCTTCGGATCCAACACGGGCACAGGGTTCGGCTCTAGTAACGGCTCCGGTTTTGGGTCCAGTTCCGGGTCAGGATTCGGGTCTAGTTCCGGGTCAGGATTCGGATCTAGTTCCGGGTCAGGATTCGGGTCCAGTTCCGGCTCAGGGTTCGGCTCTAGTTCGGGATCAGGTTTTGGGTCCAGTTCGGGATCTGGTTTTGGATCGAGTTCCGGCTCCAATAACGGATCAAATAACGGCTCTGGTTCCAGCGGATCACCAAATCAGTCAAACCCGAATTCCCCTAACGGCAACTCGCCCCAGTAGTCTTCGTGAGAAGCGGAAGTGAAACAGCAGGTCCCTCCGTTGCAACCAACCCACCGACCTCTACCGCTTTTGAAAATCGGGCGAACCTAGTAACAGCCCCGCTACCACCGCGGCTTGTTTATCGGCCGGCGGGGGTATAGGCGTCGCTAGATCCATTACTTGAACAAATGCTGCCCGGACAGCCAGCGCACCCGGTTGCTTGGCGCCGGGCTTGGGTGGCTCCGACCCGGGCAGCGGACCTTGCGCAGCCAATTCGTCAGCCTGCTGCAAGACCGTCTGCCGCGCCTGCGGATTCAACTGCCCGTCCAGGAACACGGCTTCCAGCCTGGTTTCCTTCTGCGCGGCAGTCGCGGCATCGGGTCCCTTGATTTTCATCAAGGCGTCCAGATCCGTGGCCGTACCCAACTTGTGGCCGGCAAGAGCCAGCGCGATGTTGATACGGGTCAGCAGGTCACCGGAGTTTACCCACGCTCCAGCCGTCCAGGAGTAACCGTTCGGCGTCTGGCAGCCGAAGAACGGCATGCCCAACTGGTTCATCGCATTCAGCACGATGGCTGGCCGCTCCACTTCTCCGCCGGTGGCCCGCACCGCCGACAGCACAAACTCTTCCGGAGTCTTGACCTTGGCGCGATACGCCTCGCGGGACCAGAACTCAGGCGAGCTAAACAGGGTACGCAACACCTGGCGGATATCGCCATCGCTACGCAAGTAGGTCTTTGCCATACGGTCCACCAGCGCCGGCGGCGGTGTGTCGCTCACAAAGCGCTCCGCCAACTGCTGCGAAAGATGATGCGCGGTCGCAGGGCTGCTTGCGAGCTGGTGCAACACGGCGAGACCTTCCTGTTCGCCACTCTCTTGAATGGTCTGGCCCAAAACGTACTTGGGTCCGGGCTCGTGACGCCGCTCATTGAAAGTAAATCCAACTCCCTTGCGTGGATCCTCTATGGTCCAACCGGTAAAGACCTTCGCTACTTCGGTCACATCTTTCTGCGTATATCCCCCATCGACACCAAGGGTGTGTAACTCCATCAGTTCGCGGGCATAGTTCTCGTTCAGTCCGGGGTCTTTGTTCTTGGCCGCGGGGTTGGCCTGGGCACGTTCCGCCGCCAACGAATGTGGGCCAATACTGGAATGGTTGTCGAGATAGAACAGCATCGCCGGACTCTTCGCCGTCGCCACCAGCAGGTCTTCGAACTTGCCCATGGCATGCGGTGCAATCACGTTTTGCTGGTAATCCACCAGGTACCAGGGGGCGAACTGTCCTTTCTTGAGAAAGACGTTGAAGTGGTTCAGCCAGAAATCCGTCATCACCGCCTGCAGCTGCCGCTGACTGTAAATGTCGGTGAGCAGGCGCGCCTGCAAGAGTTCGCCGGCCACCAGCACCGTGGGGTTTATTAACGCAACCACTGTTTCTTTTTCCTGCGGTGTCATTCCAGCCGTCAGCTGGACGCGCTCTTCCGGGGTCAGGCTCTTCATGAAACCGGGCAGCTGGCCGGGCTTCATACTCACCAGCCGCTGCAGTCGCTGATCGGGAGATAGATTCACAATTTGGGTTGAGGCCAAGTCTGCGTACAGCTTCTGCTCATGCACGGTGATCGAGGGGGAGCTGGCCACATCCTCGAGGGCCATGGCGTCTGCCATCAGGCTTTCGCTGGCGGCCGCCTTGGCGTTCTCCTGATTACTCCCGCCCCCAACGGGCGGCGCCGTAGTTCCCACAGCTGCAATAGGTTCAGATCCGGGCTGCCGGGCCGCTTCCTGCGTCTGCTTCCGGCGTTTTTCCTGATAGGCGAAGACCTGGTTCTGGTAGATCGCGCGCTCCACCCGGCCGGAGGGCAGGGCGGCCTTACCGTCAGCCACGGCGCGAATCAAGGCCGCGGAGGGAAATGCCTGCAACAGTTCTTGTTGGCTCAGGCGCATCGCGGGGAAGCTCTGCAAACGGGCTTCGAGCAGGCTATCGTCGATCTGCTCCGGATTGAGCTGCATTTCGACCCATTTCTTCAGCCCGATCGCCTGAACTCGGTCCAGATCGCCGGGCCGCGGCCCGAAGGTCAGCCGATTCAGCGCCTGAGTCGCGCGTTCCTCCTCCGTGAGTGGCTGGACGGCGGGAGCCCGCTTGCTATGCCAACCAGGGTCGGACGCAGCCAGCAAAGTGGCCGGTTGCTGGACCAGCGACAGAATTAAGCAGCCAGCCAACGCACGGGTAAAGAGTCGGGCGATTGAACGCGAGGGTGAGCGCATGGTCGAACCACTCCAAAATACCGATCCAAAACGGATCAAAAACACCAAACTAGGCATTCAGACCCCCGGATCGGGGCGAAGTCGCGTGCCGCGGCCGGGATTTACCGTTACCGGCTGCCGGTGGCATGGGCCGGCCGGCTCTCTTGTCGCAGCCCTGCAACCTCTGCCCCGTATTCTGCACCCAAGCACACAGACCCATCTAAAGCACGTCAAGAACGAGGAGAAAGCAATGGCCACAGCCACCGCCCCCACAGAAAAAACCATCACCCGTGAAAAACTGGTTGCCTTATTGAATGAAGATTTGGCCCGGGAATACCAGGCGATTATTGCTTATGTGAACTATTCCCAGGTGCTCAAGGGCGCCGCCTACATGAACATTGCGGCTGAACTGGAGGTGCATGCCAAAGAGGAACTGCAGCACGCCATCATTCTGGCCAACCAAATCGACTACATGGGCGGCATGCCGGTGGTGGTTCCTAAACCGGTAAAGACCTCGGAGAAGGCAGAAGAGATGTTGCGCTTCGACCTGGAGAACGAGAACGAAACCATCCGCAACTACCGGCAGCGGATTCGCCAGTGCGACCAACTGGGCGAGTATGCGACCGCAGAGCACATCCGGACAATCCTTCTGCAGGAGCAGGATCACCAGATTTCCCTGGCCACTGCGCTGGGGATCGATGTTCCCAATCTCAGCGAGCCGTCCGCTCCATCCCAGGAATAACTGCCCCCGGGAGGCTGGGGAGCCCCATCCCCGGTCTCCCGTGTTCGTCGGGTAAACTGTAAATACCGCCATGTTCGAAAACCTATCTGACAAGCTGCAGCGGGCCTTCAAAAATCTCCGCGGTCAGGGCACCATCACCGAAGAAAATATCGGGGACGCCTTGCGGGAGATTCGCGTGGCCCTGCTCGAAGCCGACGTTAACCTGAATGTCGTCAAGGAACTCATCGACCACATCCGGGAAAAGGCTGTGGGGCAGCAGGTGATGACCGCTCTTTCGCCTACCGAGCAGGTCATCAAGATTGTCCGAGACGAGCTAGTCGCCCTACTGGGCAAGGACACCGCCCGCTTCAATTTCGCTTCCCGGCCGCCCACGGTGATCCTGATGGCCGGCCTGCAAGGGTCCGGCAAGACCACCACTTCGGGCAAACTAGCCGCCTGGCTCAGAAAAGGCGGCCACCGGCCATTGCTGGTCTCGGTCGACGTCTACCGGCCTGCCGCCCGGGAGCAGCTGAAGGTGGTGGCCAACGCGCTCAAGATCAACTTGTATGAGGGCGACACCAAGGGCGAGGCCCCAGGAACCGCGTTGGTCGAGCGCCTGGCCAAGGAAGCGCGCCGCGAGGCCATCAATTCCGGCTGCGACACACTCATCGTCGACACGGCCGGCCGCCTTGCCCTGGACCAGGAGCTGATGGAGGAGATGCGGAGCCTGAAGAATCTGCTCAGCCCGCAGGAGATCCTCTTTGTCGCCGACGCCATGACGGGCCAGGACGCCGTCCATTCCGCGGGAGAATTTCACAAGCAGCTGGCCCTGACGGGCATTGTGCTGACCAAGATGGATGGCGATGCCCGTGGAGGCGCCGCGCTTTCCATTCGCCATGTCACCGGCCAGCCGGTCAAGTTCATCGGCACCGGCGAAAAACCGGAGGCCTTCGAGCCTTTCCACCCCGACCGGATCGTGAGCCGGATTCTGGGCATGGGCGACATGATGACGCTCATTGAGCGGGCGGAAGAGACCCTGGACAAGAAGAAGCAGGAGGAATTTGCCCGCAAGGCGCTTTCCGGCGACGGCTTCTCCCTGGAAGACTTCCGTGACCAGCTGCGCCAGATTCGAAAACTGGGGTCCATGCAGAGCATTCTCAAGATGCTGCCCTCGGTGGGCCCGTTTCAGGGCATCCAGCAGATGGCCGGGCAGGTGGATGAATCGCAATTTACCCGCATTGAGGCCATCATCAACTCGATGACCAAGCAGGAACGCGATAAGCACGAAATCATCTCCGGCAGCCGGCGCAAGCGGATTGCGCGCGGCTCGGGCACCAGCGTGCAGGAAGTGAATCAGCTGCTGCGCCAGTATGCGCAGATGCGTAAGATGTTCAAAAGTGCCGGCAAGGGCGGCGGTATGCAGCGGCGGATGATGGGCGCTCTGGGCGGCATGCGCGGCATGGGTCGCTAGAGCGTTTTCACTCCAACGCTGCCTGGTCGAGTTTGGCGAGGTGCGGCTTTTCTTGGGAAAAAGCCGCGTCAAAAGTGGTCGCTTGGAATGCATCAGGAGTGAAAACGCTAGAGCGTTTTCACTCCAACGCTGCCTGGTCGAGTTTGGCGAGGTGCGGCTTTTCTTGGGAAAAAGCCGCGTCAAAAGTGGTCGCTTCGAATGCATCAGGAGTGAAAACGCTAGAGCCAGCCCAAGAAAAGCTCAACTTTACTGAAGCCGTTCGGGGACAAGGACCGTCAAACCGCTTGAGGGTAACTCCTGCTTAACTTTGGTTATGAGATGGGACAGCCCCCGGGCTGTCGCTGCTAAGGGTTTTAGAGTTCTCCAGAGAACGCCCCTATGTCGAAATTGCAAGACCAACTCGACCAGATCACGGCCAACACGCGGAACCTTGTCCAGCCGGAACGCCTCGAGATCAGCGAGCGGGCGGTAGCGGAGCTGTACGCAGCGGGGGTGGAGGATCGAATCCTGCAGGTTGGCTCGCAGGCCCCCCAGTTTGCCCTGCCCGACGCTGCCGGGCGCATCGTGCGCAGTGCCGACCTGTTGGCTCTCGGGCCCGTGGTCATCAACTTCTTCCGCGGCCGCTGGTGCCCTTACTGCGTGACCGAGCTTGAGTCGTGGCGGGATCTATATAGCGCCGTACGCAAGCGCGGCGCGCTGCTCATCGGCATCTCTCCACAAACCGTGCGGCAAAACGACTTCACTGCTGTGCAGCACGGGCTTCCCTTCCCCGTCTTGACCGACGCGGGATGCCGGCTGGCTGCCCAATTCGGCCTGGCCTATGCGGTTGCACCATCTCAGCAGCAGTATTACCGCAGCATCCTGGTAAACATCCCCCTGGTAAACGGGGACGCGAGCTGGCGGCTGCCTTTGCCGGCAACCTACATCGTCGGCAAAGACGGCACTATCCTTTTCGCCGGCGCGTACGCTGATTTCCGCGTGCGCCCCGAACCGCGGGAAGTGCTGGATATACTCTCGCCGTAAGCTGCGAGGGCTCATTTTCCGGAATCGCGCACGGGTGTGTCCTCCTTTTTCGCCGCCCTTCTAGTGCCTCGAAGGGATTCCCATCGCCCGAACTGCACGCCTATGATTGGTTTCTGCCAAGGTCTGGCATGCGCACAGTGTCGTGGCAACCATCCATCGGCGTTGATGTGTGTTTACTGTTAGCTCACGAGCAGGCCCGTAAGCAAAACCAGTAAGCTACCCAACACGCGGCGATTCTCCGCGAACCCCTTTCGTCGATTCTCGGGGGAGAGCTTCGACGAAAGGGACAGAGGAGAATCGCCGTGAGCACGTTCGGCGTTGCCCCAGCACGAACCTCCAATCTGCGGGAGTAAAGTTTTCACATGCGCACACGACTCTGGCCCGCGGTCGCCGTATCCTTTGGCGCACTGCTGCTGTTTTCGACGCTCTTCGCCTGGCTGGTCTCGCGCGAGGCTGCCAGGATTCATGAACGCGCAAAGATTGCTCACCAGATTTACCAAAAAGCGGACGACGCAATCTCAGATATCCAGGCGAATATCAACAAGGGCGCACTGATAGAACAGAGCGGTTTGAACAATCCCAATGTTGCTGAAACCAAGGAGCGCATAGCTGAGCTGCAACGGAACACTGCCAATGACTGCGTAGCCCTGATTCAGCTCATCGGTCGAAACCAAAAGCGGCAAATCCTTGCCCTGCAGCAAGGCCTCGATCAGTACTGGAACTCAATTCAGCAAAGCCTTAGCACCTCGCGAACGCGTCAAGGAGAACAGACCCTCTTCAGCGAACTGGAGAACCAGCCGGAAAAAGTTCTCGATCTTGCCGGCCGCATCGATGCCCTCAACCAAGCCAGCCTGGCACGCCAGGAGCAGGAGAGTGAAGCACAGCAGACGAAACTGCGGCAAATCGCAATCGCGGCAACCTTGATGCTTCTTCTGTTGGAGTGTGGAATTGCGATATTTAGTACGGCATATATGTATCGGCTCGACAAAGTTTCAGACGCAGAGAGAAAGCGCGCCGAGAAGGCGGAACACGAGCTGCGGCGTTTATCCAATCAACTTGTGCGGGTCCAGGAGGAAGAGAGAAAAACAATCTCTCGCGAACTTCACGACGAAGTGGGCCAACTCCTGACAGGGTTGCGCATGGAATTGGGTACATTGTCGCACTATGAACCGGATGAGGAATTTAGAAAGCGGCTCGAAAGCATAAAGGGACTGGCGGAAGAATCTCTTCGTTCGGTGCGGAATCTCGCTCTGCTGGTGCGCCCTTCCATGCTCGATGATCTGGGACTGGAACCCGCACTGCACTGGCAGGCAAAGGAGTTCTCGCGCAGATGTGGCATCCCGGTTTCCGTTAACATTCAGGGCCAGCTCGACAACCTGCCCGAAGCGCTTCGACTGTGTTTATACCGCGCGATTCAAGAGGCCATGACCAACTGCGGCAAGCATGCCAATGCTAGCCGCGTTACGGTGCTCGTCAAACAGGAGGCAACGCTTGTGACTGCTTCGGTACAGGACGATGGGAGGGGATTCGATGCGCTTTCACAAACCCCTGGTCTGGGATTGATGGGCATGACGGAACGGGTACGCGCCTTGCAAGGGCGCATGTCTGTGGCCTCGGAGCCGGGTCGCGGAACATTGATCAGCCTCGAATTGCCGGCCAGGCTGGACCCGAGGCCGTAAAGACCCGAACGTCCCACCTTGCATCATCTCCTGTCATTTAGACTTGCCAATAGTGTCCCCAAGGGATTTGCTGCGGACCTCGTCGCGCCTATCGTCGTTCTAGAGAGCATTTTGCTCCTCCAACGAGAAGGACCCGATGATTGACCTATTGCCACACGTCCAGGACTACAAGTCGACACCTCAAAAGACCGATGGCTCACAGAGAGCAAGAGAAAATATGAGATACACAGTGATCATCGCGGACGATCATGGCGTTGTGCGCAAGGGTCTGCGGCTTCTTCTCGAGCAATACCCCGAACTTGTGGTGATAGGAGAAGCGGCCAATGGTCGGGAGGCCGTGACAATGGCTGCCAACCTCTCTCCGCAAATTGTCGTCCTCGATGTCGCGATGCCGATCCTGAATGGCATCGAGGCGGCAGAACAAATACTAAAAGTGAATAGCAAAGTGGGCATCATTATTCTCACGATGCACGCAGATGAGAGCTATCTGCTGAGAGCACTCAACGCGGGCGTTAAAGGTTACCTGCTTAAGGAGTCAGCCGAGGAAGACTTGCTGTTGGCAATCAAGGCTGTGGCCCACGGGAAGCCGTTCTTCAGCCGGGCAATCAACGAGACATTGCTTGAGGATTATATGCGGATGCTCAAGCAACAGGGTCTCTCCGATACCTTCGACCTGCTCACCGCTCGGGAAAAAGAAGTGCTGCAGCTACTTGCCGAAGGAAAGACGAATAAAGAAGTGGCCGTGCTGCTGGATGTAAGCCCATACACAATCGAAAGCCACCGAACCAATTTGATGCAGAAACTCGGTATTCACAATACGGCCGAGATCGTTCTTTACGCGGTCCGAAAGCGGCTGGTTAGCTGAAGCTGGTTCTTCTCTAGATAACTTACTTGTGTCCCTCTGGTTGTTACTCATGCAAGAGGCGGGCACGGTCAATCTACGGAGCGCGCAACCTACGTGCGCCCCGCTGGGAAATCTCTATGGTTAAACGGGGCGATGTATTTGACAATCCGGTCACGGGTGAACGAGCAACGGTTCGCCTGGGCACGCGTGAAACGAGGGGCGATCGCCTGGTGGTCGATCTGGAGCTGCGGGGAGCAGGCTTTGGCTCCGCGCTGCATCTGCATCCCTCTATCCACGAGCGGTTGAGAGTGGTGAGCGGCAGCGTCGGCATATCTATCGACGGTGTGGTTTCGATTGCCGAATTGGGCAAGACAATTGAAATCCCGCCGGGAGTGCCTCACCGGTTCTGGAATGCCGGGATCGTCGAGGCGAAGCTGATGATGGATATTCGACCGGCGAATCGATTCGAAGCCTTTACCCGAAACATGATTGGTCTAGCCCAGGATGGCAAGACCGGTCCCAAGGGCATGCCGAATCTTCTCCAGCTTGCGCTCACAGCTAGAGAATTCGGCGACGTCATCCAATTTCTAAGTCCTCCACGCGTCCTGCAGGGCGTACTTTTCCCGATTCTCGCTCCCATAGCCCGCATGCGCGGCTACAAAGGCTCTTACAGCGGATACGTTTTCCGGTTGCCTGCGGAGCGGGTTCAGAATGAAGTGAAGACGCAGATGCTCGAGCAATCATAGAAATCGCCAGGAGGCGACCATGCCAACCCATGCGGGTGCAAGTTCTACTGCGGGCACGTTGCAAGCCGGCCCGATCCTCTTCGTTACAGATCCCGTTAGGGATAACTCGGATGTTCTTGAATTCGCTTGCGCATTGGCACAGAGACACGGTGCACGTCTCGAGCTCGTGCACGTCGTCGAGCCGGGACATATTTTGTCGATGCCTGACGGGCAGATGGGCATTCAGTACCGTCTCGAAGCACTGGCTCGGAGTTTGAGAAGCCTCAACAGGTTCGCACAGGCGGTGCTGTTGTTCGGAAAACCCGGGCACGTGCTTCGAGAAAGAGCGGAGGAGTTGGACGCGACACTGATCGCGATTGCATTGAATGGCTCCGCCACTGACATTGTTCAGAAGAAACTGGCTGCAGACTTAGCCGGGAAGTGCGCCTGTCCTGTATTGACGCTTCCTCCCGATATTCGCATCGGAGGCCCGCGGTCGTTCTCGTTTCCAGGGCAGACGGCACGAAGGTTGGTTAGCTGAACTAAATCGTCTGCTCTTGGACCTGAAGGTCCATCGTGACTAAAACGACAATTATGCCTACATTTGGTATTAGCCGTAGCTCAAGGCATCACGTGTTTCTCGATCGCCGCGTTTTCTTCTCCGCTCTTTTGTTAGGGCTCATGATTGGAGTTTGCGGCTTCGGGCTCGATCACCTGGTGCATCATGCGAGCAGGATCTACGCTTCCGACCTGTACACAAGTATCGTCGCGGCCGTGCTTTCGTACTTAGTGCTGGCTAACGAAAAGCGACGCCGTATGATTTTGGCGCGCAGGATGGAAATTGCAGCCGAGGTGAATCACCATATCCGAAATGCGTTGACCGCAATTGTATTTTCGGCGTCGGTCGAGAACGATCCAGCGCTGCAGTCGACCCTTGAGGATGCAACCGCGCGCATCGATTGGGTGTTGACGACAGTACTCCCCGACGGCGACGAAAAATTGAAGTGGCCAGTGCAAAAGCCGGAATGGCGTCCGGTCGCATGGCGCACTCGATAGCCACGGACGGCTGAAAATGTCCCAGGACCTGGTCCTGGGCTGCTCTCAACCGTACCTGCGGACTCAGATCTGATGACGCAGATCTGCGCAGATTTTCACGCCGAACACTTTAGCGATGCGACCCGCTTCTACGGAAGCTCCCGGATCCAAATATTCCGGAAGCTGATGGGCTCGCTCTTGTCGCCGTGTGCCTGGAGCTTGATGGGGGCCGCGGTGTATGGCTTGTAGAACGGCTTGCCGATGTATAGCGTCTGGCCCTTTAATTCGAAGTGATTCTCCACCAGGACGCCGTTAAAAATGACCGTGGCATACGCCGGAGTCTTCAGCGAGCCATCACTATTGAACGTAGGCGCGGTCCATACCACGTCGTAGGTCTGCCACTCCCCCGGCTTGCGGGTGGGATTCGCTAGCGGAATCGCCTGTTTGTAGAGGCTGCCCGCCATGCCGTTCACGTAGGTCTTGTTCTCGTAGGAATCAAGAACCTGCAACTCATATCCGTCGTCACCAGGTCCCGTCGAAGCTAGAAATACACCGCTGTTCCCGCGAGCCTGGCTGGTGCCGGTGATGGTTGTGGGAACTTTCCACTCGAGGTGAAGCTGGTAGTTCTTGAAGCTCCGTTTGGTCTCGATGTTTCCCTCGCCTTTGCTCACGGTCATCACACCGTCGGCGACGTTCCACTTAGCGGGGGTTTTGTCACGTACGGAAAGCCACTCATCCATGTTCTTACCGTCGAACAGCACAATCGCGTCGGAGGGAGGCGCCCCACAGGTGGCCCCGGGCGTTACCACCGCGGGAACCGGCTCCCAGACTTCCGTCTCCTCAGGCTTCGGTTTAACCGTTGTTTGGGCGAAAACTGGGGCAGCGGCGCCGATCAAAGCCGCGAACACGAGGAGTCTGGAAAAATGAATGGGCATCATGGACGAAAGGATACTGAAATCCAGTCGATTTGGCCAAAGTGGTGCTAGAGCTCGGTTTTGCTAAGCCGGGCCGCTTGCGTCACCAGGTAGTTCCGCTCCGGGATACTTGTCGTTCGCGCAGCAGCAATACGGTAATGCTTGACTGCGGTCTCGTGGTCACCCGCCATTTCCAGTAGATGTGCGCGAACTGCGTCGAGACGATGGTGGGCGGCAAGCCGTGCGTCCGAGTCGAGCTCTCTCAGCAGCTCCAATCCTCTTGATGGTCCATGGACCATGGCCGCGGCAATCGCATGATTGAGCATCACCATAGGGTTGTCGGACATGCGTTTGAGTAGTTCATACAGCGCCAGGATCTGCGGCCAGTCGGTATCTTCGTTCCGGACTGCCTCATCATGAACGGCCGCGATGGCGCCCTGTAACTGGTACGCGCCAATTGCCCCCTTCGACAGCGCCGCGGTGAGCAGTGCGACACCTTCGGAAATCTTTTTCTGATCCCACAGAGTTCGGTCCTGCCGTAGTAGCGGAATCAAGTCCTCGTCAGGTCCGATGCGCGCAGCAGAGCGCGCATCGGTGAGTAGCATGAGCGCCAGCAAGCCAGCGACTTCCGCATCATCCGGCAGCAATGCATGAACGGAACGCGTCATGCGGATTGCCTCGAGGGACAGTTCGAGCCGTTGCAAGTGAGGACCGACGCTGCTGGTGTAGCCCTCGTTGAAGATCAGATAGAGCACATGGAGCACGGCACGGAGGCGTTGCGCTCGCTCCGCGTGAGTGGGCAACCGGAAGGCCACGCCGGACGCCTTGATACTGCTCTTGGCGCGAGTAATGCGCTGTGCCATGGTCGCCTCGGGGACCAGGAATGCGTTGGCGATCTCAGCGGTGCTGAGGCCGCCGACCGCGCGCAACGTAAGCGCGATCGCCGAGGAGGAGGTCAAGGCGGGATGACAACACATAAACAGCAAAATAAGGGTGTCGTCCTCATCGTTTTCACTTACCGCATCGACCGGTGGCACGAACTGCTCCCTCTCCATGAGGGCGGCTGTCTCGCGCTGGCGGCGAGCCACTTCGCTGCGCACATGGTCCGTCATGCGGCGAAAAGCGACCTGAATCAGCCAGGCTCGCGGATTGTCAGGCACGCCTTCGCGCGGCCATTGCATGGTTGCCGCGATCAGCGCCTCCTGCACAGCGTCCTCGGCAGCGGCGAAGTCCCGGAAACGGCGAATCACCGCACCGAGTACCTGCGGCGCAAGATCCCGCAGCAGGTACTCGGTAGCGATGTCCGGCATTCGATCCATCACGGCAATTCCTCGGTCCTTTTACTCATGATTTGCCGCACTTCGATGGGCATGCCCAACGGTACACCGCCGGGGCCAGGGCCGGCCGACAATCGCGAAGCGATTTGATAGGCTCGTTCTGGATTTTCGACATCGACCATCCAGTAGCCGAGGAGAAACTCCTTCGCCTCTGGGAAGACTCCGTCGGTAATTGGATTACCGTCCTTGCCTGACCGCACAACCTTGGCCTGTTCCGGCGGGGCCAGGCCTTCGTTCGCTACAAACTCTCCGGATTCTTTTAGTTCCTTGTTTAGGCCCGCCAAGTGTGCGAAGTGTGCCTGAATATCCTTCTCGGACCAAGCCTTATACGCGTCGATGCCCGCCTTTGCGCCGGCCATCAGCAAAATGTACTTCATGTGTGTGCTCCCTTCCATTTTCGAGTTGGTTTCTGCGCTTTCACAGGTTAGTCGGAGCAAGCGGGCCATTCTCGACATGCCGGGATAAAGATTTTAGAAAAAAAATACTTCGCTGCGTCGTGTCGTTTTCCCGGTTCGTGGATCGACATTCACACAGAGGTGCGATATGCCAGCGGATGCAGGGGTTATGGAAGATTTCAGCGAGTGGATCGCGGCCTACGAGGTCCAGCAACGGTTCATGCAACACCAGGGCGCAAAGATCGATTCTTTGACTTACAGCGCGCGGTGCCGGCAAGTGGGCGAGCTAGGCGGCGATTGTTATGATTTTGTGCCGCTGCCGCATAATCGTCTGGCGCTCGCCATCGGCGACGCCTCCGGTAAAGGTCTCGCGGCGGCCCTGATGATCGCGAATGTCCAGTCATCGCTGCGCACCGCGGCCTCGTTCGCAGAGGGTGACGGGAGCGCGGTGCTCGGGGCGGTGAATCGACAAGTGTATGCGTGTTCGCTCGCAGACCGCTATGCCACGTTATTTTATGGCATTTTCGACGGCGCAACCCGCACCCTGCGACATGTGAACGCAGGTCACAATCCGCCCATGGTCCTTCGGCGGGACGGGTCAATTATTTGGCTGGAAACCGGCGGCCCACCCGTCGGCATGTTTCCGGAATATACCTATGAGCAAAGTACGGCTCAGTTGTATCCGGGAGACCTGGTCCTTGCCTACACGGACGGTGTCATTGAAGCAGTAGATCCGGACGGCGAGGAGTGGGGCGTAGAAGGCCTGCAAAGGGCAGCGGCCCAAAGCAAGTCGCATTGCGCAGATGACATGGTTCACGAGATTCTCGCATCGATGGACGCCTTTTCCCAAGGACGTCAGACAGACGATGCGACGGTCATGGTCCTGCGAGTGCATTGACCTGGTGCGAGGTTAGTGCGCGGCTGTTGACTTGCTCCCGGCCTTGAAGTTTTTTGTCAGCAGAGCTAGCGGAGCAACCACCAGTGTGATCACGCCAAGAATGAAGAAGCAGTCCATAAAGCCCAATAGCTTGGTCTGAGCGGTAAGCTGATTGTAATAGTGACTGTATGCCGCGGTCATGGCGTCGGCCGGCGAAAAGCCACGCTGCTGCAAGAATGCCGCGGTTTGTTTTACCGCATTCTGCAGCGTATCCGACGATGGGGTCAGATTGTCTCCTACCCGCGTCTGGTGCAGATCTTGCCTGCGCTCCGCCATCGTCGTGACCAGGGAAACGCCCACACTTCCTCCCCAGTTGCGGAAGAAGTTGGTTAGGGACGATGCCTTGTTATTCTGCTGCGGCGTCAATTGCGAATAGGCGATCACCGTCAGCGGTACGAAGAAGAAAGCGTAGCCGAAGCCCTGCAGCCCGCGAGCCAGGGCATAGTGGGTGTAATCCGTATCCAAATTAAAGTGGCTGTAGTGGAGGAAGGAAATACCCACTGTCACCACCGCCCCGAAAAGCAGGATACGCGGGTGGACGATGCCGCGCTGCACCAGTTGGGCGCCCACCGGCGCGAGAAACGTAATCACCAGGGCGCCGGGCCCGAGAACAAGACCTGCATCGATGGCCCGATAACCATAGAGCGACTGCAGTATCTGCGGAATCATCGTGGTCGACGCGAACAGGCCAACGCCGAAAATGAAGTAGAAGACATTGGCGATCGCAAAGTTGCGAACCTTCAACATCTTTAAATCAATCACTGGGTCCGGATGTCGAAGCTCCCAGAAGACGGCGGTCGTGAGGCACGTTCCCGCAATGATGGCCGCCCAGAGGATGAGCTTCGAACCGAACCAGTCGTCGATCTGGCCGCGATCCAGCAGAAACTCGAGAGCGGCCGAGCCAAGCCCGACCAGGCTAATACCAATTCCATCAATCCTGAGTTTCCCGTCTGCCGATCGGACGGTCTTTCTTTCCTCTGCGAACGAAGGCGGGTCGTGAACAAATCGGTTGGTGAGAAAGAGGGACAGAACGCCGATCGGAATATTAATAAAGAATATCCATCGCCAGTTGTAGTTGTCTGTGATCCAGCCGCCCAGCACCGGCCCGATCGCCGGAGCAGTAACGATGGCAACCGTGTACAGCGCGAAGGCCAAGGCCCGCTTATTTGCGGGAAAAGTATCCACCAGGATCGCCTGCTCGACCGGGGCAAGCCCCCCTCCCCCGACGCCTTGAAAGACTCGAGCGGCAAGCATGATGCCGAGCGTGGGAGCCAAACCGCAACACAGAGAGGCTACCGTGAAAAGAGTCACGCAAGCCATGTAGTAATTTTTGCGCCCGAATACTCGGGAGAGCCATGCCGACATGGGCAACACCACGGCATTCGCCACCAGGTAAGTGGTGAGTATCCAGGTCACCTCGTCGAACGAGCGGCCGAGGCCGCCCCCTATGTAGGGCAATGAGACATTGGCAATCGAGGTGTCCAACAACTCCATGAAGGTCGCAAGCGTCACCGTAAGCGCAACTACCCACGGATTGATCGCTGTCTGCCGCGGAGTTCGCGCCGGTATAGCAACACTGGCTGCCAAATCTTTCCCTCAAAAGTCGGAAATGTCTGTTCCAATGGATTCAGCAGAAAAGAGACCGATGCGTCTTTTTTTTGATAATCTGATATTCCGCCATGGGCAAAGGAGAGAAAACCAGGCAACGCATCATCGAGCAGGCCGCACCCCTGTTCAACCAGGGCGGCATGGGCGGATGCTCCATGCAGGACATTTTGCGCGCCACCGGTCTCACGAAGGGCGGCCTTTACCGGCATTTTTCCAGCAAAGAAGAGTTAGCCGCGGAGTGCCTGAAATTTTCACTGGCGCTCGTCTTTCAAGCCCGCTCCGGCAATGCAAGCCAAATTCCCAACGCCATCGATAAACTTCGTTACCTGGTGGATCGTTTCGTATCGACTCCGTCTCCGTTGAAGGGCGGATGTCCTCTCATGAACGCTGCCGTCGACTCGGATGATGGCGATGCTCAACTGCGCAAGCTCTCTCAAGAAGGCCTCCGGGCGTGGAAAACCAGGCTTCTTCTGATTCTGAAGGAAGGCATGGAACGCGGAGAGGTGGCAAGCGAAGCCGACCCCGTCCGGGTGGTGAACACGGTGATAGCAATTCTGGAAGGGAGCCTGCTGATCAGCCGCATTGAACGGACGTCAAGTGCCATGGAAGATGCAAGATTACATCTCAACGCCCTTTTCGATCAGCTCGTACCTGCTAAAGAATGGGCGCACATCACCGATCCCGCCAGAGCACCGTATTAGCCAGAATGCGTTAAGGAGAAACGATGAGCGAACGAAAACCGATCGATGCAGCGCTGCGCAGTTTCCTGGATGCGCAAGCCGCAGCGGCAGCCGCTCCTGTGCCGGCCTCGAATGAGGACATGGCACGCTCGCGCAGAGCGCTCATGCTTCGGGCGCTAGAGAGCCGCTCTTCGATTTCCGGTCTGCCCAACAAAGTTACGACACGCGATATCAAGATTTCCGAGTCGCTTTCTGGACGCTTGTATACACCACCCCGGGGGTCGGAGACGTTGCCCGTGCTGGTGTACTTGCACGGCGGCGGCTGGGTGGCCGGCTCAGTGGCCACGCATGACCCCTTTTGCCGCCTGCTCAGCGAGGCCGCGGGCGTGATCATCGCCTCAATCGAGTACAGGCTAGCGCCCGAGCATCGTCACCCGGCTGCGTTGGAGGACACGCTCGCTGCCGTCCAATGGGCCGCCAACAACGCCTTGCAATGGGGTGGTGACGCAACGCGGCTGGCTCTGGGCGGAGACAGCGCCGGTGCCTACTTGGCCGCGGTGGCCGCCAACCAGCTTTCCGCCACCGGCGGTGCCCTTAAGTTGCGCGCCCTGCTGCTGCTCTACCCCGTCACCGACCACCCTAGCGCCAATCATCTGTCCTACACCGAGAATGCCAGTGGCTACGGACTGGAGGCGAAGCTGATGCGTTGGATGTGGGACCAGTATGCGCCTGGCGCTTCGCCGGATGATCCGGATGTGTCTCCGTTACGGTTACATTCGCTCCCACCGCTGCCGCCGACCCTGGTGGCAACAGCGGAGTATGATGTCCTGCGCGATGACGGCATCGCGTATGCTGAGAAGCTTGAGGCCGCGGGGGTTGCTATCACACACATCCACGCGCCGGATATGCATCACAATTTCCCCGTACACCCGGCGACGGTAGCCCGGTTCCCTCAATCGGACGCCGCACTCGGGCAGATCGCCAGCTGGCTGCAGGCGACCCTAGCTGCCGCCACATAACTCATGCTGAGCGGAGTACACCCCGACCTGTTCCTACTGGGTTTTCCGCCTGGCCGACTTCCGCCCTCTGCCTTTCAACTGGATGTTGTGGGCATTAACGATGGCCCTGATCAGGCCCGGAAAGCGCTGTTCGATCTCTTCGCAGCGAGAGGTGTTTTGCATCTCGACGCCCTGCCGTTCGCTGCGGATCAAACCCGCCTCCCTCAGCACCTTGAAGTGCTGAGAAAGCGTAGATTTTGGTATTGCTCTATTGCTGACGCTAAGAAAGGTGGAGCAATTTTGCGAACAGTTCGCGCCCACAATATCAGCATAGATCGCCACACGCACGGGGTCGGAGAGTGCGTGAAGAATCGCTTCCACCGTAACGTCGTCAACCGAAGGATGGAAGAGAGGCCTCATGGTTGTTCATCATATCTTCACATTGCGAATTGTTCAATAGTTCTTATTATCGGAACTATTGAATCCTTACTGAACTGCCGCCCATCTTAACCTGCAGCAAAGGGTACATCCCCCATTTGCAGGCAAAGAGGAAACGCATATGAGCAAGCTCAAGGGTAAGGTAGCAGTGGTTACGGGCGCATCCAAAGGAATCGGAGCCGCCATCGCCAAGTCACTCGCCGCGGAAGGCGCATCTGTAGTCGTGAACTACGCGTCCAGTAAGTCGGGCGCGCGAACCGTTGTCGACGCCATCACGGAAGCCGGCGGCCAAGCAGTCGCGGTGAAGGGTGATGTTTCCAAGGCCTCCGAGGCCGAGGGGATTATCGACGCAGCCATCAAGAACTACGGCCGGCTCGACATCCTGGTCAACAACTCAGGGGTCTACGAGTTCGCACCGATTGAGGCGGTCACCGCCGATGAGTTCCACCGGATCTTCAACATCAACGTGCTTGGCTTGCTGCTTACCACACAGGCTGCACTCAAGCATATCGGCGCGGGCGGCAGCATCATCAACATCGGCTCGGTAGTCAGCCGGACAACACCTGCAGCGTCCTCCATTTACACCGGAACCAAGGGCGCAGTAGACGCCATCACCGGCGTGTTGGCGCGCGAGCTTGGACCCAAGAAGATCCGCGTCAACGCTCTCAATCCCGGGATGGTCGAAACCGAAGGGACACACGCTGCCGGCTTCATCGAGTCAGACTTTGAGAAATCCCTCGTCTCCCAAACCCCCTTGGGCCGCATAGGTCAACCCGGTGACATCGCCTCGGTGGCGGTCTTCCTCGCCTCCGACGACTCCGCTTGGCTTACCGGCGAACAGATCCTCGCCGGCGGCGGACTCCGCTAAACAGGACACTAAAAGGAGAAGTGCATGGGCAAGCTAGACGGAAAAGTAGCAGTTATCACAGCGGCAACTTCAGGCATGGCACTCGCGACCGCCAAGCTGTTTGTGGAAGAGGGTGCATATGTCTTCATCACTGGCCGCCGCCAGGACAAGCTGGATGAGGCGGTGAAAGCAATTGGCCGCAATGTCACCGGTGTTCAAGGCGACGCTTCGAACCTGGACGATCTCGACCGGTTGTATGAGACCGTCAAGAAGACGAAGGGAAAGATCGACGTGCTGTTCGCCAGCGCCGGCATGGGCGAGTTGGTGAAACTGGGCGAGATAACCGCCGAGCAATTCGACAATACCTTCAACCTGAATGTGCGGGGCACGCTGTTTACGGTGCAGAAAGCCTTGCCGCTTTTCAATGACGGAGGTTCGATCTTCATGAACGGATCGATCGCAACCATCAAGGGCTTTCCCGCATTCAGCGTTTACAGCGCGAGCAAGGCCGCGGTGCGCTCGTTCGCGCGCACGTGGCTGGTCGACTTGAAGGAACGCAAAATAAGGGTGAATGTACTCAGCCCGGGAACGATCGACACGCCGATACTGGATCCGCTGGGGCCGGACGCAAAGAAGTACTTCGCGTCGCTGATTCCACGCGGGGAAATCGGACGCCCGGAGGAGATTGCGACCGCAGCGCTCTTCCTGGCTTCGAGCGATTCCAGTTTTGTGAATGGCATCGAGCTGTTCGTCGATGGTGGTGTCTCCCAGATCTAGAGGCCGAATACGGTCCCGGGCCTGCCGTTGGGGGGCGCCCCGGGACCGCATAATTCCATCGTATCCCTCCGCCTGTAACAATCCCGTATTGGCCTTCTGGTAGAGTGTTTTGTTTCCGGACGGTCCACATGAATCAAAAACTCCGCTACGTTCCGGGGCCAGCCGCACTCTGCTTGCTCTTGGTGGCACTTGTCGCCCATCCTGTATCCCGGGCAACAAGCGTCCCGGCAACGCAAGCCGGCGTCGACCTTCGCAAACATCCGACTGGCGGCAAGATCCCGATAGACATATCCGTGGGAATGTACCTGACCAACGTGGTAGCTATCGACGAGAGTCGGGAGAGCTTTGAGGTCGCCGGCCTTCTCACTGCCAAATGGCGCGATCCCCGCCTCGCGTTAACCGGAGATCCCGAAAACGATACTGAGCAGGAACCAACGCGGAACTTTCTCAAGGAGGACCTTTGGACGCCATCCATCCAAGGTGCCAACACGATTTCCTTCAAGACCTTTCAATATTCGCTCGAAGCCGATAGAGACGGCATGGTCACCTACCTGGAACGCTTTGACGGAGTTTTCTCCAATGATTTTCAATTGGCGAGATTTCCCTTTGACACCCAAGTGCTGCGCTTTGAATTCCAACCGTTTCTCTCTTCTGCTTCGCACATTCGCTTCGCTGAACAGGCACTCCCTTCCACCGGAATTGGCCCTCAGAAACATACCGACCTCGCCACCTGGCACCTGCAAGAACTTCGGTACACGGCCAGGAAGCTGCCCAGCGATCGCCTCCTTCCCCCGATTCAAGAGGCCGTTTTCGAGATCGTGGTTAATCGGCGCTGGGGGTTTTATGTATGGAAGATCTTCCTGCCACTGCTGATGATGACTATGATTCCTGTGGTCGTTTTCTGGATCGACGTGAAGGAGTTTGACTGGATATTGAAAATTCCCATGACCATGCTGCTAGCGATGGTCGCCTTTGAGTTTACTGTGGTGCGCGACCTTCCGAGAATCGGCTACCTCACATTCTTAGACGCTGTTTTTCTGGCCAGCTTCTCTTTCTGCTTCCTCGCGATCTTTGAAATTACGACCGTATATCTTCTGCAGAAGCACGACCGGCGGCCGTTGGCGGTCAAGCTGCATTGCGCCGGTAAGTGGGCCTATCCTTCGGCGTATTTCAGCGTAGTTTTATTGCTGGCGCTTGGCTTTCTGGCGTAGATAATGTCGCTGCAGCGAGGCATTCGAGATCATTCGCGCGGTCGATAGCTCCCACGTGCGGGTGTTGTACGACTTCTACCACGTGCAGCGCGCCTACGGTAACTTGATAGAAAAATTGGAACAAAATATCGACCTCGTAGGGTGGGTACACATTGCAGATGTGCCCGGGCGACACGAGCCTGGAACCGGCGAGATCGATTATGGGAATATCTATCGCGAGCTTGGGCAGCTGAAGTACAACAAGTTCATAACGATGGAGTTTTATCCGACCCAAGGCCCGGCCGCCATCCTGAAGAAAGCGCGGGTCGATGCGCGGCAGGCGATCAGTGCAGCAGGGATTAGCTAAGAACAGTAAAATCGAAGGCTATGCAACTCGGTTTCGTAAGCGCGATTCTCCCCGACCAAACGCTTGAAGAAGTATTCGCTATCGGCAAAGCGACGGGGTACACCTGTGTGGAGTTGATGTGTTGGCCGGTGGGCAAGGCAGATCGCCGGTACGCGGGCGTTACCCACATTGACGTCAGCAACTTCAACCAGGCGGATGCCCCGAGGGTTCTAGATCTTGCCCATGCGCAGGGTATGGACATCAGCGGCCTGGGGTATTATCCGAATCTACTTTCCCCCGATCAAGAGGCCGGACGAGTGGGGGCCCTGCACTTGAAACGCGTTATCACCGCCGCGAAGATGCTCGACCTCACGGTCGTCAGCACCTTCGCTGGACGCGACTGGACTCGATCCGTAGAGGACAACTGGCCTCGCTTCCTGTCGGTCTGGAAGGATTTGATCGCCTATGCGGAAGACCAGGGAATTCGTATCGCGATCGAAAACTGCCCCATGATTTTTACCGCCGACGAATGGCCCGGGGGAAAGAACCTGGCGTCCAGTCCCGCAACCTGGCGGCGCATGTTCGAGGACATCCCCAGCCCGAACTTTGGGCTTAATTACGACCCGTCGCACCAGGTCTGGCAGCAGATGAACTACATCGCTCCGCTCAAAGAATTTGCTTCACGGATTTTCCGCGTTCATCTGAAGGATGTAGCAGTGGATCGGCAGCAACTGGATCAGGTGGGCATACTGGCTTATCCCCTGGAGTTTCATAGTCCGAAACTACCCGGCCGCGGGGATATCGATTGGGCGAAGTTTCTCCGTGCGCTGAAGGACTCGGGCTATGACGGGCCTGTCTGCGTGGAGGTCGAGGAGCGGGTGTTTGAAGGCGATCTGGCCCATCGCAAACAGGCTCTTGCCATCAGCTCAGAGTACCTGCTGCCACTCATCAGTACATAATCCAGCCGCCATCGACATTGAGCGTTTGCCCAGTCATCGCGTCGCTCAAGTCTGTCGATAAGAACAAACATATGCGGGCCACGTCGAGCGGGGTGATGCGCCGCTTGAGACTTTGCAGGTCCATGAACTTGTCAGATTCCGTCGTCGACATCAATTTTCTTTCCCCCTCGGTTTCGATGCCTCCTGGGGTGATGCAATTGACGCGAACATTATGGACACCTATCTCTCTGGCCAAAGAACGGGTGAACCCAATGATTGCTCCTTTCGAAGCGACGTAATGAGTCAAGTTCTCCAAACCGGTGAAGAATGTGACCGAAGAGATATTCACGATCGCACCCGATCGCTGCTGAACCATGTGGGGCATAACCAGTTTCGTACAGTGAAAGACACTCTTCAGGTTGGTGTCCTGCATTCCATCCCAATGGTCTTCTGTCATTTCCAGGAAGGGCTGCCGCGGATAGACTCCCGCGTTATTAATCAAGATGTCGATACGTCCAAACCGGGAGACGGCATCTTCAACCACTTTCGCCATGTCGTGGCGCTTGCCGGCGTTGGCTTCAAAGCCGAACGCCGAGCCGCCTTTCGCTTTTAGGTCCGCTGTGGTTTTTTTGACCTGTGCCCCGTCCAGATCTGCCAGAAATACGTGGGCCCCATTTTCTGCAAATAGCTTAGCCACGCCGGCGCCGATGCCTGCAGCAGCCCCAGTCACAATCGCGACTTTATCCTTGATCAGCTCCATCAGTGCTCCTGCATCACAAGGGCTGATCTTATCAAACCTCAAGCCGCAGAAGCGCCCTCACTGTGCCTATTCGGGCCGTCCCACCTCCAGGCCGAAGCGCGATAAATCGCGCTTCTGATGGTTGTAATCGACAAGAAAACCAACCCCGATCGACAGCGGTATCAAGCCGAACGCGCCCCCGGAGATTACCTCGTGATCGTTGACAATCCACGCCAGCGCAAGAAAAGAGAGTATCAACCCGACTCCAGTCGAGATGAGAACGATCCCGGTCCTGCGCGTGTTCGCAAGGCTCGCGATGGGGTCTTTCGCTGCTCTCCCGTCAGCATTCAATACTTTTTCAATCTCGCCGGCGCTCATTCCCCGCGCCAACATCGCCAGACGCTGTTCGGTTTTCAGCCTCTGCTTGTATGCTCCGCCGCTAATGCCGGCAACAATGGCTACGATCCCAACCACAAATGCTCCCAACGGAACCATAAAGGGACTCAAATGCCAATCCATAAGCCTTACCTTCCTTTCTGACCGCCTTAGACTGGCGGCCTGGCCGAGAGTTTCAGCCTGCGCATGAAACTTTCAGCTAAATTCTTAGTCTGAATCTCCTTGCATGCCGCCGATCCCAGCTTCGAGCAGATCGTCCGAGACCATCAGGCCATGGTCTTTGGCACCCTCATTCGCCTCACTGGCAGCCGCGAACATGTCGATGATCTGGCGCAGGAGGTCTTCATACGCCTCTACCGGGCACTTCCAGCCTTTCGCGGGGAATCCCTGCTCAGCACTTATCTCTATCGGATCGTCGCCAACGTTGCCCAGGATGAGTGGAAGCGTCGCCGCCGGGACGAACGTCCGTTGGTCTCTTTTTCACAGGAGGAATCGGAGTGGGAGGATCGCCTTCCGCATCCCGGCCCCAATGCCGAGCAGCAATTTGCCGAGAGGCAGTTTCGGTATTCTGTAGAGGAACAGTTGCAGCAGCTCAGCCCTGTGGAGAGAACCGTACTGGTGCTTTATCATCAAGAGGAACGCAGTTACGAGCAGATTGCGCAGTCGCTCAACCTGCCCATTGGCACCGTACGCACGCACCTGCATCGCGGCCGCAAAAAGCTTCGCGAAGCGATCGAACGGCAGCAGGCAGTGGAAAGGGGAATCACATGGCAGAAGACAAGATGAATCCTGCTTTGCATACGCAGTTGCTCGATGCAAAAATCCTTCGCGCCCTGGAGACCGCTCCCCGGCTCGAAATCCCCGCAGACTTCGCCGCCAGGGTCGCCGGGCAACTCCCGTCGCGCCCAGCAGCCATCCTCTCCCCTGCGCGATATGGTTACCGTGCGGCTGGGATATGCCTGGTCGTGTTACTCGCCATCATTCTTGCGTTTGCCCGCCGCGCAACCGGCACATCTATCTTCTGGCTTTCGATCGAATCGCTTTTCTGCGCTGAGTTCGTCCTGGTGGCCGTGTGGCTGGCGGTGCGCAACGCAGGCTATACTTTCGCTAGTCCTCTCTAGTCCAGCAAGCGCGATTTTTGTACCTCTGCCAGTAGCGGGTCCGCAAAACCAGCCAGCTTATGTCGAACTCATTGACGGCCATCAAAGTTACCCGCACCGATCCGCGCTACGCGATGTTGCACCGCAGCCGCAACCTGCGCTGGGACGGCAACCCGGCCGAAAATGCTGCGGAGATCGAATTGTGCGAGAACGCCGAGCAGGCGGCGGAAGCATTGCAGCGCATCGTGAACGCCGGCATGCGACCCACCATCCGCAGCGGCGGCCACTGCTACGAAGACTTCGTGGTCAACAATCCGGGTGGCGCGATCCTCGATCTTAGCCTGCTGAAGAGCGTCAGCCTGCCGGGCGACGGTACCCGCTACCGCATAAGCCCAGGGATGGAGTTGGGCGAGGCGTACCTCGATCTCTACAAACGCCACGGGGTCACCATTCCCGGCGGCAGTTGCTACGAGGTGGGGGCCGGGGGCCACATCAGCGGCGGCGGCTATGGCGTGCTTTCGCGCCTGCACGGTCTTACCATCGACTGGCTCTCAGCGGTCGAGATTCTCACTGTCGACGGCAAGGGACACGTAGAGCTCAGGCGCGTCGACAAGGACCACGATGCCGATCTTTTCCGGGCCTGTCGTGGTGCGGGCGGCGGCAACTTTGGCGTGATCACCGGCTTTCTCTTCGACCGGTTGCCGGTCGCGCCCTCTGAAGTGGTAAATGCCCACTTGTCCTTTGACTGGACGACCATGACCGAGGACAACTTCATCAACATCCTGATGACCTTCGGAGACTACTGGGCCAAACGAGGAAGCCAACCAGACACCTGGGGGCTGTTTGCTGCGCTTGGCCTCACGCACAGCTCGTCGGGCCGATTCAGCCTCTCGATGCAGTTTTGCAATCCCGATGGAAGCTGCGAAGACCTGAAGCCCTTGGAGGAGTTTCTGGATCTCTTTCAGGGTTTCGATCCCATGGAGACACGCGCATCCGCGGCCGGGGAACAACGTTTCGCCCAGCGCAGGCCGGCGGCCCGGCAGACCCTGGGGCGATACGGCATCGACCGGCTGCTCTGGCTGGAAGCGACCATTGGCGACAGTGGAAGCGGCCACAGCGGGCGCGCCGCATACAAATCTTCTTACATGAAGCAGAACTTTACGCGCGCGGAAGCGAAGACTATCTACAAGCAGCTGACGCGTACAGTCCCCGGCGTTGACCTGCGCGGATCGGTGATGGCTGTCGACTCGTACGGCGGAGCCGTAAACGCAAAGGGTATGGGCGACGCTACTTGTGTTTGGCAGCGAGCGTCCATCATGAAGGTCCAGTTTCAGCAATACTGGGACCGCCCAGAGGAAGATGAGGGGCGCCTCAAGTGGATGCGCGAGTTCTATACCGACGTCTACTCGCAGCAGGTAAATCCCAAATACGCCGGCACTCCCTACCCCAACGAGTACTACGAAGGCTGCTACATCAACTATCCCGACTGCGACATGCTCGCGTACGCTTTCTGGCCTCAGCTCTATTACGGCACGGGCGATCTTTACCCGTTTCTGCAGCAGGTGAAGCGGCGCTATGACTCGAACAACATCTTTCATCACAAGATGTCGATCCGGGCTTAGGAGGCTCTATGCAACCTGATGATCGGCGAGGTCGAGGAGGTTGGAGCCGCAGAGAGTTTGTGCGCGGCGCTGCAGGTATGGTGGCTCTCCCGCATCTGCCGCGTGCTGTGGCTGCAGCGTCGTCACGGCAGTTTGCTTACGTAGCCTCCGGGCAAGGCTCGCTCCACGTCTTTCGGTTGCGGTGCGACGTCTGGACGCTGACCCAGCAAGTGCCCAGCCCTGCGCCTGCATGCGTCGTGCTTTCTCCGGCACGGCAGACACTTTATGTGGCCAACGAGGTAGATGTGCACGAGGGGTTGCCGCGGGGCACGGTGGAAGCCTTCCACATCGATCCTTTGGATGGCCGGCTGACCCTGTTGGGCCGCACACCACTGTCTCTTTCCGCGACCCACCCGAGGCATCTAGCCCTCTCGCCAGACGGAAAGCTGCTCGCCGTGGCTGCCTACGGCGGCGCAATTTACAACGTCTTTCCCATTGCGGAAGACGGCAGCCTGGGCCAACCAAGCGGCATTTTCAAGCAGGCTGGTTGCGGACAGCATGCTCAGTCCCAAGCTTCGGCGCATCCCCATACACTGCTCTTCGACTCTAGCGGCCGCCATCTGCTTGCATCCGATTTTGGCAGTGACCGGCTGAGCGTATTCGCGGTGGAAGGTGGCCGGCTTGAGCGGCGTATGCAGCACGCTACTGGCGAGGGGAGTGGCCCAGGCGCATGCCTGCTTCATTCCGCCGGCTCCGTCGTCTACGCCTGGCATGATCTGAAAAACACACTCGCTTGCCACCGCTACGACAGCGTGTCTGGAGCCGTGGGTGATACGATCCAGCGACTGTCCTTTCCAACGGCCACGCAGCATGCTCTTGCGCTCCATTCCTCAGGCCGCATGCTCTATACCGCCCAGGAAAACCGGAAAGAGTTGAGGGCCTGGCACGTGAACGCGGCGAACGGCATGCTCACTTTGGCGAACACGATGATGCTGGGCGAGGCGACGCCCAGCCAGATAACTGTCTCGCCCGATGGAGCGAGTATTTTTGTTCTGGATAGCCGCGGAGGATCGATCTCCAAGGTGACTACAGACCGCGCGACCGGTGAGCTACACTCCAAAGCGTACGCAGCAGTCGTGAACGAACCGAAAAGCATCGCGGTCACGTTTGCCTGAATGGGCTCGATTACGAATCCACCTGAAAGAGTAAAAGGAGTTATCGATGAAAATGCAATCCAGGAGAGGTCTTATCAAGAACGCGGCCAAGGCTGCCGCAATCGCAACCGGCGGCGCTATGGTTGCCGGCAAATCCGAGGCGAAGGAATCGGCCAAAATGGAAAAGAAGGCCTATTCCTGCCAGCCCGTTGCGGACAATGCGCCCAGCGCTCCGCCGCTGTTCTCTTCCGCCGTTTCCTACGGCAACCTGCTCTTTCTGGCGGGGGTCGGCGCACACTTCGAAGGTACGATTGAAGAGCACACCAAGCACGTGCTCGACGAACTGGAGAAGAACCTCACCTGTGCCGGCTCTTCGATGGACAAGGTGCTCAAGGTCAACGTCTATCTGAACGACATCAAAGACTGGGCCAAAATGAACACTGTCTATGCAGGTCGTTGGGGTAAGGTGCCGCCGGTCCGCACCACCATCGCGCCGGCCGGAGGCATTCCCGGCAACTCGCTGGTAGAAATCGATCTCATCGCCTACATCTAGAAGCATGTCACCACAAACTGCAGATACGGCCGGCACGCCCGCGGGCCGTGCCGCGCTTGTGCGCGAGGGCACCGGGCAAGATAACCTGTTTACCCGGATTGGGGTTCGTCCACTGGTGAATGGCCGCGGCACCTTCACCATCCTTAGTGGATCGTGCTCCCTGCCCCAGGTGAAGCAGGCGATGTACGACGCCTCCTTCTATTTCGTGCATCTCGACGAACTGATGGAGGCGGTCGGCCAGGAGCTTGGTCAGCTTACCGGCGCGGAATGGGGCCTCGCGACCACTGGTTGCGAGGCTGCGATTGCGCTCGCGGTTGTTGCCTGCATCGCAGGTACAGACCCTGAGAAATCTCAGGCGCTGCCCTACGTCAAGGCCCGCGATCAGGTCATCATCCCCAAACATTCCCGCAACCCCTACGACTTTGGGGTGCGCATGACCGGAGTGGAAGTGGTAGAAGTGGATTCCGCCGAAGAACTGCGCAAGCAGCTCACCGGCCGCACCGCGATGGTGTACATCCTATCCAGTCCGGAAGCGGAAAATGGCCCACTAAGCATTCCGAATATCTGTGCGATTGCCAAAGAGAAAGGGGTTCCGGTCTTTGTCGACGCCGCTGCCGAAGAGCCCCTCGTTCCCAACATCCACCTGCAGCACGGCGCGACGCTGGTCGCCTACTCCGGCGGTAAGTGCCTGCGTGGACCCCAGTCCTCCGGCCTGCTGATCGGCCAAAAGGACCTGTGCCGCGCGGCCTATTTTCAATCCGCGCCCAATCACAACTACGGCCGCGCCTTCAAATGCAGCAAGGAAGAGACCATGGGCCTGCTCGCCGCTGTGCGCCAATGGTATAAGCGCGACCACGCCGCGGAGCAGCGGGCCTGGCTTTCCTGGCTGCAGCACATTGAGTCGCGCGTGCAGGGCCTGCCTTCCCTTTCGACCGAATACCTCCAGCCTGTCGACTTATCGAACCGGTCGCCTCGACTACGCATTCGCTGGGATGCAAACACGCTCAAAATTACCGGCGCCGAACTCGCCGCACGGCTCGACGCGGGCACGCCGCGCATCATCGTCCACGAGAGCACCGGTGTGCGGCCCTCTCAGATGGCCAGCTCAATCATCATCATGCCGTACATGATGGAGGCAGGAGACGAGCGCATCATCGCCGACGCCCTCTACGAGGGACTCACTAATGCTGGACATTACGAGGACCCAGTGCGCCCGTCCGGCGCTCCGATACCGGTCCAGGGAACATGGGCAGTGGCGATCCGGTATGAGCGCGGCGTTGGGGAGCAGCAATTCACCCTGCAGCAGAACGGCCACGAGCTCACTGGAACCCAGCAGGGAGAGCTCTACAGCGCCCCGCTCACAGGTATGATCCACGGCGGCGAGGTTGAGTTGCGCAGCGTCATGGCAGTCCCGGGAAACTTCATTGAATGGGTTTTTCAAGGCGCCGCGCAGGCAAACAGGATGGCGGGGACGGTTGATTTGGGAGAGTATGGAAAAGCAGCCTGGGAGGCGATTAGAAATCATGATTAGAGAATTCACGAGGAAGAGAACCTTCCACGGCTGTATGGCGCTCGCGCTTGCCACCGTAATCAGCGTCTTCGCTCAACCCGCCGCACCCGTCTACGATCTGTTGCTGCACGGCGGCCACGTGCTCGACGACAAGAACCACATCGATGGCGTGATGGACGTGGCCATCAAGGATGGCAAAATTGCCAAGGTAGCCGCGCATATTCCTTCTGACGCCGCGCTCAAGACCATCGATGTGAAGGGCCTCTATGTCACTCCGGGGCTGATCGACATTCACGTTCACGTGTATGCCGGAACGGGGGAGCGCCACTCCTATGCGGGCGACCTCAGCGTTCCTCCCGATGGCTTTACTTTCCGCGTTGGTGTCACCACGGTGGTCGATGCCGGTTGTTCCGGTTGGAGAAACTTTGAGGACTTCAAGGACCGCATTATCGATCGCTCGAGGACCCGGGTATTCGCCATGCTGAACATTGTTGGCTCGGGCATGCGTGGCGATAAATACGAGCAGAACACCGCCGATATGGATGGAGAAGCCACCGCGGCCATGGCGCTCAAATACCCGCAGACCATCGTGGGCATCAAGACCGCGCACTTTGCGGGGCCGGAATGGATTCCGGTGGAGCAGGCGGTCATTGCCGGGACCAAGGCTAACATTCCGGTCATGGTCGACTTCGGTACAGACCGTCCTACGCGCCCTCTCTATGACCTGTTGACCCAGAAGCTGCGGCCGGGCGACATCTATACCCACATGTACTCGGGGCTTCGCCAGGAGCAGGATCCGGTTACGCTCGGTCCCAGTAAAGCCTTCATCGAAGGCCGCAAACGCGGTATCTATTTCGATGTTGGCCAAGGCGGCGGGAGCTTCAAGTGGTCCCTGGCAGTTCCGATGATCAAGGACGGCTTCATCCCTGATTCCATCTCAACCGACCTCCATGTCACCAGCATGAATGGCGCGATGAAGGATGAGCTCAATGTCGCCGACAAGATCATGGCTGTGAATGTTCCGTTGAAGCAAGTAGTCGCCGAGATGACGTCACACCCGGCCCATGAAATTCGTCACGACGAACTGGGCAATCTGTCCGAGGGTGCGATCGCCGATGTCGCAGTGCTCCGTGTGGAAAACGGCAACTTTGGTTTCACCGACATGGTCGATAGGCGCCTGGACGGCAAGCAGAAACTGATCTGCGAACTGACCATCAAGGATGGAAAGATCGTCTACGACCTGAACGGGATAAGCGCCGAGTTGTGGACAGCAAAGCCCGGCCCCCACGACGCGGAGGCTTACAAGTGGACCACCTTCGCGTCGCCACCACGCTCCGCTTCCAAGACCACAGAGATGCCCCACTAAGACCGTTGTAAAAGCAAATGCTGGGGGCCCCATTGCCCCGATTTCCTAACTGGAGGCTCAGGCCCTCTGATCGCTCAGGTCCAGAGGGCCTGAGCGGTCCAGCCTCCCCGATCTCCCTCCTTTGCAGCACCCCTTGTGTTAATCTCGAAGAGTGATTTTTGTTCTCTATCGCTGTCCAAGCTGTCGCCGCGCCCCCCTGGCGCAGGTCAGCTGTTGTTGTTTGCGCTAACTCGCAACGGACACAGCGTAACTACTTATAAAACCAATTTTTTTGTTTAGGGAATCTGCAGCCCCTATCCCTTTCTGTTTCCAGCCGTGCGCGGCAGATTCTTCTGGAGTTCCTTTATGCGTAACCTGCGTTATTACCTTTTCCCTATCCTGCTGGCGGTGCTCTTGTGTGCATCCGGCGCCAAGGCCCAGATGGTGGGTGGCACCATCTCCGGTGAGGTCGTCGATCCCGCGGGAGCTGCTGTGGCCAAAGCCGAAGTGCTTATCCGCAATGATGAAACCGGGAGTGAACGCAAGTTCACTACGCCCGAGAGCGGCATATTCTCCGCTCCCTCGGTCGCCGTAGGCACCTACACCGTCTCCGTCTCGCGAGATGGTTTCGCGCCGCTCAGCCGGACGGGCGTTGTGCTCACCGTCGGCCAGAATGTCCAACTGCACCTCGCGCTCACGGTGGGCAGCGTGCAACAAAGCGTCCAGGTGGTAGACACTCCGGCGGTGGTTGACACCTCAACCTTGCAAACCCAGGGACTTGTCAATGAACAGCAGGTTAAGCAACTCCCGCTCAATGGCCGGAGTTTCGACCAGCTCATTGAGCTGAACCCTGCGTCGGTCAGCTACACCACGCAGCGCTCCGGTGGAGTGGGCACATCCAACTCATCCGTGGGCAACATGTACTCCGTTTCCGGACGGCGCCCGCAAGACAATCTGTTCCTGCTGAACGGAATCGAGTACACCGGCGCCTCGCTCATCAACGTAACCCCAGGCGGCACCAGCGGGCAGCTGCTGGGAGTGGACGCGGTCCGCGAATTCAATGTCGTCAGCGATACCTATGGCGCTAATTACGGCAAACGCACCGGGGCGCAGATATCGATTATCACGGCATCGGGCGGCAATAAGCTGCACGGTTCTGTGTATGAATTCCTGCGCAACAGCGCTTTGGATGCGCGCAATTATTTCGATCAGGCGAATATTCCGGAGTTCCAACGTAACAACTTTGGCGGCGCGCTCGGCGGCCCCATCCGTCACGACAAATTATTTGGCTTTAGCAACTACGAAGGTTACCGCCAGCACCTTGGGCTCAGCGCGCTCAGCTTCGTTCCCGACGACACTTCGCGTGCCGCTGCAGCCGCCATCGTCCGGCCGTTGCTTGCGCTCTGGCCGGTAGCCAACGGTCCCGAGCTGCTTAACCCAAATGGCACGCCAAGCGGGATTGCAGAAGCCTTCGCCAATCCGCCACAGTACGTCCGCGAGGATTTTGGCACCACGCGGGTCGACACCAACCTCACCGCGAACGATCTGCTCTTCGGCGTCTACACGGTGGATGACAGCGACGCAAACACTCCCTCGCAAAACCCGTATTCCACCATCTACGAACGACTGCGCGAACAAGTCGTGAGCGCGCAAGAGCAGCACGTCTTTTCTCCCAACCTGCTCAATACTTTCCGTTTCGGCTATTCGCGGGCGGCATTTGACTTTACCGGTGAGGTTCCAGTTTCCGTGCCGGGTTGGGTTGCGGGCGCTCCCGTCGGAGCCGTCGTGATTGCAGGCAGCACGGCATCCAATGGCGCCTCACAGGTGACGCTGGCGGGCGCAAACACGGGTAGTAACAATCAGACTGTCCGCAACCTCTTCACCGTGGACGACCATGTCTTCTGGACTCGTGGACGGCACCAGCTCGAGTTCGGCGTATGGTTGCAGCGGCTGCAATCGAACGACAACCTGGCGCAAAACCAGTATGGGCAAGCGTCCTTTTCCACTCTGAGCAGTTTTTTGAAAGGAAGCGTGGCGACATTTACGGTCGTGCCTAAGCCGGCAGAACTGGGCTGGCGATCACTCTTTGGAGCGGCCTTTATTGAAGATGCATGGAAGGTCACGCCACGCCTCGAACTCCGCGCGGGATTCCGTTCCGAGTCAACCAACGGTTGGAATGAAGCCCACAACCGCGCATCGAATTACGGCTTCACCAACGGCGTCATCAACACCAACCCCACCATCGGCGGCTCCGCCCTGGCGCAAAACCGCGCTACTTTTTTGCCCGAGCCCCGTATTGGAGTAGCCTACGACGTCTTCGGGAACGGCAAGACTGCTGTGCGGGCAAGCTTCGGCGTGCATCGCGCGCTGCTGGATACGCTGGACTACCGGCTAGACCAGACTGCGCCGTTCAACAGCACGTTGTCCTTCAGTAATACGACCGTAGATAAGTTGCCCGCCCTTGCCAGCGGTACGGCCACGGGCAGCGGGCAGATCTCGCCCAGCAATGTGCAGCCGGACATTGCAACCCCGACGGTGCTCGCCTGGACATTCAAAATCGAGCAACAGATCGCCCCAGCGACTTCACTCACCATCGGCTATGTTGGTTCGCACGGATACCATCAGATTCTCTCCGAAGACCAAAACACTCCCCAAACCATAACCTGCCCCGCGTCGCCTTGCCCTGCTGCGCTCGCGCCCGGGACCGTCTTCTATGCGAGCCAAACCAAGGCCAATCCGAACGTGGCCAACACTACCTCGTGGGTCTCACAGGGAGTCAGCAACTATAACGGTCTCGAGGTAGACGTGCGCCACCAGTTGTCGCACGGACTGCAACTGCGCGGTGTTTATACTTTCGCCAGCAATCTGGACGACGGCTCAGCCTGGAATACCAGCGTCTCGGCCAACACGCCGGCATTTGTTATGTATCCGGGAAACCCTGGACTCGACTATGGGCCGGCGGCCACCAATATCCGCCATGCCGGAGCGATCAATGGCACCTGGGATTTGCCAGTTAGCGAAAGGCTGCTTGCGAATTCTGTGGCCAAGCAGTTGGTGGGCGGCTGGGCAGTGAGCGGCATCGCCACGCTGCAGAGCGGTTTCCCGCTGTCACCACAGCTCGGCTACAACCCAACCGGCAACGGAGATACACGCAACCCGGTGCGCCCCAACCTGGTTCCCAATTTCCATGGCCCGCTCTATGCCAAGTCAGTGAAGCAGTGGTTCAATCCCGCTGCCTTCAGCGCGCCCTACCCAGGTACTTTTGGAGATGTCGGCCGCGACAGCCTTACGGGCCCTGGACTGGCGGAGCTGGATCTCGCCCTGGTGAAGAACACCACCATCCACGAAGGCATTCACGCACAATTTCGTGCGGAGTTCTTCAACGTGCTTAACCGCGCCAACTTCACTACCCCGAACCCGGTTGTCTTCAGCTCCGGTCCGACTCCAAAGACGCCGACGGCCGAAGTTGCGCCATCGGCAACTGCTGGCGTGGTGAGTGCCACCTCCACGACCTCGCGGCAGATTCAGTTTGGGATGAAGATTCTTTTCTAGAATGGGTCTTGGGTCGGGCGGGAGCACGAAGCAACGGAGCCACCAGACGAACTGAAACCGCTCTTCGCCTATAAAGCTATCAAGCCCTCTGCTTCGGCGAGTTTGGCTTGACGACGGTCAAACGTCCAGAAATGTTCCGCTTGCAACTCCAGTGCTATCGCTACATGGAGCGTGTCGAGCGTCCGCACACCAAGGCGTGCCACTCGATTTCTTGCCAGCCCAATGCAGGCTTCAAATGCTTGCTCTGGGAGGCCTGTTTCCATCCAGACACCCGCTTCGCGATCGCGCTCGAACTCCCGATAGACGGCTTGTGCTTCGCGCGACGTGATCTTGTGTTGAAATACGTGCTGGCCGATTGCATGTGTCCACTCGACACGATGCAACGGTGTCAGCCAAACACGGGGGTGCTGTTCCATTTGTTGCCGCGCTTCCTTGGAATGGGCATCTGGCAGGTACAAAGACACAAAAACGCTCGTATCCGCATAGACAGTCAAAAGCGGCCCCGATCCTCAATCAGTAAATCGGCGCCCGGCAGACAGCGCTCCCCAAAAAGCTTTTGGACCCGGCCAGCAAAGTCAGGCCATTGCTTGGGCTCGGCATGCCCCGGCTCAGGAACGATACAGGCAAGAAGGCGATTTCGTTCGTAGAGCTCCACCGTCTTGCCTGACCGAAGCCATGCCTTCAGCTGGCGTGTGTCTCGAAGCTCGCGGAGGTTGATCTTCTGCATGTCATTAACGTGTCACATTATGTGACACATGTCAATTTACCAACTTCGATTGAATCGCTCCTAACTCGAGTCAAGTCAAACATAACTGCCGCATCTGCTCCTCTTGACCGGTAACGAAGACCTCTGATCAAGCGATTTGTTTACAATTCCTTGCGTTTATTGGCGAGTGGGACAACGGGATAAATACAGAGAATGTTCCCTTTGACAACTAACAACTAAGAATGCAACACTCCGTCTACCTTTGAAAAGAGCACCCGAAAAGGACGGACCGGTAACCCTACGCACCTTGGCCGCCCATCTGGGGCTGTCGCTGACGACTGTGTCCGTCGTCGTGAGCGATGCGCCGGCTGCGCAGGCGATTCCGCTCGCCACCAGGGAACGAATCCTGGCCGCGGCCAGCGAATTGCACTACCGCCCCAATTACTTCGCGCGCTCGCTGCGTAAGAAGCGCAGCATGTCCGTGGGCGTGCTGGTGGCTGAGATGAGCGAGGGCTACTTCACGCTGGTCATGAATGGCGTGGAAGAGTACCTGATGGCAGCGAAATGCTTTTACCTGCTGGCCGCGCACTACTGGCAGCCGGAGCTGCTTGAGGAATTTCCGCGGATGTTGCTTGAGCGGTCTGTGGACGGGCTCCTCCTGGTGAATACTCCGCCTCCTCCGCAGGTCTCGGTGCCTATCGTTTCCATCTCAGGTCACCAGAACATGGACGGCGTGACTAATATCCAACTGAACCACAAGCAGGCCGCTTACCTCGCACTCAAACACCTCGCAGACCTGGGCCACCGCAGAATAGCGTTCATGAAGGGTCAAGAGCAGACGGTCGACACCGACCACCGCTGGCAGGAGATTATGGAAACAGCCTGCGCCTTCGGTCTGGAAGTTCACCCGGAACTGCTGATCAAGCTGACCGAGAACAGTTGGTCCCCTGCCCTGGGGTATTGCCCAGTGAAGACCCTGCTGTCGCGTACCAGGAATTTCACCGCGCTCTTCGCGTTCAACGATATCGCAGCTTTCGGCGCTATTCGAGCCCTCCATGAGGCTGGGCTCCGGGTTCCGCAAGATGTCTCGGTAATCGGCTTCGACGACGTTCTCAGCGCCCCCTTTGGCATTCCCAGCCTGACCACCATTCGCCAACCACTCCGGGCCATGGGGCAAGCGGGCGCAGAGGCTCTGCTCAACCGAATCAATGATCCCAAGGCGCCTTACGCTCCACAGTTGATCATGGAACCAGAGCTCGTCATTCGGGAATCCACTGCCAAGCCCTTGTGCCCGCGCCCATCATTGGCGCAGAAGCGGCGCAGGTCTGCGGTGCTTGCACGAGGCTAGGTCCGTTACCTCCGATCCGCGCTATTCAAAACGTAAAAGATAACCCGCCGCCGAGGCGCTGTTGGCGCATGGCTCCGGCGAGTACAGGTCCTACAAAAGTGAGAGTGGCATCGTCCAACTCGATACTGGTGAGAATACTGGCCTTCGATTTTGTCCAGAAATCGGGCTGCGACACCAGCGTATCGCGATAGTCCATGCGGAACATCCACCGGGGCGTTATTCGATAGCGAACGCCACCCCCATAGTTGAATCCAGGCTGAAAAATACCGCCGCCCTCCAGAGGTGGAGTACTGCCGAAATTGTAGGCAGCACTCAGGAGGCCGATATTGCTGAGGCCCAGCTTAAAGTAGTTGGGGGCCTTCTTGATCGGGGCGTCGTCCAGGTGCATGAGCTGGAGGGCCGGCCCGACGGCGAAATAGGGCCGCAACCGCGACGTCTTCGGACGCAGATTAATAAGAAGGTTGTACGACACCTGGGAAGTCCGGAGCCCGGTGTCGGCAAAGGCGAAGGCATTCTGCACGCTGCCGCTCGTGGTGTCGTTATCCACCACCCCCAAACCCATTCGAAAGGTACTGAAACTGTAGTTGTAACTAAATTCCTGGGAGAAGTACTTCTGCGAGTCAAGGGTGACAGACCCACCAAGATTCCACCCGTTGTGCATGGAGTTGCCGAGTGCAATCACGATCTGCTCCCCGGGATTACTGATGGAGTCCAGGATAAAGCCGATTTCGCCCCCATTCCCACCAGCGTAGCGTAACCAGGATCCTCGAAAGCCGATCTCGACCGAGGGTGGTTTCCAACGATCCGCATCCTCAACTGTCTCAGGAGCGCCGTGTACGATCGATGAGGACGAGGATGTGTAATCGTTCTGGTGACCATCGGTACCATGGATGGTGTATTTGTCTCCCTCCACATCCATGCTTCTCGGGGCACGCGGGGTGTCCTTCTTCTTCATCTCCGAAATGCCCGTGCGAATTCCGGAATAACTCATGACGACCACGTTGTCACGCAGGATATTGTTCTTAAGCGTAAGCACAGTTTGCCGCGACACACGGTCCGCGCGATTGCCATGGACCGGCAGGGTATTCGTGGCAAGCTCTGTCTTATCCGCCGGCCCGCGGCAATCATTCAACTGCAGCACCGCGATTCGTCCGTCCGTGATGAGATCTTCGCCGGTCCCATTTTTTGCGTCCTTGGGAATCCACGGCCGGGTCACCAGTTGCACCGCCGAAACGCACCCGGTAAAAATCAGATCGTTCACCACCTTGGCCCGTTCGTTATCGATATGAGTATCGATCAGGTGGATGAAGGTCTTGTTCTTCTTGGAAAAACCGATGCCCGTGTCATGCGTCGAGGAAGAGGTCCAAACCTTCTGGTCATCCCAATCAAGAGAGCTCCCCCATATGCGGAGGTGGTGCCGCTTGGAGAAGGTATTCAACGTCTTGGCATAGGCGTACTCGGGAGCCTGGTCGCCCAGCAGCAAAGTCGACATGGGTGCAGCTTTGTAACCCTGATTCTCGGCGACCGAGCGAATGGTGGCATAGGTTGACTCGGCAGTGAGCGAGTCCACTTGCACCCAGTCACTGGCAGCGAACGCGCGCTCTACGGCGCCTGCGCTGCCGATGAATATCAGGTTGGTTATGTCCGAAGGGATATGACCTTTTTCGGTGTATGTCCGAAACGGCAATTGCTCCACCAGGTCGCTCAGCTCTTTCCTCTCAGCATCCGTGGTCGCAATCGGAGGCACGAGCATTGCTTGCTCCTTCGGAAGGACAAGAGGGGCGGTGAGCTCAGCAATGAATTCCGTGCCCGCGGGTAAGGAGATCTCGGGCTCCGAAAATCTCAGAACGGAAGCAGAAGCAGCGGTCGTGAAGATGGCCGCGATCGGATCTCCAAAGGCAAGGCTGCCGACCACACCCGAAGCCCGGTTGCTCAAAGTCGCGGTGGAGCGGATTCCCTTGATATGGCCCTCCGCGTCCACGGATTCCCGGGCATTCTCCACTTCCGTAATGCGGCATTGCAAAGGAAAACTTTCTCCATCGGAAAGAACCACGCGGTCGAACTGCAATACGATCTGGGCGGTTTCATGCACGACTCCGATCCCAACCTTGCGCACCGAGGCAACGGAGCCTTCCACGTTAGTCCCGAGAGGGAGCAGCATATCGCCTCCCTCTGTCACAGGAGCAATCAAAACGCCGGAAATCTTGGTTCCTTTGCGCGTTGCATACGAGGTGATCGGTTGCTTTAGGCGAATCTCCAGCTTGGTTCCAGCTGATACCGGATCAGCCAGGGAGGGCGACCCGGCGAGTGCCAGCGCTGCGAAGCAGCAACCGATAAGGCCCTTGCAAAACCAAGAGACGACTGCGGCGCACACGAAACGATCGGATGCCAGGCCAGCTTTTGCACTGGTCTTAAACAAAATACTCACCTCAGGAAAGCTTCAGGCGTAAGTTCAGGTGGTGCGGGCCGGGGGAACCCGTTTCAGTTTACAAGGGCAAACGTTCCACAACTATTAAGTGACTTTACAACCTGATCGATATTCTCACCAACCATTTTCACCGGCTAGATGAATGATTCCGCGGCTCTCGAAAATGCCGGCTTGAAGGGTACGGGCTTCAGCCGACTGAAATCCGCGGATGTGGTGGTACTCTATATCCCCTGCTGGCAAACAACTCACATAGGGATCAAGATGGAGGATCCAAGAAAATGATCTTTCCCCGTCGATGGGACTTTATCTGCGCGGCCTTGCTGGCTGTTCTGTTGTGTCCCTACCGCGTCTTCGCCGTGGACAAGCTACTCATCACCAATGGTACGGAGCTGACCATGAAGCCCGGGCAGACGGAACCCTTCGTCGGCTACATTCTGGTGGGCGATGACGGAAAGATCAAGGCGATTGGCAAAGGCAGTCCGCCCCCGGGCACGCAGGCGGAGACAACGTATGACGCCAAAGGAAAATTCGTTCTCCCTGGCTTTATTTCTGCGCACAGTCATTTGTCAGAGAGTGCTTTTCGCGGGCTGGCTACGGACCAGTATGTCTACCAATATCCTGCCATGACGGGCTGGGTGGAAGCGCTGGAGACCCGGGAACTGGGGACCCGTCCGGAAGACTATTACTGGTTCACACTGCAAGGCGCACTCGACCACCTGGTTCACGGAATCACTTCGGTTTACAACTTCGCCTATGCGCGTAACGATGACGAGGCGTTCGAGCAATATCAATGGCGCGCAGAGCTCGACTCGGGAATGCGCTTCATCCATTCCTACGAGCCCTCCGGCAAGTCGACCCCGGAGGTTCGGCGGGCGAACCTGGAGAAGTTTCTCGCGTACGCCAAGAAAGATACGTCGCGCCCAACTGTGTTAAGGATGGCGTACTCGGGATGGATCACCACTCCGCAGGCCCTGCAGCTCGATGCCTCGTTTCTGCGCGACTACCATCTCTACTCGGAGATTCATTTCCTGGAGTCTCCAGTGAATCAGCAGGCCCAGCGCGATACCTTCAAATACATCACCGCCGCCAACATCCTGGGCCCGAACGTGAGCTTTGGGCACTTCATTCATCCGGATGACGCGATCTTGAAGACAGTAGCGGCCGCCGGCTCCGGCATGGTATGGAACCCCATGTCGAATGGACGGCTGGCGTCCGGCATCGCCGACATTCCCAAATATCGAAAGATGGGCATCAAGGTGGGCATGGGCGTGGATGGAGAAGGAAGCTCGGATCTGCCGGACCCTTTCGAAAATATGCGCATGGGGCTTTATGTCATCCGCGCGAAATACGAAAGCGCTAAAGTTCTTCAGCCGATTGACGTGTTGCGCTTCCACACCCTGGGCAGCGCGGAGGTTCTCGGGGTCGCGGACAAAGTAGGCAGTCTGGAAGTAGGCAAGTTTGGCGACATTATTATTGTCGATCCCAAACTGGTCGAGCGCGGACCTGTCATCGATCCCTACGCCGCCGTGGTGCTGGCGTGCAATGCGATGAATCTCGCCAAAGTGTATGTCGGTGGAGATTTATTGGTGGATACTTATCACTTGCAGAAGAACGACATGAGTAAGGTATCCCGCGAAGTGAGTCAACGCGTCGCGCGACTACACTAGTTTCATGGGCGACAAATACAGGATAGGCCGTCGGGATTTCTTCAAGCAGGCTGCCGGCGCCATCGGCGCTACCACGCAAATTTCCCACTGGTCACCGTTGGCAGAGGCAGAGGTAGAATCTGCCACGCCGCGCCCACGCGCAGCCGCGGAAACAATATCGTTTCCCCGTGTCTTCACCGGCGCACAGCTCAAGATGCTGGCCTTCCCGCTGGGCGGCGTCGGTTCCGGAAGCGTGGCCCTCGGGGGACGAGGTCAGCTGCGCGATTGGGAGATCTTCAACCGGCCCAACAAAGGCTTTTCTCCGGCATATGCGTTTCCCGCGATCCGGATCAAGGCTGGAGATGCGAAGCCCATCACGCGCGTTCTGGAAGCGCGCATTCTGCCGCCGTATGAAGGTCAGGACGGCCTGGGCTCCAGCAATTCACCCGGATTAAGCCGCATCGCAACCGCCGAATTTACTGCGCAATATCCGCTGGCGCATCTTCAATTCAAAGACCCCAGCCTGCCAGTCAAGATTGAGCTCGATGCATTTTCACCGTTCATCCCGCATGACCCAGACGCCTCGGGCCTGCCGGTTGCCATTCTGCGCTATCGCGTGAGCAACCCGGCGAGCTCGAGCGCCAGCGTTGCCATTTCGTTTTCCATCGACAACCCGGTCAAGCCACCCGCCAGAACCGACCAGGCGCATGCTGCCCAGGACCCGCGCATCAACGAGTACCGCACGGCGAACCAGCTCGAAGGTCTGCTGATGACCAATCCAAGCGTGGCCGCCGGCGATCCGATGCAAGGCAGCTTTGCGCTCGCGGTTATTTCCAATCAGGGTGCGCGGATTACCCATTGGCGTGGCTGGCCGCGAGGGCGCTGGTGGAATTCGCCCATGTTGTTTTGGGACACCTTTTCTCAAGAGGGAGAACTGCTGCAGGAGCCGGCAACACCCGGTGCTGTAGGCGCACTTTGTCAACAGCGATCGATACCCCCGGGTGGATCAGCGGATTTCACTTTCCTGTTAGCCTGGCACTTCCCCAACCGCACCCCGGAGTGGTGTGGGTGGGACTCTCCCAAGGGCGAAGGCCACACTATCATCGGCAACTACTACGCCACGCGCTTCAAGGATGCGTGGGAAGTAGCCGAATATACGGCGACAAATCTCGAGTCGTTGGAATCGCGCACGCGCACGTTTGTGAACGCCTTCGCCGCCAGCACCCTTCCCGCGGCCGTCAAAGAGGCGGCGAGTGCGAACCTCTCCACGTTGGCGACGACCACCTGCTTCCGCACGGCCGACGGTGAATTCCACGGCTTCGAGGGCTCCGATGACCAGAAGGGCTGCTGCTTCGGAAATTGCACCCATGTGTGGAATTACGAGACAGCTACCGCCTTCCTCTTTCCTTCGTTTGCACGGTCGCTCCGCGAGGCCTCCTTCGGGTACAGCATGGACGATCAAGGAGGCATGCGTTTTCGACAGCTGCTTCCAGACGGCAAGGAGAGGTTTTACATCGCGGCGGCCGATGGACAAATGGGCCAGATTATCCATGCCTATCTCGATTGGCAACTGAGCGGAGATGAGGCCTGGCTTAAGACGATGTGGCCGCGCGTAAAAAAGGCCATAGAGTTCGCCTGGGTTCCGGGAGGCTGGGATGCGAATCGTGATGGCGTCTTAGACGGCGTGCAACATAACACCTATGACGTGGAATTCTACGGCCCGAATCCCCTCTGCGGAATCTACTACCTGGGAGCATTGCGCGCAGCGGAAGAGATGGGTCGCGCAGCGGGCGACCCTGCTTCGGCGAATGAGTATCGAAGGCTCTTTGACCTGGGCAGCCGCTGGATTGACGCCAATCTTTTTCGCAATGAGTTTTACATCCAGCAAATCCGCGGCTTCAAGCCGGGCCAGATTTTACCGCAGCTGCGCAGTGGCATGGGCGCCGAAAATACGGAACAGCCAGAGTATCAAGTTGGTGAGGGATGCCTGATCGATCAGCTGCTGGGGCAATATCTTGCGGATATAGCCGGATTGGGGCCATTGGTTTCGCCAGAGCATGTGCGTACGGCGCTCGAATCCATTTATCGCTACAACTACAAACGAAGCCTGGTGGACCATGACACGGTGCAACGTACCTATGCGCTGAACAATGAAGCTGCCGTAGTGGTCTGCGATTACGGCAAGGCGCCTCGGCCTCGTATTCCGTTTCCGTATTACGCCGAAGCATGGACCGGCCTGGAGCACTCGACCGCGGCGTTAATGTTCTACTCCGGCATGATTCCGCAGGGGGTTGAGTACGTTGAGAATCTGCGCGCCCGCTACGACGGAGTCAAGCGCAACCCCTGGGATGAGGCGGAGTGCGGCCATCACTACGCCCGGGCTATGTCCTCGTGGTCAAGCGTTGTGGCTCTGAGCGGATTCCACTATGAAGGGGACCGCGCCCATGTGATGGCGCTGCCGCGCCTGCCGCACGAGCACTTCCATTGCTTCTGGGCGACGGGCACGGGTTGGGGAACCTTTGCCCTGAAGCCCACGCAAGTTGGCGGAGTGCTCTTCACGATCCAAACGCTTGCCGGCACCTTGCCGTGCCAATCATGCACGCTGGCCGCAAGCGGTTCCCGGGCAACTGCATCCATGGGCGGCAGGAAAATGAGCACGCGCGTAGAGAAGAGCCAGGAGCACACCCGGGTTTATCTCGCTGACCTGATTCGACTCCACGAAGGCGATCAACTGGAGATCGAGATCATTGCCTCCTAGCCAATGACGTCCCCAGGTTCGCCCCAGCGTGCCTGGGACGAAAAAGACGGGCGAAGCCCCTCGACCGCCTTGAGGACGTAAGTTCGGGTACGGGTTTAAGAGAAAACAATCGAAAAACATCTTTGTCAACCCACGTACGCCGAGGCGAACGTGGTGCACCCGTCTTTTCCTATGGACTCTCCTTTGCCTACGAAGCGATGCCGAGGCCGACGATGTTGGCAGCCAGGATGATGACGACCATCCCCGCCCACAGCAGCCGAACCGGCTTGGAACCCACACCAGCCCATTCACCCAGCGCAAGCCCGACGAGTCCGCCAAACAAGACATACCCACTCATGTGCAGCATCCAGTTCACATAAGCGTAGCTGGCAGGGATGCTGGCTGCTCCCCACGCGTAAAAGAAAAATTGGAGATACCACATGATGCCGCCGGTCGCAGCGAGCGATCCGTTCTTTAGCAGAGTAGCCCCAGGCAACGCGAGGTCGGCTTTCAACGAAAGTTCCTTCTTGAAGATGAGCCGGCTGAAACAATATGCAAAATTGACCAGACCTCCTCCGCCCATGATGATGACGTAGCTGGGAAGCGCAGCGTACAGGGGCTTAACCCCGACAAGAATCGCGGAAGCTTGAATGGGCTTAGCCGCGTCCATCGCAAAGGACATCCCGGAAGAAAAGATCCCGCACATAACAGCGAGCATTAACCCCTTCTTCACATCAAACTCGCGAACTTCCGCGCCCAGGGCGATCTCTTTGCGGTGCCCGGCTAACGACACAATGACAATGCCGCAAAGTGCCACCGTCACCCCTAGCAACGTAAGCAGGCCGCCACGCGTACTTACCAGCTCACCACCATGGCCGTGGATGAGCGGCGGAATCAGCGTTCCCACCACCAACGTGACGCCGATCGCCACGCCAATGCCAAGCGACATGCCTAGATAACGCATCGTGAGGCCATAGCTCACATTGCCGATTCCCCACATGCAGCCAAACAGGAAGGTCCAGAGAACGACGGAGGCGTCCAGCGATGAGTAAAAGGCCCGCATATCCGGAAGCAGGATGGCGCTGACGCAGATAGGCAGTAACACCCAGGAGAAAATGCCGGCCACCGCCCAGGTGGATTCCCAGGTCCACCGCTTCACCTTGCTGATGGGTGCGTAAAACGAGGCAGCCGAAGCCGCGCCCACCATGTGCCACCCAATTCCGGTGATGATTCCCGTCACTCCAGTCCCCTTCGCCTAACGACAATACAGCAAGAATCGACAAAAAGCAGTCACTCTAAGAAAGAAAGCCCCGACGCGGCTCCGCTACGATCACACAGTAATTCAGGAGATGTGGATGTCTGTAAAAAACATTGTTCTCGTCCATGGCGCTTGGGCCGACGGCTCAAGCTGGTCCAAAGTGATCCCACTGTTGCAAGCAAAGGGTCTGAACGTAGTAGCCGTGCAGAACCCGCTTACGTCGATCGCTGAGGACGTGGCAGCCACCCACCGCATGATCAACGCACAGAAGGGTCCGGTGCTGCTGGTAGGGCACTCGTACGGCGGTGCGGTCATCACCGAGGCGGGCAACCATCCCCAGGTGGTTGGACTGGTCTACGTCGCCGCCTTCGCGCCGGATGAGGGCGAGACTTGTGGCGGCCTGGCGCAGAAATTTCCCGTCACCCCCCTCTTTAGCTCCATCAATCCGATTGAGGACGGATTTCTTCTGTTAACCGAGAAAGGCGTGCTGGAGAATTTTGCGCAGGATCTCTCCCCGGAGGAGAAGCAGACCATGGTCGCGACCCAGGCTGCGACCCAAGGTGCACTGCTCTCGACACCTATCAAGAAAGCCGCGTGGCACACCAAGCCAAGCTGGTTCGTCATCGCCTCGAACGATCGCTGTATCGCGCCCGAGCAAGAAGCGAGCACGGCGAAAAGGATGAACGCGAAAACGCTGACCCTCCCCACCAGCCATGTGGCGATGCTTGCACAGCCGCAGAAGGTCGCAGACTTCATCATCGAAGCAGCCGCGTCTGCCGCATCGACAGAAGCACCCGCCCTGGCCGGAGCAACTGCTTCCGCCTGAATGCTCGCAATGCGAACCCCGCACAGCCTTCAAGCTGTGCGGGGTTTTTTGTTTGCGCGCGAAGAGTTCGCTAACGATTAGCGGGGCATCTGGCCAATGGCACGCTTGAGGTCGGCCTGTGCAAGCGATAGTCCCAGCGTTGCTTCGAGGTAAGAGGCCTTCGCGGACGCTGCCTTGGAATGCGCTTCAGAGCGAGCGGATGCCAACGTCTCGGTCTGTTCGAACTGGCGGTCGGACAGGCGAGCAAGCTCGACCCTGACCTTCAAAGCCTCCTCCGCCACGCCCACCATGTTTTGCAGTTGCTCTACCTTGTCGTATGCCGTCTCCACCTGCACGGCGACTTCGTCTTTTACTTTGACGAGGTTGAGTTCGGCCTCCGAGAGCAGGGTTCGCGAATCTTTCACTTGGGCCGGCCTTCGGCCCCCGTCAAACAAATCGTAACTGAAATTGATTCCAAAGGTGCCGAAGTTATGGACCAGGAATGGAATTCCGCTTTGATAGCTGTATCGCGCAAGTCCGGTGATGTCGGGAATATAGGCGTCCTTGGCCGCTGCGAGCCCGGCCTTCGCTTTCAGCACAGCCTGCTGTGCCGACCTGATTTCGGGACTATGGTCCTGAGCGATCTGGATACACTCCTCACGAGTGGGCGTAGTGAACGCCGCAATGGATGAATCACTCTCCAGCTCAAGTCGCGTTTCCAAAGGGAGGCCAAGCAAATCGCTCAATGACAGCGAAAGAGAGTGAATCTGCAGCGTTTCGGTAAGAACCTCCTGCCTGGCTTCCAAGAGTCCTGCGCGGCTTTCTAGAACGGAAACGCCCAGCGCGCTACCGTTCCTCACCGCATCCTGAGCTTCCTGATCTTTGACCTGGCTCGCGTTTACGTCCTCGACCGCAGCCTCTCGCTTGATTTGGGCAATCAGCAGTTCGTAATACACCTGCCGTACTTTGAGCACTACGTCGTCCTCTGCCTGATCAACCTGAATCTTTGCACTATTGATATCGGCAGTGGCGGCGCGGTTCGATTCGCGGATCTTGAACATTTGCGTGAACGGTTGAGTCAGCCCTGTGCCGCTGGTATAGGTAGTGAGCAATCCTTGATCGAGGAATAGAGTCTCCCCCGGAATCGGTCCGGTGGACGGATGATTGCCAAAGGCTCCCTCGGGAATCTCCACTCCAGCGAATTCGGTCAGGTGCAGCGCGCTGGACTCATTCTTGATGTGAGGGAAATAATCCGAGCGGGCAATTTGTTTTTTGTGCTCACTGTCGGTGACCGCCAGCCGTGCCAGACCGAGGCTTCGATTCTGCTTGAGGGCGAGATCGATCGCCTGCGGCAGAGTAAGGTGCATGGCGGCCGTTTGCTGGGCTCGAGCAGTTGCGAAAACTGGCGTGAGCCACAGGATGCACACAAGCATCCGCAGTGGTAATCGAGGTGAGCAGCGCTTTGTTATCTTCAGCCACATATGCATATCCTTCTGAGCCCCAACGCGCTTCAAGCGGGTCCGGCAGCAGCCCGCGTTATCTGGCGATATTGAGTGGGAACAGTTGCCATACAGGCCACGATGATCAAGCAGCAGACAGCAGCCCACGCAACCAGGGTGAAGCTGTCAGCGATGGCGAGCGTGAACGCCTGCTGCCTCACTTGCAGGCCGAGGATGTCGCCGGCTCGGCCAACGGCAGCCGTCAAGCCCGGGGATTGGCTTGACATCCCTGCGGTCAGGCCGAGTAGCCGTTGATCAGTCGCCGAGCGGCCAAGGCCGACCCCGAGACCGAGAATATTGGAGTGGAACTGTTCCCGCGTAGGAATGAAATGACCCATTAACGCGCTGCCGGCTTCGCCACCAAAAAGGCGGCAGGTCTGGAAGAAGCCGGCGAAGGTCAGAACGTCCACCGGACGGGTAAGCGCTCCTGTATTGACGACTTCGAGGATGATGGAGCCGACCATGGCATTGAACGCGAGCGCCAGCCCGACTGCCATGATGGCCTGCGATGGGCGGAAGTTCTCCCCCGACCAGACCGACGAAACCCGCGCATTCATAAGGCAGGCAATGGCCACCAGCGCGAAGCCGGCCGTGAGGATGAGCCGCGCATCGATATACTTCAACAGGTAGATGGCAAACAGCCCGAGCACGCATTGCGGCAACGCAACCCACAACAAAACCGGACCTGTTTGCAGCGGACGATAACCCTGAATAGAAGCGAGATAACTGGGAATTCCAACCACCGTCGCGAGCATCACGAAACGAAAGAGTACGAGAACTACGCTCAGTAGAACCGTATTCCGGCGGGCGAGAAACTTGAAGTTGACCAGAGGATTCGGGATGACAAAATGCCGCACCGCAGCTGCGCAGAGCAGAAAAATCCCGGAGACCATAAGGGCGACGATGACGCCGGAGTTCATCCAATACAACCGTTGCCCCTGATCGAGCGCGATATACAGGAGCGAGAATCCCAGGCTGGCGTAGAGGAAACCTCTCCAGTTCGGTTTGGGCTGCCCTTCTTTGGGCTGAGGCAGGGGCTGCCACGGGATGCCGAAATACACCAGGACGATCATCACCGGCGTGAGCACTGCGCTGTTCCAAAAGATCCAATGCCAGGACAAGTGGTCGAAGTACCACGCTTCCAGCGAAGTAGAGAAGTTGGTGGTAAATAGAATGTCGATGGCGTACATCGCGATGCCCAGCAGCACGTATTGCATGGGAAGATTGCGCAGGACGAAGGACAAGGTGAGGGGATAAAAGGTTCCTGCGGTCAGACCCGCGAGCACCAGCAAGACAAGCATGACTGGAAAGTTCGTAGCAAAGGGGAGGGCTATGCTGACAAGGGTGAACAAAGCCGCGCATGCCAACAGAACTCGCCGGGCGCCGAGTAAGCCGCCAAGATATACAGAGAAGGGCCCGATGAACATCAAGGACGCATTGAATGCGGTGTTGATCCATGACGCTTCATCCACGCCCAGGTGCAAAGCGCCCCGCAGGTCAGCCAGGCCAACGCTCATCAAGCGCCCCGTACAGGTCGCAATGCTCGCGCCCAGCAATACACCGGCAACGCCGAGCAAGGGGTGAGTCGTAATCACCGATGGTGGAGCAGTTGGATTTGCCGGCCCAGGTGTGGGTGGAGGGGTGCTCAAGGCTGCGAGCCCTCCGAAGCGGCATTCTTACCCGAGGCATGGACAGTCACTACCGCGGAAAAGCCGGGGCGCAGCATGTCCTTCAAAGGATGCCCTTGATCAAGCAGGATTTTGACGGGGATTCGCTGCACCACCTTGGTAAAGTTGCCGGTCGCATTATCAGGAGGCAGCAGCGCAAATTGCGATCCGCTGGCCGGCGAAATCTGTTCCACCTTCCCATGGAGAACGACTCCAGGAAAGGTATCGATCCGGATGTCTGCCGTATCACCGATGCGCATGTTGGTGAGCTGCGTCTCCTTATAGTTGGCCTCGATCCACACATCTCCCCTGACCAGGTCAACGACCTCCTGTCCGGGCGAAACCAACTGACCCTCGCGTACGTGGCGCTCCCCGACTGCGCCTGCCGTAGGCGCAACAATGCGGGTATAACCCAGGTTTACTTCTGCAACTATGATGGATGCCTGTTTGGCCTGGATATTCGCTTTGTAGACGTTGTCTTTGGTGTCGAGAGCAGTGCGCTCTCGCTTCGCCGCGTCGAGCAGAGTGCGGCTGCTGGCCAGCGCGGCTTCGGCGCTGGTCAAACTAGCCTGCTGACCTACAAGCGCCCCTGAAAGTTGAGCTGCGGTGGCGTTTGTCTGCTCCAATGTTTGTTGAGTGGCTGCTTGCGCAGCAATTAGGGCCTGCTGGCGCTTGCGCTCGAGTTCTGCCCGCTCCACCTGGGGTTGCACCGCGGTGATAGCCGCCTTCGCCGCGCTGACCGCGGCGGTTGCCTGCGCTATCCCACTTTCCGCGTTCTGGATCTTGGCGTCCTGGACAAGCTTCGCAGACTGGTTGTCTGCCAATTCGGCTTGTGCGCCCGCCAGGGCCGCTTTTGCCTCCTCCAGCTTGGCGCGATAGTCCTCATCATCGAGCTGGACCAGGAGCTGACCCTGCGTCACCGGCTGGTAATCATTGACGTCCATGCTGCGCACGGTTCCCGAGATGCGCGTGCTGAGCGGCGTCATGTCCGCGCGCACGTAGGCATCATCCGTCTCCTGTCCCCCGGCCCTGCCCTCCCATGAATTCCAGCAGCCGTTAATGGTGAAGAAGAGCAACGCCGCGACCGCTAGAGTTACCACCGGAACAATAATGCTTCGTTTTGACATTTCCTGGTTACTCCCTAACAGCGGCTTAGTCTAGTGAACCCCGAGAACACTGCAGGGGGCTTCCTGCGCCAATTCATACACCGTGCTCCATAGCCGCGCTAGGTAGAGATCACGCTGGTGTAATCCGATGACCAGGAGGTCCGCCTTTTGCTCACGTAAGAAGTCGACAATGGCTTCCACTCCGTGCCCATCGACCACGTGACTGCGGAGCTCGATTCCATGACTGAGCGCTAAAGCGCGGGCCTTCTCTCGCAATTGCTCATAGAACTTCACGCGATCTTGTTGGAGCGCGTACGCCAGGGAGGGGTCCGCTGCGCCGGCAAATGCGGTATAGCCTGGCAGATCGGCCATGACGGTGACGGCATGTAATTCGGCGGTCAAAACTTTTGCCAGCTTGATGGCTGAAATAAGAGCGCGCTCTGCCTCTGCCGACTCGTTGTAAGCTGCTACGACTCTGTGAAACATCGCTACCTTTCGCTCGCGATCGTTCGATCACGAAGTTACTCGCCCATGTCGTTCTGGCAGCGCTCCTCGAAGCTTGCGGCCGCTCTAAGCACTGCGCCCTGGATCTCCCGATCGGTAAACGGCTCTACGATCACGTCATACCCGCCGGCTTCGAGCACGCCGGACCACAACTGAAAGTTGGCCGTGTGTGCGTACACCAAAAGAGCTGGCCGTGGGTTCAGCAAAGAAATGCTCCCCCAGAGTGCCCACCAGTCCGCATCCGGTAACGCCGCGGGCAGAAGGGCCACGTGGAAAGAGGTTTGACCGCGAGTGATGTACGAGAGCTCAGCCGTTCGCTCGATGAAGACCACGGTCACGCCGAGAGGAGCCAGTTGGCGGCGCAGGTCTCGTTGCATTTCTGCCGAAGCTAAAGCAAAGACATGCACCGCCTCGTTCGCCTCTGTCACACCGCCTCCCGATCTATGGATGCGAGAATGACAGAATGGTCTTAGGATTTTAAGGTGGGTAACGGTGAGATCACGGTGAGGCCGAACAGTACCAGAATACGTAGGGCATAAGATAAGTCCCTTCCCTCGGCTTGATCATCTCTATCTGGATAGATTTGTGATATTTCGAACGGGAGACCCAGGAGCCATAGCCCGAGTGAACCAGGCAAATGACATCGTAGTTTCGGAGCAGGCAGTCCGCGAAGAGCTGGATCGCCTGCTGCAGAGCCCGATTTTTGCGCAATCTGACCGGCTGGGCCGCTTTCTTCGCTTCACGGTCGAGCATGCTATCGGCGGCACCCAGGATGCCCTTAAGGAATACTTGATCGGCGCCGAAGTCTACGACCGGAAGCCACCCTACCACCCGAGCCAGGACTCGATTGTGCGGACCGAGGCTCGCCGCCTGAGGAGTAAGTTGAAGGAATATTACGAGGGGGAAGGCAAGGCCGACCCCATCTTCATTTACTTCCGGCCGGGCAGTTACGTGCCCGTATTTCGCTCCAGAGGGAACCTGGATAGCGATGTTTCAGCGGTTGCTACCGCCGAAGACGGCCTCTTCATGGCCGGCAAAGGATCTCCCATAGCTGTCATCCCTTTTGTGGACATGTCGGCTAGTCCTTTGTCCGCCGCCTGTGCCCACGGAATCACGGACGAGCTCATCCATATACTCATGCGCACCGATGGCTGCCGCGTCATCGCGGCGAGTTCCATGATGCAGCTGGGTTCGCTGGCAAATGACATTCCCGCCCTGGCGGATAAGCTGGGCGTTCAGTTCGTCTTCGAAGGAACGGTAAGGGAGGAGGGGAACCGCATACGGGTCACGGCAAGGCTGGTGAACGCGGATGGGTTCCAGTTATGGTCGCAAAGATTTGAAGCCGAGCCCGACGCCAACACCTTGTTCCGTATTGAAGAACAGATCGCGTCTGCGCTGGTGAGCCGGGTTGCACCCCGGCAGTCGGTGGTGCGGAAGCTTCAAGCCTCGGCCGCTCCGCATTTGCTAAAACTTTACCCGGCCGTTCTCGCCGCGGAGGAACTGCTGGAAGAAGGAAGCGCAGCGGACTTGCACACGGCACTGGCTCGATTTCAAGCAGTCACGCAAGCGGCGCCAGAGTATGCCCGCGCCCACTGCGGCATTGCCCAATGCTATTTTGGCATGGCGCAGCGGGGCGCGCCGGAGTCTGCTCAACTTGTTGCTCAGGCCAGAAAGGCCTCGCTGCGTGCGCTCGAGCTCGATCCCGAGATGATCGAAGCGCATTCGGCCATGGCTTGCGCGCTGGCAATGGAGTGGAACTGGGAGGAAGCCGAAGCCAACTTCAGGCGAGGCCTGGAGCTGGGGTCGCACCATGGAACCTATCGGCAATTTGCCGCTTTCCTGGCTGCCCTGGGACGGTTTGATGAAGCCTGGACCTATCTCCAGATTGCGCAACAGATCGATCCATTTTCCTATCGTCAGAAAGCGTCCTACGCAAGATTTTTCTTTTGGAGCCGCCGATACAAAGAAGCAGCCGAGCACTTCTCGAAGCCGCTTATGTATGGTCCTCTTCCGCCGGAAGTGCTGGTGTATCAGGCACTGGTGCTGCTGCAGCTTGGCCACGGCGAAGAGGCGAAAAAAATAGCGCAAACAATGCAACGCAGCGCTGGCCCGCAATCCCACTTCCAGCTAGCGATCGCTGAAATTTATGCTCTGTGCGGAGACAAAGCGCTCGCGGCAGGGATCGTGGATCAATCTGGACTGCTTGATCCCGCCTACCCTTCCAGCAAATTTCGCAAGGCTTCCCTCTCACTGGCAATGGGGGACGCGAACAAAGCAATTTCCCTGCTGAACGAATCATGGGAGCAGAGAGAGGCGGAACTGCCATGGCTAGCCATCGACGCGCGATTTGACCCTATCCGCGAACGGCCTCGGGTGAGCAAGATCCTCAGGAGTGTCCGGTCCGGGGCCGATTCTCCATTCGAAACCAACAAGGCAGGATAAGCCGAATTCGCAGTGCTTCCTTGACGTTCTCCAGCTAAACTCCTATTGTTTCTGAGTCGTCTCAATCGGGAGGCTGGAAACTCCAATGTCCGCATCGTATCGCCCCTACGCACGCTTCGTTCGTCCATCACTTTTGCTGGCCACCGCGCTCAATATCGCCTTCGTGGCGTTCCCGTCCACGCTCATTGCTCAGTCCGTGCCGCCGGCGTTGGAGTCGCCCCCTTCCGGGCCGCCCCAGACGGGTCCTCATGGCGAGAAGCTTCTCGGCATGCCGAAGTTTCATCCACCCGCGCCCTACGACATTGACGAGCACACCGGCTACACCCAAATCTTCGACGGTAAGAGTTTCAAGGGTTGGGACGTCGACCCCAAGGTCTGGCGCATCGAAGACGGCCTGATGGTGGGTGAGACGCTGGCGGAGAAGCCAATCGGCAACAACTACATCGTCTATCGCGGAGCGAAACCACGCGACTTCGACCTAAAGCTTCAGATGAAAATCGAAAAAGGCGGGGGCGGCGGCATTCAATACCGCAGCCTCACCGACGTGCCTTGGGGACGAACGCAGCCGCCTAACACGCCGCCGTATGACCTCAAGTACATGATGACCGGACCCCAGGCGGATTTCTGGTTCCCGGTTAACGGACGCACCGCGTCGTACTCCGGCCAGTGGTACTCGGAAAACACCATGCAGGGCGTGCTGGCATATCGCGGCCAGGTTACCCAGGCGCTCCCCGGCCAGACCAATCGCATTGTTGCCAACATCGGCGACATCGATGCGCTCGGCGGCTATGTGAAGACGAACGAATGGAACGACTACGAAATCATCGCGCGCGGCGGCGTGATGATGCACATCATGAACGGCCAGCTGATGGCAATCTTCATCGATGACACCAAAGACTCCATCAATAACCAACCTGGATTTATCGGCTTCGAGATCGAAAGCCAGCCGTGCAAGATCTCTGTGCGCGATATCTGGCTGCGCAGTTTCGACTAGGGCTTTAGTACGTCGCGCTGATTGACGTATCCGCCTCGAAAGAAGCGGTGGCTCACCATCTGTTGGCCGAGCAGAAAAATCAGCGCTATCAAGATGGCTAACAGAAGGAACTTTACCACTCCCAGCCAGGGGGAAGGTCGCGGGGTGTTCGAAATAGGTGTCATCGGCACTCCGCCTCCCTAGGCGGCGTTTGCGAGCCAACTCTTCATCGTGTTCGCGTCCACCAGGCCTGCTTGCTGAAACTGAAGGCTGCCGCGCGCGAATACGGCGAAGTTCGGAATACCCTGGACCTTGTACCGCGCAGCGAGTTCCGGGAACCGCTCGGTGTCGACCTTAAGCACAACGGCTCGGCCTGCGAGGTCATGCGCGACTTGAGCAACATGCGGCGCCGCCATCCGGCACGGGCCACACCACGCCGCCCAGAAGTCGACGAAGACAGGAACTTTGCTGTCGCGAATAATTTCGTCGAACTGCTCAGTGCTGACCTCAACGGGCTCAGCCATCGCGGGTAAGGCTGCCTTGCAGGCACCGCATTTTCCTGTATCCGCAAGATGTTTCGCCGGAATTCGATTCGGCTTCCCGCAAGACGAGCAATTTCGGATGATGGCCATGCAAGGTCCTCTATAGAACTGACGCCCCAACAGTATCTCGCAGCCGACAGGGTCACGACAACCAGCGGACCTTCCGCAGAGGGTCCACGGGACGATGCTGTTGACATCAGAAGATGCTCCCTCAGCGGCTAAAGCCGAACTCATGCAAACCGTTTTCGTACGGCCTGAAGGCCGTACCTTTCAGCGAAAATGAGCTTTTCACATGCTGTTTCACTTGAAGTCAGGCCGCAAATGACCGTAAAGAATTGGGCCTTCGGTCCATGCTGTTGAAGGGTACGGGCTTCAGCCCGTACATAACTAGTTCTACTCAGGTCCGGCTTTAGCCGCTGAGGGATTCAGTTTTCCGCAGGCCGTCTAATCCTGCTCGCCGAGCGTTTGTGCATAGGTCCTGCCGTACGGATAAAAGAGCTCCTTACGGCCTTCCTTCCATGCGGCTTTCAATTCCGGCTTGGTGATATCCCAATCCGGCCGGCACTTTTGGGTGACGGCCCGAAGGTCCTGGCGGAGATCCTCAATCGTCGGGCGGCCGAAGAACCAATAGCCGTTGTAGACCTTGTAGATGACGAGGCCCGGTTCCAGAACGATGACATGGGGGACCATCGGGTTGTTGGCCGGGTCAGTGTATTCGGCGATGTCGAGATCCTTTTGAACGACTCGTCCCGCATCCGAGAGGAACGGCCAGTGTGCACCGACGCCTGTGCGGTACTCGTTGGTAAGAGTGATATTGTCGGTGCTTATCGTAACCAGGCGGCAATACGCAACTTCCAGTTCACGGTGAAACTGCACCAGGAGTTCTGCTTGCCGGCGATCCTTGGGGCAAAAACCTCCGCGGCTAAGCACCAGAACCATAGGACTCTGCCCCTGCAGTTCCGAGAGCTTGCGGCGCTTCGCGGCATGATCAGTGAGTTCGTAGTCGGGAAAGAGCGCACCGGGCACAATATCTGATCGCATAATGACAAATGCTCCTTTTGCTGTGCGGCTTGGCTTTAAATCGCAATCGTTTGCACTTTTAATCATAAATCGGCCGCGATCGATGTCTCGGACCGCAGCGATCATTATCATGTTGCCAAGCGGCTTCGCGAGAAAACAGGAGGCGGGGAAGCATGGCAAGCAAAAAGACAGTCATCGTAACCGGCGCCTCGCAAGGGATCGGGGCAGCCATCGCCCAGGCCTTTCTCGATCGCGGCTACAACGTCGTTGCCACTTCACGCAGCCTTTCCAAAGCCGGCTTCGCGCCGTCACCTAACCTCGCGCTGGTCGACGGAGACATCAGTCAGTCAGCGACGGCAGAAAACGTCGCACAGACTGCGATCAAAACGTTCGGCTCGATCGATCATGTGGTCAACAATGCGGGCATCTTCTCCTCCAAGCCTTTCACTGACTACACCGCAGACGAGTTTCACAATTTCTTCTCGATCAACCTGGACGGGTTCATCTTCGTCACTCAACGCGCAGTCAAGCAGATGCTATTGCAAGGCGGCGGCGGCAGTGTCACAACGATCACCGCGTCGTTGGCCGACAATCCGATCGGCGGCAGTCCGGCGTCTATTCCGATGATCACCAAAGGCGGACTGAATGCGATCACCATCAGCCTCGCCAACGAATACGCAAAAGACCACATCCGTTTCAACGCGGTCGCACCCGGAGCGGTCAGCACGCCTCTCACTGCAGGCGTCCCGCAAAGCGTCCTGGAAGCCCTTTCACCCATGGGCACCATTGCCGACACGCAGGAAATCGCAGAGGCCGTCGTTTATCTGACGGAAGCTCGCCACGTCACCGGGGAGGTGCTGCACGTGGACGGCGGCGCGCACGTGGGCCGGTGGTAGGCGCGGCTACTCCCAGAGAAAGAACAACGCCATGGAACAGCAGATTTTCTATCGCACAGTGAAGGTCGGCGAACTCTCCATCTTCTATCGGGAAGCGGGGCCAAGCGATGCTCCCACGATTCTCTTGCTGCATGGCCTTCCGTCGTCGTCGCGGATGTTCCAGCCGCTGCTCACGCGGCTTGCAGACAACTACCATCTGGTCGCGCCCGACTATCCGGGCTTTGGACATAGCGACTGGCCCGATCCGAAGCAGTTCGCCTATACCTTCGACCACATTGCTTCCGTAATGGATGGCTTCACGCAAGCGCTGGGCTTATCCCATTACACGCTTTATATGCAAGACTACGGCGGCCCGGTGGGCTTTCGCATGGCACTGGCACACCCGGAGCGGGTGGACTCTCTCATCGTCCAGGATGCGGTCGCTCACAACGAAGGCCTGGGAGCAAACTGGACAACGCGCCGGGCATTCTGGGCGGATAGGGCTGCTCACGAAGAAGGGTTGCGGGAAAATCTGTTGTCGCTTGCCTCCACGAAGAGACGCCATGTCGGAGACGATCCGAAGGTCGAACTTTATGACCCGGATCTTTGGAGCGACGAGTACGCATTCCTGAACGCGCCAGGGCAGGCGCAGATTCAAAGCGATCTCTTCTATGACTACCGCACGAATGTCGAGGCTTATCCAAAGTGGCAGGCATGGCTACAGAAGACGCAGCCCAGGCTGCTGGTCATATGGGGCAAGCACGATCTCTCCTTCGACCTCGGCGAGCCGGAACGCTATCGCAAAGACGTACCGAGCGCGGAGGTAAACGTACTCGAGGCTGGACACTTCGCGCTCGACACCAAAGCAGGCGAAATTGCGGCACTGGTGCGCGCGTTCATGAAGGCGCAGAAGTAGAAAGCCTTTTGAGATTGCGGTGTTAAATATATCAAATCCGCGGAGGGGGGCCATCCTTCGCGCTCAATAAGCGTTTTGCTCTTACCGCTGCCCTGAAGCCTGGTTTTATATATGAAACGCGGCTTTTGGATACAATTTAGGGCATCCGAGAGCGCCAAATCTCGCGCATTCCAGAAGAAATAGATTGGTGCGTAAAGGCCCTATGCATAACAGGCTTATCAAGCTGCTGGATGATCTGTTGATTTCTATTGGCAGCTGGCGGTCCTTTGCGAGGATATGGCCTGCGATCCTCTGCATCTCTTTGTTTGCTCTCAATGCAAGCGCCATCGCACAGCCTGATGCGAAGAACGTCCTCATCCTCTTTCACTATCCTGCGCCTGTTGTCGACCCTGCTTACGTCGGCCAAATTGAATCTTTATTGCGGGCCCGCGTTCCCGGGCAGGTCAACTTCTATATCGAGCACATGGAGGCGACGCGAGTCGAGGACCAGGATTACCAGCAGAATCTGACGGACTCGCTTCGAAATACCTATCGTGGCCGCAAACTGGATCTCGTAATGTTGTCGGGTTATCCGTCACTTGATTTGGTCCTGAAGCATCGCGACGAATTGTTTCCTGGCGTGCCTATCGTCTACTTTTCGATGGAGAGTCGCAACATCCAGGGGAGAACGTGGCCCGGAATCACCGGGGTGACTGAGACGCAGGACGTCACGGCTGTGATTAACCTCGCGCTTCGACTTCATCCGGATACCGGCACGATGGCGATCATCACTGGCAAGTCGGATATAGAAACGTTCTGGTTGAGAAAGTTCCATTCCGCACTTCTCCCGTATCGGAATAGGGTAAAGGAAGTTGACCTGGTTGATCTTCCGACAGATCAGATACTGCAAGGGGTTGATCAGCTTCCTCCAAAAACCATCGTCTTTTTTGAGCTTCAGCCACGGGAATCCATTCATCCTGCGATTGGCGTGTGGGAGGTCCTGGCGCAGATCGGGCAACGCCTCCCGACATATTGCATATTTCCCTATCAGTGTGTTGGACACGGCGCAATCGCCGGCATTGAGTCGAGCGGTAGAGACGAAGTGATCACATTGGCAGTTACACTTGCGGCACGGATTCTCTCCGGCGAGCCGGTCGATAGGATTCCCGTTGTCCAGCCCTCGGGAACCCAAACACTGGCGGACTGGCGGCAACTTCACCGGTGGAATATCCCGGAGTCGGCACTCCCAAGAGATACGCGGTTCTATAATCGTGATCCCTCGCTGTGGGAGCGCGATCGCAAGTATTTCATTCCTGCCCTTCTGCTGATCCTCACTCAGGCGCTTTTAATTCTCGCTCTATTGTGGCAGCGAGCGCATAAACGGAAGGCGGAAGCGGTCGTTCGCGAGAGCGAGAATCGGTTCCGGGTGATGGCAGACACCACGCCTTCTCTGGTCTGGATGTGCGATGCGCAAGGCAAGATCACGTATCAGAATGAGAGCCGGCTTGCATTCACCGGCTTGCACCTGGATGCGACTCACAGCGACACATGGACCGAATGTATCCATCCGGATGATCTGAAGAACCTTCTTGATACAGTCTCCGAGTCATTGAAGACCCGGCAGCGGTTTTCTTTGGAATATCGCCTTCGTCGATGCGACGGAGTCTACCGTTGGATGCTGGATGTTGCGGCGCCAAGGGTGAACGGCGATGGCTCGCTTGCCGGGCTCATTGGCTCGGGGACGGATACGACAGACCAGAAGCTTGCCCAGCAGGCACTGGAAAAAGTGAGCGGTCAACTCATCGAAGCTCAGGAAAAAGAACGCGGCCGCATCGCGAGAGATCTGCATGACGACATCTGCCAGCGGTTAGCGCTGCTGGCGATAGAGATTTCCCAGGCAAATCGCAACGCGGAAGCGCCCGCGGAGGTCACGAAAAAGCGCCTGGAGGAAATCCAGCAGCATTGCTGTGAAATCGCCGGTGATGTGCAATCCTTGTCCCACCAACTGCACTCGTCGAAGCTCGACTACCTGGGCGCGGTGGCCGCCATTAAAGGGTTCTGCGACGAGTTTTCGAGGCAACACGAAGTCAGCATCAAGGTCACCGACACGAACGTTCCTCGCGAATTGCCCCAGGACATTGCGCTGTGCCTCTTCCGAGTCGCCCAGGAAGCCCTGCAAAACGCTGTGAAATACAGCGGGACGAACCAATTCGCAGTGCGGATACTGGGCATGGCGGACTGCGTTCAACTCGTCATCTCCGACGAAGGCGCCGGCTTTGACGTGGAGGCGGCGAAGGCGAATCGTGGATTGGGACTGGTCAGCATGCAGGAACGGGTACACCTGGTACATGGAACGCTCTCGATCGAGTCGCAGCCGGGAAAGGGAACAAAGATCCTGGCGGTCGTGCCGCTGTTGGATCAGGGCGCGAGGCAGCCTAAGGTTGAGTCTAGGGGTGAACTCGATGATCCGCTCCTGACCCATGATCGTTTCTAGTTTTCACCATGCGCTGAGCAGGAAAAGTAGCAGTCGTTTGAGGCATTTTCCCGTGTAAGCGCATCTGAGTTTCACCGACAGTAATCGTCGCATCGGGCCAAGACCGAAATGACTGAAAAGAGGTTTCCATGCCCCAGTCAGCCTTACCACCAGGACCTTTGCCGATTGCGCGGCTGGCGATCATTGCCGCGGTCATCGGCGTAGCCGCCGCTGCGTTCGCGTATACGGCTGGCTGGCTTTCGCCGAATCGCATCACGCCCACCAAGTTGGTAGCCACCCTTGCGCCCCCCGGTGGCCCGGCACTCGGCCACCGTCGCAACCACGCCAAAGGCATCTGCTTCACCGGCACCTTCGAGGCGAACGGCAACGGCTCGGCGCTCTCCAAGGCACAGGTATTCGTCCCCGGGCAGTATCCGGTGGTTGGGCGCTTCAACCTCGCCACGGCGGATCCCAATGTCGCGGATGCCATGGTGCGCGTGCGCGGCCTGGGCATCCGGATTATCCCGCCGAATGCGCAGGAGTGGCGGATGGCCATGATCGACGCGCCGATCTTCCCGGTTGCGACGCCGCAGGGTTTCTACGACCTGCAGATGGCCGCCGGCAGCAAAAACCCGGATGCGATGAAGAAGTTCATTTCCACGCATCCGGAATTCCTTTCCTTCGTCGGCTGGGCCAAGACTGCCCCCTGGACCGCGAGTTATGCGGAGGAGCACTACAACAGTCTCGACTCCTTTCTATTTATCGACGAGTCCGGCACCAAGCATGCGATCCGCTGGTCGCTGGTTCCGGAGGCGCAACCCGTCCCCATCTCGCCGGAGGAGTTGGCAAAGCGTGGTCCCGATTTCCTGGAGCAGGAGATCACCCAGCGTGTCGCCGGCGGCCCGCAACGCTGGAGATTGGTGATCACCGTCGCCAATCCGGGTGATCCTACGGCAGACCCCAATAAGGCGTGGCCTGCGGATCGCCGCACAGTAGAGGTTGGCACGCTCACGGTACAGCAGATCGAGCCAGAGCGTGACGGGCCCTGCCGCGACATCAATTACGATCCGACGGTGCTGCCGTCGGGCATTGCGACATCGGATGATCCCTTCCCCGCCGCCCGCTCCGCTGCCTATTCTGTTTCGTTTAACGACCGAACTGCCGAAGCCAAGTATTACCCGCGTACCGCGACAGGAGGCAAGCAATGACAACGGACCACAAACGCTTCGCCGTACCGCAGCGAGTGCTTCACTGGCTCATGGCCATCTGCATTCTGTCCATGTTGTTCATCGGTGTAGGCATGGTCTCGACCATCACCCCGAAGTACCTGACCTTGGTTCAGATTCATAAGCCTCTGGGGATTGCCATCCTGGTGCTGGCACTCATCCGCCTGGCACTGCGCTTTTATTATGGAGCTCCCTCGCTGCCACCTGACCTTCCAGAACCGATGAAGCTGGCTGCGTATCTATCGCAAGTGATTCTCTACGCATTGATGATCAGTATGCCGCTCATCGGCTGGGGTATGTTGTCCGCGGCCTCCTATCCTGTAGTGCTGTTCGGCAGCGTGCATCTGCCTCCCATCCTGCCGGTGAGCGACAGCCTGCATACGTTGCTGTGGCATGCGCATTACTTCCTGGCTTTTGCCTTTTTCGCGATCATCCTGATGCACGTGGCCGCCATCCTCTTCCACAAACTGATCCGGCGCGACGGCGTATTCGAAACAATGGCTCCCCTGCTTTCGCACGATCCCTCGAAGTAATCCGGCGCACGCGTAGCTGGAGAGACCGCATTCTGACCATGCATTGAAGAGCGAGGAACACAGGCCAGGATCGCGAAAGGCAGAAGCCATAGGGCGATGCGAACTGAATTGCTACGTTTCCATGGTACTGTCGAATGCGATCCTGCTATTGATGCGTGGATGAATGCACATAGAGGGGAAATGAGCGCCATCGCGCATGAGTGGTTTGAGGTCATGCGAAAATGCGGGGACGAGGTCCGGGAGATCTTGCATGACGGTTGTCCGGTCGCATGTCTGGGCGATGCGCCCTTCGGCTATGTCAATGTATTCACTTCGCATGTGAACGTAGGGTTCTTTCACGGTGCGTCGCTGGCCGATCCGGGCCGCTTGCTGCAAGGTACCGGGAAATTCATGCGCCATGTGAAGCTCCGGCCCGGAACCGCGATAGACGCCGTCTCGCTCAGAAGGCTGATCGAGACGGCGTACTCGGATATAAAGGCACGCGTTGAAAACGGTTAGCGCAGACAAACGAGAGCGCCGCGGCTAAAGCCGGAGGAGAATAGATCCTTCGCGCGCCGCTCGGCTTGAAAGCCGAGCTCCCCCGCATAAATGCGGGGGAGCTCACCATCCTGCTGGAGAGAATTGGATCAGGAAAGAGCCCAGCCGGTACGGTCTTGCCGTCGTATAAACTGCGCGGCCTGGGGGCAATTTTTGGCGACCATCTTCGGTCCGTCCCACTCAATTTTTTGCCCCGCGCGCAATGACACGCAGCCAAGCAGCATGATCTCTGTGAGGCGCGCAGCGATGTCAAAACGCGAGTAGCAGATCTCCGGCTTGTTTTCCTTGACGGCAACGAGCCATTCCTGTGCATGGGCGTAGACACTATTTGTGCCTGCCTTACCGTAGTGGTTGCGCGGGATGCGCTCCGGATACTGCGCCATTGCCGGGTGCTCAGTGTAGTCAACGAATTTTGGATCGCCCTTCTGCTTCACGAAGAAATTCGTTCCGTAATCGTCCGGTGAAAAGACTTTGCCTCCGTCGCCAATCAGGAGACACCCGCTATCGGGAATTTTCCCGAGCAGCGCGAGAATGTCAGCAGTCACTTCGACCGGCGGCTTGTTGCTCAGGTCGTGGCCGCCGCGGGCCGTGGGGTCAGGCTGGCCGCCGTCATACCACCACAGTGACACCGCATCGTGCTCAATCTTTCTGGAATGATGGAAAAGATGCGGATGTTCGAGGGGAATATTCGCTTTACGCTTGGGAAAGTCGAAGCGAATTTTGGAACCGACGGGATACGACTCCTTGTTCATCCGGCTCAAAGGCGTCGCTTCCACTACCGTCGGGTACTCAAGATCCAAGGCGCGAAACGGCATGTTAACCGTGTGGCACGCCATATCGCCCAAAGCGCCGGTGCCGAAATCCTGCCAGCCGCGCCAGTTGAACGGCTCGTAAATTCCGAATCGATCCTGTGGATTGGGAGGCCCCTTGTACGGCCGCATGGGAGCCGGTCCGATCCAAATATCCCAATCTAAGGTTGCGGGAACCGGATCTTCTCCGAGTGGACGCTCCATTCCCTGCGGCCAAACCGGGCGGTTCGTCCAGACGTGCACTTCATGCACTTGCCCGATGAGTCCATCTTGAATGGTCTCGACCGCGCGGCGCAAACCGTCCGCCGAACTCCCCTGATTGCCCATCTGGGTGACGAGCTTTTTCTCCTTGGCCATTTTCCGCAGATAGCGCGCCTCATAGATCGTCTGCGTGAGGGGTTTCTGGCAAAACACAGCCTTGTTCCTCTTCATCACCGCCGACGCCACGATCGCATGCATATGATCCGGAGTTGAAACGGTGACCGCATCGATCTGATTGCCCATCTGGTCGAGCATCTGGCGGTAGTCTTTGTAAATCTTTGCGCTCGGATATTTTTTCGTTTGGGTCTGATAAGCTTCGGAACCAGAATCCACATCGCACAACGCAACAATGTTTTCGCCGGCGCAGGAGTCGGTGTCGCTGCGGCCTTTACCGCCGATTCCGACGCAGGCGATGTTTAACTTGCTGTTGAGATTCTGTCCACGCAAAAGGGTTGGCACGCCAAACGCGAGCGCACCGGCGGCCAGAGAACTTGTTTTGATAAATTCACGGCGGTCGATAGGCGAGAGCGAGGTGGTTTCAGTGAGAGCTTTTTCGGAAGGTTTCGACACACGCAACAGCATACACTCCTAAGACGAGCCCCTGGTTTCAAGCGGAACGCGGAACTGGACAAGTATAATTTCGCGCATGTCTAAGCCTCGTTTCGGCGTCACAGCGTTGTTAGGCATAGGGGTCACCGTTGGTGTCGGTCGACTTTTGGGTTTTTCTCAATCCTCCCCTCCGGCTCCCCTCAAGGGAATTGACGTTGACCGCAAATGCACGATTTTGGTGGACGAGAGCGATGGCTCTCGGGCCTTACAGAAGCTGACTTGCAAAATGATCACGCCATTTGTCACCTTGAGAACATGTTGACCTCACAGCATGCTGGAAGCGGGAAGAAAGAAGCGCAAAGATTCAAGCTGCTTGGGCTCGAGGAAAGGACGCTTGCGGTATTTGACGCTGACCTGCACGACCGGAACAATCAACTGGCCCAATACGACCAGGATGAGGATTGTCGCCAAGAGGTAATGGGCCCACAGATGCTGATCAAGCCAAGTGGCGCGAATTCCTAGTCCGTGCAGAGTGACCAGGTTGCCGACTCCCTGGGCCCAGCAAGCGATGCCGGCGGCAATCCAGAGCCACGCCGCCGTTTTTTGATAATAAACAAGCCGCGCCGCTGCACTGGGGTGTGCCTTCAAAGTTTGCGTCCCGAAGTAGTCCCAAACCGGGCAGATGATCGACAGGAAGAGTGCCAGGAGATTGGCTGCAATGCTTGAAAAATGAGCAGCGAGCATTGGACACACCTAGATGCATTGGGCTAAGGGGGATATTAGCAGCGGATCTTAGGTTGGGATTTGATGCGGATCGAATGCGATCGTAAGCCGTTCAGATCGTTTTGGTTGCGGGGGCTGGATTTGAACCAGCGACCGTTGGGTTATGAGTGAGCTAAATAATACGTAAACTGTTGACTCTAAGGCACTAATGGCGACGCAAAAGTACGCATTGGACAGGCTATCCGGAGCGCATCGGGAGTGAATCCTGACCGTTGGGTTCTCCATGCAATCGGCCGTGAACACTTGAACAGAAGGTCTTCGCCAAGGCCTTCTCGCGCCCCATTTTCACCCCCCTGAACCGACGTACCCGCGGAGCCGCCAAAATCCTGCGCCGACCGCGCGGCCTCCTTGACCCACGATTTGATGCTCAAATCGAGCTCGAATTCGAGGGCCAGAAAGTCCGGCTTTTAGCCAAGTTAAAGAATGTAGATCGTCGCCCCGCAATCGCCCCGGTCAAGGAGCAATTGGAGCGGGCGATCCAAGACCAATTCCCTGGGCATCTGCCATTCCTCGTGGCGCCCTACATGACCGAGGCTATGGCTGAGGAGTGCCTCCGGATTGACCTACCCTTTTCAGACACCGCCGGCAACCTCTTTCTCCGAACTGCCAACATGCTTCTCTGCATCGTCGGACGGAGGCGACCACATTACCTTGAGCGGTCGCAAAACGGCCTCACGCCCGCCGGCATGAAGGTCATCTTTGCCCTGCTGTGCAGACCTGAACTTGCACGCACGGGATACCGGCAGATTGCAGTTGCAGCACAAGTCGCTTTAGGTGCCGTGGGACCTGTACTTCAAGACCTGGAGAGGCGGGGCTTCCTTCACCGAAAAGGAAAGGGTACGACCGCGCTCGAACGCGCGGAAGAACTCCTGCATGAGTGGGTCGTTGCGTATCCCGCGATTCTGCGCCCGAAGCTCCATGGACGCCACTATCAGTCCGACCGGAAGCGGGTTCTCGTTCTCGATTTGCAATCACTCGGAGCCTATTGGGGAGGCGAGGTCGCAGCCGAGCGCCTGACCGGATACCTGAAGCCAGAGAATCTGCTCGTCTATACGCGCGGAGAAGTGAAGGACCTTCTTATCCAGGGACGGATGCGGTTGGCATCCGAGCGTAGCGTCGAGGTGCTCCATGCGTTCTGGAACCCCGAACTAGACAAGCCGGACAAGCCCCTTGCCCCGCCGCTGCTGGTGTACGCGGACCTGGTGATGACGGGCGACACCCGAAACCTGGAAACGGCGAATATGGTCTACGACAAATTTCTCCGACCCGCTGTGGTTCCTCACTGATGAGCCGTTCGTGCGTGCCGGATTAGCGCGGACGGAGCTTGGGTTCGCGCCTTAAGGCGTGTCCTCGGCGGGATAAATGGCAAATGCAGTCGAGCCGGAGGTGAAGTAGCGCTTCCTCATCCAGAAAGCGACGTTCACCAATCCGATCAGCGCAGGTACTTCGATGAGGGGGCCGACGACGCCCACGAATGCTTCGCCCGAGTTCAACCCGAAGACGGCGACGGATACTGCAAGCGCCAGCTCAAAGTTGTTGCCAGCGGCGGTAAAGGAGAGCGTCGCTGACTGAGCGTAGTTCGCACCCAGTTCTTTGCCCATCCAGAAGCTCACGAGGAACATGAGGAGGAAGTAGATGACGAGTGGGATAGCGATCTTCACTACATCCAGCGGAAGCCGGACAATCAGGTCGCCTTTCAGGGAGAACATGATCAAGATTGTAAAAAGCAGGGCGACGAGTGTAAGCGGGCTGATTCGTGGAATGAAGCGAGTCCGATACCATTCCTCGGATTTCAACCGGATCAGCACGAAGCGCGTAATGAATCCAGCAGCAAACGGGATTCCCAGATAGATCCCGACGCTCTTTGCGATCTGTCCGATCCCGATCAGGACGACGCTCCCTTCCAAGCCAAACCATTTCGGAAGGACTGTCAGAAACGCCCAGGCATAGAGGCTATAAAACAGCACCTGAAAAACGCTATTGATCGCCACGAGGCCGGCGACATAATCCGTATCGCCTTCGGCGAGTTCGTTCCAGACCAGCACCATTGCGATGCATCGTGCAATGCCGATGAGAATGAGACCGCGCATGTAAGCCGGTTCACCGCGAAGAAAAACGATGGCGAGCAGGAACATAAGCACCGGCCCGATAACCCAGTTTTGAGCAAGGGAGAGACCGAGTACGCGCTTGTTGCGGAAGACCTCGCCGAGCTTTTCATATCTCACCTTTGCCAAGGGCGGAAACATCATGATGATGAGACCGATGGCAATTGGGATATTCGTCGTGCCCGTCTGGAAGCGATTGACGAATCCGGCAGTCGATGGAACGAAGTGGCCGATGGCGACGCCGATCGCCATCGCGAGGAAGATCCAGAGAGTCAGGAAGCGATCAAGAAATGAGAGCTTCTTGCGAGCCGCAGGAGCATAGATCTGGCCTTGGGTGAAGGGAGCGGTAGACATTAGCAGGCCTCGCAGGACGTTTCTTGAATCGTTGTAGGAAGGGGTGCGCCGTCGAGCGATGCGTACTTTGATGGAGAGCAGCAGGCTTTCGATAGGCGCGCTCGATCAGCCTGCATCGCCTTGTCTTCCTTGAGCCAGCCCAGGGTTTGTTTCAGGATCTGCGCCGCTCCAATATGCGGGGGCATCACGATCCGGTAGTGCATCCACTTTCCCTCTCGCCGCGCTGCGACGATGCCCGCGCTGCGAAGGTACGCGAGGTGTCTGGACACCTTCGGCTGAGGTCCGCCGAGAATCTCCACGAAGTAACAGACACAGATTTCCTGCTCTCCCATCAGGTTGAGGAGACGGAGTCGCGTATTGTCGCCGAGAGCCTGGAAGAACCGCTCAACATTAAATGTTTGTTTCGCCATGCCTAACGTATACGCCTTGACGAATGCGAAGGCAAGACATATATTCTCCTAAGCAGATATGAGGAGGCCATATGTCAGAGCAGCTTTTGGATTCGGTGAAGTCGAAGTATGGGGCAGTCGCAGAAAGTACCTTGTCGAACGATCACGCAGGCGTGCAGGCAGTCGCAGAGGCCTTTGGCTATACCGCTGAGGAACTGACTTCGATTCCCGCCGAGGCCAACATGGGTCTTTCGTGCGGCAATCCGACCGCTACGGCTCATCTTCGGCCTGGGGAAGTGGTCGTCGATCTTGGTTCAGGTGGAGGTCTTGATGTGTTCCTGGCGGCCAGGATGGTCGGGCCAACGGGACGTGCCATCGGCATCGACATGACCACGGCGATGATCGAGCGCGCTCGCGCGAATGCTCAGGCTGGTGGCTACACCAATGTCGAGTTCTACCAGTCAACGATCCACCAGATTCCGCTTCCCGATGCGTCCGTCGATTGTGTGATCTCGAATTGCGTGCTGAACCTTGCTCCCGATAAGCCTGCTGTCTTCCGCGAAATTGCTCGCGTTCTAAAGCCCGGAGGAAGGGTCGCCGTCAGCGATATCGCACTCAAACACCAACTTCCCGAAGCGGTAGCGCAAAGCATGGCCGCCTATGTCGGTTGCATAGCCGGAGCCATCAAGATTGACGAATACAAGAGTGGGTTGGTAGCCGCCGGATTCGAGCACGTCGAGATCGTAGATAGCGGTGCAGACCTCAACGCCTATGCGAAGGTGGAGAACCAAGCGGGATGCTGCTCGCCGGCGATGGACACCTCAAGTCCGTTCCAGGTCATTGAGGCCGCTTGCTGTACTCCGGCACCGACCGAGCCTTCGCTGCACGAGGACCTTGCGGCTCTGCTCTCACAGTATGACGTGAACGCGGCAGCGGCCAGCGTGAAGGTATATGCGATCAAGCCGCATACGGCTGATTCAAAACCCTGCTGTGGTCCGGACTGCTGCGCGTAGCAGTCCAGCTCGCAAAAAATGAATTCCGAGGAGCATCCATGCCGCACTACAACGTTCTCTTTCTCTGCACCGGCAACTCCGCTCGTTCGATCATGGCCGAGGCAATCATGAATCGCAAAGGGCGTGGTAACTTCACGGCATTCAGTGCAGGAAGCCATCCGACCGGAATCGTTCGGCCTGAAGCTATTCGTCAATTGGAGAAGGCCGGACTCGACGCCGCAGTTGCTCGCAGCAAGTCCTGGGAAGAGTTCTCCACGCCGGATTCGCCCCACCTCAGCTTCGTGTTCACCGTGTGTGACAACGCAGCTAACGAAGTATGTCCAATTTGGCCAGGACAGCCAATGACAGCCCATTGGGGAATCCCCGATCCAGGTGCCGTGCTTGGAAATCCAGAAGAGATCGACCGTGCCTTCAGCCAGGCATTTCAGTCCCTTGATCGTCGGATCAGCCTTTTCCTAAGTCTGCCTTTGGGCACCCTTGACACTTTCGCGATTCAAGCAAAGATCGACGAAATCGGTAAGCAGTAGACACGAAAGGAAACGATGGAGAGGATCATTTTTGCCTGCGTCCACAACGCTGGCCGCTCGCAGATGGCTGCAGCGTTCTTCAACAAGTTCGCCAACCGCAACAAGGCAGAAGCTGTTTCTGCTGGAACCGAACCCGGGTTGCGGGTGCATCCGGAAGTCCTTTCCGTGATGCAGGAAGTCGGCATCGATCTCAGTGAAGCTAAGCCGCAGAAACTCACCCAGGACTTGGCAGAGGGTGCAACCTTGCTCATCACCATGGGGTGTGGGGACAAGTGTCCTTATGTCCCTGGCCTTCGACGAGACGATTGGCCATTGCGAGACCCGAAAGGTTTGCCGGTAGAAGAGGTGAGAAAGGTTCGCGACGAGATAGAGGCGAAGGTCCGCGGTTTGATCCAAGTCGAGAGACTGGGAGACTAGCGCTAAATCCGTGGGAGGCTCGCCCGGGTCATTCCAAGGCTGCTTTGTTAGAGGACTACATATACTTCTGACAGAAGGCCAATGTGGGCCGCTTAGACGAAACTATTCTGCGCAAGACGAATGAACTGCCCGAGGGCACTCCCGTGTGCGCAAAGATGTTCCTGCATCTCGGAACTCGTTCGGCGGTCGGTGAGTCTCTGGCGCGGTTCACTCGGTCGGGCAATGTGCTGAGGGTTGAACGTGGCATTTACGTGTCCCCGGTCAAGAGCCGTTTTGGAACCCATCCGCCATCAGTGCACCGTCTTGTCGCAGAGTTTGCGATACAACGTGGCGAGACCATCGTCTCGTCGGGTGCCATGACCGCAAACGCTCTTGGCCTGACAACGCAGGTGCCCGTCCAGATGGTCTATTGGACATCCGGCCGCAGCCGGAAGTTGAATCTGGGAAAGCTTGTGCTCCACTTGGAGCGTGTCGCCTCCTGGCAGCTTGTCCTCGCCAAGGAGCCCGCTGGAGAGATCGTCCGTGTCCTCGCGTGGGCTGGCCCGGAGCATGTTCATTCGGCGCTGGAGAAGGTCGCGGAAAAGGTCCCCCGATCCGAGATGGTGAAGGTGGCTCAGCAAGCCCATCGGTTTCCACGCTGGTTGGCGGACGCGACCATTGGACACATCCAGATGCATTGGGCTAAGAGGGATCTTAGCAGCGGATCTTAGGCTGGGATTTGATACGGATCGAATGCGATCGTAAGCCGTTCAGATCGTTTTGGTTGCGGGGGCTGGATTTGAACCAGCGACCTTTGGGTTATGAGCCCAACGAGCTACCGGACTGCTCCACCCCGCACCTTGATAGTAACAACCGCAGAGCACAGGGTCAAACCACGCGCAGGGGCCGGAGGTTGAGATCAGGCGAACAGAATCGCGGAATTTTTTCTGCGGAGGGCGTGGGTCGTGGTTATGCGGCGCAACGCGTACAGTGGATAGACTTCCCCTGCATGTCTCACGCAAATCACAGTGCGTCCATGATCCCTCGCAATCGTTTGCTGGAGCCCCTGCTCCATCTTGGATTTGCGCTTACCGGAGTCGGCACGGTGCTGCTGGGGTGCATTCTGCCGCAGCTTTCGGCGCAATGGCATTTGCGGGACAAGGACGCAGGTCTGCTGCTACTGGTGCAGTTTGCCACCTCCGCCTCAGGAGCACTGCTGGTCCGGCGCAGTCTTTGGAAGACGCTGGCGTTAGGCTACCTGCTTTTTGGCGCTGGAGGGATGGGGATTTTTCTGGCGCAACAAAGGTCTTTGCCGGTCTTCGCTGTCTATGGACTGGGGCTCGGATTGGCCATGACGTCTACCAACATGCTGGTCGGACGGCACTATCCAAATCGCATGGGAGCGGCGCTGGCCCTCCTTAATTTCTCCTGGAGCGCGGGCGCGGTGGCTTGCCCGCTTCTGATTGCACAGTTTCTGCGCCATGCCGGGAGCGGATCGATCTTTGGCCTGCTCGGAGTCCTGGTCATTCCGTTCGCCCTGTTACCGGTGCTTGCAGACAGACATGATTTCGCTGCGCCGATGGTGTTGGGTCCCACCCCGCCTGGAATCAAAGAAGTGGCAACGATCGTTTACTTTGCGCTCCTGGCCTTTCTGTATGTAGGAGTGGAAGCTTCCGCCGGGAATTGGATGAGCACGTATGCAACCCGGGCCACGGGTTGGAAATTCGCGGGGGGTAGCCTGGCGCTTGCCGTCTTTTGGGCAGCCTTGCTGCTGGGCCGAGCGCTGACCCCGGCGATTTTGCGCTTCTTGACGGAGCGCGGCCTCTTTCGTCTCTCCACGATCGCCACCATCGCGGGCATCTCATTGCTGCTGGCGGCGCACATTCCGCCGGTGCTGCTGGCCGGATCGATGCTTACCGGGCTTGCCCTGGGGCCGCTGTTCCCACTCACGCTCTCGCTATTTCTCGGGGAGATCGGCGGGTCACGCAACGCAGGCTGGGTGTTTGCCGTGGCTGGGCTGGGGGGAGCCGTGCTTTCGTGGTTGACGGGGACCGTTTCCAGCGAGAGCGGCTCACTGCGCATCGGCCTGATGGTGCCCGCCGCCGCCACGCTGCTGATGATGGCGCTGATCAGCTGGCGCCGGCCCAACACTGGTAGTCAGCAGGATGCTGTTCAAGACTTGAGGACGGAGTTTGGATCAGACTAGTGCACTTCGGTTGACCAGGCTCTTGCGGGTGAGGGCGGCGACGGCCTCACGCTCCGCTCCCACCAGTTCCAGCCTGGGAGGCCTCACGCGGGCCGAAGGGCCGCCGCACTCTTCCTGCACTTGCTTGATGAGTTGCACAAACTTGGGCACCGTGTCGAGGCGCAGCAAAGGGAGGAACCACGCGTAAAGAGCCGCTAATTCCAGTGATGGCCCGCTTTGCGCGAGCTTGAACAGACGCACGGATTCTTCAGGAAAAGCATTCACCAGCCCGGCGATCCAGCCAGTCGCGCCTGCCGCTACGCTCTCGACAACGACATCATCCATGCCCACGAAGATCTCCAGTGAGCCGCCGGCCAGATGCTTGAGCGAAGTAATGCGCCGAATTTCGCCGCTCGATTCCTTGACCGCGTGGAAGTTCTGATGCTGCGCGCGCAGTTCGATGATTTGTTCTGGGAGGATGTCTGTTCCGTACGCGACGGGATTGTTGTAGAGCATGGCGGAGAGAGGGGTCGCCTGAAAGACAGCGTCGAGATGAGCGCGGGTTTCGCGCCAGTCACCGCGGTAGACAAACGGCGGCAAAACCATCAGCCCATCGGCGCCGGCTCGATGTGCTTCCTGCGCAAGCCAGACGGCTTCGGCGGTGCTGAACGCGGAGATTCCGGCAATCACTGGGGCTTTGCCGTCCAAGGATTGCGTGGCCTGTCTCAGGAGTTCCAGTTTTTCTTCGCGGGTGAGTGCCGGCGCTTCCCCGAGCGAGCCAAGGGCGACAATTCCGTTGCAGCCACAATCGACCAGCCATCGAGCTTGGGCTCGAAACGTTTCGTAGTCGACGGATAGATCAGCGTGGAAGGGGGTTGTGATGGCTGGGAGTACTCCCGCCCAATCTTTCTGGTCCAATGTTGGATTCTCCTTCTAGCATCATATGCAAAAAGTTGCCGCAGCCCTTCCGAGTTGTGTGAGAAGTGGAAGTGAACAGCAGATCTCCATTCGCCTTCGCGCAGGGCAGGCTTTCCGCTCCGGTCGGGATGACAATTTTGTTGCAAATAAGAAGGTCCGAAAACCGGTCAGCCAATTGGCTGTTAATCCCACAGAATCATCCCTGCCGTTGCTCTCTGGCAAGATTGGCAAACTGAAAGCAATTTCGATCAAGCTATGTCATGCCGCGTGGGCTACTTTTACTCAGGCCCTGATAGCGTATTTCAATTCTGCTTCGGAGATCCCTCTATGAGTGCATGCAGCATGGTAAGTAGCAACATTTCCCATCGGCTTGAATCGAATGCATTGAGTGAAGATATGTTGATCGCGGCGGCGCAAGCCGGCCAGGAATGGGCCTTCGTCGAGCTCTGCACACGTAACTCTAAACGTGTCTTTAATACGATTTATGGCGTAACCAAGAATCGCGAAGACGCGGAAGATGCGCTGCAGGATTCCATGATGCGGGCGTTCCTGCATTTGAAACAGTTTGATGGAAGATCCAGCTTCACGACCTGGTTTACACGTATCGGCATCAATTCAGCTCTCATGATTTTACGTAAGAGGCGCATTCGCCTGGAGACCTCGATCGATGCGACCGCCGAAGGTGAGACCTGGCAGACATGGCAAATTGCCGACTACTCCGCCAACCCCGAACAACATTACGTGGGACATGAGAAGTCTGTGCGCCTGAAGAAGGCCATCTGCCGCCTGCCAAACACCCTTCGCTCTGTAGTGGAGCTGGGACAAATGGAAGGCCACTCGATGAAACAAATCGCGCGCAATATGGGGATCTCGGTCCCGGCAACCAAGTCCCGCTTGGCTCGTGCGAAAGTGGCTCTGCGCAAGTCGATGGTCTAGGCCCATCCGCAATGGAAGGGTGCCCTTTACTTGATGGCGGGCACCCTGGAAAAGAGCGCTACGATTCCTTCGGCAAGAGTGGGATGAGTAATGGTCATGTCGCGCAGGACGGTGAATGGGATACGCGCTCTCATCGCAAGCTGGATAGTGGCCATCGTTTCACCAGCACCCTCGCCAAATCCGGTGAACCCCAGGATCTGATCATCTGTCGCAGCAACGAGCACCTTAAGAAATCCCCTGGTCTCAGACATTGCCCGCGTTCTTAGAACGGCAGCCATCGGGATCTTGGCCAAGCGGTAGGGAATGGATTGCTGCTTGGCCTGCGATTCGTCAAACCCGATGTGGGCCAGTTCAGGATCGGTGAATAGACAGGACGGAACCTGCCTTCCTGTCGTTGTGCGGTGGGCGCCGGCCAGGTTGTCGCGGACGATGCGGAAGTCGTCGAACGATATATGGGTAAAGAGAGGGCTACCAGCGCAGTCACCGAGCGCCCAAACACCAGGAGCGGTGGTCTCCAGCCGTTCGTTCACACTGACAAAGCCCTGTTTCGTGATCTTCACTCCGGCGAGGTCGAGCCCGATACCTTCTGTGTTCGGCAGGCGTCCCGTTGCTACCAGCAGGTGGGAGCCTTCCACGATGATTTGCGACTGACGCCTGGAGCCGTGCAGACGCAGCCCGTGGCCTGATTTTCCCTCTACGTGCCCCAGGCTGGTATTTGCCACAGTGACGATGCCTTCGTCCTGGAAGAGCTGGGTGATGGCCTCGGAAACATCCGGATCTTCGCGGTGGAGGAGCCGATCATTCCGCTCCATGATGGTTACGCGGCTGCCCAGGCGCCGCATGGCCTGGGCAAACTCCAGCCCGACGTAGCCTCCACCGAGAATGATCAGGTGTTCCGGGACGATGTCGAGCTCCAGTGCCTCAACATGAGTGAGCGGAGACGCCTCGGCGAGCCCGGGTATATTATCAATCGCCGCCCTGGTCCCGGTGTTGATAAAGACCTGGTCGCCACGAAGGATGCGTTCTCCTCCGTCGAGAAGCGCGACCTTCAGGGTTCGGTCGCCGATGAAGCGGCCTTCTCCCATGACGATCTCCGCCTTGCTTTTGGCGAAGTTCTCCATGTGCATCTGGTGCAGACCATCTACCATCTGCCGCTTGCGTGCCCGCACGCCCGGCATGGAGACGGTCCACTTGTCGGTCAACATGCCGAACTCTTCGCCTCTCTGAAAGTAGGAGGCCACCTTGGCTGACTGGATCACGTTCTTGCTGGGAAGACAAGCGATGTTGGGGCAGTTGCCGCCGATGTATTTTCGCTCAATGGCGGCGGTACGTTTTCCGCTTGAGCCTAAATGCCAGGCCATGTATTTGCCTGCTTCTCCGGTGCCCAACACGACGGCGTCGTAATCCTCAATTTCGGCCATAATGCTCCTAAGACTAGTGAGTTCAGGAGCTTGACTCTTGTTTCTGCTTGCTCTCAATTTGCTGTTATTGCTGTCATGGATTTGGGACACAAATTTACAGAACGTTTCACCGCGAGGCGCATCATCTCTAGTAGGGCTTGCGTGAGGATGGAACCTGCCTCAAGCATGCAAAAGGAGACGTTGATGGCAACAGCAGAAAAGATTGAAACAAAGGACGTGAAAGCGACGACGACCAAGAGCGTTGGACTGCTGGATCACAGCGCGGTCGAAGAAATCTCGGGCGAACTTCGTCACTTGCTGGCGGATACGTTCGCTCTGTACCTCAAGACGAAAAACTTTCATTGGCATATGACAGGCAAGCACTTCCGCGACTATCACTTGTTGCTGGATGAGCAGGCGGATCAAATTTTCGCCATGACCGATCCGGTTGCGGAGCGGGCGCGGAAATTGGGAGGGACCACCCTTCACTCGATCAGCGACGTGGCGAGCCATCAACGGCTTAAGGACAACAATGGCCACCACATTGCACCCAAGGCGATGCTCAGCGAGCTTTACGCTGACAACCGGCAACTGACGGCGTCGATGCGTACCACGCACGAGGTGTGCGATCGCCACAACGACGTGGCAACCGCCAGCTTGATTGAGGTGTGGATCGACGAGACGGAACGGCGGTCCTGGTTCCTTGGGGAGATTATTGACAGCGTTGACTAAGGGTCTCCGCCTGTGGCGGGTAGCATGAATTGCCTGTCACGGTTCGGGGCCCTGGCGAACTCCGTGCGGCTTTACTTCACCGGAAGCCGCACACGCGGTTCGGTCTGGGGCTGCGTAGCCGCAATTCCAGGTACGCGGGCTATTGCAAGCGCATCCGCCGCCACTCCCCGGGGGGAGTATCGAGCAATTTACGGAACGCCCGGATAAAACACGCCTGATCTGCAAAGCCGCACTTGAGGGCGATCTCTACCATCGGCAGTTCGGAGTGTAGAAGCAGGTCCTTGGCGGCGTCGATGCGCTGCTGCAGCAGCCATCGATAGGGTGGCTGCCCAATCGTCTGTTTAAAAGCGCGGACAAAGTGGCTGACGGATAGTTTGCATTCGCGGGCGACCTGAGAGAGCGCGATTTGCCCGTCGAGGTTCGCCTTTAGCATTTCGGTGGCGCGGTGCAACTGCCACGGCGCCAATCCTCCACGCACAACGGATGGAGCAATCTTGATTCCACCATAGGTGCGGGCTATGTACGCATGCGCCGCAAAGACCAGGTGGTCAACGTAGAGTTCGCTCGAAAGCTCTGGTCTTTCCAGCGCCGGTAGGAGGCACGATGCCAGATTCCTCAGGCGGGGATCGACCTTGCCGCAGGGCCAGGTGAGGGTCTCACACCGGCAGCCATCGTTCTCGTCCGCGAACTCATCCAGGGCGGCGCGGGGCACATAAAACTGCACTATATCGAAGGCGCTTCCCAGGTACATCGAAGGGTCATGGTCCAGATGCATGATGCTGACGCTCCCGTCTTGGACGGGCTCGTCGGAGATCGGCCGGCCATGTAGCCAGTACTTGACGGACTGCACGGGGCGCAGATGCAACTGGACAGTAAATGCCCGCTCGCAGGCGAAGGGTGTCGTGCGGTCCATGAGTCCCGTTTCGGAGCGCAGCCGGGTGACGGCAAGTTGGGCCTTGCGCCGGGTTCTCACGCTAATCATGGGGACGTTCGCCAAGTGCAGGTGCTTGGCCATGCGGTTTCCGTAGGTTCCGGCTTCGACCAAGCTGAGTGCCGGAGGGGGGCACGGGCCGACTTTGGGGAGGGGCATCTTTCGGGAAATGACGCCCGGAAAAGGAGTTACGGAATCGATAGCAAGATTGGCACTTAGCATCGGCGACCACCTTTCGAGCAAACCATGAAGGAAGCGTGCAACGATGATTCCAAGTTAACGATCGCCGCCGTCTGACCGAAACCCTCATTCGAGCCGATCTGAACCAACCATTTGGGATTGTGCGATTTACATGCGGGACGTGATCACAAGGCCGCTTGGACGTAGGGGAAAGCGCGGGAACACAAGAGAAACCACGGCCCCGGCGCCACAGGATCGCCACGCGCTGGAGGAAGTAAGTAGGAGCGACTGATCCTTTCGAGGGGGATGGCGACCCCTTCGAAGAAGTAGGTTGATCACCCACGTGATTGTTAAGATTGGGCGCACGTGGGAGATAAATGATGAAGAAGACTCTATTTGTGGTGCTTCTCTGCCTGATGGCGGTGCGGCTGGTCGACGCGCAGGTGGCCGGATCCTCGACACAAGCGCTCGATCCCGAACTCGGTATTTCGACACTGCAGCTGTGGCCAAGTGGAGCACCGGAGATAGAGGGCACGCCTGCGGAGGATTTGCCCACCCTCACCGTGTTTGTTCCTCAGAAAGGAAAGGGGACGGGGTCGGCAGTGATCGTCGCCCCGGGCGGAGCCTATATGCGCCTGGCGAGCAACCTGGAAGGCCGCCAGGTGGCTGATTGGTTCGCCTCCCAGGGGGTTACGGCTTTCGTGCTCAAGTACCGGCTAGGGGGAAAGTATCTTTATCCGATTCCCTTGCAGGATGCGCAGCGCGCGATTCGGCTGGTGCGGTCGTCTGCGGCGACCTACGGATTTATGCCGGACCGTGTTGGGATTGTGGGCTTCTCCGCTGGCGGCCATTTGGCGGCAGCCACCGGGACGTTGTTCGACGCAGGCAAGCCCGGCGCAAGCGACCCGGTGGAGCGGCTGAGCAGCCGGCCTGATTTTTTGGTGCTCGGCTATCCCTGGTTGAACGCTATGCAGCCCAGCGGCCAGTACATCACCTATTGCTCGATGATCAAGACCGTTCCGCCTGAAACTTGCAAGGTGGATGAGCAAAAATATACGCCGAGCCGGCACGTTACACCGCAGACGCCCACCACGTTTATCTACAGCACCACGGACGATCGCACGGTCCCAATCAGCGCCAGTGTGGATTTTTACAATGCCTTGACGGCCGCCGGCGTGCCTGTGGAGATGCATATTTTTCGCCATGGAGAGCACGGCAGCGGCATGGGCGCGGGGATCGCAGCCTTGGATCAGTGGCCTGCGCTGCTGGCGCAATGGCTGCGCGATCAGGGGCTGCTTACGCCGGCACCCAAACCGTAGCGTCGACAGAGGGGTGGTTTTCGCAGCATGTGAGGTTCGCCACATTCAAGAAAAACGTACTCAGGGACTAAGGAGTCTGCGTGAGAACCCCTTAACGAGCGGCGCATGCAGACACTCTGGCCCCTGAATTACCGCGCGAAGGTCATTTCAGAGGTGGAGAGGTGGCCAGGATTGCATCCTGGGCCATTTTCAGCCGTCCCTTCGGGACTCGATTCGGCAAGGATGGTTCTCACCAGACTGTTTAGCCCGTACCGTTCAAAAAGCGGAGTTCTTGCGAACGCTGTTTAGCCGCGCACAGGGCACATCGAGAGCCATTATCCCACTCAAGCCAAAGTACGGCTTGAATGGGGCACCCAGCATTTGTTGCTGATCTCTCCGGTTCTCACGCGGACCTCGCCCGTCTTAATTCAACCCACGTCCGCTGGGGCGACCGTGCTCCGAATAGGTTTTGCGTGGTTTTTCCTCTTCGTTCCTGGATATCTTTGATGGGCTGAAAGAAGTTCGCCTTACCCAGTTAGCGACGGTCCCCAACCAGCTAAAAGCTCTGAATCGGCATCTACTGAAGCGACTCTACTTAATGCAGGTTTTGCTAAAGGAATTTCATCATGTCTGAATTGGTTATGCCCGGAACGCTCACTGCCCCGCTCACCGAAGGCCTACCCCACCCACGCGGCGCTTGCTGGGATGGAAAGGGCACGAACTTCGCAGTCTTCTCCGCCCACGCGACCAAGGTGGAGGTTTGCCTGTTCGACGAAAACGGCGAAAAGGAGCTGGAACGGGTTGCGCTGCCCGAGTACACCAATCAAATCTGGCATGGGTATCTGCCGGGTGTACGTCCTGGGGCGGTCTATGGGTATCGGGTGCACGGACCCTATGAGCCCGAGGCGGGCCACCGTTTCAACCCCAACAAGTTGCTGCTCGATCCCTATGCGGTGGCGCACGTCGGCGAACTCAAATGGGATCCGGCAGTATTCGGGTACAAGATGGAGTCGGGGGACGATACCACCTTCGACGAGCGCGACAGCGCACCCTTCATGCCCAAGTGCCTGGTGGTCGATCCGAACTTCGATTGGCATGGTCAAAACGTGCTGAGCGAGGTGCGTGTACCGTTCGACGACACGATTATTTACGAGCTCCACGTGAAGGGTTTCACCAAACGGTTTCCGGGGCTTGATGATAATTTGCGCGGGACCTATGCGGGTCTCGGCGCCGAGCCAGTGGTCAAGTACATCAAGGACCTGGGGGTCACCTCGGTGGAGCTGCTGCCGGTGCATTTCTTTATCAATGACAGCAACCTGCTGGAGAAGGGCCTGACGAATTACTGGGGCTACAACACCATCGGTTTTTTTGCTCCCGATCCGCGCTATGCCCACAACCGCCGTCATCCAGTGCGCGAGTTCAAGGAGATGGTGTCGCGCTTTCACGATGCCGGGATCGAAGTGATCATGGACGTGGTGTACAACCACACCGCGGAAGGAAACGAACGCGGCCCGACACTGTCGTTCAAGGGAATCGACAACGCAAGTTACTATCGCTTGCTGCCGGACAAGCCGCGCTATTACATCAACGACACGGGCACCGGGAACACGCTGAACCTGAGCCACGCGCGGGTGATTCAGATGGTGACAGACAGCCTGCGCTATTGGACAGAGCAGACCCGGGTCGATGGCTTTCGATTTGACCTGGGCACCATCCTGGCGCGGGAACCCAATGGATTCGATAACCAGAGCGGATTTCTCAAGGCGTGCAGCCAGGATCCTTGCCTGTCGAAGATCAAGCTGATCGCGGAACCGTGGGATTGCGGTCCGGGCGGCTACCAGGTGGGCGCTTTTCCGCCTGGCTGGGCAGAGTGGAACGACAAATTCCGCGACACGACGCGCAAGTTCTGGACCGGCAACGCCCCAGCAGCGGCGCTCACCGAGAGCCTGTGTGCGACTGCTTCCATCTTCAATCATCAGGGTCGCAGACCATGGGCATCGATCAACTTTGTCACCGCTCATGACGGGTTCACGTTGAATGATGTCTATACCTACAACGAGAAGCATAACGAGGCGAACGGCGAAGATAACAAGGATGGCAGTTCAGACAACAACTCGTGGAACTGCGGCGCAGAAGGCCCTACGGACGACCCTGAAATTGTTGATCTGCGCAAACGCATGATACGGAATGCACTGGCCACCCTGCTTCTGGCCCAGGGAACACCGATGTTGCTGGCCGGTGACGAGTTCGGCCGGACGCAAGGCGGCAATAACAATGCCTATTGCCAGGATAACGAGATCAGCTGGCTCGATTGGGATCTGCAGGAAAAAGGCGAGTCGCTGATTGCTTTTACTCGCCGGCTCACGAATCTGCGCCACCGGTATCCCATCTTGCGCCGCAATCTCTATCTCACCGGCAAATACGACGAAGAGTTGGGAGTCAAGGATCTGACCTGGATCAATGCCAACGGATCGGAGATGCAGCAGGAGAATTGGAGCGATGCCGGCATGCGCTGCTTTGGCATGCTACTGGATGGTCGAGCACAGGTCAGCGGGATCAAGCAACGCGGACGCGAAGCGACCATTTTGCTGGTGATCAATGATCATCACGACCTGGTGGAATTTACTTTGCCTGAGTGCCCCGGCGGCGATACTTGGTGGTTACAGATCGACACCAATATTACCGATAACAGCGAGCGCGGGAGTTTCAAGGTCGGCGAGGCTTACGGCGTGACGGCGCGTTCTTTGCTGGTCTTTGTGCTGAAGGCGGAGACGACGTAATTGTCTGAGCGGGTCCATCCTTGAACCCAACCAAAGGGTTCAAGGATGGGGAGCCAGGTTTATTTGGCCACTTGCCAATCGGTACCGTTCATTACCAGCGAATCCTGACCGGGCTGGCTTTGCGCGAGCGAAGCAGCCAGGGTGGGGAACGCAGTTTTGACTTCCTCGGACTTTGCCCATGCCGGAACGTCAGCGATGCTGTAGTGGTAGTTCACCGCTGCCGTCTTCAGACCCGAAGCATTGACGCCGTTGGTGAAGCTATCAATCGAATCCACCGCACGATAGCCATAACAGAAGTTGCCGTATCCCGGCTGGGTCGTGTCCGGCGTCCAGGAGGAACGGCCTTGGGCGGAGAGATCGTAATTGTTCACTTGCTTGGACGCGATGATGAAGACCTTCTTCTCGCCGGTAGTGCGGGTGAGGAGGCCGGCGTCGGTCAAGGCGTCAAAGCCTTGTGTCTTGGCGTCGTCAGCAGTCGCGGCTTGCACCGGGAGCTTCTTCGTGTCCTGCCAGACGCATAGGGGGTGAGCCTTGTAGTAGTTGTTGATGGCCGTTTGATAGTTTGCCTTGGAATTGTCCTGCTTGTTGCAACCTGCGAAAAGGAGCGCTACCCCGCAGAGTAATGCCGCTTTGTGATGTTTTTCTATTTTCATGTTAAAACCCTTTCTCAACCGAGCAGGCGATAGGATGCTTTTTCAGGGTTTGCTGTTGCAAAGCGACTTTGGGCCCGATGTGAGCGCATAAAGCAGTCGCTCTTGGGCGGATTCGCGAAATGCTGTCGTGGGCTTCGCCCGTCTTATTCGGCCCAGGTACGCTTTTGGCGAACCCGGGGCACCCGTCCAGTTCCCCAGCGGGCTTTACGGTACTGTTACGGTTTCAGTTTTAGCTGGGGCACACCAGGCCGCCGGTGCCGGCGATCCTCAAGGTCTTTGACCAGAGAGAGACAGATGAGGACGCTCCCGTGGCTAGCCAGGCGGCGAAGGTGTTGGGTGAGTTGTAGGTGGTTCCTGCGCTTGCGCTGAAAGCCATGATGTTGGTTTGACATGGGGCCGGATTGGCCATCCCGTTGGTGACGATTCCGTAAGAAGTGACGAAGTTGAGATAGCCTGCGGACGGCGAGGCCGCCGGCGGCCAACCCAAGGTCAGTTCCAAGCGCGGCGCTTCCGTAGCAGCGGTGAAGCCCACCGGCCCTGCGGCCGACACGCGGGTGTCCCGTTGTGCGACGCTGACCTGAGCATTAAGAGTACCGGAGGGGCTGGTCTTACCATTCAAAAAATTAAAGCCGCCACTGCCGCTGTAGTCAATGAGCTTGCTACCCTCAATCACGCTATTCTTCGAGGTGAAGGCGGGAATAAAGCTGAAGCCTACGGATATCTTCAGGTCGAAGGGCACCGCGCCGACCACGATGGGCACATGATAGGCCGCTCTCGAAAGCGAGAGACTCTTCACGAGCTCAGACGGCCATGAAGTGATTTTGGCCACGGACCCCGCTTTCATGTCATCGTTCGCGACCGCATACCACTTAAGCTCGACCTGGCCAGTAAGGTTCGAGTTAGTGAAATACAGGTTGGTGAGCGCGCCATCTTTGATCTGCATCTTGACGCTGGAATCAAAATTGTTCAGGTAACCGACGCCTTCGTAGGCCAGCTTACCCTGGCCGCCCCCAAATTTAATGGTCGCCCGCACGTTGATGCGATCGTTCCCGGGGGTGAATTTGACATGGTAGTTGTAACCGGAGAAGTTCACATCAAAATCGGCCACGCCCGGCGCGGCCTGCATCCTGCTGAAGTCGATCTTGTACGTGCCTTCCAACCGGCCATTCTTGATGGCATCGGTGATCATGGCTGGGGTTGTCTTGAGCAAGTAGCCGTCCGCCGTCTTTTGCACGTCGACCACCGTACGCAGAGCGAGGCCGGAGAGCAGCACCACACTCCCGCTTCTCAGCTTGGCAATTTGGCCGGCGGAGGAGTCAAAGGTGCAGTTGCCATCGCGATCGATGTTGACCAAGTGCTGCATCGTATCGTCTTTGCTGATTACGGTGACGCCCGGCTGATAAGTGGCGTTATAGGCGGTGGTGCCATCTTGCATGGGAGAAGACCGTGGAATGTACACCGGGCCGGTGAAGTGCCGGCCGTGATACCCGGCCGCGTTCACGATCAAGTCGGGGTCCTCAGGTGCTGCCTGGTTCGCCGCGGGGGGTTCGGTGCGAGCCGATTGCTTTCTGCACGATGACAGCAGCAACGATGAAGTGACCGCGCCGATCACCATCATCTTGAGAACCATTTTCCGATCCGTGGTTCGCATCCCTTGCCTCGGCCACTCTTACGGTACGCGGAACTCTTCGCCGGAAATGGCTTCGCCTTCGGCGTCTAGAAATGAGCCGGTGCACCGGGATTACCCGGTATTCGATGACGCAGCGCCAGACCTATTCCTTGGTTTTCAGCAAGTGGGCGTTGTTGTGCAGGAAGGTTTCGATTTCATCCTTCATGCCCAGAATCTTTATCCACTGTTCTTTGTAAAGAGTCACGGGGAACCGGCCGACGCCGTACAGCGAGACCGCTCCCTTTTCGCTCACTTTCAAACTCAGTCCACGGACACTCTTGGTTTTAAGCTGATCGTTTTCCGCGCGCAGCTTCTCAATCTCTGCTCTAAGATCTTCTTCGGCCATGGTGCAACCCTCCCTGAAGTGAAACAACGTCTGGAACAGTCTAGACTGATTTCTCGCTTACAGAGAAGGATGGTGTATACCGGAATAGGAATGGTGCCTTATGCACAGCTGTGACAGCCTTATCCGAAATGTGCGTGTGGTGGACGGCGGCGGGGGCGAGCCCTACGTGGCCGATGTGGCGATTGAAGGCGGCCTCATCCGCGCGGTCGGGGAACTCTCCCCGTACAGCGGCCGCCAGGTTACGGAGGGAGGCGGACGGGTGCTCTGCCCGGGCTTCATCGATGTGCACACGCATGACGATACCAGCGTGATCCGCACTCCAGAGATGCTGGCCAAGCTGTCCCAGGGGGTTACCACGGTGATCGTGGGCAACTGCGGCATTAGCGCGGCGCCGGTGAAGTTGGCTGGGGACCCACCTGATCCTATGAATTTACTGGGAGACGCGGATGCTTTCCGTTACCCCACGTTCGCGGAGTATGTGGCGGCGGTGAATGCGGCCAAGCCTTCGGTGAATGTGGCCGCGCTGGCCGGCCACACTGCCCTGCGCAATAACCATATGGACCGGCTCGACCGCGCAGCCACGACGGCAGAGATTGCGGCCATGCGCGCGCAGCTCATCGAGGCCCTGGACGCGGGTGCATTGGGGTTGAGCACGGGGCTCGCTTACTTGTCGGCGTACTCCGCTCCGCCGGAAGAGGTTATGTCGCTAGCGGAACCGCTGGCGGCGGCCGGCGCGGTGTACGCCTCGCACATGCGCACAGAGGCGGAAGCGATCATCGAAGCCATGCGCGAAGCATTCCGGGTGGGCCGCACATGCCAGGTGCCGGTGGTGCTGTCCCATCTGAAATGCGCAGGGGTCGAAAATTGGGGCAGAAGTGCAGAGGTGCTCAACACCTTGGATACAGCGCGGGCGGAACAGCCGGTGCAGTGCGATTGCTATCCGTACGCAGCATCGTCGAGCACGCTCGACATTCGCCAGGTAGATGAGCGCGTTCGTATCGTGATCACGTGGTCGAAACCTCATCCAGAAATTGCCGGCCAAACGCTGGAGCAGATTGCTCTTGGCTGGGGAGTTGCCCAACGCGAGGCGGCGGAGCGTTTGCAACCCGCCGGGGCGATCTACCACTGCATGTCTGAAGATGATGTGCGCCGGATTCTGCAACATCCTGCAACCATGATCGGGTCCGATGGTTTACCCCACGACCCGCTGCCCCATCCCCGGTTGTGGGGGACGTTTCCCCGCGTGCTGGGCTATTACTGCCGGGAGCAAGGCCTCTTTCCGCTGGCCACCGCGGTGCACAAAATGACCGGCCTGCCCGCGCAGCGTTTCGGGCTGGAGGGCCGGGGAAGCATCCGCGAAGGGGCACATGCCGACCTGGTGCTCTTCGATCCGGAGACAATCAAAGATACGGCTACATTTTCTGACCCAATCCGTTGCGCCGAGGGAATCGCGTCGGTTTGGGTAAATGGCCTACTGTCCTATCAGGACGGCGCGGCCACCGGGCAGCGAGGCGGACGCTTTCTGCCTCGCCCACCCAGGAGACAATGAACCAAGCCAAGCCGGATCCATTGCCCCTATGATCGACAGCCACGGCCTCTACCTGCTGATCGCAGCCGCCAGTTCTGTGGTGGTGCTGATCCTGCTTATTGCGGTAGTCAAGCTCAACCCCTTTCTCTCTTTGCTGACAGTTTCGCTGGCGCTGGCCGTGGCCACCGGGATGCGGCTCGAGACCATTGTCGGCTCCTTCGAAACCGGGACAGGCAATACGCTGGGGCATATCGCAATCGTGGTTGGCCTGGGCACCATGCTGGGCAAGATGATGGCGGAGTCGGGTGCCTCAGAGCGTATTGCAGAGACCTTGATCCAGCTTTTTGGGGAGCGGCACGTCGCCTGGTCCATGCTGTTCGCGGCGCTGATTGTGGGCTTGCCCGTTTTCTTTGAGGTGGGTTTCGTTCTGCTGGTACCGATTGCGTTTACGGTGGCCCGGCGCACGCGCACTTCCCTGGTCCTGGTGGGGCTGCCCATGCTGGCCGGCCTCTCCATTGATCATGCGCTGGTGCCGCCGCACCCTGCAGCGATGCTGGCGGTGACCATCTTCCATGCCGACGTGGGGCGGACGATCTTGTTTGCCCTGCTGATCGGCATTCCTGCCGCGGTCATCGCAGGCCCCGTGTATGCGCGCTGGATCGCGCCCCGGATTGTGCTCAGCGAGCACAATCCCATGGCGGAAGAGTTTCTGGAGCACGAGACCAATCGCAGCTTGCCGGGCTTTGGCGTGGCCGTGACCACCATTCTGCTGCCGGTGGTGCTGATGTTAGCCGGAAGCTGGGCCGGCGTGGTGACGACGCCCGGCAGCGTGGCTAACCGTGCGCTGCACTTGCTGGGGAGCGCCGATATCGCGCTGCTGGTCGCGGTGCTGATCAGCTTTTTCACGTTGGGCAAAATGCGCGGCTACAACCGGGAGACGATTCTGAAATTCACCAATGAATGCCTGGCACCCACGGCCAACGCTACTCTGGTGATTGGCGCGGGCGGCGGATTTGGACGCATCCTTCAAGATAGCGGCGTCTCGCAAGCAATCGTAGCGCTTGCCATGCACGCGCATGTGTCGCTGCTGTTGTTGGGATGGCTAATCGCGGCGCTCATTCGTCTGGCCACTGGATCCTCCACCGTCGCCATGAGTACCTCCGCCACTATCGTCGGCCCCATCCTGCTGCATAGTGCGGGCGTTCGCCCGGAATTGCTGGCCATCGCCACGGGCGCTGGAGCCCTCATCTTCTCCCACGTGAACGATGGCGGTTTTTGGCTGGTGAAAGAGTACTTCCACATGAGCGTTGCCGATACGATGAAGACGTGGTCCACCAGCGAGACCATTCTCTCGGTCCTGGGACTGCTGTTCACCCTGGCATTGGCGGCGGTTATTTGATTGGACCTTGTTCCGTGCAAACGCGAACGACACATCGAAAGTTGCTAATCCCACTCAAGCCAAACCCCGGCCTGAATGGGGCACCCACTCGTTTTTCTGCAAACGAGTGGGACCATGAAGATATCTGCTAGAGCGTCAGTGTTTTGCGGGGGACTTTGGTGCGGGTTTCTTCGCTGCGGGCGCCGGCTCGGTGCTTCCGGGGCCGCCGACTGGCTCCAGCATGGGCAGTCTTTGATCTACTGGCGGTAGGGGAGGAAAGGGCGCGTGCGGCTCGGTCTGGTACCAGTAGGCCACGGAATAGTAGTTGTCTGAGCGATGGTTGGCGTTGCCGTGTTCTATGGTCGCCTTGAAGGATGTGTTGAAGACGATGGGAGAGTCGAGATGAAAACGATAGACGCTCGACCTGGAACCCGCCCTTCCCTTACCGACGATCGGCGCACCGTACAGCTGATAGGAAAAGGGGTGATCTTTAAAACCCCAGGCGCCTAGAAAATAATCTTCCGCACCCGTGCCCGCAATGGTGGGCTTCTGTACCCCATCGACAAAAAACATGTCGTCGCCCTCGCCCCACCAATCGTTCTGGTTCTGCAAGATCGACATGGTCACACCTGCATATTGACCGCTTCCCTTGGCCTCGAACCACACGTAGTTGTCCTGGCCGGTGAGGTTGGGCTTCTTGTTGACTAGCGGATCGGCGTTACGCGCCCACTTGTTCGTCCAGCCACGATTGGGTTGCGCCTGGCGATACTGCGCGTGGAAATACAGCGTGCCCGCAGCCAAGGGCGTGGGGTCCGTGCGGTAATCGATGTTGTAGTAGAGGGCCCTGATGAGCTGCTTGCCTTCATTGGTCACGGTGATGCGCGCATGCCGCTGAAAGGGCATCGGGAAAAAGCAATTTAAATCTTTTACGCTGCCCACCGATAGCATTTCCGATTGCCACGGGTTGTAGTAGCCGAGACCGAGGCCAAAGAAATCTCCGATTGGCGCTTCCACGCTCGGGGTCTGCTCGCCATCCCAATAGATGCGCAGCACAATTCGTTTCAGATGGTAGGGCTCCGAGCTGGCAATCGTAAACCACAGGTGCGAGACCAGGCCGGGGCCATCCGTGTCCAGGATGGTTAGGGTTTCCCCGGGTGCAACTCTGCGGCGGTCGGCATTGGCTCCGGTGGTATCGACACTCGAAGCCCGATGCGCTGTGTAGGTCTGTTGGCGGGTAAGATTCGGTTGCCAGGGTGCGCTTTGCCCCAACGCCATGAGCGGCAAGCTCGCAGCCAGGTATACGAGCAAAATGCATCGGCTCACAGGCAACTTTCCTCAGTGCTTCGCTAAGATTATTGCATTTTCACCTGAGTCCGGACACCACCGCCACGCTGTCGGGCCCCAGCTTGATGTTCGAGCCGTTTAGAGTGATTGAGTCATCGGAGGCCAGCAGCAACTGGCCGTCGCTGCCAATTTCCACTTCTACTGGCGCGTCGCCCAAATTGCAGGCAATACGGAAACTGGAGCGCTGCAATACCAACCACTGCGCTGCCTCATCGAACTGCACTTGCACTGCGTTGAGGTTTCCATCCGATAATTCGCTGCTGTTGTGACGCAGGTTGATTAGGTCTTTGTGCCACTTCAGGAGAGAGGCGTGAGGCTCCTCACTCAACTCGGACCACTGCAAAATGGAGCTGGTGAAGGTCTGCTCCTGCTGAGGATCTGGGATCTGATCGGGACTCCAGCCGAAGGCGACAAATTCCTTCTTGCGCCCCTCGGAGATCGCCCGTCCTAATTCGGGATCATCATAATCCGTGAAATATAGAAAGGGTGCCGAGGTTCCGAACTCTTCTCCTTGGAAGAGCATGGGCACAAAGGGCGCGGTGAGGACGAGCGCGGCGGCGATCTTCGCGCGCCCGAGGCCTGCTTCATGGCTCAAGCGTTCGCCCTGGGCGCGATTGCCCACCTGGTCATGGTTCTGAACGAACCCGACAAAGCGGTGTCCTGATAGGCCCACCACTTGGCGGCCATGGTTGCGTCCACGATATTCAGAGTAGTTGCCGTCGTAAACGAAGACGCAGTGCAGAGATTTGGCCAATTGCGCGAGGGAGCCGAAGTCCGCGTAATAGCCTTCGCGTTCACCGGAGATGACAGAGAACAAGGCATGGTGGAAATCGTCACTCCATTGCGCGTCGAGACCATAGCCGCCCGCCTCCTCTGCTTTGACGATTCTGGGATCGTTTAAATCACTTTCGGCAATCAGAACGAAATGCTTACCCATGGAGGCTTCTAGTCTTTTTGTTTCGCCGGCAAGCTGCTCCAGAAAGTGAATCGCGGAGCGGTCGTTGAAGGCGTGCACCGCATCCAGGCGCAGTCCGTCCATGTGGTAATCGCCAAGCCACATCAGCGCGTTGTCGATCAAGAAGCGGCGCACCTCGGTCGCACCGGCTTCTTCGAAGTTGATCGCGTCACCCCAGGGGGTGTGGTGGTGATCGGTGAAGTAGGGCCCAAACTTGCTTAGGTAGTTGCCCACCGGACCGAAGTGGTTGTAGACCACATCCAGCAGCACGGCGAGGCCTTTGCCGTGGCAGGCATTCACGAAGTCCTTGAGGTCATCGGGCTCTCCGTAGGCATTGAACGGCGCATACAAATCGACGCCGTCATAGCCCCAGCCCCGCTTGCCGGGAAAGTTTGCAATCGGCATCAGCTCCACGTGGGTCACGCCGAGGTCTTTCAAGTAGTCCAGGTGAGACTCGGCCGATTTCAGCGTTCCTTCGGGGGTGAAGGTGCCGAGATGGAGCTCGTAAATAATCGCGCTGGAGAGGGGGGGAGCCTGCCAGCCCCTGTCGCTCCAGGCGAACGTGGAGTCATCGACCATTCGCGACTCGCCATGCACGCCGTTGGGCTGCCATCGGGAGCGCGGATCGGGAACTGCCGGCTCCAGACCATCGATCACGAACCCATAGTCGGTGCCGGGCCCCGCGGTGGCGACCTCGGCGGACCACCAACCTCTTTGCTTAGCGGCCATGGGAAACTTCTCGTTTCCAATCTTGACTTCCATGGTTTTGGCGTAAGGAGCCCAGACTTCAAATACGTGCATCCCATTCCTCCGGCGGTCAGATCTTTGCTTTTTAACGTGGGGGCGCGGAAACCGTGTCGGCCACCCAGGGAATAGAAAGATTGCGATATTCCTGTTGGATGCAGAAAATAGCCTATTTCGTGGGCGATGCCCCGCCGGAGCCAGAACCGCCCAGGTTGAAGGCGGCATTGACCAGCGCAATATGGGACAGCGCCTGGGGGAAGTTTCCTACCAGCCGCCGGGCCCCGGTATCGTATTCTTCCGCCAGCAAGCCGACGTCGTTGGCCAACGACAGAACGCGCTCAAAGAGCTTTCTTGCATCCTCGTAGCGCCCTTGCAGCTGGAGAGCACCCACCATCCACAGGCTACAGGCGAGAAAGACTCCCTCTCCCGGCGGAAGCCCATCGGAAGACTTGGCGGTGTTATAGCGCAGCACCAAGCCACCGGACATTAATTGTTGTTCGATCGCCTTGAGGGTGCCCTTGACTCGCGGATCCGAGGCAGGAAGAAAACCGGTCATAGGCATAAGCAGCAGAGATGCATCCAGCTGATCGGAGCCGTAGCTCTGCACAAAGCTACCCAGCTTCTCGTTGTACCCCTGGGCGCAGATTTGCTCGTGAATTTTCGTACGCACCTTCTGCCACCGTTCGACGGGAGCACCGGCATGCAAGACGCCGGCTGCTTTGATGACCCGATCAAAGGCAACCCAGGCCATCATCTTCGAATAGGTGAAGTGTTGCCTTCCGCCGCGGGTCTCCCAAATGCCCTCGTCGGGCTGCTCCCAGATGGTTTCGAGATGCTCGACCAAGTGGCGCAGCATGGAAAACGATACCTCTCCATCCTTGCCCAGCCGGTCGATTGCCTGATGAAAAGCCCCTAGCACTTCGCCGTAGATATCGAGCTGCAACTGTTCTGAAGCGGCATTCCCGATGCGCACAGGTTTGGAATCTTCATATCCGGAAAGCCAAGGCAATTCGCGCTCCGGCAGATAGCGCTGCCCGGCAATGCCATACATGATCTGAACCTGGTCTGGACTGCCGGCGATGGCGCGCAGCAACCACTGCTGCCAGGCCTTTGCTTCGTCGTAATACCCGCCATGCATGAAGGCCTGCAACGTGAAGGTCGCGTCGCGCAGCCAGCAATAACGATAATCCCAATTGCGGGGACCGCCTAATTGTTCTGGTAGTGAGGTGGTTACGGCGGCCACGATGCCACCCGTTGGCCGGTAGGTAAGCGCTTTGAGTGTTATGAGCGAACGCTCCACCGTGTCCCGGTATGGTCCCTGGTAGCTGCAGACGGCGGCCCAATCCTCCCAGAAGGTCTGCGTTTGTGCGAGGGCTTTGTCGACATCGATCGCGCGCGGGGCGTGCAGGTGCGAACGGCCATAGGTCATCACGAAGTCGATGGTCTCCCCCTCGTTCACCATGAATTCACTGACCGTGGTGAGATCTTCGCCGGCGAGCGGGGCCTTGGTACGAAGAACCACAAGGTCAGGGCCTGCGATGGCGCGGATTCCATCGTTGTGGCGCGTGACCCAGGGCACAGTCGTTCCATAGTTGAAGCGTATGGACAGTTCCATCTGCATCGCCGCGCTTCCCCGGATTCCCTTCACGATGCGTACGATGTCGGAGGTGTTGTTGGCGGCGCGAATGGGCATGAAGTCGATCAGCATCACCGCGAAATCAGGGGTTTCGAAGGTGGTCTCGAGAATGAGGGTGTGATCGCGGTATTTGCGGGTCGTCTTTACCCCGTCACCAGCGGGGGTGAGCAACCAGCGTCCGTTTTCTTCCGACCCCAAGAGGCGGGCAAAACAGGCGTCTGAGGAAAACTCCGGCCAGCACAGCCAATCGATCGAGCCATCCAGGCCGACAAGGGCGGCGGTCTCGCAGTCGCCGATCAGGGCGTAGCTTTCAATCGGAGCAAAGTTCTTCTTCTTGGTGTCAGTCACGGGTCTTGCCGTCCTCCGGACTCATCGTAGGCAGTCCAGCCTTTAACGCAGTTTCGCAATTACGGTGGCCTGATAGCAATTGAGAGGTGTGGTTTTCCTGGGGAGAAAACCACGAAGAGGCCTATTGCTTCGGTCCACACCAATTGCGAACTGCTCTAATGGTAATAGCCCGGCTCTTCTTCTCCGCCCTTTACCTGGCCGTACTCGAGCAGCGTCACCAGCAGCACACCGCCGCAGATGTTGCCCAGGGTGGCCGGGGCAAGCCAGGCGAAGTATCTCGACACGGCAAGTTGATGATCGAGAATGGCGGCTAAAATTTCGCCGCTGGTCGCTATGCAGTGTGCAAAGCCTCCCAGGCCGACAACAAATGTCAGTAGCCAGATCAGCATCACAGAGCCGGTGATGGAGTGGCTGCCACTCACCAGCCAGGCGACGAGCGCGATGATCCAGCCGCCGATTACGCCGCTCCAGAAGACGTGGCTGGCGGTTACGCCGGCAGCCTGGACCCCTAAATGCGTCATCGCAGCTACAAACTCTGGACGAAGGGCGCCCGTCTGCACGGCCAGGAGCGCGAAGAAAAACGCTCCCAGAACATTGCTGGGAAGAACGATGGCCCATAAGCGAAGCGTTTTCCAACCGTGGCGCCGCTCGGCCAGCATCAAGGCAACCGGGTAAAGGGTGTTTTCCGTGAAGAGCTGGGCGCGGCCGAGGATCACGGCGATGAATCCGATGGGATATAAGAGGTCGGCTACGAATCGGGCGGTCGGGCTTTGGCCTAACTGGGCGATGACAATTGACGTGCTCAGGGCGGTCAAACCCATGGTGATTCCACCGGCCACTCCGGAGATGAAAAGGCTGATTACCGAGCGATTGAGCTCGTGGCGCGCGTTGCGCGAAACCTGCTCATAGATCGCATCCGCGGTTGGCCGGTCCAGATCGGTTTGGGCTTGCGATCCTGCCGCGGCGGCGGGTGGTTCAGGGCGCGGATTTCTTGCTAATTTGCGCAGGGGCACGAAAGCTCCAATCTAAAAATCCACTGTAGGGAATCATCGGCCCGGATTTCCTGAACGCGACTCCATCTGGGGTTGTTGGGGATTTGATGCGGCCACGGACGCAAACCGCCGCATGAGACGTTTCGGCGTATGAAATCGACCCGGGGTCGATGGTACATTCATCTTTGCCGGACCAACCGCTCGAGTGACCGTAAGGAGAGTCTTTGCTGAACAGAACTTCCCCACTTGCCTGCTTGATCGCCCTGGTGGCGTTATCCCTTTCTTTTCCTGCGAGGACGAACGCCGCTTCTGATCCTTCAGCTGGCGCGAGCATACTGAATGCGGTCGACGCGGCCAAGGCGATTCCAGCCACGGTGTTTTTCCGCGGCCAGGTAGCAAGTGTGCAGGCACGTAACTCCGGCGGAGTGAAGCTGGCCGATGGCATGTTGGTGCTCTGCGCGCTGGTGGATACTTCGGGATACTCAACCGCGGTGCAGCAAAAATATCAGGCCTATTTCATCACCGAGGTGGCGCTCGACATTAACGGACAGACGCTGAAGCCAGGAGCCTATGGCGTGGGGTTTATTGAGGGCTCAAAGTTCATTGTGATGGATGTCGGCGCCCATGAACTCTTTACCGCAAACGGCAATCGCGATGCCGCGTTGAAGCGGCCCACCCCGTTGCAGGTTCTGGCGGATAACACGCCCGGCCACTACCGGCTCTACATCAATCGGAATTACGTCGCGTTTGCTCCTGCCGCAGGTCAGTAAACGGCCGAGGATTCACCCCAAGCAGAGAGGCGTTGAGGTCGGGATGACGGTTGTTGCGCACTAGCCCGATCACACTGTCACTGCGAAAGCCAAGCTTCAATCCAGCTGCTTCGGCGAGCCGAAGTCCCTGGTAGACTAGCGGCCAAGGTATAGAGACAAAACGTGGATGGTTGCCTTGGGATTGCGCTAACTGCTGCATTAACGATCGAAATCGCCGGGGTTCCGGATGGGCCACGGTTACTGGCGTCTGCGGCACCTGCTCTGTCGACACCGCAGCCACTACGGCAGCAGCCAGATCCTCTTCATGCACCAGGTACTGCGCATAACGGCCGGTGCCTATCAGTGGGATGATGGATCCTCTCGCCGCCTGCATTTTGAGTGCGCCAAACATTCCCCCGGGGCGCTCACCATAGACTAGGCCGGGCCGAATTACCACTCCGCCGCGCTGAGCCACTGCGTGCTCGACGGCTAGCTTGGTCTTTCCGTAGTACGACTGTGCCTCATCAAAGGCGCTGATGCTGGAGATGAAAACAAAGCGCGCCACTCCCGCCGCTTGAGCCTCGTCGAGAAGGCGCAGGGAACCCTGCACATTGACCCGCTCCAGATCACGGGGACGCACCAGGCGCAGATCCCATGCAGCGTGCACCACTGCTGATACGTTGCGGCGCCGCAGCTCTTCTCGAAGGGCGGTTGCCCCCGACGCAGACGAGTCATCCAGCGACCAGCGAATTTCATCGCCGGACAGATTCTCTCTTCGCGACAAAGAGACCACGGCCCAGCCCGCGGCGGTCAGGCCGCGGCGCAAAGCAGAACCCACATATCCGTTCGCGCCGGTCAAGGCGCACACGCGGCTCATGCGTACAGCTCCCATTCGTCACCGATACGGTGTGCATTGGCCATCGCGGCCAGGGTGATGGTGGTTGCGGGGATCGACGGGAAGATCGACGAATCGACCGCATGAATGCGGCGCAGCCCCGCCGGGCGCCCAAAGACATCCGTCTCGAGCCCCTGGGGATGTTGGCGCATGGGCAGGCTGCCGCCGCCATGAAAACCTCTGCCGGGAGCGCCCACGCGCAGCTGTGACAGCAGCGGTACTGCGCGGAGTTCACCCACCATGGTGAAGAGCTTGCGGATGACGGCGTGGATCTGCCGCCGGGTTTGCGGCTGCTCGCTGGCTGAGACGTGGAGCAGGTCTTCTCCGGAGCTTTGCCGGCGGAGCTCGATCGCAAGGCGGCCGGACTGCGACGAGTGCAAATAGCCCTGAAACAAAAGCAGGCGTGAAAGCAACCAGGCCGTGGGCAGAATTCTACCTGCCCCTCGCAATGCCGAACGCACGGGTAGCTCGAAAAGATCGTTGTAGGTGTAAGTCTGCAAATGAACAGTGTAGGGGCTCACCTTGGGATCGTTGATTTCAAGGAAGAGCTGGGCCAAGCTATGGAGCGATTCGGTGCGTACCCCGGCTGTTCCGCGAAGCCGCAGCATAGGCAACAGGAAGTACTGCGAATCCGACGCGGGCGTGGCGCGGTCGTAAATTTCAAGCGAACGCAAGAGTAATGCCGTTGTCTCGAGAAAGCCGCAGGCCAGATAAACACGCTCCCCTATGAAGTTTTCACCTGCTTGTTCGGGCAGGCGCGTGCCGCTTATCTTCACCTGGTCACCGATTTCTTCCACCCGCCTGGCCTGAAAGCCGGAGACATAATGAAAGCGAGAATTCTGTCGTAGTTGCTGCAGGGTGGTTTGCGTGGAATAGATCAATTGGTAGGGGCAGCCGTACATGCAGAGCCCGCAGTATACGCAATTGTGACCGTTCTGTTGCGCATGCACGGCGATACGAGCCGCTCCGTACTGCACTCCTTTGGCAGCCAGGGTGCTCGCGTGGCGATCCATGTCATTCAGCATGGCGGCGGCCTGGCGGCTCATTTGCTGTGGCTGATAGCTCTGGGAATAAAGGGGGAAGTGTTTTTCCAGGGCATCGCGGCGAGCGGCTAGAGGCATAAATTCAAACACTGACCGGTAGTGCTTGGAGAGGCGGATCTCATCGATCGGCCAGTCTTCGATGTCGCTCTGGCGATACGGCAGCACGGCAGATCCCCAGACATTGCTGAATCCAGCCTGGGCATAGGAGGTGGCGACGCTTGCCTTTTCCAGACTGATTTCCGTGGCGCCGGCTACTCCGCGATAGGGAAAGTCGGAGCCGTAGATCAATTTGGCGGGGATGCCCTCGGTATCACCGCCCATGCCCTCCTTGAGGAAGGCGCGCTCGGCTGATCCCCATTGCTGCGGGGGAATGGACTGCAGGGCTACCAGCTGGCGAGTGCGGGCGGACTCCAGCTGCACCCCTGTGTCGAGCATGGTGACCTCCCGCCCCTGGCGGAGCAATGCGTATGCACACGATACCCCGCTAGGTCCGGAACCGATGATGTAGTACATGCTTGGCGATGCCTTATGCTCGTAGCAGCGGCTCTTTTATCCTAGAGGCTGGAAAGTATCCGTCTTGCTTGAATCATCGCATCGCCGTTGTGAAGTCAGTGTCGTGATCCCTTGTCTCAACGAGGCGGAAACGCTCGCGGGCTGTATCGAGAAGGCGCACACCGCTATGCGCGAGGCCGGCATCGATGGAGAAGTGGTGGTCGCCGATAACGGCAGCACCGACCGCTCGCCGGAGATTGCGGTGGCTTTCGGGGCGCGCCTGCTTTCCATTCGGCGGAAGGGATATGGGGCGGCGCTCATGGGTGGGTTCACCCAGGCGTATGGCCGCTACCTGGTCATGGCCGATGCCGATGCCAGCTATGACTTTGCGCACGTCCCGAGATTCGTTGGGCCGCTGCGCCACGGCGCCGACCTGGTGATGGGAAACCGCTTCAAGGGCGGTATTGCTCCCGGGGCTATGCCTTTTCTGCACCGTTATTTGGGCAACCCCGTCTTGAGCTTTTTGGGCCGGCTCATTTTTGGCGCCAAGTGCGGCGACTTTTATTGCGGGATGCGCGGCTTGAGCAAAGAGGCTTTTGAGCGCATGAACCTGTGCACCACCGGTATGGAGTTCGCCAGCGAGATGGTGGTGAAAGCCACCCTGGCGGGCATGCGGGTGGAGGAGGTGCCCACGACCCTCTCGCCCGATGGCCGCAGCCGGGCGCCACATCTCCGCACCTGGCGCGACGGTTGGCGGGGCCTGCGGTTTCTGCTGCTCTATAGTCCGCGCTGGCTGTTTTTCTACCCTGGACTGCTGTTGATGGTGCTGGGGTTGGGCGCCAGCCTGTGGCTGCTGCCGCATCGGCGTTACGTGGGCGAAGTCTCTTTCGATGTGGATACGCTGGTCTATGCCCTGGGAGCAATTTTGATCGGCTTTCAGGCGATCGTCTTTGCCTGTTTCGCCAAATTGTATGGCGTAATGGCCGGCTTGCTCCCGCGGCGCGCCTGGATTGAAAGATGGCTGGGCTATGTAACCCTGGAGCGAGGCTTGGTTATGGGAGCGTTGCTCACCCTGACTGGCCTTGGCGCGGCAATCTATGGCGTGCACCTGTGGCGCATGACCGGCTTCGGGGAATTGAACACCAGTGGGATGTTGCGCATCACTCTGCCCTCCGCGTGCGCCATGCTGCTGGGTGTGGAGGTGGCGTTTGCCAGCTGCTTTCTGGGCGTGCTTCGCCTGGGCGAGACGGAGAGCCGCACCAGGAAAGACTATCTGCACGACGAAGGTTGAACGGCTTGCAGATAAGTGCACATTGGCTCTATGTGTCCGAGTTCGTCGTTACGCTGCTCAGTTTGTTACTGGCGTTTCGAGCGCCCCGCTTCAGTCTTCGGATCTATTCAGCCACCCTGCGTCACTTGCGGCGCATAGCTAAACACCCTTACCCTTCTGCGTTGCTGGTGGCAGTACTTCCGTTGCTGCTGCGCTTTGCTTTGTTGCCCTGGATTCCGGCGCCCGAGCCGCAGATCCAGGAAGAGTTCAGCTACCTATTGGGCGCGGATACGTTTGCCCACGGCCGTTTGGCCAACCCGCCCCATCCGATGGCGGTTTTTTTCGACAACATTCAGTTGATCCAGACTCCTCACTACGCCTCCGCGCGGCCGCCGGGCCAGGCCGTGTTTTTGTGCCTGGGGCAGGTGTTTTTCGGAATGCCGTGGCTGGGGATTTGCTTGAGCGTGGGGCTGATGTGCGGGGCTTTCTACTGGATGCTGCGCGCGTGGACCCGGCCTGCCTGGGCGCTGTTGGCGGCGCTCGTCTTCGCTGTTCGATTTGGCGTCTTTACGTACTGGACCAATTCCTATTGGGGTGGATCGGTGATCGCGCTGGGCAGCGCGCTCGTAGTGGGCGCTCTTCCCCGCCTGCTGAGCAGGCAAAGAATGCGCGATGCGTTGTGGTTTGGCACGGGGTCCTGCCTGCTTGCTTCCACCCGTCCCTTTGAAGGCTTGGCGTTGGTATTGCCGGCGGCGATCGTGCTGCTGGGGTGGTGGATAAGGTCGGCGGATGGGAAGGAGCGCGGCTTCCGCCTGGTGCATACCTTGCTTCCCATCACCTGCATGCTGATTGCCTTCTTTGCGTGGCTGGCCTATGACAATTTCGCCAACACGGGCCATGCAGCGGTCTCCGCGTACCAGTTGTGGCGGCACCAGCAGTCGGTGGTGCCTTCCTTTTTGTGGCAGACGCTCCCGAAGACTGTGCCCATCTATTACTCCGCGCAAACGCAGCAGTTCAATACCGTGTGGGAGATGTCCTTCTGGAACCACCTGCACCGGAACATCGCACTTGCCTTCTTAAACGTGATTGAGCGGCCGATCCAGTTTCTGCAGATCTACGTTCGGCCACTGCTGTTGTTACCGTTTCTCGTCCCGTTGCTTGTTATCGGACGCAGTCAAGGTGACGAAAGGCGACGGATCCTGCTCAACGGGCTCTTTGTGGCGATCGGTCTGGTTGCCATTCTGCTTGGCCACTCCTTTCCCGTGACCCTGATCTGGTATGCCTGGGCTGGGTGGCTGCTCGCGCATGCGCGCCTCAAGCCTGGGCTGCGTGTGCTGATGGTTATGCTTCTCTGCGGCGCGTTTTGCTCGCTGCTCACCACCTTCCACATGCCCACGTATGAGGCCCCGTTCGTAGCGCCTGCCTTTGTGCTGGTGGCTGTGGGTCTGCGCTCCCTGGCAACGTGGCGCCGCGGCTCAGGCACAGGACGAGCCATCGTGGTGAACCTGTCACTGGGTTGCGGCCTACTCTTCCTGATGAGCGCGGTATTGGCCGTTCTTCACGTCCATGTGGATGGAGAGTCCCCGTTCAACTGGTCGTCTTACGAGAATCGGCTTGAGGCGCGGGCCGCCGCGCAGAGATTTTTGGAACAACAACCCGGCCAACAACTGGCCCTTGTCCGCTATGGACCCGAGCATGATGTGCTCTATGAATGGGTGTGGAATCTGGCCGAGATCGACCAACAAAAAGTTGTTTGGGCGCGCGAGCTGAAGCCGGGCTGGAATGCGCAGCTGCTTCGCTACTATCCAAACCGAAAGGTTTGGCTTGTCGAACCGGATGCCATACCCGCGGGCGGACCAGGCGCAGCCGCGATGCCGGCGCGCATCAGCCCTTATCCTGTTGCAGGCCTACCCAAACAGGCTGACCCACTGCCGGATATCAGCGACAACAAGTGACCGGCATTAACTATCCCAGCGCAAGAACGGTACCTGCACTAAAGGTTGTAGAGAGAAGAGGGGTCACTTTTCGCGGAACCAGTCGATAATCTCAGGAACGGAAAGAGGTTTTCTTGGTTTCTCCCACCCCTGCCAACCCGCAGATCGAGCATTCGAACGAATCGTCAGTGCAATTACTCGGCGGCGCGCAGATCACCAGCCGTTTCTTGCGCACTTTCGGTTTTCATGTGCTTGTGCTGCTGCTGGGTATCGCGCTGGCCTTCATGTAATGCGGAAGGGTTCACAGTTCGACAGGTGTTGGGCAGGAGTTAAGGATCTTGGCGACTGCGGTCCGCAAGCCACCCGGGTTGTTCAGCTCCACCTGGTACGTCGGTAATCCCACGTGCCGCTCTCCACCCGACCGAATCGCCAATATCCGCGGTTCAGGATGCACCTGCCGAGCCTGGTCTACCAAACCTTTTACCACCTTCTCCTGCACGGTTTGACTGAAGATCAATAAGTCGTAGGCTCGGGCAAGAATGGCTTTTTCTGCTTCCCGGGAGTTTGCGGTCACGATCTGCCAATCCCGCAGCAGTTCGGCGCGTGTGTGCGTGAGAACCGGGTCGTCTCCCACGATCAAGATGGATGCTTGCACGTGCGACCTCCTTCTCGATTACAAGAATGGACGCGGAATGCGGCTCGATTGTTTGCGAGCGGAAAAAATCTTCACTCCCCTGAAATAAAAATTGCGCATATTTCTCTTCCAGCCGGGCAGCCTCGTTCTACACTCGTAGCACTTTATGCGGTGGACTCCTGGTGGTCTTAGCAGCGACGTTGAGGATCGGCGAGGCCAGTCTGGCGGCGGCTTCGGCGGGGGCGGGCTTGGGATCGTGGGATTCCTCATCCTGCTTGTAATCAGCCTGGTCACCGGTCGCAATTACATAGGCGCCTATTTTGCGGGTGGTGGTGGTGCACCGCAAACGCAGCAAGGTCCGGCGCGGCCCATCTCGCCGCAGGAAGATCGCTCTGCACAGCTAGCCTCCTTTGTGCTGGGGGATGCACAGGACACCTGGACTCGGATTCTGGCCCGGGAGAACATCCGCTACCCAAGGGCGAAGCTGGTGCTTTTCCGCGACTACACGCAGTCGGGGTGCGGTGCGGCACAATCATCGACCGGCCCGTTCTATTGCCCGGCAGACCAGAAGGTCTATCTCGACCTCGGGTTCTGGGATCAGCTGAAGCAGTACGGCGCTTCGGGCGAGTTTGCCCAGGCGTATGTAATTGCACATGAAATTGGGCATCACGTGCAGAATGTTCTGGGTATCGAGCGCAAGGTGCGGGCCATGCAGCAGCAGAATCCGCGGGCGCGTAACCAGTTGTCTGTAGCGATGGAGTTGCAGGCAGACTGCTTTGCCGGGGTGTGGGCACGCTCCACCGCTGACCGGAAGATACTCGAGCAGGGAGATGTACCGGCTGCTTTGCAAGCGGCCGCCGCGGTGGGCGACGACCGGATGCAAAAGATGGCGCGGGGTTACGTGACCCCGGACTCATTTACCCACGGATCGTCGCAGCAGCGGGTGGGATGGTTCAACCGCGGGCTCAACAGTGGACAGGTAAGCGCGTGCAATACGTTTTCCGCCGCTGGACAGGAGCCGTAGTTGCGGCGCCTACGGCGCTCAAATCATTTTCGGCATAGGTTCCCAGCCCTTCCGGGCTGGGCTGACGTTTAGCGGTCGATTGCTCGAAGGCGACCCTTTCCGCGCCGCTTAATCGTCGCTCCCCCTGCTGAAGCAGGGGGCTCCCACCCTTCCCTAGCGGGGCTAGTCCAGGAGTTTGACGTCAGAGGCGGGCGGCGACGGCCTTGGTTTCGGTGTAATGCTCCATGACTTCCTTGCCCATTTCGCGGCCCCAGCCGGATTGCTTGTAACCGCCAAATGGCCAGGCGGGGTCGCCGTAGTTGTGGGCATTGATGCAGACGGTGCCTGCCCTGATCTTGCGCGCCATCATGTGAGCAGCCTTCAGATTCTGCGTCCAGACGCTTGAGGACAGACCGTATTCGGTGTCGTTGGCGAATTTGGCTACTGCGTCCAGGTCGGCATCATCGAAGGATTGAACGCAGACCACCGGGCCAAAAATTTCTTCGCGCACCACCTTCATGTTGCGATCCGTCCGGGCAAGCACCGTGGGCTCGACAAAATAACCCTGGTTGCCCTTTGCCTTGCCGCCGGTTACGACCTCTGCGCCTTCACTCCGTCCCGAGTCCAGGAACCCGGTCACGCGGTTGTGCTGCTCCTTGGAAACGAGCGGCCCGAGGTTGACCGAGGGATCGAGGCCATGCCCGATCTTCAGCTTGCCCGCCTCCCTGGTGACACCTTCGACGATCTTGTCGAATACCGATTTGTGGGCAAACAGCCGTGAGCCGGCGGTGCAACACTGGCCCTGGTTGTAGAAGATGGCGCTGGCTGTGCCGGCGATGGCTAGTTCGAGATCCGCGTCCGGGAAGACGATGGCGGGCGATTTGCCGCCCAGTTCCAGCGAGACCCGCTTGAGGTTGCCGGCGGCTGCCTTAACGATCAGCTTGCCAACCTCGGTCGACCCGGTGAAGGCGACCTTGTCGACATCGGGATGTTCGGCGAGGGCGGCGCCGGCGGTCTCTCCAAATCCAGTGACGATGTTGACCACGCCGTCGGGGAAACCGGCCTCGGTAATCAATTCGCCCATGCGGATGGCGGAGAGCGGAGTCTGCTCCGCCGGCTTGAGCACGATGGTGCATCCCGCGGCCAAGGCCGGCGCCAGCTTCCATGCCGCCATCATCAGAGGAAAGTTCCAGGGGATGATCTGGCCCACAACTCCGACCGGCTCGCGCATGGTGTAGACGTGCCAATTCCCTGCGGAAGAGACGGGAATCTGCTCGCCGTTCAGGCGCGTCGCCCATCCTGCCATGTAACGGAACATCTCGATCGAGCCGCCGACATCGTCGCGTCGTGCATTGGTCACCGGTTTGCCATTGTCGAGCGCTTCCAGCTGGGCGAACTCATCAGCATGGCGTTCGAGCAGGTCGCCCAGCGACCATACGAGCTTCTGCCTGGCGGCGGGCGAGATCTTCGACCACGGTCCGGTTTCAAAGGCGCGGCGTGCGGCTGCGACGGCAAGATCGATATCCGCCTTATCCCCTGCGGGGACATGGGCAATGATTTCTTCGGTCGCGGGATCCTCGACCGCAAAGGTTTGGCCGCTGCGCGCGTCCACCCATTTGCCGTCGATCAGCATTTGATGTTTCTTGGCCATGAATGCAGCCGCATCCGCACCGAGCGCAGGCTTGTGTACCGCGGTCTTTATCACTTCGTCGGTAGTAGGCATGGGGACAACTCCTCGCAGTGGCGATCCGCTAATGGTGCCCCCGCTCACCACGGCATGTCAATGAGCGGGACAACGATCCAACTAACGTTTCATTTTCAAGGCTGCGGCATCGAAGGTCGTGACCTGGGCAGCCATCAGGCCATCCTTGGTCTCATAGGCGTCTGCTCCGCGGTAGGGCTCCGCAAGAAAGGAAGCTTCGGCGCGCCACTGAACATTGATCGTGTCGCCGACTACAAAGGTGTGCTCAGCGGTGATCTTCAACCCGCAGGTTCCCCCCTGGGCCGGCGGCTTCACGACCTTGGCAAACATCTCGCCTAGCGCCTTGCGGCCGCGCACCGTCATCCCGTTGGGAGCGAAGAACTCCACATTGTCGGGGAATTGCGCCATAAGGCGCTTCCAATCGCAGGCACTGAACGCCGCCATGTGCTCGGCCACGACTTTTTCGGGTGTCTGTTGACGAACCCGCTCGGGCAGGGACTGCGCTACGGCTCCAGGCATAACCACCATGGCGGCCGCGAAGACGGCAGCGGCAGCAATCGACTTGAGTGGGGAGGGACGAGGCGGAAAAATCATTCGGAGATTATTGCATCCTGGAGGGAGGATTCGTAGGCGAGCTTTTTTGTGGAAGAACTGCGCCTGATGCCGGCATGTGATTGATTCGTTGGTGGAGCTAAGCGGGATCGAACCGCTGACCTCCTCGTTGCGAACGAGGCGCTCTCCCAGCTGAGCTATAGCCCCACAAGGTGGGAACAACCAGCATCAGTTTAAAGCATTTTGGCGATTAATGTGATGCGAGACGGCCTTCCAGGCCGTTGAAGAGGTCGTCCAACTGGGCACTGGGAATTTGACCCTGCGCCATGCCAGGGGAGCCTCCTCCACGTAAGCCGTACTTCGCAAGCGCCTCACGCAGCAGGCTGCCGCAATCGACCTTAAAATCGGCGCTGGCCGCCACTACCACCCGGGCAGGTTCCTCCTGGGTTGAGGCCAGCATCGCGCAGGTCTCCCCAGCCGAGGCCACCAGCCTGGACGCTAACAACTTGAGATAGTTGGCATCACGGTCGGTAAAGGTCTTGCGCAACACCCTGCGGCCCTTCCCCGCGGGATACTCCAGCAGCAGCGTCGTGGCGTGGTAGCCGGCCATCTCCTCGGTGAGCTTCTGGCGCGCCTTGTTGGCCGCTTTGCCCTCGGCCAGCAGACGCTCTACCGCCTCCGCAACCTCAAGGCGACCCACCGAAAGCGCGGACGCGGCGCGCGCAAGCGTGGCCAGATCCCGCCGGGCTGTCACCGCCGCGCGCAGGCCACACACAAATTCGACCCGAATCCCCTGGCGCACGCGTTCGGTTCCGCGAATCAGAAGACCGCCTATCTGACCCGTGGCCCGCACGTGGGTGCCGCCGCAGGCGTTAAGATCAATCTCGTCGATCTCAATCAGGCGGATGTCCCCTTCCCTTTCCGGCAACTTATGGAGAGTGCCGGCAGCAAGCAGCATCTCTGCTTCCTTCCGCGGAATGGTGCGCATGGTGACCGCGCGATCTTCGGCGATGATCTCGTTGACCGCGTCCTCGATGCGCTCTAATTCCTCTGGGGAAATGGCTTCGCGGGCCAGATCGATGGTCGAAGTCATCTCACCCAGGTGGAAGGAAACCGTTGCCGCGCCCAACTGGCGATAGAACAGCGCGGACAGCAGATGTTGACCAGAGTGCTGCTGCATGTGGTCGCGGCGACGGCTCCAGTCGACGTAACCGCGCACCGCGGTTCCTGCCAGGAGCGGCTTCGGCGTCGTGTGCCAAACCTCTCCCTGCTCGTCCTCCTCTACCGCGAGGATGGGCGCTTCGAGCAGAGCGCCGCCTGAAGAAGTAGCCGTGAGCATGCCGGTATCGTGCGGTTGGCCCCCGCTGGTGGGGTAAAAAGCGCTACGGTCCAGAGCGATCTGCCACAGCGATCGGCCCTCGGTTCGGGAGACCTCGCGAATGTCAGAAACATGAGCGTCGAAGGAGGCCAGCGATGGGTCAGCGTAGTAGAGCCGGTCAGACATGCTGCACGTTATTCTATCTGGGAGCGCTGCAGCGGGCGCTCCAGGGAGAGTTTCACGTTTCCACTTAGCAAAGCGGGGGCAATTCTATGGGGCTTCACGCTGGTGTGGGGCCTGGGCGCTGCGGCAGCGCAGGGACCCAGTTCGCGCTGCACAACGTTGTTGCAGGCTGGGGACGCAAAGGCTGTTGCGGCTTGCAAGGAACAGGTCGATGAAGCCGATAGCGGCCCCGCGACGGAGCGCATGCCGCGCATCGTGGCCGACGACGAATATGGCGTCGCTCTCCTGGCCATTGGTCATCAGCCAAAAGAGGCACTGGAAGCGTTTGACAGCGGAATCGCGCTGCTGCCGGGAAGCACGGTCAAGCCGGATAGTTTGCAGTGGGCGGTGGCGTTCTGGCATCGTGCGACCGCCTATCAGCAGCTGAGCAAATGGGAACAAGCGTCCGGCGATTTGGGGACGGCGGACGCTACGTTGGCCAAGGCGATCGCGGATGCGGCCGGAAATGAATCGCTGGTGCAACATCTCACGCAATTGCGCCAGCGGGTTCGAGAGCAGCGGGCGGACGTGTTGGAACGCCTGGGCAAGCATAGCGAAGCGCAAAGCCTGCGAGGTACACAATAGTGCTATTAACCGGGGGGCTATGTGAGCACCATCACGGTGCCTCATCCGGCATAATCAATCTGTAGGTCATGCCCCGGGATGAAGGTTCATATGCGCGTTTGCCTCTGCTTCGTGGCCCTGCTCGTGATCGGAAGCCAACCGCGTTCCTTGCTCTGGGCTCAGGCGCCAGGCCCACCCAGGACCGGGGGACCAAGTGCCCCGCCCCCCTCGCCGCTGAGCAGCGACGACAAAACCAATGAGTTGAGCGAGCAGGTGGGTAAGTTGATGGTGAAGTGCGTGAACCTGCTTACCGCACAGGATCCTCTGTCGCTGGATTACTGCAAACAGCAGCGAGATCTGGCCGATCAATATCCTCCGCGGGAACGCATGGTGGACAAGATGTTGGCGCACGACGAATACGGGATTGCGCTCGCGGCCTTCGACCACAAGAAAGAGGCGCTGGAGGAGTTCGATCTAGAGGTCGCGCTGGTACCCAAAGCAGTGAAGCCCGGTTCCGCAGAGTGGAGCACGGCTTACTGGCATCGGGCGATGCTTTACGCGCAACTGGGCGAAAATGATAAGGCGGACCACGATTATCGAGCGGCGGAGGCAAACTTCCGCAAGACGTCGTCTAGCCCGGAAGAGGCCACAGCGGAGAAGAAGCGGCGCGCCATTCTCCGACAACATGCCGCCCTGTTGCAGAAGGAAGGCAAGACCGAAGCGGCGCACCAGTTGCTGGTAGAGGCGGCGAAGTAGACTGAATGACCGAAGAGACATCCCCCAAAGAAAAACCGCGGATGAAGAATATCCCACGTGATGTAGAACCCTACTTCCTCGCATTTCTTTTTAAGGGCGAGCGGTGGAACGATACCCAGGGCGCGGATGCCGCCGACCTGGTGCCGCGGCAGTTGGCGTTCATCCGCGAACAGGTGCAAGCCGGGCGCTACTTGCTGGCAGGCCCGATTACCGACGACGGTCCGATGGTAGGAATTTCGATCATCGCCGCCGGGGGCGCCGCGGAGGCGTTGGCGATCGCCAACGCCGATCCTGGAGTACAGGCTGGACGATTGAGGGTGGAGGTACACCCTGCCTTCTTGCCTTCGTTGAAGGGATTGAAGATCAATTATTCGTAAGTCCGGTTGTCTAAGGCGTGAATTGAGGGTCAGGCAGGTGGAGGTTTTTGCTTTTCGGCACGGTGCAAGGCCGCTGCCATGACCTCCCGGTAGCGTTTGGGCTGTTGCGGCTGCAGCGAGTCTTCGATGGCTTTTCGGTAGCCTCCGGAATAGATGGCGTAAAAGACCGCTAGCGCGCAGCCAACACCCAGCGCGAAGCCGAAGAAATATCCCAGCATGATGTTGTAAAACACAGCCACGTCAGAGTCCGCCTTGCACGGTGGTTTTCGTCGCACGGTGCAGAACAGGCGGACCAGAACGGCCCCATTCGCTGGGATCCCATCGAATGGGGCTGAGCTTGTGGTCGCGATGGCGAAAGGTTATCGGGCGGGGCGGTTGGTGGGACCCCATGGGGTCAAAGGTAAGCACGATCTGGCTGCCGGTTTGGGTCCAGCGGCCATGTTGGGAAACGCTGTCCTTGCCAATGTAGAGGGTGTCGAACACTGCGGTGCCATCCAAAGCCAGGTTGAGGGTGAAGACCCGTTTTGCCGCATCCGCCGCGGGCGCATGGCCCTGGTAAGTACCGGCCAGATCAGGCGGTTGCGCTGCGGCGCAAGCCGCCGGTATGAGCCAGCATAGCGCCAGCACGGAACCCAGAAGGTGGGGAAGGAGGCGGGGAGACCTGGAGGCGGCGTGCATGACGAATGATGATAGATGCCGATTGCGTCGGCGGTCAGCAAGAAATCTTGCAATCGAGGCAAGCGGGGAGAAAGAGGGCGAGCGGAAAGGGCGTATGATGCGTCCTTATATGCGACAGTCTCTCCGTCTTAGACACGGGATTATCAAGCGCTATGGGAACCGTTGAAGGACAATTCGTCGGATGGCTGGAGGCCGAGGCAGTGGCCAGACCAGAGCAAGATACGCACGCCCAGGTGGCCGCGCTGGTAGAAGAATATTCCACTACGCTGTATCGCGTGGCCTATTCGGTCACCCGCAACGCAGCGGATGCAGAAGACGTAGTGCAAGAGACTTTCCTGCGCGTTCTGCGCCACCGGGAAAAGCTGGCTGAGGTGCGCGACTATCGCGTCTGGCTGGTTCGCATCGCGTGGAACCTTGTTCTCGACCGCAAGCGACGCTCCAAGACACGGCCGCAGGCGGACGATTTCGAAGACTTGGCGCGGGTGCTCCCAGCGGGCGATCTGAGTGCGGAAAAGATGGTGATCACCGCGCAACGTCACGCACGGATTCTTGGTCTCATCGACACTTTGCCGGTGCGAGAGCGCGAGGTACTGCTGCTGTCGGCGGTGAAGGAACTCTCGACCGTTGAGATAGCTCTGGTACTCAAGACAACAGAATCGACCATCCGCTCCCGGCTCTACCGAGCGCGACACGCGCTGGCGGCATTGCTGGAGCAGGAAGGGACATTGCGATGAGCATACATTCAGAAATCGACGAGACGCTGCAGCGGCTGGGTAGTGTTGAGCCTCCGGCCGGTTTGGAGGAGCGGATCAACCGGCGGCTTCAAGTTCCACGCAAGGGTTTTTCCATTTCTATGGTCCAGGCGGTCTCCGCCTTTGCCTTGGCGGCCGGGATTGCGGTGTCCGCCGTAGCGCTGAACCCTGCTCTGCGCAACCTGGTGCTTCCGCACCCTATCTCTGTGCAAAATATGCCGGTGGCGGGCGCGCCCCGCGTGGTCGCCCCGGCGGCGGGAGGGTTCGGGACAGCGTCGGCAGTGCACGTTCCCGTAGAACCGGTTCCGGTGCAACCCACGCCCGTTAACCAGGGTCGCGGTCGATCACGATCGGGGCGGGGGGTTCTAACCAATGGACCCCAGACGCAGTTGCCGCGGGGCGTTGCGGCACCCCATACCCCACTCCAAACTGCGACTCCCGGCTCGACTCAGTAGGCTGATGCCAAAGCACGGCTTGAATGGGGCACCCATTTGCACCGGCAACAAATGAACCGCGACGCTAAAGCGCCGCTCTCCCTTTAAACCAGGGGGCTCCCACCGTCCTCTCAACCAAAACCCGGTGGCAGCCCCCGCATTTATGCGGGGGAGCTCGGCTTTAAGTCGGGCCGTTAAGCGTGAAAAAAGAGGACTTTAAAGCCCTCGCAGCGAAGCCTTTTTACGGCACGACTAAAGAGTCTGCGTGAGAACCAGAGAGTTTCGACCGGCAACAAATGAACCGCGACGCTAAAGCGCCGCTCTCCCTGTTAAACCAGGGGGCTCCCACCGTCCTCTCAACCAAAACCCGGTGGGAGCCCCCGCATTTATGCGGGGGAGCTCGGCTTTCAAGCCGAGCGGCTCCATCAGCCTACTCCACCGGCTTTAGCCGCGGGCTTTCGCTTGCAATTGCAGCGGGATTGGATCCTCTTCCGCTTTCAAGTCGGGCCGCTAAGCGTGAAAAAATCAGGGCTTGAAAGCCCATCGTTGCGGGATAGAAGCAATTAGTGCGGGGTTTGGTTGAGGATACTTAGATCACGGCTTCGATGATGACGTGCACCACTGCCAGGACCACGGCTCCAATGAAGGCTGCGCCGAAGCTCGCGATTTGCAGTCCGGGAGTGATCCTGCTGGCCAGGATCAGCATGAAGGCGTTGATGACTAAAAAGAGCAGTCCCAGGGTGAGAATGGCAAAGGGAAACGTGATCACCTTCAGGAGCAGGCCCAGCGTCATGTTGAGAAAACCGATGACCAGGACCGCCACCAGGGCGGAGGGCAGGCTCACCACCCGAAAGCCGGGAACGATGTAGGTTACCGCCAATAGGGCTAAGGCGCCCAGAACCCACTTCAAAAGCAATGGCACCATCGTGTTGATTTCCTTTCGCTCCAACAGCCTACGCTAAGATGACCGGTAAGGGGCAGGATATGCGTTCGAGTCCGTGGCTCGCAACTAGTGCATTGGTCGCCGTGTTGTCGGGAGTCGGCGGGGCAAGCGAGCCGACGGCTATTCCCGATGCCGCGACCATGCTGCGGGAGGTTGAGGCACACCAAAAACAGCTGGACAAGGTGCGGGAGAACTATACCTTCCGCGCCGTGCAGACGACCCGGGAACTGGACAGCAGCGGGAATACGAAAAAGATCGAAACCGAAGAACACGAGGTCTTCTTCGTCAACGGACACCGGGTGGAAAAGCTGGTGCGCAAGGATGGCAAGGATCTTACCCCGGACCAGGCGCGCAAGGAACAAGACCGGGTCAACAAGGAAGTGATCAAGATTTCGCAACCGGGCTATAAGAGCCCTGAAGAAAAAGATGACATCACGGTGGCACGCCTGCTGCAGATCGTTGTCTTTTCCAAACCGCGCCGGGTCAGCCTGAAGGGGCGCGACACCATCGCCTTCGACTTCGCCGGGGACGAACACGCCAAGACCCACGGCCGGGACGAAGATGCGCTCAAGAAAGTGAGCGGCACGGTGTGGATCGACGAGGCGGACCGTGAGGTCTCACGGATGAGCGCGACCCTGGACGAGAACTACCATGTCGGTTTTGGACTGCTCGCATCCATCGCCAAGGGCACTAATCTGGTTTTCGATCAGGGGCTGATTCGCAACGAGGCGTGGCTGCCAACGGCGATCACGTTGCACCTGCAGGCAAGAGCATTCCTGGTAGCAGGCATCCGAGCCGACGTGGATATCCGGTTCGACGAGTACAAGAAGTTTCAGACCGACGCCGAACAGCAGCCCGGAGCTACGGCCACTACGCCTGTGACACACTGATGGCTTTTGCTACTTCTGCTGTAGCTTTTGCGTGGCGATCTGGCCGGCGGCCGTTTTGGAACTCTTCAGCTGGGCGTAGATTCGATTGGCTTCCGCGGGATTGGTCTTTTCGTAAATCGCAGCCAGCTGCAACCGTGATGCATCGGCCGGGACAGTGTTGGTTGGTTTCGCGATGAGCTGTTGCAAAAGGTCCACTGCCTGGCTGGTGCGATTGGTCTGCTGGTACAGGTTGGCTAAGGCCAGCTTGGCCAGCGATGCCAGTGCAGCATCGTGACCATCTGCGACCTGCTTCAGAGAGGATTCCGCCGGGCCGTTCTGGCCCAGATCGATCGCTGTGATTCCGGCGAAGTAGCGGGCGGTCTTGCCCGCTTCAAACAGGCCGTACTGGCCGGCGACTTGCGCAAACTGCTGGTTGGCCAACTTGGCACGTTCCGCGGCTGTGGCAAACGTCTTTTCCCCCGGAAGCGGAGGCTGTCCAGGCTGGGCCAAGGGCGCGTTGTAGGTGTCCATCGCCTCGCCAAAAGCCAGGTCGGCCGCTGCCGAACGCTTACCGTAAAGGACGAAACCTGCTATGACGATCGCAAGGCACACTACCGCGGCAACGCAGGCGGTAATGACCTTCGATCGATTCTCTTGAAACCAGTCAAAACTGGTCCTGGTGGCTTCGACTAAACGGTCTTGTTTGAGCGCGTGACGTGTCTGGGTGTCCACTAAATTCCTTCAGAAGCCAGTCTTAGGCGGGGTCGCAGTTCAGCAGCTGTGACTTTTGCCGTCTGCGAGGGCTTCTAAAGTTTAGCAGCGCCGAAGTTTGCGGGTCAAACCGCCAAACCCCGGCGCATGCAAGGGCGGCCGGCCAGCTTAAGCGGCGGCAACCGGGTCTTCGATTTCGCCGTTTTCGATCTTCTCCCGGCAATCGATGCAATACGGGGTCCAGGGAAGAGCTTCGAGCCGTTTCAGGCCGATGGTTTTGCCGCAGTGAATGCATTCTCCGAAGCTACCCTCATCAATTCTCTTGAGGGCCAGGCGGACGAGGGCGAGTTGCTCATGTCCACTGGTACTTTGGCTGAAAAGCATTTCTTTCTGATAGGACTGCACAGCCTGGTCGGCAGCGTCCAGGGCACTGTCTGCGGCCACTTCGCGCCCCTGCTCCACGGCTGAGATCATGGACTGCTCCAACTGCTTTTCCTGCCGGCGAAGGGTCTGTTCGAATCGCTGTATGATTTCGGGATTATGAACCACTTTTTAGTTGCTCCTCAACACAGGTCAAAAGTTCGTTCTAGTGTCGCCTAATTGGACGCAGATTCTAGGGTAAATTCTCTTTCTTTTTTTATTTTTTCTCGATTGTTTGCTGTACCAAGTGAAGAAACCCTCCACTGAGAGCAACTGGAGCAGGCAAGACAGTGGATAAGCCCTGAAATGCTAGGCTATTAGCCATGTACGAAGACTTCCATGTAACCGATCACTGGACCCGCGAAGATCTGCACTGCCGGTGGACCGCGAACGTGGTGGCGATTGCCACCCGCCACGCGGACGCGGTCGACATCCGGTTCGAGGTAAATGGCCGCCCGGTTTGGATTGCTATGCCGGCGGATGCCTGGGTGGTGCAGAAAGAGCGCTCCGGGCACGTCATCACCGATCGGCTGGCGGCCCAGGTGGCCGGCCGCTACTTGAAGCAGGCCGCGGAGAGCGGGTATGACAATGGCCGCGAGATGTACACCATGAGCGTGGCCGAGGTCCTGGAGCAGGTGGACGCGGTCATGAAGGAAGTGGGTCACTCCACCCTGCTGCCGGAGTTGCCGGTGATGCCTCGCTCGTAAGGTCTTTCATCCTGTCAGGTCCCCGGCCCCCCGGATTTCCGGCACCCCGGGTCCGGGTCATTGCTCGAAAGACAACCGCCATTGGGTAAGACGCTCTAAACCCGTTGCCGCAAAGGTTGCGCACGGGTAAACTCACTTACCTGAGTAGTTGCCCCGGGAGGTGCTCGCGTGGATTCGGTCAAGGCAACCACATTGACAGCAAAGCTGGTGGAAGGCGCCCACGTCCACAGGAACCTCTCGACCCCGCAATTGGTCGAGGCAGCGATCGCCCGGGGTGAGGCGAGCCTGGCCGATAACGGCGCCCTGGTGGCACTGACCGGCGCGCGAACCGGGCGCTCCCCGCGAGATAAGTTCATCGTGCGGGATGACATCACCGGCGAGACCGTGGATTGGGGCAAGGTGAACCAGCCCTTCGATCCGGCAAAATTCGAAGCGTTGCTGGCGCGGGTCGTAGCTCACATGCGGGAGCGTGATCTTTACGTTCTCGATTTGTTTGCGGGTGCTGACAAGCACTACCAGCTTCCCGTGCAAATCGTTGCCGAGTATGCCTGGCACGCCCTGTTCGTGAAACAGTTGTTCGTGCGCGTGCCGGGGGAGGAACTGGCCGGCCATAAGCCTGAATTCACGGTGATCGCCGCGCCCGAGTTCGAGGCAGTGCCGGAGCGCGACGGCACCCATTCGAGTACGTTCATCATTACGGATTTCACCCGCCGCATCATTCTTATCGGAGGCACGAAGTATGCCGGCGAGATGAAAAAGTCGATCTTCGGTGTGATGAATTTTCTTTTGCCCGAGCGCGACGTCTTCCCGATGCACTGCTCGGCCAACTTGGGGAAAGGCGGAGACACAGCGCTGTTCTTCGGACTTTCCGGAACGGGGAAAACCACACTGTCGGCGGATCCGCAGCGACGGCTTATCGGGGACGATGAACACGGCTGGAGTGGGGCAGGCATTTTCAACATTGAAGGTGGCTGCTACGCCAAGTGCGTCGATCTATCGCCGGAAAAAGAACCACAGATTTACCATGCGATCCGGTTTGGCGCGGTGCTCGAAAATGTGGTGATCGATAGCAAGACCGGGGCGCCGGATTATAGCGATATCCGGTACACGGAAAATACCCGGGCTGCCTATCCGGTCGAGTTCATTGCCAAGGCGGTCATCCCTGGGGTGGGTGGTCATCCCAATCATGTTCTTTTCCTGACTGCCGATGCGTTTGGTGTGCTGCCGCCGATCGCCAGGCTTAACCCGGCACAGGCGATGTATCACTTTCTTTCCGGATATACAGCCAAGCTGGCGGGAACCGAAGCAGGACTGGGCAGCGAACCGGTGCCGGAGTTCTCCACCTGCTTTGCGTCGCCGTTTATCCCACTGGCTCCCGCGGTGTACGCGAAGATGTTGGGGGAACGGCTGCAGCAGCACAAGGCGCAGTGCTGGCTGGTGAATACCGGTTGGACGGGCGGTGCTTTCGGCACCGGCGAGCGCATGAGCTTGAAACACACCCGCGCCATGGTTAACGCTGCATTGGAGGGAAGACTGGACAACGTCGAATTTGTTACCGAGCCGGCGTTTGGTTTGAGTATCCCGGTCAGTTGCCCCGAAGTGCCGGCGGAGTTGTTGAATCCGCGGAATGCGTGGAAAGATCCGCACGCTTATGATCAGCAGGCGGTGATGCTGGCGGAGAAATTCGCTAAGAATTTCGCCAAATTTGAAGCGCCGGCGGGAGTGCGTGAAGCGGGACCTATGCCGAGGAAAGTGAAGAACTAGAAGAAGCGTCGCGTCGGGCAGAAAGCAGTGCCTCAGGGGCTTTTGGTTGCGCGCTACTTAGCCATTACTACCGGTACGCGGGGGGCCACGGTGCGGCCGTCGTGGAAGATGGTCACAATCGAGCGCGTGTTGGTGATGTCGTCGAGAGGATTTGCGGCCAACACGATCAGGTCCGCACGCTTGCCTGGCCGTAGCGTTCCGCGCGTAGCCTCAATGCCAAGTAACATCGCGTTGCTGCTGGTAGCGCAGACAATGGCTTGCATCGGCGTGAGACCGGCCTGCACCATGTCTTCCAGTTCGCGATGCTCAGAGAATCCTGGAATGCGGGTGGGCATAGCACCTGAATCGGTTCCAAAACCGACCAGAACACCAGCATCATACAAAGCCTTCAGGTTTTGCTTGTCCATGGCAAAGTCCGCCTTGTGCTGCGCGGTCTTCGGATCCTCACTCACCTTCTTGCTGTAGGCGTCACTGGTGAGCGTCGTCAGCAACACCGGAGAGATCGCTTCTTTGAAAAAATTAATCTGCATGAACCCGGGGTGCTCGGCATAGATGTAGAACGACTCATCGACGGTGAAGGTGGGAATGTACCAGACACCCCGGCGCTTGATCGCGGCAATCAGCTCCTGGTCAACCGGTTTGTCGCGCACACTGTGCGCCAGCACGTCCACGCCATCGTTGACGAGCGACTTGGCGTCCGCAAGGTAGTAAACATGTGCGGCTACGCGCAGATGGTGCTTGTGCGCTTCCTGGATGACCGCACGGTAAACCTCAGGGGACATGGCTGGCTTGGTTCCTCCCAGGCTGTCCACCCAGATCTTGATTATGTCCGCATGCCGCTTGGCGATCGCGTCCACCGTCGCGCGCGCTTCTTCCACGGTTGCCGGGCGGTAGATCTGATCAGGAGCGCCGGGCAAGGGGGGAGCGGCGTCCGGAACGCCTATGCCGCGGTCTGCGGTGAAGACCGTAGCGCCATCCAGCTTGCCTTGCCGCTGCTGCTGGCGGATGGAGTAAAGCAGATCGCGGTTCATCCCCAGCGATAACATCGCAGTCACACCGTAACTCTCGTATTGGCGCAATTCTGCAAGCACGTTTTCCGGGGTGTACGCCGTAGCCGAGTTCTGGCCATCCTGGACCAGCGCCAGATGACCGTGGGCGTTGATCAACCCGGGCATCACCGTGTCCCCATGCAGATCGAGCACGCGCGCACCGGTTGGGAGCGCCTCCGCCCCAGAATGAATGGCCAGAATTTGATTGCCCTGGATCACGACCGTGGCATCTTCTAGCGGAGGATGGCCAGTGCCATCGATCACCCGCACGTGCGTCAGTGCGGTGACTGCCGAAGACTGGGCTGGAGCTGCGGCGAGCGCGATCGGTCCCCACGCAAACAACATGGCTCCCGACAAGATGGCTAAGGGCGCGTGCAGAAGCATGAGATACTCTCCGCGAGGTGCACCGGAAATGTGGCTGGCGCTGGCGATCATTCTGATCCTGCTCTGGGTAGGCGGCTTTCTGCTCTTCCACATCGCCGCGTTTGCCCTGCATATCCTGCTAATCGTCGCGGCCGTGGCATTGATCATTCACCTGCTGGGCGGCGGCCGCAGAGTGGTGTAACTACTCGCTGTAATGCAACAGGCTGAAGACGTCATACTCTTTGAACCGGTCCCGCCCGTGGAGAAAATCAAGCTCGATGGCAAACGCTAATCCGACGATTCTGGCGCCCAATCGGCGAACCAGTTTTACGGTTGCTTCCATCGTTCCTCCGGTAGCCAGCAGGTCATCCACGATCAGCACGTTCTGGCCCGGCTCGATGGCGTCGAGGTGGATTTCCAGGGCATCGGTTCCATACTCAAGGTCATAGGTCACGCGCGCCGTTTCGCCGGGCAGCTTGCCCGGCTTCCGCACCGGCACGAAGCCGGCATTCAAACGGTAGGCGAGGGCGGGTCCGAAGATAAATCCCCGGGCCTCGATGGCCAGCACCAAATCCACATCCTCCACGCCGATGTAGTGCGCTGCGAGGGCGTCCACCAGGGTGGCGTAACCCTTCTTGTCCTTGAGCAGGGTGGTGATGTCGTAGAACAGAATTCCTGGCTTGGGGAAATCCGGAATGGTTCGGATAAGAGACTTCAGGGGCTCGCAGTTGATTGGGGGATGAGGCATGCGTACTTACCAGGCTCCTTCAATTCGGAACGATTCGAGGCTTGCGGCGACGGATTCGTCCATGTCACGCTCCTGCACGGCGTCTACGCGACTGCCGCGGGAGCCGCGTTGCAGCACAGAGCGAAGCTCGGCCAGTTTATCTTCACTGCCCGCCACCATGATTTCCACCTCGCCCGCTTCAGTATTGCGAACCCATCCTTTCAATCCACGAGCTCCTGCTTCCTGATGGACGAGCCAACGAAAGCCAACCCCTTGCACACGGCCTTTGACGACGTAATAGCGGACCATAGATTTGAGCCTGTGATTGAGCGTGATGGATTCAGTTCGAAATGCGTCATGCCCGAGAAAGGTAGGCGCCCTCTGCAGTGTCGACGCGAATCTTTTCCCCTTCGTTGATGAATGGGGGCACCTGCACCACCAGGCCAGTCTCGAGCTTGGCCGGTTTGGTGACTGAGGACGCAGTCGCCGACTTCAGGCCTGGTTCGGTTTCCACCACAGTCATCTCGACGGTGCCTGGCAGCTCAATGCCCACGGGCACGCCATCGAAAAACGAGACCTTGATCTGAAGATTCGGGATGAGGTACTCGATGGCATCCCCCAAAGTGGCGCCCTTCAGGTTGGTCTGTTCGTAATTCTCGGTGTTCATGAAGTAGTAGTCATCGCCATCCGCGTAAAGGAAATCCATGGGAACCTCGTCGACAATGACGCGTTCGATCGGGTCCGGGGAGCGGAAGCGGTGCTCGAACATGGCTCCGGTGCGCAGGTTGCGGAGCTTGGCCTGGATAAATGCGCGCAGGTTTCCGGGGGTTCGATGCTCAACACTGAAGACTGTGTGCAGCTCGTTGTTGTGCTTGATGATCATGCCCGGACGCATCTGTGTGGCGGGAATCGCCATAAAAGAAAAACTCCTTCATCTTCTCGCTGGAATGGGCGTGACACCCCAATACCAAATGCGGGGATCGCCTCAAGGTCGATTGTAGCTCGTGGCTGGGAGGAACGGCGGCCCGGCCACCCCGACCCCTATTTGCCGAAGATTTTGGAAAAGAAATGGCCGATGCGGTGGAAGAGGCCGCCCTGGTTGGTGGACGCGGCCGGGGGTGGGGCGGCGACTTCAGGTTGCGCCGTAGGCGGGACAGCGGCAGGCGCCGCAGCCGGGGCGGTGGTAGTGGGCGCGGCGGCAGCGGGAGGAACGGGCGGCGCTGGAGCAGGATTTTCTCCGTTGTAGGTGAGCGGAACGGTCACCTGGGCATGGGTTTCCCCTGCGGGAACCACCGGCGCGGGTTTTGCAGTGGGAGGCGCAGCCAGGCCTTCGCTTTCCGCAATGGGAAAAGCGGTATCCGCAGCCGTAGAGGAGGGTCCACCGACCGGCCGTCCTGGGGGTGCGGTTGTCGTAGCCCCAGTACTGGCCACCGAGGTGACAGGGACCGCTGGGCAGCCGCAGGCCTCCGGCTCGTGATCCACCACTTCCCGCAGGCTGCCATGCTGGAAATTGACGCGTTGATCCGGCAGCACCCGGTAGGCTCCGCCCTCGAGTTGGCTGGTGACGGTGACGTACGGCGCGTTTGCGCCGTGATTGTCCACGCAGGTATCTCCCTTGGGATTGACCCGGATGCTCAAGTCAGCCTGTCCCGGGCCGGAAATGAGGATGCGGAGGTCGGCGGTGAGCAGCACATCGGAATAGGTGCCGACCGCGTAGTTTGCCTCGATCGCTCCGCGGTCGAGCGCCATCATGAGCGCGCTGCTGGCTGGGTCGGAGATGGAGCGGTCCTTCGACAGGTGCACGCTGCTGGTAGAACACAGCCGCAGTGAGCCGCCCCGCTGGAGCGTAATCTTCACGGCTTGGTCACCCGCGGTGATCGCGCTTCCATTGCCCAGCACGGTCTCGCCATGAGAGATGTCCACCGCCCCGGAAACTTGTACCTCGGTGGCGGATGTTCGACCAATCGGCTCCTGCGCCGCAAGCAGGCGGGCGCCGAGAAGGCCGATCAGGAGAAACCGTGGTTTTAGCTTTTCAACCAGCATTGTCAAAGAGAGAGGAAATTCCGGATCAGGCTCTTGCCGTCGACGGTGAGCACGCTCTCGGGGTGAAACTGGACGCCCTCAATGGGAAAGCGGCGATGCCGCAAGCCCATGATGGTCCCGTTGCTATGGCCATTTTGCACGCGCGCGGTGACTTCAAGCTCGTCGGGCAAACCTTCGTCAGCAACGATCAGAGAGTGATAGCGCGTGCACGTCATGGGGCTGGGAAGGCCGGCGAAGAGATTGCGGCCATCGTGCTCCACCGGGCTGGTCTTGCCATGCATCAACTGCGGTGCGCGCACCACGTTTGCTCCGAAGGCGGCTCCGATGGCTTGATGGCCCAGGCAGACGCCGAGTATGGGGACCTTGCCGGCGAAATACTGGATAAGGGGAATGCTGATGCCGGCTTCCTGAGGGGTACATGGTCCGGGAGAGAGGACGATACGCTCCGGGTGGAGGTCTTCGATCTGCTCCACGGTTAATTCGTCGTTCCGGCGGATGACCATCTCGGCTCCCAACTCACCCATGTATTGCACCAGGTTGTAGGTGAAGGAGTCGTAGTTGTCGAGGACGAAGAGCATAGGCGCGCCGCTTGGTTCAGTGTAGCCCGGGTGGAATTTTGTTGCCCGTGGGGTGCCGCTCCTACGGCGCTCAGATCATCTTCGGAATTGGCCCCAGCCCGTCGAATGCTGCGTTTACTGCCGGTGGCGGGTGGCGGCGGCCCTGGCTGCTTCTACTGCACGGACTACTGCTTTCGCCTTGTTTACTGACTCTTCGTACTCTTCTTCCGGCACCGAGTCGGCTACTATGCCGCCGCCGGCTTGAATGTAGCCTTGCTCGCCTTTGAGGAGCATGCTCCTTATGGCGATGCAGGAGTCGAAATTTCCTGAGAAGTCTGCGTAGAAGACACTCCCGCCGTAAATGCCGCGCCGCGTCGGCTCCAGCTCTTCGATGATCTCCATCGCCCGTATCTTGGGCGCACCACTCAAGGTGCCTGCCGGGAAGCAGGCGCAGAAGGCATCGACCGCGGAGAGTCCCTTCTTCAGTTGCCCCTCTAGCGCGCTGACCAGATGCATCACGTGAGAATAGCGCTCCACATGCATCAGGCTCTTGACCCGGACAGTGCCGAACTCGCATACCCTGCCAATATCGTTGCGGCCCAGATCGACCAGCATTACGTGCTCGGCACGCTCCTTCTCGTTGGCCAACAACTCCTGCTCGATGCGCAGATCTTCTTCCTCGCTGGCGGAGCGTGGACGCGTGCCCGCAATGGGACGGTATTCCACGTGGCGTTGCTGCACGCGGACCAATAATTCAGGAGAGGACCCTACCAGGCAGGTGGGCGTCTTTTCTGGCTTGCCCTGATTTTCTAAACCGAAGCGCAGGAAATACAGATAGGGCGAGGGATTGACGATACGCAGAGCCCGGTAGACGGAGAAGGGATCGACGCCCGGCTTCAATTCGAAGCGCTGCGAAAGCACGGCCTGGAAGATATCGCCGGCCGCGATGTACTCCTTGATCCTGGCGACGGAGGCTAGGAAATCCTTCTTCAGGGTGTGGCTGGTCACCGAGAGCTTGCCCTTGGGCGCAGCACGCCGGGGTTTGGGGAGGGGCCGGGCCAGGCGCTTCTCCAAACGGCCTAACCGCTGCTGGGCGTCGGCATAGGCGGCTGCAGGCTTCTGGCGGGTGAGGTCCGCGGTGACGATGAGCTGGATCTGCTTGCGCACATGGTCGAACGCCAATACCTCATCGAAGAACATCAGGCAGGCGTCCGGGATGCCCAGATCGTCCTCCGCCAGCTCGGGCAAACGCTCGATCTGACGCACCACGTCATAGGCAAAGAAACCAACCGCCCCCGAGGTGAAGGGTGGCAGCCCGGCGATGTGCGCCGGCTTGTGACCGGCCAGCAAGTCCTTCAGCAGGGCGAAGACGTCGCCCTGCAGGGACCGCTTCTTGCCTCGCTCGTTGATGGAGACGGAACTTCCCCGGGACAGGATGGTGCGATAAGGTCGGATGCCGATGAAGGTATAGCGCCCCACCTTTTCGCCGCCCTCCACGGATTCGAGGAGAAAGGATTGGGGTTCATCGGAGGCGAGGCGCAAAAAGGCGGATACCGGGGTTTCGAGGTCCGCCGTAAGCGTACGGTAAACCGGAACCAGGGTATGCGTGACCGCCAGTTGAAGGAATTCTGCACGCGCGGGCGAAATGGTAGTGTCTGCCGGCATTCCTGCTCATACTAAATGGCCATAGCCGCAAGCACCTCTAGAGTAGAGGATTTCTCCTGAACAATAACGGTGCCCGAATGCATCTTAAGCAGAGGCAACTCAAGCATTTGAGGTGCCGGTAGGCGCTTGCCCGAGGTTCTTGGGGACGCCTATACTCGGTAGGTTTGGGGTAGTGCGAGAAACAGGTCCGGCCAAGTGAGCGCAAAACGCGCGTAGGGCTCGCCGGTAAGCCGAGATCTTGCTGAGTGACGCTCGATTTCGCCCCGTCGATGTGCCTGCGCCGTCCCGCCCGGGCGCGAACGGCTCAACCGCGGTGGGACATGGAGGACTGCCAAATGCAGTCCATGTTTGGAGATTGGTATGCAAACCGTAACGCTCGAGCAGGAAATTAATCCCTGGGAAGCCCAGGCTGCCCGATTTGACTTTGCCGCGCGAAGACTCAACCTGGATGAAGGCTTGTGGAAGGTATTACGCTTCCCTGCACGCGAAGTGATCGTGCACATCCCGGTGATGATGGACAACGGAAGCATTGAGGTCTTTACCGGCTTCCGAGTGCAACACTCGATAGCCCGTGGGCCGGGCAAGGGCGGGATTCGCTATTCCCCCGACGTAACCCTGGATGAAGTGCGCGCCCTGGCCAGCTGGATGACGTGGAAGTGCGCCGTGGTCAATATCCCGTTCGGAGGGGCCAAGGGGGGCGTGATCTGCGACCCCAAGAAGATGTCTATCGGCGAGCTGGAGCGCATGACCCGCCGCTACACCTCGGAACTGATTGAGTTCATCGGCCCGGAGAAGGACGTACCCGCCCCGGACATCAACACCAACGAGCAGACCATGGCCTGGATCATGGACACCTACTCCATGCATATGCGCCAGACGGTGACTGCTGTGGTTACCGGAAAACCGCTGAACATCGGCGGGTCGCGGGGACGGCGCGAAGCTACCGGCCGCGGCATCGCGGTGGTGTGTGACGAAGCCCTGCGTTATTTGAATATGCAGCGCGAAGGATGCCGGGTGATCATCCAAGGCTTCGGCAACGTGGGCTCAAACGCTGCCAAGTTGATGATGGAAAAGGGTTACAAAATCATCGGCATCGCCGAATTTGACGGCGGCCTCTACAACGCCAACGGGATCGACATCCATCTGCTACTGGAGTACCGCCAGCGTAACGGCACGGTCTTGGGCTTCAAGGGAGCAGAGGCGGTGGATTCCGCCGGCCTGCTGGTTTCCGATTGTGAAATTCTGATCCCGGCTGCCACGGAGAACGTCATCACCAGCCGCAATGCGGACCGCATCAAGGCACGCATCGTTTGCGAAGGCGCGAACGGCCCCACCACTGCCGTTGCCGATGAGATCCTGGCGGACAAGAAGATCTTCATTATTCCTGACATTTTGGCCAATGCCGGCGGGGTGACTGCTTCCTACTTCGAGTGGGTGCAGGACCGCCAGGGCTATTTCTGGAAGGAAGCGGTGGTGAACGAGCAGTTGGAAAGCATCCTGGTGGAAAGCTTCGGCGATGTGGTTCGCTACGCGGAAGCCCACGCGGTGAACAACCGCATCGCCGCCTATATGCTGGCCATCGACCGCGTGGCCTTCACCATCAAGCAACGCGGCATTTACGCCTGAGTTCAGGGCTAAGGGGGGCCTCCAGACTGCGGGGCCCCGCCCCTAGTACGGAAGTAACTCGCCCTGACTGGTGCATAATGATGACAAGGGCGAACGCGAGCCTTTTCCTCAACCAGCCGAGTCTATCGTGAACCTGCCAAACTCCATCACGATGAGCCGCATCTGCTGCATTCCCCTGCTCATCTGGATGCTCTCGGGCGTTTACCCTTTTCGTAGCGTCCACGGAGAGCAGGAGATTGCCGCTTCCCTGCTATTCATCCTGGCCTCCATCACCGATGGGGTGGACGGATACCTGGCGCGCAAACGCGGCCAGATTACGACGATGGGCATGCTCCTGGATCCCTTGGCCGACAAGCTGATGATTACGGCCGCATACATTTGCCTGGTCCAATTCAATCCCCATCTCATGAAGGCTTGGGTCGCGGTGCTGGTGATTGGCCGTGAGTTTCTGGTGAGTGGACTGCGGTCGATTGCCAGTTCGGAAGGCTTCACCATCGAGGCTAGCGACCTGGCCAAGCTGAAGACGGTCATCCAGATTGTTTCGGTGGTTGCGGTGATCTTGGCCCACGGTTGGTATGAGTGGCACTTCGGGTGGTTCATCCTGCCGGTGGAGTGGATCGCGGCCGCGGCTATTTATTTTATGGTGTTGGTGTCAATCATTTCCGCAGTGGATTATTTCGTCGCTTTTTGGCGGAAGATCGACCACGCTTCCGCAGACCGGCGTTCCCAAGCCAGCTTCGTACTCAGCCGTAGAAAGAATATGCCGGCGGCCAACAAGGTCGGTTAGGGTGCGAGCGTACGCGCATACGGTGAACGGTCCTTTTCGCCGGTTCACACACGCACAAAAACAAAAAACCCGGCGGATAGCCGGGGTTCTTGTTTTCGTTAACAACTGTCTTATGCAGGTACGGCATGTACGTGCACCGGGCGAGTGAGCCGCTGCACGAAGTGATAAGGGGGCCAGGGGCCGGAGAGTTGCATGTGGCAATCCTTCAGCTGCTGGCTGGCGCTTGAATACTTATTCTGATAGCGCTCTATTCCCTTGTGATCGATCAGATGAGCGATGTCGAGGAGCATCTTGCCGGAATCCATCCTGCGGCAGCTGATCTCTTCATCAAGCGGGCTGAACATACGGTGCATCTGCACCGAAACTGCCCGCGCCTTGGTCTGTCGTTCGCGTTGCCGAGTGGCGCTCTCCCGTAGGCTCGACAGGTATTCTTTGCCTACCCTGTCCATGGGAACTGGAGTGCCCTGTTCGCGGCAGCAATCATCCAAGAGCACTTTGAGGTGCATCTCGGCCTTGCCGCGCAAACGTTCGACATTGGCAAGAAATTGCCGTTGATTGGAGCGAATCGATTTCCGAAGGGCTTCGTCGTCCGCAAACACCGTGCCAAAGCGAAAAGGAAGTACTGTGGATAGTTTGAAACAGTCGCTGATCACGCGTGCATGCTCGACGGCTGCCTTTTGGTCTAGATTTTCTGAGGGATGATGTTCACTGACGATGACTGCTAGGTCGCTGGCTGGATAGAGGAAGATCTGATTTCCTGAGATTCCCATCACCGATTCCATTGGTATGGGTTTTCGATGGCGGGTGAGTTCAGGAAACGCCTGCTTTTCACTAATACAATAGGCATACCATGCCATAGAGAGTCACTCCACACACGCTGACGAATGAAAGTCGCCAGCTTTTCTTTGCTATCGTGAGGCCTGGAACGACTTCGTAGGGGAGATCTGGCACGTCCCAAGGGAGGACTGCACCGAACTATCGCGTATCCTAGTCCCGCATTAGAACAACTGGCAACAGGAAGGCGTAAGGGTTAAGCGAGAAATTAGCCTTGTCGCGAAGTCGGATTGATGAGATGGAAATAAATTTCCATCTCATCAATAATGACTGAAGCCGGCCACGCTACCGGGTCGCACTAAGCATGGATCACCAGGAACGTAAGCAAGCCGACCGAAACCAGAAGAAGCACGACCAACAGGATCGCCATGGCAAACAACCAGCTGCGCAGCGCCCGAATCTCGGTGCCCAGCCTGCGGTTCTCTTCCATGTCGTTTTCTTGAACCACGCGCAGACGGGCCATCTGCTGCTCGATTCGTTCTAATTGGAGCGCCTGGTTCCTCGCCTGTACCTCTAAGTCCCTGCTGCTGTTCTGCATCTCGGCAATTCCCTTGGTGAGTTCAGGGCTGTCCGAGGGACCCTTGAGCAGGCCTCGATCGAGCAAGGGCACGATGCGAGCCAGATAGGGCAACAAAACGCGCAGTTGAAGAAGAAGTTCCCACATAGAGCGGCCTTTCTCTGCTTTTTCGAGTGAGAGTGGGGGGAGTGCAGGTTCGGCGACGGGATCGTCCGGAGTGCGATGTTTCGTCATGGAGGGTGGCAAATCTGCCTTCGCTCATGGTACGCAGTTGGGGTTGGAAGTTGCCGAAAACTTGGGCGGAGCGCCGGATATTCCATTTTCGGGAATCAACCGAGTAATTTCTATGAAAAAAAGAGTTGACCCCCCGATTCGATCGAGTTAAGTTCTACATGGCTTGATGAGAACGCGCCTTTCGGGCTTGAATCATACTATCTGGCACCTTCCTGTGGTTTTTCAGCTTCAGTGAAGTGCATCCAGCACCCGAAAAACAGGAACTCCTTAGGCACAGAGGTCACAGCAGCGCGACATGCTGGTGGTTGAGAGGCATGCGCACCTGAGACAGAGGCCAAGTCTTCGAAAAGCGCCTCTGCATGAGGGTTTCGCGCGAGGGATTCCGCCGGAAGCGCCGTATTTGGGGGCGCAGGGAATCATTCCAGTATCCGGTGGACAACAATAAACCAGACGAAAAAATTGTTCCCGCAAGAGAGCATTCGCGTCTAACAAATAGAAAACGACCGACGCCGCGCGAGGCAAGTTCTTTGCCGTCTCAATAATGCGCATATGGACGGTCAAAGGATGAAGGAGAATAAAGATGCGCTCTGATCTTATCTTTGGGGCACTTGCCCACGTTACGAATCGCTATACACTGTGTCAGCTGGCCTCGAAGGCCACGCGTAAGCTGCACAAGCCCAATACCCGTCTTCAAGACACCACCAATGAGGTTTTAGTCCGCTTCCATCACGAAAGCCCGGCGGCATCGTCCGCCGCAACACCGGAAGCAACCCAGCTCCAGCAGCGCCGCGCAGCGTAAGCGCGGCCCTGTTCTGGGCCTCCGCAACCCCTTCCCCAGACATTCGAACCTGCTTAACACCAGCAAGATTCCTGCCCGGTAAACCCCTCCATAACTTCCCTCCGTAGGTGAAAATGACCATTTCCGAGTTGAAAGAAAAAAATATAACGGAGCTCAGCCGCATTGCGCGCACGCTCGAAATCCCAGGCGCCAGCGGGCTCCGCAAACAGGATCTTATCTTCAAGATTCTTCAGGCCCAGAGTGAAAAAGAAGGCCACATCTTTGCCGAAGGGGTGTTAGAAATACTTCCCGACGGCTACGGCTTTCTTCGTTCTCCTGACTACAATTACCTGCCCGGCCCCGATGACATCTATGTCTCTCCCTCGCAGATCCGAAAATTCGATCTGAAAACCGGTGACACCATCAGTGGCAACGTGCGTCCTCCCCACGAAGGGGAGAAATATTTTGCCCTGGTAAAAATCGAGGCGATCAACTTTGAGTCGCCTGAAGAGACCCGGAACAAGATTCTCTTCGACAATCTGACGCCTCTCTATCCCCAGGAACGAGTCAAGATGGAGACGGTTCACGAAAATACCAGCGGACGGGTCATGGATCTGTTGACCCCCGTGGGTAAAGGCCAGCGCGGGCTGATCGTTGCTCCTCCACGGACCGGTAAGACGATGCTGTTGCAGTCGATTGCCAACTCCGTAACGACGAATCACCCCGAGGTAGCGCTGATTGTTTTGCTGATTGACGAGCGCCCTGAGGAAGTAACCGACATGCAGCGGTCGGTTAAGGGCGAAGTGATCAGCTCTACCTTTGACGAGCCCGCGGCGCGCCACGTGCAGGTGGCCGAGATGGTCATCGAAAAGGCCAAGCGGCTGGTTGAACACAAGCGCGATGTAGTTATTCTTCTAGATTCCATTACGCGCCTGGCACGCGCCTACAACACGATTGTCCCGCCTTCGGGCAAGGTGCTTTCCGGCGGTGTCGATTCCAATGCTTTGCAGCGCCCGAAGCGGTTCTTTGGGGCGGCGCGCAACATTGAAGAAGGCGGTTCGCTCACCATCATTGCTACTGCGCTCGTCGACACGGGCTCACGCATGGATGAAGTTATCTTTGAAGAGTTCAAAGGCACCGGCAATATGGAAGTGATTCTCGATCGCAAGCTGGTCGACAAGCGGGTCTTTCCTGCCATCGACATTCAGCGGTCTGGAACGCGTAAGGAAGAGTTGCTCATTCCCAAGGAGGATTTGCAGCGTATTTGGGTGCTGCGTAAGGTGCTTAATCCGCTGTCGCCGGTCGAAGCGATGGAGTTGCTGGTCGACCGTTTGGGCAAGACCCGTAATAACGCTGAGTTTCTGCTCAAGATGAACTCCTTGTAAGCTCCCTCCCGAGAACGATCCGCGGTTCCCCTGGCATATGCGGGATTATGCCCTGAGTTGTAAGCTGTTAGATACACAGGGGGAGCCGCATGGGAACAGAGTCCCGGCACCGACGCAATGCGGTCGCAGCGCTGGGTGGCGGCATGTTCCTGCTGGCGCTCGCACTGGCCGCCCTGAATGCTTTCAATCCCCTTCCACCCTTTCTGCGCCCCCACGGAACGGGCCAGATCCTGCTGTTCACCGCGCTTTCCGTCATCGCGTTTTTGCTGCTGCTCACGCTACTTATCCTGCTCTTCCGGAACATAGTGAAGCTGCTGGCTGACCAGCGCAGCCGAGTGCTGGGCTCGAGAATTCGCAGCCGCATGCTGGTGGGCGCATTGCTGCTGTCCTTCGCGCCCGCCGGGTTGTTGTTCCTGTTCAGCTTCGGGCTGCTCAATCGCTCCATGGAGCGCTGGTTCTCGCAGCCCTCCTCCCAAATGCGCCAGGATTCAACCCTGGTAGCCATGGAGCTCTCGCAGTACGCCGCCAACAACGCCAGGGCGGAAGCGGAATCGCTGGCCAGTTCCCCCAGCCTGGCTCACGCGCTGCAGACTGGAAACTCCGGGGCCCTGCTGCGCGAGATCGGCACCCACCGCATCACACTGGAGGGCGGTTTTGCCGTGGTCTTCCGCAACGGCGAGATTGTGGAGCAATATCAGCTGCCCCAGGATGATGGACAGGCTATCGTTCGTTCCTGGATGGATGAGGCCGAAAGGGACGTTGGGCAAGGCCGCGAACCATTAGCAACCACCGTTTTGCACGCCGCCCAGCGCAGCGACGTGCCTATGCTGGTGAGCGGAAAAAATGAATATGTACTGGGGGCGGCGAGCACCGTAGAAGGATGCATCGTGGTTGCCGGTCTGCCCCTGCCTTCAGGGTTAAGCGCGACCGTCCAGGACATTCGCTCCGGCGCCCGCGACTACCAGGCCCTTTATCGCGCACGCAAGACGATCCGCAGCACCTATCTGCTTTTGATGTTCCTTCTGACGACGCTGGTCTTCTTCGCCAGCAGCTGGCTGGCACTTTTTCTTTCCAAGCAGGTAACCAGGCCAGTCGAGGCTTTGGCGGATGCGATGGACGCCGTGGCCGCCGGCCATTACGCTCACCGGGTGAGGGTGGCGGCGACCGAGGAGCTGGGGGAACTGGTGCGCTCGTTCAACCGCATGGCGGAGGACCTGGAAGAGAGCCGCGCCTTGGCCGAAACGTCCACCACCCAGCTGTCCGCGGCCAATCGGGCACTGGAGGAGCGGCGCAGTGAGCTGGAAACGGTTCTCGAGACCATCCCCAGCGCGGTGGTTACGCTCGACCCCGAGATGTGCGTACTGCAGGCAAACCGCGCCTCGCGCAACCTGCTCAGTCCGCGGGAACACCACGACCTGGCGGGCATGCCGCTCGAATCTATCTTGCCGCGGGAAATCGCTGATGAGTTGATTGTGCTCTTGCGGCGCAGCAAACGAATGGGCTTGGCAGCCACGGAGATTGAGCTGCCCGGACCGCGCGGCGCACTGAATGTAACCGCGACGATCGCCCGGCTGGAGTTGGGCAAAGATCGCGAGGGATGCATCCTGGTGCTGGAGGACGTTACCGATTTCCTGCACGCGCAGCGTCAAGTGGCGTGGAAGGAAGTTGCCCAACGGGTGGCCCACGAAATAAAAAACCCGTTGACTCCGATTGCGCTCTCCGCGGAGCGCATCCGCAAGCATGTCGACCGCCCGTTGCCGGATTCAGACACGGTGATTCGCAAGTGCAGCGAAGTGATACTGGGGTCGGTTCAGACCATGCGCCGGCTGGTGGATCAATTTGCCTCGCTGGCCCAATTCCCTACCTCGCGTCCCAAAGTCTGCGATCTTAATTCGATCGTAGAGAGTGCCCTCGCGCTGTTCGCGGGAAGGCTGCATCACATTCGGATCGTTCAGCGATTGGGCGCGGGCATTCCCCAGGTACTGGCGGATCCAGAGGCCCTCAAGAGAGCGCTGGCCAATTTGATCGACAATGCAGCCGAAGCGATGCAAAGCAGCCTACTGCGTGAATTGACAATCGAAACCGGGGTGATCGAGGGGCACACTACAGCAGAGATCGTGGTTGCCGATACCGGTCATGGCCTGAACGACGAAATGCGCGAGCGCCTTTTTCTTCCCTACTTCTCCACCAAACAACGCGGCACCGGGCTGGGATTGGCAATTGCCTCCAAAATTATCCAGGAACACAGTGGGGCGATTCGCGCGGAGCAAAACAGCCCTACGGGAGCGCGATTCATCATCGAACTGCCGCTGTCCGATGCCAAGAGCGCGCACGAAATAGCGCTTGTCGGGGTTAACGGCAGGACGCCGGCATGAACCACATCCTGATCGTCGACGACGAAGCGGAGATCCGCGAATCCCTGGGCGAGATCCTGAAGGAAGATGGATACGCTGTCACCAGCACGGCCAGCGCCTCCGAGGCCATGGTGTTGCTACGGGACGCGTCTTACGACGTGTTGCTGCTCGACATCTGGCTGCCCGATCGGGACGGGTTGGAAGTACTGACGGAGATCCGATCGCTCGAGATCGAGAGCCTGCCGGAAGTAATCATCATCTCCGGCCACGGCACCATTGAAACCGCGGTGCGCGCAACCAAACTGGGTGCGTTCGACTTTCTGGAGAAGCCGCTTTCGATTGATCGCACGCTGATACTGCTGAAGAATGCGGTGGAAGCGAAGCGGTTGCGCAGCGAAAACCAGGAGTTCAAGCGCCAGCTGCTGATGCGGGTGCCGATTACCGGAGAGAGCGTCTCGATCAAGGCACTCCGGCAGCAGATCAAGCTGATGGCGCCTACCAATGGACGGGTGCTGATCTATGGCGAGTCCGGGTCCGGCAAGGAGCTGATCGCTCGCGCCATCCACAGCGAAAGCCTGCGCAACGAACGGGTGTTTGTGGAGCTGAACTGTGCCGCCATCCCTGAGGATTACATCGAGAGCGAAATTTTTGGTTATCGCCACAGCGCGATTCCCAATGGCCCGGTCGAGAAGCGCGGCACCTTTGAACGAGCCGATAACGGCACTCTGTTTCTCGATGAAGTCGGCGACATGAGCCTGAAGATGCAGGCCAAGGTTTTGCGCGCGCTGGATGAGCAGCGCTTTACTCCGGTGGGCGCCACGCAGGCTATCCAGGTGGATGTCCGGGTGATTGCGGCCACCAACAAGGACCTGGAAGAGGAGATCGCTAAGGGAAACTTTCGCGAGGATTTTTTTTATCGATTGAACGTCATTCCGTTTTTTGTGCCACCGCTGCGCGACCGGAAAGAGGATATCCCGTTTTTGGTGCGCGAGTTTTTACTGGAGTTTGGCCGCCAGTATGGCCGTCCGCGAATCGAGATGAGCGATGAGGCGGTTGCCGTGCTGAAGCAATACCATTGGCCGGGCAATGTGCGCGAACTGCGAAACGTAATCGAACGGGTCATGATCCTAAATCCACTCACGGTACGCATCGAACGCAAACACCTGCCCATGCTGGTGTTCCGCGGGAATAGCCGCAAAGGCGAGGAGTTCAGTACCCTGCACCAGGCCCGGGAAGCTTATGAACGGGATTACATTTTGAAAAAGATCGATGAGTGCCACGGGAATGTTAGCCGCGCAGCGGAGGCGTTGGGGTTGGAACGTAGTCACTTGTACAGGAAGATGAAGAGCTTGGGGATTAGCGTGCGGGAGTAGCGCCCTTCTTTTTCGTCCCAGGCACCCGTTCGGCTTTGATGGGCTTCGGTGAGCCGGAGTTGGATTGGGCCAGGTCTTCTAGTTGTTTGCGCCAATCCAGCGAGTCTACGAAGTATCTTGATTCGCGCCAGTTCTCTTCTACGATCACGTGCAGTTCTAGATAGACCCGCGTGCCTAGAAGGGATTCGATCTCTTTGCGCGCAGCGGCTCCTATGCTCTTGAGCTTGGTGCCCCCTTTGCCGATCAGGATCGCCTTCTGCCCCACACGCTCGCAATAGATCACTGCCGAGATGCGCGTCAGCGGCAACTTTGCTCCTTTGGCGGCCTCCGGCTCTTCAAAGCGCTCCACCACTACCGCGGAAGCGTAAGGGACTTCCTCGCCGGTCTCCAGCAGTATGCGCTCGCGGATAAGCTCGGCGACCAGGAAGCGCTCGGGCTGATCGGTGAATTGATCCTTGGGGAAATATCTCTGGCCGGTCGGAAGATACTCCACCAGTTTCGTCAACAAGACGTCGAGGCCGTCTTTCTTGCTGGCGGAGATGGGGATCACCTCGGCAAACGGATGCAAGGCACTGAAACGCTCGATCAGCGGAAGAAGCTTGGACCGCAGGACCAGATCGATTTTGTTGATGACCAGGAAGACCGGGCAGTCGAGCTTTTGAATAAGCTGCATGACAAACTCGTCTTCAGTGCTTTCACGTTCTGCGCGGCGGGATAGCTTCTTACCCTCTTCAGGCACTTCACTGTGGCGGGACGCGTCCACCATCAGGATGACGATGTCCCGGCTTTCCAGCGCCTCGTACACTTCCTGCATCATGCGCCGGTCGAGTTGAGAGCCCGGCCGGTGGACGCCAGGAGTGTCGACAAATACGATCTGCGCGGCACTCTTGCCCTTGCGCGCGGGCACTTCCACGATTCCCTGGATCCGGTTGCGGGTGGTCTGGGGCTTGTTGGAAACAATCGCGATCTTCTCGCCGATGAGGGCGTTCAGCAGCGTGGACTTGCCTGCATTGGGACGGCCGAGGATGGAAACGAAACCAGAGCGCACACCTTAGTGTAGCCCCCGGCTTTCACGATCGTCGTTGTCGATGGCCGATACACGAACCCGTTCCACCCGGCGGTCAGTCGACGCGACCACCTCAAAGCGTAGTGAGTCGGCTACGATCACCTCGCCCGGCAGCGGGATCCGTCCTGCAATCTCGCTTACCAGGCCGGCGACGGTCGCAGCCTGATATTCCTGCGCGACCTGGTAGCCGCCACTGATCAGATCTTCAAGCCGGGCTATCTCCAGGTCGCCTGGAACCAGCCAGGTGCCACCGGCTTCATGTATTGGCGCATCCTGCTCACTGTCGTATTCGTGCTCATCGCTGATGCGCCCGACGATCTCCTCCAGCAGATCTTCGATGGTGACCAGGCCAGCGACCCCACCATACTCGTCAATCACCACGCGCATGTGCTGTTTCTCGCGCTGCATCTCGCGTAAGAGTTCATTCACCCGCTTGGTTTCCGGGACGAGCGCTGCCGGCCGCTGGATGCTCGCCACCGTCTGTGTGCTGGCGGCAGCGTCGGCAATATGAAGGAGATCGTGGGCGAAGGCAATCCCGGTCACGTGGTCCAGCGAGCCGCGAAAAACCGGGACCCGCGAGTAGGGGTGCTGCTTCAGCCCGGAGATGAAGTCTTCCAACGTCATATCCGCGGGGACCGCAAAGACATGGGGGCGGGGAGTCATGACATCTCGCACCACCTTGTCGCCAAATTCCACCGCGGAGCGGACCAGGTCGCGGTCACCCTCCTCAATGATTCCCTCTTCCTCTCCCGCTTCGATGAGTGCCTCGACGGCCGCCTCGCTGGGATCCTCCTCAGGCTTTCCGGGTAGGGGCTCGGCCAGAGCTGCGATCGACAGCAGAAATGCAAGCAACAGAGTCACTGGCAGCACGAGGTATAAAAGCACCCGGATGACGGGAGTAAGCCGCACCACCCAAAGCCCAGTAGTGCGGGTGAAAAAGACAAAGGGCAGGAATTGATTGAAGAGCACGATGACCAGGACAGCGCCGAGCACCGCCTGCGCCCCCTCGGCCACGCTGGGACGAACACCTCCGTTGCCGGCAAAGAGCAGCACACCAAAGAAGAGAGCCAGAGAGGCCAGGGAGAATTGGGCCAGGACGGCGGCTGAAAGAGCGGCCCGCTCACGACTGAGACCCAGCTTGGGTTCCACCTTGAGCTCCCAGACATCGATATTCTCCTGGAACTCGCCAGAAAGAAATTTGCCGGTCTCGGCATACAGCCGCGCGATGTAAGAAGAGAGAGTCAGGATGAAGAGCAGGAGAGCGATCGCTAATCCGAAAACGAGGCTCATGGCTTGCCACCCTTTGGGGCGGAGCGACGGCGGGCGGGCCGTTTGGGCTCGACTAAAGTGCGTTCGACCAGACCGGCGGGCAAAGCAAACTGCTTGCGCAGCAGGGTTTCGCGACGCCGCATCTGCCCGCGATCGCGCTCGTGATCGTAACCAGCCAGATGCAATAGACCGTGCAGGATCAGTACCTTAACTTCCATTTGCAAGCTGTGGCCGTGGTCTGCCGCCTGGACGGCGGCGGTCTGGAGAGAGATGGCGAGATCGCCACCCTGCCCGCTGTTCATAGCCTCTGGGAGCGCCGGGAACGAGAGCACATCGGTGGGCTTGTCCACGCCCCGGAACTGAAGATTCATCGCGCGTAGTTGTTCATCTCCGGTCAGAAGGACGGAGAAATCACCGGCCAGACCAAGTGCCTCTGTAGCTTTGACCAGAAACCGGTTTAGGTCACGCTTTCCGAGAGCAGAGGCTGCCGGCAACGTCTTCCCTGGGGCAGCTTCAATAACGATCATCTTGCCATGAGACTACGTCGCCGCGAGGCTTACAGGAGAACTATCAGGCATCTGAATGATTCCAAATGCCTACTGCGGTTTGGGCGCCGATTTGGCTGATGCGCCTTCTCGCAAGTTGAGGGGCAGTTCCCTCTGCGCCCGGCCAAAGCTGTCGTAAGCCCGGATGACCCGTTGCACGAGGTGATGACGAACCACATCGCCATCTTCAAAATGACAGAAACGGATGCCATCCACGCCGCGCAGAATCTCAATGGCCTCCACCAGCCCGCTCTTCTTGGGATTGGGCAAATCGATCTGGGTGACATCGCCGGTAATGACGGCTTTGGAGTTGCTGCCCAGACGGGTGAGGAACATCTTCATCTGTTCGCTGGTGGTGTTCTGCGCCTCGTCCATGATGATGAAAGCATCGTTGAGGGTTCGCCCGCGCATGAACGCCAGCGGGGCCACCTCGATGACGTTGCGCTCCAACATCTTGTCCACCCGGTCCTGCTCCAGCAGGTCATAGAGTGCGTCGTAGAGCGGACGCAGGTAGGGATCGACTTTCTCCTGCAGCGTTCCAGGCAGGAAGCCCAGGCGTTCGCCCGCTTCGACCGCGGGCCTCACCAGGATGATGCGGCTGACCTTCTTGGCCAGGAGCGCGGACGCTGCCATGGCGACCGCCAGGTAGGTCTTGCCGGTGCCGGCGGGGCCGACGCCGAAGACCATATCGCATTCCTCGATCGCTTCGAAGTAGCGCCGCTGGTTGATGGAACGGGGCTGCACCATGCGCTTGATGCCCGCGGAGCGCTGCTTGCCGCTCTCCACCAATCCGCGCAAAGTGACCGCTGGATCGGCGGTGACCAACTTGAGCATGCCATGCAACTCGCCGTTACATAGCAGAGTGCCGTTGCGTCGCAAATGCTCATAATCGGCAAAAACCCGTTCAAAACGGGCAATTGCCTCCGGAGAGCCCTCCACGTGCAGCGCATCGGAACGCAAGTCGATGCGGACGTGCAGGTTTTGCTCGAGTAGCCTCAGATTCTCATCGCGAGTCCCGAAAAGGGGCTCCAGGTTGGGCGTGATTTCCAGCGCTTTTTTCATCAAGCGGAGAAATGACCTCCTATCAGATCCCTAGGGACTGACATGATTGGTGGTGTGGTTTCAACACAGTGGAAAGGCAGAGGCACAGGAAACTGCACGTGCATCGGATGTTTAGCCGGGTTGGCGATAATCACCAGATATTTCCCGTGGATGGGCACAGAGTAGCGTTTGCCGGTCATGGCGTCAACGCCTATTCCGTGAATTCTTTGCATGTTGGATGCGCCAGGGTGCCGGCGGGACGCCTTCTTCGGGTGAGAGAACGGTGAGTCAATTGACCGGGGGCATCAAAGCCCGTAAAATCGAGGTTTGTGGGCGTGCCTTGAGGCTTCTTTGCCGCCTGCTCCCAGTTTCAAGAAAGCTAAGGGTTTACCATGGCAAATCATGTGTCGGCGCTGAAGCGCGCCCGTCAGACAGTCAAGCGCACCGCAGTTAACCGCGCCAACAAGAGTCACGTTCGCAAGTCCCTTCGCGCCCTTCGCGAGGCCATTACCAAGGGGGATTCCCCGGCGGTTGCCGAACAGTACGGCAAGACCGTATCCGCGCTCGATAAGAGCGTGCAAAAGGGTGTTTTGCACAAGAACACCGCCTCCCGCTACAAAGCCCGGTTGCATGCGCGGGTTAAGGCCCTTACCCACAAGGCCGCCTAAAGGCTCACTTCTTCTGCGGCGGCGGAGTATCGCTTTTTTCTGCTGCCGCGGCGGAAGGCACGTCGTAAATCTCAATCGCCCCCTCGCGCAGGACCGCCAGGCGCCCGCCATCTTCGGAGAGCGCGAAGTTCTGTCCCGCGGTCAAGATGGGCGAAGCATTGGTGGTCATCAGCAAAGCGCCGGTTGCCGAGTCGAAGACCTGAACCACCTGTTCGCGTACATCTTCGTCGTTGAGTGAATCGACCAGGTCGATGCTGTGTGAGACGTGCAGCAGGCTCACGGCGAAACGGCCCCCGGTCCGCGAATAGGCAAAATTAGGCCACACAAAACGGCCGTCACGACGGCCGTTCCACAGCTTTTTTCCGTCCGTGGTCCAGGCGTCGAGGTAGGTATCCGACGATTTGGGTCCACAACTCTCGATGACCAGAGCCTTCTGGTTCAGAAAATTCTCGTGGGGCGTGCACGTGGAGGCCACCCTACCCAATACCAACGGATCGCCCGTAAAGGGAACGAAGCGGACCAGGAACTGATCCTCGCCCTTATCCCTGGCTACGCCCACGTATCCCGTAGAGGTGATGGGTACGGTGATGGGCGACTCTGTGCGCAGGGCAGCCACTACCTCTCTCGAGGCTATATTCACGAGCGTGATTTGGGTGTCCTCAGGCGGAGGGGACTCCCCGTATTCCTGCGCCTGCGCCTCCAGCTTGTGGTGCTGCTCGGCAGAATGCCGTTCAAATTGGTGCTCAATCACCAGGATGCGGCCATCCGGGGAAACCTCCGTTGAGAGGATCGCGGTGGGGACCTCGATGTAGGAATGGAGCTTCAGGGATGCGTCGGTGAGCGAATAAGCATTCTTCTGGCGTATCAGAAACTTGCCGCCGCCGAGTGGCCACAGATATCTCCAGCGGTCATGCATCCGCCATTCCGCGGAGGCCGCGACCTCGCCGCCGGGAAGGCTGAGCACCACGGCTTGGATGACCTGGTCGTCGTCGAACCGGTCTGGATTCTGTTCGCGCCGCATCAGGCGCGGCTGATGGAAGGTGAACAACAGGTGGTGGGCATCGATAAAGTCCAGGGAGCTGAACGCTCTGCCGGAAAGCATGTAGAGCGATCCAGGTGGGCGATAACCCAAGGGTGCTACCAGGATGCGTTCCTCGAGGCCGGAGGCGGCCGGATCTTTGGGATGGGATGCCGCTGCGACTGTGAAATTTGCGAACCAAAACGCGAACCAGGGCGCACAGCCCAGCCACAACCCCAGCGCGATCTTGGCTGGCGGAAAAAGGTGCTTCGACATCATCCTGGTGTTCCTGAGGGCCTATCCGGGCGGCAATGATCGGCTTGCATCGAGTGTAGAAGATTTTTGCGAAGCCGTTTTGAGGAGAGCTTCAGAGCTCCATAGCGTATTGCGCGTTCGCCAAAGCTGTGGCGCGGGGACGCGGTTCGCTCGCCAGTTCAATCACCAGGCGCTCCAGTACCAGGCGTTTATCAGGCGGGGAGGAGCGCAATTCGAGATCGGCGTGAGCAATCAGGCGAAGCAGTTGTGTAAGCTCCCGGCGCGAGCCGTAGCGGCGGGCCTGGCGGATGAGGTCCTCGGCAGCAAAGGGAGGCATGCGGAAACCCTGCCACAGAGCTTGCCAGATGGCGCGCGAGTCGCGCACATTCTTCTCCAGGATGACCACCATCTGGCGAAAGGTGCGGGCCAGCATATAGAGATGGCCGATGGCTGAGTCCTCACCACCGTCGGAGGCATTGAGCAGGCCATGCAGCAAGGCAAGGGCCCGCGGTTTGTCGCGCGCGGTGATCGCGTCTGTGAGCTCGTAGAGCGAGCGCTGCTTGGCCGCCAGCACCATGGTCTCCACGTCACCCAGAGTGATTCGCTTCCGATCAAAAGCGTACAGCATCAGCTTCTCCAGCTCACTCGCAATGAGCATCATATCCGCGCCCAGAGCATCGGCGAGTTCGCGCGCAGCGTCCGCGTCAAACTTCATCCCGCGGCTGTCGCCGGTCGCGATCAGCCAGCGCACGGCATCCGCTTCGTCCACGCGGGCTAGTTCGACCAAGCCACAATCATCGCCCAGCGTTTCACGGATTCGTTCATAGCGGTCCTTGTCCTGCAGGTCCATGCGTCTCAGATCCGCGGGGAGACGGAGGTGATCGGCGACAAAGATCAGCAGCGCCTGGGGGTTGGGGGAATGGAAGTAGTCTTTCAGCGCCGCGAACTCTTCCTTTTTCGCGCCGCGCGTATAGAGGGACTTGAGGTTTCTGACGAAAATGACCTGGAAGGGCGCCATCAGAGAAGGCGTGCGGGCGAGATCCAGCACATGGAAGATGCTGGTCTCTGCCAGATCGAGATCGCTGAGCGAGAACTCGCGCAGGGTGGGGTCGATGAGCGAGTCCACAACAGCGCGGCGGCAGCGCTCGTAGAGGAAGACTTCATCGCCGGCAAAGACGTATCCCGCGCGTAATGGAGTTCTCGACGTTACCGCGGCTTTTATCTCGGCCACGAAGCGATCGGAGGAGGAGAAGCTGCGGAGCTTGCTGCCGTCATCCGTAGGCATGTTCTCCCCTTTAGAAGGATTCCAGGATATCGCTCACGAGAGCTTGCGCAAAGTCCCGCGAGAGCCGCTGCACCGCGGGAGAATCTTCTTCGATAAAGCTGGTGACATCGACGGTGGTTTCGAACTGCTCATGAAAGACGTAGTTGGTGTGCTGGTAAAGGACGCGGTGGTCGCGATCGGTCACCAGCACGTTCACATTGATGGTGATCAGGAAGCTGGAGGTGACGCTGGTGGTCTGCCCAGTCTGGACGTCGGTGGTTTCGGTGCGATAGGTCAACGGCGCCACGGATTCGGAGATGATGGTGCCATCGACGGTGGCGTCGGCGCCATCCCCTGCATCGGGCGTAACGGCGAGACGGGTGCGATCCGTAAATTCGTGGATGACCGCCTGGGTCATGGGAACTTCTGTGTGATAGTACTGCGTCTTGTTTTTGAAGATGGGGACAGCCAGGGTGTGGACCGTATCCGGCAGATGAGCAGCGGATCCGAGGGTGTGGTATCCACAACCGGAGAGGACAGGCAAAGCAAGAGCCACCAGCAGAACAAAGGAACCGCGCATGCTATGGCTATTGTCGCATCTGGGGGTGTGGTGAGGTTCTGATCGGACGTTAGACTCTCTCATCGCCAAGGCCTGGAGGGCCGACCGGGCCTTGATGTGTTCTCATTTGCGGGTTCCTCACGCCTGATCTCGGTCGCCTCTTCAAACTAGGATTCTCGCGACGCAAAAGCAAAGCCCCATTTCCATGGAAACGGGGCTTTGCTTTTGGATTGCTTTTGGGCTAGGCGGGTGAGGGCTGGCTTTCGCCGCCGAAACCGGGTGCACGGCCAGGCTCTGGTTTGATCACATGCTGAACGTCACCAGTGGTGTTGCCTGGGGGCGGTCCAAGCGGAGGCAGCGGCGGTAGTTCCTTGCCCTCGATGATCATGCGAATGTCGTTCGCGTCCAGGGTTTCACGATCCAGCAGGGCTTGCGCCATGCGATGCATCGTGTCCTTGTGGTCGCCCAGGATGGAGTAGGCAGACTTGTAGGCATCGTCCACCAGGCTGCGCACTTCGGCATCGATCTGACGCGCCGTCTCTTCGGAGAAATCGCGGTGCTGGGCGATCTCGCGGCCGAGGAAGATCTGCTCTTCCTTCTTGCCGAAAGTCAACGGGCCCATGCGACTCATGCCGTACTCGCAAACCATCTTGCGCGCTAGATCCGTCGCCCGTTCAATGTCATTTCCGGCGCCCGTGGTCTTGCGGTTCATGAAGATTTCCTCGGCACAACGGCCACCCATCAGGATGGCGAGCTGCGTTTCGAGGTAGTCCTTGGTGACGGTATGCTTGTCTTCTTCGGGCAACTGCATGGTCACGCCCAGAGCCATGCCGCGCGGAATGATGGTGACCTTATGCAACGGGTCAGCATGATCACGCATGGCAGCCACCAGAACGTGGCCGGCCTCATGGTAAGCAGTGTCGCGCTTGTCATCCTCAGAGAGGAGCATGGACTTGCGCTCGGCGCCCATCATGACCTTGTCCTTGGCCAGTTCAAAATCAAACTGGTGCACGGCCTTACGATTGGCGCGGGCTGCATTGAGCGCCGCCTCATTCACCATGTTGGCCAAGTCGGCACCGGAAAAGCCAGGGGTTCCGCGAGCCAGGATGCGAAGGTCTACGTCTTCCGCCAAAGGAACTTTCTTGGCGTGAACGCGCAGCACCTCTTCGCGGCCACGTACGTCCGGCCTGCCCACCACGACACGGCGATCGAAACGGCCGGGACGCAGTAGCGCGGGGTCAAGCACATCGGGGCGGTTGGTGGCGGCGATCAGAATGACACCGTCATTGGACTCAAAGCCGTCCATCTCAACCAGCAACTGATTCAGTGTCTGCTCGCGCTCGTCGTGTCCGCCGCCGAGTCCAGCGCCGCGGTGACGTCCCACAGCGTCGATTTCGTCGATGAAGATGATGCAAGGAGCATTTTTCTTTCCCTGCTCAAAGAGGTCGCGCACACGGCTTGCGCCGACGCCGACAAACATCTCCACAAAGTCGGAACCGGAGATGGAGAAGAACGGCACGTTGGCCTCGCCGGCCACTGCCCGGGCCAACAGGGTCTTACCGGTGCCTGGAGGTCCGACGAGCAGCACCCCCTTGGGGATGCGGCCGCCCAATTTCTGGAACTTCTGGGCTTCGCGCAGGAACTCGATGATCTCCTTCAATTCTTCCTTGGCCTCATCCACACCGGCCACATCTTTGAAGGTGATCTTCTTTTGCTGCATCGAGAGCAGGCGGGCGCGGCTCTTGCCAAACGACAAGGCCTTGTTGCCCCCGCTCTGCATCTGCCGCAACATGAAGAACCACAGGGCGGCGATCACGATGATGGGAGCGAAGTTGAGAAGAATCGGAAGCCACGAATTACCCTGCGTGTCCTTCACCGTAATGCTGACATGGTTGTCTTGAAGGATCTTGAACATGTCAGGGTAGTTGGCCGGCACAGTGGTGTGGAAGGCTTCTCTGTCGTTGGCATAGTGGCCGTGGACTTCACTGTTGATTACGGTCACATCGCTGATCTTGCCCTGCTGGCCGTCCTGCATGAATTGAGAAAAGGAAATTTCCCGGTCATGACTCATGCCCGTGCTCTTCTGGACGATCTGCCAAAGTAGGACGAGGCAAGCCAGGATGAATACCCAGAAAATTATTGTCTTGACCGTCGAATTCACGAAAAACCCTCTTTCTACTGCGCCACGATAAAAGAGAATGGATTACTCGAGGCGGAGCGAATCGCTACACCAAGAACGTCCCTTCAGCCTTTGACATCTATTAGACGACCGTAATCAGCCGCCGATTCGAAAGACTGGTGGATATTGGATACGGCAATACCGTACGCGCCCACCCTCACTCTTTGCGCCAAATTTATTCTACTCCGCAGAAGCGGGAAACGTCTCCGAATCGGCGGGAAAGCGTGTCCGAAGTTATACGCGGGGGGTACTGACGATCCGGTTACCCCGGCTGCCGCGTCTTCAGGCCAGGGTTTGCACGGTAAAGATAAATTCCGGCGCGTCTACTTCGACCCCCTGCATCCAGACGATTCGCCCCTCCCAATCAACCACCGGCCAGTTCTTTCGCGCCGCACCCACCACGTGCAGCCGGTCCAGGATCTCTGCAACTTTCTTGGGACCCCGGCTGTGGGCTATCGAAACCCGGTCGCCGGCTTTCCAGGGCCGCAGGACGGCGGCCGCGCCGGCCGAACCGTCCTGCGTTCGCTGCCCGTGCAAGCACAAGCCGTATTCGGGGGCACGAATCTCGCCTGGGATGGGGAACGCGTAAGCCGGCCCCGGGCTCGGGGGAGCCGATCTGCGGGTCAGACGGATTTCCCGCAGGCTGCGCTCCACCGTGATGCCGCCGGGAAGCTCGAATTTGCCCGGGCGGGACTCGCCCAAGGCCAGCAGCTGTTCGGTCTGCTCGAAGCTGAGCCTGGCGCCCAAGCGCCGGGCGGCCGCGCGCACCACTCGCCGGGCCACGGCGGGATGGAGTTCGCGCAGGCGGACCAGTTCGATGGCGACGGTTTCCTCTTCCGGATGGGTGCTGGCGGAACGGCCGCCACCTCGGGTGGGGCGGCCGGGCAACAACAGCGAAGGAAGGAGGCGGGTTAGCTCAGCCTGCCAGTAGGCCTCCTCGTCGGCCGAAATGGTTGCCAAACGGGCGAGTTGCGGGGCAACCTGGGGATTGAAGTTGCGCAGCAGGGGGAGCAGTTCCCGGCGAATGCGGTTGCGGGTGTGCGCCATGTCCTGGTTGCTGGCGTCTTCGCGCCAGGGCTGCTGTATCTCGAGCAGCCAGCCCTCAATGGTGGCACGGCTGTTCTCGAGGAAGGGCCGGAGGATGCTCCCGGGCTCGGACGGAAGGACGGGATGGATGCCACTCAAACCCTCAGTCCAGGCGCCACGCAGCAGCTTATGCAGGACGGTTTCCGCCTGGTCGTCAAGGGTGTGGGCGGTGGCGACGGCATCCGTGCTGCCACCCGTGATCAAGTCACGAAAAAATGCATAGCGCAGGTTGCGGGCTGCCTCCTCCAAGGTCTCATGCAGGGCCGCGGCGGCCGCGGGTGCATCCGTTCGATGCAGGTGCAACGGCAGGCCGTGGGCTGCGGCGAGGCTAGCTACAAAGGCCGCGTCTTCCTCGGCGTCGGCTCCACGAATACCGTGATGGACGTGGGCGACGGAAAGGACGAGGCCCAGCGCTTCGCGTTCCTGCAGCAGGCGGCGGAGCAAGGCCACGGAGTCCGCGCCACCGGAGACCGCGACGGCGATCCGCTGGCCGGGTCGAAAGAGGCGGTTTCGCAGGGTTGGCGGCTGCATCGCTGCCTGATCGTAAAGCATCGAAGGAGCTACATAGCTATACTGCGGGCATGTACCAGATAAGAGTAGCGACGCCCGCAGACGCGGCCATCATCACTCACCACAGGCGGCGGATGTTTGTGGATGCCGGGCGCCAGGACAACAGGATTCTTGATGTGATGGCGGAGCATTTTCAACCGTGGGTCGAAACCCGGCTGGCGGACGGAAGGTACCTGGGATGGCTGACCGTCGAGGACACCAAGGTAGTTGCCGGCGCGGGCTTGATTGTTCTCGACTGGCCGCCGCATCCGCTTGATCCTCGTCAGGACAAGCGCGGATACCTGCTGAATGTTTACGTAGAACCGGAACATCGGCGCAAGAAGTTGGCCAGCCACTTGATCGATCAAGCACTGGCGGAAGCGCGCAAGCAGAAAATTCGTGTGGTCGCTCTCCATTCGACCGATGAGGGCAGGCCTCTGTATGAGAGCAACGGCTTCCGCCGAACCAACGAAATGTTCTACGTGGAGCCAGTAGAGGGCTGAGCCCTTCCTGCTATACTCCGATGTTTATGCGTGTCTTCGTTATTCTCCCGGCCGCCGGAATGGGCACGCGCATGGCGCCCGGCCTCGCAACCCCCAATGCTCCCAAGCAGTTTCTCGCCTTGCATGGGACGCCGATTCTGATCCACAGCTTGCGCGCGTTTGCGGCCGTGCCGCGGGTGAGCTCGATTTATGTCGCCGTCCGTAAGCCGGAGATCAACCGCATGGAAACACTGATTGTCGAACATGCCCTGGCGGCGCGGGTGCAGGTGGTGGAGGGCGGAGATACGCGGCAGGAGTCAGTGAGCCAGGCACTCAAAGCGCTCTCCGCGGCGGACGATGACATCATCCTGGTTCACGATGCGGTGCGCCCGCTGATCGACCCCGCGACCATCCAGCGAACCATCGAAGCAGTAGAAATTTATGGAGCGGCCATCGTAGGACTGCCGGCCGTGGATACTATCAAGCAGGTGGAGCGCACGGCCCGCGGGGCTATCGTAACGGCCACCATTCCGCGGGAACACATTGTGCAGGCCCAGACGCCGCAAGGGTTTCGCTGGAGTATTCTGCGCCGGGCCTTCGCCGACGCGGAGGCGGATGGGTTTGTGGGAACGGATGAGGCCAGCCTCGTCGAGCGCTCGGGGGCGCCGGTCGCAGTGGTCCTGGGATCCCCGGCAAACTTAAAAATTACTCATCCTGGCGATTTAAAACTGGCAGAGTTCTACTTGCAAGACAGGTCTTGAAATGAGCATGAGAATAGGCTACGGCTGGGACTCGCACGCATTCCAGGCTGGCGTGCCATTGAAAATCGGGGGCATTGCCATCGATCATCCAGAGGGCCTGGCCGGGCACTCGGATGGCGACGTGCTGTTGCACGCCATTACCGATGCCCTGTTGGGCGCGCTTGCCGTAGGAGATATCGGCAGCTTTTTCCCTCCGGGTGATCCACGCTGGAAGGATGCGGATTCCGCGATTTTTCTGAACCTCGCCATGGAAGAACTGCAGACTGCCGGCTATCGCATCGTTAATGTCGACACCACCTTGGTGCTGGCCGCCCCGAAAATTGGACCCATCTCTGGTGATATGCGCCAGCGGGTAGCGGAATTGTTGGAGATTGAGCCGAACGCGGTGGGCATCAAGGCCAAGACACCGGAAGGCCTGAACCAGGATCACGTAGCCCAGGCCCACGCTGTGGTTCTGCTGGAAAAGTTCGACGACAAGACCGGGATTGGATTGCTGGAAGCTGAGGTCGATGACCCCGAGACTCTGGACGAGGTACTGACCAAGATTGGAGTTGGCGAAGGCCTTGGCAGTAGCAAGAGCCGGCGCTTACCGCCGCTGCCGGTGTTTGACACCGAAGACATCACCTAGCTCGCCGAGGGTTGTTATCCCATTAAGCTGAACAATGGGGCTCCCCACCATTTAGCATCGGAAAAGTGATGCCAGAAATTTCCCAAAATGTTCGCGTTCGTTTTGCGCCTTCACCTACCGGCTACTTGCATGTCGGCGGCGCACGCACGGCACTCTTCAACTGGCTATTTGCCCGCCATACCGGTGGAACCCTCATACTGCGGATCGAAGATACCGATTTCGAACGCTCCTCCGAGGACATGGTGCAAGGCATCCTCGACGGAATGCGCTGGCTCGGGATGGAGTGGGATGAAGGTCCCTTCTTTCAATCCCAGCGGCTGACCCTCTATCGAGCTACGGCCGAGAAGTTGCGCGCGAACGGACATGCGTATTACTGCTTCTGCACAAAAGAGGAGCTGGAACAACGGCGGCGTCAGGCAGCGTCTGACGGCAAGCCTCCGATGTACGACCGGCGCTGCCGGGCGATCGATCCAGCCGTGGCCTACGAAAGGTTTCAGGCGGGCGAGCCCGGCGCCCTGCGCTTCGCAGTGCCCCAAGGAGGAACCACCGCATTCGAGGATGCGGTCTTCGGCCGGGTGGAATTCGCCAACGCGGAGTTGGAAGACTTTGTCCTGCTGCGCTCCGACGGCGTGCCCACCTATCACCTGAGCGTGGTCGCCGATGACCTGGATATGCGCCTCACCCACGTCATTCGGGGCGCCGATCACATTTCCAATACACCCAAGCAAGTGCTGCAGTACCAGGCGCTGGGAGAGACTCTGCCGGTTTTTGCTCACCTGCCGCTGATTCTCGGACCGGATAAGAGCCGGCTCTCCAAGCGTCATGGGGCTACCAGCGTTCTGGCTTACCAGGACATGGGGATCGTGCCCGAGGCCTTCCGCAATTTTCTTGCTCTGCTGGGCTGGACGCCAAGCGGCGGCCAAAAGGATCAGGAGATCTTCTCCTCGGATGAGCTGATCAAGCTTTTCTCGGTGGATGGCATTTCGCGCTCCAACGCTGTCTTCGACAATGAGAAGTTGGCCTGGTTCAACACCGAATGGATCCGCCGCTACTCGCCGGCGGAGTTGTTGCCTTTGATTGAGGCGGAGTGGGCAAAGAGCGAGTTTTCCTCCGACCGGACCAAGGAAGAGATCCTGGCGGCGATTGCCTTACTCCAGCCCAGGGCGCGGAGCCTGAAGGATTTTGCGGGTGCGTTCCGTGGGTACTTCAGCGACGGTTACGAGTACGATACGGCCGCTGTGGCTAAATTTCTGTCCGACGAGCGGAGCCGCGGGCTGCTGGTGGAGCTAGGCGATCGTTACCAATCCATGGAGGAGTTTACCGAGCCGGCGGCAGAGCAGTTGCTGCGGGCGTTTGCCGAGGAGAAGGGCGTGAAGGCAGGCACGCTGATCAATGGAGCGCGGGTCGCGCTGACCGGGCAAGGCGTAGCCCCTAGCCTTTTCGCGGTGATGGCTGCTTTGGGCAAAGGGCGGGTGGTGAAGAGGCTGAAGGGGGCCGGCGAGATTCCGTCCGCGCAGGAGCAATTGGGGGTACGGTAGCGGTTGGAGCCGAATCGATCGGAATGTATGGATGTGCGGCCGGAAGAGGCTGCCGAAAAACTCCCGTCGTGTATCAGGGCACGACTTTAGTTGTGCCGTAACTGACTAAAAAGAACTGGGCTTTAGAGTCTGCGTGAGAACCAGAGAGTTTGGACCGGCAACAAATGAACCGCGACGCTAAAGCGTCGCTCTCCCTGTTAAAGCAGAGGGCTACCACCGTCCTCTCAACCAAAGCCCGCTGGCAGCCCCCGCATTTATGCGCGGGAGCTCGGCTTTCAAGCCGAGCGGTTCCATCAGCCTACTCCACCGGCTTTAGCCGCGGGCTTTCGCTTGCAATTGCAGCGGGACTGGATCCTCTTCCGCTTTAAAGTCGGGCCGTTAAGCGTGAAAAAAAATGAGGGCTTTACAGTCTGCGTGAGAACCAGAGAGTTTCGACCGGCAACAAATGAACCGCGACGCTAAAGCGTCGCTCTCCCTGTTAAACCAGAGGGCTACCACCGTCCTCTCAACCAAAGCCCGGTGGCAGCCCCCGCATTTATGCGGGGGAGCTCGGCTTTCAAGCCGAGCGGTTCCATCAGCACCTACTCCACCGGCTTTAGCCGCGGGCTTTCGCTTGCAATTGCAGCGGGACTGGATCCTCTTCCGCTTTAAAGTCGGGCCGTTAAGCGTGAAAAAAATGAGGGCCTTACAGTCTGCGTGAGAACCAGAGAGTTTCGACCGGCAACAAATGAACCGCGACGCTAAAGCCTCGCTCTCCCTGTTAAACCAGAGGGCTACCACCGTCCTCTCAACCAAAGCCCGCTGGGAGCCCCCGCATTTATGCGCGGGAGCTCGGCTTTCAAGCCGAGCGGTTCCATCAGCACCTACTCCACCGGCTTTAGCCCCGGGCTTTCGCTTGCAATTGCAGCGGGACTGGATCCTCTTCCGCTTTAAAGTCGGGCCGCTTAAGCGTGAAAAAAATGAGGGCCTTACAGTCTGCGTGAGAACCAGAGAGTTTCGACCGGCAACAAATGAACCGCGACGCTAAAGCCTCGCTCTCCCTGTTAAAGCAGAGGGCTACCACCGTCCTCTCAACCAAAGCCCGGTGGGAGCCCCCGCATTTATGCGGGGGAGCTCGGCTTTCAAGCCGAGCGGTTCCATCAGCACCTACTCCACCGGCTTTAGCCGCGGGCTTTCGCTTGGAATTGCAGCGGGACTGGATCCTCTTCCGCTTTAAAGTCGGGCCGTTAAGCGTGAAAAAAATGAGGGCTTTAGAGTCTGCGTGAGAACCAGAGAGTTTCGACCGGCAACAAATGAACCGCGACGCTAAAGCCTCGCTCCCCCTGTTAAAGCAGAGGGCTACCACCGTCCTCTCAACCAAAGCCCGGTGGGAGCCCCCGCATTTATGCGCGGGAGCTCGGCTTTCAAGCCGAGCGGTTCCATCAGCACCTACTCCACCGGCTTTAGCCGCGGGCTTTCGCTTGCAATTGCAGCGGGACTGGATCCTCTTCCGCTTTCAAGCCGGGCCGTTAAGCGTGAAAAAAATGAGGGCTCTAAAGTCTGCGTGAGAACCAGAGAGTTTCGACCGGCAACAAATGAACCGCGACGCTAAAGCGTCGCTCCCCCTGTTAAAGCAGAGGGCTACCACCGTCCTCTCAACCAAAGCCCGGTGGGAGCCCCCGCATTTATGCGGGGGAGCTCGGCTTTCAAGCCGAGCGGTTCCATCAGCACCTACTCCACCGGCTTTAGCCGCGGGCTTTCGCTTTCAATTGCAGCGGGACTGGATCCTCTTCCGCTTTCAAGCCGGGCCGTTAAGCGTGAAAAAAAATGAGGGCCTTAGCCCCTGCTCATGAGTTTTTCCGCAACCTGTGAAGGCCGTACCCTTCACAGACTATTGTGCGACGACTGTCACGGAGACGGGAATGGAGTGGGGCGGCATGCAGGCGTTCGCGTCGCAGGCTTGGTAGCGAAGCGCCCCCTGAAACAGATGCTCGCCCGGCTGCGCCGTCAAGTGGGCACGCAAGGTGAACTCACCGGTGTATACATTCAGCTTCTCCCGCGGAGCAAACTGCGGGGCATAGTCGGTTCCCGGCGGGAAATCGACTGCGGTGACATTGAGGCCCTGCACCTCGACCACAGCGAGCCGGGCCGGGATCAAAGACTTGTCCGTTGGTGCATGAGAGTTGATGTGCAGACCATCCGCTACGCGAAAGTGAATGTCAATCTGGGCGGTGTGGCGCGCCGGAATATTTACTTTGTCGGGGGAAACGAACTCGACCGCCGCATCCGCATTGCTTCGCTGATTGGCGCTGCCGGGCAGCGGCAAGGGCGGGTCTTTTATTACCTGGCCGGAAGCGCCAACGCAAACGATCGCAAATAGGGCGGTGAAGCGGAGCATTCTATTTTCCTCCGGCAGCCAACGCCTTCTTGATACTGGCCTCGACTTCATCCTTTGAGACCAAGCCGGCGGTTTCCGCGACGACCTTTCCGTCCCGGCCGACAAAGTAGGAGGTCGGGAGAAATTCGACGCCGCCATACTTGCGCGACACCGCGTCGTCGCCTACCAGCAATGGGTAGTTCAGATGCTGTTCCTGGCCGAATTTTGCCAGCTTGGCGCGCGGTGTATCGGAATCATCCTCGGAAACGCCGAGAATTTCAAAGCCTTGTGGACCGTACTGGCTACGCAAGGCGACGAGCCAAGGCATTTCGATCTTGCACGGCGCACACCAGGTCGCCCAGAAGTTGATCAATACCGCCTTACCCTTGTAGTCGGAGAGGGAGAGTTTTTTCCCCTCGACCGTTCGCAGGGTGAATTCGGGAGCGCGCTTACCGCGCAGATCCGGAAGGCCTTCGTCGGCGGCAACGTCCTGCTGGACAGATTGGTTGTTGGCGTTTTCAGGAGCTACGGAACCTTGGCGCTGTGCGTATTGCTTGCGGCGCTTGTAATTGGCATAACCCGACCACACCATAAGCGCGAATGCGGCCAGCACCACAACAATAACCCATTGATTGCGCTTCACGTCGAGTGACCTTCTCCGGGCGGAGCAACCTTTCGGTTACACACATTTGCCTGAACCCATTCTAATGGACGCTCCGGCGGAGCGCCTTAAAGGCTGCCCGCAGCTGCTGTTACGATCAATTGTTTTGTGATTGGCGATTGATGACCTCACCCACTCCAGCCCAGCTGATACGCATCGAAGCTGAGGCGCTGCTTCGACTTGCGGCCCGTCTTGAGAACGGCATGTCGGCCAGCTTTACCCAAGCGGTGGAGTTGGTGGTGGAGTGCGGGCGGCGGCGCGGGCGCGTGGTCGTCACCGGCATTGGCAAAAGCGGCCTCATCGCGCAAAAGCTGGTGGCTACCTTCAATTCGACGGGAACGCCGGCTCTTTTTCTGCATCCGGCTGAGGCACTGCATGGTGACCTGGGCATGGTGGCCAAGGGCGATCTGGTGCTCGCTCTTTCCTACAGTGGCGAGACCGAGGAAGTCCTGCGCCTGCTGCCCACGCTGAAGCGAATGGGCGATGCGGTGGTCTGCTTCTGCTGCGCCATGCGGTCGACGCTCGCGCTGGCCAGCGACGTGGTCCTCGACGTCAGCGTGGAACAGGAGGCGTGCGGGCTAGGGTTGGCGCCGACTGCCTCCACCACGGTGATGCTGGCTTTGGGCGACGCTCTCGCCATCGCGGCGTCGCTGAAGAAGGGCTTCCGCGCGGAAGACTTCGCTGACCTGCACCCCGGCGGCAAGCTGGGCAAAAAATTAGCCCGGGTGCGGGAGGTGATGCACGCCGGCGATTCGATCCCCAGGGTGTCCGCGTCCACGCCGATAGCAGCCGTGATTTACGAGATGAGCCGCAAAGGCCTCGGCATGACGACCGTGACCGAGGGCGAAACCCTCATCGGCATCATGAGCGACGGTGACCTGCGCCGTCTGCTGGAGCGGAAAGGGCCGGACGCGCTGGGGATGACCGCAGGCGATGCGATGAATGCTTCCCCCAGAACCATTGCCCCTGAGGAGTTTGCCGCCCGCGCCCTGAGCATCATGGAGCAAAAGAAGATCACGTCGCTGGTGGTCGTCCACCCCGCGGGTACCGTGGCGGGGGTGCTCCATCTTCATGATCTTTGGGGACTTGAGCTGATCTGAAAGGGTACAGAAAAGCCCAGGGGCTTGGGTTTTTTCTTCACCGGTTGCACGATAGCAGGGGCCAAAAGCCCGGTCTTTGCAAGGTAGAGCGTTCTCGTGGGTTGAAAACCTACTCCCAGCATTAGGGTGCTGTGCTGAGGTCCGCATGTCCTGGCGGACTTGTTTTTCTTAGAGGGGGGCGGACTCTGCGGCGGCAATGGTGTCGTAGGTCTTGATCAGGGCGTTGGCGCTGGTGAGCTTCAGCAGCTCGGCTACCCGGTAGTTGACGGCTACCAGGCGGATCGTACGGCCGTGGCGCTTGCCGGAGACATAGTAATTGAGGACGGCACCCAGCCCGGCAGAATCGATGTACTGCGACTCCGTGAAGTCGAGGATGGTCAGCTTCTCCGTGCCGCCGTTGAGAGTCTTCTGAAAATCGAACAAATTGCTCAGGGTAATCGGGCCGTGCAGGTGAAAGATGCGGGTGTCCGCCGTGCTGCCCGGAACGACTTCAAAGGTCAAAGGCTCGTTATACATAGCATCCTGGATTGTAGAAAGCGCGCCGCCCGGTTTGATGACAATCCGGTGAATACCGCCAAGCGCGCCTGAACCATTTAGAATTGGCTCACGTCGCTCGAGAAAGTATCCCCCAGAATGCACCGTTGGTCGAAACTGTTTATTCCTACCCTGCGTGAAGCCCCGGCCGATGCCGAGGTGGCTAGTCACAAATTTCTATTGCGTGCCGGATACATTCGTCAAGTGGGAGCGGGCATCTACTCCTACCTCTTCCTCGGCCAGCGGTCTATCAACAAAATTCAGGCCATCGTCCGCGAGGAGATGGACCGCATCGGGCAGGAGTTCCTGCTACCAGCACTCCATCCGCGTGAGTTGTGGGAAGAGAGCGGCCGATGGACGGTCATGGGATCGAACCTGTTCAAGCTGCAGGATCGCAAGGGCGCCTGGCTGGTTCTGGGCATGACGGAAGAAGAAGTGATGACCGATATCGCGCGCAAGGAGCTGCGTAGTTACAAGCAGCTGCCCCAGATCTGGTACCAAATTCAGACCAAATTCCGCGATGAACCGAGGCCCAGGGCGGGCCTGCTGCGGGTACGCCAGTTCATCATGAAAGACAGCTATTCCTTCGACCTGGATGCGGAAGGCCTGGACGTCAGCTACAAGAAGCACGACGCGGCCTATCGCACGATTTTTACCCGCAGCGGATTGAACTTTGTGCCCGTGGAGGCCGACTCAGGCGCCATGGGCGGTTCCCAATCGCAGGAGTTCATGGTCTACGCCGAGGCGGGAGAAGACCTGATCGCCAGCTGCCCCACATGCAACTACGCCGCGAATCTCGAGAAAGCCACCTCGCGGCTGCCGGCAGTGGAAGATTTGCCGCCCACTGGAGACGGCGCACCAGAATTAGTGCATACCCCGGGCCGGCGCACCATCGAAGAGGTCGGCGCGCTGCTCGATTTGGATCCGGTGCACCAGATTAAGACGATGGCCTATATGGCGTTAACCCCGCAGGCCAAGGTAGGTGCGCCGGAGATCGCCAGCCCGGTCGTGGTTCTGCTGCGCGGTGACCATACCCTCAACCAAGCGAAACTCGCTGCCCTCTTTCCCGGCACTCGGGAACTAAGACCGATGGTGGCCGAGGAGATTGTGCAAACCTTTCATTCACCGGCTGGTTACCTCGGCCCGGTCGGTCTCGATATCCTTTCAGCCGGCGAGCAGGGGGAGGCCGGCCAAGTGACGGTCATCCTGGATCTGGCTCTCGAACACCGCCGTAATCTGGTCGCGGGGGCGAACCGGGAGGAATATCATCTGCGGAATGTGACCCGGGGCCGAGACTTCGAGCCCACCCGGATCGCAGACGTCCGCAACGTGGTGGAAGGGGAAAATTGCCCCCAGTGCCCGGCTTTGCCCGGAAGCCCGCTGAGAGTGGCAAAAGCCATCGAAGTGGGACACATCTTCAAGCTGGGTTACCGGTATTCGGATGGCATGGGGGTGCGGGTACTGGACCCCGGAGGCAAGGAAGTGACGCCCATCATGGGCTGCTACGGTATTGGGATCGAACGCATCCTGACCGCGGCAGTGGAGCAGAACCACGATGCGAACGGCTTCTGGCTGGGGCGCTCCATTGCTCCCTTCGATGTAGTGGTGACCGTGACCAACATGGGCGATGCGAACCTGTCCACCACTGCCGAGCAGGTAGCCCTGAAGCTCGAGGACGCCGGCTTCGACGTCTTGCTGGATGACAGGGACGAACGGGCGGGGGTGAAATTCAAGGATGCGGACCTTGTGGGCATACCTTTCCGCATCAATATAGGTAAGAAAGTGTCAGAAGGAAGAGTGGAGTTGGTAACACGCTCCAAGGCGAGCAGCCAGGATGTCGCCATCGCTGAGATCGCACAGCGACTGCGGGAAGTTGCAGATACCGTCTAAGAGTGAGCGCGCCCAAGCGATAGCGCGTCGGGAAATGCAGGAGTTTACAATTTGGCCGTTAAAGTCAAGGTCGTCCGAGCAAGCTTACTAGAGCACCCGGTGCGCAACATCATCCTGATCGCGCTGGTGGGAACGTTCCTGCTGGGCTTGATCGTGTGCGAATCGATTTTTGGCTACTACTACTACACGTACCGCCATATTGTGGACGAGCGGCTGCAGAAGCCCCTCTTCGAGCAGACGGCCAAGATCTACGCCGCGCCGAAGGAATTGCGTGTGGGTCAGAAGCTGACCCCGCAGGCGGTTGCCCAGCAGTTGCGCAACGCTGGTTACAGCGGAGACAGCGATCGCGATAAATCGCGGATGGGCACGTACGCGCTGAACGAGGCAAGCATCACTATCCAGCCGGGGCCGCAATCGTATCACTCCGAACAGGGGGCTACGGTTACGTTCGCGAAAGGGATGGTCAGCCAGATTTCCGGCGACGGCGGGCAAGCGCTGGACGCGTATGAGCTGGAGCCAGTACTGATTACCGGGCTCTCGGAAGGGCAGAACCGCACCAAGCGCCGGCTGGTGAACTTTAATGAACTGCCGCCGAACCTGGTGAATGCCGTGACCTCGATCGAGGATCGGCGCTTTTTTGATCACGGCGGTGTCGATTACTTTCGCCTGCTGGGGGCGCTGCGGGACGATCTGCGGCTAGGACGGCGGCGGGAGGGTGGATCCACCCTGACCATGCAGCTGGCGCGCGGCTTCTTCCTGACCCCGGAAAAGAAACTGAAACGAAAGATCATCGAAATTGCCATCACCTTCCAGCTGGAGAATCGCTTCAACAAGCAACAGATTTTTCAGATCTATGCCAACGAAATTCCGCTGGGGCAGCAGGGCAGCTTCGCTATCAACGGATTTGGGCAAGCAGCACAGACCTACTTCGGCAAGGATGTAAAACAGCTGGACCTGGCGCAATGCGCGATGCTCGCCGGCATGATCCAGCATCCGAGTTTTCTCAATCCCTACCGCCATCCGGACCGGGTCATGCAGCGCCGCAATATGGTGCTCGACGCCATGGTGGAGACGGGCAAGATAACCAAGGAAGAGTCGATACAAGCGAAGGCTGAGCCACTCAACCTGGCGCCGATCAACATCGATGCGGGGGAGGCGCCCTACTTCGTCGACCTGGTGCAAAGCCGCCTGGTCCAGCGCATGGGCGAGGCGGACTTCAACCATTCCGGGCTGCGCATTTACACCTCTCTCGATCCGGATTTGCAGCGGGTGGCCTCCGAGGCTGTGGCGGAAGGGATGAAGGGGGTCGACGCGCAGGTGGAGAAACTTCACGCGCGCCGGGTGAAAGCCGGGGACGATTCGCCCATTACCTACCCGCAGGTCGCGTTAGTGGCGCTGAACCCGCATACCGGCCAGGTATTGGCGCTCGTGGGGGGACGGAATTACGGGGTTAGCCAGTTCGATCATGCGGTACAGAACCGGCCTACGGGCTCGGTCTTCAAGCCCTTTGTTTACGCCGCAGCCTTTAACACCAGCCTGGCCGGTACCGTGCTCACCCAGCCGGCATTCGTGCCGCCGGCCAGCGAAGAAAATGTTTCCTCCAGTCCGGTATCCGTGAACGGCACATCCGCTGATCCTGCGCCCCCCGATCCGGGGAGACTCAGTGGAGTCTTTACCGCCGTTACCCTGCTTAACAATGATCCCTCGACGTATGAGGGCGGTTATACCCCGAGCAACTTTCACAACGACAAGCGTTTTACCGGACAGATCACCGCACGCACTGCTCTCCAGTTCTCGGAGAATAACGCTACGGTCACTCTGGCCGATATGGTCGGCTACAACAACGTAGCTGCTCTGGCCCGGGATGCCGGGATCAAGTCTGCCCGCGGTACACCTTCGGTAGCCCTGGGATCTTATGGATCATCGCCGCTCGAGATAGCCGGAGCCTATACCGCTTTTGCCAACGGCGGAGTCAAGATTGATCCCTGGCTGCTGGCTTCGATCCGCTCAGCGAACGGCGATGTACTCAATGACTACCCGCCCAATTCCAAGCCGATCCTCGATCCGCGGGTGGCGTATCTGACCCTGGCACTCATGCAGAACGTGATCAACTCGGGTACCGCTGCCGTAGTGCGCACGCTCGGCTTCACATCCCCGGCCGCCGGCAAGACCGGTACTTCGCACGATGCGTGGTTCGCGGGCTTTACCAGCAACCTGCTGTGCGTGGTGTGGATTGGCAATGACGACTACACGGATATCAAGCTGGAAGGCGGCAAAGCAGCCGCGCCGATCTGGGCAGACTTCATGAAGCACGCAGTTCAGTTGCCGCAATACTCCGATACCCGCCAGTTCACGCCTCCAAGTGGAGTGTCGACGGTGCGACTGGATAAGGTGACGAATCTGCTTGCGGACGCCAGTTGCCCGGCGGACTACGATGCTGTCTTTCTCGATGGAACTGCGCCTACGCAGACCTGCGACCAGAGCGCAGGGGACCAGCGGAATGTCTTCCAAAAACTCTTCGGCCTGGATAAGCAGACGAGTGTTGGTCCCGCGCCGCCGAACGGAGCACCGGCATTGCCACCACCCGCGGTAGGCGCGCAAGCGGCAGCAGCACCTACGCAGCCCGGGCCGGCTCCGCCTCCTCCCGACCAGCAGCAGAAAAAGAAGAAGGGGTTCTTTGGCAGGCTGTTTGGCGGTAAAGGGGATAGCGATAACAAGCAGCAGGCACAACCGGATCCCGCGCAACCGCACTAGAAGTGCAGGTGTGGATGAGGGAGTTCACTCGGTCGCATTCGTTGGTGATCGAGAAAACAGCAGGTCCCTCTGCTCCGCTACCCCGGATTTCCTACATCGCGGCATATCTTGTCGCTGTGAATGACCTTCATTGCTTTTGGCAGTCTGGGCACCAGAAGGTGGAACGGGCGCCTGGGCCTTGCTTGCGCGCAAGAATGGTTCTTCCGCAGCGGCGGCAGAGCTCGCCTTTGCGGTGGTAAACCCAGAGCCTGGCTGCTGGATCGCTTGAGCCGGTCGTACGGCGCCCTCCCGTATAGGTCACGATGCCATCTCCGGCTCCGTCAGCGACGTTAGCGGCGAGAAAGCGGCGCGCGGTTGCCAGTAGGCATTCGATCTCCTGCGCACGCAAGGTAGCCACCTTGCGAAAGGGATTTACTCCGCAGGCAAAGCAAATCTCGGATTTGAAGACGTTGCCGATTCCGGCCATCACCCGCTGGTTCAGCAATACGTTGCCTACTTCTTCCTCACTGTGCTCCAGCAGGCGCGCCCCTGCTTCATCGGCGGCAAACGAGCCACCCAGCAGATCGGGGCCCAGCCCGGCGACTCCAGCAAACCTCTCCAGCGTGCGCGCGGTGTAAAAGCGGGCGACCGGCACGTCAAAGGCGACTGCCAACAAATCATCCGTGCCCAGAACTATGCGCATGTGGCTCCGAGCGCGGTGCCAACGCTCACCCGCACGGTAGATATGCCAGCTGCCGCTCATCAACATGTGGGTGGCCAGGATGAGATCGCCGGAGAAATGGATGAGCAGCCATTTGCCGCGCGACTCCACTTGCTCGATGATGCGGCCGGTCACCGGGCTCTGATCGTTGACCCTGGCCAGCTGTGCGTAGGCGGTCTCAAAATTTGTGACTTTGCGACCGGCAAAGCCCTGTTGCAAAGCACGCGCGGAGCGGAAGATGGTATCGCCTTCTGGCACGAACCGCTCTCCTACTGCACGTTGGGGGCGAGGCCCGACGGCTGCGCGGATGCGGCGGGCAGCATCACCCGGCGATAGTTGAGACCCATGGGCGCAAGATGGAAGCCTGCATCCTGCAGGAAGGAAGCGAGGAAGTGCTTCGCCGCCGGCTGACCGTTAATGGTCGAGATCAGCATGCCCCCCCGCTGGTCTTCGCGGCGTTCCATGTCCTGCTGGGCCAGCGATGCCAGAAAGACGCTCAGGTCGCGAGCGGTCGAGGAGCGCTCCGGTTCATCAACAGGCAAGAAGACTTGCAGGCTGGGCTGATTGCGACGCAGATACGCTACCAACTCGCCGTTGCGCAGCATGACGTTGGCGCCGACGCTGCGCGTGAGTTGGCGCGGGGCGCCCTCGCCCGTTTCCTCGTCCTGCGCGGGCCAGCGAAGGACAGAGCCGTATAAATTGGCGGGATCGGTGGCTGCGAGAAGGACCATCTCTGGCTTTTCCAGCGGTGGCCCGCTGCGCAGCGAACGCAGCAAATCGACGGCTGCGGGAAGCGCGAACTGCGTCGCTCCCAGACCCGCCACAAAATAACCGCGGCGGATGCGGCCGCTTTCTTCGAGCGCCTTGAGCACATCGTAAATGGCGCCGAAGCCTCCGGGCAGATTCTCATTCGCAGCCGATTCCCGGGTGAGCACGCCATAGCGATTGAGCAACTGTTGGGCAAAGGCATGGCTCCATTCCGTCGCCGAGGCGAGCGATGAAGGGACCAGGGCCCAACGGCCTTGCGCGCTGGGCGGAGTGGTGCGGCGGGAACGGAAGGAGGGCAGATTATGCTGGCGCTTCGGCTGCCGCGAAGAAGCGGCAGGCCGCGCGACATACGCGCGCAAGGCGTGGAAGGTGTCATTGGTCACCAGGCCGCGCCAGACCAGGCTCCACAACGCATCGAGTGTCTCTCCCGGGTACCCGCCGCCGACGGCCTCGTGCAGTTGAGCGAAGAAGGCCGCGCCACTACTGGCTAGTTGCTCCATTAGCGCTGTTTCGCGTGGGCTCAACGGATTTTCGGCCGGCTGCCCAGCGCGCGGCGGCAACAGGGTTCTCAGCTTGTCGGCCAGGAACAAGCCAATGCGCCCGTCACGCTCGCCCAGCGAATCGAACCCGCACCAAACGACTTCGCCGGCAGCAATCAAGGTGTCCAAGCTGCCGGGCGAGTAATTGGCGAGGCGCGCAGGCAGAATGGATGTTTCGATCAGCGAGGCGGCCAGTGGAGTGCCTTGCAGATGCTCAATGGTGTCGAGCAAAGCATCCAGGCCGCGCCTGCGCTGCAAGACTCCTTGCCAGTGGGTCTCCAGACGAGCCAGCGTCTGCTGCTCGATGGGTTCCACCTCGCGGCGCAGCTTGGCCAGCGATTTACGGCGGATCGAACGCAGCACCTCGGCATCACACCATTCGCGATAGACGCCGCCGGGGCGGAATCCTCCTTCGAGAATGCGACCATCGAGCAGCAATGCCTGCAAGGCACTCTCTACCTGCGGCGCGTCCAATGCGAAGCGGGTGGTGACTTCGCGCAGGGTGAAGGGCCCGTGAGTTCGGGCAAAGCGGCGAACGAGTTCCAACACCGGAGCTGGCACCGGCTGCAGCAGCGCGGGCGCGATGCCGGGGGGTAAGGGAATGCCCAAGGCATCGCGATACCGAGCCGCATCTTCGACCGCGATGAGGCGCTTTTCTTGAGCGATCTTGATCTCGAGAAGACGGCGGGAGCGCAGCAGACGCTCAAGTTGGTTGATAAGTTCAGGGTCGGCAAGACGGCGCTCCAGCTCGCCGCGCGTGAGATCGCCGATGCGCAGCAGCAGGTCGTGGATGCCGTCCGCGGAGCGAACGCGCTGGGTTTCTAGCAGACCCTGGAGCTGCTCCTCGACCTCGCTGATGGCGTCGGCGTCGAGCAGCTCGCGCAGGTCGGCATCGCCCAGCAGATCGCGCAGTTGTTCCTGATCGATCGAGAGGGCCTGGGCCCGGCGCTCGGCCAGCGGCGCATCGCCATCGTAGATGTAATTGGCCACGTAGCTGAAGAGCAGCGACGAAGCAAAGGGTGAAGGGGTCCGGGTATCGGCAACATGCACGCGCACATTTCGCTGGCGGATGGCGCGAAGCGTTTCAAGCAGCGCCGGCATATCGAATACGTCGCGCATGCACTCGCGGTACGCCTCCAGCAGTATGGGAAACGATGGGTAGCGGGAGGCGACGGAGAGCAGGTCGTAGGCTCGCTTGCGTTGCTGCCACAAGGGCGCACGGCCCTGCGCGCGGCGGCGGGGCAAGAGCAGCGCCCGCGCTGCGCTTTCGCGGAACTTTGCTGCAAAAAGCGCGCTGCCGCTGAGCTGGCGCAGGACCAGATCGGTGACTTCTTCCGCATCCAGGAGAATCAGCTCTGGATCTGGCGCTACATCACTATCAGGGAAGCGCAGCACGAATCCGTCGTCACCCCACATCGCTTCCACATCCGCGCCGCCGCTGGCATGGATGCGGCCAGTGATGGCCATGGACCAGGGCGCGTGAATGCGGCTGCCGAACGGGGTGAGCACGCAGACCCGCCAATCGCCCATTTCGTCGCGCGTGCGCTCGATGACGATGGTGCGGTCATCTGGAACCGCCGTGGTGGCAATTTCCTGATCGGCGAGAAAGCGGATAAGGTTTTCCGCTGCGAGGGTATCGAGATCGTGCTCGCGGGTGAGGCGGCTCAACGCGGCGTTGCGGGGCATCTCGCGAAGTTCCCGCACCAGCTGGCCGATGCGGCGGCCAAATTCAAGCGGGCGCCCGGCGTTGTCCCCATGCCAGAAGGGCATCTTGCCCGGCTGGCCGGGCGCCGGGGAAACCAGCACGCGGTCGTGGGTAATCTCATCGATGCGCCAGGTGGAAGCACCCAGGATGAAGGTGTCACCGGTCCTGCTTTCGAAGACCATCTCCTCGTCAAGTTCTCCCACGCGGACCGACTTGCCTTCAGCTCCGGAGAGAAATACGCCATAGAGACCGCGATCGGGAATGGTTCCACCGTTGAGGATGGCCAGCATCTTGACTCCGTCCCGCGGGGCGAGTGTATCGCGGCCCCGATCCCAGGTGATGCGCGGCCGCAGGTCGGCGAATTCGTCCGAGGGATAACGGCCGGCGAGCAGATCGAGCACCCCGGTAAAGGCGGCTCGGGTAAGGCTACTGAAGGGGGCCGCAGCGCGGATTATTCGGAAGACTTCTTCGACGCTGATCTCGGCGGGGGCGGCTGGCTGCTGCTTGCGGTCCACCCAAGCCAGAGCGGGAGGTTGGGCCACGATCGCGACAATTTGCTGCGCCAGCACGTCCAGCGGGTTGCGCAGAAAGCGCGTGGATTCCACCAGGCCTTCGTGCATGGCGCCTGTCACCGCGGCGCAGGCGATCAGGTCGGCGCGATATTTGGGAAAAATGATGCCCTCGCTGGCTGCGCCCACATGGTGCCCCGCCCGGCCTATGCGCTGCATCGCGCTGGCTACAGAAGGGGGAGCTTCAATCTGGATCACCAGGTCCACGGCGCCCATGTCGATGCCGAGTTCGAGCGAAGAGGTCGCGACCAGGGCGCGCAACCGACCGGCCTTCAACTGCTCTTCGATCTCGGACCGCTGCGCGGCCGCGAGGGAGCCATGGTGAGCACGCGCCAGTTGCTCGCCCGCCAGTTCATTGATCGCGCCGGCCAATCGCTCGGCGATGCGCCGGCTGTTCACGAAGATGATGGTGGAGTGGCGTTGACGAATGATCTCCACCAGGCGGGGATGAATGGCAGCCCAGATGGATGTCCGCTTGGGGCCCTGGGAGGCCGCCCCACTGGGCAGTTCCTCCCGCTGGCCCATGCGCGCCATGTCTTCTACTGGAACTTCGATGCGAAGGTCTAGCTTCTTGGGCTCGCTGGCGTCGACGATGGTGACGGGCCGATAGGCGGTCACGGCATGCTCATCCAGTTCAGTGGTTGTTTCGGATCCTGCGGACGCTCCGCCGAGGAAATGCGCTACCTCTTCCAAAGGGCGCTGGGTGGCGGAGAGGCCGATGCGTTGTACGCGGCCCTCGGTGATGGCCTCCAGCCGCTCGAGCGAAAGGGCCAGGTGCGCGCCGCGCTTGGTGGGCACGACCGCGTGGATCTCATCGATGATCACGGTGTCCACCTGGCGCAAGGCGGCGGAGGCGTCCGAGGTGAGCAGCAGGTAGAGCGATTCAGGGGTGGTGATCAGGATTTCGGCTGGGTGGCGGCGGAAATGGCTCCGCTCCTTTTGCGATGTGTCACCGGTACGGATACTGATCTCGGGCTGGTGGAAATCGACTCCCGCCTTACGGGCCATGTTTGCAATGCCGGCCAGCGGCGAACGGAGGTTGCGTTCCACGTCCACGGCGAGTGCTTTGAGGGGGCTGAGATAAATGACCCGGCAGCCCTCGGTATCTGTACCCTTGCGGTGCAACATGAGACGGTCCAGACACCAGAGAAATGCGGTCAGGGTTTTGCCGGTTCCGGTTGGCGCGAGAATCAGGGTACTTTCCCCACGGGCGATCGCCGGCCAGCCTAGCCGCTGAGGTGCGGTCGGCTGCTCGAAAACAGCGCGGAACCAAGCCGCCGTGACGGGGTGGAAGAGGGCCAGCACGTCGTCGGGTGGGGTTGCTGCCGATCGAGTTGGTTTCTTGGCCGCCATGATGCTGTTTCAAGGATAGCTGTTAGGGGAGTCGGGTTGCTCCGGGGTTTCCATTGGGCACAAATCCTGAGAACGGGTTCTTTTTGCGTGCGGGCTTTTGATGAGGACATCCTCAATAAAATCCAGACGGAACCAGAAGGGTGCCCCAGGTTCGCCAAAGCTTACCTGGACCGAAAAAGAAGGGGCAAAGCCCCACGATCGCTTTATGGTGTGGCCGGTAAAAAACATCCGGTTGCTTCGGCGCTCGGGTGCCATTAGGCTCAGGGGACAATGCAAGCTGGTGAAAATGGATTTACCCCGGAATTGCTGCGGCAGTTGACTACGCAGGCGGCCGATGCGGCCGGCCATGCGTACGCTCCCTATTCCAGGTTTCGCGTGGGCGCCGCTTTGCTGCTGCAGAATGGCGCCATCGTTACCGGCGCTAACGTGGAGAACGCGTCTTATGGTTTAACGATTTGTGCGGAGCGATCCGCCGTGGTTCGCGCCGTGGCCGAGCATGGACCGGAGATGCGCATACTGGCCTGCGCCATCACCAACCTGAACCGGACGGCCAGTCCTCCCTGCGGGGCTTGCTTGCAGGTGTTGAGCGAGTTCATGCTGCCGGCATCACGGGTCATTTTCCGGGGCCTGTCGGACTGGGAAGATTATCGCTTCGAAGAAGTTTTCCCCCACCGTTTCAAACTGCAGACCGGCAAGTAAGGAGAACCAGCTTGGGACGATTCACGGGCTTGCTGGGGTTGGTGGCAATCCTATTGCTGGGGTGGCTGCTGTCGACCAATCGGAAGGCCATCCGCTGGCAAACAGCGGCCTGGGGGCTGGGGCTGCAATGGATCTTCGCCGTGCTGGTGCTGCGCTTTGACGCCGGGGAACGGGCACTGGCAGCAGCCGGAGACGCGGTAAACAAAATGCTGGCCTATGCATTTGTTGGCTCCGGATTCGTCTTTGGCGATCTGGGCAAACAGCACTCCTCCTTTGGGCTCATCATTGCTTTCCAGGTTTTGCCCACCATCATTTTTATCTCTGCCTTCTTCGCTGTGCTCTACCACCTGGGCATCATGCAGATTGTGATCAAGGGTATGGCTCGATTGATGCAGGTGACCATGCGCATCAGCGGCGCCGAGTCACTGAACGTGGCGGCCAGTATCTTCATGGGACAGACAGAGGCCCCGCTGAGCATCCGGCCGTTCCTGCCCGGCGCAACGCAGTCGGAGCTGATGACCATCATGACCAGCGGCATGGCGCACGTGTCGGGCGGCATCATGGCGGCATACATTCTCTATGGGATAGAGGCTAAACATCTGCTGGCGGCCGTGATCATGACGGCCCCGGGAACCGTGCTGATCTCGAAGATGCTGGTGCCCGAAACCCACACCCCCGCCACCCTGGGCCGGGTCACGATGCCTATCAACGAAGAACACACCAACGAAAATCTGATCGGGGCAATTGCCCGCGGAACCATTGACGGCGGCCGCCTGGCCTTCAACGTAGGCATCATGCTGATTTCGTTCCTGGCGTTGATCGGCCTGCTGAATGGGATGCTGGGAGGGATCAGCAATTGGCTGGGAGGCCACCATGTTCCGTTCCCATCGAGCCTGAATGTGATTCTGGGATTTGTCTTCGCTCCGGTGGCTTGGCTTATCGGCATCCCCTGGCATAGCGCGCACCAGGTCGGCAACCTGTTGGGCACGCGCACGGTGACCAACGAGCTGGTGGCCTATGCGCTGCTGGGTGCGCAGAAGTCCTCGCTCGACTTTCGCTCCTTTACTATCGCCACCTTTGCCCTGTGCGGTTTCGCCAACTTCAGCTCCATCGGGATGCAGATTGGCGGCATTGGGGCCCTGGCTCCGAACCGGCGGAACGATCTGGCGCGGTTGGGATTGCGCGCGATGCTGGCCGGGACCATGGCCAACCTGATGTCGGCCGCGATTGTGAGTGTTTTGCTGCGGTGAGGCGGGGGAAAGAATTGGTTCGTGGAATTTTTGAAAGGGCGGAGGAGGCGGCGGCCTCGATTCGCGAGCGCATCGCGGTCAAGCCGCGAGTGGCGGTTGTGTTGGGCTCCGGGCTGGGTTCGTTCGCGGAGCGGATCGAACAGGCGATCGCTATTCCCTATCCCGAAATTCCGCATTTTCCGCGGCCCACGGTGGAGGGCCACAGCGGACGCCTCGTCGTGGGGACAGTGGCCGCAACCCCGGTCGCGGTTATGCAGGGACGCGTCCATGCCTATGAAGGTTACTCGCCAGAGGAAGTCACCTTTCCGGTCCGGGTGCTCGGACGTTTGGGCATAACCACGCTGGTGGTCACCAATGCCGCCGGCGGCGTGCGGCTGGATCTAAAGCAGGGGCAGCTGGTCGTGCTCTCCGATCACATCAACCTTACCGGTACCAATCCTGTTGCCGGCCCCAACGATGAACGGTTCGGACCACGATTCTTTGACATGACGAATGCCTACTCAAAGCGGTTGCGCCAGCTGGCTCAGTCGGCCGCGGAGTTGGCCGAGTGCGTATACCTGGGGCTATCCGGGCCGAGCTTTGAAACCCCGGCGGAAATCCGGGGGTTCCGCAGCCTGGGAGCAGACCTGGTTGGCATGTCGACGGTGCACGAGGTCATCGTCGCTCGCCACATGGGGATCGAGGTACTCGGCTTCTCCTGCGTCACGAACATGGCTGCCGGCATTCTCGACCAACCGATCCATCACCAGGAAGTGATGGAGACAGGAGCGCGCGTACAGGCGCAATTGACTTCCCTGCTGGTAACGCTGCTGCCGGCTCTCCACGGCGGAATTTAACTTCTGAACCGGCTTTGAAAGCCAATCCGCTTTGCTATCCTTAAGTATTGCCATGCCTACGAAAAAAGAACTCCTGACTTCTGCCATTCAACACATCGACATCAAGCAGCACAATGTGGTGCCGCTGGTGGACGCCATGCAGTCCATGGCCTACAGCTCCCGTGACCTTGCCCGGGCGGCTTCGATCTACGAGCGCATGCTGCGCGACCAGGACTGTGGAGTAATTCTTTGTCTCGCCGGATCGCTGATCAGCGCCGGATTGAAGCAGATTTTTGTCGACCTGCTGCGCAATAACATGGTCGATGCCGTGGTTTCGACCGGCGCCAACATGGTGGACCAGGATTTCTTCGAAGCCCTGGGATACAGGCACTGGATTGCCGACGACCTTTACCGCCAGGGTACGGAAGACGCTACCTTGCGCGAGTTGATGATCGATCGCATCTACGACACGCTGATCGACGAAGAAGAACTGCGGCTTTGCGACGAAACCTGCAAGGTGATTGCCGATTCCCTCGATCCCCGACCTTACAGCTCGCGTGAGTTTATCCGCGAGATGGGAGCTTACCTGGAAAAGCAGGGCAAGACGCCGGCGAAGGGTGGCGTCGACAGCATTATCCTGGCTGCCTACCAGCTGGATGTGCCGATCTTTGTGCCCGCCTTCAGCGATTGTTCGGCCGGTTTTGGACTGGTGGCCCACCAGCATGAGCGGGGAGACAAGCCCAAGGTTTCAATCGACTCGGTGAAAGATTTCTACGAGTTGACCCAGTTGAAGATCGCCAACCCGACCACCGGCCTGCTCATGATTGGCGGGGGCGTGCCCAAGAATTTCGCCCAGGACATTGTGGTTTCGGCGGAGATCCTGGGAGTGGATGCGCCGATGCACAAGTATGCCATCCAGATCACGGTGGCCGATGTGCGCGATGGTGCTCTCTCCTCCAGCACCCTGAAAGAAGCCAGCTCCTGGGGCAAAGTCGACACCACCTTTGAGCAGATGGTGTACAGCGAGGCCACCCTTGCTCTGCCGTTGATTACCGGCTATGCCTATCATAAGAAGGCATTTGCGGAGCGGAAACAGCGCCGCTGGTCGCGCCTGCTGGAGCCGGTTACGGCGTAGTGGAAGGGGAACTAGAGCGGAGATATCGCGCCCAGCGGTACAACGTACGTAGAACGCCTCCCCTGGTACTAAAGTGGCAGCCAGACCCATTCTTTTTCCAAGGCTTGCGGCGCAAAATCGGTATACTTCGAGGCATCCCCCTAATACGTTGCCGGTCAACTTTTGGGGGTACGACAGTGTCTCTTCTACTTGGTGTCGTGGGTTTTAGCTATGTTGTGCTTTTTCTGGGGTTTTGGTCGCTCGGCCGTATGTCGGCCCTGTCAGATAGATTTGTAGAGAGCCGTGCCAACGTAATTCCGTTCCATCGCGGTTAGCGGTTTCACAATAGGTGTCCATCGAAGCGAACGATGCCTTCGTGGTTTTCTAACAAGGAAAACCACTCCTCGCAACCTTTATGGGCAAACAGTAATTGTGAAAGCGCTCTAGTTTTCTCGAAGAAGAGCCAGTGCGTCCGCGACCTCAAACTATGGAACGCACTGCTTATCCACTGCGGTTTTCCCCCGATCCGACCCGTTGGAGATGCGTGAGCTCTTCTTCCATGCTCCGTGGACTACTCTTAGTCACTGTATAGGCCAACTGGTGTTGCCTATACTGCAGATAGTTAACGATTAGCATGGGCCGGTGTCGTCTCTCTTGTAGCTTGACGATTGACTTGGCGAGAGTTCATTAATTAGACCCGCATCGATCGAGCACGAGTGACCTGGCTTCGAGATAGGCTCCCGTCCACCATACTTTTCGCGGTTGCGTTGCTGCTTTCCGCCTATGGCGGGATGGTCCTTCTGCTGGGCCGAGGCGGCACCTTCTCCGCTGCCGTAATCACCTGGGCCTGCGCCCAGGTGCTGCTGATCGCTCTCTGCGTGCACAGCTTTCTCGATGCGTCTCGCCAGGATGAAGCGGAATGGCAGGTGCAACAAGTAGCCCAATTGCAGCGCAGCATCCTGGACTCCGCCGGCCCGATGATTCTGGCCACCGACCTCGAAGGAAACCTGCTCATCTTCAATCCGGCCGCCGAACGGATGCTCGGCTACCGCTTCCACGAAGTGGTGGGCCAGCTCAATGCCCATGATCTCTTTCCGGAAGGCGAGCTGGAGCGGGTAGGCCAACTGCTGGTTTCGCGCCTGGATCGCTCCCCGGCCATCGATCTGGAGAGCGTCTCGGCCGAGCTGAAGCACTACGTACAGTACGTCACGAGCTTCCCGGTAAGCCGTGTCCGGGGCTTTGAGATACTCTGCCGGCGCAAGGACGGGACCACCTTTCCCGCAATGGTGTATCTCTCCGCGGTCAGGAACACGGAGGGGGCGTTGACCGGCTTGCTGGCCATCGCCACCGACCTGACGGCCACCAAGCGCGCGGAGCATGCCCTGCGCGAGAGTGAAGAGCGGTATCGCGACCTGTTTGACAACTCGCAGGAAATGATTGCCACCCTGAGCCCGCGAGCCAAGTATTTGTACGTCAACCCGGCTTGGCAGACGTGTTTCGGCAAGAGTGCAGCGGCCTTTGAGAGCCTGATCAATTTCGAGGCTGCTTTCCCGCCGGAGATGCAAAACGATGCCTCCTCCCTATTTGACCGCGCGTTGCGCGGCGAGCGTATCGATCGAGCCAATCTACGCGTGCAGGACGCGAATGGGATGTACCGCGAGCTGGAAGCCAGCCTGAGCTGCCGCCAGGATCGCGGCGAGCCGGTCTCGGTGCGTTGCATATTCCGCGACGTCACCGCGCAGTACCAGCGCGAACGCAGATTGGCCATGCAGCTGGCTGTCAGCCAGGTGGTGGGTGAGTCCACAACATCGGACGAGGCCCTACCGGCGATGCTCGAATCGCTGGGAACCAACCTGGGCTTCGATATGGCGGGACTCTGGTTCGTCAGCAGCGACCATCACACGCGCTACCTGGCAGGCTGGTATGCTCCCGATCGGGCTTGCACTGAGTTTCACCGCGACAGCATTGGGCGGGTGCTGCAAAAGGGCAAGGATCTGCCGGGCCAGATTTGGGCGGCTGAGAGTCCCTACTGGATCGAAGACCTGCAGCAAGACAGCAATTTTCTACGCGCCGCATCCGCCAAGGCGGACGGCCTGGTCACTGGTTGGGGGGTCCCCGTCCGCGTGGGCAACCAGGTGATCGCGGTGGTGGAGTTCTTCAGCCGTCAGAAGCAGCGGGAAGATAGCGAAATGATGGCCACCGTGGAAACAGTTTGCGCCTCCATCGGCCAATTCATGGCGCGCTCGGCGCAGGAGAGCCGCCTGGAAGAGTTGAACCGGCAGAAGGAGTCGATCCTCAACTCGGTGGCGGACGGCATCTTCGGAACCGACTCCTCGGGCCGGATCGTTTTTGTCAACCCGGCCGCAGCCAATATGCTGGGCGCTCACGCCTTCGATCTCATTGGCCGCACGGTGCACTCGGTGGTGCATGAGGAACGCAAGGGGCAGGAAAAGTGTTCGGATCAATGCCGCACGGGCCGCGCCTTCCTGGTGCGCGAAGGCACCAGCGGACAAGATGTGTTTTACCGCAAGAATGGCGCTTCCTTTCCGGTGGAGTTTTCGGTAACGCCGATGGTGGAGCACAACGTGGCCGTAGGCAGCGTGCTGAGCTTTCGCGACATCAGCCAGCGTTACGCGCTGGATCGCATGAAAGATGAGTTTGTCTCCACCGTGAGCCATGAACTGCGCACTCCCCTGACGTCGATTCGGGGTTCCCTGGGCTTGCTGTCGACCGGACTGTTGGGCGAAATGGGAGAGAAGGCGTCGAACCTTCTGCGCATCGCGGTGACCAACTCCGACCGGCTGGTGCGGCTGATCAACGACATCCTCGACCTGGAGCGTATGCAGTCTGGCCGTGCACCCCTCACCTATCGCAGCTGCGACCTGGAGGAGCTGGCGAAGCAGGCCATCGACGCCATGGCGCCCATGGCGGAAGCCGCCAAGGTGCAAATGCTGCTGGATTCGGGGCCGGCCGACATGGAAGTGGATCCAGACCGGCTGCAACAAGTGATGACCAATCTGTTGAGCAATGCGATCAAGTTCTCGCCGCCCCAGTCGCAGGTCACTGTTTCCATCGAACGGCTGCTCGATGGGGTCACCATCAGCGTAAGAGACAACGGCCGCGGTATCCCCAAGGACAAGCTGGAATCGATCTTTGACCGCTTTCAGCAGGTCGACGCCTCGGACGCCCGGCAGAAGGGTGGAACGGGCCTGGGGCTCGCGATCTGCCGCACCATCGTCATGCAGCACGGTGGCCGCATCTGGGCGGAGCGTAACCCCGATCGCGGTTCCACTTTCCGCATGTTCCTACCCTCGGTCACGCGGGACTCCGATCAGTCGCGCCAGGGGGACAGTTCAGAGTCCCCGATACTGAACACTACCTCGGTCCTGGTCTGTGATGAGAACCCGGAGACACGGGCGGTTCTGGTGGCAAGCCTGCGCCAGCATGGCTATTCCGTGCTGGAAGCGAGCACCGGCGATGAAGCCGTGGCGATGGCCCGGCAAACCCCGATCCAGGCAATCCTGCTGGACATGAGCCTTCCCAGCCTGCACGGCTGGGAGACGCTGCATCTGCTGCGCGATGATCTGCGCACGGCGGCGATTCCAGTGGTGGTGCTGAGCGCTTTTGGCGCCGTGAACGATCCCGAAGTGGAAAAGGCCGCGGATGCGTGGCTGGAGCAGCCACTGGAGACGGAATCCATGCTGGCCGCCCTCTCCCGGGTGTTGCGGGTGGAACGGGAACCCTCTCGTGTGTTACTGGTAGAGGATGATGCTGACTTGGCCAAGGTGATCCTGGCCACATTCGAGCGAGCCGGCATCCAGATACATCACGCATCCACGCAGCGCAAAGCGATGGAGTTGTGCGTTTCCTCGCGACCCGATCTGGTCATCCTCGACATTGGCCTGCCCGATGGAGATGGCTTTGGACTGGTCGACTGGCTGCGCCAGCAACAGGAGATGAAGAATCTGCCGTTGGTCGTCTATTCCGCCCAAGACCTGAGCGAGAGTGAACGCAAGAAGCTGCGGTTGGGGAATACCGAATTCCTCACCAAGGCGCGCGTCCAACCACAGGATGTAGAGACATTGGTGCTATCGATGCTGCGCCAGCCACCCGAAGATACCGAAGTACCGCTGGGATGGGATGGGACCGCTTCTCCCAGTGCATAGAGATTTCTACGAACCCAAACACTTATGACACGCCGCATCCTGATCATTGACGATGAAGACGATATCCGCCAGGTGGCCGCCATGAGCCTGGAGACTGTAGCAGGGTGGGACGTTGTGCTCGCGAATTCCGGTAAGCAGGGGATCGAACGCGCCAGCGCGGAGCAGCCGGACGCAATCCTTCTGGACGTGATGATGCCGGAGATGGACGGACCCACGACGCTACTCAAACTCAAGGCCAACGGCGTGACCTCGCATATCCCTGTGTTGTTGCTGACGGCCAAAGTACAGGGCCCGGATCAGCGCAAGTTTGCCGAAATGGGAGTGGCGGCGACGCTGTTCAAGCCCTTTGACCCTCTGACCCTGGCGCGACAGATTTCCGCCGCGTTAGGCTGGAAAGAAGGCGAATGATCCCTTGACGAATAGATGGAACAACGGAAACCGCATGCCCCCGGATGAAACGGTGCATACCCCTGCCGGCTTGCCTCCGGGAGAACAGAGCCAGGAGCAAAAGATGCAGGCCATGATCTCTGCCCTGTGGGAGCGAAGCAGGCATACCGTGGCGGAGCGCGCACAGTTGCTGCAAAGTGCGGGAGACCTGTGGAACGATAACCGGCTGGATGCCGCGACCAAGCTGCGCGCGGTAGATTCCGCCCATAAGCTGGCAGGGGTGCTGGGCACGTTCGGCCTGCCGCGCGGCACGGATCTGGCGCGGGAGGCGGAAGGACTATTTGGCCAGGCAGCGCCGCCGGACAAAGCAGAGATTGAACGGCTGCAAGTGCTGCTGGCGGAGCTGACCCGGCTGATCGACCGCGGACCCAATCCAACTGTCTAGAATGGAAGCATGAACGACCTGGGCCGATTGCTCATCGGTGTGGGACTGGTGCTGATTGTCGCCGGCGGCTTGCTGCTGCTCTTGGGGCGTACGGGGTTCCCGCTGGGCAGGCTCCCGGGTGACATCTCGTATCGGGGCAGGAACCTCTCGGTTTACGTTCCGCTGGGGACGTCTATTTTGCTGAGCGTGGTGCTGTCGCTGGTGTTTTATTTGCTGTCGCGTTTTCGGCGGTAGGGTGGGCGGAAGAAATCGCAGCGGTCCAAAGTATCGAGTCAATCGGGGCTGAGGGCTGATCGCTGTGCCCTGTTGCTGAAGTGTAGACTCGACGTTTGGTGGAGGCTTTTGTGCCCAGTCCGGAGGAATCAGTGGGCCAGCTAGGGCTGGTTTTCCCGGAAGCGGCGGCCAACCGGCGGCGCGTGTGGCGGGTCGGCCAGCTGGTCGGCGAGGTAAGAAACCACATCGAGCGGGAATACGCGGATGTGTGGGTCGAAGGCGAGGTTTCCAACTATCGCCCGGCTCCTTCTGGCCATGTCTACTTCACGCTGAAAGATGGCGATGCCCAGTTGCCCGTAGTGCTCTTTCGCCGGCAGGCAATGCTGCTGCGCTTCCGGCTGGAAGATGGCTTGCAAATCCTGGTGCGGGGGCGGGTTTCTGTCTATGAGCAACGCGGACAGATGCAACTGGTGGCGGAGTTCGTCGAGCCCGTCGGCGCCGGCTCGTTGCAGATCGCTTTCGAACAATTAAAGGCCAGGCTGCAAACGGAAGGGCTTTTCGCGGCGGAGCGCAAGAAACCTCTGCCCGCTTTTCCTCACTGCATAGGGATCATTACGTCTCCTACGGGCGCGGTGATTCGCGATTTTCTCAACGTGGCCGGACGCCGGCACCTGGCGCTGCACGTTCAGCTCTATCCTTCGGCAGTGCAGGGCGAGACGGCCGCTTTGGAAATTGCGGCGGGCATCGCGTTTTTCAACCAGGCGCAGACCGTGGACGTGATCGTCGTGGCCAGGGGCGGTGGGTCGCTCGAAGATATGGCTCCGTTTAATAGCGAGTTGATGGCCAGAGCCATTGCCAATTCTCAGCTGCCAGTCGTTTCTGCCGTCGGCCACGAAACCGACTTCACGATCGCTGATTTTGTCGCCGATCTGCGTGCACCCACGCCCTCCGCGGCGGCCGAACTGCTGACCGAGGCGCAACACAAGGTGGAGGAGCGCCTGGAACAGCTACACCAGCGCCTGAACCACGCCTGCCGTTACCTGCTTATGCGTGCCCAGGAGCGGTTTACCCGGCTCTCCGCGCCGGCGACGTTCGCCCGCATACGCAATGCACTGGCACGGCGGCAGCAGAGAGTGGATGAATTGCAGTACCAGCTGGACGCCGCCTGGCACCGGCAAAGCCGCAGCACGACGGAAAGGTTGCAGAAGCTCGAAGCAAGGCTGCTTCGTCAGGATGTAAGCCACCGTATGCGTATGGTGCGGGAGCGGCTGGCGGCGCTGGATGGACGGATCGGGCGGGCACAAGACTCGCTGCTACTGCGTGGACGATCCAGGCACGCAAGCGCTGAGGGGCGGCTGCAGACTCTCTCTCCTTTGGCAGTTCTGAATCGAGGCTATGCCTTGGTCTTTGACGAGGCAGGGGTCCTGATCCGCGAAGCAAAAGCTGCGCCCGATGACGGAATAATTACCACACGATTCGCCCACAGTACTCTGACCAGCCGGGTGCTGGAAAGGAAGTCATCCCCTAGCAAACCATGAGAAAACTTTTTGGAACGGACGGTATCCGCGCGGTGGCCGGAGAGGCCCCTCTGGACCCACCCACCATCTTCGCCATCGGACTGGCACTCGCATCTTCCCTGAAGAGTCTTTATCCGCAGCCTCGAGTGCTGCTTGGGGCAGATACACGCGAATCCAGCCCCTGGATCTCTGCGGTCATCTCGGCCGGATTATGCCGGGGAGGCGCGGAAGTGTTGAACGCGGGCGTCATCACTACGCCAGGGGTGGCCTACCTGACGCGCAAACATCAGTTGGCTGCCGGCGTGGTCATTTCCGCCTCCCATAACCCATGGCAGGACAACGGAATCAAAGTGTTCGGCGGAGATGGTTACAAGCTGCCGGACGCGACCGAAATGGCCATCGAGGAAGAGATATTTCGCCGCCTGAAGGACTCGCCGCCGGCCGGCCTCAAGGCGCTAAGCGCTCCCCAGGTCAACAAGGATTTCCGCGAAGAGTATGAGGCGTTCCTGCGCAATGTCGTTCCCCAGCTAAACCTGAACGGCAGCAAGATTGTGATCGATTGCGCGAATGGGGCGGCGGCGGTGATCGCGTCGGAGCTTTTTACCTCGCTGGGGGGTGAGATACACCTGACGCACGTAACGCCCAACGGGCGAAATATCAACGAGAACTGCGGCGCGCTGCACCCTGAAGTCGTGGCCCGGGAGACCAAGGCGCTGGGCGCTGACCTGGGGATCACTTTCGATGGGGACGCCGACCGCGCATTGTTTGCTGACGCCCACGGCCAAGTGGTGAATGGGGACGGGGTGATGCTGGTGGCGGCCCGTGATATGCAGGCCAAGGGTGAACTTGCCGGCGACGTGGTGGTGGCGACGACGATGTCGAACATGGGCCTGGAAGCTGCGTTGCGCAGCAGCGGTATTCGCATGCTGCGCGCTCCTGTGGGCGACAAGTATGTTCTGGAAATGATGCAGAAGCACCAGGCCAGCCTGGGCGGGGAGCAGTCGGGCCATATTCTCTTTCCGGCTCGCAGCACCACCGGGGATGGACTACTCACGGCGCTGGTGTTGCTCGATACCCTGGCGCGATCTGGGAGGCCGCTGCATGAACTGTTGGCTGATCTGCGCGTTTTTCCGCAGGTGATCATCAATGTCCGGGTGCGCGAAAAACGGCCCCTGGAGCAGATTCCGGCCGTTGTCGACAGCATTCGGAGGGCAGAGACGGATCTGCATGGCAACGGTCGGGTGGTGGTGCGCTATTCCGGCACCGAGGCCCTGGCGCGGGTGATGATTGAAGCCGAATCGGAGCAGCAGATGCGCGAGCATGCGGAGCGCATCGCCCAGGCCATCCGCGAAGAAATAGGGGTTTGAAGAACCCGGTATCATCAAAGAAGGAGAAGCCATGATCACCGCCATCCTTTTGCTTGCCCTCATGCAACCGCAAGATCCGGGACTGGGAAATGCTGCGACGACGGACGCGGCTGTGCCTGCGGTACGGACGGAGAAGCTCACACCGGCTGAAGCGAAAGCACTGGCGGATGCTAACCAGGCTGTTGCCGACGCCCAGGACAAGCTGATTCATGCCAAGGCCGCCCTGCAGGGCACGACTGAGGGTATTGAGCAGGCTCATCATGCAAACACGGACTGTGGCTGCTACGTGGAGAGCACGGGACGGGATTACGACAAGGTGGAGTTCAAAGGTGACACGATTATCATCCACCACATCCACGAGGCGCCGGGGAGTTTGACCAACAAAACGACAACACCGTAGTGAAGTTGTGGCCGAGCGAAAAAAATAGTAGGTCCCCTTTGGCTTCGCTCAGGGCAAACTCTCCACTGCGCTGGGGGATGTCGAAGCAGAGCCTGCCGCTTCTTTTCTTTATTTCAGGTCGCGCCAGTTGGGGCCGGCTCCGCAGTCGACGACGATCGGCACTTTTAGTTCAATCACTGTTTCCATTTCATGCCGCACCAGCTCCTTCACTTGCTCGACTTCCTTTTCCGGCACATCGAAGAGGAGTTCGTCGTGTACCTGGAGCGTCATCTTGGCCTGCAACTTCTCGTCCCTGAGCCGGCGATCGATGCGAATCATAGCAATTTTGATCAGGTCTGCTGCTGTTCCCTGTAACGGCGTATTCACCGCCGTGCGTTCCGCAAAGCCACGCAGGTTGGCGTTGCGGCTCTGCATATCGGGAATCGGACGAACGCGGCCGAAGAGGGTGCGCACCCGCTGCTCCCGGCGCGTCTCCTCAAGCAACTGATCGATGTAGCGGCGCACGCCGCTGTAACGGGCGAAATAGGTTTCGATGTAAAGACGAGCTACGTTTTGCTCAATGCCGAGTTGTGCCGCCAATCCGAACGGAGAGATCCCGTAGACGATTCCAAAGTTGACCGCCTTGGCGCGATCACGCGTCTGCTTATCCATCCCCTCGGCGGCAACGCCGAATACTTCCGCGGCGGTCAGGGTATGAATGTCCTGTCCTTCGGCGAAGGCGCGCACCAGTAAGGGATCCTCAGAATAATGCGCCATCAGGCGCAGCTCGATTTGCGAGTAATCCGCGGAGATGAGCAGATTGCCAGGCTTGGCGATGAAGGCGGCGCGGATCTCGCGACCCAACTCCGTCTTGATGGGAATATTCTGCAAGTTCGGATTGGTGGAAGAGAGCCGGCCGGTTGCCGTGCCTACCTGGTTGAACGTAGTGTGAACACGCGCCTCGGCATCGGCCAGCAACGGCAAGGAATCAATGTAGTTGGACTTGAGCTTGGCTAGCTGCCGGTATTGCAGCACCTGGCGCGGAACCTCGTTGTGCTCCGCCAACTCTTCGAGCACATCCACGGCGGTCGAAACCACCTTGCCCTTGCCATACTTGAGCGGCTTGGGCAGGTGCATTTTGTTGAACAACACATCGCCCAGCTGCTTGGGCGAATTGATGTTGAACCGGTGGCCGGAACCTCCAAAAATTTGCTCGCTTACGCGGTGCATCTCCACCGTCAACCGGTCGGCCATGGCAGAGAGAACGGCGCGGTCGATGCGCACTCCGGCTTCTTCCATGCCGAGTAGAACAGGGACCAGGGGCAAATCGATATCACGGTATACCTGCCCAGTGCCCAGCGATTCCACGTCCTCTTTGAGCAGCGGAGAGAGGGTGTGGATGGCGTGTGCCGAGGCCGGCAATAGCTCGTCGCCCGATGCCGGCAGCGCCCGGGTGGTGAAGCGCGCGGCTACGTCGCCCAGGCGGTGCGTGGCGTGGGTGGGATTGATCAGGTAGGAGTAGAGCATTACATCGTCGATGGGCCCAGCCAAGTGCAGACCATGGCTGGCTCCGTGGCGCTCGAGAATGCGCAGCACTGCCTTGAGGTCGTGTACCGACTTTGGCGTTTGCTCGTCGGACAGCAGGCTGCACAGAAATTCTGGCGCGCGACTATCAGCAGCCGAATCCAGGGAAAGGACGAGTATCCGGCCGGGCTCCGCGGAGACGGCAATCTTCAATGTCTGGGGAGCGGGTTCTTCTTGCTGTGCAGGCGCATCGAATAGGCCGAGCAGCGACATGTTCTTGAGCTGCGGCTCGTCCTCTTCGATCGCCTCGGTTTCCTCCTCAGCCACTTGTTCCGACGCGACTTCAAGCAGCGTGGTATCGAAGGCCAGCGCGAAACCCTGTCCGCGCGCTTTCTCGATGAAGCGGTTTATTTCTTCGGGCGGTGGATCGCGCAGGATGCTGAGTGGCGTTGCCTGCTCGTCGGGAGCCAACTCCTTGATCATGGTGGTGAATTCGAGCTCGTTGAACAGAGCCCGGCAGGCGCTCACGTCCGGAGCTTGTGTGCGCATTTGTTCCAGGTCGAGCTCAACCGGCACTTCACAGTGGATGGTTACCAGCTCCTTGCTGAGCAGCACCGATTCGCGATTGTTCTGCAGCGATTCGCGGTAGGTCTTGCGTTTTACTTCCGCGGCATGCTCGAGCACGTTTTCAACACTGCCGAATTGTTGAATCAGTTCGACCGAGCCTTTATCTCCAATTCCGGGAGCGCCTGGAATGTTGTCGATGGAGTCTCCTCGCAGAGCCATCACGTCAATGACTTGCTCCGGCGCAACCCCGAGTACTTCGATCACCTTCTCGCGATCGAGGATGAGATTGTCTTTGACCGGGTTGAGGACTTTGACGCGGCCAGTGACCAGTTGCAGCATGTCTTTATCATTCGAAACCACAAACACGTCGTGCTCCTGCTCGGCCGCCTGGCGGGCCAGGGTGCCGATTACGTCGTCGGCTTCGAAGCCCTCGGATTGCAGAATGGGGATGCGGAAGGCTTCCAGCGCCCGGCGGATGAACGGCAACTGCTGCGCAAGATCAGCGGGCATCTCGGTGCGGTTGGCTTTGTAGCCGGCGTAATCGATCTCGTCAAAGGTCTGGGTCTTGATATTCCATTTGCGCACTGTGGCCATGGTGCGGGCACGCTCATCGCGAAAGACAGCCCCACTCACATCGAAAACCGCGGCAAAGAACTCCGGCTGAAAGTCACGGCGGAGCTTGTTGATCATGTTGACAAAGACGAAGGTGGCCGCGGTGGGCACGCCGGTACGCGTCGACATGGGACGCTGGCGCTGCATCGCATGATAGGCGCGAAAAATAAACGACATCGCGTCGAGCAGGAAGACGGGCTTCTTGGGTTCGGGATTTTCTTGCTGGATAGGTGAAGCCATTACTTGTCGAGCAGATCTTTGATTTTGTTCATCTCAAAAACGATTCCCTTGCCGGCGTGGGAGAACGATTCGTTGTGTAGGAACTGCCCATTTTCGTAGCGGTAGAAGGCGCTGTCCTGCGGATCGAGCGGGCCGTTCCTCAATCTTTCCGGCCACATACTCGGCCGTCGGGCTCGTAGGAGGAACGCAAATAGACCTCCTCTCTTGAGAATACCGCTCCGAGGGATGGGTTGTCGCTTTCATACAATCGAATCTGTGCTGGTCTCCGACTTTGACTTCGAGCTTCCGCTAGAACTGATCGCGCAAGAACCACCGCCAGAACGCGGGGAGAGTCGCATGCTCCTGCTGGACCGGGAGAGCGGAGCATGGCGGGATTCATGGTTTAACCAGCTGCCCGAGATGCTCCGCGCCGGCGATGTGCTGGTGTTGAACGACAGCCGCGTGATCCCCGCCCGGCTGTTTGGCGCACGTCCCGGGACCACCGGCAAGGTAGAAGTGCTGCTCACCGAGCAGGTCAGTGACTGGGAGTGGCGGGCGCTCACGCGCCCAGCACGCAGGATGGCGATCGGCCAGGAACTGGCTTTCGCGGCGACCGATGGGGACGTGCGACTGAAGGCTACGGTCGTAGCAGACGGCGAGTTTGGCGAACGTCTTCTTCGCTTCACACCAGTGGATGATTTCTTTGCCCGGCTGGATCTTCTGGGGCATGTGCCGCTGCCCCCCTATATTCGCCGCCAGGACCAGCTACTCGACCGGGAGCGTTACCAGACGGTCTTTGCACGTCAACGCGGCTCGGTCGCTGCGCCCACCGCGGGCCTGCATTTCACGCCTGAGATTCTGGAGCGGATCCGGGCCCGGGGGGTCCTGATTACCTACTTGACCCTCCATGTCGGGCTGGGGACGTTTCAGCCTGTGAGGGTCCCGGATGTATCGGAGATTCGCCTCCACACGGAACGGTATTCGCTGCCTGCGGAAACAGCCGGGGAGGTCAACCGGGCGCTGCTCGAGGGCCGGCGCATCGTGGCCGCCGGCACAACGACGGTGCGGGCGTTAGAGCACTGTGCGCAAATCGGCAGAATGGAGCCGCATTCCGGTACGACCAACATTTTCTTGTCCCCAGGCTGCCGCTTGAATGTGGTGGGCGGCCTGTTGACTAATTTTCATCTGCCGCAGTCAACGCTGCTGATGCTGGTGAGCGCCTTTGCCGGAAAAGATAAGACGCTGGCCGCGTATCGACATGCGGTCGAAGCGGGGTATCGCTTCTTTTCCTACGGAGACTGCATGTTCATTGCCTGACCGAAGTGCTTCTCGGCATTCAGGCGAGCGCGTTCCAAAGCCGCTTCCACCTCGAGCCTCTTGGCTTCGATCAGCAAAGGGTCTTCGCTCGGCGGCACTTCGATGTTCCGTCCCCAGCTGATGGCTACGCGCGAGAATGGCTTGGGAATGAGGAAGCGATCCCATGAACGCAAGATCCAGGCCTTCTCAGGATGCGCGTAAAAGATGCCGATGGGGCGGCCGGTGAGTTGGGCCAGCTTCACCGCACCGGGCTTGACCTTGTAGACGGGGCCGCGAGGCCCGTCCGCGGTGAACACCGCCCCATTCCCTCGCTCCACTGCTTTAGCCAGCGCCCATAGTCCGCTGCCCCCGGATCGCGTGCTGGATCCTCGCGCGGTCGGGAAACCTAGTTGCTCAATGGTGCGCGCGATCAATTCGCCGTCGAAGCTGAGACTGATCAGGACAGCCGGATTAAATCGAACGTGGAAATAGCAAGCGCAGGGGATGAGACAGCGGTGCCAGAAGCACCACACCTGATGCGCCGGCGGGGTGGCGGGCTCGGCCCCCGGTTCCACCACCACCTCGTAGCGCAGGGTGTGGTGGAGCGCCCGCAATAGCAAAGACACCAGGCGCGGGACAATCGCAAGGGTGATCCGCTGGCCGAAACTGAAGCTCTGGGCGGAGTCGGTCACCGGGCGATTTTACAGGCTGGAGAGGCAGCGCCACTTTGGTAATCTGCGATCCGGGTCGATTCGCCACCTGTTTTGTTGCAGATAGCTACCCTATGCCGGAGGCGAAGAATGGCGCTCCCCCCCGGCGGTAACCACAGGGGCAATCGAGGGGGGATGCGCGCTGCCCCCTTTGTGGCCGGGTAATGGTGTGATTGGCGCATTTCCGATGCGCCGGGGCTGACGTATACCAATACTCATTATGAGTACACACAAGATTGCTCTGACTTCGCGTGACTATTCTCTGCCTCGATCTGGAAGTAAGCCTTCGCTGGACGACAAACTCGACAGAGTCTTCCAGATGGCCGAGCATATGGACGCCAGATGTGTCTACATGCTGGATGCTGCCGCGCACAAGCGTCGGCACGCTGTTGCTGCCAGGTAGACGGGCGGGGGCTGTTTCCCTCAGAGGCCTCTCTGCTTTAAAGTCGGGCCGTTAAGCGTGAAAAAAATGAGGGCTCTAAAGTCTGCGTGAGAACCAGAGAGTTTCGACCGGCAACAAATGAACCGCGACGCTAAAGCCTCGCTCTCCCTGTTAAACCAGAGGCTACCACCGTCCTCTCAACCAAAGCCCGGTGGGAGCCCCCGCATTTATGCGGGGGAGCTCGGCTTTCAAGCCGAGCGGTTCCATCAACCTACTCGACCGGCTTTAGCCGCGGGCTTTCGCTTGCAATTGCAGCGGGACTGGATCCTCTTCCGCTAAAGCCTCGCTCTCCCTGTTAAAGCAGACGGCTACCACCGTCCTCTCAACCAAAGCCCGGTGGGAGCCCCCGCATTTATGCGGGGAAGCTCGGCTTTCAAGCCGAGCCGTTCCATCAGCACCTACTCCACCGGCTTTAGCCGCGGGCTTTCGCTTGCAATTGCAGCGGGACTGGATCCTCTTCCGCTTTAAAGCGTCGCTCTCCCTGTTAAACCAGAGGGCTCTCGCCGTTCTCTCAACCAAAGCCCGGTGGGAGCCCCCGCATTTATGCGCGGGAGCTCGGCTTTCAAGCCGAGCGGTTCCATCAACCTACTCCACCGGCTTTAGCCCCGGGCTTTCGCTTCGAATTGCAGCGGGACTGGATCCTCTTCCGCTAAAGCCTCGCTCTCCCTGTTAAACCAGAGGGCTACCACCGTCCTCTCAACCAAAGCCCGGTGGGAGCCCCCGCATTTATGCGGGGGAGCTCGGCTTTCAAGCCGAGCGGTTCCATCAGCACCTACTCCACCGGCTTTAGCCCCGGGCTTTCGCTTGCAATTGCAGCGGGACTGGATCCTCTTCCGCTTTCAAGCCGGGCCGTTAAGCGTGAAAAAATGAGGGCCTTTAGAGTCTGCGTGAGAACCAGAGAGTTTGGACCGGCAACAAATGAACCGCGACGCTAAAGCCTCGCTCTCCCTGTTAAACCAGAGGGCTACCACCGTCCTCTCAACCAAAGCCCGGTGGGAGCCCCCGCATTTATGCGGGGGAGCTCGGCTTTCAAGCCGAGCGGGTCTATCAGCACCTACTCCACCGGCTTTAGCCCCGGGCTTTCGCTTGCAATTGCAGCGGGACTGGATCCTCTTCTGCTTTAAAGTCGGGCCGTTAAGCGTGAAAAAAATGAGGGCTCTAAAGTCTGCGTGAGAACCAGAGAGTTTGGACCGGCAACAAATGAACCGCGACGCTAAAGCCTCGCTCTCCCTGTTAAAGCAGACGGCTACCACCGTTCTGTCAACCAAAGCCCGGTGGGAGCCCCCGCATTTATGCGGGGGAGCTCGGCTTTCAAGCCGAGCGGTTCCATCAGCACCTACTCCACCGGCTTTAGCCGCGGGCTTTCGCTTGCAATTGCAGCGGGACTGGATCCTCTTCTGCTTTCAAGCCGGGCCGTTAAGCGTGAAAAAAATGAGGGCCTTACAGTCTGCGTGAGAACCAGAGAGTTTCGACCGGCAACAAATGAACCGCGACGCTAAAGCGTCGCTCCCCCTGTTAAAGCAGAGGGCTACCACCGTCCTCTCAACCAAAGCCCGGTGGGAGCCCCCGCATTTATGCGCGGGAGCTCGGCTTTCAAGCCGAGCGGTTCCATCAGCACCTACTCCACCGGCTTTAGCCGCGGGCTTTCGCTTGCAATTGCAGCGGCACTGGATCCTCTTCCGCTTTCAAGCCGGGCTGTTAAGCGTGAAAAAATGAGGGCCTTTAGAGTCTGCGTGAGAACCAGAGAGTTTGGACCGGCAACAAATGAACCGCGACGCTAAAGCCTCGCTCTCCCTGTTAAACCAGAGGGCTACCACCGTCCTCTCAACCAAAGCCCGCTGGCAGCCCCCGCATTTATGCGCGGGAGCTCGGCTTTCAAGCCGAGCGGTTCCATCAGCACCTACTCCACCGGCTTTAGCCGCGGGCTGTCGCTTGCAATTGCAGCGGGACTGGATCCTCTTCTGCTTTAAAGTCGGGCCGTTAAGCGTGAAAAAAATGAGGGCCTTTAGAGTCTGCGTGAGAACCAGAGAGTTTGGACCGGCAACAAATGAACCACGACGCTAAAGCGTCGCTCTCCCTGTTAAAGCAGAGGGCTACCACCGTCCTCTCAACGAAAGCCTGGTGGGAGCCCCCGCATTTATGCGGGGGAGCTCGGCTTTCAAGCCGAGCGGTTCCATCAGCACCTACTCCACCGGCTTTAGCCGCGGGCTTTCGCCTGCAATTGCAGCGGGACTGGATCCTCTTCCGCTTTCAAGCCGGGCCGTTAAGCGTGAAAAAAAATGAGGGCTCTAAAGCCCTCATAGCTGTTGTTGTTATGGCACAACAAAGCATGAGTATTTTCGCAGGAGAAGCCCCTCCCCTTCGGCAGCAGGCGACTCTTTCCGCGCTGCTGAAGCAGGGGGCTTCCACCCCGCTGATAGCATCTCTGATGTGCTCCTGACTCTGGAAACATCCCTGCAGTTCGTTAAGGGCATCGGCCCCCGCATCGCGCAGACCCTGCAGGACAAGCGCATCTCCACCATCGAAGACCTGCTCTACCATCTGCCCTTCCGTTATGAGGACCGCCTTCGTCCCCAAGCCATCGAGGAATTAGTCCCCGGGGAGATGGCCAGCCTGATCGGCGAAGTGCGCGGTATGAACCTGCTGCGCACGCGCCGCATGCCCATCTTTGAAATGACCGTGAGCCAGGGCCTGGGCAAGGTCAAGTGCATGTTTTTCCACGGAACCTACCTCAAAGACCGCTTCAAAGCGGGCCAATGGGTCGCCCTGTACGGAAAGGTGGAGGCTTCCCGCAGCAGCAATAGTTTCAAAATGATCCAGCCCCAGGTGGAAGTGCTGCCCGACGACCACGATGACGAGGAGTCCAAGCTGCTGGAAGTCGGCCGCATCACCCCGGTCTATGAAACGCTGGGCAACAAGCTGGCCTCGCGTTGGCAGCGGCGCGTCGTCTGGAGAGTGCTGGAGGAAATGAAGGGTCGCATCCCGGAGACGCTTCCCCAGGCACTTTGCCGGCGGTTGCAATTGCCCAGCCGCGAAGATGCACTGCGCTGGGCACACTTCCCCGAGCCAGGGACCCCTTTGAGCCAACTCCAATCCTGGGCTGCGCCGGCGCAAAAGAGATTGATATTCGAAGAGCTCTTTTACCTCGAACTGGGCCTGGAGTTGAAGCGGAAAAAATTGCGCCAGCGGCAAGGGATTCCCTTCGAAACCAATGAAGCCGTGCGGTCAGCGCTACGGCAGGTGCTTCCCTTCCACCCCACCAAGGCGCAAAAGAGCGCGCTGGGGGAGATTGTGGCCGACATGCGGGCGCCGGAGCCGATGCGCCGGCTGCTGCAGGGCGATGTGGGCTCGGGAAAAACCATCGTGGCGCTGCAGGCTATGCTGGTGGCCATCGAGAACGGCTACCAGGCAGCCCTGATGGCGCCCACAGAGATTTTGGCTACCCAGCACTTCCTGGGAGCGCGCAAGTTGTTGGAGCGGTCGCAGCAGCGCTACAAAGTGGTGTTGTTGACCGGGTCGCTCGACGAAGACCGCAAACGTGCCAACCGGGGGATGATCGCCCGCGGCGAAGCGCAATTGGTGATTGGTACCCATGCCCTGATCGAGGAGCGCGTAGATTTCGCCAAGCTGGGACTGGTGGTGGTCGATGAACAGCATCGCTTCGGAGTCCTGCAGCGTTTCCGGTTGATGAAGAAACCCAACGAGGGTGAACCGGACGTGCTGGTGATGACCGCAACACCCATTCCTAGAACGCTCGCGCTCTCTCTCTACGGCGACCTGGACCTCAGCGTGCTCGATGAATTGCCGCCAGGCCGCGCGCCGATTCTTACCCGCCAGGTTTCTGACGAAATGGCCGATGAGATTTGGGACATGGTGCGGGAACAGGTGCGCCTAGGGCACCAGGCGTACGTCGTCTATCCGGTCATCGAGGGCGCTAAAGAGGATCAGCCCGAATTGGATTTTGCTTCCGGCGAACCGGAGGGGCAGGCGGAGGCGCCGGCGCCACCCGCGAAGAAGCGCAAAGCCACCGGCTTGTTGTTCAAGCCGGTTTCCTCCAACGGAGCGCCCTCGCTGAAGGCCGCGACCGAGATGTACCAGGAGTTGAAAGCGGGCGCTCTCAAGGGTCTGCGCCTGGGCCTGCTGCATGGCCGGATGGATGCCGACGAGAAGGAGATCATGATGCGCCGGTTTCAGCGGCGGGAGGTGGATGTGATGATCGCCACCACCGTCATCGAGGTAGGCGTCGACGTGCCAAACGCAACCATGATGGTGATTGAACATGCGGAGCGGTTTGGGCTGGCGCAGATGCATCAGCTACGGGGGCGCGTGGGGCGCGGAAGTGCCAAGTCCTATTGCATTCTTATGACCGGGGGGAAAACTTCGCCGCAGGCGGTGGAGCGCCTGGCAGCCATGGTGCGGACGCAGAACGGATTCGAGCTGGCTGAGCTCGACTTGCAGCTGCGCGGGCCGGGAGAGTTCTTTGGCACCCGGCAAGCGGGCATCCCGGACTTTCACGTTGCCAACCTGGTGCGCGATCGTGCTGTGCTGGAACTAGCGAAGGTGGAGGCCGAGGCCTTCGTGTCGCGGGCCGACGGGGTTACGGAGGAGGAAAAAAACAAGGTGCGCAGCCGCCTCCAAGGGGTGTGGCAACGGCGCTATGGGCTGGTGGATGCCGGGTGAGGCCTGCCCTCAGGCGGCGAAGCATTGCGTGCCGGCAAGATGGGTTTCAAGTTCCCCGTCCTTGACCATCCAGATTTGCAATTGCACTTTGATGATCTCGAGCGAACAGATGTAGCGCGTGGCGGCGTCGAGAGTCGCTCCATCCACAGCCGGCAACGTCCGCGAAGACAGATCGAAGAGGTGCGGAGTACAGCGGCAAAGCTCCGTCAGCAGAAGATGAGAAGCCGCAGTCAGTTGCAGTCCAACCGAGACCAGCGCACTGTAGATTTCGACGCAGATGTCACGGGGAAACTCAAAAACGAAACGAGCGGTGCCGGCCTCAACGTACGAGCGGCTGCGAATCCAGGCTCCACAATCGGGAATGACTCCGCTGAGGCGGGGTACGACCAGGGATTGGTCTTCCGGTAAGAGGGCCGTCAAATAGAGAACATCATCTAAAAGCGTATCGGACATAAGTGTCGGCAAATGCAGCTCGCGAACTCGAATATACCTCGCCTGTTAACTTGATCGGCCACGATAGAGCAATCTTCAACAGCAGGACAGGTACGTCGGTTAGCCGTTACGGTTACATTTCGGGCGCCGGAAGATGACCGAAAAGGACCCCATGGTAATGTGGTCAGCATGCTGATCGGTACAGGCGTGGACCTGGTCGAAGTCGCGCGGATCGCGCATTCGATTGAACGCTACGGCGAACGGTTTCTGCGCCGCGTGTTTACCGATCATGAGATCGCCTATTGCCACCGCAAACGGGCCTGCGCGGAAAGCTTCGCGGCCCGTTTCGCAGCGAAAGAGGCGGGAGCGAAGGCGCTGGGAACCGGCATCAGCAGAGGGGTCACGTGGACTGAGTTCCAGGTCGTGCGCCATCCGGGCGGCCGGCCGGTTCTCGAGCTCCGGGGCCGGGCTGCTCTGCTGGCAAAAGAACTCGGCGTGCGGGCAATCTCCCTTTCCCTGACCCATACAGCTAGCTTGGCGATGGCAAGTGTAGTGATGGAGGGCTAGCCGGACTTCCCCGCCTGGGGGCAACGCAGGCGCCGGGTAAAAGCGCCATTTGATATGCTCAGTCCCAGCGGGAATCTCGCTGCAGTCGCTTCAACCCGAGGGGGTCCGTGCCAAGCCAGCAGGAAGTCCAGTGGTCACAACTGAAGGTGGGCGTCCTTGTCATCGTGGCGTTGGCGGCCTTGACTGCTCTCATTTTCCTGATGACAGGGAGCACGGGTGGGCTATTCCAGGGAAAGATCGTTCTGCGTTCGTATTTTGAAAACGCCGCCGGCCTCAAAGAAGGAGCTCCGGTCAACCTCGAAGGCTATACCGTCGGCACCGTGACCAAAATCGGAATCGTGCCCGCCCGCAAGCTCACACCGGTCGAGGTGACCTATAAGGTCGGAGCCAAATATAGGGACGCTGTGCGTGCCGACTCCACGTCCAGCCTGGAGACCATCGGCGTTCTGGGCGATACCGTGGTGGACATCAACAGCAAGAACGCAACCGGGCCTCCGGTGCAAACCGGGTCGGAGCTGAAAACCAATGAAACTCCCAACCTCTCCGACGTCATCAAGTCGAGCCAGGGGACGATCGAGCAGTTGAATACCATATTGGCCAAGGTCGACCACCTTGCCGACTCACTGAACTCGACAAAGGGTTCGATCGGCGAGTTGATCAACAATCCAGATCTCTACAACAAGGCCGTGTCGACCTTAAACGAGTTGTCGCAACTGGTGGATACGGTCGCGAATGGCAAGGGCTCGATCGGCAAGCTGGTGGCAGACGACACCTTGTACAACCACATCAACGATACCGTGGCCAAGCTGGATCAGATGACAACCCAACTGGACGAAGGAAAAGGTACGATCGGCAAGCTGCTGAAAGACGAGACGCTGGCCAACAACCTGAACCAGTCAGTAGCCAGCGCCAACCAACTGCTGGCGGATATCAATGCCGGCAAGGGCGGCCTGGGCATGATCGCCAAGGATCCGCAATTCGCCGCCAAGCTGCGAGACACGGTCGACAAGCTCGATTCAGTCTTGAACCGAGTGGACAGCGGCCAGGGAACGATCGGACAGCTGGTTGTCAACCCGTCTCTTTACAACAACCTCGACCAGTCACTGACAGAGACCCGGGGACTCGTCGCGGCCATACGAGAGAATCCCAAGAAGTACCTGACCTTCCACGTGAAGGTTTTCTGACGGGTTCCACTTTCTACCCTATAGGCAGCCTATGAGGTCATTCCAAATCGTTGGTGTTGTGTTGCTTTTTTCCTGGCTGGCTCATGAGCAAAGCCCGGCCCAAGCCCCGGCCGAGCCACCGGCCCCGCAAAGCTTCGACCTGACCGCCATCGACAAGAAGGCCGATCCCTGCACCGACTTCTATCAATACGCCTGCGGCAACTGGAACAAGAACAATCCGATCCCTCCTGATCAGACGCGGTGGGGCCAGTTCGATAAGCTCCGCGAAAGGAACGACTGGCTTCTTTATCGCGAACTGGAAACAGCGGCGAAGCCGGACGTGAATCGCACCGCACTGGAACAGAAATTTGGCGACTTCTATGCTTCGTGCATGAATACGCAGCTCGCGGACCAAAAGGGCGTGTCCGCGCTGCAGCCTACTTTGGACACCATCAATACGCTGAGCGACAAGAAGCAACTGGCGGCGTTGCTGGGTAAGCTCGAGATACCGTATGGCATCAGCGGACTTTTCAGCTTCGGCGTAGGCCAGGACCAGAAGGATTCCACCCAGCAAATTGCACAGGCTGCCCAGGCAGGTCTCAGCTTGCCGGATCGCGATTACTACCTGTCGCAGGAGCCTCGGCAGCAAAAGATTCGCGACGAATACTTGGCTCACCTGCGCAAGATGTTTCAACTGGCCGGCGATTCGCCCGACAAAGCGAGCAGCGAAGCGCGCAGCGTGATGGCGATTGAAACCGCGCTGGCGCAAGGCTCCATGAGCCGCACGGACCTGAGAGACCCGGCGAAACGCTATCACATGATGACGCTGGCTGATTTGGGCAAGCTGACCCCGGACTTCGATTGGCCGGCCTACCTGCAGACCATAAGCATGGGCTCGTTCGCGACTCTGGATGTGATGACCCCAGACTTTTTTACTGCTATGAACGGGCTGATCGACGGCCAGAGCCTTGAGGCGTGGAAGAGTTACCTCCGCTGGCGTGCGCTGCACGATGCCGCGCCGTGGCTGTCGAAACCATTCGTCGATGAGAACTTCGATTTTTTCTCAGGTGAGCTGCTGGGGCAGAAAGAGAACGCACCGCGATGGAAGCGGTGCACCCAGGCAACCGACAGTGTCCTGGGGGAAGCAGTGGGGCAGGATTGGGTGAAGACCTACTTCAGCCCGGAAAAGAAAGAGAACATGGTCAAACTGGTGACAGCGCTGGAAGCGGCGCTGGCTCAGGACATCCAGCAGTTGCCCTGGATGTCGGACGCGACCAAGAAAAATGCTGAGGAAAAGCTGGCGTTGATCCGGCAGAAAATCGGCTATCCGGAGCACTGGCGCGACTACTCGACGCTGCAGATCAAGCGGGACGATCTGTTGGGCAACATTGCCCGCACTACCGTGTTTGAAGATCGCCGCAACCTGAACAAGCTGGGCAAACCGGTCGACGAAACAGAGTGGGGCATGACTCCGCCTACCGTGAACGCGTACTACAGCCCGCCGATGAACGACATCAACTTTCCCGCCGGCATTTTGCAACCGCCGTTCTACGACTTCTCCAAAGACCCGGCTGTCAATTTCGGAGGGATCGGGGTGGTGATCGGCCACGAAATGACACATGGCTTCGATGATCAGGGAAGCAAATACGACGGCCATGGCAACGTAGTTGAGTGGCAGACACCAGCCGACCGCAAGGCTTTTACCGAGCGCACCGATTGCGAAGTCAAAGAATATGGCAGCTTCGAGGCTGTGCCCGGGCAAAAGCTGAACGGCCGCCTGACCCTGGGCGAGAATACAGCGGATAATGGCGGGCTTCGCCTGGCCTATTCAGCGCTGATGGCTACGCTAGCCCAGGATCCCGCAGCCGCGAAGGAGATCGACGGCTATACACCCGCACAACGGTACTTTCTGGCCTTTGGCCAGGTTTGGTGCCAGGACGTGCGCGAAGAGGCGGCGCGCAATCGAGCTCTCACGGATCCTCACTCCCCAGGCATGTGGCGCGTGAATGGCTCAGTGCAGAACTTCGACGAGTTCGGCAAAGCGTTTAACTGCAAGAAGGGCGCCCCCATGTACCCAGTGAATTCGTGCCGCGTATGGTGATCCGCGGAGTGCCGACAGGGAGTCGTCCCCAACCTTGACAAGAGCTGTAAAGCATGAACAACCGATGCTCGCCGACGGCGCTGGGTTCGGTCTAACCTTTGGAGTGGTGAGGTGTGGCCGTTCTTGATGGAAAAGCGGCGTGAGCAGCCTCTCTCCGGAGCACCACCGCTAGCCGAAAGTGGTTCTAGCTTTTACAATTAACGCTAGGATCAATTTTTAATACAGTTTCAGCTGCAAAGGCAGCCCTAGACCGCAATAGCGACGGGGATGAAGGAAACGCATGAAGTTCAGGAAATTCGGCCGGATCAGTCTGGCCTTGGCAGTATCCCTGGGAACGGGGTTGGGAGTGACCTCCTGCAGTACAGATCACGCAGTCGGTTATATGTACGTTACCGGCCAGCAATACAATCAGATTTCCGGTTTCAAGATCGATAACAACCTCGGCAATCTGACCGCCACGCAGAACTCTCCATACAGCTCGGGCGGCGCCAATCCCATTAAGGAACTGGTGGCGAATGCCGGGAAGTTTCTCTATGTACTGAACGCGGGCTGCGGTGGAACCGGGCAGGCCGCTTGTTCTTCCGGGATTAGTGCAGGTAACACCGGACCAAACATTTCGCTCTTCACGATCGGCGGAAAAGGTGGACTGAGCTTCCAGACAACCTATACCAGCCAGGGTAACTTTCCGATCTCGATGCAGGTGGACTCTTCCGGCAGCCATCTATTCGTGCTGGATACGCAAGATCCCAATCCTGCAGCTGATTGCGTTGGCTATGTGGCTGGAAATGCTGCCACCATCTGCGGAGACATTACCTCCTTCAACATCGACCCCAACACCGGCCGGCTCTCGTTGATCACCAACCAGCAGTTTAAGAATCCAACAACTGGCGCCAATCTTACTTATTTCCCGGTGGGCAGCGGGCCCATCAACCTGGTAGTGACACCGAGCAACTCGTATGTCTACACCATCGAGAAGGGCAGTGGAAGCGCCTTAGATCCCTCGCAGGCGGTTTTCGTGTATGCAAACACCAGTGGTCAGTTAACCCTGACGCAGAATACTCCCATCGTCAGCGGGGCCCAGGATCTGAGCTTTATCTATGCCAGCCCCAAGTACATATATCTGGTCGATGCGGGACAAAGCGTCAACCCCACCGGCCAGATCTTGCCCTTTACGATCGGCACCAACGGGGCTCTCCAATCGCTGGTTGGCGGAGCTGTAGACAATACCGGGACGGTCGCAAATCCTGGACCTATGCTGGTGGACCATACTGGCAAGTTTCTTTATGTAGCAAACCAGGGACCCAATCTCAATGCAAGCGGTCCAGCAAGTTCGGTCAGCGCCTTCTTCGTCGACCCGACTACAGGCAGATTGACGACCCTGTCCGGCGGAGCTAGCGGGACCAGCGTTATCTTTGGCGCCGGCTCGGCTCCGCAATGCATTCTTGAGGACCCCTCGAACCAGTATCTCTACACCGCCAATTATGCCGACAGCACGATCACCGGTGCGGTGATCAACTCCTCGACGGGAACCCTGACCACTCTGCGGAAGAACACCGCCTTCACTGGTCCCGGTAATCCGACCTGGTGCGTCGTCAGCGGTACGTTGTTCTAAAGCTTTGCGCATTCGGAGCTCAGGTGGCTGAAAGCGACCTGAGCTTTTACAATGCAAATGGGACTAAAAAGACTCTCTATCCATAGCTCTGCTGCGAGCTGCAGCCCTGCTCCATTGGTTCGTTGGCCCAGGATGAAGGAAGCGCATGAAGTTTAGTACATTCGGCCGGATCGCACTGGCCTCTGCTGTATCCCTCGGTCTTGGATTTGGTCTTACTGCGTGCGGACCCAGCAATACGATTGACTTTCTATACGTCACATCCTCCAACAAGGGCAACCCGGGGCAGGTGAATGCCTACAAGGTAAGTAGTCAAGCGGGAGCGTTGATACCCCTTCCCAACTCGCCCTATTCTTCAGGTGGACAGAATCCACTGGCGGCCGTAGCGTCGGCGAGTGGCAAGAACCTCTACGTAGTGAATCACGACAGCAACGCGGTGGTGGTGTTCGCGATCGCCACGGACGGCAGCCTCGCCCAGCAGCAGTCCTGCACTGTTCCAGGCAGTTTCCCCACTCAGTTGGCGATCAACAAGGCCGGTACCTTCCTCTATGTTGTGGAGACCTACCAGCCAGGCTTCAACGCCGACAAACCAGGAGCCGGAGGGTTGGTGGTCTATCCCGTCAATGACACCGGTCAGCTGGGAGCCACGGCAAGTCTGTGTCAGCCGATTACGAACGGCGCCAATGCGTTCTTCCCGGTAGGAAACAATCCTGTAGCCGTGAACGTGCTGGCCAGCAGCAACTACGTTTACGCGGTGAACGAAAGTGACGCCACCATCTCTGACTTTCAGGTGGGCACGAGCGGCGCTCTCACCCTGGTTGCCACCTATCCCGTCGGCGTGGCTCCCAATGCGATTGCCAGCGATCCGACCAGTAAATTCCTCTATGTCACCGACGCCGCGGCCAATCAGATGGTCGGTTTCCTGGTCCAGGTGAACGGAACCTTGGTCAACATGCAGACCCCCTTCAAGACGGACATTCTTCCCGACTCTGTGCAGGTCGATCCGCGCGGGATTTATGTCTACGTGGCCAACTACAACGCCAACGATGTGAGCGCCTATACCATCGATCGCGGTACCGGAAACGCTACCCAGATTGCCGGCACGACCACCTATGGGGTGGATGCCGGGCCAACCTGCGTGCTGATTGATCCCGCGGAAGCGCGCTATGTCTACACGTCCAACTTCCTGGGCGGCACGGTGTCCGGCTTGAACCTGAACCCTGCGACGGGGGCGCTCACGGCGGTGCAAAACACACCCTTCAAGGCCACCGGGCAACCTACCTGCAGCGCTGCCATTACCCACGGCAACCATGCTATTGAGGTCATACAGCCCTGATTCTCCATAGTCACCGCGTCAAGTTGTATAGGTCCGGGAGCGACGAATCGCTATCGGCGAGGCTGGAAGGAAGCGCATGAAGTTGAGTACATTCGGCCGGATTGCCCTGGCTTCGGTGGTATCCGTTGGTCTCGGAGCCGGAGTGACTGCATGCGGACCCAGCAATACGATCGACTTTCTTTACGTCACCGCGTCCAAGCAGAATCCAGGACAGATCAGCGTATACAAAGTGGATAGCGAAGCGGGCGCTTTGTACCAGATCGCCGATTCTCCCTATCCTTCGGGCGGACGGAATCCTGTCGCGGATGTGGCGTCCGCCAACGGCAAGAATCTCTACGTCATCAATCATGACGATAATACGATTGTGGAATTCGCCATTGGCACCGATGGCAAACTCTACCCGCAGCAGACCTGCAACATGCCGGGCAGTTACCCGACCCAGTTGGCTGTCAACCAGGCCGGTACCTACCTCTACGTGGTGGAAACGTACCAACCGAACTTCAGCACCAATATACCCGGGCCCGGCGCGCTCGTAGTTTTTCCCATCAATGCAAACGGTCAGCTCGGCGCAACCAGCAGTCTGTGCCAGACGGTACCGGATGGAACAAACGCTTTCTTCCCCCTGGGCAATAATCCGGTTTCCGTCAACGTGTTGGCAGGTGGAAGCTTCGTGTACGCGGTGAACGAAAGCGATGCCACCATCTCCGCGTTACAAGTCGGGTCGGACGGTGTGCTTAGTTCGATTGGCCTCTATAAGGTGGGAACGTCCCCCAATGCAGTTACCACGGATCCGAGCGGAAAATTTCTTTATGTTACCGACGGCGCCTCCAATCAGATGTATGGTTTCCAGGTGCAGGCCAGTGGAGCACTGGTCATGATGCCGGCACCCTTCAAGACCGATAACCTGCCCGATGCCGTCGCCGTCGACCCCCGCGGCATTTATGTTTATGTCGCCAACTACAATGGTAACGACGTAAACGCGTACACCATCGACCAGGCCACCGGCAACGCCACACCGATCTCCGGCTCGGTCACTTACGCGGTTGGTAGCGGACCACTCTGTATCCTGGTCGAGCCGTCGGAAGGCCGCTATATCTACACCGCGAACTTTCTCAGCAACAACGTCTCCGGCTTATACCTGGACCCGGCGACTGGGGGAGTCTCGGCAGTGCAGAATACTCCCTTCGGTTCCGGCCAGCAGCCTACCTGCAGCGCTGCGATTACACACGGCCACCATACCGTCGCACAACCCTAGTTGCGCACACCGCAGCTAAAGCCGAGGAGCGTAGTCCTAAGCGAGCCCCTCGGCTTGAAAGCCGAGCTCCCACCCGCAACCTGTAGTGCTCCTGCAGTTTTATAGGAACTCAGTGCCTTCATCCCGCGCATATCTGCTGGCACGGATCGCACTGATCCAACCGTAACGGCTACGGCTGGGGTGCCACATGAAGTGAAAACTCCCTATGCTATGATCGCCTTCCGGTCGCCAGGCGGGGTTGGCATGCTTGCCAAAAACCATCCCATTCCATTGTTCGTTTTTCCCTGCTCTCACGAGTGAATTCAACTTGCCATCGACTTTCGTAAAGCGGTTTCGGGTTCTGCTTTTGCTCTTCGTCTGGATGATGTCGAGCGGATGTTTCGCGCAGAACCAATCCAGCGCGACGTTGCCAGAGAGCCCATCTCCACAGCCGTCTAAGCCTCCAAATTTCTTCGTAAGATGGGGACAGTTTTATCGCCAGGACTGGCATGGAGCAGCAAGCCAGGGGCCGGCCCCGGCGCGCCGAGGACCGCCGTCACCGCTCGAGTCGCCCCCCTTCCCCAACTCTGACTGGTCGTACGGGGGTTCTCCCGTGATAGGCGAGCCCGATACCAATAGCTATCCGCTGATGACTGCCTGGAATCAAGCCCGTAGCCGCACCAAAGTCTATGGGTGGGTCGAGCCTACGTTGAACTTCAGCACCTCAACAAACAGCAACGCGCCCGAAGCGAACGACGTCTACAGCAATCGATTCGAAATGAACCAACTCATCCTCTATGTGGAGCGCCTGCCCGACTCGGTGCAGCGGGACCACGTGGATTTTGGATACCACCTGACTGCCTTTTACGGCACAGACTACAGGTACACCACCGACAAAGGCTATCTGAGCTTTCAATTACTGCTGGACCACCACCAATACGGCTTCGACCCGATTCTGGAATATGCCGATATTTATTTTCCCAAGGTGGCGAATGGAATGAACCTCCGGATCGGCCGCTTTATCTCTATCCCTGGGATCGAGGCCCAACTTACGCCCAATAACTACATGTTTAGCCATTCTTTGCTGTACTCAGTGGATCCGTTTACCGATACCGGAATTATGGCCACGGTGCAGGTCAACTACCGGTGGCTAGTGCAGGCAGGGATCACGGGAGGTCACGATGTAGCGCTTTGGACGAGCGATGCCAAACCCTCAGCGACGGCTTGTGTCAGTCACACGACCTCCTCGGTGAACGACAATGTGTATCTTTGCATCAACGGCATCAACAATGGCAAGTATGCCTACAACAACGTTCAACAATACGATGGCACGTGGTACCACAAGTTCTCCAAAACATGGCACGCCGCCACAGAGGCGTACGTGATGTACCAGCGCGACGTGCCCAGCACCACCGGCGCGATCAAGCCCGAACCCAATACCTATGCGGCCACGTGCCGCCCCGGCCTGCAGACTTGTTTCGCTCCGGAGTATGCGGCTGCCAATTACATCCTGAAGCAACTATCGGAGCATGACTTTATCGGCTTTCGCAGCGACCTGCTCAACGACAAGAAGGGTCAGCGCACAGGGGTCAATACCAAGTACACGGAAAATACCCTGATGTGGAGCCATTGGATTGGAACGACGGTGCAGATACGTCCGGAAATCCGCTTCGACCATGCATGGGATCGGAAATCCTATGACCAGGGGACACGCCAGAGCCAATTTACTGCGGCCTGCGATCTGATTTTCCATTATTGAGGGAGGAAACCCGCTTCCCCGGACTGAAGTGGCTGCGGAAAAGTCGCTCAACGAAGCGCACGGGTTTAGCGTACCGCACGTAGTATGTCCTCGCAGAGGGCTTTAGAGTCTGCGGTACCGTTTTCTCATGATTCGGAGCGGAATCTCTTCCTGGGCTATTTTCAGCAGGCCCCTGCGGGACTCGATTCGGAGAGGAAAGGCGCATCGAGGGTATCAACGCCACAAATCTCCGCAGGAAATCGGGCAAATGGGAAACCCAACATTTCGAAGCTACGTTCCGCGGGCAGGGCTGGGCTCGAGGCGCCGGATGATCCAGGCTCTTCCGGGCCGCTCGATGAGCCTCTTGGTTAATAGCGCGGCAATGATCAAGAGCAGATATGAGATCCAGGGATCGAAGACGATCAGGCCGCTCTTCTCCAAAAGATGCGAGTCATGCAACAACGTCCACAGATTGAAGTGCAACAGGTACAAGCAGTAACTTGCCTCGCCGATGGCGATAAAGGGAAGTAGCCCAAAGAAACCTGCTATCGGATTGCGGCCAGCGAGGCAGAGAACGACCCCGGCGAAGAGCGGCATCAGCAGACCATCGTGCATCATCACGTACGGCATCCGGTCGCCCACACAAAGAATCAGATAGAGGGCTGCGAACGCAAAAATACCCAATGCCAAACGCTTGCGGCTCTCGGGCCGAATTTTTTCATTCAAGAATCCCAATGTCATGCCAAATACAAAGGAGAACAAGTGCTGCACCGGCATGAATTTCAGCGCCCGCATCCAGACGCCGGCGGAATAGCGGTCGGGATGAAGGTCGCCATCCGGATGGAAGTACATGTAGAGCCCGGGAAGGACCAGGGCGCAGAGCCATACCGCGACCAGGATCAGCAGCATGGTCCGGGTTTGGCTCGGACGGCGGCGCGTAATCAGCCACGGGAACAGGAGATAGAAGAATGCCTCGGTCGACATGGTCCACGCAGGCGTGTTCCAAAAAGTCGAGAGCGCGGGATGCCATCCCTGCAGTAGCAATGGGGTGAGTACCATCCCCAAGCCAAAATCCAGCTTGGTGTGGGCGTGCACCTCTTGCGCCAGCATGCCCACGGAAAGCAGCAGACTGAAGGCATACACGGGATAAAGGCGGGAGAAGCGAGCAGACCAAAAGCTGCGCGCGGTGAGTGCGCCACGTTGGGCGCGCTCGGCGTAGTTATAGGTAAGGATGAAGCCGGAAAGAAGCAGGAAGAAGCTGACGGAAATGTATCCGCCGTTGACCACGGGGCTCAACGGTCCAAAGGAATGCGGGTCCGCGAAATGAAAGAAGACCAGGTTGAGGGCTGCGAAGCAACGGATGCCGGTGAGCGCCGGTAATTGCGATCGACGCGCGGCCGCAGCCGGCCGCACCAGCACTGGACCTGATAGAGCCTGGGTCGCCGGGGCCGATCGTTCTGTGGCCTTGAGTGCGGGAGCCGGGGATGGTTCCGCGAGCGTGTTTTGGGGAGTCAGGCGGTCACCAGGGAGCCGACCTTCTCTCCGCTCACCACACGCAGGATGTTTCCCGGACGATTCATGTTGAAAATGATCATGGGCAAATTATTGTCCTTGCACAAGCTCACTGCAGTGCTGTCCATTACCTTTAGACCGAGCCGGAGTATCTCCATGTAGGTGATCTGCTCGAACTTCACCGCATCTTTCTTGATAACAGGATCCGCGTCGTAAATCCCTTCCACTTTAGTGGCCTTTAATAGGACGTCCGCTTTAATCTCCATGGCTCGCAGCGAAGCCGCGGTATCTGTGGAAAAGTACGGATTTCCCAGGCCAGCGGCAAAGATGACGACACGGCCTTTTTCTAGATGCCGGATGGCGCGCCGCCGGATGTACGGCTCAGCCACCTGGTTCATCTCGATCGCGGACATGACCCGGGTCTGGACGCCGCACTTTTCTAGAGCATCCTGGAGTGCGAGCGAGTTGATCACCGTGGCCAGCATGCCCATATGGTCCGCGGAAACACGGTCCATCATGCGCGCCTGTTCGGCCACGCCACGGAAGAAATTGCCCCCGCCCACGACAATTGCAACTTCTACCCCGAGATCTCGAACCGCCAAGATCTCCAGTGAGATTTCGTGAAGCTTGGCCACGTCCACGCCGAAGCCGCGGTCCGCCGCCAACGCTTCGCCCGACAGTTTGAGCAGGACTCGTTTGTACATTCAAGCAAAGTATCGCACATCCAGGACGAGCGGCTATGCCTCGGTTTGGGGGGTATTTGCGACCCATTTCGCTACAAATTTGAGAGCAGACAAGGACGAGGGCCGGGATGTTCCCGGCCCTCGTCGTACTCGTTAAGTGGCAGACGCTATTCGGCGGCGTTGGGCTTGATCTGGGCGACGGTCCAGACCGGATCGCCTACCTTGAAGCGGGCGAAGCGGCGTACGCTGAGGTTCTCCCCTAGCTTGCCGATTTTCTGCGCGATCAAGTCCTTGATGGCAAACGACTGGTCTTTGATAAAGGGCTGATCCAGAAGACAAACTTCCTCGTAAAACTTGCTCATCTTGCCTTCTACGATCTGCTCGATTACTTTGGCCGGCTTACCCGTGGCCGCAGCCTGGGAACGGTAGATGTCCTTTTCCCGCTCCAGATCCTCGGCCGTGACGTCTTCGCGACGAACATAGCGCGGATCGGTGGCCGCGATGTGCATCGAGATGTCCTTCAACAGCTCTTGAAAATCCTCTGTGCGAGCGACGAAGTCGCTCTCGCAGTTGATTTCGATCAGCACACCGATCTTGCCCCCGGCATGAATGTAGGTGCCGACAGCGCCTTCAGAGGTGCTACGCGACGCCTTCTTGGCTGCCGATGCGAGACCCTTCTTGCGCAATACTACAACCGCCTGGTCCAGGTCACCCTTGGCCTCCTGGAGCGCGTTGCGGCAATCCATCATCGGCGCGCCGGTCTTCTCGCGAAGTTCCTTGACCTGTGCGGCGGAGATATTTTCAGTCACAGTTGACATCCTCTTGCAATTCCTTTGCTGGCCTGTAAACAGGCCGTAAGTTCGATGAAGGGTAGAAGTGCTTGCTCTAGATGGTTCGCTCAGCCACTTCCGGCTCGTCGACCGCGATCACACCAGGAGCCTTGCGAATACCGCCCCCAAGTACTGCTTCCAGATCGACCACTTCGCCTTCGGCGGATGGCTCATCGGCGCCGGCTTCAAGACCGGCAACCTCGATTGGAGTGGCCTCAAGCTGTGCATCGGCGGTTACGCCTGCATCCGCGGCGCGCTTGTCGCCAGCCATCTGCACGCCTTCCACTACGGAATCGGAAATCTTGGAAGTAAATAGGCGGATGGCGCGCAGGGCGTCATCATTGCCGGGAATCACGTAGTCGACCACGGTGGGATCGCAGTTGGTATCAACCACGGCGACGACCGGGATACCCAGCTTGCGCGCTTCCTTTACCGCGATGGCCTCATTGTTCGAATCGACCACGAAGAGTGCATCGGGCAAGCGGCGCATGTTCTTGATGCCGGCCAGGTTTGCCTGCAGATGCTTGCGTTCCCGCTCCAGCCGAATGACTTCCTTTTTCGTGAGCAGCTCGTAACGCCCATCAGTGGCCATTTCGTCCAGTTCCTGAAGGCGCTTCACGGATTTTTGTACCGTGATCCAGTTGGTCAGCAATCCACCCAGCCAGCGCTGGTTGATGTAGAACATGCCGCAGCGGTTCGCCTCTTCGGCAATCGCGTCCTGGGCCTGTCTCTTGGTGCCGACAAAAAGGATGACCTTTCCTTGCCCTGTCAGGTCGGTGACATACTTGCTTGCTTCCTTGAACATCTTCAAGGTTTTCTGCAGATCGATGATGTAGATCCCATTGCGCTCGCCGAAAATGTATTCCTTCATGCGCGGGTTCCAACGTTTCGTCTGATGCCCGAAGTGAACACCCGCTTCGAGCAACTCCTTCATGGTGATGGTGGCCAAACTACCTCCTCTTGAGTTGCATTCCGGCATGGCCGAAATTGATTTCCCTCGCCCGCTCCAAAAAGCTGGGGCGGGGAAGATTTTTGAACATCACTGCAAAACTAGCGCTTGCTGAACTGGAAGCGCTTGCGTGCGCCCTTCTGTCCGTACTTCTTGCGCTCTTTAATCCGCGCGTCGCGGGACAGCAGACCGTCAGCCTTTAATGTCTTACGCAGCTCCAGGTTGAACTCGAGTAGAGCACGGGCGATCCCCATCTTGACGGCATCCGCTTGGGCACTTACGCCACCACCCTTAACGGTGGCCAAAACATCGAAATTGGCGGAATGCTCGGTCAGCTCCAGTGGCCGCTTGGCGGAAACCCGTTGCTGATGGGTAACGAAATAAGTCTCGAAGGGCTTCTGATTGACGACAAAGTTGCCGCTGCCAGGGCGCAAAAAAATGCGTGCTACGCTCGCCTTGCGACGCCCTGTTCCGTAATACTGAACCAAATCTGCCATGTCCGTCCTATTCTTTTGCGTGCCGTTACGGGAGTCTAGGGCTACCTAGCCGCCAACTCCAAAACTTCAGGCTGCTGTGCCTGGTGGGGGTGCTTATCCCCCCGGTAAACCTTGAGCTTGGTTGCCATCTGGCGTCCCATTTTGCTCTTGGGCAACATGCCCTTGATTGCGTCTTCGACGATCTTCTCCGGGCGACGGGCCATCAGGCGCACGAAGGACTCTTCGCGCAGACCGCCAGGAAACCCGGTGTAGCGGCGATAGACCTTCTGCTGGCTCTTCAGACCGGTGAGCACGATCTTCTCCGCATTGACGATGATCACGTGATCACCCATGTCGATAAAAGGCGTGTACTTGGGGTTTTTCTTCCCCGCCAACATGCTGGCGGCTTCGGTTGCCAAACGTCCCAGCGTTTTGCCGTTGGCGTCGACCACAAACCATTTGCGGGTGATATCGTGCGAGCTCGGAAAATACGTAGACATCGTTACCAGTTCTCCCAGGGGAACCGTTCGTCCGCGCGAAGCCTGCACACCAACGCAAAAATCTGCGGCTGGCAACTGCTCTCCCGCAAACGAAAGATTCAGATCGCTTGAGTAGCGAAGATTAGATTTCGAGCGGTTTCAAAGGCAATCGCTCAAAGCGCTTCTTCGGGTTCGCTTTCCTGGCAGGCTACCTGGGCTCGCTCAATCTACAGCGATTTGCTGTGAAGTGGTTCCCGGATTTACCGGGACTTCACCTCGTCGGATCAGACGGCGACTACAGAGGGCCGGACGCGGCACTGCGCAAGAACTTCAGAGTAACGCATTTGGGCAAGGTCGTCAACGGGGGTGGGGTGACTCATGGCGCACAAAAGAGGCATTTTCGCCTCATTCCAAACACCATACGCTCTTCTTGGAATATAGCGGAGGATCCCCCCTCGTATGACACAACGTGCCTCTGAATCCCTGGTAGCTGCGCTCATCCGCATCGGTTTGTTGCTGGCCCTGGCCATCATGCTGATGGCCGAAAATGCCCAGGCTCAATCGATTGCTGTTTCGGCCCGGTCGCACCCAAGCCGGTCTGGCAATCCCACAAGCTTGCAGCATCCAGTCCATGCTGCCGGCACTCGAGCGAACCGGACCGCGTAGCTCGCAGCCGGCCAGTACGAGCAAGGAGATCCAATGAAGCTTGAGAAGCAACTCTCGTCGTTTATGACCGCGGCTCTACTGTGCGGTATTTTTACCGCACTATCGAGCGGTCAACAGACGGCCGCCAACCAGGCAGTTGCTCCCGCCCCTGCGGCAGCCTCAACGTCTCCAGCAGCGACGCCCCCTGCAGTTTCGGCGGCGGATGCGGCACTGGCTAAGTCGACCCTTCCGCTCACCGAGGATGATCTGCGCGCCCGCTACGTGGGCAAACTGATTTTTCTGCGCGGTTCCTACCAGGGCGACGACCTGAACTTCGACCAGGATGGCAAGGTGAACGGTTCGCCCAATGCCGGCTCGTTCACGCTTTCCGCCTTCGAGGTCAGGAAAGTGAAGCTCTCCAAGCACAAGCTGGATATCGAAGCGGATCGCTACGGATTGCACTTCTTCGGCGCGATGCCCTACGAAGACGGAACCAATAAGTCCTTCGATAAGGTAAAGATCTCAAAGAAGCCGGTTCATATCTCCATTGACCGCGAGATTATCGTCGTCCCCAAGGTAAAAAAGGACAAGAAGAAGAGTGAGCCGACGGCTCAGGAAATTGCCGCGGCCCAGACGTTGAAGACCAGGGACGACGCGGCGGCCATGGAAGCGCCAAAACCCGCCACCAGCGGGGCCACCGTCGAAACCTATCAAGCGCTGGCAGCTGTATCTCCGGCGCATAGCGCCATGCTGATGAACAAGGCGCTGGACAATATCTTTGCCAGCGACATCGATGCGCGCATGCTCGCTCACCTGCCCGACTATTGGCAGGAATACTTCCGCAGCCAAAGCCAGCACCGCCAGTTCATGCCCGCGGATGCCAGCATCAAGGTTGTCAGCGAAGGGATGACGCCGCCCAAGGTGCTGAACAGCATCGATCCGAACTCGAATGAATATGCCCAGAAATTCGGGATAGCGGGCATGGAGGAGCTGCGCACGGTGGTTGACGCCTCAGGAATTCCGCGGCAGATCGCGATCGCCCGGCCGATCGGCTTCGGACTCGACGAGAAGGCAGTGGAGGCGGTCAAGAACTCGCACTTCAAGCCGGCGTTGCAAAACGGACAAGCCGTACCAGTGGTGATCGACATGGTGGTCACGTTCCGCATCTACTCCAACCGGACCAAACCGGGTTCGGTGCCAAAGGGATCGAAGGAGGCGGTTCTGGCCGCTTCCGTGTCTGACGCGGGTAGCGATGCTAATCTGAGGCAGTGAGCCAACGTTTTTTCAACCTCATCCGGGGTGGGCAAACGGCAGAAGTTGCCGCTGCCGCGGAGCAAGATCGATCGCTTGTTGCTTGCAGAGACGCCCAGGGCGTCTCTGCTTTTTTGTGGAGCATTTATCACCAACAGCCGCTGATCAGAGACTTTCTGCTCAGCCACCTGACGGCGCTGGATATCTTCGAGGCCTCCGCCCTGGGGGACTGCACCCGCCTGGAGCCGTTGCTGGCCCAGGACCCCATGTCGGTTCATGCAACGTCGCCTGACGGCTGGGGTCCTCTCCACCTGGCAGCCGGCTTTGGCGGAACCCAGGCGACGGCCCTTCTGCTTGCCCACGGAGCCCACGTGCACCGTTTCTCCCACAACCCGATGCGCAACCAGCCGCTGCACGCCTGTATTGCCTTAAGCCGCAGCGAGCAGACGGTACGCATCCTGATTGACCAGGGAGCGGACGTCAACATGGCCCAGGCCGGAGGCTATACACCGCTGCACCAGGCAGCGGCTGCGGGGCTGGTCGAGCTAACCAGAATTCTTCTTGAGGCCGGAGCGAAGCCGGATTTGCGCTGCAACCAGGGCAAGTGTCCGGCTGATTATGCTCGTGAGCGCAGCCATGAAGGTGTCTTGCTAGTGCTTTCGGGGCAGGGATAAGGAAAGCGGGATCCATCCCCTCCGCTTCGCTAGCCTGCGCCGCCAGCAACCAATGGTTGGGTGCCCCATTCAAGCCCTGTTTTTGAGCTTGAGTGGGATACGCGGCACTCACCGTCCCACATCTCCCGAAAACGAGAGAGCTTGTGCCCCCACCGTTGGTTGCTGAAGAAGTTTTAAGACCAGCTGCTCTATTCGTAGGCCAGGGCTTCGATAGGATCTTTTCGGGCGGCCTTCAGCGCTGGGTAGCTTGCACCCAAGAGGGCGCCCCCAAAGGCGATCAGGGTGGCCGCAAGGATCCAGCCCGATCCGACGGGAAATGGAATGGTGGGAAAACGAACATCCATTGCGCCCTTTATGAGAAAGGTCGCGGAGATACCGATGACGATGCCGGCGATGGAAAGAAACGCGGTTTCCCGCAAGACAAGATTGACGATGTAGAGTTGCGAGGCGCCTAACGACTTGAGGATGCCAATCTCACGCGTGCGCTCGAGGACAGCCGTGTACATCGCTTGAAAAATGACCAGAAAACCGACGATCACCGCGATGGCGATCACGACATGTAAGGCGATGTTGAAACCAGGCAGGTGTTCCGGCGTCAACAGGGAAAGAACCTCCTGAACGGTTTGCACCTGATAAGAGGAAAGTCCCGGAACGGCTTGTATTTCTTGCCTGACCAGGGCTTCGTTATCCGGATTGTCGGTCTTTACGTAGAAGAGTGTGGCGTTGTTCTCCGCCCCGAGTAAAGCGCCCAAGGTCTTGATGGGCAGGAACTTGCGACCGCCCTTGCCGTGCTCGACGATACCGCAGATGCGGAAGGTGTGATTGAGAATAGGAATGCTGTCGCCCACGCGGTACGCCTTGCCGGTGCTACGGGCGAAGAAGTCATCCACAAGTACGTCGTTCGGGCCCTGGAAAGGGCCGCCGGAGAGGAAAACGAAAGGCCGCAAAGCGTTGAAACTCTCGTAGTCGATGCCCCAAATGGTCTCAACAGCGGTTTGTGTGGAGATCTGTTGTATGACGGGCGACGCGACCGCGACATGGTTCAGCTTGCGCAGCACATCGGCAATCTTTGCTGGCGCCGGAGCCCCACTGACTCCGACCAGGAATGTCTGATTCGGCGGACGAACGATCAGATCGGCTCCAATCCCGTTCGTCTGGGTGCGGGAGCCCTGGATCATGCCAACCATGATGCCCACGATGCACAGGATCATCGTGACCTCAATGGCCACCGCGAGTATGCTGATCGACGACCGCAGGGGCCGGTGCAGCAGATTTCCGATGACTAACCTATTCATGCTATTCGCCTGATTTGCCGAGTGTAGCAAAATCGAGGCATAGGTTAATCCGCTCCTCGAGGGGCACTGGTCCAGTAACTCAAAAGATGCTGTAGCGCGCACAAACTAAAGGGCTATGGAGAATTGCTTTTGACCTGTCAGAAGTGCGTCCGTATGGTTGAAAATGTCATCTTAGGATCGTGGGATGGGATAGCGGGTCAGCTATTCCTTGATTTCCGGTTCCTGGAGGACGTTCCTTCACCCGCGCCGGACCGCATTTCGCCGGACCCGCTTTCTTCTCTTATGGAGCCATCGCTTTGAATCGATGGGTATAGCACATGGGGAATTTCGGTGACACATTACGGCAGGAACGGGAGTTCCGCGGGATCACGCTGGACGCCATCACCCGGGTTACGAAGATCAGCAACCGTCACCTCGTAGCGCTCGAACAGGAGCACTTCGACATTCTCCCGGGCGGGGTATTCAACAAGAGCATGGTGCGGGAGTATGCCCGGGTAGTGGGCCTCGATCAAGAGGAGTGGGTTGGACGCTACCTCACGGCGCACCAATCGACCGGGGACGAGGACGGCTGGATGCGTTTTGCTGAAAATGCCAGCAAAGCGCGCAGCGATGCAGGCGGCGGGAACCGTCCCGACCAGCGGCTGCGATGGACAGGCATTGGGGTCTTATTACTGCTGGTAGCCGGTCTGAGCTGGTTTGTATGGAGCTATGTCCACAAGAAGATGTCGCTGAGCGGGCCGGCGCAGGTTACCCATACCACAGTCGCGGTCGCAGCCCCTTTTGGTCCTGGGAACGTGCTCTCGATATCTGCACTTCGACCGGGATTGCCTCGCATATCTGATACCGTCTTAAGAGGACTTGACGGCCGCCGGGCTGGCCGTTCGTTCTCATGAGCGCCGGATGACACGGCTTCGCTCGATCCGGAAAATCGGGAAAAACCGCTCAAAATTTCCCTATGGATTGAAAACAGGAGGAAGTTGCATTGCCACAACACGATAGATTTCTATTTACGTCCGAGTCGGTGACCGAAGGACACCCTGATAAGATCGCCGACCAGATCTCCGACGCGATCCTTGACGCCTGCCTCGCTCAAGATCCCTTCAGCCGCGTCGCCGCCGAAACCCTTACCGCCACTGGATTGGTGGTCATCGCCGGCGAGATCACGACCAAGGCATACGTTGACTTCCAATCCCTGGTGCGCGGGGTAGTGGCGTCGATCGGCTACGATAACGCTCTTTATGGCTTTGACTCCAATACCTGCGCCGTCATCTCCAGCATCAATAAGCAGTCTGGGGATATCGCGATGGGCGTGGACACGGGCGGCGCCGGCGACCAGGGCATGATGTTCGGCTATGCTACGAGCGAGAACGAAGATCTGATGCCCACACCGATCTCTCTGGCCCATAAGCTGAGCCAGAAGCTGACGCAAGTGCGGAAGAGCGGGCTGCTTTCGTATCTGCGGCCGGATGGTAAGAGCCAGGTGACGGTGGAATACGACAAGGACCTGAACCCGGTCCGCGTCGATGCCGTGGTTATTTCCACCCAGCATTCCGAGAACATCTCCACCGAGGAACTGAGGGCCGACATCCTGAAGCATGTGATTCAGGCTACCCTTCCTTCGAAGCTGCTCGATGCCGATACGAAATATCACATCAACCCGACCGGACGTTTCGTGATCGGTGGGCCCATGGGCGATACGGGGCTTACCGGGCGAAAGATCATTGTCGATACGTACGGCGGCATGGGACGGCACGGCGGCGGCGCATTCAGCGGCAAGGATCCGACAAAGGTCGATCGCTCAGCAGCCTACATGGCCCGCTATATTGCCAAGAACATCGTGGCGGCCGGGTTGGCGAAGCGATGCGAAGTGCAATTGGCTTACGCCATCGGCGTGGCTGAGCCAGTCAGCGTGCTGGTGGAGACGTTTGGCACGGGAGCGGTTGATTCTGCCACGCTGCAGCAGCTGGTTCGGGAGAATTTCCGGTTGACTCCGAAAGGCATTATCGAGAGTCTCAACCTGCGCCGGCCGATTTACCGCAAGACGGCTGCTTACGGCCACTTCGGGCGGAACGATCCGGACTTTACCTGGGAAGCGACCGATAAAGCGCAAACCTTGCGCGAGGCGGCTGGGCTCAAGGGAAAAGCTCAACTGGTAGGCGCGGCTAAGTAGCTTCCCCACAGTCAATGGCATCTTGCCGGCAAAGATTTTTTTGCCGGCAAGATACGGATAGAATCACGCTTGGCTTGGGCTCATCATTCTGACATGTCAAGCCAACTGCAAACCGAATTCAACCCGGCCCAGGCCTGGCAACAGGTGCTGTCCCGGGACCCCAGCGCAAGTTTCGTTTATGCCGTAGCCAGCACAGGGATATTTTGCCGTCCCTCGTGTCCTAGCCGGCGTCCCGCCCCAACTAATGTACGTTTCTTCGCAGACTCCGCCGCAGCCCTGGCAGCGGGTTATCGCGCCTGTAAGCGATGTGCGCCGCTTGGTCAACGCGATGAGGCCACAACCGTGGCCCGTCTGTGCCGCTATATTGCGGCACACCGCGATCGGGTCGTGACGCTGGCCGATCTAGCTAAAGTGGCCCAAAGCAGCCCATTCACTGTGCAGCGAAAGTTCACCAAGGTGATGGGCATAAGCCCGCGTACCTACCAGGCGCAACTGCGGTCGACGTCTGTTCGGAGCAGCCTCTCGGCGCCTGGCGCAAGCATCACTGGCGCTATCTATGAAGCGGGTTACGGGTCTTCCAGCCGCTTCTACGAGCAGGCCGCCGACGATCTGGGCATGAGCCCCACCCGCTTTCGGGAGAAGGGCTTGCACGAGACGATCCGCTTTGCGACTGCGCCCTGCGAGCTGGGTCTGCTGCTGGTAGCGGCCACGGAACGCGGCGTATGCAGCGTGATGCTAGGCGACAAACCAGCGGAGCTGGAACAGTCGCTGCGGGAGCAGTTCAGCGCCGCGGAGTTCGTGCCGGATGCACCTGGCATGACGGGGCAGATGGCGGCGATTCTTGCCGCCATGACGGAGCATCCGGCGGCCGGCGATCTGCCGCTCGATCTCCGGGCAACCGCCTTTCAGGCGCGTGTTTGGCAAGCTCTGCGCCAGATTCCACGTGGCCAAACGCGCAGCTACGCGGAGGTGGCTCGAGCCGTGGGTCAACCGGCCGCCGTTCGGGCGGTGGCGCGGGCCTGCGCTTCCAACCCAGTCGCGATTGCTGTTCCGTGCCACCGCGTGATCGGGAGCGACGGCTCGGTCACCGGCTACCGGTGGGGCGTCGAACGGAAGAAGAAGCTGTTAGCGATGGAGAAAGTCAACTTTCCGGAAGAGCAAGGCATCAGGGGCTAAACAGGCTCTGGGAAAATCATGCTTTTTGTCAGGCACGGCCTTTAGTCGTGCCATGACACTGCAGCGATTGACTATTTGTTGCCGGTGGCTAGCACGGTTTGGAAGAAGGGCGCTTCTGGTTCCTTGTGGACAACAGCGGTGTGTAAATTGCCGAAGCCGGCGTTGCCCAGCAGGCTCTCCAGTTCCACTTCGCTGAAGCCCAACCAGACATCTGCGTATAACTCCCGCGCCTCGGCGAAACGATGTTGTAGCAGATCAAGCACCGTGATGCGTCCGCCAGGCTTCAGAATGCGCCACGCTTCCGCGATCGCGCGCTCGGGATGAATGGCATGATGCAGGGACTGGCTGAATAGCGCCACGTCTACCGAACCATCGGCGATCGGCACCGCTTCCAGGTCTCCCTTGCGATACTCAAGCGCCGTTACCCCCTGCTTGTGCGCCAAGGCGCTGCCCAGCTCGACCATCTTGTCTGAGTTGTCGACCGCAATCACTTGTTTCGCGCGCTGCGCCAGCAACAGCGAGAAGGCTCCTTCACCTGCTCCCAGATCTGCGATCACCAGGGGCGGCAACAACTGCAGCAAAGCCTCGGCGATACTCTGCCACGAGCGTCCCGGAACATACTCGCGCCCCAAACGCCCGGCCATGTCGTCGAAAAAGGCTCGCGTCTTGTCGAGACGTTTGCGCAGGATAAGGTCCAACGCGCCCTGGTCGTGCTTTCCTTCGGGAATCTCGTCCTTGGCCCGCTGCAGCAGGTCGAGCAGTTCGGCAACTCCGGACTCCTTCCTAAACCGGTACCAGATATTTTTCCCCGTACGACGGTCCTCCACCAGCCCGGCATGCTTCAGTTGCGCCAGATGAGTGGAGATGGAGCTCTGGCCCATGCCGAGGATCTCCTGCAGCTCCGCAACGGAGAGCTCCTCCTGTGCCAGAAGTAACAACATGCGGAGGCGATTTGTGTCGCCCAAAACCCTTAGAGATTTTACGATTGACGGCATGGCTCTTTCTCGATATTGTATCAACATATTCTGATGTAACGATATGAGGCTTTAAAAACATGACACCAGCTACGATCGACCGCACTGCCGCCGCTCCCGCTTACAAGGTGGCTGACCTCTCCCTGGCCGACTGGGGCCGCAAAGAGATTTCGATTGCCGAGCACGAGATGCCCGGCCTTATGTCCATCCGCCGCAAGTATGCCGCGGAGAAGCCGCTCGCCGGCGTGCGCATTACCGGCTCACTGCACATGACCATTCAGACCGCGGTGCTGATCGAGACCCTGGTGGAGTTGGGCGCCAAGGTGCGCTGGGCAAGCTGCAACATATTTTCGACGCAGGACCATGCGGCGGCAGCGATCGCGGCCGCGGGTGTTCCAGTGTTCGCCTGGAAGGGCGAAACGTTGGAAGACTACTGGTGGTGCACGGCCCAGGCCCTGGATCATGGAGAAGGCAAGGGACCAGAGTTGGTGGTGGACGATGGCGGGGATGTGACCCTGCTGATCCACAAAGGCTATGAACTGGAAGATGGCGACAAGTGGGTGAACACGGCCTCTTCGAATCATGAAGAGCAAGTGATCAAGGATCTGTTGAAGAAGATCCACGCGGAGGATGCCAAGCATTGGCACAACGTCGCGAAGGCCTGGCGCGGCGTCTCGGAAGAGACCACCACCGGCGTTCACCGGCTCTACAAGATGAAGGAACAGGGCAAGCTGTTGGTGCCGGCGATCAACGTGAACGACTCGGTCACCAAGTCAAAGTTTGACAATCTGTACGGCTGCCGTGAATCACTGGCAGACGGCATCAAGCGCGCAACCGACGTGATGGTGGCCGGCAAAGTGGCCGTCATCTGCGGCTACGGCGATGTGGGCAAAGGTTCGGCTCACTCCCTGCGCGGAATGGGCGCACGCGTGGTGGTGACGGAGATCGACCCCATCAACGCCCTGCAGGCGGCAATGGAAGGCTTCGAGGTCACCACAGTCGAAGAAACACTGGGCCGCGGCGACATCTACGTTACCTGCACCGGCAATTTGGACGTGCTGACGCTGGAACACATGGCGCAGATGAAGGACCAGGCCATCGTTTGCAACATTGGCCACTTCGATAACGAAATCCAGATCGATCGCCTGAACGCTGCAAAGGGAGTGGAGAAGGTCAACGTCAAGCCCCAGGTGGACCAGTACAACTTTGCCGCGGCCAACGGAAAGGCAGCCCACACCATTTACGTTCTGGCAGAAGGCCGCCTGGTAAATCTGGGTTGCGCTACCGGACACCCCAGCTTTGTGATGAGCAACAGCTTCGCTAACCAGACGCTGGCGCAGATCGACCTCTGGAAGAACAAGGACGTGTACAAGGTGGACGTGTACACCCTGCCCAAGAAGCTGGACGAGGAAGTCGCGCGGCTGCATCTGGAGAAGATCGGCGTGAAGCTGACGACTCTGAGTGCGGCGCAGGCTAACTACCTGGGTGTGGCGCCGGAAGGCCCCTACAAGCCTGAAACCTATCGTTACTAGTTAAACCGATTACAATCGGTGAGCCCCAGCTTATTAGCTGGGGCTCTTCTTTTTCCCGGCCCCGGTGCGCAGTGTCTCTTTTACAATTTTGAACGTCTTATGAGCATGAAAGTTGTGGCCGCGATCATCAGCTGTTTCCTCGGTGTTTTTTTGACCGAGGCATGGGCACAGACCTCCGCGTCCAGCACCACTCATCCGCCGGTGGAGGTTATTCAGGCGACCGCTCCCGACGCAGCGGTGCTTAAGGCGCGAAAAGGTTCGTATTCTTTCGATATCAATGGCGGCGATTGGACCGACACCGGAGTCGAAGTGACACCAGCAGATCAGCTGAGCTTTACGGCCACCGGCAGCCTCACCCTGGCCGATGGAAGGACCTCTCCGCCAGATGGCCTCGCACGCGGATGGAAAGACCTGATCCGCATTTACCCGCTGAATTCAGCCAACAGCGGAGCCCTGATAGGGCGTATCGGCAATGACACCGCAGCCGTTCCCTTCCTCATCGGGGCCAGCAAGGAAGTAGCTGTTTACGCCACCGGTCATCTCTATTTGCGGCTGAACCTCAGCTCGGACCTCTCCGGGACTGGGAGCATCGCTGTGAAAATGAAGATCACCGCCCAGACGGCACAGAAGACGGTCTCCGCGCCGGACCTGGCTCACCTTCTGTCACCACAACTGTTCGCAAACATTCCGCGGCGCGTGGGGGATCTGCAAGGCAATCCTGGAGACATGGTGAACTTCTCCCTGATTGGTACCCAGGACCAGGTGACAAAGGCCTTCACCTCGGCCGGATGGGTGCAGGTGGATAAGACGACACAGGACGCTGTGGTGCACGGCTTGATTTCGACCCTCTCCCACGAGGCGTATACCGAGATGCCGATGAGCATTCTTTATTTATTCGGCAGATCGCAGGACCTGTCGTTTGCGCGGGCTGATCCGCTCGCGGTGGCGGCGATCCGGCACCACCTGCGGGTTTGGAAGACGACGGAGACGGTAGGCGGCGAGCCATTTTGGGTCGGGTCCGCCACCCACGACAATGGGTTTGAGAAAGACCAGCGAAATGGCGGAGTCACCCATCACATTGATGCCAATGTCGACCAGGAGCGCGATTTTCTGGAGCAGAGCTTCTCCGGAGCGGGGGTTCTGGCCGGCGCAGCTTACGTGATGCCAAGCAATCCTCTGACCACCGCCAAGACGGCGACCGGCGGCACCTTTCAGTCCGATGGGCGGATCGTCGTGATGGACCTGAAGTGAGCCGCGGCCGTTTTCCTTTCGGACTGGTAAGCAAATGGCTCATCCGGTCTACGAAGCGTAAAGACAAATCCAAAAGCCGCGTTGGGACGTACAGCTATTGTGTTGCCACATCAGGAATCACTTACCTACTCCTCCGATACGGCGCCTGAGCGCCCAACCGTCGTCTGCAAGGATTGCAAGGCTCCTTTGCCCATCGACACCTTGATCGAGGTGGATGCTCTGCATGTGCAGTGTCCCCTTTGCCTCTTTGTTTTCTTTTTGAACGTGAAGTGAAGAGCTGCCTCAGGGACTAAAGAGCCTGCGTGAGAACCAGAGAGTTTGGACCGGCAACAAAGGAACCGCGACGCCAAAGCGTCGCTCTCCCTGTTAAACCAGAGGGCTCCCACCGTCCTCTCAACCAAAGCCCGGTGGCAGCCCCCGCATTTATGCGCGGCAGCTCGGCTTTCAAGCCGAGCCGTTCCAGCCTACTCCACCGGCTTTAGCCGCGGGCTTTCGCTTGCAATTGCAGCGGGACTGGATCCACTTCCGCTTTCAAGTCGGGCCCTTAAGCGTGAAAAAAATGAGGACATTTAAAACCCTCGTAGCGAAGCCTTTTTACGGCGCGACTGAAGTCGTGCCCTGACACAAAGCATGAGTGTTTCTGCAGCCTGTAAAGCCTCAGGTGGGTTTATTTCTCTTTTTCGCTAGCGGCAGGAGACAGCGAGGGTGATGATTTTCTTTCCCTGGCGATCGCATCCAGGACACCGTTCAGGAAGTTAAGCGACTCCGGGGCGGAGTAGCGGCGAGCAATCTCGAGCGACTCGTTGATCACCACCGGGACCGGCGTGTCTGGAAAACCTAGCAGCTCGGCGATCGCCGCGCGTAGTACGTTGCGGTCAACAGCCGGCATCCGGCTTAGGCGCCAGTTGGCGGAATGAGCCTGGATCAGCTCGTCGATCTCTTCGTTGCGGGCGGTGGCAACGCGGAAAATATCCTCAGAAAAGCCACGCGTCTCGGCATCTACTTCTTCGCGGGATCCCCAGAAGGTCTTGCGCACTTGATCCGGAGTGTGCTTGCCTACATCTGCCTGAAAAAGCATCTGCATGGCCAGTTCGCGTGACTTGCGGCGCTTACCAGTGGCGCTCATGAAAGGTGCACGTTATTCTGCCCAGCGGCGGGGTTGTGTTCGCTCATCTTGCGCTCGAGCGACACCATTTCAATGGCAGCCACGGCGGCCTCAAAACCCTTATTGCCGGCCTTGATCCCAGCACGATTCAGTGCCTGCTCTAATGTTTCGCAGGTCAACACTCCGAACGCGTGAGGAATGCCGGTCTCCTGCTGCGACTGGCCTATGCCGCGGGAGACCTCGTTATAAATGGCTTCGTAGTGAGCGGTTTCACCGCGCAGCAGCACGCCCAGGGTGATCACGGCGTCTACCTTGCCACTTTCGGCAGCCTTGCGCGCCGCCAATGGTATTTCCCAGGCTCCGGGCACCCGAATCACCTGTACATCGCGTCTCGCAGCGCCACTGCGATAAAGGCCGTCCAGCGCTCCCTGCAACAGGCGGTCGGTGATCACTGCATTCCAGCGTGCGACGATAACGGCAAAGCGCATACCGTGGGCGCTCAGATCGCCCTCCACGGCTACAGGGCGGCCTTTGTGAGGGTCGTCCCATTCCCAGAAAGCGATGGAATGGCCGGGGGCGGGTTCCACTGTAAAGAGACGTGACTTCCAGTTGGTCTCGATCACTGGACCAAGCCTGCGGGCAACTTCCTGCTCTCCCCAGTTTCGGGTCAGCCACTCGCGGGCCACGGTTTGCACTGCCTCCAGCCCGATGACTTCTACCATGATCTCCGCGCTGGGCGCTAGGCCGTCCGCAAACTCCAAGTTCCCCAGCGGCGCCAGGAAGGAAACGCCCCGGCTCAGCTCCTCTTCCCATCCCCGGCCGGCTTCGAAACCGAGCGCGGAGAAGAAGCTGGCCAGCTTGGTATAAGCCGCGGGTGTGCCGGCCGGCCGCACAATCGTGATTCCCTTAACCATCTCTCTGACTGTAACACCGGGATTACGCCTCGGTAGGCCCGGTTTTGGTAGACTCACAGCTTCGCCCAGGGAGTCGATCTGACATGGATTTAGAGAACATGCGCTACGAATTGCGGCCGCCGATTGCGGTCGTCACCCTCGACCGGCCCAAGGTGCTGAATGCGCTCAATGATCGCAGCATGAGGGAGCTCGAAGAGGTCTTCCTCGACATTCGGCAGAACGCTGCGATCCGTGCAATTCTGCTTACGGGAGCGGGGGAGAAGGCCTTCGTGGCCGGGGCCGATATCCGAGAACTGGCAACGCTTTCCGCGCTCGATGGGGAGCAAACCGCGAGCCGCGGGCAGCGTGTCTTCAGCCTGATCGAAAACTGCGGCAAGCCAGTCATTGCCTGCATCAACGGCTTCGCACTGGGAGGTGGCTGCGAGCTTGCGCTCGCCTGTACCCTGCGTATCGCCAGCTCGAGCGCCCGGCTGGGCCAGCCTGAGGTCAAAATTGGCATCATCCCTGGCTATGGCGGAACCCAGCGGCTGCCGCGGCTTATCGGCAAAGGCGCTGCCCTGAAGATGATTCTTACCGGCGAGGTCGTCAACGCCGCCGAAGCCTTGCGCCTGCGCCTGGTGGATGAAGTGGTGGAACCGGATCAACTGCTGGCGCGGGGGGAGCAACTTGCGCAGACCATAGCCGCGATGGCGCCGCTTGCCATCCGCGACTCCATCCGCGCGGTGAACTCCGGCTACGATCTGCCGCTGGCCAGTGGTCTGCAGCTGGAGGCTTCGCTGTTTGGTCTGGCTTGCTCCACGGACGACAAGGCGGAGGGCACGCAGGCTTTCCTGGAGAAGCGCGCCGCGAAGTGGAGCGGAAAATGAACCATGATCACTAACCGATGAACGCATACTCTGCGTCTGGCTTCACTTCCCCTTGCTATGCTTGATTTCGTGGCTGGGCCGCAACTGCTGACTCATTCTTCCCCGACTGGACGGCAATGGCGCTGGAAAGCCCTGCCTCTCCAGCTCGCTTTGCTCTGCGCGGTAGGGTTTGTGAGCACTGGCTGCAAGAGCGCGGCGCCGAGTTCCGCACCATCGCGGGCCGAGGTGCGGCAGCAGCGGCAGGCTGAAATGAGCAAGATGGACGCTGCCCGGCAGGAGCTGGAGCAGATTCCCCCGCCGTCAAAGAATCGCTATCTGAGCGTGCGCACCAAAGAAGCGTATGCCAATCCATTTCTTGTGGTCCATCCGCAAACCATCACGCTGACCATCATCTATCGTGATCAGGACCCGAATGGCTTCACCGCGGGAGGAGTTCTACGCCCGGCCAAAGCGCGCAAGCAGGAAATCGACGTGCGCCCCAGCGACCTGCCCCAAGCACTGGCTGCCCTTTCCCCCGATATATGGCCCTATGGCCGAGTGGTTGCGATCGAGGAGTCACCTGCCGCCGCCCCCAGGGCGGAGCGGATCGCCATCCGCCGCAATGTGGAGGCCGCCATTCAAATTCTCAACGACCTTGGGGTGGTGGTCGACGAATGGACAGGCTCTAATGGTGCACTGCTACGCTAGCTTTGACGTACCCGCTCCCCGAGCCAAATGACTTCCCCAATCCAACCCGTAGCACTCGCCGTCTTTTGCGTTTGCTTTCTGCTGGTGACCGGCGCGGGTTTTTGGGCCGTACGCTGGAGGCGGTCAGAGCTCACCGACCTGCATGAATGGGGACTGGCCGGACGCAAGTTCGGCACCCTGGTCACCTGGTTCCTGATCGGCGGCGACCTCTATACGGCCTACACGGTCATTGCCGTTCCTGCTGCGCTCTTCGGCGCCGGCGCGATCGGCTTCTTCGCGATTCCCTACTGCATCCTCAGTTACCCCATGATGATGCTCGTGTTGCCCCCCTTGTGGCGTATTTGCCGCAACAACGGTTACATTACCTTGGCCGATTATGTCCGCGGCCGCTACCAAAATCGCTGGCTTTCTGTCGCCGTCGCGGTTACCGGCATTCTCGCCACCATGCCCTACATCGCTCTGCAGCTGATCGGCATGCGCGAGGTGATCGCTGCCCTGGGCGTGCGCGGGGAGTGGCCGCTGATTGCAGCGTTTGTGATCCTTGCCGCCTACACCTACTCGAGCGGCCTGCGGGCGCCGGCGCTAATCGCCATCGTAAAAGACGTGATGCTCTACGTCATGGTTCTGGCGGCGGTGTTGGTTATCCCCGCCCGCCTTGGCGGGTACGGCCATGTTTTCGCGCTTGCTTCCAGCACGCTTGCTCAGCACTCGCCGCCGGCTTCGATCATCTTGCGCCCCGCCCAGTTCATGAGCTACTCGTCGCTCGCCCTGGGATCGGCCATGGCGCTTATGCTTTATCCGCACACCATCACCGGGACCCTCAGCGCGGGCAGCGACCGCGTAATTCGCCGCAATGCAGCCCTGATGCCCGCCTACAACCTGTTGTTAGGCTTGATCGCGCTGCTCGGCTATGTGGCCATTGCGGCGGGCGTTCACACCACGAACTCGTCCAGCACCGTTCCGTTGCTGCTGACCAGCATGTTCCCCGCCTGGTTTGCTGGCTTCTGCCTGGCCGCGATTGGCATTGGAGCGTTGGTCCCGGCGGCGATTATGTCGATTGCCACCGCCAATCTTTTCACTCGCAACCTGTATGGGGAGCTGATTCATCGCTCATTTTCTTCGAACGCCATGACGGGCGGGCAGGAAGCGGCCATGGCAAAACTCATTTCCCTGGCGATCAAATTAGGCGCGCTCGCTTTTGTCCTGCTGGTGCGCGCACAGTTCGCCATCGAACTGCAGTTGCTGGGCGGGGTTTGGATTCTGCAGCTGCTGCCGGCCGTGGTGGGCGGCCTGTTCACGCGCTTCTTCCACGGACCGGCACTGCTTTGGGGGTGGCTTGCGGGCATGGCCGTGGGCACGGCCATGGTTGGGTCGCTCGGACTGCGGAGCTCGATCTATCCACTCCATTTTGCCGGACACGTCTATAGCGTGTATGCGGCTTTGCCTGCGCTGGCAGTCAATCTTGCGGTCGCGGGCGTGGTTTCGCTCGCGCTCAGAATTTCCGGCAAAGCCCCGGCACAGGATTTGACCGCCATGCAAGCCTAGGCACCAAAGAGGAAAAGCGGATGAGTGAACAGCGCATTGGATTGATCGGGCTGGGCGCCATGGGGATGGGCATGGCCAAGTCTTTGCGGCGAGCAGGCTATGTCGTCCATGTATTCGACGTTCGGCGCGAGGTAGCCGAAGCCTTCACCGCGGAGGGAGGCGTCGCTGGGAACAGCCCGGCTGAGGTGGCCGCGGCCTGCGACGTGGTGGTAAGTGTCGTGGTGAACGCAGCGCAGACGGAGGAAGTTCTGTTTGGCGAGGGTGGCGCCGCCACGTTCATGAAGGCCTGGAGTGTCTTCGTGATGTGCTCAACCGTCGACCCTGGCTGGTCGATTGCACTCGAGAAGCGGCTCGCGGAGAAAGGCATCCTCTATCTGGATGCGCCCATCTCCGGCGGCGCCGCCAAGGCAGCTAAGGGTGAGATCACCATGATGACTTCAGGCCATCCCGATGCGTATACCAGGGTGGGTGGCGCATTGGAGGCGATGGCGGCGAAGGTATACCGTTTGGGCTCCGAAGCCGGGAACGGCAGCAAGGTCAAAATTATCAACCAGCTTCTGGCTGGAGTGCATATAGCGGCGGCGGCCGAAGCGATGGCCCTCGGCCTGCGCCAGGGCGTTGACCCTGTGGCGCTTTACGATGTGATCACCCATAGCGCCGGCAACAGCTGGATGTTTGAAAACCGGATGGCTCATGTGCTGGCCGCGGATTACACTCCGCTCTCAGCCGTGGATATCTTTGTTAAGGACCTCGGCCTGGTGCTTGATGCTGCGCGGGCCAGCAAGTTTCCTTTGCCGCTGGCCAGTACCGCGCACCAGATGTTTCTGCAGGCGTCTAGCTCCGGTCATGGGCGGGAAGACGATTCTGCCGTCATCAAGATATTCCCTGGAATTGATTTGCCGAAGGGGCCTTAAATTGATGTGATGTGCATACCTATGACACACTAGCAGTGGGGATAGGCTATGGGATCGCAGAGAGCACACATCATTTTGCCTCAGGAGCTGATTGAAGAGATCGATGCGGTGGTCGGCCCTCGCGGCCGCAGCGCCTTTCTGGTGGAAACGGCGCGCGCCGAATTGCGCCGGCGCCGGTTGCTAACCTTCTTGCGCGATGATCAGCCGGCTTGGATCGAGAGGGACCATCCCGAATTGTCTGCAGGAACCGGCGCATGGGTGAAGCAAATTCGATCGCAGGGTGACAGGCGTGTCCCCAAGGCAAAGGAGCCTGCAAGACGAGCCAAATGATCCTCCTGCTCGACACCACCATTCTGCTCGACGTGCTTCGTGCTCGCCAAAATCGGCGATCTTTGTTGGCGGAACTGGTCGCCGGCGGCCACGTCCTCGCTACAGGAGCCATCAATATCGGTGAAGTTTACGCCGGTATGCGGCGTGGAGAAGAGAACAGGACAGAAGCCTTTCTTTCCAGCCTGGATTGTTACCCGATAACGGGCGCAATTGCACGCCGAGCCGGTTCTCTCAAAAGTGCATGGGCCCAGAAAGGCCGAACTCTCTCCTTAGCGGACATGCTGGTCGCTGCGACGGCCATTGAAAATCGACTTTTGTTGATGACGGACAACCGCAAAGACTTTCCGCTGCCTGGAGCTGAGCTTTTATCCGTTGGCCTGAAAACGTCTAACGGCGCTTGGTTCGAACTACCCCAGAACATTACTCATAAGGCGCGCGACCGGCTACCCAGATTATGGACCGGCGCCCGCGCGATGCCTTATTGCCCTTCGGCTTGGTAACATCTTTTGACATGGCAGCCCCTACCGCGTTTCCCATTCTGCAGCAGACGCCCCGCGAAGAGCACGCCCACGAAAGCTTTTCGGCTTCCCTCGAGTTAGAAGCCAAACTGCGCCAGGTAGTCCGCGGCGAAGTCCGGTTCGACCAGGCCTCCCGCGCGCTCTACGCTACCGACGCTTCCAACTACCGCCAGGTGCCCATCGGGCTGGTGCTGCCTCTGGATGAGGCCGACGTGGTGGCCACCGTGGCCGCGTGCCGGCAGATGGGCGCACCCGTCCTCTCCCGCGGCGGAGGCACCAGCCTGGCCGGCCAGTGCTGCAATGTGGCCGTGATCATGGACTTCTCGAAATATATGCACGCAATCCTGGAACTGGATCCGGCGCAGAAATTTGCGCGGGTCCAGCCAGGGATCGTGCTCGACCGGCTGCGCGATGCCGCGGAAGAATACGATCTGACCTTCGCCCCCGACCCCGCCACGCATAGCCGGTGTACGCTGGGAGGCATGATCGGTAACAACTCCTGTGGCGTACACGCGCTGATGGGGGGCAAGACCGTCGATAATATCGATTCGCTCGACATCCTCTTGTATGACGGCACCCGGATGACGGTCGGTGCTACTTCGGAGGCGGAACTCGAAGCCATCATTGCCGGCGGCGGCCGCCGGGGCGAGATTTATGCCGGCCTGGCGCGCATCCGGGATACCTATAGCGACCTGATCCGGCAACGGTTTCCCAAAATCCCTCGCCGCGTCTCCGGCTATAACCTGGATGAACTGCTGCCGGAAAATGGATTCAATGTAGCCCGCGCGCTGGTGGGTAGCGAAGGCACTTGCGTTACCGTGCTGCAATCCCGCTGTGAGCTCAAACATAGTCCCGCAGCATCGCCGCCTAGTGGTTCTGGGATTTGCCGATCCCTTCATCGCCGCGGACCACGTGCCGGCAGTCCTCAAGTACAAGCCGATTGGCCTGGAAGGCTTTGATGGCCTGATGGTCGACTACATGCTGCGCAAGCATCTGGCGGTCGACGACGTGCTGCTACTTCCCGAAGGCCGCGGGTTTCTGCTATGCGAGTTTGGCGCCGATTCCGCCGAAGACGCCGACACTATCGCGGAAACATTTACCCAGGCCGGTCTGGCTTTCGGAAAGACATGCACGGTGCGGCGCTACTCCGATGTCGAGGCGAAGCGGGTTTGGAAAGTGCGCGAATCTGCACTGGGCGCGACCGTCTTCGTGCCTGAGGAAAAACATGGGTGGGAGGGGTGGGAGGATTCCGCCGTACCGCCGGAGAATCTGGGCAACTACCTGCGCGAGATCTATCAGTTGCTGGAAAAGTTTGGATATAAGACACCGATGTATGGACACTTCGGCCAGGGCTGCGTTCACATGCGCATCACCTTCGATCTCGAGACCGGCCCGGGCATCGCTCAATTTCGCGAGTTCATCGACCAGGCTGCGGACATCGTCCTGGCCCATGGGGGGTCCTTGTCCGGGGAACACGGAGACGGCCAGGCACGCGGCGCCCTGCTGCCGAAAATGTATGGCCCGGAGTTGATGAAGGCGTTTCAGGAATTCAAGGCGCTGTGGGATCCGGACAACGGCATGAACCCGGGGAAGATGATCGGCCCGGCCGCCGTATACGAACCAGTGGATAATCTTCGGCTTGGGGTCGGGTACCAGGCGAAACAGGTGGATACCTGGTTCCAGTACCCCGATCCCGGCGGATTTGGCGAAAGCACCCTGCGGTGCGTCGGCGTGGGGGCTTGCCGTAAACAAGACCACGGGACGATGTGTCCCAGCTATATGGCCACGCGGGAGGAAAAACACTCCACCCGGGGACGAGCTCACTTGCTGTGGGAGATGTTGCAAGGTCAGGTCATCACCGACGGATTCCAGAATGCAGAGGTTAAGGAAGCACTCGATCTCTGCCTTTCGTGCAAGGCGTGCAAGACCGAATGCCCGGTCAACGTGGACATGGCGACCTGGAAGGCGGAGTTTCTTGGGCACCACTACAAGGGGCGTTTCCACCCGCTGCAGCATTACCTGTTCGGATTTATGGACCGCTGGGCAGAGATGGCGTCGATTGCCCCCGGCCTGGCTAATTTGCCTATGCGGACTCCGGGGGTTCGCAGCCTGGTGAAAGCGATCGCCGGCGTGGCGCCGCAGCGGACTTTGCCGCAGTTTGCCCGGCGCAGCTTTCAGTCGGAGTACAAGAAACATGCTGGGGGGAATGGCGCGACGACAGCGAATCCCGTGATGCTGTGGCCCGATACCTGGAATAACTACTTTCATCCCCAGGTATTGGGCGCGGCTCATGAGGTGCTGGCTTCGGCTGGATTCCAGGTGCAGTTTCCGGCACAACACATTTGCTGCGGGCGACCGCTGTACGATTTCGGCTTTCTCGACCAGGCTCGCAGCTACCTGGAAAAGATCCTGCAGCGCCTCGGGCCGCAAATCGACGCGGGTATGCCCTTCGTGGTCCTCGAGCCGAGCTGCGCCAGCGTCTTCCGCGACGAGCTGACGAACTTTTTCCCCACCAACGAGCGCGCTCTGCGGCTGGCCAAGCAGACCTTTCTGTTGAGCGAATTTCTTACCCACCACGCCCCTGGTTACCAGCCTCCACAGTTAAATAACCGGAAAATGGTGCTTCACGGGCACTGCCACCATAAGGCGTTGATGGGCATGCAGGATGAGCTTGGGCTATTGCAGGCTACGAACGCCCAGGTGAGCATGCTGGATTCCGGCTGCTGCGGGATGGCTGGCCCCTTCGGGTTTGAGAAAGACAAGTACGAGGTCTCACAGGCTCTCGGGGAGCGGGTTCTCCTGCCCGCGGTACGGTCGGCTGCCCCGGAAACGATCCTGGTTTCGGACGGGTTTAGCTGCCGGGAGCAGATTCGGCAGAATTCGCCACGCCATGCCCTTCATTTGGCTGAGGTTCTGGCTGGAAGAGGCTGATTGGGAGCAATTGGTTACCAAGGGGTGATGTGTGCCGCCCTGGGTCACGATTTAGATAGGAACAATCGCGGCCCGGCTGTATGCTGGAAAGAGTGCTTGTAACGCTTCGGCTTTCGTCCTGTCTTGATGAGCCCTAGTCCCCTTAGAGGATATTTAACCTGAAAAACGTGAGGCTCTATGCGCTCTGAACTGGTCTACTCGGCAGGAATTAAGATAGCGAACCGGTTTCTTCTCGCGACCGTGGCCATCAAGGCCGTTCGTAAATTGCACATCAGCACGACCCGCACCGAAGATACCGCGAATGTGGTGTTTGTTGACGTGGCTGCCGGCCGGTACACCGACGTGCACATGCCCGAGATTTTGCCCCAGGCCGCGATCGAGCCCTTGATCGTCGATCCCTTCGTCGTCTCCGCTGCTTAAGTAAAGCGCGGCAAAAAGACCTCCCGGCAAATGGGAGGCCTTTTTTTTGCTTCGTGAATTTCCTGCAAACCCTGTGAATCTTCTGCTTCCCACAACGACGATTTCACAGGCGGGCGCGTAGGATCGCGCCGGGAGATTTCCCACAGGACAATCAAAAATGGCACACGAAGCGCACCATAAATCCGCGGAGCACCACGAAGAAGCAGCCAAGCACCACAACCTTGCAGCCGAGCACCACATCAAGGGCGATCACAAAAAAGCCCATGAACACGCAACCAAAGCCCACGAGCATTCGGTCAAGGCCCATGACCACTCGACCGTAGCGCATAAGGCGTCGAGCGAAGCCGTGCACGCGCACAATTAACTTAGTCGCTGGTCGGAATTCCGGGGGGCTGCCACAGTTCCACGCGGTTGCCCTCCGGATCGCTAAACCAGGCAAAGCGACCATATTCGTGCTCCTCGCGCTTGGCATCAATGACGGCGCCGGCCGCACGCAGCTTTTCGAGGACTGCGTCCAGATCATCCACCCTGAGATTGAGCATGGCCTGCTGCTTGCCAGACCCAAAATAGTCCGCGTCCCGGGGGAAGAAGGCGAATACGGTCATTTCCCGTGGCCCTTCGCCGAAGAAGGCAAATGCGCCGTCCGGCGTGCGCTTGACTCCCAGATGCTCTTCGTAATCAGGCATGGAGATTCTCCGGATCGTCAGCACGCAGGAAGACCCCGCCGACAACCGTGGCTCGCGTCATCGCCTCATTCTCCGATCAGCAATTGTGGCATGGTTTGCCGGTGCTTCGGCTTGCGGCCGTTTTCGCGCTTCTGGTCGTCCACGATCACGCGCTCCGGCCGGGGTTGCCCTACCCGTTCCCGGGCGTTCGCCTTGACCGCTTTGACGACAGAGAATTTTTCCGGCCGCCGCTTTCTTTTCGCCATACAAACGATTCTCCTCCCGGATTCGGCCAGCATTTTTCAGTGGTCGCGAAGTGCGGTTATGGAATCCCAGTCCAAGTATGGAATACTTCTTATACTTTCGGCGGGAGGAGTTCCTCCGAACGCTGGGAAAGTGGGGCTCAGGCTATGGAAGAACGGGACTTCTTCGAGGAAAAAGCTGAACAGCGGAAACACACGCTGACCTGCCCACATTGCGGCAAGCAAGAAGAATATGAGGTGGGTTGGCTGGTACGGCGCAAAAAGGCACAGCTGCATGGCAGACCCGACGAGCGCGACCGCGCCCGCTTCGCCAAGGCCCAATCCTATATGGTCCGCAAAGATGACACCGTCGGGTGCAAGAACATCCGGTGCCGCAAGCGGTTTGAGGTATCCAGCCTGCAGTCGGTGGCATTCCTTTAATCATGAAAATACTGGTATGCGTGAAGCAAGTACCGCAGAAGGATGCGCCGCTCAAGCTGAACGAGAGCGGCACCTGGATTCGCGAAGATGTCTCCTATGAAGTGAACGAGCCGGACGCCTACGCCCTGGAAGAGGCGCTGCGGCAAAAGGAAAAGCACGGGGGCGAGGTGGTGGTGGTGACGGCCGGCCCGGCGCGGTCGCAACAAGTATTGCGGGAAGCTCTGGCCAAGGGCGCGGACCGTGCCATCCATCTGGAGGACGATCGCTTCGCCACCCTGGACGCGGCGAATATCGCGCGTGCCTTGGCCGCCTCCATCGCCGGAGAAGAGTTCGATCTGATCGTGACCGGACTGCAATCCGATGATTTCGGGTTTGCCCAGACCGGTGTTTTGCTGGCGGAGGTGCTGGGATGGCCGCACGCCACCATCATCATCGGCATCGAAAAGATCGACGACGGCCTGCGCCTGAAGCGCGAGTTGGAAGCGGCGCAGTATCAACATGTGGATGTTCCGCTGCCCGCGGTGCTCACCATCCAGAGTGGGATCAACAAGCTGCGCTACGCCACGCTGATCGGCATCAAGCAGGCAAGAATGAAGCCCCTGCGCAAGGTAACGTGGGCCGAGGTTGAGCCGAAGTTGGGAAAGAACCAGCAGCAAATCGAACGACTCTATGTGCCGGTGAAGCAAAAGAAGACCCAGATGCTCGAGGGCCCTCCGGCCGAGGTGGCAAAGAAGCTGGTTGAGCAACTGAAAAACGAAGCACGCGTGTTATGAAAGCGGCACTTTCGCCGCGGACTTCTGATCTCGTACAATTCAGTGTTGCGCAAGAGGAATACGGCATGGCTAATTTACTGCTTCCCATAGAAGAACAGAATCTGACCCCCAACCAGGTGGAGCGGCTCGATAAGCGGAGGAGCCGTGGCTTTATGCTGATGGTCATTGCCGGCCAGTTCGGGATCATCGCGACCCTGCTGCTGCTCTGGATCGTCCAGGATCTGACCTACGCGCCGGGATGGGCGCATCCTGTCTTCTACTATTTCGTCTTCGCTCTGGCTGTGTCGGGAATCTCCGGGCTTTCTGGAGCATACTTGCGGCGCGGCGCACCAGAGTTTTAGGCTCCCCTCATGGCAGATCGGATCATGGTAGTCGCGGAGCAGCGAGAGGGTACGCTCAACCGCGTCTCCTTGGAAACCATTGCCGCCGCGCAAGCCATCAGCAAAGAAACCGGCTGGTCGGTTGAAGTGGTATTGGCGGGCAACCAGACCGCGGCCCTGGCGCAGGCTTTGGCGAGCTACAAGGTCGGCAAGGTATATGACCTGGAGGCGCCCTCGCTCGCGGCCTACACTTCAGACGCTTATGTCCACGCCCTGAAGCAATTCATCTTGAGCCAACAGCCCAAGTTGGTGCTTTTTCCCCACACCTACCAGGTGCGCGACTTTGCTCCCAGGCTCGCCCTCGCCCTGGACCGCACGTTGATTTCCGACGCCATCGGCTACAAGTACGAAAATAGCAAGTTGCTGTTCACGCGGCAGATGTTTCAAGGAAAATTCGTGGCCGATGTAGCCTTTGCCGGGGAAGCTCCGTGGCTCGCGACCTTGCAGATCGGAACCTATCGCGCCGACCAGGCGGAGCCCGGCTCGGCACCAGTGGAGAAGATAGACGCTGCCCAGCCGCCGGCACTCCGCATCACGCCGCACGAGGTCTTCCAGGAAGCCAAGCAGGCTGTGGATCTTTCCCAGGCGGAAGTCATCGTAGCCATCGGCCGGGGCATCAAGGAACAGAAAAACGTCGCTATCGCCGAAGACCTGGCCAAGGCGCTAGGGGGTGAGGTGGCTGCCTCGCGGCCCATCTGCGACAACGGCTGGCTACCCCTGGAGCGGCAGATTGGCAGTTCGGGGCAGACGGTTGCGCCCAAGCTCTACATCGCGCTGGGCATCAGCGGCGCCATCCAGCATATCGTCGGCATGAAGGGCGCGCGCACCATCGTTGCGATTAATAAAGACGTAGAGGCCCCCATCTTCGAGATCGCGGATTATGGTATTGTGGGCAACCTCTTTGATGTGGTGCCCGCGCTCACCGAAGAGATCAAGAAAACCAAAGCCTAAATCTCCAAACGGCCCCCGCGAAAGACCATGATTCACTTCCGCAAACCAATCGAGGGCATCGAACGGCCGCAGATGGAGGCGGATGTGGTCATCATCGGTGGCGGCCCCGCCGGCATGGCTTGTGCACTCCGCCTGGCTCAACTGATCGACGCTTACAACGACCAGCTTGCCCTCAAGGGCTCAACCGCTCCGCCTCTTTCCAAGGAGAATATTTACGTTCTGGAAAAGGCCCGCGAGGCCGGCCAGCATTGCCTTTCTGGTGCGCTGCTGGACCCCCGATCCATGCGCGAGCTGCTGCCCGGGTTTGAGGCGGAAGCTCCCATCGATGCGGAAGTGATCAAGGAATCCGTTTATTACCTGACCGAGAAGGGCCATCACAAGTTCCCTATCGTGCCGCCACCGCTTCGTGACCACGGCATGTACGTGATCTCCATTAACAAGTTCGTCAAGTGGATGGCGGCCAAGGTGGAGGCGGCTGGGATCACAATATTCACCGGGTTCGCGGGCAGCGAGTTGCTTTTCGTTCAGGACGGGGTAACCGGGGTCCGCACCGACGACAAAGGGGTCGATAAACAGGGAAACACCAAGGCTAATTTTGAGCCTGGTTACGATCTTCACGCGAAAATCACGATCCTGGCTGAAGGAGCGCGCGGCTCTTGCACCAAGCAGTTGATTGAGCATTTCCAGCTTGAAGATCCCGAACACGCGCAGACCTACGGGGTGGGGATCAAAGAGCTATGGGAGATCCCTGCGGGCCGGGTGGCCAAAGGCGAAGTGATCTACACCCTGGGTTATCCACTGACCTGGCAAGAGTATGGAGGGGCCTGGATCTATGGCATCTCCGATACCCTGCTTTCGGTCGGCTACGTAGTTGGCCTCGATTACCAGGATCCGCGGCTTGACCCGCAGCACGTTTTTCAGTCGTTCAAAGAACATTCGCTGATACGGCCCCTGCTGGAAGGGGGCAAGATGGTTCGCTATGGCGCCAAAAGCTTGCCTTATGGCGGCTGGCTCACTATGCCGAAGCTGGCTGGGAAGGGCTGGATGATTCTGGGCGATTCGGCCAGCTTGCTTAACTCTCAACGGCTCAAGGGCATCCATCTGGCTATCAAGAGCGGGATGCTGGCGGCGGAAACCGCCTTTGAGTCGATGCGGGTAGGGGACAACTCCAGCGCAGCGCTTGCCGCCTATCAAAGCCGGGTGGAGGGCAGCTGGATCAAAGAGGAGCTGTACCCCGTACGCAATTTTCACCAGGGTTTCGAGCACGGGTTGTTGTCCGGTCTGGCACATAGCGCCGTACAACAGGTGCTGGGCGGTAAGAATCTTGGCCCCGACTTCAAGAACCACGCAGGCTACCGGAACATGCACCATCTGGATGCCATCGGGCGCTCGACCTACGGCCGTGAAGCGACCCTGGGCCCGGCGAAGAACCATGGGAAACTCAGCTTCGACAAATTGACCGACGTCTACTATTCAGGCACTCGTCATGAGGATGACCAGCCCGTCCACCTGGTGATCCGGGACATGGATATTTGTAACCATCGTTGCGTTCAGGAATTTGGCAATCCATGCCAGCATTTCTGCCCGGCCGCGGTCTACGAAATGGTGGACGGGGCGGAGGGGAAACAGCTGCACATCAACTTCGCCAACTGCGTTCATTGCAAGACTTGCGACATCATGGACCCGTACCAGGTGATTACCTGGGTGCCCCCGGAAGGCGGCGGTGGGCCTAATTATGACGGGATGTGAGTGGGCTGGGTCGCTCCGCTCTGCCATTTGCGATCGCAAAGGTCGTACAGCAGGCTACAGGCCGTAGTCCTGTTCTATCCCTAGGGGCAGGATGGCGACGGATTTGAAGTACACGACGTCTTTGTCGCTGTGATTTTGTAGCCCGATCCAGCCTTTGTCGGGTCGCACGCCGCGGTCGGGTTCGTAGGGAAACTTCTTGGGCGGAACAGGCTGCCCTTCGGTGTAGTCCGTCACCTTGACGTCATTCACAAACACCTGCGTACGCGGTCCTTCTATCCGAATCAACATGGTGTTCCACTCCGGCCCTGGCTTGCCCGGTTTGGCTAGCGGCTTCGTCAAGGAGTAGAGCGTGCCCGTTACATGATACTCGTCTTCCCCCCCAAGCTCCGGATGGTTGTCGATTTGCACCTCGTATCCGCGGTTGACCGGCATCCAGGGTTCCGTGGGCTCGCTCGGAATACGGATGAAGACTCCCGAGTTGTCATTCTCGTGCTCCATCCGGTACACCACCTTGATCTCACAATCTCCGAAGGGGTGGTCGGCCCAATAGAGGAGCCCCATTCCTCCCTGGGTCTTCAGTAGTCCGTGTTCGACGGTGAAGCTACCCGCTCCTACGTGCTTCCAACCGCGCAGGTCATGGCCGTCGAAAAGCGGTTGAAAGCCAAGTTGCTTGGCCGGCGCCAGCTTTGCGGTACAGACCAGCACCAATAGTACGAATACCCATCCCTTTTTCATCCATTGCTTCCCCGAACAGCAGAAGTTTCAGTTTAAATTGTTTTCCTGCCCAACAGCTTGTGCAAGCAGCCGGCCTTATCCAAAGACAAGTGTGACGCAGCGGAGTTTGCGTGTAACATTCCATTGCGCGAGCGGCTCACCTAGTGCACTCGCTGAAGGGGGCGTAGCCATGAGCGGCAGCGACCTGTTACTTACCTGTAGCGACTGCGGTCAGGAATTCACTTTTACCGCAGGTGAACAGCAGTTTTTCCAGGAACGCGGCTACTCCTCGCCCCGCCGCTGCAAACCATGCCGCCAAGCCAAGCAGGGGGCCGGCGGAGGAGGAGGGCACGCACCCTCCCATTCCCAACACGACGGTGGTTACAGTTCAGGCTCGGGCGCCGCCCCCGGCATGAGCACCGGGACTACCGTGGTTTGCGCCAGCTGCGGGCAAACCACGACAGTGCCATTTGAACCTCGTGGGGACCGTCCGGTGTATTGCAAGAGCTGCTATCGACCCAAACAAGGCGGCGGCGGCGGCGGCGGCCGGCAAAGCCGCGGCGCGGGCGGTGGGAGTGGTGGCGGCGGCAACCGCGACCGGGATCGCCGGCGGCACTAAACAGCTTCGCCAGACCCCCTGGAATGTGACATTAGTTGTATGGCCGCCTACATCTCAAGCCAGCATACTGCTCCCGAGGGTGTGAGTGTATGGAGCAGGTTTTGTTGGAGATGTTTGAGCAAGCGCGCAAGCTGGTGGTCGAAACTGATCGCAGGCTGGCGGAAGAAAACGACCGAATTCGCGAAAAAGAGCGGGAAGCCAAACTCTTGGAGCTGTCCCACCTGATCGAGGGAGCATTCGACTTCACCAGCAAGGAAAAGCTGGAGCTTGATCCGCGGCTGGACATGCAGGACGGCAAACCGACAGTGGAATTTATTGTGCGCAGTTTGCGGGCGATTTTCGTTATGACGCCGCAACCTGAAGGCCTTTGGACCCTGAGCGCCCTGGAAGATGGGCGGGCTCCGCAGACCCTGGGAGAGTTTCAGGGCGGCACCAAGGGTGATGCGTCCTCCAGACGGTTGGCTGCGGCCAGAATCGTAACTGCGATCGGAAACTGGTCCCAAAAGGGACAGCCACTGTCCGCCAAGAAGCCCGTCCAGTCAGAACCGTCAGGACGTTGGCAGGACACACCGGTAGCCGTTGAGGTGCAGGAACGGCGCGAGCCGACCTATGGCACCATGGGCAAATTCCTGGGCTATTAACGTGGTTTTTCACCCTTGACGTTCTCCCCCGCTGGGGAAATGTAGCTTCCGAGCCGCATTTCCCCGGGCTCCTTCCTGGTGCAATCCTCTGAAGAATAAGATGGTGGCGGAGGTGTGTAGCCATGAGCACACGCGCACACGCCGCGACCCTGCTTTTGCTGTTTGCGTTGAGCTACCCGCTCTACGGGTGGGCCCAGAATGGCAAGCAGCAGCATATTGCTGATCTCGCCTATCGAGCCGAAATGGCCCATGAGGTTGGCGCTTGCCCGGGAGCGGAAACCGTGACCGACCGCGACGTTTGCCTGAACGATGCTCGGGTCGAGACTTATAAGAACTACGCCCAGTTTTTCGGCGCGCTCCGGGAGGCTCTCATCGAGGCCTCGCCCAATGATGACAATGCCCTCGCGCTCGACGGGACAGAAGTCGTTTGGGAAAAATATCGGGTCACGGCGTGCGACGCATTGGTGAAGGTTTACGACATAGGCACCATCAAGCATCCGGGCTCGAGCGAGCCTAGCTCAAGGACGCGCTGCCTGATCACATTGACGCGGAGCCGGATGCGCGACCTGAAAGAGCTCTATGCGCCGACGTTATAGGACATCCATGGTTCGGGTACTACCCATTTAGGTGGCCTAGGGCGTTCTTTTGACAATCGGTGCGCGGGCCGTGATCTTCGTGCCCCGCCCGGGGCTGGACCAGATTTCAAATTGGCCGCCGATCAAATGGGTTCTCTCGCGCATGCTGATGAGGCCCAGCCCAGCGGCGAGCCTGGACGCCTCGACATCGAAGCCCACGCCGTCGTCGACTATATCGAGCCTGAGATCATGATCCGATCCAATCAAACCGACGGTGATGCTTTTCGCACCGCTGTGCTTCATCGCGTTATGCAATGCTTCCTGTAACACCCGCAGAAAAGCCAGAGCGACTGCGCTGTCCATTTTCTCCTGAAGATGTTCGCAGGAACAATGAATGGGAATACCCAGCTGCTCGGAGCATTCGCGGCAGTGACTCTTGACCGCGACAGCCAAGCCAAGTAACTCCAGCTCAGAGGAATGCAGGTTATGCGAAAGGCGGCTCACCTTGTTGATGATCTTTTCCAGCTTGTTCGTCAGGTCCTTCAGGCTGGCGTGGATCATTTCAGGATGGCCGGAGACGGGCTGGCCCGCGCGAAGCATCTGAATTTTTAACACCGCCAGAGACTGCCCAATATCATCGTGAAGTTCTCTCGCAATGCGAGTACGGTCCGCCTCCTGAGCATTCATCATCCTTCGGCTCAGATCATCGCGGACCAATTCGGCATCATGCAGGTCCTGCTTGGCGCGGTCTAGAAAAGTGATATCTCTAGCGACCACAGTCAAGCTGCGGGGTGTGTTCGTACCGGCGTCGCGCACCAGCGAAAAGAGCAGGTTGACCCAGACCAACTGGCCCTCTCTTCTCAGGGCACCCAGGTCGCAAGAGTAGCTGGGTATTTCACCTGCAACCAGCCGTTCCAGCCCGGCCTTGCATTCGAGCCATAGCTCCTGAGGCCCAAAAAGCTCGTCCAGATTTCGGTGTAACAGCTCCCTTCCAGGCTGGCCGACAGCACTACACATCTGTTTATTGATGCTGATCAGCTTGCCATCAAGCGTCAGTTGGGCAACGCCCACGGGAAGGAACTCAAAGGCCTCGCTCCGAGTGAGCTCCTGGGTGTAGACGCGTCGCTCTTCATGAACCTCCCGCTCGAGCATCATTAGGTCCTAAGAAGATTTCAAGTTTCCCGCCCCCGCATTATATCTCGCGGAAATGACCCCAAGAAGGAGCAATTTGAGCAATCGATAGGAAGTTATCTATGCGCGGGCCAGCATTTTTGCTAGTGTTCCGCCACTTACCCGCTGGCTAGAATTTTTTGAGTAGCTGCCCCGAAGAGGATCGCGCAAGCAATCATTCTCTGATCGAGCAGGGCGGGTTTCACGTGAAAAGACTCCTTTGTGCAGACGACAGCCCGGATATGCTGGACATGCTAGTGGATTTGCTCGAGTCAGAGTTTCAGATCGTTGGCAAAGTTTCCTCGGGATCTTCCGTACTCGCCGAAGTGGAGCATTGCGCGCCAGACATCATTCTGCTGGACGTCGATCTGGGCGACATGAGTGGTTTTGTTGTTGCCGAACAGTTGAAACGAACGGGATGCGCGGCCAAGATCGTGTTCCTCTCGATCCACCAGAGCGTAGATTTCATTCAAGCCGCTCGTGATTTGGGAGCCTCTGGCTACGTCTCAAAATCGCATATAAGCCGCGACCTGCTGAAAGTGCTACGCGAGGCTAGTTAGCTAGCCGGCACAGGGATGAAATGGGTCCCCGCAGCGGCTTCTAAATGTGAAATTTCAAGACGTTGTTGTCCATTCGGTCGAGAACTGTGAAGCTGATGTTGCGAAGCAAAAGCTATCCCAGGAGACGGAATGGACAACAACCTCTTGAAATTTCACATTTAGCCGCGGGCTTTCGCTTGCGAATTGCAGCGGGACTGGATCCTCTTCCGCTTTAAATGCGTCGCTCTCCCTGTTAAAGCAGAGGGCTACCGACCGTTCTCTCAACCAATGCCCGGTGGGAGCCCCCGCATTTATGCGCGGGAGCTCGGCTTTCAAGCCGAGCGGTTCGATCAGCCTACTCCACCGGCTTTAGCCGCGGGCTTTCGCTTGCAATTGCAGCGGGACTGGATCCTCTTCCGCTTTAAGCCTCGCTCTCCCTGTTAAAGCAGACGGCTACCGCCGTTCTCTCAACCAAAGCCCGGTGGGAGCCCCCGCATTTATGCGGGGGAGCTCGGCTTTCAAGCCGAGCGGTTCCATAGCACCTACTCCACCGGCTTTAGCCAGCGGGCTTTCGCTTGCAATTGCAGCGGGACTGGCTTTCAGCCGAGCGGATTCAATCAGTCTACTCCACCACATTTAGCCCCGGGCTTTCGCTTGCAATTGCAGCGGGGATCTTCCGCTTTAAAGTCGGGCTTAAGCAAGCTGAGTCTGCATGAGAACCAGAGAGTTTGGACCGGCAACAATGAACCGCGACGCTTTAAAGCCTCGCTCTCCCTGTTAAAGCAGAGGGCTACCGCCGTTCTCTCAACCAAAGCCCGGTGGGAGCCCCCGCATTTATGCGGGGGAGCTCGGCTTTCAAGCCGAGCGGTTCCATCAGCACCTACTCCACCGGCTTTAGCCGCGGGCTTTCGCTTGCGAATTGCAGCGGGACTGGATCCTCTTCCGCTTTAAAGTCGGGCCGTTAAGCGTGAAAAAAATGAGGGCCTTTACAGTCTGCGTGAGAACCAGAGAGTTTGGACCGGCAACAAATGAACCGCGACGCTAAAGCGTCGCTCTCCCTGTTAAAGCAGAGGGCTACCGCCGTTCTCTCAACCAAAGCCCGGTGGCAGCCCCCGCATTTATGCGGGGGAGCTCGGCTTTCAAGCCGAGCGGGTCCATCAGCACCTACTCCACCGGCTTTAGCCGCGGGCTTTCGCTTCGAATTGCAGCGGGACTGGATCCTCTTCCGCTTTAAAGCCTCGCTCTCCCTGTTAAAGCAGAGGGCTACCGCCGTTCTCTCAACCAAAGCCCGGTGGCAGCCCCCGCATTTATGCGGGGGCTGCTCGGCTTTCAAGCCGAGCGGTTCCATCAGCACCTACTCCACCGGCTTTAGCCGCGGGCTTTCGCTTCGAATTGCAGCGGGACTGGATCCTCTTCCGCTTTAAAGCTCGCTCTCCCTGTTAAAGCAGAGGGCCCCCACCATTCTCTCAACCAAAGCCCGGTGGCAGCCCCCGCATTTATGCGGGGGAGCTCGCCTTTGAAGCCGAGCGGGTCCATCAGCACCTACTCCACCGGCTTTAGCCCCGGGCTTTCGCTTCGAATTGCAGCGGGATTGGATCCTCTGCCGCTTTAAAGCTCGCTCTCCCTGTTAAAGCAGAGGGCCCCCACCGTTCTCTCAACCAAAGCCCGGTGGCAGCCCCCGCATTTATGCGGGGGAGCTCGGCTTTCAAGCCGAGCGGTTCCATCAGCACCTACTCCACCGGCTTTAGCCGCGGGCTTTCGCTTGCAATTGCAGCGGGACTGGATCCTCTTCCGCTAAAGCGTCGCTCTCCCTGTTAAAGCAGAGGGCTACCGCCGTTCTCTCAACCAAAGCCCGGTGGGAGCCCCCGCATTTATGCGGGGGAGCTCGGCTTTCAAGCCGAGCCGTTCCATCAGCACCTACTCCACCGTCTTTAGCCGCGGGCTTCGCTTCGAATTGCAGCGGGACTGGATCCTCTTCCGCTTTAAAGTCGGGCCCCTAAGCGTGAAAAAAATGAGGGCTTGAAGCCCCGTACCCTTCAAAGCCGCGGGACCTGCCGTTCTCTTCACCAGTAACCAAGGCTGGATGCCCTATTCAAGCCGGGTTTTGGCTTGAGTGGGATCCCACAGCACTCGATTCCGCAAGTAGGCTATCAAACACTCACTGGTTGTTGCTGAGAGCAAAATAGATGGGTTGTCAAAAGCCGGCTTGGAGCCGGCAAGTGACAACCCATGGTTTGAGCTCCCTGGACTAAGAACTAACTGAATGAAGCGCTAACTGCAGCCGCTGGTAGAGCCGCAGCTCATGCATCGGTAACAGCTACCGTTGCGTACCATGATGGCTCCGCAGGTGTGGCAGCTGGGCGCATCGCCCATGTCGAGATACTCCTTCATGGCGTCGGCCGCGTGAAAGATAGCCCCGCCACCCTTCCGGGTTTCAGGCGCCCCGAAGATTCCCCGGTCTTCCATGTTGAAGCTGGATGAGGAGGCTCCGGCCCTGAGCCGACAGCGCCGGCTTCGGGCACGATGCCGCCGGCCGGCGGCCTGGTTTCATAGTCTCCGGTTTCGAATCCGGTGGAGTATCCGACCGGCTCATCGCTCAAGTCAGCCGCCAAGGCGGGCGCCGCAGCGGATTGCGCGGCCGCGGCCAAGCCGGAGAACAGGCTCAATTGATGTCCGGAAAGGAAGCGCAACTGCAGCCAGCGGAAGATGTAATCCATGATGGACTTGGCAAAGCCAATCTGTTCGCTGCCAGTCCAGCCGGAGGGCTCAAAGCGGGTGTGGGCGAACTTCTCGCACAGAACCTTAAGCGGAACTCCGTGCTGAAGCGAGAGCGAGACCGCGGTGGCGAAGGAGTCCATGAGCCCGGAGACAGTGGAACCTTCCTTGGCCATCTTGATGAAGATTTCACCCGGTTGGCCGTTGGGGTAAAGGCCGACGGTGATGTAGCCTTCGTGCCCGGCGATGGAGAACTTATGCGTCAGTGACGGACGCTCCTCCGGCAGGCGATGGCGAACGGCGCGGGGCGGTCCCTGGGTCGTCTCCGGCTCTTCGCGCAGCGCGGCAGCCTGCCCCAGGTTGACAGCATTGGCAATCGAAGCGGAAAAGGCATTAGCGGCGGTCACGACCGCGTTGGCAGTGACTTCGAGCCGGGCCGAGACCTTTTCCTCAAGCACCTTCAGATCGTCGCTGATGGAGGTGGTGTCGCCCTGCGCCATGGCGGCAAGCACACGCTCGGCAGCAGCGCTGACGGCTACATCCGCGTTGCGTTTCCGCGCCCAGCGCATTCTTGATGACCTTGGCTTTATTGCCGTCGGAGACGTTGAGCGGCTGAGCGCCCTTCGATCCGTCGCGGTAAACGGCAACCGCTTTGAGGCCCAGACGCCAGGACTTCGGTATAGGCCTGGATAATGTCGTCGAGGGTCGCGTCGTGGGGCAGGTTGACCGTTTTGGAGATGGCTCCGGAGAGGAACGGCTGGGCAGCAGCCATCATCTTGATGTGGCCGGAGGAGTGGATGGAGCGCGTCCCTTTGCTGGGCTTGAAGCTGCAATCAAAGACCGCGAGGTGCTCCGGCTTGATGCCGGGCGCGCCTTCAATGGTGCCGGTGGAATCGATGTAGCTGACGATGGAGTCCACCTGGGGATTGGTGTAGCCGAGCTTGAACAGGGCGACGGGCACGGTGTTGTTGACGATTTTGATCATTCCCCCGCCGACCAGCTTCTTGTATTTGATCAGGGCCAGATCGGGTTCGATGCCGGTGGTGTCGCAGTCCATCATGAAGCCGATGGTGCCGGTGGGGGCAAGCACGGTGACCTGGGAATTGCGGTAGCCATGCTGCTCGCCGTGGGCCAGGGCCTGGTCCCAGCAATCCTTGCTGGCCTCGATGAGCGAAGCGAGTTGGGGAGTAGTGAAGGGCTCGGCCGAATTGGCATGGCCGATCTTGTTCACTTCGGCGCGGTGCATGCGGATGACGTCGAGGAAGGGCTCGCGATTGACATAGAAGCCGGGGCAAGCGCCGCCCCGCTGGGATAGGCCGTTGGCGCCGTCTGCATATTGCGCCTGCTGGCAAAGCGCGGTGGCGGAAACCAGCGCCGGCGCCTTTTCCGCCAGGACGGAGGACTGCAGATAAGCCTGGCCGCACATGATGGCGGTAAGGGCGGCGGCGAAGTCCCGGCCCGCGTCGCTGTCGTAAGGCAGGCCCATGGCCATGAGCAGGGCGCCCAGGTTCGCGTAGCCCAAGCCCAACGGCCGATAGTCGTGGGAGTTGCGCACGATCGATTCGGTCGGGTAGCCGGAATTGTCCACCAGGATGTCCATGGCGGTGATCAGGATGTCGATGGCATGGCGATACGCGTCCACGTCAAAGCTGCCCGACGGGGTCACGAACTTGAGCAGGTTGAAGCTGGCCAGGTTGCAGGCCGAGTCATCGAGGAACATGTACTCGGAGCAAGGGTTGGAGGCATTGATCCGGCCGGAGTTCTTGGAGGTGTGCCACTTGTTGATGGTGGTGTCGTACTGCATGCCGGGATCGCCGCACTGCCAGGTAGCCTCGGCAATTTTGCGCATGAGGTCGCGCGCCTTGTAAACCTTGGCCGGTTCCCCGCCCTTGACCTTGCGGGTGGTGAAGTCCTGGTCCCGCTCCACAGCGCGCATGAACTCGTCGTTCACCCGGACGGAGTTGTTGGCATTCTGGAAGAAGATGGAGCTATACGCTTCGGAGTCCGGGCCGGAGCCGTCATAGCCCGGCCTGCATCAGGGTCCAGGCTTTGACTTCTTCCTTGGCCTTGCACTCGATGAAGTCGGCGATATCCGGATGGTCGACGTTCAGAATGACCATCTTGGCCGCACGGCGGGTCTTGCCGCCAGACTTGATGACACCGGCGAAGGCATCGAAGCCGCGCATAAAGCTCAGCGGCCCGCTCGCAGTGCCGCCGCCGGAGAGGGTTTCCATCGATCCGCGAATGCTGGAAAGGTTGGTCCCGGTACCCGATCCCCACTTGAAGAGCATGCCTTCGGTCTTGGCCAGGGTCAGGATGGAATCGAGCGAGTCGTCAACCGAGTTGATGAAGCAAGCAGAGCACTGCGGATTGCGGTAGCCGGTCACGGAGAACTCGACCGCGCAGCTATGGGCATTCCAGTGCCAGTTCTGGGCATCTGAATTGGGTTCCAGCCGCTCGCAGCCGACGTTGAACCAAACGGGCGAGTTAAAGGCTGCTTTCTGGGTAATCAGCAGGTGAACCAGCTCGTCGTGGAAGATAGCCGCGTCTTCCGGCGTAGCAAAGTAACCGCCCGGCTATCCCCCAGTCACGGATAGTCTCTGCGACCCGGGCGACCAGTTGGCGAACACCGGTTTCGCGAGCGCCAAACTCTCCCTGGGGAGTGCCAACGTGGCCGTGAAGATACTTGGAAGCGACGATGTTCGTGGCGGTCATCGACCAGTCGGCAGGCACCTCGACGTCTTTCTGCTCGAAGATCGATCCTCCCGAAGCATCGGTGATGGAGGCGGTGCGGCGCTCCCAGGTGACCTCGCTGTAAGGGGAAACGCCAGGCTTGGAGAAGAAGCGCGTGCAATGCACACCGGTGGTGGATTGGGGCTTCGACACCGATTGGCTGTAGTGGGCGGACCAGCCGTTTTGAGCGGCGGAAGTTACGGAATTGGTGGCCTCGGCCATAGATTCTCCTCACTTATTTTAAAGAATTGACAGAAATGCCGCCCCGGGCGCTCGTAGTTGGCGCCTTAAAACGGGGTGAAAACGGCCTTTCTGGGAATACATAACAAACCCAGGCTTTGGCGGACGAAACACCCAAAACGGTAGAACCGAAGATTGAAAGAGCAAGACCGTGAGATGCGAAAGTACCGCTCTCCATGGCGTGTGTCAAGCCAGAACCACTACATCTAGTAGTTTATATGCATATTCTCCCTATTCGATTCCCAAAACCGAACAAACGGCTGTGGAGAATCCCGCAACGCCGCTGCAGGCGCGGGTTCAGCCCGTTAACGTTACCGGTTAACCCGTCGATGGGGCAGAATCGGCAAAGGAACTCTCCAAGGGAGCCTCTGGAAATGAGGCTACGCCCGGGAAATGGATCGAACAAGGTCGTCACTGTGGAACTGTAGTGGATAAGCGGGAGCGTTACCGTAACGACGAAGCGTCGGCTGGCGTTCGAACAGGAATGATCCTGCCGGGAGGCGCGGGGGCCCGCGAAGCTACGTGGTCGCCGTCCTGCCCTTGATTAGGCGATAAATGGCGAGCAACACGATGGCGCCCAACAACGACATAAGGAAGCCGGCGCGCTGGCCTTCCTGGTACAGGCCAACGTGGCTTCCGATAAAAGTCGCCAACAAAGCGCCGGCCACGCCGATCAGCATAGTGATGAAGATGCCGCCTGGGTCTTTACCCGGCATGATGAACTTCGCGAGCGCCCCGACGATGAGGCCGATAATGGCTTCCCACAACAGGCTGAACATGATTCCTCCTGGCTTTGCAGAGGGATGAGCGGGCCCGTGGAAGTTTACCAGCCACAGCCGCGAGCGATGGTTAAGCGCGCGACCGTGGCGGCGTTTGCGGTGTAAGAACCAGGTTACTTAGACAAGTTCTTGGGTGAATGCTTCTCCAGCGTCCTCAACAACAGTGCGGCCGAGGGTGGGGCGGGTACTGCCTTGTCAAAGACAATGGCCTTCGCATCAACCTCTTTGCCGTAAAGGTTCTTGTTGGCGTCATTATCTGGACGCAGGGTGGAACCGGCCAGAGAAACGCCGGCGAAAAGCCCGCGGGCGCGGGAGTAAGAGAGGATCTCTGCCCGCATGGTTATGTCCGTTTCAGCGGAGGCATTACGCCCAACCGGGCCGGCGGCGGCGGAGGCGTCTCCACCCAGCTTGACCTTGCTGGTGAGGATGTTGTCCGCAGACTTAGGAGCTCATGAGCAAGAGGACGAAATCCGTGGCCTGACCGCCTAATTGGAGTCCGAAACTTGCGCCTTCGAGAGCCATCATGGTCGGCGCACTCCAGGGACCGTGAAAATGCGCGCCACTGCGGCAGGTCATCACTCCGCGTCCGTAGCTGCCGCCAAAAACGAAGGCGGCCTTGAGGACGGAGGGCAATACGACAACACAATCCGCCTTATCAATCACGTTCTGCGGAATGTCGTCAGGGACGTTCATAATCTCGGAAATTACGGTTCCCGAGGCCTTCACTCGATCCGCTTCCTTTTCCTGTGCAAAGGCTGGCAGAATCATCAGGCCCATCAGGCTTAGCGCCACTGCTGTTCTTTTCATACGTTCTCCTTAAGACTTATCTATTTGCTGCAAAAGACCGCCATCACACACGATCGGGCCCCTAAACGAATCGGGAGTAACTACTGTGGTGACCGTTGAAGATACTATACAAGCTTCCATAAAGGTTTATCGGCCCGCCCATTCTGGTCCAGCTGCGCGGATTTTTTCCTACCTCGGCAACTCCCCATTCGTTTGATGCAAACGGCGCCGATATAAGAGTATGCTGGCGCAATCCCTCACTCGGACTCTGAACAGAAACAAATCTGGAAAAAGCAGGTTGGGGATGAACCACGGCATCTCAGGCAGCCACGAAAGCAGCAGCTCCTGCGAACTCTCAGGGTCGACCGGCGGTAGCTTGCCACCGGGCCGCCGGAGGGCTGGCACTGCTGTGCTGCTTCTCGCCACGCTACTCATCGTAGGCCTGGCCACGACCATAGGCGTGGCGGTAGCCCTGCGGGGCCCGGAAAATATTGCCAAAAATTCATCTTTGACCATAGCCGGAAGTCAGTTTGTGCGCGATGGCAAACCGTACCAGGTTATTTCCGGAGCGATCCACTACCCCCGGGTACCCCGCGAGTATTGGCGTGACCGGCTGCGTAAGGCGCGGGCTATGGGTTTGAACACGGTGGAGACCTACGCTTTCTGGAACGTCCATGAGCCTCAGCCGGGGGTCTTCGATTTCAGCGGCAACAACGATATCGCCGCATTCGTGCGCATGGCCCAGGAGGAAGGCCTCAATGTGATCGTGCGCCCGGGTCCTTATATCTGCGCAGAGTGGGAGGCGGGCGGCCTGCCGCCATGGCTTTTTGCCGATGCCAGCATAAAGGTCCGCACCAGGGATGCCAGGTTTCTTGCCGCGGCCGACCGCTATCTTCTGCGCCTCGGACACGAGCTGGCCCCGCTGCAAGCCGCCCACGGAGGCCCCATCATCGCAATACAGATCGAGAATGAGTACGGCACCTTCGGAAATGACCGAGCGTATATGGAGCGAATCCACCAGTCGCTCATCCGAGCCGGCCTTGGAGACTCCATCTTCTTTACCTCCGACGGCGCCAGAATGCTACCCAACGATGCCTTGCCGGGAATCCTCCCAGTCATCAACTTCGGCGCCGGCAAAGCCCAAAAAGCCTATACAGGACGCTTCCTGGCCATGCTTTATCTGGCGTCGACGACGGGTCAATTCCGCTTCGACCAGCCTTGGATGGCTGGCGAATATTGGGCCGGCTGGTATGACGCCTGGGGTGGCCCACATGCGCAAACGGACGCCGCTCTGCAGGCAAAGGAACTGGACTGGATGCTGGCCCAGGGGTATTCGGTCAATGTCTATATGTTTCACGGCGGGACCAGCTTCGGTTTTATGAATGGCGCCAATTTTTCCGACGAGGGCGACGGGGGCTACCTGCCCCTGACCACCAGCTATGACTACGATGCAGCGCTGGATGAGGCCGGAAGACCCACCAGGAAGTTCTATCTCTTCCGCGACGTCATTCGGCGGTGGACGGGGATCACGCCACCTGCCTTGCCTGCCGCGTTACCTATGGCCGGCATGGCAGGAGTGAAACTGGTCGAGTCGGCTCCCCTATGGAGCAATCTGCCTGCTCCGGCGATCGCGGAGCATCCCCGGTCGATGGAGGCCTTTGGGCAGGGATATGGTTACATCCTTTACCGCACCGAACTCACCGGACCAGTTGCGGGCAGTTTGGTCATTAACGATCTGCGCGATTACGCCGCTGTGTATCTCAATCGGAAGCTCCAGGGCACGGTGGATCGCAGGCTCAAGCAGACCCAACTCTCGCTCACCGTGCCGGCCGGCCCCGTGACGCTAGACATTCTGGTCGAAAACACGGGTCGCATCAATTTCGGGCCGCTTTTGCAGCAGGGCCAGGCAGGCATCACCAAGTCCGTCAGCCTTGGCGGCCGCGAACTGTCAGGATGGCAGATCTACTCCTTGCCGATGACCGGCCCGGGAGGATTGAAAGACTGGCAGGAGAAGTCGATTCCAGGTCCCGCATTTCATCGCGGCACATTCACACTTGCATCTGTCACGGATACGTATCTCGACGTGAGCAGGCTGGGCAAGGGGTTTGTGTGGGTGAATGGTCACAACCTCGGACGCACTTGGGGCATCGGTCCGCAAGAGTCGCTGTATCTGCCCGCGCCCTGGCTGCAGAAAGGCGTCAATGAAGTGGTGGTTTTTGACTATACCGATCTGGAAACACCGCAATTGCGTGGAGTGGCTGATCCCATCTGGTCTCGCGCTGGCTTGTAAGGAAAATCGCTTCGAGCGACGGGACCTGCTGTTTCTTTATTTAGGGGCGGCGGTAGATTACGCCCGCCTTCATGACGAAGGAGACGCGCTCGAGCACGCGGATGTCGTCCAGTGGATTGCCAGGCACAGCGATGATGTCGGCGTGGTAGCCGGGCTTGAGGACGCCAATCTCGTGCTCCCAGCCAAGTAGACGGGCTCCGTTCAGCAGATCGGCTTTGAGCACTTCGAGCGGCTTCATGCCGTAAACCACCATTAGCTCCAGCTCGCGCGCCTGGGTGCCGTGAGGAAAAGGTCCGACATCGGAACCTGCCGCCATCGGCACGCCGTGCTCCAGCTGCCGGTGAAACTGCTGCACGTGATAGTCGAGAAGTTGGTGCTCTTGCGCCGCCCCCTCGGGCGAGCTGGCATGCGCGGCAAAATATTCCTGAATAGTAAAAGTTGGCACGGCGTAGATCTGCCGCTCGCGCATCAGGCGCATCGTCTCGTCGCCCAACTGATCGGCATGGTCGATGGAGGCGACTCCAGCCTGGGCGGCGTACAAAGCGCCCGGCTCCCCTTCACAATGCACGGCGATGCGTGTTTGCAGACGCGCAGCCTCGGCAACGGCCTGCGAAAGCTGCGGCTCAGAGTACTGCACAATGCTGTGAAACTCGCCGTCCTTAAAGAAGTCGCGGCCAGTCTCGTAGATCTTGATGAAGTCCGCTCCCTCCTTGATCTGCTGACGAATGACGGCTACCAATTCATCGCCGGTATTGGCGTAGGTGGCGTTGGGGAGGACGTGCTGCTCGGGGTTGTAGTGGAGGGCGTCCTCATGACCACCGAGAACGCTGATTGCGTTGCCACTGACGCGCAGGCGGGGTCCGGGGATGAGTCCTTTGTCAATCGCGTCGCGCACGGCGGAGTCGGCCGAGCCCGCGCCTTCCGTACCCATGTCGCGCTCGGCAGTGAACCCGGCCATCAGATCGGCCTTGGCCGCCAGCGTGGCCAGGATCACTCGCTGAGGTACAGACTCCGTCACGGTTTGAAGATCCTCGGCTCCGGGATGGAGAAAGAGATGCACGTGAGCGTCGATCAGGCCGGGCATCAGGGTTGTATCGCCGAGATCGATGGTTTCGGCGCCCGCGGGATGAGCAATGGAGGAGCCGGCGGCAGTGATCTTGTCTCCTTCGACCAGAATCTCTCCGGGAGAGAGCATGCGGCCACCCTCGATATCGAGCAGGCGCGCGGCATGCAGAATGACGGGGTGCGAGGTTGCCGGAACCTGCGCCATCGCACGCGACCCCGACGAGATGCCGACGGCAATCCCGAGCAACAGCGCGATCACCCGGTCGTCTCGATGAATGGCATGAATGGCCAAGATGGCTTGCAGGATATCAGGGTGCGATCTCAAAACTCGAATAGGGGTCCCGGCGGACCGTATTAGTATGGTCCCACCATGCGGCTGCGCCGAAAGATCCGCGAAGTTACTTATCACTTCGAAGATCTGCGCGACCTGTTAGCCAAGGCCAGCCCCTACCGCTCGGGGGACGCCCTCGCAGGAATTGCCGCGGAGAGCGCCGAGCAACGGTCAGCTGCGCAAATGACACTGGCCGACCTTCCGCTGCGCGCCTTTCTGCAAGAGGCCCTGGTGCCCTACGAGAATGACGAGGTTACGCGGCTGATTATGGACACTCATGATCCGGCTGCCTTTGCTCCGATTGCGGCGCTTACCGTGGGCGACTTTCGTGACTGGCTGCTCTCGGATGCCGCGACGGGCGAGGCGCTGGCGGCGATCGCACCGGGCTTAATACCAGAGATGGCGGCGGCGGTCAGCAAATTGATGCGAGCGCAGGATCTGATCCTGGTCGCGCGCAAAATACGGGTGGTGACGCGGTTCCGGACCACCGTAGGACTGCCCGGCCGGCTTTCCACGCGGCTGCAGCCCAACCATCCCGTAGATGATCCGGCGGCCATCGCGGCCGCAATGGTCGATGGGCTCCTGCTTGGTTCCGGGGACGCGGTGATCGGCATCAATCCCGCCTCAGACAATGTAAGTGGCGTGAAGACTTTGCTGCAGTTGATCGACCACGTGCGCCAGAAGTATGGGATTCCGGTGCAGAGCTGCGTGCTGGCGCATGTCACAACGCTCCTGGCGGCGCTGGAACAGAATGCCCCGGTCGACCTGGTCTTTCAGTCGATTGCCGGCACCCAGGCCGCCAACCATTCCTTTGGGGTGAACCTGGCCCTGCTGGATGAGGCTTACGCGGCGGCTCTGGAGCTAAAGCGCGGCGCGGTGTTCGCAGGGCACAGCCACAAAGGCACGCTGGGCGATAACGTGATGTATTTCGAGACCGGACAGGGCAGCGCACTTTCCGCCGAGGCCCATCACGGGGTTGACCAGCAAACCTGTGAGGCCCGGGCCTACGCCGTTGCCCGGCGCTACCGGCCGATGCTGGTCAATACGGTGGTGGGATTTATCGGGCCGGAGTATCTGTACGACGGCAAGCAAATCATTCGCGCCGGGCTGGAGGACCACTTTTGCGGCAAGCTGCTGGGCCTGCCCATGGGATGTGATGTTTGCTACACCAATCACGCCGAGGCCGATCAGGACGATATGGACGTGCTGCTGACACTGCTCGGCGCCGCGGGCGTGAACTACATCATGGGCGTGCCGGGCGCCGATGACGTGATGCTGAATTATCAAAGCACATCGTTTCACGACGCATTGTATTTGCGCCGGACGTTGGGCCTGCGCCCAGCGCCTGAGTTCGAGGCGTGGCTCAACAGCGATGCTCGTCTGCGCCTGAATGTACCGGCCTTTCTCACGTAACCGCCGATGATTGGTAAGCGGAATCCCAAGACGCTACCGAGTGAACCGGAGATGGGTCTGACGCCGCCGGAGATGTCGTACGCGGCACGCGAGGCCTTGCGCAGCTACACGCCGGCGCGGGTCGGGCTGCAGCGGACCGGGGTGAGCCTGGCAACAGGTCCTCTGCTCGATTTTCAACTGGCGCATGCACGGGCACGCGACGCGGTCCATGGGGCGATCGATGTGCGCATGCTGTGCGATGAGCTGCGCCGGTCTGACCTTCCCGCGCTGGCTTTGGAAACTAAGGCTGGCGACCGGGCCACCTATCTGAGGCGGCCGGACCTGGGTCGGAGCTTGAGCAAGGAGTCCGCGGCACTGCTGACTCCAGAGGAATACGACGTGGTCTTCGTGATTGCCGACGGCCTTTCGGCACTGGCTGTCGAGCGGCATGCGCTGCGTTTATTGCGAGAGATCTTGCCTTTGATTGCCGGCTGCCGGCTAGCCCCGGTGTGCGTGGTGGAACAGGGTCGGGTCGCAGTTGGGGATGCGATTGGAGAAGCGCTGCACGCGGCCTTGGCCGTGGTGCTGATTGGAGAGCGGCCGGGTTTAAGCTCGCCTGATTCTCTGGGTGTTTACATTACTTGGAAGCCAAAGCCAGGCAGGAAAGACGCCGAGCGCAATTGCATCTCTAATGTTCGCGAAGAGGGATTGGGCTACGCAGCGGCGGCAGGTAGGTTGCACTACTACATACGCGAAGCGTCGCGGCGGAAGATGACAGGGTTGGAGCTCAAGGATCCGGCTGAGGATATTGCTGGTTTGCTTTAGTGGTGATGCGGCTTCACTCAAACGGAGAAGACTGGAACGGGCTGCCGCTATCCCACTCAAGCCCAAAAACGGGGCTTGCATGGGGCACCCGGCGTCTGGTCAAGCTACAGCAGGCATGGCCCCAACCTGATGAAGATTTTGACTAGTGGTTGGTGACGAGGTTGACGCGGAAGAAGGCCAGGGCGCGTTGGTTCGCAGAGTCCATGACGTGAGTATCAAAGACGTGGCCTTCGCCGGCGTAGATTTGGATTTCGCAGGTGAAGTCCCGGAGCTGGCAGAGACGGACTAACTGGCGTGCGTTGAAGATCGGAACCTGCTGGTCGAGTTCGCCGTGAAGGATAAGGAGCGGAGGCATGGTCTGCACCTGCGCAAAGAATTCGTTGGGGAGCAGGCCGGACCATTCAGCGATGGCTTCGACCTCTAACCTCTGGGTGCCGGCAATGAGGGCCACAGAAGCTCCCTCGGCCTGCCCGGCCAAGCCTATTTTCTTGTTCTTGAGAAGCGGACGCGAGCGGAGATCGGCGACTATGTCCTGCACCACCTGGGCCCAACGGCGATAGTTTGCTGTAGTGGCTTTCGTGGTGGGCGTGGCGCTGGAATAGTCGGGTAGCAAGACGCGAAAACCGTGCTCGGCAAAGAACCGCGCCTCTTGCCGACCCAAAGAAAGATCAGAAGCGCTCGCCCCACGGAGGAAGATGATCGTCGCAGCGTTCTCATGGGAGCCATAAACAGCGCACGAAACAGCCCTGCCCTGGCTCAGGAAAGTTTCATACTCGACCGGCAGCGTTTGCGCATGCAAAGCGACGGCCAACCAGAATAGGACCAAGACGACCAGCCGGCGAAGAAACATCTCAGAGCACCTTGAGCACGACCAGCGACAGGTCGTCATTCTGTGCCGCGCCCGCAGTGAACCGATCGGCACTCGCAATCACGGCAGTGACGATATCTTGCGCGGAACGGTGGGTGTTCATCCTGGCGGCCGTGGTCAGGCGCTCTTCTCCCCACTCCTCAAGCTGGGCGTTCATGGCCTCGCTGATTCCGTCAGTGAAGGCGATAAGGACATCGTAAGGCCGTAACTGGATCTTGCCTTGTTCATAGCGGACTCCAGTAAAGATGCCAAGCACGGGTCCGCCCGTTTCCAGGCGCTGCACCGTGCACTCCGCCTCAGGGGTACAAAAGCCATCATGCGCGGTGGGACGCAAGAGCAGAGGGGCGTTGTGCCCGGCATTCACGTAGTCCAGTGTGCGCGTAACTGGATCGTATTCACCAAAGAAAAAGGTGACGAAGCGATTACTGGTGGAAGAATCGTAGATGATGCGGTTGAGCCCCTCGATGACCCGGGCCAGATCAAGATCGCCGCTGAAGGTAAGCCCATGGAGAGCGGCGCGAATAGATGCCATCAGGAGCGCGGCAGAAATGCCTTTGCCGGAGACGTCGCCAATCGCGATCCCCAGGGTGCCGTTTTCGAGGGCGATAAAGTCGTAGTAGTCTCCGCCAACCTCTCGTGCGGCCCGGCTGTAGGCGGCAAAATCGATTCCTGCGACGACGGGATAGGTCTGGGGCAGGAGGCGCTCCTGCACTTCACGGGCGATTTCAATTTCGCGATCGATGCGCTGGCGCTGCGCTGACTCTTCCGCCAAGCGGTGAACCAGCGCGCTGTTTTCGATGGCCAGCCCGGTTTGCAGGGCTACAGAAGAAAGCAATCGCCGATCAGAGCGCGAGTACGGCTCCTCGCTTAGCTTGGGGCCCAAAGCCATCACACCGATCAAGCCGGACCGGCCAGGCAAAGGCAGCAGGAGCTCCGCATCCAGCTGGTTGAGCACTGAGATTTCGTTCGCGGGCGCTAACGCCAGCCAGGGATCGGGGCGATCCAGGTAGACCTGCTTGGGGCTCCGGCCGATCGCCAGCGCGCGGATGGTGGAGGAATTGTCGGCCAGGGAAAGGTCGCTCGTGGTGGGAATTCCCTGGGCATATTGCAGGCTGAAGGAATTTCCCCGGCGCAGCAGGAAGGAGATCCGATCCACATGCAGGGTCTGGCTTATGCGCTCAACGATGGTGCGCAACAAAGGCTCGGTCTCGGTGAAGCTGCGCGCTTGCTCGGAAAGGTCCGTTAACACCTGGTCGACAGAATAGGCTTCGCGAAAGAAGCGCCGGTCAAGCCACAGGGAAAGTGGCCGGGCAATGCGCAGGCGCAGAAAGAGAATGACAACAGCGATGACGACGGGGGCGATAAGCTGGGCGGCTCGCCCGGAGGCATTCGCAAAGTGGAAGATGCGGAAGCCCAGGAACGCAAAGACGATGATTTGGAGCACCCACAGCGTGCCGCGAGCCAAGGCGTAACGCGTCCCCTGGCGGAGAAGAATACGCAGGTCGAGGGCGCGCTGCACGATCACGGTGTAAGCGAGCGAAAGCGGAAAGAACGTGAAGAGCACAGCCACGGTGAATAGCGCCCAGGAAGGCGCCATTTCCAAAACCGGCTTTTGAGAGAAAGTCGAAGTCAGCAGCAGGGCAAGCAAAGGCCCAAGGCCGAGCAGCGAGCCGGCCGCCACCACCGCCAGCCGGCGGCGGGCATCGGGTTCCGGCACGTGGAAGAGCTTGCTAACGATCGCGATGATGAAGATGCAGAGAGAAATTGCGGCGAAGACGTTGCCGGCGAGCTCCAGCGGATCAAACGCGGAGAGATAGGGTTGAATAAAGCGAATGTGATAGAGCAGGCCGTATTCCAGCGCGAAGGTGGCAGGAACGATCGGGATCTGCGGAATAATGATCAGCCACTTCAACCACGGATAACGGATGTCGGTGCGCGAGCGGACAGGAAAGTAGACGCTGAACAGGATGAGAGAAATGAACATCCACTGGAAGGCGAAAATCCGCCAGAAGATAGTGAAGGGCGCGAGGAATCCGGGAAAGTATCCGACTTGACTAATGAAAGCCGGAACCACATTCATGATGCCGAGAAAAAACCAGGCATTCCATTCGAGCGGCCTGGCCAATACCACCCAATAACCCAGCAGGAGGCAGAATGCGGGGAAGATCAAGAGGAGCAGGATGTTGACCAGCCAGCGGGTGAAGGTAGGACGAGCCCTGCGCTGCGCCGCCAACTCCACTTGCGCGGTACGGATTCCGCCCGCCATATTGCGATACACGATCACCGCCATCTGGCCCGGACGCGCATGAAAGGTTTGACGAATCAGCCCAGCCATACCCGTGAAGGGGACCCCGTTGACGGAAAGGACCTCGTCTTCAGGTACCATGCCGGCGCGTTGCGACTCGGGCAACAACTGCGCCAGGTAGCGAGCACTGTGGGAGTAATCGAGCGGTGGACGGGCCCGGTTGGCGTTGACGAAACTGTCAAAGTTCGCCGCCGTGCTGGCAGCATAAAAAAGCGTAGAACCCACCCCCAATAGGGCTAGCAACAGATACGGGAATTTGGCGGGTTTGGTTTGCATGGAGCCTATAGAAGCATTCTTACTATGAGTTTGATCTGGGTGGGTTCGGCCGGTGCCTTTCCTTCCACCCCAGGCCGTGGCGGGATGGATGCGTTGAGAGCGGTCTCCTAGGTTAAGCCAACGTAAAAATGCTTCCGGCGGCATGTTAGCAGACCGCTCAAAAGCCGGCTCGCCCGCGAAAGGTTGACATCGGCGGGAGAGACAGTTAGTTTTTTATCAGCAATGCAAGTCCGCGCCCACCATCATCGTCATCACCATCATCACGTGACGAGCGTGTCGGCGGACGGTTCCGGCCAGCGGTAAGGCCAGGAAACCAGGATCAGAAAAAGCCCGCCGGCGCGAAATGCGCAAGGCGGGTTTTTTGCGTTTGTGGCGATGTGAAAGAGAGAGAAGGCTGGCAATGACGGAAACGGTGAAACTCGATTTTGCGAAGATGGACGGACTGCTGCCTGCAATCGTGCAGGATGCGGAGAATGGACAGGTGCTGATGGTGGGCTTTCTAAACGAGACAAGCTATGCCAAGACGCTGGAGACAGGCTTTGTGACATTTTGGAGCCGCACGCGACAGAAGCTGTGGATGAAGGGTGAGACCAGCGGAAACCGGCTGCGCGTAGTGTCTGCGGCGACCGACTGCGATCAGGACACTGTTCTCTTTCGCGTGGTCGTCGAGGGCGACGGGCTGGTTTGCCACGAAGGGACGGTGAGCTGCTTTACGAATAACATCGCACTACCCACGGCGGCGAAGACGGAGGCCCTGAATGGCAGGTAAGTTGAAGCTCGGCATTCCCAAGGGAAGCCTGCAGGACGCAACGATCGCGCTGTTCGAACGGGCGGGGTGGCACATTTATGCTAACGGCCGCTCGTACTTTCCCGGCATCGACGATAGCGAGATCGAGTGCATGCTGATTCGCGCCCAGGAGATGGCACGGTATGTAGAAAAAGGCGTATTGGATGCAGGCCTGACCGGAATCGACTGGGTAGTGGAAAGCGGACTCGACGTGGCCAGCGTTACCGGGCTCACCTATTCCAAAGCGACGCGGACCAAGGTGCGCTGGGTGCTCGCGGTGCCCGAGGATTCTGACTTTCAGAAGGCCGAAGATCTGGCCGGGAAAGTGATCGCTACCGAACTGGTGGAGGTGACGAAGAACTACTTCGCCGGTAAGAAGGTTCCAGTGAAAGTCGAGTTCAGTTGGGGCGCGACCGAAGTAAAGCCGCCCACGCTGGCCGACGCCATAGTGGAGGTAACCGAGACGGGCAGCTCCCTGCGGGCAAACCGCCTGCGGATTATCGATACAGTGATGGAGAGCGAGACGCATTTGATTGCCAATCGCGCCGCCTATAGCGATCCATGGAAGAAGGAGAAGATCGACAATCTCTCGCTCATGCTGAATGGAGCGATTGCGGCGCAAGGGCGGGTAGGGTTGATGATGAACGTCGAGAAGAAGCACTTGGACGAGGTGTTGGCAATACTGCCGGCCTTGGCATCACCAACCATTTCTACGCTCAGCGATGCGGGATGGGCGGCGTTGAATACTGTGCTCGAAGAAAGCGTGCTGCGGGATGTGATTCCCAAGCTTAAGAGTGCGGGGGCCACGGGGATCGTGGAGTATCCGCTGAACAAGATTGTTTTCTAGTTCGGCAATAAACCGCAGTCGAGTGCTGTGGTGCCCCACTCAAGCCAATACCTGGCTTGAATGGGGCACCCAGCCATCGTTACTGGTGAAAGGAGCGTCTGCATGAGGCTGGTGAGGACAAGGGGCCGGGGTGGTCAGCAGACGCTTCAGATGCTGAGCGAGCTGGAGCTGAGAGGCGCCCGGAACACGGCGCGCACGATGCCGGTCGTGCAGCGCATCGTGACCGACGTCCGCAAGGGTGGCGACAGAGCGCTGCGCCGCTACGCAGCTAAGCTGGATGGCCTCACGCCGCAACAGCCACTCAAAATAAGCCGCTCCGAAATGGAACAGGCCTGGGACACTACGCCCAAGCTCCTCCAGACCGCGCTGAAAACCGCGGCCGCGAATATCAGGAAATTCGCCGTACGGCAGATGCCGAAGGATTGGAGCGCGACAAGCCGCGGGCTGACCACTGGACAGCGGGTGCGGCCCCTGGGCGCGGTCGGGTGCTATGTGCCTAGCGGGCGCTATCCTTTGCCCTCTACCCTGCTGATGACGTCGATTCCAGCGCAAGTAGCCGGGGTGGAGCGAATCGTGGCGGTCTCGGCGAAACCTGCCAAGGAAACCCTGGCGGCCGCGGCCCTGCTCGGCATCAGCGAGTTTTACCGCATCGGTGGCGCCCAGGCCATAGCAGCTCTCGCTTTTGGCACGGAAAGCATCCGCCGCGTGGACAAAATCGTAGGACCGGGCAACTGGTATGTAACCGCAGCCAAGAAGATGGTCGCGTTCGATTGCGCGATCGACATGCTGGCCGGTCCGACAGAGATCGTAGTGACAAGCGAAAAAGGCGATCCGGTGGGGATCGCCGCCGACCTCGTCGCCCAAGCCGAGCATGACCCCGAAGCGCTGGCCATCCTGATTACCACCAACAGTTCCCTCGCTCGAGCGGTGGTCAAGGAAGTGACGCAGCGGGTCAAAACGAATTCCATCGCGAAACAGGCGATTGAGCGGAACGGCCTGGCGGTGCTCGCGAGCTCTGTCGATGAGGCACGCGATATTACCAACCGGCTGGCTCCCGAACATCTGAGTGTCGATGCCGGCGAGGACCTCGATTGGGTGCGCAATGCAGGTTCGGTATTTATTGGCGGCTACTCGCCGCAGCCGATGGGGGATTATGTGTCCGGCCCGAACCACACCCTGCCGACCGGCGGGGTGGCCCAAGTCCGTGGCGGATTGAGTGTGATGGACTTTCTAAAGCTGATCACGGTGCAGGAATATTCTCTGGCAGGGCTGAAGAAGCTGGGACCAGCGGCGATCGCGCTGGCCAATGCGGAAGGATTGCTGGGCCATGCGGAAGCAGTGCGGGCAAGGGGGATCGATGGCTGAGATTGTGTTGCAACAAACACCAGAGCCGCGCGCCGCAGTGAGGCGAATGCACGCCTACCATCCTCCGCTCGGTGGACGACAAGGGCTGCGTCTGGATTTTAATGAGAACACGGTCGCTTGCTCCCCACGGGTGCTGGACGCGCTGGCGAGCATCGCCGCTGCAGACCTGTCCAAGTACCCCGAACGAAGCCAGGTGGAAGCCAGGGTTGCTCAGCATCTGTCGCTCGATCCGGAGCAAGTGCTGCTCACCAACGGGGTAGATGAGGCGATCCACGTGCTTTGCCAAACCTATCTGGATCGCGGAGACGAGTTTCTCTTCCACACACCGACCTACTCGATGTATGAGGTCTACGGCTCCTGCACCGATGCGATGGTGAAGACGGTCCCTTCGGGAGAGGACTTTGCCTTCCCGATTGATTCCCTGCTGGCGGCGATCACGCCCAAGACCCGTTTGATCGCAATCGCCAGCCCCAACAGCCCCACCGGCACGGTGGCCGGCCGGCAGCAGATTCTTGAGATTCTTCACCACGCGCCGCATGCTGCCGTATTGGTGGACGAGGCTTACTACCACTTCTGCGGCCAAACCGTGATGGACCTGGTAGGGCAGGCGCCGAACCTGATCGTGGCACGCACGTTTTCCAAGGCCTATGGACTCGCCGGGCTGCGGTTGGGGATGCTGGCGGCGCCAGCCGAAATGCAGCAGTGGCTGCGAACGGTCATCTCTCCCTATAGCGTGAACTCGCTGGCGCTGGCCTGCCTGCCGGCGGCGCTGGATGACGAAGAGTACTTGCAGTGGTATGTGAAAGAAGTAAAGTCGGCACGGACGGAGATGGTGGAGAGTCTGCGTCATCTGGGTGTCCCCCAGTGGCCTAGCCAAGCCAATTTCATCCTGGTGAAGATTGGTCCCCGGCACGTCGAGTTCGTTCAGGCCATGCAGCGGCGGGGAGTGCTCACGCGCGACCGCTCGAAGGACCAGGGCTGCGATGGGTGTGTCCGCTTGACGGTGGGTACGCGGGCGCAGATGAAGCAAGCGGTGGCCGCGATGGCAGAAGCCTTGAACGAGATCGGGTGGGAGAAAGCATGATGGCAAAACAGAGAGTGCGCCGGGGCGCGATTGACCGCAAGACCACTGAGACCAGGATCTCGCTAAAGCTCGCGATCGAAGGCACTGGACGTTACAAGGTGAAGACAGGCATCCGCTTCTTTGACCACATGCTGGAGTTGTTCACGCGCCACGGGGCGTTCGACCTGGAACTGCTCTGCGATGGTGATCTGGACGTAGATCAGCACCATACCGTGGAGGATGTAGGCATTGCGCTGGGTGAGGCTTTCGATCAGGCTTTGGGAGACAAGAAGGGAATCCTGCGCGCGGGATACTTCCTCATGCCGATGGATGAGACCCTGGGCGTCGCCGCCATCGACCTGAGCGGGCGGGTGGCCTGCGTGGTCAAGACCAAGGTGAAGAAGCGCCTGGTAGGCGATCTGCAGAGTGAGCTGGTTGAGGACTTCTTTGAAGGCTTCGCGCGCGGCGCGCGGGCCAACGTGCATATAGCCACCATGTACGGCCGCTCCAACCACCACAAGATTGAAGCCCTGTTCAAAGCCTTCGCCCGGGCGCTGCGCGTGGCCTGCTCGCGAGATAAGCAACTGGGCAAGATGTTGCCCAGCACCAAAGGCTTGTTGTGATCACAGTCATTGACTACAAGGCCGGCAACCTGACCTCGGTGATGAAGGCCCTCGAGGCCCTGGGGTGCGCGGCAACCGTCACTGCGGACCCCGACGTGGCCCGACGGGCGACCCAGATCATCCTCCCCGGCGTGGGCCATTTTCAAGCTACCCAACTGCTGGAGGAGACGGGGCTCACCGCCTCGGTAAGGGAGGCCATTTCCCGCGGAGTTCCCTTCCTGGGAATTTGCGTGGGGCTGCAATGGCTGTTCGAGGGCAGCACGGAGGCCCCGGCGGTGAAGGGCCTAAGCCTCTTCCCGGGCGAGTGCGAGCGGTTTGCCCCTGGGGTCAAGGTTCCGCACGTGGGCTGGAATGAGGTCCGCGTCAGCCCCCAATCGCGCTTGATGCAAGGCGTCCAGGACCGCGCTTTTGTCTATTACACCCACTCCTATCGGGCTCCGGTGGTCCCGGAGACCGTCGCGGTCACTGAGTACGGCGGCCCTTTCTCCGGGGCAGTGGAGCGGGACAACGTGATGGGAGTGCAGTTTCATCCGGAGAAGTCCGGGAGCGCGGGCATGCGGGTGCTGCGCAACTTCGTGGAGCTGGCATGCTGACCAAGCGGATCATCGCCTGCCTCGACGTGCGCAATGGCCGGGTGGTGAAAGGGGTGCGGTTCATCGACCTGGTGGATGCTGGAGATCCGGCGCAGTTGGCAAAACGGCATGCGGCTGCGGGCGCGGATGAGATTGTCTTGTTGGATATCACAGCCACACACGAGGGCCGCGGGACTCTATTGGAAACCGTGCGGCGCACGGCGAGGGAGCTGTTCATCCCATTCACGGTGGGCGGCGGCATCCGCTCGGCCGACGAGGCCTCCGCCGTCTTCGATGCCGGGGCTGACAAGGTAAGTGTCAACTCGGCGGCAATCGCCGATCCGAGCCTGATTGACGCCATCGGCCGAAGCTTTGGGGCCCAGGCGGTGATCGTGGCCATCGATGCCAGGCGCGCCGTGGATAACGCCGATCCGGTGGGCCAGGCGGAGGTATTCGTGAGCGGTGGACGCACGCGGACTGGGCGCCAGGTGATCGAATGGGCGCGCGAAGCCGAAGCCCGGGGAGCGGGAGAGATCCTGTTGACCTCGATGGATGCTGACGGTACCCGTGCGGGATTTGATTGTGAGCTGACCGCCCGGGTGAGCGAGGCAGTGGAGATTCCCGTGATCGCCTCAGGCGGCGCCGGCACCGCGCAGCACTTTGCCCAGGTATTCCAGGTGGGCAAGGCGCATGCGGCACTGGCGGCCAGTATCTTCCACTTCGGTATTGCGGACGTCCGGGCCCTGAAGCAGGAGTTGGCGCTGCGAGGCGTCCCCATGAGGCTGCCATGCTGATTCCCTCGATTGACCTGATGGGCGGACGGATTGTGCAACTGGTGGGAGGCGAGAAGCTGAAGCTGGCCTTCGACGACTTCGAATATTGGATTGGCCGCTTTCAGCACTATCCCCTGGTGCAATTGATCGACCTCGATGCAGCCATGCGGCAGGGGGAAAATGGCGAACTGATCTCGAGAATCGCCAAACGCTTGCCTTGCCAGGTAGGCGGTGGGATTGGCACGGCTGGGAAAGCCGCGGCGGTGCTGGGCGCGGGGGCGCGGCGGGTGATCGTGGGGTCGGCTCTCTTCGGCGGAGCAGAGCTGGTGAACACCGGGTTTGCCCGGGACCTGGCCGCGGAGGTAGGCGTGGAGCAGCTGGTCTTCAGCGTCGATACGAAGCAAGGGCGCGTAGCGGTGAAGGGCTGGAAGGACCAGGTGGCGCTTACGGCTGATGACGCGATTCCGCGGCTGGAGCCGTATTGTGGCGCATTTCTCTATACCCATATCGATCGGGAAGGGACTATGCGGGGATTCCCTTTCGAAGAGGCACAGCGTCTCAGGCAGATTACGAAGCGGCAGCTGATCGTGGCCGGCGGGATCCGCGAGCAAGCGGAGATTGACGCCCTGGACGCGATCGGCGTGGATGCGGTGGCCGGCATGGCGGTGTATTCGGGCATTCTCGCGACGTGAGGTTGAACGATGGGGCGGGGCCTGGACGCTGCTATTTCACAGCGGAGGGATTTGCTGTTTCCGTATGAGCTTCTGTTCCCGGTTGCGGAAGAACAATCCGACGGCGCAAAAACAGCAGGCGAACAATGCGGTCAGGGCAGCCTGCACCCGGTTGTGGTGGAGCAAGGCCAGCAGGCAGTCGACCGCCCAGGCGACGGCCAGCGCGAACCAGATGAGAGAGCCCCGCATGATACGGAGATTACCAGTCGACACTGCTTCAACGCAGCAGATACACTCCCAGCATGGCTACCTCAGCTATAAAGAGTGCGGCTACAACGGCCACGGCTCCGCAGAGCATGGTGAATACCATGCGCCGGCTGGTCTCGCTCGACGTGGCGCGCGGGATCACCATCGCGTTCATGATATTGGTCAACAACGGCGGCAGCGGGCAATACAGTTACCGCCAGTTGGAACATAGCGCCTGGAATGGCTGGACGCTCACCGACCTGGTGTTCCCATCGTTCCTCTTCATCGCCGGCATTTCCATCGTGCTCTCGACCGAAACACGCCTCGCGCGCGGAGAATCAAAAACCACGCAGCGTCTGCATGTGCTGCGCCGCTCGGTAATCCTGTTTCTGCTGGGCTTGGTGGTCAATGGCTTCCCCTTCTTTCATCTGGGAACCCTACGCATCTACGGCGTGCTGCAACGTATCGCCATCTGCTTCTTCCTGGCCAGCCTGCTCTACCTATGGAATAGCCGGGCATGGGTATTCGCCAGCACTGCGGTCGTGGCGTTATTAGGCTACTGGATCCTGATGCGGTGGGTGCCCATTCCAGGTATCGGCGTTCCTACTCATAGCGTGCCCTTGCTCGATCCCAACCAGAACTGGGTAGCTTACCTGGACCGCAAGCTCCTCCCCGGCCGCCTCTACGAAGGTGTTCGCGATCCCGAAGGTCTGCTGAGCGATATTCCCGCTATGGGCACCATCCTCCTTGGTGTGCTCGCCGGTATCTGGCTGCGGCTCCCCAAGTCGCTGTCCACCAAGGCGGCAGGCCTGCTGGGCGCCGCTATCAGCGGATTGGTTCTGGGAGAGATATGGAACGTGTGGTTCCCGATCAACAAGAAACTCTGGACCAGTTCCTATGTGCTGTTTGCCGCAGGCTGCACGCTGTTGCTGCTGGCCATTTGCTTTTACGCAGTGGAGATCAAGAAGTGGACGCGCGGCTGGACGTATCCATGGCTGGTCTTCGGCTCCAATGCCATCACCGCATATGTTTTCTCAGAACTGCTGGCCGGTGGAGTGGATAGCATTCGCGTACACGACGGCGCCCGGGTTACCAGCCTGCAGCAATTTATCTACCAGCATTTTTTCTTCCCGATGATCAATCCGTCTTTCGGATCGCTGCTCTACTCCATCGCCTTCGTGCTGGTCTGCTTCATACCGGTCCTGGTGATGTACCGGAGGAAAGTGTTTATCAAAATCTAGCTCTTTCTCCCCGCACCCGCGCCGAGAAAGAGGAAGATGACTCCTGCGACCGCATCAAGAACGGCGGCCGTGATGTTGTGTGGGGGCAGAAATTCCACCACCGCACCCGCCAGGAAGCCAGCGGCCGCCGCAAAATAGAGATATTTGGACTTCATTTGCTCAACACTAGCAATGTGGCGGGATGAGGGCAATATGCCGGTAGACGCAATGCGATTGGCCAAGCGGCTGGATGAAGTAGGTTTTTCCGACATCGTCCAGGTGCGGAACAAAGTGATGGAGTTGCGGGCGGCCGGGCAGAAGGTGCATGCCTTCCACGGTGGCGAGCCCTTCTTCGAAACTCCCTCTTCCGTAAAGTATGCGTTGATCAGCGCCGCCGTCGAAAACAAGACTCGCTACGCGCCCTCCTCGGGCGTAGAACCTTTGCGGCAGGCGATCGCCGAAAAGCTGAGGCAGCGCAACGGGCTCGAGGTCTCAGCGGAGAACGTAATTGTGACCGCGGGGGGAGCGCACGCATTGTATGTGGCGTTCCAGGCGGTTCTTGATCCGGGCGACGATGTGTTGCTTTTCTCTCCCTATTGGACCCCGATCCGGGAGATGATCACCGGCTGCCAGGCGCGAGCCCTGCTGGTACCGACGGCGACCGCGCGCAGCGCGGGTCTGACGAGGACGCTCGAAGATTTCACCACGCCGCATACGCGCGCGATCTACTACAACACACCGCAGAACCCCACCGGCACAGTTTTTTCTCGCTGGGAAGCGGAGGAAGTGGCGGCGTTTGCCCGGAAGCATGACCTGCTGGTGATTGCGGACGAGGCCTATGAAGACCTGGTCTACGATGGGGATCACTTCTCGATCGCCTCGCTGCCGGGCATGGCGGAGCGGACCATTTCCACCTACACCTTTTCAAAGTCGTACGGCATGACCGGATGGCGCGTCGGATACGCCGTGGCGCAGGAACCGTTCATGAGTGGCTTGCGCAAGCTGGTTTTGTATTCCGTCAATGGCGTCTCCACCATGACCCAGTGGGCCGCCCTGGAAGCGCTGCGCATTCCGCGCAGCGTGCTCGATGCCCGGCGCGAGGAGTACCGCGAGAGACGCGATCTGCTGGTCAACGGATTGAACGAAGTTGGGCTGCCCTGTGAAATGCCCCAAGGGGCCTTCTACGCTTTTCCACGGGTGACAAAGATCAGCAAAGACAGCCGTGCCGCAGCCAGGATGCTGCTCGCCAAGGCACACGTGGCCACCATTCCCGGTGTGGTCTTTGGCGGCCAAGGCGAGGGCTATGTGCGCTTTGGTTACGCCATCGATGCGCAAGCTATCGAAGAGGGCTTGGCGGCGCTGAAGAAATACCTCCTGCACTAAACCAAAATTTCCTCTTCCCCTAAAGTTGTAGGCCAACAGTCCCTCCCAGGGAACGTTTTGACCCCTGTCGCGCACTTCTGCTTCGATTACCCTGTCGAAATATGAGACCGTCGTTGTGAGAACGTGATCGTGAGTGAGCGCAATTGGTCTGCGCGCGGCAAAAACCGGCGAAAAATCCAGGATTCCATGGCGTGAACAAGAGAACCGGGTAAGAAAGCAGCAGAAGCGACGAATCAGTATCCAACAAGTGAGGGATATCGCTTTGATCCAGTCGCGGGAGATCCTACATACCACGAGTAGCTTGCAGCCAAACTGCTTGCAGCTAAACTGCTTGCAGCAAAACTCACACCACGGAACTCAAAGGGCCAGTATGCGGTTTTCAAATAAATCATCTGTTCTTGTTTTTGCATTTTTGCTGGGAGGTATATGTGCTCCAGGAGCGAAAGCAAGCGTAGATAAACTTCCGGCCCTGGGACTGACCCTTGAGGTACACGCTCCGAACCATCATGGGGCCGCCGCTTATCTGACCGCAGTGCCTTTCGAGGTCGCGGAGGCTGACCTGCCCGACGACCCCGGCGCCGGTGTGCAACAACAACAGGTGCAGACAGCTTCTGGCGAACCACCTCCCGAGGGATCCACATTGGGCACCGCTGCTGCTGTCGACCCGTTGGCTGAGGGAAGGCAAACCAAGCGCATCCTGTATGTAATTCCCAATTTTCGCGCAGTCAGCGCCGATCAGCATCTACCGCCGCAGTCGGTTAAGGAAAAGTTCAAGACCGCGATGCTTGATAGCGTTGATTATTCTTCATTCATTTTCGTTGCCGGACAAGCTGGGGTCGCGCAGGCCAACAACTCTTATCCTGAGTTTGGACAGGGAGCTAAAGGGTACGGCCGATACTACTGGCACACGCTCGCCGACGCCATCAACGAGAACACCTGGGTTGAGTTTATCGTCCCCTCGGTCTTGCATCAGGACACAAGGTATTACACGCTGGGTAAAGGAGATTTTGCCAAGCGTCTGGGCTACGCATTCACCCGCATCGTGGTGACGCGTAGCGACGAGGGCCACGAGACCTTTAATTTCAGCGAAGTTTTGGGAGCCGGCGCATTCTCGGGCGTGGCTAATCTGTACTATCCGAGCCAGGAACGCACGATTACCAAAACATACCAGCGTTGGGTCACGAATCTCGCCATTGACGGCTGCACCTTCGCCTTCAAGGAAGTCTGGCCGGATATCAACAACGCGCTCTTCCATCAACAGGACTAAACCTGCCTAGTCATCTGGGCGATGTGCTCACTTCCCTGAAGTGTCACCATGATTCTGTCCTTTATGGAGAAAATCATGGAAGCAGCAGTGCAGAATTCGGGGATTTGGGGTGGGCTCTCCAAGTCAATCGCAGAAACAATTGAGGCCGTTCAGGACAGCATCGTGACGGTACACGGTGGCGGCCGCTCGACCTCGAGTGGTGTCGTCTGGCGGCCTGGGGTGGTCGTGACCGTGCGCCACGGACTGCGCCGCAGCGACTCGTTGCAGGTCGCTCTCCACGGTGATCCATTCCCGGCCACGCTCGCCGGGGCAGATGCGGGAACCGACCTTGCAGTACTTCGCGTAGACAACGGCGTAGGCAAGCCTGCGGAGTCGATTGGTACCCAGCCAACGCGCGTAGGCGAAGTGGTGCTGGCGGTGGGCCGCTCCGCGCTCGGTGATATTTCGGCCAGCGCCGGAATCATCGCGCGTCTGGGCAACGGTTGGCGTACCTGGCGCGGCGGGCAGATGGATCGGCTTATCCGCGCGGACTTGCAACTCTACGTAGGCCAATCGGGCAGCGCGCTGGTCAATGAAGGCCGTCGCGTGTTGGGGATCAACAGCACGGCGCTGGCACGGAGCGCGGTCATCACCGTGCCGGCAGCGACCATCGATCGAGTCGTGGACGCAATCCTGGAACGCGGCCATGTGCCACGCCCATTTCTCGGCGCTGCGATGCAGGCAGTGCCTGTCCCTGAGGCCCTGCGGGCTCATTTCGGCGCGGACGTCGACGAGGCTTTGCTGGTGCTGCACGTGGAAGCCAATGCGCCTGCAGCTGCAGCCGGGATGCTCGTCGGCGATTTGGTGCTGTCGGTTGATCGCCGCCTGGTTCACAACGTGCACGATGTTCAGCATCGACTTGCGGGCCTGAAGGTTGGCGACCCGGTTGCCGTGGTACTGATACGTGGAGGCGTAAAAATAGATCTGACGGTAACCCTTGGGGATCGTGACTGAAAATCGCACACACGAACGACTGGTAGTTCTGCCTGGCGTGGATTCCATGATTCACGCCGGCCGTTTCGCTGCGCTGCGCGCTGCGCCGCAGTTGGCATTGCTGCCCGTCGCACTTCCATCCACTCTGCTGTTTCGCGTGCAAAGTGAAAGCCCGGACGCGATTTTGATTGCGTCCGGCGAGACTTTCCTGGCGAGCGTGCGCAATCGCAGAGCGCTTGAGGATGTATTTGCTGACACGCCAACACTGTTGCTCACGTCGTCGCCGGGCGCGGGTGTGGTACGTACTGCGGCGCGACTGAAGATTTATTCTGTTCTTCCGATGGAGGTCACCACAACGCAGCTCGTTGCCGCGCTCTCAGCGACAGTGGCGGGTTTTGCTGTCACCTTGCCCCGCTTGCCTTCCGGGCGGGAAGAATCGATTCCAGGCAGCGAACATCTAACGGCCAGAGAAGTGGAAGTGTTGCGATGGATGGCGCGCGGCCACAGGAATAAGCAATTGGCCGCAACTCTCAATATTTCAGAGCATACCGCGAAGTTTCACGTGAGCTCTGTTATGGCAAAACTCGGCGCTCGTACACGTACAGAAGCAGTGACGATTGGCGTGATGCGTGGCCTGGTCGCAATTTAGAGGGAAGCAAATGGAACACCAATCTTTAGTCTCCAGCGGTGCGGGTGTGGTTTCAAGCAGCCTCGACGATTCCGATTTGTTGGATAACTACTCTCGCGCCGTCACACATGCGGTCGAGCGGGTGAGCGGGTCACTGGTGAAGATCGACGTTCAGAGTGCACGCCGGGGCAATCGGCCGGGCCACCAAGGGTCGGGGTCGGGCTTCGTCTTTACACCCGATGGATTGATCCTGACCAACAGCCATGTGGTTCACCAGGCAGCGAGGATTTCGCTCACCTTTACCGATGGTGCTCGCAGCAGTGCGGTGCTGATCGGAGAGGATCGGGATACGGATATCGCTGTGCTCAGGACGGACCACGCCGTTTTCTCCCCTGCCCCTCTGGGTGTCTCCAAGCGGTTGCGCATTGGGCAGATCGCGATCGCCGTCGGCAATCCGTTTGGCTTTCAGTTCTCGGTGACAGCGGGTGTGGTGAGCGCGCTCGGGCGCAGCATGCGGTCGGCCTCCGGCCGCACGATGGAAGAGATTATCCAGACCGATGCTCCCCTGAATCCAGGAAATTCCGGGGGCCCCCTACTGGACTCCGCGGGTTTTGTTATCGGGGTGAACACCGCAACCATCCAGGGAGCCCAGGGTCTCTCCTTTGCTGTTGGTATTGATACCGCGAAGTATGTGGTGGCGCAGATCCTGCAGCATGGCCGGGTGCGCCGCAGCTCGATTGGGATTGCGGCACAGAATGTGCCAATTCCACGGCGCCTGGCTTACGAGTACAAGTTGCCCTTGTCTTCCGGCGTCATGGCCACAACGGTGGCGGCGCGTGGCGCTGCTTCGATTGCCGGCATGGAGGAGGGGGACGTGATTGTTGGATTTGCGGCGCAGCCGGTCGGGGGGATTGATGACCTGCATCGGCTGCTGACCACGGAGCGCGCGGGCAAACCGCAGAACGTTAGCCTGCTTCGCGGGACCGCGCTCAAGCACCTTATGATTGTGCCCCGGGAGCGCGAAGAAGATGAGGTTGCAGCGGGGTAGGTCCTATGGCGGGCCACATCGAGAGCCACTATCCCACTCATGCCAAAGTACGGCTTGAATGGGGCACCCACTATTTGTTGCCGGTAGGTAGGGGCGCTTGCGAAGGTTCCTCGAATGGAACTGGACGGCCCAGCCTGCATGACGAACTAATGCTGGGTGCACCATTCAAGCCCTGTGTTGGCTTGAGTGGGATAATGGGTCTCGACGTGGCCCCGCCCGTTCACCACTCTCGGAGGTGGTATCCTGAGCGGAAATCTATTGCTCATGAATTTGGGTCTCCATGTCTAGTCCGTACCCCGACAATTCGGAAATTGAAGCCGCTCCTGAGAGCGGCGAGTCCTTCGGCGCGATTTTTTCGGAGTATGAGCAGAGCCACGCTCGCAAAGGCGAAGGGGGAAGCAGACAGATCGACGGAACCGTGGTCGCCGTTTCCGCCGACTCGGTTTTCTTGGACATCGGCTATAAGACCGAAGGCGTGCTGCCCCTAGCCATATTTCAGAGCGGGAACGAAACCGTAAAGCCAGGTGACCGGCTGCTGGTATCCGTCAAAGGCCGCAATCTCGAAGGCTACTACGAGCTTTCACGCTTCAAGGTCGAACAGCCCAAAGACTGGTCCGCACTGGAACACGCCTTCATCGCCAAAACAATCATCTCCGGAACGGTGACAGGCGTGGTGAAAGGCGGAGTCAGCGTGGATGTGGGCGTGCGAGCATTCATGCCCGCATCGCGCAGCGGCTCGCGCGACGCAGCCGATCTGGAGCGTCTCGTTGGACAGCAGATCCGCTGCCGCATCATCAAACTGGACGTGGCCGACGAAGATGTCGTCGTCGACCGGCGCGTGGTCACGGAAGAGGAAGATCGCTCCACCAAGGAGCGGCGGTACTCCGAGCTCAAAGAAGGTGAAACGGTGCACGGCGAGGTGCGCAGCCTTACCGGCTATGGAGCGTTTGTCGATATAGGTGGGCTCGACGCGTTGCTGCACGTGGGAGATATCTCCTGGAGCCGGGTGAACAACCCTGAAGACGTGCTCTCGGTGGGACAGCAAATCGAAGCCAGGGTGCTCAAGATTGATGCTGCCAAACAACGCGTTGGCATCGGCATGAAACAACTGCTGCCCCACCCTTGGGATGGAGTAGCAGCAACACTGAAGGCCGGGGATCGCGTCCACGGCACCGTGACCCGCGTCACCGACTTTGGCGCCTTCGTCGAAATAGAGCCCGGCGTCGAGGGGTTGATCCACCTGTCCGAAATGTCCTGGGCGAAAAAGGTGAGGAAGCCTAGCGATGTGCTCAAGACAGGTGACACCGTGGAAACGGTAGTTTTGGGCGTGAATATGGGCGAACGCCGCCTCTCCCTCGGCCTCAAGCAGACGCTGGGCGACCCCTGGGCCGAGATCGAGCAAAAGTTTCCGGCGGGCTCAGCCATCGAAGGACCGGTGACCAGCTTCACGAAATTCGGCGCGTTCGTGCAGATTGCGGACGGAGTGGAAGGCATGATCCACGTGAGCGAAATCAGCGCCGAGAAACGCATCCAGCACCCACAGGATGTGCTGCGAACGGGGCAAATCGTCAAGGCCCAAGTGCTCGAGGTGGACAAGGCGAAGCGTCAGCTGCGCTTGAGCATGAAGCAACGGGCGACGGTGAGCGTAGACGAATATCTTGCCGGCCATCCAGCGGGTAGCGTAGTCACCGGACGCATTGTCGAGGTTGCACAAGGAGTGGCCCGGGTGGAATTGGGAGAAGGCATTGAGGGTATGTGCCGGACCGGCGCAGAAAACCCCGCGGCGGAAGCTCCCTCGAGTGTGGGCCGGGTGGATCTGTCATCGTTGAGCTCCATGTTGAAGGCGCGCTGGACAGGTGGATCAAGCAGCGGACCCGCGAAGCCGGAGGGGATTAACGTGGGGCAGATTCGTACCTTCCGGGTTAAACCGTTGGAGCCGGACGCGAAGAAGATTGATTTGGTGCTGGTGTAAGAGGCGCTGCCCGCTTCTACTGCGGCAAGGCGAAACTGAATAAGTCACTTCCGGACGCGATGGCCACGTACTGCTTGCCGCCCGCCGCGTAGCTCATCGGGGAGGCATGCAGGTTTTGCCCGGTGTTGAAGTGCCATAGCGATTTCCCAGTCTTGGCATCGGCAGCTTCAAAGAAACCTTGGTTGTCGCCAAAAAATACCAGGCCCGTCGCCGTCGTCATGACCCCGGCAAAGCCATCAGAATTGCCGGCCTGCGGATAACGCCACACAAATTCCCTGGTGCGCGGATCAAAGGCAAGAAGCGTATTCATGCTCTTCTCATCCGCATTGCGCTTGGTTCCGGTGGAGTAATACTCCTTCCCCTCTTCGAATGGCGCCGGCTTGCGGAAATAAACAGAGCAACTCTCAAGGTTCATAAAGTAGAAGAGATGCGTGACCTCACTGTAGGAGGGCGAGTACCAGTTGGTAGCGCCTTCGACTCCTGGGCAAATAACCGTGCCCTCCGGGGTCGGGATCAGGTTGCTGGACACCGGGCGGCCGTTGGCATCGATTCCCTTAGCCCAATTCAGTGTCTTCACGAATTGCGTGGCCGATAGAAATTTTCCGTTGGTGCGATCAAGCACGTAAACGTAACCGTTACGATTTGCCTGGACGATCAGCTTTCTCGGCTGCCCCTCATATTGGCTGTCCACCATAACCGGCGTTTCCACGCCGTCGTAGTCATAGAGGTCATGGGGAGTGAACTGAAAATACCACTTAAGCTTGCCGGTGTCTGGATCAATCGCCAACAGGCTTGCCGTGTAGAGGTCATCCCCAGGGCGAACGCTCCCGTCGTAATCCGGAGAAGCGTTGCCTGTTCCCCAGTAGAGGGTGTTTAACTCCTTATCGTAGGTGCCAGGTAGCCATGCTGTGCCGCCGCCGTGAAGATAGGTATCACCGGGCCAGCTGGAAGAGCCGAATTCTCCCCGGGCTGGAATCGTCCACAAGCGCCACGCCAGTTTTCCAGTGGTGGTATCGAAGGCGGCGATAAATCCGCGCACGCCGTCATCTCCGCCGGAAGTAGCGACCAATACCTTGTCTTTGACAATCAGTGGAGCACCCGTGGCGCCGTAGTTCTTATTCCAATCGGCGTAGGCAATATCCCAAATCAAATTGCCCGATCGAGCGTCGAGACACAGCAGGTGAGCATTGTCCGTTTCCATATAGAGCCGGGTGCCCCATATAGCTACGCCGCGGTTGATGTGACCGGAGGCGTCATCGATGAGACCGCTCGAAACCGATCGCGCATAGTGCCACAGTACTTCCCCGGTTTGGGCGTTGAGAGCAAAGGTGTCGTTGGAGCCGGTGAAGTACATGATGCCATTCACAACCACCGGCGTCGCTTGCAGGATCCCAGGGGTCTTGCTGTGAAAGACCCATTGCGCCTGCAGGCGGGCTGCATTTTGGGGAGTGATTTGCGTGAGGCTGCTGAAGCGCCGGCCGGTGTAGTCTCCGTTATAAGTAGGCCAATCGTCTTTGATGGTGTCGGTAATCAACTGCGCCGAAAGATTGGCCGCGAAGCCGCACGCGCAAACCATCCAAAACCAGACTTTGCGAAGCTTCATGCGATCAGCGCCCTTCCTCATCGATGATAACGAATACCTCTCCCAACGCTCCGCGGTCCGCACCATTGCTATCGATGAGGTGAATCGAAACCCGGGCTATGTTCTTGTCAGCCGCAATCGCCTGGTGAAGCGCGATTAGCTCCTGCGGGCGAACTTCCTGGAGTGCTACTTCTTTCTGCTCCAGGCCGCCCTCGTTGTAGAGGAATGCTTTCAACTCTCCAGGGAAGAACACGCCAAAGCTTCCTGTGAGGTCGAGCTTGCCGGCGGTGCGCTTTGCGACCAGCGGCTTACCCACCATACCGGCATCGGTCACAGTGGTGAAGTCGTGGCTGAGACGAGAGGGAAACCAGTTTGTGTCGAAGGCGTAGGTTTCCCCAGGCCCCAGGACTACCATTGGGCTATTCAGCTCTGCTTCCATGTAGTAGGGCGTCTTCTTTAGATCGGTGGATGTCAGGTACGGCATCCCCTGCTTGTCCAATTCCACCGTCGGCCCGTTTTTGTAAAAGATCGTGGTCGCCTTGCTGGGATAATCCCCACCGGCAATATGTTTTGTTTCCTCCACCATGGCATATTGGGTTGCACCGTCAATGATGGCGACCCATCCGGCAGTGGAATCGAGCCACACCTCGCTTTCCAAATACTTCCAGTTCAATCGGAACATGCCATCCTTCACCCCATAGGCCGGGTCGTTGGCGAGCCCGTCCCGCGCGTGGTAGCCGAGCAGATAGCTGGAAGCTGGGTTGAGCGGAGCAATGGCCCAGAAATCGTGATTGTATTGCTTGGGATCGCCCGCATCCGAGAGGTTGTACTGGGAGACTGATTGCACCGACCAGGAAATAGAGTGGCCGGTGAAGTTCTTGGTAATCGCGTGGAACGAAATCTCGGGGGAGTCGCTGCCGATGCTGATCTCCCGCGTGTATTGGAGACCCGTAGGCGGATCGGGGGGACCTTCGAGGCGCACGGTGCAGCGGGCGCCCTGCGAGAGAATAGAAAATGCATACGCGCCATCGTCCAGGGGAGTGGAAGCTCCCTGCCAGTGCTGCTCGTCATCGTCCCCTTCGGGCAAAGGCCAGATTTTGTCACCGCCATAGTTAATCCAGCGGCCTGCTGCTTCTGCAGGGGAAATATATTTTCCTTTGTAGACGGGGTTCACGAAGAGATAAGGGTGCCCGTTGAAAGCAACTTGGATAAGCCTGCCACCCACCTGTGGAATGAACGTCAGTTGCACCCAATCATTGGAAACCTGTTGCGCTTGCCAACCTTCGTAGACAGTTGCATGAACCTGGCATGGAGAAGGCGCAGCGCTGGCCGTAGAGACTGCCATTGCGGCAGCCAGCAGGCCAGGAATCGCAGAATATCTCATGGCTTTAAACTCCCTGGCGCCGGGCTTGGGTGAGCAATTGTTTTATCCGCTTCCCGATGATGATTTCTTCCCCTGGCCTCAGCGTCATGGAAACAATCTGGAGCTTGTCGTCTGGCTTCGGGGTCCGTGCAGCGCCCGGCTTCTGGGAAAGGACGTCGCTGGGATTGTCTTCGGTCAGGACGGCGATGCCCGGAGTGCCTTCCAGCAATTGCTTTGCGCAGTCGGCGGTGCTGTAACGCCAGGCTTTCTGATCCCAGGAAATGCTCAGGGTTGGGCATTGATTTTCTTCAGGGGTAAAGACTTTGGTCTCAACTCCCGGGACGGTTCCAACCAAAGTGGCAATGCGTTGAACCCGCGCTCCCCATTCCAGGTTGAGTTTGGGCACATCCATCTTCAACCAAGTCTCGACAGCTGCCAGGCATCCCATGATCTCTTCTTTGCCTACCTTCATGGGGCGGCAGACAGCGCCTTCCCAGGGGTTGCTATTGGCCAATGCAGCTTCGATGAGGTCCTTGCGGCCAAGAAGAATGCCGCTCGATTGCGGTCCGCACAAACCCTTGCCGCCACTGAAGGTGTAGAGGTCACAACCCATCTTCGCAAATAGCTGAAGCTTATCTACAGGAGGGATGCCGTCGGCCGCATCCATAAATATGGGCACGTGATGAGCTTTGGCAACCGCGATCTCCTTGGCCAGCTGATCAGGAGAGGAAGAGGTGTAGACCATCACCGTGTTGGAGGTGATGGCGTTGGGCATCTCCTGCGCAGATTCAGCGAGGACGAGTTTGGCCCCGGTCAGGCGAATGGCGCTGTCAAACACGCTTCGGCCGCCCACCATGACCACTTCATTTTTCAGCCCATCGGTATTGGGCAGCTGCCAAATTCTGTCCGGGTCGGTCCCAGCAATGCAGCCTGCGGTGGCAACTGCCATGGCGCCGGCTGCGCCCGAGGTGATCATCCCGGATTCCGCGCCGGTGAGCTCCGCCAGGCGCTTGCCTGCCGCGCGCTGTAGATCGAAGATATTCACGAAGTGCTGCGAAGCCTCGACTTGTGCGTTTCTCACCTCTGGCAATTCGAGGCTGGCGCTGAGATAGGTCCAGGTCCCACGGCCGTTGATCAGTGGTTTTACCCCGAGGCGGGTGTATATATTGTCGGTCGAGTTGCGGGCAACTTCTGCCCACCCGGTTCCCAATGCCTCCTGCAGGCCGACCTGGGCCAGCAGAGGAAAAGCAGCAGCCCACTTCATGAAGGATCTACGTTTCATTTTTTAACCGCGATAAATGAGATTTGTTCGGCAGCCTCTTCGCCAGTTTCGGAGTTCTGCTGGAGCGTGGTGCTTGCGGGATAGGGAGGTTTGAAAAATGTGCCGTAGAGATCGTTCATTTGCTTCTGATCCTTCATCTCGCGCAGGTAAATGGTGCTGAAGACGACGTTGGAAAAATCCATGTCGACCTCTTCCAAACCATCGAGGAGATTGCGCATGGACTGACGAAGTTGCAAATCAAAAATCTGCGTTACCATGCCCTGACCGGGAACAAACCCGTCCTTAGCGGACAAATAGAGAGTGTCACCGTAGAGAATTCCGGGGCTCGCCGTGGAGCTGGGCGGCATGTTGCGCGGGCGCACGGCTTTGCGTTTGCTTAGGTCCGCGCCGGCGATGCAACTGAAGACCAGGTGTTCTCCTTTAGGTAGGCCGATCACCTGAATAGTTCCCCGCCCGGGCGTGTTGCCGAATTCAAAGTAAGTCTTATAGACCTTGCCCATGACGTCATACTGGCGGCCCGCGGTGATATAGGGATTGACCCAAAGCACATTCTTCATGCTCATCTGGGCTGCCTTCAGGACGGTGCTGACATTGTCGAGAGCTTGACTGGTTTCAGCGGAGAAATCAGATTGCAATTTTCCTGTCTGGGGATCCTCTCCCCCTTGCGCCGAAAGATACAGGATCTCGCCAGCCAGGATCGCGGGAGGGTCGACGCGCGGCCCGTGGGGCCAGCCTGCAGGCCAGATTGCCTTGCGTTGGGCGGCATCGGCGACCGCAATACAGTTGATTTCAACCTTTTCTCCATGCGGCAGGGCGGCGACCGTCAACACTGTTCTTGCCGGAGGACTGGAGCCGATCATCTTCCAATAAACATCATCCGTCGCACCCAGGTCGTGCGCATCGGTCAAATAGATGGTCAGCCAAACGACGTTGCTGAAATCCATCCCCGCGCTGTGCAGCAAGCTCTGCACGCTGCCCATAGCCTGACTCATTTGCCCCGCAACGTCCTCAGTCGCGGAGCCTCCCTGACCAGACAAGTAGAGTGTGCCGTTGGAGACCATGAGGCCGGGACTATACGCTGCGTCGGGCGTTGGATGGCCCGGTGGCTGGATGACCTTAAATCCCGAAGTCTGGGCAAAGAGAGGCACAGAAAGGAGCAGCACACATAAGGAGACGCGGTTCAATCGATGCATCATTTCGCAGACTCACAAGTACGGAATAAATCCATGGGCATGGGTCGATATCTTGTACACAGAAGTGGTGGCGGTGATGTAGAGGGTTGAGTAATCCGAATCTCCCCAGGCAAGGTTCGCAGGCTGCTCCGGTACCACAATCGTTCCCAGAACATGGCCATTCGGATCCCATACCCAAATTCCCCTGGGACCTGTGACGTATAGGTTGCCCTCGCGATCGACCTTCATGCCATCCGGCACGCCCTGGTCCGCGCCATACTCCACCTCCACGCCAAAGATGCGTCCGTTGCTCATCTGGCCATTTCGGAAATCGTAGACGCGAATGCTGCGTTGCGTTGAGTCGTCCACATAAAACTTGGTCCCGTCGGGGGAAAAGGCGAGGCCGTTGGGATCTTCAAGGTCTTTGATGAGCAGTTGCAGCTGACCATCGGGACCAATCCGATAGACGCCCTTGAAAGGGAGTTCCTGCTTTTGATCTTTGGGCAGGTCCGAAGTTGGGTCGGTAAAGTAGGTTGCTCCATCAGGGCCCAGGACGACGTCGTTGGGGCTGTTGAGGCGCTTTCCCCTGAAAGCGATCGACGACGGTGGTGTAGGTTTTTCCGTCCGGTGATAGGCGGATGATGGCGCGCAAAACACTGGCGCAGTCCAACAGCCGATGTTGGCGATCGTACGTGTTGCCGTCAGGATCTCCCAGAGAGATAATTTCCTGCTTCTGCCCGGTGACGGTATTTACCTTGAAGATCTTGTTAAGCGTCTCATCGCTGACCCACAGATAGCCGGATGGGTCCCAGACTGGTCCTTCGGTAAAGCCGAAACCTGTGGCCACCTTGGCCAGTCGTGCATTGCGGTCGAATAGATTCCAGAAGCCCGGGTTCCAGGCCTCAAGAGAAAACGTACGATTGTCGGCCCTGAGCCCGATGATCCCTGCGAACGTGAGAGAAGCGATCGCGATGGTGCGCATGCCCTTAATTGTCGTCATCGTCAGATTTTGCAGAGTGGGTTGGAGAGTGTTTGCTATTTTCATCGCCCGCTTTGAGCAAGTAGCTGACCAGATCATCCACTTCCTTGCTCCCTAATGTCGATCCGGAGGGCATCAGCGAGCTGGAGTAGAGATCGACGCGGGCGAGTTTCGCGTTTGGAAGGTAATGAAACGCCCCGTCGGGCGTCTGTATGGAGAGGGAAAAGTTGTCCTTGACCTTGAGCATTCCAGTAATTTTCTGCCCGGTAACTGTCACCACGGTGGTGGCTTTCTTGTCGGCGGGCAGGTTCTTGTCGGGATCGACGATGATCGCGCGGATTTGATCTGGCTTCGCGTCAGCTCCGTAGAAAGAGAGGTCACTGCCGATAAAACCTCCCTGACCGCTGACCATGTGACACTCGGAGCAGCGCGCTTTCCCGTAGAAGAGTGCTCTCCCTTGATTCGGATCTCCGGGAAGTTTAACGACATCTCCTCTGCCCTGCAGAACCCTTAAATAGCTGACGACATCCGATATTTCCTGGGGCTTTAGCGAGGAGAAGGCCGGCATACCTGCGCCCGAAATCCCATAGCGGACGATCGCGGCAAGCTCGCGATCCAAAAGATGTTGCACTTCCGCGGCGGTAGCGATGTTAGGTGCGTGCTCCCCGCCGCGGCCATCTGCGCCGTGACAGCCGGCACAGTTAGCGGCGAAGATGGCTGCGCCGGGCTGCTGCGCGTGCAGCCCAACCGCGGACAGTAGCGTGAGCACTGCGGCGAACAGCACCCTCTGCCGATACCCCATCTTCGCCACAGCGACCTCTTCACACGTTAGAACAGAAACTTCAATGCGACTTGCATGATGCGAGGATTATTGCCACCAGTACTCGTTACGTATCCGAAGCCACCCTGGCCGGTGTTGTTGACCGTCCCGTTCGGATTCGCAAACTGCGCGTGGTTGAAAACGTTGAATGCTTCCGCGCGGAATTGCAGCTTTGTGCTCTCGGTGATGGTGGTGCTCTTTAGCAGAGCCATATCGTAATTGTCGATGCCAGGACCGGAGAAGTATCGCCGCATGGCATTGCCTACCTGCCCCAGTGGTTCCGGCGTAAAGAAGTCGGGGTTGAAAAATGGCAGGCCTTTACGCGGATTTTTATTTACGTAAAGCTTGCTACCGTTGTTCGCGTAACTGGGCACATCAACGTTTGCACTAAAAGCACCCAGCAGCGAATTATCATCCGTCTCCTGCAATTGAACTGGCTCTCCGGTGGCAAAGGTCGATACGCCGGAAAGCTCCCAGCCCGCGGTGAAACGTTTCGCAAGGTCCCCGCCGCCGATGAAATGATCGAAGGGCAACTGCACGGTGTAGCTGGCGACCAGGGTATGCGGGACGTCAAAGGTCGATAATGCGCGGGTCTGGGCCGGATCCAAGGGGTTGGTCGCGTCAAAGGAATCCGAACCATTATCCAACGACTTCTCGAAGGTATATCCGATAAGGAAGTTGAGGTATTTCTCAGTGTGCTCCAGGGTGACCTGCAGGGAGTTGAAGCTGGAGCTGACCGCCGTGATCATGTACGGATTGCTGTTGAAGTTAATTCCGAAGGTGGGCCTGGTTCCGTTGACCGTCTGGCCGCTGGCTGTGGTGTAAATCTCGTCCTCTTGCTGCGGCCCGCAAGTTGAGGTACCCGGCGCCACATTGGCTGGATTATTCAATTGCAAGCAGAGGGCTTGGTCCCCGGGATTGGATTCCTCAAACGTTAGCAACTTCCGTCCAACAGTGCCCACGTAGTTCACGCTGAGCACGGTTGCGGTTCCTAATTGACGCTGGAAAGAGAGTTCCCATTCCTGAACGTAGGGCATCTTGTTTTTGTAGTAGTAATAGTCGGATCCACCGATGGGTGTCGCTCCCGCCCAATTGAAGGTCGTATCGGGATTCTTGGGAGACACGTTGGTGGGAGGAAAGACGAAGGGGAATTTCTGTCCCGCCGGGGTTCCAGACGGCCGGTCGACAAACGGGGTAGCCAGCTCGGTCGATGACACAGAGTAGTAGTTGCCATAAGGAGCATCGCCTACCTCGACGAATCCAGTGGCGTCTTCAATCGAGCTATAAAAGATACCGTAACCGGCACGTATGCTGGTTTTCCCCGAACCGCCAAGCAGCTTGCCGAGAAAACCGTCGCTCACGTCCGGCGCATAGGCAAAGCCGATCCTGGGAGCGAAGTTGGTGTACTTGGTTGGTCCGAGAGTGCGAGGAATGCCTGGGTCTCCGGGCACCACCAAGCCCAGGGGAGCACCGGGAAATGCCAGCGACTGTTCCCCCGCAACAACGGTTTCAAGCTTGTTCTGGGTGTCGTACCAGGGTGTAGAGACTTCCCAACGCAGACCATAGTTCAGGGTGAGATTGCGAGATGCACGCCAGCTGTCCTGAGCGTAAAACCCGTAGTACTTGCTGCGCGAGTCCAAAAGCTGCTGGCTTGCCTGCACGAAGCTAGCCGGCGCACCGATCAGGTAATCGGCAAAATCCAGGCCGGTCTCGGAGCCGTCAAAACCGTAGCATCCGTTAAAGCAGTCGTAATTCCGCTCATTGATCTGGTTGTAGTGGAGGTTGGTGCCAAATTGCAGGGTGTGTGTTCCGAAGACCTTGGTGACGTTATCGATGATCTGAAAGGTGTTGTTGTATTGCCGTAATGCATCCTGCGGAAGGCCAGTGACGAAGTTATTGAATGCGAAACTCGCCACACCCTCGTACGCAGGATTGGTGGGAGAGATACCGCCCTCGGGACCCCAGGGAGTAACAAATCCCTGCGAGGCGAGCGAGACGCCTAAACCCTGGCCTGAGGTCGGTTGCCCGGTTTGGTTTACGTCCCGCAGATAAGCCAGACGAAGATCGTTAACGGTGGAAGCGTTGAACGTCGTGGTCAACCCTAAATTGACCATTTGGGTTCGACCTTTATTGGTCGCGGCAAAGCCCGGAACCGTGACTCCCTGGGTATACGGATTCACCGTATCGTATTGATCAATAAAGTAATAACCGAACACCGCGCCGAATCGCGTAGGAACGTCTACGCGGCCACTCCCTTTATTGTCGGTCAACGTCCCGTTAAAGGCAGAGGTAGCGTAGTTCGGAGTACCGTTGACGACGCCGTTGGACTGAGGGATGTACTTTAGCGTGTTCGTCGCAACGGGCGACCACGCACTTTGTGGAATGACCCCATTGGGAAAGACGCAGGTTACGGTGTCGGCGCAGCCCGGCGTGTAATAGTTCTCGCCCTGCGCTACGGGGTAACCCAAGGTATTGGATAGAGTGTTGGCCCAGCCGGCGCCGTTGACTGTGCCGGTGAGCGCACTCGACTGGTCGGAAAGGTCGCCGGTACGGTCCGAGCCGGAGGGCACGGGATAGCTTTGTGTCTGACCGAGAATCTGCCGCGTTCCCTGGTAGTCGGCAAACCAGAAAATCTTGTTCTTGCGGATAGGCCCCCCAGCCGTTCCGCCAAATTGATTCTGGATGTAAACGCCACGCGTCGGCGAATAGTAATTTCTGGCATCAAGATCGGTGTTGCGCAGGAAGTCAAAGACCGTCCCGTGAATCTGATTGGTTCCTGACTTGGTGACTACATTGATCTGGCCGCCGCTATAGTTTCCATACTCTGCGTCAAAGTTGTTGGTAATGATACGGAACTGCGCGATGGAATCGAGATTGGGGATCATGGCGGCCCCGTTATGCACGCCTTCTTCGGCGTTTGCTCCGTTGACCATGAATGCGTTCGAGCCGCTGCGGCCACCGTTGACGGATTGCTGGCCGTTATCCAGGTCACCCGACACCTGGGTCGCGCCGACACCCGAGGTGGCGCTATCTGTGCTATGGGAATACGGAGACACGCCCGGTTGCAATTTCAGCAGGTCGATGTAGGAACGTCCGTTGAGCGGCACAGAGGTGATCTTGGTGTCTGGAATGACGACGCCATTCTGCGTGCTCTGGGTTTCTACCTGCAGCGCGTCGCTCTTGACGCTCACGGTATTGGTAACCGTTCCGAGCTTCATTGTGATGTCGATACGGAGAGCGGAGTTCGCATCGATTTTTACATCGGTCTGCACGTAATCCTCGAAGCCTTGTTGGGTGGCCGAGACCTTGTAGGTATCAACATTGAGAGTGGGAAACCGATAAAAGCCCTTGGAGTCGCTGACCGCGGTGCTCTGCACGTTTGTCGAGACGCTGGTGGCGATGACGGTCACGCCTGGCACGACGGCACCGCTGGGATCTGTGACCACTCCGGAGATCGAACCGGTGATGGCTGCCCACGCCGCAAGCGTTCCCAAGAGTACACACAGGGCTACGCTGACAAGAGACACTTGTCTCAGGATTCGATTCACAGGGATGACCTCTCTCAAAAAAGAATCAGTTTTGCAGGGAACCCGAAACCAAACGATGATAATAAAAACTAAACGATGATAAAAAAGAGGTTACTGTTGATCCGGAATGGTGTCAAGAATTTGCTGATCCCGGCAAGGCCGGAATTTCGCTGGTGATACCGTGATTGACTCGCCAGGCGAGGAGGGCAGACACCCTGCCGGAATCGTCCTAACAGTAGGCTATCGATTGCGTCGTTTAATTTCATTCTGCTAAGAGGGCAAAGAAACCGCATGGAGAACCTGGGGTCAAAGTTAAACCGGCGCACATTCGTGCAGCGATCGTTGATGGCCGGAGCGGCCACTTCCCTTTTGCCGGCGGCAGGTCAGGCCGAGGCCGCTCCCGTATCTCTACCCGTCGGTCCGAATGTGTACGAGCAGATTGGCGTGCGACCGCTCATCAACGCCAAGGGCACCTACACCATCATCAGCGGTTCGCTCGCTCTCCCGGAAGTGAAAAAAGCGATGGAAGAGGCCGGGCGCCACTACGTCAACATGGACGAGCTCATGGCCGCCGTGGGCGCGCGTCTGGCCAAAATTACCGGTGCGGATTGGGGCATTGTCACGGCGGGCTGTGCAGCCGCCATTGCGGGCGCAACCGCGGCCTGCATCGCCGGCACTGATCCGGAGAAGTCGCAAAAGATGCCCTACCTCGCTAAGGGCGGTCTCAAGAACCAGGTGATCATCCCCAAACACTCACGCAATCCCTATGACATAGGAACGCGTTTGCTGGGCGTTGAGGTGGTGGAAGTGGAAACACCAGAGCAACTGCAGGCAGAGATGGGACCGCAGACGGCGATGATCTACATCCTGTCGTCGCCCGACGCCGCCAGCGGCCCGCTCAGCATCGCTAACATCTGCCAGGCCGCCAAGGCGAAGAACATTCCTGTCTTCGTGGACGCAGCGGCGGAAGAGCTCACTATTCCCAATATTCACCTCGCCGCGGGGGCAACGCTGGTTGGTTATAGCGGCGGCAAGTGCTTGCGCGGACCGCAGTGCGCCGGGCTGTTGCTGGGAAATAAGGAGCTGACGCAGGCAGCCTGGTTCCAAGCGGCGCCGCACCACAACGTCGGGCGCTCCATGAAGGTCGGCAAAGAAGAAATCATCGGCATGCTCACCGCAGTCGAAATGTGGACCAGGCGCGACCACAAGGCCGAATGGAATACGTGGAAAGAGTGGTTGGCCAATATCGAAGCCAAGGTCAAGCCGCTGCCCTCGGTAACCACCGAATACCTGATGCCCGAGGATCTGTCGAATCATTCGCCCCGTCTGCTGATCAAGTGGGACGGAAATGTACTGAAGATTACCGGCACTGAGCTGGCGGAAACTCTGGATGCGGGCACGCCGCGCATTCAATTCGATGAATCGAGCGGCACTCGTCCCGACCACATGGCGAGTTCGCTCACCATCATGCCGTACATGATGATGCCGGGCGATGACAAGATCGTGGCCGACGCGATTTTTGCCACGCTCTCCCACCCTCCGAAGTTTTCCGATCCCGAAATTCCGCAAGGCCCGCCGGCGAATGTGGCTGGGATCTGGAAAGTACAGATGATTTACCTGCGCGGCGAGGGTTGGCAGCGCTTCCTGTTGGAACAGCAGACAGGCGGAGTCACCGGCGTCCATCAGGGCGAGATTTACAACGGAAATCTCAGCGGGAAGGTGCACGCACAGCAGGTTAGTTTTCACAGTGTCATGCCGGTTGGCGGAAACGAGATTCACTATACGTTCAGCGGCACGGTGAACGGCAATTCCATGAGCGGCACGGTGGGGCTGGGCGAATATGGCCACGCCCAGTGGTCGGCCACCCGGGAGACGTAGCAGGTTCGGAACCTAGTTTGAGGGAAGCCGAGGACCCTCCACTGCGCTATGCTCGATGTAGATGGGCTGGTGGTGTGGAGAGGGTTTTGAATCTGCAAAGAAGTGGGGCCGGTGCTCCCGGCAGCAAACACTGATGCCAAGGAGCTGGGCTCGATTTGTACTGATTTTTGCTCTAGGTTCCGTGCCCTGGTTGCCTGCGCTCGGCCAGCAAACTGCACCCCCACCCACCCTGCCCGCTGCCCTTGATCGCGTCTACTCCGGCACAGAACCTGACGAGAGCAGCGACTACGGCTTGGTCTATGAACCACTGGATAGCTGGATCTATCCGGCATTTGAACGCCTGTTTGCCCTGGGGTATGCCGACTCCGCGTACCTGGACATGCGGCCTTGGACCCGCAATGCCTGCCTGCAGATTCTTCAGGAAACCTATCCCAAGCTCCAGGACGCGCCGCAGGACGAAGAAGCTTGGACCATCTTCCAAGCCTTGGCGGTGGAATTTGGGGCCAATGCCGGACCGCCCATCCCGCGCGCCGAGGTGGCAAATGTCTACACCCGGAATATGTATATCAAGGGTCCCCCCATCAATAACTCCTTCCACTTTGGGCAGACCCTGGTCAATGACTACGGGCGCCCTTATCAGCAAGGCTTCAATGCTCTGGACGGTTTCAGCGCGAGGGCCGAGGGCTATCACTTTTCGCTCGACGTACGCGGAGAATATCAGCACGCGCCGGGCAGCGGGGCCTATCCCGAATCCGTACAAGAGCTGTTTTCCCAGATTGACAGTACTCCCCTGGTCGCGCCCGAGCCGATACCGACGACCAACGTTTTCCGCTTGATCAATGCCAATTTTGCCTTTGCCGTGGCCAATAACGAGTTTTCGGTCGGCAAGGCGGACGACTATTGGGGTCCGACCCAAGTCGGAAGCATGGCTCTGAGCAACAACACAGAGCCCAACTACGCCCTGCGGATCAATCGTGTGGTGCCCTTGCGCATTCCGCTTCTCTCGGATGTCCTGGGGCCGTTCCGCTATGAAGGATATTTCGGCTCGCTGAAGGGGCATCGCTACCCCAATGCGCCTTGGGTCCAAGCCCAAAAATTCAGCTTCAAGCCAACCAGAAATTTGGAATTTGGCTTTTCCCGGGTCGTCGTCTTCGCCGGCAAAGACCATGTTCCGCTCACTTTCGGCTCCTTTTGGCATAGTTTCACCAGCTTCAGCAACGTGAGCCTGGCAGAGAAAGAGAGCCGAAACGACCCCGGCTTCCGCAATTCCAGCTTCGACTTTACCTGGCGCCTTCCCTGGATGGAGAAATGGCTGACGCTCTACTCCGACTCGATCGTTCACGATGATGTGAGCCCTCTCGCGGCCCCGCGCCGGGCTGCGATCAATCCCGGTCTCTACCTGTCGCACTTTCCCAAGCTCAAACATGTCGACCTGCGCGCCGAAGCGGTATCGACGGACCCAGTTTCTTCCACCCAGGGAGGCCAATTCATCTATTACGAGTTCGAATATCCGGATGGCTATACAGTCAAAGGCAACATGATGGGGAGTTGGATCGGCCGCGAGGGCAAAGGAGGCCAGGCGTGGCTGACCGGCTGGCTGAGCCCTAAGGAGTACCTCCAGTTAGGCTACCGCAATGCGAAGGTCTCGAAGAACTTTGTCCCCGGGGGAACGACGCAAAACGACTTTGACGTCAGGGCGGTACTTCGCCTCAAACCCGACCTGGAGCTGAATGCCTATGGTCAGGCAGAGTTCTGGAAGGTTCCTGCGTGGTATCCGGGACCCCAGCATGATTTCACCGGTTCGATCCAACTGACGTATTTTCCCAAGATGAGCTGGCACCGCTAGCAGGCTGGCTAAGAAGGCACACTCACCCAAAAGTAACCGCCGTAGTGATAACCACAAAACAGTCTCTGTTACCAAATCCGGCTTCCGCAGCGCGATAGCCTATCAATAGATGATTTCGGCGCAACGGGAGGCTCTCGCCGCCACCCGCTGGTCGGCAGTTCACCGGAAGTTACGGCCTAAAGCGAGCGAAGGACAGTTTTAACGCTGTCCGGTGCCACACCAGAGCCTTGTCTAAAAAAGGCATCCCGACCATCCCCCTAACGGTGGGATTTTTTTGTGCCTTCACATTCCTTCTCGCAGCCGAAAGGAGCCAATGATGCCCAAGAACAAAGTAAGCGACCCTATCACCGATCAGGAAATGGCCTTTGCCCGCCTGGTCCTCGCTGGAGGCATGACCGACCGTCAAGCCGCCGAAGCCGTCGGCCTCAACCCCGACTCCGCCGCCTACACCAAATCCAAGCCCGATGTCCGCGCCTACATGCTTGAACACCGCGCCGCCGTCCAGCAACAGCTCGCCCAGCAACAGGCAGACGCACTGCAACGGCGGAACCTGGAACGCGAACGGGTACTGACCCGCCTATGGGCAATTGCCGACTTGAGCCCCGAAGTCACCCGAGGCAGCGCCAACGCCCAGGTCAGGGCCCTCTCCATGATCATCGCCATCCAAAACTTAATCCCCGACCGTCGCGCCCTCTCCCGGCCCGCGGTCTCTTCAGAAAAGGAATCGGCCCCTGCTCCCGCCGAGGCCGAAATCTATGTCGCCGAATGGCTTCGCAACCAGAAGGCACAAGCCATCGCACCGGAGCCAATCCCTGCAACCGCCCAGGAAGAAGATTCGTCTGGCGTCCCCGAACCCGTACCCGTTCACAGCCCGGCGGGAGTAGCGCCTCCGGAGATCCCCGTTAACGCCTCGCAAGCACCGCCGCCGGGACCTTATGGCCCCGGGTTCTCTTTTGTACCCGACGCGAGCGGTCCTTTTGTTCCAGACACGCGAGTGCCTTTCTCGATATCAAGGCCGCCCTCCGCCCGCCGCCCCCGTTGAGCTGAAATGCCCCAAAACAACCCAAATTTATCGAATTTTACAAAATCTGGCACACTGCATGAGTAAGCGCCTGGACTAACCTCCGATTTTCTCCGCCACGAGTGGCTACGGAAAACTCGCCTTTTTTCCAGCCCCGGACTACCTCACCGCACCGTCGAGATGCCTACGGCCAGAGAGTTTGGACCGGCACACAATGAACTGCGACGCTAAAGCGTCGCTCCCCCTGTTAAAGCAGGGGGCTCCACCGTCCTCTCAACCAATGCCCGGTGGCAGCCCCCGCATTTATGCGGGGGAGCTCGGCTTTCAAGCCGAGCGGTTCCATAGCACCTACTCCGCCGGCTTTAGCCGCGGGCTTTCGCTTGCAATTGCAGCGGGACTGGATCCACCTCCGCTTTTCTCCGCCACGAGTTGGCTACGGAAAACTCGCCTTTGTTCCAGCCCCGGACTACCTCGCCGCACCGTCGAGATGCCTACGGCCTTCAGAGTCTGCGTGAGAACCAGAGAGTTTCGACCGGCAACAAATGAACTGCGACGCTAAAGCGTCGCTCCCCTGTTAAAGCAGAGGGCTCCCACCGTCCTCTCAACCAATGCCCGGTGGCAGCCCCCGCATTTATGCGGGGGAGCTCGGCTTTCAAGCCGAGCGGTTCCATAGCACCTACTCCACCGGCTTTAGCCGCGGGCTTTCGCTCGCAATTGCAGCGGGACTGGATCCACCTCCGCTTTTCTCCGCCACGAGTTGGCTACGCAAAACTCGCCTTTGTTCCAGCCCCGGACTACCTCGCCGCACCGTCGAGATGCCTACGGCCAGAGAGTTTGGACCGGCACACAATGAACTGCGACGCTAAAGCGTCGCTCCCCCTGTTAAAGCAGGGGGCTCCACCGTCCTCTCAACCAATGCCCGGTGGCAGCCCCCGCATTTATGCGAGGGAGCTCGGCTTTCAAGCCGAGCGGTCCATCAGCCTACTCCACCGGCTTTAGCCGCGGGCTTTCGCTTGCAATTGCAACGGGACTGGATAACCTCCGCTTTTCTCCGCCACGAGTAGCTACGCAAAACTCGCCTTTGTTCCAGCCCCGGACTACCTCGCCGCACCGTCGAGATGCCTACGGCCTTCAGAGTCTGCGTGAGAACCAGAGAGTTTCGACCGGCAACAAATGAACTGCGACGCTAAAGCGTCGCTCCCCTGTTAAAGCAGAGGGCTCCCACCGTCCTCTCAACCAATGCCCGGTGGCAGCCCCCGCATTTATGCGGGGGAGCTCGGCTTTCAAGCCGAGCGGTTCCGTAGCACCTACTCCACCGGCTTTAGCCGCGGGCTTTCGCTTGCAATTGCAGCGGAACTGGATCCTCTTCCGCTTTAAAGTCGGGCCGTTAAGCGTGAAAAAAATCAGGGCTTCAGGCCGTACGCAAATACTTTGAAATCAATCTGGCTTTAGCCACTGAGGGATGCTTTCCGCTCAAACGGTACTTTTCTGCAGCCAGTAAAAAACTTCGGGGCACGCCTAAAGCCGTGCCCCGATAAAAAACGCAACTCAACTAGACCGTTTGGAACGCTGCTTTAATGCGCACCATGATCTCGATCATCGTCGTTTCTCTCGCGTGAGCGCTGACCCGCGCCTTCGAACGACTTCCGTCCTCGTGCGGCCGCGGGTGTTTTTGCTTCCCTGTCGTTGTTACGTTCAAATCCGGCGGCGGTGCCAGTGCCGTTAAAGTTGATGATCGGAAATCCGTTGTTGTAGGCGGTGCTCTGGACGGCGGCCACCGCGCTGGTAAAACCTAGGGCCGTCGGGGTGAAGTTCACCTCGATCGTACACGACCCCGCCGGATCCAACAGCAGGCCATTGCTGCAAGAACCACCGAAACGGGAGATGGTGAAAGCAGGGTTGTCTACGAGTTGATCCAGGTACGGAGATCCCAGCGTAAATTCCTGATTGCCGATGTTGTGCACCGTGGCGGGTAGAGTCTTCGTTTGGCGCTCGCGTACGTTGCCGAAGGCTAGCGTCGAACTGTTGCCGTTCAGATACACCAGACTGTTGGCGGTTCCGTTGCCAACATTCGCGATCACAAAACTCTGCGCTCCTGCCGAGGCGGCCATGGAACTGGGTGAGGAGAGAGTGGTAGAAAAGGTAACCAGATAACCGTTTCCTTCGGGAGGAATCACGGTCAAGGTACCCTTGGTTCCATCCAGCACGTAGAGTTGGCTGGCGGCATCAAAGGCCAGGCCGACGGGGTTTGTCGGCGAGGTCACGCCTTGGGCTCTGAGTATGCTGGCCGTTCCCGCGGCAGTCAGTTTGATCATCTGGCCCTCTGACGGTACCTGGTCAGGGCCTCCGTCACCGATCAACAAATCTCCCTCGCTGTCCGCTGCCAGGGCCTGCGGGAAAATGAGCTTTGCAGACGCGGGGATCGCCATCTTGGATGGCGATCCATTCGAGGCGATCTTCACCACGAAACCAGGATTGGCAAGCGATGCCGCAGTCCCGTATATCCCAGCATCTCCGATGTACACGTTGCCGAGATAATCGATAGCCAAGGAAATTGGGTGTTGCAACAAGCCCCCGTTCGCAACACTGGCAGCGACCAGCGTTGGAGCCTGTCCGGATGTGGTAGGCACCTTGATCACTTGGCCCCCATTGGCGCCACCGTAATCAGCGATGTAGAGGTTCCCCTGGCCATCCAAAGCAACGGCGCTCGGGGCCGTGAGGGTAAAGCCCGGGGTCAAGACGGGGGTGAACGTGGTTCCCGTCAGGTAAGTGGTGGAATATACCAGGCCAGAGTAGGAGTCCGCGATATAGACCGTGTTGTTGAGGCCCGAGATAGCCACCCCTTGCGGCTGTTGGAGGCTTTCCGCAGTCGTGGTGGCATCCATTGGATAGGTAACTTCGGCCGCGGAAGCGCCGGTCTCGTAGACGGAAGAGGAGCCGAGAATGGTGGTAGCTGGGGTGCCCTCTACCTGGATGGCGGAAACGCGTGGACCAGGAAATAGCGGTTTGCCGGCAAAGGATTCCGTGCAGGTGTAGGGCATATAGGGAGAAACGGTGGCGGGTACCGTGGTGCAGGTACCGCCAGGTTCCTCGACAACCTCGGAGCTCGCGTCGCCTTGCGTAAGAGCGCGAAATCCTGAAAGCGCGGCTGGGGCATTGAATTCAAAATTGAACGGAATTGACGTCCCGGTAGCGTCGACGGTGATAGGTCCCAGGTTCACGGGAGTTACGAAAGCAAATTGGACAGCAGAGCCGGGCACCAATTGCAGCACGTCGAGATTGCCGTTGGGGTCGAGCGCCATGCTACTGCTGTTCGCCAGATCGGTGTTGGGGATAAGGTAAGGGGTGGTCGGAGAAGCAGCGGGAATATCCACCACTTGCTGGGCCGTGGGGGCGGTCGCGAGTTTTGACAGGATGAAGAGGTCGCCCGCCGAATCCCGCGCAAGACCCGAAGGCTGATAGAGGGTGAAGCTTTGCGCGCTCACTGCTACGGCGGCTCCGCCTGTGGCGGGGGCAACATACACATTGCCGTTCACGTTATCGCCGCCGGGATTACCACCATTGTCTGCAATATAGAGATTGTTCGCCGAGTCCCTCACCAAAGCGGCAGGCGTCCAGTCGGCCGGGATGCCGGTGAAGGTAAGAGGAGTTAATGCGGTGTGCCCCGCAGCCAGGGAGTAAATAACTCCATCCCCGGTACGCGGCGGCCAGTCGCCGATGAACAGGGTGTTGGCGCTGTCGACCGTAAGCGTAATCGGGTTTACCAGCGGGGCGCCGGCATGGATTAACTTGATGGTGCCGTTCAGAACGCCTTGGGCGTTCGCGGTCATTTCAAAGATTCGTCCGCCGCTGCCTACGACGTCCGCGATATAAAGATCGCCCATGGCGTCAACGGCAAGAGCCTGAGGAGAAGTAAGCGTGTACTCCGTCCCACTAGCGAAGAAGCCGCCGGAGAGGATGGGGAGCTGGGTCGAGTTTCCAGGCAGGTTGGTCGTCAGCCCGACAACCCGATTATTGTCCGTGTCCGCAATATAGATAGTGCCGTTCGGGGCTACTGCAATTGACTCTGGTTGATTGTATGCCGTAGCGCCGTTGGGCGGCCCAAGGGTCTGCTGGGCATCGATCACGACAGAGGGTGCTTGCGCCCATGCGGCGGAAGCGCTGAAGGCGAGTGCCAGGACGGGAACGGTGAACATTTTCCACTTCAGTGGGAAATACTTTGCGGGCATCTTGGATGGCATAACGGACATGGGAACGGCACTCCTGTACAACTTTCGTTCGGTCCCCCCTAGTCTACGGGGAGGTTAATAAAGTGCAACCCTTTTGACGCGCAGCGCGCAGCGGGTGCCTAGAGGCATACGCCTCTAACACAAAAGTCGCAGTTTCATGGGGAGGAGAACTTGAGACTACACGTTTGCTGTTGCAAAATGGAACGTTTTTTGCGGCGGAAGCAAGAAAAGTTGGACTAGGAAGCCGCTGGGAGGGCAACGCAAAGGCGTTAAAGAAATAGGAACGCCGGCTGATTTTTCTTTCCAATCAGACACTTGCGTGGATTTGTCCAGAGCGCACGAAGGTTTACTCTTTGGTTTTTTCCACAAGCGCTTCCAGTACCCGCAAACGTTTGGTCGACCGAGAAAACGGGACTCTCTTAGCGCTAGAGGGTTACAACACGGTGAATACAATCGGCACGGAAGATGCTGAACTTGCCTTTGTCATAACCGCCGAAGTAGATGAGGCCGCCACGACCCTGGCCAGTGCACGTGAGGGCCACCTGGTGAACCGATCGTATGCCTTGCCGATCTTCATATTCAAAGAGCACCACCGGCTGGCCCGTCATGGGCGTGGATAGGCGAAGATCGGCAAATTCAACGACCTTACCCTTGACCGGCTGAGGCGAAGTGGAGACTGGGGATTGAGGCTTGAGATTCACTTCACGATTGAAGCAGAAGCAATGTATCTGCTCAAGTGACACATCGCGTTTCAGCGTACAACCTTTGTGCAATACTCGGCTATTTGTACATGTATCGACACGCATCCAACTCCGGAGGAGGAATTTAAATGCTCATCGCTCACGTCAAAGCGCACCTGGTAACCGGTGAAACCATAGAACTGCTTCCCGTGCGGCATGAGACGGACGTGAAAAAGGAAGTGACCGGACTGCTCGAAGGCTGGGCGGCTTCAGGATTTTTAATCTGGGAGAAATTTGTCTATCCCTGGCACCAAGTGCAGACCGTCGAGGTTTCGGTCGAGAGTCTCTCCAGTGAACAGGCGGCGCAAAGACTGCTGGACTTGCATGGCGCGGACCGCGCGCGCCGCCACGAGGATTTCTGGCGCGGCGCTCGCCAGTCCTAAGTGCTCTTAGGGCGCGGACCGATTCAGGGATAGATGGGGCGCAGCGGCAGCTTCTGTTCGCAGCCACTGCTCCAGGTTCGCACTCTGAGCGGCGCGCAGATCCACGCAATCGGCGATGTTGTCTTGGGCCCGGTTGAGCGCGTGCGCGGTTGCCTGCACTCTGTTCTGTTCAAAAAATGCCTTGACCTGGCTGGCCCGCTCCTGGCTACAGAAGGATCCGGTGGACGCAACCAGGTAGCCGCCGCCCCAAGTGGTGATCTGGGCTTGCACCAGGGACCAGTTCTGCTGCATCCACTGCCACGCTGTATCCCTCGTTCGGCGGTCGCTCATCTCAATTTGGACTAATCCGATGGCATCCTGGTTCCTTACCTTGGCGGACGATGCGTACTCCATGGTGCGGACAACCAGCGCAGGGTCGCGGAAACGCGCCAGAGCGCGTAGCGCATGGATGCGAAGTTGTGGATCGCCACTGGTCTGATATATCGCTTGCAACTGATCGAAAAATGCTGCGTCTCCATTTTGTGCAGCAACCTTGAGAGCGCGATCCGCCAAGGTCGCGTCGACGGAAGCAGGCTGGCGCAGATATTGCTGCGCCATCTGCCGTGCTTGGAGAATGATCTGCGGATCAGCGCCGATGTCGCCCACGAGTTCGAAGAGCGTCGCCCGCAACAGGTTTTTTCCTGCCGAGTCTGCAGCCGCCGGCAGACCCAGTCGAGAAAGCGCCGGCGCGAAATTCTCCCGCACCCACGAGGCGATCTGCGCGTGCTCCTGTGGAGTAGAGGCCACCTTCTGATCGATGTTTCGCACCGCAGTGGTAACCGTGTCGATCACAAACGGGCTGGAATCGTCACGCACCGCGGCTGCAAGATCGAAAAAATCTCCCACAGTGGCGATCCCGGCGTGGGCCAGCGCCCATTGGCTGCCCAGGAAGGTGATCCGTTCGGGGGGCGTAAGGCTGCTCTCCACACGACGCAGGAGATCCTGGTATTCCGCGCTGTCGTACCGGCTGCGATAGTAGCCCTTGCCTCCGGCGTTACCGTAGAAGACCTCCGCGTCCGGTACCTGCAGGCGCTGCCCGGCTGCGCTGAGGATAGGGCAGTCGGATTGAGCGGCTTTGTTCTTCATGCAAACCGGCAAGGTCCAACTCTGCTGCTGATCTTTTGTTTCTTGGGGGTTGAGAACGAAGCGCTTCTGCGTCACTTGCACCCTGCCGTCGTGCACCCGGCCAAAGGTCAGGAGCGGCACGCCGGGCTGCGTCACCAGGCTCTCCATGATCTTGTCGACCGGCTTGCCACTGGATTGCTGCAGCGCACTCCAGAAGTCCTCCGCGGTGGCATTGCCATACATGTGCGCCTGCAGGTAGCTATGCACACCGGCGCGGAAGACCTGGTCGCCGAGGTAGTTCTCTGTCATAAGAAGCACGGCAGCAGCCTTGCCGTAGGTGATGCCATCGAACATCTCGTTGATCTCGGCCGGTGTGTCGGCCCGTGCGCGAATCGTCCGGGTTACGCGACCGCCATCCAGGTCCAGAGTCTTGTTTAGTTCCGAGGCCTGATCCTGAGGGATATCCCATTCGGGCTTCCAGGCGGCCAACGGCTTCTGTGACATCCAGGTGGCAAAGCCTTCATTGAGCCAGATGTTGTCCCACCATTTCGTGGTTACCATGTCACCGAACCATTGATGCGCCATCTCGTGGGCTACATCGACGGCGACCACTTTTTTCGCGTCGACCGAAGCGGTCTTTTCGTCCACCAGCATGGCGGTTTCGCGATAGGTGATCGCGCCGAAGTTCTCCATGGCTCCGGCTTCAAAGTCGGGGATGGCAATCATATCCAGCTTGGGCATGGGGTACTTGATGCCGAAATAAGTATCGTAATAATGCAGAAAAAATTCAGCGCCGGAGAGCGCGAATTGTGCCAACTGAACCTTGTCTGGAGTGGCGCAGGCGCGGATCGGCACACCGTCACTCTCGCCGGTGAGACACTTGAAGTCCCCGACCACAAACGCCACCAGATAGGTTGACATCTTCGGCGTGCGGGCGAAGCGGATGGTGTGTTCGCCAGGGCCGGGACCGGGTGTGTCGGAGACGATATTGGTGTTGCCAAACGCTGTATCTCCCTGGGCCACGATCAGGCTGACGTCGAAGGTTGCCTTGAGCGCCGGTTCATCGAAAGAGGGAAAAGCCCGGCGCGCATCGGTCGGCTCAAACTGGGTCACGGCGTAGTTTCGCGTGGCCGTTTTGGAAAGATAGAATCCGCGCAGGTCTCCGTGCAGAGTGCCGCTATACGCAATTTTTAGAGTGACCGGCCCGGCAGGCAATCTGCGTGCAAAATGAAACGTCGCCTGCTGCACGTTGTCATCGAAAGATACAACCGCACTTAAGGATTCGCCGTCGACCTGCGCCGTGACCGCGTCAAATTTCAGTTGCCACGCGTTCAGCACAATCACATCCGAAGCCTGGGCCAAGGTCAGATCAATGGTCTCTTTGCCGGTAAACGTGGCGGTCTGCAGGTTTGGCGTCAGTTGCAAGGTGTAGTGCTGTGGAATTGCCACATTGGGAAGCCGTTGGGCGTGGACCGCGGCTGAAATCAACATGGCCGCGCACAGAATTGCTCCTCTTAACAATCGATGGCCACTCCTTTGGGCCGAGCCGCGAGCGGCCATTTGATTGGACTATTCTTCGTAGCGAAAGGATAGGAAGTTGAGAAGGCCATTGCGCTCGACCTGCAACACCACAGCATCCCCCGACTTCAGTCCCTTAACAAAATTTTTGAGGTCTGCAACGGAGTCGAGCTTGGTGGTGTTGGCATAGTACAGGATGTCTCCCGTCTTAAGATTGACCTCGTCGGCAGCCGCGCCGAAAGTGCGGGCGACCACCAGCAAGCCTCCCGATTCCCGTTGACCGCCAAATTGGCCGGCTAGTTCGGGCGTCATGGGCAACACCAGAACACCCAGTCTGGGGATCAAGTATTGATCGGTGTCGGCGGGATCGAGCAAAGCTGCCGTGTCACGAGGCGATTGCGTAACCGGAATGTCTACCTGCCTGGTGACCGTGCCGCTCAGGACGGAAAGGTGAACGGTCTCCCCCGGGCGCTTGCGAAACATGATGAGGGCGAGCTCTTTTGTATCCCGCATCGGCTGGCCGTCGGCGGAAAGCACGATGTCGTCAATCTTGATCCCAGCCTTGTCGGCAGGCGAATCGGGCACCACATCTTCAATCAATACTCCGGCGTTGCGCGACAGCCCCAGGCCCTGCGCCAGCACCGGGGTCAGGTTGGTGGGATACACGCCAATCGTTCCCCGGCGCGGACGCCCATACTTGAGGAGCTGTTCGTAGACGATCCGAGCCGTGTTGCTGGGGATCGAGAACCCAACTCCCTCGTTGCCCCCGGATTGGGTCTCGATCATGGAGTTGATGCCCACGACTTCGCCCTTCATGTCGATCAACGGGCCGCCTGAATTGCCGGGGTTGATGGCGGCATCGGTCTGCAGATAGACCATGGGACTGTCCGGATCAAGCTGTTGGTTGGTGGCACTTACGACGCCCAAGCTCACACTATCCTGCAAGCCCAGCGGACTGCCAAAAGCCAGAACCAACTCGCCCGGATGGACGCGATCGGAGTCGCCGAACTTCAGTGCCCGCATGCCCGGCTTTTCTACCTTGATCACGGCCAGATCGGTCACCGTGTCGATGCCGATGATGCGAGCCGGCACCGCGGTTGCCGGCGGCTCGGCGCGGTTGTTCTCGCCGGCGGCCCCCACTCCGCTCATATCGGAAACCAGCACGCTCAGAGTGCGCGCGTGCTGCACCACATGCGCATTGGTAAGTATGTAGCCTTGCTCGTCCATGATGACGCCGGAACCGACGGATTTTTGCTGAGCCAGGAACGCGGTCCGATTCGTGTCCGCATTCTCGACTGGCGCCAGGCCGGTGGCATAAATCTTGACCACTGCGGGCTCGATCGCATGGGCCAGCGTCTGCATGTCGTTGCTCAGGCTCATGAGCACATCAACTGCGTGCAGTCCGGTTGCGGGCGGACTGGGTTGCGCCTGCTTCGGGGGCGGCGAGAGAGGGGGCTGTTGAGCTCGCGACGCGAAAGCAGCCGGAAGCAGAAGCCAGGTCAAAGCGAATCGTGCCCTATAGGTGCGAGCTTTCATTGGGCGCAGCAGGGGGTGGTCTCCTATAAGCATTCTGACAGTATTGAGGTTTTGGAGTGGCACTCGCGGTCTGTATGGGGGATCGAAGGTTGGCGTCGGTCATCTCACCCGGGCTAAAGAGTCTGCGTGAGAACCAGAGAGTTTGGACCGGCAACAAATGAACCGCGACGCTAAAGCGTCGCTCTCCCTGTTAAACCAGAGGGCTCCCACCGTCCTCTCAACCAAAGCCCGGTGGGAGCCCCCGCATTTATGCGGGGGAGCTCGGCTTTCAAGCCGAGCGGGTCAATCAGCCTACTCCACCGGCTTTAGCCGCGGGCTTTCCCTTGGAATTGCAGCGGGACTGGATCCACTTCCGCTTTAAAGTCGGGCCGTTAAGCGTGAAAAAATGAGGGCTTTAAAGCCCTCATACGTGTGGAGGCTTTTTCACGGAGCGCTGAAGCGCTCCTTCCCCCGCATAAATGCGGGGCTCTCACCAACTTGGACTGCTTCTCTTGCCAGTGAGGCGGTTAGGTTTCGCGGTAGTTCAGCAGGACCAGGCCGGCGGCGGCCAGGAACAATGGCCAGAGGAAGCCCGCGATTCTGGACGTGCGGCCGGGAGGCAACCGCAGCTCTAGCCAACGGCCCCAGCCGGCCGTCGCGCCGAGGAGGGCGATGGGGGTATGGCTCAGCGAGGCCAGCAAGTCCTCTTTGACATTGCTGGGGGCATGGTTATGCGTGAGCAGAACTGCGGCTCCCAAGGCGCACATGGCGGGAAAAATCATGGATGCCCACCGAACCTTTAGTTTGCCCGCCTGGACTGCGCACTCGAAGGCTGCAAAGCCAAGGATGAGCACTGCCGCTGCGCGATGTTGCAATACATCGGGAGAAGAAAAGCTGGCCCAGAAGGGACGCGGACCCAAGGGCCAGTTCTCGGGGTCGGCGCGCAGCAGAATGAAGACGGATAGACCGGCGAAGGAGAGAGGCCAGAAGCGCGCCCAATGCATGCCGCGAAAGCGACTTAGAAACGCCAAAAGGCCGGCGGCCAATACGATCAAACCTGCCCAGTGGTGGTTGTATTCAGACCATTCGTTGTCCGTAGCGTCGCTTTGCGCGGTGGGATGGAACTCCGCGACCTGCACTTCGGTTTCAATCGAAGTGGGTGGGGTAAGCTGCGACACGGATGGACTCTTCAGGCGCGGAGGTTCCGGGTGCATGCGGGCGGCAATTACCGCTAGCGAGACATGATCGGGGACATCGACCGATGGCGGTTGCGAGGACATCGACGCAGCAGCCAGAATCACCGTGAACCCCAACCCGATTTCGGGCTCGGCGAATCTCCGCAGCTTCTGCAGCAGAGGCTGTGGATCGGTATCCAACCGCCGCACCATCAGCCAGTTCCCTACACCCATCAGAAGCATGACCAAGAGGAGGTAGATTTTCGCCAATAGCAGGACACCGTAGGCGGTGCCATAAAGGCCGTTCCACGTTCCGACATAGTTCCATGCCAGAAAGACACCGGCCGACACCAGGACAGCGACGCTGAGCAACGCCAAGGAGGAGTAGCGCCTGGCCATCGTGCGCGCCTCGTCTACACTTTCAGCGCGTCCGAGCGAAACCAGCAGGTAGGGCATGCCCCCGATCCATGCCGCGGTTCCCAAGTGGTGGATGGCGGTGGCGATTGCCAGCGACCAGCGGTCGTCCATGCGTGCCGCGGCGTGGCTGGTCGAAACCGCGGCGGCGAGCAGAAGCAGACCGAGCGGAATCATGGCCCAAAGACCGTTGCGCCCCTTGATTCGCGTACAGCCCCATAAAAGCAATGCAAGCAGGGCGGCGCTCAGCCCGGCCTGAAGAAATTTAGCGCTGATCAAATCGGCGAGGTGCAGATCGCTATCGCCAACCAACGATGCGGAGGAGAGAATGACCGTCACTACCTCGGACAGGGCGAGGGCCACGGCAGCCATACGGATACCGCGCAGGCAAAGGGACTCGACGGTGTTGCCTGCTCTTGCCGGGCGCGCAACGGCCAGCAAATAGATGATGCCACCGAGCAGCAGTGCCTCGAAGGAGAGATTTGCCGCACGCAGCAACGTGCTCAGAAGATCAATATCGCGCAGGAGCCAGATCAAACGTTCATCTCAACTTGGGAAAAAAGTCGTGCCTTAACAAAAAAACATGAGTTTTTCGCAGACTGTAATGCTCATAGACGTCAACGGCAAAACGTACCTCAGGGCCTAAAGGCCGCATCCGTCCCGTTCCTCACGGCACGGCTAAAGCCGTGCCCTTCGTCCTGATTTTAATTACTCCACCTGGAAAGGGACTTCGCCACGCGTGATGTGACCGTCGCTGGACAGCACTTGCCAGCGAAGCACATAGGCACCCTTGCCGAGCTTATGGCCGGTAGCGGCCAAGGTATCGGGAAGAGGCTGGGTGAGAGCGCCGATACTCTCCACCGAACCATCCGGCTTTACCAGGGTGAGCGATGAGCGCGCTCCATCGACGCGCGAATTGTACTTGAGACTGATCGTAATGTCGGGCCCGCTCACCGCGGCATTCTTCTTTGGGGTGGAGCTCAACAAGACGGCGTGGGCTAACGCCATGCGGGGGGTTGCGACCATCAACGCCGCGACTAAAAATACGATTACACCGGCAAAACGCTGCCGTGACTTGCTATGCATAAGTACACTCTCCAGGAATAACGACGTCGCCTACGACGGCGCCATTTGCACGGACTGCGCGCGCTCGGAGTGCCCGCCTATCTCTGCCGCACGGGCTTCAGCATAGGCTGCGGCGCCCATTAAAGCAGCGCGGCTTTCCAGGATCAGGCGCACCGGCGTTTGTACCAGTAGATCACTCAGCCGGCCTTTGTCGGTGAACGCCTTCATGAATGTACCATCTTGCATCTTCTTCAGCAGCTTGGGGGCAATACCGCCCCCCACATACAAACCGCCGACGGCCAGGATCTTCAACGCCAGGTTGCCGGCTTCTGCCCCATAAGCAGACACAAAGATATTCAACGCTTCTACACAAAGCTCACTGGCGCCGGACTCGCCCAACTCGCCAATCACCGCGTTGGGATCTTCCGTGCGCATACGGTCCTTGAGCCAAGGCGGTTCCTCCAAGCCTTTTACATCACGACAGTAGGCGTAGACGTTGGCCAGTCCAATGCCGGAGATGACACGTTCCGAGCTGACGCGGCCACCCAGGGTTTTTTGTAGATAGCGCAGCAGGCCGATCTCTTCTTCATTGCGTGCAGCAAAGTCGCTGTGACCGCCTTCCGAGGCCATGGGGAGATAGGAGTGTCCATTCCACACCAGAATGGCCTCTCCCAGCCCCGTGCCCGCCGCAATCAAGCCGCGATTTCCTTCTGCCGCCGGGTCGCCCTTGCTGAGAACGAGAATCTGATCAGGGGTTAGCTCGGCGATTCCATATCCATTGGCTTCAAGATCGTTGATGAGAAAAACATGTTCTATTTTGAGATCGACCGCAAGCTGGCTGGAGTCGAGTATCCAAGGAAGATTGGTGAGCTTTAAACGCCCGTGGCGCACTGGACCGGGCACGCCGAAGCAGGCGGCTAACACGTCGACAGGCTGCCCGAGCGTTTGCGTGCATTCCGCCAGGAATGCTTCCACGATCTGCACCAAGCCGGGGAAATCCTTGGCATGAAACTTGTGGTCGTGCGCGGTCAACAGTTGCCCGTTTTCAAACTTGCACAACGCAAGATCGACCTTGGTACCGCCCACATCTCCTGCCAGAATCATCGCGTGATCTCCAACCGGCCCACGCCATCAGCCCCGGGCGGGGGCAAGGCGGCGGCAGCAGTAGAGTCAAGCAGGAGGGTGATGCGACGGCTGGCGGGCTTGATCAACTGCGAAGGATAGGTTTCCGAATCGTAGGGGCCAGTGAACACCGCACGGAGCGCGTCCACTTTGTCGGCACCCTCGATGAGAAAGAAGACATCCCGTCCCCGGTTGATGACCGGCCAGGTGAGCGTAATCCGCCACGTTTCCTTTTGTTGCGGAACGTGATTGGCGATGGCAATACGCATCATCTCTTGCAAACCGGCGGTGTGGGGGAAAAGGGAGGCCGTGTGCCCATCGGGGCCCATTCCCAAAGCCACCATATCGAAAATGGGGATCTCGGCGCCTTCCAGGCGAAAGCTTTGCCGGATCGCAAATTCATACTTGGACGCGGCTTCTTCCGGGTCGAGTTCGCCTCGAATGCGAAAGATCTGGGCCTCGCTCAGTGGCACTTTGTCCAACAAAGCCTCGCGGGTCATGCGGTAGTTGCTGTCTGGGTGATCGGGCGGTACACAGCGTTCGTCCACCCAATAGATTTCGAGGTTTTCCCAGGGAATCTGCTCACGATATTGGGCGCTGGGGTCGGCCAGGAGCGCAAACGCATTCTTGGGAGTGCGGCCGCCCGAGATGGCGATGCGCGCTTTACCGCGTGCCCCCGCCGCGGCGCGAATCCCATCCACAAAGTACTGCGCCGTGCGCCGGGTCACCGCCTCCGCGCTCGCATCCACGTAATAGAGGACTTCTATCGTCTCAGCCATGCAATTTGTATTTTAGAGCTTGTGCCAGGCGCGTCCATCCCGCGACAGTAATTCGTCGGCGGATTCTGGTCCCCAGGTGCCGGCGGCGTAGTTGGGAAAGCCTTTGGGCTTGCTGGCTGCCCATTGCTCCAGGATCGGTGTCAGCAGTGACCAGGTGGCCTCCACGCCATCCCGGTGAGCGAATAGAGTGGCATCACCCAGCATCGCATCCAGCAGCAAACGCTCGTAGCCGTTGGCGGAGGATTTGCCGAAGGCGTCAGCATAGCTGAAGTTCATGTTCACCGGGCAGACTTCCATGTTCGGACTGGGCACCTTGGCACCGAAGCGCAGGGAAATACCTTCATCCGGCTGGATACGCATGGCGATCAGATTCGGCTGCAGCTCTTTGCATGCCCCGGATTGCTGTTTAAATAGCAACTGTGGTGGTTGCTTGAATTGAACTGTAATCTCAGTTGACCTTTTGGCCAGCCGCTTACCCGCCCGGAGGTAGAAGGGAACACCCGCCCAGCGCCAGTTCTCAATCCCGATCTTCAGCGCCGCGTAGGTCTCGGTGCCGGAGTTTGGGTCGACCCGGTCTTCCTGCCGGTAGCCCTTTACCTCTTTACCGTCCACTTTGCCCGGGCCGTATTGGCCGCGGACTGCGTCCATGCCGTGGATGGGAGTGATGGAACGCCACACCTTTACCTTTTCCCGGCGCATCGCCTCGGCCTCGAAGGAAACTGGAGGTTCCATGGCAACGAAAGAAAGGAGCTCCATCACATGGTTTTGCACCACGTCACGAAGTGCGCCCGCCTTCTCGTAAAAGGGCCCGCGGCCCTCGATGCCGATATCTTCCGCCGCCGTGATCTGTACGTGATCGACGTAGTTACGATTCCAGACAGGCTCGAAGATTCCGTTGGCAAAACGAAAGACCAGGATATTCTGCACGGTCTCTTTGCCCAGATAATGATCGATGCGGAAGATCTGATCCTCGGCAAAGACCCGGTTCACGTCGTTGAGCAATTCCTTCGCGGAAGCCAGGTCATGGCCAAAGGGTTTCTCGATGATGGTGTGCACTTTGCCCTTCTCGGGCTTCGCCATCCCATGCGCGCCTAATTGCTGGATGATGTCAGCGAAGTACTCCGGGGCCGTCGCCAGGTAGAAGAGCCGGTTTCCCCTGGTGCCTTGCTTCTGGTCAATACCCTCGAGCAAGGTCTTCAATTTTCCATAGCCTTCGGGGTCATCGAAGTTCATCGCATGGTAGGTGACCTTCTTCATGAACTCGTCCAGCTTCTGCTCGCCTTCCTTGACGCCGCCAAATTGCAGAATGCCTTCGCGCATGTCGTTTTGAAACTCATCCTGCAATGGACGGCGAGCAACGCCAACCACCGAGAACTCTGCAGGCAACAGATTGGATTGCTCGAGGTGAAAGAGCGCGGGCAACAACTTGCGTTTGGTCAGGTCACCGGACGCGCCGAAGATGACCACGGCTGTAGGCTCCGGAATGCGCTCGGCACTTTGCGCCGCTTTCAAATCTTCGGGAGAGAACTGCACTTCTGTGGTTGCCATGGGATCTTGCTCCTTGCTCGCAAAGTGGTGTTTAGGTCCTTACGCCGGCAGCAAGCCCCAATCGCTCCAGCGCCTGCACGCATTGTGCTTCATCCTGATAGCGAATTGCGTGAATTCCCAGCCCTTCCGCCGCCTGGCAGTTCTGTGGACGGTCGTCGATAAAGGCTACTTCCTCCGGATCTCGCTGCAGCACATCAAGCGTCAGCTCGAAGATTTTGGGGTCCGGCTTGCGCAGCCCCAGGTAGCAGGAACTCAGGAAAACGTCGAAGTACCGGCCCAGTTCGAACTGCTCGATCCGGTAGTCGTTCAGCTCCCGGGCTTCGTTATTGAGCATTACCAGTTCCACTTCCTCTGATGCGGCAAGCTCTTGAAGGATTCGGATAGCGCTATTCGGAATCAGGACGGATCGCTGCTTCATGGCTTGCAGGAAAGCGGCTGGAGTGAAAGGACGCGGCTCGTAGAAGACAGTCTGGAGGAGATACTGTTCGGCCGTCATCAGGCCCTTTTCCCAGGGATCGTTGGCTAGTTCATGCCGCTGTTCGAAGCTCGCGCTGTCCAGGTCGAACTGGCTGAGGACGGCAGCGCGCTCGTTGTGATCCCAACCATTGGTCAAGAGGACGCCGCCCACATCCCAAAGAATTGTGCTGATCTCTGCCATCGGTGTGCCTCCGACTGCCTGGGAAGGTTTGGCGAGGGAAAATCGATCGTTCAAGAGTCCAGTGAAAGCGTTCGCCGGGCTTCGCCCGGACTTTTTCAGCCCAGGTACGCCTTGGCGCACCTGGGGCACCCGTCGCTTCCCTCGAGAAATTTCTATACCTACGGAGCCACCCAGGGTTCCGTAGGTATAGAGCCGGTTAGGATTTCCCTGCTGCGACCGCGGGCCGGACGCGCTCTAACAACTGTTTGGCGCGCTTGGTGATGTTTGCCGGACTAAAGCCGAGTTCTTCCAGCGCCTTGGTGCCGAGGGCAGAGGCTCCGAAGCGCTCCAGACCGATCACATCTCCGTGACGTCCGACATACTTCCACCAGGGCATGGGAGCAGCGGCTTCGACTGCGAGCGCTGGTAGGTGATCGGGAAAGATTTGATGCTTGTAGGCTTCGGACTGCTCTTCAAAGATGCGGAAGCTGGGCATGGAGACTACACGCGCGGAGATGCCTTCTTTCTTCAGATCCGCGGCAGCCTGCAGAACCGGCCAGACCTCAGCGCCGGCGGCAACAATCACCAGGTCGGGCGAAGTGCCGCCATCCTGCAGAATGTAGGCGCCCTTGCTGACACCCTCGGCCACCTTGTATTTCTCGGGGTCGAGGATGGGGAGGTTCTGACGCGAGAGCGCCATGAAGGCCGGCAGCTTTCGTTCCAGAGCCAGCCGCCACGCGGCGCTGGTTTCATTGGCATCCGCGGGGCGAAAATCGGTTAGATGGGGCGTGGCTCGCAGCATGGCGAGTTGTTCGACGGGCTGGTGGGTTGGTCCATCTTCACCGAGCGCGATCGAATCGTGAGTGAAGATAAAAAGGGAGTGCGCCTGCATCAGAGCCGCCAGACGAATGGCCGGCTTGGCGTAGTCGCTGAAGTTGAAGAAGGTCGATCCGTAGGGAATCAAACCACCGTGAACGGCCATACCATTGACTGCCGCGCACATGCCGAACTCGCGCACACCGAACCAGATATTGCGCCCGGCAGGATCGAGGTGGAAATTGCCGCCGGTTTTCAAGATCGTCTTGGTCGAGGTCGTGAGATCCGCCGCACCGCCAATCAATTCCGGCACCGCTTGGGAGATTGCATCCATGATCTCGCCGCCCGCACTGCGGGTAGCGATGGGCTTGGCATCCGCCTTGAATACCGGCAAACTCTTCTCCCAACCAGCGGCCAACACGCCGGACTGCACGCGTTCGAACTCCGCTGCCACGTCGGGGAATGCCTTCTTGTATGCGGCGAACAGGTCGTTCCATTCTTGCTCGTACTTCTTGCCCTTATCGACGGCCTGCAGCCAGTTCTGTTTCGCCTCATCCGGGACATAGAAAGTTTTGTCTTCGGGCCAGTTCAATTTCTTCTTGGTGGCCTTGACTGCTTCGGCGCCCAGAGCCTCACCGTGGGCTTTGTTGGTGCCTGCTTTAGGGCTGCCGTAACCGATGACGGTCCGTACGCGAATCAGCGAAGGCTTATCCGTGATGCTCTGGGCGATCTTGATGGCTTCGGAAATGGCATCGAGATCGTTGCCGTTGTCGACCATCTGCACATGCCAGTGGTAAGCCTCAAAGCGCTCGGTCACATCTTCGGTGAAGGAGAGCTCTGTCGGTCCATCGAGCGAGACCAGGTTGTCGTCGTAGAGGTAAATCATCTTGCCCAAACGGAGAGTGCCAGCAAGCGAAGCGGCTTCGTGCGAGACTCCCTCCATCAAGTCGCCATCTCCGCACATGACGTAGGTGTAGTGATCGACGATGTTGTAGCCCGGCCGGTTGTAGCGGGCGGCCAGATGCTTTTCGGCAATTGCCATCCCCACGCCCATGGCGAAACCCTGTCCCAGCGGGCCAGTGGTCACTTCCACGCCGTCGGTATCGCCGTACTCCGGATGGCCGGGCGTGATCGAACCCCACTGGCGAAACTGCTGCAGGTCTTCAATGCTGACCTTGTAGCCGGCCAGGTGCAGCGTTCCGTACAGCATGGCGGACGCATGCCCGTTGGAGAGCACAAAGCGGTCACGATTAGTCCACTTGGCGTTCGCCGGGTTGTGGCGCATGAACTGATGAAAGAGCAGGTACATCATTGGAGAATCGCCCAACGGCGCTCCAGGGTGTCCGCTGTTAGCTTTCTCTACGGCATCTACGGCTAGAAATCGCAGTGCATTGATCGACAGCTGATCCAGTTCGCTCATAACAATCTCACCCTTCCTCTCGAGAATACTTCGGTTTCCTGTTCACGTCTTGCGCCCCGGTCCTTTTCGTCCTTGGATCCCTTTCGTCCTAAGATGAAGCTGGCGCGCTTCTGGTGTCCTGAGTGGCTGGATCAAGCCGAACTTCGTAATCGCGGCCTTCCCAGCGGTCCGATGAATGCCATTTCAAGGTGAAGGCCAACCGTCCGGCCTTGCCTGGTTGGGTTTGCATGTCCGCGAAGTAGCCTGCGCAGCCCAGGTTATGGCTGTCGGTGGATTGCACCGTCTTCCAATCATCCACCGTCCAGACCAGGAAGAATCGCTCATCCGCCAGCACGCGCACCGTCTTTCCCGCAACCATACTCTGTAGTTGGCGTTCGAAGCGGAAGATCTCAATCGAGGACGGCCGTCGGTCTCGGCAGTAGCGCTCGGCGACGGCGGAGATGCGATCAAATATTTCGCCGTCGGTCACCGACCGTAGCAGTTTGACATATTCCGCATGTGCCCACACCAACGGCATGGCCGCACCAGTAGGCTTGCCCAGCTTTAGCCCCATCTCGGGCATGTCAGGTGCGTCCCAGATCTGTTCAGGGAGCATACCGCCCTGCGAACTAAAAGCCTCGAGTGCCAGGATGTAGGGCTTTACATCGTGACCGGCTGCCAGCTCGTAGTGTGCGCGCTCACCAGTCAAGAGCGGCCACGCACGACCCTGACCCCAGCCGAGGTAGGGCCCCCCGTCGTGCCGCTGTCCATAGCCATCGTGGTTATAGCGTCTCCAGCAGGACCCCAGAGGGGTTTCTACCTTAAGGGCGTGGTCGACCACTTTTAGCGAATCAATCACGATGGGATCATCCGCTCTGCGGACGCCGTAGCGGACCAGTTCCAGAAAACCACCGTCGATCAGATTGCGGGCTTCGAAGTCGGCTCTCTCTCCCGGCCCGCGGTTGTTAATGCGCACGGTTTCTCCGTCGCAGCCGTCACTGGCATAGGGATCTCCACACTGGGGTGGCCGGATCCTCATATAGTGCCGCGGAACGCCAGGCAACAAAGTGGAGTTGTTGGTCACCGTCCACTCCTCGAGGTGGGATTCGAGCCAGTCCGCATGCTCTTCAAGGAAAACGGCCAATACCTCAGATCCGCTGGCGCGCACGATATCTGCGGCACAGATCAAACTGGAGATAACGGCTGCCAGGGTCGAGGGTGAGTAACCCGGGGCTTCTTCCCAGCGCTCCTGCTGAGTCACTGGAGCGTGGCGCACGAGAAATCCGGCTGCCCGCTGCACGAACGGGAAGACGTCGAAGTCTCCCAGGCCTTTCAGTTTCCAAAGACGCCACGCCAGGATGATGGGAAAGGCAACCTCGTCGAGCTGAATCCCTTTCCAGTAGGGGGTTCCGTTGATCCAAAAATTTTGGGCAAAGCTGCCATCCGGCTTTTGCGTGCAAGCGAGGTACACCAAGGCCCGACGGGCGGTGTCTATGCGGCCACAGGCCAACAGGGCGGTGGCGCTTTGCACCATATCGCGGGTCCAGACAAGATGGTATCCACCCACATCGTCATCTCCCTTGTACTGTCCCCAGGGAATGGAAGCCGAGGCGATGAAGGCGCCGGAATAATATTTGTCCTCATGGGTCAGGATTACGTTTTGACTTATTTGCAGCAGCCGGCCGGCATCCTGAGCCGCGCCCTTCAAGGCTGCCGGCGGGGCAGTCCGATGCCATTGCTCGTTGAAGCGCTTGAGGGTTGGTTCAAAAGGTGTAGTGACCGCAGCCAAAGCGGTGGTTAGCGCGGAGTGGTGGCCCTCTCCGAAAGAAATGGCTATGACAAATTCGCGGTGCTGGCTGATGTCGATCTCGCCGGTGAGCGCGATGTTGCCATCGGGGGCGGAACCGAACTGCCAATCCATGCGAAGGTTATCCATCAGGTCCTGCCAACCGTCACTCCTGCCGACGTAGCCGCAACTGGCGCGGGCAAATCCGCAGTTCGCCGCCATCACCAGCGAGATGCCATTCTTGGCCGCCAACAGCACCTGCTTCCCAGACAGGTCGAGAACAAAACCTGAGTTGCCTGCTCCTCCGACGTCTAAATGGGGCGCCAGCAGCGCGTAGGCTTTCATCCGCGAAAGCAGATTCTTGTCGCCTTCCAGGCGCACCCGCATCAACACCACAGGGTGGTGCGGATCGGCAATCACTTCCTTGATGAGCTTGTAGCGGCCCTGAGGATCGGAATTGGTGAGCCGCACGGCCGATGAATAGCTGTCGATGTATTCAAAGGTCCGCTCCAGATCGCGCTTCTCTTCATGGACGAATGTCTCTCCGTCGGTCAGCAGGAACCCCATGTCCCGGGTCTGCGGACGATCGATGGTGGGGTAGTAAATCTCATTGAGAATGCCATGCGAAACCGTAAACCAAATGCGGCTGGAGGCGGAATACGCCATACCTACTGCATCTTTTTCGCTGGAACTCCAACGTGGTTCTACTCCGGGTGATCCGAAGGCTGGGCCCTGCCCCTCAATCCAGCGGTAGCTGGAAGCCTGATCCGTCATCGAATTGTGTTCCTCGCGCACATAAAAGAAAACCGGGATTGCAGATTAAAGGATTGATGCGGCCCAAGTTACAAAGGACTTGAAAATAACCGGGCCGGGGGATTTCCACAGGGTGGCTACGCGAAAGGTGCGGGAGAAACCGTGGATTTATTAGAGGACCTGAGTGTTTGCGTCGGGGTCAGGATGGAAAGCAACTTCACGCATGGCATGGGCAATTTCTCGATTCTTCATGAAGCAGTCCCACACAAAACCGCTACGCAGGTTCTCTGCCATCAGCATACCGATACCCACATCGATGCCGATCACATCGTCGCCATACCATCCGGCTTTCGGCTGGAAGGCATCGGCAAATCCGTAGCGCCCGTAAAGCCTATCGCCAAATCTCTCGCGCATGGTTAACAACACGTGAGAACATTCGGCGGGCAGAAAGACGAGCGAGCCTGCGGCGGCGCAGGGCACCAGCGTTCCATCGAGAGGCCCGATCGAAGGCGGCCCTCCCCAGACACGATATCCCTGGCGGGAATCGGAGGCGGATATGCCCCACATGTCCTGATCGATCCAGGGAAATTTCTGTCCCTGCACCAGGCACCAGAGCTGGTGCGCCCGAGTTGCAGCAATGGAGTTGGTGAAGTAGTTAGCGTGGCGGTCGCGCAGGTTGCGGTAGTCACACCAGGCCTGCGGGTACTGGTGGATGAAAAGCGGCGCGTTGCCGCTGATGTAATCGATTCCGCCATAGGAGACGACCGGCCGCTGCACTGCGTCCCAAGCCTCGGCGGGAACGGGATGCGTGGGTGAGCCGATCGCCAACAGGTACATGGTGGTGAGCTCGGAGTAGATATCCCATCTGTTTTTGAGGAAGCCCTGGTCGGGCAACCAGCCCATGGAGAGCGTGGTGCCGCCATTCATCATCCACTGCCAGTTGATGCGGCGATAAAACGTGGTGGCGAGGGCTTCGATGCGAGTATTGCCGGTGAAGTACTGACGGCAGTGAAGCACGCCGCAAAGCAGAAGCGCGGTGTCGATCGAGGACAGCTCACTACCAAACAGCCGCTGTCCGCTATCGATGTCAATGAAGTGGTAGAGGAAACCGTGCTCGTGGGGACATTCTTCGAGCAGAAAGGCGAGGGTCTTCTCGACCCGCTGCTCACAATCGAGCGGACGGAGGTAGTTATATTTGGCGGCAATGCACAGAGCGCTTAATCCAAAGCCGGTGGCAGCGATGCTGGCAACCCGGCTGAGGGATCGTCCGACAACCGGCGCCCGGTCACGCACCAAACCGCTCCTGGGGCTGGCCTCGTTGAAGAAGAAATCAGAGTTTCTGCCTGCCATATCGTCCAGAAGTGCTTCGGCCATTCTGGAGACTTGGGTAAGAGGGCGGTTGATGAAGACGCCTGGCGGATGGGCGTATTTTTCCGCAGCCTGACTCTCGGTCTTGGGGGCGTTTGCGGGGGCGGAGGGCTGATTTTGTGGCTCTTCACCGGTTGCCAGACCCGGCACGCTGAAGGCGAGCGCTCCACTAGCGCCCGCCTGGCGCAAGAGCTGCCTGCGGGTTATTCGTGTCCGGTTCAACGCAAATGTGTTCTCAAAATCCAAAAAATCCGAGCTGATGGGGCAGCACGGCAAACTCTTCTGAGTGTAAACTCGCGATCCCTGATCGATATCACCATAAGGAGTGAGGGGAACCGCCCGGGTACTGGCGTGGCCCGATTTCTAGCGTGGCAAGGAAATCGGGCGCCTGCCTGAGCCTACATTCCGGAACCTGACCAGCCGGAGTTGCATCCCATACGATGGAGACGCAATATTGGAGTGGGCAATCAGGCGCAGCCGTTGCGCCCAGTGCTTTTGCCCGTGAAAGGTTTCCCCACAGCATTCTCACTTCTGGTGAGTGAAAATGCTTCAACCCGCACCACGCCCCGATCCGGGCAAGCTGGTCCCAGACTCATCCCAAGTGGATGAAGGATCAATCCAGGAGGATATTTTGGCTTACGAACTGCCACCACTTCCCTACGACTACGCCGCGCTTGAACCGCACATCGACACTGAGACGATGAAGCTTCATCACGACAAGCATCACGCTACCTACGTCAACAACCTCAACGGCGCTATCGAGAAGCATCCCGAACTGGCGAAACATTCGCCCGAGGATCTGCTGCGCAACCTGGGCACCATTCCAGAGGACATCCGCGGAGTTGTGCGGAATAACGGCGGCGGACACGTGAACCACAGCATGTTCTGGTCGATTATGAAGCCCAATGGGGGCGGTGAGCCCACAGGCAAGATCGGCGAGCAGATCAAGAAGGACTTCGGCAGCTTTGCGGATTTCAAGAAGCTGTTCAATGAGACCACCGCGAAGCAGTTTGGCTCAGGGTGGGGTTGGCTGGTTTTTGAGGGCGGAAAGCTGAAGGTGGTGACTTCGCCGAACCAGGATAATCCGATTTCCCAGGGGCTGTATCCGATTCTGGGAAATGATGTCTGGGAGCATGCTTATTACTTGAAGTACCAGAACAAGCGTCCGGATTACCTTGCCGCGTGGTGGGGAACGGTGAACTGGGACGAGGTCAATAAGCGCTTCGAACACGCACAGAAGTAGTGGTTTGCGGTGGCGCCTATTTCTAACTAGTTTGTTGGGGTTAGGCGCCACTGCGGATCTCCCGTCGGCGAGACCGCGATTTAGCGGGGCAGTTGCGTTAGGGACGGGCCAGGTCCCCTTCGACGTCGCTCAGCGCAGGCTCTCGGCTGCGCTCGGGATGACAAGTTCAGGGTGGTGCTTCCGTTTTGAGTTGCTTGTGGCGGGAAGGTTCGCATGCTCATTGGGGGAAAGGCCAGCGTTCCTTGATGAGCGCCAGGGCTTGCTCGCGGGTTTGAATTGCTCCTTCCAGTTGCGCGTCTTCGGCGGTGGCTAGCATTTGGGTGAATTGGGGTCCGGGACGGTAGCCGGCTTCGATCAGATCTTTGCCACTCAGTAGTAATTGCGGGCGGACTTGCTCTTGCGGCAAGGCCTCGTAGCGCTGTTGGACAAAGTCGTACAGATCAAGAGATCCGTGACTGGCAAGACAGTCGAGGCGATGTAGCGCCAAATGCTGGTCAAATTGCTCCAGACGGAAGAACCGCTTCAGGGTCGACTCCTTCATTCTGGGCGCATCGGCAAAACGCATGTGGTTGGCAATGAGCGACAGGATCTGCTCCGTCTCGTGATTGGCAAAGCGGAGCCGGCGGCAAATTTCGGCGGCGACCCGCACCCCCACTTCAACATGCCCATCGAAACGTATGCGGTCGGGCGCAATTCGGAATGTGGCTGGTTTACCTACGTCGTGCAGCAACGCAGCCCAGGCCAGGGCCAGTGGGCAGCCGACAGGCAGACCCTCTAGCAACAACAACGTGTGCACCCAGACATCGCCTTCAGGATGGTATTGCGGAGGCTGCGCCACACCCTTCATCTTGACCACTTCGGGCAGCACCTGAAGCAGCAGCCCGGTCGCATCCAGCAACTCGAAGGCGCGCCTTGCGTGGCCTTCGGTGAGCATCCGGGTCAGCTCATCCCGCACTCGTTCGTGGCTCACCTGGCTTACGGCTGGGGCTAGTCGCTGGATTGCCCCGGCGGTTGCGGGCTCCAACGCGAAGGAGAAGCGAGCAGCAAAGCGCACGCCCCGCAACATGCGCAATTTGTCTTCAGCGAAGCGCTCATCGGGGTCTCCAATGGCGCGTATCAGTCCACTGCTGAGATCTTGCATGCCGCCCACCAGATCCAGAACCACACCGTTGGTTGGGTCCAACATCATTCCGTTTATGGTGAAGTCGCGGCGCTTTACGTCTTCTTCCGGGCTGGTGGAAAATCGAACCGCGTCCGGATGCCGGCCGTCGGTGTAGACGCCATCACTGCGAAAGGTAGCGACTTCGGTCACCACCTCCTCGCCCTCGGGCCCCGGGCTGCAAACCAAGACGACACCAAAATGGGCGCCCACCGCAAAGGTCTTCTCGAACAGGGTGAGCACCTGGTGCGGCGGTGCGCTGGTGGCGACGTCGAAATCCTCGGGTTCGCGGCCGAGCAGCAAGTCGCGTACGCAGCCGCCAACGAAGTAGGCCTGATGGCCGGCGGCGCGGAGCCGGGCAACGATCTCCGCTGCGGCTTTCTGTGCCGCGCTGGGTGTCGATACAGCCATGTCTACTACTATAGAAACGTGAGTCAACCCAGCCAGCTGATCTCCGGCGCTGAAGACGCCCATGCCCCGGGAAGCGGCCTGATTCTTGCCATTGAAAGCTCGTGTGATGAGACCGCAGCCGCGGTGGTGGAACGAGGGCAGCGCATCCTATCGAGCATCGTGGCCTCGCAAATCGCCATCCACGCGCCCTACGGCGGTGTGGTTCCGGAACTGGCCTCGCGTGAACATCTGCGCAACATTGTTCCGGTGGTCCGCGCCGCACTGGACAAGGCCGGAGTTGGCTTCGCGGACCTGGAGGCGATCGCGGTAACCGAGGGCCCGGGTTTGGCGGGTGCACTGCTGGTGGGCGTCGCGTACGCCAAGTCGTTGGCCTTCGCCCTGGGCAAGCCGCTCATCGCCGTCAACCATCTTGAGGGTCACATTCACGCAGTTCTGCTGGCGCAGCGGGAAAGGCTCGACGAACACTATGCACGATCGCTGGCCCTGGTGGTTTCCGGTGGCCACACACACCTCTATCTGACCCGGCATGACGGAGAGAGCTTTACCTACCGCAACGTAGGCGCCACGCTGGACGATGCCGCAGGCGAGGCCTTTGACAAGGTCGCCAAGCTGCTGGCACTGGGCTACCCGGGCGGCCCGTGGATCGATGCGCTCGCCCCGCATGGGGACCCCTCAGCCGTCGCCTTTACCCTCAGCCAGGTGAAGCAAAAGGCGCATCGCCCCGACACCCCTAAGGACACACTTCGATTTCCATTCTCATTCAGCGGCATAAAGACCGCGGTGCTTCGTTACGTCCAGATTCACGACCTCTACCCTTCGATCGAGCGGCGGCGTGACGCCCTGGCCGCCTTACCCCTCGCCGGGCCCGCGGCGGCCCTGCCGCTGTGCGATGCCCAGACGCTGGGTCTGATCGCGTCGTTCCAGCGGGCTGTGGTTGACGACCTGAAGCGAAAGACGTTCCAGGCTGCTGAGGCATTGGGGGCGGAAAGCGTTCTCGTCTCCGGCGGCGTGGCCGCCAACCGCGAACTGCGGGAGCGGTTCACGGCGGAGGCCGCCAAGCGCGGGCTACCCATCGCTTTCCCATCGGTGGCTCTTTCCACCGACAACGCGGCCATGATCGCGGCCGCCGCGTGGCCGAGGTTCCTGGCCGGCGGCTTCGCATCCCTGGATCTAACCGCGCACGCCTCGCTGGCGCTGGGGCATCCATGATCCTGAAAATCAGATCGGTGGGAGAGCCTGTTCTGCGTTCCCGCGCCAAGCCTCTCCGACCTGAGGAAATCCTGCTACCCAGTACCCGGGATCTTATCGTCGCGATGCGCGAGACGATGAACGATGCCCCGGGAGTCGGCCTGGCTGCGCCGCAGGTGGGTGTGCCGTTGCAACTGGCGGTGATTGAAGATCGCGAAGAATATATGAAAGATCTCGGCCGGGAGGTGCTGGCCGAGCGGGAGCGCAAACCGGTGGCGTTCCACGTCATCATCAACCCGGTGCTGACGCTGGAATCGCCGGCAGAGATTGAATTTTTTGAAGGCTGCCTTAGCCTACCCGGCCTGGTGGCCCTGGTTCCCCGGGCGCGCAAGGTGAAGGTCGAATGCCTGGATGAGCATGGCCAACCCAGGGTGATTCGGGCCTCGGGATGGTACGCACGCATCCTGCAGCACGAGATTGATCATCTCTCCGGAGCGCTCTACGTGGACCGCATGCACAGCACAAGCCTATGTACGCTCGACAACTTCACCCGCCATTGGAAGGGCAAGAAGATTGCCGAGGTGAAGCAGTTGCTTGGGTAGCTTGCTCCCATTTGGGTACAACCAGGGCCGGCTTGGTGGACGTTCGATCGTTGAAGACGTTAGGATGAGGATCATGCCGGCAACGATGGGGTCAGTTGGGGATAAAATTGCAGCCCCCAAAGCTCCGCCCCGGATGACCATCCAACTCTTCAACACTCTTTCCAACACTGTCGAAGTTCTGGAACCCATCGATGGCGAGACGCTGCGTATCTACGTTTGTGGACCCACGGTTTACGACTATGGGCACATCGGCAACTTTCGCACCTTCCTGCAGCTCGATATTTTGCGCCGCTTCCTGAAGCAAGAGGGGCGCAAGTTGCTTCAGGTCATGAACATCACGGATGTGGACGACAAGATCATCCGCAATGCCGCGGCCGCGCATATGACCATCGAGAAATACACCGAGAAATATGAGCGCGCCTTTTTTCAGGATCTGGATGCGCTCGGCTGTGAGCGGCCGGAGATTATCGCCCGGGCCACGGAAAACATCGAGCAGATGGTGGATCTGATTGAGCGGCTGGCTGCGAAGAACCTTGCTTATCAAGCGCCGGATGGCTCCTGGTATTTCCGTATTGCGGGGTTTCCGGAGTACGGCAAGTTGTCCAAGAAGGACTTCTCCTCCATTAGCGACGGCGCCCGGGTGGATTTGGACGAGTACGACAAGGACTCGGCGCGCGATTTTGCCCTGTGGAAGGCCGCCAAACCGGGCGAGAAACACTGGGACACCAAGCTCGGTTCGGGCCGGCCTGGCTGGCACATTGAGTGTTCCGCGATGGCGCTGAGATACCTGGGCGAGAGCTTCGACCTGCACGCGGGGGGAGAGGACCTGATGTTCCCCCACCACGAAAACGAAATCGCGCAGTCCGAGTCGGCCACCGGGCAAACCCTGGCCCACCACTGGATGCACGTGCGCTTCCTGCTGGTGGATGGGCGCAAGATGTCGAAGTCGGAGGGCAACTTCTTCACTTTGCGTGACTTGTTGCTTAAGGGTTACAAGGCGTCGGCGATTCGTTTTTTGCTTATTTCGGTACCCTATCTGCATCCCCTGAACTTCACCACCGAGGGATTGACGGAATCAGCCAGCGCGGTGGAGCGGGTGCGGACTTTTTACCAGCGAGTCCGTGGCGGGGGTTGGCCCGCAGGGCAAAATGCGGAGTTGGAAGCCCAGACAGCGACGGCGGAGCAGCACTTCCGTGAGGCGCTGGCAGACGATCTGAATACTTCAGAGGCACGGGCAGCCATCTTCGACCTGGTACGGGCGGGGAACGTAGCCGCCGACGCCGGGAAACTCTACTCCGGCAACGTTACAGCCATCCTGGGGGCTCTTCGCCGCTTCGATGAAGTCTTTGCCATTCTCGAAGATCGCGATGCAGAGATCGCCCGGGGCGCGCTCAAGTGGGCGCAAGAGGAAGGAAGAGGGGACGAGGCGGCCCCCGGACTTGTGGCTGCCTATTCGCTCAGCGACGAACAAATCGACGCCCTGGTGGCGGAGCGAGAGCAGGCTCGGCGGGCGCGGAATTTTGCCCGCAGCGACAGCATTCGTAAAGAGCTGGCCGCATTGGGGATCGTGATCGAGGATTCCAAAGACGGCGCCCGGTGGAAGCGGAAATAGGGTACGGAAGCTCCGGAGAAGCCGGTGGCCTCAGGAAACTCGAACAGCAGGTCCCATATCCACGAGGCCCTGTCGCTGGGCGGAACGGCCGTGCTACCCTTAGTGCGAAGAGGATGCATAAGGTGCGCGTGAGAAGCCAAAGACGGTGCAGTATGGATACCGGCGCCTCACCCATGCCCGTTTCTTGCTTCCGCTGGTCAGCGCGTCCCATCGCGCCACGCAAGCACCTGAGCGTGCCACCCGCCTGCACCCGACCTAGTCTCTTCGGCGGCGACTAGCTCTACTCCGCCGAAGCTCTGCCCTGCCTCCATCCGCCCCATGTATCCATTGGGGCCGGTATCTTAGTGGCCTTTAGGCGAGGCGCCGATAACGACGCCAAGAAAGCAGAGAATACTTTATGCAGAACAATGTTCATATGAACAGCACACTGGTTGCTCAGTACGGTCCGAAACTCGTGGGCCCGGTGCCGGGGCCGAAAGCCCTCGCGATCATCGCCGGCGACGACCGCTACGTCTCCCCCAGCTATACCCGCTCCTACCCCATGGTGGCCAAGCGCGGCCGCGGGCTGCGGGTGGAAGACGTGGACGGCAACGAGTTTCTGGACTTTGCTGCGGGCATCGCTGTGGTTTCGACCGGACATTGCCATCCGGAGGTAGTCGCCGCCATTCAGCAACAGGCTGCCGAGCTAATCCACATCTCGGGCACAGATTTCTATTACGAGCATATGGTGACATTCGCGGAACGCCTTTCGGCAATTGCGCCGATGCCCGGACCGCATCGCTTCTATTACGGCAATTCCGGGGCCGAGGCAGTCGAATGCGCGTTGAAGCTCGCGCGCTACCACACGGGCCGGCAGAACGTGATCGCGTTTTTTGGAGCATTCCACGGGCGCACGATGGGCGCTCTATCGCTCACCGCTTCCAAACCGCAACAGCGGCGCCGTTTTGCTCCCCTGGTTCCAGGAGTCACGCACGTGCGCTATCCCTACGCCTATCGCGGCTGCAGTGGTGGCCCGCAGGAGGAAGAGCGCTTTGCGCTGGGTTGCGCGCGGTACATCGAAGAGAAGCTGTTCAAGACCACACTGCCTCCGGAGGAGGTCGCGGCGATTTTCGTCGAGCCCATCCAGGGGGAAGGCGGCTACGTGGTGGCGCCGGATATCTTCATGCAGGAACTACGGCGCATCTGCGACCGGCACGGCATTCTGCTGGTAGTCGATGAGGTGCAGTCGGGAGCAGGGCGAACCGGCAAATGGTGGGCGGTGGAGCACTCCGGGGTACAGCCGGATATTGTTTGTATCGCCAAAGGCATTGCTTCAGGGATGCCTCTAGGCATCTGCATGGCACGCGCGGAGCTCATGAACTGGGTACCGGGCTCCCACGCCTCAACCTTTGGCGGCAACCCAGTGGCGATCGCCGCGGCCCTGGCCACCATGGACGTGCTTGAGCGCGAGGGCATCGCCAATGCGGCCACCATGGGAGAAGCTTTCTTTTCCCGGTTGCGCGACTGGCCGGCGGAGCATCCGATCGTGGGCGATGTGCGTGGCAGAGGGCTAATGATTGGCGTTGAGATCGTCAAGAGCCAGCAGAGCCGTGAGCCGGCGCCGGCACTGCGCGACCGCATCGTCTCCCTGGCCTTTGAACAGGGTCTTCTGCTGTTGGGCTGCGGAGAGACCTCCATCCGCCTGGCGCCACCTCTGGTCGTGAACCAGCATGAAGCGACGATTGGCCTGAATATCTTCGAGCGGTGCGTGGCCCAGGTGGAGCAGGAACACGCGCAAGCGACGAGCTTTACCTCAGCGACGGTTTAGGGCCTGAACGCATGCCCCACGCTCTCCTTTGCGAGCTGGGGCATGCGCTATTCTCTGGATTAATCTCGATTTTCTGGAGACCGCCCCGTGCAGGCCGCAGGCATTCACCACCTTGAGCTGATACTTCTCTTTCTAGTGCTCCTGGTCGCTGGGCTGACCACGCTCGCGCAACGTTTCAAAATTCCTTATCCCATCGTGCTCTTCATCGGCGGCGTGGTTCTCTCTCTGCTGCCCCATCTACCCCAGATTGCGCTGAATCCTGATGTCGTCTTTCTCGTTGTTCTGCCGCCGCTGCTCTACATCGGCGGGTTCAATACTTCCTGGCGGGACTTTCACCACAACATCGTCAGCATTTCCATGCTGGCTTTTGGGTTGGTGGGTTTTACGGTGGTCGGCCTTGCGGTGGGAACGACGTGGTTGATTCCTGGGTTCGACTATCGGCTGGGCGCAGTTCTGGGGGCCGTGGTGTCCACTACCGATGCAATCGCCGCGACCGCCATCGCCAAGCGTCTCGGTCTTCCGCGCCGGATTGTTGATGTGTTGGAAGGCGAAAGCCTGGTCAACGACGCCAGCGGGCTGCTGGCCCTGCAATTTGCCGTGGCCCTGGTGGTCGCAGGGCGGCGGCCTGGGCCGGGTTTGGCGATGCTGGAACTTTTGTGGCTGGTAGCAGGAGGAGTGGCGATTGGGCTCTTTGCCGCTTTCGTCATCTACCGGGTCTCGCTCGAGATCACTGATTCTCCGGTGGAGATCACTCTTTCCTTGGCCACCCCGTACCTGGCTTACCTCGCAGCCGAGGGAATTCATGCATCCGGCGTGCTCTCGGCGGTGGTCTGCGGACTGTATCTTGGCCGCAAAAACTCCGAGGTTTTATCCATCAATGCGCGTATCGAAAGTTCCGCGGTGTGGAAGACGCTGGAGTTCGGTCTCAACGGCATCGTTTTTATCCTTATGGGCTTGCAGCTTCGCTTGATTCTGAGCGGGATCCACGATCGTTCGGTTGGCCAACTGGTGCGGTATGGGGCCACGTTCGCGATCCTGGTGGTAGCGCTGAGGATTATCTGGGTCTATCCCGGGGCCGCGATTGCTTATTGGATTCGCAGGAAACTGCAGCACCAGGTAGAACCGCAACCCAGCAACAAACAGATATTTATTGTGGCCTGGACCGGAATGCGCGGGGTGCTGGCCTTGGCTGCCGCCATCTCGCTGCCTACCGTACTGGAGAATGGTGCTCCTTTCCCGCAGCGGGACTTCATCATCTTCCTTACCTTCTGCGTGATCTTCGTCACCCTGGTTCTGCAGGGTCTGACTCTACCGGCGGTGATCAGGAAGTTGGGAGTCGGAGGCGGCGGCAAGCACAACCTCGAAGAACAGCAAGCCCGGCTGCTCATCTTGAACGCCGTGCTCGACTACCTGAAGGATCTTTGCAGAGAAGCCAAATCAGAGCATGCGACGATTTACGAAGACTTGATCCGCCACTACCGCGCCCGCGCCACACTGGTCGAAGCCGGCAGCGAAGAGCCGAAGCCGGAACAAGAGATCACCCTGGCCCGCTATGAACGGAATCTCACCCAGGAACTGCGCGCACTGGAACGTTCCACGGCGGTCAGCCTGCGCAATGAAGACAAGATCAACGACGAGCTGCTGAGAACCATCGAGCGGGAATTGGATCTGAGCGAGGCCCGGTTTCAGGACCAGTAGCGCGGTGTTAGAGCGAGCGTAAAACATCCCTCAGCGGCTAAAGCCGAATTGATTGGAGTTGGCTTATGAACGGGCTGAAGCGCGTACCCTTCAAGGGCGGGGAGCAGTACTCTCGGGGCAGGGGGCTTCAGGAAAAGGAGTTTTTCTGGGGCGTGTCTAGCGTTTTTCGGTGCTTTTTACCCACATGATGCCGGCGGCGAAGAAGACGCAGGCTACGGCGAGCGCCAGGATAGCGTGCGGCTTGTTGCCATAGTGGACGGCGACAGCGGCATCAATCCACCAGACCACCGCACCGACGAACCAGATAAAGGAAAGATTCCTCATTCGCATCGAGGCTACCTCAACGACACCAGTTCACAATGCGACAACTCTGCGACAATCCATTACTTTGGGAATCGCGCCTGAAACCTACGTTCTACCTACCTGTAACAATTCTAAAACCAATTTGCGGTTAGCTTTTGCCGGAGTTTTTCCGCTTTACCCAGACCTTCTCCGCCGCAGGGTGCCCCAGGGTGGAGCGGCCGGCGGAGGTCTCAATCGAGATCGTCCGGTCGTAGTTTTTTGCCAGGACACTCACGCGGCCTCCTGGGGCGATACCCGCCTGGTGCAGGAAAAGCAATAGCTTGGGATCCCGTTCATAGAGGCTTACGACCGTGTAGCCGGTATCTTCCCTGGCTTCCGACAACAAGACCATCCCTCGCTTACCGCGCTGCTCCGGGGTTTCCGGCAACACCCAGTTGCCATGAGGACAGGTTCCCCTGGAGCCCAGCCTTTCCAATAGCTTGGCTTCGAAAGCGGGGGAGACAGCGTGCTCCAGGCGTTCCGCTTCGTCGTGTACCTCATACCATTCCATGCCGAACATCTCAGCCAGCATGCGTTCGATCAGATGGTGGCGCAATGCGGTGCGGTAGGCTGTCTCTTTTCCTTTGGGCGTGAGGCGCACAATTCCGTCCGGCTTCACCTCAAGATAGCCATCCCGCCGCAGCCGCTTGAGCGCCATGGTCACGGCGGGCGGCGACACAGAGAGCCAATGGGCCAGGGTTGCGGGAATGACTGCCTGCCCTTCGCTTTCGGCTTCGAGAACGGCCTTCAGATAATCTTCTTTCGAGATGGTGATCGGAGTTTTCACGGCGCACGCTGCCAGTAGTGTAGCCCGTCGGCCGGGGAACATGGCCGGTGACGGAGTTCGGCACAAGGCTTCGGAAGGTAACGCTGAGCTTGCTATGGCCACGATGGCCGTTCCAAGAGCGCGCTACCCTTCGGTATCCGTCATTGTTTCTAACCCAACCAGTGCTTACGGACCTGCCACCGGATCAGCAACACGGGCAAGAAGATCAGCAGCTTCGCCTATCCCTATGGCGAAAGATGGTACTGGGAATAGTTGGCAAAGAGGGGCACTCCGGCGACAATGGAGACCCATGCTTGCCCTGCGATTACTCGAGCAATTTGTTCACGCCAGTGACTCTCTCGCCGTCCGTTTAAGAGGTTCGACCCGCCGGGCCCACCTGGAAGTGGGGCGCCGTGGAGAGGAAGCGGCCTTTTTTTACCTGCGCCGCCATGGATACGTCGTGGTAGCACGTGGGTGGCGTAGCGCGAAGGTCCGCGGCGATCTTGACCTGGTGGCCTGGGAAGATACGACTCTCTGCTTTATCGAAGTGAAAACACGCACCAGCCGGAGTTTCGCCACTGCTGAGGCGGCGGTCGACACGGATAAAGAGCGGATGCTCCGCCGAATGGCTCGTCAATACCTTCATGCGCTACCCGTTGTTCCGGATCAGGTTCGCTTCGACGTCTTGTCGATTTACTACGAAGCCCAGGAGTCTTTTGCACTTATCCGTGGCGCTTTCGATTGGCGTTGAATTTGCCCTACCTGGGTTTTCCACTGAAAGGAGTCACACTTGTTCAATCGCAGGCAATTCATCTCCGCTATGGCTGCAGTCACCGCGATGACGGCAGTTCCGTCGTCCCGGGCAAGCTCCTCACGCCTCACACACAAGGAACGAGTGGACCGCGCACTGCGCGGAGAGGAAGTAGACCGTCCGCCTTACAGCATGTGGCACCACTACAAACGCCCGACAGCGGAGCTCGAAGCACAGGACCACCTGGCATTCCATCGCAGGTACGATACGGACTTTGTCAAGATCATGAATGACTTTGACTACCCGCGATCGACGACTGGTAAGTGGTATGAACTGCAGCCGTTAAAGACGCCTTATCCCGAGCAACTGCACACCCTGGAACTGGTGCGCGATGGCTTGCATGGGGACGCGTATTTTATCGACACGGTCTATGGTCCCTACATGACAGCGATGCTGCTGCTGGCGGCCGAGCCCGAGTTCGCGGGCAAGAAAGGGTCAGAGGATCGCAGTGATGTGATCGACGCTATCCATGCCTTCCAGAAGGAAAACCCTGCGGGTTGGGATGGTGCGATGGAAGCAATTACGCAGTCAACCATCAATCATATTCATCGTTCCCAGGAGATCGGGTGCTCGGGGACGCTGGTCAGCATTTTTAACGCTACGAGCAAGTTTGGATCCGTTTCCGACTATGAACGCTACAGCCGGCCCTATGACAAGCGCGTGCTTGCGGCCCTGGCTGACACTAAGCTGACGCTGCTTCACCTGCACACTCTGGAGAGACCCTACGTGGATCAGTTCAAGGACTTTTCGGCGCCGGTCATCAACTACTCGGTCAAGACGAGCGGTATTCCGGTTGCTGAGATGCGCAAGGTTTACTCGCAGGCAATCGCCGGCGGCGTGGATGAAGTGGACTTCGATAAACTTACGACGGAAGAAATCCGGAAGCAGTGGACGCTGGCGCGCGAACAGGCGGGCAGCAAATACATTATTACTCCGGGGTGCTCGGTTCCGGATGCTTCGACGGAGGCCGAACTGGCGCGCATGCCGATTGCGGTTGGAGTGAATACGGCTAAGCTCGGGGGCTGATTTGGCGGAGAGTACGTTTGCTGAAATGTGTTTCGATTGCGTTGCTAGCGAGCCCGGATCTGCTGATCGATTTGCAAAGAACTTTGGTGGGCTTCGCCCGTCTTTTCCGGCCCAGGTACGCCGGGGCGAACCTGGGGCAGCCGTCCTACCCCCGCGCGCCGTCAAGAACCACAGAACCCGCTACTGAGCGTCTTTGTATTCTTCGTGCCAGGCCATTTGAATGGCTTCCAGCTTGGGTTCGTTTGACTTTGCAGGGTCGTCTGTAAAGCCCTCAAGCTCGGTTACATATTTGTGCAGGTCGGTGAAGCGCACCGTGAAGGGGTCCACGCCGGGAAATTTCTCCTGCAGTTGGATACCTATCTCTTCCGCGTCATTCCAGGTAATTTCACGCGCCATCGTTCAATCCCTCACTTATCTTCCGCCAGACTTAACGGCTTGCCCTCGGAGACGTAGTTGCGATTCCACTTGGGGATCTCGACTACGTAGTTTCCCGGTCCGGTGATCACGGCCTGGCAGCCAAGACGTGAGTTAAGCTGCAAATCGGCCGCCATGTCCAGCCGGTCCAGCTCATCGTCGTCGGCCGGCGAGAGGGCTTCGCTGCCCTCTTTCGTCCAAAGGTGACAGGTGGTGCAGGCGCAGGAACCGCCGCAGGCGTGATCAAGAAATATATCGAAGTGCTCAGCCACATCGAGGAACGACATGGGCTTTCCATGATGCCCGTAAGGTAAGGTGCCGTACGCAAACTCCACCGTACGGCCTTCGGGAAGAAATGTGACGCGGACCATGTTGTCAGTCATTCAGTTTACTTTCTTTCCATGAACTCGGCTTGAGCGATGGGATGCGGCGCTGTCGGGCCCTGGCCCAACTTGTCATCCGCCGATTGCATCGTCCTGCCTTTGATTGCGCTCGTAACAGCGTCATCCATCATCAGTTCGGCAAGGCGATGAGTGGCCTTGTCGAGGGCTTCTATTCCGGCTCGTATCGCCTGCAGATCGTCGCCCTGCTTGAGTACGGCTAGCTCGGCGCTGAGGGAGCGGATTTTAGCCGCTTCATCGGTTTCGAGTAGCTGCCACGCTGGAAGAGAGGGTGCTTTCTCAACCTTGCTCAAGATGTTTTCCGCTTCGTTCCTGGCTTCGACCAGCTGCCGGAGATGAATGTCCTCTTCGGCGTGGTCGAACGATTCCAGAATCATCGACTCCACCTGCTCGTCGGTCAGGCCGTACGCGGGCTTGACGGAAACCTCCGCCTGTTTGCCACTGCGTTGCTCGAGCGCGGAAACATGCAGGATGCCGTTGGCGTCGATCAGGAACTTGACCACGATGCGCGGCATGCCGGCAGTCATCGGTGGGATGCCTTTCAGATCGAAGCGCGCCAGCGAGCGGCAGTCCTTGGCCATTTCACGCTCCCCCTGCAGCACGTGTATGGCGACATTGGTTTGCCCATCGACGCCAGTGGTAAATGACTCGGAGGCGGAGGCTGGGATAGTGGAATTGCGCTGAATAATTTTGGCGACCACCCCACCCAGAGCCTCGATGCCGAGCGATAAAGGGGTCACATCGAGCAACAGCATATCTTCGGTAGCTTTTGATCCGCCGCCCAGAATATTGGCTTGCACGGCTGCTCCGAGAGCGACGACCTCGTCCGGATTGAGCTCGGTACGGGGCTGCTTACCGCGACGCGGGAGCTCAAAAACATCGCTGACCAGCCGCTGCACCGCGGGTATGCGGGTGGAACCGCCGACCAGCACTACTTCGCCGATCTGATCGGGACTAAGTTGCGCATCGCGCAGCGCATCGCGGCAAGGGGCGATGGTACGGGCGATGACGGGTTGAATCAGCTGTTCGAATTGCTCGCGGGTGATTTCACGCCGGTAACGGCCGCCCTGCGGGAGCTTGATGTCCATTTGTGCTACGGGCTGCGACGAGAGCGCGATCTTAGCTTCGATCACCGCCTTGCGTATCGCCTGAATGACCTCGGGTTGATGGCGCAGATCCGTCCCGGTATCCCCGGCTATGTCATCGAGTGCGATGGCAATCAAGAGGTTATCAATGTCATCGCCGCCCAGGTGGGTATCGCCGTTGGTGGCGATCACCTCGAAGATGCCTTCATGGAGCTTGAGGATGGAGATATCGAAGGTTCCACCGCCAAGATCATAGACGGCGATGATGCCTTCTTTTTCGCGATCAAGCCCATAGGCCAAAGCTGCGGCGGTCGGTTCATTGACCAGGCGCAAGACCTCGAGACCGGCCATGCGTCCCGCATCCTTCGTCGCCTGCCGCTGGGCATCATTGAAATAGGCCGGCACGGTGATCACCGCCTGGGTCACTGGAGCACCGAAGTATCGCTCCGCGTTGCGCTTAAGTTGACGCAGGATGTGCGCGGAAATTTCCGGCGGTGTAAATTCTGTATCTCCCAGGCGAATGCGCAGCACCTCGCCTGGCTGAATTTCGTCGGCCAAGCGGAAGGGAAAGAATTTCAATTCTTCCGTAACGTCTTCGAGGCCGCGGCCCATGAGCCGCTTAACGGAATAGATGGCCTGCTCCGGTGCGTGCAGTAGCGTGTGGCGGGCTCCGTTGCCAACCAGCATAGCTGGGCGGACGCCATCACGAGCAGGCGCCAACGCCACCACTGAGGGCACCAGGTTCAGGCCATCTTCTCCGGGGATGACAACGGGCTTATCGCCTTGCATGAAGGCGACCAACGAGTTGGTCGTGCCCAGGTCAATACCGACTACGCGCTCTTCCGCCATAACTCTCAAGACTCTCCCAGAGTCTGTTCCACATCACGAACCAGGTTCTGTAAGTAACTGCGGCGTTGCAACAACGAGGTCATCGCTTCTTTGGCCGCGGTTTTTTTGGCTTCATCGTTTTGCTCCCAAGCGGCATCCCAAGCTGACCACCGGGCACGCACTTGCTCATCCAGCGCGCTGAGTTGGGCAACGAACTGATTCTTCGCGGCCTCGAGATCGCGACGCAGTTGCGGATCGTCCTCGCCCAGCATCTGGTTCTGGCGCAATTCCTCGAGTTGCATGTTCAACTCGAAGACCTCTTCCAGCAGATCAGCGGGCACCTTGGAGGGATTCAGATTGCCTGCTCCGCGATCTTCTTCGAACTGCACACCTTCGAGTTTCAGCAGGTACTTCGTCCGCTCGAGCGGATTCTTCAAGGTGCGATAGGCGTCGTTCAGCAGAGAAGCCTGCGAGAGACTCCATGCCTGCTCCTGCTGCGTGGCTCGCGCGTACACATCGGGGTGCAGTTTGCGGCTGTAACGATAGAACTGCTTTTCCAGCGCTTGCACATCTAAGTCCAGCTTTGCCGGCAAGCCAAACATGCCGAAGCAGCTGGCCTGCTGGGGCGGCTGAACTTTGCCGCAAGAGACGCAGAAAGGCCGCCCGTCCGCGACTTCCTGGCCGCAGGACCAGCATTTTGCCGGCGCACTGACTTTGTCAATAATTTGCATAGGGCAACCCGAACAGCTCCACAGGAAATCCGGGCCGAGTGCGGTGGGTCTACGCCGAAAACGATGAACCGCAACCGCAAGACTTGGTCGAGTGGGGATTGATAAAGTTGAAGCCCTGGCGCATCAACGTCTCTTCGTAGTCGAGAATCATCCCATGGAGGTAGATAAACGACTTGGGATCGACGAAGACACGCACGTCTTCAAAGTTGTACACGCGATCGCGTTCACGGGGCTGCGAGTCGAAGCGAATGTTATAGGAAAGACCGGAGCAGCCTCCACCCTGAATGCCCAAGCGGAGTCCCCCCTCGGTAGGGGAGACTCCCTCTTTGGCCATGGCTACGCGAATCCGATTCAGGGCACGCTCCGTGACCTGAATGCCCTTCTGATTCGGCGCTGCATTTTCCGCATTGAGGACAGCTAATTCCATCTTGCCTCTGAATTAATGAGCTACCGAGGCAGTGGCATCCGCCGTCTCGGTCACGCCGTTCTTCTTTTTCCAATCGCCAATGGCTGCGCGGATCGCATCTTCCGCGAGCACCGAGCAGTGAATCTTAACCGGCGGCAAAGCCAGCTCTTTCACGATGTCGGTGTTCTTGATCTGCATCGCTTCGGCGACCGTTTTGCCCTTCACCCACTCGGTGGCGAGTGAGGAAGAGGCGATGGCGGAACCACAACCAAAGGTCTTGAACTTCGCTTCTTCAATCACCTGGGTTTCGGGATTGACACGGATCTGCAGACGCATGACGTCGCCGCACTCCGGAGCGCCGACCAGACCCGTACCTACTTCAGGCTGGCTCTTATCCATCTGGCCTACGTTCCGCGGATTGTTGTAGTGATCAATTACCTTATCGCTATATGCCATTTCTATCTCCTCAACTCGTATCCAGCGTTTGCGTGCTTACACCAAAGCGAATGCTTTTAGTGCGCTTGCCACTCAATCTTTGAAATATCGATGCCTTCTTTCACCATTTCGTAGAGCGGCGAAAGTTCGCGCAACTTCTGCACTACATCGATGACCTTGTCCGCAACGTAATCAACTTCGGCTTCGGTGTTGAAGCGGCCCAAACCAAAACGAATCGAACTGTGTGCCACATCGTCGCCCAGCCCCAGGGCCTTCAATACATAAGATGGCTCCAGCGACGCCGAGGTGCAGGCCGAACCACTGGAAACAGCCACATCGTTAATGCCCATCAGCAGCGACTCCCCTTCGACGTAGACGAAACTGACGTTCAGGTTGGCGGGCAGACGATGCTCCATGGAGCCGTTGATGTGGACGTAATCCAGTTTGGACATCAGCTTGTCCTTCAGCTTGTCGCGAAGCTTACCCAACCGCTCGCCCTCGGCCGCCATTTCTTCCCCTGCGATCTCGCAAGCCTTGCCCAACCCAACGATGCCGGGAACATTGAGTGTGCCCGAACGCATGCCGCGTTCGTGGCCACCGCCATCGATCTGGGCCGAAATCTGCACCCGGGGATTGCGGCGCCGGACATACAACGCGCCACAGCCCTTGGGGCCGTAAATCTTGTGTCCGGTCAGTGACAGGCAGTCGATGTTCATGGAGTTCACATCGACCGGGATCTTGCCCACGGCCTGCACCGCATCCGTATGGAAAATGACGTTGTGCTCGCGGCAGATTTTGCCGATCTCGGCTACTGGCTGCACCACGCCTATCTCATTGTTCGCAAACATGATGCTGACGAGGATGGTCTTGTCGTCGATGGCCCGTTTCAGGTCTTCCAGGTCGATCAGCCCATCCGCCTTAACGGGTAGGTAGGTGATCCGGTAGCCGTACTTTTCCAGGCGTTTACAGGTATCGAGCACGGCTTTGTGCTCAGTGACTTGGGTGATGATGTGATTGCCGCGCTCGCGGTACATCTCTGCGATGCCCTTGATGGCGAGATTATTGCTCTCGGTCGCGCCCGAGGTAAAGATGATCTCTTTGGCGGTGGCGCCGATAAGCTTGGCGATCTGTTCCCGAGCATGATCGACCGCCTGCTCGGCTTCCCATCCGAAGGAGTGGTTGCGGCTAGCAGCATTCCCGAACTTGTCGGTGAAGAACGGGATCATTGCCTCAAGCACGCGGGGATCCATCGCCGTGGTGGCGTGGTCATCCATATAGATTGGCAGCTTCACGTTTGCGGGGGCCGTCACTGCAGTCTCAACGGTGCTCATTGCGCTCTCTCCTACTCAACATTCTCGGTCAAGGTTACGAACTACGATTGTTAATCAGCTGCCCAAACTCACCAGCATGGATTCTACCGGCCTGCCATGATCTCTCCTGCCTGGCTCATGGTCACACAGGTCGGACACACGAATTGCCTTCAACACGTCCGCGATGCTCTCGTTCACCTTACGTAGCGGCGCCCGTATGGTGCAGCTATCCGTCAGGTCACAACCACGCGGGCCGGTCTCGCAAGAGGTAATAAACAGGGGCCCGTCGATCGCGCCGATTACTTCAAAGGCCGTAATATCCTCAGGGAGGCGAGAGAGCGCGTACCCTCCGTTGGTGCCGGCATGAGAGCGAAGTAGCCCGGCTTTTGTGAGCCGTTGCAGAATCTTGGCCAGCAACTGTGGCGGAATACCGTACGCCTCGGCGATGTCCTTAGCACTCAAAGAAGGCATGTCGGGGCGCTCGGCAAGGAACTTCAGCGCCATCAACCCGTAATCGGCCTTCTTGGTAAGCCTAAGCATTCTCGCTTAACCTAGAGATGCAATTACGACCGTGACGGTCGCATATTCAGTATACGACCGATTTCCTAACAACCACAACTTGTTGAATACCTGGGTTCGCCCAGGGCGGGGAAGGTGCTTTTGTCCCGCTATGATGTATTACGCAACTCTTACACCGCTAGGGGCTTGCGCCCACTAGCCTACTGAAGAGGTATGAAGCTGTAATGATGGCAACAGCCGCGGCAAGCGATTCAACGGAAGCAGCCGAGCTACAAAACGCCCTGGAGCCAAATCGGGGCAAGTTCCATTGGAAATTTGCCTTGGTCATCGGCATTTTCCACCTGGGAGCGGTAGCAGCACTATTCGAGTTTCGCTGGTCGGCCCTGGCGGTTTTCGCCGTGACTTGGGTGCTCACCCAAAACGTGGGTATCGGCCTCTCGTACCATCGCCTGCTGACGCATCGCGGGTACGTGGTCCCCAGATGGCTGGAGTACACGATGGCGATCTGCGGCACCATGGCCCTGCAGGGCAGCCCTGTTTACTGGGTCGCAGTGCACCGTTTGCATCACCAATTTACCGACAAGCCAGGCGACCCCCACTCTCCACGAGACGGCAAATGGTGGTCGCATATGGGCTGGATACTGAACGGCTCGCTGCATAACGACAGCGGCGTTCTCAAGCGTTACGCTCCCGATCTGATGAAACAGGGCTTTTACCGCTGGCTGAATCGATTCCACTGGCTGCCAGTAACGGTGATGGGGTTTGCACTGTTGGCTGTAGGCGGCTGGCCCTGGGCGCTATGGGGCGTCTTCTTTCGGGTCACGGTTGGTCTACACACGACCTGGCTGGTTAACTCCGCGACCCACATCTGGGGTTCTCGGCGGTTCGAAACCCGGGACGATTCCCGCAACAACTGGTGGGTCGCCCTGCTGACAGGTGGGGAGGGTTGGCACAACAACCACCACGCGCACCCGGTCTCGGCTCGCCATGGAATGGCCTGGTACGAACTGGACGTCAACTACCTGGGAATCTGGCTGCTGGAAAAAGTGGGCCTCGCCACTAAAGTCAACGCCAAGCGCGTTTGACCCCTATTTCCTTTGGGCGAGCGCGGCGGACGAGGTGGCACATCGAGAGCCAATATCCCACTCAAGCCAAAAGACGGCTTGAATGGCGCACCCAATGGAAGGCGGAAGACCTGCAGTCCTCCTTCTATTCAGCTGGTCTTGGGAATACGCCGTTCCGGCACGGGTGCCGCGGGACTAAAGCAGTCAAGAACGAAGTCGGTCAGACCCGCCTCCAGCTTATGAATTTCCAGTTCCACGATTGCACGCACGTGATCCGGCTCTCCCACCGCCCGTAAATTCAGCAATAGCTCGAGCTTGCCGGCTGGGGAGGCATCAAGGTTGCCCTCAACTCTGGGTTCCTGCCCGTTGTCGCAGATGGCTGCCTTGAGAAAGCCGGTGGGCGAGGTGACGATTGCCTTCAGGTGAGCGATGGGGATTTTCTCGGCACTGAGGGCTGCATCAAGGGCGTCGAGTAGAGGCCCAACCAGCATCGCTGGGGAGAGCAAGTCTTTAGGTTCAAAGACTGCTCGGAGATTCAACCAGGCAAGCGCCGCTTCTGCATGCGCATATTCTGAATAATCGATCTCCAATCCCTGACTGCCTCGAGCGATGGCACCGGAGAGGACTTCGTGCAACCATGCCGCAACGCCTTGGCCTGACTTGGCACTTAGCTGGCGGGCGTGCGAGATGCCCATCTCAGGATAGCCGGGGTAGAGGTCCGACTTGGTAAAGCAGACCAGGTCCGCTTCCTGCAATTGTTTGTCGAAGAGGAACCGCATATCAGGATCGGCGCCCACTTTCACCATGGCGCGGGCACGGAGTGGATCCACCAGGACCGTGAGCGGCGCAAGCTGATAAGTTTCGCTATACTGCAGCAGCGGACGGAGCACGGTAGCCGAGAGATCGGTGCAGCTGCCCACGGGCTCGGCGAAGATTACATCGGGTGCGTACGCTCGGAGATCAGCGATGGCATCGATCAACTGGGAAAGGCGGCAGCAAAAGCAGCCTCCGGTCACTTCTCCCGAGTGCATGCCCGATAAAGCAGCATAGCGGCTGTCGACCAGGTCAGTCCCCTGGTCGTTCCACACCATGGCGCTGCGAAGACCACGTCTCTGCAACTCGCGGGCTGCGGCCAAAATTAAAGTGGTCTTGCCGGACGCTAGAAACCCGCCTACCAGTACCACCCAGGGTTTGGAACGGTCACTCATGCTCCCTCTTCTAAGAGACCTTGCGGAAAAACACGCTCAAAGAAAGGCACGGCTTTAGCCGTGCCATTGCGCATCCGGCGAAGAAAGGCCCAAGGGCTAAAGCCCTCATATCTGTTGTTTCAACGGCCCGACTAAAGAGGCTGGCACAACAACGTATTTTTCCACAAGCTCTACGGCCGGGATGACAAATCGGATCGGACCGGCCGAACAAGACCACCATTTTGCCACATGCCGGAGGCAACTGTTATCGTTAGCGGTTGCCGAAATTCCATGCAGATTTCTGACCCGGTTCTCGTTTCCGCCGCTGTCAGCCGCGCGGTTTCTGAGGGCCTCGCGAGCCTCAAGTCTCGTGGTCTGGATCCCTGATCCCCGGTAGTTGCGCCACGAGCATCGTCGATGCCGTCTACTCAGAAGTATTTGAGAGATTTTGAGGAGAACTGTACATGTCGTCCTATGCTGTCCCCGTGTTGGAAGCACCCGCACCCCTTGCCCCTAAAGAAGTGCTGTTGGTCGCCAGCGGCGATCTGCGCCAATCCGCGAACAAAGTGTGCTGGGCGGCGCAGGCGGAGATGGAAAAGCAACTCACGGAAGCCTTGCGGGCCGAAGGATTTACTCTGCGCCGCGCGCACCCTTATCGCGAGGATTTGGGACACGGCTTCATCTATAACCAGCGCATGGGCATGGATGTTTTCATGCAGATCCATCCCGATGCGCCGGTCATCGTGGCCGAGGCTGTTTGGCAGTACAGCCACAATGTTTTCTCAGGGTTGGAGCATCATCGCGGCCCCATCCTCACCGTGGCCAACTGGTCGGGCCAATGGCCGGGTCTGGTAGGCATGCTGAACTTGAACGGCTGCCTGCACAAGGGCGGAGTTCACTTCAGCACTCTGTGGAGCAAGGATTTCAAAGACGAATTCTTTCGCCGCGGCTTGCGGCAATGGCTCAAGGGAGAAGCGGTCGATCATGACTTGAGCCATGTGCACGACCTGGACATGTCTGTTCTGCCGAAGGCGGAGAGGGAGCTGGGCGCGTTATTGGCTCGTGATCTCAAGACGCGCAAAGCTATCCTCGGCGTTTTCGATGAGGGCTGCATGGGCATGTATAACGCCATCGTTGAGGACTATCTGCTCAACCCGACCGGCGTGTACAAGGAACGCCTTAGCCAATCAGCATTGGTAGCCGCCATGGCGAACGTTACCGATGACGAAGCGCAGGCGGTTCGCAGCTGGCTCGATGGCCGCCGGTTCACCTTCGTCACAGGATCTAACGAGGAGACTGAATTAACCGATCGTCAAGTTCTGGGTCAATGCAAGATGTATATCGCGGCCGTGCGGATTGCGGACGAGTTCGGGTGCGACGCTATCGGCATCCAGTACCAACAGGGTTTGAAAGATATGGCGCCGGCTTCCGACCTGGTTGAAGGGCTGCTCAATAACGTGGACCGTCCGCCGGTCTTCGATGCGAAGGGCCGGGAGCTGTATGCCGGCAGGCCGCTGCCGCACTTCAACGAGGTGGACGAATGCGCGGGCCTGGATGCGCTCACTACGAACCGGGTCTGGACTGCCATGCAACTTGACCCAGCCACAACGTTGCATGACGTTCGTTGGGGTGAGCACTACAGCGGGGGAGACATAGATGAATTTGTTTGGGTCTTTCAGATCTCCGGAGCGGTTCCCGCGTCGCATATCGCGGGCGGCTACGCCAAAGCGCGCAGCGAGCGTCAGGTGCCGATGTACTTCCGGCTGGGCGGGGGAACGCTCAGCGGAATCTGCAAGCCCGGCCACGTGGTTTGGAGCCGTGTTTTTGTGGAAGACCGGGCGCTGCATGTTGATCTGGGGCGCGCAACCGCGATTGAACTTCCGGCCGAAGAGACGGAGCGGCGACTGAAGTCGGTCACCCCGCAGTGGCCGATCATGCATACCCTGCTACACGGCGTTACGCGCGACCAGTTCATGGCCCGCCATCGAGCGAACCATCTCAACGTGGCCTATGCTCCCACCAGCCAGGTAGCCGACCAGGCGCTGGCCGCCAAGGCAGCAATGATGGCGGAACTGGGCATCCATGTGCACATTTGTGGGGATTAAAAGAATTTAGCCAGGAAAGGAAATCGCGTCGATGCTCGTGCCTCTGTCTACCGACTCAAAGGAAATCGGCGATACGAAACAACCACTGGTCCCTAAGGGCCTGGCTGTTCCCTTCTCCCTGGTGACGGCACTTTTTTTTCTTTGGGGTGTGCCCAGCAACCTGAACGATGTTCTTATCCGCCAGTTCATGAAGTCGTTCGCCATCTCCCGTTTCGAGGCGGGGCTGGTGCAGTCCGCCTTCTACATGGGTTATTTTTTGCTGGCCATTCCGGCCGCGCTGTTGATGCGGAAAACGGGTTATAAATTCGGCATCGTGGTGGGGCTGCTACTCTTTACCACCGGAAGCTTCTTATTCTGGCCGGCAGCTGTTATCGGACGCTACGGTTTCTTTCTATTGGCGCTGTTCGTCATCGCCAGTGGGCTTTCTTTTCTGGAGACGGCCTCCAATCCTTTTGTCGCGCAGCTGGGCTCGCCCGAAAGTGCTGCCCGGCGTCTGAATTTCTCCCAGGCCTTCAATCCTTTGGGTGCGATCACCGGCGTACTGGGGGGCACGGTATTTATTTTCTCCGGCATTGAATTGACACCGTCTCAGGTCTCCGTCATGCAGGCGGCCGGCACTTATGACACCTATCTGAAGCATGAGACGATGCGGGTGGTTACTCCCTACCTGGTGCTGGGGACGATTACGCTCATCTGGGCCTTCCTGATCGCCAGAACCAAGTTTCCCACCATCGCGCGCGAGCACGAGAACGGCCAGGACCATGGCAGCTTCAAGGAGCTGCTGGGTTACCCTAATTTTCTTTTCGCGATCGTCGCCCAGTTCCTGTATGTCGGCGCCCAGGTCGGCACCTGGAGCTACTTTATCCAGTATGTGCAGGATGGAACCGGGGAGCCGGAAAAGATCGCCGGTTATTTTCTTACCGGCACGCTGGTTGCCTTCGGCGTGGGCAGGTTTAGCTCCGCCGCGCTGATGCGTTACGTAAAGCCCGCGTACCTGATGGGCGTCTACAGCCTGGTGAATATTGTTCTGGTGGGGATTGGCGTTGCCTTCCCGGGGTGGGTTGGGTTGTGGGCGATTTTCATTACCAGCTTCTTCATGTCAGTCATGTTTCCGACGATCTTCGCTCTGGGTATCGATGGCCTGGATCAGAATACAAAGATCGGTGGATCGCTGATCGTCATGGCAATCGTGGGCGGCGCGGTGCTGACGCCGCTTATGGGGTGGATTTCACAGACGCAGCACAGTATCGCTGCCGCCTACATGGTCCCGCTGTTCTGCTACTGCGGAATCGCACTTTACTCCTTTGTAGGAGTGCGCCTGAAACGAAGAGAGACTCTCGCAGGAGGGAGCTTGTGATGCGTATAGTCAAGGCAGTCTTCTCGCTGTTCACATTGCTGGTGATGACTAGCCTTGCGGCGGGTGCGCAACAGCCGGCGCCGGATTGGCAAGCGCGGTTGGGACAGATACTGCCTCTGATGGGACACCGCAACTGGATCATGATCGTGGACTCGGCTTACCCACTGCAGAGCTCCGCCGGCGTGGAAACTTTGGAGACAAACACTGACCAGATGGAAGTGATCCGTACGGTGCTGGGCACGATCGACAGCTCGATCCATGTGCGGCCGATTGTGTATATGGATGCAGAACTACCGTTCGTGACCGAGGTAGATGCTCCAGGGGTGACGGCATACCGTGAGGCGATCAAGACTGCTCTCAAGGGACGCAAAATAACGTCCCTCCCTCATGAGCAAATTATTGGCAAGGTAGACGAGGTGGGAAAGACCTTCCACATCGTTGTGCTTAAGACCACCATGACAGTTCCATATACGTCTGTTTTTCTGCAGCTCAATTGCAAATACTGGAGCGACGAAGCGGAGGCGGAGATGCGCAAAGCGATGAGCGCTGGCGCCTCGAAGTAGTATTGGGCTCGGTGGTTGAAAAGCTCCGAGCAGCATTAGGTAATAGGCACCGCCGAGGTCCTTCGGCTCCGCGCACCGAGCGCTGTGTCACGTGATAAATCTGTGAAGCGCTTGGCTCAGGATGACAGTTATATGGATGGTTTCGCTCAAAACAACTGATAGAGAAGCGGCGCGGGAACGCGCCTTCGATCAGGACGCGTACTTGCGGTTTCGCGGCGCGACGGGTTCACGCTGGAATTCTTACGGGGAAAGTGGATAACCCAGATTCTCCTTTCATTGACTGTTAATACGCTCGTGCGTATTATAATTTCCATGCGGCCCTCACTTCGTGAAGACATTCTCAAGGCCGGCTTCAAGGTGATGTTCCAGTCGGGATACGCCGGAGCGACCGTGCGCGATATTTGCGCAGCCGCGAACGCTCCACACGGTTCATTTAGCAATCACTTCCGCTCCAAAGAGCGATTTGCCAGGGAGGTGCTTGACCGTTATTTTGCCAACCTTCAGGGGCATGTTCGAGAGGCTTTGGAGAATAACTCCCTCACTCCCCGGCAACGTCTGCAGCGGTATCTGGAAATCATTAGCGGCGTGCTGGCGGAGGACAAATGGAATCGTGGTTGTCTGATCGGCGATTTCAGCCTCGAAACTGTCTCTCAGAGCAAACTACTGCGGCAAAGACTGGAGGCAATCTTCCAGGAATGGCGGGCGCCGTTTGCCGTGTGCATCGCCAACGCCCAGGCTATCGGTGAGATTGACTCGACCTTTGATCCAACAGATCTCGCCGAATTCCTGCTCTCTTCCTGGGAGGGAGCAATCCTGCGCATGAAAGTGGAGCGCAGCCCTGCTGCGCTCGAACGATTCAGAAAAATCATCTTCCAAACCGTCTTTAAGGAGCAGAAATGACGACTCTCATTGACGTTGAATTACCCCACATCAAGGTTCTTGATTCTACAATGACGTTCCGGGAGGTCGGGAACAGCGAAGCTCCCGTCGCGCTCTTTCTGCACGGGAACCCGACCTCGTCTTATATTTGGCGGAATATCCTTCCGCTGGTGGCACCTGTGGCGCATTGCATTGCACCGGATCTCATCGGCTTTGGACAATCGGGGAAACCCGACATCGAGTACCGGTTCTCCGATCACGTCCGATACTTCGATGCATTCCTCGAACAGGCTGGAATCACCTCAGCGTTTGTGATCGCGCAAGACTGGGGATCAGGATTGGCATTTCACCTGGCAGCTCGTCGGCCCGATTTTATCCGCGGGCTTGCCTTCATGGAGTTCATCCGGCCAATGCCTACCTGGAATGACTTTCACCCGGACCAGGTCGAAACCTTCCAGAAATTTAGAACGCCAAAGGTAGGCGAAGAGATGATCCTCGAAGGCAATGCATTCATCGAGGGCGTGCTCCCCGCGGCGACCGTCAGGAAACTGACGGATGAGGAGATGTCCATTTACAGAGCGCCCTTTCCTACACCCGAATCACGGCGGCCCACCTGGCGGTTCCCAAACGAGCTGCCGATCGAGGGAAAGCCGGCGGATGTGTATTCGACCATCAACAAGGCCCACCATGCGCTGGCGGAGTCGTCCTACCCCAAGCTGCTCTTCGTGGGCAATCCAGGCGCACTCATCTCGCCGGTCTTTGCTGAGAGCTTCGCGAAGAGTCTCAAGAACTGCCGAGTCGTGCAGCTTAGTTCTGGTTTGCACTACTTGCAGGAGGATCATCCAGATGTGATCGGCGCCAACATCAAAGAATGGCTGATTGAGTTGGGCATCGGTTCCAGTCCAAAGCAGAAGGTGAATTTGTAGGTATCGCTCCAGAGACTGTTCTCCCGTTTTTTCGCAAGGACATAAGGTCTCCGGCTCTGATATTCCACATCAGGCGGATAAGGCTCGCACTCAATTGGATAGCAATGAGGTGAGGATGAAAACGTTCATCACGCTTCCAGGTATTGGCGGATCAGGTGAGGATCATTGGCAGACGCTGTGGGAGCGATCCAATCCCTCGATGAGGCGTTTCAAACCATCAGACTGGGACAGACCACAACTCTCGGAATGGCATGGCGCTCTTCAGAACGCCGTGGACGCCGCTGCGCATCCAATCATCCTGGTGGCGCACAGCCTCTCCTGCCTTCTTGTGGCGCACTGGGCGGCACTATCTACATCTGCCGTTGCGGGCGCCTTTCTTGTAGCCGTGCCAGATCCTAATGCGCCCGCCTTTCCATCCGCCGCGAGTTCTTTTCGTGTAGTTCCCGCTGGCGCTTTGCGACTCCCCTCCGTCGTGGTCGCAAGCACGGATGATCCATACGGCAGTCTTGAATATGTGCAAAACCGAGCGCAACAATGGAACTCAAGACTGGTCAAGATTGGCGCCGCTGGGCACATCAATGCGTTGAGCAATCTTGGAGAGTGGCTTGAGGGTAAATCCATCATGGACGATTTCGTTGAGAGCCTGGGACTGGTGGAGGGAGCGAATCCTAGTATCTGAACAGCCTCGCGCATCGCGGTTCCTGGTCTGAGCTATGCTCAGGCGAAGGGCGCGCTACACGGAATGATTAGGCCCCTTTCCTCATACCGATTGGGTGGCAAGATCCCTTGAAAGCGGCGCTGCCCAAATGCCGTAGGCGCTTGACGGCCAAAATTGCAGGGTGCAAGCTGTTTTCGAGGGCGCGTTTCCCATGAACGACGGCCTGCAGACTTCCGCAGGCCGTATCCTTCGGAGAATAGGCCCCTAGAAAAGGAAGCGTCCCTGCACTACGAGCACGCGCCCAGAGACGGTTGGCTCTTGACTCGACCCGTAGGGGCTGGTGGGTGCGTTTACATCCGACGCAATGCGGCCAAGCGTGCTCAGGTTGGATGCGTTGTTTTGTGGCGAAGCAAAGTTTACATGGTTAAAGGTGTTGTAAGTCGCCGCACCGATCTGAAAAGTTATCGACTCGTGCTTGAAGACGTCTTTATAGACATTCAGGTCGACATCAGCGTAATGCGGGCCATAGAAGGCATTCCGCGGCACGTTTCCAAAGGTGGTTTGCGGGTAGGGGCCCGGTCCGAATGGCACAACGGCTCCCGAATCTGTGGAATTTACGGCCTGCCCGTTGAAGATGCCTGCGGTCTGGAAACACGGACTGGAGTAGGAGTTGCACTTGTGATTGAAATTGTTGTTCAACACTTGAGCAAGCACTGTGCTGGCTCCGCCCGATCCGTTGGATCCCAGAGCAGACTCCGCATTGATATTGAGCACGCTGAAGGGTTGGCCGGAACGCCAGTACGCCTTGCTGCCGATAGTCCACCCTGCGGCACCCGCCGCAACGAATTTATTGCTGAAGTGGAATGGTTCCACGTAAACAAGGTCGAACAAGAAGTTGTTGCGGATGTCATAGTCAGAGCTTGAATACATCAGCCTGGAGGGGAGGTCGGGTGTGATTTGAAACGGAGTGAAGGTGTTGCCGTTGTAAGGCAGCTGTGAGTTGCCCCCATTGGATATGTCATCCAGTGAATGAGCGTAGGTGTACGAAACGTTCGCATTCAGACCTCGCCGGTCGATATGCTTGTACTGCACGGAAATGCCGGCGTAGTTAGAGATTGCATTGTTAGTGAAGCTTGCAACCTGCGCGAAGCGAGGATCCGGCGAATTGAGTGGAACAGTGTCAAAGGTTCCATTTCCATAACTGCCGTAAAGCGAAGTGCCGACATTTTGATTCAGATGGTTGTTGCCGATGTACAGGTCGTAGCCATGGTTGCCGGCGAAGGAAAAAATCAAAGCGTCGGATGGGGTGATCTGCTGCTGAACTTGCAGGCTGAATTCGGTATACCGTGCGGCGTGGTAGGTTTGCGGAGTGGTCACATAATTTGGCGGCAGGAAGGGAATGCCCTGCGCTGCCAGTGTCGCCGCGATCTGATTGTAGGTAGCTCCCTGAGCAAACCCGTTCAGCACACCGTTGGCCGAGCCGGCTGCGACCGCTTGTGCACTCCCTGTGCCCTGCGCAACTGTTCCTGAGTTCACGGCCGCAGAATAACGGTTGGGGAAAGAAAGAAAGGTTTGCTCGAGGATAAGGCCGGGAAAGCTGTCAGAGAACAAGCCTACCCCGCCGCGCACGACGGTTTTTCCGTTGCCACGGAGGTCCAAATTGAATCCCGCACGCGGTTGGAAGACTCCCCATTCGATCGACGGGACAAAGCTGTCGTGCCCGGCGGATAGGGTTGCGTTGTAGGGGGTGTCCAGAGTTGCGGCAGTGTCTGGAAAGCCTCCAAGATATTGCGTGTAGCAACCTTCATGGCAGATGGGGTTGCCGTTGCGATCAATACGGATGCCGTAATCGAGGGTAAGATTGGGGAGCGCACGCCACTCGTCCTGGGCATAAATCCCAAGGTTGTACACGGCGCTGTGAATGTTGCCAAAGCGTGGGAAGCCCTGTTGAAAATTCGAACCGGCGTTTCCGGGCAACGTTGCCCCCGCTAGATCAGCCATATTGCCGAAGGTATAGAATCCGCCGTAAGCAGTTGTCTGTAGGCTGATGTCGGTAAAGTTATACCGCTTGAAGTCGAATCCCACTCGGATGTTATGGTTCCCTTTCACCCAGGAAAGGCCATCCACAATTTGATATTGCGAGGTGTTGGTTCCTCCTGGGAAATCGTCCCACACCGCTCCCAGCGTTGTGCCGCCGGCAAAAAAGGAGGACTGTCCGAGGCCGGGCAGTGAATTCGTTCCACCGTCATTGGTTTGGTTGAATTCTGTGGGCGAAGACGCAAGGGCGGCCTGAAGATTGGACGGTCCGAAGACCCCAGCAGTGTAAAGCGAGGACGCCATCAATTGATTGATCAGGTTTGGAGTAAAGCTGTAGGTGTCGTTGAGTTGTCCGGTGTAATTTGGCTGAATGCTGACCATGTTCCAGGCCGGATTAATCAAACTCACAAGAGAGGGCTGTTCGCCCTGGTCGTCGGTTACGCGGAAGAAGATTCTATGACGATCGTTAATATTCCAATCGAGCCGTCCTGCCGCCAGCCACTCCCGATTGAGTGCTCCAGCATTCACGAAAGCTGAGTCAATGCAGCTCTCGGCGGCGCTCGTACCCAGGGTGCCACCGGTCGCATAGTCCGGTGTCCCAGCCAGGCTTCCGCAGCCGTAGGTACCCAAGGCGTCCTGCTGCGACCCCGGTCCCGTTACCACTGGAGCCGCGTTCTTGTAAGCCGGCGAACTGTTGGTCGACGCGAACATCGTACCGTACAGCGCTTTGCTGGCGGCAGAGAGGTTGGGGTTGGCTAGAATACTGGCTTGCATCGCGGGGGAAGGCAGATTTACAAAGCCGGCACTTGGCTGAACGTATCGAATCCCTTCCGTGTCCACAAAAAAGAACAACTTATCACGCTTGATGGGGCCGCCGATTTGCGCGGCGTATTGATTGGACACAGCCTTGGAACGGGGAACACCTGCCTGATTATTAAAAAAGTCGTTCGCGTTCAGCCCGTCGCTGTTGTAGACCCACTGCGCCAATCCATGAATCCGGTTGGTGCCAGATTTGGTGGTGTAGGTTTCGATGATGCCGGCCTGGCGGCCGTACTGCGTGCTGTAGCCATTCTGCACCACAGCGGCCTGGGCAATCTCCTGCTGGCCAAGCGTCAGGTTGGAGGAGCCTGAATTCGCGATGTTGTAAAGAGACACGGAATAATCGGCACCGTTGATGACGGCCAGGTTCGAAAGGCCGGGAAGGCCGTCGGAGACGATCGAGCCAAACCCCTGAGTGCCCGCTCCCATGACGACACCGGGCACGGTGTAAGCAATGGTGGTGATGTCGCCGCCAGGTGCGGGCAGATTTTGAAATTGTTCGGTAGTGAACGTGGTTGTGGTGTTGGACGTTTGGGTGTCGATCAATTGGGCATTGTTCGCGTTCACCTCTACCGTCTGCGTGGTTGCGTTCGGCGTTAAGGTCAGATTAACGGCTGACTGCTGGCCGGTTAACACCTGCACCGTTGTTGTTACCGACTGTAGCCCGCTGGCCGTTGCCGACACCTGGAAATTGTCCGGTTTCAGGAATGGGGCGGTGAAGCGCCCTTCCGCATTTGAGGTTAGTACATGCTGATCTCTCGTGGCCAGGTCCGTGATGGTTACGGTGGCTCCCGGAACGACCGCTCCGCCCGAGTCCACGACCGTGCCATTGATGCTGCCGGTGGTTGAGTTCTGCGCAAAGACCGGGCTTTGGCACATTACGCAGAGTAGGAAAATAAAAGATAACAGGTATGACTTGCGTGCCTCGCGTCGCATCATTGCTTCCTCCTTCATGTTTGTTGCGTTCATATCACTGGCCTCCGAAGTAACCCAGCTGTCGTCTGTGTAGTGACACCATCCGCAGTGCATATTAGTATCCGTGGCTGTCCTTTGTTAGGGCAGCATCCATGTGTTTCGCCGTGTGCGCACACGAGAGCGCGCCACTCCGAGCGAGTGTTGAGAGAGCAAGGTCGTGCAACTGAGGTCTGGCTGGCCGGGCAAAGCCCGGAGGCGCTCGAAGTAAACCGAGCTAAAAGGAGCCTGTGACGCGCAGTGTAGAGCCGCAGGCCCTCCGAAGGTTCGACGGGGAACCTTGGGAAGGCACTCGAACAAGGGCGCTACACCAGATAACTGCGCCGGCTCATCGGGGCAACAATTTGTTGCCTGCCGATGTATTTATGTTCACTAGAAAAATGCCGCGCAGCAATAGCCACTTGACCTAATTGCATACTGACCACTCGACCCACGAGTTTCCTGACCGCGGCGGAGACCACATGTTCCGATCTCCGAACAACCGCTGTCACTCTTGAGTTCGCAAGTGGAGCGCCAAAGTATCGTCGTGGTTGCGGTGCGCTGAAGCAGGTTTGCGATCTCACCAATTAATGTGGGCTCAGCAGGTAGGAGGAGAACGTCTGGAGATCGGGTAGAGATGCGTTGGAGAGGTAGTGACTACATATCTCTCCCGTTGATGCCACAGAGTTTCTGGAACCGGGAGAGGAGAATCTTTCACATTTTGGACGACTCTGAACGGACGTCTACGGATTTACATAAAGCTCTCGCAACGTCATTCATTGGAGATCCCTCTCGCGTTTAAACTTCGAGAAGAGATACTTCCTTCACCTCGCTACGTCCAGCCTTCGTCGGCGTGACCAGCAGGGTTTTCAATTCCCAAGGCGCCAGGTTAGTAGTGTGGTCCAGGCCGAGGGCCGAGCTCTTGAGCGTCGCCTGAGTGGGTTTTCCCGATCGCTCCTGCAGACGCAGAATGGTTCCTCCCTGTCCTCGCTCGGCGGCCTTGATCGCCAGCACCCAGACATTGCCAGGCATGATCTCGAGAAAGGACTGCTCCCATGGTTGGGTTCCATGGTGGGCGGAGTCCATCACATACTCAGCAGGCGTCTGCAATTCTTCGGCGCGACGGTCGAGTGCTAACTCGGCATAGCCACCACGGCCGCCCATCAGCCAGAACCTGCGCTCCTGGCGTCCCTGGTCTTGCCAGGCGTTGTTGTCATCGTGAGGCACCTGGTTCGGGTTGTGCCGGGCGAAGGGCGCGGAGCGGATCAGCACGGTACGAAAGAGCGAGTGCAGGCAGTCGTAGCTATAGGTCTGGTTGTTGAGGAGCGCCACAGTGTAATCGGCAGTTCCAATCTTTCCCTGCACCGCCCCCCAATCCTGATAGGGCTCTTCCTCTCCGTTGGTGGGGCGCTCCAGCACTTGCCCGGGTACTTTGGCGTAGATCTTCGGCTGCGTGAGGGCAGTCGGGATTTCGAGTTTTAGCATCTGCTCATGTTCCCGCCAGTTGATTACGAAGCGAAGCTCGACAAAATCGAGACCGGCAAATTCCGCGATGTCGAGAACGATGTCTGAATTTTGCCAGGAGGCGCGCTGACGAGTGACGCGGGTAACCGGCCCATTTTCAATCACAGTGGAGGAGATCAACGTGGGGCGGCCCATCTCCTGCCGAAACTCATTGATGCCGTGGGCCCAGGTGTCGCTGGTATCGCTAATGGCTACCAATCCTATGGGGGCCGCGAGTAGCTCGGTGCCATCCCCGGCCTTCAAAGAAGAAATTCCGAAGCCGGAGTTCGATATCGTGACCAACCCTGGATAGGGCTCGGGAGCCGGCGGGTCGCCATGCTCCAGCGCGAAGACCTTGTATCCACAAGGAGGCAGTTCCACCCACGCCGACAACCGAGGGAAGAAGTTGGTCATGCTGGCCGAGGGTCTCCACTGCACCGGAATCCTTTTGCCATCCTTAGAGGAGAGGCAGGTGATGGGTGACTTACGCGATGGGTCCTGGTCGGTGTAGTACTCCACCAGGGCCTTCCGTTTCCAGGGGAGCGGATTGAAGAGGAAGACCGCGCCCTCTTCCACGGCGCTCAGGTCAACCCGCTTGGCCATCATTTCCAGTGCTTCTACTTTTGAGGTTTGCGCGACCTCGCAAGCGTAACCGACACTGTCTCGCACGTCCTGATAGTCCGAGTAGAGGGAAGTTCCAGCCATCATGTCGTGGAACTGGCAAAATAAAACTTTCCACCACGCTTCGGCATACTGCGCCGTAGGATAGGCGCGGCCAGCGCTCAGATTGGCTACAAGAGAGATGGTCTCGGTCTCCACTAACCAGCGCTCGGCGCGCCGGTTAAGGAACTTCCCCTCTCCGTAGGCGGAATAGCACCCGCGAGAATGGTGTTGCAACTCGGTTCGAACCACCGGCAATCCAGCAAATGCGGAAGAGCCTTCCACAGCCAGGAAAAAATCGCGCAGCGTGGAGAAGCGCAGCTGGGGCAAGCTTGCATCCTGTTGCAAAGCGAGCACTTGCTGGATCTGCTCTTTGGTCACGGCCCCGCCATGATCGCCCACTCCGAGGAAGAACGCGGCATGGTCAAAGCCCGGCGCGAATGCCGCTGTGGCCGCAGGCTGAATGAATTTGGTGCCCGCGTCATAGCTATGCCAGATTCTCAGAGTGAGCACCCGCGATCCATCGGGGCCCTCCCACCAGAACAGAAGAGGCAAATCCATTTCATGCTCTTGTGGGCGCATGAAGACGTAATAACCGTACCCGGCATGTTTCAGGATCGTGGGTAACCCGGCGGCGTGGCCAAACGAATCAGGATTGAGGCCGATCTTGACGTCCACCCCCAGCGCTGACTGGCAATAAGCCTTGCCGTAGAGCGCATGGCGGACGAAACTCTCAGTCGAAGGAATATTGCAGTCGGGTTCCACGGGCCACCCGCCCACTACCTCCCAGCGGCCATCGCGAATTCGCTGTTTGATTTCATCCAGCATCTCAGGATCGGTGCGTTCCACCCAACGGTAGTGGGCCGACGAGGAGTGGCTGTAGCAGAATCCGGGGGTCTCGTTCATGCGATTGAGAGCACTGCGAAAGGTGGTAAGCACGGTATCAGAGCCATCGCGCCACGGCCAAAGCCAGGCGGCGTCAATGTGGGAGTAGCCGATGATATGAATGACTTTCTTGTTCCCGGGCCGCTCATCCGCCGCTTGCTGCGCCCAGGACGGGGTAGTGGCCATCGCGCCCAGCGATGCGGTCCCTCGAATAAGAAAATCTCGTCTTGAAAGGCCATTCCCTTGCTTGCCCATACCCTGCACTCTCCGTGTTTGGCTGCCGGGTAGAATTGTCGGTGTTATGGCCGAGCCACTGCAAGCCCTTATGTGCGCACAACCATCCAGCGATCCCTGGAGCACGTCGCGTTCCATGCTCGAGCGCTCTCGCCGGTCTCTCGCCGGCGGTGTCAGCAGCCCGTTTCGCGCCAAGGCCCCGGTTCCACTCTTTCTGGCGGATGGCTCCGGAAGCATGATCACAGACGTGGACGGCAACAGCTACATTGACTACGCACTGGCCTGGGGTCCGCTGATTCTAGGCCACCGGCATCCCAAGCTGGTTGCTGCGATCCGGGAGCAGGCTGACCGGCCGCACATCTATGGCGCCCAGCACGAGCTCGAATATCAAGTTGCGGAGATGATTCAGGAGCTGGTTCCGTGCGCGGAGCGGGTCGCGTTCACCTCTAGTGGCAGCGAGGCAGTGCAGCTTGTATTGCGGCTGGCACGGGCCTTCACGCGGAGAAAGCTCATCGTGAAGTTCGAGGGCCACTACCACGGATGGATGGACTCGGTTCTGTTGAGCTACAAGCCTAGCGCCGAACAGCTGCGACAAGCTGGACCTTTATGCGGGGTTACCGGATCGGCTGGGCAGGTGGAAAACGCCATCGACAATGTGCTGGTGCTGCCGTGGAACGACGCGGATGCATTGGAGGCGCTCCTTCGGGAGCGTGGCTCGGAGATTGCCGCCATCATCATGGAACCGATTCTCTGCAACAGCGGATGCATTGAGCCGGGCGACCATTATCTGGAGCAAGTGGCGGTGTTGGCTAAGCAGCACGGGGCGCTGCTGATCTTCGACGAGGTCATAACGGGTTTTCGCAGAGACATCCGAGGCGCGCAGAGCTACTACAACGTGACTCCCGACCTGGCGACCTTGGGGAAGGCGATTGGCGGCGGCCTGCCTCTGAGCGCGATCGTGGGCCGCGCCGAAATTCTGGAAATGATGTTCAAAGAGGGTGTGGCCTTTGGCGGGACTTTCAACGGCAATCCCCTCTGTCTGGCCGCGGCGCTTGCGACGCTTACCGAGCTAGGACAAGCAGGGGGAGAGCCCTTGAAGGAAGCGAACAAGAGGGGAGAGGCCATCATGCGAGGAATCCAGGCGGCGGCCTACAAGCATGGTCTTCCGCTGCTGGTCACCGGTTTTGGAACCGCCTTTGCCCTGCACTTTACCCAGCGTTCGGAATTGCACGACTATCGCGAGGTGCTGGAAGACGATCCAGTCTTGTTGCAGCGTTGCCTGCTGGAAAGCCTGAGGGAAGGGCTGGTGCTGGTGCCCGATGGCCGGATGTACGTGTCCACGGTTCATAGCGAGGACGATGCGGCACGAACCGTCGCCGCGATGGAGCGGGTTTTCGGCCGCCTTCAGGAGCACGTCAGCAGCCCTACCCAGAATCTGTGAACTCCGGGTGGTCCTAAGCCGTATATATCCTTAGAGCAAGATGTGAGTACTGCGCATTCATCTGACATCCGACCCTCAGGAGACGAACTAATCATGAGCATCAAACTCCGTTACATAGTTCCTGCCGCCTCAGCCCTCATCCTCAGTACAGTACCAGCTCTGGTCGCCCAGGCGGCTCCGGGCCAGCTTTTGGCGAAAGAGGCGGTGATGGCTTCGCTGTCTGGAAAGCTGGACACAAAAAAAACCAAAGTGAACGATAGCGTTGCGGCGAAAACCCTGGCACCTGTGAAGCTGACCGATGGCAGCACTTTACCCGCGGGGACAAAGCTCACCGGGAAAGTAACCCAGGTGGAGCCCAAATCGAGTGGAACGGCGACGTTGGCGATTGTCTTCGATCAGCTGGAGAAGAAAGGCGGCGCGGCTGTTCCAGTGCGCGGGGTGATCATGGCGATCGCTCCGTTACCTGATTCCCCTACTGGGGGTGCGGCAGCAAACGGACTTCCCATGCGAGGCACCGCGTCTCAGAACGCTGCCATGACAGGGGCAGCATCGGGTCCCGGGGGAGGAGAAACCCCAATGTCTCCAGGCAGCAGCATCGACGGCGTTACGTTGAGCCCAACTCCGGCGGCCGACGGATCTTCGGTTTTGCAATCCACCGGCAAAGACATCAAGCTGGACAGCGGAACCCGGCTAGCGATCAGCCTGTCTGCTGGGCAATAAGTCTTAAAAAAAAATAGAAGAGGCGGACCGATCGGTCCGCCTCTTCTATTTGCTGTGTCGCAGCCAACTAGAAAGCGAAGCTAGCCTTTAGCTGGATAAGCCGAGGTGAAGCGTCACCGCCCAGGAATGACCCGAGGATGCTGGTCGGTGGGTTGACAGTGCTGGTGACCAGACCGTTCGCCGAACTATTGACGTCATGGAGCGGCTGACCGAAGTTGGGGTGGTTGAAGATGTTGAAGAATTGGAATCCGAGCCTGAACTTTGCGCCTTCCCAGTGGGGAATGCCAAAGGCCTTGGTCGTTGTGAAGTCGAAGTCCGTGTAGTGCGGTCCAAATACCTGGTTGCGTGCCGACTGGCCGAAGTCAGTGGCGGGGCCGTACTCGGTTGCGATCGAGCAAGGAGTTCCTCCACCCGTAGCGTTGTTGAATACGTGCGGCCCACCGCTGCAGCTGGTGCTTACATGGGGCTGCAGTTGCTGGGCAACCATCAGTTGGCCGCCATTACCACCGTTGTAATTACCGACACCGCTGCCGGTGGTGACGTCCGTTTCGCTAAAGGGGAGACCGTTGCTGTGGAAGACAGTGCCGGCAACCTCCCACCCATCGGTCAGAACCCGCGGGCCCCCGTAATAAGGCAGGGTATAAACATAGCTGCCGTTGATGTAGTGGCGGCTATCGTAGTCGGCATTGCCGTAGTTGCTGGCCAGGTTGTAGGGGTTGGTGGGATTGATTGAGTTCCCGCTGAAGCCATTGAAGCCGCCGTTGGAAATCTCGTCGAGGGCATGGCTATAGGTGTAGTTGAACTGCACTGTCAAACTCTTGGTACGGCGTACCGCGGTGAGAATCAGGCCGTTGTAGTTCGAGGAAGCGCCGCTGTAGACCTGGGTGACAGTGGAGAAGTTGGGATTTGGAGCATTCGCCGGCAACTCTGGAAAACCAACGAGTCCGCCAGCATTGTAGGCGTTTACGCTGTTTGCGTTGACCGGCTCATGGTAGCCGTGGTTGCCCACGTAATTGATGCCTACCGAAGTAGTTTTGCCGATTTGCTGCTCTATGGCCATATTCCACTCCTCATACATGGGGTATGAGATATTTTTGGCGGCGTTCAAAAAGCCAAAAGAGGTGAAAAATGGGTTGGTTGCAGAGATGGAGTTAAAGCTCCCTCCAGAGGCAAACGAGGCGTGGAAAGAGGCGTTTGTTGCAGCCGCCAAGCTCGCGTTGCTTCCAGCAGCGGCCGGATTCAGCGCGCCTCCACCCACAGCAGCCTGCAGGTTGGTGGGTGCGTTGTTCAGCAAGCTATCCGTGATCTGCGCAGGGAAGGAATCGGCAAACATCCCGAATCCAGCACGCACAACGGTCTTCGAATCGGCGCCAAACGGTAGATAGGCGAAACCGATGCGGGGTTCGTATCCGACCTTTTGGAAATCTTTAAATGCTTTATTCTGGTTCGCTGAGATGAGCGTGTTGTAAGGCAAGTCGAGAGAGGTACCGAGGCTCCCGAAATCGCTTGAGAAACTAGCGTAGCAATTGTTGTGGCATACCGGGTTGGAGTTGTGCTCGAACCGCATGCCGTAGGTAACGGTCAGGTTGGGCAGAGCCTTCCACTCGTCCTGCGCATAGACCCCCAACGTGTAGAGGGCTACTGGTTGATCATAGTGCTCAGGGAACTGCTGGATGTAGCCGTCATCCCCGACTCCCGATCCAAAACCGGCTTCCGAAACCAGGGCGAGAGGCGTGGTCAGCACGCCCGGGCCATAATCGCTCACATCGTCTCTGCGCATGGCAAAACCGGCCTTGAAAGTATGCCTACCCCTGGTCACGCTGAAATCGTCGACGAACTGATAGCCGGTAACATTCCGCCCTTGAGGCCAGAGGAAGTCTTCGCCCCCGAGCGAGGTAGTGTAATCGTTGTTGACCAAATCGCCGTCTTGCCACAGCAGCGTGAATGGCGCGATCGCGTTGGCCGCGGCCTGGTTCGTGTTGGTGAAGATTGCGCGGTAGTAAATCAAGGCAAAGACAAACTGGTTTGTAATCGTGGGGCTGAAAACGTGAGTTTCATTGAGCTGTCCCTCATACTCCGGCTGCGGGCTCTGCGCATTGAAAATCGGGTCGAGCAAGCTGGTGAAAGTCGGCTGCACGCCTTTGTCGATCTTGACGTGCCCATACAGGTTGTCGTTAGGGCCCAAACGCTGGTCTATCCGTCCCGAAATCAACCATTCGTGGGCGAAATTTGCTGAGTTCGAGGAAAAAGTCACTGCATTTGGATCGTTGGTATCTACGGATGCAGTCGCATACTTCGGGTTGCTGGTGTAGACATTGAACATCTTTTGGTAAAACGGGATGTCGGTAGGGGCGATAGTAGCCAAAGTAGATGCCATATAGCTCGGGCTGGGCGCCCAAACCGTACCACGAACTGGGATGATGACGCGGAGGCCTTCTGTATTAAAGAAGAAGAAGCTCTTGTCCTTCTTGATAGGACCACCGAATGCCCCTGCCCACTGGTTGGCATTCGAAAACGGCTTCGGCGTGGCGGTCTGGTTATTGAAATAGTCGTTAGCGTTCATGGAGCTCCCGTTCCACCACCAGGTCGCATCGCCATGGAAGCGGTTGGTGCCTGAACGGCTTATTTCGTTCACCTGCGTGCCGCCCAGGCCGCCGTATTGCGCGCCATAGGCGTTGCTCACGACGCTCACGTTCCCCACGTCGTTGTTTCCGAGCAGTAAGTTGGTCGCGCCCGAGTTGTTCAGGTTGAGAAAGGGATCGTTCTCGTAACCGCCGTTCACCGTGAAGGTGTTTGAGGTGGCGGGCAAGCCGAAAATCGCGAAATTACCGTATCCGCCTTGCGTGTTCATCACCGCGCCGGGAGATGTCTGCGCAATAAAGGTCAGATCGTTGCCGGGATTAGGCAGAGACTGTATCTGTTGCTGAGTAAAAGTGGTGTTGATGCTCGCGTCCTCGGTTTGGAGCACCGGCACCTCGTTGCCAACTACTTCGACGGTCGTCGTCCCGGAGCCGACCGTAAGAACCAGGTCTACGGTATTGACCTGTCCTGCAGAGATCGCGACCGAGGTATCAGTCTTTTCGAAGTTGGGCGCCGTCGCCGAGACGGTATATGCGCCAGGAGGCAAAAGGGAGACACGATAGGATCCGCGCGGTCCCGTCGTAGATACCTTTGTGGCTGCGGTAGCCGTGCTGGTGACGGTAACCTGCGCTCCTACGACTGCTGCGCCTGCCGAGTCGGTAATGGTTCCCGTGATGTCGCCCGAGACGTTGGACTGTCCGTACGCAAGGGGAGCACTGGTCACTGCAATAAAAGGGGCGCTCGTCAGGAGACTCAGCGCTAACGCCGTTCTCCGGAACCTGAAAATTCGCATTCAATTCCTCCAATATTTTTCCCGTATTGTCCCGGAAAATATTCTGTTCCCGTTTGGGTTTATTCCACGTGTCGCACTGAGGTATCGGCAGTACGCAAACTCTGCGACGTGGCAGGGCTGGGATATTAGGCCGTCACGCTCGTAGTTAGCAATCGAATCGCCAAACGCCGAGCGAGCGCGAAATCTTCATGTTGATGAATCTATTGACTAACCCTAAAGTGGAGCGGCCCGTACCCCGAAAGAGGAATACTAAATTTCATAGAATTTAATGGAGATCTCCAACAATCGGCATCGACGGGAGAGGTGGGTACCCCCGGGGAGAGGTACGGGAGAGGTCGGTATCTTCTATAGAGAGGGCCGAATAGCCTATTATTTGTCTTCTTCCGGGCCGGGGTGCTTGCCGACAAAGGGAGAGCAGCAGGGCTCCTTGGCAGGGGTGAACTCCATAAACTCTACCCGGGTATGATCGGGGTCATAGAGGTTTAGCTGCACCTTGCCGTCGCGACCGACTTGGGTCTTGGTGCAGTTGGGTCCCTCGCATTTGTTCCGTGCCAACGCGGCGACGGCATCGGCCATGTGGGCTACCCCCAGCGAGAAGTGGTCCATCACGCCCGTTTGCTGCAGGGTGGCGGTCGGAGAGACGTTCAACATGTATTCCAGCCAATCGGTCCCATCGGGAACCTGGATGCTTTGGTAGTCCGTCCGGGAGTCGGTTTTGCCGCCGTGCCAGTAGGGGCGAAAGCCCAGCACGTCTCGCCAGAAAGCGTCCTCTTTTGCCGCATCGCGAACGATGAAGCCGACGTGGATGACCCGCTTGCTGGTGGCGTCCGAGGAGGGCGGAGCCTTTGCGACCAACTTGTTGGAGCCGCGCTGCACGAAAATCACCAGATTTCCTTCGGGGTCGCGCACCCCAAACTCCCCCGCTTTCAACGGCAGCTCCGCCGTGATTCCATGTGCCGCCAGGTAACGCTCGAGCCCGGCCGCGTTGCGAGTAGTGAATGCGACCGCGGCCATGCGGACGTCCGGCTTGGGTGGGGGTGGAGAGGTGAGTATCTCGACCCATTGGGAGGAATTGACGGGATAGATCCACACGCCATTCGATTCCAGGCGCTTATAGCCCAGGGTGTCGCCGTAGAATTTCTGCGCCCCGGAGGGATCGGTCGTATAGAAGCGCGCGAAGGCGACGCCGGTAATGGCAGGCCGCTTGGCCTCCTGCGCCCAAAGGGAGGCTGTACAGGCAAGGACAAACCCAAGCACTAGAGATCGTTTCATGAACCGAACTCTAGTGGATGAAAGCGGCCCCGGTCAAAGCAGCGGCTGAGCAACAGTCAACTGGAAGGATTGCGTCTGTGACTAATCCTCACTAAACTTCTCTGCGGGCAAAATTCCGGCTTTTCCGGGTTTGTAAGGAGCCTATGAAGGTGGTGTCACAAGGATGAAGAGATACCGGGATTTTGCCATGCTGGCTGCGATCGCAGGTTTGGCTGCCTACCAGGGCAGGCAATTGCACATTTATGCAGCCCAGGCGCCGACCGCCCAGACAACGCAAAACGCCGGCCCATCCCACGGTGGGAATGCACCGCCGGCCCAATCTGCCGAACTGGCTGCCGCCGGCGGTTCCCTGTTCCAACAGAACTGCGCCTTTTGTCACGGGCGGGATGCCGGTGGCGGGGAAACGGGTCCCGACCTGACCCGGTCGAAGCTAGTGACCGCTGATGTGGGCGGGGACAAGATTGGGGATGTAGTTCTGCATGGAAGGCCCGAAAAGGGAATGCCCGCTTTTCCCTTCTCCAGTGACCAGATCACGCAACTCGCCGCCTTTATCCACTCTCAGCAGACGAAAGCGATGTCGCAGAGCGGCAAGAGGAAGGGAGTCGACGTGTCTGACCTTCAAACGGGAAACGTGGAGGCCGGGAAAGCCTATTTCAATGGCCCGGGCGGATGTTCGACTTGCCATTCGCCTACCGGTGACCTGGCCGGCGTCGCCTCACGTTATGAGGGGCTGCAGCTGGAGGAACGGATGCTCTACCCCAAAGACGTGAAGAGCAAGGTGACGGTCACACTGGCATCCGGCGAAAAAATTTCGGGGACGCTGGCGTACCAGGATGAATTTACGGTGGCATTGCGGGATGCAACAGGGACCTACCGGGCGTGGCCCACGAGCGCGGTGAAGATCTCTGTCGACGCACCCGTAGAGGCCCATGTGGCCCTGTTCCCCAAATACACCGATGACGATATCCATAACCTGATGGCGTATATACAGACGCTGCGCTAGGAGCATTCTTTGACTGCTTTGAAGAACGTACTGCTTCTTGCCGTGAGCGCGGTATTACCGTTGGCGTTTTCGCGTCCGCTGAAGGCACAAAATGTGGACGCCGCCATGCTTCTGCATCCTCCGGCCGACAGCTGGCCCGGATACCATGGCGACTACTCCGGAAGACGGCACAGCAAGCTGACGCAGATTACGCCGCAAAACGTCAGCAATCTAAGCTTGGCCTGGGCCTTTCAGACCAACCAGCCGGCAGAAATCAAATCCTCTCCGCTTTTGGTGGACGGCGTGTTGTACTTCACCGTTCCGGACAATGTGTGGGCGGTGGATGCGCGTTCCGGCCAGAAGCTTTGGCAGTACACCTATCCACCCAATAAAGGGGACCATATCGGCCAGCGCGGGGTGGGCATGTATAAGGACTGGCTGTTCTTTGTCTCCCCGGATGCGCACCTGGTCTCTCTCAACGCCAAGGACGGCAAGGTGCGTTGGATTATTGAACTGGCCGACGTGAATAAAGGCTATTGGGCGACCGAGGCGCCTTTCATCGTGGGTAACCACGTCCTGGTGGGCGTGGGCGGCGATTTGGATAACATACCTATGTTCCTGAAGTCGATCGATCCGGAGACGGGCCAGACGCAGTGGCAGTGGAACGTTACGCCTCCGCCCGGTCCGAATGTCACCACGGGCGGCACGACGTGGATGGCAGGGACCTATGATCCGGACCTCAACCTCATCTATTGGGGCACGGGAAACCCCACTCCGGTTTTGGACGGCAACGCCCGGCCGGGCGACGATGAGCACACCGCCAGCATCGTGGCCCTGAATCCCGATACAGGCAAGTTAGTGTGGTCGTTTCAGCCATCACCGCATGACACGCATGACTGGGACGCGGTTGAAATACCTGTGCTGGTCGACGGAAGTTTCCAGGGTCAGCCTCGCAAGATGCTCATGCAAGCGTCCCGCAACGGGTATTTCTTCGTTCTGGATCGGACCAATGGCAAGAGCCTGCTGACGGTTCCTTTCGGGCCGGTGAATTGGACTTCGGGGGTGGATAAGCAAGGCCGCCCTATTCCAAATCCGGCCAAGGAACCGGCGCCCGATGGCCGCCTGATCGCACCGGATGAGGGTGGACTAACAAATTACCGGTCGCCCAGCTTCGACCCAAAGACCGGGCTGTTCATCGTGAGTGCTCACCCCGCTTACAGCCTCTACTTCAACAAACCGGCGGATGGTTCCTATGGTTGGGCGGGCGCGGATTATGGGCTATGGGGTAAGGGAGTACTGGAGGCGATCGATTACCAAACCGGCAAAATTCGCTGGAGCCATGAACTTGGCCCGGGAGGTTCCGGCGCCGGGGTGCTGACTACGGATTCGGGACTTACCTTCACCGGTGACGCCGAAGGAAACTTTCTCGCCCTCGATACCAGCGACGGCAAGACTCTTTGGCATTCTGGCTCAGGAGGGCGCATCGGAAGCTCTCCGATTACCTACGAACTCGATGGCCGCCAATACCTGCTAACGAGCAGCGGCAGTGTGTTGTTTGCGTTTGCGCTGCCGCAGAGCACGACTGCCGCTAAGCATATGGTAGCCAAGGCTCAATGAGCTCGTTAGGGAGTGAGAGCGACTAAAGTGCTGTCGGGAGCGAAAGACATCCCTCAGCGGCCAAAGCCGAATTCACCGCAAAGCATTCACGTATGGCCTGAAGGCCGTACCCTTCGGAAAACAAAGTTTGCCAATCACAATTCCAGCTTTCTCGAAGGCCGTACCCTTCAAAATATAGACTTTTTCCAATCACAGTCCCAGCTTGCTCGAAAGCCATACCCTTCACGAAACAGAGTTTTCTGTAGCGCGCAATCCCAGCTTTTCCGCGACACCTTATGAAAATCACCGATGTTAAGACCATCGTCGTCAACGCAGAGATGCGGAATTGGATATTTGTAAAGGTGGTCACCGATCAGGCAGGGCTCTTTGGCTGGGGAGAGGCCTCACTGGAGTGGAAGACTCGGGCCGTAACCGGTGCAATCGAAGATTTCACACCGATGCTGATCGGCGAGGATCCGCGCAATATCGAGCATCTTTATCAAAAGCTCTATCGCCATTCATTTTTCCGCATGGGCGCGATCGGCATGAGCGCGATCAGCGGCTTGGAGCAGGCGTGCTGGGATATCTTCGGCAAGTCACTCGGTCTTCCGGTCTACCGGCTACTGGGCGGCGAAGTACGTAATCGCGTCCGCATGTATACCCATCTTGGTGGCGGGAATATGAAGGCCGTCTATCAGACCTTCGACCCCGGCCCGCTCATCGATCTTGCCCACGAGGTGGTTGGTCGCGGCTATACTGCGCTGAAGGTTGTCTTCGTACCCTATTCTGAGCCATTGATGGGACGGCAGTATGTTCGTCAGTTTGCCCAGATGTTCGAGAAATTGCGCATTGCGGTAGGAGACAGTATCGACATTATGATCGATTTCCACGGGCGAACTTCGCCCGCCATGGCGATCCAATATATTCACGCGATTGAAGAATTCAGTCCGTACTTCTGTGAAGAGCCGGTTCCCCCGGAGAATATTCCGGCGCTGCGCCAGGTTCGTGAAGCGGTCCGCGTTCCAATCGCGACCGGGGAGCGGCTCGTCTCTCGCTACCAATTTCGCGAAGTTTTCGAACAACAAGCGTGCCACGTGATTCAGCCCGACTTGTGCCATTGCGGCGGCCTTGCCGAAGCAAAAAAAATAGCGGCTGCCGCGGAGACTTACTATATGGGCGTGGCGCCGCATAACCCTCTGGGACCGATCGCCAATGCTGCCGCACTCCACTTTGCATTATCGACGCCGAATTTTCTCATCCAGGAAGATATGCTTACGGACGTGCCCTGGCGCTGGGACGTAGTCAAGCATGCCTTGAAGATGGAGAATGGCCACTGGTCGAAGAGCGAATCGCCGGGCCTTGGGATCGAAGTGGACGAGGTTGAGGCGGCGAAACATCCTTTCAAGCAAGAAGCATTTGCCAGCGCGGTAGCACGAGCGGCAGACGGTGCAATTCTGGATTGGTAGTCGCAGGAGGGCCGCATCGTATGAACCGGCGAAAATTTCTCGGAGGGGCAGCCCTACTCGCGGCGACCGCTGGGCAAGGCTCAAGAATGGGAGCCGCGGTCTCCGGTTCCCGGCTAGTGGACTCGTGCGGCTGTGATCTTCAAGCAGTCGATGCAAGCTACGCATATCATCCCGAGGGTCAGGCTGCTGGGCGAGAAGCGTTCCGCGACCTGAGCTCGGGACTGACGATCACCAACCTCAAAGTTTTCGGCGTGTCGCTGACCCCTCACTCTGACCGGCCGTACGTCTTCGTCAAACTGGAAACGAACCAGGGGCTGGTGGGTTGGGGCGAAGGCACGCTTGAGGGCAAGGCCCAATCGGTCATGTCCTGCATTCAGGACTTCCGTGACTTCCTGATCGGGAGCGACCCGATGCAGGTGGAGCATCTGTGGCAGTCCATGTATGTGCATAGCTTCTATCGCGCCGGACCGGTCATCGGCTCCGCGATCTCAGGGATTGATCAGGCGCTATGGGATATTCGGGGCAAGGCCCTGAATCTGCCCGTTTATCAGCTCTTGGGGGGACCCTTCGATGCGCGTGGTATTCGTGGCTACTATCACGTAGAGAGCGTGGCGACGGCTGACGACTTGGCGCAGTTGCGAGCCACGGCTCTTCAGCAAGGCGTCTCGTGTCTCAAGCTTGGCCTTCCCGACTCCGACTATGAGTGGATCGAAACGAATGCCAAGATCGATCGCGCGGTGAAATTTATGCAACGTGTGCGCGAAGGCCTGGGAGACTCCATCGACATCGCGGTCGATTTCCACGCGAAGATGGGGCCCAGCGTGGCGTCGATCCTGATCAAAGAAGTGGAACCGCTTAACCTGCTTTTTGTCGAGGAACCCTGCCCGCCAGAAAATGTACAGGCCATGGCGCGCATCGCCAGCCGCACCACTACCCCGATCGCGACGGGCGAGCGGCTGGTTGCATCTTACGGCTGCCGCGAGTTGATTGAACTGGGAGCGGTCGACATTTTGCAAACGGACATCAACCACGTAGGCGGCATCTCGGCGCTGTGGAAAGTAGCGGCCATGGCCAACATCTCGAATATTTCCATGGCGCCACATGCCTGCGAAGGGCCTATCGGCGGCTTGGCAACGCTGCATGTGGATGCCTCCATGCCTAACTTTCTGGTGCAGGAGATCTGCAGCTTCGTAAAGCCAGGAGATAAAGAGAAAGTCTGGGCAGAGTGGTTCGGTTTTCCGGCGATGCGCATGGTAGATGGCCGCGTGCCGCTACCTACCAAACCTGGATTGGGCTTCGAATTAAACGAGGCGGATTTAATGAAGTATCCATTCGGCGGCACTGTCCCGATGGCATTCGTCTTCCACCAGGACGGCTCCGTCGCTGCTCTATGAGGAGAGAACTGTGAAGCGGAATCATTGGCGGAAGAAATCCCTTGTGGCAGGGGTACTCATCGTTCCCTGCCTGCTCATTGCATTGCTCTTGCACGCGCAAACATTTCCCGACCCATCGGTGTACGCAAACGATCCCGTGGCCATGATTGCCGGGTACCGGCACGTCGAAGTCTCTTCCGTGTCTGACGCGATTGAGCAGCTCACCGGCCAGCGCCAGTATATGACGCATCGTATGCAGCCCATTTTCACTACAAAGTTTGCCGGATATGCGGTTACGGTAAAACTGGTGAAGGAAGAAAATCACGATCCCAATGCGCTCACTGGTATGCTCACCGCGATCGACCAGGGAGCCAAGGACTCGGTGTATGTGATGACGGTGCAGGATGGGGCGGATATTGCGGGGATGGGCGGCTTGATGGGTACAGCTATGTCCGCGCGTGAATTTGCGGGCGCGGTGATCGATGGAGGCGTGCGCGACGTAGCGTATCTGCGCAAGATTGGATTTCCCGTCTATGCAAGCGGCATCGTCCCGTCCACTTCCGCCGGACACTATCGCGTTGCAGGCACCGGCATACCAGTCGTGTGTGACGGAGTAAAAGTCAATGCCGGCGACATTGTCGCGGCGGATAGCGACGGTATCGTGGTCGTCCCCCGGGAGATCGCGCCCAAAGTCCTGGTATTGTCACAGCAACTGGACTTTAAAGAACACAGCATGTACGCGTACATTGAAAACACCAAATCCATTCAAGAAGCGGTAAAGAAGTTCGGTCGACTGTAAGAATCGCTCGCTAACGACTGCAGCGCTCCCGTCCAGTTTCAATCGCAGCCAGCGTCTGGCGCGCTTTTCCATCGTCGGGAGAGAACTGGAGTAGGTGTTGAAGCGCTTTGATTGCAGCCTGAGGGTCACCGATCGCGCATTGAATCATTGCCAGGTCGATACCCGCCGAAGTGGCCGCGGGATCGTGCTCGCTCACCCACTGCAATCCGGCGACCGCATCTTTTGTGTCGCCTGCTCGCGCCTGCAGTATCGCCAGATTGCCGGTGGCGACGGAATCGGCCGGATTCGCGCGCAGTGCAGCCTGATACTCACGCGTGGCAGCCTGGCGATCACCCGACAATTGCTCCATCAAGCCAAGTGCGGTATGCAAGTCAGGATCTGCCTGCTCGCCTCCGCGGTGCTCAGCCTGCTGCAACAGTTGCATCGAGCGATGCCCGGCCTGCGCATCGCCCCGTTCGGCAAGCTGAAAGTAGGCGAGTCCCAGTTCACGATCACTCGCGGGTCCGCCACCCACCACCGCGAGGTCACCCGTATGTGGAGCGCCCTGGTCGAGCGATAGCATCGGACGGCGCTGGATGCGATGGTCGGTCAGTTGTTCATGCGCCACATCTCCTGTCTTCACACGGGGCATGTGGCACTGGCTACAGTCCGGCTGATCGGGATGGTGCTTGCTGACGAACGAGGGCGCTCCATGGCAGTTGAGACAACGGTTTCTGAAGTAGCTCACCCGCTGCTCCACTGGCGGCGAGCTGTGTGGATCGTGACAAGTGGTGCAAGTAAGCCGGTCCCCGCTCTTCCTCTTGCACTCGCTCTGCAGTAGAGCTTCCCACTGGCTCGTCGCCCTGCCATTGGGACCCAACTCGCCGGCGTGGACAAAGTGGGTTACATAATCTGAGAGATCCTCGCCGGGTAGAAAAGCAGATAGCGAACGTCCCTGGATGTTAACGGCTGTCTCCCCTTCCAGGTGACATTGCAGGCACACCGAGTCACGCTTGGTAGGCGAGAGCTTGGCGGGATTCAGTATCGGTGCTTTTCCACTACTCGCCAAGTGCGCCGCTGGATCGCCGTGACACGACTGACAGGTAACGCCTCCGTAAAGAAAGGGCTGGTCCCCGAAATGGTTCCGCGAGCCTGGCAGCGAGGGCCGCACGCCAGTGGCGTGACAGTGAAGACAGCCCGTGTCCACCTGCAGGGTAAAGGGCATTTCTCGCACATTGGGCGATTTCGGGTTCATATCCCATACCCGCTGCTTGCTATACCAGTTAACCGGGCTCTCAAACCAATAGCCTTGATTCTGGAAAAGGTAGGTGCGACCTCGCTGCCCGGAGCCGATAAAGTAGGTCAGCTGCTGCTCCCCGTGCAAGGCGCGCTCCGGCGGCGCATTGGGCCGGTCGTAGCTCAGCCATGCCCGGCCGTCTCGCACGAACAGGCGGTAGTGAACGCCGGAAGCAGCATGTGTGAAGTCACCCGGTAGCAGGCCATCGATGGCAGCTCCGCTGGCTTGCGCCATGGGAGTGCGCTGGTAGCTGTCATAGATTTCTCTGTGACAGCCGGCACACGCGGCGTCAGGGTTTTCTGCCAGTAATGGGCTGCGGACCAGTGCCGGAGCCCCAGCCAGGGCAACCAATAACCAAATGGGAAAGAGACGTAAGCGCGCCATGGGGACCCGAGGAGGAGAGAACAGCGATCACCTCCCTGTTATGGACGCTAAAAGACTGTCGGTTGCCTAATTATTCGAGTAGGCTTGGAAATTAGTTTGATGCTGAGGAGGTCGTCCATGCGATTTTCCAGTCTGTTCAAGACTTTCGTGCCTGCCATCGCAGCGGTCAGTGCATTGTGTGTTGGCAGTTCATTGGCGTCGGGCCGGCCTGGCGCAGAAGCCAAGAGCCAGGGATGCCCGCACGAAGACAGCGGGTTGAAGTTGCCCGCGGGTTTTTGCGCATCGGTATTCGCTGATGGTATTGGCCACGCCCGTCACCTGGTGGTGGCGCCCAATGGAGTGGTTTACGTCAATACCTGGTCCGGCGACTACTATCCCCCGGGAGATAAGCCTCCCGCAGGCGGATTTCTGGTAGCCCTGCAAGATAAAACGGGCGCGGGCAAGGCGAGCGTGATTGAGCGTTTTGGCGAAACCGTCCAGACCGGCGGAGCGGGTGGCACTGGCATCGCTCTTTACAAGGGCTCGATCTACGCGGAGATCAATGATCGCATCGTGCGTTATGCACTGACTGCGGGGTCGATCGTCCCCCAAGGGCCGGCCACCACCGTGGTTACCGGACTACCTCTGGGTGGAGACCACCCCATGCATCCATTCGCCATCACCGCTGACGGGTCACTGTACGTCGATGTAGGGACGGCGACCAACTCCTGCCAGCTGAAGAATCGAACGCTCAAGTCGCCCGGCGCGGACCCGTGCACGGAACTCGAGACGCGAGGTGGCACTTGGAGGTTTGACGCGAACAAGACCAACCAACCATTTACGCCCGCAGATCGGTTCGCCACTGGGATACGCAACGGCGAGGGCTTCGCTATCGACGCCGCCGGCAAGCGCCTATTTGTTACCCAGCATGGACGAGACCAGCTGCATGCGAATTGGCCGGACCTGTACCCGCTGGAGAAGGAAGCCACTTTACCGGCGGAAGAGCTGCTGCTCTTGAAGCAGGGCGGCGATTATGGATGGCCCGAGTGCTACTACGACGCAGCGCAGCAGAAGCTGGTGCTGGCGCCAGAATACGGTGGAGACGGCGGCAACAAGGTCGGCGTCTGCGCTAGCAAGACTGCCCCAGTGGCAGCTTTTCCGGCACATTGGGGGCCCAATGGAGCGGTCTTTTACGACCAGAAACAGTTCCCTGCCCACTACCGCGACGGTGTGTTCATCGCCTTCCACGGTTCCTGGGATCGGGCCCCCTTTGCCCAAGGGGGCTACAACATTGTCTTTCAGCCTCTGACCGGCGCCCGTGCAACGGGACCGTGTGAAATATTCGCCGACGGATTCGCCGGGGCGGTCGAGTCACCCGAGAAAGCCGTGCATCGTCCTAGCGGAATTGCGCTCGGACCGGACGGGTCGCTCTACATCGCCGACGACAATACCGGGCGGATTTACCACGTTAGTTATGTGGGTGGCGCCGCCGGCGGCGGTGCGAAGCCTACCCCATGCCCGAGTGCCTCGGCTTCCCCGGGGCCTATCGACACAGCGAATGCCAAACCGCCGGAAGGCACAAACCCGGATGCTGGGCTCGCCGTTCCTGCCGGCGCGACACAAGCGATGGTGGCGCTTGGCGATCGCATTTACCACGGACAAGTAGGCGGAGCTTCGTGCACGGGTTGCCATGGCTCTGACGGCAAAGGAACTCCCCTGGGCCCTGACCTCACCGACACGAAGTGGTTGTGGAGCGACGGTAGCTGGGCCGGAATCGCCAAAACCATCACTGATGGTGTCATGCAGCCGAAGGAATATCGCAGCGCCATGCCGCCCATGGGCGGGGCTCAACTCTCAGACGACCAGGTGAAGGCTCTGGCGGCGTACGTCTGGAGCTTGAGTCACCACTAATTCTGATCAGGTGGTGTTCATGAAGCCTTGGATTCTATACGCAGGCATGACCCTGTTCGCATGGGGCGTGTGGGGCGTCTTCAGCAAGCTGGCGTCCAACTACGTACGGCCTCGACAGACACTGCTCTTTCAGGCGGTCGGGGTGGTGGCTTTTGGATTGGTAGTGCTCTCGCTGGAACGGTTCCACATCGAGTGGTCTCCACAGGGATTCGCTTGGTCAGCTGGGGCAGGCTTCGTAAATTTCATCGGCTTTCTGGCTTTCTTTGCGGCAGTTGAAAAGGGCAAAGTTTCCACAGTGATCGCGATGTCGTCGCTCTACCCGGTGGTCACCATCGCGCTGAGTGTGCTCTTTCTGCATGAGAAGATCACTCCGCGCGAGGGTCTTGGCGTTGCCTGTGCGTTGCTGGCCGGTTTTCTGTTGGCTGGGTGATCTGATTTCCGGATGGGCGATTATTCCACTTACAGCTTCTGGCTTGAGGACTCCGGCGACTCGTTGACGCCGAGGCCGGCGCTCAAGAGTTCGACTGATGTCGACGTGGCCATCCTCGGCGGCGGCTACTCCGGGCTGTGGACGGCTTACTATCTTCTGCTGCACGCGCCCGCACTCCGCGTTGCTGTGGTCGATAAGGAGATCGCGGGCTTTGGCGCGTCGGGGCGCAACGGAGGCTGGTGTTCCCCAAACTTTCCTGTGACGGCTGGTGGACTGGAGAAGCGCTTCGGGGCCAGTGCCGCGCGTAATCTGCTGCTGAGCATGCGCGCCTCGGTGGACGAGGTCGGTCGCGTTTGTGAAGAAGAAAAGATCGATGCGCGGTTCCATAAAGGCGGTGTCCTGACTTTGGCGCGCGGGCGGCATCAGCTACCGGGCATTCGCTCCAGCTATGCGGCTTATGAACGGCTTGGGCTGGGCGATCGCTACCAGGTGCTTACCGCCGCAGAAGCCACAGAACGCATTCAGGCAACCGACGTGCATGGTGGACTGTTTACGCCGGACGGCGCAAGCCTGCATCCGGCGCGGCTGGTGCGTGGCCTGGCGCGAGCGGTCGAGGCACGCGGCGGCATTATCTATGAGAAAACGCCGGTGACCACCTTCAAAGCAGGGAGCTTGATCACGCCGGGCGGAGAATTGCGCGCAAAGCACGCAGTCGTGCTTGCGGGAGAAGCTTATCTGACGCGACTCCCGCGGCTGCACCGGGCGCTGCTGCCGGTCTATTCTCTTATCTCGCTGACGGAGCCCTTGAGCGCCGGGCAGTGGTCGCAGATCGGCTGGCAGAACGGAGAGAGTGTTGCTTCCACGCGCAACACCGTCGTATATCTGACCAAGACTCCGGATGGACGAATCCTATTTGGCAGCCGGGGCGCGCCCTATGCCTTTGGCTCTAAGATCACCGACCCGCAAGATACGCACGAAGCGACAGTGAAGATGATCCAGCGCTCATTGGTTGAGTGGTTTCCACCGCTCAAAGGCATTGGCTTCACCCACGCGTGGGGTGGGCCGGTGGGTATGCCCCGCGACTGGATGCCTGCCGTACGCTTTGATGCGAACTCGCGAATCGGTTCGATTATGGGCTTTACAGGACAGGGAGTTTCCACCAGCAACTTATCTGGGCGTCTGCTCGCCGGCTTGATCATGAACCGCAAAACCGGATTGGAGACGCTACCGCTGGCGCAGAGGAGATCGGCAAACTGGGAGATGGAACCGCTGCGCTGGCTGGTGGTGCGCTATATGCAGGGCGCTTTTCTGCGCATCGATGAAGCGGCAGAAGCCGGCCGGCCACGGCCATTGGATGCCCGGCTCGCCGAATATTTGGGCAAACATTAGCAGGGTGCTGTCCTAGTTAGGCGACGAGCTTCCGGGCAAACGAAACAGCGCTATTAGTCTCGGTGGGAGCCGCTGCTGCAGCAGGGGGAGCGACGCTTCAGCGTTGCGGAAAGAATCATACGTCGATCAGCCCGGCTTTAGCTCCGGCTTAAAAAAAAAACCCGCGGCTAAAGCCGGAGACGAGTAGTCCTAACCGAACCGCTCGGCTTGAAAGCCGAGCTCCCCGCATGAATGCGGGGGCTACCACCACCTAATTGGAAAAATTCGCACGACGACGCATTCGTGACTTTTTTAGTTACGTTTTTATCATTGCGAGAGTGCAGTCCGGCGCGATTCCAGGTAGACGCGTAGGAAGTCGTGCAGGGGCCATCCTTCGTGGGTCCACTTGAGGATAGTCTCGCGAGCCATTTTCAGGCCGGCAGTTTCGGCTGCCAACGATGCCGAAGAGGTGGCCAGCACCTCAATGTCGAATCGCTGCACCTGCGTTTGATCCAATACGCGAATCCTGTAAAGGCCCGGTCCGCCAATTCGAACCTGGGCGACCTTCTGCGCAGCCGACCACTGCAGCGGTTGAATGCTCGACGTGGTTGCCGCGCTCGTTTGCCCACCCGTCGCCACCCTAAGCTCGTATTGGCCCGAGGGCAGTACACGCAGCGCCGGAGCGATCGAGATATCGCCCTGCGGGCTAACTGCCGCTACCATCTCGTAGTTGACCGCCATCGCTTCGCGCCCAGCCAGGGTGGGGAGAGGTGTTTCGGCTGTTGCCGGCCGCAACAGCAAAACGTTTCTGACTGCAACAAACATCTCCCAAACCGCCGGCGGCGGCTGCGGAGTGATCGCCGGAACGCGGAAACCCTGGGAACACGTTTTCGCTTCAAAGCATTCGCACAGCATGCGCTGTCCGTCAGGCAGCAGAACTACCATCGAGTGCGATGGACCTTCCACGTCCGCGGCGAGCAAACCGCCTGGTGGGATCGCCTCTCCCAACCGAAGCGCGTTGGGACTGCCATTGAGATGCCAGTTGCCATGCTTTTCCCAAACCATGCCGGAAATCTCGTTTCCGGCCGCGACGGCCTGCGCGCCCATCAGGAGCACGCCCCAAAGAACGCCGATTACCGGTAGCGCGAGCAAGGCGATCCGCTTCATGGCTTGAAAATCTCCTAAGTCTCGCACCCTTCCAGAACGAAGCCAAACCGCGGCGACAAGGCGGGTCCCGGTGAAGCCGAATCAAAATCCTTTCAACAAATGACCTTCAAAAATGTCTTTCGTAATGCCCCAATTGTTGTATATTCAACCTGCATCTTACAATTTACCCCCCTCGATCCCCTTGTGCGATCCCCTATCCCCTGGGCTGCAAAACTCCTGTCGGTGTTCAACAGGACTGCGCCAGTCCAAAAATTAGTCTGACGGTGGGGCGGGCCAGGCAGTACTAGCTGGAATTACGGCCCAATCGCCGACCTGGTAGGAGGGTCTTTATTTTTCGGCCAAGTGAGTCCACGCGCCAAGCGCCACGCAACAGGCTTTCCAGACTACTGCTCCTGTCTCTTTTATTTCTGACCACGGCAGGACCCCTGTTGGCGCAAATCCCCAACGTGCTCACGTGGCGCTATGACAACACTCACCAGGGTCAGAACACTCAGGAAACGGTTCTCACTCCGACTAATGTAAACACCAACACCTTCGGCAAGCTATTCAGCCAAGCCGTGGATGGCCAGGTGTATGCGCAACCGCTCTACGTGGCCAACCTGACCATAAATGGCGCCACACACAACGTCATTTTCATCGTTGACGAACATGATTCGGTCTACGCGTTCGATGCCGACAGCAACGGCGGCACGAATAGCGCACCCCTGTGGCAGGCCAGCATGATCAGCACCGCTCATGGGGCCGGAGCAGGAGCGACCACTGTCCCCTATACGGATGTTCAAAGTGGTGTCGGAGACATTCATCCTGAGATTGGCATCAGCTCTACGCCGGTCATCGACCTTACCACGAAGACTCTCTTTGTGGTCGCAAAGAGCAAGGAGAATGGCACCTATTTTCAAAGGCTGCATGCACTCAACATTTTGACCGGCGGCGAGCAGCCCGGCAGCCCGGTATCCATCTCGGCGTCGGTGCCTGGCGACGGCAGCGGAAGTTCCGGAGGTACGCTGGCCTTCAGCACCTTGTGGCAAAACAATCGCTCGGCCCTCGGTCTCTTTAACGGGAACATCTACATTCCCTTCGGCTCGCATGGTGATGATGGGCCCTGGCATGGCTGGGTGCTGGTTTACAACGAGACCACACTGCAACAAACAGCGGCGATTTGCACTTCTCCCAATGGGTGGGGCAATGGCGTTTGGGGAGCTGGCGCAGGATTGCCTATCGACACGGTAAGCGCAAACGGCAGAGCATTTCTCGCTACCGGCAACGGCGACTGGACCAGCTATCCGCCGCTCACAAGCAACGTAGATTACGGCGCAAGCATTCTTCGTTACGACCTATCGAATGGCGGCTTCGCCATCAGTGACGCATTCACGCCCTTTAATCAAGCGAACTTGAGCGCCGGGGATCTGGATCAAGGTTCGGGCGGGGTTCTCCTGCTTCCAAATCAGCCGGGGACATATCCGCACCTCCTGGTTCAGGTTGGCAAGGAAGGCCGGATTCTCGTCATCAATCGTGACAATCTCGGCGGCTACGTTGGCCCCAACGCCAGTTACAACACGAATGCCGTGCAGGATATTACAAACGCATTGCAATCAGAAAATGGATTGTGGAGCACACCGGCCTACTGGAATGGGAATGTCTACATGTGGGCAGAAAATGATTCCCTGAAGATGTTTCCCATCACCAACGGCGTGTTGGCTACCAGGGCCTCGGCGCAATCGTCGGCAACCTCAGCATTTCCGGGAGCCACTCCGGTGGTCTCTTCCAATGGCACACAGAACGGGATTGTGTGGGCATTGATGACCGAGGCATTCAGCTCAAACGGGTCTTCGGTTCTTTATGCATTTAACGCTAATAACGTGGTGCAGGAGCTTTACGACAGCAATCAGAACTCGACTCGCGACAACCCGGGACAGGCGATCAAATTCACGGTTCCTGTCGTCACGAACGGGAAGGTTTATGTAGGCGCGGGTGGCCAGGTTGACGTTTACGGCATTCTGGGCGGAACGCAGCAAGCGCCGGCTCCCGTCATTTCGCCTGCGGGAGGCACCTTCAACGGTTCACAACAAGTCACTCTTACGGATACCGTAAGCGGCGCCACCATTTATTACACGACCGACGGATCGACTCCGACCACGGCGTCAACAAAGTACACGGCGCCCTTCCAACTCACAACCGACACAACGGTGCAGGCGATTGCCAGCGCGAGCGGATATCTGCAAAGCGCAGTGTCGACCGCGACCTATACCTTCAACACGCAGACTGCCATGCCGCAGTTTTCTCCCGCCGCCGGTTCCTACACGACTACGCAGTCAGTTGCTATTTCTGACAGCACGTCCGGAGCCGTCATCTATTACACGACGGATGGATCGACTCCCACGACCAATTCAACAAAATATACGGCGCCGATTACCGTCAGTGCCAGCACCGTCATCAACGCGATCGCTACTGACAGCGGCCTGACAAATAGCAACGTGGCGAGCGCCAGCTACACGATCCAGCCGAACGGGACCGAGATTAACTACGGTAGCGGCTTTGCGAGTGTCGCCGGCCTGACCTTGAACGGAAGCGCGACGAACGCAGACGACACGCGCCTGCAGTTGACCACCGGGGGAACCTACCAGGCATCGAGCGTGTTTTATAACACGCCAACCAACATCCAGGCGTTTACCACGAATTTTGGTTTCCAACTTTCGGACGCGCTGGCCGATGGATTCACCTTTACTATCCAAAATGCCGGCCCCACCGCGATTGGCGGTTACGGGGGAAGCCTGGGATACGGACCGAACCCGACCACGGGAACAACCGGCGGCATCGCCAAGAGCGTTGCCATCAAGTTCGATTTTTATAGCAACGCCGGCGAGGGCACCGACTCAACCGGACTCTATATAAACGGCGCGGCCCCTACTGTTCCCGCTGTCGACATGACCTCGTCAGGCGTTGTGCTGAGCAGTGGAGACTCTATCAACGCGAACATGACGTACGACGGGGTCAACCTGATTTTGACCCTCACGGATATCGTCGTGAACAAGACATTCACTCATACGTTCCCGATCAATATCCCGGCAACCATCGGTAGCAATGTGGCATATATCGGCTTCACCGGCGGCTCGGGTGGTCAAAGCTCAAGCCAGAAGATTCTCTCCTGGACGTTCACGTCACAGTCTGGTTCGGTAACGCAGACACCGGCCTTTTCTCCGGCCGGAGGAACTTTTTCTACAGCGCAACAGGTGTCGCTCAGCGATGGAACTGCTGGGGCAGCGATCTACTACACAATTGATGGCTCGACTCCTACCACCTCATCCACCGTCTACAGCTCGCCTATCAGCGTGGATAGCGGCACGGTGACGATCAATGCGATTGCACAGGCGCCCGGCTTCAGTGCAAGCGGTGTCGGCAGCGCGACCTATACTATCCAAGCTGGGGCCGCGGCCATGCCCACGTTTTCGCCGGGCACGGGCACTTATACTTCGACGCAGTCGGTCACAATCGCCGATACCACTCCCGGAGCGACGATCTACTACACCACCAACGGCACCACGCCGACCACTTCCTCTGCTGTCTATAGCTCGGCCATCACCGTCAGCGCCAGCGCTACTCTGGAGGCGATTGCTGTTGCGCCTGGCTATGCGCAGAGTGCAGTGGCCACGGCGGCTTACGTGATTCAAACCGGTGGGACCAGCAGCATTAACTTTGGCGGCGGGTTTCCCAACGCTACCGGCCTGCAGCTCAATAGCTCGACGAAGGTCAACGCCAACAGCCTCGAGATTACTGATGGAGGGGGCTATGAGGCCGGCAGCGCGTTCTGGACGACACCGGTCAACATCCAGTCCTTTACCACCAGCTTCACCTTCCAGCTGACGAGCGCTACTGCCGATGGATTTACCTTCACTATCCAGGATGCCGGCCCCACCGCGATTGGTGGCTACGGAAGTAGCCTGGGTTATGGACCGAACCCATCCAGTGGGACAACGGGTGGCATTGCCAAGAGTGTCGCCATCAAATTCGACATCTACAGCAACGCCGGCGAAGGCACTGATTCCACGGGAATCTTCACTAACGGCGCTGCCCCGACGAACCCGGCCGTCAACCTCACCTCTTCGGGGATCGTATTGTCCAGCGGCGATACCATATCCGCCCAACTTGTTTATAACGGCACGACGCTAACGCTCAACCTTACCGACACGGTTACAAACGATACCTTCAGCCAGGCGTTCACGATAAATATCCCCTCCACTGTGGGCGCCAACACGGCTTATGTCGGTTTCACCGGCGGCACGGGCGGAGGCACTGCCATCCAGAACATCAAGTCCTGGACCTTCACTACAGGAACAACTCAGGTAGCCGCGGATCCCACGTTCACCCCAACGCCCGGCACTTACACTTCGGCACAGAACGTATCTCTGAGCAGCGCGACGACGGGCGCAACCATCTACTACACGGTCGATGGGTCGACCCCGACGACTTCCTCCGCCGTTTACAGCGCACCGATCGTCGTGAGTGCCGCATCGTTAACCATTCGCGCCTTTGCCGCCGCGACCGGATATCAAAGTAGCCCGATTGTCGTGGGCACTTATCAGATCCAGGGCACCGCGGCGACGCCAACGTTTACTCCGGCCAGCGGAACAAGCTTCTCTTCCCCTTTGAGCGTGTCCATTGCTGATGCGACTCCATCGGCGTCGATTTATTACACCACCGATGGAAGTACACCGACGACGGCCTCTCAGCTCTACTCGGCTCCGTTCACTATTGGCGCAACCACTACTGTTCACGCGATTGCCACGGCCAGTGGGGATACACAAAGCGCAGTCGGGTCGGCGAGCTACACGTACTCTCCAGCGCAGACAGTCACGCAGACTCCAACCTTCTCGCCGGCTGGTGGATCCTTTACTACGGCGCAACAGGTAACGATCAACGATGCAACCGCTGGGGCCGTGATTTACTACACCACCAACGGCACCACGCCGACCACGTCCTCTGCTGTCTATAGCTCGGCGATCACCGTCAGCGCCAACACCACCCTGGAGGCGATCGCTGTTGCTGCAGGATATGCGCAGAGTGCGGTGGCCACAGCGGCCTACGTTATTCAATCCAGCGGGACCGCCACGATTAACTTTAGCGGCGGTTTTCCCAACGCCACCGGCATGCAGCTCAATAGCGCCACGAAGGTAAACGCCAACAGCCTCGAGCTTACCGACGGAGGAAGTTACGAGGCCGGTAGCGCCTTCTGGACGACGCCAGTCAACATCCAGTCTTTCACCACCAACTTTACCTTCCAGCTAACCAGCGCTACTGCCGATGGCTTTACCTTCACCATCCAAAATGCGGGCACAACCGCGTTGGGAAGTTATGGAGGAGGGCTGGGCTACGGGATTAACCCGAACGGCGGAACAAGCGGCGGTATCGGCAAGAGTGTCGCTATCAAATTCGACATTTACAGCAACAGCGGTGAGGGCTCGGATTCCACGGGAATCTTCACCGACGGCGCTTCCCCGACGAACCCCGCCATCAACCTCACCTCTTCAGGGATTGTGCTATCGAGCGGCGACACCATATCCGCCCAGCTGGTCTATAACGGCACCACGTTGACACTCAACCTTACCGACACTGTGACGAATGACATCTTCACCCAGGCGTTCACGATCAATATTCCCTCGACCGTTGGCGCAAACACGGCTTACGTCGGATTTACCGGCGGCACTGGAGGAGCTACCGCCATCCAGAACATCAAGGCTTGGACCTTTACTTCGGGAACAACTCAAGTAGCCGCGGCGACGCCAACGTTTACTCCGGCCAGCGGAACAAGCTTCTCTTCCCCTTTGAGCGTGTCCATTGCCGATGCGACTCCCTCGGCGTCGATTTATTACACGACCGATGGAAGTACACCGACAACGGCGTCTCAGCTTTACTCGGCTCCGTTCACCCTTAGCGCAACCACCACTGTCCATGCGATCGCCACGGCCAACGGAGATACGCAAAGCGCCGTGGGTACGGCAAGCTATACGTACACTCCGGCGCAATCGGTCACGCAGACTCCTACCTTCTCGCCGACTGGTGGGTCCTATGCTACGGCGCAACAAGTGACGATCAGCGATGCAACCGCCGGGGCCGTGATCTACTACACCACCAACGGGAGTACGCCAACCACGTCCTCTGCTGTCTACAGTGCGCCCATTAGCGTGGCTAGCGGCTCGGTTACGATCAAGGCGCTCGCGCAGGCACCCGGCGACACTGTCAGTGCAGTCGGCAGCACGACCTACACGATCCAGACAGCGACTGCGGCAACGCCCTCCTTTACACCGGCTGCAGGTACTTATACCTCGACGCAGTCAGTCACGATCGCCGACACCACGCCCGGCGCGACCATCTACTACACCACGAATGGCACCACGCCCACCACATCGTCTGCTGTCTATAGCTCGGCAATCACCGTCAGCGCCAACACCACCCTGGAAGCTATCGCTGTTGCTACGGGATATGCGCAGAGTGCGGTGGCCACAGCGGCCTACGTCATTCAATCCAGCGGGACCGCCACGATTAACTTTGGCGGCGGTTTTCCTAACGCCACTGGCCTGCAACTTAATAGCGCCACGAAAGTAGATGCCAACAGCCTCGAGCTTACCGACGGAGGAAGCTACGAGGCGGGCAGCGCCTTCTGGACCACGCCGGTCAACATCCAGTCTTTCAGCACCAACTTCACCTTCCAGCTAACCAGTGCTACTGCCGATGGCTTTACCTTCACTATTCAGGATGCCGGCTCGACTGCGCTCGGTGCGTATGGAGGAGGGCTAGGCTACGGGATTAACCCGAACGGCGGAACAAGCGGCGGTATCGGCAAGAGTGTCGCCATCAAATTCGATATCTACAGCAACAGCGGGGAGGGCTCCGATTCCACAGGAATCTTCACTGACGGCGCTTCCCCGACGAACCCGGCCGTCAGCCTCACTTCTTCCGGGATCGTGCTGTCGAGCGGCGACACCATATCCGCCCAGCTGGTCTATAACGGCACCACATTGACGCTCAATCTTACCGACACTGTGACGAGTAAGACATTCAGCCAAGCGTTCACGATCAATATTCCCTCGACCGTTGGCGCAAACACGGCTTACGTCGGCTTCACCGGCGGTACCGGAGGAGGTACCGCCATCCAGAACATCAAGACGTGGACCTTCACTGCAGGGACGCCATAAGAGGCTACCGACGCGTAGGAGTCTGGAAGTGGCTTCTACTTAGGGTACGACCTCGCACCGGGCTGGCGAGCTAGTTTAAGGGATCGGCTGGACTGTCGGATGGCAACGCGTAAAGCCGTTCTAACTCCTGCACGTCGGCCAGCTGACCAGCAGTTAAGATTCTGCCCAGCGCGGAGCGCTCGATCGCCTCCCAGTTGGCCAGAAATACCAGCAACGCGTCGAAGTCAGGGTTGGTTTGTTTCACAGCTTCATCATGCATCCGGCCGGGAGACGCCGAAATACTACAAAGCGGTGTCGCCGCCAACCCTTTGGTGTCGAGTGGCCTCACCCGGATGTCTCGCCTGGAGCATTTTGCGACAGGTCCGGGCTCCTATGACAACGCAGCGCGGCTGTCATAACGAGCGAGCCGGCTGAGCAAATAATCCACCTCTGCGCGCGCCGCCGCATTGAGCGATGTGCCCGGAACGCGCTGGGTGTCATGGGCAATTGCGCCGCGCTTCTGCAGGACGTACTTGCGCACGGCGAGTCCGATGCCCTGCTGTTGCTCGTAGCGGATGAGCGGAAGATGCGCATCGAAGAGATCATGAGCGGCATCTCGCTTTCCTGCCTGCGCATGCTTCACTACGTCGACCAGCATGTCGGGAAATCCGTAACCGGTCATCGCGCCATCGGCGCCACGCTCCATCTCGAAGTCCAGGAACAGGCCGCCATTGCCGGTAAGGATCGAAAGCGGCCGAAGCGATCCGTCCCGCTGAAAGGCGCGCAATGCCGATATTTTTTCCAGGCCGGGCCAATCCTCGTGTTTTAGCATCACGCAGGACGGATGATCCATCACAATTTGGCGGATGACTTTCGGCGTCATCACCACGGTCAACAGCAACGGATAGTCCTGAATCACGAAGGGGATATCCGTTCCAATCGCGGCCACTGCCTGGGCGTAATAGCCGATGATCTGATCATCGGTGCGCAGGGCGGGCGGCGGTGCGACCATCACTCCCGCAGCTCCGCCCTCCATTACTGCGTGGGCCAGCGAGCGCATGGCCGCAAAGCCGGGCGCGGAGACACCGACGATCACCGGCACCTTTGACCTGCGGACCACCTGGTTGGAAATCGCCAATGCCTCAGCCGGGTCCAGCTTCGGCGCTTCGCCCATAATGCCAAGAATGGTTAAGCCGGTCACGCCGCAGGACAAATAAAAATCTGTCATGCGATCAATTGATTCCGTGTCGACCGCCCCATCAGGCTTGAAAGGAGTGGCAGCGATGGAGTAAACGCCGTTCGCGGTGTGATCCAATTTCATGTCTTTGAGCCTGTCTTCGGGGTGGCTGCGCGCAGGAGGAAATTGAAGTCGCACCCCTGGTCGGCCTGCAATACGCAATCCTCAAATAGCTTGGCATAGCCGCGTGTGGGCAAGTTGCGTTGCGGGGGCGATGCTTTCCAGGCGGCGAGGCGGCTTTCCAACTCCCGGTCGTCGATTAACAGTTCGATGCGGCGTGCTTCCACGTCGAGCATGATCCGGTCGCCGGTCTGAACGATCGCGAGGGGGCCGCCAACCGCTGATTCCGGCGTGATATGCAATACGATGGTGCCGAAAGCGGTACCGCTCATCCGCGCATCGGAGATGCGCACCATATCCTTCACGCCCTGACGAGCCAATTTCATCGGGATGGGCAGGTAGCCAGCCTCTGGCATGCCCGGCGCGCCTTTCGGGCCCGCGTTGCGCAGAACCAGAATGTCGCCGGGTTGCACGTCCAGATCCGGCAGGTCTATGCGGCTGGTCATGTCTTCGACGGAGTCGAAGACCACCGCGCGCCCAGTGTGGCGCATCAGGTTTGAGGAAGCGGCGGACTGCTTGATGACGGCGCTGTTGGGCGCCAGATTGCCATGCAGCACAGCCATCGCTCCTTCCTTCTTCAGCGGGGCGGCGAGGCTGCGAATCACGTCCTGCCCCGGAACCTCCTCTGCCGCGGCAATCGCATCGCCCAAGGCGCCCCCGGATACGCTGGGCGCATTGAGATCGAGCATCGTCTTGAGTTCGCGCAGGAGAGCGGGCAGCCCACCGGCATGATGGAAATGCTCCATGTAATGAGTGCCGGATGGCTTGAGATTGAGCAAAACCGGGACGTCGCGGCCCAATTGATCGAAGACCCCGAGGTCGATGGGCACGCCAGCGCGGCCGGCTATGGCTGTCAAGTGGATCAAGCCATTCGTGGATCCGCCAATCGCTTGTAGGACGATCATGGCATTGCGCACGGAGGCTGCGGTGATCAGATCCCCTGGCTTGGGCGCTGCGGAGATGGCCATCTCCGCAGCGCGCTTGCCGCTGGCTTCGGCTATTCTTCGGCGGTCAGAGTGCGTGGCGGGCGCTGTGGCGCTCATGGGAAGCGCCAGACCCAGCGCTTCGACGATGCAGGCCATCGTGCTGGCGGTACCCATGACCATGCAAGTGCCGACGGAAGGTGCGAGGCGGCCGCTGATCAATTCCATCTCAGCAACGTCGATGGCGCCGGCGCGGTGCTGCGCCCAGAATCGGCGGCAATCGGTGCAGGCTCCCAGTACTTCACCCCTGTGGTGGCCCACGACCATTGGCCCGGTGGGCACCACGATGGCCGGCAAATCAGTGCTGGCGGCGGCCATGACCTGCGCCGGGAGGGTCTTGTCGCAACCGCCGATGAGCACCACCGCGTCCATCGGCTGGGCACGAATCATTTCCTCCGTATCCATGGCCATCAGGTTGCGCAGGAACATCGACGTAGGGTGAGCGAAACTCTCGCCGATGGAAATGGTAGGAAACACCATCGGCAGCCCGCCGGCAAGCAGGACGCCGCGCTTTACGCTCTCGATCAGATCCGGCACATTGCCGTGGCAGGGATTGTAGTCGCTGAAGGTATTGGTCACGCCGACGATGGGGCGATCGAGGGCGTCGTCAGAATATCCGCTGGCCTTGATGAAGGCCTTGCGCAGAAACAACGAAAACCGGGCATCCCCGTAGCTGGTCAGCCCCTTGCGCAGACCCCGATTGATGTCTCGTTCCCCAGGATCATCCATGCCGCAATACTAGTGCACGGCGCGCTGAGCCCGCTACTTGTCTTGAACGGATTCGAAGGCGGCCTTGAGCCGTTGGTGTAGCTGCGTGAGGTCGCGCGTGTGGGCCAACATCGACTCGACCAGAGCTTCGAAGAAGATTCCTTCTGCGAGCGTTGTCCAGCCGGCGCGGCGAACGATTTTGAGCAGCTCCTCGTGGTATTCATCGCCAGGAAGGTTGGCAATCGCCTGCTTTACCTCGCGGAGTTTCCGCTCGAATCGCTGCACATGATCCGCGGAGGCGTCAGGCTTTGACTTGGCCAGGGTTGCCACTTTTTTTCTCCTCTTGATGAGCGCGCGTGCATCCACACCGGCTAGTGACGCAGACACGGTATTCGTATCAAACCATTTCAGGTTTATTTTGGCTTCAACCGGCTGTGAAAATGCGCCTTCGTGGGGGCGGGAAAAGAGCCCATCCATCCGGTTAATTTCTATTCACGAACCTGCATAGAGTTGGAATGCGCCCCAGTACAGGGGCTTGCGGTATACCCCCGAGGAATGAATGAGCGCCAACTTCGCAGTGCGGAGGGCTGCGTCGGGGGTCTGACCTGCCTCAAGCTCACCATATAGCCTGTCCATGAGCAGGGGGGTGGATGCATCATTTACCTCCCACAATGCGCCGATTACATTGTGCGAGCCGGCGCGCAGAAATGCCCAGGACAAACCTACCAACCCCTCGCCTGCATAAGCGCGAAGACCTGATCCGTAGCAAGCCGAGATCGTTACCAGCCTGGCATGCAGCGGGTAATGCATGATGTCACGGGCGTAGAGCTTGAAGTTCTCAGGATGCTGGGGCGGTGGCGAGAGCACCACAGCTGAGTCCAGTGGATCTAATCGGCTTGCCGTGCCGTGAGCCACAAAGTGGATGTATGAAAATTGCTCCGGGGTGCTTTTTGCGTACGCGTCAGGAACAGCAGCGGACTGGGTGACGACGGTCTGGCTGTCCGGCGGGAAGTGCTTTTCAATTCCCCGGATCTCGGCGAAGGCATTGATCAGATTTTCATATCCGGTCCCGCTCGCGGTGGGATTACCAATCAAAAGCAGCTTTTTTTCATCCCCTGCTGGCGAGTCCTGGTCGAGCCCGGCGAGAAGTCTGATCGAATTTGCATTAGTAACGGTTACATCTTCAATCCAATAGTGGGAATTGTCGCTACCCGGGGTGAGAAGCGTCTCGAAGTTCAATCCGTTCAAGACGCCGTCAGGAATGATGAATACTTTGGAGCCTTTAGAAATCATTGCAGCGGCTGGGCTCACAAGGGTGGCGTAGAGAGTCTTGGGGTTTTCGTTTGCGTCTCGCAGCGGGTCGTCCGATCGCAGGATGGCTTTCTGATATCCCTGAACCTGCGCTTCAATTACCGATCGTCCAGGCAGCGGGAACAGATTTGTGCGATGCGCTGTGACTACCCACAGATAGGATTTTTCCGGGCCCAGCGAATAGAACAGAATGGTGCTATTGAGCTTGCGAGCGACTGCCTGCGCGTCGACTGTGTTCTCTGGTCGTGGGTCTGACTTCTGCTGCGCCGACCCAAGGCCGTCTGCCAGTGTTCTGGCCCGCCCGAGATCAAGCAACTGCAAAGCTTTTTCCTGCTTTTGTGAAGCGATTAGAAAATCCGCGTAGTCACGGTAGAGAGTGTCCGCGTTGGCGAAAAAAGGCAGCCTGAGCTCTTCATCCTTCACCGCTGCCCGCTGTTCTTCGAAGGTATGGATGGATTTGCGATACCAAAGATCCGCTTGCGCTGATTGATGTCTGGCGGCATAGAGATTTGCAAGAGCATCCTCGGTTTGCCCTCGCAGCGAAGAACCTTCCGCCGATACCCCATGCAGCTGCATCAGCATTGGTTCTGGGTCGCGTCCATTGGGCTGCCGCGCAGCAAGCAGGGCCTGGATAAACAGTGGATCCAGCTCACCTGCTTTGTCTCCGGCCTCGCGGGCCGCCCGAATCGCTTCGTCGCTGTGCGTCCTGGCTGCATCGAATTGCCGCTCCTGATAGAGCAGGAAGGCGAGTTGTGTATGAACGCCTTCTATCTCCTGGAGGGAGTGAATGGCAAGGGCCTGTTGCAGCGCTTGCTGGTAGCACCTGGCTGCTGCATCAAGATTGCCGAGATTGTAATAAGCCGATCCGGCACTCCATAGCCAGTCGATCTGGTTGCTGGTGGTCCCTCCTTGCGTGGCTGCTTGTTCGGCCTGCTGAAAGTTCGAGAGAGCCTTCTCAAAATCCCCCAGCGCAGAATAGGCGACGCCCATGTTCCCTAACGCCGCCTGTTCGACCTGATCCGCTTGAATCGGTCTGGCAAAATCTGCGGCCTCGCTCAAGAGGGCCAAGGCTTCGTCGTAATGCTCCTGGGTTAAAGCTAAAAAGCCAAGGTTCAAAAGATCGGTGGCTTCGATGAAGGCGTCCCGTTCCTCACGAGCGGCCTGTAGGCTCTCCTTAAAGAGCCGTGAAGCCTCGGCCAAATGGTTGCGATCGATTTGAACCAAGGCTTCGGTGCGCAGAACCTCCCCGTTTAACTGCGAGTGGCTTGCATCGGACAGGCGCCGCGCTTGCTGTAGCTCCAGATCCGCTTGCTGCGCCTGACCCAGCCCGGCGTGCGCCAAACCGCAGAGCAGGTTCCTTTTGATCGCCTCATCGCCAGCAACAGGATAGGAGACGCCGGGGCTGTTGAGCAAAGCAATCACGTCCAGCCGACGACCTTGGTAGATAAGTATTTCGGCATCGAGAAGACGAAACCTCGTGCCCCATTCCGAATTGTCGGCGGAGTAAGCCCTAAGAGCTTTATCCGCCTTTTGTTGGGCGACACTTAGATTGCCGTGAAGAAAATCATCGTGGATATTTTGCCAAATTGCCGCCGGATCAGCAGTTTTTGAAGAATGGCATCCGGCCAGGACGGCTGCTGCTAGCAGGACCGTCAATGTGGCGGAACGGTAGTGCCGTTGACCACGGTATAGGCCGCGGTCATTCCTCCCGAGGTCGGGGACCCTAATTCCGCCCGAATCATGGAAAGGTGGACGGCTGTTGGAAAGGCTACCACCTCCCCGAAGATGACCTTCCCAAAACTTGGAATATCCATGACGTGGCCGAAAGAGCTGCCAGGGACCGCCGGGTTTATACCATCTACCAACGAACATAAAATGGATCCGGGAGTTTTTGCGGGACCTATCCAACTGTATCGATCGACCACCCACTGATAGGCGGCCCCACCACTCTGAGCGCTCTTGACTAGTTTGGCAGCTTGTAGCTTGCCAGTCTTCTGAAAAAGCGACCAGCTAATGGGGGCCGCTCCGGCGCCAGCGCCGAACAGGCTGGAATTCAGAGTGAGAGATGCGTCCTGACCGCCTATCTTCAGCCCCTCGAACCGAGAACCGGTGAAGGTGACAATTGGATCTCCTCCAGTCACTGGGTGCTCGATGGAGACTTGAGCTACGATCCTATCCGCTGTGATGATTTCCAGAAGATTGAATCCCTCAACAACCGAGGTGACCATGGTGGAGGGCGTGCCGTCCGTCTCAAGATGGCGGCCAGAAACCCGCGTGTACGCCGAAGTGCAGGAGACGACACCCTCGAAATTAAGGGCTCCTGTGCTGTTTGCCACGTGCCCACCGACGGTAGGGAGCGACGCAGCTGCCTGGGCAGGAACTACCTTCTTAATTGGTTGCTCAATGAACCCGCCGAGCGAACTCGCCTCGGCATGGAAATAGTGGACCGAATTGACATTGGACGCCATGGTGCACCTCGTACACAGTTTTTTAATTTTGACTACTTAGGGTGAAGCGATCGTGGGCCAGATCAACGGCACTCCCGGCCATATTGCCCTGCACCGTGAGGGTATACTGCCCAGCCCCCTGGACGGCCGATGGCACGCGAATCGAAACGGTGTCTTTCGCCTGCTGTGGGGAAACTTCTACCCGCCAATCAAGCGAACCGGAAGGGGAATACAGCAAACACGTATAGCTCGAGAAACGGTCTTCCGTTGGAATATCCACTAGCAACAAAAACGGTTTGCCAGACCCCACGGTGGCTGCAGGAATCTCTCCGCCACGACTGTTGCCACCGACAAGCGAAACCTGGGGCAGAATCTCCGGCGCTTTCAACTCTGCAATCTCGGTCGTTAAGCGGGGATAAACAACCACGTTCTGGTAGGCGATCACCAGCAATGATGCTGCGAGGGCAGCCCAAGCAAGAGCCGACGGCCAGATGGAAACCAGGCGCGACTTGCTTTCGGCAAGCGCCTCGGACTTCTTAACAGGATTAACCTTAAATTCTCTCTTGGCCGCATCGATGAACCCGGCGGTCGCACGAAGATCGGTAGCACACTCCTGGCAATCGAAGTAATGTTCCTCAAACTCGTCGCGCAGTTCTGGAGGCAATTCATCCAGAAGATATTTCTCGACTGCGGTGAGCTGTGTTGCTTGTTGATGATCCATATATGTTAGGGCCTCTTCGTCGTTCTTGTGCCGCCGCACATTCGCTGGCTTTTACCCTAAGCGGCTAATATAGAACGACTTGAACGATTGTTTTGCGCGATGCAGCAGCACTCTCAAATATTCGCGGCTAATGCCGAACTCGGCGCAAACCTCGTCTTTATCGCGCTCATCCAGCAGCACCGCTTGCAGCAGGCGCCGGTCACGCTCTGTCAGTTCGTTAAGGATTTGCCGAACCACTCGCTCGGTATCCTTAGCCTCAAGCAGGCTGAGGGCACTTGGATCGCGGGCGGCAACGGTAGATTCAGTTTCGTCATCGATCGTGGTGGTCGCTCTCTTTTGCGAGCGATAGTGCTCCAGTAACACATGGTTGCAAACGGAATTAACAAAGGGGCCCAGCCGATCAGGCTGCCTGAGGCCTTCTTCGGCGCGCAACAGCGCCAGCACGCGCATGAAGGTTTCCTGCTTGACATCTTCGATGGCTTCCTTAGAATTCAGTCGCGAGCGTAGCTTGAGACGTATCAATTCGCTAAAGTAGCTCACGAAATGCCCTTCGATATGCGTGTCCCCTGATCGAAGCTTCTCGACGTAAGACGCGTCGAACGCAAAGAATTCCAAGCCCGGTTCCTCCACAACGACAGCGAGCGCGTCCAAGTTTACACCGCCCGGGGAACCCTTTAAGAACACTATTCGGTTGTGGGTCGGTCTCAGGTACCCGGTCCTCCTCTGCCGTCCAGGGTGCTCCTGCCATTTGCCGGCAAGACTTGGCGCGGTATAGGTCCGGTTATCCATACTTCCTCCACTTCCCGGTGCCGGCTGAAGAACCAAGGCAAAAGTATCAGCAGTCGTGGCCGGCAATTGCTGACAACAGAAGCGCGTACCCAGTAGTGGTGAAGCAGGCGCAAACGTTGCAGACGCAAAAGAAATTAGAAGAGGCGCTGGACTGGTACTGCGGGCGGGCTTCGCCTTATGGGCCAGGAATCCGTGTTATGTTTTGCTCCTTTCCGGCACTATCTTCTTGTTTGCCATTCCCGCACCTGGCGGAGACGCAGACAGCCTGGTGGGAGACCGCCAAACCCTTCAGCTGCCTTCGGATTCGCAAGGGCCCAAGCGAAGAAGGAAGAATATCGTGCCGAAGCTGAGCTTTTCTGATGTGAGGTTGAACTACGATCCCTCTGCGCCGCAACAGCGCTTCCGCGATGCCGGCCTGGAAGCAGCATTCGCCCAGCCATCGGCGCAGCTTCCGTCGCCGCCCCCATGGCCTGCCGGCAGCGCCCCGCAACCCATCTCGCTCACTCCCAGGCCCACCCCGTCTGACGATCTTTCCAGGTTTCATGGTTACGATGCCGTGGTGGTTACGTGGACCGCGGCCGAAGCAGCCGCCCTGGCGGCACTGCTTACTCCTGACCACCCCACCAGCGAGTGGTATGAGTACCGGCACGGAGTCGCAGCGTATCTTCCGCTGGTTACCGGCGCGAAGTCTCCCTTCAACGATCAATCCGGCGAGATGGCGCGGTACTACCACAGCCTGGGACTCTACTTCCCCTGCCAGATCGGCAATGCGCAGGTTCTGCTCTTCAAGAGCGGCCTGCATTTTGCCTACGACGGGCCAGCCACCCCGGTGAAAAAGCTGATGACGGAAATTGCGCAGGCGGTCAGTCCCAAGGTTTTCATCACCACTGGAACAGCAGGAGCTATCGGCGCGAACGTGTTGCTCGGGGATGTCGTCGTGGGCGGGAGCGTCCGCTTCGACTGTACAACCCAGTTCAAGAACGAGCCGTGGCACAACGCAGCCTTTACCCCCTCGCCGCTTCCGTCCGGCGCCTTGAGCGCAATCCCTCCTGCGTTACTTAAGCTCAATGCATCGCGTGTGCCCAACTCGCGAAGCACTCCAAAGATATGGAGCGCTAAAACTGATGCGATCGTGACCACCGATAACTTTTCTTTTGACGATTCCACCGATTACTACAAGCTCCAAGGACTGGGGCGCGCGTGTGAGATGGGCGACGCGATGGTCGCGAGCGCGTTACAGGGTATTCCAGGTCTTGCCTGGCACGCGATTCGCAATGCCTCTGACCCGCAAATACCCAACCCGAACCACAACATAGAAGAAGCCGATCAGCAGGCGGCGCAAATCTATGCCAAATATGGCGGACTCACCACCGCCGGCAGCGTCATCGCGACCTGGGCCGTAATCCGTGCCGGTGTATCGCTCAGGGCGGATGTTGTCTCAAAGAGCAAAGCCGTGCAACCGAGCTCCGGCTTCAAACTCGGGCGGATCGCTCCCTTAAGAAATGCATACAGATTACCGTCGTAGAACCATTCACAAGTAAGGAGGAATTCTCATGACACCCATGACCGCGGAAAAGACCTCGTTCAAGCTGGGCCGGCTTGCCCGTTCCCATAACGACAAGATTCCCATGCTGCATACCCTGCTGGAGGGCCAGCCACTGGAACCCGTTAAACCGGCGGTAGATTACACCGCAGGAATGCCTGCCGAGTTGGGCATGATGAAGAACAACACGCTCGGAGACTGCACGTGCGCCGCCTTCTACCATGCAATCCAGGTCTGGAGTTTTAACTCGGAGAAGAAAATCGAAACCGAGCCCGACGTGGACGTCGTGGACCTGTATGAGCAGGCTTGCGGCTACAACCCCAAGCAGGGCGGAGAGGGTCCGGGCGGCAATGAACAGCACGTGCTTACTTACATCCTGAAACAAGGAGCGCCCTTTGGTCCTGGAGGGCAGCAGCGGCACAAAATCACCGCTTTTGCTGAAGTCGACGTCAAGAACATCGACAACATCAAGCGCACTATTTACGACTGTGGAGTGGCGTATATCGGCTTCAACGTGCCGCAATATATCATGCCGCCCAACGAACAGCCACTGAAGGTCTGGGATGTCGAACCAAAGGCTGACAACACCATCATCGGTGGGCACGCAGTTGTTCTAGCGGGCTACAACGCCAGCGGAGCGCGGGTGATCTCGTGGGGACAGTACTACACCATGACGTGGGCTTTTTTCGAGAAGTTTGTCGACGAAGCGTATGCCATCACTGACCCGCTATGGACGAAGACCACGAGCAAGGTTCCGGCCAAGCTGGTGGATCAGTATATGCAGAAGCTCAAAGAAACTAACTAGCTTTTCCCGGGTGGGCACAGCGTTCCGCAGCGAACCTGCAGCTGGACGCTGGACCCTTCTAATCGGAAGCCTTGGCCTGTGCGCTGCGGAAAGCCTCGTATCGAGCCTTGTTTTCCGCATTCGGAGGATACAACCCGGGTAGGGGCGCACCTGCTTTCACCTCGGCAATAATCCAGTCCTCCAGCTTTTCTTGCTCGACGGCCGCTTCCACCACCTCGTTGAGCAGAGCGCGGGGAATGACGACGGCGCCATCTTCATCCACCACGATCACATCATTCGGAAAGACTGCGACCCCACCACAGCCGATCGGTTCCTGCCAGTTGACGAACGTGAGGCCGGCCACCGAAGGGGGCGCTGCGGCGCCCATGCACCACACCGGCAAACCGGTGGCAAGCACCCCGGTGACGTCGCGTACTACGCCGTCCGTGACCAGGCCGGCCACGCCGCGCACCTTCATGCGGGCACAGAGAATATCCCCGAAGATACCGGCGTCCGTAATGCCCATGGCGTCAACGACCGCAATGCAGCCCGGGGCCATGGACTCGATCGCTGCGCGAGTCGAGATGGGAGAGCTCCAGGATTCTGGCGTGGCTAGATCCTCGCGCGCCGGGACAAAACGCAGCGTGAAGGCCGGCCCCACCAGCCGCTTCTGGCCAGGACGCAGCGGCTTGGTGCCGCGCAGCCAGACATTCCGCAGGCCCTTTTTCAGCAACACCGTGGTGAGCGTCGCCGTCGCTACGGCGGAAAGTGCTGCCATCGTCTTCTGGTCTAGTTCCACGGTTATCCGTTCTGTCATCATGATGGTTACCGAGCCGTTCTTTTAGATGCTGGTGATCAGGCCGCCGTCAACGCGGATGACGGATCCGGTGATATAGGCAGCGCGCTCGCTCGCAAGAAACGCAACCACGTCGCCATATTCTTCCGGCTTGCCGTAGCGGCCCATTGCAATACTAGCCGCGCTTTCGGCTGACACATCCTCTGCGCTGCGCCCTTCCCGCTTGGCTTTCGCTTCATCCAAGAATTTTGTCCGGTCCGTAGCGATGCGCCCAGGCACGATGATGTTGGCGGTAATGCCGTCTTTGGCGACTTCGCGCGCTAGCGTCTTTGACCACCCGACCAGCGAGAGGCGCAGGGTGTTGGACATAGCGAGGTTGGGGATGGGCGACACCACGCCGGATGAGGTGCTGGTGATCACCCGGCCCCAATGCCGGGCTCGCATATTGGGCAGCACGCGGTCGGTGATAGCGATGACCGAAAGCACCATGGACTGAAAATATTTTGACCACACTGCAGGGTCCTGGCCGCTCGCCGATGTTGGTGGCGGACCACCGGTGTTAATCACGAGGAGGTCTACTGGGCCGAGCTCGTGTTCGATTCTCGAGACGTGGCCATCGATTTGCGCCAGGTCGGAAAGGTCCCAAAGCAAACCGATGCTCTTGCCGCCGATGGCTGCCACTTCCGCCTCGGTGCCGGCGATTGATTTCGCTCCTATACCGGCCACGGCTATTTTCGCGCCTTCGGCAGCCAGCGCCTTGGCAATCGCGCGGCCCAAGCCACCGCCGCCAGCTAACACTAAAGCAGTTTTATTTTTTAGTCCGAGGTCCATGAAGGGTTCCTGTAGATTTTCAATTCTACTTGGAAGGGAAAGAAACAGCAGGTCGCTCCGCTCCGGTCGGGATGACAATTCTGTTAGATGTTGAGCGCCATCGTACTAAATCATCGATTTCCCAAACAGAATTGTCATCCGGAGCAAAGCGGAACGGAGCGACCTGCTGTTCCATGCCTTTACTTCCAGGCATCCGCATCGAAACGCGCTATGGCTTTTTCGTCGAAGTTATACCCTAGGCCGGGTCCGGCGGGTAGTGCCAAGCCGCCGTTCCGCACTTCGAGTTGGCGATCGATAATCTCGCAGAAGTTGAAGACCTTGCCATCGGGAAAGTACTCGACGAACTGCCCGTTGGGCGAAGCCGCCACCAGGTGCACGTGCAAATCATGAAACCAGTGCGGGCACACGGTCACGCCGTAAGCGTCTGCCAGCGCAGCGATACGGCGGAATTCCGTAATCCCACCACAGACCGCGGCGTCCGGTTGCAGGATCGATGCTGCCTGCTTATCCAACAATTCCTTGAATCGCCAGCGTCCGGCTTCGATTTCTCCGGTGGCGACGGGAATGTTGATCATGGCCGACAGTTTTGCGTGGTTTTCAATCTGATCGGGGCTGAACGGCTCTTCAAGCCAGTACGGATCATAGGGCGCGAAACGCTCCGCATATCGCAGCGCAGTCGGCACGTCGGACCAGGCGTTGTTGGCATCCAGCATGAGCAGCACATCGGGCCCAATCGCGTCGCGCGCGGCCTCGATCCTGTCTTCTTCTGACCGAAGATTGCCACGGCCCACCTTCATCTTTACGGCGTTTAGGCCAAGCGCGACGTAGCTTGCCATTTCTTCACCCAGCATTGCCGGCGTCTTGCCTTCAAGATAATAACCGCCGCTGGCGTAAGCGGGAACCGTATCTTCATAAGCGGCGCCGAGATACTTGTAAAGCGGCAGATTGGCCGCCCTGGCGTTTCGGTCCCATAGGGCGTTGTCGAGAATACTGAGCGCACGCATCACCGACCCCACGCGGCCATGCAGCAACACTTCCTGATACATATTTTTCCAGAGCAATTCTGTTGCGGTGGAGTCAGCGCCGATAAGCATCGGCGCTAGCATCTCGCGCACCGCCGTCGTAACTACATTTCCCCCGGAATGCCCGGCGTAGCAATGGCCAATGCCTTCCACGCCATCTTCCGTGCGGATCCTGACCAGTGTGTAGTCGCGCGACGTTACCTGGCGGCGCGCAAAGGCAGTCGCCCGGCTGAGCGGAATATGAACGGTGCGTGCCTCGACTGAAACGATCCTGGCCATTCGGTCCCCTTTTCTCAATTGAGTCAAGGAGGAGTTTAGTCACTGAGGAGTGGCGTCGCAAGCGTTTGACGCGCGCGAAGGGGCGTGTTTGGATGAAAATTGGTGAAATTCAAACCCGCTCTTCCGGTGGACACGATTCTGCCGGAGATCATCGATTCGTTAAGATGTTGTCCTAACCTTGTGATCGAAGCCCCGCCAGGCGCGGGTAAGACCACTCGTGTGCCGCCGGCGCTGCTGGAGATTGTCAGCGGTGAAGTGGTAGTGCTGGAACCACGCCGCATTGCTGCACGAATGGCGGCTCGACGGGTGGCCTGGGAAGCCGGCGAGCAGGTTGGCCAGACCATCGGCTACCAGGTGCGGTTTGAGGAAGCAGTGGGTCCACGAACCCGGCTGCGGTTTGTCACCGAGGGCGTGCTCACGCGGCGCCTGCTTTCCGATCCAGGATTAAAGGGTGTCGACGCCGTGGTGCTGGATGAATTCCATGAGCGCCACCTGGACAGCGACTTGGCGCTGGCATTGCTCAAGCGGCTGCAGCAGACTCGTCCCGATCTGCGGATCGTGGTCATGTCGGCAACGCTCGATGCCGGGCCCGTGGCGCATTATCTGCAAGACTGTCCGGTGTTGCGGTCTGAAGGGCGGCAGTTCGAACTCACGATCGGTCATCTGCCCTACTCTGCGAAGCCGCTGGAAACACAGGTGACGGAGGCACTTGAGTTGTTAATCGCGGAGCAGCTCACCGGAGACGTTCTGGCTTTCCTGCCCGGCGCGGCGGAGATACGACGAGCCATGCGCGAGAGCCAGGCAGTCGCGCGCCGCGCCGGGTTGCTGGTGTTGCCGCTGCATGGTGACTTGACGCCGGCGGAACAAGATCGCGCGGTCGCGCCCGCTAGCCAACGAAAAGTCATTCTGGCTACGAATGTTGCGGAAAGCTCTGTGACGGTGGAGGGCGTAACCGCGGTCATCGATAGCGGCCTGGCGCGCATCGCGACCTATTCTCAATGGACGGGCCTGCCCACGCTGCACGTCGGCCGAGTGAGCAAGGCTTCCGCAAAGCAGAGAGCGGGCCGGGCGGGACGCACCGGCCCGGGCCGCGTGCTGCGCCTCTACACCGTGGAGGATTACCTGCGGCGGCCAGAGCATGATGAACCCGAGATCACGCGCAGCGAGCTATCCCAGCTTTGCCTCGCGCTGCGGGCGATGCGCGTGGCCGGCATCGACTGGCTGGATGCGCCGCCTGCGGCAGCCGTGGAAAGAGCCGAGTCGCTGCTCGACCGCCTGGGCGCGAACGGGGCCATGGTGCAGCAACTGGCGAGGTATCCGCTGCATCCGCGGCTGTCGCGCATTCTTATCGCGGCGATGGAGCGCGGTGTGGGAGAGGACGGCTGCATCGCAGCGGCACTGTTGGGTTCAGGCGCGCGCTGGGAGAAAAATGACCTGTTGGCAGCCATGGATGCAGAGCAGGATTACCGCACCCGGCAGCAAGCGGAACAGTTGCGCAGGATTGCGCGACCGGCGCGGCAGACGCAGCACAACGACGACGCTTTGCTGATGTCGATACTGGCGGGGTTTCCGGATCGCGTCGCACGGCGGCGTGCGGGCAACCAGGTGCTGCTGTCGACTGGCACCTCGGCGGAGGTGGCAGGAGACGCTCCGCAGTATGAATTTATGGTCGCGGTGGATGCCGAGGATCGCAAAGATAAGCCTCTGCCACTGATACGTATGGCGGCTCGCATTGAGCCGGAGTGGCTGATTGAATTGTTTCCGGATCATGTGCGCGAGCCGTCGAGCGTAGAGTGGAACCGCCAGGGAGAGCGGGTGGAGGCGGTGAGCGCGCTGCTGTATGACGAGCTGGTGATCCAGCAATCCCGCGGCGCCATGCCGGATGCAGAAGCCGCAGCCCAACTGCTGGCGCAGAAAGCACTCGAAGCGGGCATCGATCGCTTCGTGGACAAAGATGCGCTCGATGAGTTCTTGGCCCGCATCGAGTTCGCCGGTGTAGAACCGCCGGATATAAGCCAGGCGCTTTGTGAATTGTGCCTGGGGCTGCGCAGCTTCGCTGAGTTGAAGTCTGCGGGAGCGCACTTCGTGGCCACGCTCGAACGAAAGATGGGGACGCGGCAACTCAATGAGATTGCGCCCCCGCGCATTCGATTGCCCAGCGGCCGGGAAACCAGGGTTCACTACGAACCCGGCAAGCCGCCCTGGATTGCATCCCGCCTGCAGGATTTTTTTGGAATGCGGGAAACGCCGCGGATTGGGCGAGAGCGAACGCCGGTGGTGGTCCACCTGCTGGCTCCCAATAAGCGAGCGGTACAGACGACGACCGACCTTGCGGGCTTCTGGGAGCGGCTCTATCCGCAGGTGAGGCGCGAACTGATGCGCCAGTACCCCAGACACTCGTGGCCCGAGCGCCCGTAGGTTCTAGGCGTGCGGGGGCACCGGCAATTTCACGTGCAGCACATCCCTTAGATAGTTGATGTTGACCGCGAGATTCTCCTGGATGCTGCCGGTGCCGTCGCCCGGCCGGGGCGCATCGAGATCGTAGACTACCCATCCCCTGAATTTTCGATCACGCAAGACTTTGAAGATGGCCGGAAAGTCCACGCCGCCCACCCCGAGATTGTGATAGAGGCTTGACTCGCGGTGCTCCGCCTGCGTGGGGGTTGACGTATTGCCGCGATACCTGGGGTAGGTATCCTTCATGTGCACTTCCGCGACCCGGGGAAAATAATCGCTGATGATCTGCACTGCATCGCCGCCGCCCAGGGTCAAATGCGCGGTGTCGGCCGTGAGCCAGACATACTTTGGATCGGTGTGCGCCATCACCGTGCGTACTTCATGCTCCCGTTCCATCGGCCCCCAGATATGGGGATGCGGAGCCAGCCTTACTCCAAAGGCGATCGTTTGCCTGCCGATCCCATTGAGTGTGTTGGCCAAGGTCTTTAGTTGATCGTCGCTGGGGCCACCTTGCGGGCGGCTGCCCATATTGGTCTTCCAATGGTCGCAACCACAGGGCGCCAGAAAATCGTGCGCGAAGTTCACCATGTCTGCGATGAGATCGGCATTACCCTCCGCACTGATCCATGGATTAGGGTTCGAAGCTGGCTTTGACCCCGGCGCGCGCGGCAGATCTCCCAGATCGATCAATTGAATTCCCGCCGCATCGCACATTCGCTTGAGTGCGAGCGGGTTGGCCAGAAACTGTACGACTTGTCCTGAGTAGGGCTCGATGCCTTGCAACCCGAAGCGCGCCGTATCTGCGATGATCTGCTGCATATCGGTGGACATCCGTAGACTGCCGTTTGGCCAATCACCCCACAGGGCACCGGTTATGCCAAAACGAATGAAAGGGTCGACCGGGTCGAGGGGTTGAGTTGCAGCGCCTAAAACATGAGCGCTACCCAACATGCTCGTGGCTATCGTCGCGCCCGACACCGCTAACGCCGAAGAAATAAACTCGCGCCTGTTGAGGCTTAGCGAAGAGAATTCTTTAGACAAGGCTTTTCCTTTGATTTGGCCGCTTTCAGCGCTTGAGCCCGAAGGCATAGACATGGGCGTCATGGCTCACGACGAAGACCTTTCCCAGCGCCACTACGGGTTCGCTGAAATGGACCCAATCCGTGATGATTTTTTCGCTGCAGTAGAGTTGTTCTCCTGTCTCGGCATCGAATGCGAAGAGTATGAGGTTGTTGACCGGAGTGGAACGGTATTTGGCGGACAGAGGATTGTGGTTTATTTCATCCTGGGTACCGTGGACATGGGCCGGGCTCTGGATGGTCTGCTCTCCGGTCTGGATCGCATAGAGCACACCGTTGGCCACCACCGGCGTATCCGGCACAATCATGTCGGGCGAGGTCCATTGTGGGGCCAGCGATACCTTGTCCCCTTCCATGACAACCTGGAATGCCATGATGCTGCCGTGGGGTGCGGGGCCGCCGTTCGATTTGAACTGCGGCGCATTTTTTGAAGGCGGGCCCCACATTGGTACATAGAGGAAACGCTTGTGGCCCGGCGTATCATAGCTGGTGATCGCGCCCCATACTCCCTGACCGGGATTGCGGCCCTCTGCGGCGTCGTTACCAAGCTGCGGTGATTTGTATAAGGGCGTGGAGTGATTAGGGCGGCCGCCACCAAGATCAGCAGCATCGAGCAGATAGAGGAAACCCTCCTTGCCGGCAACGGCGACAAGCGTTCGGTTCTGAAAGGGAAAAACATCAGAGCTCGCCGAGCCCAGATCAAGATCGGCTGTATTCAAGAACTGCCAATTCGAGGGCGTGAATGAGTCCAGCAGGCGCGCCGCCCTGGGAGCGAGCTTGAGCACGGTCTCACCAAAATTGCCCGTCGCTGGATCGTACAAACCGTCGGCTGTTTGCGTAATGATGCTGCCGTTAGGACCTTTCGTGACACCGCCGCGTCCCCAGGGACCCGAATACTTTGTGCCGCTGGTATAAAAACGCGTGAGCTGTGGGCGAGCGAGATCGCTTACGTCCATTGCTGAAACGCTTCCCGGCACCACCGATGGCTTTACCCCCGGCACCGCCGGCAACTGCCCGCAACCGCGCCCGCTGGTGGTGTAAACGATGCCGTCGATCAGGTTCAGGCTCCAGGCTCGGGCAAAGGGTTCGATCATACGCACGGGTGTCATGCGATCCGCGCCATCACTCAAATTGAGACCGCGCAGCTTACCGTCGCTGGTGATCAGGAAAATAACGTTATTCTGCTGGTCGATCACCGGCGTGTCGTTCGCGGTGTTGGAACATAGCCAGGTAGCAGGCCAGACCGGCGCGTCAGGATTAGCAGAGGTTTTTTGCCAAAGAACATTTCCTGAATTTGCATCCAGTGCAAAGACCGTGTCGTCGGCGCCAAGCAGGAAAACCAGATCCTTTGCGCCCTTCGCAGTCTTCACACCTTCTACCACCAGCGGTGCGGTCAGCGTTGAAAGAACGATGGCTTTGGGTGGCGTGCTTAGCTGGGTGCTCCACAGCAAGCTGAGCCCCGACACGTTGTGGGTGGTAAGCGAAGTCTCGCCCCGGTTCCAACCGGTCCGTTCCTGGTCGTAGCCCCACGTAGCCCAATCGTGCGCCGGCGGGTTTTGCGCCACGGTGACTTGGGCACAGAGCACCAACGAAAGCACTGCGGAAAGATGCAGGATGAAAATCCTTGACCTGAAGCGTGAGTCGATTCGCGCCATGGAATGCTCAGAACGTCCCGCAAGATAGATAGTCCCGGCAGACCGCATCTGTCAATGCGCTCATAAAGCGGGCCCACTCGGTCAGGGGTAAAGCTTGGCGGGCACAATTTGCGGCTCGGGCTCGCCGGCGGCAGCCAGCAGTTTCTTCAACTGCTCGCTCAGCTCCTTGGCCTGTGAACGATATTCCTGGCGTCCCGCGAGGTTCACCAGCTCGTGTGGATCGGCGCGCTGATCATAGAGCTGGTACTCATGGTAGGTGGCAGCCGCGGGCTCTTTCGATTCGCCAGAAGGATCCGCAACGCAGTAGGTCCAATCCCTCGTCCGGATCGCGCGACCGGTCATCGATTCGCTGATCTGAACCAGTTGCTGGTTAGGCCAGGCCTGCCGAGCGCCGGGATCGTTGAGCAGCGGCAGCAAGCTCCTGCCCTTCCACCCGGACGGCACCGGCAAGCCGGCCGCTTCGAGCAGGGTGGGAGCAATGTCAATGAGGCCGACAAGCTCGGGGATCTGCTGCGCACCATGAAATCCTGGTCCGTCGATAAGCAAGGGCACGCGGAGCGAACTGTTGTGGGTGCTCCGCTTGTACTCCTGGTTACGAGTCATGAAGTGGCAGCCGTGATCGCTAAGGAAGACGAAGATGGTGTTGTCGGCGAGATGTTCTTCTTCGAGAATGCGGCGCACGCGCCCTACCGAGGCGTCGATCGATTCAATGCAACCGTAATAGTCCGGCAGTTGCGCCTGCCACGTGCCGGGGAGCGCCCGTAGATCGTCAGGCACCGTTGAGTTGGCGAAGCGCTCCACGGAACCATGAGGGCCGATGGGGCGATGCATGTCGTTCTGCTGATGGGGCTCGATCTGCGAGATGAAGAGGAAGAATGGTTTCTCCTGCTTTTGGCGGAGGAAGCGCTCCGCGCGATCGGTAATGAAGTCGACGCGATATTCGTCTTTGTAGCTGATCTCTTTGCCGTCGCGGTCCCAGATGGTTCCTTCGTACGGATGGGTCGTGAATTCAATCACATTTGAACCTTCCCACAGGTCAAGGAAACCGCCGCGGAACTCTGCTTTAACAGCACCTGGGCCTCCGCCTTCGGCCTCAGTGTTGGGCGCAAGATGCCACTTACCAATCAAGTTTGCCGTGTAGCCTGCTTGACGTAGCTCTCCGGCCAGCGTTGGCAGAGTTTGGCCCAGAGCAATGCCGTTTCGCCAGACGCCGGTTTCCGTTGCGTAGCGGCTAGTGAACAAGACCGATCGTGAGGGAGCACAGACAGGCTGGTTAGTAACTGCGTGGGTAAAATTCTTGCCACGCGAGGCCATGGCATCGAGATTCGGCGTGCGGGTTGAGCTATTGTGGCCGTTCGCACCAATGAAGTCCCAACGGAACTGATCGGAGAGATACAAAATGATGTTTGGAGGTGTTGCCGGTTTACCGGCACTCTTGCTTTCGGCTTCGGCCTGGCCCGGAACCGCGGCTGCTACTGCGGCTGCCAGAGAACTCTTGAGAAACGACCTTCTGCTGTCTAACTGCTCTGGCATAACTCTCCTGGCAAACTTTTTACGTGAAATTATCTCTGCGCGGGAAGGAGTCGCAAGCGGGGGCAAGCGAGAAAACAATACTGATTTAGGAGTAAACGATGAGCAGTCAACAACAACCGATGCGAGGTGCAACCGGCCGCACGATCGATCTAGCTATCTGATCTTGCTGGCTATGCCTGGTCATTTCGTCTGGGCAAACTATAAGAGCGCACGACTTAGCGTGTCAATGTGACCTGGAATCGCTTGACAAAACGCGGCATTCACAGCATGATTTGCTCTAGCGGGTTTTTCCGACCGCGACACTGAGCCCAATGCAAACCTCCCGGTTGGCGAACATCTCGTCTTGTTGTTGTTACCCCTGTCAGCGGTAACGAGACCGATGTGCGTGGGCCATGTTCTTCTGAACTGACCCTCAGTTTTAACTCCTTCTAGCCATTTGTTTCAGGCCTGCGACTGTTTCAGACGGTTTGCAGCCTTGTAGACCTCCGATTGTTTATGCGCATAGCTGATTTTGCTTTGTTGTTAAAGAAGATTGCCGTCGGAGTCGCCGTAACCCTGGCTCCCCTGCTGATCCTGGCCGGCGGACTATGGGCTACCAGACGATTACTGGTTCACTAAGTGTCCCTGATCTCACGTATTCATGCGAGCGAACGATGAAGATGGATCCAGATGTTCAACGCAGGATGGTAAGGAATGCGGCTCTCAGCGCATTCATCTATGCTTTGCCCGTTCTCCTGATGTTTTCCACGCTATACCTTCGCCACAGCAGGCCCTGGGAGAATGCACAGATTGCTGGTAGCGCGTCAGGACTGCGCCATGCTGCATCGGATCATGCGCATGGCTACGGTTTCATGCTTTTCATCATCGCTCTGGGCATCGTCGAATTTTCTTTCGGCCTCTACGGCAAGGAGTGGAATCGCAACGAAAAGGCGCTCGATCTTACGTGCTTTGCCATCCCCAAGCTCGTATTCGCCCCATTCTTTGCCTGGTTCAGCCTGAAGGTACTTCCGGGCTTTTTTCCGCATCAACACAATACGTTTGGGTGGGTCCCCTTCTTCTGGGGCGTCCTGATTCTCTGCGTTGCCGATGACTTGACGCAATATTGGTATCACCGGTTGCACCATGAGGTTCCGTGGTTATGGAGATTTCATCGGACGCACCACTCTGCGGCTTACATGGGGATGTCGATGGCCGGCCGCCAAAACGCCATCTACTCGATATTTTTCTCGCAGACCTATCTCACCAGCATCCTCGTATATCTTGGCTTTGGCCCTGCCGCAGTCGTTGTGCTGGGAGTGAAATCCACGATTACTACGTTGGCCCACTCAAGTATCCCGTGGGACAAACCTCTCTATCGCTATAAAGCTCTCCACCCGATTGCCTGGATCGTTGAGCGAGTTATCTCAACTCCCGCGACCCATCATGCCCACCACGCCTCGAGTACAGATGATGGGATCGGATACTACAAGGGAAACTTCGGCAACATGTTTTTCCTGTGGGATGTCCTCTTCGGAACAGGCCACATCTCTCGCCAATATCCCAAAGCGTATGGCATCTCGCACTATGAAGGCGATCCCTGGTACGCCCAGCTGCTGTGGCCAATCTTCAAGTCAAATATCCCGGGTAGTGAGCTGGCGGCCGATGGTCCGGTAGTAAGGACCGATGCGGAGCCAAGAAAAGCTGTGGAAGAATTCGAACTCGGCAACGTGCCGATACAGGCATAACCGACACATGGAACGCAACGCACAATCCGCAACATGGTACGCCCGAGCAGGACGATGTTGTTCTCCGATTATCCAGCAGCGTCGTGGTGCGCGATTTGCATGATTAGCAGTTGAGCAGATTCGGTGGATCTCTTCTGCAATCGCCCACGACTCCCGTCGTGGTTTTTTTTTACCTTTACCCGAAAATTTTAAGGAGGCTCTGTGAATATCCTTCACACACGTGGGTCTGTCGCTGTGTCTGTGCGCGCCCTCATTGCATTCGTTGTAATTTCTAGCGGTTTGGGTACGATACGCGCGTTTGCTCAAAATGAAGGCTCTCTCTCTGGTTCTGTGCAGGATGCGCAAAAGGGACAAATTCCAGACGCCAAGGTGACCGTCACGAGAACGGAAACCGGCTTATCCCAAGTGAAAACAACCGATGCCTCGGGCTTTTATTCGTTCCCAGTGGTCAGTCCCGGCCACTACAGCATCACGGTCGACAAAGACGGTTTCGCCCCCCAAACCAAGGACGGTATCGAGATCTTCACGGGGCTGGCAACGGCCGTAAACTTTTCCCTCGATGTCGGCCAGGTAGCGGAGAGGATCGAGGTCCGCAGCGATGTTGCGCAGTTGCAGACGACGACTTCTTCCACCACCGATGTCGTCGAGAACAAGACCATCACGAATTATCCACTCCTGGACCGCAGCGCAACGCAGTTACAGAGACTGAGCGGCCTGGTCGTTAGCGGTGGAACGGGCTCCAGCACAGAGTTTGCCGTAGCCGGCGGACGCGGCGACAATGCGAATTACACGGTGGATGGCGGCACCACGCAGAATCTGCTGCAGGGCGTGGCTGAGCAGGAGATCAACCTGCCGATCGATTCCTTACAAGAGTTCAGCTTCAGCATCTCGGATTACAAGCCCGAGTTGGGACGCTCCGGCGGCGGCTTTATCCAGATGACTACCAAGTCGGGGACGAACCAGTTCCATGGCAGCGGATATATCTATTACCGCAGCCAGGATTTGCAGGCCATACCGGACTTTACGCCCAACAATCCGCTGACCGGCAAACCTCTCGTCCCACCGCTCAACTACAAGCTCTTCGGCGCCAGTATCGGCGGCCCCGTCAAGCGGGGCAGCACCTACTTCTTCTTCACCTATCAAGGCTTGGTGGAGACATCAAATAACCAAGTGACGGTCAGCGTGCCGGACGCGCTGGAGCGGGCCGGAAACTTCTCAGAGATCTCCACGCCGGTCATTGATCCCAACACCGGCAAGCAAGCGGTCTATAACGGGCAAAAGAATGTGCTTCCGCCGTCTGAGTTCGATCCATACGGCGCCGCGCTGGCCGCGTACTATCCGTTGCCCAACGTGGCCGGCGCAGCGCTCAATACCAACAACTTCTCTGCGAACGATCCCGACGCACAGAACAGCAACATCTACGTCGTTCGCGTCGATCACAGATTTTCGGACAAGGACTCGATCTATGGCCGTTTTCTCGCGAATCCGGGGCACACGAACACCGCGGATGTCTATCCGACCCCGGGAACGGACGGCTACGGCATCCTTACGCATACCTACTACTACAATCCTTCAGGAACGTGGAATCACGTGTTCAGCCCCACCTTGCTGAACGAGGCGCGGGCTACTTTTTCGTTTCGCCAGTCACTTTCCATCAGTCATGGCGTCAATTCCGCGGCCGCTACGGAGCTCGCGCTGCCCGGTACCAACCCGACCTTCTTTCCCGGGGTCACCGTCAATGGTCTTGCTCCCGTTGGGAACACGCCGGCCAGCACCAGCGGTCAGCAGCAGCGCCTACAAACGCCGATTCTCAGCAACGAATACCTGGACAATCTCTCCTGGCAGGTGCGGAATCATCAGCTCAAGTTCGGAGCTGACTATCGCACCTCGGCCGATGGCGACCGCTACTCGCCTTCCGGCGGCGGCTGGTTCACCTTCACGCCAGCCGGCGCCGGCGCGAATACAGCCGCGGGCAGCCTCACAAACCTGCTGCTCGGTAGAGTAGACGCGGCCTCGCGCGAAGAAACGCTGCCGCTCTATTCTCTTGCCTGGAGCTGGGGTCTCTATGCGCAAGACGACTGGCACGTCAATAACAAGCTAACGATCAACTATGGTCTGCGCTGGGATCTCGATTCCCCGCGCTACCTGAGCACGAATCGCCAAAACTCCTTCAACCCGACGGCGATCAACCCGGTATCCGGTACGCCCGGAGTGGTCACCTTCGCGGGACTCAACGGGCAAAGCAAGTATGCGAATAATTTCGACTACTCGCTCTTCGGACCGCGTTTCGGGCTCGCCTGGACACCGCGGCCGAACGATGTGGTGCGCCTTGGCGCAGGCATCCTGTATGAGGGGGAGTACGACCAGGCAACGCCAATTGTGCTGGTTCTCGGATTCTCGAACTCCATCGCGCTTTCTTCACCGAATTCGGTCGCCGGCACACCGGCCTTCCTCTTGAAGCAAAATGGAACGGAGGGAACAGGGCTTGCCACTTACCCGACCGCGGCAGACCTTACGCCGAGCTTTGGCGCGGTTCCCGTAGGCGGCAAGCCAACTACGGCGGTGCAATATATCGACAAGAACCACAAGACCGGTTATCTCTACCAGGGGCATCTCGACTGGCAGCATCAATTCGGAGGAAATACTTTGATCGATTTCGGCTATACGGGAACCTTCGGGCATCGCCTGGTGAGCCCCTACGCCGAAGGCATCAACCAGATTACGCCGGCAAACCTCGCGTTGCTGGCTGCCAATCCCTCAGCTTACAACGCGCAAACACTTCGTCCCTTCCCGCAGTTCAGCAACGTGCAGAGCCTGTATCCCTCGAACGGCGGGTCTGGATATAACGCAGGCAACTTTCAAATACAGAAGCGTTACAGCAGCGGCTTCCAATACCAGGTGAACTACACGTGGTCGAAGTTCATTGACAGTACGACCGGGCGCTTTGAGGTGGCGGCCTATCCAGCCGGCAGCGTGACCGGCCCTTCGGGGCCGAGCTCGGCCTTCACTAACTACTACGATCCGAAGTCGCGCTGGGGGCTCTCCGGCAATGATGTGCGCAATCGCCTGATTGCCAACGGCCTTTACGAGCTGCCCTTTGGTACTGGCAAGCCGGTTCAGTCAGGATCGAACGTGGTGAACCAGATCATCGGAGGATGGAGCATCGGCGGCCTGGAAGAGATTCGCTCCGGAACCGCTCTGAGTCCGATCGACGCTACCAACAACACCGGAAGCTATTCAGATGGTGTACGGCCGAACATAGTCGGCAATCCGAGCGATCTTAACCAAGGACGCCCCAGGAAGCAGAAGATCGCCGAATGGTTCGACACCAGCGCCTTCGCGCAAAACCCAAACTACACGTTCGGCAATGCGCCGCGTACATTCGGCCGTGGTCCTACCTTGGCGGACACCGATCTCAGTGTCCTTAAGCGTGTGGTTCTGCACGAGGAGCATGCCATTGAATTTCGTGCGGAAGTCTTCAACGCTCTCAATCATCCCAACCTTGCCAATCCGGGTACGAGCTATGGCGCGACCACGTTTGGCAAGATTACTACGTTGTCGACAGGGTCGACGGCCTCGCGGGAGTTCCAACTGGCCGCTCACTACACGTTCTAGAGCGTTGCCGTTAAAGTGCGGCTTTTCTGTTGGATTTGATAACTTACTGCTGCGGCACTGCCTCGATGGAGTGCCGCAGTCGCACAGCGATTCGACCTGCCAAAAGGGGACGCACAGCTTGATGTGCCGCCCGGGAGTTGGGTTCCGCATGCCAGAAGATCTTACGCAGAACCCTGGAGTGTCAAGGCGCTCGTTCCTGCACGGAATGGTCGCTACAGGTGTTGCCCTGCAAACAAGACCCTCCGACACCAACGAAGGGCCCTCAGACAAATTCCGCCCAAACATCATTTACATCCACTCCCATGATTCGGGGCGATACCTCTCGCCTTACGGGCAGTCAGTGCCAACTCCGAATTTGCAACGACTCGCGCAGGAAGGCGTTCTATTTCGGAAGGCCTTTAGCGCCGCGCCCACTTGTTCGCCCAGCCGCGCTGCCCTGCTCACCGGGCTCTATCCCCACAACAGCGGCATGCTCGGACTTGCCCATCGCGGCTTTTCATTGAATGACTACCAGCAGCACATCGTGCACACTCTCAAGTCTGCCGGCTATACCTCGGTGTTGGCTGGATTGCAGCACGTGGCAAAGGTTCCCGATACGATCGGGTATGACCGGATACTTCCGCACAAGGATACAAGCGCAGTGCACGTCGCGCCTGCGGCCGTCGCGTTCCTCGATAGTCGGCCAACCTCTCCGTTTTTTCTGGATATCGGATTCTTTGAAACCCATCGCGAGTACCCTGAGGCCACACCGGAAGACAAAGCTAACTACTCGCACTTGCCAAGGCCTATTCCAGATACACCGGCGACGAGGGGTGATTTTGCACGCTATCGAGCGAGTGCCAGGATTCTCGACCAAGGAGTCGGAAAGGTTCTCGAGGCCATCGACCGAAACGGCTATCGTGAAAACACGCTGATCATCAGCACAACAGACCACGGGATCTCGTTTCCCCGGATGAAGTGCAATCTTACCGACGATGGCTGGGGAGTTTCGCTGATCATGCGCGGCCCAAAGCTTCCCCATGCGGCTGTTTGCGATGCTCTTATTTCCCAGATAGATGTCTTCCCGTCTATCTGTGACTACATAGGAATTGACCATCCCGGCTGGCTACAAGGCAAGTCCTTCCTACCGGTGCTCTCGGGACAAGTGCCGGAGATACACGACGAACTTTTCGCCGAGGTAAATTATCACGCGTCCTATGAGCCAAAGCGCGCGGTACGAACCGCGCGCTGGAAATACATTCGGCGGTTCGGCGACCGGCGGACTCCGGTTCTGCCTAACTGCGACGATAGCCCGAGCAAGGAGCTTTGGTTAAAGGCCGGGTGGGGTTCGCAGATCTTGGATACTGAGAGTCTTTATGACCTGCTCTTCGATCCTACCGAACATGCCAATCTTATCCATGACCCTGGACACGCGCAGGTCGCTCAAGAAATGCGCGATCGCCTGCATAAGTGGATGGTTTCCACCAATGACCCGTTATTACTTGGTCCAGTCGCAGCGCCTGCGGGTGCCCTGGCCAATGATCCCAATGGGATATCTCCCCAGGAACCGACAATCGCTGCGCGGCCGCTGTGAGCGGGCGCCAATAAGGTTAGACGATGAATCGAAGATCCGTACTGCAGGGGCTTGCGATGAGTCCTCTTGCGCTTGCAATCAAATTCGCTGAATCGCAAACAAGCCTGCCTAAGCTAACGGTCGAGGGGCTGGAAGTATTCCAGGTGAAAGTAAATCACCGCGGGAATTGGACCATTGCCCGCCTCAACACCAGTGCAGGAATCAGCGGCCTGGGCGACGCATCGCAAAGCGGCAAGGACGATCAGACGCTGGTCTACCTGAAACAGTTTTCCGATTTACTGAAGGGGCGAAGCATTTTCGACGTGGAATGGTTGCGAAAAGTAACCGCACCCGTCATCGCCCTGTATGGCGCGCCGGCTGCGGTCGCTGCGAGCGCACTTGACCAATGCCTCTGGGATATTCAAGGGAATGTGTTTTCCGTTCCAGCCTACGACTTGTTCGGGGGCCGCATTCAGGAAAGGATTCGCATCTACGCCAATATCAATCGCTCGACAGAAGACAGAACCCCTGAAGGCTTTGCACGCATGGCGGATAAGGCTGTGGGCGCAGGCTTCGATGCGGTGAAGCTGGCGCCGTTTGACGAGATGCCGCGTGGATTGACCGATAAACAGACAATTGAGCATTACATGCAACGCGGCATTGACTGCGCTCAGGCAGTCCGGCAGACGATCGGTCCGCAGCGCGACCTGCTCATCGACGGCCACAGCCATTTCACTCGCGACGACGGCCTGGAACTCGCGCGACGGTTTGAGCCGCTGCATCTGTTTTGGCTGGAGGAGGTGACTCCCGCCAAGCCGGTGGAAGATCTGGCCGCCATCAACAAAGCTGCAACCATGCCTACCGCAGGCGGCGAATCCATCCACGGAGTGACCGGCTTTTATCCCTACATCAAGGCGGAAGCGGTAGACATCGTGATGCCTGACGTAAAGGTCTGCGGCGGCATGCTGGAGATGAAGAAGATAGCGGCCCTCGCCGAGGGTGCGGGGTTGATCGCGTCCCCTCACGGGCCGGCAAGCCCCATCGGCAACGTGACCGCAGCACACGTAATCGCCACCGTGGCGAACTTCAATATTCTGGAATTCTCGTATGGTGAAGTACCTTGGCGCGCCGAACTCATCGATCCACCAGAGCAAATCGTTGGCAGCGCTCTCGTGCTCTCGCAGCGGCCTGGATTGGGTATCAAGTTGAACGAGAAGACTGCTGCAAAGTATGGCGTGTAGGCCTGCACCTCTGCCAAGCCAGGCCGACGGTGCGTTTTCTATTTGAGTTGGATAGTTACCTCATCGATCTTACCGGCAAATCGATTTGGCGCCTCGTAGGCCGAACTTACCGGCGAACCGAGGTCGCTCCCTACATCCAGAGTCTCGGTATACGAGCTACCGTTGAGGTTGGTAAAGCTTGCCTTACCTTGGTCGACTCCGTTGATCGTAAGGGAGGCGGTGCCCGGCCGTGGCGCGAGCGCCGACAGCAGTGTGGCATTGTTTGGCGATGCTGAATCAGGTTCTACTTCAAGCACGATGTGCGCTTTGCCCGGCTTGAGTGAGGCCTGGGAAACCAGCTGACCAGCACGGTTCCCAAATGCATTCACTTCATAGATGACGTGCCCGGCTTTTACGAAGAGAGTGAACCCACCGTAACGGCTACCCTGCGCGATAATCACCCCATTCGACCCTTGAGCAGGCACTTCGATATCCGCAGTGATGGTGTGCTTACGGCCGACGATGTGGGGCACCACTGCGTTCGCCAGGCGGTCTACCCCATCGCGATACACGACTAACTCATTGCCGCCAGCCCGCGGCGGCTGATTGCCGCCAGACTGAAATAATGGATACGCCTGATTGCGCGAGGCCTCCTGATCGAAGAGTTGCTGTAGCTCTTTGAGCTTGTCAGGATATTTTGCCGATACATCGTGGGCCTGGCTGTAGTCTTCGTTCAAGTTATACAGCTCCCATGGATTTTTCTCAGCACTAGCTCCCTTGCTCCACGGCGATCCTTGCTCCCAAGGCGAATAGTAGTGGCGTCCTGCCCACCACCCGTCTTTGTAGATCCCGATGTTGCCGACCATGGCGAAATACTGCACGTGATGATGGCTCGGTTCTTCCGGATGATCGAAGGTGTATAGGAAGCTCGAACCTTCGAGGGGAAGTTGTTTTGTGCCATTCACCACGTCGGGCGCCTGCACGCCCGCAGCTTCATAGATTGTGGGCGCGATATCGTTCACGTGCTGGAACTGCGTGCGCAGGCCGCCGCCATGCTGGATCCTGGCAGGCCAGGATACGACCATCGGATCGGTTGTGCCCCCCAAATGCGCGGAGTCCATCTTGGTTCCCTGGAACGGAGAGCTCAGTGCCCAGGCCCACGCCGCGGCAAAGTGGTTCATATAAAGTTCGCTGCCATCGCCGTCGCTCAGCGCGAGTCGCTGCTGGATCGACAGAGGTTTGCCTTGGACATCCCTGGCGTCGTAACCATAGGGACTGCCTTCCGCGCTTGCCCCGTTGTCACCGAAAATCTCAATCACCATGGTGTTGCTGCCCTTGCCTGTGTCGTCGATTTCCTGCAACAACCGGCCAATCTCGTAATCAGTCTGTTCGGTAAAGGCGGCATAGACTTCCGCCTGGTGCGCGAGCAACTTCTGCTCATCGGGTGATAGCGTGTTCCAAGCGGGCAGGCCGGCGGGCCGTGGTGTCAATTCGGCATTCGTGGGAATCACGCCCAGCTGCTTCTGCCGCTTGAATGTCTCCTCACGAATCTGATCCCAGCCCGCGTCAAATTTTCCCTTGTACTTTTTGATCCAGGACGCGGGAACCTGGTGCGGCGTATGTGTCGCGCCGGGCGCGTAGTAAAGAAAGAAAGGCTTATCAGGCGCGACTGCTTCCTGCTGATGGAGCCAGTGAATCGCCTCGTCCGTCATATCGGCCGTAAGGTTATAACCCTGCTCAGGCGTGGAGGGCGGCCCAACCGGCACTGTATCTCGAAACAGACGCGGATAGTACTGGTTGTCATAGCCGGCCAGAAAACCATAGAAATGCTGAAAGCCGAGACTGGTGGGCCAGCGGTCAAAAGGTCCGGCCGGACTTACCTGCCAGGTTGGCGTGTTATGCCACTTACCGAAGGCAGCCGTGTCGTAGCCGTTGTCTTTCAGCACCTCAGCGACCGACGCAGTGCTCTTCGGCCACAGGCTGTTGTATCCCGGGAAACCGGTTGCCGCCTCGGCGACTGTGCCAAATCCCACCTGATGGTTGTTGCGTCCCGTCAGAAGCGAGGCCCGGGTAGGGGAGCAAAGAGAGTTGACGTGGAAGTTGTTATAACGAAGACCAGTTGTCGTCAGCTTGTCAAAGTTCGGTGTCTGAATCACGCCGCCAAACGCAGCGGTCGCACTGAAGCCCACGTCATCTACCAGGATGAGAACCACGTTGGGGGCGCCTTTCCCAGCCTTAATCTCCGCCGGCCATGCCGGTTTGGCCTTCGCTGGATCGGTACTGATCACGCCCTGGAATTGGGGATCAGGCGCAGGCAGCGCGAGTGAAGCCTCCGGCGCGCTTTTCGTTTGTGTGCAACCTACGGTGAAGAGCGCCCATCCGGCCATAGCAGCCGTGGCACAGCGTGCAAACTGTTTCGTCATTCAAAACTCCGTGAAGGCCTGGCTTAGATATCGCGTCCACACAGAATGGCAAGTGCGGCGTCTCACAAATGTGCTGGGATAGAAAGGAAGATTTATCTGGAGAGGCAACAACAGCAGCGACTGACAAGCTTCGGCTTGGCGGCATTTATGTGTAGTGCGAAATGATTCATCAGCAACCCGCGCTTCCTGTCGTGTCAGTAAAGAATAAAGGATTCCTCTTGTAAGTGCTGAATTATTTATGGAACGCAATCTCCGATTGCCGCCGCTTGCTTGACACACGTTCTTGGAGAACATTACGATCGTGGCAATCATGCAAAAGTTTGTTTCCTTAGCCAGGCGTTCCATGCATGATCTCGAGACGACGCCCTGTCTCTCGTGTTGTTGATCCGCTCCTAGGCTTCTCCGCACACAAGATTATTCCGCCCATCTAGGCCCCTCAGGCCTTAATCACGCCACCCTTGCTGGAAGAAAGAAGAAAAAATGAGCAACCCAACACGAAGAGATTTATTGAAAGCCGGAGCCCTGGCGGGCCTTGCAGGGGTCGTTGGCTGCAAGGCCCCCGGCGCCGCCCAGCCGGCCGCTTCGCCGCAAAAGGCCCAGGCGCACTGGGAGCCTCCGCCGAACCAAAAGGGAAATGATCTCAACCTGATCGTGCTGGTCTCCGATTCCTTCCGCGCCGATAACCTCGCGGCTTATGGCAGCACCTGGGTAGACACTCCAAATTTGAACGACTTTGCCAAGGAATCGATCGTCTTCGACAGCTACTATCCAGAGGGGCTGCCTACGATACCTCTGCGGCGCCAGCTTTACACAGGGCGGCGCATCTTTCCCACCCACCAGTACTTCCAGCAGGACTCGGTGAAGCTCGCAGGTTGGCATGAACTGTTCATCGAGGACGTGACGCTTGCCGAGACGCTGCTGGCGGCCGGCTACCAGACGGCGCTCATTGCAGACTTGCCGCACTTGTTTAAGCCGGGCCGCAATTTTCAGCGGGGCTTCCACTACTTCGAGTGGGTGCGCGGTCAGGAGATCGATTACTACGCGCAAGCTCCGCGCACAACCGCGGACTTCAGTGCTTTGTTTCCGGAAGACTACCTGCAACTTGTGGGCGCGACCCCTGGCGGAAGAGGCGAGAGCTTTGTTGACTTCTTGAACCAGTACCTGGCCAACCGCAAGCGCTGGCTTAGGCGGGCGCCTTCGATTGCCGAGGCAACCGCAACCAGCACCATCGACTGGCTTAAAGAAAATCACGATCAGGGTCCCTTCTACTTGCAGGTAGAGATTTTTGATCCGCATGAGCCGTGGGATCCGCCCGCACATTTCCTGGAAAAATATCTGAAGGATCCCGGACCTCATAGTTGGCCGGAACCGCCTTACGGTAACGTCAAAGTTCCAGAAGAAGGCGTAAAACGGCTGCGTGCCAACTATGCGGGAGAAGCGTCGAACGTGGATCATTGGTATGGCGAAGTGCTGAAGACGATCAAGGGTCTCGGCCTGTACGACAACTCGGTGGTCGTATTTCTGGCCGATCATGGAGTGCTCCTCAACGAGCAAGGTCAGTGGGCAAAAGGACCCGAGCGGCTGCGCAAGCAGGTCACGCATGTGCCGCTCATCGTGCATGTTCCCGGGCAGCAATACGCCGGCAAGCGTGTTTCCGGGTTCGTGCAAACTCCGGACGTTGTGCCCACGGTGCTCGGCCGGTTGAATATCAAGCCACCCGCGCGCGCCACCGGCGAAGACATGTGGCCTTACGTTACAAACGAGAAAACCAACCAGCGGAAGGCCGCTATCTCGTCCTACGGGTACATCGCGTCGGTGCGCACCCCGGAATGGAATTACTCTGTGGTCTGGAACAAAGACAAATACCAGGGAAACTATAAGCCTCAGCTCTACGACCTGAAGAATGATCCCGAGGAGTTGCAGAGTGTCGCCGACCAGCATCCGCAGGTGCAGACTGAACTTCAGGCGATCCTTGACGATTACATTGCATCGGGCAAGGACCTGACGGACGGAAGCTTCTCTCAAGAACTCTCGTAGCCAAAAAACTACGGCGTTTGCTTCCGTGCTAAACAGCCATTCTTATCGCGCGTCGATTCCGGCTGAAGATCCCGAGCATTCGGGGTGATGGCAAAGGCGCGCTCTGGCGAGAACTCTTAGTCGTTCACAAGACGGCACGGGCAACCAAGGCACCGGAACGCGCACCAAAGCCTGGTGCGGGGACTTCTCGCTCGAAGGGTGTTAGACTTTACTTCCTAAGGTGCCATGAAGGTTTCTGCCACATTTCGTCCTCGCCTTTGTAGATTCAGTTTTGTTCTCATCGGGTTGGCGATTTCTGTCTTTACGTGGGGTCTGCAATACAAGCTCTCTCTGTACTATCCGCAACATTCGACATATCGCCAGCTCCCAGAAGCAAAACTACTCTCAAAGAATGAGCAGGCTACGGCGACCGACGGTCTCTTGATAAGTACTGCGAAAGCTCCGAGCATAATTGCAGACGGCGGCCTTTTTACCCTGATGTTTTTTGCATGGATCTTGGGGCTCCCTCCAATTTCCGGAGCCGCCCAAACGGAACAAGCGCGCGCGCGGCGGTGGATACATTCCTTAAGCGCGAGCCTGAACGCGTTTTTTTTTAGACCTCCTCCGACTCTTTCGTCTTAGTTTCAAACTCCCGGAAATCAGCAGCCTCGTAACGGGTGGGTCTGCGCTACTGGTCATCGACCGGTGCGCTCCTCCCAGCCCGAGGGTGGCCGCTGTCTTGTTGGGACACCTTTGACTGCTAACTCGACGAAACGAGTGTATTCCATCCATGCCAAAGCGAACGCTCTCCGTTCTTGCGGCGACCCTAACCCTGATCGCATCAAACATGATGGTTGCCTGCAAGAGTAGCGACCCCGACACTAAAGCCGCAGAAATCTCATCGGCGACTGTGGCTGCGGTCAAGCGAGCATCGATCACGCATGCGCTGTCTTTAGCCGGCCAATTCCAGGCCTACCAGGTGATCGACGTACATCCCAAGGTCTCGGGATTTATCAAGCATATTTACGTGGACATAGGGGACAAGGTCCGGGAAGGACAAATGATTGCCGTCCTTGAGGTTCCCGAGTTGCAGGCGCAGTTGGAGGGGACCGTTGCCCAAGTGGGGCAGAGGAACGATGAAATCGTTCGCGCCCAGCATGATGTGGCCAGGGCGGAGGCTGAATATGCTGCCCTCCATGCGAACAACACTCGTATGCAAGGGGCGGCGAAAGCCCAGCCCGGCTTGATCGCCCAACAGGAGCTGGACGACACCCTGTCGAAGGATCTTTCCGCAGCCGCCCAGGTGGATGCAGCAAAAGCAGCGCTGGCGGCGGCGCGGGGAGCCTCTCAAGTGGCGGTCGCGGATAGTGACCGGGTCAGGGCGATACAGGGATATACGAAGGTCGTCGCTCCCTTGGATGGAGTCATCACCTGGCGCTATGCGGACACTGGAGCGCTGATTCAATCGGGCAGGGATTCAAACGACCAGGCTCTGCCGATCGTAAAGCTCTCCGAGAGTGGTCTGCTGCGTCTGCGTATGCCGGTGCCGGAAGACGCGGTGAAATACATCAAGGTTGGCGATGAGCTGCAGATTCGCGTGGATGCGTTGGGTCGTTCGTTTCCAGGAAAGATAGTTCGCTTCACGCGCAGCGTAAATTTCGAAACCAGGACCATGGAAACGGAGGTCGACGTTCCCAATAAGGATCTGTCGATCGATCCCGGGATGTATGCAAACACGCAACTGCAACTCGGGCACGTTGAGAACGTGCTTACCATTCCAGTCGAGGCGCTCGTCTTGCGCGGCGCTAAGGAAGTCGTTTACGTCGTAGACGGCGAGAACCATGTTCGTGAGCGCACCGTTCAGGTGGGCCTCGAAGGATCGCAACTGGCTGAAATCAAAAGCGGCCTTAAGGAAGGAGAGCACGTTATTGTTGGCGGCCAAGGTAAGTATCAGGAAGGTGAGCTGGTTCGCCCTGTCCTAACAGCCACGCCTGCCAATGACGTGACCCACGCACCCAATAGCACGATCGACCTGCACGATGATCAGGGGGAACAATAATGCCCAAGTTTGCCCTCAAGTACCCCTATTTCATCATCATGCTTTGCCTGATGGTCATGCTGGTTGGTGTCTTCAATGTGTTCAGCATGCCCGTCGATCTTTTTCCCAAGATCGATATCCCTGTGGTTGTCGTTGCGACCTTCTACAACGGTATGCCGCCGCAGCAGATCGAGGCGGATATTACGAACACGTTTGAGCGCTTTTTCACTCTCGGCGCGAATATCGATCACTCAGAGTCGCGTTCTCTGACCGGGGTTAGCCTGATCAAGATCTATTTCAAACCGGGCACAGACCCGAATGCCGCGCTCAGCAACATCGCCAACCTTGCCATGGCCGACCTGCGTCGCCTACCAGCAGGCACGTTGCCACCAGTCGTTCTGGGAATGGATGCCTCCAGCCAGCCAGTCTGCCTGGTCACGCTAAAGGGCCAGGGCCTTAACGAAACCCAACTCAAAGACTTTGCGCAGTTCCAGGTACGCAATCAGATATCCAACGTACAGGGCGCCTCGGTGCCCCAGCCTTACGGAGGCACCTACCGCCAGATTCAAATATACGTCGATCCACTTAAGCTCGAGGCTCACAACATGAGCCTCAACGACGTCGTCGAGTCAGTCAACAGCTCGAACCTTATCTTGCCGGCGGGCGACGTGCGCATTGGCAGCAAAGACTACAACATCTATGCCAATAGCCAGTTTCCCGATGCAAAGCAGATGAATTCCATGCCACTGAAATCCTATGGTAACTCTTCTGTCTTAGTCGCCGATGTCGGGCATGCTGAAGACTCAGGGGCGCTGCAGTACAACATCGTTCGCATCGATGGGCAGCGGTCGGTATACGTTCCAATCTTCAAACAGGGTGGCGACAGCAACACCATCACCATCGTGAATGGCATGAAAGCGGCGATTAAACACCTGGTCGATATTCCTGACAGCCTGAAGACAGCCGTGGTTTTCGATCAATCGATCTTCGTTAAACTCGCGATCAAAAATCTGGTTAAGGAAGCTTCGATCGGCCTCGTTCTGACGGGGCTGATGATTCTCCTTTTTCTGGGCAACGCGCGGGCGACCTTTGCGGTCCTGCTTTCGATCCCACTTTCCGCATTGGTATGCCTGCTTCTGAGCAATGCCATGGGTGGTTCGATCAACACCATGCTCTTAGGAGGCCTGGCGTTGGCCTTCTCGCGTTTAATCGACGATTCCGTCGTCGTGCTCGAAAATATCTTTCGCTTTATGGAGATGGGCGTACCGCCGCGGGAGGCGGCGGAGCAGGGCGGCATGGAAGTTTCCCTTGCCGTCCTCGCTGCGACCTCGACTACCTCCATCGTCTTCTTCCCTGTGATGTTTCTCTCCGGCGTCAGCAAATACATCTTCACCCCACTGGCACTGGGGGTGGTGCTTTCCATTTTTGCGTCGTATGTCTTCGCCATGACCGTGGTGCCACTCTTCTGCGCGACATTTATCCATATCTCGCCTGAGGAGGCTGGTGAAGCTCATGCAAAGGTCTCCTTCTTTCGTAGGGTGGTTGGCCGCTTCAATCATCACTTTCAGCGCATGCTGGAGCGCTATGAGACGTTGGCCAAGCGGGTCCTGGTAAGGCCAGGGTTAACGGCCATGGGCATCCTCGCCGGAGTGGCCCTGGTGATTCTCGTTCTCTTTCCCTTCCTTGGACGGGCTTACTTCCCACGTACCGATCCGGGACAGTTTGTCATCGATATTCGAATGCCAAGCGGCAGCAGGCTCGAGGTCAGCAATCAGTACATCGCCCGGGTCGAGAAGATCATCCGCGAAACAGTACAACCGGACGACCTCGGCATGATCGTTTCTAATATCGGCGTTTATCCCGATCTTTCCGCTATCTACACCACAAATGCATCCATGGACACCGCATTTGTACAGACCAGCCTGAAGGAAGATCACCGCTTGGGAAGCTACGAATACATGTCGCGGGTTCGGCGAAGGCTTTCGCGGGAGATACCGGAGCTGGCAACTTATTTCCAGGCCGGCGGCCTGGTCGACTCGGTCATCAATCAGGGCCTTCCAGCTCCAATCGACGTTCAGGTCAGTTCGATGAACCTTCGTGGCGCCTACGATTTGGCACAGCAGTTGTCCCTCAAGATTAAGACGCTCCCCAACGTGAGCGGTGTCTACGTCCCTCAAGATCTCAATTATCCCGGACTGTTACTGAATATCGACCGCGAGCGCGCCAGCCTAATCGGTCTCTCGGCAAAAAATGTAGTGGATAACGTAATCACCGCTCTTACCTCAGATGGCCAGGTCGCACCCAGCTATTGGATCGATCCCAAGACCGGCAACAACTACATGGTCACGGTCCAGTATGCGAACAATGTTATCAACCACATGAGCATGGAAGACTTCAAAAACATACCGCTGCGCGGGGTACGGCCGGTGGGTTACTCCCCCTCCGAGGAGGGGAGAGGCGCAGGCGATAATGCGGGCAACTTGTTTGTCGGCGCACACACCACGGGTTACACCCCCCTGAGATCAGTGGCAGACATCAAGGAAATTAATACCCCAACCGAAGTGGACCATTACCAGATCCGCCGGGTGATCGACATCTATGTCGCTACGCGCGGTGAAGCGCTGCAAACCGTCGGAAAAGACATCAACAAGCTAGTAGCGGATACGAAGACGGACAAGAATACGACGCTCAGAGTAAGGGGGGCGGCGGTAAGCATGAACGAGTCTTTCAAGGAGTTCGGCTTGGGACTGCTCATCTCCATTGCTCTTGTCTACCTCATCCTGATGGCGCAATTTACATCGTTCATCGATCCCTTCATCATCCTGATGGCGATCCCTCCAGGACTTGCCGGCGTGCTGATGATCCTGGTGTTTACCGGAAGTACCTTAAACATCATGTCGCTGATGGGGATCATCATGATGACAGGCATCGTCGTCTCCAACAGCATTCTGATCGTTGAGTTCTCCGGCATCCTGCACCAAAAAGGGTTGCCGTTGCTGGAGGCCACGGTTCAAGCATGTAAGGTGCGACTCCGTCCGATTCTGATGACTTCTCTGGCTACGCTGTTGGGAATGATTCCCATGGCGCTTGGCTTTGAGGCGGGTAGCGAACAGTACGCACCGCTTGCGCGGGCGATCATCGGCGGGCTTGTAGTTTCCGTCGTAGTGACCGTGTTTCTGGTTCCCGCGGTCTACCTGGTAATCCACACTCGCCGCGAGCGAAAAACCGGACTCCAGCAGGAGGCGGAGGCATGAAAGGAGCCAGCGCATTCATCACTGCCGTCTTGCTGTGCGGGCCAGCGCTGGCGCAGTCACTGGTGGCCGAACTACCCAGCGCTCCGGTTGCCAACAGCCTTAACCTCTCGGCGAAGGATGGACAGGCCGGAGCCGTACCAGCCGCAACGACAAAGGACGAACTGACGCGGGCGCAAGCCGAACAGATGGCGCTCAAGAACAACCCCCGCGTCAGCGTGAGCAAGTTGCTGGCGTTGGCGCAACATCAAGTGGTGCGCGAGGCGCGCTCGGGCGAACTCCCCACGGCGAATGGCAACATCACCGCCGAGAAGGCCTTGGACGGAAGCCGCATTTCCGCCGGCTCGCTCACTGCTTCAAGGCTGTTGACTCACGCCGGGGCCGGAGCCAGCGTCACGCAACTTATCACCGACTTCGGACGAACCCACGATTTGGTGCTGACGCAAAAGCTGCAGGAGAGAGCAGCCAACGCTCATACACTCGCGACCCAGGAAGAAATTATCCTGGCAACGGATCAGGCTTTCTACGACGCGCTGACCGCGCAGGCTGTTCTTCAAGTTGCCAAACAGACCGTAGCCACCCGCCACGCAACGGAGTCGCAAGTCAACCAGATGACGCAGAACAAGCTGAGGTCTACGCTCGACCTTAGTTTCGCCGATGTGAACCTATCGCAGTCACAGCTGCTTCAACTCGACGCGCAAAACAACGCGGATGCGACGATGGCGACGCTCGACGCCGTGCTTGGATTGGACCACGAAACCCCCTTTGAGCTGGTCGACGATTCAGCGCAAACCAATGCTCCTCCCGCCGACTATGAGCAGCTTGTTCAATCCGCGCTCGCTCAGCGTCCAGATCTGCAGGCGCGGATTTTAGGACAACAATCAGCACAAACCTTCGCACGCGCTCAGTGGGATCAACTTCTCCCTTCTATCAACGCGATCAGCACGATCGGATCAGTGCCCGTTCGCACGGATCAATACTATGTCTCGAACTGGTGGGGAGCGGTTGGCGTCAATCTGAACATTCCTATCTTCAACGGCTTTCTCTACTCCTCAGAGGCCAAGGAGGCGGCATACCGGTCGCAGGCGGACGCGGAACGTACCAGGGATTTGCGCGATCAGATCGTTCGTGATGTACGCACCGCATGGCTCCAGGCGAACACCGCGTATCAAAGAATCGGAGTAACCGCACAACTGCTGAAGCAAGCGAATTTAAGCTTGCAGCTCGCGCAGACCCGTTACCAGCTTGGACTCAGTTCGATAGTGGAGCTCAGCCAGGCGCAACTGCAGCAAACCAGCGCTGCGATTGACAACACCAACGCACAGTATCAATACAGGTTGAGCCTCGCGGCTCTAAATTATCAGATCGGAACCAACCCGTGAGCCTCCGCATACAATCTGGGTACTGATGTAGTTGGGACGGAAAGATATGGATCGGCGCAGATTTATTACGGCCGCAGCAGGCACGGCCGCAGCGTTTGGGTTGCGGGAGGGGATCGTTCGGGCGGCAGAAAGTGCCAAGCGTCCGCCGAATGTGCTGTTCATTATGCCGGACGAGTGGCGAGGGCAGGCGCTGCGATGCATGGGGAATCCCGATGTACAGACGCCGCATCTCGATCAGCTTGCGTCGGAAGGGATTCTGTTCCGGCAGACATTTGCCAACACGCCGGTTTGCTGCCCGGCAAGAGCGACCATACTCACCGGCACCTATACGAGCCGTAACGGAATGCTTGCCAACGATCTCCGATTGAAGGAGAGCGTGGTCACGATGGCGGACATCTACGGGCGCGCCGGATACCGCACCGGCTTCATTGGCAAATGGCATCTTGATGGAGGGCCGCGAGTACCCGGCTTTGTGCCGCCCGGGCCGAGGCGGCATGGCTTCCAGTATTGGGCTGCCAATGAATGTAACCATAACTATTTTTATAACTGGTACTTTCGCGACGAGAATGTTCCGATTGTGAGCGAGAAGTATGAGCCGGAGTTCTGGACAGATCTGGCAATCGATTTTCTTCATGAAGCGCAGGACAAGCCCTTCTTCTTGATGCTGGCGCCCGGCGCTCCCCACGATCCCTATGTCGCGCCTGAGAACTACATGAAACTCTATGACCCGGAAAAGGTGACGATGGAACCTAACTGGGTCGAAGGAATACGTGGAGCAGGCCGGAAAGAGATTGCCGGATATTATGCGGCGATCACCGCAGTAGACGACCAGGTGGGAAGAGTGCTGAGCACGCTTCGCGAATTGAAGCTGGAAGACAACACTATCGTGCTCTTCTCGTCCGATCACGGAGATATGCTCGGCTCCCAGGGAAAAATCCTCAAGCGTAAGCCTTGGGAGGAATCGATTCGGGTTCCCGGGATCCTGCGCTATCCGGGGATGATTTCTCCGAGGGGCGAGACGGACGCCTTGTTTTCGCATGTAGATTTTGCACCCACGCTGCTATCGCTTTGCGGCTTGTCTGTTCCGGCGGAGATGCAAGGCAGCGACTTGTCCGGGGTCGCTACCGGGAAAACGAAAAAAGGACCTGCCTCGGTACTCTTCCAGATTTTCGGACCCTACCAGGGCGATGGCACGGAACGAGCCTGGCGCGGCGTAAGAACAGATCGCTTCCTGTACGCGCGATGGGAATCGGGACCGTGGCTTCTGTACGATCTACAGCAGGATCCCCACGAATTGCATAACCTGGTAAACGACGCTGCGCACGCGGCGAAGCTGCAGGAACTGGACAAGCAGTTGCTGGACCTGATGGCCCATGTGGGTGATTCCTGGAGCCTGGATTGGACGGCCCCGGTTGAGGACGACGAAAGGCTCGACAGATACAGAGCGTTTTATACGGTTCAAGATTATCTTGCGTGGGCAAAGGGCCACCCTTCCCTCACCCCGGGGATTCCTTAACCGTTCAGGCTGTCGATAAGTCCTGCTCGCTGCGGCGAGGAAGGCCGCACCCTAAACCGGAGTTCTTCCGAAAGATGCGCAGCCGCGCTCAGGGAACTGGCACATCAAGTGCCGTTATCCACTCAAGCTCAAGGACAGCTTGAATGGCGCACCCAGCATTTGTTGCCGGTGCGGTTTCTCACGCAGACTCTAAGGGCCGTACCCTCGCAGGAGACCTCGGAAACGGCTTCCCATATCCGGAGTCCGAACGGGCACGATTCGGTTTATGCGCTGGGGAATTATTTCAGATTGGGTTTACCAACATTACTCCGCGCGCAAGGCCGCGACGGGGTCGAGGTTCGATGCTTCAACCGCCGGCAGCAGGCTGGCCAGGATTCCGATGACGGCCAGCAGCGCGGTCGCGAAGCCCAGGGTTGCCAAATCATAGGGTTTCAGGCCGAAGAGCATAGCGGTGGCTGCCCGTCCGGTAAGAAGGGCCAGCGCCGTTCCTGTAACGATGCCGGTAAGTAGCATGGCCGCGGTGTCACGCATGACCAGGGTGATGACCTGCCTGCGCCTGGCTCCGAGCGCGATGCGAATACCGATCTCTCTGCGCTGCCGCGTAATGAGGTAGGAAAGCACACCGTAGAGACCGACGACTACCAGCAGGGCGGCGAGCAGGCCAAAAAAGCCGGAGAGCATGGCCATCATGCGGTCCCCAACCAGGTGATCGCGGATCCCTTGCTGAAAGTCGTAGAACTGCATAGCCATGGTTGGGTATTTGGTTTCGATGGTGCGTCGAACGGCCGTGATCGCGTCCGGCCCTGCGTTGGAGGCGATCATCATCGCAGCCCACGGGCCTCGAGCCTCGACCGGGAGCTGTGCGGCGGGGACAAAGGCGCTGGGCGGCGGCTCTTCGCGCAGATCTTGGTATTTGGTGTCGGGTATGGTGCCTATGATTTGATAGGTGCGCTCTGGATACCGAGGCTCGGGCATGACATGCACAAGTTGGCCGACGGGCTGGGCTGTGCCAACAAATTTCCGGATGAAGGCCTGGTTGACGATGAGGACCAGTGGCGCATTGTTGGTATCCGCGTCGGTGAAGGCGCGGCCGGTGAGCAGCGGGATACCCATGGTGGCGAAATAGCGGGGGCTGGCGTAGGTGAATCTGCTGCCGCCTTCGGTAGCGCCCACACGGAGCTCGTGACCCCAGCTGCCTCCGCCGAGCGGAGTGTTGGTGGTGGTGGCAGCGTCTTGAATGCCGGGGACGCTGCGCACGTCTTCGACCAGCTGCCGCAGGAACTCCGCCTGGTTCTCCGGCTTGACCTTCAACGTTTGCAGACCGAAGAAGCCCACCGTGATGCCGCTTTCGCGCATGCCTGGATTGAGGGTGATCAGATTGCGATAGCTGCGTACGAACAGCAGCGCTGCGACCAGCAGCACCATCGAAACCGCGATCTGAGTGATGACCATGAGCCGCTGGACGAAGATTTGTTGGCGATTGCCAAAGATGCCACGCTCGCCGGACTTGAGCGTGGCGATGGGATCAGCGTCGGCGCCACGCATCGCAGGGATGGTGCCGAAGACGATGCACGTAAGAGTGGCCACGACAGCAGCGAAGAGTAGCACCCGCCCATCGGTGACTATTGCGAGGTGAATCGAGGATTGGCTGGTGTCGAGGGCTGCAACGAGCAGGCGACTGAGAGGCTGTGCCAGCGCGACGCCCAACGCCGCGCCGCCGAACGCGAGCAAACTGCTTTCGATGAGCAGCTGCCGCAGCATACGACGACGCGATGCGCCGAGGGCCATGCGGATAGCCATTTCACGTTGACGCGCGTTAGCGCGGGCAAGCATCAGGTTGGCCAAATTGGCGCAGGCGATGAGCAGCACCAGCCCGGTGATCCCGAGCAACAACCGCAGCGACGAATCGTAGGTGGTGCGCAGCACGCTTACCCCGGCGCCCGCGGGATAGGCGGCCAGCCTGAAGGATTTAAAAATTTTGACGGCCTCGGCGTTATACCCGGTTGGGGCTGTGCTCTCAAATAGGCCGGGGCTGATCGATCCGAAGTACGCTGATGCCCGGGCGAGGTCCCAACCCGGTTTTAGGCGGCCCATCACGGAATGGGTAAAGAATTCGCGATGCTGCTCGGGCGGGATGCAGGTGGGATAGGCGAGGTCGAATCTTTCCCCCACAGATAATCCAAAGAATGACGGTGGGGTCACCCCCAGCAGCTGCACCGTGCGGCCTTCCGCGATCATGGTGGTGTTCGGGGTGATGGGCTCGCCGCCCAGTTCGTTCTTCCAGTATTGGTAGCCGGCAACCACTTTCGATATGTCGCAACCCGCTTCGTCCTGGGGCTCGATAAGCCGCCCTTGCCACGGGGTAATGCCAAGCACGCTGAAGAATTCTCCACTGACTTCAAGTGCATGAACCTGCTTTTCGTTTCTGCGCGGACCTACCATCACGTCCGCATTGTGCCAGGCAAATACGCCGGAGAGCGGATCGTGATGGCGCCGGACCTCCTGCCACATGGGGATAGTGAACTGGTCATACTCTTCATGGCGTACCCCGAAACCTTTGGTACCACCGATAATGCCCAATTCGACCAGGTCGTCCGGCTTTTGAATAGGCAGGCTGCGCAGGCGCACGGCGTCAATCAGTTGAAAAACCGCGGTGTTGGCGCCGATGCCAAGCGCAAGGGTGATGATTGCCACCGCGGTGAAGCCGGGGCTCCTGGTGAATCCGCGCAGGGCATAGCGCACGTCGCGCAACAGACTATCGAGGCTAAGGGCCGCGTCCTCTGCCTCGATATGCTCTTTCAATACTTCAGGATTGCCGAATCTCAGGCGGGCGGCGCGGGCGGCTTGCTCCGGGCTCATCCCTTGGGCGATGTTGGCGTTGGTGCGCATCTGCAAGTGGTCGCGAAGTTCATCCTCGATCTCACGGTCCAGTTGCGAGCGTTTTCCGAGGGCCCATATACGACGAAAGATGCCCAATGCTTCACCTCACGCGAAACGCAGAATTGACTGAACGCCCTTCACTACCTGTTCCCAGTTTTTCTCTCTGGCAGCGAGCTGCTTCCTGCCCGCCGCGGTGAGGGTGTAGAACTTTGCCCTACGGCCGCTGTCGGTCACAGCCCACTCCGCCCGGACCCATCCGCTCTGTTCCATGCGGTGGAGCGCGGGATAGAGCGAACCCTCCTCCACGTTGAGCAATTCATCAGACACACGTTCGATGTGAAGGATGATGCCAAAGCCGTGCATGGAGCCGAGGTGCGACAGGCTCTTAAGGATCAGGAGATCGAGAGCGCCCTGCAGGTCGTTCTTTGCCATGTACTTGTTTCCCTAGACGTCGATGGTAGAAGAAGGTTACGAGCGCCTTACCCTAGCTGTCAAGGGGAGGATCGAAATGGCATTTGGATACTGCGGGCAACTTCGACCCTAAGAAGCGACTCTCACTTGCAGTCGGCGTTTGCACTTTAGTTCCAGCCACGGAAAATCGCTAACCAAAACGAACCTTGCAAAGTGACCCAAAGGGGGCCTCATGTATCACCACGTAAAAAAGCTCATGTATACCGTAAACATTGGGGAACCGGATCCCAAATTCGGCAAGATGCTGCTGGAGCAATTTGGCGGCGCAAACGGAGAATTGGCAGCAGCCATGCAGTACTCCATTCAAGGATTCAATTGCGAGGACGCCGCGCGCAAGGATCTATTAATGGACATTGGCACCGAAGAACTCAGTCACCTCGAGGTTGTCGGAGCGCTGATTCGGATGCACTTGAAGCCCCTGAAGAGCGAGCGCGAAGCGGCGGAAGCGGATCCCTTGGTGGCAATCGCGGGCGGCGGAGGTGTTGCCCTGTTCGATTCCATGGGCAACGCCTGGACGGCTAATTATCTAAAGGTGACCGGCGATCTGGCGGTTGATCTACGCAGCAATATCGCGGCTGAGGCACGGGCGAAGATCGTGTACGAACGTCTGATCAGCTTCACTGAAGACCAGGGTTCGAAACAGGCGTTGCAATTTCTCATGACGCGCGAGATCACTCATATGCGTGCGTTTACCGCTGCTCTCGACAGCATGGAAAAGCCGCAATTCGCGGTCGGTATTATTCAGCCTACTCCGCAGCTTGTCGATCAGTTTTTCAACGCGTCGACGGGTGAAAGCCAGTACGGCGAGAATGACTTTTCCGGTCCCTGGAACCATAGCAACGGCTTGACCCTGGTCGAGTCGGAGATAAGGGGCGGACAGGGGCTTGATGTGACGCCCTACGATCCGAAGCCGGGTACGGAGACGACCTCTCCCATCGACTCGACTCCCGTGGGAGAGTACACAAACGGCGTGGGAAAAAAGCAGGCCGCAATTCACGAGCAGGCCAACGCGAAGGCGGCAAAGCAAGCGACCGTCGAGGTGTAGCTTGTTGCGGTGACAAGAAATGCCGGCTGGGCGATTACCAGCCGGCGTTTCCCTTTACAAGTCTAAGAATCAGGCTCGCCGGCGATCAACAGAACAATCTTGCCCACGCCGCCCTTCTCCCCCAACACGTGAGCTTCAGCCGCGTTGCGCAGCGGCAAACGCCGGCCGATCGGCAAGATGAATGTGCCATCTCGGACGTCATCTGCAAACTCACGAACCTTTGATGGATCTGGCTTTGCGAAGACACGCGTGATAGTGACTGTTGGGTTCAGCGACGCCATGCCCTCCGGCACTACAGACGCGTACCCAAACGTGCCTCCTGGTTTTATCTTTTTGAATAGCTCCGCGGCCACCTTGCCACCGACAGTATCGGCAACGGCATCCACAGCGCCGAGCGCCGCCACCGCGTCATCGTCATCCACCGCGAGCACGCCCGTGACACCGAGAGATTCGGCATCCTTGATCGACGTCTTGCGAACGCCGGCAATCACCTGGGCGCCCATCTTCCTGGCCGCGTGCACCGCGGCGCGCCCCACGCTTCCCAGCGCTCCGGTGACCACCACCGTCTGCCCCTTCTGTACCTTCGTCGCAAGCCTGACCAGTTGCTCTCCGGTTAAGGCGATCAGCGGAATGGCGGCGGCGTCCGCCAGATTTAAACCATCCGGCAGATGGGTTAGATCGGAATCGGCAACTGCTACCAGCTCGGCATACGTTTTATTTGACAATGCCAATACGCGGTCACCCGGTTTGAAGTGCTTTACATTCGGGCCTACAGCGCGCACAACGCCACTTACGTCGCGCCCAAGGATGGCAGGAAACGTCAGCGGAAAGTCTTTCTGCCGCGCGCCGGAACGAACCTTCCAATCGATAGGATTCACGCTGGCTGCCGCCACCGCGATCAACACGGCATCTCCGCCTATTTGTGGTTCAGGAACATGGTCTTCAAACTTCAGCTTCTCAGGACCGCCATACTCGTGCAGAACTACTGCCTTCATCTGATATCTCCAATGCTTGCTATGCTCTTGACCCGTAGATTGAGACCCGCCGCCTCAAGTTCTTCCTACCACTGACGTGAGATCCAGAGAGGCGTGGTAGACCGCAGACCCGTTCCATGCGCTCCATCGAAAAACGTTTTTCAGGAGGGGTTGTTGGTAGGAAAGAGAACTACAGTTCTCGTGCTCACCTCAGCAGCAGTTGCCGCCGGGGCAGATTCTTCCTCTTCTTCAATTGTACGAGTTTTTCACCACAATGGCTGGAGACAAGGCGCTGCGCCCATGAGACATGGACCTTCCGTTCATACGACGCGGCCGGTAGATCCCGTAGCCATGAACTCATCTCGCGAAAGCGACAGTTGATATTGACAGAGTGCTTCGATTACCGATTCGTCAAAACAATGGTCAGTTAAGAGCTCATATTCGCGCATCTTCCCGGGCACCTTTTGGTCGTTGCAGAGCACGATAAAATCCCAAACCAGGTCACTTGTCAATTTGCGCATGGCGTCTACCGGCGCTTCTTAGGGAAACAAGCTGCAAGAGTCCCTCGATTAAGTTATCGGCGGCCTGAACATAAGATGCGCGGCGTGCAGTACAACTAAAGTCGACTCTCGAACTTCTGCGCTTGCATCTGCCGAATCGTCTTCTTGCTCTGCCGCAAGATCGGGATTGTGAGCAACAACCTCCAGATCCATGGCCGGGTCTTTTTCTATTGCCTGTGCACCTTCTTGCCGATAGATAGCACGTAGCTTTTAGCCCACCTAGCGACGACTAACCGGGTCCAATATGTTTTCCCAGCCCCGCAGCAGAGGCGACGAGATGAAAGCTGCGGCGGTCGCCGGAGACTGAGGGACGTTCCAAAGATGGAAAGGTACAGTGCATGCAGTTCAGAACGCTAGGGTTCGCGGGAAGGCCTAGTGCGGCTCGCATTCTTTTCGTGGCGGCCGCGATTCTGCTTTTCATTCACGCGACTCTCCTCGTCTTTGATCCACCTGCGTTGTTTCCGTCTAACCTGCTCAACCTTCTATATCCCCTGCTTGGAGTTACGGCGTGCCTGCTTGGCGCTTCCAGCGAATCACCGGAGACCAGGCCATTGTGGCTTTTGTTCGGATGCGGGTTGCTGATCGTAGCGATTGGCGAGCTTGGTTTGACTTACCACGACTTCGGCACGCGCACTCACATTCAGACCCAGGCCATTAACTCCGACTTCTTCTTTTTTGCGTATGCCATTCCTATCCTGCTGGCTATCTGCTCCAGAAGCACGGATGCCGGTCTGAAGATCTTCGCGTGGCTCGACGGAGCGGAAGCGCTCATCGCAGCGATGCTCGCATACTTGCAGCTCTTCTCGGTCTTGCCCTCTCATGCCCACTCGGAGGCCATCTCCGGGGCCAATCTCGAGTATTTGAACAATGCGGAGAATTTGATTCTGGTCGGAGCTGTGGCCTTACGCCTCTTTTCCAACCCGAGCCCGGCAAGAAGACGCTTTTACCAGACCCTCTCCCGCTATCTTTGTGTCAATGGGATCGTGGCCATGATCGTAGCCTACATCCAAGTGAAGTACGGCTGGCATAACGGAGTGCAAGACGCCGCGTGGGGGCTCCCTTACCTGGCTCTCTTGGGCTCGTTTGCCTTCAAACACAAAGCCCGTACGGATAGCAGTGAACCGAGCGGTGGCCAGCGGAAGGTGGAACTGCTGATTGATAACCTGAGCCCAGTATTATTCACGCTGGCTATCACACTCATGGGAGTTGAGATTGCACCGGAGCACCCCCGGCTGGGATTTGTTTGCATTCTAGCGGCGGTGGCGATCTATGGAGTACGAGCAGCGATATTGCAAGTGAGGTATGCCAGGTCGCAAGAGGAGTTGACCAAGGCGATGATTGTTGCCGAGCAAGCGAGCCGCGCCAAGAGCCAATTCCTGGCAAATATGAGCCATGAAATACGGACGCCGATGAATGGCATCCTGGGCATGACGGAACTTGCTCTCAGCACCACCTTGACCGATGAGCAGCGGGATTTTCTCCTGACAGTGAAGTCCTCAGCAGATCGCCTGTTGACCATCATTAATGAAATCCTCGATTACTCGAAGATGGAAGCAGGTAAAACCGTTCTGGATTCGGTTGCCTTCCATTTACCCATCGTGGTCAAGGAAGCGTTGCGGAGCCTCGCCTTGCCCGCCCACCACAAGGGCCTGGAACTCACAGTACACATCGCGGCTGATGTACCCGCCAATCTGACTGGCGACCCAATCCGCCTTGGTCAAGTGCTGATCAATCTGGTTGGAAATGCGATTAAGTTCACTGAGCACGGTGAAGTCTGCGTAGAGGTAACTGCGGAGGCAGTAACGAAGGACCGCGCTGATCTCCAGTTTTCCATCCGCGACACCGGGATCGGAATCGCATTGGATCAACAGGAAGGTCTTTTCCACGAGTTTCAACAAGCGCACACTTCAGGCAGTCGGCTCTACGGCGGCACCGGACTGGGACTCGCTGTGTCCAAGAGCATTGTGACCTTGATGGGAGGCACGATCCGTCTCAAGAGCATGCCTGGGGAGGGCACGACCATAATTTTTCATGTCCCCATCGAAGTGACGCCTGGCTTCCTGGCGCCTGGATCGCAGCCGGCCACGCCCATCCCCGGCGAAAAAGATTTGCACGGGATGACCATCCTGATCATTGATGACAGCGCTACGAATCGAACGATCCTCTCCCAGTTAACAGGTGAATGGAAGATGAAACCGTACCTCTGTGATTCCGGGGAGTCAGGGCTTGCAGAGCTATCCAGAGCCGCCTCCGAGGGAAATCCGTACCGCCTGGTTCTGCTCGACCAAGAGATGCCCGGGATGAATGGAATAGACGTGCTCAACCGAATTCAAAAAAATCCGGCGCTGCAGAGTGCAGTGATCATGATGTTGACCTCGCGCGATCAGATTGAAAGCGCCGCCCGCTGCCGGCAGTTGGGAGTGGAGACTTACCTGATCAAGCCCATAAGCCGTTCCGATCTGCTTGAATCGATTCTTCGCGCGGTCGGAGTTCATACACCAGCAAGCAGGGTCACTCCAGCAGCCGTTGGGCTATCCCCTTCGTCACCATCGCTAAAGATCCTGCTGGCCGAAGACAACCTGGTCAATCAAAGAGTGGCCATGATCTTGCTGGGCAAGATGGGACATCGGATCACGCTGACAACCAATGGCCTCGAAGCTCTGGAACAATGGAGACAAGGTGATTTCGATATGATCCTGATGGATGTTCAGATGCCTGAGATGACCGGCCTGCAAGCCACCATGCAAATACGCCGGGAAGAGACTATCGGTGCTCACGTACCCATTATTGCCATGACCGCATCTGCGATGAGCGAGGATCGGGAGCGCTGTTTGGCGGCCGGCATGGATGATTTCATTTCCAAACCAGTGAGCTACAAGTCCATCGAACAGATGATCACGGCAACATTTGCGCAGAGAAGGGCCTAGACTTCGACGACCTCTTTTCTATCGTAGTTTCAAACATGGAGGTCCCGGTGGCTCAGTTCTGGAAAGGGCGATGGGCGCGCCTGAGATCAGCGGCCGGCACCATGAGCAACGGTTCCCTATCGGCTGCCTTCCAATGCCTATGCGATCCAATGGCGTGCCGTATTTCGTTGGCGTCTAGCTGAAGCCTCAGTCGCGAGAGTTGGTCTGGGCCCAAGGCGATAAGTAACCGTAACCGTTTCCAGTTTCCAGTGAGTTGATCTCATTCGGCAAACACCCCAAGTTATTTATCGACTGTTGCCGGCTAAACTTGATTTTCCAAGCGCTCGAAGCGTGCACCTTACCAGGAGCAACCCTCCTAAATCCTTCTTAATGATGCCTTTGGCGGCATTTTAAACTTTTCAAATAGTGTGATCACGTGCGACTCGGTGGAGGAACACTTGTCTCGGCGATCACGGTGTCGCCCTATCCTCATTTTCTTTTGCACAGCCGCCGATAGACATCGGTTATGGAGTTCTCGCGTCCCGCCGATGGAGAGGCTTAAGGAGAAGCAATATGGAATACGGGGGCGAAGCTGGTGTGAAATGTCTGCTGGTTTATTCGAAGTATCCGCCTCTTTTGAGAAGCGTAATGTCGATGTTACGTGCCCACGGCATTCACGCTGAAGAGGGGCTACATCGCCCGAGGGGTTCCCGTGAGTTTGCGCCGGCGCTCATGGTCTCGGTAGAAGATTATGCTCGTGCCTCAGCCCTCGCATACTCCATTGCCCCAATGTTAAATGTAATGGCTTATTGACACCCGGGTCAGGCACGTGACCGGTATGAGGGTCTTCAGGATGGAAAGCTCTAACGGCCTGCTCCTTTTACGTTAAGAAAGGTTTCCGAGAATTGGAGCGAAGAAAGCATGCGCTAAGCGATGGCCTGACGAAGGATTGCATCTCTATGGAGAAGAGGCGTCTACGCACGAATGCTTGCAAAACGGGATTGTCGGTAACTTGGCCGGCCCGTCCGGCTGGAAGGCTTGCCGCTGCCGCCCCCTGGTGAGGAAGTTGCTCAAAATCAGACTTCGCCGGCACTACGGAGGACGCTTTGAGGTTTGACCGTAGATTCGCTGCTCTAGCCTTTTCCTGAGACACTGAGTCATACTTCCCCCGCACAGGAGGATTCCCTGAGCGGCCTCGTCTATCAATTCGGTGACTTCCGGCTTGACTGCGGAGCGTTCCAACTCCTCCGCAGCGGCAACTCCCTGCGCGTCGAGCGTAAGCCCATGGAGCTGCTCATCCTGCTCGCGTCCCGGCAAGGTCAACTCGTCACTCGCAGCGAGATCGCCGATCAGCTCTGGGCGAGCGAAGTCTTCGTCGATACCGAACACGGCATCAATACCGCCATCCGTAAGCTCCGCTACCTGCTCCGCGACGATGCCGACCATCCTCAATTCATCCAGACCGTCATCGGCATGGGCTACCGCTTCATCGCCCCCATCACCACTGTTCAGAAACCGTCGTCCGAAGCAGTTCCACCCGCAGCTGCTTTGGTTGGAACTGCTTTGGTTGGACTTTTTGAAGCTGCTTCGGTCGATCCAGTCCAAGCAAAAGAAGCAGTTTCGGCAGAGGCGCTTACCGGCGCCCCAACTCTGCCCACGCGGAATCCCCGCTATCCGGCATGGGTTGGCTTTACCGCCTTGGCCGCCTTACTAATTACCATCCCCATCGTGACCCTGGGCGCGCACCCCCTGGGTGAACGCCTGCTCCATCGCAACGCGCAACCCGTGATCAGCTCTCTGGCTGTGCTTCCCCTCGAAAACCTTTCCGGAGACTCATCCCAGGACTACTTCACCGATGGCATGACCGACGAGCTGATCACGATGCTCGCGAAAGACTCCAGTCTCCGCATCGTCTCCAGAACTTCGGTGATGCAATACCGGGGGGCGCGAAGGCCGCTTCCAGAGATCGCACGAGCGCTCCACGTGGACGCAATCCTAGAAGGCTCGGTGTCCCGTTCCGGCGATCGGGTCCATATGAATCTGCAGCTGATCCGGGCGGATACTGATTCACATCTCTGGGCCGACAGCTACGAACGCGATGCGAACGATGTTGCACTGCCGGACGAGGCGGCCAAAGCCATTGCGAACCAACTGCATGGCGCAGTTCCGGCCGTGAAGGCCAACCGCTATGTAAACCCGGCAGCTCATGATGCCTACCTGCACGGCAACTATCTTTGGTTCGGCCCCCACATGGAGGAGTCGGGAGCCTGGTTCCAAAAGGCGATCGATCTCCAACCCGATTACGCACTGGCCTGGGCGGGTCTTGCCGACTATTACGGGGAGGGTGTCGCCGGGGATGTTCTTGACCCGCGTACCAGCATCGTTCAGGAGGAGCAGGCAGCCGAACGCGCGCTCGCACTGGATCCGAACCTGCCGCAGGCGCACGCGGCCATGGGTGCCATGTTCCTCATCGACCGATGGGATTGGGCAGACGCCGACCGGGAGATTCTCCGCGCCATCAGCCTCGATCCGCAGAACGGCGAGCTGTATTACCTGCGCGCCTGTCTGTTGCAGGCAGTCAACCGTAATGCGGAAGCCATCGAGTTGGGGAAGAAGGCGATGGAAATTGATCCGTTCTCACGGCCTTACGCTCTCGCCTCGCTTTACCAGTATTCGCGCCAATTCGATGCGACGCTCAAGGAAATTCGGCTGCGGCTGGAAGCAACTCCCAACAATCTCGATCTCCTCGGTCTGGAAATGGATACGTTTCGACGTATGGGCAACTACAAGCAGGCCGTGGACGTCTGGGCCAGGTGGCATATTCTAACGGGAGATCCTCAGTCAGCCGCGAACCTGCGGCGCGCCTGGGATCGGGGCAGTCCCCGCGGCTTCGTTCGCTGGGAGCTTGGCCGGCGTCTCCTGCAGTCGAAGAGTCGCTACGTCTCTCCTGTCGAGCTGGCGAGTTATTATGCACAGCTTGGTGACAAAGAGCGGACGCTCGCTCTGCTCGAGGAGGGTTACCAACAGCATGCCACAGGCACTCTTTGGATCCAGGGGGATCCCGCGTACGACTTTCTCCACTCCGATCCCCGCTTTCGCTCGATCGTTCAGAGGACAGGGATAGCGCCGGCCTATCAGGATCAGCCCCGCCCGTCCGGACTACCTCGATCGATGAAACCACGCCAAAGCAGACATTGAGTCCGGTTTGAGCCGGATACAACGGCCAAGTGACTTTCCCGCCGGCTGAAGAGTTCCCGGGAAACGGGAATTTCAGTAACTTGTTCCCGTTCAGGGTCGAAGCACAGAATCCAGTTCCCGGCCCGTCCGTAAGACGATGGAAGGCACCGCGTCGATATCCTCCGTCGAGGTTCGGAAATTGACGATGCAGGTTCGAAGCGCAAACTTTCCCTCAACCACCGCATTTGACAGATAGATTTCGCCAGTGCTCTGCAAACGGGTGAGGAGTTCACGGTTCAGCTTATCTAGATAGGTTTCCGTTTCCGCACTGCCGCGATTCAAATCCGCGGGGACGTAACGGAAAGTGGCGATGCTGAGTGACTGTGTGAGTGGCTCCAGCTCTCGGTGTCGTCCGATTTCCTCGAAGAGTCTGCGCGAAAGGCAAATGTCGTCGGAAATCATTCGCGCGTACCCTTGACGGCCAGCCTGCTGTATGGAGAGCCAAACTTTCAGAGCACGAAATCCCCGTGAGTTCTGCAGCCCGAGATCATAGTAATTAGTCGCTTCAGTTTCGAAGTGATAATAGGGCGGATGCCAGGAGAAGGCATTTTCCAGGTCTTCCCGACGGCGTACAAACGCGCAGCCTGCCTCCAGCGGCGCGTAGAGCCACTTATGCGGATCGACGGCCAACGAATCTGCTTCGGAGAGGCCATCAAGCTCGGCGGGCGCATCCGGTAGGAGAGCGGCCATTACGCCATACGCGCCATCCACATGGAACCAGAGATCGAACTCTCGGCAAATCGCTGCGAGTTCCCGCATCGGGTCGATCGCGCCAGTGCTGACCGTGCCAGCCGTTCCCACCACTAGAAACGGCTGGTCGCCGGCAGCGAGATCCCCGACAATCCGCTCCCGGAGCTCTGCAATGTCGATCTGCATCCGCCCGCTGGTTCCAATCCAACGGATCGAATCCGTGCCTAACCCTGAGGTATCCGCAGCTTTCTGTATCCAGGTGTGGGTCTCTCTTGAACAGTAAACAAGGAGACGTCGCCCTCTCAGGCCGGTTTCGCGCAGGTCTGCTCCCGCTTTCGCCCGGCGTGCGGCGAGAAAGCAAATGAGATTGGCCATGTTGCCGCCACTGGCGAAGAGGCTGCCGCTGTCCGACGGATAGTGGAGCATTTCCGAAATCCAGCGCAGCGTCTGAGCTTCGATCTCGCTGGCTATCGGCGAGAGCGCCCAGGCGCCGACATTGGGGTTGATCGCAGCAGCCAGCATGTCAGCCAGAGCGCCGATCGGGGCTGCAGACGAAGTGATGTATCCCCAAAACCGGGGATGCCCGTTGAACAGGGAGTGATGGAATAAGAGATCGCCGGCGCGGTTCAGCAGCTTGGCCGCGTCTTCTCCTTCCTGTGGAAGCGGCCGATCTGCCTGCAGGGCCTCGCGGACTGCGACGGGCGACTCCGCCGGGTTTACCTGCCGTTCGGCCAATGATTCAAGGAACTGGGCGATACGGTCCACGAGCTGATAGCCGACCTCGCGGAACTCGCCTGATCCCATTGCCAGCGGCGCATGACGAGCCGTGTTGTTCAACCCAGTTTTCATTTGCTTTACCTTCGTGATGAGTCTTTCTCCGAGCGCAGCCTATCTCGCTCCCGGTGCATTCCGTGGATCCTCTGCCGGGTCGACGTATTTGAATTCCACGGGACCCTGTCCATAAAGAATAATGGTGGTCTCCAGCTCACGAGTGAAGGCGTAGTGATTCATGGCCGCCGGCATCAAAGCGAAACCGCCTGCGGTCAGAGTCTTGTTCCCGGTGGATTCGCGATCCAACCGCTCGCCCATCCCAAATGTCAGTGCACCGGAGACGACAACGACATGCTCGTCGGTGGGATGAGAGTGTGCCGGGATGGCATAGTTGGGGGGAAATTTCAGCCGGATCGTGTAGGGAACCGCCTTCATTGGGTTCCCGGCAAGCACGGCGATCTGGGCACCCGCCGGCAGCATGGGTGGCGCCGGCCCCCACTGCACATCGTTCACCGACGCGATCACGTGGGCATCCGTTTGCGCCAGAACGACTGCGGAAGCGCCACATACAAGCGCGCCCGCGATGACTGCGGATAGCAGGGTCTTCATCTTCTTCCTCCTGAAGTTCGGCCTGGGCGGCCGAACCACTAGCAGGCACTATGAGCGGTCCACCATGCGCTCGGCATCGCACTCGCGGGTCATTTTGCGGGGGTACACCGAAATGGCCCGAACGGGCCATCGGAAAGGTCAGGAGAGAAGACCGCGTCGAGCTGCCTGGGCCACGGCAGCGGCACGAGTCGACACGTCAAGCTTGTCCAGAATATTCGCCAAGTGCCGGTGGATGGTGTGATCGCTGACAAACAATCGCTCCGCGATCGACTGATTGTTTAGTCCCTCAGCGACCAGCCGCAGAACCTCGGTCTCCCGCCTGGTCAGTTCACCTTTCTTTGCGAGCGAAGGCGCAGCCAATTCCGCCGCTTGCAGCGAGAGGATATCTGCGAGAACCTTATCTGCTCGCGCCATCTCTAATGCCGCCTTGAGATTAGATAGGAGCTTCTTGCCGCGGCCGAGCTCCTCGACTGCTGCGGCAAGCCGTCCAAATGCACCGAGCGAGCGTGCCAATTGGATTCTTGTTCGTCCCGTTTCAAAGGGGGCTCCACTGCGAGAGTACAAGTCGCAAGCATCTTCAAAGCAATGCCGCGCCTCGTCCGCGTTTCCTTTTCCCATCGCTACATAGCCTGACGCAAAGCGGGCGGCAGCCTGCAGGGGCATGGTCGAAACCATCGCGGCTAAGCTCATAAGCTCATCGAGAGCTACTTTCGCTCCTGGCCAGTCCTGGAGATCGGTACGCACCCGCACCGCAAGTTCCAGGCCGGAGGCGCGGCCTGTACGATTGGCAGGCGGCAGATGCCGCAGATACTGCTCCACCAGTTCGATCGCTGCGCGACGATCATCGCAATCAAAGGCAAGTTCGGCCCGTTCGAGCAATCCGGCCCCGTGTGGAGGCACCTGCTCGATGAGTGTCGCCGCTTCCGCGAGGCGCCCCTGACGGCGGCGCAACTCTGCCAAACGCACCAGCGCATCCCCTTTCATCGCGGGCCGGCTGGCGGCAAGCTCGTCGCTGGCCGCACATAGCTCCTCCTCCGCTTCGATCCAGGTTCCTCGCCAAAGGCAGATCGATGCATACTGGGTTCGGCAAACGGCAAACAGCGGACGCAGTCCCCACTTTGCGCAAAACTCTTTGAGCCTGCGGCACCATTGCACGGCCCGGTCGTAGTCGCGTACCCTCTCGCACGCAGCGATCAGGTAGCAGCCGCACAACCCCATCGCCACCCGGTCAGTCACTTCACCGGCGATTACGGCTGTATTCACCTCATCGAGATTGCGCATGCCCTCCTCTACGGCCCCGGATGCCACGAGCGCGAGACCTTGAACGGCGCGGCCCAGCATTTCAAGGTCTACGCTCCCTGTCTCCTGCGCGACTCGAATCCCCTCTGCGGCCAAGGCAAGCGCGCGCACGGGATCGCCCTCCTCCAATAGGCAGAGCGAGCCTTCCCGTACTTCAAGCCAAGCTCGCTCTGGACAAGCCGGCAAGCCGTCCAACAGCCGGCGCGCTCGCTGCAGCCAGCCATTGGCAACTGCGCTCTCCCCGCGAAAGGCCCAGTAGTCCCAAGCCAGCCAGACCCCAACCCGGGCTGCGCCGGCGCGATCTCCGCCGGCCAGGTACAAGCGGTAAGCACGCTCCCGCGAATCAAATACAAGGTCGGCAAGATCGAGCCACCAGGCCGCAGTTCCGAGTCCTTCTAACGCCTCGGGAATCTCGCGAATCAGGAGGACCGCTTCAAACGCGCCACGAGCGTCCGCCCAGGCACCGCGTGCGAGCGCTTGGTCGCCACTGAGGCATTCGGGTGGTCTCGGCAAGGTGATGGAACCGGTGTTTGATTATAGAAGAACGCGTAAACACGGGAGGTTCCTTGCAAGCCTCGTTCGATCCTGATTTTCTGTCTCGTCAGAAGACGTAAGGCACCAGCGCAGCGGTCTTATGCGCATAGGCGGCATACACTTCGCCGAACTGGGAACGCATAAATCGTTCCTCCATGCGAAGCTTCATCCAGAACGAAAGAAAGATGAGAACGAGCACGACGAGCCCGCGCACTTGGGCGAGCGCAATCGCGACACCAACGAAACCGATCAAAATGCCGGTGTAAATGGGGTGGCGGACCACGGCATAGGGGCCGGTGGTAATCAGCTCGTGGCCCTGCTTAATGGTGACGGAGCTGCTCCAGTTTCTGCCCAGGTGCTCGCGTGCCCAGATGGCGAACAGAAGGCCGGCGATGGTGACGGCGGCGCCCAGCCAGAAGAGCCAAAACCCAACCGGCCAGAGCTGGAGATAGAGCCAGGGTAGCGGAATGCGCGTGGTCGAGAGAAGAATAATCGCGGTTACGAAAATAAAGATGCGCGTGGCGCGCGAGGCAACCGGCTCGATGCGCTGGGTGGTTTTGGTATTGGCAGATTTGAACCACCAATAGAGGAGAAATACAATCCAGACCACGGGGAAGAAAAATCTGTAGACCCAGAGCATTCCGGACCTCCGTGCGCTGAGAGCGTTTACGCTGGGGAGCGAGGGCAGGTTTCAGGGCCCCGCGGTGCGTCCCCGCCTTTCTCCATACATCGTACTTCCTTAGCAGGTAACTGGCGGACGAACTAACCGGGGAAACTTCCCCGCGTTCGTGGGCTAGCCTGTTCTCGCCAGTTGGGATCAGCATCAGTAAACAGAATGCGACTTTAATGGCTGCGCTCGGCTGGGCAGTGGACCAACCCTCGTTCGCGCCACGTGCTGAGCACTTATCGCGCATCATCGCGAACGCCATCTTCTAACGAGCAGCAACAAGCCCGCTATACGTTTGTCTTCTCGGGTGGCGACGAAGCTCGCATACGCAGATGAACGTTCGGCGTCACGCGAGAAATCGAAACTGCGCGTCGGCGATTGCTGGATCCAGACCCAGTTCTACATTTTGGCGGCTGTCCTCCACCACGACTATGCTGCCCGGTCGCAAGGCTCGACGCATCCTTGCAACCGTCGCAGCGGGATCCGGCAGGTGGGTTAGCAAAAATCGGGCATGAACCAAATCAAACTCAGCTCCGAGTCCAGTCTCAGTGATATCCGCCAGCCGGAATTCAATATTGCCCAGTTTCAGACCCGCAGCTTCGTTCTTTGCTAAATCTAATTCCTTCTGATCGAAATCCGTTCCACCACCGTGCCTGACGGGCCGGTCATGCGAGCCATGTCGAAAGCCAGGTCGCCGCCCCCGCAGCCAATCTCGAGACAAGCCATCCCCGGACGGATTCCAGCGCGCTGCAGCGAGCTGGGCCGCATGACGCGGGATAGAATGCGCAGGCGCTCTCGTCCCTCAACTCCACCGCGAAGAATGTATTCAGAAGTTTTCATTGGATTCCCGGCAAGAGTGTAGCAGCGTAGAGCGATCAGGGGATGACGGCGCCTATCTTTTGCAGGCTGTCGGAAAAGCGTTTCAGAATCCGGTTCCCCGCGGACGGGAATGCCCTCCGGAAGCTGTTCGGTTTGGCTTCTCGCGAATACCTATTTAATTCTGAAGGTCCGATAGGCCAGTATTGCCGTAGGGCAGCCTACCGAGTGCTTCAATTGGGCCGCTCGCAGTCTGCCCGGGCTGGCTGAGCCTAAGATACTGTCGGGTACTTGCCGTCAGTTGTTGCGACACAAACAACGACACAAAGGGCAATCCAGAGGCACTCAACGAAGCTGCAAGTTATAGACAAGAATGGTCGGGGAGAGAGGATTCGAACCTCCGACCCCCTGGTCCCGAACCAGGTGCTCTACCAGGCTGAGCCACTCCCCGAACTCGCGGTTGGAAGGATGCTTACGAACTGAAAGGTCCCTGGTTGAGCCCTTCATAAACGCCCGCAAACTATAACAGAGTGTATCAGAAGGTCCCGGCCGGAGCGCCCAAGGGTACACTGCGGTGGACAGCCATGACGTCCCTCCAGCAACTCGACCTCAGCGGCTTGCACGTGCTTGATGGGGGAATGGCCACCGAGCTTGAACGCAAAGGCTTTAACCTGGCTGGCCCGCTCTGGTCCGCGCATGTACTGGAAAGTTCGCCCGAGGCCATCGCCGCCGTTCATCGTGAGTATCTCGAGGCCGGCGCCGATTGCCTGCTGACCGCCAGCTACCAGGTTTCCGCCGAGGGCTTTCAGGAGATCGGCTTTGCTCCTCAAGACGCAGCCAACGCCGCGGCCAATGCGCTGCGCGCATCCGTGGCGCTAGCCGAAAAGGTGAGGAATGAGTACCAAGCCGCCTCACCCCGGCGAATCTGGATTGCGGCTTCGCTCGGGCCTTACGGCGCGATGCTGCACAACGGAGCGGAGTATCACGGCAACTATGACTGCTCCTTCGAGGACCTGGTGGGGTTCCACAGTCGACGCATCGCGGTGCTCGCTCGAACCAATGCTGACTTCCTGGCCTTCGAAAGCATTCCCTCACTTGAAGAGGCCCGGGTCATCCTCGCAGCGCTTCAACCCCATCCAGCGGTGGCGGCGTATCTCAGCTTTACCTGCCGGGATGAAACCCACGTTTCGCATGGGGAGACAGTGCAAGCATGCGGGGAGTTGCTTGACCCGCAGCCCCAGGTCATCGGGATCGGCGTCAATTGCACCGCTCCCGAGCTGATCGCTAACCTAGTCGGTGAGCTGGCCAAGGCCACGAGCAAGCCCATCATCGTCTACCCCAATTCCGGCGAGCAGTGGGATGCGTTGCATCGATGCTGGCAGGGGGATGGACAATTACAGGCGTTTGGCGAGCTGGCAGGGCGCTGGCGGAGCGCCGGCGCACAATGGATTGGCGGCTGTTGCCGTACTGGGCCGGACCACGTGCGGGCCGTGGCTCGAGTTTTTGCTGGCAAGTAGGGCTTGCGTTCTTTCTCCGGCGTCACACTCCTGCAACATGCGACAATGGTTTTACCTGCATGAAACCTGAGTCGCTCTCCGTGGACCTGGAATCACTCTCTTTGACGCCGGAACTTCTGGCTCAGCACAGCATCACACCCGAAGAGTATCAACGAATCGTCGCTGCCCTGGGGCGGCCTCCCGGGTTGACTGAGCTGGGGATCTACAGCGTCATGTGGAGTGAGCACTGCTCCTACAAATCCTCTCGCGTCCATCTCAAGCGGCTGCCTACAAAGAGCGCGCGCGTGGTGCAAGGGCCGGGAGAGAACGCCGGCATTATCGACGTGGGCGATGGCTGGGCCTGCGCCTTCAAGATCGAGTCCCATAATCACCCCTCATTCATCGAGCCTTTTCAGGGCGCCGCCACCGGGGTGGGCGGCATACTGCGTGACATCTTTACCATGGGCGCGCGGCCGTTCGCCGTCATGGACTCGCTGCGTTTCGGTCCCATCTGCGAGGAGGAGCTGAGCCCCGATCTGTCGGCTCATGCTTCGGCGGTGGTGCACAAGAACCATTCCCTGCTGGAGGGCGTGGTGAGCGGGATCGCAGCCTACGGAAACTGCTTCGGCGTTCCCAATCTAGGTGGTGAGACGCGCTTTGAACCCTGCTATTCGGGCAATCCCCTGGTCAACGCCTTTGCCCTGGGTCTGGTGCGGCGGGACGAAATCTTTTATGCCAAGGCATCCGGCATCGGCAACCCGGTGATCTACGTGGGCGCAAAGACGGGCCGCGACGGCATCCACGGGGCCACCATGGCCAGCGAAGAGTTCAAAGAGGGCTCGGAGCAGAAACGGCCCAACGTGCAGGTGGGCGACCCATTCATGGAGAAGCTGCTGCTCGAAGCCTGCATCGAGGCCATGCGCACTGGTGCGGTGGTCGGCATCCAGGATATGGGCGCTGCCGGCCTCACCTGTTCTACCTGCGAGATGGGCGCTCGCGGTGGTGTGGGCCTGGAAGTAGAACTAGACCACGTGCCGCAGCGGGAAACGGGCATGACCGCCTACGAGATCATGTTGAGCGAGAGCCAGGAGCGCATGCTGCTGGTGGCAGACAAGAATCGCGAAAATGAGGTCATCCGCGTTTTTGAAAAGTGGGGGCTGGACGCGGTGATCGTGGGCGAAGTCATTGCCGAACCCAGGCTGCGGATCTTGCACCATGGCCAGTTGGTCGCTGATATTCCCAACCAATCGCTCACGGACGATGCTCCGCTGTATCACCGGCCGGTCGGCCAGTGGAAGGCGCCGGTTCGCCTCAATCCGCCGCCCGCAGTGCTGGAGCAGCTTACTTTCTTTGAGGAGACGCTGAGCGGCGCCACCGCTTCCGCCACCAACTATGCGGACGAACTGCGGGCGCTGCTCGCCTCGTCAAATATCTGCTCCAAGAACTGGATACACGAACAATACGACTCGATGGTGCAGACCAATACGGTACAGGGGCCGGGCGGTGAGGCGGGCGTGATGCGTATTAAGGGTACGAACCGCGGCTTAGCGATGGCTCTGGACGGCAATGAACGCTGGTGCTACCTGGACCCCAAGCTGGGTGCTTCGCACGCCGTCGCCGAGGCTGCGCGTAAGGTCGCCTGCTCCGGCGCAACGCCTGTGGCGGCGACTAACTGCCTTAATTTCGGGAACCCGGAAAAGCCGGAAATCATGGCCCAGCTTTCGCTGGCGATCGATGGCATTTCCGAGGCATGCCTGGCCCTTGGGACCCCAATTACCGGCGGCAATGTTTCGCTGTATAACGAGACCCGCGGGCAAGGCATCTATCCCACCCCAGTGATCGGGATCGTGGGCATCCTGGAGCAGATCAGCAAAGCAGTGGGTTCGGATTTTCAACGGAGCGGCGACGCCGTTCTGCTGATCGCTCCCTCATCGGTATCGCCGCTCGAGGAACGCATGCAGGAGTTTGGTTCCTCGGAATATGCCAGGAAGGTTCTCGGGGAATTGTGGGGCACGCCGCCCAGCCTGGATCTGCTGGTGGAAGCGAACCTGCACCTCTGCCTGGCTGAGCTTTCGCAGCAGGGTCTGATTCGTTCCGCCCGCGACATCTCGGACGGTGGCATCGCGGTAGCGCTGGCAGAAGCCTGCTTTCGCCATGAGATCGGGCTGCGCGCCAATCTCTCCAAGGCGCCCGATTTGCCAGCGGAGTGGGATCTTTTTGGAGAAACCGCAAGCCAGTGCATCATCAGCTGCGCTAAGGAATCCGTGATGCAGGTCGAAAAATTAGTTGGGCAGTACAGCGGCCTGATGGTGGTAACGCTGGGAGAAACCGTGGCTGATCTTTTTGAACTGGCGATCGACAGCCGGGTGGTCATCCGGGAAAAGGTTTCAGGCCTGCGTAATGTCTGGTCAGGGGCGCTGGCTGCACTGCTGCGCAACGACGTACCGGTGGGAAACTAGGAGCATGGAGAGCGCGACCATCCACCAGCATTCGTTCCCGGACGAAACTGCGGAATCTGATTCCACGCCCTTCGACAAGCTGCGCGAAGAGTGCGGAGTGGTGGCGATTCACGGCCATCCCGATGCGTCGCGGCAGGCATATCTCGCCCTTTATGCGTTGCAGCATCGCGGGCAGGAGTCCGCGGGCATTGCCACGGCCGATTACACCAATCTCTACAACATCAAGGGCATGGGGTTGGTAGCGGATATCTTTACCGACGATGTGCTGTCCAAGTTGCCCGGCGAATTGTCCATCGGCCACACACGGTACTCGACGACCGGCGACTCTGCGCTGCTGAATGCACAGCCTATCCGGGTAGATTCGACCCGCGGCCTGATCGCCATCGCTCACAATGGGAACCTGGTGAACCTGGGCACGCTGCGCACCAAGCTGGAGCGGGAAGGCGCCTATTTCCAGACCACCAGCGACTCCGAAATTATCGTGCAGTTGATCGCCCATTCCAACGCAAAAACGCTTGTCGAGGCGATCGGGGACTCGCTGCGCCAGGTATCGGGCGCTTTCTCGATCGTCATGATGACGCGCGACCGCATCTTTGCCGCCCGCGATCCCTATGGCTTCCGGCCCTTGTCAATGGGCCGCATCAGCAATCCCAATGGTCCCGACACAATAGTCTTCGCTTCTGAGACTTGTGCCTTCGACCTGCTCCGCGCCAAGTACGAACGCGATGTGCGGCCAGGGGAAGTAGTCATGGTCACCCGCGACGGCGTCACCTCGGTGGAATATGCAACCGGCATGCGGCAGGCAAGCTGCATCTTCGAGCATGTGTACTTTGCCCGGCCCGACAGCAGGATCTATGGCCGCTGGGTGCAGGCCAGCCGGGAGCAGATGGGACGCCGCCTGGCGCGCGAGGCGCCCGTCGATGCCGACCTGGTGGTGCCGGTGCCTGACTCCGGCGTAACAGCCGCCCTGGGGTACGCGGCGGAGAGCGGGATCCCGTTCAACTTCGGGCTCATTCGTAACCACTATGTGGGTCGCACGTTCATTGAGCCAGAGCAGCGGGTGCGCGATTTTGGCGTGAAGCTAAAGCTGAACCCGGTGCGCAATCTGCTGGAGGGCAAGCGCATCATTCTGATCGATGATTCCATTATCCGCGGAACCACCAGCCGCAAGATCGTGCGCATGGTGCGCTCGGCAGGAGCCCGGGAAGTGCATCTTCGTATCAGCTGCCCACCCACCATCTCACCTTGCTATTACGGAGTCGACACGCCGAACAAGAGTGAACTGATTGCCGCTAACTCGTCAGTGGAAGAGATTCGGCAGTTCATCGAAGCCGATTCGCTCAGCTATCTGTCGCTGGAAGGGCTGGAGAAGGCTTGTGACGGGGGCGAGGGCAATCACTACTGCACCGCCTGTTACACCGGCGACTATCCGACGCAATGGGTGGACGTAGCAGAGATTCTGCCTGCGGCTGCCACCACTTAGAGTAGGTACCTCACGCAGAAGCTAGCCTGGTGACCCAGACTCGAGGGGCAACCGAACCTCGACGGAGTCTAAGAGCTTTCGTGCGGCTTCACCCCGTCTTTTTCAATCCATGTACGCTTGGGCGGACATGGGGCACCCTTCCGCTACCTCAGCAGTTACTTAAAGGAGAAAGCTAATCCGATTTGGCGGAAGAAGAAGTAGACGGCGCTGGGGCCGGAGTGCTTTCTGTCTTGGCTGCTGGTGCTTTCTCGGAGGCTCCGCCCTTATCGGAAGTTCCGCCCTTATCAGAGCTGGCATCTGAGCTGCTCGCGGACGGTTTGGCAGCGTAGTCAGTGGAGTAGAAACCCGAGCCCTTGAAATGGGGACGGGCGGGAGTGGAAATCAGCCGCTCTACTTCACCCTTGCAGACCGGGCACTCCTTCGGATCTTCAGCAGAAAAAGACTGGATCAGTTCAAATCGATGTCCGCACTTTTTGCACTGGTATTCGTATAGCGGCATCCGGTTGCTCCTTCAATTTTGCAGGTGCTTCATTCGCTAGCTGCTGGTGCTGGCTGACGATCGGCCAGCTCAATGAGGCGAACCTCGGTAATGGCCTCCGTGGCTTGCAGCGCGGCCAGGACGGAGCCCGTAACGCGACCATCAATTTGGACTACGGCGAGCGCATTGTGTTGGGCTGTGCGCAGGCTGCGGCCAAGAGCAAAGTTCGCAATATTCATTTTATGCTCACCCAGGATGGTGCCAATGCGGCCAATCACGCCCGGCACATCCAGGTTGCGGATGAATAGCAACGTTCCGTGCAGCGGAGCTTCGATATCGATACCATCACAGGCTAGCAGGCGGGGTGAACTGCCATGAAGCACAGTAGCGCTCGCGGTGCTGTCACCGGTGTCGGTATGCAAGGTGATCTTGAGCACCGTTCCCGCGCCGCCCGATCCCTCTTCTTTCTTGTCTTCGTGCACCCGGATACCCCGCTCCGCGGCCACGGATAAGGCGTTGATGCGGTTGACCACCTCCGAATGCGCCAACACACCCTGAATGGCGGCATTGCGTACTAACTCGGTCTTGCCTTGCGCCAGGCGCCCGCTATAGGAAAGATGGATACTCTCAAGATTCCCGGCGGCCAGCGGAGAAAGGAATGCACCCAGGCGCTCTGCCATGAGGATGTATGGGGAAAGCTCCTGATACTCCTCATAGTTCATGGAGGGCAGGTTGACGGCGTTCTGTACCACTCCAAACTTGAGGTAGTCCTTGACCTGCTGGGCGATCTGCACGCCGACCGCCTCCTGCGCCTCGCCGGTGGAACCGGCAATGTGCGGAGTCAGAATGACGTTGTCCAGCCCGAAGTAAGGCGAATCTTTCAGCGGCTCCTGGCTGAAGACGTCGAGGGCGGCGCCGGCGACTTGGCCAGAGCGCAAGGCCTCCACCAGGGCCGCATCATCGATCAGCTCGCCCCGGGCGCAGTTGACGATGCGCGCGTTCTTCCTCATGGTGGCGAGCGTCCGGGCGTTGATAATCCCCGTGGTTTGCGGGGTAAGCCCCACGTGCAAGGTCAGGTAATCGGCGCCGCGAAATAACTCCTCCACCGTGCACAGGCGGACGCCATTTTCACGCACCACGGCAGGGGCAACAAAGGGGTCATGGCCGAGCAGCTCCATGCCGAAGGCCTTAGCCCGTCGCGCCACCTCAAGGCCTACCCGTCCCAAGCCCAGAATGCCCAGTTGCTTGCCCCGCAGCTCGGTTCCCTGCAGGGACTTCTTTTCCCACTTGCCGGCATGCAGCAGCGCGTTGGCGCGGGGCAGTTGGCGGCCTAACGCGAGCATCAAGCCGATGGTAAGCTCGGCGACGGCAATGGCGTTGGCGCCGGGCGTATTCATGACCACGATGCCATGGCGCGTCGCGGCATCGGCGTCGATGTTGTCCACCCCCACCCCGGCACGGCCAATCACCCGCAACTTGGGAGCTGCATTCAGCAGTGCCTCATCGACCTGGACTGCGGAACGAACCACGAGCGCATCCGCATCGGCCAATTCCGCGGCCAGCCCGTTTTTAATTTGATCGTGGGTAACAATCTGCCAACCGCTCTCACCTTCGAGCACCGCCAGGGTGGCCGGCGAGACTTTCTCTGCCAGTACGATCTTCATCGCTCTCCTAAAGGTTTTGTGTCACTACGCGGCGGATGCGCTGAGCAGCTCAGCCGCGTAGAAGTGTTTGAGCGCATGATCGGTTTTTCTAGCGCGCGGAAAGGGAGACGCCTGCCGCCGCGCGGTCCCGCTGTGCGGCCTCGTCGGGAGCCCGCGTAGCGAAGACGTTCTGAGCAGCCACCAAGGCTTTCCCAAAAGCGAATCCGGGCAGCTTGAGGGTATAGGCCACTTGTTCCAGGGCGCCGATGAGGGCAATCGTGTCCATGTAGTCGAAAAATCCAAGATGGGCGATGCGGAAGATTTGCCCCTTCATCTCGCCTTGTCCGTTGGTGATGACGGCAGCGAAGCGACTCTTCAACTCCTTTACGATGGCGCCGGAGTCGAGGCCAGGAGGAGGCAGAACTGCCGTCACGGCGGCAGCCGGTGCGTCCGGGGCGAAGAGCTTTAGACCCAGCGCCTCCACTGCGGCGCGGGTCATAGCAGCGCAGCTTTCGGCATTCTCCACCAGCTTGGCACGCCCCGCCGCGAGATCACCGTCCGCTTGACCAGCGATATAGTCTAAAGCCGCTCCCAAAGCCGCGATCAGGGCCACCGCGGGAGTATAAGCGGATTCCCCCTTGGCGGCGTTCTTTCTCTCCTTGCGCAGATCGAAGTAGTAGCGGGGATTAAGCGAGGTTTCCATGAGACCCCAGGCACGGTCGCTGACCGCCAGGTAAGAAAGGCCGGGCGGAATCATGACCGCCTTCTGCGATCCGCCGATCAGTACATCAACACCCCAGGCATCCATGTCGATGTGCGTGGTGCCGAGGCCGGTGATGGCGTCCACCACCAGCACCGCATTCTTACCGCTGTGCTTCAATAGGTCCGCAACACCGGGAACGTCGTGGCGCACAGCGGTCGAAGTCTCGGTGGCCTGCATAAAGACGGCACGGGTGTCGCTCTTGAGCGCTTTACGCACTTCTTCCAGGTCGAAGGTTTGCCCGTACGGCGCGCTGACCATATCGACTTCACAGCCAAACGCCTTGGCCAGGCTGACCCAGCGCTCGCCGAACTTGCCCGCCGTCAGCACTAGCACGCGGTCTCCGGGAGAGGTCAGGTTCGAGACGGATGCTTCCATCGCCCCGGTACCGGAAGAGGCGAGCAGGATGACGTCATTCCTGGTTCCGACAAAAGTCTTCAGGTCGCGGAGTACCTTCAAGTACAGGGCGCGAAATTCAGGGGTCCGGTGGTGTATATCGGCTGCGGCCATCGCGAACTGGGCTGCAGGTAGAAGCGGGGTGGGGCCTGGAGTAAAAAGACGGGTCTTACGGATCATGGTTCCATTGTAATAAACAATGCTTTCTATAATGGGCGTTTTGAGCATTTCGTCATGGATGGAGGGGTATGAGCCTGGCTGAGAAGATTCATCAGGATATGGTGGGGGCCATGAAGCAGCGCGCAGTGGAGCGGTTGTCCACCCTGCGGATGGTTGTTTCCGCGTTGAAAAATAAAGAGATAGAACAGCGCACGCCCGTCACCGACACGCAGGCGCTGCAGGTATTGACCACCCTGATCAAGCAGCGAAAGGACTCCATCGAGCAATTCACCAAAGGAAATCGGCCGGAGCTGGCGGAGAAGGAAGCAGCCGAGATTACGGTTATCGAAGAGTACATGCCGAAGGCGGCGGGTGGTGACGAGCTGCGGGGGCTGGTTACCGCGACCCTGGCGGAGTTGCGGGCTCAGGGCGCCCAACCCGGGCCGAAGGATATGGGGTCGGTGATGAAGGCAGTTCAGGTCCGTATTCAGGCCAGCGGATTGAGGGCCGACGGCCGAGTGGTGAGTGAGATGGTGAAGGCGGCGCTCGCGGGATAAGGAAACCGCAGGTCCCTTCTACTCTGGGATGATTTTGACGAAGATGCCGTCGCGCAGCTCTCCTCCCAGGACGTGGACCACTCCGTTTTTTACCAGGCCGCGGAACATGACCCCCTTCTCGGGCGCCGGCGGGGCAGGAGCTGGGGCGCGAGAAGGAATGGCGGCCGGGGCTCTACCCATTCCGCGATCCATGGCAACATTGGCCAGCCGGTCCGCATGGCGGTTCTTCTCCCGCAAAACGTGTTGTATCTGGAACTGGTCAAGCCGCGTGATCCGGCGCTTGGCCTCCTCGTAAAGGGGGCGGAGTTCGGGGCTGTTTACCCGATACTGCCCCTTGATTTGCTTGACCATCAGTTCAGAGTCGGAGATAACCCGCAAATTCTTATGGTTATTGGAAATAGCAAATTCCAGCGCTGCCAGCAGGGCGGAGTACTCTGCAAAGTTGTTGGTGTGGATGCCGACGAACTGGCTCAATTCGCCTAAAACCTTTCCTGCCGAGTCTTGGATATAGACGCCAAAACCGGCCGGACCTGGGTTGCCGCGAGACCCGCCGTCGCAGTACGCGACGATGCTTTCGCCGGATTGCTCGAATAGAGATGACATAGGCTGAGTCTATCGAAAACTGCTTACGAAACGCCTGCTGCTTCGTCTAGGGGACAGTGGTTTGAGTACTTGGGGCGACGAATGACAACGGACGCGCTTCGCTTTACCTCGCAAAGGCCAATCAAGGCTGCCCAATCCGCCTGGGCTCCGCAACGAACGTTACAATCCTCGTCAGGCATGGCAAGCGAAGCATGGGGTCGCGCCACCGAAACCGAGCTGATCCGCGAAGCGCAAAAAGGCTCGCGGACCGCCTTCGAGGCCCTGGTGCGCCAGTACGACCAGCCCGTTTTGCGGCTTGCACTCCGCCTGACGGGGTCCGAGCAGGATGCGCAGGATATCCATCAGGAAGCGTTCCTCAAGGCCTATCGTTATCTGGCGAATTTTCGTTTTGAATGTTCTTTCTATACCTGGATCTACCGCATCGTGACCAATTTGTGCCTGGATCACCTGCGGCGTCGTAAATCCCGCCGCGAGGAACAATCGGTGGTGGTCGATGCCAGCGGCGGAGAGATGGACCTGCTGAGCAATATCTCCGACGAGCGAGCGATGGCGAATCCCGATCGCGAGCTGGAGCGCAAGCTGCTGGGGGAGAGGATCCAGGAAGCGCTGGGGCGACTGACTCCCCGGGAGCGCATGGTTTTTGAGCTGAAGCACTACCAGGGCCTGCGATTACGAACGATCGGTGAAATGTTGAACACCACGGAAGAGACCGCCAAGAACACGCTCTTCCGGGCGACTAGAAAACTAAGAACTAATTTGGCGACTTTACGGTGAGGCGAGGTTTGTTATATGGATTGCGAGCTGGCGCAACAAAAGATTGCTCTATTCGCGTACGGAGAACTTCCTGACGACCAGTGTCATTTGCTGGAAGGTCATCTAAACACCTGCAAACGCTGCCAGGAGGAGTTTGCAGCAGTACAGGCCCTGCAACAGGCAATGGCGCTGGCGCCTACCCTGGAGCCCTCAGCCAACCTGCTGGCGCAAGCCCGGCTACGGCTGGAAGAGGCCCTGGACACCATGCCGCGAAGTGGCTGGTTGATGCGTTTCCAGCAGTCCATGTTCCGCGGGGTAAGCATGCTGGGCCGAGCTCCGGTTGCGGCCTCCGCGCTGCTGGTTCTGGGGCTGGCGTCAGGATCCTGGGCGGGCTACCAATCCGCATTGCGTAGCCACCGGCCGCCTGCCGAGCTACACGCGGCCATCGCAGGACCGGGAACGATTGCGAATGTTAGCAGCATTGTCCGTGAACCAAATACGGAAAATGTAGAAGTGCATTTCAATCGCCTGGTTCCGGAGACGACGCAGGGATCGCTGGATGATCCGCAGATAAGGGAATTGCTGCTGGTGGGGGCACAAAGTCAGGTGAACCCCGGGGTGGCGCAGAATTCCGTCAGCCTGCTGGCCGGCGAGTGCCAAGCTGGGCACCAGTGCACCGACGGCCCGGTCCGCAATGCGTTGCTGGTTGCCCTACGCTACGACAAGAACGCCAAGGTTCGATTGCAAGCTCTGGATGGCCTCAAGCCCTACGTGGCGGAAGATATGCGGGTCCGCGACGGCGTGCTGGAAGCCCTGATGAACGATGAGGATGCCACGGTGCGTTCTCGCGCCATTGGACTCCTTCAGCCGGTCGAAGCGGATAGCAGCGTGCGCGAGGTATTGCACACGGTGGCGTCGGAAGATGACAATCCACATATTCGCACCGTCTCTCACGAAATTCTGGATGAATCGCCGCAAATCCAGTAGCTTGAGAGTTGCCTTTTTGGGCATAGAGCAAGTCTTAACGGTATGAGTCCCTGGGGAGTTTTCCAATGAAGCACCTTCCGATTTTGGGTTCAATGGCCATGGTTCTGGGCGGTCTTCTTTTGACTCACGCTAGCTGGGCGTTAGGAGACGCGCTGAATCTGCCCGGTAGCCTACCGGAGTTTCTGCTGTATAGCGCGCAAGGCTACCTGGGAGTGGGCCTAGGTGAGGTTGATGATGAGCGTGCCACCGCGCTGCACCTGAAGGATACTCACGCAGCCGAGGTGGTCGTGGTGGACCATGACGCTCCTGCCGGAAAATCCGGCCTCAAGGTGCATGACGTTATTCTTCAACTGGACGGGCAAGGCTTTGACAATGTCGACCAACTGCGCCGCAAGCTGCGGGAGTTGCCTTCGGGGCGCACGGTAAGTTTACTCATCAGCCGCGACGGCAACCATATCAACGTGACCGTGCAACTCTGCGACTGGGCAGTGCTGCAACAGCAGGCCTGGTCGAAACACTTCAGTGTTCCGGAGCCAGCCACCCCCGCCGGCGGGCAGAGTTTCCTGGGGAATGTTCCTTCGGGCGGCCCCACGTTTTTGGACAACATGATCCCCAAAGCGCTCTACGTGGGCGCGGATGTGAACCCGGTGCGAACCCAGTTGGCGGGTTATTTTGGAGTGAAGAGCGGCACCGGTTTGCTGGTGGAAAGCGTGGATGACCCCAGCCCGGCTTCGCGGGCAGGCTTAAAGGCTGGGGATGTCGTTGTTAAGGTCGAGTCGCAGCAGATGACGAGCAAGAATGACTGGCTGAAGGCCATTCGCAACCACCGTGGGCAGCCAGTGCAGGTAACGGTCATGCGCAACAAGCAGGAACAAATCCTGATCATGAGCGCTGGAAAGCCCAAGAAGCATTAAGGCACCTTCACGCCGCCCGGATGGCCTGTGATACCGCTCAGGCCGCGATCATCCCCATTCCTTTCTGGTTACTCGCGCCCCTGCCTGCGCTGTGATTGAATACAACAAGATGCAGCAGGCGAAGCAAACCCACCAGAAACAGACCTGGAAAGGCAGGACCAAGGCAGCGACGCGCAAAGTGCGCGAGCTGATGGTGGTCGGACGAGCTTTAGCTTCCACCCGGCATGTCGTCATGGCGCAGATCGTGCCCATGCGATTCTGCAATCTCTCCTGCGCCTACTGCAACGAGTACGACAAGGTGTCGAAGCCCGTACCGCTGCCAGAGATGCTGCGGCGCATCGACCATCTGGCGTCCCTGGGTAGCAGCATCATCACCATCTCCGGCGGGGAGCCGCTCACGCATCCGGACTTGGATGCAATCATTGCCCGTATCCGCCACCACCGGCGGGTAGCCGGCATGATCACCAACGGATACTTGCTGGTGCCGGAGCGCATCCAGCAGTTAAACCGTGCCGGCCTCGACCACATGCAGATCTCGATCGACAACATAGAGCCGGACGAGATCTCGAAGAAGAGTCTCAGGGTGCTGGACAAGAAGCTGGAATTCCTCTCCCGGCATGCCGAGTTTCACGTCAACATCAATTCGGTGGTCGGCGGGGGCATCAGGAACCCGCAGGATGCGCTGGTCATCGGCAATCGGGCACTGGCGCTTGGGTTTACTTCGACCATCGGCATCATTCACGATGGGGACGGTCAGTTGAAGCCTCTGCAGGACGAAGAACGGCGCGTCTATTACCAGATGGCGGGGATGGCAAAGAAGAATTATTCCCGCTTCAACAAGTTTCAAGAAGCAATTGCCAATGCGGAGCCGAATGACTGGCGCTGCCGCGCCGGTTCACGTTTCCTGTACGTTTGCGAGGACGGGCTGGTGCACTATTGTTCACAACAGCGCGGCTATCCGGGAGTTCCACTGGCGCAATACACCAAAGCCGATCTTAAGCGGGAGTATCTGACGGAAAAGAGCTGCGCCCCGCACTGCACTGTTTCGTGCGTGCACCAGATTTCTTACATCGACCACTGGCGTTCGCCGCAGACGCGGCAAACCACTCCGGGCCAGTTGGTTAATATCCAGACCTAAGTCTCGGGGAGCAGCTAAACAAGCAGTGAAAATAAAGCCCAGGGGCTGAAGCCCTCATAGCTGTGACTTTTATGGCACGACTAAAAGTCGTGCCCTGATACAAAACAGTTTTTCCGCAACCTGGGCTTTTACGGCACGGTTGAAGCCGTGCCCTTCGTGTAAGGGTTTTCCGTTAGGCTGCTAAGTCCGAACCTTTCAGCCCTTCTACGCGTTATTGACCGGTGCCCTTGTGAGCCGGCGCGGCCTGACCCTTGGTGTCGGCCAGCGCCTGGTCGATGATCTGGTAGAGCCGCTGCCGATCGACCACCTCGACAAAGGGCACACCATTCGTCTTGTTGGTGACCACCCAGATGGTCGGCGTGTGCTCAATGCCAATGCGCTTGCCGAGATCGAGGTCGGCCTGGACCTCAGCAGCCAACTTCTTTTGCGGATCGATCACAAAAGGAAGTTCGATGCTGTGCTGCTGCGCGAATTTCTCGGCGAAATTACGAATCGCCGCCGAGGCAGCCGTCGTGGGACCTGCCGGCGTCTCGGGCGAAGTCTCGCCCGCCGCATCAATCAACTGCTGGTTGGCAAAGACCGCATCGCGGAAATCATCGCCAATCTTTTTCGACTTGGTGTCAAACCAGCGCGCATACACCGCAGCGTCAAAGCTCCAGGCGTGGAAAGGCAAAGGGAAATCGTGACGCACCCAGGGGATATGGTATTGGTTCGCGGCGTCGTGCAAGAGAGGATTGGCGCGAGCACAATCGGGACATTCCATGTCCTCAAATTCAATGATCGCCACGCGGGAGCCAGGTGGGGGCTTGAGGGCCGCCGGATCATGCACGGTGGTGGACTGCGCGTGGGCAAAATGAGCCCCGGAACTGACGACGCTGAACAAGAGCAATGCCGCCATGCGAAGCCCGGTTCGGGAGCGATGCGGGTGCGTATTTAGGGTTAACACCGGAGTCGTGGATGGAATAGCGCGCATGGTTCCTTAGCCCTTCACTCTTCAGACCGTCTGTCCTATCCATTGTAATGGGTAGGCGGCCGCCCGGATGGGATATGATGCAGGCTTCCGGTGGGGGATGGGGAACGCGACCTTGAAGATCGTTCTTAGCCTGGCTGGAGCGGGTGCGATTGGTTTTTGCGTCTTTGTCTTGCTGGAAGCCCTGCTGTCACGCCCCCATGCAGCCAACGCCGGCGCCGTGCTCTTTCGCTTTCAGTTGAGCTCGATGTTGGCGATGGGGATTTTCGCCGGGCTTGCTATTGTGATCTTCATACGGCTGTCGCGGAGCCGGCAGAGACTAAGGAAGTGATATGAAAAATCGCGCGGAGTGGCTAACGTTCGGGGCATTCGTGATCGCCGTCCTGGCAGCATTGGGTTTCTTGTTGCGTCGCGGAGTGCACGGCCAGTCGGCGGCCCTGGCGATAGCCCTGCTGCTGATCCTGATTTTGCGGATCGGAATCTTCGCCTGGAATCTGCGCCGACAGCGCGCGGAGCTGGAACGAAAATAGATCCATCCTCCAGCCTCCCCGGCAGGAAAGTACGGTACGCAGACTCTGTGCTACACTCGGTTCCCGCAAACGAAGCAGGCCTCCCGCGTGCATGGTAACGCGCTCTCCAGCGCGCACGGACCGTAACAAGACCCCGAAACGGGACTCCGAATCCTGAGAACTGGAGATACCTGGGATGAATCGTTCATTAAAGACTTATCAGGGGCAGGACATTCGTAACGTCGCGCTCGTGGGTCATGCGCACAGCGGCAAGACCACACTGATCTCTGCGCTTCTGCAAGCGGCCAAGATGACTGAAAGACTGGGCCGGGTCGACGACGGCAGCGCGGTCACCGCCTATGACGAGGAGGATGTAGCGCGCCGGACCACCATGCAGAACGCGTTGGCATTCGCCGAGTGGCACAACGTAAAGATCAATTTTGTAGACACCCCTGGTTTTCCCATGTTCGTGCACGAGGCTCGCGCGGCGCTGCTGCCGGTAGAGGCGGCCTTGATCATCGTGAACGCAGCCTGCGGCGTGGAAGCCATGACCCGCAGAGTGTGGCGGTTCGGCGAAGAGTTCAACCTGCCCCGCGTGATCGTGGTGAACCAGATGGATCATCCTCGCGCCGACCGCGAACGCACCCTCAACGCGTTGCGCGAAGGCTTTGGCCGCCAGGTGGTTCCGGTGCAGCTACCCATTCTTGAGGGCAACGGACAAAATCCCACCTTTCGCGGCGTAGTCGACTTGGTCACCATGCAAGCCTTCGTGTACGAACCGGACGGCAGCGGTTGTGGGCGCCTTTCCGAGATTCCGGTACGCCTGCGTGAAGAGGCCACGGAGGCGCACCAGGCCCTGGTGGAGCTGGTCGCCGAGGGCAAGGACGAGTTGCTGGAAGAGTTCTTCCGCGAAGGAACCATCCCGGAAGAACACCTGATCGTCGCGCTGCATGAGGCCATTCGCGAGGACCGGATCTTTCCCGTGCTCTTCGCCAGCGGCCTGAGGAACGTAGGCAGCGACCATCTGCTTGATTTTCTCCAGGTGTACGCGCCGTCGCCGGTGGAGCGGGTGCCGGTGGCTGCCCGGGGCGCGGTGGAATCCGCCGGCCTTCGCCCCGATTCCGAAGCCGAGATGGTGTTGCGCAAGGTGGATGACCGTGAGCCGCTGTCGCTGTACGTCTTCAAGACCATGTCCGATCCCTTCGCGGGACGGATTTCTTTCTTCAAGGTCTTTTCCGGAATCGCCAAGAGCGACGCGACGGTCACCAATTACACCCACCACAATGCGGAGCGGCTGGCCCATTTGACAGTGATGCAGGGACGAACAGCGAGCCCCATCGGGGAGTTGCACGCGGGCGATGTGGGCGCCGTGGCTAAGCTGCGCGAGACTTTTACCGGCGACACGCTGGGGGATGCGGGCCACGAGATTTACTTTGATCCCGTGACCATGCCGGAGCCCGCCGTCACCTATGCCATTGAACCGAAAACGCGCGCCGATGAAGACAAACTGGCGCCGGCGGTACACAAGCTGATGGAAGAGGACCTGATGGTCCGCTTTTATCGGGATGCCGCGACCCATGAATTTCTGTTGGCCGGCTCGGGCCAACCCCATATCGAGTCCATCGTGCAGCGGCTGCGCCGCCGCTACCACACCGAGGTGACGCTCAAGGCGCCCAAGGTGCCTTACCGGGAGACGATCCGTGCCAGCGCCAGCGCCCAGGGCAGGCATAAGAAGCAGAGCGGCGGCCACGGGCAGTACGGCGATTGCTGGATCCGCCTGGAGCCGCTTCCCCTGGGCGGAGGGTTCGAATTCGTCAACGAGATTTTCGGCGGAGCGATCCCGCGCAGTTTCATTCCAGCCGTTGAGAAAGGTATCCAGGAAGCGGCGGCGCGCGGCTGGCTCGCCGGTTTTCCCATGGTCGACTTCCGCGCTGTGCTTTTTGACGGAAGCTACCACGATGTGGACTCGAATGAGCTCTCCTTCCGGCTGGCTGGGCGGCTGGCCTTCCGCAATTGCATGGAGCAGACCAGGCCGGTACTGCTGGAGCCCCTGATGCGAGTGGAGATTGAGGCGCCGGAGGGTTGCACCGGCGCTTTGATGGGTGACCTGACTGGACGGCGGGGACGCGTTCAAGGGATGGGCAGCGGGCGCGGCACAACCGTGATCCGGGCCGAAGTCCCAATGGCCGAAATGCTCACCTACGGCGCCACGCTCACCTCCCTAACCCAGGGAATGGGCAGCTTCCACATGGAGATGGCCCGTTACGATGTGGTACCGCCGGCCTCGGCGGACAGGGTCATCGCGTCCGCCCATAAACACGTGCACGCCGACGACGAATCTTAGCGGCCTGCCGCTGCGCGCTCAGGCTCCGATTCGAGAGCGGGTGTGGTGGGAGCCCGCGCATTCATTTGGGGACGGCCGCCCCAGGTTCCTATTGGGTTCTGTTGAGCTGTGCCGCTTCAGGACACCTAGCTAGCCTCACTCCCCTAGTACGATGGGAGAGTCGGCGAGTGGCACCCACGAATTTAGGCAACCTGAAGGCCCTGAATCGATCTAAAGGATTGGACGGAAAGGAAGCGACGACCCATAATGACGATCCCAGCGCGGCGGCTTATGGCAGCATGTACGGTGGCTTGGCTGTCCGCGGGCATGCTGCAGGCGCAAACGGCCAATCAAAGTTCCGCGCAGAGCCCGTACTACGGCAGCGTAACCATCGTAAAACCGACCGACGGCGTCAAGCCCCTGAGCATTGACCAAGCCATTGGGATGGGCATCGAGCACAACCTGGCGCTGATCGAGGCCCGACAGCAGGAATTGAGCGCAAAGGCACAGACCAGCGAAAACCTGCAGCCGCTACTCCCGACCATCACCGCCCAGGCCGATTCTGGAGCTCACCAGATCAACCTGGCAGCCTTTGGGTTCTCCTCCTACCTTTTGGCCGAGTCCGCTCCACTTTTTCCTGGTCTCGATCTGGCGGCGGTACCCACGGTGGTCAAGGTCAACTCGACCGACGCTATGGTGAATTACACCCAGACACTATTCAGCCTGCAGAATATCGACCTCTACCGCGCGGCGAAGGCAAACGAGCGAGCTGCCTATTTCAGCAAGCAGTCTTCGCGTGGGCTGGTGGTGCTGACCGTGGGCGACGCCTACCTGCGGGCGCTGGCTCTAGGCGCCCAGGTGGACAATGCGAAGGCGCTGCTGCAAGCCGATCAAGTACTCCTCAACCAGGCGGTCGCGGAGCACCAGGCGGGCACGGCGGCGAACCTGGATGAACTGCGGGCGCGGGTGCAGTTCCAAACCCAGCAGCAGGCCGTGGTCTCGGCCGAGGTCAATTTCGCCAAAGCAAAGATCGCGCTGAACCGGGAGATCGGCCTTCCCGCCGAACAGGAGATCCAACTTACCGATTCCGCACCCTATGCTGACCTGGCGACGATGAACATAGACGAAGCCAAGCGAATGGCTTACCAGAGCCGGCAGGACTACCAGGGTCTGCAGGCCCAGGTACGCGCTGCACAATTGCAGCGCAGGGCGGCCAAATGGGAACGATTCCCGACCATCGATTTTCAGGGTAATTATGGCGTCACTGGGGTGACCGGCGGACTTTACCATGGAACCTTCGTGGCCGGGGGTACCCTGAACCTGCCCCTTTTTGAAGAGGCCAGGTTCCGCGGAGACAGTGGAGTCGCAGCCGCTAACCTTGCGAATCTGACCGAGCAACTGGCCGCTTTGAAAGACCAGATTGACCAGCAGCTGAGGGATAGCATCCTGGATGTGCAGTCAGCCACTGAGCTGGTGCGGGTGGCGCAAAGCAATGTAGAGCTGGCGCGCAAAGAATTGGAACAAACCACCGACCGTTTTCAGGCTGGAGTGGACGATAACTTGCCGGTGGTGCAAGCACAGGCTACCCTGGCCGACGCCGAGACCACCCTGGTGAACACTACCAGCCAACACAACCAGGCCAAACTGGGTTTGGCGCGCAACCTGGGCATCGTCGACACCCAGTACGCCACCTATGTGCACGGAAATTAACGATCAGGCTTCATCCAGCAGCGTTACCAGCCCGCTGCGAATGTCGAAGTAGCCAGTCGCTACCTGCAGGCTGCCGGTTTCGATCATTCCAGCCAGCAGCGGGGACAATTCCCGCAGGCGGGAGGACTGGATCAGCGCATTAGCGCGGACCGTGGCCTCGACATCAGGGCCGGCTTGCTCTACGGCCGCCTCAATGTAGGGGAAGAGCGCGCTGATCTGGCCGGGAAACGATGGTGCCGGGTCCTCTTGCCTTTGGATGGCAGCTGTGACCGCTCCGCATCTGCTATGGCCCATAACCAGGATCGTGTGCGTGCCCAGTACGGCGGCCGCGTACTCGAGACTGGCGACGATCTCCGGGGTGACGATATTGCCCGCCACGCGCGCGACAAAGAGCTGACCGATCGTCTGATCGAACACCACCTCCACCGGCACGCGCGAATCGGAGCAGGACAGAACCGCGGCAAATGGTTCCTGCTTCTCGAGGGTCTGCTGCAGCATGGCGAGGTCCCGCCGGTACGCAGAGGTGCGGCCGGTGGTGAATCGGCGATTCCCCGCAAGCAACTCCTCCAGCGCGGGGCTTAGCTTCTTCTCGGCTTCGTTCTCCGTGACGTCTGCGGCCATGGATATCCTTCGGGCGTCAAAAAAATCGCGACGAACTGCCTGCATCCTATCGTATTTCCCCGCTTGCGATATTCTTTCCGGGGATAGTGCGATGACAGTTTTTCTTGATAGAGGAACTGCGCTTCTGAAGTTTTTTAAAATAAATAAGCAGGCATATGGCCCCATCAAGAACAGGGACAGCAGCATTTGCCTTTCGAGATTTTCGCCGGTATCAGCTAGCACGGGTAATGGTCATCATGGGCGCGGAAGCGCAGGCGGTGGCTGTGGCCTGGCAGGTATATGAGATCACCCATCGGGCGATCGATTTGGGGTATACCGGCCTGGTGCTATTTTTGCCCGGGCTCTTATTTCTGCTGCCCGCCGGCCATGTAGCAGACCGCTACGACCGGCGCATGGTGATCCTGGTGTGCTACGCGCTCCAGGTCGTATGCACTTCGACGCTCCTGGTTTTCGCTTTGCGGGGGCTGCATCGGGTAGAGCCGATCTTCGCTGTGCTCTTCCTGATCGGCTGCGGACGCGCCTTCAGCGGCCCTGCCAGTTCGGCGTTGCTGCCCCACCTGGTGCCGACGGAAAACTTTGTGAACGCCATCACCTGGGGAGCAACCGTCTTTCAAATTGCCAATATCGCAGGACCGGCCGTGGGAGGTCTGCTCTACACCTTGCCGCTAAGGGGCATGCTGTATGGAGCGCCCATCGTGTTCCTATTTACATTGGTGACCGGCATCAGCTTTGTGCTGTTGATTGGCTCCTTGCATGTACGCCCCGGACGGATGGAGCATCGCGCGATTTCTCCCGAGGTAATCCTGGCGGGCTTTCGCTATGTCTGGAAATCCAAGCTATTGCTGGGGTCGATTTCACTCGACCTTTTCGTGGTGCTATTAGGCGGTGCGACCGCGCTGTTGCCGATATTTGCCCAAGATCTGTTGCATACCGGGCCTCGGGGCTTGGGAGCCCTGCGCTCGGCGCCGGCGTTGGGCGCCCTGGCCGTTTCCATCTGGATGACCTTCCGCCCCGTCCTACGGCGCCCGGGCGTTCTTATGTTCGTTGGAGTCGCAGTTTATGGGGCCGCAACGATCGTGTTCGGTCTCTCCAGGAATCTGCCGCTTTCGCTGGCTGCGTTGATGGTAGTGGGAGCCTCGGACATGATCAGTGTTGTCATCCGGTCGTCGATGCTGCAGTTAGCTACACCGGCGTCGATGCGGGGCAGAGTGAGCGCCGTCAACTCGCTCTTTGTGGGAGCCTCGAACGAGCTGGGTGAGTTTGAAAGTGGAGTCACCGCCCAGTGGTGGGGCGCGGTACGAGCCGTGGTGGCTGGAGGGTTCGGGGCGCTGGCTGTAACCGGTATTTGGAGCGCGCTCTTCCCTGGGTTGCGACGAATCGAACAGTTGACTGCTGAATCGCTGCTGCAAGAGGAAGAACAGCCTTACCCGGGGTGACTTGGGAAGCAAACGCAAGTGCCATCCCACCCCGGCGTGCGGCCCCAGATATGAAGAAAGTTTAAGTTGACAGGACGGTTTTTCGGATTGCACAATTCCTAAGGCTTTAGAGTACTCTCTGCCGACGCCTCCCCCCGGTAGTCTGAATGGTTTCTTCAAGCGACCCGTGTGAGCCGGTGTGCGTTGCTGCCCCTGTGCTATCTGGTCTTGAGCACTTTCACTTCTACGCCGCCCCGTTCGATAAGTGAAGCGCGCCTTTTCGCGCTGGGAGCGATTGTTGTTGGGACACCAGAGGTGAAAATGTATAACCGCGGAATAATCGGTAGGAGTTTACGTAAATGAGAAGTTCGACCTTCCTGCAGAGCGTTGCGGCGGTGTGCATCGCCGCCACTGCTTCCACCGTTTCAGCCCAGACCGCCATCCAGCTTTTCAGCCCGGTGGACGTCAGGGTATCACTCTCAAATACGGGATATGGCAGCAATGAGAACGTCTTCAATACCACGGCCTTGAACCTGACGTGCCCAAACTCGATTTCTGCAGTGATTTCGGGAACCGCAAGCGGCACCGGCAATGTGTTGGTGGACAACTTCATCACCTTCAATTTGACCGGCGGGACCACCACCAACATCTGCACCAACGGCACGATGGAAAACGGTAACCAACAGAATTGCTTCAACAGCACGTATGGGTCCCAGGCCAGTAGTGGAGAACTGACTGGTCAGAATCCTGATACGTTCGCAACTAGCGGAGGAGTGCCACCGATCAATGTCGCCACGCTGCTCAAGCCGGGTTCTGTACAAGCGCAGATCGGCCTCGTGGATACCGGCGGCTATTTGGACAGTTCTTCTCTCTACCTGGTGACCAACTGCACCTCGAACGGGGTTGCAGGACCGGGCAAGGTGACGGGAAACCCGATTCCACAAAACAATCCAAACGATCAGCAGCTAACGCAGAATTTCGGCTTCAATTCGACGAGTAACCAGCAGGTACAGTTCACCTACGATCTCTCCGAGGCAGAGGGCGCTGGAACTCTCTCTATCACCGACGGGAGTACGCCTTCCGCTACGGACAATCCGCTCAACGCGGCGACTTTCCAGTCCACCTACCTGCGTGGCACCTCGTTCGCAACCGGGACCTGCCTGATCCACAGCGGTGAACTGTACAACGGCGCACCGGCTTGCAAGCTCTACACCCTTACCTGCCAGGTCGGAACGAATCCCGCTCAGAGCGGAGTTCTTTGTCCCAGTTCGAGCCAGCGCAACGAGCTTTTCGAAGATGTTTTCGACGGCCCGAAATTTACGCTTCCCGATGTATTTGGATACAACGGCGTGATCTACCATCAGGGCGTCGGCTTCCTGGAGGCCAAAGAAGGCTGGGGCGGAGGGCCTTGCCTGTTCGATCCGGCCTCCAACATCGCCAGTCAGCTTTGCCCACAGAACCTGTTGACCAGCTTTACCGGTCCCGGCGCGTATAAGGGCGGAGGCCGCAGCGAGAGCACCAACTCCACATTTATTACTGTGGCCCCGGTTCCTGAAGATTTCACCATGGTCACCGTGCCCGGCCAACGACTCGGATACTGGGTCAATAGCCATAGCTTCAAAGTAAATTTCCAAAGCGTGCCGCCTGCCCTGTTGTCACAAAACAATTTCGTGGCCGCACCGATCCAGAGCATCACCTACGGGATTACACCGCCATCGAGCGTTCCCGTACCTGGGCCGCTCAACCCTGACGATGTGGTCGTACCTAACAGTGTCGCCTGCCCTGCGCCCGGGGGAGGCAATTCGCCGAAAGCTACTACCTTCACATTGGACGGGGAGGGTGTCAGCGTTCCTCAAGACGGCCAATACCTGCTGCACTACTATGCCCAGGACTGCGCCGGCACTGAAGAATTGAAGTTCACCAATACTGGCGGAAGTTGGGCGACCTCGTTCTACACCTATCCCATCAATGTGGACGCTACCTCTCCCGTGATTCAGACGGGACCCACGTTGTCTCCAGCGCCCACCAGCAGTGGCTATCAGTTTGGCCAGAAGGTCACTGCGACTTACAGCTGCACTGACAATCTTTCCGGAGTGCTGCAGTGCGGCGCGGGGCTTTACTTGCAGGGTAAGTTGAGCACCGGGACCGTCACCAGCCTTGTCAATACGAACAAGGCTGGCCAGCTAACCTTCACGGTAACCGCAGTGGACGCTGCGGGAAACACCACAACCTCCGCCCCAATCAGTTACACGGTCAACGCCCCTGCCAGCCGCGCGAGACGGTGAACCGAACGGTGGCGGTGTGAACTGAAGAACGAACACCAAGAAGCACAGGGTTTCCCTCTCTCGCAGAAATCGCGAAAGACGGAAACCCTGCTTTTTTGGTGAAAAACTATTTTTCAGCCGAAGCTATTTCTTCCAGCGATTGGATTCGTCATACATGGTCTTGAAATCGGTGCGGCGCATGATGTTCTCCGCGCCCGCATCAGCACGAATTACGTCCAGTAGCTTGGCTGCCTCGCGGTAGTTGTCAGCGGCGATCCCGGCACTCCCACTCAGTCGTGCGGACGTTCCCAACAGATAGTAGATTCTGGCCATGCCGAATCGCACTGCTGCGCGCTGGGCCCCGGGTAGCTCCTGCTGCAGATCGTGATTGGCGCGAGAGTAATCCTTAAGGCCAATCTCCGCCTGCGCCAGTTCAAGATTCATCTCCAACGACAAGTGTGCGGGGACCGAACCTTTGGCATTGAGAAGAGCTTCCAACCCACGTGATGCCTCTTGAAAGCGGCCCTCGGCGACGGCCACTTTAGCCACGTTTACCTTGGATTGCAGCAGCGCTTCACTGTACTTGGTTCGGGATGCGAACCGGAGCGCTGATTCATAGAACGGGGCAGCGCTCTTGAGGTCGCCGCGGTAAAAGGCAAGATCGCCCCGAGTATTCAAAAGTTGAGCTTCCAAGGGGTCGTTTTTCAGCGCCTGCTGAATTTTTTGCGCTTCCTCAAGCGGCGCCGCCGCCTCGTCGCTCTTTCCTACGCGAGCCAGTGCTCCAGAGAGGCCGTTCAGGAATTCGGCCATGTCGAGCCCGTTCTCCCCTTGTTGGCGAAAACTCTTGACTGCATCCTGCATCGACTTCACCGCTGCACCAAACCTGCCCTGGTATTCAAAGACCAGGCCGATCTGGTGAGAGACCACGGCCACGCTGTGCGCATCCCCGGCGTTGCGGCCGAGTTCCAACGCGCGCATCAGCCCCGTCATTGCCTGCTCGTACTGTCCAGTCGCCGTGTAAGCCTCGCTGAGGCCTTCCAGCGTATCTGCGATGTCGACCGGGACACCCAGTTTTTCCCGCAACTGCAATGCCTGCTGGTAATAGGTAAATGCGTTGTCGTTGTCCCCAATGGTTAGATACACGTTGGCGATATTGTTGAGGCACTGCGCCTCGTTCGCCTGATCGCCGGTCTCGCGCACGATCTGTAAGGCTTGCTTGTAGGCATCCAGCGCCTGATCAAACTTGCCCAGATCGTGGTAGATCGTGCCCATATCGCCGAGGACGTTGGCGGTACCACCCTTCATGCCGATCTCACGTAACAGGACCAGTGACTTGTTATAGCTGGCCAGGGCGGCGTCTGGTTGGCCTCCCGTAGCCTGAACATCTGCCATCTCATTCAGGGCGGCGGAAATTCCCCACTTTTGGCCGATCTTCTCATTGATCGCGATGGACTCCTGATAGTTGCGCAGCGCTTCATCGGGCTTGTTAAGCCGACGGTACGAGTTCCCCATCGAAAGGAGGATCAGGGCTCTCTGCTCCGGGTTATCGAACTGAATCGTAAGCGTAAGGCCCTGGGTAAGCGCGTCCAGCGCGGCCTGCAAATTCCCGGTGATGTTATCGACGATCCCGGTCTGCCACAACGCCTTAATGTTCTTGGGATCAGACTGCAGGACCTTGGCAAAAGTGGCGCGCGCTTTGTCGTACTCCCCGTTTTGCAAATAGAGAACGCCTAGCTCGTACTGAACATCGACATCGCCGGGCAAGCTTTTCGAGAGATTCTCGTAAGCCTCTATCGCCTTCTTGTTATCTTTCATGATGCGCGCGTTGCTGGCGCTAATCAGGTACTTCTCCGGCAGCGGCAGGTTTTGATTCTGGGCAAGATTCAGAGCGCGTATCGACGATTGTTCCGCATCACTCTGAAATCCGAGTTCCGACTGCGCCTCACCAAGCATGGAGAATGCCAGCGCAAATTCAGGATCTTCATTCGTCGCCAGCTGCAGATGCTTCAACGCATCCAAATTCTTGCCGGCGCGCATCAGCACCGATCCTTCATTGAACTCACGCAGCGCGTCGACGGATTTTGAGTTGGGCTTGAAGGACTGTGCCTTCAATTCCTCGACCACGCTGGCGGAAAGGGAAAGATTCTTGCGGACAGAGTCGGCCAGGCTGTCGATCGCCGTGGGCAGATCCTTTACCAGCGCCTGCGCTTTGACTGGCACCGTCTGGTCATGTACAAGGTCGCGTATGGTCGCATCGATCACGATCTGGTCCCCGAAGCGTGCATATTGGCCTGAAACCAGAACGTCTGCATTGCTGAACTGGGCCACGCGCCGCAACATATCCGAATCAATCGCCGTGTCGGGGCCGACGTGAAGATCAGAAAGCACCTGGTGCAGCCGATCGCTCGAGACAGGGTGCAGGTGGGCTGATTGACCGATGTCGGTGCTGAGCATGTCAGCTACGCTGGAGCCGATCCAATCGTCCTTGGCATCGCCGGAGGAGTTGCGGAAGGGTAAAATCGCCAGCGATCTCGGGCGGCCCGCTTGCTCTTCCTGCTTTGCCTCAGGAAGAGCTGCGCTCTTGGGCCGGGTGAGGAAATACCCCACGATCGCGACTAGCAGCACCAGCAATACAGCCGCACCCGCAAGCAGCCGGTGGTTCTCTGTCGCCCATCTGCGGGGGCCGGGCCGAAGGCGGGCGGCGATGACGCCGGATCTTCCCGTGCCCAGCCACAATTCCAGGTCTGCCAGCAGCTCGCCGGCAGACTGATATCTGAGCGCGACATCACGCTCCAGACATCGGTTCACGATCTGGCTCAGCTCCGCAGGGACACTCACGTCGAATTCTGAGACCGGAACGACGCGCTCCTGGGTACGTTTGATGAGGCTGGCCAGCGCGCTTTCGGCGCGAAAGGGCGTTTGCCCCGTCAGCAACTCGTAAAAAATCAGGCCCAGGGAAAAGATGTCGGAGCGCTGGTCCAAATTTTGCGCCAGCGCCTGCTCGGGCGACATATATTCCATGGTCCCCACCATAGCGCCGGTCTGGGTCATGCGGTCGCCTTCCAGCGTCTTGGCCAAGCCAAAATCCATAACCAGGATGCGGCCACTTTTTTCCCACATGATGTTCTGCGGCTTCAAATCACGGTGGATGACCCCAACGTTGTGTGCAGCCGCTAGCGCCCGGCAAACCTGTTCAATGACAATCACTGCTTCATGAGGCGGGAGCTTGGTCCGTTGGCGGAGAATGGCGGCGAGATCCTCGCCTTCGACATACTCCATGGTGATGAACTTTATGCCCTCTGCTTCACCGAGGTCGTAGATACGGACGACGTTGCGGTCGGTGACCTGGGTGGCCAGAATCAATTCCTGCTTGAACCGGTCAAGGATGGCGCGGTTGCGTGCCAGCTCCGGGCGGATCACCTTAAGGGCGACGACCCGGCCAAGCTCAACATCCTTGGCTTTGTAAACGGCGCCCATGCCGCCTTCGCCAAGCAGACTCAAAATCTCATAGCGTTGGGCCAGCAGGTAGCCGGAAGCCAGAACGCGTTGTCCCGCTTCGCTATAATTCCCCGCCATGGTCTGCGGAAAGGAGGTTCCACCCACTATGGTGGGACTGTCACTGGGAGCCACGTTGGGCGGTGAGCCAAAAATGGTATCGGCATCGCTGGGAAGGCGAACGTTCGCGGACGAGCTTTCACCCTTCACAGGGGCGCGCACACCCCCGTTGCCCGGTTTTGAGGCGTCGTGCCCGGGAGGATTTCCTCCTTGTTCTGACATGGCTCAGCGACCCCGACAGAACCCACGCTTAAGTGCAGAACTCGATCGCGGGAATAGTCGCAGTATATAGCGCCGGGAAATGTCAGCCCCGGGATTTCCGCGTAGGAGCGCGGCGGTGTCCCATCCTGTGCGAACAGCGGAAACCGGGGGCACCGGAGATTCGCGGTGTTTTCATATCGCGCCTGCCATTCGACCGGTGCCAAACGGAGAAATTTTGCTGTGAGGGAGAAGAGGGATCAATTACCAAACCAGCCGGGCCAATCGCATTGGCGGCTGACGTCGACCGATCCCGCGGCGCAGCCGAGCGGGATCCGGATGCCGTACAGGCGATCAGAGTCCGTGAGTGAAGCGTTAAATTCCGGTGCCGTAATCCGCTGAGCAGACACTATCCCCGGCATGCGAGAAAAAATCGTACTGCGTGCGGTGGTTGAATTTATAACGCGCACGCAACTCGCGGCCGACGTAGAGACCCACAGCAGCAATACCAACAGCAACCGAAGTCCAGCCAACAATCGCCATAGCAGACCCTTCTTCCTGGGTAGGCGAGATCGCCGGCAATATCTCGCCGGAACCCTGAGCCCTGAGGTCGTTACCATCCATGTACATCATGCCGAAATAATAGCGCAGCTTGGTGAAAATCACGTAGTTACGGCGGTGAACACCAAAGGGCTATTTCACCTGCTCCATTTGATGCAGCAAAGCGACCTTTCGTGGTGCCGGAAGAAAACTGGCTTCAATAGAGTTAGCCGCCAATTCCCGCAAATGCTCGGCGGTAAAGCCAAATCCGTCATGGGCCAGCCGGTATTCGTCCTGGAGATCGCTTTCGAACATCGCCGGATCATCGGAATTGAGAGTAACCATAAGGCCTGCATCGAAATAGCGGCGTACCGGATGCTCTTCCAGGGTGGGACAACAACCCGTGCGTAAATTCGACGTCACGCAAATTTCAAGCGGAACCTGGCGTTCCGCCAGGACCTCCATCAGATCCGGATCCAGTTGAGCGGAAAGCGCATGGCCGATGCGCTCTGCACCTATATTGAGCGCCGCCCAAATGCTCTCTGGCCCCATGGTTTCGCCGGCATGCGCGGTCAGCCGAAGACCGGCATCTTTGGCCTCCTGAAAGAGGTCGCGGAAGGGTTCGGCACCGACCCGCCGCTCGTCGCCGCCGATCCCAATGCCCACGATGCTCGGCCACTCCCGGCGCAGTTCCGCGGCTTTGCGAAAAACGCGCGCCGCCTCCTCCGGGCCAAAATGGCGGACTGCATCGAAAATCCAATAAAGCGTGATTCCGAATTCCTTCTCCGCCCGCTCCCGTCCCGCTTCCATTGCGTAAAACAGAGATTCAAACTCAATCCGTCTCCAGTAGTACACAACCCCCACGGAGACGTAGGCCTCGGCATGCAGCACGCCCTGCGCCGCCAGTCGCTGCAGCATCCGATACGTGATCAATTCGTAGTCCTGCGGCGTGCGGAGCCGTTCGCTGACCGCCTTGAACGCCAACAGGAATCCGGTGAAATCGGTGTAGTGGTAGAGGGACCGTGCCTCCCCCAGCGTCATGGCCTGATCATCGTTTCGCCGGCTCAATTCGACCAGAGTTTCCGGGGTAACCGTTCCCTCCAGGTGAAGGTGGAGTTCCGTTTTGGGAAGTGACCGCAACCACGGGGTCGCGATCCGGCGCGGGGCAGCTGGGCGCGTCATGAAAGTGAGGAGAACTCGCTGTGCTTGCGGCTGTAGAGAAAATAGATGCCCAGGCCTATGACCAGCCAGCCGAAAAAGCGCAGCCAGGTGATGACCGGCAGGCCGGACATGAGCAGCACGCAAAAGAAGATGCTCAGAATGGGCACGGCAATTCCGCCCGGGGCGCGGAAGCCACGACGCCTGTCCGGCTCGCGATAGCGTAGGATCAGCACCCCAATCGATACCAGCACAAAGGCAAACAGGGTGCCGATATTCGACAGATCGGCCAGGGTGCCGATATCCAGCAAGCCACTGGGAATGGCCACCACGAAACCTGCTACGACAGTGGCTACGGCCGGAGTCCGATAACGCGGGTGTACCTTCCCAAACCAGCGCGGAAAGAGCCGGTCGCGCGACATGGCGAACCACACCCGCGCCTGGCCAAGCTGGAAGACCAGGATGGAGGAAATCATGCCCATCATCGCGCCGCAGAGCACGACCAAACGGACCCAGTTGAGAGTCACGGAGCCCGTTTGATGGGTTAGCTTCTTTAAAGTATTCACCACCGGCGCTGCATCATCCACCAAGGTCTGCCAGGGGACCAGGCCGGTGAGCACGACGGCGACGGCGACATAAAGCAAGGTGCAGACGACGAGCGTAGCCAGAATGCCAAAGGGGACGTCGCGCTGCGGGCAATGGCACTCTTCCGCCGCGGTCGATACGGAATCAAAGCCGATGTAGGTGAAGAAAATGATGCTGCCACCAGTGAGGACGCCGGACCAGCCATTTGGAAAAAACGGATGCCAATGAGCGGGGTGGATGAAGTGCGAGCCGGCAAGGACAAAGACCAGGATGGCAGAGATTTTGAGCAGGACCATGACGTTGTTGGTCCCGGCAGACTCACGGATACCGCGCACCAGCACGATGGTGAGCACCAGCACGATGAGGAACGCCGGCATGTTAAATCCCAGATGCCAGCCTGGCTGGTAGATCGTATTGCCTTGCAGGTCGGTAAGTCCGGAGGGCAAAAAGGCGGGTGAGATCCAACGCGCGCTGGGATGCAGACCAAACCAATCCATGAAGTCGACAATATGGGCGGCGAAGCCGACGCACACGGCCATGTTGCTGACGGCGTATTCCAGGATAAGATCCCAGCCGATGATCCAGGCGACGAGCTCCCCCATGGTGGCATAGGTGTAGGTGTAGGCGCTGCCGGCGATAGGAATCATCGACGCCAGTTCGGCATAGCACAGCCCGGTGAAGGCGCAGACGATGGCCACCAGGATGATGGAAAAGGCCAGCGCCGGCCCCGCTCCCGGGCGGCCTGACAATGCGTGGTGATTGACCAGGTAATCCAGCAGCGGCGTGTTCAGGATCGAGGAAGTATCAAACTTCTCGCCCGCGATGGCCGTGCCGACCACGGTGAAGATTCCCGAACCAATGACCGCACCGATACCGAGTGCGGTGAGAGACCACGGGCCGAGCGTTTTCTGCAGACAGTGCTCGGGGAGTTCCGAGTCGCTGATCAGCTTGTCGATCGATTTGGTTGCGAACAGTTGCTTTCGCAGCGTTTCGGCTCCTGAATCAGTAGTTGCTAAGAACCCCGGAAAGTGCAACCAGGGTGAGGCGCCCCATCCTTCGCGTTTTACGAGGGATGGGGATTACTGGTCCCGATTCGAACCTAACGTTTGCTTTGGCCTCGTGTCAGCTTCTTGGCTTTCTTCTTGTTGGAACCTCGGGGTAGGGTACGAGCGGCTTTGGGTGCAGCTTTCTTGCGCGCCGCGCGCTTGATCTTCTTCCGTTCCAACTTGTCTTCTACGTTCTTGGTATTGGGCATTATTTTCCTTATCTACACTTTTTCCAGCTGAGCAAACTTTTCCACTAGCTTCTTCACGCCGAATTCTGCAAATTGTACCGTAATCTTCGCATCGTCACCGTCTCCCTCGCGGCGGAAGACGACACCCTCACCATATTTGGGATGACGAACACGCTGGCCGCTCCGGAATCCTGTCGCTCCCGTAGAGACGGGGATTTCCAGTTTGGGCCGCGGCCCGCTCCCCTTCCGCGAAGAAAAGAACTGGGCGATGTTATCTAACGAACCCGGCCCCGCAGGTGGACGGCCGGCGGGAGCGGCCGGCCGGGAAACCGCGCGAGGACGTTGATCCTCATCTTCGTAACTGTAGTGCCGGGGGGATTCCCACTCATCGCCTCCGCGGGCGGATCCGTATCTTGAACCGTAGGCGCCCCCGATCGAGGTGCGCTGGCCGCGGCTCAGGTCTTCGAGCAGATGAGGCGGAATCTCTTCGAGAAAGCGAGAGGGAATGCTGGATTCCGGCATATCGTTCCCGTATCGCCGACGATAGCGAGCACGGGTCATCACCAAAGCATCCATCGCCCGCGTCATCCCGACGTAGCAGAGCCGCCGTTCCTCTTCGAGTTCGTTGGGTTGATTCAGCGTCCGCGAATGAGGAAAGAGGCCCTCTTCCATACCCGCCAGCAACACCAGGGGGAACTCCAGCCCTTTGGCGGAATGCAGGCTCATCAGGGTGACGCGGCTTTCGGGATTGTAACGGTCAGTGTCACTGACCAGGGCGGCGTGGTCGAGAAACTCAGACAACGTCTCCCCGCGCTGCTGTGCATCCTGGGCCGCATTGGCGAGTTCCTTCAAGTTCTCAATGCGCGAGATCGCTTCTGGAGTGCCTTCGTCCTCCAACGAGCGGATGTAGCCGGTGCGATCGATGAGAAAGCGAATCAACTCGGGCAGCGTCGCCGCATCGCCGGGCTTGCGGAATCCTTCATAAGAAGGGGTATCCGACGCAGGCACGGGATGCACATCCGCTTGCAGGGGAACCGCCTGTTCTTCCGGATCGGGCTCGGGATCCAGATCGCCAAAGTCGAAGCGGACGTCCTCCCAGTCCCCCGAATCGGACCCGTCGACATCAGGGGCAACTGCCTCCTGCGCCGGCAGAACATCCTGCGCCAGTTTTTCGGCAAAACCTGGCTCGAGCAGGGCGCGTCCGTCCTGGATCAAACGGCGGAACGTGTCCAGGGCCATCAACGCGCGTTGCGGCAACAGGCGCTCCTGGAGCGCTCGCTCGATCGCACCCCAAGTGCTCATGCCGGTCTCGAGGCTGAGCCGCTCCAGCACCTCTAGTGTGGTCTTGCCGATTCCGCGCGGCGGCGTGTTGATGACGCGCGCCAGGGCGATCGAGTCGTCCGGATTCTGCACCAGCTTGAGATAGCTCAACAAATCTTTGACCTCGGAGCGATCGTAGAAAGAGAAACCACCCACCATGGTGTAGGCAATCCCGTAGCGGCGCAGCGCTTCTTCCACCAGCCGGGATTGCGAGTTGGTGCGATAGAGCACTGCCGCCCGCGGCTGCTCGTGCTCTTGCCCCGCATTGCGCAGGTACTTCTTTATGTGGTCGGCAATAAACAGCGCCTCGTTCTCTCCGTCCGGCGCTTCGTAGTAGCCGATCATCGCGCCGCCCTCGCGCGAGGTCCAGAGATTCTTGCCCTTGCGCTGCAGGTTGCGGGCCACAACCGCGGAGGCTCCCTCAAGAATCACCTGCGTGGAACGATAATTTTGCTCCAGCCGGATGGTCTTCGCTTCCGGGAAATCCTTCTCGAAATCCAGGATGTTGCGGATATCGGCTCCGCGCCACGAATAAATGCTCTGGTCTTCATCACCCACCACGCAGACATTATGCTCGGGGCCGGCCAGCAACTTCATCAGCTCGTATTGCGGCCGGTTGGTGTCTTGATACTCGTCGATCAGCAGGTAGCGATAGCGGCGGTTGTAGCGTTCCCGCACTTCGGCGGAGGAACGCAGCAGGCGCACCGCCTCCAGCAGCAGGTCGTCGAAGTCGAGCGCATTCGCCTTGCGCAGTTCCTTGCTGTAGATCTCGTAGATGTGCGCGATTCGTTCGGCCACCGGATCAGTGGACTGCAGATAAATCTCCTGCGGGTCGAGCATATGGTTCTTGGCATAGGAGATGCGGGAGAGCACTGTACGAGGCGTCAATTGCTTGGTGTCGAGCCCCATCCGGCGCATCGCTTGCTTGACGATGGCCTGCTGGTCGGCTTCGTCGTAAATCACGAAGTTGCGAGTAAGCCCCTGATCGCCGATACGTAAAGCCTCGATGTCGCGGCGCAGAACGCGCACGCAAAACGAGTGAAAAGTCGCCAACAGCGGTTTGGCCAGAGAGCGATGTTCCAGCAACTTGTCGACCCGCTCCGCCATTTCCGCCGCCGCTTTGTTAGTAAACGTGACCGCCAGGATGGCGTCGGGCGAAACATTTCGTACCTGGATGAGATACGCGATGCGGTGGGTGATTACCCCCGTCTTGCCGGAACCCGCCCCGGCGAGAATCAGCAAAGGACCATCTACGGCTTCGACGGCGGCGCGTTGTTGCGGATTTAATTTATCGAGCAGATGTTGCAATGGCTGGTCTCTAAAGCGTGCGCTGATACTCTTGTTCGGCGGATGGTTTGGTGACGGGATGGATACTCTTCTACTAGTGTATCGCTGGGCGCCCTGTTCATAAATGTGTTGCAATTCTTGAATGCAAACTAACAATAAGGAAATCGGGCGCAGGGTTTGTGTCTTTTGTGGATCGAGCCCAGGGTTGCGGCCAGAGTACCGGACCGAGGCGCTCGCTTTGGGACGATTGCTGGGCGACGCCGGCCTCGGGTTGGTATATGGCGGCGCGCAAGTGGGCCTGATGGGCACGCTGGCCGACGCAGCTCTGGCTCACGGGAGCGAAGTGATCGGAGTGATTCCTCGCGCGCTTGCCGGAGTGGAGGTGGCGCACCAGGGTCTGACCCGGCTGGTCCTGGTGGAAACCATGCACGAACGCAAAGCCTTGATGGCCCAAGAGGCGGATGCGTTTGTTGCCCTGCCCGGCGGTTTCGGAACCCTCGATGAATTTTTCGAGATCCTCACCTGGGCTCAACTCGGAATCCATACAAAACCGTGCCTGCTGGTGAACACCGCGGGCTATTACGACCAACTGCTGAGCTTTCTCGATGTCACGATCGATCAGGGGTTCCTCAAAGCGAAAAATCGCGACTACATTCAAGTTGCTGCGGACGCAGCTCAGGCTCTTCAATGTATACAGAAGCTTTGGCGGACACTGCCGGTTGACCACAATGCTCCAGCCAGGCCTGCCCCCTAGTTACTCCGCCATGGGCGGAGACAAAATCGGCGCGTAGCCAGAAACCGGCTCTTGCTCGGCGGCCTGCAAGGCTCTGAATTGTTTGCTGAGCGCAAGCCCCTGTTGTTGATACGAGGAGCCGATCGAGCGCCCGTAGACTCTTTCCGGTAATTGCGCCATCTGGTGATAAATCAGTTTTCCCACCAGCTGACCATGTTCGAGAAGAATAGGGACTTCATGCGCCCTAACTTCCAGAACCGCCTTGGTGCCGGGAATCTCCCCTCGATCGCCGTATCCGAAGCCGGGATCGAAGAACCCGGCGTAATGGATGCGGAACTCGCCGATCGAAGGGTCGAAGGGAACCATCTCCGCAGCATGAGTCGGAGGCACACGGATCCTTTCGTGGGAGGCCAGGATGTAGAAATCTCCGGCCTGCAAGGTCAGGTCTTTGGACTTGGACCGCGGGATGACTTCCCAAAATTCTCCAATGTCATAAGCGTTGACTTTGCCCAGATCGATCGCGTGCCTGGTCTTTTTTGCCCGGTAAGCGATGATGTTGGAGCCGGTCCCCACCAGATCCACCGAAACACTGAGCCCTCGATCGATTCTTGGGTCGATGGGGCTGCTATCCGCGTCGAAGGTCAACTGTTCTTTTTCCGCAAGCCGCACTAATTTGCCATCGGTGGCCTGCGGCCTTCCCCGCATGAGCCGTAGCTGGTTCAACTTCATCCCGGTTCTCACCCGGACGGGAAAAGTGCGGGAGACGATTTCCAGATAAAGTGCGCCCTGGTAGCCCTTGGGAACCCGTTCGAATTCGATTCCCGGTTCCGTGATCAATCGGGTGAAAATGTCCAAGCGCCCGGTGGTACTCTTCGGATTCGCAATGCCGGATACATCCGCCGGCAAGCGCAGGCCTTCCATCAGAGGCACGAGAAAAACAGAGCGAGGTTCCAAAACTGCGGAATCCTCCAGATCAATCTCGCGGATGAGCAGGTCCCGGATCTTGCCTTCGATGGGCGAGTGTCCCGGCAAAAAGCTGGCCGCAATCTGGAAGGCTTTCTTCCCCAATCGCAGGTCAATACTCGCGGGTTGAATTTGGTTGCTGTCAAAGCTGGGGGCGATTATCGACCCGCTGTCGATCAATCCCTGGATTGCCTGGAAGGGCAGGATTCCTGTGGTCTCGCTCTTAGGCCGCGCCACCGGATCATCGACGAATGGGGTGTCTTTCATGCTCTGAATTTCCAGGTCGCTCGGCAATGTCACTCACTCTCTTGGATCTCTCCAGCAACTCTTATCCCACCATCAGCTTACAGTCACCCCGAGACGGGGAAGGCTGTGAAATTTGCGGTCACTTGTGTGCGTTTCTTCCGCGAGGCGCCTTCAGCGCAGCCTAACAGGACGGCACTGGTCACACTGGCAGCTGCGGCGGAGATAGTCCCACGAGTAAATTCCGCTCTGATGACCGTCATTCCAGTGAAAGCTGATGGCATAGCGGCCGACGGGCGAAACCGACTCCGGCCGCGCCGGTGCTTTGTACATTTGCAGCAGCGTGGGCGGCTGGGGTTTCGGCTCGCCTGGTTTGCGGCCGGTTGCTCCTCGCTCCTCATGGCAGGTGGCGCAGGGACAGGCGTTGCGCAGCCAGGTAAAGTTCCAATGGCTTTGGTGGCCGTCCTTCCAGTCGATCTCCATCCCCGTGCCGGTCGTCTTTTGCACCCGGACACGAGCCGGTTCGGTGGCTTCGCGGGGCAGATCGCGATGAGAGGTCTCTTGTGCCAGCCTCTGCGCCTCTTCCTCGCTGATAAATCGGATGCCTTTCGTGGCTCATGACAGTCCCTACTTCAAGAATACTGCTTCCAGAAGAAGTACGCGGCCATTCCCAAACCGATCAGCACCACCAGCAGCCGCATGAAATGGGGAGGCATGCGGCGCGCGTAACGGGCTCCCAGATAACCACCGAGTGCGGCGGCAATCATCATCAGCAAGCAGTACTTCCAGAGAATTTGTTTCTCCACAATGAACGTGATCACGGCGATGCCATTCGCCGTGGTCGTAGCGATCACCTTCAACGCGTTGACTTGATTGATGTTCTGAATGCCGAAGACGGCCAGCACCGACATCAGCAAGAAGCCCGCTCCCGCACCGAAGTAGCCGATGTAAAAGCACACCACCACCACCCCGATCCACAGCGGGACGAGACTGGGGTGGACACCGGTAAGAGTCGTACGCCGGCGCTGCAGCCAGCCGGAGACAGGGCCGCTGGCGGCGAAAAGCCCGGAGGCGAGCAGCAACAGCCAGGGGACCAACGCCATGAAGGTGGCCTGGCCAGTGTGGAGCAGGACGATGGCTCCGGCCACGCCGCCCAGCAGGGCGGCCGAACAAACCGGGAGTACCAGCCGCAGGTTGGCCTTCAGATCTTGCCAGTACGCGGCGATCGATGTGAACTGTCCGGGCCAGAGGGCAACTGTGTTGGTTGCGTTTGCCTGGATCGGCGGAACACCCACGCCCAGCAGAGCCGGAAACGACAGAAAGGAGCCGCCGCCCGCCATGGCATTCAGGGCGCCGGCGAGAAAGGAAGCGATGACCAGCCAGGCATGTTGCCAGTGAGGTCCGAATGGCATGGAGTCTTATTCTAAGGGAATGAAGGGTGCCGGCTTTACGAGCTGGAAAGACTCGCCAGTCGAGGAGCCCGGTTTCAGCCGTCCCGAACCCGCTTAGCAACCCGGACGGGTACCTAAGCGGGGTCTGTATTGCTGCATCAGGGGAAAGTTACGCTTCACTGTGTTAACCGGACCCATGGTTCCTAGCTAGTCGACCTGCAGGATCAGGCACTTTAGATACTCGGTTTCGGGGATATTCAGCACCACCGGGTGGTCCGGTGCAGCTCCGCGGCGTTCCAGAAGACGAACACGGCGCTGCGCATCGCCGGCGGCTGCGGCCACCACACCGTGAAATTCATCCCAAGACACGTGGTGTGAGCAGGAGCAGGTCACCAGCGTCCCGCCTGGGCGCAACATCTTCAGGGCGCGCAAATTGAGCTCTTTGTAGCCGCGCAGCGCCCCCGCCACGGCACGCTTGGATTTGGCAAAAGCAGGTGGATCAAGCACCACCGTGTCGAAGGTGTTGCCGGCAGTGCTCCAATCGCGCAGAAGATCGAATGCGTTCGCTTCGATCCACTCCACCGAGGCCTGGATACGGTGACGGTTGACCTCCAGGTTCTCCTCCGCCACCTCAAGCGCCGCGTGGGAGGCGTCCACACCGGTCACCCGGGAGCAGGATTGGGCCAGGTGAAGGGCAAAACCACCCTGATACGTGCAGACATCGAGCGCCTCGCCATGGGCGTAGCTCGACGCTGCAGCGTAGTTGAGGCGCTGGTCGAGAAAGGCTCCCGTCTTCTGCCCGGCGTTGGCGTCGTAATGAAAAGCCAACCCGTTGAGGTGAAAAATGGTGGTCAGTTGGGCAATGGGCTCGGCGCTATAGAGTGGCTCCTCCGATGGCTGGCTGAGCTGCTCCAGTTCCCGGATTCGGGCATCGGACCGCTCCACGATGGTGACCGGCTCCAGTTCCAACTTGAGGACATCGACGATGACCGCCCGCACATCCTCCCGATCGAGTGCCTTGGAGAGGATCTCGAACAGGATCAGGTCGCCATAGCGGTCGACGATCAGGCCCGGAAGTTGATCAGCTTCGCTGAAGACCAGGCGGCAGGCATCGGTTCCCTCTTCCAGGATGCCCTGGCGTTGGTGAATGGCGTAGCGCAGCCGCTGGTCGAGCAATGCCACCCAGTCCTCATGCGTCAGATGGGGATCGGGAGTGACCATGCGGAGAGCAATCTGAGAAGTTGGGCTCCACAGCGCAGTGCCCAAGGGGAAGCCGCGATAGTCGGCCACCGGCATGAGTCCCGCTTCTGTCTCCACCAGGTGTTCTATGTCCGAACGGTAGACCCAGGGGTGCCCGGCACGCAGGCGATCCGCGGCCCGGCGGGAAATTGTGGTGACGGCGGCCTTGCCGGCAGGCGCAGAGATGGGTTCGCGAGACACAAGTCATCTTCGCATAGCCCCGGGAACACGAGCCTGTACGCCAGAAGTGAAAATGCTTACCCAGCGGCCTATAATCAGGTATGGCGACTGTGCACTCCACGCCACTGGAACCTCAGGCGGGCCCGGACATCCTGACGGCGAAGTTTGCCGAGCTGCTCGCGACCATCGGCAAGAACCGGCCGAGCGACGACACCGGCATCATTCGCAGAGCATGGGATTTCTGTGTGCAGCACCACAGCGGGCAGCTGCGGGCTTCCGGCGAGCCGTATGTTTTGCATCCCCTCGAGGTCGCCCAGGTTCTGGCCGAGATGAAGCTGGACTCGACCGCGATCGCGGCAGGGCTGTTGCACGATGCCGTCGAAGACACCCCTGTCACCACAGAAGACATTACCGAGCAATTCGGCGAGCAGGTTGCGCACATCGTCGAAGGCGTGACCAAGATCGATAAGATCCAGTTCGCCAACCGGGAAGACCGCCAGGCCGAAAATGTGCGCAAGATGCTGCTGGCCATGGTCAGCGACGTACGCGTGGTGCTGATCAAGATGGCGGACCGCCTGCATAACATGCGGACGCTGCAACACCTTCCTCCCGACCGGCAGGAATCGATCGCCCGGGAAACTTTGGACATTTATGCCCCCCTGGCCCACCGGCTGGGTATGGGCAAGGTGCGCGGCGAGCTGGAAGATCTGGCCTTCCGCTATGTCGATCCCTTCGGCTATGAGCAGGTGAAGAACGCTGTGGACGCGGCGCGCGATGAGGAGGAGCAGTTTCTCAACTCGGTCGAATCCCTGCTTAACGAACGGCTGCGCGAAAACAACATCAAGGCGCGCGTCGAATGGCGCATCAAGCGGCTCTACAGCATCTACCAGAAGCTGCAAAAACAAAAGATAACCGTCGACCAGGTCTATGACCTCCTGGCCGTCCGCGTGATCACCGCTACGGTGCAGGACTGCTACGCGGCCTTTGGCCTGATCCACTCCATCTGGCGCCCGGTGCCGGGCCGCATCAAGGACTTTATCGCCATGCCGCGGCCAAATCTGTATCAATCACTGCACACCACGGTGATGGGCGAGGGTGGACATCAGTTCGAGGTCCAGATCAGGACCGAAGAAATGCATCGCATCGCCGAAGAGGGGATCGCGGCGCACTGGAAATATAAAGCGGCCGGCTCCCCCACCAATGCACGGGATGAGCAACGGCTGGCATGGGTCCGTCAGCTGGTCGAGTGGCAGCGGGAGATGACCGATCCCAACGAGTTCCTATCCACACTGAAGATCGATCTTTACCCGGAAGAGGTTTACACCTTTACCCCCAAAGGCAAGGTGGTGGTGCTGCCCAAGGATGCGACCCCGATTGACTTCGCCTATTCCATCCATACCGAGGTGGGCAATACCTGCGTGGGGGCCAAGGTCAACGGCCGAATGGCCCAGCTGCGCACCAAGCTGCACAACGGCGACATTGTGGAAGTGGTGACGCAGAACGGCCACACTCCGAGCCGCGATTGGCTCACCTTCGCCAAGAGTTCGCGGGCGCGCAACAAGATCAAGCATTGGCTCAACGAGCACCAGCGCGAGCGCGCAGTCGAAATTGGCAAGAAGCTGCTCGACCGCGAGGCCCGTAAGTACAAAGTGTCCCTTAGCAAGCTCAGTGACACGGACTATGCCCGTGCGGCCAGCGAATGTGGCCTGGCGACGGCGAGCGACCTGATGGCAGCCATCGGCTTCGGTAAATACTCCTCACGCCAGGTGCTGAACAAACTCTCTCCGGGGGTGACTTCTCAAACCGGCACCGAATTGGAGCCGGGCAAGGACGCCGCGAGTGGCGCCATGTCGGAGGCGGTCAGGCGTGTCCATATGCACGGGTCCGACTCGCTGCAAGTGGAGGGCCAGGACGACTTGCTGGTCTACCGCGCGCGATGTTGCAATCCCATTCGCGGCGAAGAGATCGTGGGTTATGTAACCCGCGGTAAAGGCGTGGCCGTACACGCGCGGAGCTGCCCCAACGTTCAAAATCTGCTCTACGAGAGCGACCGCCGCATCTCCGTCGAGTGGGCGCGGATGGAAGAAGAGAACGCCGGCCGCAAAATGACGTACCCGGTAAAGCTGACAGTATTTTGCGACGATCGTGCCGGCATGTTGAAGGAAATGACAGCGGTGATCAGCGACGATGGCACCAACATCCGCGGGGTCGATACCAAATCGACCGGCGACTCGGAAGCGATGGTTGAATTTGTTCTCGAAGCCGAAGATATGCGGCACCTCACGCGCATTGTGAGCGGCCTGCGCCGATTGCCCGGCGTCCGCGACGTGCAACGCGCGCATAAGGTCTAACAGCGACGCGACTCCTTCAGGATTTGCGTCGGTACGCCCAGGACGGCGAGAATCGAGCAATGAGCAAGTCAGTGGTTTCTACAGAAGATGCACCAGCGGCGATCGGCCCCTATTCCCAGGCAGTGCTGGTTGGAAATCTGGTTTACACCTCCGGGCAGGTTGCGCTCGATCCACGCACTGGGCAACTGATCGAAGGTGGAGTGAAAGAGCAGACGGTTCGCGTACTGGAGAACCTGAAGGCGGTGCTGGCCGAGGCCGGCAGCGACCTGCGCCACGTGATCAAAACAACCGTCTTCCTGAAAAGCATGGCTGATTTCGCCGCGATGAACGAAATTTATGCCCGCTACCTGGCGCCCGAGGGTGTGGTCGCGCCGGCGCGATCCACGGTGGAGGTGGCGAGATTGCCCAAAGATGCCCTGGTCGAAATTGAAGTGATTGCGCAGCGATAGACTTCGCAGGCATCGAACACTAAGGAGCAAGATCAATGGAAAAAGAGCAAATCGAGAAGATTGAGAAGACCGACGCAGAATGGCGCGCGGAGCTTACCCCGGAACAGTATTACGTGATGCGGCAAAAGGGGACGGAGCCGGCATTCTCGGGCAAACTCTACCGCAACCATGCCGACGGGACCTATCGCTGCGGAGCCTGCGGGGCCGAGCTGTTCAGCTCCGACACCAAGTTCGAATCCGGGAGCGGATGGCCCAGCTTCTCGGTGCCCGCCAACGCCGCCGCGGTGGATTTACACGAAGATAGAACCTACGGGATGACCAGAACGGAAGTGACCTGTGCGCGCTGCGGCGCTCACCTGGGACACGTCTTCCCGGACGGTCCGGGGCCAGGTGGCCTCCGCTACTGCATCAATTCCTTGTCGCTGGGTTTCGAGCCTAAGGATGCGGGGGAAAAGGAGTAACCGCCGTTAAGCCTTAACGACCTTGCCTGCTTTAATGCAGCGGGTGCAGACGCGAATGCGCTTGTGCCCCCCTGCGACCTCAGCCTTGACGGGTCGGAGGTTTACGTTCCAGCGGCGCTTGGAAACGTTGTGCGCATGCGAAATCTTGTTACCGAACTGCGGACCCTTACCGCAGATTGTGCAAATCTGAGCCATGACCAACTCCAAAACTTAAGCTTTTCGCAGAAATATGCGGCAATCACACGCACTAACCGGCGAACTCTCAGTATATCCGGCGCCGCTGCCGACGACAACTGAAGGCAAACCAAGTGAGGCGCGCAACCGGGAGGAAACTGTATTAAAGTGGTCCCAGATGGAGATATCCCATGGCGATCGACACCGCTACCGTTAATTTATTGTCATCCGCGCTTGGTTCTCCAGCTGCCCGCAAGCTCTTCACCAGCATCGCGAACAGCCGCATTGCCGAGATATCCTCTCTAAAAGAAGCCAATCCCGGCACCGATCAAGAGCTTGACACTCTGGAACGAGCCGACCTCATCAGCATAGGGCAGAGTGGCAAAAGCTATTTTGTTACAGCTAGGGGGCTTAAAGTCGCGCGGGACTTGGAGCAGCTGTCGAACGGTTAGCCAAGCGACCAGAGCCTGGACTCGGAGATCTTGCTACGAACCCGATCGCTCCTGTCGATGCCGCTGTCACACACCCATCCGCGTTCCTATTTATGTTGATTCTCGCGTTGATATTCGGTGTGGGGAGGGTGGCTAAGGAAACCAGCGTTTCGGTCAAGAAGTGGAGTTCTTTCCTGCACTTATGGATGGCCGCATATCTCGTGTTATTCGCCTTCTTAATGGCGGTCACAATGGCAATGGCGCTGGTTCTCCTGTTTGGCAAGGACAATCAACCGAGCGTGACCTTTCTCCCACCCTCGTTCTTGCCCATAGCTGCGGCAGTGCTCGGTGTTTTCGGTTTTGAATTCCTATTTCGCAAGTTCATCATCGGCTTCGGCGAGAATCAACTAGACCTCGCGGCGACTCTGCAAAACTTTGTCGATCAAGCGGTGGCAGCCACTCTGGAATGGGAAGCGTAGAAGGCTGCCGTTGCTGAAGCCGTTTCGTGCCAGGCACTCCGGGGCAAGGTTCCGTGCACCCTGGTCAGTCTTCTGGGCGGCCTTCGCCGTGCGCGTACTCTACCTCACGCTGGCCCATACCTATCGCATCCGGCCTTACGACGACCACATGCTCTTCGGCGAGGAAATGGGGCGGATCGCACGCGCCCTAGCCACCGGCTTTGGTTTCTCTGACCCCTTTCGCGGGCACACCGGCCCGACCGCCTGGGTAGGACCACTCTTCCCCCTGGTTCTGGCTGGGGTGTTTAAGGTCTTTGGGGTCTTCACTCCCCAATCGGCCTGGGTGATCCTAACCATCAACAGCCTCTTCTCCGCATTGACGGCACGCACTACCTGGGAGATCGCAGCCCGCTGCTTCGATCGCAAGGTGGCCTTGTGGTCGGCCTGGATCTGGGCGCTCTATCCGGCCGCCATGCAGTATGCGGTCCGCTGGGTATGGGACACTTCGCTCACCACCTTCCTGTTCTCCTGGGTCCTGGTGGTGGCGCTCCGCATGCGCACTCCAGAGCCATCTGGGATGACCTCCAGGCTTTGGGCAATGCTGGGGCTGCTGTGGGGTTTGGCCGGTCTCAGCAATCCTGCACTGCTCATCTTTTTGCCGGCTTGCTGCCTCTGGGTCTTGGCAGGAGCTCCCGACTGGAAGCGTCAGGCAAGCGGGGTGCTGCTGGCTGGCCTGCTGTTCGCCGCCTGCCTGGGCCCGTGGACGTGGAGGAACTGGGAAGCCTTCCATCAATTCGTGCCCACCCGGGGGAATTTTGGCGCGGAGCTGTATCTGGGCAATGGGCCAGGGTCGACCGGCTTGTTGATGGAATACGACCACCCGATCCAGGCGCCTGATCAACTGCGGCTTTATACCCGCATGGGTGAAATTGCTTACTCTAAAATGCGCGGGGCCCAAGCCTGGGCGGCGATGCGCGCAGACCCAGGGCACTTTGCCGCAAATACTCTTAAGCGGGTGTTTTTCTTCTGGGGAGGGGTTCCACACCCGGCCAGTGCTACGCAGTGGGTGGAGTACGCGCGCAGTCTAAATTTCGTTTTTGCCAGCGTCTGCGGACTACTTGGGCTGGCACTCGCCTTGTGGCGCAAAGCGCCGGCTGCCGGCTTAATAGCCTGGGCTTTCCTACTGTTGCCGCTGGTTTATTACGGCGTGGCCGCCCATGCCCGTTTCCGTCACCCTTTGGAACCGCTGATCGTCGTTCTCGGCGTATATCTATTTCGATCAGCGCAACATTGACCAAAACTGGCGAAAAACGTAAGATTAGATGGTTTGGGACGGTCTGCTCACCCGCATCTCCTTAGGTTCGAGCACATCCAGCTATCCAGTAATTTCCCAGCAATTTTGTGACGCCGGTGTGGCTCGGCGCATGGAGGTTTTATGTACGCGGTAATCCGCACAGGTGGTAAGCAGTATCGCGTCGCCCCAGGCGACGTGGTTCGCGTTGAGAAGGTCGCGGCCGAGATCGGCAATGCGGTTGAGTTTAGGAACGTGCTGGCCTTCTCCGACGGGTCGTCGCCGATCGTTGGGACCCCCGAGGGAAAGGTGCACGGCACCGTCGTCAGTGAAGGACGCGGAGACAAGATCCTGGTCTTCCACTTCAAGCGCAAGAAGCAGTATAAGAAGATGCAGGGACATCGCCAGGCCTACACCGCGATTCGCATCAACAGCATTGAAGTGAATGGCTTGACCTACGACAAGGCCGAAGCAAGCGCCGCGCAGTAGCACAACTTTTCTGATTGAGGATTAGGCAATGGCACATAAGAAAGGCTTAGGCAGTTCGAAAAACGGCCGCGACTCAAACGCTCAGCGACTGGGCGTGAAGATCTTTGCCGGCCAGGTGGTCACCGGCGGCTCCATTATCGTGCGCCAGCGTGGCACCAAGTTAAAGGCCGGCCTGAATGTCGGCCGGGGAAAAGATGACACCCTTTACGCGGAGATCGCCGGCAAGGTGAACTTCATCGATCGCGGCAGGACCGGCCGTTTTGTCTCTGTCGAACCGGTTGAGACGGCGACTCCAGCCAAGTAAGCGCTGCGGCCCTATCCCGGGCCTGCGCGCTCTATAACTGAACAACCTGACGGATGGCTTCAGCACGCGCAAGGCGATCGAAGCCGGTGTTAATCTCGTCCAGCTTGAGACGGTGGGTCAGCAAGCGGTCCACCGGCAAGAGTCCAGCGCGATACAGCGCTATGAAGCGCCCTATGTCGCGTGCCGGTACAGCCGAGCCCATGAACGACCCCTTGAGGGTGCGCTCCTCGGTAACCAGATTCATAGCAGGAATCGTTAACATGCGATCCGGTCCCGGCAAACCGACGGTGACCGTCGTTCCGCCGCGTCGTGTGGCCGCATAGGCTTGGGCCAGAACGCGCTCGTCGCCGACCGACTCGATCGCGAATTGCACCCCACCCTGCGAGAGATCGCGCAAGTGTTCGATAGCCTTCGGATCTGCGGCGTCAATGCAGTGGGTAGCGCCCAAGGCACGCGCGAGCTCAAACTTATGCGTTGCCAAGTCGACTGCAATGAGCGGATTGGCGCCGGAGGCATGGGCCCCCAAAAGAGCCGCCAAACCGACGCCGCCAAGCCCAAATATGGCGACGCTTTCGCCCGCCGATACCCGCGCCGCATTGACCACCGCGCCCACTCCGGTTACCACCGCACACCCGAACAAGGCCGCAATCTCCGGAAGCAGATCAGAATCGATGCGCACCGCCGACCGGGCCGACACCACGGTGTATTCGGCAAACCCGGAAACCCCGAGGAAATGGTTCAGCGGCGCGCCGTTGGCATCGAACCAACGTCTTTCGCCACTGAGTAATGTGCCTGCGATATTGGCCGCAACCCCTGGTTCGCAAAGTGCCGGGCGACCGCTGGCACACGGCACGCAGCGGCCGCAGCTGGGCATGAAATACAAAATCACGCGATCGCCCACGCGGAATCCATGAACATCTGCCCCCAGCTCGACGATCTCGCCAGTGGCTTCGTGACCCGGCACCAAGGGCAACGGTCGAACGCGGGATCCGTTGATGACTGACAGATCCGAGTGGCACAAACCCGCCGCGAGTACACGCACACACAGCTCTCCCGGGCCGGGAGGCGCGAGCTCGAGCGTTTCTATGGCCAGTGGCTGAGATAGAGCATAGGGAAACGGCCTCCCCATTTCCCGCAGAACCGCCGCTTTGACCTTCATCACTTAACCTCGGCGGGGAGCAATTTAAGGCCGCGAGCAATAAGAGTACCGCGGGTGAGGGGGCAAATTAAAAAGGCCATAACGGATGTTTCCGTTATGGCCTTTTAGCTTGCGCTCAAGGTCAACTGGCCACATTGAGCGAGTTCTTGATCAGGATGCGGTCAACCACCTTCTCCACATCCTGCAGGAAGAAGCTGCTGGCAGGAGGGGCAACGGCCACGGGAACCCGGCCTCCGCTCTGGCCGAGCGAAGTAGCGATTTCGTTCCACCGCGCCAAGGGTGAAGAGGAATCGAGGACAGCAGTCTGACGAGCCGGTTCCGGCCAAAAGAAATATGCAGACCAGACGATCAGTGTCGACAAACTGGCGCCGGTAGTGACCACGCTAATGGTTGAGGTTACGATGCTCTGTCCGTGGTGCAAAAAGGCCGCCGACAGGGCCAGATCACTGGCCGCCATGATGCCAAACCCGAAACTGATGCCAAAAACCCGGCTGCGATAGGAAAGACCGAGTTTTCCCGCCGCAGTTACCAGGAAGAGCAGAAGACTAAGAATGAAGATGCTCTCGCAGCGCATCGCCTGAGCTGCGATGGCGAGTAGAAGCTTGTCCCCTTTGCCACCCGGAGTGAGCAGTGCTGCCGAAGCAGCAACGAACGAGATGCAGGCTACCCAGCGAAAGGATATGGTACCCAGCCACTTCAGGCCGGGAAAGGGATCCATGGAGCTCTGAAACATCTCCTGGATCACCAGGAAGACGACGACGGCACCTGCGACATAGCTGACCCAATAGGTATAGAAATACCAGGCATAAGCCGTGGCCGGGTCAATCGTAATCACCCGGTGCACTTGTAGTAATAGATGAAGGAGGACGGTAGAGCCGAGCCGAAGACTCACGTAGGCGAACAACGCCGGAAACCGCCGCTGTTCGCGGGACCTGAGCAGAGCAATCATGGCAACCACCATGAGGAGAGGCTCTGCAACGTACAAGATGGTGAGGGCTACGCTCGTCATCACAACACCCCTTCCGAGTCTTGAGAATAGCTCGAAAAGGGATGGTGCTCAACCGAAGAAAACTCCGTAACCTAGCACTTTTGTGCTACAAAGACACGGTTTGGGTACTGACGTGGATACGCGTTAGTACCGTTCTAACCGCCTAGAGCGAGCAACCTGTACTGGGAGGGCAATTGGGCACAGGCACAGCGTGTGAGACTACCAAGCTATGATTCATCGGAAAGGAATTTGTATGCTTGGTAGTTACCGCGCCGGCAACAAAACCTGCAAATATGACGGAGAAGATGGACGCATGGACGAGGAGCTTCATAAACTGGTTACCTCCGGGGGTAGGTGTTCCGATTAAATGTAGAAGGACGGGACTAGGCAGAGTATAGTTCGCCGAACTGCCCGCCTGTGTTTTTTCAGTCATATTAGAGGATAACCACTCCAACCATTACCGCAGTACCTATTTCTTACTCGCCAAGAGTACCCTAAACTAGTGTTACTTCAGAACGCTTCTAAAGATGTAAGTTGATCACCTTGGTACCGCATTTCGTTGATTGATTTTTAAATCGAGGGCCCGCCTCCAGGTACCAATTCAGGCAGGAATTCTTGCTGATGAGCCCTTCTGCGCACTCCAAATCGGGCCTCGAAACGTGCTAAACTTTATCTAGTCAAGTGTAGGCAAACCCTGCGCTTTCAAGATGTTATTTCCAATCGGGCGCTTCGCGCCGAGAGCCGCTCGCAGAGCTTTGCCGTTCGGAGTTGCATGTCCACCAAAGAAGTCGCCCTTCCCGCCGCTATTCCCCCCGCCGCTATTCGTGAGACCTCGCCCCTAGAACGCACTTACACCGGGGACAACATCAAGATTCTTGAGGGCTTGGAGGCTGTCCGGCTGCGTCCCGCGATGTACATCGGGTCGACCGGCGACCAAGGACTCCACCACTTGGTCTATGAGGTCGTCGATAACTCCGTCGACGAGGCGCTGGCAGGACATGCGACCCATGTCGACGTAACCATCCATATCGACAACTCCATTACCGTGACCGACGACGGCCGAGGTATCCCGGTCGACGATATGGATGTCCCGGGGGGCGAGAGAATGCCCGCCCTGCAGGTGGTTCTGACCAAGCTGCACGCCGGGGGCAAGTTCGATTCTTCCACCTACAAGGTCTCCGGCGGACTCCACGGGGTCGGCGTCTCTTGCGTGAACGCGCTCAGCGAGGAGCTGGACGTCGAAGTGTGGAAAGACCAGCACACCTACGAGCAGTCTTACGCCAAGGGCGTACCCGTCACCAAGCTTAAGCAGACCGGCATCACCAAGAAGCGGGGCACCAAGATCCACTTCCTCCCCGATCGCTCCATCTTCACCGTGAGCGAATATAACTTCGACACCCTGGCCCAGAGGCTGCGCGAGCTCGCTTTCCTGAATAAGGGCTTGGAAATCAAGTTGGTGGATGAGCGCACCACCGACCCCAAGACCGGGGAAGCCAAGCGTTCTGAGTTCAAGTATGCCGGGGGTATCGCCGAGTTCATCAAGCATCTCAACCGCGGCAAGCAGGTGCTGCACGATAAGCCCATCGTCATGGAATCTTCCCGCGACGGCATCGAGCTGGATATCGCGTTGCAGTACAACGACAGCTACTCCGAGACCGTATTCAGTTTCGCCAACAACATCAACACCGTCGACGGGGGCACCCACCTTTCCGGCTTTCGTACCTCTCTGACCCGCACCATCAATACGGCGGGACAACAGATGGGGCTGTTCAAGGATGTGAAGGAAAATCTCTCCGGCGACGATGTGCGCGAAGGGCTGGTCGCCGTGGTCAGCGTAAAGTTGCCGCAGCCGCAGTTCGAAGGCCAGACCAAGGGCAAGCTCAACTCCGATATCGCCGGCACCGTGCAGGCCTTCGTGAACGAACGGCTAGGCATGTTCTTCGAGCAGAATCCTCCCGTCGCCAAGCGGATCATCAACAAGGCAATTGAAGCCGCTCGTGCCCGCGAGGCCGCCAGAAAAGCACGAGACTTGACCCGCCGCAAAGGAGCGCTCGATGGCGGTGGTTTGCCCGGCAAACTGGCCGACTGCAGCGAACGCAATCCAGACCGCTGCGAGCTGTACCTGGTCGAGGGCGAATCCGCAGGTGGGACGGCTAAGCAGGGCCGGGACCGCAAATTTCAAGCGGTGCTACCTCTCAAAGGTAAGATCCTCAACGTCGAGAAGGCCCGCTATGACAAGATGCTGGGCCATGAAGAAATCCGGGCCATGATCACCGCCTTGGGTTGCGGCATCGGGAAAGAGGATTTCGATCCGTCCAAGCTGCGCTACGGCAAAATCATTCTCATGACCGACGCCGACGTCGACGGATCCCACATCCGGACGCTCTTGCTGACCTTTTTCTTCCGCCACATGGTCGATCTGATTCGCCGCGGCCACGTGTACATCGCCCAGCCGCCTCTCTACCGGATCAAGAAGGGCAAATTCGAGCAGTACATCAAGGACGATCGCGAGTTCGTCAAGGTGATGATCAAGCGCGCAGCGGATGGCATGGGACTGCGCTATGGCACCGCAGGCAAGAAGCTGGAAGGCAGCGCCCTGACCAAGTTCATGGGCCAGCTCAATGACTACCTGGGCGTTTTTGAAAAAGCCAACAAGCACGTGCGCAACACGGAAGTTACGGAATTGCTACCCAAGTTTGAGTTGATGAAGCGAGCAGACTTTGAGGGTGAGGGCAAGGTATCCCCCAAAATCGCCAAGCTGCACAGCGAATTGCAAAAGATGGCCAAGCGCTGCGAATTCAAGGCGGTGGGAGAGCCACGGTACGAAGAAGAGCACCGCACCTGGTCGGTGAGTTTTACCGATAGCCAGGGCGCTGAACGCCAAGTGGACTGGACGCTTGCCTCGTCACCCGAGTTTCGCCAGATGATGGCTAAGTACAGCCTGATCCGCGAGGAGCTTGTGGGACCCTACGTGATCGAATACGGCAAGCCTGCCGACGCTGAAGAGGGTGAAGCAGAAACCCCGGCGGAAGAGGTAAGCGCCAAACCCAAGAAGGCAAAGAAGGTTATTCCGGAGCCGGTGACCAAGCAATCCGCCCGGGAAGTCTTCGAGTACGTCATCGAACAGGGCCGTCGCGACTACGACGTACAGCGCTACAAGGGACTGGGCGAAATGACCTCCGCGCAGCTATGGGAAACCACGATGGATCCTGACCGGCGCACCTTGCTTTCGGTTAAGCTCGACGACCTGGTAGAGACGGAATCGATCTTCAGCACGCTCATGGGCGAAGACGTCGAGGCGCGGCGTAAGTTCATTGAAGACAACGCGTTGGACGTGAAGAACCTGGACATCTAGCGCTTCCTCGAGAGAAAGAAGCCCTCGCCGCAGATCTGCAAGGATCTGCGGTTTTGCTTTTTGGGTCCGAACACATGCAAACGGGCGGATTCCCTTCTCGAGTGTTCTACTATCCGGGCATGGCTCTGCTCGAAGTACAGCAACTTACCAAGCATTATGTACGGCGGTCGGGATGGCGCGGCACCCGCGAGCAAAAGTGCGTCGTTGACCAGGTCTCCTTTTCCATCGGCCGGGGAGAGACTCTGGGGCTGGTAGGTGAATCGGGCTCCGGCAAGAGCACAGTAGCGCGCATGGTCCTGGGGCTCATCCCGCCCTCCTCGGGGACGGTCTACTTCGATGGACAGGAAGTCGTCGGCAATGCATCGAGCGCCGGCCTCCGAACGCTCCGGCGCCGGATGCAGCCGGTCTTTCAGGATCCCTTTGCGGCGCTTAACCCACGCATGACGGTGGCCGAGATCATCGCCGAGCCCTTCCGCATCCACCGCAGCTCCACCGCTGGCCAGCCCATCGAGAATCCGAAAGCCCTGCTGGCCGAGGTTGGCCTGGACGAGTCGGCCCTGCGCCGCTATCCCCATGAGTTCTCCGGCGGCCAGCGGCAACGGATCAACATAGCCCGGGCGCTGGCACTCCGCCCCGAACTGCTGGTGCTCGATGAACCGGTCTCGGCGTTGGATGTGAGCGTCGGGGCTCAAATCATGAACCTGCTGCGACATCTACAGCAAACATTCCATTTGACTTACCTCTTCATATCCCATTCCATGCCCCTGGTCCGCTATCTCTCCACCAATATCGTCGTGATGCGGGCTGGGCGGGTCGTGGAAATGGGAAGCTGCGATCAGATTTGTCATTTCCCTGGAGCGGTTTATACGAAGACCCTCCTGGAGGCTACGCCAGAGCTGCCTGTCGGCAGTTAACCTAAATCTAATACAAATACACTCATATTTTGTGACTCCTTTATGCTATGATCGTCATCAATAGCTTAGGCAGGCTGAGAACCAGCCGCACTCGGAGGAGACGTATGACAATTACTCGCTGGGAAGCCTATCGCGACGTCGTGGCTTTGCAGAATCGCATGAACAGTCTTTTTCAAGACTTTTCCCGGAACGGTTCGGGAGAGAACGAACCGGTAACGGCTGCTGCGGGCTTCGTGCCCCCGGTTGACATCTACGAGGATGAGCACAAGCTGGTACTCAAACTCGAGATCCCCGGCATACGCCAGGAGGATTTAGATGTCCGGATGGAAAACTCGACCCTTTCGGTGAGGGGCGAGCGCAGTTTTGAGACGGAAGGCAAGGAAGAAAACTTCCATCGCGTGGAGCGTCGTTACGGCAGCTTCTATCGCGCCTTCACGGTTCCCAACACCATCGATCCGGAGAGTATCAAGGCTGAATATGACGCCGGAATTCTGCGTTTGGAATTGCAGAAGCGCCCGGAAAGCAAACCCAAGCAAATCAGGGTGAACGTCGGATCAGCCAAGCAGCTGAACCAGAACCAACAGGCAGCGTCTGAGACTGCCAAGACAGCGTAAACCGAACCAGTTCTCGCATAGAGTTCACCCCGGCACATTCATGGCCCGGGGTGAACTCACAACTTTATGGCGCTGACGATTGCGCGCCACCTCTTCGCCGAAGCAGTTTCGCGATACCAGAATCAAAACTGAAGTTAAAGACCAGGGCTTATCCACACCAAAGGCGAGGCTCGCCCTTGCTTTCGCATCACACGCGAGTTCAGGATGGTCTGGTCAGTCAGGAAAATACGAATATGGCAATACGTTGGGATAAGTTCACACTGAAATCACAGGAGGCAATTCAGAAGGCCTCCTCGCTGGCCAATGAAAATGGCCAGCCTGAAGTGCTGCCCATGCATCTGTTGATGGCCTTGCTCGAAGACAAGGAAGGCATCATCGTTCCCCTGCTGCAGAAAGTAGGGACCCCCACGGAGCAGATGCTGGCCAGCGCCCGGCACGCCGTCGCAGGCATGCCAAAAGTTTCCGGCGCGACCTCGGAGCCGGGACTCTCCAATACCATGCAGCGGGTGCTGAATGACGCTTCGAAAGAGGCGCAAGATTTTAAAGACGAGTACGTTTCAACCGAGCATCTGCTGTTGGCGCTTTCCCAGCTCAAGAAAGATCCGGCACAGATGTTGCTGGCCTCCATGGGCGCCACGCGAGACGCAATTCTGCAAGGATTGACCTCGGTGCGCGGCAACCAAAGGGTGACCGATCAGAGCCCCGAAGGCAAATACCAGGCGCTGGATCGCTATGCGAAGGATCTGACGGAACTGGCGCGGCGGGGCAAATTAGATCCGGTCATCGGGCGGGATGAAGAGATTCGCCGCGTAATCCAGGTACTCTCACGCCGCACCAAGAACAACCCGGTGCTCATTGGCGAGCCGGGAGTCGGCAAGACCGCCATCGTCGAGGGCCTGGCCCGCCGCATCGTCTCAGGCGATGTGCCGGAGTTGCTGCGCGACAAGCGCGTCATCTCGCTCGATCTTGGCTCCATGCTGGCGGGAGCAAAGTATCGCGGTGAGTTTGAAGACCGTCTCAAGGCGGTGCTCAAAGACATTCAAGAGTCAAATGGCCAGGTCATCCTCTTCATCGACGAACTGCACACCCTGGTGGGGGCAGGCGCGGCAGAGGGGGCCATCGACGCTTCCAATATGCTGAAGCCGCCGCTGGCGCGGGGCGAGCTGCGGGCCATCGGCGCGACCACTCTCAACGAATACCGCAAATACATCGAAAAAGATGCGGCGCTGGAGCGGCGTTTTCAGATTGTCTTCGTGGGCGAGCCCAACGTGGAGGACACGATCGCCATTCTGCGCGGTCTCAAAGAACGGTATGAGGCGCACCACAATGTCCGCATCAAGGACTCCGCGATCGTGGCTGCAGCCACGCTTTCGCACCGGTACATCTCTGACCGCTTTCTGCCAGACAAGGCTATCGACCTGGTGGATGAGGCCGCGGCATCGCTGGCCATCCAGATCGGCTCGGTGCCGGTGGAGATCGACCAGTTGGAGCGGCAGATGATCTCGCTCGAGATTGAACGCACGGCGCTCAAGCGCGAGAACGACAGGAATTCAAAAGATCGACTGGAGATTGTGGTGCGGGAACTTGCCGCGCTGAAGGAAAAGGCGACAGCACTGCGCGCCCGCTGGCAGACGGAGCGGGGAGCCATTACCCAGCTGACCGAGGTAAAGAAGAAGATCGAAGCGCTGCGCTTTGAGATGGAAGAGCAGACACGGCGCGGCAATCTGGAGCGCTCGGCAGCTATTCAATATGGCGAACTACCCCAGCTCGAAGCAGAGCTGAAACGGCTCAACGAGAAGCAGGACGGCGCCGAGGCAGGACGCATGTTGAAAGAAGAAGTCGACGAGGAAGACATTGCCAGGATCGTGAGCAAGTGGACCGGCATCCCCGTGGACAAGATGCTGGAAGGAGAAGTGCGCAAGCTGGTGGAGATGGAAGGACGCCTGCGCGAGCGGGTGGTCGGGCAGGATGAGGCGCTTGAAACAGTGGCCAACGCGATCCGCCGATCACGCGCCGGGCTGAGCGACCCCAAGCGGCCGATCGGTTCGTTTCTCTTCCTGGGACCCACCGGAGTGGGCAAGACCGAGACTGCGCGCGCCCTGGCGGAGTTCCTCTTCGATGACGAGCAAGCCATGGTTCGCATCGACATGTCGGAGTACATGGAGAAACATGCGGTCGCCCGATTGATTGGGGCGCCCCCTGGATATGTGGGCTATGACGAAGGTGGGCAACTGACTGAGGCAGTACGCAGGCGCCCCTATTCGGTGATCCTTTTCGACGAGATCGAGAAGGCGCATCCGGATGTCTTCAATGTCCTTCTGCAGGTACTCGACGACGGACGGCTGACGGATTCGAAAGGTCGCACAGTGGACTTCAAGAACACAGTGCTGATCATGACCTCGAACCTGGGAGCGCATTTACTGCAGTCAGAGAACCTGGAGAGCGAATCCGCGTTTGACGCGGCGCGCGAGCAGGTAATGCAACTGCTGAGACAGAGCTTCCGGCCGGAGTTTCTCAACCGCGTAGACGATGTTGTGATTTTCCGTCCTCTGGGAGAGGAGCAGCTGTCGCACATTGTCGAGCTGCGGCTGGCTGATCTGCGCAAGCTTCTGGAACCGCGCAAGATCACTCTGGAGTTGACCGAAGGTGCGCTGCACCAGTTGCTGCTGACCGGATATGACCGCCAGTATGGGGCTCGTCCGTTGAAGAGAGCGATCCAGCGCTTGATCCAGGATCCGTTAGCGATCAAGATTCTCGATGGAGAGGTGCTGCACGGCGATCACTTAAGGGTGGATGCCGATCCGCTGAAGAACAGGCTGCTCTTCGAGGTCGAGGGCCGTACTGTCGGCGCTTGATCGAAAGTCGTATGGACCCCACTCTTCGTTTTGCGAAAAGTGGGGTTTTCTTTTTACACCCACTCGCCTTTGCGCATCAGCGGTTCCGCTGTGCCGGTGGCCGTGATGCCGTCCACATCGATCTCGCTTGACCCGATCATCCAATCCACGTGGATCAGGCTTTCGTTTGCGCCCCTGGCCGCTAACTCTTCTGGCGTGAGTTTGTCTCCATCCTTCACGCAGGTGCTATAGGCCTGACCAAGGGCGATGTGGCTGGCGGCATTCTCATCGAAGAGCGTGTTCAGGAATAGCAGTCCGCTCTTGGCGATCGGCGACGAATGCGGCACCAGAGCCACCTCACCCAGACGGCGCGCCCCATCGTCGGTATCGATCATTCGCTGCAGCACTTCCTGGCCCGCCGATGCCTTGGCGTCGACCACGCGGCCGCCTTCAAATCGCACCGCAATCTTCTCAATCAGCGTGCCCTGGTGGGAGAGCGGCTTGGTGCTGGTCACTGTGCCGTCTACGCGATCTTTGTGCGGGGTGGTAAAGACCTCTTCTGTCGGCATATTCGGAATGCAATACGCACCGGTCCCGGCCTTGGTGCCTCCACCCATCCACAGGTGATCGTCCGCCAGCCCCACGCGCAGATCGGTGCCGGGGCCGCGGAAATGGAGCGTCGCATATCGCTTCTCGTTAAGCAGATCCGCACGACGATGCAGCCCGGCGTCATGTTGTTTCCATCGTTCAACAGGATCGTCGGCGTCCACGCGGGACGCGGCAAAAATCGCGTCCCATAGCTTAGACATCGCCTCATCCGGCGGAAGATCAGGAAATACCGCTGCCGCCCACGCCGGTGTCGCGCAGGCAACGATCGTCCAATTGATGTCATGGCGGGTGATGAGTTCGATGGCCGGGCGATAGGCTTTCGAGACTGCCCGGTTTGCCCGGCCGACCTTCTCCGGATCTTGCTTCGACAGCAGTGACGGATCTCCGCCGGCAATCGCCAGCCGCGCCGCGCCGTTGCGGAACGCTGTCGCCATTCCCTCATAGAGCCATCCCGCGGCCGTATCGAAGCCTGGATCTTCGGCGTAACGATAACGCAGCAGCGTCGACTGCTCATCGGTGAACAGAGTAGTCACCAGCGAAGCACCGGCTTTGTAGGCTTGCTCGGTAATCAAGCGAGCCAGCGGCAAGGCATCGAGTGACGCCGTCATGACCAGTTCCTGCCCACGCTCGAGTCCCAAGCCCGCGTTGATTGCCACCTGGGCCAGGCGGTCCAGTTTCTGTTCAAAGGTCAAAGATGTTTTTGGAAGTTCCGTTATCGTACCCATGAATCCCTCGTATCTCCCTATTATCAATCAATCCCCTCCCTTGCCTGAACGACGCGGGGGATTCCCTGTAGATCGTGAATTACGCTTACCGATTGCCATTCGCGGAGCAATGCTTCGACGGCCGGTTGTTGTCCGAAGCCGATTTCGAGCAGTAGCCAGCCCCCGGGCTTGAGCACTTTGCGAGCCTCGGGAATCAGGCGTTCATAGACTTCCAGACCTGTAGGCCCAGAGTAGAGCGCGGCGTGAGGCTCGTAGTCAAACACCTGAACCTCAAGCACCTCTCCCTCAGCAATGTATGGAGGGTTCGATACGACCATGTCAAAGTCAGCATCCTCGATGGCAGCCAGCAGATTGGATTGCAGGAACGCGACCCGATCGAGCACTCCATGCCGCTGAGCATTGCGGCGCGCAACTTCGAGCGCTGCGGGAGAAAGATCCACAGCAGTTACATACGATTGGGGCCGGACATGGGCCAACGATATTGCGATGGCGCCCGAGCCGGTGCCCACATCGATGATGCGCGCGTTCACTTCAGGAGAAATATGCTCCAGTGCTGCCTCGACCAGGTGCTCGGTTTCCGGGCGCGGGATCAGGACATCCGCGGTCACTTCGAAGAGCAGGCCAAAGAACTCCTGCGAGCCGGTGATGTACTGCATAGGCTCGCTGGCCAGGCGTCGCTTGAGGAAGCTTTCCAACTGGTCCGATTCATCTGGGGAGAGGAGACGCTCGGGATGAGTCAGCAGAGCTGCCTGGTCGCATCGCAACACGTGCGCAAGCAGCACTTCGGCGTCGCGGCGCGGATTGCGTGAGGTAGCGGCCAGGCGGGCGCGCGCAGCTTGCAGAGCCTCGCCGGCGCTGGCCGGCACGTTATGCCGCAGCGTCTGTTTCACCCTTGAGTCGCTCAGCCTGGTAGTGGGCGATCAGGGCGTCGATGGTTGGCTGAAGCCTGCCTTCCATGACTTCCGCGAGCTGGTGATTGGTTAGACCGATGCGGTGGTCGGTGAGCCGGTTCTGAGGAAAATTGTAGGTGCGGATCTTCTCGCTGCGATCACCGCTGCCCACCTGCTGCTTGCGTTCTTTGGCCAACGCCTCCTGCTGCTTTTCCATCTCCACTTCGTAGAGCCGCGCGCGCAAGACGCGCATGGCCTTCTCGCGGTTCTTGATTTGCGATTTCTCGTCCTGGCAGCTCACCACAGTGTTGGTGGGCAGGTGGGTGATGCGCACCGCAGAATAAGTGGTGTTGACCGATTGCCCACCGGGTCCGGAGGAGCAGAAAGTGTCGATGCGAATGTCCTTGGCCTCGATCTTCACGTCGACATCTTCGGCTTCAGGCAAGACCGCTACGGTGATGGCCGAGGTGTGGACCCGACCCTGGGTCTCGGTGGCAGGCACGCGCTGCACCCGATGCACTCCGCTTTCGTATTTCATCTGCGAGTACACCCGCTTGCCCTCAATGATGGCGATCACTTCCTTGAGGCCGCCAACGCCGGATTCGGACTGGGAAAGAACCTCCACTTTCCAGCGATGCTGTTCCGCGAAACGCGAGTACATGCGGAAAATCTCGGCAACGAAGAGAGAAGCCTCGTCTCCGCCGGTGCCGGCGCGGATCTCGAGGATGACGTTCTTTTCGTCATTGGGATCCTTGGGCAGCAACATGACCTTGATTTCTTCTTCCAGGGCTGCAGACCGGCTCTGCAGCTGGGTCAGCTCCTCCTGCGCCATGGCTGCCAGCTCGGCGTCGCCCTCGTTCAACATGAGAGTGGCCTCGGCGATTCCCTGCAGCGCCTGCTTGAGCTCGCGGTACTTTCCCACCACCGCTTCCAGGTCGCGATGGGCCTTCGCGGTCTTGTGATATTTTTGCTGGTCGGTCACCAACTGCGGGTCGGCGAGCTGGCGGCCAAGGTCTTCATAACGGGTTTCGATCTGTTCCAGGCGATCCAACATGATAAGGTTCCTTTCCGCGCCCCTGGGGCGAGGTCAACTTTTGTATTTCGGGGCGAAACAAGAGAGACGCAGTCGGCGGGGAGCGCCGCTAGGAAAGAGCGTGCCGGACAGGAACCGCATTGGCGACGCGATGAACCATTTGTCTTATTTTATCAGGTTTGGCCGCCCCTGCATCTCAATGGGAACCTGAGCATGCATGCCCTATTTACCCAATTCGCGGAGCTGTGCCAGCGCCTGGCCGAGACCGGGAGCAAGCTGGAGAAGCGGGCGCTCATGGCCGAGTATCTGCGCCCGCTTCCCGTGCCGGAGGCCGGGCTGGCGGCGCTGTACCTTGCCGGATGTGCCCTTCCCGGAGACGGATGGCCGCGCACTGAATGTGGGCGGGGCGGCGCTCAGCCGCGTCCTGGCTCAGCTCTCCGGGGCGGCCAGCCCGCTATGCATGCCGCCTACCTGCGCCATGGCGACCTGGGCGGCGCGGCACAAGACCTTCTACAGGGACGAGGAGCCGCGGCGTCGACCCTTTCGCTGCCCGAAGTGGCTGAGGCCTTTGCCGCCATCGCCGATGCCGCAAAACCCGCCAGAAAGCAGCAAATCACCCTGGACCTGCTCCAGAAGGCCACGCCGCTCGAGGCCAAGTACCTGATCAAGATCATCCTGGGCGATATGCGCACTGGCATCCAGGTCAGCCTGGTGGAGGAGGCGATCGCCGCAGCGTACAGCTCTCCCATCGGCGCCGTGCGACGGGCCAGGATGCTGAACGGCAATCTCCCCGAGGTGCTCGAGTTGGCGGCCACCGGCCGGCTGGCCGAAGCGCGGATGAAGCTCTTTCATCCCCTCGGGTTCATGCTGGCCAGCCCGGTCGAGACGGTCGAGGAAGCCTTGCAGCGCTTCACCACCGAGGTGGCGGAGGAGGCGAAAGCTGGTGAGGTGCACCCGGATGGGCCAGTCATCAAAGAGGCCCAATTGGAAGATAAATACGATGGCGTCCGGGCACAGGTCCACTGTGGGTCGCCGGACCATCCCGGACGGGTGGTCCTTTATTCGCGCTCTCGGGAGGATATGACTACCAGTTTCCCGGAAATCGTGGAGGCCTTTGCCGGCTTTGCGGAACCGCTGGTTCTGGACGGCGAGATCCTGGCCTGGAGCCGCAACCGGGCGCTGCCATTTGCTTCTTTGCAGGCACGGCTGGGGCGCAAGCGGGTCACGCCGGAGATGCGCGAGGCCACTCCGGTCGTATTCATGGCTTTTGATCTGCTGTACGCCCACGGCGAACCGTGGATGGATAAGCCCTTGGACCAACGCCGGCAGGCACTTGAAGAGTTAGTCGAGCGACAGCAGCCCAGGACCACGGTAAGCAGCCGCCTGGCTAGCCGGGGACAGCAGACGGAGCTGTTATTTCAGCCCGCGGCCCCGGAGGACAGCTTCGCCCGGCTGGTGCTCGCACCCGCCGTCCAACTGCAAAGCGTGGCCCAACTGGAGCAGGCCTATGTGGATGCACGGGCCCGCGGCAACGAAGGCGTCATGCTGAAGGCACGGCATAGCACCTACCAGCCGGGAAGGCGCGGTTTGGCCTGGCTCAAGCTGAAGCGCGAGCTGGCCACGCTCGATGTGGTGGTGACAGCAGCCGAGTATGGCCACGGCAAACGGGCCGGTTTGCTCAGCGACTACACCTTTGCAGTTCGCGATGGCGAGGTGCTGCGCAACGTGGGCAAGGCCTACTCCGGCGTGACCGATGCAGAGATTGCCAAGCTAACCCAGTTCTTTCTGGAGCACACGCTGGAGGATTTCGGAAGCATCCGGGCGGTCGAACCGCTGGTAGTTTTTGAAGTCGCTTTTAACAACGTAATGCGGTCGGATCGACATGACAGCGGCTTCGCCTTGCGTTTCCCGCGCATTCTGCGCATTCGCGATGACAAGCCGGTGAGCGAGATCGACACCCTGGAGCGCGTGGCAGAGATCTATGAGTCGCAGCCAGATAAGCTTGCCTGATGCGTTACGGATGACGGCCGTGAGCAGGCTAGTGGGAATGGGCATGGGAGTGCCCGTGGCCAGAGTGGTCGTGCTCGTCAAGCTCGGGCGGCGGGGAGCAACCATGCGCGGCAACTTCGCAATCGACACATTCGAATTGAATGGTGGAGTGGTAGATACGGAATTTTTGGCGAAGGACCCCGTTCACCTGTTCGAGGATGCGCGCACTCTCCGAGGGCGGAATGTCGTCAATGATGATGTGCGTGGCACAGGCATGGGTCTGCGATCCGAGACTCCACACGTGCAGGTCGTGCACATCTTCCACCCCGTCGATGGCCTGGAGCGAAACGCGAATCTCCGCCAGCGAGCATCCACGCGGGGTACCCTCCAGGAGGATGTTGAGGGTCTCGCGCACGATGGAGAGCGAACTCCATAGAATCAGCGCGGCGATCAGGATGGAGAGGACTGGATCGATCCAGTTGTGCCCGGTGAAGAGGATGGCGGCGCCGCCAACAATGACCGCAGCGGTCGAGAGCGTGTCGCCCAGCATGTGAATGAAGGTGCTGCGGATATTGACGTCGCGCGAGGTAGTCCAAAGCAGTGCGGCGATCACGCCGTTCATCAGGACGCCGGCAGCGGCGACGATCATCATCAGCCGAGGTTGCACTTCGACCGGCTCACTGAGCCGATGGATGGCCGCAAGGGCGATCCAGACGGCGATCAGAACCAGCGTCAGCGCGTTGAGAAACGCAGCCAGGACGCCGGCGCGCTGGTAGCCGAAGGTCTTTTGGTCGGTGGGCGGCCGGGTCTGAAAGTAGACGGCAACGAACGACAGCAACAGGGCGAGAAAGTCGGATACGTTATGGCCGGCCTCGGAGATCAGGGCCAGCGAATGGGCACGCACCCCTGCTACAAAGGTAAGGGCTACATAGGCCAGAGTGGCCAGCAGCGAGATGCGCAAAATACGTTGCGTCTTCTCCGAAGCCCCGCCGTGAACGTGCATACCTATCTAGTGTACCGGGAGTGGCGACAGGCGGGAAAGCGATGCCTATCGTATGGAGCGCGCCGCGGCTTTAGGACGGCTATGAATGGGCACGGAATTAGCAGTATCACGCAACCCGCTCCATCCTTCAGCCACAATCAGCGAGTTGCCCGGGTTGTGGGGATCGTAGCGCACAGACGCAGGAAAACCCAGCCGGCAGTCATAGATGTTGACAATGTGGCGCAGCATGGTCACGTCCTGGGAGCACTCGTAGACCACCCCCGCCGCCTCATATTTGTACAGAATGAGCTGCAGACCGTTGGGCCGCCCGCTTTCCTCGGCATTGAGGTCGGAGATGTCGATGACGGTGGCATCGATGATGCGCCCCTGCTGGACCAGCAGATCCCGCCGCTTGCGCTCTTCCTCATCGGGGCTGGGGCGGCGGCGCAGAAGCGCGTACGCGGCCACGCCTCCCAGGCAGACTCCGACGGCGGCGAAGGTGCCGAAGAGCTGGGAGTCGCGCAACGGGAAGCTATCCATGAAAGCTCCAGCTCAAATAGGGGTACACGATGCAGGATATCGTAGGCGAGCGCCTCCTGGGAGATGCGCTGAGGGTGCTGGACCCCATTCGGCAACATTACCTTCGCGGCCAGCCGCCCCGATTGTGCTCGTAGGGGCTGCGCTATACTTGCAATAGATGTCCATTCGTTCGTCTGTTGTCCGAAGCTCGACGGCGACCGCCGCTTCGAGAGCCGCTACTCCCGTAAATTCCCGCTCCCAAGCCCGGCGAATTCGCTCCACAACCGTTCTCTGCGTCCGCAGAAACTCCAGCGTGGTCATGGCCGCCGATGGCCAAGTGACCCTCGGCGATAGTGTGATCAAACACACTGCGCGCAAGATCAGGCGACTCTACCAGGACAAAATCCTGGCTGGCTTTGCCGGTTCGACGGCGGATGCATTCTCACTCTTTAGCCGCTTTGAGGCCAAGCTGGAACAGTACGCCGGCAATCTGGGGCGCTCGGCCGTGGAGCTGGCCAAGGACTGGCGCACGGATAAGATGCTGCGCAACCTGGAAGCCTTGCTGGTCGTTGCCGACTTGCAGCAGACCTTTCTGATCAGCGGCTCCGGCGACGTGATCGAGCCCGACGAGGGGATTGCGGCCATCGGCAGCGGTGGCAGTTTCGCCCTGGCAGCAGCCCGCGCCCTGATTGAGAATTCCGAGTTGCCGGCGCGTGCCATTGCGGAGAAATCTTTGCGAATCGCAGGCCAGATCTGCATCTACACCAACGATCAAATCACCATCGAAGAACTGCACGGCTAAAGTTGTTAATGCTCTAAGCCGCCGCCCAACAAAAGGAGCAGGCATATGGCAATTTTTTTACCCGGAACGGCGGAAGAGTTGGAACTCTCCCTGGAAGATCTCACGCCACGGGAGATCGTGGCTGAGCTGGACAAGCATGTCGTAGGCCAACGCGCCGCCAAGCGGGCCGTGGCCATCGCGCTGAGAAACCGGATGCGCCGCCAGAAGCTGCCGCCGGATATCGCCGAAGAAATCATGCCCAAGAACATCATCATGATTGGGCCCACTGGTGTGGGAAAGACAGAAATCGCGCGCCGCCTGGCCAAGTTGACCAATTCGCCCTTCATGAAGGTAGAAGCCTCCAAATTCACCGAGGTCGGTTACGTAGGGCGGGACGTGGAATCGATGATCCGCGACCTGGTGGAAATCGCCGTCGACATGGTGCGCGAGGAAAAACTGGAAGAGGTGGAGGATCGGGCCGAACTCAACGCTGAAGAGCGCTTGCTGGATCTTTTGCTGCCCCCTTCGCCTGCTGCCGCTGCGGGCACGCCGGGCAGTGGCACCCAGTCGGCTCCAGGCCCAGTCGTAATCGACGGCACCAACTTTCCCCCGGCAAGCCAGGAAAGCCATAACCGTACCCGGGAGAAGCTGCGGCAACAATTCCGCGAAAGCAAACTCGATGACCGCACGGTAGAGATCGATGTGCGTGAACGCAGTACTCCGTCATTCGAGATCATCTCCAACCAGGGCGTGGAGGAGATGGATATCAACCTCAAGGACGTGCTGCCCAACCTCTTCGGCCAGCGCACCAAGAAGCGCAAGATGAAGGTCGGGGAAGCTTTCGAATACCTGGTTCAAGAGGAAGAGACGCGCCTGGTCGACATGGATCAAGTGACGCGGCTGGCCGTTGAACGGGTGGAAAACTCGGGCATTATCTTCCTGGATGAGATCGACAAGATCGCCGGGCGGGAGGGCGGTCACGGGCCGGATGTATCGAGGGAGGGAGTGCAGAGAGATATTCTCCCCATCGTCGAAGGGACGACCGTGAATACCCGGTACGGCATGGTTCGCACCGATCACATCCTCTTCATTGCGGCGGGCGCGTTTCACGTCTCGAAGCCCAGTGATTTGATTCCCGAGCTGCAGGGCCGCTTCCCTATCCGCGTGGAGCTGCAGTCGCTGACGGTGGAAGACTTTGTCCGCATTCTTACTGAGCCAAAATCATCCTTGACCAAGCAATACACTGCGCTGCTCGAAACCGAAGGTTTAAAGCTCAGGTTTACCAAGGAATCTCTGGAAGAGATGGCGCGGTTCGCGTTCCGAGTGAACGAGACCACGGAGAATATCGGCGCGCGGCGGCTGCACACCATCATGGAGCGGGTGCTGGACGAGATCAGCTTTATGGCGCCCGACATCATGAAGGGCCATTCCGCTGAAGGCCCGCTCATCGAAATTGCCGCCTCAGCGGCGGAAAACGGCGCCACGGTACCTCTGCCGGTAAGCGATGTAGAGACGGCCGAAGGCCGGGAGCGAGTCGTTCTGATCGATCCGGAGTACGTCCGGGCCATGGTGGCCTCGATCGTCAAGGACCAGGATTTATCGCGCTACATTCTTTAGCGCTGCAGCGGACTTGGCGCCAGACACCATCAACGTAGGGACGGCTTTAGCCCCTGAGCGATTTCTTGGGGCGCAGCAACTCAGTGGAGCACAGAATCACAATGGAGAGTAGAGCGAGGTCAACAGCCGCCAGCATGTGAGTACCCTTTTCTGGCCCTACTCCAGGGAAAGGCCGCCAATCATTGCTGTAAGTAGTGCTGTTCGGGGAACGAGCGTATCAAGCAAAATGGATTCCTTCTCCGCGTGTGCGCCTTCGCCCACCGCTCCCATCCCATCCAGCGTTGGAATTCCCAGGGCCGAAGTAAAATTCCCGTCCGAACCCCCGCCCGTAGCTGCTTCTTCTAAGTGATAACCCAATCCCGCGGCCATTGTTGCTGCGCGCCGAAAAAGCGCGACCGTACCCGGTGTTCGTTCCATCGGCGGCCGGTTCAGTCCCCCGGTGATCTCCAACTTGCATTGGCGGTCCACCGGGCGTAGCGACCGGAAGCGGCGATCGATGCGCGGCCCGTCGACAGCTTTGGCAATTCGGACGTCAAACTCCGCCCACGCTTCGGCCGCCACCACATTCGATCGCGTGCCCCCGCCAATCACCCCTGCATTGACGGTGAGGCCCCGCGCCGGATCGGTGAACGCGGCCGCCCGCTCGATCTGGCGCCCAAGTTCCAGCACCGCACTGTGTCCTTGGCTGAAGTCCACGCCACTGTGGGCGGCAACGCCGTGTACCTGCAGGCGGTAGTTCGCTACCCCTTTTCTCGCCGTCTTGTAAGCCCCCGCCAGGCCCTGCGCAGGCTCCAGAACAAACACCGCGGAGCATTTCTTAGCCAGGGACTCGGTCAAAGCCCGGGAATATTCGCTGCCCGTCTCCTCGTCGCTATTGAGCAACAGGATGACCGGCGTGGCCAGGCGACCCGCTTCCCCCAACAATCGCAGCGCGGTGAGCGCCATCACCACCCCGGCTTTCATGTCCAGTACCCCTGGACCCCAAGCCCGGCCCCCGCGCAGCCGAAAAGGCATTTTTTTTAGCGTCCCCAACGGCCAGACGGTGTCCAGGTGGCCGAGCAGCATCAGCGGCTTGGCATTTCCGTGCGCTGGCCCAAAACGGCCCACCAGCAGATCCCCAGCCGCCTTCTGCCGGCTGCGCTTGCTCTTACCCCCGGCCGACTGGATCCACTTCTCCAACAACGCTACACAGCGGTTAACCGCTGCCGAATCCTCGGTTGGGGACTCGATTTGAACCAGTTCGGCGATCATTTCCAGCATTTCTGAACGGCGATTGCCCACTGCGCGCGTCAGTTCCCGGTAGGTTTGCATGCGCTTCCTTCCTCCCCTAACACCGTCGTGCTACGCCCCTGACCCGATCAGTTTGTGGCGTTTTTGACACGGTAAACCTTTTTTCATCCTATGTAGTCTATGACTTTGCGGCTACTTGCAAGCAGGAATACCCTTTGATCGAATCAGATCATTTAGAAAAGACCATCGCGTCGGTGATCGAATTCTCAGGAATTGGTCTCCACAGCGGGGCGCCGGTGAACATGCGATTACTGCCCGCGCCTGCTGGTTCCGGCGTAGTCTTCCGCCGCACCGACCTCGACAACTACGAGATCGCGGCCACGGGCAGGAATGTCGCCAAGGTAAGTTACGCCACCAGCATCATGCGTCAGGGTGTGCTCATCTCTACCACTGAGCATCTGCTTTCCGCCCTGATCGGTGTGGGCGTCGACAACGTCATCATCGAGCTCGACAATCTGGAACTGCCAATCCTCGACGGGAGTGCCCTGCCCTATGTGGCGGCTTTTGCCCGGGTCGGCATCCGCAGCCAACGGCGCCGGCGTCAGTATTTGCGCATCCTGAAAAGCGTCGAAGTGCGCGAGAACGGTAAGTTCATCGCCGTCTATCCCGGCGAAGGCTACAGCATCACGTACGACATTCATTTTCCCCACCCCATCGGCCGCCAGGCGTTCACTGTCGACCTGGCCGCGGGATCCTACGGCGCTGAGATTGCCGCCGCCCGCACCTTCGGATTTCGCGAAGACGAGAAAATGCTGCGAGACATGGGTCTGATCCGGGGCGCGTCAGAGGAGAATGCGATTATTCTCTGCGGAGGCGCGGTGCAAAACGGACCGCTGCGTTTTGACGACGAGTTTGTCCGCCACAAAGTGCTCGACTTGATCGGTGATCTGGCTTTGGCCGGGCATCGTATTCTTGGGCGGGTAGTGGCCCAGCGGGCCGGTCACGCCATGCACACCGCCCTGGTTTCTCGCTTGCTGCGCGATCGATCCGCCTGGGAGCTGGTGCAATTTCCCGCCCCGCGGCGCACCGTCGTCCCAGTGGCCGCTGCCGGCTTAGTCCCCGCCTAGGAACTAATATTCCGCCAGAATCGTAGGAGCCGTTACCGGAGCGATCTCCGCTTCACGAGAAGCGCGCACCCGTTCACCCAGGGCGTACTTCAGCTCTGCAATCCCTACCCCGCTGACCGCGGAGATGACAAAGAAGGGCAGCTTGCGCCGCTTGGCCATGGCCCGCAGCCGCTTGAGTTTCTCCGGGTTCGCCACATCCGCCTTGGAAGCCACCACCAGCATCGGTTTTTCGTCCAGGCCGTGGCCAAAGCTTTTCAGTTCGCCCATGATGACCCGGAAATCCTCCACTGGATCGGGACGGCCGCTGGTATCCGAAACATCCACCAGGTGCACCAGCACGCGGGTGCGTTCGATATGGCGCAGGAACTGCATTCCCAATCCCGCCCCCAGGTGGGCGCCCTCGATGAGACCAGGAATGTCAGCCACCACGAAGCTATCTTCATGCGGCGGGTCTCCCACCGAGACCACTCCCAGGTTAGGCTCCAGCGTGGTGAACGGATAATCGGCAATCTTGGGCTTGGCGGCGGAGATTCGGGAAATCAGGGTCGACTTGCCAGCGTTGGGATATCCCACCAGGCCAACATCGGCCAGCAGCTTCAACTCCAGCCGGTAGGCGCGTTCTTCCCCTTCGCGGCCTGCTTCTGACTCCCGCGGAGCTTGGTGAACAGCGGTAGCGAAATGCTGATTTCCTCGGCCGCCGCGTCCGCCCTTGGCGGCAATGATGCGCTCATCCGGCCGCGAAAAGTCATGGATCACCGCGCCGGTCTCGTCGTCGTAGAGGACGGTGCCGACCGGCACTTTCAGAATCACATCCTCGCCCTCTTTGCCGCTGCAGTTGGAGCCTTCACCATGGCGTCCGCGCTGCGCTTTATGTTCCGGGTTGAAGCGGAAGTGAACCAGGGTATTGTGCCGCTCGCTCGACTCCATAATGACGTCGCCGCCGCGTCCGCCATCGCCACCGGAGGGACCGCCGCGGGGAACAAATTTCTCCCGCCGGAAGGCCACGCAGCCATTGCCGCCGTCCCCTGCTTTCACCCGAATTCGAGCTTCATCGATGAACATAGCGCCCTTAAAGGCTGCGGAAAAAGCTGGTTTTTGAAGGGTACGGCCTTCAGGCCGTACGCAGATATTAGAAAACGAGTCCGGCTTTAGCCGCTGAGGGCAAACCTCTATCCCTGGTCCGACTTTTCCGCAGCCGCTTTAACCAGTGTAGCCTCTTTGTTTCCATCCCTACTACCAACCGATGGGCCGCAGGCACGTGGAAAAACTACTCCACGACCACCCGTGGAACCCGCGCGCTGATTGCGCACAGCACCTCCCACGGAATACTGCTGGTCAGATCTGCCAGATCCCAAGCGTCAATGGAGCGCGCGCCCTGGCTTCCCAGCAGCACCACCTCATCGCCGATAGCCACTCCGGGAATCCCGGTCACATCGACCATGGTTTGATCCATCGAGACGCGGCCGGCGATGGGCGCTTCCTGGCCTCGAACGAGAACGTACCCGCGATTGGAGAGCAAGCGGCTGAGCCCGTCGGCATACCCGGCCGGCACCAGCGCTATGCGCGTCTTATCCTCCGCGGTGAAGGTATGGCCATAACCGGCGCTCTCACCGGGACGTAGAGTGCGCAACGAGGTGACCTGGGTCTTCCAGGTGAGCACCGGCATCAAACCTGGACCTTCGCCATCCCAAGAAAGCCCGTCCAGGGTAAGACGGTCGAGGTAGCCATAGAGGGCAAGACCGGGGCGCAGCATCAGTCGCATCCCCACCCGCGACGCCATCTCGATCAACGCCTCCCGGTCGGACCCGGCGACGATGCTCGATGAGTTGCCCGCATGCAGCCACTGCGGACGCAGACCCTGAGCAACGACAAAATCCACCGCCGCAGCCAAGCTTGCCAACTGGGGATTGGGCCGGTGAGAGGACATCGTTTCCGGAGCGGCGAAGTGCGTCATCACCCCTTCCAGCCGTAGGCAGGATTCGGAGTGAAAACGCTCCAGCACGGCAGCCGCTTCCGCGGAAATATCCGGGCCCACCACACGCACGCCCTGCCGTGCCATGCCGGTGTCGATCTCCAGGTGCACCGCGAGACTAGCGGGCGGCATTTGACGCGCCTTTGCAGCTGCCTCCAGCAGATCAAGCTGCCAGGGTTCCCAAACCACGGGAGTCAGCCCATATTCAAGGACGGTCTCTGCTTCCCCGGGAAAAATTCCAGATAGCAACAAGATGCCGGGCTGAGGGCAGACGGCGCGCACCGCGGCGCCCTCCTCGGCGCCGGTCACCCCCAGCCATTGGGCTCCTGCGCCGGCCAGCCACGGGGCGCAAACCAGCGCATCATGGCCATAGGCATTCGCCTTGACCACGGGCATGAGATCGGCCGCAGACCCGGCGGCACGGCGCAGCTTCTCAAAGTTGGCCAGCAAACGGTGACGGGAAATTTCCGCCCAAACGGGTCGAGTCAACATAGGGGCTAGTATTCGCCCGGCGCTTCCCCAAAGGCCATGTTTTCAAATCGCGTGCAATCCGCCCGGTAGGCAAGATGCACGGAGCCGGTGGGTCCATTCCGCTGCTTGGCGATGATGATCTCCGCCTTGTTCTTCGAGTCGGGATCTTCTTCCCCGTTCTCATCCTTGTTGTAGTAACTATCCCGATGGATAAAGGCGACCACATCGGCATCCTGCTCGATTGAGCCCGATTCTCGCAGATCCGAGAGCATCGGCTTCTTATCGCCGCCGCGCTGCTCCGAGGCACGGCTGAGCTGCGACAGCGCCACCACCGGCACTCGCAACTCCTTGGCCAGAGCCTTCAGGCCGCGCGAGATGGCCGAGACCTCCTGGGTGCGGTTCTCATAGCGCTTGGCGCCCGCCCCAAACGAAGAGGCTGTCATCAGCTGTAGATAATCGATCACGATCAGGTCCAGCACGCCCTGCTGCCGCTGCAGCCGCCGTGCCTTGGCCCGCATCTCCGACAGTGCGATGGCCGGCGTGTCATCGATAAATATCTTTGCCTCCGCCAGCCGCTCCAGCGCCTCCATCAACTTGCTGCGATCAGCCTTGGGAATAAAGCCGGTCTGGATCTTTTGCATGGAAACCAGGGCCTGCGAAGCCAGCATGCGCCGCAGCAGAGACTCTTTGGACATTTCGAGCGAGAAGACGGCTACCACCTTGTTGTCTCGCACTGCCGCATTTTCAGCAATATTGATGGCCCATGCCGTCTTGCCCATGCTGGGACGGGCAGCAATGATGATCAGGTCAGAAGCCTGCAGCCCACTGGTCATCTTGTCGAATTGCGTGTAGTGGGTGGCCAGCCCGGTGACCTCTTTCTGTTGCGCGTACAGGTTGTCGATCGTGCCAAAGGAGTCGCGGATGATTTCTGGAATGCCGGCGAATCCCCGCGTAATGCCCCGCTCGGAAACTTCCAACAGACCGGATTCCGCCGAGTCGAGCACCACCAGCGCTTCATCGCTTTGATCCGCTGCCCGCGTGATGGCCGTGTTGCAGATGACGATCAGCTGCCGGGCAAGGGATTTGTCCTTCACTATCCGGACGTACTCTTCAATGCTGGGCCGCCGCGGCAAACCTTCCGTGAGCGAGGCGAGATAGGCGACGCCGCCCACCGCCTCGACCTCCTTGCGCCGCGCCAGTTCCTCCGCCAGGGTCACGATATCGACCGCGCGGCGGGCGTCGATCAGCTCCGCCATGCGGCTATAGATCCGCCGGTGCGAATCCAGAAAAAAGTCTTCCGCGCTCAGCTTTTCGGCAGCCTCGTTATACGCGTAATTGTCGAGCAGGATCGCGCCCAGGATCGAACGCTCTGCCTCCACGCTGGCGGGCAAGCCGCGGTCTAACGACACATCAGAAAAAGTAGCCAAAGGGGAAAACTCCAAGCTCAGTTTAGGGCACGCAGACGAATGAGGAGGCTAACCAGGAAGGTGCAAATGTGGACAACCGGTATGATGAGACAAGGATGGGTCCTCGAATTAAATCACTGCTCATTGCCCTGAGCATCTGGTCGCTGGCAGCCGGCGCCGGAGCACAGCAAGCAACCAAGACCACCACAGAGCCGCCTGCGTTTAAAGAAATGCAGCAGGTGGAAGACCGCTGGAACGACGCTGTAACCAAGCGCGATCAATATGCATTGGAGCTGGTCCTCGCGCCGCAGTTTATCGGAATATCCGCCACCGGCGACGTGGCCACCCGCAACCAGCAGATCGCCCAACTCCTGGTGAAGGGTTCTGGACCCGACTCCCTGGAGCAAAAAGTGGTGAGCGTGCGCTTCGTCGGCGACGTTGCGATCGTCAATGGGACCTACGTGATGAGCTGGAAGACGGAGAAAGGGCCGGTGCTGGAAAAAGGCATATTCTCACACGTTTTTGAGCATCAACGCACCAACTGGCTATGTCTCAATTCGCAGCGCACGGTCGTCGCCGAAACCACGAAACAGGCAGCCGTAGTTCAGCAAAAGCCCAAATCGAAGTCCACCGATGCCCCCCTACCCATGCATATCCCGCTGGTCTACAAGGGTCCAAACAGCACCCAGCCCACGCCGGCCCCAGGCACCAACCAGCCTGCCCCGTAGAACGAGCCCTTCCCACGGCAACTGTAGCTGCTTCAGTTTCTGCCGGAGAGCCTGCGCTGAACTTATCGAACGGGAACGGCTGAGAGGCAGAGTCGTTCGCATGAATGGTGGGAGCCCCCGCATTCATGTCCACCGGCTTTAGCCCTGGCGATCGAAGTCCCATTCATTCCGCAACGCTAAACCGCCGGCCCAAAATTTGCCCCTGAGATATAGTTCTCCTGCCATGCGCACATGGATATTTTTCCTCCTCACGGTGCCCTCTTTCTCCGGCCTGCCCGCCTTCGCCGCTGACAAAATGACCACGCCCCAATTAATCAGCCTTGCCCAGTCCCACAGCGCCGCCCTGGCGGATGGCATCAACGCCACCTTCAGCCCAAAAGAATTGCAAGAGGGCACGGCGTGGGCCGGCCAAGGCCCTGACTTCTTCTTTGCTTTGCAATCCTCCACCCCTCCAGCGCTCTTCATCGATGGTGTCGCCGCTCCGCAAATGCAATCCCTGGGTGCCAACGGGCCTTGGTACGCCGTGGCCAGAATAGAAACGCTGGGCATGCTGCACGCCTTTTACTACCAGGTCGCGGGCGCCAAATTCGGCGGACGCCTGGATCTTCCCGCATTCGGCCCGGACTCTTATCTCCAGCCTGGCGTGCCCTCGGGCAAGCTCTCCGAAAAATTGATATTCACCAGCAAGACATATGACGGCATGCAGAGCGAGTACTGGGTGTATGTGCCCGCCGGCTACGATCCCAAAGTTCCCGCGGCTCTCATGGTCTTCCAGGACGGTGGCGGTTATATCCATCGCGATGGCAACAATCCCGCGCTCAACGTAATCGACAACTTGATCGCGCAGAAAAAGATCCCGGTCATGATCTGCGTCTTCATCAACCCGGGTGACGTGACGGATGCGCCGGGGACGCCGACCTACAGCTTTGTGCAGGCCTACGCAGCGAAGTGGCATCGCACCCTCAAAGACTCCATGCGCAGCACCGAATATGACACCGTGAGTGAGCGTTATGGACGCTTCCTGCGCGATGAAATCCTGGCCCAGGTCTCGGCCCATTACAACATCCGCAAAGACGCCTACAGCCGCGCCATCACCGGACTTTCCTCGGGCGGTATCTGCGCATGGAACGCAGCCTGGCAGATGCCCGATCAATTCAGCCGCGTGATCACCTGGATCGGCAGCTTTACCAGCATCCAGTGGAAGGAAGATCCGGCGATCCCGGATGGTGGCCAGGATTATCCGGAGAAAATTCTGCGCGAGCCCGCGCGCAATATTCGCGTATGGCTGCAGGATGGCGCCAACGATCAGGAGAATGATCGATACGGAAGCTGGCCTTTAGCCAACATCCGCATGGCCAATGCGTTGAAGTTGAAGAACTACGATTTTCATTTCAGCTTTGGCCAGGGAACACACAACCCCGGTCATGGTGCAGCCGAATTTCCGGCGGAGATGACCTGGCTCTGGCGTGACTACGATCCAGCGAAGACCAGCCAGACCTACGAAATCGACCCGGCGGAAAAAACCAAGCCGCCCTTCCGGGTGGCGATCGTCAGCCGCGACGCCCGCTGATTCCGCCCACGCGCTGCTTTCAGCCGGCCAAAGCAGCCGACGTTTGTTCTTGTGCTCCAGTCCCGGGTCACCGTAGTATTGGGCTCCGGCCCCCAAAAATAATCGCGATGACCTCAATTGGAGCACATATGAAGACACTGATCCGTTCGATGCTGGCCGGTACCGCGCTGGCTGTAACCGCAATGATCGCTTCCCAGGCAGGCGTGGCCCAGGTCCCCGCAGGAGCCCCCGCCGGTACTACCGGGCTGTGTAATGACGGTTCCTATTGGACCGGCGCCAGCAAGAGCGGCGCCTGCCGCGGTCACAAGGGTGTGAAGACCTGGTATGCGGCCGCCGCCACTGCGCCCGCCGCGGCTACGGCTCCTGCAGCCGCTCCTGCAGCTCCTGCCCCAGCCGCCAATCCTACTCCACCAGCCGCTCCCTCACCCAAGAGCAAGGCAGCCTCGCCAACGTCGTCGACCACTCCGGCTCCTGGTGGCGGCCCTGGCCTGGTCTGGTTAAACACCTCCACCAAGGTCTATCACTGCCAGGGCACGAAGTACTACGGTACGACCAAAGCCGGCGCATACATGACCGAGGCCGCAGCGAAAGCCAAAGGCGCTCACCCGGATGCGGGCAAGCCCTGCAGCTAACAGAGACTAGTCGTTTTCAGGGGCAGTGGTCCGTAATCTGGACCACTGCCCCTTCCTTTTTGGTGCCCCCTGCGATCGACCCAAATACGGCTCGCGCCTAAGCAAGTTCGGATCTCCGCCGATAGACAGCGATAGACCACCGGGTGTCTTGAAGCCACATGAGTACATCTCCGGGCACACCCAATGCAGGGACCCGATTCGTCCGGATGCTGGTGTTCTGCCTGACCTTGTTTCTGCTTCTGCAACTGATCAGCCTCTATCTCAGTTGGCCTAAACAGGCGATCCTCGGCGGCGTCAGCCTCTTGCTCGCGCTCACTGCCAACCGGCTCTCCGCCTCTCGTATCGTCACCCTGGCATTAATGCTCATCTCCATCACAGCGACCCTTCGCTATGCCTGGTGGCGCGCCCATTTGTTGGCCGACTTCTTTTCCGATCCGGCCAACAATCGCGCCGGCATCGATTCGTTTTTCATGCTCATTCTCTTATCCGCGGAAGTCTACACCATCTTGATCATGGTTCTGGGCTACATGCAGACCATGTGTCCTCTGCGGCGAATGCCAATTCATCTTCCCGACGACGAAGCCGGATGGCCACACGTCGATATCTTGATACCAACCTATAACGAACCGTTGTCCCTGGTCCGCTACACCGCTTTGGCTGCTAACGCCATCGACTACCCGCCGGAAAAACTGCATGTCTACATTTTGGACGACGGTACCCGTCAGGAATTCAAAGACTTCGCCCACCAGGCCGGCATCGGCTACGTTACCCGCTTGCAACACAAGCATGCCAAGGCCGGCAACATCAACCATGCCCTAACCACGATGAACTCTCCTTACGTCGCCATCTTTGATTGTGATCACGTGCCCACCCGCAGTTTCCTGCAGATGACTCTGGGCTGGATGATGGTCGATCCGCGCCTCGCCATGCTGCAAACACCGCACCATTTCTATTCTCCCGATCCCTTTCAACGCAACCTGCTGCGGTATAAGACCATCCCCAGCGAGGCGGAACTGTTCTACGGCATCATTCAAGATGGGAATGACTTTTGGAACGCTACCTTTTTTTGCGGATCCTGCGCCCTCATCCGCCGCACCGCCCTCGACGCTGTTGGAGGAATAGCAACTGAAACAGTTACCGAAGACGCGCACACCTCGCTGCGCATGCAGAAGCTTGGATACGGCACCGCTTATATCAACGTTGCCCAAGCGGCCGGACTGGCCACCGAAACACTCTCCGCGCATGTAGGCCAGCGTGTCCGCTGGGCGCGCGGGATGATCCAGATCTTTCGCACCGAAAATCCATTGCTTGCCCGGGGCATGAAGTTCAGCCAACGTCTCTGTTACTTCAATGCCATGGCTCACTTCATGTATCCCGTCCCGCGGCTGGTCTTTCTTGGCGCGCCCCTGGTCTACATGCTGCTGGGAAGATCGATCATTCCCGGCTATTGGGTCGCCATCCTGGCCTACGCTGTGCCCCACCTCATTCTGTCCAGTCTCACCAATTCGCGCATCCAGGGAAGTCATCGTCACTCTTTCTGGAACGAGATCTACGAAACCGTGCTCGCGCCCTACATCCTGGCTCCCACTCTGCTCGCCCTGATCAATCCCAAATTGGGTAAATTCAACGTCACGGACAAGGGCAGTACCCTGAGCGAGACGCACTTTGACGGCAAGATCGCGTGGCCTACCAAGTGGATGCTATTGATTAACTTCTTCGGTGTCTTGGCCGCCCCTTACCGCCTATTCATCAAGGATCCCGAACATAAAGGCACCGTGATCGCGAATTTGGTTTGGATCTTGTTCAACATGGTCATCCTGGGTGTTGCGGCTGCCGTGGCGCACGAGCAAAAGCAGAGGCGCGAGTCCGTGCGCATTGCTGCAAAAATTCCCGTGCGGATGGATTTGCAGGATGGTCAACAAGTCTATGGCATGACAATCGACATGTCTGTGGGCGGCGCATCGGTCAAATTCTCCGGGAACGCGCACTTTGCCATAGGCGATCTATTCCGATTGGCCTTCCCCAGACAGGCCGGCGACGAAGATATTGCAGCCACGGTAGTCGGCCTGAGCGACGGCGAACTTCGGCTGGCGTTCTCCGTGCCTACCATCCCCGAACAGGAAACGCTCACGCGGGCGTTGTATTCGCGAGCGGATGCCTGGATCACTCCGGCAGAAAACATCGAAGTCGATCGCCCGTTCAAGAGCCTGGGTCGGGTGAGCGTGCTCGCGTTCACCGGGATCTACCAGATATGCAGAAGCCTTTTGCCCGAAAAACGCATCACCGCAAAACCTCGCCCTGCGCAAACCGCGGCCCTGATACTGCTGGCTTGTTGGCTGGGCGCCTGTAACCGGAGTTTCGGCTTGCCTCAAAAAACCTCGGACCAAGCCAATGCAGCCGCCGCAACAGCTTATGAATCTGCTCCCACCAGGCCTTCGCAACCAGGGAAACCTGGCGAAGAGGAGACGCCCTCTCCCGCAGAGAGCGGCCGTGCTGTCGAACTGAAACTTACCCTCAAGGATATGGGCGTGCTCGAAGACATCGATATGCGCGGGCCTCAGTCTTACTACTCCGTTCACTTCACGCTTTCTCACGCACTATTGCCAAGGCATGCCCCGCTGAAGTTGATTTATAGCTTTGACTCCGGTCTCGACCCGCGTACCACGTCGCTGAAAGTCGGCCTTAACGGCGCCGCGGTTGCCACCCTGCTTCCACCGGCTTCCTCGCAGCCGGGCCACGGCTTTGCCGAGACCGTCTTGCTGATCCCGGCGGATCTGTTGGTGCGCAGCAATACGCTCACCTTTGAATGTTCGAGAAGTGGCGTGATGCAGCAGCCGGATAAGGCCACCCGCATCCTCGCTCATATAAGTTCCGCCTCCACCTTGCAGGTGACTGGTGACCGCCTTCCTCTGCAAAACGATCTCAATCAGCTCCCCTTGCCGTTCTTTGACCGCGAACTCCAGACCAGCACCACGGTTCTTTTTGTCTTCCTTACCCCACCTGGCCCCAAAACGCTGGAGGCAGCGGGCATGATTGCATCGTGGCTCGGGCTCGTTCCCACCTCCAAGCCCGTCCGTTTTGCTGTTTTCCTTGGGTCCATCCCTCCCGGCAATGCGATCCTCTTCTCCAACCATCGCTCGACGCTTCCCCCAGCGCTGCAGATTCCTTCCGGCCCTGGCCCCTTGCTCGCGCTCAGAAGTAACCCATCCGATCCTGAAGAAAGTGTCCTGGTTCTAGCCGGCGAAGATGACGAGCAGTTGCTCACAGTTGCTCGAACCCTTTCGCTGACCAGCCAGGCAACGGCAACCGATCCAGCACAGGGCCTCTCCTTGAAGGGCGATACGATGCCGATTCCGGATCTGGTCATGCCCCCCGTACGGGAACGAGATGACGCACCGCGATGGCTGCCCACCGTCAGAGCCGCGCCCCTGACCAACTGTCGAACACAGGACGCGCTTCAGAGCAACGGCTCCACTCCCATCCCCATCTACTTCCACCTCCCGCCCGATTTGTTCTATGGCGAAAGACAAGACCTCAGGCTCAATCTCTACTACCGCTATAACGCCCTCCAGGCGGCGGCAGGCTCCATGTTGCGTGTCGTCCTAAACGGCCGGCTGGTGAACGAAACCAAGCTGACCCCGGGAACAGGCTTCGTTGATAGTGAGCGCTTCATTCTCGTCCCGGTGGTGAATATGCAACCATTCGGAAACACCATCTTTTTTAACTTCGACTTCGTTGCTGCCAACCGCGAGGTGACGGAGAATGCATCCGTCGCAGCTCCGCAGGGGGAAATCCTTTGTCATACCTCACTTGATCTGCAAGGGCTTGCATTGTGGACGCCCATGCCAAGAATCGAGCTCTTTGCCAATGCTGGGTTCCCCTTAACGCAGCTCGCGGATTTGTCGCAGACCACCGTCATCCTTCCCTCAGTCCCCAGCCCGGACGAGATCTCGCTCTATCTCCATCTCCTGAGTCACTTCGCAACGGAGACCGGGTATCCCGCGCTTCGCGTCACTGTCGCTGGCCCCAAAACCGTCATCGGCAAGAACTACAACTATCTCATCCTGGGAACCGTGGCCAACCAGCCCGCCTTCCATTCGCTGGCTCCTTTGCTTCCCGTGACCCTCGACTCCGATGGAGTCCATGTCAAACCAGCACAGGGTTATCTTTCCCTTCTCTCATCCCTTGAAGCTCTCTGGGCGCGTGGGTGGGCCCGGCTGCTGGGAGACTCCGCGACGCCCAGTCAACCCTCTAACTCAGGAGGGATACCGGACGCGGTCATGGAAGAAATCCAATCACCGGTTTCGCCGGACCGCTCCTTCGTTCTCATCCTCCTAAAGCAGAATTCGTCGGCGGATGCCTTCGCCGGGGTGTTCCTCGATCGATCGCAGTCGCAGAATATGAGCGGGTCGGTCAGCCTGCTGAGAAATTCAAAATTTGAGTCGTATCGCATGGATGGGCGCACCTATCGTGTTGGAAATATCTCCCATTTTGCCCTGATGCGCATTTATTTAACGCAGTATTTCGTCCTGCTACTGTTGCTGGTCACGTTGCTCAGTTTTGTGCTGGCGCGATGGGTGCATGGGTGGTTGATTCGCGCATCCCGCGAACGCTTGAAGTTGGCAGAAACCGGGAACGCTGCTGATTGATCGGAAAGCATCCCGGCATTTAATTGTGATCAAAAAGCATGCATCCGAAAACTGGACATTGTGAGTACCGTAGCACCCACAGTTACATTAGGATGGGTGCCCACATCCCGATTCGTCCAGTGTCAACATCCCTGGCGCAACGACGCTTCTCCCCCAGACACTAAAGCTCGAACGGATTTTGCCGAAAAAGAACACGAGTGGTCTTCGCCCGGCATCCGCCCTCACCTGCCTCTAAGGTTTGTCACGCTCGACCGGAGCAAGACCCGGACTCTTCGAGTGCGGGTAAATCGAAATATTGAGCAAAAGTGAGGCGGAATGACGGAGAGACCGGCGGATTCAGAGCAGAGCGCAATGCCGGAGGATATCGCCACCCTCTACTCCCGAGCCAACGTGCAGGGCTCCAAGTATTGGGATTTTTCTGCGTCGCGCAAGGAAGCGCGGGGAGAATTCCGCCACCGGCTGATGCGTGAGCAAGCGGAACAGGCCGGAGCCGCGCAGCCGGGGGTGGCGCCTCCCAGCCTCCTCTCAGAACCAAGCCAAAACGCGCGTTCCCAGGTTTCCCCGTTTCATACGACCCAGTGCGAGCCGCCGCGCAGCGGGCCAGTGCGCGTCCCCGAGGCAGGGCCAAAAGCGGAAACCCGCGCCACCCCACTCAGCCCGGCTACCCCGCCGCTAAACCTTGCCGCGCCGTGCCGGGACGTGCAGCCACCGCCCGGCAAGCAGGCCCCCAACCGCTGGTTCGCGGTTCACTCGGTCTTCTTTCCCCCGGATATTTCCTCGGAAACCCCACCCGCTCCGCAAATGAGCCCCCAACTGCAGCCACCCATGTTGGCCGTTTTTTCCCTGGCCGGCGGAGTGGGAAAAACCTGCCTGGTGGCCACCCTGGGGCGTGCTCTCTCCGCTCTTGGGGAGCATGTCCTGCTGGCGGATACGGCTGTCTGCGGGCTGCTGCCATTCTATTTTGGGTCGCGCGAGTTCAAACTGGGCGTCGTCCGGACCTTTTCTTCTCCGGTTTCTCCCGCTGACGGAGCAGAAAACGGCACCGCGGTTAGCGTGCTTAGCCTGGAGGCAGAGCTTGCTCCCACTAATGGAGAGGACAACGACCCGTTGCTGGGCAAACTGCTGCGCGATGGACGCGGCGTCAGCCGCATCCTGGTTGATATCGCCACCGCCAACCGTGACCTGGCCAGCCGCCTGCTGCGCCTGCAGCCAACGATTTTGGTGCCTATTCTTCCGGACGTCAGTTCACTCGCCGGCCTGGGCTCGCTCGAAGCTTTCCTGGCCGCCGCGGGGGCCGGGCGGGGCGGGGCCGGAGCGACCCTTTACCTCCTGAACGAGTTCGATGCCTCCTTGCCCCTGCACCTGGAGGTGCGTGAGACGCTGCAGCACCAACTGGGCGATCGCTTGTTGCCCTTCGTGCTGCGGCGGAGTCCCGCGATCAGCGAAGCGCTCGCGGAAGGCATGACCGTGATAGATTACGCGCCCAGGTCGGCGGCCGCGGAAGACTATTGGCACTTGGCCGGTTGGCTGCGCGACTTCGCTGCCCCGGCCGTGGCAGGGTACGGCGCGGCTCGCTGGAGTGAACGTTGAGGGTCGCCGGCTCGTCGCGCAAACGGCCGCCGCGAACTTCCTATCGGCCGCCTTCATTACCGGATGATTGGTAATCCTTATGCGAAGCAGTTGGGGCATGCTCTGGATTTGCCTGCTGATTGGAGCGATGATCACGTTCGCCGGCGCGGCTGCTTCCCCGGCTGAGCGCTGGCCGCTCTGGGAGGGATACGCCGCATCTTTCATCGACAGCCGGGGACGCGTAGTCGACCCCCAGGGAGGGAATCGAACCACCTCCGAAGGGCAATCCTACGGGCTGTTCTTTGCCTTGGTGGCCAACGACCGCGATTGCTTCGATCGGCTGCTCAACTGGACCTCCATCAATCTCGCCCAGGGCGACCTGGGAACGCGACTGCCCAGCTGGCTTTGGGGAAAGGATTCGGCTGGAGAATGGAAGGTTCTCGATCCAAACTCCGCATCGGACGCCGATCTGTGGATTGCCTATACCCTATGCGAGGCTGGGCGGCTCTGGCGCCAACCGCAATATGCCTTGATGGGCCGCCGGATGCTGGACCTCATCGCAGCCAAAGAAATCGTCGCGCTGCCCGGCTTCGGCCTCATGCTGCTTCCCGGCGCGGCCGGTTTCCACCCCACGCCGGAGAGCTGGCTGCTGAATCCCAGCTACCTTCCCCTGCCGCTGTTTACCCGCTTGGCAGCCCTCGACCCCAAGGGTCCCTGGCTGGGTGTTGCCGGTAAGATTCCCAGCCTGCTCGCCAAAAGCGCCCGCCACGGCTACGCCATGGACTGGGTGAGTTACAGCGCAAAGGACGGATTTCAACCCGCGACCCTGCCGGGAAGCTCCGCCACCGCCGGTGGCAGCTACGACGCAATCCGGGTCTACCTCTGGGCTGGCCTCACTCATCCCGAAACAAGCGGAGGAGCGGAAACCCTGGATGCGGTTGATGGAATGGCTAACTTTCTAGCCACCCATGCCATTCCACCGGAACACATCGACGGCAAAGGAATGGTGGTGGTGGGCGGCAACGCTCCCATCGGCTTCTCCGCAGCCCTGCTTCCCTACCTGCAGGGGATAGGCGCGAAGTCAGCCCAGGTGGCCCAGGCAGCAAGAGTTACCACACAGCTTGATCCAACGACCAACCTCTACGGCCGGCCACCCACCTACTACAACCAAAACCTCTCCCTCTTCGGACTCGGCGGTAGGCAGCATATCTTCGCTTTCGGACGCTATGGCGAGTTGCAATTGAGATGGAGCCCAAAGTGAAAGGCCTCAAGTACGGAGTCCCCCTTGCTTCTGTGCTGATCGCCACTGTAACTGTGTTAATTTTTTCCTTCGCTCGTCTGGCACATGCGCAGTCGAAGACAGAACAGGCGGTGGTGGAGAAAGCTCGCTCGCTCGAAGGCCGAGGCCTTACGGATCTGGCGGCTCAGACCTGGCAGCAGGTGCTTCTCTCCCAACCCGACAATACCGAGGCCCTGGCTGCCTTGGCGCGGGCGGCCAAGCGCCAGGGTAACGATGCTGAGGCAGCGCGCTACGTGCAACGGTTGCGGCAAATCAACCCCAAGGATCCTCAGATTGCCGACATCGAATCGACGGTGAGTACTAAGGTCCACGACGCCCGCCGGGCGCAAGCCGAATCTCTCGCAGCAGCTCACGATTACGTCGGTGCCATGCAGGTTTACCAGCAGCTCTATGGGGAGCACCCTACGAACGATGCTGCACTCGAATATTACGAAACAGAGGCGGCAACAGAAGCAGGTAGAAACCACGCCATCGCCGGGCTGCGTGCATTGGCCAAGCTCCATCCCGGCGAGCAGCGTTACCAGGCGACGCTCGGCCGGGTGTTGACTTATAACCCCAAGACGCGCGCGGAAGGGGAGGCCATCCTGCAGCAACTGCCGCAGGATGCAGGGGCCCAGGCAGCCCTGCGACAAGCCTTGCTGTGGGATGCGCAGAATCCCGCGTCCTCGGGAGCCGTCAAACACTATCTAACCCTGCATCCAGATACGGAGCTGGCCCAGCATCTTCAGGAAACGGAAACCAGGCAAACGCAACAGCCCCGGGGCCCGGTGATTAACCCGGTGGAGCAAGCCGCCTACGCAGCGCTCGCGGCCAACGACGTCAACCGGGCCGAGCAAGGGTTTCGCGCGCTGATCGAGAAAGATCCCGCCAATCCCCGGGCCCTCGCAGGTCTAGGGTTCGTACATATGAAGCAAGGTGATTTCGCCCAGGCGGTCACTGACTTCGAAGCCGCACGTCGCGCCGGATCGAAGGACCGCGCAATCGATACCGCGCTCGACACCTCTCACTTCTGGCTCACCATGGGTGAGGCCGCCAAGGCACTCGAAGACGGTCAAATGGATCTTTCCGCCCAGCGCTATCGCGAGGCACTGGCCCTGCGGCCGTCAAGTCCAGAAGCTTTGGCCGGTTTGGCTGGGACCTTACTCCGGGCCCGCCAGAGCACTGAGGCTATGGAAGTCTATGCGCGCTGGGTTAAGGCGCAGCCGAACTCTGCCCCAGCGTGGCGCGGTCTCTTCATGGCAGAGGCGCAGGCCGGCCAGCCTCGCGAGGCCCTCGTCACCAGCAAACACTTTCCCCCCGCTGTTGAGGCGGCGCTCGCCGCCGACCCCGCCTACTTGCTTGGATTGGCTGAGGCCTATCGAGCTACCGGCGACGAGGCCAAGGGCCGCCAGACCCTGGAGCAAGCCCTGAATCTGCCCTTCCCCGAGGGCGGCAGGAACATGACAGCCGAGTTGCGGATGCAGTACGCCGCAGTGCTGGCGGCCGGTGGGCGTCACGAGCAGGCCGCCGGTCTCTATGGCCAGTTAGTTGCCGAGCAACCAACTAATTTCGCAGCCTGGCGGGGGCTCATCCTTGACCAGCACCTGATGCATGACGACGCTGCCGCTCTCGCCACTGTGGAACGCCTGCCTCCGGCGGCTTTCGCAGCCGCACAACGCGACCCGGATTTTCTCAGCCTCATCGCCTCCGTCTACCAGCAGCAGGGCCGCAGGGAAGATGCGCAACAGCTGCTCGAGGAAGCAGAGGCTCTCCTCGCCCAGCAGGGGATCAAACCCTCCTCCGGTTTGCAGCTGCAGATCGCCGCCATCGAGCGGCAGCGCATTCATCTTCAAGCCGCGGTCAACATCTACCGTAGAGTCATCACCGCTGATCCCCAGCGCCTGGATGCGTGGAACGGACTACTTTCAACGCTGCACCAGTCGGCAGAAGACACGCAGGCGTTGGCCGAGGTGGCGAACATCCCCGCGCAGGTGCAGACTGAGCTCGCTGAAAACGACGACTATCTGCTGACCCTGAGCGCGATTTACTCCGCCACCGGGCACTCCCGCTGGGCGCTCGCAACCTTGGCACGGCTGCGAGCGCGGTATGCCGCCCAAGGCACGCCCACGCCGGCAGACGTGGAAATCCAGACCAGCTGGCTGTTCTTTGCTGCCGGGGACGAAGGTAATCTCTATTCCACGCTGATGCGCCTCGGAAGCCGCGACGACCTCACGGATGGCCAGCGGGGCCAGGTACAGACCATCTGGGCGGCGTGGAGTGTGCGGCGCGCCGCCCAATCCACAGGGGCAGGGAATTCGCGCCGCGCACTTGAAATTTTGAATACCGCCCGAGAGGCTCTTGTCGGCAACGCGGCGGTCAGCCGTTCGCTGGCCGGCGGCTATCTCTCCGCCGGAGACGCACCGGCAGCACTGGCCATCTATCAATCGCTCGACCTGACCTCAGCCGCGGACTACCAGGGAGCTATCCGCGCGGCGCTAGCCGCGAACAATCTCAAGCTGGCCGAAAACTGGCTGCGGCAAGCACTCGAGCTGTACCCTCGGGATGGCGGGGTCCTGGGCTTGGCAGCCCGATACGAACAGGCCCGGGGGGACAACGGCCGCGCACGCGATTACTGGAAGGCTTCCTTGGCCGTCAGTCCCGACACCGGAGCCGCGGATCGGCTGGCTCACACCCTGCGAACTCCTGTTGTGGGTTTGCAAGAGAGGGGGCCGCTGACGCCGGCCGACACGCTCGCCTCTCTCTTGAGCCCGAAATCGAGCCCGAAATCGAGTCCGGAATCGAGTGACGTGCGGCGCACCAATCTGCTGCCGGGAGAACCTGAGACTGCCTCTGGGATAGTCGCGGAAGCCGACCCTCGACCCGAACCCTATCTCGACGTCCTACCCAAAGCTGCTACTAGCTCGAGTCTCCCGCCGGCGGGCGGCAGAGGTGACACATTAAGCGACTACCGGCCACCGGTGGAGGGGCCCCAGTCCAACCTCGTCGCTTCGCCTGAAGCAAATTCATTCGACGGGGCGGCAGGCAGCAGGCTGACCATACGCTATGCCAGCACAGGACAGGCAGGTGCTCGGCAGGAACTGGAGAGCGCAGCCGCCCGGCAGGAGGTGCCTCAGGCCCCGGGCTTGACCGATCAACAGCTGGTGGATTCTCAGTTGCCTCCATTGCGCGGTAGCTACGTCCCGGCGCTGCCCAGACTCAACGCGAACCAGGAGGCGCGGCAACAAATCGAAGCCATCGACGGCGGTCTCAGCCCCTGGGTGGGTGGAACAGGAGATGTGCGTCATCGCAGCGGGACGCCCGGCTATGACCAGCTGACGGCACTGGAGGCTCCCTTCGAAGCTTCTACGCTGCTGGGCACGAACGCACGTCTCACCATGATTACCACTCCCGTGTTTCTGGATGCCGGGGTAGCCACCGGCACCTCTACGTTAAACCTCGGAACGCTGCCTCTGGGTGCAATATCACCTCAGCAAAATGCGGATGGTGTGGCTAGCGAGCTGCAACTCACGGCGGTCAATTTCGCCGCCAGGGTGGGCCAAACGCCCTTTGGCTTCCTGGTAAAGAACATCACCGGGGGTGTGCGCTGGCGCCCTGCGGGCGGCCCGCTCACCTTCCTTTTCTCGCGCGATGGCTCGAAGGAAACTCAACTGGCTTATTCCGGCTTGCGCGATCCGGGTTCAGCGACCGCCACCTTCGACGGAAACATCTGGGGCGGTGTCGTGATCAACGCCGCTGATGTGCAGCTCGCGCACGGCGATGCACTCTCAGGGTTCTATGCTGGTCTTGGCGGCCAGTACATCACCGGCCGCCACGTGCTGACAAATAACCGGGTCCATGGAAACGCAGGCGCATACTGGCGCCTGCTGACTCTGCCCAACCTGGGCTCCCTGGTACTCGGGGCCCAATTTTTTGGCATGCACTACGCCCACAATCTGCGCTATTTCACTTATGGCCAAGGGGGCTATTTCAGTCCCGAAGCATACTTCCTAGCGGCCATGCCCGTAAGCTGGACAGGACAGTACGGACCGAATCTGCACTACAACGTGAGAGCCAGCATTGGTGCGCAAAGCTTCCAGGAAGACTCGGAACCCTATTACCCTCTCGACCCGAATCTACAGGCCGCTGCGGGCAATCCGCTGGAACCGGTGAATTCGAGAGTTGGTGCCAATTACGATCTGCAAACCGAGATTGCCTACCGGGTTCAGGATCACTGGTATGTCGGCGGCTTCCTCGACGTCAACAACACCCGGGATTATGTGAGTCAGTCGGGCGGCTTCTTTGTCCGCTACCTCTTCCGGCCTCAGCCTGAATCCGAGGCCGGGCCGATCGGAGCCTTTCCGCGCGATGGGTTCCGCCCTGTCATGGTTCCCTGATCTGCCGTCACAACTTTTCCAGGGTTTTGGCGTCATAACCTGGAGGAGTGACCAGTCATGTTTCGTCCCCGCGCTACCTTTGCCCTTATCGGTCTCCTGCTCGCAGGATCTCTTGCCGTTTCTGGGCAAAGTGCACAAGCCGCGCCAAACCAGCAGCAGCCTCAGAGCTGGATCCCTCAGGGATTTGAGGTACTCGGCCAGCGCGCCGCCTTTCACACCGATTTCACCTTTGACCGCTCCATGCTGCAGCTGGCCGGCTACTTTGTCGGCGATGCAGATCCGCAAACGCGCAGCGCCATCGCCAAGCTGAATGGCATTTCGGTGCACAGCTATCACTTCGCCGCGCCCGGTCTCTACGATCCTGCAGCACTCGATCTAATCCGCAGGCAATACGAAGCCGCTGGTTGGCGGCATCTGGTCGCAGCCCACCGCAAGGGAGATCCCTTTGACGACGGTCAAACCGATCTATGGATCAACTTCTCTCACATGGATGTGACTGGAATGATGGTCCTGATCTCGAAACCGAAAGATCTCAATCTGATTGCGCTCAACGGGGACATCAGCACGGTCGATCTGCTACATCTACGCGGTCATTTCGGCATCCCGCGTTTTTCCGGTGACGGCTTTGTCCCGCCCGGGCCTCAGGCGCGCGCCCGCCATCCCTACGCAGCGCCTGCGCCTGATCCCGGCCTGCAAAATCAGGCTCCAGACTCAGAGCAATACCCGGGCCAAGGCGTAGGCATCGGCGGACCGGCAGTAGAAGCCGCCCCTCCACCCCCAACTCCACCAGGATTCTAATATTCGCTTGGGAAATGGACGGATGCGAAGAATGACCAGTTTGCTTTCGCGCTAACGAATGCTGGAGAGCAAGCCGACGCACTTAGCGTCTAATCCGACGTCGCCAGGGCTCTGCGCTTCTCGCCCACTTCCAAATAAACATTCAGCAGCGACATCGCAGCCGGGGTCACGCCGGGAATCCGGCTCGCCTGGCCTAGCGTCTGCGGCCGCACCCGGGCCAACGTCTCCTGCATCTCCCGCGACAACCCACTAATCCCCGCATACTCGAAATTCGCCGGAATAACCCGCTGCTCCGCCTTCTTGAGCTTATCGATCGCCTTGCGCTGTTGATCAAGATACCCCGCGTACTTGATCTCCGTCTCCACCGACTTGAGCTCGTTGCGAACCCTCGCATTGAGCACACCATCAAAAAAGCCCAGCTCCCCAGACCCCTGTTCCCATTCCATCCGCAACACAGGCAGCAGCGTCTCCAAACTAATCTCTGGTCGCTTGAGCAGTTGGGTGTAGCTATGCCCTGCCACATTGCCCAGCGCCGAAGCCATCTCGGGCAGCAATGCACCAAGCCGTTCAAGGTTCACCTTGCGCGTGGCCAGCAGCTTCTCCAGCGCTACCGCGCGCGCCTGCTTATCCTCATAATCCTGCCAGGCGCCGTTGCTGATCAATCCCAGCTTACGTCCGTACGGAGTCAGCCGCCGGTCGGCGTTATCAATCCGCAGATGCAAGCGGAACTCAGCACGCGAAGTAAACATGCGATACGGCTCGTTGGTGCCCTTGCTGATCAGATCGTCGATCAGGATGCCGGTATACGCCTCGGTGCGATCGAGCGTGAAGGGCGCCTCGCCGCGCACCAGAAGCGCAGCGTTGATGCCGGCCATCAATCCCTGGCAAGCCGCCTCCTCGTACCCTGAGGTGCCATTGATCTGTCCCGCAAGATAAAGCCGGGCAATCGATTTCACCGCCAGGCTGCGATCAAGCTCAGTGGGATCGATCGCGTCGTATTCGATGGCATATCCGGGACGGAGCATCTCCGCCGTCTCCAGGCCCGGAATCGAGCGCACCACCTCGTACTGCACTTCCATCGGCAAAGAGGTCGACATGCCATTGACGTAAACCTCGTTGGTGTCCAGCCCTTCGGGCTCAAGGAAGAACTGATGCTGCTCCTTATCAGGAAAACGAACCACTTTATCTTCAATCGAAGGGCAATACCGCGGCCCGATCGCCGTGATCTGCCCCGAGTACATCGGTGAGCGGCTCACATTCTCGCGGATAATGCGCAACGTCTCCGGCGTGGTGTACGCGATGTGGCAGGAGATCTGCTTCTGCGGCAACTCCACCGTGCGAAAGCTGAACGGAGTCGGGTCCACATCCCCGGGCTGCTCCGCGAAGCGGCTCCAATCAATGCTGCGACCATCCAGCCGCGGCGGTGTGCCCGTCTTGAGCCGGCACCCGCGCAAGCCCAGGTTCTTGAGCGCCTCCCCTAGCAGAACGCTGGGTGGCTCGCCACTGCGGCCTGCGGGGTAGCGTTCTTCGCCGCAGTGAATCAAGCCGTTGAGGAAGGTGCCGGTGGTGATCACTACCGCCCCCGCCAACACCGTGCGGCCGTCGCGCAAGCGCACCCCACGCAGCGTGCGACGAGTCTCCTGGTCTGCCGGCCCGTCGAGCACCAAGTCCACTACTTCCGCTTGCTTGATATGCAGATTCGCCTGTGACTCCAGCACCTGGCGCATCTTCACCCGGTACTGACGCTTGTCGCATTGGGCTCGCGGAGACCACACGGCTGGCCCGCGGGAGGTATTCAGCAAACGGAATTGAATCCCCACTGCATCGGCGACCTCGCCCATGATGCCGCCCAACGCATCCACCTCCCGCACCAAATGCCCTTTGGCGATGCCCCCAATGGCCGGATTGCACGACATTTGCGCGATCAAATCCAAATTGAAACTGAACAGCGCCGTCCGCAGGCCCATACGGGCAGCGGCCATGGCCGCCTCGCACCCCGCGTGCCCCGCACCCACAACTACAATGTCGTATTGTTCCGTAAATGCCATAACCCCTCTATTCTAGAACTTTGGCAGGAGATCGTATGGGAGACACAAAGATTGCGTTATTAGGGCTTGGACTGATGGGTTCAGGCATGGCGGGCCGCCTGCTCGATGCCGGCTATCCACTCAGCATTTGGAATCGGACCCCGGAGAGGGCGAAGGCGCTGGCGGACCGCGGAGCCACGGTGTCCAACTCCCCCCGCCAGGCGGCGGCGGGCGCGGCCGTGGTCATCAGCATGTTGTCCGATGTAGTGGTCTGCCGCGACGTGTGGCTGGGCCGGGGCGAGGCCCTGCTAGGCACCCAGCCGGGAACCATCCTGGTCGAGTCCAGCACAGTTACCGTGGAATGGATTGAGGAACTTGACCGGGCGGCAAAACAAAGCGGCTGTCAGCTCGTGGACGCTCCGGTTACGGGAAGCAAGGTCCAGGCAGAAACCGGCCAGTTGCTCTTTCTGGCTGGGGGTTCAGCAGATTCCGTCAATAAGATCACCCCAGTCCTCAAGGCCATGGGCCGCGATGTAATCCACGTGGGTCCGGTGGGCAGCGGCGCTCGCCTCAAGCTGATCAACAACTTCCTTTCTGGCTCACAAGCAGCGGCCTTGGCCGAAGCTCTTTCTCTGATCGAGCGCAGTGGCCTTGACCGCGAGAAGGCGCTTGGCGTGCTGACCGAGGGAGCCCCCGGCAGCCCCCTGGTCAAGCTGCTCAGCGGGCGCATGACGGCGCGCCAATACGAGCCCAATTTTCTGCTCCGGCTCATGGCCAAGGATCTCCGCTACGCAGTCGGCGAAGCAGACCATCACGCCCTCGACCTTGATATGGGCCGGGCTGCTCTGCGCGTCTTCGAGCACGCCATCACCGCCGGGCAAGGAGATGAAGATATGTCCGCTGTGGTGGAACAATTCCGCATCCAGGCCCAAAGCGCGAAATGAGGAAAATGCTCGGTAAGCAGTATGCACGTTGGATGTACCGCTGGGAAACCGCCCTCACCACCCGTGACACCAACCGCATCGTCCGTCCGGTCGAGTGGGGATTTGACTGGCTGCAGGAATTCGCCCAGTCCAACGGATTCAATTTCCCCCCGCACCCTCCTGGGGATAATGCCGCGGCCGAGCGGGCCATGCTGCAATTGAACGACTTCATCCTGCGCCATCGCACCGAGTTCTTCGCCTACCAGACTCCGGACGATTTCGTGCTCGAGGAGCGTCATCCCCAGTTGTTTCCTACCAACGTGCGACCCCGGACTCTGCAACAGGATGCGAAATTTCGCCGGCTGGCAGCCGCCGGACAGCTCCCCAAAGCGCAATTTCTGCGCTTTACTTCGCCCGTGCGCACACCCTATCCGGAGAACGATCGGGTCAACGCCCGCTGGTTTCCGGCTTCCCCGGCAAAGCAGGCAGGCAAACCCAAACAGGCAATCATCGTCATGCCGCAGTGGAATGCCGACGCGTTCAGCCACAACGCTCTCTGCTCACTCTTTAATCGTTTTGGCGTATCCGCCCTGCGCTTGAGCAAGCCCTACCACGACATCCGCCGCCCGGCGGAATTGGCTCGAGCCGACTATGCCGTCAGCGCCAACGTCGGCCGCACCATCTCTTCCTGCCGCCAAGCCGTCATCGACATCCGTTGCTGCATCGATTGGCTTCAGCAACAGGGCTACGAGCAGTTCGGCATTCTGGGCACGAGTCTCGGCTCCTGTTACGCCTTTCTTGCCGCTGCGCTCGACAGCCGCGTGCGTGTAGGCGCCTTCAACCACGCCTCCATGTCCTTTGGCGATGTCGTCTGGACGGGCCAGAGCACCCGGCACATCCGCGCCGCCTTCGAGGGCATTTCCATGACCCAGCAACGGCTGCGCGATGTCTGGGCTGCCGTGAGCCCGTCTTATTACATGGACCAGTTTGCCGCCCACCCTAAAAAAATCCTGCTGGTTCACGCCACCTATGACCTCACCTTCCTCCGCGAATACTCGCTCCAGGTGATCGATAATTTCCGCCGCCGCGGAATAGATTTCGTCTCCAAGGTCTTGCCCTGCGGCCACTACACTACCGGAGAAACCCCCTACAAGTTCATGGATGGCTGGTACATCGGCTCCTTTATCTACGGAGCGTTCAAGCACTTAGCGACGATTCCAGCTCTGGCCGCCCCAGAAAAGGAACTGATTGCTCGCTAGCTTACTAAGGTAACCAAAAGTAACTAATGACGCTTATGACGCTTTTATCGCACTTTTATTCGGGACCCGCCGTGTAAGGGAACATGCAGGGTGCCCCAGGTTCGCACCGGCGTACCTGGGCCGAAAAAGATGGGCGAGCCCGTCCAGTGCTTTCCCTCCATCGACTAAAATCCGAACATGTCTGACCGTATGCGCCGCACGCTTGCCGAGGCCGATCCGGAGATCGCCGCGGCCGTTGACCACGAAATTCGCCGCCAGCACGAGGGCCTGGAGATGATCGCCTCGGAGAATTTTGTAAGCCAGGCGGTGCTGGAGGCGGTCGGTTCAGTCTTCACCAACAAATACGCCGAAGGCTATCCAGGCAAGCGCTATTACGGCGGCTGTGAGTATGCCGATGTCGTCGAGAACTTGGCCCGCGACCGTGCCCGGCAGCTCTTTGGCGCCGATCACGTAAACGTGCAGCCTCATTCCGGTTCTCAGGCGAACGCAGCGGCCTACATGGCGGTCATCAACCCGGGCGACACCATCCTGGGTCTTGACTTGGCTCATGGTGGACACCTGACCCACGGGCACAAGCTCAGCTTCTCCGGCAAGCTCTACCGCGTGGTCTTCTATGGCGTAGACAAGCAAACGGAGCGGATCGACTACGACCTCCTTGAGGCCACTGCTGAGCGGGAAAAGCCGAAGCTCATCATCGGAGGAGGCAGCGCCTACCCCAGGATCATCGACTTCGCCCGCATGCGGCAGATCGCGGATAAGGTCGGTGCCTTGCTCTTGATCGATATGGCCCATTTCGCAGGCCTGGTTGCTGGCGGCGTCCATCCTTCCCCGGTACCGCACGCGCACCTGGTCACCACCACCACGCACAAGACGTTGCGGGGTCCTCGCGCCGGCATGATTTTGTGCCAGCAGCAATTTGCCACCGCGGTGGATCGCAGTGTCTTCCCTGGACAGCAGGGTGGTCCTTTGGTGCACGTCATTGCCGGCAAAGCCGCAGCGTTTCGCGAGGCTCTGGAACCGGACTTCAAGCAATACGCGCAGCAGGTGGTAGCGAATGCGCATGCCTTAGCCGAGACCCTGATGGGCGAGGGCTACCGTGTCATTTCCGGAGGAACCGATACCCACGTGATGTTGGTAGACGTGTTTTCCCGCGGCATCCTGGGCAGCGAAGCCGAAAACGCGCTGCATGAAGCGGCCATCACGGTCAACAAAAACGCCATTCCTTACGACGTCAATCCGCCCCTAAAGCCCAGCGGCATCCGCATCGGCAGCCCGGCCCTGACCACGCGAGGCATGCGCGAGCCGGAGATGCGTACCATCGCCAAGTGGATCACGGAAGCCTTGGATCATCGCAACGACCCGCAGGCCCTGCGTCGCATCCGAGGACAAGTCCTTGAGCTGGTAGAGAATTTTCCCCTCTACGGCTGGCTACGCGTACCCGAAACCGTAGCCGCCGAGTACGGCCCTTAGAGCCCATCCCAACCATCGATGCTGGGTGCCCCATTCAAGCCGTTTTTTGGCTTGAGTGGGATACCACGGCACTCGGCGTGCTTTTTCTATCCACCCACCACTGAAGACCGAATCGCTATCAACCGAGGCAGCACATCCCCCAACTCCACCGCTGGGGCGCCCCGCAAACCGAAAGCGAAATAAACCTTCCGGTAAAGCTGGTAGAGCTCCTCATACACACCCACAGCTTCAACTTCCGGCTGATAGGTTTGGTACGGCAAGCACATCTTCGCTTGCGCCTCTTCCACCGACTGGAATGCGCCCGCCGCCAGCAGCGCGAAGATACCAGACCCAAGACTGGTCGGAATCCCGTCCGGCACCAGCACCGGTTTCCCCAGCACATTGGCATACACCTGGTTGAGCACTGGATTATTCTGCGGTATCCCGCCCCCATTGATCACGCGATCCACCGGCACTCCATATTCAGCCAGGCGCTCGAGGATAATCCTCGTATGAAAGGCGGTGCCTTCGATCGCGGCGAACAATTCATCCTGCGCAGTGTTGACCAGGTTCCAGCCCAGCGTTATCCCTCCCAGCTCCGGGTTGACCAGGATCGTGCGGTCGCCATTATCCCAGCTCAGCCGCAGCAACCCGGTTTGTCCAGGCCGGTAATTCTCCAATCCGCGGCTTAGCTCTGCAACCTTGACATTGGCGCGGCGCGCAATCCCTTCGAAAATATCGCCCGTCGCCGAAAGCCCAGCCTCGATCCCGGTGTATCCCGGATCCACACTGCCGGGGACCACTCCACAGACGCCCGGAATCAGCGTGCTCTTCCGTTGTATGGCGATGATGCAAGTCGAAGTCCCGACAACATTGACGACATCCCCCTCCCTGCACCCTGCTCCGATGGCATCCCAGTGGGCATCGAAGGCGCCTACGGGAATCGGTATACCCGCCCGCACTCCCATCTTTTCTGCCCACGCAGCCGAGAGATGTCCGGCTAGCACGTCAGAGGTGTGATATTTGCCACCAAGCTTGTTGCGAATGCCATCCAACAGCGGATCTACGCTGGAAAGAAAAGCCTGCGACGGCAGCCCATCCCACTTGGGATTCCACATCCACTTATGGCCCATCGCGCAGATGCTGCGCTTCACCAGCTTCGGGTCGGTAATCCCGCAGAGAGTCGCCGCCACCATGTCGCAATGTTCGAAGGCGCTCGCCAGCCGGCCGCGCTTCTCCGGGTTGTGGCGCAGCCAGTGGAGCAGCTTGGCAAATCCCCACTCATGGGAATAAACTCCGCCGCACCATTCGATCGCTTCCAGATGCTCCGCGTGGGCGAGCTGAGTAATCTGCTGCGCCTCACCCTTGGCGCGATGATCGCACCACAGGTAGTAGTCGTCGAGCGGCTGCATGCCTGAGTCGACCGGAACTACGCTGGAACCGGTCGTATCCAGCGCGATAGCCTCGACCTGTTCACCCGGGATCCCGGCTTTGGCCAGCGCGGCGCGCATCGCGCTGACCAGCCCGTCCATCTGATCCTGATGGGATTGGGTCGCGAAATCCGGGTCTTCCCGCTTCCGCTTCAGAGGATAGTTGGCCGATGCCGTGGCCAATCCACCCTTGTCGCTCCGGGAGCCGTCGAACAACGTAACCCGAACGCTTAACGTGCCAAAATCAACTCCAGCAACAATCGCCACCGTTAAGCCTGCTCCGCGTCATGGTTGTACATGCTCCAGCCCAGGTACCGCGTAGCTGCTTCGTACACCGCGCTCCCCACCTGCGAAAAGTTGGCAGCGACATGATGCTCGAAGCCCTGCTCGCAGATCAGTCGCAACAGCTTCTGCAGTCGAGGAATCCTGGCCACGCCGGCGCCGCCAAAAGTTTCCAGCGGATCGTTGGTAAATTCCCCCTGCCCCACATATCCCCGGATCTTGCCATGATAGTCATCGGTAGAAAAGCGCACGTACGTCATCGCGCCGGCCTTCACCCGGCCAACGCAGGTGCCAAAGGTATTCTCTTTGCCCACCGTGCCGGCGATGATCGCCTGAAAGTCCATGACCACGTCCTTGAAGAAGTGCTTGGGCAAATTCGAGCAGTGGAAGCAAACGCACTTGTCGGGATCGGAACCGTAATTGTTATTCCAATCCAGCAGCGCACTCGGGGTCTCCGAGGCCAGGGCCAGCGCATGCATGCTGATAGTTCCGCAAATGTCCACTTCGCAAGCGCTGGGGAAGAGGTTGTCGCTCATCATGCTCATCACCGTGCAGGGCACCACGCCGAAGTATTCTTCGAGAGACGTCCAGCATTGGATCGCGCTCACCGTGCAATAGGTTTGCTGCATCCACTGCTCGATGACCACGCCCAGCTTGCTCATCTTGATCAGCGCGGCAATCGGGATGTTGTTGGTGGATACATATGATTGGATCGCCGCCAGCTTGGTCTGCACCGCGTCGTCGTTATCCTTGAGCCTTTCGATACGGCCCAGCACTTCGGAGAGATCGAGCGTGTCGACCGAGATGCCACTCCGCTCTAACAGCTTCTCGCTGTAGCGAACTGTGTTGAAGGCCGCCGGACGCGCGCCAATCGCGCCCACACGAAGATTGGTAAAGCCACGCACCACCCGGCAAACTGAGGAAAACCAGGCCAGATCCTTACGAAAATCATCGGAGTCGGGCTGCACCGTGTGCAGCGCAGTGAGCGAGTAGGGAATGCCGTACTGCATCATGTTGTTGCAGGCCGACATTTTGCCGCAAAAGCTGTCGCGGCGATGGGAAATCTTCATATCCGCAGCCCGGTCGGGAGTGGCCTGCACCAACACCGGGACCTTCAGCGTAGACAAGCGCAACGCATCCACAATCCCGCGCTCTTCGCCGAAGTTGGGAAGTGTAACAATCACGCCATCCATCTCATCGCGATGCTTGCGGAACAGATCCCCGCATAGGCGTGCTTCTGTCGGGGTTTCGACGGCGCCGAACTTGGATTCTTCCGGGGTCAGCGCGATGGTGCGGATGCCCGCCGCCGCCAACACTCTGAGGATCTCTTCACGGCCTGTCTTCGCCAGTTGATCGGGAAAAAAGCCCCGGTTACCTACAATCACGCCGAACGTCATCTGTTTCGCCATTGTTATTTCCTTCGCTTGTTGACCGTTTGCTTGGGGCGAAAGCCGATGGTATAACCCAGGCCGATGACCGTGAGTAGGCCGCCCCACCAAATCGGTGCGTGAAGATTATTCAGGACTGGAGGATGGAGCAGCGGATGGCTGAGTTCCCAGATGCCGGTGCTGAAAATCACTACTCCATAAGCCAGCAGCAGCACACCTGCGAACCACCAGATAGAAAAAGATTCTCGCATAGGCCCTCCTTACCAGAAGACGATGTTGAGGAAGATGAAGGCCACTGCCACCGCGCCCGCCCACACTATCGGACGCTGGTACCAGTGATCGTCGTGTTCTTTAGGGAGGGGAGAGACGCCATAGACCAGCCCCTCCAGTTCGGCGACCGGCCGGGGTTTGGTCATGTAACTGACCACCACCGTAACCAGCACGCAGACCAGCCACGCCCATAGGGCGCGATAGACATTCTCTGCCATATCTTTGGCGTCCGCGGAAAGGGCAACGTAGCGCAAAGCATGCGGATCGTGCTGCACCCACAGCCACAGGCTGATGGACGTCACGGTGCCCGCCAGCAACCCCCAAAACCCGGCCTCTTTGGTCGCGCGCTTCCACAGCATGCCCAGGATCACTGTTCCGAAGAGCGGCGCGATGAAGAAGCTGAACAGTTGCTGCACGTAATCCATAATGCTGGCTGCATGCTGCACCAGGTAGGCCGTGCCCACGGAAACCAGCACGCCAACGAGAGTACTCCAGCGGCCCATGGCTACATAGTGCCGGTCGGTCGCCTTCTTGTTTAGAAAGGCGCCATAGATGTCGTAGGTCCACACGGTGGAAAAGGCGCTGACGTTGCCCGCCATTCCAGACATAAAGCCGGCGATCAGAGCCGTGACGCCCAGCCCCAGCAGGCCGGGTCCGCAGTAGCGTACCAGCATCAGGGGCAGGACCTCATTGAAGCTATGCTGGCCGGTCCTGACTGCGACATCCTGCGCCACCAGTTTGTAAGGAAGCACGGAAAGGGCGATCAGGCCGGGAAGGATCACAATGAAGGGCACCGCCATTTTGAACGCCGCGCCGATCACCGGAGCCATTCTGGCGGAACGAATACTGTCAGCCGACAGAATGCGCTGGACCACCAGAAAATCCGTGGTCCAGTAGCCGAAACTGACTACGAAGCCCAAACCGAAGACGATCCCGAACCAGTTCACCCCCATGGGGTTGGTGCTGAAGTGGCCCAACGTCGACCACAGGTGCACATAGTCGGAGCGGCCCAGGTTGGTAGCGATCTGCGTTCGCAGATTGCTCCATCCGCCCACCTCGATCAATCCCAGAATCGGCACCAGCAGGGCGCCCGCCCAAATGAGCAGGAACTGGAGAATCTCGTTATAGATCGCCGACTTCAGCCCGCCCAGCGCGACATACACCGCCACCGTGACCGATGAAACCCAGATGCTGAAGTTCAGGTCCCAACCCAGAACCACCTTCATCACAATGGCCATCGAGTACATGTTGATGCCGCTCATCAGAATCGTCATGAACGCGAAGCTGACTGCGGAGAGGGCTCGTGCCCCATCACCGTAACGAAGCTTTAAATATCCCGGTACAGAGTGGGTCTTCGAGATGTAATAGAACGGCATCATGACGATGCCGAGAAACAGCATCGCGGGAATAGCGCCGATCCAGTACCAGTGCATGGCCAGGATTCCATACTGGTAGGTAGATCCAGCCCATCCCATCAACTCGAGCGATCCCAGGTTGGCGGAAACGAAGCTCAGCCCGGCGATCCAGGCCGTCATCTCCCGCCCGGCCATGAAGAACTCTTCGCTGGTGTTGGAGGATCCCCGTAGATAGAAACCGATGAAGACCACAATCGCGAAGTAGATCGCGATCACCAGGACGTCGATCCAGTTCAGGCGCGCCAGCTGCGTAGAGACCGCCAGCGCCAGAGTTGTCACCATAGATTAGCCAGTCCTTGTCGCCCCATCATTTCTCCTGTCCGTAGGTTGCGTTGGCGCCGTGCTTGCGAAAATAATGCCGGTCCAGCAGCGCCTGGGAGACCCCGTTACAGCTTTGTCGCAAGGTAGCTGTAAAGTACGCCATGCGTGCCACTGTTTCCAGCACGGCCGCATGGTGGGCCGCCTGGAGCGACGTTTTCCCCCAGCAGAAAGGCGCGTGGCCGGCCACCAACACGGCCGGCATCGCGTGCGGATCGAGGCCGTGGAAACGGCGGGCAATCGCGATCCCTGTGTTGTGCACGTAATCGCCGCCAATCTCCTCCGCCGTTAGCTCCTCGGTGACCGGGACCGGGCCGTAGAAATAGTCTGCGTGGGTGGTTCCATAGGCCGGAATTTCGAGTCCGGCCTGGGCCCATGCGGTGGCATATTCCGAGTGCGTATGGACCACCCCGCCGATGCCAGGAAACTCTTTGTAAAGAAGAAGATGAGTGGCCAGGTCAGAAGACGGGCGAAGCTTGCCGTCGACTACTTTCCCATCCAGGCCAGTCACCACCATATCGGCCGGAGCCAGTGCCGAGTAATCAACCCCGCTAGGCTTGATCACCACCAGCCCGCGGTCGCGGTCGATGCCGCTAGCGTTCCCAAAGGTGAAGAGAACCAGCCCTTGGCGCACCAGTTCCAGGTTGGCCTCGAGCACCTGCTCCTTCAACGTGTCCAGGGAACTGATCTCGGTGGCTTTGGGCATACGTTTACTTGCGCTCTGACCTTAGGAGAATCAGGCACATCCCGTCAAGCGGAAGCTCTCGGACCCTGTCTTCCGCAAGCAGCGCTCCATAAAGACGTGCCACTAGAATTTGTCATCCCGCCGCGACTGGCCGCTGACTAGCTTGCCATCACCGACAACGAAGGCTGGATGCCCATTCAAGCCCGGTTTTGGCTTGAGTGGGATACTCAGCACTCGACGCGCCTCTTTGTCATTCCGGAGCCAACTAGCAAGGGAAATGACGCTGTAGATTTGCGATGGAGGCCCAGAGGGCCGCCCGCCAAACTGTGCAGCCGAGCCCGGAAGGGCTGGGTGTCAATCCCCAAGAGCATTAGAGCGCCGTAGGTGCGGGACTCAAGCCTGTTTTTAGACGTGAAGCTTATGGAGTCGCAATTGCCGCGCCAGCGCTAGCCCATATCGCCCGAACGGCCTTGCCGAAAGCGCTGTATTCCTTGATCCCCGTCGAGGAAAGCTCAATCACCACCCATCGGTCGTCAAGGATCTTGGTCTTGGAGCCGTACGCGGTCTGCCACCGTTCAAACTCCGGCCCGGTGTTCTGCCGCAGGTAACGCCACATCTCTCCCGACGCCGTACCATCTGAAGCGCTGGCCACTAGTACCGGTTCGTGATCAGGCATTCCGTGCTGCACTGCGTGTGCTGCCATGGCTCCTCCACGGATCATGCGGGTGATTTCCAGCTCGGCTTCCAGCAGCGTGCGGGCGATTACATTCGCCTGAACATCTTGCCCGACGTATGCCCGGCAAAAGTACCCGAAGTGCTGTTCCATGAATCACCTCAGATAAGCTACGCGATCCAGCCTTCTTTGGAGAAGAAGGAAAGAAACGCGGAGGTTACGTTTGGTCAGGACCTCAAGATTTTTGAACGCGTGCTATTGCTGTTGCTGTTGCATTTGCTGCAGATGCAGCAATTGAGCCGCGGGCGCCGGAGGTTCCTGCGCCCGCTCAACCAGGATAGACCAGTCTTCCGGAACCGGCATGTCGCGGTCAAGAGGAGGCAAATCCACGTATTTTGACACTTTGACTGCCACGTAAAGCTCGCTCTCCTTGCTACCGCGATAGATGCCCCGGGTCGGCGGCACATCCGCGTAATCCCTGCCCAGCGCCGTGCGTATGTACCGGTTATGCGCCAGCAAATTATTCGTTGGATCAAAACCTACCCAACCTACCTGGGGCAAAAAGGCTTCGACCCAGGCATGCGTAGCATCCGCCGTGGAGCGATCGGTATGGTCCTCGCCGTGATAGAGGTAGCCACTCACGTAGCGGCAAGGAATGCCCACATGCCGCACCAGCGCAATCATGGTGTGAGCAAAGTCCTGGCATACCCCCTTTCTGGATTCGAGTGCCTCGTCGATGGGTGAGTTGACATGCGTGCTGCGGGAGTCATAGTCAAACCAGTGATAAAGGGAAGCATTCAACTGCCGTAACAGCACCAGCGGATCGTCGCGCCGGCGCACATCCAGTAGCTTTGCCAGATCGAGCAGGGCGGGCGAGGGTTTGGCGAATTCACTGGGCAGGAGCATCTCCGAGAAATCCCCCAAGGCCACCAGCGAATCCAACTCGTCCCAGGCTCCGGGGCGAAGCAATTGCGGAATCTCGGGCATTGGCTGCTGTTCCACCAGGGCCTCAGCTACCATCACCAACTGTGAGTGCTCTCCAGGGATATCGAAGTGGTGGACGTTGTTGCCCAGGTGATCGCGATAGGAGAAAACCCGGCAACGGGGACTGACCGACAAGGAGAATGAGAGGCAGCGTTGATTGTTATCGCTGCGCGGGTGCATCCGCGCCTCCATGAGGCTTTCGCTCACCTGGTCAGCGTAGAGGAACTTGGTCAGGTGCCGTATCAGATAAAAGTCCATTGCCCGTCGAGCTCCTAGCTCCCCAAAATTCACTACATCGCGAGAGCAGCTTGCACCGAATATTGAATATAGAACCGGTAAATCAGGTCGTGCGTCTGCCGGCATTGTCGCAGGATATTTTGCAGGTACGCTCCAGGGTCTTGCGCCAGAATGTCAGTGACCTCGGCAAAGCTCAGCGAAGCCTGCAGCTTCCCGGAGACCCTGGACAAGTCATCCACCGGCATCCGGCCGCTGGAGGCGCGCACGGAGACGAGCGCCTGGCGCAGGCAATCAATCGAATATCTCAGCGAGTGCGGAAATTGCGGGTTCAACAATAAAAATTCCAAAATCCAGTCGGCGGAAAGATCTGCTGTGTAAACCTTGCAGTACGCTTCGAACGCGGTGCAGCAACGAAGCAACCCTACCCACTCCTGGTAATGGCTTCCTTCGACCGCCGCTTCCGGTGCGCTGAGCAATTCTGGTTGGTACAGGGCGAGCAGAGTCGCAATCGCGGACGCCCGCTCCAGGTAGCGGCCTAGCTGAATAAACTGCCACTCCTCGCCATGACTCATCGTCGTATCGGTGACTCCCTGGAAGAGGTGGACTCCGTCGATCACCGCGGGTAGAAAATCGCCCAGCCGGGTATTGAGTCCATACTCTGCGTGGGGTTGGATCACCCAGTGGTACATGCGGTTCAATTGCTGCCACTGCTCAGAGCTGATCTCGTCGCGCACCTGGCGCGCATTTTCCCGTGCTTCGATCAGGCAAGAAGTCACCGATGCGGGAACTTCCGCGTCGAAGGTCAGCGTATGGACAAGTTGGTAATAGTCATTGTTCCAACTAACACCCTGCGGATTTCCCAGGGCGGCCAGCACCCGCTTCCATCTTCCCTCCGCGCTGGTGCTGGACTTGTCCAGCATGAGGCCCATATTCACGTCGAGCACCCGCACCGTATGCTCAGCGCGCTCAAGATAGCGGCTCATCCAATAAAGACTGTCTGCCACGCGAGAAAGCATATATTCCCCTAGTCGGTCAAAACCCAGGTATCTTTACTGCCTCCGCCTTGCGACGAGTTCACTACCAGCGAGCCCCGCCGCAACGCCACGCGCGTGAGCCCACCCGGAACAATGCGCACCTTATCGCCATACAAGATATAAGGCCGCAGATCCACATGCCGAGGTTCGATGCCGTTCTCTGTCAAACAGCCGGCGCGGGAGAAATCGAGCGTAGGTTGCGCAATGTAATTGCGCGGGTTGGCCTCGATCATGCGTTTGAACTCGTCTCGCTGTTCGGCGCTGCTGTGGGGCCCGATCAGCATGCCGTAGCCGCCTGACTCACCCACCGCCTTCACTACCAGCTTGTCCAGATTCTCACAGCAGTATTTGCGTTGTTTAGGGTCGGTCATGAGATAGGTTTCGACGTTATTCAGAATCGGTTCCTCGCCCAGGTAGTAGCGGATGATCGCAGGCACGTAAGCGTAGACAGCCTTGTCATCGGCGATGCCGGTGCCGAAGGCGTTGGCCAGCGTCACATTGCCGGCACGGTAGGCATTGAAGAGCCCGGCCACTCCCAGGATGGAGTCGGAGCGAAACGCCAGCGGATCGATGAAGTCGTCGTCCACCCGGCGGTAGATCACATCCACGCGCTTCAGGCCGGCGGTGGTGCGCATGTAAACCACATTGTCGTGGATAACCAGGTCGCGTCCTTCGACCAGCTCGATGCCCATCTGGCGGGCAAGGTAAGTGTGCTCGAAATAGGCCGAGTTATAGACGCCCGGGGTCAGCAGGACGATAGAGGGATCGTGACGCCCCTCGGGCGCCAGAGAACGCAGCGTGCTTAGCAGCAGCTGGGTGTAATGCTCGATGGGCTGCACGCCGTAATCGCGAAACAACTGCGGAAACGTCCGCTTCATGACCCGGCGGCTGGTCAGCATGTAGGAGACGCCGCTCGGCACCCTGAGGTTATCTTCCAGCACCACAAATTCCCCATTGCTCAGGCGAAGAAGATCTGTGCCCGTCACGGTGATATAAACATTCCGCGGAACCTGCAGGCCGCGCATTTCTCTGCGAAACTGGCGGCAGCTGTAGACAATCTCCCGCGGCACATGGCCGTCGTTCAGAATCTTCCCTTCGTTGTAAACATCGTGCAGAAACAGATTCAGGGCGGTAATGCGCTGGGTAAGGCCTTTTTCGATATGCTGCCATTCCGCGCCGGTGATGATGCGCGGCAACAAGTCATAGGGAAAAATTCTTTCCGTTCCTTCGCCGTGCCCATATACGTTGAAGGTGATTCCCTGGGTGAGGAAAGACAGGTCAACCGAGCGCTTTCGGCGCGCAATCTCTTCCGGCGGAAGGTTGAGAAATGTCTCCAACGCGGCCGCGTAATGCGGCCTCACCAGGCCGTCTTGCGAGAACATCTCGTCGTAGGTGTTGTCGAGGACATAATCCTTCAGGAGCGGATTGGCGAACGTGCTGGGTCGAGCTACTTCCATTTGGCCATCCTGACTCACTGTTTGAATCCTGACGCGGCTTCCATTGCCACCTCGTCGCTGATCACGCTGAAGTTGGTCAGGTTTGCAATACCGAACGAGGTGGTGATCGCCACGTCGGAAGCATCCCGTCCCACGGCCATCAGTACCCGGCCAATGCGAGGATGATTATGCCGCGCGTCCACCGTCCACCAGCGGTTCGCCAGATAAACCTCGAACCAGGCGCTGAAATCCATGGCAGTAAAGCTGGGCGGTACGCCAATGTCTCCCAGGTATCCGGTCACATAGCGCGCCGGTATGTTGAGGGCGCGGCAAAAAGTCACCGCCAGGTGCTGAAAGTCCCGGCATACTCCAACCCGCTCAGTAAACACATCGAGCGCTGTCTTGGTGGAACGGGCATGCTGATAGCCAAAAGCTACCTTGGAATGAACCCAACTGCAGACGGCGCGGACCCGGGTCCAGCCCGGAGCCACATCGCCAAACAGCTCCACCGCTATGTTGGAGAGGCGATCGACCTCACAGTAACGGCTGTTGAGCAAATAGATCAGGGTTTCATTGGGTAGATCCGACACCGGATGCTCGGTCGCATCCAGAGGAGAAGGATCTTCCATACCGGAGTCCTCAATCAGCGTGGAGCCGGTCAGTTGGATATGTCCTGCGGGGGCCACAAACCGCGAACAGCGATTGCCAAAAGTATCGATATAGCTGTTAATCGGGACGCTTGGATCCAGCCTTAGCTCGTCGGGCTCGAGCAGATCCGGCTCCCGCGAAGGATGCACGTGGAGCATCGCAACGATAGTAACCGGGGCTGGAATGTTGAAACCGATGTCATAACCTAAGCGAATAAGCATTGCGTCCTCGATCGAGCCCTGCAGAGCGAATCGCCCAGGTTTCCCCTGGGCAAGTTCGACAGGAACGACAAGGTCCTTGTCGCAAAAATTATGATGCTGAAAAACTATCAGACAATCAGGATAGGTCCCACCTCTTTCTATCGTTATACCGTGTTCCCGGAAAATGCTCTAGCATTCAGGTTGGAGAGCAATCATGACCTATTGTCTGGGCATCATGACCCGCCAGGGTTTGGTAATGGCATCCGATTCTCGAGCCAACGCCGGCTACGACCAGGTGAACGTCTGCCAAAAGATGCACACGTTTCTCCAACCGGGAGAGCGTGCTTTCGTTATCCTGACCAGCGGAAACCTGTCTCTGACCCAGTCGGTTATCACGCTTTTGCGCAACGATTTCGAGTCCGGAGAGGGCTTGGGGAAGGCTGAGTCCATGTATGAAGCAGCGCGCATCGTGGGGGACTGCGTTCGCCGAGTCTCGGATATGGACCGTGCCGCGCTCGAGAAGGACGACTTCAAGTTCAACATCCATCTCCTCTTAGGCGGCCAAGTCAAAGGAGATAAGCCGAACCTCTTCCTCATATATCCCCAGGGAAACCCTCTGAGTGCGACGGAGGATTCGCCCTATCTGCAAATTGGCGAAGTGAAATATGGCCGGCCAATCCTCGATCGAGGGATCGAGTTCGGATCCACCAGCCTGGACGTCGCAGGCACCTACGCACTGCTGTCGCTCGACGCCGCGATGCGCTCGAATGTCACCGTGGGACCGCCGCTCGAAGTCCTGCTTTATGAGAACGACAAGCTGGAATTTGACCGGTACCGGCGCTTCAAGGCCGATGACCCGGAACTGGACCTCATGCATGCCTGCTGGGAACAAACCTTACGTCGCGCCGTAGAAGAACTACCCACGCTTCAATTCGCCCCTCTTAAGACCGCTGGTTCTTCCTTGGACAAGGCACCAACGCTAAAGAATGTAGCGCGGTAAATCCTGGTCCTCGACGATCGGACCGGGAGTGAGTCGAACGAAGTGCACGGCGTTGACCGTACGGTCAGATATGAGGCTATGAGGCCTTTAGGCCCAGAGGTACGTTTCTTTCATTTGCAAAGCGCGACCGAGGCCGAAGGAATGTACCCAGGGGGTTAAAGCCCTCATTTTTTTTTACGCTTAACGGCCCGACTTTAAAGCGGAAGTGGATCCAGTCCCGCTGCAATTGCAAGGGAAAGCCCGCGGCTAAAGCCGGTGGAGTAGGCTGATGGAGCCGCTCGGCTTGAAAGCCGAGCTCCCCCGCATAAATGCGGGGGCTCCCACCGGGCTTTCGTTGAGAGAACGGTGGGAGCCCTCTGCTTTAACAGGGAGAGCGAGGCTTTAGCGTCGCGGTTCATTTGTTGCCGGTCCAAACTCTCTGGTTCTCACGCAGACTCTAAAGCCCTCGTAGCTGTCGCGCGTACGGCCCGACTAACGTCGTGCCCTGACGCGGAACATGGGTTTCTCCGCAACCTGTAGATTGTGCCCTCGTACAAAGCTCAAATTTCTTCCAGTAGCGGCTTTCATTCCCTTCGGCGGGAGTGACAAGTGAAAAGTGACACATAGGGTGCCATTGTTGCAGGTCAGCTAAGGGATAACTCCTTTGCTGCGCCGCTCTGCTCCCTCCAGCATGCTGGCGACTAGCGCAAGGGGCAGCCCGACGACGTTGAAATAGCAGCCGCTGATGCGCGGAATCCACCGCCCTGCATAGCCCTGGATGGCGTAGGCGCCTGCCTTATCCATCGGCTCTCCGCTGGCCACGTAGGTGGAGACTTCCTCGAGCGAAAGCGTCCGCATAGTGACTTGGGTGAGCTCGGCGGCTACCTCGATCGCCGGCGGTGAGCTTGCTCCCCAGACGACGGCCACGCCGGTGACCACATGGTGGGAACGCCCGGAAAGCAGGAGAAGCATCCGTTCCGCATCCGCAGCGTCAGACGGCTTGCCCATGACTTCGCCCTCGCAGACCACGACGGTATCGGCGCCCAGGACCGTGGCCGGTTCTACGCCGGCCTCGGCTTGGCGGCGGGCAAAGACCTCTTCCGCCTTCTCCCGGGCGAGCCGAGTGGCGAAGCGGATGGCATCCTCACCGGGCCGGAGCGACTCCGGCACGGAGGATGCCTGGACCTCAAAATGGTAGCCCGCTTGGGCCAGGAGCTCCTGCCGCCGGGGCGAGGCGGAAGCCAGGATGAGCTTGGACTTCATGGAAACATTCTCCGCTTGCGATGTTAAAGTTCGCTGACACTGGTGCCCGCGCGGGCACCCTTGCGGTCGCAAACAGCCCAGGCCATGCGCGGCGTATTGTGGGCGATTCCGAAGCGGCCATCCGGGCCGAGCAGGATCAGGCCGCCATGGCCCTGGAGACGGGAATAGAGATAGGCGATGGCGTCCTGGGCGGCCTGTTCCGGCCCCAGTTGCGGCACCCGGTCCACGGCCCACTTGCCCAGCACCAACTTCATGATGGGTTCGCCCCACCCAGTCAGGGATGCGGCCGCACTGCGATTGTCGGCATAGCCCCCGCAGCCGATGACAGACGAGTCGCCCACCCGGCCCGGCGCCTTGTTGAGGGTGCCCCCAGTGGAGGTGGCAGCTGCCAGGTTGCCGGCGACATCGAGCGCGACTGCGCCCACGGTGTCATGGGAATCCGCTGGGGTTTGCGTCCCGGCGAAGGTCTGGTCTGGAATACCAGCCCGTTCCCGTTCCTGGGCCTCGGCCAGGCGTCGGCGTTCGCGGTCCAGCACCAGCTCCTGGTTCTCGATCAAAGGGATACCTTGCTCCCGGGCGAACTCTTCTGCGCCTTGGCCGACAAAATAGACGTGCGGGCTGCGCTCGAGCACCAGGCGCGCGGCCTGAATGGGATTCCTTAGCCTCTCCACGCAGGCCACCGCACCAACCCGGAGCGTAGCGCCGTCCATGAGCAACGCATCGAGTTGTACCCGGCCATCCCGAGTGAGAAAGCTACCCCGGCCGGCATCGAAGGTCTCGTCATCTTCGAGCAGGGTGATTGCAGCCTCTACCGCGTCCAGGCAGGAGCCTCCCTCCTTCAGCAGAGAGTAGCCCGCCTTGACGGCGCGGGTGACGCCGCGGCGATGAGCCTCGAGTTGATCATCGGGAATGTTCCATGCGCCGCCGTGGACCAGCAGTACGGGATGGTTGCCGGCCATCATGGTCAGGCGCGGGGCGCGGGGCGAAGATCCGGTGCAAGATCGGGGGCGCTGGCGCGAGGGTCTGGGGTGGTGCTGCGCGCGGTGACGGCGGCACTCTGGGTCTGCGTTTGGGTCTGGCTGCTGACCTTGGCGGGGAACGTCTTGGTTCGTTGATAGGTGTAGCTGATGCGGTGGATGACCGTGATCGTGGACAACACGGCCAGCACCCAGAGGACCGGCGCCATCACTCCCCAACGGTTGAAGAGCGCCCCCAGGATGATGAGGACCACACGCTCCGGGCGCTCCATGAAGCCCACTTTGCAGGTGCCGATCAGGGCTTCGGCGCGAGCCCGGGTGTAGCTGACCATGAGCGAGGTGACCATGACAAAGGCGGCCAAAACAACGTAGAAAAATCGATTGCCGCGAGCGTAAAAAACGAGCAGGCCGAAGAACAAAACAACGTCGCTGTAGCGATCGATCACAGAATCGAAGAACGCCCCGAAGACGGTCACCTGGTCCGTCTGGCGGGCCACCCGCCCGTCCACCATGTCGAAGATGCCGGCCCCGATGATGACCAGCCCTGCGTAGAGAAACATGCGGACGTAATTGTGCTCGTTGGCCAAACCGAACAGAATGGCGGCGACGGTGTTGATCAACAAGCCCAGGAAGGTAAGCACGTTGGGCGAGATGCGGGTGAGCGCCAGCCCATCGACGATGTACTGGAGGATGACGCCACAGCCTTTGCCGAAGGCGCTGGTCCAAGTCATTTCGCGGTCCCTGTCGAGGTCATGGCGCCACGTCGTGAATCGTCGTCAGCTTGAGAATCTCCAGTTCGCGCTTGCCATTTGGAGTGACAATGGCCGCAATGTCGCCGACCTGTTTGCCCACCAGGCCCCGGCCGATCGGAGAAGTGGTGGAGATGAGGCCCTGATTCACATCGGATTCTTCGCTGGTGACCAGCTTATAGGTGATCTCTTCGTTTTTGGTGGTGTCGAAGACCACGACCGTGGAGCCGAACGCAATTCTATCCTTGGGAATATTGGTCAGGTTGACCAGGGAGAGTTCCGCCATGCGCTTCTTGAGCTGCCCGAGACGGGCGTTGACGAAGACCTGGCGCTGCTTAGCCATGTGATACTCGGCATTTTCGCTCAGGTCACCCAGCGAAGCCGCCTTTTTGATCTCGATGGGCAGATCGTGGGTGAGCTCGTGCTCCAGCTCGCGGATTTGTTCTTCCAGCTTTTTCTTTATGTGTTCAGGCATTTGGCAATGATCTCAGCGAGGCCGACGGGTCCAGAGCACAAACGACCCACCCGTGCAAAACACGATTATACGACGGACCAGGATTGCGGTTCTTGCGCGCGTATCGCTCTCAAAAGACTTCCGGACCCGGTCATCGCGCCGGGAGTGATGGACGCGGATCATCGGTGGGAGTCCAGGAAGCTCTGCAGAATGAGCACCGCGGCTACCTGATCGATGACCGCTCGGCGATCTGCGGACGGGCGGCCTGCGGCATCCAGGTGACGATGCGCCTCGGTGGTCGAGAGGCGTTCGTCCCAGAGCGTAACCGTGGCGCCGGTCTCGAGTCGCAGGTCCTGGGCCACGGCCTGGGCCTTGAGAGCCTGGGGACTGACGTCGCCCGACATGTACAGCGGGTTGCCCACCACCACCTGGGCACACCCATACTTACGTACCAGGCGGGCGAGCGAGCCGAGGTCCCGGCGCCGGTTCTTGCACACCAGGGTGAGCACAGGCTGCGCAGTGAGGCCCAACTCGTCGGAAACTGCCACCCCGATGCGACGGTCGCCGACATCCAGACCTAAAATGCGTCCCTGCACACGGTTCTCGATGCGTACCTCCTCCGGCAGTGGCTCGATGGGTGGCCCTCAATCACCGCTTCCCTTCAGCACAGGTTACTGCCAGAAGGCGGCAGCAGGAATCGCATCATAAAATCCAGAAGGAGAATCCAATCCAACAAGGTCCCCCTGTGCGACGTTTTCTGGTTGTTCTTTTTCTGGTCCTGGCCCTGCTTGCAGTCGCGCTCGGTACCCGCGAAGTCATCTTGCCCGCCGGGCCGCCGGCGGAGACATTTGTTGAAGTGATTCCGGGGATGGGCTCGCGGACCATTGCGGCGTCGCTCGTGGAGCACGGAATTATTCGCAGCCGCTACGCTTTCTACCTTTGGCATGTGCTGCGCGGGGGCACGTTGAAGGCAGGAGAATACCGCTTCGAACAGCCGGCGACGCTTCCGGAGGTTTACAACCGCCTGGTGCGGGGTGATGTTTACACCCGCACGGTGACCATTCCCGAGGGTTTTAACCTTTTCGACATTGCCCAAGCCGTCGAGGACGCGCAACTGGGATCGAAAGAGACTTTTCTGGCCGCGGCCAATAAGGACGTGGACTTGATTGCCGATCTCGACCCCAGGGCCAGAAACCTGGAAGGCTATCTCTTTCCAGATACTTACCGCTTTCAGCGGCACCAGCCGCCGGGCCAATTGCTGGCCGCCATGGTCAGGCGCTTCCGGCAAAGCAGCGTCTCGATCGGCCTCGGGGGCGACTACCACCGGATCGTGACCCTGGCATCGCTGGTGGAGAAGGAGACCCCGGCGGCAGAAGACCGCCCCCTGGTGGCGAGCGTGCTCGCAAATCGGCTGGCCATTGACATGCCGCTGATGACCGATCCCACGGTGATCTACGCGGCACTGCTGGAGAAGCAATACCGAGGAACGATTTACGAGTCCGATCTAAAACGAGACTCGGCCTACAACACCTACCGTCACACTGGCCTGCCGCCGGGGCCGATCTGCAGCCCGGGCATCGCGTCTTTGCAGGCGGCGATGCATCCTAAGGAAAGCAAGTTCCTGTATTTTGTGGCGGATGCGGGTGGCTCGGGCCGCTCCCGGTTTGCCACGACGCTGGAAGAGCACGAGCGCAATGTCACCGCGTACCGGCGGGGCCTCAAAGATGCGCAGGGGACCCATTGAGGAGCCGGCGGCACCCGGGAACTGACTTTGCGATTGCTCTATACTCGCATTTCCTGAGTTGATGAATGCGGAGAGACTGGTTGAAGGTTTTGGCGCTGCTGGTACCGGTCTTGACCGGATGCCTGAGCCACACCCGCAGTCTACAGAAGCCCAAACTGGCGGGCGTGCCTCTGAACGCCGATGCAGTGCAGTTGGTAGAGTCGGTCAATCAGCGCTACGAGCAGATCAACTCACTGAGCGCGACCGTGGATTTTGCAGCCTCCGTGGGAGGCGTCCATAAGGGCCAGCAGACCGACTACACGTCAATTCATGGCTACATTCGCATGCGCAAACCGCAGATGCTGCGGGTTCTGGGCTATCTTCCGGTGGTGCGCCTGCGCGCGTTTGATTTGGCCAGTGACGGCAAGACCTTCACGATGCTCATCCCTCCCAAGAGCCGCGCCATCCAAGGGAGCAACTCCGTGACTACCCCGGCGGCCAACCCGATGGAAAACCTGCGTCCGGACGTCTTTCTTGATTCGATCGTGATTCGAAGCATCTCCGCGGATTCGATCGTTTCTCTCACCAACTCCAGCGACACCAAGTTCGATCCGAAAACCAAGCAACCGATCGAGCAGCCGCAATACGACCTGACGGTGTTGAAACCCGGGAAGCAAAGCTCGTCGCCCGGGCTGCCCCAGCTGAGCACGCCGCTGCGCGTCATCCACTTCGACCGGCTTAACTTGAAGACCATAGGGCAGGACATCTACAACGCGGATGGCGATCTGGAAACCCAGGTGGTGTATGGGCCCTATCAGGACTTCAACGGGACCCAATTCCCCAGCACCATCACCATCAACCGGTTGCTGGACGAATTCCGCATCACGCTCACGGTGGAAAAGCTGGACTTGAATCAACCGCTGGCGGATGACCAGTTTGAGTTGAAGGTGCCTGAGGATTACAAGGTGCAGACGTTAAAGTAGCGGCCAGAGCTAGAGCAGGCCGGCGCGTGTGGCGTGAGCGTGGATCTCGCGGTTGATCTCGAGGGCCAACGCCAGTGAATCGCGCGCCTGCTGCGGGGTCACCCGCGGCGGCTTGCGGGTACGAACCGAATCGAGAAACGCCTGGATCTCGAGCAGCAGCGGTTCTCCACCCTGGACCGGCGGCTTACTAGCAGCCAGGTTTTGCTCCCCATTTTCTCCCGGGGCCACGTTGATGATCAGCAGATCCTGGCGGGCATAATCAATCGACAGATATTGGTGGGGTTGAAAGAAGCGCAGCTTGCGCACCGTTTCCGTGCTGACGCGGCTGGCGGTGAAATTGGCAACGCAGCCGGACGCAAACTCCAGGCGAACGTTGGCGATGTCGACCTTGGGGGACAGAATCCTCAGGCCCACGGCATGCAATTGACTTACCGGGGAGCGCACAAAGCTGAGCACGATGTCCAGGTCATGGATCATGAGGTCGAGCACCACGTCCACGTCCAGGGCGCGGCGGTGGAAGACGCTAAGGCGGTGAGCTTCGAAAAACATCGGCCCGTTGACTAAAGGCTCAGCTGCGGCGACCGCAGGATTGAAGCGCTCCAGGAGGCCCACCTGCAGGATCTTTCCGCTGGCTGCCGCTTGCCCGAGCAGGGCATCGGCCTCGGCCAGGGTCACCGCGATGGGTTTTTCCAGCAGGACATCGAGCCCCTGGTCCAGCGCCTGGGTGGCCACGGAATAATGGGCGGACGTAGGCACGCAGATGGAGACGGCATCGAGGTGGAGTTTTCCGGCGCGGCATGCTTCCAGGCAGGCTTCAGGCGAGGAAAAGACGGTGAGGCTTCCTTGCTGGCGCAGTGCTTCTGCCGCCGCCGGGTCAGTGTCCGCAACCGCGGCCAATCGCACTCCGAAACCGGACTGCTCCAGCTGGCGATAGACGCGCATGTGATTGCGGCCAAAGGCCCCGGCGCCGAAGACGGCGACGCTGAGAGCAGGTTCACTTCTCATCGGCACAGTGAGTTCATTGAGTTTATTCAGCGGTGCTGCGCGGATGCTGTTTTCCGTCCGTTACTTGCCTTGCACAGCGCCGAGGCATTTGGTGTAGAGGGCGAGTAGTTGATTGACCTGATCTTCGGGTTTAGAGCTGGTGCCGGCGACAAAGCCCGCGGCCGGCGACGGGCCCTTTCCCAGCCCCGCTGACGCAGCGACAAACTTCAACAGATCCAGGGCGATATCTTCATTGCGGCGCGAGCCATTCGGGGCGGTTACAGCCTGTTCCATGTGCTTCCTCCGTGGCGATGCTACCAGAAGCGCGGTCGAGTATGCTGCTAGTTGCAGCGAGAGGCCAGCAAAGGGGATCTCCGTGGCAGTGATCGCGGTGCAACAGATTCGGCGCATGCGGGGCGGGGCCCAGAGCCACCTGATGCTGGCGTCGGACAACCATCTTTATGTAGTCAAATTCCGCAACAATCCGCAACATGTGCGCGTCCTCGCGAATGAACTGCTGGCCACCCGGTTGGGGGCCGCGATCGGGCTTTCCGTGCCCCACTCGGAGGTGATCGAGGTGACGGACTGGCTGATTGGCAATTCGCCCGATCTGCATATGGAGTTTGGCGGCGGCCAGCGCCCTTGCGTGCCCGGCCTCCACTTCGCCTCGCGCTGGGTGGGGGGTCTGATGCCGGGCCAGGTGGTCGACTATCTGCCCCAGGAGCAACTGCTCGAAGTGCGCAATCTGAACGAGTTCGCGGGCATTCTGGCGCTGGACAAATGGACCTGCAACATCAACGGGAGGCAAGCAGTCTTTCAGAAGCGGCGGCGGGAACGCCGCTACCAGGCCACTTTTATCGACCAGGGATACTGCTTTCATGCCGGGGAATGGAAGTTCATTGATGCCAGCCTGGGCGGGGTGTTTGCGGAAAATACCGTTTACCGGGGCATCACGGGATGGGCGAGCTTCGAACCCTGGCTGAGCCGCCTTGAGAACCTGACTCCTGAAACGGCATGGGCGATTGCGGAGACGATTCCGCCAGAATGGTATGGCGGCAATTTGAGCGCCCTGGAAATGCTGGTGGAACGGTTGCTGGCGCGCCGGGCGCGGGTGCGAGAGTTGATTGTGGCGTTCAGGGAATCGGCCAGGAGGCCGTTTCCGAATTGGGGTGGGGAGGAGGGGGAGGGGAGGGGAAGGAGGTTGGGGGGCCAGGGATGGGTGCAAGATAGTGGGGGGTTGGTGTGAAAGGATCAGGAGGGGGGGACATGGCGGAGCGCAAACAGTGCGAGTTTCAACTCGTCCGCTATGTGCCGGATCCGGTAAAGAACGAGTTCGTCAATATTGGCGTGCTGCTGCGCGGCTTCGAGGGAGAGCAGAGCGTAGTGCGCTTTACCCGCGATTGGAGCAGGGTGCGGTGTCTCGATCCCGACGCAGACACGCAGATGCTCGAAGCATTGGAGATCGAGGTGGGACATCGGCTCCGGTCCCAACCCGCGGACCATCCCAAGCCGATCATGGCGTTGCTGGAGGCGTCGCTTTCGAACGGTTTACAGATTACTGAGACCAAAGCGTACCTAGTGGAAAGCTTTCTTGCCGGGCTGGAGGATCTGATGCGCCTCTATGTCGATAGCCCGCGGCGGGAACGGGCACAGCGTCGCGGGGGCCGGGGAGCGATCGTCACAGCCATGCGCACCCACTTCGAGGCGGCCGGGGTGTGGACGCTGATGCGCAAACACATTGCTGCTGCGAATTACACTCGTCCGGGCGATCCCTTGCGCATCGACTGCGGCTACCGCAACGGCATGATGAAGATGTTCCAGGCGATCTCGCTCGAGAGCGGGGTGGATGAGGCGAAGTTGCTTGCCTTCGCCGCTCCGGCACTCATCGCCGGGGTGGAGCGAGTGGATAAAGCTGAACTTGAGTTGACCGCGATCATCGAGGCGATCGGGTGGCCGGAGGGCGACAACGAACCCGACGAGGAGCGGAGCACTCGCTACGACTATGCGCGGGAGACCATGGAGCAATACGGAATCCGAGTGCTGACCACCGCCCGGCTGGCGGAGGTCGCCGAGACGGCACGAGTCGAGATGAAAGTGTAGCGCCAGCAGGGATGGGATAATCGACCACATGAACGCCTCTCCTACCGTCGGCGTGGTCATGGGAAGCAAGAGCGACTACGAAGTCCTTCTTCCTTGCATTGACCTGTTGCGGGAGTTCGCCATCCCCTACGAAGCACGGATCGTTTCCGCGCATCGCACTCCCGATTGGCTTTTTCAATATGCCGAGCAGGCCGAGCCGCGGGGATTGAAGATCCTCATCGCCGCAGCCGGCGGGGCGGCACATTTGCCGGGAATGCTCGCCGCCAAGACCATCCTGCCGGTGTTGGCAGTGCCGGTGCCGTCTACCTGCCTGCAGGGTATCGATTCCCTGCTCTCCATTGTGCAGATGCCTAAGGGGGTTCCGGTGGCTACGCTGGCCATCGGCAAACCGGGCGCCGCCAATGCTGCGTTGCTAGCAGTGGCCATCCTGGCTGGTCATGATGCGGATCTGGGTAACCGGCTACGTGCGTGGCGCGCGGCGCGGAGTGAAGAAGTGCTGGCCACGGAGTTGCCGTCTTGAGCGCGATCGCTCAGGGCTCGACCATCGGCATTCTGGGGGGCGGTCAATTGGGCCGCATGACCGCGATGGCGGCGAGGTCGATGGGTTACCGGGTGCAGGTGATGGATCCCGACCCTTCCTGCCCCGCCCGTTTTGTGGTGGATGCCTGTTTTGTGGGCTCGTGGGACGACGCCCGCGCGGCCGCCGATCTGGCTCGGGGCTGTGACGTAATCACGCTGGAGATTGAGCAGATTTCCATCGCCTCGCTGGAAGCAGCGGAGAGGCATGCTCCGGTGCGCCCGGGCAAGGAGATCCTGGCCATGGTGCAGGACCGGATCCGGCAAAAGAACTGGTTGCGGGATCAGGGCTACCCGGTGGGGGCTTACCGGGCCATTTATTCAGAGGACGATCTGCTGCAGGCGGTGGCGGAACTGGGCGGCCGGATCTTCCTCAAGCGGGCCCACGGCGGCTACGACGGACGGGGCCAAGTGAAGCTGGAGGGGTCGGAGACGGAGGATGTGGGAGCTGCCTGGCGGGCACTGGGGGAAGCGCCCTGCGTGGCCGAGCAGGCGTTTGATCTCCAATCCGAGATTTCGGTCATGGTGGCGCGCAATCCGAGCGGTGAGGTCGTCACTTATCCGGCCGCGACCAATCACCATGAGCAGCAGATCCTGGTTTGGAGCGCGCTCCCCTCGTCTATACCGGCCACGCTGGAGAACCGGGCGCAGGAAATTGCCACCACCATGGCAAGCCAGCTCAAGCTGGAGGGGCTGCTGGCGGTAGAGATGTTTGTCACCTCCGGGGACGGGCTGTACGTGAATGAGCTGGCGCCGCGTCCGCACAACAGCTATCACGCCAGCCAGCGTTGCTGCGTCACCAGCCAGTTCGAGCAGGCGGTGCGCGCCGTGTGCGACCTGCCGCTTGGGGATGTGAGGATCATGCGGCCAGCCGCCATTGCCAACCTGCTGGGCGATCTTTGGCTGAAAAATGGACAACAGGACGAACCGCACTTCGCCCAGGCATTGGCGGTTCCCGAGGTGAGTTTGCATTTGTACGAAAAACACACCGCACGTGCGGGGAGAAAGATGGGTCATTTGTCCGCGACGGCGGACACGGCGGAGGAGGCGGTGGCTCGGGTGATGGAAGCCAGGAGCCGGTTGTAGCGTTCGACGATAAAACGGTTCTGGACGCCCGGCGCACCCGGAATGATTGCATCATCCAGAGAATGGATTGAAAGTGTTCGATGGGCTGCGGCCCCTTTGTTCTCGGCCCAGGTACACTTTGGCGAACCCGGGATAACCGTCCATTTCTTCCCCTGCCATGGACGGTTATCCGGTCCGAGGTGGTTTAGCCGATGTCTTCGTTCCAGTTTTCCAGGTACTTCTTTAGCTCGGCCATGAATCTGCCTGCGTCCGCGCCGTCGATGATGCGGTGATCGAAGCCCAGGGTGAGACGGATGATGCTGCGGATCGCGATCGAATCGGAGCCGTTTTCATCGGTAACTACCGTAGGTTCTTTAAACAGGCCGCCGACACCCAGAATCGCCGATTCCGGCTGGTTGATAACCGGGGTCCCGAATTGCTCGCCGAAAATGCCGGGATTGGTAATGGTGAAAGTGCCAGAAGCCACTTCCTCCGGCTTCAGCTTCTTGCCCCGGGCCCTCTCCGCCAGGTCGACGATTGCCCGGGCAATGCCCAGGAAACTCTTGTCTTCCGCCTGACGGATAACGGGCACAATCAAACCCCAATCCAGGGCGACGGCGATGCCCAGGTTGATGTTCTTGTGGTAGCGAATGGCGTCTCCCTCCATCGAAGCGTTTACGATGGGCATCTTGCGCAGGGTGGCGATGACAGCGCGGGAGATGAACGGCATGTAGGTAAGCTTGACGCCGTTGCGCTGCTCGTACTTGGACTTCTCCTTCTCGCGGATACGCACGATGCGGCTCATGTCGATCTTGAAGACCGTGTGCACGTGGGCGCTAGTGCGCTTGGAGTCGACCATGCGCTGGGCAATGATGCCGCGCATGCGGGTCAGGGGCACCAGCTCGTCGCCAGGCGTGACCACCGGAGCAGGCGCCGGGGCCGTGGGCTTGGCTGCGGCGGGCGCGGGTGCTGCTGCTGGGGCTGGGGCGGTTGGAGTCGCCGGTGCTTGCGGGGTGGGTTTGGCGGGCGCGGCTGAGCCGCCCTTGGCGATGTAGCCAAGAATGTCTTCTTTGGTAATTCTGCCCGCCGAACCGGTTCCAGGAACCTTGGTCAGGTCCAGGCTATGTTCTTTGGCGATCTTGCGCACCAGGGGCGAGGAGCGAACCCGTTCCCCGGTCTCTGTCTCGCTGGTTTCGCCGTCGGCTTCGGTCGTTGAAGGTGCGGGGGCTGCAGTCGCAGCCTGCGTGCTTGGGGCCGGAGCAGCGGCAGCTCCGACCGCTCCACCCACGCTAATGGCCGCGACTACGGTGTTGATCTGCACCGTCGTTCCGGCCTGCACTTTGATTTCTGCCAGCACGCCCGCCGCCGGGGAAGGAATCTCCGCGTCCACCTTGTCAGTGGAGATCTCGAAAAGCGGCTCATCCTGTTGTACGGCGTCGCCCGGTTTCTTCAGCCACTTGGTGATGGTGCCTTCGAAAATCGACTCGCCCATCTGGGGCATGATCACGTCGGTGAGGGCTGGCGCTGCTGTTCCGGCCGGGGCCGCGGGCGCGGAGGGGGCTGCCGGAGCCGGGGAGGAAGCCGCGGGCGCAGATGTGGCGGCCGGTGCAGGGGAAGCCGCCGGAGCTGCGGAGGAAGCCGCGCTGGGCGATTCTTTGACGGCTGGGGCCGCGGGGGCCTGACCGTCGGCCTCTGCGATCACGCCCACCACGGTGTTGATCTGGACCGTGTTGCCTTCCGCGAATTTCACTTCGCTGAGCACTCCGCTGGCCGGGGAAGGTATCTCCGCGTCCACCTTATCAGTGGAGATCTCAAAAAGAGGCTCGTCCCGCTGCACGGTATCGCCGGGCTTCTTTAACCACTTGGTGATGGTGCCTTCAAAAATCGACTCGCCCATCTGGGGCATGATTACATCGGTCGGCATGGACTCCCTTTCAACGCGAACTTCCTATTTTAGAGCAATCCAACGCTTACTGTGTGGCCACTGACCCCGGAACCAAATCGTCTAGCGTCTCGACCCACACCACCTGGCGGCCGAAGACGCGGCCAAAGTGACGGATGACCGAGTTGGCGACCTGGTCGAGCGAAGGCGGGACCTCTACTTCAGCTTCGATGCTGGTGACACCCCGGTCGCTGATCCCACAGGGGACGATCAAGGCGAAGTCATCGAGATCGGTAGTCACGTTCAAGGCGAAGCCGTGGGTGGTGACGCCGCGGGCAACGTGCACGCCCAGAGCGGCGATCTTTTTCTCCGCAACAGTACCTCCGGGGCTGGTCCAGACGCCGGCGCGCCCGGGCGAGCGCTGGGTAAGCACACCATAATCCGCACAGGCGCGAATGAGCACCTCCTCCAGACGGCGGAGATACTCCACAATGCCGAGCGACGGAGTAAACCCGCGCAGATTAAGAATGGGATAGCCCACCAACTGCCCTGGACCGTGGTAGGTGACGTCGCCGCCGCGGTTGGTCTCAAATAAGGAGATGCCGCGGCGGGCCAGCAAATCGCTGCTGGCCACCACGTGCTTACCCTGGGCGTTCCTGCCCAGGGTAAGCACCGGGGGATGTTCGACCAGGAGCAGCACATCGCCGATACGCTCCTGTTGGCGCATGGCGCAGACCTGCTGCTGCAGAGCCAGCGCCGTGGCATAGTCCAAGCGACCGAGATTGACCAGCGACACAATCACTGTTAGAGAAAAACCGGCTCAAACATTGATGGCCATATTTTCCACGCTGCCAAAGCCATCCAGCATGGCCTCGGACAAGGTGGGGTGGGCGTGGATGGTGAACATCAGCTCCTCGATGGTCGCCTCCAGTTCCAGCGCCACCACCGATTCGGCGATCATCTCCGTGGCCTGGGGGCCGATGATGTGCACTCCCAGCACTTCTCCATGCTTGGCGTCGGCGACCACCTTCACGAAACCCTCATGGGAACCAACGATGGAGGCTTTGGAGTTGGCGGAGAAGGGAAACTTGCCCACCTTCACCTCATGACCCGCAGCTTTGGCCTGGGCCTCGGTGAGGCCCACGCTGCCGATTTGCGGCTCGCAGTAGGTGCAGGCAGGGATGCGGTCGCGGCGCACGGCCCGGGCCGGCTTGCCGGCCACCCTGGCCGCCACCACCATACCCGCCATGGCCGCCACATGGGCCAACTGGGGCAGCCCGGCGACCACGTCGCCGATGGCAAAGACTCCCGGCTCTTTAGTCTGCATCCACTCGTCGACGCGGATGAAGCCGCGGTCCACCTCGACCTTGGTGGTCTCGAGGCCGACGTTGGCAGTGCGAGGGGCACGGCCAACGGCTACCAGCACCGTCTCCGCCTCCTTTGCCACCTGCTTGCCGTCGGAGCCCGTGAAGGTGACCTTGACGCCATCCTTGGTCTTCTCGACTTTGTCCACCTTGGCTCCGGTGTAGGTGTCGATGCCCCGCTTGCGGAAGACCCGGGACAGTTCCTTGCTCACATCTTCATCTTCGTTGGGAACCAGGCGCGGTAGGTACTCGACGATGGTGATCTCGCTGCCAAAGCTCTTGAAGATGGAGCCAAACTCGACCCCCACGGCGCCGGCGCCGATCACCACCATGGACTTGGGGATCTGGGGCAGGGCCAGGATCTCTATGTTGGTCAGGATCCGGCTCGCGTCTGATTCCACGCCAGGCAACATGCGGGCATCGGAGCCGGTGGCGATGATTATATTTTTGGCTTGAACGACTTTCTTCTCCCCGTTGCCCGCCTCAACGGCGATGGAGTGAATCCCCTCTTTCGCCGGGCCCGTGAGCTTGCCGTAGCCTTCGATGGTAGTGACCTTGTTCTTGCGCATGAGGAAGTCGAGACCCTTCACATGCTTGGTGATAATTCCGTTCTTGCGATCGAGAATGGTCTTCCAGTTGATCGTGACCTGGCCCACGCCTTCGATGCCGTGCTCCTTGGCGTTCTTCAGGTGGTCATAGACCTCGGCGTCGAAAAGCAGGGACTTGGTGGGAATGCAGCCCCAGTGCAGGCAGGTGCCCCCCAGCTTTTTTTCCCGTTCGATCAAGGCAACCTTCAACCCATACTGCCCCGCGCGGATGGCGGCGGTGTATCCGCCCGGACCGCCACCAATGATGGCGATGTCATAAATTGTGTCTGCCACAGCAAGCTCCCTTAATGACTGCGTTGGCCCGCGGAATATCGGCCGCAGGCGGATGGTTCCAAGCAAAACTCTTATTTTACGCGACCGTGCTGGGTTCCTGGATTCCCCGAGTCCCGCGCCGCGCGCCGTCTTGTGCCACACTGGACGGGTGCGACCAGACCTGGCCACGCTCGTCGCCGATTTTCGCCGTTATGGGGAACAGATCGCGGTCGTTACCCACCGCGGCAACCGCCGCTTTTCCTCCACCTATGCCCAACTGGGCGAGTTGGGCGCGCGTTGTGCCCACGCCTACGACCTGGCGGGCCTCAAGCCCGGAGACCGGGTTTTGCTTTGGGGCAATAATTCCGTGGAGTGGATGGCGGCATTCTTTGGATGCATCCTGCGCGGAATCGTTGCAGTTCCGCTGGATGCGGCCGGCAGCCTGGACCTGGCCCGGCGAGTGGTGACTGAGGTCGATCCCCGGCTACTGGTGGGCGACCTGGTGTTGTTGCAGCAACTCCCTTCGCGTATCCCAACGCTCGACTTTGCCGGGTTCTCCTCGTCCCTGCCGACGCCTGATTATCTGCCCACGCCCGGGCTATCGCGGGATACGCCACTGCAGATTATCTTCACTTCCGGCACCACCGGGGAACCCAAGGGCATCGTGCATACCCAGGGCAATGTGCTGGCCTCGCTCGATCCACTGGAGAAGGAGATGGGCAAGTATCTGCGCTACGAGCGCCTGGTGCATCCCCTGCGCATTCTGCACACGCTGCCGCTGAGCCACGTCTTTGGCCAGTTCATGGGTCTTTGGGTGCCGCCGTTACTGGCGGCGGAAGTGCATTACGAAGACCGGCTGCAGGCGCCGCGGCTGGCGACGCTTATGCGCGAGGAGCGTATCTCGGTGCTGGCTGCCGTGCCCCGAGTGCTCGATCTGCTGCGGGCCTACATGGAGACTGAGTTTCCCGGGCTAGGCGGACGTGTGACCGCAGCCCGGGGGGAGCCGGTCGCCAAACGGTGGTGGCGCTTCCGCGCGGTGCATCGCCGACTGGGCTTTAAATTCTGGGCCTTTGTGTCGGGAGGAGCGACCTTGCCGGCTGACCTGGAGATTTTCTGGACGACGGCGGGGTTTGCCCTGATTCAGGGCTACGGCATGACCGAGACCACGGCCCTGGTGACGTTGAATCATCCCTTCAAGATTGCCCGCGGCAGCATCGGCAAGCCGCTCGCAGGGCGGGAAGTAAGGATCGGGGAGGACGGCGAGATCCTGGTGCGGGGCGCTTCCATCGCCGCCCAGGTTTGGAGTCAAGGCCAGCTGCAGCCGCGGGGAGAAGAATGGCTGGCCACCGGCGACCTGGCGACCCAAAATGCCTCGGGGGAATTGGTCTTTTCCGGGCGCAAGAGCGATGTGATCGTGACCTCCGCCGGATTGAATATTCACCCCCAGGATCTGGAGGCGGTGTTACGCGGACAGCCGGGGCTGCGTGATTCCCTGATCGTGGCCTATGATTCGTCCGCCGGTCCCACGCCGGTCGCTGTCCTCATTCCCGATGCAGAGCAAGGCGATGAGTTGCTGAAGCGCGCTGTCGATAGCGCGAATGGCGAGCTTGCCCCCTTCCAGCAAATTCGCTATTGGCTGCGATGGCCCCAGGGAGAGTTTCCCCGCACCTCGACCGGCAAGGTTCTGCGCCGGGTGGTGCAAGGCTGGGCGCAGCAGTCGCTGGCTTCGGGCGGCGCGGCGGTGGAAGAACCCACCGATCCGCTGCTGCTAGTGCTGCGTCAACTGGGGGCGGCCAACCAGGAAATAACGTCCAGCGACCGTTTGATCGAGGACCTACACCTGGACAGCCTCGCCATGGTGCAACTGCAGTCGACGCTCGAAACGCGCTTTGGGATCGAACTCGAGGATAGCCTCTGGGAGCAGGTGAGAACGGTGGGCGATGTGCGTGATTTGCTTCAGCGCTACCAGCCCGGGGTGGTTCGGGTTGGGACCTCCGAGACGGTCTCGAGCTCGAGGGGTGTGGCCCCGCTTGCTGCCGTTTCCGGCCAGAAAGCCGCCTTTCCGCGCTGGCCCTGGTGGCCGTTGGTCCGGCTGGTGCGTATCGGCTTTCTTGAACTGGTGGCTCGTCCCTTGATCTGGCTGGTGCTGGGGCCTCGCGTCGAACCACCGGTCAAGCTTGCGCGGCCTTCCCTGCTGATCGCCAACCATCTCACCGCTTTCGATGTACCGGTGATTCTGTATGCCTTGCGGGCCGGGGATCGTGACCGCGTGGCGGTGGCCATGTCGGGGGCGATTCTCGCCGGCTGGCGCCAGGGTAAGGCACAACGCCATCGCATCGTCGCTGCCCTGACGCCGATTGCTTATGGGTTGGTGACGGCGCTTTTCAACGTGTTTCCTCTTCCCCGGGGCGCTGGGTTACGGCAGAGCTTCGTCCACGCCGGGGAGGCGCTGGATCATGGCTACCATGTATTGGTTTTTCCCGAGGGCCGCCGCTCCGCGGACGGACGGCTGCAGCCGTTCGAGCCGGGCATCGGCTTGCTGGCAGAGGAATCGGAAGCGCCGGTGCAACCGATCCTGGTGCAGGGTTTGAAACGGCTTAAGGGGGGGAGATGGCCTCGACGCGGTGAGGTGGTGGTTCGGATTGGGGAGCCATTGAGGATGGGGGCGGGGGAGGAGCCGCAGGCGTTTGCTCGCCGATTGGAGGCAGCAGTGGCTGCGTTAGGGGAGGTTGGAGTCGCCGGTGTGTCTTGACTCGGAGTCGAAGCTGTTGAACCGGCAGTTGCTCAATCTCACATCTCAAAATCGAGATGTGGGGCGCCCAAGATTCGCTGGCAGGCCGGAGTCAGCCGAGAAGGCGCGCGGCGTCTTTCGCGAAGTAGGTTACGGTGAAATCGGCTCCGGCTCGACGAATAGAAATGAGCGATTCCATGATGGCTCGCTCACGATCCAGCCAGCCGTTGGCGAAGGCGGCCTGCAGCATGGCGTATTCGCCGGAGACCTGGTAGGCCCCGATGGGCACATCCAAACGCTCACGCGCGGCCCGGAGCACATCCAGATAGGGCATGGCCGGCTTCATCAGGATCATGTCCGCACCCTCCGAAATGTCCTGATCGATCTCTCGCATGGCCTCGCGTAAGTTGGCGCCATCCATTTGATAGGTGCGCCGATCGCCGAACTGCGGCGCCGAGTCGGCTGCTTCGCGAAAAGGGCCGTAGAAGGCAGAGGCGACCTTCGCGGCGTAGGAGAGAATCGGTATCTGCTCCATGCCGGCGTCGTCCAGATGATCGCGAATGGCACCCACCCGGCCGTCCATCATGTCGGAAGGAGCCACGATATCCGCCCCAGCCTTAGCTAGCGAGACCGCGGTACGGGCAATCAGGTCCAGGCTGGAGTCGTTCTCCACTTCGTAGGCATCGCCGTTCTTGCTGACGATTCCGCAGTGCCCGTGCGAAGTGTATTCGCAGAGACAGACATCAGCCACGAGGAGGAGATTCTTCGCTGCCGGCCGAAAGGCACGCAGGGCCTGCTGCACGATGCCATCTTCCGCCCATGCGCCGCTGCCTTCTTCGTCCTTGACTGCGGGAAGGCCGAAGAGGAGAAGGCCGCCAAGAGCGAGTTGCGACGCCTCTTCCACTTCTTTCATCGCTTCGTCGATAGAGAGGTTATAGACCCCGGGCATGGAGCTGATTTCGCGCCGGACGCCTTCGCCGGGGCAAATGAAGAGGGGATAGATCAGTGCTCCAGGCTGGAGATGAACTTCGCGGACCAGCGAACGCATTGCTTCCGTGCGCCGTAGACGCCGGAGGCGGGTGACAGGGAATTCCATTCCTTAATTCTAAGGCGTTGCGAGAACCTCGCCTGTAACGACGTTGCCGGTCATGCTCTAGCATGGTCAGGTGAGCCTTTTAGAGCCGGTACCGGCGATGGTGGAGGAATGCAGTTGCGAGGCCCTCGAATGGAGCCGTCTACTGGAGCTGGTGGCGAGCTTCGTTCATTCCAGAGTGGCACGCGAGTGGCTGCTGGCGATGAAGCCTTCGCGAGATGCTGACTGGATCGAACAACAGCACGGCCTAGCTAGCGAAATGCGCCTGCTGCTGGCGCAGGGCGTTTCGCCCGAGCTGGGCGGATTGTTTGACCCCACACAGGCTACGAATAAAGCGCGCATCCAGGGAGCCCTGCTGGAACCGGAAGAGATTCGGGATCTGCTGTTTCTGGTGGACAACATCAGTACCTGGCAAGCGCTGATCGAACGCCCTCCCGAAGCGGTGGCTGCACAAATCCCTGGATTACAGGCGCTGAGCCAGTTGCCCCAGGGTGCGCAGCTGACCCAGCTGGCGCGTTCTCTCCGTTCACGGCTGAATCCCGATGGCTCGCTCAGCGACGACGCGTCGCCGAAGCTGCGTCGGATCCGGAGGGAGATCGAACGGCAGCAGCGAGTGATTGAAGAGAGCTTGCGCAGCACCCTGCGCCGTCTCTCGGAAGGCGGCAGCACCCAGGAAGACCTGATCACCATCCGGGGGGAGCGCTTTGTCATTCCAGTGAAGTCGGAGCACAAGCGGCGCATTCCCGGGGTGGTGCATGGCGCCAGCTCGAGCGGCCAGACGGTGTATCTGGAGCCGCTCGAAACCATCGAGCAAAACAATGAGCTGGTACGGCTGATTGAAGACGAGCACGACGAGATCCGGCGAATTTTTCTGGCCATGACAGCGGAGATCGGGCTGCAGGGCCACGCGATCGCCCAGGGCGCGGCCATACTAGCGCAACTGGATGGGCTCCAGGCACGGGCACGTTTTGCTGCCGAGTTTGATTGCATCCGGCCGCGTTTCGCCGACCCCGCCGAACCACTGCTGGAACTGAAGCAGGCGCGCCACCCTTTGCTGGAGAAACGCCTGCGCAACCAGCAAGGGAGCGTGATACCGCTGAGCCTGGCGCTGAATGACGGGGAGCGACAGCTGATCGTCAGCGGGCCGAACACCGGCGGCAAGACGGTCGCGCTCAAGACCACCGGCTTGCTGGGCATGATGGCCCAGGCAGGGATCCCGGTGCCGGCCGCGGAGGCGATTTTTCCGCTGTGCGGCGCGTTCCTGGCCGACATCGGCGACGCGCAATCGATTGAGCAGAACCTCTCCACTTTCTCTGCCCACATCGCTAACCTGCAGCGCATCTCGCAGTTGGCGGACTCCTCCTCCCTGGTGCTGATCGATGAGCTGGGATCGGCAACCGACCCGGAAGAAGGAGCGGCCCTGGCGGTCGCCATCGCAGGATATTTCCTCGATCGCCACGCGTGGTGCCTGATCTCCACGCACCACACCGCACTCAAGCTCTACGCGGCCAAAAGGCCCGGCGTACTCAATGCATCGGTGGGCTTCGACGTGCATACATTGACGCCGACCTATGAGCTGCGGCTGGGCGTTCCGGGCGCTTCGGCAGGTATCAATATTGCTCAACGACTGGGTCTTAGCCCCGAGATCATCGAAGACGCGCGCGCCCAGCAGAACACCCAGACGCAGGATATTGCCCACTTTCTGGACCAACTGCACAGCCAACTGGACGCGGTTGCGCGGGAGCGCGAGGGCTTGCGGCGGCGCGAGCAGGAGGTGGCGCGAGAGAAGAGCCGCCTGGAAAGCGAGGGCTTGAAAGAATGGCGCATCAAAGTGCGTGATCTGGAATCGCAACTGCAATCGTTGCTAAAGGACTTTACCTACCAGATACGCGAGACGGTGCGCGCGATCGACGACCGGGCAGCGCAACAAAAGCTATCCAAGGAAGCCGAGCGCCGGATGGCGAAGCTGCGGCGGGAATTCAGCGAGCAATTCAACTCCGTCGTGGTGGCACAACACAGCGGGGCCGACCGGGGGGATAGCAACGCACAGCCCCACCTGGTGAGGCACGTCTCCGTGGGAGACACGGTGAAGCTGAAGTCGCTGGGCAAGACCGGCGTGGTGCAGCGTCAGGTGGACGGCAACGCCTTCGAGGTAGCCATTGGCCCGATGAAGATGCGCGTGGCGCGTGACGATATCGCTGAAGTCATCGCCGCCCGGGAGCCCAGGCCGGCGAACCCGCTGGAAGCGGCACGTGGACGCGGGGTTACGGTTTCCATTGCCCACCCGGAAGAAATGGTCCGCTCCGAGCTCAATGTCATCGGGCGCACAGTGGAGGAAGCCACCGGCGAGGTGGAGCAGTATCTGGACCGCGCCTTCCTGGCCGGCCTGCCGCGGGTTCGCATTGTGCATGGCATGGGGATGGGTGTCTTGCGCAAGGCGCTGCGGACGCTACTGGAGCGGCATCCGCACGTAGCGTTGGTCGCAGAGGCTAGCCCCAGCGAAGGTGGCGCGGGCGCTACGGTGGTCGATTTGCGGCAGTAGCACGCCTGGCACTTTTTCGATGCCCACAACCGTGATGGCTGATAAAGAAACCGCAGGTCCCGACCGAAGCGTAGCGCAGTGGAGGGACTTGCGGTTTCTTTTCGATTTCCTATTTCCCGTCGTCAAAGTGGAAGAAGAGGTTATTGAGCGACTCAGCCAACGTGGGGTGAGCGAATACAGCGTCGCGGAGCACACTGTATTGCAAATGAGCCATCATCGCCGTCTGGAAGACGGCCATTACCTCGCCGCCCTCCATTCCTAGCACCGTGGCGCCTAAGATTTGCCCGGTTTCTGCATCGATGATTGCCTTCATCAGGCCGCGCGTTTCATCCACTTCCAAAGCCCGCGCCACCGAGGTCATCGGCATCCTGGCTACGCGAATCTTGCGGCCGCTCTTTATTGCTTCGTTCTCCGTTATCCCGATCCGTCCCAACTGCGGATCCATAAAGACAGTGTAAGGAACCGGCCGATCCCGTACGGTTCGGTCACCCCCTTCGAGCAGGTTGGCTTTGAGTATCCGGAAATCATCGTAGGAAATGTGAGTGAACTGAGGGCCGCCCTTCACGTCACCGAGAACGTATACTCCGGGGGCCGTGGTTTCCAGCCGGTCGTTCGACCGGATAAAACCTCGCTGGTCGACGTCGATACCCGCGGCAGCAGGCTTGAGCGCATCGGTGTTGGGCACCCGGCCAGTGGCCACCAGCAGATCGGACCCAGCGATGGTCTGTGCCTTGCCTCCGAGTAATACCGTTACACTGATTCCACTATTGGCCCGCGCGACTCTCTCGGCGCGCGCGTTGAGCAGGATTTCAATGCCATCCTCACGCAGAATCTTGTCCACTTCCGCGGCCACCTCCTGGTCTTCTTCCTTCAGAAGCTGCGGTCCAGACTGGATCACCGTTACCTTACTGCCGAAGCGGCGAAACATCTGGCTGAACTCCACGCCGATGTAGCCCCCACCCAGGATCACCAGATGCTCGGGCACGTAGTCGAGCTCCATGATGCTTTCGTTATCCAGATAAGGAACAGTGCTGAGACCTTCAATCGCCGGCGTACCGCTGCGCGTGCCGGTGTTGATAAAGAATTGCGCCGCGCTCAACTGCCGCTCCCCGCCGCCGTGGAGCGCGACGTGCACTTGTCCAGGACCAGTGAAGGAAGCTTCGCCTCGTATCAGCTCCACATGCGCGTTTTCCAACCGTTTCTCACCGCCCTCGCGGAAGCTGGTGACGATGGCGCGCTTTCTCTCCCGCACACGACCCATGTCGACGGTGACAAGGCCGACGTGTACACCGTAATCGGCGCCCCGGCGCGCCATATAGGCAGCACGGGCGCTGGCCACCATGGTCTTGGTGGGAGTGCAACCGCGATTGATACAGGTACCACCGACATCCTGGCGCTCGATCAGCGCAGTCTTCTTTCCTGCTGCGGCCAGTGCCCCGGCCAGCGGATTGCCGCCCTGTCCCGAACCGATGACGATGGCGTCAACACTTTCCCCAACTGCTGCACTCATTTCCAACCACCTCAAATGCGGTAAGCAAAGATTTGGATGCCATGAATCAAGTTAGATTTGTTTTCAGCGAGAGACGAGCAAGAGACCGCCGCCGACGGCAACCAGATCTTCGAGCAACGCCAACACCAGATCGGGGGCCATCGATGCCAACCGGCGACGGTAAGTGTAGCCGGCGAAGGCTCCGGCGACGCCGCCCACTGCTCCCAGCAGCGCGCCGGCAATCGGCGATACAACTGCGGCAGAAGTACATAAGGCGGCCGCACACAAGGCGCCGAAGATGATGCGCACAGCCAGTGGCCCAAGTTGGGTGCGGGCAGGGATGAAGGGTAGCTTGTCGGCGATCAGCTCGCCGACGGCGAATACGGAGAAAACCACCAAGGAGATTGTGTGAGCGAAGAACGCGAGCAACGAACCCTGGAGATGCAGCCGCCCCAGGTGCGCTCCCCAGGCCACCACAGCCGGCGCGGTCATGGAGCGAAGGCCGCAGACACAACCGATCAAAAAGGCAGAGAGCAGAAGCGAAGCCATGGGTCCACCATGGCTGGACCAGGCGAAGATGTCAATTCGCTTAGCGAACTTCCGCTACTGTTCCCAGGGTATCGGGGGTGAGCGTGAGTTCATTGCGCAGGCGGAAGTTGACCACGGATTCCGCGGGAATCGACAGGTCGCGATTGCCGGTAAATGCTGCGCCGAGGGCTCCTGCCCCACCGCCGGCCAAGCCGCCGACCAGCAGGCCTACCCCGCCGGTTGCCACGCCGCCAATTAGCATTCCCATACCGGCTCCGCCACCAATCAGGGCCGCGGTACGCCGTCCTTTGCCCTTCTTGCTCTCGGAAAGTGTCCCGGTATCGATGCGGTATTGGGTGCCGTTGACTTCCAATCGAGTCAGCGTCAAGGCCATCATCGATTTGCCTTTGAAGACCCCACGCCGGTGGGCAATCAGCACCTCTCCTGTGGCAGTGGATCCAGCAGGCACGGCGACGGTATTGCCGGTCATCACCGACTCGACCAGACTTCCGGTAAACCGCTCACCGGCTTGAACATGCTTGACGTCGATGGTCTGGTTCAACCGCACTTCCAACCTGGTCCCGGAGGGGAGAGTGAGCGCGGGCTCAGGTGTGGGTGCCGCTTGAACGTGTTGGGAAGGATCGGGTGCTGCGGACGGCGGAGAATGGGGTGGTGGAATGGCGCTGGTCTCGCCGGTGCATCCAGCGAGGGTGGCTGATAATACGGAGGCCAATATAAACGAAGCGGCGATTGTTCGACGGCGGTTGGGGGAAGCATTCATGGGGGAGCGCCTCTCGACCCTAAAGGTACCCCGAAGGTGCGATTCGCGATGCACCACTTTGGTGGAAGACGAAAGGGCTTAGGGATTAAAATCGGGTGGGGCGCATCAGGAGACTGTTTGAGGCGATAAAGTGTTGAAATTAAAGCTCTCGCTGGGGATCTTCGCATTGGCCTTAACCCCTCTGGCCGCGCCTCTCCTGGCTCCCAGCCACCCTTTTTTCGCCTTGCTCATCCGTAGCTTCTTCTCCCGCCTGTGCCACCAGGACCCATCGCGGAGTTTTGTGATCGAAGGTTCGCCGGCCGCTGTCTGCGTGCGCTGCCTGGGGATTTATTGCGGCGTGGGGCTCGGTCTTCTGTTGCGCCTGGTGGAGGCTCCCGCAAGGCGATTGCTGGCTGTTGCCCTGGTGCTCAACCTGCTCGACGTCGCCAGCGCGACTCTGCATTGGCATGGTAATTTGCCTCTGCCGCGGTTCTTGTTAGGGATGATGTTAGGAGCAGGAGCCGGAGCGGTGCTGTTTTCGCCGCTGGGCCGACTGCGGGTTGCGCTAAAGTCGTGCCCTGACACAAAGCAAGAGAGCACGGGCTAGAACACACGACAGGCCTGACGGGTAGCCATGATGTTTTCACCAGGACTAAACGGTCAGCGCAGGGCGAAGCACTCTCGCGGGTTTAAAGCCCGCTCCCCCGGACTGATGCTCGCTGCGGCGAGGAAGTCCGGGGCTGGCACGGCCCGAGTAAAGTCGTGCCCTGATACAAAAGAGGATCTTTTCAGCAGCAGTTAAGTCTCTACATTTCCCGAAAAGCATTCGTCAGGGCCCAAAGGCCTCAGGAGTCGCATATCAGACGGCACGGCTGAAGCCGTGCCCTTCGTGATGAGTCTTTCCCAAGCCGGCGGAGGCCATGCCCTGGGAAGTGAGTTTTTTGCCGCAGCCAGTGAAGCTCGTGAGCAGCTTATTCAGCCGGCGCGGTAGACCACGCGGCCTTCGCTGATGGTCATGCGCACTCGGCCCAGCATGGTCCAGCCGTCGAAAGGGGTGTTGCTTGACTTGGATTTGGTTGCGGCCGCACGAAAGGTCCATTCTGCCGTGGGGTCAAAGAGGACCACGTCGGCAAACGCTCCTACGGCCAGGCTCCCGCGGCCGCGCAGGTTCAGCAGATTGGCCGGCTGGGTGCTCAGCAGCGTGATTAGCCGGCTGAGCGAGACCTTATGTTTGCGATGCAGCAGATCCAGAGTCAGGCCCAACGCCGACTCAAGGCCGGTGATGCCGTTGGGCGCACGCTCGAATTCCTGCTCCTTCTCATGGGTGGCATGGGGAGCGTGATCGGTGGCGATGCAATCGATGGAACCGTCGAGCAGCCCTTCCAGCATGGCGCGCCGGTCGGATTCCGCACGCAAGGGCGGATTCATCTTGGCGTTGGTGTTGTATTCGCCCACCGCGCTCTCAGTCAGCACAAAGTGGTGCGGCGCTACTTCGCAAGTGACGTGTAGTCCGTTGCGCCGCGCGCGGCGTACCGCATCCAGTGCTGCGGCCGTAGAAAGATGGGCGATGTGCAGGTGAGCGCGACCGCCCTTGAGCTCGGCCAGCAGGCGAAGATCGCGCTCCACCAGGCCAGCCTCCGCCGCCACCGGCATGCCGCGCAGGCCGAGGCGGAACGCCAGCGCACCGGCGTTCATAGAGCATCCCCCGGTCATGCGCGTGTCTTCGGCGTGCTGGATCACCGGCAACCCGGCTCGCGCCGCTGCCGCCAGCGCCTGGTGCATAATCGCTTCGCCTAGGATGGGCTTGCCGTCATCGCTCACGGCAACGGCGCCCGCGGCTTTGAGAGAGCCGTATTCGGTCAGTGCTTCACCCATGCTGCCACGGGTGGCAGCCGCGATGGGAAAGACGCGCGCACTCGGGTTGCGCTCCGCACTCTGCATCCAACGGGTGGCTTCCACCGAGTCGTTCACGGGGACCGTATTGGGCATGGCGCACACGGTGGTAAATCCACCTGCCGCCGCAGCTGCGGTCCCAGTGGCGATGGTCTCCTTATAACGCTGTCCCGGCTCGCGCAGATGGACGTGGATATCTACCAGCCCGGGCGCCACCACCAGGCCCCCGGCCTCTACGATCTCGGCATCTGCCTGTTTGGCGGCAGCGGCTAATTTGCCGGGCGGCTCCATGGCCGCCACGCGGCCGTCCTTAAGCAACAGGTCGCGCCGCGCATCCACTCCGGCAGAAGGATCGACCACGTGGCCACCGCGAATCAACATCGCGCTCAAGAGCCACCTCTTTTGCGCTGAGGCTTGGCGGACTGCTCAGGCGCCAGGGCGCGTTGTATCAACGCCATGCGAACGGCAACACCGTTTCGAACCTGCTCGGCAATCACCGACTGCGGCCCGTCGGCCACGTCGCTGGTGATTTCAAGGCCGCGGATCATCGGTCCGGGATGCATCACGATCGCCCGTGGCCCGCGGGCAAGGAGCCGCTCCCGGTGCAACTGATAGCGGACGATGTACTCATCGAGGTCAATGTGTACGCCGGTCAATCGCTCTTTCTGGATCCGCAGCATCATCACCACCTCGGCTTGGCCAAGGGCCCGATCGAAATCCCGCTCGATGGTGATGCCTGGACCTAGTTCCTGGGCCACGTCCGGCAGCAGTGCAGGCGGTCCACAGAGGACCACACGAGCGCCCAGGCGCGGCAACAGGAGAGCATTGGAGCGAGCCACCCGGGAGTGGAGTATATCGCCGACGATCGTTACTGTGACGCCGTGAAGAAGAGTCGCACCGGGCGCGTCCTGGGGCCGGCCCAAGGCGAAAAGCATGGTTCTAGCGTCCAGCAACGCCTGGGAGGGATGCTCATGCATGCCGTCTCCGGCGTTCAGCACCGGCAAGCCGGTAGCCTGCGCCAGGAGGTAGGGCGCTCCGGAGGAAAGATGGCGCAGGATGATGCACTCCGCCCCCAGGGCGCGCAGGGTGATGCCGGTGTCTTTGAGCGACTCCCCTTTTTCGATAGAAGAGGATTGCGAGCTGATCAAGGCGGTGTCCGCACCGAGACCTTTGGCCGCCAGCTCGAACGAGGTACGGGTGCGCGTACTGGATTCGTAAAAGAGGAGCGCGACCCTGCGATGGGCCAGACGCGTGGCACGAACGGCGGGCTCTTCCGCTTCGAGCAGAGTAGCCAGACGCAGGATGGCGGAGACATCTTCCACCCCAAGCGAGGTGACGGAAAGTAGCGACCGAGAACACCCGGGTGAAGTGGCCACAGCGACGCTGGGCGCAACGGTAGGTGGCTCCGGTCTGGCTTTTTTTGCTGTCATCCTGGGTTGCGGCCGTTTGCCGCGGTGGCCGATGGCTAGTCTGTGCGCTCGACGAGGATCACCTGCTCGTCGTTGTCAATTTCCTGCAGCTTAACCTCGATGATCTCGCGGTCGGTGGTCTGCACGTATCGGCCCACGAAACTGGCCTCAATCGGCAGCTCACGATGGCCACGGTCGATCAGGACCAGCAACTGTACGCGCCGCGGCCGGCCATGGTCAAAGAGCGCGTCCAGCGCCGCCCGTATGGTTCGGCCGGTGTAGAGAACATCGTCGATGAGAATGATGTCGCGCCCGGCGATATCGAAGCCGATGGCCCCGGGGACGACGACGGGGCGAATATCGCGGGTCGAAAGATCGTCGCGGTAGAAGTTGATGTCGAGCACTCCGGTGTCGACCGGCTTCTTCTCGATACCCGCGATCAGGTGCCCCAACCGGGTCGCCAGGGGCACTCCGCGACGCTTGATGCCGACTAGGCCCAGGTTGTGACCACCGTTATTTTTCTCAATGATCTGGTGCGCCAGCCGAATCAGCGTGCGCTCGATTTCCGATGCCGACATGAGGCGGGTCTTCTCCCGCAGCCCCGGCATTGCACTGACCTTTGCTTTGCTCATAAATGCTCTGGCCGGATGATACGAGGGTTGGAGCATTTTTGCCATTACGGTGGTGTTATCCGTTGCCGAGGGTGCTCTTGCGGGGAGCGAGGAGTCGGACCCCCAGGGCTCCGCCAATGGCGGAGAAGAGAATAATACCCAGCGAAGTGGTGGCTGCGTTCATTAGGGTGTAGGCCGCCCTGCCATCCGGGGACAGCAGGAATTGGACATACAAGCGCCACTGCGCCTGGGCGTCTGGGTTGCTTTGCACCAGCGCGGTGGATTGCCGGATGACGGAGTCGTAGAACTGATCGATGGCGTAGCCCTGGTGCAAAACATAGCGGGCAAAGACACGCCAAATGGCGGTGGCGATGACGGAGCTGTAAGCGGCGATGAGCCCGGCGACGGCGCCGATGCGAACGCCGGAGCGCGTTTCCAGGAGAAATGCAGGGGCCCGGCGGTGATAGACGACGATGGCCAGCACCGCTCCCCCGACCACCCATAAGCAGCAGCCCCAGGAGAGCACGGAAACGGCACTCAGCAGACCAGCAGGCACTGCGACAATGAGCGCGGCCAGGATGGCATCCTTCCAGGAAATTCCCGGCGCCCGACCCGGCTTGCCTGGCGGCCGTCCGCTTGCATATCCGCTTTCGCTCTCTTCCTGCTGGGCAAACTTCAGTTGCGGTGAGCCGCAGGTGGGACAGAACAACTCGGATGCGCTAAGGGTGGCGCCACATCGATGGCAGAGCGGATTCATTCTTCTTGAAGCTATCTCAGGGGCGAGCGGAGCGCAATCGGTCGAATCATCGAGGAATGCTGGCTCTCCTCAGTTCGTTCCCTGCTGCTCGTTGTCAAAGCCGTGGGGGAGATCTAATGCGATCAGGGTGAAGTGGGTCGGCGAAGAACTTCCCTTGCGCAGGACCACAATGTGCTGATGGCGCGGAGAACCGGCCTTCAACTCCAGGTCCCCGGAATTAAAGTTGCCCTGGAGAGAGCCTTGGACACCGTCCGAATGGTCGGAGTGGTCGCAGGTGAGGCCTTCCGCGGTGGTGACCGGCTGGCCGACCGGTTTATTCCCCGCGCATTCGATCACGCCGCCGTATTCGCTGAGGGCCTTGCGGTAAAAATTGAGCACCTGGTCCCGATTGTCAGCAGTGGAGTAGTGGGCCATCTTCACCTTCAACTTCCAGGAACCAAACCCCAGGTCGACTTTGGCCGAGCGGTTTCCATCGTTCGCGGTATCCAGCACCGAGCCAGGGTATGCAGGAAGACCAAGCTCAGCCGGCGAGGTCTGGTCTTTATTGACCGAGATGCCCCCAAACGGGGTAGCAATCTTTACGTTGTCTCCCCCGTCGTTACTCGACTTGTCTACCTGTACGTGGCAGCCGGCCGCACCCGACAGTACAACAGCGAGCAAAGAGAGTCCTACAGCCGTACCTTTCATGCTTGTTCTCCCCTACGGTTGTACGCCAGCCGGCCGCTCCGTGTTCCGCAAAAAATAGCGTCGCATGGGGCGCGAAAGTTCGGAACGGCGTGAATGCGACTTTCTCTGCCCCTGCGCATCTCTTGGCAAAGGCGACTGAGGCGAAGCCGGGATGTTCCTGAGGGCGCCCGCTAACGTCTGATTCCCAAACGAGGTCCAGTGTCCACACATTCATCACGCCTATTTTCTCCTATCCAGTTGGCTGGTATCACTTTTCCCAACCGCGTATGCGTTTCTCCCATGTGCCAATACTCGAGCGAGGATGGATTCAGCAATGACTGGCACCTGGTGCATTTAGGAAGCCGCGCAGTGGGTGGAGCGGGGACGGTGATGACCGAGGCGGCCGCAGTACTCCCAGAAGGCCGCATTACCCCGCAGGATCTGGGCCTGTGGAAAGACGACCACATCGCAGGCCTGAAGCGGATCGTCGCGTTTCTCCACGGACAGGGTGCACGCGCTGGTGTGCAACTGGCTCACGCGGGGCGCAAGGCCAGTATGGCCCGTCCGTGGGCACCGGAGCAGCGGTCGCTGACCCTGAGCGAGGAGGGCTGGAAAAATGTGATGGCTCCTAGCGCCATAGCTTTTGCCGAGAACTACGCCCAGCCCATTGCACTGGACTTGGCCGGCATACAAATCATTACCAGGGCGTTCTCCCAAGCCGCCGAGCGGGCATTGGAGGCGGGATTTGACCTGGTGGAGCTGCACGCGGCCCACGGCTACCTGCTGCACGAATTTCTGTCCCCCATAAGTAACCGGCGCAGCGATCAATATGGCGGTTCCTTCGAGAATCGTATCCGCCTGGTGGTGGAAGTTGTGGACGCAGTACGCGCGGTGTGGCCTGCCGAGCTGCCGCTGCTGGTAAGAATCTCAGCCACGGATTGGGCTGAGGGGGGTTGGGATATCGACCAGTCCGTTGGCTTAGCCAAAGTGTTGAGAGAGCACAAAGTGGATTTGATCGATGTCTCGTCCGGTGGGTTGACGCCGCAGCAGGTGATACCGCTGGGGCCGGGCTATCAGACACCTTTTGCGGAGCGCATCCGGCGAGAGGCACACATTGCGACCGGCACTGTGGGCATGATCACCGACGCGATTCAGGCGGAGCACATTCTTCGCACCGGTCAGGCGGACCTGGTGCTGCTGGCGCGAGAGTTGTTGCGCGAACCATACTGGCCGCTGCAGGCAGCCGCAGAGTTGGGAGACAACACCAGCTGGCCTGCACAGTACTTGCGTGCGGCGCCTAAAGGCAGCGGGGAGCGCGAGCAGCTCGCCCCTGCTGCCTTTCCAGAGAAGGCCGTCTTCTAGAATTTTCAGGTGCAAATTCTCAACTGGAAAGCGATGCGGCATGAACTCCGGTGAGGACGTATCAGACTTGGTATTTTGCAGTGGAAAATCCGTGTTAATTCTCAAGAAAAGCTTCGACGAGAACGCAAGCTGGCCTATACTTCTCAGCAGCAAGGGCGGGTCCGCGTAACGCTACCGCCTGATGAACAGTATGGCAACTCACCTTCCTCAGCAGCGCGCACCACAAAAAACGGAGATCCCCGATAAACTTTACTTTCGCATCGGCGAGGTCGCCCGTCTGTGCTCGGTTGCGCCTTATGTTCTGCGCTTTTGGGAGAGTGAGTTTACCCAGCTAAAACCGAACAAGAGTGGCACCGGTCAGCGTCTATATCGGCGGCGCGATGTAGAGATGGCGTTGCGGGTGAAGCGGCTGTTGTACGACGAGGGTTACACCATCGCCGGCGCCCGCCAGGCGATTCAGGCGGAGACGCGCAGCAAACGGGGCGCTGGTCAACCAGAACTTCCCTTGCCGCAACAGCAACAAACCTTGCAGCGGGCAGAAGCGCGCCTGCACAAAGTGCGCAAGGAATTGCGAGAGATTCTCGGCTTGCTTTCCGGCCCCGAACCGCAAGCCCAAATCCAGATCAAAGAGCGGCCTATCCCTACCCCGGTTGCGAAACCGGGGCTCTTTGAGATGTAGAGCGCCGGGCCCTACCCTCCCGAAAATTTCCCAGCGACTGTGGCCGGATAACCGGTTGCGAAACTACCCCTAGGCCGATTTGCCGGCGGATACCTCAGCGGACCCGTGCAACAGGCTGTCGGCGACGATGCTGCCGTGGTTCATGAAGCGTTCCATTGCTTGCATGGCGCAGCCCTGCCCGCAAAGGTGGTAAAACTCCGGATTACCGCTCTCCGCCTTGTTCCACGGCATGAGGGTAAAGCGCTGACGCGGCTGCCCTTCCTCGAAGCAGGGAACGTCTCCCAGCACCAGCATCCACCAGTGATTGGATTCGAGTTTTTTTCTACCGCAAATGTCGCATGTGAACGAGACATCCCAAACCATTGTTTACCTCATCCCAGGAAAAGTCCCCATGGCGGGTTCTTTCCTCGCGCGTGTTCAGAAAAGGCTTAACGCGCCTGCAATCGTGCTAGAGTAGCCTCAAGCACGGACCGGATAAATTATAGTGCGGTTTCGCCAAGTCGGAAACCGCTTTAGCCTTAAGTAATGGAAGCCGGTGAATCACAGTGACTTGCTCCGAATGCTCTTCTTCCAGTTTTCGTCTTTCACGCTTCCGCCTGAAGGACGTGGAGCGGCTGCTGCTGCTGCAGTACCCAGTGCGCTGCCGGAATTGCCACCATCGCACATACGCCGGCTTGCCCCTGGCCCTGGTACTCAAGCAGGCCGGCCGAATCCGCCGCGAGCAGCGAGAGCATGAGGCTACCCGCTAACGCGGATCAGTGAAGAATCACGCAGAGTCCTGTTCGAATCATTTCAGCTGCTGATTTTACAGTCGTCCGGCGGCGTAGACCTCGCGGGAGGACTGCTGAGGATAAAACCGCCTGGAGACTCTTTTCCCGAGAGCAATCGAGGGGACCTCAATGAAGGAGTACATGAGGAAAGCCAAGCTGCATGAAATCGCCAGGGATGACGTCATCAGTACTGCAGCGGCAGTGGTTGCACTTGTTCCGTCGGAGAAAACGCGGCTTAAAATTTTCGCGATAAAGGTCGCCACTGGAAAGTGGATCAGGTAAAGGCTGTAGGAAATGTTTCCCAGCCAAATAGCCCAGGAGCTGCGAAGGAGTGGGGCATGCCCATGCTCCGAGGCAAGTGCGCCGATTAAGAAGAACGCTGCTATCCCCTCGACCAACATGGGCAAGGGATCAACATATCCAAAATAAAGCGGCATGCCGTGGCCGGTGCGGACCGCGAACCATACAAAACGAAAAAATATGAGGACAAACGCAGCACTAAGAATCACAGGCAGCGATTTGCCCGAAAACAATTTCCAATTTCGCGAGGCCAGCCATGTTCCAAGCGCAAAGTCGAACATGTATGCAAGCGAGTCGAGCCGGTGCGGAGCATAAGCCAGAGCATAACCCGCCAGTCCCAATCCCAAGACGATGCAGCCGTAGAGCCTGCCTCTGAGGAGTGACACGGCGACCAGGAGCGGCATGAGTGCCGAACCCATGAACTCGATAAAGATCGTCCAGACCGGCATAATCAGCGATTTGTCGATAGCCAGGGCCGCCAATACGAGCGCTCCTGCAGAGGGAAACGGATGGAGATAAAGAATGAACCAATTGCTTGGTGCTGGGTGGATAATCAGTCCCGGGGATAAGAAAAGAAACAAAGCTGAGCCCGCGCTGGCAACCCAAAGTGCGGGAAACAGACGGAACAACCTGCCAAGATAGAAGCCTTTGAGACTCGACCAGGAGAGACCTCGCCGGAGGAGCGAACCGGTCAAGACATACCCACTCAACACGAAGAAGACGACAATGCATGCGTGAGCATTACAAACGGCATCGATCGCAATCCGCACAGCAGGCGGGAGCGAGTAGATCGAGCTGGTGTGAGAGACAGCCACCATCAAGGCGGCTACACCGCGAAGCGACTGTAGTTCATCTATGTGGCGGCGAGCGTCCAATCTAGCCCATCCTTCGACCGGCAAAGTCTGACAGAAGAACGCACCGGAAGGGTGTACAGCATTAAGCCGTCAGGCTCCGACGATAGGAGCGGCGATGGACATGAGCCGTCAGAAGAGAACTTCATGAGCACCTCAATCAATTTGGCCCATTCCCGCGAGTGGTTCCGTCTTGCCTTTGGCTCTCGGGGGTGCCGACACGGCGCGTGGCGGCCTTTCTACAGATTGCTCAACGAATTATAAGGGTTGGCTCCCGCGATCCGAGCAGAGGGAATCTTCTAATTCGACAAATCGCGGCGATAAGAACCAGGATGTTCAGCGGGATATCGGCACAGGAATGCGATAATTGAGTCTGTCGCAAGGCAGACGGTTTGCGGCGCTCCAAGTTAAGATACTTCGGGTTCAACGGAGCTACTCAAATTTTCGACGGCCTTAGCAGGGTCAACCTACCCCACGTCAGAACAACAGGTTTGGTAGATGAAGATCGTTTCGCAGCTGCTTCCCCGGCAAGTTCGTCATCGCCTGAGACATTCTTTGGATTCGCTATATTCGACGCCATTGCCGGACAAAGAGACGATCGGGTTACTGTCACAGTGGACGATCGTTACACGTGGCCTGCATGCTGATTCTGTCATCTATAGCGGAGGCGTAGGCGAAGATATTACTTTCGAGCAGGAGTTGATTCGCAGGTTCGGAGTCAAGATCCATATCTTCGATCCAGCTCCGGTCGCTGCGCGCACCATCGCGAAGGCGAATAACGACCACCTGCTCTTTAGGGCCGTGGGCTTATCCGCGTCGACCACCGGAGGCTTCTCGATTGGGGGTGGGACGGATGACAGCACATGGTTGAAAGCAGGTGGAAACGAGGCACTCCCTTGCACTACCCTTGCGCATGAGATGGAGCGAAACCACGATGATTCCATCGACCTGTTGAAGATTGATATCGAAGGTTTCGAGTACGAAGTGCTGGAAAGCTGTCTGGCGGAACGAATCCCCATTAAGCAAATTTGCGTTGAGTTCCACGATTTCTTCCCAGAGATCTCCAAGGCAAAAACCAGGGATATGATCCGCACGTTGGATTCTCACGGGTTCGACCTGATTCATAGGCATAGGCACGACCACACATTTTTGCGGCGCGATGCAGCGTGAAGAACTGCGGCTCGTTCGCAGCAAGGAAAAGAGTGGGGTATCGCGTTACACGGCACCGGGGTCGTCGACTATTTGCAGTTTCGGCAAGGCCTGGTTCCCGCGGGCTGCTTCGGGTTCTGCATACCGGAATCGTGACTTCAACTTAAGGAATCGGCTTTCCAGCAGTCGATAACTCGAGACTGCCACCACGGTGGAGAGCAAGAGCAGGACGGTCGCGTAGATCATCTGCCCAAGAATCAGCGGGTGGATGTTGCGGGTGAACCACCCTTGCCAGATGTAGAAGAGTGGCGCCGGCAACTGATGCCAGATGTAAAGGCCATAACTGTACCGCCCGAAAAAGCGCAGCACTGGAATTCTGCCCGCGCGTTCCACCACCGTGCCGGGGACCAGTGCGAGCGCGAGTACACAGGCATACATTCCGGCAAACATGGAGTAGCCCAAGGAGGTCATCTCGCTCGAAGTAAAGAAGAGAGTACCGGCCCGCATAAAGAGAACCACCAATATGAGGGAGCACCCGGCCATGAGGAGATAAATTCTGGATCGGTTGAGCCAGAAATCGGAGCGAGGTCCTCGTAGCGCCAGCGCCAGCATAGCGCCGGCCAACAACGAATCCATCCGCAGCGGCAGCTCGGTATAAAGGATCCAGGGGGAGACCCCGAGACGAGTCAAAACGATCCTGAGCAGCAATGCAAAAAGGATGCCGGCGCCGCAAATCTGCATCAGCGTCCTTCGTCTCTGGACAAAGAAAACCACGACCGGCCAGAGGAAATAAAACTGCTCTTCGAGGGCGAGGGACCAGAAATGGTCGCAATTTAAATAGGGAGTAAAGTTGGGGGTTCCATCCCTGAACGGGATCATCAGGTTGGAGCCAAAGATATAGAACGGGATGGCCGTCCAACTCACGGGCGTCTTGAGTAGTACGGCAACCAGCAATACGAAGCCCACGGCAAGACAATAAGCCGGCAGGATGCGCAGCGCTCGCCGAGCATAAAACGCTTTGAAAAAATTAGTGGAACGGCGCGTGTCGTAGAGGATTCCGGTAATGAGGAATCCGGAAAGCACGAAAAACAAATCGACACCGGTCCATCCGACGCTTGCCAACCAGGAGAGTGGGCTGTGCACATTGCGGGGTAAATCGTGATAGAGGAAGACGAGAAGAATCGCAATGCCTCGAAGCCCGTCCAAACTATCGATGTGCTTTTCTGATCCACGTCTCATTTGCTAAAGCCCAAGAAACATACTCCGGTGAGGGAGCAATTCGTTTTGCGGCAGATCAGGACTCTAGCTGAGATCGAGAAACTTCTCGATCTCTTCAGATCGGCCGGCTGGGGACGGTGGCGAAACGGGTCTTCAGTCGCAAGAAGGGCGATTCGATCCAGCGATACGACGCGAACGCGAGCAAACCTGTCATTAGAAAACCGAGCGCCATGGTTGCGAGCAGCCTCCAGCCATGCCCTGGGCGGAGCAGGCTCAGCACGATGAGAAGTCCCGTGGCATGCAGCATATAAAGCCCATAACTGATCTTACCCAGGCGCACTGCCCAGCCGCCGGTGACGAGCTTGTTGGTGCTATAAAGAGTGCCATATAGAATAGCGCCCGATGAAAGCGTGATCGTCAACCAGCCCAGGATTACACGACGGGGATGATCCATAAGCCAGGCCCAAGAGACGATAAACCCGATCAGTCCGCCGACTGCCAGCAGGAAACGCTTGCCGGCCGTAAGCTTCGGCAGACGATCCACGTAGAGCGCCAGCAGGATACCCAGTGCCAATGAGCCACAGCGGGACGCGCTGCCGAAATAGATGTAATTGCCGCTCGGGCGGCTCAGCACGAGGGCGACTTGGCTTACTGTGGCGAGTAGAAAAGTGGCGACTCCCGCCAGGATGACGCCGCGACGCTTGAGTATCTTTACCAGCACAGGCCATACCAGGTAGAACTGCTCCTCGATCGAGACCGTCCACAATGGAAAGCAGATCGATTGTGCTGCTCCGAAGGCAGCGTATACCCAGTTGCCGGCAAACAGCAGGTACCCGGCAACGTAATACCAGGGCAGACTTTGGGTGTAATACCACAAATGGCTTTGCCTGGGCTGCGCGATCACGACGCCTAAGGCAATGACAAGAAAATATAGCGGCCAGATACGCAAGATGCGTCTTATGTAGAAATGGCGGAGCGAGATACTCCCTGTTTCCTGGCGCTCCTTCAGCAAAAGCGAAGTGATTAGAAAGGCGCTCAGCGCGAAAAACACGTCGACCCCTGACCCACCCGACCTCGCAATCACCGGCCACAACCACGGCAACGGCACATGCAGGCCACGATAGGACGTTTCGTGAATAGGCAAAGCGTGACTTACAAACACGGCCAGAAAGGCGTAAAACCTTAGCCCGTCCAGTTCAGGTTGATAGAAGCGACGTTCGCCATGCGCCTTAGTGATTGGGAGTTTTCCGGGCATCTCAACCAGCTGCGCCATTCCGTCAACACTCCCTTTCAAGTTTGGCCGATAGTATCGCAGGTCCTCGACCATGAGCCGTGAATGCTTCTGGATAGGCGAGATCAGACGGGATCGCTGACGGGCTGTTAAAGCGAATCGAGAGAATGGCGAACAGATAGAGAGAGAAGAGGATCAGCAGTTCCATATTCTGCTGCCGCAGCAGCAGGATGAACAGCAATTTGTTGGGCAGAACGGCTTGCCATTCTGCGCGCTGCAAAAGAAATATCTGCATGCGGTATTGGAGGGAAATGACGGCCAGGGCAGTCAGAACAGCAATGAGAGTGCCCAGGAGACGGCGCTTCTGGTAAACAGTCACCACGGCAGGGATAGTAAGCAGAAGCAGACGGGTATCGTAAAAGCGATGATAGACGGGTGTTAGCGTAAGTACGGACAACGCGGCGAGCGAAAGAAAATGTACTTCGCGGGCTGCATTGGTGCGCACGACAGCGACGACCAACGCGGCGAAGAACGCTAAAAAGACTGCGTAGGCGACAGCGTTGAATTTAGGCGCGTCGCTGAAGAAAATGCTGGTAAGCGCTTGTAGATTTGTGTCACCGATCGATTGTTGGTTTGCGGGCCTGGGGTCAGCGCTGCCCCCGGGGCTCAAGGTAGCGGAGAGGTTCGCACGAAGAGTGGAAGGCCACTCGGCGCTGCCCGGACGCAGGTGGAGAATCAAACCTGCGGAGAGAAGAATCGCGAGAGCGCCTGCCAGGGCGACGGCGGCATAGCGCCATTGGGTTCTCTGGGCCAAAAAATAAAGCACGATCAGCCCGCCGATTTGGGGTTTGATGGCGAGGCTGAGCATAAACAGCAAACTGCCTAGCGGCAGCAGGCGGCCACGCAGAAAGAGATAACTGGCGATCGCCACTAACGAGATCGCGCAAACCGCGGGTTGCCCCAGTACGAGCAGAATTCCGCTCGTCGCCAAAACCAGAGATCCCAGGATCGTGGCTAGCCACCGATGCGACTGTGGACAGATGGACAGGATGAGCACAACAGAGGTAACGAACAGACAGCTATTCAACAGGAACCAAAGTAAACGGGCTACTGGGAATTGGAGGAGCGCCAACGGAGAAAGCACCAGGAAGGTCGACGGTGGATAGACGGGCACGTCGATATCCCATGAAGGCAGGTCGGCTGCACGACCGCCCGCATTCGAAAATTGTTTTTCCAGCTGCGAAGTGTCGTAGGGGTTGCAGCCATGGAGCATGCACCGCGCCCCGGTATACGCGGGGACGAAGTCATTTGAAGAATGGAAAACTCTGCGTTCCCCAACCGCGAAAAATATGAGGGCGGAGATACAAAGAAGCAGCCAGTGCAGGTCCGGTTTTATAAACTTCATGGCTTCCCTGCAATCTTGTGCGCGCGAGAGATGGCGATTCCATCTGTTTTTTTTCGAGGGTTATCGTTTACGCCGCAGACACAGCAGGTCAAAACGGTCGAGATCCTTTGTGAGCACGCAAAAATATCATAGCGGCGTGAACAAGGACTGCATAGTGAACTCTGATGTTCGCGGTTGCGGGAGGGCAAACTGGTTTCGAGAACATCCGCAATACCTGGAGACGGAAAAAGTGCCCTACTGGGCTACGGCGCGATAGAGCACGGGCTTTGCGCGAGAAGAACCTGATCAGGTAACACCGCTGGGGGTTACCTGATCAGGTTCTTCTCGCACTTGCTCATGGAGAGTGCCAATAATTTTCTGCAATATTCCATTCATCTATTTGTAATCTGCAACATATCGCTTAGTCTTCGTGTCATACGTAAGCAATAGACGCGGTTGCGGAGCGTACGAGCAAGCTAGCTCCTCAGCCTAGCAAGGAACAAACCCTAACCTTCCCTGGAGGTGGTCTTTGATTCCGCTAGAGCATTCCTTACGCCAGCTCTTCCACGAAGTTGTCTCCGAGTGCTACGACTCACGCCTGGGTTTGCGGGACGCGGAGATCTCCAGCTACGTCGCCGACTTGCTTACCGAATTTTGTCACGCCGAAAACATCTACCGCATCCGCGATGTTGCAGGCAAACCTGTGCGCGAAGTGGGCGAGATGCTGCTTGCTTCCGATCCTGTTCACGGGACTGCGTCCTCCTTCGGAGAGGAACGGGAACTGCGGAAACATATCGGCGACTACACCCTGTTTTTCGCCGGCATGTATCCAGAGGCAACCCATCGGTGGGGCGGCCTACAGCACGACAGTTTTTTCGAAATGGTCCAGGCAGGCAAAGAGAGCTACTACATCGTTTCCCAGTTCGACCTCTTTGAGTACGCAAAGGAAGCGCCATTCTTTGGCCGCCTCGCGGGCTCCTTCGAGGCTTGCATCTACGGGCTGAACATGGTGCGCGGAGAACTGGACAGGCGCAAGGCGATCCCTCCGCCGCGCTTCTCCGATGGCCCCACGGCCCAGATCATGTGACCTTCGGGTTAGAGCGATCTGCCTCGGTGTATGGCCTGGTGTAGTATTGCGCGAACGCGGAATGTGGTTTGGCGTACCGCGAAGATCAGCGACGAGGAAAAGGAGAAGGATGATGAGAACGAATTTCAGGGGCCTGTCACAAAAGAGTCTGACGATTTTGCTGGCCCTGGGTCTATTGGGCGGAGCTGCCGTGGCACAGTTGAGCGCCAAGCCATCCAGCGTCCACGCCATGATGGCGCAGACCACGGCCCCGGCTGCGTCCAGCCTGGTCGATATCAATTCAGCTAGTAAAGCGGATCTGAGTGCATTGCCGGGTATCGGCGATGTCTACTCGCAGAAGATCATTGACGGACGGCCGTATAAAACCAAGACGGACCTGGTGAACAAGAAGATTATTCCGCAGGCGACCTATTCCAAGATCAGGGACAAAATCATCGCTACCCAACCAAAGAAGTAGACGGCCATAAGAAAAAAAGGGGAAGCGCGGTCGAACCCGCGCTTCCCCTTTTTTGTGCATTCAATTAGACCGCTTGCGGTAGGGATTCCTTTACCCGGAAACGCTGCATGTTGATGCGCAACGCGCGCTCAATCTTCCGCAGGTCGCCCTTCTCTTCCGGAGAGGCAAAGGTCGAGGCTACGCCGCTACGAGAAGCGCGGCCGGTGCGGCCGACACGGTGGACAAAGTCTTCGGCAACTTTGGGCATATCGTAGTTCACGACGTGCGCCACATGGTCTACGTCGATTCCGCGAGCAGCTACATCGGTCGCAACCAGGACCCGATGTCCCCCTTGAGCAAAGCTGCGCAGAGCGGCATTGCGTTGGGACTGGCTACGGTCGCCATGGATGCTGGTCGCCTTCCAACCGGCATGAGCAAGCTTCTTGGCTACACGCTCCGCGCCATGCTTGGTGCGGACAAAGACCAGAAAGCTTCCAGCTTCAGAACGAAGCAGGTGCTCCAGTAATGGCAGCTTGCGATCCGCGCTGACTTCAAAGGTTTGCAGCTTGACGTTTTCCGCCGGCTTGAGCACTGAGCCGATTTCAATCCGAACCGGGTTCTTAAGATAGTCGCCGGCCACTTCGCGTACCGCACCCTCAAGGGTCGCGGAGTAGCAAAGCGTCTGATGGACGGCTGGGATGGAGGTCACGATACGTCGAATGGCCGGCTTGAAGCCCATGTCGAGCATGCGATCGACCTCGTCCAACACCAGAATCTCCACCTGGTTCAGCTTGACCAGCTTGCGGTTAATGAAATCTTCCAGACGGCCGGGTGTGGCCACGATCAACCGCGCGCCGCGGCGGATATTGTCCAACTGCGGACCCTCAGCCATGCCTCCGACCACCAGCGCGGTGGGAAGACCGACCAGTTGGGCGCAGGCCTGTTGTACCTGCATCGCGAGTTCGCGCGTGGGCAGCAGGATGAGCGCGCCGGCCACTTTGTTTTGGGTTTTCTGCAGCTTTTCGATGATGGGGATAAGAAAACTGAGCGTCTTGCCGGTGCCGGTTTGCGCAGTTGCTAATACATCCCGACCCTCAAGCGCGGGAGGAATCGCTCCCACCTGCACCGGGGTGAGGGTAACAAAATTTGCTTTGGCCAAGCGCTGCTTGAGCGCCGCCGAAATAGGTAATGCTGAAAATTCGTTCAAAATAAGTTCCTTATTTCCGGTCTCTTGTGAGACCTGGAGTGCTTTCATCGCCTCACGGCTTCGTCCGCCCGGCGATACGATAAATAGCCCGTTTGGCTCGCTCCGGTCGCTCAACTACGCTCGACCCGTGCACCGACACGAAGATCACCGTCGGCTTCGGCCTTCAGGCTGCAAACTGAAACTGACATTGTTTGACTGCACCACGCAGTATGCGGTTAGTCGCGCTGTAGAAGGGGATCTTGGCGTTCTAGCCAAGCGTCGCTCGTACACCGCACCATGCCAGGGAAGCGCGTGCTTCCTATCGTCGCCGCGAAATTCCGGGGCGACTACGCTGAAGGGCTTGGCGGGATCCGACCGGCTCGCTCCTTCGCCTACTTGCGAAAAGCTCGAGGTCTATTGAGGGCAGCCTGGCTTGTTACGGCTAAAAGGCTGACGACCAAACAATTAAGCGCAGGTTAAGAATAACACATGGTACGCGCAAGGCGAAGCTGAGCCTCCTGATCGAAGCTAGGGGGCGCCTGACCGCTGCAGGGGCATAATCGCGTTCTTGTTGTCAGGTCCCTGGGGATCGATGCGGAAGTCCCACACGGAGAGGTTCACCTCTCCCGATGCCAGCAGTTCCATCAGCGCGTAGTCGCCAATGGTCAGCGGCTGCGCGGGTGTCAGCCTGATCCAGCGATTTCCCGGGAGCAACTGAACCGTAGTCGGAATTACGTCCTCCGTCTGCGTCACCTTGCCGGCCGGCGCGATCTTGATGCCGCTCACCACGCGATAATCCTTCTTGAAATTGCTGCGCACACGCACGATGGCGTACTGGCTGCTTGCAGAGTTGAGAGTTTTGTCACTGATCGACCCCAGCCCGTGTGTGTCGACCGTGACCGCTGAGGATTCAGCCTCGTTGTCGTCCGACCCGAGAATGCTGACATAGAACGCGGGGTCGTTGACGTGCAGTTTAACTTTGGACTCGGCGCCGGGAATCTGAACGTTCTGCTGGATCCCACCAATCGGGCTGAGCGCAGACCGCACCACGTTGTGGCCAGTCTGGCGATCAACGGTGCCTGAATTCTGAGCGAGCCCCACCAATTCCGGCTGATCGCGAAAGGTATCCAACGCCCAGATTCCATCCTGGTCGGGCAGCCTCAAGCCAGGGGAAACGTCTGGAGTGCGGGACCGCGCATGCTGCTCTTCCTTATCGATTTCGGCAGCTTCTGGAATGGCCGGGGCAACGGGGGGCGGCGGGGCGGACTGTGCCCCCGGAGCATGATCTTTGGCCCATTGCTCGGTTGCCGCCCAATCCACCAGGTTCGCGGGCACATCTTCCCACTGGGCCCGCTCAGCGCTGAAGTAGTGCACCCGGTCGCCCACCTTTTGATACTTGGTGACTACCTGGTAGGTCCCGTCCTTGAGGATCAAGCGCTGCTTTGGCGTCTGCGCCAGGCTGGGAAAGCTGGCGGCGAGCAGAAGCACGAAAAGGAGCAGGATGCGCGCGGGCGACATAGCCGTGTGAATACTTTAGACGAATTTGCGGGAAGGACGTTGCCTTGATGGGCGCCTCGACTACGGTGGCCCGCTCCGTACCCTTCATAGCGTTGCTCTTCAGGAATGAGCTCTTCCGCAGCCTGCTTAGCCGCGCACATGGGAACTGGCACATCGAGAGCGGTTATCCCACTCAAGCCAACAGAAGGCTTGAATGGGGCACCCAGCATTTACTGCAAGTGTGGCAAAGATCAAAGAGCGCGGCGCACTTATTTCTATCTTCCCTTCGTTTTCAGTTCCTGCGATACTTGAACGTGCCCACCCGGTGCGCCAATTTCAAACACAAGAAAAAGGTGAAGAAGCAATGTCAGCAAAGTACATCTTTGTGACGGGCGGAGTCGTGTCCAGCCTCGGCAAGGGCCTGGCCGCAGCCTCAATCGGCTGCCTGCTGGAAAGCCGCGGTTTGCGGGTTAACCTGATGAAATTCGACCCCTATCTCAACGTCGACCCAGGCACGCTTTCACCTTTCCAACACGGCGAGGTTTTCGTGACCGACGACGGGGCGGAAACTGACCTCGACCTAGGTCATTACGAGCGCTTCACTCATGCGCGGTTGAGCCGGGATAACAATTTGACCACAGGCCGAATCTACGAACAGATCATCACCAAGGAGCGCCGGGGCGACTACTTGGGCAAAACCGTGCAGGTCATTCCCCATGTGACCAACGAAATCAAGAATGCGATGCGCAAAGTGGCTACCGATGCCGACGTGACCATTGTCGAGATCGGGGGAACGGTAGGCGACATCGAGTCCCTTCCCTTTCTGGAAGCGATCCGCCAGATGCGCCAGGAGTATGGCCGCGAGAACACGGTGTTTGTACACGTCACCCTGGTGCCGTGGATCGGCGCCGCCCAGGAGTTGAAGACCAAGCCTACGCAACACTCAGTCAAAGAACTGCTCTCCATCGGCATCCAGCCGGATATCCTGTTGTGCCGCACCGATCGATTACTGTCCCACGAGATCAAAAGCAAAATTGCACTCTTCTGCAATCTCGAAGAGCGGGCCGTCATTGCGGCCAAAGACGTCGTGTCCATCTACGAGGTTCCCCTGACCTTCCACCAGGAGGGCGTGGATAAGCTGGCGCTGAAGTATCTCCATATCGAGGCTAAGGAGCCAGACCTGTCGCGCTGGAAGCACCTGGTGGACCGCTGCTACAATCCGCGCGATGAAGTTTCCATCGGGATCGTTGGGAAATATGTCGAGTATGAAGACAGTTACAAATCACTGAAAGAGGCGCTGGTCCATGGCGCGCTGGCCTTCGACTTGAAGCTGCGAGTGACCTGGATTGAAGCCGAGGGCCTGGAGAGCAAGCAGCCCGGTGATCGGGACTACGAGGAGCAGTTGGCAGGTTTTGACGGGATCCTGGTACCCGGCGGCTTCGGGAAACGGGGCATCGAAGGCATGCTCAATGCAATCCGCTACGCGCGGGAGAAGGGCGTTCCCTATTTCGGCATCTGCCTGGGTATGCAGACGGCTTGCATCGAGTATGCACGGAATGTCTGCGGGCTGGCGGGCGCCAGCTCAAGCGAATTCGACCCGGCCACTCCCCACCGCGTGATCTTCAAGCTTCGTGAACTTACCGGCGTTGAAGAGATGGGCGGTACCATGCGCCTGGGTGCATGGCCGTGCGTGCTGGCTGAGGATTCGATCGCGGCTGATTCTTATGAAGCAACCCAGATCAGTGAACGGCACCGTCATCGTTACGAGTTCAACCGCGAATACGAGGCGCTGCTGACCGGAGCGGGCCTGCGCATCACCGGGACGACACCGGATTCGACTTACGTTGAGATTGTCGAGATCCCGGGCCATCCCTTCTTTCTGGGCTGCCAGTTCCACCCTGAGTTCAAGTCCAAGCCGCTGGAGCCGCACCCACTGTTTCGAGCCTTTATCGAGGCTTCTTACCAGAACCGGCTGCAGACGCACACTACGTCCGAGACCGTGAAGCGGGAAAGCAATCTGACGCAGACCCTGCCATGAATGACTTTGAAATCGGCGCTGTGCGGGTCGGCCCTCCATCGCTCTTCCTGATCGCGGGCCCCTGCGTCATCGAAAGCGAGGCCCACGCGCGCTTCATGGCGGACTCGATCCAGCGAATCACCAGCGATCTGGGCGTTCCCTACATCTTCAAAGCTTCCTACGACAAAGCCAATCGCACTTCGGCCGCGGGTTTTCGCGGACCAGGATTGGAGCAAGGTGTGCGCATCCTGCGCCAGATCGCGCAATCGACTGGCCTGCCGGTGATCACCGACGTACACCAGGCGGCCGATTGCGACCGCGTGGCCGAAGCAGTGGACGTCTTGCAGATTCCCGCGTTCCTTTGCCGGCAGACGGATCTGCTGCTCGCGGCTGCCAGGACGGGACGGGCAGTGAATATAAAGAAGGGCCAGTTCGTTGCCCCGTGGGATATGGGTTTCGCAGTCGAGAAGGTGACAGGCGCGGGCAATCCGCGCGTTTTTCTCACGGAGCGCGGATTCAGCTTTGGCTACAACAATTTGGTGGTGGATATGCGCTCGCTCGCCATCATGCGCAAGATTGCTCCCGTGGTCTTCGACGGGACTCATTCGGTGCAGACGCCTTCCTCCGCAGGTGGGAAGTCGGGCGGCCAGCCGGAATTTATTCCGGTTCTCGCCCGGGCGGCGGTCGCCGCAGGGGTGGACGGTGTGTTCCTGGAGGTCCACGACGATCCCGCCAATGCCAAATCAGATGGGGCCAACGCGCTGAACTTAAAGGATCTTGCACCCCTTCTGGAGACCTTGCTAGCTATCCATGTGGCTGTACAGAAGAGCGTGTTGCCTGTCTAGCTGTATCCAGCGCAGCGGGCAGGAAATTCGGCTGTGCTCCGGATGACAATTTCATTGCAGGGATGATGAGCTCTCGATAGCAAAAAAAGGGCCCCTCGGGTGAGGGGCCAATCTGCCTTGGTTCTCTCGTTGTGTGAGAGCTTTTGTGCGGCTTATTTAGTTTTGGGGCTGCGACGCAGCATTCCGGGGGGAGGGCTGCGGGTTCGACTGCTGCGTCGCGCCTATTGGAGAACCGCCATTTGGCGAGTTCAAAGCCGCAAGACTGTTGTGCATCAGCGTCACGTGGACTACCGTACCGCTTTTGCTCGATGTGGTTGCTTCCTCGCTCTGCGGGGCATTACCCATCCCCAAGCGATAAATCCGGTAAACCGGCACATGGTGGTCAACTACCAGGTAGCGTACGACCGCATCTGCCATGGTTTGAGATCTTTGTATGCCTGCCTGGCCTCTTGATTGCGAGTAACCCTGCACTTCAACGATGTAACCTTTTTGCCCTTCTAACTGGGTAGCAACCTGATCCAGTGCTTCCTTCGCTTTCTCATTGAGTGAGGACTGAGAAGAGCGGAAGTGAAGTTCTGTATCCGTGATTTGCGAATACTGGTCGAGATTGCTGACCGTCGAATTCAACTGGGTGGTCTGGGTGCTGGCCTGTTGGGCCAACTGCTGCGCCTGACCTGCCTGAGTCGAAGCCTGCAAAGCTTGCTGATTTGCCGAGTCTGCCGTAGTTTGCGCCTGGTGAATACCAGCCTGAGCCCGGGCATCGACATCTTTAATATCGTTGGCGTTCTTCGCCTGGAGCTGATCCAGCTCGTTCAATCTATCCTTCACCGGTGCGACTTGACGATTCACCCACTTCTTACGGGCCAGAGGATTCATCTTGCCCCAGAATCCTTCATTCGACTTGGTCGGCAACGGCTGGCCGGTAGCGTAAGTGGAAGTATCGCTGGCGCTACCAGAGGTACTTGCAGGAGCAGGCGCTGCGGTGGGGGCGCTGGTCTGCGAAGCGCCGCTCGCCGCCGGGGCAGTCTGCGCCATTACCGGCACACCCAAACTGGCGGCCAGCAATATCGCTGCGATAGATCCCGGGGTTCCCGTAGTCTTGTTCACGCTAATCCCTTTTATCGGCCCTAGACTTCTTTCAGGACAGAACACACACCGCTCTCTCCTGCACTTGCTCCCGGTTAGTGCAACTGGCTGGCCAAACAATGCGCTGGCTGGAAAAATATTTCTATATTATTGATTTTTAACAGCTTAATGGGGAAAACAGTAGACCCTGTGGATATTTTGATGGCCGGCTGGAGCAGTGGAAAACGTGCACTTTTCTCTAGTCGGTACGAAAAAATTGCTCGACGCCCAAGCACCTGTATTACATAGGTACTCGGCAATCATTTATCTGCTATGGACGCTGATCACCCGCACCTCGGGATACTGCTGATTCCACTCCGGAGGGACGGTATCGAAGATCAGACGAAAATCACGCTGCTGCCCAGGCTCGATCGGAGCGGCTGAGACCGGCTCGATATCGACGTAGGGCTGACGGGTCCGGATGAGACTGAGAGGCACGGCCAGCCTTTGAGCATATTGGCCAACATCGCTATGGAATCCGACCTGCACGGTGATCGCGGTGAGGGTTCGGGTACCCATATTGCTGATTTGCCCATCGATATAAGTCACTTTGGCCCCGGAAAAAGTATTCGCCTCGCTCATCTGCAAGCCGCTGATGGGCAAGCTGGCGGCGTAGGGGTCCGCAGGAGCCATGCCGGTGCCGGAGTAGGGGACTTCTGGATTTAAGCGTCCGCCAACCACGATCCAGACCACAACAGCCACGACTGCCACGGCAGCAGCGATGATCCACGGTAGCCAGGAGGTAGCTTCCCGGGTTTGCTGCGAAACAAGAAAGCCCGGCTCCTCATCGGATTTCGGGCTGAGTGGGTCTCTTTGTTCTGGCGCCGGCATCACCGAGATTGTACCTGCCTGCGCCGAGGCTTCAGCCGAAACTGGCTTTCTTCACGGATTGGCGCATGTCGTTGCCGCGCATTTGCACTTCGACGCACATTTCGGCCAGGCGTGAGCGCATGCGCTCGGTGATCCGGTCGCCTAGAGTCTCTTCTCGAATCGACTTGTCCGCATTGCGGGCCAAGGCCGCGGGCGCGTTGGGGTAATTGGTGGTTATCAGCGTGGTCCGTTTGTCGTTGTAGCGCGTGTTCAGAATCAGGGCCACTGTATCCCACACCCAGTCTGTAGGTTTTTGCGCACCTAACTCATCCAGAATCAGCACTTCTGCTTCAAAAATCGGGGTTAGAATTTGCAATTCTGTGGTCGCCACGAGAGGGTTGTAGGACTCCTGGATGCGCTTGAGCAGTTCGCGGTAATCGCAGAAGAGGCCGCGGACACCTTTTTCCAATATCAAGGCCTGCAGGATGCCAACAGCGAGGTGCGTCTTGCCTACACCCACATTTCCGGTCAGCAGAAGTCCCTTTCCTTCGGTGGTTACGGGATAACCGGCGACGAAGCTGCGTGCGGTCATGTGGGCGGCTGCCAAGGATTGATCGGCCTGCCGATAGCCGTTGAGAGGACTATCAAAGCTCTCCAGGCTGCAATGCTCGTATCGCTTCGGGATCGCGGCCCGTTTCAAAAGCCGAGTCGCCTGGAGTTGCAACCGGCACGTACACGGTTCGGCGTAGCGTTCCCCATCAGGTTGGATAATCAGACGCAGGCCGGAATCTTCACAAATGGGACAAATATCGGTCATGGGGGCTAGCCCAAAAATACTCCAAGGAAGGTCCCGTCGCCAGAGCAGTGGGGTGTGGAACGGAGGGCGTTCTGTGGAAAGAAAGCGAAAAATGACTTAAAATGGAAATTCGAGCCTTGGGTCTTGGGCTTGCAGGAAAGGTTCTTTCGATGCCAAAACAGGGAATACATCCAAATTACAAGCAGATCCGGGTGCAGTGCGCTTGCGGGACGGCCTTTGAAACACGATCCACCCACAAAGGCGATATCCACGTGGAAATTTGCTCTGCCTGTCACCCCTTCTTCACCGGCAAGCAAAAGCTGGTCGATACTGCTGGACGCGTGGAGCGGTTCCGCCGCAAGTACGCCAAGTCCGATGCGGGTAAGTCCGACGCGGCCAAGGCTACCGCGACCAAGTCGTAGACGCGCTGGTTCAGGAAAAAGGCCTCCGTGCGCGGAGGCCTTTTTTACGTAGGTAGGCTCAGGCGTCTGATGAAAAAAGTGTCCATGAAAAAGAGCTGGGATAATCCGCGGGAGAACAGCATGCCGGCCTCGGCTCGAGTGCCGGCGTCGGTCGTGATCGGCGGTGTACTGGTTGCTCCGGCCACGGTGCTGGCGCCGATGGCCGGGGTCACAGACACGGTGTTTCGGCGTTTTATCCGCAATGCCAGCATCTTCACCGGGCAGGGACAAAAGGAAGGCGAGGCGGCCGGCGGCAGACACTTGGTGGAAACGCCGATCAGCAACCAGCAGTCTGGCTGCGGGTTGATCATGACCGAATTCACTTCGGCTGACGGCTTGTCGCGGATGCGCGAATCAAAACGCAAGCGGTATCTCTCCTACGACGAGGATGAGCACCCGATCTCCGCGCAGCTCTTCGGCTCCGATCCGAACACCTTGTCGGAAGCAGCCGGAATTGTTGAGGATGCAGGTTTCGACATGGTTGACCTCAACCTAGGGTGCCCGGCCAAGCGCGTGGTCAGCTGCAATGGCGGCAGCGGCCTGTTGCGCGACCTGCCCCACATTGCAACCATCTTTGAGCGTGTTCGCTCCGCAGTGAAGATTCCGTTCACGGTCAAGTTCCGAATGGGCTGGAGTGATCAGCACATTGTTTGCGTTGAGCTGGCCCGTATCGCCGAGGAAAGCGGTCTGAATGCCGTGGCACTGCACGCGCGCACACGAGAGCAGGGTTATTCCGGCCAGGCGCGTTGGGAATATATCGCCGCGGTGAAAGACGCCGTCCGTATCCCGGTGATCGGTAACGGAGATATCCGCTCGCCGGAAGATGCATGCACCATGGTGGCGGAGACGGGATGCGATGCGGTGATGATCGGCCGCGCCGCGCCGGCTAATCCCTGGATTTTTCGCCAGATCGCGCAATACACCGCGTTTGGCAGCTATGAGCAGCCCACCCCGATGGATCGCTACCACATGATCCGGGACTACTTCCTTATGCTGATGGAGGAAGATGAGCCGGCCGCGATCAGTGGCAGGATGAAGCAGTTTGCTTCCTGGTTCACGCATGGCGTGCCGGGTGGAGCGATTTTGCGTAAGAGCATCTATGAGGCGAAGAGCGGGGCGGCGGTGCTTGCTGCGGTGGATGCGTTCTTTGCTGCACAAGCGACGTGTGCGGCTGAGCCGGTGCTCGCGGCCGGGGATTAAGAAACAGCAGGTCCGCTTCGACTTTGCTCAGGGTAGGGTCTCCGCTCCAGTCAGGGATTTCCTTTCACTATCGCAAGAGCGGTCGTTGGGCTGCGCCCATCTTTTTCGTCCCAGGTACGCTTTGGCAAACCTGGGGCACCCTTCCAGTTCCTACCCTTCCTACTTCTATCTGGCGTTGGTTAGACCGCCACGCTTGCGAAAGATGACTTTCCGCTCGGTGCGCCAGCCTTCGTTTAGAGCTATAAGCGTCCAGCCTATGGCCGGCGAGAGGTGTTGCAACACGGTGTCCATCGAAGGATGCACGCGTAGCGCGGGCACGATGTAATACAACAGCGGCGAGTCGGCCAGCAGCGGGATGCCGGGGAAATATCCGTTCTGTTCGAGTTCCCCCTTGCCTGTCGAACTGCGCTGCTGCTGCAGCCAGTGAACGCGAATCCAATAGTCCAATCCTTGTAACGGAAAGTGGAGATCCTCGTCCGCTTTCAATTCCAGAATGGCGAGCCGTCCATGGCGCGTGACCGTGAGCAGATCGAGCATGGCGCGATCTGCCGCCGCGAAGGCGGGCACCTGGTGGTAAATCACGTGCGCACCCAGGTTGTCATCGATTTCCGAGAGGTCGCCGCCCAGCGTCGACTGGAGCCATGCTTCCGGCTGCAAGCGAAACAGCGGATCGCGCGCGCTGGCCTCTGGATACCGGCTGGCAAATAGCCTCTGCATCAGATCCACGAAGAGGGCTTCCGTGTCTTCCTGCAACGGTGTTTCATTGGCGCCGGCCCCGAAGGTCAGGTTGCACTGGCGATCAAAAGAGTCAGAGACAAACCCCTGACGCACACGCGCGAACTGCAGGCCATAGAGGGAAAGCGTTACCTCGTGGGCGCTTCGTGCGTCAATGGTGACGCGGCTGCTCATGTCTGGGGGTAAGAGGCGCAGGATGCGAGCCACTCCGTCCTGGGCTCGCTCAATGGCTGCCTCGGAGTTGAAGGCGTGCACCAGGCGCATTTTCAAGTTGCCCTGGTCCGCCGTATCGATGGCTACCAGGTCCTCATCTATGCCGACCTCGTAGAGGTCCCACTGCGCGAGCTCGCGATTGAGCCATGCCATGCGCGCCCGCGTTGTGCCGGCCGATCCGGCCGGCAAGAGAACCTTGAGTCCCTGGCAGACTCTCTTGCCGCCGCCATGTTCCCGGCAATAGGCGAGCCAGAGAATTCCCAGGGTGAGGACGCCATCGATGGTCGCCGGGCTCTCCTCGGAGTTGACGCCGATGAGAGCCCAACATTGCTGCCCACGCACCAGCAAGCCGCGGGCGTACGCGGGGCCGAAGCTGTGCTCCAGATCCATCGCCGAGCGTAGGCTTTCTATTTTGTACTCATTAAAGTGGCGAGTGAGCAGCCGCTCCAGCAGTTGGAGATACCTGGTCCTGCTGAGGGCGCGGGTTGCAGGCGTCCTCTGGTCGCGATCTCTTAACACTTCGAGCGATTGCGGACGTTGAGACCCAAGGCGTCGCACCCGGATGCGCAGGGTCTCTTTGCGTGATTCAAGACCCACCACGGTGCGGACCAAATTGCGTTCTTCCGACCAGAGGTGGAGGACGCAACGGCCATGCTCGGTCGAGATGGAGTAGTGGGCTGCCGTCATCTCGAAAAGCACACGGCCATCCTCGAGCAGCGCGGCCCGCGGATGTTCCACAAAAAATTGCTCGAGCGAACGAGCCAGTTTCGTCGGAGAAATTTCAGGCGTGTCGCGAATTTTCACTTGCGCTGCTACCAGCCCATGCGCGCAGACAACTGAGTGACATGTGCGGTGTGGTGGCGGCCGTGCCAATCGTAGAGCACCACCACCCGTTCGAGAGATTCCCGTCCGTTTTCTGGATGCACATAGCCGCGCGTCCACTGCTGCTCGTCGAACGAAGCGAAGAGCTGCACCCAGCGGGCATGGAGTGCCTGCAGCAGATCGAGTGAGGTCGAGACCGCCGCCGTGCGAGCGTCTGTGAGCTCTGCCCAGCGATTTTCCTGATAAGGAATGATGGTTGGCCAGTCTTCCGTCAAGGCGAGGCGCACCCGGACATAGGCATTCATGTGGCTGTCGGCAACATGGTGGACTAGCTGCCGGACAGTCCAGCCGCCCGGACGATAGGGAGTCTCAAGCTGCTCGTCGGAGAATGCCGCGACTGCAGATCGTAAGCTTTGGGGCAACTGCCGTATTCCTTCGATGGCGGCGCTTCGCTCCTGCCCGGTATACGAGTCAGCTCGCCTGGGGCCACCGATGGGGTAGCGAAGCAGGGCGAGTTCGGCAGCTTCAGGGCTCATTTAAGACACACGAGGATCTTAGACTGAATTGCGCAAAGACTGAATACCGTTAAGACTAATCCCGTCAGTCTGTGGGCGCGATGGCATAGTACCCCTTGCGCGATAGCGCTTTCAGGCCATCTCCTTTGCACTCAATGTCAATCTTGCGGTAACTGCCGTCGAGCTTGGCGTTAGTTGGCGTGTAGCTGGCGACGTACTGGGTGCGCAGCTCTTCCTCGATCTGGGCGAAGGCGCCTTCCAACTTCTTGCCGTTGTTGCCGACATCGATGACCCGCCCGCCGGTGTCTTCCGCCATTTTCCTCATGGCCGAGTCGCCGGTGTAGCCCATGGTATAGACGCCACGCCCGTAGAATCCGCGATCGGCGCAGAGCAGGACATAGACGATGGTGTTCGCCTTTTGCGCGGCTTCGATAGCGCCCTCGAGCTTCTGAACGCTGCCCTGGTCTTCGCCATCGGTCAGAATGATGATGGCCTTACGGCCGGTTTCCTGCTGCAACTTTTCGTGCGTAGCGCTGTAGACTGCGTCGTAGAGCAGGGTGCCTTTGGGCGTGCCTGAAGGCATGCCACCCATACCGCCAGTGCCCACATTAATCTGCGCCTGATCCATCGCGTGCGCCAGCGCGTGTGCGTTGCTGGTGTAGTCGGAGAGAAGATCGAGATTCACATCGAAGGAGATTAAAAAAGCTTCATCCTTGGAGCGTAGAACACGGCTAAGAAAAGCGGCGCCCGCCTGCTGCTCCAAAGGGAGAACGTTCTGCTGACTTCCGCTGGTGTCGAGCAGGATACCCAAGGTGAGGGGCTGATCGGTCTCGGCAGTGAAGTTCTTGATTTTTTGCGGGGCCTTATCTTCCAGAATCGTGAAGTCATCCTTGGTGAGGTGGGGAATAAGTGCGCCGTGCTTATCGTGCACGGTGAAGTACAGGCTCACCAGGTTGACGTTGACTTTGAGGGTTTCGAGCGGCTGTTGCTGATCGTCCTGGTTGGGATCCCCTGCCGGTCCCTGGGGCGGCGCATCAGGAGATGGAGCGACTTGCGCCCCCGCGTGCATGACGGCGACGCAAAGCAAAACGGGCCACAACCAAGCCCCCCAACGGGATCGACGAAAATTCATGGAAGTTAGACGGAGGAACATGGCGAACGACACCTCGGAAGTTGGACCGCGGAAACCGGACCAAGCCTTACAACGCCGGCAGCACGTCTGGTAATCTTATGCCTAGTGACTGCCTGAGAGTTCTATTTCTAATACTAAGTCACGACGAATGAGTACGACTGAGGATGGCCATGAACCGAGTCGTCCGCCTGGGGGATCTTTTGGTGAGGCAGGGTGTCTTGGGAATTGTGCTGTTGTTGCCGTGTCTGCTCTCCGGCCAACAGCAACAGAGTGTGCCGGATGCTCCAACGCCACAACAGCCTGACAGTTTGGGCAACCTCAAGCAGGGTGTGACGCCCGGCCAGGGAGCGCAGGAAAGCCCGCCTGACACGGGAACGAATACCCCACAGGGGCCGCCAGCCACCGGGAGCCAGACAACCGGCGCCGACGAGGTGCAACAACAACCGCCCACCATTGTCGAGGCGGGGCCCACTCATAAAGACATTACGACGTTCAGCACACGCGTTGATTATGTAGCGGTACCGGTGACCGTGCTGGACAAGAAGCACCAACAGGTCGCCGGCTTGACGTGGCGGGACTTCGAGATTTTCGAGAACAACCAGCGCCAACGTATCGCTACTTTCAGCGCCGATGCCGTGGCACTCTCCGTCGCCCTGGTGATCGACCAGAGCCTGCCTCGGGACACCATGAGCAAGGTGAATGAGAGCCTGGCTGCGATCCAGGGCGCCTTCACTCCATGGGACGAGATTGCTGTATTCACTTACGCTGATGGAGTGAACAACCCTACCGACTTCACCGCGGCGCAGAGCGCGCGAGTACCGGCTGTGCTGGCACAGTCCAAGAAGCCGGGCGATTATATGGGCCCGCCGATTAACGGAGGTCCCCTCTACGGCGGGCCCACGATCAATGGGCGATCCGTGGACCCGAATCTCGATCCGCAACGGGGAAACTCGGGATTTGGCGTTGTTCCCAAGGAGATTCATACTCTCAACGACGCCATTCTGGCCGCCGGCAAATCTCTCTCCACCCGGCCGAAGGGCAGCCGCCGAGTTATCTACGTGATCAGCGACGGCAAGGAGTCGCGCAGCAAAGCTACTTATCGTGAGGTCGTGCGTTATCTCGAGAGCAACCAGGTCGCAGTGTACGGGACCCTGGTAGGCGATTCCGCTACCTGGGGACTGGGTTACCTGGACAAGATCAAAATACCCCTGTTGCCGCTCTCGCCCGATAACATCCTGCCTAAATACGCGAACGATACGGGTGGACATCTCTACTCAGAGTTTTCTGAGAATGGCATTCAGCGCAGTTTTGCCGAGCTTGCGGCCCTAGCGCGTACCCAGTACACGATCGGCTACTACACTCACCTTTCGCCACTGGACGGCAAATACCGCGTCCTCGACGTTCGCGTGAAGAGGCCCGATCTGGATGTGGTAGCCAAGAGAGGGTACTACCCTACGGCTACAAACATGTCGCGATGACCGGAGGAGCAGCCATGCATCCGGGCCTGAGTTTTATCGGCCTGGGGCTGGCGGCAGCGGCTTTGTGGGGCGCCAGTGATTTTCTAGGCGGTCTAGCCACCCGGAAAGCACACGTTGTGGGCGTGGTTGCCATGGCCCATAGCCTCAGCCTGGCATTACTTATTTTGGCCGCGTTGGCCACCCATTCTCCGCTTCCGCCTCTGCGGTTCGCGCTCTTAGGTGTCTGCGCGGGAACCTTCGGCGGGGTGGCTCTCATTCTCTATTACCAAGCCTTGTCGCTTGGAGAGATGGGAATCACCACTGCACTGACCGGCCTGCTCACGGCACTCGTACCGGTCCTTTATTCGTTTTTCACCCAAGGCTCGCCTAAATCCACCCAGATTGCCGGCTTTGTGCTGGCGGCCGGTGCTATTGCGCTGATTGCCTACGCGCCGGCTGGGCTCCCTCGCCCCCTCGCGCTCGGCCTGGCGAGCATCGCCGGTGTTGCTTTTGGCGTGTTTCTGGTGGTTTTAAAAATTGGCAGCACGCAAAGCCTGCTGTGGCAGTTGATTTTTTCGCGCATGGCAAGCGCCACGTTGGCAGTGGCCATTGTGATCGGGATGGCGCTGCGCGCGGGCGAGAATCGAGTTTCCTGGCGAAAACAGGCCAAAGAGAATCGTTTTTTGTGGATTGCGGGATCTGCCGGGGTGCTGGAGGCCACGGGCAGCTTGCTGTACATGGGGGCTGCCCGCGAGGGCCGGCTGGATGTGGCGGCGGTGCTCGCCTCACTCTACCCGGTGGTTACGATTCTTTTGGCGGCTTGGTTATTGAAGGAGCGCACGACGTCCAGTCAGACCCTGGGAATGGCGTTGGCGTTAGGCGCCGTCGTGCTGGTTTCCATTTGAAGCGGGTTCTTACTTAACTTCGGTCGTAATCTCCGATTTGGGTGCAGGAGCGTCCTGCTTGACCGGATCGGGAGTGCCCTTGATCGCGTCTTTGAAGCCCCGCAGACCCTCGCCTAAGCCCTTGCCAAGCTCAGGGAGCTTGCGCGGGCCGAAGATCAAGAGTGCGACCACTAAAACAACTATGAGGTGAGTCGGTGTAAGTAGTTCGCCCATGGAATTCTCCTGGCACTGCCTTATGAAATCTCACTCAGCAGGCCCCGGAATCACGTCCGGTTGCATTTATTGTCGCACAGCAGGCACAAGGTCCGCGCTTGGCGTGCCCACTTATAGTACGCCTTCAACGCGCTCTTCGGATGGGTGGCTGAAGCATGCTGCCGGCTTTCATTGAGCAGGGGGCGGCTGGTCCAGGCGGCCCGCGACCATCTGGTAGAAAGTGGAGAGATTTTCACTTTCGCCCAGGGTCAGGCGGCGATAAACCTTCATGAGTGGATAAAGCCTGGAGCCATGGATCAGCAGGGTAGGAACCGCGGCAACACCCCCGCCGGGATTTTGAGAAAACTCCCACTCTCCGCCGAAGCGCCGGCGGATCACCTCGCCAAAGTAGCTGCCCCACAAACGCGTCTGGAAATCCAGGTCTTCGGCCGACTGGCCGTCCAGGATCTTCTCGAGCAGAGCGACCGAGGCATCGCTCAGGTCGAGACGCTGGCGGTGGTCGTGCCATGCGACGCGAACGGCTTCCTCCGCATAAGCACTCATCATTGCATCGAGGGATGCGAAGTTGCTCTCGGCCAGCTTGGTTTTATGCATTGCGTCAGCCTATCGCAAACCCGGATTTAATGTGTGGCAAGGAGCGGAGCCGTCTGACAGGAAGCGAAGTGCAATGTATCTTAGGGATTAGCCCATGTGCGGGATCTGCGGAGGTTTGGTTGAAGGCAATTGGTGTTGCTGTACGGAAGTGGGGGACCGCGGCCGTCCTTTTGAGTGTAGGTTTCTTGAGTATGGGCAAGATCGCCGGCGCGCAGGTGGTTCCACCCGCGCAAACGATCCCCGAAGCACCCTCCCTCCAGAACGAGACCCTAAAACCTCTGGATTATCGCAATAAGTACGATATTTATGTGGGCGTTGGGTCGTCCCATTTCAACGCTGGGCCAGCCCTGATTGCAGGCGCGAACCTGGGCGGCTTTGATGCTCAGGGCACGATGTGGACGAGCATGCGTGTAGGCGTGACCGCGAATATTCGCGGGTATTACGGAACGACCGGAGTGGTTCCCAACCCCTACAACATCCACGGGCCGTTTATTTACGAGACGATGTTTATGGGCGGTGGTTCGTTCCGCGGTCCCAAGAACGAACACGCCGCGTTGACTTTTCATGGTCTGGTCGGAGGCTCTTATGGGGTTTTTAACTCCGCCATCAACTCAGGGCTCACCGGACCTAATTTAGGGCTCTTCAACAACGGGTTCGCGTTGGCGACGGCACTGGGTGGATCGGTTGATCTGAACCGGTCGCCGAAGTTCTCGCTGAGAATTTCTCCGGATTATTTGCTGACGCGCTTTGGCGGGGTGTCGCAGAATGAGTTTGCCATCTCTGTGGGCGTTTTGTACCGCCTGAGCAAAATGCGCAAATAAGCAGAACCGGTTCATTCCGGAGCGACGGCTGAAGAATCGGCATGAGAGCCCGAGGGATCAGACTCGAGCTTTGCCAGAAGTGGCATATCGAAGCCGTTATCCCACTCAAGCCAAAATCGGGCTTGAATGGGACACCCAGCATTTGTTGGCGTTGTGGCAAAAGACTTAGGTCGACAAAGTACGATTCAGCAAATGCATCGCGGGGCTAACCAATATCATGACTTCTTCCGCAGCCTTTGCTGCCCGACTAAAAGCCGTGCCAACTCAGGGTCTCCCATTGGCCAGCCATTGGGGCTTCCAGCTGGTTTGGGCGAGCCACTCAATCGGTTCCACCATCGACGCGACGGCTCTGGTTAAATGCGGAAAATCGATGCGGCTGATTTCGTCACTGGGCTGGTGGTAGTCGGCATGCAGACCGAAGCTGGAAACGGTGTGGGCGATGATGCCCCGGCGGGCAAGACTGTAGTTGTCGGAGCGGCGAAAGAAGTTTTGCGCGGGATGGGGATCGGCCACCAGGGAGGCGCCGTGGCGCGTCAGCTCCGGGCCCAGGTCGCTGCGGTGGAAACCGGTGAGCCAGAGGCCGTCCTGGGGCAAAGCCGGGTCACGGCGACCGATCATTTCAAATTCCAGGTTGGCAACGAGCCGGCCGAGCGGCAGCGGAGGGTGGTCCAGAAAGTATCGATTGCCATAGCCACCGATCTCTTCTGAACCAAAGAGGACGAATATCAGGGTGCGCGCCGGGTGCGAAGCTCCAGCAAAGACCCGCGCCAGTTCGATCACCGCGGTCGTTCCAGACGCATCGTCATCAGCCCCGTTATAAATCCGGTCGCCGTTTACCTTGGGCCCAATCCCGAGGTGATCAAGATGCGCGGTCAGCAAGATAGCGTCTTTGCCGGCAACGGGGTCGGAGCCGCGGAGGATACCCACCACGTTCCAGGTCTCGGTTCTTGGCCCTGGAGCGAAGCCTTGCAACCTGGCGGCGACATTGGGGGGTAAGGGATTGGGGAGCGGGGCCTTTTGGAGGAAGCTGCCGTTGTCGCCGCCCGGTTCCAACCCAAAACCTGCGAACAGCGACGCAGCATAAAGCGCGGCTAAATGCTCGTCGCGAGTGCCACTGCCTCGTCCCTGAAGTTCGTCGGAAGCGAGAAAGCTCATGTCCCCGCGGATGCACGGCGTGCAGACCCCTGCACGGGAAGGCTTCATCACTTGACCGACGCTTGCGGTTACGCCAAGCAGCGTGGCATACAGAACGGCACGGGATAACGAAGGCATCGGGAAAGTATAATGGAGGTCTTCCGGGTACTCCTGCCCCTGAGCGGATACCAGCACCAGATCGTCTGGTGAATGGAAACTATCCCGAGCGAAAGTCATTTTGCAGGTAAGGGAAATTGCATGCGCCGAATACCGGCTCTGTTTTGTTTGTTGCTCCTTGGTTTGACGACCGGATGTGATTTTTTTGTTTCTCAGGGCAATTGCACCACCGACTGCACCGCCAGCGGCGACTACCTTTACGTCGGCAATGGAAACAACACGTATCTTGCCGGGTTCGGTGTCAGCACGGCGGGAGCCCTCTCGGTTCTCAACGGCTCGCCCTACAACAACGGGGTAGCTGCACAAGCCCTGGCCATCACGCCTACCAATTCCTTCATGTACGTCTCAACCACCGCCGGCATCTTCTGCTACGTGATCAACAGCGATGGATCGATCACCATCCAGAACAGCGGCACTGCCGTCGCGTCGGATGTGGTTGCCACGGCGATGCAGGTGGACAGCACCGGTAATTATCTGCTTGCATCGGGAATTGGGATTGCGCGCGCGGCCCAGGCGATTGGCATTTACCAGATCAATACCTCGACCGGGCTGTTGACCGCGCTCACCGGGTCTCCACTCGCCCTCTACACCGGCAACGCCAGCACCGCGACCGTGGTGACTCCAACGGGCATGCTGATCACGCCCAACAATTCGTACGTGTACGTTTCGCTGTACACGCTGGGCGTGCAGGTGTTGACACTCGGGACCGGGGGCGCTCTCAGCACTGGCTCGGCACCGACGATTCTGGCGCCCAAAAGCACTTCAAGCTCGCCGTCTGATTATGGGCTGGCAAGTGATCCAACTTCGAAATTTCTATTTGTGGCTGAGTTCAATACCGGCCTGCGTGTGCTTAGTATCGGTACCAACGGAACTCTCAATGAACTCTCCGGTTCACCCTACGCGACCGGGACCGGACCGACGGGCGTCATATTGGACCCGACCGGGAGCTACGTTTACGTCGCAAACAAGGGAAGCAACAACATCAGTGCTTTCACGCTCACTCTCGCCTCGGGTAACCTGGTCGCGATTGCGGGCTCACCTTTCAGTTCGGGCGGCCAACTGCCGATCGCTTTCACAAACGACAGCCAGAAGAAGTATCTGGGCGTGATCAATTCCGGCAGTAACGGTTCCTCGGGCAATAGCGATCTGCAGCTTTTTCAATTTGACGCCACAGTAGACGGCAAGCTGGATCCAATCGCGACCGCCACCACAGGCACTGACCCAACCTATCCCAGTGCCATCGCGGCAACGTTTTAGCGTAGTTGGTCACCAAGCGAAGTTCGGAGGCGATTGGCCTTGCAGCTCGAGAACGACCTGATCTTCGTCTCCATAGCGTCCTATCGCGATCCCCAACTCATCCCAACCATTGCGGACTGCCTCAAGAAAGCGCTTGACCCTGCTCGTTTGCGATTCGGGATTTGCTGGCAGCATGGTGATGACGAGAGCCCACCCGCTTTCGGACACGATGCGCGCTTCCGTATCCTCGACATCGCCTGGCGAGACAGTAAGGGTGCTTGCTGGGCTCGTGCCGAAACGATGAAGTTGTGGCAGGGTGAGCAGTGGTTCTTGCAGGTGGATTCTCACTGCCGTTTTGCTCCGGGCTGGGACGATAGACTCATCCGCATGATGAGTGAGACCCACAGCCCCAAGCCTCTCCTGAGCACTTATGCGACACCCTTCACTCCCGGGCCAAAAGAGATCCTGGAGGGCGCGCCCTTGCAGATGGCTTTCCAGGGCTTTACCCCTGAGGGCATCCCGCATATGAGGCCGCTGGCCATCGCGAACTGGCAGTCGCTCGATCGTCCTTTGCGCGCGCGTTTTCTCTCGGCAGGCTTTTTGTTTGCCGGCGGAACTTTCGTTAGCGAGGTGCCCTACGATCCCGAGCTGTATTTCTTAGGCGAGGAAGCAGCGATGACGTTGCGTGCTTTCACCCATGGATATGACCTGTTTCACCCTTCGGAAACGATCGTGTGGCATGACTATGTTCGTAAGGAGGGCATCAAGCATTGGGACGATCATATCGAAGCCAATAGGACCCAGGCGGAATGGAGTGGGCGGGACCTGCAGAGTAAGAAGAAGATCGGAAGATTGTTTTCCGGCCAGCCGCTGGATGCCTTTGGCGTGGGAAGCGTTCGCACGATTGAAGAATATGAAGACTATGCCGGGATATCGTTTCGGCAGCGCAAGGTACATGACTACACGTCACGATCGGAAGAGCCTCCCAATCCAAAAATAAATTCGGACTGGGCGCAGGAAATCTACTCGTGGATGGTTCGGATCACGCTGGACAGTAAGGAATTTTCGGCGAATGACTGGGATGATTTTTCATTTTGGTACATCGGAGTACAGGACGAAAACAATAACGAAATCTACCGTCGAGATCTTTCGCGAGCAGAACTCGAATCGCTGCCTAAGCAGCAGCCCCAGATCGTGCTGGTGTGCGAGCTGCAATCGGGCGGCATACCGGCTGCATGGACTGTCTGGCCAGTCAGCCGTTCGCGCGGGTGGCTAAAGAAGATCACAGGCGTTTTCCAGGATGAGGACTATAGCGTCATCCTGGAAGAGGAAGATTAAGCAGCGAAGTTTGTTGCGCAGATAAAACGCCCCACCTTGCGGTGGGGCAGTGGTGGACACATCGGGGTACTACTTAACTGAAGAGCCCGTTGAGGCCGTTGGGAAAGAAAACTCCCTGATATTTGGCACCCGCAGCCGGGATATTTACATTGCCGGTAACGATCTGGAGGACCTGCGTTGTGCTGCGGCTGTAGGTCTTAGAGTAGTTTGGCGAGCCGGTCTCCGCATCGACGATGGTCGAAGCTCCACGCGTCGTGCCGGCCGGTTCGACGGAGACGGTCACGAGGCCGACGCCAATGTCATCCACGGTGGAACTGCCATCCAGCTTCATGCGAGTGGCGGAGATCTGCTGGGTGTAACCCTGCAGTCCAGCTTTTCCATCCGGGTCGGCGAGAAAGATTGAAGTGCGAACCAGCCCTGCGTGGTACGCCTCGACGCCAAGAATGCCCGCTGCGGCCGCAAGATTGGCCGACACCGTAAGCAGCGGGGCAGCCCCGCTGTAAGCGGTGACGCCGACATCCTCAAAGATGTATGCGCCCACCAGAAAGTCAAGATCGTTAGCGAAGGGATCGAAGCTGGCGCCAATGCCAGCCGCACTCGCCAAGACGTTGAAGCTGTTGTAAAGGTCGAGATTTGGCTGAGCTACAGCAGCGCCAGCTAGCGCACCGCGCAGGAAGGTTACGTGGTTGCGCTCCTCCTGGGCAGTTTCGGTGGCATAGGCCTGAATGGCGGGCAGTGTCCAGGGAACGAGACAAGCGGTTGGACCACCGCTCTTGGTGACGACGGTGCCGCCCCCCGTTGTCGCCGTGCCGGCGCCAATTCCGATCCCAACTTGATCGATCGTCTTGCCCATAGTAGCCAAGGTATAGAACTGGGACTCGAGATATTCCAGATTGAGCGCGAAGTTGAGGATGTCAGAATCGGTATAGGCAGGAGCGGATTGAGCTTCTGCCAGCTTGACGCCCGCAAAGGCAAGACCGGCGAGAGCAGCCCCACCAAGGGCGAGCATCTTCCGGCGACTGTTGACGATCACTTCATCGATCTGCTGCGTTTCAAATGTTGCCATGGTTCTCCATCCTTAGCTAGCGGTTACGCTGATGTTCCCGGTCATTCCATTGGGGAAGAAACCGCCCCCCTTGACGCCCGCACCTGGAGCGGCGGCATAGACGATATGGAGAACCTGGTCCGTGGTGCGCGAGTAGGCAATCGAGTTTGTCGAATCGCAGGCAACGATGCTGCTTGCAGGCGTGTAGGCGGTGGGAACAAACGGAATCGCATAGGGTGGAAGCGGCGTCAACGTGGTTTCCATTCCACCGCCGAGAGACGCACGCAGCTTGCTTATCTGTTGCGCATAGGTCACGTAGGTTGGGTTCGGCGTGACCAACGTCGATGTCATGGTCGCGGTCGCGACCGAATCCGCGATTAACAGCGTACGGATTTCTGCAGCGTGGTAGGCCTCTACGGCAAGGATGGAGGCTGCAGCAGCAAGATAGGTTTTTCCGGTGGTTGTGTTGCTGAGAAGGCCCGCCGCTCCGTGGTATGCGGTTACGCCGACGTCCTCAAAGACGAAAGCACCCACGAGGAACGCCTCATAACTGGCAAACGGATTGAAGCTTGAACCGATGCCCGCTGCAGAAGCGGCAGCGTTGAAGCTATTCATCAGGTCGATATCAGGCCGGGTGACAGCCGCGGTGGAAAGAGCGGAGCGAAGGAAGCGGACGTGGTCGAGCTCATTCTGCGCAATCTCGTAAATGTAGTTCTGCTGCGCAGTGGTCAAACCTGGGATCATGGTTGTCGAAGGAACAGTCACGGTAGTTGTGGCGTTGCCCGTATCCGCGGCCGAGAGTCCGCTGCCGGTCGCGGCGCGAAGGTAGAACTCAGCTTCCAGATATTCGAGGTTCAGGGCAAAGTTCAAATAATCGCTGTCGCCGAGCACTACCGGAGCCGGCGTAGGGGTTGGTGTAGGAGTTGGGGTGGGCGTCGAACTGCCGCCACATCCGGAGATTACCGCGACCGCAGCAGCCGCTCCCGAACGTGCCATGAAGCTTCGGCGAGTGAGAGCCTTATCGATGAGCTCAGTTAATTTTTTGTCCACAAATGTACCTTTCCTACCCGAAGAATCAAGTGACAGTAGCCCAATCGACCCGCATCACCCGCAACTTAAGAACGCAGTGGATTGCGTATCGGATTGCGACATTCCAATTCCCAATGAACTTTCCGTACAACGAAAGTGGCATATGGTTGTCATGCCACCTCCCGCTATCCGAACGAGGTGAGCAGAGCGCACGTGGGTTTGGTAACTACGGGGTGGCGTTTTGAGCAACGTACAACCGCAGGGCTATTTCCGGTAAAGGTAATGGCTGGTGAGGATAGGAGCTGGGTGCTCACCGCAGTCGGAAAGCGGTCACTTGGTTAAGAAATGCCGCTCCCCGGTGAACTCGGTGGTGCATCGCAATGGGAAATCCGGTCTAATGGTGACAGGGAGACCTCGCCTCTCATATGTTTGCTGCTTTGTCGCTCCTTCGCCGCGCTGGCCTGCGTTTCCTTTTCGGTTCCGCAATATGCGTCGCTCTGATGACCGCACTGGCCGGCTGCAATCGTTTGCACGAGCGCGCCAAGCCAGAGATGGTCTATGTCGTGGCCAAGCAGACGTATCTAAGAGACCGGGTCGCTGCCGTGTCGAATCGGGTCGCTCTGGTCACAAATGGAGAACCGCTTGAGGTCGTCGAACACGGGCGCCGCTTTTTACGAACCAAGACCAGCAAGGGTGAGGTGGGCTGGATCGAAGACCATATGGTCATCGATCAGGCGGCTTATGACCAATTTGCCGCGCTGCAGCAACAGCACGCGCATGATCCGGTGGTAGCGACAGCGGTTCTGCGCGACGATCTTTACCTGCACGCGAAACCCGGCCGCGAAACCGATCGTTTTTACTTGTTGCCGGAGAACCAAAAGCTACAGTTATTGATACGTGCTTCCGTGCCCAAGCCGGCGCCGCCTCAAGGATTTCTCGCACCCCGACCGGCAACGGGTAAGGAGAAGCAGGCGGCCGCAAAGGGCACCCCGCCGGGAGAGCCCGCTGTCCCGATGGAAGACTGGTGGTTGGTGCGAGACAGCCGCGGCCAGGTGGGTTGGTTGCTGGCGCGCCGGCTGGATGTGGATGTTCCCGACGAAATAGCCGGCTATTCCGAAGGACAGAAGATCGTGGGCGCCTATGTCCTGACCACGGTCAACGACCCGGACTCGTCGCTACCCGACAAAAAAGTGCCTGAATACGTCTCGGTGACGAACGCCTATAAGGACGGCCTTCCCTACGACTTCGACCAGGTGAGGGTTTTTACCTGGAACGTTAAAAAGCATCGCTACGAGACCGCCTATCGTCAGCGCAACATCGAAGGCTATCTACCGGTGACCATCAGCCAGGGCAAGAATGCGCAGGGGCAGCCGGTGCCGATGTTCTCGATCAAGGTCGCGACGAGCGACGCAGTGAAGATGGATCCCGCCACCGGGGCGGCGCGGCCGGTCGATACGGCAACTTTGGACTATCAATTGGAAGCCGGCATGGTGAAACGGGTAACACCCAGTACACCCGGATCGGCTCCGATTGCTGCCAAGCCGAAGACGGCCCAGGCGCATGCACATGGCCATAAGGGCAAGGGAAAAGGCGGCGGGGGATAGCTGCGTATCCCACTCAAGCCTAAAAGCGAGCTTGAATGGGGCACCCAAACGTTTGTTGTCGGTGCAGGGACCGCCCGAACGCTTGCCGGGGGTTTTCACTTCGGTCGTTGGACAAGTCAACTCAATTCAACTGAAGAAGTCAGCGATTGCGGCAACTACGATCTCTTGTTCCTGAAAGGTGAGTTGGGGAAAGATGGGCAAGGCCAGGACTTCTGCGGCCGCTCGCTCACTCTCCGGAAAAGCTCCAGTTGGGTATCCCAGGCTAAGTAAGGCCGGCTGCTGATGCAACGCCAGAGGGTAGTAAACCTCTGATTCCACTCCCCTCCCAGACAGAAAGGCCTTGAGCTCGTCGCGCCGGCGAACCCGGATAACGTACTGGTGAAATACGTGCGTGGCCCTGGACCTGGTCTTGGGAAGGACCACTCCTTTTTCCGGATACGGCCCCGGCTCAACCAAACCCGCCTGCTCGAAAAGCACCCAATAGTTCGCAGCCAAGGCGCGCCGTTGCGCGTTCCATTGGTCGATAAAGCCGAGCTTCACCAGCAAGACCGCGGCCTGCAAGGTGTCCATGCGGCTATTCCAGCCAACCTCGTCGTGTTGGTAGCGCCGGCGCATGCCGTGGACTCGCAAGAGTTGGACGCGCTCGGCAATCGCCCCTGCCGCCGTGGTGACCATGCCGGCGTCACCGCCGGCACTTAGGTTTTTCGTGGGGTAGAAGCTGAAGGCGGCCACGTCTCCCAAGGCGCCGGCCATGCGCCCATCCCAGGAGGCTCCGAATGCCTGAGCCGCATCTTCCACCAACGGCACGTTATGTTCCTGTTTCAATTGAGCGAAGCAGTCCCAGTCGGCGATCTGGCCGTAGAGGTGAACCGGAAGAAGAGCGCGAATGGGAAGGCTGGTTGCTGATTCCAGGCACGCCCGGGCAGCAGCGGGATCCAGATTGAAGGTTTCGGGGTCAATATCCACGAGCAGCGGCCGGGCCCCGGCACGCAGAATGGCACTGACCGTGGCGAAGAAGCTGAAGCAGGTGGTAATGACCGCGTCGCCCGGACCGATGCCCGCGCCTGCGAGCGCTAACCATAAGGCGTCCGTACCCGAGGAGCAGCCGATGGCGTGAGCCACGCCACACTTTTCTTGAGCGGCGCGCTCAAATTCGGCCACCTGGGGTCCCATGATGAACTTTTGTGAGGAGAAGACGGCTTCCACGGCCTTTAGGAGCATCGGACCGATGAGTGCATACTCCCGCGAAAGGGCGAGAATTGGCACCCGGACTGGCACATCTGACGCGGTTCCTGCAGGAGGGAGCTGGGCCGCCTCTGCGTCCCCGGCGGTGCCGGACGGGGCAGTTTCTTTCCTGTCTCCCACGTTGGTAATGTTAGCATCGCCGGTCCATCTAGACCGCAAGCGGCCAGGTTGCATCTAAGCTGGAGTTGCCGCTGGCCAAATGGCGGCGCTGATGCTTTTTACCATTTCTGCCCCGGTTGGATTGGGGCGCAACCCGGTAAGGAGTGTAAACTTCGAGTAGCAGGATTTGAGCGCGTTCCGGTTCGGAGCCCAATTTTGCAGTAGCTGCAAGCGCTTGAGCATTTTCCATAACGTAATTCGACATTGCAGGAATTGGAGATCGGCAACATGGACAATAAGCCGGCACAGAACATCCAGGACACGTTTCTCAATACGGTCCGCAAAGATAAGACTCCGATCACGATATACCTGGTCAGCGGAGTCAAACTCACAGGCAAAATACGCTCGTTCGACAAGTACTCCGTGTTGCTTGAAAACAATAGCCAAGAGCAATTGATTTTCAAGCATGCCATTTCGACGGTGGTAAGCACGCGGTCTGTGCTGCACAGCGATCATCGTCCGAGTACTGGCGTAGGTCATCCTCCTGCGAGCGCTCCCGGCCCCGGCGGTTTATCCGCACGCCCTGACAGCGCGGTGGCAGAAGGCTAACGCCTGCCAGACCGTAGATACGGGTGTAGCCTCTGCTGCTGCCCACTTCCGCGGCTTTAGAATTTTGCGGCATAGGTGGCAGAGTGCGTCGCCTGGCGGGTTCGCGTTTATCGAGTCTTGCACTCATGCTTCCCCAATGAGGATCTTCTGAAAAGCACGGGCGTTCAGGCGGATCGAGCGCTCCTGGTCGGAGTCGAGTTCGTTTCTCGGCCGCAGGCATTACCGCGCTCCGCTGCACTTGCACGGGAAGCGGCCAAGCTTGCCAGCGCCGCGGGCGATGCCGATGCCGATGCGACGGAACATCGCAATGCGGACAACGATGCGGCCTTCGCAGAATTTCGCGAACTGGTGGCAGGTGCTGGGGCGGAAGTAGTGGCCGAAGTGCTTCAGCGAAGGCCCAAGCCTGATCCAGCCACACTGGTCGGCAAGGGCAAGGTGGAAGAGATCGCCGCGGTGGCAGAGTTGACAGGAGCCACTCTGATTCTCTTCGATCACGACCTCACCCCCACGCAGCTGAGGAACCTTGAACACGCACTGCCCGTCCGGGTCGTGGATCGTACCCAGCTCATTCTGGACATTTTTGCCCGCCACGCGCGCAGCCGGGAGGGTCAGCTCCAGGTAGAGCTGGCACAACTGGAGTACATGTTGCCGAGGCTCACCGGACGAGGGGCTGCGATGTCCCAGCTGGGTGGCGGGATCGGGAGCCGGGGCCCGGGCGAAACCCAGCTCGAGACCGACCGGCGGAAGATCCAACGGCGGCTACTGCAGCTTAAGCGGGAACTGGAGGACGTTCGTCGCGTGCGCACGCAGCAGCGTCACCGTCGCGCTGCGGTACCGGTGCCAACTATCGCCTTGGTCGGCTATACCAATGCGGGCAAGAGCACTCTTTTTAACCGCCTCACCGATGCCGGGGTTCTGGCCTCATCGCGGATGTTTTCGACCCTGGACCCCAAGCTGCGCGCCCTAGTGCTGCCCTCACGACGAAAAGTTCTTTTGTCGGATACGGTGGGCTTTATTCGCAATCTGCCCCACACGCTCATTACTTCGTTTCGAGCCACCCTGGAAGAGGTCGAGAAGGCAGAAGTACTGCTTCACGTGCAGGATTGTTCGAGCCCAGAGCGAGAACAGCAGAAAGAAGAAGTGGAAAAGGTGCTCTCCGAATTGGGCTCGATGAACAAGCCACTTATTTCTGTGCTGAACAAGATTGACCTGTTGCCGCCGGTGGAGCGCTCCGCCTACGCAACCGGCGAGGGTGCGGTGGGGGTTTCAGCAGTAACGGGTGAAGGAATCTCTCACTTGCTCGAGCTCATGGATCGAGCTCTCACGGCAGACCCGATTGTCGAGGAGGAATTTCTGGTTCCGCAGCAGGAGGGTGCGGTGTTGGCAGCGCTCGACGCGGGAGCTTTGATCTTCAAAAGGGAATTTTCAGGGAATCTGGTTGATTTAGGAGTTGCTGGTCCAGCATCATTGCTGGCACGCTTTCGCCAGTACAGGCACCCACCGGTAGGGTCAAAAACAGGGACGGGCCGGGGAGGTGGGAGCGGAGCAATTTCCCACGAGACCGGCCCCGTCTGACCCTGATCTGGGTCGAGGAAGTAACTAAAGTATACGCTTTTGGGGGATGCGTCACAACGCGAAATTGCGCTGGAAGACGCTGACCTTTTGGGTGAAATGGGCCTGTTTAAGGCACAAAAACCATCGCAACACACCCAGGGGAGGCTACAGGAACGAATTAAAGGTTGAGCCTCAGGAGTCTTGCACTCATCCTGTGCTCAGCCAGACGGCGCGCGCGCACCCTCTCCTCCGCAGCTTTCCAGCTATCTCCCGACAGAAATAGAGGGAGAAAACTCAGGAAAATGGCTAAGAACATGCCTGCGAAAATGGCGATGGCGTTGCCGATTGTGCGCATATGCAGTCTCCTGCGAACACTATAAACGCCAGGGCGATCACGCTTTGGGAGGCTAAGGACCTTATTTTGATACCTCAGTCCGCTCTTTGTAGGTGTTTGTCAGGCCACGGTGATTTGGCTCTTCCAACCTGTCGCTTTCCGGTGCCGGTGTGGCTAAGGTTTGACAGCTAAATTTCGCCTCTGTTAAAAACAAAGGTCCCGGCTCTCACTCGGGGCTCTCCGCCCACAATCTACCCATATACTGAATATTTGGCATGGACGAGACCTTACACCAACTCGAAGTACTACTGCTCGGCTCTGTACCGACCATTTTTTTATTCCTTTTGATCGTTATCCTTTACCGGTTACTGGTCTACGGCCCTTTGACGCGGGTACTGAACGAGCGGCGGGAGCGAACCGAAGGAGCGATCGAGCAGGCGAATGCTGCCATGGCGGCGGCGGCGGCCAAAGCCCAGGAGTACGAGGCACAACTGCGGGCTGCGCGCTCCAAGATCTTCCACGCGCGGCAACTGAAGCTACAACAGTGGACTCGGGAACGAGACAGCGCGGTTGCGGAGGCCCACGCAGCAGCGCAGCACCGGGTCGACGAGGCGAAATCGGCCTTGCAGGCCCAAGCCAGCGCCGGCCGCCGCACCATCGAAGACTCGATCGACGAGCTTGCCGGTGAGGTTCTTGCAGCCGTGCTCCCGAAAAGCCGTGCCGCTGCGGGGAGAGTCCGTTGAACGTCTCCCGTTTCCCAAAAGTTTTTGTTTTCTTTCTGTGCTTAGTTGGCGCCCTCTGCCTCCCGGCGGCTTCGTGGGCTTGGCAGGCCCGCATTTCCTGTACGCCGCTCCACCCATCGCTCGCGAGTGCGGCTTTCATTAAGGAAAGCCGCATGGGGTTCCTCAACGCCAGTAGATTTCACAGGAAATCCGGACAGCCTGCGGATGCTTATCAGGCTGCGGGGGCTCCTCACGCGGACGACCACGCGGTGAGCGGCCCGCATGCCGACACTGTGGAACAGGAGACAGGCGATGACGTTTATCGCCATTCCCCCTCAGTGAAGTTCATTGGACGTTGGTTGCACCTGGATAAAGAGTCTGCAGCGCGTCTCTTCGAATACTTGAACTTCGCCATTCTGGCCGGCGCCGTTCTCTATGCGCTGTCGAAGTACCTGCGCAAGACCTTCGGGGAAAACCGGACAAACATCCAGAAGCGTCTGCTGGATGCCCGGACTGCGACCGAGCAGGCACATGATCGCCTGGCTGCCATTGAGCAGAGACTTGGGCATTTGGATGAGGAGATCGCGGCCATCAGCAAGCAGGCGGAGAGGGATAGCGTCGAGGACGAAGCCCGCATCAAAGCCACCATCGAAGAAGAACGGCGGCGGATTGTTGACGCGACCAGCAAAGATATTGCTGCTGCGGCCAGCGCGGCCCAGAGGGATCTCAAGCGGTTTGCCGCAGGGTTGGCCGTGGATCGCGCGGCCCAGAGGATCGTTCTGACAGAGGACGATGATCGCGGCCTACTGCAGGAATTTGCCCAAAGCCTCGCGCAGCACGCCCAAGGCAGAGGGGAAAGCTGATGTCAGTTTTTGCCGCTCGTTATGCCCGCGCCTTGGCCGATGTGGTGTTGGACGCGAAATTGGATCCCGTTGAGGTTGAGCGTCAGCTGGAGGATTTTGCCTCCACGTTCGCCGGCAGCAAGGACCTTAGAGAGCTTTTGCTGAATCCTTCCATCTCTGCACAGAAGAGGGTGGCGATTCTTGACAAGATCAACGGCAGGGTCGGCTGTGGACCGCAGGTGCGCAATTTCCTGGCGGTTCTGATCGGCCACGAGCGCCTTGGCGCACTGACGGAGATTCTTGAGGAGTACCGGCAGGAGATGAATCGGCGTTTGGCGATCTCCGATGCCGAGGTGGTGACGGCGCGCCCACTCGCGGATGAGGAGCGGGCACAGTTAGCGGGGCAGGCCTCGGCACTGGCCGGCAATAGGGTCAACGCAACTTTCCGCGAGGACAAATCGCTGATCGGCGGGGTGATTGTGCGCATTGGAAGCACCATCTACGACGGCTCGGTGCGAGGCCGTTTAGAACGATTAAAAGAGCGTCTGGCTTCCACCTAACGCCGATAACAAAACGCGCCGGCCAGGCAGGCCGGTGCGATCACAAGCAAAATCGAGACTTGACGAAAGAACGATATGGCCCAAATCAACGCAGACGAGATTACTCAGCTCCTGAAGGAGCAAATTCAAAACTACGACGCAGAGATTCGCGTCGATGAAGTAGGCACCATTATTTCTCTGGGCGACGGAATCGCCCGTCTCCACGGACTGGACAAGGCCATGGCGGGAGAGATGCTGAAGTTTCCCCACGGCGTGGAAGGCCTGGCGATGAACCTCGACGAGGATCAGGTCGGTTGCGTCATCCTGGGCGATTACACCATCCTGCGCGAGGGAGACGAGGTCAAGCGCAGCGGCGAAATCATGAGCGTTCCAGTGGGCAATGGGCTCATTGGCCGTGTGGTCAATGCGCTCGGCCAGCCGATCGACAACCGGGGCCCCATCGAGGGAACGGAGCTAGCGCCCATCGAGCGGATCGCTCCGGGCGTGGTCGACCGGCAGGGAGTCCGGGAGCCCATGTCGACGGGTCTGAAGGCCATCGACAGCATGATCCCGATTGGCCGTGGGCAGCGCGAGCTGATCATCGGCGATAGGCAGACAGGAAAGACAGCGGTAGCGCTCGACACCATCATCAATAGCGCCAAGAACAACCTGATCTGCATTTACTGCGCTATCGGGCAGAAGAGATCCTCGGTCGCCCAGGTAGTTCAAACGCTTACCGAATATGGGGCGATGGACTATACCATCGTGGTTTCTGCTTCCGCATCGGAGCCCGCGCCGATGCAGTACCTGGCCCCGTATTCCGCCACCAGCATGGGCGAGTTTTTCCGGGACAACGGCCGCCACGCCCTCATCATCTATGACGATCTCTCCAAGCACGCAGTGGCTTATCGTGAGATTTCTCTGCTTTTGCGCCGTCCCCCAGGACGCGAAGCCTACCCCGGCGATGTGTTCTATCTTCACTCGCGCCTGCTGGAGCGTTCGGCCAAGATGAGCGACGCGAAGGGCGGGGGCTCGTTGACCGCGCTACCCATTATTGAGACCCAGGCGGGCGATGTCTCCGCGTACATTCCGACCAACGTCATCTCCATCACGGATGGACAGATTTACCTGGAGACGGATCTGTTCAACTCCGGTGTTCGGCCAGCGGTGAACGTCGGCCTTTCCGTCAGCCGCGTCGGCGGGAGCGCCCAGATCAAGGCCATGCGCCAGGTGGCGGGAACCTTGAAGCTTGACCTGGCGCAGTTCAGAGAGCTGGCCGCATTCGCACAATTCGGCAGCGATCTGGACAAGGTTACGCAAAACCAGCTCAACCGCGGGCAGCGGCTTACAGAAATCCTGAAACAGCCGCAGTTTTCTCCCCTGCCCACGGAGAAGCAGATCATTATCATCTACGCCGGCACCAATGGCTTTCTCGACGACCTGAAGATCGAGGAAATACACGCCTTTGAGTTGGGGCTCTATCCGTACCTGGATTCGGCACAGTCTGGGTTACTGAACGATATTGTGTCCAAGAAGTCGCTTGATGACGATCTAAAGAACCGTATCAAAGCCGCCCTGGACGAATACAAAGCGAATTTTGTTGCTGAACATCGGGATGCAAAGCTGAAGGAGTCGGCAGTGAAGCCGCTCTCAGAAGACGAGAAGAAGAAAGCAGACGAAAAGAAGACCGCATAAACCATGGCCAACGTTCTCGATTTGCGCCGGCGCATCCGCAGTGTAAAAAGCACGCGCCAGATCACCAAGGCAATGAAGATGATTGCCGCAGCCAAGCTGCGCCGCGCCCAGGAGCGCGCTGTCTCTGCGCGTCCCTATGCCAACATGCTGGCCAGCGTCATCGGTTCGTTGATGCGGCATATCGATCCGTACGATCCGGCGACTGGAGAGGTACGTCATCCGCTCCTGCTGGAGCGTGAAGAGAAGCGAGTGCTGCTGATCGTGGTTTCGGGAGACAAGGGGTTCGCCGGCGCTTTCAACGGCAATATTGCCAAGGCTGCTTTCCGTTTTATGGCCAACACCGCGGACGGAGAGATTGACATAGCCGCGATCGGCCGCAAAGGCCGTGATCTTTTTAGACGCCGCTACGGCGCCGCGACCTTCGTGGACGAGGAAGTTGAGCCAGGCGACCCAGATCACCAAAAGCGCATGCCTGGAGCCACAGTCCAGCCGCCCGACATAAAGCGTCGCGGGGAACGAAAGGACCGGATCGAGGTAGCGGGTGATTATCCCGGCATGCTGGATAAGCCCAGCTTCGACCGTGTAGCCGAGTTGGGGCGCGAGATTGTGCATCGTTACGTGGAGCAGGAGATCGACGCCGCCTACGTGGTTTACAACGAATTCAAATCGGTGATCTCTCAACGGGTGGTGGTGGAGCGCATTCTGCCCATCATGAAGGTCGGTGAGCGGTCGGTTGAGCAGGCCGAAGAGATGTCCCAGGAGGAGCGCGAGCAGGCGGCAATCGCCGCGGCGTCCGCGGGCATAAGCCTCAAAGAAGCGGATACCGCTGAGGCGGACCGGGAAGCGAAGACGTTCGGGACTGCGGAAGTGGACTACATCTACGAGCAGCCGCCACGGGAATTGCTGGACGGCCTGCTGCGGCAGTATGTCACCACGCAGATTTACCACGCGGTGATCGAGTCCACGGCTGCGGAGCAGGCCGCGCGCATGACGGCCATGGATGCGGCCACGAATAACGCGTCCGAGATGATCGATTCACTGACCCTCACCATGAACCGAGTGAGGCAAGCAGCGATCACCAAAGAGATTATCGAGATTGTCAGCGGTGCGGCGGCTCTCTAGAGCACAGCGCGATAGGAAAGAAATTTATGGCAGAAAACATAGGCAAGGTTATTCAGGTATCCGGACCGGCGGTCGATGTGCAGTTCGAAGAGGCCACAATGCCCTCGATCTACCAGGCACTGCGTGTGACCAGCGAAGGCTTCACCGTCCCCCATCCGGTCAACGTTATTTTGGAAGTCGAGCAGCACATTGGCGAGGGCCGGGTCCGTTGCGTGGCGATGGAATCTACCGAAGGTATGGTCCGAGGTATGAAGTGCATCGATACCGGTTCCCAGATTACGGTTCCGGTAGGCGTTGCGACGCTGGGCCGCATCCTCAACGTGATCGGCGAGCCGGTGGACGAGTTGGGCCCGGTCAACGCAAAGGAGAGATGGCCAATTCACCGCGCCGCTCCCTCGTTCGAGGAACAGGCAACCGCGGAAGAGATGTTCGAGACCGGTGTGAAGGTTATCGATCTGATCCAGCCCTTTTTGAAGGGTGGAAAGATTGGCCTCTTCGGGGGCGCCGGGGTAGGCAAGACGGTCATCATTCAGGAATTGATCAACAACGTGGCCAGCAAGCACGGCGGCGTTTCGGTCTTCGCCGGCGTGGGCGAACGTACGCGTGAGGGAACCGATCTTTGGAATGAGTTCGAAGAATCGGGCGTTATTAATTCGAAAGACCGCGAGAAGTCGAAAGCGGCGCTAGTTTACGGCCAGATGACGGAGCCGCCGGGGGCCCGCCTGCGCGTTGCACTCAGCGCTCTCACCATTGCCGAGTACTTCCGCGACGAACAAGGCGGCGATACGCTGCTGTTCATCGACAACATCTTCCGCTTCACCCAGGCAGGTTCTGAAGTTTCGACCTTGCTTGGCCGCATGCCGTCCGCGGTAGGGTATCAGCCCAACCTGGCTACTGAGATGGGTGAACTGCAGGAGAGGATCACCTCTACCAAGAAGGGCTCCGTAACCTCCGTGCAGGCAATTTATGTGCCTGCCGATGACTTAACGGATCCGGCGCCGGCAACGACCTTTGCCCACCTGGATGCGACCACGGTACTTTCGCGTGCACTGACAGAGATCGGTATTTATCCGGCGGTGGATCCGCTGGCGTCGTCTTCGCGCATTCTTACCCCGCGCGTGGTTGGCGAGGAGCACTACGCGGTGGCGCAGGGCGTAAAACGGCTGTTGCAGCGCTACAAAGACCTGCAGGACATCATCGCCATTCTGGGAATCGATGAGCTTTCCGACGAGGACAAGCTAACCGTAAGTCGCGCGCGTAAAGTGCAGCGCTTCCTCTCCCAACCTTTCCATGTGGCGGAAGTGTTCACCGGCGCACCCGGAAAGTACGTCAAGGTTGAGGACACGGTACGAAGCTTCAAAGAGATCATCGACGGCAAGCACGACAACGTTCCCGAACAGGCCTTCTACATGAAGGGCACGATCGAGGAAGTGCTCGACGCAGCCAAGAGCATGCAGAGTAAGTAACCATGGCAGATTCAGATAATCAACTGCATGTCCGGCTGGTCACGCCGGACCGGATATTAATCGACGAGGGCGCAGACGCCGTCGAGCTGCCGTCGAAGTCCGGCTACATGGAAGTGCTTTACGGGCATGCTCCGTTGCTGGCTGAATTGGGCGTGGGCGAAGTAAGGCTGCACGGGGGAAGCGCCGGCGATCAAACCTATTTCGTCGTGTGGGGTTTCGTCGAGGTTCTGCCGGACCGGGTGACTATCCTGGCGCAGAATGCGATCAAACCCGAGGAGATCGACACCGGCGAAGCGCAGAGACAACTGGAAACTGGCGAGAAGATGTGGAACGAAGCCGGCGAAGATCCGCATAAGTATAAAGAGGCCAATGAAGTGATTCACGAAGCACAGGTGAAGTTAGCGAGCGCGCATAAGGGGTAGTTCTTTCCCTTCAAACGGTGCCGGCCACTAGCTTTACAGCAGGTCCCCTTCAGCTTCGCTCAGGATGACGAATTGGTTTAAAGTCGAGACTTCTCACGAATGATCGATTAAGTCACAGGCTCCGACCGGAGCGAAGCGTATCGGAGAGCCTGCCCTGAGCGAGGCCGAAGGGGAACTGCTTGCCTCTATTCTTTGGCTGTGGACTCCTTCGCCAATCCACGGCCCAGCACTTCCAACGCGCTAACAGCGGCTGCCAGGCCGCGACGGGCGTCGGTTGATGTAGCACGTCGGCTGAGGGCAAAGAGCGACGGCGGTTCAGCGGCAGGTTCTTGCGCCGTTACCTGCGGCAGCCCATCCAACAGGGCGTGCAAAATATCGGGGTTCAGGCTGCCAAGCAGTTTCCCAATCAGAATCAAATTGCGCAGAGCCGTCACCGATTCGGGCGCTGTCATCAGAGACACTACGTGCTCCACGATTGTGTCTCCGGCTCCCAGCGCTCCACGGAGTACGTCCAGCGTTCCTGTGTCATGCAGGCGCTGCAGGAGATCATAGGCGGAGAGAACAGCGTCCGCATGCGCGAGCGGAGCATCATGAATGCGTTTCAGCAATTCTTCGCGAGGACCGCCCTGGGTAATTCGTTTCAGCGGGACCGGCATGGCCATGGAACCTCCCTCTACTTACTGCTTGTTTTTATCTGTACCAGGTTGCTGCCGGGCATACGGTAGCCAGGCTGTTTCCACTTACGTTCGACTTCGACTCCGCGCTGGGGCGTAGGACTCGGATGATGGCGGAAGTTGGATGTCATCAGTGGACTTGGTCCCTGGTACGGAAGCACGTTCATCTGCACCGCAGTCTCTTTATAGGCCGGCGTGTGGGTGGTGCGGTCAACATTGCTGCTGGTGAGGATATTCACCGGCCCTTCCTGAGAATTCAGCGGTAAGTAAACCTGCTTGCCCTCCACCCGCTCGGTCACCAGCACCTTGGACCGAACCTCGCCGTGCCTCGATTTGATCTCCACCCAGTGACCGGAATGAATACCTTTTTGCCGGGCCAGTTCCGGTGATACTTCCACCCATCGCTCTGGATTTTCTTGCCGGATTCCCGGTACCCGATAGGTCATGTTGCCTTCATGAAAGTGCTCAAGGAGGCGACCGTTGTTCAAATGCAGATCGAATTGCTGATCGCTGGTTTCGCACGGTTCTATCCATTCCAAGGCATGAAGCTTAGCTTTGCCGTCCTCCGTGTGGAAGCCCTCGGTATAGAGCAGGGGCTCGTCGGTGCCATCGATGGCCACAGGCCATTGCAGCGTCTGGTAACCGGCGAGCCGATCATAGGTGACGCCGGCGAACATGGGCGAGAGCGAAGCGGCTTCGTGCATGATGTCCGCGGGATGTCCATAATTCCAGCTGGCCCCGAGCCCGCGTGCTACATCCTGGATGATCCTCCAGTCCGGGCGGCTCTCGCCAAGAGGCGGAAGCGCCTCGTAAAGACGCTGGATTCGTCGTTCGGTGTTGACGAAGGTTCCATCCTTTTCGAGACTTGGGCTGGCAGGAAAGATGACGTCGGCAAAGCGGCAGGTTTCGCTGAAGAAAATATCTTGCACGACAAAAAACTCGAGCTTCGAAAAGGCCTCACCTACTTCATGCGCGTTCGAATCCGCACTGTACATGTCTTCGCCCACGACATACATCGCCTTAATTTTTCCATCGAGGGCGGAATGCACCATTTCGTGGTTGTCGAGACCTTTGCTGGTGGGAAGCTTGCAATCCCAGCCGTGCTCGTAGCGGTCACGGGCTTCCTCGTCATCTACCTTTTCGTAACCAGGGAAATACGTCGGCATCGCGCCGAAGTCGCTCGCTCCTTGCACATTGTTGTGGCCGCGTAGCGGATAGCACCCGGTCCCCGGACGCATGTAGTTGCCGGTGACTAACATCAGGTTTGAAATTGCAGTCGATGTGTCGGAGCCGCCGCAGTGCTGGGTCACTCCCATGGCCCACAAAGAGCAGACGCGATTCGCCGAGGCAATTTCGTATGCCACTGTTTTCAACGTTTCGATGGGAACACCACTGATATCCGCGGCGTATTCGAGCGAGAAGGGCTCCAGGCTTTTGCGGTATTCCGCGAGGCCATTCACCCATTGGTCAAGAAATTCCCGTTTGGCCCATCCCTGGTCGAGGATATAGCGGCTCAGCGCGGAGAGCCACACCATATCAGTGCTGGGCCGAGGCCGGAAGAAAATGTCGGCTCGCTGCGCCATTTCATGTCGGCGCAGATCAGCCACGATTACCTTTTGACCATTTAGTTTTTGTGCCCGTTTGACGCGCGTCGCCAAAACCGGGTGGCTCTCGCAGGTATTGCTACCGACAATCAAGACCAGCGTTGCCTGCGCGATATCGCTGATCGAGCCGGAGTCTCCTCCATAGCCGACGGTGCGGAAGAGTCCCTCGGTGGCAGGCGACTGACAGTAGCGCGAGCAGTTATCGACGTTGTGCGTGCCCACGACTGCCCGAGCCAGCTTCTGCATCAGGTAGGCCTCTTCATTGGAACACTTCGACGAGGCGACCAGCCCGATGGCATCCGGGCCGTGTACCGCTTTGACGGCTGAGAGACGGCGGGCGACCAGCTGCAAAGCTTCTTCCCAACCAGCTTCACGAAAGCCGTCGCCCTCACGGATCAGAGGAACCTTCAAACGTTCAGGGCTGTTCACATAGTCCCAGCCGAACTTGCCCTTGACGCAAGTGGAGATGTTATTCGCTGGACCCTCAGATGGCTCAACCTTGAGAATGTGGCGATCCTTGGTCCAGATATCAAAGCTGCAACCCACCCCGCAATAAGTGCAGACGGTCTTGGTTTTCTTAACTCTCACATCGCGCATCGCCGCCTCGGTCTGGGAGACTCGCATGATCGGCGGATAACCGATTTCGGGCTCAATCCCTTTGACCAAGTCGATCATTTTGCTCAGTGCATCCTTAGGCAGGCCAGTAAAGTAGCCCGCATGGCCCAGCATGGATTTTTCCATCAGGGCGTTACAGGGGCACACGGTGACACAGTGGCCACACGAGACGCAGCTGGAGCCAGCAATCTGTTCGCCGCCATCCCAAAGCACCCGTGGATGTTGCGATTCCCAATTGATGGAGAGGGTCTCATTCACCTGGACGTTCTGACAGGCCTCCACGCAGCGTCCGCAGAGTATGCATTGGTCGGGATCATAGCGGTAAAAGGGATTGCTGAGGTCGGCCTCGTAGGGCTTGGGCAAATACGGCCGCTGCTGATGTTCTACATTGAGCAGCGCAGTCGTGTTATGCACGGTGCAGTTTTCATTGTTGTTATCGCAAACCGTGCAGTAGAGAAGGTGATTGCTGAGGATGACATCCATGGCTTCGAGTTGCGCCTGGCGGACAACCGCAGACTCGGTGACAACATTCAAACCGGAGTGCACAGCAGTGGAACAAGCGCGCGTGAGTTCGCCATTGACCTCGACCATGCAGGTATCGCAAGTCTGGATAGGGCCGAGGCGGGGATGATAGCAAATATGGGGAAGCCCCTTCTCACGGGTGATGGCATCCACGAGCCACTCGCCTTCCTGGGCCTTGATCTTTGCTCCGTCGAGGGAAATCTCTACCGGAACGCCGGTTCCGTTGGAAGGGGAAGACGTACTGATGTCCATATCTACCCTGGGATGGCTGTTTATCGGATTGGGATGCGACGCAGTGCATAATCGATTTGAGGGCACGATGGGCCCGACACCTGAGGAGGTGCAATGGAATACGTCAACCTTGGCACGACCGGACTGAAGGTTTCCCGGATTTGTCTTGGAACCATGACTTACGGGTCAAAGAAGTGGCGCGAGTGGGTGCTGGAGGATGAGGCGTCACGGCCGTTCTACCGCCGTGCGATTGAAGCCGGGATCAATTTCTTTGATACGGCGGATGTGTATTCGCTGGGAGTCAGCGAAGAGATCACTGGGCGGGCGCTTAAAGAATATGGGCCCTCACGCGACAAGCTGGTGATCGCGACCAAAGTGTTCAACGCTATGGGAGACGATCCGAACCAACAGGGTCTTTCACGCAAGCATATTATGCACGCCATCGACGATAGTCTGCGCCGCCTGCAGACCGACTACGTTGATCTCTACCAGATTCACCGTTTCGATCCGCATACTCCCATTGAGGAGACGCTCGAAGCACTGGACCAGGTGGTGCGGTCGGGTAAGGCTCTCTACATCGGCGCGTCGTCTATGTATGCCTGGCAGTTTCTTAAGATGCTGCAGACTTCAGACATGATGGGGCTGACCCGGTTTGTGACCATGCAGAACCACTACAACCTGGTCTACCGGGAAGAAGAGCGCGAGATGATTCCGCTTTGCCTCGAGGAGGGTGTGGGGCTTATTCCCTGGAGCCCGCTGGCGCGCGGTTTTTTGGCCGGAAACCGGAGCGCTAAAGACCGCGGGGAAACGATTCGCGCGAAGACGGACGATTTTGCGCAGAAGCTTTACTACCGCCCATCCGACTTCACGGTGGTGGACCGGCTGACCGAAATTGCGACCAAGCGTGGGGTTCAGAATTCGCAGGTCGCTTTGGCATGGATCCTGGCGAAGCCTGGGGTTAGCGCTCCTATCATCGGGGCAAGCAAGATGGCTCATCTGGATCAGGCGATCGATGCACTGAAAATTCACTTGGACGAGAGCGAGATGAAATTGCTCGAAGAGCCCTACGAGCCACATCCTGTTTTAGGGTTTTGATTTTCTGCAACGTGGAGCGGAACTGCAGGTCCCTCGGCTCCGCTCGGGATGACAAAGGTGAGGTAGTGCTTCCGTGGGAAATTTGCTAGTGGCTGAAAGGGTCGCGGGGCCGATTGGCGCTCGGCTGGATCACCTGCGCAGTTGCGCTGGGAAAAAGCGCACAGCAGTTCCCGACCGGAGCGTAGCGTAGTGGAACTGCTGTTCAGCTTTTTTTCCAGCAGAGGGTTAAGCGATCGTTTCTTCAAGCCTCTGCAGATCGAATGGGGGCTCCTGCATGCAGTCCATTTGGGCGATTTTGGTGAGTGCCGCTTTCAACGCGGAGCTGCGGCACGGTTCCACGGTTACAACGAAGGGTAGGCGGTCTTTCGGATAGCCTGGCTTCTGCAGAAGGGCGTTGATATTGATGTGCTGCGCAGCAAGGCCGCTCGCGATCTCCGCAACGATGCCGGGGCGGTCATCGACCACGAACCTGATGTAGTGGGGCACGACAAAATCGCCGTCGACACGGGCCCGGGTGCTGGTAATGGTCACGGGACAGCCGCCATGGGCGATCGCCAGCACATCCGAGATGACAGCGACCGCAGTTGGATTCCCTCCGGCCCCGTGACCGGAAAAAACAGTCTCGCCTCCATACTGCCCACCTGCGATAACCATGTTTTCCGTGCCCCGCGACCAGGACAAGGGTGAGCTGCGCGGGACCAGCATGGGCCCAACCGTCGCTAACAGCTCCTGGTTCCTCACCTCAGCACGCGCAATCTGCCGGATGGTGCAGTTCAGTTCTTTGGCATAGGCGAAGTCGATGGCGGAAACATCGCGGATGGTGCGGCAGGCAACCTCCTCCGGCAAGACCTCCATGCGCAGTCCAATGCGGGAGAGTATTACCAGCTTGGCGCGAGCATCGAAACCGTCAACATCTTCAGTGGGATTAGCCTCGGCGTAGCCGCGCTCCTGCGCTTCGCGCAACGTAGGATCAAATTCAGCTCCATTCTCCATGTTGCTGAGAATGAAATTGCAGGTGCCATTCAAAATGCCGTGGAAGCGATTGATGCGGTCTCCGGCGAGCCCCTGCTGGACCGCGGGGATGACAGGAACCCCACCCGCTACTGCGGCGCCATAAAGCAGCTGACAGCCATGCCGGCGGGCCAGTTCTTCCAGTCCAGGACCCTGCTCGGCGATCATTTTCTTGTTGGCCGTGACCACCGACTTGCCTGCCGCGAGCGACCGCCGCACCCAGTCGCCGGCAGGATTCAATCCCCCGGCCAGCTCCACAACGATGTCGGGATCGGCAGCGAGGACCTCGTCGAAGTTCTCTGTCCACAGCACGGAAGAAGGGATCCAGGGGACGCGCTTACGATCGATTCCCCGGTTGAAGATGCAACCAAGCTCTACGCCTTGTGGTGGGTGCTCACACAAAATACGAGCCGCTGATGTGCCCACCGTGCCAAAGCCCAAAATCGCGACCTTCACGGGCGCCCCTACTCCTACACTCTTTCTGTCCATTACTACAACCTTCTCACAGATATGGACGGAGCTAGAAGTGACGAAACTGCTCTTCGGGCATAGTCTCTGGCGCGGGCCGGGCAGCTTCCCGTTCGAGCGAGCGGCTTACCAGGTCACGCGAACCCAAGCCCACTGCGAGCGCCAAGGCCAGAACGATGCCTCCGAAGAGAATGCCGAAGGCCAGGTCCACAATCGCAGCCCCAATCGACAGGTGATCGAGCACCATTGCGGCGGTCAGCACCAACACCAACCACTTGACGCCCAGGCTCAACAACCGTGCGTAGTGGAGATTCATGTTCACTGCGCCGATGAGGACACTGCGGGAAAGGAAACGTGCAATGACGTTGCCCAAAAGCAGCAGCACCACCGCGCCCACCACGTTAGGAATGTAACCAAGTAGCCGCGCGGTGAGGAGGTTGTCTGAGGAAGCGCCAAAGGCTTCCAGGCCGACCAGGAAACCTACCAGGACGACGCACCAGAAAACAATACGCGTGATCAGAATGGTCGGGGTATAGGTAGGCGACCATTCGGCAATGGTGTTAGTTCCGCGCGCCATCCGCTCATCGATACGGATCGCTTTGAGAAACGCGCGCAACACCCAGGCCAGCAGCCAGGCGATCGCGGCAAAAAACAGGACCGCGACGATAAGCGCCAGAATGCCTGGAAGCAGCGTGGCGATGCGGCTGATGACCCGAGCCATGGATTCGTGCAGTGACTGTGACACCTGAGTCCACATAATCTTCTCCTCCTGCCCTATGGGTTGAAGCGGTCTGGCCAACGCCACCGCGATAATAAGTAGGGCTTGCCATCTTCATAGGCGCGAGCCAGCTTTTCCAATCTTTGCTCGGTCTCCGCGGGGCTGGCGCTGCCGACTTCCAGCGCATAGGAGGCTACCCAGCCCAGGTATAGCGGCGTGAGCGCTCCTAATAAGTGAGAGCGGCTGAGGGTACGCAGCCGGTGAGCCAGGGCGAAATCGTAAATGATGCGCACCCAGAGCTCGTCGGGCATGTGGAAGCGGTCTACGCTCACCCGGGCCAACCGCTTGAGCTCGAGGAGCGTGACCGGTGGCAGCACCAAGGACCAGACCTCCTGCAAGTTGCGAAAGCCGAGCTGGAAGGTCTCCAGCATGGGAGTTGTGTCCGCAGGGTGCCCGTCTGCCGGGGGAACCACAGCATGACCCGAAGTTGCCACCGGCTGCGAACCGCGGATCCGTTGCCAGAGAGGGGCATTGGTCGTCATCTCCGCGAATAGCGGCCCAACGGTCTGGGCCAATATGGTGCTCAGATCGACGCCATCGGCAGCGGGTAAATGCCTGGTATCCACATGTACCTGACATATGGGACAGTCGCGCATGGCCGCCTCAGTGGCCGGCCAAAACAGATCTTGCCCCTGGGCGGTGGTTCGTTGCAGAGCCACTTCCAGCTCGGGCAGCATCTTGCCTGAAATGCAGAAGTCCGGGGCCAATGGGAAGCGCACCCGCTTGCCGTAAAGAGCCCGGGTAAGGGGAGCTAGAATGCTCGAGTTCAGCAAACCGTCAAACTTTCCCATGGCATAGAGCGGCATGGCAAGTTCGCAGCGCTTCTCCAGGACGGGCGCCAGCATCGGTCCCAAAAAGTTTGATTCGAGCGCGCCGAGATCGAAGCCGATCACGGCGCATGCGCTCACCCCCAACTCCCGCGCCATACCAAATATCGCTTGGTAGGTGCTTGCGGGCGCAAGCCAGGAAATATGCGAGGTTGCGCTGGCCGGGAGCGAATAGGGCAAGAAGCGCAAATTACTTCCTTCAGCGGCCTGATCGCGCTCGGTTTGGCCTTCCGCAGTTTCGACCTTGCTTACACCGGGAAACGCGACCACCGTGCGCAGAGCAGAGGTATGATCGGCCGCCTCCATGCCGAGCACGCTTTTCGTGGCCGCGGCGCGGAGCTGATCGGCATCCACCTGCACCGCGACAGCGATGAGCAAATCAGCGGCGCCCACTGCCTCGATCCCTGTTTTCGTCTCTTCCGAAAGCTCTAGCTTCGCCATGCTTGTACCTTACGGCTCCCCTCTCGGATCTTACCTGTAACTCGCTCGCAATGTTCCGCTGGGCGTCATCGCTACAGCGGCAAGCTCAATATCCCCGTCAATGGAATCAATACCCAATTCGGCCGGTTATTCAACTCGTAGGCCAACTCATAGAGCGCTTTGTCGATGACGTAGGCTTCCAATAGTTGCTGGAACAGCAACGGGTCCGATGGAATCACTGGGACCCCCTTGGCAACTTCGCAATAGGTGCGCAGAAAAGCCGAGGAGACCGATTGCTCCCAGAGGCGCGCCCACGGCTCCAGCCGGCTAAAGTCCTCCGGACGCCGCGAGGTATATTTCAACAGCGCCGAAAAGGCGGCGTAGCTGAAGGAACGAAGCATACCCGCAACATCTTTGAGAGGAGACTGCTTGGTGCGGCGTTCGGCCAGCGTCCGCGCGGGCTCACCCTCGAAGTCCAAAATGACGAAGTCACCTTTGGATTGCAGCACTTGTCCAAGATGATAGTCGCCGTGGATACGGGTGCGCATCGCATCGCATCGTTTCGCCTCCAATTGGCGGAAGCGATCGAGGACCAGGGTCCTACGGCTGATCACCAGGCCGGCCCTTTCCAGAACACCATCGGGCAAGCGGGCAACATTTTCCTTGAGCGCATCGAAGGCGCTGGTCGCATGCAAGATCAAATCCTCGCGCAGCTGGTCGATGTCCTGGGAGGTTAATGGTTCAGGGCTAAACGCGGGATCCTGGGTCGGGGAGGCAAGAGCCAGGTGCAACTCCGCCGTCCGTCTGCCGAGCAGCGCAGCCGCATCAAGATACGGGCCCACATGCTCGCGCGCGAACTCGGTTTCCGGAGCCTCGCTCAATTGGAGCAGGCTGGTTGGCCCATCGATGATGCCACCCTGGGCAAGACTTCGAGCCGCGCTGGCCTCGTAGTAGCGATCCAACTCTTCCAGTGTCCAGCTCCATCCATCGCCTTCATTGGTGACCAGGCCCTGCAACATGGCCAGCGTGGATGGCTCCTGCCCTTTGCGGGTGTATTGGATAGCACCACCGAAAGGCGCGATATGGGTGAAGTGGGTTTGCTCGGTGAGATAACTTCCGATCTCCGTGTCTGGGTTGGGGCCCGCTTGTTGCCTGCGGAACAACTTCATGATCAGCTTGTCGCCGAAGATAATCGAGGTATTGCTTTGCTCCGCCGAGCCGCGCCGCGGCACGTCCCTGGATGGGCCGTGTAGTTGAGGCAGCGTGCTGCTGGGTACTCCCAGGATGACGCCTTCACGCGAGGGGATCTGCGTAGCCCCCGCGATGAGCGCCAGAAGCGCTTCGCTGGCGCTATCGTTATAGACCGCCTCGTGAAGCACGCCTTCGTCGGCATTGGTGATCACACGCGCCAGCAGAGCATTGGGCGATTCGTCCCGCAGTGCGTCCGCTGCTTTGCCAAACAGCAAGCCAAGCGTGATCAGGTAGGTGTCGCTCGCCCCTTCAGCGTATTGGATCTCGATCAGCGCCAGCGTGCTTACGCCCTGGTTGAAGATTGCCCAGTCTTCAATTCTGGTGCCGGTGATGGGGCGTGACTTGCCGCCAAACCAACGCTGCCGGCCCAGGTAACTCCGCAGCACTGATTCTTCCAGTTCCCTGCGACCGTTGCCCTCAAGAACGCTCATCCAGTCAGTGGTTCCGTTGATCTCGAGCTCGGGCTCTCCGTCGTTGTCGAGAGTTGACGCAGGCTCTGGCGAGGGTTGCAATTCCAGCCACAGAAAGCCGTAGGGCCCAATCGTCAAGGGATAGGGAGCGGTGCGGATGCGCGGGAACTCTACATAGCCCAACATCTCAACCGGTACCATGCCGGCAAACGCGGCTAAATCCAGCTCGACCGGCTGAGCGAACCGCGAGAGATTGGCGACGCACAGAACTCTTTCGTTTTGATACTCACGGATGTAGGCAAGGATTTTGCGGTTGGCCGGGTTCAAGAAACTCAAAGTCCCACGGCCAAAGACCTGGAACAGCTTGCGCAAAGCGATCATATTGCGCATCCAGCTCAGGAGCGATGATGGGTCGCCTTGCTGCGCTTCTACATTGATCGCCTCGTAGCCCCACACCGGGTCCATGACCACCGGGCTGTAGAGCTTCGCGGGCACTGCACGCGAGAATCCAGCGTTGCGGTCGCCGCTCCACTGCATCGGGGTGCGCACTCCGTTGCGATCGCCGAGGTAGATGTTATCGCCCATGCCGATCTCATCGCCGTAGTAAACGATGGGGGTTCCGGGAAAGGAAAAGAGCAGGCTGTTCAACAACTCGATGCGGCGCCGGTTGTTATCGACCAATGGCGCCAGTCGCCGGCGGATGCCGACGTTGATGCGCATGCGTGGATCTGCGCTATAGGCCAGGTACATGTAGTCCCGCTCTTCATCGCTGACCATCTCGAGCGTTAGCTCATCATGATTGCGAAGAAACAGCCCCCACTGGCAGTTGTGAGGAATTTCCGGGGTTTGCGCCATGATGTCGGTGATGGGCAGGCGATCTTCCTGGCGCAGCGCCATATACATCCGGGGCATCAAAGGGAAGTGAAATGCCATGTGGCACTCATCGCCGTCGCCGTAGTAAATGCGGACATCGTCGGGCCACTGGTTGGCTTCCGCGAGAATGGTTCTGGCGGCGTAGGACTTGTCGATTTCGGCGCGAATGCGCTTCATCACCAGGTGGGTTTCGAGAAGATTTTCGCAGTTGGTGCCCTCGCGCTCCACCAGGTACGGAATGGCGTCAACGCGCAGCCCGTCCACGCCCATGTCAAGCCAGTAGCGCATGATCTTGATGACTTCTTCGATCACCGCGGGATTGTCATAGTTCAGATCGGGTTGATGCGAGAAAAAGCGATGCCAGTAGTATTGCTGGGCCTCAGGATCCCAGGTCCAATTGGACTTCTCCGTATCGGTGAAAATGATGCGTGCCCCGGTATATTTTTGATCGGTGTCACTCCACACGTAGAAGTCGCGCTCGGGCGAATCTTTAGGAGCGAGACGGGCTCGCTGAAACCAGGGATGCTGATCGGAGGTGTGATTGATGACCAGCTCAATCATCACTTGCAGGCCGCGGTTATGCGCCTGGACCAGGAACTCTCTGAAGTCCTCCATGGTGCCGTAATTCGGGTGGATGCTGAGGTAGTCGGAGATATCGTAGCCGTCATCCCGCAAAGGCGAGGGAAAGAACGGAAGCAACCATAGGCAAGTGACGCCCAGGTCCTGCAGGTAATCCAGCTTGCTGAGTAAACCCTGAAAATCCCCAATGCCATCGTTGTTGCTGTCCATGAACGCCTTGACATGCAACTCGTAAATGATCGCGTCTTTGTACCAGAGCGGGTCCGCCGCGCTTCCCGGTTGCTTCAATCGTGCCTCCCCGGCTTTGCGCCTGGGTAATTCGTAACCATTACAGTTATGTGACCGGCGCTGCCACCATTAGGGCAGCACGCGGAAGAGATGCGCAGGCGCCTCAGCCGGCCGCAGAGCAACATAGTTCCTAGATCCCTGCCAACGGTAAGAATGATCCGCGAGCAGATCGTAGACTTCAAATGTATCGCCCGAAGTGAGCCCAAGCACTGATAAATCCAAGGAAACCCATCCCGTCTGAACCACAAAAGGATCGAGGTTCACCACGGTGAGGATGGTATTGCCGCCGTCCGCCGTGCGCTTGGAGTAACAGATCAGGGCTGGGTTATCCGTGGGATGGAAGTGCAGCCGCTCATTGCTCTGCAGCGCCTTATTTTGCTGCCGGGCCTGGTTCAGCGTGGTGATCAGCGGCTTCAGACTATTGGGATTTGTTAGATCCCAGCGTTTGATCTCGTATTTCTCTGAGTTCAGATATTCTTCACCGCCCGCCTTGAAGGGAGTGTTTTCTCCCAACTCAAAAGCCGGTCCGTAGATGCCGTAATTCGACGCCAGGGTGGCGGCCAGCACCAGCCGGCTGCGAAAGGCCGGCAGACCACCAGTCTGTAGATGGCCTGGCAGGATGTCGGGGGTATTGGGCCAAAAGTTGGGGCGAAAATATTCGCGAACGGGGGTAGTCGTAAGTTCCAGCAAGTACTCCGTGAGATCTTCCTTGGTGTCGCGCCAGGTGAAGTAGGTGTAGGACTCAGAAAAACCAACCTTGGCCAGGCGCTCCATCACGCGTGGCCGGGTAAAGGCCTCGGCCAGAAACAAAACACCGGGGTCTTTCGCCTTCAGCTCGGGGATGACCCACTGCCAGAAGGGGAAGGCCTTGGTATGCGGATTGTCCACGCGGAAGATGCGCACACCTTGATCCATCCAAAAGGTGAAGACCCCCTTGAGGGCATCCCACAGTCCCTGCCAGTTGGAAGATTCAAAGTCCAGCGGATAAATGTCCTGGTACTTCTTGGGCGGGTTCTCCGCATACTGGATCGATCCGTCGGGACGCTTCTTAAAGAACTCGGGATGTTCGCTCACCCAGGGATGATCGGGCGCGCATTGGAAGGCAATATCCAGGGCTACTTCCATTTTCAATTGGATGGCCCGCTTCACCAAGTCCTTGAAGTCGGCAAGGGTGCCCAGGGCGGGCAGGATTGCGGTATGGCCGCCCTCCGCCGATCCGATCGCCCAAGGGCTGCCCTCATCCTCCGCCGCAGCTTCGACTGCGTTGTTCTTGCCCTTGCGGAAGCTTTTCCCGATGGGGGAGATGGGCGGCAGGTAGAGAACGTCAAAACCCATTTCCGCCACGTAGTCCAACCGGGCGGTCACGTCGCGCAGCGTTCCATGTTTGCCCGGAGTGGTTGACCAGGATCGCGGAAAGAGCTCATACCAGCTGGAAAAGCGCGCCCGTTCCCGGTCTACGACAATTTCCAGTTCGCGGTCGTAGCGGGTCTCGAGTGGAGTATTCGGGTAACGCTTCACCATCTCCGCGAGCTCATCCTGCAATGCCAGCTCAGCCGTTGCGGAGTCATCGCTTGCCGGTTCTCAGCGCCTTGGCCCAGGCTGCCAGCTTTGTGCCATCTTTCTTCGATGCCCGCGCCTGCACCTGTTCGAGAAGGGCTGCTCCCGTGGCAAACGGCAGCTTGAGATCCTGCTGCGCCGCTATGCGCTTCTTGAGGTCACTGCGCCAGGTTCCGAAATGATCCACCTCGCCCACGATCTGTGTAGCGATAGCGGCCAATCTTGGCTCGACGGGAAATTCTCCCTGCCAGCGATCGTTTCCCAGTGGCCGCATTTCCGTCGCCTGCCAGTCTGGATCCGCTTCCTGCTTCCACAGGAGCCGCGCTCGCACCTCGTCATGCCCATCGCCGAAAACATCCGCTTCGACTGAGACCGTGTCGTCGACAATTCGCTTGATGGGAAAGCGTCCACAGTCCAGTTCTGGCTCCACGTTCTCAATAACAACCCGGCTTCGTCCCTCGTTCGGCTTCGCCATCAAACCCCCACAACTCTCATTGTAGGCAGATGCAGTTTCCTGCGGTCGCGTTCGATTGCCTTGAGCCGACCGTATGGGAGCTTACCTTCTATAGTCGAGAGATGAGATTCGCCTTCCGGCCGCGCGCTGTTCATCTCCTGCTGGCGATCGACCTGGTGGGAACCGCTCTCTTCGCTGCGGAGGGCGCGTCCACGGCTGTGCAAGCCAGGCTCGATTTGCTGGGGATGCTGGTGCTGGCGTTTGTTACCGCGCTGGGAGGTGGCATCGTGCGCGATCTGCTGATTGGCGATATTCCGCCGGGCGCCATCCGCAATTGGCATTACGCCGCCGTGGCGCTGGCCTCTGGGGCAGCGGTCTTCGTACTGCGCGCCTCTACCACCGGAGTCAACCATTGGCTGGTGACGACTCTGGATGCGGCGGGTCTGAGCTTCTTTGCGGTTGCGGGAGCGACCAAGGCTTTGGATTTCAAGCTGAATCCGCTCTTGGCCACGATGATGGGCGGCATCACCGGGGTAGGCGGGGGTACGATTCGGGACCTGCTGATCGGCCAGGTGCCCAAGGTGCTGCGGTCGGATGTATATGCCGCGGCCGCACTATTCGGTGCCGCGATCACGATTCTCTGCCTGAAGCTGAGGGTCAATGCAGTGGTTGCCAGTTGCTGTGGCATCATCGGCTGCTTCGTCCTTCGGATGTTGGCTGTTTATCGCCACTGGAACCTGCCGGGCGCCGCCGGCTAAGTGATTTCCCAGCAGTCAAACTTGTCCAAACTGCGCGGTGGGAACCCCGGCCGAGGGATTCGACCTGAGCTTTTCGCTGCGTGCCCACCAACGCAATTCCATAATTTTTTACCCATTCCTTTGCCCGGCGATGGACAATCGATGGATGCGCCTAATCACGTATCGTCGCGATGCAACCACTGCCCCGGCACTCCTCAAGGACGGCCATGTCTTCCCTCTCACTTCGCTCGGATACCAGGACACTGTGGCCTTCATCGCCGCGGGACCTCAGCGGTGGGCTGCGGTCAATGTGCAATTGGAAGAGACCGGTCTGAATCTGCTCGCGCCCTTGTCTTCCGTTAGCCTCGAGGCTCCCCTGCTTCGGCCTTCCAAGATTCTCTGTATCGGCCTGAATTACCGCGACCACGCTGTGGAATCGAAGATGGAGCCACCCAAATTTCCTACGGTTTTCACCAAGTATCCGCTGACCCTCATCGGTGATCGACAGCCCATTCTGCTGCCGCGCGCCAGCCAGCAACCTGACTATGAGGCGGAACTCGCGGTCGTGATCGGTCAGGGCGGCCGCAATATTGCGGAAGCAGATTGGGAAAACCACGTCTTCGGCTACACCATCCTCAACGATGTGAGCGCACGCGACGTGCAACTGGCCACTTCACAATGGACCCTGGGCAAGAACTTCCCCACCTTCGGTCCGATGGGGCCATGGATCGTTTCCAAGGACGAGGTGCCCGATCCTCACCAATTAGACATCTCGCTTTCGATTAATGGAGAAACCCTGCAGAAGTCGAATACGCGCGAGCTCATCTTCAAGCTGCCACGCCTCATCTCCTACATTTCGACCATGATGCCCCTAGTGCCGGGCGACATCATCAGCACCGGTACACCGGCAGGCGTGGGCATGGGCCGCACCCCGCAGCGATGGCTAAAGCCAGGGGACGATGTGGTGGTGGAGCTTGCCGGGGTGGGCAGTTTGCGGAACCCGGTCCTCGCCGAACCTTAGGCATCTGGATTAATCTGTCTGCCGGTGCTAGCATCACGCCACCGGCGTGTCCGGCACACATTTCGCGAGAGATACCTCCATGGTCAAGGTCATCACCGTCGAACGGGAGTACGGCAGCCAAGGAGCGGAATTCGCGCATCGCCTGGCCGACAGGTTGCACTGGAAACTCATCGATCGTTGCCTAGTCGATGAGATTGCCCATAAGGCGGGTGTGCCCAAGAGCATGGCCGAGCAATGCGATGAGCGTCTGGACCCCTGGTACTACCGGATGGGCAAGTCCTTCTGGCATGGCAGCGTGGACCGCCTGCCGGCGCCGCCCAAAGACAAGGTGTTTGACAGCGAGCGCATGGTCGAGTTTGTGCGCAACTACCTGAAACAGTGCGTGGCTGACGGCAACTGCGTGATTGTTGGCCGCGGCGCCGCGTGCGCATTGGCGTCTCTCCCGGGAGTCTTCAACATCTTCGTCTACGCATCGATGTCGCGGAAGGTTCGTTGGTTTGAACAACATTTTCCGGAGCACGCAGGACACGCCAAGGCGGAGCTTGAGGCTACCGACGGCAGGCGCCAGGAATACATCCGTCGCTATTACGACCGCGATTGGAGCGATCGGCGGCTGTACCACATGATGATCAACTCCTGCATGGGTTGTGACGCCATGATTGAAGCGGTGCTCGACGGAGCAGGGATGGCCGCTGCCCGGCAGCAGGTAACAGCGGAGAGCAGATAGCTTATCCAAGATGGATTTGGGGGCGCCCCGCTGAACCTTACCCTCGCTTTTGTCGCGCAACGGACCCGTAGCGATCTGCTCGGGCCGGCTACAAACCTATACCTGGATCGCATAGCCCCCTACGCTGCCATTGAAGCAGTAGCTTTCCGTAGCGAGGAGGCTCTGTTTGAGTTTGTCGCCCGCCAGCGAGCGCGCACGGCGGCGTGGCTGGTGCTGCTTGACAGTCGAGGCAAGGCTCTCTCTTCGGAGCAGTTGGCCAAGTGGCTAGGCGCGCGCCGGGATTCAGGCCAGCAGATGATTGTTTTCGCCATTGGGCCGGCGAGCGGCTGGTCTGAGCGCGCGACCCAGCAGGCCCAGACGACGCTGTCCTTGGGACCAATGACGCTGCCCCACGAACTCGCTCGCCTGGTGCTCGCCGAGCAGATCTACCGGGCATTTACAATACTTGCTGGGCATCCGTATCACATCGGGCACTGATGCGAGCCGCCGCTAGCCCGGATTTCCTGTGGAGAGGGTTGGTGTTGTCGAAGCTCAGGCCGGCACTTCGGCCACAGCATTCCCCCGGTTTCTGCCAACCGGAGGAAGAGTGTTGATGCAGTTTCTCTCACCAGAAAGCTGCACGAAATCAGAGGCAGAAAAATCGCACCAGTCTGTAAGAATGCTCCAGGTACTTGGAGCAGCGTGGAAACCACGGGGGGCGCGTGGCGAAAGGGAATACATGTCCTGGTTTAAGCGGCAAGAAAACGAGATTGAAGCCAATACTTCAGAGAAGAACGTGCGCACCGAGGGACTTTGGCAGAAGTGCGAGGGTTGTGGCCAATTACTCTTTAAGGCCGATCTCGAGGCCAACCTGCAGGTTTGCCCAAAGTGTGGGCACCATCTCCGGCTAGATGCGCGAAGCCGCATCGCCAGCCTGCTCGAGCCGGGGTACGAGCTGGTTGATCTCGAGCTCGTATCCACTGACCCACTCGAGTTCGTCGACATTAAGCCCTATAAGGACCGGCTGGAAAAAGCCCGCCGGGAGACCGGCCTCAACGATGCGGTCATGAATGCCGTAGGAAACCTGGGCCCGCATAGCGTTGTGCTGAGTGTGATGGAGTTCGCGTTTATCGGCGGAAGCATGGGGTGCGTGGTGGGAGAAACCATCGCGCGCGCCATTGACCGGGCACTGGCCGGCAAGCGGCCCCTCATCGTCGTTGCCGCCTCAGGCGGGGCCCGCATGATGGAAGGCGTCGCCAGCTTGATGCAATTGGCTAAAGTGTCCGCCGGCCTGGCGCAGTTGGATGATGCGGGACTGCCCTATATTTCGGTGCTTACTAACCCCACCACGGGCGGTGTAACCGCGAGCTTTGGTATGCTGGGCGATCTCAACATTGCCGAACCGGGCGCCCTGATAGGTTTCGCCGGTCCGCGAGTGATCGAGCAGACAATTCGGCAGAAGCTGCCCGAGGGATTCCAACGGTCGGAGTTTTTGCTCGAACACGGTATGCTGGACGCGATCGTAGCCCGCCGCGACCTCAAGGGCTACCTAGCGCGCGCCCTTGACTTCATGTCCGCTGTCGCAAGCTAGAGGCACTCGTTGGCGCAGGATTGCAGGGGATTCACTCTAGAATAGAAATATGTCTTACGCTTCGGCCCTTGACCGCCTGTATGCACTCGGTCAGGAATTGCACACCGCGCCCGGCACACCTCGCCGGAAATTCGAACTGGCGCATATGCGCACGCTTATGGCTGCGCTGGGCAATGCTGAGCATCGCTTCGCCTCGATACTGATCGCCGGCACCAACGGGAAAGGATCCACCTCTTCGACGTTGGCCAGCATTCTTGCCCGGGCCGGCTACAGGACGGGCCTTTACACTTCGCCTCACCTGAGCAGCGTCAATGAGCGCATCCAAGTGGACGGCGCCCTGATCGGCGACGACGACCTGGCAAGCCTCTTCTTCCATGTCGAGGAGATCGCCTCAACCCTGTTACGAGATGGCCGGCTGCCTGCGCTGCCCAGTTTTTTTGAGACTGTCACCGCCATCGCCTTTCTGTATTTTGCTTCCCGGCAAGTGCATACGGCGGTTTTGGAAGTGGGCATGGGCGGCCGCCTGGATGCGACCAATATTGTCGAGCCGGTGGTGTCGGTGATAACCGACATTTCGCTTGACCACACCGAGTGGTTGGGTTCGACTGTCGACCTGATTGCGCGTGAAAAAGCCGGGATCCTGCGCCGCGATGGCGTAATGATCACGCTGCCGCAGCACCCCGAGGCTAACCAGGCATTGGGGGAGGTTGCAACCGGGCTACAGGTGCGCGGCGTGAATGCAGCCAGCTATGTGCCGGTGCACAACCATCCCGAGCAGTACACGCGGAATCGCTATCCTCTTTCCGTAATGGGTGAATTGATCGGGATCGATTCCCCCCTGGCGGGCGCGCATCAACAGCGCAACCTGGCGCTCGCCATAGCGACCGCCGTGGAGTTAAGAAACAATCACGGTTACAATATTACGCCCATCGACATACAGGCAGGAATTCGCGATACGGTGTGGCCGGCACGGCTAGAGCATATGGCCGGCAACGGCAGCCGGGCCGATGTACTGCTGGACGTGGGCCACAATCCCGCCGGCGCATGGGCGCTGCGCGCGGCAGTGTCGCAGCTGGATAAGGGCCAACCGTTGACGCTGGTTTTTGGCTGTCTTAAAGACAAGCCGGTCGCGGAGCTAGCGCAAATTCTTTTTCCCCTTTTCGGACGGGTCGTGGTGACGCCAGTTGATTCGCCGCGCAGCGCATCGCTTGAAGATCTGTTGGCGGCAGCGCACACAACCGGGAGCGAGGTAGAGGCAGCACCGGCCGCTTTAATCGCATTGGAGCGCGCGCTCCAGATCACTCCCATAAGCGGCTTGGTGGTTGTGACAGGTTCGGTTTACCTGGTAGGACAGTTGCGTCCCCTGCTGATGGCTTCGCGGCCGGCGCCTGCGGAGCAACTCGAAGTATGAGCACGACGCCTGCCGGCCCGGCACCCTTATCATTAACGAGCCGCTTAACCTCCAACCTGGTGCGGGGTCCCTTATTCTTTTTTTTTACCGGTTTTTTTGGCTGCATTTCGCTGGCCGCCTCGTGCGTAGAAAAGGACGGACGGCAGCAACATAACATTGCACGGCAATGGGCACGGACCTCGCTGTGGATCGCCGGTGCGTCCGTCACTGTTATCGGACGTGAGAATATTTTGCCGCTGGCCATTTACACCTCGAACCATACCTCGTTTATGGATACGCCGGTGGTCTTCAGCAGCCTGCCGTTCCAGTTTCGGATCCTGGCTAAACAGAGCTTGTGGAAGTGGCCGTTCATCGGGTGGCATCTCCATCGGTCCGGCCAAATACCGGTGGATGAAGAAAGCGGCAGCGGATCCATTGCCGGGCTCAATCGTGCTATCCGGGCGCTGAAGGTTGGCTTGCCGCTCTTCATTTTCCCTGAAGGTGGTCGAACTCATGACGGCAATATGCAGCCTTTCATGCGGGGCCCGGCTTTTATCTCCATACGGTCGCGGATTCCGCTGGTGCCGATGGCGCTGATCGGCACCTACGAGCTGTTGCCGATTCACACCCACCACTTCCGCCCGCGGCCCGTTAAGCTGGTGATCGGCAAACCGATTGACCCGTCGGGATATACGATCCGCCAGGCAGATGCGCTGACCGAAAAGCTACAAAGTGAGATCCGGCAGCTTTATGAGAGCCATGCTGGGCCAGCCGACTTTAGGCCGGACATGGCGGCGGTAACAAGGAGGGCCCAATGAATTCCCTAGTTCCGCGCGTCGCCATTCCCGAGCCTACGTCTACCGACCCCGCCTACAATCAACGCAGTTTGCCGCAGTACATCCAGGCGGTAGAAGCGGCGGGTGGAATTGCGGTTCCGATTTCGTTGGATGAGAGTCCTGCTTTACAGGCAAATAAGCTGGCGTCGTGCTCGGCAATCCTGCTGCCCGGCAGCCCAGCGGATGTGGACCCGACGCGATATGGACAGCAGGCAATCGAAGCATGTGCTGGGAAGGATGCCGCCCGCGAAGCTGTGGACAGTCTTTTTCTCCAGGATGCGTTTGCTGAACAAAAACCGATTTTGGGGATTTGCTACGGGTTACAGTCGCTCAACGTGTGGCGCCGGGGCAGCCTTATTCAGGACTTGCCGCACATTCCGGAGGGCACAGCTCCTGATGCCGGCGTGGTGGTCAATCATGAGCCAGGACGGGGGGTTCAGGATGCCCACGCGGTCCTGCTTACACCTGGTTCGCGCCTGTCAGCCTTAGTCCCGAAGGACGAACTGAGAATTTTGGTGAATTCGAGCCATCACCAAGCTATCGATTGGCCTGGAGAGCAACTGCTGGTTGCCGCGGTCAGCCCCCAGGACGGGGTTATCGAGGCATTGGAAGGGACAGACCCACGGCATTTTGTAGTCGCGGTGCAATGGCATCCGGAGCGTACCTACGAGAGCAGTGAGGTGTCGCGTGCACTCTTCACGGCATTCCTGGAAGCAGCTCGGAGCTGGACAACCCAAACGCAGATGGGTTCTAGTCAATCGTGAATTCCCCTCCGGGCGGGACGGCGCAAGAAATAGAGGCGGCCTTTGCCCAGGCCGGGATCACCCCATTGCCCGTTGGCTGCTACCTCAAGTTCTCTGCTTATTTTGAACTACTGCTGCGTTGGAATGCGCGGTTGAGCCTGACCGCTATCAGGGAACCGGCACAGATCATCCGTCGCCACTTTGCAGAATGCGCCTTTGCAGCCCAGCATCTTCCTGCGGACATAGTGAGCTTGCTTGATTATGGCTCGGGAGCTGGGTTCCCAGGAATCCCGTTCGCAATTTGCCGGCCCGAGATCCACGTAACGCTGGCTGAGGCTCAGGGAAAAAAGGCCTCTTTCCTGCGAGAAGTTGTGCGGGCGGTCCATACGGGAACCGAGGTTTATGACGGGCGGGTGGAGAAAATGCCTGAGGGCGAGGCATTTCATGCCGTTTCCATGCGAGCGGTGGAGAAAATGGAGCTGGCCATACCGATCGCGTTGCGCCGGACGAAGCACTACTTAGTACTGCTCACCACAGAGCGGTCTGCGCCGGTGTACACGCAACTCGCCCCTGAGCTGAACTGGGTGGATCCGATCCGTCTTCCCGACGCTGAACAGATGATCCTGGCCATTGGCCGGCGCGGCAACTGACGCAGTTCCAGATTGTGCGCTGTGTTCCACGTGGAACAACTGCTGGCTGATAGCAATAATTCTTGCTTCCCACGCCCCGATGTTCCACGTGGAACATCGACGTTTTCCACCGGTGTCATCTGGGATTCATATTTACCCGAGCCCAACGCCACCACCTGTATCCCCTTTTAAATCCACTAGTTGGGGTAGGCCCCAGAATGCTTCTTTTTGGGTTCTCCACAATTTACGCCTAGTTCTGCACATCTCTCCTTTCTTGCTCTCCTAGCTCTCACTCGATACTCTTCCATTACGCATGGGTAAAGTTATCGCGGTTGTGAATCAGAAGGGCGGGGTTGGCAAAACCACTACCGCAATCAATCTCTCTGCGGCACTGGCTCTTGAAGGCCTTACTTGTCTACTTGTCGATTGCGATCCCCAGGCCAATTCCTCCGGAGGATTTGGAATTGCGCGCGATGAAAATCGCAACTCCACCTATGACATCCTCATGGGAAACGCGACCGTGGCCGAGGCGACGCTACCCACGGAAATCGAGAGCCTGAAAATAGTTCCCGGAAGCAATCACCTGATCGGCGCTACCGTGGAGCTGATCCAGGCTGAGCGTCGCGAATACCGCCTGCGGCAAGCTTTGGAACCCGTACGCAATCAGTACAACTTCATCATGCTCGATTGCCCCCCCGCCCTCGATTTACTTACCTTGAACGCCCTCGTGGCGGCGGATCGGCTGCTCGTCCCCATGCAGGCCGAATACTTCGCCCTGGAGGGCATCTCCGAACTGCTCACCACCCTCGGACGCATCCAGGCCGCATTCAACCCCACGCTGGACATCGAGGGGGTGATTCTGACCATGTATGACGAGCGTACAAACCTCGCACAGCAAGTCACAGAGAACCTGAGAAAGTTTTTCGGCGCCAAGCTCCTCAGGACTGCCATCCCGCGCAATATCCGTTTGGCTGAAGCCCCGAGTTATGGCAAGCCAGTGGCGCTGTACGATCCAAGATCTCGTGGTGCGGAAAGCTATCGCGAGCTGGCCGAGGAAATTCTGGCTCGTAATCACATCGAAAGTCCCAAGGCGCTTGAGCGCAAAGCTGCTGTACAAGCGCAGTCACGCCAGGAGACGAAAGTACGTTTTTGGCCCTATGCTTGACCACCATCAACGCCTGGGGACGATCTCCTCAGAACTACCGGCCAATCGAATCATTGGCCGCCAGGTTTCTTAGTTCCCATCTCCGAGGCTTTAGGAAGATCCATGACCGCTGCTATTGAAGTCCCCAAACGCCGCGCACTCGGCAAGGGTCTCGAATCCCTGCTTCCAGGACGATCAGGATTTACCCCTGCTCCCACACCCTCGGCCGCCCCCACCCCTGACGAGGGCAAGCCGAGGGAAATCCCCGTTGAACAGATCGAACGGAATCCCTTCCAAACGCGTGGAAGTATCGACGAGGGCGCGCTCAAAGAGCTCTCGGCTTCGATCGCGGCCACGGGTGTCGTGCAACCAATACTGGTGCGCCCACTAGCCGATAACCGCTTCCAACTGATCGCCGGCGAACGCCGCTGGCTCGCCTCCAAGTTGGCCGGCAAGACCACTGTGCCGGCCATCCTGCGTCACGTTTCTGATGAGCAGGCAATGGAGATGACGATCGTTGAAAATCTGCAGCGCACCGACCTGAACCCGATGGAGCAGGCCCGCGCCTACGATCGCCTGGGGCACCAATTCAAGATGACGCAGGAGCAAATGGCCCAGCGTACAGGCAAAGACAGGGCCTCCGTCGCTAACTTCCTCCGGCTGCTTCGTCTTCCGCTCGAGGTGCAGCAAAAAGTGGAAAGTGGAAATCTCAGCTTCGGCCATGCGCGGGCGCTCTTGTCCTTGGAGTCCCCTGAGGCAATCTTGAAGGCCGCTCAAAAGGTGAGCGCACTCTCCATGTCGGTTCGCCAGACAGAAAGTTACGTGCAGGGATTGCTAAATCCTGAGAAAAAGCCAAAGGGTGAAGAAAAAGAGAAGGCCCCGCTCGACCCCAACGTTCGCGAGGCGCGCGATCTTCTGCAGCGAGCGCTCGGCCTAAAAGTTCAGATTGAAGACAAGAACGGCCGTGGCCGCGTGATCATCGAATATTCGCGCCTGGAAGACTTCGATGCCCTGCTCGAAACGATCGCTGGCAAATAACGTATTTCCCGCTCAAAGCGGCATGCGCCAACGCAGCCGGGCGGCTTGAGTGAAGGCCCTGCTAAATATGCCACTATCGCAGTTACACTTAAGGCACTATCCAGCGGCGAGTGCCTGCGAGCTTCGCCAATGAATGCGGCTATACTGGCATTTCGCTCCCGGGTCGTCATCTTCCTGCTGCTCTACCTGCTTGGATTCCTGCCGCCATGGGAAGCGATGGTTCGCGGTGGCGGCGACGGCACGCTTTGGCTTGCGGCATCCACGTTAGCGGCGCGCAGCGGATGGATCAGCTTGGCAGCTGCCACTGTGACCATTACCCTTATCGCCTTGGCCTGTCTTGCTATCGGGGCCATGCTGCGGGTGTGGGGCACCGCCAGCCTCGGTTCCGGCGTCATGCGCGACCCCGTGATGCAGAGTAGCCAATTGGTAGCCGCGGGACCTTATCGCTATCTCCGCAATCCGCTTTATTTAGGGACCTGGCTGCTGGGGTTGGCTACCTCCATTCTCATGCCGCTTACTGGAGCCGCATTCTTTCTGCCTGCCTTCACGCTCTTCCTACTATTTCTCATCTCCACGGAAGAGCGCTTTCTCACCGCCCAGTTGGGGGACGCCTACCAGCAGTACTGTCGCCGTGTTCCCCGGTTATGGCCTCGTATCGGCGCCGGCGATCCCACCCACTCATCCGCGCGTCCGCGTTGGCTAGAAGCCCTTCTTGCCGAGACCTATCCGATTACATTCACTCTTTGCTTCGCGATCTTCGCCTGGCGTTACAACGCGCGCATCCTGATTCGGTGCCTGTTGATCTGCTACGGCCTTTCACTGATCATCCGCGCATTTATGAAGCGACCCGTAGCCAGGACAGGCACAGCTTGACAGCAAAGCTTCTTTGCCTTCGGTAACAAAGACGGAGATTTATTCGGAAGGGTTCGATGAACTGCGTAAGATGCCTGCTCTTTTGGGGCCTATCCACCCTTGGCAAGCGCCGTGAAGATCGCAGGCCCATATTTCTAACGGAGGCATTGCGCCACCGCTGCCCAGGCACAGAGGGCTCGGCTTGTCACCTGGCCCTCCTCGCGTGGTTTTCCTTCGCCGAAGGTCTTGGCGTTGATGGCGGCCCATCCGATCCTTAGCTTGGCAACTTAGGCCGGTGGAATCTGCTTCAGATCGCGCCGCCACCACTCAATCTGCTTGCTACTTCTTTGGCGGCGCGATGGTGTCTTTAGCAGCCTTGGCCACGCGGAACTTGACCACGGTCTTGGCCTTGATCTTGATGGTTTCGCCAGTTTGGGGATTGCGACCCATACGAGCCTTGCGCTCAGCCTTCACCAACCGGCCTAGTCCGGGAATGACGAAAACGCCGTTCTTCTTCGTTTCCTTCACCGCGGTCTCCGCGAGTAGGTCAAGAAATGCTGCCGATTGCTTGTTGGTCAACTCAAGCTTTTCCGCCAGATTGCGAACCAGTGCTGTCTTGGTCATGCCTGTTGCCATATTGTGTCCTTCTTTCTCCTGTTATTTCATGGGCCCATGGTGGCGTTGTGATCGCACCTGGAGAATCCATGTCCTTGCTTGACGCTTCACCCGGTACCTTCGGATGCTCGTGCAGAACTTGCATCGATCGTCAGGAAACCCAGTGTTTATGCGGGTAAAAACGAACCCACCGCCGTTTACGATGCGGCTTTGTCCGGCGTTTGTCAACCGAAAAACCGCTATTTGTTCTGTTTTTGGCTTGTTTTCCCCAGATTTCCCTTAATTTCATGGGTTTTTCCTTGATTTCGGCCATATTTCTATAAACCAAACAACGGCCGCCGCTTCCTTTCGATCCCTGCGAGCAATGGTGTGTTCAGCGCATTCACCAGTGGCGAAGCGAGACGGAAGCGCCGGATCACCTGGTTTGCGAAATCATTTTCGAGAGACGCCTTAGCCGCGAGAGTAGCCTCCACACCCCACTGCCGGCACAAGAGTAGATCCATCGCCGGGTGCTCTTTCGCGAATCCCTTTGGGGGCCGTGTGAGCGGCACGCCTGTAAAGGACTGCATGGTGCGTCGCAGCTTGCGGTCTGTAAGTAGTCGCCGCACTTCCGCATGATGCACTGCCAGATATCTCCGTATCGCCAGCAGCTGATCTCGCTCCGGCATATACACGCCGGCGGCAATCAGCACTTCGTCTGGGGAGATATGCATGTAGTAGCCGCCTCCTGAGGTCTTTTCGAGACCTGCACGCGACCACCAGGCAGAGACATGGTTTTTGTAAGGTCGCTTGTCAGAAGAAAATCGTATGTCTCGATAAATGCGCATCATACATTTTTGCGGCGGCCGCACGTGCGCGGGAGCGAAGTCCTCCATAGCGCGATTCACCGTTGCGATTAAAGCAAGCATGGGCTGCTTCAACTCACGCTCGAACTCCGGCTTGTGGTCTTCGAACCACTCCCGGCGGTTATTTCGCCGCAAGCTCCGAAGGAATCTGAGCCCGGCTTCACGGAAATATGGCTCTCCCATCACGTGTGCGAACTGAAAGGTCATGGTTGGATGGATATAGCTACCGGTAGCCAGGATTGGCGTTTGCCGTCCGCCGCTCTCCGCGCCGGATGCGCAGCTGGTAACCTCCACGGTACTCGAAATCCGGTTTTCCAGTACAAAAGTAATGGGCGTGTTACGCCGCATTCGATCGTGTTTATATTGATCTGCAATAGACTTTGCTTGCCTCCCTCAATCTTGACAAGGCTGTCCGGCTGCTCACATACATGAGACAACTTGCCTTTTTTTTCTTTTTTCTAGCCACATCTACGCTGTGCGCGCGTGCGCGTGTACATGAGATGGAGTTCGATCAGGCTCGCCAGGTCGCACTCATCGTCGCCCATTTCGACAACATCACGGTGGATGATCGCACGGTCGTGATGAACTCGATGGACACCCGGACGGATGCCGGCTTTATTCCCGGCTATTACAGCTTCTCCATCATTCGAGAGAGCGACTCGCCCGCGCACGCGGATGAAACGATTCGTATGTATGTTGTTTCCAAGAAGACCGCCGACACCTGGGAACTGAACCTTTGCACCCACTACTCGTTCCCTGAACTGCAGAAGTTCCAGCAAGACCTCTTGCATAAGACGGGAGCGAACTCCGCTGACGATCCAGATATGCCCAAGGCGATCGGCTGTGCCAACCAAGCACAGATGAAGCCAGCAGCCTCAGAATAAGCTGACTACAAAAGAAGATGCCCACACCTCCCTGGTATGGGCATCTTCTCCGCGGCATCACCGAAGTGAGCCGCAAATTAAGGGACCGCAGTGCCGTCGGGGGGAACTCTTAGCACTACCCTGTCCTACTCGCCTGTTTGCATTTGGCATGCCAAAACGCAGAAAGGAAGTAGCCCAATTAATTCAGCGGTTTATGTTTGCGGGCCTGTGGAACGCTGCGCAAGGGTGGCTCAATCTACTCACTACTGGGAAAAATCTACCTTCCCATGCGAACCAATTTAGTTGCGCATCCCTGCAAGCGCAGCGCGGAAGAGAGCCTCAAAGCTTTCCCCGGCACTCTTGTCCTTAGCTACTGCGGCAGCAATTGCCTTTTGTGCCAGCGGGCGCTGGTAACCAAGATTGACAAGGGCAGAAAGCACGTCCTCAGTCGAAGGGCCGGCCTCCACTCGATGTGGGGCAGCAGCAGCCATATCATCGAGCTTGTCTTTGAGATCCACCACCAGGCGCTCCGCGAGGCGTTTGCCGATGCCTGGGATTTGAGAGAGCGTGGCATGGTCCTGGCCGCGGATAGCGCCCACCAACCGCTCTGTGCTGAGCCCGCTCTGAATCGTCACGGCTAGCTTGGGACCGACGCCGCTCACGGTGATCAAGCGTTCGAAGACGCGCTTCTCTTCTCGAGTGAGAAAGCCGTAGAGCGCCAGAGTGTCTTCGCGCACGTGAGTATGAATAAAGAGAGCCACCTCGGTGTCCTCGGGTGGTAGTGCACTAAACGTGGGCACGCTGATCACTACGTCGTAGCCGACTCCGCCAGCCTCAATGATCGCCTGCTGTGGATGTTTCGCCAGGAGCTGCCCACGCAAGTGCGCAATCATGCGGTGATTGTACAGAGAGAGGCGCTACACAGAGTAGACGTGAGAATCCTTAAAACTTGTGGCGGTAGGAAATTTGAAAGTCGTAGCCAGGGTTAGGAGGAAAGAGCGCGGCCACATGGCGCAAACGCTCGGCCAACGCGGGCGCTGCGAGCAAGGGGTACTCGCGCTCGCGCAGATCGGTGTAGTTGAAGTCGAGCGTGAGAGAGAGCATGTAGATGGCGAGCGCATCAGAAAAGGCCGATTCAAAAAAGCTGCTCTTTGCCTTTTCGTCGATCCGCCCCTTTTCGACCACGCGACTCGCAGCCGGTTGCTCCACGCGTGAGAACGTTCTTTCGGCCATGCGCGCACCGGGGCTTTCGTTGCGGCCGCGGTCCAGTGCCCGGCGCCGGTTTTCATAGCTATCCTGGCTAGTTTCGCCGCGCACGTCAGCCAAGGCCTGGGACCACGCCAGATCGCAAAAGCTCTGTGGCACGCCGGCGGCTTCGACAAAGTGATGGCCGACATTGATGAAAAATTCGAATGCCAACGCGAACCTATCCTGCATGAGCCGGGTGGAAATAAATATGCAATCGGCGCCATCAAATTGCACATTGCGGTGACACATGGCGCGATCGCCCAGGTCAATGGTGTACCCAGGGGCAACCATCGTCTCTTCCGTCTCACCAATGGTGAGAGGTACGAAGTAGTAGGCATGCCGGGTGAGCGCGGCGGCCACTGCCTTTGGCACTGCCTGCACGATTGGTTCGAGTTCCTGGGCGGTGATGTGCGTGTCGGCAAAGATCGCGTAGCACAAGCCGTTTTCGGACTGACGCACGGGGGTTTGCTGCGCCACGAGCGATGCCGGTAACAACTCCATTTGGGCGACTTCAGCCATAACCTAGTATTCTAGCTGAGTGGAAGGGTGTGCACCGTCCCCATTCTGAGGCCAAACATGAATGCGCAGCAGCAAAACCCGCGACAGAGCTCCAATTTGCGGGCGGAGGGAAAGTTCTTCGGCATTCCCCTGGGCGATTTCGGCTTCTTTACCAGCCTTTTGATGGCCTTCGCGGTGGGCTTCCTAAGCTTCTTCCTGTTCACCTTTCTGGCCATCGTCGGCATCATGATCTACAACGGCCTGGGCCACCAGGTTGATTACGCTGAGAGCTATAAATACATCTCCTTCCCCGCCGGCTTGGTCGTTCTGACGATCAGTCTCATCTTTTTTGGCACTCTGTGGCTGCGCCGCAAGTTTTCGAGAGGCTAGGAAACCTGCCCTCATGGCGCTGATCACCATTCCTCCGGAGTCACTGCAAGCAGAGAACTCGCAGAATGCACCACCACCGGAGCAGGTGCGGGCATGGTGCCAGCAACTGGAAGCCGGTGACATCCTCTACTTTCCACAAACGCCTATTTCGTTTAGCCCGGAAAACCTTGCCTTCCTCCTGGGTCAGCAGCAAACTGGCAGCACGCTGCACAAGAACATCGCTTACAAGCCGAATCTGGATAGCGTGAGCGGCCTCGATACCGGCACTACCGGAGCTGCGGAGCTGGAACAATTGCGGACGATTATGCGCCAGTACTCGCAGGATGTGACCCGCTTCCTCACCCGCTTTCTGTCGCCTTACCAAGGACGCTGGCAGCTGGACTATGCCAGCTTCCGGCCGCAGGAGGAAGAAGGCCGGGACTTGCCACTGCGCCGCCGCAATGATCTGCTGCACACCGATGCTTTCCCTACGCGTCCTACACGGGGAGCACGCATCCTTCGGTTCTTCAACAATATTCATCCGTCGCGCACGCGCGACTGGGTGGTCAGCGACCCATTTCCCGCGCTTGCGCCCCGATATGCACCGCAGCAGATCGCGCTCCCGGCAGCCGGCAACCCCGCCAGCCGGGCACTGCGTTCGCTAGCCAATGCTGCAGGCCTTGGTTATGCCGTCCCCAGCCTTAAGCGATCGCCCTATGACGACTTCATGATGCGCTTTCACAACTTCCTTAAAGAAAATGCCTCTTTCCAAGCGGAATGCCGCAAGGAATATCTGCAGTTTCCAGCCGGCTCCAGTTGGATGGTGTACACGGACATGGTTCCGCACGCGGTCCTTGCGGGCCAATATGCCCTGGAGCAAACCTTCCTGGTGGAACACCGGGCCATGGTCTCTCCGGAGTCATCGCCGCTCTCGGTGCTTGAGGCCATGACACACTCTGCGCTGGTTTAGAACTTTCGTTCACCCCAATAGGAACTGGACGGGTGCCCCATGTTCGCACCGAGGTGAATGGCAGTTCTCACACAGACTCTAGCGTCCGGGGACATTTTCAGCCATCCCTCCGGAACTCAAGCCTGACCGATTTGTCACGTAGGCTCTTAAGCCCGTACATGACCGGATGTAAACAGGCGCGGCTTCAGCCGCTGCGGGCTCTTCGCCCCTCGACGAATGAGGGTATGGACACATATCCTTTAGTTCTAGCTCTCCCAGGAAAATGACAGCGACCGCAGATTCGATCAAGGTTCATCTCCCCGACGGCTCAATCAAAGAATTCCCCGCCGGAACGACTCCTCACGACGTTGCCCTGGGTATCTCACCCCGACTGGCCGCCGCTTCCGTGGTGGCGCGCATTCGACCGATGGCCATCGAAAACCATAAGCCGGCGAGTGAAACCGCGCCCCAGGGTGGCGAAGCGACGCCCGAGGCCAGCATGTATAGCGCCGACGAAGCGGACGCAGAACGATTGGTCGACCTCAGCACTCCGCTGTACGAGGACGTTGCGTTACAGCTACTTACGGAGAAGGATGGTGACGCACTCAAGGTGGTGCGCCACTCCGCCGCGCACGTGATGGCGACTGCCGTGCTCGAGCTATATCCCGAGACCAAGCTAGGCCACGGCCCGGCCACGGATGCAGGCTTCTTTTACGATTTCTACCGGCCCACGCCCTTTACGCCGGAGGATCTTAAGGCCATCGAAGCGAAAATGGCGGAGGTGGTTGCGCGCAATGAGCCCTTCGTTCGTGAATGGGAGTCGCGCGACCAGAGCCTGGAGCGTTTCAAGGCCAGCAACGATTTTATGAAGGCCCATTTCGTTGAACGCTTCACCAAGCCGGGCGAGGAAATTTCCTTCTACCGCAATGGCGCCTTTGAGGATTTTTGCCGCGGGCCGCACGTGCCCTCGACCGGCAGGGTCAAGTCCTTCAAGGTGACGAATCTTGCCGGCGCTTACTGGCTCGGCGACGAAGACAATCCCCAGCTGCAGCGTATTTACGGAACAGCATTTTTCTCCAGCAAGGAAATGGACCAGCACTTTGCCCGGCTGGAGGAGGCGCAACGCCGCGACCACCGCGTGCTGGGCAAGCAGCTGGATCTTTTTTCCATTCAGGAGGTGGCTGGCGCTGGGCTGATCTTCTGGCATCCCAAAGGCGCGATGATACGCAAGATCATGGAAGAATGGATGCGCGATGAGTGTCTCAAGCGAGGCTACTCGCTCGTCTATACGCCCCACGTGGCGCGCGTTCATCTGTGGCAGATCAGCGGTCACGAAGGCTTCTATTCGCAGAACATGTTCACCCCGATGGAGCTGGACGACGCAGATTACCGGATGAAGCCGATGAACTGCCCGTTCCACATTCTTATCTACAAGAATTCGCCCAAGAGCTACCGTGATCTGCCCGTGCGCTATGCCGAGCTGGGGAATGTCTATCGCTACGAGCGCTCGGGGACCATGCATGGACTGCTGCGGGTCCGCGGCTTCACCCAGGATGACGCGCACATCTTCTGCGAACCGTCGCAGATTGAAGACGAGATTGTGGGCTGCATCGAGTTTGCTGAGGTGGTGCTCAATACTTTTGGCTTTACCGAATTCAAGGTGGAGCTTTCCACTTGGGATCCGAAGGACCGCAAGAACTACACCGGCTCGGATGAAAACTGGGCTCTCGCTATCGGTTCGCTTGAGCGCGCGCTGGGGCGGAAGAATATTCCGTACAAGACTGTCCGCGGCGAAGCCGCCTTCTATGGACCCAAGATCGACATCAAGCTAGTGGACGTACTGGGGCGCCTATGGCAGCTGTCGACGGTGCAGTTCGACTTCAATATGCCGGCACGCTTTGAGATGGAGTACGTCGGCGAAGACGGCGAGCGTCATCAACCGGTGATGGTCCACCGCGCACTCTATGGATCCGTAGAACGCTTTTTCGGCGTGCTGATAGAGCATTATGCCGGCGCCTTTCCCCTGTGGCTTGCGCCGGTGCAGGTGGGCATAGTGCCGATCAGCGAGCGACACATCGGTTACGCAGAAACGATACAGGCAACGTTACAGAATGCCGGATTGCGGGTGGAAGTCGATCACCGCAACGAGAAAATGGGCGCCAAGATTCGCGACTTCACGCTGCAGAAGCTCCCCTACATCCTCGTCGTCGGCGACAAAGAATCGGAGACGGGAGCGGTTAGCCTGCGTGTCCGCGGCCAGGGTGATCAAGGTGGCATGCCGCTGGAAGACCTCGTTACCCGGGCCCGCTCGCTGGTCGACAGCAAGTCGATGAGCTTGTGATCGTCTCAAACAGCGCTCCAAATGTTCGGTTGCCGCCCTAGATTCCCAACTCACTAAGAGCGCCCTCGCGGGTGCTAGTCTTTAGGTCAATCGCGCTCGTTCTGAAAGATATAAGGCGATAAGGAGCTGCCCTCGATGAAAGCCCTCGCCGTGGACCAGCAGGGAACCACTCGCGTTACGAATTTGTTCGAACGTTCCAGCTCGAAGCGTGAATTCTGGTTACTTCTTTTCGGCCTTACATTGTTATATGTATTCCTGCTTACGATCGGCAATCGTCGCTACGTCTGGTACGACGAGCTCTTTACCTTCGATATTGCCCGCTCCACGTCCATTCAACAGCTCTGGAACTTAGACCTCAAGTACGATACCCATCCGCCAACGACCTACCTGCTGAGCCGTCTCTCCATGTCAGTGTTTGGCCCAACGCCCTTCGGCCTGCGCTTTCCATCGATGGTTGAGTTTTACGTCGGCAGCATGGCGATCCTGTTGTACGTTAAGCGGAAGGCCAGCGTCGCCTTCGCCGGCGTTGCTGTATTGATGCTCTGGGCCTGCGCGCCGACGTTGTGGTTCGCCGTCGAAGCCCGGCCATACGCACTCACTTTCGCCTCCTTCGCATGCCTATTGCTTTCATGGGACACGGCCATCCGAGCTCATCCCCGAAGGCTTGCGCTTTTCGGCATAGCAATTTCCACGCTGGTCATGTCGGCTGCGCATATCTTCGCGCCGTTAACCCTTTTTGCCTTTGTAGTCGCGGAGGCAGTGCGTTTTTGGCGCCGGCGTAAGCCGGACTATGCGCTGTGGGCAGCGCTGCTCCTGCCCATGTTGATCATGCTCATTTATATTCCGCTCATCCGCGCTTCTGAAGGAGCTGTGTTCGGTACGAAACCCGACTTCGGCACAATGGGCAAGTTCTTTCTGGACACATTCAGCGGCCCAGTTACGTTTTTTGTTGTGTTGGCAGCGTTGATCGTTCCGCAAACGGGGAAGGACAGGGAAGCACGCCCAGAATTCTCACCGGAAGAATTCATGTTGTTGGCATGCCTGTTTCTAAGTCCGATCCTGGTGAATCTTGTGTTGATGCACCGTCAAAAAGGCTTTTACGATCGCTATTGCATCGCATCGCAGGTAGGGATTCTTGCGGCCCTCTCGATCTTTCTTGCCTACCGTTTGCGGCTGAACCGGGTAGCTGCTTGGGCAGCCTCACTCGTGCTTTTGTGCTTCCTTCTGAAGGATCAAGTCTTGCAAGTGCTCCGGTACCCAGTCGAGCCGAGTACAGCGACTCTGGCATCGGTTGAGCCGAAGCTGCCGATCGTGGTTGGAAATGGCATGCTGTTTCTTGAGATGAACCAACATGGAGAGCCCGCCGCTGTGTCAAGGCTCTATTACTTGAAGGACCTAGAGGTATCCATGCGATACCTCCACACCAATGTTTTTGAGACGTATGAAGCGCCTGACGATATGAAGGCAGCCGGATTTCCCATCTCGGCACAAATCGAGCAATATTCCGGCTTCGTAGATCAACATCGCCAGTTTCTACTCATCAGCAGTCCCGCAGAGTGGGTCTTTACCAAGCTTCGCCTGGATGGCGCTTCCATCACCTATCTCGATGACTTTGGTTGGGCTCCCCTCTACAGGGGCGCTATGCTGTGCCTGGTCACCATGCCATCGAATAACGTCGCGGCTAGTGTACAAAAGTGAGATTGCGGGGACCAGAGAATGCTGGCCCTTCCAGGACGAGTAACAGATCTGCTCAGGCTTTCATTGGTTAGAATTCGAATGGGTTGCTCGATCTCGCTTTCACGTCACAGACTATTACGGTAAGGATTCCGCTTTGCTCGGCTGATAGATCAAATCGCACTCCCATTCCTGAATAGCTCGCCCGGGCCGCACGATACCACCGCAAAAGGTATGGGTGTTGTGATATCCCAACCCGGTTAGTTGCTCCGCCAGCGGAATGTTCCCAATTGTTCCGGATGTAGGAAAGTCGCGAAATCTCCATTCCAGGACCACGATGTCAGGGCGCTCCGCCAGGAATTTCTTGTAGAGAAGCTTGGATGGATTATTGGTGCTCCACCAATAGTAGGTATGCAGCTCATTCAGAAAAATGTTGTGCTCGAAATAGGGCTGGATGTCGACGGAGAGAGAATCGTTGCCAATGGCGACGATCCTGGCATGAGACATTGCATACGGTCGGAGGAAGGCCGCAGTAGTCCCACCGGGTGCATAGTCATGCGTACGGTCGAAGGCAAAGGCGAATTCCGCCCAGCTCATCTGTACCGCCGCAACAAGCAGGAGCATCAGCCCAGGCAATTGCTCGTAGAGCGGCAGCTTTCGGAATGGCGTGGGCTGCCGCGGCCATGTCATCCACAGCAGAGCGATCACACATGGCAGCATCAACCCTGCATGCCAAAACCAAGCGTAGACATGAGACAACACCACCAGAAAGAGGGCGGGCAGAAGATAGTGTAGCTTCCGGATCTTGAGGAGCTTCCACGTTAGCAACACCCAGAACACACATCCCAGCCAGAACGGGCGGATCAGGCCAGCTGTTAGTGCGTCCGAGAGCCGCCACTCGGCTTTCCAGGCGAGCCACTGCATCGACCTTCTATTTGCCGGCTCCGCACGAGGATAGGACGGTGGCAACTCCGAGTCCTGGTCTTCGATCGGCACGCTCTGTTCAGCGTTGGGCCTGATCACCAGCACTGCGCCACTTGCGTCCTTTGCGGGCAATGCCGTCCAGATGCTGATTCCGTAGAACACCAGCAGCATAAGGGCAGCACCATATGTCCTTTTAGCCGACGCTCGCCGGCAATCCTCATGCCGACTCAACCATAGGTCAATGAGATAGACCAGGGCAAAGCCGCCCGAGATCGCGGCGGCATGGGGTGCGACATTGGCCAGAAGTCCGAGGCACAAAGCAATCGTCAACGGTCTTTCTAGTTTTTGTGGCCAGAAATATGCGCACAGAAAAATTAACAACGGCACCAAGACGTAACTGCGCGCTACGATTGCGTATTGGAAGGCCAGGTAAAACGTAAACGGCAGCAGCAGTTTGATGAAGCGAGGAAAGGGTGCAGTGGCCACCAGGACCGCGACGCCCGAAAACCCCATGGCCGCAGCTGCCCAGTGCATGCCTGCGTAGCTCACGTGCAGCCGCGATAACAGCCATAGGCAGACGTACCAAAGCCCAGGGTGAGCCTCGTACGAAAGCACGTGAAAAATCTGCCCCAGGGACAGCGTTCGGGAAATTTGCCAGGCTTGTGCCTCATCTGCCCATGGTTCGTGGTGGGGAATTGCCCACGCGAGCAACGCGGCATAAACGCAGAGGGTCGCGATCTCAGGCGCGCCGAGGCGAAAACACGGGAGGACCGAGGCTATCGAATTCCTGTCCGGTGCAGACTTAATAGGGAATGGATCAGACCGCGAATCCGCGAGGGAATCCGACATCAGCTGCTTCTCCACGAGACCTCTGGATCCATCACGGCTGATCACAGTAGCTCAAAGGAGCTTCCCGATGGACAGCAATCAGTTTCCGCTTCACATCTGCGGCATCGAAAGAATCAATGTTTTTCCAGGAGAATTGCGGATTGTTCCTTATTGCAAAGTCAAACCATGTGGGCTCTTTGTCCATCGGCTCCAGGACGTGGGCATCTAATACCAAAAAATCAGTGTGGGAACACAGGAACGCATGACTATCTTGAATCTTTGCCGAGTAGTAGCCCGCATCCCGGTACGAGCGCAATAGGTGATAATCAAGGACGTACGCCGGAGGCCCCGCGAGTGCTGCCGGCCAATCCAACAAAAAAAAGTATTGGGCTCCGGGCTTCTGCGAATACCGCATGATTTTGGCGAAGTCCTGCTGCCAGCCTGCGACGACCGCAACATCAGGAGAAACCATGCCATCCAGGCGTTCTACGTCGAGAAAGCGGTAATTGCCTGCTGCCGGCCCTCGAAGCAGCGCGGACGAAACGGGGCAGGTGACTAAAAACAGCACCACCGGTATCGATAAAAGCCGTTGAGCTGGTTTCAGAAAATCTGGCACGTACAAGCTAAGCCGATTGGCAAAGGCGGCGAGAACAATCGAAACTCCGATTCCACTGGGTAGCAAATATCGGGCCACGAAAACCGGAGTTAACAGATGAGATACCACGAACAAAACAATCGGCATCGCGAGCAGCGCGAAACCTACCAAAAGCAGCGCATCCTCTGGTGTGGGCGACAATGACCCTTTTGCCCCAAGAAGCTTTCTTGCTGCGAAAAATAGGACTACTGCTATGGGTACCAGGATCGCGGCCCGTACCCCCTGGCGGCACATTTGAAAGATAAATCCAGGCGCATGGGCCTGCACCAGCGAAAGCCACTGAAGATAATCCCAAAAAAAATACGCGTCAAAAAATCTGGAGAAGTTGGGTACTTGGATCCAGCCATGTGGCTTGCCCGCTGCCACGGAGGCGCGAATAGCTGGAACCCAGACTAGAAGGGCCAGCCATCCGGCAGCGTGGAAGAGATATACCCTGATTCTGAATCGACCGTCGAGAGCATCGAAGAGCACCAGGGCCAGCAGGATCATGCCGCTGTAGAAAAGGCCCAGGACGTGGCTCAATACCAATGCCGCCTGCGCGAGAAAGCTGTACAGCAACAGCAGACGCGTGGGGTTGGTACGAGCAGCCAATCGCAAATACACATCTACCGCGATCGCAACCGCGAGCATGTAGAGCCCATAAAAACGGCCTTCAGCATTCTGATCGAGCAGTAAGCCAGCGGAACCCCATATCCAAAGAACACCGAAAGCAGTGGCCCAAAGCCCGTAGACGCGGCGAATACACCGCCACGTGACCAGCAGTGCCCCACACATAGACGCGCAAGAATAAAGGCGAAGGGACAGAACACTCGCGCCGAATGTTTTTGCCCACAGCCACACCGTTGTATAGAAGAGGGGCTGTCCACCGTCGGCGCCGTGTTGAATGGCCCAGTACAAATGCCAAAGAGAGGGGTCGCTAGCCTCTTTCCAGGTGAATATCTCATCCATCCAGGCTTGCTTGCTGGCAGACCAGATAACACACGAAATAATCAGGGAAGCGACCGAGCAGCAGAGCAAAAGAACTTCACCTCCCGACATCTTCTGTCTATCCGAGGTGTTCTCGATGCTTAAGGTCGCGCTCGCGGCATTCACGTAGGCCTAAGTTCCTCCCGGGCCTTTCGACTGCGCGATTTCGGCTGGAAGGCCATGAAATACCATTTCAGGTAGTGAGGGAGCCACTTCCAGAGCTTGAAGCGCGAGGTGCCCGCCGTTCGGTCGCGCCATGTAGAGGGGACCTCGCTGATCGTATACCCGGCAAGAAATGCCTTCACCGTGATTTCAAGGCTCAACTCGAAACCGCCCTTGCTCTCGATGTGGATGTTGCCCAACATCGCGCGATCGTAGATCTTGAAGGCGTTGGTGGCATCATGCGTCGGTATCCCCCGGAACCAGCACAAGGTCAGTCCGGAAAGACGCGACAGCAGTTGTTTGAACCACGGCCCCCCAATCAACCGGCCGCCTTTCATGTACCGGCTACCCACCACGATGTCGCTTCCTTGGCGATAGAGTTCCAGCATTTTGCGAACCTGGCGCAGGTCGTCCGACAAATCGGCCATCAACACCAGCACCGGTCCAGGGGGCGCCGCATCGAAACCAGTCCGGATCGCACCTACGACGCCACGGCCGTAGGTGTTTTTGATCAATTTCAACCGGGTTTCACCCTGGGCGATAACTTTCTGCACTACAGGCAGCGTGTCGTCGCCGTCAAAGTCGTAAGAGACGAGGGCCGTGAAGGGAAAGTCGAGGTGTTCGGTCATCTCCGCCCAGAGCGACGGAAAATTCGCTCCCTCGTTGTAGACCGGAATCACTATGGTCAACGGTCTGTCCATTTAATCTCCTGTCGAACATTGTTGGGCCAGCGCGTCGCTTACATCTGCCCTATCTCGACCTGCTCGGCGATCCAGGGAATCACCTCATCTAATATGTCTGAGAGCGGGGTAGTGGCCTCGAATCCCAGCAAATCTCGCGCCTTTCCAACCGCCGGCGCTCGCTCCTGAACATCGTACTCGTACGCGGGGTCGCTCACGTAACGGAATGGCTTGGATGACCCGTGAATCTTTCTCCAGATCAACTCAGCCAGTTCCAGCACGGTGGTGCGTACGGGGGTCGAAAGGTTGAAATCCTGGTTCAGGGCGGCGGGATGCTCAACGCAGACCCGGATTCCGCGCGCAAGATCACCGCCATAGGTGTAATGCCTTACCTGTTTGCCGTCGCCCAGAATATGCAACGGATCCTGACCCTTGATCAGTTTTTGTACCAGGTCGGGCACAACGTGGGACATGGCCAGACGTACGTTGCCGCTCATGATGTCCCGGTCAGACAATGCCCGCTTTTCTCCAATGCCGACACAATTGAAAGGCCGCACGATGGTGTATGGCAATTTGTACTGTTCGAAGGCGCCCTGGACAAAATACTCGACCGCGAGTTTTTGGAAACCGTAGGTCGAGCGTGGCGGCGGGCTTCGCCGCTCCGCTCCTTCTGGAGTGGGGTATTCGGTCGTGCTCTCGAACACCATACTCGATGAGAGCACCAGGATTTTTTTAAGCTTGCGTTCTTTGTGTGCCCAGATGGCGGCGTCGAACGACGAGGCGATAATGCGTTCGTTCTCCGCCAGCAAATCGTATGCGAACTCGTGGAAGTACGAGATGCCCCCGATCATCGCCGCTGCAGCGATGAAGTGATCGCAATCGGAGAGCAGCTCCTTCATCAAACCCGCGTCTTTTGCATCACCTTCGACCAATTTGTAGCGAGGGTGGGAGTCGTAGGATTTTTGCAGCCGCCCGTATTTGCTGAAGTTGTCGAGGCCTACTACTTCGTATCCGTTATCCAGCAGCTCCTGGATCAGGTATCCACATATAAAGCCGGAAGCGCCAGTCACTAGTACTTTCACGATGCGATCTGCCCCCCTTTAGCAGTTTGCTGGCGGTTGGGCCAGAAGCCCCAGACATCCACAACCACCTTATCGCTGGAAATAGGAAGATCGCGATAGACCGCGTGCGGAGCTCCTAAGATGATGACGTCAGCGCGCCGCAAAGCCTCTCCCAGCGGAACAAGCTTTGGGTCGGGCACGTAGGGGTCGGTGCAGAGCACTTCCTTTGCTTCCACCATCAGCAGCTTTCGCAGTTTGTAGGAGAGGCTTTCCCGCTTGTCATCGGATTCACCTTTGAAGGCCATCCCTAGAACAGCAACCACCTTATCGCGAAGGTTTTGCTGTTGGCGTAGTTGGTTCACCAGGAAGTTGGGTAGGCCCTCGTTGACCAACATGGCCGAATGTCCCAGGAAAAAATTGTTGCCGGAAAACGCTGACAACTGCAGCGTGTCTTTTAAAAGGCACGGTCCCGCCGCAAAACCCGCCTTGGCGAAACTCTTCATGCGCGGGTACCGATGGGTAACTGCGCCGTAGATGCGTTGGAAGTCCAAGCCGTAAGTCTCGGCGAGCACGTAGAACTGGTTAGAAATAGCAAAATTCATATAGCGCCAGCTATTCGTGAACAGCTTGGCCAGCTCCGCCTCAAGGGGCGAGAGCTCGATCAGATCTTCATTAATGATAGAAAACAGCTCCCGCACGCGAGCGAGGGAATCGGCGTCGAACGCAGAGATAATCTGCGGCAAGGTCCTAATCTCTTCCATCGCCTTGCCCTCCGCGATTCTTTCCGGGCAAAACGACAACAAAATCTTGCGGCCGGAAGCCTGCAGGCGCTCGTACACCAGCTTTGTAACACCGGGGTACACAGTGCTGCGCAGGACCAGAAGAGCGTTTTCCGGCATGCGGGCGATGACTTCGTCGATACTCTTGTAAAGATCGGTGACCGTGGGATTGAGATGTTCGTCGACAGGGGTGCCAAGGACTGCGATTGCTGCGTCCGAATCATGCAGACAGGAAGGATCTGCCGTGGCAATCAACTGCTTGCCCACCACACGCCCCAGTTGCTCCAGGGCGTTGGTCTCCATAAATGGCATTTTGCCCGCATTGACGGTATCTATTTTGGCTTGATCCTTATCCAGAAGGACCACATTAAGTCCGCAATTGGCGAAGACAATCCCCAGGGGAAGTCCCACATGGCCGCACCCCCCGATAATGACAACCTTTTTCAGCTGTTGCATGAACTCCTGATCGCCTCATTTGGGATGAGTGGGCTAATGTCGAATTGTAAACTGCGGGAGCCCAGTTCGCTCGCCCCGCACGGCGATTACTCTCGACGTGGTCTATCGAATGGCAATCGCATGCCTTGGCTCCGGTTCGGCCACCATGCGCGGGAGTGCTGCAAAGAGCGAAGTTCGACGATCGATCATCCGGCCCGCACCTGCCTGTACGAGGGGCTGCAAACTTTTCACTCGGGCTGAGACTGGCAGTTCACATACTCATACGTGAGGTCAGGCGTCGACTTCAGCTGGATGAAAGCCATTGGATCCGGACGTCCCAGCCGTTATTACTCGTGTTCATAGACCAGGTAATTTCCCACCACGCCTCGGACTTTCCAGTTCTCCGCGAGATTCTGCTCGAATCGCAGGCCACTCACAAAAACCGGTCGTCTACTTCGGTAGGGAAGCCGCAATCCCATCACCACGCCCAGGTCTTCCGGCCGCTCAACCTTTTCGTACTTGTGTCCTGCTGGAAGCAGCGCCCACCTGGATTCATTGAACTCTTGGATCTGACGATCCTCAGCGGCTGTAAAAGTAAAATTGTAAAAGGACGGGGTGTATTGCCCCGACGCTCGGAGAGATTCTTCTACCCGCAAAGGTATCTCCAGTGGAGTGGCCACCGGAGCATGCCCAACGATGGCCTGGAGGCTCTGGATATTGAATTGCTCGTTGTCTTGTAGTATTCGTCTTGGGCCTCGTCCTTCCAAGACGTCGCGAAACGAGGCAGCCTCCGCACTCAGCACCGGTTTCATCTCGAACCAATTGACGTGCCGGTTAATGTTGCACATCCATAGAATTACGATCGCGAGAGAAGCTCCCCAGACGCCTTGCTGCCAGCGGGCACGGGACGAAATAGCCACGGCGGACAACAACAATACAGAAAGGCCGTTCCAATACACATGACCTGGGTCTGCCCTCCCAAAGGCCGCCGGTAGCAGTGCCAGCGACATAAGATAGAGTGCTGCCAACATGGGGGCCTCGGCTTTTCTCTGGCGGAAAAAGCGCGCAAGGCATATCGGAACCATCCACACCAAGGCGAATAGGAACACGAGGACGAAGGGCAGCGGCTCCACAGGGAAGCTGTACAGTCCCTGGGCCGAACCACTTACTCTATTCAAATACGGCCAGCCCTCGACGATGAGGAATACCATCGCTGAAACAATGGGAGCTGCAGCTGCCCATGCCCACTCCCGTCCTTGAGTGAAACAGGAGTACAACGCAAACATGAAACTACCCACAAGAAACGCGAACCCGATCTCCGGAGATAAACCGAGACACACGGCCTCGCCAGCGAAGATCCAAAGAGCGGCTTCCCAAGCTCGCTTACACTTCCAAGCTGCTACGAGAAAAACGAGCTGGGATGTAAAACGAACGAAGGTATGGTTAGGCCCCATATTGCCAACCATCATGCCCACCGAAAGGAGAAGAAAGATGACGGGTCTCCATGGTTTCGACATTGGAATATGGTTTATCAGATAGGCCAGTAGCAAAAGACCGGCCATGACTTGCAACACCAGTGTCAGTAGATACGCACCCGCGGGAGACACATGGAATGGTCTCAGGATCGCCCACACCCCAATGGGGAATTCCAGAAGCCAAGGACCGTAAGGAAATTCCATCTGGGAATAGAGCTTGCGGCCAAAATCCGCGTGCATACTCATCCGGTTGAGAAAATAACCCCAGTCGTATTCATAACGGAATCCTGACCAAATGATCTGCTCTCCGAACAAAAAGACTGCGGCACCCCACAAGAGGACAACGACAGCCACCAGTCCCCTCGAGATACGACCATGTTCTTTATCCGGAACTCCTCCATCCGCGGCCGGTCCAAAGCAATCTTCACCAAAAATCTGAGGCCATTTCAAAGCGAGGAGAAAAACGGCTGTCCCTAAACCCGCCGCGGCAACTGCAGCAATTTCGTTGTTGAACCCAGCCAGGTTGGACGCAGATACCCCTTGGAAATAGGGGGCAGGCAGCAAAAATGGCAAGATGAATACGCCCAGGCACGTGACCAACAATATCGTCAATCGAATGCCCCACAACGTCCACCTTGTCGGCATCGAAAAATTGTATCGCAGGCCGGGATAGATCCGATCTGCACAATTGTTTTCTCGAAAAGCTCGACAAAGAGAGAGCGGTTCCGCTAATCCCAACCACACGCACGCACACTGGAGGTCTCAACAGGGCTAGGTTGTAACTGGTTCGCCCATTTTCGTTTCCAGGCCCTTTTCTGCGCTCCGTCTGACATCCTCTGCGAACTCAGCTGCCCCCCTCCGCCGGCATCGGCATCTGCAACAATGGGAGTCTACTGGTTGCAAAACTAGCAGTTACTGGCCACGTTGCCTATAACGGTTGGTCGGCGGCGATGCTGTTGTGGCAGCTCTATCTTGGCGCGGCTCTTATCAAGCTCTTTGGATTCTCGTTCACCACTGTTCGCATGAGCACGCTGCTGGTATCGATGGTCCTGGCCTTCTTCCTCCAGCGCACGATGGTTCGGGCATCCATCAGCGAGCGCAATGCAACCATCGGAACACTGGCACTCGTGCTTTCCCCCCTGTATCTCAGCTTCGGCCACTTTCATGAGTGACATTCACGGCCTTTTCGCCATCGTCCTCTGTTTGTATGGGTGCCTGCGCGCTTTGCAGGCGGCCACCACACGAACGGCTGTTTTCTGGCTGTGCTTCGCGATTGCAGCCAACGGGATTTGTGGCACATCCCGCCAGCTCGCTTGGCTCGGCGTCCTGGTGATGGTCCCGTCTACGCTCTGGCTGCTGCGCGCGCGGCGTAACGTTCTACCCGGGGGCATGGCCGCTACACTTGCGGTGTCCTCTTCATTCTGGGCTGCATGCTTTGGCTCAAGCACCAACCGTATACTCTGCCCGAACATTTTTTGATCAGCACCATCCGGCGGGGGTATCTCGTCCAACAGTTCATCTATTTCTTCCTGGATGTTCCATTTCTTCTGCTTCCTATCACGGTCGTGTTCCTGCCAGAGATTCGCAAGAGCCGGCATCGCGTCATCGCGGTCGTAGTCGCGGTGACTTTGGGATATGCGCTTCTGGTAATCCGCCAGGGATATCTCCATCGGGCGTTGTTGCTTGAGCCGACCATAGGTGACTGGGTCACGGTCGCCGGAGGTTATGGCCCGTTCAAGGTTACGCGCCCACCTTCCTGCATCTGAGAGTGCGTATATTGCTGACCGCCGCATCGCTCGGCGGCCTGCTTGGCGTGATCGCGTCGCTCGTTCGTTCCGATGGGGTGTACCCCGTGAAAGAGGTCTCTACCGGGGCCACCTGGAAGGAACTCGGCGTGCTCCTCGTGCCATTCACCATCGTTTACATGCTTCTTCTCATTTCTCGAGCTATCAGCATCGCGAGCATTGTCGATAGCGTGGTCCTCGATCGCTACGCGCTGGGGCTGCTCGTCGTCGCGCTGGTATGCCTTGTCCGCTACTACCAGGAGCGAGTCCGGCTACAGCTTCCATTCGCGGGTATTCTGCTGGTCGGGATCATGGCAATCTACTGGCGTCGCCGTCACGCATAATCTGTTTGCGTTGTATCGCGCGCGCATGGCAATTGCTGCGGAGCTTCGTGATGCTGGTGTTCCTGATACCGCCATCGATAGCGGCTGGGAGTACAACATGCTGGTTGAACTAAAATATGCCGGCTACATCAACAATTCAGAGATTGAGAACCCGGCAGGCGCCTACGTTCCGCACCCCTCCGCCCCCTGCCGGCGTTTGCACGACCTTTTGGTACGACAGAACTCCCCATATCAAAGCTGTCTACGGAATCTCTTACGACCCCAACGAGTGCTATGGCCCGGCACCCTTCGCTCCATCCATTACTCCCGTTGCTCGCGCGCACGCCCGCCCTCTACGTCGTACGGTACACTGCCTCGTCCACCTACTCGGTTGTCGTGGTTGCGCTGCTCTGGACGATTCAACGACTGGCGGTTTCACGCAGCGCTAACCTTGCTTGATAGCAGATACGGCATATTGGCCTCCAAACGGTACGCCCGATAGGTATGTTTCAAGAACTCTCAGTCCAGAGAGAGCATGAGGAAAAAACAGATGATACCTCGCTTCTGGCTCGCCCCATCCACTCTTGCGATAGCGCTCGATGAGCTGTTTCGCTCGGATCAAGTGCGCGTTCGCGTCAAAGGGGCAGGTGTTTACGGCGCGCACGGTCAGCGGATTGAGGGGATTATGCTCAAAGATCGTGAGCATCCCACCTACCCGCGTGACACGGAACAGCTCACTGAGCCAATGGATATGCTCGTCGTGAGGAATGTGGTGGAAAACGCACGCAGAGAAGGTCATGTCGAAAGAATTGTCTGGTGCGGGGATGCGGTTATCTTGAATCTGCAAACCCGTCGCGGCTCCGGGAAAGCGCTCTTCTGCAACCTGCAGGCTGCGCGGCGAAACATCGGCGGCTACCAGCTGGGCGGAGGGGAAATACCGACGGAAGTAGGGGGTCGAATTGCCTACTCCTGATCCGAAATCCAAGATGGTTTCCGGTTGGAATTTTCGCTCATGCGCCAAGCGTGCGACTTCCCTTATCTTGTATTCGTGAAAGAATTCAGGGCCTTCGCCGGTGACAGCCACGGTTTGCCGGAGCAACTGATCGTACTCGCTCGCGAAGCGATCGAATTCGGCAGAATCCATAGGGTTAATCCTTCTGCTCGTCTGGAGCATATCAGAGATGGAATTGCAAGATCACCGTAAGGTATGGTCATGGCAATGGCTATGACTCTGCCGCGCCATCGTGTTGCTGTTACCGGTTCGACGGGCTTTATCGGAATGCATTTGCTGCGTGGCCTTCATGCGGCTGGGGCGGAGATCGTAGCGATCGCTGCGGCTAACAAGCATATTGAGCGGTTGGATGGGTTACCGTTTCCGGTGGAGCAAGTTATCGTGGAAGATACCTGCAATATCGGCGATGCGATTCGGCGGGCAAAGGCTGAATATGTGATTCATCTAAGTGCTTTTGTCTCCACCGAGCGGAGCCTGCATGCCCTCGACGAGACGCTTCGCCAGAATTTTCTCCCAACCATCTCCCTTCTGGCTGCAGCCGCCGAGGTACAGGTCGCCCGCGTCGTCCTGCTGGGTTCATGCGAAGAGTACAGTCAGAAAACAACTCCCTTTGATGCGGCACTAGCGACTGATCCCTCCTCGCCTTATGGAGCCAGCAAAGCAGCGGCGACGGCATACGCCCGCATGTTCAGCAACTCGTTCAGGCTGCCAACAGTGGTTCTACGACCCTCCGTTGTATACGGTCCGGGACAGTCTGACCGGATGCTCATCTCCCAGGTCATGAAGGCGATGTCAAAGAATTGCAAGGTCGAGGTCACCCGGGGAGAGCAAACCCGGGATTTCATTTATGTCGAGGACGTTGTGAAGGCGATCATCAGGTCCCTGACGGTACCGAGCGCCGAGGGCGACGTGTGGAACGTCGGTTCTGGTGAGGTCGTCACGGTCCGCGATTGCTTGGAGCGTATCGAGCGTATTACGGGCCGTACCGGTCTGATTGAATATGGCAAAAGGTCTTATAGCGAAAGCGAGATTTTTCAATATGAACTCAAGGTGCAAGCGACCTATGCCGCCTTCGATTGGAAACCGTCCGTGACTCTGGACACTGGCCTCCAAAAGACCTGGGAATCCTTTCGTGACAAGGTATAGGAACTAATCTTCCGCTAGGATGGCTTCATGGAGACAGGGCCTCTCATTTCGATCGTGCTCCCGGCTTACAACGAGGAATTGAATATCCGTCCTCTCTTCGAGCGCCTCCATCCGATCCTCGCCCAGCTCTCCGATCGGTTCAGGTTCGAATTCGTCGTCACAGACAATCACAGCACGGATCGCACCTTTGCGGTACTGCAGGAAGTGGCAGGGGGCGATCCGCGGATACGCGTCTTCCGGCTTTCGAGGAACTTTGGATTCCAGCGATCCATCCTTACCGGCTACATGCAGTGTCGCGGGGATGCAGCGATCCAACTTGACGTGGATCTCCAGGATCCGCCGGAGCTTATCCCCGTCTTCCTGGAAAAATGGCAAGCCGGCGCGGATGTCGTATACGGCATCCGCATCGAGCGATCGGAGGGCCGCGCGATTACCCTTGCTCGTAGCCTCTTTTATCGTCTCATTGATCTTCTCAGCGAAGATAAGCTCCCAGTAGACGCTGGAGACTTTCGCTTGATCAGCCGCCGTGTCATCGACCTTGTCTGCGCGTACCGTGATGCGAACCCCTATCTTCGCGGCACTATCGCCACGCTCGGCTTCGAACAGGTTGGCATATCCTATGCTCGCAGCGCGCGAAAGTTCGGCGAGAGCAAGTTCCCATTTTCCAAGCTCCTCTCTCTGGCCCTCGATGGCATCCTCAACCACTCGACCGTGCCGCTGCGCTTCGCCACTTACTTCGGCCTTGCCACCTCGGTACTAACAGTCGTTCTCATGCTCTGCTACGCCGCCGGTCGCTTAATTTTGGGAGCGGAGTGGCCCGCAGGCTTCACGACACTCGCAGCGCTTATTCTCTTATCCATCAGCATTAACGCAATGTTGCTCGGCATCATCGGCGAATATCTCGGTCGAATGTACCGCCAAGTCCGCGAAACACCCGTATCCATTATCGAATCCGTCGTCGATAACTCTCCTGCTGGCGGCCGTACCTAGGAGCTATATACACGACTTTCGGCGGGGAGTTCCTCCCTTATAATCGAGTCGATCAAGTTCCTGGCAGCGAAAGCATGAAAGCAATCATCCTTGCAGGCGGTTTCGGTAGCAGAATCAGTGAAGAAACCTCCTTGCGCCCCAAGCCCATGGTCGAAATCGGCGGCCGCCCCATACTCTGGCACATCCTCAAGCTCTACTCTGTGCATGGAATCCACGATTTCATCATCTGCTGCGGCTACAAGGGCTACGTTATTAAGGAGTACTTCGCTAACTACTTCCTGCACACCTCCGACGTGACCTTCGACATGTCGGCCAACACCATGACCGTTCACAACTCCATCGCGGAACCTTGGCGCGTCACACTGGTTGACACCGGCGAAAAGACCGGTACCGGCGGCCGCCTCAAGAAGATCGCGAAATTTGTCGAAGGCGAAAAGTCCTTCTGCATGACGTACGGCGATGGCGTAGCCGACGTTGACATCACCGCCTCCATCGCTTTTCATAAGGCCCATGGCAAGAGTGTTACGATGACCAGCGTCCAGCCGACCGCCCGGTTCGGAGGTCTCAGTCTCGAAGGCACAGACGTCCTTTCCTTCCGCGAAAAGGCGAGCGACGAAGGTGGCTGGATCAACGGGGGCTTCTTCGTGCTCAAGCCCGACATATTCGCTGACATTACCGACGATAGCCAGATGTTTGAGCAGGAACCCATCCGCTCCCTCGTCGGCCGTGGCGAGGTTCAGGCCTTCTTCCATCGAGGCTTCTGGCAGCCTATGGACACCCTCCGCGACCGGCAGCAACTCGAGGAGCTCTGGAGCTCAGGGAAAGCTCCCTGGAAAACATGGTAGAAGGGGCCAACCCGAGCGTAAAACCCTTCTCATGGCAGGGGCGCAGGGTATTCCTCACTGGCCACACTGGCTTCAAAGGCGGCTGGCTCGCCCTGTGGCTAACGCAATTAGGCGCCACCGTGCGCGGCTATGCGCTTGATCCCTCCACCGAACCCAACCTCTTCACAGTCGCCCACATCGGATCGATCCTTGAAGACATTCGCGGCGACATCCGCGATGGGGGTGCGCTCGAGCGCGCCATGCAGGAGTTCGCTCCCGAGGTTGTCTTTCACCTCGCCGCCCAGCCCCTCGTCCGCTACTCCTACGAAGATCCAATCGGCACCTTCGAAACCAACGTCATCGGCACCGCACGCGTCCTTGACAACATACGCCGAACTCCCAGCGTCACCGCTGTCGTCTGCGTCACCACCGACAAGTGTTACGAGAACAAGGAGTGGATCTGGCCCTACCGTGAAACTGATCCTCTTGGCGGGTACGACCCGTACTCCAGCAGCAAGGCCTGTGCCGAGATCGTCAGCAGCGCCTTCCGCCAGTCGTACTTCCCCATCGACAGGCTCGGCCACCCCAACAGTCACGGCGTAGCTATCGCCACCGCCCGCGCCGGCAATGTCATCGGCGGCGGTGACTGGTCCGACGATCGCCTCATTCCCGATCTTGTTCGCGGCTTTCTCTCCGGCCATCCCGTCGGCATCCGGCGCCCGCACGCCATTCGCCCCTGGCAGCACGTGCTCGAGCCATTGCATGGCTACATCCGCCTCGCCGAAAAACTCCTCACCCACGACCCGCGCTTTGCTACCGCCTACAACTTCGGTCCCGCCCAGTCAGATGCTCGTCCCGTCTCCTGGATCGCTGAACAGATGGCCACGTTCTGGGGCGACGGCGCCTCTTGGGTCTTCGACAAAGCTCAAAGCCCGCACGAAGCCGGCTACCTCAAGCTCGACTCCAGCCGCGCCCACGCCGATCTCGGTTGGTCCCCACAGCTCAATCTTCGGCAAGCGCTCGAACTCCTCGTCGGCTGGTACCGCGCCTGGCAGACCGGCTCCGACATGCACACTTTCACCTTGAACCAGATCGAACAGTTCAGGTCCCACTGCGAATAATAAGTCTCGTGTGCTCGGCCTGTCCCGCTGTCGACCATCGATGCTGCTCGACTTATCAAATTCCCAAGTTGCATTGCGTACAAGTTAAATAGCCTAATAAATACCGACAACCACCTATCCTTCGAAAGCGAGAGGAAGACGGAGAAGACCCCAGAAAACAACCACTGCCGATCCATCGCGCTCGCACGCATCACATACACTCCGGGAAGGATATTCTCTGATGGGGCTTTTACGAGAGGATTCAAAATGAAACTCGAATTTATCCCGCGCGCCTGTCCTCTCTGCGGCGGCGACGATTTTCGTGTCCTGGCGGAAGCGACGATTGACGAGGACAAGCTGACCGACTCCGCATTCGCCTCTCGAAAGGTGCCCGAGTACATGCACTCCAGGATGGTCGAATGCAATTTGTGCGGGATGCTTTATGCCAACCCGGTGCTCCGTCCAGAGACGTTGGAAGGTGCATACAAAGAAGCATCGTTCGACAGCGGTGCAGAATCCCGCTTGGCTGCAGTCACCTATCGCGCGCTGCTCGAACCTCACCTGACCGCACTACCCAGCCAGAGAAGTGCCTTGGATATTGGTGCGGGTGACGGCGCCTTTGTAGAGGAACTCCTGGGGCTGGGGTTTGAAGATGTCATCGGCGTCGAACCCTCAATAGCACCGATTGAGGCTGCCAACCCGGCGATTCGAGGCCATCTCAAATGCGGCATTTTCGCTGCTGAAGAGTTCGCTGCGGAAAGCCTCGATCTCATCACCTGCTTCCAGGTCATCGAGCATGTTTGGGATCCAGTGAAGATAACCAGGGATGCACTTGCACTGTTAAAGCCAGGAGGATTGTTCTTTCTGGTTGCGCATGATCGCCGCGCATTGTCGGCCCGTCTGATGGGCACCAGATCACCTATCTTCGATATCGAACATCTGCAACTCTTTGATAGCCGCACAAGCAGTGCACTTCTGCGAAACGCCGGATTCAACGCAATCAAGGTGAATTCAGTACAAAACCGGTATCCGGTGGACTACTGGCTCAAGCTGTTTCCGATTCCCCGGCCGATCAAGTCCGGGGTTAGGCGGCTGGCACAGCTTTCCGGTATCGGAAAACTCTTGTTGTCTCTTCCCGCCGGCAACTTAGCCGTGCTAGGGCAGAAGCCGATGGTGACGTTGTGAGTCATTCCCCCGGTCTGGCGGCGTGAACGGCAAACACGGTATATCCGAGGCAGTCATCTCCTCCATAGGCGAGGGAGATATTCGCGACCAATGCGATCATGAGAAACAAGGGCAAAAACGCCAATCCCACCAAGCGCAGGAGAAGACCGGCTGCCTTCGATGCCGTTTGTGGCATCAGGAATAGAAGAAGGAGTGTCATGACCTTATAACAGGCGACGGTGACAGCGTTTCCGCGGGCGTAGACGCGAACGTTCTCAAAGCCTGTTGTCGTGAGTAAATGGTTAAGGCTGGAGGGTGTGAAGCGCCAGTAATCATAAGGAATGAAATGCCACCGCGCAGCAAATGGAATAGTTAACAGCAGCGTTCCCCCGGGCGCCAGGCAGCGCTCAGCTTCGGCCAGAAAACGCCGCGTCTCCAGCACATGCTCCAGAGTCTCAGTGCATAACACGACGTCCACTGATAAATCTGCCACCGGCCAGACATCGCCCGAGAAGTAAGTTGTATCGGGCATCTCGTAACCGAAATGCGCTTTGGCTCCATCCGTATCGATCCCCAGATAAGTGGCGGCCGGATTCACCAATGACCGGAATGGCTGCGCACCGCATCCCACGTCGAGCACAGTCCCTTTGAGCGACGGAAGCACGGCGCTCAGGTCCCGCCACGCAGACCCGGCCTGGATGTCGAAGAATCTGCGAACAGCAGCGAGAAACAGGGAGAGCCTTGTATTTGTCGCAGCAAAAAGCTGCGGCCGCCAAGTCTCCGAAGTGGCATCCACCATGTTGTTGCGATGCCTGAATGCCGGGAGCGCCTGCTCCGCGAACACAGGTGTAGTACTGCTTTTCATGAACTCTCTTTCGCCGCCAGTCGTACTTCTCCATCCCGGATGATGCTGCGGCGAATGAAGTGCGGACGCTGCTTGACTTCTTCAAAGATCTTGGCGATGTACTCGCCCGCCACGCTGACTGCCAGCACATTTAACGATCCAAAAAACACGATCAGAATGATTAAGGTTGCGAACCCCCTGGGAGCGAGCTGAGGGAATAGCAACTTGGCAAGCAATTGCCCCATGATCATCAAAAACGAAATGCCACAAAGGATAATTGCGGAGCTGCTCATGATGTCGAGGGGAACATAGCTGAACGAAAGGATCCCCTTCTTCGCCCAACCCAGATTCTTCAAAAGACTATTCGTCGTGCGGCCAAACATACGTTCGGGCCGGACATAGTCGATCCCGATTTGTCGAAAGCCGGCGTACGCGCGAACCCCCCGCAGGAAAAGGTCACGCTCAGGAAAACGAAGCATCGCCTCCGCGACCCTCCTATCGATGAGCGAGAAGTCGCCGGCATCGCGCGGAATCTTGATGTACGAAAACGTGTCAAAGAGCCGATAGAACAGCTTGTAACCGATTTGCATCGGCAGAGGAGCTTCCCTCTTTACCCGCCGCCCGTAAACGACGTCAAACCCTTCGCGCCACTTCCCTACAAATTGTTCGATCAACTCCGGCGGATCCTGCAGATCACCGTCCAGCAGAACGCATGAGTTCTTGGTGGCAATTTCCATTCCGCTGCGAAAGGCGGCCTGTGAGCCAAAATTGCGAGAGTGAGAAATCCCCAGCACCCGGCGGTCATTGCGCGAAATCGCCCGGATTATTTCTTCCGAATCGTCCGGGCTACAATCGTTGACGAAGATGATCTCGTGATCGACGTTTAAGTTGTTGAAGGTCTTTTTCAAGCGCTCGTACATAATCGGTATCGCCTGTCCATCCTTGTAGCAAGCGATGATTGCCGAGACGCTGTGTTTGGTATCCAGTCCAAATCGCTTGGACGATTGCAAATATGCGGGCTTGTCCGGCAGGGCCCGATACCACTCCGCGGTGCGCTTTAACCCTTCTTCGAGAGGGATGCGGGGCGCCCATCCAATCCGTTCTCGCACCTTGCCGATATCGGAAAACCAGTCGGTCAGGTCCCATTCGCGATTGGGCATTGTGAACACGGGATCTTGTTGAATATCAAAAAGCTTTTGCGAGACGGAGACTATGTCACCAATGGTGGTCTTCCGTCCCGTACCAATATTGAAAGATTCGCCGTAGTCCGCTTCGCTCAACTTGAGACCTACGTCCACGAAAGCGTGCACCACGTCGTCGACATAGATAAAGTCCCGTGACACTCGCGGATCTACCAGTTCCGGGTAACCACCCGCTGCTCCAAAGTGAACGATATTCGGAATCAACCGGGAGGAATCCTCCAACGGCCCATAGGCTGAATAAAGGCGAAGGTTCGCGCAGGGCAAACCCTTCTTCTTTCCCAGGTAGTTGATCAGGCTGGCGGCAGCCACCTTTGAGACCGAGTAGTGGCTGTTTGGTGCAGGCACCTCGTCCTCTGGTGGTCCGGCGGAATTGTCTCCGTATTCCGAGGAACTTCCGGCGTGCACGTAACAGGAAAGAGTGCGGGAATCGAGCCGGCCTAGTAGGCGCGATATGAGATTGAAGTTGGTTCGATAAATCAGCTCGCGGTCCGTCTCGAACGAATAGGCACCATAAGCGATGCAATCGAAAATGGTTCGCGGCTTCACACCTTCGAGCATCGCATCCAGGTTGGAATCGATGAGCAGATCTGTGACCAGGACGTGCTCGCGCGGCAAGCCCTCGAGTCGCCAGGCGGGAAGCCGGGTCGCTGTCCCGTAAACATCCTCCCGGTGTTCAAGGAGCGTGCGCAATAGGTTGGCGCCGATAAAACCACTCGCCCCCAGTACCAGGATAGGACCCTGGAGCTGACGAATATTGCCGGAGCCGGACTCGTGGAACAGGTTGGTTTGGGGTGAGGTCATTGCACCGAAACCGCAGCGACAATGGATGCCGCATCAAGACCGCATTCCGCACGATGGAACTTCTGCGATCCATACAAACCGGAGACGTACCCCAAAGCATGTTTGTGGGTGAAGGAATCGAGAGACACGCCGGCAGTAGTCAGGTGATGGGTAAGCATCTGGCCGAACCCACCATGCACCGTATGCTCTTCTACCACTAAGAGCCGGCGAGTGCGGCGCACGCTTTCCATAAACGCCGCTGGAATATTCGTGATCGGCAATTCGGTCACCAGCCAGACCTCTGGACGTACATCTTCCTTCAATTGTTCAAGCGCCGTCAGCATGCCACCGACTAAAGGTCCCACGCCGGCCAGCACCGAACCATTTCCGCCCAGCAGTTTGCGCCAAGCAGCATACTGGGGAACAGGCCACCCCTTGGGCTCTTCCGACAGTCCGAGCCGCAGGTAAACTGGCCCATCACACTGCATCATGATCGGAATCATCGCGCTTACATCGGAGTCGAACGCGGGGACAAATGCGCGCATGTGGGGCAGCGTAAGCAGGCAGCCGTAGTCCTCCAGCGCGTGGTGGGAGCTGCCCATCACCCCGTAGCCATATCCGCCACCATTGCCCACGAGGATCACAGGCAAATGATGAAAACAAACATCATTGCGAATTTGCTCAAAAGGTCGCGCGTAGAGGAACGGAGCAATGCTGTAGGTCCATGGCCGCAAGCCGCTGCGCGCCAGCCCCGCCGCTACCGACACCATATTTTGCTCTGAAACGCCTGCATTGATGAAGCGCGAGCCCATCGCATCCTGCAACGGTTCCAGGGCTTTGAAGCCGAGGTCCCCGGTGAGGAATACAAAATTTGGCAAAAATGCCTGCTGCATTAGACCGTTGCAGAAAGCTTGCCGCATTCCACCACCTCACGCACTGCCTGCTGATACTGCTCGTCGTTCATCGGAAGGTAATGCCAGGCCATCTGATTTTCCATGAAAGATATGCCGCAACCCTTCCTGGTATTGGCCACGACGGCCAACGGCCCCTGCCTCGATGACAGCGCAGAGCAAAGGCTGTTGACGTCGTGGCCGTCGACTTCCAGTGTGGTTACGCCAAAGGCGCGGAACTTTTCCGCCAGCGAGTCAAGGTTGGCAACCTGCTTGGTGGAACCGAAACCCTGCATTCCATTCAGATCAACGACGAACGTCAAATTATCCAATTTCTGGTGGGCCAAAAATATAAGGGCTTCCCAGCAGGAACCTTCGTTCCATTCACCATCCGACATTAAGCAAAACACCCGGCCGCTCTCTTTAAGCAGTTTCTTACCCAAAGCCAGCCCAGCAGCCAGGCTCAGACCGTGGCCGAGACTACCGGTAGCGAAGATGACTTCTGCAATCCCGCTCAAGGGCGGATGTCCACTCAGGCGAGTCCCCTCACCGTGGAAGCGGCGAAGATCCTCGTCGCTCAACAGGCCCAACGTCCATAACGTTACGTAGAGTGCTCCAGCCGAATGGCCTTTCGACAAAACAAATTTGTCGTTCGGCCCGAGGCAGAAGTGGTAGAGGCTGATAAGGGTATCGAGCGCACTCAGGTTGCCGCCAATGTGCCCAACCTTACTCTGGTAGTGCATTTCCAGTAGGCGAAGTTTGGCTCGTTGGACCAGACCTGTTGCATCGGACAGCTCGATGACATCGGGGGGTCTGCCATCCATGGATACAGAGTTTACACGACGAGTTGGGCGGTTGCGATACAAGGAAAGGTATGTCCCCAGAGGAGTAACGCCTACCTCGATATGTATTCGAGTACCAGCCAACTCTGAGTAGAAGTTTCCTTAGCGTTCCGGGTTCAAGCCGGCAGGGTATCCGTTCGATTCGAACCGGGCGATGCTAAACTGGGTTCACCTCGAATGATTTCTCCTCCCGCCTCAACTCATCTAGTTGGGCAGAAATCCGAAGTGCGAGCACCATCGGAATCGAGTTACGAGCTTTGGACAGTGCTCGCAGCCCTGAGTTTTCTGTACGTAGTGGCGGTCCTGGAGGCTAATCGCAGGTTCGTATGGTTCGATGAGCTATTCACCTTAGACCTTGCCAAGGCACGAACGATACCGCTGCTTTTGCAACTGATCCGCAAATTTGATTTCCAGCCTCCTGCCGGGTATCTGCTCAGTCGCTTTTCCATGCAGCTTTTTGGACAGAGCCCATTCGGTCTCCGCCTTCCTTCTATGCTGGAGTTCTACGTCGGCAGTATGGCGCTCTTCTTTTTTGCGCGCCGCAAGGCGGGAATTTCTTACGCCGCCGCCGGACTACTCATCCTCTGGTCAGGCTCAATTTTCCAATACTCTACGGAGGCAAGACCGTACGCGCTCTTAATGATGTCGTTCTCCACTCTCCTGCTTTGCTGGGATATTGCAACGACCTCAGATAGGCGCCGTCTTGCATTATGGGGTGCGGCTCTCTCGAATGTAGTGATGCTTAGCGCGCATGTTTTGGCCCCATTTTCTCTATTTCCCTTTCTCGTTGCCGAGGTAGTCCGATTTGCGCGCACGCGGAAAGCAGATTTTGCTCTATGGGCCGCGCTATTGGCACCGGCAGCTGCCATGGCCCTCTACCTCCCGTTCCTTCATGGGTACGGGACGCTGTTTTTCCCTCCTGCATACCAGGCCTCTCTGGGCCGGATTGTTATCTTCTACTTCGGCACCATCAAAATTATTAGTGTTGCCTTGTTCCTGGCCGTCGGTGCAGCGTTGATAGTGCCTCAAGTAAAACCCTGGATCGGCTCAGCACGCGGATGGCGCCCTGAAGAGATTGTTCTTTTTGGCTCAATACTCCTTAATCCGATCCTCTTGAATATAGCCCTGATGCGGAGGCACGGAGCATTTTGGGATCGATACGCGATCACGACATGGGCCGCGATTTACATCGGCATCGCAATCCTGCTCGGTCTCCGACTGAACTGCAATCGATACGCAGGATATGCGGCAGCAGCGGTTCTATTGGTCTTCTGTGTCAGAACGGATGTCTTACTGCCGTCACTTGCTGCAACGGTGAAAGACGCCTCCGCCATCGCTGGAGTCCGTTCTGACTTACCCCTGGTGGATGCCGGTGGCGTCACGTTTTTTGAGATGAACCATTACGAAAAGCCGGATCTGCTCTCGCGCCTTTATTACCTCAAAGACCGCTCTGCAGCCATGAGCTACACGCATACCAATCTTTTCGAAGATCGAGGATTCGGTGACGGAATGAAACCCTACTTTCCAATCACTGCCAAGGTTAGTTCCTACGCCGACTTCGTTCACGCGCATCGCGAGTTTTTGGTTTTGGCCACCTACGGTGCCCCTGAAGAATGGCTATTGCACAAACTGCATGCTGATGGCGCTCAACTTACATGGCTAGGTGCCTATCCACTCCCCTATGTGGACTCCAACTTATATCTGGTAAGCCTGACGGCCACTAAGTAATGGCACCGAAACACTCCTGAGAACTTGACCAGCCATAAAGCAGCGATCGATGCGAGGCATCCGCCAGGGGTGCTCTGCGCTTGCCCGTTAGTTCGCCGTGGACGTCGGTTTGTGCGGCGCTCTTCCTCAACCAGTCGACCGTGTCGTGAGATTGCGCAAAGCAAGGTCAAAAAGCACGAACCGTTCTCGCATCGCTTCGTCATTGAGGGCACACGAGCAGCGGCGTCACCCACACGCCGAACGGATAATGACTAAGTGGTGGCAAAATGCCGGCTCCAGGCTCAACTATCAAGTGGAAGCAGTCGCTCCGGCTGGAACGGAGGCGTCGCGGGGCCGCTGACGGTCGCGCATGCGCATGAAGGGACGTTCTACCAGGTAGTAGGAGGCCGGCGCCATAATCATGGTGAGGATTACCGCCGGATAACCAAGATGTCGCATGCCAATCACTTTCACGATCCGGGATGCCAGCGGATGGTAGAGATAGAGCGCGTACGACAGTTGGGCGGTCAAGCGCACGGTCGGATGGCCCGTAAATCTCCAGGATTTAGCTCCCCAATAAACCGCCTGCAACAACATCACCGCAACAATTAATGGTTGAATCGACCAAAGCAATAACCAGGCCGCTTTGTTGCTGGGAGCCGCAACCACGACCATCAGCATCAGTGCCAGGGGCGCAAGTACGCCGAACCATTGCCTGCGGAGCAACTGACAGCAAAGCAAGCGGGTGCGGTCGTTTTCCACCATGATGGCCAGCAGGCATCCTACGAGCAGTGCATCGGCTCGCATATCAAACGTGTTGTAGACATAACTGTCGCTCACCTGGAAATGCAGGACCATCACGGCACGATAGACCCATTGCCCAAGAATGATCGACGCCAGCAAGCGACTCAGGTTCGGCCGCTTCAGCAGAACCAACAGCAGCAGCGGCCACAGCAGGTAGAACTTTTCTTCCACCGCCAACGACCAGCTGACCCACATGTGCATGAATGGCTGAACGCTTGGCGGAGCAAGCCCTCGACCATAATCCATTAGATAGAAAAAAGAGAGGGCCGCATGCTTCCAATGGAAATCGCGACCCAAGCAGAGGACCACCGTGGTAAGGATCCAACAGCAATAGAAATTGGGAAATATCCGGTAGGCTCGCCGTCGATAGAAGTTCCCAAGAGCAATGTTTCCGGTCTGCCGATATTCTTTGAGGAGCATCGAAGTAATCAGGAACCCACTCAACACAAAAAAAATGATGACCCCAAGAGATCCTGTTCCTGGATGCGTCGCGCCGAAGAAATATTCGAAGATCTGGAAGTGGTCGATGAGAACAAGGAAAACGGCAAGTGCCCGCGCCGCATCGAGGCCGCTAATCACTTTGGTGTGAAGGATCTGATCAAGCTCCGCCTCAATGGTCTGGAGCCGCGTAGCCGGGATCCCTCGATGGGTCATGGGCTCGATTATTTCATTTCCTGTCTGGCGCAAATTCACTTTCCGGGCCATCACCGTTCCAACTGGCTGATTTGTATCGAGCGGAACCAATCTAGCCGCGGTTGAGAGATCAGAAGACTTTACCGGCGCCTACGCATTAGTTCGATGGACCCATCAGGCCGCCACGGGGTACAAATTCCAGCACCTTGACTCCGTCAAATTGCCCCATCTCATGGACGTCGTGTGTTTGTGTAGCGCTCTTCCTCAGCCAGTCGAGCGTGTCGTAAGACTGAGCAAAGCCCATGGCCAAAAAGCGCTGGTGGCGCTGAGCCGCTTGCTGCAGAAAGCGCGAACCGTCCTGCATGGCCACGTCATTGAGCGCGCGTGGTAGCGGCGTCACCGGTACGCTGAGCGGGTAATAACTAAGTGGAGGCAAAATACCGCTTTCCAGGATCGCGGGCCCGACGGGCATCGCCATGTGGTCCGCCTCCGGAATATCGCTGCAGATCAGCACCGGGGCATTGTCCGCCGAAGCGTTCTTCTCCACGAATTCCAGGGCATATTTCCACGAGTACTGATGCTGTCTCAACAAGGGAGTAGTTAGGTGGATGGCCACCGTCGCAACCACCATGGTGGCGCAGGCCAGTAATCGCAGAGCACGAGAACCAATCCAGCTCGCGACCAACGCCCAGCAAAGGGCGATGCCTGGAATCGCGACCATCCGATAGCGCGGCACAAAGACGTGGATCGGGGTTCCCACGCTCAAAGCGTAGAGAAGCAAGATCGGGACCAGCGCCAACGATGTGCAGAGCAGAATCGGCCAGCGCTCCAGATGGCTGCGGAAATCAAGCCTCCGCGTGGCTGCCGCAACAAGAACGGCCACGACAAGGATTCCCGCCAGCCCCTTCAATGTAAGTGTCGAGCCCAATTCCAACAGACTGGGAGCGGGCGAGAAAACATGGGTGCCGCTGGTGTGAGCCATGTACTGCAATCGGGGAATCACCGGCAGGAAGGCGAACACAAAAACCACGGACGCAACACCGAGCTGTCGCCAGAAGGTTTTGCGATCTCCCATCTTGAGCACAACAAAGCAAAGGGCAAGCGCCGGCAGGATAACCGCGAAGAGCAGTTGGAATTGAACGATGCATGCTGCCGAGAGACCGAAGAGAGCAGCCAGCCAATTCGAGTCGTCGTGCCGCAAGCGAACCAGCGCAAGAATGGACGAGTTGATGGCCAGCGCTGCAAATGCATAGGGCCGAATATCGATCGACGCGAAAATGATAATGGGGTGAAGGCAAAAAATAATCGCTGCGATCAGGCCAACTTCCCGGTCAAACAGCTCGCGGGCCGCGCGATACAGCAGATAGACCGCCCCCAGCATGGGAAGAACGGAAGAGATCCGGAGCGCAATCTCGCCCATACCCAACGCTTTGGTCCATAACCAAAGCAGGCAAGAATATGTGGGGGCATCAGGCCACACCTGGCGAGACATAATGCCTGCGAAACCACCCTGGATCAGATAGATGGAAACGGTCTCATCCAGCCACAGGGGGGCCCGGATGGGAATGAACCAGATAGAAATAGAGGCAGCGAGAACCAGGGCGTAGACCGCGTAGAGCACTCGGCTGGGAATCGACCGGGATCTTTGAGACTGCAGCCGGAGTCCATCCATCGGCGCGTTTGACACAGTGTTGGAAGCCTGCAATCGATTGCTCCTAAGCTGATGGACCGGTCAACCGAGGCTAATCGACTGCGAATGAGCCGCAGCAGCATCGCCCGACAGCCGCTCATTTTGCACATCTGCGAGGAAAGCGGGCTTGGCTAAACCCCAGCGCTTCAACCGTAGACTCATCGCAGTCCCGAGCACGCCAAATCCATAGGTGACGCTGCGCTGAAAGTTGATGGAGGAGGCTTCTTCGAAGTATTTCGTCGGACAGGAAATCTCGCCAATGCGAAAGCCAAAATACACGGCTTGTACGACCATCTGATTATCAAAGACAAAATCGTCGGAACAACTGAGCAACGGCAAACGCTCAAGCAACTCACGGCTCCAGGCACGATAGCCGGTGTGGTACTCCGACATCTTTTCCCAAATCAGAATGTTTTCGATGAACGTCAGGGCGCGGTTCGAAATGTACTTATAGAGAGGCATACCGCCCTTGAGCGCGCCTCGGCCGAGAATCCGCGAAGCCAACACACCGTCGTATTCCCCGTAGGCGATCATCGAGGCCATGGCCGAAACCAGCTTGGGCGTGTATTGGTAGTCGGGGTGCAGCATGACCACAATATCGGCGCCTTGTGCGAGTGCAGCCCGGTAGCAGGTCTTCTGGTTGCCACCGTATCCACGGTTGTGGTCGTGGCGGATAGTGATCAGGCCCATCTCCCGGGCCAGGTCAGAGGTGTTGTCGCGGCTGGCATCATCCGTCAGGATGATCTCGTCGACAATCTCGCGGGGAATTTCGTCGACAGTGCGGCGCAACGTCCGAGCCGCATTGTAGGCGGGCAACACCACCACGACTTTTTTGTTATTCAGCATCGGCTATACCCCGAGTGGGGCACACCTCCGATTATAAGGATAGGGCGCAGATCGGATAGTTCCGCAGGATTTACGGGCGCCGCTTCTCTGCTGCGTTTACCACTTGGGCACACCAGACCCCCTGCCGCTCCGGCGAAGAGCATGCTCGCAAGCCTTACTGCCGCGCGTAGACGTCGCACATGTAGGTCCAATTGCGCCGCATGAGGGGATGGCCAAAGAGGCCGACGCGGACAACATCCTCGCCACCGTCAATGAGGCGCCACTTGCTTTTTTCTAGCGCAGCGTTCCACGGAAGCTGCGCTCGGTTAAATGCCAGTAACCCGGCGTAGCAAAGAACCAGTCCTTGATATGGGCCGGTCGCATGACCAGTTGCGAGATAGTCATCACCAGCTGGGAGATAGTTTGGATTGTAGAGATTCGTAAAATACGGTTTGTATAGGAAGTAGTGCCCTGAATCCACCAGCAACGCGGGGTCAACAATGCCGCGTTGCTCGAAGTAGGTACGCACGCGCCCGGCTTGGGCCTGCTCAGCGTAATAAGAATCACGAGCGTCTACGGTTCGCAGGACCCCTAATCCAACCCAGGGAACCGCAGAGACGAAGGCAATCAGAACCAGAAGGAGCGGTGCGATGGACCCGCGCATTGCACTGGCCAGCGGAAATCCGCCCATGCACAACACAGCAAATAAGAGCGCGCGAGAAAGTCCAAGGTAGTTTGCCTGCGAGGGAAAAATGGCAAGGGGAAAGATCAGCAGCACAAGCAGCAGCAGTACACACTGCAACAGGAGACGTGGCCGCTTTGGTCCGCGGAAGGCGTAGACCACTACGACAACCCCTGAGACAAGCAGGCTGATAGCCATAGCCGCCGAAGCTGGGAAGGCCGAACTGAAGAGCTGGCCAAAGGCGCCAGCATATCCGCTGTACCCGGATTTCGGGTCGACTTCTTCAACGCCGTGCAGGGCCACTCCCGCTCCCGTACCCCGGCCGGCGGCGTGCTCAAGAAAGCGATGAACGGCCGTATGGTCCTGTAACCACATTGACAGTGCCCACAAGGCAACGATCAGAGCATAGAGCGCAGTTCCGCCGATGATCAACTGTAGTCGCCGCGTCGAAGTGTAAGGCTCCACTGGGCGCTCACCGAAAACGAGCAGGAAGGCGAGCAATAGCCAGCCCGCGATTCCAGCGAATGGATGAATCAGAAAGACGAGACCCACGGAACCGAGGAGTAAGGACCTGCCCGCCACCGACGACGTCCGGAGCCACAAGAGCAGAATTCCGACGAGCAGGCAGAAGGCCGGCATCTCCGGTCGATCGGAGTCGAAGGAAATCAACCCGCTCGGCAGCGCAGCTCCGAGCAGCAGGGCAGCGCAAACTCGCTGCCGTCCGCTGGAAACCGCGAGGCTGAAGCAGTAGTAGAGCAAAAAAATAGCTGCCGCCGCGAACGCAACATTGTAGAAAGTATCAACGAGACCGGAGCAGCCGAAGAGCGAGGCGGCAAGTCCAAAGAGAAAAGGGGCCCCGGGTGTGTAGGCGGCAAACAGCACCGGAGTCATGGTGTTTCCCGTAGGCACAGATGTGGCCACCAACCCGCGCCCATGTGCCCAGTTGCAGCCCGCGTCTCGAAAAACATAGACATCGGGACCATTTGGCTGCGGCGAGACGAGAGCGAAAAAGCTGAACCAGAATGAGGTGGAAACGCAGAGGATTACCCACGGAAGGGTGCGGCTGCTGAACCACGACTCGCCGATTGCACGGACGCTCTTCGGTTTCATCCGCTCATGAGACAAGCAGCTCAGCTCCGTGACCAGAATGTTGCGGACCGAGACGCGCCGGCCAGGGGAACCGGCCTGACGCAAGATCGCATCGGGCCTCCGCCCCGGATTTCCTGTTGAAGTTTGTGGCGTCGGCGAACATCATGCGGCTTTCTTTTAAGGAAAGCCGCACACATGGACGCCGGTGAGTGCCGCTAGCAGGAAACCCGGGTAGCAAGGGCGACACAATGCAAGCGGGGTAATCCTGTAAGTGAATGATTTTGATGGTCGGGACGGGCAGATTTGAACTGCCGACCCCTCGCACCCCAAGCGAGTGCTCTACCAGGCTGAGCCACGTCCCGACAGGAAAAACAACCTCTTGAGTGTACACGACTGCGGCGGCCGCGTCCTCAGTGAGCGGGCGGAACGTATTCTTTGGGGAGCGCCGATCCCTCGCCGAAAAAGTACTCCTGCATCTGCTCCACCAGAAACTCCTGCGCTTCCCGTGTCCAGGGCTGCAGACGGTATTCATTCAGCAGCATTTTCTGCCGCTCGATCCACTCTCCCCAGGCCTTCTTCGAAACCTGGTTATAAATCTTCTGGCCAAACTCACTGTCAAATGGGGGCTCGTCGAGACCCTCCATCTCTTGCTTGTATCGCGCACAAACGACCATGTGTGACATGAAACCTCTCTCCAACGCAGCTTGCTTCATTGTAGAAGATAAGCCCGCCGGGTTTCTTAGAAGGTAAGCCGTGCCGAAATCTGAAGCTGCCTGGGGCCGAAAATCAGGCTGTTGGTGCTGCTAGGGGTTCCAAAACCTGCGGTGCTCGAGACATAAGGGCCAAGGCAGCCCTGGAAGATCGCACCCGGCGCCGCTGTCCCTTGACATGTGGTTGTGTTCGCCGCTGTGTAGGTGGAGTACGTGCTGTTCACGCCGGCAATGATGCGTTGGTTCAGGAGGTTGAAGGCCTCACCGGTGATCTGAAAGTGAATGCTCTCGTGGATAGGGAAATCACGCGAGACGCGGAAATCGATATTGCGCGTTCCCGGGCCCGGCTCGCTGTTACGGCCAATTTGAGGAGGACGGCCTGCGGTGGCTGTGCCGGAGCCTGAGCTCATGACGCCGCCGGTAACGCCGCCGTCAGCGCCCCCCGAGGGGTAGCCGCTCAGCGACGCGACAATCGGGAAACCGGTCTGCTCGGTGGCTATCCCGGCGAAGACAAAGCCGTCCACCAGATACTTCACGTATTTGTTGTTTTCGAACAGCATGGGTTGGTACACCAGGCTGCCGACAAAGCGGTTGCGCACGTCAAGGTCAGAGCGGCCATACTCTCCCTTGAGGTTGTTAGGGTCGAGCACCGGATTGCCGCCGTAGAAGGTTCCGTAAGTCCCCGAGACCTGGTCATCGTCAAGAGCCTTGGACCACGTATAGTTCACCAAAAGCTCAAGCCCGTGGTCGAAGGGTCGTCGAATGGTCACGGCCATGGAGTTGTACCAGGAGTTCGCCGCACTGAAGCCGGTATTGAGCGAGCCGAGCGTCGTGTTCGAACGGTCGGATGGCAGATAGAACGGCGTGGTATAGACCGATGTCACAGCGCCGGCGGAGTTGACGATGTTGTAGGTGCGCAACCCAGTGGGTTTCTGGCCGACAAGGTTGGCATCGATGAAGACTGGGAGATGAAGCGCGCGGGTCCCTACGTAGCCTACCGCGAGAGTGAGCTTGGCGGGCAGAAGCTGTTCCACGCCGAGACTGAGTTCGTTGGCGTTGGGCGGAACAAAGTTGGGGGAAAGACCATGAAAGCTGGGGACAAGAGTCCCGCCGGTTAGGGCAACAACCGTGGGGGCCGTTCCACCCGTCGGGTAGAGGGCCCCAGTGAGAGCTGGTCCGGTTACCGCAAAGGGAACATTTGGGAACAGCACTGGAGCAGTGGGCCCGCCGTTGAAGCTGTAATTGATTTGGTAGACGCCATTCTCCACCCGCATCGCGTAGTAGGTGCTGCCCTGATTCAGCGCGGAGAAGATGCCGTAGCCACCGCGGACCACTGTGCCCGGGTGAGGGTTCCAGGCAAAAGCTAATCGTGGTTGTATCCGGTCGCTTACGTTCTTGATGGTGCTGTTGTAGTACTCCGCTATGGCTGAGCTGGTGTTCGGCTTGGCCGGACTTGGCGTCAGCTGAAAGTCATAACGCACGCCGAGGTTGAAAACAAGGTTGGGACGAAACTTCCAGGTGTCCTCAGCAAAACCGTCATACATCTGCATGTAGAAATCGTCTGCGCCGGCACGAGAAAGCGGATTGATCGCATCGATGGTCTGCACGAAGGTCGAATAGTGCGTACCCTGGTTGGCGGCGGTGTCACCATCCTGTCCCCGGAAAGCATCGACAGCCCAGTTTTGAAAAGCTTGAAGTGGGGTGCCGCTGTAGCTGTAGAGACCGCCCCCCTGGTAGAGATTGATCATCACTTCGTGAACGATATTGGCATCCCCGCCAAACTTGAAGGTGTGCCGTCCCTTCTGCGTGGAGAATATGTCGGTGATCTGATAGCGGTGCTCATCCGGCTCGGCCAGCCGGGGCAGCGCGTTGGGCATGCCGTATGTCTCCAGCCCATTGAGGGTAACGCTTGGACCGGGTGCGTTCGCCCCCGCAGTCTCTAGATCGCGTCCCCACTGGAACCTGACCTCATTTACCGAATTATTCGTGAGCGCGGCAGTCCAATTGGCGATCAGGAATCGCTCATGGTAGCTGGTGGGTCCGTTGGTGCTGACGGATGAATTGGAGTACGTCGGGTTGGGCGAATAGCCATTGGTTGAGTCAAAGTCGGCAAAGTTGAAGTTGACGAAGAAGTGGTTTTTCTCGTTCAGATCGTAGTCGAGGCGCGGAAAGAAAATATTTTCCTTGGCAAAGCGGGAGGGCGGGTTGATCCCGACACCTGCCAGGTCCTGCACAAATTGGATAGCGCTCGTGCACTGTGCCGCAGAGATGGTCGCTGGACACTGCGTGGGAGTGATGATCGAGGTAGAAGTAGTGGGACCGGAAGGCGTTAAAGAGACAGTATCGGTCGTGTAATAAAGCACACGGCCGACGCGGCGGAAGCCATCATAGGTGAAGAAGTAAAAGAGTTTGTCCTTGATGATCGGTCCCCCTACGCTGCCACCGAACTGCTGCTGCTGATGAATGGGCTGGGTGAGCAGGAACGGATTGCCGTGGTTATACAAAGCGGTCCACTTGCTGTAGGGATCGAGAGCGTTGAAGCTGGGGTAGCGAAGGTAGTAGAAGAGATCGCCATGAATCGCGTTGGCGCCGGACCGCGTGATGGCGTTCACCTGGCCGCCCGCGGCCTGGCCGAATTCGGCGGAATAGTTCGACGTCTCAGCCTCGAACTCCTTGATCGAATCCAGTGAATACACATAGGGCGCCCCGGACGCGCGTCCACGTGCTTCGGAAAACAACATCTGATTGTTGTTGGCGCCATCAACAAAATTCTGATTGTAAAGACCAGAGATACCATGAAAAGCGACTAAGCCGCTGCCGCCATCGGGAACGACGTTGGGGGTCAGCAAAACGAAGTCATCCCAACGGCGGCCGTTGACCGGCAGGTTGCTGATGAGCTGCTGGCCTACAGTCTGGGAGACTTCGGTCTTTTCCGTATCGAGTACCGGGGGCGCGGCGTTGACGATGACCTCAGAGGCAACGGTCGCAGCGGCGAGGGTGGCGTTGATAGCCAGGGTTCGCCCTACCGTCAGATTGATTTCCTTCTGGTCAAATTTGCCAAACGCGCCGCCACCAAGGACTACCTCGTAATGACCTGGCTGCAGAAAAGTCGCGGTGTAGGAGCCGTCATTGTTGGTCTGGAGAGTGCGAGAAGCGCCGGTGTCTGTATTTGTAATGACTACAGTAGCATTAGGAATCGCCGCCCCGGATGAGTCAGTGACCAGGCCCGTGATGGTGCCGGTTCCAGCCGTTTGCCCAGAACAACAGGCAGCGAAGGTGATGAGCATGCCGGCAACGGCCAGGGTGAGGCATTTCCTGGAGACTCGGCGGGCGAGAATGGACTTAAGCATTGATCTGGCTCCCTTAAAGCAGGACATCCATGGAGGACCCATGGCGGGTAAACGGCCCGTCAGCTTCCGGAATCAAGGCTGTCGTGTCTGCCCGAAAGTGCAGGAAGCGGATACATCAGCTCGCTTACGCATAGATTGGTGCAGAGGGTCTTCCATGTCAAGTAAAACTGTACGTCGCCATCGGCCATTTGCGGCCAACTCAAAACGGCACGGCCCTAGCCGCGCTTCTTCCCCGGGCGCTTGTTTTTCCCTTTTTGCTTGCCCTTGCGTAGCACCTTGTTCTTGGGGGGAATGTAGGGATGAGCCTTGCCCCCGGTCTTGACCTTCGCCTTTGCCTTGGCTGGACGGCCCAGGCGGATCGGCGCCACTTCTTCCAGGAGGGAAAATTGTAACCGTCTCTGAACGTGATCCACTCGGTCGAGAACCACTCGCACCCGGTCGCCCATGGAATAACGCCGGCCGGAGTACTCTCCCATGATCTGGCGCGTATTTTCGCGGAAGGTGTAGTGGTCGCCCTGGAGGCTCATGATCGGCACCAGGCCCTCGATGAAGAGGTTGTCGAGTTCCACAAAGCAACCGTACTTGGTCACGCTGAGGATCATGGCATCGAAGTCGTCGCCGATGCGATCCTGCATGAATTTTACTTTCTTCCACTCCATAAGCTCACGCTCGGCATCTTCCGCGCGGCGCTCGGACTGGCTCGATTCATAGGCGATGCCGGCCAGCTCAGATTCGCTCATCGGGCCCTCATGAGCAATTTCGCCGCTATGCCGCGAGGCCTTGCCGGTCTGCTTCGCCAAAACCCCTGTGCCGCTGGCGCCGGAGGCCAGGACCGCCTTGGCAATGCGGTGAACAATAAGGTCCGGGTATCGGCGGATGGGCGAGGTGAAGTGGGTGTAGCAAGGCGCGGCCAAGGCAAAGTGGCCTTCATTTTTTTCGCTGTAGCGCGCCTGGCGCAAGGAACGAAGCATGAGATGAGCCAGGATGCGTTCCTCCGGTTTGCCCGCGATCTTGAGCGCCAGTTGCTGATACATGCGCGGGGTCACAGCAACATCCTCCGGAACCTCATGCTGACGAGGCTGGCGGCCTTGACCTGCGCCGCGGCCTCCACGGCTTTTCAATTCGCGCCGTTCCGACTTCATGGTCATGCGCTTTACCGGCAGCGACCCGAGGCCGAGCGAGTAGCCAAAACCGGCGGCCACGCTCTCGAATTCCACTACGCGGCGTGCCTCCGGCTTTTCATGAATGCGATACAGAGACGGTATGTCGAGGTTCTGTAGCCACGAGGCCACGCATTCGTTGGCGGAGAGCATAAATTCTTCAATCAGCCGGTTAGCCCAACTACGCTCCGAACGAACGATGCTCCGCATGGCGCCCTGAGAATCGAACTCGATGACTGGCTCAGGCAGATCGAAGTCAATCGAACCGCGGCGTTGGCGCTTCTTATGGAGGAGTCGCGCCAACTCGTACATGCGTTCGAATTCCGCAACCAAAGGACCGAACTCCTCCCGCGTTTGCTGGTCGCCACTGATCACCGCATGTACCTGGGTGTAGGTCATGCGGCGAACCGAGCGAATGACCCCCGAGGTCACCTCGTAGCTGCGAATCTCGCCTTCCGGATCGATCATCATGATGCAGGAGAGCACCAGGCGGTCTTCGCCCGGGCGCAGGCTGCATATATCGCTGGAGAGCTCCTGCGGAAGCATAGGGACAGCGCGATCGGGAAAGTAGACTGAGGTGCCGCGCAAGCGTGCTTCCAGATCCAGCGCCGTCCCGGGCGTCACGTACTGGGCGACATCGGCAATGTGGACCTGTAACTCCCAGGTACCGTCGGCGCCGCCGTGCTGACGCACAAAGACAGCATCGTCGAAGTCCTTGGCCGTCTCACCGTCGATGGTAACGATAGGCAACTCGCGAAAGTCCCGGCGCCCTGCGGCCTCCTCCTCGTCCAAGCGAGCGACCGCTCGCGCCTCATCCAGAACATTTGGAGGAAAGACGTGGGGCAGATGGTGCTTGCGAATGACGATTTCGACGTCAACACCAAAGTCATCTTCCCGTCCCAGGACCTCGATCACCTTGCCGCGGGCGGCACGCGAAAGCGTCGGCCAGTCCGTGATCTCCACGTCGACCACCATGCCCTCCAACCCAGACCCGGTTTCTGCGCCGATTCCCATTACCCGCGCGGTATGTTCGCTGACCACGCGATGGGGCGTTTTCGCAGCGGTTGCCGGCGCCTGCTCGAACCCAAAGGGGATGAGGATGGGCTGCGTGATCCGCTCATCGAGCGGGGTTACTGTATTGCCAGGTGCATGCTCGTGAAGCGCATAATGGAAGATCCCCACAACGGTGGGGTTGCGCCGACTGAGTACCCTGGCGATGCGCCCGCTGTGCCGCCCGTCGGCCCGCGGCGGAGCGAGTTCCACCAGCACCTGGTCGCCTTGCATGGCGCCGTTCATCTCATTCGGAGGAATGAAGATATCGTCATCGCCGCCGGCTTGGCGGGTTTCCGGCCGAACGAAACCAAAGCCGTCGCGGTGCACATCCAGACGACCGGCGATGAGGTTGTCGCGCGAGGCGGCCTGGGGAAGGGCCCAATGATCGCGGTCGGCTTTAAGCAGTTCGCCCCGCGCGGTCATTCGGTCAAGCTGTTCGAGCAACATGCGACGCTCTCGGCCGCCACCCAGGCCTAGTTCGCGAACCAGTTGCTTGTAGCCGGCTCGTTGGCCGGCGGAGCGTTCGATACGGCGGAGGAGTTCACGATCGGTCATTCGAGAGACAGGTTTGCAAATTGAGGCCGAGGACCATGTCTTTGTTGATACTAATGGGTCAGCCCCCCCGGAACCCTGAAAGTTTCGGAATGGGGGATTTCAATTTTGCTTCAAGCGTGGTTAAGATGCAGAGAAGCGTAAGGATTTCGCGGCTTGCAAGGGTTTTAGCCGAGCAGGCAAAGTGTGAAGCTAACGAGCAGCCCCACCTGATTTGCCCTTAAGGCGGGAACGAATTCCGCAGGGTTGTTTCGGGGGCCTGTATCCAAGAAGTAAACGAAAGGAAGTACAACAGAGATGTGGAAACCGAACCAGCCGGGAAGTCCTTCGATGTCCCCTAGCACGGAGCCGACGCGTCCGTCCGTACCTGCGGCCGCCGAATCAACCACCACCCGCACCTCCAGCACTTCACCCGCATCGCCGGCAGCCGCCGACCAGGCCACGATTGGCAAGAGCCTGGTGGTTAAGGGCGAGGTGACCGGTTCCGAGTCGTTGTATATCGACGGCAAGGTCGAAGGTGCCATCAACCTACCTGGCAACCGGGTCACGGTTGGCCGCAATGGACAGGTGTCCGCGAATATCTCTGCCCGAGAAGTAGTCGTTCTGGGCAAGGTGCGCGGCAACATCAATGCCAGCGACCGGGTGGACATCCGCAGCGAAGGTTCCTTGACTGGTGATGTGATTGCACAGCGCATCAGCATCGAGGATGGAGCCTTCTTCAAGGGCGGCATCGATATCCGCAAGCCAGGCCAGGGAAAAGAAGGCGTGCCTGCCGCGGCGATCTCCAACGCCGAGCAAAAGGCCGTCGCCGTCCAGGCGTAGGCAAACGCTCTTCGCACGCGCGGGCAGCGCCGGTTCTCCACCGGTGCTACCCGTTTTGTGTCTGCGTCCCCGGAACAAACCCAAAACAGGCTTTCACTACGTCCCACGATCGTGAAGCCTCGTGAAACTGGGTGCCCTGGCCGACGAGAGCCGGTCTTATAGCAAAATTAAATAAGAATAGTACGGGTGCCCCTCGATCGCCTCAGCGTGCGTGGGGCGAGCCGAATCTGGCATCAAATGCTGGTGCCCCATTCAAGCCGTTCTTTGGCTTGAGTGGGATGACGGCTCTCGGACGCGCCACTTCCCGTTTGCCATCCGACCCGAGGAAAATAGGAAAAAAGACTGCGGAAAGGTTGCGGCTGGCTAGGTTCAAGCTTTACCGGCTACGGAATCCAGGCCGTACGTAAATGCTTCGCAACGAATCTGGCTTTAGTTGCCTTCGGGAAGTGGCACATCAACAGCCGCTATCCCACTCAAGCCAAAGAACGGCTTGAATGGGGCACCCAATATTTGTTCCCGTTGTGGCAAAAACTATGGTGCACTCGTTGACCGCTGTGGATGCCTTCTGCTCTAAGAACAACACCTAAACAGCATCCGGTTAGAATTGAACTAGGCATGATCCTCCCCTTCGTCCGCGAGTTGCTCACGGACCTGGAACACTGTGAACCGTTTGAGCGCGTACGAAGGCACCTAGCCTTCGCTGCGGGGCGCAAACGTGTCTCCGGGCTGACCGCAACCGCCCGCGCCCTCTATCTGCCACTCTTCGCCCGAGCTGCCCAGACACCGGTGGTGGTGATCGTCGCCGACAACAAGGCCGCCGACACATTGCTGCTCACTTTGCGCGCCGCATGTGAGCTGACCGGGGCTATCGAAACCGAGCGCGTGCTTCGTTTTCCGGCACATGATGTTTTGCCCTTTGAAAATATGTCGCCTCACCCGGACGTGCAGGAGCAGCGTGCTTCCGTGCTGTGGAAGATCGCGACCGGGGCTGCTTCGATCGTCATCGTTCCTGTGGAGGCCGCGTGCATGCGCGTCTTTCCCGCGGACTACTATGCGCGACTAGGACGGGTCCTGCGCCGCGAAGAAGAGATCGACATGGATGAGCTCACCACCCACTTGGCGAGTGTGGGCTACAGACCGATGGACATTGTCGAAATGCCTGGCCAGTTCACCCGCCGTGGCGGCATCTTCGATGTCTACTCCCCGGAAGCTGACCGCCCGGTTCGTATGGAGCTCTTCGGGGACGAGATCGAATCGCTGCGCAAGTTCGAACCGGACTCGCAACGCTCGTCCACCGCCATCGACGAGACCTGGCTGTTGCCGTTGACAGAGACACCGATCTCGGAGGATTTGCTGGCCGCGGTGCACCAGCGCCTGAGTGGAAGCCGTCTCGATGCTGGAGATGACGAGGAGTTGCTGAACCGCGCCTTAGTCGCGGGCGGCGTAAGCGTCTTTCCCGGATGGGAGTTCTTCTGTCCCGTGGCAGGCGCCGATCGTACCGTCTTTGATCTATTTCCGAAGGTGCATGTCTTTCAGGAAGAGCCAGCCATGATCCGCAACCAGGCGGACCGATGGTGGAATAAAGTCGAGCAACGGCATGAGCGGAGCGGGATCGGTTCGCTCATCACCCCCGGCGACATCTATCTTTCCCCGCCCGAACTTCTGGCCAAAATTGCGGCTTCGCCCGGCCTGGAAATGGATCAGCTGGGCGCGGTGGATGTTCTGGACGAAGACGTAAACCCCATGGACGAGGTCGCATTCTCTTCCCGCCCGACCTTGCGCTTTCATGGTTCGATTCCGGCGTTTCTGCAACAGATCAAGTCGCTGGCGGAACAGCAAACCCGCATGCTGCTGGTGGCACCAAACCATGGAGAGGTGGAGCGGTTGGCCGGCCTGCTGCGGGAGTACGGTCAGCCCTACCGGCTGGGCAGTCGCGCTCAGGCCCCGGGCAGTGAGCAGGCCTACGACGAATCCAGTCACCTTGCAGGCGATTTCCGCACCCCTGTGCTGCTGCAAAGCGCGATCTCGAGCGGTGTCAGCCTGCCGCAGAGCAATCTTGTGCTCTTCGGCGCCAATGACTTCTCCGATGAAGCCGACGTCGCGGCTCGCCCCGTGGTCCGCAAGGCAAAGTCAAAGACCGCAGCCTTCGTCTCCGACTTTCGTGATCTGACGGTCGGTGATTATGTAGTGCACGTAGAACACGGCATCGCTCGCTACATGGGGCTGAGGGAGATTGAGCAGGACGGCATCAAGGTGGAATTCATGGTGCTGGAGTTCGCCGAGCAGGCGCGGCTCTACGTCCCACTCACTCGGCTCGACCTGATCCAGAAATACCGTTCCACTGACGCCGGTCCCGCTCCAGTGCTGAACCGTCTGGGCAGCCAGCAATGGGCCAAGACCAAGGCGCGCGTGCGCAAGGCCATGCAGGACATGGCTGATGAGCTGCTCAAGCTCTATGCCCAGCGCAAGGCGGCCCAGGGGCATGCCTTTCCCGTGGACAACGATTTTCAACGCGAGTTCGAAGACGCCTTCGACTACAACGAAACCGAAGATCAGATTTCAGCCATCGCCGACATCAAGCGCGACATGGAATCCACCCTGCCTATGGACCGCCTCTTGGTCGGCGACGTAGGCTACGGCAAGACCGAAGTGGCGATGCGCGCCGCCTTCAAGGCGGTGCAGGATGGGCGGCAGGTGGCGGTGCTTACGCCGACCACCGTGCTTAGCTTCCAACATTTCGAGACCTTCAAAAGCCGCTTTAGCAAATTTCCCATCACCGTGGAAATGATCTCGCGCTTCCGCTCTCCCAAGGAGCAGAAACTGATCCTGGAACGCGTGGAGGCAGGCAAGGTCGACATTCTGATTGGGACCCATCGACTGCTGTCGAAGGACCTGCACTTCCACAACCTTGGATTGCTGGTGGTGGATGAAGAGCAGCGCTTCGGCGTGCGCCACAAAGAACGCTTGAAGCAGATGCGCCGCGAAATCGATGTGCTGGCTATGTCGGCCACACCCATTCCACGCACTCTGCATATGTCCCTGGTCGGCTTGCGCGATATGAGCGTCATCGAAACGCCCCCCAAAGATCGCATGGCCATCCAGACGGTCGTGGCCAGGTTTGACGAGAAGCTGATTCGCTCTGCCCTGGAACTCGAATTGGAGCGCGGCGGTCAGGTCTACTTTGTGCACAACCGGGTAGAAACCATTTACGAGATCGCCGCCAAGATCCATGAGCTGGTGCCGCAGGCTCGCGTCGCTGTCGGCCATGGCCAGATGGGCGAGACCGAGCTGGAGCGGGTGATGCTGGCCTTCATGCATGGGGAATACGATGTGCTGGTCGCCACCACGATCATCGAGAACGGGCTCGATATTCCGCTGGCGAACACCATCCTCATCAGCCGCGCGGACCGCCACGGGCTCTCTGAGCTTTACCAGCTGCGGGGCAGGGTCGGCCGGTCCAACCGCCGAGCCTATGCCTACTTGCTGATTCCTCCCGAGCAGGAGCTAACCGAAATTGCTCGCCGCAGGCTGGCCGCGCTGAAGGAGTTCTCTGACCTCGGCGCCGGATTCAAAATCGCCGCACTCGATCTCGAGCTGCGCGGTGCAGGCAACATGCTGGGCGGGGAGCAGAGTGGTCACATCGAGGCCGTGGGCTTTGAAATGTACACCAGTATGCTGGAGCACGCGGTCAATGAGTTGAAAGGTGAGGAGCACCCGCAACGGGCGAGCGCGCAACTCAACCTCGGCATCAGTCTACGCATCGATGAAAGCTATATTGAAGAAGAAAACCAGCGTCTGCGCATCTATAAGAAAATCGCCGGCGCACAGGATGACGGTAAGCTGAGCGAGGTGCGCGCTGAGCTGGAAGACCGCTACGGCGAGCTGCCGGACAGCGTACACCATCTGATGGATGCGGCCAGCCTTCGCCTGCTGTGCGAGCGGACGGGGGTAGCCCAGGTGGATCGCAAGCGCGACCAGATTCACATCCGCTTCACCGGCCAGGCCAACATCGATCCCGGCCGCCTGATGAAGTTGGTCGCGCAAAACGCCAAGAAGGGCGCGCAGTTCACACCGCAAGGAGTGCTGCGTTTTCCGCTCAAGGCAACTGAGCCCCGGGACATACTGAATGAGATTCGCGCTCTGCTAGAAGAGCTGACCGCGGGCGAAGTCGCCGAAGTAGCTATGCCACACCAACGCCGCTAGTGTTCGTTGAATGGATGTTGTCGGGTTTTGTATAAAGGCACGGCTTCAAGTCGGGCCGTAAAAGCTGAATACTTGAGGGCTTTACAGGCTCCGGAAAAACCTCGCTGTTTGGGCGGGTCCAGGCTAACTAAGGCTGTAGGCAGACGCTTTAGCCCCTGATTTTTCGGTTTTTTAGATCGGAGAAAGATTGCGTTTGAAGCGGATTCCACTCGTACTGGCCGGGATCGTAGTAATTACCGGCTCAGGCTGTTCCAACAAGCCGGCCGGGCCAAGCGCTTCGGAGCCTCCCGCCGCAGCCGCAACGCTTCGCCAGCTCGCCGATCAATATTTTGACCAGGTTTATTTTCATTACGCCCCATCGGCCGGCACGCAGGCGGGCCTGCATCAGTACGACACGCAGCTCGAGGACTATTCGCGCGCGGCGATCGATCGGGAGACAGCCGACCTGCAGCGGTTCGAAGCCAAATTTGCCGCCGTTCCAGCTGACCAGCTCGATCTAACCAGCCAAGGCGATCTGGAACTGCTGCTGGCGGATATTCACAGCATGCTGCTCTCGCTCAACACCATTCGCTTGTGGGAGAAGGACCCCGACCAATATTCGAGTGGAATTTCAAACAGCGCCTTCGTGCTGATGGAGCGCACCTTCGCCTCGCCCGACGATCGTTTGCGGTCGCTGATTGCCCGCGAAAAGCTGATGCCGGCGGCGCTCGAAGCCGCTCATCAGAATCTCAAGAACCCGCCGCGCATTTATACCGAAATTGCCCTGGAACAGCTCCCCGACATCATCAGCTTTTTCCAATCGGACGTGCCTGCCGCGTTCAAACAGGCCAAGAACGATGAGCTCAAGCAAGAGTTTTCTCAGACGAACGGCGCCGTCATCGCAGCGCTTAGGAGCTATCAAGCCTGGCTCCAAAAGGAAGTTCTTCCGCAATCGCATGGGGACTTCAGGTATGGCGCGGAGACCTTTTCGAAAATACTGCTTTACAACGAGATGGTGGACACGCCGCTCCCAAGGCTGCTGGAGATCGGCTATGCGGACCTGCACAAGAACCAGGCTGAGTTCAACCGGATTGCCAAAGAAATCGACCCGAACCGCAAGCCCCGCGAGATCCTGGCGGAGTTGGGCCGGGACCATCCTGCGCCCGATCATCTGCTACAGAGTTTTCGGGACACCTTCGAGGGTTTGATCCAGTTCATTCAAGCCCGGCATATCGTCGGTATACCCTCGCAAGTGCGCCCCATCGTGGAGGAGTCGCCGCCGTTTATGCGCGCAACTACGACGGCTTCGATGGACACCCCCGGCCCCTTCGAGAAAGTCGCGACCCAAGCCTACTTCAACGTGACCCTGCCCGGGCCCCACGATACGCCCCAGCAAATTGAAGAGCGCATGGCGTCCTTCAACCGGGGAACCATCCTCAGCACTGCAATTCACGAGGCCTATCCCGGACACTACATACAATTCCTGTGGGTGCCGCAGGCGCCGAGCACCGTACGCAAGCTTTTGGGAGCTTCTTCCAACGCCGAAGGCTGGGCACACTACTGTGAGCAGATGATGCTCGACGAGGGTTATGGCCAACCGGGAACAGGGGCACGCGATGCCCGGGATGCCAAAATGATTCGCCTGGGGCAATTGCAGGATGCGCTACTGCGCGATGCCCGCTTTGTTGTAGGCATCCAAATGCATACCGGACAGATGACGTTCGATCAGGCGGTGGACTTTTTTGTAACGGAAGGGTATCAATCGCACGAAGGCGGCCTGATCGAAACCAAGCGAGGAACAACCGATGCTACCTATCTTTATTACACCTTGGGTAAGCTCCAGATTATGAAATTGCGCTCCGATATAGAGAAGAGGGAGGGTACACAGTTTTCGCTGGAGCGGTTCCACGATGACTTTCTCAAGCAGGGGTTCGCCCCCATAAAAATAGTCCGCCGGGCACTTCTCGGAGACACGTCGCCTACACTCTAATGATTCCTGCATCCTAAATATGCTGAAGGGTGCACCAACCGCCATTCATGATGAAAATCTCACAAAGAACAGCCTAACCGGCGTGAAGGATCGCAAGAATGAAAGACAGAGTGCGCAAAGCAGTTTTTCCGGCGGCCGGCCTCGGCACACGCTTTTTGCCGGCGACCAAAGCGCTGCCCAAGGAGATGTTGGCGCTGGTAGACAAGCCCCTGATCCAATATGGCGTAGAAGAGGCTATTGCGGCAGGTTGCGAACAAATCATCATTGTTACCGGCCGAAACAAGGCAGAGATCGAAGACCATTTCGACATCAGTTTTGAGCTGGAGCAACTCCTCGAGAAGCGAGGCAAGACCGAGTTGCTAGCCATGACGCGACAAATATCTCATATGGCGCGCATCGCGTACGTTCGTCAGAAGGAGGCCATGGGCTTGGGACACGCCGTTCTCATGGCACGCGACTTGGTGGGCGACGAGCCCTTTGCGGTCATTCTGCCCGACGACATCATCGAAGCCAAGGTGCCTTGCCTGCAGCAGATGATAGAGGTCTTTGAGAAGACGCAGTCGACTATTCTGGCCACGCAAGTCGTCGAGGGCCCTTCCATCTCATCCTACGGCGTGCTCGATTGCACCGAACATGAAGGCAGCGAACGCATTTTCGACGTGAAGGGTCTGGTCGAAAAACCGAAACTGGCGGAGGCGCCCTCAAAACACGCGATCATCGGACGTTACATCCTCACCCCGAAAATCTTTGACGTGCTGGAAAAAACTCCGCTCGGCGCCGGTGGCGAGCTGCAATTGACGGATGGCATCCGAGGTCTCCTGCAGCACGAAAAAGTCTACGGGTACAGTTTTGATGGGCTGCGCTTCGATGCCGGCGACAAGCTGGGCATGCTCAAAGCAACGGTGGAGTTTGCCTTGAACCACAATGAGCTCGGAACGGCGTTTCGCGAGTATCTCAAATCGCTAGAGATTTGATTCGGACAGAACTTGGACTATCCCCAAACCCGCAAAGCTGACCAGGTCGATGACTATCATGGCATCCAGGTCGCCGATCCCTATCGCTGGCTCGAAGATGACAACTCCGCCGACACCTTGGCATGGGTGAAGGCGGAGAACCAGGTAACCTTCGACTACCTGCAAAAGATCCCCTACCGATCCCAACTCAAGCATCGGCTCGAAGAGCTTTATAACTACCCCAAATACGGCATTCCGAGCCGCAGCGGAGCCTATTACTTCTGGTCAAAAAATGACGGACTACAAAACCAGAGCGTCCTCTATGTGCAGAACGGGCTGGAGGGTACACCTCGCGTTCTGATTGATCCCAATCAATTCTCCACCGACGGTACCGTTCGACTCATGGCCGGAGAGCCATCCCGGGATGGCCGCTACTTTGCGTACTATCTCTCCAGCGGCGGATCAGATTGGATGGAGGGTCACGTTCTGGAAATCGACACCGGAACTGTGCTCAAAGACGATCTCAGGTGGCTGAAAGTGACTGGTCTTGCCTGGTTTGGCGATGGCTTCTTTTACAGCCGTTACGACGCGCCCCAGGAAGGGCATGATCTTTCCTCTCGCAATGAGGGCCACCAGGTCTATTACCATCGCCTGGGCGCGCCGCAGTCAGATGACCGGCTCATCTACGAAGACAACGCGCATCCGCAGCGTTTCCATATCGTACAGACGACGGAAGACGAACGGTTCGCAGTCCTCACTGTTTCCGAGCGTGGCCAAGGCCAGGATGGGAACGCGCTTTTCTTTTCTGACCTGTCCAACTTCGACTCGGGGCATGAAGCGATTTTCACTCCGATTGTGTCTTCCGTGACCAATGACCGCTTTCACGTGATTGATAATATTGGCGACCGCTTCCTGATCCTGACCAACCAGAACGCTCCTCATGGACGAGTCACACGCTACGATCCAAAACACGCTGAGTCCCCGTGGAAAGACGTCGTACCGGAAACAACAGACACGTTGAGCAGTGTGTCTACACAGGGCGGCAAACTCTTTATCACCTACGCCAAGGATGTCACGTCGCACCCGTACGTCTACTCGCTCGAGGGCGAAATGGAGAACTCAATCGCGCTCCCCGGACCAGGAACTGCAAGCGGCTTGGGAGGAAGGCGCGAAGATACAGATGCGTTTTACGCTTACTCTTCATTCAATTATCCAAGCACGATTTTTCGTTATGACATCGCGAGCCGAAAATCCGTCCTCTTCCGAGAGTCGGCGATCAAAGGCTTCAAGGCAGAAGACTATGAGACGGCGCAGATCTTCTACACCAGCAAAGACGGCACTCGGGTCCCCATGTTTCTCGTTTACAGGCGAGGATTGAAGCTGGACGGCAGCAACCCTACATTGCTCTATGCCTATGGCGGCTTCAACGTCACGGTCGCTCCCGAATTCAACCCTTTGCGGCTGGCCCTGCTGGAGCAGGGCTTTGTCTACGCGTCAGCCAACGTACGCGGCGGCGGCGAGTATGGTGAAAAGTGGCACCAGGCGGGGATGAAGTTGAAAAAGCAGAATGTTTTCGACGACTTCATCGCCGCGGCCGAATGGTTGATTAGCAACAATTACACTTCGCCGGCCAAACTTGCTATCTCGGGAGGATCGAATGGCGGACTGCTAGTGGGAGCGGTGATCAACCAGCGTCCGGATCTCTTTCGCGCCGCGGTGCCCCAGGTTGGGGTCATGGACATGCTTCGTTTCCAGAACTTCACGATCGGATGGAACTGGATTGCGGACTATGGCTCCAGCGACAATCCCGAAGAATTTCAGACTCTCTATCGATATTCACCCTTGCACAATATTCGCCAGGGTGTAGAGTATCCGGCAACCCTCATCACCACCGCGGATCACGATGATCGCGTGGTGCCCGCGCATTCCTTCAAATACGCAGCCGCGCTGCAGGAAATGGCGAGTCAAGCCAATCCGGTGTTGATCCGCATCGACACACAATCCGGGCACGGAGCCAGCAGCACCAGCAAAGCGCTGGACACGGCGGCCGACATTTACTCGTTCCTCATGTACAACCTTGGAGTAACGCCCCGGTTACCTTAGAGCTCAAGTTTCCGCTTTTTAACCTGGGGTCCAATCTTTCCTTGATGCTTCCCGTCTATTACTTAGGGTGACTGCCGGGGACATGTGGTACCTTGGGGCGTTTTCACTTGTCTGCAGTACCCACGGAAATGGCATCTCGCGGCCGGGCGAACGAATCTATTAGGTAGTCGGGGTGGCGATGAAAACCATGGTCGAGCGCAAGAGCGCGGTTTTGCTCAAAATGCAGTCGCTGGGGACGCTGGTCGGCGAGTCTGCGTTCAGGCCGATGACCGGAGAATCGAAAAAGCCCCTCCTGGTGTCGCCGGAAGAATTGGGCATTACCTTCATTGGGCACTCATCGTTCTTTATCCAGATTGGCGGCCGAAAGCTGCTCATCGACCCGGTCTTCGCTGAGCGGCTCATCGCGTTGCGGCGCCTGCGCCGGCCCGGGGTCAGGATCAAAGAACTGCCTGCCATTGACATGGTCCTGCTCTCCCATGCGCATATGGACCACCTCAACCGGCCATCTTTGCGACGTATCGTCGCCCACACCATGAAGATGACGGGGCGGGCGCCTATAGCCGTGCTGCCGTGGGGAGTTGAGGACCTGGTCAGCGATCTGGGTTTCGCGCGTGTGGTCACTCTGGAGTGGTGGCAGACCAAGTCCATCAGCGGCCTGGAGATAACGATGACACCCTGCAAGCACTGGGGAGCGCGTCTCTTCAAGGACACGCATCGGGGCTTTGGCGGCTACGTCATCCGTGGGGGCGGGCACACCCTCTACCACTCGGGCGACACGGCGTATTTTGACGGCTTTGCCAAAATCGGCCAACGCCTGAAGCCGGAGATCGCATTGTTGCCCATCGGAGCCTACAGCCCGGATACCTATCGTGGCGTGCACACCTGCCCTGAGGAGGCGCTGCAGGCGTTCGTCGACCTGGGCGCACGAAAGATGATCCCGATGCACTATGGCACCTTCCGGCTCTCCCAGGAACCGATGGAAGAGCCGGTCGAGCGCTTGATGGCGGCGGCCAGGCGCGCCGGAGTGGCCGGATCCGTTTGGGTCCTCCCGGAGGGAGACACCGACGTAATTCGACCGCTACCTGTCCCAGCGCACACTCGTCGCGCCGCTCAGGGCTAGCGAGGCCAGAGTTGTCCCAATTGGTGGAGCCCTCGCATTCATGCGGGGGACCTCGGTTCAAGCCGAGCGGTTCGATCGGCACTCACTCGAACGGCTTTAGGTCCGCCTTGAGTCGCTCCGACCGGGAAACCCGGGGCTGAAGCCCGATGAATGGAATTACAACTGTTTCCGCGACGCTAAAGCGTTCGCTCCCCCCTGCTGAAGCAGGGGGCTCCCACCGACAACAACCAACCCGTTTCGTCCAGACGCAGCCCTGCGTTTAACTGTTGCATATCGGCTTTAGCCGCTCAGGGAAGCCTTCCGCTCCAACCCCGCCTAGGGCGCAGCAGGTCCTTGATTTAACTGCGCCGGAGGCGGTCGCAGTTTCCACCACAATCCACGTAGCGCCTTCACCACCCACCGCATCATCAACACCGTGATCAGCAGTAGTGTCAGCGTGATGCTCGCAGCAGCCCAGGGATGCTGGGTGGCCAGCCATGTGATCCCTACCGCGGCAACATCTTCGCTACTGCTCAAGGCGATGTTAGACACCGGCTCCGGGCTAGGAGTGACCAGCGCCCGAGCCGCGGTCTTGGAGCCATGTGCGGCCAAAGCGATCGCAGCGCCCAACCCCGTAGCCAGCATCTGCATACCGGGAGTTAGCTGAGTGGTGGCCCGGTAAGCCAGCAGGGCAGCGATAGGGACGCGGATAAAGGTATGCAGACCATTCCACACCAGGTCGAACCCGGGAATTTTATCGGCCACAAACTCGACCGCAAAGAGAGTTGCGCTCACGCCGATAATCCACCAATTGGATAGCCCTTCAAGACCGGGCGGCAACTGTACCCAATGCGCATGAGCCAGCAGGCCAAGTGTCAGCACGGTCGCGTACACATTGAGCCCAGCAGCGAAACTCGCGGCGATGACCAGGGCGGCAATGGTGCTTGGCGTAAAAGGCATGATCGGGAGAATTCTAGACCTTTCTGTGCTCTGCGGAGGAGAAATCGCAGATCAAAGCCAGCCAAACCTCTTAAGCATCCAGAGCACCATCGCGGTCGAAGCGAACATCGCGCCCACGACAATCTCCGTTCCGTGATCGGACTCGAGGAAGGGCAGGCCCTTCAGGTTCATTCCGTAGATGCCGGAGATGACCAGCGCTGGAAGCGCGACGGTGCTCAGCACAGTAAGCACCTTCATCACCTGGTTGGTGCGATTGGCAACGCTCGACAGGTAGACATCAAAGGTATTGTTGAGCAAATCGCGCAGCGTCTCCACCATATCCAGCAGGCGCAACGAGTGATCGTAGACATCGCGAAAAAACGGATAAAGCTCGGGGTTGAGGATGGAGCCGGATTCGCGCTGCAACGACATGCAGGCGTCGCGAAGATTCACCAGAACCCGGCGCAGCTCGATTAACTTGCGTTTCTGCTCGAAGAGATTTTCCAGAATCTGAGGCGATGGATTATCGAGAACGCTGTCTTGCAGGTCATCAATGCGGTCGTCGCTGTGATCGATCGACACAAAATATGAGTCGACAATGCTGTCCATGATCAGATAAAGAAGCTTCGATGGTTTCTCTTCTGTTCCCGCCTTGAGGGCGCGCTGCAAGATCTCGTCGCTGGTGCAGGAGGGATCGCGAACGGTAATGAGGTAGTCGCGGCCTACGAAAAGGAAGATATTCCCCAAGCTGAGGTCCCCGTCCTGCACGGACTGAATGTATTTGAGGATCAAAAATAGATAATCGTCCGTTCCCTCGGCCTTGAGTCGCTCATTGTTGCTGCGGCAATCCTCAATATGCAGTGGATGAATCAGGAACTGCTTGGCCAGCTCGTCAAGTCTTGGGTCATTGGGATCGTCTAAGGCGTACCAGGACACGAAGACCTCCTGCGATCGCGGAAGAATCGCCTTGCACTCTCACTTCTACTCTGGACAGGAAAATTTGGCGAGGTCTCTACCCGTAACAAATAACGGGGGTCGTCGCTAACGGGGTCTTATAGATGCGTAGTGCGGCTGGCCCTGATGCTCTTTGCTGGGCCAGCCGCACGGATGTGGCTCTTGCGGGTACAACGCTTACCGGGACGCTACTGCTTCCTGCTTGCCGGCGCCCATCTTGGCCAGACGGTCGGCCAATAGCTTTTCCAGCTTCTCCAGCGCCTCGGTAAAGCCTTCGATGCCTTCCTTCAGCTTGTCGTGAGCCATTCGGTCGGCAGCGTGCATTTTCTCAAACGTCGCCTCATCGATCGTGATCTTCTCGATTTGCAGGCTCTGGGAATTCTTTGGATCCAACTTGCGGGGCAGGTCGCCCTCGGTGGACTGAAGCTCTTCCAGTAGCTTGGGAGCAATGGTCAGCAAATCACAGCCGGCCAACTCACGAATCTCCCCGATATTGCGGAAGCTCGCGCCCATCACCACGGTCTTGTAACCAAACTTCTTGAAGTAGTTGTAGATCTTGGTCACCGACTGCACGCCCGGGTCGTCGGCGCCCTGGTAGTCCTTGCCCGTGTCCTTCTTGTACCAGTCGAGGATGCGGCCCACAAAGGGTGAGATCAACGTTACTTTAGCCTCGGCGCATGCGATGGCTTGGTGTATGCCAAACAGCAGCGTCAGGTTGCAATGTATGCCTTCCTTTTCGAGCTGCTCCGCGGCTTTGATGCCCGGCCAAGTGGAGGCGATCTTGATCAGCACTCGCTCCCGCGAAATGCCCGCCTCGTCATACTGCTGGATAATTTCACGTGCCTGCTTCATAGTGGCGGCGGTGTCATAGGAAAGCCGCGCATCGACTTCAGTGGAAACCCGGCCGGGAACGATCGCCAGAATCTTCTTTCCGAAGGCCACAGCCAAATGGCGGAAGGCGAGATTCGCTACGTCGCTGTCCTTAGCGTTGGGGCCGGCCTGTTTTCTGGCCTCCAGAAGCACGTCGTCCACAATGGGCTGATACTGCGGCATTCCGGCGGCTGCGGCGAGAAGGGAAGGATTGGTTGTGGTGTCCTGGGGTTTGAATTTTTCAATCGATTCAAAATCCCCACTGTCGGCGACAACCACCGTCACTTCTTTAAGCTGTTCGAGCAGTGTCTTGGCCATGCGATATCTCCTTGCGTACACCTTGAGTGTAAGGCTTCTAACTGTTGAGATTCTCAAAATCGCGATAGGTTTCATGGGGTCACAGAATTGCTTCCCCATCACGCCTGGTCAGACGATCGGATTGCTCAGCGTCCCAATTCCCTCCACGGTGATGGACACCTGGTCCCCAGGCTGCATGGGAGCCACTCCGGCCGGCGTTCCCGTGAGGATCAAGTCCCCTGGAAACAGCGTCATGGCCGCGGTGATGTAGCGCAGTAATTGGTCGATCGAAAAGATCAGGTCCCGCGTATTGCCATCCTGGCGCAGTTCCCCATTGAGCCGGGTGGTGATACCGATGCCCAGGGCGGGATCCACCTCGTCGGTAACCAGCGGGCCGACGGGACAGAAAGTGTCAAAGCCCTTGGCGCGCGACCACTGGCCATCTTTCTTCTGCAGGTCTCTGGCGGTCACGTCGTTGGCGATGGTGTACCCGCGAATATATTCGCCAGCGTCCTCGCGGGGCCCGATCCTGCTGCATCGGGCGCCGATCACCAGCGCGATTTCCCCTTCGAAATCAACCCGCTTGGAAAGCTCCGGGATGCGAATCCCCTCACCCGGGGAAAGGATCGCAGACGGGGGCTTGAGGAAAAGCAGCGGTTCGGCCGGAACCTCATTGCCCAGCTCGGCGGCGTGCTCGCGATAATTCCGTCCAACGCAGACAATCTTTGAGGGCGCAACGGGGGCGAGCGTCCGCGTCTCATCGAATGGCAGCGGCTCAAAGGGATCCATCGCCGGGTCCACAAAATCGCTCGCCGGGCCTTCTTCGAAGGGTGGAATCAGGCGCTCCACCCACAGCCGCCCATCGCGTTCGACGACCTCGGCATATTGCGCTCCATACTTCGTTTCCAGGCGGCAGTATTTCATGGGAACTCCTGTATCTCGGTTGATGTGCGGACCGGCTTACTGGCTGGGTAAAGTCTCCTCGACCTCGGGGGAACCTTTGCTCTCATTGCCACTCTGATCGACAGCCGACACCGAATAATCATAAGTGTGCCCAGGTTGAGCTCCAGCATCCCGGTATGAGGTCTCAACTCCCACGGAAGCGATTTGGGCCGGCAAGCCTCCATGTATTTCACGGCGGTAGACATGGTAAGCCGCCAGATCACTGTCGACGTCGGGAGACCAGGAGAGATCGATAGCCCCGGCAGCGGCGTCCGCCACCGCCGCCAGTCCCTGGGGAACCGCTGGGGGGAAAACGTCGGTGGTCGCCATCACCATAGCCTCACTCGGCAAACCCTGTATCTCTAGGGATTTTCCGGAGGCCTCCACGGTCGCGACCCGTTCGATCACGTATCGATACTGATGGTTGAACAGGACGGAGCTGTCGATCGCGTGACCCGGGTCCTCGCCAGCCTTCCCATGAACCACCAGCGTCTGTGCGGCAGCCGGTGCGGCCGGCGCGAGGGCAGACTTGGAGGCCTCTTTGGGTACTCCAGTGTCCAGTTGCAGGCGTTCGATGCGATACGACACCAATCGGCCAGGTTCGGCGACCGGCTGCCAACTAAGCAAGACACCGTCCGCCCGCATCTGCAAAGTCAATCCGGTGACGGCGGCCACGCTGGTCCCGGCTGCGCTGTAAGCGGCGTTCGACGGGCCCGCGGACTGACCGGCATGATTGTTCAAGACAACCTCATAACGCAGCAGGCGGTTTGGTTCCTGGGTAAGATCTGCAGACAATTCGTCCGTGTATACCCCTTCCTTACCCGGCCCAAGTGATAGGCTGGCGAGGTTGGCGCAGAGGTTGTTTTCGAGCGCGCGGCAGACGCGAACCGTGACCGGGTGTTCCAGCGCAATATGGTCCGTGGTGTGTGTCGGCATGGTCCAAGCCAAGTGGACGGAACTACCGATCCGAACTGCGGAGAGATTTAGGACTGGTGTTGGCAGCTTGAGGCTTGGGGGCTGTGGCGCACCCGGTGCTCCGCACCCCATCGTCAAGCCGCCAACCAAAATCGTCAGGAAGACAGCGATGGCCGAGCTGTTGATGTGGGAAGCCAAAACCAGGAACTTGCGATTCATGCTCTCCCAACGTAAACCATCTTGCCGCACCTTCCGGCAAATGGCCGCCATTTCCCGGTACCTAGGACGATGGCAGAACCGCGCGCAGACCGGCTTCCAGTTCAGGATATTCGAAGTTGAATCCCAAGGCATCCAAGCGAGCCGGCAAGACCCGCTCACTCCCCAGGATGGTAGCCTCAGCCATTTCGCCGAAAGCCAGGCGCAATCCGAAGGCCTGAACGCGAAGCAGCGTTGGCCGGCGAAGGACGCGCCCCAGCGAGTGGGTGAACTCCAAATTCCTAACCGGGTTGGGCGCTACCACGTTTGCCGGGCCGGTTAAGCTCGCTGTCTCCATGGCAAACTCGATCGCCCTGGTCGTATCCGACAGAGCGACCCAGCTCATCCATTGCTGGCCGCTGCCTAACCGTCCGCCTAACCCAGCCCGAAATACGGGCAGCATCTTCGCCAGCGCACCCCCGTCCGCAGAAAGTACAACGCCAAACCGGAGATGCACCACCCGAATTCCAGCGTCCGAGGCCGGCTGCGTTGCTCTCTCCCAGGCAAGGCAAACCTCAGGGAGGAATCCGCTTCCCGGCGAAGAGGCCTCTGTGAGCAACTCATCTCCCCGATTCCCGTAGATCCCAATCGCCGACGCACAGACCAGCACTGCGGGCATGGGCCGCAACCCAGCCAGCAGCGTTGCCACCGCGTGGGTAGGCTTTACCCTGCTTTCCAGGATTTTCTGTTTGTAGGACGAGTTCCACCGGCCGCCCGCCAAATTAGCGCCGGCAAGGTGGACCGCGGCAGTTATTCCTTCAATTTCCTCGGGGCGGCTCATCGGCGCCGCCGCGTAAGGGTCCCACGGCATCTGAACATCCAGGTTACCGACAGGAGCGGGCTGCGGCAGATCCCGATGCAGAGAAATAGTTGGAATCCGTTTGCGCCGGAGGGTACGTCCTAAAGATGTACCGATAAGTCCCGATGATCCAGTCAACAAAATTCGATTTGCCGTCATCACACCAATGCATCGTTGCGATGCTGACTGCCCGTTAGGTAGTCTCAGATAATGTTCATGGGAGAGAAATCTATTTTCCTCTTGGCAACATTTTAAGCGCCAATCACATCACAAGTTCGAAACAGCTGTTGCATAAGGAGCCCGCGCCGTGGAAACCAAGGACGCAGCGTCATCGCAGATTGACCCCGCCAGTGCAGAGTCGTTTATCGCAGAAAAGCGCATTGGCGAACGAATCAAGCGGCTCCGCCTGAAGAAATCCATGGGGCTGGTCGAATTGGGCCGGCATACCGGCCTGTCCGCCAGCTTCCTGTCCCAGCTCGAGACCGGTCGCGTGGTGCCGACGCTGCGCAACCTCGCCCGGGTGGCGATGGTTTTTAGCAAAGACCTTTCCTACTTCTTTGAGACGGAACCGCATACCCTCTTCCGCATTCATCGGAAAAAAGAGCGCGTTCGCCTGCCCCAGACCGGCGTGGACGATCCAACCTACTTCTTCGAGAGCCTGGGTTACATGGTTCCGGATCGACAATTGGATCCCTACTACGCAGAGTTCGTTCCGCTTAAGAAGAACATTGAAGTCCGGCCCCACGTGCACCCGGGATATGAATTTCTCTACATCCTGGAGGGTGAACTGGAAATCCGCCATGCAGACAAAACGCATGTCCTTACCCCCGGCGACGGTGTGTATTTCGACGCCAGTACGCCCCACGGGTATCGATGTGCAGGCAAGGTGGCGGCTCACGCAATCATCGTGACGATGCACCAATTGCAGACACCGCAACCGGCTATGAACCTGCGGCCGCTGGGGGCGCCCATAGCGGGAAAGGCCTCGACGGTGAATTTGCCTTCGGGCAGGCCGGCGTCGACTACCATTCCCACTCCCTCCCGCGCCAAGGAGAGTTTGCAGGCAGAGTCTTAGAGCAACTCAGGCTCTGCCCACAGGCAGAAAGAAATCCTCGATCTCTCGCCATCCGGTAACCCGGTGAAAACCGAGGACAGTCGCATTATGGGGGGCGGAGAAGAGGATGCCTTGACCTTTAAATCCTTGCAAGTGCCGGAAGGTATCGTCAATCAGGTAGTCGGCATGCAGGATGCTCTTGTCTCCGCAGAAAACGAAGTGGGTTGGCGGGATGAATGGGAAGTGGCGCCGTAACCACCGGTATTTGGGGCCGAAGGAGTTGGGGAATTCCATCGCCGCGGTGGCGATAAAAATTTCGTAGTGCCGGCTGAGCTTCTCCAGAACCTCCTGACTGTCCTCGAGCACCGGCAGGTCCTCGAAAAAGTCTTCGCTGCGGAGGTAACCCTCTAATCGCTCGTGCCTGTCGGCGGAGACGATATCCCACAGCCATTTACCGTGCAACTGGCCTTTGGTAATGGCCTCGCCGTGGTCGCGGTTGTAGCGTGCAAGGTGTTCGCTGAGGGCATCTGCCAGCACCTCGTCCATGTCGACAGCAATTCGTTTCATCCCTAAATGTTAAGCCCTCGCGCCACCCCATTTCCTCGCAGAGGATATGAGTACCTGGGAGGCGGGGCTTCACTGGCTGCGGAAAAGTCATTTTCCTAAAGGGTACGGCCTTCAGACCGTACGCAAATGCTTTGGAAATCATTCTGGCTTTAGCCACTGCGGGACGCTTTCCGCCCCAAACGGTATTTTGCCGCAGCCTCTTTAGCCGGATCAGGAGGCTTGAGTCGTGACCTGTGCGGGATCGAAATACAACAATCGTCCACAACTCTCGCAATTCAACAGCGTGCCTTCCCGTACCTGGTTCCAAAACTGCGGACGCAATTGCATTTGGCAGGAGAGGCAGCGCTGACCCGCGGCGCGCGCCAGTGCGGTCTTGCGAGAAGAAGAAGCGATGCGGTCATACTGAGAGAGCAGACCTTGGTCAACGTTTTTACGCAGCGCGGCCCGTTCGCTCTGAATCGTAGCGAGCTCCTCCTGATACCCCAGCGAGGCAATGCGCGCCCGCTCTTTTTCTTCATCGAGCAGCTTCGCCTGCTGCGCTAATGTCTTCCGTGCCTCGAAGCGCTGGCTCTCAAGCGACTCGCTCTTCATCATGCTCGTGAGTTCCTCGTCTTCAATGCGGCGAATCTCCGCCTCAACGAATCCGATCTCATGTTGCAAGGCGTGGAATTGCTCATTGGTCTTTACGCTGTTTGACTGGTCGCGATACTTAACCAGTTTCTGCTGCTGATCCTTGCGATCGCTTTCCAGTCTTCGGCGGCGCGCCTCTTCCACCGGCACAGCCTTGTCTGCCTGCTCCACCGCCAGCTTAAGTTGCTGAAGTTTGTCTTCGATAGCCTGTAGCTGCAAGGGAACGGCGGCCATAGCTTCTTGCAGTTGGGCCGCCTTGATATCGACCTGCTGTAAACGGATAAGCGACTGCAGTTGAACATCCATGCGTGGACTGGAGTCTACAGCATTTTGACTTTTGCTGCATACCAACCGGCCACTTCCGACGCGGCTTTTCCTCAAGGAAAGCCCCACTTCGGCCCTTACAGGCTGGAAAAAACTCCTGCTTTGTATCAGGGCCCGACGGAAAGACCTGCGATACACTTCAGGCTCAGAGATGCCCAAGGTGGGCCATTGCCTGGAGCCCTTCGTTGACACGAATTCGATTCGCCCTGGTGCTTGCGTTCTGCTGTCGCATTTCCGCCTGGCCGGCCGACACCAAACCGGTAACGGTCGACCAGATCTACCGCCAGGGACAAGCAACTCAGCCGCCGCTTGGCATCGCCTGGAGTCCCGACGGCACCCGCCTCAGCTACATCGCCGACACTGGAGATTTGGTAGCCGTCGAAGGTGGAACTGGGGCCACTCGGATCCTGGTCGACCGCGACAGGATGCTGGCCTTGAATCCGCCCGTCACTTCAGAACATGATCTCAACAATCGCGCACGCTATAAGCAAGCCAGTTACAACTGGGCGCCCGACTCGAAACACCTGCTTTTCGATTCCAATGGACAGCTGTGGTTCTTCGATCTGGCGACCAAGACCGGCCTGCAGATAGCATCCACCGGCGCGGGCAGTGGCGATGATCCAAAGTTTTCGCCAGACGGTACTTGCCTCTCCTACGTTCGTGACCACAATCTCTACGTTCGCAGATCGAAAGACAGCAACACCGCTTTGCGGCTGACGGACTCGCAAGCAGACACATTGCTCGACGGCGAAGTGGACTGGGTTTATGAGGAAGAGCTCGATGTGCGCAGTAATTACTTCTGGTCTCCAGACTCGCGGCGGATAGCTTATCTGCAGATGAACGAATCCCCGGTACCCGAATACCCTATCGAAGATTGGATCCCGACCCATGCCACCGTCGACCGCCAGCGTTATCCGCAACCCGGTGATCCGAACCCGGTTGTCCGCCTAGGCGTGGTGGGCGCCAACGGCGGACGTACCAAGTGGATCAATCTGCCCATCGACAACGGGAGTGATTACATCCCGCGCTTTGGATGGCTCAATGCCAAGACTTTGTGGATTGAAACCTTGAAGCGCGATCACAAGACGATGACGCTCTATTTCGCCGATCTTTCGACGGACGAGGTAAAGCCGGTGCTTACCATGGCCGACAACAAGTTCCTGGACGACTCCTACGACTTAATCTTCTTCGCTTCAAATATCCTGCTTACCAGTTGGCGGGATGGGCATAATCACATTTACCTTTATGCTTTCGACGGCGCGAATCCCTTGGCCACCCAAACCAGCCTGGTCAAGCAACTGACCGGCGGCAATTGGGAGGTGGGGGATATTGTGGGGGTCAACCAGGTGGCTCGCACCGTCTACTATCTCTCCAATGAGGGGGATCCGCGCCAACAGCAGATCTGGGTGATCGGATTGGACGGAAAGGGCAAGCACCAGGTGAGCCGCTACGGAGAATGGCACGAGCCCATATTTTCCCCGAACACGAATTTCTTTGCCGATACGGTTTCTTCTTCCACGACGCCACCGGTGATGGATCTGTGCCGGCACGATAGCGACTGCCAGACGATTTGGAAAGCGCCACCGCTCGATACGGTATTGACTCCACCGCTCGGCGTCGAAAGCAAGGCTGCCGATGGCGCCACCACCCTCTATGGCCAACTAGTGTTGCCGGCGGGCAAGACGGAGCCGGCTAGCGTGCCTCTGATTGTGAATCCGTACGGCGGCCCGCACGCACAAATGGTCACCGGCAAATGGTCAGCCGAACAGCGTCTCTTCGATCAAGTGCTGGTGCAGCGTGGTTTTGCCGTACTGCATGTGGACAACCGCGGAATGGGGGGCAGAGGCCGTGATTTTGCCCAAGCGGCCTATCATGATTTTGGACCGGTACAGCTGGGCGACCAGATCGCAGCGCTTGACCAAACGCTCCGTGCCTATCCCCAACTGGACCCCAAACGGCTCGGCTGGTGGGGTTGGAGCTGGGGCGGCACCTTCACCCTCTATGCCATGACCCATAGTGACCGCTTTCGCGCCGGGGTTGCCGGCGCTCCGGTCACCGACTGGCAGAACTATGACTCCATCTACACCGAGCGCTATCTTGGATCGCCGGCATCGAACGAAGACATCTATCGCGACGGCTCAGTGGTAAAAAGTGCGCCGAATCTTAAGGGACACCTGCTGCTGGTTCAGGGCACCGGGGATGACAATGTGCACCTTGAGAATTCGATCCAGTTCATTCAGCAACTGATCGATGCGGATCTGCCTTACGATCTGCAGCTCTATCCGCGCAAGACGCACGACGTCGACGGCGCTGCGGCCACCACACATTTGTACGGGCGCATGCTGGAACATTTTGAACGCTATCTCATGACCCCGGAGTTGCCGTGATGCATCCTGCAGAAACCGCCACCACGTCTGCTCTGGTACGCGGCCATACGACGATCGGCGACCTCGACCTGACCATCCTGACCGATGGTACCTACTTGCTGGATGGAGGAGCGATGTTCGGCGTGATCCCGAAGCCCTTGTGGGAGAAACGTGCGCCGGCCAATGAGCGAAACCAGATTCTGCTCGGAACCAATACCGTCGTTGTACGCACCGGTAAACATACAGTGGTGATCGAGACTGGGATTGGAAACAAGCTGCGGGAGAAACAGCGCGGCATCTTCGACGCCAAGGAGCTCTTGCTCCAAAGCTTTGCCGCGGCTCACATCCAACCGGAGGAGGTGGACATTGTGATCAATTCCCACCTGCACTTCGATCACTGCGGATGGAATACGACGCGAAGGGAAGATGGCAGCGTCGTGCCGACGTTCCCCAACGCGCGCTACTTCGCACACCGCAGAGAAGTGGAACACGGACATTTGCAACTGGAGCGCGATGCGGTCAGCTATATCAGCGACAACTATGATCCGCTCGTCGCCAGCGGGCAGATGACTCTGCTCGACTCTCCTGACGGTGTCCAGACAGAGATTGTTCCAGGGGTGAGTGTCGAGGTTTTTCCTGGCCACACTGCGCAGATGATGGCGGTGATGCTAGATTCAGGCGGAAGCAGGGCCTGTTACATCTCTGACCTGATGCCCACCAGCGCTCACCTGGACGTCACCTGGGTAATGGGTTATGACCTCGACCCGCTCACCTGCATAGAGCAGCGCAAGCGCTTCCTAAGCCGCGCGATCCCAGAGCAATGGCTGGTTCTGTTTACCCACGACCACCATCACCCCATGGGCTACGTGAAATGGGGCGCGAAGGGTAAGCCGGAGTTCGTGAAACCGGAAGAGCCAACCCAGTTATGACTCAAGCAGTAGCCGCTCTGATGGTGTGCATGAGGGCACGACGTTTAGAATCTGCGGAAACACTCAGGACGAAGGGCACGGGTTTAGCCGTGCTGTCGGGTACGAAAACTTATGAGGCCTTTAGGCCCTGAGGTACGTTTTCTCTAAAGTGTAAGGGCTTTCCAAGCTGCAGAGAAACGCGACGAATACAAAAAAAGAGTGGGGAACGCCGAACGCCTACGGGTCCGACGGCAATCGGTCGAACGAACGACCCTAGAACACCTGGCGGTGAAAGACCTCGTCCTTTTCCTCACAAGGCGAGCAAGCCGCCCCGATACCACAAGCCATGAGCAAGGCCGCGCCGATGGTGACGAGAATTGCCGGGCCGTACGACTCAAACTGGAAAAACCAGCGTGCGAAGGTATGTAAATGGAGAGAATGCATCTAAGTACTCCACCTTTTATGAAACCCTAAACCCAGCGATGGTTTTCTGGGGTGCGAAATATTTTTCGAGGTTGCTTCCCTTTGTGGGAACAACATTCACTTTCTCGAAAAGTACCGATGGCACAAAGATTAGCATCGCTTAAGAAAATCCGATATGGGCAAAACTAGTGTGACGTGACCCACGCGCCGACCAATACGTTCCCAATGGGGGATCCCCGCCTGAAGTGGCTCTTTTTGGACCTCAACTCTTACTTCGCATCTGTTGAGCAGGAGTTAAGGCCGGAGCTACGAAACAAGCCCATCGCCGTGGTGCCGCTGGTCGCGGATACTACCTGCTGTATCGCCGCCAGCTATGAGGCCAAGCAATATGGGGTGCGTACCGGCACCCAGGTGGGCGAAGCCAAGCGTCTCTGCCCCGGCATCGTGCTGATCGAGGCCCGGCACGAGTTGTACGTCGACTACCACCACCGGGTGGTAGAGGCCGTTGAATCTTGCCTTCCGGTCACCTCGGTCATGTCGATCGACGAGATGGCATGTCGGCTCTTGGGCAGGGAGCAACCGCTGCTGGCTGCTCTGGAGCTGGCGCGCGAGGTCAAAGCCGCAGTCCGCCGTAAGGCCGGGGCCACCCTTCGATGCTCGGTTGGGCTGGCGACCAACCGGTACCTCTCCAAAGTAGCCTCTGATATGGAGAAACCGGACGGCCTGGTGGCCCTGACGCCTGATCTGCTGCATGATGCCCTATCCGCGTTAACGCCGCGTGACCTGCCGGGGGTGGGTGCGCGCATGGAGAAGCGGTTGAGCCAGGCCGGCATCCGCACCATGGAGCAACTATTGGCGCTTGATCGCGAGCAAATGCACGCCGCATGGGGTGGCGTAGGCGGCGAAAAGCTGTGGCACTGGCTGCGAGGAGAGGATTTTGGAGACGCCGAGCTGGAGCACGCAAAGTCGATCGGCCACTCCCATGTTTTGTCGCCCGAGCTGCGCACCCCTGAGGGGGCGTACGCTGTAGCCAACAAGCTGCTGCATAAAGCCGCAATGCGGCTGCGGAAAGCCCGGCTTTGGGCCTCGAATATGACCTTGACCATTCGTTTTGCGGTGGTCAGCTCGGCCGCGGCTTCGAAACATTCTTCCGGCATTCACCAGAAACCATGGGCGCAAAGCGCCCAGCTCCTGGAATGCCAGGATAATCAGACGCTGGTGGAGGGGTTGCAGCGGCTATGGAGTCAAAGCCCAGCCGGCCAGGGCCATCAGAAGCCTTTTTTCGTGGGCGTTTCCCTGGGCAACCTGGTGCCCGACCATCTGCACACGCTTTCTCTCTTCTCCGGCCTGGAAGAAGAGGGAAAACGGACCCGGCTGTCGAGCACCATGGATCGGGTGAACTACAAGTACGGAACGAACACTCTGTGCTTTGCCAGCATGCTGCTGGCGGGTGCTGCGGCGCCGACGCGGATCGCCTTCTCCAGTATTCCAGACCTATTTTGAGTCTTGCTCCTTGACTACCATTGGCGGCAGCGCCTACCGGGGCCGGTTGGCTCCCTCACCAACGGGCTTTTTGCACCTGGGCCACGCGCGCACCTTCTGGGTTGCCCAGCAACGCGCGCTTGCCGCCCGAGGCACCCTGATCTTGCGCGACGAGGATCTTGATCCTGAGCGCTCCCAGCCGCATTTCCGCCGCGCCATGATGGAAGACCTGCGATGGCTTGGCCTGCGATGGCAGGAGGGACCCGACGTAGGCGGTCCGTTCGATCCCTACACGCAAAGTCAACGACATGGCCTTTATCTCGACGCTTGGAGCCGGCTGATGGCCGCGGGACGGCTCTACCCCTGTAGTTGTTCGCGCAAGGACCTGGCGCAGGCAATGCAGGCTCCCCATGATGACGAAGGCGTATATCCCGGGACCTGCCGGCCGGCGACGATGCCGGCCGGCAAAGTCGACTCGTCCATCGGCGCCAATTGGCGCTTTCGCGTGCTCGATGGAGAAGCCGTCGTCTTCGAAGACGGGCACTTTGGTCCCCAGCGGTTCGTTGCCGGACGGGACTTTGGCGACTTCCTGGTTTGGCGCCGGGACGACCTCGCCTCTTATCAGCTTGCCGTGGTGGTCGATGACGCAGCCATGGAGATCACGGAGGTAGTTCGCGGCGCTGACCTGCTGAAGTCCACAGCGCGCCAGATTCTCCTTGCGCGCGCGCTGGGCGTCTCGTCCCCAGCCTGGTATCACTGCGATCTGGTCGTCGATCAACAAGGCCAAAGGCTGGCCAAACGTCATGACGCGCTGAGCCTGCGCAGCCTGCGGGAGCGGGGAAAAAAACCGCAGGAACTGTTATCACAGCTGCAGAAAGACTCCTGCTTTGTATCAGGACTCGACTTTTAGAGCGCCGCACAAATGCTGGGTGCCCCATTCAAGCCGTGTTTTGGCTTGAGTGGGATAACGGCTGCCGATATGCAGCCTTCCACACAACCACAGGCTTTTCCAGCGCTCGCGATGTACGACAATAAAGTGTGTCTTCAGACTTCGCCCAACTCGTAAAGCAGCAGGCGGATATCGTTCGGATCATCGGCGAATACATCACCCTGAAAAAAGCCGGAGCTGGGACTATGAAGGGTCTTTGCCCCTTTCACGGGGAAAAGACAGCATCCTTTTCCGTGCACGCCGTAAAGCAGTTCTACCATTGCTTCGGTTGCAACGAATCAGGCGACGTTTTCTCCTTTGTGCAGAAGATTGAGAATGTCGGCTTCCCGGAAGCCGTTAAACTCGTTGCTCAAAAATGCGGCATAGCCCTCCCCAAGCGAGAATTCTCCTCACCGGAAGAGGCGCAGGAGAGCCGCCAGCGTGGCAAGCTACTCGAACTGCACGAGGTGGCCACAAGCTGGTTTGAAGAGCAGTTGCGCTCGACGGAAGGCGCTCGGGCCCGCGAATATCTTACGGGCCGCGGCCTGACCGCGGAGGCCATTGCGAAATTTCGCATCGGCTATGCTCCCGATTCCTTCAATGCGCTGCGCGACCGCCTGCAGGGAACAGCCCCTCCGGATCTTTTGCGGTTGTCCGGCTTGTTTTCTTCCAAAGAGCAGCCGGATGGCTCCGCCGGACCGATCTATGCGCGTTTTCGCAAACGGATCACATTTCCCATCCACAACGAGTCAGGGCGGGTCATTGCCTTTACCGCGCGGGCGCTCGATAGTGAGGAGAAGTCCGGCCCGAAATACATGAACTCACCGGAGACCCCGCTCTACTCCAAGGGACAGGTGCTTTTTAATCTCGATAAGGCGCGGCAGGCCATCCGGGAGCGGACGTTTGCCTTGCTGGTAGAAGGCCAGATGGATTGCATCACCGCCTACATGGCGGGGTTTCACAATGTGCTGGCCACCAGCGGAACGGCATTTACCGAGATGCAGGTTCGGCTGCTCAGCCGCTACACCAAACGCCTCTTCGTCAACTTCGATCCGGACACCGCCGGCGCCAACGCCGCGGAAAAGTCGATTGCCTTGCTCACCGAAGAGGATTTTGAGGTGCTGGTCGTCACCCTTGAGGGGGGGCTCGATCCCGACCGATTTATCCGCGAACGAGGCATCAAGGCGTATGTGGGCGCCGTGGAAGCGGCCAAGCGTCATTCGGACTACCTGCTTGACCGGGCGATGCAGCTTTTTCCTCCGCGAACGGCAGATGGTAAGACCAAGGCGCTGAATTACCTGCTGCCCCACATCCGGCGCATGCCCAACCGCATTGCCCGGGATGAGTTCGCGTCCGACGCTGCCCAGAAACTGGGCATTGCTTCAGCCCTGCTGAGAGAGGAACTTCACCAGGCGGCGCGCAAACGCCGGGACCAGGTGAACCCTTCAGCTCTCGACAACCTAAACGAGGCGGAGAGGGTGCTCTTGCGGGCTATGGCCAGCGCTCCCGAAAGCCGGATCTTCCTTCGCGTTTGCCAGGCCTTACATAGTCAACCTCAGTCGTTCGAAGGACTTGCCGTAAACTCAATGCTGGGACTTTTGCGCGATCGGGGTGGGCTGGATCCCTTGGCGGCACTGCCCGATCCCAGCCAGCGCGCGCTGCTGGCGCAGGCTCTGCTTCGGGAATCCGCCGAGGTGGAGATGGAGCAAGTGGAAGCTGCCCTGGAGTCTCTGAAATATCGCCAGCTGGAAGCCTTACAGCGCCGGGTGCGAGCCGACATTGCCGAGGCGGAGCGACGCGGCGATTGGGCACAATTGGCCGTTTTTATGGCTGAGAAACTCAAGGTCGACCGGCAAATGCGGGAGACAGACGCTTAGTTCCAAAGATGTACGCAGTTAACACCACCGCCGTAGAAACCAAATCGGCATTTTTCCATCTAACTAAGTAAGCTTTGGATCAGGATCCAGCAGGGGTGTCGTTTTAGGAGCAGCTGAGGAGCACACTCCATTCCATGATATTCTATAACTCTTTGAAGGACGTGCGTCTACTTGCCCAAACGGTTTATCAACCGTCCGGAATATGCCCTTAGCGGCTCGCATAGCACCCTGTCCTTTCTGAGCACGGACCGATCCGAAAAATAAGGCACGGGATAGGATTTGCTTGGCTATTGAAGACAAGTACGAAGAAGACATTCAGAAACTGATTGATGCGGGTAAGGAAAAGGGCTACTTGACCTATAACGAGGTCAACGACCTGATCCCTGGCGACCTGCATTCACCGGACGATCTCGACGATCTGCTGACCACGATTGGGACCCAGGGCATTGATGTGCTCGAGGGCGGCCCCAAGTTTGGCGGAGATAAGTTCGAGAGCGAGGGTGAGGAGGGCGAGGATGTTGAACTCGACCTCACACCGGGCACACTCGAGAAAACCAATGACCCCGTTCGCATGTACCTGCGCGAAATGGGCACCGTTCCATTGCTGACCAGAGAAGGCGAAGTTGAGATTGCCAAGCGCATCGAGCGCGGGCAGTTGCGGGTACTCAAGGCCATTTCCCGTTCGCCGATCGTCATTCGCGAGATCGTCGCCCTGGGCGAGGACCTCAAGCGTGGCGTGCGCAACATCAAAGAAGTGGTCATCTTCGACGAAGAAGAGATCACCGAAGAAATTCTCCAAGCACGCATCCGGGTAACCATCGGTCGTGTGGACACCCTGCTCAAGCACCAGAAGAAGGCCTCTCTGCTTCTGGAAAAGCTGGACACGATCAATCCCAAGGCGAAGGCCAAGGAACATCGCAAGACGCGATGGATGATGAACCGCGAGCGGGTAGAAGTCTCGCGCATCGTCCGCGAGCTGAAGTACACCAACGCCGAACGCAAGCGGCTGCTGGACAAGGTCAACAAGACAGTCGACGCCATGCGTATGCTCGAGCGGCAGGTAAAATCGCTCGAACAGAAGCACGACCAATCGAAGAGCGAAGAGCTCCGCAAGGAGTATCGCCGGCAGCAGAAGAACTGCAAGACCGACCTGGAAAAGCTGGAGCAGGAGGCCGGCGTTTCCATCGCCGAACTCAAACGCACCCAGCGCGAGATGATCCAGGGCGACATGGACGCCGAGCAGGCCAAGCGCGAGCTGATTGAGGCTAACCTGCGCCTGGTGGTTTCTATCGCCAAGAAGTACACCAATCGCGGTCTGCAATTCCTCGATCTGATCCAAGAAGGCAACATCGGTTTGATGAAGGCGGTTGATAAGTTCGAGTACCGTCGTGGTTATAAATTCTCCACGTATGCCACGTGGTGGATTCGCCAGGCGATCACCCGCGCCATTGCCGATCAGGCTCGGACGATCCGTATCCCGGTGCACATGATCGAGACCATCAACAAGCTGATTCGCACTTCGCGGCAGTTGGTGCAGGAGCTGGGCCGCGAACCAACCTCCGAGGAGATCGCACGCCGGATGGACATCCCGGTGGCCAAGGTTCGCAAGGTGCTCAAGATCGCACAGGAACCGATCTCGCTCGAAACTCCGATCGGCGAAGAGGAAGATTCTCACCTTGGCGACTTCATCGAAGATCGCCAGGCGGTCTCGCCTTCCGAAGCCGTGATCAGTGTCAACCTGAAGGAATATACCTCGCAGGTGCTGCGTACGTTGACTCCGCGCGAAGAGCGTGTGATCAAGATGCGCTTCGGCCTGGAGGATGGTTCCGAGCATACGCTGGAAGAAGTGGGTCAGAGCTTCCAGGTAACCCGGGAACGCATCCGGCAGATCGAAGCCAAGGCGCTGCGCAAGCTGCGGCATCCTTCACGCTCACGCAAGCTGAAGGCGTTCGTCGAAGGCGTCCGCGAATAGAACAAAAAGGCACCTGCTCTCCCTGGGAGCAGGTGCCTTTTCTTGTGACCCACAGCCGCGGTCCTCTTTATTGCGACGTTGCCCTGAGTTGATCCATCCAAACGTTGACATAATCACCACCCAGGAGTGACCCGTGCCCTCAACCCCGCCCGAAGCAATCGAGAAAGTGAAACATGCGCCCGAAACAGCCGGCGTGGATGATTTGATCCGCCGCCGTTGGAGTCCACGCGCCTATTCTGACAGGGAAGTAACTACGGCTGAGCTAAAGCGCCTCTTTGAAGCGGCGCGCTGGGCGGCATCTTCTTCCAATGAGCAACCATGGCGATTTCTGGTAGGCCGGCGAGGCGATGAGACCTATCAGAAAATCTTCAACTCGCTGGTAGAGTTCAACCAGTCATGGGCTAAGAGTGCGCCAGTGCTGGTGCTGTCGGTGGCGAAAAAGACCTTCAGCAGCAACGGCAATCCGAACGCCTACGGCCTCCACGATACAGGTGCGGCCTCAGCAACCCTGGCCCTGCAGGCGACGGCGGACGGACTGCACACCCATTCCATGGCCGGCTTCGATCGTGAGCAGGCGAGAGCATCCTTTGCCATCCCTTCTGATTATGAGATCGGCGCGGTCACCGCAATCGGATACTTCGGTGATTCGGGCAGCCTGCCTGAGCACCTGCACAAGATGGAAGTATCTCCGCGCCAACGGAAGCCGCTTGAGGAATTCGTGTTCTCCGCTTGGGAGAAGCCGGTGCAATTCTGACGCGCAATGAGAAAGATCCTGCTCTTCGTCAACCCGGTGTTGCAGCAAACAGGAGCAAGGCGCAGAGACATAGCTCGCGTTCATAGTGTCTTCCGCGAGACGGGCGCCGTCGTCGATGTTTTGGAAACCGGTGAAAACCGGGCTGCCGGCCCTAAGGCAGCGCAGGCAGTCACAGAAGGCTACGATGCGATCGTTGTCTGCGGCGGCGATGGCACCATCTTTGACGTCATTCAGGGGATCGCCGGCTCGGCCGTTCCGCTCGGGATTATCCCGTTCGGCACCGGAAATGTGCTGGCACAGAACCTTAAGATGCCAAGGGACCCAGGGGGCGCGGCCCGTTGGATTCTGCGCAGCCGCCCGGTCCCTGTTCCTTTAGGAAAGATCACCTGCTGCGTTCCCGAAGGCCGGCGAAGTTGGTTGTTCGCAATGGCCGCTGGTATGGGTATGCATGCCTCCCTCATGTCAGAGGCGCGCCGTTCCGGCAAGAGCCGCGTGGGGCGGGCGGCCTATTTCGCCGCCGGGGGCAGGTTGCTGCTCCATCATCCAGTACAGCCGTTCGATATTGCCATCACCACCATCGGCGGGTCAGTCGTTCACCAGCAGGTCAGCGAGGCGATCGCTTTGCGGGTGGCGGAATTGAATCGTTGGCGTCCAGGGGGTGGGCTGGCCTTTCCCTTCCTCCGGCTCGCGACGGTCGCGGGCTACTCGCGCTCCCGCCTGGCACGTGCCACTTTCGAGGCCCTCTTTCGTGCTGGAGGTGCGCGCGACCGCGCCCCGGTGGAGGACGACGCGGCTTACTACCAGGATGTGGTCCGAGTGGTCTGCCGTCCCAGCCCCAGTCACAACTACAAACAGCCGATTGCGGTCCAAGCGGATGGCGAGGTACTCGGCGCCTCCTGCGCCGAAATTGAAATGGCCGGCACGGATGTTTTGCTGCTATCGGCGACGCCTATTTAATACAGACTTGGTGCGCTATTCCTTACGAAATCGATAGCCGATATGCGATTCCGTCAATATATAGGTCGGATGAGCCGGGTCATCCTCGATCTTCTTTCGTAGCTGGTTAATGATTACTCGCAAGTACTCACGCTCGTTGCCATACAGCGGTCCCCACACCGCGGCGAGAAGGCGTTCGTGAGGCACCGGATGACCAGCATGCTCCATCAAATAGCAGAACGTTTCGTATTGCTTTGGAGCAAGGTGAATATCCTCTCCCCGTTTCCGCACCTGACGGCGCTCGTAGTCCAGAGTGATGTCACCGACCGCGCTGAACACCTTCGATTGCATCGAGGCGTTGTAGCGACGAATGACGGCGCGCAGCCGTGCAGCCAACTCATGAATCTGAAATGGCTTGGTCACATAATCACACGCACCCGCATCCAGTGCTTCCACTTTGTCATGCTCATCATCGCGCACGGTCAACATGATGATCGGGAGACAAGGATAGGCCTGGCAGATTCTGCGGCATGTCTCCTTGCCGCCTATCCCGGGCATATTGATGTCGAGTAATACGGCATCGTAGTTGACCATACGGAGCCGGGATAACGCCTCCTCTCCATTGCGCGCCTCCCCAATGGCAAACCCCAATGCCCCCAGGGTCTCAAAAAGGCTCTGTCGAATTCCCGCATCATCCTCGACGACTAGCACTTTGCTCTTCTGTTCCACGTCTCACTTCTCCTTTGCTGCTCTGGGCAGCGTAAGGATGAACGTGGTCCCCTTTTCAGCGTCGCTCGTAACCCATGTGCGCCCTTGATGCGCCTCTGTGATGCGTCGAACAACAGAGAGGCCAATCCCGGTACCCGCAGCCCGGTGCTCCGACCCCGGGCTGCGATAGAAGCGCTGAAACACTTTGTCTCGTTCCTCGGGCGGAATAAAAGAGCCTTCGTTGCGGACACTGATGAGCATCTCTGCCGGCTCCTCCTGAACCTCCACTTCGATGGAAGAACCAGGGGTGCTATATTTCGCGGCGTTGTCGAGAAGCTGAAAGAGCGCCATCTGTAGCAAGTGCCTATCAGCCCACACCAGGCTGCTCGGCACCGCAGGCCGAACAGCGATCGGATGTTCGCCTAATTCAAAGGAAGTTGTTTCGACGCTGTTTTCGATGAGCGTCGTGAGGTCCACTTGTTCCCGTCTCAATGTGAGTTCACCGCTATCGAGCCTCGCCGTGCGCAGCAGACGAGTACTGAGGTCACCCAACCGGGTGGCATGTTGATCGATCAGGCCAACTAGCCTCTTTTCCGCGCCGGACAAAGTATTCATCGCCAGCAAGCCAGAGCTAGAGCTTCGAATCGTTGTCAGCGGACTCTTGAAGGCGTGGGCGAGACCATCGAGAACGGCGGAACGAAGTTGTTCACTCTGTCGCGCAGCCTCTGCTCTGGATTCCGCAGAGAACGAGCGGGCCCTCTCAATCGCCACGGCGGCGAGAGATGCAGCCGCATTGATCGTAGCCGCATCGAGCGAATGACCGCAGATTACCAGCGATCCGACGGGGCGTACCCCCAGGCGCAAGACCCGCATCGAGGTGCGAGTTGTAGAGTCGTCTTCACTCCTGTCCATCAAGTAGATGGAGCGGGCCTCGTCGTCTGACACGAAACACTCGCCACTTCTGCACATTTGAAGGTCATAAGCGTTCCATAGAACAACGCCTTCTACGCAAAGAATGGAGTGTAGAAGGCTCGCAAGCTGCTGCCCAAGCGGCTTCTGCCGGTCGAGAAGCAAGATACTCTGGCTCAACTCGTATAGCTTCTGTAACTGTGATCGATGCAACTCTGATTCACGAGCATGGCGACTAACCTGGTTGGAGAGACTGCCAACAACTAGAGCCACGCCTTCGAAGGCGCCTAGCGCGACCCAGTCGCGAGGGTCCGCGATGTAGAACTTGAGCAGCGGTTGGGTGAAGAAGTAATCCAGGCAGGCAACGGAGAACAATGAGACGATGCCCGCTTCCCGAAAGCCCCAGCGCAGCGCAATGGCGATGACTAGCAAGAGTTGAAGCGAAGTCGCCGACGAGAGATTGAGGTGAAAGCGGTAGGCGACGCAGGTCATCAGCAATGACCCGGCAGCTCCCGCTGCGATCCTGCCGGCAACATCGCGCATGGGCTTTCTAGTCATCGTCTCTTGACCTTGACCGACTTAACTATATCGCCCGACGCATAAGGAAAACGTTAAGAAGAAGCTTATGCATTACCAACGGGTTTCGCGATTCACTGAATATACCGGTCGTTTTCCGGCGTAAGAGGTGATGCAATGAAATTCCTTAAAGGCTTCCGTCATCCTGATTCAACAAATATCGATGCTCCATACAAGGGCAGCCAGACGCGCACATCGGCGCGGATCAGCACCAGGCAAAACGCACCCAAGAGTGTTCGCCGGCAAGAGAAAAGCGACCTCCTTGCATGGACGTTCTATCACCGGTTCTTTCCGGTTCTCGTCTGCTGCATACTTCTGAGCGCCGCCCCACTCACCTTTGGGCAGTCCACATTTGGAAGTGTGAAAGGCGTGGTGCAGGATGCTAGCGGCGCGGTTATCTCCGATGCCGAGATCGTACTGCATAGTACGGACGAGAACACAGAACGCACGGTCAACTCGGATGCGTCGGGGGCCTTTGTCCTGGAAAACGTGAAGGCTGGCAAATACAGCCTGCATGCGCGTCACAATGGTTTTTCCGATACGGTCATCTCAGGAATCTCCGTCGAAGCACGCCAGGACCTGAGGCTTACGGTCGCACTCAACATAGCAGAGCAATCGACGACTGTTCAGGTGACTTCCGGCGTCGATCAGATCAATACGGAAAACGCTACGCTCGATGACTCGAAGAGCAACCTGGAGATGACGCAGCTCCCGTTGAATAATCGCGCTACTACTACCAGCCCGCTAGGTGCGCTCGGCCTGTCTCCCAATGTGCAGACGGACAGTTCAGGGAACATTGCGCTGGGCGGAGCTAGCTCGTCGATGGTCAACTTTTCCGTCGACGGTATTTCGACCGCAAACATTAGGCAGAATGGGGCATTGCAGGATGCCTATCCGTCACAGGAGGGAATCGCGGCGGTCAAGGTCACATCGTTCAACAACAGCGCGGAGTTCTCGCAAATCGGCGATGTCACCTTCACGACCAAGAATGGAACAAATCAATTTCACGGCAGCCTGTTCGAGTACCTGCAGAACCAGGCGCTCGACGCCGACCCTTATGGCTTTAGCGGAAAGGCGCCGAAGAAGTTCAATACATTCGGCTTCTCATTAGGCGGCCCGGTCATCATCCCCCATCTTTACAACGGGCATGACAAAACATTTTTCTTCGCCGACTACGAAGGCAACCGCCGCACGACCGCTCTGGCCGAGCAACTGGAAGTACCGACGATTGCGGAACGGAACGGCGACCTCAGCGGTTTCAATACTCCGGGCCAGGCGCCGCTGGCCCCTATTCCCAGCGCGAGCATCAGCCCCACCGCGAAAGCCTTGTTGACCTATATCCCCCTGCCCAACGTGAGTGGCCAGTCGGGCTATAACTACGAAACGTTCCAACCCACTCCGGCGCGTACCGATGGCGCCGATCTACGCCTCGACCAGACGATCACGTCCAAGCAGTCCGCGTATGCCCGTTTCAGCCGCAAGAACATCACCGAGGACTATGCCAATCCTTTTCTTCCCAACGATAGCGATTCCGTGCATAACCGGAGCCTATTGGTCTCCCACACCTATACCATCACGGTCAATCTCTTGAACGAGTTTCGTTATGGGTTTACGAACGTCACTACCAGCGTTGATTTTCCCATTCAAGGATCGGATGCGTTAACACAGCTTGATCTCACTGGGGTGAATATCAGTCAGCATCCGACGACCCACGCCTTTCCTACGTTCAACTTCAGTGCGGGGACTGGATTGACGCCCATAGGGCGGGACAAAGCCGGGATTACGCAGTCGGAAACAACCCAATTCAGCGACAATCTTACCTACACTCGGGGTAAGCATACGATGAAGGGTGGCATCGATGTCCGTCGTGTGCGCTACTTCGATCTGGAAAGCTTCGCCCCTGAGTTCGCCTCAGATGATTTCGGCGACTTCATTTTTCAGCCCACCTTCACGGGCAATGCCTTTGGTGACTTTCTCGAAGGAGCCCCCACTACGCTCAACTTCGCTGTCTCCAGCCCGGACGTGGGCGGCATGGCGACCCAATTCAGCCTCTTCGCGCAGGACGAGTATCAGCTCAATAGCCGCTTGACGCTGAGCTACGGCCTACGCTGGCAGATCCTTCCCGGCTTCCAGGAAAACGGCGGCAACCTGGCTAACTTCGATCAGCGCAGCAATTCGATCGTCGTTCCCAATGCACTAGCGGCGTACCTCGCAAGCCAAAACATTACTGCGTCGAACGTTGCCTTCCAGCAGTCGTTCAACGCCTGCAATCTTGGCTACACCGCTTTGCCCTGCACGAAATACGTGACAGCCAGTCAAGATGGTTTGCCGCAGAGCCTGCGCAACACTTACAAAGGCAACTTCCAGCCGCGCGTTGCGTTTGCTTACCGTCCGTTCAACGACACCAAGACAGTTATACGCGGAGGATTCGGCATCTATACCATGACCAACCTGGGGCCGCTCTCTTTCAACAACAGCGGCAATCCTACGTCGAGCCTGCACAGCTACGCCAACACGAACACCACAGGATCAAATACGCCACTGATACAGTTTCCGAATACGGCCCCTCCGAGCAGTTCGGTGCAGATCGGCGGAGGAAGTCTGGACCAGGGAGTTGATCCCAACTACCGCGATCCACAGGCCAACCAATGGAACTTGACTGTGGAACGTGAAATCACCAGCAGCACGGCATTACGCGTGAGCTATGTGGGAATGCACGCTTACCGGCTGAACATTACCGAGGATCTCAACCAGATCCCCGCGAGCACAACCCCCTTCACAACGACGGCCGCGAGTCCTTATGTCGATCCTCGTTCTCCTTACATCAACTGGACCGAGGTCTTCAGCACATTCAACGCGGGTGAGGGCAACTATCGCGCATTTGTAATCGACGCTACCCATCGCATGCAGCATGGACTCTATTTCGATGCCAACTATACGTTGGCCTACAACAAGGCGGACAACCAGGGGGATGCCCCGACCGCCTTCGCGGGCGAAGTCTCCTATGGCCTTCCCATCGCGGATCGCTTCCACATCGAGCGGAATCTAGGCAACGTGGAAGGCTCGCGCCGGGATCGGATGCTGCTGACAGGGATCTATCAGCTCCCCTTTGGCCGCGGCCGGAACTTTATGAGCGGCGGCGGAGTTAAGGATGCGTTCCTGGGCGGTTGGGACCTGACGACCGTGACGTTGCTGGAAACAGGGCCGTGGCTCACTCCGACCATCAGCGGTTCGGCGGACCAGTCAAATACTAACCTGGTCAATCGCGGTGCTATTGCGCGTCCGGATGTAGTGTCGAACAACTTCTACACCGGCCAATCCCGGGCGCGGTACTTCAACCTGTCCGCACTTGCCCCCACCCCCACGGGCGCAGGGCGCTTCGGAAACGCCGGCGTTGGCATTCTGGAGGGACCTGGAACCTCTACAGTCTCGCTTGGGGTAGCTAAGCAATTTCGCATCACGGAGAAACTTCATGCACGCTTCGAGACGACCTTTACCAACGTCCTCAACCACACCAACTTTGCTCCTCCCGTCACCGCTATCGACAGTTCAACCTTCGGAGCGCTGACAGGTCCGCAAACTGCCGAGAACGCCGGAAACCGTACCGGACAGGCGGCTCTCAGGCTGGACTTCTAACTTACCGTTCCGACGAGCTGCCCCAAAATCTCGCTTCTGATATTTGGGGCAGCCCTCGGTCCACGCCTAGAAGTTGAAAAGTGCTTGAAAATTAAAATCCCGCACTGCGGAACCGTGGGAAAAGAATCCGGTCGCCAGCTGAGTGGACTTGCCGAAGAAGGGCGAGTCCGTGGTGCCGTCCGGCGGCCCGCCAAGCGTTCCGTTGGGCGGCGCGAGATTCACCACGTTGAAGATATTGTGGGCCGAGGCGCTCAACGTGATGCTGTAGCGCCGGTCCACACGGTTGGACTGGCCACCACCAGGACCGGGCCCATTGCCGCCCAGCCCCATTCCTGGCGCGTGCCCCCCGCCGCCACCTCCTCCGGGAAAGCCGCCATCCACCCTTGCTCCCTTGCCTTCCTCCACCCGCGGCCCAACCCCAAAGCTCTTGGCTACGCGCAGGTTCATGGCGAATTGAACCCCGGCATTCCCGTAGTTGACAGGGATGATCTTCGCCCCGGGAGGAGGAGTGGCGCTGATATCAAAATCGCCGTATTTAGTTCTATCCACGTAGGCTGGGTCAGACGCCGATGTGGCGTAGACCGGCCGGTCGTTGAAGAAGGAGTCTCCGTTGTTGTCCTGGCTGAGTTGGATGTTGAACGGCGCGCCCGACCAGGCACTGAGAAACGGGCTGATCCTGAAGCCCCAGGGAGCCGAGTAATTGGCGAAGGCAAAGACACGATTGCGAACATCGAAAAATTGACGACCGTAATCCTGCATGATGTCGTACTGGTTGGACGGGTGATAGCCGGTGCCGCCGGTATCGCTGTAGGCCCTGCTGTAGACGTAGAAGCCGGTAAACGTAAGCTTCCTGGCGTATGCCACATTCAGGTTTAGGAAAATCTGGTTTTCCTTGAAGACGGCCAGGGAATCATATTCGTAGATGTTGCATGGTGTGCCCGGCGCCGCTCCGATCGGGTTAGCGGGGCATAAATCCAACGACGGCCGGGTCCCGTTGGCCGTCGGGGCATCAATATTGCGCGAAAGCAATTGATGGATGCCGCGCGAATAGAGATATGTCGCCGAGACACTTACACTTTTGTTCACCTGGTGCTCAATGCCAGTCCCGGCTTCGATGGTGGCGGGAGCATTCAGGCCGGGTTGCGTGCGGTAGTAGGTTGGCAACCCAACAGACAGCTGGGTAGTGCTGTCCGGAGGGGTTCCATTGGGGTTGGGCTGAATGGTCTGCACCTGCCCCTGCTGGTTGAGGTTATAGCGGTCTACATTGAGCAGCAGGTCATAGGTATATCGATTGAAGAAAATTCCATATCCCGCGCGCAACACTGTTTTTGGCGCCTTTCCTCCGCCGCCGAGGCCGTAGGAAAGCGCAACCCGCGGGCCAAAATTGAATTTGTTCGGAATGTGGTTTTGGGTCTCGAAGCGCAGCCCGTAGCTCAAGGTGAAGTTAGGGCGCACCTTCCAGTCATCCTCCGCATACAGACCTAAGTCGATTACGCCCACGCTCTGGTTCGGGGTTCCGGTGGTGATGGAAAACTGGCTGGGCTTATCTAGCTGGTAGTCACCGAGATCGGAAAAAGTGTAGGTCCCCTCGAAATTCGCATTCGAGTAATTCGCATCCTGAATATCGCGCAACCGGCCGCCGAAGCGAGCATAGTGCTTGGTGAGCGCGAGCGAAGCGTAATTCTGAAACTCGTAACGTGTCACCGTATCGCGGTTGGTGCCCAGCGGGCTCCCGCCTCCTTGAAAATTTTGCAGAACATTGATCGCCGGAGCAACCAGCTGTGGGATCTGGTTGGTTTGATCGCGCACGAATTGGAAACGAGTGTTGTTGACGAACTTCGCGCCATACACCTGGCTGTCGCTGATCTGAATCCTGTTTTCTACTTCGTTGGTGTTGTAGCCCTGGCTGGGGAGCACGAAGCTTCCCACTCCGCTGTTGGTCCGGGTGTCCTGGTAATAGCTATAGCGAACCGTTAGGGTCTGGTTAGGCGTCAACTGATAGTCAATGCGGGGACTGATGTCGGTGCGCGTTTGCGGATAAGGCACGGCCAGACTGCACGGTTGGCCGATAATCACCGGTGCGGCGCCGCTTTCCGGTCCGCAGGTAGCAGGATCGGGCACGTAAGGCACGTTGGCATTGACGATGCTGTTGCTCTGAATATTTCTCCGATCGAAGCTGACGAAGAACGAAGCCTTCTTGCCTAATGCGCCGCTTACATTGCCGTCATATTGCAACGTATGGTAAGGCGGTTGATTCTCCACGAAGGGATTGGAAGTATTGAAGGCGGAAGCATTCGCATTCACGAACAACTGACCGTGCAGTTTGTCGGTGCCGGGCTTGGTCAATATCTCGATACGGCCATAACCGGGGGAGTCATATTGGGCGGAAAACGGATTCTGGTTGATGATGATGGCACGGATTGCCGACTTCGGCGGCAGTTGCCCCCCAGTAAAGCCATCGATGTAGATCTGGCCCCCACTGGGACCTGCAGCGGGGCCCGCCAGCGCACTGAGCTCGTTCGACAACTCGTCAGGATCATCGGAAAGGGCGTCGAGGTCCTTGCCTGTCAACACGACGGCGCTCACATTATTGTCGGGATCCACACTGACACCAGGGGTATCGCCGGAAACCTGTACCTGTTGCTGTTCCATTTGAATCGTAAGCGAAACATTCAGCAGCTGGCTTTGCCCGGCTGCAATCCGCACCGGCGGCGAGGTGAAGGTGGAGAATCCCGCGGCTTGCACCGTCACCGTGTATTGCCCGGGTGGCAGGCCTAGGATTGAATATTGTCCAGAAGCATCCGATGTGCCCGTGCGGCTTACCCCGGCTACAGAGTTCACGGTGAGCGAGGCCTGGGGAATGACTGCTCCGCTGGGGTCTGCTACCTGGCCACGTAAGGTTCCAGTGACGGTTGCTGTTTGTGCAAAGGCTGATTCTAAAGAAACCATCCCGGAAAAACACAACAGGGTGGTCAGGCACAGAGCGAGCAATCGGTTCAAAAGTTCTCCCGGACAAATGCAAAGATAGATTTAGGTCGCCGAAGCAACGCTTCAGCTCAGTACTGGAGTGCGCCTTGGGAGGGCATTCTCTCTGCGGCACTTACATCGAGTGCTCTACTGGGATCCTTCTCCGCCTCCGCCGCCCTCTCCACCACCCAAATTCCAGGCGGAAGAAAGCATGGCTTGGCTGCCACTTGCAGAAGCCTGCAGCATCGGCTCAACGCCGGCAACCACGGTGATGGCGGTTGCAGCGTCAGGAGTCTGGCCCTCGGTGGCGACTATGATGACCATGTTGCCTTTGGAAAGATCCTTCAACGCGACCGACGGCGAGCGCGCCAGCAGCTGTTGAACATCAAAGCCGGAACCACGGCCCTGACCGCCCGCTTGGTCACCGGAAGGCGGTCCGCCGGGAGCGGAGCCTGGCGAGGAACCTGCTTGGGCTGCCTGGGATCCGTCCGGCCGCCTCCCTGCTCCACCAGCAGCCCCGCCCGCTCCCCCGCCATTCATGCGCGCGGCCAGCCGCTGTGCCACGGCAGGATCCAGCTTTTTCACTTCACTATCAGGTGTGATGGAAATGACTACCGCCTTCTTGGTAGCCGTATCGGTCACCGTGATCGTATTCGCAGCCGCATCTACCGCCTGAATTGGGCCGGCGAGATTGCGGAAGCTCCCGCTGACAATTTCCTCCGCCTCCAGCGTGGCTCCATCATCACTTCTGGAACCGCGCGCACGGATCTGGTCTCCAGGTTTGATTTGCTCGAGAGACCCTTTGACCGCCTGGTCGAATCGAACTGAGCCTGGAGCATACCGCCGTATGATGGTCGTAGGCGACGCGTGAATGACCAGTGTCCGGGTGCCGCCGGGTCCGCTTGAGATGGTCACCGTGCCAGCTGACGGATTCACGGCTTTCACCAACCCACCCGTGCCGTGCTTCTGCCAGTCCTCTCTATCCTTTTCCTGCTTCTGCGCGATGTCGGCGCCTTTAATGGCAACCAGCATGGTGGCAGCCAGGGAGTTTCCATCTGCGCCGGCGGAACCGCGCGCCATCACTCGATCACCCGCCTGCAAATCTGCCAGGCTGAAGGGACTGGCCCCGGTTAGGGTCTTCTGTCCCGGCTCGATGCGCAGCAAGCGAGCGTTCTCCTCCACGGTGACTTGCATCGTGGCCCCCGCGTCGCTCTTAACAGTGAGGGTGTTGCCGCTTAGCGTCTGTACCGTGCCCAGGAAAGTCACTGGCTTGGCCGCCGTCGCAGACGCATCCTGGGCCACAGCTGCTGTTGCCGGCAAGCCGGCAATGGCCAGTACCACCCCGCCGAGAACCACTTTTAGTGTTCGCGCTTTTATTCCTGGCATCGTTCGCCTCGCACTCTATTTTATTCGCTGCCACTGTAGAGCCCTCGGGCCCATCTTCACGGTGAATCAACCCTTCTACTCCGGCGCCTTCACGCCGCCTACTGCTATGCGCGACGGATACTCCAGGGTGGTGTTTGGCTGGCTGGTTTTTACCCGCAGCCCTTGCAGCCCGGGTTTCGCTGTAGATACAAAGGTCAGCTCATATTGATTTTGGAGCTTGCGCTGAATATCGGAAAGAAAAGGTGCGAACGACACCGGGTTGCCAAAACCCTCCAAATAAACCTTACCGCCGGTCGAGTTGGAAACCTGGGTTAGGTAGTTCTGGCCTCCGTCAGTCACCATCAGATTCCTATCGAGGCGTCCCGCGCCCCGATAGTAGATGGAATAGACAATCACGCCGGCTTTTTGTGCGTCGCTGATTGCCGCCTGCACGTAGGGGTTCTCGGGGTCGAAGCGTCCGCCCGAGTAGCGGTCGACTCCATCGGTCACCATGATCACCTCTCGGCGAACGTTGCTATCCCCACCCGGCCAGCGCTTGACCAGATCGGAGAGGCAAAAGTAAGGGCTCCCATTGATTCCCGCTGTACCATTAGGCAAACGGAGAGACTTCGCCGCTTGGGCATGATCGTTGGTAAAGTTTTGCGCCAGGTTTGGGGCCCCATTGCGCATGTAGCCGATCGCGACCTGCGTGGTGGGTGGCAGCCCAGTCAGAAAGCTCCGGATGTCGTTCAATTGCAGACCCAGGTTGCCGCGGGAAGAATCATCCAACAGCACCACTAGTTGCAAGGCTGACCGCTCACCGCGCAGGGGAACCCAACCAGCCACTTGCTGAAGCTTGCGATTCTCGTAAGCGGTAATGCTCTGCTTGGAAACCGTCGTTCCATCTTCTGTCGATTTCGAAGTCACCGTCACAATCGCGCTCGCGGTGTTCGTCTCCTGCGCCGATAGCCGCGGAAGGGCGCCCAGTAAAGAGCAGCAGATTCCCACCACCCACGCAGTCCTGCAAGTCCCCGTCTTCATCATCCTTTAACCCTGGTTTCTGCTCGTTCTTTCGAGGTTCGGCGAGCGCCCACCTATATGACGGCAGCCGGGTCTGAAAGGTTCGTCTAAGGGCCTAGAAACCTGGCAGACGGACTTGCGTCACGTGCAATTTCGCTTATCGCGCTTTGCTTTCTTCAACATGAACTGCAGCGGTTACCTGGGTCATGCGGCATTTAGGCAACGTGTTGATAGATTGGGATCAGCAACGGGATAAATGCTCGGGATGACTTACTCTAAGGTAATGGAGCCTCCGGTCGCGGTGCAGGTGGAGCGTCCGCTCTGTGTCGACCTGGACGGGACCTTGGTCAAGTCGGATACTCTCGTCGACTCGCTCATGGTGCTCGCCCGTCGCGCCCCTCTGGCTTTTTTGCGCTCACCGGCGTGGGCCATTCAGGGGAAGGCACATCTCAAGTCGCAGGTTGCTTCCCGGGTCGATCTGGATGTTGCCCACCTGCCGTACAACCGTCCTTTGCTGGACTATTTGAAAGAAGAGCATGCGGCTGGGCGCAAGCTCTACCTCGTCACTGGCGCCGACCGCCTGTTGGCGCACCGTGTAGCGGCTCACTTGGGCATCTTTGATGAGGTAATGGCCAGCAATGGCGCGGTGAATCTCACCGGAGCGAATAAGCTGCAGCATCTGGAGCAACGCTTTGCGTCAGACGGCTTCGACTACATCGGCAATGCCCTTCCTGATTTGCCGCTCCTCAAGAGCGCCAAACGGGCCATGGTGGCCAATCCCGACCTCAGGTTAAAGAGCGCTTTGAAGAGCACAAATATCCAGGTGAGCGAGAAATTCCTCGACCGCTCGCGCCCGCCTGTCGCCCTGGCCAAGGCCCTACGGGTGCATCAATGGGCAAAGAATCTACTCGTCTTTTTGCCTCTGCTGCTGGCCCATACTATCGGGCCAGCGCTCGTGTTGACCGCGGTCGCCGCTTTCTTCTGCTTCAGCTTTCTCGCTTCCGCCACCTACATTGTCAATGATCTGCTCGATCTGGAAGCAGACCGGGTACACCTCAGCAAGCGCAGGCGAGCCTTTGCCGCAGGCGATCTTTCGGTAGCCACGGGTCTTGCCATCTCATTACTGCTGGCCGCGGCCGCATTCGCGATGGCTGTCTTCCTGCCACAACAATTCCTGCTGTTCCTGCTGTTTTATCTTGTCACTACGATGGCTTATTCATTCGCGCTTAAGCGCATTGTGCTGTTGGATGTCGTCATCCTTGCCGGCCTATACACCGTGCGCATGGTGGCCGGCGCCGCGGCCACGCAAACCCTCATCTCTCCCTGGCTTGCAGCTTTCTCCATTTTCTTTTTTCTCAGCCTGGCGATGGTCAAGCGCTTTAGCGAATTGCAAAACCTGCATACGCGCGGGATGAACCCAACGTCCGGAAGAGGTTATCTCTTAAGTGACATTGAGCAGTTGCGCAGTTTCGGTACTTCTAGCGCTTATGCCTCGATCGTCATCTTCGCGCTCTATATTAATGGGCGTGACGTCACAGCCCTCTACCATCACCCCGACCGCATGTGGTTGATCACTCCGCTGATGATCCTGTGGATCAGCCGGGTGTGGCTGCTGGCGTCGCGCGGCTTGCTGGATGAAGATCCGGTGATCTTTGCTATTCAAGACCGCATGAGTCTTCTGCTCGTTCTAGGAGTAGCGCTCGTTGCCTATTCTGCGCTGTAGGCTTCTCACGGCGTATGCCGGAGGGAGCCTGCCGTTTTGTGAAACTGTTCGAGGAAGATAGTGACCATGTCCCCTAGCCAGGATCGGCCGCAATTTGAATCCTGGGGCCGCTATCCACGGCTCTCCGCTGAAGTCCGCCCGCTCTTCTGGAAAGAGGATTTTCCGCCCTCACAAATCTCCAGCGCCAAAATGCTGGCGGTCGGCATGGGGCGCAGTTACGGCGACGTTTGCCTGCTCCAGAATGGAACACTGCTGCGGACGCCAGACCTTGATCGCCTGATCTCGTTCGACGCACAGACCGGCCTGTTGCGCTGCGAAGCCGGAGTGACGCTGGCGCAAATTCTTGACTTCGCTGTGCCGCGCGGCTGGTTCCTGCCGGTGAGCCCAGGCACGAAATACGTAACCGTAGGCGGGGCCATTGCCAACGACATCCACGGCAAGAACCACCATGTGGCGGGCACCTTCGGCCTGCACACACCATCCTTCGAGCTGATACGCTCCGATGGAACGCGGATGGTGTGCACTGTAACCGAGAACCCTGACTGGTACGCCGCCACCATAGGTGGCATGGGCTTAACCGGCCTTATTAGTTGGGCTGAAGTGCAGCTGCGCCCCATCGTTTCCCGGCGCATTCGCTATCAATCGACCCAGTTCATCGGACTGCAAGAGTTTGTCGAACTGTCGAGAGCGAGTACTCAGGAGTACTCGGTGGCCTGGATCGATTGCGTAGCCCAGGGTCGCAACTTTGCCCGTGGCGTTTTCATCCAGGGGGAACACGAAGAGAATCCGGGACCCCTGACGCCTTTAGCCAAGCCCAAAATTACCCTGCCTTTCGACATGCCGGCATTTGCCCTCAACCGCTCTACCGTGGGCGCATTCAATAGTCTCTACTACCACAAACAAATCGCCAAACAACGCGCTGGGTTCACCGATTACGAGCCCTTTTTCTACCCACTCGATCGCATCCTGCAATGGAACCGTCTCTATGGCGAGCAAGGCCTGCTCCAATTCCAATGCGTTCTCCCCTGGGAAAGCGATTCCATGGGAATGATCCAGCTCATGAAGGCCATTACCGCATCAGGGCTGGGTTCTTTTCTAGCCGTGATCAAGGTCTTCGGTGATGTGGTTTCGCCCGGGATCATGTCGTTTCCTATGCCCGGTATCACCTTGGCTCTCGATTTTCCTATTCGGCGAGAAGTGAGCTTCGACCTGCTGGATAAGCTAGCCGCCATCACGGCCGAATTCGGCGGCCGGATGTATCCAGCCAAGGATGCGTGCATGAGCGCCGCGCACTTCCAGCAGTTTTATCCGCAGTGGGAGCAATTTGCCGTTTACGTCGATCCTTCGTTTAGCTCCAGCTTTTGGCAGCGGGTAGCCGGCCTTGGCTAAACGCGATCCGGGTTTTCCCTCTAGGGTTTTGGTGGTAGGCGCGACCTCGGGCATCGCCATCGCGACCATGCGCCGGCTCGCGGCCCGAAATACGCGTTTCATGCTCGTGGCCAGAAACGCCGACCGGCTGACAGTGGTAGCCCAGGACCTGCTGACCCGCGGCGCGGCCAGCGTCGATACCTGGGCCATGGATCTCGATGACACAACAGCCCACACGGAGATGCTGGCGAGCGCGGCCGAGCGGCTGGGCAAGATCGATCTGACCCTGATCGCCCACGGCGTGTTGGGCGACCAGCAAGCTGCGGAAGCGGATTTCGAGATCGCCGCAGCCATTCTGCATACCAACTTCATCTCCACCGTTTCCCTGCTGACCTGGCTGGGAAATTACTTTCAGGCCCAGCGAGGGGGAACGCTGGCGGTCGTGTCTTCTGTCGCCGGCGACCGCGGCCGCAAGAGCAACTATGTCTACGGCGCCTCCAAGGGCGCACTCAACATTTTTTTAGACGGCCTGCGCAACCGCATCGATCGCGATGGCGTGCAGGTGCTGACCATCAAACCGGGGTTCGTCGCCACGCCAATGACCGCACATGTGCCGCACAACGCGCTTTTCGCCACGCCCGACCAAGTCGCCCGCGGCATACTCAACGCTGTCGACCGGCAGAGCGATGTTGCCTACGTGCCCTGGTTCTGGGCCTGGATCATGTTGCTGGTGCGTTCCATCCCGGGCTCTCGCTTCAAAAAGATGAACATGTAATTTCGCGATGGACCCCTGGTTCGGATTTCCTTTTGCATCCTCCCAACGAATGCGCGAATCGTAAACACCAGTCGCTTGCGGCTAAGGAGATGTTGCCATGGATTTGCAACTCGCGGGCAAGACAGCCTTGGTCAGCGGTTCAACCGCTGGTATCGGACTCGCTATCGCCACCGGGCTTGCTCAGGAAGGCGCAACGGTCTATATCAACGGCCGCACCGAACCGAGGGTGCTGGCGGCGATGGAGCAGGTGCGAGCGTCAAAGGCCCAGGTGAAACAAACCGCGGGCACGGTCGAGGGGATCACCGCCGATTTGGGAAACGTCGAGGGCTGCGTGGAGCTCTTTAGCCAGCTACCGAAAGTAGACATTCTGATCAATAACCTCGGCATCTTCGAAGCCAAGCTTTTTGCTCAGATCTCGGACGACGATTGGCGCCGCTTCTTCGAGGTAAACGTGCTAAGCGGCGTGCGGTTGTCGCGCCAGTACCTCCCCGGCATGCTGAAGAATAATTGGGGCCGCATCTTGTTTATCTCTAGCGAGTCGGCAGTACAAATCCCGGTGGAGATGATTCACTACGGCATGACTAAGACGGCCCAACTCGCCGTAGCCCGCGGTCTAGCTGAGTCAGTTGCGGGGAGCAAAGTTACCGTCAACAGTATTTTGGCGGGGCCAACTCGTTCGGAGGGCGTCTCCGGCTTTGTTGGCGATCTAGCCAAACAAAAGGGCGTCAGCGAAGCCCAGGTGGAGAAGGATTTCTTCGAGACCGTCCGGCCGTCTTCACTGATCAAGCGATTTGCCACCCCGGAAGAAGTAGCATCGCTGGTTGTCTACATGGCGAGCGAGCGAAGCGCGGCGACCACCGGCGCCGCCCTTCGGGCGGATGGTGGCGTCGTGCGCTCCATTCTCTAGCAGTCTGCTACCTCACAGACCTGCCTCTCTCAACCGGCAACAAAGGCTGGGCTAGATGGCTTTGAACACCAACGATGCCGAGTTGATGCAATAGCGCAAACCCGTCGGCTGCGGCCCATCGTTGAAGACGTGACCCAGGTGCGCATCACACCGCTTGCAGGCTACTGCGGTTCGAACACCCCAGCTGGTGTCTTCCGTTTCCACGATGTTCTCTTTGGCGATCGGCTGCCAGAAGCTCGGCCAGCCGGTGCCGGAATCGAACTTCGTTTTCGACGAGAACAGCGCCGTGTCACAGCAGATGCAGCGAAAAATTCCTCTCTGGTGCAGATTCCAGTAAGAGCCGGTGTAGGCCATTTCGGTATCGGCCCTGCGCGCAATATCGAAGGCGTTCGCGGAGAGCTGCCGTTTCCACTCCGCGTCGCTCTTGACCATCTTCGGTTTCCGAACCATGCCGGTCGCTACGCCAGCCGAAGAAAATTCGGCAATGGTAACTTCGGGAGCAGGACCGCTTTCCGATGGGGTTGCCGGCGATGAGGACGCAGGATGCAGAGACCATGCGGCTATGGCGGCCGCCGCCATACCCCCGCTAAGCAGCAAAGCGCGACGCGTCACTTTTTGCCGGGCGGCATCGTAGTTTAGGTCTGAGTCGAACATCGGTTACCCAAACATTAGACTCACGCCACCGACCAGGGTTACACCGAAGTGAAACGTTAAGCGTCCAGTTGCTTGGTTACCAATTCGTTCAGCAGCGCAGGGTTGGCCTGCCCTTTCGACAAGCGCATCACCTGGCCCACGAAGAAAGCGGCTACCGTCTTCTTGCCGGCGCGGTATTGCTCCAGCTGCTTGGGATTGGCCGTGATCACTTCCTGAATCAGCTTTACCAACGCCGCGGGATCGCTGATCTGCTGCGGCTTCTCGCGCTCGTACACGGCGCCAAAGTCTTCCCCATTCTCAAATGCTGTATCGAAGAGCCCCTTGAGCTGCTTGCTGGAAAGCTCTCCCCCCTCAGTCAGATCCGCCGCCTGTACCAATCCCCGCATGGTGATCGGAGACTGTTCCAAATCCATGCCCTTGGCCTTGAGACGGCCCATCAGTTCACTCTGGATCAGGTTGGCGACACGCCTTGGGCTTCGCGCCTGCCTTGCCGCGCTCTCAAATTGGTCGGCAAAGGCGCGTGTGGCCGTCAGTGTCTGGGCATCCTGCATGGTGATGTCGTACTCCGCGATCATGCGCTTGCGCCGCGCCTCCGGTAACTCAGGCATGCGGCTCACCAGGATTTCCTTCCACGCCCCGGAAACCAGCAACGGCGGCAAATCCGGCTCGGGAAAATAGCGATAGTCGTGCGCCTGCTCCTTTGACCGCATGGAGTAAGTGCGCCCCTCGCTCGCGTTCCACAGCCTCGTCTCCTGAGCCACGCGGCCGCCGCTTTCGATCACTTCCACCTGGCGCTCGATCTCATACTCCAGCGCAGAGCGGATAAAGCGGAAGCTGTTCACGTTCTTGACCTCCGCCTTGGTCCCGAATTTCTGCTGCCCTCGCGGCCGTACACTCACATTGGCATCGCAACGCAGCGAACCTTCTTCCATGTTGCAGTCGCTCACACCGGTGTAGAGCAGAATCTCTTTGAGCCGGGTCAAATACTCATACGCCTCTTCCGGCGTTCGCAGATCGGGCTCACTCACAATTTCAATCAGCGGCGTCCCGCACCGGTTCAGGTCCACATAAGTCTTGGTCGCAGAGTCGGGAAAACCGTCGTGCATGCTCTTGCCCGCATCCTCTTCCATATGCAGCCGCGTGATGCCGATGCGTTTGGTGACGGTGTGGCCGGATCCATCAAGCGCCGGCACATCGATCCACCCGTGCTCCGCCAACGGCTTGTCGAACTGCGAAATCTGGTAGCCCTTGGGCAAGTCCGGGTAGAAGTAGTTCTTGCGGGCGAACACCGACTGCTCGCGCACTTCGCAGTTGATCGCCGTTGCGGCCAGCACAGCGTATTCCACGGCGCGCTGATTCAGCACCGGCAGTGCACCCGGCAAGCCAAGGCACGCGGGGCAAATATGCGTATTCGGTTCGCCGCCGAATTTATTTGCGCAGCCGCAGAAAGCCTTCGTATTGGTTAGCAGCTGCACGTGAACCTCGAGCCCGATAACCGGCTCGTACCGTTCCAGCACTTCAGGCGCAACACTCTTCGCAATCACCGTCGTCATTACTTTCGATTCTAGCAACGCCGGCGACGCAAATGGCCGGGTTTTGCTCATCCAATTTTTTGTCTCAAGCCGGCACTTGCCGGCCCACGGTTGCGGAGAAACGGTAGTAAGATTTTCCAGGCAGCTCATGCGCCTGGAGAATCCCGCCGGTGATCGACATTCGTCAGGAAGTAACTGCGGTCATTGAGGCTACCGTCCTGGTTGTGGCCGCCCTCTTCCCCATTGTCAATCCTTTGGGCAGCGCGGCCATTTTCGTAAATTTAGTTGGCCCGATAGCGTTCACCACGCAGCGGTTACTGGCGCAGAAAATCGCCATTTACAGTTTCTTTCTGCTGCTCTGCTCCCTGCTGTGGGGGGTGCATGTACTCGCATTCTTTGGGATCTCAATCTATGCAGTTCAGATTGGCGGAGGACTGGTCGTCGCCGCCACTGGATGGTCTCTCCTGAACCAGGACACCGGACAAGCAAAACCTGCGGCTACCCCGGAAGACGAAATTCTTGAAAACGCGTTCTATCCTTTTACGCTCCCCATCACGGTGGGGCCTGGCTCTATTTCTGTTGCCATCACCCTGGGAGCGCATCTGCCTCCTGAGCTGCACGAGTCTTCCTTGTTCTCACTCCGCGTTCTGATCGCCGCCGTCACCGGTATCACCTTGATCTGCGCGATTATCTACATGTGCTATGTCTATGCGCGGAAAGCTGAGCAGCTTCTCGGGAGATCCGGAACCTCGATGGTGATGCGTCTGTCCTCGTTCATCCTACTCTGCATAGGCGTACAGATTATCTCCACGGGCATCAAGGCATACCTTCTTACAATAGGTAAATTCTAAGCAGTCTTGTGTAGAAATTGCGGACCCCTTGCTCTAGCTAACGATCGCACACTAATTGGTGCAGCCGTTGACACCGGGGCACCCTGGATGTGAGCTTTTCAGCCTGGCCAGCCAAATGAATAGCTCAAGAGTTGTCAAGACCCTCTTAACAGGGGATTGTCGAGCCGGTACCCTTTTAAACATGCGCATAGATTCACTTGCATAAGTCTGTTTTAAGTGTCTAGAATGGCCGCGCATTAAGCAGGTAGTATTCGCCGCTGAGAGAAATACGCCTGCCTAGAAGTATGTCTTCCGGAAGAAGACAGGCCATGATCGACCGAATTGCACGTATTTGCTCTTTTCTGCTTGGTTTCTCCGCCGCCGCCACCCTTATCGGTTGTGGTTACACCAGCTCTGACGTCGCGAACGTTCCACCGGCGGGAAACATCCAGCACATCGTAGTGATCTTTCAGGAAAATGTCTCGTTCGACCACTATTTTGGCACTTATCCGAACGCGCTGAATCTGCCCGGCGAATCGCCCTTTACTGCACTGCCGGGAACCCCTGCCGTGGACGGCCTCTCTCCAGACCTCTTGCTGAATAACCCCAACGCGAGCAATAAAGAAAATGGTGCAGGCGCCACCAACCCCTTCCGGTTATCACCTAAGAGCGCCGCTACGGCCGACCAGGACCACAGTTACTCCGCAGAACAGTTAGCCTTCCATGGTGGAGCAATGGACTTATTCCCCCGCTCCGTGGGCGCCGCCGATAGCCGAAACCAGGGTAACGGCATCGCCGCTACGACCGGCCTGACCATGGCCTACTACGACGGCAATACGGTTACAGCCATCTGGAATTATGCACAGCATTATGCGATGAGCGATCGCTTTTTCGCCACGACCTTCGGACCGTCGACATTGGGGGCCATCAACCTTATCTCCGGTCAGACCAACGGCGTCGTAAACGATGGCAATGCTGACGGCAGCATCGTCTCGGATGGAAATGGCGGATACACCCTTTACAAGAATGCGAGCCCAGTCAACGATGTGTGCGCCGCTACCAGCGCCGCAACGGTTCATATGACGGGAAGAAATGTCGGCGACTTACTGAATAAGGCGGCCCTTACGTGGGGTTTCTTTCACCAGGGCTTCGATCTTACGGTGACCAACAGCAATGGCACCACCGGATGCCGGCGCAGCAACCTATCACTTGTCACCGGGCAGTCACCACTTGACTACTCTACGGTGCTCAATCCGTTTCAGTATTACGCCTCCACCGCCAACCCGCTTCACGCCCGTCCCACCTCCGTGCAAATGATCGGGCACGCAGGAGACGGTGATACGAACCACCAATACGACCTCCACGACTTTTTCGACGCGGTCAAGGCCGGCAATTTTCCCGCAGTCAGTTTCCTGAAATCCGCCGCCTATCGCGACGGCCACGCCGGTTACTCCGACCCCCTGGATGAAGAAGCTTTCTTGGTGAATGCGATCAATTTCATCCAGCAGACTCCGCAGTGGAGCAACACCGTCGTGATCGTCACCTATGACGATTCCGACGGATGGTATGACCATGCCCAGAACATCGTCAACGGCAGCGCGACCTCGAAGGATGGTTTCTCGGGCCCGAACAAGTGTGGGTATGGTTCTAGCGCGTTGCCGGGCGTTGACGCGAGCACTTCGCATGCGCAGGGTAGGTGCGGCTATGGCCCACGCCTGCCGCTGCTGGTTATCTCTCCGTGGGCCAGGCCAAACTACGTTTCTCACACGGTGACCGACCAGAGTTCCATCCTGCGCTTTATCGAAGACACCTTTTTGAACCAGCAGCGAATCGGCCAGGGATCCTACGATGCGATCGCCGGCTCCATTGGCGACATGCTTGACTTCAGTGGGACGACTCCACAGAATGGCACGGCGGTTTTGCTGGAAGAAACGACCGGCCGTTTACAGAGTCCTTAGGTGTCCAAACGATTGCTAAATCGCCGCGATCTTCTGAAACAGGCGGCGCTCTCCACTCTTGCTTTCCGGCCTTCGATCGCTCAGCTCGCGCGCTCTTCCGCAAAGACGCGAACCATCAACGCGCTCCAGCTCGAGCCCTTTGTCGATCCGATGCCCCTTCCGCAGTTGTTGCCCGGCTCGGACCATCGAGGCGTCATCAACATCGCTATGCGCGAGATTCGGGTAAGAATGCACCGTGATCTTGCGCCGACGCGGCTATGGAGCTACGGTCCGGAAGCTATCGGTCCGTTAATCGAAGCGCACAAAGATCAAGCCTTGGCGATCGGGTGGCAGAATCGTCTGCCGCCCCAACATTTTCTTCCCATCGACTACAGCCTGCATGGCTCCGGTCACGAGCTTCCGGAATCGCGCGCGGTGGTCCATCTGCACGGGGGCCGCACGCCGGCAGCATACGATGGCTACCCGACCCACTGGTATCCATCCGGCGAATCATGGGTCTCTCACTACCCAAACCGGCAGGATGCCGCGATGCTTTGGTATCACGACCACGCCATGGGCACCAGCCGGTTGAATCTCTACGCCGGCCTGATGGGCGTGTATCTGCTTCGCGATGACCACGAAGCCCAACTCGGCTTGCCTACGGGTAGCTATGAGCTGCCGCTCATCCTCTACGACCGCATCTTCGACCAGGACGGTCAGTTGTTCTATCCCGTCTCTCCCATTCCGGGGCATCCCTGGATGGACGAGGTTGCCGGCGACGCCATGGTCGTGAACGGCCGGGTACAGCCCTTTCACGAGGTCGAACCACGCCGCTATCGGCTGCGCGTGCTGAACGCCGCCAACGGGCGTTTCTTTCGCCTCGGACTTTCTAATGGCGCCGGGTTCCTGCAGATTGGGGCGGACCAGGGGCTACTTCCTGCTCCGGTTAAACTGACCGCTCTTCTTCTCGCACCCGGGGAGCGGGCGGACCTGATTGTCGACTTCTCCACCATGCCTGGGCAACGCATCACGTTGACCAACGGAGCATTTCGCATGATGCAGTTTCGCGTCGGCTCCGTTCCTGCCCAAGATACGACCCGTATACCCGGCGTTCTGCTGCCGGTGTCCCGTTTGCCTGAGGCCCTCGCCGTCCGCACGCGCGAACTGACACTGAATGAGTTCAAGGATCCTGCCGGCAACGCCATGGTCATGCTGCTCAATCGGACACCCTGGCACATGCCCGTAACCGAGAGTGCGAAGCTCGGCTCGACCGAGATTTGGTCCCTGGTCAACTTGACCGATGATACCCATCCCATCCATCTTCATCACGTGCGCTTCCAGGTGATGGAACGCCGTGGATTTGATCGCGACCTCTACCTTCTGCAAAACGGCGCTATGCGCTTCACCGGCAGCGCACTCCCGCCCAATCCAAACGAGGGTGGATGGAAGGACGTAGTGCAATGTCCCCCCAACATGGTTACGCGCATCCACATTTCTTTTGATGGCTATCCCGGGCGGTATCTCTGGCATTGCCACGTCCAGGAACACGAGGCCAACGACATGATGCGCCCATACGACATCGTGGCCTAGGGCCCGCCGGCGGCTAGGACAGCTATAATTATTGGGAGATTGAGAGTACTCATTCTACATACCGTTCTGCTTGCCGTGGTCCTTTGCGTTGGATGTAGAAACTCTGGTAGTGACCGGCCGCTCGGCAAGGTTGTCGATATCCGGGCTCCTTTGGGGCTGCCTCCGGTCCCCATCCCCCCAGATAATCCGCCCACCGCTGAGACGATCGCACTGGGCCGCAAGCTCTTCTACGACATGACGCTGTCCAAAGACAACACTGTGTCCTGCGCGTCCTGTCATAATCCCAACCTCGCTTTCACTGACGGACGCGCCCTGGCCAGAGGCGTGGGCGGCATGATTGGCATCCGCAATGCCCCCACCTTATTGAATGCGGCGTACTCGCCGCTGCAATTTTGGGATGGCCGAGCAAAGAGTCTCGAGGAGCAGTCCGGCTTTCCGATTGAAGACCCGGTGGAGATGAATCAGAAACACGAGGTCTCGGTCTCGAAGATCAGGAAAGACCCGGCATACCAGGCAGAGTTTGCCCAAGCCTTCGGGCCCGGAACCGTTACCCTCACAAAGATTCAGAAGTCGCTGGCAAGTTTCGAACGAACGCTGATCAGCGGCAATTCGCCTTTTGATCAATATCAATACGGGGGCAACAAACAAGCGCTCTCGCCCGCGGCAATCCGCGGTCTTGCTATCTTCGAGGATCCGCAGAAAGGCAATTGCGCTGTCTGCCATAGCATCGATAAGAATTACGCACTCTTCACCGATGGCAAGTTCCATAACACCGGGGCGGGCATCAATGGAGCGGGCGACTTCACCGACCTTGGGCGATTCAAACCCACGCAAATAGAAAACGAAAAGGGAGAATTCAAGACGCCGACGTTGCGTAATACAGCGCTCAGCGCACCGTACATGCATGACGGCAGCCTTAAGACGCTCCATGACGTGGTAGATTTTTACGCCGGCGGTGGCAACTCCAATCCCTATCTCGATAAGCAGATGAAGCCGCTCAACCTCTCCGCACAGGATCGCGCAGATCTGGTCACATTCCTCGAGTCTCTGACGGGCGACATGCCCAGGAATGTTGGCCCGCTGGACCTCCAGGAAAAGAGTCAGGTAGATAGCCAAAAATGAGAACCAATTACTTTTTTCCTCTCTTTTGCGCGGCCGCGCTCCTTGCCGGTTGCTCGGGCAAGGTCAACACGGAACAGCCCAGCGTCGCCAAGAGCGAGCCTGCGCCAGTATTTTTCAAGGTAGATCCCGCAACTGCGGGGTCCGTGACTGGAACCATCCACTATAAGGGAGCAAGGCCGGCGCCCAAACCGATCGATATGAGCGAGGAGCCCGCCTGCGTGGAAGCACATCACGGAAAAGCTTATGACGAATCCCTGGTCGTCAGTAAGAGCGGTGCGTTGGCCAATGCTTTCATATACGTCAAGAGTGGTCTGGAAGGAAAGACCTTCGCCATTCCTCCCACCCCGGTCACTATCGATCAAAGCGGCTGTTGGTTTCGACCGCGGGTGATGGGCATTCAGACCGGGCAGACTTTGCAGGTCATCAACTCAGACCCGGTAACGCACAATATCCACCCCATGGCAGAAATCAACCGGGAATGGAATCACAGTCAAGGCGCGGGAGATCCGCCGATCGCGCGCAGATTCATCAAGCCGGAAATCATGATCCGTGTGAAATGCAACATTCATAGCTGGATGCACGCCTTCATCGGCGTTCTCGATCATCCGTATTTTGCTGTTTCAAAGGACGACGGATCATTCGAGATCAAGAATCTTCCGCCGGGTACCTATACCATTGCAGTCTGGCAGGAAAAGCTAGGGACACAAGAGCAGCAGTTAACCGTTCCTCCCCACGGCAACGCTGAAGCCAACTTCACGTTTAAGGAAAAATAAATATGCGCAATATCGGATGTGTGCTCCTTGCGGTTGGTCTGGTGCTGGCAACGGGCTGCAACACTGCCAAAACTCCGGAGCAGCCGGCAGAAGTGAAACCGGTAGAAACCTCCGAACCGAGAATTTACGTCACCAACGAAGTGGGCGGAGATCTTACGGTGATCGACTCCGGCAACTACAACGTGCTTGCTACCGTTCCGTTGGGCAAGCGTCCCCGCGGCATCCATGCCAGCCCGGACCATAAGACGATCTACGTTGCCCTCAGCGGCTCGCCGATTGCTGGGCCGGATGTCGATGAGAGCACGCTTCCGCCGCCCGACAAGACCGCCGATGGTATCGGCGTCTTCGATGTCGCACAGAACAAAGTTGTTCGCACCATTCATGGCGGCTCTGATCCGGAGAACTTCGACGTAAGCCACGACGGCACGCAACTTTACATCTCCAACGAGGACGTGTCCGCTGTCAGCATCGTCGACATTGCTTCTGGGAACGTGGTCAAGTCGTTGCCGCTGGGGGCGCAGCCGGAAGGCGTCAAAGTAACTCCAGACGGCAAGCTGGTTTGGGTCACTTCTGAAGAGACCGGAACCATTTCCGTCCTCGATCCTACGGCGGGCAAGATCATCAAGACGTTCAAGGTTGGGCATCGCCCGCGTAACGTCGCTTTCTTTCCTGACGGCTCGCGCGCGTACATCAACGCCGAGAACGACGGAACTGTCGTGCTGGTGGATGCTAAGAAGTACACGGTGATCAAAACCATCTCGCTTGGCAAGCCGGGAATCATAAAGCCGATGAATGTGGTCCTGTCTCCAGATACGACGAAGCTCTACGTCAGCACGGGCCGAGGGCACCTAGTATTTACTATCGACACGGCTACAAATACGGCCGTGAGTTCGGTCCAAGTCGGGGCACGCCCCTGGGGTATCGCGCTTTCGCTTGACGCCAAGACCCTATATTCGGCCAATGGGCCATCGAACGACGTATCCGTAGTGGATCTGGCCACCAACACTGTGACAAAGAAAGTCAAAGCAGGCAAGGGACCCTGGGGCGTGCTTGTTCTACCCCGATAAAAGGCTAGTGTGCGAGCTAAACAGACTCCGTGGCATGACTTTGTCCATCCCACTCCACCACGGCCAATAAGAGTCGTGGCATAAAACTTTGTCATTCGAGGCCACGACTCTTGTTGAGAATCGTCAGATCGGACGGACAGAGGGAAAACCCCACCCGTTCGCGTAGGTATGCTGAAGCCCAGAACTAATGTCCTGGGCTTAACTCAGCCGTCCCTCCGGAATTCATTAAAGCGCGTGTTTGTTAGCTAGCAGCTAGTTGCCGCAGCACGTACTGCAGGATGCCACCGTTCTCGTAGTAGAGAATTTCTTGCGGTGTGTCGATGCGCACCGTTGCCTTAAAATCCCGAATCGTCCCGGCGGCGTCCGTCGTCTTGACCGTCAGCGTGCGACCTTGGGCAAACTTCTGTTCCAGCATCTGGCGAATCCCTTCCAGGTCAAACACTTCTTCGCCGGTGAGTCCCAGCGACTCCGCACTCTGGCCGTTCTCAAACTGCAACGGCAAAATGCCCATGCCCACCAGGTTGGAACGGTGGATGCGCTCGTAACTTTGCGCGATCACCGCTCGCACACCGAGAAGCCGTGGCCCCTTGGCTGCCCAGTCACGCGAGGATCCAGAGCCATATTCCTTGCCGGCGAGAATCACCAGCGGCGTGCCGCGCTCAGCATATTTCACTGAGGCATCGAAGATGCTCATCCCTTCGCCCTCGGGCAACAGCCGAGTCACGCCGCCCTCTGTTCCCGGAGCTAGCTTGTTGCGCAGCCGCACATTAGCGAAGGTGCCGCGCACCATCACCTCATGATTGCCGCGCCGCGACCCGTAGGAGTTGAAGTCGACTGGCTTCACCCCGTGCTCAACCAGGTATTTGCCCGCAGGTCCATCCCGCTTGATCGAGCCCGCAGGCGAAATGTGGTCGGTGGTAACGCTATCTCCCAGGACTGCAAGCACCCGGGCACCCTTGATCTCCTCTACCGGCGCAGGCTTCGCGGGCATGTCGTCAAAATAGGGCGCCTTGCGGATGTAGGTGGAGTCAGGTTCCCACTGATACGTGTCGCCGGTGGGGAACTTCAGGTTCTGCCAGTTCTGATCACCCTCCGTAACAGTTGCGTATTCCTTGGTGAAGATATCGGAGTCGATCGCAGATGCAATCGTGCTGTTCACCTCGTCCTGGGTGGGCCAGATGTCTTTGAGGTACACCGGCGCGCCCTGCGTATCCTTACCGATTGGGTCCGTATCGAAGTTGTGATCGATGTTGCCCACCAGCGCGTACGCAACCACGAGCGGCGGCGACATCAGGTAGTTGGCGCGCACCTCAGAGTTGATTCGGCCTTCGAAGTTTCGATTGCCGCTCAGCACCGAGACCGCCACCAGACCATGGTCATCGATTGCTTTCGAGACATCCGTAGGCAGCGGGCCCGAGTTACCGATGCAGGTGGTGCAGCCATAGCCAACGACCTGAAAGCGCAGCTTATCCAGGAATTCGAGCAGCCCTGCCCGCTTGTAGTAGTCGGTCACCACGCGCGAACCCGGCGCCAGGGAAGTCTTCACCCACGGCGGCACGCGCAATCCCTTTTCCACCGCTTTTTTCGCCAACAACCCGGCTGCCACCATCACCGATGGGTTCGAGGTGTTGGTGCAACTGGTGATGGCTGCGATCACGATGGACCCGTGATCCAGGTAGGGATCGACATCAATCCCGAAGCGTTCTTTGACCGTGGTCGCCGGGCCGGTCTCGGGAGTGGCTTTATCACTACCATTGGACCAGGTGTGACCGCCTTCACCCTCCCAGCGGATGGTTTGCCGCTCCTTACGCCCTGCGGCGCTCGGCCCTAATAGGCCGGGCAGTTGTTGCTCGAAACTGGTGGCAGCCTGGGAAAGCAGCACGCGATCCTGGGGACGCCGGGGTCCAGCGACACTCGGTTCGACCGTCGAAAGATCGAGCGCGGTGGTCTGCGTGTACTCGGCCTCTGGCGAATCAGGGGTGTGAAACCATCCCTGCTCTTTGGAATAAGCCTCGACCAGGTTGATCTGTTCGGCGCTGCGCCCCGTCAGTCGCAAATAGCGGAGGGTCTCTGCGTCGATGGGGAAAATTCCGCAGGTCGCGCCATATTCCGGCGCCATGTTGCCAATCGTCGCCCGGTCCGCGAGGCTCAATTCGCTTACGCCGGAACCGTAGAACTCGACGAACTTGCCTACCACGCCGAGCTTGCGCAGAATCTCGGTCACGGTCAGCACCAGGTCGGTAGCCGTGGCGCCCTCACGCAGCTTGCCGGTCAGCTTGAACCCCACCACTTGCGGCACCAGCATGGAGACGGGCTGGCCCAACATGGCAGCCTCGGCTTCGATCCCGCCAACTCCCCACCCCAGGACGCCTAGCCCATTAATCATCGTGGTATGCGAGTCGGTGCCCACCAGCGTGTCTGGATATGCCTGGACCACACCACCCTTAGGCGTAGTGGTAAAGACGACGCGAGCCAGGTACTCCAGATTGACTTGGTGGCAAATGCCCATGCCCGGAGGCACGGCGGAGAAATTACGAAATGCCGTTTGACCCCACTTGAGGAAGGCATAGCGTTCCCGGTTGCGCTGGAACTCGAGCGCTGCATTGATGGAATACGCATTCGCAGTACCGAATTCGTCCACCTGTACTGAGTGGTCGATGACCAGCTCCGCGGGTTGCAGGGGATTGATTTTCTCCGGATTGCCGCCGAGCTGCTTCATGGCATCGCGCATGGCCGCAAGATCGACGATGGCGGGCACTCCGGTAAAGTCCTGCATCAGCACCCGCGCCGGCATGAACGCGATCTCTCGCGCCGGCTCGGCACTTGCCTGCCATTTGGCCAGGAATTCGATATCGTTCGCCGTCACGCTCTTGCCGTCTTCCTGCCGTAGCAGGTTTTCCAGCAGCACGCGCAAACTATAGGGGAGGCGACGAAGCGATAGGCCTTTGGCCTCGAGTGCCTGGAGACGGTAGATTTCGTAGCTCTTGTTGCCGACCTTCAGGGTGGATTGGCTGCCAAAACTGTTCATTGCTATTTCCTCTCTAAGAGCACGTCACCGTTGCGCAAGATTGCGCACGTACGCGCCTGATCAAATAATTGGTTTCAGGGTCTCGTCTGACTAGAAATTAGGAGGAATGGCTCCGTCCGCGGTCAGGCTTGCCGTGACGGAAACGCTTGTGCAGGAAGTCGAGTCTGCTCCGGGCGTTCATGGTCCACTAGAGATTCTAAAGCATTTTCGGCCATGTTGTGGCGCGGTGAATCAGGAGGTGACGCTTAATCCCAGGAGCACCATGTTCAGGGCAATAATGATCGACACCGTCAGCCAGCCGAGAAACGCAGTTGTCGTTCCATTGGTGAACCTACCCATCACTCCGCGCCGGCTGCAGAGGATCAGCAACGGGATCAGAGCGAACGGCAAGGTAAAGCTGAGCACCACCTGGGACAGAACCAGGATCTTGATCGGGTCCAAACCCAGGCCGATCACCACCATGGCGGGAAGCAGGGTCAAAAGCCGGCGCAAAAAGACACTGAAGCGAACATTCAAGAAGCCTTCCAGAATCATCTGTCCGGCCAGGGTTCCCACGGTGGAGGAGGAGAGGCCGGAGCACAGAAGCGCCACGGCAAAAATAGTTGCCGAGGCAGGACCGAGCAAAGGACCCAGCGTGCGATGAGCTTCCTCGATCGACATGTCAGTCCGTCCGGTCCCGGCAAAGGCCGCGGCGGCGACGATGATCATGGCGGAGTTCACCAGCCACGCACCATTCATAGCCGCAAATACGTCCAGTGCCTCCAGCCGCAAGTGGCGCAGCCGTGATCGGTAACGGACCTCGGGCGTATGTTCGATTCGTTCTTCTCGAACGAGCCGCGGTTGCACCAGGCCGGAATGCAGGTAAACCACATGTGGCATCACCGTGGCTCCCAGCATGCCGACCGCGATGTAGATGCTCTTTCGGTCCATCATCGGTACCACGGTGTGGTAAGCGATCTGCCGCCAGTCGGGGTGCACCAGAAAGATCTCCATCAGGTAGCAAACCCCGATCATCAGCACAAAGACCATAATGCCGATTTCCAGGCTTCGGAAACCCCGCAGCTCAAGCGCCAGAATCCCGAAAACACAGACCGCCGAGGCGATCGCGGCTATAAACATCACCGTGGTCCGGGTAAGACCCAGGTGAAGAAAGTAACCGCCGAAGAGTAGGTAGAATCCCAGCGCTGCGCCCAGGAATTCGGCCAGGTCGGTAGCCAGGGCAGATAATTCGGCCGCCACCCAGAGCCCAATCGCCGTACGCCGCGAGAAGTGTTCGCGGCAATTCTGCGGCAAGGTACGTCCGGTCGCGATACCCAGCTTGGCGGAGAGGTATTGAATCAGGATGGCCATCAGATTCGACCAAAGTAATACCCAGAGCAGCTTGTAACCGAAGCTGGTTCCGCCGGCAAAATTGGTGGCAAAATTCCCCGGATCGATATAGGCGATGCTGGCCACAAAAGCCGGCCCGAACCAATACAACGCCTGCCGGGTCTTCAAATTAGAAAGCAGCGCCGGGGACGGCGAAACCGGAAGCGAGGGCGGAGAAGCAGGCATGGCACGATCCTCGATTTCAGCTGCTGCGAACTTAGTATAGCCTGCATTTCCGTTTTTTTATTAACTGTAGTTAACGACACTTCGCAGTCCAGCCCCGCTGCGGTAGTCTTGCCACAGTTCACGAAAAAGGGGTCGGCTCGAGCGGATGAAAGTGCTGGTCATTGGAGCGGGAGGCCGGGAACACGCGTTGGTGTGGTCCATCAGCCGATCCCCGCGGGTTTCTGAAGTCGTTTGTGCGCCTGGCAATGCGGGCATAGCCCAATTGGCGCGCTGCATTCCTGTCAGCCAGAAGGACCTCGATGACCTTTTACGGGTCACCATGGCAGAGCAGCCCGACCTGGTGGTGGTTGGGCCCGAGCTTCCCCTCTCGCTGGGGTTAGTGGACGAGTTGCAGCGACGCAGCATCCCGGCCTTTGGGCCGACGCGGAAAGCGGCGCAGTTGGAGTCCAGCAAGGCCTTCGCCAAGCGGTTTATGCAGCGGCACAACATCCCGACCGCAGCCTACGCCGTCGCCACCAGCGAGCACCAAGCCCTGGAATCGATCGATCTTTTTCACCTTCCGGTCGTGATCAAGGCGGATGGCCTGGCCTCCGGTAAAGGTGTGATCATCTGCGAGACGTGGCGGGAAGCCACCGACGCCATCTCGAGCCTGATGGCGGGAAAGCTGCTCGGCGAGGCGCAGTCCTCCATCGTGATCGAGGAATTTCTTACCGGTGAGGAGATCTCGTTTCTCACCCTCACCGACGGAAAGCATGTAGTGCCCTTGGCCCCGGCGCAGGACCACAAGCGGATCGGAGAAGGAGATAAGGGGCCGAACACGGGAGGTATGGGAGCCTACTCGACCGATGGCATGGTGGATGACCAGATGCGGGAATGGATCCTTCATCACATCGCGGTACCCGCCGTGAGCGGCATGGCTGCGGAAGACTCTTCCTTCGTGGGGGTTCTGTACTGCGGGTTGATGATGACCGCTCGTGGTCCCATGGTGCTGGAGTTCAACGCCCGCTTCGGGGACCCGGAGACGCAGGCGATTCTTTCCCGCCTGGACTGCGATCTGGTGGCGACGCTCGAAGCCTGCGTCGAGGGCCGCCTGAGCGACACCGAGCTGCGGTGGAAACGTGGGGCCTCCGCGTGCGTGATTGCGGCCTCCGCCGGCTACCCCGGCAGCTACGTAACCGGGCGCAAGATCAGCGGGCTGGAAGAAGCGGCGCGGGTGCCAGGAGTAGAGATTTTTCATTCCGGCACCGCCCTGATGGACGGGGATTACGTTACCGAAGGCGGAAGGGTGCTCGGCGTGACGGCCGCGGCCCCAACCCTGGACCAGTCGCTTTCCCTCGCCTATGAGGCGCTTGGCCGGATCCAATTCGAGGGGATGTACTACCGCCGGGACATCGGGCGCCGCTCACTAAAGAGCGCATAGCCGGGAACGAACTTCGGCACATACGCGCCTGAATCCTCAGAGTCGCTTAGTGCTCTAAGTAAGGGACAGGTGGGGCATGGCGAACGTAGATTTGGCCGAGATCGACCCGGTATGCGGAATGAAAGTGCAACCGCTAGAGGGCACGGCTTCGTTCGAGCACGCGGGACGCACCTGGTACTTCTGTTGCGCAGGATGCCGCACAAAGTTCGCGGCTGCGCCGGCCAAATTTGACGGCTCCCAGCCCGCCGGTTTGGTATCCATCGCCATAGGCCCGGCCAAGAAGGCGTCGCCCGACGGCCAATACATCTGCCCCATGGATCCTGAGGTGCGTTCCGGGAAGCCGGGCCCCTGCCCCAAGTGCGGAATGGCGCTTGAGCCTATGGAACCCTCCTCCCCAGCGGAGCGAACCGAGTACACCTGCCCGATGCATCCGCAAATCGTGCGCGACGGTCCCGGCGCTTGTCCGATTTGCGGAATGGCTCTTGAGCCCCGCACGGTGACGGTGAGCGCCGCCAACCCTGAACTGGTCAGCATGACGCGACGCCTATGGGTCGGTGCGGTGCTGACGCTGCCCTTGCTGGCCGTCATGCTTTCGGATCTCCTTCCGGGCCATCCCTTGCAACAACTGTTGGACGGGGCGCTGGGATGGGTTGAGTTTGCCCTGGCAACTCCGGTTGTCCTATGGGGCGGCTGGCCTTTCTTTGAGCGTGGATGGGCCTCGATTGTTCATCGCAGCCTCAATATGTTCACGCTCATTGCTATGGGGAGCGGTGCTGCTTACCTTTACAGCCTGGCTGCTGTGGCCGCGCCAGGTTTCTTCCCGCCCACGTTTGGCGATGCCTCCGGACACATCGGCCTTTACTTCGAAGCAGCTGCCGTCATCACGGTTCTGGTGCTACTGGGTCAAGTGTTGGAGCTGCGCGCTCGCAGCCAAACCAGCGGCGCAATCCAGGCGCTGCTCGGCTTGGCCCCTAAAACCGCACGTCGTATCGCTCCTGACGGAAGCGAGGCCGATGTCGCTCTCAGCGAGGTCGCGATCGGCGACCTGTTGCGCGTTCGCCCGGGCGAAAAAGTGCCAGTGGATGGCTCGGTGGTCGAGGGCCACAGTTCGGTAGACGAATCAATGGTGACCGGTGAGCCGATTCCGGTAGAAAAAGCTGCGGGAGCGAAGGTGGTGGGCGGAACGATGAACGGCACCGGTAGCTTCGTGGTTCGAGCCGAGCGGGTTGGCTCATCCACGCTGCTGGCGCAGATTGTGAAGATGGTGAGCGAGGCGCAAAGGACCCGCGCTCCCATTCAACGGTTGGCCGACCGGGTGGCTTCGTATTTCGTCCCGGCAGTCCTGGCCGCCGCCTTCCTCACTTTTGTCTGTTGGGCGTCATTCGGACCACAGCCGCGTTATGCGCATGCCCTGGTAAATGCCGTCGCGGTCCTCATCATTGCCTGCCCTTGTGCGCTCGGCCTGGCGACCCCGATGTCCATCATGGTGGGCACCGGTCGCGGTGCCGGCGAGGGCATTCTGGTGCGCAATGCGGAAGCGCTCGAGACGCTGGAAAAAGTGAACACGCTGGTGGTGGATAAAACCGGGACGCTCACCCAGGGCAAGCCTCGAGTGAGCACCGTGATCGCTGCCGACGGCATGGCCGAAACGCAGCTTCTGCAGATCATGGCCAGCCTGGAAATAGCGAGCGAACATCCGCTCGCAGCAGCCATTCTTGCCGCCGCGCAGGAGAAGAAGATCGAGTTGCTGCCGGTCGAGAACTTTGCGTCGCTCACCGGGAAGGGCGTAACGGGAATCGTGCAGGGCGCCCGGCTGGCAGCCGGCAATGCCGAGTTGATGCACGACCTGGGAGCTTCTTCGCAAGCGATGGAGCAGCAGGCCGAAGCCTTACGCCAGGCTGGGCAGACGGTCATGTTCCTGGCTTCGGGCAGCCGCCTGGCCGGCCTGGTTGCGGTCTCGGATCCCATCCGAGAATCAGCGCTCCAGGCCATTCAGGAACTAAAACGGGAAGGCATCAAGGTGGTGATGGTGACCGGTGATAACCGCACCACGGCGGCCGCCCTGGCACAGAAATTAGGCATCGATTTCGAGGCCGAAGTGCTGCCCGCGCAGAAGGCCGAAGCAGTCAAGCGGCTGCAGTCCCAGGGAGCGGTGGTGGCCATGGCGGGCGATGGAGTGAACGATGCGCCCGCACTGGCACAAGCGCAAGTAGGCATCGCGATGGGTACGGGGACGGATGTTGCGATGGAGTCCGGAGGCATCATCCTGGTCAAAGGGGACCTACGCGGCATTCTCAAGGCGCGCCGCTTGAGCCAGCGAACCATGGGCAATATCCGCCAGAATCTGTTCTTTGCTTTTATCTACAACGCTCTCGGCGTGCCGCTGGCGGCGGGAGTGCTTTACCCGGTATTCGGATTGCTGCTTAACCCCATGATCGCCGCCGCGGCTATGAGCTTCAGTTCCGTGTCTGTCATCGCTAATGCGCTGCGGCTGCGGAAAGCTTCGCTTTAGGCTCGCACACCAAGGACGGGAATCAGAGCACTTGGTCAGGGAACCAGAGCAGTCTGCCTTACTGATCCTTCATGTCCATTTGCGCGCGCCGAAAAGCATAATCGTTCACATGGACCGCACCCTGGAAGGGTCGATTGATATCGGCAATCGCGGCCAGCACTAGCGCGATCAGCAGGGTAAAAGCGCCCACCTGGATGATGTGTAAAATGCCGTTCGAAGCACCGAATGTGCAAGTGGACGCAATCGTGACGGTTCCTCCCACCAGCAGCACCCACCACAACACGCCGGGAAGCCGTGCTGCGTTCTCCACCAGGCGAATGCGACGATATCCTCCTAGCGAGGTGAGTTCGCGCAGGGCGTGATCTTCGGCCGTGACCTCAGTGGGAGACGCGCCCTTGGATTGCATGAGAGTTAGCCACATCTGGCGTATGATCTCGCGAGTTTCCGTAGGCGTGGTGTTGCGGGCCATCTCTGGCCATTCCTGATCTACAACAGCATCCCCATAGGCTCGCGCCAATTGCTTGATCTTTACCCCTTGTTGCGGCACTAGCCCATCTGACAAGCGGTAGAGACTGACCAACGCGTTAGCCTCCGCATCCGCATTCAGCTCAGCCGTTCCAAAGTCGATCCAAACTGTGTACAGCATGAAGCCGATGATCACAGCATAGGTGGTACCGAGAATGGACAGCTGCCAGCCGATCAGATCGTTGTGCGCACGTCGCCTCTCCGCGGGCCAGGCCTTGTTCATAGCCGCCATAAAGAAGAAAGCGCAAGCGAGGGAGATAATGACGATGAAAACGTTTTGTGCGGTATCCAGCATTTTCCGTCTGCCTGTAGAAATTGGACCCACTAAAGCGGTTCGACGATAGGTGTAACCGGTAAAGATGTTCAGAGGGGGCTTTCTCCAAGAAAGACCCACCTCGCTGAGCCCGGATAGGGCACGGTAATCGTGGAACCGCTTTAGTGTATCCCGCTAGACTTTGGCGACGGCTGGCGTTTCATCTCCTTGGAGGCGAGAGTGCGGGTAGCGATCATCGGTGGAACCGGCCATATCGGCAGTTATCTGACCCCTCGGCTGGTCGAGGCGGGTCACGCAGTCATCTGCATCAGCCGCGGCTTGAAGGAGCCCTACCAGCAACACGCGGCTTGGCAATTGATCGAACGAGTAGAAATGGATAGGGCCGTCGAAGAAGAGGCCGGACGCTTCGGCGAGCGCATCGCGGGCCTGGATGCGGACGTGGTGATCGACCTGACCTGCTACGAGCTGCAAAGTGCAGAGCAACTGGTAGAAGCACTCCGCGGCAACACTGGACACCTTCTGCACTGTGGAACCATCTGGGTGCATGGCCCGAGTGTCGAGGTGCCGACGACCGAGGCCGAGCCGCGCACAGCATTCGGCGATTATGGGCAGAGAAAGGCCGCGATCGAGGCTTACCTGTTGCGCGAGGCCAGCCGGTCACGACTGCCGGTGACGATCCTGCATCCCGGCCACCTGGTGGGGCCTGGTTGGGCTCCGGTTAATCCCGCGGGCAACTTCAACAGTGAGGTCTTCTCCAAGCTTATGCAGGGAAGCCCGCTCCAGCTCCCGAACCTGGGGATGGAGACGCTGCACCACGTCCACGCGGACGACGTGGCGCAGTGCTTTCAACGAGCGATGGAGCACAGGAGCGTGGCTCTAGGCGAAAGCTTTCACGTGGTATCGCCCGCGGCAGTGACCCTGCGGGGATATGCAGAGCGCGTCAGCGCGTGGTTTGGGCGTGCTGCGCGGCTTGAGTTCTTACCCTGGGATGAGTGGCGGCAGCGAACGACAGAGACGGACGCGGCGTTCACCTGGGATCACATTGCGCACTCGCCGAACTGCAGCATTGCCAAGGCGCGAACGCTCTTCGGGTATGAGCCGCGCTATAGTTCGTTGCAAGCGGTGCGCGAGTCGGTCGACTGGCTGATTGCGCAGGGAACCGTCCACGCTGGAACGGTCTAGGCTTCGCGCCAGTGCACCATCGGCAGGCCCGGCGCGGGCGCGCGGAAGTAGGGGATCCGTTTGCCCTTCAGCGAGCCGATGTAGATGGTCTGCAGATCGGGGCCGCCAAACGTCACACTCGCCATCCAGGGAGCGATGCCCTGCCCGGTCGAGAACAGCACTTGCTCATTTACCTGGTTCGCACAAAATGCCCGCTCCAGCTGCTCAACTTTCTGCGCATCGCCCTCATCGAGCAGCAGGCGAAAATCGCCTTGCGGTGTGAGCACAAAGAGTTTATCGGAGTAGACCATCGTGCCCCATAGATTCCCTATGCTGTCGAAGGCGATTCCGTCGGGCCACGCTCCCTTTCCCAAACTCGATGGCCCAAAAACCTCGCGGTGGCTCAGGCTGCCGTCTTTTCCCACGCACAATCGACTCACACAGCCGCCGGTCGTTTCGACCACATACATAAATTCTTCCCGCGCATCCATGCGGATTTCATTGGTGAAGTGAAAGCCGTCGGCGACGATACGGAATTTCCCATCGATGTATCTTGCAATGTAACCGTCGGGCAGATCTCTGCGCAGGGCGTGCATCCAGTTCTTGATACGCGTGGAGACGGTGATCCAGACACGATCCTGCGAATCGCGCAAAACAAAGTTCACTTTACCAATGGGCTCGCCGTCGATGCTGTCGGCAAGAAGCGTGGTTGCGCCCTCGCGGGTCATCACCTCAAGGCAATCCGTGCCAAAGTTCGAAATCAAAATATCGCCGTTGCGCGCAAACGCCAAACCATTGGGGAGTGTGCCCTCCAGATACCGGCTCGCTTCGCTGGTCACGCCCTGAAAATGACCGGATCGCTGCTGAGTGATGATCTGTTGTTTTCCATCGGGGGTGATCCTGACCACTCCGCCGCGCGCATCCGCAGACCAGAGAGTGCCATCTGGTTCGGCCAAGATACATTCCGGGCGCTGCAGATCACTGCCGATATAACGGATCGAAGACTTCTCAACCCCAAAATCCAGGACCGGATTCTCTGTCAAAGTATTTTCTCGAGAATTAAGCGAATTCAGCCACTGCTTTTTCCGACTCCCCGTCGGAACTTTGATCCGCATTGCTCAGCAGCTGCCCAATCGCTTCGGCGACCTTGCATACTTGTCCGGCAGCGATGCGATAGCGCTCCTTGGAGAAACGCGCCATGGGCGCTGAAACCCCAATCGACCCGACGATCACATCATTGTCAACGCGAATCGGAGCGGCTACACAGCGCAGATCTTCTGCAAATTCCGCTTCGTCGGTGGCGAAGCCTCTCTTCTTGATCAGGGCGCAATCTTTGCTCAGCTCCTGGATCGAGGTCATCGTGTTCTTGGTATATCGGCGCAATTGACCAGGGCCGATGAGGGCCCGCAGCTCGCGTTCATCCGCATCTGCCAACAACGCCTTGCCGTGCGCCGTGCAGTAGAGCGGCACCAGCTCGCCAACCTGCCCCGCGACCGCAATCACATTGCTGGCTGCCGCGTGGTCAATGAAGAGAGCATATTTCCCCTCGCGGATAGCAAGATGCGCGGTCTCGTTGATTTGCGTCGCCAGCAGCTTCAGTTGCTTATTGGCGATCCGGATCAACATGTTGCCCCAGTCGTAACGGTGGGAGAGGCGCCACATGGAAGAGCCGAGAATGTAATCCTTCCTGCCCGCCGGACAGGCAAGAAAGCCGCGCCGCCTCAGCGTATTTGCAAGCCGGAAGGCGCTGCTACGGTCAATCCCCAACAACTCGGTAAGTTCGCCGAGAGAAACCGGCTGCTTGGAAAGAGCGACCGCTTGCAGAATCGTAAGCCCACGATCAAGGCTTTGGATGAACGGGATCTGACGAACTTTGTCCTCGGGCATAAAGAAAGGTCCGGTCCTAAACTCACGACGCTACTGTACTGATGCAGGCCGCGATTGTCCAGGAAGAGGTGCGGGTTTGCATAATACGCAAGTTTGAACGCACTCCCATCTCCATGCCCCTGCTCTTGTGAGGCTGGGCATGGTTTATGATTTTGATACTGGGCGTGGCAAGCCGAGAGAAATTTACCGGAGGCATTAGGAAATGGCAAGTGGCCGTGGGCTTTTGTGGGCTGTATGTACTTTGGTTACCGCCGGTGCGATCATTGCCACCAATCAGATTGGTTTTGCCGATACCCCTGCCCCTCCAATGAACGCCAAGGCCAAGCGCGGGGCTGCCATCTTCCAGCAAAACTGCGCGAGCTGCCACAACAAGCAGCCGGGGGACACGACTCCTTTCGGCCCTCCAAACCTGCATGGCATCTTCAGCAGCAAGCCGATGGTGACGCCCCCAATCACGCCGGCGCAGGCCACAGAAACCATTAAGAAGGGCAAGGCGCCGATGCCTGCCTTTGCCGGCATCCTGACCGATGCGCAAATTAGCGATTTGATCGCCTATTTGAAGGCCCAGTAGCGGTGAGGAGATGAGTCCCTCAGCGGCTGAAGCCGCATCTGTTTACAACCAGTTATGTACGGCCTGAAGCCCGTACCCTTCAGGGTTGGAGTTTGGCAACAAATCCAGGGTGCCCCATTCAAGCCGTACTTTGGCTTGACTGGGATTTGGCTCTCGATGGGTCACTTCCCGAACCGAAGGGGCATAACGACTCGGGGTCATACCTCCAGCCTATTCCGGGAATTCCACGTCGTCGAAGAATTTGTAATTGTCCAGATTGCTGGCCGGGGCGAAGAAACAAACTACCTTCATCTCCTCCGACCCAGTATTCCGCAACATGTGTACTTTTCCTTGTGGAAACAACACAGCGCTTCCCTGCTTTACCGGTTCCACCACGCCCTCGATCATCACTTTGCCCGATCCATGCACGATGTAGATGATTTCTTCACCGTTCGGATGGGAGTGCGCGGGCCTTACTGTCTCTCCCGGCGCCACCAGGATCATGCACATGGAACAGTGACCTGCATCGACATTTTCCGCCGTCATCAACCAGCGCAGACGCCGGCCGGGAAGATCAAGCGCCTCGATCGAATTTTCATCCACGATCGGTAAGGTCATCGATTCTCCTTCCATGTCAGAACGGTGTGGGCGATTGCTTCGGGGGTCAAATCAAAGGCCGCAGTCAGCTCTTCATAGGTCCCAGAATGAATAAACTGCGGCTGACCATCGCTCTTGAGCGTGTTGAGGGTGACGATCTTCCCCCATCCATCCAGCTTCACCCTGGCACGATTGCGGTAAAGAACCTTCAGGAAATTCTGCCAGATATATCCATTGTTCTGCTCCGCAAGTAGTAGAAGCTGGCCTGAGTCGTACAGCTCCAACAACAGTTCCTCGTCGATCGACGGCATATCGACCACGCCAACCGCGACACCGGCACTCGCGCATTGCTCGGCCGCGGCCAGCGCCTCATGTACCCCGCGGCCACTGCTGATGATCGTGGCGCGATCCGCCGGGCTGCTAAGCAGACGATGACCTCTGCCAAATGCGAATAAGTAGTCGCTACCGTAAAGCACCGGCGAGCCGGTTCGCATGACGCGAAGGTAGACCAGGCCGCGATTGCCTTCCATGATCCATTGCATGATGGAAAGCATTTGCTGCGGGCAGGAGACATCGATGATTTTCAACCGGGCGACCGCATCGAACGTCGTGCTGTCGTCGTTGCCCATGTGGGTGGCGCCGTTGGTGCGGGTTTCGAAGTTTGCCGCAGTGGCAAGGAAGGTCAGATCGAGGCCATGGCCTTCGCTCAGCCAACCGTCGGGCGCATCGATCGCTTCCTGCCGCTCCTGGGCTCCTACAGCGATCCGACGTAGCACCTTCCAATCAAAGAAAGGGCAGAAGGTGCTGACCCACGTGTTATATCCCAACGCCGCGAATGCCTCCCCGATCAACATCATGTTGGCCTCGGCGACACCCACGTTCAAGGCTCGCTTCTGGTCGACAAAAGCAACGCCTGCCTCAAGGCCGCTGGTGGATGCAAGGTCAGCATCAATCGAGACCACCGCTGCGTCTTTGGCAAAGATTTTCATCGCGGCCGTTACCACATCAGAGGCGGCATATTCTTTCTTGCGATCCAGTTGTGGCAATAGCCCAGGGTCGTAAGAGATGCGCTTGTTGCGCACAGGGACCCGCTTGGTCAGTACAGGGCCAACAACCGTAGTTACAGTTCGCCGCGCGACACAGTCCCAGTCGCTCTCCAGGTGCATGCCATGAGCCGCTTCCAACAGCGAGTCTCTCGTGGCTTCTGCTTCAGTGCTACCCTTCAGCCGCTCGCAGTAGAGAGCAAACTCCTCCATGCGCGCTTGCCGCTGCTGCGATTGCAGCGCGTGCTCCTGGCTTATCAGGCTATCCGGCAGCGTGGCTTTGTGCTTGTTGAGAAAATCAGAGAAGGAGCCAAAGCCCTTGGTGCTGTTACAAATGATCGCCGTCGGCTTGCCATTGCGCGGACCAAAACGAAAGCTCTCCAATGCCGCCACCACGCCATCGAATTGGGTTGCGTCCACCGTGTGCGCCTGCCAGCCAAAGGAGCGAAACACCGTCTCCAGCTCGGGCATGGGGAAAACCATGCGCGTGTGGAGATCCAGCTGCCCGTTGTTGCGATCGACCAGCACACAGAGGTTGTCGAGGTGGTTTTGACCGGCATACATCACCGCTTCCCAAATAGGGCCTTCCTGCAGTTCCCCATCACCAGTCATGCAGTAGGAATCGAATCGCGGGCTGCTACGGCCGGCAATAGCGAAGCCCTGGGCCACACCAAATCCCTGTCCCATTGGTCCCGTGGCGATATGCACCCCGGGCAAGATCGGCCCCGGGTGCCCATTCAAAATGCTGGCAAACGAGCGCGAGTTCTTGAGCGTCTGGCGGTCGAAATAGCCAAGTTCGGCATAGATAGAGGCCAGCGCTGCTACCGCGTGGCCTTTGCTCAACGTGAAAATATCCTGCCCGCGCCGCGTGGGATCTTCGATGTCCAGTTCGATGAAGCCCCCGTAGAACAGCGCTACCAGCGGGATAACGGAGGAGAAGGCACCGCCCGCGTGGAGGCCTTTATCGACGGCATCGCGGCATTGCTCCAGGGTCAGGAGGCGGATGTCGGAATCTTTGATGGCCAGCAGCTTCAGGATGCCTTGGCGGAGGGCGTAAGGATTCGAGTTCACTTACTTCCCAACCCAACCGCCATCGACGTAGATCGACTGGCCGGTTACATACCTGGCTTCCTCAGAGGCAAAAAACGCAGCCACGGTTCCAATTTCGCGGGGTTGTCCGGTGCGGCCTAAGGAGATCTGAGCCACCACTCCAGGCAGCACGGTGGGGTCAGGATGCTTCACCACCCAGTCAACCATCGGCGTCTCAATCAAGCCCGGGTGAATGCAATTGACGCGGATTCCAGAAGCACCCATCTCCGCGGAGATATTGCGAGTCAGGGCCTCGATGGCCAGCTTCGCCGGGGCGTAGTGGGTTCGTCCAGGCAAAGCCTTACCTGCCTGGATCGAGCCTATGTTAATGATGGAACCTGGCCGGCCGGCGGCCACGGCCAGACGGCAGAAGACCTGGCAGCAGATCCATTCTCCGCGCAGATCCACGTTCACTACGTCGTCCCACTGCTGGTCGGTCAGCTCCAGAAAAGGAACGATCGTTTCAATGCCTGCGTTGTTCACCAGCACATCTACCGGACCAAGCTCTCGCTCCACCCGGTCGAACATCAACTCCACCTGGCTCCGCTGGCTGACATCTGCCTCCACCACCAGGGCCCGCCGGCCTTGGCGCACGACCCACTCCCCAACTTCGCAAGCCTTCTCGCGTGAGCCGAAGTGGTTGATGGCGACGTCAGCGCCCTCTTCCGCGAATATTTCCGCGACTCCTTTGCCGATCCCCTGGCTGGCTCCCGTAATCAACGCGACTTTATTGCGGAGCTTCATCTCCACCTATCTACTCTCCTGCTCTCAGCCTTTAGTGGATCGTCCAGCCGCCATCGACCATCAATACATGGCCCACCACCATGTCGGAGAGGGGGCTCGCGAGAAACAGCACCGCGCCCACCAGGTCGTCGGGCTGATTCCATCGTCCCCGTGGAATCATCTCCTTGGTCGCCCATTCTTTGTAGCCCGGCCGTTCCAGAATATTTTTGCGTGACTCAGTTTCCGTGATGCAAGGCGCGACTACATTCACCAAAACACCATCTTTCGCCCACTCCAACGAAAGGGCCCGAGACAAGTGGTGGACACCAGCCTTGGCCGCGGCGTAGACCGATCGCGACTTGAAAGCGATCTCGCCGAAATTCGAACCAATGTTGATGATCTTGCCCCCGCCTTGCGGAATCATGAGGCGGGCAGCGGCTTGCGAGGCAAAAAACACGCTCTTCAAGGATGCCGCCATGGTGCGGTCGTACTCCTCTTCAGTCACGTCGAGGGCAGGAGTGGTCCCTGTCCAGCCGGCGTTGTTCACCAGGATGTCGATGCGTCCGAAAGTTTCCTTCGTCTTATCCATCAGGGCGCGCACCTGGATTACGTCCGCCACATCGGTCTGCACGATGATTGCCTTGCGTCCTAATGCCTCAATCTCGGCCTGGACAGCTTGTATCTCGTCCTGTCGCTTCTCAGGGTATTTGGCCAATACAAGATGTGCTCCGGCTTGCGCAAGCCCGAGCGCAACCGCCCGGCCAATTCCTTGCGACGCTCCAGTGACCACCGCTATCTTGTCCAGCAATCCAAAGCTTGAATAATCCACGCGTCCCGGCTTTACAGTGGCTAAAGTTTGTACAGAAAGCTATAGCAGTTGCGTAATATCCAAGGAAGCCTACCAGCTGCCTATACCGTCGTCAAGACACAGAGGATCATCCGACTCTCTGTACTACTTATGCCCTCGCTCCGGCAGTGCGAACACATAAAACCCCTGCGTTTGGGGTGCATTCGGCGCTGCTTCTATCGTTGTTCTCTCGCCTGCCGGACCGATATGTTTCAGGCTTGGCCTGGCAGTGAACGCAAGGTATTCTCGCCCGTTCACCTCGAAGACAGCGGGAATCCCCTCGGGCGCGGCAGGCATTACCTTTTCCCACAGTACCTTTCCGGTGTCTTTGTCGTAGGCGCGCATGGTCGCATCCGAGATGGTCCCGGAGAAAATCAGACCGCCTGCCGTGACCACCACTCCACCACGCGGCCAGTAACTACCCGTATCTGTAACTCCTTTAGCGACTAACTCCGTTACGCTCCCCAAGGGGATCTGCCACTTGATCGTTCCTTTGTTCAAGTCGTAAGCGGTCAGACTCGACCAGGGCGGTTTGTTGGCCGGCAGGCCTTCACTGGAATTCATATATCCATACCCAGTCCAATAACGGGCAGGAGGAGAGCCAGCCGCCGTAGGCGGAGGCGGAGGCCGGGGAGATGAGAGGTAGGCGAGCAGGTCCGGCGGTACATGCGCTTTTGACGGATCCGTAAGATAGGCGACCAGGGCATCGACTTCTTTTTCAGAAAGGCTGGTAAAGGCCGGCATGGGTGAAGCGCCATCCTGTACCGTACTCTTGACGCGATCCGCGCCGATCCGCGACACCACGCCGACCAGCGAAGGAATCGAGGGTGGCTGGCCGGTCAACTCTGCCGTGTGACACGCCTGGCAATTCTGTATGTAGAGGATGCGGCCCTCGGTCTCGGGTGTGCCGGTCATCTGTCGCTTGGGCGGATTCGGCTCCAGTTTCAGCATCGAGGGCGCGTTTTTTGTCTGGATATACAAAATGCCGGTGGCCGGATCAACCGCCCCACCACCCCAGTTGCCTCCGCCATTGTTCCCTGGGATTTCAACCGTGTTTTTCAATCCGGGCGGCGTGTAGATGCCTTCATTGCGGGCGTTTTGCAACTGTTCTTTGATCTTTGCGCGCTCCGCTGGATCGCTGATGTAAGGATCGACGTCGTCGGGCGTGAATGATTGCTGGGCGAAGGGAGGCGGCGCTGTGGGGAAAGGCTGGGTGGGCCAGGAGTGCTCGCCGGGCATATCCGACTGGGGAACGGGACGTTCCTCAATCGGCCAGATAGGCTTGCCGGTAACCCGGTCGAAGACATATAGAAAACCGTTCTTTCCCGCCTGGGCAACGATGTCGACCATCTTTCCATCGTGCTTCACGGTCAGAAGCTTGGGCGCGGTGGTCAGATCGTAATCCCAGAGATCATGATGAACGGCCTGGAAGTGCCAAATATATTTGCCTGTACGAGCGTCGAGCGCCAGCAGGCAGTCACCGAAGAGACCGGCGCCCGTGCGATCCGCGCCATAGAAGTCATAGGTAGGCGATCCGAGTGGGATGTAAGCGATTCCGCGCTCCTCGTCGATCGTCAGCCCACCCCAGTCGTTGGTGCCGCCAACGTACTTCCAGGCATCCTTCGGCCAGGTTTCGTAACCAAATTCGCCGGGATGGGGAACGGTATGAAAGATCCAGACCATCTTTCCGCTGAGCACGTCATAGGCGCGAATATCACCGGGAGGCGATCCGTACTCTTCTCCAGTGGACGAACCCAGGATCAGTAGATTTTCAAAGACCCGTCCTGGGCCGCCAGACTGGATAAACCGGATGGTCTTGGGGTCGCGCCCCAGGCCTTCCCGCAAATCGACGCTGCCATGGTTGCCGAAGGAATCCACTAACTTGCCGGTGCGCGCGTCCAGCGCATGAAGCATGTTGTCGGATGCGTAGAGGAGACGGCGATCACTGCGATCTTTGCTTTCCCAGTAATTGAAGCCGCGGTTGGTGATGCCTCGGGGAATGCCGTTGTCGTGAACCCAGATCTCCTTGCCGGTCGCGGCGTCGAGAGCGACGGTAACATTATCTTTTCCCACCCCGTACATCACTCCGTCCACCACGAGCGGATTAAAGCCGTAGCGAAAGCCGTTGTTGCCCGCGGGATAAAACCACACCTGCTGCAGCTGGGTGACATTCGATTTGTTGATTTGCGTCAGGGCAGAATATTGCGCCGAGTCGGCGCTGCCTTCATAGTCGCTCCACGTGGTGTATTTCTTCCCGTCCTTGGCGGAGGCCATCACCGCCGTCAAGGTGACCGCGGAAGTGAAGACTGCCACGACTTTGCCCAAGGTGCTTTTCATCCGTCCTTGTCCCACAGGAAAAGTTATTTCGACGTTTTCGTTCGCTCTGCAGGCTTGCCCCAGAAAATATACGTTCCACTCCTGGTCGAGGTCACAATATCCATCCGTCCGTCACCGTTGAGGTCAACGGCGAGTACATCCGATCCAGCGCCGGAGCGATTGTGGATCAATTGCGGCACCAGTTCCGCGCCCCCTGGCGCCTTGGGATTGCGCACCGTCCTATACCAATAAAGAACCGCCGGACCATAAGGATCCTCGTCGAAGTAATCGTCCAGATGGGACCAGAGCCGCTTGCCGACGATGAAGTCTGGAATACCGTCGCCATCCACATCGGCTATGGCCGTGCCGTGTAACTCAGAGAAGGCGACTCCGCCGGAATTGTTGGTGTTGTAGTTGTCCATCACCATATGCTTGACGAAGGTGATCTCGCCGTTCTTTGAACGCTTCTGCTCAAACCATGCCAGTCCCCAACCGTGCGCCTGCAGGCTGGTAACGACGTCGTTCAACCCGTCGCCGTTTACGTCATACACTCCAATCTCACTGCCGCCCGGTCCCGCGCGTCCCCAACTGCCGAAGGCCACGGGATGATACTTCCACAACTGGTCGCCACTCCCGGGCGGTGGCTGTTCCCACCAACCCTGCGCGCCGAGAATATCCATTCGACCGTCGCCGTTGATGTCGCCGACGCCGATCCCATGAGCCGGCCATGGACCTTTCTCTGAGATGGTGTGGATGATCCAGGTTCCCGTGGGATTGGCTGGATCGGGCTTGGCATAGCGCATGTATCCTTCGGCTTCATAGACCAACTCCGGCTTCCCATCGCCGTCCACATCCTTCAGGACCGTTTCTTCGCTCTGAATCAGCGGCACCACCTTGAATTTTTCCCAGCGACGTGACTCGCCCTTGGGATTGACGTAGAGAGCCGCGCCATCTTTGCCGCCCCCCGCGTGGCTGGTGGTCAAGACGTCAGGCCAGCCGTCGCCGGTAAAGTCATAAGCGTGCTCTACCCAGTCGTCCATGGAGAACTGAGTCGAAGCGTTGTAGGCCACTGCGGGATAAATCTCTCGGGAGGTCAAGTAATCGGGGCCAAAGTAAATGAGCGGACCGGAGACGATATCCATCTTCCCGTCCCGGTTGAAGTCCGCCGCTGCGGCCGACCAGCCGTAATAGAAGGAGTTCAGGCGCTGCATGCGAAAGCGGCTCCCCACTTCTTCGGGAGGATCTTTCTTGATGGCGAGATCTTTGTAAGCGACGTTCTTGAAACGAATTTCGCTGTCTTTGCCTACATAGAGCGCGATGGTCCCGTACCCATTCATCTCTTCTGTGGCCACGCTAGCGTATCCTCCACCGTCGTTCATGAAGGCCCGGAGAATGTCCGCATCAAGAAGCAGTTCTATTTCATTCCACTCCCCTTCGCGGATTCCCTGCTGCGGCCGCGTGATGGGAATAGTCACGCCGGGTGGGGCGCTCGGGGGTGACGGATAGGTGGTGGGCTGTGCAGGAGCGGAAGGATCGGGCGGGGGCGGCGCAAACCTGATCAGTCCACCGGCTGAGCGCAATTCCTGCCTCTGGATTTCTTTCCCGGCACTATCGAGCGTGAGGCTATACGCATTAAGGTCGCCATTCTTAATGGCCAGGTAGGTGCCTCGCATACCATCCGCCGTAGGACGCATTCGCAACAAAATACCGGCATCGCAGGGACCAACACACTGAAAGGATGCGTAGAGGCCGGTATCCTGGAACGACCGGTCGAGCACCAGCCAGCCAGAACCGCCCGCGCCTGTTCCTTTCCCGATGATCTCGCCCCGGTCTGCGCGCCAGTCGGCCTTTCCCAGAGTGTGCCATCCAGCGAGGGTTGACCCGCCGAAGCTGCCATCCGGGATAAAGCTGGGACCGCTCAGCGAGGAGGCAGTGCTGGACGAGGCCGCATCCCCTTGCGAGCCCTGGCTGTGGGCTAACGGAATTGCGATGAGGCCGACCATGACGGCAAAATGCAACAGCATCCGCAGTCGCAAACCCCGGAGTGGCATAGGCACATCCTTATGATGGCCAGCGATTATTCGTTTCACAATACGCAACGGAGCTTTCGCTAGGCCGCCGAAAAGTTATCATGCCCGTCAAAAGACAGTCAATCTCACGCGCACCTGGGTTCCGAGAGACGGCCTATACCTGGACTGCGATGGACGCCCGGTACATTAGATAATTAGCGGCGGTGCCTCACGCGTTACGTTTCATCGGCATCGTAGACCAGCAGGAGAAGCAGATGAGAAGAGAGTGGCGTCGAAGTTCCTTCGGCGAATGGTCTGCCGGTCTGCTGGCGGTGGCTTTGCTGGGCGCCTCTTACAGCGCGCGAAGCCAAGAGTTAAAACTGCGCTACAGAACCGGCAACGAGCACGGCTTTGTCATTTTACGGGATGCGGCCGGGGCCATTCTTGGCTCTGGAGAACTGACACAGGTTCCCAATAGGCACCGGATCACGCTTCACGTAGTTTTCCATTTTCGCGATGGATCGCTCGATGATGAGACGACGCTCTACTCACAAGGAGAAACCATTCGCCTGATCAATGACCGGCATATACAGCGCGGCAAGTCCTTTCCGCACCCCTGCGATGTAACGATCGATATGCCCGCACAGCAGGTGACTGTTCGTGACTTATCAAAAAACGCGGACGAGGCGAAGCCGGAGCACATGGATCTGCCGCCGGATCTTGCCAACGGCGTTCTCATGCCTCTGATTCAGAACATGCAAGCCAACACTCCTCTCGAGGTCTCGTATATTGCGCTCACACCCAAGCCGCGTTTGGTAAAGCTGGCCATTGCGAAGGATGGGAATGATCACTTCACGGTCGGCGGCCGTTCCTACAATGCAGCGCGATACTACATCAAAGTTCATATAGGCGGGGTTGCCGGCGTGATAGCTCCTATGATCGGTAAACAGCCTCCGGATTCCCACGCGTGGGTCACCGAGAGCAGGGTGCCGGCCGTCATTCGGCTGGATTCTCCTCTGTTTGCCGAAGGCCCAATCTGGAGCGTTCAATTCGCCAGCCCCGTTTGGTGACTTAGCACTTTGATCTCAATGAGGACACACCGGGACTCTGCGCAATTAGCCCGCACGAGTCGCAAGACGGCGTAGCCATTGCCAGCGCGATTCATTGGTAGTGGAACGATAAGCAATCACTGCGGGAACCCGCACTTCTATTTCAGTACCCATCCCGGGCCGGCTCCAGACTTCGAGATGAGCGCCAATCTTAGTTGCGCGCTCAAACATTCCGGGCATCCCCCAACCTGCCGAGCGGTGCGCAACCTCAAGAATCGTCTGCTCGACGCCGCAACCGTCATCGCGGATGGCGATGCGCAGATGCCTGGGATCGTAGTTGATCTCCGTTTCGCATCGCTCTGCGTTGGCGTGCTGAAAGCAGTTAGCGATCGCCTCACGGCCAATGCGGAATACCTCGTCGCGGACAACAGGATGCAGCTCCCGCGGCTCGCCGTTCACCACTACGCAAAAATCCGCCGGATGATCTTGGCTGAGTTCCTGACCCAGCGCCGCAAAGGCTTCGGGCAGGTCGTTGGCGACAGAGGATCCGCTTCCGAGCCCAACGAGCCGTTCCCGCCCTTCGGCTAGCACTTTGTCGGATTGCTTGAGTGCTTCTTCTAACATCTGGCGCGTCGGGTCATCTTGCGGGATGCGCTCGGCTGCCGTCTGGAACCGCAAAATCAGGCCCCCCATGCTCTGCAGCAAAGTATCATGGAGTTCACGAGCAATTCTTTCCCGCTCTGCGAGCCGTTCGGCGAGACGCGCCTGAAGCTGGCGGGTCACTTGCCTCAGCCGGAGGGCGAATAGAAGCCAAAACAGTCCGCCGGCCGCGGCGACGCACAGCAACAGGAACCAAGCCGTCTGGAAGAAAGGTTCACCCTCTGCTACCGTCCAGGCGGTGGGATGGAACCGGCTGATCATGTCATTGCGATCGAGAGCAAACACCCGTGTTGTCAACAACCCAAGCAGTGGCGGCAGCATCCACCCCTTGATCCCTCCGCGATGAATTGCCGAAACCATACGCGTTTCCTGCCCTCGCCGGAGGAGTTGATCACTTTACCTTCGAGCAACATCCTACTGGTCAGTTCTTTTCGGTCAAGCAACTTCTGGCCTTAGATTCGATGAGCGCCAGTTTGGGTTTCTTTTTTTGAATGCCCGGCGCAGGAGATTAGGTGCGATGAAGAAAGACGGATTCGTTCAGGTGCGGGGCGCACGGGAACACAATCTCAAGAATGTAGACGTTTCCATTCCTCGCGATGCCTTGGTCGTTTTTACCGGAATTTCTGGTTCGGGCAAATCTTCTCTGGCATTTGGCACTCTCTATGCGGAGGCGCAACGGCGGTACCTTGAATCGGTCTCTCCCTACGCCCGCCGCCTGTTTCATCAGATGGCCGTGCCGGAGGTGGATGCCATCGATGGCTTGCCACCCGCCGTTGCACTTCAGCAACAACGTGGATCGCCCACCACTCGCTCGTCAGTCGGCAGTGTCACCACGCTATCGAACCTCTTTCGCATGCTCTATTCAAGGGCCGGGGAGTATCCACCCAACCAACCGCTCCTCTACGCCGAATCCTTTTCCACCAACACACCCGAGGGAGCGTGTCCGAAGTGCCATGGGCTGGGCAGGATTTATGAAGTGACGGAACGCTCCATGGTGCCGGATGATTCGCTTACCATCCGGGAGCGTGCCATCGCCGCGTGGCCCACCGCCTGGCAAGGGCAGAATCAACGCGACATATTGACCTCGCTCGGCTATGACGTCGATCGCCCTTGGCGGGACCTGCCGAAGAAGGACCGTGACTGGATCCTCTTCACCGATGAGCAGCCGGTGGTGCCGGTATACGCCGGGTTCACCCCCAAGGAGACGCGCGCAGCACTCAGACAAAAGATCGAGCCCAGTTACCAGGGAACGTTTACCAGCGCGAAACGCCACGTACTGCACACGTTCGCCACCACCCAGAGCCCATTGATGAAGAAGCGCGTGGCCCAGTACATGCTGAGCACAGAATGTCCGCTATGTCATGGCAAGCGGTTGCGACTAGAGGCGCTCTCGGTGAAATTTGCAGGCTTCGATATTGCAGAAATCTCGAGATTGCCACTCAAGCGCCTCGCAGCCATTGTGCGCCCCTTTGCCGAGGGAACAGCGCCTCGCAACACAACCACAGAAGCAGAGCACCCGGAAAAAGTGATCGTCACCCAGCGGATCGCCGAGGATCTGGTATCGCGGCTTGCCGTGCTACTCGATTTAGGGCTCGGGTATCTCACGCTGGAGCGCAGCACGCCGACGCTTTCGCCGGGTGAACTTCAGCGTTTACGGCTGGCCACCCAGATACGCTCCAATCTTTTCGGAGTGGTCTATGTGCTCGATGAACCGTCCGCGGGATTACATCCGGTTGATATCCAAGCGCTCCTGGTGGCCTTTGAGCGCTTGCGTTCGGCGGGAAATTCCTTGTTCGTGGTGGAACACGATCTCGATGTGATCTCGCACGCCGACTGGCTGGTCGATGTCGGCCCAGGCGCAGGCGAGCAAGGCGGATATGTGCTCTATAGCGGCCCACCGAAAGGCCTGGAGGCGATCGAGAAATCGCAAACTCGACGATATCTTTTCGGCAATCAGCAACTCCCCAAACGAACCGCCCGTTCGCCTCAAGGATGGCTGAGGTTGAAAGGAGGTCACGCGCAATAACCTGAATCACCTCGATGTCGACTTTCCCCTGGGGGTCTTTACCTCGGTCACCGGAGTTTCCGGTTCGGGCAAGTCGAGCCTGGTCAGTCAGGCGTTGGTCGAGCTGGTGGCAGAACAACTCGGCCATCCTCTTCCCGTTGAGGAGGAAGCCCAAGAAGATCTGGAAGCAGCACCGCCGGTCGCTACCAGTGGCAAGATAGCCGGTGGCCTGGAAAGCATCCACCGCTTGGTGCGGGTTGACCAGAGTCCGATTGGCCGTACTCCGCGCTCCAATCTCGCGACTTACACCGGCTTGTTCGATCACGTTCGCAAACTATTCGCGGCGACCAAAATGGCGCGCGCCCGCCGCTATGACGCTGGGCGTTTTTCCTTCAATGTCGCCAAAGGCCGGTGCGAAACTTGCCAGGGCGAGGGCTTCGTGTGCGTCGAGTTGCTCTTTCTACCCAGTGTTTATGCGCCTTGTCCCACTTGCCATGGAGCTCGATACAACGCCAAGACGCTGGAAGTGAAGTACCGGGAGAAAAGCGTCGCCGAGGTGCTGGGGTTAACGGTGGATGCGGCGTGGGAGTTTTTTGCAGCGGAGCCGCCACTGCTGCGGTCGCTGGAAGTTCTGCGGGAAGTTGGCCTGGGCTATTTGCGACTCGGTCAACCGGCTACGGAACTCTCCGGCGGTGAGGCTCAGCGCATCAAGCTTGCGACCGAGCTGCAACGGCCGCAGCGCGGATCCACTCTCTATATCCTCGACGAGCCAACGACCGGGTTGCATGCCGCAGACGTCGATAAGCTGATGGCGCAGCTCAACGCCCTGGTTCAATCAGGCAACACGGTTATCGTGGTGGAGCATGACATGCGCGTAGTTGCCGCGAGTGACTGGGTGATGGATATTGGCCCGGGTGCGGGAGAAGAGGGCGGGCACGTGGTTGCATCCGGAACGCCTGCCGAGGTATCCCAAACGTCCGCAAGCCGAACCGCGCCTCATTTGAAGAAGTTGCTCGCGTGATCGCCTCGTCGTTTAATGGGTAAATATGTCGGACAATGTCGAACTCTATGACGGCGCTTACGGCAACTACGATTCGGATGTCTATCGACAGGTAAGAATCGAAACCTACGGGGAAGATTTCGGCCAGACCAGCTGGGTCACTACCCAAGAGTCGGAAGAGATACCACGATCGCTTGCGCTCACCGGCGATTCGTCGGTGCTGGAAATCGGCTGCGGTTCGGGTGCCTACGCGCTGCATATCGCTAAGGAATTTGGCTGTCACATCGTTGGTCTCGATATCAATGAGCTGGGAATTCATACTGCGAATCAGTTGGCCTTGAGCGCAGGCATTTCGCAAAAGGTGCGCTTTGAAGTATGCGACGTTTCGCAAAGACTGCCCTTTGCGGACGCGAGCTTTGACGCGGTCTTCGCCAACGACGTCTTGTGCCACATCCCGGGGAGGCCGTCTCTGCTCTGCGAAATGTACCGGATCCTGAAGCCGGGAGTAGGGCGGATGCTCTTCAGTGACGCCCTGGTTATCGGAGGGCTGATTACGCACCAGGAAATCGCTACCCGGAGCTCGATCGGGTTCTATATATTCAGTCCACCTGGAGAGAATGAACGATGGATCCGGAACGCGGGCTTTTCCGACATCAAGCGTATTGGATACGACAGAGAGCGCAGCCCAGATCGCGGCCAGGTGGCACGACGCCAGGCAAACACACAGAGAAAGGCTGATCGCCGCAGAAGGCGTGGATAAGTGGGAAGGACTACAACGGTTTCTTTCCTGCGTGCAGACGCTGACGGAAGAGAGGCGTCTGCTTCGGCTTCTGTACCAGGCGCGTAAGGCGTGAACTGTCTGCGTGAAACTGGACGGGTGCCCCACGTTCGCACCAGCGTACGTGTGTTGAAAACGATTCTTTCGAACGCTTTCCTCGACGGGCAATCTCACCCCGGCGGGGTCTAAGAGCTTTGGTAAGGGCTTCGCCCAATCGTTTTCGTCCCAGGTACGCTGGTGCGAACCTGGGGCACCCGTCTGGTTCCTCTTGGTTTCTGTTAGAAGACTGGCTGCTAGTGCGAAAAGATCAGCATCACATAGGCGAGAAAAAGCAGCAGGTGCACCGCCGCCAGGAGAACGTTGGTTCGGTTGCTGGTGAAGGTGAGCGCGCAAACCGCCAGCGTTAAAACCAGCAAGAGCGAATCTGCGGGATCAAGGCCCAGCACTATGGTTTTGCCCGTCACCAAGCCGATGGTCAGCACAGCGGGAATGGTCAGCCCGATCGACGCCAGTACAGAACCCAACAGAATGTTGATGGAACGTTGCAGATCATTGGCCAGCGCCGCGCGGGTGGCGCTAACGACTCGGGAGACAAGATCAACGCGGCCACCAGGAAACCTCCCAGCGCCAACGGCGCATGAAGGACCTCAATGCCATGATCGATCGGCACGGCAATCTCTTCCGCCAGCACCACGACCGGCAGGAGATACATCAACAGAAAGATGGAATGATATGTAATTGAGTTGGTTTCGATATCCCCGTGTCCTGACGCACGTTGCCGCCCCATCCAGCACGATGGCGTTGGCCGGCTTGACAAAGTAATCGCGGTGTCTCCAGTTCTGGATGATCAGGAAGAGACTGTAAATCCCGATCGACATAATTGCGAGAAAGACGGATTGAAAGACGGACAGCGTAGGGCCGGGAGAGGCGCTGGTGAAATTCGGGAGCACCAGGCCAAGCACCGTCAAGAGGCAGGATCAGGGACAAATAAGAGTTCGCCCCTTGCAGGTTGTATTCCTGCTCGTGGTGGCGTAAGCCGCCTAGAAGCAAGGCGAGGCCAATCATGCCGTTGAGCACGATCATCACGATGCCGAACATCGTGTCGCGCGCCAACGCCGGCTTTCCCTCGCCGGTAAGCATGACCGCGGAGATCATCATCACTTCGATGCCGATTACGGAAAGCGTCAGCACCAAGGTCCCCAGAGGCTCTCCGAGGCGCACCGCGAGGCTCTCTGCGTGATGCACTACGGCAAAAGCCGAGCTCATGATGACGGCGAAGAGCCAAACCAGCATCAGGGCGAACCACAACGGATTCGACAGATCCGCGAGCCAGGCTTTGCCAAACAGCAGAAACAATGCCGTCGTCGCAAAGGCCGCTCCCAGGAGCCACTCCCGCCGCAAAACGGAAAGGTAGCCGGCTTTTGCAAGCGTTGTTTCTGCACTCATCCAGTAGCCCTGTTTCCTATTTCTGCTCTCATGGTAAAGCATTCACCACGGGCCACAGCTCAAGTTTGCTGCTGGACGAATAAACTATTCCTATGGCGCTTTTATGAACTGGCTTGCCTGGGCAGTCCTCTCGGCTCTTTTCGCAGCGGCCACGGCTTTACTTGCCAAGGTCGGTGTCGCCCATGTCGATCCGAACCTGGCCACCGCCATTCGAACGTCGGTGGTCTTAGCGTTTGCCTGGACGATCGCGTTTAGTCTTGGCAGCCATAGCGGTCTTGCGCACGTGAGCCGCCGCAGTTGGATGTTCCTAATCGCTTCAGGCCTGGCCACCGGGTTGTCGTGGATTTGCTACTTTCGCGCTCTCTCCATGGGGGAGGCATCCAAGGTGGCTCCCATCGACAAGTTGAGCGTGGTCTTTGTCGTACTGCTGGCTTGGCCACTTCTCGGCGAGACGATCACCTTAGCCAAGGCAGCCGGAGTTCTGTTGATCGCCGGCGGGGCGATTCTTATGGCATGGGCATGAAGCGCACGTGAGAACACCATCACTCGGTGCGCAGCGCCCGCATCGGTTCCAGTCCTGAAGCTATGCGTGCAGGCACCAGTGCTGCCAGAAAGGCCGCCGTACACAGCACCAGCAGAGTGATCGACAATACGACGGCGTCATAAGGCTTTACCCCGAACAGCTGGCTCGCCATCGCGTGGCCACCGAGGATGGCTACGGGAATACCGATTGCCAAACCAATTCCTACTTGCATAAAGCACCGCGCAGCACTAGCCGCAGCACATTCAAACGATCGGCGCCCAGAGCCATGCGGATACCAATCTCGCTCGTCCGGCGTTCCACCGAGTAAGCGGTCACACCATAGAGCCCGATGGAAGCCAGAACCAGCGCCAGAATGCCGAAGAACGAGGTCAACTTGGCAATCATGCCCTGCTGCGTGAAGTTCGCCTTTACCTGTTCGGCAAAGCTTTGGAAATCGATGACGGTCAGATCGGCGTTGATCTGCGAAATTGCATGCCGGACCTGCATCTCGAGTCCAGGCACGTTGCCCGCAGTCTCAATTTCGATCGCATTGAGATATTGCGATCCGTCCTGAAATTTCTCATAGCGCGGTTGGTCGCTGTGAACCTTCTGCCCTTGAGCCAGAAAGTACATTGGGCGCATCTTCTCTGACGGTCCCCAATAGTTCGTGTCTTCGGTGACACCCACGATCTCAAAATATCCTGGGTGCTTCAAATCGTCGCTGAAGTGTTTGCCGACGGCGTGGCCGTCTTTGAAATATTTCTTCTCGAAAAAACGGTTCACTACGGCGACGTTGCGAGTGGCCGGCGTGTCCTGTTCGTTATTGGCGCGGCCCTCAATAATTTTTGTCCCAATGGTGTCGAAATAATTGGGACTTGCCCGCACCCATGAGGCTCCGTGATCCTTCGTTCCCGCAGCCGGCGGCGGCTCGCCTTCGACAAAAACGCCCTCGCCCCAGTTGTCTCCCTCCATCGGACTGTACAACGAGAAACTCACCTGCTTCACCCCTGGAATTTGTGCCAGATTCGTGTGCAGTTGCCGGTACAGCGGTTCCAGCTGGGCGGGCGTGTAGCCCGCCATCTGCGGGTCGATATGTGCGATGAACCGATTCGTGGTGACAAAGCCGAAGTCTTGATGCTGCAGGTTGCTCAGGCTGCGGGATAGCAACCCGGCGGCGCAAAGCAGGACCACGGAGAGAGCTGCCTGCAGCACTACCAGAGATTTCTGTGCCCATCCACCATGATTCGCCGTGGACCGATTCGCGCCGCGTAGGGCATCTACCGGATTCGCCTTCACGGTTAACCATGCTGGAGCGACTCCGAAGAGAATCCCGGTCAGCAAGGAAACCGCAAGGGCAAAGCCGAGCACGGGAAGCGAGGGGGTCGCCTGGATGGGCACCGGGTCATGTTGGAAAGCAAGATACAAAATTACCCGGGTGCCGGCAAACGCCACCACAATGCCGGCGATCCCACCAAGCACCCCGAGCACAATGCTCTCGGTGAGCGTTTGCCGGACGAGCATCATGCGGGGAGCTCCCAGTGCCGAGCGCACCGATGTCTGCTGTTGCCGGTTGGCCGAACGCACCAGCATGAGGTTGGCAAGGTTGGCGCAAGCGATCAGCAATACGAATCCCGAGACCCACATCAGGAGGTGCAAACCTTCCTGATACTGGTCTCTCATCATCTGCACTCCATTGCCGCCATGAGAGAAGTGCAGCATCTGCTTGGCCACCAGAGGCTTGTCGCGTTCCTCTACTTTGCTCAAGGGGCTCAACAGAAATTGCCGTAACTGTACCTGCATCTGCGCTTCCATAGCGGTGGGGTCAGCGCCTTTGCGAACGCGGCCGATCAGATCCAACCAATCGAGCGAAGGTTCATCCAGCAGCTCGGCGGTGGGCGAAATCAGCGGCTCGTCGTTCAGTGGAATGTAGAAGGACTGCGGAGTGCTTTGTACGCGATCACCGAAAAACCCTGGGGGCGTAATCCCGATCACCGTGAAGGGTTGGCCGTTGATCACGAACCCCGCTCCCACTACCGACGGGTCCTTGCCAAATTTCTCCTGCCAGGTCCGGAAGCTGAGCATGGCAACGGCGGGAGCGCCCTTGCGGTCATCATTGGGTGTGATGGTTCGCCCCATGTAGGGAGGAATGCCGAACGTCTGGAAGTAATTGCCGGAGACAAATTCGCTCCTAAACGACTCGGATGGCTTGTTGCTGCCATTGCGGCGTACCCCGATCAGGGTCTGCCCGGCTTGAAAGGCAGCGAGTTCTTCAAAGCCGCTGGCTTGATCGCGAAACTGCTTGTATTGCTCGTAGGAGAAGATCGACCAGTTGTCCTGCATACCGCCGTTGACGCAGCAATTCTCTTCATTGCCGACGCGATACAAGTCTTCTGGGTTGACCACCGGCAGCGACTTCAACAAGACCGCATACACCAGGGTGAAAATTGCCGTGGTGGCGCCGATGCCCAGCGCCAGCGTAAGAATCGCTGTGGCCGTAAACCCCGGCGCCTTGCCAAATTGACGTAACGCATACCGGACATCCGCCGCAATCTGCATTCAACCCTCCGGTAGCTAGATACGATCTGCCGGCGGTTCCGGTTCGATTTATTTTGCCGGGGCCGATGATTCAGGCGCGGCCCGCCGGCGGCGCCCGCTCAACAGGTACACAGCGGCACGCAACTCCAGCAGGGGATCGTCGGAAGGATCGATGCCATCCACCCGAGGAATTGGGTCGAAGATGATGTTCTTCTGTTCATGCGCTTCGTTTTGCACCAGCTCGGTGAGCACGACCTGGCCTAACTTCACCAGTTTGCGATTCTCCGGCCATGGAACGGTAGCATCGTTCACGACGTCCCCGTCTTCGGCCAATTGAACAACCACATTCAGCTTGACTGGCTCCTTTGCGATCCGCGCCTCAATCTCGTCGAAGAGATAATTCGGACCTTTCGCGGCAGCTGCCGCGGCGTCCAAATGATCGTTCCCGGCTTCCGGAAGAATACGGTAACGTCCGTAACTGCCGGCAACATCTTTATGGAGGAAGCGGATTGCAGTCAGACCGAAATACGATTCCCGCGCGAAGCTCGAGGCCGGGGGCTTCGGAGCCTGAACGAAGGCAAGTGCAGCGGGGTGGGAGCCCAGGTATTTCTCCAGCGGCGAACCGGGGAAGTGCGAGAGATCAGTCGCGGCAATGGCGCTTAGGAACTCCAGGAAGTCCTGGCCCGTTCTTGCGGGGAACGCATTGGTCGAGTGGGCAATGATGTCCGTGTGCACGCGCTCGGCAAGATGAAACCGGATGGCACAACCGCGCGGATCGGCGTTTGGATCATTGTCCGGAATTACTGGAATGCCGGTCGAATTCGAAAAGCGCACCGTGACTGGGGTCGATGGCCTATTGAAGTGAGGAGCCCTGCTGAGCCCGGCCGCTTCCGCCGTTGGCGTGAAGACGCCATGTAGCATGATGCCTTTCGCATGGACCGGTCGAAAGCCGGGATGCAACCCGAAAAGCAGGTCGAATTTTTGCAGCAATTCCTGGCTAAGAGCAACGACCTTTTCATCTGCGGGCAGCGGCATGGATTATTTCCTCATTCAGTTGGCGGGCTGGATGCTTCGTTGGAAACGGACTACGGCTTCAGGGCTGGAGACTTCATCCTTGCTAACGATGCCGCCCGGGCGGGATTAGTCGCTCAAAAAAGCAACGATACACGGGGTTTGTTAAAACCTGGTAGGAAACCTCAAACGGCATGCTTCACGGCGAGCCGTCGCCCGTTTATTCGTTCACGCGTCCCAGGTAGTGATCGAGCCAATCGAGCACCGCCTTGACCAGCTGGGGGCGCTGCTCCGTGACATCGTGCGGCGTGTCTAGAACCACGTGGTTCTTTTCTGCAGCGGGCGTGCCCAGCATGGCGAAGAGTGGATTCTGCGCCCGATCGAGAGAGAAGGCGTAGTCGTAACGCCCATTTACCATGAGCACCGGCATTTTAAGCCGGGGAGCAAAGTCGGCTTGGTCATTGCCGGGAGTAGGCGAAAAGAGGAAGTACCCGCCGTCGAGAAAAATGGAAGTCTTGAGACGATCCTGCAGCAGGGTCGAAATAATGACCCCCTTTGCCGAGCCCATGCTGACCCCGAGGTACGCTAGTTTGTTGCTGTCGATATCCGACCGGGTAGCGAGGTAATCGAGCGAGCGAGCAGCGTCCTTGTAGTGGTCGATGTTGAGTTCGCTGCTCACCAGGCCCTGGGGAAGATAGAGGTTCACCTTGCGCTCATACGTATCGAAATAGACCGGATACATCACGGCGCGGCCGCTTTGAATGACGTAGTCAAAAAACTTCACATCGCCCAGATGCCGGCTATCGCTAAGGCCCGTCACCCGGGCGCTGGGAAAGAACAGAACAGTTTGGTACGGTGGGCGCACGTTTTTCGGCAGGAACAAATATGCTGACATCCTGGCACCGCCGTAGGCAGCGTCGAAGGTGACCTTTTCCTCGCGCCAGTCGGGGGTGTCCTCGACGACACCGTCTACCTGTGCGTTGAGCGGAGAGTGCGGATAAGCATAAAGAAGTTTGTAGGCGTTGAAGACCTCGTCGGACACCGGCTTGAAGTTCGTAAAATCACGAAGCATGGGCTTGACCGGGTTCAGGGCTTCTACCGGCAGAGGTTCGATGTTCCGCACACATCGGAATCCGTTGGTTTCCGAACGATCGAATGGCGACAGTGCTTCGGGAGTGGTGGACAAGTAAGACTGCGATTTCCAGGAACCGCCCAGAATGAAGCGCAGATCGCCGCCCGCGCCATTCGCGACCCATTCACGAACGTTACCGGTCATGTCGTAGGTTCCATAGGGGCCGAGCCCCGGGTATTTCCCGACAGGCGCGAGAGCGCTGCTGGTAATGTTGCTGGCCTGCACCGCATTGGCGGCGAGGTCGGGCGGATCTACCTGGAGCCACTGCGCCAATACGGGCAGGCTCTTTCCTGAGAACGCTGCATAAGCAGCAGCTTCGAACCAGCTCACGCCGGCAACGGGAAAGTCTGCCTGGCCCTGGGGATAGTGACCGGCGACCCAGGTCGATGGCCCCGCGCGGCCCGTCGTGTCCCGAAATTGCGCCATGGCTTCGGCCCACGCAAGGGCATGGCCGTCCCGCGTAAACTCCTGCTTCCAGTACTCTTTCTGTTCGTACCCTCCACTATCCACGAATTTCTGATATTCGCGGTTGGTGACCTCGTACCGATCGACGTAAAAAGCGGGCAGCTTGTAAGGACCATAGATGCCGATAAAACCGATGAACCATGCCCGCTGAACATCTGGCGCCCACACCATTCTGCTGGGTGATGTTTGTTGCGCACCCAGCGCAAAATCCATCTTGGTCTCGGTCGGCGGCGCGACCGTTATTTCTCCGCTGCCGGGCTTGCGAAACTTTCCAGCGAAAATATCCCTTGGGCATGCGGAGATTTGCCAGGGGCGTCGTACCGAGAGTCTTGCCAGGGAGAGTTCGGGACGAGATAATCCTGGATCTGGACCGTGGCCCCCGAGGGCGACGAGGTGATCGAGGTGAGGGTAGAGTTTTCCTCTGTGAGCTGCTTGAGCTGTGGATCCGACGGCAAGTATTCCGCGCCCTTGTCGAGAAGAAGAAAGGCGGCGAGTGGCTTGTTTTGCGCAAACAGGTTCCTGGCTTGCGGAATTGCTTCTTCGCGCGCCCAATGCCTGCGAGACGAGCGATAGTAAAGCCAGAGGCCTACCGAGATGGCCAGCAGATATGGCTACCGCTACTGCGACAGATACAAGGCGCTTGGCTGGCTTCGCCGGCTTTGCCAGACCAGAGATGTGGCGCTCAGTCGGGACAGAAGGTCCGAAGCGTCGCGAATGACCTCGGCGGCTGACTGGTAGCGGCGATCCGGATTCTTCTCGAGCGCGTGCGAAACAATCTGTTCGCCAAGTGCGCCGGCACATCCGGCCTGAGCTGCCGCAGCGGCACGGGTGCTTCGTCGGTAATCGCGCGTAGAACCGCAATGCTGCTATCCGCGCGGAACGGCGCGCGGCCGGAAAGCATTTCGTAATAGATTACGCCCAGGTTCCACAGATCCGTTCGCGCATCCAGGTTCTGCTCTTGCGCTTGTTCGGGCGACATGTAAAGGGGAGTGCCCATGAGCCCACGCGTTTCCGTAGCCGACACCGTGGCATCTCTTGCCACCGAGAGCAACTTGGCCAGTCCAAAGTCGAGAACCTTTGCCTGTCCCTTCGGCGTAATCATTACGTTGGCCGGCTTCAGGTCACGGTGTATCACGCCTTGTTCGTGAGCCTCTTCGAGGGCCTGGGCAATTTGCAGGAGGATCGACGTCGCATCTTTCACCGTGAGCGGGCCCTGCTTGATTTTCGCCGCCAGCGATTCGCCCGGCACGCACTCCATCACGATGTAGTCGATTCCATCCTGCTCGCCGACGTCGTACACCGCCGCGATGTGAGCGTGGCTCAGCTTGGCCAGTGCGAGAGCTTCCTTGTGAAAACGCCGCCTTGCCTCGTCGCCCGTGAACATCCCGGGAGCCAGAAGCTTGACCGCGACCACGCGCTCCAGCTTCTCATCGCGCGCTCGATACACCACACCCATTCCGCCGGCCCCAAGGGGTTCGATAATCGAGTAACGGCCAAGTCTCGTTCCGGCGGTCAGGTGGCGGCTTGAGACCGATTGCGTGACCGATACTGTATCCCCGCCGTTGGGGGTAAGGATAGGCTCGTTGAGAAAGGTTCCGGCGAGTTCGTTGTCGCGAAGCAGTTTCTCGACCAGGGGGCGGAGCTCAGGGGTGGCCTGGCACGCTTGATCAAGGTAGGCGGCCCGGCGCTCTGACGGCAATTCAAGGGCTTCTCCAAATAGCTGTTCGGCGGATTGCTGCAGATCGGCCATAGTGGGTATCCAGCAGGTGCCCATGCAGTTACGCATGGCGAGCCATGTCGGCTAGCCCTTTCGCGCTCGCCAGACTATACCATAGGGTCTGCGGGAGGCAGCCATGGATGACGACGGCGGCCAGGTGACACAACTCCTGAAGGCAATGCATGCCGGAGACACGCAAGCAGCGGAAAACCTGTTGCCGCTGGTCTATGCAGAACTGCATCGTCTGGCCAAAGGGTACATGCGGCGGGAACGCCCGGACCATACCTTGCAAGCAACGGCATTGATCAACGAGGCCTATCTGCGCTTGGTGGGCGAGGACATCGACTGGAACAGTCGCGCGCATTTCATCGGTTTAGCGGCGAACGTAATGCGGCGGGTACTAGTCGATTATGCGCGGGCGCACAACGCCGAACAAAGAGGCGGAGGGCTGCAGCGGGTGGAAATGCAGGATGAGCTTGCCATCTCGGCCGAGCAGCTGGACGAGGTGGAACACCTCGACGAGGCACTCAAAAAACTGGAGAAGGAAAACCCGCGACAAGCCCGCGTAGTGGAGTTGCGCTACTTTGGAGGGCTCTCCGTGGAGCAGATTGGCGCCTTGCTGCAGATCGCGCCGCGGTCGGTCAAGCGAGATTGGGCATTGGCCAGGATCTGGCTGTTTCGTGAGCTCCGGCCAGGGTCCAAAGACGCGGAGCCTGGGCAAGAATAATTTTTGCCAGTGGTGGCCCCTTTTGCGGGACGGTTGCGCCTTAGTAAGTGAGGGCGGCTAAGACGCCTTCCAAAAAAGGAGAAACCGCCATGAACACACTCTCGACACGGAAGTTTCGCGCAACCGCTTTCGCCGCCGTCCTCGCTGTCGTTTCATTGGCGCCGGTATCACACGCCCAAGGTCAAACTACAGTCGGCAAGGTAAACGTGCCGTTCGCATTCGAGACCGGCTATCATCACTTCGCGCCTGGTACCTACACCATTTCCATGGAATCAGCGAACATTGTCGCCATCAAGGGAGCATCGGGCACTGGCCTGGTCATGATTCGACTTGAAGGCGATCGTCAGGCGGCGACTAAGGGCAAGGTCGTTTTCCGGATGAGTGGCGACCAATATTTTCTAGGCGAGATCTGGATCGCGGAAAAAAGCGCCCACCTGGATGTTCCCAAGTCAAAGGCGGAGCACCGGATGCAGGTCGCTGAACAAAAGTCCGCACCCGCTGGCGTGGAACTCGCCCTGCTGGAGACGGCGCGCTAGCAGCCTCAAATTTTCTCAAGGCCTGACCCGGAAACAGCAGGTTGCTCCGTAGCGGAGCGACCTGCTGTTTCCCTTACCCGTCCTTTCCTACCTGTTCGTAATGTCCATGGTGTTGTCATCCCCATTGCGGTCGATGAGCTTGTTGTAAGGATCAATTCCGGCGCGCGTGGGCGGTTCCTTCACAATAAACTCGAAGCTCTGGTTCGCTCCAGTAATCCATTCCTTGCGCACGGCGAGCGGCTTTTCCTCGTCCTTCTTGCCGCTGAAGACCCCGACGTCGATTAAATCGTGAAGCGGCGCAGGCGACTCGACGCCGTTGCCGTCGGCATAGACCTTCCTGCCTTCGACCGTGAGTGTCACCTTATAGGTGCCATCCTGCATTTTTTGCGAAGTTGCTTCCACCGCCTTGTTGTCGTAGAGCGTGATTTTCTCGAAGCTGTCGTTCAGGAAGTACTGAAGATCAGTGGGCGTTTGCGCGCGGAGAGCATCTTCCAGCAACCGCGTGTCCGGGTACGGTCCGGACTGCGCATCGGTGGCATTGGCATAGCGGTATTGCATCAGGAAATTGTGCAGGGCGAGGTTGAGCTTGGCTTCCCCGATGTAGTCAGAGAGCGCGTAGAACACAAGACTGCCCTTTTGATACCAGACGTACGATTCGCGCTGCACTTGGCCGAGCGGCGGCTCCCTGCGGATTTCGTTGGAGCGCCCGCGCAAGTAACCGTCGAGCTCGTGGGCCAGGAACTTATGCATCTGCGTGTCGCCGTACTTCTGGTGCGCGACCCGCAGAGCGGAATATTCGGCGAGCGCCTCCGACATCATGTTTGATCCTGCTACATGGCCTCCGATTAACTGATGCGCCCACCACTGGTGGGCCAGTTCATGCGCGGTGACGAAATAAGTAAAGTCAATGTCCTTATTAGGATTGAGGACGCGCGTGATCCAGAACGTTTCGGTGAAGGGACTGGTATTGGGGAAGGACTGCGCAAACTGCCGATAGCGAGGGAATTCAAGGATACGGAATTGCTTGAATTGGTAAGGGCTGAAGTTCGCCTGGTAGTAGTCGAGACCACCCTTGACCCCTTCGATCATGTCATCGACATCGAAGCTGTGCTGTGGTGCGTGATAGATCTCGATATTCACGCCCTTATAATTCTCGCGCTTAACGTCGTACCGGCCTGAGACATAAGCGTAGAAGTCGAGAATCTTCACCTCGCCCATGTCGTAGGCATAGTAGTGGCGGCCGTTCTGATGCCAATCGCGCTGCAGGTAGCCAGGGGCGAAGGCAATCTGGTCGTCCGGCGTGCTGACCACCGTGTGATAGCTGATCCAGTCGGAGTCCAACGTAAACAGATTCGTGACGCTCCCCCAGGGGTCGCCACGGGGCGGCAGCTCGGTGAGCGGCCCCAGCTTTTCTTCACGGCGGCGGCGCGGGTCGTCCAGTTCGATGCCCGAATTGTAGCCAATGTAGGGGAAGTAGCTGGAGTCGAAAAACATGCCGTTGTACGCCAGCTCCGGCCGCTCGTTGCCGTCGCGGAAGCCGTGGCTCTGGTAGCCGACCTTGAAAGTCAGGTTCAACTTGTCGCCGGGCGCCAGAGGCGTTTCCAGTTGATAGATCGAGTAGAGATCGCGCGGCGAACTCCTCACTCGATGAAAAGGCCGGTCAAACTGCAGGTTGGAGAGGGACTGCATCTGGTCCGTGATGTGTATCTGCTCGATGGGCTGCGGCGTCTTGTTCTGTAATACGAAGTGGCCCGTCCCAGAGAAGGAGCGGTGATTGGGATCGAGGTCGACGTCCGCGTCGACAGCGATCACCTTCGGTTGCGGCAGACGTTCATATTGCTTGTAGTCGCGCTCGTAAGCTGCCTGAATTTTTCGCTGCTGCTTGGTAGTGAGGTATTCGTTGAGGACGTGCGCGTTGTAATAGAACCACGAGCCGCTGCCAATAGCAATGACCGCGAACAGCAAGAGTGCTGGGACTAGGCGGGGCAACCGCCTGCGGGCCTGAAGCAGCCGGGTATGCCAGCCGTCCTCGGCGCCACGCCGGGCTAAGGCAATGGAGAGGCACGCCAGCACCCCGAAAATCGCCGTCCAATACACCTGCGACCACAAGAGCGCGGGTACGAAGTGCCCGTAGCCGTTCATGTCCGAATAGGTGTATGGGGTGGTCTGCCCAGGCAGAAGAAGCGTGTTCTCGATGCCGAAGCGAAACATGATCGGATCCAAAACAAAGATGCCGATCACGATCGCATGGCCCATGAACTTGTTGGAGACGACTGTCTGCACAAAGAACGCCAACAGCGTAAAGCTGATCACCATCGGGAAGGTGATGACGTATAGCTCTTTGAAGTACTGCAGCAGGTCGTAATGGTAATAACCCGACACCGTCTGCATGATGACCCCGCACAGCAGAATGACCGCGAGCAGGATGCCTTCGACCACGACCAGGGCTACAAACTTCGAAAGCCAGTCAGTCGTTTCGCTCATCGGGAGCGCATCGTGGATGCCCGAGAAGGAAGTGTCGCGCTCACGCCAGATCAGCTCGCCGGCATAAAGGGTGGAAATGATAAACAGAAACAGGGTCGCGTTGCCTTCCACCGCCTGCACCATCAGGAAAGTGAGAGGGTAAACATTCTGATCGTTCAGTTTTCCTGCGAAATAGCCGTTGATAAGCGCGAAGACAGTCAGCAGAACAGTGATCGCCAAAAAGGGCAGCTCGCGCATGATGTTGGTGAGGCGCACGCGGGTCAGGGAGGCGAATTGGGCGAATTTTGCCCTGCCGCCGAAGAACTGGTGCACGAGTGGCAGCCGCGCTGCCACCAGCGAACGGCGCGGCTGCGCTTCTGCTGCTTCCTGGCGCTTTGCCCGCGCAGCGCGACGGCCCTGTGCGCTAGCCGTCAGCGCCTCTACAGACATGGGAAAGAATCGATAAACGATTCCCAGGGAGACGAACCCAACCACCGACCAGAGCAAGCGGTTGTAGAGAAACACACCCTGGCTTACTTGTGGCGACCAGGAAAACAGCAACGTGTTTTTCTCTGCGACCGTCCAGTAACGCGCCAGCACGTCGGCTAATTGCAGGCCGATCGGGTCGAGAATGCCGGACCAAAAGTGCTCCAGCGAACGGGTTGCGGCAAAGACGGCGTTGGCGATCAGATAGAGCATGAAGACGGCGACGCCCTGCAGGTACACGATGAAAATCTTGCGCGAAAGCGCCGCGACCATAAAGAACAGCGAGCCCAGAAAAAAGATCTGGATGACCACGATGAACAGGAACGGTTGCCAATACCACCAGGCGTGGCCGCCGGCTATGCGGGTGTGATCCGCCCATGGGGCAAGTGTCCCGGCCATCTCACCGAACACCATCCCGGAAAAGGCAAAGACGCAGGTGACGAATGATCCCGCCCAGCGGCCCCCGAGATAAGCAAACTTGGTAATGGGCTTGGTAAAGATGAGCTGAAAGGTGTCGCGTTGAAAGTCGCGCAGGATAGAGGTGCCGAAGATAGCGGCGATGATGATGGTTCCGAACAGGGTAAAGAACGTATAGAGAATGGTCGTGGAGAAGGGACCATTCAGCAGTTGCTTCCCGTTGCCCGTGTTGATGAAGTCTTCCGCCGCTATGGCAAGAAAACTGAGCAGGAACCAAAGCGCAAAGTAAACGTAGGTCGATAAGCTCTTTAGCCTGAACTTGAGCTCGAAGAGGAAGAACTCCCAGAAGAGGGTCATGCGCAGATCTCCTTGGGATCTAGTGGACCGGTTGGGGTGCGGCCGGGGTGGCAAGGTTGAGGAAGTAGACATCCTCCAGGCCGGCGTCCACAGGGCGGAAACCCTCACCGGGAGAGCTGTCGGCGTAGACACGAATCTCGTGCTGGCCGGCGATCAGATGGCTTGAGATGACCCTGAGTTGCGTTTCCACCGCGCGCAGCTCGTCATCGGTGACCACCACCTTCGACCATATTTTGCCCTGCAGCGCGTGAAGAGTTTCCTGCGGAGCGCCTTCGAGCAGCAGCTCTCCGGCGGAGATGATGGCCATGCGTGGGCAAAGCTCGCGCACGTCTTCGACGATGTGTGTGGAGAGGATGACCGTGATGTCGCGGCCTATCGACGAAAGCAGATTCAGAAAGCGATTTCGCTCGGCCGGGTCGAGGCCGGCGGTCGGCTCGTCAACGATGATCAGGCGCGGCTTGCCCAACAAGGCCTGCGCGATGCCGAACCGCTGCTTCATCCCGCCCGAATAGGTGCTGAGCGCCTTCTTGCGAAAAGCCCACAGGTTGGTCTGGTTCAGCAGCGCGTCGACCATCTCTTTGCGCTCGCCTGCCTGCGTGATTCCCTTCATCACCGCAAGGTGGGAAAGCATGTCGGCGGCGGATAGCTTGGGATAAACACCAAATTCCTGGGGCAAGTAGCCAAGCGTCTGGCGCACCGCATTCTTTTCCTTTAGAACGTCGATCCCATCCAGAAAGATCGTCCCGCTGTCGGGTTCCTGCAGGGTCGCGATGGTGCGCATCAGCGTGCTCTTACCGGCGCCATTGGGCCCCAGCAGGCCGAACATGTTATTGCCAATGCTAAGCGAAATATTCTTAAGTGCCTGGACCCCGTTGGAATAGGTCTTCGAGAGACCTGAAATCGTGAGCGACATGCAGGAAATCTCCTAAAGCGGCGTTGCGCTAACAGCCAATATACCTGCAGTTGCCCAAGGCACCGGTTCAGATCGTCTACCGGGCCGGGTGGAACGTCTCATGTTCCTGGTCCATGCTGCCGGGAAATTTCAGCTGCGAGCGCTGCCAGTAAGTTGCTTCCCTAATCAAGCCGGCAGCTATTTACTTCCCGATGCAGAAGGTAGAGAAGATCAGATGCAAGATATCGTCGCTCGTCGTTTCGCCGGTGAGCGAGTCCAGATCGCGGAGCCCACTGTATAGGTCCAACAGCACCATCTCGTGGGGAATGCTTTCTCCGGCCGCCACACGCGCAGTCCCCAGCGATTCCAGCGTCGCCGTCACCGCCTGGTATTGGCGCAAGCTGGTCAGCATGCCATTTTCCGTCTCTACTGTGCGGTCGCCTACCATCGTCAGCATCTTCTGCTTTAGCTCACCCACCCCGTCGCCGTGGAGAGCGGAGGTGTGGACCACCGGCAATCCCAGGTTGCCCAACGCCTCTTCCATTGCGGCGGAAGGTACACCCAAGTCGCTCTTGTTAACCACTACCAGCGCCCGGCGTTGCGTCAGCGTCGCCAAGAGCTCCAGCTCTTCATGGGCCGGCGACACCGTCGCGTCCAGCACCATTAGCACCATGTCCGCATCCGCTAATGCCTCGCGCGATTTGCGAACGCCAATTTGCTCCGCCTCATCGCTGGCCTCGCGCATGCCCGCAGTATCCACCAACTCAACTGGGATTCCGCCCAGCGACACACGCTCCGTAACCAGATCGCGCGTAGTCCCCGGAGTCGCCGTGACAATCGCACGCTCCCGCTGCACGATGCGGTTAAAGAGAGAAGATTTCCCGGCGTTCGGCCGCCCCACGATGGCCAGCATCAAACCCGATTGCACAATACGTCCGCGCGCGAAGCTGTCGGCAACCGGCCGCAGCAAGCTGCAAATTTCGCCGATCCTGCTTTGGATCTCCGCGCCAGGCAGCACATCCACATCATCTTCTGCGAAATCGATGCCCGCTTCGAGCAAGGCGATCAGCGCAACCAGGCCTTCTTTGATGGGCTTGATGCGCCGGGAAAGGGCGCCATGCAGTTGCTGCGCAGCCACCCGCGCCTGGTAGAGCGTTTGCGCTTCAATCAGGTCGTGGACCGCTTCGGCCTGGGTCAGGTCGATACGGCCGCCCAAAAATGCCCGCTGCGTAAATTCGCCCGGAGCCGCCAGGCGCGCACCACCCTGTAATGCCTGACGTACCAGCGTCTCCAGAACCACCGGTGAACCGTGCGCGGCAATTTCGAGCACGTCTTCGCCGGTATAGGAATGGGGTGCGGCGAAAAAAGTCACCACCGCCTCGTCCAACTTTTCCTGCGTATCGAGGTCTAGTAGATCTCCAAAGCGCGCTTGCGCGTGGGCCAGTGGGTTGCGCAAGCGCAGCATCGGCTCTGCAATCCTGGTCGCCTCAGGCCCGGAGAGCCGTACGATGCCAATACCGCCGCGACCGGGCGGTGTTGCAATGGCAACGATGGTCTCGTTCTGGTAAACCACGTGGGGATCGGGCTGCATGGAGCCTCAGGACCCTTTAGACAGGCGAGTTGCGCCGCGGACGGGCCGCGCTGTTGCCATATTCAGGAGCGCGTGGCCGGGAACGAGGACGTTCCGCACCCTTGGGATAGACCACTACGAACCGCCTCAGGCCTTCTCCACTGCTCTCGGTTTCGAGATCGGTGAAATCGCGAAAGGCCAGGTGCAGCATGCGGCGCTCTCGAGAACTCATGGGTGAGAAGCTGTAGGGCTGGGATGTGCTTCGAACCCGCTCCGCCGCCGTCTCCGCCGAAAGCTTAAGCTCTCGCGCGCGCAGCGCCTTGAAGGAATTGGCGTCGAAGGAGATAGTGTCGTGCTCTTCCGCTTCCAGGCGTACGATCTTGGCCGCGATGTGTTCCAACGCCCGCAGCAACTCGCCGCCCCGCTGGGTCAGAAGCACTGCGTCCGGACCCGCCATCTCCACATAAATCTCGCGGGCCTCGAGACCATCGGGATCACGGGCTCCCGCTCCCGCGATAATCCGGTACTTCAATCGCAGGCCACCGGTGGTAGTAAGGGTCTTGAGGAATGCTGCAATCTTCTGAGCTGCAGCCGCGTGGTCGACAATCGGCATCGGTTTAGTATCGCACTTGCGTGCAGGGAAGTCAGCCTCGAGAACACTGAAGTAATCAGGGATCCCGTCTTGGCGCCTACCGACGCTCGGGAACGCATGCCTGAGGCGGAAAAGCTGTTTAATAGTCCCACAGAATTATCATCCCGACCGGCGCGGAGGGACCCATTCGACTTCGCTCCGGGCAGGCTCTGCTGTTTCTCTTCCGGGAATCTACCGGCGGACCATCTGCCGGCCGCTACCACCGCTTCGCTTAGCCGCCCGCTTGGCCGCAATGTCGCGCATCTGCTTGCCTATACCGGTGCGATTCATGATGGCCTGCTGAATCACGTTGATCACATTGCCAAAGGCCCAATAAAGCGCCAGTCCCGAACTCAGATTCCACGTCATGAAACCGAAAAACACGGGCATCGTAAACGCCATCATTTTTTGCTGCGCAGGGTCCATCCCCGGTGATGGGGTCAGATACTGCACCAGGAACATGGTTACGATGAAGAAGACAGGCAGAATATGCAGCGGGTCCGGAGCGGCCAGGTTGTGCAGCCACAACCAGGGCGCCTGGCGTAGTTCGATGGTGTGCAGCAGCATGCGGTAAAACGCAAATAGCAACGGCCACTGCACCAGCATTGGCAGGCAGCCGCCAAACATGTTCACGCCCTCGCGCTTCTGCAGGTCGAACATCTCCTTGTTCATGTCCGCGCGGCGAGGGTCGGTAGCCTTGTACTTTTTGAATTTTTCCTTGATCGCATTCATCTCCGGCTGAATGCGCTGCATCTTCAACGCGGATTTCATCATCTGGATGCGCGTCGGCAGCATGGCCAGATTGATCACCAAGGTGAGCACCAGGATGGCCCAGCCCCAGTTGGAGACGATATGCTCATGCACCCAGCGCAGGGCTAGGAACAATGGCTTGGCGATGATGCCCGAGTAGCCGAAGTCCACTGTCGCTTCCAGGTTGGGACCCGTCTGCGCTCCATTGGCCGTGGCCCGCACGGAAGCCAACACGTCCAGCACCTTGGGTCCGGCAAAAAGGCGCATGCTGGTGTGCCCTGAGGTTGCGCCCATCGCGGCGCCCAACACAGGCGCTGGATCTGTTTGATCCGTCTTGCCATGGCGCGGAACGTCGATTGACTCATGCAGACCCACCAGGAGCGTTTGCTGCGGCGCGTCAGGAAGAAAAATCGCTGCGAAGTACAGGTCGCTCACGCCGGCCCATTCGAATGGCCCAGGTATCGTGCCGCCCCCGGCAATCTTCTTCACTGCCTGGTTTTCGTTCTTGCCGTTCTGCATGGTGTCGAACTGCGACTGCGCATAATCGGGCAGGGTCTCTTGATCGCCGAATCCGCCTGGCCATGCCACCAGCGCGGCGACTGGGCTCCCATGATCGGTGGTCGTCACATCCACGTGGACCACGTAGGTGGAGTCAAAGGTGAAGACCTTTTTTACATCCAGGCCGTTGTTGGAATAGGTAAAGGTAAGCGTGGCGGGAGCATTCAATGTGCCGGTAGCCGATGGCACATACAACGCCTGCACCAACTGGTTGCGCAAGTTTGCGTCGTAGGCCCAGAGCGAGAGGGGATACCCAACCTTGGCCGCCGCCTTGGGGTTGACCAGATCCAGAGGCTTACCAGCGTCGTCTTTGTACTTCTTCAGAATCCAGGAGACGGCTTGGCCTCCACGATTGGAAAAAGTGATGCGGTAGAGCTCATTCTCCACCACCGTCGAGCTTTCGGCAGCGGCCACCACTGCCTCGGCCGTCGCCTTGGCGGACCCAGCCCCCGCAGTGGAGGGGGTCATCGCGGTCATAGCGGAGCCTGTAGTATTCGGCGCCTTGGACCCGGAAGTCGAGGCCACCTCAGCCGGAGTCTCCGGTTGCGCCTTTTTCTTCGGGCCGAAGTATTGCAGGCCCAGGAAGATCAAAACAAAGACGATGGAGAAGATGAGGAGCGTGCGGGAGTCCTGCCCACCGCCGCCCGGCTGATTAGGATTGCGTATTTCGGCCAAAGAGAGTTCCTGTCGATCGGACGATCTGGCGGCCCTCGACGCTCTCCGCATGAAACCGCGGCAATGCGCCTAAAGCTACAGTCTTATGGTAAATGGCGGGGATCATCTGTGCGGAAGCGAGGATGGGGTTGGAACCGAGCCGGCGGGGCCGGGACAGCACGGATACGTGCCGGGCACCGGATCAAAGCCTCCCCGGCCGAAAGGATTGCAGCGCAGGACGCGCCACACTGCAAGTGCGGCTCCCCAGATCCCATGGTGAGCGACCGCGGTCATCGCGTATTCCGAACATGTTGGCCGAAAGCGGCATGCGCCGGATACCCCGCTCACAGAGTGGAGCAGCGGCGAGACCCAGCGGCCATAGACTTCAGGAATGCCCATCTCGCTTCTCCCCAGCTTTTTCGACTACCGCGAAGATCCTGGACACTTCGCTTTGCAGGCCAGCAAATTCCGCCGTCAAAACCGTTCGCCGCGGATGCAGCACGACGTCCACGTCACGCGTCAGCAAGGCCAGGTTCAGGCGGACTGCTTCGCGCACGCGGCGCTTGATTCGGTTGCGCTCCACGGCCTTGCCCAGAACCCGGCCGGCAGTCAAGCCAACGCGCGGACCCGTGGTTGGAGTCGACGACCGCTCGGCGAAAAAATACGTCATCGAGTGCGAGAAGTGTTTGCGGCTTCGCTGGTACACGCGTTGATAGTCAGCGTGCTTGCGCAGCCGAGCGTCGCTTTGGGTTAGAACGCTCACCGGATCATTCTCTCGCACCAAGGGACTCTGGGTGAATGCAGGTACCCGGATTTCCTTTGGGGCTTGTGGAAGCTGAGTACAGAAAATCCGAGGTGTGGCGCGTACTACGCTTCACGGCGATGGTGTGCTGCTAGTCGCGGTAGCCGGCACTCACGGAAACACGCTTCCGGCCCTTGGCGCGGCGGCGAGAAAGCACCGCTGCTCCTGCTTTGGTCTTCATACGCGTCAAAAAGCCGTGTGTCTTCGCCCGATGGCGGCGGTTCGGTTGGAATGTGCGCTTGGGCATAACACTGCGCTCCTGATCTCACTAAAATTTCTGCCTGAAGGCAAGCTTTAAGTATAACGGATTCAGGCCAAAGAGCAAACCACCACGATGCTCCAACCGCCGGGAAGTCCCCGTTTCACTGCGCATGGTGCAACTCTGGAAAGAAAGAATTTTTTGCCCGGAATGAGCCGTTGCACTGCCTTGTAACTGTGCTAGTATCGGCTCCGATCAAGATTGATTTTCTGCACGTCCACACTACCTGATCTTTCGATCTGGATACTTTCGCGAAGGGGCTTGTATCCCCCAGCAGTTCCTAAGCACAGGAGCAGCAACAGCACGCACGGCTGGTATCGGTGCGAGTTGGTTCCTTTGCACTTTGCAGAAGGTATCAGGCAGTCGGCGTTGAACGAAGGAAGCGTATGTCTTTTGTCGCCACCGCCCCCGCCGTTCCCAACCCTTGGGCACGGATACTGGGTGCACTCGAAAAAAAGGTCAACCGGCAATCTTTCGATACCTGGCTCAAGCCCACGCGCTTCAGCCACATCACTGGCCGAATGCTTTTTGTGCGGGTTCCCACACCCGAGTTCCAGCACATAGGCGACCGCTACGGCGACCTCATTCAGGAAGCCATTGACGCCTTCCACCTGGAGTTCGATGACGTCTCCTTTGTCATCCCTCAGGAGGATCCGGCCCCCGTCAGGGTGCGCGAGGATGGAGGGTTCCCACCGGTCCCTTCCCATTCCGCAGGCGCCCAGCGCGCAGGCAATCGCGGAACGCCCATCCCGGCGCCGCAGCAGGCCAAGTTTGACTGGACCACGGCTGCGCAACTCAACCCGCGCTATACCTTCGAGGCCTTCGTCATCGGCAATGGCAACCAGTTTGCTCGAGCTGCCTCCGAGGCGGTGGCCGAACGCCCGTCGAAAGCGTACAACCCCCTCTTCATCTACGGTGGTGTCGGCATGGGCAAGACCCATCTGATGCACGCCATCGGCCACGAGGTGAAGAAGCGGCAGCCGCAATGCTCCGTGTGCTATGTCTCCAGCGAGAAATTTACCAACGAAATGATCAACTCGTTGCGCTATGACAAAATGACGAGCTTCCGCGACAAGTTTCGCTCGGTCGATCTGTTGCTCATTGACGACATCCAGTTCCTCGCGCAGAAGGAACGCACCCAGGAAGAGTTCTTCCACACCTTCAATGCTTTGCATGAAAGTCTGAAGCAGATTGTCATCGCCTCCGATCGCCCCCCTAAGGAGCTACCGGAGATTGAGGACCGGCTGCGCAGCCGCTTTGAATGGGGATTGATCGCTGATATTCAGCCTCCCGACCTGGAGACCAAGGTTGCGATTCTGCAAAAGAAGGCGGAGAGCGAGCACGTTCTGCTGCCCACCGATATCGCGCTCTTCATTGCCTCAAACGTGCGCACCAATGTGCGCGAACTCGAGGGCGCGCTGGTGCGGCTGTTGGCCTGGTGCCGCCTCAACGGCGCCGAGCTCACCCTACCCACCACCCAGCTGTGCCTCAAGCAGTTCATCGATACCCAGGTCCGCAAGATTACGATTGAAGCAATTCAACGTGCCGTCTCTGAACAGTTCGGCATGCGTGTGTCTGAACTGAAGCAGAAAAATAATTCCCGCTCTGTGGTCGTGCCCCGTCAAATCGCGATGTACCTGGCCAAGCAGATGACCGAGGCCTCGCTCCCGGAGATCGGGCGCCAGTTCGGCGGCAAACACCACACCACAGTCATGCACTCCATAGCGAAAATCGATGAGCAGCGCCGGGCAGATAAAGATCTCAACCGCACCATAAACAAGCTTCTGGAAACACTCAACGGCTAAAGCGATGGCCGCCCCTGAACTTCACGGCTACTGAACATTCGCCGGAGTCTGCGCGAGAACCCGAAGCACCAGGGCAAAACTGGCAATAGAAGCTGGGTGCCCAGTCAAGCCGTACTTTGGCTTGACTGGGATAACGGCTTTCGCTGTGCGGGAGTGTCAGAGAAGCATTCAGCCGCTGAGGACTGCTTTCCGCCCACCCGCACCGGCTTTCTCCGCATCCTACTAAGCCGGGACTTCCCGTTGAGTCTGGTGCCGTTGCCGAACCTCACGCAGTCATCCATAGAGCTGCCCCACCGGCTCGCCTTTCCTGCTTTCGGCGCTGCCGGTATGCTCAAACTATCTATGTCTTGCTTCGGCTCACCGCGCCGCGTCGCTTCTTTGGCAGCCTATGTGTTCATCGCGGTGCTCCTGGGCGCAGTCCCGGTCTGGGCACCGCACGCTTACGCCCGCCAGCAAGACACCGGATTTCTCAACCGGAGCATTACCATCAACGGCACCGTCTACCACTATGAGGTTTACCTACCCATGGACTGGACGCCCAAACAGAAGTGGCCGGTCATCCTGTTTCTGCATGGTTCCGGAGAGCGCGGCTCCGACGGCCTGGACGAAACCCAGGTAGGCCTGCCCAACGCGCTGCGCTCCCACTATGAACGCTGGCCTTTTGTGGTGGTCATGCCCCAAGTACCCTACAACCATCATCATTGGACCGATCCCGACATCATGGCGATGGCGATGGCGGCGCTGAATGCCGAAGTGAAAGAGTTCCACGGTGATCCCCAGCGTCTCTATCTCACCGGCATGTCACTCGGCGGCTACGGAGTGTGGGAGATTGCCAAGGACTATCCCGGCCATTTTGCCGCCATAGCACCGGTTTGCGGAGGCATCTACTGGTCGTACGCCCCGGGTCGCTGGCACCAGCCTGAACTTGTCCCGGAATATGTCAAAGCCGTTGGCCGCACGCCGGTATGGCTCTTTCATGGCGCGGACGATCCCGTGGTCTCCCCGGCGCAATCGCAGATCATGTACACAGCCATCGCCGCGGCGGGCGGAAACGTGCGCTTCTGGGAATACGCCAACTACCATCACAACGCCTGGGATCGCGCCTACACCGACCCGCAACTCCCGGCGTGGTTTCTCTCTCATCGGCTTTCCGATATCGCCACCACCAAGCCGTACGCCGAAAAACGGATCATCCCCATCCATCCTCCGCCCATTCACGTCGATCCCAGTGTCTATGACTCCTATCAGGGGGAATATGTCGATGCCGGCGTGACCCAGCTAACGGTTTTCCGTCAAGGTAACAAGTTGATGTCACGGAACCGGACGGGCGACCAAACCGAATTATTGCCAGAGCAGCCCAACCGTTTTTTTTATCCCAGCGGAAGCAGTACGCGCATCACATTCGACAAGGGTCCTGACGGTCGAGTCACGCAACTCACTTTTTCCGATGACCGCCACCACGAAGTTTGGGTGAAAACACCCAAGAGCAATCCGGAGTGAGGAAATCCGCGAGAATGCACCAGAATGGATGCTATGTGCAAACCCGGGCTCTTCGCATCGCGCGTCTGGCCTGCATTTGACCGAGCTTTGCACTCGCGGCAGCAGCTTTCCACAGGCTTGAGCCGCGTGACTGTGGACACCGTGGGGAAGTTGGGACGCAATTCGAAGATATTCGCCAGTCTTCCTGCTTTTCATTTCTTGAGTGTCCAGTTTTCTAAAACAGGGAGGGCCGTCATCCACGCCAGCCGCTTGGTTTCCAACCTTCTTTCCACTTTTCCGGCGTCAACGGTTACTACTACTAATAAGGAATATATTTTTTAAGGCTTTTCATAGTAGCCGGGTATTTGCGTTCCGGTTGTTTGTATTTCGGCCCGGGAATCCACAGGCGCGACGCGCTTAAGATTCTCATGCGGCTTCAGGGTGGTGTAGAGTGAGTCAAATCAACAAGGGGGCAAACACCATGCTTAGCGCGGGCGTTGAGCAGGAGAGACCGGTCGCACAGGGAGCAGCAACGATGGAAATCACCGTGAGCCGACAGGACCTGCTGCGTGAGCTAAGTGCAACGCAGAGCGTGGTTGAGCGGAAAACGACGATCCCCATTCTCTCCAATTTTCTCCTTGAGGCCGGGCAGGGCGAGGGCAGCGATGCGAACCGCACCGATCGCCTCACCATCACGGCCACTGACCTGGATCAGAGCATTCGGACATCCTGTGCAGCGAAAGTAAAAAAGCCTGGTGCTTGCACCATTCCAGCGCGCAAACTTTTCGACTACGTCAAACTGCTGCCGGATGGCGAGATCTCCATCAAGCTGATGGAGAACCATTGGGTGCAGATTCGCTCTGGGCGTTCCAACACCAAGATGGTGGGCATGGCACGCGCCAATTTCCCCCAGGTGCCGGAGTTTCCTGAGAGTGGCTTGACGCAATTGGCCGCGGCTTCCGTCAAAGGCATGATCTCCAAGACCATCTTCGCTATCTCCAATGAGGAATCGCGCTATACCCTCAACGGCGCGCTGCTGATTTTGAAGGCGGAGTCTTTGTCGATGGTCGCGACCGATGGTCACCGGCTGGCGCACATCGAGAAGACGGGCGAAACCTTACAAAATATCAGCGGAGAAAAGAAAACGTTGATCCCGCGTAAGGCTTTGTCTGAGTTGCAGTCCCTGCTCGCCGATACCGACGGGGAAACGCTCGACTTTTTTGACGACGAACATACTCTATTCTTCCGTCTGGGCCACCGTGTACTCACCACGCGCAAACTTACCGGTCAATTTCCCAACTACGAAGCGGTGCTGCCGCGCGATAACAACAAATTTGTGGTGGTGCGGAGCGAAGAATTGATGGGGTCGATTCAGCGGGTGGCGCAATTCGCTGATGAACGGTCAGGAGCCATCAAGATTCGCTTGGAACAAAACGAGATGAAAATTTCCTCCTCCTCCACCGAATCAGGCGAGTCGGAAGACACCATTGAAACTCCCTATAGCTTCGACCCTATCGTGGTGGGCTTCAACTCGACCTACCTGATTGATTTTCTCAGAGCGGTCGGATTGAGCGGCGAAGTCCGGCTCGAATTCAAAGACGCTCAATCGGCCGGCCAGATGCGGCCGGAAGATCCGGCTGACGACTTCAAGTACCGTTACGTCATCATGCCCATGCGTATCTGAACTATTCCGAGCGCTTGACGGCGGACTTGCGGCCCGCAGAGAGCTTTTTTACGGCTCTCTTCTTGACCACAGTCTTCTTCCCGGTCTTTTTAACGGTCGCTGCTTTCTTCGCCGGCTTGCCGCGCGCCACAACGGTTTTTTCCACCAGCATGGCTTTCAACTGTTCCAGGTCTATGGTGTGCGCCGACTTTCTTAGCCGCTCGATGTCGTAGTAGATCCGCTTCTCGGTGAGAAAGATGTGGACAACAAAATCCACATAGTCCATCAAAATCCATTCGCCCTGGCGACGGCCCTCTACGGAGTTGGGGTAGGTTTGAAAATCCCGCTTGAGACGCGATTCAATCTCATCGGCGATCGCCTGCGTCTGGCGTTCGTTCGATCCGCTCGAGATCAGAAAAAAGTCGGTGAACCCGGAGTCCATACTGTCGAGCTCGAGAACCCGGGTATCCTCGGCCTTCTTGTCTTCGCAAGCCTCCGCGGCGGCCAAAACCATGCGGCGCGTTTCCTTCGTTGCCATTCGGTGGGGTCAAATCTCCTTGCTCTTGCCTACTTATCAGCAGCTTCTATGGTATCCCGGGCGGCCCGATAAAGGCCGTGGGAACGAATGTACTCCGCCACCGAAGGCGCGAGGACAGTTTCGAGCTCTGAGCCTTCCGCCAAATCAGCGCGAATCTCCGTAGCGGAGATGTCCTGGTCCAGGTCCGGCAACAAGAACAGCTCGCCGCACCGGCCCGAGGGTCCTGCGAGGGTAAACCGGGTGAACCCGGATTCGCGAGTCTCTCCAGTGTTTTGTATGCCCTTGGGCAGCGCCGCGTTGATCTGTTCAAGAGAGAATCCGGGTCTACCGGCCACGATGAAATCGCAAAAAAGCAACAGCTCGGCGCAGTGGTGCCAGCGCCGCAAGGTAAGGAAGGAATCGGCGCCTACCAGGCAAAACAGCTCATCGGTGGGCTGGAGATGGTTCCGTAACCGCTGTAGCGTGTCAAAGGTGTAGTTGGGGCGGCCGTCAGGCAGAGCAGCATCCACATCGCTAGCCGTTAGCCCTGGCTGACCTGCCACGGCGAGCCGGACCATAGCCAACCGGTCCTCGAAGCTGGAGTGACCGGAGCCCCCTTTCAGCGGCTGCGTGGCGACGGGCGCGACCAGCACCTGGTCAAGCGCCAGCCGCGTGATCGCCGCCCGGGCTATTGCGATGTGGCCACGATGCGGCGGGTCGAAGGTGCCCCCGAAGAAGGCGATGCGCATAGGGGCATCGTACCGCGACCGGCAAGGGGAAGCGTATTCTAGGGCCATGTCGATGCCTACGGCCTATATTGCGCTCGGCTCCAATCTAGGAAACCGTGCGGAGGCGTTATCCTCCTCCGTCGGTCATCTGCGTCGCTTCGGCCGCGTGGTCGCGCAATCTTCGCTGTATGAAACCGACCCCGTGGGCTACCACGAGCAGCCTGCCTTCCTAAACGCGGTGGTCGCTCTAGAGACACAGTTGGAGCCACTGCCATTGTTGCGAGGGTTGTTGGCGATCGAACGGGAGCTAGGACGGGATCGCAGCCTCGGTCCGGTAAAGGGTCCCCGAACGCTGGATCTCGATCTGCTATTGATGGGGGACTGGATCGTTGCAGGTGAGGAGCTGTCACTGCCCCACCCGGCCCTGGCTCAGCGCAGGTTTGTGCTGACCCCGCTGGCGGAGATTGCGCCCCACCTGCGACACCCGGGAACCCATCAAACGATCGCAGAACTGCTCGCCCAGCTCCCCGATGAAGGCGAAAATCGAGTCTCAGCCGTGCACCAGCTGCCCGCGAACCCAGCCTAACACCCGGCTTCCAGATAGAATCACTTCTGTGTCTCTCGCTTTTCAGATAGAAGCCGCCAGTGGGCAGGCGAGGCGGGCGACCATGACCCTTCCTCATGGGCAGGTCCAGACTCCGGCGTTTATGCCGGTTGGCACCGCTGGGTCAGTCAAGGCGATCCCCCAACATCTGCTCGAAGAGCTGGACGCCCAGATCATTCTTTCCAATACCTATCACCTCTACCTGCGCCCGGGTCACGAGCTCGTCCGCCGCCTGGGTGGGTTGCACCGCTTCATTTCCTGGCCGCGCCCCATGCTTACCGATTCCGGCGGTTTTCAGGTCTTCAGCCTCAACCAACTGCGGAAGATCACCGAAGAAGGGGTGCAATTCCGCTCCCATCTCGATGGATCTTCCCATTTCTTTTCTCCCGAGCACTCGATGGACGTGCAAATGGCCCTGGGCGCCGACATCGTCATGGCCTTTGACGAATGCACAGAGTATCCGGCAGACCGTGCGCGTGCCCAGCAATCCCTTGAGCTAACCCTGCGCTGGGCCCGGCGCAGCCAACAGCACTTTAACCAGCATGCCAATACCACCGCCCAATCGCTCTTCGGCATCGTGCAGGGCGGCATGTATCCAGATCTGCGCCGGGACTGCGCCGAGCAGTTGGTCGCCATGGATTTTCCCGGCTATGCCATCGGCGGCCTGAGCGTGGGCGAGCCGCGACCGCTGACCCGGGAGATTATCGAAAACACGATCCCCCTGCTACCGCAGGACAAGCCGAGATACGTGATGGGGGTTGGCTACCCGGATGAGATCGTGGAATACGCTGCGTTGGGGGTGGACATGATGGACTGCACTATACCCACCCGCGCTGCCCGCCATGGCCTGCTGTTCACCTCCGGGGGGCGGCTCAATATCAAAAACCGGCGCTTTGCTGAGGATCCGGAACCGCCCGATCCACAATGCAGCTGCCTGGTTTGCCGCCGCTACAGCCGGGCCTATCTGCGCCACCTGATGGCGGCCCAGGAACCCCTCGCGGGCGTGCTCAACACTTTACATAATCTGGCCTTCTACCTTGACACGATGCGATCGGTACGAAATGCTATTGCCACGGATACCCTTCCAGCGCTGCTGGCCTGCGTGCGCCGGCGCCCTGAACGCGTGGGCTGAGCCCGGATTTCCTGTGGAAGCCGCTGCCCTTCCAGCCTTTAAACCCTCTTCCTCCAGTAGACAAACCGGGGCAGATAGGCTGTAGTAGAAGGCTGGATAAGAAAATTAGAGGATGGTACGTTGACCTTCACCCCCTTGTTACTGGCTCCAGTTATTCCGCCCGGCCTGGTGACCTTTCTCCCCTTCGTCTTGATCATTGCCGTTTTTTACCTGATGCTGGTGCGCCCCAACCAGAAGAAGCAGAAGCAATGGCAAGAGATGCTGGGAGCCCTGAAATCCGGGGATCGCATCACCACCACCGGCGGTATGCGCGGAACCATCATCTCCATCAAGGAGGACGCCGTCCAGTTGCGCGTCCCACCAGACGGGGTCAAGATCGAAGTCATCAAGAGTGCTATCGCTTCCGTGACTACTAACCAAGAGGAAGCTAAATAACTGTATTTCGCGGGCAGACGGTAAGCCCGGCGGAAAACCTGATTGCGACTCCCATGCGTAAAACCCTCCTGATCGTTGCAGTACTTCTCGTGTTCGTCTTTGGCATCTTCGGCATTCCGAAGGGCATTGGCCCCTCCGCCTGGAAGACGGCGTTGACCGACCGTATCCATCTTGGTCTTGACCTCAAGGGCGGCATCCACCTGGTGTTACAGGTGATGGTGAATGAAGCCGTGAGCGCGGAAACGGATAACGCCGCCGCTCGCATCCAGGCCGATTTACAGCAGGGCGGCTTCCCCGCCCGCTCGGTGCTTAAGCCTGATCCAAAACGGCCGGAGCTCATTGAGATTCAAGGAACGCCTCCGGACAAGGTTGGAGATGTCCGCAACCTGCTTGACTCGCGTTACGGAGCGCAATACACCGTAGCGTCGGAGGCAAACAACAACTGGACGCTCACCATGAAGCAGACCGAGGTGCAGTCGATCCAGGAGCATGCGGTGCAGCAGTCGATCGACACCATCGGCACCCGCATCAACGCCTTGGGAGTCCGCGAACCCACCATTCAGGAATACAACCTGGGCACCAACCAGATCCTGGTCGAGTTACCGGGTGTTGACGACTTGGGCCGGGTGCGCGACATTATCCAGTCGACGGCCCGGCTCGAGATCCACCTGGTTGTGGGCGGCCCTTTCCCCACCGAGGACGCAGCGAGGCAAAGTCTCGGGGGAGCGGTACCACCCGAAGATATCGTGATGGCCTATGGCGGCACGGAACCGGAATTGCAGGGCCAGTATTACGTCCTGCAGAGACTTCCCATCGTGGCCGGAGACGACTTCCGTGATGCGCAGCCCTCAGTCGATGAAAATGGCCGCCCGGATGCGACGTTTATCCTCACCCGCAACGCGGGCGACCGCTTCTACCAGTTCACCAGCACCAACATCGGCAAGTCGCTGGCAGTGGTACTGGACAACCGGGTGCAGGAAGCAGCCAACATCCAGCAGGCGATTCGCGACCAAGGCCGGATCACCGGCTTGGGAAAAGATAAGGCGCAGAATCTTTCTCTCATGCTGCGCACCGGCGCGTTGCCGGCCTCTATTCACTACCTGCAGGAGAGCGTGGTGGGTCCGTCGCTGGGAGCCGATTCTATTCACAAGGGCGTGATGGCTTCCATCGTCGGCATGCTGGCGGTCATGATCTTCATGCTCGTCTACTATCACGGCGCGGGCATCAATGCGGATCTGGCACTGATACTGAACCTGGTCATCCTGCTCGGCTTCATGGGGTATGCCGGAGCGACGCTGACCTTACCCGGAATTGCCGGGGTCATCCTCACCATCGGCATGGGCGTCGATTCCAACGTGCTGATCTTTGAGCGCATCCGCGAAGAACTGCGGGCGGGCAAGGCGCCCGCTGCGGCCGTCGACCAGGGATTCGCACACGCTTGGACGACGATTCTTGATACCCACGTAACCACCATCGTTTCAGCACTCATTCTGTTTCTTTTTGGCACCGGCCCGGTTAAGGGTTTTGCGGTCACGCTGAGCTTTGGCTTGTTCGCCAACCTCTTCACTGCGGTCTTTGTGTCGCGCCACATCTTCGATGAGATCCTCAGGCGTAAGCAGCGGGGAGAGGCACTTTCCATCGGGTAGTGGTCGCGTACCAGTAAGGCGGAGTTCTCAAGTGGAATTATTTCGTGGCGTTGACGTTGATTGGCTGGGAAAAAAATGGTACTTCCTCGCCTTTTCACTAATCTTCAGTGTTGCTGGAGTCCTGTCGATCCTTTTCTGGCATGGCGTCAAGCTGGGGATCGACTTTCGCGGTGGCACCCTGGTCTACGTGCAATTCGACCAGACGCCGGACCTCGACCGGATTCGCCAGGCGATCGATCGCGCCGGCATCCACGACAGCCGCATCCAGACCTACGGAACGGCGTCGCAGAAGCAGGTAGCTATTTCGCTAGCGCAAAAGGAAACCCAGGAGTCGGCCCTCGATACCGGGCGGCAGACGATTGTGCGGGCGCTGAACGCGAGCTACTCCAGCACCGGCCCAGCCAACCAGGGAAAGCTGGATCTAGACAATGCCGGGCAGGAAGCCCTGGCGCAGTTTCTGAAACAGGCCGATCCCGAACACCTCGCGGGAGCGCCCGGCGCCGCGGAGAAGTATGCCCAGCAGGCAACAGCGATCCTGAACCATCGTGACAAAGATCTTGGCGGCATCTTCAGCAGCGTTGACCAGCTCAGTGGGGTGGCCGATCCGGCGGTAGTCAACCAGCTGAAGCAGGGCGCCTATCTCTCCGGCTTCCATGTGTTCGCGGCGGATATTATCGGTCCCCAGGTGGGCGCATTGTTGCGCAGGCAGGCCTTGCTGGCGACGCTCTACTCGCTGCTCGGGATGCTGGTCTATTTGTGGTTCCGTTTCGAGCTCATCTACGGTGTGGCCGCCGTGGTGGCGGTCTTCCACGACACCTTGATTACGATAGGCGCCTTCAGCCTGACCAATCAGGAGATTACGCTCACCGTCATCGCCGCCATTTTGACCCTGATCGGCTACTCGATGAACGATACCATCGTGGTTTTCGATCGCATCAGGGAAAACTTGCGCCTCTCTCGTCGCGAAACCCTGACCACGGTGGTGAATCGAAGCATCAATCAGACCCTGAGCCGGACAGTTTTGACCTCAGGTCTGACGTTTCTCACTGTCTTGTCGCTTTACCTCTTTGGCGGAGAGGTCTTGCATGGCTTTTCCTTCGCACTGGTGGTTGGCATCCTAATCGGCACCTATTCCTCGATTGCTGTGGCTGCGCCCATGCTGGTGGCCTATCAGGAGTGGCGGGGCAAACGGGGCAAGGGCGCCGTACTGCCCGCGGCCAAGCGCGCCAAGGCTTGAATAAACAGCCCGGCCCGGACTGAGAAGTGAAAGAGAAACCCCAGGGGACGGACCTGCGGGTTTGTTCCCTCTGCCACAGACTCTTAGAGGGGTTGCAAGAAAGCCTATGCACTCAAGTTGTTACCCTGGGACATCTATGCCACAACTTGAGCCATCTATGACAGGGATGCGGCTGAGCTCCTGCTTCCCAAAGTTTTCGCGTTAAAAAGCAAAAGTTTTCCACATCTTGCACAGTTACCCTATGCAAGCCAATAGCCCTTCGGGATCAAAAGAACAACCGCTGGTGTCTAAGTTGGTACAAGTTCGAATATCCGAGGTAAGGCGATGTTTGAAGATTCTCTAATGGAGTCTGGTGGCAAGCTCAAAACCAAGAGTAAGTATTGGTCGATTGCTACTTTCGCGGTCAACGGCCTGATCCTGGCAGCACTGATCATCTGGCCGTTGTTGCATCCAGAAGCTCTACCCACGCAGATGATGGCTACTCTGCTGGTTGCTCCGCCACCACCCCCGCCTCCTCCCCCGCCACCACCACCTCAGGCTCCCGTCCAGGTCAAGATCAAGTCTGAGATGCTCGACAATCAATTGCAGGCGCCAAGCAAGATCCCGAAAGAGATCAAGCAAATCAAGGAGTCGGCAGCTCCCCCTTCAATGGCTGGCGTTTCCGGCATGGAAGGTATGGGCGGCGGAACCCCTGGCGGCGTCATGGGCGGAATTCTCGGCGGTATTGGATCAGGGCCGGCTATCGTCAAGGCAGCCCCTCCCAAGAAGTTGAGCATCTCCTCAGGCGTAATGGCCGGCAACCTGCTCGACAAGACCGTGCCGCAATATCCGGCAATCGCAAAAGCGGCCCGTATTCAGGGAACCGTGGTTTTGCAGGCCACCATCTCCAAAAGCGGTTCGATCGAGAACCTAAGAGTCGTCAGCGGTCCTCCGATGCTGCAGCAAGCAGCTATGGATGCCGTCCGCTCCTGGCGCTACAAACCCTATCTATTAAATGGAGATCCCGTCGAAGTCGAGACTACGGTCAACGTCGTCTTTAATCTCGGTGGTTAGCCCCAATGTGCCGGCCACTGCTTTCACCAAAGGTGGTATCCGGCAATTCCCCTCGTGGCCACTTCGGGTCATTTCGTAACGAAGTTGCCCGGTGCTAGCATCTGGATGTTTCAGAGCTATAACGATGTAATTCCGTAGGAGGAAAGATTCAGTGATTCTCGCTCAGCTCTCCCAACTCGCCGCCCATCAGGCAGCTCTCGGCATGTACCTCTTCCAGGATTCAGGACAGACCGTCGGCTTCTCTCCCATGGACCTCTGGCACAATATGGGCCCTGCGGCTAAGGCAGTCGTCGCCGTGCTCTTCGTTATGTCGATCTGGTCGTTGGCTGTGATCATCGACCGCGCACTCTATTTCAGCGCGGCCCGTAAGCAGTCTCGTGAGTTTGCCCCACGCGTCGCCGGCGCCCTCAAGGAAGGCAAGCTGGATGAAGCAGTGAAGGTTGCTGATCGCAATAAGAAGTCACATCTTGCCGAAGTGGTTACGGCTGGCCTGCAGGAGTTCCGCAACTTCGGTAGCGGCGGCGCCATCACCGAGGAACAGATCGAATCCAGCAAGCGTGCACTCGAGCGCTCGGAAGCAATCGTTCATGCCAAGCTCAAGAGAGGCCTCGGCGGCCTGGCAACCATCGGCTCCACCGCACCCTTCATCGGGTTGTTCGGAACCGTCGTTGGTATCTTGAACGCATTCCAACAGATCGCGACCCAGAAAACTTCCGGCATCGGCGCAGTCGCCGGCGGTATCTCTGAGGCCCTCGTAACCACGGCTTTCGGGTTGCTCGTGGCCATCCCCGCGGTTATGACGTTCAACTACTTCACTGGTAAGGTGGAAGCCTTCGACGTGGAAATGGATAACTCATCCAGCGAGTTGATCGACTACTTTATCAAGCAGAGCCACCGCCGCTAAACGGCGCGTGCTGCAATCACTCCTCAGCGGGAATCCTGCACCGGTTGGAACGGAAGAGTAAAATCCGTTCCAACCTGGTGGTTTTCACCGGACTCACAGAAGGTCATTCTGAAGATGGGCACGCTGGAGCGTTTTCACAGTGAGTGCGGGCTGCCAGCTACACTAACTTTGAAAACGCTATGACAGCTCGGCCCACGGAGCAAAAAGACAATGTCAATCGCAGTCAGAAACGAAGGCGCCAAAGTCAATTCGAACATCAACGTTACGCCCATGGTGGACGTGATGCTGGTGCTGCTTATCGTTTTCATGGTCATCACCCCGATGCTCCAGAACAAGGTGAATATCGAACTCGCCAAAGTAACCGACCCGACCTCCATGCCGGATGCCGACAAGGAAGACTCGGTGGTCGTGGCCATCACCCGGGATAATAAGGTGTATCTGGGACAAAACCAGGTCTCCATGGCCGATCTCGGGGCAAAGGTGGCCGATCTGTTGCAAAACAAGACAGAGAAGCAGATCTTTATGCGCGCAGATGCCCGCGCCCAGTACGGCACGGTGATGGATGCAATTGACGATGTGCGCACTGCCGGTGTGGACCAGGTAGGTTTGTTGACCGATCGCCGGACAGACCAGACCACGCCACCGCCTGCTACGCCGCCAGCTGGACAGTAGGAGGCGGATCATTCGCTTTCCGACGGAATAACCAACTAGACCGGCCCAAGGGCTGAGGCAAGTGAAAAGAGGGAAGAAATGGCATTTGATACAGGTGGTGGTGGCGGACTCAATGCAAGCATCAACGTGACCCCAATGATCGACGTTTTGCTGGTGCTGCTGATCGTTTTCATGGTCATCACGCCCGTGACCCCGAAGGGCCTCGATGCGCTGGTCCCGCAGCCTCCCAAAGAACCGCAAAAGCAACAGGACAACGACCGCACCATCGTGGTCCAAATCACCCATCGTCCGGGTGGCGGCGTACCCGGCTACAAAATCAACGAGCAGGACGTTGCCCACGGCGACCTCTTGAATAAGCTGGAAGGTATTTTCGCCACCCGGGCGGAGAAGGTGATGTTCGTCAAGGGGGATCCGGAACTGGATTTCTCCGCTGTGGCGGACGTGCTGGATATCGGCCATGGGGCGGGCGTAGACCATATCGGCCTCATCACCCCGAAGGTTGCAGCGGGGCAGTAAAGCTGTTCAGTTGTTGCAGGTCGGGCCACGGTGAGCAAGCTGCTGATTTCGGCAAGCTGGCATCAAAGGAAAGGTTGCCCGAACCTGCTAGATGAGCCTTACGAAAGCAAGCACTCGACCAATTCAGGCGTTCTTAGTAAAAGGTCCGCAGTTGCCCTTTGGGCAGCCGTGGACCTTGTTTTTTATGAGAGACTTGCCAGTACGACGAAACCAATTACAATCACAGCGCGGAGTTTTTTCCTCTCAACTTGCAGGCCCGCGTAAGCTCGTAGAAGATCAGGCGCTGCCTGGCGAGCATAAGGAGATTTGAACCAGAATGAAGCGAAGCGCATATATTCCGGTGCTGGCGGTCGCTACCCTGTCGCTGCTGACCATGGTTACCGGGTGCAGCAAGCTGCAGGCTCGTGATCAATTGATCAAGGGTGTTCAGGCATATAAAAATGCCAAGTTTGAAGAGGCAATCGACCACTTCCAGAATGCGGAACGGCTTGACCCGACGCTGGAAAACGCTCCTTTGTATCTCGCCACTGCGTATGCTCAGCAGGTGGTTCCGGACGCAAACACCCCTGAGAATCTAAAGAACGCGCAGTTGGCGGTGAATGCTTACCAGCAGGTGCTGGCCAAGGATCCGAAAGACCTCAACGCCTTGAAGGGAATCGCCGCCGTCTACCTGAACACGGGCAAGACCGAAGAGGCCAAGACGTGGCAGAGAAAGGTCACGGAGGTCGATCCCAATGACCCGGTCGCGCACTACACCATCGGCGTGGTCGACTGGCGGGTCGCCTATAAGAATGCGATCCAGGTTCGTAACAGCCTCGGGATGCAGGACAACGGCGACATGATCAAGGACAAGGCCGCCTGTCAGAAATTGGCCGAACAAAACGGGCCTATCGTCGACGAGGGTATCAAGGAGTTGCAGCAGGCAGTCAACCTGCGCCCCGGCTATGACGACGCTATGTCCTATCTGAGCCTGCTATATCGGCGCAAGGCCGATCTGGATTGCGGTGATGAAGCTGCACACAAGGCGGACATGGCCATGTTCGATCAGTGGCGTGACAAGACCATGGCAACCCGCAAGGCGAATGAAGAGAAGAAGAACCAGCAGACACCGGGCGGCATCACTATGGACAACACCGGCAAGTAGTCGCGCTCTGGAACTTCACACAAGCCCTGGCCTCGGCCAGGGCTTGTATTTTGCAACCATAACCGCTACAGGCAGGGCACGGGACCAATCACCGCTAAGCTTAAATCTCAGGGCACGCTTTTAAGCTGATGGAAACTCAGGACGAGCGCTCTTATGCTTTGTGTCCGGGCGCGACTTTTGTCGGGCCGGAAAAATCCACAGCAATGAGGGCTTTAGATGGGATGAGACGGCTGGCCCCTGAGGCATTGCTCTGGATTAATTTGCTTCACATCGGTGTTCAGCCGACTTCCCGGGCGCTCAAGTTCGTTGGCATGTCCGCTTCGCAACAGACTTCAGCTAGGCCGTGCTCACTGAGCGCCGTTCTTGAAGATCTGTTCCGCCAAGTGGTTTTCCACGTGAGCTTGGTCGCGCATCATCTCGTAGTACGCGGCTCGCAGCAGTTGAGAGCGGCTGTCGCGCAGTTGTTGCCGAATCTCTTGCTGCACCCTGGGGTCGTTCAACTGACGCTGGCCGGCTGGCTCCTTCTCGATGAGCTTATAGATCGCATAGCCTGCGGGGGCCCTGGCGCCTGGCGGCATCAAGGGAATCACTTCCGTCATTTGCCCCGGCTGCAGGCGAGAGATCGCGGCGAACACGGCCGCTTGGCTGCGCAGGCTCGATTCCGGGATGAAGCCCATGTTTCCACCGTTATTGGCGTCGCTGGTGTCTTCCGAGTAGTTGTTGGCCACCGTGGCGAAGTCTTCACCGCTTTCCAGGCGGTTGTGAATCATTTCGATCTTTCTGCGCGCCTCCACGTCGTTGCTCGCCTTGCTGTTTTGAAGATTGGCTCCCTGCTGCATCGGGGTGGGCTGCGAAGTCACGACAATGTCGGCGATGTTGTACTTGGGCTCGATGAAGTTGAACTGGGCTTTGTTGGCGTTGTAAAAGTTGGTGATATCCGCATCGGTGATGTTGATGCGCGAGGTCACTTCCTTGTTCATCAACTTTTCTGAAGTGAGATAGCGCCGTATCTGGCGGCGGAGATCATCCAGCGACATGCTGGAGGCCTGCAGGCGCTTGTCAAACTCTTCCTGGGTGTAGGGAGCCTTCATTTCAGCAAGTCTGGCGTCGACCTCTTCGTCGCTCGCCACCAGGTTCATCTTCTTTGCGGCCTGTTGCAGGATTTCGTCGTCGATCAATTGCTTCAGGATACCCAGACGCGTGGCGTCTGCTTGTTCCTTGGTCGGTTGCTCTTTGTTGTTGCCCAGGTTGTCGTGGTAGTCCTTCTCCACTTCCGAGCGCTGGATCGGCTGCCCGTTCACGGTGGCGACAACATCCGGCCCATAGCTCTTCTTGCAGCCGGCAACAAATCCACCACTCAATAGGGCGATGCTCATCAAGGCGCACCCAGTGGCGGACTTATAAAATAGTGCGCGCTCTACGATTCGTTCCAACGTTCTTTTTCCTCGCGATCGAAATCTTTACTTGGGGGCAGGCGGAGTCACTGCCGGTTTCTTCACCGCTTCCGCCATCGGCGCAGGGGGCTGCACGCCGGCCTCTCGCAAAGCGCGGTCGATGGCGACGGTAAGCTCCGCCTCCGGCAGCACGCCGGAGATACGCTCTCCGTTGATAAACAGCGTAGGCGTGCCGTTGACTCCCAGGCTATCGCCCTGCTTCATGGACGCACGTACGGCGGATTCGTCTTGCTTGGCAATGCACGCGTCGAGTTTTGCCAAATCCAGCTTGGAGCGCACGCCCTCGTCATGCGCCATCTTATCCAGCGTTTTTGCCGCCTCATGGGCATCGTGCGCAGTGCCCCCGACCTCATCCGTGTGCGCGTGGATATAGTCAACAAATCGCCAGTACGCCTCGCCGTTCTCATCCGCCAGGCAGCCAGAGTCAACCGCCGCGTGCATAGCCCAGGGATGGATTTCTACCAGGGGAAAATCCTTGTAATAGAACTTGATCAGGCCCTTGTAATGGTCCTGTATGGCGGGGAAGAGCTGCTGGTGCATGCGTGCGCAGTAGGGGCACTCCAAGTCATCGAAATTGACGATGGTTACTTTGGCGTCGGAAGGTCCGCGCAAGGGGCGGTCCTGGATGGAAATCGTGTCCGACGGGTTATGACTGATGTCGAACTTCTCCAGCCGCGCTACGGTATTGCCATCGCTGGACAGAAGAAAATGCACCACCGACTGCTTGCCGTCCTTGGAAAAAGTGATGGGCAAATTGTCGAATCCTGGGAAATCGCTCTTGCTGGTCGCCCCGATTGTTACTTCGACATTCGGGGGCACCTCAAACTGCGAGCGCACCAATACTTCGATTCTCCGGTTCAGTTGAGAAGTGGGGACGGGAGAAGCGCTAGCCGATGCGGAGCTGGAGGTACTCTGAGCCTTGCAGCCTGCGGCCAGAGAGACGAGCAGGCACCAAACCAGGGTACGGCGTACAAACAAGACAACCACCTTTCCATACCATAGTCCCATTAGAGCATTTCTCCTGTTGCCGTGTCGCTTTTGGGGGCGGGCGCGGGCAGCTTTTCTTCAAGGCAAAGTTGGCCGAGGATCGCCTTTCCGGGCCTGACCGGAATCAGAAAATCCGCTCCGAATGAGTCAGATTCCCGGCGGCGCCCACTCCAGCGAGCGTAAAACTGAAGCTGTACTGATTCTCGTTTCGCACCGAGCCTAGAGCCAGGCGGCGGTATTCCACCACCAACCCACAACAATCCAGGTTGTAGGAGGTCTCCACGCCGCCATACTGCAGGGCATCCTGGGTTAAGTCGTAGCCGGCGTTGGCGGCGATGCTCAACCCACGCTTGGTGGGGGCGCCGTAGCCCAGCAGCAGCCGCAGCAGGTTGTACTTGGTGACCTGGCTGGCCAGGTTGGCCGTGAAGGTGGCATCCAGCGCCTGGAGGGTGGAATATCCAACGCTGGCGAAGACGCTATCCCGCCGGTAGTCCGCGAAGATATTGCTGGAGTCCAGCCGTTTGCTCTTGAAGTCGTAGTCCGCATCCCATTCCAGATCCATGTGTTCACTGGTGCGGACCTTGAATCGTGAAATGAGAGGGGACGTGTTGCGGGGGCCATTCATAAACCCCACACCGGTAAGGTCCAGCGTCGTCGTCAGCACGTTACGCCGGAAGGGAGTCACGGCGCCGCCGAAATAGGGCTCGAAGAAATATTTTGCGGCTAACTTCCAGGTAATCCACTCACTGGTGTCGCCCCCGCACTCGGTATAAGCCCAGGGCACATAAATAACCCCGTTGATGGGTGGGGGCAGGTCACCGCTGCTGCAGGGCTTGGGGTGCAGATGCTTGAATAGGAGCCGCTGCGTCAACGAGTATTCCACCTCACTCGTGTCGCTCGCGATGTCGACCGGGTCGAAGCGGGGGATGGAAGAGAAGTTATTGATTCCGCCCACGAAGTGATACTGCAACTCAGGCTCAATGGTGTGGCGCACCTCGCTACCGAAAAGTTTCTCCAGAACCGGCGCCTTGAAATCCCGAATCAGTACCGGCGGCCTCAATTCAAAGCTCGCTTCCAGATCGGTGCGATTGACGGTAGCGTTGCCCGGTAGCGGTGTCGTGCTGGTGGCAATCTGGCTGTCGGTATAGAACGTCTCTCTCGCGCCCACTTCCGGCCGCAGGGTCCAACCTTCCAGATGCAGTGGGAGAGAGAGGTGAGGGTAAAGATCGAAACGCCCCATCGCGCCGCTCGTATACGAGGGCTCACTGCGACTCAGTCCGGCAGCCGAGCCATCGAAGCTCCATTGCAAGGGGGTGCCCCCCAACCGCCGCTCAACCATGTCCAAATCGAGGCTGGGTACGTGGAGGATCTGGATCTCCGGTGTCACGTAGGTGTTGCCAACCTGCGTGATCCCTAGGAAGTCTTGGTAGCGATCGAAGTGAACGTTCGCCGAAAGCCCATCGTCATTGTGGGTGAGGAATCCTGAAGACGTTACCTGGGAGGCGACGGCGAGGGCGAAGGATTCAGCGAACGCCTCGCGATAAACATACGAGCTCAGATATTCGCCGGCGACGACGGCACGGTTATGCTCGTCCGGGTCAAAGTCGTGGCGGCCGTTGAAGAGAATGTCCTGGCCACCTTCGTTGATATAGGTGGGAGCCAGTCCCCGGTCCCAGAGAGCGGTAAATCGTGCGGAGGCGAAATCGTCTTCGCGGCCGTGATACCGAAATTCGCCACTCGGGGACCATCCGCGTAAGGAAAAGTATTGCGTGCCGAAGGTGAGATCTGTGCTGCGGTTGAGTACCAGGTAAAACGAATCGCCAATGACCGTCCCCTTGGTCGAGGAAGTGCCGAAGTTGGGTATCAGCACTCCGCTCTCCCGGGTCTCAGTACTTACCGGATGGGTGACGTAGGGCAAGAAGAGAACGGGCACGCCAAGCAGCGTGAAATAACTGTTTTTCGCACGTGCCTGCCCATAGTTCACCCGGATTACGGCGGAATGGATCCGCCAGTCCGGATCAGGCAAGAGGCATGAAGTCATCGTGCCCTGGATGATCTGGTAGCGCTCTGGTCCTGCCTTGATAAGCACTTTGCCGGTAAAGAGAAACGGGTTGGCGGTGGTGTATACCAGCTTGCGCTTGCTCGCAGAGGGCTGGCGGCCAACGCTTCCGGTTACATTTTCGAAACGGCCAGTCTCCAGATCAAAGTTGAGCTTGCCGTGATCCGCAAGGATGAGCTCGTTATTCCGTTTCCCTTCCAGCCGCACATGTCCGTCGGCCTCGGCGTCGCTGGTCAACCGATTGAAGGACACTTTATCCGCGGTGAGAATGTAGTCCTTGTAGTCGATCCGGACTCCGCCGGTCAGGGTAAAGACATCTCCGTGCTTCTCCTGCTGGTCAGCCCGGATTACGACGGGAACCCCTGCGGGTGGCGCCTCCACGACTTCAGCAATCGGATAGCCCGGTGCATCGGGGAGAGTTGCTTCAGGCGCCTGCGGACTTTGCGTCGTCGTTACGCGGTTGCTCGCGAGGATGGGCTCCGGTGCACCAGAGGCAGCGCTCCCGGGAGCTGCCGAGGGAAACTGCTTGGTCAACGTCTGCGTCCAAAGCTGAAGATGACACAGCATTAACGCTGTGATAAACACAAAGGTGCGGACTCTCATTACCAGGGGCGAAGCTAGGATAGCAAATGGCTCCCGCTCATAGCATTAGACGGTCCGCCGCTCTGGTTATAACAGGCCCGTTCTCTCACCTTCATTGCGCTTGCCAATGAAGAAAGAAGCGTGTTTTCTGTCGCCTCCGCACAACCCGGATTCCCCGTCAGCAAACTTCACAAGATCCCGTCTGCTGCCGGGATCGGCCGCGCGGCCATGAGTAGTGTCGCGTATCAGGAAATTCCGGGTGCCTTGCTAAGCCGGACACACTGCTGTGTATCCGTCGATTTAGTTCGTACTACCGGGCCACGAAACACGCACCATGCAAGAGGAGAACAGAATTGAGTCCTTCTTCGCAGAATGTCGGAGAGAACCTTTCCCAGGCGGACACTGAAATCGTGCCGGCGTGGAAGCAGGAACTGAACGAACGCCTCGCCGCGACGCGCTCGCGCCGGTTGCGCATTCAAAGGGAGCACATCCAGGGTGAGCAAGTCCCGCTCCCCGGCCTGGAGCACCTGGAGCGCAAAGTAGAATCCCGCGCCTCCCGCTTGGCCGCCAAGGTAGCGCAGCGGTATGCAAATGCTCCCTCTTACAGTGAGGTCTTTGCCGCCAAACCTCAAGTCGAGGCAGGGGCGGCATCACCCGCGGCAGCTGCCGCCGATATCGCTGACGTATTGCCGCAACCCTCTCCCGAGAGCTGGAGCGGTTCTCTGGACACTGAGCTCTTCAGCGGCACGCCCGCTCTTGCCGCTGCCGCAGATACCGACCACACTATGCCCGAGCTGGTCTCTAACGTGGTGCCGGAAGAAGCGGTCGTGGAACCGTTGCCGGTAAACCTGATTGATTTTCCCCGGGAGCTGGTGGCAGCCCGCAAGGTCCGTCCCCGGCTCGCAGAAGGTCCACTGCGGGAGAGCTCGCAACCGAAAGGGAACGATCAGCTCAAGATTTTCGAAGTAGCGCCGGAGAGCATCTCCCAGACGGTAAGGGTCGGAGCGGCAGGTGGGGAGTGGTCTGCCATACGGTTGGATTCGGAATCCCTATTCTCGGTTTCCAGTGATCGGCATCCATCTACTCCTGAGGCCACGCTCACGGCAGCGCCATTGGAGGACCGGTTGATGGCCGGCATCTTCGACTTGGCGCTCGTAGTAGCCGCCTTCGCGCTCTTTGTACTTGTCTTCGTGGCCTGTACGGCACATCCACCCACGGGCAAGCCGGCGCTGGTCGCAGCAGGCTTGGTACTTGGAGGGTTCTTCCTCTTGTACCAGTCTCTGTTCTTTAAGTATGCCGGCGGTACTCCGGGAATGCGCTACGCAAAGATTGCGCTATGCACCTTCGAGGACGAGAACCCAACCCGCAAGGCGATGTGCCGCCGGGTATTTTTCATGTTGCTTTCGGCTGCGCCGTTGGGGCTGGGCTTTGCCTGGGCATGGTTCGACCCCGATCGCCTGGGGTGGCATGACCGTCTCTCGCGAATCTACCAGCGCAGTTATTCCTAACCAAAAGGAAAACCGCAGGTCCCACCACTTCGCTACGCTAGGGTCGGGATGACAATTCTATTTGGGTATCGGCATCCAGCACCCAAACCAATTTGTCATCCCAGCTTCGGCGAAAACAATCTTAGCTAACCGGGGCCAGAAGCGCAGAAGCAGCCGCGCCAATCACCGCCACCTCGCTGCTCTCCGGCACGACCTCTAGGGCATAGCTTTGCAGCGGACTCATCTTGACCATTTGCCATAAATACTCTTTGAGCAAATTCAGGTCGAGGAAGCGCACGTTAATGCCGGTGAAGTAAAACCGCCCAGGGCCGCCCAAATGGATCGACGTAGCGGTGGCTGCGCCGAGTCCGCGGTGCCACAGACGCACGAAATCCATGCAGCGCGCATCGCCCTTCTTGGCTGCGGCGAACACCTCTTCCGGTTCCATGTCGAGGAAACGCAGGCGCATCGCGCGATAACCCATGATCCCCTCCAGGTGACCCCGCCCGCCACAGCCGCAGTAGGTCTCCTTGGGGTCGAGCGTCACCACCATGTGTCCGCCCTCCCACACGCCAGCCGAGTAGGGATAGCGTCCGAATCCGATCCCGTTGCCAATGGTCCAAACCCGCACCAGCCGATCCATTCGCCCTTGGGTCACGGCTAGCCCGGCCGCAACCGCATCGGCATCATTCATGGTCTTCACTGGGGCGACAATCCCCTTCGATTGAAAAATGGTGGCCAACGCTTCGCCGATTTTCCCGCCCTTCAGTTGGGCAAGGTTAGGAGAGTCTTCCACGATACCGCCGCGAATGATCCCGGGAAGGGCGACACCAATGGCATCGATCTGCCCCTCAGGGTGAAGCGCCATCACCTGGTCGGTGATCAAATGGCAAAGACTTTCAAAGGGATGTTCCAGCAGAGCTTCGTGGTCGTCCGGATTGGACGGATAACGGCTTAGCTCTCCCACCAGTTTGTGATCTTCCATGAGCCCCGCGACAATCCTCGAGGACAAGACAACGCCAATGGTCCTGCTCATCAGCTCTTCCTTCAGTCCGCCGCCCGGGCTAGCCGGTTGATGCCGTTGAACGCGGCAGCCTTATAGCACTCGGCAAGGGTGGGGTAATTGAACACCGTATCGATGAAGTAGTCCAGTGTGCCACCGAGCGCCATGACGGCCTGCCCGATGTGCAGCAGCTCGCTGGCGCCCTCGCCGATGATGTGCACGCCCAGCAGATGCCGGGTTTCGCGATGAAAGACGATCTTCAGACGTCCCGTCGTATCGCCGCGTATCTGTCCCCGGGCGATCTCGCGATAGTAGGCGACCCCTACCTCGTAAGGCACATCTTCATCGGTGAGCTGCTCCTCGGTCTTGCCGATGAACGAGATCTCCGGGATCGTGTAAATGCCATAGGGGTAGTAGCTCGGATTGGATACCACATTTTCGTTGCCAAAGGCCCGCGCAACCGCGATTCGGCCCTGCTCCATCGACACCGAAGCCAGGCTGGGAAAACCAATCACGTCTCCGACTGCGAAGATATTCGGCACCTTGGTGCGAAAATCCTTGTCCACTGGGATGCGGCCACGAGAATCCGGCTCGATGCCCACCGTGGGCAGGTTGAGTTCGGCTACGTTGCCGGAGCGGCCGACCGCATATAGCAAAGCGCCGCCCGAGATTCTCTTCTTGCTTTCCAGGTTGGCGACCACACTGCAATCGGGCAGCTCTTCCACGCTTTCCACTTCTTCGGCCAGACGCATGGTCACGCGGCTGTCGCGCAAATGGTAGCTGAGCGCCTCCACGATTTCCTGGTCGGCAAACTCCAGTAGCTTGGGTCTCTTTTCGATTAGGGTAACGCGAACGCCGAGCGCGGCGAACATGCAGGTGTACTCCACGCCGATGACCCCGCCACCCACGACGATCAGCGACTTGGGCAGGTTGGACAGCTCGAGTATCTGATCGCTGTTGACGATCGAGCGCCCATTGATAGGTACCCTTGGGGAGTCAGCCGGCTTGGTGCCGGTAGCGATGATGATGTTCTTCGCCTCGTACGTCTGAGTGCCACCCTCATTGGTCACCTTCACGTGGTTGGCGTCTTCAAAGCTGGCTATTCCCGGGAGAACATCGATCCCATTGCGCGAAAGCTGCGCCTCTGTCACATCGATCTCGGTCTTGATCACGTGCTGAACGCGGAAGGCCAGGTCGGCCATCGTGATCTTTTCCTTGACCTTGTAATTCATGCCGTAGATCGAACGATAGTTATAGCCGGAGAGATGCAGAACGGCTTCGCGCATCGTCTTGCTGGGGATGGTGCCGGTATTTACCGAGACCCCTCCGATCGTCCGCATGCGCTCCACCACCGCGGCCCGCTTGCCCAGCTTATTGGCGTAGATGGCGGCGCGCTGGCCTGCTGGGCCGGAACCGATGATGAGTAGGTCGTAGGTAATCATGCCTTGTTGGAAGGGTACCCGAAGAACGAATCGAAGAGATTAATTTCCCGTTTTGGGGAGCGCGACGAATAAACCCAGCAGCGTGACCATTCTCTAGCATACTCGGGACCCTGGTGAGAAATGCAAAATAGAGTCCAGATGCAACTCTGTGCCATTACTGACCGCAGGCGACTCTCGGCGGCAACTCGATCCGAACAGGCTCTTCGCCGGGAGCTTCTCGGCCTGGTGGAGGATTGGTCAGCCGCGGGCGTTCATTTCATCCAACTGCGGGAGAAAGATTTGGCTGCGCCTGATCTCCATTCGCTCGCTCGAGAGATGGCGGAGAAGATCGACCACAGCCGTTCCAAGCTGCTGGTGAACGTCTCCGTGGCGGAATCGGCTGCGCTGGCCGTGGCCGCTGGAGCTGACGGAGTGCATCTTGCCGGCAAACCCGCCCCGGGTGCGGCCCTGCGCGTGCGCCAGATATTCCATCGAGCCCGTCTCGACGCGATCATCAGCGTACCCTGCCATGATCTGAAAGACATTCAGGTGGCCCTAAAAGAACAAGTGGACCTGGTGCTCTTCTCACCAGTCTTCGAGAAGCTGGCAGTCCCCCAGGCTGCGCCCCAGGGCCTCGAAGTCCTTGGGTGCGCTTGTACGGCAGCCGAAGGCATACCCGTCTTAGCCCTCGGCGGCGTGACCAGCAGCAATGCCCAGGATTGCCTGGCTGTAGGCGCCGCTGGAGTCGCGGGCATTCGGCTCTTCGCTTCCGGCGATTGGCGTCACCTGCTAACGCAAGCTGAGCCTGGGGAACGATATATAGTGGGATAAGACTTAACATGCAGAGTGTCCGTTTGAAAAAGTCCTTAACCCTCCCTCGCTTGGCCCCCAGATCGACATGGACCCGGCAGTTCCCCTCCTTCCTCCGAGCGCTCCTGGTTGCGGCGGGCATGCTTCCGTGGGCTGTTCCATCGCTAGCCCAGACCCAGGCAGTGCCGGCGACTCCTATGGCCAATGAGAGATTCGATGTTGGCTTGGCCGGCCTTTATCAGGTGACCAACCAGTCGAATGGGAATTCTGTTCAGGAAGATACGACCGAATCGGGAGGCGTCCTGGCGACTTTTCGCCAACCCTACCGCCCGTGGCTGGGATGGGAAGCGGACCTCAGCTACACAAAATTCTACGAGGCTTACAACAAGGGCGTAGTCAAGGTGGAGGACCACGTCACTGACATCAGCTTCTCCTACCTGTTTCAATCGCCTGTCATTTACAAGGTTCAGCCATACCTGGCTCTGGGCGGCGGCATCATTGTCTTCTCGCCCATAGCAGGAACGCTCACCAACTTGAATCAGACCGTACCAAACTCGCTGCCGTCTCAGCTGTTGCCGGAGTTCACCTATAATTTCGGCATCAAGGTCCCCTTGTTTACGCACTTCGGTGTGAACGGTGGGCTTCGCGGCCAGAAATACAAAACACCTGATTTTCACCAGGTCTCGATCGACACCCATACGCTGCGAACCACGCTACAGCCAAACTTGGGCGTATATTATCGCTTCTGAGCCGGAGACTACGGCAGCAGCCGGATCTGACCGGGTCTCCCACTCCCAGTCACTGTGAGAACGCAATGGCCATACTGATTACCGTGCTCGATCTGGAACGGGAGCCGCTTGAGTTCAGCGAGACCGTTCCCCCCGGCGCCATCGATTACGGCTCCGGCATCCGGCAATTGGACGGTATGCCCGTGCGCGGCCGCGCCGACCTGCTCACCGAGCATCGCGGGGCACACAATCTTATTCAGGACATTCGTCTCCGCGCGGCCTACCAGGGAAACTTCGAGATGCCCTGCGCCCGCTGCCTGGATCCTGTCGCGCATCAGTTGGAAGAGCACTTTGACCTGCTTTTCCGCCCTACCGGGGTCGACGTAGACGGCGCGGAACACGCCATCTCGACCTCCGATACCGAAATCGGGTATTATGAAGGTGGCCGTCTTGCGGTTGAGGACGTATTGCGCGAGCAGGTGTTACTTTCCCTGCCCGCGAGAGCGCTCTGCCACCAGGATTGCAAAGGACTCTGCCCTCGCTGTGGACGGAATCGGAATACCGAGCCCTGTGGCTGCGATGCAGGACAGAGCGATGCGCGGTGGGCAGCACTGGCCGATCTCCGCAGCAGGATGAAAACGTAAAGTTGAAAAGCGATCGCGGGCTGCAGCCGTTTCAGGGCATTCCGGCAAATGCCGGAGCAGCAGTCTGGGAGAACGCCTGAAAGGAATCTGCAATGCCGAATCCAAAGCGGCGCCACTCCAAGCGTCGCACTGCCATCCGCCGTTCACACGACGGGCTCACCGCCATTACTACCTCGGAATGTCCTAACTGCCACGAGCGCAAATTACCTCATAGGGCTTGCCCCAAATGCGGCATCTACAAGGGTCGCGAAGTGCTCGAAGCCAAGGAAGCCTAGCCGGATCTGTGGCCAAGCTAACGGATATTGCGCTCGACGCCATGGGCTCTGACAAGGCTCCTGATCCCGAGATCAAGGGCGCAATCCTGGCCTGCCGTCAGCTTCCGGTACGCGTCCATCTGGTTGGGCCGGAGGATCGTCTCCGTGCCGCCCTTGAGGAGGCTAGCGGGGGTGAGGACTTGCCGATCGTGATCGTTCCGGCTACGGAATGGATCACGATGGATGAAAAGGCTGCCACTGCGATCCGCAAGAAGCCGGGAAGCAGCATGCGTCTCGGGCTTCGCCTGGTCAAAGAGAAAAGGGCTGTTGGCTTTCTCACTGCCGGCAACACCGGCGCCGCCATGGCCGTGGCCAAGATGGTGCTGGGGGCTCTACCCGGAGTCGACCGTCCTTCCCTCTCCCAGCTGCTGCCGACCTCGTCCGGCTCGCGCTGCGTACTGCTCGATGTCGGCGCCAACGTCGATTGCAAGCCACATAACCTGGTCCAGTTCGCCGTCATGGGCGAAATGTACGCGCGCAGCGTGCTCAAGATTCCTCGCCCTCGCGTGGGCCTGCTCTCAATCGGAGAAGAAGAGGGCAAGGGCAATGATCTTACCCGCGAGGCTTTTCCTCTGCTGAAGCAGCTCTCCATCAACTTCATCGGCAACGTGGAGGGGCGCGACATATACAACGGCAATGCTGATGTTGTGGTCTGCGACGGTTTTGTCGGCAACGTTGCGCTAAAAACGTCAGAAGGGCTAGCTCGTCTGGTGCGCGATCTGCTGCGCCAGTCGCTCAACTCTACCGTCACCGCGCAAGTGGGCGCGTTGCTTTCCCGCAAAGCATTCGACGACTTTAAGAAGCGTCTCGATCATTCCGAGTACGGCGGCGCGCCGTTGCTCGGCCTGCGGGGTGTTTGCATTGTGAATCATGGTTCCTCCAATGACCGCGCCATCTATAACGGGATCCGGGTGACGGCTGAGTTCGCCCAGGCCGGTATCAACCAGCGGCTGGAGCAGGAGTTTGCCTGCCGCCAGCCGGCGGACGCTGAAACCGAGCCCGATCTAGGCCTGCCCATCCAGCCATTGCACTAGCCACTGCACGAATGATCAAGACAGCCTTCCTATTCCCTGGTCAAGGATCACAAAGCGTCGGCATGGGCCGCGGCCTTGCCGAAGCCTTTCCCATCGCCCGCCGCACCTTCGAGGAAGCAAATGACGCTCTGGGTTTCGACCTGGCGGACCTCTGCTTCAGCGGACCCGAAGAGCAGCTTCGCCTCACGGAGTTTACCCAGCCGGCAATCTTCACCGTATCGGTGGCCGCGCTTCGAGTTTTGGCCGAGGCCGGAGCCACCGCCGATTATTTTGCCGGACATTCGCTGGGAGAATATTCGGCAAACGTCGCTGCCGGGACGATCGAGTTTGCCGCTGCCGCCCGCACAGTGCGTCGCCGCGGGCAGTTGATGCAGCAGGCCGTGCCTGCGGGCCAGGGGGCCATGGCCGCCATTCTTGGCATGCCGGTGGAATCCGTCATCACCGTATGCCAGGATGCCTCGAACGAGGTCGGAGCGCCGGTCGAGCCGGCGAACATGAACTCTCCCGAACAAACGGTTATTTCTGGAGCCACTGGCGCCGTCGAGCGGGCCATCACGCTGGCTAAGGAACGCGGCGCCCGCCGCGCCGTCCTGTTGCAGGTCTCCGCGCCCTTCCACTGCAGCTTGATGCAGCCGGCCCAGGATGCCCTCGCCCCAGTGCTGCAAAGCCTGAATTTCGTGGCCGTCAGGGTTCCATTGGTAGTCAACGTGGATGCCGCGCTGGTGACCGATGCGGAAGCGCTGCGCGATGCCCTGGTGCGTCAGGTCACCGGCGCCGTTCGTTGGACCGAGTCTATGCAGCTGCTCATCGCCGAGGGCGTAACCAACTTCGTTGAGGTCGGTCCGGGCAAGGTGCTGAGCGGGCTCTTACGGCAGATTGACCGCAGCCAGAAATGCGGGCAGGCGGAAGATCCGGCAAGTATTGAAAAGCTGCTGGCGGCTTTGAACTAATCTGTCGAAAGCTGGACCGGGGAGAAGCCAATTGTCTTCGCCTTGCGCTCGACCCAAAGGAAGACGGGTGTCTTTTGCCCGTTGACGTCGATCCCAACAACCACGCCGGAACCCACAGTTTTCGACATCACGATCTTATGCGTCTTGATGTCGCCCCAGTCGCTGGAGTGGCCCCAGTCCACTTCGAAGCGGCCATAGGGATATTGCGCATACTGTTGCGGGTGCTGCTGCCAGTCCGGATCGTGGTTCCAGATGGCGAAGGCCTTGGGCAGGTCTTTGGCCTCAATCGCCGCAAAGAATTGATTCACGCGATGCTCCTGCGGCCAATTCCAGAAATACCAGACAAAGCCCGCGAGCACGAGCACGGTGACCAGGCTCGCGATCAGAATATTCTTGCGCGCGCGTGCCTTGGCAGGATCGTAGGTGGGTGCATCGAGCAAGGTCATAGCGTTGGAGCGCTCCTAACTTCTCTCCCGCAAAGTTTACTCCGTGCCCTGTGCCAGCAACAAAAACTGCACTCAATTCCTTAGTCACCGGGAATACGAGATTTGTTCCTGTTCCATCTTCCGTTCCAATGCCAACTCAACCAACCGGGAAATCAGATCGCGATACTTCACGCCCGATGCCTCCCACAATTTGGGATACATGCTGATCGACGTAAAGCCCGGCATGGTGTTGATCTCGTTGAGGTACAGCCGCCCGGAATCACCCGCCTCGAGCAGAAAGTCCACCCGAGCCAGGCCCGCGCAGTCACAGGCACGGAAGGCATCGAGCGCCATCGCCTGCACCTGCTTGCTCTGTTGTTTGGTCAGCTTAGCGGGAAGGATGGCCTGTGATCCTTCGCTAAGATATTTCGCTTCATAGTCATAAAACTCTTTGCCGGGCACGATCTCACCTACAACGGAAGCGATGGGCTCATCGTTGCCCAGCACGGCGACTTCGAGCTCACGTGCCTTGCCCATGGTGGTTCGGTTTCCGCGCCCGCCCACGGCCTGCTCCACTACGATCTTGCGATCAAAACCAGCTGCCATTTCAATGGCTGGCCCGAGCTCCTTGCGATCATGCGCCTTGCTGATACCGACGGACGAACCCAGGTTCGCGGGTTTAACAAAGAGCGGATACTTGAGTTCCGATTCGAGCCTGGCAATGATCTTCTTGGAGCTTTTCTCCCACTCCCGGCGCAGGAACGTAACATGCTTGGTGATAGGCAAACCGGCCGCCAGGAAGAGGCGCTTCATCGCGTCTTTGTCCATGCCGGTTGCCGAGCCCAGAACTCCGGAGCCAACGTAGGCCAGTCCAGCGAGCTCGAAGAGTCCCTGCATCGTGCCATCTTCGCCAAAGGTCCCGTGCAGCACAGGAAAGACCACGTCTAATTGCAAAACGTCCTGGGTTGGAGAGATCGAAGAGGCCTCTCTTTCGAAGGGCACCAGTGAGCCACCCCGGCCACCGCCCGCGCCCGGCATAGGAGGCACGATCACGCCTTGTCCCTTGGCCAGCAATGCGGCTGGTGCGGTATGTTGCGGATCGCCCGCGCGCAGCGTCCCCGTATCTGGAAAGTCGCCAGCCAGGAGCCGCTCGGCGTCCCCGGATACGAGCCACCGGCCCTGCTTGGTAATGCCGATCGGCACCACCTCATAACGGCTGCGGTCGATTGCTTTAAGGACTGATGCGGCGGAAAGCAGGGAGACCTCGTGCTCACCGCTACGCCCGCCAAAGAGAACGCCAACCCGAAGTTTCTTCTTCATGCCGTTCTGATTCTATGGCTCTTCGACAACTCCGGAAGACAACCTAAGTTGCATCTTCTGGTGCGCGCACCCGCACTTCTAACAAGGGACAGGCGCCCCATGCTCGCACCAGCGTACATGGGCCGAAAAGAGGGCGCAGCCCTTCGATCGCTCTTGCTGTGTGGGCGAAGGGACCCTTATTGATGTCACATCCCAACGCCTGAAAAAATCCGACAGGTGCAGAAAAACTCATGCTTTGTACAGGGCAGGACTAAGTCGGGCCGTACCGGGCCACAATTATGAGGGCTTTAAAGCCCCTGAGCGACGCATTTCTTCAAACAGAAGCCATCTGCCTTTTCTCCGCAGAGTCATTCTCGCTGCGCTCCACACGCAGCGCGATAAGCGCAACCAGCAGAGCCACACTGGCCACCGCTGCGCTGCCCCACGAAAGATAGCGGTACCCGATGCCTTCGGTGAGCATGATGCCACCGAGGCTTGCGCCCAGGGCATTTCCCAGGTTGAACGCGCCCTGATTCAAGGTCGAGGCCAGGTTCGGCGCGCCTTTCGCCTGGTCAACGATCCGCGCCTGTAGCGGAGCCCCAGCCGCGAAGTGAATGCATCCCCACACGAAAACCATCGTCACCGCAGAAATCACAGTGGGCTCAAGCAACGGCATGGCAAGGAAGATCGCAATCAGCAGCACGAACCCACCAATAAGCACCGGCATCTGCTTCCAGTCTGCCAGCCGGCCGCCGACCAGGTTCCCCAGCGTAATGCCTACGCCGAAGACCACAAGCACCCGGGTGACTGCGCTCGGCGAGAGGTGCGTCACCTGTTCGAGAATCGGCGCAATGTAGGTGAAGACACAAAACAACGAAACCGAGGAGAGTGTGCTGAGCGCGAGTACCAGCTGTACCTGCGGGCGCAGTACGGCATGGAACTCATGCTTGAGGTGAATCTTTTCTGCCGGTTGCGAAGGCACCAGGCGCAGCAGGCCCACACCAGCGATCAGCCCGATTGGCACCAGGGCCCAGAAGGCAAAGCGCCATCCAAACGCCTGCCCTAAAGCGGTTCCGGCAGGAACCCCAAGCACATTCGCCAGCGTAAGACCGCTGAACATGAGCGCAATGGCCTGCGCCCGCTCGGAACGCGGAACCAGGTGGGAAGCCACGATGCTGCCGATACCGAAAAACGCTCCGTGGCAAAGCGCGGTGAGAACGCGTGCCAACAGAAGAAGCAGGAACGTCGGAGCCAAAGCGCACAGCGCATTGCCGGTGAGGAACATGCCCATCAGAATCAGCAGAGCCCGTTTCCGGTCCATGTGTGACAAGGCAAGCGCCACCAGCGGCGACCCCAGGGTAACGCTGAGGGCATAGCCGGACACGAGAATCCCCGTCTTCGGGATGCTGACCTGGAAACTGTGGGCCAGGTCCGGCAGCAGCCCCATGATGATGAATTCCGAGGTGCCGATGCCAAAGGCGGAAACGGCCAGTGCAAATAGGGGTTTTCGCATAGGTCATTTCTATTGTCCCCGATCTGGCGTCGCCGGTTGACGCATAATCGCGTCCAGATCAAGCCGTGAACCATCGATGTAGGAAAACTGGCCTTACCCCCAGGGCCGCCTTTTCAATTCAGAGGGGCAACTCCATAAAAACATTGGCGCGTGTATAGGGCATCGGCGGAATGTTCTCAGGAGCCACATGGCGAAAGCCGACTGACTCATAAAGATGCACAGCGTTTTCGAGCTTTGCATTGCTACCCAGGAACAAAGACCTGGCGCCAATCCGCCTGGCCTCTGCGATCGCATGCTGTAACACTCTGCGCCCAATCCCCAAACCGCGCCGCTCGGGTGACACCGCCATCTTTGACAGTTCAAAGACACCGTTCCCGATGGGAATCAAGGCCACGCACCCAACGGCTTGATTGCGGGCATAGGCCATAAAGATGTATCCGCCTTTTTCGAGAATCTTCTTCTCCGGGTCGCCCAGTGTTTCCCGATCCATCTTCTCCAGGGTGAAATAGCGGGTGATCCACTCCTCGTTCAAGGTTCGAAAGGCAGTTGTATCTTCCCCTTTTTCAAGCGGCCGAATTTCAATTTCCGGCGTATTAGCATCGCGCTCGCCACCCACCGTTTGCATCTCTTCCTCGCGTATCGCCATCTCCGTTAGCTCCCTATCAGCAGTCTGCCTCTTGGGATCCATTACGTCCAATATCTTGTTTGGCTGTATTAAGATCTCTAGGATATGGATCGCGATATAGAACTGCGACACTTGCGTTACTTTGTTGCGGTAGCGGAAGAGTTGCACTTCGGCCGCGCGGCAGCACGCCTGCATGTGGCCCAACCGCCCCTTTCGCAACAGATTCGCAAGCTCGAGGAGCTGCTGGGATACCCGCTCTTCACCCGCACTTCCCGCTCAGTCAGTCTTACCAGTGCCGGCGAGGCGTTACTGCAACGCGCCCAGAGGACGCTGCGCAATGTACAGCGCGACATTGACGAGACCCGCAGCATAGGGCACGGAGACGTCGGCTCTCTTCATATTGGCTTCATCGGGTCAGCGATGCTCTCGAAGTTGCCTGGCATCTTCCGCTCTTACCGCGAGGCGTACCCGCTAGTACGTCTGCACCTGCACGAATCATTCACCGCGCTGGTCACCGAGGGCCTGGAAAACGGCACGCTCGATGCCGGGATTTTACGCGACGGCGACCCGGTGGAAGGCATGCAAGTCACCACCATACTGTCTGAGCCCTTTGTTGCCGTGCTGCCCGCGACGCACTACTGCGCCAGGCAGAAGAGCATCTCTCCCGCAGCGCTGCGGGACGAGCCATTTATCTACTACCCTCGAAGCGCTGGAGCGCGCGCTTACGAGAAGCCATTGACTCTGTGTGAGGAGCACGGCTTTCGTCCGCAGATTGTTCAGGAAGCCTCGCACTGGCTCACCATCCTGAGCCTGATCGGCGCCGGACTCGGAGTGTCGATCGCTCCGGCGTGTGTGCGCCGCATTGCCTCACCCGAAGTGGTTTGCCTGCCACTGCGCGGAGCAAAAGCAGTCAGCAATATCGAGTTGGCGTGGCACGCCGGAGACGCGCGCCCCATAGTGGAGCGGTTCAAACAAATCGCCGAAAGCACTTGAGACGATCAGTCCCGAACAAAATCCGTGTCACACATTCCTTCGGAACAGCTGAAAATCAGACTTGTCCAAACTGCATGGTGGGAGCCCCCGCATTCATGCGGAGCGGAGCGCGTGTGACTGTTCTCCTCCGATCGATAAAAGTGCGACTCTTTCCCACCGACGCAACCTACTCGGTTTTGGCTGGAAATACCCCAAGACATCATTCTCGGGGGAAGAACCTGGACTCACCCGAAAGCTGGGTGCCCCATTCAAGCCCGGTTTTGGCTTGAGTGGGATACCACAGCACTCGACCTGCGTTTGTTGTCATCGGAGAGCGTGACTACTCAACACCGGATGCTTCAAAGCCCGCCAGGATGGTGACAATCTGCCCGTAGGGGATGAAGAATGCAAGACTCGACACGGAAGGCTTCTTCTGCAATTTGCCAATGACCCGGTCGACCGCGTCCTGACTCTCGATCCATATGCCGGCCTCTTCCACTGCCAGCAGCTTTACGCTTTCCAGCTTATCGTTGTCGATAAAGCTGGGCCCCATCACGATCACCTGGTGACCAATCAACCTGCTCAGTTCTATTGCCATGGCTACCTAGACGCTGGCCACTGCGGCGAGGTTGCAACGCGTCAATTTCGGTCAGAGAATCTTTTTTCCGAAAGCAGAAGAGATCAACTCCACCGCCAATTCGGCGGTTCGATTGTGCTCATCAATGACCGGGTTCACCTCGACCACCTCAAAGCTCAACAATCGTCCATGGTCGGCCAGGATCTCCATCGCCAGGTGCGCTTCGCGATAGGTGGCCCCGCCGCGCACCGGCGTCCCCACGCCGGGCGCATCTTCCGGGTCGATCCAGTCCATGTCCAGCGAGACGTGGTATCCAGCCGTGCCTCGGCCGGCTACCCGTAAGGCCTCTTCCATCACCGTGCGCATGCCTCGCTCATCGATATCGCGCATTGTGTACACTGCGGAGATTCCCGCGCGGCGGATGTTTTCCTTCTCCGTGATGTCGATGTCACGAACGCCGATCAACACCGCGTTCTGCGGATCGATTTTTGGCTGCCAATCGAAAATGCTCGCCAGCGGGTCTGGTCCCAGGCCGAGCAGTGCGGCCAGCGGCATGCCATGCACGTTGCCGCTGGGCGAAGTCTCAGGAGTGTTGATGTCAGAGTGAGCGTCGATCCACAAAAGGCCAACCCTCTGGTTCCGGCGCCGGTAAAACTCCGCCAACCCGGAGACCGAACCGGCGGCAACGGAATGATCGCCTCCGAGAAGCAGAGGGGTGATGCCTTCCTCGAGCGTCTGCAGCACGATCGCAGCCACTCGTTCACAGGTCTCGCTGATCTCCCCGATGTATTTCGCGTTCGGTTCGCCCGCCACCCGGGTTTCAGCAATCGCTACGGGTACATTTCCCCCGTCGGTGACCACGTGGCCCAGAGCTTCGAGCCTTGCTTCCAATCCAGCTACCCGCACTGCGGAAGGCCCCATATCAACCCCGCGGCGAGACTGGCCCAGATCGAGGGGCACACCGAGGATGCGGATCTGACGCGGCGGAAGGGCTTGTACCCCGCCGTGCAACGAGCCGAACGGGCGCGGTCGACCAGTCGAAATCGGATTCCCGTCTTTAGCCATGTTGCTAGGGATAGATCCGGTTGAGAGTCCGCGCGAAGGGGATGGTTTCGCGCACATGCTCTAGGCTGCAGATCCAGGCCACCACCCGCTCGATGCCCATGCCGAAGCCGGCGTGAGGAACCGACCCATAACGACGCAAATCCAGGTACCAGGAAAAAGCATCGAGTGGCAGCTGGTGCTCCTCGATCCGCTTCTTCAGCAGATCGTAGGAGGCAACACGCTGCGAGCCGCCGATCACCTCACCATAGCCTTCGGGCGCCAGCACGTCGACGCACAGCGCGAGGCTGGGATTTGCCGGGTCAGGTTCCATATAGAACGCCTTCACCGCTGCGGGGTAGCGGTGCACCATCACCGGGCGATCGAATCGCGAGGAGAGATAAGTCTCATCGGGCGAGCCAAAGTCGTTCCCATAAACAAACTTCGACTCAATCAAGCCCTTGGCAAAGGCATCATCAAGCATGCCGGCAGCCTGGTCGTAGCTGATCCGTGGAAAGGGCGGCCGCACCGACTCCAGCTTAGCGATATCGCGCCCCAGCACCTTCAAGTCCGGGGCCCTCCGGCTCAGCACGCGCTCCACCAGAAAGCTGAGAAACTCCTCCGCCAGCACCATCAGATCGTCCAAGGTGGCGAAGGCCATCTCCGGCTCCACCATCCAGAACTCCGTCAGGTGGCGCCGGGTCTTCGATTTCTCGGCGCGAAAGGTAGGCCCGAAGGAATAGACCTTGCCCAACGCCATCGCTGTGCTTTCGATGTAGAGTTGACCGCTCTGCGTCAGATACGCTTCGTCGCCGAAATACTCCACCGGAAATAGCGTGCTGGTGCCTTCGCAGGCAGCCGGAGTGAGAATCGGCGGATCGGTCAGGACAAAGCCATGGTCGTCGAGATAGTCCCGCGCCGCCTTGATGATTTCCGCGCGAATGCGCAAGATTGCCGACTGCCGCGGAGTGCGGATCCACAGATGGCGGTGCTCCATCAAAAACTCAACCCCGTGCTCCTTGAGCGTGATGGGGAAGGGTTCCTCTTCGCTCACCCGCTGCAGCACTTCCACGCTGTCCACATCCAGTTCGTAACCGCCGGGAGCACGCGCATCCGCTCTCACCCTGCCGGTCACGATCACGCTCGATTCCTGGGTCAGTCCGCGCACCCGCTCAAAAACTTCCGGCGTCACCGCGGCTTTGGGCACAATGCCCTGCACTGTACCGGTACCGTCGCGGAAGATGGGGAACAGTAGTTTCCCGCTGGCGCGTTGGTTATAAAGCCATCCGCGTAGCGTTACCGTCTGGCCCTCGTGCTGGTTCAGGGTAGCGATGGTGGCCAATGGAGCGTCCACGGGCAATCGTTCGTCTCTCGGTTCTTCTGCCATTTGTCGATCTCGATAATTTCGGAACGCGGTCGCCTTGGTACAGCTGTTTCGCAATTGGTGTAAACCGAAGTGATAAGCCTTTTCGTGGTTTTCTGCCAAGGAAAACCACACCTCACGATCTCTATCAGGCCAAAGTAATTGCGAAACTCGTCTTACAGCTCAAGCATCTTGAAGGTTTCCGCAGCCCGGGTGGCTACGTGCTCCGGTGAATCCTCGGGCAGGTAATTGATCTCCAGCACGGCAGCCGACCACTGCGGAGCAGTGCGCAATTCCTGCATCGTCTCCGCCCAGGCGATCGTTCCCTCCCCAGGCCACAGATGCTCGTCTTTCTGGCCATGATTGTCATGGATATGGGTCGTTCGGATGAGCGGCTTCAACTCGGCGATGGCTGCGGCCACGCCGCCGCCAATGTGTGCGTGGCCAGTGTCCAAACAGATCCCCACATCTTTAAAGTGGCCGATGCGCAGGATCTCCACCAGGTTAAGTGCTTCCGTTACCTCGTTGGTGAGGTTTTCCAACAGGAGCTTCACCCCCAATGGCCGGGAGAAGGCCTGCAGATGCTCGATCGCGGTCATAGCATTCTCGAGCGTTCGCGGGCTCCAACTGTCGTCACGTTCTCCCAGGTGCAGAACCATGTGGCGTAGCGGCATCTCTTCGGCGGCCTCAAGCGCTCGCTTTATCTCGTCCATGGCATCGATCCGCCGTGACTTCTCCGGATGCACCACGTTCACCGCAGGGGAGCCGCCGCGGCCCATCTCCGTGTCTCCAAAGAGTGGCATGTGCATGGAAAACGGTTCGACGGGGTTAGCCGCGAACCACAGCGCGATCTCTTTTACATGAGGCTTGCTGGTGTAGTCGAAATGCTGGCGCGCAGCAAAGATCTCGATTGCCTGCGCACCTCCTTTGGCCAGGGCCTCCAGCAAACCCGGATGCAGCCGCTGGCGAAGAAAGACATGGGTCGAAATAGTTCTCAGCATTGTGCCGTTTCCACGGAACTTATCAACTGCATAGAATTGGTTTCCCTTAGTTCCGGTGCCTGCCGGGTCTGTCGCGCAAGTGAACTTTACTATCTTCTCACCGCGGAGCGGTACGTGAACCCTCTCCAGCCTCTGTTGGCCGGGTCACGCATCAGGAGAAATACTGGATTTGTGGCAGGGAGGGTGGCGCAGGTCAACGCCAGGATCAGAGCAACACTCGCTATTGGGAGTAATGGTCGCTAAGAATGGAGATGGGGCGGATCTCGTCCTCCAGCGAATAATACGGAACCGGCCGCCATTGCAGCAGGCAGTCGAGCACAGCCTCGGAGTCATAGGCGATATCGGCGACCACCAGTTCCTTGCCCTCTGCTCCATGGATCACCACCCCGCGGTCGCAGCGAATGCGGTATTCCCGGACATGCTTCAGTTCTTGCCAACGGATGCGGGTGGAGGCGCAGCCACGCTCGAGGAGACCTTGCCCGTCCAGGATCAGCGGTTCCGGCCAGTCGGCCAACGACACGGGAACCAGGAAGAACCCGAAGCCAAAGCAGGCCCAGCCAATCCAGTTGGCGGCGCCGGAGGCCAGCAACTGGGAGGCGCCGAATGCCACTGCGCCGATTCCGCCGGTCAATGCCAGGTAGTAAAGAAGCAGGCAAGTCGGTTTCACTGGGAAGCGCCAACCATCCACTGTGGCCTTCGGCTTTAATCCGAAGGTGGGGGCAATGAGGATCAGCAGGCCAACCGCGCCGGCCACAATCATGCCGATCTCAATTATCTTTTCGGGGAAGGGCTGCATCGAGAAGAGTGTCGTCTTCCGCACCCATGATTGGCAATAGAAGAATTCTGGAGGCGGCCACTTAAAGTACCGTGACACGATTGGTTCAGGACTAGTACATCATTTCGCTAACTAAACGCTGCTTACTTCTGGATAGGCTCCCATGTCCTCCTTGGCGTGCGAATCAAAGGCGCCGCTGGTTAGTCGGACTAAAATCGAAGCAATGCCCACCACTGTTCGCTCGCATACCAAGATCAATTTGGGCCTGGCGATTGGCCCCTTGCGTCCGGATGGGTTCCACCAGCTCACCACCGTCTACCAAACCCTGGCCCTCCATGACTGGGTGACGGTGGAAGCGCGGACGGCCGCGGCGACCCGCATCACCCTCACCAGCAGCCACCCCCGCGTCCCTACCGATGCGCGCAATACCGCGTGGCGGATTGTCGAGCGCTGCCTCGAGACACTCCATCTCCAGGCCGAAGTTCACATCCACATCGATAAGCAACTTCCGCTGCAAGGCGGCTTGGGCGCCGGCTCAGCCAATGCCGTAGCCGCGCTCCTGGGACTGGAGCACGAACTCGACCGCCGGTTGCCGGCTCCTCAGCGCCTACGGGTGGCAGCGGAGATCGGCTCGGATGTACCTCTCTTTCTGCTGGGAGGCGCCGTGCTGGGGGTGGGCCGCGGCGAGGAGGTCTATCCCCTCCCCGATCCGGCCTCCCTGCCTTGCGTCATCGCACTGCCCACCACAGGCGTTTCCACCCCTCAGGCTTTTCGCGACTGGGACTCCAGGCATTCGTTGACCGCGGTGCCCCACTCAGCTACAATCGGAGAGTTGAGTCGGTCGATCGCTGTTGCATTTGGCGAACCGCACTCCTCCGGTGTCTTCTCCGATGTAGTTAACCCGAGAGAAGACCGGGCCGAGGATCCGCTTCTCGCGCTTGTCCGAACCGGGATCGAAAACGACTTCGAACAGGTCGTCTTTCCTCAGCATCCCTTTCTCGGTGAAATCAAGCGCATCCTTGCCGGCTCCAGCACGGAGGACGCGGCTCTCTATGCAGGCCTATCCGGGTCCGGTTCTGCCCTTTTTGGGCTTTACCCTACCTCCAGTGCGGCGCAAGCGGCTTTCGAGCGGCTGGAGCGGCAGGCCGTAACCGGCTTGGTCACCAGGACATTGCCTCGTCGCGATTACTGGCGCACTATGATGGTGGCTGACGGGCCGTAACGAGCAATCGCCCGTCGCATCCAGTTGGGCGATCGACTAATGGTAGGTCAAGTGCCTTTGGAGCACTTTGTCTAGGTTCGACTCCTAGTCGCCCAGCCAGCTTTTCCAAAGCAGTCGGAAAGTACTGTCACGGTGAAGCACTCCGTGGCGCGACAATCAGGCGGAACAACCAAAGCAAACCAGCTTGGGAGGTTCGTGTGAAGGGTGAATCCACTGTACTGACGGCCCCCGCCTCGCAACAAGAGGTTGGGAGCGCAGCCCAGGAACTAGCGACGCCGGGCAAGACCAAGCCGGAGCGCAAGCGCGCCGGGCGTTTGAGCGAAGACAAGCGATTCAAGATCTTCGCCGGTTCAGCCAACCGCAAACTGGCGGAGGATATTTGTACCCACGTCGGGGTTTCGCTGGGAGAGAGCAAGCTACAGCGTTTCGCCGATGGAGAGATCTACTTTCAGCTGTTGGAAAATGTCCGCGGCGTAGACGTTTTCATCGTGCAGCCAACTTGTTTTCCGGTGGATCAGCACCTGGTGGAATTGCTGATCATGATTGACGCCCTGAAGCGCGCTTCGGCCGGGCGGATCACCGTGGTGGTGCCGTATTACGGGTATGCCCGGCAGGATCGCAAGGATCGCCCGCGGGTGGCGATTTCGTCCAAGCTGGTAGCGGACCTGTTGACCACTGCCGGTGCCAACCGGGCATTGTTTATGGATCTGCACGCAGCGCAGATCCAGGGGTTTTTTAATATCCCGGTCGATCACATGTTCGCCAGTCCGGTGATGGTGAGCTACTTCCGGGAGCTGAATCTGCCCGACCTTACGGTGGTTTCACCGGATGCGGGCGGCGTGGAACGGGCGCGGTTTTTCGCCACCAAGATGCAGGCTCCGCTAGCCATTGTGGACAAGCGGCGCACGGATCTGAACGTTACCGAAGTGATGAACGTGATCGGCGATGTGCAGGGAAGAACCTGCCTGATCATCGACGACATTATCGACACTGCGGGCACTCTGGTTAAGACGGCGCATGCTCTGCTGGATGCGGGAGCCGTCAAAGTGTATGCGGCAGCGTCGCATGCGGTGCTTTCGGGACCGGCCATCGAGCGCATATCGAGCTCGCGGCTGCAGGAAGTCATTGTCACTGACTCAATCCCGCTGCGCGAAGAGGCGCAAAAGCTGGAACGGCAGGGCAAGATCAAAGTGCTCTCTGTCGCCGGCCTGCTAGGGGCCACGATCGAGAGTATTCACATGGAGACCAGCGTCAGCTCTTTGTTTAGTTAGGCAGCGCAGGTCAGGCAAGAGGTGCAGGCGATTGCCGGGCACCGGAAATGCAGGAGAAAAGTATGGCTGAGCAGGAAGTAGTTGCAGCAAAGCCCCGCGAGGGCAAGTTCAATAAGAATGCGGCCCGCCGGGTACGCGTCGCCGGCATGATTCCGGGCGTCCTCTATGGCGCCAAGGAGCCCTCGATCGCGGTCGAAGTCGATCCCAAGCAGATCACCCGCATTCTGCATTCGGATTCAGGGCACAACACGATCTTCGATCTGGAAGTCGGCTCCGCCAAGACCAAGGCCATGATCGTCGATTGGCAGTACGAACCCATCAAGGGCAAACTGATGCACATCGACCTCAAACGGATCGCTATGGACAAGGCGATGCGCGTGAAGGTGCCGATCTTGCTCGAGGGAATTCCGGTTGGCGTCAAGGTGCAAGGCGGCATTCTCGACCAGGTGCTGCGCGAGGTCGAGATCGAGTGCCTGCCAGGCGATATTCCCAGCCATATCGACTTGAATGTCAGCGGCCTTGGTTTGAACAGTTCTATCCGCGTAGCTGATTTGCCCCACGGCAAGCTCAAGTTCATCACTGACGAGAGCGCAACCGTAGCTCACGTAGTGGCGATTAAGGAAGAAGTGGCGCCGGCTGTCGATGCCGTGGCTGCTGCGGCTCCGGCGGAACCAGAAGTGGCCAAGAAGGGCAAGACGGACGCTCCGGAGGCGGCCCCCGAAAAGGGCGCCAAAAAGTAACGTCCTGAGCTTGACTGCGGACGAAGGTGCGCTGGACCGCGAACAAGGGCGGCAGCAAAAAGGTCCAGCCCTGGTGGTTGGTCTCGGGAACCCAGGCATCGAGTACCAGTTCACGCCGCACAACGTTGGCTTTCTGGTAATCGACCGGCTGGCCGAACAGGGTCGGTTGGCGGTAGCTAACCGCCGCTGCCGGGCGCTAACCGCTTCTACCCGCATCGCCGGCAGAGAAGTGGTTTTGGCCAAGCCGGAGACCTACATGAACCTGAGCGGCGTCTCGGTTCAGGCGCTGGTGAAAGAGTTCGATGCTGACCCGGCGCGCGATCTGATCGTGATTTACGACGAGATCGCTCTGCCACTGGGCACGCTGCGCATCCGGGAACGGGGTAGCTCGGGTGGGCATAACGGAGTCAAGTCAGTCTCCGCTGCTCTGGGTAGCGAAGAGTGGCTGCGGATTCGGATCGGGGTTGCTCCCCCGGGAGATGAAGCGGCAGAGAGAGCGCGACGGGGGCGAAAGGACTATGTGCTCACGCCTATGCGCAAGGCGCAGTTGTCGATCCTCGATGAGGTTCTGGATCGCACGGCGCAGGCAGTGGAGATGGTGCTGGCCAAGGGGGCCGGCCCGGCAATGAACGAGTTCAATCGCCGCGAAACAGGCGACGAGTAAGAAGAATTGGAGAACAGCTATGCAACGCACGTATGAAGTCATGTTTATCGTTCGCCCTGACATTCTGGACGAGGATCTCGACAAGCTGATCGCCGGGTTGGAGGCGAACATTACCCAGGGTGGTGGCAGCATCAAGTCGCTCGAGAAGCTCGGCCGCCGCAAGCTGGCCTATACCGTCAAGAAGTTCAACGACGGCAACTATGTGCTGCTGACGATCCTCGCTGACGGTTCGCTGGTGGGTGAGATCGAACGCCGGCTGCGTGTCTCCGAGCCGGTGATCAAGTTCATCTCCGTCCGCATGGACGAAGAAGAGAAGCGAGTGGCCAAGATCAAAGCCATCCGCGCCACGCGCAAGAAACTCAGCGCTCAGCCGGCAGCAGCACCTCCGGCTCCTGTTGAGGCCGCACCCGCGCCGGCACCGGCAGCAGAAGCGGCCAGCGCCTAAGAAATTTTTAACCAGAAGGAAATAGGAAAAATTATGGCTGACGAAATTAGCACGCCCAGCGCACCAAGCACGTCGCGCCCCGAAGGTTCGGGACCTGGGTCTTCCGCTCCAGGCGGACGGCCCCCAGGCGGACGCCCCAGCGGCCCCGGCGGCGGTGGACGCAAGTTCTTTCGCCGCAAGAAGGTTTGCAAATTCTGTGTAGAGAAGATTGACGCCATTCACTATCGCGATGTGCGTCTTCTGCAGCAGTTTGTTGCTGAGCGCGGCAAGATTGTGCCTCGCCGTCTCACCGGCGTTTGCACCACGCATCAACGCGGACTGGCGCGAGCCATCAAACAAGCTCGCAACATCGCTTTGCTGCCCTTTGCCGCCCGCTACTAGGTACCAGGAGATCGAGTCATGGAAGTCATTCTGAAAGAAGATGTCAACAAGCTCGGCCACCGCGGCGATGTGGTGAAGGTGGCTGAAGGCTACGGCCGAAATTTTCTGCTGCCCAAGAAGCTCGCCATGGAAGCGACACCCGGCAATAAAGCCGTGATCGAGCAGATGAAGCAGGCCTCTGTCCGTCGTTCGGCTAAGGAGAAGTCCGAGGCCGAGTTACTGGTCAACCAACTCAACCAGGTAGAGCTCGTATTCGAGCGCAAGGTCGGCGAGAACGATCATCTCTTCGGCTCCGTCACTGCAGGCGAGATCACGCAGCAACTCGAGCACAAGGGCTTTACCATCGACCGCCGCAAGCTGCAGCTGGAAGAGCCGCTGCGTCAGCTGGGCGAGTTTCACGTGCCGGTCAAGTTGCATCGCGAAGTAACGGCGCACGTAAAAGTCACCGTCAAAGCCGAAAACGCCGAAGCCTAGGCGCTTGCCGCCAGTTGAGAACAGCAGGTCCCTCCACTGCGGTCGGGATGACAAGTTTGTTTTGGGTTCGAAATTCCTATTAGCCAAACAAACTTGTCATCCCCAACGTAGCGGAGCGACCTGCTGTTTCTTTTCTTATCGTCCGAAGCTGAGGCGCATGGCCAACTGATCGGGGAGCCCGGCACGCATGATGCGCATCTGGGCCAGCCGAAAATCATAGGGCACACGGCGGAATTCCACCATCATCCGCTGATCGTCATAAAGCGCGTAGGCAGCGCGGCGATCGTTGTCCCGGGGCTGGCCCACAGAACCGGGATTGATCAGGTAGCGCGCGCCCGGCATCAGCACCAGTTCTGACACGTCGGCTTCATCATCATTCGAATAAACCGGGTCGAGCTGGAACCAGTCCTCCCCGTTGGTCGCGAACCCCCCTTGCAGGTGCGTATGACCAAAGAAGTTGATCCGGGTCTCCGCCTGCTTGAGCGGCAGTCTCGCATCGCGCACCGACAGCAGGTATTCATCTTCGTCGAGATACGATCCGTGCATGCAGCTGACCTGGGGACCATCCGGCGTAATCGGTCCACGAGCCATATGCTGTAGCCAGTCCACGTGTTCCGGGGTGAGCACTTGCCGGGTCCAGCGGGCGGCGCGGCTGGCCACCGGGTTGAAATCTTCGAGCGATAGTTGACCGCTGCAAGCGCGGTCGTGATTGCCTCGGACAAAGGTTTCGCCCAGTCCGCGCACACGCTCAATCACTTCGTTCGGGGCCGCTCCGTAGCCTACGACATCGCCGAGATTCCAGACCAGGTCGTGTTCCGGCGCAGCCTCCAGCACTGCCTCCAGGGCATCGATGTTGGCGTGAATATCGGAGATGAGGAGAGCGCGCATGCTGACAGTCGCCGTGGGTACCGCGGCGCACGTTTCAGGGGCTTAGCGCACCCGGAAATCAGCCGCAAACAACCAGACTATCAGAGAGCTTGCATGCAGCGTACCCAATGCCCGGGAGCCTGTTCCACCAAAGTTCCGGGCGCGCTGTCGGCGACTGATGCCAACGTGGCCAGCGGCTGATCCCGGTCGGTGGTGAGCGTGGGCACCGCCCCCAGCAGGCTTTTGGTGTAGGCATGCCTCGGATTAAGAAAGACCTGGTCGCGAGTGCCGGTTTCGAGCAGCATACCGCGGCGCATCACCGCGACTCGGTCGGCAATCTGCGCCACCACCGCCAGGTCGTGGGAAATGAAAAGCATACCCAGACCGTTCCGTTGTTGCAGTGCTTTGAGCAGGAGCAGAATCTGGGCCTGCACGGTGACGTCGAGGGCAGTGGTGGGTTCGTCAGCGATCAGCAACAGGGGATGGTTCACCAACGCCATTGCAATCAGCAGGCGCTGCCTCTGGCCCCCGGAAAACTGGTGGGGATAATCGCGTAGGCGCTTCTCCGGTTCGGCAATGGCCACCGCGGTCATCGCCTCCACCACGGCGTTGAGCACCTGTTTGCGCCCCAGTTCCGGCTGATGGGTCTCGATAGCCTCGGCAATCTGGCGTCCCACCGGCATGACTGGATTGAGCGCCGTCATCGGCTCCTGGAAGATCATGGCGATCTTGCAGCCCCGATAGTGGCGCATTTGCTCCGGCTTCAGTGCCAACAAATTCGTGCCTTCGAATCGGATCGCGCCTTCCACTCGCGCCGAGCCATCCAGGAGGCGGAGGATAGACAAGGAGGTAAGGGATTTGCCCGATCCCGACTCACCGACCAGTCCTAGCACCTCGCCTTGGCCCACTGAAAAACTCAAGTCGCGGACCACCGCCTGGTCGCGAAAATAAACAGAGAGATGGTCAACCTCGAGCAGTGGGGCCACGGGCCAAGATTACAACATGGTCAGAAAAGCGGAGTCTGTCTCCGCGGCAAGGGCAGCCCGAAATGTTCATAGGCGAGCCGGGTGGCCACACGGCCTCGCGGCGTGCGATCCAGAAAACCAATCTGGATTAGAAAAGGTTCATAAACCTCTTCCAAGGCATCCTCTTCTTCCGCCAGGCTGGCTGCCAGCGTGTTCAACCCCACCGGGCCTCCATCGTATTTCTCAATGATGGTCAACAGCAGCCGTCGATCTAGCTCGTCAAAACCGTGGGCATCGACTCCATGTAGCTTCAAGGCAGCCTCGGCCGTTGCTCGGTCGATGCTGCCCGTGCCGCGGACCTGGGCGTAATCCCGCACGCGACGCAGCAGCCGGTTGGCAATGCGCGGTGTTCCTCGGGAGCGTGAGGAGATTTCGGCAGCCCCCTCGCGGTCGATCGGCACATTTAACACCTCCGCCGAACGTTCCACGATGTAGCGCAGTTCATCCTCGGTGTAGAACTCCAGTCGCAGCAGGATGCCGAAGCGTGAGCGCAAAGGGGACGAGAGCAACCCAGGCCGCGTGGTGGCGGCAATGAACGTGAACGGCTTGATCTCCATCACGTGCGTGCGTGCAGCGGGCCCTTGCCCGATGATGATGTCCAGCTTGTAGTCTTCGAGCGCCGTGTACAGCTTTTCCTCGAGCACCGGTTGCAGCCGGTGAATCTCGTCTAGGAAGAGCACCTGCCGATCTCGCAGGTTGGTCAGGATCGCGGTCAGATCCCCCTGGATCTGCAGTGCCGGGCCGGACGTCTGCTGAAAGCCAACATCCATCTCGTTGGCGATGATGGTAGCTAGCGTCGTCTTACCCAACCCAGGCGGTCCGAACAGCAGCACATGGTCAAGGGCCTCGCCGCGCGACTTCGCCGCAGCGAGGGCAATGCCAAGCTGCTCCTTGGCCTTCTCCTGGCCGATGAACTCTCCCAGCCACTTAGGCCGCAGCTTCAGCTCGAACGAGTTATCGTCTTCGCCGCGGTCGGCGGAAACCAGTCGCTCAGAATCACTTCTACCTACAGACATTGGCATCAGAGTAGCAGCAAGTGAGCGACTCAGCGAGGCGATCCCAGCTTCCGTTTGACGTATAACGCGAAACGTTATACGTTGGACCTCAAAAGTGATCCAAAGCTTTCAAGACCACCCAACAACCGAGCTCTTTCGGGAAGGAAAAAGCCGCCGATGGTCAAGCATCGCGCCGGTTGCGGGACGGAAGCTCGACATGATTCATGCGGCTGCTGCGCTAAATGACTTGCGGGTGCCTCCGGGCAATCGCCTCGAAGCGTTGGCCGGAGATCGCAAGGCACAACACAGCATCAGAATTAATGAACAGTACCGCATTTGTTTTGTCTGGCGCGAAGATGGGGTTCACGAAGTAGAGATCACGGATTATCACTAGCCGATCAAGGAAAAAAGACCATGCGTCGCGTTCAGAAGCCCCATACAGGTTGGGCGTTTCAGCGAGTTACAACTCATCCCGGTGAAGTGCTGTTGGAGGAGTTCCTGAAACCGCTCAAGATTAGCCAACATAAGCTCGCGATGGACATACATGTCCCAGCTACGCGTATTGGGGAGATAGTCCATGGGCGCCGCGCAATCACTCCAGAGACTTCCCTCCGTCTAGCTCGATATTTCGGTACAAGCCCCGAGTTTTGGTTAAATCTGCAGCAGAGTTTTGACCTGACGAAGGCCAGGACTGAGCAAGAGGAGAAGATCGCACGAGAAGTCCAGGCTTTTGCCGATTGACGGTGGCTGTAACGTTTCTCGTTTGATGTCACTTCGCCATCGAAGAAGCAGCCCGTCCTGGCAGACTCGCTAAAATCAGTCATCTATGGTTTCAACAGCAGGACAGAGACGTCTTAAAGCCGCCCGTATTCTAAGTATTGTGCTGGCGACTGCGGTCGCCTGTGTAGCTATCCTCTACTTTTCCATTCCTATGAGCGATACCCAGCAACGCCAATTCGACGTGATCCTGGTTCTGGGCAATCCTGCGAATGCCGATGGCACCATCTCCCCGATCGCCAAATCGCGCTTACTGGAAGGGATCCGGCAATATCAGGCCGGAGTTGCACCGCGCTTGCTGGTGACCGGGGGCGCAGTGCAGAACCAGTTTGTCGAGGGGCAGGTAATGCGGCAGTTTGCCCTCTCCCAGGGTGTGCCCGATGCAGCAATATTTGCCGAGGGCCAAGCGCGGAACACAATTCAGAACGCGTATTACTCGTACCAGATCATGCAGGCTCACGGCTGGAACTCAGCACTGGTGGTGAGCTCCCCCAGCCATCTACGCCGCGCCAGCCTCATCTTTAGCCACTACCCACTTGCCTGGCAAATGCACGCGGCGCCCTGGCCATCCGATTACCCTCGATGGAAGCTGGTTTGGTTCTGGTGCAGCGAAGCCGGCTACACCAGCTACGGCCGCATCTTCGGCTTTCCCAATGCAGGGAAATTCTTGCCCCAGACTCAGTTCACATTACCCAAGCTCTAAAAGAAATCACCATTCATGCCCAAGCTGTCCGGCTTCCAGTTCAATCGTCCTCAACAACTCGCAGCCCTGTTGTTACTGCTGCTGGTCGGGCAGTGCCTCTGGGTATTTCACCGCCAGACCCTCACCTCGCGGGATTACGACTTCGCGCGCTGCGGCCGCGAGATGTGGGAAAAACCGAATCCCCTGGCGGGTTACTTCACCAGCTGCGGCAATATCGCCGACGGCACGCTGGGTTATCGCGTCGCCGGGCTGCCACTGACCCTGCAGCGCATCGTCGCCGGCCAGGATCAGGGCACCTCCACCTGGGAGATGCGCCACGAGCTCGGTTACGTCCTGGTGCTGCTGCATAGCGGGTTCCTGCTTACGGGAATCTTGTTGGGCGGCGCGCTTTGGTGGGTAACGCGGCGTCTGTTTGGCAATCCCGGCGGCTTTATCGCGCTCGCCTTTTACTGCTTCTGTCCTGCGGTGATTCACGCATGTACGTATCCCAACAACGAGATTCTCACCGCCTTTGGACTCTTCGCCTCGCTATATACAGCGATGGGGGTAGCGCACGCCATGCAGGGCCCGCCCAAAAAGTGGCGCTCGCGCATTGTGTTGCTCACGCTGACCCTTGCTTTTACCGCGGCCTCGCACGTGGCCGCCTTTTTAATCGCGCTGCTGCTGGCCATCGGCTTCATGATCTACCTGGCTGTAGGTCGCCGCGCCTACATCCTTCCCATCATGATGACGGCCATTATCGGCACTTTGCTGCTGGTATTCGCTTCCTACGATTTCAGCCCGGACTCGTTCAGTTACTTCTTTCGTAGTGGCGCCGGGCGTATCTGGTTCTCTTTCGAGCCTGCCCGCCATTGGCTACTTAGTCTGCCCAATTCGGCTGTAACGCTGGCCGCGATCACAGCCCTGTTGCTGTATCTGCCGACACGCAGATCGCGCTACTTCGGCAACACCGTCCCCCTGCTTCTGGCCCTGCTGTTCTTTACCCTGGTCACCCCGGGCGTTGCCAGCGAGCCTACGCTTTGGGCGCTCCCCTTTCTATTTACTTTTATCGCTGGTGTTTTCGCTGATTTTCTCGAAACCCGCTATCGTCCAGTTCTGCTGGGAGTGGCCGGTTCGCTGCTCGTTCTTGAAGCCGCTCTGAGCATTTTTTTGCTGCCTTAGCGGAGGAAAGTGTGCACCTCGATTCCCATATACAAATTATTCAAATAAAACGACTTAGATTGGCCATCGCGGCTTGCTGGGTGGCTCCGAAAGACGTATCATCAAGTTAGACCTTAGCCGCAGATTGCGCGAACCCCGCAAACGTTCTTCGCAGGCGATTCCGCCGTTCGAATAGCTTTCCCCCGTCTAAGGCCCACCACTTATGGCAGACGATCAGAATCCTCTCCTCCCTCTAGGTCCAAACGGCAGCGACGGCAACCCGCCCGACGGTCCCGGTACACGCCTCATCCCCATCAACATTGAAGATGAGATGAAGCGGTCGTATCTCGACTACTCCATGTCGGTCATCATCGGCCGCGCCCTCCCCGACATTCGGGACGGCTTCAAGCCGGTGCACCGCAGAATCCTTTACACCCTGCATGGGATGGGGCTCGAGTACAACAAGAAGTACGCCAAGTGCGCCAAGGTGGTCGGTCAGGCCATGGGCGTGTATCACCCGCACGGCGACTCAGCTATCTACGACACCATGGTGCGGCTGGCGCAGCCCTTCAGCATGCGCTACCCCATGATTGATGGCCAGGGAAACTTCGGCTCCGTGGACGGTGATCCACCCGCCGCCATGCGTTATACCGAGTGCCGCATGACGCGCATCGCCGGCCAGATGCTGGCCGACATCGATCAGGACACGGTTGACTTCGTTCCCAATTACGACGAAAGCACCACGGAACCCACCGTGCTGCCTACGCGGGTCCCAAACCTGATCGTGAACGGGTCGAATGGAATTGCCGTCGGCATGGCCACCAATATTCCCCCGCACAACCTGAATGAAGTGATCAGCGCCACGATTGAACTGGTCAAGAATCCTCAGGCCGGCCTGGCCGAGGTTTTGCAGCACGTCCAAGGGCCCGACTTCCCCACCGGCGGCTTCATCTATGGACGTGGAGGCATTGCCCAGGCCTATAAAACCGGCCGCGGACGCTTCCTGATGCGGGCCAAGGCAGCCATCGAGCAGTTGAAGGGCGGCCGGCAGGCGATCATCGTCACGGAGATTCCCTACCAGGTCAACAAATCTAAACTGATTGAACGCATTGCCGAGCTCGTCAACGACAAGGTAATTACCGACATTGCCGAAGATGATTTCCGCGACGAGAGCGACCGCGACGGAATGCGTATCGTCATCGGGCTCAAGCGTGGGGCGGAAGCGCAAATCGTGCTGAACCAGCTCTACAAGCACACCCAGATGCAAGAGAGCTTCTCCATGATCTTTCTCGCGGTGGTCAATGGCCAACCGCGCGAGCTCGCCTTGCATGACGCGATTCGCCACTTTATCAATCACCGCGTGGACGTGGTCCGGCGCCGTACCTCCTTCCTGCTCAAGAAGGCGCGCGAGCGCGAACATATCCTCGAGGGCTACAACATCGCCCTGGATAACATTGACCAGGTGATCCGCATTATCCGCGCCTCCGGATCACGCGCCGAAGCAAGGGAAAATCTGCGCCGCTTCTCCCTGTCGAAAGACATCGTGATCAAGATCGACCAGGGTAACGTCACCGGACCGGAACGAGAGCCGGGTCTGAGCTACCGCCAGATCGACGCCATCCTCGAATTGCAGCTCTACCGCCTCACCCAGCTTTCGACCGATGAGATCATCAAGGAGCTGGTGGAAGTACGTGAGCGCATTGCAGAGTATGAAGCCATTCTGGCTTCGGAAGCAAAGCTGCGCTCCGTCATCATCAAGGAGCTCGAAGCTGCGCGCAAAGATTTTGGCGACGAGCGTCGTACGCAGATTCTCGATGAGACGGCCGAGCTGCAGCTGGAAGACCTCATCGCCGACGAACAGGTCGCTGTGACTGTTTCTCATTCGGGTTATCTCAAGCGCACGCCGATTTCCATCTACCGCCAGCAACGGCGAGGCGGCACCGGCCGGCTGGGTATGAAGACACGCGAGGAGGATTTCGTCTCCCAGCTCATTGTCGACTCCACCCACTCCTATTTGCTCTGCTTCACCAATACCGGCCGCGTTTACTGGCTCAAAGTGTATGAGGTCCCGGACGTCGGCGCAGCGGGCAAAGGCAAGTCCATGGCCAGCCTGCTCAGTCTGCAGCCAGGCGAAAGCGTCCGCACCATCCTGCCTGTGCGCAACCTGGAAGAGGATGGCAAGTTCATCTTCTTCGCTACCCGCAAAGGCACTGTCAAGAAAACTCCCCTCAAAGACTTTTCCAATGTGATGGCGCGCGGCATTATCGCGATTGGCATCGACGATGATGATGAGCTGATCGGTGCTTGCAGCACAGACGGCAACCAGATCATCTTCCTGGCCACGCACGCGGGCATGGCCATTCGCTTCGGCGAAAACGATGTTCGCTCCATGGGCCGCCCTGCTTATGGCGTTCGAGGCATCGATCTGATGAAGAGCGATTACCTGGTAGGTCTCGCCGCCACTCCGCTCGAACGTAAGAAGAATGGCAACGGAGGACACTCTCCCTCGCTAATCCTCTCCATTACCGAGCAGGGCTACGGCAAACGCACGGACGTTGACGAGTACCGGCTACAGACCCGCGGCGGCCGGGGCGTCATCAATGTGAAAACGACCACCCGCAACGGTAAGGTGAGCGCCATCCTGCTAGTCGATGACAGCTCGGAACTGATGGTCATCAGCCAATACGGCAAGATCATCCGCATTGACACCAAAACCATCCGCGCCGCCGGGCGTTCAACCCAGGGTGTCAGGCTGCTGCACCTCGAGGAGGAAGACAAGGTCGCCGCTGCGGTTGTCATTCCACCGGAAGAGGCCAAGACCGAACCGGAGAACGGTACCCTGCTGCAATAGCTGGGGAAAATGGAAGGGGGGTATCGCGAGCGCGATACCCCCTTTTCCAAGGCAGATTACAAGTGCAGCAAGCTTAGAAACCCCTGGCCGCAGTCAGTTTCGACTGCTTGGTCGAGGCAGACTCGTTTCCGTTGGTCTGATGCGAGTTGCCGCAGTTGTCGACCTGGTTCCGTCCGTACTGGGGCTGCAGGTACAACACGTATTGCTGACCCACATACATCGGGAAGAAGCGAGGGCTGTTCTCGCTGAAAACCGTAACTTCTGTGTTGGGGCGAACCTTCCCGCGGATCTTGGAATCGACGCGTACCGTATAGTTCACTCCATCCAGAAAGTCCCAGGCCTCCGGTACCGGTTGCGCGGCGGTCACTGTACCGATAACCACGGCAGATGCCATATGCATCTCCTTGTGGGCGCTAACACGATCGGTCTTGCACTGGGAAAACCCGTTGGCGGCACTCAGGCAGAGGAACAATGCAATAGCAAGCTTTTTCACAAACCCTCCTAGGGTTACAAATCAAATTTTTTCGTTACGACTTAAGTTTTGCGTCTACCGCTTAAGTTGTACGTGTACTGCTTAAGTGGTAGATTGCCGTGTCCAACGGGGGATGGCAATTGGATTGTCTTAAATCGCCCTTACTTCGGAGGAGGGTAAGCGGGCCGATGGTAATAGGAGGGCAAGGCCGGCCGAGTAAGCCCCTTGTTTGCAGTATCTGCCACTAACAACGTGGCAGATACTGCGTGCGCAAAATTCTATGGAGGGCGCGGCGGTAGAGACCAGGGTGGTACTTTCGTTTGCACCGGAGTACCAGGCGCGACCGGCGCCAGCCCTTAAGAAGCAGTCACGGTGGCAAAAAGTACCGTAGGGAAGTGGGAAATGCAGTTTTTATTTGAGGGACTAGAAATATCCAAACGAGAAGAAGCCGGAAGCTAGTTGCCTACGGCGTGAACCATCTGCTTGATCACCTGGCTCTTTTCATCCAGCAGGCCGGAGTTCCCGCACTTATTCGCCACCCAGTGCTGGTAGTTGTTGGTGAGGAAAAGCAGGTACTGTTTGCCGGCCTCGAGGTTGAAGCCGTCTTCGCTATGCTCGCTGAAGATAGTGATCTCGCCCGTCTGCTTGCCCTTGACCTTCTGGTCGATATGCACCACATAGTCGACACCGTCCAAGCTGTCCCACGACTGCGGCACCTGGCGCGACGACATCACGGTCCCGATGACTACTACCTGGGATTCCTTCATCTCCTGAGATACGGGCATGGTGCCGCCGCAAGCCGCATACGAAGCCGTGGCGAAAAAAACGCAAGCTAATCCTGTGGCGATTCGCTTCAATAGGCCTCGCTTCCCTCGTGTGATCGTAGCTTTTTTCTTCCTCTGCTTTACAGCTTATGATCCCACGACTGAACGTGATTCCCCGCTTATAAACCGATCACGAACCAAGAGATTCATCCCGCATTCCACCAAAGTTGCAGTGCTGGAAAGTGGAAGTGCACGGCTTGGATTACCTAGGTGGTACGCGGAGGGGAACCAGGATTCTATTCCGGCCAGCGGCGGAAGATCAGCGCGCCATTGGTCCCGCCAAAGCCGAAGGAGTTGGAAAGAGCCACCTTTACCTTGGCCGCCTCCGGCTTATTGGCGATGTAGTTCAGATCGCAGGCCGGGTCAGGATCGTCGAGATTGGTGGTGGGAGGCACCACCTGCTGTTGCAGGGCCATGATGGTGATGCCGGCCTCCAGTCCGCCCGCGCCGCCCAGCAGATGGCCGGTCATCGACTTGGTCGAGCTGACCCGCAATTTTCCGCTGGTCGCATGTTCACCGAAAAGAGACTTGATGGCTGCTGTCTCCAGCACGTCCCCTAGCGGGGTCGAGGTGGCGTGGGCATTTACGTAGTCCACCGCGGTGGCTTCGAGATTGGCGCTGCGCAGGGCATTTTTCATCGCCCGCAGGCATCCCTCTCCCTCGGGCGCCATGCTGGTGATGTGGTACGCGTCCGCGCTCATGCCGTAACCGATAATCTCCGCCAGGATCTTCGCTTCGCGGGCGCGGGCGTGTTCCAGCTCCTCCAAAATGAGGATGCCTGCGCCTTCACCGACCACGAAGCCATCGCGGTCTTTGTCAAAAGGCCGGCAGGCATGTTCCGGATCAGCATTGCGCGTGGAGAGGGCGCGCATAGCGGCAAAGCCCCCGACACCCATCGGCGTAATGGCAGCCTCAGCGCCGCCCGCAATCATCACGTCCGCATCGTCCCGTTGGATGGTGCGAAAGGCGTTGCCTACGGAATGTGCGCTGGTGGTGCAAGCAGTCGAGGTCGCTTCGTTCGGCCCCAACGCTCCGTAGCGAATGCTCACCTGGCCGGCTGCCAGGTTCACAATCGTCCCAGGAATAAAAAATGGGGAAATCTTGCGCGGGCCGCCCTGCAGCATGGCGCTGTGTTCCCGCTCAATCACGTCGAACCCGCCGATACCGGAACCGATGTGCACGCCCACACGCTCGGCGTTTGCGGGCCCAATCTTCAGTCCGGAATGCGTCATTGCTTCCTGGGTAGCGGCAAGCGCGAAATGGATAAAGCGCCCCATCTTGCGCGCTTCTTTCTTATCCATGAAATCCAGTGGATTGAATTTCTTCACCTCAGCTGCGAAGGTAACGGGAAACCCCGTCGTATCGAAGCTGGTGATGGGAGCCATTCCGCTCTTGCCGTCCAGCAGGTTGTCCCAGACTTCGGGCGCGGTGTTACCTATTCCGCATAGCAACCCGATGCCTGTAACGACGACCCTTCTTGCCAAATCACTTACTGCCTTTCGCGTTCTTCTCGATGTACTCGGTAGCGTCTTTCACGGTCTTGATCTTCTCTGCATCTTCGTCCGGTATTTCCAGGTCAAAGGCTTCCTCAAACTGCATTACCAGTTCGACCACGTCGAGTGAGTCTGCGCCCAGATCTTCTTGAAACGATGCACTGGGAGTCACTTCAGCCTCATCCACCTGAAGTTGCTCGACGATAATCTGCTTTACCTTCTCTTCTACTGCTGCTGCCATGCCGTTCTCCTGTCTATAGAAACAAGTTATAGCGATTTCACAATGGAACTAGCCGGTGAAGATGCCTGTACGGGCTAGTCATCGTCAAACCGCGCTACAGGGCTAACGCCCTGCAAGGTTAGGTGAACGGTCCGGAAAAGGCGGTGCGGCAGGCGTTCCGGTTTTCCTCCAGGTGCCACCCGCCACAGAAAAGGAATCAGGCTCAACAGAAGATCCCAGCGGGACCGGCTGCGCCGGAGGCCAATGCCTGGCAGGAGACATCAACAGGAAAAACGGCCTAACCCGCAACCCGCGCAGTTCACGGCCCCAAAGTTTTTAGTCTACTGAGCGCTCCAAGTGGTGTAAAGCGCGGCACTCCACAGGTTTTGCCCCAGCAAACTTCGATCCCGGGCGAGTAAAGTCAGAAAAAGAAGATGGCGATGTTTCCTGGTATGCTCATGCTCGTTTTTGCGGCCGTCGGCGCCTTTGTCGCCGGCCTGGTGTTGGCCACGTATTTTGAGCGCACCCGCAGCAATGCGGAGCGCGCGAGTTTGGAAAAATCCTCCAAAACCTTGCTCGATCAGCTGGCCGACACCCGTGCCCAGCTCGATCAGGCACGCACCGAGGGCGCGGCCCAAAGCGCCACCATAGCCCGGCTGGAAGAACGCCACGCTGCGACCGAGCGTGTGGTGGAGCAGATGCGCGTCGATATGCCGGAGACGTTCAAGTCCCTCGCCAGCCAGGTTCTGGAGGAGAAATCAAGTCGTTTTGCCGAGCAAAACCAAGCCGGCCTGGGGCGCGTTCTCGAACCTCTTAAAACCAGATTGGAGGACTTCCAGAAGGGAATCGAAGCCGCGCGTATGGAACAGATGAAGGGGGGCGTCCACCTGAGCGCCCAGATCGACAAGCTCTTCGAGTCGAATACCCGGTTCGCCGACCAGGCCAACAACCTGGCCAGCGCGCTGCGAGGCTCCAGTAAGGCGCAGGGTGCATGGGGTGAACTCATCCTGGAACGAATTTTGCAAGCCGCCGGCCTGCGTCCCGGGCACGAATATCATGCCCAGGAAAATTATGCCGGGCAGAACGGCAAGCGAGCTCAGCCGGATGTGGTCATCCACCTGCCGGGCGAGCGCCACCTGGTCATCGACTCGAAGGTCTCCCTGATCCACTACGAGGCACATAGCATTGCGGAAACCGATGCCGCCCGATCACTGGCAGCGGAAAGTCACAGCAATTCCGTGCGGGCGCATATTCGGGGCTTGGCAGAAAAGAATTATCAGACGTTGTACGGTCTCAATTCGCTCGATTTTGTGATCATGTTTCTCCCCATCGAGCCCGCCTTCATGCTGGCGATCTCGCGGGACGACAAGCTGTGGGAGCAGGCCTGGCAGCGAAACGTCTTGTTGGTCAGCCCCAGCACACTGCTTTTTGTCTTGCGTACGGTCGCATCCCTCTGGCGGCAGGAGCAGCAAAAGCAGAACGTGGAGGAGATTGCCCGCAAAGGTGCGGATCTCTACAACAAGCTGGCCAGCTTTGTCGCCGACTTCACCGAGGTAGGAAGCCGGCTCGACACCGCGCAGCGAAGTTACGCGGATGCCATGTCAAAGCTGCACACCGGAAAGGGCAATGTCATTCGCCAGGCAGAAATGCTGAAGGCGCTCGGCGTCAAGCCGACCAAGCAGCTCCCGCAGGGCTTGGTCGAGTTGGCACAGCAGGAAACCCTGCATCTGGAGGGTCCGGTGCTGGAGATTTCGGAACTGCAGGATTCGGTGCTCGTCGAAGCGCCAAATCTCCCCGCCGAAACTCTACCCTGACCACGAACCTTCTGGTTGGGGCAAGAGTCTGTATGGGAACCACCGTTCATCTCAAAGAGGAGCTGGACGGAGGAGCTGGACAGGGTGACCCATGATCGCACCAGCGTACATGGGTTGAATAAGAGGGGCGCGGCCTACAAAGCTTTGACTTGAGTAGGGTCCGCAGCACTCACCATACCTGCCCTCTCCCGCTAACCCCGTCCAAATCCCTCCCGCAATCTTTCCCAAGTCACATCCAGCGTCTCCGGGAGCACCCTGGTTTCTCCAATCACGGTCATGAAGTTGGAATCCCCCAGCCATCGTGGAAGGGCATGCATGTGCAGGTGCCCGGCCACCCCGGCGCCCGCAGCTTTGCCCAGGTTCAGGCCCAAATTGATCCCGTCGGGCGTGTACACCTGGCGCAGAACCGCGTCGGTTCGTTGGGCCAGCGTCATGATCTCCTGCGCGGTCGACCGGTCCAGACCCGCCAGGCTGTCCTGATGGGCATACGGCACAATCATCACGTGCCCCGATGAGTATGGGAAGGCGTTGAGAACGATGAAGCTATGCTCCGCCCGCAACACAATATTGGCCACCCGGTCGGCGTCCACTGCGGACACCCCCTGCTCCACCGCGAACCCCGTAGCCGCAATCAGATTGCAAAAGACGCAGTGACAGTCACCGGTCCAGGCAGCCAACCCCTCGGGCACCCCCTTGCGTGCGCCAGGATCGGCATCGACCAGGTAAGGATAGCGCCAGGGCGTCCACAAGTAGTCCATGGGGTTCAAGTATACGGAGCACGGGAGCACGCAATCGTGGCTGCGTTATAACCAGAGAAGCTTCTCTTTGCTGCTAAGTTACAAATCAATAAAAATAGGCATTTCCAGCACTTTTCACGGCTATCCGCACTCCCTGTATTGGCCACGAGTTCGTTGACATGCTTTCCCGGCGGTTGCTATAGTTGTGTATGAAGGGTCTACGTAGAGGATTCGGCGTAGACGTCCATCGCCGCTCTTGCTTTACCCCCCCTCCCGGATGCTCCTACCGGAGACTGATTTAAAGTAGCCAAGCCATTCTTTCGGGCTACACTAACAGTCTCCCTCCGAACGTTTGCTGGTGGATGGGTCAAACAACTACGGTGTCCCTGCTTCGCGGACCTAGCCTCTAAAAAAAGTCTTGCGAAGTTGCTGCGGGAATGAATCTCCGAGAGCCTTGGTTAAGTCTATTAAGACCAGGACAACGCGATTCGCAAAAGACCGTAGTGGTGGACGGATCGGGAGTTACCGATCGAGAATCCGGAGCTGGCATTCATGGCAGACGTCCTAAATCCTGAACGAACCGAGAGCGCACCCCTGAACACCGAATTGCAAACCCCAACGCTTGATGCACCGGCGGATCATTTTGACCCGTCCGAGGAGTTAACCCGCAACCCGCAAGCTGTCACCCCCAGCGTGCCGCACCACGTCGTCGATCCCAAGCCAGTCGTCACCCACTCCGCTGGGGAAGAAACCGAACTGACCGGCATGGAAGACTTCGCCGCCGCGCTGGAATCGTTCGACCGCGAACAAGCTGCCGAAGCCGCCGCACAGGCCTATGACGATAACGTCGTCACCGGCACTGTCATCAAGCTGACGGATAAGCATGTGGTGGTCGATGTCGGCCTCAAGTCCGAAGGTCTCATTCCTTTGGAGCAAGTGCTGGACCATAACGGCCAGCCCAAGCTCAAGGCGGGCGACACGGTCGAAGTGGTGGTCGAGCGCGAAGAAGCCGAAGGCGGCTTCCTGCTCAGCTACGACAAGGCGCAACGGCACCGGGTTTGGGATGCAATCGAACGGGCTGCCAACGATAAGACTCCAGTCGTCGGCACCGTATTAGGACGCGTCAAGGGCGGTCTTACTGTCGACATCGGTATCAAGGCGTTTTTGCCGGGCTCCCAGCTGGAAATCCGGCCGGTACGCAATCTCGACGGCTACATCGGTCAGCAAATTGAAGTTCGCGTCATCAAGCTGAACAAAAAACGCGGCAACGTGGTGGTTTCACGTAAAGAATTGCTGGAAGAAGAGCAGACCAGCAAGCGCAGCCTGACCCTCGAACATCTGGAAGAAGGCGCAATCCTTACCGGTACGGTCAAGAACCTGACCGACTACGGCGCTTTCGTCGACCTGGGCGGCATCGATGGACTGTTACATATCACCGATATGTCCTGGGGACGGCTCACCCACCCCCGCGACCTGGTCAACGTCGGGGACGAGATCCAGGTCAAGGTGCTCAAGTTCGATCGTGAGAAGCAGCGCGTTTCGCTAGGCTTCAAGCAGCTCACACCCGATCCTTGGCTCGATGCGGTCGAACGCTATCCCATCGGCGCCCGTGTGCGTGGCCGGGTGCTCAGCGTGACCGACTACGGCTCCTTTGTCGAGCTCGAGCAGGGTATCGAGGGGCTAGTTCATGTCTCTGAGATGACCTGGTCCAAGCGGATGAAGCATCCCTCTAAGCTGGTCAAGCCTGGGGACGAAGTAGAGACCGTAGTGCTCAGCGTCAACCCCAACGACCGCCGCATTTCGTTGGGCATGAAGCAGTTGCTTGAGAACCCCTGGGAGCATCTCTCAGAGCGCTATCCCGCCGGCACCATTGTGGAAGGCCGGGTCCGCAACCTAACCGACTTTGGCGCCTTCATTGAAATTGAAGACGGCATCGACGGCCTGGTGCACGTAAGCAACCTGAGCTGGACGAAGCGCGTTAAGCATCCTTCGGAGATTCTCAAGAAGGGCGAGAAAGTGCGCGCCGTGGTACTCGGAGTGGAAGCGGAGAACCGTCGCCTCTCGCTCGGTATCAAGCAGCTGCAGCCAGACGTCTGGGAGACTTTCTTTGCTCAGCATCGCGTCGGCGATGTGGTCAAGGGCAAGGTACTCCGCACGGCGCAATTCGGAGCATTCATCGAGATCGCCGAAGGCGTGGAAGGACTGTGCCACGTTTCCGAAGCCGCTGACGCCACAGGCCAGCCGATCAAGCTGGAAGCTGGGCAGGAGTACGACTTCAAGATCATCAAGATGAATCAGGATGAGAAGAAGGTCGGCCTTAGCTTGCGCGCGGTAGGCGAAGAAGCCAGCCGGGCCGATGTGGAAGCCTACAAGCAGCCGGTTTCGAGCTCAACCACCACGCTGGGAGACCTGGTCAACTGGAAGCGTCTCGAACACGAATAAATGCACACGAAAAGGCGCACGCCCGATCTCAGGGCCGTGCGCCTTTTTTTTGTCTACTTGGATGTGTCGATTTTCAGATCGAAGATAAATTCCTTCTTGCTGTCGAAGGAGCTGATGGATCGGGTCTTGGACTTGTGTCCTTTGTACTCTGCCCAGAGCTGATAATCCACGTCTGAGCTTAGCTGCCCAAAGCGGTAGCGTCCATCCGCCTGGGTGATATACGTCCTGACCTCCAGACTTTTTTGGTCCTGCAGGTAGACCACGGCATTTGCCTGCGGCTGGTCGCCAGAATCCCGCACAATCCCTTGTACCACCCGCACTGCTTGCCCTATGGTTTGGGCAAAGCCTTGCGGCCAGCTTGCCGCACAGGCTAGTAGCAACAACAAGAACCACGGCCGTCGGGGCCCCCTAGGACACACAAATCTCATTCCTCTTCCTCATCGGCCACTTCTTCGTCCTCATCTTCGTAGCCTTCCTCGTCCACCTGGGAGAGTTCGAGCGGTTCGGTGGCGACGACTTCGAACTCAGTGCCGCATTCGTCGCAGACCACGATGTCTCCTTCTTCCACTTCGTCGGGGTCGAAATCGAGAACGCTCTCGCATTCCTGACAGACTGGCATACAGCTCTCCTTTCACGGAGCATTAGGATATTGGTGATTACCGCCACCAAGATGCGGCTTGGCTAGTTTCCGGGAGAACACGCCCGACGTCAAGGAACTCCAACCGGTATTCCACAACCGCCGCTCATTACTACGTATACGCCATCCTGTCACCCGCGGGGCATTCGAGCCTGCCTGTCACGCCCGCGGCGAAAAAGCGTTAGTCTTAAAGAAGAAGTCCTATAGAAGAACTGATGGCACGCTTTCCTCGCACCGGTTTCTCCGCCCTTTCATTTCCCGCCTTTCGTGGCGTCACCAGCCAACTGGTCCTGGCGAATGTCGCTGTCTTCTTTTTATTCCTGATCCTGGAATTCGCGGCGCCGCGCATGGCGCTGGTTCTAGGCACTTACCTTTCGCTCACCCCAGTGCTGTTGCTCCACGGGTGGGTGTGGCAACTGGCGACGTACAGCTTTCTCAATGCCGGGGTGCTGCATGTCGCATTCAACATGCTCACCTTGTGGTTCATCGGGTCCTTTCTGGAAACCTCCAAGGGAAGCCGCTGGCTGCTGGAACTCTACTTCCTGTGCGCGATTGGCGGCGGCCTGATCGGGAGCGCGCTTAGCTTCACGCAAGTGTTTCATTCCACTCCGTTGTCGACCACCAGCAGCGCCGACGGTGCTCTATTCGGTCTGCTGGCCGCCTTCGGAACGCTCTTTGGGGACCTCGAGATTTACATGTTTCCGCTGCCGGTGACCATCCGAGCGAAATACCTGGTCATCGTCTACATGCTCATCGAGGTCGCTCTGTTGCTTTCCGGGGGGCCTCCGCTTGCCTACTTCGTGATTCTCAGCGCCGCGTTGCTCGGTTTCCTATTTGCCCGCCGCGCTCCGCGCCGGGGCATGAGCACGGGCGTAAGCGAGGCCCTCTTCAACCTGCGCAACAACTACTATCGCTGGAAGCGCCGCCGCGCCTCGCGCAAGTTCGAGGTGTACATGCGCAAGCAAAACCGCGACGTCCGCTTCGACAACGAAGGCCGCTACATCGATCCCGACGAAAAGCGCGACCCCAACGACCGCAAGTGGATGAACTAACGCGCGGAACCTCGTCCCTAGCAGATCCGAATGAGAACAGGAAGGGTGCCCCAGGTTCGCCAAGGCGAACCCCGGATTTCCTGTTGAGTGTGATGGCGTGGGAGAACTTCATGCGGCTTTCCTTAATGAAAGCCGCACACGCAGCCCTTGGTGGCGCCCCGTGCAGGAAATCCGGGAACCTGGGCCGAAAACGTTAGGGCGTTAGCCCCACCACGTTTTTGGCGTATCGACGAGCAGAGCCACGCAGGGCTAAGCTTTTTCCCCGCCTCTCAGCTCGTTGTGCGGATATGCAATTCCCGCAACTGCTGCGGGCTAACCGGCGTCGGCGCATCGACCATTAAATCAATCGCCTTGGCAGTCTTAGGAAACGCAATCACCTCGCGCAGGCTCTGCGCCCCAGTCAGGATCATCGCAATCCTGTCCAGCCCCAGTGCGATGCCCCCATGCGGTGGCGTCCCGTAGGTGAGTGCTTCCAGGAAGAACCCAAACCGGGACCGCGCCTCCTCTTCGCTCATACCCAAGGCGCGAAATATTTCCTGCTGCACATCCTGGCGGTGGATACGAATCGAACCCGACCCCAGCTCCAGTCCATTCATCGCCAGGTCGTAGTAACGCGCCCGTACCGAGGCCGGATCGGAAACCAGCCTTTCCATGTCTTCCTCGTGCGGCGAAGTGAATGGGTGATGGGCCGGAAGCCACCTTTGTGACTCTTTATCAAATTCAAACATGGGGAAATCCGTCACCCAGATCGGCCGGAACGCCACATCTCCGGCGATCTGCTTGCCCATCAACCGCTCCGCTGACTCGACCACCTCATCGGTCATGGCCGATGTCTTATGCCGGTCGGCATATCGCCGGGCCAACTCTACCCGTAGATTTCCAGCAGCCGAATACACGCCGATCTCGCGCTCCGAAAGGTGGCCTTCTGTCTTGGTGTCGCTGGCCTGCACATGGACGCTGGCATCGCCGGCCACCAGGACCAGCAAATCTTCCGCTTCGCCCTCCCGCCGTGCCGGCGCCAGTTCGCGTATCTTCCTGACCGCTTCGGGAAAACTCTTTTCCAGCCGCTTCCAGTCATCGATGAGCTTCGCCCCCTTGCCGGCGTCGAAAAATGGCCGATTATCGTCGCGCTCCTTGCGGGAGAGCTCGCCCACCTTGGGGATGCACACCACCACCACCGGCAGCGCGGGATCGATGGCCAGCGTCTGCAAATCTTCGTCGCGGAACGCAGAGCGAACGTCAATCAACTCAGGCATCCGCAGGTCCGGCTTGTCGATGCCGAAACGGCGCATCGCCTCGTCGTAGGTGATGCGCGGAAAAGGAGTAGGCAGCACCACGCCTACCGCGCCGAAAGCTGCCTGCAAGAAGTTCTCCACCACCAGGAAGACATCTTCCTGGCGTACGAACGACATTTCGAGATCCACCTGGGTGAACTCGGGCTGCCGGTCGGCGCGCAAATCTTCATCGCGGAAGCAGCGCACAATCTGAAAATACCGGTCGAAGCCCGAGATCATGAGGATCTGCTTGAATAACTGGGGCGATTGGGGCAAGGCGTAGAAGTGCCCACCATGCACTCGGCTGGGGACCAGGTAATCCCGCGCCCCTTCCGGGGTAGAGCGCGTCATGAACGGGGTCTCAATTTCCAGAAATCCCTGGTTCGACAGGCTCTCCCGTACCGCGCGGGTGATCTTGTGGCGCAGCTCAAAATTTTGCTGCATCTGTTGCCGCCGCAGGTCAATGTATCGATATTTCAGACGCAACTCTTCGTTGGCGATGGCCTCTTCGGCGGGTGAGAAGGGAGGCACCCGCGAGTCGTTCAACACCAGCAACTGCTCGGCGGCCACCTCCACCTCACCGGTTGCCATCTTGGGGTTGATCACCTCTCGCCCGCGGAGGCGCACTTTGCCCACCACCGCCACCACGTATTCCGGCCGCACCTGTTCGGCTTTGGCGTGGCCTTCCGGCGTCAGGTCCTTGTCCAGGACGATTTGCGTGATCCCTGTGCGATCACGCAGATCCAGAAAGATCAGGTTGCCATGGTCGCGGCGGCGGTTGACCCATCCCATGAGGATGACCTGTTCGCCGGCTTGCTCTGCGCGGAGCTGCCCACAAGTGTGCGTACGTTGAAGAGTGCCTAGATAGTCGAGCAATGCGGATGTCCTAATTTGAAGTTGGAGGGTCGAGAAGACAGGCCAGTTTCTCCGCCAGTTGGGCTCGGGAAACCTTGAATTGCTCACCGGAGGCGAAGTGCTTCACCGTCAAGATACCGGAGGCAACCTCATCCTCGCCCAGAATCACGATAGCGCGCGCCACTTTGTTTGCCGCCTCGAACGATTTCTTTAGTCGAAACGATCCATCGCCCAGTTCGGCCCGTAAGCCGCCGGCGCGCAGTTCCCGGGCCAAGGCCAGCGCGGCCGGGTTCATGCGATCACCCAGGGGAGCGATATAGGCCGCCGCCGGCTGGTGCACATGCTTGCCCTGAGCCTCGAGCACCAGCACCAGGCGGTCTTCGCCAATGGCAAATCCAATCCCCGGCGCCTTCGGGCCGCCGATCGCCTCCGAGAGCCCGTCATAGCGTCCACCGCCCAACAGGGCGTTCTGTGATCCAAGGCCGCCCTCTCCCGGTTCGTCATAAACGAACTCAAAGGTCGTCCGGGTGTAGTAATCGAGACCGCGTACCAGGCGATGGGCCTGCTCGTAGGGCACTCCACAGGCGTCGAGAGCGATGCAAACAGCGGCAAAATGTTCCTTCGAGCCCTCATCGAGCGAGTCCCAGATACGCGGCAGCGTAGCGATGATGGGCTGGTCTTCCGGATGCTTGCAGTCGAGTACGCGCAGAGGGTTGGTCACCGCGCGGCGCTGGCAATCCTCGCACATGCTTGAAACCACCGGGTCCAGGGCCGTGCGCAGGGCCTGCACGTAGCGCGGTCGATCGGTCGCCGAGCCGACGGAGTTGAGCAGCAGCCTCCAGCCCGTAATCCCCAGTTCACCCAGCAAGGTGGCCAACATTTCCAGCACTTCCGCATCGCGCAATGGCGACTCGCTGCCCGCGCTAGGCGGTCCGATGACCTCGGCGCCAATCTGAAAGAACTGGCGGTAGCGGCCCCTTTGCGGCCGCTCCCGGCGAAATTGTGGCCCGATGTAGTAGAGCTTCTGCAGCTGGCCGGTTTCGCCCATCTGGTGCTCGATATAGGCACGGACCACGCCCGCGGTATTTTCCGGGCGCAGCGTCAGCGATTGTGTCGATTCGCCCTGGATCCGCGCTTCCGGCGTGAAGGTATACATTTCCTTGGAGACAATGTCTGTTTCCTCTCCCACCCCGCGGGAGAAGAGCTGAGTATCCTCAAAAACGGGCGTGCGGATCTCGCCGAACGAATAGCGCTCAAAAACCCGCCGCGCTGTGCTCTCGATATGGTTCCAAAGTTCAGTTTCCGGAGGCAGCAAATCCCGGGTGCCTCGGACAGCTTGCAAAATGCTCATAAGTCCTGAAGTATCCAACTCTTTCCAGAATACAGGCGCACCCCAATCCCCACCACTCGGTGAGACCCTTTCTGGCGGGTCGTGGGCCTGCAGCTTGTACGTTCCTGGAAGCGCAAAGTTCTGAGTTCCGCCCGGGTCTCAGGCCTTGTATCAGGGCACGGCTTTAGCCGTGCCATATAAAGCCGCGGCGTAGGAGGGCTTTAGATGT
>CAVYCQ010000012.1:0-246397 GCA_963767045.1 uncultured Acidobacteriaceae bacterium | reverse complement strand
GGCCCAAGTAGGAGTTGTAGTAGCGAGCGGGAAAGTAGTCCAAGCCCGATTCAATATCCCGGTGTTTGCTGGTGAAGTGCTGCTCGGATGGGTCGGCGCCAGATCCGCCCTGGGACTGATAATCGCCAAAGGGTCCGCTGGTAAAAGAAGTCGAGTAGCTGCCGGCGGAATTGGTGACCTCGCGCTTAGTGCCCACCCAGTCGTTCAGCGCGAATTTCCAATTCGATTGCGCATACGTGGTCCCGGCGTAGGTCCCCAGCAACTTACCTTCCCAGAAAACGTTGAGATGCAAGTAGTTGAAGTTTCCGTCTACCTCTTCCAGTTCCTCCCCCTGAGGGTCAATGTTAAAAGCTTTGGTCAAGGCGGGGCCGTTCGCAGTCAACATGCCGTTCTTGGTTATGTCGCAGGTGAAACTGCTGAGATTTCCTTCCCCAAGACGAGTGCCGTCAGCAGCGTACAGGTAGCCAATCAACCCCCCTCCCGTGGTGGCTTGCTGTACCGCGCACAGCCGATTTTCCGCGTCGTAGAGATAGTTGTTGGTTCCGTCAGATTTCAAGTTACCTGCGTTGTCGTAGCTCCCGTTAGTGATCCGATTGCCGCTCGTGAAGTTCAGATAAGGAGATGGCTGCGATTGGCTCGACCCATAGGTGACCGTCTCCACGTTGCGATTCCCGAAATGATCGTAGGTCTCCTGGATCGTTGATGCCACGCCGCTCACCGTTCCCGTCATCGAGGACAATCGGTGTAAAGCGTCGTTGGTCACCGTCCAGTTGCCATTCACATTGTCATTGTACCCAGTGACGTTGCCACTGCCATCGTAGCTGACGGAATAGGTGTAGGCGCTCTGGTTCAGGCTGTTGGTATTCGCTTCTCCGGTAATTCTGCCGCGATTGTCATATGACCTGGAGAGCGCTATACCAGCCACGTGCGTGGTTGGATCAATCGCAAGCTTGACCGTCTCAACCGCCCCGCCAGCATAGTACGTGAGACCGGAAAAAGCGGTGGAAATCAGCTGAGTACCAGAGGTGTCAATCTGCACGTCGGTAACGATTGAGTTCAGACGGCCTGAGCCGTCGTAGCCGTAAGCAATGTAATCCCCTTGACCATTGCTGGTAGCACCGCCCGCGTTTGCCGAGATGCCGGTCAAGTCTTCGTTCAGGTTGTAAGAAATGTTGGCGCCTACTCCGAACCCGGGACAGCTTTGGGCATTGGTTGCCAGGCAGTTTTGGTAGCCGGTTAGATTGCCTCTCTGGTCGTAGTCGGCACTGGTCCAGGTAGTCAGGTTCGTCGACCCAACTGTCGCCATGATGGAGTTCAGATGGCCGATCGGGTTGTTTTCGACGATCTGATAGGGGTATTCCGTGTCATAACCGTAGGTGAGCGCTGGTGTGTTTGCCGGGTCGTTGGTATAGGTCTTTCCGAGCAGACGATTCAGGGCATCGTAGGTGTAGTTTGTGACGATCCCTCGCGCATCCATCCTCTTGGTTACGTTCCCATTCGCGTCGTAGAGGTAGGCTGCGCTCCAGGGCCCCGATGTAAGAAGGGTACATGCGCTGCCGGTTGTGATGGTCTCGGGATTGCAAGCATTGGTCAGCCGTGACATTGAGTCGTAAGCGAAGGTTCTATAACGAGCCGTGTCTCCGGAAGCAGAAGATCCCTTTTGGTTCACCGAGAGCAGGTTGTCGAGCAGATCGTAGCCGTAGTCGGTTTCCAGAGAAAGAGTACCCGATCCGGCGGGATCGTTTTCTTTGACTATCATGAGCCTGCCAAGAGCATCGGTGGTCTGTTGCCAGTGGCTATTGTCTTCATCGTAGAAATCTACAACGTTGCCGTTATAGTTCCATCGCAGCTTAGTGCCGTCTGGCTGAGTCTGCACGCTTTTGCGTCCGAGGGCGTCGTAGGTGAAATAGGTGTAGCCGTCCGTAGGAGTGGAGGTCTTATTGTCACCGACCACACAGCCGAGGGATCCCGGATCGTTAAACGTGGGATTCGATACCGCGCAGACCTGGTTCAATCCGTTGTAGGCAGTTTCCACGACGGACTGGTCGCGGCCAACCGTCTTGATACGGTGGCCAAAACTGTCCAGAGTAGTGCTGCTCTTAAGCACCTGGTCCCCGGTCGTCACCTGGTCCTGAGCTATGTCAACCTCTGTGAAGCTCGGGTAGCTGTACGCGGTCTTGCTTTCAGCGGAAGCTTTTGTCGCCCAATTGGTGGTTTGGGGCGCGCTGTCGATTAACGTCAAACGGCCAAGCGGATCGTTATAGGAGTAGTTTGTTACGATCTTATTTTGATCCGCCGCCTGGGTCAGTTTTCCGGAGGAGTAGTTGTATTGGTAGTTTACGGTGTGCGAAACACCGGTGTTGGGGTACATGATCTGGGTAAGATAGGCGTTGGAATTGCCTTCTGTATTTCCTGCGGAAGGACTGTCACTGTAAACGTAGGTTGTGGTGCGCGCTGTGCCGCTCATATCGGAACAGGTTGTGTTGCCGCAAGGATCTGTCTTTGTGGCCATCTGGCCGGTTTCATAGTAGGTGTAGGTTGTGGTCGGCGATGTTCCGGTACTTGCCCATTGGGTAACAGAGGTGGCGTTGCCGCGTAAGCCAGGGGGATTGCCGCGACCTGTCTTGGTGGTGGCTGGGGAACTGAGAATCCCGCTCCCGTCATAAGCAAATGAGGACTGCTTCAGCGGGTTGTTGGAGCCGTCGTAAACAGTAACACTGTCCGGTTCATTGACGATGTTCGTGGAGGCGAAACTGTGCAAGGCAATTGCCGTCCGTCTCTCCAGGGGCCCGATGGCACTGTTGTTGAGCCCGGGGTCCCCCTCCGAACCACTACCACTGCCACTGCCTGGCTTAAACGCATTGGCATAACAAGGGGGATCAGGCGTCTTGGTTCCTTGGCTCTGAAAGCCATATTCGTAGATACCGACCAGCTGTTCGTTCGCGTCGTAGCAATATTGCTTTGCCGACCCTTGGCCGTTGGACAAGATGGTCTGCTCCCCGATGAGATGCCGCACGTCCCCCCAGGTCTTGTTGACGGTCTCCAGGACGTTCCCACTGCCATCCTCGTACTGAATGCTCCTTTCGACCGGAACCGAGGCATCCAGCCAGCTGGACGTGTTGTAGGCATCTGCCTCGATAGGACCATAGGTATACTTGGCCGTCGAGACCTGGTTCGGGGTCATAGTCATGTCCGTGCTGGTAACCGTCGTTGTTTTGACCCACGGCTCTGGATACGCGGTTGGGTTCCAAGTGGTGTTGTAAACGAACTGCTGATGGAGGGCCACGTGTACCCCGTCGTAACTGACGTAGCGATCGGTTATGACAGGCGTGTCAAACTGATAGTTGCAACTCACCGCAGTAACGACATTATCATTCGAAAAGGAGTAGCTGGCAATGCCGCTGCTCGAAGAGGAGTTGGTGCCCCAGGCATAGCTGACATATCCCCCGCCGGGAAAGACGATTTTATTGATCTGGCCGAAACTGGGGTCAAAAGTGAGAGTGTACGTCTCTTCGTTTGGAAGCGTTATCACGCTGGTCTGGAGGAAAGTAGTTGCGTTTGGCTGGGTACTGTTCTTTACACAGGCCTGGTTTGTGTGGCTTGTATCCGTGATCGTGCCTGGAAATGTCAGCTCCGTGGTGGACATCGTAGAGCTGATGGAAACGTTTCCGAATCCCCGCACCTCGATGGTTTGGCCTAGTTCGGGATTTGTCCACGATACGACCGTACTTCCCAATGTGTCGATATACCCTGTCTCGTTTTGCCCAAGCACAGTCAGCGTCATCTGATTTCCATTCCGGTCGGTAATGGTTTGGGGAAACAAGATTTCGGGCGAAGTAAAAGGCACGTAGCCCGAAATTTGCCCGATAGGCATGGCTGCGAAGGTGTAGGTTGTGCCAGAATGATCGGTCAGGGTCATGGATGGTTGACCGTAGACCTGGTTCGGGTTTTGTGTGCCCGGCGTGACCAGGATTCCATGATATGTGCCACTTGCAGGGGGCTGGTAGGAGCAATGGGGGTCCGGGGCATCACCGGGCGCAGAAGCTTCATCGGACCACGTGGCCCCAACCTGGCCAAGCGGATATTGGACCCCGTCCAACCCGCGGAATACGAAGCCGGTCGTCCAATCACATTGCTCATAGGTCGAGGTCTGACCCTGGCCGGTAGACGGGTACATCGCGTTCTTAATTGCGGCCCTAAATGCGAGAAACGGAATGGAGAATGGGGCAGAGGAGCCGGGAGTGAGCGTCCAATTTAACTCGGGAAAAGTGTTGGTGAGCCCTTTGTATGGAGACAAGTAATACATCAACCCGCTGTCGTAGTGGATCGAAAACGGTAGCGATATCCCTCGCCCGGGCGGTAGCGGAAGCGGCAAGTCGAAAGTAAGTGAGCCATCGGCTGGGTTCACGGTCTCCGTCGCCAGCCCAATGTAGTTGTGGCCGGAGCCGGGTGTGGGCGCCTGGGCAGCCATGACCGGGTCAGGTACCTGCGCCATCAGGGGAGAGTTCGCCGTTACAAGAAACAGGCCTAGGGCCGCCACGAGAGCATTCGACATTCGCGACATGGGTGATCTTTCTTTGCCCACGAAGCCGACTGTGGTCGTCGTGAACCGTTGGAATCGAATCATTGAAAATCTGCCTGGAGCGAGGTGCTGCCTCGGGCCGCAGGGAACGGATTCGTGCTCTAGGGTTGGTTCTGCTTAATAAACGGAGTCTTCAGGCCGGAAAGGTAGTGGGATCATCAGCTCACAAGGGATCAGCACGCCATGCCTGTCGTTCCAACTGCTCCGCGTCCCTGATCGGTAGTCAGGGTTGCAGTGAACGAGAAAGTAATTGTGATGGTTATGTTTGCACCAGATAACCAAGGTGGCATGACCGATACGCGGCTTGTTACTTGCGAGAAAGTAAACAGTGTTTAAGAGGTCGAAACGGCCAATGAGCGAGCGGTAGGCTGTTGGGCGCCTACGGCGCTCGTCCCCGTCGAGATCGGGCACACGGCACGGCTAAGGTTACGGCAGGATGACAAAAGGGAGAGCAACGCTCACCTTGACAGCCGCCACCAAGGGATGGAAAGACCATCCATCGGCGGATGAGAGGATAGAAACTTTGCTAGTCGATAGCAGAAATAAATCAGTACGAACAGCGTCGGCGTCGGGGTAGAGCTGGCACGAACGCCGCAAGCTTCTCCGGTCTGGACACCGCCATGGTTACTAACCGGTTTCTGGACGGGATTGCGAAACAGCACTACTCTGAACGTAGAAAATCACCCGTCGGGGCCTTCGTACAGTAGAGCCCTGCCCGCCGTAGCACCCGGTCTACTTGGTGCGCGTCTCCCTGCAGCTCGGAATACGGATTCCCGGCTGAAAACGCAATACCGTAATGCAATGGCTGTAGGTTCCCGCGGCGGCGCCTAAAATCCGCCACTCGGGAAGGGTGCGCCCAGGCGCTCTCTTGATTGAGCATTTTTGACAACTAGAAGAAGGTCACGGCCGGGCCAGGGTACCGTTCCCTGCCATCCCGAGCGGGCGCGCCCTTCTCCCTGGTCACAGCATTCGGAGTCCGGGGAGAAGGGGCGGGAAAAAATAAGAGAATTTGAACATCTTTCTACAAACACTGAAAAATAGGGAAACCCAGTCCCCGCCGAGCCGGCATTTCGATCACACCTGAGCACTTCGGGCACCTGACAGGTCAATTTCCCAATAGGGCATTCGCTCTCGTCCCGGCAATGGCTGGCTGCGGCATCCAAACGCAAACGAGCCTGCTCCACAGGGAGCAGGCTCGTTGTTTGGTTTTCGGTTATTGGTTGGCGATGATTAAATCGACCGAACACGTCCTCGAGTGACCAGGCGGAGTAGCAGGGTGAGTATCACGGCACCTATGACGGCGACGATTATGGTGTAGATGAGCCCGCCAGAACCGGCAAAGCCCAGATGCGACATGATGAAGCCACCTGCTAAAGCTCCAAGGATGCCGATGATGATGTCCATGAGAGGGCCGTACCCTCCACCGCTCATGAGTTTCCCTGTCAGCCAACCGGCAATAAGACCTACGATAATCCACCAAATAAATCCGAACATAGTCCCTTCCTTTATCCTGCTGTGGAATGTGTTTCCCGGGGAAGAAGCAAGGACATTCTGATACCGCCCCATCCTAGACCAATGAGAGGCATTCTGCACCATTCAAGTTGTAATCTCCTGGCACTTATTTCTCGATGGCTTTGGCCGGCTAACTTGACCCGTCTCTCTCAGAAGCTATACCTCGATGAAGCTTAGGTACTTCCACTCGCGGTCTTCCCGCTCGCTCTGAGCTGCCTGGCAGTTACACCCATGCGGGCGGAAGTACGACTTACCAGCGTGATTACCGGCCAGGCCGTCCTGCAACGCGAGGCGCCATCCATTGTGGGGCGAGGCTTCGCTTCGCTGGTCAAAAACCTCGACGCGGCGATTCGACCCCGACACCTTCACTGCACCCAAGAGTGAAACTGCAGAACCCCGTTCGGCTACGCTCAGGGCTGGTCGCGTGCGCTGCAGTGACCAGTGCAGCGGGGCAGAGACCCGGGCGCTCGGGATGACTAAGTGGAGGATCGCGGCCAACCTTGGCAGCGGTGGAGGTGGAGGGACAGAGTCACCCACCGAGGGCCGATTAGTGTCTTCCCGAGCCTCCGGAAGAGCCTCCGCCAGCCGCGCCGCCGTGTGAACCGGCTGCGCCCGATGCTCCCTGCATGCCGCTGGAGAAGGAGGGGCTGGGCGCTGAACGCGCTCCCGAGTAGGCGCCGTGTTCCGCACTGACTGCCCCTGAGCGGGGGACGCCGCTAACGGCGCCGGTCTCTCCGCGCTCGGCGCCGCTGTAATAGACATTTGTCGTCGCCACGCCGTGCTGGGTCGCCTGACTGGAGAAACTGTTGAGTTTCCCGAGACTGCCGCGGGGCACACCCAATCCAGCGGAATCCTTGCGGAACATAAAGGTGTCGTGCTCGCCGAGACCCGACATGGGCACGGATTTGAGGTTCACCGGTACAAGCGATGCTTCCGCAGCCGTGGGACGATGGGTGGGCGGTAGAGGACGCAGGGTGTTGCCGCCGCCAGGAGCGGAAACAAACGAATTGTTCGCTAGCCCCATCCACGTGCCGCCCGGCTGCCAGCCCCAGCCGAGGCCCTGACAGAAGGACCAGCTCCCGTAATGGAAAGGGGTCCAACCCCAGGGATAAGGAGAAACCCAGGAATAGCCGGCGCTTGGGTAATACGCCCATAGGCCGCTCCCGTATGGGTTCCAGCTCGCACTGGCAAAGTAGGGCCGCCACATGGAGCCGCCGCACCCGGAAGAGAAGCTTCCGTAGTAATTCATATCGTTGATGCCGTAGGAATAGGGCGAGTTCCCATAGGAGCTCGCGTTGGCAAAGCTCTTGTGGTACTGCACTGCGTCCTGGTCCCAGGAGTCTAACGGCTCTCGCGTTACGTTCTTGGCGATCACGGGTTCGCTCTGACCCGCCAGGCTGAAGGTCATGGTCTTGCCCTTATCGATCGTCGTCGGACCCGAGGGCTGCTCAACCATCGCGTTTCCGTGCATCACCGCCAGACTTGCCTGGTCCTTAGCCAGCAGCAGACGGATGTGGCTGTCGGGCGGCAGGTTGATCTTGTTCTGGCCGGCATTCACGGTGAACTCGTTGCCCTTGGTGTTCATCAGGTTCACATAGACCATGCCCTCGACTACCGTGACGCCCGATGCCTTGGCGCCGGAAGGGAGGAGCTCGAGCTGGGGAAATTCGACCAGGGAGTGCTCTGCCACGCGCACGGTGCTGTTGTCTTCAAACTCAACTTCAGCGACACCGTCGCCGGTCTTTAGCCGCTCGCCCTCGACCACCGGCAGGTTGGCCATGGCAGGTTCAAAACCCTTGCCAGTCTGCCGGTCGAGCTGTACTTCGCCCTTTACCTCGCTGAGGCGAACGATGCGGATCTTGGAGTGGCTGGAGACGGGAGCGGAAGGCTCCGAACTTGCGGTGGCGGGGACGCTTTCGGTGGTGGCGGCGTCGGCCGGAGCAGTAGCAGGGGCGACGGGCTCCTGTGCCCTGGACGACAGTCCAACGAGCATCCATGCCAATAGAGCCGCGATGCTGATTGTAGAAGTGGTTCGCATGTCCGCCTCCTGGTTAAATTCGGCAGGGGACTTTGGTGGTCTTCAGTTAATTCGGAAAGGAGGGAGCTTTCCCGACCGGCTTCCTGCGCGCCAGCGTAACGACACGGATGTTAGCACTTTCTACTCGCCAAACGCGAGGGCCTTGTTTGACGCCACTAAACATTCCCTTTACGGCATCGGTGCGGTTTGGCCTGAAAAGCCGGTATCGCAGCCAGCCTAGACACAGATCGCCGAGGCATCGGAGGAGAGTACGAGCCAGGAGGGATCGCCGGCGATGTGCTTCAAGCGAACGATCTCTTCTCCGACGAGCAGGTCGTAGTCTCCCAGGGCAATTTGCTGGCCGACTTCCGCATCAATCGAGTGAACGATGGCTTTCATCCTGAGGAAGGAGCCATTGGCACTGGTTGTTTCCACCAGCTGATGGCCGATTTTGTAGCTTACATAAGTGACCGGGCCGCCCTTGCCCGTCGGCACTAATCTTGCTTTTCCGTATCCCAAGTCCATAGTCTGTCGAGACCTCATCTCGTTGCAAAGTCATACAAAGCTATAGACAGTTTTTTGAGCGTGCGTCATCCCCCGAAAGGGGAACATTAGCCAAAGACAAAGACCTCACGGTGCTTTCGCCGGAGCCAGGAACTTATCCACGTTGCTCTTATCGACCAGGGAGACGCCAGTATCGACGAAAGCCGGGATCGGCGCGGAGGCATCTGATCCGTAGTCCCGGGCCAGCGGCTTGAGCGGGTAGTGATGAATGTCATCCAGGGCCTTGAGGCCAAGGAAAGCCATGGTAAAAGGCTTTTGCGAAATGGTGGCCTGGATGGTGCCGTCCTTGACCAGCTGAAGCGTCGCCGGGTCGACGTCCATGGCCATCAGCATGGCGTCTGGCGTCTTGGAACGTTTGACGGCTTCGGCTACATCCTTTGCGGATGATGACTCGAGGGATATGTATGCGTTTATTTTTGCCGGGCCGGTCCGCGCCAGGTATTCCTCCGCCTTATCCATCGCGGCGGTCGACTGTCCCTTCATGTCGAAGACTTCGACTATTTTGATTCCCGGATAGTTGGCAAATATATCCTTGTATCCTTTCAGCCGCTCCTCCAGGTTCGGCTGGCCAGGCATGGTGAAGAAGACAACGTTTCCCTTGCCATTTAATTCGGCTGCCACCTTTTGGCCGCCTAACCGCCCCGCCTCCAGGTTGTTGGTGCCGATGAAGTAGAGCCGCTGGCTTTCTGGAGCATCGGAGTCAATGGTGATGACGGGAATGCCTGCGGTAACCGCATTGTCGATTTCGGGTCCCATCAACTTGGGATCAGAGACGGATACCAGGATGCCGGCGGGCTTTCTGGCGACGGCGGCGCGAAACTCGTCCACTTCGATGGCGGGATTGAAGGTATCGGGACCGCGCATGTCTTCGGTCACGCCATATTGCGCGGCGGCACTGGTGAATCCTTCGTGGGCCGACTGCCAGTAAGTCAGGTTGATGTTAGTGGCGATGAGAAAGTAGTGCTCCGATTTTTGATGGCGGTCACATCCGCCGGCAATCATGGAAAGGGCCATGGCCAATGCTGCTAGAGAGACTTGTTTCGCGCGTGCCTTCATGATCCACCTCCAGGGCGATCGATCAGGTCCACGATCGCGGTGGGAATCCGATGAGGCGCCGAATCATACTCCTAAGAGTTCTAGAATGAAAAGAGGCATTTCGCAGGCGGCGAAATGAAATGACACCATCATGAAGGCATTAGTTACGGGAAGTGCCGGGCACCTCGGAGAGGCCCTGGTGCGAAGGTTGCTGGATCTGCAATACGAGGTGGTTGGAGTGGACATTCTTGCGTCGCCTTTTACCACCCACACGGGGTCGATCGCTGATCGCTCCTTTGTACAGCGCTGCATTAGGGATGTTCAGGCAGTCTTCCACACGGCAACGCTGCACAAACCGCACGTTGCTACCCATCGACGGCAAGATTTTGTCGAGACTAACATCACCGGAACGCTCCATTTGCTGGAAGAAGCGGTCGCAGCAAACGTCGAGTGCTTTGTCTACACCAGCACAACCAGCGTTTTTGGCGACGCACTTGTGCCGCCCCAAGAGGCTCCCGCGGCATGGATCACTGAAGAGGTCGCGCCGGTTCCCAAGAACATTTACGGTGTCACTAAGGCGGCAGCCGAAGATCTGTGCGAGTTATTCCACCGCAACCAGAACCTGGCCTGCATGGTGCTGAGAACCTCGCGGTTCTTTCCCGAGGAAGATGACAACCCGCAGGTGCGCAGGGCTTACAGCGACACAAATGCGAAGGCGAATGAATTCCTGTATAGGCGTGTCGAGATCGAAGATGTGGTGAGCGCGCATCTATTAGCCGCAAAACACGCCGCTGCGCTCGGTTTTCGCAGGTACATCATCAGTGCCACCACTCCCTTTCGCCCCAGTGATCTGGCAGAGTTGCGGGTCGACGCACCGCGCGTGTTGCGGCGACGAGTTCCAGAGTATGAGGCTGAGTATGAGCGGCGGCAATGGAGGATGTTCCCGAGTATCGATCGGGTCTACGTGAATGAGCGTGCGCGCAACGAACTAGAGTGGCTGCCGCGGTATGACTTCCAGTCCATCATCGATCGGCTGAAGAGAGACGATGAGGTGCGCAGCCCCCTGGCGCAGTTAGTGGGATCGAAGGGCTATCATGCTGAGGTTTTCACTGACGGACCCTTCCCGGTGGAAGAAACCGCGGGCCCCAGGAGAACTTCGACTAAGGGATAAACACGATCCTGCTTTGCTCCTTGCGAACCCAGGCTTCTTCCACTTGGCTCAAGGGTACGCGGTCCACGTCGATCGCGAAGCGCACCTTGGATTCGGCGGCAAACATGGTGGTTAAGGATTGCAAGATGGCTTCGGAGGAGAGGCTGCCGAGACCGCTGCCGAGCAGCTCCACTCCAGAACTACGCAGCAGTCCAGCAGGTAACGTAATCGTGGGCGCGCTGATCGCCCCGATCTGCACAAAACGGATGCGGGGCTCGCCTTGCGGAGATCCGTGGCCGCCCGCGGCGGCCAGAATGGCTTCCGCGGAGGGTCCCCAGAGAAAGTCGAGAACCACCTGCACGCCAGGATCGTGCAGTGCGGAGCGAAAGCTTTGCAGCAGATCTTCTCGCGATTGGCTTAGAGAGATGAGTTCGTCCGCCCCGAGAGCGATCAATCCAGCGAGCGCCTGCTGATCGCCACGGCCGGTAGCGATGATCCTGGATGCACCCAAATATTTCGCTACCTGGATGGCCTGCTTCCCGGCTATACCGGTGGCCCCATTGATCAGCACCGCTTCGCCGGGCTGGAACTTCGCCCTGCCGAGGAGGGAGCCCCAGGTCGCGAGCCCTGGATTTCCGAGCGCGGCGGCAACGGAGTCATCGATCTCCGCGGGCAGCGGAATGGTCATGGCCTGGGAGACCACGGTGTATTCGGCCATGGAACCGAATGGCGCGCGGGGAGAGATAAAGTAGACGCGCGCGCCATCTTCCGCGATGCCCACTCCATCGTTCCCCGGCGTGAACGGAGGCTTGCCACTGCTGTAGTGCGATCCGTTGGCTTGACCACGTACCAGGTTGCTCAGAGCAGCGGCGCGCACTTTCAGCAGGAGTTCTCCAGGGTTGGCCACAGGGGTAGGGATCTCCCGGTAGTGCGGGGGAGAGCTGAAATCTTCTACGAGGGCTGCGTGCATATCCGATTCTCCAAGCGCATCCGTAAATTATAGGGTCGCCTGCGGAGGCACTTACGGCGAAGGTGCTCGCACATTTAAAAACAGGAACATGAGTACCGCTCGAACGATGCCCGGAGGCTGGGTCAACCGAAAGAATATTCCGCGCGGCCCTAATGGCCGTGGCCTGTGCCGATGGTGCACGCTGGAAGTGCCTGCACGACGTTTCACGTTTTGCTCAGAGTACTGCGTCCACGAATGGAAGCTGCGGTCTCAGCCAGGGTATCTACGCGAGCAGATATTGAAGCGCGACCGAGGGGTTTGCGCCCATTGCAGTCTGGACACAATCCGAGAACATATAAGGTTGAAGCGAGCGCGGGGCGAAAGGCGCGAGGCCTTGATGCGCCACTGGGGCCTCAACACCAGGATGCGCAAGAGCCTGTGGGATGCCGATCACATTTTGCCGGTGACGGAAGGTGGAGGGGAGTGCGATGTGGATAACATCCGCACGCTGTGTTTGCGGTGTCATCGGCTGGTTACCGCGCAATTGCGAGAGCGGATTCGTCGTGCGAAGGTGGCTGCCATGTTCGCGGCGGAATCACAGGCGGGCGTAGCGGGTAAGACAATAAGCCGGGCGTTCCCCCGAACGCCCGGCTTGGAATGAAAGGGATTGGTCCATTCCTTTTAGTTTGATGCCGAGGAAGGTGATTCCGTGAACCTAGCTTGGTTAAAATCCCGCGATAAAGCCGCGAAAGATTGCGCTGGGCATGGACGCACGCAAGCTACGGAAATTGCGCCCTCATAGTGGTGCAGATTTCTGTACGACCTAAGGGCGGTACCCATTCGTGGGTTCGACCCCGGGCTCCGCAGACTCAAATCCGTCTCGATGCTCTATTCGCAGTGCAAGTCTTTTCTGTGTATTGCGGCTTGAGCTGCGTTGTTTTGGGCTGTCCGGTGTGTTGCGAATTGACGCTAGCGTATTGTTCGGCGTGCGCATATATTTGCAGCCGCTCGGATTTGTCGGCCGCCACCGCTTGAGTCAATCGTCTGCGAGCTTCGCAGCAACAATCCGGCGAGGTGCACGCGTTACTTGGCTTTTTCTGCCTTGGGTTCTCTCTTTGTCACACTTCGAGGATCGTTGGAATTGATTCGATGGTCGGGGCGGAGGGATTCGAACCCCCGACCCTCTGCTCCCAAAGCAGATGCGCTACCAGGCTACGCTACGCCCCGATTCTCGGATTGTACCGCAATCGGGCTGCCTCAGGCGTGGTGGGCGAGCCACTCCAGGAACCATAGGATCAGGAAGATGGGGGCTAGAAAGATGGCACTTAGAGTGCCGGCAATCAGCAGCAGAAAAACCCAGTCTTTCCAGGTTTGCTGCCGCTGCTGTTCCAAATGGCGAACGATGAGCGCGTAGTTTCGCCGATTCGCCTTCCACGCAATATCAAACGCATCACCCAGTAGTGGAATCGTCCCCAGCAGCACCTCGATGCCAACGTTGACCACCATTCTGACCAGCGTGATATAGGGCACGCCCCGGACCCAGGCGGCTACCACGAGGATGGTCGAAGCAAGGCCGCCGATAATGTCTCCCAGGCCGGGGACGAGACCGATGATGCCATCCAGGCCGAAGCGGATGGAGGTGCCCGGGATACGGAACCATTCGTCGAGGACATGCGAAAGCAAATCTAGATTTTCGTCCGCGAATAAGTGGCTGCCTTTCTGAAAGCGAGGCGGCGGCCCGGGCTTGCGGGGAGGCAAAATCTCGGGCTGGCGACTGGTGGGCATAGGCAAAGTAACGCAGCCTGCTGTAGCGTAGAAGGGCTTTCGGAGCTGCGGGGAGCGCCGAAGCCGGATGTTACAATCTAAGTCTATATGGCGGCTATAGTTCAGTGGCAGAACGCCGGTCTGTGGCACCGGATGTCGTGGGTTCGACCCCCACTAGCCGCCCCAATCGCATCCAATTTTGTCCGTCGCTGCTCTTGAACAGGCGGAGATAAGTCCCAGGTGGAAAACACCGACGTGGCCACCCAACCCTCTTCTTCCAGACTCCCTGTTTGGCTTGGATGCTCCGGCTGGGCGTATCCGACGTGGAAACCGGAATTCTACCCGGCGAAAACTCCGGCTAAGAAGATGCTGGAGTTCTACGCGACGCTGCTTAACTCCGTCGAGGTCAACTATACCTTTCGCCACTTGCCCTCCGCGGCTACCGTCGAGGCGTGGTTGGCGCAGACCGGGACGGACTTTCGCTTCTCGTTCAAAGCCCCGCAGCGCATCACCCATATCAAGCGATTAAAGGGGTGCAGCGACACGCTCACTGCCTTCTATTCAGCGCTGCTACCCGTGATCCGCGCCGGGCGGATGGGAGTGGTTCTCTTCCAGCTGCCCCCAAATCTCAAAGCAGACGTCGAGAGACTCGCCGGCTTTCTCAAAGAGGCCGCGCCTGAGAGCACGGCCACACTGCGCGTGGCTTTTGAGTTCCGCCACGCTTCATGGTTTACGAGCGAGACCTTCGAGTTGCTGCGGCAACATCGAGCCGCGCTTTGCGTAGCCGAGAGCGACGAACTGCAAACACCGGACGTTGTCACCGCTCCGTTCTGCTGCTACCGTCTGCGCAAAAGCGACTATGGGCCGGCTGAGTTACGGCAGATCGAAAAGCAGCTCGTCGACAAGGCCGGGCAAGGGGATGTTTTCGCCTATATCAAGCACGAGGACACGCCTAAAGGCGCGTTGCAGGCCGCCTCCCTTCTGGCGAGGTTGAAGGCGCAGTGACGGACACGAGCGAACTTCTTGTTGAAACCGCCAGCAGCTTCGGGGAGTTCTTTCCCCGGCGATTCCTGCGCAACGGCCACCTGCAAACACTGGTTGGCAACTTTCTGCCTCGGCAATATGTTTTACCTGAGCCCGAGGCGCACATCATTCAGGTGGACGCAGGCGACGGCGATGCAGTCTATGCCGATTCCTCAATAGCTGAATCGGAGGCGGCCCTGGCGCAAGCGCGCATGGATGCCCGCTCCCACGGTGCAAGCTATGTGGTGTGCCATTGCCACTGGCAGGCGAACGCCAGCCTGAGGCCGACCGTGCTGTTGGTGCACGGCCTGGAAGGATCTACCCGCTCGCAATATATGCTGGGGAACTCGGCGCGGGCGTGGGCCGCCGGGTGCAATGTGGTTCGCATGAATATGCGTAACTGCGGGGGAACGGAGGAATTGTCGCCGACACTGTATCATTCCGGGCTTTCGGGTGATGTCGCAACCGTCATGAGCACACTTGCCGCCGAGAAAGGCCTTCGTGCCTTTGCGTTGATTGGCTACTCGATGGGCGGCAACCTGGTGCTGAAGCTGGCGGGTGAGTTAGGCACGGACGTGCCGCACTATCTGAAAGCGGTAGTAGGAGTTTCGCCGGCCATGGATCTGGCCGTCTCCGCGGATGCGTTGCATAACGTGTCCAACCGTGTGTACGAGTGGAAGTTCCTGATTGGCTTGCGGCGGCGTTTTCGGCGCAAGGCGGCCATCTTTCCCGCCATCTACTCCACCGAGGGCTTGGAGAGAATAACGACCTTGCGGCAGTTTGACGATCAGATTACTGCCCGCTACTCCGGCTTCCGCGGTGCGGACGACTATTATGACCGCGCGTCCAGTTCTCATGGGGCACCGCACATTGCCGTTCCCACCCTGATCCTCCATGCCCTCGACGATCCCTTTATCAGGATGTTGCCGCCCACCCGGGCCGCTTTGCTGGCCAATCCCCGGGTTCGGCTGGTGGAGACGACGCATGGAGGGCATTGCGCATTTTTGGCGCCGGCGGTTGATTACGACGGCTATTGGGCGGAGAAGTTGCTTTTGGATTTTCTGCTCCCGGTGACGAAACCCTGATGGAAGCCGATTGGTCTGTTGCGCTTGCCGCGTCGGATCCGGTGATCACGGTGCCCTGGGCCGCTACAGGAGACGACGAGTTGAAGTGCAGGTTCGTCGATTTGCGGATGGGACCCCACTTGGTCGAAGAGATAGAAGAAGCCCAGGGGAGCCCGGCTCTGCGGTCTGCCTTGCTGCTGCTTAACGGCGCCGGTTCGCATCTGTGGACCGCGAAGTGCGACGCTTGGAGCAGCAGCCCCGACCAAGGAGATGATCCATTCGATGCTTATGAGATGGATGCCGAGCCTGGCGAGACGGTTTTTGGCGCCGGCTCTTATATCGACTTGCTGGCCAGCGATTTCGAGACCCGGCAGCGCTTCGATGTCCAAGAGCTTTGGCTACGCGCGGTGACCGAAAGGCTGCGCGCGATTCCAGCGAATGCGGCACGAGTGGAACTTGTGATGCGGCGCGCGCAGGTGGACGCTGTTCCGGGTTATGGAGTGACCTGGTTCGTCGAGGGCTGCGGCTCAACTGCACAACGCGCCGGTCAAGCCTGGGGCGGGGCGTTTGATCTGGCGCTGGCGGCTATCATGGATGTTCCCTGGGCGTGACGATACAATGGCAGATATGGGCGAGTAGCTCAATTGGATAGAGCACCGGCCTTCTAAGCCGGGGGTTGTGGGTTCAAGCCCCGCCTCGCCCACCATCTCTGGCACCCCTTGTCGATCCTGGTCCCCGCGTCATCTTACTTTCATTTGCCTGCGCTAGGGTTGCCACGGGGGTTTGTGTGGCGATAGCCATCTGCGCGTGGCTCCTGGGAATCAGCGTATTACTATTTGTCGGCCAGCGGTTGTTTCTGCGCCTGCAGCTCTCTCGCGCCAAGCACCGCTCGCTTGCCGGCCACGCGCGGCTGGGGCGCCGGCTGGCGGGTTTCGTACCCTACTACGAATATGACCAAGCGCAGTTCTTCCGGGCAGACGATGCCCCGGAGCACATCGGCGAGCAGCGCCGGGCAGCCTTCAGGCGCCTGGCGACACTGTATGCTCAGCGCTTCGCCAATACTGTGCAGCAAACCAATGAAGTGCAGGACGAGATCTCCGATCTGCAGTTCACGGCGCGCTACCGCGTACCCTTCCAGTTCAGCCGGCTGGTCCGCCAGCACTTAAGTACCGGCTCCTTCGTCGTTTCTTCCAGCGGGCCGACGACGACCGATCTGGATGGCAACCGGCGGTACGACCTGACCGGTTCCTACGGCGCAAACGTGTTTGGCTACGACTTTTACAAAGAGTGCATCGAGCGCGGCAGCGCGCGCGTCCGCGACCTGGGCCCGGTGCTCGGCGCGTACCACCCGGTAACCGCGAACAACGTACACCGGCTGCGCGCGATCTCCGGGCTGGATGAAATTTCCTTCCACATGTCGGGTACCGAGGCCGTTATGCAGGCCGTCCGGCTGGCCCGCTACCACACCAGACGCCGCTACCTGGTCCGCTTTTGCGGCGCCTATCACGGTTGGTGGGGCGAGGTGCAACCCGGCGTCGGCAATCCCGTGAAGGAGCGCGACACGCTCACGCTCAAGGATATGGATGAGCGGACCTTGGCAGTGCTGCGCAGCCGGGGTGACATCGCCTGCGTACTGGTGAACCCGTTGCAGGCGCTACACCCGAACGCCGGCGCGCCGGCGGATTCGACGCTGGTGGACAGCAGCCCGTCCGCCAGCTTTGACCGCGCGGCCTATACAAAATGGCTGCAGCGACTGCGCCAGGTGTGTTCGGACCGCGGCATCGTGCTGATTTTCGATGAGGTATTTCTTGGCTTTCGGCTCGCGCGGGGGGGCGCCCAGGAGTATTTTGGCGTTCGGGCCGACATGGTGACCTACGGCAAAACGGTAGCCGGCGGCCTGCCGATTGGGGTGGTGTGCGGGCGCGCCGACCTGATGAAACGGTTTCGGGAGGACAGGCCCGCGGATGTCTGCTTCGCGCGCGGTACCTTCAATTCGCACCCGTATGTGATGGGAGCGATGTGCGAATTCCTTGAACGGCTGGAGACGCCGGAGGTGCTGGCCTGCTACCGCGATCTCGATGCGGTGTGGGACGGCCGGGCAGCCAGGCTCAACGAGCGTCTGCGGGAAGCCGGCGTTCAAGTGAGGGTGGCCAATCTCTCCTCAGTATGGACGGTCTCCTACCTGCAACCGTCGCGCTACCACTGGATGTTCCAATATTATCTGCGTGCCGAAGACCTGGCGCTGAGTTGGGTAGGAACGGGCCGGCTGATCTTCAGCCTGGATTACTCAAATGAAGACTTCGCCACGGTGGCCGATCGCTTCGTAACCGCGGCGAAGCAAATGCAGCAGGATGGCTGGTGGTGGGCGAACGAGGCGCTCACCACCAAAGCGATTAGGCGTCGCGTGCTGCTAGAAATGCTTCGGGCTCGCCTACATCGTCCATCGGATCAATCAGCTGACCCCCCAGCAGGTAAAACGGCGATCGATAGTAGAGCATGAAGTCGTGAAACGGATCTGTCAGGATTTTCGTCATCCACACCAACCCGGTCTGGACGTCCCTGATGAAGAACAGTTGCACGGTGCGAAACAGGAGAGCGCCAAAACCGACCACCAGCCAGATCTGGCCGACATGCTGGATGAAGGTGGCGCGATCAGAGTAGGCCGGAAAAATTCCGAAGAGCGTCGGACTTAGCCAGAGCAACGCCGGTGACAGGCCCCAGATTGTCAGCAGGACAATCTTTCGCCGGAGATTGTAGCCTACCTTTATGTCTTCCTTGTGCTCGTGGGTCGCGTGGTTTACCTGATCGTAGCCCTTGGGCTCGAAGAAGAAGTGTCCGGCTTGCCGGCTGACCATCGCCACCAGCCAACCAATCAACGCCGAAGCCGCGGGATTCTTGAAGATCAGGCCGTAAGCGGTGAGAAAGCTAACGGCACTCAGCAGGTGGAGGGACTGATTAATGCGGCTGTGATGATAGTAGCGGTGGTCGTCCCACCGTTGGGTTCGCAGAGCTTCAAGAAAACGTTGCATGCTGTTTCCCTCCCGGGGTCGCCGGGGCAAGTGGCTATGAGGAAGGAAATATAGCAATCCTGTTACAGCCATATAACAGTTTGAGCATTACTGGCTGCGTGCCCTTGGCAAGTAAGGCACTGCCCTGCTGAGGGCCCGCCGGGGCTACCCGGCGAAAGTTTGTAACGTTCCGGATATCGTCACCACTATGTCGGTGTTTGATAGATGGGACCGGATCCCGACGGTCAGGAAATGTACGCAATTCTTGTCTGGTGGTCCGGTGCTGTCCTGCCGGCCGCGATTCTCCGCAATTTTCTTCATGGATTCTTTCGGGGGGAAGAGATCTGTGAACGGGAACGAGGAGGATCGCAGTTGGCATTGCCCAATAAGCCTATATTTTTCATGGGTTAAACCACTTCTGTATCTGCCTGCCCCAAACCTTGGATTGGCTATTGACATTTCTTTAGGAGTGGTTATTGCTCTCCCCTGTGTTTGGGAGGAGAATAAAGCACGCAAGTGGCTGATTGCATCGCCGCAATCAGACGAAGTGTTACTTACAGGAGGCGAGCGATGGGTGAGATTCCCAAACTACCGTTCTTCCCCGTGAAACGCTGGTTGGTGGTTGCTGTTCTTACGTCAACGAGCGTTCGCCTATTCGGGGAAGTGCCGCAAACACCTTCAGCCCAAACTGCGGCTGCCTCCTCTCAGCAAGCGTCTGCTTCCGATGGACCGCGCAAGGTTCTGTCTCTGAACCCCGAGGCGAAGGCGGACATTTTGATGGCCCGCGGAGAGTACGCTGCCGCCATCTCCGCCTATCGGGAAGGCAACTTAAAATCCGCTACCGTGTGGAACAGCATAGGCATGGCCTACCACCACATGTTTGCGTTAGAGGAAGCACGCAAGGCCTATGAGATGGCGCTCACGATTAATCCTCGCTTCGCCCCTGCTTCCAACAACCTCGCCGCCGTGTATTACGGCCAACACGATTTTCGCGACGCCGAGCACTATTACAAGAAAGCGCTGAAACATACGTCGGAAAGCGCGGTGATCTTCTGCAATATTGGCACCAACTATTTTGCAGAGGCCAAATACAAGCAAGGCATGAAGGCCTATCGCAAGGCCTTCGAGATCGATGAGAAGGTGTTCGCTCCAGATTCGGCCGCAATGATAGAAGCCGGCAGTTCCCGTGAACAAAGGATTGCCATGAACTACTTCGTCGCAGCCACCTTCGCCCGGGTAGGCAAGCAGGAACAGGCCCTCATCTATCTTCGCAAGGCGCTCGATGAGGGCTTCAAGGACCGTAAACGGCTCATTGAAGATAAGGATTTTGCCACCCTACGGACTACGCCGGAATTTGAACACCTGCTGGAGCAGGAAAACTTGAACTAAGGCGTGGCGCATCCTCCAGTAGGTCGATCGATTCATCTCCGGAAGAGGCGATATCTTCCACTCCCGCCGCGATGAGGATCTCTCTAGCCTTCGATTCATCGGAGTGGATGCAGTGGACGGATACAAGCACTCCCCCGTCCTTTACCCGCCCTTCGTAGAGCTTCGCTTCATATTCGGGGATGCCCAAGCCTACAAGGGCTGCGACCAGGCCAACTACCGCTCCACCTGCACCCAAGCCGGCAAGACTGGCGATGATGGGGCCAGCAGCTATGAACGGTCCCACGCCCGGTATGGCCAAGGCCCCGATGCCCGCCAGAAGGCCAAGTGTTCCTCCGACGACCCCGCCCACCCCGATCTTTGACCATTCGTTGTCGGACATAAGGATCGAAACATCCTCACTCGAAAAACCGGCTGCGGTTAGCTGATCGATAGCTAACCCCACGCTCGCACTGCCCGCTAAGGTGCCAAAGACTGCAGCATTTTCCCCCGACATGCTATGTCTCCTTACCTGGTTGCTTCTGCCTTCCGTTTCATAGATGCGAGAAGCTACGCGGGCGCACAAACTCGCCGTACACTTTCGTTCCTGGCTGGAGCGGGAGAAGTACCTTGACCATTGGCAACGTCCGCACTGGGAATTGCATCTCTTGAACCGGTCTCCAGAATAGCTTGTTTCCATAAATCAGGTGGGTCATGATGCGTTCTAACTCAACGCGAGTTCTCTCGCAGCTGCTGGCTGTTGTAGTGACGGTGGTCCTGATCACCGTGCTCTACCTAGCCAAGACGGTGATCTTGCCGCTGGCGCTCGCGATGCTTCTGACTTTTGTGCTGGCCCCCCTGGTTACATTTTTGGAACGAATCCGTTTGCCCAGGATGGTGGCCATCCCCGTAGTTCTGCTTGCGGCGGGGGTGGTTTTGGGCTCCATCAGCTGGATCGTGTTCGTGCAGTTGGTAGATGTCACCAATGCTCTACCGTCGTATACGACAAATATCCAGGACAAGATCCAATCCTTTCAACACACGAAGACGGACAATTTCACCCGGGCGCAAAAGGAGGTGGACAATCTAAGCAAACAGATAAGCGCCCTGAGTTTGGGATTTACCAGTGATCAAGGCCATGGGGCTGCGTTAGAGCTCGGTTCGCCCAGTAAGCCTATCTCTGTGCGGGAAGTTGGGGGCAGTCAAGGCCGGCTAGATGCACTGAGCGGTGTGCTGGGCCTGGCGATTTCTGTCATTTTGGTGATCGTATTCACTTTTTTTATGCTGTTGAAGAGGGAGGATTTGCGCAACCGGTTTATCCGCCTGAGCGGCCACGGACATCTGCAGCTGATGACCCAGGCAATGGATGACACCAGCCACCGGGTCAGCCGATATTTATCGTTGCAGTCGCTGGTGAATACGGGATTTGGTTTGATTGTGTTTGTTGCTCTGCACTTCATTGGGTTGCCGCACGCTCTGCTGTTCGGAGCGTTGGCCGGGCTGCTTCGGTTTATTCCCTATATTGGTGCGCCGATCGGCGCGTTGCTTCCTACTGCTCTTTCCCTGGCGGTCTTTAACGGCTGGACGAACACCCTGCTGATCATGACTATCTTCTTTTGTTTGGAGTTAGTGACCGCGAATTTTCTCGAACCGCAGGTGTACGGCAAGCATACCGGGCTATCCTCACTGGCTATTTTGGTCGCCGCGATTTTCTGGGCACTGATATGGGGACCGATCGGTCTGATCTTATCGGTCCCACTCACGGTTTGCCTGGTGGTGCTGGGCGCGTATGTACCGAGTCTGCAATTTTTGACCGTCCTTCTCGGCGACCAGCCGGTTATGCAACCGGATGCGCACTATTATCAGCGCCTGTTGGCGAACGACCAGCGCGAAGCCAGCCAAGTGCTTGAGAACCACCTGAAAGACACCTCCCTCGAAGACCTTTATGACAGGGTGTTAATTCCGGCGCTCAACTTGGCTGAACAAGATCGTCATCGTAATGCACTCGACGATTCAACGGTCGACTTTATCACGCAAACCACGAAAGACCTGGTGGAAGAATTCAGCCTCAGGGAAGACGAGTCCAGCACAGTCAGGATTGGGGACGTAGTGGCCAAGAAAATCGCCTGCCTTCCAGTCCGCGACGATGCCGATGAGATCGTCGGTATGATGTTGGCGCAATTGTTGGATCGAGTGGGATACTCGGCGGTAGCGATCCCGATTGGCAGTGTGGACGGTATGCTCGCAGAAGCTGCCCACGCCCAAGCCGAAATCGTTTGCCTGTCTGCGTTGCCGCCGTACGCCCTCTCGCACGCCCGCGGTATCTACAGAAGACTGCGCATGCAGCAACCAAAGGTGAATATCATCATCGGATTATGGAATTACTCGGAAGACCCGGTGAAAGCTGCGATGGAGATCAGCGGAGGCGAACAGAAATTGGTATGCACTACGTTGGCACAGACTGTTCTGCAGGCCAGCTTGGCATCGCAGTCAACGACCGAAGTAACGCGGCGGTTGGAAAATGCTAGTCAGACAGTGTGAGTGGTGCGCGATCGTTGGATGCGAAACCCAAGACGTCAGAGACTGTCGCGAGAACCGGATAGACCCAGCGGATGGTGATGTCATAAGACAGTTGCCGCGCCTCCGCGCTCGAAGCATTTTCGGGATTGGTCCCAGCCCTGCTGACTCTGTGTGCGAACTGGAAAAGAAACCGCAGGTCCCTCCACTACGCCGCGCTCCTTCACCGCATAACTAGGGGATCCCGCCGCTAAGATAGTGAGCAGAGAGCAGTGAAAAGAGGGGAAGCGTTATGCTCCCCCTCTTGGGTTAATTCAATTGCCCTTGTTACTGTTTTACTTCGATGCTCTGTCCGCTTTGCCTCTGCGGAACATTTCGTTGACCGTAGCCACGAAGTGGTGGGCCGAGGGAGGGGTTGGTATTGCACCACTCAGGATGGTTTTGTAGGGAAGGTCTTTGCCGTAATAGGCTTCGGTATCCGCTGTGTTCTGATGAACTTCGTCGCCGGTCAGGTCGACGCCAGCGAACAAGCCCTTGCTGCGAGAGTAAGTGAGAAATTCAGCATTCGCTAGTTCGGTGGTGGAAGCTTGCGAGTCGCGGCCTACGGGGCCCGCCGAGGCCGCAATATCCCCACCGAGCTTCACCTTATCTTTCAACAGATCGTCCAGGCTTCGCTGGTTAACACCAACCAGAACGAGATCAGTCGATTGACCGCCGGCCTGCAAGCCGAAACTGGCTCCCGTTAACTGGATAAAAACCGGCGCGCTCCAACCGGTGGCGGTGCGGCAGGTAGCTACGCCTTGACCGTACTGCGCGCCCACCAGGAAAGCGCCCTTCTTATAGCCAGGAATAACGGCTACGCAATGCGCCTTCGCTGCAATGTCAAGGGGAATGCCTTTGTCGGGTGTATCCATTAGTTCGTGCAGAACATCATGCGCAGCGTCGATTCGGGCGTCCAGCTTAGAAATATCTGCGCCCTTTGCCGGGGCGACGCAAGCAAGTGTGATACCAACTAGCCCAGCAGCCAACATGCTCTTCATAGAATTCTCAACTTTCCGGTAGAGGCTCTTGACGGATGGTGAGCCTCTGCTTGTAACTGTGATGCGATATCTCCAAGAACGTTGGTCCGGGGTGAGATTTCTTTGTGAGCTATTTAGAACACTTTCACACCGGACTACGATTGAGCAGGTAATCAAGGCCGCAAACGCGGTACCACCGGTAACCATAGGGTTCGAGTAATATGCGGTGTTTGTCGCCGGCCACTGGCTCACTGTGGTTTTCCGAGAGAAGATTCACCAGCGTACATGGTTCCTGTTGATTGTTGTTGACGGAAAAACTCACCTCTCGAGGCACAGCACTCAGGTTATGAACGCAAAGCACAGAGTTGTTGCGCCAATCGTAGCGCATGATAAACACTTCCGTGGCTTGCGCTGAGATGAAAGAGAAGTCACCCCAACCTATCTCGGGAACTTCCTTACGCATGCGAATGATGCGCTCCATCCAATCCAATAAGGAATCGGGATCGCGACGCTGCGCGGCGACGTTGACGTGCTCGAAACCGTAAGGACCGGAGCTGATTACCGGCATGACCGGCTTGTTGCTTTTGGTGAAGCCTGCATTCGGTTCCGTGGACCATTGCATCGGCGTACGGGCGCAGTTTCGTTCGGGCAGCTTGAGGTCGTCGCCCATCCCGATTTCGTCTCCGTAGCGGATCACAGGAGTGCCGGGTAGCGTCATCATCAGGCTATAAGCAAGTTCCAAGCGCCTGCGATCTCCTTCTAACATCGGCGCCAGGCGACGGCGGATGCCCCGCTTGTACAGCTGCATATCAGGGTCCGGCCCAAAGGCAGCGAAGACGGCGTTTCGCTGTTGGACTTCAAGGCGGCCTAGATCGAGCTCGTCATGATTACGGAGAAACTGGCCCCACTGTGCGGTCGCAGGGCGGCGCTTAGTGGACTGCAAAGCCTTTTTCAAGGGCCGACTATCGGCGGTGGCCATGGCCAAAAATAAATGTTGATTCGCGTCGAAATTGAACATCATCTGCATTCGCTCGCCCGCGGTGCCGAAATACCGCATATCAGTATCTGGCAATACATTGGCTTCGCCTAGGATGATTGCGTCTCCTTCGCGCCAGCTTAGAAACTGGCTGAAAGTGCGCAGCATCTCGTAGTCTTCCTGCGGTTTGGTGACCTTGGCTCCCTTTTCGGAAATCACGAAGGGGACGGCGTCCATACGAAAGCCGGAAACACCGAGCTGCAACCAAAAGCCCATGATCTTGAGGATCTCTGCCTGGACCTCGGGATTTGCCGTGTTGAGATCCGGTTGAAAATCATAAAAGCGATGAAAATAGTATGACTTTGCCACATCGTCGTAGGTCCAGGTGCTCTTCTGTACGCCCGGAAATACGATCCCTGATGCAGCGTTCTTTGGTTTTTTCCTGGACCACACATACCAATCGCGATACTTGGATTTGGGGTCGCGGCGGGCTTCCTGAAACCAGGGATGCTGGTCCGACGTGTGGTTGACCACGAGGTCGATCATGACGCGCAGTCCACGTTGACTGCAGCCCTTGGTGAACTCCACGAAATCTCCCAAAGTACCGAAGCGGGGATTCACCCCGTAGTAGTCAGCAACATCGTAGCCATCGTCTTTGCCGGGGGAGGGCTGGAAGGGCATGAGCCAAATGGCAGTCACACCGAGGCCCTGCAGGTAGTCAAGCCGGCTCATGACTCCTTGAAAATCGCCAATGCCGTCGCCGTCCGCATCCAGGTAGGTGGCAATCGACAGGCAATAAATAATGGCGTTCTTGTACCAAAGATCGTTGATCATGCTTGCTATCTTTCAGAATGATTTTGGATGCAATAGTTAGGATGCTAAAGTTTGCTCGGGAAACACTTTTCTTCGTGCTCCCGTCGTAGAGGGGTGGATTTATAGTGGATATCCAAGCTAAAAATTAAGGACAGCCAATGATGCGCCGTCTGGGGCTTTCGGTTTTCTGCTTTCTCGTTTTCCCCGCCATGCTTGCCGTGGCGCAAACCAAAGCCAATTGCGGCGACAACTCCGCGAAGGTCCCAGCGGACGTCAAGGCGGTGTTCGACCAACCCGCATACAAGAACGCAATTTGGGGACTTCGCGTCGTGGATCTCGGCACCGGCCAAGAGCTGATGGATCTGCAACCGCGTTGTGACTTCTACATCGGCTCGGTGCGCAAGGTTTTTTCTGTGGGAGAGTTGTTGAACGAGGTGGGTCCTGACCACCGCTACAACACGCCCGTTTACCGCCGCGGCACGCTGGATGGCGCTGGCGTGCTACGGGGCGATCTGCTCCTGGTCGCATCCGGCGACCTCACGATGGGCGGACTCACGAATCCGGACGGCACGATTGCAATCCCCAGTTTCGACCACAACGAGGCCGACAGCCTGGGAAACGCTACGTTGACCAAGCCTAATCCTTTGGCTGGGTTTATCGAGTTAGCACAGCAAGTGGCAAAGTCAGGGGTGAAGGAAATTACCGGCAATGTCATCATCGATGACAGGCTTTTTCAGCCTTTCCACTTCAGAGGCCAGTTTGATGTAAGACCAATCTTCGTCAACGGGGACCTGGTGGATTTGAGCATCCGGCCCACGGCGCCCGGCAACGCCGCCTCGGTGGAGTGGCGTCCGGTCTCCGCCGCGCTCGGAGTCGAGAACCACCTTGTCACCAGCGCTACACATTCGGAGAGAACTCTCGCCTTAGAGCCGGTGGCGCCTCATTGCATCGGCAAGCCCGGCTGCACGGCGATCATAGCCGGGCAGATTCCAGTCGATTTTGTTCCTCCGCTGACTAACAAGTATCCCTTGGTACAGGCTTTTCGCATTACACAGCCTTCGAACTATGCGCGCACGGTATTCATTGAGGCGCTCAAGGCCGCAGGCGTCACGGTGCACGCATCTCTCGTAAGCGAGAACCCGGCGCAGTTGCTTCCGGCCAAAAACTCGTACCCGCCCAACGCGAAGCTGGCGGAGTTGCAAGGGCTGCCGTACTCGGAGACTGCGAAGCTGATTTTGAAAGTGAGCTATAACATCGGCGCGGATACGAGCCTGGTTCTGTTTGGGCTCACCCAGGGAGTCAGCAACATGGAAGACGCGCTCAAGGTGGAACGCAAAAACCTGAGTGCGAATTATGGTGTGGCGGTGGATGAAATTCACTTTGTCGATGGGAGCGGAGGTGGGCTTACGACGGCGACAAATCGAGCAGTCACCAGGATGCTCATTGATATGACAGCTAAGCCCTCCTTCCAGGTCTTCTTCAACGATCTGCCCAAGCTGGGTGTGGATGGGTCACTGGGGTTTGTCAAAGACTACAAATCTGACGCCACCCTCGCTGGCGCAACCGGCCAGGTAACCGCAAAGACAGGGACCTTCGTTGAAGGCAATGAGAAGGGCCTTGTACTCAAGGGGCAGGCGTTCGGAGGTTATATCACTACCAAGAGGGGAAGGAAGCTGGTGTATGAACTGGTGGTGAACAATGTCGCGATTAGTAGTTTGGATGATGTGCTGCGAACTTTCCAGGATGAGGGCCGGATCTCGGCGATGCTGTGGCGGGATAATTAGCGGGGGCTGCCTTGGGCAGTTGCGTTGGGGAAAGGGGCTGCTTTCATTCAGATTTCGACAGGATGATCGGGGGTCCAGAAGGGCTCCTTGGTTGGGATGAACTCGATGGGAACTTCAGTGATGAAGGATTTTAACCAGTCCGCGCAATAGATCATACCGCCTTGCTCCGAGACCACGTGCCCAAGCAGGATGAGCGCCTTCTTGTTGCCTGCGGTTATGCTGTCGGTCACATACTCCACCAACTCCCATTCACGAGTTTCCCCGGCGATGAAGACGTCGACATCTGGGCGAGCAAAAAGGGAGATGCCTGGCATCCTGCTCACGAAGCCCCAACTCACAAGAACTCGCCTGACCGGCATGCGTGGGTCGCCAACGACTCTTATCGTGCGGTCTTTTAGCTTCGATTGCGTCTCCTTGCAGAAGTGGGCTAGAGGCACTCCTGGGAAAGTGAACTGCTTCACATCATTTGGATCAACATTTTTCTCCCAACCAAGCTGCTTCATCATTCCCGTGGCAATCCCATCGGGCTTGCGGGCATGCCAGTGGTCGTGAAAATGAAAGATGGCCATATCGTTCTTGCGCATAAAGTCCAATTTGTACTTCAACGTTGGGTCGTCTTTGATGTCTTCCGTGTGATCCTGATGCAGGTAAAAGGGCGTTTCATGGGTAACAATCATGTTTTTACCCGCAGCCGCTGCGCGCTCCACAACGTCCAGAGTCGCCATCATCGTCGTGGCGATTCCGCGCACCGGGGTGCTCTCACTCCCGGCTACGACTTGATCGACAGTTTGTGCCCTCCAGGGAATTCCCACTTGCTTGCGGATACGGTCCACGACTTCACCCGCGGTCAATGGAGTTGGAGCTCCTTCTGCCTTTGCCAGGTAGGAGGTCAGTGCAGCGCTGCCGGTGAGAATGAAGTCACGACGGGAAAGTTCGATCATGGATATTGTTGCCTCCGTGCTAACAACCAAAGCTACATCAACACGAACCGGCATGCCCTCAGCGGCTAAAGCCGAATTCGTTCAAAGCATCTATGTACGGCCTTTAAGGCCGTACCCTTCAGGAACATTTCCTGTAGGCCTCTCAAGCGCCGGCATCGGCGCCTTCGGTTTTAAAGAGCGTAACGAGGGCGGGTTTCATTACTTTTCCCATAGCGTTGCGCGGAAGCGCTTCGACCACCAGCAGGCGTGAAGGCAGCTTGTAGGGCGCCAGCAGTTCCCTTGCCCAGGTGCGAAGAGATTGCAGGTCGAGAATTTCGCCGTCGTTTAAAACTACCGCCGCGGCGACACGCTCTCCCCACTCCGCGTCGGGTATTCCCACAACCCCACACTCAACAATTGCGGGATGCTCGCGCAGCGCTTCTTCGATCTCCAGGGCTGATACTTTGTGGCCACCGGTTTTGAGTATGTCGATGTTCGTTCGACCCAGGATGCGGTAAACACCGTTCTCGACGACTGCAGTATCGCCCGTGATAAACCAACCATCGCGAAAGGCATCGCGCGTAGCGTCTGCCCTGGCCCAATACTCCGCGAAGACCGCTGGACCGCGGACTTCGATGCCTCCGGGTATTCCCGCGTCAAGGGGATTTCCCTGGTCTCCGACAAGCCGCACCTCAACGCCGGGTAGCTGCGTCCCCACACTTCCGGCTACGCGTTCGCCTCGCAACGGGTTCGATAGCGCCATGCCGATCTCAGTCATTCCGTAGCGCTCCAACAGCGTATGCCCGCTGATTTCCTGCCATCGTGCGAGCGTGCTCACCGGCAGGGCTGCTGAGCCAGACACCATCAAGCGTAACGTGGAACACGCGCGGCTTAGCTCTGCACGGCGCACGAGTGAAGCCGCATCGAAGGCGGCGATGAGCTTGGCGTAAACCGTTGGCACCGCCATGAACAGGGTCAGTTGGCCGCCGGCAATGCGGTCCCACACAACATTCGCGTCAAAGCGCGGCAACATCTCGCAGGTGGCGCCAGACCACAGAGCACAACTGACCACGTTGATGATTCCGTGCACGTGGTGCAGGGGCAAACAAAGCAAGATGCGATCGTTCGCTGACCATTCCCATGCCTCCACCAGGCTCTCGATCTGCGCCGCAATGTTGGCGTGCGTCGTGACCACGCCCTTCGGCCGGCTGGTGGTGCCGCTGGTATAGAGAATCATGGCGCGGCGGTCGCTGGAGAGTTCCGGCAATAAGTCTTTTGGTTCGATAGAAAGCTGGTCATAGGGAAACGCGCGAAGGCCGCGGGTTGCGGCGATTGGCTGCAGAAGCGGAGCGGCTGTACCATCGAAGACCAGCGCGGACGCCCCAGTATCGTCGACCAGATATTCCAGCTCCGGACGTGCGGAGCCAAGGGGTAGTGGCACGGCAACGCCGCCTGCCCGCCAGACGCCCCATTGCGCCGCCACCCAAGCAAAGCCCGGGGTCATGAGAAATCCCACTCGCTCTTCCTGCAGGTCGTGGCGGCCAGCGAGCAACGCCGTTGCCACGCGCGCGGACGCGTCCAGCAGAGCGTCGTACGTATGGACCCCCTGCGCATCGACGACCGCCGTGCGAGGCCCGTAGCTTTGGACGGTAGCAATGAGTGGAATACGACTCGTGCTTCTCATCACACGCAGACTTTACGGCCTCCGCGGCGCATGTGGCAAATGGGAACTGGGATATCGAGAGCCGTTATCCCACTCAAGCCAACAGATGGCCGGAATGGGGCACCGAGCATTCGTGGGTTAGTGAGTTGAGAGGATCAATGCCGAGGCTAACGCTGCCATCTTGTGGTCCTTGGTCCAGGGTGGGCCGATCGTCTTTCCAAGGCTGGCGATTCTGTTCTGGACTCGGCTGGCTTCCTTTCCAAATACCGTCTTGGCTTTAGCTTCGAGATCTCGCTGTCTGATCGCGGTGACGGAGATCTTTAAATCTTCACAGCTTGGCTAACGGTGTGGCGGAAAAATTCACCCTCTGCTGTGTGAATGAGCCGGTGCGAAATGAGAATCTTTTCGAGTGGCGGTGGAGGGCGGCCAGAGGCCAACAGGACGGCTGAGCCCATTATGCGGAAATGATGCGCGTTCAATTCCTTCACCAAATCCGCGACGGCCTCTTCAGCCAGACGAGTGGAGGCCGCTGCGCACTTGGCAAGGTGTTTGTCTGAGTCGGGGAGTTTGAGGTTCATCGCGTAGTGATAGGGCTGGATGGCCCCGGGCATTTCTGGACCCGCAATCACAATGCGCCGTCGAGCTAGTATTTCAATCGCATCCGGCGCGCCCGAAATAGCCACCAGCACTCCCCACCCGGAATGCATTTGGACGCCGAAGGCTGCGCGCTTCATAGTGCCTCTGGCTACTTGAGGTCCGCTTGAGGTGAACGCTTCATGAATTCGGTCAACTTATCGTGCGGCAAGGCTTCGATGGTATGGCCATCCACACCGGTCATGGTTTGGGCAGCAACCATGGCGTTCACAATCGCCTCCTCCGTCGCTTCGACCGTGGCCTGAAATAAGGGACTGATGCGCTCGTTGGAAACCGTGAGCACAGAATTGGGGCCGGGTTCCTTGTCCGCGCCGCGATTGGCAGTGGAGAAGGCGATAAAGATGTCGCCCGAGGAATTTCCGGAGCTGGAACCAGTCCTGGCGAGGCCCATGGTTGCGCGACGCGCGAGCCTCTTCAATTGCGTGGGCAGGAGCGGGGCGTCAGTGGCCACCACAATGATGATAGAGCCGACATCGCCCCTCACTTCGGGGTCCAGCGTCGCTTTGCTGGGAGCTGCCGGAATGAGCTTACCGATGGGCACCCCGGCAATGATTAGCTGTGGGCGCCGGCCACAATTGCATTGCACCAGCACGCCGACCGTGTAGCCGCCGGCCTCGGCGGAAAGCACGCGGGAAGCGGTTCCATCTCCGCCTTTGAACCCGTAGCAGACCATGCCTGTGCCTCCGCCTACGTTGCCCTCAGGAACGGGGCCACCCTGTGCGGAGTTGAGCGCCGAGAATACGTCCGATTGCTGCACATGGAAACCGTTGATGTCATTCAGGTAGCCGTCCCATGTTTCGGCGACCACCGGGAGCGACCAGGGCTGCAACGCAAGGCGGCCACTCTGCACGGACCACGCAATGACGGCATCGCGCACCAAGCCAACCGAGTGAGTATTGGTAATCGCTACCGGGCCTTCGAGAAAGCCAGATTCTTCTACCCAGGTGGTGCCGGTCATCTCACCATTTCCGTTTTGTGAGAACCATCCGGCGTACACCGGTTCGGCATCGGCGCGTCCGCGGGGAAAGATCACAGTCACCCCGGTGCGCACCGGACCCTGGCCAACGACCAGCTTGCCTTCGCCGCGGATCAAGGTGGTGTCGCCGACTTCTACGCCTTTGACGTCGGTGATTGCATCCAGAGGCCCTGGGTTGCCGTCGAACGGCACGCCGAGCGCGCGGGCACGCGGGGCTGATTGGGCGAAGGCGGGCGCGCAAACCAGGAACAGTAGGAGCAGAAGGCGGAACTTCATGCGCGAAGTCTACACCAGCTTCATCGCTTGCGGATCCCAATGGACCACCTTGCCCTGTTCGTAGCTGAGGTTGCTCAGCAGGGCCGCTCCCGCGGCACGGTAGCCGAACACTGCGTCCTCTACGACGGGTTGGCGGGTGCGCACGGATGAAAAGAAATTCTTGAAGTGGTCATAGCTGTCGCTATAGCCGGCCGCCGCTACATACTTCTCGTACCCCAACTGCGGAGCTCCCATGGGATGGGTGCGCGGATATTTCTGGTAATACTCCTCAGTAATGCGTGCTTGCATCGCCTCGGTGAAGGTTCCGATCATGAGGCCTGGCGCTTTCTGCAGCGGCACCCGGCTTACGATGACGCTGTTGCCGGCTATCTCCATCGTACCTTCCGAGCCGGTGAAGATCAGCCCTTCGTTTTCTTCGCCTCCATCCACGAAGTTCACCCGTAGACTCAGATTGAAGCCCTCCGGGTAGTCGAAGAGACCCAGCATCACATCCGGTACGTCGCGACCATCGTTCCAGAAGCGAATTCCCCCGGTCGCCATGGCACGCGTGGGCCCATACGAGCCGGTGATAAAGTGAGTTCCGCTAAAGAGGTGGACGAACAGATCGCCCGCTACACCGCTTCCGTAGGCCTTCCACTTGCGCCACTGAAAGAAGTGTTCGCTGTTATAGGGAATCTTGGGAGCGGTGCCCAGAAACTGCATCCAATCACAGGTCTCGGTCGAGGCATCCAGAGGGACGGTGTAATTCCAGGCGCCGATGGAGGAGTTGCGATCCCAACGCGCTGTGACCATATTCAGTTTCCCGATAGCGCCAGCGGCAAGCAGCTCTTTGGCTTTGGCATAAATCACTGAGCTCACGCGCTGGCTTCCGACCTGGATGATTCGTTTGGTGGCGTGCGCGGTCTCGATCATCTGCGGGCCGTCGGCGTACAGATGGATCATCGGCTTCTCGCAGTAAACATCTTTGCCGGCCTTCATTGCGTCCACGGCGACTTGCTTATGCCAGTGGTCGGGGGTGCCAATGATCACGGCATCGATGTCTTTGCGCTCCAAAACCTGGGTGTAGTCGCGGGTGGTAAAGAGGTCATTGCCCCAGAGTTCCTTGCTGTGCGCAAGGCGTCCGTCGTAGCAATCGGCTACGGCTACGAGCTTCACTCCGGGCACCTGCAACGCGACCCTGGTATCTCCCTGGCCCTGGCCACCAGCGCCAATCAGCGCGATCTGAATGTGATCGTTGGCCGCGATCGGGGAGGCCGGTTCCGTTTGAACCTCGGCCAACAAATGCGTCCTCGATCCGAGCAACGTCTCCGCCGTTGCCGCTGCGCCTACCGCTTTAAGAAAGCTTCTACGGTTCAACTCTTGCACAGTAGTCCTCACCTCTGGAAGTTACCCGCCGTCTGTAACCATACAGCGTATGGGGTTTTGATTGAAGGGTACGGGGGTTCGTCCCCGTTCCTACGTTACGGCGTTGACAGGCTGCGGAAGAGCTCTGCATCGGGCCGGGACATAGTCCCTCAGGGGCTAAAGCCCTCATCGCCGAGATTCGGTACGGCACGGCTAAAGCCGTGCGCTGATACAAACATGAGAGCTCCGGCTAGAGATAAGCTTGGGGCTGATTGGGAATCGCGCGCCGGTCTCACCAGGGCTGTAAAGCCCATCACTGCCAGATCAAAGCGTTCTCAGCGGGTTTGAAAACCCGCTCCCCGGGAATGAAAGTCCAGGGCTGGCACAGCTCCACTGAAATTGGCGTCTACCCAACATGAGTTTTCTGCAGCTCAGTAATGACGGAGCTCCTAACAGCGGCTTGGACAGTTCCTCAGGGGCTAAAAGCCCTTATCGCCGTTGTTGTTATGGCCCGACCAGTCGTGCCGACACAAAGCATGAGTTTTTCGGCAACAGGTAAAGCCCTCGTCGCGAAGATCGAGTACGGCCGGGCTAAAGCCGTGCCCCGATACAAGACATGAGTTTTTCTGCGGCCCGTGAAGCCGGGGTCTCTTAACACAGCTCCGCCGTTTGCCAGGAGCTGATTCGCTTCAGTGGTGGAAGGGAGAATGACACATCTAGAACCGTTATCCCACTCAAGCCCAAAAGCAGGGCTTGAATGGGGCACCCAGCGTTTGTCTGTATGTCGGGGGAGCTACATGACGAAGGCTAGATTTTCGAGCTCTGCCTGCATGCAATCGAGATTGCAGCCCATTTCTTCGAGGCGAGTGATGGCGTTGCGGGCCGCAGGAGCGCTCACGCCATAGCCGCGGCCAGTGAGAAAGCCGCTGAGGACTTCAGCCGCCTGCCAGGAATCGATCCCCGACTGCAGGAGCTCGTTGCGCAGGTTCAACAGCTCGCGCGCGGAAAATTTCTCGATCTTGGTATTTGCAGGCATTGTTTTGTCCTCTCTCGCGTTTCGTACAGTAGAGACCCGAGGCACTATTTACAGCATTGGCCGTCGGCAGAAACGAACCAGTTTGTTCCAACTTGCTATATGAACCCGCAATGACACCATTTGGTTGCGACTCCGTCCACAACCTGCTCATTTGATGCGGGGCTGCTCTGGTGGATGTATCGGACGCTGGAATCATTTCGACGAGGAAGCCAAGCAAGCTAGAGCGCCTTTCCCACTGCGGTGCATCATTTCTGGGAAAGCGGTTCCAAACTGGCAGGCCAATGGTAATCGTATTGACCTGGTGATCTCTCTATAGCAATAGACTGATTGTTCGACCAGGGGTAAGCAGAGAAAAGTGGCGTCAGAGCGGCTGTTGCGACGTTGCGCGACCTTCGAGCATTACCGGAATGCCGTCCTCGACCGGATAGTAACGGCCACAACCATCGCAACGCAGCCATGCATGCAAGGCGCTGTGAGGGCCCGGCGTGAGCGAACTATGGCATACGGGGCAAACCAGGATTTCGAGCAGAGTCTGAGAAAGCATGGGTAGGGCCTGGCAAGAGTGTAGCCTAGCCTCGGCCATTTACCATGAGCGCAGCAGCAAAGGGTGGTGCATGACTAAAGTTTTGGATGGTACCGCGATCGCCGCCGAAATCAAGGCGGAGGTCAGGGCGGAAGTAGAGCGGCTGGAGCTCCAGGGCATACGGCCGGGGCTGGCGGCAGTGCTGGTAGGGCATGTACCTGCGTCGGAGATTTATGTGCGCAGCAAGGTCAAAGCCTGCGAGGCACTGGGCCTATTCAGCGAACTGATTACTCCCCCGGGGACGGTCACTACCGAGGAAATGCTGGCATTGATCGGGCAATTGAATGCTCGTGAGGATATCGACGGCATCCTGATCCAACTGCCTTTGCCGTCCCATGTGCAAGCCAAGACGCTGCTCGAAGCGGTTAGTCCCGACAAAGATGTCGATGGCTTTCATCCGGTCAATGTGGGGCGCTTGCAGACCGGCCAGCCGGCGCTGGCCCCCTGCACGGCGGCGGGGATCATCGAGATTCTCAAGCGCAGCCAGTTGCAGATCGCGGGCCAGAATGCGGTGGTGGTGGGGCGCAGCGACATCGTGGGGAAACCCAGCGCAATCCTTCTGCTGGCGGAAAATGCAACGGTCACCGTGTGCCATTCCAAGACTAGCGACCTGGCCTCGTTCACCCAGCGAGCAGACATCCTGGTAGTCGCGATCGGCAGGCCCGGATTGGTGACGGCGTCGATGGTGAAGCCGGGCTCCACGATTCTAGACGCTGGTATTAATCGGATTACTGATCGGACGGAGTTTGAGCGATATTTCGCCGGAGATGCGCGCCGCGAAGAATTGTTTCTACAGAAGGGCTCGACCATTGTAGGCGATGTGGATCCGCACGCATTCGCACTGGCCGGCGCCTATACGCCGGTGCCGGGTGGCATTGGGCCGCTGACGATCGCCATGCTGATGGCCAACACCGTGCGCGCAGCCAAGCTTCGGCGCGGGCTGCCGGTCTAGCGGATGCTACGAGTTGGACTTACAGGCGGTTTGGGGAGCGGCAAGAGTACCGTTGCCGGCATCTTCGAGGAGCTGGGCGCAGCGGTGATCTCCGCGGATCAGCTTGGGCGCGACCTTATGCAACCCGGAGAACCGGTCTACGCATCGATTGTCGAGACATTCGGCCAAGGGGTGGTTCGCGCCGATGGCACGCTCGATCGCAAGCGATTGGCGGAGTTGGCCTTTCAAGATAATCAGGCCTCCGCTCTCAACCACATCGTGCATCCGGCGGTGATCGCTGCGGAAGAGGAGTGGATGTGCGGTGTGTTCGCGGCTGATCCAAAGCGCATCGCCATCGTAGAATCCGCGCTCATCTTCGAAGTGGAAAAGTGGGGCACGGCGCCGGGTTGGGTGCAGCGTTTCGACAAGCTGATTCTGGTTGTGGTGCCTGACGAGGTGAAGATCGGGCGTTTTGTCTCGCGCATGATGGCCAACGATGGGGACGACAGCCGGCGCGAGGCGCTTATACAAGACGCCCGGGCGCGGATGGCGGCGCAAATTCCCGACCAGGAAAAAACCGGGCGCTGCGAGTATGTAATTGATAATTCGGGTTCGCTCCTAAAGACGCGGACGGTGGTGGAAGAGATTTACCGCGAGCTGGTGCAGGCCGCGCAATGAGCAGTCGCCTCTGAACCGCCTCGGAAATGATCTAATGGAAGCTAGCTTGCTATGAAGATTCGCTCGGTGATCTGGATTGTCTTGCTGGTGGGCGCTTTCGTCTATCTGACCTCGTACAGCAACTTCAGAGGGACCGGCAACTTTCCTTTGCCAAAAATCTGGCACCAGTCCCCGCTGGAGCTGACGGTCGCCGATGCGCAGCCGGCGTATACGGCAGAGGAGACCAATCGCATTGCGGTTTATAAGCGGACGCTGCCTTCCGTCGTGAACGTTACTTCGTCCGCACTGGCATTCGATTTTTTCTATGGAGTGGTGCCTCAGTCAGGTCAGGGTTCGGGCTTCATCCTCAGCAAGGACGGCCGCATCCTCACCAACTACCACGTGATTGAAAGAGCGCAGAAGGTCGAGGTAACTCTCAGCGACAAGCACAAGTACCCGGCGCAGATCATTCTCCAGGACGAAGCACATGACCTTGCGTTGCTGCAGATCAACGCCCCCAATCTCACGCCGGCAGTGCTTTCTGAATCGCGTGACCTGCAGGTAGGTCAAAACGTCTACGCGATCGGCAATCCGTTTGGCTTGAACGGCACCATGACGACGGGGATTATCAGCTCCATTCGCTCGGTGCGCGAGCCGCAGGGCGCGACGATCGAGAATGCAGTCCAGACCGATGCGGCTATCAATCCAGGGAACTCCGGCGGCCCGCTGCTCAACTCGCGCGGCGAAGTGATCGGCATGAATACCTTGATCGCCACTGGCGGCGTGGAACAGAGCTCCGGCATTGGTTTTGCCATCCCGGTGGACACCATCAAGGCAGTGCTGTCGGATTTCACCAAGTACGGCCGCGTGCGCAGGCCGTCGCTGGGCATCGCATCGCTGGCTATCGGTCCTGATCTCGCACAGCAGATCGGATTGCCGGCAGATTACGGTGTGCTGGTACAGAAGGTAATTCCTGGAGGAGCCGCCGAGCATGCAGGTCTGCGGGGCGGCAATCAGCAAGCCTACCTGGGGAATACGCCGATTTATCTCGGGGGGGATTTGATCGTCGCGATTGACGAAGACCGGGTGACCAGCCCGCAGGATATTTCCGAGATCATGAATCGGCACCAAGCCGGCGATACCGTGACCGTGACCTTCTACCGCGGAGCGCGAAAAATGACCGCCAAACTCACGCTGGGTGAAGCGCACTCGGTTTCAGTCTGAATCAAAGAGGCAGATAGCGGCGCCCTACGATGTGGTACTTGCCGGAAAGTACACGGGCGATGGCTTCCGTATAGGCCACATGCTCCTGGGCAAGAATGCGTGCGGCCAGTGCGGGCTCGTCGTCTTGCGGGAGGACGGGCACTGTCTTTTGCAGTACGATCACCCCGTGGTCCAGTTCTTCATCCACGAAATGCACCGTGCAGCCGGAAACAGCGACTCCGTATTCGAGCGCCTGGCGCTGGGCGTCCAGGCCAGGAAAAGCCGGCAGCAGCGAAGGATGGATGTTGATAATGCGCTGCGGGAAGGCACGTACGAACTCCGCTGACAGCAGTCGCATATAGCCAGCGAGACAGACGAGATCCACCTGGTGCGCCTGCAGGGCAGCGATGATCTCGGCATCCTGTTCGGCGCGTTTCCGTCCGCGCGCCTCGATCACCTGAGTGGCGAATCCCGCGCTGCGCGCGGCGGCGATTCCGGGCGCGTCGCTGCGGTTCGAAATCACCACCGCAATCTCTGCATGCTCCACGCGGCCTTGACCGATTCCCTCAGCGATGGCGAGAAAGTTTGATCCTCGTCCAGAAAGCAGGATCCCCAAGCGGTGGCTCGGGGATGACCCCTCGCTCCCGCAGGTCATGTGTACAGTACCTTGCGGTCTCCCTTGACGGTACGGCCGATGACGCAGAACTTCTCTCCAGCCCGGTCAAGCATCGCCTTCGCCCGCCTGAACTTGTCCGCCGGCACCGCGGCGATCAGTCCGATACCCATGTTGAATGTGCGCAGCATTTCTTCCTGCTCGACGCTGCCTAGTTGTTGCAAGTGGGTAAAGATCGGAGGTGGCGTCCATGCGGTGGTTTCAATGACCGCGGAGATGGTCTTGGGCAATATGCGGGGCAGGTTTTCCGTAATGCCGCCCCCAGTAATGTGGGCCATACCCACCACCAGGTCGGCGGCGGTAAGCTTCTTGATCACTGCGAGGTAACTGCGGTGCACCTTCATCAGGGCTGCCCCGGCTTTGTCCTTCAAGTCGTTCACGTACTGGTTCGGCGCGTAGCCGGCAACCTCAAAAAACAGCTTGCGGGCCAGGGAGTAGCCGTTGGTGTGCAAGCCAGTAGAAGGGAAGCCGATGAGCACATCGCCCGCCTGGATCTTGCTGCCGGTGATCAATTTTTCTTTGTCCACGGCGCCGACGATAAAGCCGGCCAAGTCATACTCTCCATCGGAGTAGAAACCGGGCATCTGCGCTGTCTCGCCACCGATGAGTGCGCAGCCGTTGGCATGGCAGGCCTCGGCCACACCGCTCACCACCGTTTGGGCCACTTCGCCGTCGAGCTGGCCGATGGCCAGGTAGTCGAGAAAGAAGAGCGGCGTCGCGCCCTGCACGGCAATGTCATTGACACAGTGGTTGACTAGGTCGGCGCCGACGGTGTGGTGCATGCCCAGGGCAAAGGCAACTTTGAGTTTGGTGCCGACGCCATCGGCGCTGGAAACCAGGATGGGGTCAGGGTACTTCGCGATATCCAGCCGGAAGAGGCCGCCGAATCCGCCAATATCGCCCAACACCTGCTTGGTGAAGGTTTTTTGCGCAAGATACTTGATGCGCTGCTTGGTGCGGTCTCCCTCGGAAAGATCTACTCCCGCCGAGGCATAGGTAGCAGGGGGCTGGGCGGATTTGCGGGTCGCGTCTGGCAAGGCTTTTCCAATTTCGCGTGGGATACCGGCCAAGAGGCAGGCGCGTTTGGATTGATTGAAAATGTATCCCCGAGAATTGCCAGTTTAACATCGCCCGCGGGCGCAGGCGGATCGAACCATTCCCCTATACTGAAGCGGAAGGGGACTGCTTTTGCACCGAGAACTGAGTCGATCCAGAGAGTTGCAGCAGCGCGCAGAGCGCTACCTGCCCGGAGGCGTAAATTCGCCCGTGCGTGCGTTCCGCGCGGTAGGGGGCGATCCGCCGTTTTTGGTGCGAGCCGAGGGAGCCTACCTGTGGGATGCGGATGACAATCGCTACCTGGACTACTTTGGATCCTGGGGACCCATGATCCTGGGTCATGCCCATCCACTGGTGGTGGAGGCGATTCAACGGGCAGCGGAACGGAGCGCAAGCTTCGGGGCATCGACCGCCGTCGAAGCGGACTTGGCAGAGCTGGTGATTAGCGCCATGCCCTCTATCGAGAAATTACGCTTCGTCAGCTCGGGCACCGAAGCGACGATGTCCGCCATACGCGTGGCGCGGGCGTTTACGGGTCGAAAATACGTGATCAAGTTCGAGGGCTGTTATCACGGTCACTCGGATGGACTGCTGGTCAAGGCTGGATCGGGTTTAGCGACCTTCGGGCTGCCGGGTTCGGCCGGCGTGCCGCAGGAGATTGCCCACTGGACTCTTGCCCTGCCCTTCAACGATTTGGCGGTGGTCGAGGAGGCTTTCGCCAAACATCCGGATGAGATCGCCTGTGTGATCGTGGAACCGGTCGTGGGCAATATGGGGTGCGTGCCTCCTGCCGCGGGATATCTCGAAGGCTTGCGGCGCATTACGCAGGAGACGGGAAGTTTGCTGATTTTTGACGAGGTCATGACCGGGTTCCGCTTGGCTTTGGGCGGAGCTCAGCAAGTGTTTGGCATCGCCCCTGACCTTACTTGTTTGGGGAAGATTATTGGTGGAGGGTTGCCTTGCGCCGCGTTTGGCGGCAAGGCCAGGATGATGGACTTATTGGCGCCGCTCGGTCCTGTCTACCAGGCGGGAACTCTGAGTGGCAACCCGCTGGCGATGGCGGCCGGTATGGCTACGCTGCGTTATCTGGCTGGTCATTCGGTGGAAGTGTATGCCGGGCTGGAGAAACACACGGCGGCGGTGGCTAAGGGCATCTCCGGTGCGGCCCAAGACGCTGGGATTGCGGTCGAAACCAACCGGGCAGGTTCCATGGTTACGTGGTTTTTCACGGGTGCTCCGGTTAACGATTTTGCGAGTGCGGCAGTTTCCGACATGGGGGCTTTTGGGCGGTTTCATCGGGCGATGTTGGATGAGGGGGTTTGGCTTCCTCCGTCGCAGTTTGAGGCGGCGTTTCTCAGCACGGCGCACAGCGATGTGCAGATTAAATTCACGGTTGAGGCCGCTCGCAAGGCGTTCGCTTCGATGCTTGCGGTTCGCGACTAAACAAACTTTAAAGCGATTGCAGGCTTCGTCCGTCGTTCTCGGCCCAGGTACGCGTTGGCAAACCTGGGGCACCCTTCCTAGACTCTGACGGCATTGGTTCGGGACGGATATTATGCCCAGGTGTCTATGGTTACTGTTCGCAGGGCGGTATCGGCCCAGGCTTCTAGCACGAGCCAGGTTGCCGTTAGCGTGATGGAGCGGTCGGTTCCAAATTGTCTGTGGCCTCCGTCGTGGAGGAGGATGTTACTGCTCCTGTTTTGGCGCTGGTTGCGGTGAATGCCACGTTGTATTTTTGCTGCAAGGAGCTCGGAGTCTGTTGCATCCCAGTCGTGGGCGGTGACGTTCCACATCACTGGGGTGAGACCAAGTTCTGCTGCGGCACGTAGCACATCGGGGCGACGGGCGCCGAAGGGCGGTCGGAACCACTTCACTGCTGCGCCGGTCGCATCTTCGATGACTGCGCTGCACTCGGCAAGCTCTTCCCGAACCCGCTCGGGCCGCTCCCAGAGTAGCGAGGGATGAGTCATCGTGTGGTTTCCGAGCAGATGACCTCGTTGTCTTATCTCCCGGGCAATGTCAGGACGCCGGCGCACATAGCTGCCCATCAGGAAGAAGGTCGCCCGTACCTGACGGCGATCCAGCAGATCCAGTAATTGCTGGGTGTAGGGATCATTCGGACCGTCATCGAAAGTGAGCGCGACTTCCTGAATATCCGAGCCAGCCACGACGGTGCGGCCGAAAAGCTGCGAGGTAGGCCATTTTGCGGCATAGGCATACCCCCCAGCCGTAAGCCCGGTTAGCAGACCCGCGGAAATCAGCTTGGTAAACATGCCTCCAGAGTGTAAATGTAGGCTGGCGGCACGTATCGGCTCATGTTATCTTCGGCTTTTCTTCGCTGAGAATAATTTCTTTAAAGGGCATCGTCATGGCAGAGCTGTTTGAGGCGCCCAGATTCATCGCCATCGAGGGACCGCTTCGCGTCGGCAAGTCGACGTTGGCCCGGATTCTGGCCGAGAACCTGCAGGCGCTCCGCATCGTGGAGCCTGAGAACAACCCATTTCTCGACCGCTTCTATCAGGAGCTGAGGGGCATGGCGCTCGCTACCCAGATGTGGTTCCTGGTGGAGCGCTATGACCAAATGCGCCAGGCGGCTAAGGACCTGGCCGGCAGCGAACCGCCGCCGATGGTGGCTGACTACCTCTTCGAAAAGGACAAACTGTTTGCTTACATCAACTTAACGGACGCGGAATTGGAACTTTACAACCGCTTCTACCAGATCTTTCGCAGCGAGGTACCCACGCCGGACCTGGTGATTTATCTGCATGCTTCGCCCGAGGTGCTGAAGCAGCGCCTCAAACGGAAGGGCGTCAGCGGGGAGCAGGCCATCAGCGACGCCTATATCGAGCAGGTGGCGAAGGCCTATGAGCACTTTTTCTTCCACTACACGGCCAGCGACCTGCTGGTGGTGGATACGTCGGAGATCGACTTCGTAAACCGTCCCCAGGATCTCGCGCTGCTGCTCAAGCGACTCTCCGAACCGATCAAGGGCAAGCAGTACTTCCTGCCTCCGGGTAACCCGGCATGAGTAACCAGAGGTGACTTTGCCGGGGGTGCATGCCGGGGCGTATACTCCAGTGCGGTAATCCTCTGTTCCTCGAAAGAGGGGATATCGATCGGGCAGCATCCCATACGGGAGCTGCACTGGAGTCGCCATGAGCCTCACGCATTTCCGCAGCGCGGACCCTTCCGTGCCCGCTACCCGCCGGGTCACTATCCAATCACTGCAAGATAAGAAAACTCAGGGGAAACCCATCGTCGCCCTCACTGCGTACGACTACGCCACCGCACGGCTGGTGGACGAGGCGGGCGTCGACTTTATCCTGGTCGGAGATTCTCTGGCTATGGTGGTTATGGGTTATGAGAACACTCTTCCCGTCACCATGGACGAGATGCTGCTGCACACCCGGGCCGTACGTCGGGCGGTCAAGCGAGCGATGGTGGTCGCCGACATGCCCTTCGGCTCCTACCAGGTAAGTACTTCGGAAGGGGTTGCGAATGCTGTCCGTTTCATCAAGGACGCAGGCGCGGAGGCGGTTAAGGTAGAAGGCGGAGCGAGCCGTCTTGACCTGGTCAAACGGCTCACCGACGCTGAGATTCCGGTCATGGGGCACCTGGGGCTTACGCCGCAATCTGTCCACCGCATGAGCGGATACCGGGTCCAGGGTAAGTCAGTCACCGCCATCCATCACCTGGTGAAAGATGCGCTCGCCATGGAAGCGGCCGGCGCCTTCGCTGTGGTGCTGGAAGGCATTCCCACAGAGGTGGCGCAGCGGATCACGGCTGCTTTGCACATTCCAGCTATTGGGATTGGAGCCGGGCCGCACTGCGACGGGCAGATACTTGTGCTGCACGATCTGATCAACCTTTCCTTCTCGGCTCCGGCGAAATTTGTACGCCGCTACGGAGACGCGGCGGCCTTGATCACGGATGCGGTCCATCGCTACCGCAGCGATGTGGAAGGGCATCAGTTCCCCAGCGAAGAAGAAAGCTACCACTTGGGTAAAGACGCGCTGGCGGCCCTGCTCCGGGAAGAAGGCACGGCCCGGCTCAAGGCCTAACGCAATGGTGGTGCTGAAGACCATCGCTGAAACCAGGGATGCGTGTGCCCGCTTCCGTGCCGCTGGTAAGACGCTGGGGCTGGTGCCGACCATGGGATCCTTGCACCAGGGCCATCTTTCCCTGGTGCGCGCTGCACAGGCAAGCTGCGGTGCGGTCGCGGTTTCCATCTTCGTAAACCCAACCCAGTTTGGACCGAAAGAAGACTTCGCCGCCTATCCGCGAGCCCTGGCGGAGGATTGCCGGATACTCGACGACGCGGGTGTTGACCTCATCTTTGCTCCTTCTTCCGAGGAGATGTATCCCGGGGGCGCCAGCACCTTCGTCGAAGTCGCGGGCTTGAGTGAGCGGCTAGACGGAGCATCTCGCCCGGGTCACTTTCGCGGAGTGGCTACCGTGGTGGCTAAGTTGTTCCACATTTTTTCTCCGGAGCGCGCGTTCTTCGGACAGAAAGATGCTGCCCAGGTGGCGGTGCTGCGCAAGATGGTGCGCGATCTCGATTTTCCTGTCCAGCTGGACGTGTGCCCAACGGTACGGGAGCCGGACGGACTGGCGCTGAGCTCACGCAACCGCTTCTTAAATGGCGAACAACGGCGGCAGGCGCTGGTTCTTTCGCGGGCGTTGTTGGCTGTGCAACGGCAGGTTCAGGCCGGCGAGAAGGATTCCGGGAAGTTGCTGGGCATGGCGATGGAAATCCTCAAGGAGGAACCCGGGGTAAAGGTGGATTATTGCCACATTGTTAATCCGGACACGCTCGAAGATGTGGGTGATGTGGGCCATGGGGGGTTAGTGGCCGTGGCGGCGCTGGTTGGCACGACACGGCTTATCGATAACCTGTTGGTTAGAGTACCCGACGTCGAATGCTGTGGGGCCGGTTAGGGGTGCGGTCATCAGCCATTTGCGGCTTTGACGGCGGCTAGTACCTCTTCGGCATGGCCTTCGGGCTTTACTTTGGGGAAGATCTTCAGCAGTTTTCGGTCTGGACCGATGAGGAAAGTGGTCCTCTCGATGCCAATCACTTTCTTGCCATACATATTCTTTTCCTTGAGAACGTCAAACTGTTTGCAAACTACTTCGTCTACATCTGCAAGGAGGGTGTAGGGCAAGTCGTACTTTTCTTTGAATTTTTTTTGCGCCTTGGGCGTGTCGCGCGAAATTCCCAAAACGACGGCTCCTGCCTGCTGTATCTTCTTGAAGACGTCACGAAATCCACAGGCTTCGATCGTGCAGCCGGGGGTGTCGGCCTTGGGATAGAAGAAAAGGACCACGGGTTTGCCGGCGAAATCCTTGAGATGTACGGTTTTTTCTTCTTCGGTTTGCAAGGTGAAGTCAGCTACTTTGTCGTTCACTTCCATGAGAAAGATCCTTCCAAAAGACGAATTGCAATGCCGCGACGCAGAAGAGCGTGAGCATCCTCAACGAGATTATTCCACGATAAGGAGTTTCAAGCGCCGCTCCCTTGCGCTGTGGCTTGCGCTTGCCATGCCGATCTGGGCGCAGTACCCCGGACACCTGCAGAGCACGAAGAAAGCCGCGCCGACGGTGCGCGCGATCGCTGTTCTGGAATGGACGGGCGATATGGGGAAGCCAAAGGCCAGCCGCATAATCCCGATCTCTGTCTTCGACGGCGATCGATATCAACCGGGAGGGCTTTACCTGGCCAAGCCGGAGCCGCTGGCGCTGCAACCGGGAACGGAATATGTGCTGCAGGAAGCAGGCATTGTCCGAGGACTTTTTGACGTGAACACGGCGCAGGATGTGGATGGCTACTGGTTTGGCTACGGTGCGTGGAAGCCGATGGCGGCGCCGCCCAAGAAGGCCAAACCAAAGCAAGGCCGGAACATCCCCCAGGTAGTGGGCGGCGATGCAGGGGACGGCCATCCTCATCTGGTCAGAAAGGACGGCAGCGGAAGCCAGGATAGTTCGACCGGGTCAAACTCACCTTCCTCGACCACGCAGAGCTCCAACAATCCGCCTGCGGGGGATCCTGACCGACCCACCCTGCGCAAGCGGTCAAACACTGCCGATTCAACTGCCAGCACCCCGAGCTCCAGCAGTGGAAACACGCCACCCCCGGAGACAGCCATCGCGGGAGCTGACCCGGACCGGCCGCATATGGCTCATGGCCAGCAGAGCATGACCGACGACTATCAACCCGCCCAGCTGACCGGAGTTCCGTCCGGCCTGGAGCAAATGATTGCGGTTTCCGATGCCAGCGATCGCGAGGCGCATCCTTTCGTTTATCTGTGGGCCGACCCGGCGGATGCCACGGCCATGCAAACGCAAATGGAGATTGCGGCCAGCAACGCGATCGCGGCCGCACAGCCGCCGGTCAAGCCCGCACCGAAACCGCGCACTGCTACTAGCACCACGCAGCATCGCAGGGCGGCCGCGACCCCGCCCGCTCCTCCGAAGCTGGTGTTTACAAATGAGCGCTTCAAGGCCTACGAGCTGACTTATAGCGGAGGGGCGACGTTGGTCTTTTCCGGAGAAACCATGGATAAGGCCGGCAAGGTGAAATATGTAACTTTGATTGCACAACCGGATTTCAATGGGGTGCCGAAAGTGCTGTTCAAGTCCGTAACCGACGACGATCACCTTGACCAGACACCGAAGATGCGGCTGGTCGATGCAGTGGACGCGAGGGCGGACAACCGGGGTGACCTGGTTTTCGAACTACGCAGCAGCCGCGATCGAGAATTCGTGATCTATCGTATCTCCGGTGGACTGGCGGAGCAGGTGTTCACTACTGGTTCGCTGCCTAATTCCAATTCGCAGTCTTGATGATTTTGGAGGGTCCGAAATGTGCGGCCTCAGGGGCTGAAGCCTCATCTCTGAGGTCATGCACGGCCCGGCTAAAAGCCGTGCCCTGACACAAAACATTGTTCACAGGTGATCACAAGAACTTCTGCCGCGGATCATTCGAAACGGTACCTCAGGGGCCAGCCGTCTCATCCCATCTAAAGCCTCTCCGGGGACATGCTATGTGCGGCACGGCTAAAGCCGTGCCCTTTCGTTGAGCGACTTTTTCCGCATCCTCTAAGCCGTGCCCTTCGTAGCGGAAGGGTGTCCCTCGGCAGCTAAAGCCGGATGCTTCGCAAAGCATTTACTTACGGCCCGAGATCAGCGGCCCGCAGCTCTACGGCGTGGGCAACTTGGTGGTATCCCAACCGCCGCCCAGAGCTTTAACGAGTTGAACGCTGGCGGCAAACTCCCGGGTCGTGATATCGGCTGCCGTGCGCTCGTTGGATAGCTGCGTGGTCTGTGCCGTAATCACTTCAAGATAAGTGGTGACCCCGCCCTTGTAGCGGGTGGTAGAAATGAGCGTCGAACGCTGCGCTGATTCGACTGCGCGCTGCTGCGCCACCGATTCGCTATTCAGAATTCGCAGGCCGGAAAGATTGTCCTCTACCTCCTGGAAGGCCTGCAGCACCGTCTCCCGGTAGTTGGCAACGTTTTGCTCGTAAACATCTTTGGCCTCTTCGGTGAGGGCATGACGACGGCCGGCGTCGAAAAGTAACTCGACCGCCGATCCCCCCAGCGACCAGAGTGCGCTTGGGCCCTGGATCAAGGTAGTTGGAGCCTTGCTCTCAAAGCCGCCCGTGCCGGTGAGACTAACGGTGGGGTAATACGCCGCAATGGCAATTCCTATCTGGGCATTGGCCGCATCCGCGCGTCGTTCCGCTCCAGCAACATCGGGACGGCGCTCCAGCAATTGCGACGGCACGCCGACGGGGACCTGCGGCAATGGCAGATCGAGCGGCGAGAACGGAAGACTAAAACTCGAAGCGGGCACACCGGTGAGGGTCGCAATGGCATGTTCGTACTGCGCCCGCGCGACGCCGACATCGATGGCCTGGGCACGGGTCTGGTCTACCTGGGTCTGCGCCAAGGCAACGTCCGACTCAGTGGCCACGCCGCCTTTGAACCGTACTTGGGTCAGCTCAAGGTATTGCTGATATTGCACCACGGTGTTGTCGAGCAATCGCTGCTGAGTGTCGAGACCACGCATTTCGAAGTAATCGGTCGCCAGCTCCGAGCGAAGGCTCAAATCGACGTTTGCCAGGTCGGCCGCGGTCGCCTGAGCAGTCGCCTTCTGCGATTCCACCGCCCTGCGGACGTTGCCCCACAAGTCCGGTTCCCAGCTGACCTCTCCCTGAAGAAAGATGTCGTTGTAGGTGCTCTTGCTTCCCGGAACATACAGCGGACGGTTGGTCGATTGGCGTTCGCGAGTCGCCGATGGGCCAACCTGCACGGTGGGATAGTACTGCGAGCGATAGTACTGGATGGCCGCCCGGGCTTGCATGTACTGCTCATACGAAGCTTTGAGGGTTTGGTTCGAAACTGCGACTTGCAGCTCGAGCTTATCCAGCACTGGGTCCTGGTAAATCTCCCACCAGTTGGGGCGGAGCGCGCTATCGTTTGGACTCACCTGCTTCCACCCTCCACCGGGCACGTCAGGAGGCGGCACAGGCGCGGCCGTTTCTTTGAAGGCCGGCGCGGTCGGGGCATCGGGCCGATGGTAGTTGGGCCCTACGGTACAACCAGAAAGCAGTAACGCCGCCCCGGTGAGAAAGAGCGAGGCCTGGCGAGTGGCGTAATGCGCAGGAGGGGTCTTCATTCCTACGCGCCCCCGTCTTTGCCCGGTTTCACGACGCGCACCGGTTCCCCATCGATCAAAGAATCCGGAGGATTCTGGATTACCTGGGAGTCAGCGTTCAGTCCTTGAATCACTTGCACGGTGGATCCATCATCCTGGCCCAGGGTTATTTGAACCAGCTTGGCCTGGTCGCCATTGGGGCCTTTCGCGACCGTCCCCACCTGCAATCCCTGGTTGCGAAAGATTAGAGCGGAGACAGGGATGATCATCGGCGCAACGCCCTGATGCACATTCATATGGACTTCGGTGTAAGCCCCGGGCAGAAGCTTGCCATCGCGATTGTCGACATCGAATTCAACCAGCAGCGTGCGCGAGGCGGGATCGATGGCCCGCGCGGTGCGCACCAGCTTGCCGGTAAATGTCTGTCCGGGAAATTCGGAGAGGGTGAGATGGGCCAAGGTGCCAGGAGCCGCCGACTGGGAATAAATCTGCGGAACATTGACGTATACACGCAAGACGTTGATGGCCGAGATGCGAAACATCAGCGTGCCCGAACCTGCATTGATCAGCTGTCCGACATCGACGTTACGGGCTGTAATCACTCCACTAAAAGGCGCATAGATCTTTTCGAAGGATTGGAGCTGTTCGAGGCGCTGCACATTCGCCTGGGCCGAGTCGACGGTCGAGTTGGTGGATGCTTCCTGGGTGATGAAGGTATCGGTGTCTTGCTTCGAGACGGCGTTTTGCGTCAGCAATCCTTGATAGCGGCTCGAGTTGATCTTCGCCAGGCCTGCCGTGGCCTGGGCCGTGGCCAAGTCCGCACGTGCCTGAAGCAGTTGCTTATCCACTTCCGGCGTGGCGATGATGGCGAGTAGCTGCCCCTGCTTCACGTGCGCGCCAATGTCGAAGTACCACTTGCTGAGGTAGCCATCGGTGCGGGCATACAGCGAGGCATCGCTGAAGGCATAGGCATTGCCGGGCAAAATGATCTCCTGGCCAGTCTTACCCTGCTGCGGTGGGTTCGCGATGACGGTGGGAGCGGCGAGGGCATTGGTCTGGTCTTTCAGCTCGGTGCGAGCGCGCACCCTGGGTATGATTCCCCCGACCGCCACCAGGACAGCCAGCACCAGGAGAACTACGATCATGATCGCGGCAACGCGGCCCGATAGGGGCGGCGCATCGGGGGGGCCGCCGTGCCCCTCCCCAACTGGTTGCGACTGCTCGTCTTTTTTTTCCTGATTCATCGTTAAGCTCTCTCTCCGGGTTGCTTTTCTAATCTTCCAGATCCGTCGCGGCCGTGCGCTCCGAGGCACCCTTGTTGCGCTTGCCAAGCCAGCCATGGATCACGCTAAAAAATGTCGGCACAAAGAACAGAGTGGCCAAGGTTGCGAATAACAGCCCGCCAATGACCGAACGGCCCAGCGGCGCATTTTGTTCGCCACCGTCGCCCAGGCCCAGCGCCATCGGCACCATGCCAATAATCATGGCTAGCGCAGTCATCAGCACCGGACGGAACCGGGTGTATCCAGCATTCAGCGCGGCGGCATGAGCGTCTCCAGCGTTCTCTTCCATCTGTTCGCGGGCAAAGCTGATCACCAGGATGGAATTAGCTGTGGCTACGCCCATGGTCATGATGGAGCCGGTCAGTGCCGGAACGCTGATATGGGTGCCGGTGATAAACAACATCCAGACGATGCCGCTCAAGGCGGCCGGGAGGGCGGCAATGATCATGAAAGGATCGAGCCACGACTGAAAATTAATGACGATGAGCAGGTAGACCAGCAGGATGGAAAAGGCCAGACCACTGGTCAACCCTATGAATGAGGAGTTCATCGTCTGCACCTGGCCGCGCAAGACGATCTGCGAACCGCGGGGCAGTTCTTTGCGATGCTGTTCGATGATCAAATTGATTTTGTCGGATACGCTCCGCAGATCGCTATTGACAACGTTGCCGTAGATATCGAGAACCGGAGCGATGTTGTAATGGCTAACGGTAGCCGGCTCCTGCCCGCGCACGATCGTGGCCACATTCCCTAAAAGCTGGATCGGCTGGACCCCCTGCGCGGTGGAGGGCGCGGCACCCGTGCCGATTGGGGTAAGGCTCGATGCGCCGACCGAAAGATTCGGACTGGGAACGACGGAGGCTCCCGCGCTGGCGGTGGTCAGCGGGATATTTTGCAGGTCCATCATCGACTGCAAGTCATATTGCGGAGATTGCGCGTTGATGTTGTAACTGACACCGTTTCTTGGATCAAGCCAGTAGGTAGGGTTGACCTGGTAGCTGCCGGTGGTGGAAGCGAGAAGGCTGTTGGTTACATCCCGCTGCGATAATCCGATGTCCTGTGCCTTGGAGCGGTTCACGTCGACAAAAAAGTGCGGATTGTCGAAAGGCTGCTGAATGTGCAGATCGGCGGTGCCGGGCACATAGCTTATATCCTTCAGGAGCCTGTCGATGAAGACGCGGTTCCCCTGCTGATTTTGCCCGATGACTTGGATATCGATCGGAGCCGGCAATCCGAAATTGAGAATCTGGGTCACCATATCCACGGGCAAGGTGTAAAAAATGACGCCTGGGAATTCGACGGCCAACTTGGAACGCAGATCCTGCACGTAGGTATCGGTGGGATGGTGTTTTTCGGCCAGGGCCACGGTGATATCCGCGTCTGCGGCGCCCACAACGCCGGTGCTGGTGTAGGAGAGATTCAAACCGGAGTAAGGAATTCCAATATTGTCGATGATGCTGACGAGTTCGCTCTTGGGGATCTCTCGCCGAATGGCATTGTCGACTTGATCGCACAGGAGCGCCGTGTTTTCGATGCGGGTACCGGTCTGGGCGCGGACGTGGAGCTTAAATTGGCCTGAGTCCACAGAAGGAAAGAAGTCCTGGCCCAACCACGGATAGAGCAGCGCAAACGAACCTATGGAAAAGACGAAGAAGAGGATAAGAAAAACCGTGCTGTGGGCGATGGCGAGCTGCAACACGCGGAAATAGAAAACACGCAACTGCTCAAATCTGTGCTCAAAGGCCAGCTGAGCCCGAACCAGGGGATTTCGGCTGCGCTGCTTCTGCTTTTCGGCGCCCGGATCGTGCTCCTGAAGAAGGTATTTAGCCATGGTCGGCACCACGGTGCGGGAAAGGAAATAAGAAGCAAGCATGGCGAAGATGACGGCCTCAGCCAAAGGCACAAACAGGTACTTGGCCACGCCGCCCATGAAGAACATAGGAACGAAGACGATGCAAATCGATATGGTCGAGACAAAAGCCGGAATGGCAATTTGCGCGGCCCCATCGAGGATCGCCTGCTCCACCTCCTTTCCTTCTTCGAGATTGCGATTGATGTTCTCAATCTCTACCGTGGCGTCATCGACCAGGATGCCGACGGCCAGCGCCAAGCCACCGAGGGTCATGATGTTGATGGTTTCGCCCAGCGCTCCCAGCATGATGAGGGAGACCAGGATGGAAAGAGGGATCGATACCGCGATGATGAGGGTGCTGCGCCAGCTGCCTAGAAAGACCAGGATCATGACGCCGGTAAGACAACCGGCAATGATGCCCTCGCGCACTACGCCGCTAATGGCCCCGCGCACAAAGATCGATTGATCCGCCAATGGAGTTATGCGCAATTGTGGCGGCAGTTGCTGTGCAATCGTCGGCAGCAACGCGCGGATCCTGGAGATGACGTCCAGGGTGGAAACATTACCGTTCTTGAGCACGCTCATCAAACTGGCGCGCTGGCCATCGACCCGCACAATGTTGGTTTGCGGCGGAAAGCCGTCCCGCACATGAGCCACGTCGTGCATGTAGACGACGGCTCCGTTCACGCTTTTGATGGGAAGATCGTTGAGTCCTGCGATCGAGTTGGGCGCGCTGTTGGTTGCCAGCTGATACTCGAACGAGCCAACTTTCACGGTTCCCGATGGCAAAATCAGATTTTGCACGCCGATGGCGTTGACTACATCGGCGGGGGAAAGGCCTCGGGCCTGAAGCGCCTTGAGATTGAGATCGATCTGAACCTGGCGCTGCTTGCCGCCGTAGGGATAGGGACTTTCAGCACCCTCGACGGTGGCGAACTGCGTACGGATGAAATTGAGGCCGTAGTCATTGAGTTGCTGTTCGGAAAGGCCCTGACCCGAGAGACCGAGTTGCAGAATGGGCACACTCGATGCCGTGTAGGTGATGATTAACGGAGGGGTCGTCCCTGGTGGCAATTGGCGCAATTGGGTTTGCGATACGGCCGTGATCTGCGCGATGGCGGTGGCAATCGTGACCTTGGGCTGAAAATAGACCTTCACCACCGCAACGCCCACCAGTGATTGCGACTCAATATGGTCGATATTGTCGACCGTGGTGGTTAAGGTGCGTTCGGTCAGAGTGACGATGCGGTTGGCCATGTCCACGGCGGAGAGGCCTTGATACTGCCAAACGATGCTGACAACAGGGATATCAATGTTCGGGAAGATGTCGGTGGGCGTGTTGAGGATCGAAAGTGGACCGATGATCAACAGCAATAGCGCAAAAACGGCGAAAGTGTAGGGACGCCGTAACGCAAGACGAACAATCCACATTTGCTAGCTCACTCCTAGGGACGTTCTCTCCAACGGTCACAATGACGAGCGGAGATAAGGGGAATACCGGCTTAGACGAGCCGGCCAGGCTCGAGTGGAAGAACCGGCGAATAGTCTTGCGAGCGTCCTGAAGAATCAGGCTGTTGCCGATACCCTCTGCAAACAAGTCGGGGTTTACAGCAAATTTGCAGCCACAGATAAATTATACGTTTTGTCCGATCAAACTGGCAGCCAGTGAGATGTGAAGTTTTCGAGAGGCAACATGCGGCGCTCTTGGGCAAGTTGAGCGGCTGGATGCTCCCCACATCTCCGATGTTTACTGCGGCCAATTTGATTCAGAAAGGCGGCACTTCACGTTGCAGCAAAGAAAGAGCCGGACAAGCAAGGCCTGTCCGGCTCGGGTGAGTCTTTTGAGCTCGTCACAACGTCGTGACTAAATCGTTACTTGGCCAGAGCCGGCTCCAAGGTGACGTTGGAAACGACTGCATCCTTGTCAGGATAGTAGGCGTTCGAGATGTACTCCTGAAGCATGCGATGGGTATTGAAGAAGGAGCCGTTTAGCGCGATGGTGGAACGCATGACGGCGCGCCACTGCTCCGGACCGCCATAGTAAAGAGGAAGGATCGTCGACTCCAGCCGGTCGTAAAGGCTGGCGACCTCCTGTTCCTGGGTGTCGCTGTCGGGAACAGCCCAGCCGGTAACGCCCTCAATCCAACCCTCAACCCACCAACCATCAAGCACACTGAGGCTGGGGACGCCGTTGAGCGCGGCCTTCATCCCGCTGGTGCCCGATGCCTCGAAGGGGCGGCGCGGCGTATTCAGCCACAGATCGACCCCTGCGGTGAGCATCGACGCCAGCTTCCATTCGTAGTTTTCCAGGTAGACGATTTTGAGCGCGTCTGAATCCAGCTTGGTTGCAACCTCAAAAATCTGCCGGATCAGTTTCTGGCCTGGCTCGTCGTGGGGATGAGCCTTGCCGCTGAAGAGAATCTGCATGCCGCGGAACTTCTCCGCACAGCGCACCAAGCGCTCAGGATCCGATAAGAGCAGGTCGGCCCGTTTGTAAGTGGCCACGCGGCGGGCGAAGCCGATGGTGAAGACGTTGCTGCGCAGCGTGATGCCGGTCCTCTCCGCGACCGCATCGATAAGGTTGCGCTTGGACTGTGCGTGCGCCTTCTCGATCTCGCGAAGCGGAATGTCGATGACGTAGCGAAACTGGAAATTGTCTTTGCGCCAGCGCGGAATGTTGCGATCGAAGATTTCTTGAAATGGGTCGGCGGTCCAGGTGGCCGCGTGCACCCCGTTGGTGATGGCATCGATCGAATAGTCGGGGAACATCTCGCGGGAGATTTTGCCATGCTGCATGGCGACGCCGTTGACGAAGCGCGATGAAGCCAACGCCACATAGGTCATGTTTAGCATGCCGTCGTGGCAGCCCCCCATGCGTTCCAGCAAGTTTGCGACCTGGGGCCCGAGAATTCTGTAGGTCTGCTCCAGGGTAAATCGATCATGTCCAGCCGGAACCGGGGTGTGGGTGGTAAATACGCAGCGGTTGCGCACTGCCTGCCTATCCCGCTCCTCAATGGCGCGGCTCATGTCACCACCCAACTCAAGCTCCATCAAGCCGACCGTCAATAGCGCCGCATGACCCTCATTCATGTGGTAGACATTCACGTTGTAATTCAAGGCTTCGAGAATGCGCACACCACCGATTCCCAAAACGGCTTCCTGCCGCAGCCGGTAATCCGTATCGCCACCATAGAGATGATCCGTAAGATTTCGATCGCGCGGGTCATTCTGAGTCAGATCCGTGTCAAGCAGGTAAATCGGGATGGTGTGCCCGGTAACGCCCTCAAGGTCGTACCGCCATGCCCGGACCATCACCGGGCGATCCTCGATGGTCACCTCGACCACGGCGTCTTCGAGCGCTAGAAATCTTTCCAGTGGCCAAGGTTGGTCCTCAGCAGTCTGAATTCCGCGCGCATCGAGATGTTGCTGGAAGTATCCCTTGCGGTGAAGCAGCGTGACGGCGCATAGCCCCAGCCCCAGATCGGCTGCGGATCGCATAGTGTCCCCGGCTAGCACGCCCAATCCGCCACTATATGTGGGCATTTCGGGTGCGATGGCGATTTCCATCGAAAAGTACGCAACTATGCCCCCTTGCTCAGAAAGGGACATCGAAGAAAAATCGCGTTGCTGGTTCGAAAAGTGCATCCTGCTTATTCTCCTGTTAGCCGGCACCGCCGGTGATGCTCCAGCCACACGCCTACAGCGCGTGCCCTTCGCGAGCTCTTGCTTCGTCAACCTCGACGCATTTATCTGTTTGGCCGCAGTACCCTTATTCTAACCATCGACCGCCCGGCTTTTATCACGAATCGGACTGACACTTCCGTCGAGCGCTCTAGTGCTTCTGTGGGAGCACATTTTCAACAGTTTCCTGTTCGGGTGGTGAACGTTTGCCGGCCTTTTTTTCATCCAGCCACGGTTGCTCCAGCAGGCGGGGGAGACGTCGCCAGCGCTTCACCCGTCGCATGGCTCAATCTGCTCCAGATTGCATCGATCCATTCCAGGTGTTCCGGTTTCATGAGTACGGAACGCAGGCAAGTAACACTGGTTTGCTGTTGCTCGTCTGCCCACGAGCCGGAAGGAAAAAATCTGCTGGGTAGTTGGGCCAGCGCGAGATGAAGATCTTCGCGCGCGGCGGCGGCGAAGATTTGTTGCGCCAAGCGGGACGATGCCTCGATCGTGGCGGCGCGCACCGCCCACACCAAAATGTCGAGTTGGGGCGGGAAGGGAGAGAGGAACCGGCCATCGTCGCAGATTTTTTTATGCAAGAGCACCGCCGCCTCGCGACTACAACGCAGCCCACTGGCAAACTCCCCGTCTGAGATGAGCGGCAGCAACTGTTGTGTTGCCCACAACGCTACGGCTGAAGCGCCTGCGCGCGAACACTCCAGGCTGATCTCACCCAGATGCAAATCATCTGAAGTGAAATAGGTGTAGGGAGAATCATGTTTATAGAAACGGCCGACGGCCGGATCGCGAAAAAGGATGCAGCCACAGCCATACGGTTGCAGCCCGTGTTTGTGGGGGTCAACCACAATGGAGTCGGCCTGCGCCACGCAGGCGAAGGCACGCGCGGCCTCCTCGCCGAGCGTAGAGACGAGCCTGAAATATCCGCCATAGGCCGCATCGATGTGAATGCGGAATGGATAATCGCTGCGCAGCGCGAGCACTTTATCCAGCGGATCGACGGCTCCGGTAGCAGTTGTGCCCAGCGTCACCACCACCGTACCGACGTCGCCATTTTGGAGTGCGGACTCGAGCGCGGCCATGTCCATGCGGCCCGCACTGTCAGTCGCGATACTGGTGAAGGGCAAGCCGAGGACGGCGCTGATTCTGCTATGCGTGTAGTGCGCCTGCTCGGAAGCGACGATGCGCTTGCCGCGGGCTAGCTGTCCGGCGATCCAGAGTCCCTCGAGGTTGGCAAAGGTTCCGCCGCTGGTTAGATGTCCCAGGTGATCCGTCCAGCCAAACATGCGCGCGATTTCGCGAACTGCTTCCACTTCCATTCGGGAGCTGGCACGGCCGCCATCGAGCGCATGGTTGTTGGGATTAATGATCATCGCGAGCGCATAGGCGGCGCGGGCCAGTGGATGCGGAGGCTTGAGCATTTGCCCGGCATACAGAGGATGGAAGTAGGGGTAGTTGTCGGCCATTCTTCCAGCCACCTGGCTGAGGACCGCAGCCATGGCGTCGATTGCGCGCGCCGGCTCCGCCGGCGGGGGCAGATCGCGAAACGAGGCTTCGAGCTGTGGGACAGCGGCCGCGAGAAGCCGCAGGGCTATATCTTCAGGCATGTCTAGAGCATTTTAAATGCGCATGGCCGGTGGTCCGTGCCGTGTCGGCGTGCTCAGAGCTTCGAAGCCTGTGGTCTGCCCTTGCCCAGGGCTTCGAGCGCATCACAGGCGGCCTTTAATCCATCTTCGCGACGCAACTGCTCTCCGATCCTGGCCGCCCGCTGCCGCATGGTGTTTTTCTCTAACAGCAGAGTGATCTTGCGCGCAGCAACTTCCGCCGTATAACGACGCCGCCGAATCACGCGGGCCACGCCCAGGCGGCGTACCCGGCGCGCGTTGTCCGGTTGGTCGTGACTGTAGGGCATCACCAGCATGGGTTTGCCGGAGACCATCGCCTGCGCAGTGGTACCTACGCCGCCCTGGTGAACAATGACCGAGGCTCGGGGAAAGAGCTTGGAATAGGGCGCATAGTTGGCCACGCACAGGTTCGGGGCGGTGTCCTGGGGAATATTGCGGGGGTCGCTTCCCACGAGGAGCACGGCACGCTGGCCGGTCAATTCGGCAGCGAGTGCGCTCTGCTGGTAGAAGTCGCCAGCGTCCAGAACGGCTGCCGAGCCTAGGGTAAACACGAGCGGCGGGGGCCCCTGTTGCAGGAAGCTCTCAATCGCCGGGGGCAGATCGCGATGGCCCGCGTCGCCATCGTAGAACACAAAGCCAGTCACTTTGGTGGAAGCGGGCCAGTCCGGTTGCGGCTCGCCCAGCAAGGGGGAAAACATGGCTAACACCAGGTAGGGAGAGTGCTTGGCCTCGAAGATGGGATCGGGGCCGCGGCCCAAGCCAAGCTCGGCACGTAGCTGATAAATGGGCTCCGGCCAACTGCGCGTTACCCAGCGTGCGAAACGGGCAATCACCCGGCCCATCCCGGGCAGGGCCGGCTGCAGACGCGCCAGCATGGGATAGGGCGGAAGCACGGGCGCATCGTAACGGGAAAAAAAGGAGAGTGGGGCGAGCACATGGGACGCCCAGGGTATCCCGGTTACCTCGGCCACGATGGGGGCCTGGTAGACCAGCTCTCCGGCGAGCAGCAGATCAGCCCCGCCGTTGGCCTCCACCACGGCCAGCAGCTCCCGGTAGCTTTGGCGAATAGCGGGGAAGAGGATCTCACGCAGGGTTCGCTCTGTTCCCTTGCGAATGTCCATCAACATGGCCACCAGCTGGTTGTCTTCCGGATCGAGGATGGGGCCGACGGGAGCGAATTCCAGACCGAGCGAAACGATCTTGGAACGAAAGAGCTCGGGAACCGCCAGCACTGGGACGTGGCCGCGCTGCTGCAACTCGAGCGCCAAAGCTATCAGGGGATGGATATCACCGAGTGTGCCGAAGCTGGAGAGAACGATGCGCATGCGCTGAGTCTGCAGTGTAAATGCGGTAGATGAATGGGCTTCATGGTCTGGGTGAGAATCGCAGCTGTGGAACAGGACGGGTGAGTTCTGCCGCGACGCTAAAGCGGGGAGCTTCCACCGACACCCAGCAGCTTAAAGTGAATTTTCGAAAAGTTGGAAGCGGTGCTCCAGCTCGAATTGTTGCTTTGCTTTTTCGCTGGTTTCGAGCAGTGAGGCGCATGCTCCCGAAGGCTGTTCATGGCCGAGTTGGGTGCGGCAGGCGGCGCGCGCATGGGCGTAGCTTTCCCATGGGCCAGCCTGCTCCCAAAGGCTGTCGCCGGGTAGGAAGCTGTGTTCCAGGCCGGTGCGTACCATCTGCTTGAAGTCGCTGTAGGTTAGCGGGTAAGTCATCGCGGCGCGGACGTATTCATGGGTTAGATTGATGCGGGAAACGCCCTCATCATCGGTGGAAAGCGCGACCGGCACGTGATAGAGACGATACAGAGGCAAGGGGTGGTCTGCGCCCTTGATGTTGAGAATCACGTCGTTGCTGGTGAGGTTTATCTCGACCATCACGCGCTTGGTGGCCATCTGCTTGAGCAGGTCGTACGGATGGTCCTCGTACAGCACGCTCACCCCGTGGCCTATGCGTTCGGCATCTGCCTCTTGAACCGCGGAGCGGATATGAAAGCGAACCCCATCCGGGGGGACCATGCTGGGCGCCAGTTCACCCGCGTGGAGGGTGATATGAACGCGCGGATAGAGGGCGTGGAGGGCATGCACCATCCGCATTTGCATCTGGTAGTTGGCCATGGGCACGCGCCAATCTTCCGGCTGCACCATATTGACGCCCACGATGAGCGGGTCAGCGGAGGCTAGCTCGAAGCCGCAGACCAGTTGCACGAAAACATCTTGCGGAGGCAGTGCGCGCAGCACCTGGTACAGGAACCGGACCTGGAGATTGCAGGCCGGCGTGGCTCCAATTGCGCCACAATGCTCCAGCTCGCGGCGGCGGCGCTCGCCTTCATCGAACTCCGCACGCTGCGCGGGCAGGTATTTCGCCAGGCCAGCATCGAGCAGCTGCTGGCGCAGGTGGGCGAAGTCCGTCCGCGCGTCGATTGGCCCCAAGCTCTCGGCCAGAGCCGCCGTGGCAAGCCGGAAGTTGGGGGTATTCATGATTTCGAGATACTGCTCGTTTTGCTGGGCGGCTCGACTGGCCAACTCATCGACCCACTCACCCACATGCTTGGGATCCTCTACCGCCAGAAAGTGATCGAAGGAAGCGAAGAAGTGGTCGTGTCCCGATTCTTCAGTGGTGGGAACAAAGGTGCGCATGGAGAAGGTGTCGATCAGCTGGTCATAGAGCTGTTGATTGGTGAGCGCGTCAGCGGCGCGCTCGCCCTCTTCGCCACAAACGGGCTGCGGGGGCAGACTGCGGGTGGTGGCAGTTGTCCTATAGAAGGTGAGGGACTTGGACTTGACGCAGAGATTGTCTTCCGCGGCCTCGCGGATGAAGCTTTCTGCGTAGACGGCGCCCGCCAGGTGGGTGTGCAGATCGGCCCCCTTGGGCATATCGTGCAGAAAGGCATAGAGGGCAAGTGGTCCCTGGCGGCGGGCCTGCTCGAAGGCTCGAGACGCGCGCGCCTCGCCATTCTGCGCTACCGCTTGCGATTGCGCGATGGCGCACGGCGCCAGGCAGAGCAGCAGCGTGGAGGCGAAATGGAGGGCCCGGCAAATTGGGGCACGGGGTCGGGACATAGAGGGCGAGCGTTTAGTGTACGACATGGCAGGCTCGCCGCCAGTCGCCCCGCCAGAGTATTTGCAGGTAGGAAGTTTGCGCCCAGCGAAGCGATTGCTATACTGATTTTTGTTGCTTGTGCGCAGTTGCTGACCTGGCCGGGCCCTCCGCCTGAAGCTGCAGACTCAGAAACCACGTAAGCGGAAGCAGCGTCCTTGGATTCTCCGAGGCCAGATAGCTCAGTGGTAGAGCGCGGCCCTGAAAAGGCCGGCGTCGGCGGTTCGATCCCGTCTCTGGCCACCATTTAGAACAAATAACTGACAAAATTCCAATTTTAGCTTTCCCGGGCACGGGCTGCTAAAGGATTGCCAGCAGCTGTTCCGGCGCAGGTGCTTTATGCAGAGGAATACGCTCCTCATCGTAATGGTCGCGGTGGGTTCAATATTCTGCTGGTGGCCTGTAATCATCCAGCCCAATCTTAATCTCGAAAACTCCGATCTTCTCTCTTGCGCTGAATGTGGCTTTCGCCACTGCTTTGTCGAGTGAACGGGATTTCGGGACATTGGCCTCTCGGTCTGGGGCGAGCAGGGGAAGTTACATACCTAGAATGCCAATTCCAGACCCGACCAGTTGCTTCGGTGTTCCTATGCCTGAGGCGGGCATGACCTGCGGTTTCGCGCTTGGGTTCTCCCACACGGATCGAGAACGAATTGGGACCCAAGTCCTCCAGATCCAAAAGCCTTCTTGTACGGATTCTCGCAAAATAAGGACTACCTATTCGTGTGCGAAAAAGGTCTTTGAGCGAAGGCGAGTGGAAAACGTGGACCACTTTTGCATTGAGTGCATCCCCGGGAGGCGAGTGGCGTTCATACCAGGCGGCCTCGCCATGCATAGAGCCAAAAACCTGACGAAGGGAAAGGGGTACGGTGAGGGGACGCAGGCAGGAGGATCTGTGCCCACTTGCGATGCTGGGTGCCGAACTCAGTCATTCGGATCCGCAAGTGCGGTCAATTGCCATCGAGGGTTACCAGCGTATTGTTCAACTCATTGCAAATCACCTCACTGATCAGACCAGGCGCGATGCCCTAATCACCGCAAGTGGCATTGTCAGCACTCTTGTGGGAGCTGTGACGCTTGCTGAAATTGCGCCGGACTCGGCGATGGCCAGTGCCATCCTAAGGAATGCAAAGGTTCTTATCAAAAAGCATATTCTTCAGTGAAGTCCCTTGATGGGGGCGAGGAGATGTAAAGGAGTTCGGAGCGGGGCAGCGAAACGCACGGACCAACCAAGATGCTCCAGCGCGATCACCTGTTGCTGCTTCGCTTTCCAGGACACTACCCAAGCCAACAGAGGCAATTTACCCTGTCGGAGCTAATGTCTCAGGCCCTTCTCTATGGCTGGTCTTGGAGTGATGACCTGTAGGTTTGGATGGCAGCAGGAAGGTACACCCCAGATCGTGGTCGCAAGTGATCGAACTGCTCGAATGGAACAATTCGCTGATCCCAAAGCACCCCAAACAGTCCTAATCCGGCAACACTGTAACGTCTTTCTTCTCATGCGCATCCGCTTATTCCAGGCCATTGAGGTCTATTGGTAGAAGGCCCTGAAAAGGCCGGCGGCGGCGGTTCGATCCTGTCCCTGGCCACCACCCTTCTCACCGAGACATTAACGGAGAGTTTCTGGCGTTCCGGCCAAACCGGGCGGCTTATTACTTCGAGTTCCGCTTCGTCCCTTCGCCTACCATCCTCAAATTTTGGGGAAGTTCTACCTGAATGCACGATACGCGCTTCCTCGCTAGCTTGGCGTCACCCCGGCCGGGCCTCTTGTGTGGACGCGTCTGAGGCTGGACCAGCCAGAGATGACACAATATGGCGCTCCTCTTTAGGTATCGCAGTATGTCTTCGTCCCGAAATCATACAGCTTGTGAAGTCTCCACCGGTCCCGCCGAAAACAAGAAAGATATACATTCCGCGGATGTGTGTGGCGTTTGCCAATAATTCTAGTCGCGGATGATGATGAAATGCTCCCCGGCGCTCGGTAACGGTAACGGGGAAAACCCAATTAATTTTCTAAAGGCTAATGCCGTGCAAGATCGCTCATTTACCTTCTTGCAGTTCACCTTCCTACAAGCGTTCCGCTTTAGGTTCCTGCGTTATGCAGAGCTGTTTCCGTGGAACTCGCGCGATTACCAGGTATGGCGAGTAAAGTAGGTCGCCGTAAGTCAATAGCAACCTGCGTCGATAAAGGTACCCTCCACGAAGCCGTAACGCCAATTGATGCCGACCTTGAGACTGAGGAGCAACCGAATGCAAACAATCGCAACAACTGAACGGAAAACCGAGCGCCCGCTGCGGGTGTTGATCGTTGAAGATGAAAAGAGCGATGTCGCTCTCTTGCTCCTTGCTCTGCGCGAGGGAAGCTTCGTAGTCACATCTGAAGTAGTGTCCACTGAGGCCGCTATGCGGGAAGCATTGCTTCGCCAGTGGGACCTCATCATTTCCGACCACGGTATGCCGCAATTCAGCGGCTCCTCCGCCTTAGCCTTAGCTCATGAATTACGTCCTGACGTGCCATTCATTATTGTGTCCGGTGAAATCAGTATCAGTCTAGCTGTGGCGCTCATGAAAGCAGGCGCGAGAGAATATGTGCAGAAAAAGGAATTGGCCAGGCTCGTACCTGTAATCGAACGGACCCTCCTCGATCGAGAGGCTCTGGAGAATAGGTTAGTAGCAGACCAAGCGCTGATTGATTCGGAGGCTCAATATCGGCGCCTATTTGAATCAGCCCAGGACGGGATATTGATTGTGGATGCCGAGAACGGGCAGATCCAGGATGTCAATCCCTTCTTGCTCGACCTCCTGGGTTTTTCCCGAGAAGAATATTTGGGCAAGAAACTCTGGGAGGTCGCAGCTTTTCAAGACAGCGAGGCTTCAAAATTAGCCTTTCTCGAACTGCAGAAAATGGGCTACATCCGATATGACAACATTCCGCTTCATGCTAAAAACGGAAGCAGCGTTGAAGTCGAATTTGTAAGCAACATTTATGACGTTGGTCTGAATAAAGTGATCCAATGCAATATCCGCGACATCTCCGAACGACGGAACACTGAAACAAGAGTCAAGCAGCTAAACGCCGAACTTGAACGGCGGGTGAATCTGCGTACCGCCCAGGTCGAGGCGTTGAACAAGGAACTGGAGACCTTCAACTATTCCGTCTCTCACGACCTGCAGGCGCCCCTGCGGCGGGTCAACGGCTTCGTGAGCGCCCTGGAAAGGGAGTGCGGAGACGATCTAAGCTCCCATGGGAAAGAGTTGATTTCAGAGATTCGTACGTCCACAGAGCACATGACAACCCTGATTGAAGCCCTGCTCAAGCTCGGTTCCCTGGGGGGCGCCGAACTACAGTTCAGAGAAACGAACCTTAGCTCATTTGCCCATATCATTGCTGCTGAACTTCAGCAAAGTGATCCCGGCCGGCAGGTGGAATTCATCATTCCCAACGGGATCGTGGCCCGCGGGGATTCAGTGATGCTACGCATCGTCCTGGAAAACCTCATGGGGAACGCCTGGAAGTTCACGAACCTGGTGGATTTCGCCCGAGTCGAATTTGGTGTTACTGACGCTGTCGGTAAACCAGCTGAATTTTTTGTACGTGACAACGGCGCTGGATTCGACATGCAATACGCAGAAAGACTCTTCGGCGCCTTCCAGCGTCTTCATTCGAATGACGAGTTTCCGGGGACCGGCATCGGATTGGCATCCGTCCAGCGAATTATCCACCGGCACGGTGGTAGTATTCGGGCGGAGAGCACCTTGGGTCACGGAGCAACATTCTATTTTAACCTTGACGGTGATCACGGCGCTTCGCCGTCGATCGGGGTTGCCTCTTCCTCATAAGAGAGCGCCCAGAATCGCGACAGTCGACATCAAGGTGCTCCGAGGCTGGTCTCGAAACCAGACAGTTTGTGCAGCATGGACGGATCAAATGAAATCGTCTCCGGCTAATTCCTGTGGTCTCAAGTCACCTGCGCATATTTCGCCGGCCCGTGAGAGCCAATCTCTCCGAGAGCTAATCTTATGGCGCTCAGCAGCGCATTATTCTCCGGAGGTTTCTGGAAGTAATCGACTGCTCCGGCCTTGAGTGCGCGGTCTTTGTTTCCGATAGCAGCGCGACCGCTGAGTACGATCGTCGGCGTAGCCGCCTGATATTCGGTTGCCTGAATCTGTTCGAGCACACTGAAACCGTCCCCGTCCGGAAGCCCAAGATCGAGGATGAGGAGATCCGGCTTCTCGCGATTCATTTCCAGCGCTGAAGTTGCATCGACAGCCGAAAGAACACGATAGCCTTTAGCTCTGAGTCGAATGGTTAGACCCAGCACCAGGTCGGAATCGTCGTCAACAATCAGTATCGTCTTTGGCTTCATAGTACTTGCTCTTTCTCCTGCATATTCGATTCAACCCGCTTGATAGTCTTTCCCACCATCTCGCTTGCCTGCTGTTGGCTCCAATGACCCGCTGGCAGGGGTAAGGTGGTGGCGCAAATCAGTGCCAGCAACGCATGGTCGCCGAGCTTGCTCATTTCACTCTTAAGGACTCGTGAAAGTACCTCGATCCTGTCGTGGGAGGCACCTGAGAGGATGAAAAAGGTGTCTTCCTTGGCATAACCGCCCATCGAAGGTAAGAGGAAGTGCTGGCCGTCGCGCACGCATAGCTCTAGGAAATTGCGCATTTCCAGCAAGTCATCGGCCGTGACAGTCCCACGGGCCGAGGCTACTTCGACCGTGATCAGGGTGAGCGTCGCTCCCACGTCTATGCGAGCCAGAATGGGTGCGACGAGCTTGTTAATAGAAAAGAACGGCAAGGTGAAGTGAAAGGTGCTTCCTCGTCCTATTTGGCTTTGTACCCAAATTCGGCCACCGTGCTGTTCCACTAGTTGTCTTGCGATGAACAGGCCCAGACCAAGACCATTCCTGCTAGACACAACGTCTGTGTCAAACTGTGTCATGCGGTCAAAGATCGACTCGACGTTCGCGGGGCTGATTCCGCATCCCGTGTCTGTGACCAAAAAACAGACGAAGTCGCTGTCCTCTGCAAAGACAGCGCAGTCCACTGTGACCGTCCCCTCGCGCGGGGTAAACCTGACCGCATTATCGATAAGGTTGGTGAAAATTTGCCGCACCCTGATTGGATCGGCCCAGAGGAAGCGACGATCCGAAGTGACCTTCGATATGAGTCGTACATCTGCAACAACCGCATCCGGATGGCATGTGGCGAGCACCTCGCCGATCAATCTAGCTGGACTTACGCGTTGAGGCACCACCTTGAGCTTGTGCGTTTCCACACTGGTAACTTCGAGGAGATCGTTGACCATATCCTTGAGTTGATTTAGATTGTTCAACGCCAGCGAGAGGTGCCCCTGCTGCTCGGGGCTAAGATCGCCAAGTAATCCTTCCCATACGTTGGTAGTGAAGAAATATGCCGCCGTCAACGGGGTACGCAGCTCGTGGGAAACGTGAGACAAAAAGGTTTCGTGGAGACGCACACGCTCCTGTCGGATCTCCTCCTGCGCGATGGCGTTATTTCTTCGTGAGGTTGTATCCTGCACCATCACGGCAAAGTCGCAAGGCGCGTCCCGATCCAACAGGAACGGTGTGATAATTACACTGGCAAAGAAACGAATGCCATCAGCGGAGACGCGCCAACCCTCATCCTCCGCCCGGCCAAACTCAAGAACTTTTTGCAGCAGCTTCTCAGTCAAACCGCTGTCCAGTTCCTCCGGTGTAAGAAAGCAGGAAAAGTTTCGGCCTAGTATTTCAGCCTCGGAGTAGCCCAGGAGCCGCTCCGCTCCCAGATTCCAGCTGGTGACTTTTCCGGTCGCATCGATGGTAAAGAGCGCGTACTCCCTCACTGCTTCTACCAGTGACTGAAACCGCGCGTTCGTTTCCGCCAACTCGATTTCCCGCTTTTTCTGGGTAGTTATATTCCGGGCGGTAATCGCAATACCATCATCAACTTTGATTACCAGCAAATGAAGCCACGAAGCATGAATGCCTACATCTTCGATCTGCGTCCTCAGATCAAGGCGTTCTCCAATTTCAACGACACGCCTGAACTGCTCAAAGAACCCGTGGCTCTTCATCACCGGGTGCCGCTCAAAAAAGAGTTGGCCTTGCACGCTTCCGTTCGTTCCAGATAGCAGTTGTTCTCCCTTTAAGTTTAGGAAGATGAAACGGAAGTCCACGATGTCACCGGCGGCATTTCGTACACTCTCGAGCAGGTAAAATGCATCATTGCCGCCATCAATCATAGCCAGGAACCGGGAGGCATTCAGTCGAGAAGACTTCGCCGAGTTTAGCAACTTTCTGACTTCAGGCAAGAGGAATGGAAGGGTCACCGCGGTCGTGAGGGAGGTAATGACAGTTAGGAGCTTTATATCACCCGATACCCAGAAAGGGCGCCATAAGACAACTGCATTCAGTAAGTAAGCGAACCCACTGGCTAAGATGAGGATCGCGAACGCGATAAGAATCCACGCGAAAGAAATCTCCCGCCTCAACCTATGGACAAGCCAGCCCAGCGAAACCGCGATCGCCAGGTAAGACAAGAAGATCAAAGAATCCGAAAAGACATGCAGCGTCAACAACTGCGGATCCCAACGGTAATAGAAACTATGCGGGCGCCCAATGTAGGGAGTGGCCCGGTTGAAAGCATAGGGCCACCACTTACAAATTGCGCCGACAAGACCGGTGAGCGCCCATAACCCTATTGCGATGAAGAGTTTGGGATTGGACCCGAGTTTTCTAAATGGTTCGGAACGCGTTCTCATGGTGCTTACCTAGCACAAGTCGAGGCCAATAAGTACCCGTTCGACATCCGCCAGGTCTCCAATCACTCGCTTCAGTGGAGCCGGCAGCCTGCGTACCAAGGTAGGAACGGCAATGATTTGATCGCCCGCCGCCAGCCTCGGTGTCTTTAGTAGATCCACCACCTCCACGTTGTATTTGCCAGGCAGGTGGATGTCGCAGATCTGTTGAAGGTTTCGAAGCGCAGCAATGGATTTAGGCGTCTTGCCTGCTATATAAAGGCGCAGGTTCCAGGGCTTATCTTCTTTACTATTGCCCTTCCCGCTTTTGATAACTTTCGTCTGTTTCATTTCAGTCTCCCTTCTTGTTCCTGGTTTTGCATCCGTAGAGAGAGGAAAGATGGATCTGTCAGGCTGGGCGCTTTCGTCTGAAGGGCAGGCGATTTGTGCGCTGTGCCTTTGCCAGCTCGATCCTGTTTGTATTGTGCTTGCACTCCGGCGACGGCAATCGCTGCGCGTCAGGCGACGGACTCTGCGCCTCAAGCTGCTGGTGCTTTTGTTCCATATCCGGGGCTTTAGCCTGCAACTTCCGCTTGTTCTCTTCTGCGGCCCGTTCGTTTGCCTGCAGAGTGACTCGTGCCGACCCGGTAACCATCCCCGAAGGGCCCGCATAGACGTTAAGCAGTTGCAGTCCATGACCGGTCATAATGAACTCGCGAATCTGGTTGGAGTGCTCCATTCCCCGAGACTTGGACACACACAAACCGCGGTTGCGCTCGCCATTGGATTCCAGGTTGCGTAGCAAGATCCAGGTGTCGATTTGCGAGGAAATGCTCAGTTCATCCGGCTGGGGTCGGGCTTCCCCCAAGGTTACGCTGGTAAACAGGGCCGTGATCAGACGAGACTTGAACATATCGATCAACCTCGTCACCATCGACTTGACTTCAAAGACGGTACCGGCCAACGAGAAATTGGTAATCGGGTCGACGACTACGACGTGCGGCGTGAACTCCTGGATGAGATCGTTGATCGTTAGCAGGTGTCTTTCCAGACCATAGGAGCCGGCGCGCGCGGCATAGAAGCGCAGCAACCCTTTCTTAAGCCAGGGCTGGAGGTCGATGCCAATGGAGCGCATGTTGCGGATCACTTCATCCGGCGACTGCTCTGAAGAGATATAAAGGGCACGTTCACCCCGTTGGCAGGCGGCCAACACGAAGTGCGCTGCCAGGCTGCTCTTGCCTGTCCCAGCAACACCGGAAAGGAGGATGCTGGTTCCACGGTAAAATCCCTTTGCGCCCAACATCGTGTCGAGGCGCGGAACGCCTGTCGAAACCCGTTCCAAGGAAGCCGGGTGGTCCAATGTGAGAGAACTTAGCGGCATAACAGAGAATCCGGTCTTTCCGATCAGGAAAGGATACTCGCTGGTGCCGTGAATGGACCCGCGATACTTGACAATACGCAGGCGGCGAACCGAATTCTCGGCCTCCACCCGGTGATCCAGCATGATTACGCAGTCGGCAACGTACTCCTCGATACCATCCCGCGTCAGTCTTCCCGTACCCGACTCGGCGGTGATCACGGCGGTGACTCCTTTGGCCTTCAGCCACGTGAACAAGCGGCGGAGTTCTGCGCGCAGAATCTGAATATTGGAGAATCCGCTGAACAGGTTCTCGATGGTATCCAGAACGACTCGCTTGGCGCCCAACTCGTCAATAGCGGTTCCCAGGCGAATAAATATGCCCTCGAGGCCAAAGATTCCTGACTCCTGTATCTCACTGCGCTCAACACGTACAAAATCCATACGTAACTTTTTGGCTGCACTAAGCGCCGCGAGATTAAAGCCCAGGGAGGCCACATTTTGGGTGAGCTCCTTGCCGGTTTCTTCGAGTGACATAAAAACACCGGGCTCACCGAACTCAGTGACTCCACGAACCAAAAACTCGATAGCCAGCATGGTCTTGCCACAGCCCGCGGAGCCGCAGATTAGGGTAGGCCGGCCTTTGGGCAGTCCACCCTCCGTGACCTGGTCAAGTCCCGTAATACCCGTAGGACACTTCGATATTCCACGGATAAGTCGGCTTGGTTTATTCTTGTGAGCCGGCATCGCATGTCACCTCATCGAACAGCACTTGTTACGTGATTTGAGACGAACCCCAACGGGCGGCAGGTCGATCTCTGCTTAGAGGCCGAAGGGACCGTCGCTTGTGGAGAGTCGCGCAGAATATGGCTGCTCGTCCTGGACACAGACCAGCGGAAGTTGCTGCGAAGGAAGAATGCGCTATGCATAACGGGCCTCTTGCATCCCGGCTTGGGCTTTGATTAATTCTTCGAAATAACCGGCCATACCAGCCACGATGTTATCCATCGGCGCGTTCGGCGCGGCCACAGGCGGATTTAGCATCGTGCAGGAGACCGAGATACCTATCTCCTCCCGGTCGACGAGGCTTTTTAATTGTTCGCGAATTTTGGCGGCTAGAGCGGTGGCCCCCACTTTGTCGGTGAAAGCAACAACAATGATCTGTGGTCTCGGTGCCTCGGAGCTTTTTTGAGGAAAGAGCAGGTTGAGATTTGGCGACAAACAAAGTTGTACGCTGCTTCGCACTTCCATGGACCATCGCTCCCGCACTTCGCTGGAAAACGCCAACGGAAAAACCATCTCTACCTTCAGGAGAGCGAGATGCTTTGCGGGCCACTGCTCGTTCTTGCAAAGTGGAGCAATCAATTTCTTCAAGGAGAAGATGGGTAGAGTAAACGAGAATGTGCTGCCCATTCCCAACTTACTTTTCACCCAGATGTTTCCGCCCTGCCGGGTCACCAACTCTTTGCAAATGAATAGACCGAGCCCCAGGCCTTTACGGCCGGCAAGGCTAGCCCCTGATACCTGGAATAAACGCTCAAAGATTTTTTCCGTAGTTTTCGGGTTGATACCGTTGCCGGTGTCAGAAACCTCGAATAGGAGGGTATCCGCGTCTGCCTCGTTCCGCTGCGCGTGAATCTTGACCATCCCACCCGAGGGCGTGAATTTGATGGCGTTGTCGACCAGTACAATCAGGATTTGCCTCAGACGCGTGGGGTCCGCATAGACTTGGGGCAAATCTCGAGGCAGAACTAATGAGAGGACAACTCCCTTGTCCATGGCTCTTCCGCGGAAAGTGTCGAACACGTCCGTAATGGCATCCGTCGCTAGTATGCCTTCCGGCTCGACGCTGAGTTTTCCTGACTCGACACGGGTCACCTCCAGCAGATCGTCAATCATGGACTGGAGCTGAACACTATTCTTAAGAATGATCTCCTGGTATTTGCGTTGTTCTGCATTGATCTCGCCGGCCAATCCGTCCAGGATGATAGATGTGAATTGTTTAATCGCGGTGAGAGGCGAACGCAGCTCGTGCGAGACCTGTGAAAGAAAATCATCTTTGAACTTCAATTGTTCTTGACCACTCTGCTCGCGGGCAGCTTCGGCCAGCTTGCGTTCCGTCACATCTATATTGACGCCTACCACTCGGACGACCGTTGAATGTTCGTCGAGAGAGAAATTCTCCACCGCAGAGACGTTGCGCACCGATCCATCGGGCCGAGTAATGCGGAATTCGGCAGATCCTTTAGTTTTTGCGGCAACTACCTTTCGCAATTCGGCTTCGACTGTGGGAAGATCATCGGGGTGAACCGTCGCGGCCCATTTTTCGTAGGTCATCCCGGTCATGGGGGGAATTCCGTAGATTTCAAACATCGTGGCATCCCAGACCAGGGCGTCGTTAGCCAGCTCCCACTCCCACACGCCTATTTGGGCGACGGAAGTGGCTAGTGAAAGCCGCTCGGTCAACGACAAGTACTCAGATTCAGCTTGCTTGCGTGCGGTGATGTCTCGCGTCAGTTTGGCAAAGCCGCGAAGTTGTCCCGCCTGGTTACGCAAGGCGGAGATGATGACGCTGGCCCAGAATCGGGACCCATCCTTTCGCATGCGCCACCCGTCCGCTTCAAAGCGTCCTTGTTCAGCGGCAATTCGCAGTTCATCGAGAGGGTGGCCCGCGGCCACAGCTTCCGGCGTATAGAATTTTGAGAAGTGCTGGCCGATAATTTCCTCGGCACAATATCCTATGATGCGCTGAGCGCCTTCATTCCAGCTGGTGACTCCGCCCGTTGTGTCAAGGGACAAGATTGCGTAGTCCTTGACTCCCTGGAAAAGCAGTCGCAAGTTTTCCTCGCTCTGGCGCAATACTTCTCCCGCGCGTTTTCTGGCGGTTATGTCATTGTTGATAACAAGGATTTGAATCACCACGTCGTCTGCGTCGCATTGCACGGTACAGCGGCTGGCAACCACCATGGTCGTACCGTCACGTCTGTGGTGCACTGCCTCACCTTCCCACTCTCTGTCGTGCAAAAGCTTGGACTGGACTGTATCGGCGGATTCGGAGGATTCCACCTGGAGCAATTTACGCAGGTGTTGTCCGATCGCTTCCCGGCTGGACCAGCCATACATCTGCTCCGCTCCGTGATTCCAAAACGAAATGCGATCATCTAAATCCCGTACGATAATGGCGTCCTGCGCAAGGTCGAGCAGTGTGGCCTGCTCAGTGAGCAACTTCGCCTGGCGCTGGAGAGTGATCGTGCGCTCGGCCACGCGAGATTCCAGCTCCACGTTCAGTCTACGGATTTTGTTTTCAGCGTTGCTGCGATGGCCATGCTCTACGTTCATCTGCCGTGCGCTCGACCACATCAGCACCACTAATGCGATCGTGCTCATGGTGGCATTGAGCGCGGGGGTGAGTTCCGGCGCATACATTCCCTCCTTTTGTCCGTGCAGACAGATCCAACCGAAAAGAATTGAGATGACGAAAATCGGGGGAAGAAACCGGCGGATCATGTGACTGCCTGGCCCATCACCGGTTAGATCGCGTGCAATTCCGCTCCGGGGCCGGAGGAAAAAGACGGCAAAACCTAAAAGCAACAGGCCGGTTGCTGTCGGTATTGCAACCTGCGCGTAGAGAAATAGCCGATAAGGAACGGCCGCATGGTATATGTATCCCTCGAACGCCATCCAGCCGACGAGCGTGGGAACCAGGCTGAATATCTGGGCTAACGTGAGCGCTGAGGCCTTCTTCAAACCCTGCAGCAACAGTGCGAGTGCGACGGTGATATAGGCCAACGCAGTTGTTGGGGCCGGGCGGCCGGGCGAAGTGGTTCCAAAGGACGACATTGTGTCACGGACCCAGAGCTGATCGACGCCCAGGTCCACATGGAAAAGGTATTCGCCCAACGTGCTTGCTGCGAGCAGCAATACCAATACCGCCAGAACACGAGCAACCCTACCACTCGAACCGGTGGAGCCGGGGATCATCAGCAACAGGCAAATGCTCGCGAGTGCCTGGCAAACAGCAGTGTTGACCTTCGTCGTCACATACCCGGGAAGAACCGATGTCAAGATGGTGATGTGAAACACCCACCCACAAAGGTTCATCAATGCCAGTGCCAGGGCTGCGGCCGCGAACGCTTGGCAGCAGGTCTGAAGGCGCTTGATCAAACGGTCACTCGCGCCGGATGATTGCCCCGCCAGGAGCGTCACTCTGTGGTCCGCTTTGGTAGCATAGTCGCTTTCATTTATAGGTCGCCAATTAGAGTCCGAGCAGCTTCTTGCCTGATACATCGACTGAGAAACCCATCCACCCAGCTGTATCCATGGATTTCAACTACAACTTTCGTTGCAGTCTTGCTAGCTGCTTGCAGCGCTTACGTCCAGCATGCATCGCGACATCCAGCATGCTTTGGATTCCAAAGCCAAGCGGAAAAGGGATATTGACAGAAGAGGCCAGGAGTAGAAAGGCAAGCTCACGATGCAAGCGGGTTCGATTCGTAAAGCAAGCCGAGCTTGCCACTCGGGTGACTTTTTCCTTGGAGGATCCAGCTTCGCCAGCAAGGGTCGCTTCTCCTCCGACCTCATCCCGGTAATTCAAGAGGCGATGTCGAGATGAACCCTTATCGGCGCAGGCGCTAAATCACCGTAGAGCCTGATCGAAACGCTGCCTCAATCAACGCACAGATAGTTGCGAACCCGTCATCACATTTGTATGACATTCAGGCCCACTGACGATGTGATTTTAGACCTCACCGTGACATGTCCTGGATGCGGTCATCGCATGCAACCAACGCCAGAGGTTGTCTTGGTCGGCTCACCGATCCTGCGTTGCCCGAAATGTCAGCACGCATTCTGTCAACCGACGCGCGACGTCGCGAAGTCTGTAACCGCTCCTGCAGACGACCGGCCCCTCAGGCGTGGGCCCTGACCAGGCCGCAGCTTACGAGGTTAAGGAAGCGGACAGGTGATTTGAGCAGACTGGCAATATTGATCGAGTACCCGCCTGCGCTTGAGATTCCCGGGAGTTTGCCGAACCGCAAAGAGCTGCAATTCGGTTGCTTTTTGCGCCTGTTGAAGCTGCATGAAGGCTGCGGCTTGTTCTTCAGCGAGCTTAGCCCGGAACTCTGCTGCTGCGGTTGTCTCACCCGCCCCATCGGCGCTCTTTTCCGCAGCTTGCGCAAGAAATTGCAGGGCTTGTCGCGGCTGCTGTAGCAGCAGATACAATCTCGCGATCAATAGATAACGATCAGAAACTTGATGAGAGAGACGGGCAGAGTTCCGCAGCGCTTCCACCGCCTCCGGAAAACGGCGCTCGCTGGCATAGAGCAACCCGAGGTTGTACCATCCTGCGTCGGTCTGCCTTATTCCGAGAGCCTTTCGAAGCTCTTGTTCTGCCTCCTCAGGTTGCCCTTCGTTGGTGGCGATCTGGGCTCTGACGAAATGAAGTGTCATGTCTTGAGAGAAGATATCCTCCGCGCGCACCGCAGCTTCCCGCGCTTCAGGGAGACGCCCCAACAGCGCATAGATCGCACTCGCGTTCGCAAGCTGCTGATATCGCTCGGCGCGTCGACGGCTGCTGTTTAAGAAAAGCTTCTCCGGCGAGAGCAAATTCTGCGTGTGGCAGTCGATCGATGGCTTGCCTGATATGGTTTCTGCATGGTTCCGTACAAAAATAATGGCGGAGACGTTCATGTAGACCGGCGTCCAACGAGTACTCTCGCAGTCGGCCAAGAGGGGAAACTCGCCCAGGGCGAAGATTCGCGAGAGCGGGAAGACTACGGTATTGATGTGATACTGCGCGGCGGCTTGTGTCCACTCCTCGGAATCCAGGGGAAGACTCGTCAGCGTGCGCTGCCGATCAAAGAGCTGCGGTCCAAAAGGGATATAGCGACCGTCGGCGAAATCATGGTATTGGTCCCCCAGTCGCCACACAAGATAACTGCTTAGACTGAAACTGGAGAAGATATTTGCCGGCAGACGATTTTGCAGAAGGAAATTGGTTGCACTTTCCGGCAACCACCAGGAAGCGCCAGGGCCGAAAAGGGTGACGTCCACTGAAGAGAGATAGGTTCGATTGGTAACCAAGTCGACACAGCGAACGGTAACCAATGCCAACAGCAGCGGGACAGTTACGAGAGCAACGCTTGCTTTCTGCCAGAGAACCCGGTTGTGGGCGGCAGCGTGTGTAAGCACAGAGCCGCCAATAAGACAGATGAGGATGACGCATGGCCCTTCCATTCGCTGATGTCTGACGAAGGAGTAGGCGGCCACCAAGAGCACGAGGGCCGGGCCGATACGATAGCGCCATAGGCATAGAGCCGCCACAGTGACTCCAAAGCCAAGCAGCCACCAGCGGGCGCTGTCTGGAGTTCTCCACCCGAGCTCCTGAAGCGCACTCGCAGCCTGTACAGGCTCCCACTCTTCCAGCGAAGCGCTCTGCGAATGGACAATCGACTGCTGCCTGCTGATCGCGGCAAAGATGCGTATACCCCAGGGATTGATGATTGTAACCAACACGGCGGCAATCAACCACGGAAGAGCTCGCTTGAGTCTAAAGATCGCCGCTGTGCGCCGCGAAAAAAATGGGAGTTCGAGAGCTTCCACCGCCAGGTAGGCAGCGACCAGGGCACACCCGGCAACGAATCCGGTGTGGAGATTAACCCAGAACACCATGATGAGCGGGAGCAGCCAAAGCGGAGACCGGCGCCCTTCGAAGTGATCCAGCAATATCCGGGCGAAACAGGTAAAGAGAAGGATGGTGAAGAGGCTCGCTCGGGGCATGATCTCCGAGGAGAGGACAGGCACCGCCAACAACGCCGGGACAACCGCCCAAAGATCGCGCTTATAGATGAGAACAGCAGCGGTAGCAACGCAAGCCAATGCACAGAACCAGGAGATCGCTGCGTAGCCACCCATCTGATATAGCAGGTAAAGCACGAGGCCGGATAGGACCGGATAGATCCATTCCGCCCCGTGGGCGGTGTAGGAAAAAAGCTCGGTACGAGGGATGGCGTGATGGACGAGAAGATAGCGGCCGGTAGCCATCTGCCAACCAAGGTCGAAGTCGGCGACGGTCTTTAGCCCAGCCAAGAGCGCGTAGGCCAGTGTAAGGAGAACCAGACACGCGTGGATGGCGCCCATCGCAGGTGTATCTTGTTTCGTCTTCGGGGCGCTATTCCCGGTGAGGACATTGCTGCCGTATGGCTGCGATCCGGGTCCAGGTATCGCTAAATTCACATTTCATTGTAGCTCTGGAGGGTTAGGTACCGGTTCCTTGCACGCTGCACAGTTTTGCCGATGGGCTTGCATGAGGTAGGCGGCTCGGGCTTGACCCTGCCTCATCTTCCATGCAGAATGTACGCTCCTTCGCTCACGCTTTGGGGTGATTGTTATGCGCCGGCGTTCGGTGTACCGGAGGAAAGTGAGTTTTAGTTCCTTCATTTCTATACAAGGCACAAAGCACTCCAAGAGAACAGGTGTTGTCTTCAATACTGCGAAAGCAGCGACACCGGACTTCTATTGAGACCGCTTTGTGAAACCGTGGTAACGCGCAGGAGTGCGCATGTTACCCGCGGGTAAACCGGTTGTATAGGGTTATGACGCGTACGTGAGGGTGGCTTACTCCTTGCGAGCAACTGAAAAGTTAAGGCGCGTGGCCTAGACTCAAAAGCCATGAGAGACTTCAAACTTTTCCTGCTGCACTTTTCGATGGCCTGCCTACTACTGTTGGTGATGCCACATTCTGCCCTGGCAGACAACACTACTGCCCATTCAAAGTTTACGGGCGTTTACTTGTCGCACGAGGCAGGCCCATCCATGAACCTGAGCCTGGGTGCGGATGGCAGCGCCACGGTTACAGAAGATCCCGGAACTGGGGCGGCCACCACCTTGTTTGGCCATTGGGTGGATACTGGTGGCCAGGTAGCAGTCAAGTTCGATGCCATGGATGGCTCGCCGGCTATGGCCCCCATGGTTTTCCAACCCGCCCACGATGGATTGCAGGCGGTCAGCTGGAATCACTCCTCGTGGGGCAAAGTGACCCCACCGCCGATGAAGAAGGGGTCCAAAGTAAAGCAATTGTATTGGTTCACAGAGGGACCTTAGTTTTCGACGATTTCCGATGAATCGCATCCAACGGGTGCATATCCAGGAAGTCGCCAATGTCCGGGCTTACCCTGCGCCGTGGAAGGGGCAACTCCTCCTGGTTGACGCAAATGCGAGAACAAGGTGAAGCGTGACGGCAAGAAGAATGGTCTGGCAATACTAAATTAAGTGTTGAGTAAGCTTGCCCGGCGAGATGAAAGTAGCCCGCCGTTGCATGTGGTGGATGTGTCCTGCCTCAAGCTGTGCCCGGACGCGGTGCGTGGTTTTCCTGCGAGAAGACCACGCACCATAGCCCTCTCTACTGCACCGTCAGGGTGAAGGACGCGGTCTTGCTGAGACTTCCAGCGGTGGCCGTAACGGTGACATCGTTAGTCCCCGCAGGCGTCGTGGTGCCGCCTCCAGAGGAGGAGTTGCCGCCACCTCCGCACGCAACCATCGCTGTCATGATTCCAGCAATCAACAAAACAGCAAGCAGGGTGCTCCAACGGAAGCTGTTCCATTTCCGCTGTTGACGCATTAGTCCGCCCAGCCCAAGGAAAACCAGGGCCAGAAACGTCGCACCCTCTCCAGCGTGTATTCTCTTAGCGGGATCGGCTTCACGCACCGAAGCGGTGGCCACGTTGGTCGCCACGGTCAGGGTCGTAGTTGCCGCCGCGCTCCCGCTCGGCGTGACCGTTGCTGGTGAAAACGCGCATGTACTAGCAGCCGGCAAACCTGAGCAGGCAAAGCTAACCTGACTGTTGAATCCGCCCGATGGGGTAATCGTCATGGTGGTGGTTGCCGTGCTGCCCGCGTTCACGGTCGCCGTGGCCGGGCTGAGCGAAAGACTGAAACCCGGGACTGCCGCGGTTACTGTTACCGTAACGGCAGAGGAAGTGGAAGCGGCAAAATTCGTATCTCCTCCGTACGCCGCGGTAATGGAATGCTCGCCGACTGCGAGGGAACTGGTGGAGTACGTCGCCGCGCCGGCGCTGTTCAATGCTCCTGTTCCGAGCTTTGTAGTACCGTCAGAGAAGGTAACGGCGCCAGTTGGTGTGCCCGTACTACCGGATGCACCCGCGACAACCGCGCTCATTGATACGGAGCCGCCGGACGCGACTGCGGCCGGGGTCGCCGTGAGCGTCGTCGTTGTTTTCGCCAGAGCCACCGCAGAGACGGTGACGGTAACGGGTGAAGAAGTGCTAGTCGCGAACGTCGAGTTGCCGGCATAAGTTGCAGTGATGGAGTGGGCTCCGGCACTCAGAGATGAAGTCGTATAGGTCGCCGAACCGCCGGCGCTAAGAGTCTGCGTGGCCAAAACGGTCGTTCCATCCAGGAAATTGACAGAACCTGCAGGCGGGGCATTGCCTTCCGGAGATGTAATTTGCACTGTGAAGGTGACCGGCTGCCCCAATGCGGTCGCGGTTGCCGACGTGGTGAGAGACGTGGAGGTCGGGTAGGTCGCGCTGACAGTGGAGGGAGATGAGAGAAATACGTCAATCGCATACGAATTGCTGGTAAGCAGAAGGTCCGGTATCCCGTCTCCGTTGAAATCGTTGATCTTGATGAACGTGGAGGATACCCCAGTACCCAGGATCCCGGCCTCGGCTATGGTTCCGTCGCCGTTGCCCAACGCTGCCATCGTATTTGCCAGGCCGCAGCAGGCGGTTAGGACTATGTCCGGCTTCTTGTCGCCGTTCAGGTCGGCGACCGCAAGGCTTGAAACCCCACCCTGTGGCAATGCGGCGGAAGTTGCTGTCTGAAAGGTTCCATCCCCCTTCCCAAGCAAAATATCGATGAAGGGGTTGCTGTTGGAGTCGGTGGTAGCGGCGATGATGTCCGGATGACCGTCGCTGTTCATGTCCGCGATGGTCAGAGCGCCTGGATAAGTGCCGACACTCAAGGAAGAAGGTTTCTGGAACGTTCCGTCTCCATTGCCAAGGTAAACGAGCACATTCCCTACGGAGCTGGTGAACGCGTTCCCGGTCGTGACGACCAAATCCTGTTTCCCGTCACCGTTCACATCTGCTACAGCGAGCTGCTCCAGATTGGCCTGAGGGGTGATCGCCTGGGCCGCCTGGAACGTGCCATCCCCCTTATTCAGCATGGCCTCGATAGTGGTTTGTGTAAGGTCGGCGGGTCCCGCGTTGGAAGGATCGGAAAGAAAGACGATGTCGGGCTTTCCATCGCCGTTGAGGTCAGCCACCGCAAGCCCGACTACCACGCCAGGGCTGGCATAGTCAGACTGGGTGGCAAAGGTACCATCACCATTACCTAGAGTGGCAGAAATGGTGGAGGCACCCGAACCGAGAGGCGTTGTGGTAAAGACTACATCTTGTTTCGAATCGCCGTTGAAATCCGCAGCAGCCAAATACCCGGTATTAGACTGCCCGCCTGTCAGACCTGACACATTGATTGGCGTCGTAGCCAAGTCGGTGAATTTGCCCGTAGCCAAACCCTGGCGAACGCGGAGCTGCGGGGTGGTGTTGGCCGCATTGACATCGATGCTCACGATATCCGGCTTGCCATCGCCGTTGAAGTCGGCCACGTCATCGACGGTTTTGAAATCAAGTGCCGAGGTATTGGGAAGATAAGCGTCCCCTCCGCTGAAAAAAGTGCCGTCGCCCGCGCCCAGCGCGGACTCAAAAAGCCCACCAAGGTTCGCATCTGTTGAGAAAGTCCCACCGGAAGTGGAACCTATGAACAAATCTGGATTGCCATCGCCGTCGATATCCGTAGTCGAAATGTTTTGCAACCCATAAAGCGACGCAAAGGAGCTCTGGTAGACAAAGGTTCCATCGCCGTGGCCCAAGTAAAGGTCTACGGTCACGCCGATATTGTTCGTGAGCGCGAGGTCAAGTTTGCCGTCCTTATTGAAATCCGCAACGGCTATACCTTGGCCTGCTTGCGGTCCTCCGCCCACCGAGGGCCCCACTGTGGGCAGGGTTCCTGGGAGCAAGGTCAGCGTACCATCGCCATTTCCCAGCAATATCTGACCGCTGGAGGAGGCTACATCCTTTTTCCCGTCGCCGTTCAAGTCAGCGGTGATAGCCCTAAGTCCGCCAGCGCCAGCAGGGCCATCTATTTCGCTGCCAAACGTTCCGTCTCCTTTGCCGGGAAGCACGGCAATGCCAGGAGCTGTGACGCCCGTGAGGACCAAGTCCAGCTTGCCATCTCCGTTCATGTCATCCGCCGTAACGTTCGTTGCCGCGACGTTGGTGGGAGTATTTTTGGCTGCTTGGAAAGTCCCGTCGTTATTACCGAGCAACACGGAGACTTCCCCCGACGTACTTGTGTCCGCGGGCAAACTTGCCACGAGAATGTCGTTGATGCCATCGCCGTTCACATCGGCGACAGCGAGGGAGGCGGTGATATACGCGGTAGATACGAGCGGATAGGTTACCTGCGAAATAGGCTGGGCGGTGGTTGCGCCAATCGTGGCTATGACCAGATTCTGGCCATTCGCTGCGGGAAAATTGCCTGAAATATTGACAACCGCCATGACGATGCTTCCATTACTTTGCGTCTGAACGGTTTCTATCTGCTGCGATGCAATTCCTGTGGTGGGCTGGGCGCAGCCGTTGGCCCATTTGTCCGGAGTCGTGGACAGGCCGCTTCCTTGGTGAAGAAAATCCTGATAGTTCGGATAAATGAAATGCGGTTGCAAGTTAAAGGAGGTGTCGAATACCTGGCGCGTCAGGGAGCAGTTGGCCTGACGGAGTAGAAGCGGGATAAAGGAAGTTGTTGGGCTTGTTGGCGGGGGATCGACAGCTTCCTGATAAAAGGGGTCCCAGGGGGGGATGCCTGCGGCGCTATACAAAATAAATAGAATCAATTCATTTGGCTTACCCATGCTCTCTGTGGCAGCGTGGGCCTGGTGCTGAGCTGTGGGGGAAAGCCGTAATGTCAAATAGGGTAGAAGGACGATGGCAACCACACCCGCGCAAGAAGTGATCTTCCGGCCGGCCCTCGACCAGATTTGGTGCAACCGGATCTGGTTTGTCTGCCAAAGTCTTTTGAAGTGACCCATCGTTCCCCCTAGTGCGCTAGGTCCGCACACGGGAAGGTGGTGATATTCAAGGAAACGTCTTGTGGAAAACCTTCGTTTATGGGGCTAAGCCATTCATTCTGCGGATAAAAGTTTTTTATCGGAATCAATTAGCCCGAATGGTAGAAATTCAGCAAAGAGCCTACTGAACCGCATGGTGGTAAATGCAAGCAAGGGTCGCGAGAGCCTGGAGAAATCGGAGCGCGTTCCTATTCATGAGTTGGTTGTGTTTCCTGGCGGCCCTCCCATGCCGGTTGAATGCGCAGACTTCTGTAGTCCCGTCTGACCCCTCGTGCACACTGGCGGTAAAGGAAGATGCTGCGCCTTGTGTCCTAACTGTGGCTCCAGCCGAAACAGGGGTCTTGCACCTCACGGTTGCTCCGGGCACGGTTAGACGTTTGACCGTAGAGCAGATGAGCGGCGCGGTTGAACTCAGTTTGCAGAACAACACTCCTTCCTTGCCGGTACGTGCGGACGCCGAACCCTACACGAACAAGGCCGGGACGCGCGCCAAGATTACGGTCTTGGTAGCCGCCGGATCCTCAGCGGACCGCGAAGCACGAATCACCAATCCGTCGAACAAACCTGCTACCGTGCGCATCATTCTCGAACCGGCACACGCGGCCACAGCAGCCGATGGCCAGCAGGTGGATGCTCAAAGGGCTTTCGCCCACGCCGAAGTGTTACGGGCACAGCGGGATCCGGCCCAGGTAAACGAGGCAGCCGCCGCTTATGACCAGGCGATCGGCGCGTGGCGCGCCCTTGGCGACCAGCCTGCGCTGGCCCGCGCTTTGGTTTGGCAAGCCATGTTTGTCGCATTCAACCAAGGGAAGCTCGCCGACGGACCCGCAATTATCCACGAGGCACTGGGATTGCTCAAATATCTGGACACGGCGGAAGCTGCAAACTGTTGGAAGATCGCCGGGTTCATCGACGCAGGACTGGCGAACTATGACGCGGCGGCCAAGGAGTACGACACGGCGTTGCGTCTTTTCGAGCAAAGCGGCGATCTGCTGAATCAAGAAGCCGTCTTAGACAACAAGTCACGATTGGCGCGACAGCTAGGTGACAACGAGAATGCCCTGGCTTTTGCAACAAGGGGTTTGGCCCTCGCAAGAGAGATTCCTGACGACACACGCCAACTACGGATGGAAGCGGAAATCGGAGCGATCTATCTTGTGGAGGGCGATTTTGAACGATCCTACACGTACTACGAACAAGCCCTGGCTCTGCTCGCTACCATGCACGATGCTCCCACGGAAGGCTTCGTGTTGAGTGACCTGGGGGTGCTCTACACCAGGCTGCATGACTTCGGGCAGGCACAAGACGCATTTGACCAGGCGCTGGCTTACTGGAGAGGCGGTCCATGGGACCCGAGTGGCTTCGCGCAGGTGAGTGCCCTGCAGGGGTACAGCGAGCTTCTGCTAGAGGAAGGTAAACCGAAGGAGGCACGAAAGATCCTCTTGCAGGGGTTAGAGCTGGCGAAATCACACTCCCAACTAGGGTCGCAGATCTACTTGCTTCGTGGAATTGGCACGAGCTATCTCGAGGACAGCGATCTGGCCCGGGCAGAGGAATACCTCGAACAGGCCCGGCAATTGGCCGCTCAATTGGGACAAGGAGATGAGCTTGCCGACGTTAACTGCTCTTTGGGAGACCTCAACTCTCATCGCGGAGAATGGAGAAAAGCTGAAGACTTTTATCAGCAATGCCGGCAGGCAGCACTGACCGCAAAACAGCAGTACCAACTCGTCCAGGCAGAAGCGAGTGTGGCCAGGGTCGAATACAAACAAAATGATTTGATACACGCGCTGGAACACGCTGACGCGGCCATTGGAGATATTGAATCTGTTCGCGGACAACTGTCAGAGCAGGATTTAAGAACTTCGTTCTTTTCTTCCATGCACGCCTACTATGACCTGGATATTGCCATCGCCATGCGGCTGGAAAAGGAGCACCCCGGAGAAGGCTACGCGTGGAAGGCATTCCTGACGAGCGAACGCGCTCGCTCGCGCTCACTGCTGGATGAAGTCACTGCCACGAACTCCTCCCTGCAAACCCCGACCTCACCAGCACTACTGGCGCAATACGATGCTGTTACGCGCAAACTACGCATATTGGAGTCCGGTGGTCCCAACCGTTCCGCCCAAGTCGAGCGCAACCAAACGGCATCGATCGCGCAACTGACTGCAGAGGAACACCAGCTGCACCAGGAGATTCTCGCGGGTAATACGCCGGGCGGCACCACTGCCCCGATGGCGCCATTGAGCCTGGCGTCCCTCACACGGGCACTCCCCGATGGTCGCTCGGCGCTGATCGAGTATTGGACTGGTACAGAAGCCAGCTACGCCTGGGGTATCACGCGCACTGGCATCCATAGCTTTCGCTTGCCTCCGACATCCCAGGTCGATCAGCAAATCTTGGCGTTGCGCGCGTCCATTCTGGCGACCGCAACGCGCGATCCTCGACTCTCTGCGGAAGAGCGAGCGGCTTCTCAGCCTGCAATGGACATCCGGCGCCGCAAGCTGGCCGCCAGAGTTTTCGCGATCCTGTTTCCAACTGGCTTGCTCCCGGCTGCTCCCTCCACCATTCTCGTGGTGGGCGACGGATCGATCCTTTCCCTACCGTTTGCTGCGCTCAGTGTGGGCCGGGCCTGCTTTGTCAGTGAACCATCGGCCACCATTTTCTCTCTCCTGGAAACGGGTTCCATCTCTGCGCATCCGATGCGCGTGGCCGTTTTCAGTGATGCGCAATTACCGAGAAACGCCGATAGCGGAGTACGAACAGCGAGCTTGCATAGCAATGAACCAGCTATCACTGGATCTGTCCCGCTGCCCTTTACCGGCAATGAGGCAAAGGAGATCGAAGCGATTTTTGGTCCTACCTCGACCCGGGTACTTACCGGCTCGTCTGTCTCGCTGCGGGGTTTACAGAGTCTTGATTGGAGCCGTTTTTCTATAGGCCACTTTGCCATGCATGCGGATCTCAATACCCGCTACGCCGCGTTGACAGGTCTAGCTGGCAGATCTACACGGTCTGCGAATGGCACTGCCGATTCCATGCTTTGGTATGGCGACCTTTGCCGAGTTCGCATGCGGCTGGACCTCGTGGTGCTCAGCGCGTGTAATTCCGCTCTCGGTGAAGCTATTCCTGGAGAGGGGTTTGTTGGATTGACCCAGGCATTCTTTGCCGCCGGGTCACAGCGGGTGTTGGGTACTCTGTGGCCCGTCGATGATCAAGCGACCAGTGAATGGATGCGTCATTTCTACCTAGCCCTTAAATCGACCCGCTCGCCCGCCCGCGCGCTACAGCAGGCGCAAAGCGAGATGGCAGAGGATCCAGCATGGAAGGCGCCTTATTATTGGGCGGGCTTTGTGCTGGCGGGAGACTGGCGTCCTCTACCGTAAATCAATATGGCCAAGAAGCGCCCTATCCCCGACTCCCGCGCTTCGCCCCCTGCTGGAGGGCAAAAATCGCAAGCTGGATTCGCGAGCTTGCTGGCTGCGTTGGGCGACACGCCTCAAGCGGCCGGGCAGCACTATGAGCAACTCCGCTCGAAACTCGTCTTCTTCTTTACCCGAAAGTCGCTCCGGTTTCCTGAAGACCTTGCCGATGAAGTACTTGACCGTATTGGCCGCCGCCTCTCCGAGGGCTTGGCGATCTCCTCCATCGATGCCTTCGCCCTGGGCGTGGCTCGACATGTCGGGCAGGAACAAACAGCCCTACCCCATCAATCTCAGACCGTCGATCCCTCTTTCTTCGATAACATTCCTGCCACCTCGGCCACTTCTAATGAAGACGAGAGAGTAGCCTACCTGGAACGGTGCCTGCGGCGATTGCCAGCTACCGATAAGCAGCTTCTTAAGGGCTATTACCTGGGCGAAGGTGGCAGCTCGATCAGTGCACGTAGAGACATGGCCGAACGATTGGGAATCTCATCCGGAACACTTCGTCAACGAGTTTTTTTAATACGTCAGCGCATGCTGGCATGCGTTAAGGCAAGTCAGGAAAAGCAGAAGAAATAGTAAAGGCGCCCGTATGATTCCAGCGATGTCCCCAGAGCCCGATCGACAGCAGTTGCGCGACTATCTGCTGGGCAAAATGCCAGAAGATGCCGCGGCCGGGTTCGATGAGCGGCTCTTCGAGAGCAATGTTCTGGTCGAGGAGCTAAACAACGAGCGGCAAGCATTGGTGGAAGACTTTTTGGACGCCCGGTTGTCGGCGGAAGAGCTGGCATTGTTCCAATTGCAGCTCTCCAAGTCCCGGGAATTGCAGCGGGAGGTGGCCGATCTCCGTCAATTGCTGTCAGCCCTGCAGAGGGATGTTGATGCTTCCGCGGGCCCCGATAAGACGACCCTTTCGCGCTTCTTTTTCATACTGTCGCCGGCGCTGGCGGTTTTGCTTTGCATAGTCACTTTTCTGTATTTTTCGGAGCATCACAGAAGTGGTGAGTTGCAGTCTCAATTGCAAACGAGCCAGCATGCGACCGCGCCGGCAAAGCAGACCTTGCCAGTTGGGCAGCCGATGGTCACTGCATTCCTATCGGCAGACGTCTTTCGAGGACCATCGGGCCCACCGGAGATTACACTTCCGCGCAACGCTTCGATCCTTGAACTACAGGTGGAACTGCATAGTCCACCGACAGATGCCAAGGACTGGAATGTCGCGCTCCTGGCCGGTCAGGAGGTCCTGGTGGAGTCAAATCACACTCATATGCAGCAAGCCGGCCAGGAAACATTTATCACTCTGCTGGCGAATACAAAAGATCTGCCGCCCGGCGCCTATGCGATCCGGTATGCTCCCTCATCCGATCCTGGCGCTGCTCAAACGCGTTTTTTCATGGTCAGAGAAGGCCGTTAAGCAGCCGCTGCCTCCTTCACGTGCGAACTGCATCCAACCGATGCATGTCCAAGAAGATTATTGTTGAGGCAACTGAGGGGGCGGTGGACGACCAAAATGCCGTGCGGAGTTATCCCGCGCCGTGGAAGGGCCAACTCGTCCTGGTCTGCCGGGAATGCCAGAAGAGGCTCAAGCATGGCCCGGAACACAAAGGACTCGCAAAGCTGAACAAGATGCTCAAGAAGCGCGCGCATGAGGATGGGCTGGGATTGCACGTTGTAGATGTGTCTTGTTTAAAGCTGTGCCCCAAGGGTGGAGTCACGGTTTGCACCCCGTGGCAACTTGAACGCAACGAGTGCTCCATCGTTCGTTCAAGAGCAGATCTGGATTCGCTCCTAAAAATAATGTAACCAACATGCCTATTGAGATCCGCCGGCAGGCATTGTCAACACTCAATCACGTTGAGCGCGAGGCCGGCGAGCGAGGTTTCCTTGTAGCGCGCCTGCATATCAAGGCCCGTCTGGTACATGGTCTTGATGACCTGATCGAGAGAGACCTTGTGGCCTTCTGACTCATTCATGGCCATACGGCTCGCGTTGACCGCTTTGATGGCTCCTACGGCGTTGCGTTCAATGCAGGGCACCTGCACCAGACCACCGATTGGATCACAGGTCATGCCTAGATGATGTTCCATGCCGATCTCCGCAGCGTGTTCTATACGATCATTAATCTCTGAGACAGTGAGCGGTGTTGCCCCCGGCACATTGATTGCCGATACCAGGGCGCCTGCGGCCATTGAGCACGCTACCCCCACCTCGCCCTGGCAGCCGACTTCCGCTCCGGAGATGGAAGCATTTTCCTTGTAGAGAATGCCAATCGCCGCCGCGGTCAGGAAATATCGAAGAATGCCTTCTTCATTTGCCCCGTCGACAAATTCCAGATAGTAGTGGGCGACTGCGGGTATCACGCCAGCAGCCCCATTTGTAGGAGCGGTGACGACCTGGCCACCAGCGGCGTTTTCTTCATTGACGGCCATGGCGTACACGGTAATCCAATCCAGCTGAGAAAGCGGATCGTTCACTCCAGTACGCACCGCGGCACGCCCCCCGGCACGCAATCGGGCCGCAAGCTTGGCAGCGCGGCGGCGCACTTTAAGGCCCCCGGGGAGGATGCCCTCGGATTCCATACCGCGCTGCGTGCACTCCCGCATCACCTGCCAGATGTGCAGAATGCCGCGACGAACTTCTTCCTCGGCCGTGATCGGATACGTACGGGCGCCCGGCCGCCGGTTTTCAACGAGAGCACATTCGTTGGCTAACATGAGCTGCGAGATGGTGATCTTGGCGGCCGCTGCTTTCTTGAGGAGTTCTTGCGCACTGTGGAAAGCGTAGGGAACGCCTTTCCCTCTGTCGTCCAGTGTGGTCGTGGTACCTTGCACGCCGGCGAACTCATCGGCAGAGACAATGAAGCCACCGCCAATCGAAAAGAAGATCTGCTCCCGTAGCAAACCTCCTTGGCTATCAAATGCGGAAAAACGCATCCCGTTGGGGTGCGAAATCGTTCCGGCAACGGGATACATCTGATCGCGATGAAAGAGCAAGTGCTTCGCTTCCTCGAAGGCGATGGTGCCGTGACCAGGTAATTGCAATCTTTGCGCGGTACGCATTGCGGATAGCTTAGATTCAATCTCTGCCGGATCGACCCCTTCCGGAGTCTCCCCGGAGAGTCCAAGCAGGATGGCGCGATCCGTGCCGTGACCGTGCCCGGTGAGCGCCAGTGACCCATAGAGATCCACCTGGACGCATGTGGTCAGAGAAGTCCGTCCCGTCGACTCCAGTTCCCTGACGAAACGAAGCGCAGCCCGCATCGGCCCCATGGTGTGTGAGCTCGACGGCCCAATGCCGATCTTGAACAACTCGAACAGGCTATGCTTCACGGCATCGTCCTGGAGGTGTCGCTCTCACTGATTGCATTCTATTCTGTATTTGCGGGCTGCATGCCCGTGCCGGCATGCGAAGCTGGCATAGGAGCGAACGCGAATTGCCCTTTCTTTTATTGAACCGCCTCCGCTGTTTTTCTCCATGCACCACGCTTTTGTGGCTTGGACTTGTATCTTCAGCAACCACCGCCCTGGCCCAGGAAACGTCACCCGCCATCACCCTGGAGGTGGATGCAACCACCATCTCCAGAAAGATCCTTTCCGCACACGAATCGTTTCCCGTAGCTTCGCCGTTGGCGCACACCGTCGATCTCGTGTACCCCAAATGGATTCCCGGAGACCATTCACCCAGCGGACCCATCGCCGACCTGGTGAACCTGCGCTTTAGCGCAGGCGGCAACACACTTTCCTGGGTTCGCGATCCGGTGGATATGTATCGATTCCATGTCCCGGTCCCTGCCGGCACCACTCTCCTCGTAGCTGATTTCAGCCTGGTGGGTGAATATGCCGCGGGCAATGATTTCGGCCCGGGGAACACGTCGACTCCGGTTCAAGGCGATGTGAACTGGGACCAGCTGGTTCTATATCCCGCGGATGCCGTTGCCGACCAGGTCACGATTGCGGCCTCGATCAAGCTTCCCCAGAAGTGGTCTTACGCTACCGCGTTGCCGCATCCGTCGCTACAAGGCTCTGCGATTCACTTCGATTCTGTGTCACTTACTATGCTGATCGATTCCCCATTGATGTGCGGGTCCATCATGCGCGAGTTCGATATCACTCCGAAAGGCGTCTCGCAGCGCCACCTGCTGGATATCTTTGAGAAATCGCCGGAAGGGCTCAATGTGCCGCCGGAGCGAATCGCCGCTTACCGCAATCTTGTATCCGAAGAAGGAGCGTTGTTCCACTCGCACCACTATGCAAGTTATCACTTTTTAGTGGAAGCGCAGAGCGAGAGCAGCGACGGCTTGGAGCATCACCAGTCCAGTGATGACCAGGTACCGGAACTCGGCATGGTGAGCCCATCCTTCTCCGCCGAAGCAGGTAATCTGCTGGCCCACGAGATGACTCACTCCTGGAATGGAAAATTCAGACGGCCAGCTGGATTGGCGACTATTGACTATCAACAACCTATGGTTGGCGACCTGCTGTGGGTTTATGAGGGCCTTACCAGCTACTGGGCAGAGGTTCTGGCCACGCGTGCCGGTCTGGAAACGAGTGCGCAGATGAAAGACCGGATGGCGCTTTACCAGGCAGAGATGGATGCGCGCTCCGGGCGCGGCTGGCGAAACCTGCAAGAGGTCTCGAGGTCGGCACAGTTGCTCTACTCCTCTGGGCAGCAGTGGACTAATCTTCGCCGTTCGACCGATTACTACCGGGAAGGGCCGCTGCTTTGGCTACAGGTGGATAGCCTGCTTAGGGAAAAAACTCACGGAACGCGCAGTCTGGATACTTTTGCCGCTGAGTTCTTTGGGCCGCCCGATGGAGCGGTAACTGTTAAGCCTTATACCTACGAGGAGCTGATCGCCGCGTTGAATCATGTGGTTGCCTTTGATTGGAATGGTCTGCTACAAGGCAATCTACTGGCCACTCGGCCGACTCGGGTTTCACCTGGTTTGGAGGCGGCGGGTTGGACGGTTGCCTATACAGACGAGCCCAATGGGGCGGTGGTCGACCAGGAAACCGTATCTGCGCAGGCTGACTTATCTACCTCGATCGGACTGATCATTGATCAGGATGGAACCATCGTTGATCTCGTTCCCGACTCAGCCGCGGGCCGCGCCGGGCTGGCTCCGGCTATGAAATTGATGGGGGTGAACCATCGTGTTTACTCAGCTGACTTACTCCGGCAAACGATTGTGAACGCGGAAACAGCGCAGCAGCCTATCGATCTGCTTACTTTGACCGATGGCTTTTATGCCGAGTTCTCGCTCGACTATCACCAGGGCCTGCGTTCTCCGCACTTGGCCAGAATTGCCGGGAAACCCGATCTACTCACGACGATCGTGCAGCCGCGCGGGATCGAGTAACCATGGGTTCCGGATGCTAGAATTCCTTGATCCTTCCGCTGGATCGGGGAATAAGAGGTATGGTCGATTCACCACGCGGTTCACGGGCGGCAAGACGTAAGACACCCACCATTTACGATGTAGCACGCGAAGCACGGGTTTCCGTCTTCACGGTATCCGCCGTCATCAACAATAAGAGTCATGTCGGCGCCCCGCTTAAGAAGCGTGTGGATGCCGCTATCCTCAAGCTCAATTATCGGCCCAATTCCCTCGCCCAAAGCCTGGCCAATGAACGTACACGCACGCTCGGTGTGATCGTTCCTGATATCTCCAATCCTTTTTTTCCTATGCTGGTTCGCGGCGCCGAAGATACGGCGCAGAAGCGCGGCTACAGTATTTTGTTATGTAACAGTGACGGCATTCTGGAGAAAGAGGAGCTTTACCTCGACCTGCTTTTAGCCAAGCGGGTGGACGGCATTCTGCTTACCAAGTCACCGGGCGACCTGAGCGACCGAACCAAGGATCTGCTTTCGAGCATGAATGTCCCGATCGTGCTGATGATGCGCACCTACCCCGAGCTAACAGGCGACGCGGTAATTACCGACGATCTTCAGGGTAGCTTTGAAGCGGTCTCACACCTGGCCAGAATAGGACATAAAACCATCGCGATGGTAGGCGGCCCGCTCAGCGTAAGCAACGGAAGAACGCGGCTTCAAGGTTTCAAGAAGGCGCTTAAAGCCAGCGCGCTTAGCTTCAACCCAAAACTGGTGTATGAGGGCGACTACCGCATCGAGTCCGGCCACCGGGCTGGCCTGTCTTTGTTACCGCATCGTCCGGATGCTGTCTTTGTGGCGAACTTCTTGATGGCTGTTGGCTTTCTGCAAGCAGCCCAGGAGATGGGCATGCGGTGTCCGGAGGATTTCGGCCTCGTCACCCTGGATGATTATCCGTGGCTTCGCTTGTTCGATCCGCCTCTTACGGCGATGGAACTGCCCAAGTATGAAGTGGGCTGCATGGCGACTGAACTGCTTCTTGACCGCATCGCGGGTAAGAGTAGCCCGGCTGTAATTCACCGGATTGCTCCGCATCTATGTGTGCGGGAGTCGTGCGGCTTCGGGTTGCGGAACGGTTCGTCCAGTGTAAGTGAAGGGCCTGGTGTTACTGCGCTGGTGACCAGGGCGCGCCGCAGGTGATGTGATTCAATGTGAGCCGGGTGGGGGACAGTGATTCACAGGAGCAGTTGCGTGGGGTAAAGGCGCACAGCAGGTCCCTGCACCAGGGGGAGGCGGGGGTCGGGCTGCTTCCAGGTGGAGCGCAGCCACACGTGCTCGGGGTCTTCTGTCACCGTCATGGAACGTGAAGTGCCGGCTAGAAAGTTGAGGTAGTAGATATCGTAGCCGGGGCCGGCTACGACAGGGTGGTAGCCATCCCTTACCAGCACCACGTCGCCGTCGTGAACTTTTAGCAGCGAGTCCCGCGAGCGGTCGGAACGATATAGGTTCTGTAGTGCAAACCCCCTACCATCCCTCATCCGGTAGTAGTAAATCTCATCCAGATCAACTTCGACGGGCGGTTGATCGACGTCATGCTTGTGCGGCGGATAGCTCGACCAGTTACCTCCTGGGGTGTAGACCTCAAAGACCACCAGCTTGTCGGCCGCAAAGGAGGACGGTATCACTTCGACAATTTGACGAGAGGAATTCTCACCGCCACGCAGGCCAGTGGCCACATCGACAGGGGTCACCAACCGGGGCTCGAGCTTCGCCTTGGAGGGCACGCGGCACTGCGCGATTTCACTTACGGTTTCCGCCTTCACGGTGACGCGACTGTCACCAGGCAGGTAGAGCGAATAAGGAAGGCCGTCAAACACATTCTTTCTAACACCGACGGGTTGTGGGCCCGCTCCCCAATTCACGACACAGCCTCCACCCAACCAGACCAGCACCATCTCCTCGCCGCCGGTGCGTAGGTCCAATTCCTGGCCCGGGAGCAAGCGGGTGACGGCAAAACTCATCCACTCCCATCCGGCTTCGGCGCGGGTGAAACCAACCATTTCTCCTGCCTGATCCGGAGGCAGATTGCGCGCGCGTACCACGCTTTCCTGTTGCATGGGGTGCTCCTAGTTCTCCCTAACCGCTTAGGAAATAATATAAGCAGCTGGGACCGTCGGGGGAATGGTTTAGATTAAACACTCGAACCACCACTTCATGCCCACTGTCCACCTGCCCAAGAAGTTCGGCTTGCTCAATGCCATCTCCATCAACATGTCCAACATGGTGGGCACGGGGCCATTCATCACGGTTCCTGCAATTCTGGCCACGATGGGTGGCCCGCAAGCACTGATTTGCTGGTTCGTGGGGGCGATCATCGCCATTGCGGATGGCCTGGTGTTTGCCGAGTTAGGCACTACCTTCCCCAGCTCCGGCGGCTCTTATAACTACCTGCGCGAATCTTTCGGGCGAGAGGGCCTGGGGCGCTTGATGGCATGGCTCTTCGTATGGCAGTTCCTTTTCAGCGGCACACTCGAGATCGCCAGCGGCACGGTAGGCATGGCACTGTATACGGGTTATTTGTTCAAGGGACTGGTCAGCCATCCGTGGGCCCTGCGGTTGCTCGCCGCGGGCTTTGCCCTGGGCGCCATGATCCTGCTCTATCGCAAGATCGGCGATATTGCCCGCATCATGTATTTGCTGTGGGGCACGCTGCTGCTGACCAGCCTCTGGGTGGTTGTGGAAGGCATGATGCATTTGCATACGCGGCTGCTATTCGACTTCCCGCCGAACGCTTTCCATTTGAATATCGCGTTCCTGCTGGGCCTGGGCAATGGCACCATGCTGGTGATGTACAACTTCCTTGGCTACTACAACATCTGCCACCTGGGAGACGAGGTGCGTGAGCCGCAGCGGGTGATTCCGCTCTCCATCATCGGATCGATTGTTCTCGTCCTGCTTCTGGATCTGGCAATTTCTGTGGCCTTCACGGGAGTTTTGCCGTGGCGGGAGATGATCCAACCGGGCACCCTGATTTACGACGCTGTCGGTTCCGTTTTCATGGAACGGGTAGCCGGATTCCGGGCTGGGCAGTGGTTGTCGGTCATGGTGGTGATTACGGCCTTCTCCTCGGTCTACTCCCTGATGCTGGGCTATTCGCGCATTCCCTTTGCGGCGGCGCTCGACGGCACATTCTTCCGCTTCTTTGCGAAGACCCACCCGAACAAAGACTTTCCCCACCGATCGTTGCTGCTGGTCGGTATTTTGTCTGCCATCGGGAGCTTGTTCGACCTGGTGCAGATCATCACCGCCCTATTGCTGGCCCGCGTCCTGATCATGTTCGTGGGACAGATCATCGGCCTGTTGCTGCTCAGAAAACGCCATCCGGAGGCGCCGCGTCCCTTTCGCATGTGGCTCTATCCGTTGCCCGCTTTATTCGCTATGGCCTGCTGGCTCTATATTTTCCTGATCCAAGCCTTCGAACCGCAGGGTTGGATATACATGCTTTACGTTCTCGCGGTCTTCGTAAGCGGGGTCGGTCTCTTCCTGATCCTGGCCAAGCGGCAACGCTATTGGCCCTTTGGGCTGAGTGAAGTCTCCGGCCAGTCCCCCGACCGCCCAGCCTGATCACCCGTCCAGGTACACGTTCGCCCTTAAGGTCGTATTTTCTATGGCTCCCTCGCATGCCAATATCGTCACCAATATGCGAGTCAACATCCGAGCCCGTCTGCCCCACCAGCAAGCCAGCGATTTCCGCACGCTCCCCGTGGCCGTCACCATCGAAAATTCGCGTGGCATTAAGGCCAACTATCAGCACGCGACCACCGCCGCGGAACTGCTGCACCTGCTGGACAAGCGAACCGACCTCAATGCCGCCGTTCTGGACCGGTTTCGGGAAGAGCTGAAGTTCACCCATGCCGCCAAGCTGAGCGACATCGAAATGAGTGAAGAGGTTCTCGAGCAGATAGGCTTCTTTGTTTAGAGGCGCAGGGTCAGCTAAGTGAAGATGCTCTAACGGTGCACTTGCTTTAGTTGCCAGGGTTCTCCATTCTCGCCGCCAGGGTCAGCCCCTGGCGGCGAGAGTCGTTTAGAGCATTCTCCGGTTGCTATATCCTTCCTCAGGGGCGGCGAGGCAAACCGCCGGAGGCAAGGCCCGAGGTAACCGAATGACCAGCACAATCACTGCCCGGCGACTCTTGCGCGGGAACGAGATCGTAGAGTATCCGCGGATCACCGTAGACGACGGGCACATCGCATCGATTGAGAGCCGGGAGGACGCGGCGGGCGACGATTCCGTCTATGGGTTTCCCGGAGCCATGCTGGTCCCGGCCTATCTCAATATTCATGTCCACGGCGCGGTGGGCCATGACGTGATGGAAGGCACCACGGAAGCCCTTCACGCGGTCGGTGCGGCCCTGGCCAGCCACGGGGTAGGGGGATATTACCCAACCACTGTCACCTCATCCACCGAGGAAACCTTACGCTCCTTGGACATGATCGCCGGCGTGATCGAACGTGGCCCCTCCGCCGAGAGTGCAGTACCTCTTGGCATCCACCTCGAAGGCCCGTTTCTCTCCGTAGCCAAAAGGGGCGTTCACACGGCCGCCCTTCTGATGCAGCCATCGATAGCCCTGTTCGATCGGTTCTGGCAGGCGGCTCGCGGGCATATCCGCATCTTGACCATCGCGCCCGAATTGCCCACCGCGCTCGACTTGATCCAGCACGCCAGCAGCCTGGGCGTGGTGTGCAGCCTGGGTCACAGCAACGCTAGCCTGGGGGAAGGAGAGGCCGGTTTCCTGGCCGGCGCGCGCAGCGCCACCCACACCTTCAATGCCATGCGCAGCCTGGACCATCGCGATCCTGGTATAGCCGCATACGTTCTGGACAACGACTCGCTTTTTGCGGAGCTCATCTGCGATGGAATTCACGTTGATCCGGCGATGGTGCGCTTGTTTTACAAGGCCAAGGGCGTGGAAAAGTCGGTCTTAATTACGGATGGCATGAGCGCTACGGGTATGCCCGACGGAAGGTACAAGCTAGGCGACCTGGAAGTGGACGTGTCCAATGGACGGTGCACATCAGCCGGATCCCCCGGCGTCCTGGCAGGTAGCGTGCTGACCATGGATCAGGCGGTGCGCAACTTCTCTGTGTTTACCGGCGCCGACTTGGCGATCAGCGCGCAAATGGCCGGAAGCAACCCTGCTGCGCTCATGGGTCTTGGAGAGCGTTGGGGTTTGCTGGAGGAAGGCCGAGAGGCTAATCTCGTGGCCCTGTCGCCGGAGGGCCGAATCCTGCAGTGCTTCCGTTCCGGGCGGCCGCTTCGATCAACTCAGGACTGAGGCGTTCCGCTGTCCCATCCCAGGGCGTCCGCGACCTGCCTGCCCAGGCGCAGTGGATCAAAGGGCTTTAACAGGATTCCGGCAACAGGAAGGTGCGCGAGGGAGCCGTCTTGCACGGCTTGCACTTTGGCTGTGAGAAGAACAATGGGGATGTGACTGGTGGCTCGCGCTGTGCGGAGCTTGGCCAGCATGGCCGGCCCGTCCATCGCCGGCATCATCACGTCCAGCAGGATGGCGTCCGGCTGATGCTGCTGAGCACTTTCAATAGCCTGGGCACCGCAGTAAGCCTCGACCACATCCCAACCAGGCATGGACCGCAGGCTGCAGGCTGCGGCGTGCCGTGCTGTGTCATCGTCATCCACAACCAGAATGCGCCGTTTCACAGTCACTCTCCGGGTAGGTGGGTCTGCCACAAGGTAACCCACCTGCCCAAAATAAGAGCTTCCACTTTCAGGCAATTACCCGGGTGTTACCAGCAAACCGAACCTGCAGGAAATCCAGGTTGTTTCGCCGGATCAGGCGGGCACAGATGAGGTCATCTTCAATGGCTTTACGCCTCCATCCTCATCTTCGTCCTCCTCGTCCTCATCTTCGTCCTCGTCGTCGTCCTCATCCTCATCGTCGTAGTCTTCATCGTCTTCTAAATCATCTTCGTCTTCTTCATCTTCGTCATCGTCCAGATCCAACTCGTCGTCGTCCTCATCTTCTTCCTCATCCAGGTCGTCCAGGGATTTGAGGAACTGAAGGGCCGGGAGGTGGACTGGTTCGTCCCCTAGCGCCGCGGCTCGTGACTCGGGTCCATCGGCCATTTGCAAGGCGGCGAGGTAGCTGGCATAGCTTTCTGTGTGGGGGGGCGGTATAACGGACATTCGCACGATTTCTCTTCTCCTATGCCTCTGAATGTACATGGCGCATGTCTGCGCCCGGGTTTATGCACGCTTGGATGCCGCCGAAAGACTGACGGGGTTGATAGAGTGACGAGAATTTGCTGCGTCTGGAAGCACGTCCTTCAAACTTAAGCATGTGGTAGTTTTCTTAACATCAGCCCGGTGGATTTGGCTAGTGCGCAAGCAAACTCCGGAGCTATCTCGAAGGGCATCCTATGGCCGAACCCATTCCCGCCACTGCTTTGCTGCTGATTGACGACACCCGGCAGGAAGAGATCAACGTTTCGCACACGCCGTTCACCATTGGGCGGCTGCAGGACCGTGACCTGGTACTGGCGCACGCTTTCATCTCCCGCGACCATGCTGCCATTCTCTATGAGAAGGGCCAGTTCCACGTGGTGGACAAGGGCAGCCGCCACGGCACCTTTCTTAATGCACAGCCCCTGATCGACCGCCAGCCGCTGAAACCAGGGGACGAGATCCGGCTGGGTTCGCTGAATGGTCCATCGCTGCGCTTTGGCCCGGCAAGAGAAAGCACCTCGACCATTCATAAACTTTTGGACGAGCTGCACGCGATTTCGGCACCCACCTCGGACCTGGAGAAGCTGAGCTGGTTTCTGGCCGCAGCGCAACGCCTGAATACCCTGGGGGCGGTCAACGAGATCCTGGCCACGCTGGTGGAAGCGACTCTGGAGCTGACCCAGGTGGAGCGGGGTTACGTATTCCTAAGAGACGAGAAGGGGAAGCTGACCCTCGCCGCGGGACGCAGCCTCAAAGGCGATCGCCTGGAGGACGATTCCACTATTTCCCACAGCGCCATCGCACAAGCATGCAAGGCCTCAAAGTTCATCGTCACCGATACCTTGTCAGCGGAGGCCAATTCGCGCACCGAGAGCATGGTGCAGCAGAGTATCCGCATGGTGTATTGCATTCCGCTGCGCAAGCGCGCGGCGGGCGCCGACATCCACGAGAAAGATATTCTCGGCGTGCTTTACCTGGACAGCCGGCTACAACCCGGCAAACTGAGCCAGGTGGACAACGATCTTCTCGATACGATCGCGACGGAAGCAGCGGCGCTCGTGGAAAACGCCTTTCTCGCCCAGGCCGAAGAAGCCTCGCGGCGGTATCGCGAAGAACTGAACATCGCTGCGGCCATCCAGCAGGGTCTGATGGAGTTTGCCATTCCCAACCTTCCGTATGCGAAGGTTCACGCGCGCAGCGTGGCTTGCAAAGACGTCGGAGGGGACTTTTATGACGTAATTGCCACGCCGGACGGCCTGTACATCGTGATCGCCGACATTTCCGGTAAGGGAGTCTCGGCTGCCATCCTGGCTTCCACTTTGCAGGGGCTGCTTTACGGCTTATTGCTAGCCGGTCAGCCGCTGGCCGACATCGCCGACGTAGCCAATCGCTATATTTGCGAGAAGAATGTGCAGAAATACGCCACCATGATCCTGGTCAAGCTTGATCCGGACGGGACCTTTGAATACGTCAACTGCGGGCATGTACAGCCACTCCTAGCCAATAGCCAGGGCGTCAAGCGACTGGAAAACGCCAACATGGTGGTGGGCTTAATCGAGGAGGCTGTCTACGAATCCGCGCGCCTTCAGCTAAAACCCGGCGACCGCATTGTGCTGGCCACCGACGGAGTTACTGAGGCGGAGGGCCGGGACGGTGAGTTTTTTGGAGAAGAGCGACTGGAATCCGCCGTCGAAGGCGCCAACATCGAAGGCGTACTGGGCAAGGTCGAGGTCTTCATGGCCGGTACGCCACCCAACGATGACTTCACTATGCTGGAAGTTCTTTATAGTACCTAAGCGCGGTTTGTGCGGCCCAATAGCCGCACATGCCGTGGACCGCGCCACCCGGGGGCGTGGAGGAGGAGCATAGGTAGACCCCTTGCAAGGGGGTCCCATATTGACGCCAGGTCGGCCGGAGAAAGAATTGCAAGCCGGAAACTGAGCCGCCGTTGATGTCGCCTCCCACCAGGTTCTCATTCCACTGGTTCATCGCCTGGGGACTAAAGACAGCGCGGGCCAGGATGCACTCGCGGAACCCGGGCGCGAAGCGTTCCACCTGGGCTTCGATTGCTTCGAGAGCAGATTCGGACCAGCCGTTCGGCACATGGCAGTAGGCCCAAGCGACATGCTTCCCAACGGGCGCCCGGCTGGGGTCGAAAAGTGTTGGTTGAGAGAGCAGAACAAAGGGGCGTTCGCTCATTGTTCCTCGTCCGGGCGCCCGCTCCGAAGCAGCTATCTCCTCGAAGGTACCTCCCAGGTGGACCGTGCCGGCGCGCAAGCACTCCCTGGCACGCCACGGTATCGGTTGGCTAAGGGCCCAATCCACTTTGAAGACGCCGGGACCGTACCGGTAACGCTGCAGTTTCCTGCAGAAGGATGGTTGCAGCTCTTCACCGGCAAAGCTCAGCAACTGCCTGGGGGTCACGTCCAGGAGCGTCAGATCCGGATGTCCCAGTTCCTGCAGCGAGAGCACGCGGGTGTTGGTGACCACTGTGCCACCAGCAGTCTTAAGGCAGGCCACAAGCGCATCCGCAATGGATTGGGCGCCGCGGCGCGGTATGGGCCAGCCGGCGGCGTGCGCGGCAATCCCTAACACCAGGCCAAAGGCGGCGGAGACGGGCGACTCCAGAGGCAGAAATGAGTGCGCGCTCAAACCCGCAAAGAGCGCGCGAGCCCTGGGTCCCTTGAAGTAGCTATCTGCGATCGCCCGCGCGGAGCGTAATCCCAGCAGTCCAAAACGGGCCATGGCAATCGGATGGCGAGGCCAGCCAATGGCCTTAAGCAAGTCGTGGCGGAGGCCGTCCCAGTTGGCCACCAGCGGTCCGTAGAGGCGGCGATAGGCTGCTGCGTCGCTTCCCAGCTGGCTAGCCGTATCCCCCAAATCCCTCTCCAGCATGACTGCGGTTCCATCGTCCAGCGGATGAGCCAGCTCGGCCGGCGGACAGATCCAATGCAATCCGAATTCGGCCAGCGGCAGCGTGGAGAAAAACGGCGACGCCACGGTAAGAGGGTGGACTGCGGATCCTAGATCATGCACGAAGCCGGGTAAGGTGAGTTCGCCCGACCGCGCGGCCCCACCGGCGACCGCAGCCGCCTCTCGCACCTCCACCGTGAAGCCGGCCCTGGATAGAACGATGGCAGCAGCCAAGCCATTTGGACCTGCTCCGACGATTTTGGCGGTGGGCATCGGATCACATCAGTGATAGCACACCGAAATGAGAAACCAATCGCCAGGGCGGCGAATCTCAACGGTATGGAATCTTTGCAAACAGAAGCTACGACAACATTCATGCTGGGTGGAGACCTTAAGGTCAACCGGCTTGGCTATGGCGCCATGCGCATCACCGGCCCCGGCATTTGGGGCGAACCCAAGGACCGCGGTGAGGCGCGTAATGTGCTACAGCGCGCACTTGAGCTGGGCGTCAACTTCATTGACACCGCGGACGCCTATGGCCCCGAGGTCAGCGAGGACATCATCGCGGAAACCCTTCATCCCTACAAGAAGGATCTCGTGATTGCGACCAAGGGCGGTTTCACGCGCTCCGGTCCGAACAAATGGGCAGAGGATGGACGGCCGGAATACCTTAGGCAGTGCGTGGAAATGAGCCTGCGCCGGTTGAAGTTGGAACGCATCGATCTTTATCAGTTGCATCGCATTGATCCCAAGGTGCCGGTGGAAGAGAGCCTCGGCGCGCTGAAAGAGTTTCAGGACGCGGGCAAGATTCGGCATATCGGGTTGTCGGAGGTTTCGCCGGAGGAGATTGAGCGTGCCAATAAGACGGTCAAGATTGTCAGCGTGCAGAACCAGTACAACCTGAGTGATCGCCGGCATGAAAAGGCGCTCAAATATTGCGCAGAGCACAACCTGGCGTTTATTCCCTGGTTTCCGGTCGCGGCGGGAAAGCTGGCACAGCCCGGTGGCCCACTAGACAAGGCAGCCAAGCAGCATCAGGCGACGGTTGCTCAGCTGTCGGTGGCGTGGCTACTACATCATTCGCCGGTATTGGTTCCGATCCCGGGGACTTCTTCTGTGAAGCACCTGGAGGAGAATATGGCTTCAGCTAAAGTGCACCTTTCGCCGGAAGAGTGGCAGGCGATCGAGAGCGCGGCTGAGAAGCGCTAAGGGTTGTTGGCGACCTCCACGGTTGCCCCAGGTTCGCTGGTGCGAACCTGGGGCTTTTCTTAACGGTTTGCAGCTACGCGCATAAGGGTTTGCGTGATTCGGATGGCGGCTCTTACGGAGCCGGTTATCGAGCCGGCGACTTTGCTGACTCCGCCGGCTCGTTTGCGGTAGCTCACGGGAATTTCGCGTATGCGCAGGCCGCACTGTGCTGAGCGCATCTGCATTTCCAGATTCCATCCGTAGGTTTCTTCCCGCATGTGCAAGCGGCTCAGCGCCTCTCGGGTGATCGCGCGAAACGGGCCCATGTCCGTATAGCTCACACGGTAGAGCGCGCGAAGGAGAACGCCTGCCAGCCAGCCGGCAAAGACCTGGGAGAGCAGCATGCTGCCCGGCTCGCGGTTGCCGCGCATTCGGGAGCCGATCACGAAGTCGCAGTCTCCTGCGAGGATGGGATCCAGCAATTGGTCCATCTCGGAAGGGACATCGCTCCCGTCTCCATCCATGAAGACCAATATGTCGGATGCAGCATCGGCTGCTTCCACCCCGGCGGCGCATGCACGGCCGTATCCACGTTGTGGCTGATGCACTACTTTCGCGCCAGCTGCCGCCGCTTCGGCAGCGGTCGAGTCGGTGCTGCCGTTGTCGACCACGATGCATTCGCGGATCAAGCTCCAAGGCAGTTCGCGAACGACAGCGGCGATGCTTTCCGCCTCATTCAATGCCGGAATCACCACCGAAACCCCTTGAAAGCCCAAATCAGAGGCTCCAGCGCAGTCCACAATTGGAGCAGGCCGGGGGCGGTTGCGGGCTCAACAATGCGCGCCGGAATTCCTGGTACTTTTCACCATTCCAGATCTCACGCATGGTCTGCTGGGTGGCGTTGCCCAGGGTAAAGCTGTCGTAGCCGCGCATGGAGAATGGAGCGATGCAACAAGGAAGCGCTTGTCCGTTAGCCGTAATGTACATCAGGCTCCAGGGACGGCGGCAAAGCGACCACGGGCTGTCGTCCTTTCTCTTCTTGATGCTGACCTGCGGCTCGGTTGCGCCCGACGCGCTGAAGAGCACGCCCAGCTCCCGCGCGACGGCTTCGGCTCGTTGCAGAACCTCTTCTTCCTGCTGGGTGGTGTGCTCAAACAGTGCCTGTTCGGGCCGCGCTAGACCTTGTCCCTCTGGCAGGTACACCATTCTCTGCAGATAGACCTCCATCACGCCCAGGCGATGGGCCAACCGGATGAAGGCCTCCAACTGCGCCAACGTCTCCCGCAAGCCAGTAAGCCAGAGGGAGACCCGCGGTAATTTGGACTCACTGGCGCGTTGCATGGCGACGAAGTTGCCTACATTCGTGACGATGCGATCGAACATATCTTTGCCGCGCACCATCTGGAAAACAGAAGACTCCGCGGCATCGAGCGATACGCGCAATTCGTCCAGCCCGGCGTCGATCAGGGCCTGCCCATTGGCTGCGGTCAACAACGTGCCATTGGTATTGAAGAGCACATACACACCGCGATCTTTCAAATACCGGATCATGCGCGGCAACCCCTTCACCAGCATGGGCTCGCCCACCCCATGCAGCACGACCCGCGCAACCTTCGGATACTGATCGATGATGCTGGTAAACAACTCCCACGACATGTCCGCCTCGGGCTCCAATTCTTCGAAGGTGCGCGGGCAGGTGGTACACAACAGGTTGCAGCGATTGGTCGTTTCCAGATAGAGGCAGACCGGATCCGCGTCCATGATTACGGAGAGCTGGTCTTCCGGCTTCTCAAAGTAGCGCCGCATCTTCTGCTGGTCTTCCGCCAGCTGCGGTAGTACAGAAAGACTTTCGCTCATGAGTTCCTCGCAGTGTTGGAATACATCGCAAGCGCTTCATCTTGCGCGGGTCGCAAACGCGACAATCTTGCTTCCCGCCAACGGGCGCCCAGGCACCAGAGCGCAACCAGGGCCGTCGTGGCATATAGCCATTCAAACATGTAGTACATGGCCGGGCCGGGATTAGCAAGCTGCGTCGTGTAGAGGTAAAAGCTGGCAGTGGTGAAATAGATCATGGGCACGTAAGGAATCAGGCTTAGAAAAGGAAGCAGCCACAGGTAGTACCAGGGGTAGTGGGAGGAAAACAGCAACATGAATACAGCTGCGATAACAAAGCACCCGCGAATCGCAGCCAGCGAGCCGGCCTCACTTTTGAGCCAGGCCCACACTGCTAACCCGAGCAGCAGCAACCCAGCAAAGCCATAGAAGGCCGCAGTGGGGAGCGCGTCCCAATGCAATCCATGGCGGGCCAACGTCAGCAGGAAGTAGCGGCTGCCAGAATCCAGCCCCTCTTCCTTGGCATAGTCGGGCAAGAATCCGAGCACCCCCCTACCCACGCTCAGATAGCAGGCGTATCCCGCCGCGACGACGACGGCTACCACTGCCGGCATCTTCCAATCACGCGAGTCACGGCGGCGGTAAAGAGCGGGAAAGAGGGCGATGGGGTACAGCTTGATCAGGGTCGCCGCGGCCAGCGCGATTCCCGTGGCCGTGGGCTTATGGCGGATATAAAAGAGCAGCGCGAGCGCGATCAAGGGTAGAGCCGCGCCATCCACATGGCCGCTGCTGGCCACCTCCCAGAGCAGCAGCGGATGCCAGGCATAAATCAACACCTGTTCGCGGCATAAGCCGACAGCTGTCAGCAACTTCACCAACGTCCAGATGGTGAGCGCCTCCAACAGGACCATACCCGCCTTCATCCACAGCACTGATGTACCTATCCGGGTGATCAGCAGAAACAGCATCTGCGCTCCCGGGGGATAAATGGTGTGGGCGTAGTCTCGCCGGTTGATGTGGGGATAGATAGCGAGATCGCGAAGAAACGCGAGGTGAGGATCGGCGGGGATGTAACGGTAGGGATTGATGCCGGCAGCCTGCACTCGCCCATCCCACACGTAGCGAAAGATGTCACTGGAAAGAAAGGGCGGGGAAAAAAGGCAGACCAGCCTGCAGGCCACGGCACCTGCCAGGATGATCGCGAAGGTCCAGCGGTTCGCCGGCCGGTTGAGCACCACCCAGACTGCTACCAGGTAGAGCAGCGCCTGGTACATTGCGACCCGGCCGAAGCCAATCACGAAGTGATGGATCTCGTTCACGCCCTGACGGGACAATCCCACCAGCAACACTCCCAACAGGGCAAGAGCGCTGTTGGTGAACCATGCGCGGCCACTGGTGGATCTTGCGCTTAGCATGCCTTGCTCGTAGTGCAGGCCGGCTGAAGGCTCTGCGGGTTCTGAAGGCTCTCGAGGTATGTCCTGGTGTGCGTGGCATCGTATCCCGCGCGAGGAGCGGCTAGGAGTTCACGACGAAGGCGTTCGAGCGTGGCGCCATCGTCCACGTCGTACCAGGTGGGAAGCAGTTCGGTTTCTAAGCTGATTTCTCTGGCCCGATCGAGTGTCTGCTGGAACACGCGTTCCGTGCTCCAGTCGATCTGCTCGAAGAGACGCGGATGCGGGCGCTTCACACCGATCAGGTAGTAGCCTCCGTCATCGGAACCGCCCAGCACCATGCGATCTCCCGGCCGCGCGAGAGACGAGACCGCCTGCACGAGTGCGTCCTGGGGCATGGTGGGGCTGTCGGAATCGATCAGGCACACGGCGCTGAACCCGCAGGCAAATAAATCTTCGCAGGCATAAAGAAGGCGCTCTCCGAAGCCGCCGCCTCGCTGCGCCAGAAGCTGAAAGCCGGCGGGCAGAATGCCATCGAAAGCCGCCTCGTCGCCAACCGGCGTGTAGGCGACGACCCCTGCGCTGTTACCGGCTTCTGTTACCTGGTGAATATTTTCCGTGGTGTCGCGAATGAAGCAGATGTTGAGCGCCGAAGCCTGTTCCGGGGTGAGTGGAGGGGATAACCGCGTCTTTACCCTGCCTGGACGCGGCGCCTTGGCCATCACGGCTAAGGCACAACAACCCTCGCCAACAGTTGGCCTCTCTCCCGGGTGCAGGGCTCTATAAAGCAAGGACTCTCCGCGTCAGCAACTGCGGTCGCAGACCGCGTACTGATACCAGTTATCCTGCCACAGGCTGACGGTGCCCCAGGGTTGCGAGGCGATCAGGGACTGGAATTCCTCCTGCTTGAGCACCGCTGCCCTCCATGGTTCGTGGAACCGGGTGCTCCAGTCTCCCATGAGGCGGGCAAACAACCACATGCAAGAGAGCGGGACCATGGCGCGCAAGGCCGACGTAGGCTCAGCGATAAAGCAACGGCCGCCAGGCCGCAGAGCCGAGAATATCTCGCGCAGTGCTTGCGGGCGATCCCCCACCACCATGAAAAGCCGGGAGGCGATGATCGCATCTACAGGCGCCAGCGATTCGGAAAGAGCGAGAACATTTGCTTTGACGAAACGACAGTTCTTCAAGCGGCGAATGTCGGCCCGGTCTTTGGCACGGGAGAGCAAGCGCTCGGAAAGATCTACACCGGTGATTTGAATGTCAGGGAAACGTTGGGCGAGACTGCAAGCGTAAAAGCCGGGACCGCAGGCTATTTCCAGAAGGTGGGTTTCAGGGCCGGGCTGGACGCCCGGCCAAAGTGCATCAGAGATTGCTGCGGTGTGATCGCGAAATAGATGCTCACGACAGAATGCGTAGAACCATGAACATCGTTCGAATAGGCTTTCCGGGTCTCCCCGGAGGGGGCTTGGATATTTCGGGCCAGTAAAGTTGGCTCCCGCGTTCTCGATTCCCATCTTGTTTCGAATGATACTCTGACCCGCTTCTGCGCCTGTTTAAAAGCGCATTCTGTCGTTTGATGCGATAGAACTCAGTTTTCTACTTCTGCAGGTACCAAGGGATGTTCAACACGACGATCCCCTGGTTGCCCTTGACCAGCAGCATCAGCTTCAGCAACTGGGCCCGCTGGTTGTGTAGCAGGTTATCCCACCAGTGCCTGACGACCAATTCCGGGACCAGCACAGCAATCGTGCGGCCTTGATGTTCCCGCTCCATCTTCAGCACATGCTCTACCAGCGGGAGGATGATGAAGCGATAGGGGGACTGCAGGGTGATTAATTCGGGCACCGGCAATCCAGCAGCCTGAACCGGCGCGACCACGTTGCGCTGCCAGATATCATCGAGCGATTCGTCATGTTCCCCGCAGTCCACGTGGACAGCCTGCACATCGTGAGAGAGCCCCAGCGCAAAGCGCATGCCTTTCTCGGTGATCCGGCTCCAATGGTCGAGAGGCACAATCACGAAGGGAGGTGCGATGCCGGCCAGGTCTAGCGGAGAATCGTCGGCGGTCTGTGCGGCCACCCGGTCATAGTGACGCTTAACCATGCTCATGAGCAGAATCAGCGTAGGAATGAGCAAGGCAGTCACCCACGCGCCGTCCAGGAATTTGGCCACCAGTACCACAACGGTCGTCAAACCCGTGGCCGTCGCTCCTACACCGTTTACCAGCATCTTCCAGTGCCAGCCGGCCCCGCCGGTACGCCTCCAGTGCATGACCATACCGGCCTGGGAGAGGGTAAATGCCAGGAAGGCCCCGATGGCATAGAGGGGGATGAGGCGATCGGTCACACCACGAAAGAGAATCAACAACGCGGCGGTAAGGAATACCAACCAGTAGACGCCGGCGGAATACAGCAACCGCCGTCCGCGAAGAGCGAAGAGATGCGGCAGGAAATCATCGTGAGCCACCGCCCGGGTGAGCCGAGGAAAATCCGCAAAGGCGGTATTGGCCGAGAGTGAGAGCACCAGCAGGATGGACGCGATGGTGACGTAGTAGAAGATTCCTCGTCCCGCGACCGCGGTGGTCAGTTGCGATAGCACGCTTTGGTAGGAGTGTCCTTCAGGATCGGTGGCGCCGATGCCATAGGCCTGGCACATAAAGGCGATGCCCAGCAGGAGCACAATGAGCAACGCGATGATGATGGTCAGGGTGAGCTTGGCATTGGCAGCCGTCGGCTTGCGAAAGGCCATCACTCCATTACTCACGGCTTCTACTCCGGTCATCGCAGTGCAACCACTGGCGAAGACCTTGGCCAGAAGCCAAAGGGTTAGAGTGGCCGTGGCAGTGGGCAAACGGGGCACGGCCATCACCGGAACGGGATGGCCACCGGTCACGATCACGTGGAAGATTCCGAGAGCAATGACGATCAGCAGACAGCCGACGAATAGATAGGTGGGGACGAGGAAAGCAACACCGGTGTCGCGCACACCGCGCATGTTCACCGCGGTAAGCAGAAGAAGAATCAACAAACAGAGGCCGAGCGTATGCGGCTGCAGCTTCGGCAGGGCAGAGACCAGTGCGCCTACGCCCGCGGAGATGCCGACCGCCGCCGTCAATACGTAGTCGATCATCAGGGCAGCGGCGGCCAGCAATCCGGCATGCTCACCCAGGTTCGACGACGCCACCGTGTAGGATCCCCCGCCTTGGGGATAAGCCTCGATGGTTTGGCGATAGGAAAAGTACACGATGATCAACAGCATGACGATGGCTGCGATCACGGGGAGAATGTAGTGAATTCCAAGCAGCCCAAGCGGGATGAGGAGGGTGAGAGCCGCTTCCGGACCGTATGCCGCTGAACTCAGAGCATCCAGCCCGAAAATGGGGATGCCGGCTGACGGCCCGATCCGCTCTCCTTGTTCCTCCCAGTTGGCCAGAGGACGGCCGATGAGGATATCGAGTAGTGACATGGGTTTATTGTGCTCCGGGCACATCACTACGATGCGAACGGCCGGTTTAAGTGTGTCGGGGAGGGTTGGTTCGGAAACGATTGGCCAGTTCGAACTCGTCGCGCAGTTCGGGCGTCTTGAGGTTTTCGCGTAGGTAGGCAAGCCGCTGCTCCAGCGCCAACAGTGCCTCCGCAACTGCATCCGTGTTGGTATGCGCAACGTCCCGCCACATCGAATAGGGGCTGGCTCCCAGGCGGGTCATCTCGCGCAATGCGCGCCCTCCAATGGCGCGCAGGTCCGGGGCGTCGCCAAAGCGCTCCTCCAGCATGGCGCTCAGGGCGGTGGAGAGATACTGCGGCAGATGGCTGACCCAGGCGCAGATCTCATCATGCCGCCGGGCCTGGATGTCCATGGTCCGGCATCCAAAGCGCTCCACCCAACTGCGCCACTCGGGGCTCAGGGGGTGATTTGCACCTTCGGTAAAGAGCCACACGGCGCGGGAGAAAAGCTCGGCATCTGCATTGGCGGCGCCGCTTACTTCTTTGCCGGCCATAGGGTGACCGGGGAGAAAGCCAGCCTGGCCCGGCCCGCCATAGAGCGGCAGCGCGCATTCAGCGATGGCCACTTTTACGCTGCCCACGTCCGTGACCAGTTGACGAGGCTGGAGCAGCGGAGCGAGCTTCTCCAGCCAATCCAAAATAGTGAAGACCGGCCCACTCAGCAGCACCAGGTCGCTCGAAACCGCGGCACTGACTGGATCAGAGGCGGCTACATCGATCGCTTTTCGATCCAGCGCAATCTGCAGATGGGATGGGCTACGGTCCCAGCCGACAATCTCGCCCGGGAACTGGGCGGCACGCAGGGCCAGCCCGGCGGAAGCGCCAATGAGCCCGGTACCCAAGATCGTGATTCGCTGGATGGTCATTGGAGCTTCGCTCTAACAGATCTGGCTTTCCCGGACTCAGCCAATCACAGGAACTTCGGCTGCCCGTACGCTCCGGCCAACAACGGGGGCGATAAGGCGCAGCCGGTCCATAAGCTTCTCAAACTGTTCGGGAAACAATGATTGCGCTCCATCGGAAAAGGCCTTATCCGGGTTGGGATGTACTTCCATCAGCAAACCGTCACAGCCGGCAGCGACCGAGGCGAGGGCCATGGGGGGAACCTTATCGCGCAGACCAGTTCCGTGCGATGGATCGGCCAATATCGGCAGATGGGAAAGCTTCTTGATGACCGGTATGGCGGAGATGTCCATGGTGTTGCGGGTGTAGGTTTCGAAGGTGCGAATGCCCCGTTCACAGAGCATCACGTCGTAATTGCCACCCGATAGGATGTACTCCGCAGAGAGCAGGATCTCTTCGATGGTGGCTGCGATTCCCCGCTTCAGCAGGACCGGCTTGCGCACCAGCCCAAGCTCGCGCAGCAGGTTGAAGTTCTGCATGTTGCGCGCTCCCACCTGGAAGACGTCCACATAGGGAAGCATCAGGTCGATCTGGGAAATCTCCATCACCTCGCTGATAATCAGCAAGCCGGTGCGATCGCGTACTTCCTTCAACAGCTTGAGCCCCTCAAGGCCCATTCCCTGAAAGGAATACGGGGAGCTTCGCGGCTTGAACGCCCCTCCACGAAGAAACGAGGCGCCTGCCGACTTTACCTGCTCGGCCACGGTAAAGATCTGCTCGCGGGATTCTACCGAGCACGGACCTGCCATGACTACAACCTCATCCCCACCCACCGAGACTCCGTTGGGAAAGCGAACAATGGTTCCTTCAGGCCTGAAACCGCGGCCGGCCAGTTTGTAGGGCGATGAGATGCGCACCACATCAGCGACGCCGGCTAGCAATTTGAAGTCGTTGTGGTCGAAATGCGACGGTGTTCCTACGCCCGCCAAAACTGTCTGGATGGCCCCTGTGGTGCGGTGAACATTGAAGCCCACCTGAACGAGACGTTCGATCACCCCCTGGATGTCTTCCTCAGTCGCTGTCTCCTGCATAGCTACTATCATGGTTACTTTCCTATCTCTCCGGTCGTACTCGGCCCATTCTTGCGTTGTGAGGCCAGCTCGTCCTTTTGCAGTGATCGCATCACATCGATGATGCGTTCGTAGATGTGGGTGAGCTCGATATCCGGCAGCGGCCCGTGATTGGCGGCGCGAACATTCTCGAAGATCACGCGCTCACGGTTCGGCTCATACACCGGCAGCGAGGTGGAGCGCTTCAACTTGCCAATCTCCTGCGCGGCCTGCGCCCGGGCGCTGATCAGCGCCACGATTTGAAGATCCAGTTCATCAATTTTCCTTCGCCAGCCGTCAATATCCATGCGCTTCCCTTGCTCTGTAGGTAGCCTCGTCCACATGATACGTGGCCCGGCCGCTTGAATCTTCCCGTACCGTCGGGACGCCACCACGTCCAATCCTGCTCAGCACATTCATGAGACAGAGGCGGCGGTCTGCTGTCCTTGCCTCAATCCCTGAAGAAATGCTGCAACTCGTTCCGGCGCCGTTCCCGGGGCGGCCTTTTCTATCAAGCCAACGATGGCACTGCCAATCACTGCCGCGTCGGCGAACTCGCCCACAGCGGCCACATGTTCCGCACTCGAGATGCCGAAGCCCACGGCGATCGGCAACTGGGTGAACTGGCGCAAGCGCTCCACCAGCCCGCGAGCATCCGCAGCCAGACTCGGCTGCGCGCCGGTAATCCCAACCCGGGATATGGCATAGACAAAACCATGGGAAACGCCCGCGATCCTCTTCAGGCGGTCATCGCTGCTGGTGGGGGCAGCCAGAAAGATGGGCATCAGCCCGTTGTGGTGCATTTCTGTCAGATACTCTTCTGCCTCTTCCACGATCACGTCCGTGAGCAATACCCCATCCACGCCGCAACGGGCGGCATGGGCGCAAAAGCGCCCCAACCCGAAGCGCAAAATGGGATTGAAGTAGGAGAAGATTACCAATCCGACGGAGGGCCTCAGAATGCGCAATTCCGCAGCCAGGGTGAGCACGTCCTGCAAAGTTGTACCGTGGACCAGGGCGCGCTCGCTGGCCCGCTGGATCACCGGACCATCGGCCAGCGGATCGCTGAACGGTACCCCCAGTTCGAGCACGTCGGCCCCCGCATCGATAGCCGCCAAGGCAACGTTACGTGTGGTCGCCAAGTCCGGATCGCCGACCGTGAGGTAAATGACCAAGCCGGGTTTCAGCCCCCGATTGAATTTAATCGGCATGCGCCACACCCGCCAGCTTCAGCTCGCGCGCCATGATGCCCATATCCTTGTCGCCGCGGCCGGAGAGATTCACCACCAATATGTCGTTCTTCGCCAGCTTGGGCGCCAGCCGGATACACTCGGCGACGGCATGCGCGCTCTCGAGCGCAGGCACTATGCCTTCCGTCTTGGCCAGTCGCTGGGCTGCCTGCAGCGCTTCTTCATCGGAAGCGGAGACATATTCGGCCCGGCCTGAGTCGTGCAGGGCGGCGTGTTCCGGCCCCACAGAGGCGTAGTCCAACCCGGCGGAGACGGAGTGGGTCAACGATACCTGGCCGCCGTCGTCCTGCAACAAGTACGAGTAAGTGCCCTGGAGAACACCGGGACTTCCGCCGCTAAAGCGCGCGGCATGGCTGCCCAGTTCCTGCCCTCTGCCGCCGGCTTCGACCCCAATCAGCCGCACAAGCGGCTCTTCAATAAAGTCGTAAAACGCACCAATGGCATTGGAACCACCACCCACACAGGCCAGCACCGCGGTAGGCAGTTTGGATTCCTTTTCCAGAATCTGCTGCTTGATCTCCTGCCCGATCACGCGATGGAAGTCGCGCACCATGGTTGGGTAGGGGTGCGCGCCAAGGACACTGCCCAGCAGATAATGCGTGGTGCGGACGTTGGTGACCCAATCCCTCATGGCTTCGTTGATGGCGTCCTTCAATGTGCGGGAGCCGGAACTGACGCCGCGAACTTCCGCACCAAGCAGACGCATGCGGAATACGTTGAGCTCCTGGCGGCGCATGTCCTCCTCGCCCATATACACGATGCATTCCATGCCGAATAGGGCACAGACCGTCGCGGTGGCTACGCCGTGCTGACCCGCGCCGGTTTCGGCGATGACGCGATGCTTGCCCATGCGGCGCGCCAACAGGCCCTGGCCAAGACAGTTGTTGATTTTGTGGGCGCCGGTGTGGAGCAGATCCTCGCGCTTGAGGTAGATTTTTGCTCCGCCCAGTTGCTCGGTCAGACGGGATGCAAGGTACAGCGGGGTGGGACGGCCGGCATAATCCCCGAGCAGCAAATTAAGCTCGGCGTGAAAAACCGGATCAGCCTGCGCTTCTGCATACGCGTGCTCCAGCTCCTCCAAAGCAGCCATAAGGGTCTCCGGAACGTAGCGGCCCCCATAGGCGCCAAAACGGCCGGGAACGGTGTGTACTGTGCTCACGGTTTCCTCTTCTTTCCGCCTATCAAGCTTTGTGGGATGGAATTGGAGCCTCAATGAACTCCGCTGCTGCTTGCTGGGCCGAGCGGATGAAGGCCAGCACACGCGCGGGGTCTTTTTTTCCGGGGGCGCTCTCTACGCCGCTCACCACATCTACTCCCCAGGGTCGCAAGACCTCAATTGCCTGCTTCACATTCTCCGGGGCCAAGCCGCCGGCCGCAATCAGCCTTAGACGCGGCGCTGCCTCGAGGAAGCTGTTCCGCGCCCCCTGCCAGTTGAAGCTGGTGCCCGTACCGCCTACCGCTCGCTGGCTCGAGGAGTCTACCAGGACTCCGTCTAGAAATTGATCCCGGCTCAACTCGCTCAATTGTCCCGCAAACTCTTGATCCTTGTAGTGCAGCACGCGCAAGATGCTCAACCGGGGCGAATGTTGGCGCAGACGAAACGGCAGCAGAGCGTCTGACGAGCGGTGGAGCTGCACCCCGGTCAAACCGGCGGTAGCTACGGTGGACACAATCTCGTCGAAACCGGCGTCCACGAACACGCCGTACTTCTCCACCTCGCGGGGCAGTTTTTCCGTTATCTGGCGAACCATCTCCGGCTCGACCTGCCTCGGGCTCGTAGCGAAAATGAATCCCAGTGCATGCGCGCCACTTTCCGCTGCAAAACGTGCATCTTCAAGATTGGTGTTGCCGCATATCTTGATCCACATGGCGGGCTCTCACCTGCTCACAGGCGAGCGGTCCCCGACTGCGGCCATAAGCAGGGCGTCGAGCGCCACACCGGGGTCAGGTTGCCGCATCAGCGACTCGCCGACGAGAAAGGCATGGAACCCCGCCGCCCGCAAGCGGTTAAGGTCTTCGGCGGTCTTGATCCCGCTTTCGCTTACGCGAACCGCGCCAGACGGCAGGCGGGAGGCCAGATCGAGCGAAACCTGGAGCCGTACCGCAAACGTGCTGAGATCGCGGTTATTCACTCCAATCGCGTCGCAGCCTAAGTCCATGACCCGGTCCAGCTCGTCCGCAGTATGCACCTCGCAGAGTACGTCCAATTCCAAGGCGTGGGCCTGCGCTGCCAGCGCACGGAGCTCCACATCGCTCAAGGCGGCGGCGATCAACAGAATGGCATCAGCTCGATGGGCGCGCGCCTCCAGAAGCTGGAAGTCATCGACCAGAAAATCTTTGCGCAGGCAGGGCAGATTACAAGATTGGGAGGCCACTCCCAGATTGCGCAAACTGCCTTGAAAAAAGTGCTCTTCGGTAAGCACGGACAGGGCGGTGGCGCCTCCCGCCGCAAACCCAGCCGCCAAGGTAGCCACATTAAAATCGGGACGGATCAATCCTCGCGAGGGGGATGCCTTCTTCAGCTCCGCGATCACCGCTGGTCCGGTCGTTGCTTTCTGCCGCAGCGCGCGGGCAAAGCCTCGGGGCTGGTGGGCAGCGGCCGCCCGTTCTAAATCGCGGATCGACGATGCAGCCTTCCGCTCCTCCACTCCGCGCCGCGTGCTGGCCAGAATCTTTGTAAGTTGGCTATCCATGGGCTAGTGTCAGTATATGCTGCTGAGCGGCCCGGCCTCTGCATCCCGCTTGCACCAACTCTTGCCTTACCAGCATCGAAGCAGTGATATATGAATCATTTCCCTCCACCCTGGGCGAATTCGGCGGAAGCGGCGGCCCTGGCGGAGAGTCTTCGTTCCGCGACCCTCTCCCTGCTGATGCTGGACTACGACGGCACCCTGGCGCCCTTCCATGTGGATCGCTTTGCAGCCACACCTTACCCGGGGGTACCGGAACGGCTGGAAACTCTATCCGGGCTGGCCAGTGTTCGGCTGGTGCTGATCTCCGGCCGTCCCGCCCGCGAGCTTCGCACACTCTTGCCGGCCAGCACCAAGGCTGAAATTTGGGGAAGCCACGGATGGGAGCAGCTGAACAGCGACGGCCGCTACCGGCTGCTCCCGCTTGAAGCCGTGCAGGGAGCTGCCCTGCAACGAGTGGCGGAGGAGATGACCGCCCTGGGCTTTGCAGAAGCACTCGAGGTTAAGCCCGCATCGCTGGCCATCCACTGGCGTAACGTGCCGCCCGCCACGCAGGAGCAGATCCGCTCCTCGATTCAGACTGTCTTTAACCGCATCGCCCAACCTGGCGGCCTGCATTTGCTGCCCTTTGACGGCGGTCTCGAGCTGCGTTCGACCGATCGCACCAAGGGGACCGCGGTAAGAGAGATCCTGGAGCAAGAACCAGCTGCCGTACCGTTGGCGTACCTGGGCGACGATCTCACCGATGAAGATGCCTTCGCTGCCCTTGAGAGCAGAGGTTTCTCTATCCTGGTGCGCACTGAGGTGCGTGCGTCGTTCGCCCAATTTTGGCTACGGCCCCCGAAGGAACTGCTGGAGTTCCTGGACGCATGGATCGCGGCTTCGCGAAACCCCTCCCCAGCAGCATCCACACCAGCGGGGGCCGCGCGATGAAGTCTCCCCATCTGGTCCTGGTCTCCAACCGCATCCCTATCACCTTCACTACGGAGGACGGAGTACTCAAAGGACAGCCGGCCAGCGGCGGCCTAGTCAGTGCGCTCGAGCCACTGCTTAAAGATCACGGTGGCATTTGGGTAGGCTCGGGTGGAACAGAAGACTCGCCCCGCATCCGCAAGATTCTTGAGAAGGCGAGTGGGGACAATCCCTACCAGTACGCTCCGCTCTTTCTGACCGAAGAGGAGCAGAGCAATTATTACGAAGGTTTCTCCAACGAAATTGTGTGGCCGCTCTTCCACGACCTGCAATCGCGCTGCAACTTCGATCCCAATTATTGGGAGTTCTACGAGCGCGTTAATCGCAAGTTCGCGGATGCTGTGGAAAAAGCCTCGAAGCCTGGCGACCTCATCTGGATTCACGACTACCAGCTCATGCAGGTCGGCAAGACGCTGCGCTGCCGGCGCCCGGGCGCACGGCTCGCGTTCTTTCTTCACATCCCGTTTCCCTCGCCCGATATCTTTGCCAAGCTTCCCTGGCGAATACAGATTCTCGAGGACTTGCTGGCGCACGACCTGCTTGGCGTGCAGACCGGGCGGGACCAGCGAAACCTGATCGCGTGCCTTCGCTGCTTCGTTCCTTCAGTCAAGATCTCAGGGACAGGGGAGAGCCGCATGGTGGTCACTGAGCATGGACGCACGCAAATCGAGGCCTTCCCGATCAGCATCGACTACCGCGGGTTTGCCGAACAATCCGCATCGGAACCGGTGATCGAACGGGCAAAGCAGATCAAAGCCAAGACGCATGATATTCAGATCACGGTCGGCGTGGACCGCCTCGATTACACCAAGGGCATTCCAGAGCGCATCAAGGCCTTTGGCAACTTTCTACGCCGATACCCGGAGTTTCACCGTAAGGTCGAACTGATTCAGATTGTTGTCCCGAGCCGGGAAGGCATTCCTCGTTACGACCAGCTCAAGCGCGAAGTGGAGCGCCTGGTGACCCACGTGAACGGTGAATTCAGCGAGCCGGGCTGGGTTCCCATCAATTTCATTTACCGGTCTGTGCCGCGGGACGAGTTGATCGCGATTTACCGGGCAGCGGATGTCGCTCTGATCACCTCGCTCAAGGATGGCATGAACCTGGTGGCGAAGGAATACTGCGCGGCCAAGACAGAAGAGAATGGCGTGCTGGTGTTGAGCGAATTTGCAGGCGCGGCCCCGGAACTTCGTGTAGGCGCGATCCTGGTCAATCCCAATGATGAAGTGGGCGTTGCCGCAGCGCTGAAGCAGGCTCTGGAGATGAAGCCGAAAGAGCGGCGGCGGCGCATGCTTCGCCTGCGTCACCAGATTCGCCAGGCCGACATACTTACCTGGCGCGATCGCTTCTTCCGTGCCCTGGAAAAAACACCGGCCGCGGCCAAAGGGTGAGCTAGATCTGATTGATATAGCTAGCTCCCGGCCGTATTCCGTTACTCAAGTAATTCCCCTTTAGTTCGATACATGGAGCAGGCGCCCGGTCTCAGCCGGCCGTCATGTCAGCCGCTGCATGCGGGGAGGTTCCACGTGCGTTCAGGATCGACTTGTTGGGGGCGTCTTCAAGGTTATACAGGGGTCAAGGCGGTAGCGAAGCAGCCGGCAAGATATCTGGCCTTGGCGTGGATGATGGTGGCGATGAGTGGGGGGCTGGCTCAGGCGCAGTCGGACTATCTCACCTTTACCGGCGTCTGGAGCACGCTGCCGCTTAGCGGTCTGACAACTCCGACCGCTGTGACCGGCGATTCCGCCGGTAATCTTTATGTCGCTGACAGCAGCGCGTCGTCGATTTTCAAGCTGGCGGCGGACGGGGTTACCCAGAGCACGGTCGGCAGCGGTCTGAGCACCCCTCAAGGCATAAGCATCGATACGTCTGGCAATTTATACGTCACCAGCTCTGGGAACAACAACGTTTACAAAATCACCCCAGGCGGCGCGCAGACGGCGTTCGGCGCCGGCTGGAGCTCGCCCGTCTCGGTGGCCGTGGACGGCAACGGGAATGTATTCGTCACCGACGACAATGGCCTCTCTGAATACACCGCGGGAGGTATTCAGTCGCTGCTGATTCCGTCGGGGAGCATCCGCGGTGTTGCTGTGGACGCCGGCAACAACATTTGGTACGGCGATAACACGAATGACTCCATTTCCAGGATCCCAGCGGGCGGTTCCTCGGGAACTTATCAGTTCTTCGTCGCGCATGTGCAAAATATTTTCCTAGACGCCTCGGGAAACCTCTACACGGCCGAGACCTCGGGCGGCATCCGGCGGAGCGATGACGCTTACGGAGACACGACCATCTTCGGGAACACGACTGCTTCGTATGGTGTATGGGGGGATACCCACCAGAACCTATACATCGCGGATCACGCGGGTGGGGTGGAGAAATTAGCGACGGGCGCGGTTGACTTCGGATCGGTGAACGTGTGCCCGACGGGAGCCAAGGTTACGCCATGCACCGCGACCGAAGTGCTCCACTTTGCCTTGGATAGCGATGTGTTCGGCTCCGTCGCCAGCAGCCGGGCTCTCACCGAGAGCACGGTAAACCTGGACTACCAGATCACTGCGGACACCTGCGCAACCCTGCCCGAAGGAAGCTCTTGCTCGGAGACGATGAGCTTCACTCCCCACGAGCCGGGATTGAGCACGGGAGCGCTCGAGGCAATCGGCTACAGCGTTGTAGACGACGTTGCCGCGCCGGCTGCGCGGGCTCCGTGGGTTAGCCATGCGCATGTGGCGCGGCCGCGGGACGAGCCTGCGGGGACCGCACTTGCCTCGGTGTTCCTGCACGGTATCGGTATTGCTCCCGTCGGCGTATTCAATACCGCCCCCATCGCAACCTTTCCCTTCTCCCCTCTGACCAACCCTTATCTGAGCGGGGTCGCGGTCGACATCCATGGCAACGTGTACATCACGGATATCGACAACTGCGTGGTAGAGGACGACTACTCTTCCAAAGTCACGACGGTCGCGGGCACTGTTTGCGGGCCTGACAGCGGCGACGGCGGTCCGGCCACCAGCGCGACACTGGCAAACCCATGGAGGACCGCCTTCGATGGAGCGGGCAATCTCTACATCAGTGAACCATTAGCGGCCACGGTGCGGCGGGTCGATGGCTACACGGGCATCATCACCACCTTCGCCGGCACCGGAACCGCAGGCTATACAGGGGACGGGGCGGCCGCGACCAGCGCCACTCTCAATAGGCCAACGGGGGTTGCGGTGGACACCGGCGGCAACCTGTTCATCGCCGATACCGTCAACAATGTAGTTCGCAAGGTAGACGTGGCTACAGGCATCATCACCACCATTGCGGGAAACGGAACGGCTGGCTACACAGGAGATACCGGAGCCGCGACCAGCGCGGAACTGAATGAGCCAGACGCTCTTGCCCTGGACGCCGCCGGCAACCTTTACATCGCGGACGATAACAACAATGTGATCCGCAAGGTGGCGGGAGGAGTCATCACCACCATCGCGGGAAATGGGACAGCTGGTCATACAGGAGACGGAGGCCCGGCAACCAGCGCTGAGATTAATGATCCTGAGGGGCTAACGGTAGACGCGGCGGGCAACGTATACGTTGCGGACTCTGGGAATTTCCTGATACGCGAGGTGAACGTAGGTACAGGCACTATTACCACCGTGGCCGGCGCTTATACGGGGGCGGGACGCTATAGCGGAGACGGCGGCGAGGCTATATTGGCCGGGCTGAGTTATGACGAAGATGTTGCTTTCTTTCCCGCCGGGATCATGTTGATTGCGGACAGCGGAAATGGCGTTATTCGCTACGTGGGAGGGCCGGCCGGCCTGGACAACTTCGGCTCGGTAGCGCTGGGTGCTACTTCTGCCGCGCAGGATGTGACCTTCAGCAACGTTGGCACGTCATCGCTGGCGGTGACCAGTCTGCAGGTCCCGGCAAATTTCACCCTGGGCGGCGCGGATACCACCTGTACATCGAGTACGACGCTGGCGGTGAACGCCGATTGTGTGTTGGGTATCGAACTGGCGCCGACTGCCGATGGCTCGCTGACCGGCAATGTGGTGATCGCAGACAATGTTAGTAATTCACCCACGGCCACCCAGAATGTGGCGGTGACGGGAATGGGAACGGGGTCAGCGGCCGCGGAGCTGGCGTTTGCCGCTCCGCTTCCACCGGTCACAGCCGGGGGCAACCTGGGAACAGTCGCGATCGATGTTGAATCTTCGACGGGGGCGCTCACCGGCGCCAGCAGCCTGATAACGCTCACCATCACCGGGCCCGGTGGATACTCACACACCGTGATGGCTGCCGCCGTCAATGGGGTGGCGAGCTTTCATCTGAGCTCGCTGCCGTTAAGCGCAGCCGGCACATATACGCTTACGGCTACCTCTCCCAATCTCACCCCGGCGCAGGCCACCACGACGGTTTCCGCCAACCTGGCCGCGGCGGCAGAACTTGCCATAACGCCCGCCGTGCCCACGACCATCCCCGCCGGAGCCAACCTGGGCCAGGTCACGGTAAGTATTGAAAACTCCGCGGGCGCGCTGATCGCGAGCGCAACTAACCCGGTCACCCTTACGCTCACCGGGCCGGGTGGCTACTCTTATTCGGTAACTGTAGCTGGTGTAAATGGTGTGGCGAAGTTCAACCTGGGTTCGCAGGCGCTGACCGCCCCCGGTATCTATACGCTGACCGCTACCTCCGCCGGCCTGCAACAGGCGCAGGCTACCGTGACGGTTACACCGGCGAATGTGTCCAGCCCGGTGCAGCTCGCGCTGCCTTCGGCGCTGCCGGCTACGATCGCGGCCGGGGTCAGCCTGGGCAAGGTGACGGTAAATATTGAAAACGCCGCGGGTACGCTGGTGAGCAGCGCTACTAACTCCATTACGCTCACCATCAGCGGGCCGGGCGGCTATTCCTACACGGTGACGGTGGCTGGGGTCGACGGTGTGGGCGATTTTGACCTGAGCGCGGTTGCCTTCACCATGCCGGGCACCTATACGCTGAACTTCACCTCAGGGTACCTGACTGCCGCAGTGGCCAAGGTAGCAGTCACCGTCGACTTCACCATTGCGGTGACCAGCGGTACACCTGGCACGTTGGGGCCGATTTTGCCCGGAACTTCCGCTGCTTACTCCTTTACGTTGGCTCCGGCTTCGGGATCGTTTTCCTCGGCGATCGCGCTCACGGCGACAGGCCTGCCGGCGGGAGCGACCTACAGCTTCTCGCCCGCAACCGTGACGCCGGGAAGCAGCTCCGCCGCCACGACGCTGGCCATCCAGACCGCGCGCTCCGCAGCCGCCTTGCATGAGGATCACGGCATTTCCTGGGCGACCGGATGGGGAGTGACGGCATTGGGATTGCTGTTGCTTCCAATTTCCGGGGCTCGCCGAATGCGAAGAGTCTTCCAGCGAGGGCCGCTGCTGTCGGTCGCCCTTCTGCTGCTGGCGCTGGGCACGGTTGCGGGGCTGGGGGGCTGCGGCACCGGCGGCCTCTTTGGGCAACCGCAGCAAACCTATACCGTCACCGTGACAGGCACCAGCGGATCACTCAGCCACTCAGCCACCGTCACCTTAACCGTTCAATAAAGGGAGCCGCACATGAAAAACAAGATTGCTTTCGCGGCTCTGGCCGCCAGTCTTAGTTTCTTCGCTACCACTCACCCGGTGAGAGCACAGGATAGGCCGGACAAGACCGTGGCGGATGTATCCATCACCTACTCTGGCTTGCGGGTGAACGTGCCGGTGGGCAATTGCGGCTGCTTCTGGATGCGCGGCGGCACGGGCGAACTGGCCGTTCCCGTGTGGCGGCACTTCTCGGTAGTGGCCGAGGTCTCCGGCGAGCGCAAGAATAATCTGCCCGAAAACCCTGGGATTGGGTTGAGCCTGGCTTCAGCCATGGGCGGGCTGCGGCTTAGCCACCCATACCACCGATGGATCCCTTTCGGCCAGGGGGTTTTTGGGGTGGCGCACGCGTTCGACTCCTACTTTCCCGGAGCTTCAGGTCCCAAAGGCGCGGCGACCTCCTTTGCCCTGGCGACGGGACTGGGACTGGACATTCGCATGAGTAAGCATCTCCTGCTACGGCCCATCCAGGCTGAGTATCAGTACATGCAGCTTCCCAACAACGCGATCAACCCGGCGAATCAACAACACGACATCCGTCTTTCGGCAGGGGTTGTCATTCGATTGACGCAATAGAGATTGTGTCAACGGCCCAGACGAAAAAGTTTACGAGCGAAAAGGGCGGTCAGAAGATCCGCCTGAGCAACGGGTTTTTAATCTAATTGATTGGTGCCGAAGAAGGGACTCGAACCCCCACACCCTTGCGAGTACATGGACCTGAACCATGCGCGTCTGCCAATTCCGCCACTCCGGCACGATACAATCCAGCGCGATCGGCTGGATAGGCAGCAACCCCTAGTGTACAAAAGCCGGCCCTGATGTCAAACGCACCTGTTCACCAGCGCTTCCCCAGCCTTCAATGCGGGGGCTTCTCACCTCGTACGCTAACGGCTTAGCGGCACTTGCACTGCAATCGCTTCCAACTGCGCCAAGTGGTTCAGATCGTGGCCGGCGATGGTTTCCATCAGTTCGCGGAACGTCATTTCGCCACGCTCCGGATGGAGCAGTTCCTTGGACATCGCTTCCGGAGGTACGGACCGCAGCAGCATGAGATTCCATTGGCGCACGCATGAGAATGTCATCATCGCCGCCTGTGCATCATAGCCTGTATAGTTTCGCGCCCACAGCTCCTGATCGAAGGGCTGGATGACGTGATGATTCTCGGCCAGAGCCTGGCGTAGTCGATAAGCGAAGACTATTTCGCAATCAGCTAGATGGCACAGGATTTCGAGTGGGCTCCATTTTCCTGGAGCGGGCGACTCTTCGATGCGCGCCGGACCGAGCGCCACGGAAAGTTGTTCAAGATGCCTGGCGGTCGTGGCCACCACTTTGAGAGGATCGCGACTGCCTAGCTGTCGTGCATATGGATTCATCCCATTACAATAACGTTAGCGGACGCCTCTGCTCAACTTTCTGAGGTGAGGTTACTAAAGAGATGATCGACAAAGTGACTCATCCTGGTACAACCGGCGATCTCGGGGAACCACCAACCTAAACAAAGCATGAGTCCGAGACCGCGATCGGTTTTCGGCGAGGTTCGAATGACGCCCAATCCTCAGAACATCCCTGCAGAACAAGCCAAAGAAATCCGTCGTCTGTCTCACGATCTAAGCAATGCACTCGAGATCATCGTGCAGGCTAATTACCTGCTGGGCGCCATGTCGCATGATGAATCCGCGAAACAGTGGGTCCAACTGCTCGATAACGGCGTGGTCCAAGCCGCCGACATCAATCGCAGTCTGCGCGAATACATCCTCGCCAATAGCTAAAAGAAAACCGCAAGTCAGGGGACCTGCGGTTTCTTTCTGCGAGCGAAACTACACTAGACCAGCTTGGCGTCGAGAGTAATCTCGGTGTTGTTCTTAAAGAGCCGGGAGATCGGGCAGTTGGCCTTGGCATCCTGCGCCGCCTTGTCGAAGGCCGCCTTATCCGCACCAGGAATCTTGGCTGTGGTCGTCAACAGGATCTTCGTGATCGTAAACCCAGCGTCGGTTTTTTCGAGGGTTACCGTGGCCTTGGTATCCAGCGACTCCGGGGGCAGATTGGCAGTGCTGAGCTGAGCGCTGAGCGCCATGGTGAAACAGCCTGCATGGGCCGCCGCAATCAGTTCCTCCGGGTTGGTGCCAATGCCATTCTCGAATCGCGTGCTGAACGAATACTGGGTATCTTTCAACACCCCGCTCTGGGTCGAGATCTTGCCTTTGCCATCTTTCAGGCCGCCGTGCCAGACCGCGCTTGCTGTGCGCTCCATATGAAACTCCTCTTGAGTACGAATTGGGGAAAGAAGGGAAACCAGCACCCCGATCCCCCGTCTCATTGTATTGATGTCTGTAGCGTCTTCCCGGGAGCGTGGCCGGAGAATTCTTGAGAATAAAATCGGGCGGCGCGCGACCAGGCTTCAGCCGTTGAAGCCCCGCCGAGACAGGGGCAGCGACACCATGCGTGCCTGCTCCGTCTGGCTGGCCACGTCGTGCATCACCAGCCGGCCCTCCAGCAGGTAATATCCCTGCTGGTCGCGGCTGCGTGCGGGCCCGCGCACGATGGTTCCGTCAAAGGAAAACCAAACGCCATGAACCTGGCGCGTGGTAAAAGCCAATCGCTGCCCCGCCAGCCGGCTGGTTGCAAAGAAGAACGTCAGGGGCGTGCCCTCGTCGCTCTCGCGATCACCCAGCCGGCTGATAAAGCCACTGAGCCGGTCGGGCTGCAATTCCACATCGATCAAGCCCCCGGCCCCCAACGCGTACGGTCCTGAGGCCTCGGGTGGAAGGAGCGTCCGGCCAGTCGACCGCGCGCCCATGTCGAGATCATCGTCCACCTGGCTATAGCCGCGACGATGCAGCACTGGATCCTGGGTCTTGGTCTGACCCCAGCCCGGGGCCAAAGCGAGCAGTGCAAACCCCAGCCCAGCCGCAATCTCTGGACGCACCTGCCAACCCAAAAATCGCACTTTTTCCTCTATTGGGCCGATTGCCCGCTCGTACTCTGCTTACGGGCAGCTTCAAACTCATCTCCCGGCTTCCACGTTACCGGCGCCGACGACAAAGCCTGCCACCCTAATAAGAACCCGAACTGAGCCAATCTGGCATCGCTGCGGAAATCCATATCGGGCCGATATTTGTCGGCGGGTCGATGGTACCGGTGGTCGTCGTAGTCTTCCTTTTGCCGCTCCCCCCATTCCGCCGTGTGGCCGGCAAAGAGAGTACCCTCATCGATCGAGAACGCCGGTACGCCATAGCGGGCAAAACTGAAGTGATCGGAGCGATAGTAGATTCCCGCCATGGGGGCCCGATCAGGCTGGATCTGAAGATCGAAGGCGGCCGCAGTCTTCTCCACTACAGGATAGAAGCTGGTTCGCTCGGAACCATTGGCCACCACCGAGGTGGGCACGCCAATGGGCAGCAGCTCATCGAAGTTGAGGTCGAGCGTGAGGTCGCCAACAGGCTCCGGAGGATGCATACCCAGGTATTTTGACCCCAGGAGATTCTGTTCTTCCGCGGTCACCGACGCAAAATAAACATTGCGCGGAGGAGGAGTTTTCGCTGAAGCATACGCCCGTGCCATTTCGAGGATGATGCCGCAGCCAGTTCCGTTGTCGACTGCCCCGTGGAATACCTTGTCTCCGGCCGCGGCGGGATCGATGCCCAGGTGGTCGTAATGCGCTGTGTAAAGAACGTTGCCGCCTGAGCTTGTGTTTGCTCCCGGGACCATCGCGATTACATTGTCCGATTCATACTTTCTCACCCGGCTGGTGATGTGCGCCTGGAGACGGAGAGGCAGCTCCACCGCCTTGAAGCCACGCTTACCCGCCGCTTCGATCATTTGATCCGCGTTCATGCCGACGGCCGCAAAGAGCTTGCGGGCAACGTCGATCTGTATCCAACTGGCAGCCCGAAGGGTGGAAAGCGGATCGCCTCGCAAATAGGACACCTCTGTCGATTCAGAGTTGAGCAATACTTCCCACCCATAGCTCGCGAGGTCAGTGCGATGAATGATCAGCACGCCCAGTGCACCGCGGCGCGCCGCTTCTTCGTATTTATAGGTCCAACGACCGTAGTAGGTGAGGGTCTTGCCGTTGAAAAAATGATCGTCATTCGATGGAGGCTGGTTGACGATGACGAGCAGGATTTTGCCTTTAACGTCGACGCCCGCGTAGTCATCCCAGTGATACTCCGGCGCATCGATACCGTAGCCAACGAAGACGATGGGCGCGTTTATGTCGGCGGTCGGCGCACCGGTCTGGTCCTTGGTCAGATAATCTTCGCCGTACTTCAGATGGATGGGCGCGCCGGTGGCGGGAACCAGGGCGAAGCTGGTCTTATCCACCTCGGTATGCACGGCCATGAGCGGCACCTTTTGGAAATAGGTGCCATTTTCGCCAGCGGGCCGGGCGCCGGCCAGGGCGAACTGGGTGGCGACGTATTCTGCCGCCAGTTGGCCTCCGCGCGTGCCCGGGCCGCGACCCTCCAGCAGATCGCTGGCCAGGTAGCGAACGTGAGCACGAATCTTTTCCGGGTCAATGCTCGCGGCAGCCTGGCGCGCAGCGGCTGGGACCCCAACCAATTCGGGCACCTCGGGCATCGCTGGTTGCTCCGCCCGCAGGGATAGCCCTAACAGGGTCGTCAGCGACAGCACAGGGTAAAGGAATCTCTTCATCTCACCTCGAATCACAAGCTATGGGGCATAATTTGCAGCCGCTGGAGGATCTTGCGTGCCAGCCCCGTCAGCGGCAAACTGCCCAGTTCCGAACTCTTTGCCCATTGCTGGGGATGAGGCTGGGCCGGCCAGCGATTCCTGGCCTCGTGCTCAGAAAAGCGCAGCACCTGAACGCGATAGTTGGTCACGGTGATGGCGTGGCGCAGCGCGATCTCGACCCGCTGGTGATCATCCGGCTGCATGGCCACCTCCGGGAGCTCCCACATGCCCGGCATCAGCGAGGCAGTCAAGGGACGGCGCTCCAGCAGCACTTGGGTTACGCCCGCTTGGTCGCGTCGCAGCAGAGCGTAAGCAATCTCCCTGCTGCGCATTTTTTTCGGCGGTGGCGCCAGGTGCTCGCCGCGAGTAGCGCAAAATGGCTGTACCGGACATTGCAGGCACAGGGGGCGTTGGGGCAGGCAGACCGTGGCTCCCAGTTCCATCATCGCCTGATTGAAGTCTCCTGGGCGCTTGTGGTCGACCAGGCCGGCGGCGCGCTCGCGAAGCCATTTTACCTGGGCAGCGGGGGTCGGCGGCTTTTCGTCCCCGGGAAAGACACGGAGCAGCACGCGCTCGACATTGCCATCGACCACCGCAACCGGCTCGCCAAAGGCAATGCTGGCGATGGCTGAGGAGGTGTACTCTCCTATGCCGGGCAGCTTCCGCAGCTCCGCAGCGGTTGTAGGCAAGGCCCCTTGATGCTCCCGAACAACCACCTGCGCGGCCCGGTGCATCATTTTGGCACGGCGGTAGTAGCCTAGCCCGCTCCACGCCGCCAGCACAGCTGGTTCTTTGGCCAGCGCAAGAGCTTCCACGGTGGGGAAAAGGGATAGAAAGCGGGAATAGTAATCAAGGACGGCCGTCACCCGGGTCTGCTGCAGCATGATCTCTGAAATCCAGATTCGGTAGGGGTCAGCGGTTCGCCGCCAAGGGAGATCGCGCGCGTGGGAATCAAACCAGGATAATAGCTCTCGCTGAAACTTCCGGATCGCTGCCGGACGAGGACCCACCATGGGTCGAATGTATCAGAGGTGAAAGGGACCGGTTTAGTGCCGCGCCTGCGTGAGAGCCGGAACGGAAACCGCAGGTCCCTCCACTGGCTCTCACGCAGAATCTTCCCGCCCGGACTCACGTTTGGCGACCCGCTCTCTGGGGGTCATCATTAGTGGATACTAATGAGTGGATACTCATGGTCTATTGGGGCTGAACGCTGTGCGCGATGAGGATGTAACCCTGTGCCACCTGTTGCCAAACGCTGATGGCGGTTGAGGTCTGCAATGGGCCACCAGACGGGGAAAGCTGCAGGGTGTAGCTGAGCGTCATGTCTACGCCGTTTGGCTTGACAACCATGTTGGTGATGGTGAAATCGGCGATGTTCAGCCCTTGCAGATAAGGCACTACCTGGTCTTTGCTGAGAACCTTTCCACCAACGCTATACATGACGTTAGCGGCTAGCATCCCCGGCAGCTGCTGCCACTTCTTTTCCTTCACCGCGGTCCAAAAGAGCCGTTCATACTGCTCCGCGCTGGTCGTGCTCTTGAGGGTGGGTGGTTTTTTCTCTCCATAAACGGTGCAGCCGCTCAGGCCAGCGGTCGCCAGGGTGGCAGCAAGTAGACTTGCAATCCAGATCTTGCGCATCGCTTTCATTGGAGCACAAAAAAGGCTGCCATTACCGGCAGCCTTCCTGCACTTCTATTGATATGGAACTAGTCTCCCATGACAGGTTCTTCGCTGGCGGCCGGAGTCGGCTTGGGCGCAGGGGCGATCAGCGTGTCCAGAGGAATGAACCCCTCTTTTGGCTTTTCTCCCAGGACATGCTCGCGATAGAGCCGCGCCATCTTGGCGTTTTCTGCATCCGCCTTGATTTTTGTGTCGCGCGCCTTCAGCTTCTCCTCACGCGAATTCTTGGCAATGCCCAGCTTGTCGAGCGTGTCGTTGGCGTGCGCGTCCACGTGATCCTGGTTAAGGACCAGTGTGTGGGTGGCGTTTTGCATGCTGACCTTCTTGCCACCGGCGAAGATCTCGTGCCGGCCATGCTCCTCGTACCACTTGGTCAGAGTCGCCGTCATGTGCATCTTCTCGATGATGTTGCGCCAGCCCACGCCCGTGTTGTACGCGCAGAATGAGATTTCACCCTCCTGCGTAGCGTAGGGAATAATGCACTGCTCGGTGCGGCGGAAGTCGTAGTTGAAGAGATCCTGGAACCACATGCCCGCGATGAAAAGGAAATTCCAACGATCGGCGCGCCGCTGTTCAATGTCCGCCATGGTGCGGTCGCCAGTGACCTTGCCATAATTGCGGCCGGTGGCGCCGAAGCACTTATCGAACTTCTGCAGCAGATCAAGAATCTTGAAATGAGTTGGCGACTTGGTGGGGTCGTAATTGCGGAGCAGAGCCAGCGTTACGCCGACGACGGAAAGGAACTTGCCGCGGGCCGCATCATTGATCTTAGCCACGTCCTTGGCTAGCCGGTCGGCGTTCAGGAAGGCCGTCACCGGAACCGCTTCCTTGGTTTCCTTGTCGATCATCAGAGCCATGCCGATACCGCAGTTGGGATGGCATCCGCAAGAGAGCTGTCCCCAGTCCGCGTTAGGACCATGAACCAGATCGGCCCAATCGGAGAAGGTGCTCATGAAGCTGATAGGGAACCAGTCGCGTGTGGGCTCACCGAGGCCGGTCTGGTTCTTGACGTCATGGGCCATGTGGCTGAGGGTGTAGCGCTGCGCCACGCGGCGCTCCTCGCTCACGTCCTCGTCACGACCGGTAAAGGAGACCGGCTGGAAGCTGACGAAGTTGATCTTCTTGGGATTGTCGAGGGCGAACTGGATGATGCGGCCCACTTGCTCGTTATTGATACCGTTGATGATGGTGGTAACGGGAACAATGTCGACACCGGCTTCGTGCAGGTTGTGAATCGCCTGTAGCTTGACGTCGAAGAGGTTGCCCACCTTGCGATGCGAATTGGCCGCATTGCCGATGCCATCGAACTGGAGATAGGCATAGCGCAGACCCGCTTCGGCGGCGGCGCGGCAAAGTTCCTTGCTCTTGGCAAACTCGATGCCGTTGGTGGCCGCCTGGACTGAGTTGTAGCCGACCTTGCGGGAGTAAGCGATCGCATCCAGGAAGTAGGGCGACAGGGTGGGTTCACCGCCGGAGAACTGGACCGACATCTGGCGACGCGGCTTGATGGAGATCGCGTTGTCGAGCATGGTCTTGATCTCGTCCCACGTCAGCTCATGGACAAAGCCGACCTGGTTGGCGTCCATGAAGCAGGGATCGCACATCATGTTGCAGCGATTGGTCAGATCGATGGTCAGCACCGAGCCACGGCCGTGGGTGACGGTCGACGTGCCATGGTTATGCAGGCCTTCATCGTTGTGGGCCTTGATGTCGCGGCCGGGAAAGACCTCTTCCAGATGACGGAAGAACTCAGTGTCAATGGCCATGACGTCTTCAAAGTGGCCGTGCTTGGGGCAGTCTTTCACCATCAGGATCTTGCCGTCGCGCTCGATGATCTGCGCCTTGATCTCGCCCACCTTCTCATTAAGGAGCACTTCGTGGGGCAATTTCCCATCGATGATCTGCTGGCGGATCTCAGGCACACACTTGGGGCAAAGAGAATCGGTGCTACGGGGCCAGCCAAGGGGCGGCTTTTCTTTCTGGTAGGACTTCAGCAGCGGCTTTTCCGACCACTTGGGGGTGAAAGAGGCATTGGGGCGGATGCGGTTGACTCGTTCAAAAACCGACCACGCGCCTTGGGCAAGAATTGTTACCGCTCTCTCGGAATACTTGACGGCTCTGGACATGAAGTCTCCTGATCTATTTGACGCTGAAACGCTGGGGCCGGAGGCACTGAAGAATCTGATAGTTGGACCTGGTAAGAGCTGGTCCGATCCAGTTATAGAGTACGAGCTTCGCTCAAGAGACCGAAACGACTCCCGTTGAACTGCGAGAATAGCGAGCCGGACGGCAAACTATTGATTTGAACGGAGGTGGGGGCGACTACGACGGTGGCGATTTGGATACCTGGTCACCTTTTGGGTTATTCCAGGAACGCGGGGCCGTACGCCGGCTTACTCCACGCGTAGTTTTTCGATGATGGGAAACTTGCGCGCCATGTTGGGAAAGAACTCCAATACCCAATTGCCCCCCGCGTCGGTGGCGATTGACGTCAGGAAAGTAAGGCTCACAACCCTGGCGGTCACGCTGGGTTCGGGATAATAAGTCACGACTAGGGCAGCGGCAACCGCGCGGCCGGCAACTCCGGAATAGTTGAATTGATCGATACCGTCGTCCCCGCGGCGAATGAGTGCCTGGCGAGCGGAGAGGAGGCTGCGACGGAGGAAGCTGCCATGGGCGATCCGGTAATAGCGCGGATCCTGGTGAAAGGCGCCGGCAAAAACACCATCGGAGAGGACTCGTACGCTGGCGGAACGCAGCATAGCTGCGCCAAACTTTTCGCCAAATGCTCCGGAATCTTTGCCGTACTTCGGGTCAGTATTGAAAAGTTGTTCGTAGCTGGCGGAGTAGAGGGCGGGAATCAACGTGAAGGGCCGGGCAACCTCGGTCAACGAAAACACCAGTTTGTCGGGAGCGGTGAACTGGTACTCCGTCTGCCCGGGCTCAATCACTTGCGCGAACCTCCGCGCCGGTGGATTCGGGGAATAGGCCGTTTGTTGACTTCGCGGCTGGAAATTCTGGGCCGGCGGTTGCTCTTGCGGCTGGGGTGCGTCGGGTAAAGCCGCCGTCAGCGCTGTAGCTGGTTTTCCGGTGACCGTCTGCCCGTGACCCAGGCCGCCGCAGGCCATGGCTAAGAAGACAAAAGCCAACCGACGCCACGGTAGCAAAGAATTCGTCAAGACATTCCTTTCGTCTTCCAAGGTTCGTCGTTATTCCAGTCTTTGCAAGCCAATGGGCCAAGGCTCAAAGGCCGGTACTTCAGGTAGGCGAGTGCGTTACTCTACCTGTGTATCCGCAAGCACCCGGACGCTGGGGTCACAGGTGTTGCCTCCGGGAACATCCATGGCTCCCGAACACAATTGAGATGCAGGAGTGGGGATTATGGTTCACCAGGCGTTCGATGACAAAAGTACTGGCCGCTTCGAAGATTTCGGGAAAAAGGTCGATGAGCGCCTCAACCAGGCGATGCCGAGGATTGAGGAAGAGGTGAAAAAAGTGATCGCTTATCTCAACGATCAAGTGGTACCTCAGTTGCGGCAGGATTCCGCGCAGGCGCTCAACTCGGCCGCCGATCAACTACGCAAATTGGCTCAACAGCTTGACGACAGATCTGGCGGCGGAGCCCGCTAGTGAAGCCTGTAACCGGCGGCCCTGGCCTGGTGCTACGGGCCCTGCCGCAAATGATATTGCTTGGCGCCGCGATGGCATTGGTCACGGGATGCCACCACAAACCCACGCCGGTCGCCGTTGCCCCACCCCCCTCCCTGAATGCGCCTCCTCCTCCGGTTGGTTCTGTTCCGCCCGCTGCGCCAACTGCCGCGCCGGCCGGCGTGCCCGGTTCCGTGGCTGACAGCGCAGCGGATGCAGACTTCGTCGCCTCACACCCGGTGATCTTTAGCGAGGAAGGAATTGCCAGCTGGTACGGGCCTCCATACGACAAACGACGGGGCGCAAACGGTGAAATCTTTGACAAAGATGCACTGACGGCGGCTCATCGAACGCTACCCATGAATTCACTGATTAAAGTCACGAACTTGTCGACTGGGCAATCAGTTATCTTGCGCGTCACCGACCGCGGGCCGTTTGTTCCCGATCGGATGCTTGACCTTTCGCTAGCATCGGCAAAAGCAATCGGGGTATGGAGGCCTGGTTTGGCCCGGGTGCGCGTCGAGGTATTTGCTGCTCCGTCGCCGCTGGACCACGGCGGCCGTTGGTGCGTGCAGATTGGCGCTTTCAAGAATGAGAAGGGCGCGTTTCAGTTGCGCGACCAGCTCACACGCAAATACAGTACAGCGAAAGTGATCGAGTTCACCGGGCCCACAGGTCATTGGGTGCGGATCCGGCCGGCGGAGGATGACAAGGGGCGCGCGGTCGAGATTGCCCGAGAGCTGCAGCCCAGCGAAGGCGAAGCGTATTTGGTTCGGCTTGACTGATAATTGACGACTAGTGGCTGAAAGAATCACAGGTCGATCGTCTACTACGGCGCTGCATTCCTATGATTAGCGGTAATCCTCACATGGTGTACACGCTTGCACCCGCCGTGCTGGAGAATGCGCGGTCGCTGTACTACTGGCGCACTGGTCTCGACTTCGGTTCAACCCTTTGGAGCATTGTCGTTCTGCTCGCGGTGCTTGATTTCCGCTGGGCTGCTGGCTTGGGCGCGTGGACAGCGTCGGTTACACACAAGCCGTGGCTGCAGGGGTTTTGTTTTGCTCCGCTGATCCTGCTGCTGCTCTCAGTGGCGCATCTGCCACTCGCGATCTTGGGCCACCATATCTCGCTCAGTTACGGTCAGTCGATCCAGGGCTGGGGCAGTTGGTTTGCGGACTGGGGCAAGGCACTGCTGCTGGATCTCATCACCAGTACCGTTGCTCTTTCCGTAGTCTTCGCTCTCATTCGGAAATCCCGCCGGTGGTGGGTTTGGTTGTGGCTCATATCTTTGCCCCTGCAGGTGCTGGTTGTCTTTGTGCTGCCGCTGGTCATCGACCCAATGTTCAATCATTTTGAACCGCTGGCGCAGACTCATCCGGAGCTGGTGCAGCAACTGGAACGGGTGGTCGCGAAAACAGGCGATGCCATTCCTCCTGCACGCATGTTCCTGATGAAGGCCAGCGAAAAATACACCAGCTCAAACGCGTACGTCACGGGATTTGGCTCGTCGCAGCGCGTGGTGGTTTGGGACACCACCATCAAGAGCTCCCCTCCAGATGAGATCTTGCTCGTATTCGGCCACGAGCTCGGCCACTATGTGTTGCACCATATCGAACGTGGGCTCGCGATGGGAGCGGTGCTGTCTCTTTTCTTCTTATGGATCGGCTCCCACTTTGTTCATTGGCTGATCGGGCGCTACGGGCCGCGCTGGCATATCGCTTCCCTCGAAGACTGGGCGGCGACCGGGGTGGTGTTGCTGGCGCTGTCGATCCTTTCGTTTATAGCGGAGCCCATCGGCAACAGCATCAGTCGGGCGCAGGAGCACCAGGCGGACGTCTTCGGAATCGAGGTTGTCCATGGCATCGTTGCCGATCCGCAGAAGGTCGACGCGCAGTCGTTCCAGCGCCTGGGAGAACAATCGCTTGAGTATCCGTATCCGTCGCCGTTGGTTGTCTTCTGGACCTACACCCATCCGCCCATCGCGGCTCGCGAGGCATTCGCCGCAAATTATGATCCGTGGAAGCCAGGGGGGCATCCGCGATACTTCAGCAGGTAGGATGATTACGACATGCCCTGTTTATTCTGCAAAATCCTTGCCGGCGAGATTCCTTCGAAGAAGGTTTTTGAAGACGATCTGGCCTATGCCTTCAGAGACATTAATCCGCAGGCGCCCACGCACATTTTAGTAGTGCCGCGCAAACACATTGCATCCTTGGCTGAGACGGAAGCCGCAGATCGGGATTTGATTGGATATCTTCACCTGGTGGCCGCCAGAATCGCCGACAGCGAAGGACTATCAAAGGGCTACCGCACGGTCATCAACACCGGGCCCGATGGCGGCCAAACGGTTGACCATCTTCACGTACACCTGCTTGGCGGGCGGTCCATGGTTTGGCCTCCCGGCTAATCGCTATTCAGCCCGCAGGGCCTGCATCGGTTCCGTTGTGGCAGCGCGTCTTGCCGGCCACCAAGCCGCGAACAGCCCAGTGAGCAAAAGCACGCCGCACATGCATACCAGCGTGAGCGGGTCGCGCGGGGCGACGCCAAAGACCAGGCTCTGCAGCAGGTGCGCTCCGGCCAGTGCGGCGATCACTCCGATCACCAGGCCCAGGAGAATCAGCTTTCCTGCATCACGAAGCACCATGCGAATGATGTCTCCGCGTTGTGCGCCCACCGCCATCCGTACCCCGATCTCCTTGGTCTGGCGTGCGACCGCGAACGACAGCACACCATAGAGGCCGGCGGCTCCCAACACCAGGGAAATCAGACCGAAGGCGGAAAGCAGGATCATGCTGAATCGCTGTTGAGCCAGCGACGCGCTAATGACCTGGTCGAGCGGCTCGAAGCTCAGCAAAGGAGTATGCGCATTGTCCATAAAGATGCGACGGGCAGCAGTCGCGACATCTACCTGCGCGGACTTGGTGCGCACTAGCCAGCTGGTGCCCAGCAGACCATTAAACATCTGGGTTTCTTTGTCTGGAAGCTGGCCCGCAGGCAGATACATGACCCCCGGGGTGGGTTGGTCGAGTCCGGTCTGCTTGATATCGCCAGACACGCCGACAATTTCGCGAACGGGATCCTCAAAGTCCGGACCCATCGCGGCACCGATGTGGATGTGCTGCCCGATGGGATTTTCTCCTTTGAAATAGGTGCGAACAAATTGTTGGTTCACGATCACGACCGGCGCGGAGGCGTGGCTGTCCGACTGGGTGAAGGGCCGGCCGGACACAATGGGAACGCGTAATGCGTCGAAATAGTGCGCAGTGATGGCCACGTATTTTTCATCCCCCCCGGCATCACTGCGGTTTTTATTGCGGCCAATGATGTCGAAAGACAGATCGGCGACCAACTGCGTAGGGAGATTGGACACCGCCGCCGCTGAGGCAACTCCAGGAATGGCCTCAAGCCGCGCGGTGAGTTCGTCCAGGCGCCGGCTGAGCGAGGCGCTGCTCGCGGCCTGCTGATCGGTGAAGGCGTTCTTGAAGGTGATGACATTGCGGGTATCGAAGCCGGGCGAGGTATGCACCAGCTTCCAAAAGCTCGTCAGCAAGAGAGCCGCGGCGACCATCAGCACCAGTGAGACCGCTACTTCGGTGACCACCAGGGCCTTCTGGGCCAGGTGGCGGCCGCCGGCGATCTGCGTCGTGTTTACCCGCAGCGACTCACTCAACCGTGTACTGCGGCTTTCGAAGGCCGGAACGAGGCTGAAGAGCAGCGCGCAGCCCAGCGTGAGCGCTGCAGCAAACGCCAGCGCCGGAGCGCCCATCTGCAGGGAGCTGAAGGCGGGCAATTCCAGCGGGCTGACGTGCATGAGAATGGGAGCGGCTAACTGCGCCAGGAGGATTCCAGCAACGCCCCCGGCGAGGCATAGAAGGGCATTCTCCACCAGAAGTTGGCGCAGAATGCGCCAGCCCGATGCGCCTAAGGCGGAGCGCAGGCTCATCTCACGGCGGCGGGCAATGGAACGGGTAAGCAGCAGGCTGAGAATGTTCGCGGAGACAATCACCAGAACCAGGGCGACCGCACCCATAAGAATTTCGAGTGCGGGCCGAATATCGCCGACGAGCGAGTCATGAAAATCCAGCGCGCGTACTGATTCCTGCCGATCCCAAAGATCGGGATAGGTGCCCTTGAGTTGAAGCAATCCATCTTTGAGATCGGCCTGTGCTTGGGTACGGCTGACCTCGGGTCGCAAGCGAGCAACCAGGTTGTATTCGTGGCCAGAGTCCTTAGGGCTTTCCACGATGGGCAGCGGTATCCACACGTCCACTCTTCCATCGAGACGGAACTCCGGGCGTGCGACTCCGATGATGGCATAGGTCTTGTTACCGAGTGTGATGGCCTTGCCCAGGACACTGGGGTCAGAGGCGAAACGTTCGCTCCAGAGGGCGTTGCTGATCACCGCTACTCCGGGCGCGTTTTGAACCATGTCGCCCGCGTTGAAATCGCGGCCCAACGCGGGTTCCATAGCGAACACACGAAAGAAATCCGAAGTGGTGCGCAGCGCTTTGAGGGGAATCGCCTCACCCTCCTGCACCAGGTTCACATTGCTGGGAATGTAGTCGTAAACGGCAGCCGACTCCAACGTGTGGCTGGTACGGCGCAGGAACAGCGCAACGGTCCCGGAATAGACGGGCACTGGGTCCCCGCTGGGGTAGGACCGCTCCACCCGAACCACTCGCTCGGGATGCGGAAACGGCAGCGGACGGAGCAGGACGCCGTAGAGGAGGAGAAAAACTGTGAGGTTGGCGCCGATGCCCAGGGCCAGCGTAAGCACGGTGGCGAAAGTAAATCCGGCGCTCTTACGCAACTGGCGCAGCGCGTATGCGACGTCCTGCCGAAGAAAGCTCGTGGTCATCACGCAGATATCCTCGCTCTCGGTGAGTGCAATTGAGTGGCCGTCCTGGCACCGCTTCTAAACTATTGCCGTTGCGACGTTTGTGCGGGCTTACGAGGGGTGAGAGCTGTCCGCTTTCGGACGTGAATGTTCGTCAGCGCACATCTGGCTCAGGCATGAGACGGATTCGCTTTTCTGTTGCCTTCTCTACCGCCGCTCGGGAGTAGAGCAAGGGAAAATATGTACCGCCTTGCCACATTGGAGCCAGATCGCGGTAGTGTGGGCTATTTGGATCGCCCGATTCCCCCGGATAATTTACTGCGCGCGAGTTGTCCCAGTTCCCCACGTCCAGCACCATGCGCACAGAGGGCCCGCTCACTTGCAGAAAATCGCTTGCACGGTAGGGCGAGGCGTTCACCGTAGACGCGCTACCTCCTTTCTCCAGTGGTCCGACATCCAGCTGCTTCTGCTGTGCTTCATCCACTACACGGGAGAACGGATGTTCACTGAAGTTGTGGTGCAGTTTCCCCCAGGACCATTGACGCGGGTCCGGCCCTTCGAGCGTTTTCATTTCTGCATACGCTGCTGAGAGCGTGGTAAGCAACAGTCTCTCTCGCTGCTGCGCGTTGGCATGCTCCAGCCACTCAAGCATCACCTGAATACTGGGCGAATCGAACAGCGCGGCCGCCTGGCTGCCTAACATTGCCGTTTTGAACGCGGGCTGGAGATGCCGCGTGAACCACACTTCTTCCAGCGCCGCCGCAGCTGAGTTGGAGTCAAGTCTCGCGTTCCATTTCTGCAACAGTTGCAGTGGCACCCGCGTCTCCGGCTCATCACTGGTCAATGGCCGCAGCAACGCCACCAGCCTTCGTGCCGGGATAGAGAGCTCGTCATTTTGCAAACGCATCGAGTCTTCCAGTGAGACCTTGGCGGGTTTAGACAAGACTTCGCTAATTCGCTGATGCCGGGATGGATCCGACCACTCGAACCCCAACTTCCTCTCTTTGTAGGGATAGTCCGCGGGCAGGTTCATCTCATTTGAGGTGGTGAGAAAGCCACTGGGTGGGTTGAAACTCAGAGGCAATTGCGCTCCGCTCCATCTGCCCGACCATTCGTATGTCCCATCTCCGGGCACGGGCAGCAGGCCATCCCAGTTCGGCCGGATAGGAGCATACCCTCGCGGCGTCCAGGCGATATTTCCTCTCATGTCGGCATAGACAAGGTTCATCCCGGGCGTTCCCCAACGGGCCACGGACTTCTGATACTCGGCAAACGTCTTTGCCCGCATGACTGCTACCGACACCAGGTATGGCGAGGTTCCCGGTTCGAGCCAATCTGTCCTTACCGCAAAGGCTCTCTTCTTTTCTTTGTCCACATAGATGACCGGCCCGTGGCGAGTAAATTTCAAATCCGCCGCGACGGGGTGCTGGCCTTTGACCTTGATTTCTTCACGAATGCTATGGAATGCCTCCCATTTGCCTTGGTATTTGTACTCTTCCGAGTTTGCCGGGTTCAGCTGGTACACGTATAGATCTTCCTGATCGAGCCGGAAGACGGTGCCGGCATAGGCTATCCAGTCGTTGTGAGCAAAGGACACTCCGGGGGCAATTGGTTCGCCCATGCCTTCGATGTGCAGTGTCGGGGCGTTGAGATCCTGCAGATAGCGGATGCTGGGCTGCAGGTAGTCGCGATGGGGATCACTGGCCAGGATGGCTCGCCCGGTAGCGGACTTTTGCGCGCTGATGACCCAATTGTTGCTCCCGTAGGTCGGGGCGTTCACGGGTTCGGCTTCGGCCGACGCAAGCTTGTAGCCGCCCGCCGTTGCCGCGGGTGAGAGCTTGACGGAGGCCGTTGCCAGGGAAAAGACCTTCAGGACATCGTCAGGCAAACACGGGTCCAGACCTTTGGGCACGCTGGTTTGCCAGGGCGGCTCCAGGCGCTGACGAACTGCCTCCGCCTTCCAGCCGGCACGGCATACCACACGGGAGCGTTCCGCTTCCTGCAGCAGGTTCGCACCTAGCCCGTGGCTGCGGATACGCACCACGTCTTCCGGCGACCATAGGCCAGGTTGGTATCCCAGCAGTTTGAATTCGTGGGGCAGCAGCTGCGGATGGGCCACTACCCAGCGGATATAGGCATTCACCCCGGCGACAAATTGCGTGGCAATCGCTTGCGCGTCCGGACTATACGCCGCCCATTCTTTCTTCATGTCGCCGCGATAGAGAAAGAGCCGAGCCGCCTTGTCCTGTTCGACAAACTCCGGCCCGAAGACTTCCGCCAGCTCCCCCAAGCCCCTACGTCTCCAAAGATCCATCTGAAACAAGCGGTCGCGGGCGACGTTAAATCCCTGGGCGAAAAAGAGGTCTGCCTCGTTCTGCGCGTAGATGTGCGGTACACCCCAGTGGTCTACCAGGATGTCAACCGGTTGCTTCAGCCCGGAAAGCTCTATGATCTGAGGCTCTTGCAGCGCGAGCAATGGGGATGCCGCGAAAATTACGATGGCGGTTGCTAACCGGGCGCAGCTCAGGATCCGCTGTCTCATGGACATCCATATTGTGTAACTACGATGGAGTTAAATGATCAAATGGGCTATCCACGGGGCCCTGTAATTGCCGGCGTACCAGTTGCTTAGGACGCAGAACTCGTGAGAACTCCGGTTCTACGGCCGAAGCGGAGAGATCTGGTTTCTTTTAAGCTTCTACCGCTTCGAGCTCGGCATCGAGTCCGTGACGGCGCAACAAGTTAGGCAGGTTCTGGGAAAAGGCGGAACGCGGCATCACCATGTCACAGCCCGCTTCCATGGCTTTCGCCTTCAGGTCACCCTGCAAATGAGAGAGGAAGCCGATCACCGAGGTGCCGCGCTTCAATTTGCTCTTGATGCGGGGAATGAGCGTGAGCGGCTTGGCGCCGACATTGTTCAGGTCAAAGACAATCAGCGAGGGCCGAGTGCCCTCGGGCCCATCCGCGAGGCGCGACACGATATCTTTATCCGCCTTTACAAAGGCTACTTTTACGCCTATCTTGCGCGCCGCTTCCTGAATCTTGGCAAGAAAGAAAAGGTCTTCGATAAAGCAATAAATACGAACGGGAGCGTCTTCTCTTACGGGGACGGCGGCGACGGCTTCTTTGGACACCGTGGGCATGTAGTGCCCGTTCTGTCCGTTGCCTCGGAACTCGGCGGCGGAATGAGGAGCATCCGCGGTGTTGCCGTTGACCACACGGTAGCTGTGATCCATGGGGCCGACGAATGTCTGTTGCCGGCGCTGCTTGCCTTTGCGCCGGCCACCGCTGTTGCTGCCATTGTTGATCGCAGTATGCGCGCTGCCATTGCCGCCGTTACCGTTCCTGGCGACAAAGCGGTTTTGGCCAGGAGACTTGGGCTTGGCCGCCTTCTTGGGCGGTTGGGCTTGGCCGGAGCCGGTCCCAGGCTCACCATTGGCATGGCCCTTTGCCTGATTGTTCGCGTATCCCTTACGTCTGCGGCGCCGGCGACGATGCCCTTGCCCTTCACTTTGACCTGCAGGCTGGGCCTGATTAGTTGGCTGAGCCTGGGGTTGATTTTGCTCTGTTGTCATGCATGCACTTCCCGGTGCGTTGGCAATTCCTGAAGCTTGCTCAGGTGCGACCTACCCCGATTTGGGGGGCAGGCAGAGGTAGACTGCAACTCATGTTTCCACTTGGTTGATGGCCAGCGGCCACGTCCACGCACTCAAAAGGAACTGGTCCAAAAGATACGGTTTGGGGGTTGAACCTATTGGTTTGATCTCTCAAACAAAGTACTGGTATTCATCTGTACCGCTATTGATTGACCCGGCGATGAACAGCGCTACTTGGGCCAGCAGGTGCGACGCGGCAGAAAAATCCTATTGACTCTCGAGAATTGCGGCGAGCTTGACTCTTTACGAGATCTGGCTTCAGCCGCTCGATAGGCAAAACCGATAATACACAGAGATACTGCCCGAGAGCAAGTGCTATTCAGAAATCCAGTTCCAGAAGTCAGAGAAGGAAGGTTACGATCGGGCCATAAGCTGGAGAAACAAGGCAGAAATCCGACTAGAAAGAGAAAAGCCACATAAGTGTGGCTTTTCTAAATGATGGCCAGTCACTGGCCTCCCAAGGGTCTCCGGCAGCACTAGGTCTGCGGGATGTAAAGCTCCGGTTGCGGCTGGTCCCAGTGGAACCAAGCTCTGCTCGCCGGATCTGAAGCGCCGGACTCGCATTATGCGAACCACGTGCGTCTCTGGCTACACCTCTACTAGCAGTTCGCATGCCGTTTTCCATGTTACCTATTATCAGTTAGTTAGCCTTGCGGCTAAGGGCCGTATATTCCGATTTATGGAAGCTAGGCCAGGACAATCATTCTGGAATCCATAGAAATACCCGCGGGGCGAAAGCAAAGCTAGTGTTGGCAGCGGGGGCAGTAATGCGTGCCACGGCCAGCCAGAACCATCCGCCGAATCGGTGTTCCGCACTCCAGGCATGGCTGCCCGGTGCGCAGATAAACCCGATGCTTGAGTTGAAAGAAGCCTGCCCCTCCAGCTGCATCCACATAGTCAGACACGGAGGAGCCGCCAAGCGAGATGGCCTCCCTGAGGACGCACTGCAGGCTGGCGTGCAGGCGATCAAGTTCTGCGCGCTTTAGGTGGCGAGCCATTCTGCGGGGCCGAATTCCGGCGCGGAAAAGGCTCTCGTCTGCATAGATGTTTCCCACGCCATGCAGCAGTTTCTGGTTGAGCAGGGCAGCCTTTATGGAAGTGCGGCGGGGCCGGAAAAGGGCTGCAAACTGATCGGGCGAGATTTGAAGAGGCTCCTGGCCGGTGCCTGAGAATGGGCCAGTTTTGAGGTTGGAGCCGAGCAACTCCATACGCCCGAAGCGCCGGGGGTCCACGAAACGGAGTTCTCTTCCGGAAGCCAGATGCAGGATGCCATGCGTATGCCGGGGAACCGGCGTCTCAGCATCGGCGACCAGCAGACGACCGCTCATACCCAGGTGAACGATCCATTGCACGCCGGGCGATTTGCCGCGGGCAAGATCGAAGACAATATGCTTGCCCACGCGGTGGACGCGTTCAATGCGCCGGCCAGGCAGCTCCGTTGCCATCCCTTGCGGAGAAGACTTGAAGGGCTCAGGCTTTTCGCTAAACCAGGCGTCTTTGATGCGGTCTCCCCGCAGACGCTCATTCACCCCGCGAGCGATGGTTTCAACCTCAGGCAGTTCTGGCATGGCTCATCTTCTGTCATTGTCGCAGGTGCTTGGCCGCGACCCTGAGGCGTTATATCATCAAGAGTCGGAACAGGCTTCGCCGCCGCCCGAATTTCCTGTACGTGGCTCTAGATAAGTCCGCGTTTGCGGCTTTCTTCACGGAAAGCCGCACGGGGTTTATTGACTCCGACTAGGCTCACAGGAAATTCGGGCCGCTCCAGGCCGGCCAGCAATATTTCCACTCACCCCCTAGGCAGGTTCAAAGACGTTCGATCAAGAGGCCGAGCGGGCAGGGGATGAGTGCGTCAAACGAAATTGATTGGAGTGCATGCGAGCTAAAACTGCAATAGTGCTGGGCGCCCAATGGGGCGATGAGGGAAAAGGAAAGATCGTCGACGTTCTTTCTGATCGATTTGACGTTGTGACACGCTATGCCGGCGGCCACAATGCCGGACATACCGTCATCATCCGGGGCCAGAAGTTCATCCTTCAACTAGTACCCTGCGGCGTTCTCCGTCCGGACTGCCGGGCGGTCATCGGCAATGGAGTGGTGCTCGATCCTTTGGCCTTCCTCAAGGAGATCGGCAAGCTTCGCGACCTGGGGGTCAACGTCGATGAGCAGCTGTTTGTCTCCAACCGCGCGCAGGTAATTCTTCCTTACCATCGCATGATCGAGCTGGCGTCGGAGAATGCTCCAGGACGGCAGAAGATCGGCACGACCAGCCGGGGCATCGGTCCGGCATACGAAGACAAGATGCATCGCAGCGGCCTGCGGGTGATCGATCTGCTTAACCGCAGTTTGCTCAAGACGCATATTGAAAATGCCTGCAATGAAAAGAATGCGGTTGCCCACGCGCTCTTCGGGACGGATCCGCTCGACCCGATCAAAATGTATGACGAGTACGCCGAGGCAGCGGAGCGCATCCGGCCCTTCGTCACCGATACCGCCGCGCTGCTCAATGGAGCCATCCGCGACGGCCAAAGCGTGATGTTCGAAGGCGCCCAGGGCACCATGCTCGACATCGACCATGGTACTTACCCCTTCGTGACCTCCTCATCTGCTACCGCCGGGGGCGCTGTGATCGGCACAGGCGTAGGACCGACCATGATTGGCACCGTAGTCGGCGTCACCAAGGCTTATGTCACCCGCGTGGGCGAAGGACCGTTCCCGACGGAAATCCACGGTGAACCCAGCGATCTGCTGCGCGCCCGAGGGCAGGAGTACGGCGCGGTAACCGGGCGGCCTCGCCGTTGCGGCTGGCTCGATCTGCCCCTGCTCCGCTATTCCAGCGAGATCAATGGCACGGAATGGCTGGTGGTCACCAAGATGGACGTGCTCGATAGCTTCGCCGAGATCCCGATCTGCACCGGCTACCGGGTGGATGGCCGCAGCTGTGACACCATTCCGGCGGATGTCAGCGGGTTTGAGAAGATCGAGCCGGTTTACACCAAGCTGGAAGGCTGGCAAACCTCAACCGAGGGCATCACCGAGTTCGACCAGCTTCCCAAGGCGGCACAGAAGTACCTTCGTTTCCTCGAAGCTGAATCGGGCGCCCGCATTGGCATGGTATCCACCGGGCCGGACCGGGAGCAGACGATGATCCTTCCCGGCTTCTCCGACGCCCTGGAGTGGATGCACTCCCGACCGTGACGGCAGATAGCTACCGTCTGTTTTTTTAAGAGATATTTCCCGATAGATTAGAGGCACGATGGTCAGCTTTATCGTACGTATGCGATTCGCCGCCGAAGACCGTGACAACGTTAACGATATTCTGCGCCAGCTGGCGGAGGCTTCCCGCCAGGAGCCGGGCTGCGTGACCTATATCCCGCACACTGTTGAGGACGACCCGGCCGTGGTCGTGATCTACGAGCAGTATCGCGACCGGGCGGCGAGTGAGTTTCACCGCACCACCCCCCACTTCAAGAAATTTGCTGTGGGCGGCCTTTACCAGCTCATGCGCCAGCGAGAGGTCGAGAATCTGACAGCCGTTGTCTAATCCGTCCGGGAGATTGACTCGAACTCGGCACGCTGATTCCGCATCCCAGTTAGTTCAATGATTGATTTGTCTCCTTTGGTGCTCGGTGCGGCTTGCCGTCTAAGCCCCGGGGCATTGCGTTCAACCGCGAAAACTGTCACTCTGGAGTTTCAATTTTGACTCATTATTCGGACGCGGACTAACATCCGGTACGGTTATGCGCGCTCATTCCGAGCATCGTTGGCTGTTTCCCACGGTCGGCAGACTGTTTTTCGTCCTCATACTGCTATCCGCGAGCGCGACCCAGGCGCATGCCCTTTTTCCCCATCACGATAACCCTCACAAGGAGATCGAGGGACTGGAGCTGGATTGGCGGCAGGCCCAGCTCTCTAATAACCTCTCCGAGGTCGATCGGCTGTTGGCCGACGACTATCTGGGCATCAGCGCTAACGGAACCCTGGAAACCAAGGCAGATGAACTGACCCGGCGTCGCAGTGGAACGCTGCACATCACGCAGCTCGATCTCAGCGATATAAAAGTAAGGATCTATGGGGACACCGCCGTAGTTACGTCAAAGGCCGAGCTGGTAGGGAAAAATGGCGACCGGGACATTAGCGGACGGTACCGCTACACCAGGGTGTACAGCAATCGGTTGGGCCAGTGGAGAATCGTGAGTTTTGAAGCCAGCCGCATCTCCCCCGCTCACGATTCGGACGACAAGCACTAGGTAGGGGTGCGGCTTTAGAAGCCGCCTCATTCGCCAGAAGTAGAGATCACGTAGACTGCAGCGGCGGCTAGGACGGCATCCGCTATGGCTGCTGCCTCGCGCGCCGGACTTACGTTGTGCACCCTGACCAAATGGGCGCCGGCTAGGATTGCGGCGGTGAGGGCTGCCAGGGAGGCATTTTCCCGGCGCCCAAGCGGCGCATCGATCCCCTTGTAAAGGGGGGATAGTGTCTTGCCCAGGAACCCTTTGCGGGATACTCCCGCAACCAGGGGCTGTCCCAGGTCGCTCAAATCTTCAAGACCCACTAGCAAGGAGTAATTCCGGTCGTTGGCTTTGCCAAAACCGAAGCCCGGATCAAGAACAATCTTTTCTCGCTCGATTCCCGCCTGTCGTGCTTGCTCCAGCCGCTGCCCCAACTCCAGCATGACCAGGGCCACCATTTCCTTGCCATCTATCGCCGATAGTTGCTGCCACTGCCCTGGCGGCCCCTGCAGGTGCATCAAAATGAGGCCACAGCCGGCTGCAGCGCAGACCGGGCCCATTGCCTCATCCCAGCGGAGCCCGCTGACGTCGTTGACTATCTCAACTCCGGCTTGGAGGGCGGCCGCGGCAGTCGCAGACTTATAGGTATCTATGGAGAGAATCGACCCGGGCCGATGGCGTAGGATGCCCTCCAGCACAGGAATGACACGGTCGATCTCCTCCTGAATGCTCAATGGCTTGCGTTTTCCGGGCCTGGTTGATTCGCCGCCGACATCCACGACGTCAGCCCCGTCATCGAACATCGCCAGACCATGCTCGATCGCCCGCGCCGGGCTAGCGAAACTGCCGCCATCGGAAAATGAGTCCGGGGTGGTGTTGAGTACCCCCATCACCAGGGTCCGCTCACCGAGGGGCAGGGACTTTGAGCGCAGTTTCCAGTTGTAAGGGGACCGCTTGGCGAAGGGCATCCTGGTCCATTCTATGAGGTACACTCCGCGCAGAGACATGCGAACCTGCTCCCCCTATCTCATCCTGTTCCTGACCCTGCTCTCTGGCGGGACAGTAGCGGCAGCCCCGCCTACGCACCCGGCCGCACGCAAGTTGCCGCTTTCCAGGGCCGTTGCCCGCATTCTTGCCGATCCGGGAGTCAACCAGGCGCACTGGGGAGTTTCTGTAGTCGCGCTCAGCGGCAGCCCAATCTACGCGCTCAATGACGGCCAGTACTTTAACCCAGCGTCGAACGCCAAGCTGTTGACCACAGCGGCAGCGTATTCCCTGTTGCCCAGCGGGCTCACCTACACCACGCTGGTCTCCAGCAGTGCTCCGGTGAGCAACGCGGGAGAGGTGCGCGGAGATATCACGATCTTTGGGGTAGGGGATCCCAATATGTCGGCCCGTTCTGTGCCCTTCGGATTGAAGACAGAACGCACCGGCTCCCCCCTGGCGGCGCTGGAGGATATGGCCGACCAAATCGTCCGGCACGGTGTCCGTTCCGTCAGTGGAGACATCGTCGGTGACGATACCTGGTTTGTATACGAGCGCTACGGCGCCGGCTGGAGCTGGGATGACTTGCAGTGGGGCTATGGCGCGCCGGTTTCGGCGCTCAGTGTAAACGATAACGAGGTTTACCTGAACGCCATGCCTGCGGCGCAGGTGGGCCAGCCCGCTGTGGCTTCCTGGCTCCCAGCAACGGCGTACTACACTTTGCAGAATTCACTCATCACCGCACCTGCGGGTGACCCGGGCAAACCGGGTATCGAGCGCTCGCCGGGTGCGATGACGGTGCGGCTTTTTGGCCGGACTCCCCTTGGCCAGCAGGGCGTGCATGCCGCCATGGCCATCGAAGACCCCGCCGATTATGCGGCACGGGCTCTACGGACTCTGTTGCTGGCGCGGGGGGTCCAGGTCGGCGGGACTGCCCGGGCCCAACATCGCCTGCCCTCCGATACCAGCGACTTCCTCACGGCGCAGCAACAGCCTGTCGCGCTTCATGCGATTTCTATTCAGAACATCCAGTCCGCAAACGTGGGTCAATTCCTGCTCGCCTCGCATGTGTCGCCTCCGTTGGGCGATGATCTGGTGGTGACCAATAAAGTCAGCCAGAACCTGCACGCCGAGATCACTCTCAGAACCCTGGGTAAGCTCGAAAGCTCAGATGGATCGCTGCTCGAAGGCACCCGGGTGGTGCGCCAGTTTCTGATCTCGGCCGGCGTCGCCCCGGGCGACTTTGTCCTCTACGACGGCTGCGGGCTCTCCCCCCAGGATCTGGTCACCCCCCGTGCCTTTACGACGTTGCTCGCCTACGCAGCGCGGCAGAGTTGGGGCGAGGCATTCCGCACGTCCCTACCCGTAGGTGGGGTGGATGGGTCCCTCTCCGCCCGATTCAAGCAACCGTTGCTGGATGGTAAAGTCTTCGCCAAGACCGGGACGCTGGGAGAGGCACGTGCTTTGAGCGGCTATGTGATTGCCGCCAGCGGGCAGACGATAGTCTTCTCCATCCTGTGCACCGATCACTCCCCATCGTTGCCCGCCGAACGAGCCGCGATGGACAAGATCGTGGCCGCGATCGCGGAGACGAATTGAAGACGCTCGCGCGGAAGAACCGGCTAATGTTTCTCGCCATGGGGCTGCTGGCCGCTTGTGGCTGCAAGCACTCACCCTCCACGCCGGTGCGGGCGCTCACTCCGCAGGAAGCTGCCGGAAAGCAAGTGTTCGTGAACGAATGCTCCGGCTGCCACTATGCCGATTCGGACCAAGGCTCGGCCGGGCCCGGCCTCCAAGGCCTGTTTCGCAAACCCTATCTGACAAGTGGGATGGCGGCGAATGACACGCGGGTGCGCGCGGTGATTCTGCATGGCTGGGCCATGATGCCGCCCATGGGCAATACAATGTCAGATCAGGAGTTCGAAGAGCTGATGGCCTACCTGCACACGTTATGAGCAACCTGCCGCTGCCGGGCATGGCAGCTATCTCCCTTTGGATGCTGGCGTTGGCGTTGCTGGGTGTGGCGGGGGTACTTACCGGCCATTATCCCTCGGGAGGGCCCCGTGTCGGCATCCTGATCCTATGCAGCATCTTCGCCGCTGCCGGCCTGGGACTGATACGCATGCGCCGCTGGGGCTGGGCGCTTACGCTGGGCGCGGTCTTCCTCTGCATGTGCTTCGGGTGCTACAGCCTGTTCCGCTTCCACCAGAGCCAATGGGTGGTGATGGCGGTGATCAATCTAGTCTTCTTTCTTTACCTGGTGCGACCCGAGGTCACCGGACGCCTTCGCTGAGGCGTTGCACCCGATACAATGGATGAACCGTGATTGACCTCGTCCAGATCGACCAAACCCCACGTCGTCCAGCCCCCAAGCCCGCCTGGCTCAAGGCTCGCGCGCCGGTTGGCGAGAACTATCACGAGCTGAAGAGTCTGGCGCGGTCGCTCAACCTGCACACGGTGTGCGAGTCGGCCCACTGTCCTAACATCGGCGAGTGCTGGAACCAGCGCACCGCAACCTTCATGATGCTGGGTAACACCTGCACCCGCCGCTGCGGCTTCTGCGCCGTGCCCAAGGGGCGGCCGGAGCCCATTGACTTCGACGAACCCCGCCGGGTCGCCGAAGCGGTCGCCATCCTCGACCTTAAGCATGCTGTGATCACTAGCGTGAACCGTGACGACGATGTTTTGGGAGGGGCCCGGGCCTTTGCCATGGTGATCGAGGAGATTCGCCGGCAGGCGCCGGGCTGCCAGGTGGAAGTGCTGATCCCAGATTTTCAAGGTCAGGAAGAGGCGATTCGCATCGTGGTCGAGGCGCAGCCCGAGATGCTCAACCACAACACTGAATCGGTGCCTCGGCTGTATCGGGTGGTGCGGTCAGGGGCGCGCTACCAGCGAACGCTTCGCCTGCTGGAGTACGCCAAGATCGTCGATCCGCGCATGACCACCAAGTCTGGCGTGATGGTCGGCCTGGGCGAAGAGATGCATGAGCTCCTGCAGGTGTATCGCGACCTGGCAGCCGTTGGCACAGACGTGTTGACGATTGGACAATACTTGCGTCCATCCAAAGACCACCTGCCGATGGCGCGCTATTACACGCCGGAGGAGTTCGCCTACATGCGCGAAGAGGCTCTCAGGATGGGTTTCCGCCACGTAGAGTCGGGACCGCTGGTACGGTCGTCTTACCACGCACGCGAGCAGGCACAGTCCACCGGCGTGACCCTGCTTACTTAAACTTTGCAACTTTGATAGGTCCAATTTTTACAGATTGAGGAAGAAGACGATGGCAGTCTCCGTAATGGCCACTATTCCCGCCCTTAAAGAAATCCAGCAGCAACTCAAGTCCCGAATGGAAAAAGCGGTGGATGATTTCCGCTCCAACCTTGCATCCACGCGCACCGGGCGGGCCTCTGTGCACATGCTCGACCAGGTCAAGGTTCCCTACTACGGCACGGATACAGCTCTCAACCAGGTGGCCCAGGTGACCGCTCCCGATGCCAACCTGATCCTGGTCCAACCCTGGGATCCCAGCATCCTGGGGGATATCGAGAAGGCTCTGCGGGCGTCCGACCTGGGGTTCAATCCACAGAACGACGGCAAGATTATTCGTATTCCCATTCCGCCGATGACGGAGGAGCGCCGCCGCGAAGTGGTGAAACACCTCAACAAGACCCTCGAGGACCATCGCACCGCGGTGCGCAATATCCGCCGCGACGGCAATGACCTCATCAAGAAATCCGCCAAGGATAAGAAGATCTCCGAGGACGAGGAGAAGCGCTCACTCGAGGAGATTCAAAAACTCACGGATGATGAGATCCGGCGCATGGAAGAGATGTGCCGCAATAAAGAGCGAGACGTGCTGCAGATCTGAGCCTCAGCCGACCCGGCTGGTGTGGTCCAGAATGATCTTCCACCCCGACGGATCCCGCTTAAAGAGCAGGGAGAAGATTCCGTCGGCGTTGCCTCCGCCGCCGGCGGTGCGCTCTAAATGAAAATTGCCGGTGGCTACCGCGTATTCGCTGTCCAGGATGCGGATCGCGAGGTGGGAAAAGGTTAGTTTCCCCATCGCCTCCGGTGTCGTGTAGAGCTTTCTGTAGCGCTCAAGAATCGTGGCGTAACCGTATTGCACTGTCTGGCCCACGAAAGTGGTGGTTGGAGAGTCCTCGTAGCCTTTCATGAAGGCTTCCACATCACCACGGTTCCAATCTGCAGTCTGTTGGTCCAGGAGATGGTGAATGGCGGCTTCCGGGGTGCTTTGCGCCTGGGATGAAGCCGCGAGCGTTAGGGCGAGAACGAGGAGTAGGTGGACGGTGCCTTTTCTCATGGATCGAAGATAAGGCAACCGTTAGCTCGGTGTGGGGGGAATGAAACAGCAGTCCTAATACAATTGCTTATGCCTGGATCGAGAACTGCCCACGTCGTTTGTTCGCACGACTGTCCGGACTCCTGCGCCATTCTGGTGACGATCGATGAGTCGGGAGCGGCTACACGGATACAGGGTGATCCGGATCATTCGGTGACGCGCGGGTTCCTCTGCGGCAAAGTCGCCAAGTATCTGGACCGTGTCTACTCTCCCTCCCGGCTGCTCTATCCCATGCGCCGCCGAGCGGGAGCGCCCAAGGGGAAAATGCCCTACGGCCGAGAGGGTGATGTCTTCGAACGCATCGGCTGGAACGAGGCCCTGGACGTGATCGCGGAACGGCTGCGATTGATCGCCCAGGATCACGGTCCTGAGTCGATCTTGCCTTATTCCTACGCGGGAAACATGGCGGTGCTCGGCTATGGCTCCATGGATCGCCGCTTCTTTCACCGGCTCGGCGCCTCGCAACTTGATCGCACGATCTGCGCGACGGCAGGCGCCGATGCCTTCCTATCGGTCTATGGGACAAAGCTGGGCACGGATCCCGAACACTTTCGACATGCCCGGTACATCATCGCGTGGGCCGCGAATATCCACGGCAATAACGTCCACCTGTGGCCCTTCGTCGAAGAGGCACGCCGCCAAGGCGCCCGGCTGGTAGTTATCGACCCGTTCCTCACCCGCACCGCGCGTGTTGCGGACTGGCACATCCCCATCCAACCGGGCACGGATACAGCCCTGGCGCTGGGTCTCATGCACGTCATCATCAAGGAAGGGCTCTACGATCGGGATTATGTTGCCCAGCATACCCATGGGTTCGATGCTCTGCGCGAACACGTTGGGAGCTACACACCAGAGCATGTCTCCGGCTTAACGGGCATCGCGGCGGACGACGTCGCTCGCCTGGCGCGCGAGTATGCGACCTGCGCGCCGGCCGTGATCCGGCTGAATTACGGCGTACAGCGTTCGCAGAACGGCGGGGCGGCGGCCCGCGCTGTTTGCATGCTGCCCGCGTTGATTGGGGCCTGGAAACAGCTCGGCGGGGGGTTGCAGCTCTCCACCGGCGGGGCCTTCACGTTCAACACAGCCGACCTGGAACGGCCAGACCTGATGCTGGCCAGCCCACTGCAGCGTCCAGCGCGCACAGTCAACATGTCTCGCCTGGGTCATGCGCTTACAGAGCTGGATGATCCCGCGGTAAAGGCGCTTTTCGTCTACAACTCGAACCCCGCGGCGATTGCTCCCAATCAAAATGCAGTGGTGGGCGGACTGATGCGCAGGGATCTGTTTACGGTTGTGCATGAGCAGTTCTTTACCGATACCACTGACTACGCCGACATCGTGCTGCCGGCGACCACCTTTCTGGAGCACAAAGACTTCCAGGGGGCTTATGGTCACTATTTTCTGCAGCTCTCAGAACAAGCCATTGCGCCGCTGGGGGAGGCCCGGTCAAACGTCTGGCTGTTTAGCCAATTGGGGCAGCGGATGGGGTTTTCTGAAACCTGCTTTCGCGACAGCGTCGACGATCTGATCGAGCAGGCACTGAAGGCCCCGGCGACGCAATGCATTTCCCGCCAGGAGCTGGAGGCGAAAAAGAGCATACGCCTGCGGCCGGCAGGGTGTGGTGGCCTGTTGCCGTTTGCCGATGGCGTGTTTGCCACACCCAGCGGCAAGGCTGAGTTTTATTCGAGCGCACTGGCGGCGGCCGGACTCGAGCCGCTGCCGACGTTTCACCCGCCCGACGAATCACGCCGGGGCGCCGCCTCGCATACATTCCCACTCGAGTTCTTACCCCGCAAGGCCAGCAACTATATGAATTCGACCTTCGCCAACCTTCCCGGACACCAGAAGATGGAATCGCCTGGGTTGGTGTTCATGCACGCCAGCGACGCCGCCGCGCGGCAGATCGGCGAAGCAGAATTGGTGGAGATCTACAACGCACGGGGCAAAATGCAGCTGCGCGCGCGCATCGACGGCAGCGTGCCCCCGGGCGTGGTTGCTGCCAGCCTCAACTGGAACAAGCTGTCAGAAGGGGGAAACAACGTAAATGCGCTTACCTCCGAGCGCCTCACCGACCTGGGCCGCGGGGCCACGTTCTATTCGACCCTGGTGGAAGTTCGAAAGCTGAGCCCAACCAAAAACCTCTTCCCTCCGATAGACTAGGAATACCTGCTCAAGCGTGAGATTGACGATGCCGTTTCCAGCGGGTTTCCAGTGCGCGGGCTGTGGAGAGTGGAATGAGATCGTGGTGGACGAGTCTGCAGGTGGACGGCAGCAGTATGTGGAAGACTGCCAGGTCTGCTGCAAGCCAAACATTCTCTCCGTGGCTTGGGATTCCTCACTGGGCGAATACTTTGCCAGCAGTGAGCTGGAGAGCTGAGGGAGTTCTGGTATCTGTCTTGACTGGACCTCCTGGATGGTAGGCGGGGTGCGAAACAGGTCTTCGGAGTTGGGGAGTACCCCTTCCGTCACATATAATCGCCTTTTCCTCCAGCAGGATCCGATTTTTAGCAGTGAGGGTGTGCCTATTCTTCGCGTCGTGTCAGGGAGCCTTCGCTCCCGGTTTCATAAGAACCAACCTGCGCTGCCGTTTTTTTTTAGGTTGTGCAGGATCGTGGGCTTGCTTCTCATTTGCGGTTCCAGTCTGATTGTCTGGGCTCAGCAGGACGTCGCCCAGCCGGGTGTCGTGACCTCAATCCGGGTGATCGGCAATCGCCGCATCCCCAGAGACACGATATTGGCGCGGCTATTTACTCACCCGGGAGACACCTACGATCCGGCTACCGTCGAGCGCGACTTCAACTCGCTCTGGAACACCGGATACTTCGAAAATCTGCAGATCGCGCGCGAGGATACCCCCAAGGGCATCGTTCTCGACGTGATTGTTAAAGAGAAGCCGACCATTCGGGAGATCAACTACAAGGGCCTGAACTCGGTCTCAACCTCGGATGTTCTGGACCGCTTTAAGAAAGAGCACGTCACTGGCTTCTCGGTGGAGAGCCCCTATGATCCGACCCGGCTGGCGCGTGCGATCGATGTGATCCGCGAGCTGCTGGCCGAACACGGTCATCAATTCGCCACCGTAAAGCCGGAAATCAAGACCATTCCGCCCTCTTCAGTCTCGGTCAACTTCAACATCAAGGAAGGCCCCACGGTGAAGGTGGGGAACATCACCTTCACCGGTAACCGCGCGGTGAAGTCGCGAGATCTGCGCGCCGCAATGAAGAACCTGCGGCCGGTAGGGATCCCGCACTCCATTTTCCTGGAGAACATCTTTGCCCGCACCTACGACGCGAGCAAACTCGAGGAAGATACGGAGCGGGTTCGCCGGGCACTCCAGGATCGGGGCTATTTCCGGGCTGGGGTCGGCGATCCTGTCACCCATATTCGGAATGAGGGCGGCCTCTCGTTTTTCACGTTCCGTCCGCGCAAGGGCAAGCGCATCGACATCCGCATTCCGGTCGAAGAGGGTGCGCGCTACCGGCTTGGCGGCGTCACATTTACGGGAAACGCGCACGTGCAGAACGTGAAGGCACTGCGCTCTCAGTTCCCCACCAAAGACGGGGAACTGTTCAATGCGACTGCCATCGGCAAGGGCCTGGATAACCTACGCAAGGCTTATGGTTCACTGGGCTACATCAACTTCACGGCCGTGCCAACGCCGCGCATCGACGACGCCAAGCACCTGGTGTACCTGGACATCGACATCGACGAGGGCAAGGCGTTTACCGTCTCGCGCATCGAGTTTCAAGGCAACACCATCACTCGCGACCGGGTCATTCGACGGGAGCTGCTGATCGAAGAGGGCCAGCCCTACAACAGCAATCTTTGGGAACAGAGCCTGCTGCGCCTGAACCAGTTGGACTACTTCGACCCGCTCAAGGTAGACCAGGACACCGAGACACACCCGGACCCCGAGAACGGAACCGTCTCGCTACTGCTCAAAGTGCACGAGAAGGGCAAGAACTCGATTGGCTTGAACGGTGGGGTCAGCGGCCTTTCCGGCACTTTCCTGGGTCTTAACTATTCGACCAACAACTTTCTCGGACTGGGCGAGACGTTAAGTCTGCAGGGCAATATCGGCAACCTGGCACGCAGCGCGGTATTTTCTTTCAATGAGCCCTACCTGCGCAACAAGCCGACCAGTGTGGGCTTCCAGCTCTTCTCCAGGAAGACGGATTACAACTCAGCGCGCAATTACGCCACCGTTACCGGGCAAGCCCAAAACCTGACGGCCGCCCAGCAATCGCTCACGCAGAATTACAACCAGTCGTCGACGGGCACAACCTTCTCTGTCAGCTATCCGCTGAAGCGCTCCTTCAAGCGGGTGGGCGTGACCTATAGCTGGGACAAGTCGAGCATCACGACGTTCAGCCAGGCTTCCTCTAACCTCTTCCAAACGCTCGCCTTCCGCAGCGGCCAGATCCAGGGAGCGAATGCTCTGGAGGGTATTTACACGAGCTCGGTTTCGTTGAGTTATGTGTACAACAAGGTGGGCCCGTCGGTCTTCAGGCCTCGTTTCGGAACGGATATTTCCGCGGCCTTGGTGGTTGCCGGCTTGTGGGGCAATGTTCGCTATTTCACGCCGGTGTTGCAGTACAAACACTTTATCGCGTTGAAAGGTCTGCACCCCAATCCGGACGGACGAAACGTGCTTGGCTATCGCATGCAGCTCTCCTACATCCAGGGCTTCAGCGGAGATGTGGCGCCACCGTTCTCCCGTTTTTATTCCGGCGGCGACAACGAATTGCGCGGCTTTGATGTGCGTGCCGCGACGCCCTATGGATGGATCCCTGTGCGGACGAACATCACACTCACCAACCCCGACGGAACGCCCGTCCCGATCGACCCGAGCAACTACACGCTGGGCAACATCACGATTCCGATCCCGATTTACCGGCCCGTTTCGGTCGGTGGCGACACCGCGTTTACGTCTAACGTCGAGTACCGAATTCCCATTGCCGGCCCGGTCCAATTCGAACTTTTCGACGACTTCAACGTCAATGCTGTGGTTCGCCAATCTCAATTACGGCAAAGCGTCGAGGGCGCCGATCAACTCAATTCGCCTCTCTACGGCTGCACCTCCTACTTCAATGGCGCTTGCCAGGGCGGTCAGTCGATCCAGTTCATCAATGTAATCAGACCGATCCCCGGCACCAACGCGGTGCCACGCATGTCGATCGGCGGAGAGATCTCGGCGATGTTGCCCATCGTGAATGCACCCTTCCGGCTCTACTACGCTTACAACGTTCTTCGCCTCTATGAGAACGTTCAGGGAGAGAGCCTGATCACACGCAGCATGTTCCCCGCCGGCGGGGCAGGCGACTACACCTATGCCGAAGCCATCTCCGCTTACGACTCCCTGTTACATTTCCGCGAGCCGAGGAAGACCTTCCGCTTGAGCGTTAGCACCACCTTCTAATGCGTACTTGGATAGTGAAACAAAGAAGGTGGTGCGGTCGCCCTGCGTTGACGCTCCCTCGGCCCACACCTATAATCACTGCTGGCCCTGTATTCGTCTCGGTCCGTGTCTCTTTTCGCATTTGCTGCCAGATGCGCTGGCCAGGTGACTGTATTGCAAATGCGCGTGCGGGGGACCCGCAAGCGAAGGCCCGCTTTCCGCTGCAAGACGCGGGCGATCTGGATTCAAAGATCAAAAGGAGTTCTGTATTCCAATGAAGCGTTCGTTAACCCTTGTTTGTCTGCTTGCTTCCGCCACCGGCGTGGGCATGATCACCTCGCCCGGGATAGCAATGGCCCAGGCATCCTCCGCTCCGTCGGCACCCTCCCCGGCTGGTGCCGAAGCAGCCGCACCCCAAGCAGTCCCTGCCAGTGCGAAAGTTGCGATCATCAATTTTCAGCAGGCGGTCGCAGCAACCAACGAAGGACAACGAAATTTCGCCCAGCTGCGGGTGAAGTTTGAACCCAAGCAGGCTCAATTAAAGGCCCAAAGCGACGAGATCGATTCGCTCAAGAAGCAGTTGCAGGACGCCGGCGCCAATCTTAGTGAACCGGAGCGCGACAGCCGCCTGAGGGTGATTGACGAAAAGACCAAATCGCTGCAGCGGTCCGCGGAAGATGCTCAAAACGAGGCCAGCGGCGCGATGAACGATATGTACCAGGCATTGGCACAAAAGGTCTATGCCGTGCTGGACACCTATTCCAACCAACAAAAATTCACCGTGGTGCTCGATACCAGCGCCCAGCAGACGCCCGTGTTGTGGGCGAATGGGTCTACGGACATCACCAAAGCGATTGTGGACGCCTACAACGTCAAGTCTGGCGTTCCGGCGCAACCCGCAGCAAGCGCCGGCGCTCCGCGCCCCTCGACCAGCCCCAGCCGGCCTTCCACTACTACACGCCCCAGCACGACTAAGCCACCGCAGTCGCCGCAGTAGTCCATTTCTCCACTGGTCCCTCCCGGCAAGATTCACCTGCCGGGAGGGAAATAATAACCAAAACTGGCTAAAAAATACCTGCAAAAGTTCCCAGTGCGCCTGTGGAAAATTTTGTGGAAAGCCGCGAAGCGCTCTTTTTTTGCCTCTGATCCCGGGGCCACAAGAGCGCGGAGAGGCTCGTTTCCATGCCTCTTAACCTTTTCCTTGTCAATCGTTTATCGCTTATGCTAGGGCCGAGCAGGAGAGCTGGATGCTTTGCTACCTGCACTCACGGCAAATTCGGGGTTTCCACAAAATGCAAAGAAGGCGTGACTAACGTAACCGCAGGCGGCGACTATTTGCTGGAATCCTCGCCAACTTTGAGCACCGCCAAAAACGCCTCTTGAGGAATGTCCACTTTGCCCACTCGCTTCATGCGCTTTTTCCCTTCTTTTTGCTTCTCCAGAAGTTTGCGCTTGCGGCTGATGTCTCCTCCGTAGCACTTGGCGAGCACGTTTTTGCGCAATGCGGCGACGGTTTCCCGGGAGACAATCTTGGCCCCGATAGCCGCCTGGATCGCGACCTCAAACATCTGGCGGGGAATGAGCTCGCGCATTTTGGAAACCAGCGCTCGTCCCCGTTCGTAGGCAAAGTCTTTGTGAACAATGATCGAGAGCGCATCAACCGGTTCGCCCGAGATGAGAATATCCAGCTTGACCATGGGTGATTCCCACATGCCGGCCAGCTGGTAGTCGAGCGAAGCATAGCCGCGGGAGACCGATTTCAGGCGGTCGTAAAAATCTAATACGATCTCGTTGAGCGGTAGCTCGTAGGTCAGCATGACGCGCGTTGGGGTCACGTACTCGAAGTTTTTCTGGCGGCCGCGCTTCTCCTCCACCAACTTGAGGATGCCGCCGACGTACTCTTCGCTGGTCAGTATGGTCGCGATGATCACGGGCTCTTCGATCTTCTCGATATCCGTGGGGTCCGGCCAACGGGACGGGTTCTCCACTTCGATGACAGACCCGTCGGTGAGGCTGATTTTGTAACGCACTCCAGGAGCCGTGGTAATGAGATCCAGATTGAACTCGCGCTCCAGGCGTTCCTGAATGATCTCCATGTGCAGGAGCCCGAGAAAGCCACAGCGGAAGCCGAATCCCAACGCGACCGAGCTTTCCGGTTCAAAGAAAAAGGACGAGTCGTTCAGCCGCAGTTTTTCGAGCGCATCTCGCAGCAGCGTGTGCTCGTGCGAATCCACGGTATAAAGCCCGGCAAAAACCATCGATTGGATATCTTTAAAGCCGGGAAGCGCCTCCGCGGCCGGACGCATGTCCTCAGTAATCGTGTCGCCGATCTTGGTGTCGGCCACATTTTTAATGGTCGCGGAAAAAAACCCTACTTCACCCGCCGACAGCTGCGCAATCTCGAGCGGCTTCGGGGTAAGCACGCCGACCGCCTCCACGTCGAATACTCTGCCATTGGACATGAGCCGGATCCTCGCACCCTTGCGCAGGATGCCATTGATCACGCGAGCCAACACGATGACGCCGCGGTAGGGATCGAAATGGCAATCGAAGATCAGGGCCTGCAGGGGCGCCTCCGCATCTCCTGTAGGCGGCGGCAGACGCTGCACGATGGCTTCCAGTACTTCGGCAACGCCGAGGCCCGTCTTGGCACTCACGGGGAGCGCGTCGGTAGCATCCAGGCCTACGGTGGACTCGATCATCTCCTGGGTGCGCAAGACATCCGCGCTGGGCAGATCGATCTTGTTGATCACGGGGATCATATCGAGCCCATTGTTGATAGCCAGGTAAGCGTTGGCCAGGGTTTGCGCCTCGACGCCCTGCGAGGCGTCCACTACCAGCAGTGCGCCCTCGCAGCAGGCCAGGGAACGGGAAACCTCGTAGGAGAAATCGACATGCCCTGGTGTATCCAACAGGTTTAGCTGGTACATCTCGCCATCGCGGGCGAGGTAATTCATACGCACCGCGTGGGCCTTGATGGTGATGCCGCGCTCACGTTCCAGATCCATCGCGTCCAGGACCTGGGCCTGCATCTCACGTGCTGTCAACGAGCCGGTCAGCTCCAGCAGCCGGTCCGAAAGGGTGGATTTGCCGTGGTCGATGTGGGCGATGATGGCGAAATTGCGGATGTGCTTGCTATCCATGAAGGGAGGCCGATCGGCGGGTGGCGAATCAGTTGATGGCGAGAGGAGTCTCTCACCCGATCTTATCATTCACAGCGGAGGGTCCCGGGCAATACAATCAACCTGAGAATATTGCCAGGAAGCCGGGGGAACCCGGTCTTTCTTTGTGCAGTCAAGGCGGAGGGTGCCAAGGCGTTTTCGCATGGGCTTATCCAGAGGGAAAAATTTCGCTTCCAGCGTGGTCACGCTGGTGCTCGCCGCGGCCCCGCTGCTGTTTACCGGGTGTGTGCCGGAAAACCCCCTGACCCCTGGGCCTGCAAAGACTCCGCAGGCTACCGCTCCCGCGCTCAAGCCCTCCAAGCCCATCGAGCCGGCCGCGGCTTCTGCTGCCCCACCTGTAACCCCCTCAGCGCGGCCACAGGTGCAGGCTCTAATCGACGCCGTCGAAGTGGCGTACCAAAGCGGTGTGACTGACTACCACGCGGGCAAGCTGCAGACAGCCAAGGCGGACTTCGATCGCGCCGTCGATATGATGCTGACCAGCAACTTCGATCTGCGAACCGAACCCCAGCTTCGCGACGAGTTCGACCGCATTCTGGATGCTGTCAATACTCTGGAGACGGAGGCGCTCAAGCAGGGAAATGGATTCGCGCCCAAGATCGAACCCGCTCCAGTCGATATTGCCAACGATGTGACCTTCCCGGTCGACCCGACGGTCAAGGCACAGGCCAGCGCAGAACTGAAGACGACAGTCTCCGATCTGCCGCTGGTGATCAACGATCCCGTCGCCGGCTACATCAGCTTTTTCTCTTCCAAGGGGCGCGGAACACTCACGCGGTCGCTGGAACGCGCAGGCCGCTATCACGCCATGATCTCGGCAGTGCTGGCTGAGGAGAAGGTTCCGCAGGATCTTATTTACCAGGCGGTGGCTGAATCCGGCTTTCAACCGCAGGCAGTCAATGGGCACTCGGGTGCGGGCGGCATGTGGCAGTTTATGCCCTCGGGCCCCTATGGCCTGGCCCGCAATGGCTGGTACGATGAGCGCTTTGATCCGGAGAAATCGACCCACGCTTATGCTCGCTACATGAAGGAACTGTACGCACAACTGGGCGATTGGTATTTGGCTATGGCTGCGTATGACTGGGGCCCCGGCAATGTGCAGCGGGCGGTACAGCGCACTGGCTACGCCGACTTCTGGGAGCTGTACCGGCGCAACGTGTTGCCTCAGGAAACGAAGAACTACGTGCCCATCATCATCGCCGCCGCCATCATGGCGAAGAATCCCCAACAGTACGGACTGCAGGGGCTGGCGCCGGATCCACCGCTGCTCATCGACACCGTGACCACGGACTATAGCGTTGATTTGCGGCTGGTCTCCGACCTGGTGGAAGCGCCGGTTCAAACGATCACGGACCTGAATCCCAGCCTGCTGCGGATGAGCACGCCCAGCGACGGGCCATTCGACCTGCATCTCCCTGCCGGCAGCAAAGACGTCTATCAAAAGCGCATCGCGGAAATCCCGATGGACAAGCGAAATCAGTGGAGATTTCACAAAGTAGTTGCCGGCGAATCACTGCAGACTGTGGCTCGCGATTACCACGTGACCCCCGCGGAGATCGTCTTCGTCAATCAGTTGGAGCCGGGCGATGACCTTTCCACCACCGACTCGCTCATTATTCCGGTACCACCGGCTCCCTCCAGCAGGTCGCGTCTCACACTGTACAAGGTGGAACATGGAGACACGCTGGTGACCGTGGCTGATCGCTTCAATGTAACGGTGCAGCAGCTTCGACGCTGGAACCATCTGACTTCCGCGCACGTGGAGCCGGGTCGCCGGCTCTACGTAGCAGAACCAGCGCGGGTCACCAGCTCAAAGCATCGCGTAAGCACAACGACGAAACACGCGGCGGGCGCGCACACCACCGCGAAGAACAGCCCGCCCGCTCTCTGAACGGAAAAAGACGACTGAAAAACAATTGCGTTGACTGCAGCCGAAGAGCCTGACGGAAAAGAAACTTAATTCGCACTTGCGTTCATTGGCATCCCGTTGCATGCTGTTGCTATAATCCGCGCCGCAGGCAAGTATGATGGAGAGCGGTTCTCTGCGATCCGAATCCGTAGCCAACGAAGCCTTGGAGGCATAAGAATGCAGGACGAATACAGACTGTACGCACACGCTGACAATGAGTTTGAAGCCGAGGCGGACGAATACCCCGATGAGGTGGAAGACGGCTTCGATGACGATGATGAAGAGGAAGAGGAAGTAAGCGTCATCGTCGCAACCGCCATTCCAGGCGCCGAATTATTTTCCCCGCCCGTGAGTGTGGCGCCCCCGCCGCCCGCGAAGACTCCGGCCAAAAAGGCCGCCAAAAAGACGGCCGCCAAAAAAACCGTCGCCAAGCCTCCGGCGACCAAGACAGCAGCGAAGAAAGCCCCTGCGAAGAAGGCTCCTGCAAAAGCTCCGGCCAAAAAGGCCGCAACGAAATCTGCCGCGAAGAAGAGCAGCAAAGGCGCGAAAAGCGGCAGAAAGGCTGCGAAAGCGGTCGGCAACAAGAAGAGCGCCAGCAGCAAAAAATCTACAATCAAACGAGGTATTCCATTGGCAGTTAAGAAAGCAGCATCCAAGAAGTCGGCAGCCAAGAAGGCTCCGGCAAAGAAGGCCGCTAAGAAATCAGCAAAGAAGGCAACCAAGAAGACTGCGGCAAAAAAGACAACGAAGAAGAAGTAGCTTTTTAACAACAACTAGGCAAGCAAAAGAGCCCGGCTGGCAGCCGGGCTCTTTTGCGTTTGGAGGTTTTTATTGAGTGGACGCTACTTTTTCTCGAAACCGTCCAGCGCGGCGAGAACCTGCTGGCTGTGCTCGGACGGTTTAACGCCAGTCCACACCTGAACGATCTTGCCCTGGGGATCAATCAAGAACGTGTTGCGATTGGCGATCTTTACGCCATTGTGATCGCCCAGCGATCCATACTCGACCACTACTTTCTTTTCCTGATCGCTGAGAAGTTTGAAGCTTAACCCTTCCTTGGCACAGAACTCCTTGTGGCTATCAGTCGAGTCAACGCTCACACCCACGACGACGGCATCCAGTTTTTGGTACTTGGGTATGTCCTGCTGAAAATTATGGGCTTCAATGGTGCAGCCGGTAGTCATGTCCTTGGGATAGAAATAGAGCACCACCCATTTGCCGCGAAAACTATCGAGACTGGTTGGGGTGCCATCCTGGGAAGGCAGGGTGAAGTTGGGAGCGGTCTGACCCGCTTGCGGCATGGCCGTATCGTCGGCTAGTCCGCGGATACTCAAGGCGGCGCCGGCAAGCAGAACCACCAGAATTGCGACGACTGCTACTCTATTCGTTTTCACCGAAATCTCCAGTTTGCTGCGGAAGTGGGCCCAAAGCGATTAGACCGCTTTTCGTCTGGACCTGTCCAGCAACCCTCGGGCGTGGCCAAGCCTTGGCCCTGAGAGTCCGCAAGAGAGCCCGAGGGATCAGGGCCACTGGCAATAAATGCTGGGGTGATCCCTCGGAATACTCGCTGACTCTGCCCTCGTCTGTCTTGGGCCCGACTAAAATGGGGCCCTAATGTCAAGCTCCGGTTAGGGCTAGACATGCGGACAAGATTCTCAGGTGACCATTCACGCCACGAGTCTTTCCGCTACGAATCAGACGGCTATGATCGCGATGCCGGCGGCGGCGGCCAGTTCGTGAACCTTATCCAGATCGAAGATCAGGGTGCGGCCGGCTTCCACCGCCAAGCAAGTGGCGCCCGCCGCACGCATAACCGCAATGGTCCCGGGACCAATCACCGGCACATCGAAGCGCATGTCCTGCGCCGGCTTGGCTACCTTCACTACGGTCAGCCGGCGGGCGAGGGTGGATGCCGGCGAGGACGGCTCATCCTCGGTAGCCAGGGTGCGTAGAATCGCCCCCGCGCGTTCGATCGTGGCGTCGGTGCCCTCCATGGCCTCGACCGCCACGCAGGCGTGCCCAGCCACCACCACGGTCTGGCCAATGTCGTAGGCAGCGAGGGCGAGAGCAACCTCGCGCCCATAGGTCAGATCCTGCTGTTCTTCCGCAGTCGGCGGGCGCGCGGTCAGCACTCCCGGCCGGGCCAGGAGCGGCTCCAGGTAGGCTGTCGACGAGATCAGCTCTATCCCTTCATCGCTCAGGACCTTGGCCACCGCGCCCAGCAGCATGTCAGTGTTCCGGGTGCGCAGATTCAACAGCAGCTTCGCTAGCCGCCAGTCGGGCCGAATGCTGGAGAAGATTTGCTTGTGCTTGACCTGGCCGGCCATCACGGCATGGCTTATGCCTTCCCGGCGGAAGGTCTCGATCAAACGCGATAGCTCTCCGAGAGAGAGCCAATACACCCGGATGCCAGGATCGGCGGCGGCTCGTGCGTCCATTTCCGGATCGGTTTCCTCTTTGATAGCGGCGACCACGACCTCAGCGCCATGCGCGCGCGCGGCGTCCAGCAGCAGAAACGGAAAGCGTCCATTGCCGGCAATCAGACCCAGCTTGGTAATCAGCTCCGGATTCACTTGGCCGCTCCTACTTGATCACGCCCCGCTGGGAACGCTCGATAAAGGCCATCAGGTAAGCCACGCAGTCTTCCGGCTGACCTTCGCTTCGCAGGCGTTCCAGGGCTTGGGAGGTGTTGAGCTTGGCCGCCAGCAAGACGCGGTAAGCATGCTGCAAGGCGCGCAGCTGCACCTGGGTGAAGCCGGAGCGCTCCAGTCCAATGCGGTTGAGGCTGTAGGCGTGAGTCTCGCGTTTGGCCGAGGTCAGCGAGTAAGGGAGAACGTCCTGGGTGATGGTGGTGCCCCCGCCGACGTAGGCATGTTTCCCTATGCAGCAGAATTGATGTACCGGGCAGAGCGCACCCACGCTGGCATGGTCTTCCACGGTGACATGCCCGGCCAAGGTGGCGCCGTTGGCCAGAATGCAGTGGTTGCCGATGGTGCTGTCATGACCGATGTGGGTATAGGCCATGATCAGACAGTGGCTGCCCAAGCGCGTTGTTCCGCCACCGCCCTTGGTTCCCCGCGATATGGTCACGTACTCGCGGATGCTGTTGTCATCGCCAATTTCAAGGCTGGTGGCTTCGCCCCGGTACTTGAGATCCTGGGGGGCTACGCCCAGGCAGGCAAAGGAGTAGACCCGGTTTCGGGCGCCCAGGCGCGTGTTCCCATCGAGCACTACGTGGGAAACCACTTCACAGTCCTCGCCCAGGACTACATCAGGACCAATGGTGCAATAGGGGCCGACGTTACAGGATTGCGGAATAGAAGCCGTAGCAGCCACGATGGCTGTTGGGTGAATGCTCACTCGTGACTCACCGTCTCCAAAGCGGGCCCCGCAGGCGGAGCAGCGGGCCCTCCCGGCATCTCACCGCCAATGCGGGATGGACGGGGCACCACCGCGCACATGATGGTGGCTTCGCACGCCAGCTTGCCTTCTACGTAGACCTTGCCGTTGAGCCGAGCGGCCAGGGGCCTCCAGTTCAAAACATCCACTTCAATGCGCAACTGATCGCCGGGCGTCACCGGTCTGCGAAAGCGAGCGTCGTTAATGCCGGAGAAGACCAACAGCTTGTTTTCATGATCCGGAACCTCAGGCAGCAGCAGCACGCCACCTGCCTGGGCGATGGCTTCCACCATCAGCACTCCGGGCATGATGGCGTACTCAGGAAAATGGCCCTGGAAGAACTGCTCATTGATGGTGACGTTCTTGATTGCCACGATACGCTTTTTGCGGCTGCTTTCGAGGATGCGGTCAATCAAGAGAAAGGGATAACGGTGGGGCAGAATCGCCATGATCTGGCGTATATCCATCCCGCTCGCCGCGTCCTGCCTGGGGTTCGCTTCTTCCATGGTCGCAGGGCAGATTATAGAGCATTTAAAGCTTATTTTTTGATTTTAGCCGCCGCCTGGTCGGGATCAAACATGTCCGGCGTCAAGGGGATATTGTAGGCCGCGCCGGAGAGGAAGCGTTGGTTGGTCATGTCGTCGTTGTGATAGCGAGTTATGGTGTAGGCGGTTGGAAGACCCTCAACGAGGTGGTAGTCGTCATACTCTTCCGCGTCGGTGTTCTTGTCTTTGTAAACGGGATCACGCCACTGAAACGTCCGGCGCAAGGGCAAGTGCGTTTCGGCATCAGTTTGGATGGTGATGCTGTCATTCTCCGCGTTGATCAGGGTCGTTTGATCGGCTAGATGGCGTTCGACCATGTTTTGCCCGCCATAAATGAGGACTGTCCTGGGATCGTTCAGCCAGACGCGCATGGCCGTCTGAAGGGAATGGTCGCGACGCCGGATGAGTTCCTGAACCTGGTCTTTGGGCAGCTCCCGTTTGCCTTTGTACGTGATCTCCCAAGCCTGAGCCCCCGAAATAATTTCAAGCACGTTGCGTTTCTTGCCCAGCTCAATGCGAGTCTGATCGGGAAATTTCTGGATTTCATAGAATTCTGCGGTCATGCCGGTGGGCTTGCCGAGGTAAAAGCCCGATGTGCGGCCCTGCTGCATGACATTGCTGAGCGCGAGCCACCGATCGCCGCCCAGGGCGGCTACCATGGCGTCCAGGGTAGCGCGTGCCTTCTTTTGATTGGCGGCGGCCTCCGGGTCCTGCGCCCGGAGCGGGTGTAACGCTGCCATGATGACCAAGAGAGCGACAAGTGCTCTGTTGGCGTGTTTAGCGGGCCCTGATCCCATCCAGCTCGATCCTCCTGCTGCCCAATTGTACAAACCACAGCCGGACAAAGGACTAGCGGGCCTTGGCTCTAGCTGCCTTGATCAGCTTGCGCTGCGCCGTCGCCGGCATGGCTAGCACCTCCCTGGTCTTCTTGGACAACTTGCCGTAGATCAGGCTTTGGGCAAATTTGAGATGTTCTTCGAGCTCGCGGCTGGGTAGGACCCCCCAATGCTGGATGGCCACCCAGTGCGCACGGGCCAGATACGGTGCGGGCAACACCCCTTCCGTTTCCAGCAGCTCGGCGAATCGTTCCGGCCCGGCGGCAAACGAAAGGACCGCCATGTCATCGTCATCGAGGTTCAGCACGGCAAACATCTTGCCGCCAATCGCCTTATCGCCAACCCAAAAGACCAGATTGGCGCCCCACTGCATGGTTTCCACCACATCGGGCAACCGCAAAAGATATTCCCGCGCACGCTCCGCATCCATGGCTGCACCTCTCAATCATTCATAGCGCGGAGAGCGCCACAGAGTTTTTCCAGCTCTGCCTCGGTGTTGTAGTAATGCACCGACGCTCTCACCAACTCATCGAGCCCTCGCTGCTCCATGTCAAGGCGCGTCGACGAACGCTCAATGGTTCGTACCGCGATACCGTGGTCCTTCATCCATCGCATCACTTCTGCAGCCGGATGAGGCTCATAGGTGAAGGTCACGATCCCGCAGCGCAGGCGGCCCAGGTCGCGCACTTTCACGCCTTTCACCTCCGCCAGCCGCTCCCGCAGCAGGGCGGCCATAGCTTGCACGCGGCGCTCGATCCGCTCCAGTCCCAGAGCCAGCGCATATTCAATGGCTACCCCCAAACCCAGCCTCGGGGCTGCTGCTGCTTCCCAGGTTTCAAATTTCTTAGCGTCGTCACGCACCTCAAACTTGCCCGCGGAGACCCAGGTCGCAGCTCGCAGATCGAGCAAGGGCGGCTCCATTTGCTGCAGCAGTGCCCTCCGCACATACAGAAAGCCGGTGCCCCGCGGTCCCCTGAGGTATTTGCGCCCGGTCGCGCACAGCATATCGCATCCCAAAGCATCCACGTCGAGGTGCATTTGCCCGGTTGACTGACAGGCATCGAGGAGAAAGGGAATGCCGGCCCTGCGGGCCAGCGCGCCCACCTGCGCTGCCGGCTGCACCAGGCCGCCGTTGGTCGGCACGTGGGTAAGCGCGATCAACTTAACCCGATCGTCCAGCAGCCTCTCCAGAGCGTTCAGATCGACCTCTCCGGCCGGATCGCTTTCCACTACGCAGATCTCGGCTCCGGTTCGCTGCGCCACTTGCAGAAATGCGATGTAGTTGCTTGCGTATTCGTTGGCCGCGGTCACAATGCGATCGCCGGGGGAAAAACGCAAGGAGTAGAAGGCCATTTCCCAGGCTCGGGTGGCGTTTTCCTGCAGCGCAATCTCTTCCGGAGCGCAGTGCAACAGGCGCGCCACGGTGCGATACAAGGCATCCAGTTCCGGGGCGACGATGTCGGCCGCCTCGTAGCCGCCTATCCGCTCCTCCAGGCGAAGGTGCTCAATCACCCGCGCGACCACGGCTCGCGGCTGCAGGCTGGCACCGGCGTTGTTGAAGAAGGCCGTCTGCTCGCATCCGGCGGTCTCCTCCCTTAGTCGCGTGATGTCCCAATCCTCTGGCATCCCTCCTCCATTCTTCGTACCCGCTAAGATAAGGCAGAGGCTCTGCGTGGCCTCTGTGCCTCACAAGGACTGCTCACCATGCATCCATCCATCATCCGCCGCGTCAAGAACACCGCCCGTCTCCTACTCGAAGGCCGGGTGGATTCTTTCCGCACGGTGCTCAATTTCGTGGAAGGAAAAAAGGGCCTGGAAATCGGCGGCCCCAGCACTGTGTTTCAACGAGGATTGAAGCCGGTGCCTATCTATCATCGCGTAGGTTCTCTCGACAACTGTGATATTTCGCGGGTCACCGCCTGGACCACCCACGCAGACGCTTACACCTTCAGTCCTGACAAACCGCCGGGGAAGAATATCTTTGTCGATGCGTCGGACCTTTCCTGCATTGCGGATCAAAGCTACGACTTCGTGTTGTCATCCCACAACCTGGAGCACTTCGCGAATCCGGTCAAAGCGCTTTACGAGTGGAAGCGAGTCACTCGGCCGGGTGGCGGCCTTCTGCTGCTTTTGCCAAACCATAAGCGAACCTTCGATCATCGCCGCTCGCCCACTACGGTCGACCACATGTTTGAGGACTTTCGAAAACAAACCCCGGAGGATGACCTCTTCCACTTGCCGGAGATCCTGGAGAAGCACGATTTCAGCCTTGATCCTGGATCAGCTTCGGTCGAGGAGTTTCAACGTCGATCCCTCGACAACTTTAACAACCGCTGCCTGCACCATCATGTCTTCGATGTTTCTAACAGCCGTGAGTTGCTGGTGCGAAGCGGGCTGGAAGTGCTGGCGGTCGAGTTGGCGCTTCCTAACCATATCTTCCTGCTGGCACGGATACCGTAAGCCCCTGCTTTTGCAGGAAAAGCCAGCCCTTATACTAGTCACACGCCATGGCTATTCCGCCCGACCAGTTCCCACCCGTAGATGACCAACTTGACTACCTCCAGAAGGGAGCAGCGGAAATCATCCGGCTCTCCGACTTGCACGAGCGCCTGGAGGCCTCGCGGAAATCTGGCCGGCCTCTCCGCGTAAAGGCTGGTTTTGACCCCACCGCGCCTGACTTGCACTTGGGCCATACCGTGCTGATGCGCAAGCTCAAGCATTTTCAAGACCTGGGGCACCAGGTCATCTTTATGATCGGCGACTTCACGTCGCTTATTGGTGACCCCACGGGCCGTTCGGTCACGCGGAAGCCGCTCACCAGCGAAGAGATCACGCAGAACGCGAAAACCTATACCGAGCAGGTCTTCAAAATACTCGACCGGGACAAGACCGAGGTTCGATTCAACTCGGAATGGCTGTCGACCCTTGGATTTGAAGGCATCATTCGGCTGGCCTCACGATTCACCGTCTCGCAGATGCTGGAGCGCGAAGAATTTCACCGCCGGTTTAACAACGAACAGCCGATCTCTTTGCATGAGATGCTCTACCCGCTGGCACAAGGCTACGACTCCGTTGCCCTGCACGCGGATGTGGAACTCGGCGGCACGGATCAGAGATTCAATCTGCTTATCGGGCGGGAACTACAACGGCACTACGACCAACCATCCCAGATCGTGCTGATGACACCGATCATCGAAGGCCTGGATGGAGTGCAGAAAATGTCAAAGTCGCTGGGCAACGCGATCGGCATTCATGAACCAGCGCAGGAGATGTACGGCAAGCTGATGTCCATCTCCGACGAGCTCATGTGGCGCTACTGGATTTTCCTGACCGATCTTCGCCAAAGCGAAGTGGAAAGCATGCAACGCGAAGTGGAGAGCGGAGCCCTCCACCCTATGGAAGCCAAGAAGCGGCTGGCGCGCACCATCGTTGCCGGCTTTCACTCGGAGGAGGCTGCGCGCAAAGCGGATGAAAACTGGGCCATGCAGTTCCAGCAGCGAAACGTCGAGGCGGTCGCCGAAGAGGTCGCTGTGGACCTGCGGCAGGTGGGGGTTGCCACCTCACTGGAGCTTGCCCTGAATGATCCAAATCAGCCCGTCGACATTCATGTAGCCAAGTTGCTGGTCGCCCTGGGCCTGAAGAATTCACGCTCGGAAGCGGACCGGCAGGTGACCGCTGGAGTCAATATCGACGGTGTGACCAGCTCGGAGAAGCTTATCCATCTCGCGAAGCGGCCTGCGCGCATCGCGATCCGCGTCGGCAAGCAGGCCAGGATCGCCGTGATTGCGCCCTAGTGCTTTGAGGTCAGCCGCGACCGTCGCCAAGACAATAGAGTCACACTCGAGATAGCCGAGAACCCATTAATCGGCGAAGAACGCCCATCAGGTCATTCCTTTCGCTGCTGGTCAGTCCGACAAGCCAACCAACGGCAGCCGTGGCGAGGAACGAAATCAGGATCATAGGAACGCCGGCCGAGAGCATACCGGGCTCTTTCCAGAGCGGAAAAAGCAACGCCGCCGGGATAATACACAGGAGAGGCCGAAGCAGACCTGTCAGGACGAATTTGCGACGGGACATTGCAATCGTTGGCCGGGTGAGCTTCATACTTACTGCGAGATGCAATCCGACGCTGACAAAAGCTCCCACTAAGGTTCCAATGGCAACACCGATAGCTCCGAATCTCTGCACCAGGTAAATGCTCAGGCATAGGTTGACCGAAGCTTCGGCGACCGCCGCAACGGTGGCGAGATGCTGTTGGCCGGTCGCAAGCAGGACGAGTGCATAAGGGTTGGCAACCTGGCGTATGACGTTACCGACGACGAGAACCTGAAGAAAGAGCGCGCTTCTGATCGCGTAATCGTGGCCGACCCAAAACTTCAGCAGCGGATAAGGCCCGATCAAGAGCGGCAGTCCGATGAGACAGAGGATCAACACGCAATACCGCGTCGCTTTGATCACTATGTCTCCGAGCTGCTCCGGGGTCCTGCCGGACTGCAGAGAAGATACCGCCGGTAGGATTGGACCGAATAGACTGCTGACCACGAGCAGCATGAAGTTACTCACCGAGGTGGCGATGCCGTAGTAGCCGGTGTTTTTGAAGTCGTAGTGGCCCACGATCACCATATCCAGGCCGCTGACAAATAGGTTCGCAAGCGTCCAAATCGAGAGCGCGCTGCCGTACTTGAACAGAAGATTGACCGATTTTCTGTTAACCAATCGAAACGAAAAGCTGGCGAACTCCTTCGCAAACCTCCTCCATCCGAGAAGCTGGCCGATGGCAGTCACAACATTGAAGAAAGCCAACAGCCAAACCATTTGCATAAGCGAGCCGTGCAAAATAAGTAGCGTCGCCAACCCGGCGGTCGTAAGAATTCTGCTGCCGGTCGAGAGTGCAGTAGGAAATCCGTAGCTTTGCAGGCCGGTGAAGACAGCCAGGAAGGCGCCAAAGGGCAGAGCGAAGACGGACGACATCCCAACCACCAGGATGCCGGCGCGCACATTGCCGATGAGCTCTGCCGGCATCTGGTGAAAGAGATTAGGCACCTGCCAGGCGACAATCGCAACCGCGACAGCTCCGACAGCAGCGCTCGCGCAGAGGATTGTGACAGAACTGCTCAGCGCCCTGCTGGAGGCGGACCGATCGCCGGCTGCATCATATTCCGCTACCAGCTTGCCTACCGCGGTTTGCAATCCGAGATCGAGTAGAGAGATGTACGCACTGATCTGAAGAATGAGAACCCATGCACTGTATTCCGCTGGTGACAGCCTGTGAACGAGCAGTCGAGGCAAAACGAGCGCGAGGAGCATGGAAAGGGCTACTCTCACCAGGTTCGACGCTGAGCCCTTTAAGATCTTGGTTTTATGCGACATGTGCCTTTCGACTCGCTTGAATAGGGTACCAGCCTGTAGAGGGCCTGACCGCTGCGCCGCCTGTTCCAACGAGGCACGCGAGGAATTCCCGGAGGTCTGTATATGAGAAAATGGAAGCCTATGCGATGCACTCCCATCGGCCAAGGACAATAGTGACAACGCTCTTCTCCGCTTTTCGATACCTGAAATCCCAAGGACCTATCAAGTTCGCCACTACGGCTAACCGTGTCCTGGTGGAAAAAGCGCAGGCCTTCGCATTGAAGAAGAAGATTCAGATACGAGGGGCAAGCAGAATCGTCGAACTCGACCATTGCCGCTTTCCTCTTGCTGAACTGCCGAACACCTCAATGAAGTTGGAGTTGCTATCCGGGCAATATGAGAAGCCGGAGCGCGAGGCCGTGCTGCGCTACTTGCAACCCGACTGGAGTGTGATTGAACTGGGAGGATGCATTGGCGTCGTTTCTTGTATAACGAATAAGCTTTTGAAGAATCCGGAAAATCACCTGGTGCTGGAGGTGAATCCTCTTGTTCTGCCCTTCTTGAAGGCGAACCGCGATGCGAATGGATGCGCTTTCCAAATCATGGATAAGGCGCTTGCTTATGGCACAGCAACCGTTACCTTTAATCCGCTGTCAGACTTCTGGGGGAATTCGCTCTATCACGCCGGGGGGCAGCCGCCCGTCACCGTCGAAACAACGACCCTGGAAAACCTGCTTCAGGATCGGCAATTCGAAAACTTTGCGCTGATTTGCGACATCGAAGGTCAGGAATATGAACTTATTTCCAGGGAGCCCGAAATGATCAGAAAGGCCGAACTGATCGTTCTCGAAGTCCATCCGCACATTCTTGGAAACGAAAAGGTAGAGTCCCTATTGTCCACGCTCAAAGGTCTCGGCTTCGGCATCCTCTCGCAATCGAAAAATGTAATCTCATTCCGAAAATCCGCCTGAAGCTTTCCTACTTGCCCAGGTACACACGCCGCGTTGCCTCTAGATATTGCCGTCCCCACTTCTGGCAAGGCTCCAGGTGGCATCCTTCTGCCCACTCATTCCAGGCATTGATGAATATTGTCTTCTGCCCATCATTGCCCGGCACCGTTCTTTCCACCGCCTCGCGCAGCCACTGCTCATAGAGCTCCGGCGTTGAACCGTTGACAATCGTCGCGCCGCGATACCGTCGAGCGGAGTTATCCCACATCGGAGTTACACATTCGAAGTGCCTTTCTACGCGCGGCAATCGATTCTGCCAATTACGGTAGAGCTTTGCATAATCGACGATATTATCGGGGATGGCCTGCGACTTGAATCGCTGCACTCCCCGGTGCAGCCAGGGCATGCGCGCCTTGATTGTTTTAGCTGCTCTCGCGCGGGCTGGGGATTGGGTGACGGCGAGCGCTGGAATGGTGTAGTCCGGCTGAAAGCGAACCGTAGCATCAAAACCAACAGCGCGTGGATTGGTGTTCCCCACGACATAGTTGCTCTCAAGACTTACCAGGAAGAGACCACGCAGACCCCACTTCTCGGCTTCTCGCCTCCAAATTTCTGCCGTAGCAATCGGATCCGGTAACAATTCGATCCGATACACCATCAGCAGCGGCTTGCCATCTACCTGGATATATCGATCGTCGCTTAAGGTGGGGAGCAAATGCAGAATATGCTTAAGATCATCTTCCGGCGAATAAGCCTGCTCCATCAGCACCTTGTCGCTATGACCCTTCCACGTTCGCGTCCAGCTCTCGTTTGCCCAGGAGACGCAGAAGGGCAGTGTCGGCTTGCCTGAGGCCAGTACTTCATCCAGAGGACGCTCCAGGATACGCTTGCCGTTGAACCAATAGTGGTAGTAGCAAAAACCGTGAATCCCATATTCCCGCGCCAATTCTGCCTGGGCCTCTCGCGCTTCGGGCAGACGCAGATCGTAGAACCCGAGATCGGCGGGCAGATGGGGCTGATAGTGGCCTTCGAAGTGCGGACGCCCCTGTACAACGTTCGTCCACTCGGTAAAGCCCTTTCCCCACCATTCATCATTGTAGGGAGTTGGATAAAACTGAGGCAGGTAAAATGCAATCAGGCGAGGTGCTTCAGAGGAGCCCATCCTGCGCTCCCGTCAAGTCTATGGTCATTTCGTTTCCCGCTTCGCACGCATTCCGTCTCGCATTTATGAAAGAAGTATAAATCCTGGAACCGATCGATGAGGTCCATCTGGGCGGAGGTGTTTGGCTCTCATGAGGCTGGAAGACGCACGCCGGGATTCTATTTTGACTTTTTGAGTGCCACGTCTTTTAGCCCGCTGACCAGACCTGACGCGTGCACCTTGTATTGCGGATAGTGGGTAAAAACCTGGCCAAACCGCGCCAAGCGTCCTGCGGGCAAATTAGATCTGAACCAGAGAAATTGCAGGTGCTCCTGAAAAGTCGACAGGACCGGCCGCCCTTGGTCCAGAGCCATTGCCGATAAGGCATCGCACATTTGCTGCAGTTCTTTAGCTGACTCTACCACGCGCTGCCAATGCCTCTCTGCGCGCGTTCTTCCCTGAGCCCGTTGCTCCAGCTTGTTCACGAACCCGACCTGCTGAGAGCCGTGGATGCGGTAGCGGATCAGTGGTTGGTCAATCGGCCTCAAATCAGAAAAGGCGGCGGTAACCAAAGTGATCCACTCGTCGTGAATCCAGCCAGCGGCGATTGGTAAAACGCGATCACGCAGTTCCGCACGGAACATGACAGTGGCTCCGGTCACAAACCTGTGCTTGGCCAAAACGACAAACCGGCCAGATAGCAAGGCTTGCTTGCGCTCTCCAACAAACCCAAGCCGCTGCCAAATGGTTTGCCCAAGCAGCCGGTCGTGCTCATCGATAAGGTCGGCATCGGAGAAGACCAGGCCAGCCCGCGGATGCGCGGTAAACTCCTGCTCGGAACGTTCCAGACGGGTGGGATACCAGACATCGTCCTGGTCGCTCAACGCGATCAAATCTCCGTCACAATGGCGAATGGCGCCTTCGAAGTTGGCAGCGAAGCCAAGATTGGTCTGGTTCTCGAAGACCCTGACGGGATAGGGAGCGGAGGCGGCAAATCACGAACCATGGCCAAGGTCTGGTCGGTCGACCTGTCGTCACACACGACCAATTCATCCGGCAACCTGGTCTGCCCGGCAATGCTCTCCAGTTGGCGGTGGAGAAATCGCTCCCCGTTGTACGTGCACATGGCAACAGAGATTCGAGTTCGTTCCGCGAGTGCCATGGCAGAGCCCTATTCCTGATAACCTGATGAAGATGAAAGCGTCCCATCCCGTGCCCGCTGAGCCATGGGATGAAGAATACTTCGCGAACTGACCGCCCCACAGTCAGGGAAGGGACGACTGCCTTGACGCCTGGAGTTCCTGTACTCCTATGTTAAAGAAAAAATGGAATACCGCGAATGCTCTCTTTCGCGAAGGAGGAGCTAAGCGAGTTTGGGGCTATGTCTGGCTCAGGCTCCAGGTCCTGGCGAAAGGGCACAAGGACAACATACGGCTCGACGGATGCATCTTCAGCCTGAAGGATATAAGCGACGGAGCCACCAGGGTCGAACTGATTACCGGGAATTACGAGTCTGCGGAACGGCGGGCGGTGGCTCGTTACCTACAGCGAGACTTGCCGGTAGTCGAGTTGGGCGGTTCGATGGGAGTGGTGGCGTGCGTAACCAACAAGCTGCTGAAGGATCGGAAGGCTCATCTGGTTGTGGAGGCGAATCCTCTGGCGATTCCGCACTTGGAGCATAACCGGCAGTTGAACCGATGCCTATTCGAAATAGTGAATTGCGCGATCGCGTATGGAACGGAATCGATTACTTTCCGCCCATCTACCAACATGGCCGGCAGTTCGATCACGCGACCCGGCGAAGAGTCGCCAGTTACCGTGAACGCAGTCCCATTACGGAAGCTGGTGCACGATCGTGGATTTAACAGATTCAGCCTGGTCTGTGATATCGAGGGCCTGGAGTATGACCTGGTTTGCCATGAAGGGGATGTTTTGAAGAATGCCGACACGATCGTCATGGAGACCCACGCCCGCTACATCGGAGAGGAAAAGCTTCGTCTCATGATGAACCAACTTGAGCAATTTGGTTTCAAGGTCGTCGAGGAAATCGGGTTTGTGGTAGTTCTGCAGCAATAAAGCACGGTGAAGATGCTAAATGTCGCATAAGCGGAAAGTACTGCAGGGCTCTGCTTCCAACCTGGTGCGGATGCTTCTGTCCATGCTGGTCTCGTTGGTGGTGCCGCCTTTTCTGGTACATCGCATGGCGCCGCCTGAATACAGTGCATGGGTTTTAATCCTGCAACTGAGCGGCTACATCTACATGCTGGATGTAGGAAATCAGACGGCCATTGGCAAATTTGTAGCCGAATATGATGCCAAAGGTGAACGAGAGGCGAGCCACCATCTCGTAAGCACATCGTTTACGATTCTGACTGTCGCCGCACTCATCGGTTCTGCGGCGATTGGCGTGATGGTCTGGGGCGTGCCGCAACTTTTTCACCAGATGCCGCCGGCCCTCGTACCCCAGGTACGTATCTCCTTGCTCGCGGTTGGCTTATCGACCGCTGTTACCCTCCCCTTCGGCGTCTTTCTTTCCATCTTCACCGGCTTGCAGCAATATGTTTTTCCCACGATCGTGGCCACCATTAGTCGAGTAGGAACTGCTGCCGCGTTGATTGTTCTGCTGCTCCTGCATTGCGGCCTGGTGCAATTGGCCTTTGTCTATGCGGGGTTCAATCTGGTCACGGCGGCAATTCAGTTCTTTGGATGGCGAAGGCTGGTAAAGGATCGGGTGGATTTTTCATTTCTCCACTTCCACCGCCAATCCGGGATACAACTGGCAAAGTATGGCAGCGTGATGTCGATCTGGACGCTTGCCACGTTCCTTATCAGCGGTCTGGATATCGTGATTGTCGGCCATTACCAGTACAGAGATACTGGCTTTTACGCGGTCGCGAACGCCGTTGCCGCTTTCATGCTCTCGGTCATTTCCAGCATATTCGCCCCACTGCTTCCTGCCGTATCTTCGATGCAGGCGACCTCAACGCCGGCCCGGATTGGAGATATTTGCATCAGGATGACGCGCTATTGCGCTTTGCTCCTTTGCCTTTTCGGTTTGCCGTTGGTGTTCGGCGCTTATCCTCTGCTGAGCTTGTGGGTGGGAAAGCGCTATGCCACACAAAGCGCCTTTTATCTCGAAGTGCTGGTTTTGGGCAATGTGGCTCGACAACTTGTTTTGCCCTACATCCTCGTCGTGGTTGCGACCGGAAGACAGCACCTGGCCACGACCGCGGCGGTCGCGGAAGCGGCGGTCAATATTGTTGTGAGCATCGTATTGGTACAGAAAATCGGAGCGGTCGGAGTCGCGATTGGCACGCTCGTTGGCGCTTTCGTGAGCTTCGGCATGCATCTTCTGGTGAGTATGCGTTACACCCAGCCAACCATCCTGATGCCACGCCGACGTTTTCTGGTACACGGTGTGTTACGCGCGCTCTTGATTCGTCGTGCCTTCGCTGGTGCTCTATCCATTCTGGAGAAAGCTGACTATGCTTCCCGCGCCGCCAGCCACACTCGCGTTATGGATCGTGACCACCCTGGCGATCGGATGGTGGGTTGGACTTACGGGAGAGGACCGGCAAACCGGCGTGGTTTTTCTGCGCAAGCTTATACCGGCGCGCAGAGCCTAGCTAGCTCTCGAGTACGCTGTACTCGTAAACCTACCGGGTTGGTTGGTGTCGGTGGGAAGAGTCACACTTCTTCGATCGGGCTTTAGAGTCTGCTTTGGAAGCTCCACGCCTAAAGCCAAAGGAGCATAGGTCTACGTGAAGCTTCCACCAGGCAAGTTGGATAACAGCTATTTCGCTTAGGGGGCGAAATAGCCGTAGACGTCAAGGAGCAGTTGAGTTGCTTCATTCGCAGTGGCATTGATGGAGCCAGTGCTGGTGGGGGCGATAGCCATATTCGATGTGATGGCGCCATCAACGGCATTGAGGGTTGAAACCGTCGGTTCGGTGACCCCCGCCGTCGCAGGCCAGAGTTTCAGGAAGCGGAGTGGTCCGGAGGGTATGACCGTGGCATTCAGAACGAATGCTGACGCGGCATTTGGAATCGTGCACGCGTTGTCCGGGCCACCTCCCTCGATGGACGCGGTAAAGGTGCCGGGGAATGGTATAGCGCCAAAGGTGCGAGTATCGAGAGCACGGCACGGTGCAACCGTATAGAGGAACGTATTACCGGCGCTGCCCTTGGGGGCAAAGTATCCGTTCACATCCAGGAGCAGATCTGCGTCGCTGCTGGAAAATACCGAGACGCTTCCGCCCGTTCCAGCGGGAGTAATGGCTGCGTTCGCAGTGATAGTTCCCGTAGGCGTATTTAGCGTAGAGGTCGAAGGCTGCGTCTGTCCCGTAGGCCACACGGTCAGGTAGCTCAGGGGCGGCGGTGGCGCACTCGAGGTTGGCGGAATCGCAGTTACATTCAAAGAATAAGCTTGCGCGGTCGCGGGTATATTGCAGCTGCCGGACTGAACCGGGAATGCGCGGGGCTGCCCGGCTGCAAGATAAGGGCCGCCCAGCGGGGCTGCGGGCCTTCGAGTATCTACGATGCGGCATGGTGTGAGCGGGTAGAAGGCCAGGGCCGTCGCAGTTTGCATGGACGATACGAAGTATCCGTTGATGTCGAGGACGACATTGGTCGCGGTTTTGGCGTTGGCGAAAATGCTAATCGATCCCGAGGTTCCCGCCGGCACAATGGCAGCGTTGGCTTTCGTTCGTCCGTCGAGGGAATTTAACAGCGATGCATTGGGCATCTTCTGTCCGGTTGGCCAGACTGTCAGATAGTCGAGTTGTCCGCCAGGAACCACCGTGACGTTGAGCGAATACGCGGCTGCTGTTGCAGGGATTCCACACGTGCTCTGTGGGATAGCAAAACTGCGCGTTTGGCCGCCCACAATGGCGGGACCACCGAAGGGTCCAGTTGCATTCCGTGTGTCCGCTATCCGGCAAGGTGCTATTGGCACGAAGCCCAACGAGGGCTGCGGTGCGACATTGTTCACCAATAGACCGGTGGGTGCGGAAGAAGACCCCTGGTTGTTGGCATCGCCTGAATAGGCGGCCGTGATGGCATAGGTTCCCGCGAATGCAAAAGAGTTGCCCGTCGAGGCCACCCCGGTGCTGCTCAGGGGAACTGGCGCCGACGGAATCGTATTTGTGCCGAAGAAGAACCGGACGGTACCGGTGGGCTTTATCGCCCCGTGGCCGGTTACGGTCGCCGTGTAGGTAGCGTATTGCCCCGTGTCTACTGGGTTGGTGAAAGTAATGGTCGTCGTCGTCGTGGCCAGGCCGGGGGCGGCCACAACCGGCAGAGAGAACGGCGCCGAAATTGAGGCCGCGTTGCTGGAGTCCCCCTCGTACGTAGCAACGACCTGGTCCGTCCGCGGCGTACCGTGCACGGCTCTGGCAAACGAGCCCACACCGTTAGTGAGCGTTAAGGCGTCTATAAACTGCCCGTTCACGGTGATCTTGGCCTCACCGGTTAACGGCGCTCCGCTGCCAACCACTTTGACCGTGTAAGTGACTACGCTGCCGAGTACGACCGGGTTGGGCGTAGCGGTCACGGTTGTTGTGGTGGCGGTCAGGGCCACAGCTTTAGGCGTGGCCAACGAGGCAATCCCTATAACCAGGGAAGCAGTAATCCAGAATAAGTGCTTCATCAAACTCTCCGAGCGAGCTGGGAAGAAACGGGGCCCGGTGACATGTGGGGGAAGCCCAGTATAGCGGAAAGAGCTCCGTTTTTGAGGCCTAAATACACCGTCCGTGTCGGGAAGCTTCTGGTGTTCGAGACATCGTGAGACATCGCATTCGGGTTCTCGTATACTGAGCGGTGAGGCGAGGCTAGTCTACTCCGTCTCCCTGCCGTCCCGCGTGGAAATGCCAGCAACTCAAACTTCTCATCCATCCTCATCGATACTGGCAGTCGCGGTTGTTTACAACTGCGAATTTTCCCGAAGTCATTCGGTTTCTTCCTTCTTCCAGATCCTGAATGAAAATCCTGAGTTGGCGCAGCACTTCTCGCTGGTCCTATACGACAATTCGCCGCAGCCGCAGATGCTTGCAATGACTGCCAACTTCCCCACCCATTATGTTCACGATCCTTCCAACGGAGGCTTAGCGACGGCCTACAACTTCGCTTTAGCGCGCGCCGAATCGGAGGAGCGCGAGTGGTTGCTGCTGCTCGACCAGGACACCTCAATTACGCGGGGCTTCCTTTTCGAACTGGTGGAAGCTGCCAACACCTTGCAGACCTCTCCAGCGGTGGCTGCGATTGTTCCCAAATTGCTAGTGAACGGCGAAGTGCACTCACCGGCTCCCCCCTTCATTCAAGTTATGCGTCGGCAGTTTTTACCTCCGATGCGCCCCATGGATCGGAATGTTGTGGGCGTTTTGCAACAACGTATGTTCCCCTACAACTCAGGCTCCACGCTCAGGGTCAGCGCGCTGCGCTCGATCGGCGGCTTTCCTGCGGAATTTTGGCTGGACTACCTGGACCACGCTGTCTTCCATGCGCTGTTTGCACGGGGCTATCAGGTGTATGTGATGATCGCCACGCTGGCTCACGAATCCTCCTACGCCGACATAGGCGGCATGCCGATATGGCGTCTGCAGAATGTGCTTTGGGCGCAGGCGGCTTATGTCCAACGAACCGGCAACTTTGTCGACCGGCTGCTCTATCGAATCTGGCTATTACGGCACAGCAGGAATCTTCGACGATCCTGCAAAGATCCACGCATATGGAAACAGGCAGCGCGACAGGCTTTGCTGCTTCGATTACCGACTGGCCCGCAGCCAGAGCTCCGCTCACCTAAATAGACAAGAAGACCGCCAGAGAACGGCCGGCTGGAAGGAGGAAGCAAAACATAAGCGTTTGTTAACTTGTATTTCCCTTTCCTCACTCCTAAGCTTTGGCCCATGCGCAGCTGTGTTGGATCTCTCGTGTTGTTCGGTTTGATCGCGGCGCCCCATTCCCTTGCCGCGACTAAGGTTCACAGTGTCTTCCTTGGATCGGGGAAAACTGTCCCTTACTCCGTAACCGGCGACCCGGCCGGCGCTCTGCCCGGCGAAAAGCAGTTGCGTGTTCGCCCTCTTCTCGTCGACGACAAGGTTAAGGAATGGACGAGCGGAGAATCTCACGCGATCACAGACCGCAGCTTCGTTGTCCGCCGGGTTCTCCGTCTCAACGACTCCCTTCCCGGTGACAAAGCAGAACATTGGATATGGCAACGTGGTCCGTGGCTCATGGTCGATCGGATCAAGGGCACCATCACAGCACTGCATCTGCCGGACTACGATCCCGCCGTTTCAAATGTGATCTGGTTCCGGGACTATGCCGCCTATTGCGGCCTTACTGCCAGCGGTAAGCAGTTGTATGCCGTGGTTGCCCAGATCGCGGCGCGCAAGCCGGTGCTGGCCAAAAAAATATCAGCATGGTCTCCGGGAGAAAATCAATCACCCGCATGCGCGGCGGCGCAGTGGCAGCGGGAGCCGCTGCGCGTTACCTTTCTACCGTCAGGCGCAACGCCGGTCAGCTACGACCTGGTTGGGTTGTCGGCTGTGCTAGTTGAAGATGGCGATGGAAATGAAGAGCCTGCATCCGGACAAAACAACTAATGGGTTTTTTGGCTGGATATAATCAGCCATGCCATTCGAAGTAACCGGGCAGAATAGCGAGCAACGCCAGGCGTTCGAAAACATAGCAGAGCGGCCCGCGATTACTTTGCTCATCCTGCTTGCTGCGCTTTTGCCGGCCATCGCCGCCTATTGGATTTTGCACCTGCAAGCACTTCCCATTCCATTTGAAGATGACTACGCCGTGGTGCTGGCCTTTGCGGGCAATTACGGGCAATTGCCTACTTTGCAGGCGAAGCTATTGGACATCGCGACGGCGCAGGTCAACGAATACAAGCTTGCCTTTGCACATTCCATCGTGGCGGCCGAACTCGAACTTACTCATCATCTGAACTTTACGGTCCTAACCAGCGTGGGCAATTTATTCCTGCTGCCGATTGGTTATCTTCTCTGGCTTACATATCAAGAAGACGGGATGGAGGATGGGAGTGCTCTGAATCGGCGTCTGCTGCAGTTTCTGCCCATCAGCTTTCTCTTTTTCTCGCTTACCTATTGGCCCAATCTGAATTGGGCGACGACGGCGCTACAAAATATTCCGATCATTTTCTTCAGCTTGCTTGCCATTTATTTTCTGATTCCCAGAAAGATGTTGGAACTGACGCGAGCTCGTCTGCTGCTCGCATGTCTAGCGGCCGTAGTAGCTGCGTTCACTTCGGCAAATGGATTTCTGCTCTGCCCCGTGGGCCTCTTGATTTTGCTGCCTCGCCGCGACTACGCGAGGGCTCTGGCGTGGTGCGCCAGCTTCCTTCTGCCGTTCGCCGCTTATCTCTACCACTACGCACGGCCGGTTCATCCCATAGCTAGCCCCTCCTACATCACGAGACCGCTTTTCTTTCTTGCCTTCCTGGGTTGCGGTGCGATTCCCTACCGTTGGCCGGCTGCTGCGTTGGGCCTGGTGATCCTCGCCATCCTCTGGCTTGCGGTTAGGTCTCGCTTCGATCGCATCAACCCAGTTGCCTTTTACTTCGCCGCGTGGATTGTGGCGACAGCGCTCCTGGTCGCCTGGGTGCGGGGAGCCGCCGGTTTCGCGATCGGATCACGCTACAGTATCTATTCCATTTTGCTGCTGATCTTTTGTTATTCGTTCCTTGGCCAATATCTACCCAATCGCTGGGCTGCTTTCAGCAAGAGGCGATTTTATACAGCTTGTCTTGTTCTCTCCATCGGTATCTGTCTCTCAGCGGACCTCCACGCTTACAAAAAGCTCGGCGAGCGGCGTCAGCTGATTCTCGCAGGCATTGAGCTTTATCGTGCCAACCCTGAGATCAACTCGCCCATGAACGATCCCAACTTGAACGGCTTCGAAAATGAACGGGTGTATGAGCGGGACACTTTGACCCAGGCCATCCAACAGCACCTCTATGCTTTGCCTCCGACGCTCGGGGCGCGCTAGAGCAGTTTCGCAATTGGTGTAGACGAAGCGATAGCCCCTTTCGTGGTTTTCTTCCAAGGAAAACCACACCTCGCGATCTTTATCGCGACCAGTAATTGCGAAACTGACTTAGAGCAATGCTGGCGAAAATGGTCTAGCATCAGACCATGCTGGAAACCATGCCGACTCTCGATGATCTTCTGGAAGAAGCCAGAATTGCCCACGGACATCTTTGCGCAGGGCAGGTTTTGGGTGTCCGATTGGCAATGCTTGGATGCAGCCGCCTGGAAATCGAGCAACCACGAGGCAAGGATCGCAAACGCCTGGTGACCTTCGTTGAAATCGACCGCTGCGCAACCGACGCCATTGGGGTGGTCACCGGGTGCCGCCTGGGCAAGCGTGCGCTGAAGTTTCGCGACTGGGGAAAGATGGCGGCCACCTTTGTTGACCTGGAAACGCATCGCGCCATCCGCATAGCCGCGCGAGAATCGTCCAAGGACCTGGCTCGCCAGTTGCACCCTGAGATAGAAAACAAGAACCTGCAGCAAATGGCCGCGTACCGTGAAATGAGCGACCACGAATTGTTCCACGAGCAATGGGTGCAGGTAAAACTCGATGCCAGGGAGTTTCCCGGATACAAAGGCGAACGCGTCGCCTGCAAGCAGTGCGGAGAAGGAATCAACTACGACCGGTTCCTGGTACGCGACGGGCACACCCTTTGTCTATCCTGTGCTGCCCCGGAAGAGCGGTACTACCAGCCGCTGGCTACTGAGCCGCGGGCTGGGGCCTCGCCGGTAACGGCGCAACCCCGGTGCGAATGCCCCTGAGGTTGATCAGCCCTGTTTGGCCGCAGTTTCGACTGCAAGGGCAGCACGCAGAACAGACGACTCATCGAAATGCTTTCCCAGAATCTGCGCCCCGATGGGCAGCCCCTGGGATGATTGCCCACAGGGCACAGCTATGCCGCAAATTCCGGCAAGACTTGCGGTCACGGTGTAGATGTCCGCAAGGTACATGGAAAGCGGATCGTCGGTCTTCTCGCCCAGCTTGAATGCAGGTGTGGGCGCCGTCGGCGTCACCAGCACATCGACCTGCTCAAAAGCAGCAAGAAAGTCGCGGGTGAGCAGCGTGCGCACCTGCTGCGCCTTCTTGTAGTAAGCGTCATAATACCCGGCGCTGAGGGCGTAGGTACCGAGCAGGATGCGCCGCTTTACTTCAGCCCCAAAACCGATGTCCCGCGACTCGCGATACATCGCTCCCAGGGTATTCGCATTTTTGGCGCGAAAACCGTATCGCACCCCGTCAAACCTGGCCAGGTTTGCACTGGCTTCGGCGGTCGCCAGCAGGTAATAGGTCGGGATCGCGTACCGAGTGTGCGGCAGCGACACAGGGTGGATGGTGCATCCTGCCTCGCGTAGACGTTCGATCGCAGACTCTACGGCCGAGCGCACCTCAGCATCAAGGCCGTCGCCAAAATATTCAACCGGCACCCCGACGCGCAGACCGGCTACCGGCTGCTCGAGCTCCTTGACGTAATCTGGTACCGGCAAGGTGGCGGAGGTAGCATCCAGTGGATCGTGTCCCGCGATCACCCCCAGCAGAATGGCGGCGTCCCGCACCGTGCGGGTAATGGGACCCACGCGATCCAGGGAGGACGCGAAGGCGATCAGACCATAACGCGAGACCCGTCCGTAAGTTGGCAGCACACCGACCACCCCGCAGAAAGATGCGGGTTGGCGAATGGATCCACCCGTGTCGGTGCCGAGAGTGGCTACCGCCATGCCTGCGGCCACGGCTGCAGCCGACCCTCCGCTTGAGCCGCCAGGCACACGATCCAGGGCCGCCGGATTGTGCACCGGACCGTAACCAGAATTTTCATTGGATGACCCCATGGCGAACTCATCGCAGTTCAGCTTCCCCACCAGAACCGCACCCGCAGCCTCCAGACGCTTGACCACTGTGGCGTCGTACGGTGGGCGGTAGCCTTCGAGGATGCGCGAGCCTGCCGTCGCCGGTGAACCTTTCATGACCAGCACATCCTTGACACCGATGGGAACGCCGGCCAAGGGAGGCAGCGGCTGGCCCTGTGCCACGAGTTGATCGATAACCTCGGCTGCGCGGAGCGCACGGTCGGGGCTTACCGCGAGGTAAGCATTGATGGCCGGATTGCGGGCTTCAATCTCCTGAAAACAAAGCTCTGCCAACTTCGTCGCGCTCGGGTGTTGGGAGCGAACTGCCGCCTGGATTTCCGGGATACCGCTCTGCTTCCAATTCATCGCGATTCCATTATCTCGTGATTCCATGATCTTTCCACGCGGCGTCCGTTGCTTGGCGCACCAGCGTATCTCCTGCTTCAAGGCAGGTGTCCCATTTCTGATATGTAAATGAATGGAAAAACGAGGGCGGCACCAATCTGGATGTCACCGGAGGCAGAAAAGCGGCGAGAGAGATTTTGGGAGCAAAACTGATTCTTCCTGAATAACCAAACGACGCTGTTTTTAGCGCTCAATCACCTTAGGCACTCTAAAGAAGGTCCCATCCGTATCCGGAGCACAAGCAAGAACGGGCTCCCGGTTGAGGGATGGAGCAATCTCGTCGGCGCGCAAATGCTGAGCGGCTGATTCGGGCTCCCTGCCCTCAGCCAACAGGCCGGCGACCTGCGCCATGGGCGGTACGGAGGTGGTGTCCAACTCATTCAGCTGGGCAAAGTAGCCTAGGACAGAATTCAGATCACGCAGCATGGCCGCCTTTTCGCCGCTCGTCAATTCGAGGTTGGCCAGTTCGGCGACACGCTCAACGTCCTGTTCGGAAACGGCCATACACGTTCACCGCGGTCCGCTAGGCAGACTTGGAAAAATCAACCGCCCAGGAGTTGGCTCGACTGGAGAAGCAGCAGAAAGCTGTCTCATAGAGCAGAGAGAAATCGGTCGAGAGGGTGGCTTCGCGCATGTAATCCCAATCGATTTTCGCCTTCAATGGCTTGATCATGCGGCAGTAATAAGCCTCAAGATCTTCATCGGGGATATCTTGCAGCATCTCTTCTTCGCAACGGAAGGCGAGTGTAGCAGCGCCAGTCAGCCCTGGCCGGAAGGGCATATGCATCACTTCCAAATGAGGCAGTTTGGGCCGCGGCCCAACCAGGCTCATGTCGCCACGCAGCACGTTGATAAGTTGGGGCAGCTCATCCAGCTTGTACTTGCGCAGGAAGCCGCCAAATCTGGTCACTCGTGGGTCGCCCCGCTTGGTGAGCGAGGGACCGTCCGCCTGAGCGTCAATCGCCATGGTCCTGAACTTGAACACGGTGAAGAGGACGCCATTCCGCCCTACGCGCTTCTGACGGAAGATCACGGGGCCCGGGGATTTGTAGCGAACTAGAACGGCAGCGAGGAGCAGCAAAGGCCAGAAAAGCAGAAGCGCCACGGCAGCAAAGACGAAGTCGAGGCAGCGCTTGACCACCGATACGCTCCATGCGCTCGGCTCGGCATAATAGGCAGCGGGATCCTGCGGAATCGCGCAAAACGGAGGAAACAAAGTCGTCGAATGATTGCTGACCTCAGAGACGACATCATTCCAAAGCAGGGCCGCACTGGGCTGCGGGGGAGCAAAGCTTGTGTCCATGCGTTTTTTAAGACCTGTTCTAAAATTTTGGAGCGCTTGCTGAATTCTCGTTCAGGGTCTTGTCAATCAAGTTCTTTAGTCGACGGTCCTGATGCAAATCTTATTTTGCTGGACACTCGCTTGATTGGCCGAGGTAACAGCAACCTTAGCCTACTACCGAACCACTGTCTCGATCTCACTCCTTCGAGAGCGTCTTCGCGGCAGAGCCGAAGGTCTCGATTCCCGCTATGTACACGGATGAACCCGCGTACAAAAAGGATGTTGCGCCGGGGCAGAACTTTTCCCGATTCAACCTTTTAACAAAAATAACAGCATTTCCATACTTAGGGTATCCCACTGGTGATAACAGTCAAGGTTCTGGAGTGAGCAGACGCCTTCAGAAGCTCATTTTATTTAAAGGTTTACCGTGGAGGAGCAGATTCACACCGCGATTTGCCCCAAAGCAGCACATGACGGCGCTGGAGCGATGAGGCGGAGGGATACCAGGAGCAGGTGTATTGCCGCCTAATCGGCACCAGTCCGTAAGTCCTCCCGCTGCATGACAGTTCTGTCGATCGCATTGAGCCGGGGTGCTCCCGGTCCCTTGATTACGCGCTTGTCGCGGCTTAGATAGAATTCTCCGATTTTCAGCGCGCAGCGGGCGGCGACCGCCCCGCGTACCATCAGCTTGAGTATCCGGCTCTTGCCAAAGTAATCGTAATGCTCGTTGAAATCCACCATCGCCCGATGCTGCTCTATGATCTTTTTCCTGGGCATCTGGTTGATGCTCTGGCTGCCGTAATGAACGACCTCGGCGGAGGGGGTGTAATAGATCTTGCAGCCGTTCCGCTTGAGCATCAGGTTGTAGGCCAAATCGACTTGAAAATGGGGCAACCGCTCATCGAGCATGCCAAACGTCTCCCAGGTCTCCCGACGCAGCACGTACGCCGTCGTCCCCAGGCTTTCCACCTGCTGTTCCCGCGAATAATCGAAGGCGCAGGCATAGTATTCCCTTGAGACTTGGCCGTGAGGAAAGAACTTGTGCCAATTCAGGCCCTGAAGAATCATGGTTCCGAGACCGGCAAAACTACGGACACAGGACTGAGTGGTGCCATCAGGATTGAGCAACCGCGGGCCACACGCGGCTGCCTCCGGATGCGCATCCATGAAGTCCACGAGAACCTTGAATCCGTTGCCCAATAGCTTGGTGTCGCTGTTCAGCAGGCAGGCATATCGGGCGCGCGACATTTTCATGCCCAGATTATTGTTCTTGGCATACAGAAGAGCGACCTTATTGCGGACGAGAATGACTTCTGGAAAGGCCGATTCGACCATTTCCGCGCTGCCATCCGTGGAACCGTCGTCGATGCAGATTACCTCGAAGCGAATTCCCCGGGTATAACGGTAAATCGACGCTAAGCATTGCTGTAGCAACGCTTTAGTGTTGTAGTTGGGTATGATGATGGTCAGGTCGAGCACGAGATTCATCAATCTATCAAAACCTCAGGCGCTTCTATTCGGATGAGTGGACTTCGCGTGCAGGAACGCCGGCGACGGTTGTATTGGCAGGAACGGATTGCAGTAAAACAGAATTCGCACCCACTCTTACATTATGGCCTAAAGAGATTCCGCCGAGAACCTTGGCACCAGCACCAACCACGACAAAGTCACCAAGTTCAGGCCTGAGAGCCAAATCATACTTCATGTCGATCTGCTTGGCTCCCAGGGTCACCCCCTGAAAGATGGTCACATCTCTGCCTATTTTGGATGCACCGATGACCGTTCCCGAAGTATGGGGAAAGAATATACCGGGACCGATAGCGCATCTGGGGGAGATCTCAATCCCGAAAACAATTTGATTCATGTATGACAATAGATGGGCTACACCTGGAAAACCGTTAAGAAATGCTGAACGACTGGCGCGGCAGAGGACGATAGGTAGAAATCTGGGGTGAGGTAGTTTGCACAACAGACGGAGCAGGGAAACATGAGCACCGGTTTGGCCACTCAAGTTAAGCTGGCGTTCGAGATCCGCGTAGAGCAGCTCCTTCAGCATCCGTTCAGGCCTTCATCAGGCCGCGTTCGATCAACTCCCGATTTGCGCGCTCCAATCCGTCTTCGGGACCGTCTTCGGCGATGGGCTGAGTCCTCACCCAGCGGGCGAAACGCGCAATGCCCTCTTCAAGGGTAACCTTGGGGGTAAAGCCCAGTGCCTTCCCAATGGCTGAAATATCGGCAAAATTGTGCCGGATATCGCCCAGGCGATACTGACCCGAAACCACCAGGGCGCTCGATTCCGCGAACTGCCGTTGCAGATTTCGCGCGATGGTATCGACGCTCACCTGCACTCCGGATCCAACGTTCATGGTCATCCCATCTCCGCCGTCCGACTCCAGGCCGAGCGCCATGGCCTCGGAAACGTCCGCCACATGGACAAAGTCACGGCTTTCCTGACCATCTTCGAACAGAGGGATGAGCTTGCCCTGGCGAATCCGATTGGAGAAGATCGACAATATGCCGGTGTAAGGGTTGTTGAGCGACTGGCCCTCTCCATAGACATTCTGCAAGCGGAAAATCAGGAAGGGGATGCCAAGTGCGCTGGCCGCGATCCGGACCAGATCTTCCTGGGCCAGTTTGGTAGCGGCGTAGACCGATGCCGGGCTGGTGCGGGCGATTTCTGGTGTAGCTACGGGGTGGATGGCACCGCAGCAAGTAGGGCAGAGCGGCTCCCACTGGGCCGCCTGGAGGCTATCCAGGCTGCGTATGGGCGGATACACCAGACCGCAGCCAGCGCACTGGTAGGCGCCTTCGCCATAGACCGAACGGGAGGAGGCTAGCACTAGTTTTGTTACCTGGTGGTAGTCGTTGGCCAAAACATCCAGCAGGAGGGCAGTGCCCAGGACGTTGGTGCTGGTGTAGTCGCCAATCCGGTACATCGATTGGCCGGTTCCCGTTTCGGCAGCAAGATGAACGACAGAAGTAACGTCGCTCAAGGCCGAAACCCAATCCTGGCGCCGGGAGACATCACCGCGCACGACCTCCAGGTGGCGCTCCTCGAGCAGGGTTCCCAACTCAGGCTGAGGCACGACCCCATGGATCTGCGGGCTCAGATTGTCCAAAAGACGCACTGCCACGCCACGCCGGACCAATGTCCGGGCCAATGCCAGCCCGATGAAGCCGAGCCCTCCGGTGATCAGGACCCTCTTGCCCATCCTCTGATCTTAACCTGCTTGGTATCAATGTCGCCCTCGGACTATCGGGTCATTCGCGAGTTTTCTCTCGCCGCCGGACCCGGGATCAGCCAGGCGCCATCCGTGTTCCACGATAATGCCCAGCTCTGCAGACGCTATTATGCCTACACATGGTCGTGTCGGCGCGTGCTAAACCCCGGATTGTACTGTCGGGCGTGAACTTCGTGGAGGGCGGCCCCCTCTCCGTTTTCAGGGATGCTCTTCAGGAACTAGCCGAGCATTATGCCGATCGTTATGAGATTGTGGCACTGGTACATCGCCAGAGTCTGTTCGAGATCGATAGCGTCACATACCTCGAATTCCCCCAAGTCAAGTCATCGTGGCTACGGCGCCTTCACTTTGAATACTGGAGCTTGCGCGCGCTCAGTCGACAGCTGCGGCCGTTTCTTTGGCTTTCGATGCATGACATGACTCCGAATGTGACGGCAGTGGTGCGTGCTGTCTATTGCCACAATCCATCCCCCTTCTACCGGATAAGCGCGAAAGAGGTCCTCACGGATTGGAAGTTTTCTCTCTTCACCTTCTTCTATCGCTATCTTTATGCCATTAACCTGCGCCGCAATGACCTGGTTATTGTGCAGCAAGAATGGCTACGTGGGGAGTTCCGGCGCAGGTATCACGTACCCAATATCGTGGTGGCGCACCCGCGGATTCCAAGTCTCGTAATCCCTGCACTGCCCGAGGAACAGCAGACTTCCGGACATGCGGTGCGTTTTTTTTATCCCACATACCCACGCTCTTTCAAGAATGTGGAGCTTTTATTGGAAGCCGCTCGAATCCTCGAGGAGAGCGGGGTTGACGGCTTTAGTGTCTGGCTCACCATCGATGGCAGCGAAAACCGGTACGCGGCGCAACTCCGCTCTAAGTTTGGGGGCCTGCGCTCCGTCTCCTGGCTCGGCATCATGCCTCGTGATCGCATCCTTCTGCTTTACGCCCAAGCCGACTGCCTCTTGTTTCCTTCCAAGCTGGAGACCTGGGGGATGCCTATCTCAGAATTCCAGCAGACAGGGAAGCCAATGCTGGTCATCGATCTGCCCTACGCGCACGAGACGGTCGGCAGCTACCCCGCTGTCCGATTTTTTCCGCCAGGCGACCCTCGGGTTCTCGCGGATGCCATGGAAAGCTTCCTCCGGGACCGGCTTGTATTCGATCAAACATCCGCTCCACCCATTGCCGCGCCGTTCGCCGCAAATTGGACTGACTTGTTCCACATTCTTCTCAGCCAGAAAGAGGGGTCGGCCTGATTCCGATGGACGCCGGCCTCACCGGCCGCAGGCTCGTTAGCGCTCATCCAGGGTGATTGCATTTTCCCGATCGCCGCGGACCATATAATGGTCTCTTCCGGTGAAGGCAAACATCCCCATTCCGTCTATAGGTCTTCCCGACGTACCCTCGTTCTCGATATCGCGCGAAATCCCGAAGGTTCGAGTCCCCTTTCTTTCGCTTCTTCTGGAACCCCGCCCACTAAAGAAGTGGTCTTACATCTGGGCCTTTTGTCTATACCTGGCCTTTTGCTTCTTTTGTTTTTTTTATTTTGAACAGCCGCGACTTAACCATGACAACTTTGTAAGGTTTGGAGCAGATTCGCCCACCTACTGGGATGGCGTGAAGTACCGGGACGAACACACTCAAGGAAGCAATCTAGTCTCTTTTACCGGCAATCTGCTTGGACCAGTCATGCTTGGGGCGGTACTTCGAACTGGATTTGCAGTTGCATGCTTTAACATTTTGCTCTTCTTTTTCGCTGTCGAGGTTGCCTGCACGATTCCTGGGGTGGACAGATATCGCCTGCTCTTTTTTCTAGCTATCTCCGCGGAGACTGCACCCGCTTTGGTCACCCTGAACAAGGAGATCATGGTGCTGGTCTCGGCTCTACTGTTCGCTAAATACATTTACGCGGGCAGACGGCCCTTATACCTGCTGGTAATGGTGTTCGCCTTCTCGGTCTTCGCCCGTTGGGAGCAAATCGCAATTCTTCTGCTTTATCTTTTCCTGAGCCGAAAGGGTTCCATTTTCGCGCGCAAACCGTGGCTTGCAGTGTTCACGGCGGTTGGTATCCTCACCGTGCTCTACCCGCTGATCGTGAGGCTACCCGGCTCGCAGATCGGAGCATTCACGCAATACGCCAAGGGTGCAAACACGATTGCCAAGCTCAATACGCTGCAAAACAATTTTGGTTTCCCACTCGTGGTGGTGCCCAAGATGATCATGGATATCTTTGGCGAATTACTACGGCCGCTCACGTTTTTGGGCGAGTATTATCTTCTTGGCTACGCTGACATTCACTCAATTTTCATCATTCCGCTTTTCTCGATTGTGCTGATCACGGTGATCGTGATTGCGTACCGGCGAGGGTTGCTGCATCCGCGGCGCCCGATCGCCCTACTGATCATCATCTATGCGATCGTGACGGCGGTTACTCCGTTTGTTCAGCCTCGTTATAACTATTTCATCTACGTTCTGCTCGCTCTGGAGTTGTCCAGAAAAGAAGACGGAGAGGCCCCGGCCCTGGCAGGTGCGCCGGCTCAGGCGCTGGCCTAAGCAATCATTGCGGCTGTTCTAACCAACCATCTGGCCGTCAACAACGGCTGGTATGTCTCGTTGCCTGAGTTGTTGCCGCCATCGTGCCAGCCGGCGTGCCCTGGTAAGGAACAACCTTTGCAGGAGATACTCCCACGAGATTCTGGAAAAGATCTTGTTCTCGTAGCGGCGGTATTGCCGCACCGTCCGCACGGAGAGGCGCAGAAGCTGGGACGGCCGCTCCAGCGGAGGCAGGAACAGATCGACGTAAGCGCTTTCCGCTGCCATGAAGTTTTTGTAGCGCTGGGGGCTCATTTCCCGGTCGTAATCCATGCTTGCGATGGAATGCTCCACAAGCAGGTCCCCGGCAATATACATGTACTTGCATTTCCGATGGAGTTGTTGAAAGACATAGACATCGGAGAGGTCCAACCAGAATTCATCGCTGTATCCGCCTACCTCGCGCAGAGCGGCCACACGCATCAGCGTTGCACTGTTGACGGCGTAGGCCCTGTCTTTGCAGACACCGCTGAAAGTAAGCGGAATCTGTTGCACTCGATTGAAGCTAAGTAGCCGCCGCGGAGAAACGAGTGTGCCATGCGAAGAAACAAAGGGAACCACAGCCGCGATTTCCTGCGTGTCGTTGAACTTGTCGCTGTAGGCGACCATGCCGCTCAGCAGCTCCCCGGAGACCGTCGTGTCCTGATCGAGGAGAAGCATCCAGGGGCATCCGGCGGACTCAGCATATTGCATGGCGTGGTTATAGGCTCCCGAGGTGCCCACATTGCCGCCGGCATGACGCAAATCGACGGGAAAAGGAAGAGAGACCTGGGTGGCCGGAACCGGACTGTTATCCCAGAGAAGCACGCGAAGCGAGGACTTAAGCTCCGGCTTGCGTTCGAACACCTGGATCAGACTCTGGATCGTCTCGGATCGCTCCGGCAATTGCTTGTAAAGCACCACGACAGCGAGGATCTGCATCAGGAATTCTTCAAGGAAGCGGGTGGCGGAAGGAGAGGGCGTCGAATCCTAATCATGACAAGGAAGCACAGACTGGGAGCAAACGGTTTGACCCGTTACAAGTGCGGCCGCTCCCCGTTAATTGGGGCGATGCCGAAGCGCCCGTCGAAATTCGTCTAGCCTTTGGCCATACATCTCGTCGGCTGCCACACGCCCATAAACGTATGAGCCGATCACTCGGAAACACCCAAAAAGAAAACCAAGGACGCCGCCGATCAACGTCCACAAAGCCCGATACGGGCCAGACTTTCTGTCCGGGGCTTCGGCTGGATCCAACACCTGGATCACGGGAGCGGCTTTCGCCTCGTCTAGCCTCGCGGCCTCGAATTGGCGCGCGATGAGGTCGAAAATGAGAGTGTGATACTGCACGTCTCTTTGCTTGCGGAGATAAACGATCTGGTCCTCGGCAAGCACCCTGCTGTTAAGCGAAATGTCTCCGGGTTTGCGGTCTTTCTGAACGCTCTCTAACGAACGCAGCTGCTGCCGCAAGCTTTCCAGTTCGGTATTCAAACGGATCACGTCAGGGTTCTGATCCGTGGACGAGGTATGAAGGGCGTCAAGCTGCACTTCGTGAGAGATGATCTGTGCCTGTAGCTGGGCTACTTGACCAATGACCACCCCGGTTTGGCCGGCTGGAGAAACCGCACCGGTTTGCTCCTCGGTCTGCTTGAGCGCTATTTCAGCGTCGGTCAAGCGGTCCTTCTCCAGCGCCAATTGATCGGAAAAGAAGAGCCTTCTCACAGAAGCTTCGCTGATCACCAGGCGGCTGTTGATGGAGTGCAGCTCGTCAACATACGTATTGGCAATCAGCGCGGCCCGATGTGGATCTTCGTCTTTGATCGTGATACTGATCATGCCGCCCTTATCGCTCACGAATTTGGAGTTAGCGGCAAGCTTTAAACGCGCCTGGCTCAGCTTTGCCGTGTGATAAACGGCCTGAAGGTTGAGTCTCTTGATCAGCGCATCGGCAATCGTAGTGCTCTGCAGAATCGCCAGGTAAAGATCATTAGGATCTTTCAACGCGCCGCCGCCTATGCCGGTCAAGGATGCCAGGCTGCCAAGCTGGCTCACCAGCGCTGCGCTTGACTGTCCCTGCTGGGGTGGCATGATCATTGCCGTCGAGGTGAAGACAGGGTGCATCAAAAACACCAAACCGGTAGCCAAAAGCAGACCGATCAAGGTGGAGAGGATGATGGTGTACTTGCGCCGCACGATGACCAGCAACAGATCGAGCAGGTCAAACTCGATCCCGGAAGAGGTCTCCGCGGGCGGTCGGTACTCCCTGGTGGGCGGCATTATGGCCATAAGCTACCCTGCACAAACAAGCCCGGCGTACCAATCAGCCATCCTAGGACTGTCGTTCTTGGCAGAAGCGCCTGGCCCAAGTTATCGATGCTTCCCATGTCAATCCCTCAATGTTACTGCAGGACGGCGATCGCTGCCGCACCCAGGGCAAGTTGGGAGAAAATCTGGGTGTAATTGATAAAGTTCCTCAAGCCCGAAGGATGGGGAACCTTCTCTGGAACCACTACCGTGTCTCCCGCGCTCAGCCGCATGGATGAGAAATCATTGCCGAAAACGCCACTCTTCGACTTGTGGCTTATCACCGAGCCGTCGGCGCGGATGACGAAGGAATCTTTGCCGTCGGCGCTCTTGGTCGGTCCCCCGGCTAAACGCAAGTAACTGCCTACTGACTGGGTGCTGCGAAAGAGGAAGGAATTCTGATCGTATACGGCCCCCACCACATTGACGGTACTAGGCTTGGAAGGAACCACGAAGCGATCCCCGTCTTCCAGTTGTATGTTCGGCAGACTGTCGATACCCGTAGCATTCTGATTAATATCCAGCACCACGCGGCCAGTGGCGCGAATGGTGCGGAACCTGGCCACCAAACTTCTGGAGGCAGCGGTCGCGGCCGGGTCAACGCTACCGACGCTAGCGGAGGCAGCGATCGTGGACCGGTCAATCTCCAACTCCAGGTTCTGCAGATAGTCGTTCAAACGCAATTGCTGCAAGACGCGCGTCGACTCACGGGTAAAGTTTGATCCGAAGAGGTAGGCGTCTGGCGTAAAGCCTCCGGCGCGGGCCACCAGCTGGGGCAAAGTCTCACCTGGAAGCGCGGTGTATATGCCGGCCTGCTTGAACTCACCTTCAAGGCGGACGAACTTGGTGCGCTGGGCCTGCGGGACCTTGATATCCGCCTGGGAGAAGATGGTGACCACATCGCCGGGCTCGAGTGCCAGATTCTGCGAAGCGTCGTGGTCGAGGACCAGCTGGCCGGGATTGAAGGGCACCAGAGAAGTGGTGAGCGTTTGCGGGTTCATGCGTTCAATGACCGCATAGGACCAATCGATCTCCGGCACGGGCAGTCCAACTGAGAGGGAGGGACGCGGAAGATTTCCAGCCGAGGCCTGTTCCTGATCGGCGAGTGTGCTGCTACTTACAGCGCTGCAAGGTTGGCCGTTCTGGCCGGTGTTCGTCGTATTGTTTGCCACCGATCCGGTGTATTGGCCTGCCTGATTTTGCTGCTGGTTCGTGCTTCCGTTTGGGATGCAGTTAGGATCGTTGTTTGGCCCCGAACCTTGACTCGAGTATTGGTTGTTCTGCGAAGTGTTGGAGCCATAACCCTGAGACCCATTGGGTTGGGTTTGATTGATGTTGTTTGAGCGCTGCCCGTTATAGATTGGGACCCCGTTGCTGTCGTATTGAGCGCTCCCGGTTTGATATCCATTGATATCGCGAGGGTAAAAATCGGGATTGGTCGTATATTCCGGCTTGAACTCCGGGCCGGGAAGTCCCAACTGGTTCCTACGCTCCCAGTAATCCCGGGTAATCAGCGACTGGCTATTGGGGATGATGTCGCTCAATTTCATGCCCGGATGCCAGGAGAACCTTCCTGTTTCCGCAACATTGCCGCGCAAGGTGACGGTGTTCTGGAACTGCGGTGAGATGGGAAGCACGCGGAGGATGTCGGCTTGCTGCACCGGTGTCGCCAATCCAGCGCCCTCAAGAGAAATATCCAAAACGGTGCGGTTCTTGTTTGGGTCCAGGCGTTCGAGGGAAGCACGCACCAACGAGGCCGTGGAGGAGAGGCCGCCGGCAAAGTGAAGAGCCTGGTCAACCGTAGTGGAGCCTTTGAGTTCGTAGATGGCTGGAATGTGGACGTCGCCGGCGACGGCTATTTGCGCGCCGACCGGCGGGATGTAAATCACGTCTCCAGGGAGCAGGGGAGCGTCCTTGGACATGTCCCCAAGTATCAACAGGTCGTATAGATCGAAGTGGCTGACGGTTTGCCCATTCCGCCGCAGCTGAATATCGCGGAGAGAGCCCTGGACGGAGGGGCCGCCGGTGGCAAACAATGCGGTCACCAGGGTGCTTAGCGAACCCAGGGTGTAGGTTCCGGGGCGGCGCGCCTGGCCTACGACGAACACCTGAATGGAGCGCAACTGCCCCATTTCAATATCAAGATCGAAGCTCTTGTAAACGCGCGAGAGAGCGTCGTGAATATGTTGCTTTACTTGTGCAAACGGCAGGCCGGCAACGTGGATCTCACCTACCTGCGGAAGGTAGATCGAACCGGCTCGGTCTACCGTGTTTTGCGCGTTGAAATTGATCTGCCCCCAGATGCGAATCAGCAATTGATCGCCCGGCCCAAGGACGTAGTCGGAAGTCACATTGACCTCGCGCAGGGGAGCAAAGGTAGAAGGCACCTGGCGAAAGAGGGTGTCCCCGTAAACCGGCAGCAGCGTGCCCAGGGACCCACGGACTAGCAGCTGAAAATCGGTAGGAGCAGAAGGAGCCCGGATAGCCAAGAGCCGAGATTGCTCGAGCGCTTCCAATTGAGACGAGGTACCGTTTAAGCCGCCTTGGTCGACAATGCTCTGCGTCCTGCTGCTCAATCCCGAGGATTGCAGTCCAGGATACTGGCCCCCCAACCCGCCGGCAATTCCTGAGCCCCCGTAAACACCGCCACCCGAAGAAGAGCCGTTTAGTCCCGCGCCCAATTGGCCAAGGCCTTGGGTAGGAGCCTCCTCTTCACTCACGCAGCTTCCATCGACGGAGGAAATGACACCTGAGGGACAATCGAATGTATCGGAACCAGCGGACTGAGCAGTAGCTACTGGCAATTCGACCTGCGCAACGCTAGCAATGAGCAGGATCGCGAAGAGAAGACCTGAACGCTTACCCATAATTTGTAAAAGCAGAAACTTGCGCGGCGCGCAGCCGGGGTCTCCTGCCAAGCTTTACTCCTTTACCATCGGCACAGCCCGGTCCAAAGCAGGGCGAACTTGTCCAATTCTTAGTTTAGTTTAGGGCCTTCGGCTGGAACTGCAAATTCTTTTCCCTGGAACCGCCGGGAGCCAATTTCTGGACCGCTACGGGATTCGGCCGCGTAAATGGTGCAACAGACACCATCCCTAGGCCGGATTGATGTGGTGGTATGGTGAACCTTTGGGCTGGGAGGCACTCGTGAAATCAGGCGCTCGCATCCAGTTGTTTGCACTTCTCGCTGCAACGAGTCTGCCTCTGGGCTTCCTGCATGCGCAGCCACCGGCGTCTTTGCCCCAGGCCCCCCTGACCGCCACCAGCGTTGCTGGGAGCGACATTGGGGACCGCGTCAACCATGCGCTGAAGTCCTGCGCCCTGCAATGCACCGTCTATATCCCTGCCGGCAATTACTCCTATTCCGTCAGCATTAATCTGCAGCTGAATACTTATGGCAGGTATAAGCTGAGCGGCGATCCGGGGGCGATCTTGACCTATACCGGCAAGGGCGACGCAATCACGACCTCGATCGGCGATCAACCTGGATACTCACAACTGCTTATCGAAGGATTCCAGCTCAAGGGAAATCCGCATGCGGTCTCCGGTATTCACATGCTGCCCACCAACCGGATCAGCATCCGCAACATGGTGATCACCGGATTTTCCGGAGGGGACGGCATCCTGGTCGAAGGGACCAACAGCTCCAATATCTACGACAACATGATCACCAGCAATAAGAATGGAATCCGCCTGATTCCCTCATTTTGCGGCGGCCAACCGGTGCAATGTGGGACCACGGTGCAGGGTCCTCCTTATGCCGCCAATGCCATCCACGTCACCTACAACCAAATCACGAACAATTCGCAATGGGCGATTGTTGAGGACGCGATCGTAGTGGGTCGTGGTCTCACCGAAATGCTGAACAATCTCTATATGGGCAACGACCTTGAAGGAAACGGCGGGGGGTATTTATCTAACCAGATCCCGGGGAGCCGTCATCGAAGCAAACTACTTCGAAGGATCGCCGCGCCAGGTGGTGCTTGGGCATTCCCGAAGGTAGCAGCGGTTACCGCGCGTACGGCCCAGTGGTGCGCGATAACTACTTCACCACCACGACGAGCACTCCGTACAACATCGAACTGCAAAACACTGATAGTGCGATTATTGAGGGCAACAGCGAACTGGTTGCTTCGATTGGTCCCGAAAAACTGCTTCGTCAACATGGTTCGACGCAACGCGCACCTGGATTTCAAAGAACGCGATCTATCAAAAGAATGCGTACTGTACTAACGGCGCCCCGGGAACTCCATCCACCGGCGACGGCTCGGTCTTCTTCGGCCAGCGTTAGGGCTACGCTCAGCAGCGGACTATGTTTTCTGAGACCAGGCCGCGGGTAGCATTGCGCGAGTCGACCACGAGCTGCGATTCTTTGACGATGCGGGCATAGTCGTAGGAAGTATGATCGGTCACGATCAGCGCACAATCGTAACCGCCAAGGTTCTCCAGCGGCTGCGACTCCATGTTCAGATTGTATTTGCGTCCCCGCCCGACCGAGGGAAAGAAGGGGTCATTGTAACTCACCTCAGCGCCCTCTTGCTGCAGCATCTCGATGATCGCCAGCGCAGGAGATTCGCGCAGATCATCCACGTCTCGCTTGTAAGCCAAGCCCAATACCAGGATCCGCGATCCTTTCAGAGGCTTGCGACGCTGATTCAGCGCGGAAGAAACCGCCGCTACCACGTGATACGGCATGGCCTCGTTCACTTCGCCGGCAAGCTCAATGAAGCGGGTGCTAAAGTCGAATTCCTTTGCCTTCCAGCTCAAATAAAAAGGATCGATCGGAATGCAGTGACCACCAAGTCCCGGACCGGGATAGAAGGGTTGGAAGCCAAAGGGCTTGGTTGCCGCCGCACCGATCACCTCCCAGATGTCGATGCCCATGCGCAGGCAAAGCAGTTTCAGTTCGTTCACCAACGCGATGTTCACACAACGGTAGATGTTCTCGAGCAGCTTGGTCATCTCCGCCGCCGCGGGCGTGGAGACGCGAATCACACGGTGGAACGCTGTGTTGTAAAGCGCGCTGGCGGCCTCCGCTGCGAGGTGCCCTAATCCACCCACCACTTTGGGAATGTCACGCCGGTCAATGCTGGTATTACCAGGGTCTTCGCGCTCAGGAGAATAGGCCACCAGAACACCATCGGGAACGATCGCCTCGCGTATCACCCGGACCCTGCCCGCACGCTCGATTGCTGGCGCGACCAATTCCTCGGTCGTACCAGGATAGGTGGTGCTCTCGAGGACTACCAATTGACCAGGACGCAGATGGTCAACGATCGAATCCATGGTGGCCACGATGTAACTCATGTCCGGCGTATGGTGATCGCTGAGAGGCGTGGGCACACAAATCAAAATCGCGTCGACTTCCCCGATCTCTGCAAAATTGGCGGTGGCACGAAAGCCCTTGCCCTGGGCACTCTTGATCTGCTGGGGATCAATACGATGGATGTAGGACTCGCCTGCATTCAGCCGGTCCACTTTGGCTGCATCGATATCAAAGCCGGTGACGCGAAACCCTTCCTGGCTGAAGAGCAACACAAGCGGGAGCCCTACGTAACCGAGGCCGATGATCCCCACCCGCAGCTCACGCTTATCAACCAGCGACAACCACTGTGCCAGACTTAGCTGGTCGACCAACATGTTTCTCCTAGGGATTTAGTAGGAACTTTATCTTGAGGCGACCGGCTGCTTCAACATCTCGCGATACCACTCGACGGTGCGCTGTAAGCCCTCTTTCACTCCAATCGAGGGGCGATATCCGAAGGCCTCGGCGGCTGCGGAAATGTCGGCTTGCGAATTCCGGATGTCTCCGTTTCTTGGGGGACCATACACCGGCGGGCGATCGAACCCGATCAGCTTTGCCAACAGCTCATACATCTCCTGGAGCGTGTGTTGCTGGCCGCAGGCAACATTGAAGACCTTGCCTGCTACCTTCTCCGCCGGAGCCGCGCAGGCTAGCAAGTTAGCGGAAACAACATTGTCAATGTAGGTGAAATCCCGGCCCTGCTCACCGTTGCCAAAGATGGTTGGACGCGTCCCCTCGAGCATCTGCTGAATAAATTTTGCCAGTACCCCGCTATAGGGAGAATCAGCGCCCTGGCGCGGTCCAAAGACATTAAAGTAGCGCAAGCTCACAGTCTCCAGCCCATACACCTGCCAATAGCTGTTCATGTAATGCTCACCAGCGAGTTTCTGTACCGCATAGGGCGAAATGGGCATCGGGCGCATGGATTCCTTGCTGGGCAGCACCGGTTGATCTCCGTACGCGGAGGAGGACGCGGCATAGATGATCCGCTTGACTCGCGCGGCCCGCGCACCCTCGAGCACATGAAAGGTTCCATCCACGTTGCAACGGTGGCTTGGTTCGGGATTTTTCACCGAGAGAGGGACGGAAGGGAGCGCCCCCATATGCAGTATGTAGTCGATTCCTTCACAGGCGGCGCGCATCGCTGCAGCATCGCGCAGGTCCCACTCCTGGAAGTCGATCTGGCCCTCAAGGCCGGCAAGGTTCGCCGCCTTCCCGGTCAGATAGTTGTCCACGCCCCGGACTTGCTCCCCGCGTTCTACCAGGGCTCTCGCCAGGGACGATCCAATAAAGCCTGCGATGCCCGTGATCAGATATTTCGCCATGCCGTCATTCCCAAACAGGGCGCGCAATCAAACAGGGCGCGCACTTACGTTCTGGGCCAGCCCGCTTTAAAGAACGACTCCTGCGCCAAACGAGTACCGCAGCTCAGCGCATTTTGAGGCATGAACTCGGGTGGAGATGGACTGCCAGAAACCACCTTTGAAAATAGCACACCGGCCCGATCCGGGAACTAATCGCAAAACTACTCTAGTCCTGGGTCCAAAAGGGAGTTTGCGCAAAATCCGCTGACATCTTCTGTATGTACTTCTTGGAATTGAACTTTTTGCCAGTGGAAGCACCGGACATGTAGCGGATGGTGCCAAAGATCGGACGGTCGAACCAGGGGCGGTCAAATTTGCCCACAATCGACCAGGCGATCCCGGCGTATCCGTTGGGGTCCCTGCCATCCAAGAAGTAGCGGTCATTCAGGGTGACACACGTGTCGAACGCCCTCGCCGGGTCAGGAGACCATTCCAGGATCTTCTTTGCCCAGTACATGCGCATGTAGTTGTGCATCCAGCCAAACTTGACCATCTGGTTCTGAGCGGCATTCCACAGCTCGTCGTGGGTCTCGGAGCGTTCCAACTGCTCGATCGGGTAGAGATACTCCCGCCGGTCGCGCGCGTGCTCCATGAGCGTCTTTCGGGCCCAAGGGTCGGCACAGTCAAACGAATCGTAATTCTCAGTGAACTTGACGAAGTTCACTGCCAGTTCTCGCCAGCCAATCAACTCGCTGATATAGGAATCGCGGGCGGCCTGGGGAACTTTACCCGCCTTGCACGCTTTATCGACCGCAAGGGCGATGGTGATGGGGCCGATATGGCCAAAGTGAAGGTAAGGCGATAGCCGGCTGGTGCCATCCACCTCGGGATGGTTGCGGGTCTTGTCGTAAGCCGCAAGTTCATTGTGGATAAAGTCGTCCAGCCGCTTAAGCGCCGCATGCGTGCCCCCGGTAAAGCTGTCGACTGGCTGAACGGAGCGGTCAAGATTCCTCCAACCTTCTGTGACATCTTCCCGCACTGGAAATGCTTCCAGTTTGTGAGGCGGTTTCCATTCCCGCTGCGGCTTGAGAACGGGTTGCTCAACCAGAAATTTTGGCAGCTCAGCGTAGAGCTTCGGCTTGAAGATATGTAGGGCGTACATCCGCTTTTCGAATAGGTTGGAGGGGACAACCACATCGGCGTCCACGGTCCAATAGGGGATGCGCAACCGGCCCGCCAACACTCTACGCCAGCGTTCCGGCTCACGGCAGGGATTCTCATCGCCAATGACCATGGCCGCGTTCACTTCTGAGAGCAGCGCTTCCAGGGAGTTTTTAGGTGGCCGGCGGACGATAAACCCGATCTGCCGTTGTTGCAGATCTTCTTCGATGTCGGCCAGGCCCTGGTTCAGGAAGGCGTAGTGTCGCCAATTGGCGTGGGGAAAATTGGAGATGGCGGAAAAGTAGGCCAGGACCGGAAGGCCGAGGGCGTTGCCAACTTCCACCGCAATGTCGAGGGCGGGATTGTCGAGCGCCCTTTCCGCTCGCTGCATCCAGTAGACGACGCATTTCGCATCGGAGGCCAGCGGGCCGGCACGGCGTATACGAACTCTGGGGTTGTCAGCGATCTTGTGGAGCGCCTGGGGGAAATCCTTGTCGGTAGCTGAGGAGTTCATGGAGGAAGACACTTCTGTTTTGATGACTTTTAAGCGTACGCCATCTGGGATTTGCTGTGGAATGTTGATGGTCTGGTAGGTCCGGGCGCGGGTATCGATCGTGACGAAATCAGAGCGCCTTTAGGGCAAGCCATGCACCTACGATTGTAAATTTGTAACGTTTTGTGACAAGTGCCGCGCCTACAGCGCTCAGATCATTCTCGGAAATGATTCCCAGCCCTTCCGGGCTGGGTTGGCGTCTAGCGGTCGGCCGGGTCTTGACGATGAGAAGGGTCTGCTGTTTCGCGTCTGTTTCACCGCGGGTCCGCGGCAGGTACGGACCAGGTACTACCAAAGACCCCAGTTGCGGCTGATGTAATCGGAGAGGGTCATCGTAATCAACACCAGGAAGGTGAAGAAGCCGGCACCGACCGTGAGCATCATCACTCTTGAGCTGTATCGGATATGCATGAAAAAAAGAATGACCAACACGGCCTTGAAGCAGGCGATGGCGAGGGCAATGATGGGGTTAAAGATGCCCATATCCAGGTAGGCGACACCGGTGGTGACCGCGGTCAACACCAGCAGCGCAGACAGGATGAGCAAGTATGTTTTCGGCCCGACTACGTGATGTTCATGTTCTACAGGAGCGGACATAACGGCTCTCCTTTTACCGTCTACTTCAAAGGATGGCGGCTGATGAGATACAGCAGCGGGAAAAGAAAAATCCAGACAATATCAACGAAGTGCCAATAAAGTCCGAAGTTGTCGATGGTCGAGGTATGCCCGTTGACGTACGCACCGTGGTACGCCTGGTAGAGCAGAATAAACAAAATACTGATACCGATGATCATGTGCAGGGCGTGCATGCCGGTCATCGCAAAGTAGAGAAAGAAGAAGAGCTGCGCATGCTGCGCCATATCCGGCGCCAGCGGAACATCCCGCTTGTCGGTGGGATGGACAAAGTCTTCCACGCTAAAGCTTGCCCCGGGGATGTGGTGCTCCACGTATTTATCGTGATACTCCACACTCTTGATGCCCAGAAAGACCAGCCCTAGGCAGATGGTGAGGCTGAGCGATGTAAGCAGCCCTTTGCGACTACGAATCTCCGCCGAGTAGACGCCCATGGCCATGGTGAAGCTGGAGAGGATCAGAACCGCCGTGTTGGTGGTTCCGAGGCCGATGCCCAAAGTATTGCTACTAGCCACAAACGCGTCGTAATACCAGTTGCGATAGAGCAAATAGGCCATGAACAGGCCGCCGAAGAACATGATTTCGGTCAGCAGAAAGAGCCACATACCGAAGCTTGCGGTTTCCCGCTGCTGGCCCACCGTGACGAAATGGTGGCGCAGATAAGCCGGGTGCGCTTCGTCATGTACATCGTGGGGATCTGCGTGCCCGGGTGCGATCGCTTGACTATCCAACGGTCGTTACCTCGTGTTCAGTCTTGTGCGCCAACCAGTCATAGTCGTACGCCTCGTGATCCATGACTGGTATATCGATAAAGTTTTCTGTCAACGGTGGAGACTGAATCTGCCATTCCAAACCAGTCGCCTGCCAGGGGTTACTGCCCGCGATCTTACCGTACTTGAGCGACCAGGGCATATAGAGCATTGGTAGCAGATAGCCAATGCCGAGGACCGAAGCGCCCGCCGTCGACAAGACATTGAGCACCTGGAACTCCGGCGGGTAAGCATGGTAACGGCGCGGCATACCCAGGTAACCGACGATGAACTGGGGGAAGAAAGTCAGGATGAATCCGATGAAGGTGGTGACCGCGCTCAGCTGCGACATGGATTCGGGATACATTCGACCTGTCATCTTGGGCCACCAGAAATGGACCCCCGACAGGTAAGCCATCAACATGCCGCCCACCATCACGAAGTGGAAATGGGCAACGATGAAGTAGGTCTCGGTGAGATGGATGTCCATGCCCAGGGAGCCTAAAAAGACGCCGGTGAGGCCGCCAATGGTGAACAGTCCCATAAACCCGAAGGCATAGAGCATGGGAGTTTCAAAGGTGATGGAACCCTTATAGAGAGTCGCTGCCCAGTTGAAAATCTTGATGGCGGAAGGCACGGCGACCAGCATGGTCAGCAGCGAAAAAACCAGCGCTGAATAATTCGATACGCCCATGATGAACATGTGATGGGCCCAGACAAAAAACCCAAAGACGGCGATGGCCACCGAGGAGAAGGCGACCGCGGTGTAGCCGAATACCCGTTTTCGGGAGAAGGTGCTAACCACCTCGGAGATAACTCCCATGCCGGGCAGGATCATGATGTACACGGCGGGATGCGAATAGAACCAGAAGAGATGTTGGAAGAGTAGCGGGTCGCCGCCCTTGGTGGGATCGAAGACGCCGATGCCAATGGTGCGCTCGAGCATGACTAGAACCAGCGTGATGGCTAACACTGGCGTCCCGAGAACCATGAGGATCGAGGCTGCGTAGTTCGACCAGCAGAACAAGGGCAGCCGGAACCAGGTCATGCCCGGGCACCGCATGCGGTGGATGGTCACAATAAAGTTCAGCCCGGTGAAGATGGAGCTGAAGCCGGCGATGAAGACGCCCATGGCAGCCGTAATCACATGGGTATTCACATAATGGGTGCTGAGCGGAGTGGTAAAGGTCCAACCGGTGTCGACACCGCCGTTGAGCAGAGCGGCGACCAGAAAGCATGCGCCGGCAATATACAGATACCAGCTCAGCAGGTTGATCTTGGGAAAGGCCAGATCTTTAGCCCCGACCATGATGGGGATGACGAAATTCCCCACGGTTGCCGGAACGGACGGCACCAGGAAGAGGAAGATCATGATCACGCCGTGCAACGTGAAGAGCTTGTTGTAAGTGTCGGAGGCGACCAGGTCAGGCAGCGGAGTCAGCAACTCCAGACGGATGAGGCCGGCAAAGGCTCCGCCGATAAAGAAGAAGAACGTAATCGAGAAGAGATACAGCATGGCAATGCGCTTGTGGTCGCCAGTAAGCAGCCAGCTCTTCAGCCCATACTCGGCGTTGAGGTAGCTCAGCTTTGGCAGTTGCGCGTCCTGCTGATTTGGAAGCGTGACAATAGTGCTCATTGGTTTACCGTCCCGGGCACACTAGGTGCCGCCGTGCCCGATTTTGCTGGGCCCGCATGACCGGCGCCCAGCGTCTCCTGGGTGCGGTAGTTCATTGGGGCAGAGCTCGGGCCAGAACTGGACGCGCCGGCTTGCCCGCTGGAGAGTTGACTCGCTGTCAACGTTTGCTGCACACGATAGTTTGAATTGAGGTTCTTGATGTATTCCACCAGGTCGATCAGACCCTCTTCGCTGACCTGCCCCTGATAGGTCGGCATGATCGGCGCGTAGCCCGCGGTTACGCGGGTAGACGGGTTGAGAATCGCTTCCCGTAGATAGGCATCGTTGGCGGTGACGTAGGATCCGTCCGTCAGCTGCAGCCTGGAGCCATAGACCTGGGCCAGGTTGGGTCCGCGTGCGGTGGCCTCGCCGGAGTGGCAGGAATTGCAGCCCAGGCTGGCGAAGAGCCGTTCTCCGTTTTGAGCGAGCGACGCGCCGCTGGTGCTGCCCGCAGCCCATTTCTGATAATCATCCGGGGTCATGGCGACGATGTCTCCAATCATCGCGGAGTGATCCGTGCCGCAGTATTGGGTACAGAAGAGATGGTAGGTTCCGGTCGCTGTGGCTTCAAACCATACCGTCGAATAGCGTCCGGGAATGACCTCGCGCTTAATACGGAAGGCGGGGATAGAAAAGCTGTGAAATACGTCCTGCGAGATCATGGTCAACTGCACTTGCCGGTTGATGGGGATGTGCAGGGAGTCGATCTCGTGTTGGCCGCCCGGATGCTCGGCCTTCCACATCCATTGCTTGCCCACGATGTAAATATTCATCGCGTTGGTGGGCGGGTCGTAGATGCGGAAATAGAGCAGTGCACCCCAGACAAAGCAAACCATGAAAAGGGCCAGCGGAATAATTGTCCAGGTAGCCTCGAGCAGGGTCGAGCCCTCGATCTGGGTGGCGACCGGGTTCTTCTCCTTGCGATACATGATGGAGAAGCCGAAGACCAGGATGATCACCGCGACCATGCCCACGGCCGAGATCGCTATCAGAAAGAAGTAGAAAGCGTCCATTTGGGGCGAAATCGTCGAGGCTTCCGGCGGAAACAGGGCAGAGTTCGTCAGCCACCTAATGAGAAACTGCCACAGCACTGGACTTATATGCATCGTTACCCTTTACCCGTTCGCGTTGGTAGCGTTTGCTGCTCCGCTGCTTGCTTGAAATCCCGGCGGAAATTCACCACCATAAAGCTGCCCAAGCCCAGGAACGTAAGCAGGCAGCCCATTTGTACGATCCGGGCCACTACCAGGCTGTGCCGGTTCAACATTGGATCGTAACGGTAGCAGTAGGTCAGGATATTATCGACCGGCGTGCCGATGGTGTTATGGGACGCTTCGACCAAACCTAGCTGCACATCCCGGGGCGAATACTCGACGCCCAAGTAGTACTGCGCCATCCGGCCTTCGGGTGTGACCACCTCGATGGAGCTTGCGTGGGCGAACAGCGGCGGCTTGCCGGAAGGCTGGGGGAGACGCACGTAGCCGAAGCCGACTGCGTGCGCCAGAGCCTGGATCGCCGGCTGATCCCCAGTCAGGAAATGCCACCCGTCCGCAGTGTCCGGGCGACCATAGCGTTTCACGTACTCGGCCTTTTTGGCCGCCGCCAGCGCGGGTCCTTCCGCTGGATCGATACTCACGATGACGATCTGGAAGTCTTTGCCTGGGGTCAGGTGCACCATTTCAAGCGCACCCACCAAACCATTCAGATCTTCGGCGCAGAGGATCTTACATTGGTAGTAAACCAGCGAGAGGATCACGGGTTTCTTGCCGAAGTAGTCGCTCAGCTTGACTGCCTTGCCGGTTTCATCGCGAAATGGGGTGTCCAGGGGCAAGGGCTTGCCCAGCCGCTGCTCGATCTTGACGGTGTTGAGAACGTCAGGCAGATGGTCCTGGGCCATATCGCCCATGCTCTTTTCGCCATAGGGAGCTACCTGTGCGAACGCGGGCGTTGCGGAAGCCAAAAGCAATGACGCCGCCAGCGCGAGGAGGCTGCTTGCGCTAATCGATCGAATTGCTTCTTTCCTCTTCATAGCAACACTCAATGTCCTTCTACCCTTATGGTATCGTCGCCCGGGTCCTGCGGTGCCCACCGCGGTCTAGCGGGTTTGCGCTGCTCAACAGATCGCCGTACAACTTACTGCAAAACCTGCCTGCAGACAGAGAACTGGTTACTTTGCTGCTGGGCCCACCGTAAGAGCTGCCTGGTCTGCCGATTTTTCGCCCCGCATCCGCTGCTGCTCCATGGTGTCCATGTATTGCTGCTCGAAGCCTGTCCGGGCAAAGCCATCAGTGAGGGGCACGGGGACCACGGGCGCCTTATCACCCGCCAGCAGTGTTTCGGTGTGCTCCGGGTCGGCTACGGGAAGGCCATGCTGGGCAATCAACTGCATGGCTCGAGCAATCGGGATGCGCACCTTACCGGTGGAGCGATCGACCCAACTGTAGTAGTCGAGCAATAAATCTTCCCGGGCGTGCATTTCTGCGATTTCCTCGTTGCCGTCATCCGTTTGCAGGCGCGGCGTAGGAAACCGCTGCACCATCTGGTTGAGCTGCTGCTGTTCCATGACCGCATTCGATGTCAGATCTTCACGCTTGCCCCGGGGTTGAGAACCAATCTGGTTCCATTTGTTGGGCGGCCCATCGCTCTTGATGATGGCGGTGTTGATTACCTTGCCCATGCCGAAGCAGAAAATAAAGAAAACTCCGACAAACGCGGCCAGCGATGCCAGGAAAACGACGATGCCGCTGACGTTTACGTCCGTGACTTCATAGCCGGGCGAGTCAGCCAGCGGTGCTTTTGGATCATCCTGATAGTGGGGATCATGCGTGGGCATGGTCGGCCTCCAAAATCTCTTCCAGGTGAGGGTCGTTGGTCTGGATCAGCGGCCGCTTCTCCATCTGGCCGAAGTAGTACCACATCCACAGAGAGATCACGACCACCGGTACGGTCGCGTATTCCAGGATCCCGAAGCTGAAGTGCAGGTTGCGACGGGCATCGGCGAAGTTTGGCTCAATGAGCCAGAACAAATCCCAGCAGCGGGCGAAGATCATGATCTTGCACACCAGGATCAGCCGCTCCTTGTTGCGCTTCAAGTCGCGCGAGAGCAGCAGCGTAAAGGGGATGAGCCAGTGGAATACGAAATCAAGTGAAGCGATTACCCCCCAGCCGCCGCGAATACGGTCGAGATACCAGGGAATCTCTTCGGGCAAGTTTCCCGACCAGATGATGAGGAACTGAGAGAAAGCCAGATAGATATTCAGCATGACGAAGGCGAAAGCCAATTTGCCCAGATCATGCTGCTCAGTCTTGCGCAGTATGGTGTGCATCGGTTCGACTTGGGAAAGCCGCAGCACGGTAATGATGGAGACGGCGAGGACCAGGTAACCCTGGCCGACCAGGAACATAAGCCCGTAGATTGACGAGTACCAGGTGGGATCGAGCGACATGACCCAGTCGATGGCGCACACGGTCATGGTGATGGAATAGACCAGGATGCCGAAGCCGCTCAGATTTTCCAGCCTCACCTGCCAGAAGCGCACGTTTGGACGGGTGTCGGCATCGCGCTGCAGTCCCCACTTGTTGAGCAGGTGCATGAAGAGGAACCAGATCGCGAAGCAGATGACGGACTGGATCCAGACGCTCGGAATGCTGAGCATGGGGTGCTTATAAGCAATCGCGTGGGCCTGCTCGTGGGTGATCAAATGCTGGCGGTAAGCCTCTGCAGCGTCGCTGTACTTTGCCCACAGGTAGAGCTTCTTCATGAAGAAGCCAATAGGCAAAAACAGAACCATGATCAAGGGCAGGCAGCGGGACATCGCTTCGAGCGGACGGCGCAGCAACAAGCCCCACTTGCCGCCGCTCACGTACTGCACCATGAGCAGAGCTAGCCCGCCCACGGTCAAGCCCCAGCAGAAGATGTAGCCGAGCAAATAGGAGCGCAGCAGGTGATCGATTCCATCGTGATCGACGGTCGCAGCCAGCACCGCCAGCACGATCGACAAGACAGCAAAGATGGCGCCGACGACCATCGCCCGGCGCCGCCATTGATTGAGCAGCAGCGGAGCATTCAGCTCGGAAGGTAGCGAGTTTGCGTGGTGTTCGTGAGCCATGTGTTTTACCTGACTACCGGTTTCAAGCCCTGCGGCTTGGCTGCGTTCCCGCTGGTGGCCGCGCCGCCGCTGGGCTGGCTCATCGCGGGTACCGGGCTATCCGACGTTGCCGGGGCCATTCCCGGCGTTCCCTGGCTGGGGTCGGGCGGCTGGGCAGAGATTGCAGTCGCGGGCAGCGACCAGGGCTGTGCAAAGGAAGCGGGAAATCCCTGGCGCTCGGCGATGTCCTTGAGATTCTCGACCTGGACGCCCGAAGGAACCTCAGCCTGGTTGGCGCTTTGGCTGATTTGCAACGCCCGGATATATGCTGCCACCGCCCAGCGATCGGCTGGAGGAAGCTGGGCAGAGTAATCGGGCATGGCGCCGTATCCGTTGGTCATTACGTAGAAATAGTGGCCCAGCGGCTCGGCCAGAATCCGTGAAGAGTGGAAGTTGCCGGCAGGCTTGTAGCCGCGCTGCACGATCATTCCGGCGCCGTTGCCCACCCGCGAGTGGCAGGGCGTGCAGTAGATGTTGTAACGTTCCTGGCCCCGCGCCAGCACATCCATGGATACCGGAAAGGGCAGCGCGTCGGCCTCCTTGCCTTGAATGAGGCCGGTGTAGAAAAAGCTGTCTTCGCCCAACTGGCCGCGAGCGACGGTGTGATCGACCTGGGGCCGAACCGAGCGGCCATCGGTAAAGAAGGTGGTGCTGCGCTGGGGAATGAATTTGGGCTGATTTTGCATGTCCTGGCGGCAGCCGGCGCATGCCAGGACGGCCAAGCTCAGGGCAAACAACCGCGAGCTACTCCTCGCAGCACGGATTCGGTTCATGGGATTAATATTCCACCTCCACCACCGACGCCGGCCGGAAGCTTTCCAGGAAGCTGCGTGCTTCCACTACCTCGAATTTGGGATCGTTTGCTTCCAGGCAAAGAAAGAACTTATCCACCGTCGCCCCGGTTCGAAAGTTGGGAGCATTGAAGAGCGGGTGATAAAGAGTCGGCAGACCGCACATGGCGAGCATGCCGAAGGCGGCCGAAAGGCCTGCCCACAGAATGGTCCACTCATAAGCGGGAATGATGAACGCCGGCCAGGAAAAGAGGGGACGCCCGGCGATATTCAAAGGGTACGCAAAGACCGATACCCAGGTCTCCATGAGGAACATGGCAGTCAACCCCATAAGGCCGCCGACGAGGCAGATCAGAGGCACGTAGTTGCGATGGAAACCGATTGCTTCTGCCGCTTCTTCCACCGGGTACGGGGTGTAACAGTCCATGCGCCGCCAGCCTGAGTCATAGGCGGTCTTCGCGGCCACTACCAATTCGGTCGGAGTATCAAACTCCGCCAGCAGTCCGTAGATTCCTTCGCGGATTGGCATCAGTCACCCGCCTCCATCGGTTCCGGTTCCGTCACCTTGGCTTGCGGCAGCATCATGCGTATCTCGGACATGGGGATCATGGGCAGGAAGCGCACGAACAAGAAGAACAGGGCAGTGAATAAGCCCAGAGTGCCCACGAAGGTGCCGTAATCCCAGCGGGTCGCGCGATAGGTTCCCCAGGACGAGGGAAGAAAGTCGCGGTAGAGGCTGGTTACGACGATGACGAAACGCTCGAACCACATGCCGGTATTGATGATCAGCGACATGATGAACATCCTGGCCGGACTCACGCGCGTGCTGCGCAGCCACAATAACTGGGGCAGAGCGATATTGCAGGTGATCAGCACCCAGTACGACCAGCCCATCGGCCCGAACATGCGGTTCCACATCATGAAGTATTCCCAATGGCTGGCGGAGTACCAGGCCATGAAGATCTCCATCGAGTAGCCGTAGGCGACGATCAAACCAGTCGCGAGCATCACCTTGCCCATATTGTCGATATGGCGGATGGTGATCAGACCTTCCAGGTGGTAGAACTTGCGGATTGGAATGGCGAGCGTGATCACCATGGCGAAGCCGGAGTAGATAGCGCCGGCAACGAAATAGGGCGGAAAAATGGTGGTATGCCAACCGGGCAGGACGGCCACCGCGAAATCGAAGCTGATGACGGTGTGGACCGACAACACCAGGGGAGTCGCCAAGCCGGCCAGCAGGAGGGAGGCTGTCTCGTAACGCATCCAGTGTCTGACGGAACCGCGCCAGCCGAGCGAGAGGATGCCGTAGATGTATTGAGCGAACTTGCTTTTCGCCCGGTCGCGCATGGTTCCAAAGTCAGGAATCATGCCGATGTACCAGAAGACAACAGAGATGGTGGCGTATGTCGACACCGCAAAGACGTCCCACAGTAGCGGGGAGCGGAACTGCGGCCACACATTCATCGTGTTGGGGTAAGGAAAGAGCCAATACCCGAGCCACGGCCGTCCGACGTGGATCAGCGGGAACATGCCGGCGCAGACCACGGCGAAGATGGTCATCGCTTCGGCGAATCGGTTGATGGAGTTACGCCACTGTTGCTTGAAGAGCAGCAGGATGGCTGAGATCAGCGTTCCGGCGTGGCCGATACCGATCCACCAGACGAAATTGATAATGGCGAAGCCCCAGCCAACGGGGATATCGAGACCCCAGATGCCGACGCCCTTGAGGAAGAGCCAGGTGACCGCGGTGAAAAGTATGAGGCAGATGCCCCCCGCCAGCGTAAAGCCCATAAACCAGCCCAGGGGCGTATGCGGGGTAAGCACGATGCGCGAAATAACATCTGTGACCGATTTGAAGGTGTATCCGGGCGCGATGACCCGGAACTCGCCTGTCTTCGGATCCAGCTGCGGATCGCTTACGGGTAACTCTGGTTTGGTCGCCATGCTGCGCTAACCTTTCGCAGGCGCGTGCTCGGTGCGCGCCTCGGCCAGTTCCGGGTTGGAGTTAAAGACTTCCGCAATATAAGTGGTGCGGGGACGAGTATTCAGATCGGCGAGTACTCCGTAATTGCGCTGCTGCGACTTCACCTTGAACACCTTGCTGGCGCGGTCGTTGATATTGCCGAAGACGATGGCGCCGGTGGGGCAGGCCTGCTGGCAAGCGGTGACCACTTCACCATCACGGATATCGCGGTTTTCCTTATCCGCCGAAATCTTGGCGGCAGCGATGCGCTGAATGCAGTAGCTGCACTTCTCCATCACTCCGCGGCTGCGCACCGTCACATCCGGATTGCGCATCAGCTTGAGGCTCTCGGTCTCGAAATCAGAGAAGAGCAAGAAGTTGAAGCGGCGCACCTTGTACGGGCAGTTGTTAGAGCAATACCGTGTGCCCACACAGCGGTTGTAAACCATCACGTTCAGACCTTCGGGCGAGTGCACGGTGGCGCCTACCGGGCAAACCTGCTCGCATGGAGCATTCTCACAATGCTGGCAGGTCATGGGCTGGAAGTGCGCCCGGGGCGCATCCAGATCACCCTCGAAGTAAGTATCGATGCGCAGCCACTGCATGATGCGGCCGGTTTGGGTATTGTGCCTGCCCACCACAGCGATATTGTTTTCCGCGTAGCAGCTCACCACGCAGGCGTTGCAGCCAACGCAGGAGTTCATGTCAACGGCCATGCCCCAGGCGTTCTTGTCGTAGCGCCAGTTACTGAAGAGGCTGGTGTCCGGATCCGGATCTTCGGGGACATCGTCTCCTTCATGGGCGAAGTTGGGGTTCTGCTTGAACTCATCGAGCGTGGCGTAGCGAATGATGCCGCGCGTCATGGCCTCGTCGCCTTCGAGCGAATTGTCTCCCGAACCCGGTCCACCGGCTGCAACGGAGCGGTGATCCGTGTAGTGGCTCTTGGTTACCGCAAACTCATACGTCTGGCCGGTCTTCTTCATGGTCGCGCCGGGGGCAAACAGCAGGGCGCCGGAGCTGCGAATCGCGTACGCATTGAATCCCAACCCACCCGCTACTCGGCCGCCATTGCGGCGCGCATAACCGAGGTACAGAGTGACTGAACCATCGGGGTGCCCGGGAACCGCCAGCACCGGAGCCATCACGGTGTTACCGTTCGACTCGATAGCCACCACGTCCTGCTCCGCCAACCCGAATTTCGCCAGCGTGGGATAGCTCATCAGCGCCGCGTTATCCCAGGACATGCTGGTTACCGGCTTGGGTATTTCCTGCAGCCAGCCGACGTTGGCATAGCGCCCGTCGTAGATGTTCGGGTCGGCCCGGAAAATAACCTCGACGGTCCCGTCGGGGAAGTTCGGCGCAGTGACCGACAGGGCAGCAGTGTTGGCCGAAACTGTTTTTGGCTGGAAGGCCGTTCCCGCAATCATGCCGTCGTGCAGGATCTTGCGCCATGCATGCTCGCCATCTGGGCCCAGGTTGGCCTGCCACGTCTTGCGCACCGCATCGTAAGGCGAGGTGTCGGGGTCGTCGAGCATGGACTGGATCACATCATGCGCCGACTTGCCGCCGTACAGAGGGTCGATCATGGGCTGCACTACGGTGGCTGTCCCGTCATAGGCCCGGGTGTCTGACCAACTTTCGAGATAGTGCGCGCCGTTGATGTGCCATTCCGTCACCACTCCGGTCTCGTTTAAATGCGAGCCGAGGTGGACGGTCGTCTTCACATTCGCGATGGCCTGTTCAAAATGCAGGTCCACCGGCGCGGTGTAGACGGGGTTGCTATTCAGAATCACCAACCAGTCGACCTTGCCCGCCTTTATGTCGTTGACCAGGGTGACGATGTCCTGTCCCTGGATCGAAGGCATGGGATTTACGGTTTCGGTGTAAACCACCGTCTTGCCCACGTTGCCTAGCGCCTGGTTGATGGCAATTGCCGCCAGATGCACCTGGGGCGACTGCTGCTCGCCGGGGATGACCACGCACTTGCCTGCGTTGGCCTTCAGGTCAGCCGCGACTGCGGAGAAAAACTTACCAGCGGGGCCGGAAGGCGCTTGCGCGCTGGAGCCGCCCGCACCGACTGCGGCCGCTAAGGCCGCCGCAAAAGAAGCCACCTCGCCGGCCTTGAGGGCCAAGCGATGCTCAGCCTTGAAGCCAGTGGTGCTGGGAGCACTTTCGACCGCATACAGCCGGTTCATCGGAGCGCTTTGGTCCAGCAGCTTGCGCCGGCTGGCGTAGTCGGCCGCCAAGCGGAGAAATCCGGGGTGGGTGATGCCGGAGAGAAAGTCCGCGTCCAGAGAGACGATGACATCCGCATCCTGCAACCGGTACTGCGCGTCGTAGTAGTCGCCGAAAGCTGTCTTCGAGGCAGAGTAGGCCGAATCGCGGTTGATCGGATCCCACTGCAGCCACTTGGCATTGGGATACCTCTGCTGCGCCGCCTTCCATTGCGCCGCCAGGGTGGGCGAGGTCACGGTGTCGCTCAGGATGTAGAGGCCGGCGCCTCCACTGGCCTTCTTGTCGGCCAGCATGGCACGGAACACAGCAAGAAATGCGGCAAACTCGCGCACTTCTCCGCGGCAGATGACTCTCTGCGAGCGGTCAGGATCGTACAGATCGAGCAGTGAGCCCTGAGTCAATGGATCAGAGGAGCCGCGGTTGACCGGGTGATCCGGGTTGCCGTCCACTTTGATCGGGCGGTAGGCGTCGCTCTTGACCAGGACCGGGACCGCGCCGGTGTTGAAGGGCATGGCCGAAGCAAAATACACCGGCCGGCCCAGTACCAGGTCTTCCGGTTCCTTGACGTAGGGATAGATCGGCTCGTCGGGCTGCTTGGTACAGCCGGAAAGGCCGGCCAGAGCGAGAGAAGCGCCCATGACTTTGAGGAACCCGCGGCGGGAGACGGGGTCGATCCATTCCGCGGCCTGCGCAGGAAATTCGCGCTGCACCATTTCCCGGAAAGCCGGCGTGTCCGCCAACTCGTCCACGCTGCGCCAGTAGGTCTTGCCCGTCTGGCCGGCTAGTTTGGCCCTGGCAGCGTCGAGCGTAAGTGCCTGGTTATTTTGGCCCCGGCCGTGGATCGTCTCGTTTGCCATGTTCGCTTCGCGTCTTCCCTGGTCAAGAGGTTGCGTGTTGTTCAAGTTTTTCTCACTGGATTCGGCAGCACCTGTCTCGCTCATCGGTGGCACGTCTCGCAGCTGCTCAGTTCCTGGGGTGTGCGGATGTGGTACTGCTGGGTCAGGTATTTGCCCAGGGACGCCTGGTCGGTCAATTTCACGTAGTGCAAGCTCGCCGGAACTACCATGGCGGGCACATCGCTGGTGACTTGCCCGTGCAACCCATCGGGCAGCATGTTGAGCGAGGCCACCTGGGCGCCGCTCTGGCTGGGGTCGACGGTGGTGCAGCTTACCGTCTGCGCGGTTGGAGTGCCATCCTTCAAACCCGCACTCCCGCACCATACCGGTTTCTCGGACGTGGGGCCCTCCCACGCCATGTTGTAAATCTGACTGGTGGGGCGAAGGTTCTTGCCCGGGTCGCGATGGCAGTTCAGACACCATTCCATCTGCAGCGTGTTTTGCTGGTACATCAACGGCATCATGTCCACACGCCCGTGGCAGGAGGAACAGCCGATCCCTTTATTCACGTGAATTTCGTGGTTGAAGTAAACGAAGTCGGGCAGATCGTGGACCTTGACCCAGGGTATGGACTCGCCCGTAGCCCAGCTGGTGCGTACCGGTTGCAGAAGAGCAGCATTGGTCCAGATCTGTGCGTGGCAGTTCATGCAAGTCTTGGTTGGAGGGATACCCGCGTAGCTGGACTTCTCCACCGACGTGTGACAGTACTGGCACTGTAATCCGAGGCCCATAACGTGATGCTTATGGCTGAACGGCACCGGCTGTTCGGCGCGCTGTCCCTGCTTGGTCACCCACGGAGAACCCTGCAATTGATCCAGAGTGACTCCCAGGGCAATGACAATCAACCCTGTCAAGACCAGGCTCGCGCGGGCAAGCGCGTTGGAACTCCGGTCAAAAATCTGCGCCATTGGGTCGGTCCCTGCTTCCTTGGAATGCGTGTTGTTGAGAAGGATCCGCTACGACTCTGTTTATGACTAGATCCAAGACGCCGACTCGGGGACACTCCCCGCATCATGCTTGGAAAGTTGAATATAGCAGCAAACCTCGGGGGGTAGGCAACCCCCGGGAGCAGGCAAAGGAAATTTATGACCGCAAGGAAAGCCCGGGCGCGAAAAGTAAGCCTTGCGCAACCGCGAAACTGTTTACACCTTCGGTACCGTACAGGGCGAAATTTAATAGGTGGTTGCCAGCCCTGGGTTGCGGGCGGGACAGGGTCAAGCCCGAAGTTAAGATACCTTCATGGACTACGGCTTGCGCCCGGTTCGCTACGACACGGCACTTGCACTGGAACAATTGGCCAGCGCGGACGTCAGGCTGGGCGTTCTGATCGCACGCGCCGGTCCCTTTGCGTTGCGGGTGAAAAGCACGCACTCGCCCTTTGAAGCGCTGCTCGAGGCCATTCTGTACCAGCAACTGCACGCCAATGCAGCCAAGGCTATCCTGGGACGTTTGCTGGCTGGATTCGGCGACCTGCATCCGCGGCCGGAACAACTGCTTGCCGCCCCGGAGGAGGTGCTCCGCGCGGCCGGGGTCTCGCGTTCAAAGCTCCTTTCCCTGCGCGATCTCGCCGCCAAGACCCTGGACGGCACCGTCCCGTCGCTGGCCGTTATCCGCCGCTTATCCGATGAGGAGATTATCGAGCGGTTGAGCCGGGTGCGCGGAATTGGGACCTGGACGGCGGAGATGCTGCTCATCTTTCGCCTCGGCCGGCCCGATGTCTTTCCTGGAACGGACTACGGAATCCGTAAGGGTTATCTGCTGACCTTCGGTCGACCCAAAGTGGGAAAGCCCATCACCGCCGATATGCTGCCCAAGCCGGAAGAGATGGAACGGCGGGCAGCTCGCTGGAAGCCGTGGCGCTCAGTGGCCAGCTGGTACCTGTGGCGGGCCTGCGAGTTGCCGCCTGTGCGACCCAGCGAACAAATCCGGCTATCATAACGGCATGTCAGACTACACGACGGCGGCGGAACGCTACATTTGCATTCACGGCCATTTTTATCAGCCGCCGCGCGAAAATCCCTGGCTAGAAACCGTCGAGACCGAGGATTCGGCCGCGCCCTACCACGACTGGAATGAACGGATCACCGCCGAATGCTATGCGCCCAATGGCGCCTCGCGCATCGTCAACGGCGAGAACCAGATCATCCGCATCATGAATAACTATTCGCGGATCAGCTTCAACTTTGGGCCGACCCTGCTCTCATGGCTGGAAGAAAATGCGCCCCGTACGTATCGCATGATCCGCGATGCAGACCAACAAAGCATGCTGCGCTACGACGGGCACGGATCGGCACTGGCGCAGGTCTACAACCACGTCATTATGCCCCTGGCCATCACCCGTGACCGTATTACCCAAATCCGCTGGGGTATCGCCGACTTTAAGCACCGCTTTGGCCGGGCCCCCGAAGGTATGTGGCTTTCGGAAACCGCGGTCGACACCGAAACACTGGACCTGTTGGCGCAAAATGGCATACTGTTTACCATTCTTGCGCCGCATCAGTGCGCCCGGGTGCGAGAGCGTGCAGAAAGTACCATGCAACCCGCCCTTCCCAGACTCGATGGGGCCGGCGCTCGCTGGATAGAGACGCCTAACTCTTCCGTAAACCCCAATCATCCTTACCGGGTGCCGCTGAAGGACGGGCGCAGCATTACTGTCTTCTTCTACAACGGTCCCACATCGCGGGCCATCGCCTTCGAAGGAATGCTCAACAATGGCGAGACGTATGCCTGGCGGTTGGCGCGCGGGCTCGACCCCAGCGTCGTCGAGCCGCAAATGGTTCACGTGGCCACTGACGGAGAAAGTTATGGCCACCATCACCGCCACGGAGAGATGGCGCTCTCCTACTGCTTGCGCTTCATCGAAGACAAGAAGCTGGCGAAATTGTGCAACTACGGCCAGTTTCTGGCCAAGTTCCCTCCCACATGGGAGGCGGAAATTGTCGACAATACCTCGTGGAGTTGCGCTCACGGCATCGAGCGCTGGCGTTCCGACTGCGGCTGCAACGGAGGCCGCGGAGGGTGGAACCAGCGTTGGCGGGCGCCGCTGCGCGCAGCTCTCGATTGGCTGCGGGATACAGTCACCCCGCTGACCGAAAACACCGCCCAGGGACTGCTGAAGGATGTGTGGAGCGCTCGCGACGCATACATCTCGGTAATCCTCGCCGCTAAGACAGCCGGGGCTGATGAGGCGATCGATCAGTTCTTCGCTGCCCACGCGCAACGCGTTCTGTCGGCGGAAGAAAGAACGCTCATCCTCAAACTGATGGAAATGCAGCGCCACACACAGCTGATGTACACCAGCTGTGGCTGGTTCTTCGACGATATCTCGGGCATCGAGACGGTGCAGATCATGGCATACGCGGCGCGCGCTTTGCGCCTGGCCGCCGACATCTTCGGCCTCAACTGCGCTTTACTCGAATGGCAATTTGTAGAGCGGCTGCGACCAGCCAAGAGCAACAGCCCGCCATGGAAAGACGGCGGCGATATCTATAGGCATTTGGTCAAACCGATGGAGGTCAACCTGGAGCAGGTGGCGGCGCACTATGCCATCTCCTCGGTCTTCGCCAGCTATCCCGAGGAGACGGTTCTGTTTTGCTACACCGTCCGCCGGTTGGACTACGAAAATGTAACCTCCGGCCGCGCACGCCTCGCCATTGGCCGTTGCCGTATCACCTCAAACCTCACCGAAGAGTCGGAAGAGGTTTCCTTTGCTGCGCTTCATTTCGGCGATCATAACGTGACTGCCGCGGTGGAACGTTCCACGCCGCAAGATCTCTCCGCCTTTAACGACCTCAAACAGAAATGCAGCGCCGCCGTCACCCAGGCGAATTTGCCCGAGGTGGTTCGCCTGATCGATAGCTTTTTTGGAGGCAGCCCGTACTCACTCGCTTCCCTGTTCAAGGACGATCAGCGACGCATTCTGCGCGTCATCCTCAACGCCACGCTCAGTGAGGTGGAGGACAGTCTGGTTAAGATCTACGAGGAGCACGCCTCACTGCTTCACTTTTTGAACGCTTCCGGACTTCCCAAACCACCGGCGCTCACCATGGCAGCCGGCTTCGCGATCAATGCAGGCCTGCGGCGAGCACTCGAAGACGATCCCATCGATCTGGCGCGGGTCCGTTCCCTGATTTCGTTAGCTAAATCCGACGGAGTGATCCTGGAAAGCCATGCGCTTCGCTACCTGACCGATCAACACATGAAGCGAGCGATGGTTCAGCTCCATGCCAAACCGGTGGAACCCGGCCTGCTCGATCACGCGCTCACCCTGGCTCGCACCTTGCGCGAGCTGCCGTTCGAGCTCAACCTATGGCAGGCACAAAATATCTGGTACGACACGCTGACCAAGTCCGACCGCTTCCTGATGGGAGTGGAGCACGCGGCCGCAGACGCCTGGAGGGCAAGCTTCCTTGAACTGGGCCGTCAGCTCTCGATCGCGGTAGAACAATTGGTGGTGGAAGAAGGATCGCTGGCCGTCCGCGGCATGCCAGTATCGGGGGAAGCGGCGCCCCTGGCGCTGAAGGCCTTGGCTCAATCCTAGAAATCGCTTCATCGTTGGAAGTTAGAGGGTGAGATCTGTGGTCTCCCACTCAAGCCAAAGTCCTAGCTTCGCCAGCGGAGGGTGACCGGGCCATCCATCGGGTGCTGCATGGGGCGGCCGCTTTCATCGGCATCCAGCCTCGCGCGCTTCAAGGCGAAATACCACTTCGCCGGACGATCCGCATCATCAATGAGCATCAGCCCGGGATTGAACTTGAGACCCTCAGCCTGTTGCACCATCGTGAGCTGGTCCTGGCGAACGAAGCGGTCGCCAAAGAATTTGGCGATGGCGGTCACGAAGGGCACTCCATAAAAAACGTTCCAGGCCCCGTATACATCGATGCGTGAATTGCCAGGAGTGGTGGGCGTCACCGTGGTCAGACTGGCAAACCACTTCGGTCCACAGCGGATCGTCTCGTAACGCCGGTTGGGGAGCACGAAGTCGATGGTGGTTTCGATCGGCTCGCCGTACACACCGAGCAACTTGTAGGGAGCGCTGTTGGCCGAGGGCGCATGCGCCGACATGCGAAAACCTTGTGGAATGGGTTCGAAGTGTTTCTCTTTTTCGTGGATGCTGTGACGGGACCGCCACCACCACGCCTGATGCACAAATGGCCCGTGAGCCGGGTCCATCAGTCCGATAATGCCGTGGTCCACATTGCAAGGCAGTTCTGCCGTCAGATGCGCGCTGCGGCGCCGGTCGCTGAAGGTTGGGAGTTGCGGCACCGGGGGCAACGCTTCCTTGACCTCCTTGCGGACCCGCCCACTGCCCGGCCGGGGCAGGTAGACCCAGGCGTATCCATCTCTCTCCTGGCACGGAAATGCGGTTGCGTAGATGCGGCGGGGGTAAGAGTCCTGGCTAGTGAGTGAGGGAATCTCCATGCATTGCCCGGACTCCGGCTCGAAGACCCAGCCGTGATACTTGCAGGTGACTGCGCTGCCATCGAACCATCCGCAGGACAGCGGAATGCCGCGATGGGGGCAGCTGTCGCGCATGGCGAAGATGCTGCCGTCCTCTTTGCGGCCCAGCACGAGTGGAATCCCCAGGAGCATGGCGGTAGCCATCTTGCGCCCCCGGAGCGCGCCGCTACGCATGGCCGGGTACCAGTCGTTGTAAATGAGGGACGTATCGGGTCCCAGCAAATCGCTGGCCGGAAAAATCGCCGGTCCTCTTCCCGCTGCTGCGTCAAGTGCCATGGCTCGCGATCCCGAAGAACCTGCCCTTACTATATCGCTACGGGCAACGGTTTTTCTGATTGCCGAGCCGCTGCATTGGGCCGCTAGAGAAAATCGAATGAGGGTATCATCGTGAAGATGGCCAGGATTCACATTTCGGAGGCCGAGGCAGCACGCGATTTCACCTCGCTGATGGCCCAGGTGCGAGCAGGTGCCGAGATCATTATTGAAGATGGCACGCTGCCCGTGGCCCTGATCCGTAGTGCTGTTCCTATTAGCTCGGCTATTTCCGACTGCATCGCTCTGGCCAAAAAACACGAAGAAGAGACTGGCGAGGCTCCGGTACTCGACCCTGAGTTCGCCGCCGATGTGGAGGAGATAATCCGCAATCGAAGGCCGTGGAATCCGCCTGCGTGGGACTGATCCCGTGGGGTTGATATTTGCGGCGGAGCGACGCGGCCATACCGTGCTCGCAATCCTCGAGCAGATAAAGGCCAGCCATGGCGAGGTCGACATCGGCCTATCAGTCGTCACCGTCGCGGAACTGATTCACGGCGCATATCGCGCGAAGACAGACGAGGACAAGCGGCGTCGCCTGACCTTCATCAACCGTTTGTGCAGCGACTACGGCCTTACAACTGGGCTTCGACCTTGTCACGCTTAACATCCGTCATTTCCAGCTGATACCCAGTCTCAAAGTCGTTCCGAACTAAACAGGAGAGGATACTATCACGCATCGTTCGAGGAAAATGATCCTCACGCTTGCCGGCCTCTGGCTCCTGCTCTACGCAAGCTTTACGCTCTTCAGCCCACCGCTGCTGGATGATGCCGACTCGGTACATGCCGAAGTTGCGCGAGAGATGTTGGCCGGCCATGACTGGATCACCCTCTACGCCAATGGCATCCGCTATCTCGAAAAAGCTCCGCTCCTGTACTGGAGCATGGCTGCCAGCTTTACTGTCTTCGGGCCCCAGGATTGGGCCGCTCGCCTCCCGCTGGCTGTCGCCACACTGGCACTGTTCCTGATCGTGTACGCAACCGGACGCCGGTTGTTTGCTTCTGATATCGCTGGCTTCTATGCAGCGCTGATACTGCTGACCTCCTTCGGCATTTTCATTTACACGCGGATCATCATTCCCGATGTCATTGTCTGCATGTGGCTTTCGCTCGCGATGCTGCTGTTCTGGATTTCGCTCGAACAACCACAACCTTCGCGCACAAGCGCCTGGGGATTTGCCGCGGTGTGTGCGCTCAACGTGCTCACCAAGGGGCTCATTGGCATTGTTTTCCCGCTCGCCATTGTCATCCTCTTCTTGTCGCTCAATCGGAATCTGGGCCATCTGCGACGCTGGCATCCCTTTTCCAGCCTGCTGGTCTTCTTGCTAATCGCCGCGCCTTGGCATCTTGCGGCAGGCATCGCGAATCCTTCGCAGGGAAATCCCGGCGGCACCGTGCCCGCACCTGGGAACGTGCATGGGTTCTTCTGGTTTTATTTCATGAACGAACATGTGCTCCGCTACCTCAACCGGAGGGTTCCTCGGGACTACGACACTGTCCCACTCTTGCTCTTCTGGGGTTTGCTTGCGGTGTGGCTCATGCCATGGATCGCCTTCGTGTTCAAGGCGATCGTCCGGGTGCGGACTGATCAGGCATGGAAGCTGCTTGCCCTATGGGCCGCAGTGGTGATGCTCTTCTTCAGTTTCTCTACGCGGCAGGAATACTACGCCTTGCCCGCATTGCCGCCTCTGGCACTGATGATCGGCGGCTGGCTGGCCCGTGAAGAGATAGGCTCCGCCCGCGACCCACTCCGCATCGCTGGACGCCGCATCGCCGTTGCGCTCTTCGTGCTGGGGGCGACAGGCGGTCTGCTCGCCGCATACCTGGCTATCCGGGCCCAGCGACCGGTCCCTGGGGTGGATCTGTCTACCTTACTCATGCAGAACCCTGGAGAATACGCGCTCTCGCTGGGGCATTTTCTCGATCTGACCACACGGGCGATGAGCGCCTTCCGGCTGCCGCTGATGCTGACGGCTATTGCGCTCCTGGCAGGACCCCTGGGGAACCTGATCCTGCGCCAATTCCATAGCGTCCGGATGGCCAACTACGCTCTTGCCGCCATGATGGTTGTATTCCTGATCGCGGCGCACCTGGCGTTGGTCACGTTCTCGCCCGTACTTTCCTCAAAGGCTCTGGCGGATGCGATTCGGCCGCGATTGCAGGCGGGCGACGTAGTGGAGATCCATGGTGAATACGAAGCGGGGTCGACCCTGGGGTTCTATCTGCGCCGCCAGGTCCGTATTCTCAATGGCCGGTCTTCGGATCTCTGGTATGGCTCGTTCTTCAGGGATGCTCCAAATATCTTCGATGACGATGCATCGTTTCAGCGGCTCTGGAGTGGGCCGCAACGGATCTTTCTGTGGACCCCGATGGACCAGGTTCCCTCGCTGTCTGGACCGGCTTACGTGGTCGCGCAGAATGGGGGGAAAGAGATCATTAGCAATCGACGGTAGGAGTTGCCGGGCTGCACCCATGGGCAGTTGCGTTTAGGAAAGGCGCACTGCAGGTTCCTCGGCTACCCCGGATTTCCTGTTGAGCTGGATGGCGTTGGCGGACTTCATGCGGTTTTCGGCTACGGAAAACCGCACCCGCGGCTATATCCAGTGCAGCGTGGCAGGAAATCCGGGTGCGCTCGGGAAGACAAAAGGGGGAGTGGTGCTTCCATGGGCAATTGGCTAGTGGCTGAAAGAGTTGCAGCTCCCGAGCCGTTGCATTCCGACCCGGAATTCCTGTACGTGACTCTAAGTGGAGAGGGCTGGGCGCTACACTGCTGTGAGGCGGCTCATTTTGCCGTCTTTCAGGGAGAAATGCTGGCCCCGCCAGGCCACGGTGTTTCCCGCGAAGCTCCAGATCCAGATGCCCAGCGCTACCACGTCGCGCGGCGGCAGGAGCCACAGATCGCGCAATACCTGGCGATCGCCCAGCACCCCCACACCGACCGCCAAGGCTAACGCCACCCGCGCTAACAAAGTGAGGCTGAGCAGCGCAATACTGCTAAGGCTGGCGCCCGAGGCGATCAGGTTGCATAAGGCCCAGGGCAATCCGTAGGTGAAGACCATACCGGTGTAACCCAGCTTCCTCGAGAAGCGGGTGCTGCGGCTCCAGCGAATCTGGTGGGCCAGAAACTGGCGGAAGCGATACGCCGGCAAAAAGGTCTCAACCACCTCACCGCTTAAGACCACTTCAAAGCCGCTCCGCCAAATGCGTGCGCCCAGCTCGTAATCGTCTGCCAGGTAGTCGACCAGCGGCTCCAGACCACCGATAGCGTTTAATGCATCCCGTGAGACGGCCAGGGTTGACCCCAGGCCAAAGCGAATTCCGTCTTCGATCTGCCGGGCGGTGAGCACACCGGCGATGAAGTCGGTGGCAATTCCAAGCGCTTCCATGCGGGAGCCAATGGTGCTGTGGGCCTGGCCGCGGTAAAGCGCGGTCACCAGACCGACGCGACCGCCGCGGCGCTTGGGGAGTTGGAAGCAACTCATAATCCGGCGCAGGTAGTGGGGAGAAACCTTGATGTCACTGTCGTTGATCAGAATATGGTCGTACTGCGCACTACCCAGCATCTGCACCAGGTTACTCACCTTGCCGTTGGCGCCCAACAATTGCGGGCACAAGACCAGGCGGATGGTGCGCTGGGGGAACTCCGCGGTGAGCGTTTCGATGGCAGCTACGGCGGGATCGGCCATGCTGCTCACCCCAAAGAGAATCTCGTAGGGACCTTGATACTGCTGCTGACAGTGGCTGGCAAAGCTGGCATACATCTCGGGATCCAGGCCCTTCACCGGCTTGAGGATGCTGACTCCCGGCTGAAAATCGGGCAAAGGCCGGCGCAACTGCCGCTGGAAGGAGCGCGCGCTCCATAGCGCGAGAGTGTAATAACCCAGTCCGGCTAAGCTGAGAGCGGTCGTGATGGCAGCAACAACGATGGGCAGCATAGAAAGCGCTCTTAGTTTAAGCGGTTTTACTCGTAGCGTAGGGCGACAATGGGATCGAGCGACGCTGCCTTCCACGCGGGATAGATACCGAAGAGAAGCCCAATGGCACAGGAAACGACAAAGGCGGTGGTCGACCAGGCCCATGACATCTCAGCCGGCAGCACGGTACCCAGGATCAGCTTGAGGGTAAGGGTAAGCACGCCGCCCACGAGGATGCCGATCACGCCGCCCAGCGCACAGAGCGTGACCGCTTCCAGCGTGAATTGAAACATGATGTTTTTTCGCGTCGCGCCGAGCGCTTTACGGACGCCAATCTCGCGCGTCCTTTCGGTAACGCTCACCAGCATGATGTTCATCACGCCGACGCCTCCGACCATCAGACCCACGCTCGCAACCCCGACGAGGAAGATGAACAAGCCGCCTGTGAGCTGATTCCATAACACCAGAAGGGCGTCTGAGCTGAAGATGGCGAAATTGTCTGGTTGGTCACTGTGCACTTTGCGCCGGCGGCGAAGCAGTTCACGGATCTCGTCTTCCACGGCGATCTTATTTTTGACATCGTCGTACTTCACGCTGATCCAGTGATCGAGGATCTCGGGATGAATCTTATGGAAGGTGAGTGTCGGAAAATGGGCGGAGTTGTCCATGGGATTTTTGCCACCGCCGAAGACCTGCTTCTGCGGCGCCAAGACGCCGACCACGGTGAACAAATCTCCATCGATCTGAACTTCCTTGCCCACGGCAGGGTCGTTACCAAAAAGCTCCTGAGCCGTATCCGAGCCGAGAACGACCACATTGGCACCTCGCTGGGCCTCCTGATGGGTAAAAAAGCGTCCCTGGTTGAGATTGATGTCGTAGACGTTCGGTTGATCTTCCGATTCGCCATTGAGGGTGGTGTTCTGTACCTTATGGCTCCCGTACTTGACCGAGAAACTGCCCTCAGAGCCGGTTGGCGTGCGGTATTCCTGCGATGCATCGACGGCAACCACGTGGGGCAACACCCTCATGGCCTCGCCATCCTCATAGGTCAATTGCTTTCTGGCCAGCATCTCGGACGTGGGGCGTGAACCAAAGACGGGGAAGCGAAAAACCCAATACACATTCGATCCTAAAGATTTGATCAGGCCGTTGACGTTGCCGGAAAGCCCATTGATGACGGATGAGATGAGAATGACGGTGGTGACCCCGATCATGATGCCAAGCATGGTCAGGGAGGAGCGCAGCTTGTTGGTGCGCAGCGTGTCCATCGCCATCCCGACCGCTTCCCTGGTGTCGGCGAACGTCATCTCATAGCTCCGAGCGCAAGGCCACGATGGGGTCGAGCAGCGAGGCCTTGCGTGCAGGATAGACCCCGAAAAAAATACCAACCGCGGTGGCTACAAAAAGGCCCAGCGCGACGGACCACAGCTCAATCTCAGAGGGAAACCCGATGATCAGGGTGATGGCTTTGGCGAAGACGACGCCGGCGATGACCCCGATGAGGCCACCGACCATCGACATGGTGGCCGATTCGATCAGAAATTGCAGCATGACATCGCCCCGTCGTGCGCCCAGCGCCTTGCGCACGCCAATCTCCCGCGTCCGCTCGGTGACGCTCACCAGCATGATGTTCATGATGACGATGCCGCCGACCACCAGTGAAATCGCGGCGAGGGAGACGAAGACCGCAGAAAAACTGGAGCTGATGCTTTGCCAAATGCCGACGAACGTACTATTGGTGTCGGTAGAGAAGCTGTCCTCGGCTCCGGGCAGGTCATGGCGGTGGGAGCGGAGAATCGTGCGGACCTCTCCCACGGCCAACTCCAGCGGATCGCCCACCCCGTTGGCACGCGCGTAGATGGTCAGGCTGCGATTCGATCCGTAGGTATTGAGGAAGGTCGTCAGAGGGATGGCCACCCAGTCATCCTGGCTCTGACCCAGCGTCTTGCCCTTGCGCTCGCCGACGCCGATCACCGTGTATTGGGTCCCATCGACCCGGATCTCTTTGCCGATAGGATCGATAGATCCCATCTGGTTGTCGACAATGTCGGGGCCGATGATGGCCACCTTGCTGTTGTGCTGCTCATCGATCGGTACAAAACCCCGTCCATGATCGATGTTTATGTTGTAGATGGGAGGCATGGTCCAGGTCCACCCGCGAACACTGGTATCGGTGCTGGAGTGGCTGTTGTAGACCACTTTGCCGGTAGCGCTGGCCATGGCGCCGGTGCTGGCACAGTGTTTACACTTCGCGGCCACTTCGTTGTAGTCATCGATCTTTAAGTCTTTGCGCTTTTGGTATTTGTTGTACTCCGCGTCAGTGAAGATCACGGAAGGCTGTTTGGAGGCGGTAAAGACATCCGCACCGTAGCCGTAGACTTTCGTGGCGACAAATTTGTTCGCGCCGTTCACCAGCGTGATCACCATGATGACAGCGGCCACGCCGATCATGACCCCCATCAGGGTAAGAATCGAGCGCAGCTTATTCGCCCATAGGGATTGGAGCGCGATTTTGACCGCCTCGGTTAGTTCCATGCCGGCTCACGCAGTGATACGAGTGTAGACGCTTTCGCGGTTCCCACTGAGGCTTAGTAAATAATGCGATAAAAGCGACATAAGCGTTACAAGTTACCTTTGGTTACCCATGTAACTTGTTAGTTCGAGTCAAAAAAAGCGGAGGCCCCGCATCTCTGTGAGAGCTGCGGGGCCGCGTTTGCAAGTGGCCTGTAAGCCGAATTCTGTCGAGGACGATCATTCCTCTAGGCGACGCATTGCTGCGCCGCTCAAGCGACCTACCCGGAGGTTTCCCGCCGTCCCGGCGAGCCGGGATCGGAACCCGAGTTAGCGCGCCGGGCCAGCACGCATCCGCGGCCCGGGTCTGGCCGGCGGATTCCCTCCCTATTTGGTCTTGCTCCGTGTGGGGTTTACCCTGCCACCGCCTTTACAGACGGCGCGGTGCGCTCTTACCGCACCTTTTCACCCTTACCCCGGGCGATGAAGCCCGCGGCGGTATCTTCTCTGTGGCACTTGCCGTCTTTGAGCCTTGACGCTCAAATCCCGGACGTTATCCGGCACACTGCCCTGCGGAGTTCGGACTTTCCTCTCCCGAAGCACGCGAGCGCTTCGGCAGCGACCGCCCAGCGCACCTGCTCCTTCATGCTAGTCCATATTGCCGCAGTTTGTAAGCGTCCAGAGATTAGTTCGCGGCCAAAATGGTGAGCGCTATCTGGGGCTGGGTCGGAGGCGTGGTGGTAAGCGAGCCAGTGGAGGATTGCGCATTCACGGTGACCGTATAGTTGCCGAGCGGGCTTCCCGTGTTTCCCGGCGGCCCGTGGTTCAGATAGTTATAGCGCTGCGAGCAGGCCGTCATGCCCATGGCTGCCGCAAACGCCAGCATTCCCAGCGCCACATTGCGCCAGGCACGGCGCTTGGCGGCTCCCAGGCCGACCAGCCCAAACAATGCCGGAAAGATAAAAGCGTAACGCTGCATCCCGGTACTGCCAGCGTTGGCGGACCTGGGTCCGGGTGACGGCGCGAGGGTTTGGATCTGCATGACGCTGGTTCCAGGAGCACAGGTCTGGGCGCCGCTGGCGTTGGCAGTGCAACTCGCGGGGACGTTCACGGGGGTAAAGGTGCAGGCCGTATACTCCGGCAGCCCCGAGCAGGAAAGGCTGACATAGGCGTTGAAGCCGTTGACCGGGGTGACCGTGATTACGCTGCTGACGAAGCCGCCCGCCGGGGTGGAAAGCTTTGTGGGCGTGGCGGACACGGTGAATCCGGCGACCGTCGAAACGTTGGCGTGGACGCCTTCCGGCTTGGAGAGCGAACCGATATAACCGGTCCCGCCCTGATAGAGAGCGACTACCTGATGGTCTCCATCCGGGAGGTTATCCGTTTCCAGGGCGGCGTTGCCTTCACCATCCAGAAATGCAGATCCGAGGTCCATGTTTCCGGAGCGAAAACTCACCACGCCCGAGGGTGCACCGGCTACAACTGCGCTGACGTGGGCGGTCAGTCTTACCCTGGTTCGCGGACCCGCGTTATTCAAGGCAACCGCTAGGGCGGTCTGGGTCGCTGCCGTGTTTTGTGCTGTTGCCGTAGGGCCCGTGAAGCCAAATCCGGCGACGATGCCCAGAAACACCATGCACCAGCCGGCGGTGCATATCCCTTTTCCTGTGTTACCCACCCTGCCCACACTCAACCGCACATTCATCCTTCGGATCTCTGCTCTCTTTACTTTGACTTTGCGCTCTTTATTTTGTTCCAGATGCTGTTGACTTAAACATGTTGCGGAAAGAGTCTGCACCGAGTAGGAAGCAACACCTCAGGGGCTAAAGCCCCACGTATTCTCAATCATGACGGCCCGACTAAAGTCGTGCCCTGATACAAAACAGAGTTTTCCGCAGTCTGTTAAAGCTCATTGTATCTGGGGAACGCACATCGCGTTGCGCATTTACCCGGTTTCCTGTGGGGCCGGTGGGCGTTGGCTCACGAGGCGCGGTGCTGGGCGATAAGGCTCGCTGCCTCGACGCCCAGCGAAGGATCATCGCCAAACCCTTGGAGCCAGCAAACATCAGGCTCGCGGCGAAACCAGGTGAGCTGGCGCTTGGCGTAGTTGCGGTGACCCTGACTGGCGGCGGCGATGGCCTGCTCCAAGGTAAGCGCGCCGGCAAGATGCTGCCCTGCCTGGCGGTAGCCCAGGGAGTCAAGGACGGGCACGCGACCATAGCGGGCAATGAGCTCCCGCGTCTCTTCCAGCAAGCCCTGGGCAAACATGGTGCGCGCGCGGGCGTTGAGGCGCTCGTAGAGTTGCGGGCGTTGAGGATCCAGGCCGAGCCGCAGGACGCGATAGCCCGTCAACGCTTCTCTTCCTTCCTTCCAGGCCTCGGACATGGGCCGGGCAGCGGCCAGGGTAACCTCGATGGCTCGTATGACCTTGGGGGTATCGTTGGCATGGATACGCTTAGCCGAGGCTGGGTCGATGCGCTTGAGGATCCGGTGCAGGTAAAGTGGTCCCCGCATTTCCACCTTGCGCAGCAAACGATCGCGCAGAGCCGCGGACCGTTGAGGGCCGGGAAACAAGCCTTGTAGCAGGGCGCGAAGATAAAGCCCCGTGCCTCCGGTGACGATGGGTAACCTGCCTCGCCCGACGATGCCTGCTATGGCTTCGCGAGCCGAGCGCGCGTAGTCCCCAGCAGTGTAGAAGGCATCCGGATCCACCACATCGAGCAGGTGATGCGGTACCAGATTCCGCTGCTCAGCGGAAGGCTTGGCGGAGCCGATTTCGAGGCCACGGTACACGGCCACGGAGTCACAACTGACAATCTCGCCGTCGAAGCGCTGCCCGAGCGCGACGGAGAGAGAGGTTTTTCCGCTACCAGTCGCGCCCAGAATGACAACCAGCAACGGATCAGCCGTATTCTCTACCAAACTCTCCACCACCCGGGTGGAAAGAGATCAAGCCAGGAGGAACGGCCCAGGCCGACGAGCAGAAGAATCACCCCCACCACCAACAGGCCGTAAATCTGGCGTTTGCGGAGCTCTGGGTCGATCGGCACAGGGCAGCTCATTTCATCAACGAATTTTATCCGGCGAAGTGTTGTAGAAGAAGCCGAAGCGCAGTTCCAGGAATGGCCCCTTGAAGTCTTTTGGCAGCGGAGGATACGGGGCCGCGCCGGTGATACCGCCCCAGGCTGCGCGGTCCAGAGAGACGTCGCCGGAGGGGAACTCGAGGGTCATCTCCTTCACGCTGCCGTCAGGATAAATCTTGAAACGGACGCCCACGCGGCCCTGCTTGTCGATGGGGGGCCGGGCAGATTCAGGGATGATGGGAATCCAGGCGCGATAAGTAGCGGCAATCACCCTCTTCATGTAGGGACCGAAATCGACCCCCATGGTGTCACTGAGGATGTCCGCGCCGGCCCCCATAGCGGGATGTTGAGAGGGGGCATTCTGTCCGTAGTCGCCGGAGGAGCCCCCAGGATTCTGGGCAGCATTCCGCTCGGCCTGGCGGATGGCATCTCCGGCAGTTTGTGGGCCGGTGTCAAAGTTGGGCTTGGCGGCTGGCGTGGGCGCCGGCTTAGGTTCATTTAACAGCGATTGCTGGGAAGGCGGGGGCGGAGTTGCCGGCCGAGCCTGTGCCTGCTGTTGGGGTGCCGGCGCTGGCGGAGCTGCCTGCGGAGGAGCTGGCTGCGGAGGGGCCGGTTGTGGGGCAGCGGGCTGCGGCGGTCCAGCCCGGCGCATGGCCTCGAGTTGTTGCAAGGTCTTGCGGTCGAGCGTCGGATGGTTCGATTGCGCGACCCGGTTTTTGTCGGAAAGTGGGGCTTGCGCCTTGGGTTTGACCTGCTTCTGCGCATCGGGCGGAAGGTTAAGGTAGGTCAAGTCCTTCTTGGTGTCGTTGGGGTTGACCACGTGGGGCTGATGGCTACGAAACTTCGGGCCGTAGAACAGGAACCAGAAGAGCAGCAGGTGAGCGATGACGGAGATCCAAATGCCTTCACGGCGTAAAGCACGGGAACGCTCGTCTTCGAGCCTGTCGATCAGGTGTAGGAGTTCGTCAGGGTCCAGCTCCTCGTAGCGCAAGCGCTTGCGCTTGGAGAACGGCACCGGTGGTCGACCCGGGGGGCTGGTTGGAACTTCAGTTGAAGGCATCGGCCGGCAGTTAGAGCTGCAAATCGGGCCGGGAGCTAACGTCCGGCGATGGATTCCGCAGGTCTGTTCATTCTCTCATTGTTTCGAATAGCCCCGAGATCAGGGTTTCACAAAGAACCCTTACAATTGTTTGAGGTGCAGCCACCGAGTTAATGTGTGCGGTATTACTTCACAAATGAGGACTCTCCCTGCTTATGATGCGCGCCGCTGTCATTACCGTGAGCGACTCCAGCTTCCTGGGACAACGGTTGGATGTCTCCGGACGGGTGGTGGTGGAGCTGCTCAACGCGCATGCTTTCCACGTGGTCAGCCACCTGGTGGTGCCCGACGAGCAAGGGGAAATCGAGAACGCGCTTCGGCAACAGTGCGAGGTAGCAAGCCTGGTGGTGACTACAGGCGGAACCGGCATTGCGCCCAGGGACGTAACGCCTGAGGCGACACGAGCTGTCTGCGACCGGATCCTGGATGGATTCGCGGAGCTGATGCGCGCCGAGGGCAGGAAACAAACGCAATTTGCCCCCCTCAGCCGCTCGGTTTCGGGAACACGAGGCCGATCTCTGATTGTGAATCTGCCGGGCAGCCCGGCCGGCGCCCAAGCGTCGCTTGAAGCAGTAATTTCATTGATTCCGCATGCTTTAGAAATACTTGAAGGGACCGAGCCTCAAGACCACGAAAACCACCGGGCAGAAGAAAAGTTCCCGGGGACACCGGCCTGAATCCCGGCTGGATCATCTCTCCTGAACAGGGCTACGACGATCGGGATCGATCTTGAAGAAAATCCTTCATTTTTTTGCTAAGTACGAGGTCTGGCTGCTGGCGGTGTTGAAACCGCTGGGCTTCTGGGGAGCGGGCTGCTGGGCTTTCCTCGACGCCGCGGCGTTGCCCGTGCCGATGGATTTGATCCTGGCTACCTACGTTTGGAACGACAAGGGGCATTTCTACCTTTACGTTCTACTGGCGGCTGCCGGATCGGCGTTGGGCGGGCTGGTTCCTTTCCTGCTCGGCCGGGCGGGCGGTGAGCTTTTCCTCATGAAGCGGATTAACCGCGATCGTTATGAGCAATTGCGCGACCGCTTCGAAAAGCAAGAATTTCTGGCCATGATGATCCCATCGATCCTGCCCCCGCCCACACCCTGGAAACTCTTCGTCTTTGCGGCCGGGGTCTTCGAGATGAAGCTGGGCACGTTTCTCTTGTCGGTCTTCGCAGGCCGGTTGATTCGCGACCTGATCACCGCGATCCTGGTCATCGAGTACGGGCCGGAGATTGTACACATCGCAGGACAGTTGGCGAGCCAGCATCGAGTTGTCCTGGTGGCCGGGACGATCGTGCTGCTTGCCGCGCTGGGATATTGGATCTGGCGGACGGTTTGGAAACGGCAGGGAAAGAAGGACGGTCGCGGCGTTGATACTGTGTTGGCTAAGCTTCCCAAGTAGGGGGGTTGAGTTGTCACAGGCTTGGCGCGGCTGGGTCGGTTTTCTGTCGATCCCCCTCCCCCATTGCCAAGGTGCACCACTATCCTGAACATTGTTATCCCAATCGCGAAATGGGTCCGAGCGAGATTTGACCATCACACATTGGCTGTGCCCGAAAGTGAAACTGCAGGTCCCTCGGCTAACCAGGATTTCCTGTCGAGATTAGTGGCGTTGGCGAACTTCTGTGCGGTTTTCTCCTACGGAAAACCGCATGCGCTGCACTGTTCGGTGCGGCGTGGCAGGAAATCCTGGTGCGCTCGGGATGACAAAGTTTAACTTGTAGGCGGACCTTGGCGTTGGTTATTGGGATGGAGAGTTCTGGCTTTGTTGCGTCCGACGGGGGACTGCAGGTCCCTCGGCTAACCAGGATTTCCTGTCGAGATTAGTGGCGTTGGCGAACTTTGTGCGGTTTTCTCCTACGGAAAACCGCATGCGCTGCACTGTTCGGTGCGGCGTGGCAGGAAATCCTGGTGCGCTCGGGATGACAAAGTTTAACTTGTAGGCGGACTTGGCGTGGGCCGCCCCTTCGTTTTCGCCGATCGAACGATCTATTTGAATTCATTTCTGTACTCGGTTGTTCATGACCATGGCGTCGATGGTTCCATCCGGGGCGATGTAGACCCAGGCGTTCAGTGCTTTTGTGGCTCCGGTTCTGGCGCGAGAGAGGATGGGGTAGGCAAACCTGAGATCGCTGAACTCTACCGCTGTGTCCAGTGGGGCGGGGGCGAGTTCGTCGGAGGCAACTACGTTGGCGTGTCCCCGGTCCTCAACCAGGGGAAATCTCGCCCAGTCCAGGTAGACACGGCCTAACCAGGAACGCTTCGCGGCCATGACCGCGGGGGTGACGGGCGGCTTGAAGAGGACATCGTCGTGGTCGCCGGTGTCGACCGTTTCACTCCAGGTGTTGACCGAGCCCGTCTGGTAGTAGCCGGCGGTTTCGACCAGGGCGAACCAGTGGAAGGGGTTCACGGGATAGGGCTCGGCGGCGGCGCGGAGCATCGGTTGATCACCGAAGCGAGTATTGCCTATCAAGTGCAGGGCCCGATGATGCTCCACCGCGCGCACGCCCAAATCGATCCCAACCAGTACCAGGGCTGCTATGGCCCAACCGCGGCCACGGAACAAAGGCTTGCCTGCGCCTATTTCGCGGTCTGCCAGTCCTAATATTGCCGGGATCACGAGGCCGAGCAGTAACGCGGCGAAGACAACGGGCTCGAGGATGAAAGCGATGTCCAACGCGTACCAGCGCGGGTTGAAGGGAAAAAATGGGCGAACGCCGTAGTTGTTGGTCCAGTCGAGAAAGATGTGGCTCAAAACCGCCAGCCAGGATAAGAGCCACACCACAACCCAGCGTGGCGGAACGACCGGGGTCCTTCGACGGCTGCGATGCCAGAGCCAAACCACACCGGTCACCGCGAGCGCGACAAACGGGGCGCCCAGGAAGGTGTGGGTAATCCCACGGTGATGACCGAAGCCGGCTACGGGGCCACGGAGACCCCAAAAAACATCCATATCCGGGGCTTCGGCTGCCAGAGTCATGGCCAAGGTAGCGTAGGCCGTCCTGCGATTAAAGCCGGAGCGGCCCAGGCATGCGCCGGTAAGGAAATGCGTGACCGGTTCCATAAGAGACAGTGATCCTCGATGACGATGTCCCGGGTTTTCGGCGCGGGCACGCAGTTTCTATAATGCACGCTATGCCTGAAACCCAATCCAGCAGCGCGGCAAGCCTGATTGAAGCCGGAAAGCGAATCGACGAGCTGCGCGACGAACTCCGGCACCACGAATATCAATATCACGTGCTGGATTCCCCGGAGATCTCAGACGCGGAGTACGACGCCTTGATGCGGGAACTGCGCAGGCTCGAAGCCCGGCATCCGGAGTTGATCACGCCCGATTCACCCAGCCAGCGGGTGGGCGGCAAACCCAAAGAGGGCTTCGCCAAGGTAGATCATTCGCGGCCGATGCTTTCGCTCGACAACGTGAACAGCGAAGAGGAGCTGCGCGATTGGGAACGGCGCGTGCGGTCCATCATCGGCAGCGCAGAGGTCAGTTACGTTTGCGAGTTGAAGATGGATGGGGTGTCGCTGGCGCTGCAATACGAGCCCGGACCCGCAGGCAGTGCCTTGTTGCAGACGGCGCTCACACGCGGGGATGGGGTCACAGGCGAAGAAGTAACCAGCAACGTGCGCACCATTCGATCGGTGCCGCTTTCGGTTTCAGCCGGGCGGCTGCAACGCGCGGGGCTGCCACAAGGCTTTGAGGTGCGTGGCGAAGTAATCCTGCCGGACGATGCCTTTTTGAAAATGAACCGGGAACGCGAGGAGCACGGGCTGGCGCCGGCAGTGAACCCCAGAAATGCCGCTGCAGGAACGATTCGAACGCTTGAACCAAACATCGTGGCTCAGCGGAAATTAGACTTCTACGCTTACTTTGCATTGGAAAAGGGAGAGAGCGCATTCGCGGAGCAGTGGACGTCGCTGGAGGCATTAAGCAGCGCAGGCTTTCGCGTCAACGCTCATCGTAAACACTTGCGGAATACGGACGAGCTGCTGGCTTTCGTCGCCTGGGCGGAGGGGCAACGCCACGCCTTGGGTTACGAGATTGACGGTGTGGTGATCAAGGTGAATGAGACGGCGCTGCAGCGCCGTCTCGGCTATACCGGGCGCGCGCCACGCTGGGCCGTGGCTTACAAGTTCGCCGCCCGCTCCGGCGTTACCCAGATCGATGACATTTCTGTACAGGTGGGGCGCACGGGCAAGCTGACCCCGGTTGCCCTGCTGCATCCCGTATTTATTGGCGGCACAACAGTAAGCCGGGCGACGTTGCACAATGCGGACGAGATCGAACGGTTGGGGGTGAAGATCGGGGACTACGTTACGGTGGAGCGCGGCGGCGACGTGATCCCCAAAATCGTGGGTGTGGTGGACGATGCACAACACCCGCGAGGGGAGAAGAGCTTCGTCTTTCCCGCTTCCTGCCCGGTTTGCGGGAGTGAAGTGGTGCGCGAGGAGGGCGAGGCGGATTACCGGTGCATTAATGTGGATTGCCCTGCCCGCCTGAAAGAGAGCGTCCTGCATTTTGCTTCACGCAAGGTAATGAATATCGAGGGGCTGGGCGATGCGCTGGTTGAGCAACTGCTACAGCGACAATTGTTGACGAGCGTCGCCGGGGTCTATTCATTGAACGAAGAACAGCTACTGGGGCTGGAGCGAATCGGGAAGAAAACCGCGCAGTCGCTGCTGACGGAGATTGAAAATTCAAAGAAATTACCGTTGAACCGGGTGCTGTTCGCGCTGGGCATTCGCTTCGTGGGCGAGCGCACCGCGCAGTTGCTTGCCGAGGCGTTCGGGTCCATGGACGCGCTGATGGAGGCAAGCGTGGAAGAACTGGAGTCAGTCAACGAGGTTGGCCCACGAGTGGCCCAGGCGATCCAGGAATTTTTTGCCGAGGAGAAAAACCGTCAACTGATAGAAAAGTTGCGCCAGGCGGGCCTGACCTTCACGGCAGAGAAGAAAAAGAAGTCAGCAAAGCTCGAGGGCCTGACGTTTGTAATTACCGGCACAATGGCCGATCTATCGCGCGAAGAAGCGAAGGCGCGGATTGAAGACGCCGGGGGGCGGGTGTCCGGCTCGGTCAGCAAAAAGACGAACTACCTGGTGGCTGGAGAAGAAGCAGGCTCGAAGCTTGATAAAGCTAAGGAGTTGAAAGTGCCGGTGATTGATCAGGCGAAACTGCTGCAGATGCTGGAATGAGCATCGAAGAGGCAGGCGCATATAATTGCGCGACGGAGAAAACGATGCGATTTGCTGCTTTGCCGGCCGCGCTGCTTCTTTCCTACTCGATCCTGGGCTCTGGGATTCCTGTGCTCGCGCAGAATCGAGGCCATAACGATAACAACTTTTACAATGGAGCACGGCACGGATCTCAGGGTGGAAATTATGGCGGTGGGCACTATCACGATCATCATTACGACAACCATAACCAGGGTGGCATCGGCCCTGGCAAGGGCGCGCTGATCGGGGGAGCCGCTGGGGCGGTGCTGGGTGCGGCGTTCGGCGGCGGCGTTCAGGGCTCTTTAATCACTGGTGCTGCCGGCGCGGGGATTGGCGCAATTATTGGGAAATCGGCGCAGGACAATCGACAAAACAACTATTACCGCCATTGAGCGGATCGGAGAATCGGTATGACATCCAGATACGCTGCCGCTCTATGGTTTGCCTCCCTGCTGCCCTGCGTTGCGATCTCGGCGGTTGGACAACAGGCCTCTTCGGCTACCGAACCCGCGCCCAGCTGGACGATGGAGCAGGCGGTGACGAGCTCCGTGCACGACGCCTGGCAACTGGGCGGTAAGACGGAGCCGGGATTCTTCGCCATTGTCAAAGCCCTGGCGGAGCTGTCCGCTCAAAAGCGCGACCTGGTCTTACCGGACAAAGAGACGGTCGGCCGCGAGTTTGGGGAATACATCAAAGCGCAGGCGAAGCTCGATCGCGATCAGTTACTGTATGTAATCGTGGATCGGGCGGTCCGTAAGTACGGGACCGCACCGGCTGCGGGCGGAAGCAAGTAGCAAGGCTTCTACATCAACAGCTTCAGGATTTGGGTGGTGCGAAGTAGCCCTTTTTAGCGCGCACCACGTAGTGGGGGTTCAACGCCACCAGATAGATGGAGCGAAAAGACCCGTCCAGCTTGAAGTCCGCGGGACGGTAGGCCAGGGAATATTGGCTGCGCAGCTCTTCTTCGATGTCATGAAAGCTGCCGCTCATGTCTTCAATGCGCTTGGGAAAGAAGGCGACGCCTCCGGTCGCTTCGGCCATCTTTTTTAGGACGTCATCGCCCCGGTCGCGGCTAGGACTGACGTTGGTGCTGATGGTGTAAATAATTGTCTCGGCGCGCTGGCACATCTTGATCGAATCGTCAGGATAAGCGCGGCTTTGGTTATCGTCGCCGTCCGAGATCACCACGAGCGCCTTGCGCACCGAACCCTGCTGCGAGGGCGGCACTTTGATCAGCTGGTCCCGGCATGCGGTGTAAACGGCGTCAAAGAGGGCAGTCCCGCCCCCCGGGCGGAGCTTGGTTATGCCGGCCTCGAGCTTGTCCTGATCGTTGGTGTAGTTCTGGGTGACGTAGGGCGTAACGTCGAAACCCATAACGAAGGCCAGGTCGGCCTGGGGCCGGACCACTTGCTGCAGAAACTGGATCGCCGCGCTCTGCTCAAACTCGAAACGTTGCCGGATCGAGGTGCTGGCATCGATCATGATGCCGACCCGCAAGGGCAGGTTGGTCTGCTGGGTAAACGTGAACACCTGCGAGGGAGCTTTCTGGTTATCCAGCAGGGCGAAGTCTCTCTGCTGCAGATTTGGGATAAAGCGGCCGTGCTTGTCAGTGACGGTGAAGATGAGATTCACCTCATTGACGTTGGTCTTAATGGTGAAATTGCCATCGTTCGCGTCGCTGCTTTGACCGGTCGATGCCTGGGGAACGGCACTGAGGGTTCCCGGGACCGGAGCCTGGTTGGCAGGCGGCTGGTTGGCTGGCGCCTGGTTCACTGGCGCCTGGTTGGGGGCGGGAGACGCAGTTTGAACAAAGGCCGGCGGAGTCGCGAGCAACACGAGTCCAAGCACCGAGGCGACCGAGCGCCAGCAAGCTTTCATTTTGGTCATAGAGGCCCTTTTAATTCTAGAGCATTCCTGTGTGTCCCGGATTTCCTGTTGGTTTTGGTAGCCCCGGCGAGCTTCATGCGTCTTTCCTGGATGAAAGCCGCACACGCGATCGTGTCCAGTGTAGCGAGGCAGGAAATCCGGGGCCACTCTCGCTCATCATTTGTCGAGGTACATCCCTTCCAGACTCTTTGACCCCGCGGCCGGGGACAAGGCGAGCCGCGCCATGAAGTCCTTGAGATCGGGGGGAAGATTGGACACCATAGTAATGCGCTCACCGCTGACCGGGTGGGCAAACTCCAGCTCCGCCGCATGCAGAAAGTTCCGCGGCAGAACGAGGCGCGGGAGCCGGGCGAATTCCGCCAGGGGCACGATCGCCGTGGAGGCGCCGTAGAGTGTGTCCCCGACCACGGGATGGCCAAGCGAAGCCATGTGGACGCGAATCTGATGGGTGCGCCCGGTCTCAATACGAACCGAGGCCAAGGTGAAGCTGCCGTAAGGACCGTGAATGCGCCGCAGCACTTGCCAGTGAGAAACGGCGGAGCGGCCTCCGTCGCGACGCGTAGTCATGCGCGTACGGCGGACTGTGTCGCGGCTGATCGGAGCATTCACCGTTCCACTCTCTTGCGGCAAGTCACCTTGCACCAGCGTGAGGTAGAGTTTTCGAACCTGGCGGCGGGAGAACATCGATGCCAACCTGGCATGCGCTATGTCATTCTTGGCCACCACGATGAGCCCGCTGGTTTGCTTGTCGAGACGGTGCACGATGCCCGGGCGCAGCGGCCCGCTGGACGAAGAGAGCTCACGCAGGTGGTGCAGCAGGGCATTGACCAAGGTGCCGCGATTGCGTGCGTCGTCGGTGGCGCCGGAGCCGGCGTGAACCATCATGCCGGCAGGCTTGTTCACCACCGCCAGTTCGCCGTCTTCATAAACAATCTCCAGGGGAATCGCTTCCGCCATGGCGCGCAGGGGCGGCAGCTGTGCTTCGCCAAGGACGGAAATATCCTCGCCGGCGCGCACTTTGCGCGACGCTTTGGCCAACTTGCCGCCGATCAGGACGCTGCCTTGCTCCAGCAACAGCTGCACCCGGGATCGGCTGACGTCGCCTAGTTGCTGGGCAAGGAAGAGATCGAGGCGCTGCCCGTCGGCCTCTTCGGGAACGCTTATCTGGCGCAACCCTGGCTGGTGGAACTCAGGCTCCTCACTCACCATAGGAAACCTGGACTGCTTGCGTGCGGTGTAACCACAAGAGGCCACCCGCGAGCACCATCGCCGCGGCCACCAGTTGCGCGACCGGGATCAGACCTGAAAGCGATGCGCCCATGTCGCCGCGCAAGAAGGAAAGCAGGAAGCTGGAAAGGCCGCCCAGGAAGAGCCAGGCGCCGAGGACTTCTCCATCGCGATGAGGGCGATGCAGGAGCCACAGAAGCAGGACAAACAATGCGAACTGCACCAGGCTTGCGTAGATCTGGGTGGGATGCAGTGGCACCCCAAGTGGGGTACCGGGCATTGCAGCGCGACTGGTGAAGATCACAGCCCAAGGCAGGTGCGTCGGCGTCCCGTAGTCGCATCCCGCCTCCAGGCAGCCGATCGAGACGACGGCGCTGCCCAGCGCCAGGCTGGGCGCAATGGCATCGGCTGTTCTGCGGATGGGGAGTCTGAGGTGCAAGGCATAGGCGAGGGCAGTCGCGACTGCGATCAGGATGGCTGCTGGTCCAGGGCCGCGCGATCCGGTCAGGCTCATGCTCAGGGCACGCACCCCATAGCGTGGCCAGTTCAACAGGATCAAGAGAAGCTTGCTGCCGACCAAGGCGGTGACAATGGCCACCAGGGCCAAACTCCAAACTTTGTCGGCGTCGAGCGAGAGCAGACGGGCGGTGCGCAGGCAGACCAGCAGGGAAAGGATGGTGCCGACGGCAACCAGGAATCCATAGGTCGGCAGGACAAGGCGGCCGAACTGGAAGAGATGGGGGTGCATTCCTATTTCAATGCCCCAACGAAACAGGGGCTAAAGCCCAATTCTCTTTTAGCCCTTATTGGCACGACTAAAGTCGTGCCCTGATACAAAACATGAGCTTTTCGGCAGCGTGCAAAGCCCGTCTTTTTCTTTACGGCCCTACTAAACAGTGTGCGGAAAATGTCGCGAGGTGGATGAATGAGCTCCCTCAGCCGCTGAAGCCCGTAGCCTTCAGAAGGGCTCAAGCGTGCCCCTTGAGTTTTGCGTTGTAGAAAAACTCGCCGTAACAGATTAGACGAAACCGACCCACTGGGCCGTGCAGCAGTGCGCTGGTGAACCCGTCCTGAGACGTTTGGGACTCTCCGCAGCTCTTTAGGCATTCCGGACTGGCGGACACTGCACACGGAGCCGATTTTTCGAGTCGAGTCCCGGTTCGATGAATATTGGTTCAACCAGCGTTAACTGACAATACCTGCTTTGCAGGCCGGTCTCTGAATGGATGCTAACGTCCGCGAAGCTGGTTGGCAAGTGACGATACGGTGAGATGCTAACGGCTGGGCGAGACGGGAACACGATGGTCGTCGTCGAGCACAGAGTCCAGCAGTCCGGAGAGGCTGTTAGCGCGGGTGCGCAGGACAGTCTGCGTCTCGCTCATGGTGCCTCGGAGTAAACGGCAATGCTCTTGCAGGCGCACGAGTTCATCGGCAATGTTCAAGGCAGCGAGCACAGCGACCCGCAACGAGTCAACAGTACTGCCGTTTGCGGAAACGGCGCGCATCTTGGAGTCGACGACGTTGGCCAGTTTTTGTATGTATTCCGGATCGTGGGCCCGCAGATGATATGTCTGGTCGTAGATGTCTACGCTGACTGAGGTGCTGGTACGCCGGACTTCCATATTATTTTCTGGCATGTGTCACCGGTCGTTTGACGGATCAATCACTCGCTGACTTCGTCAATTTGCTTGAGCAGACGCTCGATGCGCACACGCACCGCTTCCCGTTCTTTTTGCAAGCCGGCGAGTTGCTCCTCTAATTGAGCAACGTGCGCGGCCTGTTCTTCCACGCGATGGGTAAGGCGCGAAGCGTGTTGCTCGACTGAGAATCGGAGTTCGCGCTCGCCTTTAAGCAATTCTACGGTGCGCAGCACGCGTTCTTCCAGTGCCTGAAAATCGTCTGCGGTCATTGCCATCTCAGGTGGGTTTTCTGCGAGTGTGGACATCGGAACCTCGTGACACAAAAGCGGGATTGCGTGCTAGGTGAAGTATAGCTTCTAAACTCTGCGAGCGATTCACAAGAATAGGGGAACCTGCATTGTCTTAGAATGTTCCTCTATTTTACGCGCGTTGACGGCCGCCGAGCGACTGGAGCGCCGCGGTCACAGCCTGTGAATAACTTTGCAGTTCTTCATCGCGCAGCGTCCGCTCCAGCGCCTGGAAGGTGACGCGAACAAGGATGGAATAATGGCCGGCCGGCAAGGCTTGGCCTTTTTGAACGCGAAAGATCTCGCGCGGGGAGAAGCGCGTGAGCTCAGCAATGCGCAGGTTGCGCAGCGCCTCGGCGATTGATTGCCAGCGCACCTCATCTGCGAAGACGAAGGAGAAGTCACGCTCGACCGGCTGGAAGCGCGAGAGCTCCTGCGCGATGGGCTGACGAAGGGGCAGCTGGTAGAGCCGATCGAGATAGATTTCGCCCACATAAACGCTTTGCCTGAGCTTGCGCTGCTGGGCCTCAGGCGGATTTAGCTGGCCGAACCATGCAATGGTCAAGCCATCAGCCACGGCGCGCGCGGAACGTCCTGGGTGAAGCCAGGAAGGAATGATTCCTGTGCCGGCGGCAAAGGCATCGAAGTATAAAGAGCGAGGAGCGAACTTTTCCAGGATTTCTTCGATGGTTCCCTTGAGGTCATAAAAGTCGATGGCATGAGCAGGCTGCTCCGGACCGCTCCAGAGAAAACCGGACGCGCCCAGCGAAAGAGCCGGACGCTCATCGACGCGCTCCGCATTGCCGCTGAAAACAGTACCCCGCTCGAAGAGCTGGACATCGCTGACGTTGCGATTGAGGTTATTCGCCAACATGGTCAGCATCCCGGGCAGCAGCGAGGGACGCAACATACCGGCTTCTTCATTCAGCGGATTACCCATGGCTACCGAGAGGCCTGGTTGGGGCGCAAAAGTAACCGCTTCAGTAACAGAACAGAAGGTGCTGGATAAAGCTTCGTTCCAACCCAGTCCGAGCAGCACCTGGCGAATGACCGCCTCTTTGCTGCTTTGGGGCTGTTCGCGCACGATGCCTGAAAACGTGGGAAGCGTATTGGCGAAGCGGTTGTAACCGTAGACGCGGGCAATCTCCTCGATCAGGTCGATCTCCCGTTCGAGGTCCAGGCGCCAGCTGGGCAAAGTTACCTGGTAATCGACTTCTGCGGCTTTCTGCAATTGACAGCCGAGCGCCTGCAGCACGGTTTCGGTCGTTTCTTGCAGCACGCCCAGGCCATCTTCGGTCGCGCCCAAAATGCGACGAACCTCGCGATGGCTCAGCGCGATGGTGGGACGCCGTGCGGTCCGTGCCTCAGCTTCCGGAACCACCACGTCGATCAACTCACCCTCGACGTGGCCGCCGGCTTCGAGGATAATCCGGCTAACCAGCGCAGAGGCAATGGGCGGCGCATTGAAGTCCGCTCCCCGTTCGAAACGATGCGAGGCATCGGTGTGCAGTCCGTGGCGCTTGCTGCTGCGCCGGACGGTCGCCTGATCGAACCAGGCGGCCTCCACCAAAATGTTTTTCGTATCGGCGGTGATCATTGTGTCCCAGCCGCCCATTACGCCGGCCAGCCCGACGGCCTTCTTCTCATCGGCGACCACCAGGTCTTCGGGGTCGAGCACGCGTTCGATTCCGTCGAGGGTCTTAAGCTTTTCGCCCTTGCGAGCACGGCGCACAATGATGCCGCCTTCCAACTTGTCACGATCGAAGACGTGGGTCGGCTGACCGATAGCGATGGTGCAGTAGTTGGTCGCGTCGACAGCATTCGAGATGAGCTTCTGCTGTAACAATCCGAAGCGCTCGGCGACGACGCCAGCCGAAGGCTGTAGGCGTACCTGGCTGAGAGCCCGCGCAGTGAAGCGGCCGCAAAACTCCGGAGCTTCGATGGAAACCTTAATGGGCACCGCCATTGGTTGCGGCGGGGGAAGGGCAACGTCAAGAGGCGCGAGTTCAAGCCCGGCGATCGCAGCGACCTCGCGGGCGATGCCGTAGTGGTTCATGGCGTCGACGCGATTGGTGGTGATATCCATCTCGAAGAGCGAACCCCGGCCCGGACCAAGATCGAAGATGCCTTCGACGGCAATGCCGCGCAGAGTCAGCGCCTCGGCGAGTTCGCGGTCGGCCAGGGTGAGGCCGGGCACGTAGGAACGGATCCACTGAGAAAGAATATTCATAAGGTTTTGCGACTTACCTGAATTGCTCCAGAAATCGCATATCCCCGGAGTAGAGCTGGCCTATTTCCCCGATACCGTACTTCATCATGGCAATCCGCTCCACGCCCATGCCGAAGGCGAAGCCGCTGATTTTTTTCGCATCGTAGGCGGGCTGATGGCGAGCCGCGAAGGCGAAGACCGCGGGATCGACCATGCCGCAGCCCAACAACTCGATCCAACCGGATTGTTTGCATTTGCGGCAGCCTCGGCCGCCACAGAAAATGCAACTGATCTGCACGTCGGCAGATGGTTCGGTGAAGGGAAAGAACGAAGGGAAAAACCGCGTTTTGACGCTGGATCCGAAAAACGCTTTCATGGCGTGGTCAAGCGTGCCTTTTAGATCAGAGAAGGTGATGTTGGTATCGACGCAGAGCCCCTCGACCTGATGAAAGATAGGCGAGTGGGTGGCGTCGGCGGCATCGTTGCGGTGCACCTTGCCGGGGATGACAATACGCAACGGCGGCGGTTGCTCTTCCATGGTGTGGATCTGCACCGGCGAGGTATGGGTGCGCATCAACAGCCGTTCGCGCAGCGGCTTGCGGTCCTGGTTGACGATGACCAGAGTGTCCTGGGTATCGCGCGCCGGATGGCCGGGAGGGAAGTTGAGCGATTCGAAGTTGTAGTAGTCGGTCTCGACCTCGGGCCCCAGCCCGACGGAGTACCCCATGGCCGCAAAGACGCGGACAATCTCGTTCATGGTGCGGATCAGCGGGTGCTCTGCGCCGAGGACGCGGCGGGTACCGGGCAGGGTGATGTCGATGGCTTCCTCGGTGGATTGGGCCGGTGGCGCGTCCGGACTGAGGCGAGCATCGATGTTGGATTTTAAGGTGTTGAAGCGCTTGCCAACTTCGCGGCGAGCCTCGGCAGGGGCACCCTTCAACACCTCGCCAACCCGCGTCAGGAGTCCCTGCTTGCGGCCGATCCAGCGAATACGCAACTGCTCGATTGCGTCGGCGGTTGAAGCCGCCGCAGCATCCTGATCGAACTGCGCCAGGATGCCGCTGAAGAAGTTGTCCAGCGAGTCTGACGAGTAGTCTTTCAGTTCAGGAATTACAGTGGGCGGCATGGGTTCCTGGCACAAATGCTCGAGCCCGGTCACAGAGGACCAGGCTGGAGCGAGACTCGGCTGACAGTAAGAAGTTAAGCTGCGGTCTTGGTGAGTGCGCTTTTGGCCTGATCGGTGAGCGCGGTAAAGCCTGCCGGATCGTTGACGGCGAGGTCGGCCAGAATCTTGCGGTCCAGATCGATACCACCCAACTTAAGACCGTGGATGAGCTGTGAATAGCTGATCCCGTTGAGCTTGGCGGCTGCGCCGATGCGGACGATCCAGAGCCTGCGGAACTGGCGCTTCTTCTGCTTGCGGCCGATGTAGGCGAATTTGAGACCGCGTTCAACGGCTTCCTGCGCTGCCTGGTAGAGCTTGGACTTGGTTAGGAAGTAGCCGCTGGCTCGTTTGAGGATCTTTTTGCGGCGGTCATTGCGTTTTGTGCCACGTTTTACGCGGGGCATGGGTGGTTCTCCTTTAGGTGCTGCGTTATGCGGCTGGAGGTAGGAAATACCTCTTCACTCGCTTGTTAGTCTGATCGTCTTGTCTTGAAGACAGGGGCCAATGGCCCAAACCCGCGAGGGCCGATCAGGCGTAGGGAATCATTCGCGCTACCTTGCGCTTATCACCATCAGAAACCAGAACTGTGCCACTCAATTTTTTCTTAACCTTATGGCTCTTGGAGGTCAGAATGTGGCGCTTCTTGGTTTGACCGCGGAGGATTTTCCCCGTACCGGTCTTCTTAAAGCGCTTGGCCGCGCCCTTATGGGTCTTCAATTTGGGCATGGTTTTCCTGCTAACTTAGCGTGTTTCTACTTATTGGGATTATACGGTAGAGCGGGTGTGGGCGCTACTCAAGGAGTTTGGTTTGGGGTGTTGGTGGGACAGCAGGTCCCTCAAGGTCCGGCCGGATGCCAATTTTGTTGCTGGAGTGGCGAGTGGCAATTGACTGCCGCGGTATCCCACTCAAGCCAAAGAACGGCTTGAATGGGGCACCCAAAGCTTGGTTACCGATCAGGATTGGGCGGATTGGGGCTGCTGCTGGCCTACCAGGCCGGAAGCAGGTGGCTTGGGGGCGGCGGGCTTCTTGGGCGGCTCGGCCTTCTTGCCGGGAGCCAGGATGGCGTGCAGCGTGGTGCCTTCCATGCGCGGCATGAATTCCACGATGCCTGCGTCACCCATATCTTGAATGAGGCGGTTGATGATGGCGTAACCCAGCTCGCGGTGCGCCATCTGGCGGCCTTTGAAACGCAGCGAGGCCTTTACCTTGTCGCCTTCGCCCAGGAACCGAACGGCCTGGTTCTTCTTGGTTTGGTAATCGTGCTCATCCACAGTCACAGAAAACTTGACTTCTTTGACCACGATTACTTTTTGCTTCTTGCGCGCCGCGCGGTCGCTCTTGTCCTTCTCGTAGAGGAATTTCCCGTAATCCTGAATGCGGCACACTGGCGGCTGCGCGGTGGGCGAAACCTCTACCAGATCCAAGCCACGCTCACGGGCTATCTTCAAGGCTTCGAAGGGAGGCAGAATTCCGAGCTGTTCACCGTTCTCGTCGATGACGCGGATTTCACGCGCGCGAATTCTGTCGTTAATGCGGATAAAAGACTTGGCCGAACGCTTATCGATGGTTCCCTCCGGAAACGAGAGACGCAAAGCCCCTCAAATAAAGCATAGCATTTCGAGACACCGACCGGAAGAACTCTTCCGTCAATTCGGTTCTGGCGCTAATTGGCCTGTCAAAGCCGACTGGGTGAGGCCCGTGACCAGCAAGCGAACGCTCTGGTTGGGTGGTTGATGCGCTTCGAGCAGTACTTCCAGGAAGTTGTCGGTCAGCGCCCGCGCCGGTTCGCCCGGCGGCGCATGCAAGGTAACGGCGGGCAGCACCCGGCCCAAAAAACTCTCCCGGAAGCGCCGATTTTTGACGGCCATGAGCGCACGCAGACGTGCCATGCGTTCCGTAACCGCCTGCGCCGGCACCGGGCATTCCTGGGCAAGATGCCACGCCCCGGTGCTGGGGCGGGGGGAAAAAGGAAACAGGTGCAGGTACGTGAAGGGCTGGGCTGCAATAAAGTCGAAGCTTTCTTCAAAGAGGGCTTCGGTCTCGCCTGGAAAACCCACCATCACGTCTGCGCCGATCGCGGCATCAGGGACGGTTTCGCGAATCAGGCGCAGTTTTTCTGCGTAGTGCCAGGGGCGGTAACGGCGGTGCATGGCACGCAGAATGGCGTCTGATCCAGACTGCAGCGGTAGATGTGCATGTCGGGCGAGCCGGGCACCCGGTGGGACGGAGTGTTCACAAAAAAGTGCCAGCAGCCCGGGCGTCCAGTCCATCGGCTCGATGGAGCTGAGACGCAGGCGGGGCAGGGCGGTACGCAGCAAGATGGCGCTTACCAGTTCTTCGAGCGTGTGTTGCGGCGTGAGATCTCGACCCCAACGGCCCAGGTTGATGCCGGAAAGCACAAGCTCGGTGCCACCGCCCTCAGCGAAGTCCTGTGCATGGTGCAGGCAAGCTTCGAGCGGCAGAGAGCGGCTGTGTCCGCGAGTGGCGGGAATGATGCAGAAGGAGCAGCGGTTGCCACAACCATCCTGCACCTTGAGGTTGGGGCGCGTCTGGCCGCCCGCCAACCAGCCTGAATTCGGCATCGCCAGGTCCGAGTGGGCAAAGGTGTCGTCCACATGGAGGGCGGGGGCCGGCCGTAACGCGGCCAGCGGGACAAAGGCCACAGCGGCCTGCTGAGCGATTTCCGAGACCAGAGACTTATGGCTGTTGCCGACAACGGAGTAGACGCCGGGGAGCGCGGCAACCTCCAGCGGCGCGCGCTGCGCATAGCAGCCGGTGACCAGAATGCGCGCGGTGGGATTCTGCCGCCGTACGCGGCGCAGGAAGGCTCGGGCGGTGCGATCTGCCTGCGCGGTCACGCTGCAGGTATTGGCAACGATTACATCCGCTTGGCGGGGGTCCCGGGCCGGGGTCAGGCCGCGCTGGCGCAGTTCGGCGCTTATGATCTCGCCATCGGCCCGGCTGGCACGGCACCCGAAGTTCTCAACGTGGTATTCTGCCACGTTGTCAGTCTAATTAACGCAGCGCCGTTCAGGTAGGATCCGAAGAGGCGGACGACTTTTCCCCCCGGACCTACAGCACAGTTACCCTGGAGTATTTCCCATGAAACGTCGCATTCTTTTGGTAGATGACGAACTCGCAATCCTGTTGACTCTGAAGGCGGTCCTCGAAATGAATGACTTCGAGGTGGAAACGGCGGCATCCGCCCGCGAGGCGCGGTCGAAGTTAAAGGCCGGCACCTTTCACATGGTGATCACGGACATGCGCATGGAAAATGAGTCGGCCGGACTGGAGGTCGTGCGGGCGGCAAAGCAGGCGCCCTATCAGCCGGCCGTTGCCATGCTGACAGCGTTCCCTGTTCCAGGCTCGGAGTGGCGAGACGAAGGCATGGACGAGATGCTGGTCAAGCCGATGAACATCATGAACCTGTTGCGGCAGATCGAGGCGCTGCTGGTGACGCACGAGGACAAGAAGCAGAAGGCGCTTGCCGGCAAGGTCGCGCCACCCGCCAAAGCGGCCGGACGAACGGCCTCCCGGAAGCCTGCCGCAGCAAACTAATCGCCTGATCAGAAGACCCGTTCAAGGAACGGCGTTCATGGTCTAGGGGAGAAGCGCACCTCTCCCCTAGACCCCCTGATAGCTGTTGAATTGCCCGCTGTCTTTCTCCCGACTCCGGGAGAGATGCTTCAGGAAGCGGCGCTGGCTGCTACTGTGGCCGGCACCGGTGGCCGCCGCTGCTGGAAACAGGACCTGCAGAGCACGGGGCGACCTTGCGTAGGCTTAAAAGGAACTGTGGTTTCGGTGGCGCACTCCGAGCAGACCGTCCGGGTCTCTGTGCGTACGCCATTGCCGGTTCCCGCTACGCGCTTAATTTTGCACTGTTTGCAACGCTTTGGATCGTTTTTGAATTGCTTATCGTGAAAGAACAGTTGTTCGCCGGCGGTAAAGACAAAGTCATTACCGCAATCAGAACATTTCAGTATCTTGTCGATGAAATCCATTACGCGTCCCCCCGAGCATGCCTTGGAATTTTCAATATTCCGTCGACGAAGCGTTGCATTGGCATCGTGTCACCAATGAGCTGATTCGTCTGTCAATTCGACAACTGTCCCTCGCATTCACCAAATACGGGAATGAGAGGGGAAATGGAGCCTTTACAACCTCTTTTCGCAAATTCTATGAAAACTACGGGATTGCCGGCTTAACGCTTGCGTGAGCAACTCGGTAAGCCGGCAATGCAGGGTTAATCCTGCTCTTTTCTTGCTTTTTTACGATTCCGCTTGCGCGCCAACGCTTCTTTTACTCGACGGCGCTCGCCAGGCTTCAGGTAGAAGGAGTGACGCTTCACTTCCTTGATAATGTCTTCCTGCTGAACCTTGCGCTTAAAACGGCGCAATGCATTTTCAAGCGGCTCGCCTTCCTGCACGCGAACCTCTGCCAAATGAACCACACCTCCAAACATCCCAATTGGGTTCTATAAGCTTACGTTACCTTTGAGGTATGCAGTCAAGCTTAATCAGCATCTTGGGCAGCATTTTTCCCTGCCCGACACGAAGGAAATGCACATGGTAAGGTCCTATCTCGGTCATCACCCGGTCATTCCCAGCTCCTGCTACATCGACGTTTCTGCCCAGATTGTGGGGCAAGTGGAGCTGGGCGAACAATCGAGCGTGTGGATGAATGCTGTGTTGCGCGGCGATGTGCACTCCATACGCGTGGGGGCATACAGCAATGTTCAGGATTGCGCTGTGTTGCATGGTATGCGGTACAAACACCCGGTTTGGGTGGGTGATTGGGTCACCATTGGGCACAACGCGACGGTGCATGGGTGCGTGGTCGAGGATGCCTGCCTGATTGGCATGGGCGCGACGATCCTCAATCACGCGAGAATCGGCGAGGGCTCCATTATTGCCGCCGGGGCGGTGGTGCCGGAGAACACGGTGGTGCCGCCCAATTCGCTGTGGGCCGGTGTGCCGGCGAAAGAGCGGCGGCGGTTGGAGCCTAAGGAGCGTGAGGGGATCCTGCAGTATGCGCGCAATTATGTGGAGTACACGGCGACCTATCTTAAGGAGATGGAGAGGTGGTAGGGGTTGGTTTTCCTGGGACGGGCTTGGGAAATGGGAAGTGGCACATCGAGAGGCTGTTCATCCCACTCAAGCCAAAGAACGGCTTGAATGGGGCACCCAGCGTTGGGTGAATCGAAAATCAGCGGGAAAGAGAAGTGGAATTCCACATCTCTCTAACAACCAGCGAGCGGCGGGCTAGTGGAGCGGAAGACATCCCTCAGCGGCTCCAAGCCGAATTCATGGCAAAGTATTTATGTACGGCCTAAAGGCCCTCATTTTTTTTCACGCTTAACGGCCCGACTTTAAAGCGGAAGTGGATCCAGTCCCGCTGCAATTCCAAGCGAAAACCCACAGCTAAAGCCGGTGGAGTAGGCTGATGGAACCGCTCGGCTTGAAAGCCGAGCTCCCGCGCATAAATGCGGGGGCTCCCACCGGGCTTTCGTTGAGAGAACGGTGGGAGCCCTCTGCTTTAACAGGGAGAGCGACGCTTTAGCGTCGCGGTTCATTTGTTGCCGGTCCAAACTCTCTGGTTCTCACGCAGACTCTAACTGT
>CAVYCQ010000011.1:0-893876 GCA_963767045.1 uncultured Acidobacteriaceae bacterium | reverse complement strand
ACCCTTGCCACCCTTCTTGGCCTTGGTCAGATAGTAGAGACCGAGAACCATGTCCTGTGTGGGCACGGTGATCGGCTGGCCTGACGCAGGCGACAGGATGTTGTGCGAGGCGAGCATCAGCACGCTGGCTTCGACCTGGGCTTCGGGCGACAGCGGAATGTGCACGGCCATCTGATCGCCATCGAAGTCTGCGTTGAACGCGGTGCAGACGAGAGGGTGGATCTTGATTGCCTTGCCTTCTACCAGCACCGGCTCAAAGGCCTGGATACCCAGACGATGGAGCGTAGGGGCGCGGTTGAGCAGGACTGGATGGTCCTTGATGACCTCTTCCAGAATGTCCCAAACGATGGGCTCCTGCATTTCGACCATTTCCTTGGCTTGCTTGATGGTCGTGCAGTGCCCGGTCTGTTCCAGCCGGTGATAGATAAAGGGCTTGAACAGTTCGAGCGCCATCTTCTTGGGCAGGCCGCACTGGTGCAGCTTGAGCTCAGGACCGACCACGATGACCGAACGGCCGGAGTAGTCGACGCGCTTGCCTAACAGGTTCTGGCGGAAGCGGCCCTGCTTGCCCTTGAGGGTATCGGAGAGCGACTTCAGCGGACGGTTGTTGGCGCCACGCAGGACGCGGCCACGACGGCCGTTATCGAACAGGGCGTCTACCGCTTCTTGAAGCATGCGCTTCTCATTGCGCACGATGACTTCGGGCGCATGGAGGTCCATCAGCTTCTTGAGGCGGTTGTTGCGGTTGATGACGCGGCGGTAGAGATCGTTCAGATCCGAGGTCGCGAAACGTCCGCCATCCAGCGGCACCAGGGGACGCAGTTCCGGCGGAATGACCGGGATCACGTCAAGAATCATCCACTGTGGCTTATTGCCGGACTTGCGGAAAGCCTCGACTACCTTGAGCCGCTTGGCATACTTCAAGCGCTTCTGCAGAGAGGTCTCGGTCTTCATGCGCTCGCGGAGCTCGATGGCCAGCTCGTCGACTACGACGCGCTTGAGCAGCTCCTTGATGGCTTCCGCACCCATCATCCCCTTGAAACCGGTGGGACGATATTGGGTGTCGAGCTCGCGGAAACGGGCTTCGTCCTTGATGATTTCGCGTTCCTTTACCGGTGCATCGCCCGGATCGACCACGACGTAGCTCTCGAAGTAGAGAACACTTTCGAGGTCACGCAGGGAGATATCGAGCAGATGGCCGATGCGGGAGGGCAATCCCTTGAAGAACCAGACGTGCGAACAAGGGGACGCCAGTTCGATGTGCCCCAGGCGCTCACGGCGAACCTTGGAGAGCGTGACTTCTACACCGCACTTGTCGCAGATGACTCCGCGATGCTTCATGCGCTTGTATTTGCCGCACAAGCATTCCCAGTCGGTGACCGGGCCAAAGATGCGGGCGCAGAAGAGTCCATCGCGCTCCGGCTTGAAGGTGCGGTAGTTAATCGTTTCCGGCTTGGTCACCTCGCCATGTGACCAGCTGCGGATTTTTTCCGGTGAGGCGAGTGAGATGCGGATGGCATCGAAATCTGTAATGGGGCTGGTCAGTTCAAATGGGCTGGAACGGTACAAGACGACCCTCCTTGGCACTTGACTTCGGATCAATACTCCGAAGTGTGCCGGCTACGATCCCGGGGTGAATCTGCTGGCCTGTCCTCCCCGGGAGCGATTCCTTGAGGACAGGCCTGGTTTTAACAAAGATCTTTGGAGAGTGAAGCCGTTCCCTCAGGGGCTAAAGCCCTCAAGGTTGCGGGGGTTTTTGCGTACGGGCTGAAACCCGTACCCTTCAAGCCCGTACCCTTCACTCCCCCAAGCCGTACTGCCTTAGTCCGCCGCTGCGACAGCCGGCGCCGGAAGTCTCTTTTCCGGTTGCTTGATCAACTCCACGTCGAGACAGAGGGACTGCAGCTCACGAATCAGCACGTTGAACGACTCTGGAACACCAGGCTCGATGGCCGCTTCACCCTTGACGATGGCCTCGTAGATCTTGGTACGGCCATAGACGTCGTCGGATTTAGCAGTCAACAGCTCCTGCAGGATGTAAGCAGCGCCGTAGGCTTCGAGGGCCCACACTTCCATCTCGCCGAAACGCTGTCCGCCGAATTGCGCCTTGCCACCCAGCGGCTGCTGCGTGATGAGCGAATACGGTCCGATCGAACGCGCGTGAATCTTGTCGTCGACCAGGTGAGAGAGCTTCAGCATGTAGATGTAGCCCACGGTTGCCGGCTGTTCGAACTCCACGCCCGTCATGCCGTCAAACAGTGGAGTCTTGCCCGAGCTTGGCAGTTCTGCCGCGGCCAACAGCGCTTTGAGCTCTGCTTCCTTGGCTCCGTCGAACACGGCGGTGCCAAACCAGATGCCGCGCTTCATACCGGCTGCGACCCGCAACAGCATCTCGTCATCGAGCTCGAGCAGTTGGCGCAGCGTTGCCGTGTTGGCAAAGCGCTCCGTCACCATAGCCCGAACCTCGTTGGCGTCGCGATTGCGTTCCACCACCTCAGCGATCTTCTCGCCCAGCTGATGTGCAGCCCAGCCCAGATGCGTCTCCAGGATCTGACCCACGTTCATACGCGAAGGAACACCGAGCGGGTTGAGAACGATCTCGACCGGCGTACCGTTAGGCAGGTAAGGCATATCCTCCTCGGGAAGAATGCGGGCAATGACGCCCTTGTTCCCGTGGCGGCCGGCCATCTTGTCGCCCACCGACAGCTTGCGCTTCATGGCGATGTAGACCTTAACCAGCTTGATCACGCCTGGCGCCAGTTCATCACCCTTCTGCAGCTTGCCGATTTTCTCGTTGGTGATCTTGCGCAGCACATCGATCTGACGTGAGGTCATTTCCTCGATCTCGTCGATCTGCTCGTTCACGCGCGGATCCTTGTCGGCGTAGCGAATACGCTTCAGGTTGCGGGTGGAAATGCGCTCGATGGTGTCGCGGTCGATGATCTGTTCCTTCACGATCAGGCGCTTGTTGGTGCGCTCGTCGTGCAGGTCAGCCAGCACTTCCTTGCCGCCCAGAATCGATTCCAACCGCTTTAACCGCTCGTCGGTGAGAATGCGGATTTCGTCAGCCAGGTTCTTTTCGAGCTTGGCAATCTGCTCGCCTTCGATCAGCTTGGCGCGCTCGTCCTTCTCCTGACCCTTGCGGGAGAAGATGCGCACATCGACAACCGTTCCTTCGATACCCGGAGGGCAGGTCAACGAGGCGTCGCGAACATCGCCGGCTTTTTCACCGAAGATGGCGCGCAGCAACTTCTCTTCCGGCGTGAGCTGGGTTTCGCCTTTGGGCGTTACCTTGCCTACCAGAATGTCGTTGTGCTTGACCTTGGCGCCGATGCGGATGACTCCGCTTTCGTCCAGGTCACGCAGTGCAGACTCAGAGACGTTAGGAATATCGCGCGTGATCTCTTCCGGTCCGAGCTTGGTGTCGCGGGCTTCGATTTCAAACTCCTCGATGTGTACCGAGGTGTAGTAATCGTCGCGGACCAGCTTCTCCGAAATGAGGATCGCGTCCTCGAAGTTGTACCCGCGCCACGGCATGAAGGCCACCAGGACGTTACGGCCCAGTGCCAACTCGCCCTGCTCAGTGCAAGGACCGTCGGCGATTACCTGACCCTTGAGTACACGGTCACCCTGGCGAACGATGGGCTTCTGATTGATGCAAGTGTTCTGGTTGGAACGCTTGAACTTGATCAGCTGATAGATATCCGAACCGACCTCGCGGGATAGCTGGGTGGGATGATGCTCACCCTCCACGCGGACGATAATACGTTCAGAGTCGACCGAATCGACGATGCCGTTGCGCTTAGCCAGAATCACTGCTCCGGAGTCGCGCGCTGTCACGCCTTCCATCCCGGTACCCACCAGCGGCGCTTCCGCCACCAGCAGAGGAACCGACTGGCGTTGCATGTTGGCGCCCATCAAAGCGCGGTTGGCGTCGTCATGCTCGAGGAACGGCACCAGCGAAGCAGCGACCGAGACCAATTGCTTGGGGCTCACGTCGATGTAATCCACTTCTGCACGGTTCACCAGCACGAAGTTGCCTTGGCGGCGAGCGTTGACCAGATCGTCGACAATGTGTCCTTCGGAGTCCAGCTCAATGTTGGCCTGGGCGATGGTGTGACGATCCTCTTCCCACGCGGACAGGTAGAAGGAAAAGGGATCGAATTCAATGACGCGCTTGTGCTCGCCGGCAAGCTTCTCGTTGAGCCGCAGCGCTTCCTTCTTCTCTAACGGGTCGCCGACACGAAGCCCGCTCTCGCCGGCATTCGTGACCTGCACGTAATCGAGAATGTTGCCGTCGCGCACGCGGCGATACGGCGACTCGATAAAGCCGTATTCGTTGATACGCGCGAAGCACGACAAGGAGCTGATGAGGCCGATGTTCGGACCTTCCGGCGTCTCAATCGGGCAGATACGGCCGTAGTGCGTAGGATGTACGTCGCGTACTTCAAAGCCCGCGCGCTCCCTGCTTAAACCGCCCGGCCCAAGGGCGGAAAGCCGCCGCTTGTGGGTGATCTCAGAGAGAGGGTTGGTCTGATCCATGAACTGCGACAGCTGCGAGGAGCCGAAGAATTCGCGGATCGCGGCCATCACCGGCTTGGCGTTGATCAGGTCATGCGGCATCGCTGTCGACATTTCCTGATACACGCTCATCTTTTCCTTGATGGCGCGCTCCATGCGGACGAGGCCGATGCGGAACTGATTTTCCATCAGCTCGCCAACGGCGCGTACGCGGCGGTTGCCCAAGTGATCGATGTCGTCGACTACGCCGATGTTCTTGCGCAGCTTAAGCAGGTAGCGGATCGTTCCGTAGAAGTCTTCCGGCGTCAGGGTGCGCTTGTCGAGCTGGGTGGCATCCTGCGACTCGTAAAGCTTGATGTTGAACTTGAGCCGGCCTACGCGCGAGAAGTCGTACTTGCGCGGATCGAAGAACATGCCCTCGAACAACGCAGTAGCGGTATCGAGTGTCGGTGGGTCACCCGGACGCAGCTTGCGATAGATCTCGATCAGCGCTTCCTCAGGCTTACGCACGGAGTCGCGGCGAAGAGTATTGGTGATGATGTTGCCCACATCGTCGCGGTCGGGGAAGAAGACCTGGAACGACGTGACACCGCTCTCGGTGATCTTGTGGATCTTGTCCGCGGTCAGCTCGTGGTTGGCCTCGAGCAGAACCTCGCCGGTGGTGGTATCGACCACGTCGGCCAGGGTCATCGCACCGTCGAGTTCCGCGGTTTCGATTTCTACTGACGTGACCTTGTGATTGCGCAGCGCCTTGAGGATGCTGGGCGTAATTTTGCGGCCGGAGTGGGCAATTTCTTCGCCCTTAACCACGACTGCGTGCGCCGGCTTGGCGCCCAACAGGTGGGTTCCCTTCTCCGTATCCTCGCTGACCTGCCAGGAAAGCTTGCCATCCTTAACGTTGATGGTGTCGGCCAGGTAGAAGGTCTTGAGAATGTCCTCATCCGAGCGAAGGCCGAGGGCGCGCAGGAAAATGGTGCCCAGGAACTTGCGCTTGCGGTCGATACGCACATAGAGGGTGTTCTTCTGGTCATACTCGAACTCTACCCAGGAGCCGCGATAAGGGATGATCTTGCCCAGGAAATAGGTGCGATTGCTGGCCGTCTCAAAGAAGACGCCGGGCGAGCGGTGCAACTGGCTGACGATGACGCGCTCGGTGCCGTTGACGATGAAGGTGCCATTCTGCGTCATCAGCGGAATGTCGCCGAAGAAGACTTCCTGTTCCTTGATGTCGCGAATGGATTTCGCGCCGGTTTCCGGGTCTTTGTCGTAAATGGTGAGGCGAACGGTGACCTTGAGAGGCGCTGAGTAGGTCATGCCGCGCTCTTCGCACTCTGCCTGGTCATACTTCAACTGCAAACCGACTGGATCACCGCACTTGTTGCAAAAATCAGGTGTGTTCTTGTTGTAGGTGCCGCACTTCTGGCAAAGAACCTCTCCTGGATGGAAGGGATCGGTGATCACCATGGCGCCGCAGTTTACGCAGGCAGTACGGAGGTGATGCAGCCCCTTGAGGTGACCGCACTTGCACTCCCAGTTACCAATGGAAAAATCCACAAAGTCGAGCTGTGAGATATTGCGGAAGTCGGTGATGGGAAAAACCGAGACAAATACGGACTGCAACCCGTTGTCTTCCCGCTCCGAGGGCAGTTTGTCCATCTGCAGAAAGCGCTCATAGGAGCGGCGCTGCACTTCAATCAGGTTCGGGATCTGAATAGCGGTTGGGATCTTGGAAAAATCGAGACGGCTACGAATGGCGCGGTGCTCGTTCGGCATGCTTCACTCCTGAGACTCGTGGGACGCGAGGTGATGCAAATTGGGGTACCGTCCGAGTCTCGCGGTTCCCCAGATGTTTTTGCTGCGCGATGACGTGTATCCGCCGCCTCGTGTCGGCGAGTACACTGCGCTTTTAGGTTCTAGGCAATATTGACTGACAAGCGAACGTCAGATTTAATTGCCGGTGGCCCTTGGACGGCAGGTGAGGGCCTTATAGCGATCGGGATCAGCGGAGGTTTGCCAGGCAGGCAAGGGCGCAACGCGGTGAGACGCGAACTGCTCGCGGGGACAGTGCTACCCACGAGCGTCACAACCGAATTGTGCACTTGACAAGATGAGAATTTTCGAATCCCGCTGATTCCAATACGCCGCGTGTGCGCCGCCCTACAGCAGATCGTTCACCACACCACGAAGTCCGCCGCCCATTTCGCAGGTGTGTGCCGGCGCAGAATGCACCGGAATAGTAGATCGCATACGAGTGAATACCATCTCTAATTGAGAATCGCATGCAAAGAACCGCTCGGTCAGGTAACAAGCCTATGCCTGGCAGAGACGCGCTAAAAATAATCATAGCGCGTCCTGCTTTGGCACGCAACTTGCTAATCGAACAAAATCGACTTTTTACTTGACTTCGACGGTTGCTACGCCTTCGAACTTCTTACGGACAGTTTCGGCTTCTTCCTTGCTGACGTTCTCCTTCAGCGGCTTAGGAGCGCCATCGACCAGGTCCTTGGCTTCCTTCAGGCCGAGGGAGGTCACTTCCCGCACTGCCTTGATGGTATTGATCTTGTTGGCACCTGCATCCTTGAGGATGACGGTGAACTCGGTCTTCTCTTCAACCGGCGCAGCTGCGGCAGCGCCGCCTCCACCACCAGCCACGGCCACCGGGGCTGCGGCTGCTGCCGAGACTCCGAGCCGCTCTTCAAGCTTCTTTACCAGAGCCGCCGCGTCCAACAGGCTCAAGCTAACGATCTGATCTTCCAACTGCTGCAAATCCGCCATTTTTCTCTCCACTGAAACTAAACTTTGGTAACGCTCGCCTATACTCATTTGTTACTAGCGGCACCCGTTATTCAGGTCCCGCTTGCTGCATCCTGCGAAGGTTTCCGATATGCCCAGACAAGCATCCCTTCGCAGCCCTATAATCAACAACTTATCCCTCGACAGGCGGCTCCGTTGCCGCGGCTGACGTTTGTGAATCTTCGCTGGTTCCGGCGGCCTCTGCCTCGGCTGCCACTGTTTCAGCTACCGGAGCTGATGCTTCGGCCACTGCTACAGGTTCGGGGGCTGCTTCGGCCACAGGGGCCGGTGCTTCGGCCGCCACGGGGGCTGGTGCTTCCGCCACTGCTACAGGTTCGGGAGCCGCTTCGGCCGCTGCCGGCTTGCTGGGCGCCGCGCCCGCGGCAAACTTTCCTTGCTCGACTGCCTGGTTGATCACCACCGCTATGTCGCGGCCAGTGGCGTTGATAACGGTCGCCAGACGCTGTGCCGGAGCCTGAATAAGGAACAACAGCTTGGAGAAGATCTCCTCTTTGGAGGGCATCGTCGCCAGCCGCTTTACTTCTTCGACCGTAATGAGCTGCCCATCCACAATGCCCAGCTTGAAGGTGAACTCAGCGTTCTCCTGCATCCAGGTGGAGAGCGCCTTTGCCAGGGCTACGGGATCGCCGCTGGTGTAGGCCACCGACGAAACGCCCTTCAACCCCTGTAGCGCCGCCTCTACCTTCGTCCCCTTGGACGCCCGGGCTGCCAGCTTGTTCTTGAGCACGCGGTAACGGCCGCCTGCGGTCCGAACCACTTTGCGCAGCTCGTAGTCCTGAGAGACGGTGAGCTTGGCAAAGGTGCCGACAATGGCGCTGGTCGAGCCTTCGAGCTCGTGCGCGAGATGATCGATCTGTACTGCCTTTTTCGCCTTCGTAAGTGCCATAAAACCAGCCTTTTATCCCCACGCCACCTTGCCGGCGGCCATGGTCTGCGCGGCTATGCCGGCGCCAGGTAAAACAGGATGAAAACTACAACTAGGGCTTAGCGGCCGCCTCAGCGACCTCGTTGTCGAGCGGGATCCCGGGCCCCATGGTGGAGCTCAGCGTGATGCCCCGGATGTACTTACCCTTAGCCGCGGACGGCTTGGCCCGGACCACACTGTTGATGACTGTGGTCGCATTGTCGATCAGCTTTTGCGGCGGGAAGGAAAGCTTGCCCACGGGAACATGCACCAGGGCAGTCTTGTCGGTCCGAAATTCGACCTTACCGGCCTTGATTTCGCGGATGGCCGCCGCCACGTCGTTGGTGACGGTGCCGGTCTTGGGATTGGGCATCAGGCCACGGGGACCGAGCACCTTACCCAACCGGCCGACGGACTTCATCATGTCCGGGGTGGCAATCAGGGCGTCGAAATCCGTCCAGCTTTCCTTTTGGATCCGCTCCACCATATCTTCACCGCCGACGACGTCGGCGCCTGCTGCTTCCGCCTCGCGAAGGCGGTCGCCAGAGGCGATCACTGCTACCTTCTTGGTCTTACCTAAACCGTGCGGCAAAACGACTGTTCCACGCACCATCTGATCGGCGTGCTTGGGGTCTACACCGAGGCGCAGCGTGAGATCGACGGTCTCGTCGAACTTGGCGTATTGCACTTTTTTGAGTAGGGGAACTGCGTCTTGCAGCGAGTACGGCCGGTCTTCGACCTGAGCGCGCACCTTCGCCATGTTTTTGCTGATTTTCTTTGCCATGCTTCCTCTGTCTTCCACCGCCTGGACCTTGTTGCCGTCCTGCCGTGGTGTGGGCCGCTATTAGTACTTGCGCGACCGTTGACTTGCGTCTGCTTGTTGCTCAAGACGCATTTTTGATTATCTCACAATTTTGCAGTCCGGCAAATTTGCGAGAGGAAAACGTGGAACTGCAGGTCCCTCGGCTGCGCTCGGGATGACAAAGTGGAGAGTGGCGCATCCATCAGGCAAGTGATGCGCTGGATGGAAGATTTCGATGGACCTGCTGTCCGTTCTAGGCGGTGATTTCGATTCCCATGGACCTTGCTGTGCCCTTGATGCTCTTTACCGCGGATTCCACGGAAACGGTGTTCAGGTCGGGCATCTTCTGCTTGGCAATTTCGAGCACCTGCTTTTCGCTTACGGTGCCTACCTTGTCCTTGTTCGGGGTGCCTGAGCCCTTGGCCAGATTTGCGGCTTTCTTGAGCAGGACCGCCGCCGGAGGCGTCTTGGTCACAAAGGTGAAGGTGCGGTCGACGTACACCGTGATCACTACCGGAATGATCAGGCCGGCCATTTCCTTGTTCTGGGTGCGCGCATTGAACTGCTTGCAGAACTCCATGATGTTGACCTGCGCCTGGCCCAATGCCGGGCCGACCGGGGGCGCTGGAGTCGCCTTGCCCGCTTCAATCTGCAGCTTTACCGAGGTCTGTACTTTTTTAACTGGAGGCATGCTTAATAACCTTTCACTAAACCACTTTTTCGACTTTGCCGAACTCAAGTTCGACCGGCGTCGATCGCCCAAAAATCGTGACCATAACCTTCAACGTCTCGCGGTCCTCGTTGACCTCATCGACCACGCCATTGAAGTTGGCGAAGGGACCATCGGTGATGCGGACGGACTCGTTCTTCTCGAACTTGATCTTCATCCGGGGCTTGTCTTTGGAGACATCGGTGCGGAAGAGGATCGAGCTGACTTCCTGCTCGCTCAGCGCGACCGGCTTGTCGCCCGTACCCAGAAAGCCCGTCACCCGCGGCGTGTTTTTCATCACGTGCCACAGGTCGTTGTCCAGGTCCATCTCCACCAGCACATAGCCGGGCAAAAATACCCGTTCGACGGTGCGCTTTTTGCCGTTGAACACTTCGGTTACCGGCTCGGTAGGGATCATGACGCGGCCGATGCGGTTTTGCAGGCCGAAGGCCTGTACCCGGCCCTCGATCGACTCTTTCACCTTGCGCTCAAAGCCCGAATACGCGTGGATGATGTACCACTTGAAACGGTCGTTAGCGGACGGCGAGAGCCCTTCCTCAGGGTTGAGGGGCGGGGTGTCCGGATTGGTTTCTTCCGTCATGGTTTTCTCTAATTTCTCTTTTAGCACTTACTGTACCCCGCCCAGCCAGTGCAGCAGCGACTGGATCCCGCGGCTTAGTACCGCATCCACGACATAGAAATAGGCAGCGAAGGCAAACACCGTGACAATTACCACCGTCGTTGTGGTCCGTACTTCTTCGCGCGACGGAGTGGTCACCTTGCGCATCTCGCTGCGCACATCCCTGAGAAAATCCGCGGTCCTGGTAAACACTCCGGTGAGCTGGTTGCCCTGCCCAGGACTTTCCTGCCCTCGTTCGGCCAACTTGTCCGCAACTTTCGCCTTGGTCACAGCTTTCTCCCGCTGCGGGCTTTGCTTATCGTCGCGAACCACGGTGGTTGACTTCGCCATAATGCTTCCTTCTTCCCCAGGCTCTCACTTGCCCGCAAGGGGTAACTCTCACGAACTGGCAGGGGCGGAGGGATTCGAACCCCCAAGTTCGGTTTTGGAGACCGACAGTTTAACCGTTGAGCTTACGCCCCTCAAATTGCTGCAACTCTACCAACGTCAAAACGGCAACGCTCCGCCAAAGGTTCATGAGCTACTCGTGGGCTCTCTCGAGCCACCAGGCGGCTTCAGACAAGAATACTGTCGTGAAGGGATCCTGACCGTCGTATCACAGCGAGTCGTACCAAGGAGCCAGAGGCAGCAAAGCAAATCAAGTATTGCTATCCAACAAACGCCGAGCTATTTCGTCTCTTTGTGCGGGGTATGCTTGCGGCAGCGATTGCAAAACTTTGAGAACTCAAGCCGGCCAGTGGTCGTCTTTTTGTTCTTCGTGGTTGAGTAATTGCGCTCCTTGCAATCCGGACACTGTAGGGTAATTATTTCACGCATCAGTCTATCCTAACCGATTCTGGGGCGAATGCACGCCCCTGAAATTTGCTTGTCTTAAAACCGACGGGTTTTCCCGGGAGAAACCCCGGGAAAAGCCCCGTTATCCCACTCAAGCCGGCCCTACTTGATGATTTCGCTGATGGTGCCGGCGCCTACGGTACGGCCACCTTCGCGGATGGCGAACCGCAGGCCCTTTTCCATCGCTACCGGGGTATGCAGCTCAATTTCCAGCTGCACATTGTCGCCCGGCATCACCATCTCCGTGCCTTCCGGCAGCTTCGCCGTCCCGGTCACGTCCGTGGTGCGGAAGTAGAACTGCGGCCGGTAGCCATTGAAGAACGGGGTGTGGCGGCCGCCCTCTTCCTTGCTCAGTACGTAAATCTCGCCCTTGAACTTGGTGTGCGGCGTGATCGATCCAGGCTTGGCCAGGACCATCCCGCGCTCCACGTCTTCCTTGGCAATGCCGCGCAGCAGCAGACCCGCATTGTCGCCCGCAAGTCCTTCATCCAGCTGCTTTTTGAACATTTCAACGCCGGTCACTACCGTCTTGCGGGTTTCCCGGAAACCAACGATCTCCGACTCTTCGCCGACCTTAACCTTGCCCCGCTCGATCCTGCCCGTCACCACCGTGCCACGGCCGGAAATCGAAAAAATGTCTTCAATCGGCATCAGGAAGGGCTGGTCAATCGCGCGCGCCGGCAAGGGTACATTCTTGTCCACTGCATCCATCAACTCGTCAATCTTGGCTTCCCATTGCGCTTCGCCGTTCAAACCACCCAGAGCCGAGCCGCGAATCACCGGCACATCGTCTCCGGGGAAGTTGTACTTGGACAACAGTTCCCGGACTTCCATCTCCACCAGGTCCGTTAGCTCTTCGTCTTCGACTGCATCGCACTTGTTCAGAAACACCACGATGTAGGGCACGCCTACCTGGCGAGCCAACAGAACGTGCTCCTTGGTTTGGGGCATGGGACCATCGGTCGCCGCCACTACCAGAATCGCTCCATCCATCTGCGCCGCGCCCGTGATCATGTTCTTGATGTAGTCGGCGTGGCCCGGGCAGTCTACGTGCGCGTAGTGACGGTTGGCCGTCTCATACTCCACGTGCGCGGTCGCAATCGTGATGCCGCGCTCCCGCTCCTCAGGCGCGTTGTCGATCGAATCAAACGAACGAAACTGGATCTTCGGATTGTGCTTCGACAATACCTTCGTGATCGCCGCCGTCAGCGTCGTCTTGCCGTGATCAATGTGCCCAATCGTCCCCACATTCACGTGCGGCTTGGACCGGTCAAACTTTTCCTTCGCCATCTCGTCCCTCTCTCCTGCTTGAATCAAAAACTTTTCTGAGGGGTTCTTCCCTCAGGGGCTAAAGCCCTCATTCAGTCATCCATTTACGGCCCGACTAAAGTCGGGCCCTGACACAAAGCGTGAGTTCATCTGCAGCGCTAAGCTATTGAACCGCAAGAGCTTATAATTACCTTTGTAACCTTCGAACGCCGACTTCGCGCTAAGCCTCGCCAGGAAAGCCGCCAATTCGCCGCTCCCAGACGGTAAGGCCGCTAAACCGCCGGTCCAAAACGTCGTACGCGGTAGCGTTGTTGGCCAGAAACAGCTCCAATGCTGAGGCTGAACTCCAGTGGTCCAACGTGAAGAAGCGGGCGGAATTGTCCACACTGCCCACCAGCTCCACGCCCAGAAACTCGGGAGAACGACGGAACAGACGCGCCCAATCGCCATCCGGACCGTAGGCTGCCATGAATTCCGCCTGGCACTCCGCCTTGACCTGGAACTCCCAGACCACGATGTACGTGCTTTCCCGTGCCACGGGGATCACTAGCTCAGTAGTAGGCATATACCTTTAAAAACCTGCTGCGCAGCTCTGGAGCAACTTTCTCCACCAGTGAAAGGTACAGCTCACGCGCCTGGCCACGGTCGGAATTGCCCAGCAACTGGTAGGACTCCGCAGTGGTCGCACCCAGTAGTCCACGCTGCAGCAAGCCCTCGAAATCCCGCACCCGCAGCTTTGATCGCTGCACCCGCTTTAAAAATCCGGCGACATTGCCGGCGGCGAACAATGGCTCAAGCGACGCCCTGACGGCGGCGAAGTGCGCCTCATCCACAACCGGTAAGACTGTCTGCACAAACATTTCGGAGGCTCTCAGGCAAAAAATAGTTTGGAGCGGGAGACGGGAATCGAACCCGCGACCAACAGCTTGGAAGGCTGTGACTCTACCACTGAGTTACTCCCGCGTCCCCATAATCACTAGCAATTCCGGAGGTGATGCTTCTATCCGGGTCCTTCAGGGGCTAAAGCCCTGGGGTGTTCAGGCATTTTCGGCACGACTGAAGTCGTGCCCTGATACAAAGCCAGAACGAAAAAACCTACCCACAACAAACTCTGGAGCTGATGCTTATGGCTCCAGCAGCTGCAGATAAGCTCCTGCTCTTCCCAGGAACACACCCACAACAAACTCTGGAGCTGATGACCGGGATTGAACCGGTGACCTCTCCCTTACCAAGGGAGTGCTCTACCGACTGAGCTACATCAGCCCTCAACGCTAACCCATGCTATCGCGAAGCGGCCGCAGCGAGCACAATCCGCAACGCGAAAAAAACCAGCAACAGTAATACCACCGAGCGCACCTTGCCCGGGTCGATCGTTTTCACTGCCAAACATGCGAGGGCTACCAGCATCCCCAGCGCAATCCACTTACGCCCCGGCGACCGCGGCCCGGTTTCCAATATCCGCTCCAGCATGCCAATCCATGGTGCACAGGGGAGGATTCGAACCTCCGTAGCTCCAAGGAGCGGCAGATTTACAGTCTGCTGCCATTAACCACTCGGCCACCTGTGCACAATCGCAGACCGGGACAAATGGCTCCCGATCTGAACAAAAAAAAATCACCGAAGCCGGAGATCTTCCACACGACCCCATTCCGCAGACGCTTTCCCGCGTAGCCAACTCAAAGGAAATATACCGTCGGTATGGAATGATTGCGGCGGGAATACTAACCGGCCAAACGAAACTCTGGAGCTGGCGAAGGGACTTGAACCCCCGACCGTCTGATTACAAATCAGATGCTCTACCAGCTGAGCTACGCCAGCCCGAACAGCCGTGTTTCCCCGCTAAAGCGCAGCAGGTTCACAATTGCCAAGGTTACCACAGGGCGGAACGGCTCCGCAATTTGCCGCGGTCGCAGTGCATCCCGGGGTCGGATGCTATCATTCCTCGACCGATGAGGGTGGTAAACCGTACCCCGAATGCCCAGGCGCACCAAGGCGACCATCATCACTGTTTTGCTTCTTCTGCTGCTGGTGGCGTTGGCTGCGTACCTGCGACGGAAGGCCCCGCCCGAGGCGGCCAGGCTGCTTCCAGAATCTGACTGCATTCTTTATTTCAACCTGCGGCCGCTGCGCACTTACACCCATTTCGACCAGCACCAGGTGACCCGCGACCCCCAATATCAGTCGTTTATCGATGCCACCGGCTTCGTATTCGAGCGCGACCTGGACGAGGTAGCGTTCGCACTCCATCGCATGCCTAATCCATTGGGCCCGAACGGAGCGGTCGCGTACTCCGAGGTCTTTCTCGGCCACATCGATGGCCAGCGCTTGAGTGCTTACCTGGGATCGATCGCCGCGCAGACCGAGCAGTATGCCGGACGCACCATCTACGACATCCCAAGCAATGGGCGAACGGTGCGCGTAGCCCTGCTCGGCTACGACATGGTGGCCGCCTCAAACACGCCCACGCCGGAGCAGATCCACTCCATGCTCGACCGCTACCGCACCTCGGCGCTGCCCTTTTCCGGCTCTTCCCTGCTTACCGATCATTACGCCGAGGTGCCTTTGCTCTCGGTCGCCTGGGGGATTGGAAAGATCAGTGTGCCGCTCAAGAGCGATGGCATCAGCCTGATGGGCTTTCATTTTCCGATCGCGCTCAACACCACGTTCATCGGCTCATTGCGCTGGGGGGGTGCGTTGCGCCTGAAGATCGAAGAGATTGCCCCTACGGAAATGGCTGCCACGGTCTCGTCCGATGCCTTGAATACGGTGGTTGCCATCGGCCGCGCCGCAGAGAACAATCTGCCCTCGGCGATGACCAATGCCGATATCCGTGACCTGCTCAATTCCACCAACATCGAGCACAAGAACGACCGTGCGGTGGTTACGGCTACACTGCCGGTCGCCCTGCTGCAAAAGCTGGTGACGGCGCCGAACTCTCTGCGCTCCTTACCCCAGCCCAACCGGCCTACACCGCCAGCCCAATAATCGAATATCAATAGGTGGCGACCGAAACCCGCAGCACCTGGGGTTCTGCCGAGAAGTTGAGCCCCCAGTCCGTTTGATCGCCGTTCAAGATGCGTTGGAACTGGAAGGCACCGTCCTGGTAGGCGCCCTCTTCCACGCGCAGGAACTGACGATGTTTTTTCGCGTCCGTGGGGACGAGGTCCACACGGCAGAACAATCCAGTGACGAGGAACTGTTGGTCGCTCAGTTGGGCGACCAGCACTCGGCCGATCGGTTCAGGATTCCCTTTGGGTGCGGCGTTGCGGACAGCCCCGTAGGAGACCACAGCGTCCCACGCTCCGAAGTGGAGTGTCTGGGTAAGCTCACCGCTTACTTCCGCCACGGCTTGCAACTTCCCGGCAAAATTCAGCCGGGCGACATCGCGCATCATGGGGCCGACGACGCGGTAGTTTTGCGCTGTTGGATCGAGAAAGCTGTCTTGCGCCGCGGATTCTCCGGTTGCGGCTGCGTGGGCCCGTGTGTAGTCCAGGCCGAAGGGCGAGAAGCCGATGGCCTGAAGTGCGAGCGCGGAGAAGAAGAAACGGGAAACCTTGGCTGATCCGCTGGTCTCGGGCACAAACAGAGCATTGTCAGGCCGATGGTAAAGTTCCAGGACTTTCAGATACTGCGCACTCTCTGACAGGTAGATATCGGGCGCGAGCAGATCGAGCGCGGGTGCCTCAGCTTTCCAGATAGGGATCACGTTGTCGGTTGGACCACCGCTTTCGTAAGTACCGGGAGCGCCCGGTTTCAGCGGATCGCGCAATGCCGCGTTGGTATAAAGCGGGAGCGGATAGACCGCCTTTCCCGCAGCGGCAACCTGTTGCACGTACCTGGCGACCGCCCAGGCGTGGAAACACACTTCGGCTTCAGGACCAAAGACATCTTGCCAATTGGCCGAGGGCGTCGTGGGTTGTTTGTTCATGGCTTTCAGCACATCGGCTGGGACTGGACCTGCAAAGAGCTTTTCCGCGGCGGGAGAGTAGTCGCGCAGAGCACCCCAAGTGCCGGTTTCGTTTTCCACCTGCACCATCAGAACCGTTCGCTCCGGGTCCGCGGCTTTGAGGTGCTGCATGAACGCAGTAAATGCGCGGATGTCCGCGGCGAGCGAGGCGGTGGCGAACGGTGAAGGCGAATCAACCAGCTCGCCGATCTTGTTCGTCACGTGGAAATAGCGCTGCGGCTCGCGCTTCATCCACTCCGGTGTGTAGTGCTGGCTGCCGTTCTTCCAGGTGCCAAACCAGAGCAGGACCAGATGGACGTGATGCTCGCGCGCCTCAGCGAGGATCGTATCCACCGCGATGTAGTTCCATTGCCCCGGTTGCGGCTCAAACTGTTCCCAATAAATTGGTATCTCGAGCGTGTTGGCCTGCAGGTATTCGATAGCGGACCACACCTTGGGGAGGGTGGCCGGCCAGTTGCTCGAGTTATTGGCCTGCGCGCCCAGGATCAGAAACGGCGCGTTGTCCACAAATAAGGCGTAGCGGCCATCCTTCTGCACCAGATGGGGAATGGGATGTGGCTGCTGGCTGCTCTGCGCCAGCAAGTCGAATCCTGCGATCGATGCTGCCAGAATGACAGCAATGATGGAGATCCTCGTCATTTCTTACCCGTCCTGAACACAGGTTCGCAGTCGATTCTACGCGCAAGGTTAGGCAGACAGCCTTACCCATGGCGGTGGTTTCCCCTACCCTAAAGGCCATGGATGTACACCTCACCCCGGACCAAAAGGCTTTCGCCCGCCGCGCCATTGAAATCGGACGGCTGCACTCAGAGCAAGACGCCGTGCAGGAGGCGCTTGCGTTGTGGGAAGAACGCGAGCGACAACGGACGGAACTTCTTCTCACACGCGATGAAGCCAGGGCTTCGCTCGCTCAGGGAGAAGGTCGAGTTATCATGCAGGAACTCGCCCAGGCAGTGAAGGAGCGGGGACAAGCTCGCCTTCTGGCCGAACGAACACCACGCCCCGCTAAATGGCGCATCGCGTATCGCCACGTGCCGAAGCCGACCTGGACGACATCTGGTTCTACACCGCGAGGGAAAGCGGCAACATCGAGGTTGCTAACCGCCTCATCGACACCATCACAAACCGTTTCCTACAAGCGCAGCAGCCTTCCGAAGATCAACCGGAAGTAGCCTTCGGCGTCGATGCTTCGTAACACCAACGCGTTCGCGGGCTTTCCACTCACGCTCCACCAATCCACTACGCTGGCGCCCAGGGCAAGAGGGCTTACGCATTCGATATCTACGCGAACGCGGCGGCCCGCGAACAGTTGCGGTGACAGAAGGTAGGCCGTCACCGTCGCATCGTGCGATGGACCACCCGCCCATCCATACTTTGCGCGATCGAAGCGCTTGTTCCACTCGAGCAGATGATAGAAGGCGGTGCCCACCGGCGTTGCTGCAGCGCGTAGCATTTCCAGACGCTCATCGGTGATCAGCGCCTGGTGGGTGCAGTCCAGAGGGATCATGGTAATCCGCGCGCCACTGGTAAATACCCGCGCTGCTGCCTCGGGGTCGACATAGAAATTGAATTCCGCGGCGGGGGTGATATTGCCTCCCTCAGACATGGCGCCGCCCATCAACACGATGCCTGCCAGATGCGTGGCCAACCGCGGCTCGCGGGCCATAGCGAGAGCCACGTTGGTTAAAGGCGCCAGGCAACAAAGCGTCACATCGTGCGCCGGCCGCGACATGACCAGATCGACGATCACCTCGGGAGCAAACCCGTCGCGCAGCGGAGTTTCTGGTTCTGGCAAGTCGTATCCATCGAAACCGGTGCGTCCGTGGACATGCTCCGCGGTGACCAGTGGCCGCACCAGCGGCGCGGCGGCCCCGGCATAGACAGGGATGTCACTTCGCTTCGCCAGCTCGAGGGCCTTGCGCGCGTTCTTCGACGTGAGTTCAAGCGGCACATTGCCGGCTACGGTCGTGATGGCCAGTACCCGCAGATCTTCAGGCGATGCGAGCGCGGCCAGGAAGGCTACAGCGTCGTCGGGCGACGGATCAGCGTCGAAGATAACGTTCCTCGTCATCTCAGCGTAGAGCCTGCAAGAGTGCTTGCTTCCATCCGGGGATATCCATTTCCCAAACGACTTTGTGTTTTGCCGCAGCGTTGTCCCAGACGGCGCGGTTCCTGACGTCTTTGGCCACACCGAGCCGGTCGACCACGCTCATGCCGCGGGTGATGCCGCTGTCCACTTGCACGTCCATGTAATGGTCTGAGCAAACGAGAGCCAATGCAGGGTCGAGCAGAAGGGCCATAGCTATGGGATCGGGAAGGGCTATGCCGTGCTCGCCGGTCTGGGTGTTGTAGGCGGAGGCGGCGATGCTATTCGATTGGATGGCAAAGTGAGCGAAATCGGTCCCGAGAGCGAGGATCTGCTCCGTGTCGGCGGCGTTCACCACTGCGGCGCCGCGGGAGAGCTGCCAGCCAACCAGCTCGACCGGTAGCTGTGAGCGGAGGACCACCCTTGCTGCCTCGGGATCTACCCAGAAATTGAATTCGGCGGCCGGGGTTACATTGCCTTCGCAACAGGGCGCCCCGCCCAGGACCACGCAGCGGCTCACGTTGGCAGCGAGTTGCGGCCATTGCCGCAGCGCCAGCGCAAGGTTGGTCAGGGGCCCGAGGGTAATGATCTCTATTCCTGGATTGCCGGCAACCGAGCGCACGATGGCGTCTACGGCAAAGCCGGCTGCGGCAGTGCGTGCCGCGGGTTGGTAGCCGTGGTCGCCGAGTCCGTCGCGCCCGTGGAACCAGACGGCATCATCGAGCGGGCGGATCAGAGGTGCGGCGGCCCCGCTGAAGACGCCCACGGCGGAGCCGCAAAGCTCGACGGTGTAGAGAGCGTTCTGCGTTGCCTGCTCGACGGAAACGTTGCCGGCGACAACAGTGATGGCGAGCACGCTTACGTGTGGGCAGCGGAGCGCCATGATGAGCGCCACCGCGTCATCCGATGCCGTGTCCGTATCGATAAGGATTTTTCGCGTGTTAACCGGCTTCATTGCATTTGAGGCTAAGGCATTTTCGCGTCAGGCCCAACTGGGATTTGTCCCTTGGGACCTGAAAGCGTTGCATTGGGGTGAGGAAATTTCCTTCAAGAGGATTGGAGTTATCATCGTGGAGACTGATTCAGCGCACTCGGGAGGACATATTTATGGCTACGATCGCGACGACAGAACCGAAGACGGATGCTACGCAGTCATTAGAGAGCGTTCCCCACTGGATTGGTGGCAAGACTGTTGGCAGGCAGTCGAAATCCTTTGCCGATGTGTTCAATCCTGCCACCGGTGAGGTGAAGCGCCGCGTTCCATTGGATGGAACCGCGGAACTGGAGCAGGCCATCGCGGCTGCCACGGCGGCATTTCCTGAGTGGTCGAGCCTTCCACCGCTCCGCCGCGCACGCGTGCTCTTTCGGTTTCGGGATTTATTGGAGAAAAATACCGACCGCCTGGCCGCCGTTATCACCTCTGAGCACGGCAAGGTGATGGACGATGCTCGCGGAGAGGTGACCCGCGGCCTCGAGGTGGTGGAGTTTGCCACCGGCATGCCGCATTTGCTCAAAGGCGAGTTCACCGAGCAGGTGGGCACCGGCATCGATAGCTGGTCTTTCCGGCAACCGTTGGGAGTGGTCGCCGGCATCACCCCTTTCAATTTTCCCGCGATGGTCCCACTGTGGATGTTGCCCATCGCCCTCGCCACCGGAAACTGTTTCATTCTCAAGCCGAGTGAGCGCGATCCCTCTGCCTCGCTCGTGCTCGCCGAGCTGCTCAAGGAAGCCGGCTTGCCCGATGGCGTGTTTAACGTAGTGCACGGCGACAAGCGAGTGGTGGATGCCATCCTCGATCATCCTGGCATTCAAGCGGTGAGCTTTGTTGGTTCGACTCCGGTGGCAGAGTACGTGTACCGCCGCGGGACCCAGGCCGGCAAGCGAGTGCAGGCGCTGGGCGGAGCGAAAAACCACATGGTGGTGATGCCCGACGCGGATATGGACCAGGCCGCGGACGCGCTCACCGGGGCGGCCTTCGGTTCGGCGGGCGAACGCTGCATGGCCATCTCGGTTGCTATCGCGGTGGGAGAGGGCACGGCCGAAGCGCTACTTACGCGCATGCGGGAGCGTATCGCCAAGCTCAAGGTTGCCGATGGCACCGAGGCAGGCGCGGAGATGGGTCCCCTGATCACCGGTGTACACCGCGACAAAGTCGCCGGCTACGTGGAGCTGGGAGTGAAAGAGGGTGCGGAACTGTTCGTCGATCCGCATACCAAGGAGACACTGCCGAGGGGCAATGGCTTCTTCCTGGCGCCCTGCCTCTTCGACAATGTCACCTCCGAGATGCGCATCTACCGCGAAGAGATCTTTGGTCCTGTTCTCTCCGTGCTGCGCGTACCGGGCTTTCAGCAAGCTCTGGACCTGGTGAACGATCACGAATACGGCAACGGCACGTGCATCTTTACCCGCGACGGAGACACCGCGCGCGCCTTTGCCAACCAGGTGAAGGTGGGCATGGTGGGCATCAACGTTCCCATTCCCGTGCCGATGGCCTTCCACAGCTTTGGCGGCTGGAAGCGCTCGCTCTTCGGTGACCACAATGTGCATGGAATGGAAGGTGTCCGCTTCTATACCCATGTCAAGACAGTGACCGGCCGTTGGCCCACAGGGATTCGCGCCGGGGTGAGCACCTCCATGCCAACCCATGGCTGAGGCCATCAGCGACCTATGTTTCCTGGTTCAGGATCTCGACCGCGCCATTGAGTTCTATCGTGACCGGGTGGGTTTCAAGGTACGCCGTCTGGCTCCTGGTTTCGCTGACTTCTTTACTGCGGGCGTCACGCTCGCCCTATGGCAGAAGGATCACATGCAGAGCCATCTGCGTTTGCCGCGGGGACTCGCCTCGCAAGGCGGCTGGCGCACCATGGCGGCCTTCCAAGTGGAAAGCAGCGATCGGGTGCGCTCGATGTATCAAGAGCTATTGGCCCGGGGGGTTGCGTTTTTAGCGGAGCCACAAGCGTATCCGTGGAATGCCTATGCCTGCTATTTCAGCGACCCGGAAGACAATTTGTGGGAAATATATAGCTGGCAACAAGGCGGCCATGCGAATCTGATCTACAGCGGTGAAGAAAAACCGGCCGATGACCATCCGCGTTGATGATTATCCGTTTTGATATTTAGTACAGAATGGAGCGACGCAGAATGGAATCGACAAAGGCCATCGCTACTCCTGCCCACTCGGGCGCCATCGAGGCCTACGGCATTGAGCCGATTCCAGAGGCGCTCAAAACGGTGCGCTGGCCGGACCTGTTTCTGCTGGTCAGCAATTTCCTCGTCAATCCTGGGACGATTCTGGTCGGCGGCCTGGCCGTGGCTTCCGGGCTATCTTTCTGGGCCACCATTGTTACCAGCACGCTCGGCATACTCATCGCCTTTTCGGCGTATATCGTCATGGCCACGGTCGGGGTGGATTATGGCATCACGGGGCAGGTCGCTTGCCGCATGGTGTTTGGCATCCAGGGAGCAAAGTGGTTGCCCTCGATCATGCGCACCATTGCCTCGGCATACTGGTTCGCCATGCAGACGATTGTGGGCGCGACGGTGTTCGTCGCCATTGCGCATCAGTGGACAGGCGGCCATTATTCTGTGGTGCGCGCCGGCCTCATCCTGGCTAGCGTGCAGGTGGTCCTGGCCCTGGTTGGCTATCAATGGCTGAAGCTGATCTCCCGCTTCACGCTTCCGATCAAGGTTGCCGGCATTATTTATCTTTTCTTTGTCCTGGCCCACGGCCCGGGGGCGAGTTATCGCCCCGCCGCAGTGCTCCATTTTCATGCGCAGAACGGGTGGGCGTACCTGGTGGCGGCGGTGTGGCTCAACAGCATGACCGCATCCTGGCTCACGATGATCACCGATGCGGCCGATTTCTGCCGCTACACGCGCAGCCGTAAAGACATGTGGTGGGGCACCATGCTGGCAGGCGGCCTGGCGACCGCATTGTCAGTGTCGCTCGGCGCTTACGGCGCGGCCGCGTCGCTGGGGCAGCAAGCGAATCCCTTTTCGCTGGCCGCGGTGGTAGACCCCCATTGGGTCACGATGGTTGTTTTGCTGATTGTCATCGCGCTTGACGAGAGCACGATCAATGTCATGAATCTTTACACCGGGGGTCTTTCGCTCTCCAATATGTTCGAGGGCCCGGGACGATTTTGGAACACTCTCTTTGTGGGCGTCGTGAGCACCGGGCTATCCGCGTGGCCGGTGCTTCTGGAACGGCTGGTTCCGTTGACCACCGCGCTGGGCAACTTGTTCGCACCGGTGGCGGGTGTGCTGCTCTTCCACTATCTGTTCGTGGAGCGCATGCGCATCAACGTCCCCGCGCTGTTTGACCCTAAGGGGATTTATCAGTACTGGCATGGCGTAAACGTAACTGCAATTGTGTGGTGCTTCCTGGGGGGCGGGGTGTATTACGTCCTGCCGACTGCGGCTCTGCCTGCAGCGATCGTGCCGTTGATCACCGGTACCGGTTATTTGTTGACCATGCGGTTGTTGGCGCGGTTCCAACGGGATTCCAACGAGGGCCGGCAGGACTATGAGCTGCAGGCGTCCTCATCAGGCGAGTAAGCGTCCTTCAAAGCCTTGCATGAGACCACCAAATCGCAGCGCCCAAGCCTTTGCTTCGCTGTCCGCCAGGTTGGTCTTGGCTAAAATCGCCGCAAGTTCACGCCCGTTGCAGACCGCTCAGGGCAGGGTCTCCGGGCCTTGGCTATTCGAGAGATCCACTTTCTGATTCCCACCCGGACACTGAATCATGCGGCCAAAAGTGGAGCACCTATGGCAACCGCGCGTACAGCTCGTAGATAAGATCGTAGTAGCCGTCGGAGTTTGCGTCTCGAATGTAGGTGACGTTGCGTGGCCGATCTGTGATCTGCCACCAGTCGGCCACGGAGGCGCCGGCGGTTAGCCCGTCTCCAGTTTGCACGGTGACGTTGATCTTCCTGCCGGAAAACAAATCCGGGCGCAACATATACGCGGGCACGCACGGGCCGTGCAGTGGCGCGCCGTTCCATCCATATTTCTTCAGGTCGAATGCCTCCGAGAAAGTCAACATATCGGCGATGGCGATCGCGCACTTCGTGCCCACAGCGCGCATGCGGTTGAGCCTTTCCCGCGTGCTGAGCATCTTGTGCGTGACATCAAGCGGCAGCATGGTGATCGGCGCGCCGCACTTCAGGACGATGTCTGCGGCCTCGGGGTCGACATACACATTGAACTCCGCCGAGGGAGTGATGTTGCCGCACTCGAAATAGGCGCCCGCCATCATCACGATGCTGCCGATCCGGGCGGCGATGTCGGGCGCTTGCACCAGGGCCACCGCAAGATTGGTGGTCGGTGACAGGGAAACGATATGCACCTCCCCCGGCGGTGCGGAGCGAAGCGTCTGCACGATGAACTCCACCCCGTGTTGCTTCTGTACCTGGGTCTTGGGCGCGGGCAGGTCATGACCATCCAGGCCGGTAGGCCCGTGGACATGGTCGGCAATCACCAGCCCTTTCAAAATTGGATTTGGGCAGCCGGCGAAGACGGGGATATCGGTACGCCCTGCAAGCTCCAGGATCTTGAGCATGTTGAGGACGGTGTGGTCGAGTCCGATGTTGCCCGCGGTGGCCACAAAGCCGAGGATCTCGAAAGACTCGGGCGCGGCCAACATCATCATGATGGCAGCGGCCTCATCCTGCCCGGGGTCGGTGGTGACGATAACCTTGGTTGGCATACCAGCAGTTCTCTCCAGATCAGCTAGGTGGGGTATCACGATAACGTAAGCTTAAACAGTATTTGATGCAACCGTGAGAGGGAGTTTCGTCGAGAATGATCGCACGTTATGCACTCCGCCAGATGCGCAGGAAACCTGGGTTCTCGCTCACCGTCATCGTTACATTAGCCCTCGGCGTCGGCGCAAACCTGGCCGTGTTCCAGCTTCTGCAAGCCGTGCTCTTCACACCGCTTCCGGTCGCAAGCCCATCGCAGCTCTATGCTCTGCACTCGGTCAAGTCTCCCTTCGATGGACAGTGGTTCTATTCCTACCCGGCGTATCAGCGCCTACGGCATGGGGCGCAATCTACACCAGTGATTGCCCATTCGGGGATTGGTAGCGGCGTACTTCAGTCGAAGAACGGCTTCTCAGAGGAAGCTAGCCTACAGCTGGTCTCGCCGGACTTCTTTGACGTTTTGGGCTTATCGCCTGCTGCGGGCAGGTTCTTTGCCTCTGCGGACGACACCTCGGAGCAAAGCGAACTGCCGGTCATCTTGCGCTACGATTTTGCCCGCAACAAATTTGGTTCCGTGGGTTCGGTCATTGGAATGAAGGCTACGCTCAATCGCGTGCCGATCGTGGTGGTTGGCGTGGGCCCGGCACGCTTTTCCGGCGTGGTGCAAGGGTCGGCCCCCGATATATGGCTGCCACTCGTGGCTCAATCGTCGGGACACTTCGGAACGTGGTTCGACTCTCTTGGGCCCGGATACGATGTCAATCTGGAAGCGCCGTACCGAAATCAGGATCAAGTTTTCTGGCTTTGGGTCCTGGCACGCATTCCCGAGAGGGAAAAGGCAACCGCGGCCGCCCACTGGACGCAAGCGCTTCAGCCGGATCTGCAGATGATGGGCAACGCGACCAAAGATGCCAGGGAGCGCGAGCGTGTTCTTCACGCGCAAGTGCAACTTGTACCTGCGTCGAGTGGCGAAGGATCGTTGTCTCGAGAATACCTGCGGCCCTTGTCGCTCCTGATGGGCATGTCGGGCATGTTCTTTCTGGTTGGATGTCTCAACCTGGGGAGCCTTCAGCTGGCTCGTCTCTCCGGCCGCAAGAGGGAAATAGGAGTTCGCCTCGCGTTAGGAGCGAGCCGCTGGACGGTTCTCCGCCAGTTGATGGTCGAAGACCTTCTCTTGCTCGCGACGGGGGGCATTCTGGCCATAGCCACCTGCCGGGCCGTCAGTGGGCTCTTACTGCACTGGGCCTCTCCTCGGGAACGGCTCATCCCCATCGATCTTCATTTTGGATTGCGATACTTCCTTGCCGGCATCGTTCTGTTGTTGGTTGCGCAGATTGGATTCAGTGTCTTGCCCGCGTGGAAGATTACGCGCAGTAATCCTCTCTCCGCGATGCGCTCGGGCGTGGGCAACATCGGTGGCTCAGCAAGGCGCGATTTGCGCTGGTCCACATGGCTGCTCACCGGGCAGGTGAGCTTGTCGCTCCTGCTGCTTTCGATGGCGGCACTCTTTGCCCAAACGCTGCTCAACCTGGGCACGATCGACGCCGGACTCGATCGGCAGCATATCCTGTCGGTCCATTTAGACCTGGCGAGCGGCGGCCTGGCGAAGCAAGATCTTACTGGGCTGAACCAACGCATTCTGGATCGCCTGAGGTCCTTGCCCTCAGTGCGCGATGCCGCCATGCAAATGTGCCGCGTGCCTGATTGCGTATGGAATTCGGCCATCCACGTTTCCGGCCGGCCCGACCTGTCGCCGGCGCAGATGCACGGGGAAGAAAACCACGTCAGTAGCCATTACTTCCACACCATGGGCATTCCGCTGCTGCGCGGACGAGCATTCAGCGACGCCGATCGGCGAGATACACAGCCTGTGGCCATTCTCAACCAAGCATTTGCTCAGAGACTTTTCGGCACAGAGGATCCTATCGGGCATTTCATCGGCTACCAGGCGGCTCCGGCGGATCATGCATTTCAAGTGATCGGGGAGGTAGGCGATGCGCAGGTGGATGGGTTGCGTCGTCCCGCACCGCCGGTGGCCTACTTCTCTCTGGAGCAGGGCACCAATCCAGCGGGCACGATCGAGGTGAGTGCCATGGGATCTCCGGCCGACCTTGCCGCGGAAATTCGCCACGCCCTGCAAGCGATCGAACCCGATCTGCCCATCTCCGAAATCGTCCCGCTCTCGACCGAGTTTGAGGATGGGTTATCTACGGAAAAACTGCTGGCCCGGCTGACTACGGCCTTTGCCGGCATGACGCTCGCCCTGGCGGCAATCGGGTTCTACGGGCTGCTTTCGTTTCAGGTGGTGCGCCGTACGGCGGAGATTGGTATACGGATCGCGCTGGGGGCCACGCGCGGGCAGGTGATCAGGCTGTTCCTGCTGCAGACGGCCACCATCCTGCTCAGCGGCATCGTTCCCGGAATTGTACTCACTGTGCTGGTTGCACGAGGGGCGCGAACCATCCTGTATGGCGTGCGAGAGACAGATCCCTGGGCCTTCGTGGCCGCCAGCTGTGTGCTGATTGCCGCCGGCATGCTGGCGACGATCATCCCAGCGCGCAGGGCGTCAGCCCTCGATCCCATCGAGACTTTGCGCGCGGAGTAAGTCCACGGCGACTGCCGGTTCACGTTGGTTGATTGAGCCAAGCCTTGAGTAACGGGTGCTTAGAGCGTGCAAAGGGATTAACGATAGTCACTCCCTGCCAGATAAACCCATCCTGCATATCTTCGGACAGGAGCAAATGGCAATCTGCCTCCGCAGCAACGCAGAGAATGACGGCATCCCACAGACCCAGACGATGATTGACCGCCAAGTCGGTTGCCGCCAGCAAGGCTGCAGCCGAGGTCTCGAAAAGAGCGAATGCATCGCGCCAACTAAGAATTACCGAGCGAGCCTCTGCTGTCGATCGGCCCGCCTTGCGAACCAAAACCTGGAAAAGTTCGCCGAGCGTTTGCACAGGCAGGACAACCGAGGCTTGAGGCAGTTTTTCCACCAACTCGAGTGCCATGCTTTTCATGCTGGATCCATTGACCCCCTCAGCGTAGGCCAGGATATTCGTATCCAAAGCAACTCTCACCGCGGGTCCTCATAGAGTTCGTCTCGCGTCCAGCGGACCCCCTTGGTTACGGATTGCTTCCGCAATCTGACAAGCAGATTCTCTCGTGCACTGGCCTGAATGTTTCCCTCTTCACCGACGGGAGAAATTTTGGCAATTGGTTTGCCATGACTCGTTACGACATAGCTGCGGCCCCTTCGCACATTCTGCAGAAGCTGGGAGAATTTTCGATTGGCGTCCGCAGCCGAAACCGCTTTATCCATGGCCATGTCTCTTATTCGAAAAGTGTAGTGATTTTAACTACTATAATTCAAACAGGTTGCCTTGACCACAAATGCCCGGTTCACGGAAGCAGAGCGCGCAGATCCGCTCTAAACTGGAAACGGCCCTCTGGAGGACTTACCCATGAAGTTGCCTCGTTTCTCTGCTCCCCTCAGTTTGTTTTGCGTAACGGCGGGTGCGTTGCTGGCTGCTATCACGCTTTCCGCCTTTCCTGCAGCGGCGCAGACGTTGACCGGTCAGGCGGCCTTTACCGACTACACCAAGGAACATCCCGGCGTACGGCGCAAGCTCACCGTCTGCCGACCTTCCTGAGCCGTATGCCACACCCTCGGCCAATAACGCACCTGCGACTTTTCCGCGCCCGGACGGCGTGTGGCCCCAGGCGCCGGCTGGTTTCAAGGTGGAGCAATTTGCGGTGGGCCTGGATAACCCACGCCTGATGCGCATGGCCCCGAATGGCGACATCTTCCTGGCGGAGTACAGCCCGGGCAAGATCCTGGTCTTTCGCGGCATCGGCGCCGACGGCAAGGCGGGACAGATGGAGGTCTTCGCCACCGGCCTCAAGGGGCCGTTCGGCATCAACTTCTATCCCAGCGGGCCAAACCCGCGATGGGTGTACGTGGGCAATATGGAATCCGTGGTCCGCTTTCCTTACAAGAATGGTGACCTCAAGGCGAGCGGCCCGCCAGAAACCCTGGCGTCACTTCCCGGCGGCGGTGGCCATCGCACCCGTGACGTCGTGTTTACTCCCGACGGAAAGCACATGCTGGTCTCAGTGGGATCACATTCCAACGACGACGATTCGGACACCACTCCGGCCGAGTTTCATCGCGCCGATGTGCTCGAGTTCACGCCCGAGGGTAAGTTCGAAAAGGTTTACGCCTGGGGTATTCGGAACTGCGTAGGAGAAACCATCCATCCCACCACGGGCGAGTTGTGGTGCTCCACCAACGAACGCGATGCTTTGGGCAACAACCTGGTTCCTGACTACATTACCCATGTGCAGGAAGACGGTTTCTACGGTTGGCCCTGGTATTACATGGGCGCCAATCAGGACCCGCGACAGGCGGGGAAACGTCCGGAGCTGAAATCTAAAGTGATCGTGCCCGACGTCCTGCTGAACCCGCATTTCGCTTCGCTCGAGATGCAGTTCTATGAGGCCTCTCAATTCCCTGCCACTTACCATGGCCGTGCCTTTGCTGCCGAGCATGGCTCCTGGAACCGGGATCCGCGCGGCGGCTATGAAGTGATCACCATTCCGATGGAGGGAGGCAAGGCGACGGGAGAATATGAGGATTTCCTCACTGGATTCGTTCTGCCGGAGGGCAAGGTGTGGGGCCGTCCAGTGGGCATCGCGGTGGCGAAAGATGGATCGCTCTTGGTCTCCGACGACGGTTCGAACACCATCTGGCGCGTGAGCTACACGGGCGCAAAAACAGCGGCGACCGGCCAATAACGGATGCGCACTTCGGAGTGGATCCAGATCGGGTTTGCCGTCATTCTGGCGGCTGCCGCCTGGATCCAGCCGTTTTTTTCTCGTCCCCTGCCCATGCGGCGGCGCTGGGTTATCACCTTGCTGGCCGTGGTGCCCTGGGCAACGGTGATGCTGGCGCGCGCGAGCGCAAGTTTCCTACCGCCGCTGTACGTTTCCACGCTGCGTGACTGGCTTACCGTGGGGCTTTTCCTGGTGCCTTACTGGCAGACGGGACAATTTTTCCAGGCGCCTAATCACCGTATCGAAGAACGTCTGATGGCCTTTGACCGCTGGTTGATGCCGCGGACGGCATCCACCTCAGGCACATCCCGCAGCGGCTTCGGCATGGTGTTAGAGGTCGCGTATCTCTTCTGCTATCCGCTCGTGCCGCTTGGACTGCTCGCACTGTATGCCGTGGGCCAGCGCAATCACGTGGCTGGGTTCTGGCTGGTGGTGCTGATCGCGACCTATCTCTGTTACGCAATCACTCCCTTTGTGCCCGCGTACCCGCCGCGGGACCTCGCCGGCGGTCCGTCAACGCAAGCGGGCAAGACACGGATCTTCAATCGCTGGATCCTCAAGCACGGAAGTATCCACGCCATTTCGTTTCCCAGCGCCCATGTGGCCTCCACCTTTGCGGTCTCGCTGGCGCTGTTGCATTACGCGCCCATCATGGGATCGATTTTTCTGTTCATCTCGATCTGGATTTCGCTTGGCGCGGTGATCGGGCGTTACCACTACGCTCTAGATGTGCTGACGGGTGCAGCGACGGCGTTGATTGTCTTTCTGTGCTGCTATTCGTATCTATAACTAAATTAATTACTCCTAGCCCCTGGTCCCCCGACAAAGGATGGGTGCGCACCGCGGGTCCTTCTGTCTAACTCTTGATTCATCCGAGGTCCTTAGCGGTGGACGTCGGGGGAATCCCACATCTCGCGAAAAACGAGTGAGAGATGGGGCACCCGATCTTGGTGAGGGAACCGTTACTTGACGCCAAAGAGTTTCATGGCGGCGCCTGCGATCATTTTCCGCGCGGGGCTTTGTGGTTGGCCGTTGGGTGGGGGAAGAAAGATCGTGGTGAGCACCTGGACGCCTGCCGGCAACTGCGCTGGGCCGCCGGGCGTGGCAGGCGGGAAGAAGCGCGTTAACGCTTCGCGCGGTTGGTTACGCACCAGGTCGAGCATCGCTACCCGGTGCACGCAGGAAACGGTGCAGAACGGCGCACAGGGCTTCTTGGTGGAGTACTCGCGGTCCAGGTCGATTTGGGTGTATTTGTCGAGCGGAATGGCCGGATAGCCGCGTTGCTGTGAGCAATAGTGCACCAGCCCCTGCTCACAGATGTAAAGGTAGCGGCTTCCGGCGCGGCATTGCCAGTCGTTGGGCTTTCCCAGCGCCAGATTCTTGTGGAAGAGGTTGTCGTAGGCAAAGGTAAACCTCGCCGGCTTTCGTTCCTTGAGGATCTGGTCGTAAACGGCGCGCTCGTTCTCCTTTAACGGATCTAGTTGACCGTCGTGGTCGTGGATGATGCCCACGCTCGTCTCGAATCCCAGTTCCAGAGCGCGGCGAGTAATGGTCAGAGCATCTTCCGGGCGCGCCATGCCGCCACCCAGAACGGAATTGATGTTGACATCGAATTCCGCGTACTGCGCCAGCCACTGGAGCTTGCGGTCGAGCACCTTCAGGCTCTTCTTCGACACCTCGTCCGGCATCACGTTGTCGATGGAGATCTGCAGATGTTCGAGCCCAGCGCGATTCAGCTGCTGGATCCGCTCCGGGGTCAGCAGGTAGCCGTTGGTGATGATCGTAGCGATGGCCCCGTGACCGCGGATGGCGCGGATGATCTCGTCCAGATCCGGATGAAGCAGCGGCTCGCCGCCGCTGATAGTGATGATGCCCGTGCCCATGGCGGCGAGTAATTCGATCCGGCGCAGTATCTCGGCGGTGGGCACGGGATCGGAAACCTTGTCGTACTCGTTGCAGTAGGCGCAGGAGAGATTGCAGCGCCGCATGGGAATAATGTGGGCCAGAATCGGATGGTGTTTGGATTTGATCGCCCGGGCCACCATCCGCGCCTGGCGCATGCGCCGCTGGTAGGAGCGAAACTTACGTACAACTGGAGTCAACGTCATTGCCATCAGCAGCCCGCTGGGGTTAAGTTTACTCCTCGCGCTAGCGATACGCGGCGGCCTGGATGCCGTAGAGCTCCGCGTAGGGACCGTTCTTCGCCATCAGTTCATCGTGCGCGCCCACTTCCACCAGCCGGGCTCCGTCCAGCACCACAATCAGATCGGCCATGCGCACGGTCGAGAAGCGGTGAGAGACGAGGATCGTGATCCGGCCACTGGACCGGTTGTCACCGCCCCGGGCTGCCTCGGCATAGCGCTCGAACAACGCGTGTTCGGTCTCGGCATCGAGCGCGGCGGTCGGCTCGTCCAGGATTAGCAACAGTGGCTGATCGCGCATGAAGCCGCGCGCCAAGGCCAGCTTCTGCCACTGGCCAAACGACAGGTCCACTCCCTCCGGCCAGGTGGGACCGAGCTGGGTGTCGAGCCCCGACTTCAGCCGTTCCACCACGTCGCCCGCGCCGGCGCGATCGACCGCCGCGGCCACCGAGGGCCGATCGTCCATGCGCGGAACATCCCCCAATCCGACGGTATGCGCGGCGCGGAATTCGAAGCGGAAAAAATCCTGGAACGCACCTGCGAGACGCGCCCGCCACTCGCCGGCGCTCAGGCGCGCCAGCGGCACATCGTCCACCAGGATCGAACCCGAGGAGGGCTCGTACATTTTGGCCAACAGCTTGACCAACGTAGTCTTGCCGGCGCCGTTCTCGCCCACGATTGCCACCACCGCGCCCGCCGGCAGCAAGAGCGATACATCCTCCAGCACCAGCCGCTGCGTGCCCGGGTAAGTGAAGGAGACGTGATCGAGCCGCACGCCCTTATGCAGGACCGAGGGAACCGCCAGATCGGCGGCCGCTGCGATCGAGGCGGCGTAGTCCTCGAGCCACGCCAGCCGCCGCGAACCATCCATCCAGAACCCGCGCAGGAATCCGATCTCGCCCACGGTGGCGCCAATGTAGCCCGACAGCCGGGCGCCCGCGGCCAGCACCAGCATCACCGCACTCGCCGGCGCCCGGAGATAGGATGACACAAAAACCACAGCGCCCACGTAAGCCAACCCGAAGATCGCCCAACCCAGCGCATGCCAGAACGCCGAGCCCCAACGGGCTGCCGCCACCGGCTTGTACCAGCGATCCCAGGCTGCACGGCGGTCGGCGACCAGGCGCTCGCCAATGCCGGTTACACGGACTTCCTTGCCCGGCGGCGCGGTGGTGGCGATGGTGAACAGGTGGCGCGCCAGGCGGGCGGATTGCGCGCCACGCTCTTGTGCGGATCGCTCCACTTCAGGCCGCCAGGTCGAGGTCCATATGGTTGGGATGGCGAAGACGGCGAGCAGCAGCAGCGCGGGATGAATCGACGCCAACAACGCCATGGTCACGCCCAGCCGCAGGATCCACCCCAATGTCGAAAACACCGACATGTACATGTGGTCGAGCACGAACACCTGGTTGCGCAGCATGGACAGGCGATCGAGATACTCGGGACGCTCGTGGTGCGCGACCGTGGCCACCGTTGCCTGCAGCCTGGCCACGTGGGACTCGAGCGCGATGGTCACCTTGTCGCGGAACCGCCGTTGCACCCGGGTGCTGACCGTCTTCAAGAACCAGGTGGCGGCGGTGGACACGCCGAGGCCAATCGCCGCCCCTTGCATCAACCCCGTTCGGTGCTCCAGGAAGCCCTTGCCCAGCAGAGCCAGCCACAAGGCGAGCAGTGCATCGGGGAGCGCGGCCAGCTGCGACAAGAGGAACGACACCACCATCAGGCGCGGTTCGTGGCGATATCCCAGCTTGCACAGCCGCCACATCGACGACAGCGCGGGCGGCAGCGGCTCCAGTTCAGGCGAGGGACTCATACGTGGTGCCCTCCTCTTCGGCAAGGTGGAAGCGCTGCGCCTGCAGATCGAACATGGTGCGATAGCGGCCGCCCAGGGCCATGAGCTCATCGTGCGAGCCCAGCTCGATGACGTGGCCGTGCTCCAGCACGCAGATACGGTCGGCATGGCGCACGGTGGAAAAGCGATGCGAGATCAAGATGGTGGTGCATTGCCGGGTCGCGGCCAGCAGGCGATCGAAGATCTCCGCTTCGCCGCGCACGTCGAGCTGTGCCGTCGGCTCATCGAGCAGCACCACGCCGGCGCCGAGGGTGACCGCGGCCACGGCCCGGGCGAGCGCGATGCGCTGCCACTGGCCGCCGGAGAGGTCGGTGCCACCAGTGTATCCGCGGGCCAGCACGGTATCGAGGGAGGCCAGGTTCGCCGCTCCCGCCGACTCCAGTGCGGCGCGCACCACCTCGTCGGGCGCGCCTGCCGGGGCCACGTTGTCGCGCAAGGGCAGTTCCAGGCGGAGGAAGTCCTGAAAGACCGCGGTGACGCGGGCACGCCACGACGCCAGGTCGAACTCGCGCAGGTCGACGCCATCCACGTGGATGGCCCCGGACTGGGGATCGTACAAGCGGCACAGCAACTTGGCGATGGTGGTCTTGCCGGCGCCATTCTGGCCCACGATGGCCAGCGATGAGCCGGCGGGGATGGCGAGATCGAAGTGCTCCAGCACCGGCGCGCCGCCAGGGTAGCCAAAGCTGACATCGCTAAGACGAATTTCCGGCGCTGCTGCCGGCGCAAGGCGAGTGCCCGGGGCGAGAGCGCCGGCGGGACGCATCGCCGGCTCGAGTCGCAGCACCGCGGCTACCGGCGCCGCTGCGCCATCGAGTGACCAGCTCAATCCGCCAAAAGCAATCATCGACACGCCCACCGCGCTCTGCACATAGACCACTGCTTCCCCGAGCGAGATGCGGCCTTGGGCCGCAGCGCTCGCCAACAGCCAGAACACCCCCACATTGGCCGAGGTCACCAGCAGCAGGCTCCACAGGACAGGACGCTCACGCATGCGGGTGGCGGCGTACTGCAGCTCGTGCAGGCGCGTGCGCCGGGCGATGAAACGATCGATCGTCCAACCGGCGAGGCCGAAGAGGCGCAACTCCTTGCTGGCCGGCGGGTCGACGGCCAGGCGGTAGGCGTAGTCGGCGTCGCGCTGCGCGGCGCGCACCTCCTCGGTTTGGCGGTCGTGCCAGATGGCGCTGTCGCGCAGCAGCCAATGGGTCGCGATCCAAGCGCCGGCAAGCAGCAGTGCCGCCCACCATGCGTAGCGCGCCAGGATCATGGCCGATGCCACGCCGCCGGTCATTTCGACCAAGCCGCCGGCGATAAAGTCCATGGAGATAGAAAGCGGCGGCCCGGTCATCCCCAGGTCAAAGTCGCGGGCCACGGTCAGGTCGCTAGTCAGCGCGGGATCTTCCAGATGCCCGATGCCGGGCGGGCGCACGCAGGCCTCGGTGAGCCGGTCGTAGAGCCAGGCGGCGGTGCGGTCGCCCAGGTTGGCACTGAGAGCCTGATGAATGGGGTTGAGCACCTGCAGGAGCACAAAGATCGAGCCGGCGAAGGCGAGTGGCCCGGCCAGCGGATGACCCCGCTGCACGGCGCTCACCAGCACACCCATGGCGATGGCGAAGGCCGCGGGCAGAATGCCGCGCAGCAGCAACACCGTCCACCAGGCCGCTGCCAGCCCGGGATCCGCCTTGGGCAGCACGGCAAAGAACTTCCATTCCTTGCGCGCCGTGATTCGTTCGAGCACGTCTGCACACTCCGCCGAAACGGGGGGCCCAAAAATCTCACCCTATAATACGGAATCGCGCAGCGGGCGGCAGACCATGAAAGAAGTGCTGGAACGGCAAATCGATCAGGCCCTGGGACGGTTGCCCGCGGACCTGGTGGTGCGCAATGTCCGCATCCTGAACCTGGTCACCGGCGAGTTGCAGTCGGGCGACATCGCGGTGTGCGGAAGCCTCATTGTGGGCACCTTCGACAGCTATCGCGGCGTGGAGGAGATCGATGCCCAGGGGCGCTTCGCCGTGCCCGGCTTTATCGATAGCCACGTGCACTGCGAGAGCACGCTAGTAACTCCGCTGGAATTCGATCGCTGTGTGCTTCCCCATGGCGTCACCACGGCGATTTGTGACCCGCACGAAATCTCGAATGTGCTGGGCCTGGTGGGATTGGAATATTTCCTCGATGCGGCGGAGCACACCGCGCTCGACCTGCGGGTGCAGCTTTCCTCCTGTGTGCCGGCAACCAGCCTCGAAACCTCCGGCGCCCGGCTCACTGCCGCCGACCTGGTCCTTCACCGCCACCACCCCAAGGTGATTGGCCTGGCCGAGTTCATGAACGTGCCCGGGGTACTCAATAAAGATCCCGAGTGCATGGAGAAGCTGGCGGCGTTTGCCGGCCAGCATATCGACGGTCACGCTCCTTTGCTTTCCGGCCATGCGTTGAATGCTTATTTATCCTGCGGGATTCGTAACTGTCACGAGACCACAAATCTGGCCGAAGGACGAGAGAAGCTGGCCAAGGGCATGCAAGTGCTGATCAGGGAGGGGTCGGTGTCGAAAGATCTTTCCGCGCTTACCCCGCTCATCAATGAATTTTCTTCGCCCTTTCTCGGCCTCTGCACCGACGACCGCAACCCGCTCGACATCCGCGAAGAAGGCCATCTGGATTACCTGGTACGCCGCGCCATCGCGCTGGGCGCGCCGCTGGCCGCGGTGTATCGCAGCGCCAGTTGGTCAGCGGCTCGGGGATTTGGACTGATGGACCGGGGGCTGATCGCTCCCGGATTTCTGGCAGACTTTTTGCTGCTCGACGACTTGGAGAGCTGCGCCATCCATAGCGTCTTCCGCCGCGGCCGCAGAGTAACTCCCGAGACCTTCGCCGGGCGCGAGCAGCCGGCGCCACCGGGAGGAAACACGATGAATCTCCAGCCGGTCACGGCGGAGGCCTTTCATACGCCGGCGGCGGATCCGGCAACGCCGGTGATCGGAATCATTCCGGGCAAGATTCTGACGGAGCGGTTAGAGGCCAACCTGCCCTATCGCGAAGGCAGGCGGCATGCGGATCCGGAGCACGACCTGCTCAAGATCTGCGTGCTCGAACGCCACGGCCGGAACGGCAATATCGGCCGCGGTTTCGTTAAAGGCTTTGGCTTCCGCCAGGGGGCGCTCGCCTCCTCGGTCGGCCACGACAGTCACAACATCTGCGTAGTGGGCGCGGGCGACGAAGATATGGCGATTGCGGTCAATCGCCTGCTGGTGCTGGGCGGAGGATTCGTTGCGGTCCAGGGAGGCCGGGTACTGGCCGAGCTGGCATTGCCCTTCGCCGGCCTCATGAGCCTGGACTCTTTCGAGACCGTGGGTCAGAATCTGTACGCGCTGCGCGCCGCTGTCGAGGCTATGGGGTGCCTGCTGCCGGAGCCATTCCTGCATTTGGCTTTTCTACCGCTTCCGGTGATTCCCCACTTGAAGATCACCGACTTTGGGTTGGTGGACGTAGACCGCTTTGCGTTGCTTACGCCGTAGAGAATTTGCCACACAAAGCTCAAGTCTGATCCCGCGGGTTCTCAAACCTGAACCAAAACCAATAGGAACTGGACGGGTGCCCCAGGGTCGCCGAATTTCCTGCCTGCCCCATTACGGTCATTACTGATTGGAGTAACTTCCACGCGATGGTGATCGAATTGGCTGTTCTTTGACCAAGAGGTGTTACCCCCGGCTACCCCGAGGCACACGAGTTGGCCGCTTTGGTAAGGGCCGGGGTGCGATGTTTGCTTGCCACACACCATGCCCCACTGACATCCTTTGCTTGCTGCTTCAAGAAGCCCGCGTGGTTGGCAGGGCTCGCGCAGTGCGGTGATGTTTTCTTTTGCCCAAGTACGGGGGGTTTATGAAGATCTGCCAGGTGGTTCTCCTGCTGACGCTCGGCGCGGGAGTGGTGGCGAAGGCGCAAACATTAGTCGCCAGCGAGACCATGCCTGGAGGAGTTGAGTTTTTTCCCGAGATGATGACTTCGAATCATTCGGCGCTTCTGCAAGGGCTGCCCATGACCCCGGCCCTCAGCCAAGGCCTGCCGGCTACACCCGCGGCTACAGAAACGGAGCCTACTCCGCTGACCGGCAAGGACCGGTTGATTCTGTTCTGGAACGAATCCTATGCCTCACCCGGAGCGTTCGTGGGAGTCTCCGCGGGCGCGCTGGTGGATCAGATCCGGCACACCCCGGCAAAGTGGGATGGGGACGGAAGTAGTTACACCCGGCGTTTCGCCAGCGAGTACGGCCAGCTGGCTACGCGCAATGTCATCCACGATGGTTTGGCCGGGATCACCGGGCTCGATCCGCGTTACGTCGTCTGCAAATGTCAGGGCACCCTGAAGCGGGGTGCCCACGCGCTCAAGATGTCCTTCATCACCTATCGCAAAGACGGCCAGCTTTCGCTCGACGTACCGCAGATCGCCAGCGCGTACGGTTCCGGCATGATCTCTACGTATTGGTATCCCCACAACCAATTCAGTCCGCTGGTGCAGGGAGTCCAGTTTGGCCACGAGCAGATGGGCGAAATCGTGGTGAACAATCTGGTACACGAGTTCGGCCCTGACCTGGAGCGCCACCTGCACCTGCACGCCTTGACGGCCCGCCGTCATCCGCGGCCCGACGACGACGACTAGAGCATCATCCCGAGCTCTCTATACACCAGAAGTGACCCGAGGAGCCATCGGGCAAAGACACTATTGCTGATCGGGTACGTGCTCCTCAAGCGCTGCTCAATCCACACTCACGAAACAGAAGAAGTGCTTTAATGGCAAAGACAGCGCTGCGCTTCTGCCCAGTAGGCAGACGCGCAACTTTGTCTGTGTTCCGCTCTGGAATCCACCTCCCTGGGCAGAGCCAAGGAGATCCCCCATGCGATCAGGACGATGGTTTTTAGCCACTGCCTGGCTATTTATCGCGCTGGCCGGCACCGGCACGGCGGCGGCGCAAAGCCCCTTTACCGGCACCTGGAAGCTCAACCAGGAAAAGAGCAACCTGGCCGGCGACCTCATGAAGTTTGGTCCGGCGACCGGTGATGCGATCGAGTTTGCTGCTGGGGGAATCACCTACTCCTTCCGCCTGGACGGCAATCCCTATGCGCTGCCCAGCGGCAACGTGGCCATTTGGAGACAGACCAGCTCCGATAGCTGGACCACCGAATATCGCAAGACCGACGGCAAGCTGATGAGCAGTGACAACTGGAAGCTCTCGGGCGACGAAAAGAACCTCACCGTCACCAGCAGCGGGGTGAAGGCCAACGGGGATTTGTATACCAACACGGAAGAGTACGTGCGCACCGCGGGCACCAGTGGGCTGATGGGGGCCTGGAAGGGCACCGCGGTCAAGCTCAGCTCTCCCAATGAATTAACCATCCAGGAAAACGGGGTGGATGGCCTGATCCTGAAGATTGCGGCGCTCAAAGCGACCGCGGTCACCAACTTTGACGGCAAGGAAGTGGCCGTCGACGGGCCGGACGTGCCCACTGGATTGCGCCTGGCCCTCACGCGCACCGGGCCGTACACGCTTCGCATCGTGGAGAAATTGAATGGCAGTCAGGTGGATTCGTCCGACTATACCGTTTCCGCCGATGGGCAGACGATGACCCAGGTAGGCGGGGCCCCTGGGGATCCTCCCTCGACCACGGTGTGGGAGAAGCAAGCGGCCGCTACGCCGGCTGGGCCTGCCGATCATCCTCCCGCCTCCCCTGTGATCCCGTCGCCAGGAGTACACTAGCGATAGTGCACCTGTCTTCGACCACTCCGATAGCCTGTAGTTTTGCTCCGGACGAGCCTCCCTTTACCCAGTAACGGCACACGATGGAGCCCCGATGAGTTTGATCAAAGCAGTAGATGTACCCAAGCACATGGCCGACCGGTTGCGGTCGCGCCGCATTGCTGCGCGTCTCTCCGGTGGTGTTTCCAAGCCCGTAACGCCCGCAAGCAAGCCCCTGGCTACCCCCTCCGCCGTCCCCGACGCGCCCGCGACCGAAGTGCTTGGTTCCGCCATCCTGTAGAGCACTCCCCCTCCAGCCCAGCGCGGTTTTACCTGGGGGAAAGCTACGTCCGGCGCCGCCGCCCCCTATCCATCCAAAGGTTGAGCACAAATCCGTACCCTGGGTCCAAGACATGGCCTGGGCAGAGAACCTATGGTATGGGAGTACATCGTTCCACACTGATTCTCCAAGCGCTCTGACCGGATTTCCTGTCAAGCTCGGTGACGTTGGCGAAGCTCATGCAAACGGCGCAGCTAGACAGGAAATCCGGGCCCAGGGCGCCTTTTTTTGCTCCCGGCGATCTTTCCGCTGGGTTCATACTGAAACCACGGAAAGAGATGTCAAAGCACGCCGGTGTTGCATGGTAAGGGGATGTCAGTTGAGCGGCAGCAAGCCATGACGCGCGCTGCCTGGCAACGAATGGGTCTGTGGGCTTTGCTGCTGGTGTTCCGTCACGCAGCGCTCGGGCTTGATCCCCAACGATCTCTCGACCATTACGGCCACCAGGCTTGGCGCACCGACTCCGGCCTGCCGCAGAACACCGTCCACTCTATCCTCCAGGGCCGCGATGGCTATCTGTGGCTGGGCACCGATGGCGGCCTGGTGCGTTTCGACGGGATCGACTTTGTCACCTTCGACGCCGAGAACACGCCGCAATTCAAGAGTGACTCCGTCGGCGACCTGCTGCAGGGCGGAGACGGCACTTTATGGATCAGCACCGCCGCCGGTATGCTGAGCTACCGCGGCGGAGCCTTTCGCGCGTTCACCACCGCCCAGGGCCTGCCTGCCGATACGGTCTGGTTCAGCTATGAGGACCACCACCACCGGCTGTGGGCCATCACCTCGGCCGGCCCCGCTGTTTTCGATGGCAAGGGCTTTGTGCCTGTCCCCGGAACTCAGGCGGCGAGCCCTCTGAGCCGCCAGGCACTGGCTGAGGATTCGCAAGGAACGCTCTGGCTCGGGGGCAGCAGTGGAGTCTTCGCCCTGGATACACGGCCCGCTGTGCCGCGTCTGGCCTTGCACCTGCTCAGCGGCACGGAAGTGGAAGCGGTCGAGTTCGATGGTGCACATACCCTCTGGGTGGGCGGCAGCGAGGGGCTCGAACGCTACGCCGGCGGTACGCTCACCGCGGTCGCCATCGCGCGTCCGCCGGGCAAGACCGAGGTGACCGCCCTCCAATCCGACGCGGGCGGCGGCCTGTGGGTAGGCACGGCGGCCGGCATGGTTCACCTGGCCGGAGATGGTTCCGCCCTTCCTCTCCAGGACCACGGCAGCGAACGCGTAGACCACCTCTTTCGCGACCAGCAGGGAGTGTTATGGGTAGCCACGGAACGCGGAGTCTTCCGTCTGCAGGGTGATCGCCTGCAGTCGTTTGTCCCCGGTTCCGCGTTAGCCGCTAACCGCATTCTGTCGCTCTACGAGGACCGTGAGGGCAATCTGTGGGTGGGCACCGACTCCGGCGGCCTCAACCTTCTCCGGGATCAGAAGTTCACCACCTACACGACTGCGGACGGGCTTTCCGGAAACCTGGTGCGCTGCGTCTTCGAGAGCGCCCAGGGAGAACTGTGGATCGGCACCGATGGGGCCGGGTTGAACCGTCGCGCCAGCACCGGCTTTGCCCACCTCACGACCGCGGATGGGCTGTCCAGCAACGTCATCCTTTCCCTCGCCGGCGGAGCGAGCGGGGATCTGTGGATCGGGACGCCCAACGGGCTGAATCTGCTCCACAGGCAAACGGGCCGCATCGAGCGATTCACCTCCGCCGACGGCCTGCCTGACGACTTCATCCGTTCGCTCTACTCGGACCGCGATGGCAGTTTGTGGATCGGCACCCGGCACGGGTTGGCGCACCTGGCTGCAGGCAAGTTCACCAGCTACTCGGCTATGGACGGGCTGGGCAGCGACTTCATCGGCGCCATCTTTCGCGCCAACTCCAAACAGGGTGACCTTTGGATCGGGACCTCGGGAGGCTTGAGCCGCTTGCGCGACGGGACGTTCACCAATTCCACCGTGCAGCAGGGGCTTTCCAACAACATCGTCACCGCCATCGCGCAGGATGCCCGGGGGGCTCTTTGGCTGGGCACCAACGGCGGCGGTCTCAACCGGGTGCAGGCGATCCCCGGCAACGGGACCAGCCCGCCCACGATGCAGGCGTTCCCTTGGAACTCGAAGGGCCTGCCGGGCACCATCTACAGCATTCTCGAAGACGCCGGCAGCCATCTGTGGCTGAGTTCGCAAAGCGGCATTTACCGCGTTTCGCTGGCCCAGCTCAACGGTTACCGCCCGTCCCAACCGATCGCCGTGGACGCCTACGGCACGGCGGACGGCATGAATATTCGCGAGTGCAGCGGCAGCGGCCACCCGGCGGCCTGGAAACTGGCCGACGGAAGCTTATGGTTCGCCACCCTGGACGGGGTCAGTTTCATCGATCCCGCGCACGCGCCCGAAAATCGCGTGCCCCCTCCGGTGGTGATCGAAAAAGTTCTGGTAGATGACCAGGTGCGTGGGCTCGATCAGGAACTCCTCGTACGGCCGGGCGCCAACCGGCTCGAGTTCCAATACGCGGGGCTCAGCTTTGTCGCGCCGCAAAAAGTGCGGTACCGCTACCAGCTGCAGGGCTTCGACCACGAGTGGATCGAGGCCGGCAGCCGGCGTGCAGCCTTTTACACCAATCTGCCACCGGGCACCTATCGCTTCCGGGTGATGGCGGCCAACAACGATGGGGTTTGGAATACCGCCGGCGTTTCCTTCGGCTTGCGCCTGTTGCCCCACTATTACCAAACCTGGTGGTTCTATTCCGCGCTGGCGCTCGCCGGGCTGTTGCTGGGCTACCTGGTGTATCGCTGGCGCGTACACCAGATGGAGGCGCAATGGGGTGCGGTGCTAGCGGAGCGGGGACGCCTGGCGCGCGAGATCCACGACACGCTGGCCCAGGGTTTTGTCGGCATCTCGGTGCAGTTGGAGTTGGTCGCTCGCCTGCTTGCGAGCTCCCGCGAGGCGGCGTTGCAGCAATTGGATCAGGCGCGCGCGCTGGTCCGGGCCAGCCTGGCCGAGGCGCGGACTTCGATCTGGGATCTGCGCTCCGAAGCCGCGGGCGCTGAGGACCTGCCCGCACGGCTGCGCCAGAGCTGCAATCGGATTGCCAACGGCTCTCCGTCCAAGGTGTACCTTCAGGTGAAGGGGACCTACCGCCCGGTGACGCGCAAGACCGAAGAGGAACTGCTGCGCATTGGCCAGGAGGCCGTGGCCAATGCCGTGCGCCACGCTGGGGCCACGCGCATCGACGTGCAACTGATCTACGAGGCGGCGCGGGTTTCTCTCGAGGTGGCGGACGACGGCCGTGGATTCGAGCCTTCGCCGGACCGCACCGGGCCGGAGGGTCACTACGGCATCAAGGGCATGCATGAGCGGGCGGAGGAGATCGACGCCGCGCTGGTGCTCGAAAGCACTCCCGGCGGGGGTACGCGGATCTTGGTGGAAGCACCGCTGGTAGGAAAGTAGAGAAAAGCAGACAGTATGAGCGATGTCATCCGGATCATGATTGTCGAGGACCACGCTGTGGTGCGCCAGGGGCTGGCGGCGTTATTGAGCACAGTGGCAGATTTTTCCGTGGTCGCCGAGGCCTCCGACGGGCGTAAGGCGATTGAGCTTTTTCGGCTGCACCAGCCGGACGTCACGTTGATGGATCTCCGGCTGCCGCAGATGAACGGGGTGGAAGCGATCGGCCGCATCCGTATTGATTTTCCCCAGGCGCGCATCATCGTGCTCACCACTTTCGATGGCGATGAGGATATTTATCGCGCCCTGCAGGCAGGGGCCCGGGGTTACTTGCTCAAAGGCATGACCGGCGAAGAATTGATGGATGCCATCCGCAGTGTGTATGCCGGCAAATCCCGTATTCCGGCCCCGGTGGCCGAGCGCCTGGCGGAGCGCATGAGCGCTCCCACTCTCACCACCCGCGAGACCGAGGTATTGCAATTGATCGTGGGAGGAAACAGCAACAAAGAAATTGCCTCTGCGCTCTCCATCTCGGAGGCCACGGTCAAGACCCACATCAACAGCCTGCTTAGCAAGTTGGGCGTGACCGATCGCACCCAGGCGGCGACCACCGCGCTGCAGAGGGGTATCGTCCACCTTGACTAGAGTGCGAGCATTCCTTTGTTTACTAGGTGTCGTGGTTCTCGCGCTGTGTGGCCAGACGGCTCATGCCGGAACCCCGACTTGGCACAGCGCCAGCGAAGAGGAGCTGAAGGCGTTGATCCCGGCCCGCGCGCCGGTGATCAGCGAACGCATCGAGACGGAATTTCGCACCGCCTCGGGCATCACCGATGGCAAAGGCCACGGCATCGCCGGAGTGGTGCTGATCACCGCCGGCTACTCCGCCGATGGCAAATACTCCCACTACTTCGTATCCCAGGTTCCGCTCAAGGTAGCCGACTTTTTGCTCCCGCCAGGACAATACCTGCTCGGCTGGGTGCGGGGACAGGACTCACTGAAGGTTACGTTTTACCTGGCGCAGAGCGGAAAGCCGGTAGGGGAGGTGGAAGCCACGCGCAATTTGTCCATCACCCGGGTGGAGTCGTTTCGTATTTGGCCTCCTGGCGACAAGCAACTCATCCAGCTCGGCCGATTCACTTTCAGTTACGCGCTGGCACAGAATTAACCGCCGGTGGGAGCCCCCTGCTTCAGCAGGGGGAGCGACGCTTGAGCGTCGCGGAAAGAGTGGCACTTCGATCGGTCTGGCTTCAGCCCCGGCTTAGAAAAACCGCGGCTAAAGCCAGAGGAGAAAAGTCCGCGCGAGCCGCTCGGCTTGAAAGCCGAGCTCCCCCGCATGAATGCGGGGGCTCCCACCACCCGATTTGGACCAGCTTGTCTTGTTGAGAGCAAGCGACCGTTCGTTGTGGCATGCTAGGAAAGTAGAGTTCTCCATGCGAATGCCCGCAAGATCGATCGTCATCGCTGCCGTCCTGCTGTTGGGCGCCGGGTTGGGCTGCCGCCAGGCTCCCGAGGCGACGCCGGTTGCCGAGGAGCCGGGCCGGGCAGTCATTTATCCCGATGGCAGCCAGGCAGAGGCGGATATCACCGCCGCGCTGGCCAAGGCCACGCGAGAAAAGAAGCGCGTTCTGCTCGATTTCGGCGGCAACTGGTGCGGCGATTGCCAGGTGCTCGAGATCTACTTCCACGATCCTGCCAACCGCAACCTGCTGGAGAGCCACTACGTGCTGGTCCCGGTCAACATCGGCCAATACGATGAGAATCTTGCCATCGCCGCGAGGTACGGCATTCCGCTCGACAAGGGAGTTCCTGCGCTGGCCGTGCTCGATCCCGGCGGCCAATTGATCTACAGCCAACGGCACGGCGAGTCCGCCGCCATGCGGAAAATGGATTCGGCTTCAGTGACCGCCTTCCTGCTGCAGTGGAAGAGCTAAAGCATTTACATCGTCCGCCTTGGCCCCGGGGTGGCGTTCATGTACCTTCGATGGCATGGGTCGTGGGCTAGAAAAATTTCGCCTCGCCTTGCTGACTTCGCTCTCGCATGACGTATTCGGCACGGCTAAGGGCGCCGCGTATTCCGCGATTCTCTGTCTCTTTCCCACCATCCTCGTGCTCACCACCCTGCTCGCCCTGACCCCGGAATCGGATACGTTGCGCGGCGAGATGCGGGCCGCCTTCGCCGATGTGCTCCCGGCAGACACCATGACCCTGCTGCACGCCTACTTCACCACCCAGAGGCTGCGCGGCGAACAGGTGGTCTTTTCCGCCATCGTGGTCAGCCTGGTGGCCGCCATGGGGGTGATGAATTCGCTGATGGAAGGGTTTCGCCGGGCCTATGACCTGCCCCGCCGGGAGTGGAGCTTCTGGGTGGAGCGCCTGGTTTCGCTGGCCCTGGTTCCCCTGTGCCTGGTGCCCATGGCTTTCGCGACAGTGATGGTTGCTTTTGGCCATCAGATCGAACAATGGGTGGTCAGCAACAGTTATCACGTACTCGGACCCATCGTGCTTTTCATCTGGCGCATCGTGCGCTGGGCGATCGGCCTGGTCACCACCATCTTCGTGCTGACCGTGGTCTACCAGTTCGGCACACCCCGGCGGCGAGCCTGGAAATATGTGTGGCCAGGAGCATGCGGCGCTGCTGTCATCTGGTTCCTGGCCACCCTGGGCTTTGGTTTTTATCTGACCCGCTTCGCCGACTATTCCGTGGTTTACGGCCCCCTGGGAGCGGTGGTCGCTACCCTGGTGTGGCTCTACATCTCGACCGTAAGCGTGCTCATCGGCGCCGAGTTCAACGCCCATATCTTTCCCAAGCCGCAGCGGCCGGCGCATCCCGAAGAAGGCAACGCTCCACCGGGAAAAGAAGCCCTGGTGGCCACAGGAGCCCGGCCCCCCGAGGCGGCAGCAGTATCTCCGGGGGTTCGGATCTCGGCTGTTAACCAGCCCTAAACCTCCGCTGGCCGAGTACGCGTAGAATTGAGCATGCTGGATGCCCTTATGGCGGTTTCACGATGATTTCCGGTCTCGACCGGTCGTGTATCGCTAGAGCGTCTCCGGGATCGCAGTATGGGGGACGAATGAGTTTTACCCTGATGGAACCGAGCTATTCCCTGCCCACGGACCAACGCCGCCGAGCCAAGATTGTTGCTACGCTTGGCCCCTCCTGTAACCAAGAACCGGTCTTCCGCGAACTGGTCCGCGCCGGCCTTGATGTCGCCCGGCTGAACTTCTCTCACGGCACCCAGGCGGAAAAGCTCAAGCTGATCGAAATGGTGCGTAAGGTCTCCAAGGAAGAAAACAAGCCGATCTGCATCCTGGGCGATTTGCAGGGACCCAAGATCCGCACCGGCCGGCTGAAGAACCGCATCCCGGTGCAGCTCAAGGCCGGACAGCGGCTGACCATCACGCCGCGCGATATCGCGGGCACCAACACCCTCATCGCCACCACCTTCCCGACGCTGGCGGAAAATCTCGAGCCGGGAGCGCGCATTCTGCTCTCCGACGGGCTGATTGAGTTGCACGTGCTGGCCATTCACGGCCAGGACACGGAGTGCGAGGTCATCAACGGCGGCATGCTGGGCGAACACAAAGGCATCAATTTGCCCGGCATTCCGGTGCGCGTGCCCTCGTTGACCGCCAAGGACGAAGAAGACCTGGAGTTCGCGGTGCACAATGGCGTGGACGCCATTGCCGTCTCCTTCGTGCGCACCGCGGAAGATATACGGCTGGTGCGCCAGCGCGTGACTTCCATGGGCGCCGAGACCTGGATCATTGCCAAGCTCGAAAAGCCGCAGGCCATTCAGCACCTGGAAAGCATCCTGGAGGCGGCCGATGGGGTGATGGTCGCGCGCGGAGATTTGGGGGTCGAAATGCCGCCGGAGAAGGTGCCGGCCATTCAGAAGCATGTGATTCGCCGCGCGGCGGATTATCGCAAGCCGGTGATTACCGCCACCCAGATGCTGGAGTCGATGATTGAAAATCCCCGGCCGACGCGGGCCGAGGCCAGCGATGTGGCCAACGCCATCTACGACGGAACCGACGCCGTGATGCTGTCGGCGGAAACCGCGGCCGGCAAATATCCCGTCGAGGCGATCAAGATGATGGCCAAGATTGTGCTCGAAACCGAAGCCCAGGATCTTCCCCGGGTCAGCGAGCGGGGCCAGCCGGGCCACGTCCGTCTATCGGTCGCCGAAACTATTTGCGAATCGATGGCCCACGCCGCCGAGGACCTGGACATCAGCGCCATCGCGGTCTTCACCGAGACCGGGACCACCGCGCGGCAACTTTCCAAGTACCGTCCCAAGTCCCCCATCTTCGGGCTGAGCAGCGTCCAGATCGTGATCCATCGCATGACCTTGCTGTGGGGTGTCCAACCCATCCTGTGCAACAAACTGGCGACTGCGGAACAGATGGTTGAGACCGCCGAGCGCCTGCTCGAAGCAGGAGGCCACGTGCAGCCGCGGCAGATTCTGGGCATCGTCGCCGGCACCCGGACCAAGTCGGGCTCCACCAATTTTCTCCGCCTGCACGTGCTGGGGGACTCGCTCACCGAGGTTGCCTCGGCGCGCGAAGAGGCAGTGGCGCGACCCCGCGGCAAACGGCTGGCCAAGAGCAAACGGCCTAGCCAGGCACTGCCCCGGCGGGTGCGCTCCGGCCGCTAAAGCAGTTTCGCGCCCGGATGCTGTAGCCAGCTTCCGGGTGCGCTTCCCCAAGCACCGCTTTGGGAATAGTTTTGCCGCGCGTCCCGATCTCCATTTCCTACCGTGTTCGGCGGGCCCCGAGTGCCTCCTCGCGTTGAAGTCCCTGCTAAGTTAAAACAGAAGGGGTAGCGATTCCATGGGCCGCATCCACATACTGGCCGACCAGGTGGCCAACCAGATCGCCGCCGGCGAGGTCGTCGACCGGCCGGTTTCCGTGGTCAAGGAGTTGCTCGAGAATGCGCTCGACGCCGGGGCCACGCGCATCGTCATCGCGGTCGAGGGCGGGGGCCGCAAGCTGATACGCATCGCGGACGATGGGTGCGGGATGGTGCGCGACGATGCTCTGCTGGCTTTCGAACGCCACGCCACCTCCAAGCTGCGCACCAGCGACGACCTGCACTCGATCGCGACCCTGGGCTTTCGCGGCGAAGCGCTGCCCTCGATCGCCTCGATCGCCCGGGTGGAGATGGTGACCCGCGCCGCAGGGGAAAGCTCGGGCACGCGCCTGGAGATTGCCGGGGGTAAGCTGCTGTTGTGCGAGGACGCGGGCGCTCCGGCAGGTACAACGTTTACTGTGCGCGACCTGTTCTTCAATACCCCGGCGCGGCGCAAATTTCTCAAGGCCGAAACCACCGAGCTGGCACACGTAACCGCGCTAGTTACCCATTACGCCCTGGCCCACCCGGACAAACATTTCGAACTGCACTCCGCCACGCATGCCCTGCTGGTGGCGCCCCCGGTACGCCGGCCGGCGGAGCGCATCTTCCAGATTTTCGGCCAGGATACCCTCGATCAGCTGCTTCCCCTGGCGGCCGAAATAGAGCTGGCGCGCGCCGGGCTGCCCGAGCCTCCGCCCTGGAGACGGCCGGCGGACTACCAGGCGCCGGAACCGGGATGGTTGCGCATCACCGGCTTCACTTCCAAACCGGAGCTGGAGAAACTGAATCGCAATTCCATCTACTGCTTCGTCAATCGCCGCCTAGTGCGCGACCGCTTGCTCATGCACGCGGTGAGCGAGGCCTACCGCAATATTCTTGCCCCCACGTCGTTTCCCGTGGTGCTGCTGTTTGTGGAGATGCCGCCGGAGGAAGTGGATGTCAACGTCCACCCGGCCAAAACGGAAGTTCGTTTCCGCCAGGCAGCGTGGCTGCACGATTTTGTGCGCGACACGATCCGCAACCAATTAACCCTGGGCCGGCCGGCGGCGGGGTTTCTGCAGGCACTCAGCGCTCATCCCAGCGCTACGCCGGCGCTGGTTTCCCCGGCTGCGCCTTCGTCCCCGGGTTTTGCTTCCCCTGGTTTTGCGTCCGATGCCGGCCAGTGGGAGACGCCCAGCTCCGGCGGCTGGACTCCCGATTTGGAGCACCCCAAGGAAGATGGTTTCCACTTAAGCTCCCCGGCCGTTCCTCCCTCTCCCGGCGTGCTGCCCTTCGCCGCGCCCGTGACCGCCGCGCTCGAGAGCAGCCTGGCGGCTGCCAACGGCGTACGCTCCTCCAGTTGCTCTTCTGCGCTGGCGCAAGAGGAAGAAGCGGAAACCGGGGGGAGCCCCTCGCTGCATGGCTTGGCGTCCTTGCGGCCGCTGGGCCAGTTGCGCGACTCCTTCATCCTGGCGGTGAACCAGGAGGGGCTATGGATCATTGATCAGCACGTGGCCCATGAGCGGGTGCTCTTCGAGCGCGTGCTGCGCCAACGCCAGGTGCAGCAGGTGGAACGCCAACGGCTGCTCATGCCTATGCTGATCGACCTGCTGCCGGCGCAGATGGTCACCTTCGCCGCCATTGCTCTTGAGCTCGAAGCCAATGGGTTTGAAGCGGAGCTCTTCGGCCCGCGCACCATCGCCATAAAAGCTGCCCCCGCCGGTCTCGAGGGCGCCGAGCTCGAGCGCATGCTGGTCGAAGTGCTGGAGCAAGCGGGCTCAGTCGAACAGGCAGAAAATCTGGAAGCCGCGCGTACCCGGATTGCCGCCTCGATCGCGTGCCACGCAGCCATCAAAGTAAACACTCCGCTCGACCCGGCGCGTATGGAATGGTTGTTGGCCGAGCTGGCTGCTACCGAGCACCCCACCAGCTGCCCGCATGGCCGTCCCATCGTCCTGCGGTATGCTTGGAAAGACATCCAGCGGGCATTTCACCGGATTTAGATACTTTCTCCGATAGCTTCTTAAGCCCTTGAGAGAGACCGCACCCGCGTGTAGATGCGGTCCGGTCGCCATGACCACGCACGAAAAGAGACTTTCTTGATAGCAGAGCAACTCCAGGCAGCACGGGCGGCGCACTGGCGCCAGAAGCAAAGCCCCATTCTCACCCTCGACGATGCAGAGATCTGGCTGGCACAGCATCCGCTGTGCCTTTTTCTGCCGCGGCAAGCGCAGTTGCCGGCGCCCGCCCCCTCATTTGTCGAAGCCTGTTTGGGGAGCCGCCAGGCTATGCCCGGCGCAGCCGCGATCGAACAGGCGCGAGGCCTGATGACACGTCTGGTCGCCTCCGGCACCGTGGTGCCGCTCAACCTGCTGGGCACGGTGGGGGAGCAGCCGGATTTCCTCGCCCACAGCGAGGCGCTGCCCTATGTTCTCTCCCTGCGCGCCGATCCGGACTGGAAGCATGCGCCGCAGAAATCCTCCGGCCACAAGGTCTCTCCCCTGGTGCTGGAACTGTGGAAGGCTTTGGACAAAGAGGGCGCGGTCACCGCCGCTGAGGCGCGGGAAACCCTGGGCCGCGAGCTCACGGAAGCCGCGGTGCTGCGGGGTCTATCCGAGCTTTGGCAAAGTCTGCGCATCAGCCCGGTGTTCGGGGACGCGGGCCAGCCGGCGCGCTGGGAGTTGCTGCGGGTGCGCCACCGCGGGGCGCTCGAGACCGGCAGCAATACCTCCCAGGTGACCGCCCTCTCGCTCCTGGTCTCCATGTACCTGCAGTCGGTGTACGCGGCCTCAAGCGAAGAGATTGAGATCTTTCTTTCCCCCGTAGCCTCTCGCTCGCGGGTGCGGGAAGCGGTGCGCGGCTTGTCGGCCACGCGCCAGATCCATACCCTCTCGATGGACGCGCAGACCTACTACTTCCTGGAAAACGGCTTGCCGGAATTTGCTGAGCTGGCTGTCGCGTCCGCCCCTGACGCGGAACCGTCAAGCCCGTCCCTGGCGCAGAAACCCAGGCCAAGAAAGATGCAGGCTACGGCTCCCCGGGAGGCGATTCCCGCCTCGGATGTCACGCTTCCTGCGGCATCGGCTCCCATCTTCCGCCGCATCAAACCCGCGGCGGGGCCCGGACCGGAACCGAGACCCGCACCAAGACCCGGACAGCGCCCGGGACCCAGACCTGCCGCGGCCAAGCCCGGCTCCGGTGCGGGATGGAAAACTCCTGCCAGACCGGGCTCACCGAGCCGCCCGGCATGGAAGCCGGCAGCGAAAGCTCCGGCGCGTGGAGCACCCTGGGGCGGAAAAGAGGAGGGCACGCGCATCGCAGGCAGGCCTCGTCCCGCACCAGGTTCGCGGCCTCCTTCAGTGCCCGGACAGGCAGCACGACCCTACGTAAGACGGGGCGCCGCAGCGCCCGAAACTCGCCCGGCGAGGAAGTACGAAAGCAAACCAGGAACCAGGCCGGAGGTCCGCGATGGAGCGCGGCCGGGTGCCAGACCCGCGTGGACTGGAGCCGCAAAACGAGAGTCTCCCAAGCCATGGGCGCTCCCGGGAAGGAAATCCGGTTCCGGCCCGCGTCCTCCGCGCGCCGGAGCGCGCCGTGATGCCCCGTTCCGTCCCGCGCGGAAGTACGGTGACCGGCCCAATACCGGTTCAGCGAGAGAGGGTGCCCCACCGTTCCCGCCCCGCGCAGTACGGGGCGAGCGGGGGCCTGGGGATCCCAGCCGGGCGCGCTCTGCTGGCGATCGTGCTCAGGGTCGTACGCCAAGACCTCCGTCTGCTTATGGGGCTAACCGTCCGTTGACTCCCTATCGCTCCAATCAAGGGCAGAGTGGTCCGCCGCAGCAGGGTGGCCGGCCCAGCGGCCCCAGGCCAGCCAGATTTGATCGCCCCAGACCCGATGGTCCCAGGCCTGAACGACCGTGGTCTGACCGTCCCCGATCGGACCGGCCCCGATCGGACCGGCCCAGGGCCGACCGTCCCGGCCGTCCTTTCCCGGGAACGTCGCGGCCTGGTTCCAGACCACCTAGTTCCAGACCACCTGCTTCCAGACCGCCTGCTTCCAGACCGCCAAGTTCCAGGCCACCCTTCCCGGGGGGTACTGACCGCGCTGCCCGTCCCAGACCAACCAGCGGGGGAGCGAGTAGCGACCGGCCGCGTCCAGCCGGTTATGCCCGGCCGGAGCGAAAGCCGGGATCGAGCGATGGCGGAAAGGGCCGGGGCGACCGCGGACCGAGGCCTCCCTTTGTGCCCGGGTCCCGACCGGCTAAGTCCTGGTCCGAGCCAGGAAGTCGACCCGGGGGCCGTCCTCCGAGTCGGCCCCCCGGTTCCGGGGGCAAATCGGGAAAGCCACCCGCTTTCCGTGGGCGCAAACCAGATAGGAAGAAACCAGGAGCATGACAGACAGCCACAGTCCGCCCCTGGTGGTCGCAATCGACGGCCCGGCAGGCGCCGGCAAGAGTACGGTCGCGGCGCGCATCGCGGCCCGCTTCGGGTTGTTGAACCTGGAGACGGGCGCCATGTATCGCGCCTTCGCGCTCAAGGCCATTCAGACCGATAGCGACGTCGATGATCGGGAAGAGCTTGGCCGGCTGGCGTTGAAGAGCCGCATCCGGCTGCTGCCGGCCGCTCTCGGCAATCGTGTTTTTCTGGACGATGTGGAGGTCACCAAGCGCATCCGCGAAGCCGACGTGACCGCCGCCGCCTCGCGCGTGAGCGTACACCCCAACATTCGCCAATGGATGGTTTCCATGCAGCGCCAGCTGGGCGCCGACAGTGGAGTGGTGATGGAGGGGAGAGATATCGGCACCAAGGTCTTTCCCAACGCCGAAGTTAAGATCTTTCTCGACGCGGCGGCCGAAGTGCGCGGCCAGCGCCGCTATCAACAAAATGGTCCCAACGCGCCGCTGGCGGCTGAGTCCGTTCTGCAGGAGTTGCGGGAGCGCGACCGCCGCGACCGTACCCGGGCCGAATCACCGCTGCAGCCCGCGGCCGACGCGGTGATCATTGATTCCACCGATCTCTCGCTCGACCAGGTGGTGGAACGGGTCGAAGCCATCATTACCGAACGGCTGGCCGCCCGCTACTGAGCTGCCGGCCGCCCTACTGAACGACTGGCTGGCTGCCCGTCTCCCCATCATCTCCGGAGGAGCTCTTCGAGGGCCGAAGGTGGCGCGGGGGCTTGCTTCCGGGCGGCGCTGGCGGAGCCGGAGGCGCTGGCGGTGTGGGCGGCTCCGGTGGAACCGGCTCCATGTCTGCGATCTCAATGTCCCCGTGATCGGCCACCAGGTCCACCTTGGGGCCGCCCGCGCCCACCTTGCCGGTAATGCTCTGGCTATCGCCGGCGCTGCTGACCGGCAGATCCAGCTTGGAATCGATACTGCCGTTCCTGGCGGTCGCCTGCAGTTGAAAGCCTGCGCCCTGGGGCACGGTCAGGTGGATGGCGCCATTGCGGTTGTGAATCTGCAACGCGCCCAGCGGCGCTATTGCGCCCACCGAGATGTCCCCGTCTCCGTCTTCGACATGCAGGTCACCGGCAATGCCAGTGCACTCCACATCCTTGGCGCTGGTAGCAATGCGCGCGGGGCCGGTGGCGTTGTTCAGCTGCAGATCCCCGCTATCGATGGACAGGTCTCCGGGAATACTGGCTACCTCCAAGTCGGTGCGGCTGGAATGAAAATGGACCGGCGCGTTGATGTGCGCCAGGTCGGTATCCCCGAAGAAGTCGCCGTCGAGCGCCACCTTGCCCTGCACATCTGAGATGGAAACGTCGTCCAGCCGCCCCTGCAGCGATAATTCTCCCGCGATGGCGTGGGCGCTAAACTCCCCTTTGCTCATGTGCACATGAAGGCCGCCGGTCAGATTGTCCACTTTGACATCCCCGCGTTCCGCAGTCACATTCGCATCCCCGGCGAGGCCCTCAATGGTCACGTCGCCATGCCCGGCGGTGATCGTGGGCACGGCGCCGTTCGGGATCTCGATGGTCAGGTCGGCGCGGCCATCGTTGCCGTCGGCGGCGCGCAGCGTCACGTTCTTGCCGTTGACCGTCAGCTGCGGAGCCAACGTATCCAGGTTGCGCTTGGCATCGCGGTCGTTCGACGCGTACACCACCTGGTGCGCGGCGACATGAATCTGATCGTCCCCGGACGGGGTCACGGTCACGTCCCCGTGGGGCACCTGGATCTCCACCAGCGCGCCCGCCGGGATCTCCCGGTTCAAGTTGCGGTCGGCATCGTGTTGCTGGCCGAACATGTGAGAGAAGACATCGTCTTCGTCCACTCCATGGCCGAACAGGTGCATGCCGCGCAGGTGGTTGGTGCGGCTCACCACGTAGCCCAGGATCGCCAGGCAGATGATGAGCCCGACCAAGCCCCCGTGCGAGCGGCGGCCCAGGTTGCCTCGGCGGCCGTCCAGCCACCACTCCCCCAGCGAGAGCACGCCCACGCCGATCAGCAGCAGCGGCCACCAGCGGATGTACCAGTCCCAGAGATGAAAAGCATTCAGCCGGTTGGTTTCGACCAGCAGCGCGATCACGCCCACCACAATCAGCACCACCGGGCCGAGCATGGAGGGCGGGCGCAGAGAGCGGCGGTAGTAGCGCTGGGCGCGGGCGGCGTCGCGCTGGGAATAGGGAGGGGGCAGGGTCGCCATCACGCGCTCCTGTTGGGATCGGCGAAGGGGTCAGCCGGGGGCACGCCGGAACCCGGATAGCCGCCGGGGTAGAGGGGCGGCGGCAGCGCAGTGGGGGCGGCGGCGATGGCTGCCCGCTCCGCCAGCCCCAGTATTCCGGCCAGGATCAGGTACAGCGGCCAACTGCGGCTGAAGCCCAGCACGCCCCACTGGTTGAGCAGCGCAGTAATACCGACCAGGATCAGGAACGCGGGCCCGCGCAGGCGGCGGATGAGCAGCCAGGCATTCATTGCGCACCTCCTCGCGGAGTATCCCGGGTTCTGCGATACAGCAGCCAGGCCCCGACCCCGATAATCGCTAACGGCCAAGCACGGCTGATCCACTCCTCTTCAAACACCCCCAGGGTCTGCAGCAGCAGCACAATCCCAATGACGATCAGCACCACCGCACCCACTGGATGTTTGTGTTCCGCGGGTTCGAGGGGGCCGGGAGCACCGCCGGACGCACCATAGAACGGCGGATTCGAAGCCCCGGGGACAGGCGAACCAAAAGGACCAGGCGGTGCATTAGGAGGAACCCCGTAGGACCCGGTGTAGGGCGGCGGCGGCGCAAAACCCTGAACGGGACCGGATGCGGGATAGGCGCCCGTTCCTGCTGGGGAAAAGGGATCAGGAGTCACCACTGGGCCGCCGGGCGCGGCGCCGGGGGTAAAGCCGGCCGCGTAGGGCACGTGCCCAGGAGTAGGAGCCATGCCCAGCCTGCTCCCAAGGTCGTTGAGACCGAAGGGATTGGGCAGGGGTAATCCGTCGCGGCGCGCCTTCGCGGTCTGGGCAGCGTCGAAGACCTGATAAAAGATCCACGCGGCCAGCAGCAAGCCGAAGACGAAGCTCTTGTCGGAGAGACTAACGAAGACCGCAAAAATAAGCACGTGGGCCAGGGCTTTGATGTATTGGCCGTTGTACATGGCGCCCACCCCAGGAATAAAGCCCAGCAGACCGGCCAGCACCGGATGGGCGTGCAAGCCAGTCAAGTTGGCGTCAGAATAAGCAGCGCCGCCCGGGGGTGGAGAGGACAGGCGAGCCGCCAGGCAGGGTTCGCAGTAGATCACACCTCCTACCGAGCGCATACACCCGGTGCATAGTGCCTTTCCGCAGTTCTGACAATAGGCAGCAGCCGCAACCTCAGGATGATTAACGCAGTTCATACCAAGCTCCTTTCCGCTTGGTCTTCAGTTGTTGACCGCAAAGCCCTGAAAACCTCTCTCTTCACTTTTACTTTCTTTCCACTACGGTCAAAACTGGCCGGCAATTGCTGTACATCCGTGGGCCCCGCAGAGAAGTGCCGGGACTCCGCCATCATCGCCGGCAGGGTCGCATCGCTTTGCAAGGGCGTGCGCCTGCCCTGGGGTACGGGGGCCTGTCCTCCGCTGGGCGCGGTCGAGCTGGGGCTGCCGGTGCCGTCACGCGGCCGCTGTTTGGGAGTCTCGTTGGGTGAAGTGGCGGCTGGCCGGGGCGAGGGTTCCGCCTCCGTGGAGCGCCGCAATTCGCGCACCCGGGCCTCCATCTCATAGACCAGCCGCAGGTTCTCGTAATACTTCATAACCTGCTCGTTGGTGGAGTAGAACTGGCGGGTAACTGTAGCCCGCATCCGCGAAGGGCGCAGGTCGGAGGCTCGTACTTCGGTCAGCTTGATCCCGGTCAGGTTCAGGGTGAGGGCAATGGAGAAGAAGGCCATGGCCGCAGTCATCATCAGCCGGGGCTCAAAAGCCTGGCGGGCCACCTGGCGGACTACAGGCATCACCCGATGCCACGCCGAGCGGGCCGGCACTGCGCGTACCGGCACCGGGGCCCCGCCCACAATGCCTGTTTGCTCCCCCGACACCGTGCGTCCGCTGGTGCGGTCGAGGATTTTCTGGAGCAGATCCACCGGCACTTCCGGCTCCGCAGCCAGGTACTCGATCCAGGCCTTGCCCTGCAGGGTTTCTTTGAGCATCTGGGCACAGAGTGCGCATTCGCCCTGATGGCGGTCGAAGGCTGCGGCGTCGGCCGCAGACAGGGTCCCGTCCAGCGCATCGGCGATCAGGTTTTCCCATTCGTCGCACCGTAAAACCCGGCCTGGCTGGCCGGACGGCTTGTTTTGCTCGCGCTCAGACATTTACATCACCTGCCCTTTAGTACGTTCCAGCAACCGCGCTAGTTCCGCGCGGCCGCGGCTGATACGAGACTTGACGGTTCCCTGGGGAATCGCCAACACTTCGGCAATCTCTTTGTAATCCATATCCTGCAGGTCGCGTAGTATAACCGCTTCGCGCAACTCCGGCGAGACTTTGGCTAAGGCATGCTGCACCATCTGTTCCAGCTGGTTGCGCACCGCCTGCTGAAAGGGCGTGGTGCGCTGGTCGACGATCGGTTCGACGCGCGAGGGGTCGTTGCCCAGCTCCCAGCCGGCGTCCATCGAGTCCGTGACCCGCTGCTGGCGGGAACGGCGAAAATGATCGACCAGCAGGTTGCGCGTCAGGGTCGTGATCCAGGTCTGGAAGCTGCCCTTGGCGGCGTCGAAGCTGGCGAGGTTGCCGTACAGCTTGATGAAGACATCCTGGGTCAGATCTTCCGCGTCATGCGACGAGGCGGTAAAGCGGTAACAGAGCGCGTAAACCCGGCGCTGTTGGGCAGCCACCAGCTCCGCCCATGCGGCGGAATCGCCGTCCAGGCAGCGCCTGACCAGCGCGGGCCAATCCATCTCCGGAGCCTCAGTTCGCCGCGCAGCCGGCCATTGCCGGCGCGGATCGCTCTCCGGCGTGTTCGATGGGAGATTCACCGCGGGGATTCCTCGGCTTGTAGGATAGGGCCTCCCGTGGCCGGACTGGTAACGCTCACGGTGCGCTCCTGTTGGCGCGATGTTCAACGGAAGCGTGCCGGCCAGACTCATGCTTGCTGATACGCGCCTCCTCCGGCTTCGGTTCCATTCAACGTCAGAGCGTTTTCACTCCGGTTGCTGACAGAGCAACCACTTCCACCGCGGCTTTTCCTCAAGAAAAGCCGCACTTCCTGGCCCTTCCCCATGCCGCGTAGAGGTGAAACGCTCTACAGCGGCACACCTGGCGGGCGCCGCAGATAATCGTACTGTAGCCGTCCGCCTGCTTAGCGCCACAGGCGATGGTAGCGCTCCAGCAACCAGGCGAGAAAAAAAAGCAGAGACATCACTCCGCTTCCCCACCAGAAAATCCTCATGGGCAAGGAGCCGGCCACGCTACCGTGGTGGCGGATTCCGCTCGGCCCTGCCCTTCTCTCCTCGGCGCGAAAGATGTACCCGCTGGTCAGGGAAATGGCTGCGGCCAGCAACAACAGGCGCAGGGCGGGCAGCAATTGTTCTTCGAGGTGGCTTCCGGGCTCAAGAAAGGCAGTATGAAAAACGGCATCAAGGGCAAGAATGCTCACCAGCAAAGAAGCGAATTTAGCGAGTTCCAGTAGCACGGCCAGCGCTCACACCCCAAAACCGATTCAAGGCGACACCCAGCTGATTTTATGCCGTTCCAGCCACCAGCAGGGTGCCTCGGACCGATGGGGAAAAAGTGCCGGCACGCACGGTTCGGCAACTGTCCCCATGTAGTCGAACTCCTCCTTCTGGCCCTTGAGCGGCGTGCGCAAAAACTGCTCCACCTGCACGCTGTTCGATCCTTGCGCCCCGGTTCTGACCCGTAGAGTGATCCAGTCGCCGAGGTAAAGGACGACCAGAAAGGCCAGCAAAGCCTGGAGAATCCGTGGCCACAGACGCTTCATATTGAGAGCATCCTACGCTGAAACCGGGCCGCTTGGGCAGCGTGCCACTTCAGCACTGGCTTTTTCAGCCACCTGAACAGCTCGAAAGGTAGGAGCTTCAGAGTCTGTGTGAGAACAGCCGTTAACCTCCGTAATTCCAGGTACGCTGGTGCAAACCCGGATCACCCGTCCCGATACTTAGGGGTTCTGCTACGAAACTGACTGCTGCCGGTTGAGCAATACTTTTCTGAACGGCAGATCCCGTTTCGTACAACAACACGTGTTACAGATCGTTTAGGGAGGATGAGCATGATCGCCAGCAGTCCTGAGCAGGCAGTGAAATTATTGGATCGAGCGTTCGCCCGAGGCGACCTCCACGCAGTCCTCGACTTCTACGAGGATGCGGCAGTCGTCGTTACCGAGCCGGGGAAAACAGCCAGGGGCAGGGCGGAGCTACGAATTTTTTTTCGCTAGAGCGATGCAATCGGGCGCCTCGGCAGAGCAGCCCAAGAGGCACGTGATCGAAGCCGACGGCGTGGCACTCTTCCTGTCTCGCTGGGCTCTCCACCTCAACGGCGCGGCGGCGCGGACTTTCACCGCAACTACGGTATTTCGCAAGCAGCCGGACGGAGGATGGAAGGCTCTCATCGACAATTCTTTTGGTCCGCTGGTGCTTGAACCGTTGCGCGATGGTCCGGATGATTAGGCTGATTCGCACTTCGAGGCACGGGCATGCCACAGCACGCCCAACGAATGCAGCGCTATCTTGTCGCCTTCCGTGATGATTACGGGGTCTACGGCGAGCAGGAAAGCATACTCCATTTCCTTGTTCACGATGACGCACCAGGGCTCGTGTTGAACCACGCCATTACATATGGTGCAGCAGGCCGCAGCATTGTATTTGTTGGACACGCGCCAAACTTCCTGTAATTGCTTTAGGGACTGATTGAGCTCATCGGCGCCGGGGTTCATAAGTCGTCCACCCATTGCAGGACATTCATCCGCTTGGTTGCGGCCCCCGATTCTTATCGTGCAGGCGGGCAGCCAGATGACTTGCCGAAGCCCTCAACCCCAGCGTGAATCGGGTTGTGGGCATGATAGCCAGTAGACTTCTACGGCATACCTTACAAGAGATATCGGCGATAACCCAATAGTGCTTCAGTGGAGGAGCCCAACTTGACAACGGCTGACCGAGAAGTTTCTCTTCCCATTCATAAGTTCTCAGCGGTGCTCGTGCATATCTCGCTGACTTACTAACCGCGGCGCGCGTCCCGCGCCTTGGGAAACAATGTTGCGCGCCAGCAGGATGGAGTTGTCCATGTCGTCTATGTGCTTAAAAAACGCGTCTTCGGTTAGCTCGGCGATCGCGAGCTGCGAAAAGAGCGAGACATCGCTGAGCCGGGTTCGCACGACAAGCACCATCTTGGCCAGGAAAACCTTGAGGACTACCTCTTGCGCCAGTTTCTCGAAATACTTGCTGGGCATCGCTTTGAGAATGGCCTGCTGCTCTGGAGAGATGGCTACGTTCGCCTGAAAGGTGACAAAGCGCCGATGCTCTTTCATCTGCACGATGTAAATTGACCTGCCATCCGGCAAGGTGGCGAGCAGTCCAAAATTCCACGCTGGATCGGAGGTAGTTTTCGTGCTCAGGCCAGAGTCCTCAAGCCATCTTCGTAGCGTCGGCTCCAGCTGATCGCCGGCTACCGCGAGCCGCTTGAAACGAAGCGCCCGCACTCCCCAAAAGCCGACGAAGATTGCCGACAACAATGCATACCCCATCATTACGTACAGAACGGTGATCCACCAGGACATCGCTTTCTCCCGCATTTCCAAAATTGGCGGGAGTCTCTTGACGCAAGCGATCCCGGAGCAACTCCTTTCGCTGGACGAGGAGCGGCAACCAAGCAGATATAACACCGGGACAATCAGAGTTCGTTGCGCGAGCGCAATTATGCGGCGCGCGATGCATTGGTTGAGGCGGGCCTGGTGCTTGCTAGGCCAGTGACTTGCGCAGAGCCGCTCGGGCTCGGGCCAGGCGCGACTTAGTGGCAGGGACAGAAATTCCCATACGATCGGCGATCTGTTTGGTGGAATGCCCCTTCATCTGCCCCTGCTCAATCACAGAACGGAGCGAGTCGGGCAGCCGGCAGATAGCCCGTTTCAGTTGCGTAGACCTTTCGCATACCAGGTAATGTTTCTCCGGATCCGTAGAGTGCTGCGCGATCTGCCAGTGCTGCCAGGAGTCTCCTTCAGCGTCTACGTCCATCGATGTTTCGGGCCGGATGCGTTTCCGGCGCAGGATCATGAGCGCGGAATTGATGCCGATGCGCGTGAACCAGGTGGCGAAGCTCGACCTGCCGTCAAATTGCCGCAGGTGCTGGAAGGCGCGCAGCATGGAATCCTGCAGCGCGTCCTCCGCATCTTCACGATTCTGGGTCACCCTGTAGATGGTGCTAAAGGCGCGTTTTGAGCTGCGTGCGCATAGCTCGACGAAAGCCCACTCCTGGCCCGATTGCGCCGCAGCAATCAGTCCTTCGTCGCTCATCATCGGAAGGTCGCGGTTGAGGTCGATTTCGGGATTCGATTCGGTACAGGCATTCATCAAGAGGACTCCGGAAGAGAATGATGTGATTTTAGGAGCTTCTCCGGACGATTCTTCTGAGATCACTGTCAGCTAACAGTTGCCGCTGGGGTGAGAAAGTAAAGTCGCCATCGTGTTCGCGATTCGTGGCACGGTAAAGTGGATAATGAAATGAAACGCTCGCTTGACTCCATTCGCCCCGGTTCTGTCTTTACCTCGCTGAACCGCCGCCACTTTCTGCTGGGCGCGGCCGCGACGGCATTCACGACGACCCGCACGCGTGGGCTGGCCGCTGCATTGGCTCCTGTTAACGATCATGCCGGCGGTCCGCTGAAGATTGAGGCAGTGGAGCTGATCGAGCTGCACGGCAGGTATACCGAGGAAGCAGGTATCAACGGGCAGCCGCAAGTGAACCCACTCGATGTATACGACGACCTGCGGCCGGAACCCTATACCGACAAGCCATCGGGCAGCAAAGAGGTCCACACCAGCGCGATCTACCTGCGCGTGCACACGGCCGGTGGTATCGAAGGTCTTTACGGCCCGCTCGAGAAGAGCGCGGCGATCGTGGTTCAACAGGAGCTGCGGCCCTTCCTCCTAGCAAAGGATGCGCTTGCCGGAGAAGCGCTGTGGGACCAGATGTATCGTTCCAATCGCCATTCGCGCGATGGATTCTTCATGATGGCGATCAGCGCGGTCGACAACACGTTGTGGGACGTGCGCGGACGCTACTACGGCGTGCCGGTATATCGATTGCTGGGCGGTCCCACGCGCTCCTCGGTGGAGATGTACGCCAGCTGCCTCGGTTTTTCGCTCGAGCCGGAGGCGGTGCGTACCCGCGCTCTGGCCATCAAGCAGCAAGGCTTTCGCTACCAGAAGTGGTTCATGGGTTACGGCCCGGGCTCCGGGCCCGAGGGCATGAAGAAGAATGTCGAGCTGGTCCGCATTTTGCGCGAAACCCTGGGCGACGAAAGCGAGATCATGTTTGACGCCTACAGCGGATGGGACCAGGACTATACCCTGGAGTGGGCGCACCAGGTGGAAAAATACCGGCCCCACTGGATCGAGGAAGCGACTCATCCGGAGAAGATCGAGAGCTTTGCTGCCATGCGCCGCAGCACCACGATTCCCATCGCGTCCGGGGAGCATTTCTACGGCAGATGGGAAGTGGAGCGTTACCTGCAAGCGGACGCGCTCTCCGTAGTGCAGGCTGATCCGGAGTGGTGTGGGGGCACGTCAGAACTGTTGCGCATAGGCACGGTCGCTTCTCTGCACGATGTGCCCGTGATCCCGCACGGCCATAGCTTGCGCGCGGCCGTTCACATCATCAGCAGCCAATCGCCCATGACCTTTCCCTTGGGAGAATTCCTGGTCAACAAGATGCGGCACTACTACCACTTCGAAAGCAATCCCCTGGTTCCGGTCAACGCCCACATCGCCCTGCCCACCGGCCCCGGGTTCAACGTGCAGCTCGACCCCGCCAAGATCGAGTCGCAAACCATACTCAAGTCAGAATAAAAAGATGCCGGGCTACTTCGCAGGAATAGGCCCGCCGACCACTGGCGATCCAGTGCCGCTGCATCCGTTGCTACCGTAGCGGAGAAATCTCTGGATCCGCTTGCCGGTGTCCACTTCTCCGGTATAGAGGTTGCCCTGGCTGTCCAGGCTCACCTGATGCAGCCAGTGGAAGTCTCCCGGCATGCGGCCACTGCGGCCGAGCCGGCCCAACTCCTGCAGGTTGCTTCGGTTCAGCACATAGATGGTCATGTTGGCGTTGTCTCCGATGTAGAGGCAACTCTGCTCTTTGTCTTTGGAGAAGTTCAAGGAAACGGCGGTGCCAATGACGCTGGTGTGCTCACTGACGAATTGCTCGGCCACGAACCCGCACTTGCCGGCCGTGCCGCTTGCATTGCTGCAAGGCTTACCCAGCGCGGGATCGTGAATGTCAAACACTTGAATGCGATCGTTGCCCCGGTCGCAGACATAGAGCTTTCCGTCATTGGCAATCTTCACGCAGTGCACCGGGTTGCGGAAGAAGGCTGGGTGCTTGTTGCCTTTGGTGTAGTCCTCCATCCAGGTCCCGGCCGCGGCAGCAGCGGTGTCGTCGACTGGATTGTTTCCGTAGGCGCCGAAATGGCCGATGTACTTGCCGGTGTCGGCATCCACGATGAGGACCCGGCGATTGCCGTAGCCGTCGGCAATGAATAGCCGGCTGGTCGCGGAATCGACCACCATATCCGCCGCCTGGTAAAGCAGCGGTGTGCCATTCGTGCCGCCGTGCGTATCGTTGCTGTCGGGTCTGCTGGGGGTTCCGCCGATTCTCAACTTGAAATTGCCGTCCATGTCGAACTTCAAAACGAAGCCGTCGCCGCCTTGCTTGTTGGTGGCCCAGGGTGATCCTCCCTTGTCAGCCGCCGCGGAATTTCCCGAGAGCCACACGTTGTCTTTCTGGTCGATATAAATCCCGTGCTCGCTGCTGGGCCACAGGCAGCCTGCTTCCGCCTTGCACTTACCCCCGATAAAACCTGGGTCTGCGGGACCACCCCAGGCGCGCAGCAACTTTCCCGCGGTATCAAACTCCAGCACCGAGGGCGCGGCTTTGCAGCAGTCTGCGATCGAGCCATAGGTGCGTACCTGGCCAAGTCCGTTGACCGGCTGCCCCTGGGCATTGACGGCACCGGGCACGGGCGCTTCGAGGCCGGCCTCTTCATTGGTCATGGTGCGCGGCCGGTTGTAGACCCAGATATGGTCATGCGGGTCGACATAGAGGCCGCCAATCTGGCCTAGAAGCCAGTTGTTGGGCAGCGGTTGCGGCCATGCGGGATCGACCACGAAACCCGGCGTCTTGCCAGTGCTCGATGCGTTGTATACACCAGCCTGCTTGGCCAGCTGGTCAAGAGAACCCTGGTTTTTGAGGGGATTGCTGTCGTTATTGGCGGCCATGACCAGGGTGGTCATAGCGCATAACACGATAGGTAGCGCAGCCGTCCGTTTGCCGTGGGTCATCCTTCCCAACCTGGGCAGCAGACGAGTTTTTCGTCTGCTGCCGTGACCTCAGGATGAGAGCATATTATTCCGGCACCTTCAAGTGCTCGGCGCTGCGCTTGGTCAAGCGCTACTGTTGCGGTGGAGGTCCGCCACCGCCGGGCCCGCCGCCTTGCATCCGTTGCTGCATGCGCTCCTGCATTTGTTGTTGATCCGCATCAAATTGCTTCTTCTGGTCAGGGTTCAAAACAGCTTCAATCTTGGTCTTGGTATCGGCGCGAATGCTCATCATCTTCGCCATACGGTCATCCCGAGATAGCGAGGAATCCCCGCGCAACGCCTGCATTTGTTGCTGATTGGATGCCAGAATGGGCTTGAGTTGGGTTTGCTGATCGGCAGACAGATTGTAGCGCTTGGTCATCCCCTCCAATTGCTGTGCCGGATCCATCATCCCGCGGTGGCCTCCTCCGCCCTGCGGAGGCGGGGCGGGCGCTCCGCCGGCTTCCTGGGCAAGAACATGCGCGCCACCGGCCAGACATACGGCCAGGACTGCACTCTGTATACGAAAACTGAATGACTTCCTCATCGGAAAAACTCCTCCTGGGCTTCGGGTGTACGAACGCTCAACTCTTGTATAGACGAGACGCACGGGGTTTTCGATGTCCGCCCCATGCGTTTGACTATCGTTCAGCGTTCACGAGCATGAGCAGGTCGGGAGACGCGCTACAGGTCCCCGCGGAAGAAGTGCGCCAAGTGGAGCCGTCGGCGTAGGTAATCGCGTTGACATCCACGGCGGTGATCGCAGTGAAGTGGCTTAACGAGAGGTTGCGCGACGCTTGGCCGTTACCCTTTACGTCCAAGGCAACGTCCACCGGCGTCGCCAGGTCAGGATCCGCCCCCGATAAGGGAACGTATCTCCATTTGTTACTAAATCCGTGAACCACGACTTGCGCGCTCACGATGGACCGCGGCGAGAGGTTGGTCAAAATCAGGTGAATTCCGAGGTTCTGAACGGACACCCCATCAGGAAGCGCCTTTCTGTTGATGGCGGGGCTCTCGGCGCTTATTGCGATGGGCAGACCGGTTGCGTGTTTCACCTGCAGGCCGACAGGACAATTGGTGCTGTCCATGCGCAAGGGAGGCGACGCCACAGCGAGCTTTGCGTCGGAACGGATGACGGTCTCCTGGCTAAAGGCACAGGCGGTTGAAAAGAGGATGGCGAGCGAGAGGATGCTGGCGCATTTCATATCTGCCCCCGGTGATACCTACAATGCAACCACGGTACTCCTGTCGGTTTTTGAGAGCAAGTGGGGTCGGGTTGCTTCCTACTTCTGGAAGAGGAGCGGAGCAAAATGGATCAGGTTGTCGCGCCACACAGGCCATTGGTGGTGACCTGGGGTTTCGATAGCTGTTACCGGAAGGCCTTCGGCTTTAAGCGCGGCGATCACAGTCTGGTTGGGCGTGAGCAGCGCATCGTCGACACCGCAGGCCATCCATAGCAGACGAAGATTTGCCTTTTGCGCGTTGGTCTGGGGAAGATCCGCGATGGCTTTGGCATTGAGGCCGGCGGAAAATGTGCCGATCCAGGCGAAGAGTTCAGGGTGTGTGAGACCAACGAACAGGCTCTCATGGCCGCCCATGGAAAGCCCGGCGATGGCGCGATCTTCACGCTTCTTCGACACGTGATAGTTGGCTTCAATCTGCGGGATCACTTCGGTCACGAGTGCTTTTTCGTAGAGGCTGTAATTCTGTTCATTCAGTTCAGGAGTGCGCCCGGGCTTGAGCACCGCCATGTTGCCGTAGCCCAAGGTCATTACCACAATCATCGGCTTCGCTTTGCCCGAAGCAATCAGGCTGTCGAAAATAAAGTGCGCTTTGCCGACCTGGGTCCAGCCATCAGCCTCATCGCTGTAGCCGTGCAGAAGGTAAAGCACGGGATAGCTTTCGCGGGCCTTCGGGTTATAGCCGGGCGGCGTGTAGACATAGTAATCGCTTTGATTGTTGGGCAGGCCAAGGACCACCTGCGAGGTATAAAAATGGTGTTGCACGATGCCGTGCGGAATGGGCTGCAGCTCCCACGGCTGGGCCGGCGTGCCGGGAATCGTGAGATTGCTCCAAAGGTTCAGGAAATTGTCGCGCACATCGACGTTCCTGGGATCCAGCACCGGCGTGCCGTCGACCACAAAGCGATAACCATAGATTTCCGGTGCGAGGACGGGCGTGGTCGCCGTCCACAGACCGTCCGCACCTTGCTGCATCGCCGTGACCGCACCTTCGAGCACCAGGTCGACTTTTTGGGCGTTGGGCGCGCGCAGGCGGAGGGTCACCGTGCCGTCGGGGTGGATCTCGGGCGAGAGGTAGGGAGGAAAGGCAGGTGCAAGGGCATTCGCCGCTGGTGCTGTCAGCGGGGCGGCCGGGGTCTGGGCCAACGCAAAGACCGGGAGGCAGGCAGCAAACAGGAAGGCGGCGCGGATGGGTCGTTGTTTCATCGCGAAAGTCTATCAGCCCAGTCACACGAATGGCTTATCGCTCCGCTGCCATTACCAAAGGTTGGAAACGGCTACCGGAACTGTAGCCGAAGTCCTCTCGAGCTTCATATAAGTAATGCAGGAGGAGGAACGAATGCCTACTGAACGTTGCAAACAGTGCGGTGAGATGATGACCGAGCAACCGGCTGCCTATGAAACGGTAGACCTCGCCGGTGTCCCTAAGCATTCCGATCGATTTTACGAGCAGTGGTTCGTCTGCCGGAATGGCCATCGCAAAGGGTACATCTCCGGGCACGGCTCTCGTCCCGGAGCGGTTATGGTGGTAAGCCAAACCAATGTAGTCAGCGTTCGCTCCTAAAACCCTTACAGCGACCGATATGCAAAGAATGCCTTGGGCTTCGGCCCAGGGCATTTTTTGTTTCCAGCTTTGTTTCCACGGATCAGAGCAATACCGGGTTTAGGCTGAGTCAGGTACTGCGGGATGAGGCCAGAATGAATCGCGCTCAAAAGATAGCAGCTGCAGTGTCGTTGGCGGTGGTGGTTTTGTGTTTGCTGGCAAGCTTCATGACCCGGGGCGTGATGGAAAATCTGCCCTTCCTGCATGGAGAGAAGGCAGGTTGGAACGCAGTGCCTCGTCCTTACGGAATCGTGGACCAACGGCCTTGGCAGACAGCAAAGACGCTCGCTGCGTTGGCGGTGTCCGCGGAAGAGTTGCAGTTGGCGCGCGAAGCGGAGCGCCTGGCCGACCACGAGGTAGACCAGAATTTCGCTCAATCTCTGCGCCAGGCGAGTGCGGAGACCAGGCAACTGACCGGCGAAGCACTGACCTTGCAGCAACGAGTCACCGAGTTGCAACAGATAGTCAAAGAAGACCAGGATCGGGTCACAGCATTGACGGCAAAGGCCGGTCCCGGTGCGGGAACGGCCAGCGCTGTCAGCCCGGCGACCGACGATCTGGCCGTCGCCAAGGCGCAGCTGAGCCTTGACCAGGACGAGTTGTCGGATTCTATGGAGGATCTGGCACGAGCGAGCGGAGATCACCGAGGTGAGATTCAGCGGGAGTTATCTGCGCGGGAAGCGGAGATGAAGAAGTACAACCTGCAGGCAGGAGGAGAGGGACAGACCGCGGTGGTTTCCGCCGGCCAGTACACCACACTGGCGGGGCAGATCGCAGAGTGGTGGGCGCAGCGGAATAGGAAACAACTGATCGAGCAGGCGGAAGGGTTGGCACGCGCCGACGTCGCTGCGCTCATGGCGGACCATATGCGCCTGCAGCAGGAAGCCCAGACAGCGGAAACGAGTGCCGCCGCGGCCCAAACGGCCGGGGAGTCGAGTGCGACGAGAGTGAAGCAACTGCAAGGCCTGGCCAGCCAACGGACTATCTTGAGCATCCTCGACGACCGGTTGGGGGCGCAGCAGCAGTTGGTTACTCTCTACGTCCGCTGGGGCAGTCAGGTAGAGCTGCAGCATAAGATCATGCTCCACCTGATGCTGCGGTCGCTCACCTTGATCGCGACCATCGTCTTGCTGACCATTCTGGCTGGCTGGGGCCTGCAGGTGGCCTTCGACCATTTGTCGCATGACCGGCGGCAGAGGCAGACGCTGCGCATCATTCTCAACCTGGGGACACAACTCTTTGGCTTGCTGCTGGTGCTGTTGGTGATCTTCGGCACTCCGCAGCAAATGCCCACGATTCTCGGGCTGGCTACGGCGGGGTTGACCGTGGTTTTCCAAGACTTCATCCTCGCCTTCTGTGGTTGGTTTGTCCTGATGGGCAAGAACGGGATACGGGTGGGCGATTGGGTGGAGATTGACGGAGTGGGCGGCGAGGCGGTGGAGATCGGGATCTTCCGCACATGGTTGCTGGAGACAGGAAACTGGACCGCCAATGGTCATCCGACGGGGCGGCGGGTTTCCTTTCTGAACGGGTATGCGATACGCGGGAAGTACTTCAATTTCTCCACCACCGGGCAGTGGATGTGGGATGAGATCAAGGTAAGTATTCCCCCCGGAGCGAAGGCTTATCCGTTGATCGACCAGATCCGCGAAGCGGCCGTAAAGGCCACTGAGTCGGACGCGAAGATGGCGGAAGAGGAATGGAAACGCGTGACCCACGAGCAAGGTGCACCACAGTTCAGTGCGATCCCTTCCGTCGATTTGCGCCCGGCGGCTGCGGGTGAGGGCGTGGACATTGTAGTGCGCTACGTAACCCGCGCAGGAGTGCGCCTGGAGACGCGAAACCGTTTATTCGGAAGGGTGGTCGAGCTGATGCTGGGTACTCGGGAAGTAACCCAGAAGTAATCGACCGGCACTAGCCGCGGGGGCTACCTCGACGAAAGTGTTACCTACATGCCCGGCACTCTTTGTTACCGACATCCCCGTTCACACATGACTAAAAGAGAACTGCGCTAAAGCCTCTTGCTTCGCGCATCTGCCGAACCGTCCGATTTTTGTTGGGATTTGCCTCGATACAGCTAAACTAATTGACACTCCCCTTCGTAACTCCAATAGATCACAGGCAAATGTGGCATAAGAGGGCCAGGATGAATCGCGCTCAAAGGATAGCTGCGGCGGTGTCGCTGGCAGTGCTGGTTTTGTGTTTGCTGGGGAGCTTTCTGATCCGGGGAGTGATGAAGAATGTGCCCTTCCTGCATGGGCAAGAAGCAGGTTGGAACGCCCTTCCTCACCCATTTGGGATCGTGGACCAGCGGCCTTGGTCCACTGCGAAGGCGCTGACGGCATTGGCCGCATCGGCGGAGGAACTGCAGCTCGCGCGAGAAGCGGAGCGACTGGCCGATCACGAGGTAGACCAGAACTTTGCTCAATCTCTGCGCCAGGCGGGCGCGGAGACCAGGGAGCTGACCGGCGACGCATGGACTCTGCAGCAGCGGGTCACCGAACTGCAGCAGACCGTAGAAGCGGAGCAGGAACGGGTCGTGGCCTTGAAGGAAGAGGCGTCCGACCGCGTGGAAGGCGCGGCTCCAGCTTCACGCAGAGGCGCCACGCCCGTCGGAGAGGAGCTGGAGGCTTCCAAGGCCCAGCTAAGTCTCGACCAGGATGAGCTATCGGACGTGCGGGGGGAATTGGCGCGGGCGAGTGGCGATCATCAGGAAGAAATTCGGCGCGAGTTATCGGCGCGCGAGACAGAGACGAGGCAGTACGACCTGCTGGCAACCGGGAGTGAAAAGCAGGCCGCGATCTTCTCGGCTCGCCGGCACACGACGCTGGCGGGGCAGATTTTGGCGTGGTGGGCACAACGTACCCGTGAGCAACTGATCGAGCAGGCGGAGCACCTGGCGCGGGAAGATGCCACCGCGCTCACCGCGGACCATGCCAGGCTGCAGCAGCAGGCCGAGACGAGCGAAGCCAATGTCCCCGTTAAAACGGCTGAGGAACCGATCGCGGCACGGGCCAAGGCAATGCAGGGCCTGGCAACGCAGCGGACTATCTTGAGTCTCGTCGACGACCGGTTATGGACGCAGCAGCAGCTTGCCGCGCTCTACGTTCGCTGGGCTAACCAGGTTGAGCTGCAACACAAAATCATTCTCGGCTTGATACTGCGGTCACTGGCCTTGATCGCGATCATTGTTCTGGTGACCATCCTGGCTAACCGGGCTTTGCAGGCGGCATTCGACCGCATGCCGCGAGAAGGGCAGCAGTGGCAGACGCTGCGCCTAATTCTTAACCGGGCGATCGAAGCGATTGGCGTGCTGTTGGTGCTGGTCATCCTCTTCGGCCCTCCGCGGAAGATAGCAACGATCCTGGCAGTGGCAACGGCGACGCTGGTCCTGGTGGTCCGGGACTTCCTCCTGGCGCTCTTCGGTTGGCTGGTCCTCCGGGGACAGAACGGGATACGCGCAGGCGACCGGGTGCAGATTGACGGGGTCGGCGGTGAGGCAATGGAGATCGGGCTCTTCCGCACGTTACTACTCGAGACGGGAAGCTGGACGGCGCATGGCCAACCGGCGCAGCGGTTGGTTTCCTTTTTGAACGGGTATGCCATTCGGGGCAAGTACTTCAATTTCTCGACCGCCGGGCAATGGATGTGGGACGAGATCACGGTGAGTGTGCCGCCCGGAGTCAGCGCTTATCCTTTAGCCGACCTGATTCAGGAGGCAGTCGTAAGAGGAACTGATACCGATGCGACGATGGCGGAAGAGGCCTGGCGACGGGTGACCCAGAAAAGGGGTCTGCCCGCGCTGAGTGCGACGCCTTCCGTGGATGTCCGCCTGACAAGCGAGGGCATGGACGTCGTCGTTCGCTACGTAACCAGGGCAGGGTCACGGCGGGAGACGAGTAACCGGCTGTTTGAAACCGTGGTCGACGCGATGCATGGAGCGTGGGAGCTGAGCCGAAAGTAGCGATCCGCGGTGCGGTGTTCGCTCTTATCTCGCTTCGAGGACGACAAAGTGATCAGCGTGGTCGATAAAGACGCGGCGGAAGAGCCCCGTATTCAGTACACCGTCGAACCCCTGTACAAAGGAGTCATTCTCGGCGGTAGTGCTGAAGAAGACGACGCCGGGCAATTTGAGTGAGCCGATCTTCACGTCCTGAGGTGGCAAAACCGAAAAGGTCAGCTGCGCGGCATCCACGCCACGCCCGCGGAAAGTCATGGCGTGAGAGGGCCGCAGCGACATGTGTTGAGAGCTGTTGAAAAGTATAGGCTCGTTCGCACCGGAGTCGATCAGTAGCCGAAGGGGCCGCATGCCGCCGGATAAGCGTACCGTAACGAGCAGCAACCCGGGCATCGCGCCGGCATCGTCTGTCTCAGCGGTAAAAACCAGCGGGATATGCGGCCCTTTCACCTCTGCGCGCATCGCTGCCGAGTCGTCCAGACAGAGCAGTCGGTGTGCATTGTCGATCAGCAGGTCGAATTGCTCGATGAAATCCTCCCCGAGAATGCCCTGCACGTGCAGATTGGCGGAATGCAGATTCTGTAAGTCATGAACGAGGACTTTCTGGTTGGCAACAAAGTGAGACCCAGCTTCGATCAGCTCAAGTTGCGCGTACGAATCAGACTGATCTGATCCGATTCCCGAGACGACGGCCGTGCCCTGAGTATCCAGATGAAGGGCGGTGGCGAGAGAAGGATCGATCAAAGTGACCTGGGTGCCGCTATCCAATAGAAAATTGTAGGGTCCTGTGTGGTCGATGGATACCGCCAGGACGATCCAGTGGCTGCTTACGAATCGGAAGGGTACGCTGGCGACATTTCCAGGGCAATGGGTTTCTGCTGCGGGTGCGGGAACGATGGTTGCGCTGCCCGCCAGCGCCAGAAGAAGCATTTGAAGTGAGCCTCGGTTTGACATGGGCCGAGACTGGCCGGAAGATCACTGAATAAAAATGACCTGGCGCGGACAAAATTCTGACTTGAAGATCCAAAGAAGAATGACGAGCTGCTCTAAGTTAGATTAGGCAGCAAGGATGTGACCGATGCCTGACAAGATCCGCTTCGGTGTATACGAACTGGACCAAGGCGCCATGGAGTTGCGCAAGCAGGGCGTGCTGCTTCGACTGCAGGAGCAGCCTTTCCGGGTCCTGGTGATGCTGGCGGAGCGGCCGGGTGAGCTCATCACCCGTGAGCAACTGCAACAGCAAATCTGGAGCGATACGTTCGTTGACTTCGATCAGTCCCTCAACAAAGCGGTAAATCGCCTGCGAGAGGCATTGAACGATAATGCCGGCGCGCCACAGTATATTGAAACGGTCCCCCGACGCGGATACCGTTTTATCGCGCCGGTGACAGAGATCCCTCCAATCGAAACGCGGCCCCCGTCCGCGCCAGGGCCTCCCGCCTCAGTTGCAACTCCGGCGGAGCCCCACAAATCGCCCTCGCGGATGGTAGGCATCGCGGCACCGGCCATCGCGATCGTGCTCGCCGTCATAGGCATCGCGACCTTTGCGTGGCTGAGGCGGCCCGTCAAGAACGCCTTGCAAGAACCCACGCATATCACGTCCTTTGGTGTATGCCCCGCCCTTTCCCGGGATGGGAAGCTGCTGGCCTACATGTCAAGTCTTGGGGGTGGCACACCCCACATCTGGGTACAGCAGACCGCAGGGGGCGAAGCGATTCCGGTGACCACGGATTCTTATCCCGCGAGCATGCCTAATTTCTCACCCGATGGTACACGTATCGCCTTCTTTTCCACGAGGAATGGAGGTGGAATCTACATCGCCTCAACTCTACCTGGGGACCCGAGACTGGTCGTCGCAACCCCCCGTGCAGAATTCCCGCAATTCTCACCCGGCGGCGATCGCCTCCTTTACTGGAAAGACAAGAAAGCGTTCACCGTATCCGTGGATGGTGGACAGCCTGTAGCTCTGCCTCTCAATCAGAACTTCCTCCTATACGGGGCCCCGGTTTGGGCTCCCAGCGGGAAGGAGATTATTTTCTTTGGGGTCCGCAGCCGTGACCAAGGTGAGCCTGCCGCGTGGTGGATCGTCCCCCTTGCGGAGGGGCAACCCCGGCTAGCCCAACTGCCAGGCATTGAGCAAAACTACAAAACCGTGGTTGCCGTGAGGGCCTGGATTCGGAATGCTAACGGCCGCGAATGGATCATCTACTCTACTGCCAACCACGAAAGCTGGAAGCTTTGGCGCATTGAAGTCTCCCCGCAAGGCAGAATAGCTGAGACCCCGGAATTGGTTGCTGCCGGCAATGGCAGGCTCGGCCCCGGCGGCTCAGCGGCGGACGACGGTAAGCTCGCGTACAACATCTGGAGCTCCACCGTATCGATCTATCAAGTCTCGATCAGCGACCGCGGCGAAAAACTGGCTCCCACCCTCCAATTACCTCTCCCCGAGGGTGGAAGTCACACGTCTCCCTCGGTCTCCCGGGACGGAAAGTGGATGACGTATGACTCTTCTAACCCCGGCAAGCCCAACACCATCGTGCTAAGAGATATGAGCACCGCGATCGATCACGTCCTGGACGATAAGGGGAGAGTACCGGGCGATAACTCTTCTGTCGCTATTTCTCCGGACGGGTCAAGAGTGATCTTCGAACGCGGTTGCAAAGAGGGCACGTGGCCGGACGAACCGGATAGCCCACTCCCGTGTAGCTTCACGGTTGCGGCCGCAGGCGGGCAACCGGAGCAGATCTGTCAGTACTGTACGCCGCGTGGCTTTTCGTCCGACGGATCGGTGGTTCTTTTCCAGAAATACGACCCGACGGACCTGGACAAGTCTCGAATTATCGCCCTCGATCTACACGCGAGAACCGTGAAGGATTTCGTGAGTCTTCCGGATGCACCGGTTTTTCACCCGTATTTCTCCTGGGACGACCGCTGGGTGGTTTTCAAGAAGTCACAATCGTTGAAATTGCCGGAGCCACTCTCACAGATCCTGATTGCCCCAGTACGGCACGGCTCGGCGGCCACGGAAGGGGAATGGATCGCGGTCACCGACGGACGACACAGGGACGATAAGCCTCAATTCTCTGCCGATGGGAACACGCTGTATTTCACATCCACGCGCGATGGAAATCTTTGCATTTGGGCCCAGCGACTCGATCCGCTGACCAAACATCCGTTGGGTCCACCGTTTGCCTATGAGCATTTTCACGATTCGGCGGGCCGCGCTGGGGCGTTCAGCCTCGAAGACTCCGACCTCAGCGTCGCCCGTGACAAGATCCTCATTAGCCTGCCCCAGGTACACAGTGATACCTGGATGACGCAGATGCCGTAGCCGGCACTCAATCACGAATGGCCAAGTCTGTGTCTGCGCCGCCCTCAGCTCGACCCGCCGTACCGTAGAGGGTTGTCAGTTCTCGCGTCTGTGCAGGGGTGAAGTGAAAGCGATTCTGTGCCATCGCCAAAAAGTCGTCCGCGTTCCAATACGCTTTCATCAAACCCTGAGCGGTATGGGCTTCGCCGAGAAGCAGGTGCCCGATCTCGTGTGCGGCGGCGTAGGCGAGCACAATGGTCCGGGGTAAGTTTTCTTCCGAAGCTGTGTCCCCCGCCGGCTTTAAGAACACAGTGGCGTATGTTCCGCCATCGGGGCCGGCAATAGACTGGCCTAACGTGTCCAGGCGTACATCTTTTGTCTTCGTCTTGCCCGTATCAGAGATCACCCTGATCACGATCTGCCTGGAACTCCCGGTATGGCTCTCGCACAGCAGGGCACCGCTCGCGCAGGCGTCCACCTCCAGCGAGACACCCGAACCGGCCAGGATTTCTTGTGTCCTCGCGATGAATTGATGGAGCGCTGCCGGGCTCAAACCGGTGTAGTCGTAAACCTGCACCTGGAGTGCAGAGGCCTGGGCTGTAATGGTCTTTGCATTGCCGGCCAATGCCAAAAGAGGGAGCAGAAGGAAACAGCCTCGGTTTTTCATGGGCCGAGACTGCCCGGAAGATCAACGGATAAAAATGGCGCGAGGCGGACTTATGCCGGACCTGCATATTCACGGCAGCTGACGGACTAACTGCTTTTATTAGAGTTGTATAAAAGCACGTATCCCCGGACGGTAAGACGTAAAATAAGGGCGTCCTCTCCTAAGGCGGCTCGGAGTCGAACCTATGACTGCTGCATGAAGTCCGGCGAAACCGGATTTTCGTAGAGAGAATAATCGCGAGTGACCACCGTCAATCCGCTCTGCGTCACGAAGTAATTACGGCGATCTTCTTCCCGGTCGTAGCCGATCACCGTCCCTTCGGGCAAGTGCACATCGCGGTCGATGATTGCCCGCCGGATGCGGCAGTGCCGCCCGATGTCCACGTGGGTGAAGATGATGCTCGACTCGACCTCGGCATAGGAATTCACACGCACGTCCTGGGAGAGAACGCTGTTGCGCACCACCGCACCAGACACGATGCAGCCGGCCGAGATTACCGAGTTAATCGCCATGCCGGTGCGTCCCGGCTCGCCAAAGACGAACTTGGCCGGCGGATACTGCCGCTGCCGCGTGCGCATCGGCCACGCCTTGTCATACAAATTGAAGATTGGAGAAACGGACGCCACATCCATGTTGGCGTCGAAATATGCCTCCAGCGTTCCTACATCGCGCCAGTAAAGCGCGTTCTGTTTGTTCTCATCAACGAAGTTGTATGCGGAAATCTTGTAGCGCCCCAAAATGCCTGGCAGGATGTTGTGCCCGAAGTCGTGCTTGGAGTTGGGGTCTTCAGCATCTTTCATCAACGCGGGCAGCAGCACGTCGGTGTTGAACAGATAGATGCCCATCGAGGCATCCACCTTGGTCGGATTAAAGGGGGAGCGCAGGTTGGTGGTCTTGGGCTTCTCCTGGAAGCCGATCACCTCGCCCGTCCGGCTCACCTCCACCACCCCGAAACGCGCCACATCCGCGGGCTCGATGGGCAGCGTCGCCAGGGTCACGTCTGCGTTAGCAGCCATGTGGTGATCCAGCATGAGCCCGTAGTTCATCTTGTAGATGTGATCGCCGGAGAGAATGAGCACATGCTTGGGCTGCTCAGCGCCGATCGAGTAAATGTTCTGGTAAACGGCGTCGGCCGTGCCCATGTACCAGTTCGCACTGACCCGCTGCATGGGGGGCAGAATCTCGATGAATTCGCCCAGCTCCTGGGCCACGATGCCCGTCCAGCCTTCGCGGATGTGACGGTTGAGCGAGAGCGCCTTGTATTGGGTGAGGATGTAGACCCGGCGCAGGTCTGAGTTAATGCAATTGGATAACGTGATGTCGATGATGCGGTAGTTGCCGCCAAAGGGAACCGCTGGCTTAGCTCGATCGCGCGTGAGGGGGAAAAGCCGCTCACCTGCGCCCCCTGCTAGCAGTACTCCGAGTGTGTCTTTCATTCCGTCCCTGCGGTGCCCGTGCGCGCTGCCACGGCCCTCAGGCCGCGCGAAGCGCTGTTGCCAACTCTATACCTGAGGTGTGAAGGCCCCGAAACTCCCCTGCGTTCAGCCCTCCTCGACCGAGATGCGCAGGGAGCGCAGAAAGTGTACATCCTGCGCATTAAAAGTCTCATCTCCCTGGGAACTTTCATTTACCGGGGCCTCCAGCTCGGAGACAGGCTGTTGTTCTACCTCGTTCAAACCAATCGTCGCTTCCAGCATCAGCAGCACATCAAAGCCCTGCTTGCGGATGTCCTGCACGACCTCAGAGATCTGCTCGGACTCGGAAACCGATTCATGGATGGCTTCCCCCAGCTGCTGAATTAGACGACGAAGTCGTTGATTCAAAGAATTACCCCCAATCGCCACCTAAGGGCGCGGTTTTACCTACCTTACTTCTGATGGCGTAGCGGAGCAATCTGAATCAACCGACTGGTAAACTTTTCCAATGGAGCCAAAGAAAGTAGGCCGTACGCTCGGCATCGGCGTTCGCGTGGCCTCAAATATGCTCCGGGAACGGGTGGAACGGGCTGCCGCGTCGGCTCCAGCCGGTACTACGGCCGGAAATGGCCGGCCGGCAACTCCGGCCTCAACCTCCCGCCCTTCTGTCCCGATCAGTAGCCGGGTCGTGACCGCCAAGCGGGGCGCTAAGGCCTTTGGCCAGGCGCTCTTAGGTCCCTTTACCCATGCCGGTAGCGTGCTGTGGCTGGAGATCACGGGACTGTTTTTCGCCCTTTTCGCCCTCTTCTTTGTGCAAAGCGTCTATCGCGTGCGCAGCGCCTGGCGGGAAGGCCCAGAGCACAGTCACCTGCTGCTCTACTGCGTCCTGGCCTTCGTTTTTGCCTGGTTCTCGGTCAGCTCCTTCACCCGCGCCTACCGGAAGAGCAAGCGGGGCCCCAATTTGGGCAACAACAGGCGACCTTAAGGAATGCAGCGCCCCCTGTACCGGGCGGAGGACCTGGCTGGCTTCGACCCCGATGAGGACTTAGGCTACCCCGGACAATACCCCTTTACCCGGGGCATTCGGCCTGCCATGTACCGAAGCCGCCTCTGGACCATGCGTCAGTATTCCGGGATGGGGGACGCGGACCAGTCCAACCAGCGCTACAAATTTCTTCTGGAGCAGGGTAGCGACGGCCTGTCTGTGGCTTTCGACCTCCCTACTCAGATTGGATACGACTCCGACTCGCCGTGGGCGGCCGGCGAGGTGGGCAAGACCGGAGTGGCCATCGACTCGATCGAGGACATGGAGCGTCTCTTTGCCGGCATCCCGCTGGACAAGATTTCGACTTCCATGACCATCAATGCCACGGCAAGTATCCTGCTCGCGTTATACGTGGTGGCGGCCCGGCGGTCCGGCGCCGAATTAGCTCAGCTCTCGGGCACGGTGCAGAATGACATCCTGAAGGAGTACATCGCCCGCGGAACCTATATTTATCCCCTGGCTTCAGGTCTGCGACTGGTGGCGGATCTGTTCGTCTGGACCGGCGAACACCTGCCCAAGTGGAATCCCATCTCCATCTCCGGCTACCACATGCGCGAGGCCGGGGCCACCGCGGTGCAGGAGGTCGGCTTCTCGTTAGCGAACGGACGCGCGTACCTCGAGGCCTTGCGTGGGGCCGGGCTGGACATTGACCGGTCGGCGACGCGGTTTTCCTTCTTTTTTGCTGCCCACAATGACTTCTTCGAGGAGGTGGCCAAGTTCCGTGCCGCCCGCCGCCTCTGGGCCCGTCTGCTGCAAGAGCAATTTGGCCTGGACTGTGGAGTGCTGCGCTTTCATGCCCAGACCGCCGGCTCGACTCTGACCGCGCAGCAGCGGGAGAACAACCTGGCCCGCACGGCCTTGCAGGCGCTCTCCGCCATCCTTGGGGGCGCCCAGTCGCTGCACGTCAACGGCTACGATGAGGCGCTTGGTCTCCCCAGCGAAGAGGCTGCCCGGTTGGCGCTGCGCACACAGCAGATTCTTGCCCGGGAATCGGGTGTGGCCCAAACGGTTGATCCGCTCGCCGGTTCCTACTACCTCGAATCGCTGACCACGTCGATCGAGCAGGAGGCGCGCAGGTACCTGGAGCGTATCGATGCGCTGGGCGGCATGGTGGGCGCCATCGAACGCGGCTGGGTGCAGCGGGAAATTGAAGAGGCAGCCTACCGCCACCAACAGGCCGTCGATGCGGGAGAGACCGTCGTGGTCGGCGTCAACCGCTTCGCCAGCCCGGACGAAGACTCTGCTTACGTGCCAGATCAGCATGTGGATGAGACAGCAGAACGGCGGCAGATCGATCGCGTACGCGCGCTCCGCACTCGCCGCGATCCCCTGCGCTGGCAGGCGGCTCTGGACCGGGTCACGGAACAGGCCCGTTCTACCGCCAACCTGATGCCAGCGATCCTGGAAGCGGTTGAGAGCTACGCGACCGTGGGCGAAATCGCGGGAAGCCTGCGCAAGGTTTTCGGCGAATACCAGCAGCCAGGCTGACGGACCACTACAGTATGTTGACGGCGCGCGCGGCCAACAAGGCCACAGTGGCGAAGGAGATGGTCGATTGCACCATCATGGCTACCTTGGCCCAACGGGAAAGGACCGGCGAATCGGTCGGGGAGAAGGCCGTGCTGGTGTTGAAGGCGAGAAACAGATAATCCACAAAACCAGGAGACCAGTTTTCCTGCACCGGCTTCTGCGACCTGGGCGACAGGGTCATTTGAGGAAAGAGGAAATCTCCTTCGGTGTGGTTGCCGCGCAGATGTCGTGCGTGCGGTCCTCCCGCATCGAGACGCCAATACCAGGACGCGAAGACCAGGAAATTGGTAGCCCAGAGGGCGGCAGCGGATCGCAGCAGCTCGGCTGGGGTGATCTGATGAAGGATGAGAGAGCGGACCAGCATATACATCGACCAGAGCATGGCCGCGGTCACGATGCTCAGCACGATGTAGCCGAGCACCTGGTTGAGCGCATAGGAGCCTCGTATCTTGGCGATGACCGTTGGGATCATGAGCACGAAAATCACCGCCAACAGGAGCCAGGAGGGTCCGAAGGTAAGCGATTCCGGCAGCGATAGATACAGGCCACACACCGCCAAAACGGCGACCACGGCAGGCCACCAGGGCTGGCCTGGGTCCTTTTGCTTGGCAGGGGCTTCGGTCATGTTTGCCTCTAGCTTATCTCTTCGCTGCCGGACAATGCCCTTCGCGGATATAATTCACACGCCATGAATAAACCCGTATCCGTGTGCGTTATGCTTTGCGCGTTATGCCTGATCCTGCCGCTGACCCTATTTATGACCCATGCCTCCGCCAATACCGCACCCCCGGTTAAGCCGCTTCTGGTGGCCACCAACCAGGGGGATCGCGATCTGAGCATCATCGATCCAGTGGCCGCCAAACAGCTGGCCACCGTGCCTGAGGGCGGCATCACCGGCCACGAGGTAGCCACTTCTCCGGATGGGCTCACTGCTTACGTGCCGATCTATGGAAGCTCGGGTGTAGGCAAGCCAGGCACCGACGGCCGGGAGATGGTCGTGATCGATATCCCCAGCCGCACGGTGACCGGCAAGGTGGACTTTGGTCATGGAGTACGGCCCCATTGCCCGGTTTACGACCGGGCGAACGGCTTGCTCTACGTGACGACGGAACTCGACCAGACGGTGACCATCATCGATCCGAAAACGCTGAAGATCTTGGGCACGGTCCCCACTGGGCAAAAGGAATCGCACATGCTGGTTATCTCCCGCGATGGCAAACGAGGCTACACCTCGAATGTGGGTGCGGGTTCGGTGTCGGTACTGGATATGGCCGGCCGCAAGACGATCGCCATCATACCGATCTCGTCCGAATCCCAGCGCATTGCCATTTCCAATGACGACAAGATGGTCTTCACTTCCGATCAGACCAAGCCGCAGATGGCGGTCATCGATACCGCGACGAATAAGATCAAGACTTGGGTTCCCTTGCCTGCTGTGGGCTATGGAACATCGCCCACACCGGACGGCCGGTTTTTGCTGATCGCGCTTCCCAAGGCCAACAAGTTGGCGGTCCTGGATCTTGCCAGTCTTCAGGTAGTGCGCACGGTCGATGTTGGCGAAGATCCGGTCAAGGTGCTTGCCAGCCCCGATGGCAAGGTCGCGTATGTCTCCTGTTCCAAGGCAAAGCAGATTGCGGTGGTTGATCTGTCGCAATGGAAGGTAAATGCGATGATCGATGCCGGCGCGGGCGTAGATGGCTTGGCATGGGCAGGGCCTACTCCTCTTGCCGGAGTGCACAATCAGCTCCGTCGACACGTCTCACAGCAGACTGGGGAGTAACGTTGAAGAACCATAGTTTTCTAAAGTTTGGCTAGACCACAAACGGTGGGTGCCCCATTCAAGCCCGGGTTTGGCTTGAATGGGGCACCCAGCATTTGTTGCCGGTGTGGCAAAGCTCAGACTGTTCAGCCTGCCGGACGAAATCGGCTGCCACAGGACCAACGCCCGCCGCGAAATCCTCCGCCGGTCCGTGCTACCGTGGAATGTCAGCCACTTCTTTCCAAGGAATTCACTGTGTCCTCTCCCGTCGCCCCCGCCCTGCGTAAGACCGCTTTGAATGGTGTCCACCGGCAACTCGGCGCCAAAATGGTCGATTTTGGCGGCTGGGATATGCCGGTCGAATACTCCGGCATATCCGCCGAGCATATGGCGGTGCGCACCGCCGTGGGGTTGTTTGACGTGAGCCACATGGGCGACATCCAGTTTCGCGGCCCGGGCTCGCTAGCTGCCATCCAGGCGCTTTCCATGAACGATGCATCGAAGCTGGCCGTCGGCCAGGCGCAATACTCAGCCATGCTCTATCCCCAGGGGACCTTCGTCGACGACATCCTGGTGCACAAGTTCAGCGAAAATGACTACCTGCTGGTCATCAATGCCGGCACGCGGGAAAAGGACTATCAATGGATCCGCTCCCAAGTGGGAGCTTTCGCCGGTGTGCACATCAGCGACTACAGCGACCACTACACGCAACTCGCCATCCAGGGCCCGCGTGCGCAGGACACCCTGGCCAAACTAACCAAGGTGGATCTGAGCGCGATCAAGAACTATTGGTTCACCTGGGGCACGGTATGCGGCCTTTACAACGTGCTCATTGCGCGGACCGGCTACACCGGCGAGGATGGCTTTGAAATCTACATTCCCTCCGATGAGCCCACCAGCGCCCGGGTATGGAATGAAGTGACCGAAGCAGGTAAGGAGTTCGGCCTGCTGGCTTGCGGCTTGGGAGCACGCAATACTCTTCGCCTGGAAGCCGCCATGGCCCTCTACGGCCATGAGATCTCAGAAGAGATCAACCTGCTCGAAGCCGGCCTGGAGCGATTTGCGAAGTTGGGCAAGAGCGACTTTCTCGGTGGCCAGGCACTTTTAGAACTGAAGCAGGGCGGTGCTCCCAAACGCAAACTTGTCGGGCTGGAGATGATCGATCGCGGCATCGCGCGCGATGGCTACAAAGTCTTTAGCCTGGAAGGCGAAGAGATCGGTTACGTGACCAGCGGCTCCCCCTCGCCCTATTTGAAAAAGAACATCGCGCTCGCCTACGTACCGGTGGACCGCACCGCGCCGGGAACGGAAGTGGCGGTCGAGATACGTGGGAACCTGGTCAAGGCAAAAGTGGTGCCGACTCCCTTTTACCGGCGGGCCAAGAAGGCCGTTGAGGGGAAGCCCGCTTAAACTGTGGTCTCGTAAAATAACCAAGGAGAGCAAGAAGGATGGCCTATCCAGCAACCTACCGCTACACGCGGGAGCACGAGTGGATTGAGGTAGAAGGCAAGACCGGCAAAGTGGGCATTACGGACTACGCCCAGAATACGTTGGGAGATATTGTTTTCGTCGAGATGCCCAAGCCCGGCGCAAAGGTAGAGAAGGGCAAAGTCTTCGGCAGCGTCGAGTCGGTGAAGGCCGTTTCCGATCTCTACTCCCCGGTGACGGGCACCGTGATCGCGGTTAATGAGGAGTTGACCACGGCGCCGGAAAAGATCAACACCGACGCCCACGGGGCGTGGATCCTCCAAGTAGAAATCGCGGACCCCTCCGAAGTGGGCCAGCTGCTCGATGCAGCGGACTACGAGAAGTTCGTCAAGGAGGAAACCCACTGAAGCGCCACATTGCCAAGCCGACCGCCAACCAGGCCGTAGTAGAGGGATAGAGGATTCACGATGCGCTACTTGCCAAAATCGCCCGGCGAACGGCTCGAAATGCTGAAGCAAATCGGGGCCAACTCCATCGACGATCTGTTTTCTACCATTCCCCAGGAATACCGGCTGCAACGGGACCTTGAGGTTCCCCGGCAGATGGGCGAATCGGAGATCGTCGAATACTTCCGCAAGGCAGCGCAGCAGAGCGCGGCTGGTTACAGCAGTTTCCTTGGCGCCGGCGCCTACCGCCACTACCGGCCAGTCATTATCGATTCGCTGGTGCAGCGGGGCGAGTTCCTCACTTCCTACACTCCCTACCAGGCGGAGATCACCCAGGGCACCCTGCAGGCCATCTTCGAGTTCCAGACGATGATCTGCGAGCTCACCGGTATGGAGATCGCCAACGCCTCCATGTACGACGGCTCGACCGGAGCTGCTGAGTCAGTAACCATGGCTGTGCGCATCACGCACCGCACCGGAGTTCTGGTCGCCAGAACCGTGCATCCCGAGTATCGCGAGGTGATGCAGACTTACGCCCAGCACCAGGGGTTGGCCGCCCAGGCACTGGCCTTCGGCGAGGATGGCCGGCTGGACCTGGCAGCGCTGGAGCAAAGCGTCAGCGAAGAAACAGCGTGCGTTCTGATACAGTCACCGAACTTTTTTGGGGTGATTGAAGATATCCCTGCCATCGCCGAGATCGTGCACAAGAAGGGCGCGCTGCTGATTGTATCGATCGCTGAGGCTATTTCACTGGGCGTGGTGCGGCCTCCTGTAGAAGCCGATATCGTCTCCATGGAAGCGCAATCCTTCGGCGTCGCGCTGAGCTATGGTGGACCCTATTGCGGGGTGATCGCCGCCAAGGAGAAATACCTCCGGCAAATGCCTGGCCGGCTGGTGGGCGAAACCGTGGATACGGAAGGCCGCCGCGGCTTCGTGCTCACGCTCTCTACCCGGGAGCAGCACATTCGTCGCGAGAAGGCTACCTCGAACATCTGCACCAACCAGGCGCTGGTCGCTTTGATGGCAACCATCTTCCTCACCGTCTATGGCAAAGAGGGCATCCACGAGCTCGCGCTGCATAACCTGGCCAAGGCCAATTATGCCGCGCAACAGTTTGCTACGGCCGGCGGAGCGCGGCGGCTCTTCGCTGCATCTCCCCACTTCCATGAGTTTGTGCTGCAAACCACCGAATCTCCGGAGCAACTGAATGCGCAACTGCTCAAGCAGAAGGTGATCGGGGGCCTGCCCTTGGGCCGCTGGTACCCCGAACTGGGCAACGCCAGCTTGTGGTGCACCACCGAACTTAACACCCGGGAGCAGATCGACCACGCCGCCTCGCTGCTGCAGCATGACTCTGAAGCGGCCTTCACCCGGGCTTGAAAGGCTAGCTAGACAAGATATGGCAACCACCCCCAGCGCGGAAACAGGCAAGACGGCCGACCAGCCGTTTGAAGGCACACGCCGCAAGGTGCGTGCGCACCTTACTCAGAATGAGGCCCTGATTTTTGAAAAGTCTTCTCCGGGCAAGAAGGCTTACAAGATGCCGCCGCTCGATGTGCCTGAAGTGGACCCGTCCCAGTTGCTTGGCGAAGCCGCCCGCACCGATTTGGGCCTGATGCCGGAGTTGAGCGAGATCGAGATCATCCGTCATTTCACCCGCCTCTCCACCTGGAACTATGCCATCGATCTGGGGATGTACCCGTTGGGCAGCTGCACCATGAAGTACAACCCGCGGGTCAACGAATTTGTTGCACGCCTGGAAGGCATCGCCGAAGCGCATCCTTACCAACCCGAAGCGCTTTCGCAGGGAGCGCTCGAGGTCATTCGCCTGCTGCAATCCTGCCTGCTCGATATCACCGGCATGGACGCGATCACGCTGCAGCCGGCGGCCGGTGCCCATGGAGAGTTCACCGGCATTCTGCTGGTCCGCGCCTACCATCAATCCAAGGGAAATCCGCGGACCAGGATCATCATTCCCGACTCTGCTCACGGAACCAACCCAGCCACCGCCGCCATCTGCGGTTATAAGGTGCAGAACTTGCGCTCCAACTCGCTGGGCATGGTCGACGTCGCGCAATTGGAGCAGATCGTCACCGACGACACAGCTGCGCTGATGCTGACCAACCCCAGCACCATCGGCGTCTTCGAGAGCGAGATCCATAAGATTGCCGACATTCTTCACGCCAAGGGCGCCCTGCTCTACATGGACGGCGCCAACATGAATGCCCTGGTGGGCAAGACCCGTCCAGGGGACTTCGGCGTGGATGTGATGCACCTGAATCTGCACAAGACCTTTTCTACCCCGCATGGCGGGGGGGGACCCGGCTCCGGCCCGGTAGCAGCAAAGAAAATGCTGGAACCGTTTTTGCCTACGCCTGTAGTGGTCGAGGGCCCACCCGATCAGGACGGCCGCCGGACACTGCGCCTGGACTACGATCGTCCCCAGTCGGTGGGGCGCGTGCGCATGTTTTACGGCAACTTCGGCATGTTCGTTCGCGCCCTGGCTTACATCATGGCTAATGGCCCGGACGGTCTGCGGCAAACCACCGAAGACGCGGTGCTGAACGCCAACTACATCCGTAAGAATCTTGAGGATGTGTATGAGCTGCCCTACCGCACGCCCACCTTACATGAGGTGGTCTTCAGCGATCGAAGGCAGACGCAAAAAGGTGTCAAAACAGGGGACATCGCCAAGCGGCTGATCGATTATGGCTTTCATCCCTATACCACCTCTTTCCCGCTTATCGTGCCTGGGGCTCTGATGATCGAGCCGACGGAAAGCGAATCAAAGGAAGAGCTCGATCTGTTTATCGACGCCATGCGGCAAATCGCCCGTGAGGCGGAAGAGAACCCCGAGCTGGTTCTCAATGCGCCGCACGCCACGCGTATCTCCCGTCTCGACGAGACGCTGGCGGCTCGCAAACCGGTGCTGCGCTATACCCGGCCAGCTTCCGAGAAGTCCTGAAAGCAGGAAAGATGCCGGCGCCTCAATCCGCGATTGCGCAACGACGTGACGATCTGGAGCGGTTCGAATTCATGATGGGGGCTGAACGGGGCCGTCTTGCCGTGACCCTCGACATGCTCACCGACGCTTTGATCCTGATCGGCCAGCACGGGGTCTACTGTACGTCCACGCGCAATCCATCCAAGCCCGCGCTCGATCTGGAAGTGGTGCTGAGCGAAATCGGGGGCGCCAAAGAGCTGATTCAGTCCGTTATGGAGCAGCTGCGGCTGAAGAGCGAGAATCAGCCGCAGCCGTAAGCGTCCTGACTTGCGGCTCCTGTTGTATCCTGTAACCTGCGCGCCCGTAGCTCAGCTGGATAGAGCGAACGCCTCCGGAGCGTTAGGTCGGGAGTTCGAATCTCTCCGGGCGCACCAAACCTACCGGTAGCGGGGCTGACACGGCTTACCCCCTGTTGGCATCTCCTGTCATATCAAGCGCTTATACCGTCGAGCCGGGAAGTAGGATTCTTTTGCAGGCGCATTGGATTGCCCTATTTTTATACTGATTTCAAGTTTCGAATTTGCCGAAAGCTGCATTGCTTGATTCCAAGCTTACGAGCTCCTGGCCTTATGCGATGCGATTCGAAGTGGAAGAACCCGGGAACGGGTGCTGGCGGTTGAGTTGCTCCGCAAGGCGCCGAATGCCTGATCCAAACTTGCGTCTTCTGGAAGAGGCCGCCGCCAAGCTCGCTCCCTTTCTGGGCGAGATCGTTTTGCCGAGCGGTCAACCAATCAAAATGATCACGGCTCCCTACTTCCTGGGTACCAAGATGGAAGCATTTCGCGGACGTGGACAGATGGATTTCATGGCGAGCCATGACTTGGAAGACTTTGTCGCCGTGGTCGATGGAAGAAGCACGATGCTTAAAGAGATTGCCGATTCTCCAACGATGTTCGCAAGTATCTCGCCGAAGCAGCAAGAAGCCTTCATGACGAATCTCATTTTCTCGATGCGGTTCCGGGATTTGTTCTAGATGATGGGCGCGTGCCATCGATTCTCGAACGGCTGAATCAACTCACGCTGCTTAACGCAGAGTGACTCTATGCCCCACGCTTGTCAACGGGCGGAGCGATCCGGCCAGCAAGAGTGGACCGCTCCGGCTGATGTCGTTTCTCTCAGCTTGGAGAGTAAATAAGCCGGACCACCCGGTTCTTACTCCTGCATTCTTCCGTCGATTCATTGCAGGCCGGATACAAGGGCCCCCACGGCACCGCCAGCACGATCCGATTTTCCGGAATGCCCTTGCTTATCAATGCTTGCTTGACCCAATCCGCCCGTTGCTTTGCGAGGTCCAGATTGTAGCCCAGCTCGCCTTCTACGGAGGCGTAACCCTCGATGTAAAAGCGGTCATTGGCATGGTCCTTCAACCATTGGACATTGTCGTCGAGGACGTTTGCGTTTAAAGGATTGTCATAAACATCGAAGGGGAAGATGATGTCGTGGGCATTTTGGTTGAAAGCTTCCTGTTCGGGACCAAATAAAACCACTCTTGGTGTTCCCCAGTAGGCTTCCCAAAAAGCAACATCCGTGGGCGACTCCGAAAAAGCATCCGGGGAGGCTGGTGAAGTACCTTGTTGCGCAAAGGTCTTCATACTGGTCAAAAGGAATATTGCGAGCATGACGAGAGCGAGTCGGCATTTCATGGGGCCTTTGTAACCTCCGTTTAATCTTTGCTGAGCACCTATCACTAGGCTATCTTCTCCTTCTCCGATGCGCGTTGGGAACTATCAGATTAACCAGTTATCGGAAAATAATGATCAGGGTGACGGTCGCATTTGTAGGTTATGCTTCGATCCATGCTTGATTCAGCCCTTGTTCGGTCAATGACTGCTGTCTGTCTTGGTTTCACATCGCTGGTGGCCACTGCGCAAATGCGCCAGGCTGCGCCCCCTCTTCACACCAGCGGCCATGACATCCTCGATAGCGCGGGCCATCGGGTGCGGTTGACCTCAGTCAACTGGTACGGCTTCGATCAGCTGGACTTTGTTGTTGGCGGCCTGGACCACGCTCCGCTGGCCACCATCGTGAAAGAGATTGTCGATCTGGGTGTCAACTCCGTGCGCCTGCCTTGGGCCAATGAGACGGTGGAGCGTAATCCGCTGGTACCCGATTATGCGTTGAAGGCGAACCCGCAATTGCGAGGCAAGCACGCCATGGAGATTATGGACGCGGTCGTCCGCGCGCTGGCTGACGCCCACATCATGGTGATCCTGGATAACCATGTAAGCAGAGCGGACTGGTGCTGCAGCGAGACCGATGGCAACGGCCTTTGGTACAACGACCAATATCCAGAGTCCAAGTGGCTGGCGGATTGGCAGACGATCGCGCGCCGCTACAAGAGCGAGCACTGGGTTGTCGGCGCGGATCTGCGCAACGAGCTCCGCAACCACGCAACTTGGGGAGGAACGGATCCCAAGCTTGACTGGCATGCCGCGGCGGAACGCGGAGGCAACGCGGTGCTTGCGGCGAATCCTCACTTGCTGGTCATGGTGGAGGGCCCAAACTACTCCACCAACTTCGTAGGGTTCGACAAACTTCCGGTGCGGCTCAAAATCGCCGGCCGGCTGGTCTATTCACCGCACGCCTACAACATTGACGCTCATCGATTCGAGAGCTACGACGAGTTGAAAAAAGTCTACGACGCGCACGCTGGATTTCTACTGCATACCGAGCCCGGCGTTCCCCTATGGGTGGGCGAGTTCGGCACCTGCCAAACCTTAGACTGCGGGGCGAACTCAGATTGGTTCGTAATGTATATCCGCTACATGAAGGAGAATGATCTCGCCTGGGCCTACTGGGCGCTCAACGGCACACAATCGACGGGGGCCAGCCGCAAGTACGACGCGGTCGAAGACTATGGATTGCTGTCGGCCGACTACCAGCACGTCGCGGCACCAAAGCTTGTGGAGCTGTTGCGGACCGTCCAGAACTAAGACGCTCTGCGAAGAGCGGCCGCTAGCTATCCTTGCGGTACAGGAGGTCGCGCATCGCTTGCCTCCGAGCCTCGTTCGCTTCCATCGTGGTTTTGCGTTCGTCGGCGTCCATCGGGCGCTTGGTTCCGCGTTCGTCTTGTTCATCCGCGCTGCACGATGGGCAGCGATTGGCGAACCCGGGTTTATCCGGCTTCAGTTCGAATTCATCTTCACACACCACACAGACTTTGATCGGAAAGGCCATAACCCCTCCAGAATAGCAATTTGAGGAGTTTGATGCATTGAGTCAGCCGTAGCCCCTCTGTCCACAGTCGAACAGCGATTTGTGATTTTGAACACATGTTCATGGTTTCCGGAGAGCCTGTCCGGCCTAAATCCCAGTATCCACCTGCATCGGCGTTTGGTGCATGGATTGCTGCTCAAGGGCAGAAATCCATCGGCACCAAATCATAGTCGTGTCATCCAAGGAGGATATGCATGGCGCACTTTGAACGGATAAGAGATGTGGTTACAGGACCCTTTAGTCCATCCATCATGCAGCAGCGTATGACCGCCGGGTGGCAACTAGTGTCTATTGAGTGGCGGCGCGAGCTGCCCGGGGATGAAGCGCCAAGTGAAGGCGCCTTCCAGGAAGAGATCCCATATGGCTTGCGCATCTCCGACGATTGCCAGCGGCTGGAATTCGATCCTCGCGAGCGCCGGGTGCTTACCCAGATGATGGACCTGGTCGTTCAGGATTTCCCTTTCTCCAGCATAGCCAGCGACCTGAACGAAAAAGGATTTCGCACCCGCGACGGGAAGTTATGGAACCAGGTCTCGGTCTTCCAGATGCTGCCGCGCCTGATCGAAATCGGGCCCGGTCTTTTCTCGACAGCGGAGTGGGCCGCACGGCGGGAGAGACTCGCAAAGACGATTTAGAGAAATAAGAAGCGCAGCCCAGTGTTTCGCAGCGCGGTTTACCATCCATCGCCGTCCATTAAGATGTCACGCGCCCGCAATGGGCGCTCTGATGGACGGAGATGCGCATGAAAGACCTACTATGCTTACTCATGCTCTGTTTTGTTTTGCTGCCTCCCACGCGCGGTGCACAGACGCCACTGCCAGCCGCGGCTGACAGAGCCGCTGTGGTCGAAGGCGACAATGCCTTCGCCGTTCAACTCTACGGCCAGTTGCGCCAGCAAAGCGGTAATCTCTTTTTCTCACCCGAGAGTATTTCCACTGCGCTGGCCATGGCCTATGCAGGGGCACGCGGCGACACCGCGGCCGCGATGGCGAAGACCCTGCACTTCACCCTTCCACCGGCAAAGCTGCACCCGGCGATCGGTTCGTTGCTGAGCGATCTCAACGCTTCTCATGATGGATACCAGCTCAGCGTGGCCAATGCTCTCTGGGCGCAGCGCGGCTACACCTTCCTCGACGACTTCCTCAACCTCCTGAAAAACGATTACGGCGCGGGATTGAACCAGGTGGATTTCAAAGGCGCAGCCGAAGCGGCACGGTTGACCATCAACCGGTGGGTGGAACAAAAAACAGCAAACAAGATCAAAGACCTGCTCCCATCCGGCTCGCTCAAACCAAGCAACCGGCTGGTGCTGACCAACGCCATCTATTTCAAGGGCGATTGGCAGACGCAGTTCGATAAGACGGAAACGAAAGATGAGGTTTTCCATCTCTCCCCATCACAGACCAAGAAGGTCCCCCTGATGCACCGGGCGGGCAGTTTCAACTACTTCGACGGTGGAACGTTTCAAGTATTGGAAATCCCATACAAGAGCGATGAACTGTCCATGGTGATCTTCCTTCCCAAAGATCCGGGTGGACTGCCTGCCCTGGAACAATCGCTGACTTCAACCAACTTGCAGCAATGGCTCGGCCAGCTAAGTTCAGTTCCCAAAGTCATCGTGACCATGCCGAAGTTCAAGACCACGCGGCAATTTGAGCTTGGAGATACGCTGGCCGCGATGGGCATGTCGCAGGCGTTTGACGGCAGCGCGGATTTTTCAGGAATGACGGGAAAGAAGGACCTTGTTATTTCGGCGGTGATCCATAAGGCTTATATCGACGTAAATGAAGAAGGAACCGAAGCCGCGGCGGCTACGGGCGTAACCATGAGAACCATGGCGGTTCGCGCGCTCAACCCGCCAACGCCCGTTTTCCGGGCTGACCACCCCTTCGTCTTCCTGATTCGGGAACATCGCTCGAACAGTATTTTGTTTATGGGCCGTACGGCCGATCCGACCGAATAGGCTGCCTGATTCTAATGCTTGGGATGCGATCTTCTGACCATGGCAACTACCCCAAGCACCAGCAGGCCAGCCGCGCAAATTGCCTCGATCACCAGCGAGGTGGTAATCAGAAGTTGAGCGACTCTGTAATTCCCTCCCCCGTCGATGCTGATGCCGCTTACGCTGCAGAGGCCGAAAGCAAGACTGAAGGTGAGGGCGAAAACGGTAGCGATCTTAGCCAGGTTTGTGGCTGGGGCCTTGTGTGAAGCCCTTACCGGCATCGGGGGTGTACTCATTCGGTGCTCCTGATCGCGGTTGGCTCGATAAAGCAGAGTCTCATAAGATCGGGCAGGAATGCCACTATTCCCGCAACGCAGGCCCACTGGATCAAATTGAGGCCAAAGATCACGGGCTGCGGCTTGAGGAAGTCGATCAGCAGCCGCCAAGCAAGATAGGACACTAGAAAGATGCGGAAGGTCGCGCCCTCCAGGTGCTGTTTTTCGTTATGGCGTTGCAGGACGAATCCGAGAGCGCTGAGAAAGAGGATCTCGTAGAGCTGTGTAGGGTGGCGGGGAATACCATCCCCAAAATTGACCCCCCAGGGTAGGTTGGTCGCTGCCCCGTAGGTGCCATCCGCCGGTCCTGCCAGAAAACAGCCAATGCGGCCGATGGCGATACCCAGGCAGAGCGGCACGGCAAAAAGGTCGCCGGCCCGATCGCGGACGCCGCGCAGACGCTTGATTAATCCCACGGCGATCCAAGCCCCGAGCAAACCGCCAACGGTAGTCCGACCCCCGGGCAATAGGAAGGTGTGCCAGGTGATGTGTTGCCGAAACGTTTGCTCCATCAGGCCCAGGAACCGGCTGCCAAGCAGCGCCCCGATAGCTGCCGTGGCGACGATGAGCCAGCGCTGGTCCTCCTCGATCAGGTCGCCGGCATGGGCACAGCCGCGCCGGAACATGGCGTAGGCGAGCGCATAGCCGAGCGTCTCGAAGATCGGGTGGAGCAGTGGGTGAGGGCTGACATTCACGCCCGGTAAGTGTACTCGTCCGGGTCGAGAACTGTCAGTGCCAAAGGTGCTTGGTTGTATCAGGACGGATACAGCTGCCACTTGGTGCGGGTGTAGGCAATGCGAAAGCCTTGGCGTTCGGCATTCCGTTGCGATTGGCTCCCCGCCTCGGCCACCATCATCGCCAGGTCATATCCATGGTCGGAGGCATAACGCAGCCGGGCTTCGAGCAGGGCGGCCTGCAGGCCGCGCCGGCGCAACTCCGGGATGGTCGCGGCCCCAGCAAAGAGAGCAACCCCGTCGTGGAGACTGAGACCACCTGCCGCTCCAGGTTGGCCATCCAGGTCGGCGATAAAGTTCACCGTGTGTTCGCGGGCGAATGCCACCGGGCCGAATTCACCCAGAAAATCCATCAGTTGCGGATCGTTGTGCCCCCATCCCCGCGCGTTGATCTGCGCCCATAACGGCGCATCCTCAACCCCGGACTCGCGTACCGTAACCCCGTCAGGGTAGGCTTTCGCAGCGGGGCGTTCGACCGGCCGGTGGAGCACGCTGCTCAGTTCGATCGGCCGGTAACCGCGGGTGCACAGTAAATCCAGCGTCGCAACGCCCGCGAGGGGGCTAACTTCATGAACAACAATGGCCTTGCGATCCAGGAAAAAAGCCTCGATGGTGTCCAGTGAAGCGGGGCTTAACGGCTCAAAGAGTCCCAAACCAAAGCTTTGCGTGACGGGAGAATTCACTCCATCGAAGACGGCGTAGGCGCCCGCGCACTCCATCCAGGTGGCGCCGCTCTGCGGATGGACCCGGCCCCGCGCTTCCGCAAACTCCAGGCACGATCGTCCTTCGGCTCGTTCCAATCGTCTTGCGAGATCGAGATCGGCAAAAATCATTGTGGTAACGGTACCTAGCTTGTACTCTGCAGCATAATATTCGCGTCAATATAATTGGCGATTCGAGGGCCCCTGATGCCAAAAACGCTCCTGCGCCGCGCAAGCAAATGGATTCTGGCGTCGGCTATGCTGTTCCTGGCATTCCAGCCGTTACGCGCGACGACCGCCCCAAAACATCGCAAGATTTTGCTCATTGCGGGTTCCAAGTCCAAGGGACCGGGCATGCACGAGTACCTGAAGTCAGCCCGCCTGCTGAAGGTGCTGCTCGACCGTGCCGGCCTCAAAGACGTCGAAACTGAGGTTGTCTACGACGGCTGGCCTACGAATGTTTCCGATCTCGATACAGCGGACACCATTGTTTTTATCTCGGACGGCATGCAATGGTCTCCCTGGACATTTTCGCCGGAGCGCATCGCCGCCATTCAGAAGCAGATAGACCGCGGAGCCGGCTTCATGATCTTCCACTTCGCAACCTACATACCCTTCCAATTCGAGCATGAGGGTATTGCCTGGGCCGGAGGGTATGTGGAATACGACGGGCCCAAGCACCCAGAGATGTATTTCACCCAAAAGACGCTGACCAGCGAAGTGCTATTCCCCACGCCCGAACATCCCGTAATGAAAGGCGTGAAGCCTTTCAAAGTGACGGACGAGTTCTATTACAAAGCCACTTTCGTCGGTGGATGCGTCGGTATCACTCCGCTGCTCCGCGTGCCCGAGCTTCCTGCAGATCCTAAGGCGGCTCGGCCCGGGCCACTTGCCGGCCCCAAGGATCAAGTCACCATGTGGGCATACGACCGTCCGCCCACACCTGCAAGCAAAATACCCGGCCGCAGCATTGGAGCGACGTTCGGCCATTTTTATGACAACTGGCAGAACGACGACTACCGCAAGCTGATTCTCAATGCCATCGCGTGGAGCGCTCACATCGACGTTCCCAAGGATGGAATTCCGTCTGTTTGGGCAGACGATGCCGAGGTCGATCGTATACTCGGCCCCACGCCCGCGCCGGTGAAATCCGCACTCGAACCCCCGAAATAGCTAACCGCCGAGCTCGACGCCACGTCGATTGTGACAAGAAATTCCGGGGGACTATGTGATGGCGGTCAGTAAATGGGCGTGGCGGATTGCCCTGTGCATGGTCATTCTTGGTTTGATTCTGGTGGGCGCTTTCTTGCTTCTGCGGCGGCGCGCGCACGCCGATATTGCACAGGGGCAAACCCATTCCTCGATAACCGTCGAGAGTTCGAGTTTTTCCAGCGGTGAAAACATTCCCAAACGATTTACCTGCGACGGCGCCGGCCTGTCTCCGCAAATCCATTGGGCATCGCCGCCATCCGGCGCCAGAAGCCTCGTCATCGTCATGGATGATGCCGATGCTCCCCTTGGGTTCGTTCACTGGCTGGTGTATGGCATTCCAGTCGAGACCCGCGCCATTGCAGAAGGCGCGTCCTCGCAGGCTGGACTGCCACATGGCGCGGTAGAGGGCATCAACAGCCTCAGCACCGTCGGATACTACGGACCTTGCCCGCCGGGAACGAAACCGCACCACTATGTTTTCCGGCTGTATGCATTGGATATCCCGCTCGATCTTCCGCCCGGGAGGACCAAGGAGCAACTGGCCTCCGCAGTAAAGGATCACGTGCTCGCCGAGGGTCAGTTCACAAGTATTTACATCCGCGGGAGCCAGTGACCTCGATCGTCTTGGCCACCAAGTTCGATTAGTGCGTCTCCTTGCCTGCCTGGTCGGTAATGAGCACCACGTCGGAGCTGGACTTCAAATGCGCCACCGCCAGCTTCTTGCCGGAAGGCGACCAATCAAAGCCGTTGATTGTCTCTGGCGCCGGGGCGAATAGCGGATGGGGAGGCGAGCCGTCGAATGGTTGATACAACAAAGTAATTCCGCTTTGCCCGACGACGTCGCTCACGGCCGCGCGGTCATCGGGCGAAAGCGCGAAGAGGTTCTGCAGGCTTTGGTCAAGGTAGAAGGGCTTTTGCATCCGCCCTGAGGCCAAGTCGGTGATGATGGCGCTGAGTTTTTCCTGGCGCATCCCAATCAGAACGGCCCGCGTTCCATCGCGCGATACCCACCCGCCGGCATAACGGTCGGGCGGAACCAACAGCTTCGGCGTCCCTCCGGCGAGGGGGATGCTCCAGAGCGAAACATCGACCTCGGTTCCAATATTGAAATAGGCCACCTGGCTGTCTGCAGAGCAACCGGCACCCCGGACGACTCCGCTGGTCGTAAGTTGGGCGACAGCTCCGCCTTCTGCGTTCATGCGGAAAAGACGGGCCTCTCCCCCGCCCCTAGGGAAGCCTGCGAAGAGGATATGTCCGTCGGGACAGGCGGCGATGAATTTCCCAAGCGTAATCTCGCCGGGGTCGAAGTTCTGCACATTCCCGGTCGCCAGATCGATGGAGCCGATGCTCAAGCCTGCGACGATATAGAGGAGATGGTCCTCGGTGGCCCAGGCGATGGAGTTCGGTGTAATCCTCAACGGCAGAGGCGAGCCCAGTTCCTTGCCATCCGGTCCATAGAGAGCAATGCTGGAATCGACATCGGTCAACACGGTAGCCAGGGTGCCTCCATTTCCAGAGAGCGCCAACTGGCTATACGCATTGACATCGTTGGTCAACGAACGAAACTCACCCGAGGGTGTCGTGATGACGCCGATCTGGGCGCGGTCAGTGTGCCGCTTGAAATAGAGGGTCAGCAGGTGGCCATTGTCGGGCAACCAGGCGAGAGTGGTGTACCCGTCCCCAGGGCTCGCCAAAAGAACGTCCTGCGGGGCGGTGACCGTCACAAGTTTCCTCGAGGCTATTTGCATCACGTTGAGCACAACCGTGTTGGTCCCGGCTTGGGTTTGAAGCCAAGCGATTCGGCTTCCGTCGGGCGACCAAACCGGCGCCATGGCTTCCTCCAGAGTCGAATAAAGCACGCGATCGTTGCCGCCATCTTTATCGGAGATGTGGACCTCGGAGAAGAGATCCTTCCGTTCGGGCCACCATCTGAGGAAAGTTATCCGGTTGCCGTCGGGCGCAAAACTTACCGGGCTGTCCAGGTTGGCGAACAGCTGCTTTGGGCTGCCCCCGAAGACGGACATGACGTAGAGATCGCGCCTCGATTCGTGTTCCGGGGCTCCACGGGTGAAGTAGAGATAATTACCATCGGGCGAAAAGGTGAGTCCAAGGTAGTCATACGCGGATGCGCCCAGGATTTGGGTCTCCGTGTTGGTCGCAGTGTTTCTCAGCCAAAGAGTGCGCTGCGCTCTGACGTTCTTCACTTCGGCCAGGAAGCGTCCATCCGCGGAGAGCGCGATGCGTTCGATAGTCCCGATGTTGGTGATCTGGTTGACAGAGAAGGAGGCGAAAGATCTTGGGCGGGGCCAGAAGCGCCACCCAACAAGTGCCGCCAGTATCACCACAGCCGCGATAGCGATTGGAGTTCGCCTTGTCCTGCGCGTGGCTAGGCCGTGAACGCCCAATGACCCCGCGATCGGTGAAGGCGAAGGCCCTGAGCTGTAGGGCGCCGGGAAGCCGCCCGAGCTGCTTTTGCGTTGCAAGCGCTTGAGGTCGGCGCGCAGCTCGGCGGCGGACTGGCAACGGAGCTCACGATCTTTCTCCAGCGTTTTGTTCAGGACGCCTTCGAACTCCGCAGGAAGTTCCGCATTCAGCGTCATCGGCGCTACGGGAGAGTGGTTCAGGATGCGGTCAAAGACCAATGCCGTGGTATTCCCATGAAACGGGTGGTGGCCCGTCGACATCTCGTAGAGGACGACGCCCAAGGAGAAGAGGTCGCTGCGCGCATCCAGCGGTTCTCCACGCGCCTGCTCGGGCGACATGTAAGCCACTGTCCCTACCGACAGTCCCGAACTGGTGAGCGGATTCGCCGCAGTCGGCGCGGCCTCGTTGGAGGTGTCTTCGACCTTCGCTAGTCCGAAATCGAGCAGCTTCGCCTGTCCGGATTGAGTGACAAAAATATTTGCCGGTTTGATGTCGCGATGCAGTATTCCCTTACGATGAGCGGCATCCAGCGCGTCGGCCAACTGCACACCCACCTCGATCAGCTTCGGGAATGGCATGGGATGGCCGCGATACAGCTTCTCCAGGCTGCTGCCCTCAAGCAGCTCCATCACGATGAAGGGAGACTCGGCCGATTCATCCACTTCATGGACGGTGCAGATGCCGGGATGATTGAGCGCGGAAGCAGCGCGTGCCTCGCGCCAGAAACGTTCCAGAGCATTGTTGTCGTGGCGATTGGCCCCGTCTTCGGGAGGAATGATCAGCTTGACGGCAACATGGCGACCTAGCTTCTGGTCGATGGCCTCATAGACCACACCCATACTGCCCTGACCCAACCGACGAACGATCTTGTAATGCCCAAGCAGCGTGCCGGGAGCCAGTTCGTTCACCCCAACATCTTGCCTGTAGCCGCCAAATGCGGCAAGTATTCGTTTTGTGCACGACATCGCAGCTTGGCCGAAGGCATTGCGAGCCCGCCGAGAGACAAAGTTCCGAGGTATCTATGGCCGAGGGATCCAGCGCAATGTCGGCTTACGCCATCCGCTGAACCCATTGGCTTCTCCAGGATGGGGCCTCGAAGGGGTCCGCGAAATACTGTGTTTCGTGCACGACCTTGCCGTTGCGGAACTCCATGATGCTCACGGTGTATGCCGGCCGCCCCTGGTAGACGATTGTGTATTCCGTGATCCAGAGGTCACCCTTCCCGAGAATGCGCTTGACGTCAAAGCCCGACGGCTTGCCGGGGTGATGACTGCGCAATGCCTGCAAATTGCTTCGTCCGAGGATTCGTTCGCCCGACTGCGGATAATCGCAGATGGCATTGTCATCGTAAATATCGTGTTCCGCGTTTATATCCCCGACAGCAGACGCATGCCAATGCGCATTCAGGGCATCCCGTATATGTTCTTCTTGCATAGACCCCTCCAGGTGTTGTTTGGCTTTTATGTTGAGGTAACTCGTGGAATGAAGCCGGGGCTGCCGGAATTCACTACGTCATTGAGTCTCTGCCTGATCTCGATCCGATTGATCTCGTCCAATGCGTCTTGCGGAAGGGGAGAGATGTCGAAATTCTCTCTCGCACGCTCCGCAGTCCTGGCGGTGGTGAGCAATGCGGTACCGCGTTGCACCGCCCAAGCCAGCAGAACCTGTGCCGGTGTCTTTCCAACCTGGGTAGCGATTGCTGTAATGACTGGATCTTCGAGCGGTCCGGGCCGCATTCCATGACCCAAAGGGGCGAAGGCCAACAACACGACACCCTGCTGCCTGCAAAATTCCAGAAGCTTCGTTTCCGGCAGATACGGATGTGCTTCGACCTGGATCACTGCCGGCTTGATTCTCGCCGATTGGTAGATAGGCAAAAGCCCGTCTAAGGAGATGTCCGACAGTCCAATAGCCCTGCAGTTGCCACGCTCCACAAGACTCTCCATCGCCCTCCAGGTGTCGAGCAAAGTCACACCGCGGTCGTAAAGGACATTGCCGTTTTCATCCCGCGGATCCTGCTCCTCGCCCGGTTGAAACGCAAACGGAGTGTGAATGAGATAGAGATCCAAATAGTTGAGCTTGAGTCTCTCAAGACTGGCGTCGAAAGCCGGTTGCACGCGCTCGGGCCGATGATTGGTATTCCAGAGTTTTGTGGTGACGAAGAGGTCTTCGCGCGCAATTCCTCCAGCGGCCAGCCCTGCCTGCAGGGCCTCACCAACTTCACGCTCGTTCCGATATCTTTCCGCACAATCGAAGTGTCGAAATCCCGCGTCCAGCGCGGCTTTGGTCGCACTGATCGTGACGGCTGCATCGGGGATGAGAGTTCCAAAACCGAGTGCAGGTATATGTCCCCCTCCATGGTGGAGCGGAAGTTTCCTCATCCGCAAATCGGAAGATTCGACCATGATGAACGCCTCGCGGCAACTGAGTTGATCTCTCTAGCTCTAGATGTTCCCAATCCGATTCTGATTCATCCCGCCGCCTAAGGAAGCTTGAGATATTTTCAACCCCAAGCGGAGCTTGTCGTTAATGGGCGCGTGACGCGAAGCCGTGCTGCGATGTTTACCAGGTTCGCGAAAGAGTTCGCCTTCATTTTCCGCATGACATTGCCACGATGCGCTTTCACGGTAATCTCACTGATGCCTAGCTCGCCACCCACCTGCTTGTTCAGCAAGCCGGATACCACCAAGGTCATCACTTCTCGCTCGCGTTGAGTCAGCGACCCGTAATCCGTTCGTAAGGCGTGCAATTGATTCTCGCGGCCCAGGGCGGCCTCGCTGCGTTTGATTGCTTGCTGTATCCCGATCAACAGGGCCTCGGCGTCGAACGGCTTGGTCAGGAACTCCAGAGCTCCGCGCTTCATCGCTCTGACGGTCATCGCTATGTCGGCAACGCCAGTAAGAAAGATGATCGGCATATCGGTGCGCTCAGAAGCGAGACGCTCCTGAAGTTCGAGGCCATTGAGGTCGGGGAGAGTCACATCGAGGATAAGACAGGAAGGGACAACCGATCGCGGACGGGCGAGAAATTGTTGCGCAGATGCAAATGTCTCCGCCTGCCAACCGGCGGCGCGGACCAGCAGTTCTAATGATTCTCTGACTGAAGGGTCGGGATCGACGACAAAAACGATTGGGGTGGAAGCGTGAGACATGACTTACAACCTCCCTTGGCCGAGCGGACTCGGACCGTAATTCGAATAGTCACCGAGTTCTTTCAGCGACAAAGTGATTGTGGCTCAGTTCCCAATTCGAGCGAACCCCAGATCGAGGATTATCTAAACTGCATCGTGTGTGCTGGAGACTGCCCTTTCGAGGTGGAAGGAATCACCCCTCATCGTCGGAAGACTACTTTTCGAGATTGATTTTCTTCCAGCCAAAGAGTTGAGCATCAACAGATAGCCCGCCGGGCCCGATGAGCCCTAGGGCTGCGCCTATCGTCGCCAATAAGATGCCAGGATGAGGATCCTGATGTTGACCGAAAATCGCCCACGCGGAGAGCAGAATGACAAGAGGCCCTGCAATCGGAGTCCATAGCCCAACGGCCAAGAGCGCACCGTCTGCAATCGCGAACAAACCGACGATCAGCGAGCTAACGGGCTGGCCAGGCCAGCACTTCTCAACCCCATGAATGATGAGAAACCCGCCCGAGACCAGCCGCAGCAACAACAATCCAAAGCCGGGCCAGCCTCTGGCAAAACTTGAAAAAAGGCGACGCATGAATACCCCAGTCGAAGTCTACCGAGTCGTTCATTGCGACCGAAAGCCCCATAGGAGCGGATCTCAGACTCTTTCGAGTCGCTTAGAGCTACGAAAAAAGTATGCACCCGGGCGGGAAAGTAGTACCTCACGGGCTAAACGCCCCTGCGTGAGAACTGATTCAAGGCCGGGCGGGCCGCCCGCAAAACTGTCTGCAGCCCAGCCCTTCCGATTCTGTTTAAGAGCCGCCGTTCACCTCGGTAGGAACTGGACGGTAGTTCTCACACAGACTCTGTCGGGCTGGGCTGACGTTTAGCAGAATCTGAAGCCCCTACGTTACTCCTGATACAAGGCATGAGTTTTTCGGGGCCTACTAGAGTTCTATGATTCCGCGCTTGAGGCCTATGGTGGCTGCGTGGGTGCGATCGTTGGCACTCAGCTTGGAGAGGATATTTTTGACGCGGCCCTTTACCGTTTCTTCGGTGACCGACAGCAGATCGGCGATCTGCTTGTTTGCATTTCCGGCTGCAATCAACTGAAGGACCTCCACTTCGCCGGGAGTCAAGACATCGTCTGTCGCGTGTTCGGCAAGTTCGTAGGAGGCCTCAGGAGAGAGACTCTTCTTGCCGGCATGAACTGCCCGAATCGTATCTAAGAGATTTTTGTGTAACGTGTTCTTTAGGAGATAGCCCCGTGCTCCAGCCTTTAATGCACGCAAAACCTGCACATCACCGCCATAGGTTGTGAGCACGATGATCTTTGCATCGGGGAATTCACTACGAATAGAGCTAATCGCATCCAGTCCATTCATTTCTGGCATTTGTAAATCCATAAGAGTTACGTCAGGACGATGCACCCGGAATTGCTGGATTGCCTCGAGCCCGCTGGAACCTTGTGCCACCAATCTCATATTTGGCTCGTCGGCCAAAAGACTTATGATGCCCTGGCGGAATATCGCATGATCGTCTACCACCAGAATCCCGATCGGTTTGGAAATGGTATTCGTCACTTTATCTCCGCCAAAGCCGAGGCAAGGAAAAACCGCGCGCACCGCGCGGTTTGGAGTAAGCGCTCGCGGCCGGAATCGTCAATTCGGCTTCAGTGCCCGTGCCAAGTTGGCTCCAGACCTCGAAAGTACCTCCAATGAGTTTGGCCCGTTCCCGCATGCCACGCAAGCCCCAATGGCCGGCGATGTGCTCCTGCCCGAGAACGACTGGGTCGATACCCTTTCCGTTATCTCGAACTCGAAGTCGCAATCCGTCTTCACCGTATCGGAGGTCTATTTCGATTCGCCGGGCATTTGCATGAGTGACCGCATTTCGCAAGGACTCCACCCCGATACGATATGCCTCGTCACGGATGATGGGATTGAGGGGCTTCGGTGTTCCCTCCACCTGTACACTCAACTCGGGAACGGTTTCAGTTGCGGCGCCACTCATAAGATCCTTGGCGAATTTACTGATCGCCTCCCCTAGATCAAGCGTGCTCAATCCGCCGGAGCGAAGCTCATGGACTGCCTCCCTGCCCTCGGTAATGGCATCGGATGCCTGATCAATGCCGCGCTCGATTCGTTGTTTGGCTTCATCCGGCCGTGCCGGCAGCAAATTCGCTACGGCCTGAAAGACCAGCAACACACCCTGGAAGCTCTGTAGGAGAGTGTCGTGCAGTTCCCGTGCAATGCGAGTCCGTTCATCTACGCGGGCCTCAAGCGCAGCACTAAACTGCTTCCTGAGCTGGTTGAGGCGGTAAAGGTAAATTGCCCAGAGCAGAAGCAGCGATGCGATCACGCATATACTGCGAAACCAGAGAGTCTGATACCAGGGCGGGAGAATTTCGATGCGGAGCATTGCGCCGGGCTGGCTCCAGGGACCGCGGCTGGTTGCTCCCTGAACCTCGAACGCGTAGGTTGCCGCCGGGAGTGTAGTGTAGTTGGCGATACGTTCGTCGCTGCCGACCTCATGCCAGTCGTGGTCGAGCCCGTCGAGCTTGTAACGATAACGGTTCGTCTCGGCGTTAAAAAAGCTTAGCGCCGCAAACTCGATGGAGAAGATATTTTGCTGGTGCGAGAGAGTGATTGAATCCGTAAGCGTAATGGATTGCTTGAGGACCGACCCGGCACCGATGCGGACAGGGTTTCCTGACAGCCTGAAATCGGTCAAAACGATTCTTGGCACGAATGAACTATTGACGATCTTATTGGGATAGAAAGCCGTGGCGCCGCTGAAACCGCCGAAAAACATTTCTCCGGAAGAACTCTGATAGCACGTTCCCCACCCCGTTAAATCTTGGCCGGGGAGTCCATCGGCCGCAGAAAAATTACGGAATCGCTCCGAATGCGGATTAAGTGCTGAGAGGCCCTTATTCGTGCCCATCCAAAGCACACCGCTCTTATCTTCCTGAATGCAGCTCACCACATCTCCAGCCAGACCGTCCTTTTCATAATAAGTTTTGAAGGTCCCGGTTTGATGGTTGAACTTCGACAGGCCATCCTGGGTACCGACCCATAAAGTATCTTCTTGATCAAAGTGCACGGAGTTCACGCGATTGTCGCTGAGCGACTCCGGATCATCCGGTCTATGTCCGTAGATGGTGAAGTTTCCCGTCCGTGGGTCGAAGCGGTGCAAACCCGACTGTGCGCCGAGCCACAGAAAGCCTTTCCTGTCTTCAGTGATTTTTTGGTACTGTATTGTGTTCTCATTCTCGGGCGTGTACATAACGAATCGCCCCGTGGCCGGATCGAGACGTCCTACACCGCCGTACATGGCGGCCCACAAATTTCCCCCGTGATCATAAATCGCTTGCATGATCGGGTTGCTGGATTGCGCCGGCAATCCGCTGGGATAGGGACTTAACTCGCCCGTGTTGCGGTTGATTTCTCGAAGACCCTGGTGGAAGGTTCCGGAAAAGAGAACCCCCTTTCCGTCTTCGAGTATCGTGAGGATCTCATTCGCGACCCCCGACCCCGGCGGCACGATGTTCGTTCCCGTCTGCCGGTCGATACGGTTGAGTCCACCCATAGACCCAATCCAGAGTATGCCGTTCTTATCTTCATAGATCGAAGTGACGAGTGGGTTGACCAAACTCCCACGTTGGTAGGTGAAGTTCTGAAAAGGCAGCGGTTCTTCTGAGAAGAAGTTTGGCTCCGCAGCCTGGAAGGATGTCCATATATTTCCCTCATGATCCTGATATAGAAAAATCAGGTTGTCCGCTCCCAGGCTTTCTCGATCGATAGGATCGTTGTGATAGCGAATGACTTTATTGTGCGCTCGATCGAACTTCAGAAGGCCGGCCGTGGAACTGAACCACAGGACGCCATTGCGGGCTTCTAATATCTCGGAGATGAAGGCTTTGAGTGCAATCCCCTTCAGGGAATAGTTGACCGAATGACATTTCACCATGTCGGTTTGCAGGTTCCAACTGATGAGGGCACACGATGCATCGCTTCCGGCCATCCAAAAGATACCGAATGCGTCTTCTTGAAACTGGGTGACTTCCCCGTGAAACGGGGAACGGCGCGACACTTTCCCGGTCTTGGAGTCCAGCTGGTCCAGCCCCTTCGCGCTTGCCACCCACAGCCGGCCCTCCCGATCCTCCGCCGCAATATTGATGCGTGAGGCTGCGATGCTGCCGGGATCATCAGGATTATGAGCATAGCGTGTGCTTCCGCCGCTGGTGGGATCGAACCGGTATAGCCCCTTGGCTGTCGAAAGCCATAAGATACCGTCACGATCGTCACGGATGCGTTCAATCGGAGTGGGGAGTTCATTCGATATGTCGGGGTAGATGCGGTAATGCTTAAAGGTCTCTGTCGCCGGTTCAAACCGGTCGAGAAATCGATCACAGCCAACCCACAGGGTTCCGGCGCGATCGACAAAGAGAGTGCGTACATAGACGCAGCTCAGGCTGTCAGGCCGATCAGGCTCATGTTTGAAGATTTTCGATTTATATCCGTCGTAGCGGTTGAGTCCGTATTGCGTACCAAACCACATGAACCCAACTTTGTCTTGTACCACCCAGGCGACCCGGGTTTGCGACAAGCCTGAGGCTGCGGAAAGCCGCTGAAAACGGATATCGTTTCTGTCGACAAGATCGATCTTCTGGGAAAGGGGATCAGAACTCTTGCTGTGGTCAGCAACTTGAGAAGAGGGCAGGTTGCCTCTCGCAGGCGTCGTTCGAAAAAGACAAAGGAGTAAAGCAATTGTTACAAAGCCAAGAGACCGGGCCGGCAGTCTACTTCCTGCGAGAAAATAGACTAGTTGCTTCGGTTTTCTGAAGGCCAACCCTCACCTCAACGAGCTTCACTATGGTGTCGCCCAGGCCTGATGTTTTCTGATCGAGATCATCGTACAGCATTCCCTCAATAGGCTTTTACTTTTACCTTCACCCACTTGCCCTCCGGGGGGAAGAAGATTCCGAAGAAGGTCTCGTCACCATTGAGCAGGCGGTTGGCCTGCCACTTTCCGTCCACGAAGACACCTTCTTCAGCGGAGAGAAATTGGGCCTTCCGCAATATGGAGCCACGGCGGGGCAGAAAGCGCACCAGCGAATCGAAGCCGCAAATCAAGAACTCGTCCGGCCCGAGTTCAGCGACCATCGCCCTCCCGGTCCGGTTCTTAGTCCCGGTGCCGAAGAGGCCGCCGTAGCTCGGCGTCGGCATACCGAAGGTCACGACCGAGTCGAACTTCAGAAAGGTAAGCCGTAGATCGGTGATCTGGTCTTCTTCCACCGCGACCTGGATCGCATTCGCCTGCTGCAGTCTGCTAATCTCGCTCACTGCAGGAGCCAGCAACTTGAAGTTCGCCGCCAGCCCTGCGAACGGATCCTCCTGCTTTGCATCCATCTTGGCGTCGAGGCCGAACGGCGCGAAGGACAGTGAATGATATTCGCCAATGGCGTAAAACATGTATCGCGCGGTCATGGGTCCAAGGATGGTCTCGGGCACAAATAGCGGGTTGTCGGGCCGGCCGTACTTGCGCAGAATGTCGCAATAGCCCACATAGTCGAGAACATAATTGTCAGGCGCGATCGCGTCGAGCGCCGGAGTGTTGGCCTTCCACAGATCCAGCACATTCGAGGTTGCACCGCCGCTGGGATACGCCTCCCCCGGACGCTCGAAGTTCTTGCGTTCGCGCAGCCACACATTCACATACATGGGCAGCGGGTACTGTGCCTTACCGGCCGCGGCTACGGTGTTGACGTAGGTGGAAACCAGATACGCGGCGAAAGCTTCATTCGCCTCTTCCGGGCCGAATACCTCGAGCCATGTTCCAGACTTCTTCTTGAGCGCCTGGGTGAGCGAAGCCGGAACCTGGCCGGCGAAAAGACGGTTCGCCTCAGGCGAGTAGTCGCGGTCGCTCTCGAGCGATCCCGGCTCGTTCTCCACTTGGACCGCGATGACCGTATGCTGCTCGGAGTCCATCTCCTTGAGGTGCCGCATCAGAGCGGTAAAGGCATTCGCGTCCGCGGCCCGGGTAGATTCGGCGATCGGCGAGAGCACGCGGATCTGGTCGCCGGCCCGGTCGCGCATCCGCGGATAGCGAGTCGTATCGTCCTTTACCCATTGCGGCGCGTAGTCCATCTCGCCGTTCTTCCAGGTGGCGAACCAGAGGAGCACGAGCCGCAGGTTGTTCTTGCGGGCACCCTCGAGAACTCTGTCCACCGAGGCGAAGTCGAACTTCCCCTGCTGCGGCTCGACCACCTCCCAGTAGACAGGAATCTCCGCGGTGTTGGCATGGAGATCTTTGTAGAGGGGCCATGCCCGATCCAGTTGTTGCGGCCAGGCGGAAGAGTTCAGCACCTGCGCGCCGAGTATGAGATAGGGCTGGCCGTCCACCATCAGGCGGTAGGATCCGGCGGCTGTCTTCTCGACGCGAGGCAGTTCGGCGGCCGACAGCAGGGAGGTGTATGCCAGGACAAGCAATAGAAGGATTCGCATAGAATTTTGTGATGAGCATACGCCTGCGAAGAGCCTACCGTCAGTTGTCTCGCGCGGCAGCTTCCAACGCAGGCAGGTCCATCTTGACCATCCCCATCATGGCCTCCATAGCTTTGGGGTGACTGATCAATTCGCCGATATTGCGCGGCACAATCTGCCAGCAGAGACCGAAGCGATCCGTGAGCCAGCCGCAGGCCATGGGTTTTCCTCCCTCCATGAGCTTCTCCCAGTAACTGTCGATTTCTGCCTGCGAGTCGCAGCGGACGAAGAACGAGAAGCCGGGTGTGAGCGGATGCGCGGGACCGCCGTTAAGAAAGATCATCTCCTGGCCCTCAAGCTCGATCGTGATGGTGGCAATCGTGCCCACGGGCCAGGGACCGACACCTTTGGATCGCACCTCGTTGAGCTTGCGTGCGTGCGGAAAGACGGTCAGGTAGAATTCAGCGGCTGCTTCTGCATTGTCATTGAACCACAGGAACGGCGCGAGTTTGTTCATGGCTGGCATGGTAGCAAACTCATCAAGGTTTCGCTGAGCTTGGCCGGTTTGGCCGGTAGCCACCCATCAGCCTTGAGATCATCACCGCGAGATACAACACCGCCAGAATGGATTCGATCATGGACAGCGAGCGGACCTGCGGCGAGGCACCGGCAATGCCGGACGCGCCGGCCGTCGTCATACTGCCGAAGCTGAAAAAAATAAAATCGAAGCCCGCAGGAACAACATGCGGAATGATCGCCGGATCCAGGTAAAAGGCATGGGGCTGGATGACGGTAAAGATGGCATAGAGGCGTGCGAAGGAAAAGCCGATGAGGAGATAAATGCATACCGCACCGAAAATCGTTTCCCCGGTGGGCTCCTCGCGTGCAAATACCCGGCGAAAGATGACTACGACAATGAAAACGTCGAACGCAAAGCTGAGGACGACGGTGAAGACCGACGCAGGAAGGATCCTGGTGCGAAAAACGATCGGATGCTCCACCATCGCGGGACCGGCAAGAATTAGCGCCACAAAAATGAGGCCTCTGCGGAAGCTCACCGCGTAGACGCTCATGAGTGTGACGGCGATGCCGAACGCGCGGAACAGCTGATAACGCACACCCGTGTCGCCCACGTAAGGAGAGAGAGCCAGGTCTGAAAGCAAAAACAGAAATAGCAAAAGGAACTTGTGCCCGGTGACAGGCAGAATCCGCCGGGCAGGATTTTTGGGAGCAGATTGCGGTAGCTGAGCCATGGCAGAGACAATTGATCCTACACTTTTTCATGGGCAGCCTGGTGCGTTCTCACCAGCGGACTGAAGAGTTTGCGCGAGAACTCAACCCGACAGCAGACCGCGACCTAACAGAATCCCATAGGAACGGGACGGGTGCCCAATTACCGAAGCGTCGTTTCTCAGCTTAGGGGTTCAGTCCAACGGGTGGCCCAGGTTCGCACCAGCGTACCTGGGACGGGGGCGAGGCCCCCACGAAAGATGTCAGACTCCGTCGGGGTAGGTTGCCGTCGGAAGGCATTCGAAAAAGCCATTTTCAACCCACGTACGCTGGTGCGAACGTGGGGCACCCATCCTGTTCCTATGAGGTTCTGATTGGAGCTTCGGCAAAAATAAATAGGGGAGCCAACAAGAAGAGGGCGCGCTTCCGGCAATCCATCTTCGCATCCGTAACCTCCTCAGGCTTCCGGGGCTCGATTGACACTCGCTACCCTGTGCCAAGTTTTTGCAAGCCGGCTCGCCGCTGCGTGAGGACATATATCGCAACCATGGCAGCGGCAAACCCCGATGAGGCGCCTACGCCCAGTGCCCACCGGGGACCGAAACGGTTTGCTACCCAACCCACGATCGGAGCGCCTATCGGCGTACCGCCAAGCGCGACAGCCAGGCGAAGGGCCATGACTCGGCCTCGCATGGCAGGCTCGGTCGAGAGCTGCATCATGCTGTTGGTTGAGTTTGTAAGGGTTAAGGCTGCCATACCAATGATCACGAGAGCAGCGGCGAACCACCAGTAGCCGGGGGCTAGCGCAGCCAACGCGCATCCGATGCCGAAGACCGCTGAGCCCACCAATAACGAGCCGAACTTCGGCTGTTCGCGACCTGCGGCGATCAGCGCCCCGGAGATGGTGCCAATTGCCATGATAGAGGAGAGCAGCCCAAAGCCGCGCGCATCGGAGTGGAAGACGTTTACAGCCATCGTTGAAGTAAAAATCGGGAAGTTGAGTCCGAAGGTTCCAATTAGAAACAGCATGAGCAGAATAGCCCGAAGATCCTGGCGATTCCAGACGTAGTGGAATCCTTCAAGGAATCCTCCGGCGGCACGTTGCGCTCGCGTGTTTGGATACAGTTCGGACACGCGGAACAGCGACATCGAAATCAAGACCGCGGCGAATGACAGGCCGTTGATCACAAACGCCCAACCAGTTCCTACCTTCGCAATGACGAGACCAGCAACCGCAGGACCGACCATACGGCCGGCATTGAAGGATGTCGAATTGAGTGCGACCGCATTGTGCAGGTGCTCGTCCCCCACCAGTTCCGCAACAAAGGTCTGGCGCACGGGAGCATCCAATGCGGCGGCCGAGCCAAACAAAAACGCAAACACGTAGACTTGCCACAGACGGACGTTGCCCGTGATGGTGAGGATCCCCAAAAGCACCGCCAAGACTCCCATCGTCGCTTGGGTGATCATTATGAGCTTGCGTTGGTTGAGGTGATCCGCGGCAAATCCGGTCCAGGGCAACAAGAGAAGCTGCGGTGCAAACTGCAGCGACATGACGATTCCCACGGCGGAGGCATCATGATGGGTGAGTTCCGTGAGGACAAGCCAGTCCTGAGCAACCCGTTGCATCCATGTACCGATGTTGGAAACCAGAGCGCCCGCTGACCACACCCGAAAATTGAAGATGCTCAAAGCACGGAAAGCTCCGGCGAGCGGATTCCTCATGAACGCTCCGGGGCGTTGCCTCCATGAAACTGGCCGAAATGCCGTGACATCGGAACGCTGATCAGCAGTGCGCCAGCCGCAAGAGCAAGGATGTCCGCTGTCAACCTCAGCCTAAAGTCGCCAACGCGCACCACGAGAAGATAGCCGACGACGGCGTTGAAGAAGCCCCATAGAACATTCACCGTAGAAGAGGACAAACCTTCGCCGGGCGGCTTTGCGAAGGGGCTCTGAAAGGGTCGTCCGGTGATGCCGCTGACATAATGCGGAACGGAGTTGGCCAGAAAGGCCCCACCGAAGAAGTACGAAACGAGATGAAGCCAGTTCATTTGGCAGAACTCCTTTTGGTTATCAGATCAATAATTTCCTGGGTCGTGCCGGTTTCGCCGAGACGCGGGAAGACATGCGCCAGGCTGTAGGCATGCGCTTCCGGCCGCGCATCGGTCATGGCGTCGATGGCCAGCGTGACATGGAAGCCATGCTCATACGCCTGACGCGCGGTGGCTTCCACACCGGTTCCAGTAGCCACACCCACAATGACAACCTGCGTGACGCCCTTGGCTTTCAGTTGGCTTTCAAGATCCGTGCTGGGAAACGCGCCCCATGTCTGCTTGGTGACTAAAATGTCTCCAGGCTGGTGGTTCAGTTCCGGGAGTAAGTCGGTGAACCCCTCAGGAAATGTCGCCATACGTCGCGGCTGCTCCGTGCGCCCGGGAGCACCGCCTGCCACATTCACGAGCACCACCGGGAGACCGTGCTGCCGGAAGGCGTCGATCAACGCGCAGGCGCGCTCGACAACACCGCTGATGGGGTGGATGAAGGGTAAGCTGACGATGCCCTTCTGAAGATCGACGACGATCAGTGCTGTTTTAGGGTCAAGCGTTGTAACGGGCATTCGGTCTTTCTCCTCGGCAGTGGTTGCATGTGAAGCCTTAGTCTTCAATGAGGCGCGCCAGTAGGTCGACGGCAGAAGCGAGCCTTTCCTGTTCCTGGGGGGAGAGCTTCTTCTGGATTGTTGTTGTGAGCCAATCCTGCCTCGCGGCACGACCATCTTTGAGCAACTTCTGGCATTTCCGGGAGAGTGAGATCAAGGTCTGCCGTTTATCGTCCGGGTCGGGACAGCCGCTCACCAATCCGGTTTCCAACAACGACGTTATGATGGCGCTCATCGACTGAGGACGCATTCCCTCAGCTCGAGCCAGGCTCGATACCGCCGCAGGGCCGTCTTTCTCGATACGAAGCACAACAGAGACTTGTGAAGGCCTCAAGTCGCTCGGCCCACCCTGTTCCCGCAGCTTCCGCTTGAGTTTGCCAGAGATTGCCCGAAGCTCTGCTGCTAGCGCAGAGGCGCGCTCGGCTTGAGACGGACTCACCCGATCACTCATAGGATCAGTGTAACACTTATACAGCTTACCTGTACAGGTATACTGCATAGATCCAAGATGGCTCGTTCATGATTTATTCAACACCTTGACCTTCTACATATCGACATGTATATGTAGAAGCAACAGGCATGAGGCTCACGGCGCGCAGGGGGAAACGTCATGAACTGGTGGCAGAGGCTTTTCGCAAGTAAGCGCATGGACCGAGATCTCGACTTGGAGATTCGGTTTCACCTGGAGCAGCAGATTGCCGACAAAATCCGCGCAGGGGTTTCGGAGGACGAAGCTCGACGAACGACCCGCCTGGAGTTCGGCGGCATGGCGCAGATCAAGGAAGACTGCCGCGAAAGCCGAGGCACCTTGTGGGTTGCCTTCGTGCTTCAAGATTTTCGCTTTGCTCTGCGGCAATTGCGGAACTCGCCCGGCTTTGCGATTACAGCCATCGTGACGCTGTCGCTTGGTATTGGTGCGTCTGCAGCCATCTTCAATGTGATCGATGCGGTGCTGTTGCGGCCATTGCCGTACGCGAATCAGGACCGTCTTGTGTACCCGGTCATGATTGCGCGCAGCGGGGATACGCTGCCGTCGTCGTACCTTAGCTACCTGGATGTTCGCGCGCAGCAGCGCACTTTCGATGCACTGGCCGGCTATTCGATGTTCGGCAGGGTCAACCTTGAAGGGCCCAGCGGCCCGGTGGCGCTTAGCGCCGTAAAGAGCACCGACAACTTCTTCGATGTATTTGGGGTAAACCCGCTGCTTGGGCGAACCTACCTTCCCGGCGAAGATCAGATTGGCAAGGACAACGTAGTGGTGCTGAGCTATGAGGTTTGGAAAAGTAGTTTCGGCGGGCGGACCGATGTTGTCGGCAAGGATGTGCAACTCGACGGGACACCGTATACGGTGATCGGAGTTATGCCCCCTGGTTTTCGCTTTCCATTGGAAGCGCACGAGGCGGTTTACACGCCCTTGCATATGAATCCAGCCTGGGCAAAATCGCGCGGCATGCACTGGATGCGGACCGTTGGCCGTGTGAAGCAGGGGGTGAGCAATGAACAGGCGCGAAGCGATCTGAATCGCGTGATGGCCGATCTGGCCCGCGCTTATCCAGAACAAGAAGCCGGCCACACGGTAGCGCGATTATTGCCTTTGGACGTGGCGGCAAACAGCCTGGACCGGTTTGGAAAACGCACACTAGCCGGGCCATTGGGTACACTGGCCATGGCTGTGCTGGCGCTACTGACCATTGCCTGCGTGAATGTTGCCGGTTTGCTGATGGCACGCGGGATCAAGCGCGAGCGAGAGATGGCGCTGCGCTCGGCAGTCGGCGCCAGCCGTTCGCGGCTGATGCGCCAACTTGTCAACGAGAGCCTTTTGTTGTGCTTTGCGGGCTTGCTGGGCGGAGTGTTGGTGGGCTGGGCGGTCCTCAACACGATGAACGTCTTTCTGGTGCAAGCCATGTCGCGCGGCGCCGACGTTCATCTCAACCTCGCTGCGGTGGCGGTGGCCGCTACCCTTTCGCTGCTTGCCAGCACGCTGGCATCGCTGTCCCCTGCCATTCGACTCTCGGGCGCTGACCCCAACCGCGCGCTGCGCGCCGGCAGCGCAGGAGCAGGCACCGGGCGCAGCCAGCATCGGCTTCGGTCCTGGTTCGTCATCACGCAGGTAGCGCTCTCTCTTGTTTTGCTGGTCGTCTCAGGGCTCCTGCTCAAGAACCTGCAAGGGCTGCTGCAGACCAATCTCGGCATCGATGCGAGCAGAATTCTGACCACGCGCCTCGACCTTTCCAAAGGCCAATATGCAGGACGCGACCCCATCGTCAGCTTTTACAATCCCCTGCTGGCAAAAATAGCCGGCCTTCCCGGAGTGCAGGGGGCTGGCGTTATCGATGTGCTGCCGGTGCAAGGTTGGGGCGACGGTTACGGCATTCACATCACCGGGCAACCCCCGTACCCGCCGAACGTGGATATGAGCGCCGAGACGCGTTATGTCTCCGCAGGATACTTCGATGCGATGGGACTCCAAGTGAGGCGGGGGCGGCGGCTGTCTGCCTCGCTCGACAAAGCAGCAAACCCTGCTGGAACAATGGTGGTGAACGAGGCCTTTCAGCACAAGTTTTTCCCCATGGGTAGCGATCCCGTGGGCGCACATATCGACGATGCTCCGAAAGCGGAACTGAAAAGCAGCATCGTCGGCGTCGTAACCAACGTCCGGCAGGCGCTCCGCGAACCGCAGATGGCGGAGATGGATTGGCTCATGGACGAGATCGCGCCAAAGGACCGCATGCAAAACCTGAACAGCATGGCGTTGATCGTCCGCTCCGACGGCGACCTGAGCACGCTCGTGGCCGCGCTCCGAAATGCTGTACATGAAGTCGATCCAACTGTACCCTTCAAGGCTCCGGAAACGATGAATGACGTTGTCAGCGAAAGCCTCACGCTCGATCGGCTTGAAGGGTGGCTGTTCGGCATTTTCGCGGCTCTCGCGCTCCTGCTGGCCGTGGTAGGGCTATATGGCCTGGTCAATCATGAAGTTGAACTGCGAACCCGCGAAATCGGCATCCGCATGGCTCTGGGTTCGACTCGCATGCAGGTTACAAGACTGCTCCTCGGCAAAGTGGCGCTGCTCATGGTCGCCGGCGTGTCCATTGGGTGGATGCTTACGCTTGCCTTGAGAAAGGTGCTGCAGTCGGTCGTCGAGATGCATGCCAGGCAGGACTTGCTGTTGCTGACAAGCGTCACGGCCGGTTTGGCGTTTGTTGGAATCTTAGCCAGTCTTATCCCCGCGCGCCGCGCCACTTCTGTCGAGCCTGTTCAAGCACTGCGAATCGAATAGTACCCAGATGGAGTCCTAAGTTCACACGAAATCGTGTTCTCGCCAGATGACATTCGCGAAGCAGCTATTCGAATCGTAGCGATGTGATTGGGTCAACCCGCGTGGCTCGCCGCGCCGGAATCCAGATGGCAAGCAGAGCGGCCCCGCTGAGAAGCAGGGGCGTAAGAATGAATGCCACCGGGTCAAGGGCTTTTACGCCGAACAGAAAGCTGGCCAGAAAATGCGTTAGCCACAACGCCCCGCCGATACCGATGACCACACCGATGAGCGTCAGGGCCATGCCCTGGCGGATAACCATGTTGCGCAGGGTGGAAGCCTGCGCTCCCAGCGCCATGCGGATACCCAGTTCCTGCGTGCGTTGCTGCACCGAGTAAGCCATGAGACCGTACACTCCGATGGCTGCCATCAAGAGTGCCGAGGCGCCGAAGATGCTCAACAGCAGCATGTTCAATCGCTGGCGTGAGGTGTTGGCGACCACCAGGTCTTCCATGGTGTGAATGTGCGCGACGGGCAGGCCGCCGCTCGCTTCACGAAGGGCCGTGGACACCGGCTTGACCAGCGTTCGCGGATCCTCGTTGGTGCGAATCGCCCACCAGAGCGGCGCAACCCGAGAGTTGAGCGCGGTCTCTCCATCGGGCAGCTGGGCGATTGGGATATACATGGTGGGAAAAGGATCTACGTTGAGTGCGATATCGTGCGTGTCGCCTACGATACCGACGATTTGACGTGGCTGGTCGGCGAATGCAGGACCCCCGCCCACTCCTGTCAGCACGCGGTCCTGGAGTGGATCGCCTTTAGGCCAATACTTCCTGGCCATCGCTTCGTTGATGATCACCACGCTGGGCGCCGCGGCATCATCTTGCTCAGTAAAACTGCGGCCGCGCAAGACGGGAACCTTGAAAGTTTTGAAGTAGTCCCACGACACGGAGTTAAAGCCTGCACTGCCGTTAGAGAGGGCATCGCCTTTTGGGCGGCCAACGATGTCGAAGGGTTGGCCAAAACTGTTGTGCAGCGGCAGACAGCACGTGGCGGCAACGCTCGATACGCCGGGCACAGCTTCGAGTCTTTCGGTTCCGTCGCGAACGACTCGCGCCACGGGATCCGTCTTCTGGAAACGATCGCCGCTGACCGACATGGACATGGTGAGCACACGATGAGCGTCGAAGCCAGGATCGACCGCCTGCAGTTTCATAAACGTGCGTATCAGCAACGCTGCTCCAATGACCAAAACAAGAGCCAGGGCCATTTCGCTGATGACCAGGAGGGAACGGACTCTGCCGCTGCGAAAGCCCACGCCGGAGCGGCTGTTGCTTTCATTGAGCACGGCGACAAGGTTAGGCCGCGAGGCACTGATCGCGGGAACAAGGCCGAAGAGGATGCCGGTAACCACCGAGACACCGAAGGTGAACAACAACACGTTCCTGTCGAGCGACACGGCAGAGCCGCCCTCGCCAATCCGGGGAAGAGTATCAGGGCTGATACCGAGCAGCAGGCGCACTCCAACAGCCCCGAGGATCAGGCCGAGAAGGCCGCCGGCCAGCGAGAGCACGAGGCTCTCGCTGAGCAATTGGCGGACGATTTGCCATCGGCCAGCGCCGAGCGCGGCGCGCGTGGCCAATTCACGCCTCCTGGCTGAAGCGCGTACGAGCAGAAGGTTGGCAACGTTGGCGCACGCGATCAGCAGAACCAATCCCACCGCCCCGAGCAGTACCAGCAACGACGAACGTGTGTCGCCGACGATCGATTCCTGCAGGGAGATCACCGCGAAGCCCTCGTGCGGGTCGAGCGCTCCGGCGTAAGTGCGGCGAAACTGATCCGCCGCGAGCGCCAACTGTGCGTTGGCCTGTTGCAGCGTGATGCCGGGCTTGAGGCGCGCCGCGACCGCGAAGTAGTGAGCCATATCCAGCGAGGTGGGATCGAACTGATAGGGTAGCCAGAGGTCTCCTGCCGGCTCAGTCACAAAGCTTTTACCGATCACCCCGACGACGAGGTAGGGTTGGCCGTCGATCTGAATGGTTCTGCCAACGACATCGGGTTTGCCGCCGAAGCGGCTTTGCCAGAGACCGAAGCTGAGCACCACGACATGACCGCCGTTGGGGCTGTCTTCCGCAGCGGTGAACGTGCGCCCAGCGGCTAGCGGCGCGCCAAAGAGAGAAAAGTAATCGGCGGTGACATGAATGGCTTGTACTTGCTGAGGAGCGTCGCCACCGGTCAGGTTGGTTCCTGAACCGCCCCAATCATAACCAGCGACTTGCTGGAAGATGTTGGTCTGTTGGCGCCACACGTTGAACTTGGGCACACTCGCCATGGAAAATGACCCATGCGGACCGGTGTTCATCAGTTGTACAAGCGATTGTGGATCAGGATAGGCGAGCGGTTTGAGCAAGATGGTGTCAATCACGGAGAAGACGGCAGTGTTGACCCCGATGCCCACAGCCATTACAAGAATAGCGACGACTGTAAATCCAGGAGTTTTGCCGAGCGAGCGCACGGCGAAGCGCAGGTCGCGCCATGCATCTTCGAACCAGGCTAGAGAGCGATACCGCCACACCCTTTCGCGCGTGCTGTGCGGGTTGCCGAATTTCACCTTGGCCTGACGATGAGCTTCCTCTGGTGAAAGGCCTCGCGCGAGATTGGCATCCTGCTGGTGAGCAAGGTGGGCGGCGATTTCCTCAGCCAGGTCTTCATCTTTGCGTTTGCGGTCTTTGAAACGTTGAAAGAAACCCATGTGTCTTCCCTCCTCGCTACTCCGCGGGCTCGCCAAGAATCAAACCGATGGCGCGGGTCATTTGCCGCCAGCGACTGGTTACGGCAGCCAGTTCCTTGCGCCCCTTCGCGGTAAGCCGATAGAACTTGGCCTTGCGATTGTTTTCGCTCACCCCCCATTCGGAGGAGACGAGACCGCGGTCGTCAAGACGATGGAGAGCGGGATAAAGCGAGCCCTGCTCAACTTCGAGCGCATTTTCAGACGTGCGCTCGATTACCTGCGCGATGGTATGGCCGTGCGCAGGTCCCATGATCAGGGTGCGCAGGATGAGCATATCCAGAGTTCCCTGCAGGATGTCGCCGGCCGGAGGCTGTTTTTTCATGACGTCATTCCTCGCTCCCCTCGGATGACTATGCAAGAGCAATATACTCCACTCGTATGACATAGGGAAGGGGTGGTGGCAGGACGGCCGTTGGGGTGGAAAGCTGCTGTGGCCTAAAATGTCGGATTTATGTCTTTTTAGACGTCCTCGAGGGAGACTACAGTGATGCCATGAGTTCTAAACGTCCACCGCAACCAAAGCGGATCGGTGTGTTGCTGTTCGAGGGGATCACGGCACTGGATGTGGCCGGTCCCATGGAAGCATTTGCCAATGCACGCGTTCCTGGTGACCAGCACGGCGCTACACGTTGCTATGAGCTGTTCACCATTGGCCTGACCAACAAGGAGGTGGTGGCAGAGTCGGGTTTGATACTCAAGCCTTGTACCACGCTTGTAGAGTGCCCCCGCCTCGACACGCTGATCATTCCCGGTGGCCGTGGTTTACGAGCAGGACGAACGAACAAAATCGTTGCCGACTGGATCAAGAGCCGGGCAGAGAGCACGCGCCGCATCGCGTCTGTCTGCACCGGCATTTACGGTCTCGCTCCCACTGGCTTGCTGGACGGCAAGACAGTGACTACCCACTGGCGGTTTGCAGACGATGTTTCCCGCAAGTTTCCTGCGCTGAAGGTCGACGCCAATGCCCTGTTCCTGAATAACGGACAGCTTTATACCTCTGCGGGTATTACTGCGGGGATCGATCTTTGTTTGGCGCTCATCGAAGAGGATTATGGACGCGCCGCGGCGCTGATGGTCGCGCGGGACCTGGTCGTCTTCATGAAGCGCCCCGGGGGGCAGGAGCAATACTCCGAACCGCTGCGCTTTCAGTTCGACTCCACCGATAGCACAACTGTGGTCGCGGCTCACATTCGTTCCCACCTCAACGGCGATCTTTCGGTGAACGCCCTCGCAAGCCTCGCGCACCTTTCCTATCGCCAATTCAGTCGTCGATTCAGGGACACTTTTCATTGCTCTCCCGCGGCGTATGTTGAGGCGGTCAGGCTGGACGAAGCGCGTACTCGCTTGTGTGAGACCCGATGCAATATCGACCAGCTGGCTGCGTCGGTCGGGTTTTCCAGCGATGATGCCTTCCGGAGAGCGTTCGAACGGCGATTTGGGGTTTCCCCAAGCCACTACCGCAATCGCTTCGGAGCACAACGGCAGGCGGCGGGATAACTTCTGTTGGAACGGACAAGGAGAGCCTATGCTTCAGCAAATGCCCATCAGCAACGCGTTCGACACCACCTTCTTAATCTTGCAGAGCCTTGTTGTTGCATTCCTCTTGCTTCACGACTGGATACCGCTCGGGCGCCTGAGCAACGTGGCCGCAATTCGCAGCCAGGACTCAATAGCGCGCCGCATCTTCGTGACACTCCTGCCTGCTGTGCCCACGGCCATTGGGCTGTACTTGAGCGCAAAGCATTTCGGTCGAGCCTACCCCGACGGACTGGAGATGCTGCTCTGGATTACCTATGGCGTGCTCATCCTCGGCATGCTCCGTGCCTGGTGGATACCCTACCTGGTTGTACCGGACGCGGAGCGCGCTGCCCGCTATCAGATTATTTTTGCCGGCACGCACTCGTTCTTGCCCAAACGCAACGGGATGGCCCCAGACACTCTGCATACCGTATTTCATCTGGTCACGCTGGCCACGCTGATCTCCCTTTTCTTGAGGGATCGAATGATAAGCCACGCCGCATGATCCTGTCGGTCAACGTCGTGAGCACGTTGATTCTTTGCGATTATGACGCGGCGTTGGCCGTCCATGGGGCGGAATTTTTGGACAACAAGATAGTGCGGCGTTCTTTGGTTACTTCCATCCCGATCTGCAAAATGGTGCGAAAAGAATTGAAAGACTCCTCAGACAGCTTATCCGCATCGAGGTCATGTACGGCCTCAGTAAGGATCTCCAGTAACTCACGCCAGGCGTCGTCCAACAGTGACAGCGATTGCGCCTCCTGCACCGAACTTATTAACGCCACCACGCGGTTGCTGTACTGATCCGCTTTATTCTTCTGCTTTCGTTGCATCCATCGCTTCAACTCCCAGAGCCAGGACCCTGCCATGAGTCCAACGGTCAGGAATAGGCCCACGTAATCCGCGTGAGCCAGCAGAAACGATGGCTTGTCTTTGTCATAGAAGCTTAGCGCTCCGGAATGCAGTGCCGGCCCCAGTCCTGCTTGCGTCTCCGGCCTGCGCACTTGCACCAGTAGCAAACGCACCTCTGTCATTCCGGCGGGAATCTCTTCCATGATCTCCTGCCGGCGCTCGATGAGTACTTCTGTCACCGCGCGAAGGGCGGTCACACTCGCGCTATCGCGAGCTAGCAAGGTGCGATGGACCGCGACCGTTGGAAAGTCCTGCGTGGGAACCGGAGGGTCTCCTAAGTATGCCCCTACTGGAATCAGGGCGGCGTTAAACGCAGGGTGTTTGATTTTCATCGCAGCGGCGTGCTCAATGGGGAGAAAGCGAACTTCGCCGGATTGCACCAGTTGCTCAATCGATGGATCGCCGATCGCGCGCACCCGGAAGATGGCGTCCGCCTGCCGGTTGATGAATGCTTCGGTCGCCGCCTCGTCGTTTGCGCCGACAAAGCGGAAATCCGTCGCGTGGAGACCAAAATGTTCTACCACGCGGAGAAAGGACTGATATTGCCCCCCACTCTGCGCCAGCGCGATCCGCCGGCCTCGCAAACCCACCAGACTCTGTACCGGCGACTCCTTAGGCACCAACAATTGAAAGGTGTCGTCGTACAGAACCGCCACGGCTCGCGACCTCGGGCCAGGAGTGATATCGGCCTGCGCAGTCGCCAGCTGCGCCCGCCCGTCCTCCAGCATTTGCAGGTTTTCAACGGTGCCGCCCGTCTTCAGAAGAGTGATTCTGATCTTCGGGTAGTGCCGCTCCACAACGGTCTTCAATGCGTTACCGAGGATGTAACTTTCTCCGCTCGAAGTGCCGGCGGCCAGGGTTAGATACTCCGTCTTGGAGCGTTGCCCAAAGACAACCGCTATCACGGCAAAAACGCCTATGGTGAGCGTAGCCAGCGTAAGTGCCAGAAGCCGGTTGAGGTCGAGCTTGGCCATACTTCAGAATGCGTCCGTCCTTGTTAATAGATCGTGAAGATGCGCGGTTGCAACCTGGAAAGGGCACTTAGCGGTCGTGCGTCGCCGTCCGTGTGAGGGTCTGATTAAAATTTTGCTCAATGTGCGTAAAGTCCGCGCGCGCTCCTTGTTTTTGGGTTGGACGGCTTCTAGCATCGGTCTCGAATGCGCTTCCCGCAGAAAGTTGGAAAACAATGAGCCCTGCCCTTGAGGAACAGCCTCTTCGTGATCACCTGGCGACCACCGATGACGACCGCACCGGCGTCACCGTCGAAACCCTAAAGAGGGCGATCCTGGAAAACCTGCAATACGTAGTGGGGAAGGACGCTCAGAGCGCCACCGAGATGGACTATTTCATGGCGGTCGCCTACACGGTGCGCGACCGTATCCTGGCACGCTGGCTCGCAACCAGGAAGAGCTATTCAGAACATGACGTGCGTGTGGTTTGTTATCTATCTGCTGAATTTCTCATGGGGCCACATCTGGCAAATAACTTGCTCAACCTCAACGTGGAAGAGCCCATGCGCCAGGCTACTCGGGAACTCGGACTCGATCTGGACCGCATCATCGCGGAGGAAAGCGAGCCCGGCCTGGGAAACGGTGGGCTGGGGCGGCTTGCGGCCTGCTACGTAGACTCCTTGGCTACGCTCGGAATTCCCGCGATTGGATACGGCATCCGTTACGAATTCGGAATGTTTAACCAGGAGATTCATGACGGCTGGCAGGTGGAGCTCACCGACTACTGGCTTCGCTATGGAAATCCCTGGGAGATCAGGCGGCCCCAGGAATCAGTCGACGTGGCATTCGGCGGCCGCACCGAATCCTGGAGAGACTCGCAGGGGCACTTCAAGACGCGGTGGATCCACGCTTCGCTGGTGAAGGGGATTCCGTATGATACGCCGATCCTGGGCTACGGCTCGGGAGTCGCCAACGACTTGAGATTATGGAGGTCGGAAGCCGGCGAGTCGTTCTACTTCGACCGCTTCAACAGCGGCGATTACGAAGGCGCGGTCGCGTCGAAAATATTCGCCGAGAATATCACCAAGGTGCTGTATCCCAATGACGAAGGGACACAAGGCAAGCAACTACGGTTGGAACAGCAATATTTTTTTGTGTCCTGTGCGCTGCAGGATATGATCCGGCTGCATTTGCGAGCTCGGCGCCCGATAGAAACCTTTCACGAGAAGTGGACGATTCAGCTGAATGACACGCACCCTTCCATCGGCGTGGCTGAACTCATGCGCCTGCTTATGGACGAACACGAATTGGGATGGGACCAGGCCTGGGAAATTACTGCCAACACCTTCAACTACACCAATCACACGCTTTTACCGGAAGCGCTGGAGCGCTGGCCGCTGCCGCTCTTCGCTTCCCTGCTTCCCCGCCATATCGAGATCATTTACGAAATCAATAGCCGTTTTTTAAAGGAGGTGCGCGAACGCTTCCCCGGCGATGAAGGGAAAGTGGAGCGCATGTCCATCATTGAGGAGGCGGGGGAAAAGCATGTCCGCATGGCTTACCTGGCGTGCGTAGGCAGTAAGCACATCAACGGTGTCGCCGAATTGCATACGCAACTGTTGAAGAACGAGGTTCTACGTGATTTCCACGACTTGTGGCCGAATAAGTTCATCAATGTAACCAATGGCGTCACGCCGCGGCGTTGGCTGGCGGTGAGTAATCCCGAGCAGTCGCAACTGATGACCAGCAAAATTGGAGATAGCTGGGTCAGCAACCTCGAGCAACTGAAAAAGCTGGAGAGCTATGCTGAGGATTCCACTTTCCGTGCCCAGTGGCGGAAGGTGCAGCATGACGTCAAGTTGAGACTCGCTCAATATATCCAGCAGGAAACCGGCTTCTCCGTGGATCCCAGTTCCATGTTCGACAGCCAAGTAAAGCGGATCCACGAGTACAAGCGGCAGCACCTGAACGTGCTTTACATCATCACCCTCTACCTTCGCTTGAAAAGAAATCCCAAGATGGCGATGACACCGCGCACCTTCCTGTTCGGCGGTAAGGCCGCTGCCGGGTACGCGATGGCGAAGCTGATCATCAAACTCATTAACTCCGTCGCCGAAGTGATCAATCACGACCCCGACGTGAAGCAGCGCCTAAAGGTATTCTTCCTTCCCGATTACAACGTCACGTTCGGACAAAAAGTCTATCCAGCCGCTGACCTGAGCGAGCAGATATCTACCGCCGGGAAAGAGGCCTCAGGAACTGGCAACATGAAGTTCGCTATGAACGGCGCGCTCACGATCGGGACTCTGGACGGCGCTAATATCGAAATCCGAGATGCGGTCGGGCACGAAAACTTCTTCCTGTTCGGCTTGACCGCGCCGCAGGTGCTGGCTACCAAGAATGCCGGCTACCATCCGCGGACGCTTTACGAATCCAATCCCATCCTCCGCGAGGTGGTGGACAGCCTCGCTGCCGGCCAATTTTCGCGCGGCGATCGCGACCTGTTTCTGCCATTGCTCAACGAACTGCTCAATAACGATCCCTATCTGTTATTCGCCGACTATCAATCGTACGTCGACTGCCAGGATCAAGTCTCAGCCACATTTATGGACCAGGAAAAGTGGTCGAAGATGTCTATTTATAACGCCGTGCGGATGGGGAGGTTCTCGTCTGACCGGGCGATCGAGGAATATTGCAGGAACATCTGGCGCGTGAACAAACTCTAGGCAAGATCCCGCATATGGGAGCAAACTTCGATATGGTTATTTGGACCGGAATACTGGTTATTCGCTAATCATGTCCCATTGGTCAAATTCGCTTCGAGGCTTTCATAACCGGACTGCGCGCCGCAATCAGCCGCTTCGACGACGCCATGAGTGCTTCATCACCTCGTCTCCAGGCAATGCCATCGATAATTTGATCCGTGAGTTCGTTTTGCGTAGACTCACGTCGAAGGTGCCTGCTTACGAAAACGGTAAGCAATAGGCGCAGACCCTGGAGCAAATGCGCAACGTTACTGCGCTCACGCTGGAACATCCCCTGACAACACGAATGTCTGCATTCCAGGTTGCAGCGTGGGCAGAAACAGTTGCCTGTGACTGGCAAACCTTCGAATGGACCTTGAGCGGAGCAATTAACTCTTAAATAGTTAAGCACTGCTACAGCAGCGACAGCCATACTAAATCTCAGAAAGTATTGATTGCGCATTCACCGATATTTCACAGGTGAGTAACCGGTTCGTACGGTTCGGCGACTACTACTCGCGTGGAGGCCTTGCATGAGTGTGTTTAAGTTAGTACTGGCTACAGCTTCGGCGGCTCCCACGCTATCGTCATCGAATTACGGAATGGCTGCTGATGCGAGCACTGTTGGCTCGGCCAAAGTCAAGCATGTGCTGCTGTTGAGCATTGACGGAATGCACGCGGTTGATTTCTACAACTGCTCGCATGGGATTGCGGGCGCCAACAGCGGAGAGCTGTACTGCCCGAACCTGGCCTCGTTGTCGAAAACGGGGATCAACTAGGTGGCCACATCCTCATCAAAACCGTCGGATTCTGCCCTGGACTTATGGCGCTGGTGACCGGCGGCACGCCGAGAACGACCGGTATTTACTATGATGTGGCCTTTGACCGGACCCTCGATGGCCCGTAAATCACCACCGGGACCGGCCTGGGTGTGGCGCCCTGCACGCCCGGCGCGGCACCCACAGGAACGACGACCGACAACGATCAGGGCATCGATCTGGACGATACCAAACTGAACGGTGGCGGCGATAACGGCGCGGGCACACCGGTTTTGCCCGAGGTTTGGTCGCAGCTCTCCAAATAGCTGCAGACAGTGTGGTCCCTCGCAGGCGAAGAAGGAGCCGGCAGCTTCTCCTTCGCCCCTCTCTTTCCCGCACTGAACGGACTTCATCCGGCTTTCCCCAACCGTCCCACCAACCAGGCACCTACTTGATCCTATGATGTAGGCTCACAATACAACCGCGGAGGTGCTTGCGCTTGAAACTGTCCACCTGGGTATTTGTCTGCGTATCGCTGTCTATTGTTGTCTCGGCGGCGGTGGCGCAGAACCCTGACTGGGAATCGCTGGGCAAGCAGTGGTGGTCTCACATTGAGTTTCTTGCTGACGACAACCTCGAAGGCCGCAATACCGGCAGCCCCGGCTATGAGAAAGCCGCCGACTACATGGCCAAGCAGTTTCAGGCTGCCGGTTTAGAGCCCGCAGGCGTCGATGGCTATCGCCAGCCTGTGGCGTTCCATGTGGTGCAGATTGACGAAACGAGGTGCGCACTCGATTTGCTGCGCGATGGCAAAGCGCAGCCGCTCAAGCTGGGTGACGATGCGCTGCTCGGGGTTAGCTCGCACGCAGAGGAAAAGGTAGAAGCCGGCGCCGTCTTTGTCGGCTATGGTCTTACCGTTCCGGAATTGCACCACGACGATCTGGCCGGCCAGGATGTGCGGGGCAAGATCGTCGTCTTCCTTAGCGGCGGCCCGGCAGAGATGTCCGGCCCGGTAAAAGCGCATTACCAATCGAGCGAGGAGCGCAACGAAGCGCTTCGAAAAGCCGGGGCCATAGGCGCCATCTATATAGCGAATCCCAAGAGCGCGGAGGTGCCCTGGTCGCGAACTGCTGCTTCCCGGTTTCAGCCGCGGATGGAATTGAGCGATCCCGGCCACAACGTGCCGACCCCACTCGCAATCAGCATCCTATTCAATCCCCTCAGAGCGGAAGTTCTCTTCACGGGAAGTGGTCACAGCTTTCAAGAGATCCTGGCAGATCTCAATGCGGGTAAGCCTCTGCCCCACTTCCCTCTCGCGGTGACCATCCGCGCCCGTGTGGGCATGACTCACTCGGAGGTGCAATCCGAGAACATCGCCGGTCTTTTCCCCGGCAGCGATCCCAAGCTCAAGAAGGAATATGTCGTGGTCAGCGCACACCTTGACCATCTCGGCATTGGTGAACCGGTCAACGGCGACCGCATCTACAATGGCGCGATGGACGATGCCTCAGGCGACGCATCGCTCATCGAAGTAGCGCTGGCACTGAAAGCTTCATCGGCAAAGCCGAAGCGCTCGATTCTTTTCCTCGCCGTCACCGGGGAAGAAAAGGGAGATCTCGGCTCGGAATACTTTGCCGCACATCCCACGGTCTCCGGTCCGCTGGTGGCCGACCTCAACATGGACATGTATCTGCCGCTCTTCCCGCTGAAATACCTCGAGGTCCAGGGCCTAGATGAATCGACCCTAGGCGACGACGTGCGCGCCGTTGCCGCGTTGGCGGGCGTGCAAATACAAGCGGACAAGGAGCCCGAGCACAACCGATTCATCCGCAGCGACCAGTACAGTTTCGTCAGGAAAGGTATCCCGGCGCTGGCGTTCAAGTTTGGTTGGCTGCCCGGCACACCCGAAGAGAAAATCTTCAAAGCGTGGTATGCCGAGCGCTACCATGCGCCCTCCGATGATTTGAGCCAGCCTGTCGACCTCGCAGCCGCTGCCCAATTCAACGCCATCCTGGAAAAGCTGGCGTTGCGCGTAGCCGACGCCGAACACCGCCCGGAGTGGAAACCAACCAGTTTCTTTCGCCGCTTTGCTCAGTAGCCTTTTTTGCTACTGGTAGACGCGGACATAGTCCACATACATAGGCCACCATTGGCCTGTCCCTAAGATGAGGAACATCTTACTTTGCTCCAACGCCGTGAATGGAGTACCGGGCCCCGTGGCTATCGTCTCGACTAGCTTATTGTCGAAATACCATTGGACCTGGTTGGGCGTCCAGAGACATCCGTAGGTATGCCATGTCCCGAAATTTGTACCGGCTGGAATCTTCGGTATGTCATTCACATTTTGCACGCTACTGCCCGAATCTCCCTCGATAAACTGGTGCACGTTGGTCTCATAAGTCGACTTATGTGACTGGGTGTAATACTCCATGAAATCCAGCTCAGCATATGGATTGCCGACAGCCACCTGCCCAGTCACTTCGGCAATGGAGGAACTCCAGAAAGCGGGCCAAGCCCCACCATCACTGCAGTACTGGCAAAACAGAATGCTGGCCTCAAAATAGCCATGCTGCCATGCCTGCACGGTGTTCTCAGGAGAGGCAGTCTGCAGCCCGTCTGAGAATCCGCTGGCGTCGCTGTAAATGGTAAGAAAGCCATCCTGAATGGAATAAGCCCAGGACGGAAGCGTCAGGCTTGGAGCGTAAAAGCTGGTGCGATACCAGTTATAGTTCCCCGTGCCATTCGGAGAGACGGTATTGGGCCTGTCAAACTCGTCATGAAAAGCCATATGGGTGTATCCCGCCGCTACAGCCTGCGGAGGGGGAGCCTGAGCCATTGCGGCTGTTGCTGTCAGGAATACAAGTAACGGCAGGGTGCTTCTCTTCATACTGCTTCCGCGCTTTCTCGCCCACAACATACGTTCCATGTGGACCGTCAATCAGTGGAAACCCCCACTCACCGGAGGGGGGTTCTTTTTAAGAGGGAAATCGGTTCCGAGTCTAACAGCCATATTTCCAATCCGAACAGACAGAGGTAACTTATCTTTAGATAGAGCTCAGTTAGCGGGGTCAAACCGTAACTACACCGCCGGCATAGTTACTTCTTAGCCGGGTCATTAACTCCACTGGAAGGCGCTTATTACTTGGGGGAATTCTCGCTTGATTGCTTATTGTTGGGTAAGATTGCCCCCCAAGTTCTGACCATATAACTCGTCAGTACACTGGTATGACTGGGCAGTACACATGCGTGTTCACACGGGAAATGGCACCCAGCAGTTTCCGGACTATCTAGGCGCGTACCAGAGCCACCGCGGTCAGGTCTTCATGGCTGCGCTTGCGCGCATGCAGCAAGTCGTAGAAGCGCGCCCAAGGATGATTTCCAAAGTCATAGGCCTCACGCAGCACGGTGTCGCAAATCTCAGCTGCGGAATCTCCATTGGAGTATTCCAGCAGGCGCTCGACGCGCTTCACCCCGAACTCGATGGCGCCTTGCCGGCTCTCGGTGACGCCCTTGGTCACGAGAAGCAGCTTGTCTCCGGGTTCGAAGGCAAGTACCGCGGGTTCATAGGTCACGTGGGTGAAGAGTCCCAGCGGCACGCCACCACGTTCCAGCACATGTGCGCTCTCCGCATCGCGAAACACAGCGAGCACGCGGCCCGCATTGCAATACGTCAGAATGCCCAGTGTCAGGTTGTAGCACCCCAGAAAGGTTGGGGCAAAACGGACTCCCTTTGCCGCCTCGATCAGCGATCGATTGACATCATGCGCCAATGCGGCGATGGCTTCCGACTCATTTGCACCGTCGGCGCTAAAGAGTTCCCTTGCTGTGTGGCGGAAGGCAACTTGCGCTTCGGCCGCGATGGCGTGGGTCTCCGCCCGCGAGCCTGCGATGTCGGTCAACAAGAAAATCAGGCGGGATCCTATTGACACTGCATCGAAGAAATCGCCCCCGCAACGGTCCGAGTGGTAGCGGGCGCTCAGGTCCAAGCCGTTCAACTGCGTAAGATCGACCGGGCACGGCTCCGGCCCCGGAATGCCTAACGATGTGAGGGATGCGGCCATCGTCTCCTTCCGCACACTGCTGACGGTCCCCAACTCCCGCGTGCGATACTTCGGCTTTCGATTGTTGCCAGGGACGTGCAAAGTACTACCTCAATTAGGCAGATCAAACCGGCTGGAGAACAATACACCTACTGTGTGATTGTTCCGCGCCTAGGCCAAATGAAACCAACAGTTTGCGAAAGGATAGCAGGTGTCGGGCTCACTGCATGAAAAAGAGTGGGGTGTGTATGTGAGCTCGAAGTTGACCGGCATTGAGCCTGAAAACACGAACCCCATCCTGGATGGGGACAGGATGGGAAGCGCCAGAGCCGCAGGTTGAGCCGGGACCTTGAAGAAGCGTCGGACCCTATGCCACGCGGCTCTCGCTAGCGCTTGAGATTTCCTCGGCGCCGGTCTTCTCAAGAATGGCTTTGGCACGGGCGATCCAGTCATGGTTGTCAGCATGTACCGAGAGGAGGATGCCGCCTTTTTTCAGCCGGGTCTCATAGCGCTTGGCTTCGAATTCCGGCACGCCGAAACCGACTAGCGCGCCCGTAATTCCGCCTACAGCGGCACCGACCCCCACTCCCGCGAGGGCCGCCATAATGGGGCCGGCCGCAAGGAAAGGTCCAACGCCTGGGATGGCGAGCGCACCGATACCGACCAACCAACCGAGCACTCCTCCAATCAGGGCTCCAGAGGTCCCGCCGGCGGTCGCGCCCTCAGGCGCCTTGGTGGTCTTGACTGTGCCAATATCACGAATATCCCCCAGGTTCTCCGGCGCCAGGATCGAAATATCCGACCCGCGGAAACTGGCATCCCTAAGCGCTTGTACGGCTGCTTCGACACCCTGACGGTTGGTGTAGATTCCGAAAATTGAATGACCTGACATAGCTACTCTCCTGTTGGTACGCTGTGCGCTACTGACTACTGGTTGTTAACTGATCGTCCACGTTTCCAACTCCAGCAACATTGCCGGCGGCAGATGCCACCGTCTGCTTTTCGGCGTGTGACTGTACCCGGCCTTTCAGGGTAACCTTGCCTTGCTTCGTGATGATGGTGACGTTGTGCGCTTCGACGGAGAGCGACTTATCCTTAATCAGCGCGCGGCGAATATTGCGCGTGATCTCAATATCACTCGTTTGGTTGGACTGTTGAGCCGCTCCGGCAGTCGCATTTTGTGACTGTGCAGCGGCGTTGGCCGGCCGAGGAGCGGCGGCAGTCAAGAACCCCGCCACCACTCCAATCGCCAGACTCCGTAAGACTTTCGTTGGCATGATTCTCATTGCATTAGCCGTCCTATCGCGATCGCCCTAACCGTGACGGCGGAGGTCGTCTGGAAGCTCTTCGCCTGTCGCCGATCTCCTGGGAGTTTCCGGGTCCTGATCCACGCGGAGTTCTTCGTGGCGCACATCCCCGCTTAGCGTTGATACGTCTTGCACCTCCCGCTTACCGACGTTTATTTCTTCCCTCAGCACGGGCTGCTTCTCGAGTCGCACCTTTTCCTCGGTGAGCGGGACGCGAATCTCCTGGCCACGGCCGATGCTGGCGGACGGCGCGGGCGTGTTTCCAGAAACAGGGACCCGCTCCAACACCAGCTCTTCGCGCGTGACAGGAACTTCAATCGTCTGATTTTCTGTAACCACGTCCTTGCGCACCCTCACTTCGCCCCGGTTGATCCGTTCCCTATGGACGCGCAGGACTTCGCCGAAAAGCTGTACCCGATCCACAGCACCGGTCGTAGCGTTGACCGGAGGCCGACCCACGTATCCCGTATCGGTGATTTCCTGACCGGTCGAGTCGGCGGCATCGATTTGTGCCGCATCCACCTGGGCCGCATCAGTTTCCTCGAACTCATCCTGGGCAAGATCACTCGCCGCGTACTCGCTTCCCTCTATATCTTCATAGCGGACACGGGCGCTGTTGGCAGCGAGAATTTCCTCCGCCTCCGCGGCACGATTCGCATCATGCACGGTGACGATTGCGCCGCCGGGTTCGAGGCTGCGAGTAAGATAGGCCGCTCGATGCGAAGGAATTCCAGCTCCGGCAAGGGAGCCCTGAAAATCATCGTTGGCGAGATCGTACTCGTAGTCGCCCCGCGCATAGGTTTCAGGGACGAAGTCCGCGTCGGTAGCCACAGCTCGAGATTCTCTTCGCCGTTCGACACTATCATCCGAACGAAAAGCGTCCTTTATTTTCTCCCACCAGTTTTCTCGTTCGTGGTGAGCCGTGCCGGTAGTGACGGCGCCAGCGTCGTTGGGATCGAGATACGCATCGTTCTCCCGGTCGCGAAAAGCTGCGCCAATCTGGCCGGAACTGAAACCCTGTGCTCTTAGTTGTGTCACTGCTTGATGGGCGTCGTTTGCATCTTTGAAGAGCCCTACGACTACTTGCGTGGTTGTACCCACGCTGCCTGCGTTGCTGGTTGTTTCATATGCCATGGGAAAACCCTTGTGCTTTGGAGTTGGTGTGTTTTTCAGCGTCGGGCACGTACGAGTAATAGGATGCAATCGGATTTCGCGCGCAAAAATAAAATGAAGTGGCCGACTAGTCGTTCGCCTTCGCGCTTGCGTCATCGATCAACAGGCGTTCCCTGCGCACCGTATCGGTCACTGATTCGTTCTGCGTTATCTCGCGCTTGCCGACCTTGTACTCTTCGCGCAGGACGGTGTCCTTGTCGATGTGGACGCGCTCCTCGCTCAGAGGAACGCGTATGGCGTGCTCCGCATCCACGCGGCCGCTCTCGTCCGAGTGTTCCACCACCAGATGCTCGCGCGTGACCGGCACCTGCACTGTTTCCATGTGCGTAACCGATTCCTTGCGCACGTGCACATTACCGCTGCTCACCTTTTCCTTGCGCACCCGCAGAACCTCTCCGAACAGCTGTATATGGTCCGGCTCCGCTGGTTCGGCCGATTGAAAGGGAGTGGAATTCACGATGCCTGGGGAACTCGGCTCCAAGGCTGCCGGCGAATCACGATCCTGGCGGCCGTGCACGATGCGTGCGCCGCGTTGCTCCAGGAGCGCTCGCGCCTCCTGATTGCGCCCGTCCGCCTTCACGGTGACAATGGCCGCTCCGCGATCGAGATCATGATCCAGAATGAGCGCTTCGCGCGGGGAGAGATCGATCTGCGCGAGCATGGTTTCGAACTCGCTATTCACCTCCGGCCCGATTTGCGCAACTCCTCCGCGACGGCGATCGTCTCCCCGATAGATCTCTCTTAACTGACCGAACCACTTGCCGCTTTCGCGCATCGGCACAGGCGCTCCTTCGGCGTCGGCACGCGCATTTGCTGGCTCGCGGAACGCTGCAGCAATCTGGTCGGAAGTGAAGTGGTGCTCGTGGAGTGCGTGAAGAGCCCGGCGCGCATCACTCGCGTAAGGGAAAAGGCCAATGACCACAGCTTCGTCATCAACGCGCTTCGCTTCACTACCCAATCGATTTCTGGCCATGAATCCTCCGAACCCAGACGCAATAGTTTATTGAGATGACAAAACGTGTGTTACTGAAGGCTTGCCGATAGGAGGATTTCACTTACTAGAGGACGAATATTTTCGCTGCCTCCAGGCAACCATTCACGGGCTCAGATACGCTTCCGCGCCCAGCGCCCCTGCCGGAAGAGAACGACGCTGATCAAGACAATCACCGACTGCGCAACGACCACTGAGACGAAAACGCCGTTAACTCGCATCGCGGTGTGCATAGCCAGCCACCAGGCGAGCGGAATCTCCAGAATCCAAAAGCCGAAGAGATTGACATAGGTTGGGGTGAGCGTGTCCCCGGCCCCGTTGAACGCCTGGAGCATGACCATGCCGTAAGCGAAGGCGACATTGCCACAGCTGAAGATGCGCAGACATTGAATAGCCGTGCTGACCACGGCTGGATCCTGTGTAAAGAGGTGGATGATCCAGGGGGCAAATACGATGAAGGCGACCCCAACCGAGCCGAGGAAGAGCATGTTCCACAGGCCGGTTCGATATACCGCCTTGCGAGCACGGTCAGGATGACCCGCGCCAAGATTCTGGCCGACCAGGGTGGCGGCGGCATTGCTCAATCCCCACGAGGGCAGGATCGCGAAGATGACGATGCGAATAGCGATGGTGTAAGCGGCCAGGGCAGGCGCGCCGAACAGGCTGACAATGCGCACCAGGCCGATCCAGCTCGCCTGGCTAATCAGAAACTGCAGAATTCCAGTGATTGATACACGTACCAGGCGCCACAGAACCGCGCCCTGAAGACGCACGTGGCGCGCCAGAATACGGATGCGTTCGGTCCCTTTGCCCAGCCGGTAGAACTGGTAAAGAACGCCGATGCCGCGGCCAGAGAAGGTAGCGAGCGCCGCGCCGGTAACGCCGAGTTTGGGGAACGGGCCCAGGCCAAAAATCAGGCAGGGATCGAGAATCAGGTTGAGGATGTTCGAGACCCATAGCAGACGCATGGCGATCGCCGCATCTCCGGCGCCGCGGAAGATGGCATTGTTCAAGAACAGCAGCACGACCACGCCCGAGCCGCCCAGAGCAATCCGGGTGTAGTTCGCGCCGCCGGCAATGATCGCTGGGGTTGCACCCATCAGGCCGAGCAGCCGCGGTGCAAGAAAAAGGAATGGCAGGCCAAGGACAACCGAAGCGATGAGCCCAAGGAATACGGCCTGAACGGCGGAGATGGCTGCGCCGTCCGGATCCTTCTCACCCACGCGACGCGCAACCATTGCCGTGGTCGACATGCCAAGCCCCATGCCTACCGCGAATACCAGCGTCAACACCGACTCTGTTAATCCAACCGTGGCGATTGCGTCCGCACCGAGCCGGCTGACCCAAAAAACATCCACCACGGCGAACAGCGATTCCAACACCATCTCCAGCACCATCGGGATGGCGAGCAGTAGGATGGACCGGTTAAGGCTGCCCTCGGTGTAATTCTGGTGGCTGCCGCGCAGGGCTTCGCGAACGGACTGCCAAAATGTCGGCGTGGAAGCGGGCTCGGCCCCGGTTTGCATGCGAAAGCTATCCTTCGTGTTTCGGGGTTTCCCTGGAAGCAAGTTTAGACTGTAACAATTGATGACCAACCACATCATTTGGGCTGCTGGGCTCATCGGACATGTTCTTCTTCTCGCCGTGGTTTTCAAGCGCAAGCGGGTCGCCCGGTTTCCCTGGTTCACGCTGCTTATCTGCTTCTACTTGCTTCGCTCCGTCGGGCTCGCGGCGACGGTTCATTTTTCCGGTCATCCTGCCCACCGCTTTGCCCTCCTGATCATCGACCTCACCGACGTGCTGCTGCAGTGCGCGGTGCTGGCGGAACTGATGTGGATCGCACTTCGGCCTCTCGGTGGAATGCGCAGGCTTACTCTACCGCTACTCCTGGTGGTGAGTGGCGTGCTGATCGTCCTGCGGCTGGCGCCGGCTGGCTACACTTCATTGCGTATGGACCTGGTGCTGCTTCATTTTTTGCTATCCGTGCTTATGGTGGAATGGGCCATCGTGCTGGCATTTTTGCTTCGCTCTTTGCGGCTTTCCTGGCGCAGCCACGCTGCCGCCATCAGCTTCGGCTTTGGGGTTTATTCGGCCGCGCTGCTGGCGGGCGGCGGGTACTTCACGATTGGCCGCGAAATGCGCGATTACGTTTTCTTCTCGTTTTTCCGCATTTCGGTGTATTTGGTGGTATTGCTCTGGTGGGCTGTTACGTTATGGCTCCCTGAGCGGGATATGGTTGGGGTTTAGATCGAGGGGCGGAGGAGTGGCATTTGCGAGTGGGAGGGGCGCATAGCAGGTCCCGCCGCACCGCTCCGCAGGATTTCCTGTTGAGATTGGTGGCCTCGGCGGACCTCATGCGGTTTTCTCCTACGGAAAACCGCACACGTGGGCGTTGGTGAGTGCAGCGTGACAGGAAATCCGGGTACGCTCCGGTCGGGATGACAAATTCCTTGCAAAACTAGAGCTGTCATCCCGAGCGTAGCCAAGGGACCTGCTGTGCGCCCTTCGCGCTCGCAAATGCCAGGGCTAGCTGCTACGGCTCCCCAGCCAGAGCACGGCCGGCGGCGGCGCCGGAGGCCCAGGCCCACTGAAAATTGAAGCCGCCAAGATGGCCGGTCACATCGACCACTTCTCCTATGAAGTAAAGACCTGGTAGCTTGCGGCTCTCCATCGTGCGGGCGCTCAGCTCGGCTGTGTCGACTCCGCCTGCCGTGACTTCAGCCTTCTCATAGCCTTCAGTCCCGGAAGGATAGACAGTCCAACGATGAAGCGCGGTTTCTGCATCGTCGAGACCCTGGTTCGTCCAGGAGGACGGTGGGTTTAATGCCAGCCAGCGGTCTGCAAGGCGATGCGGCAGAACATTGCGCATTGCGCTTCGGGCGCTCGCGAAATCGCGCTGCGCCGGCTGGGCGCGAAGCGCGCTGGTCCAAAGCCGGTCCGGCGCAAAGTCAACCAGCACCGCCTCACCCGGCTGCCAATAAGAGGAGACCTGCAGCACGGCCGGCCCGCTTAGGCCGCGATGAGTGAAAAGCAATTTTTCCCGAAAGCGACCCGACCCTGCAGAGGCGATCACCTCGGTCGAAACTCCCGTCAAATCTGCATAGCGCCTGAGGTCGTCCGGAACAAATGTGAGCGGAACCAGCGCCGGGCGGCACGGCTGCAGTTGCAAACCAAACTGCTGCGCGATCTGGTAGCCGAATGGGGTAGCGCCCAATTTGGGGATCGACAAACCGCCGGTGGCAATCACCAAAGAGCGCCCACAGAAAACGCCCCGGTCCGTCTCAAGCCGGAAACCGTCGTCGTGAACGACTTCACGCACCCGCGTGCTCAGCAACGCTGTTACCCCAGCGGCGGAGCACTCCTGCTCCAGCATGGAAACAATATCGCGCGCTGCCCGGTCGCAAAAAAGCTGCCCCAGAGTCTTTTCATGCCAGGGAATCTCATGATGCTCCACCAGTTCCAAAAAGTCTGCAGGTGTGTAGCGAGCCAGCGCGGACTTGGCGAAGTGTGGATTCGCAGAGAGGAAGTTCGCCGCGGTCGTATGCAAGTTGGTAAAGTTGCAGCGGCCGCCGCCGGAGATCAGGATCTTCTTGCCGACGCGGTCCGCATGGTCAAGCAATAGAACACGACGGCCACTGCGGCCGGCGTGGATGGCGCAGAAGAGGCCTGCGGCCCCCGCGCCCACGATCAGTGCATCGTAGGACGATTCGACTGCGACAGTATTCATTCGACGGGGATCTAGGGGCGCCTGGGTCGTCGGCTCAAGACGCGCTTGCGTGCCGGCTTGGGCAGCGTCGCCGGTCCGGATCTCGGGCGGCGGGCGGGTTTCCTGGGCTGTTCCTTGCCGGATTGTTCCAGAGTTGCGGGCTTCTTCCGGGCGGCTCGCTTCAGCTGCGTCACTTCGTCTTCATTCAGCTCGCGTGTTTCTCCCGGGGGCACATCGAGAACCAGCGGGCCAAAGCCAACCCGCCTGACTTTCTCGACAAAGTGGCCTATCTCTTCGAACATTTTGCGAATCTCGCGGTTTTTGCCCTCGGTCAGCACCACTTCGAACCAGGGATTGTCGGTGTCGCGGATCAGGGTTATCTGGGCCGGCTGAGTCATGACCCGCCCCTCGTGCTCCCCTCGACGACCGCGTTCGATCATTACTCCATGGCGTAGTTGTTCCAGAGCTTCCTCCCGGGGTTTACCGCTCACCTTCACCAGGTAGGTCTTTTCCACGTGAGAGGCCGCACTGGTCAGCACGTTGGCCAGCTCTCCGTCGTTGGTCATCAGCAGCAAGCCTTCGCTCTGGTAATCGAGCCGGCCTACAGGAAAGAGGCGCGCTCCCGATCGACCGAAGAATTTCATCACGGTAGGGCGTCCCTCGGGATCAGAAACCGTGGTGACTACGCCCTTAGGCTTGTTCAGCATGAAATAACGAAACTGCTGTGGTTTCTTGAGCAGCTTGCCGTCGACCCGGATGTGGTCGCGCTCCGGGTCCGCTTTGGAGCCCAGCTCGGTCACCGTTTGGCCGTTCACCTGCACCCGTCCGGACGCAATCAGTTCCTCAGCCTTGCGCCGCGATGCAATGCCGGCGGCAGCTACAATCTTCTGCAGGCGTTGCGGGTTTCGCTCGCCGTCGCGCTCTTCCTCGGCGGCCATCACTCGCCTACCGAACTGTGCTCGGCTTCCGCATGGGGCTCGGTCGCCTCAGGGGACTCACTTGTCTCGGGCGAGAGCGTTAATTCTTGCTCCTCCATACTCGCTTCTACAGCGGAATCTGCTTCAGGCGATGACGCCGGTTCTTCAGCGGAGTGCATGTTCGCGTCCTGAACCTCGCCCTCAGCTTCGGATTCAGCCAATTCACCCGCCATCTTTTCGAACTCTTCCATGCTGGGCAGATCGTTCACATCCTTGAGCCCGAAGCGCAGCAGAAACTCCTTGGTGGTCTTGTAAAGGATCGGCCGTCCAATCACCGGCTTTCTTCCGGCGGTGGTGATCAATTTGCGGCTGACCAGGCCGCCAAGCACGCCGCCCGAGTCGACTCCGCGTATCTCGCTCACTTCGGGTGCGGTGACGGGCTGCTTATAGGCAATGACCGCCAGCGTCTCCAGGGCCTGCAGGGAGAGCTTCATCGGCGGCTTCAGGCTTTTCACAAAGCCACGCACTGCATCGTGATATTCCGGCTTGGTCGCCATGCGGTAGCCGCCGGCGATCTCCCTGATCTCCATGCCCCGCTCGCCGTTTGCGTAGTCCGCGATGAGCTCGTCGAGCACGACCTGCAGCGCCTGCCGGACCCGGCGGTCGCGCTGCCGTGCGGCCTTCTTTTCGTCGCCCTCGCCGGCAACCGGCTCAGCATCTTCCGCTGCCGGAGACGATTCCGCCGGAGTCTCTTCAGCGGCTCCAGGTTGCAATGCTGCCAAGCCCATCTGCTCCGCCTCACCCGCCTTGCCTTGCTGTGGAGGCTCCTGCGGGGCCGTTTCGTCCAACCCTGGCAAGACTTCTTCGGCGAAAATCGTGGCCAGCTGAGCCAGGGTTACTGGCTCCTCGGCTGCGTAGATGACGGCTTCTAGTTTGGCTTTCAGGCTCATGACCACTCAATGCGCCCGAAAAAAGAAAAGGCGCCTCGATTCATAGTATCGAAGCACCCCTCTTTTCGCTCGCCCGATCTTCTTCGCTAGCCCTTGGGGGCAAACTGCACAAAGACCCAGAACAGGCAGGCAGCAATCAGGGCCGACGCGGGCAGAGTGAACACCCAAGCGGCAGCGATGCTGCGGATGGTGGACCACTGGAGTCCGCTCTTGTTGGCCAACATGGTTCCGGCCACGCCCGAAGAAAGCACGTGCGTGGTACTAACCGGTAATCCGTAATTGTCGGCGGCCCAAATGGTGAACATGGCGGTTATTTCAGCGGCTGCGCCCTGGCCATAGGTCAGGTGGGTTTTCCCGATCTTTTCTCCCACCGTCACCACAATCCGCTTCCAGCCGATCATGGTGCCCATGCCCAGAGCGATGGCGACGGATACTTTGACCCAGTTGGGAATGAACTTGGTGGCGAGATCGAGCTTCTTCTTGTAGTTGACCATCACTTCGGTTTCCTCGGCTGTGAACGCCGGTTTTTTGGCCTTGGCCATCAGCCGCAACGCCTCGCTGGAGATATACATATCGTTGCGGACGTTGCTCTGCTGGTTAGACGGCACGCCTTTCAGCGTTTTGTACTGCGCAACCTCGTGTTCAATCTCGATAATCATCTGTCGCTCGGCCAGGATGGTGGTCGGCGTTTGTTTCTTGGTTTGTAGGTATTCCGTCAGGTCAGTTCTCGGATCGTCGATCACCGCGTTGGAATCGACATGCGCGGTCATCACTTTGGCCGCCTGCTCGGACACAGCAACAAAATCCTGTACCTGGCTGAAGCCGACAGCGTGGTTCAAGGCATACGCGGTGGGTACGGTGCCGATCAGAATAAGCATGATGAGTCCCATGCCCTTTTGTCCGTCATTCGAGCCGTGAAAGAAGCTCACACCCGTGCAGGTCAGAATCAGCAGGCCGCGGATCCAGAACGGCGGCGGCGCGTCCCCTTTCGGCGCCTCAAAAAGCCGAGGATCTTTAATCACGAGCTTCATCAGCAGCAGTAGTAGCCCGGCGCATACGAAACCGACGATCGGAGAAATCAGCAGGGAGCGGAACACGTTTCCTACTTGTGACCAGTCGACGCCTGTGGTGCCCGAACTCGAAGACATCAACTGGTTCGCCAGGCCGACACCGATGATCGAACCGATCAGGGTATGCGAGCTGGAAGCCGGTAGACCGAGCCACCAGGTTCCCAGGTTCCAAAGGATGGCCGAAATCAGCAAGGCGAAGACCATGGCGAAACCCGCGCCCGAACCGACCTTCAGGATGAGCTCCACCGGCAGCAGGGATACCACCGCAAACGCCACTGCGCCTGAAGAAAGCAGCACCCCAATCAGATTCCACATACCGGACCACATCACAGCAATATGTGGCTCCAGGGAGTGGGTATAGATCACTGTGGCGACGGCATTGGCAGTGTCATGGAACCCGTTCACAAATTCAAATCCGAGCGCAATCAGGAGGGCGATTGCCAACAAAACGTAGGCCGTCGACGACGACGAATGTCCGACGGCAAACAAGTCACCCAGCAATTGCGAGCCGGCCCACACGATGCCGCCAACCAGCACGATCCCAAAGATGATCATGGGAATCTTGCCCGGTTTTCGGTTCATTTTGTCATGGACAGCCAGGGGCTTATCAGGGGGCGAGGTTAACACTGCAGAGGTTACTTCGTTCACGTGCGCACACTCCGGATTACAAGTATTCGCACGGTACCAAAGTGAGGTGGCCACTAATATGAATTGTGGTACCCGGGAAGGTTAAAGTTGAGTGAATTCGGCTAACGAAAAGAGACCAGTCGGCGAGGCTGACGTGTATCGGCTCCGCGGAGCGCGGAAGAAAAAGACCAGCCGCTAAAGGCCTGATAGCTGTGGCTTTATGGCCCGACTAAAGTCGTGCCCGACACCAAAGTATAAGAGCGTCGAGTAGACGTGCTGTGTCTGGTGCGGAAGGTTCCCTCAGCGGTTAAAGCCAACATTTACGTACGGGCTGAAGCCCGTACCCCTTCAGGGGCTCAGCTCCTATGCTTCAGGAGCTCAGCTCCTACCCTTCGGGGGCTTCGGCTCGTACTCTTCAGAAGCTCTTAATGTCCGGAAAGGGGCCGTTCACACGGGAAGTGGCACATAGAGAGGCAATTACCGCCAGTCGTCTTTAGCCTGCAGGCCCTGGTTCACTACCGACTCGAACGATGCATGTTTCTTTATGTAAACCTCGCCAAAGTTGCTGTCTTGGCGGAGCAGGATCGCCTGCAAACGAACCAGCTCGAGTAGCGCCAGAAACATGCAAATAAGCGCCCGCTCGGAGCGCGTGTTTCTGAGCAGGCTGCTCAATGACACGGGCCGCTCTTCCATAATCAGCCGCCGGCGCACATAGTCCAGCATCTGCGACACCGTGACGGCCTCCTCGTCCACATCGAGCACCGGCCTCTGGCGAGCCCGATCGAGAATCTCCCGGAAGACCCGTACCAGGTCGACCGTATCGGCGGCAATTTCCTGCTCGCCCTCTTCCGCGCGAAACTGCCGTATCGCCGGATTGGTCCAGGTGGCGGCTTCGATCTGCTGCTTTTGCAGCAGCATCTGCGCCGCGTTCTTGAAGCGTTCGTGCTCCAGCAGGCGCTCTACCAACTCACGCCGTGGATCTTCCGCCTCACCGTTGTCGCCTTCCGCCGTGGTGCGGGGTAGCAGCATGCGGCTCTTGATGTGGATCAGCAATGATGCCACGTAAATAAAGTCAGCAGCCGCATCCACCTCGGTCTGCTTCAGACCTTCCACATAGGCCAGAAACTGGGCCGTGATGCGGCCGATGGGGATGTCATAGATGTCGATGTCCTGCTTGCGGATCAGGTCCAGCAGCAGGTCCAGCGGGCCGTCGTACACTTGCCCCACAGAAATGCTGTAGGGAGATGCGCTTTCGGCAGCTTCCCGCTTCTGCGCCTGCTTCTCGGTTTCCTCGCGCTTTACTCCACCCGTATCCTGGCTCATTGCGCGCGCTCTCCAAACTCAGGATGCACCAACTGCATGGCGTCCCTTACCTGCTCCATGGTCTGTTCTGCCCGGGCCCGCGCCAGGGCGGAGCCGCTGTGCAGAATGTCATGCACCAGATCGGGCTGCTCCTCATATTTCCTGCGGCGCTCCTGCATGGGCTGCAACTCGGCAACGATGGCATCCGCGGCCCAGCCCTTGCACTCGATGCAACCGATGCCCGCCGACCGGCAGCCAGCATAGACCTTTTCCAGAGTCGCCGGGGAAGAAAAAACCTTGTGCAAATCGCCCACCGGACAAACATCCGGATCTCCCGGATCGCTCCGCCGGATCCGCGCCGGATCCGTCACCATGGTCTTCAGCTTTTGCCGCACCACCGGCTCCGGGTCCGTGAGCAGGATGGTGTTGCCGTAGCTTTTCGACATCTTTCTGCCATCCGTCCCCGGGAGCTTGGGAGAGGGAGTCAGCAGTACTTGCGGCTCCGGGAGAATCGGCGCGCCCGGCCCGGGATAAAAATGGTTGAATCGCCGAGCTACTTCCCGGGTCACTTCCACGTGCGCCACCTGGTCTTGTCCAACGGGCACAAAGTCCGCCTGGTAGATGAGGATATCCGTTGCCATCAGGAGTGGATATCCGAGAAAGCCGTAGGTCGTGAGATCTTTGCCTCCGGCGGCAACATCGCCAATCTGCAATTGTTGCTCTTTGTAGGTGGGTACGCGCTCCAGCCAGCCGAGGGGCATGATCATCGACAGCAGCAGGTGCAACTCCGCATGCTGCGGCACCAGGGACTGCACAAAGAGCACACAGCGCTCCGGGTCTAACCCCGCCGCCAGCCAATCGAGCGCGACGTCCATCGTGTTTTGCCGAATGTTCGACGGGTCGGCGTAGTCGGTCGTGAGGGCGTGCCAGTCAGCAACAAAAAAGTAGCAGTTGTAGTCGTGCTGCAGGCGCACCCAATTGTAGAGGGCTCCCATGTAGTTGCCGAGATGCAGTTTGCCGGTGGGCCGCATGCCGCTCAGCACGCGTTTGAGTTGAGACGAATCTTGATTCACTGGCTCGATTGTACGGAAAACATGGTTAGATCGAGAGGAGCAAAACGCGGAAGAAGCCGAGTACCGGATTAATCATCGCCATGGTGACGCCGCCGCCAAAGAACAGCATGAGGAATAGGCTCAGTATCCCGAGGCGGTCATAGACCGGCAGCCAGCTCTGGGGCAGCATGTGGCGGAAGATGTGGCTTCCGTCGAGCGGCGGCAAGGGAAGAAGGTTGAAGGCCGCGAGGAAGAGATTCAGCAGCATGCTGACGTAAAAGAATATGGCCAGCGGGTACGCCACCGGGCTTATCGCCATGAGCTGCGGATCGAGCCGACCGAATCCCCCGAGAGCCACGGCGCGCACGCAGGCCGCGCCGATAGGCGACGTTTTTGCGATGACAATCAATATCAGCAGCGAGACTACTGATCCGATCACGTTGCTAACCGGCCCAGCCACCGTAGTAAGAATGTCGTCGCGTACAAAATTTTTGAAATTACGCGTGTTTACCGGGGTCGGCTTGGCCCAGCCGATCACGGGGATGTGGGTCACTAGCGCTACCAGGGGCAGCATGACCGTGCCTACGGGATCGATATGCTTGAGCGGGTTCAACGTAATGCGGCCCAGCATGCGTGCCGTCTGGTCGCCCAGTCGCGAAGCCATCCATCCGTGTGCCGACTCATGCAGGCTCAGCGCGAACAACAGCACGACAAATTGAAAGATCCCCAGGACGATTTCAGGAGTTCCCATTGGAAGCCTGATGGTAGCACGCCGACCCGTGGCTAAGTACGTTTGCAATCTTCGCGCTGGGCCGGCCTTACGTCTGTCCCGGGCTATTCTTTTCGCTTGATCTCGCGCGCCGGGACGCCGCCCCAGATGGCATGCGGAGGCACGTCGTGGGTGGCAACGCCCATGGCCCCGAGCATGGCATCTTCGCCGATCTTCACCCCGGCCATGACCGCGGAGTGGTAGGTAAGGCGTGTACCGGGCCCGACTTCGGTGGTGCGATTCTCTACATCGAAATAGTCGGTCGACTTGTGCCAGTGGGAGTACACCGCCGCATAGTCGGAGATGGAGGTTCCCTTGCGGATGATGAGCTCGCCGCGATCATCGAGCATCACGTACTTGTGAATGACGCAGTCGTCTTCCACCGTGAGGTTGTAACCGAAACTGAACTCCACCCCGTGGAAGATCTTCACGTTCTTCCCCACGTGCTTGAAGATGTGTTTGGCCAGCATCTTGCGGAAGCGAAAGCCAAGCCAGTGGTTCAAGCCCAGCGCCGACCGGTCGAACATCTGCCAGAACCAGATCAACGGCTTGCGTTCGGCATATTTCTCCACATCCACATCGCCGTAGTATTCCGGTTCGAGCGTCACGTTGGCCGGATCGAGCGTAAGCTGCAGAACATTGCCCGGGAGCTCGGAAATCAGGGTGGTGTTGAGCTTGCCGCCGTGGGGCCGGCCGAGGTAGATCTGGTGCAGCGCATCGCGCACCAATTCCCCCCTTAGCCGAGGCTCCTTGTGACGCGTAAATTCCTCATCCAGATGCGCTAGCCAGCGCCGAAAGACCTCTTCGCCCTCGGCTGACGGGCGCAGGTCACGATACTCATATCTCGCCATGGGTGCCCTTTCCTCCAGCATACGACGCCGCGCGCTATTGAATACTGAATACCGCGTAGACGGTGGCGGAAGCGGTGACTTTTTGGGCGCTGACACTGAGCGGCTCGACCTCTTTTGCCGCCGGGGCGGCTGACATGGCCCGCAGCGAAATGACCGGTTGAGGCCCGCGAGAAGGAGCCTCGTTGCTGGCATATACCAGGGGACCGAGAGTGGCGTTCAACCCCGAAGCCATTTGTTGCGCAATCTGCCGGGCGCGATCGAGTGCCAGCTTGGCGGCTTTCGCCTGCAGGGCATCCTGGTCCGCGACGCTCCAAGTCATCTGGCCGCTCTGGTTGGCGCCCGCCTTTACGGCCACATCGAGAACCTTGGCGCCATTTGCGGCAGAGGTCTTCACGTTCCAGCTCTGCTGCACCTGGAACTTGCGTTCTGCCCTCTCCTGCGGGGTCCACTCCTGACTGGTGAACTGCTGCACGGGAGAAATGCCTTGCGACTCACTCTGAATCGCATCCTGCGGAATGCCAGCGGCCTTCAGCGCCGCGGCAATGGCATTCGAGATCTTGGAGCCAGTGGCGTAGGCCGAATCCTGGTCTGCGCCGTAGGCCACAAAGCCTACCTGCACCGTCACCGTATCCGCGTCCGCGTTGGCGTCGGCGCTGGTGGTGACGGCGATGGTGCGATTGTCTTTGCTGACCACAATCTGCTGGGCGTAGCTGGGGATAGCGGTCGCGGAGAGAATCAGCGCGGCGCAACCGGCGGCGATGCGTTGCAGTTGAACTGGCATGGTGCAAACTCCCTTTATGGCTGGGTCAGGCTGGATACTTTGCGCAACTGCGCCAGCAGCCGCAGACCGGCACCTGAGTCTATCGCGTCGGCGGCGCCACGGACACCGTCGGCAAAATCGGCTGCGCGGCCTGCGATGATCAGTGCCGCCGCCGCGTTCAGCAAAACCACATCCCTCGGCGGCCCAAGCTCGCCCTCCAAGATTTTTTCGATCAGCAATGCGTTTCCGCGTGCATCACAGCCCGCCAAGGCGCTCAGCGGGGCCTGCGCAAGACCCGCCTCTCTTGCTTCCACGGTAAAGTTGCGGACCGTGTGCTCCCGGACCTCGGCGACATCGCTTACCCCGTTGAGCGTGAGTTCATCCAGCCCGTCTCGTCCGTGGACTACGAACGCGTGCCTCACGCCCAACCGAGCCAGGGTCTCGGCCATCAGGGGAACCGCGCCGGGGGCGTACACGCCGATCACCTGCGCCCTCGCTCCCGCAGGATTAGTGAGCGGGCCGGCGAGATTGAAGAGGGTGCGAAAGCCCAGAGCCCGGCGGATCGGCTGGACTCTCTTCATAGACGGGTGCAGAGCCGGAGCGTAGAGAAACATGAACCCGGTCTGGCGCAGGCACTCGACTGCCAACTCCGGCTCCAACTCGACCGGGATGCCCAGCGCCTCGAGCACATCGGCCGAACCGCATTTCGAGGTGAGCCCGCGGTTGCCATGTTTGGCTATTTTGACCCCGGCGGCAGCAGCCACCAGGGCTGCGGCGGTGGAGATGTTGAAGGTTCCCTGGCCATCGCTGCCGGTGCCGCAGGTGTCGACCAACTGGTCCCGTTCCGCATCGCTGAGGCCCACCGGTCGACTCATGGTCCGCATCGCCTGCACAAAGCCGGCTAGCTCCTCAGCGGTGGCGCCACGGGTGGCAATTACGGTCAACAGCGAGGCAATCTCTGTATCGCTGGCATCGCCTTCGAGCATCTCCTGGAGCGCCGAGTATCCCTGCTGTTGGGTCAGGGTTCCGCGCTCTTCAACCACATACTTGAGCAGCGTTGCCAACTGGGACATCGGTGTTCCTTCCTAAAAACATCCTAACCGCAGCTGAAGAATTACATTCGGGCTCCGTCAAGGCGCACAGCAGGTCCGCTCCGCTCGGGATGACAAAGGGGAAGGCGACTGCCCACCTCTAGGATGGTTGGAGTGATAGCTCAAAATGGAGGGACGGCTGGGGGGACTCTTTGCCCTCTCAGCCCAATCCCTTTAGTATGGAAGTTCTGTCCAAAGACCAAACGAATGAAAATTCATGAGTATCAGGCAAAAGACATCCTGGAACGGTACGGCGTAGCGGTACCCAAGGGTGAAGTGGCCAACACGCTTGAAGAAGCGATGGATGTGGCCAAACGGCTCTTTACAGGTGGCGCCAAGGGTGTCGTAGTCAAGGCGCAAATACACGCCGGCGGCCGGGGGAAGGGTGGCGGCGTGAAGCTCGCCAAAACTCTCGCAGAAGCAGAGGAGTACACCAAGAAAATCCTCGGCATGCAGCTGATCACTCACCAGACCGGCCCCCAGGGCCAAAAGGTGCAGCGAGTGCTCATTGAAGAGATGTCGCCGATCGCGCGCGAGCTCTACCTGGGCATCGTGCTCGATCGCGCCGCCGCCAAGTTGGTCTTCATGGCCTCGCAGGCCGGGGGCATGGAAATCGAGGAGGTCGCCGCCAAGGACCCCGACGCCATCTTCAAGGCCTATATCGACCCCGCAGTGGGATTCCAGCCCTACCAGGCGCGTAAGCTCGCCTTCGCGCTGGGCCTCAAGCCGACGCAGATTAACGACGCGGTCAAGTTCATGACCGGCCTCTACAAAGTGTTTCTCGATACCGACGCTTCCCTGCTCGAGATCAATCCCTTCATCACCACCACCGACGACCGTCTGCTGGCGCTCGACTGCAAGATCAACTTCGACGACAACGCCATCTTCCGGCACAAGGAATTGAAGGAACTGCGCGACACAGCCGAAGAAGACCCCTTGGAAGTGGAAGCGTCGAAGTACGCCCTCAATTACATCAAGCTGGACGGCAACATCGCCTGCATGGTGAACGGCGCCGGTTTGGCCATGGCGACCATGGACATCATCCAGTACGCCGGCGGCTCACCAGCAAACTTCCTCGACGTAGGCGGGGGCGCTAATCAGCAGCAGATCGAGCACGCCTTCGAGATCCTGCTCTCGGATAAGAACGTGCAGGCCGTCTTCATCAACATCTTCGGTGGCATCCTGCGCGTCGACACCCTGGCACAGGGGGTCGTAGAGGCAGCCAAGAAGACCAACGTGAAGGTTCCCGTAATTCTTCGCCTGGAGGGAACCAACGTGGAGCAGGGGCGAGAAATTCTCAAGCAGTCAGGCCTCAACTTCATCATTGGCGAGACGATGCAGGATGCAGCCGCCAAAGCGGTCAAGGCGGCCCAAGACTACGCCTCAAAGAAGTGAAGTAGGAAAGTGACTACAGCGCCCGAACAGGAATTCTGGAGCAATCTATGTCTGTGTTAGTGGACGAAAATACGCGGCTTATCGTGCAAGGCATCACCGGCAAGGAAGGCACCTTCCACGCCAAGGGCTGCGCCGAGTACGGGACCAAGGTAGTGGGCGGAGTAACCCCAGGCAAGGGAGGCACCACGCACGAAGGCTGGCCGGTCTTCGACACCGTTGCGCAAGCCGTCGAAAAGACGGGCGCCAATGCGACCGTGATCTTCGTGCCCCCGCCGTTCGCCGCCGATGCCATTCTCGAAGCGGAAGACGCCGGTTTGCCGCTGATTATCTGCATCACTGAGGGCATCCCCACCAACGACATGGTCAAGGTGTGGAGCGTAGTCAGCAAATCAAAATCGCGCCTGATCGGACCCAACTGCCCGGGCGTTATTTCTCCCGGGAAAGCCAAGATCGGCATCATGCCTGGCCGGATCCACAAGCAGGGCAGCGTGGGCATTGTCTCCCGCTCCGGAACGCTCACCTATGAAGCCGTCTACCAGCTCACGCAGCGCGGGATTGGGCAGTCGACGGCGATCGGCATCGGCGGCGACCCGATCATTGGCACCACGCACGTCGACGCGCTCAAGCTGCTCAATGAGGATCCCGGTACGGAGTCCATCATCCTGATCGGCGAAATTGGAGGCACGGCCGAGGAGGCCGCCGCCGCTTATGTAAAGGCGCACGTCCAGAAGCCGGTCGTGGGCTTCATCGCCGGCCAGACCGCGCCTCCCGGGCGGCGCATGGGGCACGCCGGAGCCATCATCTCCGGCGGCCAAGGCACCGCAGCCGACAAGATGAAAGCGCTTACAGAAGCCGGTATTCATGTAGTGCAATCCCCCGCCGCAATCGGCGAAACGTTAGCCAAGGTCATCGGAAAATAGGAGCATTCGTGCAACGCACTTTCAGCATCATCAAGCCCGACGCGGTCCGCAAAAGCTACTCAGCCGCGATTCTCGGCGAAATCGAAAAGGCCGGCTTTAAAATCGTCGCCATCAAGAAGATGTTTCTCTCCAAGTCACAGGCCGAGGGCTTTTACGCCGTGCACTCCAAGCGGCCCTTCTTCGATGCGCTCACCACTTTCATGTCTTCGGGCTCCATCATCGCCATGGTGCTGGAGAAGGAAAATGCGATCGTCGACCTGCGCAAGCTGATGGGCGCCACCAATCCGGCCGACGCGGTCGAGGGCACCATTCGCAAGCAATTCGCGGCAAACATTGAAGAAAATGCCATTCACGGCTCCGACGGCGAAGACACAGCGGCCTTCGAAATCGGTTATTTCTTCGCCGGGTACGAGCTGATTTAGGACGATCTCCCGGCGCCTGGAGGGGTCCTTCCCCACCCGGCGCCGAGCTCCCTATCTCGGAAGTGCCTTGACATGAGGCCGCTGGCCAAGCAAACTTGCGCAGATGGGGCTTAAGTTGCTAAAGCCCAAGCGTGTCATACGAGGTCGGCATTGGGTGGATCACCGGCTAGCAAGGTTACCTACACACTTGAGTCCTCGCTGGACAGCGTCAATCGCGTGGAACAGACCGCAGAGGAGTTGGCCAGAAAGGCCGGCTTGGAAGAAGAGGAGATCTACCGCGTCGCCATGGCGGTCCGCGAAGCTGCGGTCAATGCCGTGCTGCATGGCAACTCCTACGATCCCGAAAAGAGCATTACGGCGTCGTTTGAACAGACGGCGGATTCCCTGGTGATTCGCATCGCCGATCAGGGAAAAGGGCTGAACCCTGACACGCTACCCGACCCGCTGGCGCCCGAGAATCTGCTGCGCGGCTCGGGACGGGGTATCTTTCTCATCCGGTCATTCATGGATGAGGTACACTTTCGACAATTGCAGCCCGGCACTGAACTTACCCTCATCAAACATTTAGGAACCGCCCGTTCCGCAATTTAAGGAGGAGTTTTCGTGAGCATGAAAATCAAGACCCGTCAGGTAGACGGGATCACCATAATGGATTGCAGCGGACGCATTACCCTGGGAGAAGGCAGTGTGCAGCTGCGTGACGCCGTAAGGGATCTACTCGCCAAAGGCTCCAAGCAGATCCTGCTCAATTTGGGTGACGTCACCTATATCGACAGCTCGGGCATCGGCGAACTGGTCAGCGCGTTTACCACCGTTCGCAACCAGGGCGGAGACCTTAAGCTCCTCAATCTCACCAAGAAGGTCCACGACCTGCTGCAGATTACCAAGCTCTACACGGTTTTCGACGTCAAGGACGACGAAGCGAGCGCAGTCGCTTCCTTTGCTCGCGCCTGAGCCGTTTCTAGAACGCTTCCTGTCAAACCAACAAGGGTGCCTACTGCGCAATCACCGCGCAGCAGGCACCCTTGTTTTTATCTGAGCTGACCTTGATTCGAGTTCATGGAAGTCCGGATGCTTCCGAACTCCCATGAAGATATTTAGAAGCTGACCTTGGGCACGTTCTGCGCCCCGGGACTCGCCTGGAAATAGTCGTTGTTGCGTTGGAAACCGCCCATACTCGCCCAGATGCTGTTGGGAAATTGCCCTATGAAGGTGTTGTAGTCCTGAATTTGCTGGTTGTAGCGCATTCTGGCCACGCTGATCCGATTTTCGGTGCCGGCCAGTTCATCTGACAGGCGCTGAAAGTTCTGATTCGACTTCAGGTCGGGATAATTCTCCGACAACGCCAGCAGCCGTCCCAACGCGCCATCGAGCTGGCCGTTGGCCTGGATGGAGGCCTTCGGATCGCCGTGTGCGTTCAGTAGACCGGCACGTGCGTTGGCGATGTCGCCGAACACGGTTGTCTCCTGCTTGGCATACCCCTTCACTGTCTCGACCAAGTTCGGGATCAGATCAGCCCGCCGCTGCAGCTGATTATTGACCTCACCCCAGGAGGCAGTGACCGCCTCCCGCTTGGTCACCATCTGATTCTTCGCGCTTACATAGCTGCCGAAAACCAGCAGCACCGCCAGGAATATAACTACAAGCGCCGCGACCGCTACCCAAAGCCCGCGTCTCATTCGATCGTTCTCCTTGTCTTGCTCAGCATTCTCATTATCTGCCTACCAACTACCTGAGGCGCCACCGCCACCGGAACTTCCCCCGCCAAACCCGCCAAACCCACCGCCGTCTCCTCCGCCACCACCCCAGCCGCCGCCGCCGCCGCGGCCACCCCAGCCGCCGCCTCCGCCCCCACCCAGGAACATGCCAAGGAGGAATCCGAGCAGGCCGGAACCACCCAGGCGCGCCAGGAGGAAAATCACGCCCATCAGGACCAGGCCCAGCACCACCACCTGACCCAAAGTAAGCGGCTGTGCCTGGGGAACAGGGGGTCCACGGCGCGGCTGGGCGGTGAGAGTTACGCCAGCGTCGGCCGCAACGATCCCGGCGACCTGCTGCACGGCCATCGTAATCGCCCCGTCGTAGTCATTCTGCCGCAGGTACGGAACCATCTGGCGACCGATGTCACCCACCCGGCCGTCGGGCAGAATCCCTTCGAGGCCATAACCCACCTCGAAGCGGTACTCGCGATCATCCTTCACCAAGATAAGGAGGATGCCGCGGTCTGTGCCCTTCTTCCCTACCTTCCACTTGTCCTCAAGCGCAGTGGCGAAGTTCTCAATGGGCTCGCCGTCCAGTGTATTGATGGTGACTACGGCGATCTGTGCGTGGGCCTGGCGATCGACCTGCGCGCACAGCGCGTTCAAAGAAGCCAGGGCCTGCGGCGACAATACGCCGGCCAGATCACTTACATAATTTGTGGGCTGGGGCAGGTCCTGTACCCGCTCTGCCGGCGAGAGACCGCAACAGGCCAGTACGAGCAGGAAGATCGTGAGCAGACGTTCACGCATTGCCCCCATTGTACTCAGACGCAGTTGTGCCCGCTGACGGCCCGAGAAGGGCTGGCGCAGCGGGCACAGGAGTGGATCGAGGGGTGAGGCTACTTACTGCCCCGCCATGGGCACATTTTGATCTTTGGCCATCTGCTGGGCCATCTGTAGATGTTGCGCGATCACCTTGCTGCCCTGGTTGGCCGCGTCCTTTACGGTCTGGTCCTGCCCGGAAGAGGCTTCCATCTGGAACTCGTTCAAGTCCTGCTTATGATCCTTCACCATGTCCTTGATGTAGGCCTGGTCGTAGGCAGATCCCGAAAGCGTCTGAAGCTTGGCGATGGTTTTACGATCGTTCTTTGAAATCTGGTCCGGCACCGTCACCCCAACCTGCTGAGCAATTGGCTTCATCTGCTCGTTGAGCTTGGTATGGTCATCGATCATCCGTTGGGCAAACTCCTTGACCTGTGGGTTATTGGTTTTCTGCAGGGTCAGCTGCCCTAGCTGAACCTCTGCCAGGCCGCCCTGCATCGCCTTGCCGACGAACATCCTGTCGACAGGAGACGGCTGTCCTGCCTGCTGCATACCATTCATGTTGGGATCCATGCTCGGGTTCTGCTGCCCCGCGGTTTGGCCTGGGGTTTGCTCCGTCTGTGGGGCGGAACCGCGCATCTGAGCGAAGCCCATGGTTCCGCAAAGCAATAGAGCGCCCGCCAAGACCGCGGGTTTCTTAACGTGAATATCGGGAAAATTCATGATTTATTCCTCACTCATGGGATGCTCTATCGCGAAACGAGGTGACCCGAATGTCCCCGTTTTGACCCCATGCACAACCGCTTGCACCCCTGCAACCAGTTATTCTTTAACTATCTATGACCTCGACGAGCTCAACGCAACAAATTGTTCAGCCACCCATCGCCCGCCGCCAAGAAACCGTCCACACCCTCCACGGACACCGGTTGACCGACGACTACGCGTGGCTTCGCGAGAAAGAAAGTCCGGAAGTGATCGCATTTCTGGAACAGGAAAACACCTATACCCGCGCGGTCATGAAGCCTACGGAAGAGCTGCAGGCCAAGCTCTACGCTGAAATGCTCAGCCACATCAAAGAGACCGATGTCTCGGTGCCCTTCCGATATAAGGATTATTTCTACTACTCGCGCACCGAGCAGGGCGCGCAGTATCCCATCTACTGCCGGAAGCGCGGCTCTCTCGACGCAGCCGAAGAGATCATGCTCGACATGAACGAGATGGCGGCCGGGGAGAGCTTCCTTGCCTTAGGTGCTGTTAGCGTCTCGGATGACGGGAACCTGGTGGCATATTCAACCGATACCACGGGCTTTCGGCAATACACGCTGCACATCAAAGATTTGAGAACAGGCGAAGTGCTGGCCGACCAGGCGCAGCGGGTGGGCTCCGTGGTCTGGACAACCGATAACCGCACCCTTTTCTACACCGTTGAAGATGAAGAGACCAAACGCCAGCACCAGCTCTTCCGCCACGTCCTGGGAAGGCCGCAGGCCGAGGATGTGCTGGTCTACGAAGAGGCCGATGAGCGCTTCAATGTCGGCGCCGGTCGTACCCGCGACGGCAAGTACATCGTTTTCGAGAGCGCCAGCCACACGGCAAGCGAAGAGCGCTTCCTGCCCGCTGACGATCCTGAAGGAAAGTGGACGCTGATTGAACCGCGGCGCGAGAACATCGAGTATTATACCGACCACCGCGATGGCCTTTGGTATATTCGGGTCAACGACACAGCCAGAACTTTCCGCATCGTCACGGCGCCCGTCGCAACCCCGGGCCGCGCGCACTGGCGCGAGATCATCGCCCACCGCGATGACGTCATGCTCGAAGATCTAGAGCTGTTTCAGAGCTTCGCCGTGCTTGCTGAGCGCGCCAATGGCTTGCCACAAATGCGCGTTTTGTCTTTTGCGGAAGACGGTACGTTTGCAGCATCTTCGCGCCAGATTGCATTTCCTGAGCCTACCTACAGCGCGCATCCGCACGTCAACCGCGAATTTGTAACCGACAAATTTCGCTATGGGTATCAGTCACTGGTTTCCCCGACCTCGGTATATGAGTACGATGTGCAAAGCAATCAATCGAAGTTACTCAAAGAGCTGGAAGTGCCGGGTGGGTTCGATCGCTCGTTGTACAGCTCTGAGCGCCTCTTTGCCACTGCGCCGGATGGAACAGCCGTCCCTATTTCGATCGTCTACCGCAAAGACAAGAAGGGCGAGGGCACGAACCCGCTCTACATCTATGGCTATGGGTCTTACGGATATGCCCTTCCGGTCGGGTTCAACTCCAACCGCCTCAGCCTGCTCGACCGCGGATTCGTCCTGGCTTACGCGCATATCCGCGGCGGCGGGGATATGGGTAAACCGTGGCACGACGCCGGGCGCCTGATGCAGAAGATGAATACCTTCACGGATTTCATTGCAGTGACGGAATACCTGACCGGTCATGGCTATGGCGACCCTCGCCGCGTTGCCATGGAAGGCGGCAGCGCCGGTGGTTTGCTGATGGGTGCGGTCGCCAATATGCGTCCCGACCTGTATCGCGCCGTGTTGTCTCACGTGCCGTTCGTCGACGTAATGAATACCATGCTCGATCCCACGCTTCCGCTGACCATCGCCGAGTACGAAGAATGGGGAGACCCTAACCAGGCAGAGGCTTTTGCGTATATGCTGCAGTACTCACCCTACGACAACCTGGAGCGGAAGGCTTACCCCGCGATGCTGGTGAAGACCTCTTTGCATGACAGCCAGGTGATGTACTGGGAACCGGCGAAGTATGTAGCCAAGCTACGCACGCTGAAATCCGACGATCGACTGCTGCTGCTCGAGACCAACATGAGCGCGGGACACGGCGGCGCCTCCGGCCGGTATGACTATTTGAAGGAGATCGCTCTGGACTACGCGTTTCTGCTGCAGGAATTAGGACAGTAAGAAAGGGTGAGTGCAGGTGGCATCCCACTCAAGCCAAAGTACGGCTTGAATCGGGCACCCAGCATTAATTCCAGTCCTAAAAAAGTAACGGCCCGCAGTTTTTGCTGCGGGCCGTGTTTGTTTGGATCGAAGGGGCTAGTGATGTTCGTGGCCGCCCCCGCCGCCGTTGTTGGGGTGAGATTCATTGTGGGGTTGGCTCACATTCTGATGGGGCGCCTCGTTCTGATGCGGAGCCTCGTTGTATTTCGGTTGGTTGTTGGCCGGCGCCTTGTACGCATTATTGGTGTTTGCCGGATGATAGTTGCTGGGGGCGTTGTACGCCGGGCGGTTGGCGTTGTTGTTATAGGCCGTGTGCGTGGCCATGTTGGCGTTCGTCATCGGGTGGCTTACCGCCGCCATGGCAGGCCTTCCGCCATTGACCGATGCGAAATTGGCCCGGTTGGTGCTGGCGAAATGTTCATGGGACATCTGTTCTGAAGTCGCCTGAATATGCGACTCGCGCATGGCCGACATCTCCTGCCCGTTGGGCCTGGCATTCACTCCGCCAGGTCCGTTGAAGCTGGTGCGGTTGATCACGGTCGTGTTGTGGATCACCGTGTTGTCGATGTACGTGTTGTGGATCACGGTCGTATTTACGTGCATCACCGCGCTGTTATAGGCAAAGTGCCCGCCCTCCCAACGCCCGCCATAGAAACCTACGCCGCCATAGCCGTAGCCGTAATTAACACCACCGTAGAAGCCGACGTGAGGGCCCCAGTAGCCGGCATGCCAGAGGTAAAGTCCACCGCCCCAGCCCCAGTAGCCGGGAGTCCAGAGAACGCCGGGCCGGGGAGCCAGCACCCAGGTTCCCGGTACCCAGAAGTAGCCTGCTTCACCATAGGCCCAATAGCCAGGCGTCCACAGATAGCCGTCCCCGGGACAGGGCGGTTGCACATACACCGGCAGCACTGGAGGCGCGACGGTGATGGAAAGGAATACACCCGCAAAGGAAGAAGCGGGCACGATCGATACCAAAAGAGCGAGAAAGAGGGTACGCATAGCGCGGATGGAAAGCATTGGATTGCTCCTTGCTGGCTGAACCTTGCCGGCCGAGTACTGGCCCGCCCTGTATGAACGCAGTCCCCGGGATTATGTTGCTGGCGGGGTTACCAGGGAAGGTATCCAACCGTGCTGAGACTATCGGCGATAGATGTAGGTGGCTATACAACGTTTGCAGCAAGCGCCGGCGGCAAGGCCGGTCAGCGGCCCTTTGAACCGCCGAGCAGCGAACCGAGCACGCCGCGCACGATTTGCCGGCCCACCGTGCTGCCCAGAGTGCGGGCGGCGCTCTTGGCCATTGTTTCCATCAGGCTGTCCCCGCGCCGTCCGCCGGAGGAACCGGCGCCGAGCGAGGTAAGCTCCCCCAGCCAGCCGGTGGGTTTAGGCGCAGGTTGCTGAGCGGCAATGGTTTGCCCCGCACGGACCTTCAACAGCTCATAGGCCGACTCGCGGTCTACGGGCGTTTCATACACGCCGGCGACCACAGAGCCCCGGATGATCTGCTGCCGCTGCTCCGGGGTAATCGGGCCGATTTGGCTGCGTGGCGGACAAACCAGGGCGCGTTCCACCACAGCCGGGGTTCCTTTTTCATCTAAAAAGGAGACCAGCGCTTCCCCTACGCCCAGCTCCAGGATCACCTGCTCGACGTTGATCTCGGGGTTGGCGCGAAAGGTCTGGGCCGCTGCCTTAACCGCCTTCTGGTCCTTGGGAGTAAACGCGCGCACCGCATGCTGAACCCGGTTGCCGAGTTGGCCGAGGATGCCATCCGGAACGTCGATGGGACTTTGAGTGACGAAGAAAACGCCTACACCCTTAGACCGGACGAGGCGAACCACCTGGTGGACCTTATCTTCGATCACTTTAGGCAGGTCAGAGAAAAGCAGGTGCGCTTCATCGAAGAAGAAGACCAGCTTCGGCTTATCCGCATCGCCTACCTCCGGAAGCCGCTCAAAAAGCTCGCTGAGCAGCCACAAGAGGAACGTGGCATAGAGCTTGGGCGAGTTGATGAGCTTGTCCGCAGCCAGGATATTGACGACGCCATGACCCTGGCCGTCTGTCTGGATGAGGTCATCGAGATTGAGCGCCGGTTCGCCCAGAAATTTGTCTCCGCCCTGCTGTTCCAAGGCCAGCAGGCCGCGCTGCATTGCTCCAACGCTGGCCGCGGAAATGTTGCCATACTGTGTCTGCAACTCTTTGGCGTTTGTGGCCGCGTATTGCAGCATCGCCTGCAGATCCTTCAGGTCGAGCAGCAGCAGTCCCTGGTCATCGGCGATCTTGAAGACTGCCGTCAGCACGCCGGTCTGGGTTTCATTCAGGTTCAGCAACCGGCTGAAGAGCAAGGGTCCCATCTCCGACACGGTGGCTCGCACCGGGTGTCCCTCTTCGCCGAAAACGTCCCAGAAAGTCACTGGGCAGCCGGCAAACGAGAAATCGGTCAATTTGAGCTTCTTCACGCGATCGGCGATCTTCGGATTCTCGACCCCCGGCTGGCTGATGCCGGAAAGATCGCCCTTCACATCCGCAGCGAATACCGGGACGCCGATGCGGCTAAAGGCCTCGGCCATCACCTGCAGCGTAACCGTCTTGCCGGTGCCGGTTGCTCCGGCAATCAAACCGTGACGGTTCGACATGGCCGGCAGCAGGTAGAGAGGATCTTTGCTCTGCGCGATCAGCATCGGTTCGGACATAGTCGAGGAATCTCCTGATGTCGGCAAGACGACTCAGCACCTGTGCCGAAGGAGTTTAATTCTATATTGTCCGGTTGCAAAAGCCCGCTGCCTGCGGCAGAGGAGTGGGCGCAAATAGCAAGCGCCCGTGAGCTTTGCTCACGGGCGCGCTGAAGAGCAGCCCTCCCCCAGAACTGATCCTCGAACAGAACAATATCGTTCACTAAAACAATTGGCTACATCACCCTGGTTACATAAACCGGTGACCCGCGGGTAGATTACCTGACCCGTCGGCATGCATGAGTATTTGTGTGATACACCCTTGTGGGTGCTCGCAGTCGCTCCGCCGCGGCGCGCAAAGCTCGCAACCGCCATGATGCTTCTCCGCTACCTATACGCGCTCACGATCTTCCTAAGTGCGTTTCTGCTCTTTGTCGCGGAGCCGATGGTGGCCAAACAGCTACTCCCAACATTGGGGGGATCGTCTGCGGTCTGGACCACCTGCCTGGTCTTCTTCTCCATAGTGCTCTTGCTCGGTTACCTTTATGCGCATTGGGTTTCTTCAAGGTTTACTCCCACCCGGCAGGCGATGATCCACATACTGCTACTGACGACAGCGCTGATGATGCTGGGTGTTCATGTCAGCCCAAAAACCGCCGCGGTCAGCTACCACCCGGCACTGACCGTCTTCCGCGCGCTGACCACGGTGATCGGGTTGCCCTACCTTGCGCTCTCGGCCACCACGCCTTTGCTGAATACCTGGTACGCCGGTAGCTTCGGGGGCCCGGCGCCCTACCGGCTCTTCGCTCTTTCGAACTTCGCATCCCTGTTGGCCCTGGCCAGCTATCCGCTCTTCATCGAGCCGCGCCTGAGCATGAGCCGGCAAACGGGTTGGTGGAGCGGAGGCTTTCTGCTCTTCGCCGTGATCTGCGGAGCGATCGCGTGGCAAGGTCGCAGACGACGACCGGTTTCCTCTGCCCCGGAGGAGCCGGTGGCCGGCGCCCTGCGCGCCGCCCCGGAAGTCTTCTGGTTTGTGCTCGCCATGGGCGGCGGCATGATGCTCACGGCGGTCACCCACCACATGAGCGAGAACATCGCCGCTATCCCCCTCTTGTGGCTGCCCCCTCTGGGTCTATATCTACTGACCTTCATCCTGGCCTTTCAGGGAGCCTGGCAGCCCATACGCCAGTCGATGCTGCGGCTGGTCCTAGTGGCGGTGGCCTCCATGGCCTACGTGCTCCGGGATATTCGCACCCAATTCCCCATCATGGTGAGTGTCCCGCTGTTTCTGCTTGCCCTCTTTGTGATCTGCTTCTTTCTGCATGGCGAACTTTATGCACGGCGTCCTGATACTTCGGGCATGACCAGGTTTTATCTCGTAGTCGCCGCGGGAAGCGCTGCCGGAACCCTGTTGGTAGGAGTGATCGCTCCGCTGGTTCTTCGCGCGAACTATGATCTCGCCGCGACCCTGGTGGTGATATCCCTGATCGCCCTGGCGGCGACCTGGCACGACGGTTGGGGACTGCGCATGCTTTGGGTGGCGGGCGCGACCGCCGCCATCGTGGTGCTGAGCACGCAGATACGGCAATACGACGACGATGCAGTCGCGCTGATGCGTAATTTCTATGGGACCCTGCGGGTGAGAGAAACGCACCTGCCGCCGCAATCCGATACCGACCGCCAGCTTCTCAACGGAACCATCGAGCACGGGGCGGAGTGGTTCGCGCCTCAATTCCTTAACCAGCCCTTGACCTATTACGCCCCCAACTCCGGCCTCGGTTTAGCCATGCGGCTTTGCTGTGGTACCGGACCCAAGCGCGTGGGGGTAATTGGATTGGGAACGGGAACGGTCGCGGCCTATGGCAATCCCGGTGACGTGATCCGGTTTTACGAGATCAATCCGCTGGTGGAACGGCTGGCAAGGGTTTGGTTTACGTTTCTTCATAACAGCGGCGCCCGCACTGACGTGGTGTTGGGGGACGCGCGCTTGTCCCTGGCCGTCGAGACTCCGCAGCACTTCAACGTGATCGTGATCGATGCCTTTTCCGGGGATGCCATCCCAGTGCATCTGTTAACCCGGGAGGCGCTGGCGCTCTATCGCCGGCATTTGGAGCGGGATGGCATTCTCGTCTTCCACGTATCCAACCAGTACGTGGATCTGGAACCGGTGGTTGCCGCGACCGCCAGGGATGCAGGGCTCAACGCCATGTCCGTACACTCCCACGGCGATGAGCAGAATGGTTTGTACTTTTCGGACTGGGTCCTGGTCACCGCGAACCAGGCCTTCCTGCGGCAACCTGAGGTGTTTAACAACGCCTTTCCGACCAATGCACGCGCCGACGTACGGCTGTGGACGGACAACTACAGCAGTCTGCTACCGCTGCTCAGGTGGTACAACAGATAAGCTTTTCGTTACCATTTAGGTCTAGCGGTGATCAGCCGATTCAAGCAGGAAGCTACCTATGACCAATCGGTTCTATCGAAGTTTCCGCGCGATGCATGCGATGGTCGGTAGGTCTCTCGTCCTAAGTCTCGTCCTGGGGTTGGTTCTAGTTGCTCCGGCCAGTTTCGGCCAAGCGGCCGCTCCCCAGCAGCCGGCTGCTTCCGCTACGGTCACGGGTTTGGTCGTCGATGCGACCGGAAATCCAATTGCCGGTGCGGAGATCTCCAGTGGCGCGGGAGATCTTCTGGCTACCACCGATGCTGACGGCAAATTCACGCTTTCCGCGAGCGCTGGAACGGTGGCCATCCAGGCCGCGCATTTTGCTCCGGCCTCGGTGTTGATCGCAGGACAGGCGACTCTGCGCATCCAGCTGGAACATCCCTTTGAAGACGTCACCGTCACCGCCTACCGCTCGCCGTTGAGCTCCCTGGACAGCCCGGCCAGCACCCGCATCATGAGTACAACAGCGTTGCGCCAAGCCGCCGGCGTGCCGCTCGACGACAAACTACGCACCATCCCTGGGTTTGAGCTCTTTCGTAGATCGAGTTCGCTGGTTTCCAATCCCACCAGCCAGGGGGTCTCCTTACGCGGTCTTGGCTCGACCTCAGCCAGCCGCTCGCTGGTGGTCTTCGATAACGTCCCGCTGAATGATCCCTACGGAGAGTGGATCCATTGGGAGGAGATACCGCAACTGGACATTCAATCGGTCGAGGTGGTGCGGGGGGGTGCTTCGGACCTCTATGGTTCCAGTGCTATCGGTGGCGTGATCAGCATCGAGCCGGTTCAGCCTAAGAATTCGACCTTGCAGTTCACCAGCAGCGGAGGATCGGAGAGCACGGTCGACGGAGCGCTGCTGGGCAGCCTGACCCTGGGCAAGTGGTCCGGCCTGGCTACCGGAGGAGCGGTGGCCACCGATGGCTACATTCTGATCGCACCCGCATACCGCGGTCCCATCGACCAGCCATCGAACGTTCATGCCCAAAACGCCCTGGTCCAATTCGATCGTGACCTGGGGAATAGCCAACGCATCTTTCTGCGCGGAAATGTGCTCAATGAATTGCGTCACAATGGAACGCCCATCCAAGACAATGGGACCCGCCTTTGGCGTTATGCCGCGGGGTCAGATCTGACTGACTTTATCTTTCGCGCGTACGGGACCGCCGAACACTATCGGCAGGTATTTTCCTCCGTGAATGCCACACGCACCGCGGAGACATTGACCACCAGCGCCGAGGAACCGTCCAATGAGCTCGGATTTGCCGGTCTTTGGCATCATCCGTTTGGTAAGGACTTTCTGCTGCTCGCCGGGGCGGACACCCACTACATCCGCGCGGCAAGTTACCAGATTATTTACGCCGGCAAAGGAAGTGTGAACAACACCGCCGCCAAGCAGCGGCAAACCGGAGTCTATGGCGAGCTGCTTTTTACCCCCAAAAATTGGACCTTCAGCGGTTCGGCGCGCGTCGATCACTTCTCCAACTACGATGTCAACACGTTTATCACGGCAACCGGCACCGTCCACCCGCCCTCGTTCAGCGAGACCCCTTTCGACCCCCGTTTGGGGGTGGTTCGTCGCCTTACGCAATCATTGGCACTGAGCGCTTCCGCCTTCCGCGCCTTTCGCTCGCCCAACGAAGACGAGCTCTACGCGAAAACGCAGGTAGGATCGCAAGTCACTCTTCCCAACCCCTACCTGCGGTCCGAGCGGGCTACCGGCTGGGAGACCGGATTGCAAACTGACTTGCACAAGATTGGTTCCAGCATGCGCGTCAGCTATTTCTTCACCCAGGTCAATCGCCCTATTACGACTCTGACCGTCACCACGACCCCAACATCGCAGGTTCTGATGCGCGCGAACCTGGGGCAGATTGAAAGCCGCGGCGTCTCGCTCGACTACTCTGCCCGGCCGGCCCGCTGGATCTCGATCGATGGCGGCTACCAATATGCAAATGCCACGGTAACCAAGTTTCAGCAACAGCCAGGCCTGGTAGGCAATTGGATTCCTGAGGTTGCCCGCAATATGGCAACAGCCCAGGTCGGATTCACGGAGCGGCGCCTGGGGTTTATCAGCTTTCAAGGGCGCGTCAGCGGACATCAATTCGACGACACGGCAAACCAGTACTACATCCCCGGGTATTTCCGGATGGACCTGTATGCCGCCCACGAGTTCCGCCACGGTATCTCGCTGTACGCCAGAGGGGAGAACCTGTTTGATCGCGCAATCGTCGTTGGCAAGACGCCATTGCCCACACTCGGCACTCCCCGAGTGGTGCTGTTCGGATTGCGTTACACGTTTGGCGGATAGCGAGGAAAACTCGTTAACCTGACGAGGTGCGGTAGGAAAAGGCGCACCGCAGGTCGCTCCGCTACCCTTCCCCGGATTTCCTGTCGAGGTTTGTGGCGTTGGCGAACTTTATGCGGCTTTCCTTACTGAAAGCCGCACACGTGGGCGTTGGTCAGTGCCACGATGTGGGAAATCCGGGTCCGACGGGATGACAAAGGGGAGGGCAGCGATCTCAGGCAGACACTGAGAGGGGCACGGCTGAAGCCGTGCCCCTCTTAGTTGCGCCGCGCAGATGCCTAGGCCTTGGCGGCCGCGACGCCTGCTTCCGCTACGCTGTGGTCGTCCTTACCTGAGCCTCCGCTTACGCCGATGGCGCCCACCACTTCTCCTCCGCGCTTGATCGGAATGCCACCGGCAAAGATCATGATCTTCCCGTTGTTCGAAGCGTGAATCCCGAAGAACTGCTGGCCGGATTGCGAGTTTTCGCCCAGCGACTTGGTGTCCAAGTCAAAGGCACGCGCGGTGAATGCCTTCTTTTGGGCGATGTCGATGCTGCCAATCCAGCCTCCGTCCATACGCTCGAAGGCCACCAGGTTGCCGCCCGCATCCACGACGGCGATGTTCATCATCACATTAATCTCGTTTGCCTTTTTGGTGGCGGCGGCAATGATGCCGCGCGCTTCCTCCAGGTTAATCCCAAGTGCTTTTGCCATTGCTTCTCCTCTTCGGTTTTGGTCCGCTGTGATTCTACTTTAGTTCTTCAAAGAGTTTTTCGCCTTCACCTGGAGCGAGGAAGCGGTTGGCCTCGAGACCATGTTGGCGGGTGTACAGGTCGTGGTAACGGCCTTCGAGCGCATACAGGGTTGAATGGGTGCCGCGCTCCACGATCAGACCGCCCTCAACCACCAGGATCTGATCGGCCCTGCGGATGGTCGACAGCCGGTGAGCGATCACAAACGTAGTGCGCCCCTGCATCAGGTAGCTAAGGCCATTCTGAATCATGGCCTCCGACTCAGAGTCAAGCGAAGAGGTCGCTTCATCGAGGATGAGAATGCGTGGGTCAGCTAAGATCGCGCGCGCAATGGAAAGGCGCTGACGCTGGCCGCCGGAAAGCTTGACCCCACGCTCACCCACAATCGTGTCGTAACCCTCGGGAAAGCGCAGGGCGAATTCATCCACGCGGGCAATGGAGCAAGCGGAGAGAAACTGCTCCTCCGTCGCGTTAGGGCGGGAGAAGACGATATTCTCGCGGATGCTGCCATCGAACAGAAATGATTCCTGCAGCACCACTCCAAGCTGGCTGCGATAGCTATTGAGGCGGACGGTGGAGAGATCGACTCCGTCGATCAGCACCTGGCCGGAATCAGGTTTATGGAAAGCGCAGATCAGGCTGATGATGGTGGACTTGCCCGACCCCGAAGAGCCGACCAACGCGGTGACCGTACCAGGACGGGCATGCAAGGAAATGCCGTGCAGGACAGGCTTGTCGGGTTCATAGGCGAAGCGGACATCCTCAAAGCGCACATCGCCTTCAATCGGACCCATGACGACGGTGCGGTTGGGCTCGTCGTCTTCTTCTTTTTCGGCCAGGATCTCGCTGGTGCGGTCAAGGCCGGCGATAGCCTCCGTCAATTGCGTGCCGACATTCACCACCTGAAAAACGGGAGCAACCATAAAGGCCAGGAACATGGTGTAAGTGAAGTAGTCGCCCAGTGTGATTTTGTGGGCCATCTCCTGCCGGGCGCCGAGCCACATGACGGTGGCTCCGACAATGCCGAGGATGGCGGTCGCCGCCAGGGAAAGCAACGAGGTAGCGGTGAGCGAACGGACCACGTTCTGAAACAAGCGCTCCACACCGGTGGCGAAAACTGCGGCCTCGCGCTCCTCTGCGTGGTAGCCCTTGACCACCCGCACTCCGCCGAGGGACTCGGTCAGCCGGCCCGTAACCTCGCCATTGATGCGGCCGCGCTCGCGGAAGATAGGACGGATCACCGCGAATGCCTTGCGCAGAATGAAGACGAAGGTAAGCACAAAGGCGAAGGAGATGAGAGTGATCTTGGCGCTGATGCGCATCAGAATAAAGAACGCGAGCACCGCGGTCAGCATGCCTCCTACAAAATCGACCAGACCGGTACCGATCAGGTTGCGCACGCCTTCCACATCGGTCATGATGCGCGACACCAGAACGCCCGTGCGGGTGGCATCGTAGAAGCTGACCGAGAGCCTCCCGATATGCTGTTGTACCTGCATGCGCAGGTCGGCGATCAACCGCTGCGCCGCTTTCGAAAGAAGCTGAGTCAGAGAAAACGAGGTGATCGCCTGAATGGTGGTGGCCAGGAGTACCGCGCCAACGATCCAGGGCAGTTTCTCCGCCTGTTTTTTGACCAGGACATTGTCGACCAGAAACTTGGTCGACGCGGGCAGAACCAGGCCGGACACCCGGTTGATGACCATGAGCACAAACCCGAACGCCAGGAGCCATCGGCGCGGCTTGATCAGGGTCCAGATTTCTGGCAGCACCTTGCGCAGCGGCGGTCTTTTTTTCTCAGGTTCGGTGGTAGCACCGGCGATACCGGAACGCGCGCGGGTGCTTCGTTCGGCACGGAGCGACATACCCGCTCCGGCGCTGGATCGCATGCTCACTTGGAAGGTACCTAGACTCTCGTGCGCCGAGCCGTTATGAACGAACGCACACAGAGTAGTACATAGATGAGCATAAGGGCTGACATCGCTGCTTTTTCTTCAATGGCTGCCGGATAAGGAAATAGCTTGCCCTTAAAGAGTTGCACCACGGAAACCAGTGCCGGAGCGGTGGCCAGGAAGCCCAACAGGCCGACCGTAACCGCTATGTGCATGAACAGCATGCGGCGCTTGGCCACCGGGGTTTCTGCCATGCCGCCAAAGGTGATCAGAAGGATTCCGAAAGCTGCGGGAATGAGCGAGGTGGGGAATTTGTTACCGGTGAGGACAAAGCTCACCCCGCCAAGAATGATGAGAAAAATACCAAAAAGAACAGTGATTTTCGCCATTAAGAGCGGTTATCTCCGCGAAGCTTAGATCTCATAGAAGCGCCAAAGCTCGTCCAGGTCGAGAGTGAAGCCTTCGACGGGACCACTTCCCTGACACAGATAGGGGAAGCGGGTAAGATCATCCTTGGTCAATCCCTTCAGCTTCTGTGGCAGGACATAAGCAGCATCCGGGTTCTGCATCGAGCCGTCAGGAAGGAAGAATCCTCCGCTCGAATCGGAGACCCCTCCCCGCCGGTGGGTTTCCCACCATGAGTGAAGCTGCGCGCCAATTTCTGCATTTTCGCGGCTGGTAAATCCACCCGCGGGTGAGTGGATCAGAATTTCTCCTTCTCTCGTACGTTCAAAGTAAACGAGATCGTTGGCCGCGCAAAGCGCTTCGAACTCCGCATCGGTCAACGGAGGATTCAGGACCAGGCTCCGGGGCGTCTCTACCTCGACATGAAGAAGCGTGATCACAGCCTCGATTTTACTCTAGACGGTCGTTTTGCCTTCGACTGTCAGGATCTTGTCCAGGATCTCGTCCACGATCTTTCGCGGGGGGCCCTCGGCGCAGACGCGCATCAGATCGGGCGTGATTTCGAGGGTATCCAGTTGGCTCTGCAAGAGGTCCGGATTCATGTAATGGTTCTTGCGCTCTTTGAGGCGTTCTTCGAGCACCTGGCGCGAGACTTCGAGCAGGATGAATCGGATATTCAGCGCCGGAATCTGTGGGGTGAGTGCATCCCGGTAGCCTTGTTTCAAGGCGGAGCAGCCCAGGATGCCGCTGATCCCTGCTTCATACCAGCCCAGCAGTAGTTGGTGCAGTGTGACCAGCCAGGGCTTGCGATCCTCGTCCGTCAGCGGGATGCCGGCATGCATCTTGGCGCGGTTGGCTTCGGAATGGAAATCGTCGGCGTCAGCGAACCGCCAGCCTGTTTCCGCAGCCAGAAGTTGGCCAATCGTGGTTTTGCCGGACCCGGTTACCCCCATGAGCACGAGAATCATAGCTTCCTTTTAATACCACAGGGGAATTAGCGCAATGGCTATTGGCAAAGCTCTATTGGACAACGGCCTGCTTGACATCGTTCACCACGTCGGAAGGGGTCCAGTCATTGTTGGGGTACCAGCGAAAAATCTTGCCGTTGGGGGTGATGACGGCCGTGGAAAGAGAGTGAGTCAGGGTTCTGTTGCTGCCCGAGGTCACGCCCACATCAAAAAATTGCTCCACGGCATCCAGATCCGCGGAAGGCGGCGCAGCAAAGTCCCAGTGCGAAAACGCCGTGCTGCCGGCGTATGCGGTCCCGTAGCTGTGGAGTACCTGCGGCGTGTCATAGGCAGGATCGAAGCTGACGCTCAGCAAGTGAGTCTTGTTGTAAAGCTGAGGATCGGCGGCAAGCTGCTTTTGGATGGTGGCAAAGTTGCGGCTCATCCGCATGCAGTAATCCGGCAAAGGGCACCGCGTGTAGATGAAGGTGACCAGCAATGCCTTACCCCGAAACTGGTCGAGGGAAATCGTCTTGCCGCTTTGATTGAGGAATTTGAAATCAGGAACCGCCTCCCCGTTTGTGGGAACGTTATAGGTCTTGCCTGGCTTGAAATCAGGCTTGGCTTGCGTGGTCACATCAATTTGGTCAATCACGCTTCCGGACTCCGCGACCCGTAGCCTGGCGGTGATGTGATCTCCTGGATGGAGTTCCGCGGCCACCCCGGGCTGAGCGAGCCTGTAGGGCATAATCATTGCGCCCATCAAACCAGGTATGGCCTCGGAGTCGATAGAGACGACTCCTTTTGCCGTATCGGAGCTGACCACAATTCCCCGCAACTGGTAGGTCGCGGAAGCACTGGGAATTACCGTAGGCTGTTCGTCTCCACTTGTATCCCCGCTGCGACAGCCTTGCAGCGCGCCCAGACCGAATAAGATCACAGAAGGCCAAACGATCCCTCTCGCAAATGCCTGCATTTTTCCCTCTATGACTATCCTAGAGCCTGTCGATTCTATCTACGCCAAGCGGTTCGCCGGAGGACGGCGGTAGAGACTGAAGGTTGCCAGGACGGCACATTCAGCGGGAGATTATCAAAGCCAGAGACCTGGGATTCGGATGGGTCGCGGTGATTCGCATCCCACTCGTTCGTCGCACCAACGCTGGCGGCTGTTGACGGGCCTGTCTCCGGCCTGTCGGTGTTGAAATATCTTTTGTATGCCGCAATCCAGTTCGACGCGATATCACTTTGCGCTGTTGCCAATTGAACCTTTCCCTGGCAAACCAGGTCATGCAGGTGATCTTCGAGCTGGTCCTTTACCCGGGAATTCCAGGTAGAGGAGTACGGCTGCGGCCAGAGATTCTGAATACTGTCGACTCCACCCAGTGCGGGCGTAATCAGATAGTCCAGTGCATAGTCTTTTTTTGAGGTAGCCGGGACGCCGTATTCCTGGAAAACAGCCCGCTCTACAGAGGGACTTACCGGCGGATCATTATCAAGATCCTGAATGCTGCACAAATCTGCAACCTGGACGGGACGGGTGGAACCTGGTGTGAGCGTTCTACGCGGAAGGGCAATGGCTTCGGCCTTCATGACTTCAAAGCTGGATCGCGCGCGAACGATACGACCAACAGTCCAGGTGCCGCCGACCACAAGCAGGAGGGCCAGAGAGGCGCTGGCCAGTTGGTGGGTCATTACATTCCAGAATGTCGTGGGTCGCGGCCTGGCCTCAGACAAACGCGCTTTCAGCAAATTGCGCGAATGCGACGAAGGAAAGCTCTGCGCCTGGACTTCTTGTTCATGAAGATCGGCAAAACAGGCTGAAGCATTCTCGAGCGCGGTAAGACGCCGGCGGCAAGGCTCGCATCGGGCAACGTGCTCGCGCACGCTAGCTGCCTGGCGTGTCGGTAGTTCCTGGTCAGAGAAGAGAAGGAGCTCTTCATCCGATAGGTGTGCGTTGCTGTCTTGCATCGCTCACTCACTCCCAGTGGCTCGCATTATACGCTCGAGCGATCGAGACAACGACAATGAGACGCCACCGACCGAGACGCCGAGCGCATCGGCAATCTGACGGTACTTTAACCCCTCGGCGCGCAGAAAGAGGCAGCGCCGGTCTTGCTCAGGCAACGCCTCGTAGACGGCGCGGAGGCGCTGCTGCATCTGGGTGAACGAGCATTTCTCTTCCGCATTCGGTTCCTCGCAGGGATGCTGGGCCAGGGTCTTCTCGTCCACCACGGTACGCTCAAATGACTGATTTGCGATCCGCCGCTTCAACGCCAGGTTATGAGCCACGCGAAAGAGCCAGCCATTGAGATTCGAGCGAGGGCGGCCGAGTTCTAAGTGGCGAAACAGTGAGAGAAACGTCTCCTGGACAACATCTTCGGCATCGTGAAAAGGTAGACCGCAGGCAACCACGTAACTTAGAACTCGCCCCTGGAACTGATCAAAAAGACGGATGACCAACGACTCCCATTCCGAGTGAGCCCGCGGTGCCCCGGTTGTCGAAGCCGGAGCCGGCAGCAGAGCGAATTCAGGATCTTCAGAAGGCAGCGAGATCGGCTTTCGAGTGGTTTCCATTAGTCCCGGGCGTCACTCAATCATACCCGCCCTGATTAGTTTCTTGGTTGACCGTGTCTATCCCCTCCACCATTTCGCTTTGGGCCTGTGGGAGGTTATGAACCCGCTCCGGCTTCTAGAATGTCGTTAGGATGCGGAAGGTATATTGGCGGCCCGGGCCAATCGCGTTGCCGGAGAAAAGTCCTCCGAAGTCTATGAGTTCGAGCGTGTTGCCAATGTTGGCGATGTCGCCCTGGAACCGTGTGGTGAATTTTTCACGCTTGAGAAGATCGGCTCCCACCGTAAGGTTTTGCGTGAAGTAAGGGTTGATGCGGTTGCGATCGAAATTGAGGTGGTTGATCACCACCTGGCCGTATTCCGTTGCGTATTGTTGCGGAGTTAGATCCGGTTCAAACGGCAGTCCGGTGTTGTAGTCGCACCCGACGGCGAACCACAACCGCGACGCGGCCTGATAATGCACGCGTGCGCGAACCGTGTTGCGCTGGTCCTGAGAGTCTGGGAAATACCCCGTGGTATCTGTCACCGCGTCGGTAGCATCATCCCCAAGAAGCAAACCGCCGGTTACCGGATTCCAGGCATTCCCCACTATGTAGGAGTAAGCGGCGAAGGCCGAGAACGGTCCCCAATGCGGAGTCTCGATTTTTCCTTCCGCGCCATAGATAACCGCTTTCCTAAATGAGATGGGGAAGCTTATCCCGGTGCTCAGAAGTTGAGAGTCGTCGGCATAGTTATTCACGTCGCGACGGAAGATATTCGCGTCCACTCGTATTTTGTTGAAGAATACTTTCGTCACGCCCGCTTCGTAGTAGTCCCCGTGCGAAGGCTCAACCGGCAACAGCACGGCGGGGACGCTGGTGTCGATCGTCTCCGCTTCTGGAGAGCTACCCAAAAGTATGTTTTCGTTGGAGGGGGTCTGGAAGATGCGGTCAAAAGCTCCGTGGATATTCAGACCAAGCGTAGGGAAGTAACGCGAGATGGCGAGACGAGGGCTCACCGCGTTTTGGTTCACCAGCAACTGGTAGTGGTCCCACCGCAGGCCTGCGTCGATGGTCCAGTTACCGAGGCGAATCAAGTCCTGAACATAGGCCGCTTGCTCGAGATCCGGGCGGCTGCCGGTAAAGGCGAAGGAGGTCGCGCCCGTGTCGAAGATGCCCAAGGTTATCGGGCATTGAGGGTTTGCAAGGTTGTCGCAATAGGGCATCACGTAGCTGGTGTTTTCGTTCAGGAAGGTGTTGTCGGATTCGACGCCGACCTTGATCTCGTGCCTTCCGTGATGGACCGCGACGCTACCGTTGAAGTAAAACTCGTTGAAGTAGTTCTGCTGAAATGCGATGAGAGGCCAGGACGCCGCATTGGAAGTAAAGTCAGTGGAGTTGCCGCGGGCCATGCCTCGCAGCGAGCCGATCATGTCCGGCGAGAAGACGTGCTGGTAGGAAACGCTGCCCAGGGTTTCATAGTTGTCGCCATTCTGCAGCTGACCCCCGGGAATGTATACACAATCGCTTGGTTCCTGATCCGGGGGAACGTCTGGGCAGCCAGTGTCGTTGTCCGAGTCCGGTAACCATGCCCCGTTCTGCTGCACCAGTTCGTTGGGAATCGCATAGCGCGCGAGTTGATGGTGGAAAAGCACGGTGAGGCGGTCTCTCTCCGTTAGATCCCGCTCAAAACTCCCCGCGAAGTTGGCGATGGTGCCGTTATTGGAATAATTTTCGGGAACAACGGGGTTCAGATAGTGGTTCGACATGTCGCCCGACGCGCTCACACCGAACGTATTCTTCCCCTTTGTGTATTGATCCTGGGTGCTGGCTGAACCCGTGTCATAGGTGCCGCCGAAAAGAGTAAGCTGCCCATGCAGCCCCGGCAACTGGCTTCTGAGCGTATTGACCTCAACCACGCCTCCCATCTTCCTGCCATATTCCGCAGGAATACCGGCGGTATAAATCTTGAGGGATTGGATGTCATCGGCTCCCGCAGCCTCTGGGCCGAAGCTAGGCGAACGGTTGTCGGTGAGCGGAATTCCGTCCACCACAAACTGGGTCTGATACTCCGATCCGCGCGGGTGTAGAACGGCATTGCCTTCATAGAGCCAGCCGGGTTGTGAGTTCACCAGGTCTTGAATGCCGCGGCCGGGAATCGCGGTCAATCGGTCTTGAATCTGCTTCGCACCCAATTCATTCACGGAACCTGGACGATACGGGTCCATCAAGGTGTCAGCGCTGGTGTCGGTGACCTTCACCGATTCGGAAACGGAAGCCACTTGCAGCTTAAGGGTGCGATCCAGGGGAAGCGCGGAGCGTATTTCCACCGGCTCGGAAACGGCAGCAAAGCCTTGCGCTTGAATCTTGAGCTGGTACATTCCGTAGGGTAGCCGCTTGGCGTCGAGCTTCCCCCGGGTATCAGTAGTCAACGTCTGGCTGTACTCGTTGCCCTGGCTGACGAGATTGACCGTGCTCTTGACACCCAATCCAGTGGGATCAGTGACAGTTAAACGCAATTCCCCCGTGGTGCTTTGCGCAAACAGGCGAAGAGCCCATAGAAGGACGGCAAGTATCAACGCCGGCTTAAATCGGCTCGAGAGTATGTAAAAAGGCGATGTCCCCAGTTTTGTGGTGCCCTGCCGGAAGCACGCATTCCTCATATTTGAATATTCCGGCTGGGGCCATTTTGTTCAGTCTTTTTTTTGGGTGGAGAGATAGGCTCGCTAACCCCTTCAATCGAAAGCTGAGGGGTCTGCGGTTTCCTCAAGGCACCCTAAAAATGAAACCGGTAGCGCACCTCCCCATAAATCTGCCGAGGGTCGTTATAGTGAAATCCTCCGAAGGTGAGGCTGTTGTCCAGCAACACGCGCGAATTAGCCACATTCGTGGTTTGCACAGAGACCGAGAATTTCTCGCCAAACTCCCTACCCACTGCCAGGTCCGCCCATGTGTGTGCCGGCAGGTAGGCGGCGGTATAAGGGGATGGCGGATCCTGATAGCCATTGGAAAAACCTGAACCGTAGTAGATGTTGAAGGATCCATAGATGCGATAAGGAAGGTTCCCATTCATCCCCACATTCAGGGTATTGCGCTGGTCGTGGTCCAGGGCCGAATAGCCTGGCGCCACCGCGCAATCCGGTGAATCGGGTGGATAGCAGATCAGCCCTCCTGTGACCGGCCCGATCTGCTGCGCAATTTGATTGGAATAGGCCAGGTGAAACTGCCCGTAGTGCCAGAGTGAGGGCGAACGGAGCGTAAGCTCCCACGCCTGAATGAGCGCACCCTGGACGGTTACGGGGACGAAGATACTCGATTCGCCAATGTTGCTGTGGTCGAGAAAATTGTTTGCCCGCGTCTGAAAGGTATCAGCATCCAGCAGCCATCCGCGCCACGGTATCTGTACGCCGAATTGATGCTCTTCATCCCGCTCGCCCTTCAAGGCAACGAAGCCGGTGTTGTTGCCCGTCGCGTATTCCAGGGCCGGCCCGGAAATGGTGGTCAACGGCGGCGGCTGGTAGAAGCGTCCATAAAACCCGCGGAAGACCCATTTGAGCTTGGGAATAAGAATGGTGGCGCCCACCCGCGGATACATCGCACTTTCCGAGAAAGAACCCTGAAAGTTCGACTGCCGAAAGCCGCCGATCAGGGTAAGCCACGTTGTGGGTTTGTAAGTGTCCTCCGCATAAAACTCTTCCACTCCGCCACTGAGTTGTTCCGGTTGGGTAAAGTTTGGGTAACTCCCGTCGTTAAAAACCACTCCGAAAACATCGTGTTCATGCTGCCCATAGGCATAAAACCCGGCGCTCAGCGCATTCTTCGCGACGAGCGTAGTCGCAATGGATGCCTGCACCCCGCCATAGTTTCCCGCTTGGTCGGAGGTGGTGGCGGTGGGCAAGTCCTGTGCGCTGGGGGCGTACTTGGCGTCGTTGTAGTGGTAGAAAGGCGACACTTGCAGCAGCGTGGACGTGTTGAAGTTATGCACCCAGGTAAACGCGGCATAGGCATCGGTCTCATGCTCTCCGTCGCGCAGACCGCTCGAATCATAGAGCTGATTTTCCCAATCGTCGGGATCAGGGTCGTAGGGGATCTGGTAGTAGTCCGCGCGTGCCTGCGTCACCAGGCGCAGCTGGTTGGCGGGATCATGGTTGTAGATGAAGGAAGCAAACCCCCCGTAACCGTTGCTGGCATCATGAATGGGGGTTTCAATCGGCGGTTGCAGTCCATAATTGCTGCGATTGCCATTGAGACTGGTGTACCAGGCAAATTTTTGCGAATGGTCCCCCAGGCTAAGCTGGTCGTTGGTCTGGTAGAAGTTGCCTGCCGTAAGCACCAGCTCACCCTGGCGATTACGCTCAAAGCCGGTACGCGGCGCTACGTCAAAAATTCCGTACGTGCGGTCTCCCAGGCTGGATTGATAGCTCCCCCGGTCGACCTCGAGATAGTTGATGTCTTTGGGATCAATTTGGGGAGCGACGTTGCTGGCGATGTTGGTGTTGGGAATGTTCACCCCATCGATCAGCCAGCTCAGCTCATGCCCACCTCGCATGTGCAGCATGTCGTGCGTCATATAAGCACCCGGCACGTAATCGGTAATCATCGCCATACTGTTGGTCCGGGACGCTCCCGGCGTGTGGGCGATGTCCTCGCGGCTGACCAGAGTTGTCGGCGTGAAGCTATCCTGATTGGTTTGGGGGGTGGTCGCGGCGACCGTCACTGACTGTTGTACCGCGGCGACCGCGAGCTCGAAGTGCAAGACCGGAGAGGTATTCGAAGCTACCGTGATGGTTTCTTGCTCCGTACTGAAACCGGACTGGCCCACGGTAACGATGTAAACCCCGAGAGGAACCGCAGAGAAGGTGAATTCGCCGTCGGCATTGCTCTTTTCGTCTTCGACGAAATCGGAATCGGCTGCATGCAGGGTAACGGTCGCGCCCGAAATGGGACGATGGCTAGGATCGTGGACGACTCCACGGACGGCCATTAACACCGTCGCCTGCGCTACCGGCAGGCACACGATGGCGGCGAGGATGATGACAAACCGATACAAGTAGCGAACAGACATTTCTTCCTCCGTGCATTGCGCAACCGGGAAAAGCCATGGCACTCGGGGCCGTCACCGTGGCGGACCCTCGGATCATTTCCCACAACTAGCCGGCGGGTTGGCCCGTATCTCGATCGTGTTCGACGAGACTGGGATGCCACAGCTGAAGGACCCAGACGCTCGCATGCCCTCGAATTTCAAGGAGCGAGGTCTGTGGGATCCCCATCTCGTTAAAAGCAAGTAAGATATAGAGCTACCCGGCACTTATCGGTGGGACAGAGCTAGACGAGGAAGGAAGATGGAGGTCCGCGAGGAGCGGAGCGGCGAAGCATGCGCGTTGCGACGGCATCAGCGATCAACTGCCTGTTAATATTCGCGACGGCAAGGGTAAAGCTATTGCGAGAAGAGAAATCCGCAGAGATGGTAACCGTGGTGATGGCTCGAAGGCTCTGACCGTAAGGGCACGCTGGCTGGCGCAGCGTGGGAGCTGCGTCCGAGCCCGCATTTGCCATAACGCCCATGATGCAGGAATGAGCGCCGTGAGCGCGGCAGCAAATGGGCAGCAATAGCTGCGGTGCGGCAAGCGCGGTCACAGTCGCCGAAGGCAACAATGTCCCGAAAACGCACAGCAACACCAATGCTGCAATCCGCCGCATGCAGTGAGTGTACACGCTGCGCTGGTCCCGGCACAGCAGCTGTCTTTGCGGTATAAAACAAGGATGCAACTCCCCCCGGTCATCGCCGCAGCCATCGACGGCGGCGACACCGTCATTGCATCCAGCGCCCGCGCCGCGCGCGCCTTGCGGCGGCTGCACGGCGAGGCAAAACGGCAACAAGGGCTGCAGGCCTGGCAATCCGCCGACATCCTGGACTGGGATAGCTGGTTGCACCGCCTATGGCAGAAACAACTGCGCTCAGGCCGCGAGACCCGCCTTCTCCTCACGAGTCTGCAGGAAGAACAGCTCTGGGTGCAGTTGGTCAAACCCAGTATTGAAGGGCGGCGCCTGATCTCCGTGCCCGGCGTCGCGGAACTCGCACAGCAAGCCTATTCCCTGCTCTGTGCCTACGACGCACTCGACTTCCTGAACGGGGAAAGGCTGGGCGGTCCGGATGTCGAAAGCTTTCGCGAGTGGGCTCGCGGCTTTGAGCGCATATGCCGCAAAGAAGAGTGGCTGAGCCGGGGCAAGTTGCCGCTGGTGTTGCAGGAGGCCGTGATCGCGGACCAGGTGGAGGCAAACACCCGGTTAGCGCTGATCGGGTTCGATCGCATCACCCCCGCGCAGCAACAACTGATCGAGGCCTTTCGCGAGCGGGGACACGATGTCCAAATCATCGAATCGAGCGAAGTCTCTGCCGCGGAAACGACCTTGCTCGTGGACGCGATCGATAAACGAGATGAGATCGTGACCTGTGCTCTCTGGGTAAAGCACGAGCTGGCAACCGCCGCGGCGGCAGGAGAAACAGCGCGCATTGCCGTCGTGGTGCCCAGCGTCTCCAAGGTGCGACCCGAGATCGAGAGGCTCTTCCGCCAGATACTCGCGCCTGAGGCAGTCGAGATCGGGAACCAGGATCCGCCGCTCCCGTTCGAATTCTCTCTCGGCGTTCCCCTCGCCGACGAGCCAGTGGCGAGAAGCGCACTCTTGCTGTTGCGATGGATGAACGGAGCGCTTCAGCAGCACCAGGTAAGCTGGCTGCTGCTCTCCGGCTTCCTACACGAGCAGCAAGACGACCTGCTGCCGACCGCAGCATTCGATGTGAAGTTCCGGCGCCAGGCGATGAGACAGCCGGAACAGGATCTGGAAACTTTCCTTCAATCTGCGAACCCGCCCGAAGCGCTGCGGCGCAGCCTGCAGGCTGGGCGGCGCCTGCTCCCGCAAAACGGATCATTGAATTTTGCCCAGTGGGTCGATGTGGCTGAGCGAATTCTGGAGGCGGTTCGTTGGCCCGGAGCGCATCCGCTGCAGAGCGAAGATTTTCAGGTTCAGGCGCGATGGTCGCAGTTGCTCGATAACGTAACCGCATTGGCCTTCGATGGACGCAAGGCCGACTACTCTGAGTTTCTCGAAGTGCTTGAGCGCCACGCTGCGCAGACTATCTTCGCGCCCGAGTCACGGGACGCGGCGGTCCAGGTTCTGGGACCTTTTGAAGCAGCGGGCCTCACCTTCGACGCGTTGTGGTTTCTGGGCGCCGACGACGCCAGCTGGCCGGCGGTTGCACGGCCTCATCCTTTTCTTACCCGGTCACTGCAGCGAACTCATAACATGCCGCATGCGGACAGCACGGCGGACTGGAAGCTTGCACAGCAGGTGACCACTCGCCTGGAAACCAGCACAGCGAAATGCGTCTTCAGCTATCCGTCGCAGAATGCCGAGGGCACCTGCCGCCCCTCGACGTTAGTGAGCTCCGTGAGGCGAAAGGTGAAGGCGAAAGCGCTAAGGATCTCGATCGCGGCCGAGGAATACCTGGGAACAGAAGACGAATTCCCTGCCGTGCTTACGGAAGAGGAGCCGGCGGCGATCCTTCCCTGGCCGATCGAGCAGAACGCAGGGGGCGCCGAGATCCTTCGCCGCCAGGCAGCCTGCCCCTTCCAATCCTTCGCCACCCGGCGGCTGGATGCCAGGCCGATGGATGCGACCGACTGGGGTTTGGAAGCTCGTGAGCGCGGCTCAGTGGTGCACAAGATCCTGGAGGACCTGTGGGCAGAGTTGAGGACGCGCGATGCTCTGCTTCAGGCTCACGCGGAAGGTCGGCTTCACTCCATGGTTGAGCAGCACGTTGCGGCGACCTTGCAGAGATACCGTGGCCGCGCACCGAAGCACAGCTGGACCCAGGCGTATCTGGATGCGGAACAAGAGCGCATTGTCTCTTTGATCGAAGAGTGGTTGGGCTATGAAGCGCAGCGGGCGGATTTTACTGTCGAGGCCGGCGAAGAAAAGTTGGCGGCGGCAGTGGGCGATCTGAAGTTGCAAGTGCGCGTGGATCGCATCGATGCAGTCGCCGGCGGCCGCGTCATCATCGATTACAAAACAGGTCTGTTGAATGGAGTTTCCTGGGATGGTCCACGGCCGGACGAGCCGCAACTCCCTCTGTATGCGGGCTTCGGCCAGATCGATAACCTTAGGGGCGTGTTGCTCGGGCGCGTGCGCGAGGACAAGGTAAAATTCATCGGCCGCGTGGAAGACGCGAGGATCGTGATGCCGGGCGATGGCAAGTTGGTCAAGCCCCCGTACAGCGCCGATATGCTGGGTGAATGGCAATATGCCTTAAGCAGCCTGGGGCAGCAGTTCCTGAACGGCGAAGCGCAGGTCGACCCCAAGCAGTATCCCAAGACCTGCGAGTTTTGCGATCTCTCCGGCCTCTGCCGCATCGCCGAGAACGATCCCGCCGCGGTGGGGGATGAGTCGGATGAAGGCGATGACTGAATTGCTGCTGCAGCCGGTAGACGAGAGCGCCCGCGCTCAGGTTCTCGAGACCCGGCAATCCTTTCTCGTCCAGGCTCCTGCAGGTTCAGGCAAGACTGAGCTGCTAACTCGGCGCCTGCTGAAACTGCTTGCGGAAGTAGACGAGCCGGAACAGATTCTGGCCATCACCTTCACACTCGCCGCCACCGCAGAGATGCGGGCGCGGGTGCTTGGCAACCTGCACAAAGCGCAGGATACGGCGGAGACTAATGACGATCTTCAGGAAATCAAGCTGGCTCGGCGTGCCCTGGAGAACGATGCCCGGCGCGGGTGGAACCTACTGCAACAGCCAGAGCGGCTTAATATTCAGACCATCGATGCGGTATGCCTGGCCATCGCGCATGAAACCCCGCTGCTTTCGCGGTTGGGTGGATCGCTTTCTCCGACCGACAAACCGCAGCCGCTCTACACCCTGGCTGCTCGGCGAACCCTATCCCATTTAGGCAGCGAGGAGGCCCTGTCAAGCGCCCTGACTGCCCTGCTGCAGCTGCGCGCTACCAGCCTGCCGGATTGTCAGAAATTGATTGCTGAAATGCTGGACAAGCGCGACCAGTGGGGCCGCGTGCTCCCGCTCGGCCAGGCGACGCTTGATTGGTCGCTTGTGCGCACCAAGCTTGAAGCGCCATTGCGCCGCACTCACGACGAGGCGATCAAAAAAGCACAATCACTGTTTGCGCGGCATCCTGAGCTCGGGCAGGAGTTGGTGGGAATCCTAAGCCACGCCTGCGGCAACGTAGATCCGGGCTCCGGGCTGACCGCGCTCAAGCATGTCACCGATATTCGGCACCTGACCGATCACGGGCATTGGAGTTGCCTCTGTCACTTTTTGCTGACAAAGGATGGCAGCTGGCGTAAGAATGTCAACCGCGAGATCGGGTTTGTCGCCGGCAAAGACGGAAGAGCGGCCAAGGAGCGCTACACATCTTTGATTGAGCGCCTTGACGCCAATCCTGAGTTTCTCGCGATGCTTGGCGAGCTGCGCGCCCTTCCTCCCCAGGAGTACACCGAAGAAGAGTCGCAAATGCTGCAACACATGCTGGTGATTCTGCGCTATGCGGTCGCCGAGCTACGCCTGGTGTTCGCCGAGTATGGAGTGGTGGACTTTGTGGAACTTGGCCTTGCTGCGCGCCAGGTCTTGCGCGATGACGACGGCGAGGTGAGCGAATTGGCGGCAGATGTGGCTGCACGTTGGCCTCATCTGCTAGTGGACGAATTTCAGGATACTTCGCGCAGCCAGTACGAGCTCTTCACCCTGATTGCGGGTGGGTGGGAGTCCGCGGGTCGAGGCAGCTGCTTCCTGGTCGGCGATCCAATGCAATCGATTTATATGTTTCGCCAGGCCGAAGTAGAGCTTTTTGAACGTACCCGGCGCCACGGCCTGGGCGAAGGAACGGCAGCGGTGCAATTGACACCTTTGCAGTTGCAGACCAACTTTCGCTCCCATGCTGGACTGGTCAACCGCCTGAACGAAATCTTTGCCCAGGTCTTCGGACCCGCTACAGGCCAGGAATATCAGGTGACCTTCGCCCCGTCCACGGCCAACTGCCCGGCACCGCGCGGCAGCCTGGGGGTGAAGGTGTGGCCCTATTTCGTCTCCTCCAGAGCCAAGCCGGAGGAAAAACGCGCGGCGGACGATGCGGAAGCTAGGCAAGTGGTCAGCATCATCGAGCAACACTGGCCCGCAGTCGAAGCGGCCGAGCGGAAGGGAGAAGAGTTCCGCATCGCTGTCCTGGTGCGTGCGCGCAGCCACCTGGACCTGATCGCACGCAGACTTCGCAAGGCAGAGATTCCCTTCCGCGCGGTAGAGATCGAGCAACTGAGCGAACGCCAGGAGGTAAAGGACCTTACCGCGCTTACCCGCGCGCTCTTGCATCCCATGGACCGCATCGCGTGGCTCACCGTGCTGCGGGCGCCCTGGTGCGGCCTTACCCTCAGGGACCTGCACACACTCGGCGGAAGCGACATCAAGGACTATGGGCAACCCGCGTTGCTCGCCCTGCTGCGCGAACGGATACCGTTGCTGAGCGATGACGGACAGCAGAGAGCCACCCGCGTGCTTGCGGTGCTCGAGGACGCGCTGCGGGGCCAGCATCGCCAGGTCTCGCTGGCCCGATGGGTGGAACGTACCTGGCTCACTCTCGGGGGACGAGCATGCGTGGACCGAGCTGGCTATGCGAATGTCCACGCCTTCTTTTCAATGCTCGAGCAGCTGGGCCCGGAAGCGGCCGGTCTTGAAGATCAGATAGCCGAGCTTTGCGCTCAGCCCGACCCGGCGGCAAATGAACGCTGCGGTGTGCAGCTGATGACCATCCACAAGGCGAAGGGGCTGGGCTTTGAAGTCGTGCTTGTGCCTGGGATGGGACGCGGGACCAGGATCGAATCGCAACCGCTGCTTCGCTGGCTGGAACAGACCAGGTTGGTTGGCCCGGAGGAGCAGGAAGAGCGCGAGTTTGCGGTTGCTCCTATCGGCCGCAACGGAAAACAGGGTGGCATCTATGCCTGGATTGGCGGTCTGCAAAGCCGGCGTGAAGATGATGAGGCCAAGCGCCTACTATATGTGGCCGCCACGCGCGCGCGCCAGGAACTGCACCTGTTGGGGTCCGCAGTCATGAAAATCAATAACGAGTTGAGACCAGGAGATCGGCACAGTTTGCTGGGGATTGCTTGGCCGGCGCTCAAGGACGAATTTGAGAGAGCACATGCTGAACAAGAGCCGGTAGCGGACACTACTCCGCGACAAGAAGAGTTTGCATTTCCACCCTCGTTCCCAACGATCAAATTGCGCCGCCTGCCCGCAGACTGGAAGCCGCCCATGTACTCGAGCGTTCCACGAGCAGCGGAGGGAAATCGGGAGATCCTCGAACGGCCTCACGGTTCGCTCGGTGCGCGCGCGTTCGGTACCGTTGTGCACGCGCTGCTGGAGGACCTGGCGGGGCTGCCCGGGATCGACACCACTGGAGTTTCGCAGGCGATATTCGACGAGGTAGCCGGTTGGCGGGTACGCGCAATAGCCATCCTGCGCTCCAGTGGGCTGCCTCGAGCGGAGGCGGACCCACTGGCAACAGAGGTAGTGCGGGCCCTGCAATCAGTGCTTCGCGATCCCACAGGACGCTGGATTCTGGGAGCACGCGCCGGCGCGAAGAACGAAATCTCGTGGTCAAGCTGGGCCGGTGAAGTGCTGCAAACGCTGCGCGGGGATCGCATCTTTCACGCGGGGGCAACACCGGGTTCCGCGGAAGATACCCATCTATGGATCGTCGACTACAAAACCGCCCGCCATGGCGCATCCGGGGTTGATGCCTTTCTCGCCCAGGAGAAGGAGAAGTACGCGCGGCAATTAGCGTCGTATGCCGAGGTGATGCGCAAAGTACAGGGAAATGATTTGCCTCTGCGCATGGCGCTTTACTTTCCGTTGTTGGCCAGGCTGGTGTGGTGGTAGCAGTGGGTTATAGGACTCGAGAAAAAACCCAGGTTGTAAAGTCGTGGTATCCCACTCAAGCCAAACAAGGCTTGAATGGGGCACCCACCCTTTGCTGATGAAACTAGAGTTTTTTCCAAAGGCTGTTTAGTAGTAGAGGTACTTCCGCCATTTGTGGTCGGAGTGGCCGATCATGCGCATGATGTGACGGCTGGTGTGTAGAGAGAAGGGGCGCGGCTCGCGCATCAGTTTGATGTCGCTTAGCTCGCTCAGCAGATGATTGCCTTTTCTGCGATTGCAGGAGTGGCAGCAGGCAACCAGGTTCTCCCAGGTGGAGAGGCCTCCACGGGAACGTGGCATCACGTGATCGAGCGTAAGTTCGCCTGCGGGCAGAACTACTCCGCAGTATTGGCAGCTGTTGCGGTCGCGCAGCAGGATATTCTTGCGCGATAGGGCGCGCGTCTGATGCGGAATGCGCCGATATTCCAACAGACGAATGACCGAAGGCATGGGAATGCGCAATAACGCGGCATGCAAAATCGCGCCCTGTTCCTCTTCCGTCTTGGCTACTCCCTTGAGCACCAGGATCAGCGCCCGGCGGGCACCGCAAATGTTGATGGGTTCGTACGAGGCGTTCAGCACCAGCACCGGCTTTTGCATGGTGTAGGCAGAAGAAACTCGTTGACCCGGCCACCCTTCGTGCGGCTCAACCGGTTCCTTGGCCAGCCCACGGCCCTGCGCGTTTGCTTTCGGCTTGCGTGCGTGGATCATGGCTTTCCCCAGAGACATCTTGATCCTCCGTTACGTACCTTCGATACCCTACCTTGCCGATTCAACGAAACCAGTTCGCAAAAAATTGGGATCCCAGGAAGCGACTCCTTCGCGCTGCGCACGGGCAACCGTCGCCACCCGAACTGAGGCAGCGCCGGCATTCATCAGAATCCGGCTGCAGGCCCGGGCCGTGGCCCCGGTGGTGTAAATGTCATCGACCAACAAAACATGCTGCCCAGCCAGACGGCCAGGACGAGGCGCAAAAAAAGCGCCACGCAGATTCTGCCGGCGCTGGTGGCTAGTCAGGCCCGCCTGACTCACCGTAACGCGCACACGTTTCAGCAAACTGGCTTCCAGGTGCAGTCCAAGTTGAGGATGCCGCCGGCGCATCTCCGCCATGGCCGCGCGGGCCAGCAATTCAGCATGATTAAAGCCGCGCTGACGCTGCTTAACTGGGTGCAGGGGCACAGGAATAACCAGCATCTGCCGGGGCGCGTCTGCGGACGAGATAACGGGTTCGAGGCTATCCGCCAACAACCTACCCAGCCGCCGGGCGACCGGCTGCATACCCTCGTACTTGAGCAGATGCACCAGTGAGCGAAGCTGGCCATGGTAGCCCCCGTAGGCGACAGCTTTGACAAAAGCGGGAGCAGCTAAGCGGCACGGCTGGCAGAGTAGCTCAGAATCAGGATGATCACTACCCGGCGCAATGGAGAAGTTGGCAATGCCGAGATCCTCCCCACAGCAAGCGCAAAGGGCGCCAGTTTGTGGAGGGAGTTGCGTACAGCAGAAATCGCAGATGGGGGTACGGGTGAGACGCAGGAGGGAACGGCTACAAAGGACACAGGAACCGGGAAACAATGCACAGGAGAGACTGTCCGCGGGACTTCGCAGCACACGCACAACAGCCCGCCAAACCGAAGTTTGCGCCAGCGGGACGTCGAGAGTCAGGGAAATACTCTGACCAGGAAAGACGCACCTCACAGCCGGCCGGCGAGGCTAGCAGCTGCCCTGCCGCCGATGGCTAGAGTATACGGGCAAGTCAAGGCTGAGCGCCAGCGTATGTTTACCCGGGTTTTCTGTTGAGGTTGGTGGCGTTGGCGGGCTTCACGCGGGTTTCTTCGGAAAGCCGCACACATGGTCGTCTCTCAGGCCCGCGTGCAGGAAACCTGTTTACGCAGCTTCCCGCCTAGCTTCACGCGGCGCAATCCGCTTGCCGGCAATGGTGGACGCCACGCCAGCCACCACCAGAGCGGCTCCCACGTACTGCACCGGAGTGGGACGCTCGTGCGCCAGCCACGAGCCGAGCAGCAAAGCGACCAGGGGGTTGACGTAGGCGTAGCTGGCCACGCGGGTTACGGGATCCTGCTTGATGAGCCAGATATAAGCGCTGAAGGCAATGATGGACGCGAACAGGATGAGATAGCCCATGGAGAACGCCAGATGCCAGTTCCATTGCTGGGAGAGACGCGGAAGCGAACCGAGTTCCCCTGTTCCGGCAGAAAGCATAAAGAGGAAAGCCCCTCCCCAGAGCATCTGCAGTCCGGAACTCATACTGAGCTGCCGCGGTAGATCGACGTGGCGGCTGGCGATCGTGCCTCCGGCCCAGAAAAAGCACCCCATTAGGAGGACGAGAGCCGAGGTATTGAAGCTGCTGTGATGAAAGCCGGTGGGAATCATGAGCACGATGACCCCGGAAATGCCCAACACAATGCCGGTCAACGCCTTTGCGTTGGGCCGGTGCCCGCCGGAGAACCACCACTCCGCGAGCAGCACCCAGACCGGAATGGCGGCAGCAATCACGGCCGCCAGCCCCGACGGCACTTCCTTCTCCGCCCAAAAAAGGCATCCGTAGTTGGCCGTAAACATGAGCAGTCCCATCAAAGCCGTGTTCATCCACTGCCGCCTGTTGGGCTGCGGCATGCCGCGCCAGAGACTGTAACCGTAAAGAATTGCGCCGGCGCACAGGAATCGAAAGCAGGCCGCAAAGAAGGGCGGAGAGACCGCAACCACCTGGCGAATGGCCAGGAACGACGCACCCCAAAAGAGGTAGATCGCGCCGTAGGCGAGCAGCTTGCGGATAGCCATAGGTATAGATTAGAGCGGATTCTGCCAAGTCGAGATACAGTTGTTTGCAACCCTGGAGGAGAACTGAGTGCCGGCAACCCCACCTGCTTTTCAACCCTTCGTCCCCGCTACGGAAACACGACCTGAACTAACCACCCGTGCGCTTATGCTGGGGTGCATCTTCGGACTGCTCTTCGGCGCGGTGACGGTCTATGTCGGCCTGCGCGCGGGTTTGACGGTAGGGGCATCGATTCCCATCTCGGTGCTTTCGATCAGCGTATTGCGAGCGTTTGGCCGCGCCTCAATCCTGGAAAACAACATCGTTCAGACCACCGGCAATTCGGGGCAGTCGATTGCCTCCGGCGTGATCTTTACCTTGCCGGCACTGATCTTTCTCGGCTTCAACCTCGAATACTCGCGCATATTTCTATTGGCTCTGCTGGGTGGCCTGCTGGGCGTGCTCTTTATGATCCCGTTACGGCGACAATTGATCGTCGAGGAGCATGGCAGGCTGACTTATCCCGAAGGCACGGCGTGCGCCGATGTTCTGCTGGCGGGCGAGCGCGGAGGCTCCTTTGCCGGGCGCGTCTTTTTGGGCCTCGGTTTAGGCGGGATCTATACGTTATTCCAGAATGAAAACCTTTTCGGCGCTTGGCCGGGCACTCCTGATTATCAGCCACAGTGGCTGAAGGGTTCTGCCATCCGCGCCGATGTTACTCCCGAATACCTAGGCGTGGGCTACATCATCGGGCCCAGAGTTGCCGGGTTGCTTTTTTCTGGAGGCATTTTCTCCTGGCTGGTTCTTATGCCCGCCATTTATTTTTTTGGCTCCCATTTTCCTCAAGCCATCTATCCCGGAACCAAGCCGATTGCGCAGATGTCGCCCAGCGATCTTTGGGCTTCCTACATCCGTCCCATGGGCGCGGGCGCGGTCGCAGCATCAGGGTTGATCACGCTGATCAAGACTATGCCGACGATCTTTGGCGCGTTACGCGCGGCCGTCGAAAATCTTCGCCAGAGCGGTGGCGTAAAAAGCGCTCCGCTGCGCACCGAGGATGATCTGCCCTTTAGCGTAGTGGTCGCAGGATCGGTGGTTCTGGTGTTGATGATGTTTTTCTTCCTCACCTTCAAGCCGGTACCGGGAGCACAGGTAAGTTGGCTCGCTAATCTTGCTGCGGCGGTTCTGGTGGCCATCTTCGGGTTTCTTTTCGTGACCGTTTCCTCCCGCATTGTGGGTTTGATTGGCAGCTCTTCGAATCCTGTGTCCGGCATGACGATCGCTACCCTCATGGCAACCTCCGCCATTTTTCTGGTAAATGGATGGACGGCTCCCGCTTTCGGCGCCCTGGCGATCACGATCGGGGGCGTAGTGTGCATCGCGGCCGCGAATGCAGGCGATACCTCGCAGGATCTCAAGACCGGTTACCTGATCGGCGCGACGCCGCGCAAGCAGCAGATCGCGTTGGTGATCGGCGCTTGCGTTTCGACGCTTGCCATCGGGGCGACGCTGCAGTTGATGAACCAGGGGCTCGCGGAATTCCGCCAAACCGCGAGGCCGTGGGATATGGCGGTTGCTCACAGCGGAGTACAGGTTGAGGAACAGCATTTTCACCAGGCGCAGATCCGCGTTATCCAGGGTGATAAAACCGTAGAAACTCGTTCGGGCAGTGGGTATGTATTGCTGAACGCGCTCAATTCGCCGGAGTTGGCGGATGGGAAATATCTTTACAATCCGCAAACACGGCAGATCGAGGTGCAGTGGATCCAGGGGATTGGCAGCGAGAAAGCCGCGGCGCCGCAAGCGCGGTTGATGGCTACGGTGGTGAATGGAATTCTGGGGCGCAAGCTGCCGTGGGGGTTGGTGTTGCTGGGGGTTTTCCTGGTGATTGCGGTGGAACTGTTGGGGATTCGTTCGTTGTCGTTTGCTGTGGGGGCGTATTTGTCCATCGCGACCACGCTCGCTATCTTTGCCGGTGGTGTGGTGCGGTGGATGATCGATCGAGCAGTGGATAAGGCGCGTGGGGATACGATCGAAACCGAGAGTGAGATCAGTCCTGGGTCACTTTATGCAAGCGGTTTGATCGCGGCCGGGGGGATCGTGGGACTGATGGGCGTTGCACTGAAGCTTTATGAGACGGCAGTGGGCAAGGAGGATGTTCTGTTGCTGCCGGATAGTAATCCTCTGCATCACGATTGGGTATCGGTTCTGATGTTCGCCCTGCTGGCGGGTTCGCTTTACTACTTTGCGCGTAAACCACTTGAGAGTGGGGAGTGAGTTGCTAGTCGGGGCGGAGACGCTTGGAGGCGTCGCGACCGCCGGGACTCGCGCCGTCGATGCGGACGGCGGCTTCGAAGGCCTGTTTGGCACCGTCATTGTCGCTGCGGTCGATCAGGACCTGACCGTAATAGTCGAGCGCGGCAGCGGCCAGCTCAGGAGATAGCGTTCCTTTCGCCACTGCCGCCTCGGCCCGTGGAGCAACAAAAGCAAAATCGTCTGCGGCTTGCGCGTGCCGCTTGAAAAAGAAGGGAAGATGCCAATCGGAGGCGCCGCGAATGAATCGGGCTTCCAAATTGTCTGGCGCTCGGTTCACCGCCTGATCCATCTTGGCCAGACCCTCGTTGGCGAGTCTGCGCTTATCCCATATAGCCCAGGTGTGGGCAGCATCCAGAAGCTCCAGACTGCCGCTGTAGGCCTGCACCACTGGGTCCACCGGAAAGTCACGTGATAATGCGGCAAAGTGGTCACGCGCCTGGGTCGCGGCTGCGCGGTCCCCTTGAAGGCCGGCAAAATATTGCTGACGGGCCTGGGCCAGGCGCGATTTGAGGTCGGCGCTGTTCTGCTGCATTTGTAAGACCGTGGCCAGTAGGAGACTAAACATAAACATGGAAATGCTTGCTAACCCACCCGATATGCGCGCTGTTTCCAGGTAACTTGTTGGCCGGCAACCTTGCGTAGCAGGGCATACCACTGAATGGCTAGCAAGATAGAGACGCCCAGCGGATGCAGACAAGCACTGAGCAGAGGCTGCCGGTATTTCCAGACAGATAGCAGGCGGGGCACAAAAGACGCTGCCAGGGCGGCCAGGATGAGTCCTCGACCAAGGCCGCTGTATAGACCCGGCGCCATCCACAGCGAAAGGGCGAGGAAAAGGGGAAGGATCTGACCGCAGAAAAGCAGGAAAGTAAAAGGCAGGATGCGGGCTGGCGAAGCCATTCCTTCGGTGGCGTTCTTGGCCAGACCCTGCCAAACCTCAGACGCATTGTGGTACATGCGGCAGGTGGCAAGATGGGTCAGGTCGGCAATGTCGGTGCGCAGACCGTGACGGCGAAAGAGCTGCGGCAGCAGCAGGCCGTCATGCATGGTCGTGCGGATCTGCGCGTGTCCGCCGGACTTGCGATAGGCATCGCGGCGCACCATGAGGAACTGGCCGCAGCCGACCGCAAAGCCAGGCGCGGAGAAGGCGCGCATGCCGGCCATCGGCAGGTAGGAAAGCAGCACGAAATGAATCAGCGGCAGCAATAGCCACTCCAGCGGAGTCTCCGTCTCCTGACGGGGAAAGCCGCTGACCAGGTCGGACTTGGTCTGCGCCAGGAATACGGACATACGGACGAGAGCTTCGGGAGCCAGACGCACATCTGCGTCTAGAAAACAGAGGACGTTGGAACGGGCCATGCTCGCCAGCGCGTGGCAGGCGTGTTGCTTGCCATTCCAGCCGCCGGGGAGCGCGGGCGAAGACTCGAGGCGCACGCGCGGATCGCGAGCAACGAAGCTGCGCACGATCTCTGCCGTGCGATCAGTGGAGGCGTCATCGAGCACGATGATCTCGATGTGGACGCCGCGCGAGGCAAGCAGGCTGGTAAGCGATGCGGCGATGACCCGTTCTTCATTGCGGGCGGGGATCAGCACCGAGATGGCATCGGGGAGAATGCAGTGGCCCATTTCAGCACAACTGCCGGCGCCAGGCTCGCGATAAAGCAGCATGTTCCACACCCAGAGCACAGCGGGCACAGCCGCGCAGCAGAAAGCGAGTCCAGTGAGCCAGGTGTTACTCATAACCGGCGGATACTCCCGTGACTTCCTTGATACACTCGCCCGCTCAGCAGGGCAAGGAGCCTTTTCCAGGCATCATAGATGGCTCCAATGCCAATCCTGCCTGAGACGATGGTGGCAAAGAGCGCGGGATCCCGTAGCTGGGATAGCGCGGCGAGCTCGTCCTGGGTGACGGCCAAGGCGGACGCCAGGTGTTCGTCCCACTCGGCGGCGGTATGCAGATGACCGTCGGGAATCTCGATCGCCTCGCCACAGGAGATGAGGATCTCCGGCAGGCGCTCGTCCCAAAAGGTGTACTCAATGGCTACAGGCACCAGGGTGCAGGTACCGGTCCGCGCTACCAGCGCCGCCAGGCCGGGACGGAAGACTGCCGGCCGGGTGCGCACGTCGGTGAAGCACCCCTCAGGGGTGATCCAGAGGGCGGAGTTCGGCGCGGAGAGGATCTCGCGGGCAGCGCGGAGGAATTGGGCGGCTCCGCGCGGAGTTCCGTTGTCGACAGGAAAAAAGCCTAGCTTACGGAGTATTCCGTAGTGCTGCAACGCGGTGGCGTCTATGGGGCCATAGTGACGGGCGTCCGGGAGAAGGTGGCGCGAAAGTACGAGGCAAGAGAGCGGGTCCCACCAGGAGGCGTGATTGGCGTAGATGATTAACGGTCCGTTTGTATTGGGAAAGCGGTTGGCATTCGCCAGGCGCAGCGCGTGGAAGTGGCGGCCTATATACCAGTGCAGATAGCTGGCAAAGAGTGCCAGCATCCGGCGCGATGGAGCAGCCAAGGTGGAGGTTTTACGCATGGGCTAGGAGGTGCTCCGCTTGCTTGCGAGCGGAAGTGGCGGCCTCCGTTCCACGATAACGCTGATCAAGGGCGTCGGCGGCGATCCAACCACTCATCATCACCATCGGCATGCCGGGTCCGGGATGAGCTGCCCCTCCCGCCAGGTAGAGGCCCTCGAGGTCGGGACTGGCATTGGCTGGTTTGAAGGCTCCATTCCAACGGCCGTGACTCGAGATGCCGTAGATCGCTCCGTTCAGCACCTTGTACCGCTCATGAATATCGACGGGCGTGAGCGCGCGCTCAAAGACGATTCGCTCTTCAATGTCGGCCAGACCGGCGGTGCGCTTGAGCTTGTTGAGAATCACCTGGCGATAGGCGGGAAACATCTTTGACCAGTCATGCTTGGGACGCAAAAACGGCGTGTGCACCAGCACGTATAGCGCATCGCCTCCCGCAGGGGCGGTTGTCGGATCAGTGATCGAAGTGGAGGCGAGATAGCAGGTTGGGTCCGGCGCAGGATCGCCGAGGTCGTAGATATGATAAAACTCCTCGTGAGGATCGCGGGAAAAAACAAAGTCATGGTGCGCCAAATGCTCGTAGCGCTGGTTTAGTCCGAGATAAAGCACTACGCCGGAACAGGCGGGCTCGTATTCCCGGCGCTGGTCAAAGCGATCGGCTATCGCACCGCCCAGCAACTCGCGATAGGTGCGCACCGCGTCTTCATTCGAAACCACGGCGTCGAAGCGATGCTCCTCGCCCTCGGTTGTTTCCAAGCCGGTGATCGCGCCGTCCTCGGCGAGCAGGCGCCTGATCTCAACCGAGGTGTGATAGCGCACACCCAGCTCCGTGCCCAGACGGACCAGCGCCTGGGGCACGGCGTGGGTTCCTCCCTTCGGATACCAGATCCCTTGTTCTGCCTGCATATGACCGATGGAGCAAAGGATGGCAGGAGAGTTATCCGGCGACGAGCCCACGTACTGCACATAGTGATCGAGCATCTGGGCCAGGCGCGGATCTTTGATGAACTCACGAATGGTTCCAGAAACGCTTTGTCCCAGGCGCATGCTCAGAACATCCTTGAGCACCGAGAGCTGGAAGCTGCCGCCGATGTCAAAGGTGTCGCGCATCGAGCCCACCGACTTCCAAAAGAAAAACTTGTCGGAAATAGTGTGTAGTCTCTCGGAGAGCTCCAGGAAGGCAGTAAAGCGCGCGCCCAGCCCCGGTTCCCTGCCCTCGAGCGATGCGGCCATCTCGCGGACATCGTCCTTCAGATCCAGAACCGTGCCGTCATCGAAGAAGCAGCGCCACTGCGGATCCAGACGGACCATGTCGAGATAATCACTCATGTCGCGCCCGGCTTCGCAGAAGATACGCCGCAGCACCGAGGGCTGAATCAGGATCGTGGGGCCCATATCGAAACGAAAACCCTGCTCCTGCAGCACGGCAGCCTTGCCACCGAGCCATGGGTTTTTCTCGAAGACTTCCACCTCGTAACCGCGGGCAGCCAGCGTGCAAGCGGCGGAAAGTCCTCCTAATCCTGAGCCAATCACAGCAACACGCATGTTGGATTACTCCTCAATCAAGCTTGGATGCAACACGTAATAGGCGGCGCAGGCCTTGCCAACGTGCACGCCAGCCACCGCCGTGTACGGTTTCAAGGTAAGCGGCAAAGAACGGCTCGTGATTTGGCGTCGTGGGGCGATAGGCGCGGAGGTCGCGAGTATGTTGCGCGACAACCGTCTTCAGCGCCGTCATTTCGAGCAAACCTTCGCGACCGCGGGTGACGCCAAAGCCACTGCCTTTGCGGCCGCCGCAGCTTACCCGCGGATCGGCGGTGGCAACGATTAGATCGTTGATGAGTACAGTGCCGACCGGGAGACGCGAGGCCAGCGCGCGCGCCTCACTCTCCGGTCCAAAGATAGCAGCGGTGAGCGCGTAGGGACAAGGTGCGTGCGCGGCGATTGCGGAGTCTGTGTCAGGCACATCGAAGATGGAAAGCACGGGCGCGAAAACATCACTTTGCGCGATGCGCATTTCAGGAGCTGCTCTGCTGATTACAGCGAAGCACAGCTCTTGGACCGAACCATTCATTATGAGCGAGCCACCCAGACGGCGGGCGTCTTCGAGCAGGTCAACAAGCTGGGCCTGTGTGCGGGCGGGCAACGCGACGGCAGAGAGGGTCTTGAACGCCTCAAGCATCGCCGGCACCAGGCCAGAATGGTCACCTACGAGGAAAAGACGCCGCGGCGCCATGCACGTGGCGGAGCCGTTGAAGCGCAGTCCGAAAGCCAGTGCGGCGACCACGCGGTCGACTGCCGCGCCGGGAAGCACGAAGACCGCGTCGCAACCGGAGAGTTCCATGACGGCGGGGGTGCAATGGTCCGCCAATTGAGTAAGAACGGCGGTACCTGTTTCAGAGGAGCCGGTGAGAAATACTTTGTCTACACCGGCAGCGATGGCATCAGAGGCCGCCTGGGGAGATTCGTCTAGCACTTGCAACAAAGCGGGGTCGAGGCCGCAATCTACGAGGATCCCGCGCAGCGCTTCTGCCGCGGCCGTGCCGCCACCAGCAGGCTTCCAGAGAACGGCATTGCCGGCGGCGAGGGCCTGCAAGGCCTGCACTCCGGGCAGGAATAGCGGATAGTTCGCGGGAGCAACGATGAGGATGACGCCGAGCGGCTCGCGGCGAGTCTCCGCAGTGACCCGGCGGAGCCAGAAGGGGCGAGTGTGCGTGCTGAGGCGCTGCGGGGCGAGAATCCAGCGCGCTTCGCGCTCCAGGAAGCGGCAGGCCTCGGCCAGCGGCAGCACCTCAGAGACTAACGTATCAGCCACGGTACGATAGAGCGCGCCTGGTTGGTTACGAGGTACAGTCCCCGCAATTTCAATGGCCGTTGCCGCGATGCGGTGCCGCGCCTTACGCAGAATCGCAAGACGCGCGCGCAAGGTATTACGTGCCCACGCGGACTGCGCAGCTCGCGCGTGGCTGAGCACAGCGGACTGGGTCGGCGATGGCTGGCCGGAAACGGGGCTGCGCTGTACCTTCAGCGGCATACCATTGATTGTGCACCCTGCTGCCATTTCAGGACGCCGCTTCGTACATGGCAGCCTCGGCCAATCCCGGAGTGGCGTCCCACTGGGGCTCGACCTTCAGATCTTCGAGCAGCAGCCGGGATGTGATGCGGGCAGATTCGAAGATCACCGGCAAGCCGCTGCCGGGATGAGTCCCGCCGCCGACCAGGTAGACGCGGTCAAGGTCTTCAAACCGGTTGTGCGGCCGTAGATGGAGCATCTGCCTTAGATTGTGCGCCATGCTGAAGGTGGAACCTTTATGCAACGCGAATTCCGAACGCCAATCGGCCGGCGTAACCACCTTCTCAAAGCGGATGTGGCGTTCCACATCCTTTATGCCGATCTTCTCGAGTTGCTCCAGGGCAAGCGACCGAAAGCGTGCTTTTTGCAAGTCCCAGTTGACATTGCCATGCTCGTGGGTCACCGGCAGCAAGACGTAAAGCGTGCTCATCTTCTTCGGCGCCAGAGAGGGATCGGTTACGCAGGCGTTCTGCACATAGAAGGATGGATCGTCTGAGAGCTGGTGCCGTTCTTCTATATCGCGCAGGTTCTGCCGGTAATCCTTGGACAGATAGATAGTGTGGTGAGAGACGTCGTCATAACGTCCCTCTATGCCCAGATAGAGCATGAAGGTGGAGCAGGAGAAACGCTTCTTCTCGATCCTGCTGTCAGTCCAACGGCGCCGAATGCTGTCCGGCACCATGCGCTGCATGGCCTGGGCGAAGTCCGCGTTCACCACCACGGCATCGGCTGGGAGCATGCGGTTCGCGGTGCGCACCGCGGTACACTTGCGGCCTTCGAAAATCATTTCTTCTACCGGCTCGTTGAGCAGCACGCGAGCGCCCAGATCTTCAGCGATGCGAGCCATGGCCTTGGTGACCGCGCCGCAACCCCCGACGGGGTGAAAGACTCCGTGCTCATATTCCAGAAAAGAGAGAATGCTGAATAAGCTGGGGCAAGTGAAGGGCGACATCCCAAGATACTTGGATTGGAAGCTGAAGCCGAGACGGATACGCTCGTCTTTGAAGTAGCTCTGCAGGTCGGAGTCGAGCGAACGCCAGGGGCGCAGCAGCGGGAGCAGCTTGAGCATGTCGAGCTTGGCGAGGTCGCGCCAGCTCTCGAAGGGTGACTCCAAGAAAGGCGTGAACTTTTCAAGCTTGTTGCGGTTGTCGCAGAAGAAGCGGTGGAAGCCTCGGGCATCGTCCGGGCTGAGGTCGGCGATTGCGCGTTCCATTCGCTCCAGGTCCGGCGTAGCCAGCAACTCTCCACCCGAGCCAAAGACCAGGCGGTACTGGGGATCCAGCCGATACATCGGCACATCTTCATCGAGGTCTCTGCCGGCAGCAGAAAAGATCTCGCGCAACACTTTAGGGTAGAGAAAGAAGGTTGGCCCGGTATCGAATTTGAAACCATTCCTCTCCATGGTGGAGGTGCGGCCGCCGACAACGTCTCGCCGTTCTACGACAGTGACGTCGACACCCGACCTGGCTAGCAAGATAGCGGCGGCCAATCCACCCGGACCCGCCCCGACGATTACGACTTTCTGATTTGGCTTGATCATTCGGCTTTATTAGGTAGATGCAAAGTTAGTTATAAAATAGAGTTAGTTCCTGATATATCGGCAAGTTAGCAGAGCTATCTTAGTTTTCAACATCTAAGAACACCGTACCAGAGGGTTATGCCGGCCTATTCCAGCAGGATGGAATAGGCGCGAGTTTTTGTTGCTCAGTCGAAAGTCATTTAAAGAGAGAGAGATGGCTGAGGACCGTTGTATCCCATTCAAGCCTAAAACAGGGCTTGACCCCGATTTCCTGCCACCCTGCGCTAGCGAGGTCGCGTCTGCGCCTTTCGTTGAGGAAAGGCGCATGGAGTGTATCAACGCCACGAACCTCCGCAGGAAATCGGGGCAAATGGGGCACCCAGCACTTGCTCGCGGGACAGAATGGGTCAAAGTGCGACGCTTGGTTGCCCCGCGAGCATTCGGGCCGTGGCGCGACCCTGACGGATAAGGTCGGGCAATCCCACTCCGTGGTACGCGCTACCCACCAGATGAAGACCAGGCATGGTGCTCAACAGCGATTCGAGCTCCGCCATGCGTTCCAGGTGGCCGACGGCGTATTGCGGCAGGGAGCGTGGCCAGCGGCGCACTACCTTTTCCGAGGCTTCCGGCAACGGGCCAAGGACCCGGCTGAGTTGCAGCCTTGCGCGTTCCACCAGGTTTTCGTCCGTTTCGCCCAGCAGCGAATTGCCACTATCTCCGCCGAAGAAGGCCCGCAGCAGGACTGCTCCCTCCGGGACCCGGCCGGGAAACTTTTGATGCACGAAAGTGCAGGCCAGCAACTGGTGCGACGGGCCGCTTTCGCCGCCGAGGATCTGAGGAACCACAAAGCCAAAACCACCCGGGATGCGCAGACTCGCTGCTCGAGCGTCAGCGAAGGCAAGCGCGACGACGATGGCCGATGTTGCCTGTTGTGGCAGCAACGCGGCCATGCTGGCGCCATTGTCGAGAGGCCGCAGCAACGCCTGGGTGACGTGCGGCGGGGTGGCCAAAACGACCGCATCAAAACGATCTTCACCCTGGGCAGTGATGAGCCGCCAACTCCCGCGATCGGCCTCGAGCCGCAGTATTGGCGTCCGTAAGCGCAAGGATGCGGAGGGCAACGTCGAGACCATACGATCGATCAACGTCCCCAGCCCACCGGCCAGGGTGGTGAAGATGGCTGGAGGAGATAGTTGCGCTCGTTGCTGCACAGCTTGGATAAGGCTGCCTTCCTCCGCTTCCATGCGGACGAAGGCAGGCATGACGGCGCGCGCACTGAGCTGGGCGATATCGCCTCCGAAGACGGCAGCCAGCAGCGGACCGGCTATGGTGCGGGCAACTTCTTCTCCGAAGTGGCGGCGCACAAAGTTTGCAACGGATTCGTCATGATCTGGGGCAGATGCTTTGAGCTCGGCGGCGCGTCCTGGCTCCTGCTGATAGGCAAGCCGGGCCTGCGCACTAAATAGGGGCGATTCCAGCAGCGGTTCCCACTTGGACGGGACCATCATGCGCATGCCGTCCGGGATCGGGACCAGCTGAGCATCGCCCTGCTGCACATAAGTTCGCCGCGACTGATCATTGGAAACAATGATCTGGTCTTCGAGACCTAGCTCGATTGCCAGCTCGCGGGCCCAGGGCTTTTCTGTGACCCAGGAGTCCGGGCCGCACTCGATAACGAAGCCCTGGCTGCGAACCGTCTCTACGATGCCGCCGAGGCGTTCTGACGCTTCAAAAAGGGTGTATTCCACTCCGTCGCAGGCTAGTTGGTAGGCAGTCGCCAATCCGCTGATCCCACCCCCCGCTATGGCAATGCGTATTGGCGCACTGTTCATAGCGCGGCGACGGGTGAGGAGAGAGACCGTGCAGCGAGGCGAGCGAAGCCTTGCCGGGAAAGGTCTTCGAGGGCTGCCGTCAGTAGAGGAGAGTCGTTCAACGACTGCGGGCGCACGACTTCCAGGCCGATGCCGGCGGCGAAATCGCGGAAGGCGATGTCGATGTCGTAAAGGATCTCAACGTGGTCGCAGAGGAAGCCGACGGGCTGGATTATTACCGCCGAATGGCCTTCCTGGCGAAGTGCTGTGAGCGTGTCCTCTACCGTGGGGCCGATCCAGGTGGCGCCCGACATGCCTTGGCTCTGGAAGGCGAAAAACCAATCGGCATCGGTGAGACCGACGGGGGCGAGCAGGGCAGCCACATTGGCCGCGGTGCGCTTGGCTTCCACCGGATAAGGGTCGGGGCCAATATCCGGCTGCCCTGGAGCGGCCGAAGTCTGTGCCTGGATGGTCCTGCAAGGGACGCTGTGCGCGGTGAAGAGCACGGGCGCCATGGCGCCAATGCGCGCAGAGAGACTTTGCCACATCGGTTGCAGGCGTTCGGCGAAGGCCTGCGCGAGAGCGGGATGGTCAGCCCATCCGTCAATGAAATCCATCTCGATGGCGGTTCCCGCTTCGGCAAGAGCGGCGCGTCGATAAAGTCCGACGCTGGTGCGGGAGTTTTGCGGTGCAAGACAAATCGCGACCGCCGAGGTGATGCCATCCTCACGCATCTGGCGCACCACGTCGGCGATGTATGGCTTCCAATTGCGCATGCCCACGTAAACGGGGAGATGGAGCGCGTCCGAGAGCAAGCGCCCCTGCTCAAGAGTGAGCTCGGTGAGCGGGCTTGCGCCAATGATACTGTAACGGTGACGAATTTCTTCTATCACGGATTCGGGCATGGGCCGTCCGCTAGTGATGTTGCGCAGGTATTCAGGAATCTGGTCGAGCGACTGGGGCGTTCCGTGAGCGAGCAACAGAACTGCGTGGCGCTGAGGCGCTGTGTCAGTCATGGGACAGGGCTCCGCCGATGGGACTCGGAACGGCGCTGAACTCGCGCACGTATTGGACCACACGCTGCACATTTTCGACCGGGGTGCCGGGAACTATGCCGTGGCCGAGATTGAAGATGTGCCCAGGGCGCCCGCCGGCCTGGGCGAGTATCTGGCGCACGCGTTCACGGAGCAGATCTTCACCAGCAAAAAGGGTGATGGGGTCCAGGTTGCCCTGCACGGCAACCGCGTGGCCGAGGGCGGACCAGCCCTGGTCCAGGGGGACGCGCCAATCGAGACCGATCACCTCGGCGCCCGTCTCGCGCATGGCCGGCAGGAGGGTTGCGGTGTCCACGCCGAAGTAGATGACGGGCACACCCAGCGCCTGCACTTTACGTACTAACCGGGTGGTTACCGGCAGGACGAAATCGCGGTAATCGGCGGGGCTGAGGGCTCCCGCCCAGCTATCGAAAATCTGGATGACGTCGGCTCCGGCCTCCACCTGCTGGGCCGCATACTCGGCCAGCACGGAAGCAAGCTTCTCAAGCAAGAGCTGCCAGACGGAGGGGTCGCGGTACATCAGCGTTTTGGTGAAGATGTAATTGCGCGATCCGGCGCCTTCAATCATGTAACTGGCAAGGGTGAACGGGGCTGCGCAGAATCCAATGATGCCAATGCGATCCTGGAAATGGGCTACGACCTTGCGTATGGCCTCGGCGACGTAGCCAAGCTCATGCGCACGATCAGTGCGCAGATTCTCCACATCGGCGGTAGTACGCACCGGGTGGTGAATGACCGGACCTTCCCCGGCCAGAAATTCGAAATCCAGACCCATGCCCTCCAGGGGTAATAGCAGGTCGGCGAAGATGATGGCGGCGTCGACATCCAGCTTCTCCGCGGCAGTGATGGTTACCTCTGCGGCAAGGTCGGGGTTCTTGCAGATTTGCAAGAGCGAATAGTGCCGGCGTACTGCCTGATATTCGGGCATGTAGCGGCCGGCCTGGCGCAGGAACCATACCGGCGTCCTGTCTACGGGCTGGCGCAGGCAGGCGCGCACAAAGCGGGTACCGCTGGAAAGGCCGGAGGTGGGTTCGGTGGTGGGCTGGTTCAGTAGGGTTTTTTCCGGCATGCTGGCCTTCAATGATTGAGGTTAGCATTTTGAGTGGAGTGGGTGCCGGGGAGCAGCGGGCTGGATTTCCTGGGATGAAAATGCCTCCGGGATAGCACGGGGACTGGTTTACGGGAATGGATTCTTTCTAAAGCTCTGGTGGGGGCTTCTCCCGGATTTCCTGGACGTATTGGCAAAGTTTGCAGGAAATCCGGGGTGTGGGACGCCCGTTAGTTTTGAACGGACAGGTTCAGGGAGCGGTGGAGAAAGTGAAGACGGTCACCTCGTGGTAGGTTTGGCCAGGCTTTAGCTCGCTCGTGGGGAACTTGGGGTGGTTGGGCGAGTCGGGAAAATGCTGGGTTTCCAGGCAAAAGCCGGAGTGCTTGGCGTACACGTGGCCGTGCTTGCCGTGGAGCGTTCCGTCGAGAAAATTGCCGGAATAGAACTGCACTCCGGGCTGGGTCGTCTCTACCGTTAAGACCCGGCCAGTGGTGGGCTCAACAACCCGCGCCGCCTGCTGCAGAACGCCAGCATTGTTGTTCAGGACGTAGTTGTGGTCGTAGCCCCCACCTAGCTTCATTTGTTCGTTGTTTTCGTTGATCCGCGCTCCGATGGCCGTTGGGTGGTGGAAATCCAGAGGCGTTCCCGCAACCGGGGCCAGTTCTCCTGTAGGGATGAGACCGGAGTCGACCGGAGTGTAGCGATCTGCGGGGAGCATTACCAGGTGGTTGAGAATATCGCCTTGGCCCTCGCCGGCAAGGTTGAAATAGCTGTGATTGGTCAGGTTCAGAACCGTGTCTTTATCGGTGGTAGCAAAATACTCGATCTTGAGCGAATGACCCTCCAACGTGTAGCGTACCCGCGCGGTCAAGGTGCCCGGAAAGCCCTGATCGCCGTCCTTGCTGACCAGGGTGAGCTCGACCCCATGGGGAATTTCTTTCCCTTGCCATAAAAGCTTGTCAAAGCCCTTGATGCCCCCGTGCAGGGTGTTGACACCATCGTTGGCCGGAAGCTGATAGCGGTTGCCGTCGAGGGTGAAGGTGGCGTGGGCGATCCGGTTTCCATAGCGCCCGACAATGGAGCCGAAGTAGCTTTTAGGGTCGGCGGTGTAGCCGGCCAGTGATTCGTAACCAAGGACGATGTCGGCGACCTTGCCGTTGCGGTCAGGCACCTCGAGAGACACCAGCCGTGCGCCGTAGGTCATTACGCGCGCCTTAATTGCACCCTCTTCCAGGGTGTAAATCTCAACCTTGGTTCCATCCGGCATATTGCCGAACTCAGACTTGGTCACCTTCGCCTCCAGATGCGATGCCAACGGTACTAGTGTCAACCACAGACAGACACAGTTCAGAATCTTGCTATGCTTCGACGGCTTGGCCATCCACTCACTCCTTACATCTCTTTCGCGCGCACAGCTCAACCGGGAGCTGCGTCTTCAAACCGTAATGGATACTAAAGCATTTGGCGCTTCGCTGTATCCGCCACAGGGACGGTCCGCAGAGAGGAACTGGTGAAGTGTTCTAAATGATTGATTTAAGACGATCAATCGGGGAAAAGGGGTTCAGGCATTACCAGTCACGAGTACCTTTATGTCGGCCATTGTTACCCAATAGTTGTAGCCAGCGGCGCGTGAGCCGCTATGCTACGGATCAAGCGGTGGTTCTGGACGACTGCTTGTTGATTCTTCGGGGGAGGGATTCAATTGAAGCTGCCGGCTACGAACCACCGCGAATACATTTCCACAAACGTCGAGGTGACGCTTGACGACGCCCGGGCCACAGCCCTGGAGCGCATCGTCAGCCTCTCGATGGATTATCAGCGCGGAGTCGGTCTAGTGCAATTCCGCAACGGCGTGGACGCCGTGATTGCCTCTACGGGATACCGTCAACTGATCGAGAAACTGCTTGAAATACTCTAACGCCATCACCGAGCCAGGTTCGACTGCGCGACGCCCACTCGCCGGTTATCACGAGCCCATTGTGTCCCTCTTGTGGACCAGACCGGTACAGCTCAGTTTGCACCTGGCCAAGGTTTCCTTCTAAATCCTCAGCGGCGATACATCCCCTCTACCTGAGTTATGATTAAGCGGCTGCGGAGCTGTCGCCATCGCCCGGGAGCGCCGATCGCATGAGGACAGAAAAGCCATGGTCAATTATCTCGAACTACCGGTAGGCGAAAAGAGCCCCGAGGTCATTAACGCGGTCATCGAAATTCCGGCCGAGGGTATCAACAAGTACGAGTACGACAAGACGCTGCATGTCTTCCGGCTCGACCGCAACCTCTATTCCCCGGTGCATTATCCCGGAGACTACGGCTTCATCCCCTCCACGCTGAGCGAGGATGGCGACCCGCTGGATGTGCTGGTGCTGGTAGACGCGCCCAGTTTTCCCGGCTGCGTGATGCAGGTTAGGCCCATCGGCCTGCTCGAAATGCTCGACCAGGGAGTTCCGGACGAAAAGGTTCTGGCCGTGGGCAAGAACAACCCACGCTACGCCGATGTGTGGAACTACTCGGAGATTTATCCCCACATGCTCAAGGAGATGACGCACTTCTTCGCCATCTATAAGGATCTTGAGGGCAAGCGTGTGGAGGTGAAGGGGTGGCACGATGCTGCCTACGCCCGCGACAAGGTGATCGAAGCTACCAATCGCTTCAAAGACAACAAGATTTCTTCTGATTTGGGCGGAAACCGCTAGGCAAGATTGAGCTTCTGCAGCTTCGGGATATAATCCTCGCAGGGAAAGCCTGGAGAGATGGCCGAGTGGCTGAAGGCGGCGGTTTGCTAAACCGTTGTAGGGGCTAACACCTCTACCGGGGGTTCGAATCCCCCTCTCTCCGCCAGATTCCTGAGCTAGTCTTCCCTTCCTAACAGCCCCATTCAGATAGAACAGCCACTCCGCCTGGTCCATCGCGCGCGCGTGAAGCCGCGAAATTTGACCGCCGCGCTCCGTGCGTCCGGGACAAATTAACTAAACAACACACCCCAATCTACTCATGACATTTTTTTTGAAATGTAGTTTAATGTGCCCATCCAAGTGACATACCGGGCCCGCTAGCGGCAGTAATTCTGGTCCCTCAAAGATCGAATACACCCAGACTCAGCATAATTTTCCTGGCCAGCCAGGAGTTGAGTATAGGAGCCCGCAATGAAGAACACCCTACTCGTTTGTCTCGTCCTTGTGTTGAGCCCATTGTTCCTCCGGGCTCAGATCGCGAACAACACTTCACTGGTTGGCACCGTAAGCGACGCAAGCGGCGGCGTCATAAGCGGCAGTAAAGTAACGGCCGTGGAAGAGAACACCAAGGTTCGATCGGAAGCCGTTACCAACGCTGCGGGATACTACTCGATTACTTTCATCCAGCCCGGAACATACGACATCACGGCCGAGCAGTCCGGCTTCAAAACGATTACCAAGACGGGTGTCGTGGTCCCCATAGACCAGGCCATCCGGACCGACTTCGCGCTGTCCGTTGGCTCGGTCGAAAGCGTGGTCACGGTCACCGCGAATACGCCACCACTATCTACCGACGACGCAACCCTGGGCGAGACGTTCAACACCCGCGCAGTAGAAGACCTTCCGATTAGCGGCCACAATGCGCTCGAGGTCGCAGCCCTGGCCTCAAACGTCTATATCGGCTCAGCAACAAACTACCAGGGCAACCCTCCCGGTGAAGACTTCATAGGCGCGGGCCAGCGCGAGATTCAGAATGCTCTCTCCCTCGATGGCGTCTCGATCGTAAACAACCTGATCACGACCACGCCTGATCACCCGGCTGCGGATATGATCTCCGAAACCCAGATGCAGAGCGGCAATTACACAGCGCAGTACGGCTCGTATCTCGGCATCCACATCAACCTGGTGAGCAAGAACGGCACAAACGATCTTCACGGCGCCGTCTACGAATATGTTGAGAATACTGCCCTGAATGCAAATGTGTTCACTGCCGCTCCAGGCAGCAAGAAGCAGGTTTTGCACTACAACCAGTACGGCTTCCAGGTGGGAGGTCCGGTATACATTCCAAAACTTTACAACGGCCGCAACAAGACCTTCTTCTTCGGGTCCTACGAGAAACTCAAGCAGGTTGGCCAGGCATCCAGCATTGTCTCCGTTCTCACGCCGGCAATGGAAAACGGCGACTTCAGCGCCGCCGGCATTCCGCAGCTCTATGATCCTTCCACCGGTCTGCCTTATCCCAACAACCAGATTCCAGCAGCCGAGCTAGCAACGCCAAGCGCAGCTATTTCCAAGAAATATGAAGCCTACATGGTAGCTCCCAATCAGCCAGGCATTGCCAACAACCTGAACAACGACTATCCGAGCGATCTGACGATCACGCAATCCATCGATCGCATCGACGAAAATATCGGCGACAAGGTCAAGCTGTTCGGTCGCTACTACTACCAGGACCTGACCTTCGTCAACGGCACGAACTTTGCAGCCAATGCTTCCAACGGACCAACCAACAGCCGGAATTATGCGTTTGGCTACACCCAGGTCATCACGCCGAGACTGATCAACGATCTGCACTTCGGGGTAAACAAGCTGATCGCGGAAAACCTTAACTACTGGTACACCGCCGGCTTGAAAAATGCCGGAACCAGCCTCGGTATTCCCGGCTTTACCGGGGACACGCTCTACAACAACCCTGGCGTTCCAGTCATTACCATCACTAATTTTACCGGCGTCGGCAATGCGGGCAGCAACTGGTTCCAGGACGATCGCACTTACGACTTATACGATCAATTGAGCTACTCCCGGGGCAAGCACAGCATTATCGTCGGAGGCGAGTTCCGCCGTCTGACCCTGGGCCGCGAAGCCACAAACAATCCGCTTGGCGTCATCAATTTCACTCCAACCTCGTGCAAGCCGAACCTTGCAGGCGATTGCGCTACACCACTGGTCAGTACCGGATATTCCGCCGCGGACTTCGTGCTGGGCTATGCCAACAGCGACACCACCCCGATCGATACCATCAAGGGTTCAGTGGGTGAGTGGCGCGATGGTTTCTTTGCCCTGGATAACTGGCAGGTAGCTCCCAAATTCACGCTCAACTATGGCTTCCGCTATGACCTTCCTACGGCGCCGTACAGCCTTAACGGCTACGGCCGGTTATTGAACGATGCGCAGACCGCACTGATCCCGACTAGCACGGCCACCTCTGGCGCAACCTACAAGCCCACGCCAGGGTACAAGTTTGGCAGCGCACAACTAGACAACTACGGACCACGACTTGGTTTCGATTATCGTGTAACAGATAAGACGGTGATCCGCGGGGGAGTCGGCTTCTACTACAACGCCAACCAGCTCAACACCTATACCTTGCTCACATCAAACTACCCATTCGCTGCTGCGGTCAGCTACACCACCACTGGTGCCAACCCGATCACCTTCACTAATACAACTCCGGGGGCCGGCAGCGCAGCTCCTGTGGCCGGCACGCCCCACACCTACGTCGCTGCCTACACGCCAGAGCCCAACCTGAAGACACAGCGCGCCTACCAGTGGAACGCGGATGTAGGGCAGGCTCTTTGGAATGGAGCCGCATTCGAGCTGCAGTATTTAGGCTCGCACTCGCTGCACCTGGACCGCAGCTTCTATAACAACGAGCCGCTCAATCCGGTCAACACGACGATCAAGTCGCTCAACTCGCAACGTCCTAACCAACTCTTCGGCAGTATCCGCGTTTTCCAGGAAGATGAGTACTCGCACTATAACGCGCTCACGGCCATTTTGCGGCAGCGGGAAATCCATGGGTTTGCCGGCCAAGTCAGCTACACCTGGTCGCATGATATGGACATCGGCACCAACTCAAACGCCGGCGGTACCACCTCGGACCAGTACAACATCGGCGCCGACTATGGCAATGCCAACTGGGACGTTCGCAACCGTATGGTGGCCGAATTTACCTATGCCATGCCAGCACTGGCAGGCATGAACGCAGTCAAGCGCGCGGCGCTGGGCGGATGGCATGCTAGCGCCATCGTCAATATCCAGTCCGGCATGCCGTTCACTGTTGCCATGAGCAGCAACACCACTGCGGCAGGCGTCGATCAAGGCCTCCAGCGTCCGTCCTGGGTGCATCCCGAACATGCTAACTGCAATCTGAAGAACGCCTATGTCGGCCTCAGCCATTCGACTACGTCGTGCATTGATGAAACCGCCTACAAGACTGCGGTCAACTACTCGACGGGTGCTGTGGGCTACGGCGATATCCATAGAAACAGCCTTTTTGGTCCCGGTTTGCAGTATGAGAACGTGGCGATCTTCAAGGACTTTGGCATCTGGGAGCGGCTGAAGTTCCAGTTCCGCGCGGAGGCCTACAACGTATTCAATCACCCCAGTGGCATGTACCCGCAGTCCGGAGCGACTTCCGCCTCAACCGGCCTGAACATCAGCACAACCGGAGCCTGTGCCGCCGTCTCGTGCCTGGTCTATCCCAATGGCTTCGGTACGATCACAGGGATCCAGCAAGTGCCGGGCACGTTTAGCGGAGCTCGCATTCTTGAGCTGTCGGGCAAGGTGATCTTTTAAAGTGGGGGCGGAGAACTGCCGTTCCGATCTGAGTCCCGCAGGGACGGCTGAAAATGTTCCAGGATGTAATCCTGGGTACCTACCGACTCAAATGAAGTGTTTTTGATTCAGGGCATTTAAAACCCAGCCCTAAACCCAGGACTAACGTCCTGGGTTGCTTTCAGCACTTTCAGCCGTCCCTGTGGGACTAAATTCAAAGAGATAGTTCCCACGCAGCATCCAAGCCCGATTGGCGTTGAAGTAGGCGGTTCCCGCGGCCTTCCACTAGGCTTTGACAGCAGTGAAGGTTGCGGCGCCATACTCGCCCAGCTTCACGCTTCCCGAGAGCGTGCCTCCCGTGAGCACACCGGTGAAAATGTAAGGTACTCTCTGTTGTCCGGGCACGGACATCGCGCTCGTCAGCGTCACATGGTCCGCTTCGACCTTGCCTTGGAGATGCGCCTGGTAGATCTCGCCTAGATGCTCGCCCGTGAGAGAGGTGTCATCCTGCTGCAACACAAACCGCTGCTTACCTACGCCCCGGATGTATTGCACGGTCACGTTCCAGGTCCCGGCCAGCTGCGCCGTCGGCCCGGTGTAGACCGGCGGATTCTCGAAATGGCCCGGATTACGCATGTACCTGGAGAGCGCGTCGGCAACAATTTTGTAGTCGCCCGGCTGCATCATGTACGGCATGATGCCGATCGAGGAGGCCATCATGTCCGGACGGTGCCCTTGTCCAGCAATGGTCAGGATCCGCGGCGTACCCTGGTCGAGCTTCTCGCTAAGTTCCGTACCGGTGATACCCACCTTCCCCGCGTCCCAGCGAATGGTCAGCGTAGGCGCCCGATTCGATAGGTCAGCATCGGGCATGTTCACCTGGGTTGTCACCGAGGGAATGTCCTTCACGGCGTTTGCGATGTAGTTGTCCCACTCCAGCCATGTCCGCTGCTCGGCCTCGTGATCGCGTTTGTACCACTGGCGCACAGCAGCCAGCATACCCATGGCCTCTTCCTTGCCTACCTTAAGGGCGCGGCCCCAGTTATGGTGTGGCGCTGCATTCCAGAATGCGGCCTGACAGAGATCTTTCGGTCCCAGGAGCACACCGGCTGCCTGCGGTCCACGCATGCACTTTCCGCCAGAGTAGCCCACAAACGTCGCACCCGCCGCCAGGTGGATGTTGGGTACAATCGGCTCTTCGGCCGCGGCGTCAACGAATACCGGAACATTCCGCTCCTTGGCGATCGCGCATACCGTCTTAATCGAAAGCGGCTCTTGAAAGGCGCGCGGCCCCGACATGACGTAGATCATGGCGGTCTGGTCGCTCAGCTTGGCACGCAGATCATCGTCCGTCTCAACGTCGATGATCTCGGCTCCCGACATACGCACGCCAAAGTCATATACGTTGCGCGCATACTTGGGAATAATTACCTGGCTGTGTTCTTTCAGGTAGGGCATGGTTTGTGATTTTTCCGGATCCATGCCGACCCGGCAGGCGACGGTGGCCAGTGCAATCGCGGCCTCGCAGCCACAGGTCACAATGGCGCCGGGCGCGCCCATGTGCATCGCGATCTCTGCCCCCACCGCGGCCATCAACTCGTCCATCTGCACGTAATGCTTCGATGCCTCGTACATCGCCTGCTTCACCTCGGGCAACGACTGAGACCCGGAGATGATGGTGAACGTTCCACGCGCGTTCACGATTGGCCTCACACCGATCTGGGTATACAAGTTGTCTGTAGCTGTCCCTGAGTCCAAGGGAAGCCCGCAGCCGGGCGCTGCGGTCGATGCCACGGCCGCTGCGCCGGCGGAGAGAGGAGCCACAGCCGCCGCGGCGGAGAGAATGCCGGACTGCTTCAGAAGATCTCGCCTGGACCAGCGCGCGGTGCGAAAGAGATTCATGGTTGGTTCGCCTGTTTCTTGAATTTTTTTATAGTCTAAACCTGCAAAGCCACCGCTTCAGCTCCGGTTCTGCGTGACCTGGCGGAAGAAGCGGAGCAAGTTCCCACCCCAGAACTTGTCAATCCGCTGCTCCGTATAACCGCGCTGCAGCATCGCTTCGGTGATCATAGGCAGATCGCGGACGTCGCGCATCCCGCGCGCCAAGGTCGGGCCGCCGTCGAAGTCGGTGCCGATCGCCACGTGATCCTCCCCCACTAGCTGGATGGCTCGATCCACCACGGCTACCCAGTTGTCTACCCTCATCATGACCGCGTCCGGCACCTGTGCGCCCGGCATCGGAAACTGCGGCGCCACCAACTGGTCCACCTCGTAAATGGTCTTGCCCTTGACTCGGTCCGGGATGCTGGTGGTGTCCCAAAACGTCTTCTTCTGATGCGCGGTGATGTATGCGAACTCCTTGGGGTAACTGAACTCGCTGCCGATCTGGAAGCCGATGATGCCGCCCTTGGCCGCCAACTTTTTCAGCAACCAATCCGGCATATTCCTGGGAATATTGTTAACGCTGCGCAGCCCGTGGTGAGTGGCGATCACCGGGCCGTCGCTCACGTCGATCGCCTGAGAGATGCTGTCGTCTGAGGAGTGGGACACATTGATCACCATGCCCAAGCGGTTCATCTCGCGGATGACGTCGCGGCCATGCGGGGTGAGACCGTTCCATTTGGCCGGCGAGCAGCAGGAGTCGGCGTAGTTCTGGTCCCAGTTGTGCGCCGAGAGTTGGGCCGAGCGGAGGCCCAGCCGATAGAGATCGCGCAAAACTCCCAGATCGCCATCCAGATCGTAGCTGCCCTCCATATCGAGCACCGCGGCCATCTTTCCTTGAGAATGGATGCGCTCCACATCGTCCGCGTTCAATGCCAACGCTACCTGGTCACGATTCAACTCCAACTGGCGGAGCGCGTGATCGACCCGGCGGAACGCCTGCTTGGTCTCGAATCGGCCAGGGTAGTACTCTTCGGGAGTGAATACCGAGAGGAAGAACGCGTTTTCTCCGCCTTCCCGCGCACGCGGCAGATCCCACTGTCCATCAGGCATGCGCGTGCCCATATTGCCACCGTGATAGAACTCACGGTCCAACGCGTGCACGTGTGCGTCAAACACCAGAGCCCGCTTATGCACGGCCCAAGCGCGTGCAGAGATCTGGGGAGCCGGCTGATCGGCGGAGCCCTCAAGCGCCCAAAGGCCGGAGCTTAACGCAGCAGGCGCCAGCGCGGCGTAGCTGAGGAATCGGCGGCGGGTTAGCATTCGCTCCTCCACCGAGTGGATACAGGCATTTTTGCTACACTCGTTCGCAACCCAGACCAGCCCAGAGAAGGTGTATGCCTCAGAATACGACGTCTTCGAATCGCCCGCGGCTCGCCGCGGTAATCACTGCCTATAAGAGATTACTGCACGGCCAACACGTGGTGGACCGCTTCCTCGATGGTTACGGATGGGGCGGAACTTTCCACCACCCGGCGATGGATGTGGTCTCGCTGTACGTCGATCAACGAGGCGAGGGCGATTTGACACAGGAACGGTTGGACCGCCATCCCACGATGAAGCTTTACCCCACCATCGCGGAGACCTTAACCCTCGGCACCAGCAAGCTGGCCGTCGATGGAGTAGTCGTGGTCGGCGAGCATGGTACCTACCCTCTCACCGATATGGGCATCATGAAGCATCCCCACTTCGAATTCTTTGAGCAGATCACGAAGGTCTACCACGACAGCGGCCGGTCAGTTCCCTACTTCAACGACAAAGAGCTTTCCTATACGTGGGATTGGTCGAAGCAGATGGTCGACACCTCTCATCAGATGGGCTTTCCCCTCCAGGGAGGATCCAGCCTGGCGGTGACGTGGAGGGTGCCGTCGGTGGAGTTCCCGTTGGGGGCCACGGTGCACGAAGCTGTGTCCATCGGCTACGGGGGCATGGGCAGTTACGATTTTCACGGCCTGGAAACCCTCCAGTGCATGGTGGAGCGCCGCAAGGGTGGCGAAACCGGTGTCGAGTGGCTGCAGACCTATCGTGGCGATGCCTTCTGGACGGCTTACCAGCAAGGGGTGTGGTCGCAGGCCTTGGTGAAAACGGCGTTGTGCCGCAGCTCCACCCTGGTCCCTGCGAGTTCGAGCTTTACCGATATGTTTCCTACGATCAAGCAGATGCAGGCCCTGGTGCCGGATCCAGTTGCCTACCACTATCAACATCGCGACGGGCTGCGCTGCACCATGCTTCTGATGAACGGGCTGGTGCGCGACTTCACCTTCGCCGCGGCAATCGAGGGGCAGGCGAAACCGTTCTCCACACAGATGTATTTGCCTATGCCGGACGGCCGCACCACGCTGGCAAGTTTTTTCAGCCCTCTGGTGTTCAACGCCGAGCAGATGTTCCTGACCGGCAAGGCGCAGTATCCGATCGAGCGAACGCTGCTGACCAGCGGCCTGTTGATCGCAGGCGTGGATAGCGCTCACCAAAATATGCAGCGCTTGCAGACCCCAAACCTGGCGGCCGTCGATTACCAACCCAACCCTGAATCCACGTTCTGGAGGAGCTAATGCTGACCCGCCGCCGTTTTGTAGAGTATTCTGCGTTGTCCTCGGCGATGCTGGCGTATCGCCCGCTGCTGCGCAGTGGTTGGTCGCAGACGCCCGGGCATCCGCTGCGCCTGGCGATCCTGGGCAGCGTTTATCGCTACCAGTCGAATATGCAAACCCTCGGTGACCGCTTTCTGGTTGGCTATCCGTACGAGGGTGAATGGCACATACCCAATGTGCAAGTGGTCTCTGTGTATGTGGATCAGTTGGAGCGCCAGGCCGATGCTGCGCCATCACCCTACCAGCTGGCGATGACAGGAACCAAGGTTGCGCCGTCAAGTGCAGCCAAGGGAATAGCCGGCGGCCTAGGCAGGGACCGCGCTGTGGGAGCGCAGCCTGGGCCGGAAAAATTGGACCCGATGAGCGATTTGAGCAGAGCCCGCTCGCAGCAGTTCGGGTTCCGTCTGTGCAGCAACATTCCGGAGGCGCTGCGTTGTGGCGGCGACCGAATCGCCGTCGACGCCGTCTTGACTATCGTCGAGCAGGATGACTATCCGAGCAACGACAAGGGGCAGATTCTGCTGCCCACCTACGATTTCTTTCAGCAGTGTGTCCAGGTCTTTGAGGACGAGGGACGCGCTGTACCTTACTTCAACCACAGGCAGCTCTCCTTCAGCTTCGAGCAGGCGCAAGCGATGGTGAAGACCGCCAATCGCTTGCGATTCCCGCTGCTCGCGGGCTCCTCGCTCCCTGTGACCTGGCGCTTGCCCGACGTGGACATCCCGCTGGATGCGGAGGTGCAAGAGGCGGTGATGGTCGGTGTGGGTAGATACGACGGCATGGATTTCGACGCTCTCGAAGCTCTGCAGTGCATGCTGGAGCGCCGCAAGGGTGGCGAGACGGGGGTGAAGGCAGTGCAACTGCTTGAGGGCGACGATGTGTGGGCGGCTCAGAAGGCAGGCCGTTGGTCCAGGGATTTGCTGAGCTCCGCCCTGTCGCGCAGCGACACGCCGTTGGGACTGACCGTGCTGGACGGCCGCACGCAGGACCTGGTTACCTCCGGTGTCTTACCGCAATTGGTCAAGAATCCGGCCGCGTATTGCATCGAGTACAACGATGGGACGCGGGCCACGCTGCTCATGCTCAACGGTGCCATCATGGATTTCAACATCGCGGTACGGGTGGCAGGCCACGGATTGGTCTCGACCCAGTTTTTCCTGCCGCCGGCTCCGAACGACGCTTACTCTGCGTGCCTGGCGGCGAAGATCGAACAGACGCTCCAGAGCGGAAACGCGGCCTATCCGGTGGAGCGTTCCCTGCTGACTACCGGCCTGCTCGAGGCGTGCTTGAATTCGAGGCACAAGCTGAACCAGCAGTTGGAGACGCCGCACTTGGCGGTCACCTACCAGCCGCCGGCCGAGTCGCAATACGCTCCCACCTGAAGTCGAGTTCAGATAGAACAACCACTGCGCTTGTTCCACAGCCCGCGCGTGAAGTCGGGAAACTTGACCGGCGCGCTCCCTTGAGCCACCGAGACTTTGCTGAGCGGAGCCGGAGCCGACCAGGCGGCGCCGTCGTACACGTCCATATCGGGTGGCAGGCCTTCACGGAAACATTGCAGCAAGCGATAGATCATGATGAAGTCCATGCCGCCGTGGCCGCCGGACTTGCTCGCCATCTCGCCCTGATCAGCCCACAGGGGACTCTCATAGTCTTTCTTATATGGGTCGAGGGTTCCCCATGCTTCTCCACCTGCTTGACCGTCAAGATAAATGCGCGGCGGATAGTCGACAAAGACCCCCTTGGTGCCACTGATCATGTTGATACGGTCATAGGGTCGAGGATTAGAAACGTCGTGCTTGAGCGTAATAGTCAGCCCGGATGCGGTCTTGATCAGGGAGACGTTCATATCGCCGTTTATATATTTCTCTTTCCACTTGGGATCACCCTGCGGAGTGTGCGCCTCACGATAGGCAGCCAGGCCGCGGGGCGGAGTGCTCATCGAGACCATGTAGTCGAAACGGTCGCCGCGGTTGATGTCCATGTAGTTGGCCACCGGCCCCAATCCATGCGTGGGGTACAAGTTGCCGTCGCTCTGGGTAGAGAATGCCCGGCGCCAGAGGCCCTCGCCTTTGTTGGAGAACATTTCCTCGCGCAGATCGTGAAGGTAGGCTGCCTCGCCATTGAGTAGAGAACCGAACATCCCATGGCGCACCATGTTGAGCACCAGGGTCTCGGTATACCCGTAGCAACACTCTTCGAGCATGATGCAGTGGCGGCGCTTCTTCTCCGAAGTGTCAACCAGTTTCCAAAGGTCCTCGAGGGTGTAGGCCAAGGGCACCTCAACGGCCGCGTGCTTGCCGTTCTCCATGGCGGAAAGGGCCATCGGCGTATGCCAGTCCCACGGCGTGGCAATGACGACGAGGTCAAGATCGTTTCTTGCCGTCAGCTCTTCGTAGTCATGGGAACCCTTGGTATAAAGCTGGGGCGCTTTCTGTCCCGCCTTTTCCGTCAGCTGGCCCGCATGCTCGGCCTTCTCGGGCACCACATCGCAGATGGCGACCACTTGCGCATTCTGGGCCAGGAACCAACCGAGCAGGCTTGTGCCGCGGCCGCCAACGCCGATGAAACCAATGCGAGGATTCTTGGTGGCCGCGAACGGGACACCAATCATGGTTTGGCCAGGAGACGGATGCACCGTATCCGCAACGGCATAGGGTTCCAGCTTGAGGACCGCGGTCACCATCGCGCCAAGCTGGAGAAACTGGCGCCTATTGGGCGGAAGCGAAGAGTTGGATGAGTCGTCTTTCACAAAAGTTCCTTAGTTAGTAAATCCTCAAATACGGAGGAAGATCTTGCGCCGGTACATCCAGAAGAGAAACAGCCAGTCGATGAGCAGGATAGTGGCCCCGAACACCAACGGTTGCAGTCCCTCGCCGAACAGGAGGAAGGGCTTCGGGCCCAGGTTGGTGAGGAGATTTTGCCCGATGAACTCCTCCCACATGTGGGCAATGAGGTAGGCTGCAATGGAGTTTGTGCCCACCACGAGCAAAGGAAAGGCCCAATCGCGCTTCTGCTTGACATCAATGATCCAGCTAAACGCGGATAAGACGAGGAAGCAAATGCCTCCGCTGAAGAGAGTCCAGCTTGGGGTCCAGATGCGCTTGACGATGGGGCAAATTCCGGTGAAGTGGAGAAAAACGCCGATCGCGAGCAGGATGACGCCGGCGGTAACGAACTTGCGGATCGGCTGGACGGGCGCCGAGGCCACAAACCATTGTCCCGCGAATAGGCCAAGAATCATGGTGCCTAAAGTGGGGATGAAACTCAGAGTTAGGTAGCCGCCCTCGTTGAACAGAAACGGGTGTACACGCGGGAAGAGATTCAGAAACCACAGATCGAAGGCTTGGCCGAGATTGCTGTTCTTGTTCCAGTGGGCGCGGAAACCGGTGTATAGATGATGCCAATCCGGAGGAACGCCGACTGCTGCGTACTTAAAGTCCGGACCAGGAAGAGGATAAAGCGCCCAAGCCAGCCAATAGCCAAAGAGGATGGCGCCAAAAGCGATCCACTGGTCGCGTGTAGGGCGGAAGGCGAGCAGGAAAAGAAAGGTGTAGCCCAGGCCGATTTGCGTGAGCGTGTCTTCAAAGGTGAAGTAGGTTTGGGTGCTCGAGAGAGAGCGAAGAAAGATGCCGAGGGCGATCAGCAGAAAGGATCGCCAGACGGTGTGGAGCAGCATCTTGGAGAAGGCAGCGCCTTTCCGTTGACGGCTCCTGATGGAATAGGGGAGGGCTACGCCTACCAGGAAGGAAAAGGACGGCTGGATCATGTCATGCACGGAACAGCCGGACCATTCGGTGTGGGTCTGGTTGAAAGCAAGAATCTTCCAGAAAAGGCTGTGATTGAAGTATTCGTAGACCTTGGAAAACTGCAGCACCTCTCCCATCATCAACAACATGACTAAGCCACGGTAGGCGTCGACCGCCAAATTCCGTACTGAAGTGAGATTGTCGAGGGGACGAACTCTGGTTGCGGAAACGGTCTCGGGAATTGCTACGGTGGCCTCTTGAGCTTGCAACACCTGATGCATGGTAGGCTCCGCGTAACATGCCTGACCATGTTCTTACGCCTTACGCCGATGCAGGCAGGGCGGCGCAATAGCGGCGTGGATGCCGTACAAGAACTTCGAGTGGAGGCGCATCTGTGCTGCGCCGTCGATATGAGCTATGATCCTATCGTTTAATTACGGAGTGTCAACTATTTCTTTCACTTCGGGTCACTTTGTCCAGCATCCAAAGTGAGGTTGAATCGCCTAGTGAAGGGGAGCTGAACTCGGAAAGATGAGGTGGCGCTCACTTTCGCTTGCTGAGGCGTGAGATAGACTGGTGTCTGAATCGCAAGCTAGCGAAAGGCCTATTGGAATCGAGCATGGCGAAGGGCCGCTTAGTAGTGAATGCGCTGGAAGAAACGCGTCCTCAAGATGGGATGATGGCCGAGGAGCGGCGTACGCAGATCCTGCAGATTGTGCGCAGCGAGGGTCGGGCGCGGGTCAATGAACTGGCCAACAGGTTCAGCAGTTCCGCAGTCACCATCCGCAATGACCTGAACGAACTGCACCAACGCGGGCTGGTGTTGCGTTCCCACGGTGGCGCGGTTCTTCCTGACACGATTCTGCGCGAGTCACCCGTGCACGAACGCCTCAAGACCCACTCGGAAGAGAAGCGGCGTATCGGCGCGATTGCGGCGACCCTCATTAACGATGGGGAAACCATTATTTTGGACTCCGGCACAACCACCCAGGAGATCGCCCGCCAGATTAAGCATAAGCAAGGGTTGCAGGTGATTACGAACGGAGTGAACATCGCTGCGGAACTGCTCGATGCGCGGGATGTGCAGACATTTATCGTGGGCGGCACTCTTCGCGGGGACTCGGCTTCGATCGTTGGGCGTTCTACAGAAGAAGTGCTGGAACAGTTCTCCGCCGACAAGTTGTTTCTCAGTGGAGCGGGGTGCGATCCGGACTTTGGGGTGAGCGGGGCAAACCTGGAAGAAACCATGGTGAACCGCGCCATGGTGCGCATCGCGCGGGAAATCATTTTGGTGGCTGACGCCAGCAAGTTCTCCAAACGCGGCATGGTGCGTATTGCGCCCTTTTCCGAGATCGACACGGTGATTAGTGACACGGGTCTACGGGAAGAGATTCAAGAGAAGGTGCGCGAACTGGGTTGCAATTTGATTTTGGCTTAGAGGATAAAGTCGGCGCAGGGTTGAAACGAGTCCCCCAGCGGCTAAAAGCCGAATTCCCTATACATTGTGCCCCTCGTGAATCGTTACTCCCTGGACCACACGGGTGATGACGCCGTTCGGACTGGGGTTGTCAGGATTCAAGCCTAAGCCCCGGCTCAAGTGATAGCCGAAGAGCTGCGGAATGAGGATTTCAAAAGGTGTCCGCATTTCGTCTGGAGCTTCTGGAGCAACCGCAGGGATGACGTCGTCAAAGACGCTGCCGTACTCGGCGTCGCCGGCGATGCCGACGGAATGACCAAGCTTCTTGGACCGCAGTTCCTGGATCAAGTCGATCTCGTAGAGCCGGCGCAGGGGATCGCTCGAAAGCAGACACAGGACAAGCGTATCGGCGCGGAGAAACGACATAGGACCGTGACGAAGACCGAGATAGGTTTCGGTAACCACGGGGAAATTTCCCGCGGTCATCTCCAAGATCTTCAGGCCGGCCTCACGCGCCCAGCCCTGAAGGGGCGAGGAAGATAGCACTACGACCCGGTCGCGGGTACGAGCCGCAATGCGATGGCACTCCTGGTCGATCACCGGCAACAACGACCCGGCACGCTCACTTGCCAAATCAACCGTGGGCGCTGCGGTATGGGGCTGCGCTAACGAAAGCCCTGCCAGGACCAGATTGGAAAATGCGGCGGTCATCACCAGACTGCGGTCGTTGGTGCGGGGATCGAGGACGATGAGGCCATCCAGGCCCGATCGCGTCAACGAACTCTCCTCGCTGCAGGTGATGGCGAGCTGAAGAATCTCAGGACGAAGGGTGCGCACGCGCTCCACGACTGCGGAGCTTTCCGGGCTATTGCCGGAGCGCGCGAGGGAGATAACGGCATCCACGTCGACCAGGTATCGCTCGGGATCGAGGAGAAGGTCCGTGGTGGGCACAGCAATGGCTCGTGGCCACGCGGAAGCCGCGGCGGAAGCCGCATAGGCCGAACTGCCGGCGCCTGTCAGCAATACACGAGCCTTATCCAGTGCCAGATTCAGCTGCCGGGAAGCGGAGCGAACACGGTCCACGGTGGTTGGCCACAGAAGGGGCTGCTGAAAAATCTCCTGCAGTGTATATGCGGGCTGATCGTGGCGGCCGTCTGCAGCGGCCACTGGTTGGGATTCAGGCATTCCGAGCGGGTTCCATTACGTTTCGGAGCAACTGCGGAAGTGTATCGTAAGCATACGTAAACAACAACCAATAATTGACAGGGATCGAATGCGGCGGAGAGTTATTTTGGAAAATTCTCCACAGAGGCAGAAAAATTTCTTGCGCTCCGAGATTATGTCGCTCTATGCTTTCCCTAATCACAAACTGGCATGACACACACAATCGACGTTCGGCACCTTCAGGCCGGCACCCTGAAGTTAGAGGTCCATCCCAACAGCGAAGCGGCGGGTAGTGCCGCGGCGCGAGCTGTTAGCGAGACTCTGCTTTTGCTTAAGCACAGCACTCCGCGCATTGGAGTAATTTTTGCGACAGGGGTCTCGCAACTGTCTACCCTGCGCGCGCTCACGTCTACGCCTGATCTCCCTTGGGATCGCGTGTGCGGCTTTCACCTGGACGAGTATGTGGGGCTGTCGAGCGAGCATCCCGCTTCTTTCCGTCGCTATCTACGGACAAACCTGACGAGCCGGGTTCCGATGCGGGAGTTCTATGAAATCGACGGAGAGCAAGCGGACCCCGGTCTGGTCTGCCAAGACTATGGCGAAAAGATCCGTTCATGCAGTCCGCTGTTGTGCTTACTGGGAGTAGGAGAAAACGGCCACCTCGCATTCAACGACCCCGCCGAAGCAGACTTTGAAGATCCGCAAGAAGTAAAGGTCGTAAAGCTGGACCAGGTTTGTAGGCAGCAACAATCGGCGGAAGGTTGGTTTCAGAGCTTTGCACAGGTTCCTGAACGCGCCATCACACTGACGATTCCGACAATACTTAGGGTGCCGAAGCTGATTGTTTCGGTTCCTGGTCCGCGCAAAGCCAAGATCGTCCGGCAAATGCTTGCGGAACCCATTTCACTAGCTTGCCCGGCCACAATCCTGCGCACTCATCCCGACGCTACTGTCTATCTCGACCATGAGTCCGCCGTGGAACTGAATTCTTTGTTGGCCTAACTTACGTTGTCTTGGCAGCTTGCATGGTATCGATCGACTTAGCGCGAGCATGACTGACTGGCCCGCACGAATCTCTCTTGACGAATTCGGTCGGAATCGTGATCCACTGAGGATCGAGGTCGGGTCTGGCAATACGATTGAGAACCAATTCGACCAACTGCTTGCCTAATTGCTCGGGAAATTCCCGGGTGGTACTCAAAGCGGGATAGAGCCACGTGCCCACTGTGTCATCGCAGCCCGCGACACTGATATCGTCGGGGACTTTTAGTCCCCTGTCGCGAAGGGCCTTATAAACTCCGTGGGCGGTTGGGTCATTGCCGGCCAGGATAGCTGTGACCGATTTGTTGCGGGCCAGGAGCGATTTGGTGCCCAGATACCCACTCTCCGCGTCATCTTGCGAGTCGGTACTGCTTTCGCGGGGCACAAAGCCATTCTCTTCCATGGTGCGCCGGTAGCCTTCGTAGCAACGAGCAAACCACGGCAAGCGGGTATTTCCGACAAACCATATATTGCGGTGGCCCAGACCAATCAAATATCGAGTCGCGTCCTGGCCGCCTTGAATATCGTCGGCAAAGACAGCATCGCTACCTTTTAAATCCTGCTGATCTCCGATCACGTTATTGCCCAAAACAACAAAAGGGATACTCTTCTGGGCCAGCAGATGAATGAGATTCGTGGAGTTTGTGCCAGCCAGGATGATCGCCCGGACAACATCGTGACGCTGCAACAACTTGGGCAAATGCAGTTCTGCCCAGGGAACCTGCGGCGAATAATTAAACGAAAGAAAGACAATGTCCCAGCCGTGAGCTGTGCAGTGCGCCTCTGCTCCACTTAGAATGCGCGAGTGGAAGGCGTGCAGCATGGAGCGATTGCTCAGTAGAAAAACTAGGGTTTTACTTTTGTTCCGCTGAGAAGGGTCGATCCCTAGTTTCTTCGCCTCCTCCAGAACGGCCTTTTGGATTTCAGGAGCGACCCGGTTGTTTCCGTTTAGAACCCGGGAAGCGGTGGCAACGCTTACGTTGGCTGCGAGTGCGATTTCCTTAAGCCCTACCTTGTCCCTCTTGTCGGTTCGATTCTTCATATGGAGAGATAGGGAACGCCAGCGCCCGGAGGCGAACAGAAAAACGAGAATAAAGCAATTTTTCACGCATAGCAAGCAACAGCCGGAGCGGCGGCAAGGTACAAAGGCCGCGTAGTTAAAGGGTCCGTGGCGCTCGGAAGCCATAAGACACAGATGAGCGCGAACCGTAGTTTTTGCGGTGGCCGTGGCATGGGATATCCTCAAATCTCATGACTCCAACGGCAAAAATGCACTTATGAAGAATTTGGACATTTCAATCGCGGGTGAAATCAATCTCGACCTCATTATGTATGGGTTGCCTGAGGTCATGCCGATGGAAAGAGAATTGCTGGGCACTGATTTTCAACTCACGTTGGGCAGCTCATCGGCTATTCTCGCGCACAATATTGCCGTATTGGGTCTACACGTCGGATTCATTTCTCTCCTGGGCCGGGATGCGATGGGTAAGGTCGCCTTGGAGCGCTTAGGCGAAAGCGGCGTCGACCTGAGCCGTGTCCGGGTGAGTGAAAACAACACTGCCACCGGCGTCACCCTGATTCTGCCTCACGGCAAGGAACGCCATATTCTCACCTACCCGGGAACCATGGCGGAGTTGCAGCTTCGCGATCTGGACCTCGAATATTTGCAGTCCGCAAAACACTTTCACCTGTCGTCACTCTTCCTGCAGCATTCCCTCGAGCCGGACGTGCCGGCGCTCTTCAAAGAACTGAAGGCGGCCGGCCTGACGATCTCTCTCGACACCAACGATGATCCCAGCGGTCATTGGGGCGGAGTGTTCGATGAGTTGCTGGACTATGTCGATATTCTGCTGCCCAATGAGATGGAAGCCTGTCGTATGGCGAAGAAAGCGACGGTGGACGAGGCAATTGAGGAACTTGGGCGGCGAGTGCCTTGCGTTGCCGTCAAGTGCGGATCGCGAGGTTCCATCGTGAGGGTCGGCGGAAAAACCGTTTCCGCTCCCGGAGTTTCTGTAACTCCTGTGGATACGATTGGCGCCGGCGATAGCTTCAATGCCGGATTTCTGTTTGGCTGGCTCAAGGGCTGGCCTCCGGATCGATGTGCTTATGCGGGCAATATCACCGGGGCGCTTTCAACGCAGGGGGTGGGGGGAACGGAAGCATTTCGCGACCCGGAGCTGGTAAAGCGCTTCCTGGGGCACCATTCTTTCCCGGCAGGGGAATCAACGACCGAAAGGATCAGGCAGTGAGCGAGCCCGGCAAGAGCATCAACGACAATTTCATGGCTATGGTCACGGCGAAAGCCGAGGTGACGCTGCCCCTGGGCGAATTTCAACCTAAATCAACCCTGGTCACCACCGAGCATCATCTGGAACGCGCGCGGTTCCCCGTGATTGACTATCACAATCATCTGGACGCTCTGGACCCGGTCGAAGTACTGCGCATCATGGACGCCTGTGGCATCGAACGCATCGTCAACATCACCATGAAGACAGGTGATGAGGCGATTGCGATGATGCGTAAATTCCACTCTGCCGATGCTGAGCGTTTTGCAACCATCGGCTGGATGGACTGGTCCGGAGTGGAGCGCGATGACTTTGTGGACGTGACTCTAGGTCGCTTGGAAAGACTGGTGGAGCATGGCGCCAAGGGGATCAAGTTCTGGAAGGACCTTGGATTGAGCGTGCGCGATCGAGAGGGAAATCTGCTGCGGGTCGACGACGAGCGGCTGGCACCTGTCTTTGATAAGGCGGCGGAGTTAGGCATACCTGTCATGTTCCATATCGCGGACCCGGATGCCTTCTTCTTACCTATTAACGGAAACAACGAGCGCTTCGAGGAGCTGGCGGCGCACCCCGACTGGGGTTTTTACGGCGCTCATTTTTCCAAGCGAGAGCTGCTCGATCAACGCGATCGAGTCATAGCCCGTCATGCGAAGACTACATTCGTCGCAGCTCATGTAGCGGAATGCGGAGAAAACCTGGGGCGCGCCCGGCAACTGCTGGAGAAGTATCCGAATGTTGTGATTGACATTAGCGCACGTGCCTCGGAGCTGGGACGGCAACCCTATTCTTCGCGTGCTCTTTTCCTGGATTTTCCCGACCGCATCCTCTTTGGCTCCGACCTCGTGCCGGAAGAGTCCATGTATCGTCTCTATTTCCGGTTTCTTGAAACGGCGGACGAGTATTTCGACTATCCCTCGCATGCTTCGCGGCAAGGGCGATGGCAGATCCATGGGATCCACCTGCCGGAAGAAATTCTGCGCAAGGTGTACCGGGAAAATGCACTGCGGCTGTTGAATTAGACTCGGTTTAACAGTGGGCAATCCATGGACGCCGCCAAGAACCAAGTGACAAGGGTCAACAGGACGCATGTTTGGGCACTCCTTTGGCTGCTGTTTGCCGCTCTGGCTGCACGAGCAGAGTTGAAGCCGGAAACGACGGCCGCGTACCAGAAATACATTGCGGCGCTCGACACCCAGATGACAGCGCAAAATCGTTCGCAGAATGATTTCCTTTGGATCGACCGAGACGTGAGCCGCAAACAAGCGGTGCGACGGGGGGAGATCGTCACCCAGCAGGTGAAGTCACTGTCGCTGCCCGACGGTATGATTCAGCACTGGATTGGAGGAGTATTTTTCCCTGGTGCGACGCTGGCGCAGGTGGTGCGCGTGGATCAGGATTACGCGGACTACGGGAAAATATACGGACCCGACGTAAGCCGCGTGCAAGTGCGCTCTCACGATGGAAACCATTTTGTCGTGGCCTACCGAATCACCAAAACGAAGGTCCTGACTGCGGTAATGGATACCGTGCATGCGATCGACTACATCCCGTTGGGTCCAACCAGGATGGCGGTCCAATCCCGAAGCGAATCGGTACGGCAAGTGGAGAACGCAGGCAAGCCTTCAGAGCGAGACCTTCCCGAGGGAGAGGGGAGCGGGTTTCTGTGGGCCATGAACTCGTATTGGCGCATGGAAGAACGCGATGGCGGGGTGTATGTGGAGTGCGAAGCAATCACGCTCAGCCGGGATGTTCCCTTTGGTTTGGGAGCGCTGGTCGATCCGATGCTGCAATCCTTTGCGGAAGAGTCCCTGAAAAAGACAATTGAAGCGAAAAGGCAGGCGGTGGGATCGATCAAGTAGGGTGCCATCCCATCTGCTTTCAGTTGCTTGCGCGGTTCGTCTGGGGTTAGCACGGGGGCGCTGGACGGGAGCCATTTATAATCGGCCACTATGAAAGCGCATGTTTACGTCACGCTGAAGCGCACCGTCCTCGACCCGCAAGGGCAAACCATCCATGGCGCGCTGAAACGAATGCAATACACCGCGGTCGAGGACGTGCGGCAAGGAAAGTACTTCCAACTCACCCTGCGCGCGATGGCGACCGCCGATGCTCAGGCCGAAGTGGAACGGATTGCCCGCGATGTGCTGACCAACCCGGTGATCGAAGAGTTTACTTACCGCCTGGAAGAATAAGCCAACTACTCCACAGGAAATCCGGGTCACCGCCGACCGTACAATAAGAGTCTATGTGCGGAATCGTCGGATATGTAGGCCCCAAGGACGTAGTCTCGGTCATTCTGGAAGGCTTGCGGCGGCTGGAGTACCGGGGGTACGACTCAGCCGGCATCGCTGTAGGGAATGCTGGACATGGACTGGAGCTGCGGCGGGCCCCGGGCAAGCTGCGCAACCTTGAAGAAGTCATCCGACAGCATCCCCTCAAGGGCACCTATGGCATAGGCCACACGCGGTGGGCGACCCATGGCAGGCCCACCGAAGAGAACGCCCATCCGCATCGCGACTGCACCGGGCGCATCGTCGTGGTGCACAACGGCATCGTTGAAAACTACCTGGAATTGAAACGCGAGCTGGCTGGAGAAGGCCATACCTTCGTCACCGAAACCGATACCGAGGTGATTGCCCATCTCATCGAACAGGAAATGCGCTCGGCCGAGAGCTCGGGCAAGACGATGCAGCTGGAAGAAGCAGTTCGCCGGGCTGCGCGGAGGTTGACCGGCGCTTACGCGATCAGCGTGATCTCCGCCGATGCGCCGGACACAATCGTGACCGCGCGCAATGGACCGCCAGCCGTGATTGGCGTGGGTGAAGGGGAATCGTTCGTGGCCTCGGATGTGCCGGGTATCCTGCACCACACCCGCATGATGTACTTTCTGGCCGATGGCGATGTGGCGATCCTGACCGCACAGGGGGTAAGGTTTACCAATCTCGAAGGCAGCCCCGTCGAGCGTAAGGTGGAGAAGATTCTGTGGGATCCGATCCAGGCGGAAAAGGGCGGCTACAAGCACTTCATGCTGAAGGAGATTTGGGAGCAGCCGCGGGCTGTTCGCGACACGACCCTGGGGCGAATTTCACTCGAGACGGGCGAGATTTTTCTGGGCGAGATGAAGATCACCGACGATGACTTCCGTGCGGCGACCCAGGTGAACATCGCGGCCTGTGGCACGAGTTGGCATTCGGCCCTGGCGGGCAAATACATGATCGAGCGGCTGGCGCGAATTCCAGTGGAGGTGGACTACGCCAGCGAATACCGCTATCGCGATCCCATTGCCGATCCGCGCGCGCTGGGCATGCTGATTACGCAGTCGGGGGAGACCGCAGATACGCTGGCGGCGCAGCGGGAGATGATCGCCAAAGGGTCGATGACCGTTGCCATTTGTAACGTGGTGGGCTCTATGGTGGCGCGTGAGGCGCATGGCACGATCTATACCCACGCCGGACCCGAGATCGGGGTTGCTTCGACCAAGGCATTCACTGCCCAGTTGACGGCGCTGTTCCTCTTTGCGTTGCACTTAGCCCAGAAGCGGGGGAGGATTGCGGGAGCCGAAAGCGCGGCGCTGGTGGATGAGCTGAGCCGGATTCCGGGAAAGATCGAAGAGGTTTTGCGGCAGCGCGATGGCGAATGCCGGCAGCTGGCGAAGGTCTTTTCCTCGGCCTCGAATTTTCTCTTCCTGGGCCGCGGGATTCATTTCCCGATTGCGCTGGAGGGAGCGCTGAAGCTGAAAGAGATCTCCTACATTCATGCTGAGGGCTATCCGGCAGGGGAGATGAAGCATGGCCCAAATGCGTTGATCGATGAAGCATTGCCGGTGGTGGTGCTGGCGACCAGCGATGCATCCAGCCCTGAATCGGTGCTGCGCTATGAGAAGACCCTCTCGAATATCCAGGAAGTGACGGCGCGATCGGGCCGCGTGATCGCGGTGGCTACCGAGGGAAACAAGCAGATTCGCGAATTGGTGGAACATGTGATCTTTGTGCCCCACGCACCGGAATTGCTGGCGCCGCTGATTGAGGTGGTTCCGTTGCAGTTGTTGGCGTACCACATCGCGGTGCGGCGCGGCTGCGACGTGGATCAACCACGCAACCTGGCCAAGTCCGTGACCGTCGAATAGATAGCTGAGTTGTATTTCATCCGAGGTGAGGGATATTGGGACGGCCACTCTATACTGCGCGGCTAACGCGCAGGCTTCTGCTTTCAGAACGCGCGGATTGTTTCCATTTTGAATTCACGATCGAAGAGCTGGAGAAGTTCGATTTCCAGCCGGGCCAGTTTGTCTCGGCTGTGGCTCCGGACGGTGCGGGAAAGCTACAGACCCGGGCCTACTCCATCGCATCCGCGCCCCGCGGCAACCAGTTTGACCTATGCGTCAACCGAGTGGAGGGTGGGTTCTTCTCAAACCTGCTGTGCGATCTCGAGGTGGGACAGACTATCCAGGTACACGGACCGCATGGGTTATTTCTGCTGCGCGCACCGCTCACCGACAGCATCTTTATTGCTACCGGAACGGGCATCGCGCCGATGCGGGGCTTTGTCGAACACCTCTTCCCGGAGAATGGCGAGGATCGTAGCCAGGGCCGGAGGATATGGCTGGTGTATGGGACGCGTTACGAATCCGAGCTCTATTACGAGGAGTACTTCGAGAGGGTCGCTGCCCGGCAGCCAAACTTCTCTTATTTAAGGACACTCAGCCGCGCCCAGGACGGTTGGGCGGGCGAGCGTGGGTATGTGCAGGAGCTGGTGCGGCGGATCGGCGAGGACCACGCGCGCGACAATGGGCTCGATCCTCGGCCGGTGGGTGGATCTATTTACAACATTCACGCCTACATTTGCGGATTGAATGAGATGGTCGCGGGCAACCGCGAGTGCCTGAAGGATCTGGGTTGGGAGAGAAAGCAGATTATCTTCGAACGATATGACTGATGGCGCTTAGGGCGTTTTTCGTCAAAACTTCAACGGAATCGTCATCCCAAACATCCCTCTTCCTTCGACCTTGCTATGTCATAGGGTTAGCAGGGACTAGACTCGGAGAGTGTTGGTCTCGCTCGCTCACGGTAGGGCGAAGGCTACGTAGACACCGCCGGAGGGCTTTTTACTGGATTGGCCGCCGCCGGCGGCGGTCACCACATATTGTTTTCCGTTCACCATGTACGTCGCAGGCGTGGCCAGACCGGCGAAGGGCAGTTGCGTCTCCCAAAGCAGCTTTCCGGTGCTCTTGTCGTAGGCGTGGAACTTCTCGTCGAAGACGGTCGCGCCAATAAAGAGAAGCCCGCCGTCGGTGACTACCGGACCGCCGTAGTTGTCTGATCCTGTGTTCGCCATGCCTTTCGCTACCAATTCGGGATACTCCCCGAATGGTATCTTCCAGAGATACTTGCCGGTGTTCAGATCGATCGCGCTCAAAGTTCCCCAGGGCGGTGCGGTTGCAGGATAACCATCGGGATCGGTAAAACGACGAAAGCCGATGGTCTTGTAGGGCATATCGTCGGTCGTCTGCCCGCCCGCCGCACCCTCAGAAGCCACTTTGTCACCGGAAGATGCGGCCCCGTGCGCACTCGGTTTCGGGGGACGCTGTTGCTGCTGTGGGGCCTTGGTCAGGTAGCGCACCACGGCTTGCACCTGTTCGTCACTAAGGCTGTTGAAGGGTGGCATGCGGCCTCTTCCCTGCCGGATAATGCCTGCAATCTCCGGTTCGGTGAGGATCCCCTCGATACCCCACAAGGCAGGAATCGCCGGAGGAGAGCCGGCGCGATTGATGCCGTGGCAACCACTGCACTGGTTCTGATAAACGCGTTCGCCCAAGCTTCCCGCCGGCGGTGGAACCGTCAGGCCGACCAGCCAGGCCGTGTCGTTGGCATTGACGTACAGCACCCCTGTAGAGGGGTCAACCGCAGTGCCACCCCACTCCCCGCCCCCGGCAAATCCTGGCATATCGATGGTGAGCTTGTCCACGCTGGGTGGAATGAACTGGCCACCGCCAATCATGCTGTTGAACTGCTTCACGGCCCAGGCGTGGGCCTCGGGCGTGCGGTTGGTCAACGTATCTATCGTTGTGCTCTGCTGCGTGTAAGGCGCGGGCGCGGAGGGGTACGGCTGGGTGGGCGAGGCAACTTCGCCGGGGACCTTGCTGGGCGGAACCGGGATTTCCTGTATCGGAAATAAAGATTTGCCGGTCGAACGATCGAACACGTAAAGCAAGCCGGACTTGGTCGTCTGCGCGATGGCATCGACTTTCTTGCCGTCACGCGTTACCGTCACCATCGCCGGCGGCGCAGGAAAGTCGCGATCCCAAAGATCGTGGTGAACACCCTGGAAATGCCAGATGCGCTTGCCTGTAGAGGCATCCAACGCAATTAGTGAATCGGCAAACAGATCGTTGCCAATGCGATCTCCACCGTAAAAATCGAAGACGGCCGATCCCGTAGGCACATACACGATGCCGCGCTTGGCGTCGACGGTCATCCCGGTCCAGTTGTTGGCGGCTCCCGCATGTTTCCAGGCATCTTTCGGCCAAGTGTCGTAGCCAAACTCTCCGGGCCGCGGAATGGTATGAAAGGTCCAGCGCAACGCCCCGGTGCGTACATCAAAGGCGCGAATATCGCCCGGGGGTGCGGGATGGGTTTCAGGGTTCGCGCCGCCGACGATAATCAGATCCTTATAGATGCTGCCCGGTGTAGTGAGCTCAACCGACTGTTGCTGGTAGGGTTCGCGCAGTCCTTTGCGCAGGTCGATTCTGCCGTTTTCGCCGAAGCTGGGAATCACCTTGCCTGTGACCGCATCGAGCGCATAGAGATAGTTGCGGGCGCCGGCGAAGATGCGGCTTTGATGGCCGTCGCTCCAATATGAGACACCTCGGGTCAGTACCTGGCCCGGAAGGTCAAACTCGAAGCGCCAAATCAGCTTGCCCGATGCCGCATCGAGCGCGATAACGCTGCGGCGGGGCGTAGTGGTATAGAGCACGTTACCGACGATAATGGGGCTGGCTTCGATGCCGCCCTTTTCTCCAGTGTCGTACTTCCACGCGACTACCAGTTTTTTTACGTTGTCACGGTTGATCTGCGACAGGCTGGAGTAGTGAGTGCCGTCGTGCCCCCCATAAGCCGGCCAGTCCTGCTGTTCGGCGGGCGCTGCCGCTCCAAATGCCGTGAGTGCACTGGTAAGAAAGCCCAACCCTAAAGCTATCGCTGCCGCCCTGAACTTCCCCATCTGCTCGTCAACCTCGACCCCGAAATTATCGTACCCGGTCACGCTACCGGTCGATGCCGGCATTTTGGGCCGCAAACAATCTTTGGCGGGTGATCGCCTGATTTTACAGGATGCTTCTGCAAAGCCACCGGCGGAGCGCCAGCACAGCGATATATCCGCGCAGGTTGAAACTAAATGCGGCTCTTCTGAGGAAGAGCCGCGACAGGATCGTTACTTACCCTAGAATTCCTTCCACTCTGTGCCCCGTTCCAGCATGATCGAAGCCTGGAACATGGCTCTCGCGTAGGCGATGTCATACACCATGCCGGTGTAGCCACCGCCGCCTGGGTATTGGTTGCGGATGCCGACCGCCTTGTCGTAATCCAATGCCCGCTCATGCTCGGGATAGATCAGGCGGGTGTACTTCACCTTGATCAGCTCTCGCATCACGGCCAGCATATTGTTTTCGCCCATGTCGATAAAGGTCTCGGTGTAGTCGTTATGAGGGACCCTCACTACCGGGTTCCGGTAGTGAACATGATTGATACGATCACGGGTACCAAAGTACTTGCAGACCTCAACTGGATCGACTTCCATTTCCCGGGATACGCCGCATTCGTAGGTAATTCCGTTCGCGGGGCTATTGACCACCGTGATCAATTTTTTCCAACCTTCAAGAGATCCCATGATCTGGCCCGACCCGCGGGTAACCGCAATGGGAGGATCATTGGGATGCAGCGCCAAACGCACATTTGACTGCTCGCACGTAGGAATGACCGCCTGCAGAAAGTAGGTGATATTCTTCCACAGTTCTTCGTCGGAATGGACGCCCTCCTCGGGTACCGTGGGCAGATTCTCTACTTTGTTTATGTTGAACGCAGTGTATCCAGCTCCGCCGCGTCCTTCTTCCAGGTAGTACCCCTCGATCGCGCGATGCGCGTACCAGTTGTACTCAATCACGGGCAAACCAACCTTGCCCGCGGCGCGCACGGAACTCTTGAAGTCTTCGATCTCCTTATCGCGAGCGGCCCCGGCCCGTCCGTAAATGCAGTTAGGAAAGCCGGCGATCATCATGTTGCCGACGCTCAAGCCGCCCGTCTTCAGCTTGTCTACAGTGGCCTGCAGATCGGCCTCTTGCCAAGGCATCCTGGGACCGCCCATGAGCACATTGTTCACTCCGATTTGTTTGACCATCCGCATCGATGCATCCGTAATTTCACGGCCGCCAATGGGAGCACAGATTTTGGGGGTGTTGGGGCCTTCCTGGGGCATGCCGGGACCGTGCGGGCCCTTGTATTCCGTTGCCTCTGCGGCGGTGGCCGGTAACACCGCAGCGGCGGGTAAAGCCGCCGACAGCGCGGCAGTGGAACAAATTCCCTTCATCAGGGCTCTTCGCGAAAAATCAGAACTCATTGAAAATTCTCCTATGGGACGACGGCTCCACTTTATACGAACAATTGTGTCTTCTCAGGCCGACGTGGCCAGAGCTGGTCGCGGACCACTCAAAAAACAATCTTCCCGGCCACGTTGATGAGCCGGTTGCCGGTACTCGAACCGTTGATGAGTCCGAACGATGAACTTCCATATTCCGTGTTGATCGCAGAGGAGGCCGAGAACTGGGGGGTATTGGTTGCGTGCAGCCATTCACTACGGAGTTCCAGGTTGAATCGTTCGTTGAGACGCACTCGACGGAAGATCGAGGCATCGAGGTTGAAGAATCTGGGCCCGGAAGAATAGTAGTTGGGAACATTCCCCTGGGTTCCCGGCGGCGGATCGGAGAACAACGCGGTATTGAACCAGGGTTTCGTTTTGATGCCGTGCAGCTTTTGAATCGGGCCGCTCATGTCAGGAAAGGCGGTATTGCCTGGGGTGTTGAAGGACGCGGTGCAGGAGCAAGTAAAGGCCAAAGGAAAGCCACTGGTCGCCTCCCACAGTCCGCTGAGCTGCCAGTTGCCGAGAATCTGTCCGGCCACACCCGTGCTTGCCAAGTGCGACCCCTCTCCGAAGGGCAGGTGCCAGATAAAGCTTTCGTTGAAGATGTGCGTTTGATTGAAGTCAGTCGCCGCGTAATTGCGCTTTTGATTGACATAGTCCAGCAGGCCATTGGGATAGTCGCTCGCTTCGCTGGCGTAGCCAAGGGCCTTTCCGTAGGTATAGGAATTTGTCAGGGAGAAGCCACGGGCAAACTTATGATCGAACTTGACCTGGAGCGCGTTGTAGTTGGAATTGTACCCGGCAAAAAACTCGGTAGTGGAAGCCGTTCGGCCGACATTTGCATTGGGACTGCCGCAGGCCGCGCAGGGTCCATATTCAGGTTGGCCGGCTGCCCCAAGTCCGTACACCGTTGCGGCGTTCTGGTTGTACTCGATGGGAGTATGCACGCCATGATTGCCCACGTAAGCGATATCCAGAACCCAGCTTCCGGGAAGAGTTCGCTCGTAGGCGAGATTCCACGATTCGAGATAGGGGTTTTTCCAGTTCAGGTTGATGGCGTAGTAGCTTTGGTTGAGCAGAGCCGGTGTATTCGCGGGCAGGATGCCGCTTGGTGGTGGCACATACGGGGGCAGCGCTGGAATACCCTGTTCAAAGGTAGCCGCGGTGTTATTGGATAGAATTGCGGGACCAAAACTGCTCAAACTGCTATAGGACTGAGTCGGCTCGATGGGATAGTTATAGGCGAAAAGATCGATGTTCCAAGGCAGCGTACTCATTCCAAAGCCTGCCCGCACGACGCTGTTGGTGCTGATGCGATAATCCACGCCGAGACGGGGCCCCCAATTCTGATAATCAGGTTGTAGCCCCATATTTCTGGGAACTACGCCGATACCTGCTAACTCGAGGGAATTGGTGCTGGGAACGTAGTTAGAGAAGCCGCCCGCAAAGTGTGGAGTGGGCGGTCCATAGTACTCCCAGCGCAGACCTGCATTGATGGTGAGCTTCGGGCCGGCCTGCCACTTATCGCCGAAGTATAAGAAGAGCTGGTTCTGACGCAGCGCAGGAAAGACGTTGGCATACCCGCGCGCAACGGAGTTGGGATCACCCAGCAGGAAACTCGCGAACTGGTTGGCGAAGCCACTCGCAGGCGCGGTCTTTGCATTCAGCGCAGTCGTACCTGCCGCGAAGGTAAAGGCTCCCGGAGGATCGCCGACCAGGAGCAAGTCGTCCCGCCAACGGCGATAATCCACACCCCACTCGAGCGTATGGTTGCCGGTCACCTTGGTCATATTTTCGACGACCTGAATCAGAGTACCGGCACGGGTCCAGGGGCAATTCGAGCACCCGCCGATCATGGGATCGGAAAAACCTTCACCGGAGATGATGCTGACACCGCTGGTGAAGGCATTGAGATTCGCGCCGGGGATGCCGACACCCTCCGCAAGGGACTTGCCGTAGCCGGTGGGATAGGCGAGGTTGTCGTAACGGCTTACACCGATGCGCGCCTCCGAGAGCAGCTTTGAAGCAAAGGGATGAATCCAGTTCGCCCCAACCGAATAGGTTTTTTCGTGGCCGTAACCCTCTTCTCCTGCGATACCGCCGCCGGAGAGCGGTCCGCCGTAGTCACCGAAGAGGCCGTTCTGGTTGAGGGTTGGCTCCTCAAAGCTGAAGCGCCCGAAAAGGTGATCGTCGGTATGAAAGAAACGATCTACGGTGACGTCAACATCCGGAGTGTCCTGGGTGAAACCGCTGCCGGTCAGCAGATTGTTTTGGTACTTAAGGACGCCGGAAGCGTTCAGGTTGTTATTGGGCATCGTGACATGGGACAGCAGCGCCTGTGCGACAGGATCAAGACGGCTCGGCGGGATCACATTGGGAATCCCGTTGTAACTAAACTGCGTGCGCCCCGTGCCGCAAAGTTTGGCATTGCCGCCGGGTAGACAATCGGCTGTATCACCCGTAAGCGGGTCGTAGATCGGCGTCAGGGCGGGATCGCTAAAATTTCCCGTGCGTATGGCTGCCGTTGGAACGCTGATCGAATAAAACTCCCCCAGGTGCTGCCGATATTCGAGGAAACTGGCAAAGAAGAACGTCTTACCCTTTTGGATTGGACCGCCGATATTCCCGCCAAAGTAGTTGTATACAGCGTGATTGTTGGGGGTGGTTTGGAAGTATTGCTTCGCCGAGAGAGCGTTGCCCTGGTAAAAGTAATAACCTTCACCGTGGAATTGGTTGCCCCCGGACTTGAGGATGACGTTGGTGACCGCTCCCAGCGCTGTTCCCTGCTGAGGATCGTAGTTGCTGGTAGTGATCTGGACTTCCTGAATCGCCTCAGCGGGAGGGATGTAGATCTGCAGCAACTGGCTGCGCTGATTGTCGCTAACGCCCTCGATATTGAAGGTGTTGTACATGCTCGATTGGCCGTTCACGGGGCTCGCCATGCTCAGCTGCTGGTTGTAAAAGGTGGAATGGTCTTTGGTGGCGACCCCTGCGCCGGGAAGGGTGTTGAGCAGGTTCTGAAAGTTGCGGCCTGTGGAAAGAGGTAGTTCCGCCACCGCCGTGGCGTCAATATCGCGCCCTGTATCCGCGGTGTCCGTCTGGAGCTCGGGCATCACTGCGCTGTCTACATTGACTGTTTGAGTAACCGCACCTGGGCTAAGGGTCATATCAGCGCGCGCCGTGCGATCTGCGAATAGGACGATCCCGTTATTCACGGCCGTACTAAAGCCGTCTTTCTGCGCCGTGACCTTATAAGTTCCTGGAGGAAGGTCGGGAACCGAATAGTACCCGCTGGCATCGGTCTGCGCTGTGTGGCTGACGTTGGTATTCGCGTCTGTGATGGTGACGGTTGCGGCTGGGATTGCGGCGGTGGTCGAGTCGGAAACGGTGCCTACGATTGAACCGTTGACGTTCTGGCCATATGCGCCGAGTGCCGAAAAGAGCATAGCGCATGCGAAGAAACGGAGTCGGTTACTTATTCTGCCTTGCGTCTTGGCTGTTAGTAGCATGTCTTTCCCTCCAGGAAATGACTTGCTTTTACGTTCAAGCAGGCCTCTTGTTTGGCGCTTGTTTGTTGGGTGTCAAACTCCTCGCTAACTTAAAAACGCATGAACTCTATCCCCGCCATGAGAAATGTGTCAAGAAAGTCTCACTATCTGAGATGAGCTGCTGTAAGTCATTAACTAGATTCGAGCCGGCCGGAAGGAGGGAGGTTAGAGCGGCGAGGAGAAAGAGTACGGTGTGGAAATCTGATTTGTGCTTCGGCCTACGCATCCATGACGGCACGCGGCGAGCGCAGGTTCAGCCGGGATGGATATCGTCCAGGCGTGCTTGAACGATTCCGAGTTGCCTGCGTCGCAGGCTAGGGTTCGGAGGCGCCGGCCGGCGGCCGAGGTTGACGAGGCTTGAGCGCATCTGCCAGCATCTGATCGAATTCAGAGCGCGGCATCTTGAGCATCTCGGGGTGCGCGTCAACCCACTTGGACAGACCCTGAAACTTGGCCGGGGTCCAACCGCCTTCGAACTCAGCGCCGTTCTTGCCTTCCTTGTTGAGTTCGAAGTTATACGCATCCATGAGGTTGGTGAACTCTGCGTGGCTCACTGCACCCTCGGCCATGATGGCTGGGATAAAGATAACCCCGTCGGTCTTGGCTAGAACCAAGTCACCCGGTAGCACAACGGCGCGTCCGATGCGGATAGGAGCATTAATGGCCGTCAGCGTCATTTGCATGATGAAGGAGGGGTCATAGCCTTTGTAAAAACCATTGAAATCCGGAATTTCGCGGTTTTCCTCCTGGTCCCTTATGCCTCCATAGAAGACAAAGCCGGTGTGGGTGTGCGCGGCAATACCATTCCCCAGGTTGGAACCGATCAACGTACCGTCGATGATCTTTCCCCAGCTATCTGCGACATACACGTCGCCGATTTGCAGCTCATTGATCGGCCAGCTGTTATTAAAGCTAACGCGTCCTTCGGCCTTCCCTTCAGCAGCAATGGCCTTTTCCATATCAGCCCGAAGTGGCATGTATTGCGCGGTGAGCGCGCGCCCAGCGAAGGGCTTTTCGATATGCAGAGCTTGCCAATCTCCCTCGAATTGGTTGCGGTAGCCGTGCTCGCGTAGATAATCCCAAACATCCTCGATCGACACATCCAAGGCGCGCTTGAGCAGATCGTCGGGCACCTTTGGGCGTCCATCCGGAAAGCGGTCGCCTTTCCAGTCGGAGGTGTAGAACATCATCTGTTCCTTCGTCATCTTTACCTGGGCGAAGGCAGCCGAAGCCCCCAACATAGTCCAGAACATCACTGCAGCCACGATTACTTTCTTCATAGAGTTCCCTGCCTCGAACAACATATCATTCGGGCGATTGCGTTCGTTATTACTTCAGGGGAAGCAACTTGACGTTCCTGAACTCGATCTTGTTTCCTACCTGGCACTGGAATCCGATTACGCCTGCGGCGTGTTTTGGATCGTGATCGTCGAGAATCGTCTTGCCATTGAGGGTGACGATGAAGTGATCGCCGACCGCCTTGATGTTGTAGTCGTTCCACTGCCCGTCGAGGATCGTGGCGGGCGCTGCTTTAAGGGAGTCGACCAGACTCCCGGTGTTGTATCCGGCAGGTTGGTAACCCCAGATTTGTACTTCGTAACCGGTCTTGTGCGGTGCGCCGTCTTTGGAGGAGCGGATAAAGACTCCGCTGTTCACCTTTTCGCTCCCGCGAAACTGCAATTGGAGTTCGAAATTGGTATAGGAGTCATTGTTCGCAAGCCATCCTGGGCTGGTACCAGGACAGAGAATCGCGCCGTCGGCCACGCTCCAATCTCCGGTCGCCGGTGGCTTGAACGTACTGTAGGGCTGCCAGCCATTCAGATCTTTGCCTTCGAAGAGCAGCTTCCAACCGTGAGCCGCTTCCTTAGGAGTAAGCGTATTGGGCTTAGCCTGAGCGCCCGCAACACCACCGGCCAAAACGGCCATTGCCGTAGCCAGAACCAGACAGTAACTGTTGATGATTCGCATAATCCCTCTCAGAGAGCGCCAGGGTGCGGGAAGATTTTGCGCTCGGCAGGAAAGCAATACCCAGGAGCTAAAAGCCCTCATGGGCCCTGCTTTTACGGCACGGCTGAAGCCGTGCCCTGACACAAAGCATTAGTTCTTCTGCATCCTGTTTAATCGTTGCTTGATAGAAAACAGAGTTATTGTTCAGTCCACTAGGGTGCGGGCGGAGTACGGGGCGGGCGGGGCTTGAGCCTTTCCGCCATCAGGGCGTCGAATTCAGAACGCGGCATCTTCAGCTTTTCCGGGTGGGCATCGATCCACTTGGAAAGGCCCTGATATTTCTCCGGTGTCCAACCGCCTTCAAATTCGGCGCCGTTCTTGCCTTCTTTGTTCAATTCGAAGTTGTAATCGTCTTCAAGGCTGGTAAATTCCGCGTGACTGATCGCGTCTTCCGCCAAAATCGCGGGGATGAAGATGACCCCGTCCGTCTTGGCCAGAACAAGATCCCCCGGCAACACCACGGCCCGCCCAATGCGGATAGGCGCGTTGATCGCGGTCAACTCCATTTGAGCCCACGCAGAAGGATCGTACCCTTTGTAAAACCCGTTGAAGTTTGGGATCTCCCGGTTCTCTTCCTGGTCCCTTATGCCGCCATAGAAAACAAATCCCGTGTGGGTGTGGGCTGCAATGCCGTTGCCCAGGTTAGAGCCGATCAACGTGCCCTCAATGACCTTTCCCATGCCGTCTGCGACATACACATCCCCGAGCTGCAGTTCGTTGATGGGCCAGCTATTATTGCCGCTGACTCGGCCTTCGGCTTTGCCCTCCGCGGCAATGGCCTTCGCCATGTCTGCCCGGGTGGGCATGTATTGAGCGGTGAGCGCGCGCCCAGCGAAGGGCTTCTCAATGTGGAGGGCTTGCCAGTCGCCTTCAAATTGATTGGCGTACCCCTTTTGGCGAAGGTAGCCCCAGATATCCTCAATCGTGCAGTCCACGGCGCGCTTGAGGATATCGTCCGGCAGCTTCGGGCGCCCATCGGGGTAGCGGTCGCCTTTCCAATCAGAGGTGTAGAACATCATTTGGTCCTTCGTCATCTTGACCTGAGCGAAGGCGCCCGAGGCTCCCAATACCATGCAGACAACTACGGCTGCGATGAATGCTTTCTTCATATGATTCTCCTGCCTGGTACAGTCAAACTCTCTACGCCTGTGCGGCTTTTCAGGCGCTTGTCTTCGTGGATTATCTCTGGCGAACGTATCGTGACGTTCCTGAGGTCATTATTGTTTCCTCAATCTTCGCCTTCGCCTCTCTTGAGCCATTAAACAGGCATTTTCCGTTTACTGAATTCGCGGCCGACAATTGCCGCGGACTCAGGGGCCTCAAGCACCATCGCACCGTCCTGGATTTGTTTGACGACGTAATCCGGGCTGTTTGGATTTGCCGTCCCCGCGTTGAGAAACATCACCTTATTTTTCTTGCAAGCGTCGAGAACAGCCTGCCTTACCTTGACCATTTCGGGACGGGTTCCTACATCGACGGACGGACCGTCTTCTGGAAAAATGGAAAGTCCGTAGAGCCAAAAACTATGATCGCCCGGCCCCCATTCCGCCATCGAGATACCAGGCAATGCGATCGTCTGATCGACATCTGCGTCGGCGTAGGTGTCTTCTATCTTGACGCCGAAGATCATCTCGCCCTTGGGGTTGAGCGGCCACAGGTCGGCCACGTGGAGGTACTTATTGTGGCTGACACCCCAAACCTCGGCAGCAAAGCCCGCACTGGAGCCGCGAAGACCCTGCATCTCCAACTTCGGAACGCCCGGATAATCGAACGGATAGCGCATCGCCATCTGGGTCGCAACCTTGACGGCGCCGGCATCACGCGCGTGGCACATGTGAATGCCATGAACGCCGCAATCCAGCAACTGTTCCAGGACCCAGGTGTTGGCTCGCATATAAGCGGGGTCCAGACCGATGATGCCCGTTTCCACAAACACTGCCGGCGTACGATGACCACTGCGCGTCGGGCCGCCGTCGACAAGACCGCGCATGAACTCGCGCAACCCAGCAAAGTCGAGCGCCCCGTGTTCCATCTCGCAGTTGATCGCATCCATGTAGGTCCGGGCCATCTTGACGCCCTGCGCATAACTATCCACACCCGGACCCATACCGGAGTTGCCGTAGTAAATTGGTTGGCCGTCTTCCCATAGCTCAATCGCCTTATTGATGCGGCGCGGCTTGTAGTTCAGGTCCACCGATGAAGGCTGAGTATTGCTATTGACCGATGCGCTGCCGGTTCGTCCTCCGCGGCCACGGCCAGCCGCCGGAGCTTCTTGCGCGACCACACCCGTGGCGGCCATGCCCACCCCGATGGAAACGCCGGCCGTGAGCAGATCTCTTCTCTTGATTTTCATGGTTCCGATTTCCTCAAATGATGGATGACTCACCACACTAAAGCATTTTCCTGGCTGTGTCTTGGTTCGTGTGAGCGGGACCTGCGGCTAGTAGGGAGGGGGGCGATTGGTGTATTTGCGGCCGATGGCTGCAGTCTCAGCGCTGGCCGGGCCAACCATCACGCCTTCCTTGATCATGGAAATCACGTCATTGGCGTTGAAGGTGTTGAGAAAGAAAATATGATTGGCCTTGCACGCGGCGAGCACTTTGCTGCGTGCTGCAACCATCTTCGGATCCCGGATGGCGGCCTCGCCCGGGGCGCGCACGCCAAGCGACATCGCCATATCCCCAGGACCCCATTCCGCCATACCTATGCCAGGAACCTTCAGGTTCTCGTCTACGTTGGCGAGCGCGTACTTGTCTTCTTCTTTCACACCAAGAAGCAATTCGCCATTTGGATTGAGCGGCCAGGGATCTGCTTTCTCTTCGTACTCCTCCGGCGAGACGCCCCAGATTTGGGCTGCGGTCGAGACTCCATGAACGCCGCGGCGTCCCTCGGGCAGCCCATCGACCCCAACCCCTTCGTGGTGGATGGGAAAGCGTACGGCTTCGACGAAGGCGCGAATGGCGCCAGGATCATCGGCATGGGTCAACATAACGCCGTGCACCCCGGTGGCCAGCACCTGGTTGAACATCCAGGCGTTGGCGTGTACCGCTTCGGCATCCATGCCATTTACCGGAACGTTGACAATCACAGCCGGGGTTCGATGACCGCTTTTGCTGGGGCCGCCTGCCACCAGCCCGCGCATGTACTCCTGCAGGCCCTTTACATCGAAGGGAGCGTGCTCCATGTCGTAGCTGATGTAGTCCGCATACGTCTGCGCGTCCTTTACTCCCTGCTCATAGGTGCCGTTGGTTCCCGAGTGCGAGCCGGTGTAGTAGATCGGCTGACCTTCAGCAAGGAGTTCGATCGCCTGGTTGATGCGCTTTGGCTTCGCAGTTTGCGCCGTCTGGGCCACAATCGTTACGGTAACCGCCGCCAGCAAAACAGTGACTGATACAAAGACCGCCCGGTCCCCTACCCGTTTCACACACACCTCTTGCGGTTGATCTATCATTGACTACTTATTGCAGGCGGATACTATTCCATTGAGGCAGCGCCGTGCAAAGAAAAATTTACGCGCCATGTCTGAGCTCTCGAATGCTCTTGCATTGGAAGCACTTGCGCCTCAGTGGTAGGCTCCTCAGTGAGCAGGATTTGGAGGTTGCCGAATGGGTATGGTGGGCAAAGCAGGTAAGAGCAAAGCCCTGCTGGCCTTAGAGCAGAGCCCGTCCGCGGCAAGTATTCCGGCGGGGCCGCAGGAAATTTCGGATGTGCGCGCCTATGCCGTACCACTATCTGGTACGAAGGGTCCTTATGTTGTTCTAGAGGTCCGAACGAAATCTGGCCTGACCGGGTACGGCGAGTGTAAGGACTTATCCAGAGCTGATCTAAAGGCGACGCGCGAGGCTGTCCTGGGGCGGTCGGCGTCGGCCTATGAAGCGCTGCGGCCACTGGTTCCGCGCCATGCCCAGGCAGCCCTCGACATGGCATTGCTGGATATTCTCGGGAAAGCTACCAAGGCCCCGGTTTACCGGGTGCTGGGCGGCCCCACGCGGAACAAGGCACGCGCCATCGTGCGCTTGATGGGAAACTCGGATGACGAGTTGCAGCGGGATCTGCAAAGGCAACTCACCGCGGGTTTTGCCGCCTTCCTGGTCCCGATTCCCACACCGGAGGCGCGCAACCAGGGCAGCGCGTACATTCATGCCGGGGTGGCGCGTTTCCAGGCCATGCGGGCCGCGGCTCCGCAAGCAGACTTTGCGTTCGCATGTGGAGACCAACTCACGCCCTCGGATACCGCAAGTCTCGCCGCGGCGGTGGAATCCATGCGTCCCCTCTGGTTCGATGCACCCTGCCCGGTTTCAAACTTATCGACCCTGCACAAGATCGCCGATGAGACAGTCGTTCCGCTTGGCTTTGGACGGGATATTGCAGACCCTGGAACCTTCCAGGATCTGCTGCGCGCCGGGTTGGTCGATTTGCTTCGGCCTAACCTGCTGGTCCACGGAATTACGGGTGTTCGCAGGCTGGCCGCGATGGCGGAGACTTACTACGTCGCTGTGTCCCCCTGGCATGATGGCGGCCCGATTGCCACGGCGGCGGCATTGCATGTTGCCGCCAGCATCCCAAATTTCTTCATCGTTGAATTGCCCAACGCCGGCGCTGGATTGTCCACCCCGCACGATGGATTCTGCGCGCTGCCCAAGGAGCCCGGGTTGGGCGTCGATGTAAACGAAAAAGAACTGGAAAGGAACCAGATCACATGAACCAAGCTCCCATTTCGCTGGAAGGGGTGTTCGCTGTTCCGCCGCTCGCACGTGCCCCCGGGGACGCCCGCGCTCTCGATTTCGAACAGAATGGGCGCCTCGTTAGCTACATCGCTAAAGGTGGAATTTCCCGGTTTATCTATGGTGGCAATGCCTTTCTCTACCATCTGACGTTGGACGAATACGAGCAGCTGCTCGCGTGGCTGGTGGGAATCAAAGAGGACGGGCTGTGGTTGATTCCCAGCGCGGGCCCTTCCTACGGCCGGTTGATGGACCAGGCAAAATTGTTGCGTCGCTTTGCCATCCCTTGCGTGATGACGCTTCCCTGCGGAGATCCGCGCGATGCACCCGGACTGGAAGCAGGCTTGCGTGAGTTTGCCGACGCAGCCGACACCCGCCTGATGCTCTATCTCAAGGAGGAGACGAACATGGGCGCGGATCTGATGGCTGGCCTCGATGCGGTCGCGCGACTGGTCGACGAAGGCATTTGCATCGCGATCAAGTACGCGGTGGTGCGGGAAAACCCATCGCAGGATCGATATCTCGACCAACTGCTGAAGCGGGTAGACCGCCGCAAGGTGATCAGCGGTATCGGCGAGAGGCCGGCGATCAACCATCTTCGCCAATGGGGCTTGCCGGGATTCACCACCGGTTCAGGATGTCTTGCGCCGACGTTGAGCGCTGCCGTCTTCTCTGCGTGCCGCTCGGGCGACTATGAGGAAGCCGAACGCATCCGTTCCCGTTTCCTCGATTTCGAAGATCTGCGGGATGCGTGGGGACCCGCCCGGGTTCTGCATCATGCGCTGGAACTAGCGGGCGTCGCTCGCACCGGACCGATTCCGCCCTTCGTTTCAGAACTTTCTTCGGAGCAAAGGAATCGTATGGAACCCGCGGTGCAGGAACTGTTGACGCAGCAACAAGAGTTAGTTGCCGGGGATTGAAGGTATATGGTAGTCGAGTCAATTGGGCTTCACTGGTCGCGTCGTAAGTTTCTCAAAGTCACTGGTGGAGCGGCCCTTCTCAGCGGGCTCTTTCCGTTCGCTGCCGCCGAGAAGGTCCGTGCAAAGATCACCGATATTCAGACGATGACGCTGACCGGCCAGCGCACCTATGTCTATGTGAAGGTGGTTGCCGACAATGGACAATTCGGGATCGCCGAGGCATACGGCACCCCGAGCATCGGTGTAAAGCAACAGATCCAGGCGCTCAAGCCCCTGCTGGTGGGCAAGAATCCGTTAGAGATCGATGCCATTTACACCTACATGGGCATTGGAGGTCCTGAACTTTCAGGCACGCGCACGGATGGCTCGGCACACTCACTCATGCGCGCGGCCAGCGGCATTGAAATGGCGCTCTGGGATCTGGCGGGAAAGATGCTCGGCGTTCCTACCTCGACTCTGCTGGGAGGAAAGTTTCGTGACCAGGTTCGGGTGTACGACCACGCCGCTCCTCGAAACATGTTAGACAAAGCCTCGTGCCGCGAGTGGGCGGACAAGATCAAGGCGGATCCCAGCGGCTTTACCGCGCACAAGTTCGGTTTTCGCCATTCGGATGTCGCGACAGACAGCGCCCGGGATCTGGGCAATCGGGTGCTTACGACCAAAGAACTGATGGAGATTGCCCAGGGGTTTGAGAATTGCCGCGAGGCCATCGGGTGGGATCACGACATTATGGTGCATTGCCATTGGGAGTACGACCTGCGCACATCCATTCAATTGGCAGATGCGGTTGCGCCCATCAAACCGCTGTGGCTGGAAGACCCGCTTCCCGTGGATTACTCCGAATCGTGGAAAAGATTATGCGCCAGTTCGCCTGTGCCTATCTGTACGGGTGAGAATCTGGAACGGCGGGCAGGCTTTAAAGATTTCATTATCTACCAGGGATGCGACATCTTGAATCCTGACTTACGCAACAGCGGCGGATTCCTGGAAACGAAACGCATCGCGGATATGGCTGATACATTTGGATTGCCGATGGCGACGCACAACACCGGTAGTCAATTGCACACCTGGGCTAATTGTCAGTGGGCGGCCTCGATCCGCGACTACATCGCCTGTGAAACGATCACGGGGCAAGGAGGTTGGATGGACAGAGTCCTGCTGCTCGACGGTCCCTATATCAAAGGTGGGCACATCGCCGTAGCCGACAAGCCGGGGCTCGGTGTCGAACTCAATCCTGACGTAGTAAAGGCTCATCTGGCAGAAGGCGAACAGTGGTGGGGTGACAAATAAGGAGAGGGCTCTGATATGTCGATGAAACGTCGTGAATTGTTGAAGTCCATGGGAAGCGCAGCGTTGCTGAGCCTCACCCCGCCAGTTCTACGCGCCCAAGAGCAAGTTGCACGCGCCACGCGCGGCATGGCAACACCGCGCATCAAGGACATTAGCGTGATTGAGTGCGAGCCCGCGGGCACGCGGCTTACGGTGGTGAAGATCACTACCGATCAGGATGGCCTCTATGGCTACGGCTGCGCCACTTTCACGCAACGCGCCGACCTGGTCAAGCCCGCAGTGGAAAAATATCTCAAGCCGTTTCTGCTCGGTAAGACCACGGACCGGATCGAAGATATCTGGCAATCGTGCTACGACAGTTCTTATTGGAAGAACGGCCCAGTGTTGAATAACGCCATCAGCGGCGTCGATCAGGCTCTGTGGGACATTAAGGGGCGCCAGGCAGGCATGCCGGTGTATCAGCTGGCCGGCGGCAAATGCCGGGAAGCCGTCGATGCCTACGGGCATGCGGACGGAGCAGAGTATGCAGACGTTGTAGAAAGCGCGAAGGGCTACATCGCCAAAGGTTTTCGCAATGTTCGAGTCCAGGTTGGAATCCCCGGTATGGCAGGCTACGGCTCGAGAACCGGTACGGATACCAGGCTCAAGGCGTTGCACGATAAACCACTCTATGAACCGGCCTATGATTTCCGCCGGGGCCTGAAGCTGCTGGAGGTTTGCCGCCAGGAATTGGGCGACGAGATTGAATTGCTGCACGATATGCACGAGCGGCTAACCCCCAACCTGGCGGTGCAATTCTGCAAAGAAGCAGAGAAGTTTCACATGTTTTTTTTGGAAGATCCGCTTTCTCCGGAAGACATCGCCTATTTCCAGCAGATCCGTCAAAACTGTGCGACCCCGATCGCTATGGGCGAGCTTTTCAATAACCCGCACGAATGGGAGCCGCTCATCGAGGGGCGGCTCATCGACTACATTCGCGTGCATGTTTCGCAAGTAGGCGGGTTTACTCCGGCGCGCAAGATCGCGATCCTAGCCGAACCATACGGCGTCAGGACAGCATGGCATGGCCCGGGGGATGTTTCACCCGTGGGGCACATGGCCAACATAACTCTTGATCTCGTCAGCTATAACTTTGGCATTCAGGAATACTCGCCCTTCAATGAGCTGACCCAGGAGATCTTTCACGGTTGTCCAACGATGAAGGATGGATATCTCTGGGTGAACGAAAATCCTGGCTGGGGCATCGAGATCGATGAGAAGGCAGCGGCCAAGGCTCCCTTTACACCGGGAAGAAATAACCTCAATGGCGGGTGGGGAGAGATTCGTAAGCGCGACGGCACGGTCATCAAGCAATAGGCGCGGAGGTTATTGTGTCCACATCAGACCCCGAAAAACTGCCTGCACCAAGGCGGATTGGCCGCCGTGACGTGCTCAAGCTGCCGGTGATGGCCGCTGCCTGCGGGCTGCTTCCTGGGTCCGCCGTGGCACAAACCGTGAGACCCAAGATGCCCATGGACGAGGCTGATCCAGAGGGCACAAAGATTGCTATCAAACTAAGCGTCCAAAAGACTACGGACGAGGAGTTGCTCTTTCTCAAGCAGATTGGACTGCGCTGGCTGCACGCTGACTTCGGCGAGGCTGCATCCTACGATTTGATCAAGTCCACGCAAGATCGCTTTGCCCAATACGGCCTCACCATCGACTGCGCGCTGATGGAGGCCTATCGCTCCAAGAGGATTCAGCTGGGGCAACCGGGTAGAGACGCGGACATCGAGCAATTCAACACCTTCCTCACGGATTGCGGGCGTTTAGGCATCCGCACGTCGCATATAGATTTCCATCCTGGAAACACCTACACCACGAAGATGATTACGACCAGGCGCGGCTACACAGCGCGCGAGTTCAGCGTGACCGATTTTCGGGATAAAACGGAAAAACAAATGTTCGACCGCGACTACTCGGCGCAGGAGATTTGGGCCAACTATGCTTACTTTCTCGACGCCGTTCTGCCAGTCGCAGAAAAGGCCGGCATCAAGTTGGCTCACCACCCGGACGATCCGCCGATCTCTCCGATGAACGGTGTGGCCAAGGTCTTTATCAACTATGCGGGGTATAAACACGCCGAAGATGTGGTCTCGAAGGGCAGCAAGAATTGGGGACTTTGTTTATGCCTCGGGACCTGGCTGGAAGGCGGCGATACAACGGGTAAGGACGCCGCCAGCATGATCCGTGACTTCGGTGGCCGGGGCAAGATATTCACCGTACACTTTCGCAATGTTAGTTCGCCTCTGCCGCGATTCCATGAGACGTTCCAGGACGACGGCTATCAGGACATGTATCTGCTGATGAAAGCTCTGCGGGAGGTTCGCAGCACCGCCTCTCTGATTCCCGATCACTATCCGGGCGTGGTCAGCGATGCGAATTTGCGCATCGACAACGCCTACATGGTTTCAGCGATGCGGCAGATGTTGCGGCGTGCATACGAAGAGGTGGGATGAGGGCCGGCGTGTACTCGTGTTCCCGGCCTGTTAGAGCTTGAAGAGTTCGCGCAGGCGCCGGGTTTGGGCCCGGCTCACTGGGATCTCGGTCTGCTTGCGATCATCCATGCGCAGCTGATAGCTGCTCTTGAACCAGGGCACGACTTCCTTGATGTGGTTGATGTTCACAACGTAGGAGCGATGGGCTCTCCAGAAAAGGGCTGGATCCAAAAGCTCAAGCAGCTCTTCGATGGTCCGGCACTTGGATTGGCCTTCAAGGGTCGGCGTCACCACGGAGATGATGCCTTCCTCGATGGCGGCGAAGCAGATATCCTTCTGATCGGCCAGTAAGAGCCGGTTATGCGCCTGCAGAATAATCTTCCCGCTGCGGGGACGCACCCCAGCCTGCTGCTGCTCAATGAGGCGGAAAAGCGCGTCGAGACGCGCATCGGATGGCTTGGCATCCGCACCGTTCTCCGCGGGCGGCTCTGAGTCGAGCTGATGTATCTCCTGCAAACGCTGGCGCGCTCGCTCCAGGGCCTGCAAGACGCGGGCACGATCAAACGGCTTCAGCAAGTAATCGATGGCGTTGACGTCAAATGCACGCACCGCGTATTGGTCGAACGCGGTCGCGAAAATGATCTGGGGCATGCGGTCGGCGTCGACTCGCTCCAGCAGCTTCTTGAGTACGGCGAAGCCGTCCAGGCCAGGCATCTGCACATCCAGAAACACCACATCCGGATGATGCGTGCGAATCAAGTGAACCGCCTCGATGCCATTTTCGCCCTGAGCGATGACCTCGACTCCTCCCGCAGAGTCGAGAAGGTATTTGAGCTCTTCGCGCGCGAGCCGTTCATCGTCGACGATCAGAGCAGTCATTGGCATAGGTCTAGCGATTCTGAGTATATAAGGGGCCGGGGGAAAGGTTCTTGGCCAACCTTCCCGGCAAGGTCAGGCTTGAAAGGCGCGCAGGCGGGAGGGCATGTTGTCCGAGGCCAAACTATGTCCGCAATAGACACAGTAGACGTCGGTAATGCGCACGCCACGATAGCAATTGCCGCAGGCTGCGGAGACCTGGTAGGCGCATTGCGGACAGAAGTGGAACTCGGTATGAATACTGGTCCCACAGGAGGGGCAGCGCGCGACTACCGGCTGACGCAGGAGAAAGTACAACACCGATCCAATGCCGCCCGGCATGGCGAGACAAATTACCACCCACAGGCGCGTGCTCATGCTGCGACGTGGAGCATCCCGGCTCACGTAACCAACCATGAGCACGTACAATGCGGCCAACGTGCTCCAGGACAAAGCGAAGTAAAAGCGGACGCCGAATGGAGCGGCGATTGGCTTCATCTTGTAGGCAACCCGATAGGCCGGCAAGATGACCCAGTAGAGATACTGCATGAAGACGAAGACCAGGGTAGCCGCGGCGATCGACCATCGCGGGATGAGCTTCACCTCTTCGCTGATGGAGGAGACCGCTTCGGCGTTGTTTGCCTTATTCGTCATTTTTCAATTTGAGGAAAGGTTTCAACGCTGCCACGATCGTGGTACACGTGGCGTTGCCCTTTCCAAACGGCTATGAGAGCCGCCAGCATTGCAAGAAGCAGCATAGCAATCAGTAAGGCAAGCTGCGTGGGCATAGAGAAGAGATGTTCCTCTTCCAGTAGATCTTCCATACCGTTCCAAATGGCCGGCCCCAGCAACACCAGCATGAATACAAAACCGAGAATGGCAAAACCAAGATTACGGCGCTGCAGGGTGCGCTTTTCCTGGGTGGAGATGACGGCATCGCGAACAGCACGACGGGTCTTCTGCGTCAGAACCCGGTTGGCGTCGGAATCCAACCAGTGACTTGAGCGCACCAAATCTGCCAGGGACCGGTCCGGGCCACCTTTTTGCATTCCGCTCATCGCGCCTCTCCCTCCCGTGCTGCAATGCGAGGTTTGAGCGCAGAGAGCCCGCGGTAGAGTCGCGACTTTACCGTGGAAAGCGGCGAGTGCGTAACCTGAGCGATCTCTTCCAGAGAAAGCTCCTCGTGGAAGCGAAGAACCAATACTTCACGATGCAAAGGCTCAAGCGTCAGCAAAGCCTCCGCCACGCGCTGCCCGTTCTCGTTGGTCTGGTAACTCTCAAAAGGCGAAGGACCCTCGGCGGCTACATCGAAAGACCGGCCGTCTTCCCCCACTTCGCGCATCGCTTCCAGGCTGCTCATGGTTCGCTTGCGCCGCACGTCGATGACCAGGTTGCGGGCAATCGTGAACAGCCAGGTATCAAAACGGGATTTGCCGTTGAACTGGTCGCCGCGCTTCAGTACACGCATCCAGGTTTCCTGGAAAATGTCTTCCGCGGTCTCCCGGTTGCCAGTCAGATAGAGCAGGTAGCGTAACAAGCGATGCTGGTATTGAACGATCAGCTGATCGAGCAACTCCGGATCGTGGCACTTGAGCCCCTGGGCGACGAGGGTGTTCTCGTTGCAGGACGAGTCGGCGAGGCTAAGCGAGGCTGCGCGCATGTCTTCCTCTGAGACGTGGGCTGTTTCCCCAAAGACGCCCTGGGTGACGACATTTCTGAGCTTAGCGGCAACCACAGGATTGCTCCTTCGTCCGGCAGGACGAGCTTAATCCGTACAAGAATATAGGAATCAGGCGCCTGAAGCCACTCGGAAGGCGCGGAGAAAACCCTTTGCGGCATATACGTCTAAACTTAAGACTATGGAGATTTTGTTCGGCCTGCACCCCGTAGAGGAGGCTTTGCGCTCTGGAACGCGGAAATTCGACCACATTTGCATTGCCCGGGAGCGGCAAGACGCGCGGCTGGAAAAGCTGATCCAGGCCTGCCGGGACGCGAGCGTAAAGGTGCGCATGGACACCCGGGACCAGCTCACCAAACTGGCCAGGACGGAGGCGCACCAGGGCGTGGTGGCGATTGTTCGGGCAAGGCAATTCCTTGACCTGGACGATCTGCTGCAGGGCGGCAAGCAAAACCGCATGCTTTTGGCGCTGGACGGGGTGGAAGACCCACAGAACCTGGGAGCTCTGCTGCGCACGGCCGAGGGGGCGGGGGTCGACGGGGTGGTGGTCACGGAGCGGCGGTCGGCGCCGCTTAGCCCGGTAGCCGTCAAAGCTTCAGCCGGTGCGGCCGAGCACGTCAAGATCGCCCGGGTCGTGAACCTGGTGCGCGCGCTGGAAGACTTGAAGAAACGTGAGCTTTGGTGCATCGGCCTGGACGAACGGGGCACCATGGACTATGACGAGTTTGATTTCTCCGTAGGGTGCGTGCTGGTGCTGGGCCGCGAAGGTGCGGGACTGCATGACCTGGTGCGGCGCACCTGCGACCACCTGTTGCGCATCCCCATGGCCGGCCGGGTGCATTCCCTCAATGTGAGTGCCGCGGGCGCCGTGGTGCTCTATGAGGCAGCGCGGCAGCGGCGGAAAGCCGCGCAGCCGGGCCACTCCGCGCCGGTAGTGGCGCGGACAAAGAAGCAGAAGGGTTTGGGTTCATGAGGTTTTTGCGGTTGGCAGTGGTGGTTTGTGGTGTCGGGCTCACGCTAGCCTCTTATGCTGGGGCGCAGGAAGCATCTTCTCCCCCAGCGGTTTCTCCCCAGGCACCCCAAGAGCATCCCGGCACAGTAATTTTGTCGCGGTCGGTGGAAGACGACGGAAGTACGACTGCGTCAGGGGCAACTCCCGCGGCCAAGCCGGCAGAAGCACCCACCGACGCGGAACGGCAGGCAATTACCTTCCTCTCCTATGACCTCGAGGTTCACCTCCGGCCCGGGGAGCACGCGATGGCGGTACGCGCGCGCTGCCTGCTGCGTAACGATTCGAGTAGTCCCCTGCAACGTCTTCCCTTGCAGATTTCGTCGACGTTGCAATGGACCAGCGTGCGCATAGCCGATGCGCCGGCTACTTTCTCCCAGCAACTGGTGGACAGCGATATTGACCATACCGGGGCGCTCCGTGAGGCAGTCATCCCGCTGGCGCAACCTCTCGCCCCAAAGCAGACCATTGCGGTCGATCTTACCTATGAAGGGACCGCTGATCTTTCCGCTACCCGGTTGGAGCAGATCGGTACCCCGGCAGACATGGCGGAAGCCTCCGATTGGGACCGGGTGGCAGACGATTTTGTGGGCTTGCGGGGCTTCGGCAACGTGGCCTGGTATCCGGTCGCCTCTGTCCCAGTGGCGCTGGGCGACGGAGCCAAATTTTTCTCTGAAACAGCGGAAGAACGCCAACGTCAAAGCCAGGCCACGGTGACCATGAAGCTGACGGAGGAGTTCTTTGGCGAAGCACCCAACCTGGCCGTGCTGGATGGCGAGACTTTGACTGTGACCCCCGCTACGCAACCTGCGGCCTCTGTGCCCGGAATCGTCACCTGTACCCTGCCGCCAACGCGATTGGGTTTTTCCTCACCCAGCCTGTTTCTGCTCACTCGCACCCGGCAGGAGGGTAATGGAGTGGCCGTATTCGCGCGGACTGAGGATGTGGAGAATGCGCAGGCCTACCTGAAGGGGGCGACGATGGTGCTCCCGCTGATCCATCGCTGGCTGGGCAGCGAGCCCCGCGGAGTGCTCAATATCGTCGATCTGCCGAAGCATGGCGACGCCCCGTTTGAAGACGGGTCCGTGCTGTTTACAGACGTGCGCAGCGCCGACCCGTATAAGCTGGGCGACGCACTCATTCATTCGCTGACCCATCTTTACTTCAGCTCGCCCTACCCGTGGTTGCAGGAGGGCGTCGCCTCCTTTCTGGGGTCTATGTGGCTGGAGCAAAATCAAGGGAAGCTTGCTGCCATTGAGCGCTTGGATAATGCCCGCGGCGCGCTGTCGCTAGCCGAACCGGGCGTTGGTGCTTCCGCGTCACAGGGTCTGGTGACGGCGAGAGACCCGGTGTATTACCGCACCAAGGCGACTTATGTTTTGTGGATGCTGCGCGACCTTGCCGGGGAAAATGCCCTGGCGCGCGCGCTGCGCGAGTATCGACCGGCGTCGGATACGATGGGAACCGGGTTTGAGCAAGTACTCGAGCGAACGAGCGGCAAGGACTTGAAGTGGTTCTTCGAAGACTGGGTCTACCACGACCGTGGCCTTCCAGACCTTTCGATTGCCGGTGTGTATCCCAGCACTGCTACGGTGCCCGGCGCCTTTATTGTCGCAGTGGATGTGTCTAATAGCGGGACAACAGAGGCGGAGGTTCCCGTTTCTGTTTCTTCCGCCACAACTACTGTGACGGAGAGGCTCCGGATTCCCGCAAAGTCGAAGGTAAGCCATCGCTTCCTTCTGCAGGGCCATCCGGAAGAAATCTCAGTGAACGACGGCACGGTACCTGAAGTGCAGGCTAGTATTCATCGGCAGACGCTAGCGGTTCCGGCAGCATCGGAGTAGTTTGCCTAGGGTTCCCTCACTACCGACGGTAGTGGAGGGACCTGCTGTTTCTTTCTTCATTCGTTCTCTACTTGCTCTTCAATGGCTTTCACTTCCGGGTGTTGCACGGTTCCGGTGATGGCGAAGAGGTGCGCGGCCGTTCCGCCTTTCATGTCTATTTCACGATCGAATGAGATCGTGCCTGACAGCGGAATCGCTTCCTGACCGCGAGCGAGCAGGCTGTGCGTGATCGTGATGGTGCTCTCCGCAATTGCCGCATCGGCACTCCATTGATCAAAGTGGATGAAGGGCTGGGCGCCAACCGGCAACGGCTCTTCGGCAGCTAATCCGCCTTTGGTCCAGTCCCAACGCAAGCTACCGGTAGCAGAACGGACCAGATCCTGTGTGTCAAAACCGGACATGCTGACTTGGGCGGAAAAATTCGCCAAGCCGGTTCCCCAATGCTCATCGAAGATGCTGCCAAGTGCGCTAGGTGCGGCGTTGGTCACCTGCACATCGAGCTGATATTCCGGCTGATCGCCGGACGCGTCCACTAAGCCGGCAAGATGCATGGTTCCGTTCGCCACATGGCCATTCAACGACCGGATCTTGATCGAGTTGCCGCTGATGTCGAGCACGCCGATCGCGTCATGCACCACCAGCTTGCCGGTCGAGACCGCGCCAATGCGCACAGTTCCTGAGAGCTCGGGCCATTTAACGGAACGGCGGTCAATACGATCCATGATTTGCCGCAATAACTGACCGCCTTCGCTCGTACCCAACAGGGAGGATTGAAGCGCGGCCAGATCCAGGGTGGGAAAGACGAGCAAGAAATGCCCTGCACACGGCGAACTGGCCGTGCATAGCGTCGGATACTCCAAGGTTCCCTGTGCCTCCAGCTTCCCGTAAGCAATGGATGCGTTCGTCCACTCAATCTGAGTGGGGCTCAGAATTCCCTGGGCAGAGGCAATCTTCAGTGGCTGGGACAAATAGGAGGTAGTCAATTCAGCATTCCTGATGGCAATGCTGCCCTCCGCGGTCGACGCGACCACCGGATGCTCAGCATCGGGCACGGGCAACAGCCACTTACCGCGCACGTCCAGGTCGAGTGCGGCAGTCCCCGCGCCGCCCAGCAATCCGAACGTCTTGCTGAACGATTTCAACCTGGCAAGACTGGTGACACCGCCCAAGTGCAGATCGAATCCGGCAGGCGTAAACCGGCCGTCCACCGTCAACGGAAGCGGCGCACCCATCGCCAATCGCACTGGCTGCAACAGCAAAGCGGGAGATGCGGTCGAGTCCCCTGCCTGCGAGCTCTCGCAACGGAGGCGCACCGGGCCAAGAAGGAACGGCTTTCCGGAATCGGGTGCGGTCAGGCTCAGCGAATCAAGCGCCACTTCGCCCGCAATCGAGGGTGGACGTCCGTTTTGGGTCGCGTACTCGAAATGGCCATTGAGGGCCCCGGCGGCCTGGATCCCGGCACCCAAGCCGCTGCGCACTTCCTGCAGCGCGGTCAGCACCGCAGCCGCGGGAACTCGATTGACGGCTAGCGTGAGTTGCGCCTGAGGCCGAGTTTGCACTTCATGAATCGAGCCCGCGAGCACAAGAGCCCCATCACCAACGGGAGAGTTACAGGCGATGTCCTCCAGCGATCTTGATTCTCTGCGAAAGGATGCCCGGCAAGAACTCTCCACATCGACCGGATGAGAGGGCGTAAATTCGGCGCGATGCAGGCCTGCAACCTTCAGCTTGGTGCTGATGCGCGCCAGGTCGGCGGTACCCTCCACCGCTGCATCAACATCCAGGCCGCCACGCCAGCCAATATCGTTGCCGAGGGTGAGCCGGCTCAACTGGCCAAGGGGCACTCCGTTCCATTCCACCTTGAGCTGCAATGGCATCTCGGCCAGTAACGGCGCGCGATGCAATGTTCCGTCGATGCGCAGCATGCCGGTGTCGGAAAGATCGAGAACAAGGTCGGTGCGCACAGGTTGGGCACGAAAGTGGAGCTCCCACGCATCCTCTGGTGCCAGCGAGATAGAAAGATCAGAATTCAGGAACGAGAGCGGCTTCTTCTCGTTCCCTTCTTTGAAATTGATGCGCGTGTTTTCCGCCTCAATATAGGGAAAGCGCGGAGCACTGCCGGCATGACGCTGGCCCGTTGGGGCATTCGGGATCTGCGCGGCCTGCACCAGAACCGAAGCAAAGTTCCAGCCCCCATTGGGTTCCCGCACAAGGTTCAAACTGGCATCGTCGAAATGAATACGGGAGATTTCCAGCTTGCCGCGCCACAACGACAAGAGTCGCAGGTCTGCCACGACGCTGTCGGAGTGAAGGATGGGCTCCGAGCCGAACCGAGGATCTTCTTCTACGGAAAAATCAGAAAACTCAAAGCCGGGCAGGGGCAGCAATCGCAGCTTGACGGAAGAGATGTGCACCTGCCGCCCGATGCTACGGCTGATGCTGTCGGCTATTCGGTGTTGATACCGGTTGATGTTGACCAGCGGCGGCAACACAAAGGCAACCACTGAGAGCACCGCGACAGCCAGCAGAATCCAGCGCCTGGGCGAAGGACGCTTCTCTTCGCCACCCATGCTAACGGACCAAATGGAAGGTTCGACGCCAGCGGGTCTGATCGAAGAAGTGAAGTATTACGTGGGTGTAGAACTGGAGCTTGTCTCCCACTCCTTCTTTCTCATACTGATTGTCAGGTTCGATGAAAGACCAATAGACGAAGAGTGGACGGCCCACGATGTTTGCTCTTGGCACAAAGCCCCAATAGCGGCCGTCGAGGCTGACAGTGCGGTTGTCCCCCATAGCGAAGTAACGGCCAGGGGGAACCACGAGGTCTTGTCCCTGGATGTAGTTGGGAAGATCGACGGCCCAGGTGGGCGTTACATCGCCGCTCTGCGATGGGGCGACCGCGGGAAAATCATCGCGGTAAGGAAAGTAGTTGCCGTAGTCCGGCATGGCGGCCTGCGGTTCATGTTGCGGCTCTCCATTGAGGAAGACGACGCCATTCCGCAAATGGATACGATCGCCAGGAACACCGATGACCCGCTTCACCAGGTAAAGGTCCGGCTCGCCGGGCTTGAAAAAGACGATGATGTCGCCGCGGCGCACATCCCGATAGTGGACGAAGGGGGCCCACGCGGTGCGCGGAGCCAAGCTGATACGGTCCACCAGCACATGGTCGCCCACCAGCAGAGTCTTCTCCATCGAGGACGAGGGGATCTCGAAGTTCTGAAAGATGAAGGTCAGTGCAAACAATCCGATGACCAGCACCGTACAGATGGAAGCGAATGCTTCCAGCGGCGTCTCTTCCGTTGCCTGCTGGCTTTTTATCTCAGTTTCTGTGGCTTCCATCGTATATGGGAACAACCTTTAATGAATGACTCGAAACGTGCGGCTCCACCGGGCAAAGTCCATGACGGTGTCGAGCGGGCTCTTCTCGTGTCCGAGTCTATCATCCGGGAGCGTGCGGTCATCGGTGGCCGAAGGCTCGTGCAGCGAGAAGTAAATGAGGAAGGGCAAGCCCACGACATTGGCTCGCGGAACAAAACCCCAGTAGCGGCTATCGCGGCTGTGATTGCGATTGTCGCCGAGCACGAAATATAAGCCGGGAGGTACTACCAACTCGCCATTCTGGACATCGTGGCGCATCTGCATCCACCAGTGTGTATCCACTCCGGGGTCGGTATAGAGCTTGGCGGGGAACTGATCGCGAAAGTTGTCCTGATAGGCGCCTTCAAAGATCGCAAAGGGCTCATTCTGCTTCTTGCCGTTGATGCAGACCACGCCATTTTGCAGCTGGATGCGGTCGCCGGGAACGCCCACGACGCGCTTGACGACGTGATCTGCCGGGTCCAGCGGGAAATGAAATACGATGACATCGCCGCGGCTCACCGGTTCATAGGGCAACAGCCAATGCCAACCGCCCGGCGCCCCGTAAACCACCTTATTAACGAGCAGAAAATCCCCCACAAGCAGGGTACGCTCCATGGATTCAGAGGGAATGCGAAAGGGCTGCACGACAAAGGTAAGCACAAAGACGGCGATCACGATGATGGACAGCAACGAGCGGAAGGTGTCGAGCAGGTTAGGAAAGACCAGGTGGGTGTGACTGAGGTGGACTGCACGGGGCGCGAGTGTGGCCGCCGCAGAAGCGGTGGCCACACTCGCTTCTTCCGTGGACACGCGGAAGAACTCCGCTGGTGGTTGGTGGCTCAAGAACCGTTACCTTCTGCCAATGGCTCCCGCGCGGGGCTTTGTTTCCTGAGCTTGTCAAAAGCCCGGCGCGCAGCCTCCTGCTCGGCCCGTTTCTTGGTGGTGCCTACTCCACGGGCAAGTGCCTTGGGCCCGCTTCCCTCCGCCACTCTCACTTCCACCAGGAAGCGCTTGCGGTGATCTGGGCCGCTCTCCGCTTTGAGCACATAGTCTGGCGGCCCGGTCTTTTGCGCCTGCAACAGCTCTTGCAATGCAGTCTTGTGGTCACCCAGGGAGACTCCACGATCTAGCGCCTGGCGTAAGTCATTCACGTAGGGAGCGACCACATGCTCGTTGACAAAGGCCTCCACTGGAACCAAGCCAGCGTCCAAATAGAGCGCGGCGATCACGGCCTCGACACAGTTGGCCAGCAGAGTCGACTTCTTCCGGCCCCCGCCCCGTTCCTCTCCCCGCCCCAGCCGCAAGTAACTGCCCAAGTCGAGGGCAGAGGCCACTTGCGCCAGGTGGCGGCGGCTGACCAGGCTGGCGCGGAGGCGCGTCCATTCGCCCTCGTGCAGATCGGGAAAACGGCGGAACAGAATTTCGGCGACGACCAGGCCCAGAACTGCGTCTCCCAGGAACTCCAATTGCTCGTTGTCTTCTTCGCGTGCGCTGGTCGTTCCCTCGCTGGTTTGCTCGTACGCCAGCGAGCTATGGGTCAGCGCCTTCACTAGCAGTGCCTGCTCGCGAAACGTGTGACCCAACGCCGTCTCTAGCGTATTGGGAGCTGCCTGTTCCATCAATTCGTTGCCCTTTCTCCTACTGTATTGCATAGCGGGAGAAATCTGCCGGTTACTGAGGAGTGCCATTCGCCGGCGCAGCACCAGCCTTGGGCGGGGCGTCCGGCGCAGAATCGTCGTCGCCTGCGGGGTCGGTATGCTCGTGCTGCGGAACCGCGTACGGCTGCTTGAGGCCTTTTTCGGCCGCGAGCCTCGTATCCGCCTCACCATCGCGCACGGTGAGTGCGGCCCGGTACTCGAGGACCGCCTGGTCACGCTGGTCCTGAATGTCGTAGATCCGTCCCAGGTAGATGTGCGACCAGGCCAGCATGCGGGGATCCTTGGAGAGCCGGATCGTCTCTTCGAAGTCATGCTGAGCGGCCGGCACATCGCGCTGCATGATGGCCACTCGGGCAAGAATGAAGTCTGCCCGGGCAGCGTCGCCAGACTTATCGGCCACCGACTGTTGCGCCAGCGCGCTCGCGCCGTCCGTGTCGCCCTTCATCAGTTTCACTTCCGCCAGGTCCAGGCCTCTCAGCTCGCGCGGAGATCGATGCACTACGTCGGTGGAACTATGCTGATTAAAGGTAGTGTGCTTCGCCCGGTTCAGTTCCACGCTTACATCCATACCGTAGACCATCTCGCCGATGCTTTCTTTGAAGCTCTGCGGCTGTCGCTCAAAGGCAGCGAAGGCATTGTAGAAGTAGTCAGTGAGCACGTAGCCGTCGGCCATATCTTCCTGAACCGCGTGGCGGCGAACCGCTTCGGCTGCCTCGACGGAAGCGTTGTGCTGGTGCGTGGCGGCTTCGAGATCGCTGCGCCGCACGTCGGCCGGAATCTTATAAATGGTCACGCCGGTATCCATGGTGCGGACCTCGACGGCGCGAATCATGCACTCGATCGTCAGGGCCACCACGTCGCTGCGATAGGTGTAATCGAGCGGCGCATCTTTAATGGTCTTTAGAAACGGCAGCAGCCGGTCCAAGGCCGTGGCGCGGGCGTACAGCAGGGGCTCGATCTCGTAATGCAGGTAAGCGTGGCGAACCTGCTGCATGTGGATAGTTCCATTGACCGGCGAGGCCACCACCACATAGTCGGCTCCATACACCCGGGCATTGGTCTGCGCGGGATCAAGCAGCGGCTCGATCACTACCAGAAAGCGCCGGCCGTTCGTCAACTGCGCAGGCGTTTTGAGGTAGATGCCGGTATCGTCGATCATCTTGGTCAACGAGACGTGGAGCTGGACCAGCTGTTTTTCGTATTGCGGACGAACCTTGAGCCAGATCACGTGCAGATCGGCCAACTGGGCAAAGCGGCGCAACAGAGGCAGAATGTTCTCCACTCCACTGGCGTCCGGAGGGATATCGGCTCCTTGGGCCCGGGGCGCGAGATCCGGGGGCGGCGAGATAAAGAGAGCGAGCGAAATATACTGCGCCAGATCGGCTCCGGAGTCGGACAGCCGGTGATTGGTGACGAAAGAGCAGATCTGTTCGTGTGCCTCCCGCGCATCGCTCGAAGCCTGGAGCGCCTGGTTGACTTGCTCTCGGACCTCTTGCCGCACTGGGTCAGAAACGGCAAGCCCCTGATCATAGCCGCACGCATTCAACACCACGGCAATGTCGAAAAGCGCCTCGCTGTTCTGCAGGCTGATGTCGGGACCCGCGGCGTCCACCAAAGCAGGGGAAGCGCTGCTGCCGGCGGCGGATTCTTGGGAGTCGGAGTTTTGCGGGTATGCAGCCGGCACGCCCAACCAGATCAACACGGCAAGCGAGGCGACCGCAAGGCACGGGGGAAGAACTCTGGATTGGATAGCGGATTGCTTGCTGTGAAACTGCATAGAGTGCGGCATGGCCCTCTCCAAGTCTATGCATTGGCGGGATGGGGGGTCAAACCCGGGCTAGAGAGGCTTCGGACAAAGTCACCCAACGAAGGGCACGGGTTTAGCAGTGCCATATCTAGCGGCAGAGTCGAAGGGCTCTACAGGTTTCGCTCAGTGGCTAAAGCCCACTCACTTCGGTTGCTTTATGGACGGGCTTAAAGCCCTCATAGCTGTGTTATTTACGGCCCGACTTAAAGTCGTGCCCTGATTCAAAGCATGAGTTTTTTCTGAAGGGTACGGCCTTCAGGCCGTACATAAATGCTTTGCAATGAATTCGGCTTTAGCGCTGAGGGAGCGCGCAGCCTCGAACGCAAGGCGAACAGCCGAAAAGTAGCCTAGCCGGGTACTGAAACTCCGGAGAAGGAAAGCACGACGGTGCCCCGAACTGGCTGCCCGAAGACTTGCGCTGGGGCAAACACGCTAAAGAGCAGGGTATCTTCCAACTGGGCCCGGGTCTTGGAATCGGCGTTTCCCGAGACGATTACGTAGTCGTAGACTCGCCCTTCACCGTTGATGAAGGCCTGCACTACCACCGGGTGATCAGCATCCCCAACCCCGCCCGGAGGCGCAAACGAGGTGTACAGGAAACGGGGGCTGGATTCCTTGCCAAGGGGTTCGTCTTTCGCCAGCAGCGGCTCGGTGGCGAACATCCCAACAAGCAGCGCCACTCCGCCTACCAATGCAACAGTGCTGGCGAAGCCGGCCGAAACCTGCCACACCAAGGGAAGAAAAGTGTTTTGCCAACGAACTCGACCGCGGGCGAATTTCTCCCGGGCGGTGTTGACCGATTCCTGCGACAAGGCAACACGAAGCCGTAGACCCAGGTCGGCGGGAGCTTTCGCCGGCCCGATGGAACTGATCAGGGATTGGGCAATACGCCACTGCGCGAATTCAGACGCACAACCAGGGCAGCTCTCAAGGTGCGCGGCAATCTCCTGCATGGCTGCGCCGGTCACAGCGCCGTCAAGGTATGCGGAGAACTGCTTCTGTAGATCAGCGCACTTGCTCACTTGGCCCCCCTGGTGCTCATCGAAAGCGCTTGTATCGGTTGAAACGCGGAGCTTGGACGTTTCGCCGCCGCCTCCGCGAAACTGGCCAGCCGCTCCTTCAGATGCGCCCGCCCGCGCATAAGTCGCGACTTGACGGTGCCTAAATTCACCCCAAGGATCTCCGCGACCTCCTCGTAGGAAAAGCCTTCGATATCGCGCAGAACCACGACCGCGTGAAAGGGCTCCGGGACGTGACGCAATTCCTCCTCAACCCGGGCACGCACCTCTTCCTGGGCGGCGTGGTCAAAGGGCGAATCATGAGCGTCGATCAGGGTGTCTTTGAGGCAGAGGGGCTGCCCGTCGTTGGACTGGCCCAATTCGGATTCGATGGTGATTTCCTGACGTTTGTGGCGGCCCCACCAACGGCGCTGGTTGCTGGCCTCGCGCAGCGCGATGCGGTAGATCCAGGTGCGCAGACTGGAATCCCCGTTGAAGCTGCCGATGCCGCGGTAAACCTTGATGAAGATGTCCTGCGTCAGGTCAGCGGCATCTGCCGGATCCGGAATGGTGCGCGCAACCAGGCTATAGATGGGCTGATGATACTTGCCGATCAACCAGGCGAAGGCTTCCTCGGAACCGGCTTTCAGTTCAGAGACAATTCCGGCTTCTTCTGTCGGTACACTGAGGACGCTGGCGATATTTCCCAAAGATATGCCTGCCTGCATGCGAAAGTACCCCATAACATAACAGGAAGCGTCCACTTGCGTCTCCCAATATCGCACTCAACCGATGAGGCTCCGGGGCCGGCACCTTCGCCGCGCCCTTCTTAGCCTCTCTCTTTACTTTAGACACCGCCGAAGAGGTATCCGGCTCTGGCAAAGAGATTACTGAGGTGCTGGGGTCGGGGGCGGTTTTTTCTTGTGCGGCTTCGCCGTGTCAGGGCCATCATTGACCACAATTTTGTTAGGCGCCGCCGGGGCTGGAGCGGGCGGGGGGGCGACGGGGACCTGCAAGCGGACCACCTGGGCGTCCTGGGCGCTGATGGCTTGCAGCAGCCACGCGCCAAGTTTGGCCCTGCCATTCTCCAGCCCGGCACGAGCATCTTCCAGGCTGCTCGCATCGGACGTGGAGCCAGCCAGTCCTGCCGTTTCTGTGACCCTGAGCATTACGTCATAGAGGGCGTCGAGATTGCGGAAAACGGCGAACGCCGGGGAGAGTGCGGCGGGACCAGTGGCGGCGGCAGCGGCGTCTGCCTGCGCGAGCAGTGGGGGCAGCGTGTTGTTGAGGTCTCGCTGCATGGAGTTGATGTCCTGCTGGGTGGTGGCGCGGATATCGTTGGGCGCCTTCCAGTGTGCAACGTTGACGTTTGTGATGGCGGTTTGAACATTCGCCAGGGCCGGGCGCAGGTTAGCCATGGTAAAGGCGGCCGGCCCGGGCGCCGCGGCTGCAGCGGGAGCCTGCGCTGCGGGGGTCTGGGCTGGCGCGGCGGGAGGTGGGGCAGCTTGCGCGCAGGCGGCGCCGGCGGCGCCGAGAAACAACAGGGTCAAAAGCGTTACTTTAGCCGACTGAGGGGGGCAGAACATTCTTTCTCCCGTAGAGAACGGTGAAGGAGCGGTGGTCATACGCGGTGCGTTTGACGGATTAGGCATGCTCCAGCAGAATAAAGGATGTTCATCCCTTTGTGGGCCTGTGGCGCAGCTGGGAGCGCGCTTCCATGGCATGGAAGAGGTCATCGGTTCGATCCCGATCAGGTCCACCAATCAACCCTTTTGTTAGCAATTACTTGGCGACATCGCCGGTTTGCCTTGCGCGTGTCCGAGGCTGCGGAAGGGTGACGAAATTTTTCCACATCCTTGCCGCCACCTGGGTGGGCAGCCGTTACGGACGAGTCGCGTAGGTGAGAGGCTCGCGGATAATGAGGGGATACGGCCGATGCGGATCGCGAGTTGCGTGATCTCGCGGTCGAGGATGAGCTATTCGGTGGTGCGATTGTCCATTTGAAACCTCTTCTGGTCCATCTGAGTGCTCGGATATTAAGAGGGTTGAATAGTTCACTGACTGCTAAACAAGCGATTTGTGCGCTATTGAGCATCTCGCGACCGTTGTTTGCGGAGGCTGCCGACAAGCCCGTTCGCGGGCGTCATATTCATGCCTTCTGCCTCCTAAGGACGCAGAAGATCGATCGGCTGCGTATTCGGTAAGCCAGTGCTCGCAGGGTTCAAAATCCGCGATTAGACTTCAGCGCGACAGCAGCTGTGCAGATCGGGTCAGTACCCCTCCAGGAAGTCATCGAGCAGTTGGTGAAAAACAACCGCGGTTGGTTTCCAGTCACCGTGCATTGCTTTGGAACTAGCGTTTCCGATCCACGATCGGGTCTTGGACGTAAGCGGATGAATGGCGGCAGTCGATAGCGCACGGCAAGCCTGTTGGCCCACAGGCGCCGTGCGGCCATTACCGTTTGCAAATGGATGGATCCGTATCCACTCGGAATGCGCCCAGGCGCAGAGATCGACGATGGCAGCTAATTGATCGGCGTTCGGATCTTGTCTGATCGGCAACAGCGCATCCAACTCTGGGACGAGGGCCTGAAGCTTTGCCTCAAATTGCTTCAACGCTTCGTATACTGTGGACGGGGCCACGCCATAATTGGTCCCTACTCTTACCCCTGTATGTTCCAGGCCTGGTTCACCACGATACGCGCCGGTAAATCGCGCGTCAGGCACGTCCAGACCCTTCATGAAAACAGCCTGCCACTCCCTGGCCGTTTCCCGGGATGGCGGCTCGCGTAGCTCCGCGTCGCGAACGATTTCCGCTAAGATCTTGCAAGATTTTCATGTAGCTGGGGACTGTGTTCGTCCCAATTAGGCACCTAGAAGCTCGCGAATCCTGCTTTGCACAGGTCCCTGGATATTGACCTGTTCCTCGAATGGCTCACCCTCGAGAGGATCGCCGACACTGACTTCAGCCTCCACAAATTGAGCGATCGCACGCTGAAACCCGGGGTCATGCTTCCTGTAGGTACGCAGTGCTCGAGGTTTGCTTCCAGACTGCGTTCCGCTGCTCAGGATATGCGACGCTACTTCGACTATCACCACAGTGCGGCCGACACATTCGATAAAGTTAAGCGTCGACAGCTCGCTGAAAACGCAGCAATCACGTCTGTAGTGGCATTTGCCTTAGCGGACGCGGAGAAGCCTGCCCCACCAGTGCAATGAACAACTCTAGTGCACGCCAATCGAGGCAAGTCCGACCGTGCGGAGGTCGATACCGGTGAAGGGGTGAGAAGACTTGATACCGGTGGATCGCATGAATGCCCCTCATTCTCTGTTGCTCGAATCGGTACTCCGGCTTGGGGAAGATGTGGGACGGCTAATTCCGAGCTTCTGCATTCTGTACACGAATGACGTCCTTTTCATTCCTAATCGCTCAGCAGCGCCATTCCGGCCACCCACGACCCAATTGCTTACCTCAAGCGCGTGGAGGATGTGATCTCTTTCCACTTCCGCAAGCCCCGTCATGGGCATGTTTGATCCCTTTTGAGCGCTGAATGGCTCTAGCTCGGAGATTGGGGCGCGCAAGATCGTGTGCGGTGAGAGAATCACAGCCCGCTCGATAAAGTGTTGCAATTCCCGGACGTTTCCAGGCCAGAGATATCGCACGAGGGCGTTCATTGTCTCCGAGGGGATGCCGTCAATTTTTTTATTCATTCTCCGGGAATAGAGTTCAATGAAATACCAAACCAGTTTCGGAATGTCTTCAGCACGTTGCCGCAGGGCCGGAACCTTAATCGGAAATACTTTCAGCCGATAGTACAAATCCTCGCGAAAGGTCGTCCGCTTTACCATGGTGGCCAGATCGCGATGGGTCGCCGCAATCAACCGAACGTCGACTTTGTGTGTGTGGTTGCTGCCGAGTCTCTCGAATTCCTGTTCTTGCAGGACTCGGAGCAACTTTGCCTGAAGTTCCAACGGAATATCTCCGACTTCATCCAGAAAGAGCGTACCCTTGTTCGCTAGTTCAAAGCGTCCCGTCTTCTGCGCAATCGCTCCGGTAAACGCGCCTTTCTCGTGTCCGAACAACTCACTCTCGAGGAGCCCAAGCGGGATCGCCGCGCAGTTCAATTTCACGAAGGCTCGATCTCCGCGGTTGCTTAGCTTGTGAATTGCGCGCGCCACAAGCTCCTTGCCTGTTCCAGTCTCGCCCAGGATTAACACACTCGAATTTGTAGGTGCTACAACGGTCACCAGATCCAGCGCGGTATTCAGGGCGGGGCTCTCTCCGACGATGCTCCCAAACTTGGCTCGAATTTCGTCGTGGAGGTAGAGGGTATGTTCCGCCTCTTTGTCGTGGCCCCAAATCGCCTTTTTTAAGTCCAATGCATTCTCAACAGCGATGAGCATTCTGCTCTCCTTTGTTCGATTCCATTGCACCCATTCGTTGAGTGACGAAGGTCATTTTCGTCCGCAGGGAAAATTAATGATAGCGGCGGCGATGCCATCGGCTATCTCAGGGCATTCGAAACAGTCATGTCCGCGTAGACCCTAGCCTTAGGCGAAGCGCAGCACGTCCACGCAATAAACGCGCCTTCGTTGCCCCTTGCGTAATCCCCAACTGCATGGCAATTTGCTCTACGCTGGCATCTTGCGAGTACCGCACCGACATTGCTCGTTTCAGACTGGGTCGCAAAGCGTTCAAAGCCAGCCGGACCGTGCGAGCCAAATCTGCTTGAATGCAAAGATCCTCTGGCGTCGGAGAGGGCTCAACGAAGTCACGGTGAACTTCATTGCCGAAGTTGTCAGAGGTATCCAACCGGCTTTCTGGATACTTTCGTCTTCTGCGCAACTGCATAACAGCACAATTGATGGCGATACGAGTGAGCCAGGATGAGAATGCGCATCTCCCATTGAAGCTGCAAAGATGCACGAATGCCTTCATTAAGCTCTCCTGAACAGCATCTTCAGCGTCCTCGGTGTTGCGCGTAATTCGAAGAACCGTTCTAAAGATCTGGCGAGAATGGCGTCGACACAACTCAGCATAAGCCTGGTGATCGCCACTCTTAGCTGCAGTAACCAAGGTAAGATCGCTTTCGTCGGTCCGGCTATGCGCTGCAGGAACCTGCGCGTAGTTGCACTCTCTGCTCATGACTGCCTCCAGAGGCGGCTCACTCAAGTCGCCAAGGTTGCCAAGCGGCTAGCCTGACAATATTCGAGGCCGGACTGTCCGGTAACCTTCAAAAGGATGAGTGGCGAGTCCTACTTTTGCAATTCGATCCAACGGACCGCGACAAGAATGAGCTGTCTGCCTTCAAATACCGAGCCGTTGCGTAAGCGCGAGCCGCGCTCAACTGCATTGCGCAATGCGGTGAGAGGGCCCCATCAGTTTTGCTCATTCGGGATCGATATAGCCACGTCGTATCGCAATCGTCACGGCATGGGTCCGATCATTCGCGCCGAGTTTTTGAAAGATATTCTTCAAGTGACTCTTCACAGTAGGTTCCGCCAGAGCGAGTTCGTAAGCGATAACCTTGTTGGGCGTTCCACTAGCAACCATCTTCAGGACTTCAACTTCGCGCTCCGTCAAGGCGTCTTCCAGGGAGTGCTCGCCGAGTTCCTTTGCTATCTCATCAGGAATTCTCCGCCGTCCTGCATGAACGATTCGAATTGTATCGAGCAACTCTTTCCGGAGCATGTTCTTCAAAAGGTATCCGACGGCGCCCGCCTTGAAGGCTTTCACCGCTTGTACGTCACCTCGATAGGCTGTAAGCACGACAATTCGAGCGCTAGAAAATTCAGCCCGTATCGCCTGCATCGCTTCAATACCGCTCATGCCGGGCATCTGAATATCCATAAGGGTAACGTCAGGCCGGAGAAGCCGGAAGCTCTCCAGGGCTTCGCGTCCGTTAGTTGTCTCACCGACCAGGATCATGTCTTTTTGCCCGTTGATCGCGGCGGCAATGCCTTCGCGCAAGAATGGATGATCGTCTACGACAAGAACTCTGATCTGTCTCGTCTCGATCACCGTTGACTCCGTTCTCGGCTCGCTTTGCTCCCGTTCCCAAAAACCTGAAGAATTCTGAAGCGGCGCTGGTATGCAGCCTGGGCAGGTATCGTTAGGTCTATCTCAGTTCCGGCGTTCGGCCGGCTCCAGATGTTTAGGTCCGCGCCAACCCGGTTAGCGCGCTCACGCATGCCCGGCAGACCCCAATGCCCCGGCTTGCCCGTCTCCACAATCCGAGGGTCAATGCCGCTACCGTCATCTCTGATTCTCAGACGAATCTCAGCACGATTGTAAGTCAGTTCCAGTTCGATTTTGGAAGCGCCAGAGTGTTGAAATGCGTTTGCCAGAGCCTCTCGGCCAATCCGAAATGCCTCATCTCTAACGATCGGATCGAGAGGTCTTGGACTCCCGACCAGTGTAACCGAGAACTGCATTGCGTGGTCTTGAGCACGCTCTTCGCCATAATCGGTGAGCGCCTGTGACAAATCCTTGGCCCCTAACGCCTCCGTTCGAAGCGTTTGCACTCGTTCTCGACCCTCTAACATCGCATCGTCGGCTCGATCCAGGGCCTTCTCGAGCATCTGATGACTGCGTTCACGGTCCGGTTCATCCATGGCAGCCTGAAGATAGAGCATCAAGCCGTCGACACTCTGGATGAGGGTGTCGTGCAGTTCGCGAGCAATGCGCCCACGTTCTTCGAGACGATCTTCGAGCCGAGCTTGTATTCGCGCCGTCGCTTCGCGTAATCGAAATAAGTGCAACAGGCAAATCAGCCCGATCCCAACTAAACCTAAGAACACCTGGAACCAGATCGTCTGGTAGAAAGCGGGCGCGATCACGAATTCTACCGCTGCGCCCGACTCATTCCACACCCCATCATTGTTGCAGGCGACAACGTGAAATTTGTACGTTCCTGGCCGAAGGTTGGTATAGAAGGCTGAGCGACGGGTCCCAGCTTCCTGCCAATCGGTATCATAGCCGCCGAGCTTATATCGGAAAAACACGCGCTGAGGAACAACAAAACTTAGAGCGGAGTACTTGATTTCGATGTTCCGGCTCAACTTAGGAAAGTGGATAACACTATCCAGGGAATAGCTCTTCGCATCTGCAATCGCTTGCTCAATGTGAACCGGTGGCGGCAAGTGGTTTACACTAACGTGATCCGGATTTATCGTTTGGACAACCCGGCTATTAACGAACCACAATCGGCCGTCGGAAGATTGTGTCGCCGCAGGTCGGAAGGGAGTTGGCCCTCCCTGAAAACCGTCCAGCACATCGAACATAGCGGTCTTTACCTGACCGTCGGGATGCCGCCGCCATTTTTCCAACTCGCCGTGTTCGATCTTGACTAGGCCGCATTGCGCATAAAGCCAAAGTGACTGGTGTTGGTCAAAGATCAGTGCGTTGATCCGCCCGCAAGGCAAGCCATTTGCGGTCGTCATTTCTTGCAGCTTCCCATCTACAAGGCCAACGAGACCTTTGGTCGCTCCGAACCAAACAAATCCATCACTATCGAATGCGATGGTTCGAATATAGCCGTAGCGAGGGCCAAATTCGGAGATAGTTGTCACCGCGGAATGGCGCAGATAGCCAAGCGTGTCACCGGCCAACCAGAGATCTCCCTGCGGAGCCAATGCGACGGTCAAAATCACCTTGGCGGCTAAGGCATGCCGGTCTATCACCTGGCCATTCTTGATATGAACAAGGTCGTCAGTCGCATTCAGGGCCCAGGCGCTGCCGTCCGCTCCGCTGATAAGGTTAGTCAAAGGTCCAGGCTCACCTGATACGTTCACACGAACAAACTTCCAGCCCTCAAGTCGAAACAGGCCGTCGTCCACTCCAACCCAGAGCTTGCCGGCGTTATCTTGAAGAAGCGAAGTGACTTCTCGTCCGGGCAATCCATCTTTGGGTAGGATGGACGTGACGGCCCCATTGCGCCAAAAATCCAACGCGCCGACGTTCCCGATCCAGACAGTTCCGTCCTTAGCTGAAAGTATCGACTGAGCCGCATCCGAATGGAGTCCTTCACGCTTTGAAATCGATACAATCGGCAGATCGCGGAAGCTGTCAACGCCCTTCGATGTCGCGACCCAGATTGTGCCTTCGTGATCCTGAAAGAGTGACGTGACCGTGTCGCCGGAAAGACCATCGGCACTGTCGAAGTGATCAACCTTTCCATCGATAATCCGGTAAATCCCATGATCTTCGGTTCCTACCCAAAGGGCGCCATCCCGGTCCACGAATAGTTTGGAGACTGAAAGTCTCGACCCGTTCAATTGAGAAGAAACAAAGGTCTTCCAGATCCCATCTCGAAATTGCTCGAGTCCGAGTCCGGCCCCGGGGTACTTTAGCCCCACCCAGAGAGAATTGTCTCGATCGACAGCCACTGCCGAAAAACCCTCGAGGCCGTTAAAGTGCCTCAAGGCCTTCAGAGTCCAAACCGTCGAGGAATCAGATTTCCAGCGAATTAAGTTCTCTACGCCGCCGACCCAAAGAGTTCCAGCTGCATCCTCAGCCAGTGACAATGCATAACGATCAGGTATTCCGTCGCGAGGGCCATAACAATGAAGCCCACGGTCCTGAACATGGCAAAGCGTTCCCACCTGAGGCGCTTGCATCTCGCGCGTCAGCCAAATAGCGCCGTTTGAAGACTCGACAATTGAGCTAACGACTTCGTCTCCGGCAGAATATTCCGATAATGTGTTGTCTTTCCAACGAAAGAAACGAACAGCAGCTCCAATCCACAGGCTGCCATCGCGCGCGCCCAGAAGAGTTGAAACCTGCGCTGACTCCAGTTGCTTCTTATGTGCTAAGTCAGTCCAAGAGACAAAGCGAACTCCGTCGAAGCGAAATAGGCCGCTCGCTGTTCCTATCCAAAGATATCCATCCGTAGTCTGGGCAATGGCTGTTGGAGCGCCAGCAAAGTAGCCGTCCTGAATGCGCCAGGCTGTGTGCGCGTACTGCGTGATGTGAACTGAAGAATCAACCGCCCATGTTGTGTGCGCTGCCAAAAGAATCGTCGTCACCAGCACCCGCACTCCCGCGGCCACGCCCGCCTTCAAAGATGCAGCGCATCCTGGATGTATCCGGTCCGCGACGCCGCGCTGCACACTTGCAACACTCCATCGCAGGCAAGTTGTCCGAAACCATCGCGACAAGCAAACCGGCGCAACGAAGCAGCGCAAGAAGGGACACCGCTGTTTTCGCATGGCGATTTGTTCCAAGGCATTGCCCTCGTTGGATATCCATCATAATCTCCAACGCACTGGCGCTATCACCCAAAAGGATGATCGGGCCATCCTCTTGTCGAGATTGTTTCGTCTCCCGCTTACAGTTAGCATCCCCCGTATGCAGAGACTGTTCTCGATGTTCCCGTCGGGGATGGCGGGCGCTGGATTACTGATCTTGAGAGTTTGCGCTGCGGCAGTTCTCTTTTTGGACAGTGCTGCGCATCCTTCAGAAGGCAAGTCGACCTGGCTTCTCCTTCCCTTTGCAATCATGTCGGGAGCGCTGTGCATCGGCCTGCTTACACCGTATGCTGCGGCAATTGGATGCCTGATTGAACTCACTGCCGTTTGGGGTGCAGATGCTCAGGCTGCATTTCACTTCATCGTGGCTGCTTTGAATATCGCGGCCATTGGGATGTTGGGTCCGGGAGCATATTCTCTGGATGCACATGTTTTCGGTCGAAAGCTCATAAGCTCTTCGACGGGCCGAAAGCCGCTGCCCAGACGCAAATACTAAGAAGCCTCGAGATCGATGTTCTCGACGCACCGATCTTTGCCAGGCTTCACCCTCAAACCAACCACCTCGGAGGAGCAATGACTTCGATCATCGAACTCACAGGGAATCTCAAGACGAATGTATCTGCAGTCCTTCCTCTCGAGCCGGTATTTGCGATAGGCAGGATGGTCGCTTTCATCTTCCACGATCTTCGCCAACCCTTGACCGCCATTCTCGCGAACGCGGAATTTCTTACCCGGCCAGATGTCAGCGAGTTGGACAGGGTCGAATCTTTGCGCGAGATCCGTTGGGACGTCGACCGGATCGATACACTACTCTCCTCGCTGCTGGAATTTTCAAAAGGCCGGGATGCTCTCGAGCCCGCGACCGGAAACATCGTTCACACCGTCGAGTGCGCGGTCCGGATGACAAGGGTGAGACGCGAGTTTCGCGGGATAGCCATCACCCATCATCATAAAGGCAGGAAATTGGGGTGGTTCGATGCCAACCGCCTTGTGCGGGTGATCGCCAACCTGGCATTGAATGCTTGTGAAGCGGTGGATCCTGTCTCGGGGCAGATCGTCATAACGACTACAGGAGGAAGAGACAGTCTACAAATTCGTATCTGGGATAACGGTCCTGGAATTCCCACGGCAATTCGGAACTCGGTCTTGCAATCCTCTGTGAGCTACGGAAAACCTGAGGGTAGCGGCCTGGGCCTTGTGATCGCCAAGAGACTTGTCGAAGATCATGGCGGCACAATCCACCTCGACGAGACATCCCTGACCGGAACTTCGTTCACAATCACGATTCCCTCTGCCATTCCTGCGAAGGCATGACTCGGGTCTCGGGATCCATCTGCCTAAAATCGACAACTATGATGATGCGCTGTAGCGCCTGCGACACCACACTTCAGGAATGAGGGTATCGTTATGTTCGATCGGTTGAAGTCTCCCGTATTGGCTCCCATCCCACTGCGGTTGATCGTGGGATTTGGATTCATGGAACATGGTTATGCAAAGCTTCTCAAGGGTCCAGAGGCGTTCGCTTCCATCCTCCATGCTTTGGGTGTGCCTGCACCGCACTTGACGGCGTATCTGACCATCCTGGTTGAATTGCTGGGAGGCTTTGCCGTTCTTATCGGGGCATTCCTACCGCTGGTCAGCGTTCCAATGGCCTTTGTCTTGCTCACCGCCATGTTCAATGTGCACTGGCGGTACGGTTTCAGTTCCATCAAGCTCATAGACGTAACACCGATGGGAGCAAGATTTGGACCACCGGGGTACGAATGTGATCTGCTCTACCTGGCTTGCTTAGTTGCGCTGGTGCTCCTCGGATCGGGGCCGCTTTCATTCGATGGAGTTTTCGCGCGAAGTCTATCCCCGGGAAACTCGGCCGTCGGAAGATAGAGATTCCAGGCGTTGGGTTACATCCGTCATTTGTTCCTTCCGGCCAGGTGCCGTGCCCCCACAGTCCGCGCTGGAACCAGCGACGAATTTGCGCCAGTGTTGAAAATTCGTCTTGGATCCATCGCCGTGGGGAATCTGCAAAAGCCTACCAACCGGAGGGATCCGATGAATGGACAGTGACTTCGCCTTAAAGTCGATCTGGCTGCGGAAGCCTGCTTTTTTGGCATTAGACCTGCAAAAGCAAGTCCGCACGCGCGTATCGAGAGGTGACTAATGGGATTGTCGTGGCAACAAGGTCCGCTCGCTCCAGGAGCAATTGGCCGGTTCCTGGTTCCGGAGCCGCTGCCTAAGCGACTTTTGTACGTCGAACCACTGCGCCGGCGCATGCGGGTTCGCTTCGGTGGGGCATGGATCGCCGACAGCGAGCATGCCCTCCTGCTCTTTGAACCGGGCCGATATCCGGTGGCCTATTTCCCAGAAGCCGATGTCTCTCAAGGAACGCTTGAGCGCAACGAGCATAGAACTCGGCACCCCGAGCTCGGGCCCATGGCCTGGTACATCGTCAAAGCTGGCCAGAAGCAGGTGCAGCGAGGAGCATGGCAATACGTCGACCTGCCTGACTACGCAAGCGAACTGAGAGATCGTGTCGCGTTTGCCTGGGCAGCCATGGATGCCTTCTATGAAGAAGACGAACGGATTGTGGGCCATGCCGCGGACAGCTACCATCGCATCGATATCCGCCAAACCTCTCGTAGCCTCATTGTCCGCCATCATGACCGAGTGGTTGCGGATACCAGGCGGCCGTTAGTTCTCTACGAGTCCGGATTCGCACCCCGCTGGTACGTTCCGCGGGCCGATGTCGATGAGTCCGCTCTGACCTACGTGGAGCACCAGACCTTCTGTCCCTATAAGGGGCTGTGCAGCTACTACGACATGGGCAACGCGCATCTGGGGGCGTGGTCCTATCCTGAGGCCTATCCCGAGGTCAGCCGTATCTCCGGCCTGGTCTCTTTCGAGCCCGAGATTATTTCGGTACAACTCGATGGCAGCCAACTAAAGCTTGAACCGGGTCAGACAGTGATCCCGCACGGTCCCGATCGCGAACTGAGCGTTGCCGAGGCGCACCCACACGGATAAAAGTGTCGAACAAACAACAATAGTAATTTGAAGTCACAAGTTCACAGGAGATCGAACCGTGGAAACGCCACGACTTTCAATCGAACTGATTGTGCTGCCGGTAGCTGATGTCGAGCGGGCGCGGAGGTTCTATGTCGATCAGGTCGGCTTCTCGCTCGATGTCGACTACTCCCCGAACGATGCATTTCGCGTCGTTCAACTCACTCCGCCGGGATCTAGCTGTTCGATTCAGATCGGCAAGGGACTCACCGACGCGCCCGCCGGTTCACTTCGCAACACCTATCTCGTCGTCACGGATTTAGAAGCCGTGCGCAGACGCCTGCTCGAACGTGGGGTTGGCATCGGCGAGATTCGACACAAGACCCCCGTTGCGGCTTGGGATGGGGGGTCCGCATCCGGGCTCGATCCCGCGCGCGGAGACTATGCCAGCTTCGCCAACTTTTCCGATCCGGATGGCAATAGCTGGGTATTGCAGGAACGTGGCTACTGGAATGTTCGACGCAGTATGGACGAGTAGCACTTCTCTATGCGAGCCGATTCGCCCTCGTCCGGGTTCAGCACTTGTTGGGAACGTGGATCTTCATAGAGGAACCGTCAGGTTTACTCCCTGGAGAACTCTTCCTGCGCGATTGTCAGAAGCGCTCTCGCCGCGGGATTAGGAGGCGGAAGTTTTGTCCATACATCCACGGTTGACCATCCCTTCGAGCGAAGTGGACGGAAGACAACGCCCGGGATGTTAAGTTTGTTCACAGATGCCGGCGCGAGGGAAACTCCCATACCCGCCGCCACTAGGCTCACGATCGTTACCCATTGCGGTGCCTCCAGCGTGATCTCCGGCGTGAATCCGTCACCCTGACACACTTGCATCGTGCGTTCGAATGCAAGCCTCGCGATTCGCGGTGCGAAAAGAACAAAGCGCTCGTTCCGAAGTGCTCTTGGCCTGATCGGTCCCTTTTCCGTTGCCAGGGGATGTGACTGAGGCAGCAGCGCATGGAACGACTCACGCGTGAGAGGGGTCATTTTCAGTCCGGATGTCGGGAGGCCATCTCGAATGAAACCGACCTCAAGGGTTCCGTTGAGTAGCAATGGCATCTGGTCGGGCGCAACGATGGGACCGCTGCGGCTATGGACGCCAACACACCCGGGCTTACTAACCGATCTGGATCAGGCAGACTACTTCAAAGGATGATCGGCTAGATATGCCCGACTCGATCGTTCAGCAGAACTATCAAATACACATGTTCGGATGATCAGCCTTCGACCCGGCGCACAAATTGCCTCGGAGAGTATCCCATTGCCTTCGTGAAAGCCGTGCTAAATGCGCTGGACGACTGGAAGCCGATGGCCAAGGCAATCTCCCCGATGGTCCGGCGTCCACGCCGCAGTTCATCTTTCGCAAGGTTCAGCCTCCAACGCAGAAGATATTCGATTGGTCCCATTCCCACTACTTTGTGGAAGTGTGCGGCGAAGGTAGATCTGGAGACGCCACAGAGCCGTGCTAGGCCAGCAACGGTCCATGACTAAGGATGCTGCTGAACAGATATGGAAGTCGTACCAGGACGCCTACGGCAACGTGTCACCGGAAGAGCGGGAGCGCCTGCTGCGGCAAAGCGTGAGTGATGATGTTGTGTCGACGAACCCGGGCGAGGAAACTCAGGGATTCCAAAGTCTCCTTACGCATGTCGCTCACTTCCAGCAACGGATGCCCGGGGCGTACTTCAAAAATAACAAGCTGCTATTCCACCACGGACAGGTTCTGTCGGAGTGGACGTTATACAAGAGCGACGATACGCCCTTGAGAACCGCCAACACCTACGGGCTCTTCGATGAACAAGGGCGCCTTAAACAGTTGACAGGCTTCTTCTAGTAGGCGCCCCACCGGACGAGAGTAGCAGGGCACACCGGCTCCGAAGCGCTATCGATGCGCAGGTGTTTTCGGATCATGCGGGAACTTCGCAGCGAGCAGCCGATGCTAGTGCCGAAAACGCTTCCAGTTCAGAGCGGCCGCCGATCACCAGCGGGGTTCTCTGGTGGATTGCCTTTGGGATGATGTTCAGGATCGGCTCGTCACCGCTAGTCGCAATTCCCCCCGCCTGTTCCGCGATCAAAGCGAGTGGGTTGGCCTCGTAAAGCAAGCGCAGCTTACCACTGGGGTGACTCGCCGTGGGAGGGTACAAAAATACGCCGCCCTTCAAGAGCGTTCGGTGGAAATCGGCAACCAGCGAACCGATGTAGCGCGAGCCATAGGCCGCTCCTGCTGCGGGCGACCGCAGCTCCTGAATATAAGCGCGGTAATGGTCGGGAAACAGGCTGATGTTGGCTTCGTTACATGAATAGTATTTGCCCTTGACCGGCATCTTCATCTGTTCGTGGCTCAACACAAAAGCACCAATCGTCGGGTCAAGCGTAAAGCCGTACACACCGCGGCCTGCGGTGTAAACGAGGACAGTCGATGGACCATAGAGGACGTAGCCGGCTGCAAGTTGAGAACTCCCAGGCTGCAAGACGGATTCGACGCCGCTGGGAGAGAAGTCGCCTTTGCGTCTGTAGATGGAGAAGATGGTACCGACGTTCACGTTCACATCAATATTCGACGACCCATCCAGTGGATCAAAGACAATTACATACTTTCCGGTGTCCGGTCCTCTGCCGAAGGTGACCGGCTCGTCGTTCTCTTCAGAGATTAGGGTCGCGACGGAGTCGCGGACGCCAAGACAGTGAAGCAGCGCTTCGTTGGCGTACACATCCAGCTTTTGTTGGGTCTCGCCCTGCACGTTGGTTTGCCCGGCCGTCCCAACGATGTTGCACAGCCCCGCGCAACGGATCTTGGCTTCAATCATCTTCGCGGCCAGGGTTATCCCTGACAGAAGCCAGGAGAAGTCCCCTGAAGCATAGGGCACTTCACGCTGCTGCTGGAGTATATGTTGCTGAAAGGTGGTAATCATCCAATTTCCTCCCATTGCATCTCTCGGAATTTGCCGGAATTTCAGATGGAGACTTCAAAGGTTCTTCCTGAGGAAGGCGGCCCTGCGCCGCGGGCTTTCAAACGTCGCAATGTGCCCCGCCGAGTGAGGATTTCCCAGGGGAACACGCATCCTGTGGGTAGTGAGAACCGGCAGCGTCGATTCGTTTCTCGCCGCGTCATCAATGAGCACCCAAGCGCCCGATGCAGGCGCGACGGGAAAGCTGGTTTGCCCAAACTGGGTTACAAAGTAGAAATCGTACCCGATCTGGCGCAGGCGCGCACTGAAAGCGCGGTGGTCGAGTTCGTTCCAGCGAACTCCGTCCGGCATCGGCATGTGACCGAAACCCAGCGTCTTGCCGGGATAGGAAGACTGCACCTCAGCAGCGAAACGTGCCGCTTCTGCAAGATCGGTACTTTGACTGCGCAAGCAAACTACCTCGGCATAGCGGGCAAACACCAGCGCCCGCGAGATGGCCGCATTGAGGTCTCCACAATAGACGTAAGAGTTGTCTCCGGTCTTCATGCCACTCAGGAATCGCCGGTCGCGTACATCGTCATCGTCTTCTAATGCCGCCGCGTTCCGCGCTTCTGTGCTAACGAGCAGGCAAAGAGGATGTTCCAACAGGTTTGCAGCCTCCCGTGCAGCCTTCAGTCTGCGTACCGTCTCTGCAATGGAAAGCAATGTCCGGCAGGAGCTATCGACGCCTCCGGCCGTCTGCAGTTGCCCATAGCAATCCGTAGCCAGCGCGCCGATTTCCATGAGGCGCCGTGCAAGCACGATGGAGTTGTTAAGCGCGAACAGCGCCGTGGGGCCGGACGGCGCCGTCGGAAGGGACGAATCGCTTGAAAATACTTCCATCGCTGCTTCACCTCGCGAACTGGGTTGTCTTGTCTTGGGGGAGGAGGTCAACCCGTCGTCCGCCGAGAGCATTTCCCGGTCGACCTGCAACCACAGTACCGGGCAGATCTCCACAAAACAAATACGGATAGTCCGATTCGGACGTGTCCTATCCGGACGTGTTGTTCCATGCGTAATTTCTGAATTTCCCTTTATAAATGCGCCGTTTACTACATTTTCCCGGCACAGAGGGTGTCCTTGTATGACTACAAATCGCATTTACGTGTCCGGAATGTCTCTTCTGAAATACGATGAGGCATGACGCTTTCCCGAAGCTTGCTCGACAAACTGAACGCAGCGCTGGTCGACCGGCGCATCGCCGACGGCTTTCAGCTGCTGGCCCGGACAGATAAGGAACTAGAGGCTCTGCGGCCGGTAGATCCCCATGCCGCAGCCTATCTGCTCTGCATAGCACAGTGGGTCGATCTGGGATTTCGCAACATCGACTATCTCAACGTCATCGCCGCGCGATTCGGAGACGTGCGTCGAGGCCAGATGCCCATCTGCGATTACCTCTACCTCAGGATGGTTGAGGGACACCTGGCATTTCTTGCCGAAGACGCTGAGCAGGCGATATCGATATTCAACTTTGTTTTGCAGACCGAAACCACGATCATGGAGCCGTATCTCGTGGTCGTGGCTCACTTTTGGAAGTGCAGGGCCCACCGCAGACAAGGGGAATACGAGCCTGCGCTCCACCACATCCGGGAAGCAAAGAGGCTGGCCCGAGAAATGAAGGCGGCAAAGCTCGTCGCGGTTACCAACATCCACGAAAGCTGGCTTCTGTTTCAACGCGGCGATCGGAGAGAGGCCATGCGACTACTAGATTTGGCAGAGGCCGAGCTGAAATCAACTGGGCACGCTCTGTCGCTGGGCAACATTGAGTCCGCAAGAGGCAGGTTCGTGCGCCGTTCGGGCGAATACACGAAGGCTCTGGCGCACTTCGAGAAAGCCGTCGCAATTTATTCCAGCGCCGTCCCGGACCACCCCAATCTCGCCCGTGCATTAGTAAATGCTGCGTACGTGAAGCGCCTAATCGCACTGGATTTACTGCATCGGTCCAAGTCCGGCAAGGCGAGAGGGGCCGATCATGCCAAGTATCTGGAAATCTGTCAGGATGCGTTGGCTCTTCTCGGCCAGGCGGGTGAAATTTATTCTCGCCAGCATCATCACACGGGAACCGGATCGGTACTGGTAAATGCCGGACATCTGCACCTGGATAGCGGGGATATCGATCGAGCAGAGGGTGAGGCCGCCAAGGCCTACCGCCTGGGAGAAGAACGGCAGGATCACATCCTGATGGCCCGATCGCGCATTCTTCAGGCTACAGTTCAGAATGAGCGAGTGGAGGAGCAGGTTGGGGAGTCGGCGGATCTGTCCCTGCATGGTCATCTTGCCCGAAGCTACTCTGAGGATGCGATTGCTCTGGCCAAGCTTACCCAAAATAATCGACTGCTCGCGGGAGCCTACATCGCACGCAGCTCGGTGGCGGCCAATGAGTTTTTTCAGGATTGGGAAACCGCGAAGACGTTCGCGGCGCTGGCCGGCGAGCTGCTGGGAAAAGACGATCTCGACCATTTATCGAAAGAGTTGATCGTGCTCAGGGCCAGAATTATCAGGGCAACGGGAGTCGATGACATGTTGCGGGCCTGGTCAGAAGGAATTACCGGAGAAAAAACTTTCCAGGAGGTTACAGAGGAATTCGCAGAGCTGGTGATACCCAAAGTATGGATCAGGGAAGGTAGGAAGGTGTCTCGTGTAGCCGAGCGCCTCTCTATCTCTCCCAAAAAGGTGCGCAGGATCCTCGCCAACGTGGACTTGCTAAAACGGTAGTGAATTAGACCCCGCCGCAACAAAAGAACAGGCTCATACGCAGACTCGTTATGCCTTGGCGCTAAGCCTAAGATGCTCAATCATACTGTGAAGGCGCGCCCGGCCTTTCTCGCTACCCTCGACTAGCTTCTGCAAGCTCTGGAATATCTCCGGCAGACTGCTCTTACTGCGAAACTCTTCGAGATATGGCTGAATCTTCGCGAATTGGAAGTACAACTCGGGGCAAGTGTTATAAACCAGGCTCTCATCCAGAGCCCCGTGGAAGACCATAGCGGCAACCATGTCCCAATATCCATAGACCTGCAGAACATACGCCGTGTGTTGATCTCCAGCAGAGATAATCGAAAGAAAATCTTCGAGTGAACGAGGTGAGAACGCGCCGCCAACGTAGCTGCGAGCGGCACGCATCACTGGTTCTCTGCGAAGTTCATACAACTTGATTATCAACTCTGCTTGCCTGATGGCGGTATCGGTTTCACCCAAGACTTCCCCCCTCACAACTGCTCTTAGTAGATATGGGGCCGATCGAGCGGAAGCCGCACTTGAAAGCAAGTCGCATGCGGTATGGATTGCACCGACACTGAGCCGAAATGCTTGCTCACTATGCGGCGTACCGTGTCCAGGCCAAGACCAAGTCCTTGCCCGAGCGGCTTGGTGGTAAAGAACGGCTCAAAGATGCGTGTGGACATTGCCTCGTCGATTCCCACTCCATCATCCCATATCTCCACAAACGCCATTTCTCCTCTCGAGCGGGTGGTCACTTTAAGAGTGCCCTCTCCGTTGGTGGCGTCAATGGCGTTTTCGATGAGTGCGGTCCACACTTGGCTCAGCTCTCCGCCGTATCCAGTAACGAGAGGCATGACCGGTTCGTAGTCGCGCACCACCACCATTCCCTGCAACTGTGGATGGAGCACCGTTAAGGTGTTTTCTAGCGACTGGGCCAGCTCGACTTCCTGGATGGGCGCCTGATCCATATAAGAATAGTCTTTGATGGCGCTGACGATGCTGAAGATACGCGCGGATGACTCAGAGACAGCGTCCACCATATGGGTGGCGTCCAGAGAAGTGGAGAAACTCGTTATCGCAGCCGGCAGAGCGCCGGGGTCGATCATAGAAGCCAGCTCATCGAGCAATCGGAGCGGCATGTTCGCTCGCGCAAACGCCGGCGCCACGGACCATGCGGAGGGAACGCGATGCGCCTCCAGCCAGCCGATGAACTCATCCTCGCGGTCGCCTTCTGACAACGAACCCGGGGCAACGGTTTTTGCGGCGCCTTCCGCCTTGATCGCTAGCAAGGCTCTCTTGCTCCATGCGACGTAATAGGAAAGCTCATCATCCGAGCGGAACAAGCGCCCCAGCGTACACAGTTCCTGATCTCTGTCGATCATGGTTGACAAACTGAGCGCGGCGCGCTGGGCTGCAGATGCCGGATTGTTCAGTTCATGGGAGAGATTAGCCGCCAGCTTCCCTAGCGCAACCAGCTTTTCCGCCTGCTGATCGGCACGTGTAAAGTCCCGCGTTCGATCGAGCAATATCCACACGCAGCGCTGAGCCATCGACGGAATCGCGAGAAGCATCTCCGGAAACAAATCCTCATGAATATCGAGTACCCACAAGTAACCGGAGCTGCTACCTTCTGCAGCCCAGGCCGTCATCCTCGAAAACGGTAACTTGCCGGTCACCTGCCCCGTACGGCCGATGAACAACGACACAGACCCCGAATTTCTTCGATGAACGTAAATCTCCCCCTTGAGGATGATGTTCAGGTGGTGAGCAGGTTCATCCTCCCGGAAAACGACCGCCCGGTCGGCCGCAGTGCGTTCACTACCGTGAGTCGCGAGCCAGTAATACTCCTGCTCAGCAAGGTCTTGAATTCCTTCGACGTTGCGCAGCGCGGCCACTATCTCGGGTATCGCTGTCGGATGCGCTGGTGCGGTCGCAAACAGGTCACGGCCTCCCTTGGTAGCAGATATGGAATCTCCTCCGTGGGTCTCATTGGAAAGTGTCGCAGTCATGTGCTCTCCTACTCTCTGCAGGGAGTCTCCGTCACAGCACCCCCCCTTTAGGGGCGAACTTAGACCCTCCCGGTTCTCCGCCCGACACTCCAAAGTGCCCTCAGTCGAGCAGTGCTAAAGATAATCTCACCAAAGCCGGGTCGAAATGTGGCTGCCTTGCAATGGCGTTTGTTTGCTGTTCAGTAAGCCCCCCGTTGGCTTGATCATGAAGCTTCACTCGCATTTTCGCTACCCCATTTAGGATAGAAATCCATCCGCACGATGGGGGGAGACTATTCGCCCGGCAGTGCATCAAAGACACACCCATCGAAGGGCAAATTAGGAGAAGTTATGTCACGGCATCGGTTCGACAGGAGTTCCTGGCGCAGGTTCCGCGGGAGCCACCTGGCAACATTCGTGTCGCTTCTGGTCACTCTCCTGGCCGGTTGTCACACTCAGAAATCACCCTCCGGTCCGGTGATCGAGTTCACCAAAATCCCCCCAGCGGCGCAAGGCGGCCGCGAAAGAACCGACCTCATCTCAGGGCGCATCGAGGGCGCAGATCCCAATCAGCGGATTGTCATCTATGCCAAGTCCGGACCGTGGTGGGTACAGCCGTGGCCAGACAAGCCCTTCGTTCCCATCCAACCCGACCACACGTGGAGCACCCCCACGCACCTTGGATTCGAGTATGCGGCCCTATTGGTCGATCCCTCCTATGTGCCACCTCCGACGATCGACGTGACCCCCACGGCTGGGGGTTCTGTAGTCATGGTTCAGACGGTGAAGGGTACGGGCGCCGTTCAGCTAGCCCCCACCAAGCTACTTCGATTCAGCGGATACGATTGGAACGTGCGCACGATTGCAGGTGATCGAGGCGGCCTCAACAACCTGTACGACGCCGATAACGCCTGGACAGACCAGAGCGGAGCTCTCCACCTTCGCATCAAAAAACGGGCTGGCCGGTGGTCATGTGCCGAATTAGAGCTTTCACGGAGTTTAGGATACGGAACTTACATCGTCACTGTTCGGGATACTTCCGCTCTTGAGCCCGCTGCAGTCCTAAGTTTGAATACCTTTGATGACTGGGGAGGGGAACAACATTTTCGCGAACTGGATATCGAGATGAGCCGGTGGGGAGACCCCGCGAATACGAACAACGCCCAGTTTGGCGTTCAACCGTTCTACGTTCCAGGAAACCTCGCTCCTTTCTCCGTTCCTGCAGGTACCCTGACGCATTCGCTCTCTTGGCAATCCGGGCGCGCGAGCTTTAAAACCGTAAGGGGTTCCTCCATCCACGCTGGCGCACCCGTTATTTTCCAGCATGGCTTTACCTCGGGAGTACCAACTCCAGGAAAGGAAAGATTTCTCCTGATGTTCTACGTCGTCGCCAGCGACAAAGATCCTTTACAACACGAAAATGAAGTGGTCATTGAAAAATTTCAATACTTGCCGTGAAAGCAGACATCTGCGGCAGCAGTCGGTCATAATTGTTACTATCGGACCAATTGTCAGCAGCTGTCCCCAACGGGCCTGTGCGCGACAGTCGAAAGACGCGTGGAATCGTGAGGACGCCTATTGAGCAACGACCCCTTCACAACTGGCGAACGCGGCCGCTCCCATGGAATTTTCAGTGCGTGCCCAACAACTCTTCTGGTGGCTCTCTTTGTTCTCCTGGGCGGTTGCCACTCGCGGGATCTATCTCACGGTCCGGCAATTGAGTTCACAAAAATTCCCGCAGCGGCACAAGGCGGCCGCGAAAGAACCGATGTCATCTCCGGCCGCGTCCTCGGTGCCGGTCCCAATCAGCGGATTGTGGTCTATGCCAGGTCCGGGCCGTGGTGGGTCCAACCGTGGCCTGACAAACCTTTCATCTCCATCCAGCCGGACCACACGTGGAGCACCCCCACGCACCTTGGGTTTGAGTACGCGGCACTGTTAGTCGATCCTGGTTATGAGCCGCCGCCGACCACAGACGTGGCTCCCACGCCGGGCGGTTCCGTGATTGCCGTACAAACAGTCAAGGGGGTGGGAACTATCCAGCTGGCTCCCACAGTGCCGCTCAAATTCAGCGGATACGAATGGAACATTCGCACCATCGCAAGCGATCGAGGCGGCCTCAACAATTTCTACGACGCCGATAACGCCTGGACGGATCCGAGCGGAGCTCTACACCTGAAGATAAAGAAACGCGCAGACCGCTGGGCATGTGCGGAAGTGGAACTCTCACGAAGTCTCGGATACGGAACTTACATCATCACGGTGCGTGACACTTCTCGTCTAGAACCCGCCGCAGTTCTGAGCATGAATACCTTTGATGACTTTGGAGGAGAACAACATTTCCGCGAATGGGATGTGGAGACCAGCCGATGGGGCGACGCGAGTAACAAGCACAACGCTCAATTTGGCATTCAGCCTTTCTACGTTCCCGGCAATCTGGCACCCTTTACGCAGCCTGCCGGTACCCTGACTCATTCGCTTCGCTGGGTAAATGGAAGCGCAAGCTTCAAGACCGTGCGCGGATCTTCTGCTCGTGCGGAAGGGCCGGTCGTTTCTGAGCATGTTTTCACCTCAGGCGTGCCGACGGCGGGCGAAGAAAAATTTCAAATTCTGTTCTACGTCGTCGGCAGCGACGAAAATCCCTTGCAACACGAAAATGAAGTAGTGATTGAGAAATTCCAATTCCTTCCCTGACAGGAGACATGTCCTGCGGCGGTTAGTCATCAGTGTCATTGTCGGGCTTGCTTGTGGCCTCTGGGCACCCCGGGCTTGTGCCCTCGATCCAGGCCGAACCATGGCTCAATATATGAGCGACCAGTGGGGCAGCGATCGAGGATTTCCCGCTGGTTCCGTGACCGCTATGACTCAGACCAGGGATGGCTACCTCTGGATCGGAACCGACAAAGGATTGATTCGTTTCGACGGCTCGGATTTTCGGGTTATCGAGCAGGCCACTCCCACCACCTTCGCTATCGGAGGAGTTCAGCAATTGGTGGTCGACGCGGAAGGTGGTCTGTGGATACTTCTACAGAGCACGAAGGTGTTACGCTACCACGACGGAAAATTTGAACTCGGTCGCGATGAAGCAGAGGCAGGCATCACCTCGGTGAGCAGGCAAAGGAACGGTACGGTCCTTTTGTTGTCCCTCGCCTATGGCGCTCTTCAATACCGTGCCGGTAAATATCAAAGTCTCACTCCTACCGCTTATTCAACAAGCTCAACAACAAATCAAGCAAACGCTACCAGCGACAACCTTTCCAGCCGCCTCAGTTGGGCGACGGGTGTAGCAACGCACCGCTTCGCCGAACCCAACTCCGCGGTCATATCAACGGCCGAGACACCGGACGGCACAGTGTGGCTGGGAACACGCGATAAAGGACTCTTCTACCTGAGCAAGGGGCGAATTTATCCGAGCGGGATGAAACTACCCGACGCCAAAATTAATTGCCTGCTCGCGGGAGAAAAGGGAGAGCTGTGGATTGGAACGGACAAAGGAATTGCACGGTGGAACGGAACAGAGATTACTTCGGAAGGAGTTCCCCCTCGCTTCGTCAGAGCCAGATTCTTAGTCTGATTCGCGACCGTGACGCGAATCTGTGGGTTGGTACCGCCGGCGGATTAGTTCGAGTTAACGGCAATGGAATTTCCGCAAAAGGAGTCAACACCCAGGACCAGGGAACGGTCACGGCGTTGTTCGAAGATCGCGAAGGAAACCTATGGGTCGGAACTCCACGGGGCATTGAGTGCCTTCGCGACAGTGCGTTCGTAACCTATGCGATCCCTGGCCAGGCATCGGAAAGCAGCGGCCCCATCTACATAGACCAGGAAGATCGGGTATGGTTCGGGCCTATCGAAGGTGGATTGAAGTGGATGCGTGGCGGAGAGGTGCAAAGCATTAGGAGCGATCTCCTCCACCAGGATGTGGTCTATTCGATCACCGGCAGCAAGAGTGAACTCTGGATCGGCAGGCAGCAGGGTGGACTAACCAACCTCCGTAACATCGGCGGTTCGATCGTCGCCAGCACCTTCACCGAAAAGGATGGCCTGGCACAGAACAGCGTCTACACGGTTCACCAAAGCGGCGATGGAACCGTGTGGGCAGGGACCCTTAGCGGTGGTGTGAGCCGGCTCCAAGACGGCAAGATCAAGACCTATACCGTGGCGGATGGGCTAGGGGCCAACTCCATCGCTTCCATCGCAGATGCTCCCGACGGCACAACGTGGTTTGCCACGTCTGGCGGGTTGAGCGAACTGGCGAAGGATCATTGGCGAACGTATACAACCAGGGAAGGCTTGCCTACGAATGATGTAAGTTGCATCCTGCAAGATTCGTCGGGCATCTTGTGGATCGGCACTACGGGCGGCCTCGCGTTTCTCAAGGCGGGTCACCTCTCTACGGGTGGCGCTGGGCGAGAATCACTACACGAGTCGGTACTCGGGATTGCGCAGGACCGCGGCGGATCGTTATGGATAGTAACCTTGAACCATGTATTAAGAGTGAGCCGAGCCGCCCTTCTGCGCGGCGAGCTACGCGATGAAGATATTCGCGAGTACGGTCTTCCGGATGGCCTGCATGGAACCGAAGGCGTCAGACGTGATCGGTCTGTTGCCGAAGATCTTCATGGAAACATCTGGCTTTCCATGAATCGAGGTCTTTCCGTCGTTGTCCCCAGCCGAGCGGACGGCGAGTCGGTGCCGGCGATCGCGCATGTCGAGACTGTGGCTGTTGATGGCAATCCCGTTGCCATGGAACCTGCAGTGCGCATTCCCGCATCCCATCGACGCATTTCCTTCGATTACACCGGGCTAAGTTTCGCGGTGCCCGATCGTGTCCGTTTCCGATACCGCCTCGACGGCTTTGACCAGAGCTGGAGCGAACCCGTGTCGTCCCGCCGGGCCATCTACACCAATCTCGGACCTGGCACCTACAGGTTTCGTGTGGTGGCGTCCAACAGCTACGGCCTGTGGAATGGCTCAGAAGCCGTCGTACCCTTCCATATTGAGCCGGCATTTTGGCAGTCCTGGTGGTTTCAGTTGTCGTCTATACTTGCTCTTGCATGCGTAACGTGGCTCTTCTATCGCCTGCGCCTGTACCAGATCTCAAGGCAGTTTGACATGCGGGTAGAAGAACGTATCGGCGAGCGCACCCGAATCGCTCGCGAGCTCCATGACTCCTTATTGCAAGGCTTCCAGGGGATGCTCTTCCATCTCCAGGCTGCGCAAAATATGCTGCCGGAGCGCCCGCAGGAAGCCAAGCAAGCACTCGACAGTGTTCTCGACCAGGGCGATCAGGCGCTCGCCGAGGCGCGCAACGCAGTGCAGGATTTGCGCTCCTCCAGCACGATTCATGACGACCTGTCAGAGGCGCTGGCGGTTGCGGCTGAGGAACTCGCCGCGCAAAATGGTTCGGTAAAATTCCGTGTCCTGGTAGAAGGCAAGCCGCGTAACCTTGACCCCATTCTGCGTGACGAGGTCTACCGCTTTGCTCGCGAGGCACTGCGCAACGCTTACAGTCATGCGCACGCAAACCATATAGAAGCGGAAATCACTTACGCGGATCTACGCTTTGTGTTGCGCATCCGCGATGATGGCACCGGCATTGATCCAAAAATACTCTTCTCAGGCAGCCGTGCCGGACATTGGGGGCTACCCGGCATGCGCGAGCGCGCTAAGAACTTTGGCGGTGAAATGGAAGTGTGGAGCGAAGGAGGTGCCGGTACTGAGGTAGAGTTGACGATACCGGGCTCGATTGCCTACGGAGGGCCTTCCACATCGGGCCGATTTCGCTTTGCGGGCAGAAAGGGGACACCGGGCTCATGAGCATCGATTCCGAACCAATTCGCATTCTTTCCGTGGATGACCATCCGCTCCTGCGCGCAGGGGTCGTCGCGCTCATCGAAACCCAGCCCGATATGACGATGGTGGGGGAGGCTACGTCGGGCCGTGAGGCGATTGAAATGTTCCGCACTATCCGTCCAAACATCACGTTGATGGATTTGCAAATGCCGGACATGAGCGGCATCGACGCCATTATCGCCATTCGCGGTGAATTCGCGGATGCGCGCATCATCGTGCTAACAACCTATGGCGGCGACGTGCTCGCTCACCGTGCACTCAAGGCTGGAGCGCGCGCTTACATATTGAAGAGCCTGGTGCGAAAAGATCTCCTGGAAACTATCCGGGCCGTGCACACCGGGCGCAAGCATGTTCAATCCGAGGTCGCTTATGACCTCGCTGACCATGCCGCAGATGACTCCTTAACCGCTCGGGAAGTCGAGGTACTTACCTTGATAGGCAGCGGTAACTCGAACAAATTCATCGCAGATAAGCTCTCCATCGCGGAGCATACGGTCAAAGGACACGTTAAAAGCATCCTTTCCAAACTGGGCGCGAGTGACAGAACCCACGCCGTCATGCTCGGACTGAAGCGCGGAATCATTCAACTATAGGCCGTGCTCCCCCCAAAGGGTCGCTTTTGGGTCCCTCTCTCTGGTCATTCTTCTTTCCGCAAGCACAGATACCGTCTTAATAGAGGGTTGTGCCTTGCAGCGTCTATTTTCTACTTTTCCCACCGGGAGGCCAGGAGCGGGTCTGCTCCTTTTGCGTCTCGCTGTTGGGGCTGCCCTCATCATGGAGAGAATTCCAGTGACGGTAATTCCCCAATATTTCGGTGTCGAAGTCCGCATCGCGCTTGTCTGCGTGGGAATCTCCCTGCTCTGTGGCCTTTGGACACCGGTGATGGGTAGCTTCGCAGCGGTGATCGAGTTGCTAATTGCCTTTTCGCCGGCGGGTGGCAACCCAACTCATATCCTGCTGACAGTCCTCGGCATCAGCCTTGCATTGCTCGGCCCTGGAGCATGGTCCATCGATGCTCGCATTTTCGGCAGGAAGCGTATTGATATCAAAGTCGGATAGCGTTAGAACAGCGGAGAAAGCCATGTTTCATGAGGTGTTCCAATTCGTCCTAGTCAACGGAGTTCGCGTGGCCTCGGTGATTCTTCCGGCCGCGCCATTGCTTGGCCAGAAGCTGACTTCCGCATCCGTGGTCAAGACCAACGCAGTCTCATAGGCTCTCATTCCGCCACCCAGGCCCGGCGGCGGAATGAACGGATTAGGCGCGTTAGCGGATTCCACCAGTAGCGAGCAGTTGTTCGCCGGTGAGCCAACCCGAATCGTCCGACGCGAGGAAGACCGCGATGGGGGCGATGTCGCCTACCAGCCCGGTGCGTCCTAGCGGTGCTTGAGCAATAAGACTCTTTTCCAAGTCAGAGCCGATGATGCCTCCGCTGTGCGTGCCTTCGGTCTCCACAACTCCCGGATTGATGGTGTTGACCCGGATCTTCTTCGGTCCCAACTCCCGAGCGAGCACACCGGTAATCGCATCCAGCGCGCCCTTGGTCCCCGTATAGACTGTGGAATATGCAGGAGTCACCCGGCTGACGCCGGAGCCGATGTTGATAATGCTGCCTCCTTCACCAAGGTGCTTGACTGCTGCTTGCGTGGTCAGGATCGCTCCCAGCACATTGATGTTGAACATCTTGTGAAAGCTCTCTTCAGTGACAGCCTCGAGCGGGGCAAACTCGTACACACCAGAATTATTGACCAGGATATCGAGGCGGCCGTAGTTCTTGATGGCTGCATCGATAATGCCCTCGGCCCCTGCAGCCTTGGAAACGTCTCCACCCACGGCAACAGCCTTGCCACCAGCATCGGTGATTTCTTTCACCACCTTGTCCGCGCCAGCCTTACTGGAAGCGTAGTTTACGACCACCGATGCTCCTTCAGCACCGAGAGCCTTGGCGATACCTGCGCCGATGCCTTTGGACGCGCCGGTGACAACAGCGACCTTACCTGTGAGTTTGCTCATGTTTGTTTCCTTTCGCACTGCGGATATCGAACTGAAATCTGATGCTGCATAGTGGCAATAGGACTTAGCACTTTGCCCTTAGGATGGAAAGCGGCGTATACACGATTCATTCGTTCGCGACTTATGAACTATTGAACCAATTGGCGAGCAGTCCCCTCACGATTAAACTGCTTGCATGGCGCTCCAGTTCACCACTTCGTACACCGAGGATTCCCTGGCCCTATTCCGTCAATACAAGCGGCTTGCTGAAGGTGCAATGCAACAGGTCAGCGACCAGCAGCTCCTGGCCACACTTGATCCCGAAACAAATTCGATCGCGATGATCGTTAAGCATCTGACCGGCAACATGCGCTCCCGCTGGACGGATTTTCTTACCACGGATGGCGAAAAACCGGACCGTGATCGCGATCGCGAATTCGTGGATCCACCGGCGACTCGCGAGGCACTCATGGGCGCGTGGGAAGATGGTTGGGCGCGGCTCTTCCACGCTCTTGAGCCACTCTCAGACGCGGATCTCGCACACACGGTAACCATCCGCGGGGAAGCACACTCAGTGATGCAGGCGATCAACCGGCAGATGGCGCACTATTCGCTCCATGTGGGGCAGATCGTGATGCTGGCTAAGCATTTCGCACAGGATCGTTGGGAACCGCTGAGCGTGGCAAAAAATAAATCTGCGGAATTCAATCGCCAAGTCGCTTCAGGAAAGCGGAGCCAAAGATAAGAAGATAAAAGGATTACCAAAGTAAGAGCGGCAATTCTCCTTGTTCCACCTCATCGAATCCCTCCCCCGAAAGAATCGATGAAATGTCCCGCGGAGAATCGCCGCTTGAAGATGAGAATAGCCGGTATAGGAAAATAAGCCACTGTTCTTGAGTAACCGAAGGGCAAATAGTAGTAACCATACCCGGTAATGGTGCATCCGTCAGTGTGTCATCGCATAAACAATGTAGTTCACGCCTATCCGCATACCGAGATCAGAAAACTTCAGCGGATAGCGCGGGGTATCTGACCATTCCCACGAATCGCCAATGTCCGAATTCAGCGAAATTGCCACCATAACGCGGCCCTTATCGTCATAAATGCCCTCCCAACGAGCCACTTTTCCGTCTTTCTTGTATCCAGTGTCCAGGTGTTCTGCGCCCGTGATGCGGTAGCGATCATCCAGATCGAAGACGGTGTGGAAAATCGGGTCGTTGTTCGGGATATCAACAATTTGCCGCTCTGGAAAGACCGCCTTCATGGTCTTTTCAAAGAAGGCCTGTTCCTCTGAGCCGTGAAAATCGTCGGCCATGAAGAAACCACCGCGCAGCAGGTAATCACGCAGCTTTTTCTCCTGGGCTTCCGTCAGACCCCATTCCCCTACCTGGACGGCGTACAGCCAAGGCCAGTTGTAGATCTCATCGCCATCGTCAAGGTTCACGCACTGCTCTACCGATCGGGCGTCGACGCGAGTCAGACGCTTGACCGCCGCAGCAAGTTGACGATCCGCCTTCGGGAAATCCTGAGTCCAAAGAGAGAGTCCCTGCCGCCAGTCACCATCAAATCTGCCGCGGTATCCGTCGAGTGGTCCCGGTGGATACATTAAGCGGGCAAAGGTCCACTCGGCTTGCCGGTGCCAGTCCTGGGGCAGGGGCAGGTATTCATAACCTTCTACCGAGGGATATTGACGGAAGGGGCGCTGTGCGTAGACTGAACCCAACAGAGTCGCGGCGAAAACAAGCACGCAGCCTGATCGCCACAGAACCTGACGCGAGGTCATTTTAGACCGCCAACAATGGCTCCAAAGAAAAAGACTGAGGCGACCGCCACAGCAACCGCACTCCACCACCCTACCAGCAGCACGCCCTTGACCCAGGGCAGCAAGCCAACGGCGCCCTCGGAGTCGTCCTCCTTGCTCGTAGTCCACATCTGCCATCGCAGCGTGATCTGCTCCCAGGCCCATGCCAGCCGCCCGCATTCCTGCTCTGCGAATTCCGGCTCAGATTTTTCCGTCTTGGTGGATGCGAATTTGTCTTCCCCCCAGGTTGCGAAACGCTTCTTCGCCTCCCGTTTACCCAGGCGCCAAGCCAGCGCCACCTCCGCCGAGGGCGCACGGCGCCCGGGGAACTTTCTCTCGTACTCATCGATTGCCGATTGAATCTCCAGCATGTCCGTTGGTTTGAGAGTCATCGCACACCGTCCTTCTTCATTATGTTAATAGGCACAACGTGCCGAAGCGAGTGCCGCGGATGAGAAATTTGTCCTCGCAACTGCACTGAGGCTAGGGCAGTGCGTTAGGCGCCTGATCTACTTCCATTCGTTAGAAGCAACTTGCTGTCGATGAGAGGGCTTCCGTCCGCTTTTCCGCCACCTTCGCTTCTCATGTACCCTTTTGTGATCCCACGACTGGGTTCGATACAGGAGATAACCCGTGAAACATGCAAGAGATGCGCATCATTCGGCAGTCATCACGCTTTTTGCCGTGTTAGCGGTCAGTCTTACCTTCAGCGTGCAAGAAGCGGTCGCTCAGTTTCCGCCGAACCCGCGGTCTGCTGCCTTTACCGGCGGCTGGTGCGCCCAGGCAGACCCCACCAAGCAGGCCTCGATCAGCGATAATGGCGCGTTTCTCACCTTGACGAACGAGAACGGCGATACCTCCATGGGGCAATACCAGGGCCAGAATGGAATTGTTGCGCCGGGATGGCAGTTCGTAACCGGCACACTCAACCAGAACGGCAGCCAGATCAATTGGTCGAATGGCACTTTCTGGGCACGGTGCAATACGGGAGGAGGCGGGCATCAACAGTTAAACCTGACCGGGACCTGGTATGCCCAGGGCAGCCACTCGCAGTCCTGCTCCATCCGTCAGCGTGGCAACAATCTGCAGTTGAGCAACGAATCAGGCGACCATGCCAGCGGCCAGATCACTGGAAAGCGGCAACTGACAACCAACTGGAATGGCACCAGCATCGTGGGAACCGTCACCGCGAACGGCAACCGCATCAACTGGGATAACGGAACCTTCTGGATACGCCTTCGCGTCTACTCAGCACCGAATTATTGAAAGAACCCGCTAGGCCTTAACCCGTGCCAACTTGGTCACGCGCCCAGACTGGTTCCAGTCCGACACATAGATGTTCGCTTCCTGATCGATGAAACATCCGTGGGCGGCGCTGAAGTTGGCGAGAGCGATGTCGCCCGGAATCAATTTGTAGTTAGCCCACTGATCATGGTGTGGGTTGTCCCCCAGGAAAGCGACGGGCACATTGTCTTTATCGAGAATGGTGACGCGCCCCTCCAACTCCGAAACCACGGCGTAGTCACCCCAAAAACTCACCTGGCAAGGACGACGCAGATGGTAAGTCACATTGCTGACAAATTTGCCCTCGAAATCGTAATGACTGAGCCGCCGGTTTTCCCGGTCGCACACCAACAGCAGCGGCTGCCCGTAACGCAAGTCCACTGCCAGCCCGTGGCTGCAGTTGCACAAACCATCCGTGCTTCCCTTGCCGGAGTACGCCGCCTGATAATTGCCCGCCTTGTCGAACTTGAAGATGCGTGAGTCCCCGTATCCATTGGCAATGTAGATGGAGCCATCGGGTCCGGGCACAGCGGCGGTTAGCCGCCATTCATTCGGCGTGTGAAAGCCCGCCTCAGGCGGAGCCGTGATCTTCTGCACCACGGTTCCATCCGTCTTCATCTTGACAAAGAGCCAATTCTCTTTAGGTGTGCCCTTCTGCACCGTGGCGTAGAAATACTCCTCGTTATTTTCGTTCGCGTACACCAGAGAGTGAACCTCTGGATACTCGGTGGCAATGGTCTTCGTCAGCTTGCCGTCGCGGTCATACACCAGCACGCCGGTTGCGCTCTGCGTGCTGACATAGAGAAATCCGGCTTTGTCGGTGGCAATGCCGCCGTGGGTCCCGCCGAAGGCCTTGCCTTGGGGCAACTGTCCCCAGTTGGAAACTACGTGATAGGTCCATTCTCCATTTCCGGTTTGAAGCTGTAATGAGTCCAAGGAACGCTCCTCTGATGATGTATCCGCGTGCGCTGCCCAGCCCAGCAGGCTGCCCAGCGCGGCGACAGATGTTATGGCACAAAAATCACGACGCTTCATGGTGCTTTCCTCGGCGTGGACAGCCCATCTGCCACAGTCACTGCAGGTTGGGCAGGCGTGTTGTAGAGATAAAGATGACGCAGGTTCCTCATCGAAGAAAGCGGGGCAACCGCGGCCTGCGTCACCTGGGTCCCGCTCAGGTTGAGATAGCGTAGCTGCGTCAGTTGCGTCAGCTTAGACAAACCTGCTCCAGTCACTGCGGTTCCCTCCAGATGGATCGCGCGCAGTTGGCTGAACTTTTGGAGCGTTGCAAAGCAGGCATCGCTCACCGAAGTGCGGCCCAGTTCCACCTCGACAATATAAGGCGCGAATTTCTCCAGGCTGGCGAGCTGCGCATCGCCAAATTTTGCTCCCGCATCGACGGTGTTCAAAATGAGACCGTCTCCCAGGTTCCTTGACACCGGCCCAAGTGTAACTCCAGCGGCCTTGGCTGCCTGTGAGATTTGCGCCATCATTCCACTGTAGTCAGCCACCGGCGGAGCCGGCGTTTCCTCCTCGCGCACTGAGATGCCTGCCAGCGTCTTTAGTTCAGGCGACGCACCCTGGGCGATCCACGCTTTGATCCATGCAATTTCCTCCGCCTTCAACGGGGGCTTACCTTCGGAAGGCATGAAGTGCTTATCGTCCGGGGGGAGCGTGATGCGCTTGTACAAAGTACTTCTTGCCGGGTCTCCTGGGATGACGACAGCGCCATCCTCTCCGCCCCTCATCAGGCGGTCGTAGGAGTCAAGACGAAGATGCCCTTTGACCTTTCCCTCGCCGTGGCAGGAAACGCAGTTGGCATCGAACACCGGGTAGATGTGCTTGGCGTAAAACGAATCGGGATAAGCGAACGTCTTCGCCTGCACCGTGCCCAAACGCTTCAACGGTCCGGGAAGATACTCGGTCAGGTAATTGTTTCCGTGGGTAAGCGAACCACCCTGGTGAGCCGTCCATGCCAGCAGAAGCAGCACGCAAGCCAGCATCCACGGATAAGCGCCGCGTGCGGAAACCTCACGAACCAACGCGCACGCCAGTACCGCGATGGTCAGCGCAATGCCGCCCCACATGTGGCGCGCCACACCTGCTCCGGCATCCCCGCTGCCGTACGCGAGCAGATATCCCAGGGTCAACGCCAGCAGGCAACTGAACACGCTCAACGATAAGACGAACGCCGCCGCTTCCAGCAAAGCAGGACGAGCCCTGCCTGCGAACTCAAGCAACGGGACAAGCAGGATCAAGCCAATCGGAATATGCACGATCAGAGGATGAAACCGGCCCAGAAACTGCTGCCAATCTGCGTGCGTCTTCCCATCCAGCCTGAAGATCAAAGGCAGCAACAATAACACGATGCTACCCAGCAGCGACGCAACCCAGACCGGCTTGATCGGCCGGCCATTCGAGAGAACTTTGCTAAGTTGCAATGCCCAGGCCTTTATTCATCATGCAAGCAGACCGTTGACCACGCTGGCAGGAGTGGTGCCGGTCAACTTCTGATCGAGTCCCTGAAATTTATACGTTAACTTGTTGTGGTCAATGCCCAGGCAATGCAGGATGGTTGCGTTGAAGTCCCGCACAGGCACCGGATCCTTCACCACGTTGTAGCTGTATTCATCCGTCTCGCCATAGGTAATGCCAGGCCGCACGCCGCCACCCGCCATCCAGGTAGTGAAGCAGCGAGGATGATGGTCCCGGCCATAGTTATCCGGCGTCAACCCACCCTGGCTATAAACGGTGCGGCCAAATTCCCCGCCCCAGATCACCAACGTATCATCGAGCAGTCCACGTCGCTTCAGATCCGTGACCAGCGCGTAGGTTCCGCGATCCGTCTCCTGGCACAGAACCGGCAGCGTGCCGGTAACGTTCGCGTGCACGTCCCATCCGCGCTTGTATATCTGCGTAAAGCGCACACCGCGCTCCGCCATGCGCCGCGCCATCAGGCAATTGTAGGTATAGGTTCCCGGTTCCTTCGCGTCTGGTCCGTAGAGATCCCAGGTGGACTGAGGCTCACGGCTCAAGTCGGTAAGCTCAGGCACCGAAGCCTGCATGCGATACGCCATCTCGTACTGAGAAATGCGCGAATTGGTTTCGGGATCGCCCAGCTCCTGGTAGGTCTGCCGGTTGATCTCGCTCACCGCGTCGAGCATCTGACGCCGCACTTCCCGATTAATCCCCTTGGGATCACTCAAGTACAGAACAGGATCGCCCCCGGAGCGCAAGCCGACCCCGGAATACTCCGAGGAAAGAAAACCGCTGCTCCACAGGCGCGCAGAGATCGGCTGGCTATCCTGTTTCGGATTCACCTTGCTCAGCAGCACCATGAAGGTCGGCAAGTTATCGTTCATGCTGCCCAGGCCATAAGAAAGCCACGCTCCGAGACATGGCTTTCCTGAATTCATGTTGCCCGTGTTCAGCAGCATGATAGCTGGTTCATGATTGATGGCCTCCGTATTGGTCGACTTGATGATCGTAAGGTCATCCACCATGCGCGCCGTGTACGGCATCAGCTCGCTTATCCACGTGCCGGTCTGGCCATGCTGGTGGAACGCCCAGTGCGAAGGGGCAATGGGAAATCGCGCCTGCCCGGCGGTCATTCCGGTAAGCTGCTGCCCACCCCGAACCGAGTCAGGAATATCTTTGTCGTACAGCTGCGCCAGGTTCGGCTTGTAGTCCAGTAAATCGATCTGCGGTGGACCACCGGACTGAAACAAGTAAATCGCTCGTTTCGCCTTCGGGGCAAAGTTAGGCAACCGGATAGATTCCGGGCTCGGCGCGCTCGCCATATTCGCCGCCCGCGCATCGCGGGTAAGTACTTTGTCGCCCATCAGGCTTGCCATCGCCGCCCAGCCAAGCACTTTGCCCGCGCTCCCCAGAAAATGCCGGCGCGTCTGCAGCGCTGCCCACTCCGCCTTCAAACCGTCCGCGATGGGAAGGTCCATGATCGTCGGACCATTGTCAGGATCAGTACAAAGCGGGTGTTGTTTCAAGGTGTTTCTCCTTACTTGTTCAACGTCTCGTCCAGGTTCATTACTTCGCTTACCACTACCGTCCATGCAGCAAGTTCAGACGGCGGAATAGCCGGGTCGCGCGGCTTCTCACCCACAGCAGTCAGGTCGCGGGCCGCAGCGGGATCGATCGCGTAGTGTTGTTCCATCTGGTTAAGCGAGTGTTCCAGCACCGCAGCCATCTGCGGAGTGGGGTCATGGGAAAGCACCAGCTCGCTCAGGTATCTGATTCGGTCCTCAGGCTGTTTTCCGCCCTCTTTGATCAAGCGCTCGGCCAGGACCCGCGACGATTCCACCCATTGAGGATCATTCATAGTGACCAATGCCTGCAGGGGTGTGTCCGTGCGCTGCCGCCGGGTGCAAACCACGTCCCGAGGAGGAGCGTCAAACGCTTCCATATTGGGCGGCATCGCCATACGCTTCCAATACGTGTACATACTGCGCCGGTAAAGCGCGTCCCCGTGGTCCTGCTTGTAATGGGTGGTATCGCTGCTGGGAAACCCTACCAGCTCCCACACATTCTCCGGCTGATAAGGTTTCACGCTGGCCCCGCCCATCTCGTTCACCAACAGCCCGCTCGATTGCAGCGCGATGTCACGAAGCATCTCCGCATCCATGCGGTAGCGCGGACCATGCGCCAGCAGAAGATTCTTCGGATCCCGGGCCAACTGTTGCGGATATGCTTTAGCACTCTGGCGATAAGTGGAAGACATCACCATGAGCTTATACATATGCTTCATGTCCCACCCGCTCTCACGGAATTCGACCGCCAGCCAATCCAGCAGTTGAGGATGCGAAGGCCTCTGGCCCATGATCCCAAAGTCTTCCGTGGTCTCGACCAATCCTGCGCCAAAGAGCTCGTTCCACATCCGATTGGCCGTGACCCGCGCGGTCAAGGGATTATCCGGGCTTACCGTCCATTCCGCCAAAGCCAGGCGATTGTGCGGTTGGCCCGCAGGCAGCGGTGGAAGAAAGTGCGGGGTGTTGGCCTCGACCCTCTCCTTGCGTGCCGTATAGACCCCGCGGGTGAGAATATCCGCGTAGGCCAGGGACGGTTTCTCGCGCGCCACCACCGAGAGATAGCCTCCCTTGGATAGCTTGTCGAGTTCGGCATCCAAAGCTTGAATCTGGCGCTTGAGTTGTTTGGACGACGGATCAACGTTATCGAAGTAGAACTGGCTCACCGCATGCCACTGATCCGCGTTCCAGTGGCTAGTGGGCTTACTGATGATCTCGGCTACATAGTCTTCAAAGGGAAGCCTCTTCGCCTCCTCCGCGGTCAGGATTCTGTCATACAGCCGGAAATCCTGGTAGCGCGTATCCCGTGCGGGTTGCTCATCCGGAGATATTCGTCCAAGTTGCAGCGGGGCCGACGTGCGCATCGTAAGCTGCCCCAGGTTATCTGAAACAACCTTTGTGACAACCGGCGCTCCGTTCACGTAGATCTTTACGCCCGCCGCCCTGCCCGATCCGTCATAGGTAAAGAGGATGTGATCCCAGCTGCCATCCGTAGGCAGCGGAACGGTGGTCATGACCTTGATCCCCTTTATGGGCGTCAAGTCCTTTGGCTCCTGGGGTTCTGCCTTCTTGGCCTCTACTTTCTTGGGCTCCTCTTTCTTGGGTGCTTCTTTTTTGGCCGCGCCTTTCTTCGGCTTCTCCTTGGGTGGTACTTCCTTGGGCGCTTGATTGGCCAGCTTGACGATGATTAGGCCGTTCTCAGCTTCCACATCCCAGCCCCGGTAGTGCTGGGTGGAATCCATCTTCGAAAGCAGCGCGCCGGCAACCTTGCTGGAAGTGATATTGGGTGCGGAGCGCAGCATGAACCAACCACCGCTGGAGAAGGGCTGGTTCCACTCATAGTCGCCCGCCTGTCCCATCACCACCCGGGTGCTGGTATCCATGCGAAAATCCGGCCACAACCAGGTGGTTTCACCCCACTGCGGTTTGTACTTTCCAATCGGAAAGCTCTTCGGATTGGCATTGGGAGCGCTATTCTTCAGCACCTCGCCGCCGCCTTCATCCAGCCGCAAACGGATCTGCAGCTTCTCGGTTGAGACCGGCTCAGCCAGGTTCTGCTTCGAGCTGATCCACTGCGGAAGAATCTGCCCCTGCCGCAACCGCGAATCATCCAACTGCTTCTGGAGCGCCGCCCGCTTGGCCAGTACCTGGTTGTAAGCGTCGATGTTCTCCGGCCTTGGAATGTGCAGGACCGGCGCCCAATCCGGCTTATCGTTGTTGAACGGCTGCTCATCGATATTGTTGAAAAAGGCGCTTAGCTGATAAAAATCCTTCTGCGTCGTGGGATCGTATTTGTGGTCATGGCACACCGCACAACCCACGGTTAGGCCCAGAAACGCACCCCCATACGCCTCAGTCCGCTCCCGCGCGATGTTGACCCGCAACTCCTCGGGAATCGTGCCCCCCTCGTTGCTGCTCACGCCGGACCGGACATATCCGCTGGCAATGATCTGGTCCAGGTTGCTGGCAGGCAGCATATCCCCCGCAATCTGCTCCTTGGCAAACTGATCGAATGGCTTGTTGCTGTTAAACGACTTGATCAGGTATTCGCGATAGGCCCAGGCGTATCGGTTGTTGTCCAGGTGCAATCCATAGCTATCGGCATAGCGAGCGTAATCAAGCCAATAACGCGCCCGCTGCTCGCCGTAAGCCGGGCTGGCCAGCAACCGATCGACAACCTTCTCGTAAGCCTGCGGCGACTGATCTTGAACGAACGCATTCACTTCCGCGGGCGTCGGCAGCAATCCCGTCAAATCGAGGGTCACCCGGCGGATAAGAGTATTTTTGTCAGCCTCGGGCGATGGGTGCAGTCCTTCCCTATTGAGGCGCTGCAGTACAAATGCGTCGATCGCATTTTGTGCCGAACCCCCGGCCTGCAATTGAGGCACGGCCGCACGTGCCGGCTTTTCAAATGCCCAGTGGGGCCGGTAGTGCGCACCTTCCGCCACCCACTGCTTGAGAATGGCGATGTCCTGAGGTTTCATCGGCTTTGCTTCGCCCAGCGAAGTCTGCGGCATCAGGTAGTGCGGATCCTTCGATTCAATCCGCCGGATCAATTCGCTCTTTTCGGGATGCCCAGGCACAATGGCATCCGGTTTCCCTGGGCGTTTCCGGAAGGCGGACTCTTCCAGATCGAGCCTCAGGTTTGCCTTGCGCATTTCCGGATCGGGACCATGGCAGCTGAAACAGTTGCTGGCAAGAATCGGCTGCACATCCTGGTTGAAGTCAAGATGTTGCTGCGCCCGCGAGGAACCGGCAGGTCTTCCGTTGCAACCCGCGGCCGTCGCCAACAGGCCCGCGCCCATGACGAATGAGCCAGCCCAACGGAAGACCGTCGGCTTCAATAAGGCTAGGTTCCGGGCCAAGCGGCAGATACTCCCCAACGAAAGGTCGGACCTTTAACGCTAGTCTCTGCTGCTAAGCACTGTCAACGCACATCGAGCGGAATCGCCATAGCCCACTTAACCTATTTGTATTTAGCAACTTAATGGCCATAGAGGAGGTGGTGGCCGGCGCCCAAAAAGATCAGCCGCCGTTATGCGGCCTATCACCCTCGGCTAACGTCTTTGGAAGGTGCGTGCGACGACCGTAAGCACGCGGGTATAAGATCGGAATCGCGCTTTTTTAACGAGGGTAGAACGATGGTCAATCGACGTGAGTTTCTCGATGCACTTGCGGTAGGGGCGGCAGGCTTGGCGATCCGGGCCAACGCCAAGAGCTATGCTCAGATCCTTGGGTCCAACAACCGTCTTAACTTCGCGGTCATCGGACTTAATAGTCGCGGCTATGCACACCTTTCGGCATTGAAGGCCAATGAGAAGACCGCCTGTATCACCCATGTGTGCGATGTAGACAGCACTATCCTCAGTAAATATGCAGCCAAGACGCTCCAGGCGATGGGATCGGCGCCCACCGCGGAGAAGGACTTTCGCAAGATTCTCGACCAGAAGGACGTGGACGCTATCACCATCGCCACTCCCGACCACTGGCATACTCCGTTGGCCATCGACGGGTTGCAGGCCGGCAAGCATGTTTATGTAGAGAAGCCGTGCAGCCACAACCCGGCCGAAGGAGCAATGCTGGTGGAGGCGCAGAAGAAATACGGCAAGATGGTGCAGATGGGCACCCAGCAGCGCTCGTCGCCACACACCATCGAGATCGTCGACAAGATTCACAACGGCCTGATTGGCCGGGCCTACTATGCCAAAGCCTGGTACAGCAACACCAGAAAGTCGATCGGGTATGGCAAGCCGGCGCCCGTTCCAGCAGAGCTTGATTGGGATCTATGGCAGGGTCCGGTGCCGCGCAAGCCCTATACCGACAACGTGCAGCCCTATAACTGGCACTGGTTCAGAATCTATGGCACCGGCGAGGCGCTTAACAACGGAACCCATGAAGTGGATGTGTGCCGTTGGGCGCTCGGCGTCGACTATCCGCAGCGGGTCACCGCGAGCGGTGGAAGGTATCAATTCAAGGATGACTGGCAGTTCCCCGACACCATGGTGACCAGCTTCGACTACCGGGACAAGATGCTTTCGTGGGAAGGCAAGAGCTGCCAGGGCATGAAGTTCTACAACCGTGATCGCGGTTCAGCGATTATGGGCACCACGGGAACAGTGGTGGTGGATCGCGATGGCTACGAGATCTACGATCTCAAGGGAACCAAGACCAGCGAATTCAAGGTCGGCAGCAAAACATCGTCCTATGATCTGGTGGGCGCAGATTCGATGACCGATGCGCATTTCGCAAACTTCATCGCCGCCATCCGCACGGGAGAAAAACTGAACGCTCCCATTGCTGTCGGCAACGTCTCCGTCACCATCTTGCAGCTCTCCAACATCGCCTGGGAAGTCAATCGCGAATTACTCATCGACGAGAAAGACGGAAAGATCCAAGGCGACTCAGAGGCCATGAAGATGTGGGGCCGAGAGTATGAGAAGGGCTGGGCTCCGCACGTTTAGAGCACATTTTCACTTATGACAAAATCCCTTTCCCGCCGTACTTTCGTTGGCTCGGGTGCGTTGGCCGCAGCTGCGTATGCGACGTCGAGCGTTCTGCCGTCTGTGGCCCTGGCCGCCACTCCCTCGCCATTCCATTTGGGTTTGTGCAGCTATACATTTCGCAATTTTGACCGCGCGCAATTGATCGGCTTCATGAAGCAGCTCAACGTGCTGTCACTGAACGCGAAGGACGTCAAGAACCATCTCCCGATGGACCCGGCGGAGGAGACGAAGGCGCTCGACGACTACCATGCTGCAGGCATCCAGCTGCATGCCGTCGGGACGGTTTACTTTCCCAAGGATGAAGATGACGATATCCGCGGTAAGTTCGAATATGCCAAGCGAGCCGGTGTCTCGGTAATCGTGGCTGGAGACCCCGACCCGGCCACACTTCCGCGTATAGAGAAATTTGTAAAGGAGTACGACATACGGCTCGCGATCCACAATCACGGCCCCGAGGACAAGCTGTGGCATTCGCCGCTAGATGTTCTGAAGGTGGTAGGCAACATGGATCCGCGGATCGGATGCTGCATAGATATAGGACACACCGTGAGGGCGGGCACGGATGTGGTGGACGCCATCAAGCAGGTGGGTCCGCGGCTCTTCAACATGCACACCAAAGACCTTACCAGCTTCACCGCCAAGGAAAGCCAGGTTGCTGTCGGTGAGGGCTTGATGCCCATCCGGCGCATCTTTGAAACTCTGGTCGCGATCAAGTACAAAGGCTTTGTCGATCTGGAGTACGAGATTCACGGCGACGATCCAATGCCCGGCGTGACCTCCAGCTTCTCCTATATGCGCAAAGTACTAGCGGACATGGGTTACACCGGATGAGTCTTGGCAGAGCATTTGCCCCATAGGAGCAAGACGGGTGCCCCAGGTTCGCACCAGCGTACCGGGACGAAAACGACGGGCGAAGCCCACAATAGCTTTCGCTCTATTGACAACAACCTCGGGAAAGCAATCGATACCTATCATTTTCTTCCCTTGTTCGCTGGTGCACACCCGGCAAAATGAAACCTCGGCAGTTGCTTTTGCGCTGTTTCTGTCCATCCACCGCGTACAACTGCCAATGTGAACGCCACTCTCCACTTTGTCATCCCGACCGGGGCGGAGAGCCCATCTTGGCACCGATCGACACGAATGGATAGAGTCAACCGAAGTGCGATACAAGTGCAAGCGATGCAGACACCGATCCTGAGCGACCGAACTAAGTGGCTGCTTCTGAGTTTTGCGTTTTTGGCGACAGTCATCAACTACCTCGACCGGCAGACCTTGTCGGTGATGGCGCCAGTACTACTCGAAGAATTTCACATCTCTGCACAACGCTATTCCTACATCGTTTCAGCGTTCATGCTCGCGTACACACTGGCCAACGGCGTCTCCGGCCGGCTGCTGGACCACCTGGGAACCAAGGCCGGCTATGCATGGACGATTGCATGGTGGTCGACGGCAGAAATGTTGTGTGCGCTCTCTGCCGGCGCCCTAAGCCTGGGCACGTTCCGATTCCTGCTCGGCATGGGAGAGGCAGGCAACTATCCCGCCGGAGTGAAGCTGGTCGCAGAGTGGTTTCCCGCGGAAGTGCGCTCGCTCGCTTCGGGTATTTTCAACAGCGGCTCATCGGTCGGGGCGATTCTTGCTCCTCCCTTGCTGGCATGGATCCTACTGAGCGCCGGGTGGAGAACTGCGTTTCTTTCTGTAGGCCTGCTTGGCTTCCTCTGGCTAGTCGCGTGGCTCCGCTTTTATCCAAAACTGAAACCAGGACTAGCCGCCGGGCAACAAGATGGAACAGACCGGCTCCCGCTTAAGTCCCTATTGCGATCGAGCTTTCTTTGGCAGTTCACTCTATCCAAAGTCTTCAGCGATCCGGCTTGGTACTTCTATATTTTTTGGGTCCCACAATATCTGAAAGTTGTCCACGGCTTCTCCATGCAGCGAATCGGCCAGACGGCCTGGATACCCTTCCTCAGCGCCGCCATCGGCAATCTGGCCGGAGGAATCGTGTTCACCGCATTACTGCACTTAGGTCGAACGCCAGCCACCACACGGCGGATTGCCATTCTTATTTTTTCTGTCCTGATGACCTCTGCTGTTTTCGTCGGCGAAAGCAAGAGTGCCGCCGGTTGCATCGCGCTGATATCGGTCGCAACCTTCGGTTACACCGGCGCGCTTGCAAACCTGCTGGCCGTTCCCGGAGATGTATTTCCCAAGGGAGCGGTGGCCTCCATCTGGGGCTTCGCCAGCATGGGCGCAGGCTTCGGCGGCATGATGTTCAGTTTGGTGACTGGTTGGCTGGTGCAGCGATACTCATTTCAGCCGGCGTTCGTCCTTTTCGGAATCATTCCATTGATCTCCGCATGGCTGGTTTGGACGCTGCCGGCAACGGAAGAGCTAGCACCGGCCTTATCTTAAACAATGCGCAGTCAGCGCAGTGGCGGCCCCAATACCGCTGGTTCCTCCGGTGACCAGACAAACTTTTCCTTTTAAATCTATGCGAGCCTTTATCCTAAGGAAAGCTACTGAAACGTCGGCATCACCTGCATCTCAGGCACCGACGCATGGGCCGGCAATTTCGCGACAAATAAGATTACTTCCGCAACATCTTCGGACTGCAAGGCCTTCGCCAGCATTTCGGGGGAGGGCTTCACCGGCCTTTTTTCCAGCAATTCAGTATTGATGAGACCAGGACAGATAGCACACGTTCTGATACCGTTCTGCTTTTCTTCCATGCGAATGGCGTGGGCTAGTCCGAGCATCCCTCGCTTGGACGCCTGATACGCGGCGCCCGATACATCCGGCAACAATCCGCTGATCGACGCGATGTAAATCAAATGGCCGGAGCCGGCCTTGCGCATACTGGGCAAAATTGCATGCGTGGCGTAGAAGGCCCCATTGAGATTTGTATCGATGAGCGAGTTCCATATTTCAGGGTTGAGCCGCTCCATCGCCCGATCGGGAGTATTGGTCCCGCTGGCGAAGACCAGGATATCGATCCTCCCGAATTGTTCCAGCGTTGCCTGTGCCAGCTCCTGCATGTCTTCTGCTTTGGAAGCGTCAGCTCGGCGCACGGTAATATCGTGCTTTTCTTTCGCCAGTTCATCCTTGAGAGATTGCAAACGATCATCGCGCCGCGCAGCCGCCACCACCTTCGCGCCGTCGCGCGCGAGCAGCACCGCCGCGGCACGGCCTACGCCGCTCGATGCTCCAACAACCACGGCCACCTGGCCGCTAAGGGAAACAAGCATTCTTTACCCCGCCATTGCTATGTAATTTAGAGAGTGATAATACTCCATATGTTTTATACACCTCTGTTGAGGGCCGCACACGATGAGTGATTCGCCGCCAAATGTTATGTCGCGCCGCACACTTCTGATGGGCGCTGCTATGTCCAGCGCCTTCCGCGCACTTGCCGAAGACAACCCTCCTCCCACTGAGGCATCACCGGAAAAGCTGAAGATTTGTGTCTTCTCCAAACATTTACAGTGGACCACCGTTGCTGAGGCGGCTGCGATCGCAAGAGATACTGGCTTCGATGGCGTTGACCTTACGGTTCGCGCCGGCGGTCATGTTTTGCCCGAACGGGTCGAGGCTGATCTTCCAGCGGCGGTGGAGGCGGTTCGCCGCGCCGGCCTCACGGTTCCGATGATCTCGACCGAGATTACCAGCGTGCAGACACCCCACGTCGAAGCCATGCTGAAAACAGCCAGCCAGCTCGGCATCCGTCAGTATCGCTGGGGAGGCTTGACTTATCCGGCTGATCAGGGCATTGCCGAAAGGCTAAACGAATTGAAGCCGCAGACCAAAGCGCTGGCTGAACTAAACCAGGAACACCACATCTGCGGCATGTACCACACCCACTCCGGGCCGGGACTGGTGGGGGCCCCCATCTGGGACCTTTGGACACTCTTCCAGGGATTCGATCCACGGTGGATTGCAGTCAACTACGACATCGGTCACGCGACAGTCGAAGGCGGCTATGGTGGCTGGATCGCAAGTTCTCGGCTGGTCAAGAATCAAATGCGAGGCATTGCTCTCAAGGACTTTACGTGGCAGCAGAACAAAGGAAAGAATATCCATCGCGATCCCTTTGACAAGTCGCTCGGGGTGGAAGATGCCTGGGTTCCGCACTGGTGTGCCATGGGCGAGGGAATGGTTAATTTTCCAGGTTTCTTTGCCATCGCCAAAGCGAACGGCTTCTCCGGGCCGGTCCAACTCCACTTTGAGTATTCCGGGCTTGGGGGCGCCGAGAACGGCGACAAGACTCTTACGATTCCCAAGCAGGAATTGATCGCAGCCATGCGCAGAGACTTGACCTATACCAGGCAGGTTATGCGCGATCAGCAGTTAACCTGAAAAGCTAAGGCAGTTTCGCAATGGAAACCCGAGCGATCAGACCTGAGCTTTGCTACACCGACAACAAATGCTGGGTGCCCCATTCAAGCCGTACTTTGGCTTGAGTGGGATAATGGCTCTCGGTGTGCCGGAGTTGTGCTGGAACAATTCCCTCAGAGCCTATTCATTGTGCCCGTACCCTTGAAGAACCTTGAATTCTTCCGCTCGGGGCAATGGGGCACCAACCATTTGTTGCCGGTCTGATCCTTCCGGTTCTCACGCAGACTCCTAAGGTGCGGCGACCGCCTGAAACCGCAACACAAAGGCATACTGGCCGGGTAGGGATGCCGGCAACTCGACTTTGAGATTCTCGCCTTCCGCGCTCCACTTGAGCGGTTGCGTGTAACCCAGAAGGTGGAGTGCGGTTCCAGGCTTGGCCTTTACGCCCAGTAGAGTTACTTCAGGATGCTGGGGTTTGCCCAGGAGAATCGCGTAGAGATTGCCGTTCTTGCGCGTGAAGCGGACATCGATGCCTTCGCTGCTTTTGCCGGTCGCCCGCGTCCACGGTTGCGTGCCGTAGATAGCGTCCCCATTTTGGTGTAACCACGCGCCCAGCGCGCGCAAGCGTTCCATCTGTACCGGTGGAATCGTTCCATCCGCCTCCGGGCCAACATCCAGCAGCAGATTTCCGTTCTTGCTCACAATGTCCGCCAGCAGATAGATCAAGGCGTCTGGGGCAATCGTCTCTGCCTCGCCCTCAGCGCGATTGTAGCCAAAGGAACGGCCGAGGCCGCGGCACTCTTCCCACTTGGTCGCCCGGATTTCATCGACCTTCTGATACTCGGGCGAAGTGAAGTCGGAATGCTTGACGCCGAAACGATCGTCGATCACTCCATCGGGCACCGTGTTGTAGTAGTCGGCCATGATTTCGAGCGGGTGGCCGGACTTGGGCCAATCAATGTCATTCCACAAAACCGCCGGGTGGTAACGCACGATCAACTCTTTAATTTGCGCATCGGCATATTTGCCATAGGCCTCGCTCTGTGGCTTCACTGTCTGGTAGTCAGCGGGCACGCGGATCGGGCCCGGAACAAACGTCCAGTCATAGCCGCCGGAGTAGTAGAGTCCCATGCGCATGCCCTGCTTGCGGACCGCGCTCGTCAGCTCGCCCACGATGTCGCGTGTAGCATGCTGCCGGTCTTTCGGGAGCGTCGGGTTTGGCGTGGAACTGGGCCAAAGCGTAAATCCCTCATGATGCTTGGTGGTAAGCACGACATACTTGGCGCCTGCATCATGAAAAATGCTTGCCCATTGCTCCGGCTTCCACTTCATGTTCTCCTGGTCGAACACCGGAGCGAAATTATAGTAGTTGTAGTCAGCGCCGTAGTGCTCGCGATGGTATGCCTGGGTAGGCGATCCATCGATGCGCATCACGTTGTAATACCATTCCGCATACGGGTTGTTCTTGATGTAGTCGACGTTGCGGAAATCGTGTTCAGGATGCGATAAGGGAGCCCAGCCGGGCACCGAGTACAACCCATAGTGAATGAATATGCCAAGCTTCGCATCGGCATACCACTGCGGCAGCGGATGTTGGTTGAGCGATTCAAGCGTCGGTTCATAGTGGACTTGCCCATAACCCGGCGAGGTCAGCGACGCGAGCAACAATACTTTGATGAACGATTTCCTAATCCTGCCCGCCGTTTCACACGCCATTCCCATTGCCTCGCATCCGCGCTCTGAATAAGTGGAGTTCTTCACTCTGGTCCATTCATCATAACTAAGCGTGGCCCGAGACTGCGTGAACAGATGCCGGATGGTTCCACACCTCTGGTTTTATCCGCATGCCGAAGCCGCTCCCTTCCGGAACCTGCACCGCACCGTCTTTCGGAACAATCGGATTTTCCAATATCAGCGGCCAGTCGTGCTCATAATACCTTTGGCAGCTCTCCTGGATCCACACGTTGGGTGACGCCGTCGTCAGGTGCGTCGACGCATAAAACAACAGCGGCCCCCCTGCCGTGTGAGGAGCAATCGGCAGTTCCTGGGCATCGGCGAGCGCAGCAATTTTGCGCGCCTCGGTCAATCCGCCGCACCAGGTGACATCGAACATCACATATTTTGGCGTCCGCGACTCCAGCAAGCGCTCGAACTGCATCTTGCCGGCCATGCGTTCGCCAACGGTGAGCGGTAACGAGGTTGCGATCGCCAGCTGATCATATTGGTCGAAGTTACCTGGCATCAGCATATCTTCCAGCCACATCGGCTTATACGGTTCAAGAGCGTGGGCAATGCGGATGGCGGAAGTGAGATTCCACTGCCCGTGAAACTCGATGGCGATCTCAATCTCGTCTCCGAATCCATCACGTAGCTTCTTGACCGGAACCAGCCCCTCCTCGATATCTTTCCAGGTAATGTACTCGTTCCTGTTGCGCAAGGCAGCGCCATCGAAGGGCCATATCTTGATGCCTTTAATGCCGCGCGTGTCGATCAGCTCTTGCATGATCTTCTCCGGCTCGCGATTGAAATCATATTTGTAAGGGAAGCATGTGTTGTACAAGCGGACCTGAGGGTTCGCTTTGCCACCGATCAGCCGGTAGACCGGCGCATTCAACGACTTTCCAAGCAGGTCCCATAAGGCCAGGTCCAGCGCGCTCAGCACTCGCATCTCCGTACCGCCGGCGATTTGAAAATCGAATTGCCGATACAGGTCGGCCCAAATTCGTTCGATATCCCGAGGGTCGCGGCCAATCAGCGAAGGGGCAATGGTATGCACCATCGCAGCTTCCACTCCGTTCCTTGGATAGGTTTCGCCTATGCCAGAGATCCCCGCATCCGTATCAATCTTCAGCCACGTCCAATTCGGCCTGAACGGAGCATCTTCCGGAGACTTCCAGTAAACCGTCTCAACCCGTGTGATCTTCATCGGCGCCGCATTCGCGGCAAACGACGAGTAGGCTGCTGCCAGCGGAGTGGCCAGCATTCCAGAAACAAAGGCTCTTCGGCTCAAGGGCATTCCGGGATTATAGTCACGCCCGGCCCTCACCCGACGTACAGGTCCACGTACTCCTGCACCGGCATGCGTTCGAGTGCCTGCTGGTCAAGCGAGACCTTCAGTATTGCCGTCTGTCGTTCCGGCGCAAGCCGGCGGCCCAGATTGGTGCGGAACTTCGCTTCGAGCAGCGGGATGCCTTCGCCTCTGCGGCGCCGGTGCCCCAGCGGATACTCGACTGTCTCAGTGAACGCGCTGCCATCGCTCAGAGTAAGCGTGAGCGAATTGGCAATCGAGCGTTTCTCCGGATCGTGGTAGTCGGCGGTAAAGGCAGGCTCCTCGCTGCAGTACATCTTTTCCCGCAACGCATCGATGCGCGGATCAGCCGCAAAAGAGTCTTCATAATCGGACGCGGTCAGGTGCCCAAAAATAAGAGCAACGGCAACCATGTACTGCACACAGTGGTCGCGGTCGGCAGGATTATTGAGCGGCCCCTTCTTATCGATGATGCGCAGGCAGGCCTCGTGGGTGCGCAACTCGATGGAGCTGATATCCTCCGCGGACTTGCCGGCAGCAAGCAGCTTTGCGCGCAGCGCCATCGCGGCCTCTACGGCGGTTTGCGCATGGAACTCGGCCGGGTAGCTGATCTTGAATAGGACATTCTCCATCACGTAAGAGCCGTAAGGGCGCTGGAACGCAAAGGGGTGGCCCCGAAACAGCACATCGTAAAACCCCCACCCCTTCGCAGTCAGCACCGAGGGATAGCCCATCTCTCCGGCGCGCACCATGAGCGCAAGACGAACCGCGCGGCTGGTAGCGTCGCCGGCCGCCCAGCTCTTCCGCGAGCCGGTATTGGGCGCATGGCGATACGTTCGCAAGCTCTGGCCATCGACCCAGGCCAGAGACAATGCGTCGAGAATTTGACTTCGGGTTAGGCCAAGCATCTGGGCCACGACCGCGGTCGAGGCCACCTTGACCAAGACGACGTGGTCGAGGCCAACCTTGTTGAACGAGTTCTCGAGCGCCAGGCAGCCCTGGATCTCATGTGCCTTGATCATCGCCGTCAGCACCGCGCGCATGGTCAGCGGAGCCTTTCCCTCGGCAACGGCGGTGCGAGAGAGCCAGTCGGCGACGGCGAGGATTCCACCCAGATTGTCAGACGGGTGGCCCCATTCGGCGGCCAGCCAGGTGTCGTTGAAATCTAGCCAGCGAATCATGGCGCCGATATTGAAGGCGGCCTGCACCGGGTCCAGTTGAAACGCCGTACCCGGAACTTTGGCGCCGTTCGGCACAATCGTTCCCGGCACCACTGGCCCAAGTAGCTTGGTGCAGGCTGGATACTCGAGCGCCTCAAGGCCGCACCCCAGGGTGTCGATCAGGCAGTTGCGCGCCGTGGCATAGGCCAGTTCGCTCTCGATGCTGTCATCGCAGATGTAATTCGCGATATCGACCAGAACCTGATCATAAGGGGGACGCTCCCCTGTGGCATGGACAGACATTCTTATCTCCGGGAGAAATGCTTAGGCGCGTTGGGCAATGGGGACGAATGCAAGATCCTCAGGCCCGGTGTAATTGGCCGCCGGGCGAATGATCTTGCCATCGGCACGCTGCTCGAGGATATGAGCGCTCCAACCCGAGGTACGGGCCAGCACAAAGAGCGGGGTGAACATCGCCGTCGGCACCCCCATCAGGTAATAAGAGACGGCGCTGAACCAATCCAGGTTGGGAAACATACGCTTGGCTTCCCACATGACGGCTTCGAGTCGCTCGGCAATGCGGTACATGGCAAAGTCCCCAGTGGATTCGGCAAGTCCCAGCGCGACTTTCTTGATGATGGCGTTGCGCGGATCGCTGACCGTGTAGACCGGATGACCGAAGCCGATGACGACTTCCTTCTTTTCCAGGCGGGCGCGTATATCCCGCTCCGCCTCATCAGGAGAGACGTAGCGCTGCTGAATTTCGAGGGCCACCTCGTTGGCTCCGCCGTGCTTCGGCCCACGCAGCGCGCCAATCGCGCCAGTAATGCAGGAGTAGATATCCGAGCCGGTGCCTGCAATGACGCGCGCAGTGAAAGTCGAGGCATTGAATTCATGCTCGGCGTAAAGGACCAGCGAGACCTGCATGGCGCGAATCCACTGCTCGCTCGGAGCCTCGCCATGCAGCAGCTCGAGAAAGTGCCCGGCCAGCGTGTCTTGTCCCGATTCCACGTCGATGCTTCGTCCGTTGCGGCTGAAGTGATACCAGTAAAGCAACATGGATCCAACGGTGGCGAGCAGCACATCCGCGCACTCGATAGCGCCGGCGGGGTTATGGTCGTCCTTTTCCGGTAGCGTGCAGCCCAGGGCGGAAACCCCGGTACGCAGCACATCCATGGGGTGGGTCGCGGCAGGAAGCTGCTCCAGCACCATGCATACGTTGGCCGGCAGGCCTCGCAGGCGCTTCAGCTTTTGCTTGTACGCCGCCAGCTCGGTGGCATTGGGCAGCTTGCCCCGCAGCAACAAGTAGGCCACCTCCTCGAACTCGCAGTGCGCGGCAAGATCGGCAATGTCATAGCCGCGATAATGCAGATCGTTGCCGGTTCGCCCTACCGTGCACAGGGCCGTATTGCCGGCCGGCGTTCCGGAGAGGGCCACGGATTTTTTCGGTTTGAAGGTTGCTTGCTGCGCATCAACTGTGGTCGCCATGATCGATTGCTTCTCCCAGGGTTCAACTGTGCTTGGATGCCTCAAAGAGCTGATCAAGCTTTTGCTCGTAGGCGTAGTAGCCGAGAAACTCGTAAAGCTCGGCGCGAGTCTGCATCAAACTGAGCACATTGCTCTGTGTACCTTCGGTCCGGATGGCATGGTACACCTTAAGCGCCGCGGCGTTCATGGCCCGGTAAGCGGCGCAGCAGAACAGCACAATGTCCACTCCCGCGGCACCCAACTGCTGCGTAGTGTAGAGCGGCGTCTGTCCAAACTCTGTGATGTTGGCGAGGATGGGCACACCGGCTCGCTCCTTGAAGCGCGCGTACAGGGCCAAATCCGTCACCGCCTCGGCAAAGATCATGTCCGCGCCCGCGGAAACATAGGCAGCGCAGCGATCGAGCGCTGCAGCCAATCCCTCGCCGGCCAAAGCGTCGGTACGCGCCATGATCACGAAGTCCTGATCGGTGCGGGCATCAACCGCGGCCTTGATGCGATCGACCATCTCCTCGGCCGGAACTAATTCCTTCCCTGGCCGGTGGCCGCAGCGCTTCGCTCCAACCTGGTCTTCGATATGCACCGCCGCGACCCCCGCACGCTCCATGGAGCGGATGGTGCGTGCGATATTGAAGGCGCTCCCCCAACCGGTGTCGATGTCCACCAGTAGCGGCAGAGTGGTGACGTCGGTAATGCGGCGAGCGTCGATCAGCACATCTTCCATGCTGCTGATACCGAGATCGGGCATGCCGAGCGAGTTGGCAGCCACGCCTCCACCCGAAAGGTAGAGCGCGCGAAAGCCCGTCGCCTGCCCCATCCGCGCCGTATAGGCATTGATGGCGCCGATCACCTGCAATGGATGCTCCTGCTTGACAGCAGACCGGAAGCGCTCTCCTGGGGAGGTTTGCCTTTCAGTACTCACGTGGTCCTCTTCTCGACAACCTAAATGCTACATGGTCGTAGCCACGCTTGGCTCAGCAAGACATTTTTGTGCTGGAACGGGTAAACTCGCCGTGCGCAGCTATGAATAAAGTATTCTCCACCCCCGATGCGGCCGTTGCCGACATTCCTCCTGGCGCAACCCTGATGTTGGGAGGATTTGGGCTTTGCGGCATTCCAGAAAACGCAATTGCCGCCCTGGTGCGCCGTGGGGTGACCGGCCTGCACACCATCTCCAACAACATGGGAATTGACGGCTTCGGCCTCGGTCTGCTGCTCGAGGCGGGTATGATCGCCTCCCACACCGGCAGCTACGTAGGCGAAAACATGCTGCTGGAAAAGCAGGTGATCGCAGGCACGCTCAAAGTGTCCTTGGTCCCGCAGGGCACACTGGCGGAACGCATCCGCGCCGGCGGAGCCGGCATTCCTGCCTTCTACACACCCACCGGCGTGGGTACTCTGGTCGCCGAGGGCAAAGAGCAGCGCACTTTCGATGGCCGTGACTACTTGCTGGAGACGGCGCTCAAGGCAGACTTCGCATTGGTGAAGGCCTGGAAGGGAGACCGGCAGGGCAACCTGGTCTACCGCCGGACCGCGCGCAATTTCAACCCCATGATGGCTACCGCCGCGCGCATCACCATCGCCGAGGTGGAAGAGCTGGTAGAGCCAGGTGAACTGGATCCCGACACGATTGTGACCCCGGGCATTTACGTCAAACGTATTTTCCAGTGCACCTCGTGCGAAAAACGCATCGAACGCCGGACGGTAAGGAAACCGAATGCAGGAGATTGAGAAACGCAATCGCATCGTCAAGCGGGTGGCGCAGGAGCTGCGCGACGGCTTCTACGTGAACCTTGGCATTGGCATGCCCACGTTGGTCGCCAACCATGTTCCGCCCGGGGTCGAAGTCGTGCTGCAATCGGAAAACGGCATGTTGGGCATCGGGCCCTATCCTTTGGAAGAGGAAGTGGACCCCGACCTGATCAACGCTGGCAAGGAGACGGTGTCCGTGCTGCCCGGAACATCCTTTTTTTCCAGCGCCGATGCCTTCGCCATGATCCGCGGCGGTCACGTCGACCTGAGCATCCTCGGCGCCATGGAGGTCGATGTCCATGGCAGCCTGGCAAACTGGATCATCCCCGGCAAAATGGTCAAGGGCATGGGCGGCGCCATGGATCTGGTAGCCAGCGCACGGCATGTCATCGTAGCCATGGAGCACACCACGCGCGATGGCCGCCCAAAAATTCTCAACGCCTGCCGGTTGCCGCTGACCGGGGTTGGTGTTGTCGACTCCATCGCCACCGAGTTGGCCTGGATCAACGTCACCCCAGAGGGGCTGGTGCTCGATGAGATTGCCCCCGGGGTTTCCGTTGCCGAGGTCCAGGCGGCAACCGAGGCTCCTTTGATCGTGAGCCCCACACTCCGCACGATGAGCTGAAATTATTCGACCGTATTGCCGCCGTTCACCGCGATCTTCTGCCCGGTAATGAATCTGCCCGCATCGCTGGCCAGGAAAGCGACCGTATTCGCCACATCTTCTGCAGTTCCCATGTGCTTCATCGGAACCTTCTCGGTATAGGAATGGATCTCCGCCTGGGTAGACCCCGAATGGCGTTCCGTGGGAATCCAACCTGGAGCGACCAGGTTGACAGTGATGCCGGTTGGGCCAAGTTCGCGGGCCCAGGACCGTGTTTGCCCCAACTGCGCTGCTTTGGCCGCGACATAATGAGCGAACACGGGGTTGCCCAGTTCGAAAACCTCGCTGCCGATTTGTATGATTCGTCCATAGCCGCGGCTTTTCATGCCGGCTATGACGCGCTGCAAGATAAGCAGCGGTGACTTCACAAAAAATTCCAGTTGATCGAGATATCGCTCCCACGTCTGTTGTTCGATGGTCAGGAAGGGCTGCGGACCGGTGGCGTTGATCACGGCGATATCGATTTGTTGATAAGTCTCCTCCACCGCGCGGATCATCTTCTCCACATCCGCTTCCAAACGAACGTCGGCGTAGAAGGCAGCGGCTTCCCCGCCCTTCTGTTTAATCTGCGCGCATAGTTGCTCGGCGCGGTCTCGCTTGGCGAAGTAATTGACCGCAACCTTTGCACCTCTGGCAGCCAACTCCAAAGCAATCGCCGCGCCCAACCCGCGTGAAGCGCCGGTAACCAGCGCAGTACGTCCCTTAAGTGTTTCCATTCTGACCTCTGCTCTATTCGCAAAACGCTAAGGGAGCAGCCGGCTTCTGTCAAACTCTGTCCATCCAATCTAACAACTCCCAAGAAAAGTCACCGCCCTGAACTTTGTCATCCCAACGCGCCTGCGGTTCTCTCCACCGGCAATGAAGACTGGGTGCCGCATTCAAGCCCGGGGTTGGCTTGCGTGGGATACCACAACACCCGACGCACTTTTTCTATCCTCCCGAGCATGGCCAGGGATAACAAATTTTAGGGCAGTCGCTCACTATGGCGTGAGAGAAGGTGGAGGGACAGAGCCACCGCAACAACAAATCAGTCGCGCCGGCTACGCTAGGTAAATCGGGCAATCGCGCGGTTCACGGCGCTACTCGGATACACTGGCTCTCTATAAACAAGGAGCTGCTCTTGAAATTCTTGCGGTATCTAGCCGTTCTGTATTTGCTGTTTGCGCAAGGTATCTTTGCCCGCGCCGACAACCTGAGCGAGCTAAACGACACCTTCTGGCAATGGAGAGCCCAGGAGCAGCCCTTCAGTGACGACGACATCCCGCGCATCGAACGGCCTGCCGGCTTGGTTATCGATTGGTCATCACAGAGCATCACCCACCGGCTGCGGCAACTCGACGTCTTCGAGCAGCGATGGAAGGCTCTCGCACCCTCGGCGCAAGCCCCGATTCACGATCAGGTGGACTATCGACTCCTCGGCTCAGCAGTGGCTCGCGTGCGCTGGGAGCTGTCCATCGAACAGAGCTGGAAGCGTAACCCGCAGTTCTACGTCGACCAAACCTTGGGCTCGGTCTTCATTCTTCTATTGCCTCCGCCACCGTTCTCAGAAACACGGCAGCAGGAGATCATCGCTCGCGTTAAGCAGATCCCGGCCACGCTTCAGGCTGCCCAGGAAAACCTGATCGATTTGCGTCAACCCTTTGCGCAGTTGGCTATCGGCTCCCTGGATAAGGTTGGCGACCGCTTGCAACGCACCGTGACGGCGCTCGCACCGCAGCTCACGGCGGCAAATAATCAAGCTCTGCAACAGGTCACACCCGCCGCGGTAACAGCGCTCACGCAATACCGCGCGTGGCTCGTGGCCAAATTGCCCACGGCGCGCAAAGACACGGCCATTGGACGCGACAACTTCCTATTTTTCTTGCGCAAGGTAGCGCTGATCCCCTACACACCCGAGCAATTGCTCGCGATGAGCCGCCAGGAGTGGAGCCGGGCGGTGGCGTTTGAAGCCTACCAGCAGACTCGTCTTGCCGGCGCTCCACCCCAGCCCTTCTTCCCCAATGCAACAGCGCAGATGCAAGCCGAAAAGGTCGATGAAGAAAAAGTCCGCGCCTTCCTCGTCGACCAAAAAATCCTCAGCGTGCCCGCCTGGATGAAGCACTACCGCAACCTGGTACTGCCGGCTTACCTCGAACCCTTCCAGGACATGGGCGAAAACGATGACCTAACCGGACCTTCGCGCCTCGATCAGGATGGGACCAGCTACATTCACCAGCCAGGGCCCAACCTGGGCTTCTTCAAACTTTCCCAGGCGCACGATCCGCGACCCATCCTCGTTCATGAGGGCGTGCCAGGCCACTATTTCCAGCTGTGCCTTGGTTGGCACAACCCCGATCCGATCCGGCGCCACTACTACGACTCCGGCGCTAATGAAGGCCTTGGTTTCTACGCCGAAGAGATGATGTTGCAGGCCGGATACTTCGACGACAATCCGCATACCCGCGCGACCATCTACACCTTCATGCGGCTACGCGCACTCCGCGTGGAGGTGGACGTCAAGCTTGCCTTGGGTGAGTTCAGCCTGCAACAGGGCGCTGATTACCTGGCGAGTACCGTCCCCATGGACCGGGCAACTGCGCTGGATGAGGCTTCCTTCTTCGCCAGCGCGCCTGGTCAAGGCATGACTTACCAGATCGGTAAACTGCAGATCACGCAATTGCTCGCTGATGCGCGCCGTACCCAAGGCAAAAACTTCTCCATGCTGCAGTTCAACAACTTTGTCTGGAACAATGGTAATGTCCCCATCGCTTTGCAGCGTTGGGAGCTACTTCACGACGCTAGCGAAGTCCCCTGACTTGGCGCGGCCAAGCACTCTGCGGATCTGCCATAAGGTCGCAGCCAATGCGGCGAGTCCAGCAGCCCACACCGCCAGCGCAATATCCACGACCCAAGCGGGCGCTACGCCGACTCGCCGCAGAACAAAGGGCAGAAAATTCCACTCCGTGATGTGGGCGTAGTCCCACGGATCCTCCGTCATGGCGTGGTTGTTAAGGCCCCACGCATCCATTTTCCCAAGCGTAAAGGCAACGATGTTCTTCAAGCGCAGAAGGATCACGAAAGTTGGGTGACCAAGTGTCTCCATCTGGTAAATCTCGAGCGGCAACCAGAAAGCGAGCGACATCACTTGAATCAACGTGCTGATGCCCAACAACGCCAACCCAAGGAACCACACCGGCTTTGCCATTTGTGAGCGATGACGCAGCAGCAGGGGGACCGCGAGCAGCGACGCCAACTCAACCGCAGTGGAAACATAGCGATCGCCCCAGGCGAAGTCTCCGCTCCACACGGTATACCGAGCATAAAAACTCATGTACGCCAACAGCAAGGGGCAACTCATGATGACGTACGCCTTCACGTCTGGGCTGAATCGCTTCCAGGCTACGACGCAGAGAAGAATCATCAGCACGATCAGTGGATCAAACAGGAAGATCGACTTTTCCGGGGTGAAGAGCGCTCCGAAAAACCCGACATGCCACGGCGTTTCGAAAGGATAGTTGGAAGGCAACGAAGGGTTGCGCCCTCTGGTTTCGCGGGCGATGATCGTGACGTAGGTAACAAATACTGCTTTCCATCCAAAGCGGTAGACCTGGTAGAGCCGGTCGAGCAATCCAAAAAACAGATAAACAGGCAGCGCCGTCGCGATGTAACTCTTGCATCGACCCCAGAGAGCCCGGCCACGCACCCCTTCGAACCACAGCACCAGCAGCAGGAACAACGCTCCAGATAGAAGATCTAGGCCGGTCGGCAGCCGCGTCAGCAGATTGAGCCCGAACGCACCCGAGCCAATCAACAGCGCGCGCCGGCTGCCCGTCCGCAACCACTCGTACTGATAGGAGAATCCCGTCAGGCTCAACAAGAAGATGTAATTGTTCTCCATCATATTCTGCGTGTAATGGAGATGAGTGGTCGCGACCAGCAAAGCCAGAACGCCCACCACAGATTGCGTCACTTCGAAATTCAGCTGCCGCAGGAAGCGGAAACAAACCAGCGCCGTCAGCACCGTCACCAGAATGTTGATGCTGTAGGTGACGATGATGTCGCGCACGCTGGGGTCGGTGTCGTCGTAGTTCGCAAAGATGGGGAGGCGTGCGACATAAGCCCCAACCACATCCGGAGGCAACAACAGCAGCGACTGGCCGATGCTATACCAGCTCTGTATTTTCCCCCCGCGGCCGTGGACGCCGAATTCCGGAAACTCGTTGGGAAACACCTCCGGTTGGCCGGTCCAAAAGGAATGCGCAGTTTGCAGGCGATGGGTCGTATCGGCGCTGCCAAGCTCACCGGATTGCACTACAAAGGCAATCAGACCGGCGGCCAAAGCCAGCAGGAATAAGGGGTCACGGAACCAAAGTCGGAGATTCAATACAGTCATTATGACTTAATGCGGCTGCTTCCCGGTTAGATCGTTGATGAGCACCACATCGGAGCTCTTGCGCAGTTGCAACACTGCCAGCAGGTTCCCCGAGGGAGACCAGGTAAAATCCGTGAGATCCTCGGGCGTAGGCCCCAGCAGCAAATGCGGCGGCGATCCGTCGATTGGCTGGTACTGCAAAGCATTACCGCCATTGGAAACCACCTTGCGCACAATGGCCTTCCCATCCCCACTGAAAGTGACCATGCCGAGCGCAGTCATATTCAGAGTAAGCTGATGCAAAACCTGCCCGGTATGGATATCGGCAATGAGCGCGGTGAATGCGTCCCCGGTCCCTACGGACTCAGCCGCCGCTAGCTTCGCGTCGCGGGATAGGATGAAGAAGTTTCCTTCAGGTATCCCTTTCAGTTGCTGCTGCGGTATTCCGCCAGAGACGGGAACAGACCAAAAGGTCGACGCGGCACCCCCTCCTCGCTGGCGGACCGTGAAATAGGCGGTTTGGCTATCTGGCGTGCAAAAGGGCAGGCGGGCGATGCCGGTGTTCGTAATCTGTGTGATGCCGCTTCCGTCCCCGTTCATGCGGAATAGGCGTGTCTCTGGTCCACCCTTCGGTATTCCCGTAAACAGCACAGTCCCGTTCGGGCAGGTGTTTATGAATGCACCGGCACTCATATCGCCGGTGTCGATGGGCTGCAGGCTCCCGCTGGCGCGTTCCAGTTTGCTGACGCCGGCGCTGGGCGTGGTCAGCAGCAGATGGTCTTCATCTGCCCAGGCCACCGTAGTCGGAGTGATGCGCAGGGGCGTACTCGAAATCAATGCCCCTCCATCCCCTTTGTAGTAAGCGAGACTCGAGTCCTGGTTCGTCAGCACGGTCGCCAGAGTCTTTCCATCGGCCGACACGGCAAGCTGGCTATAGGCATTCACGTCGTTGGTCACAGGATGAAAGTCACCGGCGGCCAAGCCCACAATGCCAATTTGCTCGCGGTCGGAATGCGCTTTGGAATACAGAACCACAAGATGCTTGCCGTCGGGCAGCCATGCCAGGTTAGAACCCTCCCGCAGAGCGCCGAATATACCGCCTTCCGGCGGCGCAATCGAGGCTTTCGTTTTCGAGTCGAGATCGAAAACGTAGATGGCAGAATCCCCCGGTGTCGCCTGTTCGATCCACGCGATCTTGTTCGGCTGCGGCGACCAGGCCGGAGACTCGGCCATGCCGTTGGAGGTGTAAATCACCTGGTCGTTCGCGCCATCCTTATCCGCAACGTGAATCTCGGAATATTTGTCTCTTAGGCCTGGTGTCCACCGCAGGTAGACGAAGCGCGAACCGTCGGGAGAGAGGCTTGGAGCGCTGTCGATATCGTGGGTAAGCTGATGCGGCGTCCCGCCAAAGGTCGGCATCAGGAAAAGAGAACGAAAGGCTGTATTCTCGGCTGTGCCGCGCGCAAAATAAAGGTAGTTGGCGTCCGGCGAGAAAGTGAGTCCAACGTAATCGCTGGGAAATGCAGCCAGAATCTGGGTGTCTGTATTGGTCGCGATGTTTCGGATCCAAAGCGTCCGCTGGCCCGAAACATTCTTGACCTCGGCCAGAAATTTACCATCCCCGGATAGGGCAACGTTTTCCAAGGTCCCCGTATTAGTGATCTGGCTCAAAGAAATCGAAGTAAACGGCACTGCACGCGGCCACAAACGCCAAGCAGCAAAGCCGGTGACACCCAGCAGCACCAACGCTCCCAATGCGATGGCGAGTACCGGCGATTTCTTTGCCACCGGGGGAGCAATTCCGGCAGCACTCTTCGGGCTGGAGCCTCCGCTGGAACTTGGAAACACAACATCCGCAGCTCCGTTCACGCTACCGCTAGGAGGGGCTGAGGGCGGTGGCACGCGGCCGCTCCCCGAGCTGCTCGGAGTGGGGCCAACACTCGCGCCGCCGGCCATAACGGATGGCCTGGCTGAAGCACCGCCGCTGCTCTTGCGCTGCAGTCGTTTCAGATCGGCCCGCAATTCGGCCGCTGACTGGCAGCGCAGTTCGCGGTCCTTTTCCAGTGTCTTGTTGAGTATCTCCTCTAACTCTACCGGTAGCTCCGCGTTCAGAGAGATCGGCGCCGTCGGAGCATAGTTGAGAATGCGATCGAAGGTCACCGCAGTCGTGGCGCCGCTGAAAGGATGCTGCCCCGTCGCCAGTTCATACAACACCACGCCGAGTGAGAACACATCGCTGCGGGCATCCAGGGTTTCGCCCCTTGCCTGCTCTGGAGACATGTAGGCAATCGTGCCCACTGCTGCTCCAGGGCTGGTAAGCAGATCTTGGGGTAAGGGCCCGGCCATGGTGTCGTTCGGCTTGTCCCCGTTTGCGCCGTTTGCCGACGTTTGTCCTGCGTCCAGCTTGGCGAGACCAAAATCCAGAATCTTCACCTGCCCGGAGGGCGACAAAAAAACATTGCCCGGCTTGATGTCCCGATGCAGAATTCCCTTCCGATGAGCCGCATCTAGCGCATCGGCCACCTGCGCCCCAAAATCCAGCAACTTGGGGTACTGCATGGGACGACGGAAATGGGCCTTATCGAGGCTTTGGCCCTCCAGCAGTTCCATCACGATGAAGGGTTGGTCGCCACTTTCGTTCAGCTCGTAGATAGTGCAGATGCCGGGATGGTTAAGGGAAGAAGCGGTGCGTGCTTCACGCCAAAAACGCTCTAGCGCCGTCGGATCACGGCGTGTTGCCTCAGGCAACAGCTTAATGGCGACATGCCGGCCGAGCTTCTGGTCTTCAGCCTCGTAGACAACACCCATCCCACCCTGGCCCAGGGGACGAACGACCCTATAGTGGCCAAGCAGCGTACCTGCACTTAGTTCTTGCACGCACCTATCATGCAGCCCCGGCGAGAGCACGGCAAGCCAAAATCCAAGGCCAGCTCTCCTCCCCTAGTAAGAACAAATCCGCAAGCCGTCGGAAGCGCGCATTCCCTCTCTTCAGGTTTGTCTCTTTAGTAACTATTCCCGGGTAAGCTCCACCCGCCGATTGCGCGCGCGGCCGGCCAACGTGTCGTTGGTATCGACCGGTCGTGAAGCGCCAAAGCCATCGGTCGAAAGTCGCTCGGGTGCAATGTGATATTGCGTAACCAGTACCTGCTTCACCGCTGCGGCGCGGCGTTTTGAGAGGTCAAGATTGTAGGCATCGCCGCCCACGTTGTCCGTGTGTCCGCTCACCGTAAGCTTCCAGTCCGGGTTGTCCTTGAGCACACCCGCAATCTCTTCCAGCACCGGAGTAGATTCGGGCTTGAGCTGGTCACTGGCAAAATCAAAGTAGATGCCGTAGATATCTACCTTCTTGTTCTCTTTCAGCTGCTGTTCAATCCTGCTCGGCTGCGCAGTCTGGTTGCTTTTCTGCGCTGCGGGCGCCGGAGGATACGATATCTTGATCACCTGTAGCTGCGAACCTTCTCCCAGCTTCCACACGAGCATCAGTGGATAGTCCCGTTGATCGAGAATATAGAACTCCGCGCGGCCGTCGTCGGTCACGCAGCTGGCGCGCACAGCAGGCACTGTCACCGGTTGCGAATTCAACAGAACAGGAAATGCGTACAATCCATTCCCTTCTCTTTGCAGGCTGCACACCTTTTTCCCCAACGTGTCGAGCGAGACGCCTCCCACGTTCTTGTTGTTCGACCCGGCGAGGGCCGAGAGCGTACCCGCGAGCGAACCAAGCGCACCTGCGAGCCCCTGTGGTCGAAAACTAAACGCGGTTGAGCCCTTCTGTTTAAGCTCCGCGAGCACCTCTCGAGAAGCGGTGATCGCCGTAGTGCCCGGGAAAGACCGAGGGTCACTGTTACGAAAGATCTCGGCGTAATCGTGGGCAGTATCCAGGTCTTGCGCCAGCACCAACCGCTGGACCGCGACCGGCTTATTGCGCGAGGAGGCGCCTGCTGCCCCCTCCCCTCCCTTAGCACCTTCCGAGTGGTAGGAGAGGGTGATCCCGCTGTTATCCATGCTGACAATTTGCTTCAGTGATTCGTAGTCGCCATCCGCATCGGCGATGGCCGTAACTACCAACATGCCCGTCTTCGCAGGAGCCGGGTCATGAATATTCGGCGTCGAAGCAGAACTCGGGCTCCAGGCGGGAAAGGTAGAGGCCGCGGGCGGGGGTGGCGGGCCACTTGGGTTTGATGGAGGGTCGGCCGAAGGCGGCACACCGGACATTACCTGTGCCGTCACCGAATGAACCTTCTCTTTTACTTTCATCGCAGCGTAGTAGAGGCCGGCAAGCGTTAGGCCTGCGCCGATAAAAAGAATGACCACCACCACGATGATCACCTTAAGCAGAGTGTTTGACTTCTTCGCACCCGGAGCAGGAGCAGTGGCCTGTGCATAGGTAGGAACGGGCGTGTAGGCCGGCGGTGCAACCGGCGATGGGACCGGAGCACTGGGCTCAGGCACTGGGTCGGTGGGCGGTTGGGCCGCGCCGCAAACCGTGCAGAACTTACTACCGGCCACCCGAGGCGCGCCGCATTTCCCGCAAAAGCTCATCGCTCACAGCCCCTTAGGGCACACCTTAGCCAAATGTGTTTCCCGGCGGAGAGTGTAGCAGAGGAGCGAATCATTGGTGACCCCACATCCCCCCGAATGTGGGGTCACCCTATGATTTGTGGCATGGAAGCGCCACAATCCGTTACTTATGCTCCAGCGGAGAAGCGACTGCCTTGTATCCCGCTGGAATTTGAAAGCTGCTGGTATCGACGGGAGCCACCGAGAACCCGGAAGTCTCTGTTTGACTTTCCATCATCACCCCCGCGGTAGCTGGGTCGCTATTCGCCGGCTGGCTCGGCGCCGAGGTCGACGGAGCATGATGCATCAGAGCGCCCATGCTGGAGCCGCCAAGCGCGCGTCCGAAGGTGCCCAAGCGAGATATCTGGCTCCCTGCTTCCTGCGTAGCCGTGCCCGTCGCCACCTCTTTGCCCACAGCGCCGGCCGTTGACCCTTGGTCCTGGCCTTGGCTTTGCGGCAAAGGGGCGACCGAAGGAGCGGCCAGTGGCTGTCCATCGACCGTCATACCTACGCGCGTCACCTGCAACACTGGAAGTCCGCTCACCTTGCCGGATTCCTTCCTGAGTTCCTCTAATGCCTGGGCGCCTCCCGGTTCCGCGGCTATCAGGGAAGTCATCGCCGAGGCGGCCATATCGACCTATGAGCTCCTTGGCCATGCGTTCATTAAAGCTGCGCATCTCGGGCATGCCCGGTGCGTCCTTGATCAGCCACATTTCGCTGGTCGCGGCCATGCCTCCCTTGGCGTTGGGATCGCCCGTGTTTGGCGTCATGGTGATGGTGAGCAATACCTCGTTGGCAGTCTGCCCGTCCAGCTGACGAGTCGCTCCGCTATTGGAGATGTGCGCGTTGAAGCTCATTTGCGAGCCACCCGCAGGAGTAGGCTTTGCTCCTTTCGCCTTGGCCGCTGCGTCGGCCATCGCCTTCTGCATTTCCTGGAATGTCATCACCGAGTAGGTGCGCTTATCGTGATCGATCATGGTGATCGTCTGATCATCAAGATCGATGATCTCCGTCGCATGCGGATCGGACCGCACCATGCGGCTACCATGGATCATGACCGTTGAGGTAGTGGGCGCGAGGGCCTGCTTGGCTTGTGAGCTGAAAGCGCCCGCCATTTTGGCCATCCCCATCAAGGAGCCGCCCGTCACCCGGGTGGTCTCCTGATAGCTGACATCGGCGAAGGCGAGAGGTTGTAGCAGCAAGCTGCCGGCGAGAAGAACTGACCATGGTGTTTTCATTGCGATCTCCTTAAGTAACTGTTGATGTATCTATGTACGTATGCGTTCAAACGTGCGGGGGCTCAATCCTGGACGGTGCGATTCCGGCGAAGCAACCAAACCCCTAGATGACCGATGCGTGCCTAACTACGATCTACGGTTCGAGACGGGTGCCCCAGGTCCGCACCAGCGTACCTGGGCCGAAAATGCTTTTTCGAATGCTTTTGCTTCTGGCGCGACCGACGCCCCCCGCGCTCCAAACGCACACTAAATGCCCGCCTGCTTTGCCGCCAACGCGCCGATTACTGGCAGTTTTGTCATCTTGCCCTGATACGCGCTGTACATAAGGAACGCCCACAACACAAAGCCACCGGCCATAAGCAACAGATCGATCGGCAATTGAAGGAAGAAGAAAAGGCCCTTGGTGACCGCGCTCAGCACCAGTCCGATGATCATCCACGCGATCCAGAGCGCAATCCACGCTACGTTGAAAAAGATCGACTGGAACGCATGGAAGCGCACAAAACGATCGCTCTTATACGGTTCAATCACCACGAAAATAATGCCCGTGACGATGCCGGCAAGATAAGCCAGTGCACCGGCGGCGTTGGCCTGAAGGCCTGAATTCGCAACCGGCGGCGCGGCCATCGCTTGCGCCCTCCCCGAACACATGGGGCAAAACGTGGCGCCGTCGGCCAAGGTGCCTCCGCACGACTGACAAAAGCTCATAACTGGTCCTTTCTGTAACTGAGATCAGAACATTTACAATCCGGCTTGCCACCAGCTTAGCCAGCGGCTTGATATTGTTTGTGTTGCACGGGCAACTGATATACGTGAAGTGAGCCACTGAATTACCTTTGCGAAAGATGATCATGCTGCCACCCGCGAGATACGCCTCATCCCCGATGCCGTCCAAATTGCCGTTTCCGCTGTTGGAAGCCGTCCCCGACCCACCGGTAACGTAATTGAACGCGCCGCGATTCATCTTCATCTCCGCCTGCGCGTTCCCTGACGTGAAACTGACAACAAGCACCGGGATTTCCCCAGTAGCGGCCTCCGCCCGAAGGGACTTGTCCGTTGCTTCCTGCTGCGCGAAGAGACCGCCCGCCATCTGCTGAATGGTCTTCTGCGTCTTGGCGTCGGCTCCCAGCCCGCCAATCATGGAGGCCATATGCTTCGAGGTCACGTCCGCCGGATCGCCCTTGGCGATGTAGCTACAGCCTTCGTCTTTGGACTCGGCGCGGATGACCTGCACTCCCACCGCCTGGCTGACTTCCTCTTTGCTCAGGAATCGGCACGGGTCCCCTTTAAATCCTCCCGCGCTGCTATCCGTGCCGGAATCTCCCTTCAGGTCTGCAACACCCTTCAGGAACTCGCCCATTCCAGCGCTACCCGGCCCACTGCCTGCCAGCGCTTGTGTTGCAGCAGCGTGCGCCTTCTCCTTTATCTTCTGTGCCGCGTACCAAAGTCCGCCCAGCGCGAGCGCGCCCCCGACAAACACCAGCAACACCAACGCGACGACAACCTTTACCAAGGTGTTACCTTTTTTTTACCGGCGGACGGGTAAGCCATCCCAGGTGCAGGTGTGTAACTTGTCGGTATCGGAGCGTAGGCCGGCTGCGTCGGCTGATAGGTTTGCGCCGGAGCAATCGTTGTAGGGATGGGAGCAGTCCCTTGGGTAGGCGACGACGCCGGTGGAAACGTCGACGCTGCCGGCGTAAAGCTATCCGGCACAGGGCTGAAGGCAGAAGTATCTGGTGTGAACACCGCCGGCGCAGGTTCAAAGGACGAGGGTACCGGCGCCCAGTCCGTTTGCACTGGTGTAAATACCGCCGGCGATGCAGCGGGAACTTTCGCGCCGCAACCTCCGCAGAAAACCGCCGTGTCATTCAACGACGAACCGCAATTACCACAAAACTTAGCCATTATGCTTCTCCTTCACGCAGTGGATTAATCTCTCTTATTCACTTGCCGGCAGATGATTTTCCGCCTATTCACGTGTCAACTCCACACGCCGGTTGCGGGCACGCCCTTCGAGCGTGTCGTTGGTTTCGATAGGGTGCGACGCGCCAAACCCATTCGTGGATAGGCGATCCGGCGCAATGTGGTACTGCGTCACCAGCGCTTGTTTGACTGCGGCGGCGCGGCGTTTCGACAGATCGAGGTTGTAGGCGTCACCGCCAATATTGTCTGTGTTCCCTTCCACCGTAAGCTTCCACGCCGGGTTGTCTGTCATCGCCTGCACGATCTGCTTTAGCACTGGCGCGGATTCTGGCTTGATCGTGTCTTTGTTGAAGTCGAAGTAGATACCCCAGGTCACGGCGCGCTTCTGTTCCGCAAGTTGTTTCTCTACGGTGTTAACAGGGTGCGCAGTTTTATATTCGAGCTTGACCACTTCAATTCTGAACTTACCGTCGTGAAGGATTGGGTCCTTCAGCTTCAGCATCAGAACCAGCGGGTCCAGAGGATCGTCGATCACATACACATCGGTTGCCGTGTGCGATGGACGCTCTTTCCTCGGCCTGGGATCTTTTCCTACCGGGTCCAAAACCCCCGCAAGATGAATGGTGGGCAGATTGACGCGCTGATCGTTGACGATCATGGGATAAGGCACATCCTGTGCCTCGACCCGGGTGAGCAAACCGCCTTCGTGGTCAGGTTGTACGCTGTCCTGACCACTGTCATGGGTATCGAAGTAAATAAAGTTCGTCTTGCCTGTGGACTTTACTTCTGCAAAGGACTTGTCTGACAACCTGAGCCGGATCACACCATGAATCAAGTGAGGCTGCTTGTTGCCTGTCACGGTTACGTAGGTGTCGGACGTTGCAAGATCCTCGTTGCAGACGGTGTGCGAAGAGTCAGTCGCTTTCCACTCATGGCCGTCGTCGTCTTTGAAGGCCTCAGCAGCCGCTGATAGGACGACGGACGTCGGGTCTGTGGATGCGACTGTCAACCGCGACTCCACATCGCCGTATTTGATCCCCCAGGCAGTCGTGACCACCGTGGCTGCCTGCAAGGGAACCACCGCAGCGCTCTGCGCGGGATATGGCGCCGCAGTGCAAGGCGTCACAGGGTCTTTCGCCGAGATGCTTTCGACCGGATCGCCCTCATCGTCTCCGCCTCCGAGCATGCTCCCGAGATTGCCCAGGATCGCCGAGACGTCTTTGTTACTGTCGTCGTTGCTAGTTGGCCCAGGGGATGCAGTCTTGCTTTCCTGCGGAACCGGAGCCGGATGAGCGACCGACTGTGCGACGCTGGTCACTTTCTCCTTAACCCGATAGCCGACGTAGACCACCCCACCAATCCCAACCACTGCAATCAACGCGAGAATGCCGAGAAAGATGAACAGTAGCGCCACGCCGCTGCGCTTCTTGACTGGCGCGAACGCCTGCGGCGGCGCAGCTTGCGGCTGAACGGGTGCCGCAGGCGCCGGCACGGCCGCAACCCCAACTGCCGCGCCACAGTTCGTGCAGAACTGGGAGCCCGCTACCAACTTCTGGCCGCATTTGGTGCAAAAAGTCACTGCTTCGCTCCCCGAGTAATCAAGACCGGCCTACTTTCCTGAACAGCCATCTGGTATCTCATCCCTGTGATCGATCAAGGTCTTCCTATGCGGAAGCGCAACGATGCTCCCCCATGGAGGAACGGGCTTTACTCCAAACCAACTCAGCACAGTGTTGAGTACATTTGCGACAATCCTCGGCATGCTGTACCCGATTCCGGCCCCAAGGCTCATGTTGAAGGTTCCCTGCGCGCAGATCGGCGTTCGACTCAACAGCGTCGTGCCGATCGATGACCCCTTGAGCGACGTGATCGAGGAAATTAAATCTACGTAAGGCCCAGTAGCAAAACTCAGCGCGCCCACGCCCACCATCAGCCGCTGGTTGATGGCGAATACCAGGGAGTTGATCCCTACCGAAATCCCCGTGACCATGCCGGCGAGGTTTTCCTTTACCTGGCCTTGCGGCGGGGTAATCTCCCAAGCCCCTTTGTGGTAATCAGCGGCTATTTCCCCGGTCAGGTCGATGCCTCCTGCGCCGTGCAGACGCGAGGTCTTGGCACTGAAGGCGCTTTCCAGATCGATCGACTGGCTCAGGTCGATTTGCAGCGGAAGAAAAATTCCCCCGATCGGCACAGTGATGTCCAGGGGTATCAGGCCAACCTCCTTGATGTTGCCCCCGGTGAATTCCTGACTGGACGCTGCATCGAGCGTTGCCGTGACTCCCGCGCCGCCCGCCAGCTGAAGATTCGCCTCAATGCTGCCGTTGTCGATCGAGGCGCAAAAGACGACATGCGGATGATTGAGATGGAAGACGACGGTGACCCAGACCTTGAGTCCGTCTTTCTCCTGGTACATCTTCAGTCCCAGGCCTCCGCAATCAACACAGGGCGTTGCCTGCAGACCGTTCAGCGGAATCATCGGAATATTCGGAGTTGGAATCGGACCAGGATTGAAGTTGTTCGGGTTCAGGGGATTAGGAATCCCCGGAGGCAGATTTGGATTAGGAATCCCCGGAGGCAGGTTTGGATTGGGTATAGGGATGGACGTACCGGGAATCGTAGAGGGAGCGGTCGGCGCGGCCCCAGCCTGCATGGACCGTAGCCGCGTTGACCCGTGAAAGCTACTCCGCACCAAGCTCGGTTTGCGCACCTGCTCCCCCGAGCCCGTTACTGTCCTCATGGGTGTCCATTCGCCGGCATCCGAGACCACGTAGTACTGCGCGATATGCCACGTACCGGAACGGCCCTCAATGGTGGCCTGGGCTCCCGGGGGCCGCGCCTGTTGCATCTGCGTTGAGTTGACCGCCCCCGGATAATCGGGGGCGGCAATCGCAATCGCATTGTTCAGATCCAGGGGCTGGTCGTACATAAACTTGCCTTGCTTCACCAGGTCGGTGAGTTGCACCGGCCCCAGAACGGCGGATACCTGGTCACCATTACGCTGCACTGCCAGCACCCGTCCAACCGCGCGCCCGGTGGCAAAGACAATCTTGCCCGGTTGAATTTCATTTACCTGCGGAGCATTCGCATCGAAGTTCCACGACAAGCCATTCGCGGCGAAGGAACGAATCGCCTGGTCGCCGTGCTCCATGAGGATGATGTTGTCCTGGTACACAATGCCTGCGCCGCGCTTGGGCGCCATCCCCCATCGCCGCTCACTCTCGGTCATCTCACTCAGCTTGAGAGGGTGCCCGACCAGGACCGGGCCCGGAACGGAAGAGAAGCCAGGCCAGGTCTTGGGATTCGCCAGGGCCCCGGCCTCGTCCCCGCCACGCTTTTGCTGGCAACCGCTGACCACCAGCAGGCAAGCCACGATGACTGCCGTTCGCAGTAAAAGGTCCTTACGCATTCCGCTTCCTCGTCAGGAATGCAATCACGGCCCTTCTGCTTCGCGGTGGTGGCTGCATTTCTCCGCGACTCTGCGGGAAAATGTTGGGCCGGTCAACAGAACTTCCTTTTAAGTCTCCATTAATCGCAAAGCCTTTTGCCTAGAGTCACTTGCACCGTGTCATTAACTGATTACAATGGCCCATACCCGGGCTAAGTGGTTTGCGTTCGTAGAGGGTTATGCCGGAGACGCCGCTGAAAGTGACCCGTTATCGCTTTGGTCCGTTCGATCTGGACCCCGGAGAAGGCACGCTTGCGCGCCACGGCATACGCGTGCGGCTCCAGGACCTTCCCTCCCGGCTGCTGCTCATGTTGGTGGAAAGAGCGGGCGAAGTCGTTACCCGCGAGGAGCTGCGGCAGCATCTGTGGCCGCAAAATACCTTCGTCGAATTTGATAACAGTCTTGGGGTCGCGATCCGCAAGGTGCGCGAGTCGCTCAACGACAACGCCGATGCGCCCCAATATGTAGAAACGATACCGCGCCGCGGATATCGGTTTGTCGCGCCGGTGATGGCGGAAACCCGGGAGGAACCGCCAGAGCTTGGCCAGCCGTTGCAACCGCCACCGCAGCCACCGCACCCGACACCCGCGCCGATTCTGGCCGGCAGTCCCCCGGTTAGCGCTGAATCAGGATCACCCCGACGCAACCTCTACTGGCTTGCCGCAGGATTAGCATTGCTCCTGTTGGCTGCTGGAATTCTTTTCCGGTTCTATTCCAAGCCTCACCCGGCTTCCCCAAAACCTGAAGCCGTCGCCGTAGCTGCGCCGGTGCGGTTACGCCGCTCGGTAGCAGTGTTGGGATTTCGTAATTTGCCCGGCCGCCACGAGGATGATTGGCTCTCCCCTGTGTTCTCCGAGATGTTGGATACGGAATTGGGCACGCGTGGCGATTTACGGATGGTTTCTGCGGAAGATATTGCCAGGATCAAGAACGACCTGCCCCCCACCGGCCAAGGCACCCTGGCTAAGGGTACCCTTGAACGGCTCCGCCAGAACCCCGGCGCGGACGTGGTCGTCCTCGGCTCCTACACCCCGTTGCCCGGCAAGGACGAAAAACGCATCCGGCTCGATCTACGCGTGCAGGATACGGCTGACGGAGAAACCATCGCCGAGGAAGCCATTACAGGCGACCGAAACAATCTCTTCGATCTGGCCGCCCAGGCAGGCGCGCGGCTTCGCCGTCGGCTGGGCCTCACCGCAAATTCCTTCGGAGACGCCAATCAGGCACGAGTGGCGCTTCCTTCTGATCAACGAAGCGCACGGTTGTATGTGGAGGGCCGTGCCAGGCTTTGGGCCTTCGATTTTCTTGGCGCTCGCGATCTGCTCGTCAAGGCGGTAGCCGCTGACAGTGAGTTCCCACTGGCTCACTCGGCCCTATCGGAAGCCTGGTGGCATCTGGGCTATCAAACCAAGGCGCGTGCGGAGGCACAACGGGCCCGGGAACTCTCACAGGATCTACCGGAAGAAGATCGATTTCTGATCGAAGGCCAGTACTGGCGCGCGATGGGCGACTCTGCGAAGACAGTGCAGACCTATCAGACACTCTTTCAGCTATTTCCCGACAGTCTTGACTACGGCCTCCTCCTGGCTAACGCGCAAATCGGTTTCCGACCGGCGGCCGCCCTCGAAACCCTTGCAGCTCTTCGCCGCCTGCCGGCGCCGGCGAGCGAGGATCCGCGCATCGATATGACGGAGGCCTCGGCGTGGATTGGTCAAGATCTAACGAAGGCCCGCGCTGCTGCCAAATCCGCGATTGAAAAAGGCCGCGCCCAGGGACGTCCCGTCCTCGTAGCTCGAACCTACGGCTTTCTATGCGAACAGGGTGTCGGCCTGGGTGTCTCCATGGATGAAGCCGTCAGCGATTGCGAGCTCGCCCGCAAGAGCGCCGAGACAGCCAAGGATCGCAATGCCGCGGCAATGATGTCGACCGACCTCGCGGGGCTCTTCTATCAAAGGGGTGACGTGGTCCGTTCAAAAGAGATGTTTCGCGCGGCCACCAAGGAGTTCCAGGAAGTCGGGAATTTGGATGGCGTCGGAGCCGCGATGAGCAATCTGGGTGCTGCCCTCCTGGCGACAGGAGATATCAACGAAGCCAGGACTTCTCTGCAGGGTTCCATTCCCGCCTACCAGGCAATTGAAGACAAGGAGGGTGTAGCGCTCAGTCTCAACAATCTCGGTGACCTATCCCGCCAAGCCGGCAATCTGCAGCTCGCTGAGACAACCTACCAACAAGCCATGGCCGCCGCCGAACAGGCCGGCGATAAGTCCGCAATCGCCTATGTCTTCGTTGGCCTCGGCGATGTGCTTACTGACCAGGGAAAACTCGCAGCGGCTCGTACGTCGTACGAGAAGTCACTGGCTCTGCGCAACCAGGTAGGCGAGAAGCAATTGGCGCTAGAGTCCCAGGTCGCTCTGGCGCAGCTTTCCATAGAAGAAGGACACGCGGCTGAAGCAGAGAATCCCCTGCGGCAATGGAAGCAACAGTTCCACCTCGAGCGTCAAGCCGACGACGAACTGGCTGCCAGTGGCGCTTTAGCGCGAGCCCTCCTGGTTCAGGGCAAACAAGGCGAGGCGCAGAGCGAAATCGAAACATCCAGAGCTCTCGCGGCAAAGAGCCAGAATCTGTTGGTCCGCCTGGAGTATGAACTGGAGTTCGTGCGCGTCTTACTCGCATCCGATCATCCTGAAATGGCGAAACCACGGTTGGCACAGGTTGCCAAAGAAGCTCGCGCGCACGGGCTCCTGGGCGTCGAGTTAGAAGCCATGCTGCTTGCAGCCGATTTAGAAAACAGATCCGGGCACAAAACCCTGGCGCAGCAGCAGCTGGCCTCACTCGAACGCACGGCGCGCGACAAGGGCTTTGGCCTGATCGCCCGCAAGGCAGCCGCAGCAGCGGCTCAGGCTTAGCACGCGCCCCTGTCTATAAGTCGGTCCAGATTGCGCCCGTTGTTATCTTAGTGATTGTGATCGCCACCCTCCAGACGGAGCGACTCTTGCTCCCACCGCTCCAGCTCGCCGATGCCGAGCAGACCCAGCGCCTCTTTCCCCAGTGGGAGATGGTCAAGTTCCTGAGCACGCAGATTCCCTGGCCGTATCCTGCAGATGGAGCCCTCACGTATTATCGCGATGTCGCGCTGCCTGCAGTCGAGCGTGGCGAACAATGGCACTGGAGCCTGAGATTGCGGCGATCTCCAGAGGAACATATCGGATCGATCGGCCTGATCTCCAAGGACGGGCACGCCACTCGTGGCTTCTGGTTGGGACTACCATGGCACGGCCAAGGCCTGATGACGGAGGCGGCTATCGCTGTGAATGACTACTGCTTTGGTGTTCTCGGTTTCAGCGTTTTGCGTGTTCCCAAGGCCGTGGTAAATGCCGCGTCGCGTCGCGTATCAGAGAAGACCGGGATGCGCGTGATTGCCACCGAGCAGCGAGAGTACGTCTCGGGCAGATTGCTAACCGAAATATGGGAGATCACCGCTGACGAGTGGCGAGAGAAGAGGATGCTTATTCAAGCCAACAAGGAAATGCCTTCGTGAATCGCAGGAAGTTTCAATTTTCTCTGCTCAAGCTCTCGGCTGCCGCAGCGCTCACTCCGCGCCTGTTGCGGGGCTTGCATGCGAGTGCTTCTCCGGATATAGCGGCACTCTACCAACGCGCCATTGTCATCGATTCACTGTGTTCCCCCTTTCTCGACCAGGTGACTGCACCTGACCCGGCCTTAGTTGGCGCGGTTCGACAGTCGGGGATCACCGCCATTAACTACACCATCTCAGACACCACTTTCGAAGGCACGATCAACACTCTCGCGTGGCTGGAGGCGTTAGTGGAGAAATATCCCGGCGCCTTCACCATCATTCGCAGATACTCCGATATCGCGCGTGCCAAGCAAGAAAACAAGGTGGGGATCATTCCAGGTTTCCAGTACACCGCGTTTCTGGAGGAAAACCCCCAACGCATCGAAGTGTTCCGCAATCTCGGCGTGCGCATCATGCAGCTCACCTACAACGTGCGCACGGCTTTCGGCGACGGCTGCTTGGAGCCGGGCAATGCCGGGCTGAGCAGAGCGGGGCTCGCGGCGGTGAAGAAGATGAATGAGATCGGCGTTGCCGTTGACATGAGCCACTGCGGCTACCGGACCACTTCGGACGCTATCGCCGCCTCCTCCAAGCCGATAATGATTTCGCACTCGGGATGCGCCGCCGTCTATGCCCATCCACGCAACAAGCCCGACGATATTCTCAAGGCGCTGGCCGATCGCGGAGGGTATTTCGGCGTATACCTCATGCCTTACCTGGTTGCCTCGCCCACTGTGCCCACACGCCGGCATGTGCTCGATCACCTGGTGCACGCCATCGATGTATGCGGTACGGACCACGTCGGCGTCGGCTGCGACGGGGCCATTCAGGAAACAGTCCTGACCGCCGCGCAGAAGGCCGACTTCGAGGCCGACATCGCGCAACGAAAAAAGCTCGGCATCGGGGCGCCGGGTGAGGACCGCTTTCCCTATGTGCCCGATCTGAATGGCCCGGATCATATGCAGATCATCGCGGCAGAACTGTCCCGTCGAGGCCAGCCCCCATCCGTGATTGAAAAAGTGTTGGGCGCGAACTTCCAGCGCGTCTGCGGCGAAATCTGGGGCACGGCCTAAACAAGGACAGAGGACATCCATGCAAGACAATCATTCCTTCGCGCGTACTCTCGCCCAGCTCACCTTGGTGAATCTATTGCTCCTGCTGAGCTGCCGGGCACAAACACAGAGCGCGGTGCCCGCGCTGCCGGCAGAGGTTCCCGCCACAGCGGATCGCTACACTTTCTTGATCATGGGAAATCCGGCCGGACGCCAGGCGGTCTGGACCGCGCCGGATGGGCAGCTCCACATTTTTCTTCAATTCAACGACCGCGGCCGCGGACCGCAAACCACCAGCATTCTCAAGCTGAACGCGCATGGACTTCCCATAGAAGAGAGCGTTCGCGGCAACGATTATTACAAGTCGAGAGTCGACGAAAGCTACACGCTTGCGTCTGGTACCGCCCGCTGGAAGAGCAGCGTCGAGCAGGGCGAGAAGAAGCTGACCGCGCCGGCGGTGTATTTTTCGATCAATGGCGCCCCCGCGGAGCTGGGAATCCTGGCCCAAGCCGCGCTGGCGAACGCGGGAAAGATTCCACTGCTGCCGGAGGGCGAGGCAACGATCGACCGCGTCGCCGAACTGAACCTCGATATACCCGGCCGGAAGAAGAATGTCGCCCTCTACGCCATCGCCGGCCTGGACTTCGCTCCAACGTACGTGTGGCTCGATGACCACCAAGGCTTCTTCGCACAAGTAGACCCCTGGCAGACCATTATCCCGGAGGGTTGGGAGGCGGCTGTAAAGCCGTTGCAGACCGCACAAGATAAGGCTGTCCAGGCGCGCAGCGCAATGCTGGTAAGCAAGCTGAGCCACCTAGCGCCCGGCGGCATCGCCTTCACCCATGTCAGTCTCTTCGATGCCCAGTCAGCAGAGGTTCTGAAGGACCGCACGGTGGTGATCACCGGCAATCGCATCGTTCACGTCGCACCGTCCAGCGAAATCCCCACGCCCTCTGGAGCGCTGGTGATCGATGGCTCCGGGAAGACCTTGCTGCCTGGCCTCTGGGACATGCACGCCCACGTGGGGGACAACGACGGTCTTTTGAACCTGGCCGCCGGCATCACCACCGTCCGCGACCTGGCGAATGATATCGACACGCTGCTAGCCCGCCGCAAGCGCATTGAGGATGGCCAGGAGATCGGGACCCGCATCGTTCTCGCCGGAGTTATCGACGGACCCGGGCCCTTCCAGGGACCGACTAAGGTTCTAGTCTCCACCGAAGACGAGGCCCGTGCCGCGGTAGATAATTACGCGCGCCTCGGCTATGTCCAAATCAAGATTTACAGCTCGGTGAAGCCTGAGCTCGTACCCGCCATCATCCATGAGGCGCACAAACTTGGCCTGCGGGTCAGCGGACATATTCCGGCGGAGATGACCGCCGCGCAATGCGTCGAGTTAGGCTATGACGAAATTCAGCATGTCAACTTCCTGATGTTGAACTTCATGCCCGATGTGAAGAACACCAACACCAGCGCTCGTCTCACCGAGGTCGCCAAGCGCGGTGCCGACCTTGATCTCACTTCGCCACAGGTGCAGTCCTTCATCAAACTGCTGCAGGACCATCACACTGTGCTCGATCCCACGCTCAGCATCTTCGAAGAGATGCAGACGACTCCGACCGGGAAAATACCGCGCGGCTTCCAGCCAATTGCGGAACGGCTGCCACCGCAGGTGCGGCGTAGCTTGCTCTCCAGTGGACTCACTCCACCTCCCGGCATGGATCAGAAGTACCAGGACTCGTTCACCAGAATGATGGAATTGATCGGAATGATGTATCGAGCAGGAATCCCGATGGAAGACGGCACTGACTCGATGGCCGGTTTCGCCCTCCACCGCGAGCTCGAGTTGGATGTGCAGGCTGGTATCCCCGCCAACAAGGTCCTGCAGAACGCCACGCTCAATGCCGCCCGCATTATGAAACTCGACAACGACTTAGGCTCGATTGAACCCGGTAAGCTCGCCGACCTGACCCTGCTGAACGGCGATCCGGTCGCGAACATCAGCGACGTACGAAAGACGGCGCTGGTAGTGAAGAACGGAATCATCTATAAACCCCAAGAGCTCTACTCTGCTCTTGGCGTTGCGCCCTAGCGTGCAGAAACGGAATATACTGAACCGGTGAAACAGGATGCAAACATTCTGAGCAAGGCCGTGGTTGGGGGAGTGCTTTGGTGCTGCGCTTCCGGCCTGTCTTACGCGCAACAAGCAGCGCACCCCGAACTGCCAGCAGGCGCAGGAAAAGACACGTTAATTCGTGTGTGCAGCAAGTGCCACTCGCCGGACAACGTAATCGCGAATGGTCAGGACCGCGCCGGCTGGGAAAACACCATCACCAAGATGGCGGGATTCGGCGCGGAGGCCAGCGACGAAGAATTTACCGCGATTCTGGATTACCTGGTAAAAAACTTCCCCCCGGCAACCACGATCCATGTGAACCAGGCCACCGCAGCGCAGCTCCAGAGCGGACTAGGACTCACCCCTTCTGAGGCAGACGCCATAGTTGACTATCGAAAGAAGAACGGCGACTTCAAGTCCCTCGACGACCTCAAGAAGGTCCCCGATGTGGACGCCAAAAAGCTGGATGCCAAAAAAGATCAGCTAGTGTTTTAATCTCCCATAGCGCGCTAATGCCTATCCCTCGAATCGCCAAGACCCGGCCAGCCGACCGCTAAACGTCAGCCCAGTCTGGAAGGGCTGGGTATATCAATCCGGAAAACGAGCGCCGTTAGGCGCGGCAACGAACCTTGGCCCGCTAACCTCAGGCTCTAAAGCCCTCATAGCTGTCGCTTTTACGTCCCGACTCAAGTCGGGCCCTGATACAAAGCATGGGAGCGGTCGCTATTCATAAGAGACGCCAAGCTCGGATCCAGACGCTTCCGAAAAATTACCTCACGACCTGAAGGCCTCATCCGCCTCCCATTTACAACCCGACTTCCCAGGCTGCAGAAAACTCATGCCTTGTATCACGGCACGACTTCCGTCGTGCCGTAAAAAGCCACAGCTATGAGGGCAGAAGTCCCTGAGGTCTTGTTTATTCTGGCCAAGCGATTGATTCAGGAATTCTGTCCGCAGTTTGCGTGAAAGCCCAATACTCCGCCTCTAATCGTCCCTTGGCGGGAATCCACCGATAACCCGGGACATCAAACAGCCGTCCGCGATCGACCATTTGGCGCCGTGTTTCGGGCACAGGAGAAACCCCAAATTCCAAGCCCAGGGTGATTGTGCGGCCGTTCCACGGAGTGGCCTTGCGGCTACAATTCTCCTGCCACATTCCTAACCAGGGAAAGTCCCCGCGCTTCCAGATGTAACCGAGCGCCAGGCGAAATGAGGGGGAAAAGGCAATAATGAATGCGTCCCGGCGTTGCGTATCGGCGAGATGAGCCGTGTATTCGCTCGATGCCGGGGCAGCGCTCAGCGTGCGCAGATCGACAACACCCCCCGCGGAAAGAGGCGCGTATGGCCAGTCGAACTCCGCACCCTGTTTCAAATGCATATTCACCCCAAAATCAACTTCAGAAACCTTGGACCGGGTTACGGAAGCACGCAGCTGCGTGACTCCCTTCTCGATAAAGGGCGGACCCAGAGTGACGTGTTGCGTCCATCCGATAGGACGATCCCACGCGGCAAGATTTTCAATCGACTCCCGGATCTTCAACCCGCGTCCGTGGAGTTCGATGGAGCGTTCGAAAGAAAGCTGGGCGAGCGAAAAGTGCGCCTTGGAAACGAAGACCCCGTCACCCTCAGCGATCTCATAAGTGACCACCGAGCCCTCGCCATGCACGGTCAAGCCGGCCGCAGCCTCTTCCGCGGAGGGTCCGCCAAAAATATCCAGACACAGATTGTGGCCCATGATGCCGGCGAGAAGCTTGGCTTCTGAGTCTGCTCCATACTCGGGATGCTTGCTGGGGTCGTAGCTGGAATGCTCGATCGAAGGCCATGGGGGAATCCAGAGAGGACTTACAGCTGTGGGCTTGTCAAAAATCTCGGCGATGTGGCCACCCTCGCGCAAGACGGTGACACGCAAATATTCATTTTCAATCGCCACCGCGAGGCGGCCCCTAAAGCTCGTCGCAGGCACTCGAGACACCTATAGTGAAACGGCTGCTAAGGCAATGTTTTCAACCACACGTTGCGGTGCGAGATCTTCACCACTCCGGGCCCTTCAATCTCAAAGCCGATCAGCCCTTTCGCCTGTCTAAACGTGGGATCGTTGTCGACCAGAACAGCCATCACATGTCCGTTGACGATGTGGATGAGCGTGTTTCCATTGGCAATCACTTCGAACTGATTCCAGTCGCCCATCTTGATGAAAGACTTGAGGTCATCGGAACTCCCCAGGCTGGCCAACAGTCGCGGCTTCTTGCCCTGGTTGGTCTCAACCATCTGGCCGCGCCACGCGACAATTCCCCGCGGGCTACTCTGTTCGTAGAGCTGGCCGGTGTATTTATTTCCATAATCGAAATCGGCTTGGTAGCCCTTCATGTTCCACTTGGCAAATTTCTGCGCCAGGGGGTTTCGCAGTTGCGCCGGCGTCGGAGCAACGTTGAGACTGCGGTATTGAATCCCGCCATTGGCGCCCGCGCCCTCAAGCTTCATCTCCACTTTTAGCTCGAAGTTGGCCGGCTGGCCTCCTCGCCAGATAATGTTCGTCGTGCCCGAAGGATGGTCGGGGCTCGATTCGGCTACAAGTGCGCCGTCCTCCACGTGCCATATTTCAGAGGAACCGTCCCACCCATTTAAAGTCTTGCCATCGAAAATCTGCGTAAATCCGTCGTGATCGTCGAAGTCGATCGGTTCCGGTTGACTAAAGCCGCCGATCGCATGATGTGCGGGGGCCTGCTGCGCAGCGACCTGGCCGGGGAGCGGATACATCAGTAGCAGACAGACCAAGGCGACGATGGGCAGTCTCAAACAATTTCCTCCTCAGACTCCAGCAACCTTCTCCCATTGCCTGGTCTTTGCCGATTTCAACACTGCGTCGGTTACGTAATCCGTGGCCGTTCCATCCGCAAACGAGGGCGCCACTCGCTCCCCCTTGCCGATTGCCTGAAGAAAGTCGGCCACCTGGTGAATGAAGGTGTGCTCGTAGCCGATCTGCAACCCAGGGACCCACCAGTTCTTCATGTAGGGATGATCGCTGTCACTGATGTGGACGCTCTTCCATCCCCGCAGCCGGCCTTCGTCGCGATGATCGAAATACTCCAGCCGGTGTAGATCGTGGAGATCCCAACCGGCAGACGCCTTCTCTCCATTCACTTCCAGGCTGAACAGCGCCTTGTGACCGCGTGCATAGCGTGTGGCCTCGAACGTAGCCATCGATCCGTTGGCGAAGCGGCACAGAAATGCGGACGCATCATCGATCCCCACCGGCTCAACTTTGCCGGTGAGATTGTGCTTGCGCTCTTTGATGAACGTTTCCGTCATGGCTGTCACTTCCACAATGGGCCCGTTCAACCACAAGGCCATGTCGATGTTGTGAGCCAGTAAGTCCCCCGTGACGCCGCTGCCTGCGATGGACACATCCAGGCGCCACAGCCCTTCACCGCCTTGCGGCAGGTCACTCGAGATGGTCCAATCCTGCAGGAAATTCGATCGGTAGTGGAAGATACGTCCGAATCGCCCTTCCTCAAGCAACTGCTTCAACAGCACCACCGCGGGCACGCGGCGATAGTTGTACCAAACCATGTTGGGCACGTTGGCGGCCTCGACCGCGTCCGTCATGGCTTTCGCTTCCGCCCCGGTGCGTCCCAGCGGCTTCTCGCACAAGACCATCTTGCCGGCCTTGGCGGCGGCGATGGCGATCTCCGCGTGGGTGTTGTTGGGGCTGGCGATATCGATCAGGTCGATATCCTTCCGCTCTATCAGGGCACGCCAATCCGTCTCAATGGATTGATAGCCCCAGTTCTCCGCGAAGCCCTTCACGCGCTCGGCGCTGCGCGCGCAGACGGCCTTGAGGACTGGCTGGTAAGGTACATCGAAGAAGCGTGGGGCCTGCAGAAAGGCGTTGGAGTGGGTACGCCCCATGAAACCGTATCCGATCAGGCCGATATTCAGATTCTTTCGCGCCATGGTGGCCCTTCAATTTCGGTTGTCACAACCAATGCTGGATGCCCCATTCAAGCCGCTCTTCGGCTTGAGTGGGATACCACAAAAAAGAAGCTAGTCCCAGCCGTGGGCATCGCGTACTGCGATCAGCGTACCCAGGATATCTTTCCATGTTTTCGAAGCCGTCATGGTTGCATTCGGAAACATGCAGCCATCCCAGCAGATGTGTTCGTAGGCTCGAGTCGGCACTCCACTCTCATCCCGCATCCATAGACCAGCGACAGCGATGATATCCATCTTGCCTTTCGGATCGCCCACCACGCAGTGGCGTCCGGTCTTATCGTGCGAGCCCGAGCCGCTGACGGTGCCGTCGTTCTGCGCCACGTGAAAGTCGATGGTCCAGGGCCGCAGGGCATGCGTTACTTTGCGCAAAGCCTCCATCAGAACATCCTGCTGCGACCAATCAAAGTTTTCCGGCAGCAAACGGTCCTCAGCAGCGTTGTAGCCCAGCGTATACAAAAGAGAATGCGCCATGTCCGCCTGGAAGCCAAAGGTCTTGGGGCGATTGACCATCTCCAGCAACTCGACCATTCGCTTCCAGCTATGCATGCCTCCCCAACAAATCTCGCCCTCCGCGGCGAGGCGCTCGCCGTAACCTTCCGCGATGATGCTGGCCTCGCCAAACGTCTTCGCGATCCGCTTGGTGTTGCCCGCGGGGTCTTTAGCCCAATCCGCGGGCGAGGCCGCAGAATCAATGCGAATCACCCCATAACGGCGAATGCCAAGTTCGCGCAGCTTCCTGCCGATCGCACAGGCCTTCTTTACCTGGGTCAGAAATGCTTGCCGCTCCTGCTCGGAACCCATGGCAGAGCCGCCACCCGTCGGTGGCCACACCGGGGCAACCAGTGAGCCAACCACGAGGTTGCGCTTGGCGATACTTTCCGTAAGCTGCTTCAGCTCGTCATCTGTCGAGTCGATGCTCGTGTGCGGCAGGGACAAGAACAGATCGACTCCGTCGAAGCGGATCCCTTCGACCTCGGCTTGCGCGGTCAAGTCGAGCATGGTCTCCAGCTCGATGAACGGTTCCGAGTCCGGTCCCTTGCCCACTAGGCCAGGCCACATCGCATTATGGATCGCCGGGTACTTGTGTTGCTTCAGTGTGCTCACGGTCACTCAGCCTATTTCCCTAGCCTACTTCTTGATCAACGGTTTTGCATCCGGGTTGCCGGGCCCGAAATGCTTAAGCATGACCAGGGGGTCGGATGCGCTTGGATTCTCGATTCGCACCCCCGCTTTAGCCACGTCCGCGGTGACGAATACCTCATCCTCTGTCATTTCCCCAAAACGGATCATGGAGGGAGTCGACACCGCCTGGCCGCCCACCGTTCCGTAGCCTTGGGTTACGATCACTCCGTACGCTGCGGCATCGACGATGGTCGCACTCCGCTTGGGCAGGATGGTCAATTCCTTGGCACAGTATTCGGGAATGCCGTACGTAACCCACTTCTCCACGTAACCCTCGGCGTTCATCGATTCAACCGGGTTCACCGGCCGCGGGAAGGTCTTGTTGCTCTCCCCGAAGCGAGGATTCACGTTGGCCTCCCAATCGAGCATGCTGATCAGGAAATCGAGGTCTTTCTTATGCCCGTCGGGAACGTCTTTGGTCAGCAGGTCCCAACCGACGATGCGTCCTTCCACCTCCGACTGGAACATCGCGAATACATCGCTGTTCACCTGCGGCTCGTAGGTCACCAGCGACCCCGGAGCGTGCAGAACACCGGGGTTAATTTGCCAGCCGGCGCCGGGCTCAAGACGATAGGCGCGGGCGTGGAAAATAATTCCGTTGTCACCCTGATTCCATTTCTCCAGGCAGCGCCGGATGTCTTCCTTCGTGGTCCCAGGCTCCAGGCCCATGTAGGTGTGGGGAAAATTATTCTGTACCTGGTTGTACTGCGGAGGAAAATAATAAGCTTCGGGCTTTCCCTTCTGCCCCACAAGCTTGGCGAAAGCATCGCTCTGGTGCATATGGTGGGGAATCGGACCCATGTTGTCGAAAAACTTGCACAGCAGATTCCACCCGCCTTCGCGCTCCATCACGTCAGCGCCCAGCAACAAATCTCCGGCAACCTCAACCGCCTCTTTCAGCAGGAACTTGCCGCCGCTCTTGGGGCGGACGTAGCTCAACCCCTCGTCGGGCCCAGTGTCTGGCCCATTCGAAGCCTTGGTGGTCGAGGAAAACCAGCGCTCGTTGATCCCCCCGCGGTGGCCGCCGAAAGCGTACAGATCATTCGGGTGCAGCTTCAACCGGCGTCCGGGAATCATGAACGAGCGAGGCACCCAACAGGGTTCCAACCGTAATATGCCTGCACCGCCGTCGATGGCTTCTTTAATTTGGGCTCTGGTCCGCATTGCCTGCCTTATCTCGCTCCTACTAGTGCTCCAGCGGAATGCCGAAGGAGTAGAGCGTATTGTCGTGGGTAATAAAGAATACATGACCGTCACCAACCGACATGCCGGCCAGATGGGTATAGGTCTCGATTGCGTCGCCGCTGGTATACAGTTCCTTCCCGGTTGCGGCATCGAGAGCATAGAGAGTGGCGTGGGTGGAGGTATCACCACCGTCGAGAGCGAATACGACTCCGTTGGCGATCACCGGCGGCGCGGGGTTTCTCAGATCGCGGGAAACCCAACTGGGCGTCAGCACCGCGTGCCCGTCTTTGTCTTCTACCTTGAAGGCCACGATGCTGCCATGGTTTGCAGTGCCGTTGGTAGCGGCAAACTTCGCATCGGACGCCACTGGGCCTACTATCGACGCGAATACCCAGATGGCGCCCCCTTTATCCTGTGCAGTAGACAGGCTCTCCCAGGCCCCGCGCTTGGCCCCGCTCGCCACCTTATCTGTCTGCGCCAGCGGAGTGTGATGATCGACTCCCCCTAATGAAGCGCCATCCAGCAGCACCAGCGTGCCATCTTTGCCGGGAGCAGCAATCAGTTCCTTATCCTTCAGCGTAAAGACTACCGGTGTGGCGTTGATTGTCTTGCTTTTCGCGGCGCCCGCAGGTGCATACCAGTCCTTCACCTTCAGGTCTTTTTGGTTGAGGGCCACCACGCTGTTGGCGTAGAGACCCGCGGCGGGATTATCCGGACCGCTTCCGGTCGTAATATACGCGGTGCCGTCGCGGCCGATAACCGGCCCCGTCAAACCAGCCACGCCCAGCTTCTGTCTCTTATAGCTGGCCACTGCGTAATCCGGCGTCTTCATGTCGATCGACCAAATGGCATCGGCAACATTTTTGCAACTGGATCCCGCGGCGGTGTAGACGATTTTGTCGTTGATGTTCAGCCCGAAGGAGCTTCCACCCGTTGTGGGGAAAAACTTTACCGGCGGTGCATAGTCCAGGCCAGTCGCCATGATCTGCTCATGCAGGTAACCATCACCAGTCAACACATACACGCCTCTCAACCCGAAATTTCCGCCGCCCGCGGCAGCACCCAAGCGGCGTGCGGAAGGAGCGAGCGGTTCCGCGGGAGGGGGAGGCGTAGCCGGGCGAGGGGTGGCGGACCTGGGGCTGCCGAAATGAATGACCTGCGGAGCTTCGGTGACGACCTGAATGTTCGCGCCGCCACAGGTATGATGCGCGACCTTGAAGTCCTTCTGCCAAACCAGTGCGCCCAATTCTGAGTCGACACCGTACAAGGTATTTGCGTCGGCCCACAGCGCCAGGTCCTTGAAGCCGCGGCCGGTGATGAGGCCTGGAAAGAGAATGGGCTCGCTGAAAGAAGATGCTTTCGTTGACCCGCTCCCCAGCTTGAGCTTCCACAGAAACTTGAAATCTTTGCCGACCGTCGCGGGGGTGATTTCCGTTTCCGCTTTTTGCCAGTTGCTATGCGCGGGATCAGCATCGGGCACAGTCCAAAATCCGCGAGGAGTGCCTTGCGCGTGGGCTGACAGAACCATCGCGCCGGCAAAACCAAGGGCTAGGGGCATCGCGAGCCATCTGCGCATCAATTTATCCACCCCGTCCTTGTCGTCCCCAAACTGCCTCCTCAAAGCACAGGCCCGAGTTCTCATAGAGTTTTCACTCCAGGCCGAAGCAGTAAATGGTCCCGTCGAAAGTACCAAAGATCACCCGGCCGCCGGCGACGGCGATACCGGCTTGGTGCAAGAACGAGGTCACCTGGTCCCCACTGGAATAAAGTTCCTTCCCCGTGGTTGCATCGAGCGCGTAGAGCTTCGCCGGAATGGAATTCTTGATCCTCGATTCGTAACTGAACAGGCCACCCTGCACATCGTCCGCCTGGGCGGTGAATTCACCCGCCGCGAGCACAAAGACGACGCCATTGGCGACCACCGGCGGCTCGGCGCTCATCATGTCTCGTGAAAGCCAGGCAGGCGCCAGCTCCATTTTTCCAGCAGTGTCTTTCAATTTCATCGCGATCACACCGCCGTTGGGAGTGGGGCCGTAAGAAATGGGAAAGTCCACGGCCACCGGGCCGCCAATCGGAGCCAATACCCAGCGCGTGCCATCCGGGCTCTCCCAGCTGGCAAAGCTACCCCAGGTGCCTTCGGTCTGAAAATTTACGTTCTTATTGGAAACAAGAGGGCTGCGATAAAGAGGCGTCTGGTGGTCGGCCCCGCCCAGCGATTTGCTGTCCATCAGGAAGTAGCGGCCTTCCTTGCCCGAGGCAACCAGCAGATCCCGGCCCTGGTAAGGAAAGACGACCGGAGTGGTGTTCATATCCAGGTCTCGTTTGGTCAGCCACTGGTGGTTGCTGGGAGTGTAATAGTCCTTGAGCGTCAAGTTGTCGTTAGAAGAGGTGTAGGCCTGGACGGTAGTAGATAACTTTCCCGCGGAGACGTCGTAAGCACCATCACCGGTCTCAAAGTAGATGGTTCCGTCGGCGCCGATCGCAGGTCCAGCGGTGCCAAATATTCCGCCCTGCGGAGGAGTGGAATTAAAGGCCTTCTTGGTGGCGAGGTCGACGGCATACAGCTCATTGGGAACCCCGTGGCAGGCTTGCCCGCTCACCGTATAGACAATGTTGTTCACCAGGTTCAGGCCGTACGCTTTGCCATAGGGCGCCGGCAACATCTGGATCGGCGCGCCCGTTTCGTCGCCCGTTGCCAGGTTCAGGGTGCGCAGGTAACCGTCGTTGCCGAGCACATAGAGAAACCGCCGCACCGCCCCGGCCGGGGTAACCACAGGGGTCGCGGTCAACGCGTTGTTGCAAATAAAGCCCGCGCCCTGTCCCGGCTCCTCCGGCTTGTCTGACGCCCACTTCAGGTGCTTCTGCCAGACCAGCGCCCCGCCGGCGGCGTCCACTGCGTAAACGTCGTCGGAGGAGCCGGCCAGAATCGCCAGCGTCTTCACCCCTCCGGCCACGTTCACTCCAGAGACGATCAGCGGCTCCCGAAACGACTGCATCCCCATCGGCTTGTTATCGGTCTTCAGCTTCCAAAGCAGGCGCAGGTTCTTGGCGTTGTCAACCGTAATTCTGGTTTCGTTTCTCTGCCAGCCATCGCGCTGGGGGTCGAAACTGCCGGTTGGCCATTCGGCGGCGGCGGTGGTTTGAGCCTGCGCTCGGACCTGGGCCGCGGCCAGCCCTAAGGCTGCAGAACCGAGGCAAATATGCACCACAAGAGAAACCGCCTTCACGCTGGGAACAATATCAATAAGGAAACGATGTGTCAAAACGCAAAGGGAACGTCGCCATGCGCAACGTCGTATCATGACCGTGTGTACTTCTGAATTGGAGCAAGCATGTCCACAGCCGCCAATCACCCGGCCGTCTTCGCCTCTCCGTCGACCGTCGCCGGCGCCAAGGCTCGCACTTCCCCCATTCCCTGGTATATATGGGCGGGCGTGCTGGCCATTACGTCCTCCTCGATCGGTGGCGCCTGGGACGTCTCCTGGCACCGGTCGATCGGCCGCGATACCTTCTGGACCCCCGCGCACATGGCCATCCAAGCCTGCGCCGTGATCGCCGCGGTCATCTGCGCGTGGCTGGTGGTCAAGTGCACTTTTTTTCGCGACCCCGAGCTGACCGCCGCGTCGGTCAGTGTTTTTGGATTGCGCGCCCCATTGGGCGTCTTCCTCGCCGGTTGGGGAGGCATCGCCATGCTGACCTCGGCGCCATTCGACAATTGGTGGCATGACGCTTATGGCTTGGACGTCAAAATTGTCAGTCCGCCCCATGCCTTGCTCATCCTTGGTCTGCGCGGGATTTCGACTGGAGTCATGTTCCTCATCCTGGCTGCTATGAATCGTGCAGCAGATACAGATGCAAGCGGTTTCAAACGCCTGCAGCGGCTCTTTCTTTACGTAGCCGGTCTGGCCATCATCGGCCAGATGTTCTTTCTGCAGGAGTACACCTGGGACGTGCTGCTGCACCAGTCGGCTGCCTATATCGCCATGGGCATCGCGCTGCCGTTCTTCTTCGCCGCCTTCTCCCAGGCGTCACGGTCGCCTTGGGCTGCCACTTCAACGGCTGTCGTGTATACCGTGTTTGTCATCGCCGAGATCCTCATCTTTCCGCTTTTCCCTGCTCAGCCCAAGCTTGGACCGGTGTTCTACCCGGTGACGCATCTTGTGCCGGCGAAGTTTCCTATCCTTATCGTGGTCCCGGCGCTGGCGCTTGATCTGTTCTGGCAGCGTGCGAAGAACTGGAAGCTGTGGCAGATTGCCCTGGTCTCCGGTGTGCTTTTTATCGCGGTCCTCACCGCTGTCGAATGGCCCTTCGCCAAGTTCCTGCTTTCTGACGCCAGCAAGAACCGCTTCTTCGGCACCATTTATTTCCAATACAACGCACGCGCGGACGGCTTGGATCGCCTCCGCCGGTGGGTTCGCCCCGATCATGGGCTAGTGCTCTATGCAGGGCTGTTGAGAGCCGCTGTCTACGCTTCCCTCTCCGCCTGGCTGGGTCTGCTCTTCGGGCGCTGGATGCGTGGTGTGCAGCGATGAAGGGTGTGCGCGCCTTCTTCCTGTTGTTCCTTTCTCTTGTCGCGGGCCTGCCAGCGCACGCGCACATCGGGAGCAAGGATGTGTACGAGCAAGTAAATGCGGGCTCGTACAAACTCTTTGTCACCATCCGCACCCCCAACGTGATACCGGGCGTGGCCACGATTGAGGTGCGCAGCTCGGGCGCGTCCGTCAGCTCCATCCGCGTTACCCCAACCCCGCTCACGGGAGAAGCCTCAAAACACCCGCCTAGCTCTGACCCCATGAAGCGCTCAGCCGAGGACCCCGCCTTCTTCACCGGCTCGCTCTGGCTCATGGCTCCCGGCTCGTGGCAGGTGCACTTCGACATCGATGGCTCTGCGGGTAAAACCAGCAGCAGCGTGCCCGTGCCTGCCATGCCGCTTTCCATTCTGCCCATGCAGCGCTCGCTCGGCATTATGCTCGCGCTGCTCGGCGTCTTGCTGGTTGCCGGGATTGTCGGCATCGTTGCGGCCGCGGTTGGCCAAGCGCGTGTGGACCCTGGCATCACTCCTCGTCCATCCGCGCGCCGCCGCGGGCTCGTCGCCGGTCTCGTCACCCTGATGGTTACAGCCCTGATTGTCTATGGCGGTTACAAGTGGTGGAACGTCGAAGCGGCCGCCTACGCCGCGGATATTTACCATCCGCTTAGCCTGAGCCCGTCGCTCTCGGGCAACACGCTCAATCTGGAGATAGGCACCTACGACGGCGACCCGCACACCTTCCGGGCGCGTTCCGGCGCGGACCTGCTGCCCGATCATGGCCATCTGATGCACCTTTACGTCATTCGCCAGCCGGAGATGGACGCAGTTTTCCATTTGCACCCCTCACCGGTCTCTGAAAATCAGCTGCGCATGACCCTGCCGTCGATGCCTCCGGGCACATACCGGCTCTACGCAGATATTGTTCACGCCAACGGCTTCCCGGAGACGCTTACCGCTGAGCTCGTGGTTCCACCGAATCTGCCCCCCGCTCCGCTGGCAGCGGAAGACGCCTCGGGGGCTCCACCCGCGTTGTCGCAGGGTGAGCTGGGCACAACCTATAAGCTGCCCGACGGATACACCATGGTTTGGGACCGCCCTACCGAGCTCCGCGCCAATACCGGCTACAATTTTCGCTTCCGTCTGCTCGACCCTGCGGGCCGGCCTGCACCGGATGGGCGGCCCTACCTGGGAATGGCCGGGCACGCGGCTTTCGTCAAGACCGACGGCACCGTTTTCGCCCACACGCATCCCGAGGGCTCCGCCGCGATGCAAGCGGTGATGCTCGCCAACAGCAGTTCAGACGAGATGGCGGGCATGGACATGGCCGAGGCCGGGCACATGGAAAACCACGAAGCGGAAACCGTTCCGCCAGTTGTTGAGTTCCCTTACGGCTTCCCCTCGCCGGGGCGCTATCGCATCTTCATCCAGATGAAGCACGCGAACACGGTGGAGACGGGCGTCTTCGACGCCGACGTGCATTGAGCTAAGAGGTTTCTATGAACATACAGAACAAGCTGACCGGCTCTGTCGCCGTGACCGCCGGAATCGCCGCCGCGGGCTTGGCTATTGGCGCTGCCGCGATGGGCGCTTTTGCTATTGGCGCTTTCGCCATTGGCGTAGTGGCTGTGCGGAAGGTCGCAATCCGCGGCGGCCGCGTAGACAAACTAAGCGTCGGAGAGCTAACCGTCGACCGCCTCCTGGTCAAGGATTCCTCAACCCCTGACTAAGTTGGGTGCCCCAATCTCCTGCGAAGATTTGTGGCGCTGAACACTCCATGCGGACATCTCTACCACAGCGTGGCAGGAAATCGGGGTCAAGCCGTTCGATGGCTTGAGTGGGATACCACAGCACTCGACCCGCTTTTAGTCATCAGGAGGACACACCCGTCCGTGAGCCCGACCACTCGCTCGCTCGCACTGCGGCGGCAAAATCTTCCGAGCCCGGAGTGGACAACTCCCCAGGTACCCAACGCTGGACGCATAAGGACGGTCACCTCGTTTGGATCGAATCATCATTGTTACCCGCGACATCTCGGATCGAAAGGCGCTGGAGGAGCAGGTGGAGCAACGAGGGTAAACCGTGAGCGCTTTCAGATGACAGAGGAAATGACTGCAGGACGGGAGAAGATCAGGATAGCGGAGGCTAGCAGCCGGGCAAAAGGGGAATTCCTGGCTAACATGAGCCATGAGATTCCTACTCCCTTGAATGGCATCATTGGGATGACCGATCTCGCCCTGGAGACGGAACTAACGGGGGACCCGGGGCGTCTTCACCAGGTCCTCCTCAATCTGATCGGGAATGCCCTGAAGTTCACCCAGGAAGGGAAGGTGGGCATACGCGTGGTGCCACATTCAAGCCGTTCTTTGGCGTGAGTAAGGATAATGGCTCTCGATCTGCCACTTCCTGCGTGCACGCTGCCTCGGGGGCCTAAAGTCCTCTTTGAGTGCGAATTGGATTTCCGAACGCGCCTAGCGATAGTAACCGCGTTCCGTGCGCACGACAGAATCGCGCTTTTGTGCGGCCGAAGTAAGCGTGACTGAGACCTTGCAATACGATCCTGCCGGTTCTGAACTCGAGGGTCTGTATCCCAGCGTGTATCGTCCGCGAAGTTGATCGATCAGCTCGGCAAGCCGCGCGCCGACTTCTCTTCCGCTGCTTTTGAGAACAGGCCCTCCTGTCATATCCGCGTATTTGTTGATGTCCCCTATGCGTCCACCCGTAAACAACGATAAGGGACTAACGTCTGCCATGGCGATGAAGGCGTCTGTCTTGGCGGATCTGTCGATGAGCGCTGCCACAACAACACCAGAGTGGAGCAGCTTGGTGGTCGCTTCCTCCTTGCTATGCAAGTGAGCCGGGGCTTGTTGCCCAATTATCTTTTGCGTAAGTGAGTTCTCAAAATTGGCAGTCCCGTCCGTCAGCCAGACGAGCACGCGACGGCTATCGGGCACCGTGGACTTGGTGGCCTGGTCGATCGCCTCATACATGTCTTCGTGAATGAAGGTCCCTTGCATCTGCTTCATCTCCGACGCTTTTTCAATGGCAGCAGATGCGAGCCCGCGGTCTCGCGTGAATCCCTGCAGTAGTTCTGTATGAGACGAGAAGACCATAATGGAAACCTCGTCCTGCGGCTTCAGATGGCTGAGTATTCCAGCCGCACCCTCTGCCAGGGGCTTCAACGCTGGTTGCACGGTTTCGGTGAGGTCGAAGAGAAATACGACCGACAACGGTAGTTGATCGTGGCTGAAATAGGAGATGGTTTGCCGAGCTCCATCTTCTGAAAGTTGAAAATCTTTGATCCCCAGGTTGTTGACCGGATCGCCTGTCTTACGATTTTCGACCAGGGCATCCAGCACTACGAATTGAGAGGACACTTTGATCACAGGTGCGCTGACATCGGGAGGCTGGGCTTGCGGATTGTCCTGCGCCAGGGCAGCGAGAGCGAAGATCAAACACGGAACGAGTACTGAGCAGGTGTTCATCACGACTCCAAGGTAGGACATAGAACTAATGCATGCGACGGCCCCCAATCTGTTCAGTGTTTTGTGAGAGATACAAAAGGTAACCGATCAAAAGTGTTCGAAGAACCCTTCCTTTGTCCGATCCTGGACACACGCCGGAGCCTTGCTCACGGAATCAGGTCGACTAAAATGCCTGATATGGCCTCTTCTCGAGGGAATGCTCTCCACCAACTTCGGGCTTTCGCCCGCACGTGAAACACGTGGTCACTCAGACGTCTCCAGCGGAAGCGGTGGAAGACCTTGGCGACCGCGATCAGTCGTATCTCCATATGTGGCGCCAGGCGATCAGGATCCAGCGCGGTGAAGAGATGGACCACATAGCGGCCTTGCTGCCTGAAACAAAATCATCGGAGTAACTTGTGCAGCGCATTCACAGCGCTGGTGGTCGCGGTGGACTTGAATCACCGACAGCTACCTTGGCGGCGGGTAGTCGTATGATGGCTATCCGCCGCCTGGCTGTCACTGCCTGGATGCTCGCCCCCTATTCGGATTTAGGTGGAGCACCCTCAACGACGAGGTCGTTGTCGACACTGAAGACCCCGGGGGTAGAGTTGGCCTGCATGCCGGCAAGGGCCTCATCGCCTGCGTTGAGAACGGCCCCGTAAAGGGTAACGTTGCCATTTTTCACGATGATGTGGATGGCATGGAAGCCGCGGGGCGGATCATTGGTGATGCCGCCAGCCATCATCGCTACGCTTGGGCCGGGCCCAACTGCTTGGCGGACATTGCCCTGGTTGGCGTTATATTTTCGCAGGCTGGGCTGAGTGTAGATGCGATTGTAGACGGCGGCGCGGATACGATCGTCGTTACCAGATGGGGGCAGAACTTCGATCTGGTTGTCCACCGACTCGATTCCTGGTATGCCCTTGAGAGCGTTGGCGGCGCTGCTCTTGAGGATCGGACGAGAGGCGTACCCCTTGAGAACAACGGTTTTGCCTTTGAAGCCAAAGGTGAGCCAGTCGAAAACTCCAAGGTTGGGGAGGCTGGCGAGCCTCTTCTGCACCTCTTTGGCGATGCGGAGCGTGTCGTCTTGCGACCATGTAGGGGAGGGGCTTTGGGCAACGAGGGCCGGCACAGCAAGGCTGAAGGTGAGTGCAGCTACAACGACAGGCAATGTACGGCGAGTCATAGCAGAGAGAAGTTTCATTAGCGATTCCTTGCGCTGGAAGTGTTGGGCCTTGGCCCGAACGATACGCTTAACTGAATTTGGAGTCTACCTTTTCACGTTTACTCGGCGGCAGGCCATGGGCTATGCTCCCGCCATGCCAACGACCGTGCATTCCGCATTGCTTCTACTGGGCGCTGCCCTGGCGTCCATCCCGACGGCTCCTTCGGCCGTGCTGCTTGAGAACAACGAGGTAAAGGTTGTCCGGGCACTCGAGAAAAACCAGGTGGCCGGCAAGTTCCACCAACACGACATGAACCGGGTGATGGTCTACCTACAGTCGGGGCGGCAACGATTCGAATACCAGGACGGACGCAAACCGGAAGTGTTCGATTGGAAGGCGGGTCAGGTGGTCTGGTCTCCGCCGAGCGGAATGCACTCGCCGCAGGTGCTCGACCATGATTTCGATATCATCGAGGTCGAATTGAAGACCCCAGGGACGGGCAAGGCCATCACCGGCAATCTCGATCCGCTCAAGGTAGATCCCGCCCACTACACTCTGGAATTGGAGAACCCGCAGGTGAGGGTTTTGCGCGTAAAGATCCCGCCCCACGGAGTGACTAAAATGCATGAGCATTCCACCGATCGTGTAACCGTCTTTCTCACCGACCAGAATTTCCAGACTAAAGACTCTGCAGGCAAGGTAGCGACGGTGCAACACAAGGCCGGTGACGTTGCCTGGGGAACACCCATCAAGCATTCGGAACAGAACCTCAGTGACCAGCCTTTCGAAGCCGTGAGCATCGAAATCAAATGATGCAATCTCGCTAGGGCTATAAGCTGCCCGGAAAACTCTGTACCGGGCCGGAAACACACCTCCGGGGTTCGCGTCTCTGCCTGAGAACAAGAACCACAGCGGATCCCTCGAGTCATCAAGGCCCGGAGAGCGTGCCCTGAGCTTGCCGAATGGGGACGGCTGAAAATCAAACCTGTCCAAACTGCCTGGTGGGAGCCCTCGCATTCATGCGGGGGTGCTCGGCTTTCAAGCCGAGCGGTCGCGCGAAACTACTCTCCTCCGGCTCTAGCCGCGGAGTCTTCTATGCCGGGGCATTTCACCCCTCAGCCGAGTCCTTCAGCAAGCTGAAATAAACTCCCAAATCTTATCGTTTCCTTATGCCCTTGAGCGTGTACTAGACAGTGGAGTGAACACCTGGTCCAGCTTAAACAGAGTGGGAACGCGCCATCCAATTCACGAGCAACGTAGCGCCACCACCCGGCTAGACGACTCTCTCCACGAGCCGGAGTGCTTGGTTCGACCGTCAACCTCTGCCGACATTCCGGCTGTCACCGCAATTTATTCCAAGTTCGTGGCAACGAGCACGGCGACCTTCGAGATCGTGGCTCCGGATGAACGTGAGATGTCGCGAAGACGGCAGGCCGTTTTGAATCGCGGTTTACCGTACCTCATAGCGGAGCTCGAGGGTTATGTCGTGGGCTTTTGCTATGCATCCCAATTCCGCCCCCGCGAAGGTTACCGTTATACAGTCGAAGACTCCATCTACGTGCGCGCGGATTGCATCGGCCACGGCGTCGGCAAGATGCTACTGGCTGAGCTGATATCAGAATGCAGGGCGAAAGGCTGTCATTCGATGGTTGCCTGCATCTGTGGAGTCAATGTCCCCTCGGTCGCTCTGCATGCTTCGCTCGGATTTCAGCAAGCCGGGTTGCTGCCGGAAGCAGGCAACAAGTTCGGAGAATGGCTCCAGCTGTTGATCATGCACCGCCCCTTGCAATAAAATCCTCGAGTGTTCCGAGGAGCTTCTCGAGCTCCCTCAAAAAAACTCACGAACGCTTGCTGCATGACACGCCGGCGTCCCTATTTCATTTCAGGAAACCCACTTCGACTTGGTGGGAACAAAAAGCATCCCGGCCACGTAGACTCGGTAGAAATGCCGGTATCCATACCCATGTCCAATGCTGTGATCATTGCTGCCACTCAAGACGAGAAGCAAGGGAATTCCCCAACCACTTTTCCCTCCAGGGGCTACCCGTTTGCATTCAAAGAGATAAGCCGGCGGGCGCCCTGCCAATGACCCAGAAGCCCCGGCACCCATCTTGGCAAGCCAGCTCCGAGTTCACAACTTTTTGCAATCTGTTGCGTCAACGTGACATCACGCAGAGTCCGGATGCTTATCCTCTACCTCATGGAAAAGCTCCGCAGAGTGCCTAAACAGACAGCTTGTGAAGACGGTGTGATTTCCAGATGAAGCAATTTGGCTGCTTTCAACTCGACACCCAGAACGAATGCCTGTGGCAGAACGGGGCCCGCCTCGTCTTGACGCCAAAGCCGTTCGCCGTGTTGCGCTATCTGGTGGAGAACCCACAAAGGCTGGTTACCCATGATGAGCTGCTCGCCAAACTCTGGCCTGAGACTTATGTGCAGCCGCAGGTGTTGCGCACCTATGTGCTGGAGCTGCGTAAGCTGCTGGGCGATGAGGCGGAGAACCCGCAATTTATCCGAACCATTCGTAACCGCGGCTACTGGTTCCTGGCGCAGGTGGAAGACGGCAACGGGTACACTGCCAACGTGCGCGCACCGCACCGTGGCGGCATCGTAGGCCGTAGAGACGAGTTCAACAAGATGAGCGATTTGCTACGCCAGGTGAAGCAGGGCGAACGGCAGGTGCTCTTCATTACAGGTGAGGCGGGCATCGGAAAAACCGCGCTCATCGATGCATTCTGCAGCGAAGTGTGTAACGAACAGCACATTGACATCGCGCGCGGCCAGAGCGTGGAGGGCTTCGGCGGTAAGGAAGCGTACTACCCGGTCATGGAAGCCCTGGGCCAGCTTTGCAGACAGAACGGTGGAGAGAGGAATCTGCGCGCCTTGCAGCAGAAAGCGCCAAGCTGGTACAGGCAACTCGCTTCCCTGGCACAAGCCGATGACTCGCCGGTTGCGGCCGCTCCGGTAAAAAGCGAGCGCATGTTGAAGGAAATATGCGATGCCCTCGAAGCTATGTCCGGCGAGAAGACAGTGGTTCTTGTTTTCGAGGACCTGCACTGGGCGGACCTATCAACCCTGGATCTAATTTCGGCGTTGGCACGGCGCCGCAGCGCGGCGAAACTATTCATGCTCTCATCGTACCGGCCAGCCGACGTCAACACCGGCCACCATCCGCTGAAACGATTGAAGCAGGATTTAGACGCGCACAAACTCTGCGCCGAGGCGGCCCTGCGCCCCCTCGACAAAGCCGCAGTAAGCGAATACCTGGCCCGGGAATTGAAGCAGGCAGCGCTCCCCAAGGGCCTGCCAAGCTTTGTGCATCAGCATTCTGAAGGCAATCCCCTCTTCATGATCGCCATGCTCGAGCACTTGATCGCGCAAGGTTTTATCCGGCAAGAAGCCGGCTGCTGGCAGTTGCAATCAGAGCTCGCAGAAATCGAATTGGGCGTTCCCAGGGTCCTTTCCGAAATGATCGAGATGCAGATTGAGGGACTCGACCCGGAAGACCAGCGCTTGCTCGAAGCAGCGAGTCTGATTGGTGTAGTTTTCCCCGCATGGGCGGCAGCGGCGGCGCTCGCCGGCGACCTCGAGGCGATTGAGGAACAATACGAAAAGATGGCGCGCCGGATGCATTTTCTGCATGCAGCCGGACATGACGAGCTGCCCGACGGAACCCAATCCGCGTTCTACGTTTTCGCGCACGGGCTGTACCGCGAAGTGCTCCGGGGAAGACAGTCTCCGTCGCGCCGCGCCAGACGGCATCTGCGCGTGGCGGAAAAGCTGGAGATGCTATTCGCCGGGCGCGAATCGGATGTGTCTCACGAACTAGCCATGCACTTCGAAGGGGCGGCGGAGTGGGTGCGCGCGGCGCAGGCTCTGTGCGCCGCGGCAGAAAACGCGCAAAGACGGGGCGCGCGCGATGAAGGCGTGAAGCTGATGAAAGATGCGCTGCGCCTGCTGGAAAACTTGAACCAGCGCGATCGCGCCGCTGCAGAAAAAAAGATTCGCAAGCAACTTGCGGAAATGGAAACGCTGACGGCTGCGTCGAACTGACGCCTCCGCTGGGTTCTACTGCAGCCGCTAGGATTGTTTTGCCAGTACCTGCCGCTTCAGTCGCAACTGTTGATTCTCCATCAACAGTTCTGCGACTAACTGCTGCAAGCGTGCATTTTGAATCTCCAACTCCAGAATTCGCCTCGAATCGGCGTTCGTGTCTGTCTGATGATTCAAGGGTGAACTCCTCCTGTCTCCGGAAACAAATGGCTTTGGTCTACTGCTCAGAACTAAAGGAAACGGGTTAAGCCCCCAATGGATGGAGGCTTAACCGATAAGACCGGACGTTGCGAGGAGTGATCACAGAGGCCCCTTTGCCGGGAATGCAAAGGGGCATTCAACCTTGAACTTTCCGTGTTAGCCCTACTCGCCTACGATTCTGGTCGGCGCCACTTCTTGCTTCGAGTGTGAGTCCAGGTTCTGAGTCGTGAGCCCACCGAACTGGATCGTCCGCAGAACCTTGCCCGACCCCAGCGTGTCAAAAGTCAGACGCACCTTGAGAGTATTCTCCTCACTGTCGGCAGGCCCCACGAGCCACGTCCCCGATTGGACTGGATCATAAACTTTTCTCAGCGTTACGAGATAGCTTCCTCGTTCCATCTCGACTTTATATTCGCCGGCCTTATAGGTCTGGTTCTTAACCACGAAGTCAAATGGTACCTGCACCTTTACCTGGTTGGCTGCGAACGCTGCGGTGGAGCAAAGAACTGCTGCGGATGAAAGTACTAAGGTTCTGAGATTCAATCTCATGGCGTTGTCCTCTGAAGAACACGCTACATCCGCACCATCGACTCAAGTGTCAAATTGCCGTCCAGTTTTCGTCTAATCTTTCTTGACGTACAGGCAGACCGCGTTATCGGCCGTAGAGGAATGTGCCGCATAGATCGGTTGAGTTGGCGATCACTTCTGGTTTGAACACCGGCATTTTGTCTCCCGAGAAGAAGGCCAGGTGCAAATTGCGCCCGGCAACGAACGCCGCCACCCACTGCGTATCCTCGGCGCCGCAAATGGTGTTTCGGTGCATAAACTTTTTTGTAGCCGGAATGCTCAACCGGTAAAGGGTTCCACGCGCTCCGATACTGCTGTCTACATCGAAGACCGCGCTTACCTCGCCCGGCTCCAGAGCACGGATGCGAGCGATTGAAAAGCTGTTGAAGTTGATCGCCAGCTTGGTCTCAGAAAATGCCACGTCGCCGGTGATGGACTCCGCCGGGGTGTTCGCTGCGCGCCAAGGCCCTAATTCCTGCGCCATCGCCGGCACACCACAGGCCAACACTAACCCCAAAACCACACCGGATAATCTGTCTCGTTGCATGTCTGAGAATGACATTCATCGAATGTTTGGGCAACCCCGGGGTTGTGTTTCAATTGTGCAGGCTAAACTCAGGAGACGAGTGCATGGCAACCGTACAGGAATTTAGGTGTGAAGTCTGTGGAATCGTGAGCAGTAACCCCACGCATTGGTTCGTGATTCGATGTGGTGAGTCTGAACTTACCGTACACCGATGGAACACCGAAGTCGCCAACGCGGAGGGAGCCCGGCACTACTGCGGTGAGGCCCACGCCCAGGTCTACATCAGCCGCTGGTTTGAGTCAGTGTGCTCCCCGCCGAAACCAACCTTCAGGTAGCTTCGCGGCGACAATAATAATCGGTCACCGAACTTTTATAGGCTATTGAAAATTAAACGGCAAAAGCAATACCACATTACCCTGGTAACTCCAAATGGGCCGCTCAGGTCAAGCGACCTCAGCACACTGAACACACCGCCCCCGGATTTGTTATCCCGAGCGCAGCCGAATAACCTGCTGTGCGCCTTTCCCGCAAACAAATGCTCGCTGGGCCATCCTCCTAGAGCGGTTGAGCGATGCTCACCTTGGTGAGCGTCCCAATCATGGCTTCTTCGGCCTCGGTGAGCTGAACCACCAAGCCGTCCTGACACCGGAAACGGGCGTAGTAGTTGCCTCCCAAAGCCCAAATCTCCTCGACTACGGCTGCGCCGGAACCGGCCAGGCGGACGATCTGGCCTCGCTTCAAGTCAGACAATTTACGAATGCCGTTCACATAGGCAGATTTCAAGGGTCCCCCCAAAGGCGACTTCCAGCGTCGCCGAATATGCTGATTATCATGGACTCAAATAACACAGTCAATGTGACGTGTTGTTTATCGACATTACCTTTTCGCGGGAGCTGCTACGCTCCGGTACCTTAAATGAAGCGTTGATGTTAATCGTTCCCACGATCGGTGATCAATCCTGACCCTGAATGGGGATTGATTTTTCGCGCCGGACGCATCCAAAAGCGGAGGAGAATTCCCGAAATGAAGAGCCACACGGAATATCTTGTTTTCGAAACCAAAAAGCGTAAGGAGATGGTTCACATCACCGACCAGGTGGAACACGTGGTCCGCAGAAGCGGGGTAAAGGATGGACTGTGCTTTGTATCGCCCATGCACATTACCGCCGCCATTTATGTCAACGATCTGGAGAATGGGCTGATCGAGGACATCGGCAAGTGGCTGGAGGAGCTTGCGCCGGCGCGGCCGGACTACCAGCATCACCAGACCGGCGAGGATAATGGCGACGCCCACTTGAAGGCACTGCTCCTTCACCACGAAAGCACCCTCCCCGTAACCAGGGGCAAGCTCGACCTCGGGACTTGGCAGAGGGTGTTTTACGCGGAGTTCGATGGGCAGCGGCCCAAACGGGTGATCGTGAAGGTGCTCGGAGTGGAGTAAGCAGCCGGCTGGCCCCCGGCAAATGGTTCAGCTTTTGTGAAGTGTTCGCAACCTTGGCGCATCTATATGCTGGAGGCATTTTGCCGAAAGCACAGACACCTATAAGCGCATCTGCCCGGCGCAACGGCCTAGTAGAAGCCCGCCCCGCCCCCAGTCTTGCCCATCCACCCACCCACCCCAATCTGATCCTGGCCATATGCTGCATGAGCCTGTTGATCGTGGGCATGGACGTCACCATCGTCAACGTCGCCTTGCCGGCCATTCAACACGATCTTCACGCCAACCTCTCCGGTCTGCAATGGATCCTGGACGCCTATACCCTCGTCGTCGCCAGCCTGCTCATGCTCTCCGGCTCCCTGTCGGACCGCTTCGGCCGGCGGCGTGTTTTTCAGATCGGCCTGGCTCTGTTCACAGCGGGATCGCTGCTTTGCAGCCTCGCGCACAGCATCGGCCAGCTTATCGGTTTCCGGGCCCTGCAGGGTCTGGGTGCTTCCATGCTCAATCCAGTAGCCCTATCCATCATCGCAAACGCATTCCCGGAGCCAAAGGCACGGGCACACGCGGTCGGTGTTTGGGGAGCCGTCGCCGGGGTATCGCTCGCCATTGGCCCGCTGATTGGCGGCGCGCTGACTCAGGCGGTAGGCTGGCGGTCCATCTTCTGGATCAACTTGCCCATTGGTCTCGTAGCGGTGGCCCTGGCTGCCCGGTTCGTGCCGGAATCGAAAGCGCCCCGCGCGCGAGCCTTTGATCCTGTTGGACAATTGCTGGTGTTCTTGACCCTCGCATCCTTGACGTCGGCAGTGATTGAGGGACCGCACACCGGCTGGACATCCTGGACGATCCTTGGCTTGTTTGCTACCTCAGGCATCTCCCTGGCAACTTTCTTCTTCTACGAACCTCGGCGTACGGATCCCCTGGTGGACTTGCGCTTCTTTCGCAGCATACCGTTCAGTAGTGCCACACTGCTGGCGCTGTGCGCCTTCGCCTCCTTCGCCGGCTTTCTTTTTCTAAATGCGCTCTACCTGCAGCAGGCACGCGGATTCTCAGCCTTTCACACTGGTCTTTGCACGCTGCCCCTGGCCATCATGATGATGGTGAGCGCACCGCTCTCCGGCCGGTTGGTGGGCCGCTACGGCACGCGTCCTTCGTTGCTGGCCTCAGGCGGAGCCTTCCTGCTGAGCACGCTCTTGCTCACCCGGCTCACTACCAGTACCCCCATTGGCTTATTGCTATTGGTCTACGCGTTGTTTGGACTTGGCTTGGGGATGGTGAACCCGGCGATCACCAACAACGCCGTGGCCGGCATGCCGTTATCACAAGCCGGGGTGGCTGCAGCCATCGCATCCACCGGCCGCCAAGTGGGAGCAGCGTTGGGCGTGGCGGTAGCCGGCACCGTAGTCGCCGCCAGCCACGCAAGGGGATCGGATTTTACACAGGCTACCCACCCAATCTGGTGGATCATGACCGGATGTGGCGCTCTCGTTCTGCTGCTCGGATGGGCCTCGAACACACCTTGGGCGCGCTCCAGCACCGGCCGCGTCACCCACTTGTTCAACTGAAGCTTGGCTAACAAAACTTGGGTGCCCCATTCAAGCCGTTATTTGGCTTGAGTGGAAGACGCAACACTCACCCCCTAAGCGCCGATCCCAAGAGGTCACCGTTACAGTCGCGGGGTACGCTTTCGCTCCGCTCCGCCCTCTTGCTGAGTAGCCCCCGTATCGAGCCCAGGCCGCAGATCAGGCGGCATCATGCCGTGACGAGGGGTTTTGCAAACCGGACACGCTTCAGCTTTCAATTTGATTTCTGCTCCACAGCATGCACAAAATGCGGCCATGTCATTTACTCCCCACAATTGTTTCTGGTCTTGGTCTTTGGATGAGCCCAGCAAGAGGGAGGATTCAAGAGGGACGATTTGGATTGGTGAGCAGTGCGTCGACCGCGTCGTAGCCTGTGGGCACCTGAATGCTCCGGGCAGAGGCACCCGCCTGCAGCAACGCTTCCACTGAATCAGGCGAACGACGCTCTGTCCAGTAGGAGTCGACACACGCTTTGACCGCGAGAGCCAGCGCCGTACGTCCCTTGCCGTCCTCAGCATCCACTGCCGCTCCGCGCGCGATCAGTTCCTTCACCGCGGCTGGCCATCCGCGCCAGGCGGCCACGTGCAGTGCGGTGCTGTGGGTTGCGATATCAAAAAAAGGGTCGCCCTCCCTATAAAGCGAAGCAGCGTCTACGCCGAGATCGAGCAGGTTGCGAAGCCCGGCAACGTTGCCCACTCCGGCGAACTCGGCCAGGAGCGTTCCCCCTTGGGCGATAAGCTCAGTCAATGGAAGGCCAGTGGCGAGCGCAAGCATGGCCTGACGGTCATCCCGAGCACATGCGGCGATCAAGCGGTCGACCCCATCGAGGTCAAGCGCGATTCCGCGCTGTTCCATCTCGGCAAGCACGTCGCCCCGTCCACGATGCGCCGCCATCGCTGTGGCCGATCTACCATCGCGCGCATTCTTGAGCGCCGGGTCGGCCCCGTGATCAAGCAGCAATTCGATCGCCCGCAGTACATTGTCACGACGCAGGGCATGGTGCAGTGCGTTGTCGCCAAACCTCGTCATGGCGTTGGGATTAGCGCCGTAGTCGAGCACCAGCTTGAGCCCCTCGGCATCATGCCAATCGGTCTTGCGCAACAACATTGTGGTAAGACTCTCAGCGTTCAGCGTCCCGCTTTCGAGCAGAGCCTTCATCACTGCGTTGTCGTACCCCTCGGGCACATGGTACGGAGTCTCCTCATCATTCGGATCCGCTCCAAATTCGAGTAGCAGGCGCGTCAGCTCCAGATGCCGTGCGATGCCGGCGGCCCCATAGATCGCGCTCTCAAACGTGGGACGAGGGTTGGGGTGGTCGATCATCTCGTACCAGCCTGTCCTGGCGCTCGCTCCCGCATCCAACAGAGCCCGGGCCGTGCGCACAAATGCCTCGGAGCGTTGATGGTCCAGCCGTAAATAGCGTGAAAAGCAGAGATGGGTCAGCGCATCCCAACCGTGCGGCCCACCCGTCGCGGTCGCAGCGTTCCGATCCCGGACAAGGAAACCACGCACAGCCGTTTCGTCGGCCAGGATGGCGGCAGTAAACACATTGGCCGTGGCCACCTGCGGGTTGCGCGCCAGGATGAGCTCGGCGTGCTCGAGCGTGCCCGACCCGTGATGGGACTCACGCGGCACGCAAGCCGCCTCGATGAACGCCGCTACCGGATCAGTCAGGGAAGACACGACAGGTTCTGTCCGTTACGGTTGTTTTGGCTTGATGGTGAAGAGCTTCAGGTCGATGGCGTCGCCCATCACTTTGTAGCCTGCGTCGTTGGGGTGCAGGTGGTCCCCAGGATCGTCAGCGGGGAGAAACGTATCGGGATGTTGTGGATCCCTGACCGCCGCCTCGAAGTCGACGAAGCCATCGAAAGCGCCGCCGGTGCGAATCCAGTCGTTCACCGCCTTACGGATCGCTTCACCGTTCTCGGTGTAGTAGCCGGCGCCATGGTAGGGCGTCAGGGTGCAGCCGATCACCGCGATGCCATGAGCGTGGGCGCGCACAATCATCTGGTTGAGACCCGAGATAATATCGGCGGCCGTGACGCTGTCGGGAAATTTCTGCAAGCGGCCAATATCGTTGATGCCTTCCAGGATGAGCAAATATTTCGCTCCGCTCTGGGCAATCACGTCACGATCAAAGCGCGCCAGCACATTGGGGCCCGCTCCATCCAACAGTATTTTGTTGCCGCTGATGGCTTCATTCAACACTGCCAGGCGGCGATACTTCGGGTCCGCCTGCAGTCGCCGCGCCAGCTCATCGGGCCATCGACCGTTGGTATCGATGGTCGATTTGGCGCCGTCTGTGATCGAATCACCAATGGTGATCACTGCCGCGGTATTGCCGGAAGCCAACGTATCGATTCCATTGAGGTATTCCCAGCTGGTCAGTGTCGAGGGCGTCTCCAGGGTGTCGTTGGCGACTACATTGCCGGGCGCGTGAAAGCTGGTGGCATTGCCCAGTTGGTGCTCGGTGATCGGGCCCGTAGGGCTGGGCAGATAGAAGCTGACGGTTAAATCGGAAAGCGCCGCAAACTTGAACGGAATGCCATCGCTGACAACCAGCGCGCCGGCCGGTATAGAAACCGAAGGCTGTCCGTGAAAGGTGAGCGGCTTGCCGGAGCCGGCAACCACCCCTGCGCCCTTGAGGGTTTGTGCAATCTGCGCCGCGCCAATCACCAGCGGATCGGTGCCGTACAAATTGGAGAAGCGCACCCGCACCATCTCTCCACCAATACTCACGTGAACCACTTCGCGCAGGGTCACACCGGTTGTACCGGGCGTCACCAGTTGGTCTGCCGGCGTCGCATGCGCATCCAGCAGCGGAGCAGAGGCCCAGGTGCCCACCCAATGGTCCGATTTCGCCAGCAACGGTTGCACGCACAATGCGGCGGTCAAGGCAAAGAACAGCGTCCTCGCGGCTCGATTCATCATCGTTCCTTCTCCTGCTCGAGGTTAGAACTTGAAGTAGGCGCCAATACTCGGTTCAGAGGTGATCCGGCTGGTGCCTGTAGTCAGCAGCGCCGAGTTGAAGTCCGGCGTCTTGTAGCTCAGACCCCGATACTGCAGCCGTAACCCGATATGGGAGGTGAGGATCGGATAGTTAACACCGACCTCGAACAGCACCGGTACGCGCGTCTGCTGGTTGTATTTTTGGCCGCCCACGGTGGTGGGTAGAAAGATCAGCGCGCCGGTGCCGATCGCCCCGAAGGGCTGAAGGCCGAGTAACGGGAGCGATGGCCCTTGCACCAGGTACGCGACCGATGACCTCGTTCAGGTTGTTCTGCACTCCGAACGGAATCGTGGAGTAATTCTCGCTAAAGCGCGTATAGCTGTAGTTGACCTCGTAGCCCAACCAGTAATGAAAAGACTGCCGCGCCGTCGCTAATACTCCCAATGAGTCGGTCGGCCTGTCGGTGACGCCGTCGCCCGTTTTCGTCCCCGTGAATTGCCCGAAAATGTTGACCGCGCCATCGAGGTTCTTCAAAGTCTGGGCCATCGCCCGGTTGCCGAGCCCTGCAGCCATAAGAAGAAGAAACAACAAAGAAAGGGACCTGCGAATGACCATCAGTTTGCCCACGCTCCTGCGCCTGAAAGGAAATAGAAAAGCTTCGACATCATCTTTCAACCCAAAGAGATAGCATACGCCAGCCACCCGTCACGCTCCGGCCGGGCGGGGGGGCGCGTTGTGCTCATCCAGATATTCCTCGATGCACTGATCCAGGATCCCATGCGCCTGCAGAACGAAATCGACAGCATCCCGGCCGGCCCCCTGGCCACCGGCATTGGGTGTGATGTAGTGGGCCACGGCCTTCACCTGTTCGCGGGCATTGGCGGCCGCAACGGCCAGCCCGCAAACGCGCATAACAGGCAGGTCAATCACGTCATCGCCTACGTAGGCGATCTGGTCGAGCGTAAACGATCCTCGCTGCATGATCTCGCGCACGGCTTGTATCTTGTAGTCCTGTCCCATATAGACGTATTCCAGGCGCAAGGCGCGTGCACGCTGAGCAACCGCCTCCGACGTGCGCTTGGTGATGACCCCGCAGTGAATGCCGCCGATGCGGGCCAGCGAGATGCCTATCCCGTCATGAGCATGGAATCCTTTGGGCTCGAACGTCTTCTCCGCCGAGCCAAGCGGGAGCGTCCATATCTTGCCATCAGTGAGGACGCCATCGACGTCGAAGAGAATCAGGCGGATCCGGCGGGCGCGTTCAACGGCTGTGAAATCCATAACTATTCATACAACTTTCGTTTTCACTCTGCATCTTGCCTTCACCTCTGGCCAGCGCAATGATGGGAACGTTATGAGAACCACCAAACACTCTCACTTGCATCGTGTATTAGCCACCGCCGCGATTGTATTGGCGCTGGTCGCGGCCCCTGCTTTTGCCTCTTCAAAATATGCGGGCATCTATAGTTCTGAAGCGCCCGATACCACCGACGCGAATGGGCCTGCCGGGCCCGCATTCAGCATAAGCCTCGGTCCGGATGGGTCGGCCACGGTCACACAGGACATGGGCAAAGGTGCGGTCACGACCTTTGGAAAGTGGACTGATGCCGGAAGCCAGATCACCATCAAGTTCGACGAGGTCGAAGGCAAGCCGACTGATCCGCCGATGGTCCTTCAGCCCAGCCACGATGGACTGCAGGCGGTGAACTGGAACCACACCCTGTGGGGAAAAACGACTCCTCCTCCGCTCAAGAAGGAAGAGTCGAACTGGCACGCCAATAAGAAGCACGGCTTCCTATGAGTTGCAACGCTGGTTCGCGGCGGCGCCGCAACCAGCACGCGCATCTAGATAGTAAATAGCGGTTCTTGCTATGAGTGTGCGCCCAGAGTCGACACCACGGCCTTCCTCTCTCGAGGAAACAAGGCCCGGAGGGCCGACCGCTAAACGTCAGCCCAGCCCGGAAGAGCTGGGGATCCGCCCCAAACAAGATCTGAGCACTGTAGGCGCGGCACCCGGCATTCGTTGCTCATATGCTGGCCTAAAATGGAGTCGTGCCTCCTCTCCAAGACACCCTTCTTGAAGTTGATCAAACCCATGCGCTGGCTTGGGCACATCCCGTGGTGCGGGAATGGTTCACCGCCAAGTTCGGCACCCCCACCTCCCCCCAGCAGATGGGCTGGCCCCCCATCCTCGCCGGCAGACCGACGCTTATCTCTGCTCCCACCGGCTCGGGCAAGACGCTGGCTGCGTTTCTTATCTGTATCGATAAGCTGATCCGCCAGGCGATCGACGGCTCACTGGCCCCGGCAACCGCGGTGGTTTATGTTTCGCCTCTCAAAGCCCTCAGCAACGATGTGCAAAAAAACCTGGAGCAGCCGCTGCGCGAGATTCAACAGCTCGCCCTGGAGCGCGGATACCTGTGCGCACCCATCCGCACTGCAGTACGCACCGGCGATACCCTGCCCGCCGAGCGCCGCGCCATGCTCAAGCGGCCGCCGCATATTCTCGTCACCACCCCCGAGTCGCTTTATATCCTCCTGACCGCGGAGAAGAGCCGCAACAATCTTTGCGCGGTCGAGACCGTCATCGTCGACGAAATCCACGCGGTTGCCGATGACAAGCGTGGAGCCCATCTCACCCTTACTCTGGAGCGGCTCGATGCGCTGGTCTGCGGAGAGAATCGGTTAAGCCCCGGAGCCCTGATCACAGGACGAGCGCAGCCTCCGCTACGTATCGGACTTTCCGCAACCCAGAACCCGATCGAACTGGTGGCCAGCTTCTTAGGGGGACGGCGCGGGCCCCAGGTGGAGATCGTGCAGGTAGGCCAACACCGCGCACTCGACCTGAGCATTGAGGTTCCAGGCGACGAATTGGGAGCTGTCGCCACCAATGCGATCTGGGACGACATCTACGAGCGCATGACGGAGTTGGCCCTGCAGCACCGGTCGACACTGGTCTTTGTCAACACGCGCCGCATGGTGGAGCGGCTGGCCTTTTGCCTGGGCGAGCGGCTGGGTCCGGAAAACGTAGCCGCCCACCATGGCAGTCTTTCGCGGAAGCTCCGCTTCGAAGCGGAGCGCAAACTCAAGAACGGCGAGATTCGGCTGCTGGTCGCCACCGCTTCCCTGGAGCTGGGCATCGATATCGGCAGCATCGACCTGGTTTGCCAGGTAAGTTCTCCGCGTGCGATCGCCGCCGCGATGCAGCGCGTGGGCCGCGCCGGCCATTGGCGCGGAGCCATTCCCAAGGGCCGCTTCTTCGTGACCACGCGTGACGACCTGGTGGAGTCCGCGGCACTGATCCGGGCCATGCGCGCGGGGGTGCTGGACCGGCTGGAGATTCCCAAGTGCCCAATCGACGTGTTGATGCAGCAGATTGTCGCCGCCTGCGCCGCTGAGCCGTGGGAAGAGGACGCGCTCTTTGAAGTGATCCGTCGCGCCCATCCCTACAGCCAGCTCACGCGCAAGGAATATGACGAGATTCTTTGCCTGCTGACAGAAGGGATCGAAGCCAGCCGCGGACGCTACGGATCGTACCTGCTGCGCGACCGGGTCAATGGGCGCATGCAGTCCCGGCGAGGCGCGCGCACTATCGCGGTTTCAAATGGCGGCACCATTCCCGACACCGCGCTCTACTCCGTCATCGTGCAGCCGGAAGGCGTGCAGATCGCCACCCTGGATGAAGACTTCGCCGTCGAATCGTCGGCCGGCGATGTGATTCTGCTGGGCAATACCAGCTGGCGCATCCAGCGCGTGGAGAGCGCGGGGCGAGTGCTGGTGGAAGATGCCCACGGCCAACCGCCCAACGTGCCTTTCTGGCGCGGCGAGGCTCCGCAAAGGACACTCGAGCTCTCCCGCTTCGTCTCCACCTTGCGCCAGGAAATCAGCGCGCGCACCGGCGAGGTGCTCCCGGGATACATTAGCCAGTCGAACCCCCAGGTCGCAGAGACCGTCGCCTGGCTCAAGCAGGAATGTTGCGTGGATGACGCGGCCGCGGAACAGTTGATCGGCTATATTGTGGCCGGGCGCGCCGTGCTGGGAGCAGTACCCGCACTCGACACGATCATTGCCGAGCGGTTCTTTGACGAGGGCGGCGGAATGCAGTTGATTCTGCACGCGCCCTTCGGCGGCCGCATCAATAAAGCCTGGGGCCTGGCGTTGAGAAAACGCTTTTGCCGGGGATTCAACTTCGAGCTGCAGGCAGCGGCCACCGATAACGGCCTCAACATTTCGCTGGCCGAGCAGCACAGCTTCCCGCTCAGCGACGTGTTCGATTTTCTTACCGAGCAGACGGTTACCGAACTGCTGGAGCAGGCCTCGCTCGACTCCCCCATCTTCCGCGCGCGCTGGCGATGGGACGCGGGCCGCAGTCTGCAACTGTTACGGTTTTATAACGGCAAACGCATTGCCCCCCAGGTGCAGCGCACCCGCTCTGATGACCTCCTGGCCAGCGTCTTTCCCCAGGTGGCCGCCTGCCAGGAAAACATCGAAGGCGATATCCAGATACCGGAGCACCCCCTCATCCGGGAAGTGATGAAAGACGTGCTGACCGAGGCCATGGATCTGCAGGGATTGATCGCCCTGCTGGCAGGGATACGCACGGGTGCAATTCGCTGTCTCGCGGTCGATAGCGCGACCCCGTCTGCCTTTGCGCATGAACTGCTGAACGCCAATCCTTACGCCTTCCTCGACGATGCGCCACTCGAAGAGCGGCGTGCCCGCGCAGTAAGCCTGCGTGGAATGGTTCCGGAGAAGCTGCTGGGTGAGGCCGGCCGGCTCGATCCCGCGGCGATTGCCGAGTTGCGCGAAGAATGCTGGCCCGATGTGCGCGATGAGCACGAGCTGCATGACTTGCTTTGTTCCCTGGTCGTGGTGCCGGTGGAGATTCAGTGTTGCGCCGGCGCGCTCCACTGGCCTGTGTTCTTTGAGCGCCTTGCGGCCCAGGGCAGAGCCACAGTGGCCGGACACGGCGGACAGCAATACCTGGTGGCAGCCGAAAGAGCGCAACACCTCCAGCTCTTGTGGCCGGGAGTCGCCTTCGAGCGCACACTTCCCTGCCCCCCGGAAGCAAAAGAATTGGTTGTCGGCGATGTGGTTCGCAAAACTGTCCAGGGATGGATGGCGCTCCTTGGCCCAGTCACCTCGCGAACCCTGGGCGTGCGCCTGGGAATCGAGCCGGCGGCGATCTGGGCCGCCATGCTGGTGATGGAGATGCAGGGCAGCATCTTGCGTGGGGTCTTCGAGGGAGCCAGTCAGACCGCCCAAGACGAGGATATCGAGTGGTGCGAGCGCAGGCTGTTACAGCGGATCCATAAGAGGACGCTGGCCGGGCTGCGCAAGCAGATCGAACCGGTGACGCCGGCGGTCTATTTGCAGTGGTTGATGCGCTGGCAGCGGGTTACGCCGAGGGCGCAATTAAGCGGAGAGGCGGGTGTTCTGGAGGCGCTGCGTTTGCTCGAGGGTTTCGAGGCCCCGGCCATTGAGTGGGAGCGGACACTGCTGCCTCAGCGCGTTGCCGGCTACGACCCGCGATGGCTCGACACCCTGTGCCTGGAGGGCGTGGTGGGCTGGGGACGCATCTCTCCCCACCCGGCCTTCTCCACCGCCGGCGACTACTCTGCGCCTAAGCGCGTGATCCCCACCAGCATGGCCCCGGTGACTTTTTTCCTGCGCGAAGAGGCGCTATGGATGGATCGCTGCCTCGCAGAACGTGCGATCCCCGAGCCTGCCTTACAGGCCTGCTTGAGCGACTTGGCCTGGCAGGCGCGAGCCCATCTATCGCAACACGGAGCCGTCTTTGCCGGCGACCTGGTGCGCGGGCTGGCAGCTCCGCCCGAGCAGGTGAGCCGCGCCCTGTGGGAGCTGGTGGCCGCCGGCCTGGTGACCGCCGACGGATTCGATAGCTTGCGGGTGCTGATCGACCCACGGCGCAAGGCTATCCAGAGTGTGCGGCGGACCCGCAACACCGTGGGGCGATGGAGTCTGCTCAATCCGGCGGCCGGAGCAATTGAGAGTGTGGGCGCCCAGGCGGAGCGCCGTGAGGCCGAGATTGAGTCCGCTTGCTGGATGCTTCTGCGGCGCTATGGAGTGGTCTTCCGCGATCTGCTGGAGCGCGAAACCACCATCCCTCGCTGGCGTGAGCTGGTAGGTATGTTCCGCCGGCTGGAGGCCCGAGGCACCGTGCGCGGAGGGCGATTCGTCAATGGCTTTGGCGGCGAGCAATTCGCTGTGCCCGAAGCGGTGGCTTCCCTCCGCGAGGCGCGCCTTAAGGGAAACGCGGAGGAGCCCGTCACCGTCGCGGCAGCCGACCCACTCAACTTGGCAGGCATTGTGGTTCCGGGAGAACGGCCGCCCGCTGTTCCGGGAAAAACGGTCACCTTCCTGGCCGGCGCCGTGAGGGTGGAAGAACCTGATAACAGTCTCGAATCGTTTGTTCAGTCTTGCTAATCTAAACAGCACCAAACGTTATGCAGCAGGGGAGGCTGTTAGATGAATCTGATCCTCACCATCATTGCAATCGCCATCTGGGGTTTGTTGGCTGTCATCTGGATACGACGAATCAAGCAGCGGCGCGCGTGGGAGCGGCTTAGCATCACGCCCGAAGCGCTCCATGAAATGATTGTCGCCAACCATGAAGTTTTGATTCTGGACGTGCGGCAGCCGCTGGACTTGTTGACCGACTCGGAGATCATCGAAGGCGCGCAGAGAATTTCCCCCGAGGATGCGGCTGCGAATCCCTCCCTGATCCCGGCCGATAAAGAACTGGTCGTCTACTGCACCTGCCCCAGCGATAAAACGAGCCGCGCCATCGCCGCGAAAGCCCGTGTCGTGGCGCCCAATATTGATGTATCGCGGGTCAAGTTCCTCAAAGGTGGCCTGGCGGCCTGGAAGGCAAAGGGTTATCCGGTGGTCCCTTACGACAAGACCTTCCACCTCGACACCGGAACGTAAGTTCAGCTCAAAGAGCCCGGCTGTGAGAACCTTCGTTATGCGCTTGCTTCCCCACTCGCTCCCGGGCGCCCTGCTTTTGGCGGCATCGTTTCTTTTTGCGTCGACGCCGGCCGGCGCCCAGACCACTTTCGAAAGTCGAATCACCAACCTCAAAAAGATGGACGGCTTTTTCCCCTTGTATTGGGACGCCAAGACAGGGAAGCTGCTGCTCGAGATTCCTTCGTTCGATAAGGATTTTCTCTACCTCGATCAATTGCCCTACGGTATCGGATCGAATGATCTGTTCCTCGACCGCGGACAACTGGGCACCGAACATGTTGTGCATTTCATGCGTAGCGGGAATAAGGTGCTGCTCGTCGAGCCAAACCTCGCCTTCCGGTCGTCATCCTCCAATGACTCCGAACGCGCCGCGGTAAAGCAATCCTTTGCGGAGTCGGTGCTGTTCGGGTTCAAGGTGGAAGCAGAGCAGACCGAGGCCCAGGGTGGCCACGTCCTGCTGGATGCCACCGACTTCTTCCTGCTGGATGCCCACGGAGTCTCTGAGCGGCTGGCGCAGGCCAAGCAGGGCAAATACTCGCTGGACTCCACGCGTTCCGCCATCTTGCCCGAGGGCACGAAGAATTTTCCACGCAATACTGAAGTCGAAGCCATCCTCACCTTTACCAACGATGCCCCGACCGCCAATTCTTATGTTGCGGATGTAACCCCTGATCCCCACGCCCTCACCGTGCGCGAGCACTATTCGTTCATCCAACTGCCCGGGCCGGGCTATACTCCGCGGGCTTACAACCCCAATGCAGGCTATTTCCCAGACGTATATCGGGATTACTCCGCGCCGCTCGGAGCTCCGCTCGACCAGATCTTTATCACCCGGCACCGGCTGCAGAAGAAGGATCCGGGCGCGGCTGTGAGCGATCCGGTAGAACCAATTACCTACTACGTCGACCGCGGCGCGCCGGAGCCCATTCGCAGCGCGTTGGTGGAAGGCGCTCGCTGGTGGAACCAGGCCTTCGAGGCCGCCGGCTATCGCAATGCGTTCCGGGTTGAAGTGCTGCCCGAGGGCGCGGACCCGATGGACATTCGCTACAACATGATCCAGTGGGTGCATCGCTATACCCGGGGATGGTCCTATGGCGACGACGTGATCGATCCCAGGACCGGCGAGATCATCAAAGGCCAGGTAACGCTGGGATCGCTGCGCGCGCGCCAGGATTTCATGATTGCCCAGTCGCTGGTAGATCCTTATCTCGACGGAGCGCCGCTGCCCGCGGACAATGCGCTGCAGGCCATGGTGCTGGCAAGGGTGCGGCAACTGGCGGCGCACGAGGTGGGACATACTCTCGGGCTGGCACACAACTTCGCCGCCAGTTCCCTGGGCCAGGGCACTTCGGTCATGGATTATCCTCATCCGCTGATTACCCTGGACAGCAACGGCAAGCCCGACCTTTCCCACGCCTACGCGGTGGGCATCGGCGCCTGGGATAAGGTGGCGATCACCTATGGCTATGCGGATAAGGACGCCGCCGGACTGGCGGACGTGCTGCTGCAGGCGCAGAAGCAGGGCCTCTACTTCATCACCGATGACGATGCGCGTCCGCTGGGCAGCGCGCACCCACACGCTCATCTTTGGGACAACGGCGCTGATCCCGCGGCTGAGCTGGACCGCGTCCTCACCGTGCGCGCGGCCGCGCTACGCAACTTCGGTGTGAACGCGATCCCGCTAGGAACACCGATGTCGCAACTAGCCGATGTACTGGTGCCCCTCTACCTGATGCATCGCTACCAGACAGAGGCCGCGGCCAAGGAAATCGGTGGGCTGGATTATCGCTACGCGGTGCGTGGCGACGGTCAGGAAGTAACCGCCATTGTTTCGCCAGCCGATCAGCGCAAGGCACTCGCCGCAGTACTGCGTACGCTCGCGCCGGAAACACTGGCGCTGCCGGAACCACTGCTACGGTTGCTGCCCCCTGTGCCTCCCGGATACCCACGCACGCGCGAGAGCTTTGCCACCTTCACCGGGCTGGCCTTCGATCCTGTAGCCGCTGCCACGTCCGCGGCCGATCTTACGCTTGCCCTGCTGTTCGATCCACAGCGAGCTTCACGCCTGGTGGAGTATCACGCCCGCGATGCCGGCAATCCTGGTCTGGATGAAGTCTTGAGCAGTGTGCTGAAGGCCACCTGGCAGGCGCCGCGTGCCGGCGGCTTGTCTGCGGAAACTCAATCGGCGGTCGAATCAGCCACGCTCGAGAACCTGCTCGGCCTGGCAGCCTCGAAGCAGGCATCGCCCGAGGCGCGCGCGATCGCGCGCTTCGAGGTGTCCATGTTGAAGACGCAACTCACCACGGTTCTGCCGCGCGAAGGGCAAGCACATCGCGCAGCAGCGCTGGCGCGGATTAATGAATTCGAACGGGATCCGTCGAAGTTCGTACCGGCGGCACCCGTCGATGCACCGCCGGGCATGCCGATTGGCGAGGACTACTAAGTTACTTGCCCGATGCCTGCTTCAAATACAGGATGAGGTCGCGGCGCTCCTGCGGGTTGGGAACGTGGAAATCCATGTTGTTGCCTGGCACCAGAGTGTCAGTGTCGGTAAGCCATTGCTCGAGCGACGCCTCATCCCAAACGATGCGCGCCTGGACGAGAGCTGGGGAGTAGGTAAAGCCGGCTACCGTCCCAGAAGTTCGCCCGTAGACGCCTTGCAGCCTTGGACCTTCCCGGCTTTCTGTCATCGCGTGGCAGCCGGTGCAGCGCTTTTCGAAGACCTGCTTACCTTTCACGGGGTCCCCCTGCTCCACAGGTGTTGTCAACGCAAACAGCGAGGCAACGAAAAGCATGGCGCATGCGAGGGATGCGGCGCGAATACCTCTCATACCAGGTCCTCCAACGAAGAATCGACGATTGCCAGGTGGCTGTGGCGGGAAATGTATTGGACGCCGGTAATACCCAGAACGCTCTGCAGCTTTCCCGCGGGAACGACCATGGGTCCTGGATTTGGAGCTGCACCAGGCGCCGGCTGAGGAAACGCGGTAGAGCTTGCCGTATGGAAGGCGACATTGCCTTCCACCTTCTGCACCACCTGGTGGATGTGTCCGTTCAGCACCGTCACGGACCCAAAACGCTTGAGATAGGAGAGTGCCTCCGCGCCATCCTGAGTCCCCCAACCCCAATTCGGATACACCATCCAAAGTGGAATATGGGCAAAGACCACAATCGGTGTCGATGCCGAAAGCGAGGCCAGATCCGCCTTGAGCCAGGTCAACTGTTCGGCTCCAAGGCTGCCCATGGCGTCGATCTGCAAGGAATTGTTCAGTCCCACGAAATGCACGCCGTTATGGGTGAAGCTGTACCAGCCGCTGCCCAGGGTTCCCTTGCCAAAGCGCTCCCGGTAAAGGACGCCATCGTCAGTGGCCGTATCGTGCTCGCCCGGCACATAAAACGTTTGGCCCACCTTGGCAGTCTGGATGAGCTGCAGCGCCGTATCGAACTCGGCGGCCTTGGATGAGTGGCTGATGTCGCCGGTGTGCAACAGCAGGTCCGGCGTGGCCGGGAGCCGGTTGATCTTGTCCAGCGCCTGCTTCAGCGTTCCGGTTACATCCTGGTTTGCTGCCTTGTTGAAACCGATGTGGCTGTCGCTAATTTGCACGAAGCTAAAACCTGCTTCCGCCGGAGTATCCTTCCCTGCCGTGCCCGTAGCGGCAAAAAGCCGCGATGACGGCACGCCGCCCGCCATCGTCCACAATAGGCCGGTACCTGCCCAAGCCATGCAACTGAGAAAGTTTCGCCGGTCGATGCCATCGTGTGTACCGTTACGCGTATCCTTCATGGGTAAATCCTCCACGGATGCAAACTGGTGGCAGCGCATTTTATTCCAGGAATAAATTTGCCCAATGCCAGTTCTCTTCTGCGAAGAAGGAAAAGGAACGAGTGGTCACCAGATGACGCTGTTGCCATGGAAGCGAGCGGTTCGCGTAAGCGGTCCACAAACCACTGCGTTTGAGGACCTCGCCCTACCTCTGCTTCCCTCGCTCTACAACATTGCCTTATGGCTTTCCCGTAACCCGGCAGACGCGGAGGACCTGGTGCAGGAGACATTTCTCAAAGGGCTTCGCGGATTTGCTACCTTCGAACCGGGCAGCAATTTCCGGGCATGGATTTTCCGCATTCTCAGAAACACCTACCTAACCTCGCGTTCTGGCCTCGCAGCGACGCGCACAGTTGCACTCGAAGATGAGCTCGACAATGAATCCGGAACAACTCTTTTTCCTGAAGGAGCGATCGACCGGGAAACTCCGGAAAGGAATCTTATCCGCTTAAGCGACCGCTCTGCGCTGCAAACTGCCATGGAAAACCTGCCTCCGACGCTGCTCGAGGTGATCCTGCTTTGTGATGTAGAAGAGATGAAGTACCGTGAAATCGCCATCGTCCTCGAGATTCCGATTGGCACGGTCATGTCGCGCATCGCCCGTGCTCGCACTGCTCTGCGTGCGGAACTGCAGGTTTACGTGACACCGAGGGAGTTTCGCGCATGACCGACCACCTCTCTCCCTCCACCCTCAATGGACTTGCCGACGGCGAGCTTTCTGTGGAACAGCTCGCCGCCGCCAATGAGCATCTCGCTGCTTGCCCCGCCTGCACTTCAAATGCCCTTTACCAAAGCTTGCTCAAGTCCGCTACCGCCAAAGCGGGGCAGCGGTATACGCCACCGGTGCATTTGCAGGAGCGGTTGTCGCGCTTGGCGTCCTCGCAATCGGAGGTCCCAAGCCATAGGGACCAGTCACAGTGGCAATTTGCATGGGGCTGGGTCATTGCAGCGGTGCTTTTGCTTGTCTCGGCCAGCTCAGTGCTTGTTCAACACACCATGCGCAAGGGCGAGCTTGCCTCGGCCGAACACGCGGCGCTGGTCACCGAGGTCTTCGATCAGCATGTCGCCACCCTTGCGGGCGGCTTACCGCCGCAGGTGGTTTCCACCGATAGACACACGGTCAAGCCATGGTTTCAGGGCAAGCTGCCGTTCAGTTTCAACTTGCCGGAGAGCCTGCCGCGCGAAACTGCTCTCGATGGTGCAAACCTGGCCTACCTCAATAACCAGCCCGTTGCCCAGTTGCTCTATAGCATAGGCAAGCATCGCGTTTCCGTCTTTCTCCGGGAAAGAGCCGGAGAGGTGAGCACGGATGAGGCCCCAGCAGACCACGCGGGATTTCACGTAGTGGGCTTCCGCACAGGTGATCTCGAAGCAGTTGCGGTGAGCGATGTAGATCCAGCTCGCCTGATCGAACTGGTCAGCGCAATCAAGCAAGCGCAGACGGTGCGCTAGGAGTCTGCGAGAATGAGCTATGCAGGATGAATCGTCGCCAGACAAGGCAGAACTGAAGCCAGGAGAGGATTACTACTACGAAGGTCCCTACCTCGTATTCACCGCGCAATATCACTTGAAGCGCGGGACCTGCTGTAACTCGGGTTGCCGGCATTGCCCTTACCGAAGCTCATCCGGCGAAGACTCGGCGCACAATTAGTCATGTGAAACTGTGGCTTCGCTCCATAAGCACGAACTTTTTGTTTTGGCTCCAACCCTCGCTAATTCGAGAACTTTTCACGAAAGATCGATAAAGTCACGGGCTCTCCGATGAGGATTCTGTTAGGATTCACGTCGCGGATCAGGGCGTCAGCAGAACCTTCCCTGCCCCTCCTTTTTCCGCCAACTCATGAGCCTGACGAATTTCCGCAAGCGTAAACCGCTTGGCAATCGGGATGGTAAATGCACCGCTCGCTATTTCCTGAGCGAGCTCTTCTAGCCGGCGCGCATTTGGCACCGCCCATACTTCATTCACCTGGACGTCGCGGCCTGCGGCTGACTTCGGTGCTCCCACCACCGTGGCCAGGACTCCGCCCTTTTTGATGTGGGGGATTAGCCGATTGATAACGTCGTGACCGACGGTGTCTGCGACCGCGTCTAATTCCTTCAGATCGCTGAGATCTTCGTCTACAGCCACCACCTCGTCGGCCCCTAGCTTCTTCGCCTCCGCAAGCTGCTTGGCGCGAACCCCCGCGATTACATACGCTCCATGCTTTTTGGCGATGTGGACCGCTGTGCGCCCCACGTTGCCTAACGCACCGGTGATCAGCACCTTCTCGCCGGAGCGCGCGCGTACTCCCAGCTCAATCAATTGCGTGCCGGTCAGGAGCACCAGGGGCAAAACGCCGGCGTCTGCCGGGTCGAGCCCCACCGGCATGTGCGACAGGCCTTCTGCTTTGCAAGTGACATACTCCGCGTAGGTCCGCTCGGCCAGAGCCAAAACTAGCGTGTCCACTTTTATGCCTGTGACTCCCTCACCCAGAGCTACTACTTGACCTGCAACGTCGTATCCCAGGATGGCAGGAAGTTGCAAGGGTATCTCGTCCTTCATATCCCCACGCCGGATCTTGTAATCGATGGGGTTGATGCTGGTGGAAAAGAGCTTCACCAGCACTTCGCCCGCGCCCGCGATTGGGATTGGGATCTCCTCATAGACCAGTTCGTCTACACTTCCATAACCATGCAGTTGCACTGCCTTCATCAGCCTGCCTCCGCCAATTGGATGCGCCGCCGATGGGAAACGATGTTGATCAATATGCTGGAGGCAAACCAATCCCCTTGATGATGGCCCGGTAGCGCTCGTCGGCGTGGAGGAAATCAAAAGCCGGGTCGTTCTGGATCCATAACAGAAGTGGAGAGCGCTGCCGATAACCTTCCTCAAGAAGAGCCAGCGTTTGACTGCGCTGCCCCAGTTGGGCGGTTAGGGTAGCAAGATCAACGGGCGACACGTAGTGTCTGGAAGATTTCTTTTTGGCATCGCTCAGTTGGTAACGGACCACGGCCCTGTAACCACCCTGCTCGAAGGCCCGGCGGACAATCGCAGCAGACGTTTGGTCTCCCCAAAGCGTCAATGCTCTCTCCAGTTCCTGCACCGCTTCTTTCTCTGCGCCTTTGTTCCGATAGGCCAGATACAAGGGCCAAACCAGCTGTGCTTGCGAAGGGTTGGCTTCTAGCCGTTGTTGCAAATCATTGATAGCTGCGTCGTATTCTCGCGCCTCGCGTAGGACCAGCGACATGGCCCAGGGGCGCGCAAACGGATCGAGCTCCGTCGCCTTCTTTTGCGACGCAATCGCTTCCTGGTGGCGATTGAGGGCGGAAAATATTTTGCCCTGGAAGTGGTAGGCTTCGGCAAATCTAGGATCGAGTGCGATGGCGCGAGCCACTTCGGCCTGTGCGCGCGTCCAGTCCCAGCGATCCACTAAAAAGGCCGCTGACATGGCAAGGTGTCCCTCGGCAAGGGAATCATCCAGGGTAATTGCCTTGACGGCTGCTGCTTCCTGAAGAGGAATTACCTCTTCGGGGTTCAGTTGTCCTTCAATAGCGCCGGCGCCGTAGTAATCCGCCAGGCCGCTCCAGCCGAGTGCGTAATCCGGCTGTAATTCTGTCGCTTTTTTGAAATAGGCGCCGGACTTTTCGTCATCGGTGCTAAACCAGAGATAACGTCCACGCAGGTAGGCGTCGTGGGCCTCGGAACTGACAAAGCGCGGCTCTGGCACTTGAACAGCGCTGTTGAGATGTTTTGCGATCGCCTGTGCGGCTTCCCTGGGCAGTGAGATCATGTCATCCGCGTCGCGATCGTAGCTATCCGCCCATAGATGCGTATCGCTGGACGCCTCAATCAATTGAATCGCCACGTGCACCTTGTTACCGGAACGGGCGACCGACCCTTCCAGAACACCATCCACCCTCAACTCCCGCGCAATCTCCGGCAAGGGCCGATGCGCACCTTTGTACTGCATAACAGAAGTCCGGGAGGCGACGCGAAGCGTCGAATTCTTCGCCAACATGGTGATCAGCTCGTCGGTCATGCCGGCGGCGAGATAATCCTGGCCCGGCTCGCCGGAGAAATTGTCGAGTGGAAGAACCGCGAGGGAGCGAATGTTCGGCGCCGCGCCGTTAACCAGAAGCTTTCCCCAACCGTGCGTTGCCAGAAGGACGGCTAACATAAGGGCCAAAACTGCTGATCCCCCGAGGATCGCCGCCCACAACGGAAAACGGGAACGCGACGCTTCTGTCTCAGGAGGGAGCGGGATGTGGCTAGCTGATGGATTCTGCGTTGGCAAAGCCGCGGACGCCTCGGCCGCCGGCTGCACTGTCTCCGCGGCTTCTTCGGTCGCTGACCGGTAAACTTCCAGGCGGGATACGAACCGGTAACCTTTACCGGTAACCGTCTGCACAAATCGCGGCTGTTCAGGGTCATCGCGCAGGACCTGGCGAATTTTCCGGACTGCGGTGTTGATGCCATGCTCGGTGTCGACAAAGACTTCGCGATTCCACAACCGCTGCGCAATCTCGACTCTCGAAACTAAGTTGCCCTCGTTTTCTGCGAGCAGGATAAGCAACTCCATCGGCTTTCTTTCGAGCTTAAGGCTGCGTCCCAACCGATAGAGCTCAAAGCGTCCACAATCCAGCCTGAACTCGTCGAATTCGAAGATTGTGCTCGGCACCGTGCGCCCTCACCGGGGAAGTATAGCGCCGACTGGGGACTCCGACTACATGGATGGAGCGCCTCCTCCACCGGTGGGCGCAGGCGTGACAGGAACAGGCGTTGCCGCGGCGGCAGGGCGCACCAGCAACGCCTGTCGCGGAAAGCTGAAGCTACCGCCGGTATCGTCAATGACATTGACCTGGCAAATGTAGAGTCCAGCTGTCAGCTTGTCCAGCGGAATGTCGAAAGCAAAGGCGACCGCACCGCGCCCGGGCACATTCAAACTATTGGCCTCGACCAGCGGGGTCTCAAAAACTTTCGTCGTGCCTTGCAAAAACTCAATACTGGTTAGTACCTGCATGCCGGGCTTGGCGGCCGGTGCTGCGGCTGGAGCCGCGCCTGTCTTCACGGCGCTCGCGGCGGCCGGCGTGGACGCAGGGTCGTAAACCTCATAGAGCATATAGAGGTGTTGATCGGTGCGGAAGACGTGGACCACGTTCGGTACCCAAGTGAAGCCGCCGTTCGAAAGCGGATTGTCGTCATCCTTCTTGGAAGCAGCAACACGTTGGCTGGAGAGCACGACCGAACTGAGCTTGAGGGGAAACTTCTTGAGATCGGGCAGGTTGATGTCTGTCTCGAAAGAACCCATGCGGCCAGTCTGATTTTCGCGGACCACAAACTTGAGATGGTACTTGCCCAAAGGCAGGCTGAAATTGGTCGTGTACTGAATGTTCTTGCGCGAAACCTGCTGCGAATCATCGATCGCAAGCTTGACCGTTTGGCGTATTTCGGCCATGTCCTGTCCGGCGGTGTTTTTGAGTTCGCCAATGATGTCGAGCGTGGCCTTGCTGCGATCGCCTCCCTTGACGAAAGGAATCTGCGAGCCGGGCACAATCAAAGATACCGGCACGTTAAAGCGTGGCGCCGCCGTGCCGGTGTCGCTGCGGAAGTAATAGGCCTGCAGATAGACCTCAACGTCGGTGGCCGGAAGATCGCTGGCCAACTGCTCCTGCAGTTGACGCTCGCGCTCATCCCGGTTGGCATGACGATAATCGGCCGGAGCATAGTAGCCAGGGCGGTATTCAAGCTTCACGTTGGGGCGATTGATCTTGATGGTGAGCCTGCGGTAGCGGCCGTCTTTCACCGAGTCGGTGGAACGGAAGCCGATCACGTAGTAAGCTGACGTGTCCTGCTGGATGCGTTGAAAGGCAGGAGAAAAGTCGTTCGAATCGAAGAACGCCTTGCCCCCGGTATCGGAGGATAGCGTGGCCATCACTTCCTGAGTATTGAAGTTGGAATCGAGGTTGTTTTGCAGTGCCGCACCGTTGTAGCCGCTCGTTCCCCGTAGGCTCCCGGTGCTGGCGTCGCCCAGCGGAGAGATTGCTTCCAGGCCGCGCGCATCCACGGAATAGATAGACATGTTCGCGCGCACCGCAGCGTTGATGGCGGCGTGCAGCGACGCCTGGTTTTCGATGCCGTCGCGCTGAATGCCGCCGGAAAAATAGAGCAGCGACTTTTTCTCGTTGATGTACGCCAGCGAGTGGGCAATGTCTTCGAACGCGAAGAGCTCTCGGTCGGTATTTACGTCGTTGTACTCCTGCTCATCAGGAGTGAAGGCAGTGGTGTCTTCCACCTGGTTCGTAGTGCTGGTCGCTCCCGATTGAAACCCGGCGCCTTGGGTTCCGGAGTAGGCGTTGACCGCGTTCACTAACAGTTGCTTATTGGCGGTGAAGTCCTGGTCGAGCGAGAGGGACTGATTGAGCGATACCACAGCCACCAGGTCCGCCGGGTGCATCTGCTTGTTGACATAGTTACGGGCTGCGTCCTGCGCCCGCTCCAGGTCTTCCGGCTGCATAGAGGTGATGTCGAAGAACATCACGATCAGGCGATGGTTGCGCAATTGCGTTGAAGTCGTGGCCCGGTTCATGCTGCCCATGATCGAATTGGGAGCTTTGCCGTTTACCGTGGCCTCATTCAGAGGCGCAGCCTGGTCGACACTCTGGAAGTCGAAGCTGATAATCTTTTGCGGCTTGCCATTCTCCTGCACCTGGAAGTCATCGGCGGTCAGACCGCGAACTACCTCCCCCGTCTTCTTGTCGCGCACCACGACGTTGGTGAGCACCAGGTCGCTGTTGACCTTCATGGTGTACGCGGTTTGCTCATCTTGCTGCGGCGGATTCTGATCCTGCGCAGAGATCGACGTGGCGGCCAGAACCGATAGCCCCAATAGGGCAACGAAACTGCGCAAGCGACCTTTTACGTTCATCAGAATCCTCTCTCACTCCCTAGAATCGAAAACGTCCGAGGAAGGTGAAACTGCGCATGGCGGCGGCTGAAGTCACCTGGCCGTAAGTTCCCGACCCCAGGGTCGAGTCGACGCCTGAGTATTGGACGGTGTTGAAGGGATTACTGGCAGTGGCGCGCATCTCGAACGTACGCGTTTCGGAGAACCGCATTGTTTTGGAAAACGAGGCGGCGATGGCGATCGTGCCCGGACCGGGTATCGAGAACCGGGACGCCGTGCCATAAACGTCCGACGGGGCGGTAAAAGCGTTCTTGTTGAACCAATTATCGAGCGAGCCGCCGCCGGCGGTAAACGAAACACCGGGTACAAAGTCAGGACGAAGCGATCCGGTGCTGCCGCGGGCCACGTCGGCTGCAGCGGCTTCGTAATGCGGTGTTAACGAAGTTCCGCTGGCTATCGTAAACGTGCCGGACATGGAGATCCCGCTAAGTGTATGCGCTAACCAGCCGGTATTGATCCACCGCTCGTCGGGCCCGAAGGGCAACTCATAAAGAAAGTTGCCGGTCAGGTTGTTGCGGACGTCGAAGCTGGAGTTTGATTCTTCCGCGAGCAGATTCTGCCAGTTTTGCGCCACCACGGTTGCTGATCCACCGTTGCCTCCAATGGAGCTCGCGTTGTCGATGGAATGGCCGTAGGTGTAAGTCGCCGCCAGGGCAATCCCCTTCTGCAGGCGCTTGCGCGCGCTCACCGTCAGCGCGTTGTAGTTGGAGAACGCGATGGAATCCTCGTAGTCATAGTAAACGCCACTCTCCGGCGCGGTGGCCGTGCGGCCAGGTGCATCGACTATGTCCAACCGGGTGCCTTTGGAGCCGTTGTAACCGAAGTTGAGCACAATGCCCAGGGGCAGGGTGCGCTGCACATTGATGTTCCACACCTGCACGTACGGCAGCCGGTAGTACTTGTTGACCGCGTAGTTGCCCTCGCCCTGCGCCGCGGGGAAACCATTGGTCAGAGAGATGGGCGTAGTGGTCGAGTATTCATTGGTCTGCACATCCGCATAGGGCGGCTGGAAGGCGAAGTCCTGGATAAATTTCGCATACTGGCCGACGGCGTAATTGATGCCATACCCGGCGCGCACCACGGTATCTTTCGCAGCCCGAACTGCAATGCCTAACCGGGGAGAAAAGTTGTTGTGCTCGGGATAGACCAGGTCGCGCGGATATTTCCCCGTATACGGACCGATTCCTCCCGACAGAACCGTGGCGACAGACGCGAAGTCATTACCCGTATCCAAGGTGGAAAGGCGATTGTACTTTTCCGAGTAAGGCGAAAAATACTCGTAGCGCAGGCCGAAGAGCAGCGTCAGGTTCGGCAAGGCTCGCCAGCTGTCCTGGGCGTAGGCGTCCCACGCGTTCTGCCGCAAATAGGATTCCTGGTAGGGTGCCTGCAGCGCGCTCTGTTGGGGCAAGCCGAGCAGCAGGTCCGCCAGCGAGGAACCCGTCGCCGCCGTGCCACCCGGCGTGCCGGTGCCCGTACCGGGCGCCTCGGTGAAGACGCCGGTGAAGGTGAACGTGCCGGTAACATTGCCGGTATTGCCGAACAGGTCGTTGTGAACGCGGCGAAAGTCTCCCCCAAAACGGATGTTGTGCTTCTTATGAATCCAGGAGGTGGAGTCGGTGGCGGCGATGGTCTGGTTAATTTGAAAGTTCGGCTGCTGTTCGCTGAGGCCGGTGAATTGATTCAATGTGAGGTTGGGCAGACCGTAGAGCTGTGGGTTCTCCGGTAGTCCGGTGATGCCTAGCTGGCTCGCGATATCTGTGTTGCCGGTGAAATAGTTGGAAAGCTGCGTGTGGCTGCGATTCCAGCTGAGCCCGGGATTCGTGGTCAGCCTGCCTTTGCCAATGGAATATCCCAGCGCCAGCGAATATTGATGCGACTGCTGCTTACCACCGAGCTGGGGAAAGACATCCAGCTCATCGGCCGCCGCGTGACTGTAGTTGAAATTCACATTGACGCTCTGGCGTAGCGCGGAACCGCCCTGCCCCATGTATTGACGAATCAGGCCGCCGATGGGCGAGCCTCCCGTACTAGGGCCGAAGCTATGCAGAAAACGGACGCCGACGCGCGTGCTGTTGGATTCGGAAGAGGTGATGCGCTGGTAGTTTTGAAACTGCCCTTGTTGGTTCTGTTGCGGAATGTAGGCAAGTAGCGCGGTAGCCTGGGGCGAAATGCGGTCCGCCGGAATGGTGTTGTTCGGAAACGGTGCGCCGGTGAGCGGATCATAAATCGTAATCGGCGTGCCTTGCTGACTGGTGAGACCAGCTAAATCGCCATCACGCTCGAGCGCTGTCGGCACGCTGGCGTATTGGTTGAATGGCGAAGACGAACGCTGCCCGGTGACGTTGAAAAAAATCACGTCTTTGGTGTCGTGCTCGATCACCTTGGGAATATAGGGTTGCCCCATAAAGGTGAGTCCGAACTGATTGGAAGCGTAGCTGGGCTGCAGCTCATGTTCCCCTTTGATAGGGAAAGGCGTAGCGTTCAATGCGCTGTTTCCGCCCGTCCAGAAGAAAGCGCCGTGGGGCTGATTGGGCTTGAAGTTGCGGAAATTGCCGAAGCCGCCACCGCCAAAACCACGGCCACCCCCTCCACCTCCGCGACCGCCGCCGCCACGGCCGACCCCACCACCCCCGCCGCCAAAGCCGCCTCCACCTCCGCCAAAACCACCGCCGCCGCCGGGCCCTCCGCCCCCACCGGGACCACCCCCGCCGGGACCGCCAGCGCCACCTTGGCCACCCAGGCCACCTAACGACGGGTCCATCTCTGCGTTCTGGCGAAGCTGTTCCATATCGATTCCGGCAAAGGGATTCGTGCTTCCCGCCTGGCCGGTCACGGCAACCGAGTCAGTGGAGAAATCCGTGTTGTTGGCCATGGAGGGGAGGGCTGCCCCCGTGGCTCCGCTGTTCACCCCTGCATCCTCCGTGCCGGCGAGCTGCGCAAGCAAGGCCAGACTTTGCGCCCCACCGGCGTTATTGCGCCGCAGCGTGCCTTGTCGTCCGCCGGCGCCACCCTGAGCTCCCTGCCCCCCTTGACCCGGCACCCGCGCCACGTTCTCCTGCGGGCTTTCCGGCGGCACTCGCGAAGCCAGGGTCAGGGCGAAATCCTCCTGTTGGTTCACTGGCGTCGTTCCCGTGGACTTCAGCAGTGCCACCTTGGTCTCTGGGGCAAACGCCGCCAGTTCCGTCTTGAGCACATAGCGGCCACTGGTGGGAATGGTCATCGAATAGTTGCCGTTGATGTCGGTAATGGTGGCGTAGCGTTGGCCGGTGAGGGTATTTGTGGCGACGATGCTCACGCCGGGCAGGGGAATGTTGCCGGCTTTTACCGTGCCATGCACCAGGCCCCCGGAGACGCTGGCAGATGCCGGCGGCGGGGCAGCAGGGGAAGATTGCGCGCCCGCGGGCGCGACGAAAGTACCAGTCAATAGGCAGAGGACGAGGTAGATGCGCCGCATCAGGCTAAATTTCCTGCTTCTATCCACACAGCTTAGACCTTCCCGGAAGCGGAATCACTCAACCGGCGCCGCGGAGCCGGCTTTCGCATCCCCGGCTTTCGCATCCCCGGCTTTCGCATCCATGATCCGCAGGTTGGTCGCCAGAAAGGTGTCGGCGTGCAGCGCTCCCTGGGCGCTGATCGTGTCTCCTACCTTTATGTCGGCCAGGGTCACGTCTTCCCTGTGCTTGCGAAATGAGGTGTTTTCGTCCACCCCCACAATCTGCGTCTGCTTGTCCCCGGCACGCTCGATCGTGATCCTGAGCTCATGAATCGCGGTCACTTTTCCCACCACCCAGGTCTTGCCGAAAGCCGCGCGCGCGTTGCGTACTTGCTGAGCATCAATGTCGAGCAGAACTGCAGCGCCAACGGTCTTGGCTTTGGCGTCGACAATCCCTCCGGCCATCAACATATCCCCGACGTGGACGTCGGCGGCCTCGATTGGCTGCCGGTCTTTCACCAAGCGTGTATTCGGGCCGTAGAAAACCTTGAAAATCTCGCCCTCGTCGGTGCGGATGGTAAAGCTGCCGCCTGCGGCAGCGGTGACCGTGCCCCGCACTCCGTTCCCCTTGCCAAATGCCTGGCCCATGCCATCGCCGCCAGCCGGCGGACCCATGCCGTTGTCTTCCTGGGCATGGCCCGCTGGTGATGCCACCATCGCCGCCCCTAAAACCAAAATCATCAGTCTTGACGTACGTTCCATGCCGATGCCATCGCTCCATTGGACGCCATCGGTATATCTAAGGACGCAGATACGCGCTTATCCGTTGTCGTCGGACACGCTGAGGTAAACTGCCGGGATGCCCACCGACTCCTTCCCCACCCCTGGCCCACACGCTCCGCCGGCCCACGTGGAGGGACATTTTGAATCCACCGCCCTGGTGCGCGATGTGGTGATCGGCATGTCAGACGGCTTGACCGTTCCCTTTGCCCTGGCGGCGGGGCTCTCCGGCGCGGTGAATTCCTCCCACGTGGTGGTGCTGGCTGGGTTGGCCGAAATAGCCGCGGGATCCATTGCCATGGGACTGGGCGGATTTCTGGCCGCACAGGGGGACGCCGAGCACTACGCCAGCGAGCGGCTGCGCGAGGAGCGCGAGATTGTCGAGCGCACCCGTGACGAAGAAGAAGAGATTTACGAGATTTTTGAGCAGTACGGTGTGGAGCGAAGTGAGAGCAAACCGGTACTGGAAGCGTTGAAGCGCAGGCCCCAGGCCTGGGTGGACTTCATGATGCGCTTTGAGCTGGGCCTGGAAGAACCGCAGCGGAACCGGGCCAGCCGCAGCGCGATTACCATCGCCCTTTCTTACGTGGTTGGAGGGCTGGTGCCACTGGCCCCCTACATGCTCGGAAACAGCTTGCCCAGTGCGCTCACCGCCTCCGTCGCCATCACCCTGGTGGCCTTATTGGTTTTTGGTGGGGTCAAGGGCAGCCTGACCGGCGCCGGTGCGGTCCGCAGCGCGGTGCAGACCGTATTAATCGGCGGCTTGGCGGCCGGCGCGGCCTATCTGCTGGCCCGACTGCTAAGCGCTCATTGAAGCTGCAGCAAAGATTATCGGCCCGTTTACACCACTGGAAAAAAATTAGGCAACATCGAGCCGCTTTTGGTCTCTAAGTAGATGGAGAAACGGATATCTCATGACGCCAGCGACGACGAGCACGGAAGCCAGTTCCCGGCTGTTCGAGGACTTTCTACGGGTGCGGCGCCAAAGCGAGGACCTTTGTCGTCCCTTGACCCCGGAAGACATGATGGTGCAGTCCTGTGCCGAGGCCAGTCCTGCCAAGTGGCATCTGGCTCACACGACATGGTTTTTCGAGACCTTTCTGCTGCGGGAGTTTCTGCCCGGCTATCGTGAATTCCATCCCGATTTTCGGTGGCTGTTCAACAGCTATTACAACTCGGTATCCGACCAGCCGGAGAAGAAGCTGCGTTCCTCGTTTTCGCGGCCGCCAGTGGAGTCGATCTTTCAATATCGCGAGCACGTGCAGGAAGGTATGCAGCGATTGCTGGCTGCGCAGCCCGAGGAAGAGGTGGTGCGGCGGGTGGTGCTCGGCCTCCACCACGAGCAGCAACACCAGGAGCTGCTGGCTTACGACATCAAGCACGCCTTTTGGACCAACCCCCTTCGTCCGCCATATCTGAACGAACCGGTGGTGTTTAGCGCGCCGCCGCTGAGCAAACCCGATTGGATTAGTTACCCAGGGGGAATGTGCGAGATCGGATTTGAGGGCGAGGGCTTTGCCTTCGACAATGAGTTGCCCCGCCATCCGGAATACCTGAGCCCGTTCACCCTCGCGTCGAGGCTGGTCTCCTGCGCCGAGTACCTGGACTTCATCGAAGACGGAGGATATCGGCGTCCTGAGCTTTGGCTTTCCGCGGGATGGGACACGGTGAAAGCAGAAGGGTGGACCGCTCCCCTTTACTGGAGTCAGCACGACGGCGCATGGCACGTATATACGCTTTACGGCGAGTTGCCGCTGACCGAGCTGCTGCAAACGCCGGTCTGCCACGTGAGCTACTACGAAGCCAACGCTTTCGCGCAATGGTCCGGAAAGCGCCTGCCCACGGAGGCGGAGTGGGAAGTTGCGGCTCAGGGATTGCCGGTCACAGGGAATTTTCTGGAAGACGGCATGTTGCATCCAGTGGCCCTGGGCGACGGGCCCGCGAAGGGCCCGGCACAGATGTTTGGCGATGTGTGGGAGTGGACCCAGAGCGCTTATCTCGGCTACCCGGGGTTCCGCGCTGTGCCCGGCGCTTTGGGCGAGTACAACGGGAAGTTCATGTCTAACCAGATGGTGCTGCGCGGTGGGTCGGTGGCCACGCCTGCCTCCCATATCCGCGCCACCTACCGTAATTTCTTTTCTCCTGCGACGCGCTGGCAGTTTTCCGGCATTCGTTTGGCGAACATCTAACAGGAAAGCGCGCGGGGATCTCATGTCTGCTATTTCGTTACCCAAATTGCCGGCGGTTGCTTCCACGGCAATCGCCATGGAAGTTGTAAACGGGCTCAGCCAACGCCCTAAGACTCTGTCACCGTGGCTGTTCTATGACGAGGCGGGCTCGCGACTGTTTGAGGAAATCACCGAGCTGCCGGAGTACTACGTTACTCGCACGGAGAGGCAAATACTGGTAAAGCATGCGCCGGAGATCGTTGCATTGGCGGCCGGCGGACGCGATCTTTCCATCATCGAGTTGGGTGCCGGCACGGCGACCAAGACAGGTTTGCTGCTGGACGCCGCCGTCGCCCAGCAAGGGAGTGTGACTTACTATCCCATCGATGTGTCTGAGACCGCGCTTGCGGAAGCGCGGACCCGGCTGGAGTCGGAGATGCCGGAAGTGACGGTCGAACCGATCGTCGCTGACTACACCGAAGGCATGCGGCAGAACAAAGCAGCCAGTGTGGCCAACGCTGGAAGACGGCTGGTGTTGTACATCGGCTCGAGCATCGGAAATTTTGCACCCGCGGATGCGCTCGATGTGTTGCGTGGTGTGCGCGCCCAGTTAATGCCCGGGGATAGCCTGCTGCTGGGCACGGATATGGTGAAGGACACGCAGACACTACTCGCCGCCTATGACGATGCTGCCGGAGTGACGGCCAAATTCAACATGAATGTGCTGGTCCGCATTAATCGCGAGCTGGATGGTGGCTTTGATCCAAAACTATTTCGCCATCAGGCGCGATGGAATGAGGAACATTCACGGATCGAGATGCACCTGCAAAGTTCAGTCGCGCAGAAGGTGCTGATACGGGCCCTGGATATGGAAGTGCGTTTTGCCGTGGGCGAGACGATCCACACAGAGAACAGCTACAAGTTCACGGATCCGCGGGTACTGGCCTTGCTTAGCCGCGCAGGCTTCAAATTGCGCCAGCAATGGAGCGACCAGAACAAGTGGTTCACGGTATATCTAGCGACCGCGAACTAGTGTTAGGTAGACGGTAGAAATCCGGGATGATAATGGTTTTTGCATCTCCGGTTCGTCAAAAATCCGTCATCCTTTTATCTGTAGATCAGCGGCAAGCAAATAGGAAAATGTCGTTGTGGGGAATCGAGATATCGATTCCCCCGCGGGCGGACGGCTGAGCGAAACGCCTCACAGATTTATCGCGTAACACAGCGCTCCGCTCAGATGACGATTTGTGGCGCAACCAAAAGTAACCCCAAACCGATAACCGACGATTGAAGAAAAGCGTCTCGGCCGAACCGTCCGATGCCGGCGCTGGCACTATATACAGTAGAACGATTTCGGCACAGCAGGCGGCCCTCGCAGCCTCCCGCTGGTCGGCAGTTGCCGGTATTCCTACGGCCTAAGGCGAGCGAAGGACAGTTTTACCGCTGTCCGGTGTCACACCCTATCCCTGTCTCAAAATAAGCGATCCCCCCTCAAATTCCAGGAGCCACCAATGCCCAAGAACAAAGTCAGCGATCTCATCACTGATCAGGAAATGGCCTTTGCCCGCCTGATCCTCGCTGGCGGCATGACCGACCGCGATGCCGCCGAAGCTGTCGGACTCAACCCCGACTCCGCCGCCTACACCAAGACCAAGCCCCATGTCCGCGCCTTCATGCTCGAGCACCGCGCCGCCAAACAGCAACAGCTCGCCCAGCAAGACGCCGACGAACTGCAACGGCGGAACCTGGACCGCGAACGAGTATTGGCCCGCCTCTGGCAAATTGCCGACCTCAGCTCCGAAATGACCCGAGGCAGCATGACCAGCCAGGTCAAGGCCCTCTCCATGATCATCGCCATCCAAAATTTGATCCCCTCAGACAGGAAATCGGCCCCTGCGCCCATCCACCGTGGAAGCACCGCTCCAAACGTTGTCACCCCGAGCGTAGCCGAGGGGCCTGTTGTTTCACGTGAACCGCAACCGAACTCCGGCAAGTCTTCGGAAGCCCCGAGATCTTATGCCCCTCTGTTCGGTTCTATTCCAGACTTGGGAGTGGCCCTCCCGATAAAGAACCCCTTCGTCCACCCACGCTGAGCCAAAAATGCTCAAAAAAGACCCGAAAAGATCGAATTTTAAAAATACCTGTTCTGGAAAGGTGTCCCGGCCACCGACTCTGCGTGCCCCATTCTTTGGCTTGAGGGGGATTTCATAGCACTATACGCACCTCTTGCCATTGGACACCGCGCTACCTGGTTAAGCGCAGCAGAACGACTCCGTGACGGGGTACGGTTACGGTGTAGGAGCCTTGGAGCTTTCCCAGGTCCTTTGCTGCCCAGACGTCGCGCGCCTTTGCACTGCCAAAACCTACGTCGCTTAACTTCAAGGTCACAGGCAGCGAGGTGTCGTCGCGGTTGAAGAGGCCCACCGCTTTATCTCCGCCCTTGAGTGGCTTGGACCAGATCTCTACCGGTCCCACTTCGGAAACACGGTCGCCCTGCTTGCCTAGCGGATCCTGATCGATGGCGATCACTTCTTTGTTGGTCAGGATGGCGGCCGTCTCCGGCGGCATTTTGGAGAGGTCATTGCCAGCCAGCAACGGCGCGGCGAGCAGGACCCAAAGGCTCATGTGCGTGCGGTTTTCGTCCAGCGTGAGCTTGCCGTTGCCTACCTCTAGCATGTCGGGATCGTTCCAATGCCCGGGACCGGCATACCTGGCTAAACCAGCCTGAGAAAAGCCGATCAGCGTCATGCGGTCCCACGTGGGATTGATGTCTCCAGTGGTGCGCCACAGATTCGCGCCGAGCCCTGGTCCCCACTCCCATACTGCGTCCCATCCGTACTGGCAGAAGCTGTAGACGATGGGGCGTCCCGTGGCCAGCAGCGCCTGCTGCATCTTCTTGTAGGCGTCCTTCATCATCTGGGTCGCTTTCGCGGGATCGTTCGGGGCCTCCTGCGTCATGATCTTGCGAAAGCCGCAAAGATCGTACTTGAGGTAGTCGATGCCCCAAGCCGCATACGTATTCGCATCCTGCGCTTCGTGCTGATAGCTGCCTTCGTACTTGGCGCAGGTCGTCGGACCGGGCGAAGAATAAATGCCGATCTTGAGGCCCTTGGAGTGAACATAATCGGCAAGCGCCTTCATGTCAGGAAATTTGCTGTTGGCCCGGATGTTTCCCTGGGCATCGCGGTCGCCCTGCCAGGTGTCGTCAATATTTACGTAGATGTAGCCGGCGTCCTTCATGCCCGAGGAGACCAGGGCATCCGCTGCGGCGCGGACATCTTGATCCGTGACCTTCTCTGCGAAGAGGTTCCAGCTATTCCAGCCCATGGGCGGAGTGGCGGCCAGTGTACTGGTTTGCGCCAGGAGCGCGGAGGGTATGAGCAAGGCAGCAAGCACAAGAGCGCGGAAGTGGTTGAGCATTGGATCTCCGATACGACGTTCCACTATAGGCCACTTCCGTTGTCCGGAGCCAGACCCTGGCATGCACTGGCGCGAAAGGCCTCGAACCAGCATGATGGAGAAGTTCCCGAAAGAGGTTTTCTCATGGCGGATACCAAGCCGCAGTCCTATGCAAATCACGCGAGGCTGGACCCGGGCTACCATTTGGTTCTGATCCCCTTAGTCTTCGCCGCAATCATTCTCAGCATTATTTCTTTGGTGAAACAACCCGGACTCCACGCATCCCTGTGGGTCCTGCTGACCATCGCGTTGCTTTTGACCGCCGGAAAAGCCAGGAGCTACGCGCTCAAGGTGCAGGACCGGGTCATCCGGCTGGAGGAGCGGCTGCGCCTCTCCATGCTGTTGCCCGAAGCGGCCCGATCACGCATCTCGGAGCTGACAGAGCCGCAACTGATCGCACTGCGTTTCGCGACCGATGCGGAGCTGCCCCGGCTTGCCACGCGGGCGCTGAACGAAGGCCTGACCGGCAAGCAGATAAAAAGCTCCATTGAATCGTGGCGCGCTGACACCTTCCGCGTTTGAGGGGGGTTCAGCGCTCAGTTAGACTCAGACCCTAAAGGAAAACTATGAAGTTTGAGCACCTGTTAACCGAGACCCGCCACCCGGATACGGCCCGCATCGACCAGCTTTCGACGCGCGAGATGCTGGAGGTGATCAACGCCGCGGATCGCTCCGTAGCGGAGGCGGTGCATGCCGAGATTGCCCGGATTGCGCAGGCGGTCGATGGGATCGCCGAGCGGCTGGAGCAGGGCGGCCGCCTCTTCTACATGGGAGCGGGCACTTCCGGCCGGCTCGGCGTACTGGACGCCTCGGAGTGCCCACCGACCTTCAACGTAGATCCCGGGCTGGTCGTGGGCATGATCGCCGGCGGCGACTATGCGCTGCGCCATTCCATCGAGGGTGCGGAAGACGATGCCCAACAGGGCGAAGAGGACTTGAAGGCCCACGGCTTGGCCGCTGGAGATACGGTCGTGGGCATCGCCGCCAGCGGACGAACTCCTTATGTGTTGGGCGGCATGCTTTACGCCAACCAACTGGGCGCGCTCACCATCGGGCTGAGCTGTGTGCCGGGCTCGGAAGTGGAGTGCCGGGCGAAGATCGCCATCACTCCGGCAACCGGACCTGAGGTGATTACCGGTTCCACCCGCATGCGCGCCGGCACAGCTACCAAGCTGGTGCTGAATATGTTGAGCACCGGGGCGATGATCCGCACGGGCATGGTCTACGGCAACCTGATGGTGAACGTGCAGCCGACCAATGAAAAGCTCAGGAATCGGGCCATACGGATCATTGCGGCGGCAACCGAAGTCGACGAAGCGCAGGCCGAAGCACTGCTGGACGAGGCGGGCACGGTGCGGATAGCGATCGTGATGCAAAAGCTCGGAATTAAGCGCGAGCAGGCTATGCAACGGCTGGAGGCAGCTCACGGACGGCTTCGCACAGCGCTGGGTGATGGGGCCGTATAGCCTTGTTGCGGCCGGCTTGCGTCTATGAGAGAGAGCTGCCGGCAAAGCGCATAATATAGCTATGTCCGCAGGACAAATGGGAGGTAGTGCCGTGGGAAGAGGTTTGGTGAAGTTGCTGATTCTATTGGCGCTTGTGCCCCTTTCGGCGCTCCCGCTGCCGGCCCAGTCCAAAGACCAGCCCGACTCGGGCTTTGGCCCCGTCGACACCAGTGCTCCCGCCATACCGCCGGACCAGATTGTGAAGCAGTTTGCGGCCAAGGAATCCGAATTCCGCCACGCTTTGGACAACTACACCTATCAACGTGACGTGCGTATACAGACCATCAACGATGACGGGAAGGTAGATGGAGAGTACCGGCAAGTAGTGCAGATTACGTTCGACCAGCAGGGGCGCAAGTCGGAGCACGTGACCTTCGCACCGCAAAATACCCTGGAACGTATTCAGATGAGCCCGGCCGACGTTTCAGATATCGAGCAGCGCCTGCCGTTCGTATTGACCACTGAGGATGTGGGGCAATACAACCTGAACTACGTGGGGCGGCAAAAGGTGGACGAGGTCGACTGCTACGTGTTCGATGTGGCGCCCAAGGTGATGGAAAAGGGCAAGCGCTACTTAAAGGGACGCATCTGGGTGGACCAGAAGGATCTGCAGATTGTGATCACCAGCGCAAAGAATGTTCCCGATGACATGCGCAAAGGACACGAGGATCTTTCGCCGCCCTTTACCACTTACCGGGAGCAGGTGGATGGAAAGTATTGGTTCCCGGTGTACACGAAGGCCGATGCCGAGCTCCACTTTTCTGGCGGCGCCGGGTACATGGCCCAGGACGTGCGCATTCGGCAGATTGTGCGTTACACCGACTACAAGCAGTTCCGTTCGACGGTCAAGCTGATCTTCGAAGGGCAGGATGTAACCAACAATAACGGACAGCCCCAACCGAACGGGCAGCCGGCCAACGGGCAACCGGCTAATGGGCAGTCGCAGCAGGCTCCGCCTGCCGCGACCGCGCCGCATTAATAGTGGCAGCCCCCGCATCTATGCGGGGGAAAGAGCGCGTTAGCGCTGGTGGCATGCCCATTCTCCAAAGGCCCTCTCACCTCTAGGCGTTGTAGGTTGAGGACGACACCCGGCCTCCACGGCCGGTCCAGTTGGTATGGAAGAATTCGCCGCGAGGCTTATCGACACGCTCGTAGGTGTGCGCGCCAAAGAAATCCCGTTGCGCCTGCAATAGATTCGCCGGCAGCCGCGCCGTACGGTAGCCGTCATAGAACGCCAACGCAGTGGAGAACGCTGGCATGGGCACGCCGATCCTGGTGCCGTAGATGATCGCCCTGCGCCATGACGGATGGTACTTGTTCATCGCCGTTGAGAAAAACTTGTCCAACAGCAAATTCTGCAGGTTCGGATCGCGATCGAAGGCCGCCTTGATGTCGCCCAGGAAAATGCTGCGGATGATGCAACCCCCGCGCCACATCAGCGCCACGCCGCCCATGTTCAGGTGCCAGCCCTGATCCTTCTCTGCCGCGCGCAGCAGCATATAGCCCTGGGCATAGCTCACCATCTTCGAACAGTAGAGAGCCAGCCGCACTTCCTCAATGAATTCCTTTTGTCCATTGACTACCTTGCGCTTGCGCGGCCCTTTGAGCACCTTCGATGCTGCCACTCGCTCACTCTTCAAGGCGGAGAGGCAGCGGGCAAAGACACTTTCTCCAATCAAGGTCACCGGCTGCCCCAGGTCGAGCGCCGAGATCGCGGTCCACTTGCCGGTTCCCTTTTGTCCGGCGGCATCGAGAATCTTGTCTACCATCGGCTGACCATCGTCATCCTTCTTGGCGAAGATGGTGGCCGAGATATCAATCAGGAAGCTGTCCAGCTCGCCTTTATTCCACTCGGCAAAAACTTCGGCGAGTTGATCGGCGGTGAGCCCCAGCCCGTCCTTCAACAACTGGTAGGCCTCGCCAATCAATTGCATGTCGCCATACTCGATACCGTTGTGCACCATCTTGACGTAATGACCCGCACCGTCTTCTCCGACCCAGTCACAGCACGGGGTTCCGTCCTCAACCTTCGCCGCGATGGACTGGAAAATATCTTTCACGTGCGGCCACGCCTCTTTATTTCCTCCCGGCATAATCGACGGACCGAAGCGCGCACCCTCTTCGCCGCCCGAGACGCCGGTCCCGATAAACAGGATGCCTTTCGCCGCCAGATCTTTGGTGCGCCGCGTGGAGTCGGTGTACAAGGAGTTGCCGCCATCGATGACGATGTCGCCCTTTTCGAGATGAGGAAGCACTTGTTCGATGGTCTGATCGACGACCTCACCTGCCTTTACCATGATCATCACGCGCCGCGGTTTCTTCAGCAGCCCGCACATCTCCTCCACGGAGTGTGCCCCCACTACTTGTGTTCCCTTGGCCTCGTTCTCGATGAAGTCGTCCACCTTGGAGACGGTGCGGTTGAAGACCGCGACCTTGTACCCATGGTCGTTCATATTCAACACCAGGTTCTGGCCCATCACCGCCAGCCCAACCAATCCAATATCGCAATTCGCTTCCGCCATCTTGGTCTTCCCCTTTTGATCCAGCCGGCCACAAGCATGTTCGACAAAATCCGGCTAGTTCGCGCGATGATACCTGATCCGGCCGGGGGGAGCAAAGCGAGGGAGTACCACTGAGCGCGAAGGGTGGGGGGTCGGCAGATTCACTACAATGCCGCCTAGTGATGGAGTTGCGAACGTGATGAAACGATGGAGTGCGTACTTCGTTCTTCTAGCTCTCGCACCGTGGGCGGCAGCTCAGCGGGCAAGCGAAGAAACGCCGGCAAACCTGGTGCTCACCGGCGAGGTGAAGGGCGAGCAGAACCAGACCTACTTCGAGGTGCCCTTCGCGGTACCCGCCGGCATCCACCGCATCAGCGTTGATTTTGAATACACAGGCAAAGAACAGCGTGCTGTGCTTGACCTCGGCATTGCCGACCCGAAGCGATTTCGCGGTGCCAGCGGTGGAAGCAAGAGCCACTTCACCATCAGCGAGACAGACGCCACGCCCTCGTATCTTCCTGGAGCGATTCCTGCGGGGCAATGGCGGCTGTTGATCTCGGTGCCCAATATGCGTCCGGCAACAGTCTCACACTACAAGGCGGAAATACGCTTCAACGCGCGCGCAGAAGACTCGAGCTTCACCGCGCAGCCGCTCGCCGCGGGCACTCGTTGGTATCGCGGCGACCTGCATATGCACACCGGCCACAGCGATGCCAGTTGCAGGAGCCAAAGCGGCCGTCAGGTGCCATGCCCCCTTTTTCTAACAGCGCAGACAGCGGCTTCGCGCAGTTTGGACTTTATCGCCATCACCGACCACAACACCGGCTCGCAGTACGACCAAATGCGCGAACTGCAGCCGTTCTTTGATCATCTGTTGCTGATTCCAGGTCGCGAGATGACCACGTTTCATGGGCACTTCAACATATTCGGTGTAACGCAATTCATGGACTGGCGCATCGGCAAAGATGGCCTCGATCTGAATACTGTGCTGCGCGACGCGCGCGCCAAGGGCGGCATCGCCTCGGTGAACCACGCGGAGGCGCCTGGAGGAGAGGCCTGCATGGGCTGCCGCTGGACGCCTGCGGAAGGCACGGACATGAGCCTCTTCAGCGCTATGGAAGTGATCAACTATGGCGCGAACCTGCTTTCCAGTGCGAAGTACTGGGATTCCCAACTGCGCGCAGGGTATCGCCTGGCGGCGGTTGGAGGCAGCGACAATCACAATGCGACTACGGGCGCGGGAGAAGCGGGCGCCATTGGTTGGCCGGTGACTGGCGTCGAAGCCGATGAGCTGTCAGTGCCGGCGATTCTCGATGGGATTCGCGCCGGCCGCACGTTTATCGATGTGACTGGTTCGCGAGACAAGATGCTGGACTTTGCGGCCGAAGCCCGGGGCGTTTCGGCAAAGATGGGCGGCACACTCCATGCTGCAGCCGGGGACGTGATTTCTGTACGCATTCATACGATTGCGGCCAAGGGATCTATGGTTCACTTGTTGCTGGACGGCGAGGATTCCGCTCCACCGTTGCCTGTAGGAGCAGCCAACACCACCCTAACCAGCACGTTCACTGCGAGCGCAGGACGCCATTGGCTGCGTTTGGAAGTGCGTGAACCAAGTGGCGCCGGCGAATTGATCAGCAGCCCGCTGTATATTAATTTTCCCCAGGAATAAAAAGGATCCACGATGCGCAATGTTCAGCTTCTGCGGATGATGAAAGCGCTGCTGGCGCTTGCGATTTGCTGTTCTCCGTTGGGCGCGCAGCAGTCAGCTCCCGGTTCGCGCACAGTGATGGATGCACATAACTGCTACCCCTACTTTGAATGGTGGGGCGACCGGATCGATCGCGCGCTTTCTGCCGGCACTCCACTTGCCATCGAACAGGATCTGGCCTGGCATACCGATCCCAAGACTGGGCGCAGCTGGTCCGTTGTGACCCATGGAGACCCGACCAACGGTACCGAGCCAACCATGGACGAGTATTTCTTCAAGCGAGTCCGCCCCGTCGTCGAGAAGGCTTTGCGCGACGGCAACCATAGGGACTGGCCGCTCATTACCCTCAACCTGGATTTCAAAGACAACAAGCCCGAACACCTGGCCGCGGTACTGGCGCTGCTGCGGAAATATCAACCCTGGCTGACGACGTCGGTGAAAGCTGCCCGGGAAAACGATGTGCAGCCATTGGATGTGAAGCCGATTTTGGTGCTGACGGGCGAAGCCGAGGCGCAGCAAACGGTGTTCTACGACCAACTGCAAACCGGAGATCGTGTGCTGCTCTTCGGCGCCATTCCTACTCAGGGAAAAGAAGCTTCCGCATCGCCCGAAGTGCTGGACACGATGCGAGCCACGAACTACCGCCGCTGGTGGAACAATCCGTGGAAGGTGGTTGAGGCAGGCGGCCAGCCGAACGCGGGCCAATGGACACCGGCGAAGATGAACCGGTTGCGCGCCCTGGTAGGGCGGGCCCACGCGAACGGCCTATGGATCCGCTTCTATACGCTCGACGGCGCAACCAAACCACAACTCAGTTGCAACGGTTGGTTTCGCGATTACAACTTTGGATCGCTGGCTGCAGCCCGGGTGCGCTGGCGCGCGGCCATTGCCGCTCACGTGGATTACCTGGCATCAGACCAGTACGAACTTGTAGGGCAGGAGATTCACCAGAGAGTACCGCCTGCGGCAAAGAAGTGACTTTGCCGCAGGCACCGGGCAGAACAGGCTTAGCTTGAAGCGGTTTTCAGTTCCGTGACCAGCGACCCTACCGGGTTGATCACCGTCTTCGCTGCAATCGCACCCAGTGATTCGCCACGACGATACATCATGTATGCCGCCACGCCGCCAGCCAGCAGTGTTCCCCAAAACAACGCCCTTCTCATTCTGTCTCCTCCGTGCACATGCCTACGGGGCTGTGTGCTTTCCGTGTATAGGATGCAAAAGGCCTGGAACCTGAATGGAATGGCTCGCATAAAGTTGGTGGCGAAGCGGGCGCAAACGCTCGAATGGGGCGGTCATCGGGCCGCCCCATTCGTTTTTCCCAGAGCACATTTAAAAGGTGGCCAATCGCAACGACATGCTCTTGGCAAACTCGAAATCTGCCGCGATGCTAGTTGATCGCTTTGTCTTTGATGTACCGCCAGCCAGTGATCTTGGGTTTCAATAGCTGCCTGGCGTCGGAGACCAGCTTGAGAAAATCTCCTTCGGACCTCACACCCTTGGCGTCCCTAACCTCGATAGGTGAATTTACCTTCGGATAGGTGGCGCGATCTGCTTGATTGAAATGGTGCCATTCGCCGATGTGTTCCATGCGCCATATTACGCCACTGTGTGTCGGCCGATATTAAGAAAAGTTAACCTGGCCGGCGCGCCACGACCGAAGAGGGGTAACTGCCGATGAATCTATATGTTGGGATCTCGTAATTTTTGGCGATGAGTTACAGCATTTTCATCAGGAGGGCGCCCGCCAGCGCCGCAAACAAGGCCACGGGCATGGCTACCACACCCACTTTCAGGAACTTCCAAAAACCGACATCGGGCTTCTCCCAAGCCCCGTCCTTGGAAGTTTCCTTGCGCAGTGCGAGCAGCCAGAGAATCGTCGCCAGTGAGCCGGTTACGGAGAGATTTGGTCCCAGATCTACCCCTATCAGCACTGCATTCGCGATCAAGCCTTTCACGTGGGCCGCTTGTAGGGTCGCCCCCGCTATCAGCCCGAGCGGCAGGTTGTTGACGATATTGTTTGCAATACCCACTACAAATCCGACGACCACTGCGCCGGTATTCGGCCCCAACCCTGAAGCCCACGCGAGCCACTGCCGGGTGAGCGTGAGCGCGCCCTGGCTCTCAACGGCATCGACCATAACAAACAGGCCTGCCACCAGAAGTAACGTCGCCCAACTGATTTCGCGTGCGAGCTGCAACGGATTGCTCCTGGACGTGATCGAAACCACCGCCGTGATGACCAGTGCCGCCAGACATGTCGGTAGGCCCAGATCTTTGTTCAGCGCCGACGCGGTGAGGAGAACCGCAATCATGAGCGCCAGGCCGGCGAGCACGAGTTTGCCATTTGCGCTTAGCTTCACGTCCTCAGCCTCACACTCGATCCGGCTGCAGAGTTCATCCCGGAACAAGATCCGCAATACCGCAAAAGTGGCCGCAATCGACAGCAGCGACGGAATCCCAAAGTCAGCGAGCCAACGCCCGAGCGGCGGCATCCCGTCGTGAAAGACCACCAGGTTCGCCGGGTTCGAGATCGGCAGCACAAAGCTCGCCGCATTCGCGATCAGGGCGCATACGAACAAGTAAGGAAGTGGGGCGACCTTTGCCTTGCGAACCGCCGCCAAAATCGCAGGGGTCAACACGACCGCAGTCGCATCGTTCGACATAAAGATGGTCACCAGGGTGCCCACTCCATACACCAGCAAGAACAAACGCGAGCAGCTACCTTTCGCACTGCGCACGGCGACCGACGCCACCCAATCGAAAACACCCTGCTCCCGCGCCAACTCGCTCAGAAGCATCATTCCAGTGAGAAAGAGGTAGACGTCAGCACCTTTAACGACAGCCTGACCTGCGAGCTTGAGCGGCACCAGCCGCAATACGATCAACAGCAGGACTCCGCCAGAGATCCACCACACCTCCGGAATTCCATGCGGGCGGGTCAACATGAGCACGATGCTCACGGCGACGATCAAGGGTAGAAGAATATGTGCGATTACTTCCACGTCTTTCCGTTTTTATTGGGCCGCGCTGGATAAAAGCACGGTTGCGATTCGACGCTCATGCGCGAACCTCCTGCGTAAGGACCGGAGAGGATGGATCACTATCTGGTTGTTCACGAGCTGGTAAAGTCTCCGGAACGGCCAACCACAACAACAAAAACGCGAACGCGGCAATTGCTCCTAAAGCTAGAAAGGAGATGCGATAGCTGTAATACTGAATCAATTTTCCGCCAAACGAGTTACTAAAAGCTGCACCCAAGCCGACTGCGGTTGCCAGGCTGCCTTGAACCAGGTTGAAGCGACCCGTGGCGCGGGTTCGATCGGCAACCACGAGAATCGATACGACGACAAAGATCGCATTCGCCACGCCATCGAGGAGTTGGACAGCAATCAGGCTCTCAGTGTTATGGGTGAGGGTGTAAAGAACCGCTCGAATGGGAAGCACCCCAAATCCTAACAACAGGAGCGGCTTACGGCCGTGAAGATTGGCGAATCGGCCTATCGCCGCCGCAGAACACATGATGACCACCTGGGTGACGATGATGCACGCAGACATAAACGGTGCAGCCGAGCCTCGCTGCCCATGCGCCAGCATTTCGCCAAGCTGGGGCAGCATGGCAGCGTTCGCAAAGTGAAAGAAGAATGCGCAAAGGAGGAACACCAACACGACACGGTCTCCAAGGAGAGTTTTTATGACCGAGGCTCTAGCAGGTGTCTCTTTGCCGGCGGGCCGCCGGGATGCTCCCCGCGCAAGATCATAGTCGATGTCGTTGCCACTGATGGCGCGCACAGCGAGGATTGTGGGGATGGTCAGCACTGCCGCAGTGATAAAGATAGCCCGGTTCCCGAAGAAGTGGCTAACGCCGGCGATCAAGAGAGCACAGAAGATGTTCCCAGCAGAATTAAAAGATTGATTCTTGCCAAACTGACGATCGAAGCAAGTGACACCGACGACTCCCATGGTGACGGCTGCGAGAGTGGGACCAAGGAACGGCCCGGCTGCTCCGATGAGAACCTGAGACGAATAAACCGCCCAGGGGGCAGCTGTCAGGCTCAAGAGGATGGCTCCGGCAGCAAGCACTGCAGAGGCAATGACGAGGATCAACCTCTTCGACCTAAGCTGGTCAACGATTGCACCCGCTGGAGCCTGCACCAAAACCGTGATGACGCCCCCGATCGTCATGGCCATCCCGACACGCGCCGGGTTGCCATCCGGCCCCAGCAAGGTAGGCTGCGAGAAAGGGGCCCAGTCCGGTCTGGACATCGGCGAGAAAGAAATTCGTGGCTTCAAGAGCGTGTACGCTCTTCCTCTTTTCCCGGGCGATGGTGGGAATGGATTTCACGGTGGTTTCGACTGCGACGCTGCTTTGCTTCGTGGATATTTGATGCACTCTAACGGCGCTTTACAATGATGCTTTGTCGGGAAAATGGAAACGAAAGAGATGGGGGGCGCATCGCGTCTCCGTTTTCTTCAGCTGTTAATGAAAATCCGAACGATCGTGCCGATCATGCGACTCTTTGTCATGGCGGTCAGGGGGGTCACGATTCAGACAAGAGGAGAGGCCGGCAGGCTGACCGGATGCGTGGCATTTGGGAGGAAGAAGGGTGGCCAGCTTCCTCTAAACGGGTGGGTCCTGATCCTATTGGGCTGCATGACTATGAGCCTGCCGTTGCGGGCATCGGCCCAGGATAAGGCCAGGAAAGCCGACTCCTCCGAGACCCACACTACGTGGCGGAGCTACGGAGGCGCCCCGGATGGCGCGCAGTATTCAGCGTTGCACCAGATCAATCGTTCCAATGTCAAAGGGTTGCAAGTAGCCTGGACCTACCGGACCGGAGATGACAGGAAGTATGGGTTCAACCCGCTCGCGGTCGACGGAACGATCTATGTTCTGGCGAAGAATAACTCGATCGTGGCGCTCGATGCCTCGACCGGCAAGGAAATCTGGACGCACCCGACGGATCCGAACACCACACTGATTACCAATCGGGGAATTGATTATTGGCAGAGTGCCGATGGATCGGATCGGCGCCTGATTTTTTCACTGCTCAACCAACTCCAGGAACTGGATGCTCGCACGGGCCGGTCCATTCCGCAGTTCGGCACCAACGGAGTCGTAGATCTGCGTGCCGGATTGGGACGTGACCCTAAAAGCTTGACGCTGGTGCAGTCCTACAATCCAGGCCGTATCTTCGAAGACTTACTGATTCTCGGCTCCGCCACCAACGAGGAATACAACTCCGGTCCGGGCGACATTCGCGCCTACGATGTGCGCACGGGCCGCCTGGCGTGGAGCTTTCATACGGTTCCCCACCCCGGCGAACCTGGTTATGAAACCTGGCCGAAAGACGCGTGGAAGACGGTGGGCGGCGCCAACAACTGGAGCGGTATGGCTTTGGATGTGAAGCGCGGCATCGTCTATGTTCCAACGGCGAGCCCTAAGTACAATTTCTACGGCGCCAATCGACCAGGAGCGAACTTGTATGGTGATTGCCTGCTTGCGCTGAATGCGCGCACGGGCAAACTGATCTGGTATTACCAGATGATTCACCACGACATATGGGACTACGACAACGACTCGACTCCGATGCTGACCACCGTTCTTCACAATGGCAAAAAAGTTGATGTCGTGGCACAAGCCGGCAAGGTTGGCTTTCTGTGGGTCTTCAACCGCGAGACAGGCGAGCCGCTTTGGCCGATTGAGGAACGGCCCGTGCTTAAGTCTGACATGCCAGGAGAGGAGACGTGGCCAACGCAGCCCTTCCCCTCCAAACCGCCTCCGTTTGCGCGCCAGTCATTTACCGTGAAGGACCTGAGTCCATTTCTGGAGCCTGCAGAGCGCGAACAATTCAAGAGCGAGATGATGGGAGCGCACAACGAGGGTCTGTTTACTCCACCCGGCCTGGGCAATACGGTTGAGATGCCGGGAAATAACGGCGGCGCCAACTTTGGCGGAACCGCTACCAACCCGACCAGTGGCTACGTATACGTCGTTTCCAAGGATCTTCCGGCGATGCTCAAGCTGGAGTTAGCAAGTGAAGTCTCTCAGGCCGGCTCGCCGGAACAGCAAGGCCGGTCGATCTTTCAAGCGAACTGCAGCTTGTGCCACGGCACGAATCGTGCGGGAAAACCGCCGGCGATTCCGTCCATAGTGGATGTTGGGGCAAAGTTATCCGATGACCAGATTCTGAGTGTTGTGCAGCATGGGCAGGGCCCGATGCCGGCTTTTTCCCAGCTATCGGCGACGGAGACCGCTTCCCTGCTAGCGTATCTCAAGCATCCTGAGCTTGCGATGGCGTCTACTCCAGACGACGGTGTCGCCAAGCCGGTTGATCCTATCAGCGCTCACTATCGGAGCAGCTTTGGGTTCATGTTTGCCAAGAGCGGATTACCGGTGATCACACCGCCATGGACCACTTTGACGGCTTATGACCTGAACACAGGAACCATTCGCTGGAAAATCCCACTGGGCGTCGTTCCAGAACTGGCCGCCGAGGGTTTCACCAGCACTGGCTCACAGTTCCCCAAGGTGAGCCCGGTGGTCACCGAGGGAGGCGTGATCTTTACGGGTACGCGCGATCGCAAGGTGCGAGCCATTGACTCCGACACTGGCAAGGTGCTCTGGGAGGCGGAGGTGGATGCCGCGCTCGAGGGGATGCCCGCGGTCTATGAAGTGCAGGGGCGGGAATATGTCGTGTTCTGCGCGGCAGCACAAGCCACGACTTACACGCACAGTGTTCCTGGGCACCCGGCGTCTCAAGCCCCTATCCCGGGCGCCTACGTTGCCTTCGCGCTTCCCGACGCAAAAACGATGCGCCGTTGAGTGGGACTGTTCGAGCACGCTCAAGTCGCAAGACATTCAACCTCTGCCAAAGTGACGATTTGAAGGAAAATCGGTGAAACTGTAGACTCTGGCAGGGGTGTCCATCTTGCAGACCGGACCGGTCGCGAATGCGTTCTGCCGACTTGTTCTGCCAATCGGATACAAATGAAGTTGTTGAAGGGCCTATAGCTCAATTGGTTAGAGCAGCGGACTCATAATCCGTTGGTTCCAGGTTCAAGTCCTGGTGGGCCCACCAAAAAACGACTACATTCAAGTTCGCAGCTAAACGCCCTGGCGGCGTAGAGGGGTGCGGTTGCTCCGGACCTTCGTAGCCTAGCGAGAAGACCGGGATAGCGTAGCGAGGAGACTCATCGAGCTCGGGCAATCCTGATCAATTGCATGCAACCCGGGCGCTCTCCGCGAAAGCCATAGAGGGCGACAAAGCCCAGCAGGATTTGTACTGAGGCGAAGATCGCCAGCGCAACGGTAAATCCGAATGCAATCAGGCGCTGGAAGCAGGACGCTCCAATGCCCATGCCGACGAAGTTGGTGAAGGTCGCGAGGCCAGTAATCTGACCCCTGTGTTTGGGGTCTAATGACGTCGTAATACTGGACATCAGCGGATGGGTTGCGTCAAAGCCTACCGACAAGGCTGTAATGACGAGCGCTGCGACCAAGCGCGGACTCTGAGGAATCAGGAGGAATGCACAGAGTGCGCCCCAAATGAAGCCGGCGGGGACGACATAACTCCTTCCAAAACGATCTCCCCACTTCCCAATCACCGTCCCGATGAAGATGCCCGGCAATCCGTATCCTGCTAAGGCCAAACCGATCCCCGTATCATGAAGGTGATAGCGGCTCATCAGTAACAGGCTAAGCCAGGCAAAGATTCCGCCATGGAAAGCTCCGTTGCAGAAGATAAACACCAACGTTCGTCCCCCGCGCGGAGCCTCAAGGACAGCGAGATATTCGCGAATTAGTTGATCCAAGGAAGTGAGTTTCCTGATCAATTTGAAGGATGATTTGCTGCTCTTGATGATGAACGCCGCCGCTAAGCAGCACACGCATGCGAGCCCTCGAAATTCGTTTCTCCAGCCTACGAGCGGATTCAGAACGGGCCCCAGAGTCGAGCCGAGTCCGATGCCCGCTGCAATGGCTCCGAACATTCTGCCCATGGGACGCCCTTGAACCTCATAGGGATAGCGATCTCCGACAATGGCCAGAGCAATGGTGACGATTCCGCCGCACCCCACGCCCGATAGGATCCGCGCGGCGAGGAGCGTCCGCCATGACCCCGCGATGGAGAGCAGCATCATGGTCGCCGCGGCGAAGCAGAGAAGAGTTACCAGGACGGGAATACGGCCCCAGCGATCCGATAACGCGCCGTATACGAGCGTCGAAATGCCATAGGGGATGAGGAAGCCCGGAATCAACCAGCCCAGCTGATAGGGGCTCACTGAAAACTCGCGTGAGAGTGCCGGGATGAGCGGCGCCATCATGTAATTGCTGTAGAAGACCGCGAAGGCGATAACAGCCATCACCCGAAGTTGTGATTCGTCGTTCACCAGCTATTGAAGTGTGTTTTCGGAAAGGATGGCTTTTTGGCCGAAACAACTGACCAGGTAGAGGGATGCCCCAAGGGCTATCACATCCTTAAAGAGGAACAGGCCTAGAAAGCTCATGTACTGTAACCCGTGAACGCTAACAATCGCGCCGGGGGTGGTGATGATCATCGTGCTGGTTGTAAAGAACATGCCTGATGCGATGAGGCCGCCGATGATACCGGCTTTGGGGCGCACATAGCCGGCGGTCATCAATAAGGCGGCCGCTAGCTCAGTCAGTCCGATCAAATCCGAGCCGATATAAGGGCCGAATAATTTAAAGTGCCAACTGGTCAGCGGGCTGTTTGAAACCAGGGGAATGATGCCTTCTGCACCGGGAGCCGTCATTTTGTAAGACCCCGCCCAAAGGAGCATAACAATCATGCCGACGCTCATGATGAGGAAAGGAATATTACGAGCGCTTATCCATGCAGCCAATTTGGTTAGATTGCTCTTGGCTACCGCTGACCCGATGAGCGCTACCGGTTTGTCCGTCCGACTCTCCGCGTTGATGGCTTGTCCCGACAGCGCTTGACTCACAGTTAGCCCTCCTTACCCTGATACCACCATCCTGGTGCAATCGAGACACCATCCGCGGTAACTCTTCTCTTTTGCCAGAGCGTCGAGCTAAGTTCTTTCTGTTGCGCGGAATCAATTGCCAGCTTCACAACACGTCCTGATGTCAAGCTGACAAAGCTGCGACGGATGTCCGACAGTGTCGGTGATTAGACCTCAGGTCCGTCGCGGTGTTTTGGACGTAAAATGTAGCGACCGAGGTTACTTCGGGTGGATCTCATAAATGGAATGAGGCGTCGGGAATGAACCTTCCAAGCAACCTCATGGCGGAGCAAGGGCAATCGGATATGGCTCGCGGTGACCTGGCCAAGCCTATCGCAGATATCGTTGCGGCCTTGGCCACGATCGAAGTTTTGCGGGGCCTGACCGAGGAGGAGTTCACCTGGATCGCGACCCACGGAACCCAGCGATTCGGTAAAGACGGAGATCTTATTTTTAGTCAGGGCGCTCCCCCTGAGCACTTGATGTTTATCCTGAGCGGCAACGTTCTCGTCAAGCGCCATTCATCGAGCCCCGTCTCCTTCATGATCGGACAGACGGGCCGAATTACGGGCAAGACTCCTTTCTCGCGCATCAAGGCATGGAACGCTGATGGACGATCGTCCGGAGACACGTGGATTCTAGAGTTACACGACAGCGAGTTCCCAGGACTTCTCACGGCGATACCGTCGATGACGCAACGGATTGTGCAAGTGTTGCTGGACCGCAATCGGGAATACACGCGAGCAGAAGAGCAGATTGGCAAACTGGCGGCCCTCAACAAACTTGCTGCAAACCTTGCCCATGAATTGAACAACCCGGCATCGGCGGCCAAGAGCGCGGCCTCGAAACTGCTGAGCACCGCGGAAGGCCGAACAGAAGGTGCTGCTTATCGAATGGGAATGGCCCTGGGCATCGACGACCGGCTTAACGCCTACCTCGACTGGCTTTCCAGGCTCCGCTCTGCAGTGTCTCACGCTCGGCAAAGTGCGAAGGGCACCCTGTTTCTCGATACCGCATCGCTCGAAGACTCGTTGATCCAATGGCTCGAAGAAAAGGGATTTGCCGAGGCATGGAAACTCGCTCCCATGCTGGCCGAAGCCAATCTCCAGCTCTGTTTACTTCAGGAACTTGAGCGACTGGTACCTGCAGACAAGCTGTCGATTGCGATGAACGATGCGATGGCTGCTCTCGAGCGGGACGCTTCAGCGCTGCTGGTGAGCGAGGCGGCTGACAGGATCTTTCGCCTGGTGACGGCAGTCAAAGACTACTCCTATATGGATCGGCAGCCGGTGCAGGATGTGAATGTCGCCGAATCTCTCGACAACGTGCTCCACCTGTTTCAGCCCAAACTCGCCGGCATCACGGTAAGGCGTTTCTATAGTCCGGACGTACCGTTGCTCCAAGCCTTTGGCAGCGAACTGAACCAGGCTTGGAGTGCGTTGATAGAAAATTCGCTAGACGCGATGGGGGAAGCCGGCACGCTCACCCTCTCCGCCAAGTTGCAGGGGACGACGATTCTTGTCGAGATCACCGACACGGGACATGGAATTCCGGCGGAGAGCGCGAATCGCGTGTTCGAGCCTTTCTTCACCACAAAACCCTTCGGTACAGGATTGGGGCTGGGGCTGGATACCGTGCAACGAGTGATTCAGAAGCATTTCGGTGCGGTCGCTTTTGATTCACAGCCAGGGGAAACGACGTTTCATGTCCGTTTACCCCTGGATCGCGCCAAGGTCTACTGAAGCACGATCGAGCGACACCTGATTGAACCCCGATCATAATCGCATTCGTGTTGAAAAGCCCCGAGCAGCACAGGTAAGAACAGCTTCGCCGAGGTCCTTCCACTCCGCGCCTCAACCGCCCTATCAATCGCTCAATCTGTGAGGCGCTCCGCTCAGGATGACGAGTTTGTGGTGAGTCGGAGATGCAAAAACCTAGCATCTTCTCGGATTTCTGCTGTCTGCCAGGTAGCGCTCATTCCATCATTGCCGCCGGATCCGAGGACTAAGGCTTCATTCCCACAACTAGATGCCTTTGATTTCTCCACCGTCCATACGCACGCAGGAGCCTGTCATCCATTTCGCCGCCGGGGATACGAGGTACGCCATCAAATCGGCAATTTCTTCTGGTTTACCAAAACGAGCGATGCCGACTTCTTCCGGGAACTTCTTTACCGCCTCTTCCACGGTGAGGTTGTGCGCCGGCGCCCATTTTTTGAAGAACGACTCCCTGCGACCGGTCATCACAGCGCCTGGCACCACGCTATTGACCTGCACACCGTCCTTAATGCCTTGCTCTGCGAATGCCTTGGCCAGCGCGATGATCGCGGCATTGACCGTAGCGACCGCAGCAAAGCCGGGTTTGGGATCGAGAGCAGCGCTTCCGGAAATGAGAACGACAGATCCGCTCGAAGCTTTCAGAGCATCCCAGGCCTTTATAGTTAGCCGGCGCGCGCCATGGAGCTTGAGCGCCAGGCCACCCTCCCACTGCGCATCTGTCATCTCAAACAGATCGATCTGCGGCACTGCTCCGGCGATGTTGAGCAGAGCATCGATTCTGCCAAAGCGATCGAGCGTGCCCTTGACGACGGTTTCAGCGGACTGGGGGTCGCCCAGGTCAAGCGCGCAGATCAGTGGCTCGGCGCCCGCGAAGCTCACAGCGGCAGCGGTCTTCTGCAACTCATCCTGATTTCTTGCGGCGAGTACCACAGCGGAAAAATCGCGGGCCAACCGCAACGCAGTCGCCCGACCGATCCCCTGGCTCGCGCCGGTAACAATAGCAACAGAGCTGATTTTCACGGGTTCCTCATTTGGAGCGAGAGAATTTATCGGGCGGCTTCCCGAATCACGTCGACCACGAGGTCCGGCGCAGTGTACATAGGCGTGTGGTCGACTTGGTGTGCACGAATGTTTGCGGTCATCCTGCCGGCCATGAATCGCTGGGTTTCCGGGTTAATCATGCGATCCTCTTCGGCGACCAAATACCAGGTGGGCGTCTTCTTCCAGGCCGGCGCGGGAGCTTTCTCCTGAATACATTGGACCGCGAGTGGCCGCTGCAATGCGGCCATAATCGCGAGCTGGTCCGGCGACGCTTTGTGAGCTACCGCACAGCCGAAGCCGTCCTCCGGCATCCAAATGAGCCCATGCGCATCCGGCGACATCTGAGGAGCTTTGGGATGCTGGGGGGCGCGATAAAAGACATCGGCAACGGTTTCGCCCTCATCGGGCGCTAACGCCGCAATGTATACCAGTGACTTCACTCGATCCTCGTGAGCCGCGGCAATCACGGCGCCGGAGTACGCGTGCCCGACCAGAATGACCGGGCCGGTCGTTCTGTCGATAACGCGGCGAAGAGCGGCAGCGTCATCGCTGAGCGACGTGAGGGGAATGGGCGCCGCGATGACTTTGAGTCCCTGGTTGCGTAAGGGCAGAATGACGTTACTCCAACAAGATCCGTCGGCCCAGGCTGCGTGCACCAGGACCGCCGTAGCGCTTTGGAAGGAGTTCATTGCGCAACCGCCTTTGTCTCAAGGAACTCTCTGATTGCAGCGGCGATCTCTACCACGTGCGTCTCGGTAGCAAAATGTCCCGTATCCAGGAATTGGACCTTCGCGTTGGGCAGGTCTTTCCGATAGGCCTCTGCGCCTGCAGGAAGGAAAAAGGGATCGTTCTTACCCCAGATGGCAAGCAACGGCGGCTTTGATTTGCGGAAATACTCTTGAAACCTGGGATAGAGCTTCACGTTGGACGCGTAATCGAGAAACAGATCGAGCTGAATATCCTTGTTTCCCTTGCGTTCGAACAACGCTACATCCAACGTATACGACTCTGGCGCGACGCTTTCCGGATTGGCTACGCCGTGGGTGTATTGCCAGCGCGTGCCTTCCAGGGTCAAGATGTTGTTTGCAATCACCTCGCGGTTTTCTGCTGTTGGCTCCGCCCAATATTTTCGAATGGGTCCCCAGGCGTCGCTGAGCCCTTCTTCGTAAGCATTGCCGTTCTGCGAAATGATCGCTGAAACTCGTTCGGGGTGAGCCACCGCAAGACGGAGTCCGGTGGGAGCCCCGTAGTCGAAGACGTAAATCGCATAGCGATTCAGACCGAGCGCATCGGTGAAGGCCTCCACCGTGCGCGCCAAGGCGTCGAACGAATAGGTGTAATTTCTTTTCTCAGGTACTTCAGTAAATCCAAAACCAGGCAAATCTGGCGCGATTACGCGAAAGCGGTCTGCCAGACGTGGAATGAGTTCGCGGAACATGAATGACGATGTCGGGAATCCATGGAGCAAGAGCACCACCGGTGCAGCCGGGTCTCCTGCCGCGCGGTAGAACACGTTGACTCCGTCTGCTTCGACCTTATGAACGGAAGCGAGCGGTACAGCGATCTGGGTAAGTACTGGACTCATAACACTTCTCCTTGGGTTGAAAAACAAATAGGTGATCCTAGCGCGGTTGTAGAAAGCCCAGGACGTACCTCAGCGCCTAAAGGCCTCATCAGTCTTGGTGTTACGGCCCGACTGAAGTCGTGCCCTGATACAAAACATGAGCTTTTCTGTACCTGTAAAGTCGTACCCTTGGTCCGAGTCTTTCTGTAGTTTTAAGAGTCCTTTCCTGCGCATTCGTTTAAGTATTTATTGGCGCGCTGCCAGCGATGGTGTTCGCCGGTTGATTGAATAAGCGCAATCGGGCAAGAACGACTTGCTTGATCGATTCTTCTGCGATGGGCAGGAGCTTATAGGGAACAATCTCACGCGGCTTTTCAGCAAGAGCGGCTTCCAGACCGCGCCGCCATGCCACCCGCAGTTCGGTGTTGATGTGAATGATATTGATGCCGGCCGCGATCGCGTCCTCGAAGTCATGGTCTTCGGTCCCGGAACCGCCGTGGAGAGTCAACAGGCTTCTAGAGGCGCGCTTAATCTCGCGGATCCGTGCCAGGTTGAGCCGCTTCTTCACGTTCCCTTGCACCATGGCTTGCAGCATGCCGTGCGAATTGCCGACTGCCGGTGCGAGGATGTCGACTCCAGTGCTCTCTACAAACTGCTTTGCTTCCTCCGGCGTGGTCAGATACTTTGAGAGGTCCGGCACCGACTCATGTATCTCAGAGCCTGTCCCGATATTTCCGATCTCACCTTCCACCAGGATCACCGGGTTGATTGACTTCAAAGCCTCCACGGCCTGCCTGGTCTGCTTGACGTTCTCTTCAAACGGCAACGCGGATAAGTCGTAGACGATCGAATCGAATCCTGCCTTGGCGGCCGCGAGTGCGCTCTCAAGGGAGTGGGTGTGATCGGCGTTGAGAAAAATAGGTATGCCCTGCTCCTCGCGCAGGCTTCTTACCAAAGCCGCGATTTGAGGCACCCCCAAGAATGCACGCTCCCCTTCGGATGCGCCGACAATGACCGGGGCCTTCAACTCCTGAGCTGCCTCATAAACGGCTTTCAGCAAAACCAAATCGGAGATATTGAAGTGACCGATGGCCACCCCGTTGCTTTCGGCTTCTTCCAGCTGATTGCGCAGGTGCGTCATAGTTTTCTCCCTTCAGCTGTTGGATACTTGCTGGGGCGATAGGGGATTATTTTTAGCGATGCGACTTTCATCAAGAACGGCTGTGCGCCATGGCTTGCAAATTCACTGGTGCATCGGCCGATAGCGAAGGCGCGGAGGAGAACAACGGAGATAGTCCTTCGACCAGAGTGGGGTGCGCCCAAATGGCATCGCGGAGTGCGGTATAAGGCAGTCCGGCGATCATGGCAGTCTGTACCGAAGCCATGATCTCTCCAGCTTCGACAGCAAAGGCTGTGAAACCGAGAATGCGATTTCCGGCTACTTCTACCAATGCCTTCAAGAATCCTCGTGTTTCAGAGACGGTTCGTGCTCGGAGCACTTGTTCCATTGGGATCTTGAACAAGCGATAGGCCATACCTCGCGCTTTCGCTTCCTTTTCATTCAGGCCGACGCGTGCAAGTTCCGGGTCGGTAAAAAGGGTATAGGGGATCAGCCTCCCCGTCGTAACGTGGTTGCCGCCTTCGATGTTGTCGCGAACGAGGCGGAAGTCGTCCACGCTGACGTGCGTGAACTGAGGGCTGCCCGCTACTTCGCCAATGGCCCAAACGCCGGGCGCGGTGGTCTGGAGGCGCTCGTTGACCTTGATATAGCCGCGGTCAGTCACCTCGATACCGGCCGATTCCAGCCCGATGTTCTCAGTGTTTGGGCGGCGGCCGGCTGCGACAAGCAGATGAGTGCCCACCAGAGTTTTCTCTCTGCCGCCTTGCTCGACAACGACTGTGACGGAGTCGCCCGACTTTCCGGAGATCCGTATTGGCCGGGCGTTCAAGACGGTGTCGATGCCCTCGCCGGTAAGCAACTCTGCAAGGGCTTTGGTCACGTCATCGTCTTCCTTATGCAGCAAACGGTCATTGTGGTCAATAAGGGTGACTTTGCTGCCGAAGCGGCGCATGGCCTGTGCTAGCTCCAGGCCGACGTAGCCGGCGCCGAGCACTAACAGCTGCCCCGGAACCTGATTCAATTCGAGCGCTTCGATATGAGTGAGGGGATGGGCATCCGCCAGGCCGGGAATGGATTCCAATGCAGCACGCGTGCCGGTGCTGACGATCACATTGGCTCCGTGAAGGCGGCGCGCCGTTCCACCAGGAAGAGTGACTTCCACCGTCTTTGGGCCAACAAACCGTCCCGAACCGAGAATGAATTCAGCGCCGGTCTGCTTGTAGTTGTCCATATACACGTTGTTCAAAGCAGAGACCATCGCGCGTTTTCGACCAAGCACGGCCGGCATGTCAACGTGGAAATCGTCGGCAACCATGCCAAACTCTTTGCCGCGACGAAAATACGACGCCACCCTTGCGCTGTGAAGAATGTTTTTACTTGGCAGACAGGCGATGTTGGGGCACGATCCTCCGATGTACTTGCGCTCGACCACGGCCACGCGCTGGCCTTGGCCGGCGAACGTCCATGCGGCAATTGTCGATCCGGTACCCCCGCCGAGGATAACCAAATCGTAGACTTCCAAAGCGCGACCCTGATTTGCCATGCCTATGGATGGAGCAAACGGCGGGCCATTGCGCAAGGGATTCGTGGGATCGGGAAATCGTTGATCTAAGTGATTCTGCTGCTGCGAGTTAATTTGGTTACCGGCTCGCGCGCTGGAAGATTGGCGTGACGGACCTGTGACCGTAGTCTGACACTGGCGGAGTTCGGGCGCAGTTCCGTCGCTAAAGAGCGTGCTGAGAACTGGAGGAACAGCAGTTCCACTCCGCTCCGGTCGGTATGACAATTCTGTTCGAGGGAAACGAGCTTGGGATTTGGAAGGGATTAATGGACGGAGACAGGGCGGGTTATCCGGAGCTTGCGCATTTTGTAGACCAGGGAAGTCCGCTTCATACCTAGCCGTTCTGCTGCACCCTTCCGGCCTCCCACCACCCAATCGCTCGCTTCCAGCGCGCGGAGGATGTGATCTCGCTCCACTTCCTCGAGACCGCTGATGGGTAGATTAGATCCCTTGTGAACCTGGAAGGGCTCCAGTTCAGAAGTCGGGGCTCGCAACACAGTGCGAGGCGAGAGAATCACCGCACGTTCGATGAAGTTTTGCAATTCTCTTACATTGCCCGGCCAGCGGTAGCGCACCAGCGCATCCATGGACTCTGAAGGGATTTCGTCGATTCTCCGGTTCATTCGTCGCGCGAAGAGCTCTGTGAAATGCCAGACAAGTTTAGGAATGTCTTCGGTACGTTCCCGCAAGGGGGGAACATGAATCGGAAAGACTTTGAGCCGATAGTACAGGTCTTCGCGGAATGTCGCCTGCTTTACCATTGCGGGCAAATCACGATGAGTCGCCGCGATCAGGCGAACGTCTACCTTGTGCGTCCGGTTGCTGCCGAGTCTCTCGAATTCCTGTTCCTGCAGTACCCTCAGCAGTTTTGCCTGTAGTTCCAGAGGAATGTCTCCTACTTCATCAAGGAAGAGGGTGCCTTTGTGCGCAAGTTCGAAGCGTCCGGTTTTTTGCGCGATGGCTCCGGTAAAGGCTCCCCTTTCGTGCCCGAATAACTCGCTTTCGAGCAGCCCAAGCGGGATCGCCGCGCAATTCAATTTGACGAAGGCCCGTTCCCGCCTGCTACTAAGATTATGGATCGCGCGCGCGATAAGCTCCTTACCTGTTCCCGTCTCGCCCAGGATCAGCACGCTCGAATCCGTCGGCGCCACAATAGAAACCAGGTGCAAGGCGGCGTTCAACGCCGGGCTGTCACCGACGATTGCTCCGAACTCGGCTCGAACTTCCTCTTCGAGATAGAGTCTCCGTTTGGTTTCGCTGACCCTGTCTTCTGTTGCCTTTTCAAAGTCCAAAGCATTCTCAACCGCAATGGCTACCTGTAAGGCCATCTGTTCCAGAAAGGCAAACTCATCTTCGCTGAAGGCCCTCTCGAACCGGCTGAACGCCGCCAAAACCCCGATGACGCCCTTTCGACCGATAAGCGGCAGTTCGCAGCCGGACTTCAAGCCCTCCGCAAGCAATCGATCAAAGAAGCGTCGCCCTTCGCTATTTCCGAAGCTTTCCGGGTCGTGTCTCAGGTCTTCGAGCCTTTGGATATGCTGATTCTTGCCGGAGAGGAAAGCCTTACCGCAGGTCGATCCTTTTACCGGAACGGTCATGCCGTCACGAATGGCTCGTCGACTCTCCGGGTTGTACAGAACGTTCATGCGCAATTGATTACTATCGGCATGCGGCAAGAGCAATGCACAAAAATCGCACCGCGTTACGCTCAGCAAATTGGTGGAGAGTGCCTCCAGCAAATGCCCAAGATCCAGCTTGGACGTCATGCTGTTGGTGATTTTGAGAAGCAAGCTCAAACGGTCACGTTCATGCCGGAGCTTTTGCTCATTCATGTGACGCTCAATTGCGATGCCTGCGATGTGGCCGGCATTCTCGATCAATTGCATGTCAGCTGGGCTGGGGCTACGCACTTCACGATAGAGGATGGCGAACGTGCCCAGGACTTTACCTTCGCCGGAAAACAAGGGCCGCGACCACACCGCACGGATGCCAAAAGGCGAGATCGGGCCGCGATAATCGTCCCACAGGGAGTCGCTGAAGATGTCGGTCACATAGACCGGCTCTCGCCGGAAAACAGCCGTGCCGCAGGATGCTCCTTTGGGGCTAACCGACGTCGGTCCTACCTGAGCACTGAATCCGGGGAGGCTGGGAGCGGCTGCACAATGAAGCTGCCTTTCATCACCATCCGGCAGCCAGATGGTGCACAAGATGCCTTCGCCTTGAGATTCGACCAATTCAGCAATGACCGCGAGCACTTCAGATAACGGAGATCCGGCAAGAATCAACTTAAGAACTTCGAGCACCGATTCGCTGGAAAAGAAGCCCGGCTCGTTCTGCGCCCGTCCTGCACGCGAAACGAGTTTCAGAAGAGATCCCTTTGCTCGATCCATGAGATTCCTTTTCTGAGGCGAGGCCGCGAGAGGGCAATCGCCCCAGACGAGTAGATGCACGCCGCCCGACATCAGTCGCGCAGCAAAAGAGTACACGAGACTTGCGAAAGCCGTTTAGCCGCGCACCGGGCAGTTGCACATCGAGTGCCATTATCCCACGCAAGCCCAAAAACAGGGCTTGAATGGGCACCCAGCATTTGCCCAAATCGGTCAAGTTGGGCGGCTATATACCTCCGCGCAGCGCGCGGAAGGGGGTTTGGATCAGAATGGCGAGATCCAGGGAGAAGCTTCGGTTTTGGATATAACTAAGGTCGTAATGGATGTTTTCGTGGATGGGAAAGGCCCGCTCGGGGCTCAGCTGCCATAAGCCGGTAATTCCGGGTATCACCTCAAGCCGTTGCCTTTGCCGAGAATCGTAGCTATGCACGATGAAGGGCATCTCCGGTCGCGGGCCAACCAGCGACATATCCCCCCGCAAGACGTTGAGCAGTTGCGGCAGTTCGTCCAGGCTGGTCCGCCTGAGGAACCTTCCGGCCGCGGTAATCCGCGGATCGCATGATTGTCTCGGCGACCATGCATACCTCGCCGCAGTGGTATGCATGGAGCGGAACTTATACATGTCGAAGAGTTTTCCGTTGTGGCCTACCCTTCTCTGAATGAAGAGTATGGGTCCGGGCGAGTCCAACCATACCATGAGCGTAATGAGAAAAAGGGCAGGCGTGAGGAGCAGGATGAGAAGAGACGAAATCGTCACGTCTACTGTTCGCTTAGCGACTGCGTAATGAAAAGGTGCGGCCATGTTCACCGCCCGACGCGGGTGCCCTGGAACGCACTTCGTGTCTTCATAGCGAGTGCCTTTCTGTTGCCGCGGCGTGCAGCGAACCGGAGAACCTGGCGTTGTGAGGCAGCACAGCGGACGCGATGAGCCCGTGATAGAGGCCTAAATACTGGTTGGCGAGAAGCGAGGAGGAAAATTGCGGCAGAGCGATGGGTGCTCTCGCCGGTTGCTGAAGGGTGGCGACAATCGCTTCTGCAAGCGCCTCCTCTGCGTTTGCGGGCAAGGCCACGAAGCGGCAGTAATCGCCACCCACTTCGCGAAAGGCCGGAATGTCGGAACAGACAACCCTGCAGCCGGCGAGTAGCGCCTCAGCGACCGGCAGACCAAAGCCCTCGGTGATGGAAGGGGTGACCAGCGCTTCGCACCGCCGATAGCACCACTGCAACTCTGGCTCCGATAGTCCTTCAAGAAAGTGAACCCGCTCGCCTAGATGGAGTTGAGAAACCAGGCGATGGATACGGCTACTCTCTGGCCCGGAAATACCGATAATCACTAGTTTGGTTTCGCGATCGATCTCTTCTCGCTGCAACAAGCGATCGAATGTCCGGAGCAGCAGTGGAATGTTCTTGTTGCGGCGGTGCTGCGCAACACAGAGAAGAAACGGCTCACCGAGCCAGCCTGGAATCGGCGACTCTATGGCACAGAGCGGTTCCGGTTCGACGCAGTTGTAGATGCGGGTGGCTTTTCGCCAGGTGGCGGCCGGCGCATACCGCCTTAATAGAACGTCGGTAATTTCTGAGACACACGCGATCGAATCGACATTGCGCAGGCATTGCTGCAAAACTAGCCGATTGAAGATGCACTTTGGAAAGCCGAAGTTTTGCGGAATCTCATAGGGGTACAAGTCATGCAGCGTGACTACCGTTGGACAGTCAAAGGACGCGCCATCTACGGGCATAGGGAAGGTCAGATGAACAATGTCGGCCCGCACACGTTTAGCCAAGGCCGGTAGCTCACGGTAGTACCACACGTTCCGGCTGAGCGAGTTCTGCTCCATATCAGCGATGTGAACAGTCAGCCGGGGATCGGAATCAAGGCCGGCGTCCTCGACGAGCGCGCGCTGCCACGGCGCCACCACGACGTGCACAGCGGAGATCTCCTGCAGTTGCAAGAGGCAGCGCACGACATTAAAAGCGTGGCGCTGCAGCCCGGAGATTTGCGAGGCGAAGGAAGCGGCAGCGATGAGAATCTTCATGGTTTCGATACCTCCTGAATCTGGTAGGTCAAGTGGTTCTTCATGGGACGCCTCGGCGCAGAACGATCGACTGAGTTCGCTTGCGCACAGCCAGGAGGACTTCGGCGGCAAACAGTTTGCCTGGATCGGTAGGATCGATCCCTAACCAGTAATCCCGGATGAGGATCAGAGCCGATGTCACTACGAAAGCGAAGAACGTCAGCCCCAGGGTGAGCCACAATCGAGGCGGAAAGGACTTCTTCTCGGGGATTCCGGGAGAGTCGATTACGCTGACGACCGGGACATCCTTGGCCTCGTCGATCCGGGCCATCTCGTACTGCTGGGTGAGCAGCTCAAAGACCGTCTCCTGAACGCGCACCTTGCGGTAAAGATCGGCATAGGGAACGGCGAGCCGTGGCAGCTGCCTCAACGGCGGATAGAGCTCGGCCTTGTCCTCGGCACTTGATTTCGCTCCATCGCCGCTAGCGGCGCCGGGAATGAGAGGAGCAGAGGACCCAGTCATTTTCTCCAGTTCGCGTTGCAGACTCGCAATGCGTGCTTCTGTCTCGTGAACGCGCACATTGCCGTCACCGTAAATCTGGCGCAAGGATTCAAGCCCGGACTGTGCGACCAGAAGCTCACCCTGTACGCGCGCGCCGGCATCAACCATGGCGTGGGTCTGCTCCTTGATATCGATGGTGCTGTTCTTGCTTGAGAATTCGCCCAGGTCCAGCTGTGCGCGCTCGAGGTCAGCGGACACCGCATGCAGGCGCCCCTCGATGAAGACACGCTCCCGGTGAGCGGAGGAGGTGCTGGTTTGCGTGACCAGCTTATTCAATTCGTCCAGGTAGGCCTGGGCAAGATCGCGAGCCCGCGCAGGATCTTCATCCTCCACCTCAACCGTGATGACTCCGCTCTTCTTGTCCTCCGTGACGGTCGTTCGGCGGGCCAGGCGCTTGGCGGTATCGACACGATAACGGTTGCGATAGAGGTGTTGCAGCTGGAAGCGATCAATGAGATTGCCGCTCACGGTTCCACTGTGCAGCAGGTTGATGAAGAGTGCAGTGGTGGTGTGCGTGCCCAGCAGACCGCCGGCAAGAGTGCCCAACCCACCCAGGGATGAGGAACGGGCAAGCGCAGCGAGCATCATCGCTCCCGAACTCTGTTGATCGGGCGGCATAATGCTGCCGCTGGACTTGTAGCGTTTGGGGATGAGGAAGGCGATGCTAAGGCTGACGAGGAACGCGATCGCGGTTACGCGCGCAAGCAGACGGCGATGTTTCCAAAGCAGCGATGCGCGAACTGCCCAGTGCTCCGGCGTCTGCGCATCGTGCTCAAGCGCGGTGACGATGGATGCCGGGATCATGGTGGTGAAATTGCGTGGATTCGACATGTTTGCCTAAAGGTTCGCCACCGCGGCCGTGATAGCGATGGAGGAAGCAATCTGCGCCGTGGTTAACAGATTTCTCCACAACAACGAGGCGCCAATGACTTTTTGCGGAACGACCACGACGTCACCCGGGTTGAGTTTTGTGGAGAGCACCTTGGGGTCGAACCATTCTCCCGATCGACGGCCGATCACGGAGCCATTGGCGCGAACGATGAATATCTCTTTGCGATTCGCAGTTGAGTTGGTTCCTCCCGCGTGGCTCAGATACCATGCCGCTGTCTGTCCTGGGGCAAAGGTGAGAGCAGTGGAGTTGTAGACCTGCCCAGTCACCAGTACAAAGCCAGGTTGCTTGGGAATAGTAAGCAGGTCGCCGCGGCGCAGTTCAATATCTGCCGGCGTATTGGCCCAGCTGTCGATATCGGCGGTTATGTGGATTACCATGCGGCCGGTTGGCGGATGGTTCTTCAGGTCTTGCAACACTTCTTCCTGCTGGGCCTTGATCAGCTGCAAGGTGGCGCCGCCATCACCACTGGCCAGGTTGGGCGAGAGGCGCGCGGCTGCCGAATTGGTCTCGATCTGGCGGATGAGTTCCTCGCGGCTCTTCTGTTCAACCTCACGCACTTGTTCCCGAACTAGCACCGCGCCCATGGGATAAGCCGTGGAAAGAAGCCCACCTGCCCTGCGCAAGACGGAGCTGAGACGTTCTCCATCATGAAAGCCGTAGTTCCCTGGAAACTTGACCTGGCCGTCGATGGTTATCGACTCGCCTATATCGTTCCATCCGGTGATCTGATGGATGGTGAGAGTGTCGCCCGGTTTAAGCGGAACATCCGCACTCGGGTCCGTTCCGGCGACAGCAGCCCCGATATGCACAGTGGCGAGACTCTCTACGATTCGATTGCCATCGTTCACGTCATAGCTCGTCAGATCGGCTTTTTCGAGCAGTGCGTCGCGCTTGAATCCTCCCGCCATGCGCACTAGCTGGGCTGCCGTCATGCCTTTTGACATGGGATAGATACCTGGACGCAATACTTCGCCGAGGATGGTGGTTTTCGGCGCGTCCATTTCGTAACGCCCGAAAATGCGAATGGTATCGAACGGCTGAAGCCCGAGGTTTCCATTGCCGATCAATACATCGGGTACGTCAAAGTCGATGGTCTCCGCGTGGAGATCTGGCGGGACGAGACGCACAATTTCTCCATGCGCGGCAGGCTCGGGCAATATGTCCCGATAGCTATGCAGCACATCGCCGAGGCGCATGCCGTCCATGTAGGGCAAGCGGCCAGGACGCGCGACATGGCCTTCAAGATAGACGACCCGTTCGCTATAGGGCAGGATCGGTTCGACACGCACGCGATCCCCATCCTGCACTTGAAAGGCATCGATCGCATTTCGATCCGCCTGCGGACTTGGATCGCCGGCAAGATTCAGCGTGACGGTCTCGCGATGGCGGTTGGCATCGATGCGCTCGATGGCGATGTGGCCGAGCGAAGCTGCAACGGTATAACCACCAGCGTCATTGAGGAGCGCAGCCAGCGATGTTTCGCCTGCTTTTACTTCGTAAATCGCCGGACGCTTGACCGCACCGTAGACTGCTACCTGAGGGCCGGCGGGAGGAACGAGAAGCGTGTCTCCACTTTCAAATCGGGAACTCCCGTTGCGAATGCCGTGCAGCAGGAAGTCGTAAAGATCAACTTGCTCCACTAGCTGCTGCCCACGAAAATGGCGCAGTGTGCGCAACGAACCGGCCGCTGTAGGACCGCCAGCGGCGTAGAGCGCGCTCAGTGGAGTTGCCAGCGAACTGATGTCGTAACCGCCGGGACGCTGCACGTCGCCGACTACATAGACACGCACCGAGCGCAGGTGCGAGACCGTGACTACGGCCTGTGCATTGCGATACTGCTGTTTGAGCGCGCTCCCAATCAGGCTCTGTGCGCGCTCCAGAGGCAGACCTGCAACTTCCACGGAGCCAGCCTCGGGCAAGAGGATACGGCCGCTACGGTCTACCACGCGGGTGACGCTCACGGTCACGCTACCCCACATGTCGATGGTGAGAGTGTCGCCTGGGCCGACCACATAGTCCGGCCCGAGGGGGACGTCGAGCGGAGTGTCGCGGGCCGATACTCCGCGCGCAGTCACCAGGTCGCGATTCAAGAAGACCTCAGAGCCAAAGCGCTTAAGATGCGCCGTCTGGTCTGGAATTTGCGTATAGAGATCGCGCATCGATCGCAGGTTGTAGGGTGCGGGCAGGCGAAGCACCTTAGGCACATCGGTCGACGAGTTTATGTCTTGGCGATCTTTCGTTTCTGCGGGATTCTGGCGATCGCTGCCAGAACTCATCGAGCGCGCTGTTGCTCCCGGAAGACTGCTTGTGTCCGGGCGCGACTGCCCCGTGCCGAGGCCTGGATTCAGACTTGATTCCGCTGGAAGCCTTGGATTATTTATGGCACCAGCCTGTGCGAGGGCGCGTTGTGTTGCGCCCGGCTCGTCTCCGGCGCCCCCAGCGGATTGGAGATCGTCGTCGGAGACATATCCGCGCGCGCGGAGAAAGCTGGTGATGTTTGCACGCAGGCCGGCGTTCCCGGCAATCTGGTCATAGAGCATCTCGTCGGAAATCCCGTTGGCATCCATCTGCATGCCCTGCTCCTGCATGCGATCAGCCACTTGCGATTTCAGTTCCAATACAAGATCGGGATTCTGCTGCAGAATGTCGATGATCTGGCTGGACGAGAGACTGAACGAAGGCAGACTGCCGGCAGAACTGTTCGAGTCGGCATTTCTTTCGCTGCCTGTAGCCGGTGTGGCCGCCGGGCCGCTGTCTGCGCTCACTGTGGGCTGCAGGGGGCTCTGCGCCGCAAGGGGCGAAAGCGGCGTCTGCCCGTTTGCGGCGACGCCTAAGGAAAGGAACATCAGCAGCGATGCCGCGACGACGAGCGCGCTCTGTGATGCGTGGGCGCCGCGGCTGGGGGTCGCGTTGCGAGCATCGGAGGAAGTGGAGGATAGCGGCATGGGCATTTCTTTCTACAACTTGAAGCTAAGGAACCTGGCCCGCAGGCGTGTCATGGGTTGGTCAGGGAATTGTCATTCCTTTGTTGTTCGCCAAAGGAGCGTGCGCTCAGGAATGGTGGGTTGAAGAGCGAGAAGTCTCGAGTGGCGTGATGGCATGGAGACGCACCTTCATGTGCCGCCGCCAACGAGATAACTCCCATAGATAGTGGGCCCCCTCGACCACGTGAAAGCGCAGACGGAAACAGACGAAGCGAGACTGTAACCAATATCGGCGGAGGCGCATTGGGAGGGGATCGTTCGCGGCTGCGGGCGAGATCGGAGGCGGTAGGCGAAGGGGCAGGAGCGCCCGCCACAGCGTACGCTTCCCGGGAACGCCCAGGTGTGCTAGCTCCCTTTGCAGCAACAGGTACAACTTGCTGCCGGGAAAGCTCGCGAAGACAGAGCGCCTACCGTACAGGTCTATCCAAAGCCGCGCGGAATCGGGGAGGCGATCGACGGTCCAACGGGTGAGCGGCGCCGGCGCGAATTCTCCCATCGTGTGAGTGATCAATAGTGTTACCACACCAAGGGCCACGCTCGCGCTAGGGTTCTTCGCGGCAAGGGATTGGAGTTCGCTCCAAAAGGCATGATCGTCGCGATGGGCGACGACGTGACGGCGAAACTCGAGCAAGTGCGCGGTGCGCGAGTAGTCGCTGCAAACGTGCTTAAACGCGTGAAGTCCCTGTCCGAGAAAAAGGTCGGCGGGAGAAAGCACCGGCATGCAAATCCCGTGGAAACGGCGCTTCACCGTGCGAGCCAGTAAAGATGAGTCAGCATTGGCATTGGTTTCTACGTGCAACTCGACGCACCGGTGAGGTCCATTCTTGTACAAATCTTTTAAAGAAGCTTGAGGGATCTGGCCGGTTTTGAACTCCCAACTGTTGCCGCTGACCAGGTGCAGGCGATAGCCCCTGCGTTCCAGGATCTGCCGTGCCTGGGAGGCGCTGTTCTCCGCCACCAGAAAATCAAGGTCAAGCTGGGATCGTAACTGCAGTTTTGGCACCGAATGCGGCCAGAACGAAAAGCCCTTCAACAAGGCATAGGAAAGATTGGAGCTCTGAAACTCACGCTGGATCTCGATCGATTCGTCGACCATTCCGCGGAGCCGCTCGGTATTGTCAATCAAGTTCTGCTGCAGGCGAGCCATCACCGCTCGCGGCAACAGGTCGTTCAGTTGCAACTCGAGTACTCGATCGAGGAAGTACAAGGCCAGGCCACTGGTATCCAGCCAATGCAGGAGTTGTTGCCATTCGTTGTCCGACAGATGCCATAGGCGCGCGTATTGCTCAGGCAATGGGTCGCAGAAGATGAGCAGAACGGCCTCGCGCGCTTGCAGTTTCCTGGCCAGGGATTGGGGCGACGTGCTCGTATGCAGTATGGACATGGGAACGGACCTGAGTTCACCTCGGGATCGCCAACTCTGCAAGCGGATAGCAAATTGCCCGGAGGAAAATCACTGTCCTCACTTTAGAGACCTCTCCATAGCGGATTGTCATGTCACCGTAAGGCGATTGTCATTTCCTTGTCGCCGCAGCGATTCGGTTGCTGCCGGCTCTGGTTATGTTTTTGCGAATGACAATGAATTGACAAAATGCAGACCATCTTGAGACACCATTGACCGCGGGTATCGCTAGTGTGGCTGTATGCCGCGTCCGATCCTGAATTGTTCGCTTTCGAAAATGGCATGGTCAGCGAGGCCCATCGGCTTTGCCTTGGCCTTGCTCTGCTCCGCGCTTTCCGGAGCCGCACAGAACACGCCGCTTCTGTCTGGCGGTGTAGGCTTCCTCACCAACACCAACGCCGGCAACACATCTTACACGCCAATCATCGAGCCTCTTGCTGGCGGCGCCGATTGGCCAGCATATTCTCATCGAATCACGGGCGGCCCTGACCGAGACCTGGGCTCCCAGCGGTAACGGCTACGATCATAGCCACTTCATTGGTCTCACCTATCTGCAAGGCGACTACATTGCTTCGCCGCACTTCACCATTGTGGGTGGCAGCTTTCTGCTCCCCTGGCAGACCTATAACGAGCGGTTATCGCCCATCTGGATAGGCAATTTCCAGGACGGCCCAATCGCCTCCAACATCGGTCTCATGACTACCGGCCTGGGGGTCGGAGGCCAGGTTCGCGGTTCCGCTGTCTCGCGGCGTAAGTATTCCCTCGCCTACGCGGCCTATTTCTCTGCGCTTTCGACGAATTCACAATTCACTGCCGAGCGCTCCGCCGGTGGGCGCACCAGCCTCTATCTCCCGGAGAAGCGTCTGGAAGTGGGGTTCTCTTACAGTCGCCTGCTTCAGGGAACGCATGAGAACTTTTTCGGCACGTACGCATGGTGGGAGCCGAAGAATACTGCGTTCCGCCTAAGGTCGGAGTTCAATCGCGGACAGCACGCGCAGGGTTATTGGGTTGAGTTTGATTATCGTACCCAGGCCTTGGGCGGCCTCAACAGCTTTTGGGGAAGGTTTGAACCACTGTTCCGCATGCAGCAGACATTCCGCCTCGACAACTCGACTATCAGCGATGGCGTGCCACTGGTGAACACGCAACGCGCAGACTTCGGCCTCGACTATAACTTGCCGCACAACACCAGAATTCTTACCAGCTACGCGCGCCAGTTCTCCTCCACCGGGAACCACAACGTTTGGGAGACGGGGATTGTGTATCGGTTCCTCTTTCCTGCTTGGAAAGGCAAATGATTATGAGTGCAAAGCGTTTTGTCGTTGCCCTGATTGTTTTGGCTGCGATACCTGCGGTTTCGCAGGTTGCGCAGACAGATAAGAAGCCGGTTTTCGCCGATCAGGCGTCGCAGCAGGATAAAGAACTGCTGCGCTTGATTGCCTTGACTGCGGCGCCTTTGCTGCCGCCGGTTGTGGGGCAGGATCAGGCGCCTTCTACGCCCGCAAACAAGAAGCCGGTTTTCGCCCGGAAATCGCCACAGCAAGAAGATGAAGGCGAACGTATATTTCAGCAGAACTGCTCTCGTTGCCACAACGCGCCGGAAGGGTTCTCGCCTCGGATTTCCGGAACGATCGTGCGCCACATGCGCGTGCGCGCTTCGCTCAGCAAACATGATGAGGAGGAGTTGCTGCACTTTTTCAACCCTTAGTGGGGACGGTGCGACTTATCGAGGCAAACCGCATGAAGTTCATCATCGCCAACAACCTTCATTGGAAATCCAGGATGGGGGTAAGGGGCCATTGTTTGGAAACCGGGCGCACAGCAGATCCCTCGGCATGACATGGGTGGGGTGGTGAATCCATGAAAAATTGGCTAGTGGATGAGAGAGTCGCAGCTCGCCTGTTGTGGGGCTTGCCGATCCTCGGGATTCTCAAAACCTTGGTGGGCTTCGCCCGTCTTTTTCGCCCAGGTACGCCTTGGCGAACCTGGGGCACCCGTCCGGTTCTTACGCTCGTCCGGTTCGTGCCGAGTCCAGTTCCTACAAGTGGTCGGCGTCTATTTGCTGGTTGGATGAAGGAGTTGGATTTTTTCTATAGCCCAGGTGGCTAGGGGGGCGCTGGCTAGGTCGGTTTTCTGTAGCGCTTGCAGCTTGGGGAGCGATTCGGTGTCTCCTTGCCAGGCCACGATGCGTATGGCGCGCTGGCGGACGTCTTGGTTCTCGCTGTCGAGAGCTTTGCGCACTTCTGGCAGGGCGGCCGGGCTGGCTTTCACCAGCATCCACTCTGCCCTGTCTGCTACTTCCAGGTCAGTGGATCCCAGGGCTTGTACCGCGGTCGCGGCATTCGCTCCAATGCGGTCCCACAATTGAAAGCCGGCCACGATGCCATCGTAGGACGACAGGCCCTTGTCCGGCCGGAAGGCTAAGGCCTCCAGTTCTCTCGTGGCATCATCCCCCTGCAGCATTGCGAGCGCTCTCATCATTTCCGTCTGGCACTTGAAGGATTTGATGATTGCGTCGTTACCTCGCACTGCACGTTCCAGAACAATCTCCTTTTGTAGTTGCGCCGGAATAGCGTTGATGGCAGCCTCCGGCTGATGCCGTGCAAGCGCGACGGCGGCTGCACCGCGGACTGCGGCATCCTCATAGGACAGAAGCGGCAGCAAGGCGCCGGCGCTGACGTCCCCAGGTGCGCGAGCCATTGCCTGTAGAACCGATTGCAACACATGAGGGTCCTGGTCGCGTAGCAATGGCAGCAATGCCTTCGCGGGCGCGCGCAGCATGCCCAGCGCCCACGCCGCGTTGGCGCGTGCATCCGCGTTGCCAGAATGCAGGGCTTCGGCGAAGGCGGATACCGGCGTTTGCGGCCGTGCGGTCACCAGCGCCAGTGCGGCAGCGCGTGAAACTTGATCGTCCGCGTCGAGTAGCCAAACGGCAAAATTTCCCCGCAAGGGAAATCCGCTATAGCGGGACAGCTCCAGGATGGCTGCCCGACGCGCTTCGCTATCGCCCGTATCGGCCTTGAGCATCAGCTCGTGTAGCCTGCGCTCCACTTGCCTGCCCACGGCGTCCGCACCCAGACGCGGATAATCCACATTGATACCATCTACTCCTGCGGCGACCGCAGCTTTCATTCCAGCCAGGTCCATCTCATGGTGGTTGGCGGAAAAATTTGCCACGACAGCTTTGCCCTGGCCGTGATATTGCCTTACCTGATCACTGGTCACGCCGGGCTGCACCCATACCGTTCCGTCGCCGACATCAGTTCCTGCGGGATCTAACTTTTTGACATCGTCCCATTCCCCGTTGAACTGCACGCGCTGCAGCATGCCTTCGCGTTCAAGTATCTGCAGCACATCTGCCCCCAGGCCCTTGTCCTTCATATCCAGGACGAGGCGAATGTCCCGGTCGCGCGCCAGCTGCAGTGCGTCCTGGAAGAGGGTCATATGCAGACCTTCGAATCGCTCACCCATCCATGAGCCTGCGTCGCGCAATTGCAGGTCGCCGTAGTAGCTGGTCTCGGCCTCACCCACACCGTCCGTCAGCCGCTCCATGATGCCGTCGTGGTTGAGCACGATCTCTCCGTCCAAAGTGCGGCGAAGATCGATCTCCACCACGTTGCAACCAAGCAGTGCAGCCTGATCCAGGGACTCCAATGTGTTTTCCGGCACGTCCTCATTTGCGGTTCGATGACACAGTAGCTGCACGCCTCCAGGCATCAGCACGCCCGCATACGCAAATTGTGCGGCGAACAACGCCGCGAGGAGGGCCAACCGGGCCCTCACCTTGCTTCTCCTGCAGTGTGCAGTGGCGGCAAAAGCAGGAAGCGGAAGAGCAGCGCAATGATGAAAGCCACTGCTGCCAGCAATAACAGCACCGGAGTATATCCGAATCTGGTCAAGAGGATGCCAGAGCCGGCCGTAGCCACGGAGGCGAGCAGCGCGTTGCAGAACAACGTCAGGGCTGCGGCTGCGCCGCGCTCCGCGTCTGGGGTTTCATTCATCAAGAGGTTGTAGAGTCCTGGAGAACTCATCCACTGGGCCGCCGAAAAGGTTAGATACAGGGGTACAGCCAAGTGTGGATTGCTTGCCCCCGCCATTACGGCGAGCACCACGGCGGCCAGGATTTGCGTAGAGACGATACCTCTTACCAGGCCGAGCGCGCGCAGAACAAATGGGGTCAGAAGCCCCATGCACAATTGCAACAGCTGCACGGTGGAGAAGATCAGCCCGATCTGCGTCATCTGAACGTGCAGTACTCGTGACAGGTAGACATTGGCGAAGGGGTTAAACGCCGCCAGCACCGCGGACCACAGAGCCATCAAGGGCAGAAACCGCCACAGGAACGGATTCGGCTTCCAGGCACGCAACCAATTCCAGCGGTTGGCTTGGATATCGAGCCCGGCCTCCTGCCTGGGCTGCGATGGTATCCGAAGACGGAGCACAGGAATCAAACCCAAGAGGGCAATGGCGCAGGAGACGAGGAGGATGAAGCGCTTGACCTCCGCGGGCTGCATGGCGAAGCCTGCCATTCCGAGCCACTGACGCAGATAACCGCACACGATGCCACCCAACATGCTGGTGCCCACGCTGGCGGAGAGGATCAGGCTGAACCCCGCGGTGCGATTCTTCTCCGCGGTAAGGCGAGCCACCCCGGGAAGAAAGCAGACGCCCCAACTGCTCATTGCCAAGCCGGCGAGGAAGGCCAACCCGATCTGGGCAGGCTCCCAGATCCACACGGCGCGTATGGCGTTCACCAGGGGAGCGCTCACGAAGAGGACGATCAGCAGCGGCCGCAGGCCGATTCGTTGCGCGAGCGCGCCGGCCGGCAATGTTCCTACCAGCGAGCCCAGAGTCATCGCGCCGCCTATCCACCCCATGGCCCGCTCGTTTAAGTGGTAATCCAGCAGGTAGAGATTGAATAGAAAAAAGTAGATCGCGAAGCCGGCGTCAAAGAAGAAGGCAGCCCAAAAAAACACCCAGTAATCGCGACCTAGATTCTTCTCTCGCAACCACGCGGCAGGATGCCTCCAGAAGGAGGAAGCGGCGTCCTTCGCCGGATCGAGGAGCAATTCCATCAACGCCCTTCCCGCGCCAGTTTCCGTAGCCGATCGATGGCCCAATCCAAATCGGTATAGCGCAGCTCGAAAACATCCGCGGTCAGGAGCCGCTCGATCGCCCGGTACTGCACGGCAAGTAACTCTGGCGGCCCGTAAAGCACCTGGCGCATGAAATGCCGAGCCACATCGCGGCGATAAGGAACTAGCTGTGGCGTGGAACCCTTGCGCCGGTTCAGAAAAACGATGAAGTCGACGCGCGTGGTCTGCGCGCTGGCGATATGCGCCATATTAGCGGTCGGCAGTTCAATGGATGGCTTGCCCGCGGCGCGTGGCGTGACGTCGAGCCCTGCGACCTCTGGAAATAGCTCGGCAGCGGATGGCCGAAAGCGCACCTTGTAACAGTCTCCGGTCACCAAGCGCCTGGTTCCTCCATTCAGCAGATAGCTTCCGTCGTCGCTCACATAGGTCCAACCGGCGCGCGCGCAGGCATACGCTAGCGTCGATTTGCCCGCTCCCGAGTCGCCACACAAGAGCACGCCTCGTCCATCCAGGGCTATACACCCAGCATGCACCGGTGTTGAGTACCGGGCGGCAACGCAATTTGTGGGCGCTGCCAGGAGGAAATATTGCGCATAGAGCCGATGGCGCAGCGCGGCCCGCGAAATCACGATCTTGGTTTGGCAACATTCCAAATCGACGGTGCTGTAGTTGTGCGCATCGGCAACGCACATCAGGAGCGGCTGCATGTACCGGTACACCGGCTCCGGAGGACACTCCGTAGCCTTGGTATCCACCACTTGCACCTCTACCCGGATGGGCTCGGTATCGTGCTGTTTGCTGAACTTTCCCCAAAGCTCCTCGTATTGCTTGAGCACGCTTCCCGAGTTGGTCATTACCACCGTGGGGAAACCCAACGGATAATACGTCGCGTGGAAAGGGAGCTCTGGTGGTTCCACCACGTGCCTGGGTGGCTCTACCGGCCGGGAGGCATTGCAGGCGGATTCTAGATCTTCAATCGATAACATCTTCCTTCTCCGTGAATATTCCTCTTAGTATGAAGAGAGCGCACGTGCGATTTGTTAACGCTTTGTCATTGCTTTGTCCCGATGTAGTCATCGCCATAGCTTTACCCCTCCCGGCCAATGCGCCCCGGCCTTCGCGACAAGGTGATGACAATTGACTGACGGACGCGCGACAACTCCTCCGACCCAACTCGCTAAGGTGAGATGAAAGAGTGGCAAGCAAATGCTTTGAGGGAGAGATCCATGAAGAAAAGATCGATGCTGATGATCCTGCTGGGTGGGGTGCTGATGGGAACCTTTTCCGCGTCTACGGTTGGGGGGCAAGCAGCGCCCAAGACGATCAACATTACTGCCCATCGGTTTACTTACGATCCGAATGAAATCACTTTGAAGAAGGGTGAGCCGGTGGTGCTGGTGGTAAAGAGCGAAGATGTGCCGCACGGGTTGCGCATCAAGGACCTGAACGTCGACCTGAAGATACCTGCGCACGGCACAGCTCAAGCACAATTCACGCCGGACAAGACAGGAGACTTTGTTGGCCAGTGCTCAGTGTTTTGTGGTTCCGGCCACGGTTCAATGAAGATCACGCTGCACGTCGTGGAGTAGAGATGCGTTACGTGATCGTAACTTTAGCCATGACGATGGGATTGGCGGGCTGTAAGGCTGATCCCCCAGGAAAGCTGGAGGCGAAGATCATTACCTCCGCTGAGCACGAAATTTTCATTGGCAATAAGGACCAGAAGAATCCCTTGCCGGACACGCCGCAAACGCGAGCTGACGGCAAGGAAGCCTTCTCGCACTATTGCGTTGCCTGCCATGGCAACGATGGCCAGAACACGGGTGTTCCATTTATTGAACACGTCTCGCCTCCGATTCCGTCGCTTGGCATCTCCGGACGTGCAGCGTTATACGGATGGCCAGCTGAAGTGGATTCTCGATTATGGAATTCGGCCGTCTGGAATGCCCGGCTCGAAGGGAATTCTGAATGATGATGAACTCTGGTCCATTGTGGTGTTTCTGCGCCATCTTCCTCCGGCGGCCAGCCAGGGCGTGCCGGATATATACACCCATTGATAAACGAGAGGCTATGAACGCAATCGAAGGAACAGGCGAAAGGCAGCAAGGGAGCAGGCTCGCGTTTGCCGTTGGCTTCTTTTTTTCCTGCCGTATCATCATCGTTCTTCTCTCGGTCCGCGTATTGGGTACGACTCCGAGCGCGGGCGCGGGGTTGGGTCTTCTCATAGACCTGCTCCTGCTAGCTTGTGGTTTGTTTTCATTCGGCCGGATATGCTCATCGCACGTTCGGTTCCATGCTGCGGCTGTCGACTATTCGCTGGGTTCTGGCTTTCCTTGGTTTTTCGTTGTGCAGCTTGGCATGGAGCGCCACAGCGTCCCTGCCAACGTCGGTTGCCTTCTGGGGCGGGCTAGCCACCGATGTGGCCATCGTTGTTCATGCTGCTTCGCTCCGGCTCCGTGACAGGTGTATCTCCACTCGCTGATAAAGGGATTTGTGGTAAGCGCCTGCTGCATGGCATTGATCGCGTGGATCATGCCCAGCCAAGCAGATCTGCGGCTTGGGGATGAAGATTTTTTCAACACAAACCAGATCGGCAACCTTTGCGCCACTGCTATTTTCCTGGCTCAATATCTCAGCCGCTGCAAAGCGGGACGGTGGGGGCTCGCTATCCTCCTGCTTTCGCTGACGCTTCTTCGCAGCCTGAGCAAGACCACCATCGTTGCGTTTCTGATCAGCGAGAGTTTCCTGATCATTGCGGACAGGTCGATCAGCCGAAAGACCAAAGTACTCCTAACTATTGCCGTCATCCTGGTCATCCTCGTGTTCTGGGGGCTGTTCGAGGCGTACTACGACGTCTACACCAACGCGGGCAACCAGGCAGAAACGTTGACTGGCCGTACCGGCATCTGGGCCTACATGCTAAACGCAGCGATGGAACAGCCGTGGATCGGGCACGGCTTCGATTCCATGTGGAAGGTGATTCCTCCTTTTGGTCCCGATCGATTCGAGGCGCGGCATGCGGAAAATGAGCTGCTCACGCAGTTCTACGCTTATGGGGTGTGGGCATCTGCCTGCTGATCGGCATATACGGCAGTCTGTATCGGCAGATGCGTAAACTTCCGCGAGGCCCTATCAGGATCGTCTTCCTCAGCTTCTTATTGTTTGTGGTAGTGCGCGGCTTGGCAGAGGCCGAAGCCTTTGATCTATTGCTCCCCCTGTGGTCGATTGTTCTCATTAGCCTGCTGTTGGAGCATGAGGCCACCGTGAGCAACGCTATGAGCAGCTCGTTTGCTCGCGGGGCAATCGGATTCCCCGCATCCGGCCATAAGGCTGCACGATCCGCAGACAGACATTTAGGGTGAGCGCGCATGATTAAGAGAGCCTTGTGCCTCGCCCTATTGGGGCTGCTGTTGCCCGCTGCTTCTGGTGAGTCATTTGTTCCCTGCGGAAACCTTCTTCCCGAGTATGATCCTTACGCCGAAGCCCGAGGGTCCACCTATGTTCCGATGGATAGCTGGATTTATCCGGCCATGGACCGCCTGCATGCGCTGGGCCAAGTGGATATCGCCTACATCGGGATGAAGCCATGGACCCGATTGAGCATCGTACATATGCTCGAAGCTGCGTCGCTAAAGATGGAAGAAACGGCGGAAGACAGTGATGCCTGTCGTATTTATCACTCGGTCCAGCGAGAGCTGCAACCCGATATCGAGAGCTTGCAAAATCCAGCGCGGCCACAGGCTAAGTTGGCGAGCGCCTATGCTCGCTTCGACGGTATCTCGGGCACGCCGTTACGTGACAGCTATCATCTCGGGCAAAGCATCATCAACGACTATGGCCGCCCTTACCAGCAGGGATTCAATAGCGTCGCGGGCCTCAGCACTCGCATGGAGGACGGACGATTCGCCTTCTACCTACGCGGCGAGTACCAATATGCTCCGGCTGCAGACGGGTATTCACCTTCGCTGGCAGAGCTGCTTTCAGAGAATGACGGCATACCATTCGCGACCAATCCAAAGCAAGACACGATTCCGTTGGGGCCCATTTCCTCGGTAAGCCAGGTGCGCGTAGTCGAGGCGAACCTGTCGTACCTGATTTTCAACAATGAAATCTCGTTCGGGAAAAGCGATCATTGGCTTGGGCCCGCCCAAGGCGGAAGCTTTGCGTGGAGCAATAATGCAGAGAACATCTATGCGTTTCAAATCGACCGGGTCGAGCCTCTGGGTATCCCTCTTCTTTCACGATTGACGGGACCGTTCCGATATCAGTTCTTTGTCGGCAGCCTGCAGGGCCACACGGCTCCAAATGCACCGTGGGTGCATGCGGAGAAGATCAGTTTCAAGCCCACGGCAAACCTTGAATTTGGGTTCGAGCGCACCGTCATCTGGGGCGGAAAAGATCATGTCCCGATCACGGTTGGCAGTTTTCTAAGAAGCTTTTTCAGCGTGCAGGATGTGTCCGCAGCAGAGAAGCTTTCGCGGAGCGATCCTGGGGCGCGCTTCGGCACCTTTGATTTTTCTTATCGTGTGCCTTACTTGCGCAACTGGTTGACACTCTACACGGACTCACTGGTGCACGACGATACCAGCCCGATCAGTGCTCCGCGTCGCGCGGGTATTCGTCCTGGGCTGTACCTGTCGCAATTTCCCAAGCTTCATGAGATTGATCTTCGAGTGGAGGCGGCGGACACAGATCCTCCAACCAGTCGAAGCAATGGCGGCCAGTTCCTTTATTACGAACAAATTCAGAAGCAGGGTTACACCAATAAAGGGTTCATTATGGGAGATTGGATGGGCCGGGAATCCAAGGGCGGCCAGGCATGGCTCACTTATCATCTTTCGCCGAGAGAGTGGATCCAGTTTTCCTACAGAAATGCGAAGGCTGCGAAAGACTTCATTCCCGGCGGCACCACCCAGAACGCTTTTCAGATCTCTACTACCATGCGCATTCACAATAACTTTGAATTGAAGGGCGCGATTCAGTATGAAGGTTGGAAGGCCCCGGTTTACGAACCAGGCAAACACAGTGACGTGAACGCTGGTGCGCAAATCACCTGGTACCCATGATGACTTCGACGTTAAGAAGCCAGTAACTCGCTGAGCGATTTTCGAGGCCGCCATTCCTGTTGGCCCCGGTGAAACGAGGTCGCATCCGCGTCGATGAGTCCAACCAAGACCTCCGTCACGATCCGGCCACCCACTGGCCCAAGACGATGACCACCGGTACAGACGTCGGCCTCGCGGAGAATGTAATACCAAAGAGGCGTCTCGCCACGCCAACCTGTGGATGCGATGTCAACCTGCTCTGCGGTGAGTGGAGCAATCCCAAGATAACGGGCCAAGGCCTCGCCAGACGGCAAACCGACGCCCTGCCCTCGTTGCAGGTCGCGAACGGCGAGAGAATGATAGGCCTCAATTTCGCACTCGCCAGTGACGGCCACCGGTAACTCAATGAGTGCTCGCACAAGCTTCCCATCGATTTTCTTTGATCGCTGCGCGAAGGCCGTACCGGGTGCATCGAAGAACAGAGACCAATCGACTACGCGCTCACGCGGCACGGCACGGAATCCCAGGAGCTCAGGAAAGAGCGCCACGGGATCAGTGTGGGCGTTCAAGCGGTAGCGGTGGCGAATTTGAGAGTGACCATAGCGATAGGCTGCATCGGCAAACTCAAGCGGTATGAATCCGGTATGGCCGGGACGAAACCATTGCGGACCTTCTCGAAGCACCTCTCCTGCCAGCGCCGGCCCTACGAGCGTAGGCAAAAATTCGTTGAGAACGATCGATTGATAGTGCCAGCGCAACTGGCGAGCCGCCTCCTCGAACACGCGATCGTTCGCTACTCCGGCTAACCGCGCCTCATCCACAAATGAGTTATGAACCTTCAGCATGGCAAGATGCAGTTGCGAGATCAGCATGTGGGAATCGTTGCGTGGATCGCCGATGATCGCGGTCCCCTCCCGGTTTCGTTGAAGGTCTCCTCCCTCCAAACCAAGCAGGAACTTCGCTGAGTCGTCACGCTGATAGAGGAAGGGATGACCGGTGGGCCCGTCGCCGTAGAGGGTTTCCAGGTTGAGTTTCGGGCTGCGGGCGTTATGTAATTCGGCCGTGTTGGTTTGGGCTCGCAAAATCGACCGGTCCGCCGTTATATCGTGAGCCACGAACTGGCCGAAGATGGGCCAACCGGCCGCGCTGTCTCCCAGGGAGTCGGAAGGGTCATCGATATCTCCGCAATCGCAGAGACCTCCTGTGCGACCCAGAGCGTATAGGAATTCCTCCTCGGCGCGAAACGACGGCAGCTCAGGAAACATGCGAGCATAGGTTGCGGCGCCTGTAGGTGCATCAATGGCTACTCGGGCCCGTGCGGGAGCCAGGCAGTGATTTCGGATTGATGTGGCGGGTTCGGTCATGAGCCATTCTATTCTTTAGCGTCGCTGTTTCTTTCATGAGACGCTGCCTTGTCATCAGATCCAAGCTGTAGGACTGTGACGTGGCAAGAGCTCTCTATGCGCGATCCGGACATCAGCAGAATAAGTGGTGCAATCAGAAGGACAACTTGGGCGGTCCAAGAATCTCCACCGACTCTTCGGACCGCGAGGATGCCGCACAACGTACGCTCACCTTGATAGCTAGCACCTTCTAGGGATAGGCGCGACCGCACCCGAAGAGAATACTTGTTGCCACAACCGGTAGATCATATTAGGTTCGAGCCGGCTTGTAACGGCGCCAGCATTTCGTCTACTAACGGTTAGGTCAAGGAAATGACTTCCGTGGAATCGAAGCTGGAGATAGCCTCGAAGGCGATCAACTTTCTACTGATCGCGGCCAGCCTCGCTGGCTGTAGCGGAGGAATGGGTAGCAGCGGCGGAGCGACTACGCCGCCCGCTACTGGGGTTACAGCCGCGCTCTCCCCGGCCTCAAGCTTCTACGTAGTCGATCAAGACTATCTACCGTCGACGATTTTGCAATTCTCCAGGACCGCAAACGGGAGCGTTGCTCCGGCCTCAACAATTGCCGGACCCGCCGGGGCGGCCTTCATTTCATTGACCGTGGACGCGCTGGGAAGTCTGTATGTAGGTGCTCAGAGATTCAGCGGTAACGTCTCGCCAGGAGCAGAGATCGGCCCAGAGATTTTGGTCTACGCACCGGGGGCACCCGGAACACAATCCCCCTCGCAGACGATCACCGCCGGTCTGCAGGCTCTTACCACCAACACCATCGCGGCAATAGCCATCGACGGCCGGCATCATTCTCCGACTTACCAGTGCCCGCCGATCCAAATCTCCGGTGGGCGGGTGCATTTACAATCATGAGGATTAGGCCTACGCCGATGTTGGCCGCTCAGTGCGTCGAGTGATCGAGAGCCAGAGAGAAAGAGCAGTGGAATCCCACATCTCGCTAAAAGCAAGCGAGATTCCCGGATTTCCTGCAGGCGCCCCAAACTACGGCGACGTGTTCGGCTTTCATTGATGTGAGCCGCATGAAGTTTGTCAAGCCAACTTACTTCACAGGAAATCCGGGGTGTGGGACACCCGTCCTCCTTGAGGGAACCAGGGATGCGCAACCGCATGATCAATCTTTGGACGCTCGGGGGGCTCTCGATTCCCGATCTGCTTCGGCGAACCGCTCGCGAATCATGGCAGGATGAGGTTTTTGGTCAGGGCGGTCGAATGGCCTTCTATCACTTCCTGGCGATCTTTCCGTCCCTGCTGGTTTTCTTCCTCGTGAGTGCGCGCGTTCCGCATGTCGGCGATCACGTGAAAAATGCGCTCCAGGAGCTGTCAAGCCAGGTGTTGCCGGACCAGGTGTCGCAACTCTTGCAGCAGGTGATGGAAGAGCTCAACCAGCGAGCTCGTTCGGGCGTGCAACTTATTTCCGTTTGTGGCGGAGCATTGTGGGCCGCTTTTAACGGCACCTGGGCGATGATCTACGGGCTCAATAAGGCCTACGAAGTGGAAGAGACTCGATCCTGGTGGCAATTGGCGATCACGATTGTTGGCCTGACGCTCTCTCTGGCCGTGGCCGGCTCCATCGCCGTGTTACTTATATTCTGCAGCGCGTACCTTCGGGCACATTTTCACGGCGGCGCATTCACCCTGCGCGTGCTGGATTGGTTTGTCCTGGTTGCGACGCTTTCGTTCTCGTTTTCGCTGCTCTATCGTTTCGCGCCCAACCTTCACGATTGTGAATGGCGGTGGAGCACACCCGGCGCGTTCTGTGCGCTTGTGCTTTGGATAGGCTCTACGTTTGGCGCCCGCGTGTATTTTGATCACGTGAACTACGCCCGTAGCTACGGTCGGCTGAGTGGCGTCGTGATGCTGCTGCTGTGGCTCTATGTCACCAATGGAGCCATCCTGATCGGCGGCGAAATGAACTCTGAGATAGAAAAGACGGTTACCGGCCGTCACAATACACAGGACCTCTCCAACCCTGCGAAGGGTACCCCGTCTTCGGTCAAGCGATGAAGCTCGCCTACATCAATTCTTCTATGAACTTCTGGGCCACCTCAGGGGGAATGCGCGTGCTCTGCTTGACCAGGGGTTCCGTGGCCAGCACCGGCTCTGATTCATTCAGGGTAGGGACGTCGGTACGCTCGAAGAATTTGCCGATGGGAATTTCATCGCCCCAGAGCAACGACTTCTCCATCGCGGCCATCCAGTTGGTCGAATCATATTCAGGATTATCTTCAAGCTTCTTTACCCGCGGACGGAACCACTGGAACGTGTTGTCGTGGTTGTAGGTGACACAGGGGCTGAAAACATCGATGAACGAGAAGCCCTTGTGCTGAATTCCCTGTTTGATCAGTTCAGTAAGGTGCTTCTGCTCCGCACTGAAGCCGCGGGCGATGAAGGTGGCTCCCGCGGATAGCGCCAGCGAAATGGGATTGATCGGGCCTTCCACATTGCCAAAGGGCATGCTCTTGGTCTTCATGCCTTTGCGGCTGGTGGGTGAGGTTTGGCCGGTGGTGAGGCCGTAGATCTGGTTATCCATGACGATGTAGAGCAGATCGACATTGCGGCGCATGGTGTGCATGAAATGATTGCCGCCGATGCCGAAACCATCCCCGTCGCCTCCGGTCACCAGCACCGTCATGGCGTGGTTCGCCATCTTGAAGCCAGTGGCCACGGCCAGGGAGCGCCCATGGAGGGTGTGCATTCCATAGGTATTGATAAACCCGGGAAAGTTGGAGGAGCAGCCGATGCCGCTGATGGTGGCGACCTCGTGATTCGGGATCTGCAACTCAACCAGCGCTTTCTGCACGGCGGCGAGCACGCCAAAATCACCACATCCGGGGCACCAGTCTGGATCGACCTTGCCCTTCAGGTCTGCCATGGTGGTGAGTTTTGGAGCTACTGTCTCTGTTGCCATCGTTGAATCTCCTGTACCGCTATGAAACCGGTTTAGACCATGATCTCGTGGGTTGGAACGGAAAGCGTGGTGCTTCCACTCAGCTGCTCCTTTACCGCCTCCACAATGTGGTGCGGCATAAAGGGTTCGCCATCGTATTTGCGGATGTGGCCGTTGGCCACATAACTGGTTTCGCTGCGCAGGTAGCGGGCGAACTGGCCACTGTAGTTGTTTTCAATAATGATGGTGTGGCGAGAACGCTTCAACAAATCGACAATCGCGTCGCCGTGCAGCGGCACGAGCCAGCGAATCTGCAATTGATTGGCGTTAATCCCCTGCTCGGCAAGCAGCTCGCGCGCTTCTTCGATTACGCCCTGGGTCGATCCCCAGCCAATGAGGGTTACGTCGGCATCCGCCGGCCCTTGGATGGTGGGTGGGGGAACAGAGGCTTCAATCCCCGCGACCTTGCGCATCCGCTTTTCCATCATGGCGCGGCGCTTCACCGTATTGGTGTATTCGTCGCTGATGAGCACGCCGTCTTCATCGTGCTCGTCGCTGGAGACAACGTGGGTGTGACCGGGAACGCCGGGAATGGCGCGGGGCGACACTCCGCTCTCGGTAATCAGGTAGCGCTTGTAGTTCCCATGGCCGTTGCCGTTGGCGGAGGTGATCATCTCGCCACGATCGACTTTCGGGTTGAAGTCCAGAATCTTGGGGTCGACGCTTAGCCGGCCTTCGGCTAACAGCAGGTCGCAGAGCACGATGCCGGGACACTGGAAGCGCTCTGCGATATTGAAGATTTCGGGGATGAGGGTGAAGCAGTCGCCAATGTCCAAAGGAGCGGCGATTACCCGGGGATAGTCCCCGAAGGCCGCACCCAACATTTGCCACAAATCGCCCTGTTCCGTCTTGGTGGGAACCCCGGTGGACGGACCCGCTCGCTGGCAGTCGATCACGACGACAGGAATTTCTGCCTGGGCAGAGAGCCCGAGCGCCTCGCTCATAAGCGCAAAGCCGCCGCCCGAGGTGGCGCACATGGCGCGGACGCCGGCATGGGCGGCGCCGATGGCCATATTGATGACGCCGATCTCGTCTTCCACCTGGCGAACCATGATGTTGGCTTTGCGAGCGTGTTCGGCCATCCAGTGCAGGACACCGGTGGATGGACTCATGGGATAGGCGCAGTAAAATTTGACGCCTGCCGCTGCCCCGCCCATGGCCATGGCGGCATTGCCGCCCAGCACGGCGTAGCGCGTATCGGTCATGGGCAGCGGATTGGCGAAGGCTTTGAAGTTTTGCGTGGCGTAGTCATAACCCACCCGTGCCAGGCCCACGTTCTCGTCGATGACGGCCTGTTCCTTCTTGCGGAATTGCTCGGCAAGCACACTCTCCAACGATTGAAAGCCGATGCCGGTCATGCTGAGGGCGGCGCCGATGGCCAGCGTATTTTGGGCGATCTTGTTGCGGCTGATGTCGGCCAGCTTGGAGACAGGGAGCGGACACAACTGCACTCCTGCAGCTGGCTCACCCGGCTTGATGGTATCGGAGTTGTAGATACAGGCGCCACCGCTGCTCAGCAGGCTGAGGTGCCGACTCATGGTGTCCTGGTTCAGGGGGATCAGCAGGTCGATGCGATCGCCCATGTTGGTGATCTTTTCCGGACCCGTGCGGATGGTGAGGAAAGTATGGCCGCCGCGAATGATGGATTGGTAGGCGTTGTAGACGTTGAGGTGCAGCCCGCGCCGGCTGAAGATTTTCGCGAAAATATCACCCGGGGTGGCAACGCCCTGACCAGCGGCGCCGCCGATACCGATAGCGAAGGACTGCTTCATAGACTCATCTCCAAGCTACGGGAGGCGCCCGCCATAGGATTTTGTGCGCTTCCGTATGCGCTGGACATGCTGTCGGCGGGCCTCCGGATCTCATTTCATCCAAACAAAATCAGACGCTTTTGATGGCGTCGTATTTTTGAATGCCGATAAGAATACACCTAGCTCCTGTTCTCTGGCATCTGCGTTGTTTTTCCCTGATGAGCGCTTCCGGAAAGCACATCACACAAAAGAGGTAGGCGGCTCCAATTTCATGATTCCAAGCAGGATCTGCGCGCGGATGTGGTTGGGAAGATGGTTCGTCCGTGCTTCGGTCCTCGGATCGCATCATGCAGCCCGGTGAAGAAGGCGTAGTCTGGGATGTTTAGTAGATATCGCCATGTGGGCAATATCCCGAACCATCCCGGCGCTAGAACGGGGAAAATTTGCGAGAATAATTCTTCCTGGGAAACGTCGTTACTATTAGCGGTAAACCACGGGGGCGATTTGGCTTACTGCAGATTTCTACCGATGACCATGGTGAGGAATGGTTAAGAGTCTTCCCATAGCTCCGGTCGAGCACCCCTGGGCCACGATCGTCGTGCTGCTGGCCGCGGCGGTTGTTTTTGGAGCAATCCCGCTGTCGCTGGCCTGGTTGTGGGCGAAACTCGTCTCTCCGGCCAAGCCGGGCTTACAGAAGAATGCAACCTATGAATGCGGCCTTGAAGCCAAGGGCGACGCGTGGATCCGGTTGGACGTCTCCTATTATCTGTACGCCATCGTTTTTTTGATCTTCGATGTGGAGGCTGTCTTTCTTCTGCCGTTTGCCGCAGCCTTCACCGGTCTTTCGTTGGCGGCGTGCCTGGCCATGCTGATTTTCCTGCTCCTGTTGGTGGAGGGCCTGGTCTGGGCCTGCCAAAAGGGCGTGTTGACGTGGGCGTGATGAGGTTTCTATGGACCAGGATTTAAAGACCGAATTAAGCAAACACGGGATCTTCGCCACCTCGTTTGAAGAGCTGTATAACTGGGGCCGCAAGAACTCTGTTTGGCCGCTCACTTTTGGCCTGGCGTGCTGCGCCATTGAAATGATCGCGACCACCATGGCGCGCTACGATCTGGCTCGCTTCGGCGCCGAGGTCTTTCGGCCGTCGCCGCGGCAGGCTGACCTGATGATCGTCTCCGGTACGGTGACCAAGAAGATGGCTCCCCAGGTGGTTCGCCTCTATAACCAGATGCCGGAACCGAAATACGTGATCGCCATGGGAGCGTGCGCCATATCCGGCGGCCCTTTTCGCGACGGCTACAACGTGCTCAAGGGGATCGATCGCTTTATCCCGGTCGATGTGCACATTCCGGGTTGTCCTCCGCGGCCAGAGGCCCTGATTCACGCCTTCATGACCTTGCAAGAAAAGATCAGCGGCCAACGCCTGACGGGAGAGTCGAGGCCAAGGCATCTGCAGCAAGACCTGCCCAGCGAGTTTCCCGTGCCGGAGTTTGGCGAGCATGGACTCGAGCCGCCGCAGAACAATGAGATCTTTCCTAATCCGCTCAAGGTGTTGCAGGAATGACATTGCCCGGCATGACATTGGAAGCGATCAGCAGCCGGTTGCAGGCCAGCATTCCAGGCTGCCAGGCGGAGCTTGTCGTCAATGCCAGCCCCTCCGCCCAGAACTCGTTGCTCGTTGATCGCCAACATGGATTGGCAGTAGCCCGGCTGCTGCGCGATGAGCTTCAATTCGATTTTTGTTCCAACGTGACCGCGGTCGATTGGCCGGATCGCGAGAAGACGGAAAAGATCAAGGTGAAGCAAGTGGTCGATGGAGTCGAGAAGGAGATCGAGGAGACAAGAAAGACCACCATTCCGGGCTACCTGGAAATGGTCTACCACCTCTTTTCCATGAGCACGAAAGAAGGTCCGGTGGTGCTACGGATGCGTACAGCCAACCGGACCGATGACGTATCGCTGCCGTCTTTTACTCCCATTTGGAGAAGCGCCGAGTTCCAGGAGCGAGAGGCTTTCGATCTGTATGGCATTGTCTTTGACGGGCATCCAGATCTGCGCCGCATCCTCATGTGGGAGGGGTTTACCGATCACCCCATGCGCAAGGATTATGTTCCTCCGCCCGATGATGACTTGGAGGTATTGAGGGAGCAATGAGCCAGGCAGTGCCCTCCGAGGCCGATCAGAGCGAACTGATGGAAGTTTCGATGGGGCCTCAGCACCCATCGACCCACGGCGTCTTCCGTATGGATGTCCGCCTGGATGGCGAGCGCGTGGTGCGGCTGAAGCCGGTTTTTGGCTACCTGCACCGGAACCATGAAAAGATCGCCGAGGCAGGGAGCTACCTCGCCGCCATTCCTTACACCGATCGGCTGGACTATCTCTGCTCCATGACCAACAACTGGGGCTATGCCCTGACGGTGGAGAAGCTGGCCGGCATTCCGGTGCCGGAGCGCGCCGAATACATCCGGGTGATCGTCGCCGAGCTGACCCGGCTGCAGAATCACGCCGGCATGGCGGGTTTTCTGCTGCAGGATATGGGAGCCAGCGGCACGCCGCTGATGTATGCCTTTCGCGAACGGGAAAAGGTGTTGGATCTGTTCGAGGCCTTGAGCGGCGCCCGCATGATGTGCAACTACATGCGCTTCGGCGGAGTGCGCGTAGATTGCTCGGCCGACTGGCTTAGCCAGGCTGCAAAGCTGGTGGCCGGGTTTAGCGGTTTCCTGGATGAGTTTGAACAGCTGCTGACGGGAAATGAAATCCTGATGGCGCGCACCCAAGGTGTGGGTGTGCTGTCCCGCGAGTTGGCGATCAATGCCGGCATTACCGGGCCCGGCCTGCGCGCCAGCGGGGTGAATTATGACATTCGCAAAGTCGATCGCTATGGCATCTACGACCGCTTCGAGTTTCGCGTGCCGATGGGCGAGCATGGAGACGTTTTCGACCGCTACATGATGCGCGTGCTGGAGATTCGGGAATCGCTCAAGATTCTCAAGCAGGCTCTGCGTGACATCCCCGCGGGGCCGATTATGGATCCTAAGACCAAGGTGCGTGGCCTACGGCCCAAGGTGGGCGAAGCGTATGGGCGGATTGAATCGCCTAAGGGAGAGCTGGGCTTTTATCTGATCAGTGACGGCACGCCTAATCCATACCGTTACCGGGTGCGGCCGCCGAGCCTGATCAACCTCACGGTGCTCGAGGATATGTGCCTGGGTCACAATATTGCGGACGTCGTGGTGATCCTGGGGAGCATTGATATTGTTATGGGAGAAGTTGACCGTTGAGGAAAAACGTACTTCAGGGGCTAAAGCCCTCACTGGCGGCGGCTCGGTACGGCACGGCTAAACCCGTGCCCTTGGTGCTGATTTACGGCATAGCTAAAGGTGTGCCGATCTTACAGAGTTACGGCACGGCGGCTAAAGATGTGCCCTTCGTGCACAGATTTTCGTCACTGGTAGACGCGCCTTAAGTACGCAGAGCGAGGGCACAAAGTTATGTTGGGCGTAGGGATTGTCAAAGGGTTAGCGGAAACCGCGAGGAACTTTTTCGGCAGCTTTGTCGACAAGGACCGGCTGGTAACGGTGCAGTTTCCTGAACAGCGGCTGCCGGTAGCAGAGGCGGCACGCAACTTCCCTTTCCTGATTTACGATGGCACGGATGCCGAACAAGGACTGCGCTGCGTGGCCTGCCAGATCTGCGAGAAAGAGTGCCCGCCAAGATGCATCACCATCGAGAAGAGCAAAGACAAAAAGCCCGACTTTGTCGGCAAGCAGCAGTTTTATCCCGCAGTCTTCGACATCGATGTATCAGTTTGCATGAGCTGCCAGATCTGCGTAGAGGTATGCCCCTTCGACGCCATCCGCATGGATAACGAGTTTGAGCTAAGCACAGACGACCGCTTTGGCGGCCTCTTATGGACCAAGGAAAAACTGGCGCGGCCCAATGAGCATTACGTAGCTATCCATCCGACCGAAGCAGCCGAAGTTGAAGCCAGGCGAGCCGAAGAGAAGGCGCAGGCCGAGGCCAAGAAACAGCAAACCGCGGTGACCAAATAATGCTGGATCAGGTCTTTGTCCTGCTCAAGCAATGGCTCCTGGGCTATTCGCCGGAGGTGATCCGGCCTGGGGTTTCGATTCTGCTGACCATTATTCCGATCCTGCTCGTTTTTCCCGTGCTGTTTGCGTTGACCACGGTTCTGGAACGCAAGGGCTTGGGCAGAATTCAGAACCGCTACGGTCCCAACCGGGTGGGATATTTCGGCATCCTGCAGCCCATGGCGGATGCCCTGAAATCGCTGACCAAGGAAGACATTGTTCCCGCTTCGGCCGACCACGCGGTTCATTTTCTGGCGCCCCTTGTTTTGTTGGCTGTCTCGTTCCTGCCCTATGCGGTTCTTCCCATCGGGCGGAACATGATCGCCGCCAACCTGGATTCAGGGGTGCTGTTCTTCTTCGCGATTGGAGCGATCTCCGAGCTTTCCGTTTTTATGGCGGGGTGGTCAAGCCGCAACAAATATTCCCTGCTGGGCGCGATGCGGGCGGTGGCACAGATGATCAGCTACGAGGTGCCGCTGCTGCTCTCCTCCATTGCCGTCCTCATGGCGGCCGGCTCGCTGTCGACGGTGGAGATCGTCGAGAAGCAGTCTGGCTTTTCAGGAATTTTTCCTCACTGGTATGTGCTCACGCCGTGGGGTTTCGCCGGATTCATCCTCTTTATGATTGCGGCTACGGCTGAGACCAATCGGTCGCCCTTCGACCTGCCGGAGGGGGAATCCGAGATCATCGCGGGATATTACCTTGAGTACTCCGGCTTCAAGTTCGCCCTCTTCTTCCTGGGAGAATACCTGGGTATGTTCGCCATCAGCGGTCTGGGAATCACGCTGTTTCTCGGCGGGTGGTCGGCGCCTCTGCCCTTTCTGACCTGGGTGCCTTCGTGGATATGGTTCTTCGCCAAGCTGCTGGGCCTTATCGTCGGATTCATTTGGGTGCGCGGCACCCTGCCCCGCCTGCGCATGGATCAGTTGATGAACTTTGCCTGGAAGTTTATGTTGCCGATGGCGCTGGTGGTGGTGGTGTCAGCGGGCGCGTGGCGTTTTCTTCCCCAGGGCGTAATCCGTTGGCTAGTGAGCGTGGTGTTTATTGCCGTTGCTTATGTGTTGTTGGCCCGTGGCGTGGAGACCAGAAACAAGATCGCGAAACGGACCTATCGTTTTGCCGAATGAGGGAGATGATCGTACCGTTCCTTATTCTTGCCGCAGTAACCTTGGTGGGGGCGTCCGCCGCGATGCTGTTCCGCGGGCTGGTGCATTGCGCACTGGCGCTGGCGATTGCATTTGCCGGCATCGGCACCCTCTACCTCAGCTTGGGGGCCCAATTCCTGGGTCTCGCGCAGTTGCTGGTTTACGTGGGCGCCGTCGCGGTGCTGATCGTCTTTGTCATCCTGCTCACCCGCGGTGGCGATAGCGACTCGCCGGCATTATCCGCCGCGCGTTGGCCGGTCAGCGGCTTGATGGTAGCGATGGCTATCTTTGCCATTCTTGCCTGGGCAGTCTTGCACAGCTTTGCGATCCATTCGGCCGGAACGCCCTCGCCCCAGGCCACCATCCGGCAATTGGGAACTGCTTTGATGGGGAGCTATATTCTTCCGCTGGAAGTGATCGGGCTTATGCTCACCGCGGCGCTTATTGGAGCGGTGATCGTTGCCATGAAGGAGAGCCCGCAATGACGGGTTTGGCTGGGTGTTTGCTGATTTCCTCCATGCTGTTCGCGATTGGCCTTGCCGGAGCGTTGACGCGCAGGAACACCATCCTGGTGCTGGTTGGGATTGAGCTTATGCTCAACGCGGCCAACCTCAACTTCGTTGCCTTTTGGCGCTACGGGCCTCACGCTGGAGCGATGACTGGGATGATCTTCGTGCTGTTCTCGATCGGCGTCGCGGCGGCAGAAGCGGCGGTTGGCCTTGCACTCATTCTCGCCGTTTACCGGCATGCGAAAACTACGGATCTAAGCCAGCTCATTGGGAGCGGCCGGTGAAGATGCAATCGACCAGCTCGGACAGGTGCCCCAGGTTCGCATCAGCGTACCTGGGCCGAATATGTTCTTTTCGAATGCTTTTAGCCGGTACTTCAGCCGCACTTGCGGGAAAAACAGTAAAGCGATCGAAGAGCTTCGCTCTGTCGTTTTCGGCCCAGCTGCGCTTTGGCGAACCTGGGGCACCCGTCCATCTCCTTGGGTCATGGAGGGAGCGGTAAGTCTGCCTATGGCCTCCTCCGTTTGGATCGTTCGCTACCTGTGGTTGATTCCGACACTTCCACTGCTGGCCGCCGGTATCGGCGCGCTCCTCAAACGGGAGCAGCGCAGATTCGCCGCAACCATCGCAATCACTTCTATTAGCTTTTCTTTTGTGCTTGCGATGGTTGCGTTTGTCCGTCTGCTGGGGCAGCCGGAGCGGCTATTCATCAACTTCCCCTGGATGCAATTCGGATCGGAATGGGTGAAGCTGGGATGGATGTTAGACCCGCTGGCAGCGGTCATGCTGGTGATGGTGACTTTTGTCGGCCTGCTGATCTTCATTTACAGCGTGGCGTATATGCACCACGACGAAAACTTCACCCGGTTCTTCTGCTTCCTGTCTCTTTTTGCCGGGGCTATGCTCGGCCTGCTGATCGCCAACAGCCTGCTGCTGCTGTTTATGTGCTGGGAGGTGGTGGGGCTCACGTCGTACCTGCTGATCGGTTTCTGGTTTGAGAGGCCCGCAGCGGCGGCCGCGGCCAAGAAGGCCTTCATCACCACCCGGATCGGGGACCTGGGACTGCTGCTGGGCATGGTGTGGCTCTACGGCCAAACGGGCACGCTGCTGTTTTACGACCACGGCGCAGGATGCATGGAGCACACCGCACTGTCGTCGCTGGCGACCAAAGCAACCGGCATTGCGCTGCTGATTTTCTGCGGAGCGGTTGGCAAGTCAGGCCAGCTGCCGCTGCATGTCTGGCTGCCGGATGCGATGGAAGGTCCGACGCCGGTGAGCGCCCTGATCCACGCTGCGACCATGGTTGCGGCGGGCGTTTACCTGGTAGCGCGCGTGTATCCGCTGATGAGCGTGCCGGGAAGCGCGGCTCTTCACGTGGTGGCCTGGGTGGGCGCACTTGACCGCGATCTTTGCCGCAGTGGTGGCCGTGGCGCAGGACGATATCAAACGCATTCTGGCGTACTCAACTGTCTCGCAGCTTGGCTACATGATGATCGGCCTCGGCGTCGGCGGGGTCGCGACCGGCGTCTTCCACCTGATTGCCCATGCATTTTTTAAAGCTCTTCTCTTTCTTGGCGCGGGGTCGGTGATCCACGGTTGCATGGGAGAGCAGGACATTCGCGAAATGGGCGGCCTGCGCAAGTGGATGCCGGTCACCTTTGCTACCTACGCGGTCGGCACCCTGGCATTGTGCGGCTTCCCCTTATTCTTCTCCGGATTTTGGAGCAAAGACGCGATCCTGCATGCCGCTTATGGATGGAACAGCTCACGGGTGCCGTTTTACCTGGGCTCGATCGGCGCATTGCTTACGGCCTTCTACATGACCCGCCAGGTCTGCTACGTGTTTTTCGGCAAGCGGCGAAAGGATCCAGCGCCGGATCCTATTGCCCCATCCGAGACTGCGGTTTCGGATCCCCATGATGCCGCGCACGAAAGCCCGGCGGCCATGACGGCGCCGCTGGCGTTGCTGGCATTCTTCGCCGTCCTGCTGGGCTTTATCGGAACCCCCGCGTGGCCATGGTTGCAAGCCTTTCTAGAGCTAAGATCTGCCGGCCTGGATTTTCGGCAACTGATGGAGGATGGTTTGCCTCAGCTAATGCTGGCCTCGTCCTTGCTCGTCTTCGCCGGCTTAGGATTGGGTTGGTGGATCTATGGTCGCAGGCCGATCAAGCGAGCCGCCGATGCGGATGCGTTGGAGCGACTGCAACCAGCAGTCTTCCATGCGCTGCGGCAAGGCCTGTATGTGGACCGGCTTTACGCGGTAACGATCCAGCGGCTGGCTTGGTGGATCGCGAACGTTGCCGAGTGGCTCGATCGGTGGGTTTGGAGCGGCATCCCAATCGCTGTGGCGGGTTTGACCAAAGGGCTGGGATGGATGGACTCCTCCGTTGACCAGTGGGTCGTGAACAAGGGATTTGATGAGGGGTGCAACAGCGTGGCCGATGGCGGCCGGCTGCTTGCACGCTTGCAGGATGGACGCATCCAAAACTATCTGCGGTTGTTAGGGGCCGCGGTGGCGGCACTGGCCCTCTTTCTGCTGCTGGGACGCAGGGGATGAATAGCATCCACTCCACCCCTTTCCCTTTTATCAGCCTGCTGACCCTGCTTCCCTTCGCAGGAGCGTTCGCCGTGCTGCTAGCGGGAAAAGCCGGTCGCTCGGCAGCACGCCTGGTAGCGGCTACTTTCGCCACCGCTGCGGTGGCATATACCTTGGTCCTGTGGCGGATTTTTCAGCCTGCTGTGCAAGGTATGCAGCTTGAGGAATGGCACCGGTGGGAGCCGTCGATCGGGTTGCAGTACCACGTGGGGCTGGACGGTCTTAGCCTGGTGATGCTGGCTGTCTCCTCCATTGCCGCACTCATGTCGATCGCGGCGTCCTGGAATAATCCCAAACAAGGGCCGGTTTATTTTTCTCTTCTGCTCTTTTTGGAGACTGGTCTATTTGGCACGTACACTGCGCTTAATTTCCTTCACTGGTTTTTGTATTGGGAGTTGAGCCTGATTCCGGCGTTCTTCCTAATCCGCCTCTGGGGTAGATCGGGACGAGCGCGCGCGGCCACCCAGTTCTTTGTGTACACCATGGTGGGCAGCATCACGTTGCTGCTCGCATTCCTGGCTATCTTTCTCGCCGCCGGCAGCTTTGACTTTATCGAGCTGTCCCAGCTGGCGCAGACTGGCCAGCTGGCGGCGGCCATTGGACAAAACCTGCATTGGTACCAGTGGGACGCGGGTCACGTCACCATGTTCCTGTTTTGCGGCGCCTTCCTGGGTTTCGCGGTCAAGACGCCGATCGTTCCGTTTCATGGTTGGCTGCCTTCGGCCTACGCGGAGGCGGCGCCAGAGACGACCATGGTGCTGACCGGCGCGCTGTCGAAGATGGGCGTATACGGCTTCCTCAGGATCCTGCTTCCCATCTTCCCCGAACAGATGTGGCGGGCCCGCACTATTCTTTTGTGGTTGGCGATAGCCACTGTCGTTTTGCCCGCATTTACCGCATGGGCGCAGACGGATTTGAGGAGGATGTTCGGCTACTCTTCGATCAACCACCTGGGCTACTGCATCCTTGGCATCGTGGCCGTAGCCGGTTCTACGGGGGCGGAACCGGGGATGGTAAGCGCCAAGGCGGCAGCGCTCACCGGGGTGATGCTGCAACTGTTCAGCCACGGGCTCACGGCGGCGGCACTCTTCTGGTTCCTGGCACTGCTTGAAAGGCGCAGTGGCGGGCTACTCGGCCTGAACGATTTTGGCGGTCTGCGCCGCGCCATGCCGGTCTTCAGCGGATTGATGGGAATCGCTCTCTTCGCATCCTTGGGATTGCCCGGGCTGATCGGCTTTCCGGGCGAGTTTCTCATTTTTAAAGGAGTGTTCCCACTGACATGGTGGGCGGCGGCGCTCGCGCTGCTCGGCCTACTGATGACCGCCGTTTTCCTGCTCACTCTTCTGCAGCGCGTGTTCTCAGGTCCGCTGGGTGAGCGTTGGGCGCGGATGCCGGACCTGACCCTGGGCGAACGGTGCATGCTCGCTCCGGCGATTGTGCTGATGTTCGTGGTTGGACTCTATCCGCAATTGATCAGCGGCTTGCTGCAAGGCACGGTGATTCGGCTTGTCGGCCAGGTGAGGTACTGACCATGCTTGCCTGGACGATCTACTTCTCCTTCATGGGCGCAGTTGCGGTTACACTCACGCCGGCGACGCGCCCGGCTATTGCCCGCGTCACTGCCTTGTTCACGGCACTGGTGGGTTTGGGGATTGCGATTGTGGCAGTGCTCGGGAATCGATCGGGCCAGCTTATCACCATTGTTAAAACACCCTGGATTCCGCAGCTCGGCATCGAATATCACCTGGCTGCCGACGGCATCAGTCTGACGCTGGTTCTGCTGACAGGGATTGCGGCGGTCGCGGGCATACTTTTTTCCTGGAATATCGAACGGCGGGTGAAGGACTTTTTCGCGCTCTACCTGGTGCTGATTGGCGCCGTGTATGGCGTCTTTCTCAGCTTCGATCTTTTTCAGCTCTTCGTGTTCTATGAGATCGCGATTGTTCCCAAGTATTTTCTGATTGCCATTTGGGGTTCGACGCGGCGGGAATATGCCGCCATGAAGCTGGTGCTCTATTCCTTTGCCGGGAGCGCCCTGGTGCTGGGCGGGATGGCTGCCGCATACGTAGTCGCCGGGCAGCGCACGCTGGACCTGGAGACGCTGGCGCACGTTGCCTTCCCGATCCATTTCCAGATGTGGGCATTTCCCCTGATCTTCGTGGGCTTTGCTGTGCTCGCGGGCATGTGGCCCTTCCATACCTGGGCGCCTACTGGTCACGCAGCGGCTCCGACTGCCGCTTCGATGCTACTGGCCGGCGTGGTGATGAAGCTTGGCGCGTACGGATGCCTGCGGGTAGCCATCATGCTGTTTCCACGCGGCCTTGATCCGTGGGGTTTCCACGTGCTCGGCTTTGGATCGTGGCAACAGGTCTTCGCGGTGCTCGCGCTGATCGGCATTGTCTACGGCGCGAGCATCGCCCTGGTGCAGAAGGACCTGAAGTTTGTTGTCGGCTACTCCAGCGTTAGCCACATGGGCTTTGTCTTGCTGGGCCTGATGACGCTGAACGAGATTGGCCTTTCGGGCGCGGTTTACCAGATGTTTTCCCACGGCATCGTCGCCGGGCTGCTATTTGCGGTGGTGGGGCGCATGGTGTATGACCGCACCCACACGCGTGACCTCGCAGAGTTGGCCCGCATTCCGCTGGCCCGGCTGATTCCGTTTGCGGCGGTGACGTTTGTTCTTGCCTTCATGGCCTCCGTCGGCCTGCCGGGATTCAGCGGCTTCATTGCTGAGCTACAAGTGCTGATCGGCAGCTGGCGCGCGTTTCCGTGGATGAGTTGCATCGCAGGGCTGGGTATCCTGATCGGCATTGCCTTTTCGTGGCGCGCGCTGCAGGCTACCTTCTTTGGCGGCGCCGAGGAGACCACGGAGCACGCGATGCCTGGGATCACCTTTCCGGAGCGTCTTGGGGCTTGCCTGCTGCTGGCGAGCACGATTGTGCTGGGCCTTTATCCCAGGCTGTTGATGGATCTGATTTTGCCTAGCCTCAATGGGCCGTTGTTTGAGCAGCTTCGCCAGGGTGCGTGGAGATGACAGAACTTCTGCGCTTAACGGCGCCCGAAATCGTGGTCGCGCTGGCAGGGCTCCTGGTCTTGATACTGGATCTTGGCGTCCTGCGCCGTGCGACGCTTGCCATGCGATTTCATGCCGCGGTGGTTTTATCCTGCGTCGGATGCGCGATCGCGCTGGGGATGCTGGCGAAATTCCCTGCACGAGGGGCGCTACCGACGGGGATGCTGGTGGTGAATCCGCTGACGCAGCTGGTGCAGATGGCTCTTCTAGCGCTGGCGATTCTGGTTCTACTGCTAGTGAACTCGGCGCGCTTCACTACCCATGTGGGCGAATATTGCGCGCTGATGTTGTTTGCTACGACTGCGATGATGCTGCTGGTGAGCACGCAGAATCTGTTGGTCCTCTTCATCAGCATTGAGTTCCTGAGCCTCTCGCTTTACATCCTCACCGCGTTTGACAAGGAGAGCCAGCCGTCGGCGGAAGCCGGGCTTAAGTATTTCCTCTTCGGCGGCATGTCGGCGGGGATCCTGTTGTTCGGCTTCAGCCTGCTGTTCGGCCTTTCCGGCTCGCTCGCGCTCGAACCCATTGGCGCAGCGGTCGCAGCATCGCCAGGTGATTCGTTGTTGAAGATTGCCCTTGTCATGGTGGTGGCGGGATTGGGCTTCAAGATAGCGGCCGCGCCCTTCCACATGTGGGCTCCAGAGGTGTACCAGGGTGCGCCGACATGGAGCGCCGCGCTGGTGGCATCGAGCTCCAAAGTGGCGAGCTTCTTCGCGTTGTTTGTGCTCCTTCGCTTGGGGCTCATGGGAGCGGCAGGCAGCGCTGCTTGGGGAGGCTACACCGCGGGATGGGCTCCCTTGATGGCGATTGTCGCCGCGTGCATCGATGCTTTGGGGCAACCTGGCGGCGATTGCACAAACCAGCGTCAGGCGATTGCTAGCTTATTCTGCGATTGGGCATGCGGGTTACATGTTGATTGCGCTGGTGGCGCATACCCGGCAAAGTTTGGTGGCGCTGGTGTATTACGTCGTCACCTACGCCTTGGCGACCGTAGGCGCTTTTGGTGTGCTCGCTGCGTTGGAGAATGAAAAAGTGGACAGCATCGGGGATTTCGCAGGCCTGGGTAAGCGTGCTCCGGATGTGGCGTTTTGCCTGCTGATCTTCTTGCTCTCGTTGGCCGGGGTTCCTCCGCTGGCGGGTTTCTTTGGCAAGTTCTATGTCTTTATCTCGGCTCTGGCCATAGCGGACCACTTTGCTTTGTTGTGGCTGGTGCTGCTGGCGCTCGCCATGAGCGTGGTTTCGTTTTATTACTACCTCAAGGTTCTGAAACAAGCATATGTCACTGAACCACTGGCGGGCGCAGAGGCCATCGGAGTTCCAGTGACAACCCGTATTGCATTGTGGGCGACTGCCGCGCTGGTGGTGATCCTGGGCTGTTTGCCGGATTTGTTGATGAACCGGATTGCGGCCGCGATACCGTCTGCGTTCCAATGAGACCGGCGGATGTGCTTACAATTGTGCTAACATCTGTGTCGAGGGACGTATGCCGATGCCGAAGAAGAGAAAGCCCCCCGTCGCCAGCCAGATGGCGGGAACGGAATATCGCGGGAAGCTCACTAAGACGGGGAACTCCTCTGGATTCCGCTTCGAGGGAGCTCTGTTCAAGAGCCATCCGGAGTTCAACGGCGAAGTGAGGGCTCACGTCATCGCTCCTGGACGGATGCTGGTTTTGGCAGAGACAGAGGCGCGAGAGACGACCGATCCCGTGATGACGTCGTTTCTCGCGTTTCTGGCACAGGACATCGCTCGCGCGCCTCAACATATCCGGCCGATGGATACAAAGCTGGCGAAACGCGCAGACAGATTAACAAAAGGAATTTCCGTGTCGCCCGACGAAGATCTTGGCGACGGAGTGTCCATGTAGATGGTCGTAAACGGCTGGAGGCTATACGTCCACCCGTTGTTCGAGCAGCAGTTCCTGCAACTCGTGGAACAGGTGGAAGCTCTCGCGGCGAAGGACCCCACGGGATATAAGGAACTACCCGCGTCAAAGTTGTTGGCCACCATCAATCGTCAGATCCGGCAGACAATTCCACGAAATCCTGGCGCAGCCGAGTTTCGCCAGGGAAATACGCTTGGCTCAGACAACCGGCACTGGTTCCGGGCGAAGTTTCACGAACGATACAGGCTCTTCTATCGCTTCTCCAGCAGGGAAAAAGTCATCATTTACGCGTGGGTGAATGATGAACGCACAGTGCGTAAGTCGGGGTCCAAGACCGATCCCTATCGCGTCTTCCGCGCCATGCTGCAGGCCGGTGATCCTCCCGAGACGATAGAGCAATTGCTGGTGCGGGCCAAGGAAATGAAAGACGGATAAATGCTGCAGCCTGTGAAGCGTGCCAAAACAGAAGGCGAGGAATATCTGGCGCGAGGTTTCCGCGACGTCGACGCAGCAGCCGTTGGCAAGATGACGCGTTGCCTGGCGTACATGGACGGGCTTCCTGATTTTCAGCGATACAAGAATACAATCCTGGAGATGATTAATCCGCAGCCCGGCTCCATCACCGCGGACCTTGGCTGCGGACTGGGTTTCGATGTCCGGCGCCTGGCAAAATTGGTGGGTTCTGAAGGGCGGACAATCGGCGTGGACGCGAGCCTGACGCTGATCGAATCTGCCCGTGCTGCGAGCGAAGGCTTTCCGACCGTCGAGTTCATTCAAGCAGATATCCAGTGCCTGCCTTTTGCCAGCGGCTTTCTGAACTCCTGCAAGGTAGACCGGACACTGCAGCATGTGGAGCGGCCGGGCGATGTCCTCAGCGAGATCTTCCGCACGGTGAGGCCGGGCGGCAGGGTGGTCTGCGCCGAGCCCGACTGGGGGACATTCGCCATCGAGGCTTCCTCCCCGGGCGACGCCGACCACCCTGTCGCTCGGCAAGTCGCTCAACTGTGGAGTCAGGATATTCGCAATCCCCGCATCGGGCGTGATCTTAGAAAACTCTTAGCAGAGACAGGCTTCGTCGATGTACAGGTCAGGGAAACGCTATTATCAACACCGACTTTTGAGAGTTCCGACATCGTATTCGATATCACGCAGAGTAGCTTACGCCTGGCGGCGAGCAGCAGAAGTGATGAGCCCCTTGCGTGGCTGGCAAAGTTGCGCGAGGGCGGGAATCCCGTTTGCTGCTCCGTCACACTTGTGATTAACTTCGCCAGGAGACCCTAAACTCCCGCTGAACAGCCCTCCCAAGGAGAAACCGGTGAAGACGAGAGAGGTTGGCCTGGTCGCAGCATTTACGATTGCCTGGCTGGCGGCGGGGGCGCAGGACACGAAGTACGCCCCGAAAGGGCAGCAGATCCCGTCTCCGGAATGTCTGACCATGGGTGGCATTCATGCGGGTGGATACTCTCCATGCACCGAGAGCAATCATCAGCAATGGTTAGACGATGTGAGGCACTGGCGCACGGAGCGCCGTATCCGCACCGGGTATGACGATGCTCGCTACCGGATGCCGCAGCTGCTGTGGACGCAGTCGAGTTTTATGCAACCGCAGATGATGGCGCAGGATCGCTATTTCTACGACCCTGTGGCGGGCAAGTACACCGTGGATCGCTATCTCGATGACCTCCAGAAGCGCTACGGCGGCATCGATGCCGTTCTCATCTGGCCGACCTATCCCAACATGGGCATCGATGACCGCAACCAACACGACATGATCCGCTCCATGCCGGGTGGACTGGAGGGCGTGCGCAAGATGGTGAGCGACTTTCATCGTCGCGGCGTGCGCGTCCTGTTCCCGATGATGATGTGGGATCAAGGCACCCACGATCCCGGCGAGCCCTGGCCGCAGGCAATTGCGGAGACCATGAAGGCGATCGATGCCGACGGCGTCAATGGCGATACACAAGACGGTGTTCCGCTGGCATTCTCGCTGGCCGCCGACCACGTGGGCCACACCCTGGCCTTCGAGCCTGAGGGCGGACCTTCGGACGAGGCTCTGGCCTGGAACGTGATGACGTGGGGGCAATATCAATTCCCCTTTGCCCCCGAGGTCGACAAATATAAGTGGCTGGAGACCCGCCATATGGTGAACATCTCGGATCGCTGGGCACGCAATAAGACCGGCGATCTGCAGTTCGCCTTCTTCAACGGGGTGGGCTGGGAAAGTTGGGAGAACGTCTGGGGCATTTGGAATGGCATCACGGAACGAGACGCGGAAGCGACACGCCGCATGGCCACGATGGAGCGTGGCGTAGCGGCGTTTCTTATCAGCCCTGGTTGGGAGCCCTATTACCCCACCCATCGCTACGGCGTTTTTGCCAGCCGTTGGCCGCTGAACGGGCAGACAGCGTGGACCATGGTGAACCGCAACGAGTATGACGTGAACGGACGCGAAATGTCTGTTCCCGCGGAAGAGGGCGTTCGTTACTTTGACATCTACCACGGGGTCGAGCTCACGCCGGAAAAGGAGGGGAGCAAGGCGGTGCTGGCCTTCGCTATCGAAGCGCATGGCTTCGCGGCGGTGCTCGCCACCCATGGAGCGCCGGACCCAAAGATGCAGGATCTGATGACGCGTATGAAGACGATGACCGCGCGGCCGCTGTCGTCGTATGCCGACCAATGGAAGACGCTGGGGCAGCAGATGGTTGCGATTGCGCCGGCCAGAGCAGCGGGGGCGGTTCCGGAGGGCATGGTTGCGATTCCCGCTGGCGACTTCGTTTTCAAAGTGCAGGGAATCGAAATCGAAGGCTTCAACGACATTGGGGTCGATGTGCAATATCCGTGGGAGGATATGCCGCGCCGCTTTCACGAGCACCGCATGACGATCCCACGCTTCTACATGGACAAGTATCCGGTAACCAATGCAGAGTTCAAAAAGTTCCTGGACGCGACGCACTATCAACCGGCGGACGCACTGAACTTTCTTCGGGATTGGAAGGATGGTGCGTATCCGCAGGGATGGGCTAACAAGCCAGTGACCTGGGTGTCGCTGGAAGATGCGCGCGCGTATGCCAAGTGGAGCGGCAAACGGCTGCCGCACGAGTGGGAATGGCAGTACGCGGCGCAGGGCGGCAATGCGGCACGCATCTATCCCTGGGGCGACGACTGGCAGGCGAACGCGGTGCCGGTTCCGGTGAAGGGCCGCGCGCTCACGCTACCGGATGACGTCGATGCGCATCCAAATGGAGCGAGCGCTTTCGGAGCGATGGATATGGTGGGCAACGTTTGGCAATGGACAGATGAATTTGTCGACGAACATACGCGGGGCGGCATTCTCAGAGGTGGAAGCTACTACCAGCCGCAGGGCTCGATCTGGTATTTCCCGCAGGCCTACCGCAATGATCAGCATGGGAAGCTATTGCTGATGGCCCCTAGCTACGATCGCTCCGGGACCGTAGGGTTTCGTTGTGTGAGCGATGCTGAATAAATGGAACTGACGTAGTTATCAAAGGAGACAGCATGCCTCTCGTTCGAATCGATCTTGCTGAAGGCAAATCCCTGGAGTATGGCAAGCAGGTAGGGCAGATTATCTATCGCGCGTTGACCGAGGTGATGAACGCACCCAAGGACGATCTCTTCCAGATCATAACCGAGCATCCCCAATCCGGCTTGCAGTTTGACCGCGAATTTCTCGGGGTTCATCGCACCGACAATTGTGTTTTTGTGCAGATCACGCTGAATAGCGGTCGAACCGTGGAGATGAAGCAACGCTTCTACAAAGCCGTGGCCGACAGGCTGCAGGAAAGCCTGAAGCTGCGCAGAGAAGATGTCTTCATTAGCCTGGTGGAAGTGCAGAAGGAGAACTGGTCTTTCGGCAACGGGGAAGCCCAGTACGCACCTGTTACTTAGAGCTAACCGTGCGAAGGGCGTGGGTTGAGGAAGGAACTGGACGGGTGCCCCGACTACTCGGGCCTTAGAATGAACCTAAAGCGCATATCTTCGCCGAACCACATGATGTAGTTGGTTCCCCAGGCGTTGTTGAAGAGATTGCAATGCACGCCCCCGGAAAGATCTGGTTGCGAGCGGGAAAAATTCAGCGGCGATTTCTTTCCCAAAGCAATCAGGGGCGCATCCAGCGTCTCCACAAAGATCGACTGCGCTTTATCCTTATAGCCAAATCCCGTGGAAACGGCGTGCATGTGGCGACCGCCCGAGGAAACGACGTCGAAGGGCGATACTTGCTCGCCCGATTTATCCATCATCCACCCCTGTGGGTTGGAGACGATCGGGTGAAAGCTCAGCCAGAGCGCTTCGGGCATACGCGTGGCAGGCTTCTGAAGCCAGTAGAAATTCAGATGGATTTCAGGTTCGGCTTTCGGGAGCAGTAGTTCCAAATACATCTTTTCCGGGAAGGCAGCTCGCCCTGATTGCAGGGCTTGGGCGTCATGGATCTCCAGGCGCGCCAGCAAGCGGTGCGCATCCGGATCTTCCTCCACCTGGAGCTCAGCCAACGACGGCAACCAGTCACGGCTTTCCGCCCCAAATCGCTCGATGTTTGGCTTTCCGAAGTCCTTCTTCGCCCAATCTGCGTCGCTGATCACGTAGTTGGAAAAGAAGCGCGCATAATCCTGCTGAGAAAGCGTCTGGTAGGAAAAGAGTGCCAGCGGATGCTCGGCGGAGGCCCATTCCCGCCCCGATGCCTTGCTGCGCAAGCGATGAATCGCTCCCGTGCCCGGATCCAGCGCGACAGTGAAATGCGCCGTCTCGATTTCCTTGCCGCCGGGGTGAGTCGAAGGATGGGACAACCGCGGCGGCTTCGCTTCGAGCTGGCGCAAGGCGGCCTGCGCCTGATCCTGTAGCGCAGCCGGCAAGGTGGTTATTCCATCAAAAAGATCCTGACGCTTTTCCACCCAGCTGTGCTGCACCACCTCGTAGTTCTTGGTGTGCAGCATCTCGGCCAGATCATGCGGGGTATAGTGGTCGAAATCCAGCCACGTCTTGGTGTCGGTGCCCCAGGTGTGCTCAGGCTCGAGAAGAATGTGGCGCAGCAGGGCCAGATCCGTAGCGTCGCCGAGGCGGAAGCTCTGTTGCGCGAGCCAGGCCTGACGAAGCCGCGCTACTTCACGGTACCGGGCGACCTTCAAAGGATCACTCGCAATGCCGTAGATCCACGTATCCCCGATTTCCTGCTTCACTACGGGCAAGTTTCCTCGATACGCTTCGACAGCATTCGCGATCTCAGTGAGGTTGGTGGGGACCACCTGGGCACTGGGGAATTGGCCCTTCAAATCCGCGCATATCTTCGTGATCTCTTCAGGCGTGTGGGGCCCGCTGTTGTCATCTCGTACGACAATGGCGATGGCCAGATCCGAACCTGGCACACGGCCAACAGCGCCATACAAGTGGTGGTACATAACCACCAAGGACGCGCCTTTCAGGTCCGTCCACACAAACATGGGGGGCAACTCGGCCGGCGTGCTGGCGCCATTCACACCAATGTCGAGAAACTTCACGCCCTGGGCAGCCAGCGGGCCAATAAGCCCGCGTGTATGGCCCGGCACATCGGTCATCTTGGCTCCGGTCGTGGTTTTGCCAAACCGACGATCCAGGGCCTTCGACAAAGCGATGCCGCCGGAAATCATCGACGCATCCATCAGCTCGGTTTGCCAGCTGAAGGGAAGAGCGTGCCACGCAATGTCTCCCCTGGAGATGGCATGCTCCATTCGCCGGCGATCGTCGGCTGTGGCCTGCTCGAGATATTCGTAGAGCAACCACGAACCGGTCGTCCAGACGTAGGGGCACGAGCCAGACTGGCGCATCTGTTCGGCCACCCGGATCGCCTGAGGAAAGAACTCTGTGAAATACCGGTGAACTACGGCAGCCTGCGTATCGATGAAGCCGGCATCGAAATGGCACTTGAACATGACCAGGACACGTTTGACCTCCCCATCAGGCGCGGGGGGCTGCGTGGTCTGCAGGGAGAAGGATCGGCCTTGTCCGGCAGCGAGACCGCCTCCCAGCGCCATGACAGACTTGATAAACTCACGACGCTGCATCGTAGGCAGGCTCCTGGTCACAAGCTTCAAGAATGCTTTTTGTAGACCCTGGTCGCGACCACGCTGGCTTGCGGCGAATCTGACCCGAAGCTCCTAGTCTCGATCAAGACTTCGAATGGATTTAGGGAACCATCGGCATTCCTGAACTGGTCGAGAAGCGGGCGCATCATGGTCCGGTTGAAGAGAGTGTCGACCGCTGCCTGCGTTCCAGCCATCGTCAGTCCTTCTACTAAAAGGACCGATCCCGTGTTGTTGAGATTGGGAACAAATCCGATAACCGCATAGGTACGATGGGAGGGCTCATTTGCGTCATTCTCGTAAACCGGGAGTTCTCCCGCCTGAGGGTGCCTGTTCACGATGTGCGAGGCATTCGGATGCGGTTCATAGGTAAACCCGAAATTAAGGGTCTTCTCGAAAAGATCCGCCCAAGGGTTGGAAAAGCTGGATCCCAGAAGAATGACGTTCGCATCTTTGAGATCGTCCATGTGGAGATCGCGTGAATACCGCACCAGGAACTGACCGCTATTTGCCTCCGGCAGACGCGAGAACCTCATCACCGCATTGAGATCTGTAACATTGGTGTAACGTTGAGCATCGAGGTCTCTCATATTCTGCTCATCGATGTTGTAGGGGCTTTTGAGAGACAGGTAATCGCGATTAATGTATTCGGATAGGGGAACCAGATGACCGGTCAGGTTCTGAATCATGACGATGCCATCGTCGGACGGAACAATCAATGTCAGGTGGCTCTTGTCGAATAGCCGCGCCCACAGTGGCTGCGACGGATCTGCAGAAGACGCGGATGCGCGATGGGCGACCGCCCAGCCAATGGCAAGGCAGGCAACCAAGAGCAAAACACTCCCACCAAGAACAAACCAGGGATAACGCCGCGCGGGTTGCACTGATGGCGTGGCAGTCGCAGCAGGAGCTGGTGTTTCCAAAACAACGACGCGTTCCGTTTCGCGCTCCGTCAGCACCAACAATGGCCGTTCCTGGAAGTGATTGAGGGAATAGACCGGCACATACTTGCCGCGCGGAATGCTTAGGCGAAGCTCTTCTTCTCTGCCCTCGTCCAGGAAATATTGGTCCAGACGCTGGCGTAGCTGACGGGCATAATTCCTTACAATATTGTCTTCTCCGGGATGGTAGCCGGGGCGTCGGCCGAAGACGTGAACACCGATCTGATGTTCGCTGATCTCGTCCGTCTTACCGGTTATTTCGCGTTCACAAACATAGAGAAGAAAGCGGGACAGCAGAGCCGACTTGGCAAAGCTCCGGCTGGCAACGATGCGCTGAGCCAATTGCCAACGCGGCTCAGCAGCTAGATCAGAAACAGTTTTCCATGCGGAGGGTAGGTTGGGATGGAAGGCGGCCTCTTTGGAGTCCGGCTCGAAATCTGGCAATGAGACGTCGCTCTGGTTCATAGCGTCCACGCACGGAAGGGTAACAGATCCATGAGCAACAAGTGGTAAAAGTTCCTAAGTTATTCTCCTCATAAAAGTTATTTAAAATCTACGAAATTTTCTTACCGGGATACGCAATCCGGGAGAACTGAAGTTCGGGGTCAAACTCCCGGTGTAAACACAGGGTAGACCCCTTCCAAATCATGTTATGGACGGGCCAACATTAATCCCACTGAAGTCTTTGGGAGAGGCCTATCATGTCAGCGAAGCGAATCATTCCCGCCATGGGTGCGGGCCATCCGGCCGCGTCACGGTTTATTCATCCTGTAACAGACAAGGTATCCACCGCAAGTTGGATTCAAGGATCCACCCCAAGTTGGATCTCACGTTGTCTCGCTGCATTCACGATGACCATCGCAATATTATTTTCTGCAACTGCGTTGGCGCAAAATGACGTCGGATCGATCGTCGGATTCGTGACGGACGCCTCCGGGGCGGTGGTGCCCGGTGCAAAAGTAATCATCAAGAACGAGGGAACAGGCGAAAGCCGTACGGTCACGACGGACTCGTCGGGCCATTACGCGGTTCCGAACCTGGCGCCTGCGACGTACATCATGTCGGCCGAGGCCACCGGCTTTCAGAAGTTTGAGAGCTCACACAATACGCTGGCCTCCAACAGCACCATCTCGATCGATGCGAAACTGAGCCTCGGAGCGGCCACCCAAACGGTCGAGGTGACGGCCACCGCGGCGCTATTACAGACCCAATCCGCGGCGGTACAAAGCGAGATCACGGGACAGCAGATTCAAAAGCAGGAGCTCAACGGCCGAAATCCGATCTACATGACTCAGCTGCTTCCCGGTGCCGTGAGTACGGCAACCCTGGGCGACTTTAACTTCTCGTTCAACAGTGGGGACAGTTTCAACATCAATGGGGCGCGCACGCAGGATACGTTGTACACGATCGATGGCGCACCGGCGGTTCGTACACGAGACGACGGAGAGATCATCGCCGGCGTGAAACCCGATGCGGTGCAGGAAATGCAAGTGCTCACGGCCGCCTACTCGGCGGAGTATGGCGGTGCTTCGGGCGCCAATGTCCGCATTGTGACCAAGAGCGGAACCACGAATTTCCACGGTACCGCCTACGAGTACCTGCGCAACTCGGCGATGAATGCCAACACCTGGACGCGCAACCTGAACCCCCAAACCCACTTTCCTTCTCCCTTTGTTTACAATAATTTTGGGTTTTCGGTTGGCGGTCCCGTCTGGGCGCCAAAGGTACCCATCTTAGATAGCCTGCGAAACAAATTTTTCTTCTTCATCAATGAAGATTGGATCCGCTACCGCTTTGCAGCCACGCAAAACATGACTGTGCCTACCGCGTTGATGCGCGAAGGCAACTTCAGTGAGCTTCTGGGTCCGAATCCGTGGTATCCGGCCGGCACCAAGATCTATGTGCCCGGTACTTGCCCGGTAGCAGGCGGGGCAGGTTGCGTTGCTTACCAGGGCAACATCATTCCGCAGGCGCAACAGAGCCCCAACGGCATTGGAATCTTAAACTCTTATCCTGCTCCCACTCCCGGGTTTCTACAGGGAACGCAGAACTATGCCGGCTCGCTCCCCCAACCGGAAAATCAGCGTCAAGGCCAAATCAACGGCGACCTTCTGATCACGACCAATCAACACATCTTATTTCGGCGCTCCGATAACTCGTTCTATGAGCTCTCCCCTTACAACCAGAGCAACCCCCTGGTTCCGATCGTTTTCGAGCGCCCCAACCAAGTGGACGCCCTGGGTTGGGTCTGGACAATTAGCCCGACCATGATCAACGAGGCCCACGGCAGCGTCAGCATCGACGACGTCTACATCCAGGCGGCGCCTGGCGGGGCCGGCTATGACCGGGGAACCTTCGGGATCGATTTTCCCTACATCCTGGCTGGCGCGAAAGCCTCTGAAAATAAGATCCCCACCGCCAGCGTGCCAACTTTTTCCAGTATTGCCGGTGGGCCGTACCCTTCCCACTCGTCCGGGATCATCTATGCGGCATCCGATAGCTTGACTAAGGTATTGTCGAGCCACACGATCAAGGGGGGCTTTTACTACTCCTATGCAGGTGAAAACGACAACGATCAGATCAACGTCTCGACAGTTCCCGGGGGAGCCAGCAATCAAAACGGCACGTTCTTTTTCACTGACACCCGGACCGGCTACGGCGGTACGTCTGGTGTAGGCCTGGCCAACCTGGCGCTGGGCTTGGCAGACAGCTATACCGAGATTGGGCCAAAGGCATTCACTGAATGGCGCGGAACGCTGGTTGAGGAGTTCATCCAGGATAACTGGCAGCTCAACCCCAAACTGAACCTTGATTATGGTCTTCGCATCACCACGATTATTCCTTACAGCGCACAGTGGGGCAATGCTGTTTACTTCGATCCGGCCTCATACGTTCCCTCTGCCGCTCCTTTTGTGAGCCCAACCACCGGCAACGTTACCCTGGGCACGGGGAATCCCTATAACGGCCTCGTGATCCCCGGGAGAAGCCAATTTCCGAGCTCTGCCCTGGCGGGCAATCGGGTGCCGGCTGCGAATCCGGCAAATAATGCCTGCGCCGGCCAACCCTGCACCGGCCTGTTTGCCCCGCATCTGCCGAAAAGCTACGTGAACACAACCACCGCTGTTCTGCCACGTCTCGGTATCGCTTATCAGCTTTATCCAAATACTGTGATCCGCGCGGGCGGAGGCAGATTCGTAGAATATAAGGGGATCATCGACAACATATTCCCTGGCGGCAACTCTCCATTCCAGCCAACGGTAAACGTCAGCAACGTGTCGGTCGACAATCCGGGCGCTGCGCTCAACTCTACTGTAGAACCCGCTCTCCAGATCACTACGATGAACGCCCATCTGAAGCCTCCGACAAGGTGGAACTGGAACGTGACCCTCCAGCAGCAGCTTCCAGGGCGGCACTCGTCATTTTCGATGGCTTATGTGGGGGCTCGCGGTTTACATAATTGGGATGTGTTCGACATCAACCAGGCGCCAGCGGGTTCTCTCACCAATAATCCAGGCGTCAACATCAACTATCTCCGGCCATATAAAGGCTTCGCCTTCATTCAGCAAGCGCAAAGCGGTGTCAGCGAGTTTTACAACGCTTTACAACTGGGATGGAATTGGAACTTCATCGACGGTTCGCTGTTCGGTGTTGCCTACACCTGGTCGAAGGACATGGACAACGGTTCCAATTACCACACGATCGTTCCCGACACCTACAACACATCGAATCTTTGGGGGCCTTCGGAGTTCGATGTGCGCCAGGTTTTCATCGTGAACTACCTGTATGTGCTGCCTTTCTTCAGGGGGCAGCATACCCTGATCGGCAAGGTGGCGGGTGGATGGCAGATCAGCGGCAACACTCAAATGCAAACAGGCTTTCCCTGCTCTGTCGGGGTAGCTAACGACTACGCCGGAGTCGGCGAGTCTGGCAGCTTCAACTGCGAACCTCCCAATATTCCAACGGGATCCGTGGGGCAGTTCTGGGTGCAGCATGGAGGGGTGAGACATTTGGGCCATTTTGCCGGCTCTAAGGGTGCTGCCGGCAGCCCGCAGTGGTTCGCCACGACAACCCCGGCCGGAACTCCTCTATGGACCGCACCCCCCGCCGGGACGTTCAATCTTCAAAGGGGCATCCGCGACAATGTTTACGCGCCCGGCCTGGTGAACTGGAATGTCGCGCTGATCAAGGCCTTCCCCGTCTTCCGGGAGAACGGTTTCGAGTTCCGCGCAGAGGCCTATAACTTTCCTAATCATCCCAACCTGAATTCGCCGAACTACACTCCCACTTCACCCACGTTCGGTGAAGTGACCGGCAAGACCACCAGCAATCCGCGAACTCTCCAAGTCGGGTTGCGCTATCAGTTCTAGCTAGATGGAGAGGCGCAGGGAAACTCCCGTACAGGTCCACTGTACGGGGGTTTCTTTTTTGTGCGATGGGTGTTTGCCAGAAACCGGGGGACTCAATGTTACAAACCACAGCTGAACTGAGCAGGCGGACCACTGCCGCGAGCGATCGGAATTTATTCGTAACCATAGTAGGATCCATTCGATGGAAAGCTGCGACTGGATGGCTTTTGCTCGTTCTTGCGGCCTGCACTTTGCTGCCCGTACTTGAGGGCCAAACGATGAAGGCCCCCGACATCGCCAAAGATCCAACCTTGTACGTCGTTCCCTACGCGCACCTGGACACGCAGTGGCGCTGGGAAATGCCGCAGACCATCAGCGAATATTTGTTCAAGACGCTTCGGGTGAACTTCGACTACATCGATAAGTATCCGCACTATGTTTTCAACTGGACCGGCTCGAACCGCTACCGCATGATGAAGGAGTACTTCCCGGACGACTACGGCAGGCTGACACAATATGTCGCTGCCGGCCGCTGGTACCCTGCCGGCTCTTCGGTTGAGGAAGGCGATGTGAATCTCCCCAGCGCCGAAGGGATTTTTCGCCAGATCCTTTACGGCAACGATTACTACCGAAAGGATTTTGGCAAGGCAAGCGCGGAGTACATGCTGCCCGACTGCTTCGGCTTTCCTGCGTCTTTGCCCAGCATCCTGGCGCACGCGGGTGTGAAGGGGTTCTCTACCCAGAAGCTGAGTGCAGCTTGGCAGCCGGCGCCGAAAATCGGGGGCCCTGATTCGCCCGAACATACCCCGGAAGGTATCCCGTTCAACGTTGGCCTATGGATTGGCCCGGATGGAAAAAGTGTGATCGCGGCCTTGAATCCCGGCGGATATGGCAGCAGCGTGTACACCGATCTCAGCAAAGATCCTGGGCCGCCGCCGCCGCAGCCCCAATTGAGCAGCGAGGAAAGGGCCAAGCTCACACCGGCGCAACTGCGTGCCCTGGGACGGCCGCGCGAGTGGGAACAAGATTGGGTGAAGCGTATCGAACTGGACGGCCAGGTCACCGGCGTCTTCGCCGACTATCACTATGTCGGCACCGGGGACGTGGGCGGCGCTGCCCGGGAATCGACGGTCAAATTACTGGAAGCCATCGTTGATAAGAGCGAGACGGTGCTGCCTCCCGCGCCCGGGGGATTCGGCCAGCAGGATCAGCCGGGCTCTGCGGTGAAAGGGCCTGAAGTGCGCGTCGGCGAAGGTTCGGTCCACGTGGTCGAGGCGACAGCGGATCAGATGTTCAACGACATCAAGCCCGATATGACGTCGCGCATGCTCCAGTATAAAGGCGACCTGGAGCTGATCAATCACTCCGCCGGATCGCTGACCTCCCAGGCCTACCACAAGCGAATGATCCTCAGGAATGAGGACCTTGCCGACGCTGCAGAAAAAGCTTCGGTAGCAGCCGCATGGATGGGCGGATTGCCCTATCCTCAGCAGCGCCTGAATGATGCGTGGACGCTGGAACTCGCGGGACACTTTCACGACCTTGCCGCCGGCACCGCGACTCCGCGCGCCTATCAGTATTCGTGGAACGACGACAATATTGCGGCCAACCAGTTCGCCGGAGTGCTGACCAGCGCGACCGAGTCGATCGCCTCAGGGATGGACACGCAGGGCAAGGGAACGGCCATCGTCGTATATAACCCGCTGAACATCGCTCGCGAAGATGTGGTGGAGGCCAGAATCGTGTTTCCTGGCGGCTTGCCGAAAGCTGTACGGGTCTATGGTCCCGATGGCAAAGAAGCGCCTGCCCAACTCGAAGATGGAAAAGTGCTCTTCCTGGCCCAGGCACCTTCTGTGGGGTACGCCATTTATCACGTGCTCCCGGGGGAAGGATCCGCTGCTAATGGAACAGTTAAAGTGACCAACTCGTCGCTTGAAAATGCCCGTTATCGCGTGCAGCTCAACCAGGATGGCGATGTCTCCAGCATCTATGACAAGAGCCTGAACAAAGAGCTGCTTTCCGCGCCGATCCGGTTGGCTATCTCCACGGATTCACCAAAACAATATCCGGCGTGGAATATGGATTTCGACCAGGAGCAGGCAGCGCCTCGCGCCTACGTGAGCGGTCCGGCGCAGATTCGCGTCGTGGAGCGTGGTCCGGTTCGGGTGGCGTTGGAGGTGACGCGCCAGACCGAGAACTCGAAATTCGTGCAGACGATTCGGCTTTCAGCAGGCGACGCGGGTAACCGCGTGGAATTTTGCAATGCGATCGACTGGCGAACGCTGGCGGCAAATCTGAAAGTGGCCTTTCCGCTCAGCTCCTCGAATGAAAATGCAACCTACAACTGGGACATTGGCACCATTGAGCGGCCGAACGCGCAAGAGCGCCAGTTCGAGGTCGCCTCCCATCGTTGGATCGATCTTACGGACAAGAGCGGCAGCTTCGGGGCAACTATCCTGACGGAATATAAGAACGGCTCCGACAAGCCGAATGACCAGACCATCCGATTGACGCTTCTACGCTCACCCGGAATGCAACCTCCAGCCAATGGACGCCCGCAAGGATACAGCGATCAGGCAAATCAGGATTGGGGACATCACCAATTCGTATTCGGCTTGGCGGGACACGCCGGCAGTTGGGAACAGGCGCAGACGGATTGGCAGGCATATCGTCTCAGCGATCCGCTGATCGCTTTTGAGGCGACCGCTCATCCTGGGCCGCTGGGCAAGAGCTTTTCTTTGCTTCAGGTCAACAACTCCAGAATTCGTGTGTTCGCTCTCAAGAAAGCGGAAGCGGATGACGAAATTATTCTGCGCATGGTCGAGCTCGACGGTCATCCAGTGCAAGATGTGCGTGTCTCGCTCGCCGGGCCTATTCTCGCCGCACGGGAAGTCAATGCCCAGGAACAGGAACAACAGGAGCCTGCGAACCTGAACGGCGGAGCGCTGGTGACGTCGTTCACGGCATATCAACCGCGCACCTATGCCTTGCGCCTCGGTCCTTCGAGCACCAAGCTGGACGCCATTCATTCGCTGCCTGTTGCACTCAAGTACGACCTGGCCACGGCCACTAATGACGACACCAAAACTCCAAACGGTGGCTTCGACGGTAAGGGCAACGCGATCGCGGCGGAGATGCTGCCTGATGCCATCACTTATCAGGGCGTCGAGTTCAAGTTGGCAGCGGCAAAAACCGGGGTTCCCAATGCAGTGGTTGCCAAGGGTCAAGCTATTCCTTTGCCTTCAGGGGACTACAACCAGGTTTACATTCTGGCGGCTGCCGCGGATGGAGACCGGACGGTGGCCTTCAGCGTGGGCGCCAAGACGGCGAATCTGCATATCGAGGATTGGGGCGGATTCATCGGCCAGTGGGACACCCGCATCTTCAAGAACCAGGACGACCGCAATTGGGCTATCTCGGCGCATCACGCGCCGTGGCCTCCTACTGATGAGCAACAGCGGGAGCAACGGGTTCCGGCGCCGCGGTATCCCGAAGATTACGTGGGTCTCGAGCCTGGTTACGTTAAGCCCGCGGGTCTCGGCTGGTACGCGTCCCATCATCACACAGTCGATGGGCTCAACCAGCCCTACCAATACTCGTACCTCTTCGCGTACTCGGTCCCAATGCCGCAAGGCGCACGGACGCTCACTTTGCCTGACGACGACAAGATCCGCATTCTCGCAGTCTCGGTCGCAGAAGAGAGCCCGGAGCTACGCCAGGCGCAACCGCTCTACGACATGCTGAATCGCACAGAACCTCCGACCGCGGCTTCCTTGTCGAGCGAAAGGCAATAGCTGGACCCCTCGTTTTCTCGCCAAGAACGGGTGCCCTACATCTCGCTCGTTCTTCACTAGGGGATGAGAGCCTTGAGGCGGGGTTCGTAGGTAAGTTCGCACGCAGACAACCTACTCCCTGAGGTATGGCTTATAGTCAAAGAGGAGTTTTTCCATGGCTTGGCTGGTGCGAGATGCGGAAGCGCGATTCAGTGAGTTTCTCGATGCCAGCCTCCAGGATGGGCCGCAGGTGGCGACCCGACGCGGCGTCGAATTTGCCATACCAGTACCGATCGAAGAATGGCGCCGCTTGAAGCTTGCGGCTCGTCCCACCCTCAAGCAAATCCTGCTAGCCTCTGGGGCTCGATTCGATATTCCTGTTCCTGAGCGGAGTGGACTACTCCGCCGGCAACCGCGTCGTTCTGCATAGACATACTTGGACGATTGAACCCCCTTACGTAAAATCAAGCCTCGCCGGGCTGGAGGTGAAGCTGAGCGCTCAGCGCCTGGTTCCGGGCTGCGCAGGTGGCGCGGATGTCTTCGTAGAGAGGGGCAAGGATCGTTGCCAGACTGTCGGCCAACCCCAACACGTCAGAAGCTGCATCAGGCATCGGAACACCGAGGTTGCCGTAGTACTGCTCGAAGGCTTGCCGCATGCGGGCTGCAGACAGCCGGATATCCGGGACGCCCTCGACAGGCTTCCCTTTCACTTCACTGGCCATGGCGTGCATTACCTGGGCAATGTCCTTTTCGACAGCGACGCCGGACTCGGCGAGGGGCTGAGGTAAATTGCTGAGCGGTTTGTTCGCGAGGTATTGCACGGAAGCGATCTGCACCTGGAGCAGGGTGCGGATCACGGGCTGCCATCGCCGGAGGTCATCGCGGATCTGCATCTTTTGCGGGCGCGAAGGGCCAAACTCGAACAGGACCGCGTCGGCTTGCGCTGTCACTGCCCCAAAACCAGCGTTGAGTTGATCGCGCAACTGACGGATTCGCTTGATTGCTTTGGTCTGATCCTTCTGCAGCAACTGCTCGGCCAGCTCGGCAAACATATCGAGATTGTGGGCAAAGACGGTCTGCATTTCGTCCACGGCATTCTTCACCCACAAGCGATCGTAAATCAGCCACATCGACATTAAACCGAGGAGAACCCCGCAGACACGGTCGCGAGCGATGGAAAGCGAAGTCTGGACGGTGAACTCCTGCAGATTAATCAGGTAAAAGGCGAGAGCGAGCTGCACCCCGAGATAAGAGATCCTTCCGGAAGCGGTGGCAATCCACGACGAGATGGCGGTGACGAACATAAATAAGAGAGTGAAGCCGGTAATGGAGTCGAGGTAGGGCAGCACAAAAACTTGCGCGCCCATGCCGAAGATAAAGCCGCCAATAATGGCCCCTCCGAGCCGCAAGAGTTGCTTCTGGCGTGACGAGCCGATCGTGGAGAGGGCGGTGATGATACACGTCGCTATGGAAGTGCTGAGCCCCGGCCAGTCGAGCGACGTGTATATGACGTAACCCGCCATAGCCGCGAGCGCGCCACGCAAGGCGAATTGTATGTGGGCGGGGTTGGAGAACGCATCCCGAGCGAAGAAGGCCGTGGGTTGCTCTTCGTCCAAAGGCGCTGGAACGAACTCACTCACAGCGGTCGATCCCGAAAAGGCTTCCGGGATAAGCGCAACGATCCTTTCCATCGTCGACAAGAAGGGAAGCTTCGACGGCTCCTCTTGCACAGGCTGCTGAATCTTTCCAGGGAGCTGCCTAAGTACCAGATCTTTGCCGAGTATTCCAACCTGTTCTGCCAGGCGCTGCAAGCGGACCTTGTCGGCCGCATCGATGTTTGGCGCGTGGGTCTCCGCCGACTTCGCGGACTCGTTGAGAGCGAGTTGAAAACTGGCGGTGACGTCTAGCAATTGCCCTACGAGGGAGACGGCCGTGCCCAACTGCGCCTTGAAATGATTGCTGTATTGCGATCGAAGGATGAGCCTTCGCAACCTCGAGGTACCGACGCTGGAATAAAGCGAAAGCCCTTTCTCCGTCACACTATCAAGAGGCCGTTGTTCGGCCGCGCAGCGTAAGACACCTTCGATAGTCTTGAGGCGAGCTTCGATTCCTTCGGTGAGATCAGTAGCGGGATGAACCCTACGGAAAACATATTCAACGACGATCGTTACCACCACTCCCATAGCGACCACACCGGCCAACCATAGTGTGTTCTCGACCCGGTCGTTTACATTAAGAGTGACTCGATCCCAAAGCGGAATGGCGCCGGCAACGGTGAAGCCAAAGGCCACCGCGGTTGCGTAATCGTTGGTGATGCTTATCAGGAAAAAGGACACGAACAGGCTGAAGGCAACACCTAGGAAGTGGCTCAGCGGATCGGCGACGAACATGGCGGCGCCGATCAAGGTATAGACAGTAGCCAGCAGGAAAGCTGCAATCGTACGCAGCCCGGCAACGAACGTGGCGGTGGGATTTTCCCGGCTTATGAATAGCGTAAAGATTGCGGCCAGAAAGCCGTTGGGGATCTGGAACGTCATGACCAGAATCATCACCAGGGTGGCGGCAATCGTGACGCGGGCAACTACCCAGGCCCTTCCCGGGTAAGGGGCGAGCTCATTCTTCAGGAAATTCCAAAACCATTTCCCTGCCTCATCGATGGCGTTCGGCTGCGAGACAGCCGGCAGCACTTTACCCGGGTATGCCATGGTTATTTCTGATCTCCGCGGATAACTACCACCGCGGACTCGCTGAGGCGGAACGGCTCGGTCTCTGGAGCGACGATGCGGACACGTACGGGGAATCGCGTGGCCAGATGGACCCAGTTCAAGGAGCGTTGCACGTCCGGCAGGCCTGAGGAAACAAAGGCCCCGACCAGGGTAGAGTCCGGGCGAACACCGAAGCCGACGCTGTCGACGATGCCGTCGTATCTCATGTTCGGCCTGGAGAGCACGTAGACATCGGCGTGCATCCCGGGATGGATGTGGTGCAGCTGGGTTTCACGAAAGTTTGCAACCGCCCACCAGACGCGGGTATCGATCAGCGTAAACACCTGCTGGCCGGTGTGGGCGTAAGCGCCGCGGGAGATAGTCAGGTTGGTCACGCGTGCATCAAAGGGCGCATAGACCCTGCAGTTATTGAGGTTGTACTCGGCAGTGCGAATGGCTGCGGCTCTGCCTTCCCGTTGTGCGGTGAGCGGATCGAGCGTCAGCACGCTATGCTGCGATTGGTCGAGTTGTGCGTGGCTTTGCTCCATCGCGGCCTTCGTCTGCTGGTATTGGGCTTGCGCGGATACGACTTGCGACTGGGCCAGAAGCAGTTGCGAGCGGAGCTGCTGCACCGCCTGTTGTCTTGCAGTCACCGCGGTTCTCACCTGGTCCACCTGGTCCACGGTGACGAATTGCCTGGCCAGCAACGGCTCAATGCGATGAAAGTTATTGGTCTGGTAGGCCAATTCGGCATTGGCGCTGTCGAGGGCCGCCTGCGCAGCCGCGACATTAGCCTTGGCCTCATTCACCGAGGCCGCCGCGCGATCCACGTTCGCGGCTGCGCTATCGGTATTGGCGTGGGCCGCACCGACGGCACTCACCTGAGAAGCGATCGTCCTTCGCTGATCAACAATCTGACCCTCCAGCGTATTCAGGTCGGACCTTGCCTTTTCCAGCGTGTATTCATAAGGGCGCGAATCTATTTGGAACAGCAGCTCTCCCTGCTTGCGGAACTGGTTGTCCTCTACCGCCAGCTCAGTGATCGGGCCATCCACCTGGGGAGCAATGCCGATGAAGTTCGCAAACACCTCTGCATCATCGGTGCGGGGGTAGTTGTTGGTGCGGATGATCACCAGCGCACCGGTAATCACGGCAGCGGCGATGATGAGAATGCTGACGATTATGCCGAGCCGTTGGCGCCGCGCATCTGAGTCGTTTTCGGGCATCGCTTCTCCTTCCGGATTAACTGAAAAACAGAAGCCAAAGGGTGAAGGTGAAAAACAACGTCAAGCACGGATATACCAGGATGAGCGGGAACAGCAGCTTATCCTCAAGCTTGATGTGCAAAAAATATAAGCGAACCGCAACGGCGAGCAAGATGCCGATCACACCGCAGCCAATCCATGCGGGGAAAAATGATCCCAGAATATTGAACGAGGGCGCGCGCGAACATCCCGCGGCCATCGACGCCGTAGCGGATGATGCGCCGGCAACCGTGGTCCGCTTGAGGACTCGGCGAAGCGGCGATGACGAATTTCCCGTCAATTTTTCAGTCCATCTTGCGGTGATTTTTTTGCGCATTGGTTTACGGCCCTTTCGTATGAAGCAGGTCGCTGGTCTGGAAAGCTAGCGCAGCTACCCCGGTCAACAGTTGCGTGCGGGCGGTCACATCGGCGGTGCGCGCGGCAGCAAGAGCGCGTTGGGCCGAAACCACATCGATCTGGCTGCGCACTCCGAAGTTGTAGGACTGCACCGCCGCCTCGTAGGACGAAGAGGCGGCTTCGAGCAATGCCGCGGCGGCCTTCTGCTGGCGCAGCGCCGTGCGCGCAGTGGAGTACGCCGACCAAACTTCGTTCTCCACCTGGTCGCGCATCGCATCTACTTCAGCGGCGGCTTGCTTCTGCTCGGCCCTCGCGCGGGCGAGGCGCTGTTCGCGCGCGAATCCGTCAAAAAGTGTCCAACTCAGAGTAAGACGCGCATTCCAAAACTCCTGATTGGCGGAATAAGCACCGGGATACTGAAACTGTTGGGAGTAGTTCTTAGCCAGGCCGGCTGAGCCACCCAGGGTTAAGGTCGGAAGGTAGGCCGTTTTCGCTGCTTTTACTTCTGCGCGAGCGGCGCGGAGCTCGGCGACCCGCTGCATAAGGTCCGGCCGCTGGGCAAGTGCCTTGTCGATGGAGGCCTCCACCGTCACCGTCAAGTCCTGGGGAATAGTCAACGACTGAATACTCTCCACCTGCAACGGGTTGACCGGCGAAACACCGAGGGCCGTGGCCAGATCACCATGCGCGATCTCCGATGCTCCGATGGCCGCCTGCAAATCATAGTCCGCCTGCGCAGCAGCACTGCGGGCCTCAAGCACGTCGGGCAACGTAGCCAAGCCGAGCTCGAGACGCGCTTCCGCCGCCTGCTGGTCGGTCTGCGCATTCTTGAGGTTGGCTTCCGCCACATCCTCCTGCCCTTTGGTGTCGAGCACGTGATAATACGCCGCCATCACCTGGAAGATGACCTTGCGATGGGTGTCGTTGAAGACGAAGTTGGCAGCCAGCAGATTGGCGCGGCTAACGGCAATCTCTTGCACGCGCCTGCCGAAGTCGAAGACGACGTAGTCAACCTCGAGCGCAGGAGAAAAAGTGGCTACCGTCTGGCGGTAATAGTTCGGCGCAAAGAAGAGGTTGTCGCGCACATCCTGCGCAACGACCAGCGCGGCCACAGTCGGGTAGAGAGTTGCTTTGCTGATTCCCAGGTCGGCGGCGCGCGCCTTCGCGTTTTCCCAGGCCACCCGGGTGTCCGGATTGTTCTGCTCGGCCAGGTTAACCAATTCAGGCAGGGTATAAATCTTGTTGGGATCGGGAACGATGGCCGGCGCAGATCGCGGCGGAGGCGAGGGCAGGCTCGTGGTGCCTTGCCAGGGCTGCTGCGGAGAAACGGGCGCGCGTTGGGCGCAGGCAATTCCCCCCAGCAAAGCCACGAGCATGGTGGCCGGTTTTCTAAGAGATCCCTTCATTGGCGACACGCCCGCACCCGGACTTTGCCTCTTATAGATGTATACCGCAGGCGATGGTCGTGCACACCTAAAGGGAATTTGGCCTGCGCAACCGGATGATAGCAGCCCACTTGAGCAGGGCGTCCGGGGGCGTGACGGAAAAGTTTAAGTGATTCAGCAGGCGGGATTGGAGGAGGGAATGCGGATGGAACAAAAAGCAAACGGGCGGATTTTTTTTTGATCCGCCCGTTTTGTTTGGCGTTTGCCTTGCGGCATCGACTTACCGGTAGGAGGTCGAGATCACTACTTCCAAGTTGAGAGGGGTGGCAATGGGCTGGTTGCTTACCATGCCGGGCGAGAAGCGGTACTGACTCACCGCGGCGAGGACGCTCGCGTCCATTCCCGCACCAGCCGACTTGATAATTTTCAAGTCAGACGGCTTGCCAGTCTTATCGACAATCATTCCCACAACCACCTTGGTGTCATCATTGGCTAGACGAGCCGTTCCGGTTGAATCGGCTACGACATCCACTTTATAGATCAACTTGGGAGCGATTACTCCGGTCGAGATACGCTTGACTTGCGGCGCAGATCCATTGGAGGCGACCTGGGTTTGGGCAGGCGTGTTTGCCTGAGCGTGAAGCATAAAAGAGGACAGAGAGAGTATGGCCACAATTAGTTTACGCATATAAATGATCTCCTAAGTTAAGGGTGCCCGTCACCAATCTATCCGTCGCATAAGACAACTGTCAAGGTTATTTTTTGACATATCGATTTCATTAAGGTTTCTTAACATTTGTTTACCATCCAGTGAACCAACTAAGAAAAGGCTTCCGTAAAACGAGGGTCGTATGAATGCGTAGCGGGTCGGCCGCGAAGAAGACTCCATTTCGCAATTACGGTGGCCTTTTCCTGGGAAGAAAGACCTGCGGCTTCGATCAACACCAATAACGAAATCGCCAGCAGGCGCGGGCAATTTTGAGATCCGTGTTCAGTGGATATTTTTGCTTGTGAAGTTAAGAGGGTATTCCACCGGCGTTTGTTGCAGGCCACTCGGGGCGCAGGTGATTTAACTTACCGCGGAGGCGGTGCGCTGCGTGGGAAGGATTTGGCCAGGTAAGTCGTGATCTGATCGAATTCGTCGTCGGTGGCGACAGCTCCGCGCGCCGCCATCGACTGCACCACGCTATTCCATTCCTGCGCGCTCAGATGCTGGCTGGCGGCTACATCGGGCGAGTGGCAACTGGAACAAACTCTGACGGTGAGATCATGTCCGGGCCCGGGCGGCAAATGAGTTTGCATGGAAGGCGCAGAAGCTGCGATGTTCGCTGCGGGCGCACCATTCTGCGGTTGGGCCGCCGGCGATTCAGTCAACGTGCTGGTGCTCTCACCCGTCAAACTGAAGACCACCACAGAGTCGCTACCCAGCGTGGCACCGATGAGCCCACCGCCGGTGGCCACTACAGCGACATACTGCTGGCCCTTGGCGTCTGCATAAGTGATGGGCGTGGAGTTGGCCGAAGCGGGAAGTTTGACCGTCCAAATCTCCTTACCGGTCTTGGTGTCGAAGGCGCGAAAGCGGGCATCGTCGGTAGCGCCGACAAAGGTCAAACCACTCGCGGTGACGATTGCGCCACCAAGGCCGGGCCGGCCTGTATTCTGTTTGCCTGCAGGCAGGCTGTCGGTCACGCCCAGCGTGGATCGCCAGGCGACCTTGCCGGTATTTACATCGACGGCGACTAACTGACCCCACGGGGTCGGCGTGCAAGGCAGATGGTCGTTGGGGTTCCAGAACCGAACCGCACCAGCGAGCGGCCCCGCATTGGAATAGCTACCGTCTGGGTTACGTACTATGCGCATCGGCTGGCCCAGATTGTTCACATTGACGACGAACAAGCCCAACTTGGGATCGAAGGCCCCGCCATAATAATTCACGCCACCTTGTGTGCCCGGCAACCCGACCGTGTAACGGTCGAGTGCGGTGGGCGTATACGGCACTTGCCCCAGCAGCATGTTATTGCTGTCGACATATTGCTCACACCACGCCTTGTGTTCAGGCGTGTCCTGATACAGATGGTCGCGGCTAAGGGTGTTTTGCGAAAGCGGCTCGGTCACGACCGGGAAGGGCTGGGTGGGTGAAGTCTGCTCCCCGGGAACATTGCTCTGGGGAACAGGGCGTTCCTCGACGCCGTAGATGGGCTTGCCAGTGACGCGATTGAGAATGAACATGAGTGCATTCTTGTTCACGGTGGCCACTGCCGGGATCGTCTTGCCATCATGTTTTACGTCGAACAGTGTGGGTGGCGATTGCGTATCAAGATCCCAAATATCGTGGTGAACCACCTGGAAGTACCAGAGCAACTTTCCGGTGTCGGCGTTCACGGCGACCAGAGAACTGGAGAAGAGGTTATTGCCTGGACGATCTATGCCCACGCGGTCATTGTTGGGAGCGCCAAAGGGCATATAAAGAATGCCCCGCGCCACATCCACGGTCATGTAGCCCCACACGTTCACACCCGAACGATCTTTCCAACTGTCGCCGGCCCAGGTCTCGTGGCCGGTTTCACCCGGACGAGCCACGGAGTGAAACGTCCACACCAGCTTGCCGGTACGCGCGTTCCACGCGCGGGTATCGCCGGCGGGTCCAACCCCTCCATTCAAACCGCCCGGCCCCTCGCCCGGGCCCGCGCCGGTGATCACCAGGTTTTTGTAGATGGTGGGCGGGCTGGGCAGGATATAGCTCTTGTCTTTGCCGGTAGTCATTACCTCCGGCGTTTTGAGGTCAACCATGCCGTGGTCGCCGAACTCCTGGTTAAGCTGACCGGTGGCTGCGCTGATGGAATACATGCGGCCGCGGCGCGTGCCGAAGATGAGGGCCGGCCCCGCGCCTTCTCCGCCCGGCCAATAGGTGGCGCCACGCAGGGAGGCCTGATCGCCATCGGGAATTTGAAACATCCATTGTTCGTGGCCGGTCGATGAATCCAGCGCTACCACCCGGCTATAGGGCGTGACCACGTACATGGTGGAGCCGATCACCAGCGGCTGGTCCTGCGATGGGTGAAGGGCGTTGCTGCCTGCCCCAGCCGGCTTCATATGGTAGATCCAGGCCACTTTCAGCCGGCTCACATTGGCTGGAGTAATTTGCGTCAGCGCGGAATAGCGCGTGCCTCCTGGATCACGGCCGGGCATGGGCCAGTTTCCCGCTGCCTCGGGATCGGCCAGGGCAAAGGTGAGAAACGGCAGCAACAGCAAAAGTCCGATTACGCCGCAAGCAATCGCCAGGTTTGGTTTCTGGTTCAGAACGATGCACCTTCCACGTTGAGTTGGGCGTTGAGCCGCTCTAGGCCGCGCTCCCGTTCCCGCTGGCGGCCGGCCCGCTCAGGGTTGAGGTAAAGCCAGCAAAGGGCTGCAATCACGTCGGAGCCGATCATCAGGTGAATCAATGCTGCCCAATTGCCGGCTGTTTTCTGCAGGATAAATCCACCCACCACCGGCATGACAAAGCCGGCCAGGTTCCCCAGCATGTTCATGGTTGCCGCAACGGTCGCCGTGTAAGAGCCGCCAATCTCAACGCAAGCGTCCCACGAGATGGGCATGGTGAGGTCGCTGCATAAACTGGCCGCGCCCATGCACAGCATGGCGAGCAAGACGGTCTGCGTGTGGAGGAAGACAAACAACAGAAGGGCAGTCGACAGAAGTCCGAAGAAAGCAATGCGGCGGCGCGGCAAGCGCACCGGAGCGAGGCCGGTGAGCATGGCGCCGAAGCCGCCGAAGAGCAGAGGCAAAACTGACAGAGCCGCCGCATGGCCGGCGTCCTGGCCTCGACCCTCACGCAGGTAGGTCGGCAGCCAGGTGATGTAGAAGTACCAGGTAAAGGAAACACAAAAGTACTGCAGGCAAAGAATCATCACTTCAGGCGTAAGCAGCAAAGACAGCCATTTCTTCTGCCCGGCATGGTGCGTCATCAGGACGCGCGAGGTTTCGAGCAGTTCCCTTTCGGCATCATTCACAGATGTGTGCTGCCTGGGATTGTCTTTGAACCAGAACCAGAAGATGACGCACCACACCAAACCCAGACCGGCGAAGGCGACAAAAGAATATCTCCAGCCGATCAGCCCGATCGCGGCCAGCACCAGAGGCGGTGTGAAGGCTCCGCCCCAGCGCGCAAATGCCCAGAGCATCCCCTGGGCGGTTACGCGTTCGCGCGCCGGGAGCCACATGCTGAGCATGCGGGTAAGGATGGGAAAACAACCTGCCTCGCCGGCTCCGAAGAGGAAACGAATGGTCCAGAGAGAGAGGAAGCTCCAGGCTGCGCCGGTGAGAGCGGTAAAAAACGACCAGCCCAGGACGATCTGCAGCAAGACCCGCCGCACGCCGATCTTGTCGCCCAGCAGCCCAATGGGAATCTCAAACAAGGCGTAGGAGAGGCCAAAGGCGCCGAAGACCAGACCCATTTGTGCTTTATTGAGGTGGAGGTCGTGGGAGATGGGCCCGGCGGCCTGCGAAATTGCAACCCGCTGCACGTAGGAAAGGATAGCCAGCCCAATTGCCAAGGCAACAATGCTGTACCGTGTTCGGCTTGCCTTCATCTCCAGGGCCCTCGGTTGGCAGAGAGAAATCCGCCCGGTCAGGGTACCAGCAAGAACCCTTGCAGGGCGAGAGGTATGATCTTGGATGTGGCTATGAAAATCGATCTTTCTGGCAGGACGGCCGTGATCACCGGTGCAAGCCGCGGACTCGGCGAGGCTATGGCTAAGGCACTATCGGAGGCGGGCGCCCAGGTCGCCCTGGTGGCACGCGATGTCAAGCGCCTGGAAACGGTACGCGACGCGATCGCGGAACAGGGTGGGACGGCGGCGTTCTTTGCCGGCGACGTGACGCGGGAAGAGGACGTGGCCGCGCTGGCGCGAGCCGTCCAGGAGCGCTTTGGCCATGCGCAGATCCTGATCAACAATGCGGGAACGAATCTGCGTAAGAACCTGGTGGATTATTCGCTGGAGGAGTTTCGCGGCGTCGTGGACTCGAGTTTGATTTCTACTTTCCTGGTGTGCCGCGCCTTCGTTCCGGGAATGAAGGGCACGGGGTACGGCCGAGTCATCAATATGGCCTCCATCATGGGTCACGTCTCGCTGCCGGGGCGCACACCCTACTCCTCCAGCAAAGCAGCGTTGATGGGCCTTACGCGGGCCCTGGCGCTGGAACTGGCTGGGGATGGCATTACCGTCAATACCATCAGCCCGGGCCCATTTTCCACCGACATGAACGCGGCTGTCATTAACAATCCAGAGACAAATGCGGCCTTCCTGGCCAGCCTGCCGGTGGGACGATGGGGCAAGGTGGAAGAGATCGGCGCCCTGGCTTGCTACCTCTGCTCAGACCTGGCCGGCTTCATGACTGGGTCCGACCTGCTCATCGATGGCGGCTGGACGGCCAAGTAGTCAGCGATCCACCTTCACCAACACCAAGGAGTTTGGTTCCAACTGGAGCTCTAATGTGTAGTTGTGAGTTGACTCCATCCTTTGCGGGTGATGGGCGGCTAGAACACCGCCTCTGAGCCGAGATGCGGGTTTGGTGTTGAAGGCTTCCGCACAGTCGGATTTTTTTAAGTGTCCGCGACTGTGCGAATGCAATGTGAGCTGGTGGTTGGCAAGCTCCGAACAGCACAGGTAAAACAAGTACAGCGGAGAAAAAATCCGAACAGCATGGGTAAACCAGGTTGAAAATGATTTGTTTCGATTGCTTTTGGGGTGCTCAATTTAGCTGCGGCTTGGTGGGCTTCGCTTGTCTTATTCAACCCATGTACGCGGATGCGAACATGGGGTACCCGTCCAGTTTAGGATTCTGAAGCAGGGTATTTCGGTGGGGGTTTTTCGGGCTACGGCAAATCTGTCGCCGAGCTAGGTATACATGCTGGCGCGCTTATCTCTTGGCTCGTGTTCAGAGACGTCGCTTGCGGCAAGCACCGCTGCCGTAAGCTTGGATGGCTGGACCGTGGAAATCAGTACGTGAGGCTTGTGAAGCACGTCGATCACGCGCTCGTACAACCGGTTGCGTACCTCAAGGCGGTCTGAGGCCCGGGTGACATAACGCACCAGAAGATCGACTCCCGAGCCTGCGGGGCGCAGGTTGACGGAGGAACTCGCGCTGACCTGGTTCAAGCCATTCTTGCGGGGAACACGTTTCCACTCCTCTTCGGCAAGCCTGGCGTCCTGCTGCGTCACTTCCATTACGGCTTGATTAATGAGTGCTACCTTGGCGTAGGTTTCTGCGGATGCTGGAATGCTTATCGACATTTCATCCCACATCCATTGGCCCACCGTCGAGAAGTTGAAGAACTGCCCGGTGACGGCGAAGTTGTTGATAAAGGTGGCGCGCCGTCCCGTCGGATGTCCTTTATCAGCCCAGTCACTGTTTTCAAGTATGGTCGTGCGGAATAGGTTGATCTCCACGACCTCGCCGGCCACGCCATTGATCTGCACCCAGTCCCCTACGCGGATTCCGTTCTTGCCCATGAGGATGAACCAGCCAAAGAAGGCGAGGATGAAACTTTGCAGAGCCACCGTGAGCCCGGCGGTAGCAAGACCGAGGATAGTCGAGATCTGACTGGGCACACCGAAGGTGACCAATAAGACAAACACGAGGCCGACTAGCTGCACACTGAGGCGCAGGATGGTGCGCAACGTTTGCATACGCCGCCGATCAAGCTTGCGACGCTCCAGCAGGTAGGTTCCTACCGATTCAAAGAGAATCGCGCAAATCAGAATGATAGCCACCGTGGCCAGCGACCGCACGGTCATGTGGGTTACGATGCGATGCTGCAGCATTACCTGGGCCGCCCACTTGCTGTACACCGCTGCGAGCTGCTGTTGGGTTTGGATACGGTCATCGTAGATGCTTAGGAGCTGGCGCTGGTCCCTTCTGTGCTGCAAGATAGCAAGCTGGTTTGCTTGGGTCTGAGCAGTTGCGCCTTTCGGCTGCGACGCACTGGCGGCTGCGGCCGCTGAGCCGGCATTGGCCTGCGCCTCGAGGGCATTGTGCTGCAGGGTCAAACTGGCTTCGTCGGCTTTTGCCTGCTGCAGGGCCTGTTGGATTAATTCAAGGCGGCTGCGTTGGCTGCTCCATGCCTCGAGACGGCCGGCAAGCGTGCCATATTGCCGAGTGGAAAGGACAGCTATCTGACCATCGCCGCTAGATTGGGCGTTCGTCTTGCTAACGGCCGCCTCGTGCGCTGCCAGCTCCTGTTGGATCTCTGTGCGCGCATCGCCCGATGCCCGGGCCAGATCTTGCTGGGCATCCTTCAGCTCATCCTGATCAAGGTCAAGCTGCGCCTGGGCAATTTTCAGGTCGTCTCCAATACCAGCATTTCCGGCGTTTCCGGGAGCCGGAATCAGACTCCGCACCTGTGCCTGATCCTCTTTGGCCGTCGCCTGTAACTGGGCTACTTTTTGAGAAAGCTCGAGGGCTTCACCCGTGGGCGTAAGGTGCTGTTCGCTAGCCTGGCGGAGCGACGCGGCGAAGGCCTGGTTCACCTCGTGATCGGCCAGACGTTCCGCTTCGCGGGCAAACTCTTCTTCTTCCTTGCTGACTGCAAGAGGAGCTAACGCCTGCGCAATTTGCCAGGGATGCAAATCAACGATCGCGGTCTGGCTGGGATTTCCTTGCTGTGTTTTTTGGCCCTTGAGAAAGGACAGATGGGCCATCGCGTCGCGCGTAGTCCAGGAAAACGCGACACATACGGCCAGCACGCCGGCCAGCACGAGCAGAGAGATGAACCTACCCCGGCCGAGCATGCGTTGCAGTGCCGCTTGCGCCTGCGTTCGGGAAGCTGCCAGGTCGGTTACCATGGCCCATTCTGGCAGGTTACGCATGGCCCGGGGTAGACCCCGGTAGTTGTAGCCGAGCCCACGTAGGAAACATCGTTCGCGCCAGGTCTTTATACTCGATCGCATCGGCTTGAGGAGAAGAGATGAATCGTCGCGACTTCATCGCCAATACTGCGTTTGCGGCCGCTGCCCTGGCCACACCGTCAGCGGTGGCAGGCGACGCGCCCGCGGTTGAGGTAACTATTGGCGGCCCTCTTCCGCTGCCTGTGATCCCGCCCGATTTCGTGGGATTTGGATATGAGATCTCCTCTGTGGCGAGGCACGGCTTGCTGAGCCGCGAGAATGGCATTTATGTGCAGCTAGCCCGCGCGCTGGGGACGCGTGGCGTGATTCGAGTGGGCGGCAATACTGCGGATTATGCGACTTACGGGGCGGCGGCTACGGCGGTTTCCAGCCCCTTCGGGACCGTGCTCAACGATGCCGCGTTGAAAGATCTGGGTGGCTTTCTTGAGGCAACTGGATGGAAGTTGATTTGGGCATTGAATCTCGGCAGCGGCTCAGAAATACAGGCGATCGCCGAGGCAAGAACGGTGCTAGCCACTGCCGGCGAGCGGCTGTTGGCTTTCGAGATTGGCAATGAACCTGATCTCTTCTCGCGAGGGAAACATCGGCCTCTGAATTACGGCTACGAGGATTGGCTAGCGGACTACCGCCGCTACAAAAAGGCATTGCGGGCACAATGGCAGCATATCCCGTTGGCTGGGCCTGACGTTGCAGGCAAGACGGATTGGGTAACCCGATTTGCTACCGACGAGGGCCGCGATGCCGTTCTTCTTACCCACCATTACTACCGGGAGGGACAAAATCCGGGCAGCACGATTGAGAAGTTGCTGGGTGTCGATCCTAAGTTGCAGCCCCAACTCGATCAATTGCGGGCTGCATCGCAAAGCTGCAGCCTGCCCTATCGTATCTGCGAGGTCAATTCCTTCTCCGGCGGAGGACGGCCAGGGGTAAGCGACACGATGGCAGCCGCACTGTGGTCACTCGACTACCTGTGCACCCTCGCCTACAACGGCTGCTCTGGAGTCAATATGGAAACGGGCGTAAATCAGCTCGGCTTCATCAGCTCCTACTCCCCTATCGGTGATGATGAACAGGGCCATTACGTGGCCAAGCCGGAATACTATGGTCTGCTCGCCTTCAGCCTGTTTGGGCAGGGTGCGCTGCTCCACGTGGAAGTTAGTGAAAGCCCCAAGGTGAAAGCCTATGCCACGCGGCTCGGGGAAGGACCGCTGATGCTCATTCTGATTAACAAGGGGACAACGGTCTCGGTCGTGCATGTAGCAACAGGCCTTGAAGGTAATGATCTGCATGCAAAAGCCGTTCGCTTGACGGCTCCCGCAGTGAATGCGACGAACGGAATCACGTTGGGCGGAGCACAGGTCACATCGAGGGGCGCGTGGAAAGCAGCGAAGACTGAAGCTCTGCCCCTGCGCAAAGGGCAACTGACCATCGCAATGCCCGCAGCCAGTGCAGCGGTGGTGCAGATGGATCGAGCCTAGCAAGCCTGCTATTATGGGCGCGCAACAAACGACGATCATGCCTCTAAAACTCGAACAGCCGATATGTATCGCCGCCACCGGAGATGTGTGTGGTGAAGGAGTGCTGTGGAACCAGGACAGCCAAAGTGTCTATTGGACGGACATCAATCGATTTCTTGTCCATCGTTACGTGCTGAAGGACGGTGCACTCAAGACCTGGTTCTTCTCTGAACCGGCGACGTGCGTAATGGAAACCAGCCGCAACGATACGCTGGCCTTATCTCTCGGGTCCGGTATCGCCCTGTGGAAGCCGGGCAATGATACGCCGCCCGCACCGTTATTTGCCCTACCCGGCTGGCCCTTCGTCCGCTGCAACGATGCGGCCGTCGATCCCGTTGGTGCGTTGTGGGTAGGCTCGATGCGCAACAACGTGAAAGAAAATGGCGACACCACGCCGGCGGGCGGCACAGACGGAGTGCTCTACCGCGTCGACGGAAGCGGGACTGCGCAGGAATGGCGCCGCGACCTGGGCATTTCGAATACCCTGCTTTGGAGTCCGGACAAGTCCAAGTTCTACTTCGGCGACACCTTGAAGAATTGCATTTGGTCCTACGAGTATGACGCAGCCGGCGGATCCATTCGGGGGGAGGAGCCGTTCTTCGAGGGTTTCGAGCGCGGCGGCCCTGACGGTTCCGCGATGGACACAGATGGCTATGTTTGGAATTGCCGTTATGGGGGGAGCTGCATCGTCCGGGTTGCGCCGAACGGAAAGATCGATCGCGTGATTGAGTTGCCAGTGAGCCGGCCGACGAATTGTACATTCGGTGGCCCACACGGCAATGTGCTTTACATCACCTCGGCTTCGTCGGAAGCCGGACACTGGGAGCGGTTTGGGGGTTGCCTCTTTGCCCTGGAAACCAACGTGACCGGTATGGTTGAGAATAAGTTTCAGTTACCGTGACAGTTTCAGTGTCTGCGTCAAACAAGACCCGTCCAGTTCCAGATGGTTTGTTAGAAGACTCTCGGCAAACGAAAACGAGCCGTGCTCAGATTGAGCACGGCTCGTTGGGTTAGTAACGCGGTTAGTTGTGGCTGAGCTGAATCGTGACCCCGGTGGCGGAGAACGCATTGCTCGTCACCGTCAGCGTGTCCGTCGCCGCCCCGCTCGCATTCGAGTAGGTAACAGTGATGGTGCAGCTACCACCCGGCGCAATCGACCCGGTGCAGGTGTTGGTTTGGGTGAAGGCGCTGCCCGATCCATTGGCCAAGCTCATCCCAGAGATCGTCAGGTTCAAGTTGCCGGTGTTGGTCAGCGTGGTGGTGAGTGAGGAGTTGAGCGCACCTAACTTGAGCGCCCCGGTGTTCACCAGCAACTTAGTGATGTTGGTGTTCAGGTCGCTCACATAGATGTTGCCCGAACCATCCAGGGTGATGCCGGTGGGATTGTTAAGCCCGGTCAGCGGTACCTGGGTGGTGGGGGCGCTGGCCGAGTGCGCAGCCGGCACCATGAGCACGCGTTTGCCGCTATCGGTGACGAACATATCACCGTTCGGATCGAACGCAATGCCTGCAGGCGAGTTGAGCGCGCAAGAGGTGACGGTGGCATCGCAAGGCGCGATGGCGACCGGTGCGCCGCCTGTGCCGTTGAGCGCGACCTCGAGGACCTGGTTGAGATTTCCGTCGCCGATATACAGATTGGCGCCGGCGTTATCGACAGCAAGGGCCTGCGGGAAGCTTACGCTCTGGCCGCCAAGACCAAGCAGGCTGGGCGTGTACGATGCATAGGGTTCCCCAGGCACCTCGATGATCCGCGGCGTGCTGCCTCCATCAGCAATGTAGATGTTCCCGCCAAAGTCGATCCTGGCTGCGGTGGGAACTCCAAGCGTGAATGTCCCGGTGTTCACCGTCGATTCGGCAAATGCAGGGTTGAAGCTTACGACCATGGCTGCGTTGGCGTCGGAGACGATGAGGTTGCCGAAGGCGTCGAAGGTCAGGTCGCTGGGATAAACCAGGTTCTTGGTGTTCGCAGCATTCCACTGGGTCAGCGCACCACCCGATGAAGGAAGCGTATCAATCTGCGCCGCCATGCTGTTGGCGACGTACAGGTTGGAGTTGGTCAGATCCGACGGGTTGAACGTCAGGCTCTGCGGCTGGTTAAGGTTTGAGTTCAGTATCACCTGGGTGGCGCTGCTGAGCGAAGCCTGCGCCGCCGAACCCAATCCGGACAGGAAAAGGTAGAGGATCGGCTCGGCCGGCCCCTGGGTGGGCGTAAAGTTGATCTGCACCGCTCCTCTGCGAATACCAGGCAGGCTTGGTTTGAACGCTATGCTCAAGATGCAAACCGTGCCGGCAGCTTCCTGCGCTCCCGATACGCAAGTGGTCGCGCCGGTGTTAGTGAATTCAGAGGTGCCGCCGCCTCCAGGGTTGAAGGTGAAGGTCATGGCTCCTGCCACAGGGAAGGCATAGGGCACCTGAATCGTACTGGTGCCGCCGCCCACCGCCGCAGGGTCCGCCCCAATTGCCGGATTCCGCAAAGGAATGACCACCGAGTTGCTGGTGGGGACGTAGTTCGTGTCTCCCAGATAGTTGATGGTGACGTTGTTGTTACCCGGGACAAAGTAGCTGCTGATAAGGAACAGGGTCACACTCGAGTTCGCTCCTGATCCAGGAGTGAGCGTACCGGTAGCGAGCGTGTGTCCATTGAAGACCACGTTCACGGTGCCGGTCGGGGGTGCGGTGGATCCTGACACGCTGACTATGTATGGAGTTGGCTGGCTAAAGAAGCAGCAGTCCCCGCTGGGAAACACGAGCCCACCGCCGACGCCGGTAGAGCCTGAGGAGCCAACCACGATTTGCACCGTTGCCGTCGCATTGTTGAAGTCCGTGGTATCGGCCGGCGTGAAGACCACCTGCAAGGTCCACGTCCCCGCAGTGAGTATTGCACCCGGCGCCGGTGTGTTGGCGGGCAACACGGTGTAAGTGTAGGTCCCCGCAAGAGGCCCACCCTGGAACGTTGCCGTCGCATCGAGTTGCGTGCCACTCAGCGCGGTTCCGACCGCGATGGCTGCCGGCGTAGGCCAGGTGATAACAGGCGTTGCCTTGGTAACGACAATCGAGTTGGTCGCGGACGCGCTTGTATAGCCCGCAGGATTGGTTGGAGTAAATGTTACCGCTAACGGATCCGTCCCCACCGGCAGGACCGTGCCCGCAGGCGGAGTGTAGACATAAGTTCCCGGCACAATCACCTGAGTGTTGTCTCCGAAGCCAAGTGCCAGGATCACTACCTTCCGGTTATTGGGAACGCTGATACTTACCAGCGTACGGGTGGGATCAGCAGGAATTGTATATCCGTAGAGGTCAAAGGTTCCCGCCACCTCTCCGCCAGCCTGGGTATTTTTGTAGGGCGTGGTGGCGATGGTCGTCTCATCCGAGTAGCCTGCAGGCTGAGCCCACGAGCTCATGTCGATCGTCTGGGTTACCGGGTTCCCGGTGGAGTAATTCAGGATGAAGGGTTGAGTTGTCTGCCCGGTGGCTGTCGCAGCGCCAATCAGATAAACAGCGGCATAGTTGCCCGGTACCGGGAGGGTATATACCGCTCCATTAGTGATGGCGTTGGGAACAGTGGGCTGACCGAGGGTGAAGGTTGTGCCCGCGAAAACGACCGAACCGTTGTTCAGCTTGTTGTACGAGTACGTTCCACCGGCATTGTCGAAGCCCGGCTGGTTATACGGAGTACCGTCGGTGGAGGTGGCAATCACCTGCAGCTGACTGGTGGGGATGACCGGCGTGGGCCGGGGGGCGCCCATGGCTACGGCATTGAGTTGGACCGAGCTCAAGGGCGTGCCGTAGCTAATAGGTGCCGGCGTGGGCCAAGAGAGCGTCGGGGTGACGATCGGAGTAACAGGGTTTGTCACGACCAGTTCGACGGTGCCTGTGGCCGTGGTGTAATCGGTGGCATCGGTCGGAGTGAAGGTTACAGAAAGAGTATCCGTACCGACCGGCTCGATCGTGCCAGCCGGAGGGTTGTAGACGAATGTCCCCGGGATCTGCGGCGTGGCAAGGTCCATGGACAACATGACGATGTTGCGATTATTCGGCAGCGTGACGCTCTTCACCGTTTTAGTGTCGTCGAGCTGAATATCGTATCCATATACGCACACTGAGTCCGGTTGTGAACTACCGTCCTGGTAGTTGCGCTTCTCACTGCAGTTGACAACTGATTCACCTGGCCACCCAGCCGCGTTGAACCAGTCGCTCATATTCTGAGTCAGTACAGTCGTCGAGCCGTCGGTATAAGTTACGGTAAAGGTCGCGGTCGGCGGGTTGATGTTATTGACCATCGCGCCCAGCATGAACAGGTCTGTGAACTTACCGGCGGGAAGCGTAATCGTCTTGGAATTAACGGCGTCTTGCAAGTTTGGGGGACCTATGTCGAAAGTCATGCCGTTCCACACTACGGTTGAGCCGAGCGTAGCCGTCGAATAGGAGTAGCCATCGTTATCGAAGCCGCCGGTGCCGTATGTCGAGCCTGGCGTGTAGATGCCCCATACATTGTAGTAACTGGAGAGCGGAACCGACACGACGCCGCTCGAAGCGGTTGCATCCAGCTGGAACCCGCTCAACGGTGTTCCGTAGGTGATGGGTGTAGGTGTCGGCCAGGTAATGACCGTCATAGCCTTGTTTACGGTGAGCTGTACCGTTGCCGTCTCCACCGCGTAGAGAGGATTGTTCGGAGTAAAGGTTACGGTGAGAGTATGCACGCCCGCCGCCAGAACCGTGCCGGCGGCTGGATTATAGACAAAGGTTCCGCGCTTATTATCCGTCGCATTCAACTGCGTTGCGCTCAGCGCAGTGCCGTATGTAATGGGTGCAGGAGTCGCCCACTCGAGATTGGACGCTAACAAGGTCGTACCGTTCACGGTGTTGCTGGCGCTGCCGTTGAATCCGCAGTCGCCTGCATAAGCTGCCCTGTAGACGTCGACGCCGCCTGGCGGTGTGTATACCAGCGTAGCAATGCCGTTGGCCAGTGGTGCGGTGCCGATGATCGCCCCATTATGAGTAAAGGTGACTACCTCACCATTGGTCGTGGTCGAACCATAATTGTAGGGTGCGAGCGTGGCAATCAGGGTGACCTGTTGGCCTACAGCGCCATTCACCGGGTTCGCGGTGAGAGTCAGGGCGGTTGTCTGCTTTGCGCCACTAAATGTCAAAGCCGACGAAGTGCTGGTCCCATAGTTCCCGTCGCCGCCATAGGTGGCCGTGACGGATTGCGTACCGCATCCATAAAAGGCGACGTTGGAAATGGAAGCCGACTCTGACTGACCGGAAAGCAGCACAGCAAGGCCGGTACCGGTGACGGCGGTGATGTCCACGCGGTCATCGCCGTTGATATCACCCACATTGGCAAAGATGTCGCCGCTGCCCACAGGATAATAGGTCGTCGCGCCAAAAGTGCCGGTGGCCGTGCCCAGCAGAATACCTACCGTGGCATTACCGTTGTTGGCGGAGATAATGTCAGGATGGCCGTCACGATTGAAGTCGGCAATCGTCAGGTAGTAAGGACCGGTGGCCGTAGCACCGTCGGTCTGGAGGTACGGTACTGGCGCCTGAAAGGTGGGGGTCGCGGTACCTTTGTTGAGGAGAATATAGACGGTATTGTCAGGCGCACTGGTGGTGGCCAGGTCAGGATAACCATCCCCGTTAAAGTCACCGATCGCTACCGAACCTACCTGGCTGGCTCCCGTGTTGGCGGTGGTAAACGCCTTGAAGGTGCCGTCGCCCTTACCCTGAAGGATGCTGACGGAGCTGCTACCGTCCGAAGACACGGCCAGGTCCAGAAAGCCATCCTTGTTCAAATCACCGACGACAACATTCCATGGATCATTGCCAACTGCGTAATACGCCGGCGCTTGAAATGAGCCATCGCCGTTGCCCAGGAGAACAGCCACGTTACTAAGGCCAGAATTGGTGGCCACGAGATCCTGAACGCCATCGCGGTTGAAGTCGCCGACGGCGAGGAGCCTTGATGCTGAAGTGGAGGCCGCTACCGGATAGTTCCTGGCGGTCTGAAAGGTTCCGTTTCCATTGCCTAAGTAGATATTGACGGAACCGGTTCCGGCGCCGCTGAGAACAGCCAGGTCCTGTTTGCCATCGCCGTTGAAGTCTCCCACAACGACCGAGGTCGGCTCGAAGGGACTCGTGGTGTTAATCGTCGTGCCGTTGGTAAAAGTTCCGTTCGCGGAGCCCAGCAGAATAACAACCGGGCCAGTGTTGGTGGGAACGGCATAGTCAGGACGGCCATCACCATTAAAGTCGCCAATCGCGGGTCCGATCGTGCTGCCGGTCTGCCCGTTGTTCATGTTCGCGATGGGATAGAGGGTGTAAGGAGTGAAGCCGGTCAGCAACGTCGCAGGGTTCAACGTGGCGGTGCCCAGGGTGAAATTTGAGGTTGTATTCGTAAAAGTGACGCTACCGGTCGGAGTTGCCGGACCAAATGCCGATACCGTACCGGTGAGTGTGTAGTTCCCCGCGGCGCCAGTGCTGGTCAGCGCGGTCGATGTCAAGTAAGGCCCGCTAAAGGTCACCGTCTGCGCGGATGACGAGCTGGTCGTAAATACTGCGGTACCGCCATAGTTGGCGATGAATTGATGAGTTCCCACTCCGCCGACTGCAACCTGCAGTACCGCCGTGCCGGGATTACCGTTGGTCGATTGAACCTGCACCGTGCCCAGGACTTCGGTGACGCCGTTATACGTATCCGTGAAGGTCATAGTACCGCCGGCAACGGTGAACTCCGTAGCCGAGACTTGCGCTGTCATAGTGATGACCGCCCCGCTCGACGGACTCTCCGGGGTGGTGAACAGAGTAGTCGTGGTTTCGGCGCCGACCTGTGCCCATACTGCAGGCCCACCAGCCACCAACGCAAGAGCGCATAACAGCACTGGCATCCATCGGCCAAGAGATACCTGTCGGGAAGTCAAGTTGCGTCTAAATCGAAGGATGGGGGAGGGCGTCATGGGTTTCAAGGCTCCGATTGGTACGGTTTAGTTCGCAAGCGTGATCTTTCGGAAACAAGCGCGCTTGGTAAGAAGGCAGTGTTCAAAGCAGTTGCGTGATAACACACCTGCGGTAATGGGGTCGCAATGATTTCCACCAGCGCCTGGAGAATAACCCCTTCTTTTGACACATTGTTATTACCCTTATGGGGGATTTAACTATTCGAATCGGGCCTCACCAAGGGAGGCTATGTTGGCGATTAGCCAGCGGTTAGGGGTAACTTCAAGCGGGAGTACACTTAGCGGCGGGTAACAGTCACAGTAACCGATTCGGCAATATAGTTTGCGAGCACTCGCCGGTAGCCAGACTGGCGGAGTTTGAAGTATTACCAAAACGAAAATAAGCCGTGCTCATGTCGAGCACGGCTCATTTGGTTAGTAAACGCGGTTAGTTGTGGCTGAGCTGAATCGTGACCCCGGTGGCGGAGAACGCATTGCTCGTCACCGTCAGAGTGTCCGTCGCCGCCCCGCTCGCATTCGAGTAGGTAACGGTGATGGTGCAGCTACCGCCCGGGGCAATCGACCCGGAGCAGGTGTTGGTTTGCGTAAAGGCGCTGCCCGATCCATTGGCGAAGGTCAGCCCAGAGATCGTCAGGTTCAAGTTGCCGGTGTTGGTCAGTGTGGTGGTGAGTGAGGAGTTAAGCGAACCTAACTTGAGCGCACCGCTGTTCACCAGCAGCTTAACGATGTTGGTGTTCAGGTCGCTGACATAGATGTTGCCGGAGCCATCCAAGCCGATGCCGGTGGGATTGTTAAGCCCCGTCAGCGCTACCTGGGTGGTGGGGGCGCTGGCCGAATGTGCGGCCGGCACCATGAGGACGCGTTGATCGCTATCGGTGACGAACATATCACCGTTCGGATCGAACGCAATGCCTGCAGGCGAGTTGAGCGAGCAGGTGGTAACCGTGCTATCGCAGGGCGCAATGGCCACCGGCGTGGCGCCGGTGCCGTTGAGCGCGACCTCAAGAACCTGATTGAGGTTTCCGTCGCCGATGTACAGATTGGCGCCGGCGTTATCGACAGCAAGGGCCTGCGGGAAGCTTACGCTCAGGCTGCCAAGGCTCAGCAGGCTGGGCGTGTACGATGCATAGGTTTCCCCGGGCACCTCGATGATCCGTGGCGTGCTGCCCGCATCGGCGATGTAGATGTTGCCGCCGAAGTCAATCCTGGCCGCGGTCGGAAGCCCGAGCTTGTAGGTCCCCGTATTCACCGTCGATTCGGCTAATGCAGGATTGAAATTGAACACCTTGGCTGCATTAGCATCCGCTACTACGAGATCCCCGAAAGCGTCGAAGGTCAGGTCGCTAGGATAAACCAGGTTCTTGGTGTTGGTCTTGTTCCATTGGGTCAACGAGCCACCCGATGCCGGGAGTGTATCGATCTGCGCCGCCATGCTGTTGGCCGCGTACAGCTTGGAGTTGGTCAAATCCGACGGGTTGAAAGTCAGGCTCTGCGGCTGGTTGAGCGTCGAGTTCAGTATCTGCTGCGTGGCACTGCTTAACGAAATCTGCGCCGCGCTGCCCAGTCCTGAAAGGAACAGGTAGAGAGTGGGTTCGGCCTGACCTCCAGCAGCGGTGAAGTTGACCTGCACCACTCCCTTGCGGATGCCGGGCAAGCCTGGTTTGAAAGCAATGCTCAAGATGCAAACCGTGCCCGCGGTTTCCTGCACTCCAGCTTGACAGGTGCTCGCACCCGTATTGCTGAAATCAGTGATTCCCCCGTTTGCCGGGTTGAAGTTGAAGGTCATTGCTCCGGCCACAGGGAAGGCGTAGGGCACCTCTATCGTGCTGGTGCCACCGTTCACGGTTGCAGGTTGGGCCCCGATCGCGGGATTACGCAAGGCGATCACTGCCGTGTTGCTGTTGGGAATGTAGTTGTCGTCCCCAAGGTAGTTCAGCGTGACGGTGTTGTTTCCCGGGGTGAAGTAGCTGCTGATCAGGTTCAAGGTCGCGCTAGAACTCGTACCCGATCCGGGCGTGAGTGTGCCGGTCGCCAAAGTCTGACCATTGAAGACCACATTCACGGTTCCTGTCGGAGCAGCCGTAGATCCCGATACCGTAATGGCATAGGGAGTCGGCTGGCTGAAGAAGCAGCAGTCGCCGCTGGGGAACAAGGCGGATCCACTGATCCCGCTGGAACCCGTAGATCCGACCACGATCTGTACTGTTGCCGTCGCGGTGGTGAAGTCAGTGGTATTGGTGGGTGTGAAGAGCACACTCAAGGTCTGCGTGCCTGCCGCCAGTACCGTACCGGCAGCAGGTGTGTAGGTAAATGTTCCAGGAAGAGTGGCGCCCTGGAACGTAGCGGTGGCATCGAGCTGGATGCTACTCAGTGGCGTCCCTACCGGAATCGCTGCCGGGGTTGGCCAGTTCAGAACAGGCGTCGCCTGCGTGACGAGGATCGAGTTGGTCCCTGTCGCGCCGGTATAGGCCGCCGGGTTGCTTGGAGTGAAGGTTACCGACAGTGGATTGGTGCCGACCGGCAGCACAGTGCCGGTAACCGGAGTATAGGCATAGGTGCCAGGCACGGTCGCTTGCGTGTTGGTGCCGAAGCCAAGCGCCATAATCACGACGTTCCGGGTACTCGGCAGAGTGACGCTCAACAGGGTTCTCGTGGGATCAGCGGGAATTTGATATCCGTAGAGATCATAGGTTCCCGAGTTACTGCCGCCGCCCTGCGTGTTCGCGCGGTTCGTGGTGGCGACAATGGTCTCGCCCGCATAGCCTGCCGATGCGCTCCATGAGCTCATGTTCACGGTTTCGCTGACCGGGCCGTTGGTATCGTTATAGGTCAGGATGAAGGGCTCGTTCGTCTGCCCGGTTGTGGTCGCAGCGCCAATCAAGTAGACAGCGGAATAGTTGCCAGGCGCCGGGAGCGTGTAGACCGCGCCGTTGGTGATGGCGTTGGGAACCGTTGGCTGCCCCAGGGTAAACGTGGTGCCCTGATAAATGACGGAACCATTGTTCAACTGGTTATAGGAATAAGTATTTCCTGCGGTGTCGAAGCCGTTCAACAAATAGCCGGTACCGTTGCTAGACGTGGACAGCACCTGCAACTGACTCTGCGGGACAACAGGGGTCGGCCGCGACAGCGCCGTAGCGACCGCATCGAGTTGCACGGAGCTCAATGGCGTTCCGTAGGTGATGGGCGCCGGCGTTGGCCATTGGATCGTGGGTGTTTCGATCGGGTTGTCAGGAGCGTCGACTACCAACTTCACTGTGGCCGTGGATGTCGAATAGTCCGTACTGTTCGTCGGAGTGAAGGTGACCGACAGCGTGTCTGTACCGACCGGTTCGATAGTGCCTGCGGGCGGATCGTAAACAAATGTTCCCGGAATCGCAGGGGTGGTGAGGTCCATGGACAGGAATACGATGTTTCGTGTATTCGGCAGGGCGACGCTTTGCGGGGTTTTGGTCGGATCAAGCGCTATTTGATATCCGTAGACGCATACTGAGTCTGCCTGGGTCGAACCGTCGTCAAAGTTACGATCATAGTTGCAGTTGACCACGGACTCGCCCGGCCACCCTGCCGCGTAGACCCAGTCGCTCATATTCTGGGTCACCTGGGTGGTGGTGCCATCGGTGTAAGTCACGGTAAAGGTCTGGCTTGCTCCGATGTTATTGACCATCGCTCCGAGCAAATACAGGTTTGTATATTGTCCTGCAGGCAAGCTGACCGTCTGGTTGGCGACAGCGTCCGGCTTATTCGCCGGACCGATGTTGAAGGTCAGACCGTTCCAGACGATAGTCGAACCGATCTTATTGGTGGAGTAGGAGTATCCGTCGTTATCAAAACCTCCCGTGCTGTACTTAGAGCCCGGCGAGTAGATACCGTTCACGTTGTAGTAGGTGGAAAGCGGCACCGAGACGGTGCCCGAGGATGATGTGGCATTGAGCTGAAAGCCGCTCAGGGCCGTTCCGTAGGTGATCGGCGTGGGTGTCGGCCAGGTTATGACCGACTTATCCTGGTTCACGGTGATCTGTACCGTCGCCGTCTCCACCCCGTAGGCACTGTTGCTAGGCGTGAAGGTTACGGAGAGAGTATTCGTGCCGGCGTTCAGAATAGTTCCTGCCGCTGGAGTATAGACAAAGGTGCCGGCAACTGAATCCGTGGCATTTAATTGCACAGAGCTTAGCGGAGTACCGTACGCGATCGCCGCGGGCGTTGGCCAGGTTAGGGTCGATGCCTGCAAGACCGTACCGGTGTAAGAATTGCTGGTGCTTCCACTGAAGGTGCAATCCCCGCCGTAGGTTGCATAAACGGTGTAGGTGCCGGTGGTGTTGGGAGTGCCAATGATGGTGGCGACTCCGCCGGAGAGCTTGGACGTGCCAATGTTCACTCCATTGGCGTAGAAGGTGACTGGTTCTCCGTTAGTCGTGATCGAACCATAGAGATAGGGAGAAAGTGTCGCCTGCAGTGTGAACTGCTGGCCGACCACGCCAGTCAGAGGCGCCACTGTAAGCACCAGGCCGGTTGTCTGTTTCGCAGGAGTGAAGGTCGATGCGGAAGAAGTGCTGGTTGCATAATTACCATCGCCGCCATAGGAGGCGGTGACGGATTGCGCACCGCATCCATAGAAGGCGACGTTGGAGATGGAGGCCGACTCTGACTGGCCGGACAGCAGCACTGCCAGGCCGGTGCCGGTGACGGCCGTGATATCCACACGATCATCGCCATTGATATCTCCCACGTTGGCGAAGATGTCTCCACTGCCCACTGGGTAATAAGCCGTCGTTCCGAAAGTGCCGGTCCCCGTGCCCAACAGAATGCCTACCGTGGCATTGCCGTTGTTGGCCGAGATGATGTCGAGATTGCCATCGCGATTGAAATCTCCGATGGTCAGATAGTAAGGACCGGTGGCCGTAGCGCCGTCGGTCTGGACATATTGCACTGGCGCCTGGAAGCTGGCAGTCGCCGTCTTCTTGTTGAGAAGAATGTAAATAGAATTGTCAGGCGCACTGGTAGTGGCCAGATCCGGGTACCCGTCCCCATTGAAGTCGCCGATCGCTACCGAACCTACCTGCTGGGCTCCGGTGTTGACGGCCATATACGCCTGGAAGGTACCGTTGCCATTGCCCTGAAGAACACTCACTGAAGTGCTGCCGTCCGACGCTACCGCCAGATCAAGGAAGCCATCCTGGTTAATGTCACCCACGACGACATTCCAGGGATTACCGCCAACTGGGTAATACGACGGTGCTTGAAACGAGCCATCACCATTGCCCAGCAGGACAGCAACGTTATTCAGGCCGGAATTGGTGGCCACCAGATCCTGTACGCCATCGCGGTTGAAGTCACCGACGGCGAGCAATCTCGACGCTGACGTGGACGCCGCTACCGGATAGTTCTTGGCTGCTTGGAAGGTTCCGTTTCCATTGCCTAAGTAGATATTGACCGAGCCGGTTCCAGCGGCGCTGAGCACGGCGAGATCTTGCTTGCCATCGCCGTTGAAGTCGCCCACGACGACCGAGGTCGGCTCGAACGGACTCGTGGTGGTAATCGTAGTGCCATTCGTGAAAGTGCCGTTACCGGCGCCCAAGAGAATGGCGATGGGGCCTGAGTTGGTGGGTACTGCGTAATCGGGACGGCCGTCACCATTGAAGTCGCCAATCGCGGGACCGATCGTGCTGCCGGTTTGCCCGTTGTTCATGTTGGCGATGGGGTAAAGGGTGTAAGGAGTGAAGCCGGTCTGCAATGTCGACGTGTTCAGGGTGGCGGTGCCTAGAGTCGCATTCGAGGTTGTATCGGTAAAAGTGACACTCCCTGTCGGAGTCACCGGACCGAACGCGGAGACAGTGCCGGTAAGTGTGTAATTGCCGGCCGTACCAGAGCTAGCCAGCGCGGTTGAACTTAAATAAGGACCGGCGAACGTAACTGACTGCGGAGAGGACGAACTGGTTGCGAAGACTGCAGTGCCGCCGTAGTTGGCGACGAATTGATGGGCTCCCACGCCGCCGACTTCAACCTCCAGGACAGCCAGGCCAGGATTACCGTTGGTCGATTGAACCTGGACTGTACCCAAGACTTCGGTGACGCTGTTGTAAGTATCTGTAAAGGTTACAGTGCCACCGGTAACGGTAAACTCCGTGGCCGTAACCTGGGCTGTCATGGTGATAACAGCACCACTCGACGGGCTTTCAGGAGTGGTAAACAACGAAGTCGTTGTTGCCGCGGTTGCCCATGCGGCGGGTCCGCCAGCTACCAATGCGAGAGCGCTGAACAGCACGGGCATCCATCCGCGACGGAAAACCTGTCTTGAAGGCACACGACGGCTCAGTGAAACATTGGTGGACTGGCTCATTGGTTCAAAACTCCAATTAGTGCGAATTAGGTCGCAAGTGTAAGCTTTGGGAGATCAACTTCTGAGAAACAAGACAAGCAAACAATTACAGTTTCCCTACAGGCGCACTTGCGGTGATGGTGTGTCAATTTCCATCAACTGCTGGAGGATATCGTTCGTTTTGCGACATTGTTATTACTCGTCCGGGGGAGTTAGTGAACAGGTTCGGGCATCGGCCAGACCAAAAGATATCTCTCCGGTGGATTACTTGTGGGTTGGTTCGTGCCGCGGGACAAATCGGACGGGGCGTAGAGTCTGCGTGAGAACTGGAGGGGATCCGGCAACAAAATGCTGGGTGCCCGAATTGAGAAACAGCAGGTCGCTCCGGTCGGGATGACAAATTTCTTTTGGTACTAATTGCCCCATTCAAGCCGGGTAGTCTGATCCCGCGCGGTCTATTTCTCCGGTGCTGTATTCTTCCCAGGGTGGTCATATATATGGATAAGAGAGAGTTTCTGAAGACCTCCGGCGCGTTTCTTGCCGGCACCGTCCTGTCGCCCTTGGCCTCGGGCGAACAAACCGCCGGGCGTACCAATTGGTCAGGGAACTACACCTACAGCACCGACCACCTGTACCAGCCGCAAACGGTGGAGGAAGTGCAGAACATGGTGAAGAGCTGTGCCAAGCTCAGGGCGCTGGGGGCTCGCCATTCCTTCAACGGGATCGCTGATAGCACGCAGAACCAGATATCACTGACCCACCTCGACCAGATGGCCCTGGATCGCGAGTCAGGCACGGTCACCGTAGGAGCAGGCGTCACCTATAGCCAGCTGGCCCCGTATCTAGACGGTCAGGGGTACGCCGTGCATAACCTGGCTTCCCTACCTCATATTTCGGTCGCGGGCGCCATCGCTACCGCGACCCACGGCTCGGGCAACAAGAATGGCAACCTGGCCACGGCTGTCACCGGCCTGGAGGTGGTCACGGCGGATGGTAAGGCGATGGTTCTCTCCCGCAAGCAGAATGGCGATCGATTCCATGGGACAGCCGTGCACCTGGGCGCGATCGGCATCGTCACCAAGGTTACTTTGGAGGTACAACCCGCCTTTCAGGTCAGCCAGGTGGTTTACGAAAACCTGTCGATGGATCAACTGCAGCATCATCTGGAAGAAATCTTCGCCGGCGGCTACAGCGTCAGCCTGTTCACCGACTGGCAGAATCACACGATCGGGCAGGTATGGGTCAAGCGGCGGGTTGAGGGCGGAAAGGCGCCGCAGTTCGCCCCGGAACTACTGGGCGCCAAGCTGGCAACCCGGAGACTCCACCCGATACCTGGGCATTCCGCAGAGAGCTGTACGGAACAGCTGGGCATTCCGGGTCCCTGGTATGAACGGCTACCCCACTTCCGCATCAACTTCACGCCCAGCAGCGGGGCCGAATTGCAGTCTGAGTATTTGATCCCCCGGGAGCGGGGCTACGAAGCCATTCTGGCAGTCGAGCAGCTTCGTGACCACATCACTCCCCATCTGTTTATCTCGGAAGTGCGGACCGTCGCGAGCGATGATCTTTGGATGAGCACGGCTTATCAACGGCCTACGATGGCTATTCACTTCACTTGGAAACCGGAGTGGCCGGCGGTCAAGAATGTGCTGCCCATGATCGAAGAGAAATTGGCGCCGTTCCATGCCCGCCCTCACTGGGGCAAGCTGTTCACGATGTCACCGCAGCAGTTAAAGCCCCTTTACCCCAAACTGTCCAGCTACGAGGGGCTTCTGGCCCAGTACGATCCGCAGGGCAAATTTCGCAATCGCTTCATAGATACCAATATTTACGGAGCTTGACGGGGAGGCGGGGTGACCAGGGTCATCTCGATGGCGCACAAAAACGGTGCGGAGTCGACACTCGTAGGAGAGTGGACAACATGACGATCGCTTGCGCGCGGCCGATACTTAATCTTCGTCTGGCTTCTGAAGCACTTCTTCCTCGATTTCCATGTCTCGGAACTCGTTGGAGTCGAATACCTGGCCGCAGTCCAGACATTCGACGTATTCAACGTCCTCTTCACGCGCTACCACGCGGACTTTTGGGTGTTTGCAGGTGGTGTCCATCTGGGAGATTTGGGTGTGTGATCAACTTCTTCTGGGCAAGATTGTACCCGCCGGATTCGGACTGTCAAATCTGTTTCTGTGCTTTCCGGGCCGGTTCAGGGAAATTAACAGAAATCAGGCCCGGCACGCTCTTTTCTAGGGATGCGCCTCACCCCGGTTCACGTTGACACGGCTCTTAACTGGAGAGCTCGTTGATGGTGCGAACCTGCTCCGGCTTGAGGGCGACATCCTCAAGTTTGCCGAAGATCATCTTGCCGGATGCGGTCTGCAAAACGCTGGTAACCGTGATCTCGACAGCGCGGCCGATCATGCGTCGGGCGTGGTCCACCACCACCATGGTTCCATCATCCAGGTAACCCACCCCCTGGTTGTACTCTTTGCCCTCTTTCAGCACCACGATATTCATTCTTTCGCCGGGCAATACCAGCGGCTTCAATGAGTTGGCAAGATCGTTGAGACTGAGCACCCGCACATGGTGCAGTTGGGCCACTTTGCTCAGGTTGAAATCGTTGGTCAGGATGGGAGCCCCCATCTTCTTGCCCAACTCAATCAACTTCAGGTCGACCTCACGCAACTGGGGAAAGTCATCCTCGACGATTTGTAAGGCGAGCGAAGGATTAGCCTGCATTTTTTGCAGAATATCCAGCCCGCGCCGGCCGCGCTGGCGCCGGGAACTGTCTGATGAGTCGGCTACGATCTGCAACTCGCGCAAGACGAACTCCGGAACCACCAGCGTTCCTTCCAGGAAGCCGGTTTCCACCACATCGGCAATCCGGCCATCAATAATCGCGCTGGTGTCCAGGATCTTGAGGTTGCGCTTCCCGGCGGCAGCCCGCTCGCCGGCAAAGAGCTCAGCCAAGCCCCCGGTAAAGTTCAGCAGATCGCCCTTGCTGGCGCCTACCATGAGCCCGATGTAGGACATGAGCATGAGCACGAAGAGCTGCAGCAGCGCCCTTGTTCCCCCTGGCGGCAAGCTTCCGCTCAGCACCATACCGAAAAGCGCTGCGCCTGCGATGCCCAGCACACTGCCCAGCACCGCGCCGAGAAGCCGTTTTATGCTGAGTGCGCGCACGCGCAGCTCAAAGACAATTACGGCGGCGGCGGCGACGGCGCCCAGAACAGCCGCAGCCCAAGGATCCAGCCCAAAGGGACGGAGAAAAAAACAGGCCGAAGTAAGAACAAGGATGAATAGTATTCGGATTATGACGAGATCCATGCGGGCTCCCTGCCCTGTTGCCGAGAGGCGCACAGCACGGCAGAAAAAAGTGCAAAATGCAAACCTACGGAGTATACCGACGCCACAGGTATTCGGGCAAAAAGAAATCCCGAAGCCGCAGTTGAGGCGGCTTCGGGATTTTTAGTTCTTGATCACGGTAACTGCTAGTACTTGGGTACCCGTGGGTCGATCTGCTCGCTCCAGGCTTGAATTCCGCCGGCAAGATTTTTGACCTTGAACCCGGCCTGCTGCAGGAACTCCGCCGCTTTCTGGCTGCGGCCACCCATCTTGCAGTGGGCTACAATCTCCCGGCTCTTATCCAGTTCGCCTACGCGTTTCTGCAGGTCGCCGAGAGGAATGAGGTACCCGCCAATCTCCGCGATTTTGTATTCGTGCGGTTCCCGCACATCGAGGAGAAAGTAATCCTTGCCCGCGTCGCGTTGCTGCTTGAACGTGGTAACCGAAATCTGCTCGATGCCGTTTACCAGGGGCGCGTCGGCTGCCGGCGCGGGCTGGATGCCGCAGAACTGCTCGTAGTCGATCAGCTTGGTGACGGTCGGATGCGTGCCGCATACCGGGCAATCCGGATTCTTGCGCAGCTTAAGCTCCCGGAAGCGCATGTTCAACGAATCCACCAGCAGCAGGCGGCCGATCAGCGGTTCGCCCTGGCCCAGGATCAGCTTGATGACCTCGGTTGCCTGGATCACGCCCACCAGCCCAGGCAGGATTCCGAGCACGCCACCCTCCGCACAGGAAGGGACCAAACCAGGAGGCGGCGGCTCCGGATAGAGGCAGCGGTAGCAGGGTCCCTGCTCCGTAGCGAAGACGCTCGCCTGTCCTTCGAAGCGGAAAATGGAGCCGTAGACATTGGGCTTTCCGCTCAACACGCAGGCGTCGTTCACCAGGTAACGAGTGGGAAAGTTATCGGTGCCGTCGGCCACGATATCAAAGTCCTTGAAGATCTCCATGGCATTTTCGCTCAACAGCATGGTGTTGAATTTCACGATCTTCATGAAGGGATTCAGGGCCTTCAGCTTCTCTTCGGCCGAGTCCAGCTTCAGCCGGCCTACGTCCTTTGTGCTGTGAATGATCTGGCGCTGCAGATTGCTGGAGTCGACTACATCGAAGTCGACCAGTCCCAACGTCCCAACGCCTGCCGCCGCAAGGTAGAAAGCTAAAGGCGAACCCAAACCACCGGTGCCCACACAAAGCACCTTGGCCGCTTTGAGTTTCTGCTGCCCCTCCATACCCACCTCGGGCAAGATCAGGTGGCGGGAGTAACGCGCGATTTCTTCGTTATTGAGCGACGGCAATGCCGCCGCGGGTGTTTCGGTAAGTATCGCCATGCTTGATCCTCTTTCGATGTTTTATCTGCCGCCTGCGATGGAAGGAATAATCGAGAGGCTGTCGCTGTCTTTAACCGCTGTGTTTTCCTTGTCGCTCAGGTAGCGAATGTCTTCGTCATTGAGATAGACGTTCACGAACGCGCGCAATTTTCCATCTTCCGAGTACAGATGTTTCTTCAACTCCGGATGAGTGATCGTCAGCTCATCCAGCGCCTGGCCAACCGTCGTAGCCGAAACCGTCACCGTGGCCTGCTTGGCGGCAAATTGACGCAAGGGGGTAGGGATGTGAATCTTCATTCGTCGCACTCTCTTTCTTTTCGCGGGTGGCGCAGAGTTCTTCGGGGGCCGGCGGTCAACAACGTTCAGGGAGGAGGACCTGAATCTCTTCGTCTTCAAACCGCTTGTCATCCTCCCCTGTACCGGCAAGGAAAAACGAGTTGGTCTGCGCCGCAGTACCCTTTTCGACGCTGGTGATCACATAGGAGCAGCCCAGCCAGTGGGCTTCGTTGAAGTCGGTCGGCGACCAGCGGGCAGGATGATCGGGGTGCGAGTGGTAGAAACCGACGATGTCGAGACCGCGCTCGCGTGCCTGGCGTTGAATGCTGACCAGCTCCTGGGGCGCGATGTGATAGCGGTTGTGGGCGGAATCGGTGCGCGTGTTGCCGGCGCGTATGGCGGTCTCCACGTCATTGACGCCGTCGAGCGCGTGGCCGAGCAGCACCCCGCAGCACTCGTGAGGATAGGTCTCTTCACCATGTTGGCGCAGCTGCCGGTAGACCGTATCACCGATACGGAGCATTAGCTTCTTCTGCTCGGCACTCTCAGTCGTGCTCGCCATCATTGCTCCCAAAAACGCTCACTCAAGTACTTGTCTGCCGAATCGCACAGGATAGTCACGATAACAGCCTTCTTGCCCGCGCGCGATACTTCCTCGCCAATTTTGAGACTCGCCGCCACCGCGGCCGCTGCGGAGATGCCCAACAGCAAACCTTCCGTGCGGCCCAGGTGCTTGGCCATCTCATAGGCCTCTTCAGTGGACTGCTGCACGTGGCGGTCAGCCAGCTGAGCATCGTAGATAGGAGGCACGATCGCAGTGGCCATATATTTCAGGCCTTCGAGGCCATGAAATGGTGAATCCGGCTGCATGGCGATGCACTCAATCGCCGGATTCAACTCCTTAAGACGGCGAGTCGTCCCCATGAACGTACCGCTCGTGCCCAACCCCGCGACAAAGTGGGTGATCTGTCCCTCAGTCTGCCGCCAAATCTCGTTTGCCGTTCCCTGATAATGCGCTTTCCAGTTGGCTTCGTTGCCATACTGGTCAGCGTAATAGTACCGGCTCTTATCCTGCGCCAGCTCGCGCGCCTTCAAAATCGCGCCGTCAGACCCATCCGCCGGATCGGTCCAGATGATGTTCGCTCCGTACGCGGCGAGAATCCGCTTCCGCTCGGGAGAAACATTGGAGGGCATGCACAGAGTAACTCCAAAACCACTGGCCGCACCCAGCATGGCATACGCGATTCCGGTGTTTCCGCTGGTCGCGTCCAGCAAGTGCTTTCCGGCCAGCAGCCCCTTGGCATTGGCGGCGGCCACAATCGAGGCGGCTGCGCGGTCCTTAACCGAGCCGCCTGGGTTCGCCCATTCGGCCTTGCCCAGCAAGACGATCCCGGGCAAATGCGCTGTTAAACGGTCGAGACGCAGCAGCGGGGTATTCCCGATCCGCTCCAGGATGCTGGTTCCCAGCGTCGAGCTGACTTCCGTTTGCGCTTCAGTTTGCATTTTGCCCGTTCAAAGTCCTTGCTTTCCACCGATCTCCGCTCATTGCAGCCAGGAGCGCGAGTGTGCGAAAGTTAAAGAGAAGCATCCTTAGTGTAGCGTCCACTGGAAAACCGAGGCAATCGACGGTCCGTCGCAAGCTATGCGAACCAAAGTCCACTTCCTGAATTTCGACGAAGTTTCGAGCACCCTGCGCACATTGGGATTTGATGTGCAACAGCCGTCCGGGGTCGCAAATCAGCTTCTGGTGCGCAAATACGGGGCCGGAGCGATCCTGGCCCATGCAGCCGAGCCAACGGCTGCAAACAAGAAGGTTCCGCAGATAGCCGTGACCTGGGTCGAACGCCCGGGCTTTGTGGTGGGTGGAGAAGTGGCCACGCTGCTGGATCGTGGATTTCAGAAATTCTGGAAATCCACCCGCCTTGAGGTTCCGGCAACTGCGGATTCCCTGCAGGCGGTGCACCGCTTCGCCGAGGAGTTGCGGCAGGTCGTCGGCGAGCCGAGCCTGTACAACGAATCCCTGGGCACAACCAGCGATAGCTACATGTACGACCGCGTCAAAGGCCGCGAATTGCCCCTTGCTCAACGCCCCACGCCGGCTTGGGAATTACCCCCGAAAACAAGTTAGTGGAAGTCGGTCCCAGCCAGGAACCTGGGTGCCCTGCCTTAAGTTCCATGCGCTACTTCTTGGAGCGTTCTCGCTGGAGTTCGCGGTACACCTCGCTCTTGGAGACGCCTCGTTCCCGCGCGACCCGTTTCAGGGCGTCCTTCTCGTCCAGACCCTCGGTTTCCATCAGTTGTGACACCTGTTTCAGTACACTGCCGCCGGCGTTGGCCGGCTGGGCCATGGCAGCGGCGTCGATCAAGAGCACGATCTCTCCCCGTATACGCTCGCGGGCGGCCAGCGCCAACCGGACTTCCCGCACGGTGCCGCGCAGAAATTCCTCGTGGAGTTTTGTCAGCTCACGGGCCACCACCACGCGAGCGGACTCTCCCCACACCGCCTCAACGTCGGCCAACGTCTCCAGAATGCGATGAGGAGCTTCATAAATCACGAGGGTAACTCCAGCCACGCGAGCGGCCAACGCTTCCAATTCCGTCCGCCGCGTGCCTGGCTTCGCTGCGAGAAATCCCACGTAGAGGAAGCCGTCCGTATCCAGGCCAGAGGCGACCAGCGCGGCGAGTGCGGCATTGGCTCCGGGGATAGGAAAGACGGGCACGCCCGCTTCAATCGCTGCGCGCACTAAGTCCAATCCCGGATCAGAAAAACTGGGCGTACCCGCGTCGCTGACGACCGCGACCCGGCCTCCCTGTTGCAAGAGCGCTATCAGCTCCAGCGTTCGCGATTGTTCATTGTGCTCGTGGTAACTGATGGTCGAGGTGGAGATGTCGAAGTGATTCAGCAGCTTCTGCGTCTGACGCGTATCCTCGCACGCAATGCGGTCGACCTCCTTCAGGACCCGCAGCGCACGGAGTGTGATGTCTTCTAGATTGCCGATCGGCGTGGCGACCAGATACAGGCCTGGCTCGAGTGACAACGATTATTCCTGGCTCTGGCGACGAAGTTTCCGGCTCTCCGCCAGCAGGCTCATGGAGTGCATCAGGTTCTGCAGAGTCACAATGCCGACAATGCGCTCGCCTTCGGTCACCGGCACCAGCGACAGTCCCCGGCCGGCGAAGCGGCTGATGGTAGTCCCCAACGAATCCTCCGGTTGGGCCACGTGGAAACTGCGCGACATGACTGCCTGCACATAGCCGTTGCCCTCGCTACGCAGCGCGGAAAGAATGCTCTGGCGGGAGATAATGCCGACCAGGCTGTCACCGCGCACCACTGGAAAATCGTCCTGCAGGCTGTGAATCGATTTGTGCAGGGCATCTTCCAGGGTGTCCGACGGAGCCAGCATGGAAAACTCAGTCAGCATAATGTCCTGCATGTTGACGGTATCGACGACACTTTGGAAGAGCACGCCCTGATCTTCGAGTTGCGCGCCGATGAGGATGAAAAAGCCGGCCATCAGCAGCCAGGCGTTCATCAACACCAGCCCGGCGATAATGGCCGTCATAGCGAGGATCTGGCCCAGTCCAGTGGCCACGCGTGAACCCTGCGCCCTACCCTGCGCGCGGGACACGCCTCCGCGCACGACGCGGCCGCCATCGAGAGGATAGGCAGGCAGTAGATTCAACACGCCGAGAAACACATTGAGCCACACAATGCTGCGGATCAGGTGCGCGGGCGTGATCCAAGGCCGATCCAACAGGTTCAGCGTCGGCGACATGCCGAGCACCAGCATGGCGACCACGAGCGCAAAACTCAGGTTTGCGAGGGGTCCGGTGAGCGCCATGCGCCATTGCAGTTTGGGTGCGCCCGCGTTCTCCGCGCTCTCTGCGTTGGCATAGGCCACCAAGCCGCCGATGGGTAGAAGCAAAATATTTCTCAGTTGCAAACCGTGATAGGCAGCCACGATCATGCGCGCCACTTCGCGCACCGCCACCGCGCTCAGCAGAACCAGCCAGAGGCCAATCCCGCGAAACATGGACAGGTGTACGCTCTCGGTGTAAGCCATGCAGATACCGAGCAGCAAGATGAAGAAGGTGTGAATGCGCAACTCGACACCCATCCATCTTCCTAAAGGGAACGACCATCCACGCATTGCATTTGTCCTTAACGCATTTTTACCAATACGTTAATCAGGTGAGATCGGTTATGTGCGGCCATTTTTTGGCGGAATGGCCGCGTCGAGTTCAGTTTCCTCACCAGCACCTTTGGCAAAAATGCTCTAACGCCGCTTTGCTACTACCCGCATTGTAGAGCCTACCCTGCGGTGAGGCTGGGGATTCATTTACCATCAAACCCGATGCGGGTGATTGGCGGCACATACCGTTCGCGGCGGCTGATCGCGCCCCGCGGGCTCGCCACCCGGCCCACCAGCGATCGACTGCGCGAGACACTCTTCAATATCCTGGCCACACGCATCGAGGGTGCCGTCTTTGCCGACCTTTACGCCGGCTCCGGGGCGGTGGGCATCGAGGCCCTGAGCCGCGGGGCTCGCCTGGTCTACTTCGTGGACAATGCTGCACCGGCGGTGGCCGCGATCCGCGAAAACCTCGCAGCGCTCAAGATTGGCTCCGGCTTCAAGATTGAGTCATGGAGCGTCTCCGGCGCACTGCGCAGGCTTTCCGAATCCAGCCCTGACGATCGCTGTGCGATCGTCTTTCTCGATCCACCCTATGCGGACACGGACGCCTACGACCGTACCTTAAGCAGCATCGGCGAACATGCTGATTCCCTACTGACACCCAGCGGCATCGTGGTCGCCGAACACGGCCGCAAAATGCAACCTTCGCTGGCAGCCCATTACGGAGCACTGCAGCGTTACCGTGTGCTCGAACAGGGCGACGCGGGTTTGAGCTTCTACGGCAGGTAGGCTCCGCCCTTGTGCTCACCGGTTCTGAGATCCACCTCGAACTCCAGTTCCCTATCCGTCCTCATCTCCCAACCCAATCCGACGAGTGTTGTGCCACGGACAGCGGTGATGCGCAACCCATCCCAACTGAGTCTTCCGGTTTGCCAGGCCTTCCCTTCCCGGCCCCACCCGAGCAGCGAATGAAAGCTCGAAAATAGCAGGAGCTCCTGCTCCGCCAAGGCCCGGATTTCGGTGACCGGCCGGTACTCGACCTGCTGCCAGCGTGCTGGATCACGGGTGTCGATGAGGTATACGTAGCCGCCCGCCGCCACGCAAATCCACGCCGGGTCAGGACAGGCCCATACACCAGTGGGCACGCCGGAACCGGCAAAGCCCAGGGCACAGGTGGCGAGGAACTGCCCCGCACGATTGGGCGGCCGGATCATGACTTCCAGGGCTCCGCGCTCCACTTCCTCGACTTGCGCCGGATAGACGAATTGCCGCCCGGGCAGGATCAAGGGCCGGGCGGCGAGGACTTCCGCCTGCCAGGCGTGAGCAAAGGTGGAATCGATCATTCACTGCCGACGCTGGACGCCATAAATGCTTCGACACGCTCCCGGACGCTCGAGACGTGGGTTGGCAAGTCGAGTTTGCTGCCGTCTTCGAACAAGGGAATGAGTTTGTCGAATTCCGGGCCGGAGTGGGCTCCGGTGAGGATGATGCGTACCGGATGGAAGAGATCTTTGCCTTTGACGCCAGTCTCGGCCTTCACCTCGTTCATCAGATCCTTGAAGCGCTGTGGCGTCAAAGCGCCCGGCTCCGCCAGGATCTTTGCGGTAAAGGTGCGCACTACGCGCTCTCCTGCTTCCGAGGACAGCATCGCTGCATCTTCCTGGGTCACCGGCGCAGGGTTCCAAAGCACTGCCGCTTTTTCCGGGAGCTGCTGGAGTTGGTCCACGGCAGGAAGAAATAACTCCAATACCCGGTCGAACCACGCTTCGCTGCCCGTGGTGGCAAGCGACGGCAGCCGGCGAAGGGCTGCGAAATAGGGCCAGGAGAGTGCTCTCAGGTCCGGCAGCGGAGTTTGCTTGATGACATGGCGGTTAAGCCAGTGCAACTTATCCCAATCGAAGACCGCGGGTGATGGCGTGACTCGCTCCAGTTTGAACTCCACTATCAGCTCTTCCATGGTGAAGGTCTCGCGCGTTCCACCCTCGGCGCCCCAGCCAAGCAGGGCGAGATAGTTGGCCAGCGCCTGGGGCAGAATTCCCATTTCGCGAAAGCTGGCCACCGAGGTCGCTCCATGACGCTTCGACAGCCGCTCGCGATCGCTCCCGAGGATGGTAGAAAGATGGGCAAACTCCGGTAGACGCCAGCCGAAGGCCTGGTAAATGGCTACCTGACGGGGAGTGTTGGAGATGTGATCATCGCCACGGATGACATGCGTGATCTGCATGAGCGCGTCGTCGATCGTCACGACGTAGTTGTAGACCGGCACGCCGGACGAGCGGACCAGGATAAAGTCACTCACTGTATCGCTCGCAAATTCCACCTCACCGCGCACGATGTCGTGGAAACGCAGGGGCGCGTCGGGCACCGCCAAACGCACGGCGAAGCTCTCGCCCGCGGCCGCGCGGGTTGTAGCTTCGCTCGCCGACAGCGTACGGCACTTGCCCGAATACATCTGCGTGCGGTGCTCCTGCACGGCCAGCTGGCGCTCCTGCTCCAGTTCCTCAGCGCTGCAGAAACAGCGGTAAGCTTTGCCTTCAGCGAGTAGCTGGTCCGTGTGCAACTGATAAATCTCCATGCGCTCGCTTTGCCGGTAGGGCGCGAAGGGTCCACCGACCAGCGGCCCTTCAGCCCAATCCAAACCCAGCCAGCGCAGATCCTCAACCAGCTGGGTTTCGTAACGAGCTTCGCTCCGCTCCACATCGGTGTCTTCGACGCGGAGCACGAAGTCCCCCCCGGTGTGGCGAGCAAAGAGCCAGTTGTAAAGAGCGGTGCGGGCATTGCCCACGTGCAACATTCCGGTGGGAGAGGGCGCAAAGCGCACCCGTGTGGTTGGGTTCTGCATAGGTCTACGTCTGATGCTATCAAGCTCTCAATTTAACGGAAGTGCTCCCAGCCGCCAGCTGCCAGCGCGGTCCGCTTGCCGGCGTGGCCAGTCATCTGCACCAGCGGCCCTCGGCGTCGCTTCTTCATGCGGCCAATGGCATGCGTCAGGACTCCTCCCAATGGGCTGGGGACCACCGTCTTCGGGTCGGCGGTGAAGAGGAGCTCGTAATCTTCGCCACCGTGCAATGCCTGCTCCAGGGTGGCGCGGGCATCGATGGGTAGCAAATCAGCGTCGACTTCCGCGGCCAGCCCGCTCTCTTCACACAGGTGCGCCAGATCAGTCGAGAGTCCGTCGCTGAGGTCTATGGCGGAGGTGGCGAGGCGGCCACGCATAAGCTTGCGCCCAGCCGCTATTCGGGGCTCGGGGTACAAGTGCGGATGTCCCTGCCCGGCCTCGACGTTCTTGCGGAAGGCCGCTGGCCGGTGTTCCAGAGCAAGCAGCTCGGCGGCCGATCCCCCGAGAGCGCCGGTGACATAAATCAAGTCCCCTGGGCGCGCGCCGGAGCGTAGTAGCGATCTCCCCTTAGGGACGCTGCCCAGGAGAACAATATCGGCAACCACCAAGCCGCCGGCATAGCGCAATCCGGGTGGAGACTTGGCCAAATCTCCACCCGCTAATGGCAGGCGGTAACGATCGGCCAAAGCTATCAACCCGTCGAAAAAGTCCTGCATCCAAGAATGAGATGAGGACGCGTTGCGGTGTCCGGTCAGTTTTGAGGGTAGAGCGAGCGAAAGAAAGGCCGCCTCCGGGCGGGCTCCCATGGCTGCCAGATCGCTCAAGCCGCGCGCCAGGCAGCGATGACCCACGCTCTGCGGCGGATGCCAATCGCGGCGGAAATGGACATTTTCGAGCGAGAGATCGGTAGTGACGACCAGCTCTTCGCCGCCCTTAGGGCGTATTACTGCACAATCGTCACCGATGCCGAGATTCAGGATCCGGCCCGGCTGTTGCTGTCCAGCGCGTTGGCGAATGGCCTTGATCAGTTCCCGCTCACCGGTTGACTTTAATCGACTTATCCTGCGGGCGGGGGCCATGGGCAAGCATACCTCGGTCAGTGGCGAGAAGGCCCGTGTGGCGCGTTGGTAATACCACTTCCGCGTTTGACCCAATAGATTCACTCTGTTAGGGTCAAGGTTCGGCACATGTACGACAAGGCAGAGCCCACCCGGACACGCGGTTGAGGTAGCTCGTGCAAGGCCAAATCCCCTGTTTGAGTGAAGATATTGCGCAAACGCTACTACATCATTTTCGTGGCACGCCAAGAAAACGGTGATTTGCGCAAGATCCCGATTCCCCTCCATTACGCCTATATCTTTGTTGCAGCTGCGGTTATCGGCCTTTTTACCATCACTGGGATGGCCGGTTCCTATAGCCGTATGCTGCTCAAGACGGCGCGGTTTAACCAGGTTCGGACGGAGCGGGAAACGATCCGGCATGATTACCTGCAGATGGAGCAGGTGGCCCACGAAAAGGATGTTCAGGCGGCGTCGTTGGGCTCCCTTGCCAGCGAAGTAAGCGCTCTTTACGGGTTACGGCAGAACAAACTGGTCAAGTCCTCGATGCGGCGCCCGTCGGCGTCGACAGGTTCCGCCGTCAGCGATGGCATCAGCGATCAGCAATATGGTCAATCTGTCGATCAGCTGGTGGAGCTGCGGAGCTCGGCCATGTCGGGCGAAATTACGCACGGGCTTGATTTCACGCATCGTTTTCCGGCGGCTTTCGGTGGCATCGTGAATTTGGCGGACGCGCCGTCGCAATGGCCAGTGCAAGGGATCGTAACCAGTTCCTTCGGCTCCCGGCTGGATCCCTTTAACGGGGAAGGCGCCTTCCACACCGGAATTGATATCGCCACAGCCAAGGGCGATGCGGTGCGAGCACCCGCTGACGGTACCGTCCTGAAGGCTGGAATGGGCAATGGCTATGGGCGCGAAGTGGTGATCGACCACGGCCATGGAATTCAGACGATTTACGCCCATCTGTCCGGGTTTGCAGTTACTGAAGGACAAGACGTAAGCCGGGGGGATATTCTTGGCTACGTCGGTTCGTCGGGGCATAGCACCGGTCCTCACCTGCACTATGAGGTTCGGATTCACGATACCCCGGTCAATCCATCCAAGTATCTGCATACCGCCACGCGGCAACTAGCGAGCACCCCATCCACGCCCACACCCACACTTGCACCAGCGTCCACGCACACGCCTTCCGTAGCCGGCGGCGGCTCAGACTAAAGGCTCGTTTTTCCGGAGCGGCTCTGCTGTGCCTGACGTTTCTGTGCTGCATACCGGCTTTGGGACAGACCTCAAGAGCAGACAAGACTTATTTCGGCTTTGACCGAAATGAGTATCCCGGCGACGACCTGCTGCCCGGGCTGCACCGCAGTTTTTCCTATGCCGGCTATTGGCTGAATAACCCGCCTGAGGCCAGCAGCAATAGCTGGGCAGGCAAACGCGCCATCCTCAAAGCGCACGGTTTCGGCTTCATGGTCCTGTTCAACGGGCGGGTAGATGCTCAGCTTAAGGGCAAGGATGCGGCGGTATTGGGCCAGTCTGACGCCGCTGCTGCCATCTCTGCGGCTACGAAAGAGGGCTTTGGCCCAGGGACGATCCTGTTTCTCGATCAGGAGGAAGGTGGCCGCTTGCTGCCGGAGCAGAGCGCTTACCTGTTCGCGTGGGTAGAGGCCGTACGTGCATCGCACTACAAGCCGGGGGTTTATTGCTCGGGAATAGTGGTTCGGGACGGATCGAGCACAATCAGCACTGCGCGCGATATTTTGAGCCATGAGGGGAATCGGCCACTGGCTCTGTGGGTGGCTAACGACGCGTGCCCCCCAGCTCCAGGCTGTGTGCTGCCGAAGAAGCCTCTGGCTGCGGTTTCAAGCGGGGTTAAGGATGCGCTGATTTGGCAATATGCGCAATCGCCCCGCAGGCAGTTTGCCCAGCGATGTGCCGCGACCTATTCTGCCGATAACAACTGTTACGCGCCCGGCATCCCGCATAGCCCGAAGACTTTCCTGGATCTGAATGTGTCTTCGTCCCCGGATCCCTCTGGGGCACACTAGGGCGTTGGCCTGAACTTGCCAAATAAAAGTGCGAAATAAGCGTCATAAGCGTCATAAGGTCATATAGGCGCCAACTTGCTTAGCCTTCCTGGAGCATGCTGGGCTCTTCCGGAGCGCGGAGCCGGACCAGGCGGTCGATGGCGTAGGGCGCCCGGTGCGATGAGGTGTGATAGTGCCGGACCTGCAATTCGCCGAGCAGGCCGATGGCTAGCATCTGAATGCCGGCCAGGATCAAGACGCCGGCTACCACGAACAGCGGACCATGAGAGTCCATCACGCTCTGATGGGTAAAGAGCTTTTCACCGGCTAAAAACAACGAAATTCCGGAGCCGAGAAAAATGCCGAGCGCCCCGAAGGTGCCGAAAAAATGGAGCGGACGCGTCATGTATTTCAACAGGAAGCGAATGGTCAGCAGATCGAAGAAGACGCGCACGGTGCGGGAAATGCCGTAGTGGGACTTGCCCCGCTCGCGGTTCACATTCCTGATCGGGATCTCACAAATGCTGGCGCCATACCAGGAAGCGAGCGCCGGGATAAAACGATGCATCTCGCCATACAGCGGGATGTTGTGGATCACCTCACGGCGATAGGCTTTAAAGGTGGTGCCAAAGTCGTGAATATCGACGCCGGAAAGTTTGGCCATAAGCCAGTTGGCACAACGAGAAGGAAACCGGCGCATCACGAAGTTATCGATGCGTTCCCTGCGCCATCCGCTGACCACGTCGTAACCCTCTTCCAGCTTGGCGACAAATTCAGGGATCTCGGAAGGGTCGTGCTGCAAGTCGCCGTCCATGGCGAGAATGTAGTCCCCTTGGGAGTGGTCGAAGCCCGCGGCGAGCGCGGACGTCTGGCCGAAGTTGCGCCGTAGCTTCACCACCAGGACGCGGCTGTCGACGGCTGCGATCTCTTCCAGAAGCTTGTAGGTGCGGTCGCTCGATCCGTCGTCTACCAGAACGAGTTCAAAGCTGTCGCCAATTTGCTCCATCACCGCCTTCAGGCGATCGTACAGAGCCGTAACGTTCTCTTCCTCGTTATGGAAGGGCACGACAATCGAATACTTCGGCATTAAGCCAGTATAAATCCCAAAAAAACGATCTTTGGGTAGGATTTGCGTCTTTTTCACACGCCTTTTGGTATTTCCTCGGTAAGGATGGTGGCAGCACGCTCGCACGCAGCACGATCCACGTCGTGGTGCGTCACCAGGCGTACCGAATTGGGACCCACGGTTGAGGCGAGAACACCGCGCCGGGCAAGAGCGCGGACTAACGCCTTCGCATCTGCCCCACCGCGCAGAGAAAAGATCAGGATATTGGTCTGAACCAGCAGCGGATCGAGCGCGACCTGAGGAAGCCCCGCCAAGGCATCGGCCAAAAATCTGGCGTTGTCGTGATCCTCCTGCAGCCGGCCCGTCATCTCATTCAGGGCGATCAAGCCCGCCGCGGCCAAAACGCCCGCCTGACGCATGCCTCCGCCAAGCGCCTTTCGAAAATTACGCGCCCGCTCGATGTGGGTCCGGCTGCTTACCAGCATAGAGCCGACCGGGGCGCACAAGCCCTTGGAGAGACAAAACATGACCGAGGTAAAGCCGGCAGTCAGACGATCTACTGGCGTATCGAGCACGGTGGCGGCATTGAAGATGCGCGCGCCATCGAGATGCACCGGCAAGCCGGCATCTGCGGCGCCGGCCCAAATTTCTTGCGTTACTTCGAGCGGCATCACCGTTCCGCCGGCCAGGTTGTGCGTGTTCTCGAGCGATATCAGGCCGGTCCGAGAACGGAAATGAAGGCCTTGTGAGACCACTGTCCTGATGAGCGGCCAGGTCAGGATCCCGCGATCTGCATAGACGGTGCGCAACTGGCACCCGGAGAAGGCGGAGACCATGGACATTTCCCAGTCCACCAGGTGGCCGCGCGACTCGCAGATGACCTCCTGACCGTGCTCAGTGTGGATGCGAACGGCAATCTGGTTGCCCATGGTTCCGGTGGGGACAAACAACGCCGCCTCACGGCCGAAGATCTCCGCCGCGCGTGCTTCCAGAAGGTTGACAGTGGGGTCTTCTCCATAGACGTCATCTCCCACCTCTGCGGCAGCCATAGCGGCTCGCATGGCTGGTGTGGGACGAGTGACGGTGTCGCTGCGGAGATCAATCGTTATTGGATTTGGCATTCTTCTTTTACGCCTAGGAAGCGGGCAAAGACTTCGTTCGAAAACAGCACTCCTCGTTGAGTCAGACGCACCACGTCTGTTTCTTCTGTAAGCAGACCCAGAGCGCACAGCTCGCGGACTACGGGGAGGAAGATTCCCACCTGATCACGGCCAAACTCCGCTACCAGAGCTTGCCAAGCGACCCCCTCATGCAAGCGCAAACCCAGGAACCAGGCCTCTTCCAGTTCCTCCGACGGGCTGAGCCGGCGCACTTCCTCTGCACCTTCAAGGCCGCGGAGGTACTCAGGCAGCACCGCGGTATTGCTGAAGCGTAGCGCGGAGTGCTGTGGGGTGCGAAGCATGGAGTGGGCATCCAGGCCGAAACCGAGGTAGGGTTGGCGCCGCCAGTACTTCAAGTTGTGGCGCGACTGGCACTCGCTGCGGGCGAAGTTTGAGATCTCGTATTGGCGCAGTGCATTCTGCCCAAGAAAAGCAATGGCGCTCTCGTAGAGATCCGCGGTCAGCTCCTCACTAGGCACGGTGCGGGCTTGGTAGCGTGAACCGCCCGCAAGCAGTTCGCGGCCCAGGCGGGAATCCTCATCGATTTCGAGCATGTAGATGCTGGCGTGCTCTACGCCGGTCGCGACGAGGGCGTCCAGCGACTGCTGCCAACTGGCAGCGGTTTGATGGGGCATGCCGGCGATCAGATCGATACTCAAGTTGCGCAGCCCAGCAGCGCGGACCCGTTCGAGGTCTTCGAAAACCACGGCACGGGTGTGAAAGCGTCCCGTAGCAGCCGCCTCACGATCCACGAGCGATTGCACGCCGAAGCTGATGCGGTTTACGCCCAAGCCGAGCATCGCGGCCAGCGACGGGTCGTCCAGCTGCCCGGGGGCACATTCGAGGGTGATCTCGGCTGCGGGTGTGACTGCGAATTCCTGGCGGAGGGTGTGGGCAAGCTCGCCGAGCAAGGCAGGGGAAAGCACGCTGGGGGTACCTCCTCCCAGGTAGATGCTATCCACTTGCTCCGGAATAAGGGCTTCGTCGAGGCGTTGGCGTACGCTGCGGATCTCACTACAAAGGCGGGCGACATACTGCTCATGAGCGCTGACCGAAGAAACGCCGGAGGCAAAGTTGCAGTAGGTGCATTTGGCGCGGCAGAACGGGACCGAAATGTAAATACCGAGAGAATTCATCCGCCGCCAGCACCGTCCTGCTGTCTATTCTGACATCCCGGGTTTAAACCGCATTTGTCGTCTCCACGTAAAATGAGCGTGGGAGCCCATGGCCGAGCAAAACACGGAGAAGGACCGGAAACCTCAGCAGCACGACGATGACGTTGTGGGCAAGGCTTATGACAGCCGGCTGATGGGGAGATTGCTGACCTACCTTCGGCCCTACAAGCTGCAGGCGGCTATTTCGCTGGTGGCAATCCTGCTCAAGGCCGGGTCGGATGTACTTGGGCCCTATCTGACCAAAGTCGCGGTCGATCGCTACATGACCGCGCGGCCAACACCTCATCCTTCAGCACTCACCCGGTGGCTGAGCTCCAATGCCGCGGTGGGCATTACCCAGATCGCGACCATCTACCTGGCCACCCTGGTGTTCAGCTACTTGCTGGAGTTCGTGCAGACCTACCTGATGCAGTGGACCGGACAGAAGGTCATGTTCGACATGCGCAGCCAGATTTTCCGCCACATCCAGAGGATGCACGTAAGCTTCTTTGACCGCAATCCGGTGGGGCGGCTGGTGACCCGGCTGACCAGCGATGTGGACGCGCTGAACGAGATGTTTACCTCGGGGGTCTTTGCCATCTTCGAGGACGTTTTTGTTCTGATCCTGATTGTTGCCATCATGCTGCGGATGAGCTGGTGGCTGGCACTGATCGCCTTTGGCGTGCTGCCGCTGATCCTGCTGGTGACGCGAGTCTTTCGCAAACATGTGCGCGATTCCTACCGGCGTATCCGGTCTGCGATTGCGCGCATCAATGCGTCTACCCAGGAGCATGTGAGCGGGATGAGCGTAGTGCAGCTGTTCAACCGCGAGCAGCGCTCCTACGAGGAGTTCGAAGAGGTAAACCGGCAGCACATGGTGGCCTTCAAAGACGCCATCCTCGCCTATGCCCTGTACTACCCGGCGGTGGAGCTGCTGAGCTCGGTGGCGATTGCGCTGGTGATCTGGCTGGGCGGGTTTGGTGTGCTGCGCAATGCGGTTTCGATCGGCGTGCTGGTGGCGTTTATTCAATACTCCCAACGGTTCTTCCGGCCGATCCAGGACCTGAGCGAGAAATACAACATTCTGCAAGCAGCGATGGCCGCCAGCGAACGTGTTTTCAAGCTGCTGGATACGCCGGCAGAGTTGCAGAGCCCGGCTACGCCGCGCGCCTCCGACCGTTCAGGCCGGATCGAGTTCCGCAACGTCTGGTTCACGTATCAAAAATTGGATGCGCAGCAACTGGCGGGCATCCAGCACGCACAGGGAGCGGAGCAAATCGCCGCGGTCTCGCAGGACGTGGAGTGGATTCTTAAAGACGTCTCGTTCGTGATCGAACCTGATCAAACGGCGGCCATCGTGGGTCACACGGGCGCGGGCAAGACCACCATTATCGGTCTGATGATGCGCTTTTACGAGGTCCAGAGCGGCAGTGTTTTGATCAATGGTGTCGACGTGCGCGAGCAGGATGTGACGGAGCTGCGGCGCCATTTCGGAGTGGTGCTGCAGGATCCGTTCCTGTTCACCGGCACCATTGCCGAGAACATCCGCCTGGGCTCGGATTGGATCTCAGAAGAGCGGATGAAGGCGGCAGCGGACGAGGTCAACGTGGGCGATTTTATCCGCGCTCTGCCACAGGGTTTCGATGAGCCGCTGCGCGAGCGCGGCAATAGTCTTTCCACTGGGCAGAAGCAGCTGATCAATTTCGCTCGCGCGCTGGCGCACGATCCGCGCATCCTGGTGCTGGATGAAGCGACCTCGAGCGTGGATACCGATACGGAGATGCGGGTGCGGTCGGCTCTTGAGCGCATGGTCCAGGGGCGCACTTCGGTGATCGTCGCTCATCGGCTTTCCACTGTTCAGCAGGCGGACAGGATTCTGGTTATGCACAAGGGTCAGTTGCGCGAGTTGGGTACTCACCAGGAGCTGTTGGGGCAACGCGGGATTTACTGGAAGCTGTACCAGCTGCAGTACAAGGATCAGGAAGTGGACGCGAAGTTGGCTGTCGGCACGGATTAGAGTCGTTTGTACTTCGAGGTCAAGATTTGTTCGATCCACATCTGGCGCAAAGTGCGCGCTCAGATATGGGGCATCCTTCGATTCGTTGCTGGGACAGGAAAAGGAATTAGTGGATGGCAAGCCCGAAGATCTTTCTGTCTGCCGGCGAGGCCAGTGGCGAACAGTATGGCGCGCTGCTGATGACGGAGATCCGCCGGCTGGCACCGGAGGCGGAGTTTTTTGGGTTGGGCGGGACCCGCATGGGAAGCCTGGGACTTCGCCGGGTCGTGCGTGCCGAAGATGTAGCGGTGATGGGCATAACGGAAGTGATCCTTCACATGCCTCGGATTTATGGCGAATACCGAAAGCTGAAGGCCAGTTTGCGCGCAGAACGGCCCGATATCGCCATCCTGATCGACTTTCCGGACGTGAACCTGAGGCTTGCGGCCGAACTGCGCCGCTTGCAGATCCCCGTGGTCTATTTCGTGAGCCCGCAATTATGGGCCTGGAAGAAATGGCGGATACGAGGGGTCAAGCGGAATGTCACCCGCATGCTGGTGATCTTTCCTTTCGAAGAGGCCTTCTACCGCACCCACGGCGTCGCGGCTGATTTTGTTGGGCACCCGCTGGCGGATCTTGACCGGCCCACAGTGACCCGAGAGGCGTTCGCTAGCGAAAATGGCCTGGATGCGTCAAAATTCTGGGTTGGCTTGCTGCCCGGAAGCCGCTCCAGGGAGCTACACGCCAACTTGCCGCCAATGTTCGAAGCCGCTCGACTGCTGGGCCCGCAATACGAATACCTGCTGCCTGTGGCGCCCACGCTCCAGGTTGCCGAGGTGGCTGCGCAGGTGCAGGCCATGGCCGGCCAGGCGAAAGGGGTTACCGTGCGCGTAGTCCACGATGCCCGCGCAGTGTTACAGCACGCGCGCGCCAGCGTCGTCGCCAGCGGCACGGCGACAGTCGAGGCGGCCCTGATCGGCAATCCATTTGTGGTGGTTTACCGGGTATCCCGCGTGACCTATGCTGTGGCGCAACGGGTCATTCGGGTGGCCCACGTGGGTATGGTCAACTTGATCGCCGGACGGCGTATTGTGCCGGAGCTTATCCAGCAGGATTTCACCGCATGCAAAGTGGTGGATCAGCTGCGCCCCCTGCTCGAAAACGAGGAAGCTCGTGCAACAATGCAGTCAGACTTGCGCACGGTTGGGGCGTTACTGAAGGTGAGCAGCGACGGGGGGAGAAAACAGACTGCGATTGAGCATGCCGCCCGGGTCGCGTTGCAACTGATCCCCGCAGCGCAGCAGCCGCGGCTGCAATCTGCTTTGGTTTCACCATGGCCCGTTGAATGACTCCGATGAAGCTTTGTTCCCGCACCAAAGTCCTGATTCTATCGCTGCTGGTGGTGACGGCTGGCCCGCATCTCTTCGCCGCGGACCGGTCTACGATCAAAGTCACGGGCTACGTGATCGATGCGCAGATCGATCCTGCCGACCACACGCTGAAAGCGACCGCGAAGGTAACGTTCACCGCCACCGACTCCATTAGCGCGGCGGTGTTCGAGCTGCACAACGCACTGAAGGTGGACAGCGTAACGGATGGGCAGCATCCGCTCAACGGAGAGCGAGGGCCTAACGCAACCATCAGCATCGCTTTACCAAGTCCCATGAAGAAGGGGGCGAGCGCCACCTTTACCTTTGTTTACGGGGGTACGCTCAGCGGCAGCGAAGAAAGTCCGGTGGAAGGGTTGAAGCTGGCGACGATCGGCGATCCGATCACGTACCTGCTGTATGCCGGCCGCTGGTTCCCCATGACCGGCTATCTAACAGACCGGTTTACCGCGGAGATCCACGTACACATACCCGAGGGTTACCGGGTGGTGGGCAGCGGCAGTACGGGTAGTCCCAAGCAAGGCTCCGGCGGAATGGAGTACACGTTCAACTGGACCAGGCCGAGTTTTCCGGGAACCATTATCGCGGGCAAGTTTAATGAGCCCATGGTGGCTGCGGGTTCCCCTAACGTACGCGTGTACCTGACCGACGCGCACAAGCAGAGCGGCGCGGAATATGCGCAGACCGCCAACAAGGAATTCGAATTCTTTGGCGAGACGTTTGGGGAATCATCGACGCGTTTGCTCAATGTAGTGGAGCTGCCGGACGACACGGTGCCTGCCTATTGGGCTCCGGAGATCGCGGCTATCGCCGGCGCGCGAATCGCGGATCGCAACAACTATCGCTTGCTGGCCAACACCATGGCGCACCAATGGTGGGGCAGCATGGTCAGTCCAGCGACGCTGAATGACGCCTGGATCACCAATGGCATGTCCCGCTACGGTGAGCTGATGTACGTGGAGCACGTGGCAGGACAGACAGCGTTGCAGGCAGCCGTGATTGACATCTCTGCCGGCGCTCTCGCCTACGACACCATTCCGCTGACCTCGGCTGGACGGCTGGAGCCCTTTTCGACGCAATTTCAGTCCATGACGCTGGAGAAGGGGGCCATGGTCTTTCACATGCTCCGTTGGGAGATCGGCGACGATAACTTCACCAAGACTCTGCGGGCCCTGATCACGCAGTACGGGGACAAACCGACACGCACCCGAGACGTGGAGAAAGTTGCGGAGGAGCAATCGCAACAACAGCTCACGGCTTTCTTTGCGCAATGGCTGGATGGTACCGGAGCGCCGGCGTTCGTGGATAAGTACACGGTCTACCGGTTGGGCAATAACAAGGGCTTTCGCACGATCGGGGAAATTGGCCAGGACCTCGACTTGTTCAATATGCCGGTCGAGTTGCGCGTCGAGACCGAAGGCAAGACGGAAATCAAACGAGTGGATGTGGTGGGCACCAACTCACAGTATGTTGTGGACACCTTTGGCCGCCCGCGTCACATTGCGATCGACCCGGATAATTGGGTGCTCAAGAATACTCCGGACATGCAGGTGCGGGTTTCGATTTTGCGTGGACAGGAACTGGTGGCGGAGGGAGACACGACGGGTGGTCTGGCGGAGTATCAGAAAGCGCTCACGACCAATCCCAACAGTTCGCTGGCTAGCTACCGCATTGGTGAAGTTTTGTTCAACCAGAAGAACTACCAGGCGGCTGCGAATGCGTATCGGGATGCGCTTCGCGGGGACGACGAGCCCAAGTGGACCGAAGTCTGGAGCCATATCGCGCTGGGAAAGATATTTGATGTGACTGGGCAGCGGGATCGCGCGGTGAATGAATACCGGCAGGCAGTGCAGACCAACGACAACACGCAAGGTGCGGTCAACGAGGCGCGCAGGTATTTGCAACAGCCTTACAAGCGGCCGGATACGGAGTAGGGGTGTCATGGCCATATACGGCAACGAGCGGAGTGGTCAGGTTACCTACCCGGCAAAGGCTGTAGATCCTGAGGCGAGACGACAACGATTTCACCATATCGACGAAAGTCTTGCACGTTAAGGGTTAGAAGATTGCGGATCCGATGGACGTGCATTGCCGCAACGAGTCGTGCATCGTGTACCTAAACCCCAGATACTGCTTCCCTGACCACGATCCTGCGCCACTCCCGATGGGTTGCTTCGCTGTCGGCGGCAAAATCGAATTTAGCTTCAATTAGACTGGCGCGGTCGTCTGCTTCAGAGATCGAAAATCCGAATCCATTCCGGTCAGCAGGCCGCGCGCACACATTCCAAAATTCGGCCAGATTCTGAGATGTATAGAAAAGGTCTGCGCCCTGCGCCCACAAGAAGTCTGTGCGGCCTCGAATGCTTTTGTGTTCAGGGCTATCCGGCTGAGCAAGCCTCAACAGGATATTGGTGTCCACGAAGATAGGAAGAGCCTGACTCAGTCATGCGGGTTGAGTTCAACCTTTATAGACATTGCTCATGCTCCATATAAGGCGAACTCCCCCTCAGATGAGGGGCTAGAACAGTAAAGCGCGGTACAAGAAGAACTTATTCGTAGCGGAGAGCTTCTACGGGGTTGAGGCTGGCGGCGCGGATCGCGGGTAACATTCCGCTTACCAGTCCGACGACTACCAGGATTACGGTGGCTACTAGAACAGTACCGGGGGAAATCAACAATTGGATGTCCGCGGCTTCCCCGTTCGTTGCCATGGCACTGTATAGAGTGATGCGGCCGACGACGATCGAAACCAGGTAGGCGAGCCCAATGCCGCAAATCCCGCCCAGACCGGTAATGACCAGCGCCTCAGTCAAAAACTGAACCAGGATGTGACTTCGTCGCGCCCCTAGCGCCTTCTCAATGCCGATCTCGCGGGTGCGCTGCTGCACCGCTACCAGCATGATGTTCATGAGACCGATGCCGGCTATGCCGAGCGTCAACGTCCCTATAAACGCCATCAGAACCTGCAGACCGGTCGAGATCAAACGGAATTGGGAAAGCTGCTCCATCAGGTTGGCTACAAAAACGGCGTTGTGGTCGGAAGGGGGAAATCCATGGGCCTCGCCGAGCGTGGCCCGCAACGCGGATTCGGTGGTTTCATAATTTCCCTGGTAGTTGAACCAGATTGCGTCGAGGTATTTGGTATCTTTCACATCGCTCATGGTAGTGAACGGTATGTAGATAACCCGGTTTATGTTGTCATCGCCCTGCTGCATCTTGGCCTGCAATACACCGATGACGGTAAAGCTGACGCCTTTAATGCGAATACGCTGTCCGATTGGATAAAGCCCTGAATAGAGCTTGGTCTTGGCTTCTGAACCGATCACGGCGACATGGTTGCGCTGCTCCAGATCTTTGGTGGAATAGAAGCGGCCATAATCGAGGTCGAGCTTTTGTATGTCGGCAACCGCGGGGTAGGATCCGGCGATGGACCATGTGTAGCTGTGCGTATCGTTTTGCACCGTTTCGTCTTTGGATACCTCGGGCACTGCGTGAAGCAGGCCGGGCACGTCGCTCTCGATGCGGTCAAGGTCGGCGAGTTGGAGCTTGACCTGGACGCCTGCCTTCTTGCCCCCGGCCTGCTCGCTCGTGGTTCCGGGAAAGACACCCATCATGTTGGTGCCAAACTGGGCAAAAATAGCCTCGATCGCGCGACTGAAGCCGGCGCCATAGGCCATGAGGAGCACCACCGTGGCGATGCCCCAGGCCATGCCAATCATGGTGATGAGCGTGCGGCGGCGGTTATGCAGCATGGCTTCGGAGGCCTGAGAGAGCAAGTCGCGCAACATGGTGGGCTATTCCCTTCTCAGTGCTTCGACGGGATCCAGTTTGGCAGCCTGGCCGGCAGGATAAACGCCGGCCACGATGCCGCTCAGCGAGAGCGCACACAAAGCCAGCGCGGCTGACCATGGCACCAGCCGGGGGGCATCGAAGCCGGGCAAGCTGGAGCCCAGCGCTGCGTTCAGAACATACATCAGCAGGCCCGCAGCGGCGATGCCGATCGCCCCGCTGACGCCGGTGAGAAACATGCCTTCGAGCAGGAATTGGGTCATGATGTTGCGGTTGGTGGCGCCCAACGCCTTGCGCAAGCCAATCTCGCGGGTGCGCTCGGCTACCGAGACCAACATGATGTTCACCACTCCCAGGGCGCCCAGGCCCAGGGTCACGATGCCCACCCCGCCCAGGAACAAGTCCATGGCGTCAAAGATCTTGCCGATCATGCGTTGCGAGTTGATCGAGTCCCACTCCTCGAAAGCATCCGGCGCGTGGGGATCAAACCCGTGCTGCCGGGCAATGATGTCATGCACTTCAGCGATTGCCGGCAGGTTGTCATTCGTGGTTGTAGGTTGATATTGCAGCGAGGTGACTGCATCGCGGGGAATGTTCTCCCCGGTTAAGGGGAAGAGCTCCAGCATGGTGGTCAGCGGGATGTAGACCCGTTGATTGTCACTGTCATTGTTGCCGCGCGCGATGCTGCCGGCCACCCCGATGACCTGGAATCGGACACCATTCAGGAGCACCCACTCGCCGAGCGCGGGCCGCCCGGGAAAGAGCAGCGCGGCGGTTTTTTTGCCCATGACCACCACGCGGCGGCGCTGCTCCAAGTCGTCGGAGCGCAAAAAACGGCCCTGGGCTACGGGCACGAAGCGGATATCACTGTAGTTGGGCTCGACCCCGGTCACCTCTCCGCTACTGCTCGAGAGATCACTCACTTCCTTGATGGTCGTGTTTTGCAGCATGGCGGTGATGTTGCGCACCCGCTGTGCTTCGGAGCGCACGGCCGCCTCGTCCGCGAGGGTGAGCTTGTAAGGACGCATGCCGGTGTGCTGGCTGGGGACGGCGGGGATGTTGCCGCCCCACATCATGATGACGTTGTTGCCCAACGAGGCCATTTGCCGGCGCTGGCCAGAACGGAAGCCCTCGCCAAAGCCGATGAGCAAGAGCATCGAGCCCACGCCCCAGGCGATACCGAACATGGTGAGGAAAGCGCGCAGTTTATGCGCCCAGATGGCGCGAAAGACCTCGCCGAAGATGTCAGCCGGGGATTGTTGCATGGCTACCCTTGGATACGGGTCCTCCGGCTTGCTGGTTCCAGAATTGGCTTTATTTGAGGTTTAGAGCGGTCATTGCCTCGTCGGCGCTGGGCGAGCTGGCCTTTAGATAATCGCCCACGCGCTTGCGCTCTTCTGCTGAAAGCGTAGGACTTAGGGCGAGAATGCGCCGGAGCGTAGTGGAAATGTCGTCGATGTAGTTCATCATTCGTATAGCTTCGCCGGAAAGTGGCATGGTTCTTCCTCGTTACAATAGAGACTCTGTACTCCATTTTCCGTGCTGGGCACGAATTCGTAAAGCGGCCAGCCGGATTTTGGCATTGCGAATCCGGCACCGCCGGAGAGCGCATCCAATGCACCATGTCCCTGACCAGCCAATCGCCGTTTGCGAGCGTAGCCGTGCCTGAAGAGGCCCCGGTGAAATCCAACTCGCGCCAGGAAGCCTCCAACGACATGAAGGAATGCGTCGACCGGGTGTTGCACACCGATGCCCGGGTTCCGGTCTCCACCTACCGGGTGCAGATGCACAAAGACTTCGCGTTTGACCGCGCTCAGGGCATTGTGGGCTACCTGAAACGACTGGGCATTGGCGATTTTTATTCCTCACCGATCTTTGAGGCCCGCCCAGGGAGCATGCACGGCTATGACGTGACGCGCCACGACCGTCTCAATCCCGAGCTTGGCGGGGCGGAGGGGTTTGCCAGTTTCTCGGCGGAGCTGGAGCGGCAGGGTTTAGGTCTTCTGCTGGATATTGTTCCCAATCATATGGGCGTGGGCAACGACTCCATCTGGTGGCAGGATGTGCTGGAAAACGGGCACGCCTCACAGTATTCGGAATATTTCGACATCGATTGGAAGCCGCTCAAAGCAGCTATGCGCAACAAGCTTCTGCTACCGATTCTAGGCGACCAATATGGCGCCGAACTGGAAGCCAAGCATATCCAGGTGTCGATTGAAGACGGGCGGCCGCTCATTCACTATTACGACCACACCATGCCTGTGGCGCCGCGCACGCTGCCTATCATCTTCGACCAGCTAAACCGGGCCCAATCCCTGCCGGAATCCGTACGCGAACTGCTGGCACAGCTGCGCGAGATTCCGCCGCATGAAACCAGCGACGAGAGCCTGCGGGAAAAACGCCGGGCCATGTTGGCGGATCTATTGCCGCGGTTAAGGGATGAGCTGGGCTCGCCGGAAATGCAGCCGATTACGCAACAGGCGCTGGGCGACATCAATGGCATCGAAGGGGATCCCCGCAGCTTCGACCGCTTGCACCTGCTGCTGGATGCCCAACCCTACCGGCTGGCCTCGTGGCGGACTTCGGCAGAAGAGATCAATTACCGCCGCTTTTTCGATGTGAATGACCTGGTCGGCCTGCGCATGGAAAACCCCGCGGTTTTCGCCGAGACCCATTGCCTGATCCGCTCCCTGATCGCCTCGCACCAGGTGACCGGGTTGCGCATCGACCATTGCGATGGCATGTTCAATCCGCGCCAGTATCTGATCCGGTTGCAGCTTTTGTATCTTGCCAGCCAATGCGCCGGGCCGCAGCCGCAACAGGAAACCGCCGCGAACGGCATCGAGCGCAGCGTTCTTGACCCTGTCCGTGGATATGACTGGTCGCAGAGCCAGGGGCCTCTTTACACGGTGGTGGAGAAGATTCTCGAACCGCGCGAATACCTGCCACCGGAGTGGCCGGTACGCGGCACTTCCGGCTACGATTTCGTTTATTCGGCCAACGGGATCTTTATCCAAAGCGCTAACGAAAAGCGCTTCGATGCCATCTACGCGCAGGTTCTTGGGCATCCGGTGGATCCGGACGAGCTTATTTATCGCTCCAAGCTGCAGGTGATGCAGACCGCCCTGGCCAGCGAAGTGTATGTGCTGACGAACCTGCTGAGCCGGATCGCGGCTTCCAATCGACGGGCGCGCGATTTTACCGACAACATTCTGGAAACGGTCATCCGCGAAACCATCGCCAGTTTTCCTGTGTACCGCACGTACATCGACGATCGTGGGGAGTACAGTGCGCGGGATGTGGCGTTCTTGCGCAGTGCGATTGCCCGCGCCAAGCGACTGAATCCGGACATCAACGCTTCGGCCTTCGATTTTCTGCGCGAGACACTGCTGCTCAAGAGCGGCTCTTCGGCGGAAGCCAGGCAGGGGAAACCGAATCCTGAGATTCTTTACTTTGCGCTCAAGTTCCAGCAGCTCACCGGACCGGTGATGGCCAAGGGCGTCGAAGATACGGCGTTTTATGTCTACACGCGCTTCCTTTCCTCAAATGAAGTGGGGGGCTCGGCGAAATCGTTTGGTATCTCGCTCGACACACTGCACCAAAGCAACGAGGGGCGTCTGAAGCATTCGCCGGACTCGATGCTGACTACCTCAACCCACGACACCAAGCGCAGCGAGGATGTGCGCAATCGGCTCAACGTGCTTTCTGAAGTTCCACAGCAGTGGTCGGCAGGAGTGCGCCGCTGGCAACGCACGAATGCGAAATTCAAACGCACGCTGGAGGATGGCCGTACGGCGCCGGACCACAACGAGGAGTACCTGCTGTATCAAACGATTCTTGGTGCGTGGCCATGGCAGATGGAGAGCAGGCAGGATCGCGAACAGTACCTGGAACGCCTGAAGCAGTACGCGTCGAAAGCTCTGAGTGAAGCCAAAGTGAACCTGAGCTGGATCAATCCTGATCCGGAGTATTTGGCCGCGGTGCATGGTTTCCTGGAGTCCATCCTCATGCCCACGGCGCGGGGTAAAGAGAACCCATTCGTTGCGTCACTGGAAGGGCTGCTGCCACAGCTTCGGTTGTTTGGGGCGGTGAATTCGCTGGCCCAGGTGGTGCTGAAAATCGCGTCTCCCGGAGTTCCCGACTTTTATCAAGGCAGCGAGCTATGGGAGCTGAGCCTGGTGGACCCGGATAACCGGCGGCCGGTGGATTACGATTTGCGGGCGGGTTATCTCGATGCGCTGCATAAGCAGGCGGAGAGCGAGGGCGCCGGCGCGGTGTGCCGCGACCTGCTGGGCAATCTGGTTGACGGAAGAGTGAAGTTATGGACCACGCATCGGGCGCTGACGTTGCGTCGCCAGGAGCATGAGCTCTTCCGCAAGGGCGACTACATCGCACTGGAGATTGCCGGGGACCGCAAGGAACACGTCATTGCATTCCTCCGGCGGGATCCGGCGACAGGACGAAGCGTTTTGGCGGTGATGCCGCGCTTCTCCTGCACGTTGATGCGGGGCAAGGTGCAGTTGCCACTGGGCGAGGCGTGGGGGAAGGATCAGCTTATTGTTCCCGATTCCGTGGGCAGGAGCTATCGCAATGTGTTCACGGATGAATCCTTAACTGTCGCAGAAGAAGGATTAGCCTTGAGCTCTGTGTTTGCTACATATCCTGTGGCGCTTTTTGTGAGCGAAGGATAATTTCAAGAGCACATCATCCGTAGGAATTCTTGAGATGCCGGTCGAGGAAACGATAGGCATTTTCCCGCATTTCCGGGGTAAACATGTGGTCGCCGGGCCAATATCCAAGCTCCAGCTTTCCTTTCGGAAAGGCTGGTTCCGCATAAGCAAACATCGCCTCGGCTCCCCGAGACCACTTGTCATCCGCTGTGGCCTGCAGGAGTAATGGGCGGGGCGCCACCAGCTTCAAAACATCTTCCACGTCCCCCAGTTGGAGGACGCCCGGAAGGCAGAATTCCATCTGCACACCGGCGTCGTGGGTGAACGACTGCTTGTAGTTTACGCAGCCGCAGTTAGAGACGGATGCCCGGATGCGCTGATCGATGGCAGGAGCCCAGATGGCCATTCTGCCACCGTAGGAGTGGCCAATAAATCCAATCCGATCAGGATCCACCTCCGGCCGGGTCAGGAGATAGTCCAAACCCACTCCCACATCGTGAAGGCATTTAGCGAGTAACGTTCGGCCTTGCACCAGGCGGGTGGCGAGCTCGTAATATTCTGCCTGCCCCGAAGGATTACTCCAGTTACGCTCTTCGAACGCCAGAGCATCCGGAGCAATAACGACGTATCCGCGTTGGGCAAGTTCGGCGGCATAGGCCTGGTCCGGGTCGCCGGCAAGGCCCACGACCTCGCTTTTTCCCAGATGAAATTCGTGGTTGTGCTGATGGTGGGCGAAGATGGCGGGCGCGGGACGATCAATCTGTTTAGGGAGGAGCAGGAAGGACCGGATGCGCTCGTCCGCCTCGACCCCATATTCGATTGTCTCTCGCCAATAGAGGCCACAATCAGAAGTTTCCAGCACCACGGCGTCCAGTGGGCAGCGGCCTGGAAAGGGGCCAAGAAGTTTCATCAGACCTGGACGATCCATTGCCTCACGCCTTCGGCGGTTCTACCCAGCCATCCCGATCCGTCAATTCGGCGAGTTGCGCCAAGCCCTTAGCTTGTTCGGCGTTGAGCGCGTCGGGCGCCATGCGCCAGGACCAGTTATTTTCCGGTGTGGCGGGGGTGTTCATGCGTGCTTCCGAGCCGAGCACGAGGATGTCCTGCACGGGAAAGAGGCAGACATCGGCGACCGAATCGGAGGCGGCGCGGATGAGGGTCCAGACCACATCGTTGGGCGCCGGATTGAGATAGGCGTAGACCGAGTTCCTCTCGCTCTCTGTGGTGCCGTGCTGCCACCAGCCCAGGGTGGTGTCGTTGTCGTGAGTGCCGGTATAGACAACCGTGTTGGTTACATAACGGTGGGGCAAGTAGTTGTGGGCACCGCGGCCGCTGAAGGCAAATTGCAGAACGCGCATACCGGGCAGATCGAACTGCTCGCGCAGCGCATCTACTTCGCGAGTGATTAATCCGAGATCCTCTGCGATCAGCGGCAACGTGCCCAACTGTTCCTTCAGTGCGGTGAAGAGAGCAGCGCCCGGAGCCTTGACCCACTCACCATGAATGGCGGTCTCATCCTCCGCGGGGATGGCCCAGAAGGCTTCGAATCCGCGAAAGTGATCGAGCCGGATAATGTCGTAGAGGGTATGCGCGCGGCGCATGCGATCCACCCACCAGTCGAAGCCCCGTTTCTCCAGGACCTCCCAGTTGTAGATCGGATTGCCCCACCGCTGGCCAGTCTCGCTGAAATAGTCCGGGGGCACACCGGCCACGCGAATCGGCGTGAGGTCTTCGTGGAACTCGAAGATTTCCGGGTGGGTCCACACATCGGCGCTGTCGTAATTGACGAAGATGGCCACGTCTCCAATGAAGCGTATGTCGCGCTCCGCGCAGTAGGCGCGCAGGGCCTTCCACTGCTCGTCGAAGGCAAATTGGATGGCTTGCTGGATTTCGAGATCGTCGCGGCTCTCCTGCTGCAACTGGAGTAGCGCCTTAGCCTCGCGACGGGCCAGGTCTTTGGGCCATGACGCCCAGGAGCCGGAGTGGAATCGATGCCGTAAGACGCTGTAGCGGGCGTAATCCAGCAACCAGAAGGCATTCTCTTCGCGGAAGCGCTGGAAGCGGACCCATTGCTGGTCATCATGCTGGGAGAGGAAGTTTTGCGCGGCCTCCACCAGGAGCGGCCATTTGCGCTGCTCGACCTCGTCAAAGCGGACGTTTCCATGATGACCCGGCAGGCCGGCGATGCGGTCGGCTGGAATCCATCCTGCTTCTACCAGGTTTTCCAAACTGATCAGCAGCGGGTTGCCGGCGAAGGCGGAAAGAGCGGCGTAGGGTGAATTGCCATAGCCGGTTGGGCTCAGCGGGAGTACCTGCCACAACCGCTGCTTAGCGGCGGCGAGAAAGTCGGCAAAGGCATAGGCAGCCGGCCCGAAATCTCCGATGCCCCCATAGGAGGGTAGAGAGGTGATGTGTAGAAGGAGTCCTGAGGATCGTTCGAGGGCCATTTAATACCTGCGTGGGAGGGCGAGAAAAACCATGGCCTTCGTTTGAGAAAGATTCCAAAGCGGCGGCTCCGGTTGCTTGCGACTCTGGAAGCTGACCTGAGGTCAATCGCCCGCCATTTGGCGAACGATTTGAGCGTAACCCGGCGCGCAAGGATGGGCGCGGTGAGAAAGCGTTGCAGGTTTGCCTTGGGACTATTTCTAGTCAATAGATGCTTGGCCCCGGAAGAGAAACAGCGGAGCCTGCCCTGAGCGAAGTCGAATGGGTTCACTACGAGGGCTGACCTGCTGTTTCTCTTCCGGTCTGAGCGTTGGCTAGCTTTGTCCCAGGGGCATGCCGGTTTGGGCACGCTTGTTCATACGGATGCCTCCCTGCTTTTCATAGCGGTCGGTCAGCGCGGTCACGAAGACGGCAAACATCTGCTCTCTCTTTTCGCCGAGCAGCTGGTCACGGGTGGCATCCAGGTTCTTGGCTATTTCATCCGCGGTAGGCTCCTGCTTTTCATCAATTTTGGCCACGATGCCGGCGTGTCCGGTGTTGATGGCCTTGCTGATTTGTCCGATCTTCAGGTCAAACAGGTCGGGCGCCGCGGTGGCCAACTCGCCGATATCCGGCACCTGTGCGGTACGAGCTACCAGATCGCTGGTCTTGATGGTTGCACCGAGTTCCTTGGCAGCCTGGGCCAGACTGTTTTCCACGTGCGCTTTGTCTGCCAGCTCGTTGGTCTTGCGCGCCAGCAGTTGCGGCAGCTGCTGCTCCCGGAAATCGTCCACCAGGTGCGACTTGTATTCCTCGAAGGCCGGCGCATGCGCAGGCTTTACGTCTTGCACTTGGAATACAGCGAAGCCCTCACCGGTCCCACTTACTTGGGGCGCAGCTCCCGGCTTGGCGCTGAAGGCCAGCCCGAGCAATTTGGATCCATCAGGAAGTCCGTTGAGCACTGCGCTCTGCGGCACGTAGTCGGTGGTCACCACTTGCAGGTGATGCGCCTCCGCGGTCTTGGCCAAGCCTGTCTTGGCGGCTTCCGTGGCCAGTTGCTGAGCGTAGCTGGCTTGTTGGTCTGCTTCCTGCTGGCGGGTCAAGGTGGCCAGAATCTGGGCCTTCACCTCTTCCAGAGGTTTCAGGTGCGCTGTCTGCTTCTCTTCTACCTGCAGGATGTGGTAGCCGAACTGGGTCTTGATCACATCTGAGGTCTGTCCAGGCTGGAGCGAAAAGGCTGCTGTTTCAAATGCCGGCACAGTAACGCCGCGTTGGATCATCCCTAACTCGCCGCCGGCCGCCTTGCTGCCGGGGTCATCGGAATTGGCCTTGGCGAGCGCGGCAAAATCAGCGCCACTCTTGATCTGCTTCAGCAGGTCCTCCGCCTTTTGCTTGGCCGCCGCGTCGGTCTTGGGATCTGCTTTGGGATCGACCTTGATCAGGATGTGCCGTACCTTTACTTCCTCGGGAACCTGAAAATCCTTTTGATGTGCCTGGTAATACTGCTCCACCTGGCCGTTGGTCACCGGGGGTGCGCCGTTTGGCACGTCGCTCTGGTTGAGGGCGATGTAGGCCAGCTTGCGGGTTTCAGGCACAGCGTCTTTGTAGCGCGCCGCACTCTGCTTGAAAAATGCCTGCAGTTCTGCATCCGTAGGATTGATCTGCTTGCGCAGGTCTTCGGCGTTAAGCACGGCGTAGTCGAACTTGATCTTGGTGGCCTGCTGGCGATAGGCGTCGCGCACTTCCTGGTCGGAGACGGTGATGCCGCCGGTGACCATGGCCTGCAGGCGATTAATTTCGATTTCCTTCTTCACCTGGGTTTCGAAATCCTGAATGGAGGTGTTGAAGTTCTGCTGGACAAAGTTGGCGTACCGATCCTCGCCGATGAATTGGCCACCGGGGAAGAGCGCCTGGCCAAAGGGTCCGGTTTGCATAGCCCGGCGCAGATCCGCATCGCCTACCTGAAGGCCAAGGCGATTGGCTTCCTGCAGCAGCACTTCGCGCTGGATGAGCGCCTGCGCGGCCTGGGGCATGATGTAGGGCAGAACCATATCCGGATAGTGCTTTTGCTGGAGAATTCTTTCCGCGACCTGCTGCACTTCAGGAGTAGTGATGGCAGTGGTGGTGCCGAAGTAGCGGCCGAAAAACCCTCCGCTGTGCACGGTTGCGTAGTTATCGGAGGACGTGGCTTCGTCAGCAAAAATGCCGGGCACCAGGGTGATGACCATGGTGACTACAGCAACGGCAATGATAACGACGAAAATGACTTTGACGACGCGGTTGTCTTTTTGCAGGAAACGGATCATTGGTTTAGCGGGGGCTTTCTCGAGCGAATTGCAGAGACTTAACAAAGTATAGATCAGTTGCAAGGGTGCCAACCGTCAGAGCATTGAGCCAAAGTTCCCGAAGGCCGAGCCCTCAAAACAACGAATCCCATTTCTGACGCATGAACTGCGTCAGAAATGGGATTTGGGAGGGCTGCAGGGCTACGGCTTATCTCCAACGGCCGTAGTAGTAGGGATAACCGTAAACGTAGGGGCGGGGATACGCGTAGACGTACGGGTAGGGGTACGGGGCGTAGCCGTAAGGATACGGCGCGTAGCCCGGGGGTGGCGGCGCATACCCTGCAGGCCCATAGCCGTACGGGGGCGGAGGACGGCGACCCTGCGGGGCGGAACTAGCTTCGAGCTGATTGGCCTCCTGATAGGAGACAGGCTGCACGGTCAGCTCGCTGGCCAGATGGAAGGTGAGGACCGATTCCGGAGGAACCACGCTGCGCGGGCCCGGGGTGGCCGCCGAAGCACCTAACCCGACACCGGCGCCGGCGACCGCTCCAATGGCGGCGCCTGCGCCACCACCGGCAATGGCTCCGATGGCTGCGCCTAATGCGCTGCCGCCGACCGTGTTCGCGGCGGTGTAACCGCCCTTGCCTGGGCTACTGGTGTCAAAGATGTCGGTTGCCATGACGTAGGAATTACCGCCCAGATTCAGGTTGGTCAATTGGAGCGCGATGCTCGCGCCGCCCTTCAACTCGCCCGGCTTCTTGACGTCCACGACGCGGCCGGTGACCTGGGCGCCGCGGGGAATCGCCAGCACGTTACCGATATAGACGCTCTGGGCGATTGTTCCCTGAAAGAAGTCTCCCGGTTTCACTTTCTTCGAATCCAGGGGCTCACTGGTGCGGATCGCCACCAGCAAGCCTTTGTTCAAGGTGACTGGGCCGGACGGCGGCTGAGCCGGCGCGGAGCCCTGCTGGCCCTGGTATCCGTTGTACCCGTTGGATTGGTTTTGCGGCTGATAGGCGGGTCGCGGAGGCTGCCCGTAGCCTACTCCTGGGGACACTGGCGGAGCAGAGGGCGCCTGGTTCGGAGTCTGGTTTGGAGTTTGGCCGGGGTATTGGGGTGGGCCCTGGTCAGCACCTTGATTTGGATCCTGCGCCGCACTATCCGGCGGGGGCACCTGTCCATTCTGTGCATCGGGCGGGGGACCGGCCGGACCCCAGTCACCCTGCTGGCCCGGGTTGGGAGTCGGTTGGGCGGTCGCGTCACCCTGTTGCTGAGCCACCAAAGCAGGAGCCAGCGCGAGGCTTGCACCGAGCGCCCCGGAAAGCAGCCATGGCAAACGATTTGTTCTGATTAAATTCATTTCCCTAAAACCCCCTCGCCTGGATTAGACGCCCAATCGGTCCACCAAGGCTTACTGCATAGACGGCGCATCGCGCAGTCCGTCATAGGTGTTAACCCAGCCTCCCGGCAAAAGTTACTTTTGCCGGGAGGCTGGGACATGGGGTGAAGGTTACAAGAAGGATGACAAAGCCCGGTATTCATCTTTCGTTCGTGCACATTTTTGGGGCAATCGGCTTCCCTTCCAGCCTTCTGCCACGCTTCCCTCTTTAACGGTCCGAGGATTCGTGGTAGACATGCTTTCATGCCTGCCACCACCGAAAATCATCTGCACTTGAGCGAGATCGCTCCCCAAATCATTCAATCGGAAATTCGCGCCATGACGGTGGAATGCGACGCCGTCGGGGGCGTGAACCTGGCCCAAGGGGTGTGCGATACGCCGCTGCCCGAGGTCGTGGAAGAAGCCGCCATTCAAGCGATCCGCGACGGGTACAACATCTATACCCGCATGGACGGGATTGCCGTCTTGCGGCAGGCGATCGCGGAAAAATTCGAACGCCATAACGGGTTGGTGGTCGATCCGGACAAGGAGGTCCTGGTTACTTCAGGGGCGACCGGGGCTATGTCTTCTGCCTGCCTGGCTTTGTTTGATCCTGGCGACGAGGTGATTCTATTTGAGCCGTTTTACGGATATCACTACAGCACGCTGCAATCCATTCGGGCAGTGCCGGTGGTGGTGCCACTGGTGCCGACGACCTGGGAGATCGACTTTGATCGTTTGCGTGCGGCGATCACCCCCCGGACCCGGGGCTTGGCGATCAATAGCCCGGGCAATCCGTGTGGCAAGGTGTTTAGCCGGACGGAACTGGAAGAAATCGCTGCCCTGGCGATCGAACATGATCTCTTCGTGCTGACTGATGAGATCTATGAGTACTTCATCTATGAGGGGCAAGCGCACATCAGCCCGGCAACGATTCCCGGCATGGCAGAACGCACGATCACGATTAACGGGTTTTCGAAGACCTTTAGCATGACCGGGTGGCGGGTGGGGTACATGGCTGCGAGCAGCAAATGGATGCCGGCGATCGGCTATTTCCACGATCTGCAATATGTATGCACTCCCTCTCCCTTCCAGTACGCCGCCGCCGCCGGGCTGCGCGCGCTGCCGGACAGCTTCTACCAAGGGCTGGCTACCGAATACCAGGAGAAACGAGACCAGATCTGTGACGCTCTGGCGTCCGCGGGTATGACTCCCGCGGTGCCCGCCGGAGCTTACTATGTGCTGGCCGATGCCAGCCGGGTGGAAGGAGACCTGGCCAGAGTCAAGGCCCGCAACCTGCTCCGCGCCACGGGGGTGGGGGCGGTTGCCGGATCGGCATTCTTTGAGGGTGGCCGAGGAGAGAACCTGCTCCGATTCTGCTTTGCCAAGCGAGCGACTGAACTGGATCGAGCTTGCACGGCATTAAGGAACTTTGGGGTTTAGCTTAGTTTTCGGCCTAAGTAAGACAGGCCGCTGGGTGCCCCACTCAAGCCAAAACCGGGCTCGAATGGGGCACCCAGCTGTCGTTACCGTCAAGCCATGCCGTTTCACCTTCAAGCCAGGGCGCTTCGGCTACGGCCTCCGACGCGTCTTTCTCCCCTATCCCATTGAAAATGAGACGGATACAGAAAACTTGCCTTCTTTGGGCAAAAATTCCAGGGAATGAATCTATTCGGTGAGTCGCAGCATCAGATAGCTTGACAACAAGAGACTCAAGTGCGAGTCTTAAGACCACAAACTCGCACACGAGTGCAAGCAGGAGCAGCGAAGCGATGGCAAAGATTATCGGCATAGATTTAGGCACTACGAATTCCGTGGTGGCAGTGATGGAGGGCGGGGAGCCCAAGGTTATCCCGAACGAAGAGGGTGGCCGGACAACCCCGTCCGTCGTCGGGTTTACAAAGAGCGGAGAGCGGTTGGTGGGCCAAGTGGCGAAGCGCCAGGCGATTACCAATCCGGAAAACACGATTTATTCGATCAAGCGGTTCATGGGTCGCCGAGCCAACGAAGTGACCGATGAAATGAAGATGGTGCCTTACAAGGTTAAGGCACAAGGCGACCATGTAGTGGTCGTGGCCCAGGGTAAGGAATATACCCCGCCGGAAGTCTCGGCAATGATTCTGCAGAAGCTGAAAAAGGCAGCAGAAGACTACCTCGGCACGACGGTCACAGAGGCCGTCATTACGGTGCCTGCGTACTTCAACGATGCGCAGCGCCAAGCGACTAAAGACGCGGGCAAAATTGCCGGTCTGGATGTAAAGCGTATCGTCAACGAGCCCACTGCGGCGGCGCTGGCTTACGGGCTGGACAAGAAGAAGGACGAGACGATCATCGTCTATGACTTCGGCGGCGGAACTTTTGACGTTTCCGTGCTCGAAGTGGGCGAAGGTGTGATTGAGGTGAAGTCGACCAATGGTGATACTCACCTGGGCGGCGACAACCTTGACCAACGCATCGTGGATTGGTTGATCGAAGAGTTCAAGAAAGATGAGCAACTGGATCTGCGGGCAAAGGGCAACGAGATGGCCCTGCAGCGCCTGAAGGATGCGGCAGAGAAGGCCAAGATCGAGCTCTCGACGACTGTCGAGACCGAGATCAACCTGCCCTTCATCACGGCGGATGCTACCGGACCGAAGCACCTGGTCAAGAAGCTGACCCGGGCCAAGCTGGAGCAGTTGGTGGAAGACCTGTTGCAGCGTTCGATCGAGCCCTGCAAGAAGGCTTTGGCCGACGCCCAGATCGACTCGAGCAAGATCGACGAGGTGGTGTTGGTAGGCGGACAGACACGCATGCCGCGTATCCAGCAGATCGTGAAGGACCTCTTCGGCAAGGAACCGCACAAGGGTGTGAATCCGGACGAGGTGGTGGCGATCGGCGCCGCGGTTCAGGCAGGCGTACTGGCCGGTGAGGTGACCGACCTGTTGCTGCTGGATGTAACGCCGCTGACTCTGGCTATTGAGACTCTGGGCGGAGTGGCGACCAAGATGATCGGCCGCAACACGACCATCCCTACGAAGAAGACGGAGACGTTTTCGACGGCAGCGGATAGCCAGACGGAAGTGGAAGTGCATGTGTTGCAGGGCGAGCGCCCGATGGCAGCGCAGAACCGGACGTTGGGCAAGTTCAAGCTGAGCGGGATTCCTCCGGCTCCGCGTGGAGTGCCTCAGGTTGAGGTGACTTTTGATATTGATGCCAACGGCATCTTGAACGTGACGGCGAAAGACAACGCCACGGGCAAGGATCAGAAGATCACGATCACTTCTTCTTCGGGTCTAAGCAAAGAAGAGGTGGATCGCATGGCGAAGGAAGCCGATGCGCATGCGTCCGAGGACCAAGCGAAGCGCGAAGAGGTGGAAGCACGCAACTCGCTCGACAACATGACGTACAACGTCGAGAAGATGCTGAAGGACAACGGCGACAAGGTTTCCGGCAGCGAGAAGAGCGACGTTGAGGCAGCACTAACCCAGGCTCGTACGGCACTGCAGGGCACTTCCAGCGCGTCGGAACTAAATGCCGCGCGCGAGAAGTTAACCGCAGCTTCGCACAAGCTGGCCGAGGCCATGTACAAAGCGAACGCTTCCGGAGCTCCGGCTTCGGGTGATGCCGCGGCGGGCACCCCCGGCGAGGCTGATGAGAAGAAGGAAGAAGGCGTGATCGACGCCGAGTACGTGGATGTTGCAGACAAGAAGTAAAGACGCAGGAAACGCAGCGGAAGGGTTCGTTGCGACTCTCAGTCATTACTTGGCGTGGGGCGCTCAACCGCTAGGAGCGCCCCATGCTTTTCAGCAGACAGGCGGAAGGTAGGGCGAAATGACTGAGACAATGTGGAAATATGAACAGCTGAGAGCAGGACAGATCTATAACCAAGTCATGTTCAATACGCGCGAGGAAGCGGAGAGCTTCGCCGCCCAGATGAACCGGGTGGAACCCGATCTCTTTTGGCGAATCGAGCCGGTGGAAGCCCGGTTGTGGTGGAACTAACCTGAAGCCCGGGTCGCCAATTGGCGACCCGGCGCTCGTTTTAAACCTAGGATTGAACCGAACTAACTGAACCGAACTAACTGAACCGAAGCAACTACGACATGGCGACTACACCAACCAAAGATTATTACGCGGTACTGGGAGTCAAGAAGACGGCGACCGCGGACGACATTCGCAAGGCGTTCCGCAAGCTCGCCCGCAAGCACCACCCCGACGTAAATCCCGGGGATAAGAGGGCGGAAGAGAAGTTCAAGGAAATCTCGGAAGCGAATGACATATTGAGTGATGAGAAGAAGCGCAAAGTTTACGATGCGTTAGGCTACTACTCCGATCAAATTGATCCTGCTGCCGCGGAAGCGGCGGCGCGCGGTGGCTACGGCTTTGGAGGAGGACAGGCGGGAGGGTCGGCACGGCAGCCGGGCGGTGGACGTGGAGTCCCCGACTTTGGAGGCTTCGACTTCTCCGACTATGCGGCTGGGCATCCTGGCGAGCCCGGCGGCGGGAATCAGACAGGGTCCAGTTGGGGCAGCTTCCGGGACATTTTCTCCGGAGTGTTCTCCCAGGGACAGAAGCAGCAAGGGCCGCAGGCGGGAACCGATCTCGAATATCAGATCACGGTGGACTTTTGGACTGCAATCCGCGGCGGGGTCGCGAAGCTCCAGGTGATGCGTCAGGAGGTCTGCCCCACTTGCAAAGGAAGACCCACAGGCGGTGGCGGCGGTATCTGCCCGGAATGTCAAGGCACAGGACAAGTAACGCAGATGGGCGGGCGGATGAAATTCAAGATTGCCTGCCCGCGCTGTGGGGGCACCGGCAGACTGGATAACCTGTGTGCGACCTGTGAGGGCGAGGGGACAGTCACCCGGACCGAGACGGTCGAGGTGCGCATCAAAGCCGGTACACGCGATGGTCAGCGAATAAGATTGGCAGGCAAAGGGAATGCTGGGATTAACGGCGGACCCGCGGGCGATCTTTACCTGATTATCAAGATCGATAGCCACCCTGTGTTCACACGGGTGGGCGATGATATTCAAATCGTGAGTCCGGTCACCGTACCGGAAGCAGCGCTGGGAGCCAAAATTGAAGTGCCCACGATCGACGGCCGGGCCCAGTTGAAGATTCCCCCGGGAACGCAGAGCGGACAGAAGCTCCGCATGCGCGGTAAAGGGGTTCCATCGGCGACCCACGAGGGGGTGCGGGGAGACCAGATAGTGACCGTGGAAATGGTTATGCCGCCACTCCGGGACGAACGATCGAAAGAGATTTTGCGGGAGTTCGCCAAGCTGAATCCGGAAGACCCCAGAGAGTCGCTGTTCGCCGAAGTATGACTGACCTGATGCAGAGGCACGAGAAGCAAAATGCCCACCAAGCGTAAATCCAAAGGCGCCTATATGATCTCGGCAGTCGCCGAGATGTACGAGATCCACCCGCAGACACTGCGGCTGTACGAACGCGAAGGACTATTGCAGCCGTCGCGCACGGTAGGCAACACGCGACTTTACACGGATGAAGACCTGGAGCGGCTGGAGTTCATTCTCAACCTGGCGCGTGAGTTGGGGGTCAACATTGCGGGCATCGCCATTATTCTGCAGATGCGGGAGCGCATGGAGGAGATGAATCGGCAGATGCAGGATTTCGTCGATTACGTGCGCACCGAGATGCTGACCAAGATGCAACAAGGCATGCCGGCCAGCGAAGGTGCAATTGTCGCCCTGCGGCGCCCCATCCCTGTTCCCGCCGTTACGCGCAAGCGCTAAGGCATTTTGACTCGAGTCTGGGCCCTACACGGACCGCAATATGCTTCTTTCAAGACGGCTTATGGGGCAAAGTGTAGTCTAAAGAGGGTAGGACCCGGTTCGTATCCGGCCCGGCGCTAGGCGAAATTACCTGAGTTCAGAGTCGGCTGCAAGGCATGATGAGTTTTTTGCTCGTAATCAGTATCATCGGCATCTTTACCTCCACGGTGTATGCCCTTTTGGTGGCAGCGGGTGCGCTGCGCCTGGCCGCCCGCCGGCGACGGCTTCCGGCAGCCGGGTTTGCCCCGCCGGTAAGCCTGCTGAAGCCGCTGCACGGTTCAGAACCCGACCTCGAATCTCATCTGCAAAGCTTCTTTGAACAGGAATATCCCCAGTTCGAGATCATTTTTTGCGCACGTAGCGAGCAAGACCCCGGTCTGGAGATCGCTCGCCGGGTCGCGGCCCGTTATCCGGCGATTCGGTCGAAGTTTCTGTGCAGCGGCAATGCACCGTATGCCAATGCCAAAGTCTGGTCGCTGGAGCGCATGCAAAGCGCGGCGGCACACAGCTACTTCGTGATCAGCGATAGCGATGTTTCGGTGACCCCCGGTTATCTGTCTGCGGTGATGGCGCCATTCGCTGATGAGCGCGTGGGCATGGTGACGTGCCTTTACCGGGGAGTCGCCGGCAGCAGTTTCTGGTCGCAACTGGAGGCGGTTGGGATGTCGGTGGAGATGTCCGCGGGGGTTCTGGTGGCGGAGATGTTGGACGGCATGAAGTTTGCCCTGGGACCGACGATGGTGGTGCGGCGCGAGAGCCTGGATGCGGCCGGTGGCTTTCGCGCCCTGGGGCCATATCATGCGGACGACTTTATGCTGGGAAACCGAATTTCCGCGAGCGGGCTCCGGGTCGTCCTATCCACCCACACAATTGAGCATCACGTACTGAATTCTTCTTTTATGGCATCGGTGACGCACCAGGTGCGATGGATGAAGAGCACGCGTTTCTCCCGTCCTAAAGGGCATTTTGGGACGGCGCTCACCTTCAGCGTGCCTTACGGATTGATGGCCTTGGGTGTTGCATTGGCCTTCCACCGGCCGCTGCTCGGGGTGGCCCTACTCTTATGGAGTTGGTCCTCGCGGGTCGCCCTGGGTGCGTTGATGGGCCGGGTTGTGGTCGCAGAACCCAGGTTGTTAAGAAGTGCGCTGCTCTATCCTGTGCGCGACTTGCTGGGTTTTTGCTATTGGGTCGCAAGCTATGTAAGCAACCAGGTGCGGTGGCGGGGAGAGGTCTATAACCTGCTCCAAGATGGGTTCATGAGGAATGATTCCCAACCCGGCGAACGCGAGCCCGAAGCGATTCTTACCGCGTAAACAAAAGAGACCCAGAGCCGCTGAATCTGTGCTGAGAACTGCAAAAGAAACCGCAGGTCCCTCGTGTCCACAAACTAAAGCGGGCGGTCGGTGTAGAGGGCTTTGTCGGAGAGTTGTTGCAGAAGGTAGGCGCGCGTTCCCAGCAGGCTGGCGACGTGGGCCCGGACGTCTCCCGGCACAAAGAGAAACCTGCGGGGCCCATTGCCCCAAAGCGCGAGCAGGTCAGCATCGCTGATCAGCACGTGTGGCGCGTCAGGATAATTCGAGCCCCAGAGCATAGAACTCACCCTTCCATTGACCAGCAGAGCCGGCCGCCGCGTATAGAAGAGAAGGGAAGACCCGTCGGCCACATCGCCGTAGAGGATGAGGGTGGCGTCGCCACCACCTCTGGTGAGGTGATTGATGGTGTCCGCCATGGCGCGGGATGAGAGCATGGGCTCAAAGCGCACCAGGGCGATATGCGCGGCGATGAGAAAGACGGCGGAGGTGAAGGCGACACTGACCGTAGCCTCGAAATGGTGCCGCTGCCGGCGCAGCACCCATGCAACCACAGGGCCCAACAGGAGGCCCGCAGCGGCCAGCCCCGCGGGCAGGCGAAGCGCGGCAAACGATGGCCCGGTCAGGTCGAACAAGTGAGACATAGAGAGCGTATAGCCGGCCACATCGCGATGCGCCAGTAGAGCGCCAATATCGCTGCCGGAGGGAATGCCGCGTGAGGACCACAAGCCATAGCCAAGCGCAAGCGCGGCGACAATGCCGATCAGGGCTAGTGCGGCATGGGCCCCGGTAAACCACTTGTTCACTCCGGCGGACTCGCTTTCCTCGCTTGCCAGAGCCCCGGCGGTAAGCAGCAACAAGGGGAAGTAAACGGGAAAAGTGTAGTACTCCTGGTTGGTGGAAAGAGAAAAAAAGAGCAAGATGACGGCGGCGTAAATGGCGAGCAGCCAATTGGTTCTACTACGGAAGCGAGCAGGTCGCGCAGCTATGGAATAGGGAGCTGACCGCACGCCCTCGAGCCAACGGGCGCGGGCGGTCCAGGCCCGCCGGGCAACCACCGGCAGATAGATACTCCAGGGAAAGAGCCAGACCAGGTGCAGGCTCCAGTAAAGAACGAAGGGGAGCTTGTTGTAGTCGACGGGATAACGCCGGCCAAGAAAGCGCAGCACCTGCTCGTTGATAAAGTAGAAATAGAAGAAGCCGTGCACATTTCCGGGGCTGGGAATGTTGCCCGCGGGGTGGCCGGCGCCCGGATTTCTTAATCCGGCCAGGATGTGCCAGGGTGCGGCGATGGCAAGAAAGAGCAGAAGGCCAGAGGAAAGGCGGAGTTGACGCCAGCGCCGCCAATCACCGGTGAGCCACAGGTACGGCACGGCGGCTGCGCAGAAGAAGACCGGGGCAATCATGCCTTTGGCTAGCATGGCCAGCGCCAGGGCAGCGTACGTCAGGTAAAACCGCAGAGGTTTGTCATCTTCGAGCCCCAGGAGAAAATGGTAGAGAGCAAAGGCCAGCAGGAACGTCAGCAGGACTTCCGGGATGAAGATCCGGGTGAAGAGAAAAACTCCTACGCTGGTCAGAATGCTGAGGGCAGCATAGAAGGCCGCACGGTCGCCGTAAGCCCGCCGGGCCCACAGCCAAGCCAGAATGGACAGGCCGAGCACTCCCAGGGTCAGGGGCAGGTGGGTGGCAAATACGTTGTATCCGAAGAGGTGATAATCGAGGGCAGCCAGCCAATACGACAGCGGCGGCTTTTCCAGATAGCGGACGCCGTTCACGCGCAAGGTGACCCAGTCGCCGGTATGGGCCATATATTGGGCGGCGCAGGCGTGGGTGGCGTCCGCGTCATCCAACAAGGGAGGCGCGAAGAGGGCGGCCACATGAACGGCAGCAAAGACCAGCAGGAGCAGCGTCCAGGCTCGCGCTGGAGTGAGGTTAAAGGTATTCTCGGGTGGCGCCTCGAGAGAAAGAGCGAAGTGATTCGACATGGTTGCTAAACGTGCAGTACGCAAGCAGCAGGATAGCAGCCGCCCTTCTCAGGACCTGCTGGCTCATTTGCTGCCAGTGGCGGACGCCTTCAACGGCGCGGTCGCGCAGTGCATCGAAAACGCGGACCCGGAGGCGGTGCATCGGGTGAGAACCGGCTCGCGCCGTCTGCAGGCGATGCTGGAAGCGAGGCTGCGCGAGGCCGGGCCGGCTGCGGATGCATGGGAGCAGCCCGCGCGTGCATGGCTGCGGGAACTCAAACAGATTCGCCGCGCTGCCGGCGCAGTGCGCGATCTGGATGTGCAGCGCAAGCTACTGGAAAGCTGGGTCAGCGAACAGATGCCTAAAAGGGACGGAGCGCCCTCCAGCAGAACGACGCGCCCGCCCCTGATGCAAGCAGAAATGAAGCAGGCGGAAATGCTCGATGCATGGCTCAAAGGCGAGCGAAAACACCTGGCGCACAGCATGCAAAAGCAGGTCAAGAAGCGGCAGCATGGACTGGCGAAAGGACAGGGCGCAGTGTTCACGGCAATCTCCCACGTACCTTTGGGGAGGTCTGCAGCTCGACGTGGGGCCGATACCGTGGCGCTGGAGGAGTTCGTACGCGCGGCCGACGCCATGCCGATGCTGCATGAGGAGAATTTGCACGACTTTCGCAAGGCAACCAAGAAGGCACGCTATTTGGCCGAAGTAGGAGCAGGGGGCAACAGCAGCGTGGCCAAGGCGCTGAAGCGCGTGCAAGATGCAATCGGCGAATGGCACGACTGGCTATGCCTGGGAGAAGAAGCCAAGTCGGCTTTGGGCCAGGATGCGCCGGAATTGACGGCCGTTTTTCAGCGCGAGATCGAGCGCTATTTTGCAGAAGCGGTGAAAATTACGCAAAGCATGCGCGGCCGTCTGTTGGGAGAGTGGATGGCAGCCAAATCGCCGGGCAAACGGCCACCTGTCGCGGTGGCGCCCCGTGAGCGGCGCATCGCTTCCAACCAACGATCGGCTTAAACGTAATGTAAGACGAAGTGGTGTATCTTGCATTGCAGACAGCATTATCCCTTGTGCCAGGTAAGACTCCCCCCAAGATGCAGACGTACGCCGCAATTGATATTGGTTCCAACTCCTGCCGGTTAAAGATCGCGCGAGTCCAACAACACCAGCTGAAAGTGCTACACGAAGACCGCGAGGTAACGCGGCTGGGTGAGAGCGTCTTTGAAAGCGGCGTGGTTTCGCCGGACGCCATGGCGAGCACATTGACGGCGCTGAAGCGTTTCTATCGCACGGTCAAATTGCACGGCGCCGACCGGGTGCGCGCAGTAGCTACCTCAGCATTGCGCGACGCGCGCAACGCACAGGCCTTTGTCGCTTGGGTCAAATCCGAAACTGGTTGGGAAGTGGAGATCATCTCCGGCCTGGAAGAGGCCCGCCTGATCCATGGTGGTGTGATGGGCGAACCCGGCACGCAAGGCAGATGCCTCCTGATCGACGTCGGTGGCGGCAGTTGCGAAATCACGCTGTCGGAGAGAAAACGGATCCGGGAAACGGTGAGCCTGCCTCTTGGCGCCGTCCGCCTGACCAAGGAATTTCTTCCCGGCGATCCCCCAACGGAGGAAGAGCTGGCACGCATGAAGCAATTCATTGCGCGCGAACTGCGCAAAGCGGAGAGGCGTTTTGGCGCGTTGCGGGTTTCGCTGGTGATTGCCACCTCGGGAACTGCGGCGGCGCTCGCGGAAGCCAGCCAGGCGATGCGCAAGAGCAAGGCGACGGGAACTGGGCGCGCGGCCAGAAGCAAGCCGCTGGCGGACACTCGCAATGTGCGTCGTCTTACCACCAAACTGACGGGGATGACTAGCGCCCAGCGCAGCAGCGTTCCCGGCATTGGGCCCAAACGGACGGAGATCGTGGTCGCCGGCGCCCATGTCTACGCCGAACTGCTGGAGCGTTTCGCGCTGCCCGGATTTGTTTACTCAACCTTGGGGCTGCGGGACGGCATTCTGACCCAGATGCTGGCCGAGCAGGACGCCAAGACAATGGCCCATCAGCAGTTCGAGCGGGAGCGCTGGCAGGGCGTGCTGGCCACCTGCAAGCGCTATGGCGTCGACCCCAGGCAAGCCGACGCCGTACGCCAGCACGCACTGCAGCTCTTTCGCGATCTGCAGGCGGTGCATGAGCTACCACTGGAATACGGGGCGTGGCTGGAAGCGGCGGCCATGATGCGCGACGTGGGCAAGTTTATGAATTACCAGGGGCATCATCGCCACGCTCAGTACATTATTGCGAACTCCGAGCTATTCGGATTCACGCCTCCTCAAAGGGCGATCATGTCGGCGATTGCGCGCTACCTGGGCAAGTCTCGTCCGGACGTGGCGGATCGTACCATGCGGTATATTCCGCCGGAGGATTTCACGCGCGTCCAGCGGGCAGTCGTGCTGTTGCGCCTAGCGGTCGCGTTGAACCAGGACCGGGCCAGCGATGTGCTGAAAGTAACTTTGCGCGTCTACCCCAAGCGCGTGTTGATGGAGCTGAGCCCAGGACGCACGGGTGCAGAGCTGGAACTCTGGTCGCTGCGCAAGGAAGCGGACTACTTCCGTGAAGTCTTTCGCCGCGAGCTCTTCGCGGCGCTGGCATAGATTTGGCGCAGCATCCGCGAATCTACTAGGGAAATGAGTTGTCCCGGGCGCCGGGTACAGTCGACGCGCGCAATCGCGCCCTTGCGCATCCGTATGCCGGCGGGCCGGGGCGAACAGATGAGCGAACCAAGAAACTCCGGCAGGTTAGGGTTATGGCCTACCACCAAAACGTTGTCATAGGCGGAGAGCGGTGCAATTAAAGCCTGGAAACCGGCGACGGTGCCGGATGGCGAGACTGCGTCCGTGATTTGAATTTTGCTGTCGTAGGCCACTTCCGTTCCCACCAAGGAGGCAGTCTGCAGTGCGCGCTTGAGCGGGCTGGAGAGGATCAAGTCGAATTGAACCCGCAAGGCATTCAGATACCTGCCGATCAGCAGGCACTGCTCTTTGCCTTCCTTATCCAGAGGGCGTTTGGCGTCAATGGTGGGGTCTACGCGGCGGGTTCCCGCGCTTGCATGTCTAAGAATATAAAGGTTCATCGGGTTAAGATATCTTTCTCATGCAGCACAGCAAGACTCGGCCTGTTTACAGCCAGATCATCAAATTCATACGATTGTAACAATACCCCGAAGGTTAGAGAAGACGTCCAATCTTCGCTCAGAAGACGGGCGCGGGCGTGGGCAGCGGGTCGAGAGGTAGGCCGGGGTCGGGATCGGGCGGCGGAAGAGGTACTGGGTCCGGGTTGGGGCTGGGGTCGGGTCCCGGTCCAGGGAAAACATCCGGATCCGGGGTGGGTGAGCTAGAAAGCGAAAAGTACTCCATAAAAGTGGGAGTGCGGTGGACGGCAGCTAGTTGCCTCGACCTATCAGGGTAGCGGCTTTCCGGTCCGAGGCGGTCTTTTGGGGTCGTCGGGCAGGCTTTCCTTCTGGACTGGTTCCGAGGGTCCCTTTTCAGAGGTCAAGCCCCCTTGGGGAAACTTGGTTGCATCCAGGAAAGGATCGCCGGGCAGGCTCTTTTTCTCTACAGCGTCTGCGGGTTCCTTCGCAGGATTCACGCCGCCCAGGGGAAACTTGGTTACGTGACGGTCGAATATCGAGAGCAGGGACTCGTTCGCGTTCGAATCGACGACCGTAGCGGGTGCGGACTCGGATGACAGGCGTGGTGGCACAACGGTTGCCACTTCTGGCGTGGCCCAGGGCTCGGTGCGCAGCTTTTGCACCAGTTCGCGCAGAGTGGGTTCGGACAAGGCGGCCAAAGCGCCGGGCTCAGCCAGGGCCGGCAACTCTTCGTCCTCCATCGCGGCAATCTCTTCCGCAGCTACCATGGGTGGATCGGCAGCCATGACCAGCGTGGCCTCAATTCCCCGCTGCCAGAATCGGCTAGCCAGCAGGAGAAAGAGCCCAAGTTGGCCCAGCAGAAAAGCGAGCCAGACCTGGTAAGCAGGAACGAATTGCTTCCAGAGGAAGAGGCAGAGCGCGAGAATACCTACGCCCAGCAGGCCGCTGAGAAAGAAGCAGCCCACGATGCGAAAAAAGTACTTGCCAAGCAAGCGGAGGGCCGGGAGCAGCGCCTGGCGTACCCTGCGCTCGCCATCCATGGCATTGCGCACGATATAGACCTCGACGAGATCCCACCAGAGCCGCACTACCAGGGCGACGAGCAAAATCACGGATCCACTGATGGCGGACCAGAGAAACATCTGACGCTCGACATAAACAGCGCCGAGCCGATCGAGCAACAGGACACGCCCTGTGCCCAGTATTCCCAGAATGACGGCGGCAACGCAGCCGACCAGAATCGCAGCGCGCACAAAGCGCCAGAAATATGCGACTCCACCGCGCAGCAGGACCGACAGCCGAGACGGTTCAGCCGAGACGTAGACAAAGGTAGTGCCTGCGAAAATAACGAAAAGCACAAGTAGTTGCAGCAGGTTAAGCCAGACGGTGGTATGGAGCAGCGTGGGGACAAGACTGATCTCGCGGTGGTGGCCCGCCAACTCGGCCAGATAACCGACGTCGATGGTGCCGGCAATTTTTTGCGCTGCCAGGCTGTGATCCAGGTAGGGCGCAAGCCCGGTGGCGAAGGGTATGGCGGCGAGCAGGGCAAAACCAAGATTGACCGCGTAAGCGCAAACCACAAAGGGCCAGTTGCGCAGGGCGAGTTGAAATCCCTGGACAAGAAGGTTGGGTAGCGGGCGGTTGATCCGAGGCGGTTGGTCCTCGAGAGCCTGTAATTCGGTCGTTATGTTCACTCAGCCATGCCCTTCGGGAGTGTGCTCACACCAGGAACGCTAACCATTGCGCCATTAGCTGCTGGGCAAAGACCCAGTAGTTGGCCAACTTCAAACGCGCTGTGTGGTCTGCTCGCAGCGTGTAACTATTATTGAACGAATTGACGTCCAGCAAGATATTCCGGTCCGGGTCTATCTGGGCATACACCGCCCGCGAAGGTTTGTCCCAGGAGAAGCGGGTCCAACGGTCTTTGCCATCCCAGGCGGCTTGCTCCTTCGAACCGTCTTCGAATCCTACTTCGAGTTTCACCGGAAAGAGGAAGCCGCCCTTGCGGCGCACCAAGACGCTGGTGTGGTAGGTCGAGTCCGCACGGTTACCTTGCCCATCGCTCGAATCAGAGGTGAGCGAATCCACGGAGTAGTCGAGCACCTCGGTACCGTAGATGGCCTGGGCGAGGTAAGGCTCCAGATCAGCGCGCCCGGATACCTCAACCAGAGTTTGCAGAAAATCGGTTCCGGTGGGGTGGGTAAAACGGTAGCGCAGGAAGTAGGTGCGCATGGCCCGGCGGACAGTGTCCTCACCCAGGACGGCCTCTAGCGTGGTGAGCGCGGTGGCGGTCTTCCCATAGACAATAGCGCCGTAACTACCCTCATTGGCGAATTTCCAGCCCTGGCGCACAATCGGGTCTTCGTCGGGGCGGGAAAGATAGAACGCCCGCACATTCCCGATGTCGCTGCCATAGAGGGTGCGGGCATTCACGAACGAAGTGTTCTGACCGAAGATCGACCCCATGACTTTGGTTTCGCTGTAGCTGTTGATGCCTTCATCGAGCCACGGCTCTTCAAATTCATTGGTCGCAACCATGCCGTACCAATACTGATGACCGTACTCGTGGGCGACCGTTACCTCCAGGTCGTCGTACAGCCATGAGGGCTCCCACCATTGAGCATCGCCCGTGATCAACGTCGGGTATTCCATCCCTCCGAACTCACCGTCCGGCTCGGGATCGATCAAAGTGATTTGCTTGTAAGGGTAAGGCCCGTACCACTCATCAAACTTCTGCATGCTCTGTTTGAGCACGGAGAGGTAGCGCGCGGTTTGGTTTGCATGGGAAGCAAGGATCAGGGCGTGCAGTTTCACCGTGCCAAGACTGTTGACGAAGGTGTCGTCGGCGACCTGAAAGTGTGGGGAGGCGGCCCAGGCGAAGTCGTGAATATCTTCGCCGCGAAAGCTGAGCGTCTTGGTGCCGTCGGAGTTGTGCTCCTCCCCAGTCGGCACGCCACTGGCGCCAACGACATAACGTTCGGGAAGCCTCAGGTTGACGTTGTAGGTGCCAAAGTCAGAAAAGAACTCGGTTGCTTCGTGATACTGATGACAGTTCCACGCACCGTGCCAAAGGACGCCGACTTTGGGAAACCACTGGCCGCCCATGAGGAAGTCTCGTTTGTATCCGCTTCTGGCGACGGAGATTGGGAATTTATCGTGAAAGGCGATTTGGAAGCGAATCACCTCACTCGGTGCGAGGGGTTTGGGGAGGGCGACCTCCATCACCGTATGGTCGTCCTGGTTTCCATCGTCGGGCGCAGTGAAGCGCATGTTCTGGGTGAGATCCCCATAGCTCTCGGCGGAGATGCTCTTGATTTCGATGGCGCCTTGCTCAGCCTTGGTGTGGGGGATGTCGTTTCCGTCCTGATGCGATTCCCTGGCAAAGGTGGATTCCGGCCGGAAAGCATTGAGGTAGAGGTGAAACGGGATCGTGGAAACGGGCTGATCGGAGGGATTGCGATATTCGAGGATCTCCGTCGCATCCAGAGTTTTTGCGGTGGTGTCGACCTTGGCATCGATCCAATAGGCCACCACCCGCTGCGACAACGGCTTGCCGTCGGGCGAATTCACGGCGGTCACCTGGCCCGATGCAGACAGGGCAAGCAATAAGGATCCGATGGCCGGGACAAATAGCGCCAGCATGCGGTAGTGCGTGGAGGGCATGCGGCATTCTAGATCATTTTTGCGGCGGAATGGTTTGACCGCGACCAGACTTGGGAGCACAGGAGCCCAGCCAGATAACGGCGGTCTTGACTAGGCACAAAGCCGCGGCGGTGCAGCGCGGCAGCATAATCCGGCAGCGCGCGCACAGCGAGACCGGTCAGCAGACCGAAGGCGCGATAAAGCAGTCCGATGAGCCCATTGGCGATGAAAGCTGCGAAGGCATTCCGGGGAATGGCGAACTCCGAAATCACCCATTGCGCATCCGGGTGCATATGGGGAAGAACACGATCGAGGAGTTGCTCCAGTTGCTGAGGGAAGAGGCAGTCGAGGAAGAAGTGGGAAACGATCAGGTCGTAGCTTCCACTGGGCTCCCAGTCGAGAACATCGGAGTGATGGAGACAAACCCGCTGCCGGGCTTTTGGGATGGAGCGAATGCGGCGATCAAGAATCCGCAACATGGAGTTGCTGGAGTCGACGACGTCGACGGTCAGAGTGATGTTCGCAGCCAGCAGGCGGGCCAGGAAGCGTCCATCCCCATCCCCCAAAACCAGGGCGCGATGGACGGTGGTGAGATGTGCGAGCTGGGCGTTACGGCAGCGCTCGAGCCAAGGTCCAAAGCTCAGGTATTCGAGCCAGCGATAGGGGCGAGCGACGGGGTCGAAATTAACGGCCGGCATGGACTAGCGGAAAGAAGGCCAACGGTGTGAGCAGTGCCGCGTCGGCGGCTACGCGCAGGCGCAGTGGTGAAAAGTGTGAGCTCCGCGCGTCCAGTGCCAAGAGCAACCCGCTGCTGAGCAGAGCCGCGAGATAAACCGCCATCAGCCCGCGCGACGGGGCAAGGAGCGCGCCTACCAGGGAAAACAGCGCAATCATGGTTACGATTGAGGGCAGGTGCAGACTGGCCCAGCGGGTGGTGGAGTGAGAATTGCCCGCTTCCCACTTCTCGATGCTTACACAATTGATCCAGCAAAGCAGGGCGAAGAAGAGGACAGCGGGGGCTAATTGCTCCTTCGCGGCGCCGCTGCGAACCCCGAGACGCGACCAGGCCGGTACGGCGGTGGCAGCGGCGAAAAGAATGGCGACGGCCAGTTCCTTGGGAAGCCAGGACGCATTGGCACGAGTGCTCCTGCGGTGAACGGCGAAGAGATAAAGAAGGGCAAAGACCCCTATCCAGGAATCGTCGCGAAGTGCTTCAGGGCGCATTCGGGTTAAGACAAACCAGGCAAAGAGCACAACCAGCAGCGAGGCTGCCCAAAGAAAAGCCGTGCGATGGCGGGCGTGAAAGTGATGACGCTCCCGCAACTCGCCCTGACGCTGACGGAGTCCATCAAGAATGCGATCGGCCACGTAGAGTAACCAGGTACCGAGGGCCAGGAATAAGGGCTGGAGAAAAGGCAGGTGGAGGTGCATGGCGCGGGCGAAAAACCATGACCAGAGCGCGGCCACTGTGGGCGCATCCAGGCTGAGAAGATGCCACCATTCGGCGAGATTGTAGAGGCGCTGGGCCAAGTATTAGTTTACTGCGGAGCGCATCGGATGCACCGAGAGTCAGAGGGAAGGAGCTCAGGCAGCGGGGTCGGGGTGCTTGCGGTTGGATTTGCGCCGTTGGGGCTTGACTGCGGCTGCGGGCGCTGGGGGTGGAGCGGGCACCGGCTCGGGTTGCCAGGCGGGGTCGGGTATAGAGTCCATGCTGTCTCGCCCTTCGGCCAGGCGGATGAAGAAGTCCTGGGCACTGAAACACTTGCCCTCGGGAGCTCGGACGCGCGGGTAGGCACCGATAGCTGTCTCGATACGGGACTTGGCCGTGTCAGCCAGATACGCGGCCAGGATCTCGTGGCGAATGCGTTGGCGAATCTGGGGATCGCGTATGGGGAAGACGACCTCACAGCGTTCAAAGAGGTTGCGCGGCATCCAGTCGGCGCTGCCGCAGTAGACCTCGTCCTCGCCCCCGTTGGCGAAATAGAAGATGCGGCTATGCTCGAGGAAGCGCCCAACCACAGAACGCACGCGAATATTCTCGCTGATCCCGGGGATCCCAGGGCGAATGGAACTGATTCCACGAACAATCAAGTCGATTTGCACCCCGGCCTTCGACGCTTCGTAGAGCGCTTCAATGACGGCCTGTTCGAGCAGCGAATTCATTTTGGCGATAATATGCGCCGGCCGGCCGGCTAACGCATGTTCGGCTTCACGATGGATCATGCGGATGGTGCTCTCCGCTAAGGTCAGCGGGGCCACCAGCAGAGGAGCGTAGTCGTCGGATTCTGAATGCGCGGTGAGGTAATTGAAGACACTATGCACGCTGGCCGTGATCTCCGGATCGGCCGTCAACAGACTGAGATCGGTGTAGAATCGCGCGGTATTGGGATTGTAGTTGCCGGTGCCCAGGTGCACATAACGGCGGGTGACACCGTCCGGGTCGCGGCGAATGAGCATGGCCAATTTGCAGTGCGTCTTGAGGCCGACGATGCCATGGAAGACCTGCACGCCGGCGTCCTCCAGATTGCGCGCCCAGCGTATGTTCGAGGCCTCATCGAAGCGAGCCATCAGCTCCACCACAACCGTTACCTCTTTGGTTTGCGCAGCCTCGGTCAGCGCATGAAACATGGGTGAATCGGAACTGGTGCGGTAGAGGGTCTGCTTCATGGAGACGACCCGCGGATCCTGCGAACCCAACTGCACGAAGTTGACCACGGCGTCATAGGAGTCGTATGGGTGGTGCAACAGCAGGTCGTGGTGACGGAGTTCGTCGAAAAGATCTTCGGAACGGCGATTGAGGCGTAGTTCGCGGGGCAGAAAGTCTTTGAATTTGAGGTCCGGGCGGGGTGTGTCGCTGTATAGATTCATCAAGCGCGAGAGGTTGACCGGGCCGTTCGTGGGGAACACCTGAGAATCGTCAAGCTCGAAATTCATGCGCAGGCGGTCGACCACCTCGGTATCCGCACCTTCTTCAATTTCCAGCCGCACCGCGTCGCCTTTGCGACGATTGTGCAACTCGGAACGCACACTGTCCAATAGGCTGCGCGATTCCTCCTCCTGAAAATAAAGATTGCTGTTACGAGTGACGCGAAAAGCGGCGGTGGAAAGAATTTCGTAACCGCGATACATGCCGGCGGCATTGTGTTCGATCAAGTCAGCGAGGAAAATGAAGTCGTGGGTACCGGAGCTGGATGGTACCGGCACAAGCCTGGGTAGGGCCCGGGGCACGGTGAGCACGCCCAGCAAAGCGCCGCTGGCGCCCTTGCGTTTGCGGCGGAGCAGCAAAGCCAGGCAGAGCGCCTTGTTCAAGACCCTGGGGAAAGGATGGGCTGGATCGATGGTAATGGGCGTCAACAGCGGATCGACTTCGCGCTGATAGTAATCAAGCGCATGCGCCCGGGCGGCTTCGTCGACCTCGCCCCACTGCAGCACGCGTACACCATTCTGATAAAGGGCGGGCCGCAGGTCCTCGGTCCAGCATCTGTACTGATCGCGCACGAACGAGTGCGTATCCTGGACGACGTTATCCAGGGTTTGCCTGGGGGTCAGGCCGTCGAAGCCCGGTTCGGTGTAACCGTCTTCAATGCGCTGCATGATGCCGGCCACACGAATCTCGACAAACTCATCCAGATTACTGGCGGTAATGGCCAGAAATTTGACCCTTTCCAGCAAGGGGTTACTTGGATCCTGTGCTTCTTCGAGGACACGGCGGTTAAATCTCAGCCACGACTGGTCGCGGCCGATGAAAAGATTTTGCGGATCTTTGCGCACAATGTCCATAGTCAGGGCTGAGACACCATTGTCTCTGTCTACCTTACTAAACGGCGAGCGAAAATGGATGGGCAAGCAAAGTGGCGAATTTTGCCGGAAGTTTGCGCCGGGCTACGCTCGATTTGACGCCCGGAGAGAGGTTGCGGGAGGATGGAAGATGACGAAAACTATCGAACGACCGACGGTTCTCAAGGAGAAGCGCATGATCGATCAGGATTGTAGCCAGGCACCCGGGGCCAGCCTTGTCATGGCCGAGGATACGGCTGTACAGCTTTTTCAGATTGCGGCCCTTATGTTGGGAGACGAGCAAGAGGCGGTTTCTTTGGTCGAGGAGACAGTGGCCAAAGTAGAAGCGGACCCTTGTGTGGAGGCCACGGTGGCGTATGCGGAAGCGCGCTCCTTACTCGTCCGTACGGCCATGCAGCGTATGGCGGGGCTGTACCCTGAAGCGTTTGCCGTGCCGGCTCCAGAGCCGGCGGACGCCGCCGCCTCATGCATTGAAACCGAGGACCTCGCACCAGCGGGTTTGACCGGGGAACAGTTCGGGGCCCTATTTTCGGGCGCCGGGCGGGCGGGCATGCGGGAATGGCTGGACCGGTTAGCGCCCGCCTTGAGAGCAGTGTTTGTGCTGCGCGCCGTAGCTGGACAAGACGGTGAGCAGACCGCGGAGAGCCTTCGCCAGAGTGGAGCGACAGGAGCCCAGGCGTGGCGCCGAGACCAGGTTGGGACCGTGTATCGCCAGGCGTTGTGCTCGCTGGCTACCTGCCTGATCAGTTCCCAAACCGCGCTCATGCCAGCCTGAAGGGGCCATCCAGTCACGGGCCTAGACTTTGGAGGAGCGGGCTGTATGTTTACTGCTCAGTCATGCCCAGCTTCCCTTTTCTGAACCGGCGCGTTCCCCCGGTTTTCCTTGCGAAGCTTTGTGGCGCTGGTGAAGTTGGTGCGGCTTTTCCTAGTGAACGCTGCGCAAGCGGTCGTTTTCGGCGCAGCGTACAGGAAATCCCGGTTTCGCGATCGCCGGTGGGCCTTCTTTTTGAATAAACAACGGGTTATCTTGCATCGAAGTGGATGCTGTTCGTTTTCCGGGCTACAGGTTCCAAGCCGAGGTTGACTTAAGGATGAGACGTTACCGGGGTGAATTATGGGGCATGGAGTGGCGATCGCTCGTGATCCTCTTCAGCTTAGGCCTCAGCCCGGTCGCCTCCCAGGGTCAATTCGGGGGTCAATCGACGGCTTCGTCCGGCAGCTCGAGTGCACCGTCCGTTCAGGCGACCCCGGCGCAGGTGAACAACAACACGTACCAGGGAAGCATCGTCAAGCAAGCTCCGGTTCCGGGGGTTCTTCCGCTTTCGCTCGATCAGGCGATTCACATGGGGCTGCAATACAACCTGGGACTGGTGCTCTCCGGCTTGAACTCGGGATCGGCCAGCGCGCAGCGATTGCAGCAATTACAGGCTTTGCTGCCTACCGTGAATGGTTCGTTCAAGGAATCTGTGCAACAGACGAACTTGCGGGCGGAAGGGCTCAATATTCCCGGATTTCCGGCGGTGATCGGGCCCTATGCATACACCGACATTCGGGGATCGGTGCAAATGTCGCTTTTGAATGTGTCGTCGCTGCGCAACTATCTGGCCTCTAAACACAATTTCGAAGGATCCAAACTCTCCGTCGAGGATGCAAAGGACATGGTGGTGCTGACAGTCGGGAATGCGTACCTGCTGTGCATCGCCGACGCGTCGCGGGTGCAATCGGCACAGGCGCAGGTAGATACTTCGAAGGTGTCGCTCGACCAGGCTGTGGCCAACCACCAGGCGGGCACGTCTCCCTTGCTCGATGAGCTGCGCGCGCGGGTGGATTACCAGACGCAGCAGCAGACGTTAATCACCGCGCAGAATCAGTACGCGAAAGACAAGATCGCCTTGGCGCGGGCAATTGGGCTGCCGCTGGAACAAAGCTACGAATTGAGCGACCAGGCGCCTTTTCAGGCGCTGGACAACCTGGACCCCAATGCGGCGGTTCAGCAGGCCCTTGCACACCGCCGTGACCTGCAGGCATTGCAGCAGCAGGTGGAGGGGGCGAAAGCGACACGGTCCGCGGCCACCGCCGAACGTTACCCAACTGTGAGTTTCTCTGGTGACTACGGACTGATCGGGCCGACTCTCGGCCACTCGAATGGGACCTTCGACGCGGTGGGCACAGCCACTGTTCCGTTATTTGAAGAGGCGAAGTTACGAGGCGATGCCCAAAATGCGCAAGCGCAACTTGAGCAGAAGCAAGCACAGCTGAATGACATGCGGGGTCAGATCAGCGCCGACGTACGCGACAGCATTCTGGACATACAAGCAGCGGCCAAGCAAGTGGCGGTTTCGCACAGCAACGTAGAATTGGCGACCGAGGCTTTGAGCGAGGCGCAACAGCGCTATGCTGCAGGCGTCGCCGACAATCTTGCGGTATCGCAAGCCCAGGCATCGATGGCCCAGGCGGATGACCAATACGTCTCCAGCCTCTACGAGCACAATGTGGCGAAGCTATCTCTCGCCCGGGCGCTGGGCATTGCGCAAACGAATTACAAGGATTACGTGGGAGGAAAGTAGCGGTGGCGGAACAGAATCCAGAATCAGGCCGTGCAAGTACCGTGGAAGAGGGTCCGGAAGCTGGCAACAACGACCAGCAGGATCTGGACAGTCCTCCGCGGAAAAAGGGACAGCGCCGATTCATCGTCATCGGCGTAGTCGCCGTTCTTATCGTGGGCGCGCTGCTCTTTTGGTGGCACTCCACGTACTACGAAGACACCGACGACGCGCAGGTGGATGGCCACCTGATACAGATCAGCGCCCGCGTTGCCGGGCAGGTCATCAAAGTAAACGTAGATCAGAATCAATATGTTCAGGCCGGCACGTTGATTGCCGAGATCGACCCCAAAGACTTCGAGGTCGCGGTGCAGCAGGATGAGGCCAGCCTGGAGAGCGCCGAGGCCAATTATGAAGCAGTGCGGGTAAACGTGCCCGTGATCGGAATCAATACCAGCTCCACGCTGGCGTCGGCGTCCTCTGGCGTGAGAAGTTCCGACGCAACCGTGCAGCAGGCGCAGCGTCAGTTGGAAGCGGCGCAGGCGCAGGTGCAGCAGGCGGACGCGAACAACACTAAAGCCCAACTGGATTTGAAACGGTACACACCGCTGGTCGAAAAGGACGTGATCTCGAAGCAGCAGTTCGACGCTACCGTGGCCACGGCGGATGCCTCCAAGGCAGCACTGCTGGGAGCGAAAGCCAACGAGATTGCCGCCGAAGACGCGGTGCGCATTGCCCGTGACCGGGTGGTGCAGTCCCAGGCAGAGTTGAAGACTGCGCAAACCGCTCCCGACCAGGTGAAGATTCAAAAGGCCAAGGCGGACCAGGCGGCAGCACAGGTGGAGCAGGCGCGCGCCGAGTTGGCGCAAGCGAAATTGAACCTGGGCTATACGAAGATTGTTGCTCCGGCAAATGGCATCATCACCAAGAAGAGCCTGGAGGTCATGCAGAACGTCAGCGTAGGCCAGAACTTGATGACCCTGGTTTCTCTGGACGATATCTGGATCACGGCGAACTTCAAGGAAACGCAGCTGCGGTTGATGCGTCCCGGACAGGCGGTCAAGATTCACGTGGACGCCTACGGGCGCGACTACGACGGGAAGGTGACGCAAATCGGAGGCGCTACTGGGTCGATGCTCAGTCTGTTTCCGCCGGAGAATGCCACCGGGAATTACGTGAAGGTGGTGCAACGGATTCCGGTTCGGATTGACCTGACGGATCGAAACGAAGACAACGACCACTTGTTGCGGCCCGGGTTGTCGGTTGAACCTACGGTTCGGGTGAAGAACTAGAACGCATTTTTGTCCGGGAGGGCCGACCGCCAAATGTCAGCCCAGCCCGAGCCTGTGTGAAAAGCGCCGTGCACCTCAATAGGAGTTGGACGGGTGGCCACGTTCGCGCCAGCGTACGTGGGTTCAAGATGATTTTTTCGATTGCTTTCGGTATCCGACTTGGCTAAAGCTGTGGTGGGCTTCGCCCTTCTTATTCAACCGATGTCCGCTGGTACGAAATGGGGCACCCGTCCGCAGTCGGCCCTCCGGGCCTTGTCGATTCAAGAGCGCCAGCTTATTTTGCTGAGTAGACGAATTGCTTGACTTCGGCTCGTTCCTTGTCCAGATCAGCCATGTGCTGCGCGCGCAGGCGTTGATAAACGGCAAATTCTTCCTGGGCGCGCTCTTTCTGGCCGGTGTGCACATAGTCCTGACCCAGGCGATAGTGGGCGTCGGGAAGGTTTGCGTTTAATTCCAGCGCTCGCTGGTATTCAGGAATAGACTTCGCGTAGTCGTGCTGGTCGGCGTAGAGATTGCCCAGTTGTGCATGGGCTTCGGGCATTGTGGGGTCGAGCGTTACCGCCTTCTGTAGCAGCGACTCAACCTGGCTCAGATCGAAGCCCGGGTCTTGCGCCCGCTTCCCTTTCCACAAACTCATCGCGTAGTAATAGATCGCCAGCGCATTGCGGGGCTGCAGTTCAGCAAACCGGCGAAAACGCTGGGTTACATCGTCCGCCTGATTCGGCGAGCTCTCGTAGGCCTTGGATAGGAAAAGATAGGGGCGAGGATCGGCAGGTTTTAGATCGGCAGCCGCCAGCAGTGCCTTGACCGCCTCGTCGTATTTGCCCCGCGAGTAGAGAGCCATTCCCAATCCAGTGAAGAGGCGTGGTGAGTTTGGGTATCGCTGGGTGGCTTGTTGAAAGACGTCGATCGCCGGTTCATAGGTACGGTGGAGAAGGAACTCACTTCCCCAATCAAACAGGTTTTGCTCGCTGGGATCCATATGCGCGGCTGTCGCATATTCGTTCGCCGCGTCTACGAACTCTCCACTCTTTTCCTCGATCTCGCCCAGCAGGTTATGCAACTCCGCAGTGTCCTTTTGCTGCAGCAGAGTTTGCACCTGTTGCTTCGCCTGGCTTAACTGGCCGGTGAGCGAATAGGCAAGCGCCAGATCGTACCCGTTATTGTAGGAGGAAGGATTGATGCGCTGCGCTTGCTGCAGCAGGGGAATCGCTTGGGCGATCTTCCCGGTTTGGATGTAGAACTCTGCCAGGTTGTGATTGGCGTCAAAGTCCTTCGGCTCCAGCTCAAGCGCCTTACGAAATTGTTCTACGGCCAAGGCAGGCTTTCCAGCGCGAACCAAGGCTGCAGCCAGGTTCGTCCGGGCAGCCGGCGAATCCGGTTTTAAATCCGCTGCGATCTGCAGCTGCTCCAGGGACTTCGCGTCCTGTGACTCGGCAGCGTAGACCAGGCCTAACAGCTCATGAGCTTCGAAACTTTTTGGAACATGAGGTAGAAGGTCCTCAAGCTCGGATGCAGCTTGGGCGAACTGTCTCGCGTTGTAATGAGCTACAGCGGACTGGAACTGCTGGTCCAGCTTTTGCGCTGGCTTATCCTGGCCTGCCGCACAGGCCGCACAGAACACCAGGATAGAGAAAATTGCCGGCCGAATGCGGGGCCTGTTACTCACGTCCACCTCTACCGGGCGGATGAACACGCAATAAAGACGCCCCGGAAGGCACCCAGTAGGCGTGCCGTCCCGGGGCGTCTTTATCTTAGCCTAGTAGTACAGCTTCAAAGCGAACTGAATCTGCCTCGGATCGTAGGGAGCAAAGCGAGTCGATCCAATCTCGCCGAAGTTGGTGCTGGTGAAGTTGCCCGAGTTCGAAACCGCCGTGACCCCATTGCCGCCGAAATTAGGTGCATTGAAGGTCGGGTGATTGAGGATGTTAAAGAACTCCGCCCGGAACTGCATAGAGAAGCGTTCATTAATCGGAATGGACTTGAATGCCGAGAAGTCGAACTTAGCTAATCCCGGTGTTACCGACGTGCCTTGACTGCCGCCCAGAATCGGTACGTTCGTTTCGCAACCGGGGGTTTCAGCAGCTCCCAACGGGCAGGGTTGTTGGAAGGCTGCCGGATTCCCAATCCAATTCAGCTTTCCATTGGAGTCCTTATGGAAGCCGAGTTTTTGGCTCTGGCCCGGAACTTTTACGTCGTAACAGTTAGTTCCCGACGTGGTGCTCGTTGGACAAGAGTACGTAATCGGCTGCCCGCCCTGAAGCCCGCTGATCACATTGGCGCTCCAGCCCCCTACGACTGCATTCTCAAGCTTGCTTGCATTGGAAAAATATTTTTTACCCGTGCCGAAGGGGAGCTCATAACCGCCACTGGCATGAAATACGTTGCGTATATCGTAGTTGAGCGGACCGTAATCGTACTCGATTCCATAGCCCGGCACCTGCGGCGCACGATATCCCTGCACACTGCCTCCATTCAGCTGGTCTTGATCATCGCCCAGGGTCTTTGACCAGGTGTAGGTGACAAGGAATTGCAATCCATTACCGTACTGCTGTTCGAGCTTGGTTTGTAATGCGTTGTAGTTGCTGGTTCCGGCGGTTACGGTGTAACTCGAACCATGCCCGAAGTCTGGAAATGCAACCGCGTTTGTAGTGCTTGCGCCGGCCGGGAGGATGGCCGTCACGTTATTCGTTCCCGGACCTATCTGAAGGTGGTTGGCCCGGGTATACACGTACGCGACCTGGGCAGACAAAGTACGCGTGAGCGAATACTGCACAGTGAGATTCGAGCTTATGGTCGTGGGCGTGTGGTAGTTGAACTGCATTCCCTGGAACCCCAGGCCCTGCGCGTTTACATCGAGCGGCGTGAACGAAACGCAGGAGAGACCGGAATTGAGGGTTGCAGTTCCACCCGGGCCGCCCGTGGCGCACCCGGCCCACGGCGAACCACCGCTGATGGGTGAGACACTCGGAATACCCAAGTTTTGTTGTTGATAGTTGAAGTTGAAGACAAAGGGATAATTTTCGCCGATATTCGGTCCGTATCCCTGGTTATCAAATGTGTTGTAAAAGAGGCCAAAGCCGGCGCGCGCCACCAATTTCGGGCTGGCTTGATAGGCGAACCCTATGCGCGGCGCAAAATTCGTCTTTTGGACCTGTACCAGACCCTGGCCGTATTTATTTGTCTCCTCAAGCGCGATGCCATCCTTGGCCAGCAGATCGAGGAAGCCGTGGCCATTAAGGGCTGGGTTATTAGCCGTCGAGGACAATTGCCGATTATCCTTGCCGGTTGCAGGAAGCAAGAAGGCAGGACCAGAGAACGGATTGGGGCCGGGAATGAAATTCGCCTGACCGCCATTGGTCTCGTTAATGGGCCCGAAGTAGTCATACCGTAAGCCCAGGTTAAGCGTCAGGTTGGGAAGTACCTTCCAGTCGTCCTGGAAATACGCCGCGAAGTACTTCTTCTCGTCGTAGGTCTTATTGATGTTAGAGGATTGCACCTGGTCGGCGCCTCCCACGTAATTCACTCCACCCGGAACGGTTGTGGCAGTCGGATCCAGCAAGAACTGTGCTCGGCCCGTAGCGCCTCCACCCACATTGGGAATGTCTGTGTAACTGACAGAGCCGCTGTTGGAGTTGTAACCGAACTGACCGCGTGAATAGGCCGGCTGCAAGGTGGAGAACTTTACGTTCTGGTATTCAATGCCCATCTTGAAGCTATGAGCGCCGTACACCTTGGTTAAGTCGTCTGTGATCTGGAGAGTGTCGCTCACCTCGTCAGAAGGCAGAAAGGAGTTGCTACCCAGTTGGTTCAGTCCACTGATGTTGATGGTGGGGAGTCCGCCGTTTTCAGCGGTCTGCGGGACCCCTGCAATTCCGTATTGCGCTGGAAGGCCGAGCGTGGTGCCCTCCGGGCCGTACCGTGAGGTAAGAAGGTGGTTTACCCCAACGCGCGCTACGTTCACCAGGCTAGGCGAAAACACGTGCGTATATGCCGAGGCAGACTGATAGGATTTCGCACTCTGGTCGCCTTGCTCGAAGCCACCGCCGTCCGCTACGCCCCCGAAAGGACCGGGGATAAATTGAGGGTCATCGACCCAGCTAAAGCGGGAGAAAATCTGGTCTTTCTGCGAGATATCGTAGTCGACGCGCACGTCAAAGGCGTTGCGATGCTCGAAGAGGGCAGGACTTGATCCGAAGTTCGAAGAGAGGCCGCCGCTGGTTGGCAATGGGAACAAGTTCAAGAGCTTGATGGCATTTGCATCGAGGCGGCCTGCGGGAAGTTGATTCAGGCCGCAACCGGCGAGAGTGAAGTTTGTGGTCGAGGCTGGGCAAGTGCCGAAGGGATCGCGAACATACACGGTATTGGCGGAGGTGTTGGTAATGCCGGAAACGGGATCCAATGCGCCTGCGGCGACTGCGCGCGTGGTTGCTGGATCGAGGACAGTTCCCAGCGGTATCTGGCGACCGAGGGCGTCGGGGCGGGAGCTTGTGCCCTGGCCGGTGATGACGTCAGTGAGATTGGTGAAACCGCTGTTGCGCTCCGCCGTTGTCGGCACGGAAACGCCAGACTGGGTGTTACCCTGCACGCGCCGCAAACCTTCATAGTCGCCAAAATAGAAAAGCTTATTCTTGATGATCGGTCCGCCAATGGCGCCTCCGAACTGATTCTGGCGTAACTCGCCTTTTGGAATGCCGGCATTGTCTTCAAACCAGTCAGCAGCGTCGAGCACATCGTTGCGGAAAAATTCCCAAACGGCGCCGTGGATTCCATTTGTACCGGACTTGATGGTTGCGTTCAGGACCGCACCCGCAGAGCGGCCGAGCTCGGCGCTAAAATCCGCGGTCTGCACTTTGAACTCTGCAACTGCATCCACCGGAGGCAGAACGATGTAGTTTGTCCCGTTCAGAAAGTCGACGGCGTTGGAGTTGTTGTCAATGCCATCGAGCAGGTAGTTGTTTTGTGCTGGTTTGAGGCCGTTGGCGGTAAAGGCGCCAGAGGCCGCATTGCCTCGAGTGTCCGCCTGGGGTGTATTCGCGCCCGCGCCCAGCTGCGCCAGGAACGTAAAGTTGCGCCCGTTAAGGGGCAGATTATTAATCGTTTGACCAGTGATCGTTTGCCCGACCGAAGACTCGGACGTTTGCAGCTCCGCGGGTGCGGTCGTCACCTGGACGGTCTCAGAGGTAGCGCCGGTCTTCAGTTGCACGTTGACCTGCAGGGCCAAACCCACCGTCACCTGCAAATTCTGCTGGTTGGTGGTGGAAAAACCGGGTGCCGTTACGGTTACGGAATAGTGCCCGATTCTGACTGGGGAGAACGTGTATTCACCCGCGCCATTGGTGGTGGTGGTCAGGGTTATACCTTGGTCCGTATTGAGCAACGTCACCTGGGCGTTGGGAACCACGGCGCCGGTGGGATCCTGAACCACTCCGTTAATTGATCCTTCGTCGACCTGGCCGAATGCGCGTTGATTTGGCAGGACAAGCAGGAGAAAAGCGGCGAGGATGAGGTACCCAAAGGACTTAAACAGAGTGATTGCGCTGCGTTCACGGCCCATTCCAAAACCCTCCATTGGCTCCACGGTCATGTGCGCTGCTTGGGCGCTGACTCGATTGGCGTAACCGTTTGTCGCACCGTGTAAGCGGTTACATCGCCGCCAAAAAATTTAGTCCACAGAAACTATGTTTGTCAATCGAAAGTTGGAGATCTTGGTCCACCCGCGCGCTGGGGTTGTGGATTTCTTGGCCGTAACCCGCTCCGTATACACCCGAAGTAGAAATGCTCTAGCATGCAGACACCTGCAGGCTCTGCGGAAACCCTAAGGATGTCGCGTCACAAAAACGAAGATTCGATTCCTTACCCGACGGTCACTCCTCAAGGCCATGGGGTTGGCGCCTCTGGCTCTCCGCCCGGCACCTTTCCGCGGATCTTCACTGTTGTTGGCGGCCTCCGGTTCGTTACGCTTCGAGAAGTCCGCCTTCCCTTTCTCCGAAGTCCGTCTGACACCTCACTATCCGGCGAAATCTCCACTGGAAGACGTGCTCCGCCTGGTCGCTCCGGGCTCGGATGAATATGTAACCGAGAAATATGCCTTTGAAATCGGGACGCTTCTGCAGCAGTGGAGCGAGGCTCTCAGAGAGTCGGTGATCGACTTTTCAGTGATGGCAACAGTGCTGGACGCGGCGATAGAAGCCACCTCGCTGGTTACCGACAAGCAACTCACGCTGCGTTCGGCAAACGGAATTGATTGCACTGCGAAGGATATTTTCCGGCAATGCAGTTTCCGGACGTGAGCGATTTCTTAAGGAGATGCCGGCTTTGGTTGGGGCAAGTGTCACGCGTGGAAACCGCGGAATTTGAAATTACCAGTATCGAGAAACTTGCCGGTACTCCACCGGCGGTCCGGCTGGAGATTCGCTATGATCTGGTCGCCGCGCTCAGCGATGACCGGTGTGAGGAGCGGGTCGGATCCTGGCGCACCGAATGGTCGCGCGATGATTCCGGGGCATGGAAAGCCCGGCGGTGGGAGGCCGGCGAAGAGACCGTAAGCGTTGCCCATGGACCTGCATTCGTGGACGTGACACCGCAGGCGCTGGGCCACGCGGAGTCGTACTCCAACCAACTGCTGCGCGGGTCCGATTATTGGCGGACGGTACTGGATGGCGCATGCGGTATCGATGTTTACGGCAACAACGGAGTGGCGACGGGGGATTACGACAATGACGGCTTTGATGATCTGTACGTCTGCCAACCGTCGGGATTGCCAAACCGGCTCTACCGTAACCGGGGCGACGGAACGCTAGAAGACGTAACGGAAAAAAGCGGAGTGGGTGTGCTGGATAACACCGCCTGCGCGCTGTTCGCCGACTTTGAGAACAAGGGACGCCAAGACCTGCTTGTAGTTTGCGGCAGCGGACCCTTGCTGTTTGTCAATCAAGGGGACGGGACGTTTTCGCTGAAGCGCGATGCTTTCAAGTTCGAGCATCCACCACAGGGAACGTTCACCCATGCGGCCATAGCCGACTACGATCGTGACGGGCGCCTCGATATTTACTTCTGCTTGTATAGCTACTATCTCGGACTCGATCAGTATCACTACCCAGTGCCCTATTTCGATGCGCGGAACGGGCCGCCTAATTTTCTGCTGCATAACGAAGGCAATGGAACCTTTGTAGACAAGACCAAAGCGGCAGGCCTTGACATAGAGAATGATCGCTACAGTTTCGCCAGCGCCTGGGGCCACGCAAGCTCCAGCGGGTTTCCCGATCTGTATGTGGCCAATGATTTCGGCCGCGCCAACCTGTACCGCAACAACGGTGACGGCACGTTCATGGCGGTTTCGAGCGAGGCGCACGTGAACGACGTGGGGGCGGGCATGAGTTCATCCTGGTCCGATTTCAATAACGATGGAAACCAGGACATCTATGCGGCCAATATGTGGTCAGCCGCCGGACAAAGAGTTTCGCAGCAAACCCGTTTTCAGGAAAAGAGTCCGGATGCAATCCGCGCCCTCTACCGCCGGCACGCACGCGGCAACTCGTTGTATCGAAATCAGGGGGATGGGAAATTCCAAAATGCAAGCAAGCAAGCCGGTGTCGAGATGGGCCGCTGGTCCTGGTGCTCGGACTTCTTCGACTTCGACCATGATGGCTTTCCTGACTTGTACGTGGCCAACGGATACATCTCCGCGCCGCAGCGGAGCGACCTGGCTAGTTTTTTCTGGAGGCAAGTAGTGGGCAAGTCCCCAGGGGACGCAACCCCTTCGTTGGCTTACGAGCACGGATGGAATGCCCTCAACGAACTGATCCGCTCCGATGGCTCGTGGAGCGGCTACGAACGAAATGTGATGTTCGCCAACAACCGGGATGGTACGTTTAGCGAGGTCTCGGGCGCGGTGGGCTTGGATTTTCCTGAGGACGGCCGTTCTTTTGCCCTGGCCGATCTAGACCATGATGGGCGTTTGGAGGTGATCCTCAAAAACCGGAATGCTCCCCAAATCAGGATTTTGCGCAACGCGATGAAAGAGCTTGGCTCCTCGATCGCGTTCCGGCTACAAGGGCACAAAAGCAACCGCGATGCCATCGGAACAGCGATTACGGTCGAGGTGGAAAGCCTTCGTCAGACGCTGTATTTGCAGGCTGGATCCGGATTTCTTGCCCAGCATTCGAAAGAAGTTTTTTTCGGCGTGGGAAAGCCGGAGGGTGGCGTGCGGGCTACCGTCCGCTGGCCCGGCGGCCTTACCCAGACATTCGAAAACATACCGGTGGACCACCGGATTGAGATTGAGGAAGGGTCGGCGCAGATTGTGGCCAAGCCCTTCGCGGCGGCCAGCCAGGCGTGGGCCCAGGCAGGTCCACCGCGGAAACTGGAACCTCTGCCTTCCCAGGTAGAGACCTGGCTCATTGAACCGTTAAAAGCGCCGGAATTTTCCCTGCCCGATCTCGCAGGCAAGATGCGCGCGCTCAGTAGTTCGCGCGGGAGCTTCGTGCTGCTTTACTTCTGGGCGACTACGTCAACATTCTCCGGCGACCAGCTAAAACTTCTTCAACAGCACCGGTCTGCACTGATTGCCAGCCACGTGGAAGTTTTAGCAGTGAACGTCGACGACGCGGGCAAGGTCCAAGAGGCAAGGTCCTTGGCGGTGCAGCAGGGGCTGGCTTTTCCGGTGCTATTGGCCACGCAGGATACGGGTGGCATATATAACATCATTTACCGTTACCTATACGACCGCCGAAGGGACCTTCCCATTCCGAGCTCCTTTTTGTTGGACAAGGAGGGAATGATCGTCAAAGTGTACCAGGGCCCGATCGATCCGCAACGCGTGCTTGAAGATGTGAGGTCGATCCCGGCCACAGCGGCCGAGCGCCGGCGAAGAGCGCTTCCGTTCGGCGGAGAACCCTACCAGGATGCGTTTCTGCGCAACGACTTTACCTACGGAGTTGCCATGTTCCAGCATGGCTACCTGGAGCAGGCGGCGGAATCATTTCAGCAAGTGATCGCTGCGAAACCGGATGATCCCGAAGGGTATTACAACCTGGGCACGCTCAACCTGAGAAGAAATGATTTTCAGCAGGCGCGATATTATCTGCAACAGACTTTAAAGCTAAAGCCGAACTACCCCGAGGCGTGGAACAACTTGGGAATGATCGCCGCCCAGGAGGGCCAAGCGGAAGAGGCGGTGCAGAATTTCCAGCGGTCGCTAGTGCTGAGACCGGGTTACGCAACGGCGCTGCTAAACCTGGGAAACGTATACCGGCGGCAGAAGTCTTATGCTCAAGCGCAGGACTTTCTCGAACAGGCGCTTGCCATTCAGCCGGACGATCCTGAAGTCAACTACAGTCTCGGAATGCTCTATGCCCCGCAAGGCCAGATGCAGCGCGCGTCGGAGTACCTGCAGAGGGCGGTGGATCTACGTCCTGATTACCCGGAGGCATTGAACAATCTTGGTGTTCTTTTTGTTCGCGGGCAGGATTATGCGAAGGCGGAGGAGCAATTCAAGACTTGCATTCGGGTTGCGCCGAACTTTGACCAGTCGTATCTGAACCTTGCGCGCTTGTATGCACTGCGGAACGATAAGGAACAGGCTAGAAATGTGCTGCAGGAATTGCTTCATCTGCAGCCCCAAAATGCGGGCGCCAAGCAGGCGCTGGAAATGCTGCAATGAGAACGAGGATGACGGCGCGAAGCTTTGGATGCTGTTTTGTTGCCCGGCTTTTATTGATCGTTCTTCTTGTCTGCCCGGCGCACGCGTTCCAGCAGCAACCTGCAGTCTTTGCTCAAGTGGAAACGCTGGTGCAGCAAGGCCGTCTTGAGGAAGGCGAGACGAAGATACGGGAGGAGATTCAGCGAAATCCCAGTGTGGATGGTTACAACCTGCTGGGGATTATCGAAAGCGATAAACAGGACTACCCCAGCGCCGTGACCGCGTTCCAGCAGGCGTTGCGGCTCTCGCCCAACTCCGCCAAAACGCACAATAATCTGGGGAACGTCTATGTCGCGCAGAAGAATTTCGATTTAGCAGAGAAGGAATTTCGAACTGTCTTACGGCTTGACCCAACGAACCGGGATGGTCACTACAACCTGGGGGTGCTGCTGATGGCGAAGGGGTCGCCCGCGGAAGCCATCCCACACTTCGAACGTGTAAAGCCTCCAGATGTCTCGACCAGTCTCAACCTGGTCCGTGCTCTGTTTGAGAGCAAGCGGACCACAGAAGCACTGCGGATCGCGGCCGAGCTTTCGGAGCAGCACAAGAACGACGTCCAGGTGCATTTCTCGCTGGGCATATTGCTGGCGTCGGAAAAACAATACAAACCTGCGCAGGTGGAACTGGAAAAAGCCGAGGTGCTGCAGCCAGGCACCTTCGAAATTTCTTACAACCTGGGGCAAGTCTTTTTGCGCAGCGGCGCATATCCTCAGGCGGAGCTGGCATTGAACCGGGCACTCAAAGAAAAGCCCGATTCGCTCGAGACTCTCTCCCTGCTAGCGCAGGTTCTGGCGGACGAGGCCCGTCCCATGGACGCGCTGGCTCTTCTGGTCCGCGCGCACAAGCTGGCGCCAGACAATACAGACGTCATCTTTCTCATGGCTCAGATCAGCATCGCGCAGCAATATTTTGAGGATGCAATACCGCTGTTGGAATCGGGGATTGCCATCGCTCCGCAGCGGATTGATCTCCGTGCCGCCCTGGGCGAAAGCTACCTCATGACCGAGCGGACGGATAAAGCAGTCGAAGAGTTCACGCAAATCATCGCGACCGAACCCTCAGCGCCCTCTTACGCCCTGCTGGGGATTTCCTACCAGCGGCTGGGAAGGTTCGATGAAGCAAAACAATCTTTTCTGGAGGGACTGAAGCTGGACCCGCATAACATTGGCTGCCTATTTAACCTAGGTTTTATCGCGGAGAGACAGGGAGATGCATCGGGTGCGGAAGCCAGGTTTCAGGAGGTTTTGCGCTTGAATCCTGACTTTGCCGACGCGCTGTTGGAACTTGCTAACCTGCGTATCGCCAGCAAGCAATTTGCTGAGGCGGCGGCACTACTTAGAAAATACGTGAAGGTGGCCCGCAACCCGGCAAACGGATATTACAAACTTGCGATGGTGGAAAGAAACCTGCATGAAACGGCTGCCGCCGATAAGGATCTCAAGCAATTTCAAACAATCTCCAAAACTGTTTCGGACGGTCAATTTCCGAACGAGCACCTTTTCGACTACCTTGACAATCGTTCCAAGCTGGATCCCCGGGCCCGCAATCAAATGGACCTCGCTGAAATCACTGATCAACTCAAGACACACCCCGATCAACCGGAAGGCTTATATTTGCTGGCCGAAGCTTACTTGAAATCAGGAAAAGTCGAAGAGGCGAGAAGCACAATCGCGCAACTCGACAAGGTAGGCTCACACGATTACCGGATCCTGACCGGAAACGGCGTACTGCTCGCCCGCTACCATCTGTATGACGAGGCGATCCAGCATTTCCAGGCAGCGCTTCAGGCGAATCCCAACTCTGACGAGGTGAAGTTCGACCTTGCGGATGCCTACTTCCGCAAGCGTCTTTACTCCCAGGCGCTCGACGCCGCGGGCCAGGTTTCAGAACAAGGCCGCAAAGACAATGCGTACCTGGCGCTGCTGGGTGATATCTACGTACACCTGGGCGATTCGGCCCGGGCCGCAGAGATTTATCGCGATACCATCCGCCGTAATCCAGACAACGATCAGGACTACCTTTCGCTTGCGCTGCTTGAGTTTCGTGAGAAGAACATCGCCGCAGCGAAACAGACGCTGCAGGAAGGCCAGTCACGGATTCCGGGTTCGGGGAAGATTCTTTGGGGGCTGGGCATTGCTTCGGCACTGGAAGGAAACACCGCAGTGGCAGGAGAGCAGTTGGAGCGTGCAGTGGAGATGCTTCCCGAATGGCCTGGGAGCTATTCCACCCTGGGAGTTTTTTATTTTGAGACGGGACAGATCGCCAAGGCCAAAGAGGTCCTGGACCGCTTCAGGAACAGCAATCAAAGCGGCGCCCTGGACATCAACCGGATTGAGCAAGTGCTGGCGCAGGCGCCGGCCACCTCGCCGGCTGCAAATGAACCGCTGACCATGGCTAATCGGGCACAGTTGTTGCAACTCGCGCTAACGCTCGCAGACAGGACACTGTAAGACGTGGCGCAAATTCCCCTTCTACTGATTGCCATCGTTGCCGCAAGCTGCGGGGCCCAAGCCCAACAGCCCGCAAAAACACGAGACCCTGCGATCCCTGTCCGCTATACCGACATTCGCAAAGCAGCCGGCATTACTTTTCTGCAGGACTCCACGCAAACTGACCAAAAGTATTATCTCGAAACCATGGGCACTGGAGTGGGATGGATCGACTACGACCAGGATGGGCTCATGGACCTCTACTTTGTTCAGTCTGCCGCCACCGACCTTTATAAACCTGCCACGCCCTTGCGCTCAGCGCTTTATCACAACAACGGAGACGGTACGTTCAGCGACGTCACCGGGAAAGCCGGCGTGGGCGGCGAAGGACATTATGGCCAGGGCGTAGCCGTGGGAGACTTCGACAACGACGGCTGGCCTGACCTCTACGTAACCGGATATGGGCGCGCAATTCTCTACCGTAATAATCACGACGGCACCTTTACGGATGTAACTACCAAGGGCGGCGTGGCCGATGAGGGTAAATGGTCAACCAGTGCGGGATGGTTTGACTACGACAAAGACGGCTGGCTTGACCTGGTGGTCACCAATTACATTGAGTGGACTCCGAAGAACAATCTCTGGTGCGGAGAACGCGCTCCCGGTTATCGCTCCTACTGTAATCCTGGCAACTACAAGGGGCAGAAGACCAAGCTTTACCACAACAACCACGATGGCACCTTTACCGACGTCAGCGACAAATCAGGAGTAGGCCTGCCCGAATCGAAGGGAATGGGCGTGGTGCTAGCTGACTTCGACAACGATGGTTGGCCGGATATTGCGATCGCCAATGACACCTGGCCGAATTTCCTGTTTCTGAATAATCACGACGGCACGTTCAAAGATGTCTCCCTGGTCTCCGGTCTGGCGGTCAGTGAAGATGGGAAATACGAGGCGGGAATGGGCATAGACGCCGCGGATGTGAACGGCGATGGCTTGCTCGACGTATACATCACCCATCTTGATTTCGAATTAAACCGGCTGTATCTGAACAACGGCGACACAACGTTTACCGATGACACGTACAGCTCCGGAATCGGCGCCAAGGCGAGGCTGCTGAGCGGGGTGGCAGCCAAGTTCCTTGACTACGACAATGACGGCTGGATGGACATTCTGCAATTGAATGGCGCCATGTTGGACAACGTGAGCCTTTACCACAGCGAGGTCTCTTACAAGGAGCCGCTGCTCATGTTTCGCAACCTTGGCCAGGGCCGATTTGAAATGACTTCGGCTCAGCTCGGGCCAGACTTCCTTCGTCCAGTGGCAGGGCGTGGTCTCGCTACCGCGGATTTCGACAACGACGGTGACCTGGATATTGCCGTCAACAACCGCGGCGAGTATCCAGAACTCTTGCGCAATGACGGCGGTAATGCCAATCACTGGCTCGAGGTCCTGTTGATCGGAACAAAATCCAACCGTGATGGTGTCGGCGCTCGACTGAAACTCACTTCGGAAGGTTTTACGGAGGTGCAACAGGCGGAGGGCGGAACGAGCTATATGTCGGCCAGCGATCCGAGGATTCATTTTGGCCTGGGCAAGCGAGGCAAAGTCGATTCGCTCGAGATCACATGGCCCAGCGGGCAGGTGGACAAGCTGGCCAATATTCCCATCGATCAGATCATCGCCGTGAAAGAGGGCGCGGGCATTGTCCCGCATCCGTTCCCAAGAGTGCCGAGCAGATGAAGACTCGCGCCTGTCTCTATAATCGACGCAATCTATGATTTTTCCGCGACGGCGCTTCTTAGGCTCTTCTCTCTTTATGCTCGGCGGCACGCTGACAGACGCTCTTACGACTCCTCTGTGGAAGTGGAGAGACCCAACCCTCGTTGAGGCCGCAGTAGCGGGTCCCAGCACGCCGCCGGTGCAGTTCGTCAATGTAGCGCAGCAAGCAGGGCTGATCGCCCCGAACGTTTGGGGAGGCGTCGATCACAAACGGTCCATCATTGAGGCCAAGGGCAGCGGACTCGCATTTTTTGACTACGACAACGACGGCTGGCTGGACATCTACCTTACCAATGGCGACCGGCTCGATTCCCATTGGCCGCCTGGCAAGGCGCCGATCTCCCATCTGTACAAGAACAACCGCGATGGCACGTTTACTGATGTGACAGAGAAATCCGGATTGGGCCGCACCGGTTGGCAAACAGGAGTCTGTGTAGGCGATTACGACAATGACGGGTGGGACGATCTTTTTTGCTGTTTCTGGGGACACAACATTCTTTTCCGTAACAACGGAAATGGAACGTTTACCGATGTGACGAGCAAAGCCGGGCTTAGCCAAGTGCAGATTCGCTGGGGCGCCGGTTGTACGTTTCTCGACTACGATCGGGACAGCCACCTCGATCTCTTTGTTTGCAACTACCTCAAGCTGGATCCGGCGACCATTCCTCCACCTGACAGCCCGAACAATTGCCAGTGGAAGGGTGTCCCCATCATGTGCGGCCCGCGCGGCCTTGCGGGTGACACGAACATTCTTTACCACAACAATGGTGATGGCACCTTTACTGATGTCTCTGAGAAATCGGGGATTCTGAAGCCGGGTCCGCGATACTCCATCACTGCGGTCTCTTACGATTTCGATAACGACGGCTGGCCGGACATTTATGTGGCCGTGGACTCCGAACCCAGCATCCTGTTCAAGAACAACCACGATGGCACATTTACCGATATCGCTGTGATGGCCGGCTGCGCCTACAGCGACAACGGCCACGAGCAGGCGGGCATGGGTGTAGGTGTCGCAGACTATGACTGTGACGGATGGTTCGACATATTCAAGACCAATTTTGCGGATGACACTTGCAACCTGTATCACAACAACGGCGATGGAACCTTCACCGACGTCACGTTTGAGGCGGGCGTCGGGGTCAATAACCAGTACGTTGCGTGGGGTTGCGCGTTTGTCGACTACGACAATGACGGCTGGGCAGACATCATCCAGATCAACGGGCACGTGTACCCGGAGATTGATAGATACAATTTCGACCAGACATTCAAGAATCCGCGGCTGGTCTACAAGAATCTCGGGAACGGCCGTTTTAAAGATGTGTCATCGGAGATGGGACCCGGCATTAGCGAGCATTTCTCCAGCCGCGGCGCCGCATTCGGAGACTATAACAACGACGGCGACATGGATGTCGTGATTTTGAATATGAATGATTTGCCGTCGTTGCTGCGCAATGAGGGGGGCAACAAGCAGAACTGGATCAAGATCAAACTGGTGGGAACCAAGTGCAATCGCACGGCGATTGGAGCGCGGGTGCGGGTGATCACGGGAAAGCATATCCAGATGGACGAGGTGCACAGTGGGACCAGCGTTATGTCGCAATCGGATCTGCGGCTCCACTTCGGTCTGGGAAAAGTTGAGACGGTGGATTTAATCGAAGTGAAATGGCCGACCACGCAGAAGATTGAGAAATTCTCGCAGGTCAAAGCGAACCAAATAATCACTATCCGCGAGGGCGGCGGGATCGTTTCAGGGCCGAAGACACGCTAGGTGCGTTTCGAGACTGCTCGGTGCAGTGTCACGGAAAGAGTTGCACTTCGATCCATCGGGCCTTACAGGCTGCGGAAAAACTCATGTTTTGTATCAGGTCACGACTTCAGTCGCGCCGTAAGTGACTAAAAAGCAAATGGGCTTTAAAGCCCTCATTTTTTCCACGCTTATGGGCCCGACTTTAAAGCGGAAGTGGATCCAGTCCCGCTGCAATTCCAAGCGAAAGCCCGCGGCTAAAGCCGGTGGAGTAGGCTGATGGAACCGCTCGGCTTGAAAGCCGAGCTCCCCCGCATAAATGCGGGGGCTCCCACCGGGCTTTCGTCGAGAGAACGGTGGGCGCCCTCTGGTTTAACAGGGAGAGCGACGCTTTAGCGCCGCGGTTCATTTGTTGCCGGTCGAAACTCTCCGGTTCTCACGCAGACTCTTTAGCCCTCATTTTTTTTACGCTTAAGGGCCCGACTTTAAAGCGGAAGTGGATCCAGTCCCGCTGCAATTGCAAGCGAAACCCGCGGCTAAAGCCGGTGGAGTAGGCTGATGGAACCGCTCGGCTTGAAAGCCGAGCTCCCCCGCATAAATGCGGGGGCTCCCACCGGGCTTTCGTCGAGAGAACGGTGGGAGCCCTCTGCTTTAACAGGGAGAGCGACGCTTTAGCGTCGCGGTTCCTTTGTTGCCGGTCCAAACTCTCCGGTTCTCACGCAGACTGCTGACGCTTAACGGCTCGGCTTTAAAGCGGAGCTCCCCCGCATAAATGCGGGGGCTCCCACCGGGCTTTCGTTGAGAGAACGGTGGGAGAGAGACGCTTTAGCGTCGCGGTTCATTTGTTGCCGGTCCAAACTCTCTGGTTCTCACGCAGACTCTTTAGCCGCTGCCACCGCTTTTCGCGGAGGAAAGTCCAGGGGCTTAAAAGCCCTCATAGCTGTGGCCTTATGGCACGACTGAAGTCGTGCCCTGATACAAAACAAGAGTTTTTTCGCAACCTGGCTAGCGCGCGGCTTCTAAAACCCCACCTAAAGCCGGAGGAGAAACGTCCTACGCGCACCGCTCGGCTTGAGGGCCGAGCCCCCGCACAAGTGCAGGCGCTCCCACCAAGCAATTTCAACCAGTCCGCTCTCAATCTTCCGGGCGAATGGCGGCGGTGGATTGGCGAATGACCAATTTCGCGCGAACGATGTGAGTAACGCCTTGAGTTTCGCCGCGCTGGCTGGCGGCGAAGAGCGAGGAGAAGGCATACTCAGCTATTTCCGCGCGAGAAACCCGGATCGTCGTCAGGGGCGGCTGCATAAAACTGCTGAGTGCGATGTCGTCGAAGCCTACTATGGAAATGTCCTCCGGAACCCGCAGCCCTGCCGCATAGAGGGCGCCCATCATTCCGATGGCAGTAAGATCGTTCGAAGCCAATACCGCTGTCGGCCGCACGCGCAGCTTCAAGATTTCCAGCATCGCCGCGTAGCCTCCATCAAATTGATGGTTGCCTCGCAGAATGTAGTCAACGCCGCACTCGAGTTTCTTGCGCCGCAACGATGCTAGAAAGGCCTCCTGCCGGGTTCTGGCCGAAGCAAGGTTTTCCGGCCCGCTGACAAAAGCAATCCTGCGGTGGCCCAGTGAGGATAAGTGATCGATTGCCTGGTCGACACCGCTGTCATAGTCGAGCGAGATGTTGCTGATCCCGTCTGCGGCCGCTCCGGTGTCAAGAAAAACGATGGGGATGCCGCGGCCGTTCATCATCTGGATCAGCGCGGGATCCATTTCCGATGTCATGATGGCAACTCCGTCCACTTTGCGCTCGAGCATCCGGCGCACGCAACCCTCCATGCGCTCGGCCTGGTAGTCGGTATTGGCAATCAGTACTTCGTGACCGTGCTCTACCGCCATTCGCTCAAAGCATTTCACCAGTTCAGGAAAGAATGGATTCTCAATGTCGGAGATGATCAGGCCGTAGATATGGCTCTTGCCCGTGCCCAGCGTGCGTGCATGCGTGTTGGGGTAATAACCACTGCGTTGGATCGCTGCCCGGACCCGCTCTTCCGTACGCGCGTCTACGGGCGCCGTTCCGTTCACCACACGCGAAACCGTGGCTGTGGAAACTCCCGCTCTCTTTGCTACTTCCCTGATATTCATGCGCTGCGCTTCACGTAGGGTGAACGAACGGGTCGGCCGAACCCGCCTGCTGCTGTTAACAAGGAAGCTGTCGCTCAGAGTTGCGATCTATTTTGGAGCTTTATAATACACCGCGAGTTTCGAATCGTGTATTCGCGCGGGTAACCAAGAATAGCTGAACGGATGCACCTTCCATCTCTTTAGATGCCTTCTATTTCTTTAACAGGGCATCGAGCCCGGCTTGCGCAATTTGTTCGTCAATTTCAGACTTGGCGCCACTGGCTGCGATGCCGCCGAGGAGCTGACCATCCACGCGGATGGGCAAGCCTCCCTGGTTGGGGAAAAAATTGGGATACGCCATTGCTTCCACGTGGCCGTTCTTGACGGCCTCGGCTCCTTCTCTCGATGGGCTGCCGAAAGCCGCAGCATGCCGCGCCTTCTTCTGGGCAAACTGTAGGGTGTTGAGCGAGGCGCCGTCTTCTTTTTCCAGGAAGAGCAGATTGAGGCTTTCGTCGACGATACAGATGGTCACTTGAACGTTCAGCTCGTTGGCTTTCGCTTCTGAAGCGGCGACCATCGTCTTGATGGCGGCCAGGCTCAAATATTTCCGGCTGGGCAAATCAGCCGCGTGGATGGTCAGCACCGGAAGCAGGATCACGGCCAATAGCTTGAACATTCGCAGGTCTCCTCTTTTCGTTTAGTGGGCAAGCGGAGCCGCCGGCTGCCCTTGCAGAACCACCAGGAACTGTTTCACCTCACGCCGCTGGCGTTCGACAGCAGCTGCCTGCAGCTTTTCAATCTCGTCATGCAGCTGAAATTCCTGTTTGGCCTTCTCCGGTGATCCGATCCGATCATAGGCCACACCTAGCCGATAATGCGCTTCGCCGAGCTGCGGGTCCACTTCGATTGCCTTGTGGTAAAAGCGAATCGCCTTTTCAAGATCGTGTTGAGAAGCAGAGAGGATCCCAAGCTGCAGATAAGCGTCGCCGCATTTGGGGTCAATGACCACGGCTTTGGTGAGCAGAGTTTCCACCTGCTGCAAGGCCTGCGGATCCATCGGCTGTTGCAGCCGTCTCGAGAGGGCCATGGCGTAGTAGTAGTTCGCCAGCGCGTTTCCAGGCTGCTGCTGTACAAATCGCGCCAGTCTCGGCTCGATGCACGACAAAGGCTTGGGGGCGGCCATCTCGACCCGGCCCATGAAGAGGTAGGGCTCAGTATCGGCTGGATTCAAGTCGGAAGCCTGGCAGAGACTGTCGGCCGCCTGGTCATAGAGGGCGCCGGCAAAGAGCGCCGTGCCCAGCGCAGTTAGCATGCGGGCCGACTTCGGATAGGCTTTGGTTCCGTTCTTAAAAATCTCCGCGGCTTGCCACACTGCCCGGTGAAGCAATAATTCTGAGCCCCAAGCGAAATAATTCTGCTCGCTGGGATCAAGGCGGACAGCCTGCTCCTCTTCATGAACAGCAGCCAGCGGATCGCCCGCCTTCTCGTCAAGCTCACCCAACAAGCGATGCAGGCCGGGGTTGTCGTGATGGGCCAGCAATTTCTCGACGTGGTCACGGGACTGCGAAATGTCACCGGTCGCTTCGTAGGCCAGGGCCAGATTGTATTCGTTGGCACGGTTGGTTGGATCGATCCGGTACGCAGCCTGCAAGAGAGGAACCGCTTGCCGGTAATTTCCGGCGCGGAGATAGAATTCACCCAATTGTTGGTTGGCTGCAAAGCTCCCGGGAGCGCCGGCTAGAGCTGCCCGCAGGCTGCTTTCCGATTGATTCGCCGTGGCGGCGGCGGGTGAACCCGGCACGCCGGGCCCCGACGCTTGGGGCTTGAGTGCGAGCGTTTCACGGGCCAAGGCTTCGCTGGTGCGCAGGGTGGCATCCGATCCATGGCCACCGACGGCGGTCCAATCGGTCACGCCCGCGACGGTGAAATTCGGCTTGTCGGCGAATTCCATGGCGGGGGCGGCATTTGCGTTGAGAACCAGGTCAACTGGTTTCAGTTTTCCGTCAGCAGAGGCTACGACGGTGGTGGAGCGAGCGTGAAGACCGGATTTTTCCGCGCTGAGAGTATAACTCTCGCCTGGAAGGGCCGGAAATTCATAGCCTCCAACTGCGCTCGTCCTGGCCTCCACTGCGCCTGGCATATCTTTGCGTTCGAGCTTCACCGAGGCGTCGCTCACCGGCTTGCCGGCCGAGTCGAGGACTGTGCCCTTGATTGTGGCTTGTTGCGCATCCGCGAACGGCAGGAGGCTCAGGAAAAGAGCGATGATAGCGAGAAAGGATCGGAGACGCCGGCCATTCCAGGTTGCAAAACAACACGGCGATCCGGAAAAACTATTCACGAGGCGACCCGACTTTTTGCTGTTTCGGGAATTTTACTAGGTTACCCATTTATGTTCGGCGCGGGCGCAACGTTCCCGGTGCCGGCGTGAGACGCGGGAGCTCATCACAAGTAACTGATTTGCATCGCGTTACACAGGAATTAAAAGCAATCCTGCGCGGCGCCCACCGGTTGGGGCTCTGACCATAGGGCACGGTCTCTCGACTTGCCGTTGGGCCAATCGCCTGTGTGAGGACCCAGTCAGGTTCGGTTACACTGGCCCCAACCGCCTGTTTCGTGCGGACCGGAGCTCGTGGGATCGGCACGTCCATGGCGTAAGTTGAGAACGCCTGCTTACCATCGCACCGTTTCCCCGCTGGCCGACATCTATAGGGAAGACTTTAGAGGCAGACGCGTTATGCCGTTGGCGTACGATTTTTTCCTGCATTTCGCTTACGTCATCCTTTTTCTATGGGTGATGGGGGAGCAGCTTGGCGTACCCGTGCCGAGCCTACCCCTGCTGCTGGCTGCAGGCACCTTGACCGCGACCCACAAACTATCGCTTCCGTTAGTTCTGCTGGCGGTGGTGGCTGGCTGCTTTGTCAGCGATAGCCTCTGGTACCTCTTGGGCAAGCGTTTTGGCGGAACCATGGTGAAACTGGTTTGTAGGCTCTCGTTTGAGCGGTCCACCTGCGTGCGCAAGACCGAAGACTATTTCACCAAGTACGGCGAGCAAGCATTGCTTGTGGCCAAATTCATCCCGGGGTTGGGCACGGTGGCCGCACCGATTGCCGGCCAGACGGGCATGAAGTATCGCGTGTTTCTGGCGTACGACCTTGCTGGAGCTCTGTTTTGGGCCTCGACGCTCACCGTGATTGGGCGTTTCTTTGGTGACGTTCTGCGCGTCCATCCTGAGGCGCTTTCCTGGATCGAACACTTCGCGGGCGCACTGTTCTTGCTGGCCGTGATGGGCTTGCTAGGCTATCGGGTTTGGAAGCAACAGGCCTTTTTGCAGCAGGTGCGGACCTCACGGCTGGATCCGGTGGAGTTGAAACGCATGCTGGATGGCGGGCAGAGCCCTTATATCGTCGACTTGCGTCATCCGCTCGACTATTTACCGGATCCGCGGGTACTACCGGGCGCGGTCCGGCTTTCACCCGAGACCCTGATGCAGCGCAGCGGGGAGATCCCGCGCGACCGCGACGTGATCTTGTACTGCACCTGCCCCAGCGAAGCGACGGCGGCCAAAATGGCAATGAAGCTCCGGCAAAACGGAATCTATCGCGTCCGCCCCCTGCTCGGGGGGTTCGACCAATGGAAGAAGCTTGGTTACCCCTTGGAGCAATACGAGGAACAGCCGGCAAGCATCGCCTGAGAATACCGTCCGAAAACAGTCCCACTGGCATCCCCTGGTGCCACTTCGCACGCCACTTTCCGGTTTAGCGGGTGTAACGAAGTCGATACGCTCTGAAGAGAACTCCTGCCAAGGCGGGACATTTGCGCGAAGGATCGAAGACAATTCGGCCAGGACGCACCTTGCGCCGAAACGAAAAGCAAGATTACCGCTTCCGGGGATTGGCCGCCGGAAGACGGTCGTGGTAGTTTGCCTTTGTTTCCAGGTATCACCCTGGGGCCGATCCTAGGATGCGGGCCGGACAAATCGGGAGATGTTTTGTATGGCGTATACAGAGACCTACCACTGCGACGTTTGCGGTAATCCAAGGGGGGAAGCGGAGGACTGGTGGCTGGCGTTGACCGAGCCCGCAGCCCTGATTCCCAAGGCTCCTGAGCAGCCGATGCTGAGACTGACGCCCTGGAATGTCATGCTCTCCCACGCCGCCAATGTCCGGCACTTATGCGGCGCGCGCTGCGCCCAGACACTCATGGACCGCTGGATGCGTGGCGAGTAGCGCGACGGCCGTTGGCACGGCTGAAACCGTGCCCTTCACCCTGATCCCTTTTGCAGTCTGTGAAGGCTCGTACTCCTAGCCCAACCGGCCTGTTTCCTTGCCCAGATAGTATGGTGACAGGCCGCCCTGAGATTCGGGGCGTGGAGACTGCATTGGCATACGACGACCTACGGGGTTGGATCAAGGCGCTCGATAAGGCAGGCGAGTTAAAACACATCAGCGAGCCCGTGGACCCCATTCTCGAGATGGCCGAGATTACCGACCGCGTGTCAAAGTGGGGGCGGCCAGGCGGTGTAGGTGCCGGAGCAAAAAGTGCCCCCGGAGGCCCCGCGCTGCTGTTCGAAAACGTCAAAGGTTATCCGGGCAGCCGGGTGTTGATGAACCAGTTCGGCAGCGAGCGGCGCATGAAACTGGCGCTCAATGTCGATAGCCTCGATGATGTGGCGGAACGTATCGAGGCATTGCTCCAACTCAAATCGCCCGAGGGCCTTTTGGGAAAGCTGAAGATGCTTCCCATGCTCGCGGAGGTGGGCCGGTTTTTTCCGCGCACCATTGCTGCCAAGGACGCGCCCTGCAAGCAGGTCATCCGGCGGGAGAATTTCTCTGTCCTGGACTTTCCTGTGCTCCGGTGCTGGCCATTGGATGGTGGCCGCTTCATTACCTTGCCCTGCGTCATTACCCGCGATCCAAAGAGCGGAAAACGCAACGTGGGCATGTACCGCATGCAGGTTTACGACGGGCAAACCACAGGCATGCACTGGCAACGGCAGAAGGTGGCCGCGGAGCACCTGCGGGAGCGGTTGCGGGCGGCTGCGAGCGCGGATGTTTCGGGAGATGCTAGCGCCGCACGCGTGCGAGTCATGGCTGAGACAGCAGGAGGAGCGACCCGTCCAGCGGAAGCGCTGGGAGGCTTACCAGCGATCACGCTGGCGCAGACCAAGGACCGGCGCCTCGAAGTTGCTGTGGCTATCGGCACCGATCCAGCACTCACCTTCTCAGCCATTGTGCCTGCTCCTCCAGAAGTCGAAGAGTTCGTCATTGCAGGATTTCTGCGCCAACAGGCAGTGGAGCTGGTGAAGTGCGAAACCGTGGATTTGGAAGTTCCTGCGCATGCGGAGATCGTTCTCGAAGGCTACGTGGAGTTGGATGAACTGCGCATGGAAGGCCCGTTTGGCGATCACACCGGCTTCTACACCATGGAGGAGGAGTATCCGGTTTTTCATCTCACCTGCATTACGCATCGCAAAGACCCGGTCTATGCCGCGACCATCGTAGGCAAGCCGCCGATGGAAGATGCCTGGATGGGCAAAGCAGTTGAGCGTATTTTTCTGCCGCTGATGAAGTTGACCATACCCGAAATCGTGGACATAAACTTGCCCGTGGAAGGCGTGTTTCACAACCTGATGATCGTCTCCATCCGCAAGAGCTATGCCGGACAAGCGCGCAAGGTGATGCACGGCATCTGGTCGCTGGGCCAGGCAATGTTTACCAAGTGCGTCATCGTGGTTGACGAGGATTGCGATGTGCAGGATCTGGGCGAAGTGACGCTGCGCGTAGCCAACAATATCGACCCGGAGCGAGACATTCAATTTACCCTGGGCCCGGTCGATTCACTCGATCATGCCTCGCGCCTGCCCAACTACGGCAGCAAGATGGGTATTGATGCCACCCGCAAATGGAATGCGGAAGGCTTTACCCGCCCCTGGCCGCAAATGATCGCCATGGATGTAGCCACCAGGGCGCGCGTGGATGAAATCTGGAAGAAGCTGGGACTGGACTAGAGCGGCGCCAGATGAGAGACGAGATCGGGCGACTGTGGCGCCAACTGAGCCGTAGGAAGAAGGCCGCGTGGCCGCGCATGGAGCAGGGCCAGTACCGTAGCTTTCGGGCGGTGCATCCCTTCGATGAGCGCTTCGGCGTAGAGACCAGCGGGCTGCTCTACGAGCTTCCGTCCGGCCACCCGCACGATCTCTACAACAATGGCTACTTTGCCGTAGCGCCTTCGGTATTCCACGCGATCATGCACGCGATGCAAGAGCGGCTGCATCTGGACTATCAGCGCTTTCGCTTCGTCGATCTAGGCTCCGGAAAAGGCCGCGCGCTACTGCTGGCTTGCGATTATCCATTTCGCGAGATCCTTGGTATTGAACTCTCTCCTGAGCTCAACCGCATCGCCAGGTCTAACATCGCGCGTTACGCCGGAGCGAAGGGTGCTCCTCGACCGCCGGTGATTTCCATGCAGGGCGATGCGACTGAGTTTTCCTGGCCGCCCGGCCCGCTCATCATCTACATGTGGAATGCGTTTACCGGGCCGGTCATGGAACATGTCTTTCGTAACCTGGAATCTTCACTCAAAAAACAGCCGCGCGAATTGTACCTGGTGTACATCCATCCGGAACTGGAGTCGATGCTTGCGGATGTTCCCTGGCTCATCCGGCTTTGGCAGGACGAGGTCGCTATGAGCGACGAGGACTATGAGGCTTGGGCATTTCCCACCCGGGCTGAGGTGTGCGCCGTCTACCGGGCGGCTCCCTCGTTAGCCCCTACCGCGTGACCCGGACTCACCCAAAAGGGGCAGCGCGATGCTCGCCTACAAGGGAGGTGAAAACCTTCCACCGGCGACCCACACCAAAGTTTAAAAAACCAGGTGACTAATTCCCGCCGGACCAGCGATTCGCGAAGCTAAAGGGTGTGCCCCCGATGCTACGATTGCCTTGAATCGTGGGTACGGAAGGATCTGTTACTTCCTTATCAAATGAAATCGGCGCAGCTTTCCTTTAAAGAAAAGCTGGACAGAACCGATATCAGCAGTACCGGATAACGTAAGCATTCTCTCGATTTGAGTCCCTTCCCCCCGGAGGAGCGATCGAGAACTTCAGAAATTAATTGCCAGACCGTCCTCTCTGTACGGGTCCAAAACAGGAGAAATGCCCGGTCCCCCCGCCGCGCGATTGCGTGAACTACGGACATGTATGCGCAGGGTGTGCTTTACCGCTCGGGGAGAAGTGCCGGATGCTTCAAATTCAATACCTTCAAAGATGGCTACGTAAGACAAGCTTGTGCCTGCTTGTGGCATCAACCGCATGCGCCGTGAGCCAGGCACAGGATGTTGGCGGGTATTACTCCAATCGCAAGGTGTTTAGTGGATTTGTGGAGTACTCGAACGATTCCAGCCACATGCTGATGGGCTACGCCGACGGACGAAAGATAAGCGCAATCGGTGCCAGCATGGAACGACGGAGCTTCTTGAGCAACCATTTCGCAGGGTCGTATTTGGCCGAGGTTCGGCCGTTCATGACCGAAACCGATCCTACGATGACAGGCTTCAAGTTGCAGTTTCCGCAACAGCCCGCGTATTCGGGTGTGGTCAGTTTCACCGCGCCGGTTCCGGTGGATAGGCCGGTAAGCAGCACTCCCTTGAATGTGATTCTGGTAACCCAGAGCCAAGTCTATGCCGGCACCGCCACCTACATGGGTGGAACGCGCTCGACGTACGTGAGCGCTCTTAGCCCGCTGGGATACAAACTCAGCGCCTTCCCAAACCGGCGCGTACAGCCGTTCGTGACGGGTCTGGGCGGCTTCGCGGTAGCGACCCGAGACATACCGGTCTTCAATAGTTCGGCCTTCAACTACACCTTCGAGTTCGGAGGCGGGGTGGAGTGGTTTCAGACGCATACGCGGTCTACCCGCTTCGAGTATCGCTATCACCATCTTGCCAATGCCGGCAATGCCGGCGGAGCGAATCCGGGCATTGATTCAGGCGTGTTCAAAGTGACCTACTCTTTTGGACGGTAACCACTCGGCTGGGGTTACCCGTCAAGTAGCTCTTGACGGGCATCGGATATAATAAACAGCAAGAAGAGCAGAAGGCCGTTCAGCTTTCTGTCAAAGGGAGATTGATATGAATACGAAAGTCTGGACCCGCCCTGATTTTGAAGAAGTAAGCCTCGGCTGCGAGATCAACTGCTACGCTCCCGCAGAATAATCCTTAATGAACTTCAAGCTGCTGGGGACCGCCGCAGGCGGCGGTTTTCCCCAGTGGAACTGTGCCTGCACTCTGTGCGATCTTTGCCGGAATTTTCCTGAAGTCGTGCGGCCTCGCTTGCAGCTGCAAGCGGCGTTCTCCACGGACGCCGAAATGTGGTTCCTGATCAATGCTTCTCCTGATCTCAGGTTCCAGATCGAGTCGAACCCCGAACTCCAACCCTCAGCTCTGGACGGCAAGCGCAATACACCTATTCAAGGTATCGTCCTGACCAGCGCCGACCTGGACCAGGTGCTTGGATTGCTTCTTCTGCGGGAATTTCAACCGCTTACGATTTACTCCACCGGCGTGGTCCGCCGCGTGCTCGAAGCAAACAGTTTTTTTCGCATGCTGGATCGAGTGCCCAACCAGCTAACCTGGGTGGAAATCCATCCTGGCAAGGCATTTACTTTGGGCGATCAAGTGACCTGCACTCCCATATCCCTCTCTGGATCTCTTCCGTACTATGCACGTGAGTTTGACGCAGATGAGCCAGGCGGGGCGTCGCTTGGTCTTTTGTTGGAAGCCGATGGCCGCCGTCTCGCCTACACCCCTTCGCTCCCCGAAGTCACGGAAGCCATTCGGGAGATCTATGACTCCTGCGACGTAATTCTGGTAGATGGCACCTTTTGGAGCGATGCAGAACTCAGCAGCACGCATTCCGGGACGCCCCTGGCGCGCTCAATCGGTCATGTTCCAATGAGTGGCGATGATGGCACAATCGCTCTATTGGCGGGCATAAGCGCGCGGCAACGAATCTTCGTCCACATCAATAACACGAACCCGGTACTTGATACTCGCGGCCCGGAGTACAAGTATGTAATCGATGCCGGTTGGCGAATAGGACAAGACGGATGGCAACTCAACTAACGGCCAAGGCTCACGAAGAAGGCGATCTTCTTTCCCCAGAGGAGCTGCGTGGACGGCTGCAGGCAGCAGGAGAAAGCCGCTACCACCATCTCCATCCCTTTCACTTGCGGATGCACGCCGGCGAATTGACGCGCGGTCAGCTGCAGGCATGGGCGCTCAATCGCTACTACTACCAGAGCCGCATCCCGATCAAAGACTCGCTGCTGCTGGCCAAGAGCGATGACCCCGCTTTCCGGCGCGCCTGGAGAAAGCGGATCATCGACCACGATGGCGATCAGAGTGGATTTGGCGGGGTTGAGAAATGGATTCAACTCGCTGAAGCCACCGGCCTCTCGCGCGACCAGGTGATTCCCTGCACCGGCGTTTTGCCGGGTGTGATCTTTGCCGTGGATGCCTATCTTGCGCTAGTGCGCGACAGCCCGCTGCTGATTGCCGTCGCCTCTTCGCTGACCGAGCTGTTCTCGCGCAGCCTCATCTCTCTGCGCATGGATCAGCTGCGGCTGCACTATCCCTATCTTGCTCACGGCCTGAGCTATTTTGAGGGCCGCTTGACGCAAGCGCCCGAAGACGCGGCATTCGCCCTGGATTATGTCTCCACTCACGCGGCGACACGCGCGGAGCAGGAGCAGGTGATCCAGGCACTGGAACGGAAATGCGCGATCCTGTGGGCGCAGCTGGACGCTATCGACTACGCTTATGTGGTTCCCGGCAACATACCGCCTGGATGCTTCGTCCCCAAGGCGGAAAGAGGCTGAGATGGACTTGAATGCCACTCCACGGCTCGCGGCCGGCTGCCGCTTACATCCTACGGAGGCTGTCATGCTGATCCCGGAGGGAACCCTGAAGCTGCAGGGCCCGGCGCGCGACATCCTCGCGCACCTGGATGGAAAGCAGAGCGTCGCGGCCATTGTGGACGAGCTGGTTAAGCAATATGACGGCGTCGGCCAGGACGATATACGGCAGGATGTCCTCAGCCTGCTGGAGCGGATGGAGCAACGCGGTATAGTGCGGGTGTAAACCAGATGCCAGCCAACAGCCAGTCACCGTCGCCTGCCAAGCCACTCTCTTTGATCGCCGAGATTACGCATCGCTGCCCATTGCATTGCCTCTACTGCTCCAATCCACTCCAGTTACAACGGGCAGAAGAGGAGCTTTCTACAGGCGACTGGAAGCAAGTCTTTGGGCAAGCGGCTCAGCTAGGCATTTTGCATTTGCATCTCACCGGGGGCGAACCACTGGCCCGAAAAGACTTGGGCGAGCTGATCAGCACGGCTCGCGATGCGGGACTGTACGTAAACATGATCACATCCGGCGTCGGACTGACCGAAGAGCGCCTGGCCGCGCTGGTCGACGCCGGCCTGGAACACCTGCAACTGAGCTTTCAAGATCTGGACGAGACCACGGCGAACCACATCGCGGGCACTCGAGCGCATGCCCTCAAGCTCGCGCTGATTCCCATCCTCAAAAAGTTTCCGCTGGCGTTTACGGTGAACCTGGTTGTCCACCGCATGAATCTGGATCGGCTGGAAGCATTTATCGCGCTGGCGGAGGACCTAGCGCCCGACCGGCTGGAAATTGCCCACGTCCAGTACTATGGCTGGGCGCTTAAGAACCGCTCTCTCCTGATGCCAACTCAAGAGCAGGTGGATCGATCGCTACCGATCATCGAGGCCGCCAAAGAACGCTTGAAAGGCAGGATCCATCTTGAGGCCGTCTTCCCTGATTACTTTGGCCGCTTCCCCAAGGCTTGTGTGGGCGGATGGGGACGACAGATGATGCTCATCGATCCGATCGGGCAGGCGTTGCCGTGCCACGCTGCCGGGGTCATTGCTGGTCTGCACTTCGATAACGTGCGCGACCACGATCTCTCCTGGATCTGGAAATCTTCTCCGGCGTTTAACCGGTTCCGGGGGGAAGCATGGATGCCGGAAACCTGCCTTGCCTGTCCGCGCAAGAAGCGTGATTTCGGAGGCTGCCGCTGCCAGGCGTTTCTGCTTACCGGCGATGCCGAGGCCATCGACCCGGTTTGCCAATACAGTCCGAATCACGAGCTGCTCAAACTCCTGCGTTTACCTTCCGAGAATCCCCTTCCCATCTGGAGAGGATGACGACGAATGGGCGGCTCACTCCAACGAGACGTGCGCCTGATTCTCCTGGCCGCTTCAGCAGGATCGGCGGATGGGTGGAGCTACTTCGGTTTCAATCATGCCTTTGTGGCAAACATGACCGGCAACACGGTATTGCTGGGTCTTTCGGTATTTCAGAATCATGGCAATATGCTTCATCCAGCCATCGCTCTCGGGTGCTACGCCGCCGGCGCGGTGCTCGGTTCGATTCTCATTGGGAGAGTACAATTCGGCGCGGTTTGGTCGAAGGCGATCTCGTGGACGCTGATGCTCGAAGCTCTTCTGTTGCTGGCAGCCGAGGCTGGTTGGATAGCGATTCACCTCCACATCAACCACACGCCCGCCCTTGAACTCTTGCTGGGCACGGTGGCGCTGGCGATCGGATTGCAAAGCGTTGCCATGGTGCGGTTGAAAATTCCCGGCATCGTCACCACGTACATCACCGGCACCTGGACCACGATGATAATCGGCCTGGTGCGCCTGGCACGGCATGAGGAGCAGCAACCAGGGCAAGAGGTCGAATTCGAGAAGCGGTTGGCGCTGCAGGCCGCGGTGTTGTCGGCATATTTTCTGTCGGCTGTATTGGCGGGATGGCTCTTTCGGTACAAGCCCATCGCGGTCGGCATACTGCCGGGGTTGTGTGTACTTCTGGTCGCCGTTCACGGCCTGGTCTACAACGACTGAACCGCCGGCACTGCCCCGAAGGGTACGGCCTTCAGGCCCTACATAAAGGCCTTGCAATGAATGCTGCGTTCTGAGGGATGCCTTCCGCCCCCAACAGCACCCGACATTCTTTATTGTGCCTTCTTGTTCTTGTCGTGTAGATCCAGACCGAATTTGGGAGCGGTGTTGGTCCCAGTGATTTTCACGGGTATCTCCGCGCCGGCGCCATTCTTGTGAAAGAAGGGATCGACTGCTTTCAATCCCCAGCTCTTCCACCACGAAGACACCATTTGCGATAGCTTCGCATCCGTCCTCACCTTGCCCTTGAAATCGAACGTCTTGCCATCCAGCGTATAAACACCGTCCAGCGTCACCGTCGCTCCAGGCATGGTATAGATCAAATCCTGCAAATCCAGCTTTCCGTCTCCCATTTGGAACTTTCCCGTCATCTGGGAGTTCACGTCCTCGGCTCCGGGCTTGGCCTCCTTTGGATCCCCTTGTGCCCGCAGGCTCAGCATGTCGACCTTGTCCTGCACTTCCGGGTTCGTAAAATGCATTTGCTTCAGCGTGAAACCGCCGTTCAACCCGAGTTTCTGGGTCACGCTTTCCTTGCCGGCACGGATGTGCAGCTTGGTCTTCATGGCCAGAACGCCGGTCATCACCACCGGCTGCGTCTTGACTGCGAGTTGCAGGAAGTCCTGTATGCGGCCGGCAGGAACATCGACGTCGAGGTCGATGGTATGTCCCTTTCCTTTTATGTTGACCACGGCACCACGGCAGGAAAACTTTGACCCGCCCAGGTTCGCCTCGACCGGCTGGAGATAGGTATCGCCCGTCGTCCCATCGACGATCGCCGAAAATTGCGTGTGCAGAGGAATCGGGTGATTTGCAGTATCTAATGAAAAATTGGGCACGTCGGCGATTCCATGAACCTCGATGCGGTCGAGCCGGCCGTCGAAGTCGCCGACGGAATGCAGCATCCCCCCGATGCCTTTGATCGTGTTCAAGTCAGCATGATCGAAGGTGTACTTGCCGGTCACCGTGGACTCGCCGGGCGTTTCATTGTTCCAGGGTCCAAAGGTGCCAACCGCATGAATGTCTCCCTTCGGAATCGCGTTGACCAGGCTTGCGTCATAGCGCCACGGCTCATTCGAGCCCACGTTATGCATGACGATGTGGCTCAGCTCGAATATCTTCGGGTCTTTGTTTGGCTTGTCGGTGCCAATCACCAGCCGGGAATCGTCACACACCAGCTCGTCCACGACGATCTTGATCTTGCCCTGATGTTGGGACTTCGCGGCGTTTTGCTGCCGCATGGATTTGGGAGGGATGTTGATGACCAGGCCCTGCACGTGCACCGACCCTACGTGCGTCGGCTTCAGGAACAACCCCAGCAGCGGGGTATGGAACTCGAATTCCTGCACCACGAATATCGGATTCTTGGCACCGGCCGCCACTACGTCGTCAGGCGCGTATATGCGTAACCCCTTGCCGGTAACGGCCAGCCCTTTGACTATGGACACCTGCAGGTCGTCCAAGTCCACGTGGCTATTGAAGTGGGTACTGAGGGTTTCAATAACCCGCCCTTTGAGGATCGGCTCCGCTCTCTTCAACATCACTTCGCCCACCACCAAAAGCACTACCAGGGCAATGAGCGCAGTCAAGAGCACCCATCGCCAGACTTTATGCTTTCGCGGGCCCTGTGTCGCCCGGCCTTGCGGAACGTCATTTCGTACTGTACTCAAGATGGGTCTCTCTACAGTCGATGCGGTTTCGGCCAATTTAGTTTCCGCAGATGGCCACTTTCTTTGATGACCTTAGACATCTGTTGGGGTTATGGACCGATCCGGAACGGAACAGCGAGTCAGCTTACATGGACGATGGGGCGCTGGGCGGGGTCTTTGATGGCGCGGCGCAGGATTTCGTGGGTCAGGGGGGCGGTATCCCCTTCGCCCAGGAAGATAAACCGCATCAGGTTGACGATGGGGTCAACGTCGGTCCAGTGGAAGTAAACCTGTGGAATACATCCGGTCGCTTGTTTCAGTTGAATGAGCAGAGCGGCGATGGCATTGGCAACGGCGGCGCTCCTGGCGCGGAGCACACGATTGGACCCTTCGCGGAATCCCTGTACAGCGACCGTTTCAGTGAATTCCGAGGTGTCTCCACGCTGCACTTCAACAAAATAGATAAATTCGTCGTGCACAAGACCGTGAAGTGCGCGCAGCTCCATCTTGGCCTGTTCGCGGTCCTGGGAAGTGTTACGCGGATTCCAGGCGATAAGCCGGATGGTCTTGTTTGCGCTTTCGGCGACCAGGGCCTGGGCTTGAGGATCAAGTTCAACCGTGATGCGCAGCTCCGTAGAACGGAAAGCCCGGGAAACGAGGGACAAGAAGACCATAGTGAAGGTGAAGATGCAGGAGATCTTCAGGCCTTCGGGACGTTCGTAGATATTGACCAGCGTGGTGTAGATGAAGACCAGGGATACGACGCCGAGAGCGAAGCGAGAGAGGATAGTCCGCGCCGCGATGGTGACCGCACAAGAAGCAGAGGTGATAAGGACGAGCACACCGGTTGCGTAGGCTCCTCCCTGTGCATCCACGTTGGCGTGAAACAGACGCGTAACCATGAAAGCGACTGACAGGAAGACGAGAACGAGCGGGCGTGAAGCTCGCGCCCATTCAGGCGCCATGCCAAAACCGGGAAGATAACGCGGGATGAGGTTGAGCAGGCCGGCCATGGCGGAAGCGCCGGCGAAGGCGAGTATAAGAATGGTGCTCGCGTCATAGAGAGTACCGAAGCCGTTCCCGAGATATCGATGCGCCAGGAAGGCCATGGCTCTGCCGTTAGCTGGACCGCCCTCATTAAAGTCGGCCGCAGGGATGAGCAGGGTGGTGACCAGGCTGGTGGCCATCAGGAAGACACTCATGATGATGGCAGCGGTCTTGAGCAGGCGCCTGGTGTTGGCGATGCGGGCTTCGAGGTTTTCGCAATCGATCAGCGGCATGACAGCAACGCCGGTCTCGAAGCCCGAGAGGCCGAGAGCCAGGCGAGGAAAGAGCAGCGCCGAGATACCAACGATCGAGAGCAGGTTTCCATGCTGAACGAAGATGGCTTTATCCCAGTCGAGCAACAGGTGGGGATGCAGCAGGATATGAACGAGAGCTACGAGTGCGACAATCGCGTTAAGCGCAAGATAGATACCCACCAGAACTACGGCAATGTCGATCGCTTCTTTAAATCCTTTGAGGAAAATCGCGCCCAGGATGGCGAGCAGGACGAACGTGACGTTCATCTGGTTTTGCAAGGAATGCGGAGTGTAGGGATTATGGATGAAGTGGGCGGCCGCGTCGGCGGCTGAGAGCGTCATAGTGATGACGAAGTCGGTAGTAGCGAAGCCCAGAAGGACGAGGACGAAGACTTTGCCGGTCCATCCAGGGAATAGTTTTTCGAGCATCGAGATGCTGCCCTGGCCGTAGGGGCTAGCGGCGGCGACGCGGTTGTAAACCGGCAAGGCAGCGAAGAGGGTCACCAGCACGAGGACAAGAGTGGCGACCGGCGAGAGAAGGCCGGCGGCGAGGAACGCGATACCAGACTGGTATCCGAGGGTAGAGAAGTAGTCAACCCCGGTGAGGCACATGACGCGCCACCAGGGGTGTTTGCTCGGGTCGCCGTGAGCGTGAGCGCTCTCAGGGCGTTCGAGATCAGAGAAAAACCAATTGGCGAAAGACAAGAGCGTTCTTATCTCCTCAAACTTTTATAGAACAACCGCAGCCTTTGCAAACCTGATACCGTGCTGTAGTGAGCATGCCAAGCGAATTTGACGCGATTGTCATAGGCACCGGCGCAGGCGGGGGAACGTTGGCTCTGCACCTTGCCCAAGCGGGTAAGAACATTCTTATCCTGGAGCGCGGGCCTTTCATGCCGCAGGAGAAGCTCAACTGGGATACCTCCGCTGTCTTCCTGGACAATCGCTACCACACCAAGGAGACCTGGCAGGATAAGGACGGCAAGCCGCTCCACCCCCAACAGGCGTATTTCGTCGGTGGCCAGACCAAGGTATATGGCGCGGCGATGTTTCGCATGCGGGCCGAGGATTTCGGGGTCATCCAGCATCAGGGGGGCGTTTCTCCCGCGTGGCCCATCAGCTACGCTGATATGGAGCCGTTTTATTGCCGCGCCGAAGATCTTTTTCACGTCCACGGTGACTTGGGTACGGCACCGTCTATCCCGGGCGGTTACGGCTCGTCCTTCGATCCCACCGAGCCATTTCATTCCGTCAAATACCCTTATTCCGCGTTCACCAACGAGCCTCGCATGCAGACCATCGAGGACGACGTGCGCAAGCTCGGCATCCATACTTTCCCCATTCCGCTGGGGCTCAAGCGGAACGAAACGAACCCGCTGGCCTCGAAGTGTGTGCGCTGCGACACCTGCGATGGCTACCCTTGCCTGATTCACGCCAAGTCGGATGCGGACGTCAACTGCATCCGGCAGATCATGCACTGGCCAAACGTCACCCTGATGACGAACTCGCGGGTGACCCGGTTGCTTACCAATAGCAGCGGTACTGCGGTAACCGCGGTTGAGGTCATCCACTCCGGATCAGACGCCGCTTCCAAAGACGGCAACGCTGCAACGTACCGCGCTGGTATTTTCGCTGTATGTGCCGGCGCCATCAACTCCGCGGTGATTCTGCTCGCGTCTGCGAACGACAAGCATCCTAGCGGGCTCGGCAATAGTTCTGACCAAGTCGGACGCAACTTCATGTATCACCAGGCCGATGCCCTGCTCGCGATTGGGCCGGAGGGCAATGAGGACAGCTACACCAAGACGTGGGGCACCAACGATTTCTATTTCAAGGACTCCGACCCCACTTATCCATTTCCCCTGGGGCAGGTGCAGCCGGTGGGCAGCTTCCACTTCGAGATGATGAAGGGGGACGCGCCTCCGCTGACGCCGGGATTTGTGCTGGAGGCGATGAAGCGGCACGCGGTACCGTGGTGGCTCACGACGGAAGATCTTCCTGACCCGAACAATCGGGTCACGCTGCACAACGCGACGCCGCTAACGGTGGAAAATTGGCAGCCCGGTGTGAGCGGACCCCATCCCGCTGGAGACACTGGGCGCACCAACGAGACCGAGCCGGTTATCGACTCCGCACCCAACCGGATTCAGCTTTCGTACACGGCAAACAACGTTGAGTCATTCAATCGCCTCAAGGACCGCTGGGTCGACATACTTCGGCAGGCGGGACACGCGACGACTTCGGTTCCGCTGCACGCTTATTTCAAGAAGCGTATTCCGCTGGAAGGTGTTGGCCATCAAAACGGCACTTGCCGGATGGGAACCGATCCCTCGACCAGCGTGCTTGACCCGCATTGCAAGGCTCATGACCTTGATAATCTTTATGTTGTGGATGCGTCCTGCTTCGTCTCGGCCAGTGCGGTTAATCCGTCGCTGACGATCATCGCCAACGCTATTCGGGTCGCGGACCACTTGCTGGCGGAGCGGCTTAAGTAACGGATTGCAGCCTTGGAGGAGGTCCGGATGCGCGTCCTCATCATCTTGAGCGGTATGGCTGCTATCGGAATCGGAATAGCCCAGCAGCAGGTGCAGCCACCGACGCGACCGGCGCAGTCTCAGGATGGCGGCACGCGCGAGGTTTTAGAAAGCATCGCCATTCCACCCTTGGCTAACGCACCTTTTTCCGGCACTCTGGCGACGGAGTGGACGCGTCCCATGGCGGACGGTGGAACCTATACTCTCGCCAACAAACGGCGGATTGCTCGCGACAGCGCAGGGCGCATTTATGAAGAACGGTGGATGCTGGTTCCCAAAGGAAGCGACTTCAAATCGTCGATGAACTTTATCCAGATAGCTGATCCGAACAACCACACTCTCTACACCTGTAATACCTTCAAGAAAATCTGCGATCTCACGCAGTACCGGCCGCCACAGTCAGCAATGTTCGAGGGCGAGGAAGCGGCAGCGCGCTCATTTCAAAGCAAGGACGCATCGCAAACAGTCGAGGATCTGGGCGGGAAGAATTTGCTGGGTGTGGATACGGTCGGCACCCGGCAAACAACCACGATCAAGAGCGGCGTTGCCGGGAACGATCGTCCGTTCCAGATCGTGCTGGAATTTTGGCACTCTCGGCGGCTGGGCTTCAACTTGCAGTCGATTCGCTCTGATCCGCGCATCGGAACGCAAACCTTTACGATCACGGAGTTGGAGACGGTAGATCCCGATCCGCAGCTCTTTGCTGTTCCCGAAGGCTATCAGGTGGTGGATCAGCAAACGACCCCGCCGATTTCCTGGTAGGACAGAGCAGAACCGCAGGTTCCTCCGCTCCCCCACCCCAGCGACACCCTATGCGTAGCGAAACAGCGCCTTGAAGCCGTAGTCCATGTGCTGCTGAATATGGCAATGAAACAAGGACAAGCCAGGCTGGTCAGCGACAAAGTCCACCGTGGCGCGGCCGTAATACGGAACCACCACCGTGTCTTTAATGATGCCGCCGGTTTTGGTGCCATTCATTTCAACCAGCTCGAACTGGTGGCGATGCAAATGCAGGGGATGAGCGTCATCGGTGCGGTTACGAAATACCAGGCGGTAACGAGTTCCCTGCTTTAGCACGAACTCCTTGTCGTGCGGGTAGGGCTTCCCATTCACTAACCAGGTGTTGAACTTGCCCGATCCTCCAGGAATCTTTTCGAAGACCATGTCGATGGTCTGGTCCGGTGGAATAGGATTGGCGCTGATCTTTCCGAAAACCGTATAGTCCCACGGGGTGCGCGGCGCTACCCATTGCGGCTGGCGATGCTGATTTTCGTATTCCACGATAATGCCCAGGCCGGTGTTACGAATCCTCTCCTCGGTAGCGCCCATGATCCACACGCCCGGCTGATTCATTTCGACGATTGCATCCACCCGTTCCCCTGCACCGATCAGGATGTTATCCACCTTTTGCGGAGAAGGCACCGGGTTGCCATCCAACGCAATCACTTGAAATTGATGGCCCGCCAACGCGATGCGGCGGTTCTCAATCGCGCTCGCATTGAGCAAGTGCATCAGCACCCGCTGGCCTTGCTTCACGCGAATCGGCTCCCCCGCACCCAGCGACTTGTCGTTAATCGAATAAGTCATCGAGTTGACCTCAAGACCGTTGGGATCGGTGTTCAGAAGAGCAGGCTTCTCCGGTTGTGGTCCGCCGTGGGTGTCATCATCGTCATCTTCCATGCCGCTGGTGAAGAACGGTTCCCAGTCACGGAGCGAAAGAAATAGTTCCTGGTCATACTGCCCGGGATCATTGCCCGAGTCGACGTAGACGAAGCCAAACTGGCCGGTATAGCTGCCGCGATGCAAGTCGGCATCGGCCATGGCGTGCGAGTGGTACCAGCGCGATCCGGCCGGACGCGGAGTCAACTGGTAGCGGCGCCTTCCTCGAGGAGGAACAGGAGGTGTGCCCTCCTCTTCCACTCCGTCGACATCCGAGGGGATCAGCATGCCGTGCCAATGCACCAACTCTGGTACATCCGTGTCGTTGATTACATCCACGCTTACGGTCTTGCCTTCGCGCATCCGCAGCACCGGCCCAGGTGAGGCGTCGTTGTATCCGGTAGTGCTGAGGATGTGGTCGGGTGCGAGCTCCACGGTGACGGGAGCGATGCGCAGGGTGTAGTCGGCTTTGCCGGATTCGTTGACGGGGGTCGCGCCGCCCATCTGCATCTGCGCGGCCTGTGCGAGCAACCTGGTGCTTCCCGCATGGGCTATGACCGCGCCGCCCATCCTCATGAAGTCGCGCCGCTTCAAAAGACTGCCCCCGCTCGCCTGACCTGAGCAAATCGTCTCACGCGCCATGATGGCATGCAAGCTCAGCGAGTCACGGAACATTTGCATGGGGCCACAAACTACTCGCTATCCGGCTTCGTCTATCAGACGAGGGCTCCAGGCATTCTGGTAATCTCAAGGCACGCGCGGATGGCATTTCGCTATTGGTCTCATCGATCCACGATAGAGCGAAATGCTGTCTAGGATACTGCCCATGAAGCTCCTGCAGGTCAGTTCGGCAGCGCTCGTCGGGATGGCGCTGTGCTCCGCGCTCTACGCCTACCAGCGGACGGCGGACTTCGGCTTCGGGGATGACGCGGAAACCAATGTAAAGGCAGAGTTCTACTGGTCCCGTCTCAGCTATAACGCGGCCGTCGGCAGCAGCTTCGCTGGCGGTTATGGTGGTTACGGCGGCTACGGCTGGCGTCGCTCCTGGTCTCGCGATTACCCCAAGGCAGACCGCCAGGTCCTGCTGGCGATGAAGCGCCTCACACGGATCCAGGGCCGCTCCACCGAGCAAGTGGTCGACCTCGATTCCGACGAGATCTTTAACTATCCGTGGATCTACGCCGTCCAAGTACAGACCTGGTCTTTTACCGACGAGGAAGCCAAGCGTCTGCGGGAGTACCTGCTGAAGGGCGGATTTCTGATGGTGGACGACTTCCACGGTACTGCAGATTGGGAGGATTTTATGAATGGCATGCGCCAAGTCCTTCCCGACAGGCCGGTTGAAGACCTGGACGGCAAAGACGAAATCTTCCACGTACTTTACGATCTGGATGAGCGCATGCAGATCCCCGGGGAACAATACATACAGACCGGCAGAACGTATGAAAAGGATGGCTACGTGCCCAAGTGGCGCGCTATTCGCGACGACAAGGGCCGCATCATGGTCGCCATCTGTCACAACATGCACCTGGGGGACGCCTGGGAATGGGCGGACGATCCGGATTACCCTGAACCGTTTGCTTCCATGGCTTTTCGGGTAGCGTTGAACTACATCGTTTACGGCATGACGCATTGAAGCTTTCGCCGCGTGTCGCGCACCAGCAACAGGTTTTGAAGATTGATTGATCGACCGACCGCGGGAAACTTCGGACCATGTTTCAATTCTTATTCAAGTACCCGATCCCGGTGTTTTCCAAAGGCCAGTTTGTCCTGCTTGGAGCATGGCCGGGCTGGGTGCTACTGCTGCTCATTGCAGGGTCTGCGGGGGGGCTGGCGGCACTCATCCGGTCGCGGCTGCCGCACGCGGCCGCGAACATAAGCAAATGGCGCGCGGGCATGGTCTGGTTGCTGCAGTCTTTGCTCATCGCTACGGTGCTGGTACTGCTTTGGCAGCCCGCGATTACTATCGCCGAGCTGGCGCCGCAACAGAATGTAATCGCCGTTGTGCTCGATGATTCGCGCAGCATGGCGATTGCCGATGGCAGCGGGAATCTTACCCGTGAGGCTACGGCGGAAAAGGCCCTCGAGGACGGCGTGCTGGCAGGATTGCGAAAGAAGTTTCAGGTCCGGTTCTACCGGCTTGACAGCCGCGTAGCCCGAGCTGCGACGCTCGCAGAAATACAGCCAACCGCCCCCGCCACGCATATCAATGACGGGCTGAGACAACTGGTAACCGAGACTTCTGATTTGCCCATCGGCGCAGTCGTGCTGCTCAGCGATGGCTCAGAAAACTCGCTCGATGGCTCCGGAGACCTGGACCTCGATACCATCCATGCGCTGCGCAATCGCCGCTTACCCGTTCATACCGTCGGCTTCGGCAAAGAGCAGGCGGCGCACGATATTGAGGTGAACGACGTGAGGGTCACCTCCCGCGCCATGACCGGTTCGCGGATCCCCGCTATCATTACCTTCCACCAAAGAGGCTATGCCGGAAGCAAGGCCGTGCTGGCGATTCGGGACGGAAATAGGACGCTCGATTCCCATGAGGTCACGCTCGGAGCCGACGGTGCAACGCAAGTGGAAACGGTCTTTTTCAGTCCGGGAGATGCCGGGGTCAAGAGTTTGCATTTCTCACTGGGGCCACTGGCCAATGAAGAAAACGTGGCCAACAATGCCGTCACCCGCCTGGTCGCAGTAACCGACGACAAGCGGCGCATCCTATATGTCGAGGGGGAGCCCCGGTGGGAATACAAGTTCATTCGCCGGGCGGAAGACGACGACAAGATCGTGCAGGTCGCCTCCATGCTGCGCACGACGGAGAACAAAATTTACCGGCAAGGCATCAACGATCCCACGGAGCTGGCAAATGGTTTCCCGGTGCGGCCGGAAGATCTTTTTGGTTACCAGGGCATCATTCTGGGCTCGGTGGAAGCCGGATACTTTACCCCGCTGCAACAGGAACTGCTGCGTGAATTCGTTGACCGCCGCGGCGGCGGATTGCTTTTCCTTGGCGGCCGGTTCGCGCTCGGGGATGGAGGGTGGGGCGGCTCAAGCCTGGTGGATTTGCTGCCGACCTATTTACCCAACAGCAGGAACAGCTTTCACCGCGATCCGGCAACCGTCGAATTGACGGCCGCGGGTTCGGACAGTCCGATCACCCGCCTCATGGATGATCCTGCAAAGAACATCGACCGCTGGAAGAAGCTGACCTACCTGATGGATTACCAGGACGCCGGCACGGCCAAGCCTGGCGCCGCGGTGTTAATCCAGATGAACGCCGGTGCGCGCAAACTGCCGTTGCTGATAACGCAGAATTACGGCCGCGGCCGATCTGCGGTCATGGCTACTTCGGGTACCTGGCGCTGGCAGATGGGCCAACCGCTGGGAGATCCGTCACACGATCTTTTCTGGCAACAACTGCTGCGATGGCTGGTGCTCGATTCTCCAGGACAGGTGATGGTGACCGCGGCCAATCACACCCTGATGGATGACGGCCACATTGAGCTTTCGGCAAACATCCGCGACAAGCAATACGTGCCCGCTCCCGATGCCAAGGTGACAGCCCATCTCATTGGACCGAACGGCATCTCGGCGATCGTGGACATGACGCCCGCCGCCGACAATCCCGGAGTTTTTCACGCTGCGTGGACTGCGGAGAAGCCCGGATCCTACCTGGCTGAGGTCACGGCACAAAAGGGAGTGGAGCAGCTGGGCAGCGATACTTTTCCCTTCGAACGAATCGATGGAGTTGCGGAGAACTTCCACACGGTGCAGAACCGCGAGCTGCTGGAGAAGCTCGCAACGGAAACCGGCGGACGCTATTGGACGCCGGACGAGCTGAGCCGGTTGCCCAATGAAATCTCGTACTCAGATGCCGGCATCTCGTCGCGAGACGTCAAAGAACTATGGAACATGCCGATAGTGTTTCTGTGGCTGCTGCTGTTGATGGCGGCGGAATGGTTGTTGCGGCGCAAGTGGGGTGTGGTATGAGACTAGCCTGGTTGGGGCTGCTGATGGCCGTTCTCCCCGCGCAAGCGAGCGTTTACTATGTTACGGTCGCCGGCCTTGGCGGCGAACCGGATTACGAACAGCGATTCACCGCCAACGCCAAGGATCTGGATAAATTGTTCAAAGCCTCCGGCAGCGGCGCGCATGTGTACACCTTGACTGGAAGCCAGGCTACGAAAGCGCAGCTAACACAGACGCTCACCTCAGTTGCTCATGATGCGCGGCCCGAAGATGATTTCGTGCTCATCCTGATCGGGCATGGATCGTTCGATGGCAACGACTACAAGTTCAACCTGGTTGGCCCAGACATCACTGCGCAAGATTTAGCCGGCCTCTGCGATCGGATTGTGGCCAGACGGCAGCTGATTGTAAACACGACCAGCGCGAGCGGCGGATCGGTGGCTGCTCTCGAAAAACCGGGGCGTGGCGTGATCGCTGCTACCAAAAACGGCACGGAGAAAAATGCCACCGTCTTTGCACGCTACTGGGTTGAGGCTTTACAGGACCCCACCGCCGACCTGGATAAGAGCGACTCCATTAGTGCGATGGAGGCCTTCGCCTACGCGCAGCGGAAGACGGCGGCATTCTACGAATCACAAAAACGGCTGGCGACGGAGCATCCTATTTTTGAGGACACAGGCCGAAACGAGCCAGTCCGCGAGGCCTCAAAGAGCGAGGGCGTGCTGCTGGCGAGTTTCCCTGTGCTACGCATCGGCGCGGCCCAGAAACAAGCGAATGATCCCGCGAAACAGGCGCTGCTGGCCGAGAAAGAAGATCTGGAACAGAAAATTGACGCGCTCAAGTATCAGAAAGCTGCCATGGATCCTGCTGACTACAAACAGCAGCTGACGGCGGCGCTGGTGCAGTTGGCGCAAGTGCAACAGGAACTGGACAAATGAACTGGACGAAGAAATACACTGCGCTGCTGGCGATGGTGCTGGGGAGTATGGGCTATTGCCAGGCTGCGACCCCGGACAGCTGTCAGACTTTGCGCAAACATGGCCAGAAGGCGGAGGCACTAGCTTGCTTTGAGTCGCTGGTGCGCACCAGTTCCGCATACTACCGGGCGGAAGGCTACTGGGGTATGGAACAGTATGACCAGGCCAACGAGCAGTTTCGCATCGCCACCGCGCCGCCTGACAGCGACCCGCTCTACAAGGTTCGCTGGGGAACGCTGCTGCATCAGCGATTCAATAACACCGATGCGGTAAACCTCTTCCAGGAAGCATTGCAGAAAGATCCCAAAAACGCACAGGCGTATCTAGGCCTTGCGATCGTCAGCGCGGACGGATTCGATGGTAAGGCGACGGATTATGTCGGCCGGGCGCTGGTGCTGGATCCGAAGCTGGTGGAGGCGCACGAGTTCGCTGCCAACCTCGCGCTGGAGGACGCGGATACAGAACACGCCATCGCTGAAGCTGATGAGGCGCTTCGATTGTCCCCCGACGCCTTGAACGCAATGGCTATCCACGCTGCGGTTGAGTTGCTGGCGGATCGCTCCCCCGACCCGTGGTTGGACAAGATACGGAAAGTGAACCCCAGTTACGCAGAGGGCTACGTACATGTGGCTCATTATCTTGAGCTCAACTACCGCTTTGAAGACGCTATCGTTTACGAGCGCAAGGCGGTGGATGCCGATCCCAAGTATTGGGCCGCCCGTTCCCAATTAGGCGTTGGCCTGATGCGCCTTGGTCAGGAAGAGGAGCCCTTTCAGCAACTCGAAATGTGCTACAACAACGGCTACCGCGATGCTCAGACGGTGAACAGCTTGCGGCTCCTGGATAGCTACAAGAACTTCGTCACCTATAAAGAAAACGGAACCGTCCTTCGGCTGCGCAAGAGTGAAGCTGATCTGTTGCATCCCTACTTTGAAGCGGAGCTGCAACGCATCATCGCCACCTACGACAAGAAATATAAGATGAAACTCTCCGGCCCGGTCCAGGTTGAGGTTTATCCCGACCACGAGGACTTTGCTGTGCGCACCATGGGCATGCCGGGCCTGGGCGCGCTCGGCGTCACCTTCGGGCAAGTGGTCGCGATGGATAGTCCTTCCGCACGCAAGCCCGGCGACTTCAATTGGGGCAGCACGCTGTGGCATGAGATGAGCCACGTCTACATTCTCTCGGCCACCAACGGCCGGGTGCCGCGGTGGTTTACCGAAGGCCTTGCTGTGCATGAGGAGACGCAGGTATCCCCGGAATGGGGTGATCGCATGTCGCCCGAGATCCTGGTGGCTATCCGGGATAAGAAGTTGCTGCCCGTGGCCAAGCTGGATCGCGGTTTTATCTTTCCGGAATATCCCGCTCAGGTGGTTGTTTCCTACTTCGAGGCAGGGAGCATCTGCGACTACATCCACGCCCAGTGGGGTGAGGGCAAACTGCTGGACATGGTCCATTCCTATGCGGCACGCAAGACCACTCCGGAAGTGATTCGAGCGGATCTTGGCATTTCACCGGAGGCGTTCGACAAGCAATATCTGGCGTGGCTGAACCAGCGCTATGGCAAGACGGTTGAGGCCTTCGATGAATGGTCGAAGCTCTTACAACATCTGGCCGCAGTTGCGAAACAAAATCAGTACGACGAGGTGTTGAAAGAGGGTGAAGTGGTGCGACCCATGTACCCCGAGTACATCGGAGACGCGAATGCTTACGAATTTCTCGCTGTAGCCGATTTGGCCAAGGGCGACAAGAAGGCTGCGGCCGCTGTGCTGACGGATTACGAGAAGATGGGTGGCGAGGATCCTGGAACCCTCAAGAAGCTAGCTTCGCTGGAAGAAGAGTTGGGCCAACCGAAAGAGGCGGCTGGGACGCTGGAGCGTATCAACTATATCTACCCCGTCCATGACGAGGAGCTGCACCGGCACCTGGGCGATTTGTGGTTTGCGCAAGCCAACTACCCCGGAGCGATTCGCGAATACACCGCCGTGGTGGCGTTGAATCCGCTGGACAAGGCTGGGGCGCAGTTCAACTTGGCCCAGGCTTACTACGCATCGGGACAGCGCGACAAAGCCGAGGAAAGCGTGCTCGCTGCGTTGGAAGCCGCGCCGGGGTATCGTCCGGCGCAGAAGTTGCTGTTGGAAATTGAACATCCCGAACAGAAGGATTCGACCAAGACGAACTGAGCGGAGCGGAGAGATGCACGAGGGGATTGGAGATTGAGATTCGTGGAACAAATCGCTGAAACAGCAGGGCCTGCCCTGCTGTTTCAATCTTCCACCTTTTTAAACTTTGTATTCGAGGAAGGAAATAGCCAATGGTCACGCTCCCTGAACTTAGCCAGGACGCAGCCCAGCTGCAACAGCGCATCGAAAGGTTTTACGCGGTTCGTGATGGCATCCTCAGCCAGGTGCGGCAGGTCATTGTCGGCCAGGAAGAGGTGCTGGACCAAATTCTTACCGCGCTCTTTGTCGGTGGGCATTGCCTGATCACGGGCCTGCCCGGCACCGCCAAGACGCTGATGGTGCGCACCATCGCGGAGACGCTGGGTCTTACGTTCCGGCGCATCCAGTTCACGCCCGACCTGATGCCTTCCGATATCACCGGGACCGATATTATTGAGGAAGACCTCGCCACCGGACATCGAAAGTGGACCTTCGTCCAAGGCCCAATCTTTGGCAATATCGTGCTGGCGGACGAAATTAATCGCACCCCGCCAAAGACCCAGGCGGCATTGCTCGAAGCCATGCAGGAACGTTCCTGCACCGTGCGCGGTCATGTTTACTCGCTGCCCGCGCCCTTCTTCGTACTAGCAACGCAGAACCCCATTGAGCTCGAAGGGACCTACCCGCTGCCCGAGGCGCAGCTCGACCGGTTTCTCTTCAACACCATCCTCGACTACCTCAGCGCCAGCGACGAACTGAAGGTAGTGGACCTTACCACGACCACCCGTGTGGCCAAAGTAGAACCGGTCACCACTGCCCAGGAGTTGCTCGATTTCCAGCAGCTTGTCCGTATGGTGCCGATCAGCGAACCGGTGGCCAAGTATGTCGTCAACCTAGTGCGCGCTACCAGGTACAAGAATGAGAGCGCTCCCGATTTCGTAAAGAAGTATGTCAACTATGGGGGCAGCATTCGCGCGGCACAATTCATTGTGCTGGCGGCGAAAGCGCGCGCCCTCTCCCGGCGCCGCTACCACGTCACTTACGACGACGTCACTTCGCTTGCCATACCGGTGCTGCGCCATCGCATCCTGCTCAACTTTCATGCTGAGTCGGAACGCGTGGATGCCGATGAAATTCTTCGCCGCCTGATCGAACATATGCCGCCTCCGAAGGAGTCGTGATGCTGCAGCGCTTTCTCGATCCCAGTGTGCTCGCCAGTATCAGCAGCCTTGACCTGCTCGCCAAGACGGTGGTGGATGGCTTCGTCGCCGGTCTGCATCGCTCTCCCGATTTTGGTTTCAGCTCGGAGTTCGCCGAGTACCGCGCCTATACGCCTGGGGACGACCTGCGCCACGTCGATTGGAACTTATATGCCCGCACCGAGCGCTGCTACCTGAAGCGCTATCGCGGAGATACCAACAGCCAGCTCACCATCCTGCTCGACGCCAGCAATTCGATGGACTATACCTCCAGCCAGGCCCGGCCGAGCAAGATGGACTATGCACGCTTCGCAGCGGCCTCGCTATTCTACCTCGCCATCCACAATCAACGGGATGCGGCCGGGCTCATCGTCTTTGACGATGAGGTGCGCAACTATATCCGCCCCTCCACGCGCCAAGGTCAGCTGCACCGGCTACTCGCCGGGCTGGAGCAAGCGGAGCCGCGTGCTCGCACGGACTTTACCAAGCCGTTGCTTCACTTCCAGAATCTTCTGCACCGGCGCGGCATTGTGATCATGTTCTCCGACTTCTACGAAGATCCGGCCGTGATCGCGCGCACGATTGAACCCTTGCGCTACCACGGCAATGAGGTAGTGCTGTTCCATGTGCTCGATCCGAAAGAGATCCGGCCGGATCTTCGAGGGCCGGCCATCCTCGTAGATCTGGAGACGGATCAACGGATGGAAGTGATCCCGGAGTACACGCGCACTGAGTACAACCGGAAGATCGACGACCATATCGAGCAGCTACGCAACCGCACCCGCGGCGCCGGCATGGATTACCACCTCCTGGTGACCGATCAGCCGCTCGACACCACGCTGCGTGAGTACCTCGCCATCCGCCAGGGAGGGCAATGATGGGATTTCTGAATCCATGGTTCCTGGCTGGCATGGCGGCGATCGGCTTGCCTGTCTACATTCACCTGCTGCGCCGCCACATTGTTCCGCCGCAGCCATTCAGTTCGCTCATGTTCTTTGAGCGGGGAACGCAAAGCTCCACACGCCACCGCCGGCTGCGCTACCTGCTGCTGTTTTCGCTGCGCACTGCATTGCTGCTGTTGCTGGTGCTTGCCTTTGCCAATCCGTTTATCCGGCTGGCAGCAGGCGGTGCGAGCAGCAAGCTGCTGCTGATCGTGGTCGACAACTCCTTCAGCATGAAGGCCGGGTCACGCTTTGCGGATGCCAAGCAAGGCGCGTTGCAGGTGCTGGCGTCGAGGCCGCGATCGCAGCGTGCCGAGGTGATGGCCCTGGGCGGCCGGGTGGCGGTTTTGACCCAGCCGATCCAGGACGCAGCAGCTCTGGAGTCGGCAGTGGAGAGTATTCAACCCGAGGACTCGCGCGCAAATCTAGGCGAGCTAGCGCACGGAGTGCGCGCCCTGGTCGAGACGGTGCACACACCGGTGGAGCTGCACCTCTTCAGCGATTTGCAAAAGACCGGCGTACCGGCGAACTTTGCCGACATGGAACTGCCAGCAAATGTGACGGTTGTTCTGCACCCTGCTGGTTCACCCACGCCCAACTGGACGGTCGAAAGCGTGAACGCTCCGGCGCAGGTTGCCGACGCGAAGGATCCGAAAAAATCGCACGTGCAGGCGGTGATTGCCGGCTATGGAACTCCGGCTGCCTCGAGAACGGTCTCGCTGGTTGTCAACGGCAATACCGTCGCTACCCGCAAAGTAGATATTCCTGCGGATGGCCGGGTCGCGGTCGAATTTACCTCGCTCGATGTGCCGTACGGGCTCAACCGTTGTACGATCAAGATCGATTCTGCGGATGGGTTCCCAGCAGACGACACGAGTGTCTTCTCGGTCAAGCGCGCTGATCCGGAACGGGTGTTGTTCGTACACCAGGCCAACGATGCGCGCTCCCCGCTCTACTTTGGCTCGGCACTCGCGGCGGCCAGCCAGGCGTCCTTCACGTTGCAATCGATCGACAGCGATAAGTCCACCGACGTTGATCCCTCGAAGTATGCCTTCGTGGTGCTTTCCGACGCGGTTGCGTTGCCATCTATCTTTGAGAATGCCCTGATGCGGTACGTGCGCGGCGGCGGAAGCGTTCTGATCGCCGCGGGAACCTCGGCCGCACACCACGCGCGCATTCCCATCTTCGGCGGAATTTCATCGGACGCACATTCTTATGCGCGCGATGGGTCCGCCCTGGTAGGCCAGACCGACCTTACGCACCCGGTCATGAACGATGCGGCGGGATGGACCGATTTGAAAATCTATTACGTCGCGGGCGTAGACGCGGCTGGGGCGCGCGTGATCGTGCGCCTCACGGATCAAACACCACTGCTGATGGAAAAGCAGATTGGGGAGGGCCATGTGCTGCTGCTTGCTTCCGGACTCGATAACCTCACCAACGACCTTCCGGTGCGTCCTGCGTTTGTGGTGTTTGTTGATCGGACAGCACGCTACCTTGCGGGGAGTGACAGCATCAGCGGCAGCAGACTGGTGGATTCGTATGTGCCATTGCGTACCGCTGCTACTCGCGCCAGTAATCCATCGGTAGGCGTGGAGATCATTGGTCCTGATGGCCGTCGTGCTTTGTCGCTGGCCGAGACCGCCGCAACACAGTCGTTCCAGTTGGCGCAGGCGGGCTTCTACCAGATCCGCTTTGCGAATGGCCACACTGCACTGATCGGCGTAAATCCGGATCGACGAGAATCGGACCTGCAGCCCATCGCCAACGATCTGCTGCAACTGTGGGGGAAAGGCTCGGCAACGCCTGCTCCGCCGGCCGCGCCGGGTTACGTGCAGGAAAAATATACGCCCCACAGCGTCTGGTGGTACGTTATGCTGCTTGTATTGGTGGCGGCGGTTGCCGAGTCCATCGTTGCCAGCCGCTACCTCGGCACACAGAGGGAGGAGGCATGAGCAATCCAAACTCGAATCGAGACAAGCTCAACCTCTATATCCGGCAATTGCAGCAGCGATTGCGTCTGGGTGCATCGTTGCGTGGTGTGGCCATACTCTTGGCCACGGCGCTAATCACAACCATATTTCTGGTTCTCATTTTGAACGCGTTCGCCTTTCCGGTGCGCGGGCTTACGGGCGCTCGCTCGCTGCTGCTGCTGGTCCTCGCTCTGGCTGCGGCTTTCGGCCTTGCGCTTCCCATGTTGCGCCTTACACGTAGACGGGCCACGGCGGTGGCTGAATCCGCCTATCCGGAATTCCAGCAGCGTCTGCTCACCTTTGACGACCGGGAAAAGCGAGGAAACGATCCTTTCCTCGAACTGCTTGCGGCCGACACACTCTCAGTTGCCAAGAACGTGCCCCCAGCAAACCTGGCGCCCAACAACCACCTCTATTTTTTTGCGGGCGCCGCCTTCGCCTGCCTCGGAGTGCTTGCCTGGCTAGTTGCCGCGGGCCCCGGCTACCTCGGCTACGGCGCGTCGCTGCTGTGGACCGGGCCGAAGGCTGCTCCGCTTTATGACATTCGGGTTACACCGGGCAACGTTGCGGTGCGGCGCAACAGCGATCAGTTGGTGACGGCGCAAGTGATTGGCCTGAAGCCGGGAAAGGTGCAGTTGTTTGCGCACTACCAGAGCGCGCGGAGCAAAGCCTGGGAACCGGTCGCGATGCAGCCGCAGCTTGATGCAGCCGCTGGTCCGGGCGCCTCCAATTTCCAGTTCCTCTTCGCAGGTCTTCCTGAAGACGTCGAATACTATGTACAAGCCGACCACCTGACTTCGCGTCATTTCAAGGTCCGGGTGGTGGATTTGCCCAAGGTTGAGCAACTGAAGGTCACCTACCACTACCCGAAATGGACGGGCATGGCTGCGGTTACGGAGGAGCACGGTGGCGATTTGCGCGCCATTGAGGGGACGAACGCAGAGCTGACGGTGCAAATGGATCACCCTCTGCGCAACGGGCAACTCACACTCGATGACGGAAAGCAGATCACGCTCAGCGGCGGCGAGGGCAATCTGTATAAGGGTTCCATCGTGATGCAAAAGGATGGCGCCTACCATGTTGCTGCACTCGATCAGGGGCAGCCGGTGCGCCTATCGGAGGACTACTTTATTGCCACCGACAAAGCGAACCCGCCACAGATTGCCATCGACAAGCCGATCAGCGACTACCGCGCCAGTCCTATCGAGGAAGTCACCATCGGCGTGAAGGCATCGGACGACTTTGGCCTGAACAAAATGAGCCTTCATTATTCGGTCAACGGCGGACCGGAAAAGACGATCGACCTGTTGCAAAAACCGGGCGCCAAGAATGCGGACGGCACCGCGACTTTGAGCTTGGAAGATTTCAAGCTGATTCCCGGGGATTTGGTCAGCTTGTACGCTACGGCAAAAGACGGACACGCGGAAGCGCGCACCGACATGTCATTTATCCAGGCCGATCCGTTTGAGCGGGAGTTTTCGCAGTCGCAGCAAATGGGCGGAGGCAGCGGCGGTGGCGGGGGCGGCGGCAGCCAGACAGATATTTCCAAGCGCGAGAAGGAGCTGATCGCCGAGACCTGGAAGCGCCAGAACGAGAAGACAGCCACGCCAAAGGACTCGGCGGTAGCGGGCAATTTTCTGTCTGGCGTGCAGACGAAACTGCAGGAGCAGGCGTTGGCCCTGGCAGCGCGCATGGATAGCCGGGATTTGTCGTCGGCAAACGAGGAATTCAACAGCTTCGGGCATGACATGCAGGCGGCCGCTGCAGCCATGACTCCATCGTCCGACAAGCTGAAGCAAATGCAATGGCAGGAAGCCATCCCGGCGGAACAGAAAGCGCTGCAATACCTGCTGCGCGCCGAAGCCACCTTCCGCAAGATAGAGGTGGCATTCAGCCAGCAGCGCGGCGGCGGTGGCGGCGGAGGTGGTGGTGCGGGTCGTGATCTCGCCAGCCTCTTCGACCTGGAACTGGACACAGAGAAGAACCAGTACGAGACAGCGCAAACCGGGTCCGCAGCAGAACAGCGCGCCAAAGCGGTCGACGACGCGTTGCAAAAGCTCGATGCCCTCGCTCATCGCCAGGAAGAGTTGGCCCAGCAGCGGCGCAACAGTCCGCAAACCATGCAGGAGCGCTGGCAGCAGGAGATGCTGCGGCGTGAGGCCGAACAGCTGCAGAAGCAGCTGGAGCAGATGGCCCAGAACAGTCAGCCCAAGAATGATCAGCAGGGGCAGGGCGGTCAGCAACAGCAGGGACAACAAGGCCAGCAAGGTCAGGCGAGTGAACAAGGGCAACAGGGGGGGCAGAGCGCTGGTGGCTCATCGAGTGGATCTTCTTCCGGTGGCCAGTCCTCGCAATCTCGGGCTGGAGGGGCGAAAGCTCAAACGAATGCTGACGGGGGTGCGGGCGACCCGCGGGTGACCCAGGCATTGAATCGGCTGCGCGATGCGGATCAGGACATGAAGCGAAGCGCCGGACAGCCGCAGAGTGCGGAGGCTGCCAAGCAGGCAGCCGACCAACTGCGCCAAGCGGCGAGCCTTATGAGCGGCACGCAACAACAGCAGGCCACGGGCAAGCTCGATTCGCTCTCCCGGGAAAGCGACCGCCTAAGTAAGGAAGAGCACGCCCAGGCCGATCGGGTTCGCGGCTTGGCGGGCCGTGGGGAGGCATCGAGCCAGGCAGACTATACAGCCAGGCTGCAACAGCGCAACAAATTGGCGGAGGATCGGCAGCAACTGTCCGACGATCTTTCCCAGCTGGAAAAGAATTTGCGAAATGCCCAGCGTCAGCTGGCGCCGACGCAGCCGCAAGCGGCTTCGAAGTTGCGCGACGCGCTGGGCGGCATGGACCAGACGGATCTGACGAACCGCGTGCAGCGCACCGCCGACTGGCTGCGCCGCGGCATCAACCCCAACTCGAATGGAACGGAAGAAGGCATCAGCAAGAGTCTCGATCAGTTGAGCCAACAGGTACACGAGGCACAACAGGGGCTGGGCTCGGGCCCGGGCAAACCCTCGCAGGGCCAGGGTCAGCAAACCGCTGCGCTCGACCACGCCGAACGATTTCGTAATGAGATCGAGTCTCTGACTGCGCACGGGCAAAATCAGTTAGGCCGCCAGGGTGGACAACAGCAGGGTGACCAACCGGGCCAGCGCGGTGGTCAGCAGCAGGGGCAGGGTAGCCAACCCGGCCAGCAGCAGGGTGGCCAACAACCGGGACAGGCCGGGCAACAGCAGGGACAGGGTGGACAGATGTCCCAGAACGGCGGCGGAAATCAACGTGGGGGAAACCAGGTCGCGCAGAATAACCTAAGCGGCGACGTGGGTAATTGGCGCTCCGGGGGTGGGGCTGCCGGCACAGCCTGGAACAACATCAATACCGGCAACAATCATTTCGACAGATCAGGCAGGCCCGTCGCTCCGGATAATTCAGCCGCGCCTGGCGATCCAGAAGCCACGTACCGGCAGGGGCTCGACGAGTTGAGCCAACTGCACCACTTGGCCCAGAATGACCCCACTGCGCTGAAGGAGATTCAGGATCTGGTGCGCGAGATGCAGCGTCTCGACCCGAAGCGCTTCCCGGGCAACCCGGCGATGGTCGAACAACTGCACACCGAAGTGCTCAGCGCAGTCGACAAACTCGAACTGCAACTGCGACACGATTCAGACGACCAGGCACCGGGGCAGGTGCGTACGACAAAAGAGCCGCCGGTGCCCCCAGGGTACGAGGATGCAGTGGCTGAGTATTTCCGGCGCCTTGGTAAGGGACAATAAAAGGCCGATGCCTGGTCACTGTCTCCTGCGCTTCACCGGCCTTTGTGCAGCGATGCCGGCAATGATTAGCTTCAACCCAATTTCGAAGTGTTGATCGAAGTTTGAGAACAACTCTCCGGCCTCGAGAGCGAGCGGAAATTTCTCTCCGTCGATTCGGCTGCCTCGCTGCTGCGGGCCGTAGAATTCGTCGCGAACACCGGGCAGCGGGCATACTGCTTGCTCCTCAATGACGAACCCCACCACGTAGCTGTAGATCGTGGAGAGCGCCACCATGGATAGCTTAGGGGAAAAGCCCGCGTCCACCAGGGTGCGCAACGCCGATTCCATGGGCGCATACAACGAGTTGTCCGTGAGGCGCGTGCCGCTCAACATCTTGGCTCCGTCGCGATGGAGCAGCAACATCCGCCGCAGCCCTTGGCCGTACGCAATCGCCCACTTGTCCCATTTCACGCCTGCGCTCATCGGCATCTTCTGAACGCCAGCGCGAAGCACTGCGCTGGCCATCTCGTCCAGCAGTTCCTGCTTGTTTTTGAAGTGCCAATAGATAGCCGGCGCCTGCACGTTCAATTTGGACGCGAGCCGGCGCAGCGTCAGGCCCTCGAGGCCGGCCTCATCCAGGAGTTCCAGCGCGGCGGTAATCATGGTTGTCCGATCCAGGGCCATCTAGCTGACAAAATCTCCTTAACAATGTTAAGCTACTTAACATCGTTAAGGAGAATTCTATGAGAGCCGCAGTTGTCCACGCCTTCCACATCCCGCCCCGCTGTATATCCTTTGCCGAACCCATCGCTACGGATCAAGAGGTGATCGTGCAAGTGAGTGCCGCCGCCCTGCACCCGATCGTCAAGTCACTGGCCGACGGAACTCACTATGCCAGCAGCGAGATATTGCCTCTGATCACCGGAGTCGATGGCGTGGGACGACTGGAAGATGGCACGCGCGTATATTTCGGCATGTCGCGAACTCCCTTCGGGACCTTCGCTGAACATTCGGTGACCGCACGCGGCATGTGCTTGCCCATTCCCGAAAGGCTCGATGATGTTACTGTCGCCGCGATGATGAATCCTGGTATGTCATCCTGGGCCGCACTCTTGCGCGCGCAATTTGTTGCCGGCGAGAGCGTTCTGATTCTTGGCGCCACTGGCGTGGCCGGCCAACTCGCGGTACAGGTCGCAAAGCGTCTCGGGGCCAGGCGGGTCGTCGCCGCCGGCCGCAACCCGCAGGTGCTCGAAGAACTAAAAGAGGGAGACGCGGACGCAGTGATTTCGTTGAACCAGGAACGCGAAGCCGTAGTGTCCTCGTTCCGCAGCGAATGGCTTGAGGACCGGTTCGATGTGGTGTTGGACTATGTGTGGGGAAATCCGGCTGAGAGCGTGCTCGAAGCGATCTCGCAAAAGGGGCGAGAGCATGCGGCATCGCGTATTCGTTTTGTCCAGGTCGGAGCAAGTGCCGGCCCCATGATTGCGTTGCCGGCGGCGACCTTGCGCAGTGGACGACTTGAAATGATCGGTAGCGGTTTCGGCAGTGTGTCGATGGAGCAGATCTTTGTAGCTGTCACGGACTTCCTCAGCGAAGCTGAAAAGCGGCCGTTCCAAATCAAAGCAAATACCGCCCCGTTGCAAGAAGTGGAAGCTCTCTGGAATTCCGCTGAGCCAGGAGTTCGGCTGGTTTTCCAACCCTGATTCCCTCACGAACGACGGGTGGAATTCCCAGGCTCTTCCCTCTAACTGTCCACCGCCCGAACGACTGCTGGGTGCCCCATTCAAGCCGTACTCTGGCTTAGTGGGATAGTGGATCTTCACATCCCATTTCTTGACAGCAACGAACTTACCGGCTCTTGACGCTCTTCGAAAGAACACCGGCAAGAGGCAAGATGATCAACAGCCTAGAGCATGTCGGCGAGAAATCCCTGAGCCCTTACTCACCGTGATAACTCTTGAAGTACTCCGGGAACTGCTGCTTGAGCGCTTCTATTTTCGGGCGATCACACACCATGATGTAAGGATTCGTCGGATTGTGCAGGGCGTAGTCCTGATGGTAGGACTCAGCATCATAGAAGGCCTTCAGCGGAACAACCTCGGTCACGATCGGTTTGGGAAAGACTTTGGCCGCGTCCAATTGCGCGATGTAGGCTTTGCTGATCTTTTGCTGCTCCTCGCTGGTATAGAAAATAACCGAGCGGTAAGACGAACCCACGTCCGGTCCCTGACGATTTAGTTGGGTGGGATCATGGGCGACAGAAAAGAAGATGCGCAGGAGCTGGCCATACGTGATCTGCGAGGGATCGAAGACGACCTTCACCGACTCTGCGTGGCCAGTATTCTCCTGGGACACCTGGTCATAGGTCGCGTTAAAGGCCGAACCGCCTGAATATCCTGCGGTCGTAGAAGTCACACCTTTGACGCGCTCGAACACCGATTGAGTGCCCCAGAAACAACCGCCGGCAAACACTGCAGTCTGCTTCCCCTTGCTCTGGGCAAGAGGGCTATCGGTTGTCGGAGCCGGTATAGGTGCCCTGGCTTGTGCACTGCACCCGGTAGAGGCAGCAAGAGCCATTACAAGAGCAACCAAAGTATTACGCATCGCATAGGAAGTGAACATTGAACTCTCCATCCGGTATTGAGACGAACTTACGCCATAGAGGTTACGTCTGAAACGAAAAACCTGGATCTTTTCCATCCGGCAAGGCTCCCCGACCATCCATTGGATGACCGTTATAATGAATAGAATCTTCCTCGGGTGAAACAGGTATGACGCTTAAGGGCTCCGCTACCGCTAAGCTGTTTGTTTTCTTAATACTGCTGGGTTTACTCCCGGCCGGCGCTGCCGATGTTGGCGCCCAAGCGGACCCTCCCTCCTACAGACTGCGCCTCTACCACCTGCACACTGGCGAACGTATCGATGTGGTTTATCGGATCGGTGATCAATATCAGCCTGATGGTGTCGCGGAGTTGGACCATTTTCTGCGCGATCACCGCACCGGTGACGTGAAGGACTATGACCTGAAGGAATTCGATCTGCTGCATGATCTGCTAGTCAAATTGGGGCATCCCGATGGCGAAATCGATATTGTCTGCGGGTACCGCACGCCTTGGAGCAACAACTACCTGCGCCAACATGGTCACGGGGTTGCTGAACATAGCCAGCACATGGAAGCCAAGGCCATCGATATTCGCGTTCCGGGAGTTTCCAGCGCGGAGGTTCGCGATGCGGCTTTGTCTATGGGGCGCGGCGGAGTCGGCTATTACGCGCAATCGGATTTTGTCCACGTAGATGTCGGCCGCGTTCGCCGCTGGTAGCACGTTTTCCTTTCAACGATAAGGCGGTCCCTTGGCCAGCACTGCATTGAGTGTCTGGTCGTGACCATAGATGTCGTTGAAGAAGTAGACTTCACCGTTTTCCTCAACCACCGCTGTCAGATAAATAATCACCACCGGAACCGGCGGGGTCAGGTTGACCTGCTGATTATCCGGCCCGGATTGCATCGCCGCCTTGACCGCGTCCAATGTCCATTTGGGCTGATCTTTCAGCAGCCATGCCGCCAGATCGGCCGGCTTCTCCAGGCGTATGCAGCCGTGGCTGAAATCGCGCCTTGACTGAGAAAACAAAGACTGGGCCGGAGTGCTGTGCAAGTAGACATTGTGCTCGTTGGGAAATATGAATTTGATGAGGCCGAGCGAGTTCGAAGGTCCCGGCCGCTGGCGCACCAGCAATTTGCCTGAACGCAATTGCGCCAGGACGTCAGCACTCACCGCTCCACTGGTGACGACCTTGCCGCTCTGGTCGGTCACTTCGAAGTTCTTCTTCGCCAGGTAGCCGCTATCCTTCTGCAGCGCGGGAATGATTTCGCCCCGTGTAATGCTCATGGGGACATTCCAATATGGCCGGAAGACGATGTACTTCATGTCTTGGGCAAAGACAGGGGTTTCATGGCGGAGGGCTTTGCCGACAACAACATTCATGCGCATGGCAATGCGGTGATCAGGTGAAAAAACGCGCAGGACGAACTCGGGGATGTTCACTGCAACCGGCAAAAGCGGAAAGTTCGCCGGCAACCATCTCCACCGCTCGAGCGCATCGTCCAACTGTTGGACGCGAACGCTCAAAGGTGTATTCAGCTGAAGCACGGTATCTTTGCCGAGCCGGCCGTCTGCTCCTAATCCGTGCCGGGTTTGAAAATGCTTGACCCCATCGACCAATGCTCCGGCGTAGACTCCTGGCTTTGCATCGGGAATCGGGGCCACCGGCAAATCACCCAGCAATTGCAAACGCTGTGCCAAGGCCTCGGCCCCCGGGTAGGGATCGCCGGGCCCGAGCGTCTTTGGCACATCGGGCAGGGGTGGGCTGTGATCCTCGTCCGCGAGCGCCAGGTAAGTTTGCAGGGCCAACTCAGTACGTTGATATCCGTAGTAGGGCGGTTCTACCCCGTTCAGCACCTCCGGCACATTGCTTGCCGGCAGGAGCTTCTGTGCCAAGAACTGTGGCAGATCATACTTTTTCTGCTCCACATCGAAGCCAACTTTGAATTGCTTTGGATTCACTCGCCCCATGTGCAGATCAGAGATGTAGCGCATCACGCAGATGGTGAGCGCCGCATCGAAATGAGCGATTATGTTTGAATCGCCGCGCGCGTTTTTCAACGCGTCCAGGCGCTGGGGCCAACGCGATGCGTCGTAGTCTTCCGGGTTAAGGCCTTTTTGGCGGCTGCTTTCGAACGCGGTAATCACGGCCAGAGCCTGGGGAGTGGGCGCCCCGTAGCGCAGTACCCACACCGGAGCGTAGTCCACCGACTGATAGAGCGTCTGAAACTGCTGGCTGTAGTCAGGAAAGTTTGGAAATGCCAGGTCAGCGAGCGTACCCGCAGCAGCAATGGTTCGCAGTTGCCCGGCCACCGCCTCTACGTTTGCAATCGGGCCTACCTGCGCTGGGGTAGGCGCGATTTGCGAATGGCACCCGAGTGCGATTGAGAACAGCGCGAACATAGGAACGCGAAAAGCCGCGCGACGCCTTACCGAAATCATGAGCTATTAGAGCACTGGCCGGCTTACTCAGTCGCTGCGCAGGAGTGTTTTGGAGGTGACTAAGTAGGTTAAGCGTGAGAGGACACCAGCCCCGGCGCCAGCAATGAGGTTGTGGATTCGACTCCGGGCGCGAGCCGCGTAAGGGTCATGACCGTGATGTCGTCGTCTTGCCCGAAGGCAACCGCCGCATCCGTGGCCTGCTTTGCGTTCGGCTGAGTGGCGATGAGCGCCCGCAGGCGTTCGAAGCTGAAGATTTCGCCGGCGGGATTGCGCGCCTCCAGCAAGCCGTCGGTGTAAACGGTGAGCCGGTCTCCCACAGCGAGTTGAAACACTACCTTCTCGTACCCAGTGGTTGGATCGAGGCCGAGCGGCAGTGCACCCGGCGAGCTGAGTTCGGTCTTGTTCAGGAAGGGATACGGATGCCCTGCATTCGCCAGGATGCATGCTCCGTCTGGGTCCAGCCGCAATGCCAGGCAGGTTACGAATCCATCTTTCAATCGTCCGTACAAGCGGCGATTGAGGATAGAAAGAACTTCCGAAGGATCGTCTACTGTATCCGCCACGGTGCGGATGGTTCCAACGATCAGCGAGACAGTCATCGCAGCTTTCAGACCTTTACCGCTGACATCCCCCAGGACAAGCAGCGCAGATCCGTCTGGCAGGGCGAGGAGTTGAAAGAAATCGCCGCCCACCTGTTGAGCCGGCCGGTAAGCACTGGTCACGGCATAGCCCTCGAGAGAAGGGAGCGTCTCCGGGATGAGCACCTGCTGCAGCTCCTGCGCGCTCTTGAATTCCTGTTCGAGGACACCCTGGCGCTCACTCTGCTCAATCGAGTAGCGGTAGACCGCATACACGATGGAGATGAGCAGAAAGGCAAGTTCCAGCGTAGCCAGATTGAATCGATTACCGCCGATCGTAAACAGCGGCGCGCTTACTTTTTGCGAGATCGTCCAATGGGTAAAACGCGTGCCTTGACTGGTGAAATTCTGGAAACCCAGCGTCAACTGCGTGAGAGCGGCCAGTATCGCCATCAACCAGCGAGCAGTGTCCAGCCGCTTTCCGATCGCAAAGCAGATAAGCACCAGCGGATAGACTTCAATCAACATGGTCGGGATGGTGAGCAGTGCGTCGGCGAGCTGGAGCATCTTTACCTGGGACGCGCTCCAGTCCAGGAAGATCAGCAGGCCATCAGTCGCACCGCAGAAAAGTGAGATGAAGGCCAGAATGCGGGTCCATCGACGAAGAAGAGGATGGTGATCGAGCTCCAGCAGATACAGCAATAGAAACCAGATAGAAATGTCTGCTACGGAGAGAAGCGGCTGCGTGATAGAGCTGATGAGCGCGACGGTAAAGGGTAAGCGAAGGCCACCGAAAAAAGTCGAGACCAAAAGAGCGGAAGCCCATAGGGACATCCAGAGCAGCACCCGTTGCTTGCGATTGCGAAACCATGCCAGGAAGCCAAGCACGGCGATCAGCATGTAGATCACCTCGACGGCGTAACTAAACAGGCCGCCGCGAAGCCAGTGGTAGTTGAGATTGCCCGCGTAGTCGCTGATGGAGGCAGCCGATCCTGCGACCGGCGGCCTATACAGTCCTCCTTCTTCGCCGGAATCGGCAGAGAAGTAAGGCGCCTTCCAGACGCGGAAGGCAAGAACACCTGCTCCTGGGTGCCCCAGCTGAAAAATCTTGGGCGGGAGATTCCGGTAATAGAAAGGGCGTGGCGGAAACTTGCCCAGGTGGCCGATCAGACTCCCGTTCCAGTAGACCTCGTAGGCGTCATCGATGGGCGGCAGCAGGAGCACCAGATTCGATTCAACCCCGGCCACGGGGAGAAAATTTACATGACGACGGTACCAGGCATATCCTGTGTAGCCGAAGTGCGTCTGGGCGCCCCAGGGCTTATCTACGGCGATCCGTTCCCAGCTGGAGTCATCCATCGAAGGGGAGGCCCAATCGGGGTTATCTCCCAAATGAAATTGCCAATCGCCGTCCAGCGCGACGGTCCCCTTACCTATCCCCTCAACATTCAGAGGAAGCGGCTGAGGCCCGGCCGCAGCTCGCGCAATCAGCGAGCCGAACACGAAAAACACAAAGGCAGGCAACAACTTACCCTGCAAGATACGCCTGATCATGATTCCAGAATGATACCCGTTCGAAGACACTTTGAAAGAACGCAAGCCTGAAGGTGGCTAGCAGCGGAGCTCCCTTCTTGTCTTCGGCCCTGGAAGCTGCGAGACTCTCTCCGATGACCGGCGGGGATGCTTGGCGGAGCACAGCGGAGAGGCGTGAGGCTTGAACGCCTGCAGCGTGCGTACCGTGTTGAGCAGCATCGTCCTGCTGGCCGCCGCCTGGCGGCTTGTTCCTGATGCTCGTCCGATCACCACGCTTGCCTCAAATCAGGCTACGTTCGGCTATGTGGATTCGGCTATTTGCGCAAGTTGCCACCAGGCGATTGCGAAGTCATACCAACTCACGGGTATGGGGCGTTCCCTCTATCGGCCAACGCCAGGAAATACGATCGAGGATTACACCGCTCATCCTACGGTGCATAACGAGGCTTCGGGCCTGACTTACACCATGGTGGAGCGCGATGGTAGGTTTTATCAGCGGCGTTCGGAAGTTGGCTTCGGTGGCCAGCAGACCAACGTGGTCGAGGAGCAGATCGACTACGTAATTGGGTCCGGCAATCACGCGCGAAGCTATCTGCATCGCGGGCCGGATGGCAGGCTTATCGAGCTCCCGGTCTCGTGGTATGTCGAGAACTCGGGCTACTGGGCGATGAGCCCCGGCTATGACCGCAAGGGCCAGGAAGACTTCCGCCGCGCGATTTCCGGCGAGTGCATGCTCTGCCACAACGGTCTGCCACTCAAAGGGAGCTACCCGGAACGCGGTACCAGCGGCCTGGCGGTGTTCCCCAAGGAAATCCCTGAAGGGATCGATTGCCAGCGATGTCACGGGCCCGGAGGCGCCCACGTGCGCGCAGCTCTCGCGCCGAACACGCCTGCAGAGAAAATACGTCAAGCAATCGTGAACCCGGCACGGCTCAACCGCGAGCGCCAGCTTGAGGTCTGCATGCAATGCCATCTCGAGACCAGCAGCAGCCTGATGCCGAATGAGATTCGCCGCTACAACCGCACCATTGATTCCTATCGGCCGGGAGAGCAGATCGGCGACTACAAGCTCTACTTTGACCGCGCATCCGTCCCCGGGCAAGGAGACGGGTTCGAGATCGCGCATGCCGGCTATCGCTTGCGCATGTCGGCGTGTTTTCGTGCCAGCCAGATGACGTGCCTTACCTGCCACGACCCTCACCAGGAATACCGTATCTCGACATCGACGGCACACTACGTGGCGGTCTGCCAGGGCTGCCATCAATCGGTCGTTCATAAGGCCGCCTTGCCTGCGGGAACGGACTGCTTCTCGTGCCACATGCCAAAGAGGAGGACCGACGACGTCGTGCATGTGGTGATGACGGACCATTACATCCAGCGCGTGAAGCCGGACCGCGACCTACTTGCGCCTATGGCGGAAGCGGGTAGTGCGCCGCAGGGGCGCGAAGCAGTGGTTCCCTACTATCCAGCGCCACTGCCGCACACGGGTGAGAATGAGCTCTACTTAGCCACCGCTGAGGTGAAGCACGGATCGGCATCGGGGGTGGCGCACCTGGAAAGCGCGATCCTTAAATACTCACCCACTGCTCCAGACTTCTACTTTGAACTGGGAGATGGATATGCAAGGGCGGGTCAAAACGACGAGGCGATCCGATGGTACAAGGAAGCGCTGCGCAGGAAGCCGGACTTTCGGCCCGCGATCAAGCAGCTGGCCGCAGCGCTGATGGGGAAAGGAGAATATGCGCGCGCCGCGGAAGTATTGCGGCAGGCGGTTGCGGCGCCTCCAGCCGATGATGCGCTCTTCTCCGATCTGGGAAATGCCTATTTGCGCCAGGGTATGCTTTCGCAGGCGCAACAGGCACTGCGGCGAGCGTTGGAAGTCAACCCGGAACAGCCGGAGGCGCAAAACCTGCTCGGGTTAGTCGCCGTTCAGAAGGACGATCCGGTAGAGGCACAAGCACGGTTTCGGGACGCGCTCCGCAGTCAGCCGGATTTTGCCGAAGCCCATAACAATCTTGGCAACGTGCTCGCGGGAGCTCGCGATTACCCTCAGGCGGAGTATCACTTCCAGAGGGCGGTGGCGATCGACCCGAAGTCTGCCGAGGCCCATCACAGCTACGCCCTGGTGCTGGCGATGACGCAGTCTTACGAGCAAGCGATTGCCCAGTTGCGAGAGGCCATTCAACTCAACCCGAACGATGCGCAGATGCACGATGATCTTGGGGATATCCTGCTAGTCCAGAGGCAGGCGGACGACGCGGCGATGGAATACCGGCAGGCCATCCGCCTAAAGCCGCAGCTGGCGGACCCGCATTGTGGCTTGGGTAATCTATTGGGCGCTCAAGAAAAGTTCGATGAGGCGAAGAGCGAGCTTAGGGTTTGTGTTCAGCTTGCCCCTGACAACTACGAAGCTCACTTGGGCCTGGGCATGATCCTTATGCGGGAGGGAAAGAAGGCAGAAGCGAAAGCGCAATGTCAAAAAGCGTTGGAGAGCCCCGACCCTTCCTTGCGCGACGCTGCGCAGCGCGCGCTGGAGCAATTGGGCCGTTGACAGACTAGTCTGAACTCGAAACGCAGTAGGCGGGATCGTGGCGCACGCCGGTCTTCATAAACTCTTCAATCGTTTCTATCGCCTGGATTCCACCCCGGGCTCCGACCGCCATGCAGTTCATTGCGGCCGCGGCGCAACCGAAATCGAGTTGTCGCTCCAGTGGCCAATCCTGAAGGAGTCCATAGATAAACCCGGCGTGGAAGATATCTCCGGCGCCGGTGGTATCGACTACCTGTACACGATAAGCGGGCGCATGGTGTATGTGCTTCCCATCCCAAGCCAGCACACCGTCGTGGCCCAGGGTTGCTGCGGTAAGACGGCATCCGTAGCGGTGTTGCATGAGACGTAAGGCCATTTCCAGATCGGGCTCGCCCGTGAGGCGGGAGGGAATATCCCGGCTCACGATGAGATAGTCGACGTTCTCCAGAAGATTTTCCAAGCCTGGATAGAGCTCGTCCAGATCGGCGATCACGGGTATTCCGGCAGCACGCGCCCAACCAGTGGCCACAGTCGCGGCCTCAGTGTCGTAACCGTCCACGTGCAGGGCTCGTGCATTGACGATCCATTGGCGATCCAGGTGGGACGGCTTCAGGGTGACTCGCTCATCGCGCCGGCAAAGCACGGTCCGCTCGCCTCCGCCGTCCACCAGGATGAGCGACTGCGGGCTCGCTCCGCCCTTAACTGTGACGATCTCGGCGGCTACGCCCGCACGGGCAAATGCTTCCTGATGCAGAGTCGCCGCGGCGTCGTCGCCCAGGACGCCAACATATCGAGTCGACATGCCCCACTGCTGACAAGCCACCACTGCGGTCGCTACCTGGCCTCCGGGCAGCACGTTGGCAGAACGGTATTCAACTTTGGAACCGCGTGCCGGGTAATCTGCGAGGGCGATGAGCGTGTCTGTCGCGTTCAGGCCCACACCGACAAGGTCAACCTTGGACGACTTAGTCATTTAGTCAGTGTAAATGGAGAAACCGACGGACTCTTAGGAAACCCAAAAGCCCTCGTGCACCTTGCCCGCCTCGTCTTCCAGCAACGGCCCGGCAACGACGATCGGTTTTTGCCCACGGGCAAAGACTTCGCGGCAGGGCAGATCGAGGGTGGGATTTTCCGTATGGCTGCCGGTGTACCGCAGCAAGCCGGTTTCGGCCAACGCAAAGACCACGCGCCCAATGCCGGTCCAATAGATCGCGCCGGCGCACATGGCGCAGGGTTCGGTGCTGGTGTAGAGGGTGCACTTGGCGAGTTCGGCTTCGGTCAACAGGCGCGCAGCTTCTCCGCAAGCCAGCATCTCGGCATGCTGGGTGGGGTCGCCCTTGGGCCGTACTGCATTGTTGCGTGCGGCAACGATCGTCTCGCCCCGCTCATTGACGACCAGCGAGCCAAACGGGTGGCGGCCGTCGTTCCGCGCCTTAAGCGCCAGATCGATCGCTTGCCTTAGAAAAGCCAAGTCCTGTTCAGTTACTTGTTCCACAGTTCACTTCTCCGTTTTTGAGGAAAAGAAAAGGTTGAGAAGAACCGCGCTCGCGGCGGTCAGGAAAATACCACTGTTCAAAAAGAGCCGCGCCGCATCGGGGGCGTGGGCAAAGAGTTGCGGGGACGCAATGGGCAGCACGCCCATGCTGACGGAGACGGCCACGATGATCGCATTACTGGTCCCCTGGTAACGGACGCGGGTCAATTCTTCAATGCCGGCCATGGCCGTCATACCGAACATCACGATCGACGCCCCACCTAGGACCGGCCGCGGAATTCCGGCGATGACCGCGGCAAGTTTAGGCAGAAATCCAAGAACGACCAACAAACAGCCGCCGGCCGCAACCGCATAGCGGCTCTTGATTTTTGAGAGCGCAAGCAGGCCGGTGTTTTGCGAATACACGTTGTAAGGGAAGCTGTTAAACAACCCACCCAGCACCGTCGAAAGGCCGTCTGCGCGGAAGGCCGCTGTCAACGTTGCCGGGCCGATCGGGCGACCGGTAATTTCGCCGATGGCCAGACAATTTCCCGTGGTCTCAGTCATCACCACCAGCATGGAAAGGCTCATCACCAAAGCCGGCAGCAGGACGAAGCGTGGTGGACCGAAGAGCAGCGGATGCGCCAAGGCAAACCAGGGCGTTGCCGGCACCTGTCTGAAGCTGGCCTGGCCCGCTACGGCGGCCAGCGCAGTTCCCCCAACCAGGCCCAGTAGCACGCTGAGATTGGCGATCATGCCGCGACCGTAGCGCTGGATGGCGACGATCAGCACTATCGTCGTCAGGCCCAATCCCAGGTGGATGAAGCTGCCGAAGTCGGCCGCCGCGGGATCGCCGCCGCCCAGCCATGCCCCAGCCACCGGCAGCAGGGATAACCCAATCACCGTGATAACGGAGCCGATCACTACCGGAGGGAAGAAACGCAGCATACGGCTGAACCAAGGCCCTACCAACATAGTGAACAGCCCGCAACTGATGACGGATCCATATAAGGCCGGGATGCCGTAGTGGCTGCCAATCAAAATCATGGGAGCGACGCAAATGAAGGAGCAGCCCTGGATCAAAGGAAGGCGCGCGCCAAACTTCCACCAGCCCATCGTTTGCAGGAGCGTTGCTAAGCCAGAGGTAAATAGGTCGGCGCTGATCAGCGCAATCACTTGCTTCGGCGTGAACTGGAGGGCGCTGCCAAGAATGAGCGGGACAGCTACCGTGCCGGCGTACATCACCAGCACATGTTGCAACCCGAACAAGAACAATTGCGGGAGGCCTTCAGGCTGTTCGATCGCGTCGGCAGCCGGCATCGAGGCAGCCTCGAGCACCGGGTTGCGAGGGCCCATGCTTAACTCTGGGTCAGCTGAGGCTGTCATTGGAAGTTACATAGTAGCGCGGATGAAAGCCCCTGGACCGCCGGCTTACTAAGCCGAAGCTAATTTCTTGTTGTTCTGCGGTGCGGTCTCGTTTAGTAATGGCGCATGACTCCTAAGACTCGCCCAACGCTGAGGACATTTTGCTTATTGGCCGCGCTGGCCAGTGTATCCCTGTTATTCGCGCAAGCTCCGGCCACTGCACCAGCTAAGCTGGTGGTGAAGAACGCCTTTATTCTGACGATGGCGCCGGGCCAGCGCGAGCCCGTGCCGGGCTACCTGGTGGTCGGAGAGGATGGCAGGCTCCTGACGGTTTCGGCGGGCGATCCTCCCGCAGGGCTGCAGGCAAAGCAAAGCCTGGATGCCGGCGGCCACTGGGTGATCCCTGGCTTTATCTCTGCCCATAGCCACCTGTGGGAGAGCGCCTTCCGGGGAATGGGAGCGGACCAGACGCTGTTGGGATGGATCGACGCGCTTTATAAACCCGCGGTCAAATCCAGCCCGGAGGATATGTACTGGTTCACTCTCGATGGCGCGCTGGACCATCTGCAACATGGCGTTACGACAGCCTTTAACTTCAACTACGAAGCGCGGTCCAGGGGCAAGACAGCCCCGACGGCGTCCCTGGATGAATACGACCGGAATGATTTTCTCGCGGAGATGGACTCGGGCATTCGCTTTGTCCACGGCCTCTCCGTGGGCCGAGCCACCCCCCTAGGTGTGCAGCCCAGCTATGGAGCTGAGCAAGCGAGAGTGCCCCTCAAGATCTTTCTGGATTGGTCCGGCAAGCAGCCCAAGTCGAGCAAGTTTCTATCCGTGATGATTAGTGGCGGCACGGCATTCAACGATACGTACCAACAGACGTTGATGGAAAAGCAGCTGGGAGACGAATTTCATCTAGGAAACGAATCCCACTATCTGGAACCGCCAGACACGTCGTATGACCAGCAAAGCAGGTTTCGTTGGTTTATGGATAGCGGGTTGCTCTCGAAGCAGTTGATCTTCGGGCACTTCATTCACACCAACAGCTTCATCATTGCGGAGAGCGCGAAGGCCGGCGTAGCAATGTCCTGGCAACCGCTCTCGAATGGGCGGCTGGCGTCGGGAGTCGCCGATATTCCCGCCTATCTGAAGGCCGGCATCCGGGTGGGTATGGGCGTCGATGGAGAGGCCAGCGCCGATGTGGCGGATCCATTTGAGAATATGCGCACCGGCCTCTACGCGATCCGTGACAAGTATGAGAACGCCAATATCATGAGTCCCTACGACGTGCTGCGGCTGCATACCATGGGCAGCGCGGACGTGCTCAACGTCGCTGACCGCTTGGGCAGCCTGGAGCCGGGGAAGTTTGCCGATTTTCTGGTGATCGATCCCGCGCGCTTCCGAACGATTTTCGATCCCTACGCGTCCCTGGTCTTTATAACCGAGGAGCGCGATCTGGAACGAGTGTACGTGGGCGGCGATTTGCTCGTACAGAATGGAGCAATATTGAAACAGGACATGGTGAAAGAGAGAGCGGAGGTGAGCAAGCGGGTCGCTGCTCTGCGCTCAAATTAAAGACAACCGAATGTCCAAATCGTCGAGTCTCGCGCGTCATGGTAGTAGCGGATGACAACATCCGCCTAAAATCGACGACGGAGGTTTCTATGCAATATCTATTGATGCTTTACGCGAACGAGGCAGGCTGGTCCAACCTGTCGAAGAGTCAGCAGGAACAAGGAGTAGCAGCTTACATGGCGTACGGCGAAGCATTGAAGGCGGCGGGCGCCTTGAAGGGTTCGAATCGCTTGCAGCCAGTCTCCACAGCCACCACGGTGCGCAACGTTAACGGTAAGTCGCAGGTGCTGGATGGCCCCTACGTGGATTCGAAGGAACAGTTGGGCGGCTATTATTTGATCGACGTACCTGACCTGGATGCCGCTCTCTCCTGGGCCGCTCGCTGCCCTGGCGCCGGTCATGGCGTGGTTGAAGTTCGCCCCGTGTGGTACATACCCGAGGCAAGCGAAACAAAAAATCTCCAACACGCTACGGCTTGAGAAGGTGTCCATGCACTCATGCGAAGGCGATGAGCAGGCTCGCAGCACCGCGGAAGCAGTTGCGCGCCGCAGTTACGGCAAGCTCGTCGCCTTTCTCTCCGAACGCACAAGGGACGTAGCCGCCGCTGAGGATGCCCTCTCAGAGGCATTCGCGTCGGCGCTGGCAGACTGGCCAAGCAAAGGCAGTCCTGCAAATCCGGAAGCGTGGCTGCTGACCGTGGCCCGGCGCAAGCTGATCGATATGGCCCGCCGGCAGCACAGCAGCCACCTCGTGGACGAAGACCTGGAGCAAATCGCCACGGTGGTGGGCGCAACCGCTGCGGATTCAGAGATCCCAGACCGCCGGCTGGCGTTGATGTTTGCTTGCGCGCATCCCGCCATTGAGGCCAGCATCCGCGCACCGTTGATACTGCAGGTCATCCTGGGGCTCGATGCGGCAACCATCGCGTCGGCGTTCCTAATGTCGCCGGCGGCCATGGGCAAGCGGCTGGGGCGCGCCAAGAGCAAGATCCGGGAGGCCGCGATTCCGTTTTGCGTTCCTGAGCGTGAGGAACTACCTGGACGCCTCGATACTGTTCTTGAGGCCATCTACGCAGCCTTCTCGGAGGGGTGGAGCGATGGTGCAGGGACTGACACTGCGCGACGGGATCTTACCGGTGAAGCCTTCTTTCTGGCCCGGCTCGTGACCGAGCTCTTGCCAACGGAGCCGGAAGCGCTGGGTCTGCTCGCCCTGATGCTGCACGCAGATGCCCGCCGCCGCGCACGACGCAGCGACGAGGGTGATTACGTTCCCTTGGCGGATCAGGATGTTGCCCGCTGGGACTTAAAGATGATCGGTGAAGCGGAAGCGCTGCTGCTTCGCGCTCGAAATTTCGGCATCATCGGCCGCTATCAACTCGAAGCCGCAGTTCAGTCGGCACACGTGCATCGTTGCCGCACAGGCCACGCCAATTGGGTGGCCGTGTTGCAACTTTACGACGCGCTCTTCGCCGTCACCGGCTCACCCGTCGTGGCTATCAATCGCGCCTTGGTGGTAGCGGAGATACGAGGCGCGCATGCGGCCCTCGAAGCGATGCCCGACCCGGCCAGCGATAGCCGATTGGTTGAATATCAGCCCTACTGGGCGGCACGCGCGGAGTTATTGGCCGGTACAAATGCGCACCGCGAAGCCAGCCGTGCGTACGAGATTGCCATCGGCTTGGAACGCGATCCCGCAGTCCGACGCTTCCTCGAGCGCCGCCGCGCGGCGTTTGAAGTTTCAGCCCCGATGAATAGGCCCAATGAGGGAATCAGAGGAAGCGCGCGTGCTCCGTTCGATCAACGCAATGAGTACGTTGATATCGATGAGAAACCGTTTCAACCACGTTCCTCGCGATGCTGATTCACCAGTTCTGAGGTAACCCTTTGGAGTACCTGGACGGACCGGCAACAGGGGAACGCCATTCCGCGTCTTTCTCCGAGATTCGATTGGGTTCAACGCGCGCCTGGCGAGCGAGGAGATTACCTCGCCCACTGTCTTCTCTTGCGCGGCGGCAATTTTCTTCGCGGCACTCAATACATCGTCATCAATCGACAAAGTGGTCCGCATGATTGCTCCCCTGCATAGGCATCATAAATCTAATGCAGGATGCTCCGTTAATGTTGCGAATCGCAATTCAACTGCCATCGGGAAAGCCACCGCGGTGCAGGACCATGGGGTAATGCGGAAGCACTTCAGGCCTGGGGACCGAGGCGCGCCAACCTTCGGGATAAGGTTCTAATCCTCGAAAAAGCGGAGATTGCTGCAGTGTAGGGTCGCCGGCTAATTGCTCGAGCAACTCCCGTAGACGGCCGATGGCCTTCTCGCCAAAGCGTGCCTGCCAACGCTCTTCAATTGTCCACACCAGCCGACAGTACCGGTCTTGTGCTTTTCTCCCCTTGGGAGTGAGGACAAGCTTCTTCCCCCGGCTGCCGGCCGATCTCGCTTGGATCAGGGCGTATCCGCGCTTGCCGAGGAAACTCAGCGCCATCGCGATCGCCTCCTTGGACACCCCAGCCAGACGCGGGAGATCGCTCACCTCGATTCCCTCCTCAGGTGTAAGACGCAGAACGTTGGCACTGATGGCAAGCGAGAGGTCCGATTCGCGCTCGAATTCAATGGCGAAGGAGAGTAGGACCTTCGAGAGCAGCGAGGCCAGAGAGCCGGTGCTGCTCCCTGCTGCCGCCCGTGAGCCTTCAACGTCTTCCGGCCCAGGGGTGAACAGTCCATAGCCCAGGATCGGCAGAGCATCAGGCAACGCGATGCCAAGCTGGCTGACTAGGGTGATCAACGCTTCCCGAAGATGGTCGATGGCGTTCTCGCCGAAGCGTACCCGCCAGCGCTCTTCGATGAGGCTCTCCAGCGTTCGCCAGACCTCCATAGCTTTTCGCCCTCCGGGGGTGGGAAGGACGGTGCCATTGGGTTCGACGGCGATGTAGCCCCACCACTTTCCCATGCGCGTCAACCAATTGCGCACGCTCTTGGCGGGGACTTGCATCCGATGCTGCAGCTCACGAACCGTGGTTCCCTCTTCATCCACAAAACGAATAAAGTTCGACCACATGACCATCGACACCAACCAGGGCACCGAGTGCGAACGGGTGGTCGCTCCATGGTTCGTGGTGCGATGCGGCACCTGGTGCTCGAACTCATTGTCGAACTCAACGATAAAAGCGATCAGCGGTTGGGACAGCAGGGTAGACAGGGGCAGACGGCCATCCATGAACCAATGATCCCATGGGTTTGGTACAGGAAATTCGGGCCGCGATATGCGAGAATCGGTTCCAGCTAAATTCAGGAATTCCGACAAGGCAAGGTCTCATGTCTGACAAAGCAACCGCGAGTCCCCTCACGCTTGACGTTGTTCGCGCAGGCGATGCATTCGTTGTCCACTGCAAGGGCAAGTTGGTGGCGGGCGTCAACGATATTCTCTACCTCAAGGTCAGCAAACTGATTCCGGATACCAAGAGAATTGTGTTGGACTTGACCGACCTTACCCACGTCGACAGTATGGGCCTGGGAACACTGGTTCGTCTTTACGTCTCTGCGCGGTCGGCGGGATGCTGTTTAGAACTCATCAATCTCGGCAAACAGATACGTCAGCTTCTTGGCACCACCGGTCTCATGAAAGTATTCGTGACCATCGGGGAAAACGGTATCAAGTTATGCTGATAGGCCGCTAACGCTGCATGGCGATCTCCGCCCCGTAAAGCGCCAGCAGCGGATGGCGTATGACGGCACGAAATTCGTATTTGCCGTTCGGGGACAGACCGTTGATGTGTGCGGTAAAAGGACCGGGCGCGGAGACGGTCTGCATCGGAGTCGCTGTCCAGACTGCAGAACGCGAGTTGACGTCTTCGCCGAGAATTGGACGGTATTCAAAGCCGACCTGTAGCGAAGAGCTATCGCCCATGTCGAGTACCTCGCCGCGCAGCGTCTCCTGCTGGCCAGATGCATCTACGACGGAGCCGGTGGTCTGCACATGGGGTGGAGTGAGCGACGGCTCGGCGTTGGTAATCTTCACCACAGCCGGGTTCGGCCAGCGAAAGTTGTCCTGCAGCCGTTGGGTCTGCATCACCCGCACATGCAGACCATCCTTTTCCTGATGCCAGCTGGATTTGGGTTTGATCTCAGAGTGGTATTCGACCACTTGGTCATTCTGGCCGAGCACGCTCACTTCCGTCTTGGATGTCGCGCGGACCGAGTGCAAGGTAAATTCCTTCCAGGTCGCGCGCGGCCAGGGTGTGTCGGATTCAACGATCGCGTAGAGTGCCTGGGAGTCTTTCTTCCTAGTGAACCAGATGTCGCCTTCATTGGTGATGACCCAGGGCCTCACAGCGTAGATTGCGTCGGAGTTTACGAACATCCAGAGGGCTATTTCGCGCAGGCGTTCTTCTTCTTCAATGGGCAACTCGCCATTCGGCTTAGGACCCACATTCAGCAGAAAGTTACCGCCCTTGGCGCGCGTTTGAATCAGGAGACGAATCAATTCGCCTCCTGACTTGTAGTGCTCATTCTGCGGCTGGTACTGCCACGCAGTACCCATGGTCATGCAGGTTTCCCACGCGCCCGGCAGCGGCATTCCCGGAACCGTGAGCTCGGGAGTTTTGATTGCTCCCCGGGTAACGATGATGTCGGGATCTAACTTCCAGGCAAGATCGCGCAGACCGGCCGCTTCTCCGTCTAGAAAAAGCGCATCGATTTTGCCGTAGTGAGTTAGCAGCTCGCGGAGTTGGGTCTGGTCGTACTCCATCAGGCCAGGGTTATTGCGCGGCTGGACGGCGGGAACCGAGCGCTCGATTGTCTTGCCGTTCTGGTGAAGCCACCAGAAATCATCGGGGGAATAATAAACACCCGCGGCGATGCCCTGGGAGCGGAAGGCGTCGAAGACTTCCTTGGTGATATCGCGATGAAACGGGGTATGCATGATGCCGAAGGGAGTCGTCGTGGTGTCGAACATGGCGAAGCCGGAATGGTGCTTGGCTGTGAACATCACGTAGCGAACGCCGGCCAGGCGCGCTAACCGTGCCCAATCCATTGGATAAAAATTGTGCGGGTCAAATGTTTTGGGGAGGTCGGAGAAAAAACGATCGGTGTATTCCGGGGATGCTCCGACCAGCGAGTGACTGATGACCACGCCAAGCTGGCTGTCCACGCTCCAGTGAATGAAGAGGCCAAAACCCTGATCGCGGAACCACTCCAGCCGCTCGGCCTTATTGAGCGAGCCCACTTCCGGGTCGTTGTCGGCAGCGGCGCAGGATAGAGCAAAAAGATTACCGGCCAGGAGGATGTATGCCAGCAGTCGGATGGTGCGGGTATGCGATCGCGTTCCGAACATGGAAAATCCTCGCATAAGATCGTAATAAACAGGAAGAGCGAGTACAAAGGAGGCTCAGTGATCGATACGGGTCAGCCAATAAGCTGGTCGGATTTTGAAAAAGTGCTGATTGTTGCAGGAACGATCACGCGTGTTGAACCATACCCCGAAGCTCGTCATCCCGCGTACAAGGTCTGGGTTGATTTCGGCGAATACGGTGAACGAAAGACAAGCGCCCAAATAACGACCCTCTACTCTCCGGATGAATTGATTGGGCGACAGGTAATCGGTGTCATTAACTTCCCTGAAAAGCAGATCGGACCATTTCGTTCGCAATTTCTGTTAACGGGCTTTCAGGGAAAAGAAGGGGTTGTGCTTGCATCCGTGGAAAGACCCGTTCTGAATGGATCTCGCCTCTGCTAAGCAGACTCTGTCCAAGGGAGATCAGGGCAGATCCAAGGTAAGCGCGTGGAAGTCCCCAATCCCGGCGTCGCGTATCAATAAGGGCGAATCATCTGGGGCCAGGCTGAACCAGTAGCCGATGAGAAATGGCGCTCCGTGAAAATTCTTCAGGTCCGCTACTTCTTCGAGCTTGTGAGTGGTGATGGAGACACGAAAGACCTGGTCTCCTCCGGGCAGGTGGTTCAGGAAAAAGATGGAGTCTCCGTTGTGCGACCAAGTCGGGTAACCGATAGAGGCCTTCGCTACCTTGGTCCATGCCCGGGTGCTGAAGGCGTAGACGAATAGTTCGTTGCCGTCGTTTGACATGGCGGCTAGATGATCGCCAGCCGGCGCCCAGCGAGGGGACCACAACCCCTCCGAGCCGGGTACAACGGTGACGGTGCGCGTTCGCACATCGACCAGGCGGATGGAGTTCACACTGGCTGCATCTTTTTCTGAAACCGCCTGGCCTCCAAACGCCAGCGACTTCCCATCTGGCGACCACGTGGGATCGGCCTGGTCGCGTTGCTCAGGTATCAGCTGCTGAGGCGAACCGCCCTCCGCGCTCACGATATAGAGTTGCCACGGTTTGCCCGGCAACTGGCCCATAAACGCGATCTGGCTTCCGTCAGGCGACCAGCGCGGCATATAGGCCAGGAGCGGAGGATAGGTCAGTTGGGAGCGTTCGCTGCCATCGGGCCGGCTGCGCCACAAGCTCCCCTCCGGGTAGCTCATATAGGCGATCCATTTGCCATCCCTGGAAAAATCCACACCCGTTCCTTGGATGCCCGGTGGCGCGCCCGGAAACAGCGGGCGAAACTCACCCGACTTCGTATCCAAGCTCACCAACTGCCCGCGTGGTTGGATCGTCCGGACAAAGAGCTGATTGCCGTCTGTGCTGGGCAAGGGAGCAAACGTGCTGGTTGGCCCAGACGTTAACTGGACCGGCTGGTGGTTCACTCGGCGGACCAGGCTGCCCGCTTCGCGCATAGCCCAGATGTCGGCTACTCCACCGCGCGACGACTGGAAGACAAAATATCTTCCATCCGGCATCCAGTCCCCGCAACACTCCGCCGGTGGGTTGTTCCAGCCGGTCAGTAATGGATGGAGGCCGGTCCCATCCGAAGCGATTTCCCAAATGGCGGAGCCGTCGGTGCCGTTGACGGTGAAACGCAACCGGCTTCCATCCGGCGACCACCGCGGCCAGGAGGCAGTGCCGTTCGCGGTCACGAACCGGTGAGGTTCTGCGCCCTCACCGCTGGCAACGTAGACCTCGTTACCCGACGTATACGCCAACTTATCTCCATCGGGGGACCACGACGCGTCGGTCGCCACTAGATTGCCCAAGCGGCGTGCCGCGCCTCCCAGAACCGGCAGGGTCCAGGCGGCGTTTCCCTCGGGGACGAAGCTCTTATTCAAAACCAGCAGGCGGGAGCGATCTCGTGAAATATCGACAGGAAATATATCGTCCACTGATTCGTGTATGGGGACGATCTCCCCTCCCGCCGTAGAGACTTGAAAGATCTGGCCCCCCTCGGAAAAGTAGAGCCTGGAGCCATCCGTGGCCGCTCCTGTTTTTTCTTGTCCGTCTGTGGTGACCTGTAGTGAACTGACCACTCTGGGCGGAGGCAGCGCCGGCCTCATCACGAAGGCAAGGGCAGCCAAACCGGCAAGGATGAGAACGCCCACGCCAAACCAGCGCCAGCGCTGGGCACCCGAGATACCTGCTCCGATCACCGGTTTCGTCGTCTGTCGCCTGCCGCCGCTCACAGAAGTAGCGGCTGTCACGGGCGAAAAGGAGGCGGTGGCTGCGGTCAGACGGTCTAAATTGAGGTCCCGCTTCAATCGCTTCAGATCGCTTCTGACTTCAGCCGCGCTCTGGGCCCGCAAATCCCGTTCCTTCTCGAGTGTCTTGTTGATGATTCCTTCGAGCACTGGGGGCGCTGAAGGATTCAGACTGGTGATCGGCGGCGGGGTCTCGTGCAGGAGGGCGGCAAAAACCTGCGCAGAGGAATTGCCCTGGAAAGGCACCCGGCCCGTAGTCATTTCGTAGAGCACCGCGCCCAGGCTAAAAAGATCGCTGCGCGCGTCCGTCCTTCGTCCACAAGCCTGTTCGGGTGACATGTATTCCGCCGTACCCAAAGCAATGCCGGGGCTGGTCAACCGGGGGGAATCCATGGCCAAGGTGGGTCTGTTCTGGAGGTGCGCCACGCCAAGCCCAGCGGACTCTCCCGGCGTTTCGTGCATCGGGGCGATTGATTTTGCCAGCCCAAAATCCAGAATCTTTGCCAAGCCCAGCGACGTGATGAAGATGTTCGCCGGTTTCATATCCCGGTGAATAATGCCTCTCTGGTGCGCCGCGTCCAGCCCGTCTGCGATCTGGATAGCCAGTTCCAGGAGTTCGTCAGTTCCCAGGGTCCCGGCGCGGAGGCGCTCCCGAAGGGTTTCTCCCTCCAGATACTCCATGGCAATGAAGGGCTGATCGCCGAATTCGCCGACCTCATGAACGGTGCAAATGTTGGGATGGTTGAGGGCTGAGGCGGCGCGCGCCTCTCGCCGGAAACGCTCGAAAGCCTGGTGGTCGTCCGCCAGGTCCTGGGGTAAGAACTTGAGCGCGACCATGCGGCCGAGGTTGAGGTCCTCAGCCTTGTACACTACCCCCATTCCTCCACTTCCCAGCTTGTCCAGGATGCGATAGTGCGAAACTGTGGTCCCGATCATTTAGACACTTGGATGCTGGATAATAGGCGTCTACCCGGCGACGAGTCAAGGAAGCAATGGGTGGCGGACCACGCTCATTATTGACTCTCGGGCAGCACAAGAGAGCGGTGAAAGTGCTGCGATTTGTTCAATTTCCGGAGGAAACCGATGGCCCTGTCCTTGCTTGCGAGACTGCCAAAAGGCGAGCAGAAGGGGTTGTTGGATGATCTCAACTATTTGAACGCCTCGGAGATCAAATCGTTCTGCAAGCACCATTCGATTCCCTACAGGATTGCCATGGAAACGAAAGATGGGGGCCGAAGAATGACAAGAGACGATGACAGGAAAGGCGTGATACTGAACAGGATCCGACATTTCCTCAGAACGCGAGAGATCTTGGAAGAGACGTGTTTTCCGGCATCCGTGGTTTGTTTCGATCCACTTTCGGCCAATATCACAGCTGAAGACAGGTTATTTTACGGTCAATACGATAAGACAAACCGCACCATGATCGCCCTTCTCAAGAGCTTGACCGATGGGCAGTTCAAAAATGGAGCCATCGCCCGAATTCTTGCCCGAGAGTTTTGGAGCAAGGGTAAAGCCCCGACCTTTCGCGAATACGCCTCCGCGTGGCTCCACGCATCGAGAGAACACCTTGGGCCAAACCCGGAGTGGGCTTTCTTGTCGGACCGAGCGAGCAAGTTGGCTGTCGCGGATTGGAAGAAATTGCGGCAGCAAAAGGCGTCGAAAGTGCTGCAGGTGCTTAGTCAGATCAGTTCCATGTGAGGCGCTTCTCTTCGGGCTCGAGTTTGTCCGTTGTTGGACAGCTTTGCCTGCAAACGGACAGCCCGAGGCGCTCGGGCCCTCATGGTTGGCCAGGATTACAACCAGATATCCCCGTGGGGTTTGGCGGATAACGTGCTCAGTCCTTAGACAGAATCATCAAACGCCGGGATCGGAGCCTAATGCATGTCAAGCCTTCTGCAAGACCTTCGCTATAGCCTGCGGATGATGTTTCGCGATCGGGCCTTCACCCTTCTCGCGGTACTCACGCTGGCCATCGGCATGGGAGCGAGCACGACAGTTTTCTCCTGGGTCGATGCGATGCTGCTTCGTCCGCTCTCTGGCGTCGCATCGCCGGATCGCCTGGTGGCGGTCGAGACATTAACTCCGAACGGCGCCTTCGTTCCCAATTCCTACCCCGACTACCGCGACTTCCGCGACCACCTAACCCTCGTGAGCGGTATGGCCGTGACCCATCCTGCAGCCTTTAGCGTGGGGCAACAAGATCATGCGGAGCGCGTCTGGGGGGAGCTGGTCTCTGGCAACTTCTTCTCTGTTCTGGGCACAAAGGCCAGCGTGGGGCGCGTTTTTGCCCCGGAGGAGTACGGAGATAAGCCCGGAGCCTTCCCACTGGTCGTGATCAGCGATCGCTTGTGGAGATCGCACTTCAACGCGGATCCCTCGATCGTGGGCAAGACCGTTCGCGTCAACCAGCACCAACTTACAGTGATTGGGGTCGCTGAACCCGCCTTTCACGGTTCGTTCGCAGGAGAAGCGTTTGACCTGTGGGTGCCATACATGATGCAGCCGGCACTCAACGGCGTGGATGAATGGATGCTGCGCGACCGTGCAGACCGTAATATGTTCGGCATCGCTCGCCTGAGGCCGGGAGTTACGCTGGATCAGGCTCGAGGCGAACTCGCCTCGCTGGCAACGCGCATGGCTGTGGCCGATGCCGACACCAACCAAGGCCTCAGCGCCACCATGCTGCCGCTGGCTCAGTCGCATTTCGGTCCCCAGTCTTTGTTGCTCGCTCCGCTAACCATCCTGATGGGAGTGTGCGGAGTATTGCTCCTGATCGTGTGCGCCAACGTTGCCAATCTGTTGCTTGCGCGGGCCACCATTCGCCAGAAGGAGTTTAGTACGCGTCTCGCACTGGGCGCGGGAAAGGCAAGGCTCGCCCGCCAGGTGGTGACGGAGATCCTTCTGCTCTCTCTCGCCGCAACCGCGTGCGGCCTCGTGGTCACACTATGGATGAGCCACATCCTGGTTAAGCTGCTGCCACCGGCCCGCATCTCCCTGGCGCTTGATCTTCACCTGAACTTTCACGTATTCGCTTTTAGCGCGATGCTATGCATCGTCACCACGTTCGCCGCCAGCCTGATTCCTGCTCTCCAGGCAGGACGCACCAATCTGAACGAGAACCTGAATGAGGCCGGCCGCAGCGGCGTGGGCGGGGTGCGCTCGCATCGCCTGCGCTCGTCTCTGGTCGTCGTCGAAGTGTCGCTGGCACTGGTGGCCCTGATTGGCGCAGCCTTGTTTGTTCAAGGATTTTCAGCCGCCCGCCAGATCGATCCCGGCTTTCATCCCGACCATGTTCTGCTCTCGCAGTTTTATCTGGCCAGCAACGGTTACAGTCTCGAGCAGCGTAAGGAATTTACCCGGCGGCTGGGCGAAAAGCTTGCGTCCGCTCCGGGCATCACCGATGTAGCGTGGTCTGATTTCGTGCCGCTGGGTTTCGACTCCGGTTCCTGGGAACACCTGGAGGTGCGTGGCTACACGCCGAGCCGCGACGAGAACATGAAGATTTATCGCAACATGATTTCGCCGGATTATCTGCAGCTGCTGGGAATCCCCATGCTCGAAGGTCGCAACTTCACTGCGCACGACGACGAGAAGTCGCCGCTGGTGATGATCGTCAATCAAGCCTTCGTTGATCATTTTTTTGCTGGGCACAGCCCGATCGGCCGCCAGATCCACGGATGGGGCGAGTGGTTCACCGTGGTGGGTGTTGCCGCTAACAGCAAATACCATTACCTTAGCGAAGCGCCTCTGCCTTATTTCTATGTACCTTTCCGCCAGATGTATCGCGCGGATCTGGACTTGGCGTTCTTTGTAAGGACCCAAGCCAATCCTGAGACCGCCCTGTCTCTTGTGCGACAAAAGGCGAAGGAGATCGATCCCGGCGTTACCGTGTTCGACGCCTCTCCTTTATCCGAATTCATTGGAGCGTCGCTCTATCCGCAAAAGGTGGCGGCCAGCTTGTTGAGCGTCTTGGGAGCGCTCTCCGTCGTACTGGCTGCAGTAGGTCTCTACAGCGTTATGGCCTATTCCGTCGCGCAGCGCACCCATGAGATTGGCATCCGCATGGCCTTGGGGGCGCGCCCGGCCGATGTGCTTCGCCTGGTGGTCAGACAGGGATTTTCGCTGGTGGCTGCCGGGCTTGCGGTAGGTCTTTGCCTCTCCCTCGCGGTATCACGGAGCGTTTCGGCCATGTCCATCTTTGGATCTTCGATGGATGCGCCTACGAAGCTGCTTGGGGTGAGCGCAACCGATCCATTTACTTATGCCGGGGCGATGCTTCTGCTGCTGCTCGTAGCCTTTTTCGCTACTTGGATTCCGGCTCGCCGAGCCGCCGGTGTCGAACCGATGGAAGCTCTTCGCTGCGACTAGTCGACTTTGCCATCCTGACCGCAGCGGAGCGCAGGAACCTGCTGTTTTTTGTCCATCCGATCTGACGGCTCTCAACAAATGTCACTGCACTAAAATTTTGTCACCCACGCGCCTCCCCGAATAGCAAATCAACGACCGATGTGAAACCCTAGACCCATAAGGTCATGGGAATGCTTTACTGGTATCGGCGGGTCTTCCTGCTCGCCATCCCGCTCATTCTTTCGAACCTGACCCAGCCACTACTCTCCATGGTGGATACGATCCTCTCTGGCCACCTGCCCGGTCCGGCAGCACTGGGCGGCGTTGCCGTGGGAGGCATCTTTTTCAACTCCGTCTATTGGACCTTCGGCTTTCTGCGCATGGCGACCACTGGCCTGGTCGCGCAGTCGCATGGGGCCGGCGATCAGGACCAGGTGATGCATCACTTCGGCCGCGCATTGCTGACCGCGCTGCTCATCGGAGCTTTGCTCCTCGCTGTCCAGAAGCCACTTATCTCCGCATCGCTGGCTCTGCTGGGCGCCCGCTCCGAAGTACATCGGAACGCGCTGGTCTATTGCAGTATTCGCATCTGGTCTGCGCCGGCGGCGTTGGCGAATTACACCATTCTTGGCTACCTTCTGGGCAAGCAGCGTGCTCGAACAGCCTTACTGCTGCAAGCAGCCATCAACATCGTGAACGTCATCGTGGCTCTAACACTGGTCTTACGGTGGCACTGGGGCGTCGCCGGCATCGCCAGCGCGACCATGGCCGCCGAATGGGCCGGTTGCTTTGTCGGCTTGGCCCTCATGCTGGCGAGTGGTGCTCGTCCCAGCCACGTGCGATGGAACGAACTGATCGACGGCGCAAGCCTGCGGCGGCTTTTTGCCCTCAACCGCGACATCCTTCTGCGCACACTGAGCCTGGTCGCAGCCTACGCCTGGTTTACCCGCACCGGGGCGCGCTCCGGCAATGCGATCCTGGCGGCGAATGCAGTGCTGATCAACTTTCTCTGGATCGCCGGCTACGGGCTCGACGGATTTGCCAACGCTACCGAGGCGCTGGTGGGCGAGGCGATCGGCGCACGGCGGGTGGCAGACTTCCGCGCTGTTCTCAAGGCGAGTTCGGTTTCGGCGTTCACGGTCGCGGCTGCGCTCTCGCTCGTCTATCTCGTTTTCGGCCGCAGCATCATCGCCATTTTCACGAATCAGGAAGCGATACGGTCGCTCGCGGCGCAGTTTCTTCCCTGGTTGGTCGTCTTACCCCTGGTGGCGGTGTGGAGCTTCCTGCTCGATGGCGTTTTCATCGGCGCTACGCGAGCCCAGGAGCTGCGCAACAGTATGGTGATCTCGCTGGCTGGATTTCTTGGCCTGGCCGTTATCCTCGGGGCTCGCTTCGGCAACCACGGCTTGTGGTGCGCCATGCTAGTCTTCATGGCTCTGCGGGCAATCACGCTGGCCCTGCACCTGCCGGGTGTCGAACGAAAATCTTTTGCTATCGCTGAAGACCCGGTCGAGGCCTAGGAATGCAAGCATCCCTCAGGCGGTGACGAGTGGGGAGGCGGACCAATTGCAGGCCGCTTGCGCGACTCTGGACCAAGCGGGCATGCCGGCGCATCGGCTTCGAGCGCTTGCAACCAGGCGCGAATGTCATCGCAGAGCGCGGTGACGGAGATATCCAAGAAGCACGCAGGATAATGCTCGAGCCGTCCAAGAGCAGCTTGCAATAACAGCGCAGTTCCGTGGGCATTATTGCGTTGCAGGTGATGGAAAGCCGCAGTCACCTGGATCAACGCTTGCAGGAACCTCTTCTCCGGCTCCTGCGCGCGTAGCCACACACTTTCCCATGCCTCGTGTGCAGCAAAGAACTCCCCCTCATCATAGAGTCGCAGGCCCTCGGCGAGTGCGCCCTGGGTCCAATCAAATTTCATGCTTTCGGTTCCCATGCCACACGCTAACATCGAATCGAGAGAAATGACCGTAGACCACAGTCGCACACTGATTGCCGAACCGTCCTGCATGGACATTGCTGCCGGCTGGTTTTCCATGGGATCCGACGCCCATCAGAGTGTGGAAGGACCTGTTCATCGCGTCTGGGTGGACTCCTTTGCCATGGCGGCTACGCAGGTCACGGTGGAGCAATACGCGAGGTTTCTGGACGCCACCGGGAGCATACCGCCGCCCTATTGGAGCGATGCCAACTTCTGTCATCCCCGGCAACCCGTGGTGGCGGTTTCGTGGTTCGATGCCGCGGCCTATTGCGGGTGGCTTTCCGCAGTGACCGGTTCACACTACCGGCTACCCACAGAGGCCGAGTGGGAACGGGCTGCGCGAGGCGGCGCCGAGGGAATGGTTTTTCCTTGGGGCAATGATCCGCCCTTGTCCCGCCGTGGCTACGAGGCTCGCTGGAAGAGCGGTCCAGAGCCGGTCGGACAATCAGAACCGAATCCCTACGGCCTATTTGAGATGTGTGAGAACGTTCACGAATGGTGTAGCGATTGGTTCGCGGCCGACTACTATACGATTTCCCCTGATCGGAATCCGCGCGGGCCCGAAGAAGGCAGCCGGAAAGCATCGCGCGGGGGCTCCTGGCGGCACCAGATCAAGATCTCACGATGCTCGGCACGTTCCAGCATTCCGCCGGAATTCAAATACGCTGATTACGGTTTTCGTGTGGTCCGCAGTGGTGGAACCGTTTGACTCGATCCTTCGTAACTACCAGGAGAATGCAGCCACGCTACAGCTGGTCATGGGTTGAAACGCAGGTTGCGCAGACCATCGAAGTTTGGAACGGCGGCGCAACACAGACAGCGCAAGATGGGCCGCGGTACGGCCCGAGAGAGCAACAGAAGCGGGAAACGGCTTACGACCAAGGGCTGCGGGCGGTTGAACGAGAAGCGAAGAGGAACCCGCGGACCAAGGCAGAGCGCTTCAAGACGCAGAATCGTGTGGTAGCGGCCTTCGCTCACTTCTCTGCAACCGCACTTGACCTGGAAGGCGAAGCCGTTAAGCTCCTCACCGATGACTTGTTACCAGCCGGTACGAACCTGGCGCGGTGGGCGCGGCGGTTCGACGCAAGCTTGAGCATGGCCGATGTGATTCAGGCATGCCGCAATGCCTGGACCGCTTGCGGATTGCAGCCGCTACTCGGTGAGCGCATAGGAATTACCCCAGCCATCCTTGGATACAGCCTGCTGTATCCGTATAGCGACAACTACCTGGATCGGGAGGACATCACGGCGGAAGCCAAGCTCCGGTTCAGTGAACGTTTTCGGGATCGGTTGCTGGGCGAGCGATTTTTGGCCCGGGACTGTAGAGAATCCGCTCTGTGGGCTTTGGTTCAGTTGATCGAGGAACAATATCCTCGCACGCGTTATCCCCAGGTCTTCGACTGCCTGTTGGCGATCCATCGGGCACAGGAAGAGAGTATTTCGCAGTTGAGAAGCGGTAGCGATTGCGGTAACGCCGAAGTGTTGCGGGTGAGTTGCGCGAAAGGCGGCAGTTCCGTACTGGCTGACGCCTGCCTGGCTCACGGCTGGCTCAGCGTGGAAGAGAGCCGATTCGCCTTTGAATGGGGCGTGCTGCTTCAACTGGGAGATGATCTGCAGGATGTGCGCGAGGATATGCGGCGTGGTTCGGTCACGCTGTTTACTCGCGCTGCTGCGCTGGGCAGACCACTCGATGGCCTGGTGATTCAACTTCTCAATTTCGGCGAGCAGGTCGGCGCCTGGATGGACCACTTGCCGAACGGCAGTAAGACGCTCAAAAAACTGCTGAGGATGAGCTGGCGATCGCTCATCATCGGGGCGGTCGCAAACTCACACGAATTTTTCTCAGCAGGATTTCTGGACGAAGCGGAACGCTGGTCTCCGTTTCGGTTTGAATTTCTCCGCACACGGAACCAGCGATTGGCCAGCCGCCACGGTCTATATGCGATTCTTTACGATGCTTTCCTGGATGCGCGTGACGGAGATGATGGCGGACTACCATTGCCGGAGGACCGGAAGGTTACTGCGCCGGCGGAGGCTTTACCGGACATGGCTCGCGGCAAGACAATTGCGGCTCAGGGGCAGGCATAGCAGGCGCAGCTTCGATGATTTGGCGTCGTGGAAGATGATGCCAGCTGTATACCGTTGTCCGGACCGAAGCCGGCTCACGCCGTGGCGAAGATTGACGCGATAAATTCCGCGCGTTCCCTGACGGGCGATGGTGCACCGCGAACGCCACCGCATCGCCCTGCCGAAGGGGAACCACCTCCGGCCGTGATTGCATGGGAGGCCTTGCCGGTCAGCACGAATTCCCCGCCTGTCAAATCTCTCTGGGGTTCCGAAAAGCAGGACTGCTACTTGTATCGGAAAGACGTGCTCCCCATAAAGATCCTGATGCAGACAGTTGAAATCGCCCTCGCCGTACTGGAGGAGCAAAGGCGTCGGCCGCTGCTGTCCTGCATCGTGGCACCGCCGAACAACATCCTGGTGATTCTCCGGGTAGTGGACGTCGATCCCCATGGTCGCGTTCCAGCGATTCGCAACTGGAGCGAGCCTGGAGTACAGAGCGATACGCATACCTTGAATCAGACGGGCAGTGGGTAGCTGAAGTATTTATACTCGCCGCGTCCGAAGCCATGCGCCCCATGACGACCCGACTGGGGGACAGGGAATCTTCCGGATACAAGGCGGCCAGCGTCTCGCATTCGCGAGCGGAGAGGACGCGCGGTAACAGAGCGCTTCCCTGCTCGTCCAGATTCTTCCCGGTCTGCAGCCAATCGAGTTCATTCACTCGGGCGACCGCCTCATCAGCCGAGATGGAGCCGGCGATGTCGTTGCTCGTTGTCGTTACTTGCTTTGCGGAAACGGCACTCATGCATGTGCCTCACTTCCAGTGAACGCGCGTCCGCATTTCGCTTCAAGGCGATATCCGGGTGCCACGCGCTGGCTCAAAGGGGCTCCTTCCATCTCAAGTAGGAGCCGCTTCCGGTCGAGTCCGCCCGCGTACCCAGTCAGGCTGCCGCCCGTTCCAATGACCCGATGGCATGGAATGACAATGCTCATTGGGTTCCTGCCGTTTGCCAGTCCGACAGCCCGAACCGCTGCCATTCCCAACGCCTCTGCAACCTGGCGATAGGTTCGCGTCTCCCCATAAGAAATATCACGCAACAGACGCCAGACCGCCTGTTGAAACGCGGTGCCGCTCGGGGCAATCGGGAACGAGAAGTTCCGGCGCTGCAAAGCGAAATATTCCGCAAGCTGCGAACGAACGATTTCAAAACCCGACAGGATTCCCGGGCCCAGTAGATCGACCTTTGTACCGCTGCGGTGTTGCCCATATATAGGCCGCTCAAGACACCATCGGTATTAACTAGCGTGAGAGTGCCTATCGGCGACTCCATTAGAAAGTGCTCGATCATTGACATGTTAGACTCCCATCCGTGACGGGCAGAACGGTTTGTTGATTCAATTTGCGCTCCTACCAGACGCGCATATTGCCCTCACTCTGTCGATGCTGATCACGTGGGAATGAAAGCTCACTCCGGGGCTTGCGTCTGAATTTATTTTCCTTCGCTATCGTTCGGGAAATCTACACTTCAATCTTAGAGAAGAGATACGCACCAGCGGTGACAAAGACGGCGGCGATGATGGCCAGCATCGAGAGATCAAAGGCAGCGTTGAAATGCCAGGTGTTGATCAGCACCCCCCGAAGACCATCCACACCGTAGGTCAAAGGGTCGAGCCGCGTGAGGATCGCCATGAACGCAGGCAGATTCGCCAGCGGAAATAGCGCGCCGGACAGGAAGAAGATAGGCATTACCAGGAAGTTCATTACCAGCTGAAAGCCCTGCATATCCTTGATGACGGATCCGATCGCCGTGCCAAACGCGGCGAAGACAACGGCAATCATGATGACGAACAAAAAGGCAGCCGGAATAGCCACCCAACTGTGAGGACGGAAGCCGGCAATGAGGCAGATTAGCAAAATGAGCGAACCCTGAATGATAGCGACCGTGGCCCCGCCGAGCGTGCGGCCGAGCATGATCTGTATGCGCGGTACGGGAGCGACCAGCGTTTCTTTCAGGAACCCGAATTGCCGGTCCCAGAGCATGGCAATGCCGGAAAAGACTGAGCTGAAGAGTACTGTCATTCCGATCACTCCGGGCGCCATGAATTGCAAATAGCTGCCATGGCCGGCTTGGCGGAAGACCGGACCCAATCCAAAGCCCAGAGCAAGCAGATAAAGGCATGGTTGCCCGAGAGAGACGACAATCTGCACGCGCGACCGCACGTATCGCTTCAATTCGCGCAGCCACAGGATGTATATCGCGCCCATCTATCTCCTCCACATCTTTGCGACTTGACGCATCGCGTCCGCAGAGCTTGCGGCCTCATCGCGCAACGTTGAGCCAGTGAATGCGAGAAAGGCTCCTTCGAGAGAGTCGGTTGCCGTCTGCTGTTTCAGCTCCGCGGGCGTCCCCTGGGCGACAATTGCTCCGTGGTCAATAATGGCGATGCGATGGGCCACCCGTTCCGCTTCATCCATGTAGTGCGTGGTGAGAAAAACGGTAGTCCGTTCGGTTTCGTTCAAGTGCTTCACATGATTCCAGAGCAGGTTGCGGCTTTGTGGATCGAGCCCGAGCGTCGGTTCGTCGAGGAAGAGAATGCGCGGTGTGTGCAGTAGACCCCGGGCAATTTCAAGGCGGCGCTTCATGCCACCAGAAAAACTTTTTACATAGCTATCCCGGCGGTCCCACAACTCGAATAGTTTGAGCAGTTGCTCGGTTCGCGTTTCGCGCAACTGGCGAGGGACATGGTAGAGGATGCCGTGGAGGGTCATGTTCTCGTAAGCGGTCTGTTCGTTATCCAGACTGGGATCCTGAAAAACGATGCCGAATCGCTTGCGCGCCTCTTTCTGGCTGGTGCGCGGATCCAGACCATCCAACTCGATGCTTCCGCTGGTCGGCTGGAGGAGGGTGGTGAGCATCTTGATGGTGGTGGTCTTACCCGCTCCGTTCGGCCCCAGGAAGGCGAAGATCTCTCCCTGGGCTACGTCAAAGGAGATATCTTTGACGGCTGTGAAATCCCCAAAGGTTTTAACCAGATGCTGAACCTTAATCATGCCACCCTCCAGGATGGATTCTACTTAGGGCCTGAAACGTTCGTGAATGACCGACCACGACACGCCAAACTTGTCTCGTAACTGGCTGAAGCGAGTCGCAAAGAACGTTTCCGCCAGCGGCGCATAGATCTCACCGCCCTCAGCAAGCAGTGCGTAGACCCTCTCCGCCTCTTCGGTGGAATCGACGGCAAGGTAAAGGTAGACGCTGCGGATTTTCTGAAATACCGTCGGCGGCACGTCGTTTCCGATCAATACCGTATCTCCAATGCTCAGGCGCGCATGGATGATCGCTTTTCCGGCGCTCTCGGAAGCCCCTGGCGCCTGACTTTGATTCATCATCATGATGATCTTTCCGCCAAGGTGCTTTTCATAGAAGCGAAATGCCTCTTCGCAGTTCCCGCCAAAGTTTAGTTGCGTATATATCTTCATCGTTCTCCTTCCTCTTGGTAATTTTGCACTCAATCCGACCAGTCCTCATTCGTTGGCACCAGGAAATGAGCGCTCGACGGCTTCGTCATTACAATGTCGTTTGAGACCGGGCGATTTCGACATCTTTGCCGATCGAATCGACTTTTTCTTCGGGTTTTGAATCCTTCAGGAACGAATGCGCAGGACGATCTTTCCCACGACGTGTCCGTGTTCGATGCGGCGGTGTGCCTCGACCACGTCTTTCAGCGGAAACTCCTGAATCCTCAGCGGAATCGTTCGGCTGCCAATGGCAGCATTCAAGCGATCGAACGCTTCCTGCGACATGCCACCATCAAATGCCGACCCGGGATGGCCACTGAAATGTGGCTTGGGCTCGACGCCATTGGGGTAAGCGAATGGAGCTTTTGCTTTCAGGTGTGACAAGAAGCCAGGAAGGGCGTCAGGGTTGGTGCTGACAAGAGCGGAGTCGAATCCTGCCGGCGCAATGCGCTTCAGGAAGCTCTCGCGCTCCGAAGAATTTGGATTGATGGTGTGGGCCGCTCCCAGTGAGCGAACATACTCCTGCGCATCAGGCTGCGCCGTGCCGATGACCGTTGCGCCGGCGACGTTCGCGAGCCAAACGGCCAAGGAACCGACACCGCCGCTAGCGCCAAACACCAGGACGGTTTGCCCGCTTTTCACTTTCAAGACCTCGAGCCCGGCGAGAGCCGTTAAGGCGACGCAGGGCATCGCGCCGGCAACCGGCATTTCAAGCTGGGTCGGAACATGCGCCACCCTGTCCGCCAGAACGCTCACATACTCCGCGTGAAAGCCTCCGCTTGAGTTTCCGTAGCTATAGGAGTAGACGCGATCGCCCACTTTGAACTTGCTGACGTCCGCACCAACTGCAGCTATCGTTCCACTGCCATCGGCACCGAGGATTGTTCCTGGCTTTACGTGTCCCCAGGAACCCGCTCGCTGCGATGCGTCCCACATTCCAAGCCCAGAGTACTCGAGGCTGATGATTACGTGATCGCGCGCGAGCTTGGGTAATGGCACGTCCTTGATGCGAAGCGCACTGGGTGGTCCTGCGGCTTCCACGACCGCCGCCTTCATGGTTTCTGGAAGTGCTGATGTTGTGGTCATTGCATCCCTCCCATCCGTTTCCCATGGTAGTCAATTAAGAAGCCCGGTAGCATGAAAAGACCCTGGAGGCTCGCATGAAATCCGATCGCCGTGTGCCCCCGGTCTGGCTGATGGGCCTATCGAATGCTTCCTTTGGGCTCTACGGCGGCATCGCTTTTTTCGCAGTCCCCCAGGTACTGGCGACGCACCATGTTTCGGAGGCGAGGATCGCCGGCATCACCGCGATGGCCCTGTCGCCTAATTTCTGGGCTGTCGTATTCGGCCCTATGCTCGATGTGCGATTCAGCCGCCGGTGGTATGCAACGGCCTTCGCTGCATTGGCTTCCATCCTCGTCTTTATCGCGCTCATCAACCTGAATCAACTCGTGGTGCTGGAAGTCGCGCTGGTCGCAGGCTCCGCCGCAGCGATACTCACGACAACGGCGCTGGGCGGATGGCTTTCGACGGTTTGCCCTAAATCCGAAGAGAATAAGCTCAGCGCCTGGTACAACCTCGCTTACATTTGCTCTTCGGGCTTCACGATGGTGGTTGGGGGCGAATTGGTTCGCCGTCTTCCGCTATGGTTTGCGGCCGGAATTTTGGCAGCGCTCGTCTTTCTTCCCGCCACCATTTTCCTTTTCATTCCGGCTCCGGGTCCGGACCGGAGGCTCGCTGGGGAAAGCTTCTCCCAGTTCAGCCGCGAGATCTTCGCGCTCTTACGCCGCCGCGAGGTGCTGATCACGTTGCTGCTGTTCATTACCCCATGCGGTTCGTTCGCGTTGACCAACTTGCTGGGCGGGGTCGGTAACGACTTCAGCGCCTCGCCAAGAATGGTGAGCCTTGCCGGTGGGGCAGGAGCCATCGTTCCCGGCATTCTCGGCTGCCTGCTCTTTCCCTTTCTCTCCAAACGGATGCCGCTGCGCTTTCTCTATCTTGCCAACGGAACATTAGGCGGCCTGTTTACCTTGAGCCTGGTGGTGCTGCCCCATGCCCCTTGGACCTTTGTGCTTGCGCTACTGGGCGAATTCCTGTTCCAGGCAATCTCTTACACCGGCACCGTTGCTCTTACCTTTGAAGCGATCGGGCAGAACAATCCGCTGGCGGCGACCACCTTCACGTTCTTGATCGCGGCCACCAACGTTCCTGTGTCTTACATGTTGTACCTGGACGGCAGGGCTTATTCCTTCGGAGGAGTACGCGGCAGCTTTGCGGCCGATGCTGTCATCAGCATCGTTGTATGTGTACTGATCGGTTGGCTTCTGTCCCGTCTTCAGGGGGAGGCGTTTGGTTCCGGCGTGCCCGCCGTCGATCCCGCCCCTGCGGTGCTACGTGATGAATGAGCGACGGAGCGTGCCGGAGTAATTATTTAACCCATGGGGGTTAAAAATTAACCCATCCCCCGTTGCGATGCCTCCGAACTCGCAGCGTTTCTCAACTTTTGCGAAGTTTGAGGCCTTGGGGGAGTCTTGGGGTGGGCCGAAGAGTTTGGCACTCCGTTTGCATTACGTTCAACAGCCACCCATGAAACGCCAGAGACGCATACCCGGTGATGTTGTTCGTATCGATTTGGGCGCGGGTTTTCATACCTATGCCCGCGTCTTACCAGACGCTTCGTTCGCTTTTTATGACTGTCGCCGTGTTGGCGAGGAGTCTCTCCCAGAGATACTCGCCAGCCAGATTCTATTTCGGATAGCAGTCATGAACCACGCGGTGAAGACTGGGAGATGGCCAGTGATTGGGCACGAGCCTTTAACAAGCGCGATGCTTATTCTGCCACCCAAATTCATTCAAGACCCATTCGATAAGAAGATCTTCAGCCTCTATGAAAATGGCGTGATTCGACCCGCCACAAGGGAACAATGCCTCGGCTTGGAAAGGGCATCCGTTTGGGAGCCCGAGCACGTGGAAGACCGCCTTCGAGCCCACTATGCAGGGAATCTGAACCACGTTGTAGAGCTGCTGAAGTCACGCGATTACGGCCGCACGATGCTTCTTTGAAGTCTCGCGTTGAGAACGTCTCTGATGGCTTTCGCTAACAGGCTACGGCCGGGAAAGATCGAGCAATACTACGTCGGAACGCTCCTGCACTCGTTCAAGGACGACTTCACGACCGTCTGCGGAGAGGTCGAAGTCGCGAATGTCAAAGCCGGGAGCGAGGTTGGTCAACTGGCGCTGGGCTCCCGTCTCGAGGTCGACCAGCCACAGATTCTTATGTTGAATTTCTCCTCGCAGCAGAACGAGCGCTCGCCCTCCAGGGAGGAATGCCAGATGTCGAGCTCCCCGGGTGAGGGTTAGCGCCGGCAGCGTGTGGGGTGCAGCCTCGGCGCTGACGGCTTTCACGGAAAATGTGGTGCCGATATCAGGCCCCGAGTAAACGAGGAAGCGACCGTCGGGCGCCCACGCAGGATCGACCGAGTAGTCCCCGACAAAAGAGACGGGAGAGCGCCCATCGATGGGCACGCGGAAGAGATGTGGAATTCCATGATCGTCGGCCGCCGAAGTGATCGACTGGCCATCAGGGGTCCACGCCGGAGCGCCTTGCAGGTCGAGCGAATCAGCCACCACGCGCGCATTGGTGCCGTCGGCCTGCATTTCGTACAAGAGCGTTCGCCCGTGTTGCCGGACCGAGAACGCGATGTTTCGCCCATCGGGCGCGATTGCCGGGGCGCCAAAAACTTGGGCTCCCTGCCCGCTCCACAGCTCCGTAGCCGTTCCGTTGGCGAGCTTCCAGATACTCTCCCCTGTGCCGTTTGTGGAAACATACAAGAGATAATTTGGCCCCAGCCGTGGGGAGAACCCGGTGCTGGTGGTCAACGAGATTTGAGCCGGGGTCGATGCCTGGGCGGAATCGTCGAGCGGCAACCGCCAGAGTGTTCTCCGCGGACTCGCCAGAGTGACCACCAGCCGGCGACCGTCAGAGCTGGCCGCCAGCGAAGTGTAACGGTCAGGCCCAGAGGTCAGCCGGTGGGGAATGCGGCGCTCGACATCCATGCTGTAGAGCCAAGGCCCGGAGCCATCCGGGTCGGAGGCGAGGTACATCAGCGTCCGGCGATCCAGGAGAACCGGATGACTCACGGCACCCATATGGGAAGTGATCCGCTCAGGAGCTCCACCGCCCGGAGGGATGCGCCAGATGTCCAATTTATCCGGCAGGCTTCCCTGGACGAAGTAGATGAATGCGCCGTCGGGCGCCCACAATGGAAAGTGGCTGTGGAGGCCGGCAGGCGCGGTGAAGATGGGCCCATCCTCGGATCGCCGGGCGCCGTTTGCTACATAGAGGGGATCTCCGGGGCCGGGCGTGTGGTATGCGAGCCGGGAGCCATCGTGCGACCAGTCCAACTCGGCCACGCCTTCCAGGTATGGCCTCGGCTCGCCGCCCAGAGTAGGCACCGCCCAGATGCCAATGTCGCCGCCGTTCGAACCATTTGGCTTCCGGACCCAAAAGGTGACCAGGGAGCTATCGGGCGAGAAGGCCGGGGTGCGGATCGATGGATTAGCAAGTTCCGAAATACTTCCGTGGGTCAGGTTGTGAAAGATGCCCGAACCGGCCTGGGTGAGCCAGACGTCCATCTGTCCATCGCGGTCTGACATAAACGCGACCAGATGACCATCGCGTGAGATCGCCGCACCCTGCTCCACTCCATCGAAGTCCGAAACGGTCTGAAAGCGCGCGTCCGCGATGGGGTTTCGCCAGAAGTGCTCCGTCCTGTGCAGCCACAGACTTGCACCCAGCGCCAGCACAGCCACCGCCGCTGCCAGCGGTAAGAGGAAAGTCCATCGGGTAAGTGACGTCCGTGTGCGGGGCGGCGCAGTTGGGAGCTGGGGAAGGACATCGTTCCCGTTCCCCTGCACTGCCGGTGGATTCCGGCTCTGCGTCCACGCGTCCAGCTCTGTCCGGGAGGCGTAAACCGAGCCCATCCGGTCATGCTGGTGCCGGTGGACGGGCATCCCCTCCCGCTTCTCCCAGCGCTGAACCGTGGTCACGTCGCGTTTGAGGTAAGACGCGATTTCCTTCCACGAATCCAGCCGGTCTTCGGGCGGTCTCTCAGATGCCGGCGTAGCCAGAGGTGGTTCGCCCATTCGGTCTCCAGGTCCCTAGTCTGACGAACCCGGAACAAATTGTAGCCTCCACACCCGGTAAAGGCACGGCGAAGTACTGCATTCGACGGCAAGCCACGGAAACGCCGCCATTCCACGGGTTACCGCTTGAATGCACCTCCAGGAAGTCCGATGGTGTGGTTGCGTTTCAAGTGAATCGCACATTGGAGGTCTTATATGAAAAGCAAAACCCTGGCTTCGGCGTTACGCGTATTTTCACTGCTCTTGGTGGTCTCAGGCACCAATGCTTTGGCCCAGCAGAGTTGGCCAGTGCATCTCACCGGCCTGCTCAACGATTATTCACCCCTGGATCCGACCATCAAAGGCAGCCCCTACGAAATGCATGGGCAATGGTCAATGGACGTTAATGCGGAAAAAGGCACCGCCGACTTCTCAGCGGATATGACGATGTCCGACTATGGCACCACAGCAGGTGTTCTCGATGCGACGAAGGGCGGTGCAGGCGCCCACACGCATCACATCGCGTTGACGAAAGCTAAGGTCACCTGGAACATGACCGGCTGTCCCACATACACTACCTCTCCGCCCAAGATGGGCTTTCAATTGAACGGTACGGTCAGCCTTATGACGGGGAATGGAAACATCGCACCCTTCGAGACGAACCCGCCTTCCTCAACGCTGCAGATCTGCGTCACCGGGGGAGACGTCGTCAAGTACTCGCTCCCGATTGCGAACATTACGCTGGTGTTCGGGGGGCCTGCGACTACACATTTCGGGCAGCAGGCCATCCATGGCGTCGTGCGTGCAGGATCAGACAGCCCCTTCGGCATTCGATAAGAGAACTCCATGCGCCAGACGGATTCGCTGGCGCGATGAAGGCGTGATGTGGATCGGTAGCGGACACTGCTACCGATCCCATCAGTTTTCCATCATGGATGCCAGTGCGGCTATCTGTTGGCGGTCTGGTTCGGCAGCTCAGCTCGGCGCTCTACTTTGTGCTGGATCTGCTCTTCTGACAGCATGGGTGCGAAGTCTTCCATCTCAAAGACCTGGCGGATTTCGACTTCGGAGTCGACCTCGGGTTTGCACCTGGGGGCACGCTTGACCCACTCGATGGCCTCTTCGAGAGACTTGACCTGCAAGATCCAGAAGCCGGCGATGAGTTCCTTGGCCTCGGTGAAGGGGCCGTCAATGACGGTACGAGACTCGCCGGAGAATTTGACGCGCGCTCCTTTGGAGCTGGGATGGAGGCCATCGAGAGCGAGCAGGACGCCAGCCTTCGAGAGCTCTTCGTTGTACTTGCCGATCTCGATCAAGAGCTGTGGGTCGGGGAGGGCGCCTTGTTTTTCTGACTCTGGGGTTGATTTGACGATGACCATGAATCGCATTGCGAAATCTCCTTTGGGGTTGCGCGATGATTGAGAGGGCGGTTGGGTCGCTGCTGCTCACTTTCGTATCGGCTCCCTGCTGATACGTCGAACGGGGTGTGACCGAATCGACATCAGAGCGAACTTTAATTCCGAGACCCGGCCTCTCAGTGGTTGAACTAGGAAAGTCTCCACTTGGTTGAAAGCATGGCGAGCTTATCGTTCAGGCTGGGCTGCGGAGGCGCTTGTTGCTTCGGTCTCTGGCCGCCTTGTGCGGGTCCCATGAGGGCCTTGATGGAGAGCGCGATGCGTTTGGTTTTAAGGTCAGCGCTGAGGACCTTGACCTTAACGATCTGACCCGCCTTGACGGCCTCGGAAGGCTCTTTGATAAAGCGGTTGGAGAGCTCGCTGATGTGGACCAGACCGTCCTGGTGGACGCCGATGTCCACGAAGGCACCGAACTTGGTGACGTTGGTGACCACGCCCTCAAGGACCATGCCTGGCTGAACGTCGGCGAACTCGCGAACATCCTCGGAGAAGTTGGGGGCGATGAACTGATCCCGTGGGTCGCGACCGGGCTTACGGAGTTCTTCGAGGATGTCCGAGACGGTGAAGGTGCCGGCAGAGAGCTGCTTTGCGTCGACTTTGTTGAGGAGCTGAGGGCTTTGGATGAGTTCGGCAACGGGGGTGTTGACGGATCGGGCAATCTGCTCGACGACCGGGTAAGACTCGGGATGGACGGCGGTGCGGTCGAGGGGATTCTCGCCATCTCGAATGCGAAGGAAGCCAGCGGCTTGCTCAAAGGTTTTGGCGCCGATACCGGGAACATGGTTGAGCTGAGTGCGGGAGCGGAACTTTCCGTGCTCGTCGCGGTAAGCGACGATATTGAGCGCGGTGCGTTCGGTGACGCCAGCAACATAGCGGAGCAAGGTCCAGGAGGAAGTGTTGAGGTCGACGCCGACGCGATTGACGCAACTCTCGATGACAGTCTCAAGGGACTGCTGGAGCTGACGCTGATCGACGTCGTGCTGGTACTGGCCCACACCGATGGATTTGGGATCAACCTTGACGAGTTCGGAGAGCGGGTCCTGGAGACGACGAGCGATAGAGATAGCGCCGCGGACGGTCAGGTCGAGGTCAGGAAACTCCTGGCGGGCGATGTCGGATGCGGAATAAATGCTGGCTCCCGATTCGGAGACCGTGACGGAGAAGATATTGTTCAGCTCACGCTCGCGAAGGAAGGCACGGACGAAGGCGTCGGTCTCACGGGAGGCTGTGCCGTTGCCGATGGCGATTGCACGGACGTTGTACTTGGCGATCAGCGCGGCGAGGGTGTCGCCCGCTCCGGAGGCTGCGTTCCTGGAAGTATGAAGGTAAAGAACGTCGCTTGCGAGGAACTTTCCGGTCTCGTCGACGACGGCGATCTTGCAGCCGGTGCGGAGGCCCGGATCAATGCCCACGACGGAGATAGGCCCGGCGGGGGCGGCGAGGAGGAGGTGCTGGAGATTTTCGCGAAAGACCTGGATCGCGTCGGCATCGGAGCGCTTTTTGAGCTCGAGGCGTAGCTCTCCCTGGATGGAAGGGCTGAGGAGACGCTTCCAGGAGTCGTCGATCGCGAGCTCGAGATGCGGGGTCCAGTCCCCGGTTTGGCGCAGGATACGGGTGCGGACGAGCGAAGTGGCGCGGAGCGGATCAATCTCGATAAGGAAGTAGAGGACGGACTCGGTCTCGCCGCGGCGAATGGCAAGCATGCGGTGCGAGGGGATCGCCCTTACCGGCTCGCGATAGTCATAGTACATCTTGAATTTTTCCTGTTCATCGACCGCGTCTAAAGATTTCTTGCTGACGATGATGCCTTCCTCGAACAGGAGTTGGCGGAGTGCCTTACGGAGGTCAGCGTCCTCACTGATGATTTCGGCGACGATATGGCGGGCTCCTTCGAGGGCATCCTCGACCGTGGGCACTTCCCTTTCGGAGCTGACGAAGGTGGCTGCGAATTCAGCGAGGGGCTGGGCTGAATGGGAGCTGCGCCCAGAGGTATTCGGCGAGGGGAGCCAGGCCGCGGTCGCGGGCGATGGTGGCCTTGGTGCGCCGCTTGGGGCGATAGGGGAGGTACAAGATCCTCGAGCTCGGACTTGTCGAAGGTGGCTTCGATACGAGCTTTAAGGTCATCCGTGAGCTTGCCCTGCTCGAGGATGGAGGCGAGAATGCTTTCGCGGCGACTGACGAGATCGCGGAAGTAGGCTAACTTCTCCTCGATGTCGCGGATTTGGACCTCGTCGAGGTTGCCGGTGGCCTCCTTGCGGTAGCGCGCGATAAAGGGGACGGTGCCGCCATCGTCGAGCAGGCCGATGACGGCGACGAGCGATTGCAGCGGGAGTTTGAGGGACTTTGCGATATGCAGGAGGATTTCAGGGGAGAGGATCTTTGGGTCGGCCATGTTTGCTCTGTGTATCGTACCGTGCAAACTCGACGTGAGGCATCGATTCGCGGATATCCTACCCGCAGTTCTTTCGCCGTGGCCGGGCGGAGGACTCAAGTCCTGGAGTGGGTCGACGCCACAAGTTTCCGCAGGAGGTCACACCTACTTCAAGGCGAGTAGTCTCCCTCGGCATGAGTAGAGATTAGCGCGTGTTAGCCCAGGGCACCGAGGATCGCCTTTAGCACCTTGTGCGGCGAATGCAGGGCGAAGACCGGTTGCGTCTACCGCGAAACTATCCGTCGCTGGAGCTAACCTCCGGCCCGCTTGGCAACTGCAAGATTCTCCGCAGCCATTTCGGCTCACCTCAGCGCCGAGTCACTTGGCCGAATAGCCGATTATACGGCCATGTGTGTTGTTCTGAGCGCTCGGTGAGTGACTTGGGGATCTAGCACTCGTTGAGCAAACTATAGTTTCCGAATTGCCTACCATCCGGGAGTCAAGTGACGAGAAGCGCGTTTCAAGTAAGCCGCTCGCGCAGCGGACGCTACGCGTATCGACAACAACGGCACCCGGCAGGCAAGATCACCGTGTCGACTGGTCAGTTGCGAAGGCGGCGATGTCGATTGCGGTGGAGCGAGCGATATCGGGACAAACGACAGGGAAGATCTCGATGCCGTGAGGTGCGCCCATCATTTGCCGACAGCGCGCCGAGACCCCGCTTGCCAGAAGAAGCCGGTAGAAAGCGACGCCCTCATCGAGCAGCGGATCACACTCGTTGACGCTTATTACAGTCGCCGGTAGGCCCTCCACATCCTTGCGGGTTGCAAAAATGGGCCAGGCGAGCGGGTTTCGCCCATGGAACTCCTCGATACCGTAGGCCATCGTGGCTCGGTTGTCTCCGAAGTTCAGGACGATGCCTTCGTTCGCGATGGAAGACGGGAATCGCTCCTGCGGCCATTTTCCAGCGATGTATGGACACAGCGCGTAGAGGCCCTGAATCAGAGCGAGGGCGCCCTCCCGTTTCAACTTCATGGCGACAGCGAAGGTCAAGTTGCCGCCTCCGCTCTCTCCCGCGACAATGATGCGCGCCGGATCGATGTTGAGATTCCCTGCGTTTGCGTGTACCCATTTGAGGCCTGAAATGCAATCATTCAGACCGGCGGGAAAGGGAGCGATTTCTGGCACGGCCGAAGGATGAACGGAGTTGCGAAACTCAACCATAGCAACCGCTACGCCCCGAGATGCGATCATGCGGCCCCAGGTCTTGTAGTTGCCGTCAAAACAGGAGTTCATCTCCATACGCCCACCGTGGATGTAGTACACACACGGCAATCTGTCGTTCTTATCCGGCCGGATGTACTGAATCTTGATGGTGTTCCCATCGGGTGACGAGGTAAGCATCTCGGTGCGCACACTCAGGCCGGCAGAGGGAGCCACCTCTTCGCTGTCCATCGAATTGAACATTTTGGATTGCCACTGGTATGCAGCCAAGGCAGCCGGAGTGTTCTCCTGCGCGAGCAATTCCTCACGACTAGCGACGTCGGGCTTTTCCGGCATCGAGGGCATGGTCGCGAAAAATTTCTTCACCCGCGGATCTAGCCGGAGGTCGTTTGCTATCCTCGATGTGTTTGGCGTTAAGCCAATTGAAGTGTCCTTCGACATAGCTGTTCCTTTCCGTTCAAAGTGACTGTGCGAGCAAGCTCGTTCTACAGACATATTCGCTGCGGGCGTTTAGGGCTTGCGAGTGAGGCCGAATATGTCGTCGAGCCAATCGTAGATGCGTGCGTTGGCGAGACGGTCCGCACCGCACTGGCAGTGTGCTCCGGCGCCCTCGGCCGAGGTGAAGCGGATCATTGCCTTCGGGCAGGTAAGATGCTGGAAGAGTACATCGGACTGACCCTTGAGGTACAGGTCCTCTTCTGCGTCGAATCGCTTTTGTCCTTTCTATGCAGAATGATGAAACGGTTTGGTGGTATGCGCGATCCGCACCGCCTTTACTGGAACTAGAGTGCAGGGTCGAGGAGCGCACCGTAGACGATCGAGCGCGTCATGGCGCGCGGATCGGGCGCCGGGTAGGGACGTCCCGTCATCGGGTTCCCGCCGTCCTGCTGCTGGAACATGCCGACGACGACGATGTCGTTCACGGGATCCACCCAGAACCACGTCCCGTGCACGCCGCCCCAATAGAAGGTTCCTGCGCCGACCGGGCCGCCATTGAAAGAGGCGTGAGAGGGATCCAGAACCACGCCCACATTCATGCCATAACCGATGCCCGCAAAGGGAAACAGAAAGTGCATCGGTACGCCCTCAGCCAGCAGATTGCTTCTCATCAGCGTCACCGACGTTGGCGATAAAACACGGATGCCGTCCAGGGCGCCTCCATTCGCGAGCATCTGCGCGAACCGCAGATAGTCATGCGCAGTCGAATAAAGGCCCGCGATGGAGAGCAGATATTTAGGTGTCACGCCCGGGGGAGTGCCTGCGACCGCAGGGAACGCTGACTGATCCGGCGCAGGAACAAGCTTGAGATTCTCGTCGAGCATGTAGCGTGGCGGGATACGGTCGCGCTGATCGGCGGGCACCCCGAAGCCCGTGTCTTTCATGCCCAGCGGAGTGAAAATCCGTTTCTCGAGGAATGTGTCGAGTGGCTCACCGGAGAGGCGCCGAAGAATGGCGCCTTGAACCTCCTGCTGCAGGCCGTAGCGAAATTCAGTTCCGGGCTGGGATTCGAGAGGTAGTTTGGCAAGCTTGGGAATGATCTCATCGTTCGTGCCGCTCCAGAGATCGGCCTTCGCATACAGCGCATCCACCACCACGTTGGTACTACCCAGACCCGGACCGAACGCGAAACCCGCGGAGGAGGACATGAGATGGCGCATGGTCATCGGACGCTCAAGGGGCACAAGTGTGCCGTCTGGCCGCATGACCTTCAGATCTGCAAATTCGGGGATAAACTTCGTTACATGGTCGTCAAGCTGCCACTTGCCCTCTTCATATAAAAGAAGCATGGCGACCGCAATGATCGGCTTCGTCATAGACGCGATGCGGTAGATGGCGTCCTCGCGCAAGGGTTCCTTGCTGTCCAGTGACTGGAAACCATAGTGTGCAGACTTCACAAGTTTGCCGTGGCGGGCAATCGTCACGCTGATGCCGGCGTAGTTGCCTGCGTCGATCAAAGCCTCAATCGCGCCATCCAGACGATTAAGACGATCACCGGAAAAACCAACAGAATCGGGGGAAGCCGGCGGTAGCGGAGTAGCCGGTTTTGTAACTTCGTTCGCCATGAGTTCAATCCTCTCTACACGTGGTACCGGGTGATGCGTGTCGCCGTGGGCGCCCCGGCGGCTATTAAAAAAGGAGTGGTCGCTCGTTTATATAGCAAAAGAAATAGATCAATCAATCTTTTTTGTTAAAATATTTTCGAAACGAGGTTCGATGCCAAAGATTTCCGAAGAACAGCGTCAGGCTCGCCGCGACCAGATTCTCGCGGCCAGTTGGAGGTGCTTTGCCAGGCGAGGCATCCATTCAACGTCGATGGATGACATCGTACGCGAGTCGAATCTTTCCTTTGGGGCGGTTTACCTTTACTACAAAAGCAAGCAGGAACTCATCCTCGCCGCTTTCTCCACCGCGTTCAATGAAATGCGCGCACCACTCGCACCCGTGTTCGCGGCGGAAGAACCAGTTACCCCAGCCCAATTTGTCAGGGAAGTCGCGCGGGTCATCAGTTCCCACGCTCATCGCGACGGGCTCAATTTTGGAGTGGCCTTCCTCATGGGATGGAGCGAAGCGCAATCAAACCCAAAACTGAAAGAGATTATCGTCGCCGGCCAGTTAGCCTATCGCGAAGCGGCTACCGTCGTGGTCCGCAAGTGGCAGAAACGTGGCGATATTTCGCCGAAAGCCAAACCCGACAAGGTTGCTAAAGTGCTGCTGTCGTTTTTTTTGGGATTCATTGTCCAGTCTGCGATGCTCGGCGTCATCGATCCGGACACAGCCGTCAAGGGCTTTGAAGGGCTGTTTTCAGGCATGCCTGCTTCGCGCCGCAACTAAGCAGGAAACGAATGGAAAGCAGGAGGATGAAATGTCGTACTCCGAGATTGTATCGATCGTCAACGAGATCAGCAGATGGGCGGTCTTGGTTTCATTAGTGTACGTCGCTCTACAGATCCGGCTGAGTGTTCGCCACATGCGGGCTCAAATCCAGCAAGGCACAGCCGCCCGAAGCATCACCATCCTGCTTGGCTGGATGGATCCCGCAGCCATTTCGGTCTGGATTGAGGGTAACGGGGGAACAGCCACTCCTGAGCTGATAAAGCAGCGCCAGTTTCATTACCACTGTGGAATCGCCATGATCGCGATGGAAGACTATTTCACCCAGCACGAACTGGGGCTTCTGTCTCACGAGCAGTTCGCCCGGGGTAGCGAAACGTTTCGTTCCCGCATGAGGGAACCGGGCCTGCGGGCCTACTGGCTGAAACAGAGAGAAGCCATGATCAAGTCCGCCCCCAGCTATTGCGCCTTCGTCGACAGCCTTTGCACGGGCGCAACGGAAGAAATCCGCTAGCCGACCATAGAGTAAAAACTAAGCTAAATTGGTTTGTACCTCATCCCCGTCGGAACAGGTCTTTCTCCATGTTCACTTCAGAGGAATTGCGGCAAATCACGATCTTTGCCTGCCTTGACGAAGCCGAGCGCGAGTGGCTCGCGCAGTCGGTCGCGGACCTTCGATTAAAAGTAGGGGAATGGCTTGTACGGGACGGCGAGCCTCCCAACTTTTATGTGCTTTTTGAAGGACAGCTGCGCCTGGTCGTGGATGTACACGGCAAGCCAACGGAGTTCACGAAATTCGATTCCCAAACAGGTGACTTCGTTGGAGAGGTGACTCTGCTCCTGGGAATTCCATTTTTCGCCTCCATTCGCGCCCTGTCACCGTGCCGTGTTGCCCGCCTCGACAGGCAGCAATTCCATCATCTGATTCAACGCTCTGAAAAGGCGCGAGAAATGATTCTTAGCCAGGCGAGCAAACGGATCTCGCTGGTGCAGGAAAGAACCTTATCCCTGGAAACATCGAGGGTAATTATTTTCGGCCGCAACAGGGATGCGGACTGTCAAAATATTCGTGCTTTCCTCTCCGCAAACCGCATTCCCTATGAGTGGATTGATCGCGATCGCTTCCCGGAGCGCGTTCCTCCTGGCATGGTCGACGATCCCGCTTGCCCGGCTGTTACCGTGGACGGAAAAGTTTTCCTCGAGCCGCCCACCATCAGGCAGGTTGCGGAAGCTCTGGAACTGCAGACCAACCCCAGTCGTGAGAGTTATGACGTTCTGATCGTGGGCGCTGGGCCGGCCGGAATGGCCGCAGGTGTTTACGGAACGTCAGAAGGACTTACAGTGTTGATGGTAGAGCGCTGCGCCTGTGGCGGCCAGGCGGGCACCTCATCGCGGATTGAGAATTATCTTGGTTTCCCCGAGGGAATCTCGGGCGATGATCTTACGGGACGAGGATTCAAGCAGGCGACCCGCTTTGGCGCCGAGGTCGCGCTCACGCGCAGCGTTGAAAAGCTTACCCCACAGAGCGGGGGCCATCTATGCGAGTTAGACGGAGGTCAGACCGTCTTCGCACGGGCAGTCGTCTTGGCGATAGGTGTTGAATGGCGGCGGCTTCGAGCGGAGGGCGAAGACCGCCTCCTCGGACGCGGAATATTCTATGGGGCAGCTCGCCACGAGGCCAAGAATGTAGTCGGTAAGAAGGTCTTCGTTGTGGGCGGCGGCAATTCGGCCGGGCAAGCCGCCATGTTTCTATCGAGCTATGCTGCTGAAGTAAACGTGCTAGTGCGCAGCCAAGGGCTCAAACTTAGCATGTCCCAATACCTGATCGATCAGATTGAATCGAAGGCCAATATTGCGGTGCGGCCATTTTGCCAGGTTGTTTCCGTCGAAGGGGAATGCCGCCTGGAACGGATCGGCGTACGCGTCAAGGCGCCGTATGAACAGGAGAAGGTTTTCGTCAGTGAGGCCGATGCCCTGTTTGTTATGATCGGCGCCGATGCTTGCACCTCATGGCTGCCGGCGCAATTGGAACGAGACCCACGTGGTTACGTTTGTACAGGAAGGGACCTGACAACGTGGAAGCTCGATCGCCACCCTTTTCCGCTGGAGACTAGTATGCCGGGCGTCTTCTGCGCGGGGGATGCACGTCATAACTCGATCAAACGTGTGTCAAGTGGAGTCGGAGAAGGAAGCATGGCTATTGCCTTCATACATCAGTTTCTCGCGTTGTCAGAGAGTCGGACTTAAAAATGTGGAGACGTGGGGACAGGGCACTCAATTACTGATCTCACTCCGCCTTCTCGACACATGGCCGATAAACCGGCTTGTCGGACACGTGCCCGCAAACTCGGCTTTTCGGTTCCTTCCACCCCAGTTGTTGGTAACGGGTAACGGGCCGATGCACTCGTTGAGATTCCGCCGGACCTATCCCTAGCTTCTCGTTTCTCGTTCGCGGATTGACACTGTCAAACCAACAGCCACCAGAACAGCCACCAACGAAAATTGGCCTCTCGGTCTTGGAGAGGCCAAATTCGATCTAAACCTTTTATTTTGTTGGTGCCGGGAGGGGGGGTCGAACCCCCACGAGGTTGCCCTCGGCGGATTTTGAGTCCGCTGCGTCTGCCAGTTCCGCCATCCCGGCTCGGAGGCTTCAGATAGTTTAACCCGGGCGCCGTATACCTGCACGCGCCTCAAAGCCCGGAATCATTACGGCTGCCCAGTCACGAGAAAACGCGTTATCTTGGGAAGGCTTCGAACGTTTCTCCGGAGGCAATGCGAATGGGACACAGATATGCCAACATCCTCGAGACCATCGGCAACACTCCCGTGGTCAGGATCAATAAGCTGGCTCCCGCCGGCGTAAACGTCTTTGTCAAAATCGAAGCGTTCAATCCCCTTGGTTCGGTCAAGGACCGTCTTGCCTTAGGCGTGATTGAGGATGCAGAGAAGACCGGCAAGCTCAAACCAGGCCAGACGGTGATCGAGGCGACCAGCGGCAATACAGGCATTGGCCTGGCCATGGTGTGCGCACAGAAGGGGTATCCGCTGGTAGTGACGATGGCGGAGACATTTAGCGTTGAGCGGCGAAAGCTAATGCGATTCCTGGGCGCCAAGGTGGTGATTACTCCCGCGGCGGCGAGAGGCTTTGGCATGGTCGCCAAGGCCTTCGAACTGGCAAAAGCCCATGGCTGGTTTCTTACGCGACAGTTCGAAAATGAAGCCAACGCCGACATGCACTCCCGAACCACAGCAAAGGAAATATTGGACGACTTTCAAGGCGAGCGGCTGGATTACTGGGTGACTGGCTTTGGCACCGGCGGCACGCTGAAGGGCGTATCGCGGGTCCTCGCCAAAGAGCGGCCCGAGACCAAGATCGTGGTCTGCGAGCCGGATGACGCGGCGATGCTCTCCAGCGGTATCGCGCAGGAACGAAACCCCGACGGGTCGGCGGCAATTCCCCACCCCGCGTGGAAACCACACCCGCAGCAGGGCTGGAGCCCGGATTTCATCCCCAAGCTTACCGGCGATGTTGTGGACACGAAGGTGATCAGCCAGATCCTACGGATCCCAAACGCGGAGGCAATGCGTTGCAGCAAGGAACTGGCCAGCAAGGAAGGAATTTTTGTCGGCATTTCTTCCGGCGCAACGTTCTCGGGAGCGCTCAAAGTCGCCGCGGAGGCGCCCAAGGGATCAACGATTCTGTGCATGTTGCCGGATACAGGAGAGCGTTACCTGAGCACCCCGCTCTTCGCCGACGTTTCCGTCGATATGACGCCGGAGGAAGTGGAGATTGCACACTCCACACCGAGCGCCTGGCTGCAGCCCGCGCAGTAAGCCGAGACCGGAGACCGTATGAGCAAGCAAAAACGAAGCGTAACCAGGAGCCGATTCGAGCTTGAGGAGATGGGTGAAACGGCTTACCTCGAGTTCGACCTGGATAGCGCGGGATGGATCACCCTGCTGCATACCGAGGTGCCCGAAGCCCTTCGCGGAAAGGGCATCGCGGGCGAGCTGGCGAAGACTGGACTGGAATACGCCCGCGACAACCAATTGAAAGTGGATGTGGTGTGTCCGCTGGTCGCGAACTACATATCCAAACATCCGGAGTTTCAGCCTTTGGTGGGCTGATCACTCAAACGGTTTCACCAAAGACGACGAATACCAAAGGCGCCCAGTTTCGGATCCTTGCTGAGGATTGGTATGTCCATCGCTAGCGCCTGGGCAGCGAGCACGCGCTCAAATGGATCGTCATGATCTACGGGTAGCCGCCCGGCGCGGAGCGCGCTCTCGGTTTCGATCGGCAGCAGCGTGTAGCCGGAACGTTCCATTATTTCCAGAAAGTCTCTTTCGAGACTGTCTGCTACCGGACGTTTGCCGAGACGCACTTTGGTGGATATTTCCCACGCAGAGACAGCCGGTACAAAGACCACAGTGAGCGAGTCCGCCATAATCTCAGCTGTCCGACGGCTTAGTTTTTCAGGAGAGATCTTCGCCCATAGCAAAGCATGAGTGTCGAGTAAGACTCTCACTCAGACTCACCTTCCCAAAGTCCCAACCCTTCGTCCGGTAAGGTCTTCCCAGAAGGCATCTGTCAAAACAAAGTTCGGATCTTCCAGCCCGCCTATCCGTTGCTTGGGGGTGGGATGGATTGCCTCCAGCTTGGCGACCGGCTTCTTATCGCGGCCGGACGTGATGATGACGGTCTCCCCTACCTGCGCTTTCTTCCCAAGTTCGGAGAGATTCGTCTTTGCCTCGAAATGGTCGCTGTGATCAAAAGTCACCTACCCCGACTGCTAACTTATCTCAGCTAAGGTATTAGTCTCGCTGTCGACCTCACGGAATGACCAAGTATTGCTCCAGCTTTCCGTCGGGCATCTCGTAGGTGGTCACCTTCAGCTCGCGGTCGGGAAAGGTGGCGGCGAAGATACGGAAGACCATGCCGCCCCGCGATTCGACTTTCGTCTGCTTGAAGCTGAGCGGCGGCCCCAGGGGCTTGAGGCTGGCGGCAAAGTCTTCGATGGTCTGCTGGCTGAAGTAGGCGTTGCAGTAGTTGGTGAAGAGCTTGCGATCGATGTGCCCGTCCGCCAACCCGTTAAAGATGGCTATCGCCTGAGCCTCTTCTTTGGTCGGGGCCGCGCTCGCAATGCCCAGGATGATCGGAGCGACTCGATCGGCAATCATGCTCGCAGCCTGGGTGGCCATTTCATTCGTGAGCACCACGACCGCTGCCCGGTCCCCAGGGAACACTCTGTTTTCGGAAACGAAGCCCGATACTTCGCCGGAATGCTCAATCGTCGCGTGGCCATCGCGCATCTTCAGGAAGACGCCCAGCCCGTAACCGGTGTTGTTACCGTTTTTTAGCAGGACCGGGGTGAACATCTGGGTGTACGAGGCTGGCGAAAGCAGCGAGCGGTCGATCAGGCTTATGTCCCACAGCGCGAGGTCGTGGGCGGGCATAGCGAGCTCACCTGCAGCAAACATCCACTGGGCCCCGGTCTGCGGCGAAGGCCGGGGTGGGCCCAAGGCGTGGCGCTCGTAGCCGATGGGCTCGGTTGCCGGCAATCGGCTGGCATCCGAGTCGTAAACGTTCACCATGCCTAGCGGCAAGAAGAATCCGCTTCTCCAGCAGGTCGATCAAGGCCATGCCGCTGACTTGCTCCACGATGCGGCCCGCGATCACATAGTTGGTGTTCGAATATTGCCATTCTGTGCCGGGAGCGAAATCAAGCGGTCTCTTCCCCCATTCGTCCAGAATGTGTTGTGCGGTCGTGGACGCCATCATGGAGGTCATCACGTAATCCTCCGGCCAGTAGTCCTGGTAACCGGAGGTGTGGGAAAGCAGCATGCGAATCGTCACTTCATGCGCTCGAGTCAGCTCGGGCAGGTATTTCGAGACCGGATCGTTGAGGGTCAGCTTGCCTTCCTGCGCGAGAAGAAGGATGGCGGCCGCGGTGAACTGCTTGCTGATTGAGCCGATGGAGTACTTCATCTGCGGCGTGGCCTCCATCGCCGGAGAGAGCCGTGCCTGTCCGTAGGCCTGGAGATAGGCGATGCGGCCATCCTTCACGATGGCGATGGAGGCGCTGGGGACTTTGGTCGAAGACAAGATCTGGTTAGCGGCAGCATCGATCTTCAACTTCAAGTCTTCCGGGAGCGCCGCCGCGCCGGGACCGGATTGTGCTCGCAGTCCGGGGCTAATCGTCAGCAACACAAGCGTGAGCAGTGATTTCAGCATGTTGGCTCGATTGTAAGAGACAGGGTATGACTTGGCCCGTCTGCTATGGTTGCCATTCGCGTCTTTCGTTTCGCGAAAGGCGTCTAGAATATCTTTGCAGCCGATCCATGGAGGATCCGTAATGCTTACCCGCAGAGAGTTCAATCGCCTGGCGATCGCCGGCGCAGCTTCACAAGTGGTGTCTCCCCTGTTTGCGCAGGGCGGCGGCGATCGCAAGATCGGTTACTGCATGATTGGCCTGGGCCGCATTTCCATGGGTCACTTTATGCCCGGAGCCCTGGCCAGCAAGAACTCCCGCATCACCGGAATCGTGAGTGGGCATCGCGACAAGGCACTGGCCCAGGCGGCCAAGTATGGGGTTCCGGAGAGCTCCATCTACACCTACGAGAACATGGATCAGATCAAGAACAACCCCGCGATTGACGCGGTTTACGTGGCCCTACCCAACAGCATGCATGCGGAGTACACGATTCGCTCGGCAAAAGCGGGTAAGCATGTGTTGTGCGAGAAGCCGATGGCGACCACGGTCGCCGATTCGCTAGCGATGATCAAGGCCTGTAAAGACGCGAACAAGAAACTGATGATCGCCTATCGCTGCCACTACGAACCGACGAACCTTCGCGCTATGCAGCTCATCCGCGACGGCAAGCTGGGAAAGATCCAGGCGATCGAGAGCGCCAACGGATTCAAGGAGCGGGCCGGCGAATGGAGGCTTGACCGCAAGCTGGCCGGCGGCGGGCCGTTGATGGATATGGGTGTCTACTCGCTCAACGCGTGCCGCTATCTCACTGGGGAGGAGCCGATCGAATTGAAGGGCTACTCGTCAGTCATCGATCTCGATGGACGATTCAACACGGTAGAAGAGAATGTTTCGTGGACGATGAAGTTTCCTTCCGGAGCCCTAGCCAGTTGCAACACCACCTATGGCGCTTCCATGAACGGGTTTTACCGGGTGCATGGGTCATTGGGATTTCTGTACGCGGAGCCCGCGTTCCCTTACGAGGGCCTTCATTTAACCGCGCAATTTTCTGAGCCTGCGTGGCGGCAAGCCTACGATTCTCGACGAGCTGAACCCTAATAAGGACCCTTCGCAGTTCACCGCGCAAGCCGAGTACTTCTCTGACTGCATTCTTACGGATAAGACTCCGAAGACGGCGGGCGAAGAAGGCTTGCTCGACATGCAATACATGTCGAAGATTTATCAATCTTGTGGGTTGCCGGCGCTGTGAGCGAATTTCCAGGCTTAGAACGAGCCGCCGGCGATTGAGGGAATTACCAGCACTTCGTCCCCGTCCTTAAAGGCGTACTCGTCGTTGCCGAGAAAGCGGATGTCTTCTTCGTTGACGTAGAAGTTGATGAAGCGCCGCACCTTGCCATCGTTATCGCGCAAGTGGGGCTTGAGCGCGGGAAAACTGGTCTCGATCTCGGTGATCAGTTGGGGCAAATTCGCCGCCGAAGATTGAATCTCCCGGGTACCGTTGGTGTGTTTTTGAAAGGCGTTCGGCAGCACTACTTTAACGGACATATACTTCCTCTCCAGCGCTCTTCTCTTCTAGATCCTGCTCGATCATGGCTTCAAAGTCGGCCATGCGGGGGCGGATCGCTTGCTTCTGTTCATACTTGCCCTGCAGCACATCCAGGGTCTTCAGACCGTTGCCGGTAATTGCGACCACGGTCAGATCGCCGGGGGCAATGCGGCCGTGCGCATAAAGGCGGGCAGTCACTGCTGTGGTCACCCCACCAGCCGTTTCTGTAAAGACGCCTTCGGTCTCGGCCAGTTCCTGGATCGCGGAAACGATTTCCACATCGGAGACATCCTCCGCCCAACCGCCGCTTCCACGAATCGCGCGGATGGCGTACGGCCCGTCAGCCGGATTGCCGATGGCCAGCGAGCGCGCGATGGTGTTCGGCCGCTGCGGCTCGTGATGGGCCAAGCCATTCTTTACCGCGTGGGCGATGGGTGAGCAGCCGGTGGCCTGCGCTCCAAAAAAGCGCACTGGCTTGTCTTCCACCAAGCCGAGCTCGATCAACTCACTAAAGGCCTTATGAATCTTGGAAATCAGCGCTCCGCCGGCCATGGGAACGACTACGTTGTCGGGCAGCCGCCAGCCCAATTGCTCCGCGATCTCGTAGCCAACAGTTTTCGAGCCCTCGGCGTAATAGGGGCGAAGATTGACGTTCACAAAGCCCCAGTTGTAGCGCTCGGCGATTTGCGTGCTCAGCCGGTTTACCTGGTCGTAGTTGCCATCGATGCGCACCAGGTTTGCACCATAGACCTGGGTATTGAGAATCTTGGCAGGCTCCAAATCGGTGGGAACCAAGATGTAGGTTTTTAGTCCGAGGCGCGCGGCGTGGGCGGCCACGGCATTGGCCAGGTTTCCCGTGGATGAGCAGCCGACGGTGTCGAAGCCGAAGATCTTGGCCCTGGCTAAAGCGACCGAGACCACTCGGTCTTTAAAGCTCAGCGTGGGCAGGCAAACGGCATCGTTCTTGATGTAGAGGTTGGTGGCGCCGATGCGCTTGGCCAGGCGCGGAGCCGCCATCAGCGGAGTCATCCCAGTAGGAGTGGTGGGCACGTAATCGTCGGGCAACGGCAGCAGGGCCTGGTAGCGCCACATGCTTTGCGGCCCCCGGGCAATGGCCTCACGGGTGAAGGTCTTCTTGGCCACAGCCATGTCGTAGGCTACTTCGAGCGAGGAAAAACACTCGTCGCAACTGGAAAGCGGCTGATTCGGAAAGCGCTTGCCACATTCCCTACAGCGCAACTCATAAGATGATGCCATCATGCCCTCAAATCGAGAGCGACAGATGCACGGGCACTACGTGACGAACTCTAAACCGCGGTACTGCATGGAATTAGCGAGATGCGCAAACTATGCACCCCGAATCTCATGTTCCCCAATTCTTTTCAGAACCTAGGAGAGAGTTGACACCATACTCCTGGTTTGCCCAGGCAGGTTGTCGTGGCGTCACAGGGCCCGTCCCTCAGCCACTCTTCATGAAATTCAGGCTCGCTCACAAGGAGCAAACTTGAATAATCGATTTCTAGCACAGTCGCCTGTGGACCGCAAGTGGAGTCTTCAGCCAACAAGGCGCACGGGAACTGCATCTGATTGGTAACATTAGATAGGTAGCAATTACCAGAGGAAGTAGTTACCGAGCCCGCGGAGGGTCTGGTCCGCCCCAAGAACCCAAAGAATACTCATGACGGAAGCCAGTCCACAGTCCTCCCGCAACGCATGGCGCGAGCGGGTGCAAGCGCTCAAGAACGTGCCGCCGGTGCTCGGCATTTTGTGGGAGTCAGGCCCGGCAGTAGTTACCTGGGGCATCATTCTGCGCATTTTTGTGGCATCGCTGCCCTCGGCGATTGCCTACGTAGCGGCGCAGATCATCAACGGCGTCCAGTACTACTTCACCCATAAAGCGCTCATGCCCCACTTTTGGTGGCTGGTAGGGATTGAAGCGGGCCTGAATGTCTTGAACGGGCTGCTGGTGCGGGGAGTCGATTACAGCGATAGCCTGTTGGCCGACCGTTATACGCACTTCGTCAGCGTCCGGGTGATGCGCCAAGCCGCGGCGCTGGACCTGACCACGTACGAAGATCCCGTCTTCTACGATCGCCTGGAACGCGCCCGGGTCCAAGCCACGGATCGCCTGGCCATGATCCAGCAGATGGGCCGTCTCTTCCAGCAGACCCTGACTACTCTGATCTGGACCGCCATCCTTCTCTGGTACTCACCTTGGCTGGTGCTTCTACTTGCCCTTGGTGTGCTCCCCACCTTCCTGGGAGAAACGCACTTTGCTTTCCTGGGGTACGCGAAGAACTTTCGCCAAACCCCGGCCAAACGGCAGATGGACTACCTGCGACAGGTGGCCGGAAGCCGCGAGGGCGCCAAAGAGCTCAAGCTCTTCAACCTGAGCGACTACCTGACCAACCGGTTCACCCGGCTCTCGCAGGAAATCTACGAAGAAAATGTCGCCCTGTCGCGCAAGAAGTTGCTGGCCGGTGGTCTGCTCGGCGTCATCGCGACGCTGGGCTACTATGGCGCCTATGCGTTCGTGATCTGGCGCGCGGTAACCGGCAGCTACAACGACATTGGCGAGTTCTACTACCTGACGAATGCCATCATTCAGGCATCCAGCAATTTGCAGCAGGTGTTTTCTACCGCGTCCGGCATAGCCGACCAGGCCCTCTTCCTCACTGATTTGCTGGCCTTCTTCGAGATGAAACCGACGGTCGCCGCAAACCCCGACGGGGCATTGATACCGCGTCCGATTCGCCGTGGCTTTGAGTTTCGCAACGTCAGCTTCGCCTATCCCGGCACCACGCGCCGGGTGCTCAGCAACTTCAACTTCACCCTTGCGCCTGGCGAGCGGATCGCGTTGATCGGAGAAAACGGCCAGGGCAAGACGACCGTGGTCAAGCTGATCACCAGGCTGTACGACCCGACGGAAGGGCAGATTCTGCTCGATGGCATTGATCTGCGCGATTACAAGCTGGAAGATTTACACCACGAAATCGGGGTGATCTTTCAGGATTTCATGCGCTACGAGATGACCGCGCGAGAAAACATCAGCGTGGGGCGGGTGGAGAATGAACACTCGCAGGCAGAGATCGAATCCGCCGCGCACAAGAGCCTGGCAGAGAGCGTGATCGCCAAGCTGCCCGGCGGCTACGACCAGATGCTGGGCCGCCGCTTCGAGAGTGGAGTGGAGCTGTCTGGCGGAGAATGGCAGCGGGTCGCGTTGGCTCGCGCGTACCTGCGAGACGCCCAGTTGCTGGTGTTGGATGAACCGACAGCCGCACTCGACGCGCGGAGCGAGTTGGAAGTTTTCGAACGCTTCGCCGAGCTCACCACCGGGAAGATGGCGCTGCTGATCTCGCATCGCTTTTCGACTGTCCGGATGGCCGACCGCATCGTCGTGCTGGAGGGCGGAAGGCTAGTGGAAGAAGGAACGCATCCGCAACTGATAGCGCTTGGCGGGCGCTACGCAAGTATGTTCGAGATGCAGGCCGCAAGTTATCGCTGATTTTGACTTACCCTAACGCCCGAAAGAGAATTTATGACCGACACAATACAGAGCTCGGGCCAGCCCCTTAATACCAACCCGGAATCGCATTCTACCTACACCGCGGATTCCTTGCGGGCTTATGCCGATAAGGTCGCCCCAGGCTGGCACGTTGCGCACAAGCCGGAGGGTTCGGGCAGCTTTGGCCGCCGCATCGATGCGACGGCCCAGTCGCTCGACCAGCTCTACGTGATACTAGACGCCCGGCCAGTGCCGACTTACCTGCCGGGAGAGCCGCTGGATCCGCTGCTCGAGTTGCGGCAAAACCCGCGGCTGCTGCGCGCGGTTGTTACCGAGATCCATACCCTGCGCAAGAAGTTAAACCGGCTGCCGCGCACCATACGAGATCAGGAAAACGATGAGCCACGCATCGTAACCGTAGCGGATGCTTATCTGCAGGCTACCGGTTCGGAATACCACCCCCACGCTATCGATATCTTCATCGACCAGGTGCAGAAGTACGATGCCCTGGAACTGAACGAATTGTGGGCGCTGGCTCCGGTGCTCAAATTTCTGTTGTTGGAAGAAGTCATTGTGCAAGCCAATGGCGTCATCCAGGATGAGAGCTCGCATACCGAGGAGGGCGCAGAGCTGCTCAAAACGCGCATGCGAAGCCTGCGCGACATTGGCTACGCCGATTGGTTCACCTTGATCGAGCCGTTGGTGGTCTATGATCCCGTCCTGCAGAAGGATCCGGCGAACGCTTACAAGTTCATGGACTTCGACAGCCGGGAGTCCTACCGCAAACGCGTGGCCGAGATTGCCAGGCACTCCGATTGTTCGGAGTTGGAAGTAGCTGAAGCAGCGCTTACTCTGGCCCTGGAATCGCGAGAAAAACACAGGGTAGAAGATCCACGGCTTCGCGTTCGCCGCGCCCACATCGGCTATTACCTCATTGATCGCGGCTTTCCCCTGCTTGCCTCTCGGGTCGGCTACCGCCCCCGGTTCATCGACCGCATACGCCTCTCGCTCCGCAACAACGCCGATTACTTTTACATCGGCGGGATTGAAATCATTACGGTCGTGCTCATCGGCCTGATCCTGGCTCCGCTGGTCCCGACCTACCCCATCTTCGGCGGCCTTACACTGGCCTTCCTGCTGCTGCTGCTCCCCGTCACCCAGGGCGCCGTGGACCTCGTCAACAACACCATCACAGTGGTCTTCAAGGCCTATGCGCTGCCCAAGCTGGATTTCTCCAAGGGTGTGCCCGAGCCGTTTACCACCTTGGTCGTGGTGCCCACTTTGCTGATGAAGGAGAAGCAGGTACGCGAACTCTTCGACGAGCTCGAGGTCCGCTACCTGGCTAACCAGGATCGCAACATACACTTTGGCCTGCTCACCGATCTTCCCGATTCAGTCACGCGCCCGCGTCAGAACGATACGGACCCGCTGGTCGATTTAGCCATTCAGCTGACTGACGAGCTGAACGAGCGCTATGCCTCGGCAGGCGCCGGATCATTCTTCCTGTTGCACCGTCACCGCATCTTCAACGCGCGCCAGGGCGTGTGGATGGGTTGGGAACGCAAGCGTGGCAAGCTGCTGGATCTGAACAAGCTGCTCAAGGGTCAATTTGATCCCTTCCCGGTGAAGGCCGGCAACCTGGGGGCACTGGCCCACGCGCAATACGTCATCACCCTCGACTCCGATACGCAGCTTCCGCGGGGAACGGCGCACAGCATGATTGGCGCCATGGCTCATCCGCTCAACCGCGCCATCATCGATCCCGACCTCCGCATTGTTACCGAGGGATACGGCATCCTGCAGCCGCGGGTCGGCGTCAGCGTGCAATCCGCATCGCGCTCGAGGCTGGCCTCCATCTATTCCGGGCAGACAGGCTTTGACATTTACACCCGCGCCATCTCAGACGCCTACCAGGACCTCTATGGGGAAGGCATGTTTACGGGCAAGGGCATTTACGAGATCAACGCCTTGCACGCGGTTCTGGATCGGCGCTTTCCCCGCAATTCCCTGCTCAGCCACGACCTGATCGAGGGATCGTATGCGCGCGTTGGTTTGACCACGGATATCGAGGTCATCGACGATTACCCATCGCACTACAGCGCTTATACGCGGCGCAAGCATCGCTGGGTGCGCGGCGACTGGCAGATTGCCCAATGGCTTTTCTCCAAGGTCCCGGATGAATCGGGGCGCTACGTCCGCAATCCCATCGCCACCATCTCGCGCTGGAAGATCTTCGACAATCTTCGCCGGTCGCTGGTCGAAGTTTTTACCTTTGCATTGCTGCTCGCGGGCTGGCTTGGATTGCCCGGCGGCGCGCTCTATTGGACAGCAGTCACGCTGTTCCTGATGTTCGTTCCCTCCATGGTCCAGTTAGTCTTCAGCGTGGGCCGGGCCTATTTCACCAAGTTGCCGGGCGCCATGCGCGACGCGTTCAGCGGCTTTGGGCAGGGCATGTTTATCACCCTGCTCACCCTGGTTTACTTGCCCCACCAGACGCTGCTTGCCCTGGACGCGATCATCCGTTCGCTGGTGCGCAGCTTTATTACCGGCCAACGCTTGCTGGAGTGGGAAACTGCCGCCGAAGCCGAGGCTACAGCGACTCATCGGACACCGGTAGACCGATATCTTGCGATGACTCCGCTGGTCGCGGTTGTGGTCGGCGTGCTGGTCTTCCTGCGCCATCGGGAATCACTGCTGGTAGCGCTGCCTATCCTTATCCTTTGGGCCTTCGCCGGGGTCATCACTGCCTGGCTCAATAGCTCGCCACAGCAGACCAAGCTGAAGCTCACCAACGAAGAAGACGCGTTCCTGCGCCAGCTGGCGCTGCGCACCTGGCGCTTCTTCTACCAGTTCGGCGGGGCAAGCCATAACTACCTGATCCCGGATAACGTCGAGGAAGACGGCCTCTTTGAGGCGGCGCGCGTCTCGCCTACCAACTTTGGCCTGTTGCTGAACGCCCGCCAAGCTGCAAATACCTTTGGCTACCTCTCCATTCCCGAATTTATTACCCTGACCGAGCACAGTCTCGCAACCTACGACAAGATGGAGAAGTATCGGGGCCACATTTTCAATTGGTACGACACGCGCACACTTATCCCGATCCATCCCATGACGATTTCCTCGGTCGATAGTGGGAACCTTGCGGCCTCGTTCTATACCTTGCGCAGTGGTTGCCGCGGCATGCTGCGCGAGCCGTTGCTGAATCCCTCTCTGTTTGCCGGCATTCGCGATCATTGGCAGTTGCTTACGGGTCTGCACGATGCACCTACCGGGTTGGAGGGTCTGGAGCCTCCCGCCGCGGACGCGGATGCCGATACCTGGATCGCGTGGGCCGTGGCTAAGGTGGACGCGCCTGAGTTTGCCATGGCGCTAGCGCCGGACAGCGAGGCATCCTGGTGGCTGGCTGAAATCCAGCAGCGAATCCGTGCGGTAGTCCAGTTGCTGCGCAATTACATGCCCTGGCTCCTGCCTCAATACGCGCCGCTTTTCGCCCTGCCTTCGTTGCAAGGACTTCGCGAGCCCGCCACCACGATCAAAACGGCAGCCGCCGGCGGCCTGGCCGCCGATCTCGATGCCCGCATCGCCAAGGCCGCGACCAGCATGGCTGGCAACGCCCCCGAGGCCCGGCTGGCCGAAGAGTTGCGCCTGGCGATCGCGCTGGCGCGCGAAAGCCTGAAGACGCTTACCCATGACCTGCATGAGCTGTCGTCAGAAGCGATGCGTTTCGCCACCGAAATGGACTTCGGCTTCTTGATGGATCGGTCGCGTCTGCTGCTCTCCATCGGTTATGAAATAGAGCGGCAACATCTGCACCAGGCCTGCTATGACCTGCTTTGCAGCGAAGCCCGCATTGCAGCATTCATCACCGTGGCCAAGGGAGAAGCGCCGCAGCAAAGCTGGTTCAAACTTGGCCGCATTCACACCATGGCCTATGGGCACGCCGTGCTCATCTCCTGGACCGGCACTATGTTCGAGTACCTGATGCCGTCGCTCTGGATGCGCAGTTATCCTGACACCCTGGTATCGCGCACGCTTAGCGGCGTGGTGGCCATCCAACGTGCTTTCGGAAAGGAGCACGGCATCCCGTGGGGCATTTCGGAATCAGGGTGGGCGGGCATCGACGACCACGGCCACTACCACTACCAGGCCTTCGGCATTCCCCAAATCGCGCTTAAGTGGGACGCGGTGGCTGGCCCCGTGGTCTCGCCTTATTCCACTTGCCTGGCGTTGGGCATCGACGCGGTCGAATCCATGCGCAACCTGAAGCGTATGGCAAAGATGGGCTGGAGCGGCGCTTATGGATTCTACGAGGCGGCGGACTACCAGGAATCGCTCAAAACGCCGAAGCTGGTGCGGGAATGGATGGCCCACCACCAAGGCATGGCGCTGCTAGCCGTCCTCAACCTGCTTTACGACAACATAGTGCAGGATTGGTTCCACGCTAACGCGCACCTGGAGGCGACGCAATTGTTGCTGCACGAGAAGCCGATGCACAAGGCTGCGCTCAAGGCTGAGTTCCAGGCAGCGCAGCCGCGCAAAAAGGCCAGCTAACGCTGATTCGCCGGGATAGGCATTATTTGGGTGCATCCCGGAGCAAGAAAAAGCTCAGGAGCTAAGCCCTCATTGCTGGTTTGGTACGGCACGGCTAAAGCCGTGCCCTGATACAAAGCACGAAATGCTGACTCAGAGCATAGGAGTGGTTTCCACCACGATAAGCTCTTCGGCTTCGGACTACATCGATTGCGGAACCGCTGTAGGGTAGGTTCTAACCTAAGGGCGAATCGGCAGTTTTGCCATCTTCTTCGTTCTTTCCCAAGGCCTGCTGGACGCCGCGGACCAGCGCCTCAGGATTGAATTCGGCTCGAATGATCTCGTCCGGGCAGTCGCTTTCTATGGCCACGCGGTAATTGCAGACGAATGCGACGTGCTGCTCAGGCACCACCTTCTTGATCTGATCGCAGAGGTCCTGGGCGCTCTGCACCCGGACATCGGACTCAACATCGATCAATACCAGGTCGTATTCAGTTCGGGAGACTTCATCCAAGGCCCGGCTAGTATAGAGAGTCGACTGCACCTCAAAGCCATGCAGGCGAAGGATTTCGTCACGCAAACCCTTAATGTTCTCGCGGCTGCTGACGTGGAAAATCCGCTGCCGTCCATTGCTGCCTGTGGCCGTCGCTTGCATGTGCCGATGCTACCAGTAGTGGTGGTGATTTCCTAGATCGTCTTAAAGACTAAAGCCTTACTTAACAGAATCCGAGTGGGCCGCAGTGTGACCCGGGAGCCCGAGAGACGGTACCAGCATGTCTTCCTTGCGATGGATCAGCGTTGTCGCATTGAGCGAAGCCAGCTCAAAGCCATGGCCATGGGTGATGGCGTCGGTGGGGCAAGCCTCCACGCAGTATCCGCAAAAGATGCACCGATTGTAGTCAATGTTGTAGACCTTGGCATACCGTTCCGAGCTCGAAATTCTCTGCTCTGCGGTGTTCTCGGCCGCCTCGATATAGATGCAGTTGGCTGGGCATGCCGCCGCGCAGAGGAAGCAGGCAACACATTTCTCCAGACCATTCTCGTCCCGCTGCAGCACGTGGGCGCCGCGGAAGCGATCCTGGAAGTGAGCACCACGGTTGGGTCCTGGTCCGTCCGGGTAATTTTCCACCTCGGTCGGCTGGAGCATCTCACGAAACGTGATGCTCATTCCCTTGGCCACTCCCGCTATGTTTCGCACAATGGACATGGCACCAGTATACGACGCCTGGGACAATTGCTCGCTTCACGAAGGCGCTCTCATCTGCGTAGCCTGAATGCCAATATGGTCCAGACAATTCCGCTGAATAACTCGAAGCCGGCGAGCGCCTGGGTGGTGGGCCGGGCGGCTTGGTGGATATGCTGGAGAAATACCATCCCCACACCCAGAGAAACAAGGCCGCCAACCGTGAGCAGCACCAGGTTGAGTCGATTTTCTCGCACCTTAATGCCTAGGGCCAGCTGAAAGCATCCTGCTCCCACCGCATGAATCCCCGCAAGCAACGCCAGGGATTGGGCGGTCAACATGAGAGAAATGCCGATGTAAATACCCAAAAGCAATGCGAAGCAACCTTCACCGAGCGCCAGCCACCAGAGATGGAAGCGATGTTCATAGGCGAAGCCGGCTGCCACCCCTAACAGGAGTCCGTTGCTCAATACGAAAGAGCCGAGCAAAAGGCTCAGATAGACAAGGGTGACGGGATCGAAGAAAAAGATTCCCAGAAAACTGCTGGTAAGAAACAGGACGACGGCAAAGACGACAGCCAAGCCGCCGCGAACCGCAAAAATCCACCAGCACAGTGTTATCGGCTGCACTTCGAGATAGTTCAGCGAGCGGGAATTCATGCGGCGGCGCCCAGGGCATAGTTAGCCGGCCGATCCGGACGGCTTTGGCGAAAGAAGAAATAGATGATCACACTCACCACCGCCGCATAGGCGCACCACAGGGAAGTGAATTCATACCGCTTTAGCAGCATCACCGTGAGGAGACCGATCAAGTTCAGGGCCCCTAAAAGGACCAGCATGCGGAACCCTGAAAAGAACAGCGCACCGCAGGTAGCAGTCACATAGAGCACTGCGACCACGGTCGTGGTGGTTATGGGGTTGGTATAGATGATGCCGTGACCGGCCGCGGAGACATGCAGAGGATAGGCGATCAGCCCCCACAGCAGGTAGACCGTCAGCCCAGCGCCCAGGAGTGAGAAATCAAGCATTCGCCGCCGCCGGGGTCTGGTCGGCTCTATCAGCAGAACGCTCAGCGGCAGGAGGAAGGGGAGCAAGCCCTGGGCATACAAAATATAGGCTGCCGCAGCATCATGGGTCACAATGGGCGACAGCTTGCCATCCAGCCCCAGCCAGACAAACCCTTCGGTGAACTGGTGTAGCGCAAAGAGCAGTGGGACGGCCGCAAAAAGCAGCTCTCGGCGATGCTTGACTTCGGTCAGCGTCACCACTCCTATGGCACCCAGTACGGCGCTGCCGATAAAGTTTGCGCTAGCCGAAAAACACACGAGACCCCTCCACAACCGAATCATACGTTAGCACCCGGCTCCCTCTTGAGCCCTGTGGGGTATCATTTCTTGCGGCCGCTGGTTGAGTGTCCGCGTCCTCAGGAGCAATGACCGGATGCTTGCAGAACGCCACACCCGTAAGAGATTTTTCCTCGCATTCCTGCTATTCGTTCTCAGCGCCATCTCGTTTCTCGACCGCACGAATATTTCCATCGCGGGCCTGCAGATCAGCTCCGAGTACGGCTTGGGCAACCAGCACCTGGGATGGATCTTCAGCGCATTTCTTATTGGTTACGCCGGTTTTCAGGTTCCCGCCGGATGGCTCGCCTCCCGTTTTGGCCCACGGCTGGTGATTGCGTTGGGGGTGGTGTGGTGGGGCGTTGCCACCGCGCTTACCACGCTGATACCCGCCGGCATCTCCCAGGCGGTGCTGCTGCTCATCGGCATTCGTTTCGCACTGGGGGCCGGCGAAGCCGTGATTTATCCCGCGGCTAACCAGTTCGTCGCCCGATGGGTACCGGAGCACGAGCGTGGAGTCATCAATGGGCTCATCTTCGCTGGAGTGGGCGCTGGCAGCGGCCTCACTCCCCCGCTGTTGGCATGGTTTATCCTCCATCACGGCTGGCGCTCCGCCTTCTGGTTCAGCGCCGTCATCGGAGTGGTGGCGGGCGCGGTGTGGTGGTGGTTCGCGCGCGACACCCCCGAAGAAGACCCGAAGGTGTCGCCGTCGGAGCTGAAGCTCATTCGCGAAGGCATCGCCGAGAGTGCCGGCGTTGCGCCTGGCGATGATGCCGCAAGTGCCGGGCCGGTGATCTCCTGGTCAGCGATCTTGAAACGACGCGATCTGCTGGCGCTGGTCGTTAGCTACTTCGGTTTCGGCTACACCGCCTGGATCTTCTTCAGCTGGTTCTTCCTCTACATGGCGCAGGTGCGGGGTTTCAATCTCAAGGCCAGCGCGATGTTCTCCATGCTTCCCTTTTTGTCGATGACCGTCGGCTGCCTGGGTGGGGGCGTCCTCAGTGACCGCCTTACCCGGGCCTACGGGCTGCGCGTAGGGCGTTGCGGACTGGCTGCGGTGGCGTTCCTTTTTACCGCTGTGTTCCTGGTACTCGGTTCGAGAGTGCAGAGCCCCCAACTTGCCGGGGTCATCCTGGCGGGTGGGGCGGGCGCGTTGTACGTTTCGCAAAGCTCTTTCTGGTCGGTCTCGGCCGACATTGCCGGACGCAGTTCCGGCGTGTTCTCCAGCATGGTCAACATGGGAGCGCAGATTGGGGGCGCCGTCACTGCATCCCTGACACCCTGGGTGGCGCAGCGCTTCGGCTGGACCACCTCCTTCGCAATCGCCGCCGCACTCGCCGTGCTCGGGGCGGGGCTCTGGATGACGGTGCATCCTGAGCGGCCGCTGAGCGCATGACCATGACAAGAACCCATCGACTGCTGCAGAGTGCTGTGTTGGGGTTGGTTTTGGCGGCATCAGCCTTCGCCGCGGATGTGCGGACGCCGACACAAGAAGGCATCGTGTACGGGGTGGCCGACGGCCAGCCGCTGACCATGGATTACTACGCGCCCAAGGGCGCTGGGCCGCATCCGATCGCGATCATTATTCATGGAGGCGGCTATCAACGGGGGAATAGCAAGAGCGGAAGCGAAGCCTACTGCGCCGATTTTCTCGCGCCTGCAGGGTACGCGGTGTTCTCCATCAACTATCGTCTGGCGCCGAAGTATCCCTATCCCTACATGGTGTACGACGTGGAACGGGCGATCCGTTTCCTACGCCACAATGCAAGAACTTGGGACGGGCAGGCGAATCGAATAGCCTTGGTGGGTGGGTCGGCGGGCGGTTTTCTGAGCAACATGGTCGGGCTCTTGAATCTGCCCGGAGATCCAGCCGCAGCCGATCCCGTGGATCGCGAGAGCGCGCAGGTGCAGGCGGTGGTGACCCTGTTCGCGCAGAGCAGTTTTGCCACGGTGCCGCTGAACGCCGATGTGCATGCGTTGCTCGACCCGTTAATCAAGGAAAAGGGAGAGGCCGAGGCACTGAAGGAGGCGTCTCCGATCACTTATGTGCACAAAGGTGATCCGCCGTTCCTGCAGATCCTTGGGGATAAGGATGAGTACATTCCGTTCAGCGAAGCGACCAATCTGGATGCGGCGCTGCGCAAGGTTGGGGTCTCGAGCGAAATTATTCGTATCCCAGGCGGGATGCATGCAACGGGCGGCTGGTACAGGGTGCCGGGCGTGCCCGACTGGGAGGTGCAAATGACCGAGTGGCTCAACCGTACGCTGGGGCACCAGGGGCCGGTGGGTGAAGGCGTTCGCAAGCGGGAACCGGCGGCGCCACCTGCTTAAGCAAGCCGCTGGGTGTTCGGAAAAAAATTGCGCAATATGAGTGATAAGCGAGATGAGCCCCCTTGTTGTCGGCTAAGTCCTTTGTTTCAGGGGGGGCCCATGGCCCAGAGTGCCATGGGCGTTATAGAAGACACTAGAGCCCGGGATGGCGCATGTGCACGGCATACAGAGAGTGGTCGCTGAGTAAATAGAGGGTGCGGCGGTCTTTGCCCCCGAAGAGGATATCGTGGGGACGCTCGGGAACGTCGATGCTGCCCAGCGGCTTACCCGCAGGTGAGTAGGCAAAGATCTGGCCGGCGGCTAGATAGACGTTGCCGTCGGAGTCCTGCGCCAGACTTTCTCCTCCCTGCTCCACGAATGTGGTGATCTGCGATAAGGATCCGTCGGCGTTGAGTAGCCCACGATAGGTGCGCTGCTCGGCTTCGTTGGTGGCGTAGAAGGTCTTGCCTTCCGTACCTTTCACTAATCCATAGGCTTCGAGGACAGGAGTCCACTTGGTGCCAAAGTAGGGCTCGCCCTGCACGATGGGGGCGTTGGTGGGGATAAAGAGAGTGTTGTCTGGGGAGACGAACTGATAGGTCGTGCGCGTACCCAGACCCTTCTCGAACATCTGTTGCAGCGACGTATACGTATAAGGCTGGGTGGCTGAGAGAGTCTCTGCGAAGTCACCGTTGAACCAATAGTCGACCGGCAATGCAGGAGTAAGACCGGGACGTTCGGCTGCGGGCTCAAGGGGCAGAAGTGCGAGCTTTGCTTCGGGATCAGCGCTGTTCGGATCCAAGGAGTAAGCAGTGAGATCCTTTCCGCCGGAAGAGAGAACGATGAGGTCACCCGCCTTATCGAAGACTAGACTGACCGGATCGAGTGGAGCGTCACTCACCACCACGGCTTGTTGAGACTCCGGGGACCAGCGGTAGATTCGCTGGAACTGCGCGTCGACAAAATAGAGTTGCCCGGCTGCGTCGATGGCAGCGCCGGAGATATTGAAGAATCCGGTGGCAAGGCGCTGCACCTGGGCGCCTTTCTCGATGAGGCCGGCGTCCTCTGCGCGGGCCGCGGGGATGGGCTTGTCGTCATTGATATCGAGGTACGCGAACTCACGGTCACGCACCTGGGTGTGCAGGGTCTGATCGACGATGGCATCCTCAAAGGGAACCTTGTTCGACCGCACTGCCTGACGGCAGACGCCGGCCGCATCACAGAAACCGATGGAGCTGTTGGCATCCACATGCACATTGCGGAAATGGATGTTGGTGGAATCCGCCACGCGCACTGCGTAGGGGAAGGGCTTCTCCATGTGGGTCACGCGGTAGCCGTGATAGTTGGCAATGGTGAGGTTGCTGGAGTGGTCGATCTCTAGTGAGGAGGCATTCTGGCTTTCGCCGCTCTCTTCCTCCGTCTGCAGTGCGTAGAGCTCCCAGTTCGAAACATTCTTCAGTTTGAACTCCGCACGGACATGGTGCTCGCTGGAGATCTCATACACAAAGCCAGGGATAGTGGTGTTTGAAACCAGCATGCCAGCCTGGGCGAAGGTGTCCGGCGTCCAGATGTTGGCGAAGGTCCCGCCGCCACCATCGATCCACAAGCTGGGATATTGCGAGTCCCATGGGCGATGCGGGTTGGGATCTGCACTGTGGGTAGCGTTGTAGGGGTTCATGCGCGTGCCATCCGGGTTGTTGGTGCCGTGGCCGCCCAGGAAGCGAACATCGTCCGCCCGCGAGTTCTTGCCAGAACGCCAGAGAAGAGCGGTGGCCCGGGGGTTGAAACCACCGGTAAAGATGCCGAGGCCGGTGATGATGTTGGCCCCACCGGCGGGCGCGAGCAAGAGCGGCTTGGGGGCGCCGGGCCCTTCAAAGCCAGGTGTGCCGTCAGGGAGATCGAATTGCGTGGTGCTGGGGTGGAGGCCGATCAGAACAGTGCCGGGACGAAGCATGAGGGTGTCGTGCAATAAGTAACGGCCGCTAGGGAAATAAAGCACCGGGTGCTCATCAACGGCCTTCTGCAACGCAACCGTGACATCGGTTTGGCCATCGCCCTTGACGCCGAGAGTAGTGACATTCACCCAGGTGCTGGGATCAGGCAGCGGACTGATCGCTGGCGGAGTAGGTGGCGGCAGAGCGGCGAGTGCTGAGGACTCATAGCGAGTCTCGAAGGCCGCCTTCGCGCCTGGATACGCGATGCCAAGGCCATGGGAAAACACGCTGACGTGATACGTATCCGCAACTTGTTTGAATTCCCTGCCGCTCTCGCGCAACCTGGCGAAGAGGGGTACGTGGTTGCAGTCGAGATTCTCAAAATTGATTTCGGTCATGCGGCTGGCGTCGTTGCTGATCACCACCGCGGGCCCGGTGATGTTCTCGAAGCGGCTGTCTTTGATCCAAAGCTGGTCGGAGTAATGGGGATCGATCGAGATCGCAGTGGGAACATTGCGAAACTCGTCGTGGACCAGGGTGAGCCCGGTTTCGTTTTCGCGGATAGCAGCTTCGCGCTGGCCGTCAAAAGTGGAATCGATGAGCGTGAACTGCCAGGCCGGGGAAGGCTTGCGCGCCATGATGCCGAATTGGCCGCCGTGAAAGTGGAGATCCTCGGCCTCGTTCGCGACTTCATGCACACCGGCGAATCCAGAGCCGATATTGAAATCGATGTGGCTGAGAAAGGCATGCTGTGCGGCGTGAAAGCGAATAGCGACCGCGCCGGCGTTTCCCGGGCCAATCGCAAAGTCCACGTTGCTCATCGCGGAGTAGAAGGTGCCAGGATTGGCGTCGGGAACCTCGCGGCTGGGAGGAACCACGCCCCGCGGTGTGGGCGGCGGATGATAACCGAGTCGCGCTCCTGCTGTTTGCGGCCTGGGACGGGCGCCGGCGAAAAAGAACATGTAGGCGATGCCATCCTGGTATCCGGGTGTGTTTTCACCCAACACGAAGACCGGACGCTCCGCCCCGTAACCAATGATGCGCACACCCGGCCAGAGATAGATAGTCCGGCTGATGCGGTAGCGGCCCTGGGGAACGAATACGATGCCTTCCCCTTTGGCGGCCTGCAGGTTATCAATCGCTGCCTGAAGAGCTGCGCTATCGTCCCCTTGGCCGTCCGCGTGGACATGGAATTCCCCGGCTGTGAGATAGACGGCAGCGGGGTCATCCAGTCGTGCTGGATACGTGGAAGCGGCAGAAGCGGTTACCGCGAAGAGAAGAGGCGCAAGCAGCAAAAGCAAAGATTTCATAGGGTGAGCCTTGATAAAGAATATTGCACTGATGAGTATGGTCTGCCAATGCGCAGTCTCGCAACGACGCCACGTTCAGCTAGTACTCGTCAACAGAGCTTGAGACAAACCTTCGTTGCGGATTGAGTGGAACAGCAGGTCCCCGTTCGACTTCGCTCAGGGCAGATCCCTCCGCTGCGCTCCCCCGGATTTCCTGTCGAGCTTTGCGGCGTTGGCGAACTTCATGCGGCTTTCCTTACTGAAAGCTGCACACGTGGGCGTTGGTCAGTGCCGGGACGTAGGAAATCCGGGTCCGGTTGATGACAAGGGTAGGGTGGTGCCTCCATGGGGAGTTAGCTAGTGGATGAAAAAAATGTACGCCAAGCGCGAAAGAAGCAGATGTTTCCATCCTCATCACAACAGGTTCGGTTCTCACGCGGAGTCTTCTGGGCTGGGTACCGGCACTATTCGTCAGTGACGCATCCGAGTGCGGCGCTCTTTACACAGCGGATGTACTTCGCTAACGTGCCTCGCTCCGCTTTGTAGGGCGGCATGCTCCAGGCCTTGCGGCGGGCGGCTAGTTCTTCATCCGGCAGCGCCACAGAGATCTCATTCTTGCTGGCATCGATGGTGATGACATCGCCGGTGCGCACCAGCGCAATGGGACCACCTTCCTGCGCTTCCGGCGTGACATGACCGACGATGAAGCCGTGGGAACCGCCAGAGAAGCGGCCGTCGGTCATCAAGGCCACGTCTTTGCCTAGACCCGCTCCCATGATTGCCGAAGTGGGGGTCAACATTTCGGGCATGCCTGGACCGCCCTTTGGGCCTTCGTAGCGAATGACGATGACCTGGCCTTTGGCAATCTTTCCTTCCTCCAGAGCCTTGACCATCAACTCTTCAGAATCGAAGACGTTGGCCGGACCAGAAAATCGGAGCCCTTCCTTGCCTGTGATCTTCGCCACCGCCCCCTCGGGGGCCAAGTTGCCTCTGAGTATCTGCAGGTGACTGCTCGCCTTCAGAGGATTTGAAACCGGACGCACGATCTCCTGGCCGGCGCGCAGACCAGGCAGATCCTTCACGTTCTCCGCGAGCGTCTTACCGGTCACGGTGACGCAGTCGCCATGCAACAGTCCCTCGGCCAGAAGCATCTTGGTCACCGCAGGCAAGCCACCGGCGGATTGCAGATCTTCCATGACGTAAGCGCCGCTGGGTTTGAAATCGGCGAGCAGCGGAGTCTTATCGCTGACCCTTTGGAAATCATCAATGGTGAGAGGAACATTCACGGAACGCGCCATAGCGATCAAATGAAGCACCGCGTTGGTGGAACCGCCCAAAGCTGCAACAATGACCATGGCGTTTTCGAAGGCCTCGCGCGTCATGATGTCACGGGGCTTCAAATCGAGTTTGAGCAAATTCAGAACGGCGGCGCCGGCGCGAAAACATTCGTCGAGCTTCAAGGGGTCTTCCGCAGGCGTCGATGAGCTATAAGGAAGGCTCATGCCCAGGATCTCGATAGCCGAGGCCATGGTATTCGCGGTATACATACCGCCGCAGGCGCCGGCTCCAGGACACGAGTGGCGCACGATCTGCTGCCGCTGCTCATCCGTGATGGTATGGCTGATGAATTGGCCGTAACTTTGGAAGGCGGAGATGATGTCCAGCTTCTGGTTGCCCAGGTGGCCGGCGCGGATGGTGCCGCCGTAGACCATCAGGCTGGGCCGGTTCAACCGGCCCATGGCGATCAGGCATCCGGGCATATTTTTGTCGCAACCAGGAATCGAAACATTAGCGTCATACCACTGGGCAGCCATCACGGTTTCAATGGAGTCGGCGATGAGGTCGCGTGATTGCAGCGAATAGCTCATGCCATCGGTGCCCATGGAGATTCCATCGCTTACTCCAATGGTGTTGAAGCGCAGGCCAACCATTCCGGAGGCGGCTACTCCCTCCTTCACCTTTTCCGCCAGATGCAGAAGATGCATATTGCAGGAATTGCCTTCATACCAAACACTCGCAATGCCTACCTGCGGCTTGGCCATATCGGGCTCGCGGAGGCCGGTCGCATAGAGCATGGCCTGAGATGCCCCTTGCGACTTGGGCTGTGTAATCTGGGAGCTGTACTTGTTCAACACTTGGGTCGGTTTACTCATAACGATCAGTGTATCGTCTGTTTTCTGGCCGTGGGGCCCTGATATGCAATCAACGGTGTGGTGGCAGTATGGCATCCTCTACGAGGTCTATCCGCGATCTTTCCAGGACGCTAATGGGGACGGCATCGGCGATCTGCAGGGCATTCTTCAGCGGCTCGATTACCTGGCCGGGCTGGGCATCAAGGGAGTATGGATTGCGCCTTTCTACCCCTCGCCCATGGCTGATTTCGGCTACGACATCGCCGATTACTGCAACGTGGACCCTATCTTTGGCACCCTGGCCGACTTCGACCAACTGCTTCGCGCTATCCACGAACGCGGGCTCAAGCTGATTCTCGATTTCGTGCCCAACCACACCTCCGACCAGCATCCCTGGTTTCTGGAAAGCCGTTCGTCCCTCACCAATCCCAAGCGCGACTGGTACCTGTGGCGCGACCCGGCTCCCGATGGCGGTCCACCCAACAATTGGTTGAGCAACTTCGGCGGTTCGGGTTGGACCAAGGATGGCAGCCAGTACTACTACCACTCGTTTTTGAAGCAGCAGCCGGATGTGAACTGGCGCAACCCGGAGCTGGTGGCAGCGATGCTCAACGTGCTTCGCTTCTGGCTGGACCGCGGCGTGGATGGTTTCCGCGTGGACGTGATGTGGATGATGATCAAGGATGATCAGTTTCGCGATAATCCCGTCAATCCCGCGAGCGCTCCGGATGCGCCTGCGTCTCTGCGCCTGCTTCCCGTCTACAACACCAATCGGCCTGAGGTGCATACGATCGTGGCGGACATGCGGGCCGTGATGGATTCCTACGACGACCGCTTGCTGATTGGAGAGATCTATCTGCCCTTCGATCAGCTTGCGACCTACTACGGTCAGGACCTCAATGGGGCGCAGCTCCCCTTCAATTTTCATCTGATTTCGTGCCCGTGGAGCGCGGAGGCCATTGCCCAGGTGATTACGGAATACGAGGCGGCGTTGCCGGCAGGCGCGTGGCCGAACTGGGTGGTTGGGAACCACGACCAACCGCGCGTAGCCACACGCATAGGTAGCGCCCAGGCGCGCATCGCGGCGATGTTGCTGCTGACGCTCCGAGGCACGCCCACCATGTACTACGGTGATGAAATCGGCATGACCAACGTCTTGATTCCCCCGGCAGAGGTACAAGATCCTGCAGAGAAGAATGAGCCGGGCAAGGGCCAGGGCCGCGATCCGGAGCGCACGCCCATGCAGTGGGATAGCTCGCGATTTGCCGGGTTCACTTCAGGAACCCCGTGGCTTCGCCTGGGGGCTGACCATGCGACAGTCAATGTGGCCACGCTCCGTAGTCAGAGCGAGTCGGTGCTGAGCTTGTATCGCACCCTCATCGGGCTGCGCAATGAGACTGCAGCGTTGAATAGCGGTCGTGTCGAAGGGGTCGCCGGCAGGGGCCAGATTCTGGGTTACGAGAGGGTGGATGAGGGGCAGCGGTTTACCATCCTGCTCAATTTCAACCAGAGCGATGAAGAGGCGCCGATCACGGCCGGCCACATTGTCGTTTCGACCCACATGGATCGCTCCGGTGATGCGGTTGAGTCGAGGGTTTCTCTTCGGCCGCTCGAAGGGGTGGTCATCAAGAAGGATTAAGAGAGCTTGCGAACCCAAAAGCAACCGGACGGGTGCCCAGGTTCGCACCAGCGTACCTGGGTTGGGAAGACGGGGCGAAGCCCCTCCAAAGTTTTGCCCGTAGGATTTTTTATTCCACTGAGTGAAAGCATTCGAAAAAAACCATTTTCAACCCACGTACGCTGGTGCGGACGTGGGGCACCCAGCATTCTCCGCAAGCATTGAATTATGCTACGCAGCAGAGATGCCATGTCCGAATCACGCAGACAGTTTTTAGCTAACAGTTCGCTCAGCTTGCTGGGTATCGCCATCACGTCCTGCAAGCAGGAGCAGACGGCCGCCCCGCTGCCTCCGGGAGCCCCTCCCGCCTTTGCTACAGCGCCCGCAGCCGGGCCTGAGGTGTCGCCTTCGACGTTTGCCGAAGCCGAAAAATTGGTACAGGTGGAGTTGAGCGAAGGCGAGCGCAAACAGGCAGTAGAAAGCTGGCGCAACAGCATGGCTCCCCTGTACGAGCGGCGTACAGGCCCACGCAAAGTTGCGCTGGAGCCCGCCCTGGCACCCTGGTCCCATTGCGAAGCGACACTGCCCGGCCAGCAGACAGGCCCGGCGCAGAATCTGTTTCTGCGTAGTAAGAGTGATCCTGTTCCGCTGCCGGCCAGCGACGAGGACATCGCCTTCGCCCCCGTAACCCGGCTGTCACGCTGGATCGAAAAACGCCAGCTCACCTCAGAGCGCCTTACCAACATCTACCTGCAGCGCATGGAGCGGTTTAATCCCACGCTACTTTGCGTGATCACGCCGACGCGCGAGCTGGCCATCGCGCAGGCCAGACAGGCTGATCAGGAGATTGCCGCAGGCCACTACCGCGGTGCGTTGCATGGCATTCCCTGGGGCGGTAAGGATCTGCTCGATACGGCCGGCATTCCCACCACCTACGGTGCTGAGCCTTTCAGGAACCGCATCCCCACGGAGGATGCAGCAGTAGTCAAGCGTTTGCAGCAGGCAGGCGCGGTGCTAGTCGCCAAGCTGAGCATGGGCGCTTTGGCGCTGAACGACATCTGGTTCGGTGGCCAGACCAAGAACCCGTGGCTGCTGGCAGAAGGGGCGTCCGGCTCGAGCGCAGGGCCGGGCGCCGCCACAGCTGCGGGCTTAGTGGGCTTTGCCATCGGCAGCGAGACCGGCGGCAGCATCGTGAGCCCCAGCATGCGGTGCGGAGTTACGGGTCTGCGCCCGACCTACGGGCGGGTTCCTCGCACCGGCGCCATGACGCTTTGCTGGTCGCTCGACAAGCTGGGCGCGATGACGCGCAGTGTCGAGGACTCCATGCTGGTGCTGGAGGCAATTACCGGCCCGGACGCGGGCGATGTATCAAGCGTGCCCAGCAAGCTGGACTACGACGCGGCAGCGAAGGTGGAGGGCCTGCGCGTAGGCTACTTCCCTCAATGGATGAAAGAAGCTCCGGCCACCGAGGTCGATCGCGCCGCGCTCGAAACGGTGAAGAATTTGGGCATGGTCCCGGTTGAGGTCGCCATCCCCGACTGGCCGTATGATTCGCTGCAGCTGATCCTGTTCGCCGAGGCAGCCGCCGCTTTCGAAGAATTGACGCTCACCCACGGTGTCGATCAGCTCAAGATGCAGGTGCCGGACGGGTGGCCCAACTCGTTTCGCCAGGCACGTTTTCTTTCCGCGGTGGACTTCGTGCAGACGGATCGCTTTCGCCGGAAGGTGGCCAACGAGATGGGGCGCCTCTTTTCCCAGGTGGATCTGCTTCTCGTTCCTTCTCTGCGCGACGAGATACTGACCATCACCAACGCTACCGGTCATCCGTCGCTCACTTTGCGCGCCGGATTCATTGAGGTCTCGGAGGCACGGAGTGATTGGGCGCCTGATCCAGCCAACCCGCCCGCGAAGTTTTCGCCGCCCCGGCGCGTGCCGCATGGCATCACTCTCATCGGCCGGCTGTTCGATGAGGGCAGGTTAGCGAATGCAGGCCTGGCGTTGGAACGGAGCTTCGCGGTGGCCGGCGAACGTCCCCCGGGGTTCTGATGTCTGTTCTCGAGTCCATCCGCGTTGTTGAACTTACCGAGGCACTGGCCGGCCCTTACTGCGCCATGATGCTGGGAGACTTCGGCGCCGACGTCGTTAAGGTGGAGCGCAGGCAGACCGGAGACCAGTCGCGCAGTTGGGGACCTCCGTTTGTGGGCAGTGAGTCCGCCTATTTCTTAGCTACGAATCGCAATAAGCGTTCGCTCTCGCTCGACTACGATCAGCCGCTGGGGGCTGCGATTCTGCACCGGCTGCTGGCTACTGCGGATGTGTTCCTCATCAACCAGCGCAGCGTTTCTTCTCTGGAACGGCGCGGCTTCGATGCCAAGAGTATCTGCGCGCGTTACCCTCGGCTGGTTTACTGTGCGATCTCCGGCTATGGACACACGGGCCCCAAGTCGGGATTGCCAGGCTATGACATCATCGCGCAGGCGCAGGCGGGGATCATGAGCTTTACCGGGGAACCGGGGGGTGAGCCAATTCGTTATCCGGTCGCGATCGCGGATATGACTTGCGGTCTCTACTCCGCGTTAGGCATTCTAGCCGCCTTACTGGCGCGGGAAAAAACCGGGGCGGGACAGGCGCTGGACATGGCGCTCTTCGATTCCCAACTGACCTTGCTCATCAACGCAGGCAGCAACTACCTGAATGCCGGTGAGTCTCCCCTGCGCTGGGGGAATGCGCATCCCAGCATAGTTCCCTACCAGGTTTTTCGGGCTGGAGACGGACGTCATTTTATCGCGGCCGTGGGCACAGATGCGCTGTGGCTTCGCTTTGTCCGCGCCATCGATGCAACGGAGACATTGGGAGCCGACGCACGCTTTCACACCAATGCGTTGCGCACCCTACATCGCCAAACACTGATTGCTGAACTCTGCGCGATCTTTGATAAAGCTCCGGCGAGCGAGTGGCTGAGCCGCCTGGCCGCGGAGGATATCCCGGCCTCCGCCATCTCCACCGTAGGCGAAGCAGTGAACGATCCCCAGGCGCTGGCGCGCGGATTGATCGTGGAGATCAAGCACCCTACGCTCGATACGGTGCGGAGTATTGCCAACCCGGTGCGGCTTTCCTCTACGCCGGTGTTGTATCGCCTCCCGCCTCCATTGCTGGGCGAGCACAATGTTGAGATTTTGCAGAGTCTCGGTTACTCGAGCGAGGACGTCGTGGCTGCAATGCGTGAGCGTGCTATCTGAATAACCAGGTTGGTGCAGAACAAGAGCCGCTGCCGTTAGTGTGTAAGGATCAAGGTATGAGTATCGAGCTGGTTGACCGCGATGTGCTGCTGGTAATTGACGTGCAGAATGACTTCTGTGATGGAGGCGCGCTCGCCGTGCCGGGCGGTCAGGACGTGGTACCTGTACTTCACCGGATGGCTGCGCTCTTTCGCCATCTGATCATGACCCAGGACTGGCATCCACAGGACCATCATTCCTTCGCGTCGAATCATCCCGGGCATGCTCCGTTTGACGTGATCGAGACAGCTCACGGCGAGCAGGTGCTGTGGCCCGACCATTGCGTGCAAGGAAGCATGGGGGCGGCTTTTCACCCGCAGCTGCATCCCGATCATGCGGAGCTGATTCTGCGCAAGGGTTTTCGCAGTGGCATCGACTCCTATTCGGCTTTCCGGGAGAACGATCGCATCACCCGTACCGGACTTACCGGCTACCTGCGCGAGCGCGGACTAGGACGCATCTTTCTCGCCGGCCTGGCCTATGACTATTGCGTGCGTTACTCCGCCATCGACAGTGTGCAGGCCGGCTTTGAGACTTACGTGGTGGAAGATGCCTGCCGGGCGATCAACAAGGGAGACTCGGTCGCGGCGACGCACCATGCCTTCAGCGAAGCGAACGTTCGCCGCATCGACAGCGAGACGCTGCGATGAAGCCCTCCGTCGTTATTCTTGCGTATAACTCGGTCGGAACATTAGCGGCAACGCTAGCCCAGGCACAGCAGATTTCCGAAGACCTTCACGTGGTTGACTCCTTCAGCACAGATGAGACGGTGGCGCTCAGCCGGCAACACGGAGCCCAGGTCGTACAGCACGCGTTCGAAAGCTACGGGGCACAGAGGAATTGGGCCATCGACCATCTGGCATTCCGTTACCCATGGCAACTGCACCTGGACGCCGACGAACGGCTTACGCCGGAACTGATCGCGTCCATCCAGGCATTGCCGGAGAACCCTGACCACTCCGGCTTTTTGATCGCTCGACTGGTGCAGTTTCTAGGGCGACAGATGCGACACGGAGGCATGTCGCCCACCTGGCATATGCGACTCTTCCGCAACGGCATCGGCCGCTGCGAAGAACGCAAATACGACCAGCACTTCTATCTGACCCAGGGTTCCGCAGGCCAGCTGCAAGGCTACATGATCGATGAGATCCGCATGTCGCTCTCAGAGTGGACAGCCAGGCATAACCGATGGTCGGATGCAGAGGTGATGGAGCAGACGCAAGCGATGCAGACAGTGCGCATCCAGCCTCGTCTCTGGGGCAATGCGGTGGAGCGCAAACGTTTTCTCCGCGGTCTTTACAATGACGCTCCGCTCTTCGTTCGTCCCTACGCACTCTTCTTCTACCGTTATTTTCTGCGGCTGGGCTTCCTGGACGGGCGGGAGGGGTTTATTTTCTGGACCCTGCAGACATTCTGGTTTCGCTTTCTGATCGACGCAAAGCTCTTTGAGCAAAGGACAAAGAGAACGATTTAGAATGACTGTGTCCAAGGAGGAAGCATGCTGGAAGTTTGTAGTGTGATTGGTGGAGCGGTGATCTTCTTTATTGCACTGACGCTGTGGGCAAACAACGGCCGCTTCAAGAGCGATCACGAGACCGACATCGTCTAGTGGGGCTGGCCTGCCCCTGCCGGAGATCAGGAAATAACGGGCAGCTTGACAGTGAATTCGGTTTTGCCGGGTACGGATTCGAGTAGGATTTCTCCGCCAAACTTGTCCACCACGATATGGCGCACAATGTCGAGGCCTAAGCCGGTGCCCTGCCCCGTGGGCTTGGTAGTGAAGAAAGGCTCAAAGATCAGTTTCTTGTTTTCCTCGGGGACGCCCGAACCGTTATCGCCAATAGTGATGCCAACCCTGTCGCCGTCTACCCAGGTGTGAATACTCACAACGCCCTTTTGCGGAGATGCGTCGATCGCATTATCGAGCAGATTGGTCCAGACCTGGCTCAGGCCGATGCCGCACGTGGAAAGCGGCGGAAGAGTGGGGGCAAAGACTTTCTCCACGACCAGCTCTTTTTGGCGAAATTTGTGTCCTAGAATGACAAGCGTGCTTTGAATGCTGTCGTGGACATCAAGCTGATGGCGCATCGGCTTGTCTTCGTAGGCATACTTCTTAACCGCTCCGACCAGATCGGTCACCCGGGAAACACTCTCTTCAATCGTCCCCACCAACTGAACACTGGAGGTGAGTGCTTCCATCCAGTTCAGTGGATCGGATAAGGAGTTTCCGGGGAACTCGTGCTGGGCGCATTCGAGCGTCTTAGAATTGAAGCCGATTGCGGAGAGTGTCGCGGCCAGTTTCCAGGAATTATCAATGCCGTGTGTCTCAAGCCAGGACGCCAACTCATCTTCGGCGTCGGCCTGGTCCATAGAACTCATGGCCGTCTGCTTTTGGGGTTGCAACGCCATTTCTTGCAGAACGCGCAGGCACTCGGTCTGACCCTTGGTCATGGGTTCATCGTTAGCGCACATGCGCAGGCTGATCTGTTGCAGCCGGCTCAGGTTTTCTCGCATTTGCGAGGCGGCGCGCCGGGCTGCTGCACCGGGGTTATTCAATTCGTGCATCAGTCCAGCCGCCATCGTGCCCAGGGAAATCAGTTTTTCGCGATGCAGCTCCTGGGATTGAAAGACCTGCAACCTGCGCGCCATGTTTCCCAAAACGCCAATACGCACCTGGGGGCAGGCAAACATCAGATTCCAAAAAAGGTCTTCCCGCAGGTAAACGACGGTGCTGGGCTTAAGCACAGTGATGACCGCTTCCGTGTCCTTACCCATCAGCAAGGGGAGCTCGCCAAAAGTCTCACCGGCCGTCAGTTGGCCGATGAGTACGAGTTCTCCATCAGACACACGCTTCTGCAGACGAAGCTCGCCTTCGAGCAGAATCCAGAAGCCGCGTCGCGTGCGGGTGATGTCCAGCAGATCAGCACCTGCATCGGCGTGAATCAACTCCACCGCTTCCAGGCATCGAAGCTCCTGCAGCGAGATGCCGGCGAAGACCGGCACCTTCTGCAACTGGGTCAAGAGGCTGGCTGCCTCTACCTGCTCTACCTTCGAACTTTGCTGAACGTCTGTCATTGGCTTAGAAGCCTGCCAGGTATTGGTGGATAAATTGCACGGAAATCGACCCCTCGCCGACTGCTGACGCGACTCGCTTTACCGAGCCGTGGCGCACATCGCCGGCCACAAATATGCCTGGAACACTGGTCTCGAGCAAGTACGGGTCCCTGGGCAGGTTCCAATTCTTATGCATTTTGCCGTCCACCTTCAGGTCAGAACCAGAGAGCAGGAAGCCGTTGGGGTCGCGCATAATCGAGTCCGGGAGCCAGTCCGTGTTAGGCGCCGCACCAATAAAGATGAACAAAGCAGTTGCCGGCACGGTTTCCTCGTTCTCAGGCCCACATACGCGCAAACAGGATAAGCGGCTCTCGCCCAAAGCTTCCACCACCCGGCATCCGGTCTTAACCTCAATATTGGATGTACCGGCAATCTGATCGATTAAATATTTCGACATGCTGTTTTTAAGCCCATCGGCCCTTACCAGCATGGTTACCTTTTTGGCGTACTTGGAGAAGTACATAGCAGCCTGGCCGGCCGAGTTTGCTCCCCCGACAATGAAGACATTCTCGTCTTTACAGGCCTGGGCTTCGGTCATTGCCGCCCCATAATAGACCCCTGCCCCGGTCAGTCGCTCCACTCCCGGTGTGGTCAAACGGCGGTAATAGACGCCCACAGCGATAAGACAAGCGTGGCACGATACTTCCCTACCATCGGCCAACTGCACGATGTTGTAGTTGTTCTCGGTGCGGATGCCGGTTGCCTTCTGGGTCAGCAATTCCGCCCCGAACCGGGTGGCCTGGATCAGTGCTCGCCGGGCCAGGTCTTCGCCTCTCACCCCCTCGGGAAAGCCGAGGTAATTCTCGATCCTTGAACTGGAGCCTGCCTGCCCTCCTGGAGCTTCATCTTCGATCACCAAGGTCCGCAGCCCTTCCGAGGCGCCATATACGGCTGCGGCGAGCCCGGCCAAACCCGCGCCGACGATCACCAGGTCATAGAACTCCTTGGTTGCCTGGGTGCGCAACCCGATCTTGGCGGCCAGTTCCATTTGGCCGGGCTGCACCAGAGAGGTACCATCCCCAAAAAGGACCACCGGCAGCTTACGGTCATCTAAGTGGAAACGGGTGAGCAGCTCCACGGCTTCGCTGTTCTGCTCGGGATCGAGCCAGACGTAAGGAACCTGGTTACGGGAAAGAAAGTCCCGCACCTGGTGATCGCGCAAGGTGTAGCGCGGCCCCACCACCCGCAAACCCTCGAAAGGTGGCCGGTAGCCCTCTTTCCAGGTTTCCAGCAGGTCGTTCAGCACCGGGTAGAGGCGTTCCTCAGGTGGATCCCAGGGCTTGGTCAGGTAATAGTTGATCTTGGCCGTGTTGATGGCCTGGATGGCCGCCTCGGTATCGGCGTAGGCGGTGAGGAGCGCACGCTTGGCGTCGGGGAAGAATTCCATCGCCTTGCCCAGAAACTCTACCCCGGACATTCCGGGCATACGCTGGTCCGAGACAAACAGAGCGACGGTGTCCCCCCGCTTTTTCAATTGGTCGCAGGTGTCGAGTGCCGCCTGGCCGGACGCCGCACGTTGGATGCGATAGTTCGCACCGTATTGGCGGCGCAGATCCTGGACCACCATCTCCAGGACACTAACATCGTCGTCTACCGCGAGGATGACTGGCTTGCCCATGCTTCTTTAGTGTATTGAATGAGCGCCGCTTCGTCTCGTTCGCACCGTTTTCGCTACACCCAAATCCAGTCACGACAGCAACTTGAGGGCGCGCCCCTGCCACTTTCGTGGGGTTTCATTTCCCGCCCAAGCCGCTAGGCTTGAGAACACCAGCAACTCATACTCTCTGACCTCGGTAGCGGAGAGAAACGTACTAGAGATGTCGCAAAACTAGACAGCTTAGAACGAATGATGGCCGGTGGCCGATAGCACGAGTATGCGGCCGCTTGATTACCGGGAGCAGCTCGCGCCGCAGACGCCGCGGCCGGGTTAAGGCAAGAAGATTGCGAATCGAAGCGACACGAGGCACAAGGCAGCACGATGAATAAAATTATCCTGGCTGACAATCAAGCAATCTTTCGCGCTGGCATTGCCAAGGTCCTGGCGAGCGAAGAGGACTTCCGCGTAGCCGCACAATGCGCGGACCTGGAACGCCTGATGCTCTCCGTCGATGCGTACCGCTCCTCGATCGTTCTGTTTGCTTCCGCTCTGAGGCCCGAATATCAGGATTTGATGTCGCATGTAAAGGCTGCAGGAAGCCGTGCCGTAGTGATTGCCGAGAACGGCGAGCCGGCCCAGATTTTCACCGCACACGACATTCGGGGTGTGGTCTACCGCAATACCACCGGCCAGGCGCTGGTGGAATGCGTGCATCGCGTGATCAAGGGCTTCTCTTCGATTCAGCGGCCGGCTGAGGCCATCGGTTCCGAAGAAGAAGATTCGGTAGGCGCGCGCGTCCGCGACCGCCTTACCCCCAAAGAGATGAAGATCGTCGCCCTGATTGTGCAGGGCTGCAAGAACAAAGAGATTGCGCTGCGTCTGGGCACCACCGAGCAGGTAATCAAGAACTATCTGCGCAGCGTGTATGACAAAACCGGGGTTTCCGATCGCCTGGAACTTGCCCTGTTTACTATTCATCATCGGATCCTGGCAGCGGCTGCGGCCGAGGCGGGCAACTCGGTCCAGATGCGCACTGCATAGCAAGCTAGCGAAAATCTCACTGCACGAAGGGCACGGCCTCAGCCGTGCCCTTCGTGCATGGGTGTTCGCCTCAGAATCCGGCCTGGGCCGCTGTGTTACTGTTGCCATAGACCACCCTGGGGTGCCCCCGCGTTTGGCCCTGGCCTAAGAAAAATGCCGCAACAGTCGAACCTGTTTTCGTCCAGTCCACCAAACGGCTCGACCGTGCAAGAACGGCAACCCGCGCCTCAACGACCCTCCAGAATTCCTCTGTGGCTGCGGCGCGTGGAGTTGTATCTTTATGTCGTCATCCGTATCTATATCGGCGTTATTGTGCTCGCGCTTCCCTGGTACGCGCCGCTGTGGGCAGACAATCAACTTATTAATCACTTTCCGCGCCTGGCCACGTTTCTGATGTACGGCGCAGTGCGGGGGATGATTTCGGGCCTCGGCCTGCTGAACCTGTGGATCGCGGTGATGGAAGCCGTGAACTTCCGCGGATCCCACTCTTAAAGCATGAAGCATAAAACCGGCAAACCGCCCGACCTCAATCGCGCTCCCCTGTCGTATCAGAACCCTGCGTTTGTGAACAGCCCCGATGGGCGGCTGGTGCGCATCATCTCGGAATACTCCGAGCCGCTGGCACGTTTCCGGCGCGAGCGCATTCAGGACACCATCGTGTTCTTCGGGTCTGCGCGCTTCCGTGCGCACGAGGACGCCAGCCAGGAACTTGACCTGGAACTACTCGAGAAGCCTGGATCCGCTGCGGCCGCGCCAGATGCGGAGCAGCCGGCGACGGATGAAGAGATCGCCAAGGGAACAGCCAGCGAGCTGCGCCTGCGCCGCGCCGAGGCAGGCGTGGAAATGGCGCGCTACTACGAAGACGCACGGCAACTGGCCTCCCTGGTGACCAAGTGGACGCAGACCCTCAAGGGACGCCGTCACCGCTTCGTCGTTACATCGGGAGGTGGACCCGGGATCATGGAAGCGGCCAACCGGGGCGCCTATGAGGCCGGTGGTAAGTCCATTGGGCTCAACATACGTTTGCCCTTCGAGCAGGCGCCCAATCCCTACATCACGCCTTCGCTGAACTTCGAGTTCCACTACTTCTTCATGCGCAAGTACTGGTTCGCGTATCTGGCCAAAGCGTTGGTGGTGTTCCCAGGCGGGTTTGGCACGCTGGACGAGATGTTTGAGGTCCTGACCCTAGTGCAAACGGAAAAGCTGGCCAAAAAGATCAGCATCGTGGTGTACGGTTCGGCCTACTGGAACAGCATCCTCAACCTGAATGTACTGGTCGACAAAGGCGCAATCTCCGCCCAGGATCGAGCGCTGTTTCAAATGGCCGATACGCCCGAAGAGGCCTTTGAAATCCTTAAGGCGGAGCTGACCCGCTATCACCTTGAACCGGAAGCGCGCCGCCAGGCGCCCCCGAACGTAGAAGAGGAACCTCTTCTCAATCCCGACATTACCGGAACCCGCTAACACCCCAAGTAATACGGTTACTTTGGTGGCAGCAAGGGGTTGTCCAGGCTGGTTCCAGCCAAATTTCGATATCTATTCGCCTGCCCGTAACTCGCCATTCATGGGTTGCACAACATACTGGGCACATGAGAGCGATCACGCAGTTACTGTGTGGCAGCACGGGCCAGGGTGCGGTTGCTCCAACGTAGGCAAGACGGATGGAGGAAGAGATGACAGGTTCTCGTATCTCGTATCTCTGGAACAACGATGGCGCGGCAAAGGGCTTCGCTTCTGGTGTCTCGCTACACAGCCATACCAACCGCTCGAAAGAAACGCTCGACTTCATCGTCAAATTGGCCAATGAGCACCGCATCTTCAAGGGGATCATCGCCCGGGAGGAGAAGCGTTGCCGGCAAAAACACCGACTGCAAATTAATTACGCCGCAAGCTACTGGACGCCGCCGCTTACTCCGAGGCTAGCTTTTGATTTGGAGAGCCGGCAGATCGCGGAGCGGCTGCAGGTGCAACCGCTGGTATCGATCACCGATCACGATGATATCCAGGCGCCGATGTTGCTGCGCACTGTCGCGAGTGCCCGCCATATCCCGGTTTCGGTGGAGTGGACGACTCCCTTCGGCGGGGATCAGGCCTTCCATCTTGGCATCCACAATCTGCCCAGCGCGTCGGGTGCCGAATGGATGCGGCAATTTGAAGAATTTACGGCACACCCCTCTGACGCGCGGTTGACGGAGATGCTCTCCGCGCTGCACGATCTTCCCAACGTGCTGATCGTTTTCAATCACCCGCATTGGGATTTATACAAGATCGGTGAGGAGTTGCATCAACAGCGGATGGAGGAGTTTCTCACCCAGAACAGCCGCTTCATTCACGCCGTGGAACTGAATGGCTTGCGCAACTGGGAAGAAAATCGACTGGTGAAGCGGCTGGCCGCTCGTTGGAACAAGTTGCTGATCTCCGGCGGCGACCGGCATGGACTGGAGCCGAACGCCAACGTAAATCTGACGCAAGCGACGAGCTTTAACGAGTTCGTCTACGAGATTCGACGCGAGAATCGCAGTCACGTGCTCTTTATGCCGCAATACGCCGAGCCGTGGAAGCATCGCATCATGCGCTCCACGCTCGATGCCATTCGCGATTACCCTGATTTCCCTGAAGGATCACGGCGTTGGGATGAGCGTGTCTATCACCCGGATATGCACGGGGTGGATCGCCCGCTTAGCCAGCTCTGGCCATACGGGGAGGCGCCGGCATACATGCGGATGGTGATCCAGTTTGTCCGCATGCTGGGGAGCAATCCGGTCAGCAACAGCCTGCGGTTTGCCTGGGATGAGCCGCAGGAACTGCAATTTGCGCTGGGCGAGCAGGAAGCGTTCTAAGCCTGCACCAGAAGTGAAAATGCTAGAGCCGTTGGACGATCGGTTAAGTCTTCTCGCTTCGCCGGCGTGCGGATACACTCTGCCTATGCGCTCGGCAGCCCCCAGGGTGGCGTACTTTCCCGATACGTTCTACGAGATCAACGGCGTGGCCCATACCAGCCGGCACTTTGAAGCGTTTGCGCAACGGAGAGGCCTGCCTTTCTTTTGTCTGCATCCGGGCAAAAGGGATAGCGCGATACGCGAGCAACAGTTGGGAGAGCTGACCACGCTCGAGATTCCCCGCGGCAGCGCGGTTTCTTTTCGTTTGGAAAAAGATCTCACCTTCGATCCTGCCTTCCTGCGGCACAAGAAATTTCTCGAAGAGCATCTGCGGGCATTCCGACCGGATATTGTCCACGTCACCGGGCCGAGTGAGCCGGGCATTCTGGGCGCGTGGCTGGCGAGGAATCTCAGGATTCCACTGGTGGCCTCGTGGCATACGAATCTCCACGAATATGCTGCGCAACGATCCGCGTGGTTTCTGCGCATGCTTCCGGGCAGCAAACGAGCCGCGGCGGAAAAGAAAATTGAAGACGCGTCGCTGCTTGCCTGTGCCCGGTTTTACCGGATGGCGGAGGCCCTCTTTGCCCCCAATATCGATCTGTGCCGCCTGCTGGAGCAGTGCACCGGCCGGCATTGCGCCCTGATGCCTCGCGGTGTCGATACCATCGCCTTTTCGCCGGAACATCGTGATCGCAGCGGGACGGGGGAAGCATTTGTGCTTGGATTTTGCGGCCGGCTGTCGATTGAGAAGAACGTATTTTTGCTGGCCCGCATTCGTACGGAGCTGATGGAGCGCGGCATCAGCAATTTTCGTTTTCTTATCATTGGACACGGCAAAGAAGAAGGCTGGCTGCGGCAACACTTGCCGAATGCGGAGTTCACCGGAGTGCTGCGCGGCGCCGAACTCGCCCGCGCTTATGCGAATATGGACCTCTTCGTTTTCCCTTCCCACACCGATACTTTTGGCAATGTCGTTCTAGAGGCGTTGGCGTCGGGCGTTCCCGCCGTCGTCACCCCGGACGGCGGACCGCGGTACATCGTGCAGGACGGGGAGACGGGTTCGATCGCCACGGACGACGAATTTTCGACGGCGGTGGCCAAGCTTATTCTCGATCCGGACCTTCATGCGCGGATGAGGCTGGCGGCGCGAAACTATGCGCTGTCGGCGTCGTGGGATGCGGTCTTCGAGGGCGTCTACAGGACCTATGAAGAGGTGCTTGCCAAGCATGGATGAGAACAGCAGGTCCCTCCGCTCCGGTCGGGATGACAAACGGGAGTGTGGAGTTTCCTGCCAGGTTTCGATGCCGGTGGAGAGAATTGCAGGTCCCTCGGCTACCCCGGATTTCCTGTCGATTTTCGTGGCGATGACAAACTTCCTGCGGTTTTCTCCTACGGAAAACCGCACACACCGCCCTGTCCAGTGCTGCGTGGCAGGCAATCCGGGTACCCCGGATTTCCTGTCGATTTTCGTGGCGATGACAAACTTCCTGCGGTTTTCTCCTACGGAAAACCGCACACACCGCCCTGTCCAGTGCTGCGTGGCAGGCAATCCGGGTACCCCGGATTTCCTGTCGATTTTCGTGGCGATGACAAACTTCCTGCGGTTTTCTCCTACGGAAAACCGCACACACCGCCCTGTCCAGTGCTGCGTGGCAGGCAATCCGGGTACCCCGGATTTCCTGTCGATTTTCGTGGCGATGACAAACTTCCTGCGGTTTTCTCCTACGGAAAACCGCACACACCGCCCTGTCCAGTGCTGCGTGGCAGGCAATCCGGGTGCGCTCGGGATGACAAAGTTTAGGGTAGCGCGCCCAGTATGCGTTTGTTGACTGGGATCGAGGGATTTGCTGGTTCTCTCCCCGCTATTTACTGGATTTGCCCGATGTAAACGCCGTAGGGTGGCAGTTTGATTGATGCGATTGAATCGGGCTCTGCGCTGCCGGGCGTTATCAACAGGGTTTTTAGCTGCTTGCCGGCCACTCCCTGCGAGGACAAATCAAAGGCTGCGGTTTGCGGTTGCGATGTAAAGTTGCAGGCGATCAGCACAGCTTGCCCATCCGCGGTTTTACGTAACCATGACAGAATGTTTTTGTCATCCACGTTCAGCATGGTCAAGGCACCATCATGCAGCGCGGGATTTTCGCGGCGCAACTGTATCAGGCGCTGGTACCAGCTCAACAACGAATCGTCCTCGCGCGATTCAATGGCGACATTGACCGTCTTGGACGATGGGGGCACCGGCAGCCACGGCGTGGCCGAAGCAGCGGTGAAGCCGGAGTTGGGGGAGCCGTCCCACTGCATCGGCGTGCGCTCTCCATCGCGGCCCTTTTCTGCCGGCCAGCCGATCTTGCCGATGGGGTCCTTCACATCCTCGACGCGCGTGGGCGGTGTGGTCGTCATGCCCAGCTCCTCGCCGTAATACATCATGGCTGTGGATCGCGTAGCCAACAAGAGCGTTGCGATCACCCGTGCGATGTCCTGATTGTGCTTGCCGTCGCCGTAACGATTCCAACTACGGGCGTTGTCGTGGTTGTCGAAGACAAACAGCGGCTGGTCATCATCGATATCATGTTCCGCCTGGTCGATCCGAGTGCGAAAGACCCCGGCATCGAGTTTATTAAGGAAGCCCACCTGCATGTCCATGGGCAATTGCAACTCGTCATGGTCTGCGCCGTACCACTTGCGCAACTCCTCGATATTCGGCAAATAGGTCTCGCCGATCAAAATCCGGTCGCCTGGGTAGCTGTTCGTTACCTTGCGCAGGTCACGCATGACCTGGTGGACCTGGGGCAAGTTGCTGGTCATCGCATCGTCGAGATTCGGGTCGCCATAGGCGTTCGTTCCCGGCAACGCCTTCTCGTCGCGCAACTCCTCGTCCTCAAACAAGGTGGGCACGGCGTCGAGGCGGAAGCCGGCCACTCCCTTATTCAACCAGAAGCGAAAGGCGCCAAACACGGCCCGCTCGACCGCTGGATTTTTCCAGTTCAGATCGGGCTGCTCGGCGTAAAACTTGTGATAGTACCACTGTGACGTTTTAGGATCAAACTTCCACGCGGAATGACCGAAAACCGACTGCCAGTTATTTGGGGGTTCGCCGGGAGCTTTGCCATCGCGCCATACGTACCAGTCACGCTTGGGGTTGGTCTTTGAGCTTTCGGAGGCAATGAACCAAGGATGCTTGTCGGAGGTGTGATTCATTACCATATCCATGATGATGCGGATCTTTCGCTTTTTGGCCTCAGCCACAAGGCGGTCGAAATCTGCCATGGTGCCGTATTGGGGGTCGATCGCTTCGTAGTCAGAGACGTCGTAGCCGAAATCTACCTGAGGCGAGGGATAGATAGGCGACAGCCAGATAGCGTCGACGCCCAGGCTCTGCAGGTAATCGAGCCGCTGGGTGATCCCGTTCAGGTCGCCGACCCCATCGCCGTTTGAATCCTGGAAGCTGCGAGGATAGATCTCGTAGATGACCGCGTGCTTCCACCAGGGATCACGGGTTGCCGGCGTTTGCGCCGGGGCGCCGGCAAGGATCAGAAAGAGCGCGGTAAATACCGCGAAATGGATTGCTATTTTACGCACAGGCTAATTTACGCCTCATTTCTTTTTAAGGCGATCGAAATCCAGGCCGAAATGAGGGTCTGACTTTGTTCCATCGATCTTGAACGGGACCTCCGTGCCAGCCCCGTTTTTCTGGAAAAGCTTATCGACCGCCATCAGCAATACGCCCTTCCAACCCCCTACCATCCGCGAGACCGTGGCTTGCATGTCCGCGGTGCCGGTGAAGTTGAATTTCGCGCCGTCCAGGCTATAGACGCCGGCAAGTTTGATGCTTGCGCCGGGAATATCGTAATGCACGTCCGATAAATTGAGGCTCGCATCCAGCAGGTTGAAGTCACCCCGCATCTGGGAGCGCACCAGTTGCATCTTTCCGTCCCTGGCTTGCTGACTAGCCAGTTCTACCTGGCCCTGGCTCCTCAGGCTCAGCTCGTCGATGCGATTCTGGATTTTTGTGCTGCTGAAGCGTCCGTTGATGATGGCAAAGTTGCCTTGCAGCCGCAGCCTGTGAGCGACGTCTTGCGGTCCGGGCGGCAGATCGAGCTTGGTGTGCAGCTTAACCTGGCCCAGCATGACCGGCGGATCGGTGCGCACCGCAAGCCGCAGCAAATCTTCGATCCTGGCCTGGTCCATATCTACATCGAGGTAGACGTGGCGTCCCGGCTCCCGCTGGTCGCGCACTACGTATCCCCGCGCGGTTAGAAAGGAGTGGAGAAACTGCGCTTTAACGGGCTGCAGATAGGTGTTGCCATCCGTGCCATCCACAATGGCGTGGAACTCAGTGTGCAGCGCGACTTTGTGCCCGCTGATCTTCACTTGAAAGTCCGGGGTGTCGGTCTGGCCATCCACCACGATCTTGTCCAAAGTGCCCTGGTACTTCCCTTGGGAAGAGAGGATCCCGCCAATGCCCTTCAGAGTGCCCAGGTCGGCATCGTGGAAGGAGTAGGTGCCGCCCAGGGCGGTCGCTCCCGGCTGTGCCGCGTTCCAGGGGCCGAAGTAGCCGCTGCTCTCGATCTGGCCCACGGGCTTGGGATTGGTCAACACGGCGGTGAAATCCATCGGCTGGCCGGCGCCTATGCTACGCAATTTGAGGCTCTGGATGACAAATTTCTGCGGAAGCTTACCCGGCTTGTCTGTGCCCAGTGAGAGCACCGTATCCGTGCAATCCAATTCGCCGACAATGACGCTTACGTTGCTGCCGACCGTACCCTGACCCATGTTCAGCGGGGGTAGCGCTTTGCGCTGGCTCTTCGGCGGCAGATTAATGCGCAGTCCCTCTAGCTCAACGTGACTAATGTGCATGGGTGAATGCACCAGGCTGCGATAACCGGTGCGAAAGGAGAAGCGCCGCACCGAGAACGTCGGCGCGGTGGAGTCGATGTTGTAGGGATAGATGGCGACGTCTTTGCCCGAGACCTCGAAGCCGCGCAGGAGCGAAACGTCGAAGGCGCCCATTTCCACGCGGCTGTGGAAGCGAGCGGAAAGGCTTTGTATCAAACGCGCCCGGAGGATTGGCTCCGCCCGGGTGAGAAGAATTTCGAACGTGGCTGCCGCCACCACGGCAATCACCAGGGCGCTCATCGCGATCCAGAACAGTGCCCTATGTCTTTGACCCACCACAACCTCGCCTTTCTTCTTAGACGGCATGTAACATCGCACCGAGAGGGAAGATTGCGATGACTGTCCGAATTCTTGTCTTCTTGATGCTCCAATTGGCTGGTCAGCGGATTTGGGCTCAGGCACTCCCCTCGCCTTCGCTCACCATCGATGCCTATATCCACCAGGGGTGGGACAGCCTCTCCCGCTCCATGTCGGAATGCAAATCCCTGGTCGACCCCAAGGTCACCACTCCGCCGGTGCTTTATCTTCCCTTCGGCGCGCCTACCCCGCCTGAACTGGTGCGGTTGCGCTCGCAATGCAAAATCCAGATTGCCCACCTGCCCCATCGCATCGAGCACCTGGGCGATGTGATGGAATCGGAAATTCCGCAGCCTGGATTGCTCTACCTGCCGAACCGCTACGTGGTGCCTGGGGGACGGTTCAACGAGATGTTCGGTTGGGACAGCTACTTCATCATCTTAGGCCTGTTGCGCGACGGCCGGGTGGATCTGGCCCGCGGCATGGTCGAGAACTTTTTCTACGAGATTGAGAATTATGGAGCGGTGCTCAACGCCAACCGCACCTACTTTCTCACTCGCTCGCAGCCGCCGCTGTTGAGCTCCATGATTCGCGCCGTCTTCGACGCGGCGTGTGCGCGCGACCGGTCACCAGCCAATCTTGCGCGGCAAAGGCAGTGGCTGGCCCATGCCTACCCCTATGCTCGTCGCGATCATGATTTCTGGCTGAGCGGCATGCACCGCGCCGGGGATACGGGGCTGGCACGCTATTTCGATATCGGCGAGGGGCCGGTGCCGGATATCGCCGATCACAGCAGCTATTACATCGACGTGATCGATTGGCTGGTCGCTCACCCCGACGTGCACACCACCTACCTGATCGCTGCCCCACAATTTCCCTCCCAGGCCGAGCAAGCCGCGCTTGCGAAAACGAGTTGCGATGCGACTCATTCTGTCGTTTGCGGCCTCGCTTGGGCTCAGGGCTATCGCCTTAGCCGCGACTTCTACAAGGGCGACCGTTCCGTGCGCGAGTCTGGTTTCGATGTTTGCTTCCGCTTCGGCCCCTTCAGCGGTTCCACGCACCATTACGCAGCTCTTGGATTGAACAGCCTGCTCTACCGCTACGAAAAGGATCTGGCTAACTTTGCCGACATGGTCGATCAGCAGGCGGAGCACGCGCACTGGCTGGAAATGGCCGAAGCCCGGCGGCAGGCGATCAACAAGTATCTGTGGAACCCGGTCAAGGGGATGTTTTTCGATTACGACTTCACCACTGGACAGCAGTCCAGCTATGTTTACGCAACAATTTTTTATCCTCTTTGGGCAGGCCTGGCCACGAAGGAACAAGCCGCGGCGGTGGACAAGAACCTCGCGCTGCTCGAGCGGCCCGGCGGGTTAGCCAGCAGCACCTACGAGAGCGGTCTGCAGTGGGATTTGCCCTTTGGCTGGGCTCCTCTGAACTGGTTCGCGGTCGATGGCCTGTGGACGAGTGGCTACATCAACGATGCGCGCCGCGTTGCGGAGGAGTTCACCCATACTGTTCGCACCAGCTTCGAGAAGGAAGGGACCATCCACGAGAAATACAATGTCCAGACCGGATCGTCGAATGTCGAAGTGATCGCCGGCTACCAAAACGTGATTGGTTTTGGCTGGACGAATGCCGTCTATGTTGAGTTTGAGCACCTGCTAGAATCGACCACCCCAGGAAAGAAGAAAGAATGACCCTCAATCACGCACTGCCTCCTCCGGATCGTCGCGCGTTTGGACAGTCCCGGCGCAAGCAGGTGCGCCGGCAGGAGCAGAAACGATGGCACGCATCCGACCGGCAGACCGATCCTATTGACGCCCTGGCCGCTTCCTCCGTGGGCAGGGTGCCAGCGCTGTTGGCCATCAAGTGGGAGCGGATGGCGGCTTCTCCTTTCGGGTTCTTTCGCGGCGCCGTTCCGGTGATGGCCGCCGACCTGGCAGTGCTGCCCCATACCGGCATCTTTACCCAGCTATGCGGGGACGCGCATGTTCGGAACCTGGGCGCCTTCGCCGCGCCCGATGGGCGGCTGGTCTTCGACCTTAACGACTTCGACGAAACTATCCGCGGCCCGTTTGAGTGGGATGTAAAGCGTCTGGCCACCAGTTTCATCCTGGCCGGTCGCGAAGCCGGCAGCAAGAGCGCAGCTTGTGGTGAGGCGGCCGGCATTTTGCTGCGGAGCTACCGCCGATCAATGCATGCGTTTGCACGTATGCCGGTGATGGACGTAGCCCGCTATCAGGTACATCGGCTGCAACGCATTACACCGGTTTCGCAGGTGTTGCGCCAGGCCGAACGAGCGACGCCACTCACCAACCAGGCGCACCTTACCGAACTGCCCAAAGCATCCGCGAAAGGCGGGAAAAACGCGCCGCCGCCTCACCGCATCTTCATCGAACACAAGCCTCTGCAATTCCGTTTGACAGGCGCGAAGGCCAGCCGCATTCTCGATTCGCTGGGGTTGTACCGCGAGAGCCTGCTGCCTGAGCGCCAGCACTTCTTCGATCTGTACCGCCCGCTTGACGTCGCCTTCCGGGTGGTGGGCACGGGCAGTGTTGGGCTGCGCGACTACGTCGTCTATATGGAAGGCAACGGCAGCGACGATCCGCTCTTCCTGCAGATCAAGGAGGAGCCTAACTCTGCTTATGCCCCGTACCTGGGAGAAATGGGGGCGCCGCAACACCAGGGCCACCGCGTGGTCCAGGGACAGCGGTCGATGCAGTTCCAGTCTGACCTGCTTCTCGGCTGGACCACGATAAACAATCGACACTACCTGGTAAGGCAGTTGAATGACCACAAGGCGTCGGTCGAGATCGAAGATCTCAAGGGCGAGGGCTTGAACCAATACGCTGAGATTTGCGGCGAATTGCTGGCGCGCGGCCACGCACGCGCGGGCGATGCGATTGCGCTTTCCGGCTACATCGGTACATCGGATCGATTGATCGAAGCCATCGCGGAGTTTGCCGTCGATTATGCCGACCAGACGGAACTCGACTACAAGGAATTTATGCGTTCCCGCTTCGCGCCCCATGCCGCGAGCAAGAAGGCTGCAGCGAAGAAGGTGGTTAAGCGCAAGCCCAGGCGCAAGAAGCCGCCGGTGATCAAGGAATCGGTTCCTCCCGCTTAGATCCCTAACCAGAGACCGTGTCCGGCCTTTGCTGGTAGCTGCTAGGCAATGCGACAATGGGAGCAGCGCTTAGGCGCTGCTTTCTTATGCTCCAACTTTCTGCTGCCGGAAAACGGTTCGGCCCCCGCACCCTTTTCGAGGATGCCAACTGGCTGATTACGCCTGATGAGCGCACTGCGCTGGTAGGCGCCAACGGCACTGGGAAATCCACTTTACTTAAGGTCCTCGCCGGCGCCGAATCGCTCGACTACGGCACCCTGCAACGCACACGGGGCATGACGATCGGCTATCTTCCCCAGGAAGGGCTCGAACTCCGCGGACGCACCGTTTTTGCGGAGTGCCTCTCAGTCTTCGCCGAGTTGCGCGACATGGAGCAGGAACTTGAAACCCTGTCCACGAGCCTGGCCGAGTTCGACCCGGCAACGCCGGAATACGCCGCAGCCGCCGATCGCTTTTCGTATCTCGACTCCCACTTTCGCGCCCACAACGGCTACGCGCTCGATGCGCAGGTGGGCTCAGTCTTGGGCGGCCTGGGCTTTAGCAAGCATGATTGGACACGGCAGACGGAGGAATTTTCGGGCGGCTGGCAGATGCGCATCGCGCTGGCCAAGCTGCTGTTGCAAAAACCCAGCCTGTTGCTGCTTGACGAGCCTACGAATCACCTCGACCTGGAAACCCGCAATTGGCTGGAGGACTACCTCCACGGCTATCCCAACGGCTACATCCTCATCTCCCACGATCGGTATTTTCTCGACGTCACGGTCGATAAGACGATTGAGATATGGAACAAGGGCCTGCACGTTTACCACGGCAACTACGAAAAGTACCTGGTGCAGAAAGATGAGCGAAGGGCACAGCTTGCCGCGGCTTACAAGAATCAGCGCGAACACATTGAGCATCTTGAGGCGTTCATCACCCGTTTTCGCTATCAAGCCACGAAGGCCAAGCAGGTGCAGAGCCGCATCAAGGAACTGGATAAGATCGTACGCATCGAGATCCCGGTCGAAGAGCAGGCAATCCATTTCAGTTTCCCCCAACCACAGCCTTCCGGCCGCGCGGTGGTAGAGGTCACAGACCTGGCCAAAAACTACGGCCCCAAGCAGGTGCTTGAGGACGTGAGCTTTACCATCGAGCGCGGCGACCGCATTGCGCTGGTAGGCGTGAACGGAGCGGGCAAGTCAACCCTGATCCGCATGCTCTCGGGCATGGAGCCGCCCTCGAGCGGAAAGCTGCGCCTGGGCCATAACGTCACCGCGGAATACTTTGCCCAGGACCAGTACAAAGTGCTGGACGGCAATGCCCGCATGCTGGACGACATGAGCAACAACGCGCCCAAGGTATCGACCACCGAGCTGCGCAGCCTGCTGGGCTGTTTCCTGTTCTCCGGCGACGATGTCTTCAAACCGCTGGGCGTGCTCTCAGGAGGAGAGCGCAACCGCTATGCCCTGGCCCGCATCCTGGTGAGCCCGGCAAACTTTCTTTTGTTGGACGAGCCCACCAACCACCTCGACCTGCGGGCCAAGGATGTGCTGCTCGAGGCTATCGCTGCTTTCAACGGAACCGTGGTCATGGTCTCGCATGATCGCTATTTCATCGACCGCCTTGCAACCCGCATCTTCGAAGTGGAGGGCGGACACGTGCACGTCTATCCCGGCAACTACGAAGATTATTTGCACCGCAAGCAGATGGCGGAAACAAAAGGAAACGCCTCGAATGGAGCCGCGGCTGTGGAAGTACCGCAAGAGACGGTTAAGGACGACGCGGCTGCCAAGGTTCGCCGCCTTAACCCGATCAAGCTGCGCCAACTGCAGGAACGCTGTAGTTTTGTGGAAGAAGAGCTGCCGCGGATCGAGAGCTCTATCGCCAATGCGGAACAATCGCTGGGCGTGTATGAGAGCGCAGAGGAGACGCAACGCCTGAGCCAGCTACTGGAAAGTTTGCGCGAGCAGCACGCCTCACTCACCACCGAATGGGAAGAATTGGTCACTCAACTGGAGCAACAGGCATAGTAGCGTTACAAACTGGCTCCTGTTGCCATGGAAGTTGCAGGGGACCCTGGACCGCATGCATTAGAGTAAAGCCAGCGTCGATCCGACTTTGATGACAGGCTTGAGTACACCCACCCAACGTAAAGGTTTTGCTTCCCGCTCATCCGCGTTTACTGTCTCTGCGGGCATCCTCCTCAGCAAGCTCATTGGGTTGGTACGCGACCGGGTATTTGCTCATTATTTCGGCAACTCCACCGCTGCCGATGCCTTTCGCGGCGCTTTCCGAATTCCCAACTTTCTGCAAACCCTTTTTGGCGAGGGGGTGCTCTCCGGGTCGTTCATCCCCGTGTATGCCCGGCTCCGAGCGGAGGAGCGGCACCAGGAAGCCTCGCAGCTGGCCGAAGCAATCTTTGCCATTCTGTTTCTCATCGGGTCACTGGTCACATTGGCCGGCGTCTTCGCTGCACCCTGGCTCATCGACGTAATCGTGCCCGGCTTCCAGGGCGAGACGCGCCTGCTCGCCATCCAGCTGGTGCAGATCCTGTTTCCAGGAGCAGCGCTGCTGGTTATGTCTGCATGGTGTCTGGGGATCCTGAACAGCCACCGAAAATTCTTCCTGTCATATGCCGCGCCGGTTATATGGAACGTAGCGATCATCACGGCGATGTTATGGAAGGGTCGACATGTTGGGGAGTCGCGGCTCGCTATTATTATTTCTATCGCTTCTGTCATCGGCAGCGCGCTCCAGTTTGGCGTGCAAATACCGACGGTGATGGGATTTCTGCGGCCATTAAATCTTAAGTTCTCCTTCGGCACCGAGCACGTGCGGACGGTGGTGCGAAACTTTTTCCCGGTATTCCTAAGCCGCGGCGTGGTGCAGATCAGCGCGTATGTCGATTCGTTTCTGGCCAGCTACTTGCCAACTGGCGCGGTATCAGCCCTGGCTTACGCGCAGACACTGAATACTCTGCCAGTGAGCTTGTTTGGCATGGCGGTCTCTGCCGCCGAACTGCCCGCTATGTCGAGCGCGTTGGGATCGCAGGAGGAGATAGGAGCCGTGCTGCGGAAGCGACTGGAGATGGGGCTGCAAAACATCGCTTTTTTTGTAGTTCCTTCGGCGGTGGCTTTCCTCGTTCTGGGCGATGTGGTCGTTGCCACGATTTACCGCGGGGGACACTTCGCGGCCAACGATGTGACCTTCGTGTGGAGTGTGTTGGCGGGTTCCGCTGTCGGGCTATTGGCTTCTACATCGGGCAGATTGTATTCCTCAGCGTTCTACGCGTTGCGGGACACGCGCACGCCGTTGAACTTCGCGATTATTCGCGTGGTGTTGACCGTGGTGATGGGTTATGTGTTCGCGCTGCCGCTGCCTAAGCTGCTGGGTATTGATCGCCACTGGGGCGTCGCGGGACTTACGCTATCCGCTGGGCTGGCAGGATGGGTGGAGTTTTCCTTGCTGCGCCGCGCCCTCCAGGCACGCATCGGCGCTGTCGTGTTACCGCCGTATCGGGTTCCACGGCTTTGGGCGGGAGCGCTCGTAGCGGCTGCTGTTGCTTATGGGGTCAAACTGGTGCAGCCATTTCATTATCCGCCGCTGATTGGGTTGTGCGTGCTTTCGACGTTTGGGGTGGGATATTTGTTGTTCACCAGGGTCCTGGGGATTGCCGCGCCTGGTAGTTTGCGTCGATTGGTCGGCAGGGGGTAAGGGCGTTCGGATTGCGTGCGGGTGGAGAGAACAGCAGGTCCCTCGGCTACTCCGGATTTCCTGTCGATTTTCGCGGCGATGACAAACTTCCTGCGGTTTTCTCCTACGGAAAACCGCACTCGCGGCCCTGTCCATTGCTGCGTGGCAGGAAATCCGGGTGCGCTCGGGATGACAAAGGGGAGGGCAGCCGCTGACCTCAGCGGATGTTACCCGGGGATGGAAGGAGCCGCAGGTTATCCGCGCGGCTTTCCTTTTAAGTTATGCCTAGCTTGTGCATGTAGTCCGCGTCGATTTTCAAGCCTTCCATGGGGGGTACGTTGTAGCCCTCCTGCTCAACGAAGCAATGTTTCACAACTCCCGCTTTTGCTGCTTCTGCAAAAATAGGACGGTAGTCGATCGAGCCCTGTCCTAGCTCGACGATCGTGGGCACATTCGAGATCGAGGAATCAGCGCTAATTCCCTTGAAGTCTTTTACGTGCAGCATGCTGATGCGGTGGGGATACTTGCGCAGATAGTCGATCGGGTTTGCACCTGCTACGGTTACCCATCCGCAATCCATCTCCATGGTGACATGGCCGGGGTCGGTGAGATGCAGCAGCTCATCGTAAGGCACAACCCCGTCGATGGCGTGGAACTCCATGGTGTGATTGTGATAGCCGAAATGCAGGCCTGCCGCACTCACTTTTTCTCCGATGATGTTGAATTGCTGCGCATTCCATCGCCAATCTTCGAGGTTGAAAGCGGCGTTCCGTTCTTTTCCGCTGAGATTCTTTACCCGCGAAGGGTCTTTGAAGCCCGGGAAAGAACAGATGATGTAACTTACGCCCAGTTCTTTATTGAACGCAAGAATTTCATCCAGCTGCTGATGCAAATTGTCTGACGAATAATGCGCGCTCACCAGGTGCAAGCCGGCATTGCTCATGGCCTGCTTCACTTGCGCAGCGTTGTGATCGTAGTAACCGGCCGATTCCACTTCGCGAAAGCCTATCGATCCGATCTGCTTGAGCGTGCCGTCGTAATCCTTGGGCAAAAGCTCGCGCACGGAATAAAGCTGAAGCCCCAACGGCACATGTAGCGTCTTTGCGTAGGACTTGCTGCTCTGCAGAAGCGCAGAACCATAGATAAGGGAAGCGGAACCCGCTTTGACAAAATCTCTCCGTGATTGTTTCACAATGACACCATTTCCTTTCACCCTACACTTAGTTGGGCAGACCGAATGCAATGATATTCGATCCCATGGTGACCGCGACATATTGTTCATGGTCGAACAGATAGGTCATGGGCGAGGAATGGGGCGGCTGGTTGGTCTGAAAACTCCAAAGCGGCTTGCCTGTCTTGGCGTCCGCTGCGGCAAATGCATCGTCATCCGCTCCGAATAGGACCACGCCCCCGGCGGTGCTGAGCACGCCACCGAAGCTTTCGGAAGAACCGGTCTGGTGAAGCTCCCATACTGCTTTGCCGGTATGAATGTCGATGGCGCGCAGGACGCGCCCGCCCGGGTCGGCTGGGTCTGCGCTAAAGGATCCGCCCATGTAACCGTGTCCCAATTGAAATGGCATGTCGGTTCGGGTAAAGATGCCGCACTTGTCGTTGGTCTGCACATAGTAGAGCGAGGTCAGAGGATTCCAGGAGGCCGAATACCAGTTGGACGCGCCGTTTAGCCAGGGGCAGGCTTGTGTGCCCTCGTGGGTGGCCTCGTGGCCCGGGGCAACGATGGGCCGGCCTTCCGGGCTCAGCCCGGTTGCCCAGTTCAGCTTGGTGGTAAAGGGCCGCCCGAAGAGAAACTTGCCATTGGTGCGGTCGAGCACATAGAGAAAGCCGTTGCGGTTTGCCTGCACCATCAGTTTTCGTGGTTTACCGTCCCACATGGCATCGATGAGCGAGGGCGGAGCCATGGCATCGTAGTCGTGCACGTCGTGGGGCGTGAACTGGAAATACCATTTCAGCTTGCCCGTACTGGGGTCGAGGGCGACTACCGAGTCGGTGTATAGATTGTCACCTGGACGAGCATCGCCAATCAGGTCATCCCCGGGATTGCCGACAGGCCAGTAGACGGTGTCCAGGTCCTTGTCGTAGGTTCCCGTCATCCAGGTGGCTCCGCCAGGGTGATCAATGCCCGGCCCCTGCCAGGTCTCCGAGCCTGGCTCACCGGCCTTGGGCACGGTCCAAAAGCGCCACAACTCCTTACCAGACGATTGGTCGAACGCCGCCACAAAGCCGCGCGCGCCTTCGTCTCCGCCGGAGATCCCGGAGATCACCATCGTACCCACCACCAGCGGGGCGCCGGTCCCGTTGTAATTGCTATGCCAGTCCGCTAACGGCGTCTCCCAAAGGAGCGCGCCGGTAAGCCGGTTGAGCGCTATCAGGTGAGCGTTGTCGGTCACCATAAAGACTCGCTCGCCGGCGACGGCCACGCCGCGGTTGGCGCCGGACACCGCATTTCCGACGAGTCCCTGGGTGCGGGAGCGCTGGTAATGCCATATCTGGCGTCCGCTGCCCGCATCGAGCGCATAGCATTCGTTGACGTAGGTCACATACATGACCCCGTTGACAACGATGGGAGTCGCCTGCACGCTTCGCGCGCCGGGAATCGAAAAGATCCACTTTGCCTGTAATCGAGAAGCATTGGCGCTGGTGATCTGGGTGAGCTCGCTATAGCGGCTGCCGGCCGTCTGTCCGTTGTAACTCGGCCAGTCGGCCTGCGAGGTTACTACCCGATACTTGCCGGCCTCCGTCTTGCGCAGAAGGTACAGCTGATGGTCGTCTCCCAGCAGTTGCATATCGATTGCGGAGCGGTTCAACGCGGTGCCTTGAATCGTCTTTCCGTCTTCCAGAGTGGCTGAGGTTCGCTCTGTGGCCGCGCCCCAAAAGGGCTTTAGGGTACGCAAAAAGCTGATCAGGTTTGCCCGCTCCGGATCGACGACGTCGGGAAACGCCGGCATGCCCGAAGAGGGCAGGCCATTGTGCAATAACCGAATGAGCTCGTCATCCGTGCGCAGCGGTACCCGTTCCAAAATCGACGGCGCAAATTCGCCTCCCGCTGCGTTCGTGCCATGGCACGATGCACACCTGGTTGCGAAGACCTGTTGACCAGCCGCCTGGGGCGTACCCGCCGGCAGCTTAGGGGGAGGAGGAAACTGTGCCAGGACGCGGCTTGTCGATAAAACCCCCAGAAGCCCGCTCACGATCGCAGCTCGTATACTCCTGACCGCCCATTGCTTTCCCATCCCACTCCCCATCGGTTTCCCGTCCCCCGGTGCTCAATTGTCTAGCTTAATTTGTCTCCGCGACCCACATGACAAATGTCAGCCATTCTTTTTGACAAAACGCACTACCGCGCGTGATTCCGAAACGAGACGATGTTTCTGGAAGCAAAAGGAGAGGCTATGGCCACGAGCGTCGTTCTTGAAACTAGCCACAACACAAGCATCGGCCATGCAGAGGCCCCAGTGATCGCGTCGCTGAGCGGCGTGACCAAGAAATTCGGCCAGCAGATCGCGCTGGATCGTCTATCCCTCGACCTTCGGCGGGGAGAAGTGGTCGCGCTGTTGGGGCCAAATGGCGCCGGCAAAACCACCGCCGTGCGCTTGTTGCTGGGTTTGAGCCAGGCGACCTCGGGCGAGGTGCGCATCTTTGGCGGGAACCCGAGAGATCGAGCGAGCCGCTTGCGGCTGGGCGCGATGCTGCAGGTGGGCCGCATGCCAGAGACGCTGCGGGTGCGCGAGCATCTTCAACTCTTCAGCAGTTATTACGCCAACCCGCGGCCGCTTGAGGAGCTGTTGTCGATCGCCGGGCTCCAGGGTCTGGAGGACAAGTTTTTCGGCAAGCTCTCCGGTGGGCAAAAACAGCGCATGCTCTTCGCTCTCGCACTCTGCGGCGATCCGGACCTTATCTGCCTCGATGAGCCGACCCTCGGTATGGACGTCGAGGCACGGCGATCGATGTGGGAACAGGTTCGCGAGCTGGCGGCAAGGGGAAAGACAATCCTGCTCACCACTCATTACCTGGAAGAAGCGGATGCTCTAGCCAGCAGAATCGTCGTCATTCAACGAGGCAAAGTGATTGCAGAAGGGACTCCACAGGAGCTCAAGACTGCGGATCGCTCCCGGTCTATTCGCTGCACAACCTCTCTCCAACCCTCATTTGTTTCCGACTTGCCAGGAGTTACGAGCGTAGAGCAGGATGGCGACGCCATGCTAGTGCGCACGCATAGCCCTGAGGCGGTGCTGCGCACCATGCTCGCGAACGATGTAGCACTGAGTGGGCTGGAAGTGCGGGCCGCCGCTCTGGAAGATGCCTTTATTGCGCTCACCAACAACACCACCGAAGCTGTGAAATAGGAGGCACCATGGCCACCACAATCGCCCTCAACCTGCCGCGCACGCAGCCATCGATGCTGCGCCTCTACTTCAACGAAGTGCGATTTGAGTTGCTCAAACTGTCGCGCAACCGGTCGTATCTTTGCTCGATGATTGGCTTTCCGGTGATCTTCTATCTTCTATTTGGGGTCACCAATAAGGCTTCGGTTTTCCAAGGGCACACCATTGCCCGCTACCTTCTGGCCGGATACGCATGCTTCGGCGCGATGGGTTCTTCCCTTTTTGGTATTGGCGCCGGATTATCGTTCGAGCGGGGCCACGGATGGCTGGAAATGAAACGCGCAAGCCCTATGCCCGCGGCGGCCTACCTGCTGGCGAAATTGTGCGTGAGCATCACCTTCGCCGTTGGCATTACGGTTCTGCTGATGATTCTCGGAACTGCGATGGCCGGCGTTCAAATTACCCCTATGGAGGCGCTACGGCTGCTGTCGGTAATCGCCACTGGGGTTGTTCCCTTCGCCAGCCTTGGCTTGTTGATTGGCTTGCTCATGCCGTCGAACGCGGCGCCGGGAGTCATCAACCTGATCTATCTGCCACTGTCATTTTGCGGCGGCCTGTGGATGCCCATCGAGGCGTTGCCTCATTGGCTGCAACAGATCGCGCACGGGTTACCGTCGTTCTGGTTTGCTCGCCTGGCTCTTGGTTCCCTTGGCTACAGCAATAGTTCCGCTTTGGTGGCTTGGGCGCTGTTAGGGTTCTATACGGTAGTATTTTTGCTAGCCGCGGCGCTTGTTTTCCGCCGGCAGGAGGCCCAAGCCTAGCATGACGCCACAATCGCCTGAGCGCCGAAGCCTTGGCACGTGGTTTGGCTATTGGCTGAATAGCGGCTGCACGGACCCGGCAAACCAGCTGCCCCTATGGACTTGGCGGCGTTGGCTCAATTATGACCACACTATCTGGCTGGTCTTCCTGGGTTTCTGGTTTCTCTCCCCTTGGCTGGACGGAGCTACGCGGGGTAGATGGCTTGGGTTGATCCTCGCTCTGGGGCTCTTCATACCTTCTTATCTTTTCGCACATAGCGGCCCTGACAAGATTCGTTGGGTGGGAGTGGTCGCCATGTTTGTTCTGGGCATGGTGTATGTGCCGTTTAACCCAAGCGCGTGGGGAGTCTTCATCTATGTAGCTGTGTCGATCCCGGAGGTGTCGGAATCGACAAATACGGTGATCGGCCTTTTGCTCTCGCAGGCCGGGGCAATCGCCATAGAAAGCTGGGCACTGCATCTCTCCGCATGGGTATGGAGCTTGGCCATCTCCATGCCGCTGCTGTTGGGGATGAACCAGCTAAGAATGAAACAGAAGTGGCGCGCGGATGCCAAGTTGCGCATGGCGCAAGAGGAGATTGAACAACTGGCGAAGACCGCCGAACGAGAGCGGATCGCTCGCGATATGCACGATATTCTCGGTCACTCTCTTTCGCTGATTGTGCTCAAGAGCGAGTTAGCCGGACGCCTGCTTGCCGCCCAACCTGCGAGGGCTGCACTTGAGATTGCCGAGATTGAAACCACTGCGAGACAGGCTCTGGCTGAAGTGCGCAAGACGATTACGGGTTACCGCTCTGAAGGCTTTGCCTCGGAACTCACGCGCGCAGCCCAGGTACTGGAAACAGCAGGGGTGCGCCTGAACAAGCCGGCGAAAGCGCCGTACCTTACGCCGCGACACGAGGCCACACTTTCGCTGGTGCTGCGTGAGGCGGTAACCAACATTGTGCGCCACGCGGGCGCTAGCGAGTGCTCGATTGAAGTCTCCACAGCGGAAGACCGCACGCAACTGGTGATCGCCGATGACGGACGGGGCGATATCCGGCAGGAAGGGAACGGATTGCGGGGCATGCGGGAGCGGGTACAGGAGTTGGGCGGCAGTCTGTCGTTGGACTCCAATCGCGGCACTCGCCTGCAGATTGAACTGCCTCAATTCAGCGGAGAGGTCACTCAGCCGTGACCAAAGAGATCCGCGTCGTCCTGGCCGAGGATCAGGCGATGGTGCTGGGGGCCCTGGCTGCTCTGCTCGAGATCGAGAAGGACATCGCTGTGGTGGCGCGGGCGCGCAATGGGCGCGAGGCCATGACGCTGGTGGCGCAGCATGCACCCGATGTGCTGGTCACCGATATTGAAATGCCGGAGATGAGCGGGCTCACGCTTGCATCGGAAGTGCATAGTCGCTATCCGCGCGTGCACATCGTGATTCTCACTACATTTGCCCGCGCCGGCTATCTGCGCCGCGCGATGGATGCGGGCGCCCAGGGATACATGCTTAAGGACCGTCCCGCTGCTGAGCTGGCGGAATGCGTTCGCCGCGTCTGCCAGGGCCTCCGCGTCGTAGACCCTGAACTTGCGGCAGAGGCGTGGACGCAGGAGCCCGATCCGTTGAGTGAGCGAGAGCGGCAGATTTTGTGGCGGGCCGGTGAGGGCAAGTCGGGCGCAGAAATTGCGGTGGATCTCCATTTGTCCGAAGGCACGGTGCGCAATTATTTGTCAGAGGCGATCAATAAGCTCGGCGCCGCGAATCGTATCGAAGCTGCGCGGTTGGCGAGAAGCAAGGGGTGGTTGTGATCCGAGAGAAGCCGCACCGGGCGGATCGGAAGCAGGACATAAGCTTCGGACTTCACTGGCAAATGCTAGTGGAGTTCGAAGCTTTCCTATGCAGCCATGACACAATGACACTTGTCATCTGATTCTTGTGACAAGCTGCACTGTTTTGTCCTTTTGCAGGATGCGATTCTCAGCCTATGAATCGCTGGACTCGCATCTTCCTCTTTGCAGCACTGAGCATCGGCGGAGATTTGCTCGCACAAGACTGCGGCAACCTCAACGGTACGGTGCTCGATCCTTCCGGAGCCGCCGTCGTTGGCGCAGAGATCCATCTGCAAGCATCTACGCCACAAGACACGACTACCAATTCGCACGGATCTTTCATTTTGCATTGCGTCCGTAATGGTCCGTACCAGATCACCGTCGAAGCCAACGGTTTTGCGCAGAGCCAGGTGAGCGGTAGCGGCTTCGCCAACATTGCCGTTCACTTGCGCATTGCGGATGTTCACACCGACGTCGAGGTCGGGGAAAACAGCGGTGTGTCCGTCGATACGGACCACGGCGCGGGCACACACACGCTGACGGCTCAGGATCTCCAAGGCATGGCCGATGATCCCGACGACTTCAAACGGCAGCTTCAAGTGCTCGCCGCCAGCAGCGGAGGGGCTCCCGGCCAGGCCATCATTACCGTCGACGGATTCCAGAACAGCAGTGCCCTGCCCCCTAAATCTTCCATCGCGTCCATCCGCGTAAACCCTGACATGTTTTCGTCAGAATATGATCGCCCACCTTACCAGGGGGGCCGGGTCGAGATCTTCACCAAGCCTGGCCGCGATTCGATGCACGGAGCTCTCTTCTTTACCGACAGCGAATCTGGGCTGAACGCGACCGACCCCTTCGCGGTGAGTGCCACACCCGCAAGCAAGCGGCGCTACGGATTTGAATTCGGCGGGCCCATTCGCAAGCAGAAGAGCGATTTCTTTCTCGCCCTGGAGAGGCGCGACATCAACGAGTTCAACGTGGTCAACGCAGTCGTATTGAATAGCGAGGGCGAGCAAACACCGCTGAGCGAAAATGTCCCCGCGCCGCAGCGCCTATGGATCGGCAGCGCGCGCACCGATTGGCAGTTGAGCGCTAAAAACATGCTGGCGCTCACGTACTCCGCGAACATAAACAACTCCGACAACGTGGGCAGCGGCGGCCTGGTGCTGGAGGAGGCTGGCTACGGCAACACGGTGAGCGAGCAGGATCTACGGCTGACCGACATCTTCACCCTTAGTCCTACCCTTCTCCACGAGACCCACATCGGCTTCACATGGAAGAACACCACGGATGTACCGCTCTCGACTGCGCCCAGCCTGCAAGTGGCGGGCGCCTTTATCGGAGGAGGCGCGACGGCAGGCTATCTGCAGGATCGCGAGCGCGATCTCGAAGTGGATGACGACCTTCTGTGGACCCGTCACAAGCACTCGGTGAAGATCGGCGTTGCCTCGCTGGGCATCTTCGTTCACGACGTCGATCCAGATACATTCAACGGCGCCTTCGTCTTCGGCGGCGGCCTGGCGCCGGCTCTCGGCAATGGTACGCAACAGACTGCGATCTCGGGATTGGAACAGTACCGGCGAACGCTGCTGAGCTTGCCAGGCGGAGTTCCCACCACCTACAACGTCACCCAGGGCACTGCGCTGGTTCCCTTCACACAGTGGCGCGTCGCAGGTTACGCGCAGGATCAATGGACGGTCAGGCCAAACCTATCGCTCTCGCTGGGCCTGCGCTACGCGCTGCAAACCTCACCCGGCAGTTTTGGAAACCTGGTTCCCAGGGTGGGCATCGCGTGGTCGCCCGACCGCAAGCAGCGGTGGGTGATTCATGCGCGGGGCGGCTTGTTTTCAAGCGCCGTCACGCCGGACGTAACCACCGAGGCCTACCGGCTGAATGGCGTGCGCCAAACTCAAACGCTGCTGTACTCACCATCGTTCACAGAACCACTAGAGCCCACACCTTCGACGATCGCCGTAGCAACAACGCGGCAATTCGCGCCCGGCCTGGGGCAAACATGGTCTTTCCAGTCTCAGCTTGGCGTAGAGCATGAGCTGCCGCAGCATTGGCACGCGCAGGCGAACATGTTTGACGCGCAAGCCTGGGGAACGCTTCGCTCGCGCAACATCAATGCGCCCCTGGTCAATGAAACTACGCCGAATCCATTGCTCGCTCCCCGGCCCATTGCACCAGGCAAGAACATCTTCCAGTTTGAACAGTCCGGGCATCTTCACGGTCAGGTGGTCTTTCTGGGAGTGGATCAGCACAGCTACAAGCGCTTTGCCATCTTTGTCGGTTACTTGTATTTCAATCTCAAGACGGATGCGGACACAGCCACCATGTTTCCGCAGTCCAGCTACTCCGATCAGGGAGAGACGGCGCGGGCGTCCTGGGAATCGTCGCAGCGGCTGTTTGCTATTGGGCAGCTTAACCTTCCGGCGAAGCTCTCCCTTACCAGCCAATTCGATACTTCCTCTGGAAACCCGTACAACGTGATCACCGGCATAGATAACAACGGAGACGGCGTTTTTAACGACCGACCCTCCCTCACTGCGCAGCCGGGCACCGGCACCTATCAAACACCCTTCGGCCTGCTGAACACCACGGTGGTCAATGGCTCGCTGGGCCGAAACGTGGGAACCATGCCTGCGCTCATTCACCTGGACAGCAACCTAAGCCGCACCTTTGAGTTGCATTCTCACGGCCTTACTGCCGACCGGCATCAGAGCATCACGCTGAATGCACGGTCGGCTAACCTGCTCAACCACACCAATGTGACCACCGTAGGCAACGTGGTCGGCTCACCTACGTTTACTCAACCGCTAGCCGCGGAAGCCGCGCGACGCGTGGAATTCGGTATTCGCTACACCTTCTGAAAGGAAAAACCATGTTGAAATCACTCGCCACCTCCCTTCTTCTGTGCAGTGCAATCACGATGGCCGCAAAAGGCGCAGAGCCTGTGCTTCCGCCTCCGATAGCTCCCGAGCAGATCATCTACCGGCACTGGCCGGAACAGTTCGTGCAATGGATCGGCCCGGAACTGCCCTATACGATGATTGAACTTTATGTCGACCGGGGCAGCGGCGCGACGCCGCTCTATGAAGCGGTGCTTACCGAGCGCGCCACAGGCAAGCGAGTGCATTATTCGAATCAACAGCAGATGGTGGATCTGGACAAGCGCTCGGGCGGGGATGCCTACCTTACAAATATGCAGCTTGACCGCCCGGCAAATGGGGGCGCGACCTACTTGTTGCGGTTCGTCGATCACGCGGGCCAGCCAGTGTCGTGGCAGTGGATCCAGGGGTCTGACATGAGTGAGCGTGGCGGGGGCAGTTCGCCTGCGGGAACCGAGCCACCGGTACTGATGTATCGCGCCCGTTCGGCGGTCGCCGCCGAAGGCACTGCGCTCAAGATCGGGAACACGGTCAGCACTGCCGACATGTGGACGGAGATCAGCCAGCCGCCGTACTTTATCGCCTACCATGGCGCCTATTCTGAGAACGTCGACATCGCCGTCTTCGCCGGAACCGGACTGCAATGGACGACGATCAGCGGACCAAAAACTCTGGCCGCCGGCGCGGAATGGAAACTGAAGGCACAGGATGGTCTGGGCTGCAGCTTGCGTGTGCGGGCAGTGAACGGCGACCACGCGACGATTCTCGACACGGACGAACATCTGCCCGGCAGAACAATTTCAATCGAAGCGACCTGGACGAACGGTGCATGGTCGATCGAAAAGATGCACTACTCCGCAGCGGACGCGGATGCGAATCAAGGGCTTACGATCTCCTTTGCTCCGGCCGTGAGCGCCGGCGCAACGCAGTCGAAGTTTCAAGTGACCGTCGGGAAAAACACGCGCATCGCGAGCGGCACCGTGCATGGGGACCCGGCCCAAGCGCGCGTGGGATGGGAGTTCAAGGATCCCGATTGGCTGCATGGCAAGACCGCATGGATCGGGAGAGCCGTTGTGAGCCCGAAACCGGCGGCTACCGAAACAGCTGCCAAATGAACTGAATCTCTGAGAGAATATGCCGCGAAGGAAATAGACTTGCGGCATGCATGCCACCTTTGAACACCTTTTCTATGGGCTGATTCTGCTCATTGCAGGACTGGGCTGCGGGCTGGTGAATACGCTTGCCTCTTCGGGGTCGGCGATCTCGCTCCCGGTTCTGCTCATGTTCGGGCTTTCGCCCCTGGATGCCAATGCGACCAACCGGCTAGCGGTGCTCTTCGGTTCGGTGATGGCCTTACGCACATTCCAGGCGAAGGGTGCGGTGGAATGGCGCGCCGGGCTGAAGATGTGTATTCCGGCCACGTTAGGCAGCGTGGTCGGGGTGCTGGCGGCAGAGAAGCTTCCCAGCCGCGGCATGGCACTGGTGATCACCGCGGCCGTGATGGCGGCTTTTCTGCTGCTGGTCTTTAAGATGAAGAAGGTGCTGGAGCACCCGTCGCCGGGTATTGCCGGCATCACTCCGGCGGGCATGGTCGCCTTACTCTTCGTCGGATTTTGGATGGGCTTCATCGTTCTGGATGGGGCTACCTACCTGCTGCTGGTGCTCATCCTGATGTTCCATTACGACCTTATCCGTGCAAATGCATTGAAGGCACTGCTGGCGGTCGCCACCACCTTGGTGCCGATCCTGATGTTCACAGGCCACGGCAGCATTCGCTGGCCACAGGGGCTGATCATGTCGGCCGGAAGTATTGCCGGCGGATATATCGGGGCACGGCTCACCATGTATGAACGAGCGAAGTTCTGGGTATACCGCGTTCTGGTTGCGGTGCTCGTGCTGGAAATTGTGCACCTCGGCGTTCAATACGTAACACCCTACATTCCGCCGCTTCTCAGGCATTGACGCCGGTTATGAGTGAGCGTGAATTACTTCTGACGCAGCTCTGCTTCGGCCAGCCATCCTCGGCGTAACAACTCCGGGGGAACACTCGTCAGGTAGGGCTTGATGTCGAGAATGGGCGTTCCGTCGAGCATGTCGACCCCGCGAACATGCAGCCATGCGTTCTCTCGACGAATCAATTCCACGACGGTAAGACCGATGGGGTTAGGACGACGGGGAGATCGAGTGGCAAAGACTCCGTGCGGTCGATCGTCGATGGGCGGTTTGCCGAGCAAATCGAAGTCGCCGGACCGGTGAAACTCCCAGAGGACGAAGAGATGGGAGAATCCCTCAATGTCGGTGAGCCCGGGCTCGAATTCGGGCAGGATCTTGAGTACACCCTCGGCTCCATGTTTCGCGTGCAGACCTTTTGGAATCTCACTGGTTTGGTGGTAAGGGCTGCTCACGAATCCAATCGTCTGGGGAACGAACATAAGAGCTCCTGTCTTGCCTCCCATGATAGCTGCGCCGGCGACCGGCTTGATGCCGTTCACGGATCGTGAGACGGTGATAGTGATGAAGATCGCGAGTTGGAATGTGAATTCGATTCGTGCCCGGCTTGGCCAGGTCACGGCGTGGCTCAAGGAGCACTCTCCGGATGTGCTATTGATGCAGGAGTTGAAGGGCGCGGAGTTTCCGTCAGAAGTATTTAAAGAACTGGGCTATGAGAGCGCCGCCGTGACGCAGAAAGCGTATAACGGGGTCGCAATTTTGTCCCGCCATCCGATGCAGACGCTCAATACCACCCTGGCCGGCGATGAGTTGGATAGCCACGCGCGTTATCTCGAGACAACGATCGACGGCATTCGCGTAGTCAATATTTATCTGCCAAACGGCAATCCCGTGGGAACCGAAAAATTCGCCTACAAGCTCGCCTGGATGGACAGGTTAGAGAAAGAGATGAGGGCGTGGCGGAAGGACGATCTGCCGGTGTTGATTGGCGGCGACTTCAATGTGATTCCAGAAGACATCGACTGCCACAAGCCAGCCTCTTGGATCCATGACGCGCTGTTCCAGCCCGAGCCGCGGGCGCGCTACCGCGCGCTGCTCAGTCTGGGCTATACGGACGCTTTCCGTACGCTCCATCCAGACGAGACTGGCCAGTTCACCTTCTGGGATTACTTTCGCCAGGCTTTTGAAAAGAATCGCGGCATTCGTATCGACCATTTCCTGTTGTCGCCGAAGGTGGCCGAGCGTTTGCAAAGCTGCGAGATTGATCGCGGGCCGCGCGCTCAAGCAAGACCGTCTGACCATACACCGATCATCGTACAGCTGCGCTAGTCGCTCGGTGAGGGTTTGCAAAGGCTCAAGCGATGATGAATAACAAATATTCTTTCAGCCGTCGCCGGTTTATTCGCTCGAGCTTTGGCATGGCGGCCACGCTTAAGCTTGCGAATGCTGCCCCATCCATCGGTCTCGAGAAACGGACAGACGTATGCAGGCTCAGCGCCCAACAGGAGATCGGTCCCTACTACATTCCAGGAGAGCTCCTTCGCTCCGACATCGTGGAGGGGAGGACCGGTGTGCCTCTTTCCCTCCGCATCTTGCTGCTCGACTCACGAACGTGCACACCGGTGCCCAACGCAGCAGTCGATCTGTGGCATTGCGATGCAATGGGGGTTTACTCGGGCTTCACCAAACAGGGACCCCTGGGGCCTCCCAGCCCAGACGGTCCAGATGACGGCCCACCCGGCCCTCCTCCTCCCGGGCCTCGCTTCGGCCCAGGCTCTCTTGAAGACGGCGCGGGCGGACCCGGGCCGATGGGGCCGCCGCCGGACCATGCACCGACCGACAAACTCACTTTCCTTCGCGGGATACAGCTCACTGGCCTGGACGGAAGCGTGAGCTTTCGCACGGTGTTTCCGGGTTTCTACATGGGGCGTACGAACCACATCCATTTCAAGGTTCGCATGGGCGGTCATGCTTCCGATAAATCGTACTCGGCCGGGCACACTTCTTACGCCGGGCAAATGTTTTTTCCCGAAGAGGTGACGGCAGATTTGATGCAGCATGATCCATATCGTGGCCATAAGATCCATCGCACAACGCTGGTGGAAGACCGAGTCTTTGGCGAGCAACACGGCGAGCTTTCCATTGCCCAGCTTCGGCCTCTCCAGCTCGACCACCGTGGCGCCGGGCTGGTTGCGGAACTCGTAACCTCGGTCAATCCCGAGGCTGCAGGCGACTCCGGCTTTGGCCCTGGTCTTGATGGAAGAAGGTAGCGCAAGCGATCCCCCAAGACTGGCTACCTAGCGGCTCAGGTTGTAGATCAATCCAAACGGATCCTTTACATAGCAGCGGGGAAAGTCCGGCTCATCCTTGACGATTGCACAACCGTTCTTCACCAGCCGCAGCTTGGCTTCTTCGACATCGGCCACGGTCACCTCGAGAACCGGCCCCAGCTCGGGGCCGCGCTCGATGAAGAGGTTGATGTATTGGCCATGAAGACTGATCATCTGCGGCTCTTCGCCGGTGATCTCGAATTTGAGTTGCTCCACGTAGAACGATGCCGCTTTCTTCGGGTCTTGCGCTTGAATCAGAATGTCCGTACCAAAGCTGTTTGCCATGAGGCTCCTCCTCGTCAACGCGGATCGCTTTCCACAAATGTCTTCAACTTCGCCAGCGCCAGGTCCCACTGCTTCGAGACCATTTCCAGATACTCCTTGATCTCAATCACCGGCTCGGGATCGAATTGAAACAGACTCTGCCGTCCTTCGCGCGTGCCGTGCACGATGCGTACCTGCTCCAGCACACGCAGGTGCTTGGTCACCGCCTGGCGAGTGAGCTTTGTCCCCTCGGTCAACTCCGCGATCGAATACCGCTGCCCATTGCCGAGCCTGGCGAGTAGCGATAAACGGGTCTCGTCTCCCAGGGCAGCAAAGACGGCCGCTTTTGCACGCGAATTGCTAGGACGCTTGAGCGACATAGGCCTGAATATTTTTCATCTGCTGTGCCCACCCACCGTCATTCCTGAGGAATGCCTCAGCCCGCCGTTCCGCGGGAATTCTATCGAAGCCGGACTCCGTTACCGTGAGCAGAGTCCCACCCGGAGTAGGCTGCAATCGGAACTCAATCAGCGTGGACTCTTCCTGTGAATAGTCCAACTTCGGGTTGACTGCATAGGGATGCCAGGTAAACGAGAAAAGCGTTTGAGGCTCTATCGCCTTAACCACGATCTCCATCCGCAAGTGCTCATATCCGGGATGAGTGATCTGGCCGGCCGCCGGTTTCCCGGCCACAAAAGGCCCTTCCATTTTGACCAAAAACCATTCACCAAACTGACGGAAATCGGTCAACGCCTGCCAAACGCGCGACACCGGGACTGCGATCTCAATTCGCTTCTCGATCGTGTTTTCCATAACAAGCAACCTCCAGGTTGCATATTGGCTATACCTTAAAAGACTGCCCGGCCAACATGCAACCAAAAAGTTGCCAATCAAGGTGTCACCGCTCACAGGTTTGAGTCGCTTTTGCGCGATGATTCATCTAATGAGCCATGGGTAAGAGGCTTGCCGTTTCGGTACTTGATCTTGTGGGCATGCGGCCGGGCGAACCGGCAGGCAGCGCAATTGGCCGCTCGGTGGATTTAGCGCAGCACGTGGAGCAGTGGGGGTACCAGCGTTATTGGCTGGCGGAACATCACTCCATCGCAGGTCTCGCGTGTTCGGCCACGGCGGTGCTGATCGGGCATGTGGCGGCCGCAACCAAGACGATTCGCGTGGGCAGCGGTGGAGTGATGCTGCCGAACCACGCGCCTCTGGTGGTGGCGGAACAATTCGGAACCCTGGAGGCCCTGTATCCAGGGCGCATCGACTTGGGCCTGGGACGCGCTCCAGGCGGCGACTTTGCGACCATGCGAGCGCTACGACGGGATCTGCACCAAAGCGGAGACGATTTTCCAGCGCTGCTGGAAGAGCTGCGCACTTACCTTGGGCCGGAAAAACCGGGGCAGGCGGTCAAAGCAATTCCTGGACAAGGGAGCAATGTGCCCATCACACTGTTGGGGTCGAGCGGATTCAGCGCTCAACTGGCCGCGATGTTGGGGCTGCCGTTTGCCTTTGCCGCGCACTTTGCTCCTGAGTATATGTATGTGGCGTCGCAAATGTACCGCGAACGGTTCCAGCCCAGTGCGGTGCTACGCAAGCCCCATTTGATGATCGGCGTGCAAGTGATCGCCGCCGAAACAGATGCAGCCGCGCGGCGGCTGTTCACGACTCCTCAGCAGCGCTTTCTGCAGTTGATCCGCAATCGACCGGTGGAGTTGTTGCCGCCGGTAGATTCCATGGAACCTTTGTGGCAGGAATTCGAACGGCAGGCAGTAGAGTCCAAACTCGGCGCGGCGATTGTCGGATCGGAAGCAACCGTGAAGACGGGAATCGAAAGGCTGATCGCAGATACAGGCGCCGACGAACTGATCGTAGTGACGGACACCTACGAACATGCGGACCGGCTGCAGTCCTACCAACGCCTTGCTGCTCTGGCCAACACAATCGAGGTAGAGCCTTCAGTGCATGCCCGCGCCTAAACGGGCGTCTGTTCCATCTGCGGTTGCTTCGATCGTTTGCGGCCGCCCTGCCAACGACGCAGGCGATCGAGCGACAAGGCAATCCCCGTAATCGAGAGGATGACGGCCCCGCATGCGGTCACCAGGGCGAGGGTCTCTCCCCACCAGCCGCCCGCTTCGCCGGTGTGTGCAAAGCGAACCCAGCTACGCCATTGCTGTCCCCGGCTCAAGGCCGCGAATGGTTCGCGTCGCACTACCTGTAGGTTTTTTTGATCGATCAAGACCTGCTCGCGCTCGTCCGGGTGACCGCCGTCCCCGCGGTCCACGATGAAGCTCAACCCGGGTGTACCAGATGTCAGGCGCAGAGTCGCGCTTCGCCAACCAGTTACGTTGCTCGTGGCCTGGGTAAAGGCCTGGTCGAGATGCCCGGGCAGGGTGTGTTTCCCAGCATCATGACGGCGCGGAGCCCCGTTCCCGCCGCGGGTTGGCAGCGGGCTCCCCGCGAGATGGAAGAGCAGCGCGTTGGCCGCGGGGTAAGCCATGATCACTCCGGTCAGGACCACGATCGTCAGCGGCACACCTATCCAGAATCCGGTGACTTTGTGCCAGTTGTAATTGCGCGCGCGCCCGCTTGCGCGAAGGCGAGGCACTGTGCCCACGCGCAGTGCGGTGCTGTTCCAGCGATGCGGCAGCCAAAGGAATGCGCCGGAGAAAAGCTGAAAGAGCAGCAGCAAGACGACCGCGCCCTTTACCGCGGTTGCGGCGGCGTGGTGCGCGTTGCTCAGCCCGAACCAACGATGCAACGCCGTGACCTGGGCAAAGAATGCGCGGAGGCGCGGCGATACAGGACCCTGCACTCGGCCCGAGTGGGGATCTACAAAAAACACGTCGCGACTCGCTGTCTCTATTTCCACCGGGGCATGTGCGTCCTGGTATAGGGTCACCGCCTCAACGGGAGCGGGGAGTGCCACAGCAGCGCGGGCAATCAGCTCGTCGAGTGGAATCGGCACGGCACCCGGCAGGACTGGGTCTGGTGCGTATGAGCGCCGGTCAGCCGCATGCAGAATTGGCCGCTCATAGGCCAACAGCGCGCCGGTGACGGAAAAATAGACGATGAGGACGCCGGCCAGCACGCCCGCGCCAAGATGCATCCAGAAAAGTATTCGGCGCACCTGCTCTACACCTCAGCCCACTGCCGCAGCAAGTTGTGGTAAATGCCGGTAAGCTGCACGGCCGCGGGGTTTGCCGGAAGGTCGCGGTTCACGCGCTGGGTTGCGTTGTCGAGGTCGAAAAGCAGAGTACGCTGGGCGTCGCTGCGAACCATACTCTGAATCCAAAAAAAAGAAGAGATACGCCGGCCGCGCGTGACCGGCTCCACGCGGTGCAAACTCGACGATGGGTAGACCACCATGTGTCCGAGCGGCAGCTTGGCCCTGTGGATGCCGTAAGTATCCTCGATGATGAGGTCGCCGCCATCGTATTCGTCGGGCGGCGTGAGGAAGAGGGTGGCGGAAAGATCGCTGCGCACCCGGTGCGAGCTGCCCTTCACGTGGCGAATCGCATTGTCTACGTGGGTTCCGAACGATTGCCCTCCGCCATAGCTGTTGAAGAGTGGGGGAAAGACTTTCATAGGCAACGCCGCTGAGATGAAGAGCGGATTCTGGCCCAGCGCGGTGAGGATCATGTCGCCAATCTCCAGCGCGGCTGGGTGCCCTTCTGCGATTTGCAGGTTATCTTTCGCCTGGGCCGACTGATGACCCGCGGTGACGCGGCCATCCACCCAGTCGGCTGAAGATAGGGTTCGCCGCGCGTGCGCTATCTGTGCGCCAGTCAAGACATCGGGAATTGTAATCAACATGGGTACTTTTTACCTTTGCTTAAAACCTGAAGTTGAGACCGAACAGGCCGGAGGTGCCGGCTCCGGGCACAATGTGACCGGGATGGATCTGGTCGATGTAGTTGCGGTTGGCGACGTTGAAAACGTTCGCCTGCAGGGACATATTGTCGGTCAGGGTGTAGCGCGCCATCGCGTTGAGCACGACATAGCTGGGTACTTGCTTGATCAGGCCAGTGGTGGGGTCGAGCGGGACCGTGGAGCTGGCGGTGCGGCTATCGACATAGTTGCCGCCACCGCCAATCATCAACCGAGGAATGGGTTCGTAGGTCGTCCACAGGTTGAAGAGATTGTCAGGCACGTTTGCCAGCCGGTAACCGACCGACAGTGGATAGTATTGCGACTTCACTACCTCGCTGTGCATAAACGTGTAGCTGGAGAGCAGCTGCCATCGAGAGCTGAGGCTGCCGTTCAGCACCAGCTCAGCGCCATCGACACGTTGCGTGCCGGCCAGTACATAGAGCAGTGAATTGGTAGGCGAAGCCTCGCGCGCGTTTTCTTTTGTGGTGCGAAAGAGATCAGCGCGCAAAGAGAAGCGCGCGTTGTTCAGGTCCCACTTGGTGCCAACTTCGTACGAGCGGTTGAACTCCGGCGCCAGGTTGGCGGTACCGCTGCCGGCGGGTCCGACGGTGAGCGAGAGAGCCTCGGCCGATGGGTTGAACGATGTGCCGTAATCGAAGTAGATGCTGCCGAAGCTGGTTGGCTTGAAGACTGCCGCGGCGCGCCAGCTGGGCTTGCGGTCCAGGCGGGTGGGATAAGTGATGGTAGGCGGGCCCTGGACGATCGGGCCTCCCGCAACCGCCATCTTTGGCGTGGGATAAACGATGCTTTTTTCATCCGTGAGGAAGCGGTCAAAGCGGGCGCCCCCGACCAACTCAAAGCGGCTGCCGAAATGCATGGTGTCGAGTAGATACAGGCCATAACTAGTGGAGGTTACATGCACGTTCGATGAGGGCGCGGAGACGCCGCTGAAGCTCTGGTTCTCATTGGGATCGAGTAGATTTGTTGTAGGAACGGTATTGATGCTTTGGCCGGCAGGGTTGACGTAGCTGAAGGTCGGGCGCACGGGATCAGAGGTTTCGCGTCCACCTTCCGCTCCGATGACCACAACGTGGCGGATGCCGAATGTCTTCACATGGGCGGTAGCGTCGAGTTGATCCCAGAGAAATCCCTCGTTGCTGTTAACGGTAATCTGATTGCGGTTCACGGCGATCTGGCTGAGCGGAGTTGCAAGCGTAATCGTGCCTGCGGTGGCGTTATTCAGCTGCGGCTCGGTGATGCGCGCATCGCGCCGATTATTTGCAAACCGTATGCGGTTGCGAAGAATCGCCCAATCGGAGATGTCGTGCTCCAGTTTGAGCGTAACCATGTCCACCTCTGTGCGCAGGTAGTTGCCGTCTCGAAATCCGTAGTAGTTGTGGCGTGGGACCGGCGCCGCACGATTGAAATACCAGGGAATGCCATAGTCGGGGATATCATCTTCGCCGAAATGGAAATAGCTGGCGGTGAGGCGGTTCGCCGTGCCCATGCCGAGAGCGAGCGTAGGCGCCACACCGAAACGGCGGTTCTCCGTGACGTCGCGTTCGGCCACATTGGCTTCATTGCCCATGAAGTTGAGCCGAAACGCATCCCCGTGCGCGGGATTGCCAAACGGCTGGTTGATGTCGGCAGCGAAACGCCGGGTCAGGTCGGTTCCGAGGTCGCCTTCAGCAATGACGAATGGACGATTCGTAGGCACCTTGCTTACCTGGTTGATCACGCCACCGGTCGAGCCGCGCCCGAAGGTCACGGACGATGGCCCCTCCAGCACCTCAACCTCCTGATAGTTGAAAGGATCGCGGTAATAGCTTCCGAAATCGCGCATGCCATCGAGAAAGATGTCGTTGCGCGCGGTGAAGCCGCGCAGGGTAAGGTTGTCGCCCTGCGATCCTCCCTCGCCCGCCGCCAGGCTGATGCCCGGAGCATTCCGCAGAGTGTCGCGCAAGGTGGTCGCGCCTTGTTCCTGGATGATCGCCTGCGAGATGGTGGTGATTGATTGTGGAGTATCCAGCAGGGGCACCGGGTATCGGTCCAGGCTCAATTGCGTAGCAGAATCTTCCACGGTTACAGATTCGCTGGCCCGCACAGAGATGTTCACGCAGCCGGTACTGTCGATCTGCGAGGAGAGGCCCGTGCCCGCCAATAAGGCGCGTAGCGCCTGGTCGTCGGTGTATAGACCGTTCACTCCGGGTGATTTGAAACCGGCAACCGTTTCCGGGGGAAGTGAGAGGGTGACGTCTACTCCGGTCGTGCTCTTGTAGGCGCTGATAGCTGCATCGAGAGACCCGGCTGGGATATCCCAGCGCCTCACTGTCAGGTTTTGTTCCTTGCTGTTCGCCGGGACTGCATGAACGTCTTGCGCGCGGGCCGGCATGGCCCTGGTGATCGAGACGGCGGCATAGGCAGCCACGGTGCCCGCGGTGAGCCAGGCTTTTCCTTTGCTTGTGCGTCTCCGATTCTTTGTCGGTCGAGGAGTGGTTTGGGAGCGGTCTCTCATGCTGCTGATCTCCTAATGCGAGCGAGTCGCAAGAGCGTTCGCGAGAACGCCTGCTACCGGCTTGAAAGCGGCATCAGCAGAGACCTATAGTAAGAGGCACTGCGGCTGCCAAGTCGTAGGTTTCCCGGGTCCTCGCATCTCTCGGCCAAGAGTTGCGTGCGGGGACTTGGGTCAAGTTAAGTGCAACTTCACAAATGTACGACCATTTCGGTCTGGTTTAATATACGATCCCTTCGGTCGCATATCAAGTTTTTCGCCGAATCTTGACACAAAAAGGGGGATTTCGGCTGATGGATGGGTGGTCCCACTCATCAACTCGGGGTGACGATGACAACTTTTCCGTACCCCAGCTTGCCGGGGGCGGCTCCGCTGTAGGCGACTGCTGCCTCCTCAAAGGGCACGACGGCATTGACGTAAGTCTTGAGTGTTCCGGCATCGAGCAACGCGGCAACTTCAAGCAGTTGTTTCTGGCTTGGCTCCACAATGAAGAAGGCATCCTTCACACGCGGCTCTGCGTTATCGGGAAGGCCCGAGACGATGGTGACCAGGCGGCCTCCATCGTTGAGCACGCTCCAGGATCTGTTGAGCGTATCGCCTCCCGCAGTGTCGAAGACGATATCGACCTTGCCGCTTCGATCCTCGAAGCGCGACGCTTTGTAGTCTATGACTTCGTCTGCGCCAAGTTCAGCAACCAGTTTCAGGTTTTTTTGAGAGGCAGTGGCAATCACATGCGCACCATGCAAGTGAGCGAGTTGCACAGCAAACAAACCGACCGCTCCCGCTCCGCCGTGTACCAGAACCCGTTCACCGGGCTGGAGGTTTGCGCGTTCGAACAGACCCTGCCACGCGGTTAAGGCTCCGATCGGTACGCTCGCCGCGGCTTCGTAGGCCAGAGTCACTGGTTTGGGCGCGATGCTCTGTGGTTGGGTCACACAAAACTCGGCGGTTGCGCCATCAATAAACCAGTCGCTCATGCCATAAACATCTTGGCCTATATCGAAGCCTTCCGTGTTCTTTCCCAGCGCGGCGATCACACCTGAGAACTCATGCCCGGGCACAGCGCGCTTGCGCGGGCTTCCATCTTTCGCGTGCGTGGTTGGATACCAGTTCAGTTCGGTGTGCGTTACACCCACAGCACGGACCCTGATCAGCAAGTCGCCTTCGCCCGGCGCTGGTTGCGGCAGCTCGGTCGCGATGAGCAGCGGCCCCTGGGTAGAGTCATTTACCTGCATTGCCTTCATTGGATCGCTCAACACAGCGCTCAACACAGTGCTCGACACAGTGCTCGACACAGTGCAATCACCCAGGGTAAATAAACAGATGATTAGAGATGAGCATGGAGTTGCAGATATTTTTGACGCTTGGCTTCCTGCATAATCAAAGGCAATGACTCTGCTCTGGAAACCGGAAAACTGGCCGCTTCGCCTGGCTGAACTCGAAGCCCGCACGGCCGACATCAAAGAGGCGCCACTGCGGCGCGACGTCCGTTCGCTGGGCATGCTCCTGGGGCAGGTCCTACGTGAGCAAGCGGGCGATCAACTCTTCAACGAAGTGGAAGAGCTGCGGCAGATCGCGATTCGCCGCCGCGAAGCCCAGAATGGCGAGACCGGGGAGCCGTTTTCGAGCGCACTGGCCAGCGTGGAATCGCTGGACACCGTGCAGGCCTATCGCCTGGCGCGCGCCTTTGCCTTTTACTTTGAGCTCATCAACCTGGCCGAGACCAACCATCGCAAGCGGAGACGGCTCTCTCTGCAGCTCTCCGGTGAGGCGCAACGCGGATCACTGCGGGGAACACTGCGTGCCATGCGCGCTGCAGGCATCTCCGGTGAGGCAGCCGTGGATTGGCTGCGCTGCATCACCATTATCCCCGTCTTTACGGCGCACCCAACCGAGGTGGCGCGGCGGGTGGTGATGTTCAAACGGCGCCGCATCGCCGACCTGCTGGAACAGCTCGACCGCATTCCGCTCTCCGATGAGCAACTGGAGCAATACGAAGAAAGCCTCACCGCGGAGATCACCGCGCTGTGGGAGACGGATGAGGTGCGAACCCGCCGGCCAACCGTGCGCGACGAAGTGAAGATGGGACTCGACTACTACGACGCTTCCATCTATGCCACGCTGCCCGGCCTTTATACCGAAGTGGCCGCGGCCTTCGAGGCGGAGTACGGCGTCTGCCTGAGCCTGGCCGAGATGCCGGTGCTGCTTTCGTTCGGATCATGGATCGGCGGCGACCGCGACGGCAATCCCTACGTAACGCCTCAGGTCACGCGGGAAGCGATGCAGATGGCTCGTGAGCATCTGCTGGCACATTATCAGCACGAGCTGCAGCTGATACTCGATCTGCTTACCAGTTCGGCGCAGCAGGCGCCAGTCAGCGTCGAGTTAGAGCAACGGCTACAGAATTATCTCGATACACTCAACACCACTGGTCAGCAGGCCTTCGGAGAACGCTTCGAATATGAATCGTACCGGCGTTTCCTGAGCTGCGTCCGAGTGCGCCTTGCCGGGGTTAACAGTTCCCTTTCCGACGGATACCCGCCGGTCATTCTGGACGCGACGCTGGCTGGTTTGCCCGCTTACAAATCGGCGCAGGAGTTCCTCGATGACTTGCAGATTGTGCATACCAGCCTGGTAGAGAACCGCGGGCCGCGGCTGGCCAAGGCGCTGATTGATCCGTTGTTGCTGGAAGTGCGCACTTATGGTCTTCATTTGCAGACGCTGGATATCCGCCAGCATGCGCGGCTGCATACAGCTGCGCTGGAGGAAGCCTCGGCCTGGAAGTGTGACCCGGCGCGCGCCTCAGCGGTGCCCGCACCACTGAGCCCGGCTTCCGCGGATGTGATTGAGACGTTCCGGACGATTGCTGAGTTAAAGAAATCGTCCGCGCCGGAAGCCATTCGTCATTACGTGATCAGCGGCGCTGCGAGCAGCGAAGATGTACTCAATGTGATCTGGCTGGCGCGGTTGGGCGGCGTGCGCGTGGAGGGCAGTGGCGCGGGTGCGGGCGACCCGGGCCTGATGCCGGTTCCGCTGTTTGAATCGATTGAGGATCTGCGCAATGCGCCGGCCATCTGCCGCGAACTGTGGCAGTCGCCCACCTATCGCCAGCTGCTGGAGTCCTGGAACAACACGCAGGAGATCATGCTGGGCTATTCCGACTCCAACAAAGACGGCGGCATGCTCACCAGCACCTGGGAGATCTTTCGCGCCCACCGCGCCCTACACCAGGTGGCAAGCGAGTGCGGGGTGCGGTTACGCCTCTTTCACGGCCGGGGCGGTACGGTCGGCCGCGGCGGCGGACCTACGCACCGGTCGATTTATGCGCAACCGGCCGGAGCCTTTACCGGGCAGATCCGCATTACCGAGCAGGGCGAAGTGTTGAACTGGAAATATTCCGATGTGATTCTGGCGGAACGCAATCTCGAGCTGATGATCGCGGCCTCGCTGGATGCTCTGTCGCGGCCGAATGCGCGCAACCCGCAGGGTCATTTCACCGGGGTTCTCGCGCCGGAGTGGGAAGCTGCCTTTGCGGAGTTATCGGATGTGGCCTTCGCGTTTTATCGAGAGCACATTTTGGAAGACCCGGAAGTGCTGCAGTATTTCGAAGAAGCCACACCGGTCGCCGAATTGGAGCATGCCAAGATTGGCTCACGTCCATCGCGCCGCGGCGGGCGGCGCAGCCTGGCCGACTTGCGCGCGATTCCCTGGGTCTTTGGTTGGACACAGAGCCGGCAACTGGTGCCGGCGTGGTTCGCTGTTGGCCACGCGCTCGAATCCTACGGGCAGAAACCGGGTGGTGCGGCCGTGCTCGCGACCATGGCACGGGAGTTCCCGCTGTTCATTGACCTCATCCGTAATGTGGAGATGGCGCTGGCCAAATCCGATTTTGGCATCGCTCAGATGTATGCCTCCCTGGTCGCCGATGCCGGGCTTCGGGACCGCGTGTTCAATAAGTTGGAAGCAGAATTCCATCGCACCCGGCGAAACATCCTGGCGATTACCGGACAGACCGAATTGCTCGAGAACAACCAGGTGCTTGCCCGTTCGATTCGTTTGCGGAATCCTTACGTCGATCCCATTAGCCTGATCCAGGTCGATTTGCTGCGGCGCAAACGCGCTGGAGACGATTCAGATGCTATGAATCGCGCGATCTCCGCAACGATCAATGGGATCTCCGCCGGCTTGCGCAATACCGGGTGAGTTCAATAGCCCGACTCGACCACGTTGATGACTGGCTCGCCCCGCGCCAGACGCTGCGCCTGTTCACTGGCCAGCTGCAGCGCACGCTTGAGGAACTGGGCACTCGCTCCCGCGATATGCGGCGTGATCAGCAGGTTGGGCGCCTTCCACAGCGGGTGCCCGGCAGGCAACGGCTCCGGGTCGGTCACATCGATGGCAGCGCGAATCTTTCCCTGGTTGAGAGCCTGGACCAACGCGTCCGTTTCTACCAACTGGCCCCGGGCCGCATTCACCAGCAGGGCTCCGTGCTTCATGCGCGCGATTCTGCCCGTGTCCATCAGGTGAATCGTCTCCGGGGTGAGCGGCGTGATGAGCACCACAATGTCGGCCTGGGGCAGCAGCTCGTCGAGCTTCGATGCCGGCTCCACGCCCTCGCGGGCACGCCGTGCTACGCGCAGGATACGGGGTCCAAAGGGCGCCAGCCTCGACTCAATGGCTCTCCCGATGGAACCGTGGCCTACGATCAGAATTGTCGTGACCTCCAGCTCATCGGTCAGCGCCGGGGAGCGAAGCCCCGATGGCAACGCCTGCGATCCGGGGGAGAGTTCCCCGGCCTGCCGCCGGCCGGCCCAATCTTCCTGTTGCTGCAACGCGAAATAGAACGGCAGATGCTTCTGCATGGCGAGGATCACCGCGACTGCCCACTCGGCGGTGGGAGCATCGTGCACGCCCTGCGCATCGCACAGGATGACTCCGGGAGGCAGAAGCGGCTGCAGCCGGTCTACGCCCGCCATCAAGGACTGCACCACCTGCAGGCCGCGCAAATGCGGTAGCTGGCGGCGCGCTATCTTCAGGTTTATGGGCGCTATCCACATGTCGATCTCCAGATCCCCTTGTGGCTCGTTTGGAATCCGCACCAGCTCCACTTCGCGGGTGAAGCTCTGGAGCAGCTCGGGAGCGATCGACTCTTGAATTCCTGTACGAATCAACTCTTGACCTCAACGTCACCACCAAGGGGAGGTGTCTCCGGAATGCCAAGGACGAGGAGGGACTTGAGGGCAGGCCAACCGGAGTAACGGGATGGCAATAAAGTAGCACAAGGTACCAGTGGCGTCGCCAAGCAGCATTCGCGTGCCGTCCGGGGCTTTCCCTCAAAACTGACGTGTATGCACAATTCAGTCCCGCAAGGGACGGCTGACAGTGCCCCAGGATGAAATCCTGGGGCACCTCTCCCGCTGAAATGGACTATTCGCGATCCGGGGCAGCCGCCCAGGACTAGCTTCCTGGGCCATCCTCAGCCGTCCCTAACGGGACTGTTCCTGGCTATCATATCTTCCCAGGACTGGCGTCCTGGGCTACTTTCAGCAACTTTCAGCCGTCCCTTCGGGACGGATCGCGTTAGGCCTGATGCTGATTTGTTTTTTCGGCGGGTGCAGTCCAAATCGGCTGATGGAGAAGATCCAATTTGAACAAGTAGGTTCAGAGATGGAATCTCTTCAGTGGTTGCCGAGCATTAGCTTGGCAATGGTGGCCAGCTGCATGTTGGAGGTGCCTTCGTAGATCTTGCCGATCTTGGCGTCGCGGTAGTACTTCTCAACCGGGTAGTCCTTGACAAAGCCGTAGCCGCCGAAGACCTCGACCGCCTGGCTGGCAACCCGCTCGGCTACCTGGGAAGCAAAGTATTTGCACATGGCCGCTTCCTTGAGGAAGGGGAGACCATTGTCTTTGAGGCGGGCACAGTTGTAGACCAGCAAGCGTGTAGCTTCGATCTCGGTGGCCATTTCTGCGAGGGAGAACTGAACCGCCTGAAACTCCCCAATGGCTTTGCCGAACTGTTTGCGTTCGAAGGCGTAGCGGGCGGCATGGGACCAGGCGCCCTGGGCCAGACCGAGCATCTGCGCTCCGATACCAATACGACCCTCGTTCAGTGTCTCAATGGCGATCTTGTAGCCCTTGCCGGGTTCGCCCAGCACGCTCGCGGCCGGCACCTTACAGTCTTCGAAAATGATTTCGCAGGTGGAAGAAGCACGAATGCCAAGCTTGTCTTCTTTCTTGCCAATGGAAAATCCGGGCACGCGCTTATCCACCAGGAAGGCAGTGATGCCTTTATATCCAGCGCTTGGATCCAGAGTTGCGAAGACGATGAAAAGGCCCGCCTCGCGGGCGTTTGTGATCCAAAGCTTCTGCCCGTTCAGCAGGTAGTGATCTCCACGCTTCTCTGCCCGCATCTGCAGTGCGAAGGCGTCGGAACCGGAGCCGGCCTCGCTCAACGCGTAAGCGCCGACGGTGTCGGTCGCGAGCCGCGGAAGATAAAGCTTTTTTTGCTCCGGCGTACCCCACCGCAACAGGGCATTGATGCAAAGCGTGTTATGCACGTCGATCAGGACGCCCACGGATGGGTCGACGGCGGAGATCTCTTCCACAGCAAGAATGGCCTCGAAGAAGGTTCCTCCGGAGCCACCGTGCTCGATGGGGATTTCGATGCCCATCAGGCCGAGGTTGAAGAGTTGCGGAATCAGCTCAGGATGGAAGTGCTGCTGGTCGTCCATGGTGCGCACCAGGGGCGCGATATTTTCCTGCGCAAACTGGCGAACGGTGGAGCGAAAGAGCTGTTCATCTTCGGAAAGCAAGGTGAGCGGAGAAGCGGGTTGCGACGCAAGAACAGAATCTGCCACGGGATAAAGCTATCCGTTGAAATGCCTGCCTGTCCAGCCGACCACGCCGGCGAGTTTTACATGGGTAGCAATGGCTTGGAGAGGGAGAGCAGCCGGGGCACGCTGCGTGCGCGCCGGGCATGAAAGTCGTGGCGGGCGCAAGAGCCGCGATGCACAATGGATAGCTTTTCCCGCTCGAGAATTTTGCGCGCCTGCATGCGGGCGTGGTTCGACCACGGGCCGATCGGATCGAGCTTGATGTAGTTGGTCCAATGGCGCAGGGCTGCGCGCCGTTCGCCTGTGCGTTCATAGGCCAAGGCGACGTTGTAGTGCGCGTCGCCATAGTGAGGCACCAGGCGAATGGCGGTGCAGTACGCCGCAATCGCTTCTGGAAGACGCTGTAGCTCGTCCAGCACGTTGCCCAGATCGAAGAAGGCCAGCGCATAATTCGGGTCCGCGACGGTGGCGCGGCGGTAGAGTTGCTCCGCGTCAATAAATTGCCGCTGGTTGTATTGAATCGTCCCCAGATTGATGCAGGCCGGCGCGTGGTGCGGATCGAGCCCGAGAATGGCCTCATAGTGGGCCACAGCCTCTTGCGTCTTGCCCCGCTCTTCCATGCGCACCGCTTCGAAGAAGAGGCCTTGCACCCGAGACTCCCGTGCCGCCTGATGGCTGGCGGCAGAACTCACCTCGGCGAGCTGACTGTGATGCGGAGAATCGAAGTCGAAGACGAATTGGCGAGCGATCGGCTCCATCATTGCGCCGCTGAGACGAAAGGCGAGGCGCGTGCCATTGCGCACTGTGCTCGCTTCAAGCAGCGGGTTAGCCACGCCGGAGACCTGACGCATGGCGTGAATCGAAGCGCGAATGTTAGCGACCGATAGGCGGGTGGCGCGAAGGTCGCGCAGCTTGCGTAGCTGCACCAAATCCTGGAAGGAATACACTTCGTTCTGGTTAATGAGCCCCGAGCGTTCCCAGGAGGAAAGCTGTTTGAGACGAATGCGCAAAATGCGGAGTACGTCTTGCCGGCTGTATTGGGTAACAGTGATGTGCTCGTTGGAGGCCGTCACCCTCACACCTCAGCTTCTTTGGCGATTATGCGGAGGGGCTGACTTGATCGCAAGCGATAGGGAAAAATAACAGTGGATAAGAAGGTACCAAACTGGGTACAGGAACAAGGAAAGGAAACGCTTCGAAAGTATTTTATGGAGCCGACGATCGGACTTGAACCGATGACCTGCTGATTACGAATCAGCTGCTCTACCAACTGAGCTACGTCGGCGCGCTCGCGTTACACGTGCCTTGTCGGATTGTAATTACCCCATCGCTACGCGTAAAGAAGGGGTCCGCGAGACGCCCAAGAGTACCTGCATCGCCGGGTTCCGGAAAACGAAAAGGCCACCCGGCAACAGGGCGGCCTTTCCTCTAGGGAGAATAGTTCCAACGGAGGCAAAGCCATCAGAACTTTCTGGCGAAATCTTATGGTTGGCTCCCGAGGGTGTCAAGGCAAAATCAAGATGCACTTAAGTTTTTCATAATGAACGACTTACGGGGATCAGTGTTTTGATACGATGCAACCGACCGAGCGTGTGCCACAAGGCTAAAAGGCCGCCAAGCCGCTGGAAGCTGAGCACTTACCGGCTTGGCTGCACCGCTGCTGGTTCATTTCGCGAAGTCAAATTCGCTGGTGAAAGGGTAACCCCCCAGACAATTGGTTGAACCGTTCAGTCTTCCAGATTGAGACGGATAAACTCTGTCTCTTCCTGAAACGCGGACGCAGGTTTGCCACGAACAACGCGATAAATAGCACGGCCACCCCCAAGGAACAGGCCCAGCAGGATAGCAGCGCCCCCCAGAATACCGGTCAGGGCGAAGATGCCCAGAATCAGTCGAGCGACCTTGGAGCCATCGCTGATGTAGCCCTGGGGGTTGTTCCAGACAATGTCCGCCTGGTAGTTGATCTGGTTCAGGAGCTTGTGTGCCACGGTCTCCGGGAGCGATCCGCTGATCACTGCGACGATGGGTCCGCTGCGCCGTGTGAGGATAGAGCCAGGGCGGCTCTCTGCCAGCGGCTGCGGCCAGGTGGCCTGGGTGTTGCCTGCCTTCAGGAAGGCATCGATGTCGCGCAGGCGGGCCGCTGCCAGCTGCGGCGTGGGGTATATCAGGAGCGTTACCTGTCCGTCGCCATCACGGTCGGAGTAGAGCGCGGTGACGGCTTCCGCGCTGGCAGGAAAGTCCACCAGGGAGGCGGGGAGCACGCCGCCGGTTCGGGCATAGGCTTCCGGTCCGAGCGAGTAATGGGTGAGACCAAGGTCGAGACCCTGGCGGGGAAGATAGCCGGGCAGAGGAGGAGCCACGTTGGCCGAGCCCGGAGGCAGCGGCAGATCCTTGGCTAGCTCGCGCAGCTCTGAGGCGGTCATAGGGGTCACGTGATCGAGCGTGGCATCGACCAGGGTCGCCCCGTTCCAGAACAAGGCGTGGGTGCCATCCCAGGCCGCGCTACGACCGATCTGTTCGGCGATGCTGCCCGGCCGCCGGTAGAAAGTGAACGCGCCATAGGCGCCGCTTGCATCCTGAAAACGGATAGCGCGGAGATTGAGTTTGTTATCTCCGTTGAGGTAGTGGGCGGAAACGAACTCCTGAAACCCGTATTCCTTGAGGACGGCGGCGTTGGCTGCATCGGCAGTTTCCGGCGCGGTGCTTTCCTGGGCGGGTCCGCTCTGGCTCCAACCGGCAAAGTCTGTGGGGAGCAAGGGCGGCGCGGCGGCTGGGGATTTGGCAGAGGGCTGCGACAACGCCGGCATGACCAGCGCAGACAGTATTAAAAGCGAGGCCGGGAGCACGCGAAAGAGGGGGAAAGCAAACGAACTGCGCAGGGCACGGAGCATACGCACCTGTTGAGAGACTAGAGCATTTCTCCCGTAGGTGTCGAATGGTGTTCAGTTGCCGTTGGGGCGGCTGGAGTTCTGCGCCAGGCGGACGCCGCTCAGACCGCTGATGTATCTGGACACTCCGCGATAGAGCGATTCAGCAATTCGTTGGCGGTAGGCAGGCTGTTGCAGCTCGCGCGCATCGTCGGAGTTGGTGAGGAATGATATCTCGGCCAGGATGGACGGCATGTTGGCGCCGATCAGCACGACGAATGGGGCCTTCTTGATGCCGCGGTCGCGCAGCCCCGGATTGCCCTCTTCCAGGTCGGTGTAGAGGGACTTCTGCACGTCCGCGGCGAACTCGCGCGATTCGTCGATCTTGTCTTTGAGCGTGATCTTCTTTACCAGGTCGGAGAGTTCGTGGATGGATTCGTCAGAGACAGCATTTTCACGAGCGGCAACTTCCAACGCATCAGGCGAGGTGGTGAAGTTGAGGTAGTAGGTTTCCACCCCGCGCGCGGAGGAGTCAGGGCTGGAGTTGGCGTGGATGGAAAGGAAGAGATCGGCCTGGGCCTTGTTGGCGATGGCGGTGCGGGTCTCGAGCGGTATGAAGGTATCGTCGTCGCGGGTATAGATGACGTCGGCTCCCAGGCGCTGCTTGAGCAACTTGCCGAGACGTAGCGCGACATCAAGCACCACCTGCTTTTCTTCAATGCCACCCGGCCCCGTGGTGCCGGAGTCGTGTCCGCCGTGCCCGGCATCGATCACGATGCGGCCGATCTTGAGGCCGAGCGTGCGCACCAGGGAGCGCTCTCCCGCCGCGGTAGGCTCGGCCTCGTGCATGGGCGGAGCGGGATTGTCATCGTTCTCCACAACGGCCGGGGGCGCGGGATGCATGGCGCTTGGCTTCTTGTGGCTAGTGACCGGCGGCGGAGTGGGGGAGGCAAGGGAGCCGTCGTCTGCTTGCGGCGCGGGAACCGTTCCTGCTACCGAGGCCGCGATGGGGCGGGTAGTGGGATGATCCGTTGCCTGGACGCGATTAGGTTGTGTGCCCAGCGATGCAATGTCCTGGGTGGCAGCGGTACGGCGCACGACTGACGGGGCCGGCGGCTGGTTGACTACAGGCGGTTGGGCGGGTTGAGAGTTAGTGCTGGTGCTCGCGCTGCGCGCGGCGGCCGCCGGAGGCAGGCTGGCCAAATTGGTGGTCGGTGCGGTTCCCGGCTTGAGGCCGTGAATGTCGATGATGAGCCGCCAGGGATTGGGGAGCAGAAACGCGGAGTAATCCGATACGGAGCTTACATCGAGCACAATCCGGGTTACGTTGTTGGAGAATTGCGCGGCACGGATGCGTTTGAGAAACCCGTCGTCGATTACTTCGACCGATCTGCCGTTCAACGCCGGGTCCAGCCGGGCGCCATAAAGATCAAAGTAGATGCGGTCAGGCCCAGGAACGCGGGCAGCCTGGTAAGACACCTGGTTTTGCAGGTCAATGGCGATGCGGGTATAGACGGGGGTGGACCAGTGGCGAATTCCGCTCACCAGTGAGACCTGGCCAGGGTGCAGCGGGGCGAATGACGTGGGTTGGGCTTCCTCCGGGACAGCAGCCTGTTGCGCCGGCTGGATGGCGGGCGTCGTCACGGCTGGAGGAGGACGCGATGGCGTTGCGTACTGCTGCGATCCAATCGCGGCGGCCAACACGCCGTTCTTTTCCGCGCTGTGACGCGCGGCCCGGGTCGGGTGTTCTTCCTGGTGGATCTCGTTCAGCTCGAGCTTGGCTTGCTCCGCCAATGGGTGCTGTGGGTAGACCTTGAGAAACTGCTGGAACTTTTTCTTGGCCTGATCGCGATTGACCAGATCGTGGCGGTAAATCTCACCCTCCGCAAATAGGGCGGAGTAGCGGTATTGGCTGGCGGGATATTGCAGACTCAGGATTTCGTATTGATCGATGGCGTCGTGGAACCGTTTTTGATCGGAGAAAACGCGGCCTTCTTCGGCGAGCAGTTCAGCCACTGCGAAAACACTGGCATCGGCTTTGGGCGATGCGGGATTGCCCTGATAAATGGCGCGATAGGCATCGAGAACCCGGGTGTAGGCGACCTGAGTACGCTGCGACTCAGGTCGGGCTTCCAGGGCCGCACGCTGGCGCTGCGCCCGGTCAAAAGGGCTGGAGCTGGCGTAGGCAGAAAGCGAGCCGAGGAGAATGGCGAAGATGACGCGGGCCTGCCAAGCCGGCTTCATGCGGCTTCGACAGCAGAACGCACGGAGCAAACGCGCGGCAGGGAGCATAGTTGCGGAAGCGGAATCTGAACCGTTCCTCCGCCAGAGCTAACCCGATTATAGGTCGGCAAGTTGCGAGCAGCAACGAAGGATGACCGGGAAGTAACTAGAGGTAACGGGACGCCGGTCTGGGATTTTGTTTAAAGCGAACATGGGGCACCTTCCTTTGACTACCGTCATTGGTGGTTGGGACAAAGTTAGACGCTAAGGGCTGTCTTGCCAAGCAGATCGCGGACTACTTCGGGGGCGCTGGCCAGTGCTGCGTTGAGCGCGGAGGCGTCCTTACCGCCGGCCTCTGCCATGTCTGGACGGCCTCCGCCGGAGCCGCCTACTTTCTGCGCGATCGGTCCGATGATTTTTCCCGCGGAGAGGCGGCCCGTGAGATCACGCGTGACACCGGCGATGAGGGCGACTTTTCCGTCTTCCTGCGCTGAGCCCAAGATCACTACCCCGGAGCCGAGCTTGTTACGAAGGTTGTCGACCAACGTACGCAGTTGCCCGCGATCGAGCGAGTCCACTCGCCGCGCGAGCACCTGGATTCCCTCCACCACGACCGCTTCGCTGGCTGCCGACGCGACCGAGTTCGATGCTGACTTCATTTTTGCCTGGTCGAGCTCTCGGCGCAGTTTCTTAATTTCTTCTTCCTGGGTGGAGAGCTTGCTGCGCAATTCCTCAGCCCGCTTCTCGCGGCGAAACTCGCCCAATGCGCCGAGGCCGGTCACCGCCTCTACGCGACGAACGCCCGAGGATACTCCGCCTTCGCTGAGCAACTTGACCAGCCCTATTTCCCCGCTGGCGCCGGTGTGGGTCCCGCCACAAAGCTCAGTGGAGAAGTCACCAATTCTCACCACCCGAACCTTCTCGCCGTACTTTTCACCAAACAACGCCATGGCATGGTATTCATTGACCGCGACGTCGATGGGCACGTCTTCCAGGGTCTCCACTTTGTTGTTGGCCAGCACCTGGCGATTGATCATCTCTTCGACGTCGGCAAGCTCTTCCTCGGCAACCCCGGTGAAGTGCGAAAAGTCGAAGCGCAGATGCTCGGGATCGACCCGCGAACCGGCCTGCTTCACGTGCTTGCCCAAAATCTCACGCAGGGCAGCGTGCAAGAGATGAGTGCCGGTGTGGTTGCGGCGAATGGCGGAACGGGTTTCTGTATCCACCACGGTATCCACATGGTTCCCCAGCTCGATGGGCTGACGCAGGTAGACCTTGTGCGCGCGCACGCCCTGCACCGGTTGCACGCAGCCGAGAACATCACCGACGATCACGTTGTGGTCGTCGGAATAGAGCCAGCCGGTATCCCCCACCTGGCCGCCGGAGTCGGCATAAAACGAGGTGTGATCGAGCACAATCTCAACACTTTCGCCGGCATTCGCCTGCGGCACGCCCACTCCATCTTTGACAATGGCGAGCACTTCGCAATGCTGCGAGGTGAGCTGGCGATAGCCTTCGAAGAGGGTCTTGGGCAGCGAGCGGAAGGCCGGGCTGGCGGAGGCCTTGGCGCCTCCCTTCCAGGAGGCACGGGCACGGGTCTGCTCTTCACTGCGCGCCTGCTCAAAGCCGGTGAGATCGAAGTTGATGCCTTGGTCGCGCGCCGCGTCCATCATAAAGTCGAGCGGCAGGCCGTAGGTCTCGTACAGGTGAAAGGCGGTCGCGCCGGGCAAGGTTCCCTCTTTGCGAATCTGCTCGATGGCGGTATCCAGCTGCTTTGATCCCAGGGCAAGCGTCCGGCCAAAGCGCTCTTCTTCAGCACGGACGACGCGGGCAACGCGGTCGGCGGTTTCGGCGAGCTCCGGATAAGCTGCCTGCATCTCGTCACGCACCGCTTCGACCATGCGGTACATGAAGGAATCTTCCTGCCCTAACATTCGTCCGTGGCGAATACCACGGCGGAGGATCTTGCGCAGCACATAGCCGCGGCCTTCGTTCGCAGGCAGGACTCCGTCGGAGATGAGAAAGGTCGCCGCGCGCGAATGGTCGGCGATGATGCGCAGCGATGCGTCCGTAGGGGCGAGACCATCCTGGTAGCGGGTATGAGTCAGTTCGCCGGCACGGGTGATCAGCGGGGTAAAGAGATCGGTTTCGAAGTTGGAGATCTTGCCCTGCAGCACGGCAGCCATGCGCTCGAGGCCGGCGCCGGTGTCAATGGAAGGCCGGGGCAACAAGTGGAGCTCGCCTTGCTGATCGCGATCGAATTGCATGAAGACCAGATTCCAGATCTCCACGTAGCGGGCGTCGTCTTCGCCGAAAGGCTTGTCCTCGCCGGTCTCCGACGCGGCCAGGCCCATGTCATAGAAAATTTCCGAGCATGGTCCGCAGGGCCCGGTATCGCCCATGGCCCAGAAGTTGTCTTTCATGCCCAGCTCGTGGATCCGCTCTGCGGGCACACCTTGGCCGCGCCAAAGCTCGTAAGCCTCTTCGTCCCGCGGAACGCCTTCTTCCCCTTTGAAGATGGTGACGTAGAGCTTGTCTTGGGGAATGCCGAGCCATTCCGGCGAGGTCACCAGTTCCCAGGCGAAGGCGATCGCCTCGCGCTTGAAGTAATCACCAAAGCTGAAGTTGCCCAGCATCTCGAAGAACGTATGGTGGCGGCGAGTGAAGCCGACGTTCTCCAGATCGTTGTGCTTGCCGCCGGCCCGCACACACTTCTGAGAAGTGGTGGCGCGGTTGTATTCGCGTCGCTCCACTCCGAGAAATACGTCTTTGAATTGATTCATACCCGCATTGGTAAACAGCAATGTGGGGTCATTCGCCGGGACCAGCGAGGAGGAGTGCACACGACGGTGCTGCTTCGAGGCAAAAAAGCGCAGGAAGGTTTCCCGTATCTCAGAACCAGAGCGATACTGCATTCCCTAAGTCTAAGGCATTTCTTCTGTTCATTGGCCGGTGACGGGAGTGTTCGCCGCCCGATAGACGACTTGGCCGTTGTAAATCGTCATCTCGCACTTCAGGTCGCGTAACTCCGCGGAAGGGATGGTGTACATGTCTTTATCCCAAACAGCGATGTCGGCTTCTTTGCCTGGTTCAAGGCTGCCTATCTTGCTTTCGAGGAACAGTTGCCGTGCGGCCCAGGCGGTGTAAGAGCGGAGCGCGGTGTGAATATCGACTGCCTGGTCCGTTCCGAAGGGCTGCTTTCCGTACACGGCTTTCGCGGTCTCGCGCTCCACCGAAGCCCAGAGGCCGTAGCGGGCCGGTATAGGGGTCACAGCATAATCCGAGCCCGCGGCCCACAGAATCGAACGGGACTGGTAGGTGCGGTAGGGGTTCAAGCGAGCTGCGCGTTGGAGCCCGAAGTTGCCGGCGTAGGTATCGCCGATCCACCAGGTGAAGCCAGGCTGGGTCTCGGGAAAACCTGCGTCATAATTTTTCTGAAGTACGGCCATGGTGTCGATGGCGTGATCGGTCGGTATGTTGGCATGGATGATGCTGTGCCGTAGCCCGGACGTTGGCTTTTCCTTGAGCACCATTGTGTAGGTATCCACCACCCAGTCGATGGCGCGATCGCCGATAGCATGCGTTCCCACAGATACGCCCGCCTGATGAAACAGACGGACCATCTGACGATAGACTTCGGGATCGATGGAGGGATAGCCATAATTGCCCTGATCGAGGCCGGTGGAGTTTTTATCCCACTCCTTGTAGACCCAGGCGGTCCTTGCGCCTCCGCTTCCATCCATGTACAGCTTGGCTCCGCAAGAGAGCAGGTTGCCGTCGCCCAACGAATCCGGCGGGCGGGGGAGCGCCTGGATGCGGCTTAGCGCGGCCTGCGCAGATTCGAGGGTGGTGCCACCATGCCAGAGCACGCAGACGTGCACCGACAACTTCTTTTCTTCCATTAGTTGATGATAGGCATCCCATATCGGTGGTTGAATATCGGGATCTTTCACCGCGGTCATTCCTTCGCGGTGCAGCGTATCAACCATGCGGAGAATTCCATTGCGCCACTGCTCCGGCGTGGGCGGCGGAATGAGCGCGACCACGGCTTCCATCGCCGATTCTTTCAAGACGCCGGTGGGTACGCCGTGGGCATCACGATCGATGGTCCCGGCTGGAGGATTTTTGGATGCAGCCGTAATGTGCGCCAGGAGCAACGCTTGATGGTTGGCGACGCCATAGTGACCTGTGGTGTGCAGCAGCCAGACAGGATTGTTGGGCGCAACCTGGTCGAGATCGGAAGCGACGATGTAGCGGCGCTCCGTCAGCTTGCCTTCATCCCAACCGGCGCCGGTAAGCCATTCGCCCGGCTTTAGCTTGGCAGCCGCCGCATGCACCCGGTTTTTTACTTCGTCCACCGTGGCGGCATCGCTCAGGCTTACGGAATAAATCTCATCGACTCCGCCAGTGGCGAGATGGGCATGGCTGTCGATTAATCCTGGGGTTGCGGTTCGTCCGTGCAAATCGATCACTCGTGCCTTGGAGCCGCCGAGTTGCAGAATCTGTTGGTCGGAGCCGACGGCTATGATTTTTCCCTGGCGGATGGCAACCGCCTGCGCAACGGAGTCGCCGGCATCAACAGTCAGGATTTTTCCGTGGATAAGAATCAGGTCGGGCGCCTGCGCGGATGCGGAAAGGCCCGACAGGAGGCAGGCTAGGGTTATGGTCTTGAGCATGAGAGAGTGAGATTCACTCTATCAAATGTAGCGATCACACGCGGCGCAGGCGGATCGGACCCTTGGCGCGAGACGGATCGACTACAGTCCCCTGTTGCGTGATGACGATTGCTCCCCGTACCACGAGACGAAGAGCAGCGGCTCGGGATCTATCCATGAGCTCTTCCCATCCGACAGGGTCTACCAAGCGAGCTGCTTCGGATGGACAGATGGTCTTGCCTGCTGCGCGGCGGCCAAGTAACTCGATGATGGCTGACTCTAGCGCCCGATCGGTATTCGTGAGCTGGTCCTGACTGACTATTGATTGCATTCCTCAACCGACCTTATTTAATTCCCTTCACTGGTTGGATGCCAGATGGCTCCTTCCAGGTGGGCGACGGGATGGCAGTCCTGGATCAGGGTGTTTAGATGAGCGCCGTGCTCGACCATTCCCAACACTGAGCACAGCGCATCGAAAGCATCTTCAGAGGCGGCTGCCTTCGCCAACACGCTGTTGGGCAGCAACGCATAGCGCGGCTGCTGAAGGTAGGACCTACGAGCGTCCCGACTACTCTTGACCACCGCGCCGGTAAAGGAGCGGGGATAAATTTCCAGCACAAGCGGCAGCTCAGCTGCCTGAAAAGGCCAGAGGTGAAAGCCGGCTTGATGCAGGCGGGCTAACATGGGCATGCCGCGAATCGAGCCCGTGCCCACTGCTCCCGCGCCTCCTATTTGGAAGGGCGACTTGGCGCGGAGAGCCCGGTCGGTATATCGAAAGCCACGCCAGCTTGGCGCATGATGATCACGGGGGCGCGGTTGACCGGGACGGCCCCAGAATGGCTCGCGCCCCTCGCAAAGCCAACGCTCCCCGTCTTGCGCAGCCCGCTGCCATAAGGAGAACGCATCCGCGCAGCTTTGTTCACGCAGCCACCACGCAGGAAAGGAAAAGGCGAAGTCGAGGCCCACAACAAGATCAGGCGTCTCCGCTGCCGCACCGACCAGCAGATCACAAACTTCTTCATGGGTGTATCCGCATTCGAGAGTGACCGCGCCCTCGCGCCAGGAGGCAACAAAGATGTAGCGGCGCTGACCGGCTGAGGTGGCGCGTCCGGACCAATCGACGGCGAGAAAATGCTTAGGAGTCTTCAGCCGGGCCGTCCTCCGGCAAGACCAGATCAAGCTCCCAGCTCTTCAGGAGGTTGGAGATGACGGCAAACGAAAAGCCCGCGCCCACCAGGCGGCGGACCAGGCGCGCTGTCCCCTTTTCGTCTTGCGGCTTCTTGATCCGCTTTCGGGCAACATAGCGGCGCACAAGATCCTCTTCGCTGACTTGCGCGTAGGCGGTCTCTAATGTACTGGCGACCAGGTCGGCTTGCACGCCCTTGCGGGTCAGTTCCTGTTGCACCCGGCGCTTGCCGAAGCTCTGGTTTTCCTGACGCAGACGTGTGTAGGTGGAGGCAAAGGCGCGATCGTCGAGATAGTGCTGGCCAGCCAGGCGCTCCACCACGGCTGCCACCTTGATCTCGCCCGCTTCGCCTTGCTCGACGCGACGGCTCATCAGACGTGTGAGTTCAGCCACTGTACGCATCTGCCGGGCTAACGCACCTACGGCGTATTGGTAGAGAGCGGCCTCGTCGAGCGGCTCTGGTTTCCTGCGCGCGCGGAAAGGCATATCCGCTCAGAGGCCGAGCAGCCGCCGATTGGTTTCACGGTCCGCCTGGCCGCCTGCGAAGTCATCGAAGGCATGCTCAGTGACCCGAATGATGTGGTCGCGGATGAAGGGCGCGCCTTCGCGTGCTCCGTCTTCAGGATGCTTCAGAGCGCATTCCCACTCCATGACCGCCCAACCCGGATAGTCGTACTGCGCCAGCTTGCTGAAGATGCCGCCGAAGTCGACTTGGCCGTCGCCCAAAGAGCGAAAACGTCCGGGACGGTTGATCCAGTCTTGATATCCGCCGTACACACCCGAACGGCCGGTGGGATTGAACTCGGCGTCCTTCACATGAAATGCGCGGATGCGTTCGTGGTAGATGTCAATGAAGGCCAGGTAGTCCAGTTGCTGCAGCACGAAGTGGCTGGGATCGTAAAGAATATTGGCCCGCGGATGCCCGCCGACCACAGCCAGGAAGCGCTCGAAGGTGATCCCATCGTGCAGGTCTTCGCCGGGGTGGATCTCAAAGCACAGGTCGATTCCGTGCTCTTCAAAGACATCGAGAATTGGCTTCCACCGGCGGCCCAGCTCGGAGAAGGCCTCGTTGATCAACCCCGCGGGCCGCTGAGGCCACGGATAAATGTAGGGCCAAGCCAGCGCTCCGGAGAAGGTGGCGTGCGCCTTGAGTTTCAGGTTGCGGCTGGCTTTCGCCCCAAATATCACCTGTTGGGTCGCCCACTCTTGCCGGGCCTTCGGATTGCCTGCGAGTTCCGGCGGAGCAAAGCCGTCGAACTGCAGGTCATACGCCGGATGGACCGCAACCAGTTGCCCCTGCAGGTGGGTGGAGAGTTCCGTCAGTTGCAGGCCCAAGCCTTGCAGCGTGCCGAGCAGTTGGTCGCAATACGCCTGGCTCTCGGCGGCCTGCTTCAGGTCGATGAAACGCTTATCCCAACTTGGGATCTGGATGCCCTTGAAGCCCAGACCCGCGGCCCATTTGCCGATGTCTTCCAGGGTGTTGAAGGGTTTCTGATCAGCAGCGAATTGGGCCAGGAAGATTGCCGGCCCCTTAACAGTTTTCATAAGCTCACCCATCCGGCACGCGTCCGGCTGCTGGTTACTGCACGCTCCACGAAGGCCATGCTGCGCAGTCCCTCGTCGATGCCGGGAACCAGGTCACTCAGTTGCGCAGCAGGATCGCTGAAGCGAGCGCGAACCGCAGTTGCGAAGTCGCGATAGATATTAGCAAACGCTTCCACCAAGCCCTCAGGATGCCCCATGGGCAAACGAAAGTCGCCCAGCACGGAGGGCGCCAGATAATCCGCCGCAGCGTGCAGGGTTTGACTCGGCTGCCCGATCCAATTCACGTCCAGATGGTTGGGGTTTTCCTGCCACCAGTGGAGTCCGCCCTTTTCGCCATAGAGATGAAGCTGCAGGTCGTTGCGATCGCCGGCTGCGATCTGGGATACAAACAAGACGCCCGGGGCGCCGTTGTCGAGCTTGAGCAGTACGTTGCAGTCGTCGTCGAGCGAGCGACCGGCTACAACGTGGTTGAGATCCGCGCAGATCTCGGCCACCTGTTGTCCGCTCACGTATTCGAGCAGATTGAACGCGTGCACGCCGATATCGCCGATCGCTCCACCCAACCCCGACCGCGCGGGGTCAGATCTCCACGCTGCTTGCTTGTGACCCGTGGTCTCGAGCGAGGTGCTCAGCCAGCCTTGCGAGTATTGCACTACCGCTTTGCGGATCTTGCCCAATTTGCCGCCGCGTGCCATTAACCGTGCCTCGCGGACCAGAGGATATCCAGTATAGGTAAACGTCAACCCATAAAGAAGCCCGGTACGGCGAACAATTCCCGCCAAAGTTTGCGCCTCTTCGAGAGTAGCCGTGGCCGGCTTGTCGCTCATCACATGGAAACCATGCTCCAGGGCGGCAGCAGCGATGGGCAAATGGAGATGATTGGGAGTAACGATGCAGACAAAGTCGATGGCATCTTCCCGTTTCTTCTCCAGCTGCATCATTTCTTCAAAGCTTGCATAGGCACGATCGGGGCTGATGCCATAGGTCACGCCGGCCTGCCGGGATCGTTCTGCATCCTGGCTGAAAGCTCCCGCCACCAGCTCGATGGCTCCATCTAACTCGGCCGCCATGCGATGTACCGGACCAATAAAAGAGCCCGCACCGCCACCGACCATCCCCATACGGAGACGTCTTTTCGTCTGATCCATCTTTACGTTTCGCCTCGCTCCCAGGACTTACGTCCTGGGCCATTTTCAATGTTTACCCAGGTCCTGGGCTGCTATCGGCCCCACTTCTCCAACTTAGCAGCTTCGAACTTTTTGATAGTCGTGGCTGCGATGCTTTGTTTTCCACCAGGACACAAAAAGCCCAGGGCTAAAGCCCTCTTCGGGCGCTCTTCTATGGCCCGACTATAAAGTCGTGCCCTGACACAAAGCATCACAGCCGTGACCGCCGGGGTCCATCCTAAAGCATTTTGTCAGGCTTGGATAAAACCGCGCTGGGCGACGGCGATGTTGCCCCGGGAAGAATTTTTCACCAGGTACATCATCTGGTCGGCGGCGCCGATGATCTCCTGGATCGAGCTGCCGTCCTCCGGGTAGCTGGCGATGCCGAAGCTGGCCATCACGCGCACCTCGTGTCCCTCGGAGAGCAGATACTGGGTGTCGCGTAATGCGTGCAGGAGGCGCTGGGTGACCTCGAGCGCGGCATCTTTTCCGGTCTGCGGCAGCAGAACGATGAACTCGTCTCCGCCATAGCGGAAGGCCGAGTCAATGCCCCGAATACTGTGCTTGATGGTCCGGGCAATCTCCGCCAACAGCCGGCTGCCGGTCAAGTGCCCGTACAGATCGTTGACGCGCTTGAAGTGATCCAGGTCGATGAAAATCAAACTGAAGGGGAGATTGAACCGGCGGGAGCGCTCCAGCTCAACCTCGGTAATCGAAAACAAGTGCCGGGAGTTGAAGAGGCCGGTGCAATCATCGGTAATGGTCAATTCCTGAATGCGCTCGACGGCGCGCACATTCTGGATAGCGATCGCCGCGTAGTCGCACAACACCTGGAGAAAGGCCATGGTTTCCCCTGTTAATGTGGACGCGCGATAGTTAAACAGCTCGATGACGCCGAGGGTGCGATCCCTGCAGCGCAGTGGTATGCAGATTGCGGATCGTACCGGGGAAAGCGGCGACGCATCACCCTCCACTGTAAAACGGGGATCGTTGCCGGGCTCCGACACGATCACGGGTTCACCATGCTGAGCCACCCAACCGGCGATTCCCTCACCCATGCCAACCCGCAGGTTGCGATCACCGGGCGACTTGCCGGCCGCGACCGCATAGTAGAGATTTTGCTGCTCCTCGTCGACGATGAGCAGGGACCACGATTCGGGCTCGAAGAATTGCTCCATCTGGAGCATGATGGCGCCCAAGATCGAATCCAGGTCCAGGGAGGATGTCAGCGCCCGCGCTACGTCGTGAAAGACCATCAGGTCCTTCGGGAGACTCTGACGTTCTGGGAAGGATCGATCGACCATTCCTGCGGCTAGCCTCCGATATGAACCATGCTGCGAGACGGCTTGAGAAAGCCGGGCTCGCCAATATGGTGGCGCGCCTCCTTGGTCTCGACCGTCTTCTGAATGAACCCTGCGAGATCGTCATCGGAGCCGCCGCGCGCCAGCACACGATACAGATCGTGATCGAAGTGGGAGAAGAGGCAAGTGCGTATTTTGCCATCGGAGGTAAGGCGGATGCGGCTGCAGGCGCCGCAAAAGGCCTGCGATACGGGGGCGATGATGCCGATTTCACCGATGCCGTCGTCGAAGCTATAACGCCGCGCGGTTTCACCGGGATGGTTGGCGGCGAGAGGGACCAGTGGGCGAAAGCCGTTGAGCTTGTTTACCACCTCCTCGAGCGGCACCACGATCTCGGGCGTCCAAAAGCGGTCCTCGTCCAGCGGCATGAACTCGATAAAGCGAACGATCACGCCCTCGGCGCGCGAGAAGCGGGCAAAGGGAACGATCTGATCATCGTTAAAGCCGCGCAGCAGCACACAGTTCACCTTGACTGGGCCCAACCCCGCGCGCTGAGCGGCGCGCACTCCGGCCAGCACCTGGTCAAAGCTGCCGGGAACTCGCGTGATGCGCTCGAAGGTGGCCGCCTCGACAGCGTCCATACTGACCGTAATCCGGCTAAGTCCAGCCTGCGCGAGGGGAGCAGCCATCTCGGCCAGCAGGTGCCCATTGGTGGTGATGGCGAGGTCCAGCGGCTTCGCTTCGCCAGCTGCGCTGGAGCTTAGCTGGGCAAGTTCCCCAAGCAGGGGGACGATGCCCTTCCTTAGCAGCGGCTCGCCACCGGTCAGGCGGATTTTTTCGATGCCCAGGGAAACGAAGACGCGGATGATCCGCAGGTAGTCTTCCATGGCCAATTCGGCAAATTGAGCACCCTGGGAGCCGGTACGGCAATAAACACACTTGTAATTGCAGCGGTCAGTAATGGACACGCGGAGGTCGGTGATGGTTCGCCCAAACTTGTCTTTCAGCCGAACAGCAGAGAGCGGCCTCGCCTCGGTGGCTACGCGAGCGCCAACGGGCGGGTCGAGTACAGCGGCCGGACTGTGACCCGAAGACATAATGTAGGATCTCCAACGTACATCTTCCCAATTGGATGCAGGTGTCGCCCTCGGTCCTCACTGCAAGACGGGGCAAGCTCGTTATCTCTCACACAATTAGAGCATTTTTATGTCTTTACGCCGCTTTTCCATTAAGAAAGTTACACTTAACAGCCCCTGCGACGGACGGGGCGGAGGAAAGAAAAAGCTCTAAACCGTGCCGGGACAGCAACTCCGGGCTTCCCAATGCCCCAATCCTGCACTATAGTCAGTTAAATCAATGGATACTCCGACAGAGACGAAATCACAAGTTCGCCAGGGAACAGTAGGATTTCCTTCTTCTTCCGGCAAGTCTTTCAATGGGTATTTCAGCGCCGATAAGCGTTGGAATTTCCGCAAAAACGATCTTATCGACGCGCGCGCACGTCGGCTCTTCGAGACCACCGCCCTGGCCTGCGATCACGATGCCTATCCGTTTCAAATTCCCCTAGAAGGAAGAACTGGCCCCCGGGTGCGGGCGGACGGGCACGAGATGCTGATGCTCTCGTCCTACGACTACCTGGGATTGATCGGCGATCCGCGCATTGATGCTGCTGCGATCGAAGCGATCAGAAAGTACGGCACGGGCACGGGCGGGGCTCGCCTGCTAACAGGAACCACGGATCAGCACGTCATGATGGAACGCGACCTGGCGGCCTACAAGGGTACCGAAGCGGCCATCACGTTCAGCTCAGGCTATATGGCGAATGTTGCGGTCCTGGGTGCGCTGCTCGGGCCAGCTGACCGCGTGATCATGGATTCTCTCTGCCACCGCAGCCTGACGGATGCCTGCCGCTTCGCCGGGGTGCAGTTGCAGCGGTTTCGGCATAATGACGCCTCATCGTTACGCCAGGAGCTGCAAAACGGATCCCAGGCTAACCGCACCCTGGTGATTTCAGACGGTGTTTTTTCCATGGACGGCGACGTTTGCCATCTGCCCGAGATATTGGAAGTCAAAGAGGAATTCGGTTTCTACTTGCTGGTCGACGAATCGCACGCTTCCGGCGTGCTCGGCGCTCGCGGACGCGGCACCGATGAACACTTTGGCATACCCACGGATGCGGTCGATATCTGGACCGGCTCCCTGGCCAAGTCGATTCCTTCGACCGGTGGCTTCGCCGCCGTTTCACAGGAACTTGCAATCTATCTCCAACATGGGGCTTCCCCGTTTATTTTTTCGGCGGCGCTGAGCCCGGCCGCAGTGGCCGCTATCCGCGAAGGATTGGCGATTCTGAATAGCGAGCCGGAGCGGGTCGCCAAGATCAAGCACAACGCGGACTTTCTGCGCAGCGGCCTGTGCTCGCTTGGCTATGACACAGGGCTGTCGGAGACGGCGGTCATTCCGGTCATTCTCAACGACGAGACAACCACCGGCCTGTTCGCCCGGCGTCTTCGCGACCATGGCGTTCTGGCTACGCCTGTGCTCTTCCCGGCCGTTCCTCAGGATTCAGCACGGCTGCGCCTTTGTGTGACCGCCGCGCACACGCAGAGCGACTTGGAGTACGCGCTCGACGTCTTCGAAAAGATGGCGCGCAACTAAGACGGGCAGCCCCGCGGCGAAGCCCAATCTCTTTATCCCGGAAGGCCCGACTGAACAGTCTGCGAAAAAACTGTGCATTGGGATAAAGAAGGAATGCCTCAGGGGCTGACTAAAGCCCTCATAGCTTTGGCTTTTACGGCACGACTAAAGTCGTGCCCTGATACAAGGACCTAAGGTTGTCCGCAGCCTCAATCGAGCACTGATACAAGAGCAAAGGCTTTTTCGCGGCCTAAAATCATGCCCCAAGACGAAACATGGTTTTCTGCTGCCTGTGAAGTCGTGCGCTTACATAGAGCCTAGGTCAGGGATAGGCGCGAAAGGCCAACACGGCGTTCAATCCGCCAAAAGCGAAGGATTGCGACAGGGCCACCTCTACACTTGCGGCGCGGGCGTGGTTGGGAATCACGTCCAGCGCACACTCCGGGTCAGGCTCAGTGAAATTGGCGGTGGGGGGCAGTACCCCCTTGTTCAGAGCTAGCACCGTAGCGACCGCTTCAATCGCTCCCGCAGCTCCCAATGTGTGCCCATGCATCGACTTGGTGGAACTGACCGGGAGCGCGACGGCATGGCCACCGAAGACGGCGTGGATGGCCGCTGACTCCATACGGTCATTGGCCTCAGTCGCGGTTCCGTGGGCATTGATGTAGCCCACTTGCTCGGGAACCAGCCCCCCATCGCGCATCGCGGCACGAATCGCGCGAGCGGCGCCTTCGGCAGAGGGTTGGGTCACGTGGCAGGCGTCCGCCGACATACCGAAGCCCACGATCTCAGCGAGTGGCTTGGCGCCGCGTGCAAGAGCACGCTCCAGCGGCTCCAATACCAGCATAGCCGCGCCTTCCCCCAAAATCATTCCGGTGCGTTTCGCAGAGAAGGGGCGGCAGGTGTCGGGGCTAACAACGCGCATTGCCTCCCAGGCCTTCAATCCGCCCAGGAAAAGGGGGGCTTCACTGCCTCCCGCAATGGCCATGGGAGCAGCTCCGGAACGTACCAGCCACAGTGCGTTGCCGATGGCATGAGCCGATGAGGAACAGGCGGTTGAGAAGGTATACGCGGGGCCATGCAGGCCGTACTCCATGGAAATGTGGCTCGCACCGGCGTTGCTCATCCCCAGTGGGATGGTCAGTGGGTGCACGCGATGCCTGCCATGGTGGAAGAGTTCCCAGTAACCGATCTCGTCTGTAAATCTGCCGCCCATGCAGGAGCCGGTGATGACCGCCGCACTCTCACGCAGTTCCTCGGTCCATTCGATTCCAGCCGACTGCACCGCCTCGCGCGCGGCGATGACAGAAAACTGGGCGAAACGATCCATGAAGCTGAGGGCCTTGCGGGGAAAGTGTGTTTCGGCGCTGTACCCCAACACCGCGGCGCCGTTCTTGAAACGCACCTGACTCATGCCCATCTCGGGTACTGGCCCGACGTTTTCTGGTATCGGCCCGATCCCGGATTGACCATTGGCAAGAGACTGCCAGAATCCTTCCTGGTCAAGCCCAAGGGCGCTGATGACGCCCATTCCTGATATGACAACTCGCATCTACACCGTTTTCATGAAGACTGTTTGAACCGAGGGTAACAAACTCCAGCTTGGTTCCGATACAGTGCGGCTTATTCGGTTGCGGTTTGGGCAGACGGGTTTTGTTTGGAATCCACCAGGTAGGTGACACCGTCGATCATTTCGCGGATAGTTTGGATCTTCTTAGCGTCTTCGTCTTTGATCTCGATGTCGAACTCACTTTCGAGGTCGAAGAGGATATTGATGCTGTCCATCGAATCGATGCCCAGCTCTTCGAAGGTACTGTCGGGCTTGACCTTCTCCAGAGGAATCCGCTGGGTGGTAGCAATTACTCGGAGAACACGTGCTTGGATCGTCTCAGACATAAGGGCCTTCGTAGAACCGCATTACTGCCCCGAGGACATACCATCGGGACGAGGGAGTTAACTGTTTCAGTAACGTTAAACCGGGAGCCAAGTCCTAGCAATAGTTTGTCATTGAAAGCGAAATTTTCAAACCTCTGCCATTCCAGGAAGATTCTAGTGAGCCTCGGCGAGGGCTAGACGCCGGGCGGTCCGCCACGCGTAATGCAACGCGGAGATGATGGTCAACGCAGCGGTGGCATAAAGGGCCAGAGTGCGCAGCATGATCAATGGAACGGGAGCAAAGATCTGGCAGAGCAGCACCGCGAACAGGGCCAGGATCTGGGCAAGGGTATTAGCCTTGCCGTAAATGCTGGGACGAAAATCGCGCATGCCGAGACTTATGTAGAGGAGCGAAGCGACGATGAGAATGCCCAGGTCGCGGCTAAATACCAGCACCGTGACTCGCCGGGGCACGAGCTGCTGGTGCATGAGGACCAGGAACAGGGTGCTGAGCAGGAGCTTGTCGGCGACGGGATCGAGATATTGGCCGATCTGGGTTTGCTGTTTGAGCAGCCGGGCGGCCAAACCATCAAGGCCATCGCTGAGCCCGGCCACCACGAAGAGCCATAACGCGGTCTTGTAGTGGGACTCGAGAACCGCGATCACAAGAAAAGGTATGAGGCAAAGGCGCAGGAAAGTAAGCAGGTTAGGAGCTGCGCGCAGTTCTTTCAGCAAGGGTTTCCGATCTTCCTGGGTACAGCCTAGAACCTCGTTGCCGGGACGCTCTCACGACTTTATCGATGTATGGTAGGCACGAGGAGACTCGAACTCCTGACCTCTACCGTGTCAAGGTAGCGCTCTAACCAACTGAGCTACGCGCCTGCGCAATGCATCTGCTTATCATACCAAAAGCTCCTGTACGTGGCTGGATCCGCCGGCGTCCAGGAGTGTCTCGGGCGTGGGTTCCGCGTCACCCTTTCCCCCATGCGGCTGATACAAACAGGGAGGCTGTGAAGCGCTACATCCTCGTTCATGAGTATAGGCAGATCGGCCCTGCCTATCTGCGCAGAGAACCTGACGCCGGAAAGGGAAAATCACATGACTGTGACCGATTCGCTAACCCTCCAATGGCTCAGACGCGAAGAGGGCTTGGCAGAGCAGCAGGGCAGGCAGGCGTCGACTATCGCGGCGATACTTAAGGACCATCCGCAATATAAGGCCGCTCGGCAGAAAGCTGACGCACTTCTCGCAAAGGCCTCAGCGTTGCGTGAGCAGATTGTCAAGCTCGAGACACATCACCCGCCACAGTAAACGATCGGGAGAACGACTTGGATGGCTGATAACGCTCATGGAATTCTGTTTCTTGGTCGATAGTCCCTTCACATTATGTCTGCGATTCGCTGTGGTCTTCTCTCTCTAGCTTGCCTGCTTTGCGGCGCACCAGGTCTTAGCCAGCATCCCAAACCAAACTTCCGTCGCCCTGCCGCTTTTCATTTTCTCTCCTTCCACGTTGCCCGGGCGCTGGTTACGAACCCGTCCAGCATCAACGACTCTCTCACGGTCACCGGCTCTTACGGCTCCGCAGACGGGCTCCTTACAGGTGGCTTCGTCCGGACAGCCTATGGTCGACTCACCACATTTGATGTGGGTCAGACCTACACGGGTGAGCTGCAAATCAATGCTGATGGAGAGATTGCCGGAGTTTACCAGGATGTTCCGGGTGAGAGTCGAGGGTTTATAAGGTCTGCCAACGGCTCAATCACCAAATTTAATCCTGGCGGGGCCGGCGGCTTCACGGATGTGCGAGGCATCAACGAGAGCGGGACCGTGGTCGGCATCTATTCGACCACCAACTCGGTTCCTCCGGCGCAAGCTTATGTGCGAACACGAGATGGAGCCCTCACCACCTTCACCATCCCCGGCAGCGACTACGTTTTCCCATGGGGCATCAACGATTTAGGAGAAGTCACAGGAGTTTACTACTACGATGGCGACAGCCTGGTCGGCGGGTTTGTGCGGTCGCCCGGCGGAATGATTACCACCTTCAACTACGCCGCAGGCATTGTCCCACTAGCCATCAATCGGGCCGGAACCATCATCGGCTGGTATGGCCCACCCGTGGGAGCTTTTCAGGGTTTTGCACGCCGCCCCGACGGGACGATCGCTCCCTTTAGTATGCCGGGAATGGGAGCGCTCTCCACATCATTCATGGGGCTTAATGATGGGGGCTTCATCACCGGCTCCTATGCAATCACCACGACCGGACCCCTGGGCCCAAAGGAATACATGTACGGCTTTATACGCGCTCCTCAAGGCGTTGTCTCCGGATTCGCGGTTCCGGGAGCCGACAATACCACGTCGGTCGCGATTAACAACTTCGATGTCGTGACGGGTTGGTCAGACAGTGAGACAAATCCGGGTGGGTTTCTCTGCATACCCGACGCTGTCTGGAACGCAGGATCCGATTGCTCGGCTGCTTCCCCTCGCTGCCTTTGACCTAAATGCCAAGGCGAGAGTGCGGCGGTTGCTGGAATTTTTTCCAGTCATGCGAACCCAATTTTCCGGGGAGGCAGTCCAACGCAGTGAGGAGTGAACGACGCCGGCTTTTGCCGAACCGTTCGGCGAATCTCCGGCATCAAAAGGCCGTAACTCCTGAGCGGCAAAGGCTGTCGAACAATGGGCAAAGGGAAAGCGCACTTTTTCTGGGCCGGGATACTCGCGTTCTCGTTCTCTACGGTGCACGCACAAACCCCGCAACAAATCATTCAACAGGCGGTCGCCGCCGAGCGAACGGCCGACCAGAACGACCACTCGAACTGGATCTACCTGGAAGAGAGCGACAAGCCGAAGGAACATCTTCTGCAATGGGTCGCCGCCACCCAAACGGGCGATGTCGAACGCGTTCTCGAAAGGGACACGCGCGAGCTGCCGGAGACCGAACAGCGGGAGCTGATTCAAAAATACCTGCTGGATCCTCGCGCCCAGAAAAAACAGGTGGAAGAGAACAACCACGATAATAAGCAGATCGATGACCTGCTCAAGCTCCTGCCCGAGGCTTTTATCTGGACCCAGACAGGAGCCACTGCAACGACTACCTCACTTCACTTCGACCCCTCGCCAACCTTCCATCCGCCGACGCGCGAGGCTCGTGTCTTCAGCAGCATGACCGGCGACCTGGTCGTCGATAACCAGCAACATCGCATCTGCAAAGTGAAGGGGCATCTGATGCACGACGTCACCTTCGGCGGAGGGCTGCTGGGAAGACTTAAGGAACGCAGTTCCTTTGCCCTCGAGCAACAACAGGTCGGCCCGTCGGTTTGGCAACTGACCGCCATCCACGTTCATCTCGAAGGCAACGCCCTTCTGTTCAAAAGCGTATCGCTGCAGCAAGACGACAAACGTTCCAGATTTCAGCCCGAGGCGGCAGCAGTCACTTTACAGCAAGCCGCCGCCGCAGTCATGAACGAGCCGAATCTCTTCGCATGCAGTGAATCCCTCAGTAGCGGACCGACGTCGGGGGAGCAACCAGGCTGCGTCGAAAAGCTCACGGTTAGCACAGGGCTGAAGCACTAACCCGCGCGGCTACTTCTGCACAGACTCCGCTTCCAGGTCGGAGTTCTGGGCCGCAGAGTGGGCCTGTTGCAGGCGGTAACCGGCACGCGTCCGCACGTGATACTTCTGCAGGTCCTTTCCTACGAGCTTGACGGTGATGGTGCGCCATCCGGTGCTGGGGTTGGGCTGCGGATAGTAGCTGAGCGCGTAAAGGTGAGCCAGGTCCTCCTGGATAAAGGCGAAGGCCTTCTTTTCATCACTCCAACTGCGCGCGAAATAGGCCTTGCCACCCGTGGCCTTGCTCATGCGCTCGAAGACGGCGGTCGAGATCGGCTCCAGCTGCGCCTCCCGGGTGCTGATCATGTAGATGATCGTGCCCGTGGATTGGGCCAGCTCCGCTACATCTTCCGGGGGCACCAGGCTGGCGTTGTCGGGCCCGTTGGAGAAGACCACGACCACTTTTCGTCCGGTGTAGCGGGCAGCATCCTCGACGGTCATCAGCAGGCAGTTATAGAGCGCTGCATCGTCGCCGGCAACTGTGCTCCGCACGCCGCGCAGTACTTGCGCTCGATCGGAAGTAAGGGCTGAGTTACGGGAAAGGTCACGGCTGTACGAATAAAAGGCTACCTTGTTCGCGGCTTCAAGGGAGCGAACAAAATCGGTAATGGCATCCTGCGCGAAGACAAAGCCCCGGTACATGTAATTGCTGGTATCGAAAAGAACAAAGACATTTGCGCCGGCGACCCGGGAAGGCAAAGAGGCTGGATCCTCGCCGATTCCAGCGGGATGTCCATTCTCGGGCTGCGTTGCACTCACGACGGTCGGCTTGGTTTTGGCAGCCGGTTGCGGGCTGGGCGAACCCGGCTTCCCAGCAGGCGCATTCGGGGTTTGTTGAATGACCCGAGCCGGTTCATTGCCTTCTTCAAAAGTGGCAATTCTTTCCGGGATCTTGTCTTCGGTGATTTCAAAATTCTCCGGCCCAAGGCCGGAGATGTAGTTGCCTTTGCTATCAGTCACGGCGACGTTTAACTGCACCAGATCCACGTTGACGCGAATGTTCGTGGTGTCATCCTGGGCACTGGTTATGCGGCTGCCAACGAACAAGAAACCGGCTGCGATAGGAACGAAGAGAAGAAGTCGCTTTGTCATTGTGTATCCTGTATCCCGTTTATTTGCGGCCACCCTGGGCTGAGATTTCTTGAGACTGTTCTTGCACCCCGGTTCCCTGGTTGGAGGAGGCGGCTTCCGTCACTTGGGGCAATACAATCTTGCCCTGCCGGAACTCATCGCCGGTCTCCTTCATGGCCCGCGTCAGCGCCACCCAGTCCTCAATGTCAGTCGCGAAAATATTCGCCACCATGTGACGGGTCAACTCGGGAACCAGGCGATTGAGCATGACCGGCGGGTAACCCTTCTCATCCGCCAACCGCGCCCAATAAAGATTGTTCGAGTCCCACGACTCCCCCAGCAAGCGGCTGGAACTGCCCCCGAAGGCGGGGAAAGGCGGCACGTTGAGCAGCTCGCAGGCATAGTTCTGGGCCAGCACCGGGTGGGGGGTACCAAAGTCCCGGGAGATACGCTGCAAGTTGACTTCACCCGGAGACTGCCGGCTGAGCGTATCCAGTTCCCCGCCCGCCGTGCCCCAGGATGCGCTCTCCTGGGGAAAGTTATGGCGAAACTCCGCGGCAAGATGAAACGTATCGGCCGGGGTAACGCGGGCGAGGGCGGCGCCGCTGTTGCCGGCCGCAAGGGCTTGCTCCAATTGTCCCAGCCGCTGCGTGGGCATACGTTCCGAGAGGATGCCCGTCACTTTGCCGCGCAGCTCCTGATTCGCCGCCGCCGCGGTGACAAGCTCTTCTCCGAAACGTTGATACAGGCTAACCGCATGAAGCTCATTGCTGGACACGTTCCACCAGCGCGGCAGCGTCGCGCTGACCAGTAGGTCTGCCGTCACCTCCTTCCAGATTAGTGCCTGGACATTCTTGGGGGCGATGAAGTCCTCTTCGGTGGTCGCCAGTACGTACGGCAACTCTGCCAGCGAGCCAACCAGGTAGGCGCCTCCGCCGGCCGGCGATCCCTGGTTGAACAACTCAGAGGCCTGCCAGAGCTGGGTCACGCCCATAATGGTCTCTCCGGAAAAATCGTGCGAACGCACAAAGAGCGGATTGCTATGCAAGAGCTGGGCGCCGGGCGGCTCGTAGTAGGCGTAATTCAAACCGACCAGAGAGTCCCTGAGAAAGGGTGTGAGTTGACCGCGCGCGGCTTCCAGTTGGGGACGCGAACCAGGTGTCCTTATCACTTTGGTGATGTCGACGTGGACCTGCAGCTCGCTATGGCGGTTGGCATAGACTCCCGGAGCCCATTCTGTCTTCTCGTTCTCGGTAAAGATGGGGCGGGGCAACTCGAATTCCTTAAGCTCGTTGGCCAGCGGAACCAGGTTGCTTCCCGCGGGTGCCCCCTGCGCCATACGCGTGAGGCCATCGCCGAGGGTGAACAACGTATCGAGCGATACCAGGCGTTGATCGTCGAGCACGGCTCGGATTCTGCCGGCCATTTCCTCGCGGATTCTTTGACCCTCGGCTGACTGCTGGGGAGGACCTGCCAGCAGTTCAATGAATTCGCCCTGGGAGAGATCTGGCTTGCCGGTGGCCGCCAGCATCAGGGTCCCCAGCGACGCGTGGCCGGCGTCAAACAGTTGGGCAGAAGAATTAACGGCCGCGAAGGGCGCAACCGCTTGCTGCCAGGATTGGTTCAGATCCGCGTCCCGCAATTCACCCTGGCGGGCCAGAATCTGCCAAATCCCCAGGTTCGCCTGAAAGACGCCCATAGCATTTCCGCGCAGGCTATGGTCGTGAATTCCGTCGATCGCATCGGTCACCTTCACAAACTGCGCAATCGAGGCGTCATTCAGATCAGGAAATTCAGAAAACACCAGGTACCAGTTGCTAAGCTGCGAAAACTTGGTGGCCAAAAGAAGCACTGTCTCCGGGCTCAAGCGCTTATCGGGCGCGCGCCGCCTGTCCACCTCGTTCAGCATGAGATAGATCTGCAGCGGTCCCTCGTCGGTATCGATGCGAGACAACGAAGCCATGGCTTCGAGCAGTTGCTCGGGTCGCTTGAATGAACGCGCGCGCTTGCCTACATCATGGGCATTTTTCGAGTCCGGTTTTTGGGCCAGAATCTGTTTCCAGACCTCGAGATTGCCGGGGATGCGGGGCTCGCCATCCGGCCCTATTTGCAGGCGAGTAAACAACATCAACAGCGCAGGGGCCTTACGAAAAACGGCCCTGGCGGGGTAGGCAGCGGGGTCAGGCGCATGAAACGCGTCGTAGAGTTGTTTCATGCGGGGATATGCGGTCAAGTAGGTCTGCTGGGGAACGTTTACCCGCGATAGGGTATCGAAATAGACGGCTAACCAGCCGTTGTCTGTACTGGCCAAGGCAAGGACAAAGTCGCCGGGCGACCTCGGGCTCGCGCCAGCCAGCTCCCGCCAACCAGCTTCGGCGGAAGGTCCTCCGGGCACGATTACCCGGCCGCCGCGAATGCAGATCTGGGTTCCATAAAAATCAAGAACCGGCCCATAGGGAAGAAGCCTCACCAGTCCGGGAGACCGTGCGAGCGCATTCCTGGTTTCGACATCACTATTGGCCATCGCCCAATAGAGGCGGTCGATGGCCGGCTCGTGCAACAGGATATCCACCAGCGATTGCGCACCTCTGCTCTTGGCGCTGCTGAGCGCCCGCCAGTCGCCTTCACCAAACAGCACGGGAACCCGCGAACTAGGAAAGGCGTAGGTAAAGGGCGTGCCTTTCTCGAGCGCCTCTTCCAATGCAGTCAAGGGAAACCCCGAATCCGTGGTAAGGAACGCGCGTTCCGGGTCTGCGGTCATCAGCGTGGAATTCTTTTGTCCGCAAGCCGGCCGCGCGTGATAGCCCAGTATCCCCAACAACGGCTCCGCCTCTGCGCAATTGGCGACGTGTATCGTGCCGCTTGACCCGGCCAGCACCTCCAGCTCTCGCGCCTGGTGAAGATAGCGGTCGATCAAGTGGAGGTACTCCGTTGGCACGCCGTTCAGATAGCCGGTGGCGAATGCATTGCGGGCGAGCAGAGGCAACACATCGTCAGCGGATACCTGCTGACTGATACCCGCCATGCGCAGGAAAGATCGCAGGGGTCCGGGAATGACGACCGTGTTTTGCTGGGAAGAGGGGTGACCCACGGGGTGTGCAGCCCTGGTGGCCGACGGCTGCGAGTGAGCAGGAGCGGGACGACCCGCGCTGTTAGCCTGGGCCCAGCAGACTGAGCTCTGGCAGAAGATGCCGAGGGAAAGAAGAGCGGAAAAACAGGTTGCAAACTTCACGGCGTACGCCTCTCAGGGAAACTTCGAGACTTGGGGCGACCACGATTTCAAACAAACGACACCCGAAAATGGCCCGTGAGAGCGATAGAACCCCGAGATTTGTCACAACTTTCTGGCTTGGGCAGTTTCGTAATCACTGTCAACCGACGCGACCGGCCATTTTGTGGTTTTCTCCCAAGGAAAACCACTCTTCGCGATCTTTCGTTAGTCCAGCGCAATTGCGAAACAGCCTCAAGTTCTTCCCTGTTTTGCGACGTCCCCCTGGTTCATTGCTTTCGTGTGAGACAAGATACACCACCTCCGAAGGCGGGATGTGAATATCTATTCGGTGCATCAAAACCGCCTGTCCCAAATTGGATTTGCCTGAACAACGGTGCATGAGTGGTGGTCGCGAGGGCAGCCAGCATGTGATTCATTGGTAACGGGATGCCCCACGGCTGGTCGATTTGCAGGGACGCGGGGACGACAGGTATGGTGGCAAGGTCGTTGCCGGCAACTTGCCCGGCTTCTATCGGAGCTTAACCATGCGCGTTTGGCGTCTTCTGCTGGCGATCTGTTCTCTCGCTCTACCGCTGACTGCTGCGGCGGCGGTGCAGTTACCGAACCTCTTCTCCGATCATGCGGTGCTGCAGCGCGATCGCCCGGTTCGTATCTGGGGTTGGGGTCGCGCGGGAGAAAACGTCACCGTCCGCTTTCACGGCCAGACCGTCACCACGCAAGCCGATCCAATCGGTTATTGGGAAGCGTGGCTCAAGCCGGAGCCGGCGGGAGGGCCTTACACGCTTACGGTAACCGGTGACTCTACCGCGACTCCATTAGAGCGTAAAGATATTTTGGTCGGCGATGTGTGGCTGGCTTCAGGACAGTCGAACATGGAGTTTCCCCTCGCCGGCTTTACCGGCACTACCCCCGCACCGCTGAAGGATGGAGAGAAGGAAATCGCCGCCGCCAACCATCCGCGCATTCGCCTGCTGGTGCAGAAAAGAACAACATCCACCGTCCCGCTCAGCGAAGCTTCGGACACGTGGACGGAATGCACGCCGGATACCGCCCGGCACTTTTCCGCGGTCGCTTACTTCTTTGGCCGCGAAATCTCGGAGCGGGAAAATGTCCCCGTGGGGCTCATCGACACCACCTGGGGTGGAACACCCGCCCACTCCTGGATTAGCCCCGAGGCACTAGCTAGCGCGAATCTCACCTCGGTCTTTGAAGATGCGGGAACGATCGCCCAGGACCAGGGGCGGGCGGACCAGATACGGGCCAATAACGCCCGCGAAGATGCCGCTCTGCAGGCAGAGGGAAAGCCGCCCGCGACTCACCCGCGCATCACCAATGACCACGGGGGAGCGTGGACACCAGGAACGCTGTTCAACGCCATGATCGCGCCTTATACGCGCTTCACCATCAAAGGCGTCCTTTGGTATCAGGGGGAAACCGACAGCGACGCCAAACGGGCGCCCTACTACTTTCGAGTTTTTTCGACGCTCATCTCCGATTGGAGACACCAATGGGGCGAAGGGGACTTCCCCTTTCTCTTCGTTCAGATTTCCAGTTTCAATTCGACCGCAGCCGGTTGGCCGCTGGTGCGGGATGCCCAGCGACGCAGCCTCGTCTTACGCGATACCGGAATGGCAGTCACTGTGGATGTAGGTACCCCGGACAACGTTCATCCACCCGACAAGCAAACCGTCGCCAACCGCCTGGCTTTGGCCGCTCGCGCCACTGTGTACGGGGAGAAGATCGAATACAGCTCGCCGGAATTTCTGCAAGCGACCACCGAGCCGAACGCCATGCGCGTGTGGTTCGCTCACGGCGAAGGGCTCACCACCCATGGCCAGGAAGTGGGCGGCTTTGAAGTGGCTGGGGACGACCATGCCTTCGTGCCGGCCACGGCAAAGATCGAAAAAATCGGAGAGCGCGATACGGTCCTGGTTTCGTCGCCCAAGATCGCCTTTCCTCGTTTTGTGCGTTATGACTGGTCGGGCGTAGTGACGACCTTTCTCTACAACCGCGCCGGTCTGCCGGCTGGGACGTTTACCTCGGAATAGCTGAAGACAGCAGACGAATGGTCTTTTGGTGCGCCGCAGTTGCTGAATGCGCTGAAGGGAACGCAGGAAGCCGAAAGTGAGCCCTTGCCTCAGCTTCAACCTCGCGAAGTTGCAGGTCGATCAATTGGGCTTTAGATAGGCGCTGCGGAGCAATGAGTGCTTTGTATCAGGGCACGACTTTAGTCGTGCCGCACATGTCACAGCTATGAGGGCTTCAGCCCCTGGGCTTGCTTCGGCGGATGCGCGGTAGCAGTGGCTAAAGCCCAGTCTCTTTTAGTCAATTTTCGGCACGACCAAAGTCGTGCCCTGATACAAAGCGTGTTTGCCGCAGTCTCTTTAGCCTTGGTGAACGCCCCCTAAGGCTAAGGAGTGCGATGCGGCTCTATGTCAATCTTTCGTGAATCGCAGGGCGGTCCCATTGACGACGACCATGCGCTGCCATAGATTCACTGGACATGGCAGATATAATTTTCGACCAACTTTTAACTAATTACCGGCAGTCTATCGACAACTGGGTGAACGCCATTCGTGCCGAAGAGGCTTTGGCCAACGACGATCACTCCATGGTTGAGATGGAAAAATGGGATGCGGCCGGCTTTACCGCCCATGATGCCGAAGCTACAGCAAAAAAGGCTCGTGACCAGTACAAGAACGCACTGCGGAAGAAGAATTACGGCTTCTGAGCGGGCCTTTACAAATCCCTAATAAATCCGCATCGCAATCCTTATGAAAAAAGTCCTCTCATAGAGACATTGGCTGTTATGGCCAATGGAGGACTTGATGAGTACATTCCGTACGCTTCGACCGCTCGTCGTGGACGCCACGCAGTGCGAACAAGGCAAGACGATTGCCACCGACATCGGCTTCTGCAATGTGTCAAAAGGCGACTGGATCGTGAAGGGCGAGAACGGCGAAACCTACGTCGTCGATGACGCTTTCTTCCAGCGGACTTTTACTCCTCTGCAGACTTATCCTTGGGAGTCGCAGACCGAAGAGGGACGTCACTACGGCGCTTGACTTCCACGTGGAACGCCTGCTTTGTTTCGTAGCCGAAAATGTCGATCGCTCGTACGAGAATGCTATGGTTCCCCGCTTCTTCGTACGGGTGGGCTCCGGAGACGAGGGGAAGCTTTCTCTCTTTGCGGGTTCGGTAGGCCGCCCAACCCTGCGTGAACGTATCGCTCTGAAAGTCCCAGTCCACCGCCCAGTAATCGATGTAGTCGGACCACGTTTTCACCCTGCCACGCGCATCCTCGGAGACTAGTTCGGGATTCAGAATCACGAAGTCCGTCAGCGTTACTTGCATGGTTAGATGGTCGGGCTGACCGATCTCAGCTTCCAGATAGGCCAGTGGGAAGAAGCGCACGCCGCCGTTGGCGGCCACCTCCTGCTCCATCACCTCGCGCGGGATCTGCAGCAGAACAAGCTTGACTCCCTTTTTTCGAGCGCTCTCGATCATTCCGTCGCATCGCGCGGTTCCCCACTCCCAGGCGAGGACGTGCAATTCTCGCCGCTGCAGCATGGCACACTCGTCCACGGCGGCTTCAATCACGGGTGTCGTAACCGCCGAGTCCAGGGGGCCGATGTGTACCAATGCCTGGCTCCTAGTCCCGTGGATGTGTACGTGGCCCGCCATCGACTGGGCGCCGTAGAGCTTCAGTATGAAAGCGGCGTATGCACACGGGTCACGATCATCAAAGGTGGTTTTCTGCCAGTGCCGGCGCTCATGCTTGCCCAGGCTGAGCATCTCGAAGGGCTTGCATTCCTTGACTTCGAGGAGGCGCTTCCTGGTAGCGTGAATCCCCCAGCGGCCCAGGTCGCAGCCAATCCAGCGGCGATTAAGCTTTTCGGCAACCGAAAGCATGGTGCCGGAGCCGCAGAAAAAATCGGCTACGAGATCACCCTCGGACGATGCCGCTTGCACGATCCGCTGCAATAGAGCCTCGGGCTTCTGGGTGGGATACCCACAGTTCTCCGTGCGGTCAGCGGGCTGCAGCATGGAGATTCTCCATACATCGTCCACGGTCCGCTCATCCGTCTCGCGGTACATCACTTTCCCGTCTGCGCCCTTCGCGTTGACAATGGCTCCCTTCTCCTTGTCCCATTGCCGGGCCAGCTGCTTTACTTTTCCTTCCGCCCGCTTCTCAAGTTGCGGCTTGAATTGGTAGGACGGGCCTTTGCGATACCAGAACACTACATCGTGATTGGAGGCAAAGCGTTTCACGTTGCCCTGAAATTTGTTGTAGTAGTACCAGACGATTTCGTTGAGGAAGTTCTCCGCGCCGAATACTTCGTCGGCGGTCGCACGCAGCAGATGACCTACGTGCCAGTCGCAATGCAGGAAGAGACTCCCGCGGGGAGAAAGTAAGTCGCGAATAAGCCGCAGCCGCTCTGTCATCATGGCCAGGTAGGAGCCCAGCCCGATCTTCCATGTGTCGCGGTACGCGGTTTCGTCCGCAGCCGACGATTGCCGGGTTAGGTGCTGCTCGCCAATTTGGGCTGTGAAGGAAAAATCCGCGCCGGTAGCAAATGGTGGGTCGATGTAGATAAGGTCAACCTTACCCGCAAACTGTTCCAGCAACGACCCCATCACGAGCAGGTTGTCACCCCAGATGAGCTGGTTCCGCCACTCCGCCCCGCGCGTGGGCCGGGTTTGGTTGAAGACCTCGATCACTTGAAAAGGCAGGTTGGCGCGTGGCAGTTGAGTCAGCGTGCCGTCCGGACTGTACTTGCCGGGCCACACCAGCTCCGTTTTGGTGATTTGAATCTTCGCCATCGCTCGCCGCCTAAGCGTAGCAGACGAAGAACTAGTCGTAGTCGGTCCACCGAGCTGTAGGGCCGTGCGGTCGGCGGGTGTTCACTTCCGCGCGGTCTTCTGCAACCCAGGACGCGTGAGCATGCAAAAGCGAAACTGCATGTTCTATGGACCGGTAGCCACACTCAATGTCGTGCCTTACCAGTTCCTCAAGTTCGGAACGACTCTGAAAATCCATAGCCATAGGCTACCGCAACTTAACAGCCCCTCACGGGGAACTGTGGGACGTGGTACCGCCTTGACAAATGGGCTTGATCCAGACTCAGATCAATCAACAGGAACGCAGCTGCTAGAAAATACTCGGCTTAACTCGTAATCATGGTGGAGACATATATGCGCGCGCAATGGATGAGAGTGTTCTACGGGCTGGTGTTCTGTGCCATCTCCCTGAAGGCCACGGGCCAAGTGAACATCCAGAACAGCCAGGTAAGGATCTCCTTTGCCTGCGGACCAGGCTGCCTTTGGGCTTATGGGCAACAGGCTCCGACTTACCGTTTTTCTCCACCAACCTTTTCCGTCGACGGCAAGCAGATAGTTGCGTTAGTCCGCCATCTCACTTTAGTTGCAAATCCCACCCATCTCGACAATGGCGCAATGGAATATGTTGTTGTAGGCACGCTGGTACAGGACGCTCATCTGCAGCTGCGCATTCGGTTCCAGGTGAATGACAGAATTCCGGTCATTCGTTTTCGTTACGTACTTGAAGCAGATCAACCGCGAAGGCTCAGCGGCGGCGCGAACAGCCTCGTCTATCTGCAAACGTCACTAACACAGTTTCCGCAGGCAGAAGAGGTTACGCTCTCAAACTTTGCCCAACTGACACACAGCTACACTCTTTACGAACGGCCGATCGAAGACCAATATTTTCAGGACACTGGCTCGTTTATGGGTCCTATCCTTGCTGCTAGCGATCACCAGCGCAGCTTCCTGCTCGCGTATGAGCACGGTTCCCAGGTTCCGGATGCATTTCTGCACTACCAGCTCAGCCCTGATCGGAGCGTTCGCCTGGCTGCCATCAAGGGAAACTATATCCCCGGCCAGCGGGTGGATGCCGAGCACCCCTTTCAAACCATTTGGATGGAGACCGCGGCGACGCAGGGCGGGATCGATCAGCTTGCCTCCACGTACCGGCAATTCGTGCTGAAGTACATGACGCAAAACACAGCGACGCGAAAACCGTACATCTTCTATAACACCTGGAACTTTCAGGAACGCAACAGGTGGTGGAACGGCAAGCCCTATCTGGAATCGATGAATGAGGACCGCATCCTCAAAGAGATCGACGTGGCACACCGGATGGGCGTGGATGTCTTTGTGCTGGATACAGGCTGGTACGAGAAGACCGGCGACTGGACTGTAAGTAGTAAGCGCTTTCCAAGTGGGTTGAGAACGGTCAAGCAGAAACTGGATGGCTATGGCATGAAGCTTGGGTTATGGTTTGGTCCTACGACGGCAGCTGCATCCAGCCGGGTGGTGCGCGAACATCCTGAATGGCGCAGATCCTGGAATGGACAAGTAGGCGAGCCACAGAAAGTATGGGAGACGGAGAAGAGCTATAAGATGTGCATGGTCAGCGGATACGCTGACACCTTCGCAGATGAGCTGATCCGCCTTGCCAAAGAGGTCGGCGTCACCTATTTCAAGTGGGACGCGATTGCTCAGTATGGATGCAATGACCCGCATCACAATCACGGTGACGAAAGCAATACTGCGCAAGAGCGATCGGATTCCTATGGATTCCAGCTTGTGCAGTATATGAGCCGGGTGGCGGATAAGGTCGCCGCTGCTGTGCCCGGGGCGATTGTGGACTTTGACGTGACGGAGGGTGGCCGGGCTATGGGGCTGGCGTTTCTTTCTTCCGGGAAGTTCTTCCTGATCAACAACGGCCCCTACTACCAGAACTATGACATTCCCATCGACTTAGAGCGAACAAACTCGAATCTATTTTTCCACCAGGGACCGGCGCGCACCTGGATCGCCCGCTCACCAATGACGTTCGATAAATGGATCCCCTCCACTTTGTTTCTCACCCATTATTTTCCCGATGATCCGCAACAATGGCAGGAATTGGATGTTGCCTCCCTCATTCTTGGGCAAAACGGGATATGGGGTGATCTGCTGAACGTTTCGGACTCAGGCGTGGAATTCATTGGTAGTACGCTCGCAAGGTACAAACAAGTCCGTGACGATATTACGGAAAGTGACCCTGTGGTAAGGGGGGTGGTTTCTGCGAGCCCCGAGATTCACGAAAAGATATCCGCTACTACGGGCCGGGGAGCGGTGGTGATCTTTGCTACAGAGCGCGGCACCTACCAGTACATTACGAGCCATCGAGTCGCCGGCGAGCATTGGACAAGTGGCGGAGTCACGGTTACACAAGACACGGCGGGCCGCGCGAAGGTCGAGGCAACTTTCGAAAAACCGGGGGCGAAGATCCTCTTATTCGGTGTCCACTAGTAAACGACAACTTTTCCGGTGGTCCCCGGTGATGTGCAGTCGTTGTAGAAATATTCCCCCGGCCGGGTGAAGGCGAAGCTAAACGACTGGCCCGGCTGCAAAGGGCCGGAATGGAAAAGCCCTTCGTAAAACTGCGTTGCGCAATGCACGGTTGTGTTGCCAGCCGGGTTCAAGAAGGTGACGGTTGTTCCCACGGGAACGCGCATGTTTTGCGGCGCCATGGAGTTGGGGTAGAGCGATTCGGCGTTGCCGGGCGCGTCTCGCCGCCAGGAGCGCGCGAGATACACAGTGTTCTTGACCGCGGAGCCGTCGACCGCTGCCGCATCGATAGGCTGTCTCAACGACGGCGGGGTGGGCGTCTCCGCTGGTGCTACCCGGCCGCCCAATTTAAAAGCCCACAAATTGTCTCCCCGCGGTGAGTTATACGGGATACGACTGCCGCCGGCAAAAACAGCGATGTATTGTTCTCCGTCGATCTCATAGCTGATAGGGCTGCTGTGAACGCCTGCTCCGGTTTGAAACCGCCACAGTTCGTGGCCATCCTTGATATCGAGGCCGAGGAGATAACCATCTGGTTGGCCAACAAACATCACGTCGCCGGCGGTGGTGAGCACTCCATTGCCGTGGGCGAGCGCCCATTTCATCTCCCTCTGCCAGGCAATTCTGTGAGTGGCCGGGTTGAAGGCGACGATTTTCCCACTACGCTGTTCTCCCAAGGGGCGGAAGAACACTCCGTTATCCGCCAGCGTATGGGCCGTGTTTACGATGCCGGCCCCGGTATAGATCAGCTGAGTACGCGGGTCGTAAGAGATCGCGCTCCAATCGGCTCCCCCGCCCGTTCCCGGCGATTGAACGACCAACTGATAAGCGTGCGGCGTGAACAAGCAGCCTGATTTGAAGTTTGGAGGAGGCTGGCCTGCGCCGGCGGCGGTAGGACACGTAGGAACCAGCGTATCGCCCTCCGGGAAGGGCTGCGTCGGCCAGGTTTTCTGCAAAGGCTCCTGGGGCACGGGCCGCTCGTCGATCGGGCCCAGGGGTTTGCCATTGGTGCGATCAAGGATGTAGTACATGCCGGTTTTGCTGCCGTAGACCACCGCCTTGCGTGGCTTGCCATTGATTTTCAGGTCGATCAGCACCGGCGCCATCACGTTATCCATGTCCCAGATATCGTGGTGCACCGACTGAAAGTACCAAACGCGGCGGCCGGTTTTTGCGTCGAACGCGATGATCGAATCGGCAAACAGGTTCTGGCCGGGGCGCTTCGATCCGTCTACGGCTCCGCCACCGCGCGCGTTGCCAAACGTCCAATAGAGGAGCCCCAATTCCGGATCGATGGCAGGATGCATCCAGGGTGCAGCGCCGCCGGTCTTCCAGGCATCGCCTTCTCCCCAGGTGTCATGGCCGAACTCCCCCGGCGCCGGAGCGGCATGAAACTTCCACACGATGTTGCCGGTATTGGCATCCATGGCTATGCCCACATCGCGGGCACCATCGCAAGTACCGAAATAGACCAGGCCATCGTAGTACGTGACGGCGCTCCGCAGGGTCCCGATTGGCCCTTCGTCGGTGAGCTGCTTTTCCCAGATCAATTTTCCCGTGGCCTGATCAAGCGCGACCACCCGGTGATCCGCCATGTTGGTGAACACTTTGCCTCCGCCCACTGCAACTCCGCGGCGAAGCTGGGCGCCGTAGCCGGGATTGAAGGTCCACTTGATCTCGCCGGTCTTTCCATCGACGGCGAACACCTTGCCCTGTGTTGTCTCGATATAGAGAACACCGCCTACAGCTACTGCCGTGGCCTGCTGGAACTCCTTGGTTGATCCACCTTCGAGGTGGTCGTGCCACGCGCCTCCCAGCTCAGCGATGTTGTTTTTGTTTACTTGGGTGAGCGACGAATAATTCTGGTTGCCGAGATTACCTCCAACCTTGGGGAAGTCTTTCGCCGCTGGCTCGCAGCAGGATTGGGCGTACGTTTGCGAAACGAGCAAAACGAAAGACGCCAGCAACAACGGAACCAGAACGCGCTTCATTACGTCTCCTATGCGACGGTTGCGCCAGATCAAAAGAACGGAAGACAGATAAGTGTACGCGGGGCCGGCCAAACGATCACGCCGGCAATCGGGCTGTACACTGGCATTGTTTTTTGGCCGTAGCTCGAAAGGTTTGAAGACACCATGACTCGACGCGAGGTAATTGGATCGGCAGTCTTTTGCCTGGCTGGCGGAGGGGGACTTCGTGGCGTAACGCGAGCTTTCGCGGCTACGCCCGAAAAAGCACCAGAGCCGCCCGCAGTGACAAGCTGCGTGGCAGATTTCATCACCAACACCCGCTACTCGGATCTTCCACCCGAGGTGATCGAGTTAGCGAAGAAGTCGATTCTGGATGGAATCGGGTTGGCACTCTGCGGATCCGTCGCAAAGACTGGGGAGATCGTACGGACCTACCTGCAATCCAATGGATTTGTATCAGGCACGCATGGGGCCACGGTGATTGGTTCATCGCTGCGAGCGCCGGTGCGCTTTGCGGCCTTTGCGAATGCTGTTGGGATACACGCTGACGATTACGACGATACCCAGCTTGCCCTTGCGGAAGACCGCGTCTATGGTTTGTTGACCCACCCTACTGCACCGGTGCTTCCCGCGGCCCTGGCGGCCGGGGAGGTGAAATCAATATCCGGCAAGGATCTCCTGGTCGCTTATAACGTCGGGGTTGAGGTTGAGTGCAAGATTGCAGAAGCAATTGCCCCGCGTCATTATGAAGACGGATTCCATAGCACCGGAACCATTGGCACGCTGGGCGCCACCGCGGCCACCGTCAAGGTCTACGGATTTGATCGCCCTCGTGTACTGATCGCGCTTGGAATCGGCGCCAGCGAAGCCGCCGGGCTGCGTGAGAATTTCGGTACCATGACCAAGCCGTTCCATGCGGGACGGGCTGCCGAGAGCGGAGTCGTTGCGGCGGATTTTGCGGGGTTGGGATGGACCGCTGCGAACCAAATCCTGGAAGCGCCTCGTGGTTTTTTCCAGGCGGAGGGCGGAGGGTTCGATTCCGCCGCCATTATGGATAAACTCGGCAAGCCCTGGACGCTCGTTTCGCCGGGGGTTTCCGTTAAGCCCTTCCCCTCCGGATCCCTGACACATCCCGGCATGACAGAGATGCTTGTTCTGATCCAGGAACACCACATCATTGCGGACCAGGTGGAACGGGTTCGCGTCGGCGCCAATCGAAACTTTCCCAACGCTCTGATTCACCATCGTCCCACAGACAGCCTAGCAGCCAAGTTCAGCATGGAATTTTGCATGGCCGTGCTTCTGCTCTATGGGAAGGCCGGCTTGACCGAATTTACGGACGAGGTAGTTAACCGGCCTGAGGTTCAGGAGATGATTCGCCGGATCGACTTTGGCGTGGATCCTGTTGCCGAGGCCGCCGGATACAACAAGATGACAACGATCATCGAGATAAAGCTGAAAGACGGGAGGGTGATTTCCGGGCGTGCGGATGTGGCCAAGGGAAATCCGGCGAATCCGATGTCCTACGATGAGGTGGCAGCGAAGTTCCTCGATTGCGCCGCATTTGCGAAATGGCCGGGTGGCAAGGCTAGGGCTATTGTGGAGATCGTGCGCAAGCTTGAAGATGCGCCTCATCTAGGGGCGCTGACCGCGCTCTGCGCGAGCTAAACCTTTTATACCCTCGCCAAGGTTAGGGAATGAGACAAATGCGATCGTTGGGGCTCCACCCCATCATTTTCGTCCCAGGTACGCTTTGGCGAACCTGGGGCACCCGTCTCGTTCCTACTACACCCATCCTGCCCCAAGCCGTGGCAGGCGGCTATTGTCATCGTGGCTGATACAAGTGGTTGCCGTTGGGATAGGGGGTCATGGCGAGACGGCAGGACATTCCCTCCCCTGCAGCGTCGATAAGGTGCCATCTTTTTGCGGGGGCATAGACGATATCGCCTTCTGAGGCCACGAATGGCTTCAGTCCTTCCATGGCAAAGCTTTGCCGGCCACGCAGGATGGTCCAGATCTCAGCGAAATCTGTGTGGTAGTGTCCGAGATCACCCGAGATGTGCTTCACATCCGCAGCGTAGCCGCAGATGATATTGGCGTGTGCACGGTTTTTGCGAACCGCGAGGTCGCTCCAGGATCGGCGGCCCGGATGTTCTTTCTGCAACTCATCGATGTTGAAGAATAGGCGATCAGGCTTGCCTTGGTTGGGGACGTCGTCAGGGTTGTTGCCCGTGAAGAGTGTTACCGGAATGTATTCCGTGCCCTTCTCGGCATGTTCCGGCTTGGCTTCGTAGATGGTCGAGGTGTCCGGTAGCGTGACCGCAAGGCTGATAGCCGGCTCGGAGCCAATCACCTCAAGCGAAAAGAGGTGGCGCTCGGGTGCGAGAACCAGGTCTCCCTTGCCGGCCGCAAACTTCTGGAACTTTCCGGGCGGATCCTCCACCTCAAACCGAATCCTCCCCTCCAGCACTACCCAATATTCCGGCGCATCGGAGCGCAACTGCCGAGGAAGCTTCGACCCCGGGGCCGCCGAAGTTACTTCGGCGCGGTTGTTCTTGTCATACACCACCAACTCGGTCCAGTTCGCCGCTCCCTTATGTTTCTGCTTTAAATCGGCAAGGTGCACCAACGGCTTCATGGGGGCCAAATAAGGCGCCGGATGAATGGGTTTCGCGACATAAAACACTTTGGGCGACGGCTTCTGTTCGGCTGACGTATTCGCTGGTACCTGGGCATGCGCCGCCACGATAAAATAGGCGATCACCCCTACGAGGCATGTTTTCACGTTATCCACGATACTCGTTGGTTGCTCTATAGCTACTGAAGGGCAATCGGCTGCAAGTAGGCGCCGTCTCCGGCCGAGTCCCACACGGCTAAACGAACCCACTTCTTCCCGGTCGCATCGAAGGGTATCTTGAAGTCCCTGGTGCCAAACGGAGTCGTATCTCTTAGATCGATAACTTTCCGCTCCACCTTGCTGCCATCGCTCCAAACCAGCTCCGCGAATTCGAGGGGAAAGGTGTATTCAATACTGGCTGTATACGTGCGCTTCGCACCTGCGCCTTCTACAGCCCAATGATGAAAGAGTATTTCGCCGGTCGTACCAAAAAAGTTCCCCGCTCGTATGCCCTCGACGATCGGAGCCCAGCTTTCGTTGTACAAAGGGACCCGGTCGAGCTTGAGATAGTTGATCGTCAGTTGGGGATAGGTTTCGTCATCGGGCCACTTGGTGTAGGTATCGCCCTCTGCAATCAGGTACTTCGGCTTGGGGGCCCAGTTGCTCATGTCGTCGCCGGTGGCGAAACAGCGAACCTCACAGAGGGTTTTCTCCGATAAATCGACGGGCAGAGACTCCCACGATGCGCCGATAAACCGGTCGCTAAGGAAAAAGTCTTTGTCTTTGTACTGCTCGGGATATCCCTCGGAACTCTTGGTCCTGGGATGCGCCGTCCAGAATATTCCTTGCTCGCGATTGACCATATTCAGAATGTCTTCGGCTGATCCGAGATGGTAGACGTGACCATAGACCGGATCATTTTCCATGAACGGCTGGTCGACAGGCCTGGGGACAGCGTGGGAGAAGTAGACCGGCTTGGGCGTCAGCAAATACCAGTGGCCGCCAAGAAATACGTTGGGCTCTTCTGCCGGCATGACCAGAAAGTCCTTGTCAGAAACGCGCTGAGACGCTTCGAAATAGACTTTTTGCTCCGCGAACCGTTTTTGGCCAGGATCGCTCAGGTCGGAATCGTCATGGAAGTCGCCGAGGTACACAATATTGATTCCTAGACCACGGAAGACTGGAACCCATGGCGGCCGATAGTCCAGGTCACCGCGATCCCGAAGCATCTCGTTGAAGTCCATGTGGAAGTGGCCGGTGAGCACTTTGAAGCCGGGCAAAGGCTTGAAGACGTCGCCGTGCGTGTAAGCCAGCACTGCTTGTTGGGTCGCGCTATCGCCGTGCGCGTTCAAGTAGTAGTAGACCGCCATGTGCTGCATCGTTCCAGGAGGCGCGTTGTATAAGGCAAAATTGTCCCACTCTTCGCGCGCCGTTCCGGTTCGGCGTTTCCACTCCGCGTCGGTAACGCCCCAGGGATGGTATCCCTCCCCTCGTTCCGGCTGCATCGCTCCCAGGGAGAAGGAGCTGTCGCTATCTTTGCGGTAGTAGACGTAGCCGAGGTTCACCTCATTTTCGCGAGCGAAGAAGAACTTGTGCGGCGGAGGAAAGACGGCCAGTGAACCCGCGCCCTCGTCGAGAATGAGCAGCCGATTGCGAGCCCGCAGATTCACGGGGTTGGTGTTGGGAGCGCCTCCGAGTTCGGTCTCCTGCGGCTGTCGAGCTGTATCGCGCCACACCAGCCTGGTGTCATTGCGGAGGGCGAAACCCTTCAGTCCGGCCTTGTAGATAAAGGCGACGGAGTCTTCCTCCGTCTTGGCAATTGCCTCCTGGCGAAGCAGGTTCGAGCCTTTGTACACGGTAAATTGCAAGGTGCCGGAGAACTGGCCCAAGGTAAGACCATTGAAGGAGATGCTCTCGCGCGCTCCGTCACTCACCACTGCGCAACTATCCGACTTGTAGCTGACCGACCCGCGGTGGATCTCATCCGCTTGGCGCGGAAGGTCGGTGGTGTCGCCTCCGCCGGGCACCTGCAGGGGCGCATCCCAGAACGTATTCCACTTTCTTATGTTTTCCTGCTCGGGCGTATCCACACCCTGCCGCTTGAGCAGTTCCCGCTGCGTGCGCGAGATGCGCCGCCTTCCGGTCGTCACTTGAAAATCAGGCAGCAAATTCCTACCTAAGACGACCCACTGAGCACCCACGGGCCGCGCTGCAAGTTCCTGGACTACGGGCTGACCGTCGCGGATGGTGAACTGTGCCCTGAGCTGTTGACCCGATTCGCCCGACCAGGTGAGCGTCGCGGTGCGCGCGTCCGCTTCCGCCTTTACTCCCTCCGCCGACTTGTACCCTTGAAGGTTACAGTTCAACGTCTGGCCGGCTGCGGCCCCGGAAAGCAATGCCAAACACAACAGCGACCCACAAACCTTCATCCGATCCCTCCGTGCCGCTTCTTCGCTTCTCCGGGCCGCCTTCCGGCGACCTTTGAGAATATCGCAACTGATTCCGGTCTCTGCAACCCAGGGATTGGTGCAACCCGATGCCGGCCTGCCGATTTGGGTGAAGCGGGAACACACTGGTCAGACGGCCTGTCCATCCCGTAAAGTTTCTGCAGCATTGAAGGAATTCATGGCTGCGCTTGTGCTTTGCCCGGTCCGAGGAGGAACACCGTAGCATGTTGGCTCTGTCTCAGCACCTCCCGGCCGGCCCTGGGTTATTGCTTGCGCTGCTTCCGGCCAGGACGCAGCTCATTCATTTGTCTGCGGTGGATGTGCTGATTATCGCTGTCTATTTCGCCATGGTCCTCTTCATCGGCTTCTACGTGAAGAGCGGCACCAAGACCAGCAAAGAGTTCTTTATGGCCGGGCGGGAGATGACGGCGTGGATCGCGGGGTTGAGCTTTGTATCCGCCAACCTCGGCTCGCTGGAATTGATGGGCTGGGCTGGGTCAACCTATCAGTACGGCATACTCGCGCTGCACGCCTATTGGGTTGCTGCCATTCCGGCCATGTTGTTTCTGGGCCTGGTGATGATGCCGTTCTACTACATTTCGAAGGTGTACTCCGTTCCCGGATATCTGCATCTGCGCTTCGGGAATCCGACGCGAGCGTTTTCGGCCATCAGTTTTGCCTTCATGACCATCCTGATGAGCGGCATCAATATGTACTCGATGGCCCTGGTGATGAAGGTCGTACTGGGATGGAATCTGAACTTCAGCATCTGGCTCTCATCGGCCGTGGTTGCGATCTACGTAGCTTTAGGAGGGCTACGGTCCGCAATCTTCAATGAGATTCTGCAATTTGTCTTGATCTGGGCGGGGGCTCTGCTGGTTCCCATTCTCGGCATGATCGAGGTGGGGGGCTGGAGAAATCTTACGCGGCAGATCCAAACCAATTTAGGGCGGTCGGACTACACCCACCTGTGGAGCACCATGGGCCATTTCAAGGACAATCCCATGGGGATCCACTGGACCGGCCTTGTTTTCGGCTGGGGTATCGTACTGTCGTTTGGCTACTGGACCACTGATTTTCTGGTGGTGCAACGCGTGCTCGCGGCCGATAGCCTTCGCTCTGCCCGGCTGGCGCCCATCATCGGAGCGGCTTTCAAGATGATGGTGCCCCTCATTGTGATCCTTCCTGGGCTGCTCGCGTTAGCCGTTTTGCCGTTTCATCTGGTGCCCGAAGGCGTGGCCGTAGCCACCAACGGGCACAGCTATAACGAGGTGCTGCCCCTGATGCTGGTGCGCTACTGCGGACCTGGGCTTATCGGGCTCGGAGTCACTGCGTTAATCGCCGGCTTTATGTCGGGAATGGCGGGCAACGTGAGTGCATTCTCGACCGTTTGGACCTACGACATTTATGGGGCGTTCCTGAACAAGAAGGCTCCAGACGCGCACTACGTGGCGATGGGCCGTTGGTGCACGCTGATCGGCGTGCTGGTATCCGTAGGCACTGCTTACCTGGTGCAGCATTCCGCCAGCATCATGGACTACACCATGCAACTCTTCAGTTTCTTTATCGCGCCGCTTTTCGGGACCGTGATCCTGGGCATGCTGTGGAAGCGCGCAACCAACCAGGGTGGCTTCTGGGGTCTGCTTGCCGGAACGTTAACTTCGATCGGACTTTGGATCTGGGTGGTAAAGAACCCAGCGGCCTTGCGATATGTCGCGCTCTCTCCGGACGCAAAAGATATGGCTGAGAATTTGTACCGCGCGTTGTGGGCCTGGCTCGTTTGTTTGGGCGTTACGGCCCTGGTGAGCCTGGCAACCAAGCCGCGCAGCGTGGGTGAACTGGAAGGACTGGTGATGGGCGCCACGGTGCTGCCGAAAAGCGAGAAATGCCCTTGGTACCAGGAACCCATATTCTGGGCAGGCGTGGTTGCCTGCGTTTTTGTGGTTCTGAATATCATGGTTTGGTAGGTCGGAGGATGGATGGTTTCACTTTTGCTGAAAAGATGGATGTGCTTTCTATTGTTTTTGCCGGTCAGCTGCATATGGGCCGCGGAAAACCCCGATTGGACGACGCCGATCGCGCCATTCCAGATAGCGGACCACTTGTACTACGTGGGCAGCAAGGACCTGGCGTCTTACCTGGTGGTGACTCCACAAGGCGACATCCTTATCAACTCAAGCCTGGAAAGTTCGCCTCCACTGATTAAAAAAAGCGTGGAGCAGCTTGGGTTTCACTTCAACGATATCAAAATCCTGCTGATCAGCCATTCCCATGCCGACCATGACGCGGGCAGCGCAGAGGTCAAGCGGCTGACCGGCGCAAAGTACATGGTGATGGATGGAGATGTGCCGGTAGTGGAGAGTGGAGGCGCGAAGGACTTCCACTACAGCAAAGACCTCTATCCAGCGGTCAAGGTGGATCGAGTGTTGCACGATGGCGATGAGGTGCGGCTCGGGGACGCGGTGCTGGTCGCGCATAAGACGGCGGGCCATACCCGCGGCTGCACCACCTGGACGATGCGGGCGCGCGCGGCCGGTCAGCTTCGCGATGTGGTGATCGTGGGAAGCTGGAACGTGAACCCCGGTTTCCGTTTGGTTGACCAGCCCGGAAAACCCGCTTCCTATCCCGGCATTGCCGCAGATTATCAAAGAACCTTTGTCACTTTGAAGGGCCTGCCGTGCGACATCTTCCTCGGAGCGCACGGCGCCTACTTCGACATGCTGGAAAAACTTCAGCTGGCAAAGGCTGGAGCAGGCGAGAAGGTCTGGATCGACCCGGATGGCTATAAGGCAGCCGTGGCCGAGCGGCAACGGGCATTTGAGACGGAGTTGAAGCGCCAGGAGGGTGGCGGCTAAGTGTTCGCCCGCCCGCTACGGCTACAGGCGATCGAGCGTGGCCTGATCGGACACTCCGTTGAAGTATTTTTTCAATGCATCGGCGAATACATGATTGCCAAGCATTTGCAGCGGAGAGCCATGCGCGACCACCCAGGCAAAGAGAGTCACCGAGGAGTGGAACTTCAAATTGTCTGGATGACCGAAGATGTCTTCTACGGAGCGGCCATTCACCTCGTTGACCAGGGCGGTGCAGTCGCGAAGCCGCTCGCCGAGGACGGGGTGAGTGAGATATGCATCAGCCTCAGCGGGCCCGGAGATGGCAAAGCGCTGTGCCATGGGACTTGAGCCGAGACCCGTTATCTGGGGGAAGATGAACCACATCCAGTGGGATTGTTTTTGTCCAGCCAGTAGCTCGGAGCGCACTTGCGCGAAGCAGGAGGCTTGCGCGTCTACATAGCGCTGCAGACGGTAAGGATCGTAGGCTTCTCCATTCGCCTCAGTCATCATTGCGTTTTCCTTATAGGCATTCTTAGGATCGCTGGCGGAACGGAAAGGTTGCTCTCCAACGCCGATGTCCTCTCCACTCACTTGCCTGCCTTGGGCAGGCTAATACCGCTAACAGTCCAATAAGGATGATGATGATCGGGAAAGCGTTACGAAAGGGTAAGCAATATTTTAATCCGGTGCCCACCTCTGTGGGTGGATGGTCCACATTTTTCTATGTGCTGTGGGCCTATCTGACCGTTCGGGAGGAGCGCACGCCAAAACAAAGCCTCGGACCATTCCGCACAGACACTCGAGTCTATGAGAACCCACCGGCGAGTGGGCTGCGGGTGACGTGGATGGGGCACTCAACTTCCCTGCTGGAGATCGATGGGGTACGGGTGCTGATCGATCCGGTGTGGGAACAGCGGGTCGCCCCCTTCGAGTGGGCAGGGCCGAAGCGCTTCTTTGCGCCTCCGCTACGCCTGGAGGAGTTGCCGCCAGTCGATGTGGTGCTTCTCTCGCACGACCATTACGACCATCTTGGGGCGCGCACCATCACGCATCTGGCGCAGAGCAAAGCGACTGCCGGGGCGCAGTGGGTGACGGCGCTTGGCGTAGGACGCATCCTCAGAAAGCTGGGTGTGAAAGATGTGCGCGAATTGGATTGGACGGAGAGCGTGCGGGTGGGAGAGTTGGAGTTGACCGCGCTGCCGGCGCGCCACTTTTCTGGACGAAGTCTCTTTGGCCGATTCGAAACGCTGTGGGCTTCATTTGTTCTTGCCGGCCCCAGGCACCGCGTCTACTACGGGGCAGATTCAGGAGAGTGGGAAGGTTTCAAGGAGATTGGCCAAACGTATGGCCCCTTCGACCTGACCATGCTGGAGATTGGAGCGTTCCATCCCCTGTGGGCCGATATTCATATGGGGCCGGACGGAGCAGTGAGAACCTTTCTGGCCCTGGGCGCCACGGGATTGATGATGCCTATTCACTGGGGACTGTTCTCGCTTGCGCTGCATGGTTGGCGACAGCCGATCGAGCGGATCTTTGCCGCTGAGGGTCTGAAGCTTTGGTCGCCCGCGCCCGGAACACCCTCGGAAGTAGTGCCGGGAATCGAATTACGGTCGGATTGGTGGCAGCTGTAACCTCGGCGTGTGGTTAACTATCAACGCATGTTTGCCAAAGCTTTTTTGATTGCTCTAGCGCTGGGCGCGGCCATCCCAGTTCAGGCCTGTGCCCAGGCAGCCGGTGACTCCAATCGCGCTCCCTATGGGGCTTCTTATCAAACATGGGGAGTTTACGGCGGGCCGGACAACATTCATTATTCGAGCCTCGGCCAGATCAACCGCGATAATGTGCATTCCTTGCAGGTTGCCTGGACCTTCGAGAGCGGAGACGAGCATCCGAAATCGGAGATGGAGTGCAATCCCATCGTGGTGGATGGGGTGTTGTATGCGACCACGCCTAATGGGGACCTGGTCGCGTTGGATGCGGCGACCGGTGCCCTGCACTGGCGATTCGATGCCAATCAGGGTCTCAAGAATGTTGGCAAGGTGCGCACTCGGGGTGTGACCTATTGGAGCGACGGCAAAGATCAGCGCATCTTCGCTGGCGTGCGCCAGTATCTGTACGCGCTGGACGCTCAAACCGGAAAGCCGGTTCCTGCTTTCGGCAAAGCGGGACGAATCGATTTGCGTGAGGGCTTGGGGCGAGAACCCTTGAATTGGGTCAGCATGACCAGCCCCGCAGTGGTTTACAAAGATTTAGTCATCGTCGGCGGCTTGATGAGTGAGGTGCTCCCCGCCTCCCCGGGAGATATTCGCGCCTTCGATGCCCACAGCGGACAGGTGCGGTGGGCCTTCCATACCATTCCTCATCCCGGCGAACCTGGTTATAAAACATGGCCCAAGACCGCATGGACCTATAGCGGGTCAGCGAACAATTGGTCCGGCATGACGGTCGATGAGAAACGCGGAATTGTGTTTGTTCCCACGGGCTCAGCGGCCTCAGACTTTTATGGCGCGAATCGACTCGGCGACGATTTGTTTGCCAATTGCCTGCTAGCCCTCAATGCTGAGACCGGCAAGAGAATTTGGCATTACCAATTGGTTCATCACGACATCTGGGACCGCGACCTGCCCGCGCCGCCCTCCCTGGTGACCGTGAAGCACAACGGGAAAGATGTAGATGCGTTGGCTCAGACCACCAAGCAAGGGTACGTCTACCTCTTTGATCGCGAGACAGGCAAGCCGCTGTTTCCGATGAAGACCCAGAGCTATCCGCCGTCGGATCTCGAGGGTGAGGTGACGGCTAAAAAGCAAACGCTACCCCTGCTGCCGGCTCCCTTCGCGCGGCAAAAGCTGACGGCGGATATGATTACGACGCGCACGCCGGAGGCTCACCAGGAAGCACTTGAGCGTTTCATGAAGCTGCGCAGTGATGGGCAGTTCATTCCCGGAAGTACGCAGGGCACCATCATTTTTCCCGGCTTCGATGGGGGCGCGGAGTGGGGCGGCGCCGCCTTTGATCCGACGACCGGCCTGCTGTATGTGAATGCCAACGAGATGGCCTGGGTCTTGCGCCTGGTACGGCAGCAGCCACGCACGGCCGAGGCCAACGGGCGAGACATTTTTCTGCGCAACTGTTCCACTTGCCATCGCGCCGATAGGACAGGAGCGCCTCCGGAGTTTCCTTCGTTGATCGGTGTTTCCGATCGCTACGATGAGGGCACGGTGAAGCAGCTGATCTCCCAAGGCGCCGGCCGCATGCCCGGATTCACCAACCTGGGCAAAGATCAACTGCAGGCGGTGTTTGAATACGTCTATTACGGCAAGGAAATGGTGGTGAAAGATAAAGGTCCCTCGCCTCTGGACGTAAAATATATCAGCGACGGATACAATAAATTCCTCGACATAGACGGCTATCCGGCCATCCAACCACCGTGGGGAACTCTCAGCGCAATCGATCTGAATAGCGGCAAGACGGTTTGGAAGATTCCCATTGGGGAGTATCCCGAACTTGCCGCCAAGGGGCTTACCGGCACAGGCAGCGAGAACTACGGCGGCCCGGTGGTGACAGCCGGGGGCCTGCTGTTTATCGGCGCCACTGTTTACGACAAGGTTTTTCGCGCCTTGGACAAGACCACGGGCAAGGTCTTGTGGCAAACCACTCTGCCTGCGGCTGGAAATGCTACGCCTGCCACGTACGAGGTGAACGGCCGGCAATACATCGTGATCGCCGCCGGCGGGGGAAAGTCTCCCGCGCCCTCGGGGGGCAGCCTGGTGGCCTTCGCATTACCTAAATAGGCTACCTGCGCGCGCCGTGCCAGCGGGAAGCCTTCTCTGCTACCATGCAGCGCATGCTCACTCGCAGGACTCTAGTAGGTATGGCAGCAGCATCTTTAGCCGGCAATGCCCTTGCTTCCCGAAACCTCATCGCGCAGGCTGTGGCCAGTTCCGGCCAGGCAGCCGGCGAGGCAAGCACCCAGTTCTCCGTCATGATTTGGACGTTGAAAAAATTGGGCACCTTTGAAGAAAACCTGGAGCGCGTGGCGCAGGCCGGCTACCACCACGTAGAACTGGTCGGGGAATTCAAGACATGGTCCGAGGATGACTATCGCCGCATTCTTGCACGCATGGAGACGTTGAAGATCTCTGTGGATGCGACCTCTGGCGTAGGCCCCGGCTTCGCGGATCCATCGGGAGGGGATGCTTTCCTCTCCGCACTGAAGGCTCTGATCCCGGCCGCCCAGCGGTTGCAGTGCAAGCAAATTATTATGCTCTCGGGCAAGCGGATCGAAGGGGCTCCCGCTGGGAGCCAGCATGCTGCGTCCATCGAGGCGCTCAAACGGGCCGCGGATGTGCTCAGCAGCGCCGGCCTGGTGGCGGTCATTGAACCCATCGACCGTATTGAGAACCCAACCATCTACCTGGACGGCGTAACCGAGGCCTTCGAGATCGCGAAGGCCGTGGGCAGCCCCAACGTGAAAGTGCTGTACGACGTCTACCACGAGCAACGGGAGTTCGGGAATCTGATCGAGAAGTTTGAGGCTCATATCGCCCAGGTGGGCTTGATCCACATTGCCGACGTTCCCGGCCGTCACGAACCCGGCACCGGAGAGATTAACTACCTCAACATCTACCGCAAGCTGGGGCAGTTGGGCTACAAGGGGACGATTGCGATGGAGTTCTACCCCACTGGCGATATCGTGGAGACGTTGCGGCGCGCACGCGACCAGGCAAAGCTGTTGACCGCCTCATGAAGATATCCGCAGTGTTTTGGTGAGGGCAAAGCCGACGCGCTGCCGGCACAGCGACTGCTCTGGCGATGCATCTATTCAGCTATGCCGGAAAAGAAGAAGGCTAAATCCTACGTAAAATCGTCGCGCTGTTGGCCTGGATATGAACCAGTTCCCGGCAAGAGCGAGCATCAAGAGGGAAGTTGTCGTAAGAAGCCGGAAAGCCGAAACGGGGGCACGAAAGTTTCCCGTGAAACGGCTCGGAAGAAGCAGATCGCGTTAGGCGGCAAGCGGGCCAGGCAAGCAAAGGCCAAGTCTCCCGTTGCCGCGGAGCGGAAGAGCGTGAGTAAGAAGAGAGCGGCTTAGTGTCTGCGGCGTGGGGAGTTCTGTGGTATCCCCTCAAGCCGAAACGCGGCTTGAATAGGCACCCAGCCTTCTCTGCCGTTGTAACTCGCTTAGCTATCGAGGCTTAGTCTTTTTCTTAGCGGCTGGCTTCGACGTCGCTGACGAAGGCTTCGTCCCGGCCGTCTTGTTCTTCTCTATCCGTAATTTCCACGCAGTGTGGAGTGCACCTGCAAGGACATCTTCATTGGCTGCTGCCAGGCGGATGTGAGTAACTCCCTTTCTGCCCCAGCCACCGGCAACCGGCAAAAATACTTCGGGCTGTTCTTCAACAAACACTGCTTGCTGCTCCGGCGAAAGCATCAAATTGCCGTAACCCTTCTGCTGGTGCGCGAGCGTAGCGAATATTTTGCCCTCAACCCGAAAGTCGGGCGAGCCCATGTGCGAACTTTCCTCCGCACCATCAAGTAACAGTGCAAGACGTCGAAAATCAGCAGCGTTCATCCCTGTCATGACTCTTGATTGTATTGCTCGATGGCTTTCGTCCCAGCGCGCTCCAGGATCGGCAGAAGCGAACCGCGGTGTACCTTGCCCCCCACCGACCGGTCTTCACCCCATAACCCATTCTCCATATTGCCGGAAGCGCCAGGCAAGAATCCATTCGCAGAAGAGAGTAGCGTGGCTGTCAATTCAGGCGCAAGATTCGCGAAACGGCCGGCGGCGATTGCTTGCAGGCCAATCGAAATCTCGGCGGGCCTGGTGAAAAGAGCCTGGACTATCTTCTTCGCGGCCGATTTTGCGCTGGTCGCTGTTACCGGAAAACTAGCTGCACTGGCGAACCAGCAATACTCATTCTTGGTGTTTCCGGTGTAGCGTGCCTGAATGTGTGAGCCGGTTCGCATGATGCCGGGTGCGACGGTGATCACATCGATCCCCTTCCCGGCCAGCTCCGCGCGCAACCCCTGCGACCAACCGACCAATGCGAATTTGCTCGCGACGTATGGCAGCAGATGAGGAAACGCAACCTTTCCTCCGATGGAGCCAATGTTGACGATCGCTCCGTTGCCACGCGCCTGCATTTGCGGCAAGACCGCAAGCGTTGTGTGGAGCGCACCGAAAAAGTTAATGTTCATCGCCTCCTGGAAGCTACCCAAAGCCTGGTTCTCTACGGGGCCAACAAGGATGATCCCCGCATTGTTCACGACCACGTCGATCTGACCGAAGTAGGACGTCGCCGCAGTTACGACTTGCTGGATCTGTTCGGGCACGCTTACATCACAGGGCAGAATCAATACGTCCTTTTCTGCGACACCGCATTCCGCCAGCAAACGATCTTTTGCGCGGTGAAGCTCCTCGGCATGCCTCGAAACAAGCACAAGACGGCCTCCCAGCAAAGCCACGCGCTGGGCGATGGCGTATCCCAAGCCCCGAGATCCACCCGTTATGAGTACCACTTTGCCCTTCAACTGCCCGGCCAAACGGGACGCGCGCCGTTTTCGCACGATCGCGATACCCAGGGCAGCCCCTCCTAGAAGGGCGCCGGCCCAACCCACTGAATGTCGTTTGGAATTCATACAAATCTTGGATGCGTCGCGCGCATCGGGGAACTGCTTATGCGGAGACACACGCTTCAGGGTCGGCTAGTAACTTATCGACCCGCTCACGCAACTGCAACGCGTCGAACGGCGCCCGGACCTTACTGTCGTTGTCGAAATAGACAAAAACATCACGGCGTTTTCGTTTCGGCGCGTCGCGCTTGCTTGCTCTTCTGCCGTTGTACACCTCGCCGCCGCGGGCCCAGGCCACGACACGGCGAGCCCACGTATCGAGCGCCTCAGAGTCATAGCCGCTCGCGTATAGCTCCTGGCTGCCATGAAGGCGGCAATAAACAAAGCCGGCCGTGAGGTCCATCAGGAGTGGCCACTCTACTGTATCCGCCACCACCAATCCTATGCTGTGGCGTCGGAGAAGCTTGATAAACTCCTCACTGACAAAACTCTCATGGCGAACCTCAAGGGCGTGCCGCAAGGGAGCATCCTGGCGCACCCGAAACCACGAACGGTCGTCCAGACGCTTATCGTGGTTACGCGCCAACTCCGCCGCCTGCTTTCGGCTCCTGGGCAGCATGGCCAGGAAAGGCTCGAACCGCTCGGGTTCGAATTGAGAATTGGGCGGAAATTGCCACAATATGGGTCCGAGTTTGTTCCCAAAGTGCAGCAGCCCCTGGGCGAAAAAGTTCGCTAGCGGCCCTTCGATATTCCGCAGCCGAAGCATGTGGGTTAAATAACGGGAGCCTTTGATGGCAAAAGTAAAGCCTGCCGGTGTCTCGTCATGCCAGCGGCAAAAACTCTCAGGGCGTTGTAGTGAATAAAACGATCCATTCAACTCAATGGTGTCGAATTGTCGTGATGCAAACTCCAACTCCCGCCGCTGAGCAAGTTTCTCCGGGTAAAAGACCCCGCGCCAGCCTTGATATCTCCAACCTGAAATGCCGATATGTATCTTGCCCGGGGGAACCCCCGGCTCGCCGTGGGGGTGTCTACTGCGGGGCAACTTCGCTCCGTACCTGGTGGCGCTCCTGCGCGCTTGCCCGAATCTTTTCGTAGGTCTTGGCCAGCTCCTCCAACTCCAGGTCGGATAGATTCTCCACATCGATCATTTGATTCTTGGCCTTATCTACCCCATGAATCAGCTCGTTCAGCTTCAAATGAATGGCTCTGGCATCGCGGTTCTGGGTGTTCTGGATAAGAAAGACCATGAGAAACGTGACAATCGTTGTGCCTGTATTGATGACCAGCTGCCAGGTATCAGAGTAATGAAAAATTGGCCCCGTAAGGGCCCACAAAACAATGACCCCAATCGCAACCACAAATGCCCAGCGGGAGCCGAGGTAGTGCGAGCTTCGGGCTGCGAATTTCCCGAACCGGTCGGAGCTGGTTACTACCACCGTCGAAGTCTGTGCTGGAGTGTGCTCAACCGGTTCTTTCGCTACTTTTACGGTAACCTTGGCAGTCCTCACGAGACCCTCCGGATGCTACGCCAACTCTAGATCACTTCTGCGGAAGCTGCGCCACATATTTTGCGGCAAACCTGAGATCCGAAACCAAGCCGGCTATCTCCTCTTCCTTCGCGGACGGCTCCGGCATACGGAGGATCGCGGAGGGATGGATGGTGGCAGTTACCGGTCCGTTTGATGTCGGAAACACTTCGCCACGGTGCTTGGTAAGTCGAAACTGGGAACCTAAAAGATCCTGTGCCGCAGTTGCGCCAAGGCAAACGATGACCTGGGGACGAACGGCCGCGATCTCCTGTTCCAGCCAGGGACGACAGGCGGTGATCTCGAGCGAGTTGGGCTTCTGATGGATCCGGAGTTTGCCCCGCGGCTCCCACTTAAAATGCTTTACCGCATTGGTGACATAAACCGTGGACCGATCGATGCCGGCCGACTCCAGGCACTTATCCAGCAGCTGCCCGGCCGGTCCGACGAATGGCCTTCCTAGCTGATCTTCGCGGTCGCCAGGCTGTTCTCCCACAAGAAACATTGCGGCGTGACTTGGTCCCTCGCCAAATACAACTTGGGTCGCGTGCTGATAAAGATCGCATCCATGGCAATGCGTGGCCGCCTCTCTCAAGCTGGCGAGATCATGGCGCGAAGGCAAAAACTCCAAGGCGGACCTGGGGCTTGGGTCAAAGAGGTTCATAGCTCAACGTATGATGCAGGATCTTTTGGGAAAGACGGGGTACGGGCCAATGTTGTTCGGCCCTTAACTAGCGGAGTATCTAGAAGCAAATACTGAACTGCGTGCCGATAAGACGAGTCAATGCGAAGGGCTAGGTCGCCTTCTTTTTGGGCACCTTGACGCCCTTCTTGCGTGCTTCGGAGAGCCCAATAGCGATCGCCTGCTTCTTGCTCTTTACTGCACCGCCTTTACCACCCTTGCCGGACTTGAGGGTGCCGCTTTTTTCGCGGTGCATTGCACTCTTGACGCTCTTGCCTGCGGCTTTTCCGTACTTTGCCATTTGTTTTCCTTGGGCCTTATCTCGTTAAGCGTGGAGAACGCGGGCTACGGGATCGTTGCGTAGCCCGCCCCGCCCTAGGCGGCAGCCTGGAAATTGACGCGCTCGGATATCTCACTCAGCAGATCATCCGCATTGATTTCCTGCCCTTCAATGGCTTCCAGAACCATCGCGTCATCCGTCAGGCCCAAAATTTCGGCCCACCGCCGCAGAGTGCCGTACACAGCAATCTCGTGGTGCTCAACCTGCTGAGCGGCGCCGATGAGCGCGATGTCTCTGATCGAGGAGTCGGTGACGTCCGTGATCGTGTCTGAGGCTTCGCTCGTAAGCCCGTTGATAACCTTGCAAGTTTCGGTCTTGCTGTCCCCAATATGCCGGCGCAGCAGGCTGTCTACCATGGACGCGTGTCCCTTGGTCTCTTCAAGGTGGGTCTGGAACGCTGTGACCAATTCGGGGTCAGTAGATTTTTCGATGAGGTCGGGCAGAGCCTTGGTGATTTTCTGCTCCATATCGAGCGCTTTCTTCAAGTTGCTCACGTAGAGGCTCTGTAGGTCCTGGATGTTGGCTGAAAATACTTTCATGGATAACTCCTCAACTGGGGTTGCTGCGGTGTGTTATTCGGAAGAGCCGCCTATAGCGTCTCCATCAGCAGCACTGGTAAGGTAGGATGCGCAGCATCGATGCGGGTTGCCGTGTGCGTGGTTTGTCAACGGATGCTTTCACTGTTTGCAGAAGATCCTGAATTTGCTTCGGTGATCTCGTTTTCGGCATAGCTACCCTTTTCTTCCAGGTTCACCCGGAGCAGAAAGTCCCGGGGGGTTAAGCGTGGCCCAACCGGCAGCGAAAGCGAAGAAATCCATTTTGCTGAATCTCCCAAAGCACACCACCGCAATCGGGACAGGCGAAGGGTAACGGATGTCTCAAACGATCTTCGCTTGAAACCTCATGCATTTTCAGCTCTACAATGGGCGTTTCCTTCGCCGCCCCAATGGAAGGGTCTTTGACTGGCGGCCTCCGACGCAAAAGGCAACTCCTCGCCAATGAGTCGCAACAGGAACGCCGCGATCTGATCCAGTGGCAGTACATGTGCGTTCGGTACTTGATTCAGCGCATTTCTCGGCATCGAAGGAAAGGAAGCGGTCTGCGGATCTTCAACGATGGCTTCGCCCCCACGAGCGTTGACCACCATCAATCCTGCGGTGCCATCCGCCAGCATGCCGGTCAGAATCACCCAATTACCCGGCGGCCATAGGAGGCGGCCGCAGAGCGAAACAGAGGGTCGATGGCCGGGCGGTGCAGGTTTTCGCGCGGCCCCTGCAGCACTCGAACGAATCCCTCCTCTACGATCATGTGAAAGCCGGGGGGCGCCATATAAACCCGGCCCCGCAGGATCGGGTCCCCATCCCGGGGATGGGAAACTGGAAGATTGCCCTTACGCTGCAGAATATGGGGCAGCATACTGCCGGAATGGTCACTCGTGTGGAGAACGGCCAGGAGTGCAGCCTTCACATCGCGAGGCATCGCGCTCAGTATCTGTTGTAGAGCCTGCAACCCGTCTGCCGAAGCCCCGATCACGACGATATCTCGGTGAGCCACTGCTTCCAGTCATCCTTTTCTGGTCAGATGGCGGGTTAGTTCTTACGGATACTTGACGGTGTCACTTTTTAGAAGGCTAGTACGTCTACTAATCAAGCTCAAATTCGCAACTGAATGACCCTAAAGGGGATTTGCAGTAACCCCTGCGAAGTTCCCCTCGGGGTCTATAATCGCAGAATCGCGAGGAAAGATCAGATGAACCTCCCGGAAGAGTCCGCGGTACTGTCGTCGTGGAAAGATATCGCCAGGTACATGGGGAAGGGCGTCCGCACAGTACAGCGCTGGGAACATCACCTTGGACTTCCGGTTCGCCGTCCCAACGGCGCGGCGCACAAGAGTGCGGTCTTGCTGGATCGCAGCGAACTGGATGCATGGCTGGCAACGCGCTTCTCGGCTCGCGGCGCAGTGAAGGATCCATCGGCGAAGGGGACCGAACCGTCGGATTCCGCCCGCAACAGCCTTAGAGAGGGCATCCGGAAAGCACGTGCGCTGCGAGACGCTAATCACGCGCTGGCGGCGCAGATTTCCGAATCCGTCCGCCGGCTGACCGAACGATGCGATCTGCTAAGCAACCAGGCTTTTGAAGTTCCCTGGACCCTTCCAGCTTCGGGTCCCCTGGAACCGCCGACGAGTTCGTTGGTAAGGGAATCCAAGCGGATCGCCTGAGATATTGGCTCCTGCCCTAAGCACGTAAGCGCCTTTGCCCGCCTCAGGCGTCGATCACACCCAACACCCGAGCACGTTTTGCAAGGAGGAGTATTCTCTTCTGCAAGAGTGCCCACCAGGCATTCGTGATTTAAACTTTCCTGCCTTATGACAGCCGTGAAGAGAAGGCCCAAAACGCCGGCCCCAACGCAGCCCCCTCCCAAAGCGGAGGAAGCTGACTTGGACGCCGGCGTCAGCCCGGCTCTCTCACATCGATTCCCTATCGTCGGGATTGGCGCCTCGGCTGGAGGCCTTGAAGCAGCGACCGCCATGTTTAAGGAGCTTTCCCCGGTGCTCGGCATGGCTTATGTGCTGGTGCTCCACCTGGATCCCGCCCGGGAGAGCGCAGTCACCGAAATATTGGCCCGCGCCACCCGGATGCCGGTGGTGCAGGTGCAAGAGGGCATGCGGATTGAACCTGATCATGTCTACGTGATCCCGCCCAATTGCGAAATGACGATCGCGGAATCGGTGCTGCATCTGGGTGCCCGTCAGGAACGAAGGTCCTCCAATACAACCATCGATACTTTTCTGCGATCGCTGGCCATGGCGCACGGCAGCGATGCGATCGGCGTGATTCTTTCCGGAACCGCTTCGGACGGCACCCATGGACTCGCGGCCATCAAGGGGGAAGCCGGAATCACCTTCGCCCAGGAGCCAACTTCAGCTAAATACGATGGCATGCCGGTGAGCGCGATCGCGTCCGGTTGTGTCGATTTTGTAATGACACCCGGCGACATAGCTCAGGAAGTCGCTCGTATCCGCCACCATCCTTATATCGCTGATGGTCACAAGCCCAAACCGGAGCAGTTAGGTGACGAAAGCGATCTGGATTTGATCTTTCGCCTGCTACGGCGGAAGACCAGGGTCGATTTTTCAGGATACAAATCGCCCACGATCGCGCGCCGTATCCAGCGCCGCATGGCGCTACAAAAGCTCGAGAAGCTCAAGGATTACGGGGCTTTTCTGCAGCGCGAACCCCACGAAGTAACTGCCCTTTATCACGATCTCCTCATCAACGTGACCAGCTTCTTCCGCAATCCGGAAGCATTCGAAGCTCTCCATCATGTCGTTTACCCTGCCATTATGCAGGCGCGCACGTCCCCCTTAGCGCCGATCCGCATCTGGGTTCCGGGATGTTCGACCGGCGAAGAGACTTACTCGCACGCGATTTCGCTCGTAGAGTACCTGGGGGAGGAGCGGGCCGATATTCCGATTCAGGTTTTCGGCACAGACCTTAGCGAGAATGCGATCCAGCGCGCCCGGGCAGCCGTATACAAGGAAAACATCGAGGCGGACGTGACGCCTGTACGGCTGCGCCGGTTCTTTCACAAAACCGAGGGCGGCTACCAGATCCGAAAGAGAATCCGGGATCTTTGCATTTTTTCCACGCAAAATGTCTTTAACGACCCTCCCTTCTCTCGTATGGATCTACTCAGTTGCCGCAATGTGATGATTTACTTGAGTCAGTCGTTGCAGAAGAGGGTTATACCGATTTTTCACTACGCGTTGAACCCTACCGGGTTCCTCATGCTGGGCAGTACCGAGGGGCTTCTGGGGGCGGGTTCGGAGCTTTTCGAAATGACGGACAAGAAGCAAAAAATTTTCCGTAAGAGATTGGTGTCGACCCCCCTGGCCTCCAGTTTTTCTGTCGGCAGGCCTGAACCGGAAGCAGGTGCGGGGCAAGCAGCGCCCTCCACGTCGAAGCCTCCAGAAGCACTTAAGGTCCCGATGGAGTTGCAGCGAGAGGCTGACCGCCTGCTCCTGTCCCGATACGTGCCGCCCGCGGTCCTGATTAATCATCAACTCGAGATTCTCCAGACCAGGGGGCATACCGCTTCATTCTTGGAACTTCCTCCGGGAAAGGCCAGTCTCAATCTGCTCAAAATGGCGCGGCCGGGATTGCTGTTCGAGCTACGAAGCGCAATCGAAGAAGCGCGGGAGAAAGGTTTTGAAGCCATACGGCAGGACGTGCGTGTGGATGAGGATGGAACGAGCAAAACGGTCAGCGTCCGGGTTATTCCCTTTAAAGTCTCAAGCCAGGGGCAGTACAGCTTCCTGATTATTTTCGAAAGTGGTTCCCTTGCGGAGAATCGATCGCCGACGAGTTCCCTGGCACTTGAATCCCTCGGGGTCGAGGAACAGTCTGCGCTGGGGCGGCAGATCGTCCGTTTGGGGCAGGAATTAGCCGCGACCCGAGAGTATCTGCAGTCAATTATCGAGTCGCAAGAAGGAACAAACGAGGAATTGCAGTCGGCCAATGAAGAGATTCAGTCGGGCAACGAAGAGCTGCAAAGCGCAAACGAGGAGCTACAGACTTCGAAAGAGGAATTAGAGTCGGCGAACGAGGAACTGCATACTGTCAACGAGGAGATGCAGCATCGAAACGAGCTCCTAACTCAACTAAACAATGACCTTACCAACCTGCTGTATAGCGTGAATCTGCCCATCGTTATGCTGAGCGCCGATCTGAGTGTTCGCCGTTTCACGCCTCAGGCGGCCGCAGCACTCGGTCTCAACTCGAACGATATCGGCCGCCCCATGCCGAGGTTAAGGCTCAAAATCGATATGGGCGATCTGGAACAGAATTTGCTCGATGTCATCCAGCAGGTTCAGTCCAAACAATTCAGCGTCCAGGACAATGATGGCAAGTGGTGCATTCTGCGCATTGTTCCTTATCGAACCATGGATAACCGAATCGACGGTGTGGTGCTCAGCGTCGTGAGTGAGCTGGGTATCCCCCCAGGCCAGCCAGACGGGGTTGAAGAAAAAACGGTGGTCAACGCTCCTGCGCGTCTGAAGAAGGACCAGAATAAGGCCCCTAGAGGATCACGGCGTAAGTGACGTTTGACGCATCGGCTTCGGTAACAAGCTTTTCCCTGCATCCGGCAACCTCCCAACCGTTGGGGCCCTCTACATAAGCATGTTGCAGCCGAGGCGACTCGCTATGAAGGAGATTGGTTCAGCCACCCCCCAGCGCGACCCTCCAGGGGACGAGCGCACACTTCGCCTTGAAGCCGCTTTGCGCCGGTCGGAAAAGCTTGCCATGGCAGGCCGACTCGCCGCATCGGTAATGCATGAGATCAATAATCCATCGCAGGCGATCGCCGACCTTGTCTACCTCATTGCGAAAGAGGCGGACCACCCGGAATTGGTTCGCACCCGAGCCGTGCAGATAGAGGAACAACTGGTACGGATACAGTACATCGCCCGGCAAACGCTTTCGTTTTTCCGAGATACGCCGCAAATCCAGACCAAGGATCTGGTTCCCCTGGTGGAGACGGCGTTGCGCTACCACACCGCCTTGCTCGAGGAGAAGCGCATCAAGGTCCTGAAGGACCTGCCGGATGGGCTGATTGCCGCAATCTATCCTGGTGACTTTCTACAACTGGTGTCTAACCTGGTGCGCAATGCCGCCGAGGCGCTTTCTGTCGGAGGCACGCTCTGCGTGCGCCTGCGGGCATCAGGGACCCACGGCCGCTTGACGGTTGCGGACGATGGGCGAGGCATTCCGTTGGGCATACGGGCAAGGTTGTTTGAGGCTTTTCAAAGTGACAAAGCCGAGGCGGGCAATGGCCTGGGACTATGGATTTGTAAGACCATAGCGGAAAAGCATGGAGGGCAGATTCGTTGGCGAAGTTCTACTGAGGGCAAAACGCGCGGGACGGTTTTTTCCGTGCTAATCCCCTTGGGTGGCCCGCTCGATGAGAATGGTCAAGACAGTCCTGCTTATGCCGTCAGGTGATCGAGGACAGGAATGGACGGCCTAGTGCTGCCTGGCCAGAACGGCGACCATCCTGAGCAGATCATCCACGCCCTTGATCGGCTCCAGCAATTCATCAAAGAGGCCCGGCAGCTGAACATCGTTTAGGCCGGTCAGGCGAAGCAGCTTATCCGCGGGCCGTTCCGTGCGCACGGCAACCCCCAGCAGCGCCAGTTCATAGAACTCAAGCGTGTGGCAAAAAACCCAGACCCTCAACCCATCGGCTTTCTTGAGCTCCGCAGTTACCTGGTCGGGGGTCATCGAGTGCACGGTATATCCGGCTTTACTGATGACCATAGCTCGCAGCCGCAAGAGCTCCCTGTCCCGGCCAACCTGAACTACGCTCTTCGACTCTTCGGGTGCCGAGTCGGAAGGTTTAACAGGGGTTAAGAACGGGAGCACTCTTCCTGGTAGCATCGGTCACTCATTTCTTACTGGAGCTCCGCGCGCCCTGGGGGGTAGGACGGGAAGGCTGTTTGCCCGGGCATCCAAGACCGGCAGGTTGCAGTTGCCTGGGACTCGATGCCTACAAAGCCGAGCCTACCGGAGGGACCAGAGTGGCAAAAGCGTCAAATGACGCCACGCGCGATTGCCCCGCAGAGGGTACGGGAGCTATGAGCGGAAAACTTTAGCCAAGGCCTGGCTGCACTCATGCGCGATCTGCAAACCTTCTTCAGTAACAACGACGAGGGCCTCAAGAGTAGAGTTTGGAGTGGAAAGCCTTCCCTCACCGTCGGTAAGCGTGCGATTCCTTTCAACGTCCATCTGCAAACCACACCAGCCCAGCGCTGTGCACACCCGTTCCCGGACAAGCGGAGTATTTTCGCCGATCCCGCCGCCGAAAACGATCGCGTCCGCGCCGCCCAGGGCACAAAGGTAAGCCCCCACCGCCTTTACCACCCGATAAGAGAACATATCCATGGCCAGTGTTACGCGGGGATCCTGGCCGTAATCCTCATCAGGACGCGGGTGTCGAGAGATTTCTCCGATATTCCAAGAAGTCCCGATTTCTTGTTCAACAGGGTCATCACCTCATCCATTTCCATGTGCTCTTCACGAACAAGATATGGCAGGAGGGAAGGGTCGACGTCGCCGGACCGGCTGCCCATCATCAACCCTTCGAGTGGAGTGAACCCCATGGTGTTGTCGACAGACTGGCCCCTGGCGATCGCTGTGGCGGAGCAGCCGCTCTCCAGATGGAGGGTCACGAGATTGAGTTCCTGCGGGCGTTTGCCCAGCAAGTGAGCCGCCCTCTCCAGCAGGTACCGGTGGGAACTGCCATGAAATCCGAAACGGCGGATGTCGTGTTTTTCCGCCAAGCCGGTGGGGATGGCGTAGAGCGAAGCAACATCAGGGATGGTGCGATGAAAGGCTGTATCGAAGACGGCATAGAGCGGCACGTCGCCTAGCCGGCTGCGGATCGGCTCCAGCAATTCAATCGAGCTCTTGTTATGCAGCGGCGCGAGGGGCTCATAGGCGCGAATCTGCTCTTCCACCTCGGTCGTAACAGCCGCCGCCGCCGCAAACCGTCTCCCTCCATGGACCACCCTCAATCCGACGCGTTCGATTTCAGAGCGGCCGATGTGCTTCTTGTCCTCCATCCAGGAAAGAATATTTGCCGCCGCTCCCCATAGTCCCTGGCCTCGATCTCTTCGCTGTGGGTAACTTCTTTTCCTTGCAGGACAGATAGGCCTGGTTTTTTCCCGATGCCTTCCACGGTCAGGCTGAGCAGCTTGCGACCTTCGAAAGCGAACTGCTGCTCCGGCAAACAGGAAATGAGCTCGACTTTGAGTGAATTACCGCCCGGATTCATTACCAGCACATTCATGGATAGGCTCTCTCCATAAGAGATGCTGCCAAGGGCAGATCCAAGCATTGTGAAAAATGAGGGACCCACGTTCATCGCACAAAGGCGACATCCGCAGCCGAGAGCAATCGACGGGAAAACAGGCGACGCGAATTCTACGGGAATGCATCTATGAGGGTGTGAGCTCGATGATTCCCCTCCGTAACTTTGGCAAAACAGATGTGAAAATATCCGCGCTGGGCCTCGGCGGCCACCACCTGGGGGCGGCCAAGGACGAGGCCACCGCAGTCGAAATTGTCCACCGTGCCCTCGATGGCGGAGTCACCTTCTACGACTGCTGCTGGGAGTACAACAGGGGCAAGTCAGAAGACTGGCTCGGCAAGGGGCTGCGCGGCTTGCGCGATCGGGCATTCCTTATGACTAAGGTCTGCACCCATGGACGAGACGCGTCGCTGGCCATGCAGATGCTGGAACAGTCGCTGCGGCGGCTGCAGACTGACCATCTTGACCTTTGGCAGATTCATGGGGTCTCGTTTCAGAATGATCCTCGAGAATTTATCAGGCCAAATGGAGCAGCCGAGGCACTCCACAAGGCCAAGCAGCAAGGTAAGGTGCGTTTCGTGGGTTTCAGTGGGCATAAGGATCCCGATATTCATCTCGCCATGCTGAATACAGGTTTCCCCTTCGATGCGGTGCAAATGCCGCTCAATCCCTTCGACGCCAATTTCTTTTCCTTCGAACAGAAGGTGCTTCCCGTGTTGACGAGTCGCGGCATCGCAGCGCTTGGTATGAAGCCGATCGGAGGCCACGGGGAACCGGTCCAAAAGGGCGTGTTCACGGCCAAGGAGCTGCTTCAGTACGCCATGAGCCTGCCGGTTGCGACAACGATTACCGGCGTTTCAGAGATGCCGATCCTGGAACAGAATCTGGGGATCGCGCAGGGTTTCTCTCCACTTTCAGCAACGGAAATGCAGGCTTTGCGCGATCGGGCAAAACCCTACGCCGGCGACGGCCATTTTGAGCTTTACAAGACCTCGATCAAGTTTGATAACCCAGAGGCGCGCATTGCCCATGAGTTCCCGCTCGACATGGAGCAGGTGGAAGTAAAGCAAATGGTTTTTGCCACCCAGAACACCGGCAGGCCGTTCCCCCAAGTTTCCGACTAACTCCAACATCGCGTAAAGGGCTCACGATTGAAGACCAATGTGGAAGGCCGCGAAAGCCGCCGAGCATTTTTGAAAGGTGTTGCTATGACTGGTGCTGTTTCCATGATCTCCGCGGCGTCCGCGCAGGGACAAAGCAACCCGCCGCACGGCCAAGCGAACCCAGTTGTGCCCAATTCGCCCGGAGAGAGTGGTGGAACCGTAGCGGAGTTCCAGGCGCCGCATCGCCCCATGGGGAAGACCGGCCTCCAGGTGTCAATCCTGGGTGTCGGTGGTTATCACCTCGGAACCGTCGCCGGACAACCAGAGGTCAACGATATGGTTGCGAAGGCCTTGGATCATGGAATCAACTTCTTCGACAACGCGTGGGAATACTACAAGGGCGCCAGCGAAGAACGTCTCGGCACCGCACTTAAGGGCAAGCGGGATAAAGCAATCGTGATGACCAAGGTCTGCACCCACGGCCGGAAGAAAGATGTCGCTATGCGAATGCTGGAGGAATCGCTCACGCGTCTGCAGACGGATCATCTGGATGTATGGCAGGTGCATGAGGTGGTGTACTACAACGACCCTGAAAGGTGCTATGCGGCGGATGGCGTTCTTGAGGCACTGGCCGCAGCCAAGCAGCAAGGCAAGGTTCGCTTCGTTGGGTTTACGGGCCACAAGAATCCATCGATCCATCTCGCGATGCTCAATGGTGGATTCCCTTTCGACACCATCCAGATGCCCTTGAATCCCTTCGACTACAGCTATCGAAGCTTTCAGCAGGAGGTCTTGCCGGTGGCCGCGCAGCGCGGTTTGGCGGTCTTCGGGATGAAAAGCATGGGAGGGTCGGGGGAAATGATCTCGCAGGGAGCGCTGACGCCGACCGAGGCGCTGACGTTCGCCATGAGCCTGCCTGGTGTTTCGACCACCATCAGCGGGATGGATTCCATGCGGGTTATGGATCAGAATTTGGAGATCCTGCGCAATTTCAAGCCGCTCTCTGAGCGGCAGCTCGGCGAGTTGCGCTCCTACGCGCAGCAGTTTGATGACGGCCGCTATGAGCTTTTTAAAAGTAGCGTGAAATATGACGGCGACCTAGGCCGTCAGCAGCACGACTTTCCCAGCGCGGCGGAGCTTCCCGCCTAAGCAAGACGGGCGGGTGTGCCCCACGTTCGCCAAAGCGTCCAGTTCTATTTGGCACTTTGTAGTGGCGACGAAATCGTTTCAAGCGATTTGCCTGCTGCTTCGACTCCGATGAAATACTCGCAGATTGCGCCTGCCAACATAAGCAGCCCGCCCAAGAGATACCCCATCCCTATGTTTATTCGGGAGCCGGTCGCGATGAGAAAGCCAAAGAGGAGCGGCGCTCCGACACCGCCGACCAGGGTCCCCAGGGAGTAAAAGACGGCGATAGCAAAGGCGCGAATTTCGAGGGGGAAAATCTCACTCACCGTCAGATACGCGGCGCTGGCTGCGGACGAGGCAACGAAGAAAATTACGGTGAAACATATACCCATTCCACGGGCCCCGATCATTCCATGAACAAAGGGATAAATAGTGCCTAACAGGAGAAGTCCAGCAGTCCCATAGGTCGCCGCAATCATTGGCTTGCGCCCTATTTTGTCGAATAACGGTCCGAGCAGCATGGGGCCGAGGAAGCTGCCAACTGCAAAAGGCAACAGGTATCGCGGCAGGTCTTCATTGCTGACGTGAAAGAACTTCTTCACTACCAGCGCATAAGTGAAAAAGACAGCATTGAAGAAGAAGGCCTGCCCCACCATCAGTGTCAAAGCAAGAAACGATCGCTGCCGATTGTCACCTAACATGTTGCGAAAAATTTCTTTGAGCGGCGTGTGGTCGCGGACGGTGATCTTGAGCGGCTTTCCTTCTGGCGCAGGAAGGCTGCCTGGATTGCCTTTCGATACCTTGTCTTCGATCTGTTTGACTACCTTCTTCGCCTGCTCCTCATAACCGCGAAGCATCAACCAACGGGGACTTTCTGGAACGTAAAGCCGCAGAACCAGCACTGCGGCGCCCAGGCTGCCGCCAACCCCGAATGCATATCGCCAGCTGGTCGCGGGGGACAGTCCATGACCGTGAAGCAAAAACATGGCTGCGAGTGAGCCCAAAGTCGCGCCGACCCAAAACGTTCCATTCACGACCAGGTCGACGGTGCCACGCACCTTGCCCGGAATAAGCTCGTCCACCGCCGAATTGATCGCGGAGTATTCTCCGCCAATTCCGCAACCCGTCAAGAATCGAAAAATAGCAAAGCTCAGAAAATTCCACGAGAAGGCACTGGCAATGGTCGCGAGTGAATAGGTAGCCAGTGTGACCAGAAATAGTTTTTTGCGGCCCAGCCGGTCGGTAAGGTAGCCAAAGAGAATGGCGCCCACAACGGCCCCGGCTAGATAAAAGGTGGCTGCGGACGTGACCTGCGGATCGGTGAGAGAAAGCCCGTTCTTACTTTCCAGGACGCCGGAAAGCGAACCGACCAGCGTAACCTCCAGGCCATCCAACAACCAGGACGTTCCGAGAGCAACGATGATGCGGGTATGCCAGCGGCTCCAGGGGAGCCGGTCAAGCCGAGCAGGTACATCTGTCTCGACGATTTGGTTTTCAGGAGTTCGAGGTGCTTCGTTCGTATTCGCTCTCGCCATGGTTCACCTCGGAACGCCGACTACACTTACGACGCCGCCAACTACTTCTTTTTTATGATGCTGATGGCTCCATTGCGTTCGAGAATCGCATACGCAACATCGTGTATCGAGCTGGCTCCTTTTGTACGAGCCGCGGCCATGACGTCCTCTTGATCGAGACGCATGCCTTTCATCACCTCCAGCTGCCACTCATCGTTCTTCACCAAGGTGAGTGGGGTACCGTCGACGATGGCGCCGAAGCGCGGGTATTTGCCCTTGACGCTGGAGACAAACCAATGCATAAGGCCGACAGTAAGAATCGCAGTGGCGCAATTGGTGACCGAACGGTCCTTCCCGACAGTACTCAGGATGATGACTCCACCCATCAGAAAGACGATGACAAACTCGAAGAGAGTCAATTGACCGCCGGGGCGCCGGCTTAGCAAGCGCACAATGAGCAGCAGGAAAATATATCCCAATACCGCGTGGATGATGGTGGACATGTCAAAGCCTCAAGGAACGACGACGATCTTCGCGTGAACCGGCTGAGCACCTACGACGTTGACGGTGAAGTCATAGATGCCCGGGCCGGACGGTTGCAGGGCGAGATCTACGGTGGCCGGCGGCTTCGTAGCGGGAAAGGTGTACGTGAGCCCTCCGTCGCCAATAACGGTGTCTCGCGGCGCAGGGATAACACGCTGTGTTCCCAGCGATTTGACCAGGCTATTGCTGATGTACAGTTGGATTTTCCCGTCCTGAATCGCAGACGGCCCAAAAGCAATCGTCATGATGGATGGAGAGTCCGTGCGCTCTATGCGTTCATATTTCACGTCCATGGTGCCATCCGCAGTCCGGCGCTCGGCTTTGGCGATCGGTCCCCGTCCAAATAAGCCGGCTAAGTCAAGAACGATGATCAGAGTGAAAAAGATCCAGGCGGCATTCTCAAAACGCCACCACTTCCTCTGAAAGTCGAGGTCTTCGCCGACTGCAACCTCATTATTGATCTTGGCGACCGAGTCCTGGACGGGCTCGCTAAAAGATTTTGTAGCCATCACTACTCTCTGTTTTCTGCGTGAACGACGCGCTGCATGCGGATTTACGAGCTTGGTTGCATCTGGGAAATGCTGATTTCCCCATTGCGCTCAAGAACCGCGCGGTCAATTTCCTGGAGTGTTTTTATGCCGGAGTCGCGCGCTGAAGCAATCACATCGTCGTCCTTAATACGCATATGCCTCAACGTCTCCGCGCGCCAGGTTTGGTTCTCGAGAAGAATGAGTGCAGTTCCATCCACCAGCCTGGCAAAGCGCCGCGACTTGGATCGCGCCCACGCAAGACAGTAGTGCCCCAAAGCCACCGTGATGATCTGACAGAGGGCATTGGTGAATGAGACTTCATCTCCGACGATTGCAGTAAGGGCAAGCCCACCGATAAAGAAAATCAGCACAAATTCAAAAGGCGTCATCTGTTTGCCGGGCCGCCTCCCGACGATGCGAACCACCATAACTAAAAACAAGTAACCTAGAAACGCCCGCACCACTGCAGCCATGGAAACCTCGGAGAGTACCGCTTGAATCAAGGACAAACGAAAGGAAAGGGCCGGCGCTTGCCGGCCTCTGTTTTCCCCACCCCTCCACAATTCGAGGGGTCAACGTAGAATTGGATTCGCTAGACTAGAAAATCCTAAATGTAGCGGGGGAGTCCTTCAGTGTTGCGATTCTCCTCGGCCCGCGGCAGAAGCCGATGTTGCAGAATCCGGCCTTCTTCCTGCCAACTGTATATAGAGATGCAGCCAGATTGACCGTGGTGGCCTGAGCCCCGGAAGTTCTCGCCCTAACGCATAATGGTAAGAGGGCCGACATGAACAGCATCCACGACGGAGCCTCCACGGCACCAATTGCGCCCTGCACATGGGAAGGCTTTCTGGACCGCGCGCCGCTGCCTCTCGATCAGGCAGAGGCGGCCGCTTCACTCGAGGGCAAGCGAATTCTGATCACCGGAGCGGGTGGCTGGATTGGTTCGGCCTTGACCCGTGGTATCGCCGGGTTTGCACCGAAGCAGCTGGTGTTGCTGGAAGCTGCGGAGCGGAACCTGTACGAAATTGACGCATCCCTGCGGCAACTGTGCCCTCCGATCGAACACGTGCCGGTGCTGGGCAGTGTCTTTCATCCTGCCCTGCTGACTGAGATATTCCGCCGTTACCGGCCCCAGATCGTTTATCACGCAGCAGCTTTCAAGCATGTTCCCTTGATGGAGCAGAATCCCTTCGCTGCCATCGAGAACAATACGATCAGCACCAACCTGTTGGTAGAAGCGGCCTCCGCCAGCCCCGAGACTGAACAGCTGATTCTGCTGTCTACCGACAAGGCGGTTGACCCGGTCAGCATCATGGGAGCGTCGAAGAGGATAGCGGAGTTGGTCATGCTGGCGCCGCGCGCTGCATCTGCCAAGATGAAGGCAGTCCGCCTGGGCAATGTACTCGGCTCGGAAGGCAGTATTGTTCCTCTCTTCTTACAGCAAATACACTCCGGGCGACCGGTGACAGTTACGCATCGCCAGGTCCGCCGCTACTTCCTTACCACTGCGGACGCGGTAAATCTGCTGCTGCACGCGGCCTCAGCAAAGACTCCAGCAGGCATACTAGTCCCGGAATTGGGGGAGCCCATACCGGTGGAAGCGCTGGCGCAATATCTGATGGCCCATGCACGCTGCTCTGCTGCTGGCCAAGTACCCATTGTTTTTACTCGGCTGCGTCCGGGCGACAAGATGTGTGAAGCTCTGCTCTCTCAGCGGGAATCGTACGTTACTCATGCGGAGGCCGGGCGACCGTTGCGAGCGGTCAAAAGCCCTTGTCTGCCTGCGATGGCTTTGGATGAAATTTGGCAACAACTCCAGCAGGCCTGCCGGGAACGCTCACTGGAACAGCTGTTAGCAGCGGTCTTGACTGCAGTGCCTGAGTATCAGCCGAGCGCGCTTATGCTGGCAGCCGGAGAAGGAACGCCATGAAGCGAACGATTGCCGTGGTGACCAGTTCCCGCGCCGACTATAGCCATCTCTACTGGCCTTTGCACGACCTGGCGCGGCATGAAGACATCCACCTGAAGCTGATTGTGCTCGGCGCACATCTCTCGCCCCAGTTCGGTGCGACGGTGAAAGAGATTGAGAAAGATGGACTGCCCATTGCTGCCCGGCTCGAATGCCTCCTCAGCTCGGATACAGATGTGGGCATGGCAAAAACCCTGGGCTTGGCTGTGCTCTCACTGGCCGATGTACTGGGACAGATACGGCCCGATCTGCTGCTCCTGATCGCGGACCGCTACGAAATGCTTGCCCCCGCGGCAGTGGCTCTCACGCTGCGGATTCCTATCGCACATATTGAAGGCGGAGAGATTAGCGAGGGAGCCATTGATGACGCCGTGAGAAACGCGCTGACCAAAATGAGCCACATTCACTTCACTTCGACGGAAGGGGCGCGCGCCCGTGTGATCGCGATGGGTGAAGAGCCATGGAGGGTCCACCGCGCCGGCGCTCCCTCGCTCGACCATCTTCGCCGCAGCCGCTTGCTCGGGGTTCACGAACTCGAAGAGCGACTCGGCCTCGATCTGCAACGTCCTACGGTCGTGGTCGCGTATCATCCAGTGACCATCATGAGGGACACAACCCAAGAGGCCGATCCCCTCTTTGCGGCCTTGCAAGAAGTGGACGCGCAAATACTGTTTTGCTACCCCAATGCGGATGCAGGCAGCCATGCACTGCTGGAGCGGACGGAGGTCTTTCTCTCCGCCCGCAGCGACGCCAGGGTCTACGTCAATCTGGACCCGGTGACATACTGGAGCTTGCTTGGTCAGGTCGCCTTGCTCATCGGTAACTCCAGCAGTGGCATTATGGAAGCCGCGTCGTTTGCCTTGCCGGTGGTCAACATCGGCTTCCGCCAAAAGGGACGCGAGCGAGCCCGTAACGTGCTGGATGCCGAGCCGGAGACCAGGGCCATTCTTGCAAAAATTCGCGAGGCCATGAGCCTTGAGTTTCGCGAGTCGCTCGCGGGCATGACCAATCCCTATGGGGACGGGTGGGCATCGGAGAAGATCGTTCAGGTACTCACGACAGTTTCCCTCTCTGCGGAACTGATCGTGAAGCACGCGGACCATCTTTCATGAAGATCCCTTTGTCCGCACCTGACATCACTGAGACCGAGATCGAAGCAGTCGTTGCCGTGCTCCGCACGCCACGGCTCAGCCTCGGCCCGGTGAGCGAACAATTTGAGGCGGCCGTCGCCCAATATGTTTCCGTGCCCCACGCGGTGGCGGTCAGCTCCGGAACAGCGGGGCTGCATCTTTGCTTCCGCGCGCTGGGCATCGGCGAGGGTGACGAGGTGATCGTTCCCTCATTCGCCTTCATCGCGGCGGCGAATGCCATTCGTTATGAACGTGCAACCCCAGTCTTTGCCGATATCGATCCGGTCACATTAAACGTCGACCCGCAGAGGGTCGAAGAGGCGGTGACGCCGCGGACGCGAGCGATCCTGGTGGTCCACAACTTTGGAATTCCCGCGGATGTTTCGACCATTCTCGAGATCGCCGGGAGGCATGGGCTGTTGGTGATTGAGGATGCTTGCGAGGCAATTGGAGCAGAGCACCGCGGCCGCAAGGCCGGCTCCATGGGGCACGCCGGGGTCTTCGCCTTTTACCCCAACAAGCAGATCACCACGGGTGAGGGCGGAATGGTTGTCACGCGAGACGAAGCTCTGGCCGGGCGCGTCCGCGCACTGCGCAACCAGGGGCGGTATGAAACCGACGACTGGTTTCAACATACCGAGCTGGGCTATAACTATCGCATTTCCGAGATCAATTGCGCCTTAGGGCTAGCGCAGATGTCGAGGCTGGAAGAGATCCTGCGCAAGCGCGAAGCGGTCGCCCGGGAGTATGACCGGCGGCTCAGCCAGTATCAGGAACTTACTCTTCCACCCCTTTCGGTCGCCGAGGGCCGCGTCAGTTGGTTTGTTTACGTGGTGCGCCTGCATACCAGCGCTCCCCTTGAACGAGATGCGGTCATGCGTGGACTGGCGGCTGCCGGCATCGCCTCCGGCCGCTACTTCGCTCCCATACACTTACAGCCCAGCTATCGTGCGTGGCGAAACTCTGCGAATCTTCCGGTCACCGAGGCCGAAGCTTCGCGCACCATCGCACTCCCCTTCTTCAACAACATCGAGGCTGCAGCAGTGGATGCGGTTTGTGACACCCTGGGTCGTTTAGTGTCACCGCGTCAATCTCCTTGAGCTGTTTTGCGACTCTGCTAAAGCGACTGGATATGCCATTTTCCAACCCGAACAGTGTGTTCTATAGTCGAGGATGGATTCTTTCGTGATCGTGTGATCGCAGCCGGAGCAGAATGCGTCTCCAAGCCTTAGTTTCATCGTCTCGCAGTGCCCTCTCGGGCCTTGTACTCTTAGCCGCGCTGGGTACCAGCGCAATTGCCGGTAGCGCTGACGTTACCCCGTCCAAGCAGTCCGAAGCAGCAAAGATAAACAATTTTGGCACCGCCCTGATGAATCAGCAGCTGCTGGATAAAGCTCAGGCCAAATTCGCTGAGGCCTACCAGCTTGACCCTTCGCTGGTTCATGCCGAGGTGAACCGCGGCATCGCGCTGATCTACCTGCAGAAAATGCTGGAAGCCCAGCAAGCGCTGGAACAGGCCGCGGCCCAGGACCCCAAGGATCCTCATATCTGGTATGCACTCGGCATTTTGTACCGCATCGAAGCGGAGTATCAGAAATCCCTGGAAAGCTTTCAAAAGGCAGCCGCTCTTGATCCGGACGACGCGGATACTCATTACTTCCTGGGGTCTGTGCTGCTTGAACTGCATCAGCCGGAGCAAGCCCTGACAGAATTCCAGAGCGCTTTACGGCTGAACCCCATTCATGCATCGGCGCAGTTTGGCTTAGCCAAAGCGCTCCAGCGCCTTGGCCGGCGAGATGAGGCAGCTACCGCTTTCAAGCGGTTCGAAACGCTGAACCAGGAGAAGATCGGATTTCCACTGGCACATACGTATGGCGACGAGGGCCACTACTCGCTGGTACAAGATGCGCTGACCGTGAACCCGCAAGTGGGTGCGATGATACCCATCACCTTTACCGCGCAGACCATTGATGACGTGGCCGCTGGAGCAGCGAAACCAATAGATCGCCCCCAGGGGGGAGCCTGTTTGGTGGGACCCGCCGGCGACCAGTCATACCTGCTGGTGATGGCATCCGGCCAGGATGCCATCCGGGCTTATGCGAAATCAGGAAGCGGAAGTTTCACCCTGATGCCCAGTTCGCAGACCGGTCTGGTAGCCAGCGGTATCGGCGTGGCTTGCACCGTCGGCGACTTCGACAACGACGGAATGCCTGATGTTGCCGTGGCCATGAACGATCGCGTGCTGCTGTTCAAAAACCATGGCGGTGGCAAATTCACCGATGTGACCACGGCCACGGGTGTGCAACCGGCCAACCAGCCAGCGGGCATCACCTTCGTCGATTACGACCACGACGGCGACCTGGACCTTTTTGTGACCGGCCAACCGTCTGCGTCGGGCGCGAAGCCCAGCGTTCTGTGGCGTAACAACGGCAACGGCACCTTTACCAATTGGACGGAGCAAACGGGCCTTGGAGGCGAAGGCACAACCCGGGCCGCAACCTTGTCTGACCTCAACAACGATCGCGCGGTCGATCTACTGGTCACCGGTTCCGGCTCGGCGCCCACATTCTTTGCCAATCCCCGCGAGGGCCAATTCAAGTCTTCTCCACTCTTTGCCGAGGCCGGCCTTTCGCCGACGATGGGCGCCGTGGTGCTCGACTTCAATAAGGATGGGTGGATGGACGTAGCCCTCACCCACTCCGGCAGCCCGGGCATTTCCCTCTGGCGCAACGTGCAGGGCAAGCGTTTTGAACGGGTCCCTCTACCGGTGCAGGATGTGACCGCAGGTTGGGGGTTGACCGCCATCGATCTGGACAACGATGGCTGGCTGGACCTGGTGGCGGCGGTAGAAACATCGCATGGGCCGGAGCTGCGTGCATTGCGGAATACGGGGTCCGCGGGCTTTCAGGATGTGACCACGCAAGTGAAACTCGACCAGGTGAAGCTGGTTCAACCACGTGCCCTGATTGCCGCTGACGTAGACGGCGACGGCGCTGCCGATCTGATCGTTACCCAACCAAACGGGGATCCCTTGCTCCTGCAGAACCGGGGCGGCAACCGTAATCACTCAGTGCTGATTTCGATGAAGGGTGTTGCCGACAACAAATCAGCGATCGGCGCCAAGGTAGAGGTGTTTGCCGATGGCGTCTGGCAGAAGTTCGAGATTACGGGAGCCTCCGGTTATCTCAGCCAGGGAGCGCAGCAGCTCCTGGCCGGCATCGGCAGTGCGCAGTACGCCGACATGGTGCGGATTCTGTGGCCCACCGGCGTTCCTCAGGACGAAACAGAGCTGGCCTCGAAAACATCTCTCTCCATCATCGAACTGGACCGCCGGGGAAGTTCCTGCCCTACTCTGTTTGCCTGGAATGGAAAGAAGTACGAATTCATCTCCGACGTGATTGGCGCCGCAGTGGTTGGCCACTGGGTTTCGCCCACGGCAAAGAACAATGCTGATCCGGATGAATGGATCAAGGTGGAAGGTTCGCAGCTTCGCCCGCGTGGAGGATATCTCAGCCTGCGCTTCGGTGAGCCAATGGAAGAGGTCAACTATCTTGATCAGGTTCGCCTGATAGCCGTCGATCATCCTGCGGCCACAGAGGTATATCCCAACGAGCGCTTTCTCAACGAACCTCCCTTTGCTGACGGCCGCGCCGTGTTGAGCGCCGGCGCACATCCTGTGGCAGCAGCATGGGATGACGAAGGCCGCGACGTGAGCGCTCTGCTGCGCACCCGTGACCACGAATACGTACGCGACTTTACCAACCTGCCCTTCGCCGGTTTTGCCAACCAGCACACGCTCACGCTCGATGTGGGCGTGTGGACCCCCGCCAATCCCCTGCGCCTGCTGCTGCACGGGTTCATCGAATATTTTTCTGCTAGTTCCATGTATGCCGCTTGGCAGGCCAACCTCCAACCCATGCCGCCCTACGTGGAAGCACAGTTACCTGACGGCAGTTGGAAGCGGGTCATCAACGACATGGGCTTCCCTGCAGGACTGCCGCGCACCATCGTGGTAGATCTCACGGGCAAACTTCCGCCGGGTACCCGCCGCATTCGGCTCACGACAAATTTGCAGATCTACTGGGACCAGGCACTGATCGACAACGGGCCGGAGGCGCCACAGCACGTACGCCAGACGGAGTTGCCTCTGGGCTCTGCGCAGCTTGCCTTTCGCGGCTACCCGGAACAGATCGATGGCAAGACTCCAGGCGACCTCACCTACAACTATGAGCACATCAGCCGGACCGGGCCCTTTGTCCGCTCTCGCGGCAGCTATACCCGCTACGGAGACGTCACGCCCTTGCTCAAGTCAGTCGACGAGTCCTTCGTGATCTTCGGCAGTGGTGAAGATATTGACGTGGAGTTCAGCACCGCTACCCTGCCTCCGCTGGCGCCGGGCTGGAAGCGTGACTACTTTTTCTACGCCAACGGCTTCGTCAAAGATATGGACTTCTACGAAGCGAGCCCCTTCACCGTTGCTGACATGCCGTTCCACGGGATGAGCACCTATCCCTATCCAGCAAGCGAGCATTACCCGCGGGACGATGAGCGCCTGCAATATGAGCTGGAGTGGAACGACCGATTCGACTCCGGCCGCGGGGTGCAGCAATATGCATTTCACTACAAGCCGCGCGTCATGCTGCCGCCGGTGGTCAAGTCTGCGCAGTGAACGGCCTGACGGTAATGCCCGCGGTCGAGCTCCTATCCATGCTCAGGCGGGGGCAAATCTCCCCGCTGGAATTGGCCGGTGAATACATTCAGCAGATCGAACGCTTGAATCCTCAACTGCGTGCGCTGATCGATTTTGATGCCGACCGGGTGCGTACCCAGGCCCGTTCGCTTGAGAACTCCAGCGGTCCCCGCGGCCCTCTCTTCGGGTTGCCGATGACCATCAAGTCTTCAATCGCCACTGCCGGATACCGGTGTGAAACTGGCAGCCTGCTGCACCGGGGCTACGTCCCCCATGAAAACGCAACAGTGGTGGATCGCATCAAGCAGGCCGGCGCGGTGATTTTGGGAACGACCAACTGTCCTGAGTTCCTCATGGCTTACGAGAGCGACAACCGGCTGTACGGTCGCACAGCGAATCCTTGGGATGTAGAGCGAAGCGCGGGCGGGTCGAGCGGCGGCGAATCAGCCGCCGTTGCCGCCGGCCTTTCCGCGGCTGGCCTGGGCAGCGATAGCGGCGGCTCGGTGCGCGAGCCGGCTCACTTTACCGGGATATGCTCGCTCAAGCCGACGCCAGGGCGTATTCCCGGACGCGGTCATCTGCCCTCGTGCGATGGACCCTTTGCCATTCTTGGCGCAATCGGCCCCATGGCACGCACCATCCGCGATGTCACGCTGCTGTTCATCACGCTCTCCGGCCAGGACGCTTTAGATCCGGTGAGCCCGCCAGTCGGCCTCCGGAATGAGTCGCTGGAGGATTTGCGGCGCGTTCCCATCGCCTTCTTTGAGGACGACGGCCTCATCCCGGTTACGCCGGAAACTCGCCAGGCGGTGCAGGATGCAGCGCGGACGCTCGAAGCCCAGGGCTTCAGCGTGCGCCCGTTCCGCCCCCGGGCTCTTGAAGAAGCGCGGCAATTGTGGTGGAAGTTTTTTGTTCGTGGCGGCGCCATGCTTCTCGATCCACTGGTACACGGGCGGCATTCCGAGCTGAGCCCGACGTTCCTTGACTTCCTGTCGATCGCGCACAGCGAGCCGCCGCTCTCTGCGCAGGAGCTGCTTTCTGCCTGGATGGATTGCGATCACGTTCGCCGCAAACTGCTGGCGGAGATGGAGAGTTTTCCTATCCTCCTGTGTCCAGTCTGTGCGATTCCCGCTTTTCGCCATGGAGAACGAGAGTGGGAAGTGGAAGGCCGACGAGTGAGCTATCTCGATGCCATGCGCTACACGCAGTGGTTCAATTTGCTGGGCGCGCCCGCCGCGGTTGTGCCGGTAGGCCGGTCGCCTGAGGGATTGCCCATTGGCGTACAGGTTGTGGGCCGTCCCTTCGAAGACGAACGAGTGCTGGGCATCGCGGCCGCGGTAGAGGCAAACTACGGCTATAAGCCACCGCCATTGTGCCTTTAGTGGGGTGGGAGGCCACACAGCAGAGCTTATCGAAGGGTCACTCCGCTCCGCTCCCCAGTCGAGATGACAAAGTTGACGTTACTTCACATATTGTGAAGTACGTTCGCACAAGTGTATATCGCCACTCGAAGGCATCGGGATGAAGCCATCCATCGCTATCCGGATGCGGCAAACGAAATCAAGGCGTGGGCGATCATCGTAGAAGCTGTCCGGTGGCACAATTTTCCGGAAGTTCGCGATCTATTCAAGGGATAGGAGGTTTGGGACGAAATGAAGACGAGTAGAACCAAAACTCAATGCGCAGGGATCGAGGTCTCCGAGCCTTAAGTGCTCTGGTGGTGGCGAACATCGGCGCCGCGGACCCAGAAGATGACGTCTTCCGCGATGTTGGTCGCGTGGTCGGCAACCCGCTCCAGATTGCGGGCGATCATCAGCGCATGCAGTGCCTGGGGAGTGTAGCGGGGCTGCTCTTTGATGAGGTTGGAAAGAGCAAAAAAGGCAGTGTCGTTGATCTTGTCTACGTTGTCGTCCATGGTCAACACAGCGGTCGCCTGCTCCGCATCCGCCTCGATAAAGGCCTGCAGCGCTTTACGTACCATGGCAGAGGCGAGCGACGCCATGCGCGGGATATCGACCGGCAAATCCACGACAGGGAAGGCCTGAAGGTCGCGCACACGGTCGCTGATGCTGACCGCCTGGTCACCGACACGTTCCAGATCTGCATTGATCTTGATCACCGCAAGAATGAAGCGCAGATCGATCGCCATGGGCTGCTCCATGGCAAGCAAATCGAGCGCCATCTGGTCGATTTCGCGCTCGAAGCTGTTGATCGAAATCTCGCTGCGGACCACCAGGTCGCATAGAGAAAGGTCGCGCACACGGTAGGCCTCAACTGCTCGCTGGATCGCCTGCTCGGCCATGCCTGCCATGACCAGAAGCCGCTCTTTTAGATCGTCGAGTTTCCGATGAAAGCGAATCCGCATCATCCGAACCTGCCTGTAATGTAATCCTCAGTCCGCTTATCCGTGGGATTGGTAAAGATCTTGTGCGTTGCGTCGAACTCCACGAGTTTGCCATTGAGGAAGAAACCGGTGTTCTCGGCGACCCGCGCCGCTTGTTGCATGTTGTGGGTCACGATCACAATGGTGTATTGCGACTTGAGCTGAAAGATAAGATCTTCGATCTTCGCCGTGGAGACGGGATCCAGCGCCGAGGCGGGCTCGTCCATCAGCATGACCTCTGGATCCACGGCCAAAGCGCGCGCGATGCATAGGCGCTGCTGCTGACCACCGGAAAGGCTGGCGCCGGACTTCTTCTTGAGATCGTCTTTCACTTCTTCCCAAAGGGCAGCCTGCTGCAACGAGCGCTCGACGACTTCATCAAGGATCTTGCGATTTCGGAATCCGTTGAGGCGCAGCCCCGAAGCCACGTTGTCGTAAATCGACATGGTGGGAAACGGGTTTGGCCGCTGAAAAACCATCCCGATGCGGCGGCGAATCTCCACCGGCGAGGCTTGGGCATAGATATCCACCGGACCGACACGCACCATTCCGGTGACGCGGCCGATTGGGTTGGTCTCGTGCATACGATTCAGGCAGCGCACGAACGTAGACTTGCCGCAGCCGGAGGGACCAATCAGGGCTGTGGCGTGGTTCGCCGGAATCTTTAGGCTGATGCTCTGAAGAGTGTGGTTGGTGCCGTACCACGCATTGAGATCAGACACTTCGATTGCTACACCCACTAGCTTGCCCCTTTCAGAACTCCGCGGCCCGCTACATAGCGAACGAGTGCGACAGAAACGACAATCAGCACAATCAACACCAGCGCGCCCGCCCAGGCAAGACGATGCCATTCGTCGTAGGGGGAGATCGCGTAAACGAAGATTTGCAACGGAAGCGCCGCGATGGGTTGATTCAGGCTTACGCTCCAAAACTGATTTCCGAACGCGGTAAAGAGCAACGGCGCTGTCTCCCCCGCGACCCGGGCAAAGGCCAACATGCAGCCGGTGATGACACCCGGCGAGGCAGTGCGCAGAGTGATGGAAAGAACCGAACGCCAGTTTGGGACACCCAACCCGAGAGCAGCCTCCCGCACATTGAGAGGCACCATCAGCAGCATCTCTTCGGTCGTGCGGGTAATGGTCGGGATCATCATGATACCCAGCGCTACCCCGCCAGAGAAGGCGGAGAAACCTTTTTGCGGCAGAACGATGAGGGTGAACACGGCAATGCCCATGACGATGGAAGGTACGCCGTTGAGCACGTCGGCAGTAAACCTGACCATGTTGGCCAAACGCTTGTTGCGGCCAAACTCGGCGATGTAGATGCCGCCGGCGATGCCGATAGGCACGCCCATGAGGCTGGCGATCGCCAATAGGACACCCGACCCAACGATGGCATTGGCCATTCCCCCGCCCACTTCACCCACTGGCTTGGGTATCTGGGTAAAGAAAGCGAGGTTGAGAGAGCTGGCGCCTTTATAGAGGAGGTAGAAAAAAATGGCGATCAGCGGCGCCATCACCAAGATGGTTGCGCCCACGGCAGCAAAGGTCGCCAAATGATTGGCAAAGACCCGCCATAGACGGTTGGAGGTTCGGGCGCGCAGCAGCGGCGTAACGGTATTTGAAGCCATTCCCTAAGTACCTCTGACCGGCGCGTCGCGAGTGACCGCCCAAACCAGCACCCGGGCCAGCGCATTCACAATGATGGTGACAATAAAGAGCGCCAACCCGATTTCAATCAAAGCACTGCGGGAAAGGTCGTCGGCGGCTTCGCTGAACTCATTGGCAATCACGCTGGCCATGCTGTAGGCCGGGGCCAACAAAGAGCGCGCGATCTCCGGCCGGTTGCCGATGACCATAGTGACCGCCATGGTTTCGCCCAAGGCGCGGCCAAGGCCGAGAATGACAGCTCCAACAATGCCGATGCGGGCGTTGCGCAGCACGCCCATGCGGATCATCTCCCAGCGCGTAGCTCCCAGAGCCAGCACGGCTTCCCGCTGTGCATGGGGAACCGCCGACATGACCTCGCGAGTAAGGGAGGAGATGATGGGCAGAATCATGATGGACAGAATCACGCCGGCTGAGAGCATCCCGTAGCCGTAGTTCGGGCCGGCGAAAATTCCCGACCAGCCCAGGGTCTTGATCAGGAACGGATACAAATACTGACGCAGCAAGGGGACCATGACAAAAACTGCCCACAGGCCGTACACCACACTGGGAATGGCAGCCAGCAACTCGGTAAAGAAGGCGAGGAAGCCGCGCAGAAAGGCCGGACACATCTCGGTGAGGAAGATGGCAACACCCACCGCCAGGGGCACCGCGATGATGAGCGACAGGACCGAAGAGACCACCGTCCCGTAGATAAATGGCCACGCGCCGAAGTTGCCGTTGACGGGATCCCAGGCGGACCCAAAAAAGAAACCTAGCCCGAATTTTTGGATGGTCAGCTTCGAACCCGAAATCAGCTCAACCAGGATCAACACCACGATGGCGAAGATGCTCAGTGCGCACACTAACATCAGAGTGCTAAACGCACGGTCGGCAAACGAGGAACTGCCGCAGTTCAGAAGATATGTGCGGACGGCAGAGGGCGACGGCTCAGCGCCGGGTGACGAGCCGCTTTCTATTTGCTGGTTCACGTCAACCTGGCCAGCCACGCGCGGCACCTGAGTCTCTGATTTCACCACTCATACCGTAGCGAGTTTTAGTGAATTTCAGGTTAAACCCCACCAGCGCCCAAGCTTTCTGAAATGAAAAAGATTATGCGGCCCGGACTGAAGGAAAAGGATCACTGCTTGGGCCCCAGAATAACACCAGGCACATGCCTGCGGCGTGTGCCTGGTGTCATCGCATGATCTATTTGAGTGTGTTGATAGTGGCACTGACCTTCTGCGCTACCGAAGCAGGAAGCGGAGCGTAGTAGAGCGAGGTGGCCTCGCTCTGATGTTGCAGCATCCACTTGAGAAAATCGATCAAGACCTTGCCATTGGCGGCATCCTTGGGTGGTTGCGGAATCAGGAGCCAGGTGAAGCTGGAGATGGGGTAAGCGTTCCCAGGCGCATTCGTAATGGAGACGCGATAATCCGCCGGCATACTCTTGACGCTTGCCGCCGCTTCCGACACTCCCTCGATGGATGCCTTGACCCAGGTTCCACCTGCGGTCTTTACATAGGCGAACGGGATCTTGTTCTGCATGGCGTAGATCAACTCGACGTAGCCGATCGCACCCGGCGATTGACGAACAAATCCGGCAACGCCTTCGTTACCCTTGGCGCCGATCCCCCTCGGCCAAGCCGGAGACGGGCCCCTGCCGGGACCGCCCGCCCAGTCCTTGCTGACCTTGGAGAGATAGTCGGTGAAGATGAAAGTAGTGCCGCTGCCGTCAGAGCGGTGAACGACAAAAATATCCTGCGAGGGTAGCTTGACTCCGGGATTGTCCTTGGCTATCCGAGCATCGTCCCACTTGGAGATCTTGCCCAGATAGATATCAGCCATCACGTCCGGCCCTATGCGCAGGTCATTCACTCCATCGAGATTGAAGATCGGTACGACCGCCCCGAGCACCGTGGGAATGGATTGGATTTTCACCTTGGAGGCGGCCAACTGTTCGTCCGTCAAAGTCACGTCGCTGGCGCCAAAATCGACTGTACCGGCGGTCACCTGGCGGATGCCACCACCGCTGCCGATGGGCTGGTAGTTGATCTGGACCCCAGGGTGCGAGGCGCTGTATTCGCTAAACCACTTGGAATAAATGGGATTTGGGAAAGTAGCCCCCGCTCCATTGAGCTTTTGCGCGTGGCCCATGCAAACAGTTGCACTCACAGTTGCGGCCAACAGCCAGATTGTCTTTCTCACGTTCCACCTCAGGGCAAGTTCTCCCGATTCTCAATCGTGTCTGTGAACGGTTCTTTACAAGACCATGAATATGGCAAGAAAAGCCTTCCTCGTGAAGGTTGCAAGCATTTATTTTTCAACAGTTTGCGTAGATACCTGTGGAACGGGCCCGGCGGCCGGCGGCGCGGCAGAGTTATCGGCAACCGCAGGCAGGCGAAATAGAAAGGTCGCGCCAAACCCGAGCTCGCTCTCCACGCGAATGTGTCCGCCGTGAGCCTGGACTATGTGCTTGGCAATCGCCAGTCCCAGCCCAGTCCCGCCGGATTCCCGCGAGCGGGCTTTGTCGACCCGGTAAAAGCGCTCAAAAATACGGGGCAGGTGCTCATATGCGATGCCGGGGCCGAAGTCCTGCACGTAGAACTCGATCATCGCCTCCTGCTTGCGCGCCCCTACCCGTACGCGGCCTCCTACCTTGCCGTATTTCATCGCATTCTCAACCAGGTTTCCGAAGACCTGGCTCAGTGCGTCGAGGTCGGCCATCACTGTCTCGTCGGTGGTCTCGCCCACCTCGAGGATCGCCGCTGAATCGAGCACCAGCCCAGCCAGCGAGCCGACGGCTTCTTCGACCAGCCGGGAAGCCTGGATTTTTTGCAGTCGCAGCTTATAGTCGCCGGACTCCACGCTGGCCAGGGCCAGCAGATCTTCCGTCAGGCGGTTCATGCGGGCTGCGTTCTTGAGAATGATTTGCAGGAACTCACGCGCCTGATCGCTCACAACAGGGTCATCGAGCAGGGTCTCCACGTATCCCGTAATACAAGTCAGCGGAGTGCGCAGTTCGTGGGAAACGTTGGCCACGAAGTCTCTGCGGGTGGTCTCGGAACGCTCGATTTCAGAGACGTCGTGCAATACTGCGACCGCGCCCCCGCCGGGCATCGGCGCCGCGTTGACCTCGAAAATCTTGCCCGGAGAAACAGAGGTAGCGCGGCGCCGGCTGGCTTGGCGCAGGGTGAGAGCTGAGCCCACAGCGGAGAGCACCTCGGGATCGCGGACCGAATGCACCAGGGCACGGCCCTCCTGCACTGGACTCAGCGCGATCCGCTGCATGACGGCATTGCACCAACTCACCTGTCCCTGCGCGTTGATGGCGATGACCGCCTCCTGCATGCTGTCCAGCAACGCCGTTAGCTCGCTGCGGCTGCCCTCCAGGGCATGAAAGCTGTGCTCCAACCGGCTGGCGGTGACGTCCAGCGCATGCGCAACGGCGGAGATCTCATCCAGATTGCCCTCTTCCACCCGGGCGGAAAGGTCGCCGGCGGCGATGCGATTGGCAAAGACCACGATGCGCGCCAGGCGCTTGGCGGCCCGCTGCGCCAGCCACGCTGCCAGCAGTGTCGCCACCACCAGCGAGAGCAGTGAGGCCAGCACAATCCCCCGGCGTAGTACGTGCGCCGCTGCAGAAACCCCGTTAAAGGGATAGGCCAGGCGCACCACCAACGGGCCGGCGGGAACGGCAACGTAGAGAGTACCCCCGCGCCGGGCGCGGCCCAGGGACTGATGTTGCTCAACGACCGTCACGACTTCGGCAGCCGCTCCCTCGTTTCCCGAGTTGGCCTGGGAGGAGGCAATCAATTGGCCGTGGGCATCGAAGATGGTGACTTCCGCCCCGGTAGCGTCTGCATCCAGACGGGCAAGGCGTTGCAGAGATTGGGGATCCAAAGACTGTGCATCGAGAGATGCGGGGCCGGAGGGACTGATGTGCGCCGCCAGCAAGCGGGCTTCGCCTACCAGCGATTCCTCTGCCTGCGCACGCAGCGACTGCTCCATGACTTGGCGCAGCGAGAAGTCGAGCACCACCATGCCCAGGAAGAGCACCACCACGAAAGAGAAGAAAAGCTTGGTGAAGACCCTGCCCGTCACGAGGCTATCCTCTTTCAGTTCTGGAACCTAAGAAGCCGATTTGCGTGGTTCCTCCACCACCCGGGGGACCTCGAAACGGTAGCCCGCGCCGCGCACAGTCTTGAGAAAACGGGGGCTCTCCGGATCGGTCTCAATTTTCTCACGGATGCGCCGCACATAGACGTCCACGGAGCGCGGGGTCACAAAGCGGGCATCCCCCCAGACGGCGTCAAGCAGATGGTCGCGACTGAAGACGCGGCCAGGATGCCGGGCCAGGTAGTCCAGTAGCCGGAATTCGGTCGCGGTGGTGGTGGTGAGCTCTCCCCGTACTTTCAGTTGCATGGCGCTGGCATCGATCACCACTTCCTCGAAGCTGATGATGGAGGGCGCCGTAGGCCTTTCAAAGCGCCGCAGCACGGCCTTGACCCTGGCAATCAATTCCCGGGTGGCAAAAGGTTTGGTGATGTAGTCATCTGCGCCCAGTTCCAGGCCCAGGACGCGATCGTTTTCTCCCGCCCGGGCAGTGAGAAAGATGATGGGAATGGTGCTGAGAGCGGCATTGCTGCGCAGGCGGCGGCACACATCGAGACCGTCCCCGCCAGGAACCATGATGTCCAACAGGAAGAGTACGGGTGCCTGGCGCTCGGCGTCGGGAACGAGATTTGCCGGGGTGCTGTAGACACGTACCCCAAAACCTGCGGCTTCCAGATGATGCTGTACCAAGCGGGATATATCCGGATCATCTTCGAGGACGCATACGGTTTGGCTCAACTCTATCTCCCTCAAGCTTCGTGCCGCACAGGATACGGCCACTTAAGTGGCAGTTCAGAACGCTCTGCGCGGATGCGTTTAGCGTAACCTAACTGGATAGGTGGAATGCAAAACTACGGTGAATCCTTGCCTATTTGGCCAAAATACCGGTATCCCCCGGAATTCCTGTCAATAGCAAGTTCCATATATGGCACTTACCGGCTACGTTGTGGTCAGTTATAGAGTAGTTGTTTGCCGAGGACGGTAACCCGTGTCGCGTCCAGTCATCTTGTGTATCGACGATGAAGATCTCGGCCTTGAGATCCGGAAGATGGTTCTGGAGCGCGAGGGCTTCTCCGTACTGACGGCGAAGGACGGGGCGTCCGGGATATCCATCTTCGATACCGAGGAAATTGACGCCGTGGTGGTGGATTACGCCATGCCGGGGATGGACGGGGGAAAGGTGGCCGCCATCCTGCGCGCGCGAAAGCCCGACATTCCAATCCTGATGCTTTCCGCCTACGTGGCCCTCCCCGAAGAAGTGATGCGGGTAGTGAGTGTCTCTGCTACCAAAGGGGATGGCGCGTTTACCCTGGTCGAAAAGCTGAAGGAACTCTTGCAGGCGAATGCTCCCGAAGGACGAGGCGGCTCCCGGTGAATCTTCATCAGTTCCGGCAAATCCTGGTTACTACGGTGTTGCTGCCGCTGGTTCTGCTTCTGCTCCTGGCGCTGGTTCTGGCCTGGCAATTTCAACGCACGCTCCGTGAGCAGCGACGCATCGATCACACCGATCGTGTCACTGCCCTGCTGAACGAGTTGGAACGGCTGGTGGTCGACCAGGAGACGGGCCTTAGGGGATACCAGCTCACCCATGATCCGACCACCCTCGAACCCTACCAGAGTGCGGAGGGCGCGCTGCATGAAACCTTGGACCGCTTGCTGTACCTGGTCCGGGACGATCCCGACCAGCTGGCGCGGCTGCGCCAGATACGCGACAGTCATGAGCACTGGATGGGATTCGCGGGTAAGGCGCTGGACAATCTGCGCGCAGGGAAGATGTTCGGGGACACGGCGCTCGACCTGAACGGGGGCCAACTGATGGCCACGTTAAGGACCCGGATCGGCGCCATGACCCAAATTGAGGTCAGACGGCGCGACGAGGAGGTAGAGTCGACCAACTCGCAAGTTCGTACGCTGATGGCGGTCCTGATTCTGTCTTCCATTGGAACGGGCATCGTTCTGGGCATCTACACCCAGAGAAATATGAAGAAAGTCTCCGGGGCGTTCGGAGCTTCGTTGGAAGAAGCGCACCAGCGCGCGGATGAGCTGGTTGAGAGCCGGCAATGGCTTCAGACCACCCTGGAATCGGTGGGCGACGCCTTAATCGCCTGCAATCAGCAGCGCCGGGTGGAACTGATGAACCCGGTGGCCCAGCAGCTGACTGGCTGGACGCTGGAGGACGCTAAAGGCAGGCGGCTCGAAACCGTCTTCTGCACCATCGATGAGGAAACGCGGGAACCGGTGAAGAACCCCGGCTCGTGGCCGGAGACCAAAGACCCCGCAACGCCGAATCATTTGCTGCTGCTGGCCAAGGACGGCACGGAGTACCTGATCGACCAAAGCGCCGCCCCGATTCGCGATGCCAAGGGCGAAGTGGCGGGCGTGGTGCTTGTCTTCCGCGATGTCACCGAAACGCGGCGGAGGGAAGAAGCCCTGATGGCGCACGAGAAGCTGGCCGTTGCCGGACGGCTTTCCGCAAGCATCGCCCATGAAATCCATAATCCGCTCGACTCCGTCGCCAATCTTCATTACCTGATGGCGAACGAGACCGATCCCGCTTTGCAGCAGCGATACCTCGCCATGGCCCAACAGGAACTCAATCGCACGCTGCAGATCAGCCGCGCCATGCTCGGCCTGTATCGTGAGCCGAAAGCTCCGGTTGAAGTGGATCTGCGCGAGTTACTCGAAAGCGTGCTGCTGCTGCTTGACCGGCAGTTGAAAGACCAATCCATCGCCATCGACCGGAGGCTGGGCGAGGGTGTTCCCGTCCAGGGGTTCCCCGGCGAATTGCGCCAGGTATTCACCAACCTGATCACCAACGGGGCCGAAGCGTCGGGGCGGGGTGGACGGGTACAGATCATGGTCGAGTCGTCGTCACCTGCGGATAGCCGTCCGGGCGCCCTGGTGACGATCACTGACAGCGGTCCCGGGGTTGAAGAGGCCCATCAAGCCAAACTCTTCAAGCCGTTCTTCACGACCAAAGGGGAACAGGGCACCGGTCTCGGCTTGTGGGTGAGCCGCGGGATCGTGGAGAAGCACGGCGGCAAAATCGAGCTGACCAATAGCACGGACGCCATTTTCCCCGGAGCAGCGGTGCGGGTTTACCTCCCCGCACTGGGACCGGCAGCGGCCCTGGCCGGTGCGGGCAACTACCGCGGCCAGCAGCCCCTGTCGTAAGGTCGGGCTCGAGGGTGGGCCAATGGTCACCCAGCATTTGTTAGATCGATGACACCGGGAGCAGCGTCAGGTCGTCGACCAAGCCCACTTCCTTCTGAACGAAAGGCTCCGCATAGCGCACCCCGCCCAGCAGGCCGTAGTGGCGGGCTAGCGAGAAAGTGCGTTCGCGGATCTCATCGTGGGGCACAAACAGAGCTCCACCGGTGGGTTGATCGGCATATTGCGACCGATACGCGAGCAAGGCGCGAAAGCGCTCCTCCATGAAGGGCGTGATGTCGACGACAAAGCTGGGCCGTACGTCGGCATATAGGCTGGCATAGATAATCTTGAAGGGCCTGAACGGCGGATCGCCAGTCTCGATTTTGGCCAGTCCGGAAAGAAAGCAGGCCTCATATCCTAGAGTTGCGCTGTTGTAGTGGTCAGGATGCCGCCCCTGCCAGTAGGGCAGAATCACTACCCGGGGTCGCAACTGGCGCAGTTTACGAACAATTTTGATGCGGTTCTCCCAGGTGTTTTCCACCCGGCCGTCAGGAATGTCGAGCGCCCCCCGCCAGGTAACACACAGGATGCGGCCAGCTTCTTCCGCCTCCGCGGCTCGGTCCTCGGCAGAACCTCGGGTGCCGGCTTCGCCTTGGGTCAGGTCGAGAATCGCCGTGCGCAGTTGCAGCGAATGCATGCGCAAGAGCGTGCCCCCGCAGGTCTGCTCCACGTCGTCCCGATGGGCCGCGACGGCCAGAACATCTACCGAGGTGACGTCGCTCATGGTTTAGAGGATTTAATACACGGTGTTGTTGTCGTCGCTCAGTCCGTCCATGTAGGCCACGTCGTAAGCGGTGCCCACCACGGTCACCTGCGAGTTGTCCATCGCCGTGCCACTGGTGGTGTTGTAGATATACACCTGTCCACCCTCGGCGGTATAGACCTTGCTCAGCCCGGTCACGGCGGCGATGCCGGTCGCGTCGCCCTTGTAAGAGTCGATCATGGTGACCGAGTTGGTCGAAGTGTTGAACATGGTGAGGCAACCAAGGTTCGTCGTGGCACCTTGATGGTAGCGTTCGCCCTGAGTGCAGAGCAGCGACCCGATCCAGAGCGTATTGTCGTCGGCGAATAGCATTTTGAGATGCGTTCCATCGCTGATGGAGTATGCACCCGTGACCGCCTTGGCATTGGTGTCGAGTATCGAAAGGTATCCCGCGAAGAAGCCATCAGGTTGCAGTTGCTGGCCGGCGAGGTACAAAAGGTTTCCATTTTGCAGGGCATCGGTGTCCCCACCGGGAATAGGCACCGTCGCGGTCACAGTGGTGGGAGCACCCGGCGGTATCGGCGCACCGCTCTGGATGATGATCCCGGCAACCGGTAGAAAGCTCACGCTGGCCTGCACTCCACCGCACTCCGGGCCGCAGTTGAGCACAAAGGCCGTGGTGCCATCAGCGGAAAATACCGCCTTCGTAGGCCGGTCAAAGTTGCCCGGCACCGGCAGCAGGCAATAGACAGGCAGGTTTTGTGGTTCGCAATCCGCCGCATTGGCGGGCGTGTGTTGGTTCGCCTGCAGTTTATAGACGCTGTACACCAGGTTGCTATTCTCCACGAAGGCCAAAGCCGCGGAACCACTGGGGTTGATGGATACGCGGTAGACGTTGGGCAAATTCAACCCATAGCTGGTGCCGAGAGTCCGGTCCTGCACGGTCAGCGTGTGCGATTGTTGGTTGGCAGCAAAAACATACCGCTGGTCGTGAGAGATAAAGATGCTGGAAGACGCCCCGTTCACGCTTACGGTGGTGGTTTGCTTTTCGGTGGCGTAATTGATCAGGGCAAAGCTGCCGTCGCCGGCGCCGTAAACCGCTCCCACTTGCTCTTCGGGCATATTCTGGATGGTTTGCGGGTCCGCCCCCGAGTATCCCCCGACGCTGAAAGAAGCAACTTTGTTGTTAAAGCTGTGCCGGATGTCGTAGTAGGCGTCCACGATCTCGAGCTCACCCTTGGTGAGAGCCCCGGGATTTTGCACCGCGATCAGAACGCGGTTAAGTATGCCACTCGGAGGCAAAGACCGTCCTGCATAGTAATAGCTCTGGCCACATCCGGCAAGAAGCATGGATACAAAGCAGGCTAGCGTAGAAAGGGCACACAAAGACCGGATACTTCTTTTGTTCAACTAAGACCTCACCAGAATCACCACGCGGCGGACATGCGGAAAGGCCAAGTATAACAAAGCGGGCGGCTGGCTTTCGCATGTCGGGTGGCTTAGCATAGTTAGACTTACCCTATGAAGAATCGGCTTACGGAGATCTTCGGCACACGAACCGTCCTGTGCGACGGCGCCATGGGAACCAGCCTGTACGCTCGAGGCATCTTCATCAATCGGTGCTACGACGAGTTAAATCTCTCCCAGCCGGACCTCGTACGAAACGTCCACGAGGAATACTTGCAGGCGGGCGCGGAGATGATCGAAACCAACACTTTTGGCGCCAATGCCCTGCGTTTACAGCGCTATGGCCTGGCGGACAAGGTGATTGAGATCAACCGGGCCGGGGTGGAGATCGCGCGCAAGGCGGTGGCCCAGCGAGCCGACAAGCAGAGCGGCAAGGCTTGGGTTGCGGGCGCTATCGGACCCCTGGGCGCGCGCCTGGAGCCGCTGGGAAAGATCGGGCTCGAGGAAGCGCGAGCCGCCTTCGCGGAGCAGATTCGCGGCCTGGCGGAAGGCGGCGCCGATCTGCTGCTGATCGAGACCGTTTCGGCGTTGAACGAGGCAGAGCAAGCTATTCTTGCGGCAAGATCCACCGCTCCCTCGCTGCCGATTTTGGTCATGGTGACCGTCGATGAGGATGCCAATTGTCTGGACGGCTCTTCCCCGGAGACGGCCGCCGCCCGATTGACGGAGTGGGGTGCGGATGCCATCGGTTGCAACTGCAGTGTAGGACCCGCGACCGTGCTGACCGCCATTGAGCGGATGGCGACGGCCACCAACGTGCCGTTGATCGCCATGCCCAACGCCGGCATGCCGCGTGCCGTCGAGGGACGCAACATTTACCTCTGCTCGCCGGAATACATGGCGAGCTTCGCCCGCAAGCTGGTCAAGGCGGGAGTTCAATTTGTGGGCGGCTGCTGCGGCACCACGCCCAGTCATATCCGGTCGATGAAGTCCTCCCTGCGGGCGATGGGCGCGCAGGAAGTCGCTCATCACGCGGTGAAGCAGAGACAGGAGGCATCTGAAATCGAGCCTGCGCCCATGGCCGAGCGATCGCGGCTGGGTAGGCTGATTGCCGGCGGCACCTTCGTCACCATGGTGGAGATGGTCCCACCCAAGGGCATCACCTGCGAACGCGAGCTTGCAGGCGCCCGGCTGCTGGCGCAAAACGGCGTCCACATCATCAATGTCCCCGACCTGTCCCGCGCGGCGCCGCGCATGAGCGCGCAAAGTCTGTGCATCCAGATTCAACAGACGGGCATGGAAACGCTGCTGCACTACACCTGTCGCGACCGCAACTTGTTGAGCATCCAGTCCGACCTGCTGGGAGCGTCTTCGATTGGCCTGAAGAATATTCTTTGCCTCACCGGGGATCCGCCGAAGCTGGGCAATTATCCCGATGCTACGGCGGTCTTCGATGTCGATGCCATTGGATTGGTAAACATCGTGCGGCGTTTGAACCACGGATTGGACCTGGGGAGCAATCCCGTCGGCGTCTCGAGTGGCTTAACCATTGGGGTGGCCGCCAATCCCGGTTTGCCGGATATGGAAACCGAGATTCGCCGTTTCGCCTATAAGGTAGAAGCGGGCGCCGAATATGCCATTACCCAGCCGGTATTTGACCTGAAGCTGTTGGAGGATTTTCTCAAGCGCATTGAGGGCTTCCGCATCCCGGTGATCGCGGGGATCTGGCCGCTGACCAGCCTGCGGAATGCCGAATTCATGAAGAACGATCTGCGCGTCTCCATGCCCGATGAGATTATGGTGCGCATGCAGAAGGCGGATACCCCTGATAAGGCTCGCGCGGAAGGAATTCTGATCGCGCAGGAGATGCTGGCTGCGGCGCGTCCGATGATTCAGGGGGTGCAGGTCAGCGCGCCATTTGGGCGGTACGCCGGCGCGGTAGAGATTCTGGAGGTGGTATTACCTCAGGAAAGGGCTTCCGTTGGCAACGTTTGAGGAATCATTGAAGCAGCTGGAGGGCATTGTCGCTCAGCTGGAGCGTGGCGATCTACCGCTCGAAGACTCGATCAAGATGTTCGAGGAGGGTATGCGCCTCTCGGCGCAATGCAAGCAAGAGTTGGATAGCGCAGAGAGTAAAGTACAGATCTTGCTCAAGCAACGCGACGGCTCCATCAAGGCCGAGCCTTTCCCTCTGAAATAGGCCGCCCCTGGGGGGATTTAATACTTATTTCCTTATAGCTTTCCGCCCCACTCGCTGGAACAGCAGGTCGCTCCGCTCCGGTCGGGATGACGATTTCGTTTGGCCGCTGGCGCTTAACAGCGGGTCCCAGTGTTTGTTCGACGAAGGCAGCCAGGTCGTCGCCGATCAAGTCGGGCGGCGTGATCAGAAAACGCGGCTTGCCTTCCAGCAATCGTAAAGAAACCTGGTTCCACTGCGGGATAAGCTCCTGTCCCGAAGAACGCAACAACACGGCATCGGCTCGATCCAGGAACAGCCTCGCGGAGTCCTTGAAGTCTGCTGTGGCGTGGTCCAGGACCGTGAGGTACAGATCAGGACGCAGAAACTGCAGCAAGCTGTTGGACTCGAAGATCAAGTTCTCAGCCGCGTCGATTTCCTGGCGAATACGCGGCATGGCATCCGCCAGGCGGCCGATTCGGGTGCGGACCCAAAGCGAGCGCTTGGCCCCCGCGGCGAGAAAGCGGGCGCTGTCGGTTCCAGTATTGGGATCGCGCTCAGCGCTGATGGCGATGGTGTGCTCGTCCGTCTGGCAGTCGCACGGCTCGCCATTGGCGCTGCAAAAGCCGTGCCCGAACTGGGTTATCTTGCACGCCGTCCAGTTGCGCTGGGGCAGCCGGGCGATCAGGGCGGCCACTACCGAGGTCTTTCCCACGCTGCGCGAGTGCCCGCCCACCACCACAATCGCCATCTACTTTTCCCTGCTTCTGGATGCTAGCCGCGTGAGGGTCGCCAATTCCTTCAGGTATTGCCTGACCGGCTTGGCCGGCGTCCCCCAAAAGACGATTCCCGGCCCGAGAAGTTTTTTCTTAGGCAGGATGCCGCCCTGCCCTCCGACGATCACCCCGGGGCCAATCAAAGCGTGATCGCCCATGCCCACCTGGCCGCCCAGGATGGCCCCGTCGCCCACCGTACTGGAACCTGAGATGCCGGTCTGGGCCGCGATGACGACATTGCTACCGATGTTGCAGTTGTGACCGATGTGGATCAGGTTGTCCAGCTTGGTGCCGCGGGCGATCCGGGTTTCCTCCAGGGCGCCGCGATCGATAGTGGTGTTGGCTCCAATTTCGACATCTGCCTCGATGACGAGCGTCCCCTGCTGGGGAAACTGGATGTATTCTCCGTTGGTTCGGTCGCGGACGTAACCGAAACCGTCAGCACCCAGCACCGCCCCGGCGTGGACCACCACACGATCGCCCAGGGTGACGCCGGAGTAGATGACGACCCGGGGATAGATGCGGCAGTGGCTCCCGACGGAGACGCCGGCGCCGATCACGGCTCCGCTACCGATGGTAGAGGCTGCGCCGATGCTGACTCCGTCCTCGATGACGGCATGGGCGCCAACCGAGACGTCCCCGGCCATGTGCGCTCCCGGAGCAACCACAGCCGTGGCGTGAACAGAGGGAGAGGGGGGCGCGCCGCGCAGCAGCACGGCGGCCCGGGCAAAGGCCAGCCGGGGCTGGGGAGTGCGCAGAACCGGCTTGCTGCCGCTTGGCACAGCAACCTGTAGGGATACGAGAACGGCAGCGGCAGAAGACGCCAGCGCGGCCGCGAGAGAGACTTCTTCTTCGGCAAAGACAAGGCATCCTGGCCCCGCCGCCGGTATGCTGGAGACCCCGGTGATGACCGAGTCCGCCAAACCGTGATCGAGCTCAGCCCCGAGGCTAAGGGCCAGTTGACTCAGCGTGATGGTCGCAGGCAAGCTCTTACTCCTGTTCCGGCTCAAGTGTAGATCGAAGCATCGCCCGGTGGCCGGGTCTTCCAGCGGCGGTGCACCCAGAGCCATTGGTCGGGATATTGGCGAATGTAGTCTTCAATGACCTTGGTGAACAAGGCGGTATGGGCGACAGCGTCCGCTTCCACATCACCGCTGCAGGCCAGTTTGAGGGGCGCCCCGAAGCGCAGCACGTACTGCTGTGTTGGCTCCTCCCAGAGCAGAAAGCCGGGCAACACCTGGGCCCCCGTCTTCATGGCGACCCGTGCCATTCCAGATCCGGTGCAAGCGGGATAGCCGAAGAAATCCACGAACATCCCCTGGGGCGGAGTCATGTTGGTATCCATCAGGATCCCCACCGTCTCGCCGCGGCGCATGGAGGCCAACAGGCCACGGGCAAAGTCATCCTTGTGCAGCACCTGATTGCCGTGGAGGCAACGGATCTGATTCACCAGGTGGTCGACCAGCGGGTTATCGAGGCGGCGGATGACGATGCTCATGGGATACCCCATCAGCGAGTGATAGAAGCTGGATAATTCCCACGCGCCCAGATGACCGGTGAGGATGAGCACTCCTTTACCCTGATCGCGCGCCGCCAGGTAGTGCTCCAGCCCCTCATAGCGGATAAAGCTGTTGGTCATCGCCGGAGTGTAACGGGGCATCTGGCAGAACTCGGCCAGCAGCCAGCCGAGATTGCGGTAGAGTGTGCGCAGGATCTGTTCCCGTTCGACCGTTGTCTTCTCTGGAAAAGCCAGGGCCAGATTACGATGGCCGGCGCGGCGCAGACGGGGGGTGAGGACCAGGGCGACTCCGCCTACCAGCGCCCCCACTCTGCGGGCAACACCCCTCGGCGGCAAGCCGAGAAGCTTCACCAGGGTCCACACCAATAAAAATTCCAGTCGTCTTCGCATCCGTTTCCACAGTGGTCTCCCGGCCACTCTATTTTAACGGCGGCGGGCAAAAAAAAACTGCCCGGGATCGCCGGGCAGTTCTCAAGCAGAGGAGGTAGTGCCGTGCAAAAGGAAAGCTATTTCCTTACATCGGAGAAGTACTTTGCCACGGTGCGCACAAACGGCCGCGCATCCTCCGGGGTCGCCACTTCGCCTTTCAGGATCTGCGCACCCGGATGAGCCACGCCATAGAACGTCCTTGTGGCATCCGTATTTTCGGTGACCACCGCTCCCGTGAGGTCAATGCCGGCGAATAATCCCTTGGCGCGGGAGTAAGTAAGCAACTCAGCGTTGAGCTTCCAGTCTGTCGCAGCCTGGGAGTCGCGCCCTACCGGGCCCGCCGCGGCCGAGGCGTCGCCGCCGATCTTGAATTTGTTCTTCAATAGATCCTGAAATCCCTTCTCGTTGACCGCCACGAGAATAAGGTCAGTGGATTGGCCGCCGATCTGAAAGCCGAAGCTTCCCCCAGCGATCACGATAAAAGCAGGAGCACTCCAGCCGTGCCCGGTGCGGCACGTCACCACGCCCTGACCGTACTCCGCGCCCACGACGAAGGCGCCCTTCTTCACACTGGGAATGACACCGACACAAGTGGCCTGGGACATGATCTGGTTCGGGATCGCCTTATCCGGCGTCGCCATGATCGCGTCCAGAACGTCTTTTGCGCTGGCGATGCGCGCGTCGATCGTCGCCTTATCGTCGGCAGCAGTGGCAGACAAAGTAGTGAGCGCCATTCCAAGCGCACATAAAATCGCGAAAATCTGTTTCATGGTCCTTCAAATCTCCAGGTGGGACATTGATCCGCAGTTGTTATACGAAAGCGTAAGGCAATTAGCTGCGGGGATGTGGAAATTTTGGAGGGAGTTGGGTCGTTTCAGAAAAGGAGTAACGAGGCGGGCGGAAGAGGAAAAAATGGGGGCTGGTGATTGCATAGTGCGCCATCAGAAGCCCCGTCCCCAGATCTGCGTTGTTTCTAAAGTAACTTTCTTCCAAGAGTGGTAACCAAGCAATGTCACCAAGGTGCCTTGACCTTAAGTAACCAAGGCTCTTTGGGCTTACTCAGGGGCTGGGGTGACGATGGCGTTGGTCACGGCATAAATGGAGAGGGCGATGCGGTTCTCCACCCCGACCTTCCGCATGAGTTTGGCCACATGCGCCTTGACTGTCCGCTCTTCGATACCCAGCGTCCGGGCAATCTCGCGGTTGGATCGGGCGGCGACCAGGAGCTTCAGCACCTCTGTTTCGCGAGCAGTGAACTGAGCCCAGGCGGGGACCGCAGAGCGGGAAGGCCGGGTGGCGCGATCGACGAAAATAGAGAGCACCCGCCGGGGAGCCCAAATGGACCCCTGGCTGACGATCTCGATCGCCTGTTCGACCTGCTGGGCGGTGGCATTGGCTTCGAGATAGGCCTTGGCCCCCGACGTGATCGCCTGCAAGATGACTTCGTCGTTGGCTTCCGGGCCCATGACCACGAGCCGGACATCGGGCCGCAGCCCATGGATGGTGCCCACCAACGGCAGGGGGAGCTTGTCTCCATGAAGGCCGACCAACGCCAACTTGAATTCCTGATCAGCCAGAAACTGCGCCAACTCGAAGACCACAAATTCGATGCGAGGATGATCCTGAAAAAGGGTGACAAAACCCTGTACGCGGATGGGCTCGGGTTCAAGCAGCGCCACCCGCAAGCGGGAAAGTGATTTCGCCGGCTCAGCCATCAGGACTTTGGCAGCACGACGGAATTGGGAGGGAAAAGCATCGAGGCGCCAGTCACGGTGACGAAAGTCTGGTCGCGAATCCCGGATTTCCTGGGCGGTTCGGTGGCGTTGATGTACTGCATGCGGCTTTCCTTAATGAATGCAACACATGTGGATGATGGTTGGAGCCGAGTACAGGAAATCCGGGCAGTCCAAGGGCGGGAGTGAATGAACATGCAACTCCTTAACAGAAAGCCGGCCCGGCAGAGCCGAGCGCGGTAAAGAAAGAGGTAGTGGGGGCCTGATGCTGAGAACTGCATATTACGGCAGCCCGGGGCCGTTGACAATCATTTGCGGCGCCTGGACGGCTCACCCTGGTTGGGAAGCCGCTGGACCATAGAGGAAACACGCTATACGATGAGGACGTAGCTCCGGCATTGCAGTTACCTACAAATCCCTCGGGGTAAAGGCATTGATTAAACAGGACATCATCCATCAAGTAATCGCCAAGACCGGACTACCGCGCAACAAAGCGGAGGCTGCTGTCGACACGGTTTTCGAAAGCCTGAAAAAGGCTCTCGCTTCGGGCGACCGGATTGAACTCCGAGGCTTCGGGGTCTTCAATGTGCGCCCACGCAAGACAGGTATTGGCCGCAATCCGCGGACCGGTGCGGAAGTCACGATCACTCCAGGCAAGGCTGTTCGCTTCAAGCCAGGCAAGGAACTTCACCTGCTGGATTCATAACCCCGGCCCATGGCAGCACCGACCACTGCGGACCGGGAGAGCGAGCTTTTCCCGCGTCCTCCAGAGCACCCGGATTTTCCTCAGAAGGCAAAGCGCTCCATTGCGTGGTTGCCACTATGTCTGCTGGTGGTGAGCATTGTCACCACCGCGAGCACGGGTGCGCTCCTGATGCGTAACTTTCGTCTGGACCAACCGCCGTTGGCCAACGAGGGCGATCTTTTCCCGCTGCACTGGATCTGGAATCATCCCTCTGCACTGGCCAGCGGCTGGTCTTTCTCGGTGGCGCTCTTAGGGATTTTGCTGGCTCACGAGGCGGGACACTTTTTTCTCTGCCGGCGCCACGGCATTAACGCTTCGTGGCCCTATGTATTGCCCGCGCCTACGCTCAGCGGTACCGCCGGGGCGGTTATCCGGATCCGCTCTCCTATTCCTTCGCGCCGGGCGCTGATCGAAGTGGGTATCGCAGGACCGGTTGCCGGCTACCTGGTAGCGCTCCCCACCACCGTCCTGGGTATTCTGCTCTCACGGCCGACCGACGCCGGAACCGCTCCGGCGTTGGTCCAGTTCCATCACACGTTGACCGTCGCCCTCTTGGATCGGATCCTCGCGGCCTGGGTTCCCGGTGTGCCTGCGCTGCCCAACTTGCTTCCCCACCCCATTCTCATCGCGAGTTGGGTGGGTCTCTTTGTCACCTCGCTCAATCTCATTCCCGCTGGACAACTGGATGGGGGGCATATTTTGTACGCGATTTCGCCCCGGTGGCATCGCCGGCTGACGTTCGTGGTACCCGTTCTGCTGTTGGGTATGGGCGTGACTCTGTGGACCGGATGGGTGCTGTGGGGAGCGATCCTGCTGCTACCGGCAATGCGTCATCCGCATGTTCCGTATTTCCCACGCTTGCACGGGAAGCATCGCTGGCTCGGCGTGCTGGCTCTTATCCTTCTGTTGCTGACGTTCTTGCCCGCCCCATTTGTCGGGACGAGCATCCTTGATTTGTTTAGATAAACAAATCTGGAAAACCGGACGGGTGCCCCAGATTCCCGTTGGGTTCACTTCGCTTCACATCAGGTTTACGGCGTCTACGTCAATGATGATGTTGCGACGGGGAATGCCTAGCGCTTCAGCCTGCGCCAGGCCGGCCCGTAGTGTCCGCGCCAGAGTTTGCCGCTGGGCTGCCTTGAGCAGGAGATGAAAACGATAGATGCGCTTGATGCGCACGATGGGCGCGCTTGCCGGCCCCAGCACGCGCACGTGCTCCAGCTGCATCGCGGCGAAACACTTGCCCAGGCTTGTCGCCCAGCCGGCGGCTTCTTCCAAACGTGGGCTCTGGATGATGATGTTCGCCAGAACCGCGTGGGGTGGGTAGTGCATCCACTTGCGGTACTGCATTTCCTTCTTTGCGAATGCCCTGAAGTCATGCGCCGCCGCGCATTGGATAGCGTAATGCTCCGGATAATAACTCTGCACCAGTACGTTGCCGGGCAGATCTCCGCGGCCGGCGCGGCCGGATACCTGGGTGAGCAATTGGAAGACGCGTTCGGCGGCGCGAAAATCCGGCAAGCCAAGAGCATGGTCTGCCCCTACCACCCCGACGAAGGTGACCCCGTGAATATCGTGGCCCTTGGCGATCATCTGGGTGCCCACCAGCAGGTTGATGTGGCCGCTATGCAGCCGCGCGAGAAGGTGCTCCATGTCAAAGCGATTGCGGATGGTGTCGCGGTCCATGCGGCCGATGCGGGCCTGGGGGAAGAGTTCCTGCAGACGCTCTTCGCCTTGTTGCGAACCAGCGCCCAGATAGAACAGGTGCTCACTCTCGCACTTGGGGCATTTTTTGGGCACGGTTTTCACGTATCCGCAATAGTGACATTTGAGCCGTTGACCCGATGGACTGGCAACGGTCTCTCCGGGGATGATGGGCTTGTGATGCGTGAGAGCGATGGCGCAGTTCTCGCATTGCATCTTCTCGCCGCAAGCCCGGCATAGCACAGCAAAGGAGTAGCCACGCCGATTGAGCAGGATGATAGCCTGCTCTCCGCGATCCAAGGCTTCCTTGGCCTTCTCCAGCAGAACGCGGGAAAAAATGCTCTCCTGCCCGGTCTGCTGGAACTCCTGGCGCATATCCACCAGGTCAACCATCGGCAGAGGACGGTGGTTGACTCGCTCCTTCATCTCGATCAATCCATACTTTCCCATCTCCGCATTGCGCCAGGATTCAAGCGAAGGGGTGGCCGAGCCGAGAACGACGGTGGCGCGGCTGATCTTGGCCCGCATTACGGCGACATCGCGCGCGTGGTAGCGGGGAATCTCCTCCTGCTTGTACGAGGTGTCATGCTCTTCGTCGACGATGATGAGACCCAGGTTCTCGGCCGGCGCAAAGACAGCCGAGCGGGTGCCGACCACGATGCGCGCTTCCCCGCGCCGGATGCGGTACCACTGCTCGGCGCGCTCGTCCGGCGTGAGCGCGGAGTGCAAGAGAGCCACGCTGGCGCCAAAGGACGAATGCAGTTGGCCCGCCATCGCTGGGGTAAGACCAATCTCCGGAACCAGCAGAATCGCGGAGCGGCCGGCGAGCAGGACGTGCTGCATGGCCGCCAGGTACACGGCCGTCTTGCCCGAGCCGGTCACGCCATGCAACAGGCTGGCAGAAAATGCTTGACCTTCAAGCGCGGCCACGATTTGCTGCAGAGCTGCTTGCTGGGCATAGTTGAGCACGTGTTGGATATGCGGCACTGCCTTGGCAAGATGAAACGCCGCCGGGCGTTCTTCGAGCGTCACCAGGCCCCGCTTCACCAGGGTCTGCAAAGTGGTCGCAGGCAGGTCCAGCCGGCGCAAGGCAGGAACCGGCAACTCACCGCCCGCGCCGGCCAGTTCGGCCAAAATCGCAAGCTGATTGTTATTCAGCTTGGGCGGCCGTGCATCGGCCACCAGCACCGCATAGCGCAGCATACGGCGTGCATCGCGCGGCGCAGCTTCGGTTTCGCGCAGCAGCCACTTCTTGCGCAGCATGCTGGTCAACAACTCGGCTGTGGCGCCGGTAGCATGGCGCAGGGTTCCGCTCTTTGCCGGCTGTCCATCGGAGAGATAGTCGAGCACGGTGTATTCGGTGTTCTGTTCGTCCGGGGTGCGGCGCGAGCGACGCGAAGAACCATGCTGGGCACCCTCAAATAGGATCGCCTGGCCAGTTTCGCTGATGCGGTAGCTGGTCGAGCGGCGCACCTCCGCCATGAGCGGAAGCATGCTGCGGAGCACTTCGCCCAGCGGCACGACGTAGTATTGCGCAATCCACGCGGCCAACTCCATGAGCTCGCCGTTGAGGATCGGCTCCTGGTCCAGCACCGCTTCGATCGGACGCGCCTCGACCGGCGGAGCTTCATCGTGCAACCGGGTGACTACGCCAATGAGCTTTTCGTTGCGGAAGGGTACTACGACGCGGCCACCAATGGGTGGGTCGTCCTCGGCCTTTAGCCTGTAGGTAAAGGCACGATCGAGCGGAACCGGTAGCACCACGTCACAAAAGATTGACATCAACGAGAAGGAACGGCCAGTCCCAGCTCCGCCATAGCCAGCTTGAGGTCTTGCCAGGCTTCTTTTTTCTGCCGCGGATCGCGCAACAGAAAGGCCGGGTGATAGGTCACGACGAGCTTGGTTCCCCGGCAGGCGTGGATGCGTCCGCGCAGTCCGCTGAGCGAGGACTTTACGCCCAGCAGATAAGTGGCGGCCGTGGAACCCAGAGCCACCAGAACTTCCGGCCGGATCACGTCAATTTGCTGGAAGAGAAAAGGGGAACAGGTGTTGGCCTCGTCCGGTTCCGGCGTGCGGTTCTGGGGTGGGCGGCACTTGACGATGTTGGCAATGTAGACCTGCTCTCTCTTCAGTCCCGTGGCAGCGATCATATTGTTGAGCAGTTGGCCGGCACGGCCGACAAATGGTATCCCCTGCGCGTCTTCGTCTGCTCCGGGCCCCTCGCCCACAAACATGAGGCGCGCGTTGGGGTCACCGTCGCCGAAGACGATCTTGTTGCGGCCGCGGCTTAGCGCGCAACGGGTACAGTCGCCAATTTCATACTGGATCGCACGCAGCGCTTCGGCACGGCTTTCGGGTGCTACAAACGAACCGACGGCGGGCTGCAGAGGGATGGGCTTGCGTGGGGGAATGTCGGGCTCCTGCGCGGTGACTGAGATAGCGACGGGATCGTCTTCCGCCTTCTCATCTGCAAACTGGGGACTGCTGCGACGATAAAAATCGAAGATACCAAGATCGCGCAGATACTGCATGTGCGCGGCGATGGCTTGCTGTTGCTGGGGATCGAACGGCATGGTGAACCGGATTTCTTATAGCTTACATGCGGGGAGAGAGAACAGCAGGTCGAGTGCCGTGGTATCCCACGCAAGCCAAAAAACGGCTTGACCCCGATTTTCTGCCACGCTGTGCTGGAGGGGTCCCGTGTGTTCCTTTCACATTAAGGAAAGGAGCATGGAGTGTTTCAACGCTACAAGCTTCCGCAGGAAATCGGGGCAATGGGGCACCCAACCTTTATTGCTGTTCGCTTACTCCTGGAGTTTGGAGTTGCTCGAGACCAAGCCGGTCTCGGCGACCAGCGATGCCGGGCGGCGCAGGGCGATCACCTCGTCCAGGATGCGGCCCGCCAATTCGTGCTTGGTCATCTCCGGCAGTTCGATGGCGGTTTTGGGGGTCAGAAAGGTGGCGGCATTGCGATCGGAATCAAATCCTAGCCCGGGACGCGAGACGTCGTTCAATACGATCGCGTCCGCTCCCTTGCGCAGGAGCTTGTCTCGGCCATGCACCAGGAGATTTTCTGTTTCCGCGGCAAAGCCGATCACCAGCGTGCCCGGCCGTTTGGAGAGCACCACTTCGCGCAGAATGTCCTCGGTCGGCTCGAACTCCAGGGTGATGGGGCCGGTCCGCTTCAGCTTTTGCTCGGCCAATACCCGCGGACGGTAATCGGCAACCGCGGCCGCTTTGATGACGATGGTGGCCTGATCAAGATGGCTGAGAACGGCACGGCGCATGTCCTCCGCGCTGACCACAGAAACCAGCTCGCAATTGGCCGGCGGACGAAGCGACGAGGGGCCGCTCACCAACACGACGCGGGCTCCCCTGCGCTGCGCCTCCTCGGCTACGGCATAACCCATCTTGCCGCTGGAGCGATTGCCCAGAAAGCGCACCGGATCGATGGCTTCGCGGGTTCCGGCGGCGGTCACCAAGACCGTCTCGCCTAAGAGATCGTTGCGATGATGGAGCTGACCCAGCACGGCCTCGACGATCGCCTCCGGCTCGGCCAAGCGGCCGCTGCCGATCATTCCGCAGGCCAAAGGGCCACTTTCGGGCGGCACAATCCTTACCCCGCGCCCTTCAAGAATTGCCATGTTCGCCCGGGTGGCCGGATGCTCCCACATATTCACGTTCATCGCCGGAGCCACAATCACCGGGGCATGGGTGGCCAGAAAAAGGGTGGTCAGGAAGTCGTCTGCCAGTCCGTGAGCGAATTTTGCCAGTATGTTGGCGGTCGCGGGGGCAACTACCAGGGCCTCCGTCGACTGTGCTTCGCCAATGTGCTCTATGGAGGAATCGAGCTCGCCTTCGGCACTGCCCGGAGCGGGCCATAGTCCGGTGATCACTTTATGCCCGGTAAGCGAGGCAAAGGTAAGCGGGGTGATGAACTTCTGGGCCGCTTCCGTCATCACCACGTGCACATCCAGCGCCTGGCGCTGTAATGCCCGCACCAACTCAGCCGCTTTATAGGCGGCAATGCCTCCGGAGACACCGACCGTAACCTTCATAGCGATGATTGTACGACGGGGGTAGGCTGCGAAAAGCTCTAGGAGTCGAGGTCGTGGGGATCGTGCGGCTCGTAGGGCTCCGTCATTACTTGTTCCAGAGCCTCCGTCCGTGGCGGGGCGGCTGTGACCTTGCCGGCGGCAATCTCTTCCTGGGCTACTCGGCAGGCCTTGTTGGAACGGGAATCAATCAGCGGCTGGGAGCCATTCTGAAGTTGCCGGGCACGACGGGCTGCCATGACCACATAGCGAAAATTGCTGTCAAGTCCATTCTCTGACGTCATTTTGGCTCTCCTGTCCAGGTTTGTCGCCGGCAGTCAGGCGCGCGTGGCGTGCATATCGAGTAGGCCGAACGAGGCTAGCACCGGTTCCAAGCGATCGGTGGCGTTCGCCTGTCGGCATTTGTCGGCGAGCTGCAACATACGGGCAGTCTCCGGGTCTTGCGGCGCTCCATGACGCCTGGCCCTTTCCGCGATCACGATTGCTTTCAACGATTCAACTGCATAATCAAGTTTATCGTTAACCAGGATATAGCGGTATCGGTGGTAGGCCTCGATTTCCCCTCTTGCCTTGGCCAACCGCCGGGCGATCTCTTCCTCGTCGAGGCTGCCCTCGGCGACACTCCGGTTGCGCAAGCGCATCTTCAGCTCATCCGGGTTGGGAGGAAGAACAAAGATGCTCACTGCATCCGGATTATCCTGCACCTGCGCGGCCCCCTGGACGTCGATATCGAGTAGCAGATCTTTACCTGCAGCCTGAGCGTCGGTGAGAGAGCGGCGGGCGGTGCCATAGTATCTGCCGAAGACCTGGGCCCACTCCAGGAATTCTCCCCGTTCAATCATCTCCTGGAAGCGGGCAGGGGAAATGTAGTGATATTCGCGATCCGGCTGTTCCGACCCGCGCGGGGCACGGGTGGTGTAGGAAACGGAGAATTCGAGGTTCGTCACCAGCGAACGCAGCTGGGTCACCAACGTCGATTTACCGGAACCGGAGGGAGCCGAGATGATGAAAAGAATGCCTGCCAAGGTGTTCCCCTGATGATACATCGGTCCGCCAAAGCGGTTCCACGATTACTGTGCCCCATTCGGGTTAGCGAGGTGGGCCTTCTCTTTGGACTGCGCGGCTATAGCGGTTGCCCGCGCAGCGTTACTCAAGATTCTGCACCTGTTCCCGAGCTTTTTCGATCTCCGATTTCATTCCCAGGCCAAAATCAGTAATTCGCTGACCGTTTCCGCTCACACCGCCAGTCTTGGAAAGCAGGGTATTGGCCTCTCGATTCATCTCCTGCAGTAGAAAATCAAGCTTTTTGCCCACCTCGCCGCCAGCCTCCAGCAGCGAATGAAAGTGTTGGATGTGGGTGCGCAAACGGGTGACTTCCTCTTCCACGTCGCTGCGCTCAGCCAGCATGGCCGCCTCCTGCAGCACGCGGTCGCGGTCGATGCCCGCGTTGCCATTCAACAGCCCGGAGATGCGTTGGCTGATGCGCTCAAAGTAGGCCTTTTGCACCTCCTGCCGCATGTGCGCAACCTGCGACACGGCGCTGTCCAGGCGCTTCATGGTGGCGCCCAGTTCCTTAGCCAGCGATGCGCCCTCCTGGCCTCGCATGCAATTCAAAGCGTCTACCAGCGGACCGATTTGCGCGGCGACCTCTTCCTCCAGCGCCTGCACCTCCTCGTCACTGAAGCGGGTTTCCCCGGTCAAGACGCCAGGCAGGCGAAAGATGGCATTCAGATCCGGCTCCTGCTTAAGCGCGGTCTCGGTCGCGGCGGCGCGGAAAGCCGCGATATAACCCTGCAGCAGGTCACGGTCAAAATGAGCGCTGGGGCGCAGGCCGCGTTCCACCGTCAAGGTAACTTCCAGGTGACCGCGCAGCACCTTTTCCTTCAGCAGCCGGCGCAGGCGCATCTCCAGCGGCTCCGCCCCGGCCGGCATGCGCATGTGCAAGTCGAGAAATCGGTGGTTGACGCTCTTCAGGCTGAGATTCCAGGACAAAAGATCGTTTAGCCGGCCGCTGACGCGGGCAAAGCCGGTCATCGAATAAATGGGGGACGCCTTGCTGGCGGATGGACTCAAAGCTCGACCTCGGCGCTCAAAGCAGCCTCGAGATTGGCTGGGAGAGCATTTCCCGGGAACTCGGCTGGATCCATGAACTGTAGTTGGTAAAGACGTTGATAGGTGGCAGAGACGCGAAGCAGTTCCTCGTGAGGACCGATGGCGGTGATGCGGCCATCTTCGATGACGGCGATGCGCGATGCGCGGCGGACGGTCGACAGGCGATGGGCGATGACGAAGACGGTGCGGCCGGCAATCAAATTGGAAAGCGCGATCTGCACCAGCGACTCGCTCTCCGAGTCCAAGGCAGAAGTGGCTTCATCGAGAATGAGAATCGGCGCGTTCTTGAGTAAGGCCCTGGCAATGGCGATGCGCTGGCGTTCTCCACCAGAGAGGCGAAAGCCTTTTTCGCCGATCACGGTATCGTATTTTTCCGGCAGCCGCTCAATAAAGTCGTGCGCCAGGGCCGCTTGGGCTGATGCGATCACCCGGCTCATGGGGATTCCGGCCTCGCCATAGGCGATGTTGTTGCGCACCGTATCGTTGAAGAGAATTGTTTCCTGGGTGACGTTCCCAATCAGGGAGCGGAGAGAGGCCAGGCTCACATCGCGCAGATCGTGGCCGTCGATGCGAATGCTACCCGCAGTTACGTCGAAGAAGCGAGGGATCAGGTTCACCAGCGTAGATTTGCCCGCGCCACTGGGCCCGACCAGCGCCACCACCTCGCCCCGGGGCACGACCAGGTTGATGTCCCTGAGGACCTGGCGTTCGCCTTCTTCATTGCGATAGTCGAAGCAGACGTTCTCAATCCGGATTTCCTGCCGGAACTCCTTGAGGACGTGAGCTCCGGTCTTTTCCCGCACCTCGTCCTGGGTATCCATGAAGCGAAAGATCTCTGAGGATGCGCCCAATGCCTGTTGAAAGTTGTTATAGAAGAGAGCGAATTTGCGCACCGGATCGTAGAGCTTGAAAACCGCGATGATGAAAGCGAGGAAGGTCCCGGCGGTGAAGGTGTGAGCCCTGATCCCGTTGCGGCCAACCAGTAGCAATAAGGCGATCGCCACTGCGCCAATTGAATCCATGAGCGGTGAACTGATGGCCTGCGCCCGCACCGAACGGAGGTTGGCATGAAAGAGCCGTCGGGCTGCCTGCTTGAACCGCATCATCTCCCAAAGCTCCATATTGAAGGCTTTTACGATGCGATTTCCGGTGATGGTCTCGTGCAGGATGTTCTGTATCTCCGCCAGCTTGTCTTGTCCCCGGCGCGTGGTCTGCCGCACCTGGCGGCCGATCCTGCGCGCTGAGGCCAAAACGACGGGTACAAAGAGCAGCAGGACCCACGCCATCTTGCCGCCCAAGGCCACCACCACGACGGCGGTGAAGATCAAGGTAAAAAACTGCTGCAAGAGCTCCGCCAGCACCGACGACATGGCAAATTGCACTCGCTCAATATCGTTGATCAGGGTGGAGACAATGGTGCCGGTGGCGTGCTGTTGGAAAAAGGATACGGAGCGCCGCAGGATGGCATCGTACAGATCGTCGCGTAGGTCGGTAATCATGCCGAACCCGGCATAGTTCACCAGGTACGTTCCGCAATAATCGAAAATCCCCTTGAGCAGGGTAGACGCGACCAAGGCAAAAGCGACGATGGCCCATTCGTTGTGGAAGTGCGCCGGAACAATCTGTTGCAGGCTGATGCTGAAGCGGGGACCGAAGAGCGGGATCTTTCTGTCGGGTGCGTCCGGGTTAAGCACGTGTTCGAAAATGGGGCCGACGAGCAGGAGGCGGAAGGCGTCCAGGAGACCGACGCCGGCCATCAGGATGACGGATGAGATCGCCTGCAGCCAATATGGCCGGACATAGCCCATCAGGCGCAGCAGCTTCTTCACGCGGTAACCCCGGAAGCGCGGCGCTGCACGGCATGCATCTGGTTATTGTAATCGCCCGCCCTAGCCCCGGTCTTGCGCCATTCTGACCAGGAAGTTTGGCCATGCAGGTTCCGATCGAAAGGCCGGGTCTGCCTGCCTTAATGGGGCATGTCGCGGTGGACGGCCTTGACCCGGTAGCCTTCCTTGGCCAGCCGTTTGCGCACTTCTTCAGCAATCATTACCGAACGGTGCTGGCCGCCGGTGCAGCCAAAGGCCACGGTGAGGTAGCTTTTTCCCTCTTCAATGTAATGGGGCAACAGAAAGAGCAGCAGCTGGGTGATCCGGTCCAGAAACTCGATAGTCTGGGGGAACTCACGAATGTACTTGGCTACCTTGGGGTGCCGGCCCGTCAGGTGACGAAACTCAGGCACAAAGTGGGGATTGGGCAAAAACCTGACATCGAAGACCAAATCCGCTTCGAGCGGCACGCCGTTCTTGTAGCCAAAACTGATGGAGGAAACCAGGAGGTTCTTGTCTGTATCGCCGCGCTCAAACTTCTGCAGGATGTAGGCGCGCAGCTCATGGACGTTGTAACTGGAAGTATCGACACTGATATCGGCGAGGTTGCGGATGGGATCAAGCACCTTGCGCTCGGCATGAATCGCGCGCACCACGGTTTCCGTACGACCCAGCGGATGAGGACGCCGCGTTTCGGAGAACCGCCGCAGCAGAGAAGGGTCGGAAGCATCGAGAAAGACCACCGTGGTGGAAAGCACTTTTCTAACTTGGCGAAGGATCGCCGGAAAGCGGTCGAGATGCTGCCCCTCACGCACGTCGACCACGAGCGCGGCACGGTTGATCTCCGCTGATTGGCGGACCAGGTCAGCAAATGCGGGAATCAACTCCAGCGGCATGTTGTCGACCGCATAGAAACCCAAATCCTCAAATGCCTTAAGCGCGGAGGCCTTGCCGGAACCGGAGAGGCCGGTCAGGATTACCAACTCGGAGGCTACCGCGGGCACGGCGGCGGCGGCCTTCTTTTTTGGTTTGCGAGCGGCGGGCTTGGCTGGTTTCACCCGCTCTGCGGAAGCGCGTCTGGGGGGCATGGGGCCATCGTAGCATTCACGGATCCACTGCAAGTTCACAGCGAGATCTTCACACTTGTCCTAAATGGACCAGCGGCCGCTCTGCAATAGCCGCTCGGCCTTTTCCATCGTCACAGGCTGGGAGAACAGATGCCCCTGGCCCAGATCACAGCCGAACTTCAGCAAGGCATCCAGCTGCTCCTTGTTTTCAATGCCCTCGGCCAGCATGCTCACCTCAAGCATGCGCCCGAGATCGAAGATGGTTTGCAGGATTGCCGCCTGCTTACCCGGAATGGGCAGGTAGGCGATCAGGCGGCGGTCGACCTTCACCAAGTCAATCGGCAAGCGGATGAAGTGGTTCATCGAGGCCAGGCCAGCGCCGAAGTTATCCAGGGCGGCGCTTACTTTCAGATCAGCCAGCCCTTGAAACACCGCAAGCGCTCCATCCGGATCCTGATTGACCGCAGCCTCGGTCACCTCGAAGCGCAGCTGTTCGGGAGAAAATTTCGATTTGGCCAGTAATTCTGCGAGATGGCCTAACAACTGAGGATCGCGGAACTGGCGCAACGACAAATTTACATCGATGACCGGTTTGACGCCGGGCAGCGTTTCTGCCCAGGAGCTCAACTGCCGGCAGACCTGCTCCAGCACAAACAGACCGATGGGAACAATGATTCCCGTCTCCTCGGCCGTGGGCAGGAAATCCTGCAGGGGAACGAACTCGCCGTTGGCCCGGCGCCACCGCAGCAGCGCCTCAAAGCCCTCAATTTCCCCACTGGCCAAGCGGTAGATGGGCTGATACCAAACCTCGAACTCCTTGTTTTCCAGGGCCTCCTTCAGGTCCTGTTCCTTCCTCATCTGCGCCGCTACATGCACATGCATGGAGCCGTCAAAGACCTCGTGGCGCGCGTTGCCATTGGACTTGGCCTGGTACATGGCGTAGTCCGCATCGCGCAAAACCTGCTCCGGGCTGGTGTGGTCCAGGGTGCCAAAGGCGATCCCGATACTGGCGGAAACGAACACTTCATGGCCGTTGAGGTCAACCGGCAAACGAATATCATGCTGGGCGCGGTCGGCGATCGCGGTGACATCGGAAACATTGGTGACATCCTCGAGGAGGACGGCGAATTCATCCCCTCCGAAGCGTGCGACCGTATCCTGGGGGCGGAAACAGGACCGCAGGCGATCCGCCATGTGCACCAGCAACTCGTCGCCGCTGGCATGACCCAGATTGTCATTCACCGCCTTGAATCGGTCCAGATCAAGAAACATGACCGCAAAATTAAGCTGCGAGTGCCGTTGCTGGCGCGCCATGGTGAGTTGCAGGCGGTCGAGAAACAAGGCGCGGTTGGCGAGGCCGGTCAGCGGATCGTGTAAGGCGTCATGTTGCAGGCGGGCGTCCGTCTGCTTCTTCTCGCGGATGTCACGGTAGCTAACAAAGTTGCCCACTTCCACCCCCGCCATGCTGATCGGAGCCACCAGGATAGACACATCGATGAGTTCGCCTGACTTGTGCAGGCGCACCGTCTCCATCGACGCGCGACCATGAAGCTGCATGGTGTGCTCGAGCATGTCGAACTCATGGCGGCGCGTTTCGGGAATGAGAATGTCGTAGGTATTCTGTCCCAGCGCTTCGTCGGCACTGAAGCCGAACAGGGACTCGAACTCGCGGTTGATATGTAGAATTTTGGAGCCGCGGGTGATCATGATCGCTTCCGGAGCGGCATTCAATAGCTGCTCCAGGAAGTTCGACGGCGAGCCGTGTTCTGACCCAGGTCCCGAGCCTTGGGCTGCGTCCTTTTCCGCAGCGCGCTGCGATCGGAGGGCAACGATCAGCAGTTCGGGCTCTGGTTCCACGCGCAACATGCGGAAGTTACCGCGCACCGGCACCGACGCGTCCAGAGGGGTACGCATCTGGCAATTGAAATCGGACGAATAGGACAGGCTGCCGGAGCCGTAGACGTTGGCAGACGGACGCAAAGCCTTTCCCGGATGCGCATAGGCCAAACCGGGGAACTGTCCACGGAAGAGGTCGTCCACCGCAAGCACCGCGCCTTCTTCCAGGTGCAGGATTTCGCGGGCTACCCGATTGGCGTAGACCACGCTGCTGCCGCGCTGCACGAAGACGTAACAGGGCAAAGCTTCGAGGAGTGACTTTTGCTGGGCCGTGAGCACGGCAACATCAGCTTCTGAATTCATCATTTGGATCGCCGCAGCGGAGAGCCCCCAGGTTGAGTATCAAGGCCGCTTTCCAAGCTGGAGTATCCCCTGAAAGAAGTACCGGCAAGCTCCGAGGTCGCAGTTACTTAGGTCTTGAAACTCCGCCAGCGGCTGATGCTTGCCCAGGGGGCGCAAGAGGTCATTCCATCCGAAGGACAACGCAGCGGACGACAACCCTGTGGTTGGAGGAATTTAGCACTGCGTTTGCGACGAATGGCCTAGGGAGCCTCAATCAATTCCATTTTGCCATCACGCTTCCGATGTAGGACCTTCACGTTACCTTCGTTATCCCGAAAAACAAAAACGTCCCGGTCGCGAAACTCTGCCTCCTTGACTGCCTCCTCCAAGGTCATGGGGCGCAGCGCTACCGAGTCGACAGAGCGCACGATGTGGGGCTCGGTGATGGGCACGCGGGCGGGGAACGAATGTACGGTGACGGGAATTGCCGGCTGAGCGTGGTTCTTGCCGTTGGAGGTTCCGTTGGTATGTCCAGCCTTGGCAGCTTTGCTCTCGGGCGCACTGCCCCGGCCGCTGCGCGCGACGGCGGACTCCTCTACCTGCTTCTCCTGTTTGGGCTGACGCTTGCGCGTGCGCTGCCTGTCTTTGTAGCGCGTTGCCTGGGTTTCGGCCTTCACCAGCGCGTCGTGCAGCGCAGCTTCCATGCTGACGCTGGATTCGCAGAGGGCGACGAGCGTGCAAGCCCGCGTCTTGATCGTGACTTCGGCAATTTGCCGGTATTTTTCCGCGGTCAGAACCACGTGAGCACTGGTGATCTTGCCGAGAATCCTGGCAATGCGCTCGATTCCCTCTTCTGCTAATGTGCGCAGTGGCTTGGTGATCACCACTTGCCTGCCCGTGCATTCAACCGGCATGCTGAAAACTCCTAACGCAGTTTCGCAATTACCGCGGCCCATTAAAGATCGCGAGGTGTGGTTTTCCTTGAGAGAAAACCACGAAAAGACCCCTCACTTCGGTATACACCAATTGCGAACTGCGCTAGAGGGAATTCGCGGCCCACAAGATCCCCGATTCTATAGCATTTTTACGATCACGGTCTTGTCTGGGAAATTGGCTGGGTGGGGCCCTTCCTGGTGAAGGGTCGCCTACTGCTCAGTCTACTCTCGTATGACTCAATCGCGGACTCGGCGTTGGTGAGTGCTGGGTATGCGCAAGTCTTCGCGGTATTTGGCTACCGTGCGGCGGGTAACGTCAATGCCCTGAGCCTCCAACATGCTGGCAATTAAATCATCGGTCAGGGGCTTGCGCGGGTCTTCTTCATCGATCAACTTCTTGACCTTGCGTTTGAGCAGCATGAGCGGAGTGCTGCCGCCCTCCGGCCCATGGACACCTTCGGAGAAAAAGAAGCGCAGCTCAAAAACGCCCTGCGAAGTGTGCACATACTTGCTTGAGACAGCGCGGCTGACCGTGGAAGGATGGACACCGATCTCTTCCGCAACATCCTTGATCATCATCGGCTTGAGCGCGTCCACGCCACGCTCGAGGAAGTCGCCCTGGCGGCGCACGATCGCCTCGCAGGTTCTCAGGATGGTGTTCTTGCGCTGCTCGATGTTGCGCATCAGTTGCAGCGCCGAGCGGTAACGTTCTTTGACGTATTCCTTTACGTCTCTCTCTGTACCTTCCTGCGAAAGCAATTTGCGGTAGCCGTGATTGAGCCGCAGGGTGGGCAGATCTTCTTCATTCATAACCACGACGAACTCGCCACCGCGCTTCACAAAGGCGACATCGGGCTCAATCAGCCGCGCATCCGAGCGATTGAACCGCTGGCCAGGACGGGGATCGAGGCTGCGAATGAAGTCGATGGCGTGCTGGATCGCTTCCGGCGGGGTCCCCAGGACCTTGGTCATCTCGCGCAGGTCGCGCTTCTGCAACAGCGACAAATGCTGATCCACGATGCGCGCCGCGAGCGCGAACACGGCCAATTTCTCTTCGTGGCCGGCGCAGGCGTGGGCCGCTTCACTTTCTGCCCCACCGTTGACCGCTTCCGGCGCAGCCGACTCCGTTGCCGTGCGCAGACGGCCCAGCGCGAGTTGATATTCCCTTCGCTGCGCCTCGATCTGCACCAGCAGGCACTCGCGTAAGCTGCGCGTGGCAACGCCCACCGGATCAAGGTTCTGCACCAGGTGCACTGCTTCAGCCAGGAGTTGGGAGGCGGCATTGGGCGCGGCGTCCGGAGCGGGTTCATACTCGCGCACCAAGCCGGCTAACAATTCCTCGTCCCCAGCCATCAGATAACCGTCTTCGTCCAGGTTGCCGACTACATATTCGGCGGCGGCGCGCAGGTCGCTGGTGAGGTTAAGAGACCCCAGTTGCCAGAAGAGGTGATCGGTAAGGGTGCTCGGCTGGGAGAGGAAGTTCTCAAACGAGGGCTTGTCGGTTTGCTCAAAACCGTTGGGCGTGCGGAATCCCGGATCCAGATAATCCTGGAAGTAGGATCCAAAATCAATCTCGTCAAAAGGATCTGCCTTATCGCGTTCAGCCTGCGCCGCAACCTCTTCTACGCTGCGATCCCGTTCGGCTTCTTTGAGGGCGATGTCATCGATGAGAGGAACGCTCTCTTCCAACTCTTCCAACACCGGGTTCTCAACAATCTCGGTGTTGATCAGCTCTTTTAGCTCCAGCTTGTTGAGTGCCAGCACACTGACCATCTGCATCAGGCCAGGCGTCAATATCTGACGCTGTGCAACCTTCAAACTCAGCTTGGGTTGTAGAAGAGCCATGGCGTTTCACCGCATCAACTGCTTGCGGCCTTAGTTTACCTTTTTCGAGCCCTTGTGGTGGAAGGGTTTTCCGTGGCCCCGGGCCGATTTGGACCGAGGCGGTTTCGAGGGGGCTGCGGACCTCCTGGGGCTAAAAGCCCTCAATCGCGGCCTCTCTACGGCGCGGCGAAAGCCGCGCCCTTCGTTTAGCGAAGTTTCCACAGCTTGTAGGACTGATTTCTCTCAGTCCTCTATGGCACGAAGGGCCGTAAAGCAATGCCGCAGGGGCTAAAGCCCTCATTAGCTGCGGCTCTTACGGCCCGACTAAAGAGGCTGCGGAAAAAGCTGGAGCACCGGTTACGTTGGTGGCATCCTGGGGCAGGTCTAGGTTAGGGAAAAGCCCTCGCCGAGATAGACGCGGCGTACTTCGGGATCTTTGCCCAGCTGCTCCGGAGTTCCGGTGCGAAAGATACGGCCTTCGTTGATGATGTATGCACGATCGGTAACGGAGAGCGTTTCGCGGACATTGTGATCCGTAATCAATACCCCAATTCCACTGGCCTTCAAATCGAAGATGATCTCCTGCAAATCCAGGACGGCGATGGGATCGATGCCGGAGAATGGCTCATCCAGCAGAATGAAGGAGGGCTGGATGCAGAGGCAGCGGGCAATCTCCACCCGGCGCCGTTCGCCGCCGGACAGCGCGTAGCCGCGCGTCTTGCGTATATGGCCGAGATTCAACTGATCCAGCAGTTTTTCGGTGCGGGCGCGGCGCACTTCGAGCGAAATCGACTGCACCTCAAGCACCGCGAGGATGTTCTCTTCTACCGATAGCTTGCGAAAAACAGAGGGTTCCTGGGGCAGATAGCTGATGCCATATTGCCGAGCCCGGAGATACATGGGAACCCGCGTAATGTCGACGTCGTCGACGAACACCTGCCCGGTGTCGGGCGCGATCAGGCCGACGATCATGTAAAAGCTGGTGGTCTTGCCGGCGCCATTTGGGCCCAAAAGCCCGACAACCTCGCCCTGGCAGACTTCAAGGTTTACCCCCCGAACGACCTGCCGACCCTTATAAGATTTTCCTATTTCGTCTGTACTAAGCTTTTGCATTCATCTCGCAACGCGGGTCTGGGTCACGGCCTTGGAAGCACCGCCACTTACCACGACGCTATCATCGCGATCATTGAAAATCAACGCAGTGCCAGTTACTGTGCCGTGCACCTGATCACTGAGGTGGGGAGGCGTCGCACTCGTTCCCGTGAGCACAAACTTGCCGTCCTCCGCGGTGTACGTGAGATCTTCGCCGGTGCCCTTGCGGCCGGGCTGCTGGAGTTCCACGGCGCCCCGGGCGACGATCTTCGAGACCTGGCTGGCCTCCGGTTCCGGCGTCTTACCGGGCGCAGGGCCATGCGTGGTCTGCGCGGCAGGGCTCAGGTAAACATCCATGAAATTGGAATGCAAAACTCCGGAGGAAGTCTGCGCCACCACCGCACCCGAGAAAACCGCCTTGTGATCGGCGTCAGCATAGAAGAGAGTACGGCTCTCTAAACGAACCACGGAGGGAGGCGTGGTGTGGGCGGGGGCTGCCGGCGCAGCCTTGGCGTTGCTGGGGGCACTGGTGAATACAGCCTTCACCGCAGCGGCATCGCCGCCGGTGCCGTGCGCGGCCAGCGTTGCCCGCGATCGAGAGAGCTCCAGCACCGGTGCGGAAACAGAATCGCTTCCCTGCCACAGGCGGGCCAGTTCGCCGGGCTTTCCGTAAAAAGTGGTGAGATCGGTGGCGTGATCAAGATGGGCGTGGTCGGCCACCACATGTACCGGCCCGGCTCCGGTCAAGGCCACGTTCTGCTGTTGTCCGCTCGACTGGCGATAGGTCGCCTTAACGCCTCCAGTGGCATTCGCATTGCCGGTGGTGCGTTCCATGGCAATGAACCCGGCGCTCAATTCTCCGCTCGCATCTTTTATGCGTGGGTCCCCTGACAACTGCACGACCTGGTTCGGAGCGTCATACTCCGCTCGCTGGGCGACGGCGGAGGTCACAGCCGGGACGCCTCCACCGGGCGGGGTGGCGGCGTCGGAGGGCTTGGCCGGCGTTTCCTGAGTCAGGGTCACGTTGCCCACCTGGACCGCAGTCTGCAACTGGGCGGCCGGCTGCGGGGTGGGCGATTTCCCTTTGGCCGCCTTCGCCTCGGGCTTGGCGGGAGCAGGATGAGGCGCGGCGAAGGTGAGCAGCAGGTTGTCCCCCGTGCTGCTCTGTTTCACCCCGTTGGGGGTAACAACAACCAGGCTGGTGTGGCCGGTCCCGCGCAGGCTGGAGAGAACCTCGCCGTCCTGGAGCGTGGCAAAGAGTTGATCGCCTTGAACGGTTGTGTCCTCGGGCGGGGTCTTGGCATAGAGGGTGTGCACGTTCAGCCGCGCGCTCCCTACGGCGAGAATGTGGTTGGCGAGGGGGCGGCGGTCGGGTCCGGAAGTGAAGTCTACGTCGATTTTGGAACCGCCCATCTGCCGAGTGGTCGACTCTTGCTGGTTCTGCCCAGCTTTGCCCGGCGCGCTCGAAACCGGGGGCAACTTCTCCTCATCGACTACGGACACCGCGTCGCGCAATTGCGCATGCTTGATGGTGGTTTGCGGGCCGAAGGAGAGCGTGCCCGATGAGGCCGACCCATGCAATATGCGCGCCGGATTATTGTCCACGTAAAGCAGGCCGCCATCGAGAACGGCTTGCTGCGGTTCGCTCTTGGGGCCCAGGTCAATATGCGCCTTGCGGGTGTTGATCTGCTGGCCGTCACTTCCGGTAACGATCACGTTGCCTTCCGCGTCCACCTGGTATGCCGATCCATCGGTTCGGAAGGAAACCGTCGCCTGGTCTGAGGAACTGTGACTGTCGGCATAATCGGTTACGTCCTGCAGCAGAAAGAGCAGCCGGCTGTTGCGATCGTACTGCGCATGGTGGGCGCGCACGGCCAGCGGGCTACCGCCCACGCTGGAGTTGAAAGTCACGTCGGCGGTCAGAATCATGATTCCTGTTTGGGAGTCAAAGCTGGCGCCGGTCGCACTGCCCGCTGCTTCGGGAAGGCGGAACTCGATCCTTTCGGTGGTGCTGGCAAGCCCTGTCTGCTTGTTGAACACCAGGCCGGATGTCTTGACGTGCACAGTATTCTTGTCATCCATTTCGTCGGCCGGGGCTTTGCCGGCCGGCGCACCGGAACTGGGAGATCCCTGGAAATCAATTTGGACTTCACCCATGGCACGGGCGACGCCGTTGACCGGATCCCAATCGAAATCACTGCCGTAGATACGGTTGGATGGCGCTCCCTGCGCGCCGTAGAGGGTAATGCTCACGTCATGCAGCTCGGCATGGCCGCCGCTCTTGTACTGCACAGCCTTCGAGGCATGCAGCGTGTATATCGTGTGCCCGCCCCGGGACTCCGAGTAGGTGAATCCGTTGGTGGACTGCTGGATAGAGTTTCCCAATCCATAGGGGATGTCGTGGCCAAGCCGGCGGCCCTGCCAGCGGCCGTAGACAAAAAAACCTGCGATGGCGGCGACGAGCAAGCCGGCAAGTACAGCGATCGAGGTGCGCAGGCTGGCTGGGGTCATCCGGATTTCTTGTCACGCAGAGCTGGATAGGGTAGCGTATGCGCCTTTCTGTAAGGAAAGTCGCATGGAGTGTGCGACGTCGCCAAGTTCCACAGGAAATCGGGAACACCCATCATCTTAGTCTTTTCATCGGCCATTTCTCTGTGCGGGGCAGTTTCGCAAAAGCTTAAAATGGTGAGATGGCTGATCGGCTGTATCTGAGTCTATGGTTTCCTAATTTTCGCCTCCCGGCCCTGGCTCCCGCCATAGTCTCGGTGCTGAAGCAGTTCTCCGGGGCGGGGCAGCCGCTACGGGTGCATGCCGCGGCCGCTTACCCCATCTCATGGAACGAGACCCCCTTTTACCAGAGGATCTACGAGGAAGATGAGATAAAGGAGTCTGCACCGGAGCAGGCGGTGGCCGAAGCCACAGAGATACTGCATGACGATTTCGCCTACGAATTCGAGCTCAAGTGGGACTTGTGGGTTCCGGAAACCGTGGGTGGACTTGATCCCGTTTGGAAACAGGAACCGGTGACGGTACATGTGGTTGGCTTCGGGCCACACTTCGACGAGGGGTCCTACGAGCAGAACGGGCAAGTCCGGGTAGATTTCGGCCTGGACACGCCCTTTCTGCTGGAAGATATGGATCTGGATCTGTTAGGCGCCGAGCACGTGAAGCGCAACGTGCAGAAGCTGGTCGAAGTGACCAACGCCATCCAGGAGAACTGCGGGATCAGCAGCCGCCTGCTGTGGTCCGACTCGGGCGAGAACCTGGCGCAAAAGCTAATTGCCAGGTTGCAGCGAGTGAACTGACCGCGCTTGCATCACGTTGCCGTGACGAACATCGGCTCCGCAGACCCAGAAAATGACGTCTTCGGCCATGTTGGTGGCATGGTCAGCGATGCGCTCCAGGCTGCGGGAAATGAACAGCAGATTCACGGCAGACCGGGCTGCACTGGAATCCCGCGCGATGCAATCCAGCAGCACGGCCTTAGCCCTGCGGTTCATCTCATCGACCGCGTCATCCATGGCCAATACACTGGTGGCCAGCTCGGCATCCCGCTCGGTGAGCGCCTGGAGAGCCTTGCGGACCATGGTCATCGATAGTTCCGCCATGTGCGGAATGTCGACTGGAAAGTCGCACGGCTGGCTCCCGGCCAACTCTTCGGCCAATAAAGCAATGGTCATTGATTGGTCTCCAACCCGCTCCAGGTCGGAGTTGATCTTGATAGCGGCAAGAACGAAGCGCAGATCCACGGCCATGGGCTGTTCCATCGCCAGCAGGTCCAGCGCCATCTGGTCGATCTCCCGCTCTGAACTATTGATGATGATCTCGTTCATGCGTACTTTGGAACAAGCGGAAAGCTCGCCACGGCAATGGGCGTCGAGCGCAAAAGTGAGTGTTTGTTCCGCCACACCGGCCATTTGAAGGAGGCGTTCACGAAGGTTCTCGAGTTTCTGATGAAACGATATCCGGGTCACTGGTCAGCCTCCTGAATGAATTTCTCCCAATCGCACCGCGAAAATGCACCGTTGCCGGGTCGAAGTATTGGATGCGCTGAGTTAATATACATTCTTTAACATTCTATTAACATGCCTGATTTATTACGCGCAGACAAATTAATACGGAAGTTGTACCGAATCGAAATCGGTATGAGCCGGACCTTCTCGTCGCGGGCAAGCGAAGCGACAGAGGATGAGAGAAGCTAACCGGGGACGATCTCGGAGAAGTCTGCGATGCGGGAAAAATCGGTGAGCACTGAGGCAATCAGGGCCAGGCGATTTCTGCGCAGATGAGCTTCGGGCGCCATGACCATAACCTGGTCGAAAAAACCGTCGATCGCGGGCCGCAACGTAGCAATCGATTCCAAAGCTTGAAGATATTGTTGGCGGGCGCGAAGAGCCTCCACCTGGGGCGCAACTCTCACTGTCTCTGCGTATAGGTGGCGCTCGGCCGGCTCGGCGAGATCGTCGATTGCTATGGAGCCGCCGTATTGATCCTGCTTCTCAGCCGCCTGGCGGAGGATGTTCTTGATCCGCTTGAAGGCCGTAGAGATGGCGACCAGATCATCGGAGCCCCGCACCTGGGTAAGGGCCTGCGCTCGCGCCATGGCATCCGTTACGGTGGTAAGCCCGGTCGAGAGCACAGCGTTGACCACGTCATAGGTATATCCGCGTACCTCGCGGAGATAAAAGTCCAGGCGTTCTTTGAGAAACACCACCAGCGCAGCGGCGCCTTCACCGGAGCGAGCCCGGGGCAGAGATTCGGACGCCATCGTCGCGAGTGCCGGCAAGGTGAGAGGCAGGCCCGATTCGGCGAGGATTTTGATGACTCCATTGGCGGCGCGGCGCAGGGCAAAAGGATCTTTGGATCCGCTGGGCTCGAGGCCGATGGCGAACATCTCCGCTATGGTTGCCATCCGGTCCGCCAGGCCAAGGATTTGACCTTCCACCGTGGCCGGGATGGGATCGTCCGTGGAAGACGGCAGGTACTGCGAGTAAATGGCTTGCGCGACCGTTTCGCCCAGCCCTTGCGCGCGGGCATAGAGTCCCCCGACGATGCCCTGGAGCTCGGTGAATTCCTTCACCAGTTCGGTGGTGAGATCCGTCTTGGCGAGCTGGACCGCCTGTTCAAGTGCTGTATGGTCAAGCACGATGGACTGGGCAGCGACCGCCGAGGCCACGGCTTTCGCCATGAGCAAGTTGCTTTCGGTCTTGGTGAAGTAGCTGCCAAGATCCCTTTGAAAGGTAACGGTCTTGAGCTTTTCCAAGCGTCCGAGGAGAGGAATCTTCTGGTCATAATTCCAGAAGAAGCGGCCATCGTTGAAGCGGGCGCGAAGCACTCGCTCGTTGCCATGGCGAATGATCGCCATCCCGGCGGCATCCACTTCGGTATTCAACACGGTTAGAAAATGAGGCGCCAGCGCGTGCTGCTGGTCTTCGACCGCGAAGTATTTCTGATGGTCGCGCATCACCGTGACCAGAACTTCTTCGGGCAATGCCAGGAACTCAGGCTGAAAGCTTCCCGCCACTACGGTGGGCCACTCCGTAAGATGGGTGACCTGGTCCACCAGGGCCTCGTCTTCGCGCCAGCGAGCACCCGGGAAGGTCCGGGTAGCGGCATCGAGCGCCTGGCGAATGCGATGGCGTCGCGCGGCGACGTCGGCGACCACAAAGGCTGCCTCGAGCGTTGCCAGGTAGTCGGCGGGACGCGCGATGGGAACAGGTTGGTCTCCGTAGAGGATGCGATGACCATAGCTGACATGGGCGGCGCGGATGCCGGCGAAGTCCAGCGGGACCACTCTATCGTCGAGCAAACAAAGCAGCCAGCGGAGCGGGCGGACGAAGCGCTCTGGCTTGTTGGGCCGCCAGTACATGGTCTTGGGCCAAGCGAGCGCGCCGATTTCCTGGGGCAGTGAGTCACTCAGAACTTTTTCGGCGCTCTGCCCAGGCCGCTGCACCGTGGCAGCGGTGTATTCACCCTTGGGTGTCGTGATTTTTTCCAGCGCGGTGACCGCGACGCCGGCTTTTTTTGCGAAAGCCTGAGCCGCCGGGCCCGGTTCTCCATTAGGGAAGGCCGCTTTCCAGGCGGGGCCGGTGAGCTGCTCCTGCATGTCGAGCTGGCCGGCGAGCACGCCCTCGACACGCACCGCCAACCGACGCGGGGTGGAGTAACTGGTCACGACAGCGGCCGCGTCCAGCAGGCGTGAGCGCGTCAACAAACCCTCTACGCGGCGCGCCAGTTCGGTCTCCGCTGCTGCGATCATGCGCGCGGGGATTTCTTCCAGGCCTATTTCCAGTAACAGCTCGGGCATTCGATTCCTATCGATCTTCTAATGCCGCGCAATCGTGCGCGAGTAAGCCTTGGCAATGCCGACGGCGAGGACCCGGATGCGGGCGATGATGCCGACGCGCTCGGTCACCGAGATTGCTCCCCGGGCGTCAAGCAGATTGAAGAGGTGCGAGCATTTGAGGCAAAGATCATAGGCAGCCAGCACCGGAAATCGGCGCTGATCGGCCGGAGTAAGCTCCTCCGGTTGCTGTGCAGCGCGGGTCAGCAGATGCTGGCACTCCGCCTCGTAGAGCCGCAGATGCTCCCAGAGCTTCTCCACATCGGCCTCCTCGAAGTTGTAGACCGAGAACTGCACTTCTTCCAGATGGCGCACTTCCCCGTAGGTGATGGGATCAGGAGTGCGCGCCCAGACTACGTCGTAAACCGAGTCGACATCTTGCAGAAAGGCGGCGATGCGTTCCAGGCCGTACGTAATTTCTGCCGAGATGGGATCGAGATCGAGACCGCCGCACTGCTGGAAGTAAGTGAATTGGGTGATCTCCAGGCCATCGAGCATGACCTGCCAACCAATGCCCCAGGCTCCCAGTGTGGGGGATTCCCAATTGTCTTCCTCAAACTTTAGGTCGTGCTGGCGGAGGTCAATGCCGATGGCGACGAGCGACTCCAGGTAGATCTCCTGCACATTGGCGGGCGGCGGCTTGAGCACGACTTGAAACTGCGTGTGTTTGAAGAGCCGGTTGGGGTTTTCGCCGTAGCGGCCGTCTGCAGGCCGGCGGGAGGGCTGGGCATAGGCGACGGAGAAGGGACGCGGGTCGAGGACGCGCAAAAAGGTTTCCGGCGACATGGTGCCGGCGCCAACCTCGACATCATAAGGCTGCTGCAGTACGCATCCACGCTCGGCCCAAAAGGTTTGCAGACGAAAGAGGAGTTCCTGAAAGGTAAGAACGCTGGTTTCTTGCAGGGCCACGGTTGGATTCTAAATCAAACTCCAGCCCTGCCTTAGAGAAGGCAATCCGGCGAGAGCATTTCCCTTCCAGTGCAAGAAAAGACTCACGTGCTTGCACTTGTCTGTGCAGTGTAGAAGGGAAAATGCACTAAACTGGTGTGCCCATTCATTCGAGGAGGAGTCAGCCATGCAAAGCCGTATCGTCGGCACCACCCTGCCGGTTCTCGAGTTCACCCTGGAGCCGAACGAGTCCGTAGTTTCCGAAGCCGGAGAACTCTCCTGGATGAGCAGCTCCATCCAGTTGGAGACCCACACTCAGTTTGGCGGAGGAGGAGGGTTCCTCGGCGCGTTGAAAAGAGTGGCGGGCGGGGGAAGCCTTTTCATGACCGAATACCGTGCTATCGGCGCCCGCGGTGAGATTGCTTTTGCTACCCGGGTCCCCGGGCACATCCAGCCTGTCCAGGTCGGCCCTGGAATGGAGTACCTGATACACCGCCATGGCTTTCTTTGCGCCACCTCCCAGGTCTCGCTCGGGGTTGGGTTCCAGCAATCCCTGGGCGCCGGGGTTTTTGGCGGAGACGGCTTCCTGCTGCAGAAGGTGACTGGGCAAGGCGCCTGCTGGATCGAGTTGTCGGGGGAGCTGATCGTGAAGGATCTGGCCCCAGGGGAGACTCTGCGCGTGCATCCGGGGCACGTGGGAGCTTTCCAATCCAGCGTTGCTTTTCAGATCACCAGGATCGCGGGAATCAAGAACATGATCTTCGGCGGAGACGGAATCTTTCTCGCCGCCCTGACCGGTCCAGGCCGTGTCTGGCTGCAAACCCTGCCGATTTCTAAACTGGCCCACCAGCTGATGCAGTACATGCCTTCACAGGCCAGAGAACGAACCGAGGGTGGAGTAGTGGGTGGTATCGTCGGCTCACTTCTGAGTGGGTCCTGAGGGGGGCCACGACCCGGCGGAGAAATGGTGTTTGTACCGGAAGAGGCTCCCTCGGCGGCGAAAGCCGAATTCATTGCAAAGTATTTATGTACGGCCTAAAGGCCCTCATTTTTTTCACGCTTAACGGCCCGACTTTAAAGCGGAAGTGGATCCAGTCCCGCTGCAATGGAAGCGAAAGCCCGCGGCTAAAGCCGGCAGAGTAGGCTGATGGAACCGCTCGGCTTGAAAGCCGAGCTCCCGCGCATAAATGCGGGGGCTCCCACCGGGCTTTGGTTGAGAGAACGGCGGGAGCCCTCTGCTTTAACAGGGAGAGCGACGCTTCTTAGCCCGTACCCTTCAGGAAAATGAGTTTTTCCTTAGCCCGTGGAGCCTTCAGCTTTGCGAAAAAAGAATGCAATTTGTGAGAGAAAAGAGAGATACCCTCCCCGGGCTGGCGCTTCCATGCGGAAAAAGATTGAGCGAAAAGCGAGATAAGACCACTCTTAGCCACCAGCCAGCCTTGACAGCGCTATAGCGGTGGTGAGTTTTCGCTCCAGGTGGCGCTCCAGGCTTTGAATGGCGAAGCGGCGCAGGTCGGCGCCGCGGCTGCGGGGCCAGGATTCAGCTGCGAAGGCAGACGCCGGAGAGCGGAAGATACGGACCGCCAGCACCTGAGAATCCGGCGTCAGCGTGGCGCCATGCGCACTGTTGTCGCCCATCTGCCTGTGCTCCACGCAGACCAGACCATCCGAGAAAAAATGAAAATAGGCTGGCTGCGCGGCGAGCGAAGCGCCGCAGAAGAGGCAGCGGCTCAGATCCGGGAGCCAACCCATCAGACGCGTCGTCCAGAGGGCGAAGTAGGTGATCGGCATCCAGATGTGATCGACGCGCGTCTGTTCCAGGACCGACAGGAGCAGGCGAAAAACTACATCGTGCGGATCGTGGTCGGGGAGGGTCTGCTCCAGGACCTCAGCGAAAAAGGCGAGGGCCGTGGCCCGCGCATAATCGACCGGCTCGGCCAATGGGGAGTGGAGAATTTCGAAGGAGTCGAGACGCACCAGCTCCTGGGTGGGCTTTTCAGCGTAATGGGCGCGCACGTGAGTCATCGGTTCGAGCGCGCCGCCGAAACGACGGCGCGACCTTGCCGCTGACTTGGCAACCCCCTTTATCTTTCCAAAATCCCGGGTGAAGAGCGAAACGATCTGGTCAGCTTCATGAACGGGCCAGGTACGGAGGACGACGGCTTCGACCTGGTGGGCGATCATGGCTGGGCAACAGCGCCGGCCAGCCTAGCGGCCGAAGTGGGCAGAGTTCTTGTCAGCAAAGCCCGACCATTTTTCAGGCAGATCGTCGCCGGCGAAAATAGCCGACACCGGGCAGACCGGAACACAAGCACCACAGTCGATACATTCCACCGGATCGATGAAGAGCTGGTCGGTTTCACCATACTTCGCTTCATCTTTCTTGGGATGAATGCAATCTACCGGGCAGGCATCGACGCAGGCTGTGTCCTTGGTTCCAATGCAGGGTTCTGCGATCACGTAAGTCATATGTACCGTTCTCCGGAAGGCGAATAAGTGAAACCAAATTGTACAGCAGGAATGGGAATCGCAAGCTTACGCTATGAGCGCGCCAAGCGTCGTGCGGCAAACTCGGCGGCTGTGGGTATCGGTTCGATCTCTTTGCCGGCGAACATATCGATGAAGAAGCCGAGAATCTCCTTGGTGAGCAGACCGTTGGTGGCCAGAACCTCCTGGCTATCGAGGCGAAAAGGAGTGCCGTCGAAACGGACCATCGCGCCGCCAGCCTCCAGCACCAGCAGCGCGCCGGCGGCTGTATCCCAAGGGTTCAGATTGAATTCCCAAAACCCGTCGACGCGGCCGGCTGCGCAATAGGCCAGGTCGAGCGCCGCCGCGCCGGCCCGGCGCACCCCGTGAGAGCGGAGCGTCAGCTGCTGGTAAAAGTGAATGTTCGGGTTGGCGTGACGCTTGTGGCTGGGAAAGCCAGTGGACAGCAAGCTCTCCTGCAAAGATTTCACCGGTGAGACATGCAGACGGCGGACTTCGCCGGTTGGTCCTTGTAACCATGCCCCGTTGCCCTTTTCCGCCGAGAAGAGTTCATCGTGAACAGGATCGTAGACCACGCCCGCTATCAGTTCCCCATCCTGATCAGGGGCCAGCCCCTGCGGGCGATGTTCGAGGCCTAGTGAAACATTGAAGAAGGGAAAGCCATGGGCAAAATTGGTGGTGCCGTCGAGCGGATCGACGTACCAGCGGTAAGCGCGCTCCAGACCGGAGCGTGTTCCTTCTTCGCCAAAGATGCCGTGATCGGGAAACTTTTCACTCAGGCGGCTGACGATAAGTTTTTCCGAAGCCCGGTCGGCTTCGGTGACCAAATCTACATCGCCTTTATATTCCGCGGTTACCCCGCGATGGAAGTAGCCGCGAAGAAGTTCTCCGGCCTCGCGGGCGATACTAGCCGCTCCGGCGGCAAAACCAAGATTCAGCTGTTGCGGAAAGTTGCTCAACGCGCACTTCTCTCGACCAAGGCCTGGGTGCTCCGCACTTTAGATTCATCGCGATTTGCGCCGCGTTCGCTGATGGTCCGGATCTGGTGCTTATAGATGAAAAGATTGGGCAGACCTTCGCGGGTGACCCGGATCATGGTGTCATCAAAATACTCGATCCACCCGGAGACGCTCTCACCGTCTCGGAGTTTGACCGTTACCCGCACCTGCTTCTCGCTCAGAAAGCGCAAGTAAAGCGTTTCCTGGCCGGTTTCACCAAGAGGAGGAGTTTTCTTACCCCGCCGGGATGGGTTCTGGGTTGCCATATTTTGCGTGATCGCTGCATACAGAGATGCCATAACCGTGCCTGGCGGATGCACTCAAAAATCCATGTGCGCCCGCACTCCGGGAACCACGACTGGGCCCCGGTCCCGATTGTAGCCCGGATTATTGATAAAAGAGAGTTGGACGCCCATGTAAAGGCCGCTTATCAGGTGGGCGTTGTAATAGGTCTCGCTCACTTCCTCGCGACCATAGTTCAGATGGCCGTCACCCAGGATGAACCCCAAGCCGCCTAGGGCCAGGTATTGCCGGTGCTTGGTGCTGATGCCGCCGGTTTCGAAGGCGCTGCCGATCTGGTCTTCTTTTCTACCCCACGCGTCGCCGGGCAGTTCGAAGCCGAAGGACACGGTGCTGTTCATCTCCGTGTAGGCGAACGACTCCTTGTGCCCTTCATTCCATCCCGCACGGAAATAGGCGCGGAAATTGGCTGGGAGTGCCTGCTCCAGGTTGAGACCGAAACCTTGCTTCAATGAATCCTGGTGGCGGTACGCGGTGATGTCAGGAACACTGGTGAGCCCCTGTTGATAACCCGCAATGGCTTGGCCATAGTCGCCCATATTGGCATGGTTTAGATAAGCCAGGGGGCGGATGTGGGTGTCCAAGCCCTGAAACCATTGCGGTTTCCAATCCAACTCCAGGTTGTCTGCGCGGGCCGTGCGTAGATCGGCTTCGAGGTCAATGCCATTGGCAACGGTGGGCATCAGTGCTTCCGCATAGCGGACCTCGAATTTCGGCCCGGCATAACTGAGCATGGCCGCGACGGTATAGCCACGCGTGTTGGCGGCATAATCGTAAGCGCCATTGTTATCGATGGCCCAATTGGTGAACTGCAGATGGCTATCGCTGCCGACCGCATTGAGGTCGAAGAAATCGACCATCGACATCTTGCCCATAGTGAACTCGATGCGCTGCCTGGGGATCGAGTCCTGGAGGTAGAAGGGGTTGGGCTGTTCTTCGACGCGGTCGGCGGTTAACGGAATCGTGTAGTGGATAAAATAGCGCGCAGCATATACCCCCTGACCCAGGGTGGGATTGCGCACCACGTCGAGGTTGGGAAAGGCGGCAATTCCCAGGGCGTTGCTCAGACCCTTTCCTCCGGCCTCCTCGGCATCAAAAATAAATTCGGTCCAGCGGGTAATCTTGACCCCGGTGTACAGGGTGAGTACGCGAGACAGCGCGGTTGTTTCAATCCGGCTTTGGAAACTGTTGGTCCCGGAGTAGGGAGAGTGGAATGGATTGTGGGCCTGGAATATGAAGTTAGCCTGACCCGAGATCCAAAGACGATCGGCGATGAGATGGTGGGAGAAGACGGCCGGATTATTTTGGTCGTCGGACTGATCCGCCTCCCGCTGATTGATTTGGGGTAACGATTCCCGGCCCGCGGATGGGGGTTTTGGAGGATTTTGCTGGCCGGCGGCCTGGGGCTGGGGCGCATCTGGCGGCTCACTCACGGCAATCGATTGTCCCGTGGCAGCCCCGGCGTGAAGCGCCGGCGGGCACAGCAAGACGGCAGAAAGCAAAAGCCAAAGACGCATCAAAACTCCGCGGAGGAATAGGAACCTCGGACGAGGGTAATTGACGGGACGTTAACAAATGTTTCGGGCTCTTGAATTCTTAGACCGGTGTTCGATCAGGGCAACGGGTAAGGATAGTACCCCGACCAATTACGGATGGGGTAACCCGTACCGGTCGGCCGAGACTGAGCCGGAGATGCTGCGAACGGGATGACCGGATCAACCAAATGTCGTTGAATTTTGCAAGCTTCGTTTGCTCATGGCAGCCAAGGCAGGAGCAGGCACATCATCCATCACTGGGGAGCATCTGATTTCGGGTTTACGTGCAGTGCGTCACCCACATGCCTGGCAGACTTTCCCAGCGCGTGCTTCGTGTTTCGGTAGCTTTTCTGCAAAGCGTTGCCTGTGGAGTCTCCCGCGGTTGAAACAGCGGTGTTGGTGGAATGGCCCGAGACCGACATTGCCGAGGTCGTGTTCTGCCCGCTTCTCGCGATGGCTTGTTGCGTAGAACTACTTACCGCGATGACTCCTTGGGCAGGGTGCCTGCCGCCGTTGAACCATGCGATATCGCTCTCCGGCAGTTCGGTGAGACGGGCCACGGGACCCGGCGGAAAGTTCGTGGTTGTCATTTTGGCCGCCAGCGGCCAAGCACTGGACGCGATGAACAGGGAGCCGTTCATTGGCTGACCAACCTCTCCCAGGTTGATGAGCTTCCCAGGCTCCAGCGCTACCATGTTTGCGCATTTGTCCGCACCGCATCCCCCCTGACACAGAGTTCGGTTGAGATACGAAGCGTGCTTACCAGGGGAAATCCAGACCTCCGCGCCATGGTCTTCTGCGTGCAATGTGGATGCGCGAGCAATCTGGCTCACGTCGCAGACAGTGTTCTCGTGGGCTGCAGAATACCAGTAGAGCGCTTTCCATGTTGGGGAAGCGAGATCACTGCCGGATGCGCGCACGAGCACCGAAACATGCTCCGTATCCAGCGCATGGCCATGCGCCCCGCAATCCTTTCTCCAAAGGTGGTAGTAGTGGATCTCTGCGATCGGCAACGCGCCAACGGATGTCTTAGACGGAAACACTTGACCATAGATCGTGCCGTTCTCAGTCTCCGGGTCGGGCTTAAGGACGCCAGGACGAAACTCAGCCGGGATGCGAGAGCAGTCTTGCTGCCCGACCATGAATGCCGGCCTGAATTTCTCCAAAAGAGCTTGTTCCAACGCGTCGCTCATGCCGTCTTGATCGGAGTCGACGTGCGCCACGGCTCCTCGCTCCTGCGCTTGTGAGCTGCCAGTGACTAGCGATAAGAAAACTGCAGCGAGGAGCAAAGAACGAGGCAAACGCATACCTGCTTTTGATGCAGGATCTGAGGCTTAAATCGGCCACGCAAACGAATCACGGCACCGGGGAAGGATAATACCCGGGCCGATTGCGGATGACGTAACCCGCGCCGCCAGCCGGGGAGCGGAGGATGACAGAGATAGTGCGAAAGCCGCTTCCCGTACGATTCGATGGATAGTAGCCGAGCAGATATTGCGTCCGCAGATCTTCAGATAGCTGGGCAAATGTTCTGTCCAGCGAAGAGGAGTCGGCGTAGTAGTACTTGCCTCCGGTCTGCTGGGCGAGAGTAATCAGGGCGTGTTCGCCGGCCAGATCGCGGCCGGCGCTGGCAGAGATGGGAACGTCGATGATGGGGTAGACCATGACCTCGCCGCGCAAAGCCTGCTGGAGCGCCATGTCATAGGTCGTGCCTTTGACGGTATTGCCCCCGTCGGAGATGATCACCAGCACCTTGCGGCCGGATCGCGGAGCCAGGACCTGCGAAGCGAGATAGACACCGCTATAGAGGGCGGTGGCGGCGCCCCGGCCCATGTCGTTCAGCCCATGGTCGACGCGGCCCGGATTGTTGGTAAAGAAAACCACTTCACGCACGTTGTCGGCAAACTCCATCAGGTCCAGGTGATCGACGGGGCGCAGCAGCGAATGCACGAAATGTTTTGCCGCCTCTTGCTCCAGGCCAAGGTCTTTATGCACGCTGCCGCTGGTGTCGATGGCGAGGACGATCTCGAGCGGAAGTTCAGACTGGCGCTCAAATACGGCGATCTTCTGCGGGTGGTCATCTTCTGAGAGCAGAAATTCGTCCCGAGTGAGACCGGGCACTGGAGCTCCCTTTTCATCGGTAACATTGACGAACACATTCACCAACCGGACATTCACGCTGATGGTGGGTGGGGCCGGGGCTGCCTTCGCGGTCGAGGGCGGCGCCATTTGCGCGCGGCCCAGGATAGCGCCGACAGTAAGCGCGCAGCAAACTGCCGCGTAGGATAGTGGTTTCAAGAGCCTGCCGTCCCCTTCTGCAGCACTTCGGATGGGAACGGCTCGCCATCGGCCCAGACTGCTCCGTCTTCGAAGTGTTCCTTCTTCCAGATGGGAACTGTCTTCTTCAGCGTGTCGATGAGCCAACGGCACGCTTCGAATGCTTGCGCGCGATGTGCAGAAGCAACGGCAATCAGCACGCTGGTTTCGCCCACATTGAGCCGGCCGAGCCGGTGCACAATGGCCACCTGGCGAACGCCATGCGCAGCGATCGCTTCAGCTGCGAGAGCCTGCATCTGAAGCAGCGCCATCTCCTGGTATGCCTCGTAGACCAGGAAGAGGGTACGCCGCCCTCGGGTGTTGTTGCGGACGATGCCATCGAAGACCACGACGGCTCCATCCACTCCCTGCTTGATGGCGGCAACCAAAGAAGCGGCATCGATGGGTTCTGTGACCAGTGAAACGGCGGGCGGAAGGGCGGAGCCCCCGCTAACCGGCGGCAGAAGCGCTACCTCATCTCCATCGTGCAGCCCCCGATCACGCGCGGCGTAGCTCCGGTTTACAGCAATCGCCAATGCCGGCCACAACTTCGATTGCTGCGGCAGCAACTGGCGGTAATGTTCAAGCACCGCGTTTACGGTCGCGCCGGCTGGGAGGTGGAGCGTCTGGCTCTCGCTCGCGAACATCTCCTTCAGAACGCCAAAGAACAGGACCGTGACCCGCATGGGAAAAGCATATCCGAAGGCCATCTGACACCCGGATTTCCTATCAAGGTTGGTGGCGTTAGCGAGGTTCATGCGCCTTTTTTACGGAAAGCCGCACACGCGGCCATGTTCAGCGCTGCGCGGCAGGAAATCCGGGTATGAGGTTAGACTCGGCAATGGGCAAAATGGCGGCGGCTCAGACGAGGACGGGCGTATTGGCCACTCCCGCGGTGCCAAAGACTCTGCGGTAGCGCGCTATTTCCGCTTTGAGCCCGGTCGCCTTGGCGAAGTTGTCGGAAAGCTTCACGGCCGGGCGGCCGTCGGCCTCTGTCATCTTGCAGATGAGGCTGGCCGGGTGGAATCCATTGCGCCCACTGGGATGGCAGCCGCGGAAGTCGTTGGTTAGCAGTGTGCCCCACCCGGCGCTGAAACGGATGCGCCGGCCAGGCGTCCATTTCGCCGGGTCGTTGAGGTCGGCCGCGCTGCGATAGTCCTGCGGGGTCAGGCCCGGCGCCATGGTGCCCATGAAATAGGCGTGAAGGCCAAGGATGTCTTCCACATCCATCGCGTCTGAGGCGATGATCAGCTTCTGCTTCGGGTCTCTGCCTCGCTGCTTCAGCCAGTCGATGTATTCGTCCCCCGCAATATAGGGGTCTTTGCTGTCGATGCGCTGCCCGGTCCAATCGGCCGTCCAATCCGGGGCATCGGCCAGGAACTGCGTGGTGCCGTAGGTGTCGGGCAGCATGATACGGATCTCGCGATCATAAGTGCTTTGCCACAGCTCGAGAATGCGGTACTGCGAACTTTTCAACTCCGCATCGCTGGTGGCCATCGCAGCCAGTGCCATGGGCAGCTCGTGAGCATTGGTACCCACCGCTTCAAGGTTATGTTTGTAGGCCAGATAGGTATTGGAGGTACCGGAAAAATGCTCGCCAAGGGCGGTATTCATGGCGTTCACTACGTATTCCTGCCACAGGAAGCTGTGCCGGCGCCGGGTGCCAAAGTCCGCCACTCTTAGTTCCGGAACGCCGGTGAGCCGCTCAATCTTGCCCCACAGTTTGGCCTTGGCTTGGGCGTAAAGAATATCCAGCTCGAATTCGCTCATGCCCTTGAAAGCGGCGCGCGATTTCAGCTCGTTGAGGATCGAGAGGGCGTAGATCTCCCACATCGTCGCTTCGGTCCAGAGCCCGTCGAATTCCAGGTGGAATTCTCCCTCTCTGACCGTTAGCCGATAGCTCGAGAGACGGAAACCATGCCCCAGCCACTCGATAAAGTCCGGCTCGAAGATACCGCGGCGGCCGAAAAAGGTATTGCCGGCCAGCCAGATCAGTTCCGATTTCAGAAAGCGCAAGCTGCGCACGTGCTCCAGTTGCTGGAGAACCTCTTCGCGCGCGATGACGTCCGCGAGGCGCAGGGAAGAAGACCGGTTGCTCACCGAGAACGACACTTGTGTCGTGGGGAAATGCTTCCAGATGAACTGCAGCATCAGCAGCTTGTAGAAGTCTGTATCCAGCAGGGATCGCACAACCGGGTCTAGATCCCAGTTATGGTTGTGCGCCCGTTCCGCAAAATCAATGATCATCGATGAATGTCCTTGAAGATATTCCCCTCCTCGAGCAGCTCCGTGTTCGATGACATCATGGTCGACGTCGATGCACCACTTATGATTCTACTTGTGAAAATGAAAAGGCCCGCTGGTTGGCGGGCCTTCTCGAGCATATGGAGCAGCGGTCTTAGACTTCGGCGTGTTCGATAATCGTTTCGCGAACTGCCTCATCTTTCTTCTCTTCGCTGACAGACTTAGGGAGCGCCACTGCCAGCACGTCTTCGATACGGCTGGCGTAGTGGATGCGCACACCTTCGATCTGATCTGCCGTCAGGTCCTCGTCTACGTTCTGACGATTTTCCGCCGGGAAAATTACGTCCTGCACGCCAGCGCGCTTCGCGGCTAGAAACTTCTCTTTGACGCCGCCAATCGGAAGCACATTGCCGCTCAGAGTGATCTCACCGGTCATCGCCGTAAGCGGACGAACCGGAGTATCGGTCATGAGTGAGACCAAGGTGGTTGCCATGGTGACACCGGCCGACGGACCGTCCTTGGGGATCGCTCCCGCGGGAACGTGGATGTGAATATCCAGGTCCTTGGTGAAGTCCTCTTCCAGCCCCAGCGAAGCAGCGTTGGAACGAACCCAGGTAAGCGCAGCCTGCATGGACTCCTGCATGACCTCGCCGATCTGTCCGGTCATCTTGAAGCCGCCCTTGCCCTTCATCCGGTTGGCTTCGATGAAGAGCACATCGCCGCCGGCCGGGGTCCAGGCCAGACCGACCGCTACGCCGGCACGCCGGGTGCGCTCAGCCAACTCAGTGTCAACGCGTACCTTGATGCCGCCGAGGAATTCCTGAATGATCGCCCGGTCGACAACCAGCGTGCCTGTCTTGCCTTCGGCAATGCGCCGCGCCTGCTTGCGGCAGACGGTGCTGATCAGCTGCTCGAGTTTGCGGACGCCCGCTTCGCGCGTGTAGTGGCGCACGATGTAGCGAACGCTTTCCTCGGGAAACTCAATCTGCGGTTCGCCACCCTCCTTGGGCTCAATCCCGTTTTCCTTGATCTGCCGCGGGATAAGGTAACGAAACGCGATGTGGGTTTTCTCCTCCTCGGTGTAGCCGGACAGGTCAATGATCTCCATGCGGTCGCGTAACGGCTCTGGAATCGGATCGAGCATGTTCGCAGTGCAGATAAAGAGCACTTTGGACAGATCGAACGGAACATCCAGGTAGTTATCCCGGAATGTGTTGTTCTGCTCGGGGTCCAGCGTTTCCAGCAGAGCGGACGCGGGGTCGCCACGGAAGTCGCGTCCCAGCTTGTCGATCTCGTCCAGCATAAAGACGGGATCGTTGGTCTCCGCGCGGCGCATTGCCTGCATGATCTGGCCCGGCAAAGCTCCGATGTAGGTACGGCGATGGCCACGGATCTCGGCTTCGTCGTGCATGCCGCCGAGCGAGATGCGCTGGAACTTGCGACCGAGGGCGCGCGCAATGCTGCGGCCGAGCGAAGTCTTGCCCACGCCTGGAGGTCCAACGAAGCAGAGGATGGGCCCCTTCATATCCGGCTTGAGGCGACGCACGCTCAGGTAATCGAGGATGCGATCCTTTACCCTTTGTAGATCGTAGTGATCCACATCGAGAATTTCCTTCGCCTTGGCGATGTCTACTTCGCCGCCGGTGGACTTAGCCCACGGCAGAACCGCCAGCCACTCGACGTAGTTGCGGGTGAGTGAGTAGTCGGCCGCCATAGGAGACATGCGCGAGAGGCGGTTGAGCTCCTTGGTGGCTTCCTTCTTCACGTCGGCCGGCATGCCTGCGGCTTCGATTTTCTGGCGCAGCTCCTCGATATCCTTCTGGCCCTCATCGAGTTCGCCAATTTCCTTCTGGATGGCTTTCAGTTGCTCGCGCAAGTAGTAATCGCGCTGCGACTGTTGCACCTGGTCCTGGACTTCGGTCTGGATCTTATTGCGCAGTTGCTGAACTTCGGCTTCCTTGGCCAGATGCTTGTTGATGCGCTCCATGCGCAACATCACATCTGGAGTTTCCAGCAATTCCTGCTTGTCAGTAGTGGCCAGGAACGGCAGCGAGGAAGCAATGAAGTCGACCAAGCGCCCGGGATCCTCAATGTTGAGCGCGATGGTCTGGAGCTCGTCGGAAAGGGTGGGCGAGGTGGTGACGATCTGCTGGAACTGGGCAATCACATTCCTCTGCAGCGCTTCCAATTCGGAGCCCTTGCCGGGATCCACCTCCGGCAAATGATCAACCGCGGCCATCATGAATGGCTCCAGTTGAGCAAATTCACCCAACCGGACGCGCTCGGTCCCCTCGGTAAAAACGAAAAGGCTCTGGTTGGGCATTTTGACGACTTTGTGCACCGTCGCCAGGGTGCCTACGGAATACAAGTCGCTGGGTTGGGGACTGTCCATGCGTTCGTCGCGCTGCGCGACAACCACAATGGTCTTTTGCTCTCCCAAGGACTGAATGAGTTGAATCGAGCTTTCCCGGCCGACGGTCAGTGGCAATACGGCATGGGGAAACAGAACGGTGCTACGAACGGGCAGAATCGGCAAAACCCTGCCCTGAGGGCCACCCTGCTCCCGCCGGGTGGGATCGCTGGGATTAATGATGCTTAAAAAATCGCTCGCCATGAGTATCCTTCTATCAGATTATCGACTATAAGATGATGCAGATCCTATAAAGTCGCAAAAGGCCCCGGCTACTGTCCCTTTTGGCCGGGTCCACCCTCCCGTGGGAACCCTTCCTGGCTCCATTCGCTCCTCTATTCATCTATTCATCGGTCTCGCGGGCCGATCGATCTGCATCGGGTCAGGCAGCGGTCCTCTCAGGAAAGCGGCTGAGCCGAGGGGTAATTGCCTAACTCCTTGACCAGAAGGCACTTCTGGCGCAGCTGATGGAGCGGGGCACTGGCTTCCGCCGGATCGGCGACCTGATAATCGACGTAGAAGACATATTGCCAGGGTTCTCCCTGTACGGGACGCGATTCTATCTTGCAAAGGTTGGTGTTGTTCTCGGCGAATACCTGGAGTGCCGCTACCAGGGTTCCTGGGCGGTTGGCGACCGTAAAGGCGATGCTGACTTTATCCGCGCCGGGTAGAGGCTGGACCTTGGCACCGCCGCGAAGCAGGAAAAAACGAGTGTAGTTGGCCGCATTGTCTTCGATTCCAGCGGCTAAGACGTCGCCCCTGTAGGCCGTGGCTGCTTGCTCGCTGGCGATCGCTCCGACCGACCGTTCGCCCAGGACCGTTATATGCTTCACGCTGCCCGCGGTGTCGTAGAAGGGAGTGGCGGTCAGGCTCGGATGCTGCTCGAAAAATCGCCTGCATTGGGCCAGCGCAATGGGATGGGAAAGGACTTGGCGGATATCTTCGACCCTGCTACCCGGCACGCCGATGAGATTGTGGCGGATGCGCAGGAGGGACTCCCGTTCGATGTGCACAGCGGATTGAAAGAGCAGGTCAAAGTGTTCAACGACAGAGCCGGCCAGAGAGTTTTCGATAGGAATGACCGCGGCGCAAACCTCAGAGCTCTGCAGGCGTTTGAACACCTCTGCGGAGAGTGCACAGGGCAAAATGGTTGCCTGCGGTTCTAACTTTAGTGCGGCTTCGTGGCTAAACGATCCAAGCTCTCCTTGAATGGCGATTCGCATCTGTGCCCCGAAGACTTAATTTTGATCATACGGCAACCCGCTTGAATGAGGACGCACCAAAGTACAGCGTAGCAAGACTTTTAGTGAGGAGAAACACACGATGCTTTGGACAATTTTTCTGGTTCTACTTGTACTTTGGCTGGTCGGCTTTATTGGGTTCCACGTGGTTGCGTGGTATATCCATATCCTCTTGATCATTGCGCTGGTGGTGTTGGTAATCCAGTTAATCGGCGGTAGACGGGCGATTTGAACCGAGCTTCCTTTTTCCGTCCCGGCAGGTATGCCGGGACGATCGAGGAAGCATCATACCTAACCAGGTGCCTGTGCCATCGCAGGCAAGGAGAGAGACCATGAATAAGGACCAAGTAACCGGCAAAGTGGACCAGGTAGCAGGAAAAGTTAAGCAGAGTGTGGGCGAAACTTTGGGTAACCAGAAGCTAGCCAATCAAGGTGTGGCTGACCAAGTAAAGGGCGCAGCGAAAGAAACCTGGGGCAACGCTAAAGACGCTGCTGCTGTGTCCGCGGATCGGCATCAGCACGAGGCAGAGCACAAAGCTGACAATGCTCGGGCCGAGGTCCGTGTAAAGGTGGACGAAGTGCACGATAAGATCAACGACAAGATCGATGCTCACAAGGCCGCCGAACGCGCGAAGACCAAGACAGCATAGTTTGATTCGAGCGGCAGGAAGATGAGACGCACCCGGATTGGATCCGGGTGCGTTTGTCGTTTAGGTCAGCGGGTAAGCGGGAAGAGTAGCGCAGCCGCGACAAAAAAGAAGAACACCATGGAGATGATTCCATTCATGGTGAAAAACGCAGCGTTCAAGCGGCGAAGGTCGGTGGGAGAAATGATGAGGTGCTCGTAAAGCAGCAGGATTGCGACTGCCGCGACCCCGACCCAGGCAATCGCATTGAGCGCGAATAGTTTTAGTAGCCAGGCGAGCAGGCCCAGCATGATCACGTGCATGGTGCGTGCAATCCAAAAGGCAGCCTCAATGCCCCACGTTTCGGGAATGCTCTTGAGACCGCTCATGCGGTCGTGCGCCATATCCTGGCAGGCGTAGAGCACGTCAAATCCTCCCACCCAAAAGAGGACTGCGGCGGTAAGCACTACGATCCGCGGATCCAGCGATCCACGGATCGCGATCCAGGCTGCCGCGGGAGCAATCCCGAGCGACAGGCCAAGCACCAGGTGAGACCACCGGGTGAATCGCTTGGTGTAGGAGTAAAGCATTAGGACCGCAAGAACCACGGGCGAGAGGTATAAGGTTTCGCGATTCAGCTGCGCGGCGGCCAGGACGAAGGCCACCGACATCGCAACGGTAAAGCCTCCGACAAAGCGGCGGCTGAGCACGCCGGCGGGAATCGCACGGCCGGCCGTGCGGGGATTGGCGGCATCCAGGCGGGCATCTGCCCATCGGTTGAATGCCATGGCCGCTGAGCGCGCAGTGACCATACAGACGACAATCCAAAAAACTTTGCGCCATTCCGGCCAACCTGCGGCGGCGAGCATCGCCCCGGCGAGGGCAAAAGGGAGAGCAAAAATCGAATGCTCCCACTTAATCATTTCTAACGTGGTGCCCACGTTGCGCAGAAGAGCCATGTACTTAGTGTACCGGGGGTTTTTGTTGACCATTGCAACCGCTGTTTGACTCGGTAGGGACTGGACTGGTGCCCCATGTTCGCGGACTTTCGCGTAGATCGGTTGAAGATGATAGGTTTCGATTGCTTTTGCAATTCAATTTCGCAAGAGCTATGGGGGGCCTTCGCCCCGTCTTATTCAACCCATGCACGCTGGCGCGAATATGGGGCACCCGTCCAGTCCCTATTGAGTCGAACGTTCGTTTACCCGTCGATCTCTAACCAAAGAAATTAGTTCTCGTTTGATCCGTTGGCTACCTGTAGATTGTTGGTCACCTTAAAAACGCCTGGCACACTGTTGGCGCGGATGCCCGCGACATTTTTATCTGCCTGGTTGAGCACCACACCATTCAAGGTAACGTTGCCGTTCACGACCGTGATGCGGATAGGTTGCGCCGGATCGATGGCGTATTTATTCAGGCTGGGAAATCCGTAAACAGCCCTGTAGACCGCCATCCGTGTGCGGTCATCCATGGGTGAGAGGGGATCAACCTGAATGTTGTCGATCACGTCTTGCACGCCGGGAAAATGGCTCGCTAACGACACTGCGGAGTCGGCCGCAACCGGCCCCAAAGCATTGCCGCCCAGAGTGACCACACCGTTCAGCACATTGACGCTGATGGCATTGAACGCATTGCCATAACCCACCCGGTCGTACTGCAGCTTCTTAACGATTGCCTGCTGCAATTGCGCGTCCGAGACCTCGCCCGCTCCGGCCACCATCAGCTTGTTGCGCACCGCAACCACGTTCTTGATCCGGTGCGTGGCCTTGTCGATGTCTTCCTTGGTGGCAAAGTCTTTCACCGTGCCTTCCAGATCGACGATTCCGTTCTTGACCGATACCTGTACATCCTTGTACTTCTTCAATTTGTTCTGCACTTCTGCCTGAATGTTGTTGTCGGTTTGCGCACTCTGCCCTACCGCGTACCATGCCGGGAAAATCAAAACCTGAGAACCTAGAACCAGAACAGCAGCCAGCGCCAAAGTTAAACCATGGAATTTCTTTTTCATTTCTTTCTCCTGTTGTAAGTCCATTGATGGGAACCCACAAGATCGCCCCGGGTTGCACACCTCTATTTACTATGACTGCCAAACCTCGTCAACGATAGCGTTTGCGCACTCTGAGGACCATGCTGAAGACCCCCGCTTCATCGCGCACGGCTAGCACGGAAAGGCTCTGCGTGATATCCACCTGGGCTTGAATAAGCTGTTGCGCTGTGGCGTTGACATTCGTGGCGTAGGTGACCTGGACGTTCCGGGAGAGATTCTGCTGAACAGTAATGCGGGCACTGGAGCTGCCGACAGTTCCCACATAAGTCGGATCGATCTTGACACTGCCCCCGCCGAAGAGCTTTTGTACGCGACTGTCCACCGCAGCGTTCAGCGCGCCCCCCAGCAGCGCATTGGTGGTCGAGTTCACACCGACCCCTTGCTCCTGCTGCGAATAGAGCTGTTGCTCTTCCTGGGTGCGGCCCAGCGCGAGCAGGGAAATCACGTCGGCCTGCGGCAGCGGGGGTTCGGAACGGAAGGTCGGTGAAAGCTGGTTGATGTTCCCGTGGAGACCGATCGTCACATCGTATTCCTCTACCCGCGTGGTGGCATCGATGTCGATGAAGGGCTCGATCTTCACCGGGTTGGTAAAAAAGATTTCGCCGCGCTGCAAATTGTAAGTGGTGCCGGCAAAAGTCGCCGTGCCTTCGGTGACGTTGATACGGCCGAGAAGAGCAGGCTGGGCGACGGTTCCGCGGATCCGCAAATCGACGCTGCCCGCCAACTGCGCATAGGAATTCTGAAAATCGAGCTGCGGTGCAGAGAAGATGTGAATGTCCAACCGGACGTGGCTGGAGGGCGCGGTGGGATCCGGCGGGGCACTGGCCGCCGGACTACCGGCAAAGCTGGCGAAGTCCACGTTGGGGCCGATAATGAAGCGCGTGATCTGTATGTTGCCGCTCAGCAGCATGTTGTTCTGTGAGCCCTGCAGGTGCAGGGTGGTATCGGCTGTGGCGCTGATCCCTGAGTAGCGAACGCGGATATCCTTCCCGGTTGCGGTGAAGTCTCCATAAATGCCCTGCTGATAGGTTAAGAAGCCACCGAACTTGAGCTGGCCGCCGCCGGTCGTGCCCACCAGGTCCTGCACCTGGAGACGGTTCTGATCGAAGATCAGATTGCCATTCAATTTGCTGATGCCGTTGGGCAGGTCTTTGAGTGCCAGGGCGACGTCGGTAAGACGGACCCTTCCGGAGAACGACGGCTGCGTGAGCGTGCCACTGGCATCGACGTTGAAGTCCATGTGGCCGGAGGAAGTAATGTCCGGATCAAAGGTCTGAGCCAACTTCACGTTGACGGCACCGTTGCCGGTAATCGCCAGTTCCTGATCGCCCATGAGATTGGCAGTGCCGGTAACCGATACATTGGTATCCGGGCCGGTGATATGAGCCTGGGTGAGGCGAAGAACGCCGTCATGCAACGATGCCCGCAACGGTCCAGTTGCCTGCAGGGGAATGCCCTGCAGGGTGACGGAAAACTGATTGATCTCCACGTCCCCGCTGGCCTGCTTGGGCTCCCGCAGTGGCCCGACCATGTTGATCGTGCCCCCGATCGACGAATTACCGGTGACACTTTGCACATGAAAAGCACGCAGAAAGGGAGCGATGTTGAGGTTGGTCAACACCGCATTGGCCTGGGTTTCAAAGTTGCCGTGCAGGTCCGTCTGCCCTTTGACCTGTAATCCCGCCGTTGCCAGGCTGTTCTGAGCAGTGAAATGTGCCGTGCTTCCCTGGGTGTGCACGATCACCTCCAGTGCGCCCGCCGGCTGGCCTCCCAACACCAGGTTGCGCAGATGAATCCCCGCCAGAATGGAAGGGGAATCAAAGGTTCCTGACGCGTGGGCATCGAACTTCAAAGCACCCGCCACGGAGAGCCGCGAATCCTTGGCTTGAGGGAAATGAGCCAGTTCAAAATTGCTCCCGTCCAGATTGCCAAGGAAGGCTTTGGTCTGCAGGTTGTAGGTCCCATTGCCGATGACAGTCCCGCCATCCTGAAGCAGTGTGGCTTTGGTCAAGTTGATGTCCTGGCCGGACAAGCTCACGGTCGCGGCCAGACTGCGATAGGGCTGGCCTTCGATGGCGCCACCGTCGACGGTAACATTCGCGCCCCCGTTGAGATCGCCCAGCGTTCCACCGGCATGAGCCTGAAAGTTCAGCGTGCCAGTGACCGGCAGATCCTGGCCCGCCAGTGCCAGCACGTCGGTCAGCGATGCGTTCTGAACCTGCGCGGTTGCAGTAAGGGGAGACTCAGCATCGTAGTCCTGGCGCCGCCGGTTGATGCGATGAGCCTGCAGTTGACCGGAGGCGTGAATCACCGTGGCGCCTTTGGTGAGCACGGCATGATCCACGGAGATGAGGCTGGAAGAGTAGCCGCCGGTGGCATCCAGATGGTCCCACTGAATGGTCGAAACTTTGGCGGAGGGCGCTGAACCCGAAGGGGATGGCGCCGAGGCGGCAGCGGACAAGACTGCTGCTCCGGCGGAATGTTGTGGCGGGTGCTGCGGCACGCCGGCATGAGCAGATGGGGCGCCGGCAGCAGTTGGAAGGACAAATACGCTGGAGAACTTTGTCGCGGTCAGATGGCCCTTGAATGCGGGATCATCCAGAGATCCGTAGCCCGTGCCGTCGAACGTTGCTTGTCCGTGGAGCTGGATAGGAACCCCGGAGATGCCCTTTTCGGCGCCGATGCCCAGGCCCAGCACCTTGAGCACGCGATCAAACTCAGCCAGATTGGTGGTGGTGAGGTGGACATCAAGATTAGAAGGCTCATTGAGCGGGTACACACCGAGTGACCCGGTGGTACTGAGGGTGGTGGCCAGACTATGCGCCTCCAGCTGATTGAGCTGGACCCGGCCTCCGCGCTGAAAGTACTTGGCATCCACATTGCCGCTGAGGGGCACCTGGCCTGCGGCAACGTTCGGCGGGGCACTCATCACCAGCTTGGCTGCGATCGTGAGGTCGTCGGCCGAGCCCACCCAATCAATGTTCAACGGCCCTTCACCCAGGGTGTCGAATCCATAATCCCGATATCCAGGGTCGGCGAAGCTCAGCAATGCGGAGCTCAGGCGCACGCCGTGCACCCGCGCGTGTATGCCCATGACCTGGCGCTTGGGGTCCGACCGCGGCAGATTGTCGGGCGCGCTCCAGTTGAGGTAGCGGATGTCGGCATTGAAGATGCCGCCCTGACGGGGGCGGGCGACCACGCCCGGGAGTGAAATCTCCTCCGGGGTGATGTGCACGCGGGTGGTCACATTGAGCCCGTCAACCCGAGCCCACGAAATGGCGTAACCAAGGTTAATCAGCTTCGCCGTGCCGTCCAGGACATAGGGGTTCGCTGCGTCTCCCTGCCCTGTCAGTGCGAGTTCCAGGCTGCCGCTGCGAAAGCCGTCCACCGCGCCCAACGCCGTCACTTCCGCCAAATCCACGGTGCCGTTCGCGGAAAGCTTCCACTGCGGGTTGGCGTAGTGGACGAGGGTGCCGGAGGCCTGCAGACTGGTTTTTCCGGTGGTAAAGTGCAGCGCCTTGAGATCGACCGCGTCCTGGGCCGCTTCCACGCTCAGATCCAGCTTGCTGTGGATGACCGCGGTTTTGCCTTGTTGGGCGGTGAGATCGGAGCAAGTGACTTGGCCGACATAGTGGTCGGTGGCCGGCGCGTACGTGATCACCACTCCCAGATCGTTGGCGGCCAGCTGGAAGGGAATGGCGCGCTCATTGAGCAAGGCCATGCCGTCATGAACTTCTACCCGGTTCGCCTGCAGATCGAAGATGGTCCGGGTCGCCGGGCCGCCGCTGCTTTCCTTCGCTTTAGGGGTTGGCTGATTGGTGGTGCCATCCGGATAAACGATGAGATGAACGGAAGGCCGGTCGACCTCGAGAAAATCGAGACCGACCTTGGCGTTCACGAAGGAGAGGATCTTGGCCCGGGCGTAAAGCCGTTCCACATGAGCATAAGGTAGTTCACCCGGACCCTCCAGGCCGTGAATCGTCAAGCCATCCACTTCCACTGCGAGATGACGCAGGCTCCAGTGCAAAGACTGCACTTCCACGCGGCCCCCGGTGGCGTCTTCGAGAACGTTGATGACTCTCTGCCGCAGGAGGTTCGAAAAATGCGGAGTAGAAGCATAGAAGAGCAGGCCAGCGACGACCAGAATCAGCAGCAGGAGTAAGGCGCCTCCAACTCTCCACAAGTAACCGATGGGGCTGGCCGCCGGGGGCAGCTGCGAGGGCGAAGGAGAGGAGGGGGGCAGGCTACTCATGGCTGTCCTCCGGAAGCGGAGTCTTCATCGCCGGAGCCGGTGGTTCCTACCCGCCCGTACGCAGGATCGAGGATGCTGACGCTGCCTTCGCTCTTGAGGCTCTGTAGCCATTCCAGCAGCAGGGAGCTAACGCGCTGTTGCAGCAGAATCTCTTCGATCCGGCTGGAGACGGCGGGCAGAGGTGGTGGCGTCACGTTCTTGTTATGGAGCTGAGGAACCAGGGTCTTGTTGTAATAGTCCGCAATCTCCGTTGGGGTGATGCGAACGCCGGAACCGAAACGCGACTGAATAAAGGAAAGAATCAGTATGCGTTGGCTCCAGTGCGCGTCAACCTCCTGCTCCGTCAGGCCCTTGGTCTGAAGGAATGCTTGCCAGCCGGCGTCGGTGTCGCAGTGGTAACTGGCGCATTCAGGAATGAACCCGCGCAGTTGGGTAATCCGCTGTTGTACTTCTTCGGGAGTAGGCGGGGTAACGGTCTGCGCGGTCTCCATTTGCTGCAGGATGAGATCCCGATTGATGAGACGCTGCAGAGCGCGTTGCGGAGTGTTGCGTGTGCTGTCGATGCTGAATGGCTGCAACACGGCATAGCGCATTTCTTCGTCCACATCGCTCTGCAGGATAACGCTGCCGTTAATCACGGCGACCACGTGGTCGAGGACCACAGCCCCCTTGGGTACCGGGGCGGGTATGGAAGCGACGGGCGCCGCAACCGGAGGGGCGGAGCTTTGCTGGCCGTACGAAGCGGCGGGCAGCAAAGGCCACAAAAAGAGCAGAGCCCCCATCCAACCGCCACCCATCGCGATGTGCCTGGCTCTCATCATCAGAAGCTTTGCCCGATGCTGAAGAAAAAGTTGAAATGCCCGGCCTGGCCGACGTGCGGGTTGGGAGCTACAGATGCCGTCGTGTAGTCGTAAATGATGGGGTAGATGGGTGGATTGAGATTGTAGCTGAAGTCTCCCCGCAACGGCCCGATGGGTGTGTGATAGCGAAGTCCTAGCCCCACGGCATGGGAGAAGTCATTGAAGTCGCAAGTGTCGGGCGTGTTGTAGGTGGTGTAGGGCACGGAAACATTGCGACAGGTCCAGCTATGTGGCTGCTTGGTGCGCAGGGCCGCGGGCCAGACCTGGGAAGACGTCTGAAATGCGTTGCCCATATCGTGGAAGAGAACAAAACTCAGGTCGGTCCCAACCCAACGCAAGGCGGGCGCGGGAGTACGAAGTTCCAGGGTGTTGACGAACACAGCGTAGCCGCCAACCGGATATCCGGTCTGGGGATCGCGCGGTCCGGCGGCGTTGATAGGAAAACCGCGATGGGAGGTAGCGCCCCCGGCATAGAGCCGCTCGGGCAGCGGGATCAATTGCGCATCGCCATTACCGAAGGAGCGCTCCTGGCCGTACCGTGTCTGCCGCGCGATCACCCAGCGATCCCGGCCAAAAGCGTAATACGAAGAATTGCTGAGATCGACGCGGGCAAAGTTGGCTTGCGAGCCGAAAACGCCATCCGACAAAAACACTTCCCCGGTATTGAAGGTGCCATGGTGAGCATCGAGCGGCACGTCACGAGTATCGCGGATAAAAGTGACTCCCGGGCCCCCGACCCGGACCGGTTGCGCGTACAAGGGAATCTCCGACAGGCTGACCTGCAGCGTGTTGGCATTCACAGAAACCCGGCGATAGGAGAAGGAATAGATCAAGGTAGTGGGTTTGGAGAGGCGCTGCGAAACACGCAGCGCCCCGGAAAGAATCGACGCCTTGTAGGTGCTGATCACGGCGCTGTTGTTATAGCCACCGGAGAGGGTCAAATTAAGAGTGGGCTTATTGAAAACGTGGGGATCCTGGTAACTGAGCAAGGCTACCTGCTCCAGTGATCCGTAGTTGGTACGCAAAGTAATGGACTGGTCAGTGCCCCGCAGGTTGGTGCGGCTCACATTGAACAAGATGCGTTCACTGGCCCCTGTGGAACCGTTGGGGTTGCATTTGTAGCTGTTGGAAATCCCCAGCAGCTGCTGCTCCGCCGGGGAGAGACAGCCCTGCGTGGGCTGGCCCGTCTGCACCTCAAAACCAAAGCCGTAGCTGATGTCCCAGCGCTTGGCTTCGGTCAAATTCAGCAGGACGTTCTTATAGGTTTCCCCACCGTTAGGGTTTTGAATGGCCGTCTCGACTTCGTTGAACAGGGCCAGATCGTAGAGCTTGCGCTGCATCAGCAACAGGGCCGTCTGATTGAGCGGGTCGCCCGGATGCAAGAGAATCCGCTGGTTCACCACCGCTTGCCTGGTCCGGTTCAAGCCGGACACAACTACCTTGCGCACGAAGAATTGCCGGCCGGGCACCACTTTCATGGTGAGATCGATGGCATCCTGGTGATCCGGCTCCCCTTGCTGGTAGAGGCTAACCTGGGCGTTGTCATAGCCTTTGCTGAGGTAGTAGGTCTGGACGAGATCGCGGTCCTGATTCAGATTGACCGCCGAGTACGGTTGCCCGACCAGGGAATTCAAGAAAGGGCGAAAATCATTTAATTGCTCGGCCGTTGCTCCTTCAATGTCATATTTGCCAATACGGCGCTGAGCCCCTTCGTTGATGACGTAGGTGATCTTGAAGTGGGAAATCTTGCTTGGTTTGCCTGGCGCCGTGTCGCTATCCACATAATCAGGCGTGACAGTGACCCCGCTGAAACCGTTGCTCTGGTAGAGCGCCTTAATGGCGGCAACATCCTGAGAAACCAATTGCTGGCTAAAGGCACCGTCGTGGTCTAACAAATTGGCGGGCCGCACACTCAGGCGCTCGAGAATCAGCGGCGTGGAGAAATACTTGTTGCCACTGATGTGGACCGAGTCGACCACGTGCCGGCGGCCCAGGTCAACACTATAGAGCGCTGTCAGGTGTTGAGGATCGGTTTGCACCGGCTGGTGGGAGACCTTGACATCGAAGTAGCCCTGACCCTCGAAATAGTTTTTCAGATTCTGGGCGCCTTCGTTGAGCAGGTCCTGATCCACCGTACCCTCCTCGTAGATGGGCACGAGCTTCTCAATGCGGCCCCGGCTGATTTTCGCGCCTTCGATCTTCACTTCCACCAGCGGTCCCTGGTGGGCGAGAAAGGTATAGTTCAACCGGTTCACGGGCGGCACGTACTCTTTTGAAGTGAGACTTACCGTGGCCGCCAGCCGCTCTCGCTTGTTGTAATGCTTGCGCAGGTTACGCAACGCGCGGCTGACCGTGTTGCGATTGACTTTAGAGTTTCGCTTGAGCTTTCCCTGCTTGCGGAATTGGGTTTCGGTCAGACCACTCTCGCCGGTCAACTCCACATCGCCCACGCGGGCCGGATTGCCCGGAAAAATTTCGAAATTGAGGTCGACCAGGGAGTTCGCGCGGTCAATGACGGTGGTCCGCGCAATCTGTCCCCGGTAGAAGCCATTGTTCTGCAAGGCTGTGGCCACCTCCGGCTCTGCCAGCGCCGTTTTGCTTTCAGAGTAGGCTGTTCCTGCCTGAAGCTGGGTGGCGCCCTGCAGAACGGCTGCCAGGCGATCATCTTTGACCCCGTCCACGTTGACGCGGCCCACAAAAAGGCGTGGGGTCCCGGTGAAAATGATGGACACATTGTTGCCTGCGCGTACCCCGGCTACTTCAATGGTTTCGTAAAGACCGGTGGCGTAGAGGCTGCGGAGACTACTACGCACCTTGGCCGGGTCCAAAGGAGTACCCGCCTGCTGGGCAAGCTGACTGGGGAGCGGTGTTAACAGAGAGTCGCTCACGCCGTCGAAGGCAATGCTGACCACCTGCAAACCGGCCCAGTCCAGCAACGAGCCCTGCGGGGAATCGGGCGCGAGAGGAATCGCATCCGGTCCTGCCGCGGCTGCCTGGGCGCTGCACGGCACAGAGGAAGCAGTCGCCATCCCTAGAACCAGGGCGACGTAGAGCGCTAGAACAGAGGCTGGAACGACGCGACTTGGAGCGATGCCGGCAGGTTGCCTTTTTCTTGAAAGAAGTTTCCGCTGTCGGCGCACGGATGGAAGCAATGGGGTCAAAGCCAACAAAGATCCTCTCAAGCAGGCATGGCGCTCGCCCATCGAACACTGTGCGTGGTACATCAACGGCCCGCAGTGGCTGCCGCGCTAGCTTTCTCTGAATCTCTATACTAAGACGAGGTTATGAAGTACGGGAGAGCGCATTGGAACTGATTGAGGAACGGTACTCGCGCCAGGTGCTTTATCCCGGGATTGGGGAGGGAGGCCAGAGACAACTGGCCGGGAGCCATGTGGCGGTGGTGGGCTGCGGGGCTACGGGAGCCGCTGCGGCGGCACTGCTGGCGCGTGCGGGAGTGGGTACTCTGACCCTGGTCGACCGCGACTTTGTGGAGGAAAGCAATCTGCAGCGGCAAGTCCTTTTCGACGAGGCAGATGCCCGTGAAGCCTTGCCCAAGGCGGAAGCCGCCCGGCGCAAAATCGCACAGTTTAACAGCCGGACTGAGGTGCAGGCACATGTGGCCGACCTGGTCCCGTCCAATATTCACTCCCTGCTGGGCCAGGCGGCCATCGTGCTGGACGCCACGGATAACTTCGAAACGCGTTACCTGCTCAATGACTACGCGGCAGAGCAAAACCGCCCGTGGATTTATGCGGCGGCCATCGGAGCCTACGCGGCCACCATGAATATTCTGCCGGGAGAGACAGCCTGCCTGGCGTGTCTCTTTCCCAAGCCGCCGACCGGTATGGTGGCGACCTGTGACACGGCGGGCATTCTCAACACGGCGGTGAATTTTGCCGCCTCGGTGGAGGTCACGGAGGCGTTGAAGTTTCTGGTGGGGGCGCGGGACCAAATGCGCCGTACCCTCTTGGGCCGCGACCTCTGGACCAATGAGCAGGCGGAGGTCAACGCAAGCACACCCCGGGCGCGGTGCACGGTCTGCCAGCTGCGGGATTTCACCCATCTTCGGGGGGAAGACCGGCCCCAGATTACGCTTTGCGGACGGAACTCGGTGCAGATCCATGAACACCATCGCCCGGTTGACTTTGCCGAGATGCAGCGCCGCCTGGAGCCGCATGGCAAGGTCAACTTCAACCGGCTCTTGTTGCGTTTCGAGCGCGGAGACTACACCGTCACGGTGTTTTCGGATGGGCGAGCGCTGGTGCAGGGCACGACCGACGTGACCGTAGCCCGCAGCCTCTATGCCCGCTTCATCGGCAGCTAAAAAAGGGTACCGTTGAGGTCTGATGCGTTGTACCAGGGCACGGCTTTAGCCGGGGCTTACCGAGCCTCAGCGAGGCTTTTAGGGGTTGACGGCCCGACTAAAAGTAGTGCCCTGATACAAAGCATGAATTCTTCGCAACCTGTGAGGCCATGATCCACCCAACAGCGACTTGACGACTAATTGCTGGTGATTCCGGGTTGAAGCAACTTCTCAGCTACATTCTGCTTCCCAGTGCAAGGCCCCCTTTTTTCTTCCATATGAGTGTGTTCAATGCTGAAAGCGAACATTCGCCCGCAAATGTGGGATAGCGATCGTCGAACTTCTCTCTTAGAGGTACCAATGTCTATACCCAGCAAGGATTTGGCGACAACGCCCGGACCCACTGCGCCGGCTAAGGCGCCTAACCAGCATTTGCGCCGCAATCTACCGATCGCAGGCGAAGCCGACGCCATCCAAAAGGCACAGGCCGGTGACGCGGCGTCCTTCGAAATGCTGTATGCCCTGCACAAGCGGCGCGTCTATTCTCTGTGCTTGCGCATGCTGGGGAATGTGGCCGAAGCTGAGGACCTGACCCAGGAAGCCTTTCTCCAGCTCTATCGCAAGATTGCCACGTTTCGTGGGGACTCGGCGTTTTCCACGTGGCTGCATCGCCTGGCGGTCAATGTCGTGCTCATGCACCTGCGTAAGAAGGGCCTGCCCCAGGTTTCGCTCGAGGAAACCCTGGAACCGTCGCAGGAAGACGGACCACGCAAAGACATTGGCGCGCGCGATCTGACGCTTTCCGGTTCAGTGGATCGCGTGACCCTGGAGCGAGCGATCGAAAATCTGCCTCCGGGGTATCGTTTGGTTTTCGTGTTGCACGATGTGGAAGGTTATGAACACAATGAAATTGCCGGGATGTTGGAGTGTTCCATCGGCAACAGCAAATCGCAGCTGCATAAGGCGCGCATGAAACTCCGCGACCTTCTGAAGTCGGGCCAAAGGAAAGAGGCGGTTCTATGAGCAATGTCCGGAAAGCAGCGAACGGGACTACCGTCGATTGCGCCGTTTTTCAGGACCAACTGCCCAGCTTGTTCGAGTCGGGCGAAGATTTGGGCAGGCAAGCACACCTGAAGACCTGCGAGAATTGCAGCTCGCTGGTGCGTGATCTCGAGTACATTGCGCAACAAGCCAAGCTGCTGCTGCCGATTCACGATCCCAGCCCTGAAGTCTGGGAGAACATTCAGACTGCGCTCAAAAAGGAGCCGTCCCGCAAGTAGAACCGCCGATCCGCGGTTCCATTGCCGGCTCGTTCCACCCGCTATAATCCGCAGACGGTATGAGCAAGCAGGCGCAGCAAGGGACGACAACCGAACGGGGAGCGCGGCGACGGCTTTCCCGGCTAATCCTGACCGGTTTCATGGGCGCCGGCAAATCCACTGTAGGCGCAATCCTTGCCACCGAGCTCGGCTGGCGATTCGTCGATCTTGACGACGTCATTGAGGCGTCCAGCCAACTGACGGTGGAGGAGATCTTTCGCGATCACGGCGAAGCAGAATTTCGCCGGCGTGAACGGCAGGCGGTGGAGCAGTTAAGCAACCAGGAGCAAATCGTGTTGGCGCTGGGCGGCGGTACGGTAGAAGACGAGTCCACCCGTTCGCTGCTGATTCACTCGCCTGAAAACTGCCTTGTTTTCCTGGAAGCGCCGCTAGCCGAACTGCTGGCACGCTGCACCGTAGAAGGAAAGGTACGGCCCTTGCTGGCGGCGCCGGAATCGTTAGCAGCCCGTCACCACCGCCGGCTGCCCTACTACCGCACTGCACACGTTACCGTGACCACGCACGGTCTGGCTCCGCAGGCGGTAGCCGCCCGAGTGCTTGAGCACGTATCGATACTTTGGCACGTTGAGGGGCAAAAGAGGCAAGAGGCACATGGCAAGTCCTAAAGTGGCGGTCGAAGTCGTGACCCCGGCTCCGCCGGCGCAGAGGCGCACGGTGCGGGGCTATATTGTCTTCGCCTTTGCCATCGCTTTGGTCTTGCTGGGCGCTTACCTGATGCGCCAGATCCTGATGCTGCTCTACGTGAGCGTCCTTTTCGCCGTGGTGCTCAGCCCCGTAATCCACGCCATTATGCGGCTCCATATCAAAAACTGGCATCCGGGCAAGGGACTGGCCATATTTCTCCTGTTGCTCAGCGTGGGGGCGGCCACTGGCCTCTTCTTCGCCTTTGCCTTGCCGCCGGTGCTGCACGATGTGCAGTTGTTATTCAGCGAGTTTCCTACGCGGGGACCCCAGCTGCTGGATAGGGTGCACCAGTTTCCGCTCGCTTCCCACTTCAACTTCTCCGGCTTGCAGGCCCGTCTCCAGGGATTTGCGTCCAACTTCGCGGAATATCTTTTCCTTTCCATCAGCGGATGGGCCAGCAAAGTGGCCGACGTTGGCGCGGTGATCTTTCTCACCATCTATTTCATGCTGGAGGGGGACGAGGCCTACCACTGGGTGCTTTCGTTCTTCCCCAAATCCGCCCGGGCACGATTGAATGTCACCCTGTTACGCGCCGACGTGCGCATGGGCAAGTGGCTTCTGGGGCAAGGCAGCCTGATGCTCATCCTGGGCCTCTGCAGCCTCATCGTATTCGAGATGCTGCATATCCGTTACGCATACGCGCTGGCGGTGCTGATGGGGGTATTGAACATCGTTCCGATCGTGGGGGCGATGGTCTCGATGGCCCTGGTGCTGCTGGCGGCGGCCACGGACTCCTGGGAGAAAGTAGTGGGCGTGCTTATTTTCTACGCCATCTACGCCCAGGTGGAGACCTCCTACCTGACACCGCGCATCATGAAGAGCAGCGTGGATCTCTCCGCGCTGGGGGTCCTGGTCGCGCTGTTGATGGGCTCAAAACTGGCCGGGGTGATCGGCGCCTTGATCGCGGTGCCGACTGCTGTGCTGGTCTCGGTGCTGATCCAGGAATACCTGGTCCAGGAGGATGAGGCCGTTCCCGCCGTGCGCGCATCCTAAGCTCATCGCGCCAACGTAGCACGCACCGGTAGGCCGCTTGCTATCATGAAGGCAGCAGCAGCCCGCAATTCATGCCAAAGAATCGAATCCATCCCGCCCAGCCGCGGACCCAATCGCGAACCAGGCCTGCGCTGTGACCCCCACCGTCCAAGCCGCTAGCAGTCTGGCTAGTCCGGGGGTTGACCACGTGCCTGAGCTGACGCCGGTTGTCGCGCCCCAGAAAAAGGCGCGGCATTCGTGGATCGCCGACTACCAGGAGCTGTTCAAGGTCCGCGTAACCTCCATGGCGGTGCTTACGGCTTGGGCCGGTTTCTACCTGGGGTCGATGCGCTCCGGCATCACCAGCATGCATTGGGGTCTGCTCGAGTCGCTGGTTGGCATCGCGCTGGTTTCGTGCGGGGCCAGCGTAATGAACCAGGTGATCGAGCGCAAGATCGATGCCCGGATGGTGCGGACGGCACAACGCCCCCTGGCCGCCGGCCGCTTCGGCCTGCTGCATGGCTTGGGCGTGGGCATGGCATGTTTCGCCGCCGGAGCCCTGGTGCTGACCTGGTTTACCAACCCGGTCACGGTAGTGCTGACACTGCTGACTGGGTTTACCTACGTCGCGGTCTACACGCCGCTCAAGCGCTACACCACGCTGGCCACGTTCATCGGGGCGTTTCCCGGCGCTATGCCTCCGCTGCTGGGCTGGACCGCCGCCCGCGGCGTGATCGAGTGGCCCGCGGTGGCCCTGTTCGCCATTCTTTTTGTTTGGCAGTTTCCCCATTTCATGGCCATCGCCTGGCTCTACCGCGAGGACTACGCGAAGGCCGGCATTCGCATGCTGCCGGTGGTGCAGCCGGATGGCTGGTCGACGGTGTGCGAGGCGCTGATTTATGCCGTGCTGATGATCCCGGTGAGTGTTGTTCCGTATTATTTGCAGCTGACAGGGCCGGTTTACCTGGTTGCGGCTGTGCTGTTGGGGTTGGGCTACCTGGCCTACACGATTCGCTTTGCCCGCATCACCCGGGCGCTCACCACGGCCGAGTCGCGCGGATACGCCCGCGACCTGTTGCGCGCCAGTGTCATTTACCTGCCGCTGCTGCTCACGGTGATGATGCTGAACGCAACCGGAAGGAGATAAGCCATAGCTACGCTAAGCCAACATCCTGCGGCGAAGACCCCGGCCGGTAGTGTGCCGGAGCGGATGCCCATTCAGCTCGACCGCCTGTCCCATAACTATGGCGACCGCCTGGCGCTGGACGATTTGAGCTTTGCCGTGCAACCGGCGGAAATCTTTGGGTTGCTGGGTCCTAATGGCAGCGGCAAGACCACTCTTTTTCGCATTCTTTCGACCCTGATGGTGCCCAGCGGCGGGGCTGCCAAGATCCAGGGCTTCGATGTTGCCCGGGAACCCAACCAGGCGCGACAGCAGACCGGCATCGTCTTCCAGGCCAGGAGCCTGGACCTCAAGTTGACCGTGGCCGAGAACCTGAAGCACCAGGGCCACCTGTATGGCCTGAGGGGCGAAACGCTCAAGCATCGCAGCGAAGAGGTGCTGCGCCGGGTGGGCCTCACGGACCGGGCCAAGGATTATGTCGAAACCCTTTCCGGGGGCATGCAGCGGCGGGTCGAGCTGGCTAAGGGCCTCATCCATTCCCCGGCAGTACTGTTGCTGGACGAGCCCTCGACCGGTCTCGATCCGGGCGCGCGCCGCGATATGTGGCAATACCTGCGCACGCTGCGTGACCAGGAGGGGGTCTCGATCCTGGTGACCACCCATCTGATGGAAGAAGCTGAGCATTGCGACCGGCTGGCGATTCTGAACCAGGGCAACCTGGTCGCGCTGGGTTCCCCGGCGCAGTTGAAGTCGGCCATCGGCGGCGATGTGGTGTTGTTCGAGACGGCTAGCCCAGAGGCGGCGCGATCGTTGGCGGAACGCATGGCCACCCGCTTTGCGGTGCAGCCCAGTTTGTTGGGCAGCACTGTCCGCCTGGAGCGTCCGGATGGCCATCGCCTGGTAACTGCGGTGGTGGAGGCCTTTCCGGGCGAGATCGACGGGATCTCGGTGGCGCGTCCGTCGCTCGAGGATGTGTTCATTCAACGCACGGGCCATCGCTTCTGGGAAGATGCCGCAGCCCTGAAGAAGGAGAAGGCCTGATGGCAACCCTAACCGCAACCGCCCCGCGCGCTCGCCAAACCGTGTCCCCCGGCATCTGGATGCCAGCCTATTCCTTGTGGCTGCGCGAGCTGGTCCGTTTCTATCGCCAGAAGGCACGAGTCGCGGGCGTGATTGCCTCGCCGCTGATCTTCTGGGTGGTCCTGGGCGCGGGCTTTGCCCACAGCTTCCGGACGGGCGATGGGAGCGGGACGCACTACCTGGGCTATTTTTTCCCTGGGTCGGTAGCCATGATCGTGCTCTTTACCGCCATCTTCAGCATGATGTCTCTGATCCAGGACCGCAATGAAGGTTTTCTACTCTCGGTGCTGGCGGCCCCGGTCAGCCGCTCGTCCATTGTTCTGGGCAAAGTGCTGGGCGGCGCGACGCTGGCGGCGATACAAGGGATTATCTTCCTTGTCTTCGGGCCTCTGGTTGGGGTGCGTATGACGCCGTCCGCGATCGGGTTAAGCATGCTGGTGATCGTGATGATCAGCTTTGAGCTGACCGCGCTGGGCTTTGCCATCGCCTGGCCGATGGATTCGACCCAGGCCTTTCACGCCATCGTGAACATGCTGCTGATACCCCTATGGCTGCTCTCTGGCGCGCTTTTTCCGCTGAGCGGGGCGGCTGGATGGATGCGCTTCTGCATGATGCTCAATCCTCTGACGTACGGAGTGGAAGCACTGCGCGGCAGCTTGTTTCCCGACGCGCCAACGCAGTTTTCCCTGCCGGTGAACCTGGCCGTGACCGCCGTTTTTTGCCTGCTGACCTTTGTCGCGGCCTGGGCGATCGTAAACCGGCGTACCCATCGTCCGTCGGCCTGAACGAAATCAGAAAGAAGGTCGACTCAAAAGATGCTTGTGGCTGAAACCAACCAGCGCCCTTCGGTTGCGTTCCCGGTGGCTTTGATCGTTGCCGTGAGCGCGGCCGCGGTTTGCTTTTTGCTGTGGCTGCTTTACCTGCACCATCCGCTGGATGCTTCGGTAGCCCGGCTGCGCTTTCTACCTTTGCTCAATGCGGTGCTCAACGGCCTGTGCACCGTGGCGCTGCTCACCGGCTTTTATTTCATTCGCCGGCGGAATATTCCGGCCCATCGCGTGTCGATGATGGTGGCGTTTGTTTTCTCTTCTCTCTTCCTGATCAGCTACATCACCAATCATGCGCTGCATGGGGAGACGCACTTTCCCGGCTTTGGCACGGTGAGGACGATCTACCTTTCGATTTTGATCAGCCACGTGACCCTCTCGGTGGTGGCTCTACCTATGGTGCTGACTACGTTCTTCTTCTCCCTCAGCGGCCGCTTCCGTCAGCATCGCAAGATCGCGCGCTTCACGCTGCCTATCTGGCTCTACGTCTCCGTGACCGGGGTGGTGGTGTACGCCATGCTCGCTACGTGGCGATAAGTTAATGCCGGACGACGGCACCCGGCAACTTCTGCGCGCCGGCATCTGGACCTTGCTGGTCGGCGGCCTGGCGGCGGTTCTAACGGCAAGGGTTTTTGGCGGAATCGGACAGCACGGTCCGCACACCAACTCCGGCTGGCTCTCGTTACTGCTGGCCATGATGTGCCTGCCCTTCGGCACGATGCTGACGCTGCTGGGAGCGGCCAAGTGGCTGCGCAATCGCCGTCTGGCACGAGTCCAGGATCGTCGCAGGATGTAAACGCTTCGTTGCAAAGCGGAAAATTCAATTAAGGTTTTTTCATAATGCCCGCATGAGCAACGTGGCGAAGTGAGTTCTGCTATGCTTCAGCCTTACCCAAAATAGAAGGAACACCATGCCAAAAAGCGTTAATAAAGTCATTCTCCTGGGCAACGTAGGCAAAGACCCGGAAGTCAAGTTTTTGCCCAGCGGTTTGCCGGTCGCCAACCTCACCCTGGCCACCTCGGATCGCTTCAAGGACAAAGCCGGCGAATGGCAGGACAGGACCGAGTGGCACAACCTGACTGCTTACCAGCGGACGGCGGAAATCATTCGCGATTACGTGAAGAAGGGCGCCAAGCTATACGTCGAAGGCCGGATCCAGACCCGCTCGTGGGACGACCAGGCATCGGGACAGAAGAAGTACCGCACCGAAATCATCGTCAACGATGTGGTATTGCTGTCGGGCCGCGGCGAGGGAGACAGTGTTGGCGGCGTCCGCGCTCGAATACAGGTTCGTTCGATCAACGGCCGCCAGTGCACCACGAAGAGTTTGCCGGCACGGAAATCACCGACGACGATATTCCCTTCTGAGCCTCGCGGTGCCTGGAATAGACTGGTAGTACGGGATCATAGATGGCGACCTCAACGCGGCTCTCGCTGTTGGAGTACATGAAGACGAGCTACCGGCCCGACAGGGAATATGTCGACGGCGAGCTTGTGGAGCGGAAGGTGGGGAAGTGGGAGCCTGCACGGCTTCAGGCTCTCCTGGCAGCCTGGCTCCAGTCACAGGAAAAGGCCTGGTCGGTTAAGGTCGCAACCGAGCAGAGAGTAAAGGTTTCCGCCCTCCGCGTGCGCATTCCTGATGTCATTCTCGCGCCGCGCGGTCCTCAACCGGAGGTCATCGTCGAACCGCCGGTGCTCGTGGTGGAAATCCTATCGCCGGACGATACCTATACTCAGACCCAAACTCGTTCCGCAGATTATCTGCGTATGGGCGTTTGGTGCGTTTGGATCATTGATCCGACCTCCCGGACAGGCCGCCAATGCGTCGGAGACGCCTGGACAGCCGCTGATGTACTCGGGGTTCCTGGAACAGAGATCCGGGTAAACCTGTTGCAACTCTTTGCCGACCTCGATGAAGACTAAGAGCTAGTCTCACGGATATAGACGGGTTCGGGCCCACGCGCCGGAATCGCGGGTGAACAGGAACCGGTCATGCAGCCGGTCCTCCCCGTGCAGCCAAAACTCGATTCGCTCTGGTTGCACGCAGAAACCGCACCAGTGCGGCGGGCGCGGCACCTCTCCGGGATGCTCTTCGGCAAATCTCCGAAAGCGGGCTTCCAACTCTTCACGGCTTGCGAGCGGACGGCTCTGCTGCGAGATAGCGGCGCCGATTTGGCTATTGCGCGACCGGCTGTGGAAGTACGCGTCCACATCGGCCGCCTCCAGCTGCATTACCGGTCCCTCTACCCTCACTTGCCGCCGAAGGCTCTTCCAGTGGAAACACATCGCGGCGTGGGAATTGGACTGTAGCTCCGTCCCTTTCCTGCTTTCGGCGTTGGTAAAAAAGCAGAAGCCGCGTTCGTCCGCGCGTTTCACCAGCACCATGCGGACGCTGGGCAGGCCCGTCAACGTCGAGGTGGCCAAGGCCGCAGCATTGGGGTCGTTCGGCTCGCTCCGTTCTGCCTCCTGGAGCCACTGGCGGAACAGTTGGAGTGGATCACCATACTCCTGCGGGTTTCATAGTTCGATGGTAGCCCGGACCGTTGTCAACATGCCCACAACGGACGTGGCCGTTACAACCGTATCAATATCCCCCGTGAACCCACGCGCCCCCCTTTTCGCAGATAATGAAATTCCATGATCATCGATGAGGGACAAGTGCGCGCGGTGCTCTCCTACGAAGAGTTGATTCCTGCGATCAGGCAGGCGCTCATGGATTTCTCCGCGGGCCGGGTGCAACAGCCAGTGCGCGCTATCCTTCCGGTCTCATCCTATGGCGGCTGGTTAGGGGTGATGCCTGCCGTGTACGGCACTGTGATGGGCGCCAAGATGGTCACTTTCTATCCTGGCAATGCGGGACTGAAGAAGCACACCCATATGGCGATGATCCAGCTCTTTCGCGCTGATACCGGCGAGCCGCTGGCGACCATGGACGGGCGATTGATCACGGAGATGCGCACCGCCGCCGTATCCGCAGTGGCGATTGATCATCTTGCGCATCCTGAGGCCAGGGTGCTGGGGATACTGGGCAGCGGGGTGCAGGCTCGTTCGCACTTCCGCGCGCTGGCCGGGATCCGTTCCTTTGCAGAGGTCAGGGTCTGGAGCCGGACGCAGGATCATGCCCAGCGGTTCGCTGCAGAGATCGGAGCACGAGCGACCACGGCGGAAGAGGCCGTCTCAGACGCGGATGTGGTTCTGGCCCTGACCAGTTCGCCACAACCGATTCTCCGCGGAAGATGGCTGCGCCCGCATGCAATGGTGTGCGCCATCGGCGCTGCCACCCCAGACCGCCGCGAACTGGATGAAGAGGCTATGCGCGGCGCGGTCGTGGTCGAGTCCCGCGAGTCTGCCATGCGGGAAGCGGGTGATATTGTTTTGGCGCATGCGCAGGTGAGCGCGGAAATTGGCGAGTTGTTGAACGGCGCGCAACTTGATCGCGGCGATCGGCCTGTGGTGTTCAAGTCGGTCGGCATCGCGGTCGAAGACATAGCTGCCGCAAAACTCGTATACGACAAATTGTCTTCATGATCGGGACTCGTCACGTGTTCAAGCACGCCATCGTTCGCCTGCCAGGAATCAATTTTTCCCAGGGACTCACCACCGTTCATTTGGGAGTTCCGTTGTATGACAAGGTGCTACAACAGCATGCACGCTACTGCGAAGCACTGCGGGCATGCGGACTCACCCTGACTACGCTGGATGCGGACCTCGACCATCCGGACTCCACGTTTGTAGAGGACACAGCAGTGCTGACCGCGCGCAACGCCGTGCTGACGCGGCCCGGCGCGGGCAGCCGCGAGGGGGAAGTGGCTGCGATGCGTCCCGCCCTGCGCAGTTTCTTTCCTGCCATGCTGGAGATTGAGGCGCCGGGAACGCTCGACGGCGGTGACATCTGCGAGGCGGACGATCGATTCTTTCTCGGTTTGTCGCACCGCACCAATGAAGAAGGCGCCCGGCAGTTGGCGGCGCACCTGTCCGGGGAAGGGTTCAGCTCTGCAGTGATCGATGTGCGTGGGATGAGCAGCATTCTCCACCTCAAGAGCGGTATCTCCTACATTGGCGACAATACGCTGGTGGTGATGGAAGAGATGGCGGACTATGAGCTGTTCAAGGGATACGAAATGATTCGAGTGAGTGAGCAAGAGAGCTATGCGGCCAATTGCGTGCGGGTGAATGAGCGGGTGCTGGTGCCAGCCGGGTATCCGCTGCTCACGGCAGAACTCAAAGCGCGTGGATTCCATCCACTGGAGCTCGACATGTCAGAGTTTCGAAAGATGGACGGCGGCCTTAGCTGTCTTTCTTTGCGGTTTTAGGGGCGGAAAGACAGTGATTGATTCAACATTTGCGTTGGGGACGGGCGCACTGCAGGTCCTTCCGCTCCGGACGGGATGATAAGGGTGGGGTGGTGCTTCCATGGGAGTTAGCTAGTAGCGGAAAGAGTTGCACGACTGCGTGAGAACGGACGGTCAGGCTTAGGTTCCGGAGGGACTCCGTTTGGAGAGGTTACTACCATCAATCCAGCGGCGATTCTTTTTTCCAGTTGAAGTGGCGGCCGATAATTCCTTTGATGATCCAGTGGTCCGTGGCTGCGGTGGGCCCGATGCCCACGCCGAAGTTGATCTCCCACTTGGGCGAGACATTCAGATCACTCACTACGAAGATCTGCTGCTGCTGGTTGTGCAGAGAATAAAAGTTTCCCAGCTGCCCATAGTCAGCGTAATATTCGATCCCGCCACTGATCTTTTTCGTGAAGTCATAGTCCAGTTTCGCTGCGGGAGCAAAACCCACACCCTGGGCGACGCCAGGACCGTGCAAGGTACGCTCGAGCGCAGGGTTCACAGCCATATACCAGCGGCCGAGGAACTTATCGATGATCGGCCGTATCTCCCAAGTCCATGTATCGGGCGAATATACCGCCCGCTGATAGCCAATCTCCGTTGATAGGCTGACGCCCACAGGCCAGTGCCACGAGTCCGGCACGCGCACCCGGGGACGGATATGATCCCCTACCCACTGCACTCCATGACCATCCTGCCAGCTGGTAAAAACATAAAAGCCTACCTCCGACCAGCTGGTCAATCCCTGGGTGATTTCGAGCGTCTCGTGCTCCTGATGGTTGGTGGGATAGACGCCATCGATGACATACTTCTGCCCATCCAAGGTGTAGTTGGAATGGAGCTCAACCATGGTGCTCTTTGGCTCTACGGTAGCCGCGCCATAGACCTGAATTTCATAGTTGCCCTGCGCGCAAGCGGGCAGCGCCCCGCATAGCAGGGCGAAAATCCAGATCCACCACTTCCAATCACGCATAACGAAAGAGCATCATGAACCCGGCGTCCATATGGTTCTGCTGGTGGCAGTGAAACAGCGTTGGCCCGGGATCGTTGGCGGTAAACTCGACGTCAAGCTGCGTCTTCGCGTCCACCAACACGGTGTCTTTGAGGATGCCATGGGTCTCCGGCTGACCAGGTAAGCGGCGCAACTCAAAGCTGTGCCGGTGCAAATGCACTGGATGATCGTTGTTGCTGCGATTGATGAATTGCAGACGATAGCGCCGGCCCGCCGTCAGGGCGGGACTATCCGTCTCCGGATAGGACTTTCCGTTGATGGTCCAATGATCCATGGCTCCGTGCCCGGCGAACTTCGATGCGAAGACCAGTGGAATCGTAATCGTATCTGTTTGCTGTGAACCCGCCCGCGCGAGTGCCTGATTGGAGGCGGCAAAGCGCAGGTAGTCCCAGGAAAGCTCTTCGGGTTGCTCCCATCGCGGCTGGCCGCTGCTGCCGGCGTACTCGACCGCGATCCCCATACCTGCCGCCATCACGTGCTTGCGTACTTCGCCCATGACCCACGCGCCGGGATGATTCATCTCCACCAGCGCGCTGATCCGTTCGGCAGGAGCCAGACGAAGCATCGGAACAATCTGGGGCTGGGCCACGTTGTTGCCATCGAGCGCGATCACCTTGAACTGATGGCCGGCAAGAGCGATCCAGTGAACTTCCGTAGGACTCGAATTCAGAATGTGCAGGAGAACCTGCTCGCCCGCCCGCACCCGCAGCGGCTCGCCGAAGCCCAGCACCCGGCCATTGATGGTGGACACATTGTAGGCTGGGTCCATGGCACCATCGGCGCTCGCAAGCAGCGCGGCGTCCCAGTCATGCAGCGCCAGGAAGATTTCCTGGTTATAGTGCCCGGGGTTGTCGCGCGGTTCAACCAACAGAAATCCATGCTCACCGGTATATTGTCCGCGGTGCAGATCTTTGCCGGCAAAGACGTGGGTGTGGTACCAGCGGAAGCCGGCGGGGCGAGGGGTAAAGGTGTAGCGCGCGTGTCCGCCTGCCGGGATCGGCGGCGTACCCTCTTCCATGGCGCCGTCGACGGAAGAGGGCAGAAAAAGGCCGTGCCAATGGACCACTTCGCTGTTGCCTGTGTGGTTGGTCACATCGATGGTGACCGGCTGACCTTCCTTGAGGCGCAGCAACGGACCGGGCACCTGGCGGTTGTAGGCAATGGTCTTGATGGTGCGCCGGGGGGCGACCTCATGCGCATAGTCTGCGATGTCTATGGTGTAATCAGCAGGAGAGACTTGCTGAGCGCGGGCGCCCAGCGCCGCGGAAGCGACGGTCATGCCGGACAGCTTGAGCAACTCACGCCGGGTAACCAAACCTCAGCTTAACAAATTAAGAACCCCGCATCTTTGCAAGCTGAAAGACGATGGTGGTCCGGCGCAACGGCACGCCGAAAGCGCATCAGAATAGTGAGAAATGCACCGCAGGCAGCAGGATAGACATGCCACAGGAAAGGGCCGATAGAAGAAATGCGGTTGAGAGATAGACGGGATATCCACAAGATTCGTACGCGGCGTAAGGCGGCGCTGCTTTTGTTGCCACTCACCCTGCTGATTGCCCTGGGAGTGAACGCGGTGATGGCGCAGAGCCCGGGAGCGTTACGCGGGGATGCGATCCTCGATCATCTAAACGCGGTCATCGACTGGTACCGGCATGCCATGACGCGGGTGCAGACAGTGGGTCTGCCCAGTGACGCGATGTACGAGTTCAATGCGCAGAGTATGGCGGCTGAAGTGGCAAAACTAGCCTTTCAGTCAGCGCAGGCCGAAGCGACCCTGATCCCGGCCGCGAGTCCAGCGCCCAGCGGCGGCAACAGCAGCAGTTCTGCGCCGCAAAGTCTCACCAAAATGCAGAGCGACGTGAACGCTCGCATCACCGTACTGGAAGCACAGATCAGCACCCTGAACCAGCAGATAGCGGGAGCGCACAAGGCGCAGCTGCAGGACCTTACGGCGCAGAAAGAGCGAGCGCAGGGAGAGTTGGACCTGAACAAGGCCATGCAGCAGACCTTTGCGCAGATGTCGCAATTCATGAGCAGCAATGGCACCAGTGGCTCGGGTGGACTGGAGGGCAGCATCAACGAACTGCAGCGTTCGGTTCCCGAACTTACCGCAGACAGCAAGACGCAGGTCAAGCCGCCCAGCACGCCGGAGGCGATGCCCAGCTCCGTGGGACTGATAGGCGAAGTGGTGCAGCTTTACGAGCAGCTCAACAGCATGCACCAGATCAGCTTGATGATGGCCGAAACTGAGCACGTGAAAGACGTGGCAAACAAGCTGCGCAATCCACTTCTGGCTACGTTACGGTCGACCATCGCGCAAGGGCAGCAACTGGCTAGCCAGAGTGCGAGCGCGCCGCCCGGGGCGCAGGCTCCGCAGCCCAACCATGGCCAACCCGATCAGGAGCGGCGGCAATTCGATTTGCTGACCGCACGCTTCAAGCAAATTGCCAGTGCAGCGGTTCCCTTGAGAGAGGAAATTATCCTGCTCGACCAGAGCAGCTCCAATTATCTCGAGTGGCGACAATCCGTCTCCCACGAATCCAATCGCATTTTGCGGTCCATCCTGCTCCGCGTTCTGAGTATTGCCTTCGCCATCGGCGTCATCCTATTGCTCTCCGAAATATGGCGCAGGATCACCTTCCGCTACATCGCCGACGTGCGCCGGCGGCGGCAGTTTCTCCTGCTGCGCCGCATCGTGATGGGCTTTTGCATGAGCATCGTGCTCATCCTCGGATTTGTCAGCGAGTTCAGTTCGTTGGCCACCTTTGCCGGCTTCATCACCGCCGGTCTGGCGGTTGGCCTGCAAACGATTCTGCTCTCCGTGGCCGCCTATTTCTTCCTGGTGGGGCGATGGGGCATCCGGGTCGGCGATCGCATTAGCGTCGCCGGAGTGACCGGCGATGTGGTGGACGTGGGGCTGGTGCGCCTATACCTGATGGAGCTGGCGGGCACGGGCGTGGATCTCTATCCCACCGGGCGCATCGTGGTCTTTTCCAATTCCGTTCTTTTCCAAGCGACCACTCCCCTGTTCAAGCAATTGCCGGGCGCGGAGTACACCTGGCACGAGGTGGCGGTGGGGTTAAATCCAGGCAGCAAGTACGACCTGGTGGAAAAGCAAGTGTTGGACGCCGTGCACTCGGTGCACACCACTTACGGCGAGGAACTGCAGCGGCAATTGGGAAACACGGAACGCCGCATCGATATTCAAATGAAGGTGCCGGAACCGCAAGGGCAGCTGCAGTACACGGACACTGGGCTCGAGTATGTGGTGCGCTACCCGGTGGGATTACACCAGGTATCCGAGGCGGACGAGAAGATCACCCGCAAATTGCTGGAACTGCTGCAGCAGCCCGATCTGCAGGCGAGCGTCTCCGGCTTGCCCAAGATCCGCGCGGCGGTGAAAGGTTAAGGAGACTTCATGGCATTCAGGAGGGCGACTGCCCCGGGAACACCCAGGTCCGAAGGTACTGGCTTAAAATTCGAGCGCACCTCGCGCTGATCCTTGTTGATGGATTTGAAGAAGACCACGCGCCCTGAGATGTGGACGTCCAGGACGCTGGTCTTCCAGCGATTTTCGACGACCTGCTGGCGCTCAATCTGAAAGCGGCCCCCCTTCTCGACCCGGCCCAGAAGACCGTAGCCGAAGTCGATCTCAGTCAAGATGTGCGCATCTATTTTCACCAGCCTCTTGTGTTGCGGCTGGATCAGGATGTCTCCCGCCAGGGCGTGATAGACCCGCGCCTCGTAAGTTGGAGGCGAGTACACAGGGTTGGGCTGGAAGGATAACCGCACATTGCCGTCCACCGTACCATCGTAGGTGTACAGGAAGGCATCGGGCATGGCGGTCATGAGCCGCTGCAAGCGTTGTTCATCCGCCTCAGCTTCCTGCTTCATTCGCGCCTGCTCGGAAGAATTCCTCAGCAGGTTGTTCAGCCGCTCGGTTTCCTTCTGTTGCGCCGCCGGGTCCAGTGGCTGTCCCTGGCGCGCGAGCACCCGGAAAACAATCCCTGAGCGGGTCTCGACCTCTTGCTGGATGGTGGTTTGGGAGGCTACCCGCTTCTCCTCCCGGTATTGCCACAGGCTGACCTGGCGCCGCTCCTGGAGTTCGTTGTACACCACGTCCTTGACCAGATCATGGGCGGACTCCGGCGGCTTTTGCGCCCGGAGGGCCGGCACGGCACACAACAGCAAAGCCCCAGCGACGGGGAGAAAGATTCTCGTCATGCGCCTTGTTACACTCAACCTATGCTAGATGAGACTACATTCCGGCGCCACTGCGATGCCGCGATGGACGCCCTCAAGAAGAGCCTCATCGAGGCGGAGGAAGAGGGCGGTTTTGAAGTGGAAGAACAAAATGGCGTGCTCAACATCCTCTTTGAGGAGCCGCCGGGGAAATTCGTGATCACCCCCAACACTCCGCCGCGCCAGGTATGGATTTCCGCGCTTTCCACCAGCTTCAAGCTCGACTGGTCAGACGCTGCTGCGAACTTTGTTCTGCCCAAAACCGGGGAGACACTGCCGGCGGTGGTTGAGCGAGTCATCAAGGAACATCTGGGCTCCCAATCAGTGACCCTGCACTGAACCGACGATGCGTAAGACGCTCTCCGTCGCCATTATCACCCGCAATGAAGAAGCCAATCTGGGACGCACGCTAGGCAGCGTCGCCTGGGCAGATGAGATCGTGGTGCTGGACTCCGGCTCCGACGATCGCACCGAGGAGATTGCGCGCAGTTTTCGCTGCTTGTTCTTCCTGGAGGAATGGAAGGGATTCGCTGGGCAGAAGAATTCCGCGCTCGAGAAGTGCAGGGGCGACTGGGTACTCTCGCTCGACGCGGATGAGGTCCTGAGCGACCAGCTGGCAAAGGAGATTTGGGAGCTGCTGGAGAGCGATCCGCCGTTCGATGGATACGCGCTTCCCCGGCGTAATCTTTTTCTCGGGCGCTGGATGCGCTTTGGCGGATTCTATCCCGACCCCAAGCTGCGGCTGTTTCGTCGCGGCGCTGCCGAGTTCGAAGCCCGCCCGGTGCATGAAACGGTTCACTTTGTTGGCCAGGCAGGCCGGCTCAAGGGTGACATGGTGCACGATGCCTATCCCACCCTGGCCGCCTACATCGCGCACATGGATCGCTACAGCACGCTGGGGGCGCAACAGGCGGTCAGCATGGGCAAGGCCGGGCTTGCGCTGCCGGCGTTTTTGGCCAATGTTGTCCTTAACCCGCTAGCGACTTTTGTGTACAACTACTTTTTTCGCCTCGGCTTTCTCGACGGACGCGAAGGTTTATTGCTGCACCTGTATCACTCGGCTTATGTCAGCTGGAAATATGCCAAAGCCTGGGAGCAGGCGCGCGGCGAGTAGCCCTTCCGGCGACGTGTACCCCTTTTTTCCCGAAAACAGTTGCGTTCGGGAAGTGCGCCTTTCCCGGAAGCAACTGTCTTCGTGAGGCCCGTCCCCTGACGGCAGAACAGAGTTATGCTGATCTGTTCTGGATGAGGTGCGGCGATGACGCAGGGGGACGGCAAGAAGGCGGAGTCTTCCGAAGAGCTTTTTCGCGATCGTCATCCGTCGCCTGCGGAGCAGGAGTGGGCTGCGACCACCCTGGCCGGCGCGCTCCGCGCTCACCCTGAGCAGCCTATCGGGGCTCCTGGGGGCAGCAATCGCGATGAACTGGGCCAGGCGCGCTTTACCAGCGTTTCCGGGGTCCCAGTGCGCCGGCTCTATACCCAGGCGGACTTGCCCCCGGATTGGGAGTCCGCCCACCCCGGTTTTCCCGGCGTGCCCCCCTACACCCGTGGCATTCACAGTACCGGCTACCGCGGCAAACTCTGGACCATGCGTCAGTTTTCCGGCTTTGCTACCCCGGAGGAGACGAATGCCCGGTATCGCTACCTGCTGGCAAATGGCGGTGGCGGACTCTCCGTTGCCTTCGACCTGCCCACCTTGATGGGCTATGACTCCGACGCTGCGGAGAGCGAAGGTGAGGTGGGTAAGTGTGGAGTGGCCATCGATTCGCTCGAAGATATGGAAACTCTTCTTGCCGGCATCGATCTGGAAAAGACCACCGTCTCCATGACCATCAACTCCCCCGCCAATGTGCTGTGGGCGATGTACCTGGTCACCGTCGAAAAGCAGGGCGGCGACTGGAAAAAAATTGCGGGCACCTTGCAGAACGACATCCTCAAGGAATACATCGCGCAGAAGGAATACATTTTTGCTCCCGCACCCTCCATGCGGCTGGTGGTCGACACGCTCGAGTTTGCATCCCTCTTCACCCCGCGCTTTAACCCTATTTCGATCAGCGGGTACCACATACGCGAGGCCGGTTCGACGGCGCTGCAGGAGCTGGCCTTCACCCTTTATGACGGGGTGGAGTATGTGGAGTGGGCTTTGCGCCGCGGACTCCAGATCGACGATTTCGCTCCCCGCTTGAGCTTCTTCTTCAACGCTCACAACGACTTCTTTGAAGAGATCGGCAAGTTCCGGGCTGCGCGCAAGCTCTGGTATCGCCTGATGACGGAACGCTTCGGCGCCCAGGATCCGCGGTCCCACTGGATGCGGTTTCACACCCAGACGGCGGGTGTCTCGCTAACCGCGCAACAACCCAAGAACAATATTGCGCGGGTAGCCATCCAGGCCCTGGCCGCCGTGCTCGGGGGCACGCAAAGCTTGCACACCGACGGATTCGACGAGGCGCTCGCCTTGCCGACGGAAGATGCGGCCCGCATTGCCTTACGCACGCAGCAGATCCTGGCCTACGAATCCGGCGTGGCCAACACCGTCGACCCGCTGGGCGGATCCTACTTTGTGGAACGGCTGACCCTGGATATGGAGAAGGGCGCGTTCGACTACTTCGAAAAACTGGACGCGATGGGAGGGATGGTGCGGGCCATTGAACGCGGCTTTCCCCAGAGAGAAGTCGCCGATGCCAGCTACGCCTATCAACGGGCGGTGGAAAGCCGGGAAAAGATCATCGTCGGGGTCAATGACTACGTGGTCGAAGAGGAGCCCCAGGAAATTCTTCACATCGGTGAGTCGGTTCGCGATTGGCAAAGTGCAAAGCTGGGGCGGCTACGCGCGCGGCGCTCCAACCAGGCGGTCGGGCAAAGTTTGCACGCCCTCCGAATGGCCCTGTCCCTGGAGCCGGTACCCGGCCGCGGCCGCCTCTGCGCCGCGAATACCATGCCCTGCCTGCTGGACTGTGTGCGCGCTTACGCCACCCTGGGGGAGATCTGCGATGCCATGCGCGGAGTTTTAGGCATCTACCGGGAAGTCAGCGTTTCCTAGGCAACCAAACCGCGGGGGCATTACTCAAAAGCGGGAAAGTGGTGACCCAAAAGCGGACTCATCTCCCACCAAAGAGTCACGGATCTACAACTTCTGCTTCCGCCTGGACCGGGGAACGTGGTTTTCTAGCCTTATTGAGATCTTCTCCCTACTCAGCACCTATAAAAAACGAGGACTCTATGTTTTATTCATTGCAATTGCGCCTGGTGAAGGACCTTCCAGGCGATTCTGCCAGAGATACCGTTGAGCTGATTGCCCTGCCCGAGGGACCGGGCGAGCCACGGCGGGCCCAGTTTGAGCATTGGGATTCGTTGTCGCACCGCCTGTCCGCCGTGGCCAGCAGTACACCTTTCCACCTCAAAGTGATCTACCGGACCATGGTTGCCGGTTTGACCGCTTCCCTGATTGACCGGGCCACCGGCGCCCGGCAAATTTTTTCACTTGATCAACTCAAGGAGCTGGGCCTGGCCAGCTAACCATTTCGTAGATATTCCACAAGCCCCCCTGTAAACTCCCTGCACGCCACTTCCTTGGCTGCCGTTCCACTGCGGCAGCCAAAAGCGCTTTACGCCAGCTTCAGGACAGATTATGGTGGCACAATTACGTTTGGAAGCCTCACAGGGAAGGCAGATGCCAGAGAAGCAGCAAGCGGTGCTGGAGTACGAGGCGGCCGGTGCGTCCGATCAGGGGCGCACCCGGAAATCCAACGAGGATGCTTACGGCCTGAGTCTCCGCAACAGCGAGGGCGCCTGCAATTTTGTGGTTTGCGATGGCATGGGGGGCGCGGCCGCCGGGGAAGTCGCCAGCCGGCTCGCGGTGGACGCCATGCTGCGCGCCATGAACGACGGCGTGCTCACACTTGAAACCTTCCAGCAGGCCGTGGATGCGGCCAACCATAGCGTGCATCATAGCGCCGCCCAGGATCCCTCCCGGGCGGGCATGGGCACGACGCTGGTGGCCATGGCAACCCGCGGCAATCATGCCTGGGTCGCTCACGTGGGCGACAGCCGCTGTTATCGCCTCCGGGGCGGCAAGCTGGAGCGTCTGACCCATGACCACTCGCTGGTAGACGAACAAGTGCGGCTGGGCCAGCTCACCCCGGCGCAAGCCGAAACCTCCCCCATGCGCAACGTGATCACCCGCGCTGTGGGCACGCAGGACGAGGTGGCTGCCGATCTAATCGAATTTGTAGTCATGCCTGGAGATTTGTATCTGCTGGCCTCTGATGGGCTGATGCGCGAGGTGAACGATGAGCAGATTGCGAAGATCCTGCGCGCAGCGGGGGGGCTGGAAGAGACCCTGGCCCAGCTGATCGGGGCAGCCAATGAGGCTGGCGGCCATGACAACATCACGTGCTTGCTGGCGCGGGCGCGGTAGAACAGGGTGAAGGCCATCCAGATAGTGGGAGTGGTGGGCGCCGGGACCATGGGGAATGGGATTGCCCATGTCTTTGCCCGGGGCGGATTTCAGGTAGTGCTGTGTGAGGTCGAACAGCGTTTTCTCGATCGCGGCCTGGAAGCGATTCGCAAGAATATGGAACGCGAGGCCGCCAAGGGCAAAGTGACCGCTGCCGAGGCGGAGAAAGCCCTGGGATCGATCCGGGGCACCCTACAGGGACAAGACCTGGCGGTATGCGACTTTGTCATCGAGGCTGCGCCGGAGCGCTTCGCGCTCAAGCAGGAACTCTTCATGGAATTGGACGCGGTGTTGAAGCCGGAGGTGATTCTGGCTTCCAATACCTCTTCCATTTCCATCACCCGGCTGGCGGCGCAGACCCAGAGGCCGGGCCAAGTCATCGGAATGCACTTTTTCAATCCTGTCCCGGTGATGAAGCTGGTGGAGGTGATCCGGGGGCTGGAGACGACCGATGAAACCTTCGCCCGGGTCAAAGCCCTGGCGGAAACGCTGGGCAAGTCGCCGGTCGAGGTGCAGGACGCCCCCGGGTTCGTCTCCAACCGGGTTCTGATGCCCCTGATCAACGAGGCAATCTACGCCGTCATGGAAGGGGTGGCCACCGCTGAGGCCATAGACCAGGTGTTCCAGTTGGGGATGGCCCACCCCATGGGACCACTGAAGCTGGCCGACTTTATCGGGCTCGATGTCTGCCTGGACATCATGCGGGTGATGGTCGAAGGCCTGGGCGACCCCAAGTACCGGCCCTGCCCGCTGCTCGTTCGCATGGTGGATGCAGGTTGGCTGGGGCGGAAGTCGGGGCGAGGGTTCTACCAGTATTGATTCCGTTCCGTTTTGTGCTTTGGGAGTACCGCGGTTGGCACCCCTCCTGCGCAACCGCCCTAAAATCAACAGCCAGGGAGCGTATGCTTTTCCCATGATGAGGATGACGGTGCTGGCCTCCGGCTCCAAGGGGAACAGCACACTGGTCTCCAGCAGCCGGACACGCATCCTGGTGGATGCCGGGCTCTCCTGCCGGGAACTGCTGAAGCGGATGCAGATGGCGAATGAAGATCCGGCAGCCATCGATGCCCTGCTGATCACCCATGAACATCAGGACCACGTGCAGGGGGTCGCCGTCCTGGCCCGCAAGCTGGGCGTGCCGGTCTACTTTACCGAGGCCACGCATCGCGCGTGGATGCGGTGGATGATGCCGCAAAAGCGGCTCACCTATGGTGCCTGGCTGGCGCAGCGGCAGCAGGACCTGGCCCAGAAGCAGGCGGCAGTTTCGCCGGCCGATGACGCTGTCCCCTGCGCGAACGGCACTGACGAGGCGGACGACCCTGCCGATTCCAGCCAGCCGGAAGCGGCTAAAACCGGCGACCCCTGCCGGCTGCCCGGGGTAGAGTATTTCGCCGCCGGAAACGGATTCCAGATCGGCGACATCGCCATCACCCCATTCACCATTCCTCACGACGCGGCCGATCCGGTCGGCTTTGTTTTTGAGGCCGACGGGGTTCGCATGGCCATTGCCACCGACCTGGGATACATGCCGCCTAACGTCAAGATGGCCATCCGCAACTGCGATGTTCTTATGCTCGAAAGTAACCATGACGTGGAAATGCTGCGCGACGGTCCCTACCCCTGGTCTGTTAAGCAGCGCGTGATGTCCCGTGTGGGTCACTTATCGAATGAGGCGACCTCCGACTTTCTGGAAAAGAATTACGATGGAAATGCCACTTATGTCGTTCTGGCGCATCTATCGGAATGTAACAATCTGCCCGAGCTTGCAAGAGTTACGGCGGAAAGGGCGCTGCGAGACCGTATGAGCCTGTTGGCAAACAAGCTAATTTTGGCCGAACAGGATACCCCGCTCCAGCCTATTTGCTTATAATTCAGTTAGGTCGATTGGCCGGTGGTTGCGGCCATGCGAATTCACTGGCCGGGCCAGGCGATGATGTTACTATGGTGTAAAGCGGCTAAATATAAGAATGCAAACGACAGCATGCACAGATCGAGTAGTAGGCGACATACTTTCCAGCTGGAGATATGACATCTCCGGGATTACTCCCGAGATGCGCCGTGATTACGAACAGCATCTGGTGGAATGCGCACATTGCCGCTCCCGTCAGCGGCTGCATCGCACCGTCGATGTGGTTCTTATCAGTTTGAGCACAGTCTCCATCGCGGCTTTCTTATTCGGCCTGGCGGTCATTCATCGGGTGCAGCCTTTGCAGCACTGGGCGCTGGTGGATTTGCACCTTTGGCAGATGTCGATTGTGTTGAGCCTGCAAGCAGCGGCGATCGCCGGCTTGCTGGTTTCGCTGTTGATCTGGGTTCTGGCTGCCGTGGCAACCCCGGCGCCTGTCTATCTTGCTGAAGTGGCGATGGCGCAAGCCCGGGTCCTTCAAGATCGCATTCCCGAGGAATTGCGCGAGCGCTTGATGCGCAACGTCGCGTAAGCAAAACCTCTGAGATAGAAAGGGCTCCCTGGATCAGGGGGCCTTTTCTTTTGGTCCCTCGTTCATCTGCAAGCCCCCAATCAGATCCGCGACCCGCGGGATGCGATGGCGGGCGCACCAGCGCTCCAGCGATTCTGCGATCCGCTGCACTGCGCGCGGATCGGCATAACTGGCCGTCCCGACCTGTACTGCGGTCGCTCCCGCCAGCAGAAACTCAACCGCGTCTTCGGCGGTGGTGATACCCCCCAAACCGCAAATCGGAATCGACACGGCCCGAGCCGCTTCATAGACCATACGCACGGCGATCGGCTTAATCGCCGGCCCGGAAAGTCCGCCGGTATTGTTGGCGATGCGCGGGCGGCGGGTCTCAACGTCGATGGAGAGCGATAAGAAGGTGTTGACCAGCGAAAGTGCGTCGGCTCCGGCGTTCTCGGCACATTTTGCCATTTGCGCAATCGACGTGACGTTGGGCGAGAGCTTAACGATCAGGGGGCGCCGCGAAACCGCTTTGGCGCGCGTGACCAGTTGGTCGAGAATGCCAGTATCAGTGCCGAAGACCATGCCTCCATGCTGCGTGTTGGGGCAGGAGGCATTCAACTCGTAGGCGGCGATGCCGGGCGCGCGGTTGAGGGCTTCGATGACCGCAACATAATCCCTTATCTCGTACCCGAAGACGTTGGCGATGCAGGCGGTGCCGGAGTGGGGCCGCAATGCGGGAAGCTTTTTCTCTACGAAGGCCTGGACTCCGACATTTTGCAACCCGATGGCATTGATCATGCCCCCCGGAGTTTCGATCAGGCGCGGCGCCTGGTTGCCCGCCATGGGCTCCCGGGAGAGCCCTTTAGTGATGAAGCCGCCAATCCGATTGAGGGAAACAACGTCTTCAAATTCAACGCCATAGCCGAACGTTCCGCTGGCGGCGATGACCGGATTGCGGAGCAGAATACCGGCGAAGCGAACGCTCATATCGGGCTTCACTGGCTGGCCGCACCCTCCTGCGGGGCCCGGCGGGAACCGCTCGCTGCGCGTGGCGCGGGCAGAGCCGGCAAGGTATGGATCGCCTGGGTCAGCACATTTCCCACCGAGGCCGACGGCTGAATTACCCCCAGCAAAGAGGCCAGAGTGGCGGCAAGGTCAACCGGCTGCACCCGCCCGTGATAGATGCCGGGCGTGAAGGGCGCTCCATAAAAAGCCAGCGGGACATGGCGGTCATAGGACCAGGGGCTGAAGTGGGTGGTGCCGCTCTTGAGCGATTGCATCTGGTAGGCGGCCGGAATCACCATCACGTACCACCCGCCATTGGGGCTGTAACTGTGGGCCAGCAGCAGTCCCCACTCCGACGGGGGCAGCTGGCCCGAGGCCAGTTGCTCGCGGGTGTAGGTATTTACCACGATGGGAGTGGCAGGCAAGCGAACCGGAGGCGGCGCTGGGGGAGCGATGACGGGCTTGGCTTGAGCGCTGATGCTAGCGCGTCCTTTCGATCGCTGTTTGGATCCTGCCGGTGGAAGCGTCCGTTGCAGCGGAGGCGGGTTGGGCAACGGAGCAGCAGCGGGCGGAGGGGTGGGAGGGGTCGCTTCGCTCCCGGGCGGTGGAGGGGTGGGGGCCAGCGCGGCCACCGCGGCCGGGATGGCCTGCTGGACAGCTTGCTCGGCCTCCTGCTCGTTGATCCCTGCAACTTCAAACGACGGACGATTGAGCGCCAGGTAGGGCAGCTCCTGCTGTGGCAACAGGTAGTCGATTTTCTCTCCCGGAGAAAACTTGGCATTCATGGCGTCGTTGACGTTGGCGGTGAACTTCGCCATGTCAATGGTGGCCGCGGGCAAGCCCAAGGCGAGGGCCTGGGCGGGAACGGGCGCGACTCCATGGTCGGCGGAAAGCGCAATCCACGTGCTGGCCAAGCCGCCAGGTATGTTCTTGTCCAGCCAGGTGAAGAAGCTGTCGAGCTGCTGGTCAAGGGAATCGACCATTTGCCTTGACTGCGGAGAGTCCGGCCCAAACTGATGGCCAACGATGTCATTCGCGGAAAGGCTAACCACCAGCATGTCGGTGACCGGGTGGTTGCCGAGTTGCTCACCGGTGATCAGCGCCCGGGCGAAGTCGAGCTCGTAGGCATTGGCCGCCGGGGTGGATCCGACCGAATCATAGAACGGCTGGGTGCCTGGTACACCTGCCTCCTGTTGCGCCTGGGCGATACGGTCGCCGGAATTAAAGGTTGTGGCCCAGTCGGGAAGCGCGTCCATGTAGTAGCTGGAGGTGATGAAGGAGCCGGAGACCTGGTCAATCCAGTAAGCGCCATTGGCCGAATACCCGACTGGCAGGATGGCAGCGCGATCTTTCAAGGAGACGCCGAACACTTTGGCTTGGCCCACGGTTGCCAGGCGCAGCGAATCGCCAATCGTCGAGGCGCGAAGGTTGAGCGGGGAGGCTCCGCCGGTTTTGCTGGGATGGATTTCTCCCACCACGCGGTAGCGATCGTCTTCGACCGAGGAGACGGGGCGTTGCTTGTTGCGGGTCAGGTCCCACCATTCGTTGGACGAGATCCCGTGGCCATCCGTGTAGGCCCCAGTGGCCAGCGTAGCGTGGCCGGGGGCGGTCTTGGTGTTGGCGTAGTCGTAGTAGCAATCTTCAAAGTAAGCGCCGTGATCCAGAAAGAGGCGAAAGCCCCGCCCTTTGAAATCGGCCCGGTAGCGGTCAAGGTAGTCGGCGCGAAACTGATCGACCACCAGGATAATGACCAGTTTGGGATGCGCATCGTAGGCGCTGGCTTGGGCCAGTGGCGTCGCTGGAAGAACCAGCACAGCAATGAGCAACCGGCAGATACTGCACGTGAACTTGGACATAGCAGGCATGATTAGTATCGCAAAACATCCGCGGAAGGTGAGCCGGCGCTCCCGACTCGATACGGGGGCGGGCGCTGAAGGTGGTGATTGAGCGGCTCGCTATACTTCCCTTATGCTGCGCACCCTTTCTCTCCTGCTTGCTGCATTCGTGGCTTCAGGCCCTTACCTAACGGCCCAAATCACAGTCAGCTTTCCTGCCAGCGTTTCGCCCAAGCCACTCGACGGCCGGGTATTGCTGCTGCTCTCGACCGATCCCGCCAAAGAACCGCGGATGCAAATTGACGACACCCCTCGTTCGCAGATCGTGTTCGGCACCACGGTCGATGGACTGGCCCCCGGCCACACAGTCACCATCACCAGGGAGGCCGCCGGCTACCCCATCCGCTCGCTCGACCAGGTGCCCGCGGGCGATTACTACGTGCAGGCCGTGCTCAACATCTACCAGACCTTCCATCGCGCGAATGGCACTACGGTGAAGCTGGCGCCGGACCGCGGGGAAGGCCAACATTGGAACCTCGCCCCGGGCAATCTTTATTCCAAGCCGGTCAAGGTGCACATCGACGATCACTCTAAACTTGCCATCCAGCTCACCGAAATCATTCCACCCATTTCTCCGCAGCCGGATACCAAGTACATTCGCCACATCCGTATCCAGAGCCAGCTGCTGACCAAGTTCTGGGGCACGCCGATGTATCTCTCCGCCATCGTGCTGGTGCCCGAGGGATTCGACGAGCATCCCAACGCGCACTTCCCCATCGCCATCTTTCACGACCACTTTGTGGACGAGATGGACTCGTTTCGCACCACCCCACCCGATCCGGATCTCAAGCCCGATTACTCGGAGCGCTTTCATCTGGAAGGGTACAACCGCATCGAGCAACAAGAGGCCTACGACCAGTACAAGCAATGGATCAGCCCCGGCTTTCCTCGAATCCTGGTAGTCAAGATCCAGCATGCCAACCCGTTCTACGACGATTCATATGCAGTCAACTCCGCCAACCTGGGTCCTTATGGCGACGCCATCGAGACTGAGTTGCTGCCCGCCATCGAAAAGCAGTTTCGCGGCTTGACGGGTGGCTGGGCGCACTTTGTTTACGGCGGATCCACGGGCGGTTGGGAGTCGTTGGCGGTGCAGATGTTCTATCCCGCTGACTACAACGGCGCTTTCGTCGCCTGCCCCGACCCGGTCGACTTTCATGCCTACGCGACCGTCGACCTCTACAAACAACCGAATTTCTTTTACCTCGAGGGAGCCCACAAGCAAGTCGAGCAACCTACCATGCGCAACTACCTTGGTCAGACGCTGATGTCGGCCCGCGATAATGCCGCTTACGAGGCGGCCTTGGGCGACCACGGGCGCTCGGGAGAGCAGCTGGATATCTGGCAGGCGGTTTACGGCCCGGTAGGCCCGGATGGCTATCCAGCGCAGATCTTCGACAAGCAAACCGGGGCCATCGACCACCAGGTTGCTGCCTACTGGCATGATCACTACGACCTGGACGCCATTCTGCAGCGCGATTGGGATAAGCTCGGCCCCCAGCTCCAGGGCAAGCTTCATATCTACGTGGGTTCGGCCGATACCTACTTCCTCAACGACGCGGTTTACCTGATGCAGGATTTTCTCGACAAGACGGGTACTCCGGGCCATGGGGTTCCCTATGAGGGCGAGGTGAAATATGGCGACCGGGCGGAGCACTGCTGGAACGGCGACCCGAACCTGCCCAATGCGCTCTCTCGCCTGCACTACAACACCATGTATTTGCCCAAGATCATGGAGCGCATCCAGAAGACGGCTCCCGCAGACGCGGACATGAGCTGGAAGTACTGAGTTCCTACATTTCAGGGTTGAGTCCCGGATAGCCTGCCCTGCGCTTGCCGAAGGGGGCGGCTGAGAATCAGACTCGTCCATATTGCGTGGTGGGAGCCCAGCATTCATGGGGGGAGCTCGGCTTTCAAGCCGAGCGATTCGCGTAGAACTATTCTTCTCCGGCTTTAGCCGCGGGGTTTTGAAGCCGGGGCTAAAGCCCTCATTTTTTTTCAACGCTTAACGCCCGACTTTAAAGCGGAAGTGGATCCAGTCCCGCTGCAATTCCAAGCGAAAGCCCGCGGCTAAATGTGAAATTTCAAGAGGTTGTTGTCCATTCGGTCGAGAACTGTGAAGCTGATGTTGCGAAGCAAAAGCTATCCCAGGAGACCGAATGGACTACCACCATCATGCTCGACTGACGGTTTACA
>CAVYCQ010000010.1:0-16986 GCA_963767045.1 uncultured Acidobacteriaceae bacterium | reverse complement strand
TCTGAATATGTATTACAAATTTTCGAACGGCAGAGGTTATGAAGTACGGGAACAAACCACCCGTCCTTCAGCAACAGCAAGGAATGGTGCAAGTGATGCCTGACGCGGCGCAGCTCGCCCAATCTCACTGGAACGAGACCCCTCTGTTTCTAAGCGAGCAGGAGCGCTACTCCACCTATCCGTGGCTTTACGAGGTCGCAGAGTTTCGCAAGCATCAGGGAGACAAGGTGCTCGAAATCGGATGCGGAACGGGAAGCGACCTCCTGCAGTTCGCAAAGCATGGGGCCCTGGCTACCGGGGTAGATTTGACGACGAAGCATGTAGAGTTGGCGCGCGCACGCGTTGGCGATCTCGCAGTCGTTTATGAAGCGGATGCCCGGCATCTTCCGCATGAGGATGCAAGCTTCGATTACGTTTATTCGCACGGCGTTCTCCATCACACCGATGAGCCGAAGCAAGTGGTAAGCGAGATATTTCGCGTCCTTCGACCCGGCGGTAGGTTCAATGTGCATGTCTATGCCTTGTGGTCCTATTCCACATTGTGGGGCATTCTCAGGTTTGGCGGAGAATGGAAACAGAACATTGAGAACAGTGCGGCCCCCGTTCATATGGATCTCTATACAGGACGGAAACTAAGGCAACTGTTCGGTCCCGATATTTCCATAGAAAAACATCAGTGCAAACCATTTGAGTTTCTGGCCCCATGGTTCGGCTGGTTCTTGGTGGTCAAGGGCCAAAAGACGTAAGTTCATGATAAAGACAGAGAACCCTGCCCGCGGCACCTGGCTCGGCGCAAGAGACGCGCTGCTCCTGCTCTCATTTCTGCTGGCACTGTTTCTCGCGACGCTCACACTCTGGATTCCCGCCTACTGGCCTGTCGCTCTCTTTGAGATAGCAACGTTTCTCATTGCAGGAATAACCCTGGTCCTCGGAAGAGTGCCTGTACGTGGAACATACTTACCATTGTTCGCGCTGGGCTTCATCGTCCTTTGGGGATGCTTTCAACTCATCACCGGCTTTACCATTGACCGTTTCGCGACCGATCGCGCAACCCTGCAGTGGATGACTTGGGTCGCGGTTTATTACATAGGCGTATCTACGTTGAAGCATGAAAGCATGGCCAAGCGTCTGCGAACGACTATCGTGTGGTTTGGCTTCGCAATTGCGGTAGAAGCGATTCTCCAGGCATATCTATCTCCCGGAAAGGTGTTCGGTCTATTTCCTACCGGCTACCATGATTTCGTAATGGGGCCGATTGTCTATCACACTCACTTCGCCGCCTTGATGGAAACGATCCTCCCCATCGCTCTCTTCCTCGCGCTCTGCGAGGCGGGAAAATCGTATACCTTCCTGGGGATTTCAGCCGTATTGCTGACGGCTTTGGTAGTCAGCGCTTCGCGCGGGGGCCTTCTAATCGGCTTCGCTGAAGTGCTTGGCGTTTTGCTTCTATCGCATGTGCAGAAAACTATGGGTGGCCGGAGAATCCGGTTTGCAGCGCTGGTGTTAGCTGGCGCGACAGGCGTTCTGACTTTGATCGTGGGATTTGAAACAGCTTCGGCGCGATTTGCCTCGGAGGCTTTGACCGCGGGGCGCCTTCAGTTCGCCCTCTCCACGCTGCACATGATAGCGGCGCGGCCCTGGATTGGCTGGGGATTGGGATCCTGGCCTGCAGTTTATCCCGCCTTCGCCACATTCGACCCCGGAGCCATCGTCAACCAGGCCCATTGCGATTGGTTGCAGTGGACTGCGGAAGGGGGCCTGCCTGTCGGGCTCGCCATGCTCTCTCTCGCACTTTGGGGGATCAGGCCGGCGATTCGATCGATCTGGGGAATCGGCTTGATCGCCGTCTTGATCCATGCGTCGTTCGATTATCCGTTTTCGCGTCCGGCGGTTGGGGCATGGCCGATTCTGGTTCTCGCCCTGGCAGCAGCCACTCAGCAAACGAAGAATTCCCCGGCGACAGTTGACTAAGCCCTATCTCCTGGTCTGAGAGCGGCCTATTCGGGGCTGACGGTCGACGATTTACCGCCACCCAAGCCCAAAGCGACCCCGACAACAGCTCCAGCTGCGAGGGCCACGATGACGATGATCTTCGTCCTATCGTTGTTCTTGGGCAGGGGCGGAGGGGGCGGGGTGTTGTTCGCGTCCGGAGGCGCTGTAGCTTCCGGATTGGCGCCGGGTTGTGGTCCCGCTCCATTGGAAGGAACGGTTTCAACGGAAGGTGCGGGGGTTGCCGTGGCGGGAGCGTTTCCGGCCGGAGTATTTCCCCGTATCTCGCTCATGGGCATCTGGTGAATATCAGAGACCGACATCACCTTGGAAGCCCCCTCCGCAGCCGTTGTATCGAAAGTGCTGCCGGTGACCTCTACTGATGCCCCCACCAGATCGTCGAGATTTGGCCCTTGCAGTTCGTATGTGACGTTTGTAGCCACGTCGGTCAGCAGAAAATGCCCATAACGCCCTGGATGGTCCTTACGAAGAACGCCATGCAGTGTCAGTTGCACTCCTGCTGGAGCTTGCGACCCGGCCGCGGGAGTTAGATTCTGCGCTGGACTTTGTTGCGGAACCTGGATGGCAAAGCTCAACGCCTTTCCCGGCTCTAATCGAGCGACAAGGACCCCAGACGGATTACGAACTTCGGCGGCTCCACTCTGCGCTGTTACCTTGAGGTGAGACTTGTCTTGCACGTCGACAAAGACTGCCCCTTGCGGCGATAGGGAAGATACTTTCAGTCCATCCGCAACCAGTGCGTGGGCGCCACGCTGGATGGCCCCGCCACGCTGCAGAACGGCATATTCGCGGTAGACCTTGACTGCGGAATCTGGTTGAAGGAGGAGATTGGAGCCCCCAGGGAACATGAGGTCCGACGTAACACTGCCTGCCTGGACCACACTCCCCTGGAAAAGGGTCGAGTTGCCGTGCACGACCGAGCCGTCGACCTGTGCCCGCCCGTTGGTTACGACAAAGCCCACACTCGAGGGCGACGCAGCCACGCTAACCAGGCAGCTGGAGGTGAACAGCGCGATGGCGGACTGTAGCTTGACAAGCATGCATGCCTCTAGGGGAAACCGGCCTAATCCGCACAAGTTTATCCTCAGTGATGAGGGGTTCGCAACGGTATTCACGGCCTCATTGCCGGCACGCCTACTTGACGGCAAGGGCAAGGTTCATTCCCCGGTCCGGGTTCCTGGCTACAGCGTAGCGCAATCGACCTACATGCCCGCCTTCCGTGACACCAGCGCGGTTAATTGTCCTACACTTTTCAGGCCCGAGATCTCGCCCGTGGTGAGCCTGATCTTAAACTCCTTTTCGATCGCCACAATAAGATCCACGTGAGTGAGAGAGTCCCAGCTTTCTACGTTATCCGCCGTCATGTCGTCATGAAGGATGAGAGCATCATCGTCAAAAACGTCGCGGAAAATGTTTGTCAAGCGCACATGCAAATCATTTGTCGCAACCATGAGAGTTTCCCTCGTTGCCATATTCTTGCTTGCCTGGCCGAGTGCAGTCTTTCCTGCGGAGGGATGCGAAAACATACTTTCCATCCGCATATGCCAGTCGGCGAACCGTCGAGTCAAGCTAAGGGACAACTGCTGCCGATTCTGGTTCAACGGCCTTAATGTAAACCTTTGTGGGCTGATATGCCTGTACAGACAAGGACCACTTTGTCGAAGCATCCGCCTCGAGAACCGGACTAAACCCAAACTGACGGTAGAGTTCTCTCACCATCTCATTCTTTGGCGTTGGAAAATAGAAGCCAATGACCTGCGTCGCGCCTACCTTCGCCGCATACCTGAAAATTTCATTCATGACATGCTGTTCTACGCCTCTTGATAATACGCGGCAACTCATCAACCAGTCTCTAATGCACAGGTCCTCACCTTGCACTTGCAGGATGACGACAGAAATCAGTCCATGGTCGCCGAGCTTGTCGGACAATTTCACGTAGAGGGGGAGTATGGAATGATCCTCCATCATTCGCGCGCATTCTGCCTCACTGTAGCGCCGGGTCGTGACATTGAACTGATTGCTCCTTTGAATCAGCTGTGCTATTCGAGGAAGATGAAAAGGATCGAATCTGGAGACAATGATCCGCATCTCAAGCGACTGGAGAAACTCATCAATCGAGGCATAGTTGGCAGCCGTAACACGGCGCTTGGCCTCCAGCTTGTAAAGCTCAACGCGGCGCGAATCTTCATCCGAGACTGTCGTGGTCTCAAAAAGGTTCAACTCCGACAGGAACCGCACGTATTCCGAAGGATCGGCCGGAAGCTCAGGCACAATAACGTCCGGCAGAAGCTTCCTCACGAGGTTGCGTTCGAATGGATCGTCGTCGAGAAAGAGCATTGAGTCGAAACCGATATTCAAGTTTTCCCGAATAGCTTTTATATTCTCCGCCTTGTCATTCCAGTTCGCGACGAAGACCGTGATGTCTTCGCGCCGCAGAACCATCGCGGGGTGTGACTCGAACGGCAGTACTGCATTTGCTTCGTCATTCTTGCTGCAGACAGCAAGAATGATTCCTCTTCTCAGGAGTTCCCGCAGAAAGAGTTGAAGGCGGTAAAATCCTTCACCCTCGCCGTGCGCATTGAGTGCAATGCCAGCCAGGCCATCATCGCCGATAACTCCTCCCCAAAGAGTGTTATCGAGATCCAGAATCACACACTTTATCCCTCGCCCTTGCATCGCCACCAGAACATCAGCCAGGGATTGCGCGACATGGGGCAGAAAGTCAAGCGAGCAGAACGTCTTGGAAAGATCCCAAAACCGGTCATCGAAAAAGTGCATCCTGCCTACCAGCGAAGCCACCCCGTCTACGTCGTGCAGGAGCACTCCCTTATGTTCTCGTGCACACTTAGCAATACCGGCGTTCAGAGAGAGCGCGACAGAATAAAATGATTCAGGAACTTTGAGGTCGTAACTGCCAAAGTATCTTTCTCGCGGCCGGGCAAAGGTGCTCTGAATGACCGTTGCCCGGCTGTTCAACTGGATCGCGCTCCAAACCGTCGTAATCCTCTTGAGGGTTTCGTCGATAAAGACGCTGGCGCTGGTCCTCCGCTTGGCGAATGAGGCGTGCAATGCCTGCGTCGCATTCAGGATGACAATTGCATCAGGGTCAAATGAATATAATCGCGATTGAGCGTCGTAAGCCTCCAGCTCTATAGCATCGAACGAGCCCTCATAGATATCTGCGGCAAAGCCACTTCTGTCCAGAATGGCCCTGAGAACCGGAATAAATTGTTGCGTAGCTGCATCGCTCAAAAGCGCCAGCCTAAGCGCAGGCTTTTCAGGCGCAGCCGAGAGTTTCCTGCTCGCTGCAAGCAGACGGAGATAGTCAAGATCCGGCAGCGCATCGCTCAACAAGGTTCAATCCCCCGGCCTAAATCAAAATCACTATACATCGCATACCTTCCCAGCACCCACCCATTCGTGAGTTGGTACCAGACGTCACCGTGGCCAGGACTGGACCTCACGCACAATCGGGAGCAGGGTTGCGACCGCGGACGCGCTCTCCATTGGGGTGATCGAAGCGGTCTGATCGGTCGGCAAGGACGGGAGACGGCTCACCGTAACATGTAATGGCGCCAAGCTTGAGTTCATGTCGGCACATAGTGCCTCCCCGGCCGATTTAGCCATTGCATATTCGGTCATGTTCCGCGGTCGCTCAGATACGAAGGCTGAGGAGGGGTAGAAGATTGACAGCCCAGCCCGACGCGCTCGCAGGGCTACCGACAGTTGCCAGAATCCATGAACGTACACGGCGTTGAAGTCATCGAACCGACCGGGGACGAAGACCTCCGATTGACGCTGGGAGATTGTCGGTGTCGCAAAATAATATAGATGGGTCGGCGCATTTGCCAGGCCAGCGAGTTGCTTCTCGGCGGCCCTTCGGGCGTCGTAAGCCATAGCCTCTGCGGTGCCGCCCGCCTCAAGAATCTCCCGGGCAACCCTCTCGGCATCAGCCCGCCCAACCTGATAGGTGATGATTACGTGCCCGCCTCCGGTGGCCACGAGTTTAGACGTCAGTTCGCCAAGCCCACGTGAGCCACCGACGACGAGTGCTATGGCTCCGGCAAACTCGGTTGGATTGACCAGTCCGGCCAGGGACTGCATCGTGGCCTGCGATACTGGCGGAGTACGAGCGAACGTTTCCAGGCTGCCGGTCAACCCGCCTCCAGCTATCTCATGCCGAACAAGATGGAATCGCGGATCAGTTTCAGTAACACGAAAGGCAAGCACGTCTTGCGTTTCGGTTTCAGCACAAGTCTCTATCGAAATCCCTCTGAAAATGGAATGCAGTCCTGGGCAGATCATGCCCACTAGATTGGAACTGGCGGCAAGTGCCGCAACACGCCGAGGGCCGATCCATCCTGCAACGGCCGGAAACATCGCCGCCACAGCCTCCGGTGGTGTAGCAAATGCGAAACGTCCCGAGCGGTTCGACATCTGCTCGAAATTAAAGTCGAGCGCGGTTGCAGGGGGCGGGATTAGTTCGTCGGAAGTAAGTAAGTCAATTGTTTCGCCCCTGGGATCGCCGAATTGAACCTCGACCAGCATCATCGGCGCACCGGTCACACACACGTTCAACCGCACGCTCTCTAACTGGCGGTGCGCCAGCACCACCTTCGCTGAATCTTCCACATACACGAACTTATTGAATCGTGCCCGAAAGCTGCGCAAGGGCGGTAGGCCAGAGTGGTTTTCTGCAAATGCATCGAGAGCCCAAAGCAAGAGATGTACGCCGTGTACAACGGGTGCGCCCGCTTGCGTTCGCCTGGCCAGGAGTGGGTCAAGGTGCATGGGGTTGCGGTCGCCAGAAATATTGGCGAATCGTTCCTGGTCGGCGAGATTGAATCTCCTGCTCGCCAGTGTCGAAGGGTCCATGTCTCGGTCTCCCGGTTTCCGGGGTGCTGATGCGATAAACAGAATCTGGGATCTTGCCTTGCTGAGTGGCCAGAAGTTCCTAGGTCGAGCCCTCTATTTAATTCACGCCCAGTGTTCTGCACCACCTCGGGTTCCCTGAGCCGACATCTTCAGCAAAACGCGCGGCCGCACTGGCGGTTAGATGAAAAGGATCGACGTAATTGCTTTTATCACGTGTCAGGTCGCTGTCAATGTCACAGTCATACACTGGCGCCATTGATACCAGGTCGCTCTTAAATTGTTGATAGTCATCCGCGACACCGAGTTCCTGGACCCGCTGCTGAGCCTCTATATGTTGAGGCGGGATGACAAAGATGATCGAGATGTTACGTGCATGGCAATCCTCGACAATCTTTTGAATTTCATCTTTTAGGTTTTGGGGAGATGACTTTCTCTTGTAGCGCGTACTGAGGTATTGCAATTGACTCGCCCAAAATGCATCCTTGCTCACCTGCGGCAGCAGATTGATAGGGATATGGAGGATTGCGTCGGCAATGTCATATGCCGTCGTCTCCAGAACGTCCGAATTTAAGAAATACAAGCCGGGATGGCGTGAAATTTCTTCTGCTTGTATAACGCGGTCCAGAGGATAAGGGTTGTACTCCATGAAGCTTATCCCGAAAAGAACTTTCTGGAGTTCGACTCTGCGGGATGCAAACCAGAACGTGGACACCGACTCTCGGAGGGTTCCGCCGCCATACGCAAGATTAGAGTATTGCTGACCGGTGACCGTGTGCAGGACCTGGGCCGGCAATTGGGCCGTTTCTGAATCTCCCAGAAGTATATTTGCTGCTGGGTTCCGGCTATAGGCCGGTAATTTCCAAAACACCTGATTCACCTGCTGAGCGTATTTCGAACGGATCGGGTCAGGAATCACAGACTGCTTGGCAAACACCCCGAAGGGATCCACGTAGTAGACCGGGAGGACGACAAGAACGAGGATCGGGGAGAAAAAGAGAGCCAAGCGGAGCCATATCCGGCCTAGATACCGGCCCCGCGGCTCGGACAGAAGGGACGGTTGAGGTGTTGACCTGATTGGTTGAGCGTCGACTGGGGACATAATCAGAACTGGACGTAGATGAAGTGAACACTTTCCTGGTGAACTGTCGCTGCCACAGCAATTCCGGCATAATACGTTGCCCACCGCACGGGAAGTGGCAGATCGGAAAACTGCGGAAGTTTGTTCATTGCTTTCCAGTGTTGACTGCGCAAATAGCCGCCCAACTCGAACAGAGCCACTAAGCTCGTGGCAAGAGAAATTTGAGCAGACCGGAGTCTACCGAAACCATAATAGAACGCTCGGACCGAGGCTAGAGGAGATGACAGACCATCCCCAATGTGCTTCATCACATACAGGATCGCCGGCGGCGTTACGGCCCGAAAGAAGACTAGCGAGAAGGCAAACATACCGAAAACAAAGAACGGGCCGACAGCGCTTGTGATGTGATTTGCGACCGGATGTTCGCGGTAAAAGTGCCGGCGAGCGGAACCTGTTAGCGCATCCACGACGAGAAACACGCTGTGAATTATGCCAAATATAAGAAATCCGATACCCAGCCCATGCCAAAGACCTATCAGAACCATAGTGACCGTGATGCTTAACACCAGACCCCACTTTCCCCAACTGCGTGTAGCCATGCGCAAAGGGGTAAACACATAGTCAGTCAGCCAGAATGTCAGAGTCATATGCCAACGGCGCCAGAACTGGCTGACGCTCGGGGCGAAAAACGGATAGGCGAAGTTTTCGGGCGATTGGATGCCGAAAATCGCCGCTGTCCCGATAGCGATGTCCGTCAGCGCAGCAAAGTCGAAATAGATCTGCGCCGCATAGAGGCAGGCCGCAATCCAGTTCATGTTGCTGTACTGAGGCTGCAGTCCGTCGATATAGGCGATCATTAAGCCAAGCTGGTCGGCAATCACCGTTTTCTTGACTACACCCAGCAGGATTCTCCGCAGACCGAAGCGCATCAATTCGGCCGTCTTCTGGCCGTCGTCCGGCAGTTCGAACTCATTCGCTCGTTGGATAGGACCCGCCGGTAGTTGCGGGAAAAAAGCGACGAATGCAATGAACCGTATTGGATCGGTCCACGCCGGGTATTTTCGCCAGTATACGTCGATTACATATCCGGCCAGCTTGAAGGAATAGTAGGAAACTCCCAGCGCCAAGAGGAGATGCCTTGCTGACAAAGCTCGACCGTGTTCATAAAGAATTGGCAGGAATTTGATGAGCAGTAAGTAGGAAAGTGGAGCGATAAGAACCGTCGCCATAAACATCCGCCTTGCAGTTGCTTGCCATTCCATCCTATCGAGCATCCGCACACCCCAAAATACGCCAACAGAGACGATGAGAAGTATGGCTGCAGAGACCGGACTGTAAAACCCGTAGAGCAGCAAAGAGGCGAAGCTAAGGACAAGCGGCCTGAGCTTCCCGGGACAGGCATGAAAAAGGGCAGCAGTTACGAGGATGTAAAGCGCATAGTGGAAAGAAAGCAAATCCATCATTTGAGCCAGCATTCCGAAGCTTGCTATAAAACCTGCATTGACGGATTCCGATTCGGCGAGGTCAAAACGGCGAACCCTCGTTCGAGCACTATTTTGCTCTGCAGTTGGTAGAGTACGCCCAGGATGAAAATATAAAACATGTTGATATCAGAAAAGTAGACGGTGGCATCGTCCAAACCAATTAGTACGTAGATGAGAAGACAATAAAGGAAAGCGAGCCAACCGGGCGGATAGTTCTTCCGAATTCTCCACATTGCGCGAATAAAAAAAACCTGCGCCGAGACGTAAAAGAGTAATCCGACTATACCCTCCTCTGAGAGAACTGTCATAAGAACATTGTGCGGTAGGGTCATCGACTCGATGCCCTTCCATTGCGCCAGGTAATGCGGGGCCCTGGAGGCCACATCGTGGTAAAGGTTAAACCCGACCCCAAAGAATGGATAGTCACGTACGACTCGTAGCGTTTCCCGATGCTGTGCAAGCCGTTGGTAGAAATTGTCCGGCCTTGCGACGCGATCGTCATAAAGGCGGGGATCGAGCTGCTTTGTCGCGACGGCGGCGAGCAGCAGCGTCGCGAAAAATGCCCCCCAGACTCGACGCGAAATCAACCGGTCCCTTGAACAACTGTCGACGAGAGCAATCGGCGCCAACGCAAATACCAGACCGCGATTCATAGGGATCAAGGCCGCCGTGAAGGATGCCAAGGCGCCCGCTTTATGGAACACCGTCCGCCAAGGCGAGGTTCTTTGCGGCTTAAGTCGCCACAAATAAACGATCAGAAAAAATGTGAGTATGGCCACCATGGACAGGACCCCCGGCTGTTCAAAGGGCCCATCGGCTCGCCGGATATGCGTGTCGGTGAATTGTGCTTCCGCTCCGTTCCACGGAAAGAGGTCCGTGCCAGTCACTAACTCAATCAGTCCGGTGACAAAAAGGCCCATCCCGAGGATGCATGCGCCTATGTGCAGTTTCTGAATATCCTTGGGCAGAGGGAAATAGCGGATGGCGTACAGGCCAAACAGGGCCGGCATCAACATTCCCTCTATCAGCAAACGATAGAAGCCCAGTGGATCGGGGGGAGCATGCACGGCAAGCGAAACAAAACAGACCAATAGGTAAAGACCCCACAGGTAGGCGCTGATACGAATGTCACGCGTCAGCGGCAACGCTCCATAGGACTGCCGCGAGAGGTTTACCATCTCCACCACGAGCAGGGCGATGAACGCGCGGTCTGCGGTAAAGATCGAACGCTCCGCTGGAAAGGAAAGCAGATAGTAGCAGTATGGGTAGACGGCAACCCAGATGAGAACGACGTAATGAAAATTGCCGCGTGCGATGCTAATCGCTACCCAGATCAGGGCGATCCACCCCCCAATAACGGCGATACCCACCTTCGGGGGCGCCATCGGAAGAACAACGCAGACCGCTACCAAAGAAAATAAGACGAGCATCCAGTACAGCGGACGGGCCGTGCGCAGCGGTCCAATATCTGCTGCTTCGGCGTTTCTAAAGAATCCTATCGACATAAGCGAATATCGCTTTCAGATGAACGACATCGTTCTTCGGGTCCTGATGGCTTCCTCGACTGCGAAGCTTGCCTCTGTTACTTCGAGGAGATCTGCGCATGGGATCGGCGCATCGGCGCCCCGCGTCATAGCCTGGATAGTCAGCTCCATCTCTCGGCGATGGCCTTTATCTCCGCCACCTTTCAGTGTCTCCGTTTTGCCGTTGCGCGAGAGATAGAGAGTCTTGAAGTCGTCAATGCGTGCGATGCCACCTTCGCAGAACACCTCGAAGTGTTCCTTGCCGGCTGTGCGATCTCCGTTTGCAAGATACACCAGATTTGCTAAAGAGCCGTCTTCGAAGGAGATAGTGACCGTAACGTTATCGTGGCTGTACCGACCGGCATCCGGCAAGGCTACCGCCGTGAGGGTCTGCATGCGGCAGCCCACGACCGCGCGCGCCCAATCGATAAAATGACACAACTCGCCAATGATCCGGCCTCCATTCTCCGGGTCCTGGATCCAGCTATCGCGGGGAATGAACCCGGCGTTGCAGCGGATGTGTACCAGCATGGGCTCGCTGCGGCCGGCGAAGAAGCTCTTCAGCCTTTCGGTAAGGGCCGAGAAGCGGCGATTGAAACCCACCATGAGAAAAGGTGATCCGTTTTCCGCCAAGGCTTTTGCGTACGCCGTTCGCACCATCTCGAGCTGTTCGCGAGTGATCGCCAGCGGCTTTTCGACAAAAACAAGCTTTCCCTGTTCCAGGGCGCCCGCCACGTACGCGGCGTGACTGTTATGCCGGGTAAGGATGAAGACCACATCCACGTTGGGGTTAGTGAGCAATTCGGAGGGGGATTCCGCCAGGGTAAAGCCGAATCCAGTGCAGGCGGATGCCGCAGCCGCTCCTGTACTGGTGGCAACAGATTCCAATTTCAGCCCGGCGGAAGAGCGGAGAAGAGGAATGATGACTCCGCGTGCAAATCCTCCTGCGCCGATGCACCCCACCCGCAACTTGTCTTTTGGACGCGCAGGATGAACATGTGTCGCAATCGAAGGTCTCGGAGCGACCCGACCATCCGTCGGCGCATGATAATCGATGATGCTGGTGTAGGCGCCCCCCTCCACAGCGGCGTACGCCTTTCCGCCCTCTTCGACCGGAAATCGATGCGCGAGCAACGCCTCTACCTGTAGCGAGCCTCCCGACAACAGATCCAGGAAAGACTCCATGTTCCGCTTTTCCGTCCAGCGAACAAATCCGATCGGATAATCCTGGCCACCTTCTTCATAGCGGGGATCATAACGGCCAGGGCCGTACGAGCGAGACATCGATATGGAGATTTCCTTCCTGTACATGTTCGCTCGAGATACGCCCATGCCCACATCGCCGATAACGGAAATGCGGCCGCGATCCCGCAAAAGCTTGGCCGCCAGTTCCAACGGATCGGCCGATTTGGTAGCGGCAGTAATGAGTGCCGCATCTACTCCGTAGCGGGAGAAGTTCGCAACCGCACCCTCCAATCCCAGATCGCCGGTGCTCAACCCCAGGTGCGCACCGAGCGATCGCGCTTTCGCAGCGCGGTCAGTCGAAATATCGATAGCCACGACTCGGCAGCCCGCGGCGCGCAAGACTTGAATTGCCAAAACACCCACCAAGCCTACGCCGATCACAGCCACCGTCTCTCCGAAGGTGACGTTTGCTTGACGCACGCCCTGCACGGCAATGGCGCCTATGGTGGTTAGGGAAGCAGCCTTCAGGTCGACACTCTCGGGAATCCGAACCGCAAGGTTTGCGGGCACAAAGTTGATCTCGCTATGGCTCGCGTATCCGACACCTGCGCAAGCCACCCGGTCGCCAGGTTGAAATCCGCTTGCGCCCGCACCCACCTCGAGCACAATGCCGGAGCAGGAGTAGCCCAGGGCGGTAAGCGTCTCCAACCGTGCTTGCACTTTCTGGCGGGCCGCTTTGACGCCATTCGATTGCGCGTATTCGAGCACCTGCTTCACCAGGTCGGGGCGAGCCAACGCTTTCTTAAGCAGTGATTTCCGGCCAGCCTCAACGGAGGCTTTCTCCGTGCCCGCGCTGATTGCCGAAAAAGCCGTGCGCACGAGAATGCCCCCGTTCTGAAGCTCCGGGGCGGGCACATCATAAGCAGCAACTCGACCGGTTTTCATATCTTCCAGCAGCGCGCGCATTCAATGCCCCCCCATGAGGGGATGGAGTTCCGCGGAGGGATGCGAATACCGCTGGCCACGCAGGAGGGAGTTAATGAGCACCGCCAGCTGGCATGCCCTCTCATCCCAGGTACCGTCTTTCACCACCGCTTGTCGTTGTTCCGCCAGCGCCGGCGCATCCGTCCTCAAGGCGGCTTCGACCTGCGCAATAAACTCCTGTGTCCCCCGGTAAAAGCGCACACCGGGCATCTCGAGATATTCATAAAGCGGAGCCATCACCACCGGCTTTCCGGTGGCCAGATATTCGCGTACTTTAATCGCGCTTCCGTAGCTGGTGAACGTGTTGTTCCCCCGCCAGGGTAGAACACACACGTCGAATTGCCGAATGTAGCGCGGTAAGCTGTCATAGGGTTTCGACCCGAGGAAATGAACATTCGGAGCTGCGATTCTTACCAGGTTCGACTTGAGACCGAGCAGCACCCAGTGCCAGTCGGGGCGCAGCCGCGCCACCTCTTCGATCAGCTCGGTGTCCATCACATAATCCATCGTGCCAAAGTAGCCTAGGACCGGGTGCGGCATGCCTTCAACTTCCGGAGCGGGTTCCACCTCCAGATTGGAGAAGTGTTCAAAATCGACCGCTTGCTCGAGGAAGAATCGATTGGCTTCGGTCGCTTCGCGAAATAGCTTGCGGCCCGAGTACAACACCACGTCGGCCGCATCTTTCAGTTGGCGGTCGTATTTGCGAATAACCTGCGCCTGATAGTGCGCTGTCTTCGTTGGCATCGTACTTGTCCGATACCTGGTAAAGAAGCAGTTTTTCACCCAGACGGCCGGCCATTTCGGCTGCCGTGGGGATCGCTATCCAAAGGATGGGACGCGAGATCCGGAGCAGCAACATGGCAAGACGTAACTGCACAACCAGCAGGATTCGGTTGAGCCAGCGGCCGACCCCAGATCCGTAAAGCGGCAGGTTCACCGGCGTCATCACCCACAGGCCCTCAGGAACCTTGCGCAACCAGCGGGTGTAGCTCCGGAGCTTCCGTCTTATCTTGAGAAAAAAATCCGGGTTCGCTACGGAAGGCAGCCCCATGCTGATGGAATTGACGAAGAGAACCTTGTTCCGCCGCGCATAACGCTTGAGCAGATGATTCTTGGAGTGAGGATGGTGGTACCACCAGTCTTCGCCCGCGAAACAGACGATGCTCTCACCCTCGAACGCATTTGTATCTTTGCCTTCCATTCTCAATCCCAATGCACCCTAGTCTGCACTCTAGCAGGCAGGTTCGCCGTGGTTTGGATCTGGATACAACTCGTGGGCAACTCAGTCCCATATTCCCGCGAGATTTGGACCGGTAGGATGATCAGCGTCAAGGGACTCTCTGCTTCACACCGCAGAGAGAGCCGGCGCGGTCCGGCAATGGCGCAGCTAACCATCTCTCCCGCAATCATCTCAGAAGAAGCACGCCATTCGGGACCCAAGATATACCGCAGCTCGAGCAAATGTTTATCTTCCCCGCTCAGCTCATCGAGAACCAACAATGAGCGCTCGGTCAATTGCACCGTCCTGTGGTGACCAACGCCAATCCTGAGATACCCCTGGTGAGATGCCCCTATCGTGTTGTTTTCCGATATCGCAATCCGGGACACGACCGCTTCGTTGCCGCACCGAAAAAGCAATCCGGGATCGCTGGGAACGAGATTTTGCTCCGCTCCGTCCACTATCAAGGTGCTGTGCGCTCGGGTGGAGCGATCCTGGTTTCGCAATTCCGCAGAACGGGTGTAGCATCGGCTGCCGCTGTCGCAGAAGACCTCCTGGGAGCCCAAGCGAAAGACAATCGAGAGCTTGTCGCAATGGGTATGACTTCCTTTTCCCTGTAGTCCATTCGGTATCGCACAAAAAACAACAGATGCGTCGCCGGCGCGAAGCACGGCAATGCCAGAGTGCGGCAGGAGCGAGGCCGCCTTCTGCGTGAATTCGCCCGCATTTTCGCCATCGCCCCGCAAAGGCAGCCGAAGCAGATGAGATGCCAACCCACAGAGAGACCCTGTGCGCAGCGAGTGTCGCTGGCAGGCCGGTCGCATCGTCTCCGCAATATCGTCAGCAAGTAGCTCGATCCTGCCATTATCACAGTCTCCAAAGTGTGGCACCTTCCACGCCTCATCGGCCAACGTGGAGATCCACTGGAACATCAGGCGCAAGCGAGCCTCGAACGCCGGTGCGATCGCGCATCCACCTCGTTGCTGCACAATGAACGAATGTAAAGCCATCTGCGCGACCAGAACGTGATATCCGGTGGAGGCCTCACGGTCCCCCCCATCCTCATAGGTTTGAAGTAGAACCTCTCGCTGAACGGCGCCCGCATATTTTCGCAGGCGTCGTTGCATTCCGCGGCCCTGGAGATATGCAGACAACGTGGTCAATCCGGTGATGTTGCTCAGATAGTGATTGCTGCGCACCCGGAGCGAGAACTCGCTATAGGCCTCGATAAAACGGAGATGCTGCCACATCCATGCGGTCATCCCGTCAAGCCAGGGCCTCTCCTCGCTGGTAAAGGGCCATAGCAACTCCATGGTGAGGCAGACGCTCATAGCCCGCAGGGCTGCCTCCATCGCGACTGTCCAGTTCACCCCCTGCCCAATCGGGTTGCGAGCGATCCAATCCGTCAGCAAAGACTCCAGAGCCTTGCGGTATCTTCGATCGCCGGTCAGAACGTAGGCCTTTGCCACAACCGGACAGAATTGCAAGCGTGACAGCTCCCACGGGGCCTTCACGTCCGATCCATCGTGGCGCACGATTTGAATCATTCCCGAAGCTTCGAGCGGCCAAGACTTTCCGGAAACCCAGTCGCAATGCCAGTTCGGATACGCACCGAGATGGGGGCAGCCGTAACCCATGAGCGGGTAACGCCCCTTCAGGATCGAGTCAGCGTAGGTAACAATATCCTCGAAAGAACGATCCGATTCCGGTTGGCGCTGCAACTGGAAATAGCCGATGGGACGGAAACGGACCGGGCAAGGGCCATCCCAGTCGGCGAACTGGAAAATCCTTCTGCGCATCGCGCGGACGCCGCGCCATCCCACTTCCCCAATAAGGCTCTGGAGGGATTCGCTCCGTATGGTGCTCGGCAGGGTACGCACCTTCATCCCGCATTTCCTCTTAAGTTTGGAAACGTTAGCTGGTTACACGCTCCCATGGCTATAGAAAGCCGCATCCGAGGCCATGAGCGGAATCGTGAAGTAGTAAAACCGGGTAGCAGTACGAGCTTCGTGCCCCCGCTTTGGTCATGAAACTTTTTGCTCAAGCTGCTGTCCTGTCTCGGGCGTGAGGTCACCCAGTGCGCAGGCAACGTTGTGCGACCAGCAATGCCGCTTCACCGCTGTACTTCGTGCGGCCGAGCCCAGCGCTGCGCGTTTGATCGGATCCTGTGCCAGCCGCAGAATTGCCGCTGCCAGCTCATCAACGTCGCCAGGGGGTACCAGCCATGCGGTCTGATCATGCTCCAGGACTTCGGCAATCTGATCGAGTCGGCTGGCCACGATGCCCTTGCCCATCGCCATGTATTCAAAAAGCTTCGTAGGTGAACCAAAAAACTTGCCGCCGTCCGGCATGGGAATATGCGGAGAAACCAAAATGTCCGAAGCGTCGAGATACTCAGCAACCTTATCGCGCGGTAGCGGTCCGGTGAATATCACGCTTCCCGTAGACTCGTACGCAGCCAGAGCGCTCCGCATTTCTTCATGGAGTAAACCGTCACCGATGAGGACAAAACGCAGGCCACACGGCGGCCCACTACTTAAAAGTCTGACAATAGCCTTTTGCAGGACTTCCACCCCGTGCCAAAGGCTGAAGGATCCCACAAAACCGACCAGCACCTCATCGGCGTGC
>CAVYCQ010000009.1:0-272242 GCA_963767045.1 uncultured Acidobacteriaceae bacterium | reverse complement strand
TGTCAGGACTGATCTTTAGATTGAACGTGCCCAGTGGACGCTAGTCTTCACAAGGCTTATTTTGATCTGGAGCCAAGCCAAACGAGCGTTGCAGCGAGAATTGTCATTATCAGTGGAAATACGGGATTGAAGACCCCCTTCGTATAACAAAGGAAGGTTCCAAGTCCAACGCTGCAGGTGATCATAAGAGCCCCAATTGACGTAAAGCGAGGCATGAAAACCAAGAGCGCACCGATCGCATCCACGGCCCCCGATGTGTAACGCAACCATTGTCCCCAGCCGATCGCGTCAAAAAATGGAACTGTGCCCATGGTACCGGTGAGCTTCTCGACACCGACCACGAGAAACATCAGGCCGATGACGGCCCGGAAGATCCAGGTGACAACTGCAAAGACTTTACTTGTTGACTTCACCGCAATCCTCACCCCGAATATGCGTTAAGAATACTGGATGGACTGTGCAGCTTCATCATTTCGACTCTCCGCTGTTTGAGACTAGTCCCGTGAATGCGTTTCTGAAAGTGTCGCGCGCACTGACGAGAAGCCGACTGCTCGAGACTAATTGCTGTGTTGCTTCACCGCATCTGGACCACCCAGGAACCATACGTGCCGTTCTACGCTGCCTCCGCTTGAAATAAAACAATGATGCTCTTTTGTTCTGACCAACCCGTGTTCCGATGACTGCGTGTCTGGTTTGGCCTTCAAAGGCCGTCCGATAACTGGCAGCATCGACTTCTCCTACTGAACCCCAATGTGCACAGAGCCAGGACGGCTCACACAAAGTGCGAATAGAAACAAGGTGGAGGACAACATGCTTTGCAACCGAAACAGAGAAAAAAACGGGGATCTCTGTTGACATCAGTGACCATCTCATAGAAATCCGACTTCTCAGGCGGTTCACCGGCAGCCTATGCCACCTGTCCGAGAAGCCTTGGTCACTCTTCCCCCGGCGAAGGTCGTGGATTACCGCGCCTGCCTCACATATCTGGGCGCTGAGCCGGTATGCTGCCGAAGAAGCAGATTGAGCTGAGCGGCGTGATGCTGCACATGGCGCATGCTGTAGAGCATCAACTCGCCAAAGGTGAGCCTGAGGGATCCGTATTGACACACATGTCGCGCCTGGTCCTCAGTGAAATTCGCCAGGGTGGAAACGCATTTTTCGCGGCAGTGCTGCAGATAGGTTCCCAACTCCGGCTTGGTGTAGGGCTTCTCCGGGAGACGGCCTTTGGGGTCCAGTTCCCGCTGATCGAAGGGAGGAGGCGGAGCGAACCCTTTAGCCGGGCCCGAGAGTTGCAGGTCAAGAAAGAAGAGGGTGTGGTAGGCCAGATACCAAAACCCGACGATCCCGTTGGGGTTCCACGCAGGAGGTGTTGAAGGATCGCTCCAGAACTCCGCGATCAAGGATGCTGGTTTAAGACAAGTCCACGCCGGAGACGTTGACAACGGCCTGCCATGCGGCTTCCTGGTTGGCGCGGTCGTGAAAGTGCGGGTGGCGCATCGCCTCAATTGGGCCGGTGAGCTTCTTCGGCGCCGAGGCGAAGAATTGCCCCGAGGCTTCGGTTCCGAACTCCGATGCCTGGAGGTACCGACGGGCCGCGGTCTCAGGAGTCTGGGACATGCCGGGGATGAGCTTCACCAGCGGAACCATCAGCCACTTCAAGACCGGGCTAGCGTTCCGTATCGCCCTGGTGTCGGGAGCGCTACCGGGCGAGACGGCGTACACGGCCATGCCGGAGGGTAGCCGCCGTGCCAGTGCCGCGGCCCACCAAGCGACGACGAGTTTCGCGTCGGCATACGCCCGGTTGGCCTGGTACTTCACGTTCCGGCCGCTGCGCACCAGGGCTTCCATAGCGGCCGTTCGGTCGCCCTGGTGGTGTTTGATCGCGAAGGCCGCCACGTCGGTGTAGCTGAACAAGGGTACGTCCCCACGAGCAGCTTCCGAGCCGGCGATAACGATCCGCGCGCTGGGCCTCAGCAGGTTGGCGCGGAGCAACCCGACAGTCAGTTGATGATGGCCGATGAGCGGGGCCTGATCCTCCTCGATACCCGCCGCAGTAAGGACGCGCTTCTTACCTCCGACCATCCCTGCATTGAGCAGTAGGAAGTCGATCGGCCGACCGAGCTTGACCAACTCGGCTAGGGCGGATTGAACGCTGGTCGGCGCGTCCAGATCCAGTTCCAGCGGCGTGAACACCTGTGTCTTGGTCTCTGCCGCGAGTTGAGCAGCCGTCTCTTGAACCCGGGCCAGGCTGCGCCCGGTGACGATGACCTGACGGTAGCCCTCGATGGCGAGCAAGCGGGCTGCCGCGTGACCCAGCCCGGAGGTGGTGCCGGTGACGAGCGCGATCGAGTGTTCCATGGGCGTCTCCGTGGTGAAGGGTGAAGGTCGTGCTGTTTTTCCTTTGAACCTATCCATATTGTCTCTGTGTTTATCCGTCTTGAAGCATTACAGACGCGAGAGTACGATATCCACAGCAGCAATACAAGGAGTTTCGTACGTGACGGTAACTAATATTTCGAAGCGCCCCCGAGGACGTCCAAAAGGCTTTATCCCCGACGAAGCACTCGACCGTGCCGTTGAGATGTTTTGGGAGCATGGGTATGAAGGAGTCGACGTGGATCGGATCGCGCGCGCCGTGAACGTCACCAAACCCGCGCTGTACCGAGCCTTCGGAGACAAGTCCACCCTGATGCTTAAGGCGGTCGAGCGCTACGCAATCACGTATGGAGCTCCCAGAATCGCAGCTTTTCAAGCGGAGCCGGACATCCACAAGGCTGTGACCGCCTTTTGCGAGGCTACCGTCAACACCGCTTCGGATGAGGCTCACGGCGGTTGCATGATGGCCGCCGCGGTACTGGGACAGTCGGAACGAGTAACGGAGATCCGTTCTTATGTCGCCCAGGGCCTCACCGCAACCGCTGATATTTTCGCGAAACGTTTCAAAAAAGAGATGAAGGCGGGGCGCCTTACTCCTACGCCCTCTGCCAAGGTGCGAGGCCGTGCCCTCGTTGACTTGATGCAGGGTTTGCAGCTTCGCGCCAAGGCCGGTATTGCGCGCGAGCAATTGCTGCAAGAGGCCCGAAGCTATGTCCCGCTGATTCTTGGCAAGCAAATTTAACGCACTTCTCAACAATCGGGACAGCCTGATCTACGCGTTTGTTTTCAGCTTTCAGAATAGTGAGAATTGGCCACTTCGGGACAGGCGAAGTAACTCCAAATGTATGTCAGGGGCCCAGGCGGATCCAGGTAATCGGGGTGGTAGTTTCGTCTGTTTGAATCTCCCCGAATCTCCCTCGTCTCTTCGGCCTGGCCACCGGAGACCCCATCACCGACCGCATTCGCGAGGCCGTCGAAGCCGCCCCCAACGGTCTCTCAAGGAATCAGATCAGCCGTCTCTTCTATGGCCACGTCAATAGCGAACGCATCGATGCTGCGCTCGAACAACTGGCCGGCTTCGGCGCCATCGCCACTTACAGAGAGCAAACAAGCGGTCGAAGCGCCACCGTCTGGCTGGCCATCCAACCCTAGCAAATCGAGGATAAGTAGGCTTATCTCGCTTATCGCTCAATCTTTTCAGGCATGAAAGCGCCGGCCGGGGGGCTCATCTCTCTTTTCACTCATAAAGTGCATCCTTTTTTCAGAGAGCGCTGCGGAGTCGGGAACGCACGGAGGTGATTCGAGAATCTCCGAAAACAACTCATCGCCTGGGAGCCTGTGGAGTTATCGATCTTCCGTGGAAAGTTCTTGAGTTCAAACAAAATCGTCATCGCAGCGAGCGTTACAAAATCGGACGTTGGTTGTGGGCGTCGGTTCCCGATTCAATCATCTGGCCAAGGCGAAGAATGGTGGCTTCGTCGAACCATCGTGAAACCAGCTGCACGTTGATCGGGAGCTTCTCGGAACTGAAGCCGAACGGCACCGAAAGGCCGGGCAAACCGGTCAGGTTGAAGGGAACGGTGGCACACATCATGTTCGTCGAAGGAACCTTCACTCCGTTGACGATGTACTCTGCCAGGCCCGGAGGTGGGGCGGTGAAGGGGATTACTGGACAGAGGAAGACGTCATATTTTTCAAAATAGGCGGCGAACGATGATTTGAGATTGTCCACTCTTCTTTCCGCGTCGATGTAGTCCACGATCGGCGTGGGAGTTAGGTTCGCGTAGGTCTTGCCGATGAAGTGAAGCTCTTCATCTCGATTACCAACAGCCTTACGAATGTACCCGCCGAGTTCCGCACTATAAAGCGTGACGGCGATGTTCAGGTAGTTGTTTTGCTCAAAAGCTGGAATGCGGACGGCCTCGACAGAGCAACCAGCAGCTTGCAGCAAAGCAGCCGCTTCCGCTACGGCATTGGCTACTTCTGGATCTACAGGGCCAAAACCCGGCTCAACTAACCAACCAACGCGAAGTGGTTTTCCGTCGAGCGGGCTGTTGGCGGGGGGTGTGTCCTTTGCGTGAATGGCATAGCCATCCACGCCATCTGATCCCTGAAGAATGGAAAACGCCGTGGCGATGTCTCGAACGCTGCGGGCCATCGGCCCAATATGCCAGTACCGGTTAAGTACCTCTGGCCAGTGGCCGGTATACGGGATGCGCCCGTGGGTAGCCTTGAGCCCCACGATCCCCGTTAGCGCCGCCGGTCCGCGCACCGAGATCGCTACATCGCTGCCAATGCCAATAGGAGATAGGCCGGCAGCGATCGCGGCCGATTCTCCACCGCTCGAACCACCAGGAGTGCGTGCCAGGTTCCAGGGGTTTCGCGTCAGGCCGGTTAGGAGATTATCGGTTTCCTGCCAGGCGGAGAATTCGGGCAGATTCGTTTTGGCAAGAGGAATTCCGCCCGCCGCTTTGAAACGAGCTACGACCGTAGCGTCTCTGGCCGGTACGTTGCCGGCAAAAATTCGGGATCCCCTCTGGGTGAGAATGCCAGCAGTATCGATCGAATCCTTAATAGTGAACGGCACGCCATGGAAAGGTCCAAGCGCTTTTCCTGCCGCGACAGCGTTGTCGGCATCATCGGCTCCCTTGAGTGCCTGCTCCGCGAGTAGAGTCACGATTGCGTTGATCTTTGGATTGATGGCGGTAATGCGATCTAAATGTGCCTGTACGACCTCACGAGAGGACACCTGCCTGGTCCGGATCAATTGCGCTAGTTCGGTAGCGTCCTTGAAGTAGATAGGGCTTTCCGTCAATGAAGAATCTGGAATCAGTTCCATTTCGGCCGTGCTCATGTCGAATCCTTCTTTGTGTGCGGTGTTTAGGGCGTGTGGGTTCGGGAGCGTCGAGATGATCTATCGACAGCCGCTCGGCGGGCTCTACGATACGTTCAGAGCTTGAGGAGTTAATTGCTACCTCGCCCAAGGTCAATGTGTTGAACCGAGTGCCCGCGCTCCTGACCAGAGGTCGATGTTGTTGATCCTTAGCAATTAGAGTGCGCAACTGGGGTATTCGGCTCTCGAATTACGGTTGTTTTCCGCCACGTGGCACGGGCGTTCCGCAAAACCGGATTACGGTAATTTGCTCCGCATGGTCACCGATGCTCTGAAAGCAGCGGGCTAGCCGTTGCTATCCACGGCTGAGAGTCAGCGATTCATGCGAAAACCGCGCGGTCAGCGGACCAGCTCAGAGGAGGGATCCACATTGTTCTTTTCGCTTAAAAGGTTGCCGCCGGCAAGAGCAAAGGCAAAGACCAGGTAGGAGGCAATCAGCATTAGCCAGAACTCTAACCACTTTCTGGGTCGAGGCCGCTCATGCCGAGCGCGAGCCAAAAGCGGACTTACCAGCCAGCAAATGATCGTCACAGCTGGGGGTCCCACGAGTCCGACGAGGATTTTTGCCCGCAGGGTTAGGTCATCGAAGGGCATGGAATGAAGATAACCGGAGACGATAGCAAAAACTTTGATGAAAAAAGCCGAATGATGGGTGGCGAGCGATAGAATCGGAGCATGCCGCGTGTCGGACAGTTCTGCGCTTCAAATATCGCCCGCTTGTTGCTCAGCGTATTCATCCTCGTGACGCTGGTGGCCGCGATTGGATTCTGGCTCTATCAATCGCCCGGTCATGCCTCTTCCATCGAGCAACATGCTCCGCCCTCCGCTCCCAGCAAGTAGGGCCGTCGAGTCTCTGGGCGTTCTCGCCGGCTAAGTTGCCCACATTATCTCCACTCATCTCCGCATCGTAAAAATTCATGATTGAGTCTTGCAATCAGCAACGAAGTATGCCATCCTCACTGAGTTCTTAAGGCCCAGAGGCAACACGATGAACCATTTCATCCAATTCGAAGCGCAGGTCATGCTGGTCACTCGGCCCGACTATCTACGCGCGAAGAATGGCTTCTGGACTCCAGGCGCATCGCTCCGATTCGTCTAGTCTTCCCGGCTCTGGGCTACCGGGATACGGCGCACATTACTCGCACAATTTAGTTTTCCAGCATCCGGTGGCGAAGTCTGTCGATTGCATCGACTGTTAATCGGAAAGTATCGCAGACGCTTTTTCCCCGGATGTTGCAATGTGTGGTCAGTGGCGAAGCACGCGGATACATCTGGCAACTCTGTAAGGAGTGTTACTCCCGAACCATCCGGTACCGTAAGGCGCGCGCTCTGAACTCTCTTTGCTGATTCCCCGGTGATGCATACGTCGTGGCTCGTCATTTTGTTCTCATTAACCTCCGGTTCACCCCGGATAGAAAGCAAGGCTTGCCATGGGCAAGATCAACATGAAAGGTGGAACTCCGAGTACGTGGGCCTCCTTATGCGCAACGTGCGCATGGGCGCACATCGTCTCGGGCTTCCGCGAGTCGGAGTTAGTGGTGATTTGTACCGAGGTTCATCCGAACTTCCCTGTGCCCTTCAAGGTGCAGGAATGTACCAACTACCTCGATCGCAATCGTCCCAACTACGACGCGATGACCAAGCTGGCTATCGATGTCGAGCCCTCGAGCTCGCTGAAGCCGGTTGGCTTTTGCGCGAAGTTAGAGGTCGTCGCAGAGAAGCAAGAGAGGGAAGTGGAAACTCTCCGTAGCTAACAGATAGTCGCTGGTGGCGTAGACAACGGATACTTCTCAGCCGGTAGAGCGCCGCTCGCATGAGCGGAGGTCGCGGGTTCGATTCCCGCCTTGGACGTGAGTCCATGTAGCTCATCCGTAGTCGCTTGTTCCCCAGCGGAATGCTTTAGAAGAAAGGAGGCAGTGCATGGCAAAGTTGAACATTTTGAAGTTGAGTCATCTCGCACCGGTAAGGACGCACGAGGGCGGCCCGGCAAAGACAGTTTCGCCGGAGCTGGCTCTGCGGCGTTCCGTACTCGCCTGCATGCTGTGGGAGGACGAGTTCTACGAGGACGGGGTGCAGATCGCAGGCCGTATTCGTGAGCTCGTCCCGAAAGTCGACGCAGCGAAGGTTGCGGCACTGGCTATTGAGGCGCGCGAGTCGCAGAAGCTGCGTCACGTACCGCTGCTTCTGGTGCGTGAGATGGCGCGTCATGCGACCCATCGCAGCCTGGTCGCGCAGACCCTTGCACGGGTGATTCAGCGTGCTGACGAACTGTCGGAGTTCATGGCAATCTACTGGGCGGACGGCCGGGCTCCACTCTCAGGCCAGGTGAAGAAGGGGCTGGCAGCGGCCTTCACCAAGTTCGACGAGTATGCCTTGGCTAAGTACGACCGTGCGGGCGTGGTCCGTCTGCGCGACGTACTCTTCCTGTGCCACGCCAAGCCGAACGACGCAGACCAGGCAGGGTTATGGAGGCGTCTGATTGAAGGGAACCTCTTCATTCCAGACACCTGGGAAGTGGCTCTGTCCGGGGGCGGAGACAAGCGTGCGCACTGGGAGCGGCTGCTCGCGCAGCGCAAGCTGGGCGCACTCGCTCTCCTGCGCAACCTGCGCAACATGAAGGACACCGGCGTGGATGAAGACGCTGTCATCCACGCGCTGTCTGCGATGAAGACGGAGCGTGTTTTGCCCTTCCGCTTGCTAGCTGCGGCCCGGTATGCGCCGCAGTGGGAGGAGCCGTTGGAGCAAGCGATGTACAGGTCCGTTGCCGGCCGGGAGAAGCTTGCCGGCCGCACGGTCCTGCTGATCGATACTTCCGGCAGTATGGATGCTCCCCTGGGTCGCCGTTCGGAGATGCTGCGCATGGACGCAGCGTGCGGATTAGCTGTGCTGCTTCGTGAAGTCTGCGACGCAGTTGAGGTCTACAGCTTCAGCGACAAGCTGGTGCGGGTACCGTCGCGTCGTGGCTTTGCTTTGCGTGACGCGATTGTTTCCAGTCAGCCTCACGCTGGGACGCAGCTAGGCCATGCCCTCAGCGGCCTGCGCGCGGCGTATGACCGCATTATCGTTGTTACCGATGAGCAGTCGCACGACCGCGTGCCTGCGCCGTACGGACGCGGTTACGTGATCAACCTGGCGAGTGCACGGAACGGCGTGGGCTACGGTGCCTGGTCGCACATCGATGGCTGGAGCGAGGCAGTCGTCGATTACATCCGCGGCATTGAAGCTGTGGCAGAAGCGGCTAACTGAACGATGCGCCGGAGACGGGAGTCTCCGGCGCATACTTTACGGAAGCCGTTTTGAGGCGGCGCGAAATTCCTGTCCCGAAACACTTCATGGGAAAGTCGAAATTGCAATCGACGTACGGTCCGCGATGTGATGAGAAAGCAGACGGGGTCGTATGTCCCCTTATCTCTGGGATGTGAGCAGCATAGGGCCACCCCACTCCACTTCGATCCCGTGAATCCTATACGAAATCCTTATTTGCTCGCCCGTAGAATCATCCTGGGATGGTAAATGCAGTGGCCAACAGAATCACAAAGGAAATACCAGCACAGGAAGCAGCCGATGTTTTGTTAAGACTCATTGTCGACCGGTCCATCGTGCAGGCTATCTTCACAACCAGGGGATCCTTAAGCGCCGCTTTGATCGGCGCGCTTTTTCCAGCGCCGGGAGGTGCCGCTTTGGTCAAACCCAGACGGGGAAGCACGCAGCCGGTTCTTCGGTTCGATCCTTCTGCCGCAACATCCTTCCGCATGAGCGACGGTCGTTCCTTTCGCCCAGGAGTCTTTGGTAACTACCGGGTGGCTTCAGCGATCTCTTTTTGTTATCCCGACAACACAAACGTGACGCTGATTGAATTGACAGCAGAAGGTGTTGGGGAATAAAAGCGACCCGGCAGAACCTGGTGACAGGTCACCGGGGAACGTCGTTCACTGGAAAAGTCTTGGAGCAAAGTCAGCAAAAGCGCGCCGCCACGAGAGCCACTCATGTGCGGTGTCTGGGGACTCGAAGTACACATTCTTGATGCCCGCCTGAGTGAGCGCATCGCTAAACTGCTTCACGTGCGGCCCTTCTACGGACCCCGTCGAGAGATAAAGCAGCTTCACTTTGCTGTTAAACGCGGCCGGATCGGCAAATGCGCCGCCGCAAATTGTCTTGATATCGTAGGGGCTGCCGCCGAATCCGCTACAGTTGCCGCTGAAGCCGCCCAGGTAGGCAAACTTGTCGAGATGGTCCAGACCGGTATTAAACGTTTGGAATCCCCCCATCGACAAACCCGCCATGGCGCGGTTCTCGCGCCCCGGTGCAACCCGATAGTTCTTTTCGACCATTGGGATCAAATCCGTGAACATCATCTCCGTGAAGGTTCCGCTCAAGTGAAGTGCGGGCCTGGGCGGGGGTGCGGCGCCTGCTGGACGCTGTCCCGCGCCCGGCACGCCAGGCGCTCCGCCCATGGGCGCCTGCGGCTGCGGCACTGCCTGGGTGATTACGCTGCGCGCGTTGTAGACCGTTCCATCTTCACCCGGTTTTACTGCATTCAGGTTATCCATCACGACCAACATGGGTTTTGTCTTGCCGGCGGCGAGCAGGTTATCCATGATCTGATCCACATGGCCCTGGAAAGTCCAACCTAGCTCGTTTTCTCCCCAGCCGTGCAACAAGTAAAGTACGGGATACCGCATCTTCGTATTCTGGTCATAACCCGGCGGCGTGTAGATCATTGCTCGCCGCCACTGTTGCGTTACCGTCGAAAAGTACCATTCGTCTCGCACTAGCCCATGCGGCACCTGTTTGTGACTGTAGAACTCAGCATCCGCCGCTGGGATCTCGATCGCGCTGCTCCACTGCCCCCCTCCAAAGAAGCTTGCTGTGGCTGGATCCGACACGCTCGATCCGTCGATGTTCACCATGTAGTAGTGAAAGCCTTCGGGCAGAGGTGTAGTCGTCGCGTACCACAGACCGTCTGCCTGCTTGGCCATATCGAAGCCCGTTCCAACCCGGACGCGCACCTTCTGCGCGTCCGGCGCCGATAGCCGGAACAGGGCACGGTGGTCGGGAAAAACACAGGGGTAGGGCGCCCCCGGAATGTTCAGGGAAGAAGGTTTGCACTCGGCGGGAGGTTGCGCCAAGCAGATTGCCGGCGCCAGCAGCATCCATACAACGATTATCTTCTTCATGTTCTCCTCTTCGGTGCAGGCAGCCAACCGTAACTTAAGTTGATCTATAAAGCGAGCGATAAAACGGAATAAGAACGCGCCGGCAACTGCAGCGTCATGCGCGCCCCGGCTTTCGGGTTTTCCAGCGTCTGTGGCGTCACCCGCTTCGGATCAGAAAATGTATTGCCGGCCTTCAGGTCCGGTCCCGTGATGGTCAGGAACTGCTTCACGGCGCTTGGCGTTGCATCACGCCAGACTAGTTCCACATCCTGAGGCTTTTCGAGATTACGGTTGAACAGGAATACGGCCGCAGCCTTGCTCTCCATGTCGACGGTAGTCGCCACATCTACCCACTTCACGTCGCCGAAGCCGGGAATCGGCAGTCCGCCATCCTCGACCGGACGGCCCAGGGTTGCCACCTCGTATCCCGGTCCCTCCACCTGCAAGCTCAATGCCCGGCCGTGCGCATACTTGAGCGCCCAACCGTAGGGATAATAGATGGTGTGGCGCAAAATGCCGTCCTCATTCGTGGCGATAGGCGCAATCACATTGATCAATTGGGCCAGGCAACCGACCTTCACACGGTCCGAATGCCGTATAAGCGAATTGACCAGGCCACCCACCAGCAGAGCATCCTCCAGGTTGTACGGCTCCTCCAGCAGATGCGGGTGCGGCTTACCATGCCCGTTCGAGAAATCCCCGCTTCGCGCGCGATACCACACGTTCCACTCATCGAACGATAACCACAATTGTTTGCCGGAGCGTTTTTGCGCGCGCACCGTGTCGCAAACCGCTACTATCTCCTCAATCTGCCGGTCCATCGCCAGGTTCATTGCCATGTACACCTGGCTGTCATGATGGGTCTCCTCAGTATTTCCCCAATAGCGATGTAGGGAGATTCCGTCCACCACGTCGTAACATTCTTCCAGGACAGTGCGATCCCAATCGATGTACGTAGGCATAAAAGGCCCGCTCGATCCGCAGGCGATCAACTTGATCGACGGATCGACTGCGCGCATCTGGCGCGCGGCGTCGGCCGCTTTTCGGCCATATTCGCGGGCAGGCATGTGCCCGATTTGCCACGGACCATCCATCTCATTGCCCACACACCAGAACTTAACCCCCCATGGCTCAGCGTAGCCATGGGAGCGGCGCAGCTCGCTCCACTTGGTGCCGTTGGCTCCGTTGCAGTATTCCACCAGCGCGGCTGCATCCTCGGCCGAACCAGTTCCGAAATTAAGCCCCATGAGGGGTTCCGTACCGGCGAGCCGCGCCCAGGTCAGAAACTCATTCGTGCCGAACTGGTTGGTCTCCAGCGTGTTCCATGCGCGATCCAGTACCGTCGGCCGCCTTTCCTTGGGCCCAACTCCATCCAGCCAGTGATAGCCTGAAACGAAGTTTCCCCCAGGCCAGCGGACAATGGGAACCTGCAGCTGGCGAACTTCTTCGATCACATCATTTCGGAATCCCTGCGCATTCGATAATTTCGATCCAGGGTCGTACACGCCCTCGTAGATCGCGCGCCCGAGCTGCTCCAGGAAAGAGCCGAACAGTTCATGACTCACGGGCGCAATTTGCCGGTTTGCATCGATCGTCACCCGGGTGATCGAGGCCTGCGCGGCGCCAAACCGGCCGGCAACGGCTGCTGCCGACATAACGAGGCCAGTCTGAGAGACATTTTTGAGGAACTTCCTTCGGGATATGTTTCTCATTCAAGATCGTCCCCTGCGAAGGCCAGTAGCCGCACGACTCTTTTCTGTTGCGCGCCCCGGCCGATTATAGTAAACGTTTCCGTCGGCGGCAATCATACACAGAGTCGCTTTCATCCGGTGCAACAACCGCTTTTCTGGAAAGAGGTTCAGATGAACATAGGTTTACGGTGGTACGTCATCGCGCTCGCTGTAGCCGTTGCTCCGGTGACGCGACTCACGGCCCAGGTGCAGACCAACGTGCCCGAGGCTGTGCCGGGGGCGAAGGCCGTCACCGTGGAGCACATTAAGGTGCATGGCGATTCTTTGGAAGGAAACCTGGAAGGTGATGCCGTCGACCGGGATGTGATTGTCTTCCTTCCGCCCGGGTATGCAAAAAACAAAAAGCGCCGCTACCCGGTAGTTTACGCGCTGCATGGCTTCTCCATCGGAGCCGAACAGTGGACGCATGAAATCCACGTCCCTCAAACCATCGAGGGCGCATTCGCTCACGGGGCGAATGAGATGATTGTCGTCGTCCCGGACTCCAAGACCATCTATAACGGTTCGATGTACTCGAGCTCTGCCACTACAGGCGACTTCGAGAAGTTCATATGGCATGACCTGGTTGCCTATATCGACGCGCACTACCGCACGATTGCGGATCGACAGAGCCGAGGTTTGGCGGGACACTCGATGGGCGGATATGGTGCTTCGCGCATCGGGATGAAGCATCCTGAGTTGTTTGGTGCGCTTTACATTATGAGCCCCTGCTGCATGTCGCCGATGACGGGAAGCGGGCCTGGGCCGGCCGATCAGATGAAAGAGCGCGCAATCGCCAACGAAAAGAAGGTCGAGGCAGCGAAGTCGCCATCGGAACTGGCAGCAGAATCACCCGGCTTTGGATCGGCTGTCTTTGCGACGGCAGCGGCGTGGGCGCCTAATCCAAAGAACCCACCACTCTATTTCGATTTGCCCACGAAAGACGGGATTCCTCAGCCTGACATAATGGCCAAATTCGCGGCCAATGCACCGCTGGCCTTTGTCGACCAGTACATTGGCAATCTCAAGCAGTATCGAGCCATCGCGATGGACGTCGGCGATCAGGATGGTTTGCGCGCGGACGCGACCAGGCTGCATGAACTGCTCGATAACTACCAGGTTCGCAACAGCTTTGACGTCTACTCTGGCACGCATACCAGTGCTGTTGCCGATCGGTTCCAAAATCATGTGCTGCCCTTCTTCAGCAAGAACCTTTGCCTGGCCGCCGGCTGCCCCTAACAGACTGAGGGATTGGCTCAGAAGAGATGAACGATGACAACCGCTATGGGAATAGTCAGCAGGCGTCTGGTTTCTGGCTTATGTTCCCGACCCGGCTTCGCGATACTCAACGCAAAGGAATGCGATAAAGATCTCTTTGTACGGTTTGGCGCAGGTATGCATATTGTTCAGGATTCGTTCCTGGAATAATTAATTTATCCACTACTTTGGCGCCCCTAAGGCTCTCCAAACGATCAGCCGGTTTGAATCCGTCAGGTGGCAGCGAGGGAACACCATTTACGGCAGCAACCTCAAAAAGAATCGTTTTACCAGCTCCTTTTTCGTGGAGGAGTAGCGCAAAAGTTTTGCCTTGATTGCCCCCACATCCGGTCGCAACGCTCATAGCTGTGCTGAAGAAAGACCATACCGTCTTCCTAGGCTCATAAGCACCACCTCGAAAACAAATAGATCTCCGTCAGATGGTGTTGCGTTCAACGGGTGAGCCCGCACCGTTTTTCGGGCTGTCCAGCTTGGAGAAATCTCACCTGCGTGAGCCGGTGGCCTGTCGCCGACGACGGCAACTCTATCCTGATTGTCAAAATAGTAACCAGGCGGAAAAGAGTGTCGTCAGAAGGAAAATTGTTAATGGAACCCCAAGGCCGCAGGCCCAGTTAGCGCCCCGATTGTCTCCCGAATAACGAGACACGGGGCCCAGGAACTAGTCGCAGGAAGCCTGATCGAGGTGTGAGTCCAAAAGAGCGTAAAGAGACAGCCAAGTAGAGAGCCTGCGGGAACTGTGATGATCAGTCCCATATCTCCCTGTGCGGTGTTGCATTGGCTTTGACCGAAGCAGTCGAACCACAGGCCCAGAAAAAGGGAAGCTACAGCACAGAATTCGCCCGCAATGCCCCCTTGAAATCCCGGCAAGAAGGTAGAGCAATCGGTTTGGTTTCTGAGCAACTGCTATCGCGATCAGTGTGGGCAAACAAGAGATGAGTAAGGCAGCCCAGGAGAGCAGAGAGAAGCGAACAATGTCGCCCTTAGCGCGGACCCCGGTGTGTCGTGGCCCATGCACCGCATCCTATCCGATCTGCCGGAGCCGAAGAGAAGCCAGCGTACGAGGCATCGCGCTGCCGACTGTGAAAGCGCCCGCCGTGCAGCTCTCGGCGATTAGTCAGTCTCCTAAGTGAGCCCCTGCCGAACCAGCAGTTCCTCAACGGCGCGGTTTGCTTCATCCATCGCCTGGTTTGTAAAGGCCGCGGCGCCTGCGTCTGAGTTTGCGATCGAGATCAGGCCAAAGCGTTGCCGTCCGATTACGTGCGGCCGCTCTTCCAGCGGCACCTCTGGGTCCGCTAGCGAATCATAGGTGTACGCGTAGCCATACGGCCACCTGTTCACCGTAATGGCGAGTATGTCTTCGGCGGGATCGAAATCAGTGCCCGCCAGCATGCGGACCAGTTGCTGGCGCACGTCCAGCTCGAACTTTTCAAAGCTTGTATCCAATAACCACTGTTGACCAATGCGGTTCTGCTCTTTGCGGGGCAACCCAGGCTTGTTGGGATTTGCCATCATGTGTACCAGGATCGGCTCCTCAGGCGTGGTCACCCCGGAGTAGCTTCCCACCGTCGTCCCAGGGTCAAGCTGCGCGTGCGGATAAAACATACCCGGCGAACTGAAGCGCGAGATACCCAGTTTGACAAACGGAGTCCAGCGTTTGAGCAAAACATTGGTGTAAACCATCGGTACCTTGACCGGATAGAAGAGCGCGGCCTTCTGCTTCTCGGGAATCTCGGAGGCCAGATAGGGAATGAGCCGGTTATAACAGGCAAGGATACAATTGCGCCCACGCACCGCATGCAGTTTTCCATTCTGCCGATAGGCGATGTCAACCCAGGTTGCGCTCTCAGGTACACCCTCGTGCTTCACCCGCACCACCGGGGAGCTGAGGCGGATGCGCATCGACGATCCATCTACGTCGAGCTTGCTATAGTCAAGCGTTGAGCCGACGATGGTGTTCATGTTCTGATTCCCCGGCAACGCTGCCGGCACCAGCCGCGAAACCAGCAAGCGCGCAATCGAGGCATTGCCGTCGGGAAAGTGGAAGAAGAAGGATCCCTCGTTGTAGGTCTCTTCGAGCTTGAGTCCGAGGCCATTGAAACCAATGGAACCGTGCTCCGCGGCTTCCAGCGCGGGAAGCGTATCCACTCGTTTATTGTTGCGTTCACCGTCGCCGAGAAATACCGGGAGCGCGCCCGCATCCATCTTCGCTACGTGCAGCAGGTAATCCTGGTAGCTCATTCGGGCGAGCTTGGCTTTCTTCTCCTCCACCGTCATGCCCGCCATGTAATCGGGATTCTTGCCATGTAGACGGACCAGGTCGCGCTGCGCTGCCTCAGAAAGCGGAGCCTTGGCAAAGAACTCTTTCCACGGAGTGCGTCCTAGCCCGGGAACTACGCAATCTTTTCCAAAATGCTCCTTGTCGAAGAACATGGCCGAGCCCAGCTTGTAGTTCGTTTCCAACGTGTGATTAATGAACTCGGAATAGCGTGACACCTCGATGCCCAGTTCCTCGAGCAATGCCTTGGCACCATAGCTGTAGGGGTACGGGGTCGCGATGGCCATGGTGCCACCGAAACCGAGATAGGTCTTGCCTGCGTACTCAAACTGATTTCGCTTGGCATGGCCGCCGATATCGTCCTGGTTGTCAAGAATGAGGATGCGCTGGTCTTCGCCCAAGGCCTTGCGGTAGAAGTGCGCCGCAGAGAGACCCGAAATACCTCCGCCGACAATCACCAGGTCGTACGATTCGGTAATCTCGGTCTCAGTTACTGGAAATGTCTTGTACTTACCCGTGCGTAGGTTCTCAAACTCTGAAATAGAGGAGGGATAGTTGCCGCGCAGACCGGTGCGCAGCGGTGGATAGTTCTCCGCCTTGCGCCCGCTGTCTGCCGTCGCCCTACCCGCGGCTGCTTGTGCCATCAAGTCAGTGCCAGGAATGCGCGTGGAAGCGACCGTGACCGCCATGCCGTTGAGAAAGTCTCGCCGGGTAATGGGGCGATCCATACCAAGTTTGCGAAAGAGAGCGTCCATGCGAGTCCTTTGCTTCAAAAAACGCCGGGTGTTGGCGGTTCGCAGATGATGCGAGGCTCAGGAGAGCAGCGGCATCGATCGCCCGTCAACCACCTCGGTCACCGCGCGATAAGCTTCCCCAATCGCGGCGTCGGTGTGCGGGCTGGCGGCCGCATCGGCATTCGCGATTGTAATCCGCCCGAAGGGCTGCCGTGCAATCACACAGGGCCGCTCTGGCGATGACGTGTAAACCCACTCGAGTGGATCGTAAAGGCTGTTGTAGGTATAGGAGTAACCGTGCGGCCAGCGATTCACGGTGATGGCAATGATATCTTCGGCGGGATCGAATCCGCCCCCTCCCAGGGTGCGAGCCAGTTGGTCGCGGATGTTGCGCTCAAAGGTTTCGATGTTGGTATTTAACAGATCGTAGCGGCCCGCGCGGTGCTGTTCTTTGCGCGGCAGCCCCGGCGAACAGGGCGTTCGCACCAGGTGCAGCACGATCGGCTCTTCGGGGGTTTGCGCATGGCGCAGTTCACCCAGACTTGCCGCCTCAGTCAGCGCCACGCTGGTGTGATACATGGTCGGCGTCGTCACACTGCGGATGCCCAGCTTCTGAAACGCCTTCCAGTTTTTAAGCGCTACGCTGGTATAAACCAGCGGCGCTTTCACGTTGTACGCCAGCGCCTTCTTTTGCGCATCGGGCAGCGACGGCACCAGGTAGGGAATGAACATGTTCCAGCAGGCCATCACCACGGCTGCGCCCTTCACCTGATACGTTTTGCCACCGTTCACGTAGGTCACCACTACGCCGTTGGGGTTTGCTTCGGGGCCCTCCTGCGTGACATTCACTACTGTGCTGCTGAGCCGGATACGCGTACTCTGGCCGGCGCGGTCGAGGCAGTCATAACGTACCTTGGCCATACCAACATCGTCCATGGTCTTACCTGGAACGGCATCCGGAATAAGCTTGCGCACCAGTAGGCGCGCTACCGTCGCGTTGCCGTCGGGGAAGTGGACCGCAGCGCCACTTTCCTTTTGCCGCCCATGCTGGCCGCCGGGCAGATCGGCGAGCACGCCGTCCGGCGTAGGATCCAGCTTCAGTCCGTGAAAGCCGGGCAGTCCCATTTCCCAACCGAAGAGCGCAGGGGTAGCATCGGTACCCACGGCGAATACGCCCGCCGGCACATTCTGGAAGAACCAGATCACCTGCTTATCGACCTTTGCGCATTGCAACAGATAGTCGTTATAACTCATCTTTGCCAGCCGGAGCTTCTTCGCAGCCGAAGTCAGACCAGGCATATAGTCCGGCTGATTGGTATTGAAGAGACGCAGCATGTCCTTTTGGGCCGCGTCGGAAAGCGGTGTCTTCGCCAGGAACTGCGGAGAAAAAACACGCCCGACCCCTTCCTCATAGTCGAGACCACCGACCACCAGTTGGTCCTTACCCCAGGTCTCCTTATCAAAGAAGTAGGAAGGCTTGAGCCCCAGTGAGTTATAGAGGACATGATTCTTGGCATTCTGCGCCCGGTAATGGTCGAGATCGATGCCGATATCCAGCAGTACCTGCATCGCGGCCTGGTTGTAGCGCTGGGGCGACTCGATGTTCAATGTTCCACCATTGATTGCCAGAGTCCGGCCGTTATAGACAAACTCATTGCGCTTGGCGTGGCCGCCAAAATCGTCGTGGTTATCGAGAACAAGCACCCTGGCCTTGGGTCCGACGTCTTTGATGAAGAAATGGGCCGCGGAGAGGCCGCTGATGCCGCCGCCCACCACGATCAGGTCATAGGACTCATCAGGGTTCAACGCGCCGGCGACATTCCACGAGCGTTGGTCGCGCATCTGATGCGCCACCTCAAAGGATCCCGGGTGGTCTCCCCGCATACCGGTACGCAGCGGAGGGTACGGGTTCTGTGTTTCAAGTGTTTTCGCCTCCGGTTCGGCTTGGGCCATCATGCCGCGGGCCCCGGGGATCAGGGATGCAGCGAGGCCTACTCCAGCGCCATAAATAAAATCGCGCCGGTCGATCTTGCGGTTCATGCCCAGCGTCTGGTCGGAAAATTCACTCTTGTGTTCGGCGCCGTCGCTCAATTGCTTCTCCGTCCCGGCGGACCTGCCGCCGTGGGTTGCGCAACAAGGTTGGTTTTGCTGCCTACACCGCTCACTGGCGCAGCAACGTCTGTCGTGGCTTTTCAATAGACAGGACTACCGCTACAGCATAAACGCTGTTTGGCTGATCAAAGTGTGCCGGGGATTTTGGTTCGAATAATGACGCAAGTCTACACAAGAACAAATTGGGTTACAAAAAAATAGTAGACACTGAAAATAAAACGCGCTAATGTTCGTCTCAATCCTTCTCATCGCTCGCGCCGCGCTAGCGCACCACCAAAAGCGCTTCAGACTGAATTCGAAACTTGTTTACGGAACTATGTTTCTTCCGTCGCGAAACCCCAGTTACTTCACCGGATAGATTCTCTTACATGGCAGCCAGGTCGCTGCTTCTTCGACACCACGACGTGCTCATTCAGGGCTAGGCGTTACGTTTGCATCGTTACATCGGGGAGTTTTCTTCCCGTTGCTTGCGTGTTTTGGATTGCGTTTGCCAATCGCATGAGTACGACGCAGTGTCTCTTACCATGCTGTCCGTCGCGCCTCGCAGGGAAGGGGCCCTGTACCACCTGTATTCGATATACCGGGCCTGACGAAATCAACTCATTCCACAGGGGATCTCATGAAGCCTTTCATCAGGTTGCTCATCGTCCTATCCCTGCTTGGCTTTCCGGCTTTAGCGCAGATCGCCACGACTTCACTGCGCGGAACCGTCATTGACCCTGCGGGCGCTGTCGTAGGTGGAGCTGATGTATCGATTTCCGAAGCGGCGAGCGGCTTCCACGCGACGCGGAAGACGGCGGCAAACGGCGAGTACATCTTTCCCCAGATCGCACCAGGGCGATACTCAATTTCGGTGAGCTCAGCAGGGTTTTCGAGCCAAGTGAAGAACGCTGAATTATTGGTGAGCCAGCCCGCGACCATCGATTTCATCTTGTCGATGAGCACAGTGCAGGAGGTGGAGGTGGACGCTTCAGCGGCCACGCTCGATACCACCGACGCCAGCCTGGGCAACGCTTTGAACAATGCAACCATTGAAGCGTCGCCCAGCGAAGGCAGGAATGTGCCCGACCTGTTAAGCCTGCAGCCAGGGGTTGTTTACTTGGGCCGCCAGATCAACCAGGATCAGGATAGCCGCAGTGGGGCCGTTGCCGGCGCCCGCTCTGACCAGAGCAATGTCACCCTGGATGGCGTGGATAATAACGACCAGACCAAGGGCTATGCCTTCACCGGCATTCTACGTTCGACGCTCGACTCAGTCGAAGAGTTCCGGGTAACGACGACGAGTTCCAATGCGGATACGGGCCGCTCTTCCGGCGCGCAGGTAAACGTGGTGACCAAGAGCGGGACCAACAGCTACCATGGCGCTCTCTACGAATACTTCCGCAATACTTACTTCGCCGCCAACGACTGGTTCAACAAGCAGGCCGAGGTTGCCTCGGGCGAACCCAACAAACCCGGCACTCTCATCCGCAACACCTACGGAGCGGCATAGGTGGGCCATCAAGACGAACAAATTGTTCTTCTTTCTGAATTATGAGGGCCAGCGCACTCAAGAAAATCAGCAGCAGACGATGACCGTACCTACCGCCAGCATGCGGCAGGGCCTGATCTCCTATGCGAATGCGGCCAGCACCAATACCACACTCACATCCAGCCAATTCGCAGGCATGGATCCGAACTGCGCGGCCAATGGGACCTGTCCCTGGGGGCCGGGCGTCGATCCCTACGTGCTCACGGTACTGAACCAGTATCCGGCAGCCAACGGATACAGCACCGGCGACGGCCTCAACACAGGCTCCTTCACCTTCTCCGCGCCGGATCCCGCCACGCTCAATACCTACATCGCCAAATTGGACTACACCCCCAATGACAGGCAACGAATCTTTATGCGCGGCATTATGATGGGGGACCGCACTCTGGGTGTGCCCGAGTTTCCGGGCCAGCCTCCGAGCACAGAGCAGGTTAACAACTCCAAGGGCATTGCCGTGGGCGATGTGTGGACCATCAGCAATGACCTCATTAATAACTTTCGTTACGGTTACGTTTGGGAGGGCGTTTCCACGGTCGGAGCCGGCAATGCCTCGTTTGTGAGCTTCTCTGCTTTGAGTTCTCCGGTATCGCAGAGCCGCACCAACTTGCAAAATGTACCAGTGCAGAACTTTGTGGACGACTTCACGGTGGTCAAAGGGCAGCACACCATTGAATTCGGTGGCAATTATCGCTTAGTGCACAACAATTCTCTCTCCAATGCTACTTCCTATAACAGCGCGTCGATGGGCATCGGCCTGATGAGCCCCGCTGCCATCGCCAACGCCAGCACGCCCAGCCAGATTGTCGATCTTGACCCTTCCGGCTATGGCTATCCGCTGGTGAACGACTCATTCACGACCAATTACAACAACACGGCAATGGATCTGGCCGGGCTGATCAGCTATGTCACCAACAACTACAACTACAAGGTATCTGCAAACGGAGCTACCGGATCTTCCTTACCGACCGGAGCCCTGGTATCGCGAAATTTCAAGGCCAATGAGGTGGAGTTTTACGTGCAGGATGCCTGGCGCGCGCTCCCAAACCTTACTATTACTTATGGCCTGCGTTACACGCTGTTGCAGACACCGTACGAGGTCAATGGCCAACAAATACAACCCAATATCGACATCCATCAATGGTTCGAAACCCGCGGTCAGCAGGCCGCCATGGGTAACAGCGTACAACCTAACTTCTCCTTCTCTCCTTCAGGACAGTCACGCGGCGGCAAGCCATTCTGGCCCATGGACAAGGGTGCCTTCGCTCCTCGCCTCGCCATCGCCTATGCTCCCAATGGCGGGCAGGGTTGGCTGGGCAAGCTGGTTGGTTCCGCAGGCAAGAGTTCTATCCGGGCCGGCTTCGGTATGTATTACGACCACTACGGTGAAGGCATTGTGGACTCGTTCAGCCAATACGGCGCTTTCGGCCTGACCAGTCAGGTCTCCAGCCCGCAGAATATCTACACTGTCGGCACCGCTCCGCGTTTTACCGGGTTGAATGCGATTCCTAACGTGGTTACCCCTCCCCCATCGCAACTTACCTACCCTGCAACTCCGTCATCGGATGTAAACGGCTCGGGCTTTGCCATCGCTTACGGCATTGACGATCACCTCAAGTCGCCTTACTCGTTCGCGATGGATCTCTCCTTTCAGCGAGAATTGTCCAAGGGCTTCACCTTCGAGGCGGTGTATGTGGGCCGTCTCGGCCGACACCTGCTCCAACAGATTGACCTGGCTGCCCCGCTGAATCTGGTGGATAAGGGCTCGGGTATGGACTACTACACCGCCGCCACGCTGCTGGACAAGCAGGTCGATCTGGGTGCCACCACGGTTAGCCCTATTGCCTACTGGGAAGACATGTTCCCCGCGGCAGCGCAGAATGGTGCTTCTGCGACCCAGAACATCTACACCTACCTGTTCCAAGTCGAGCGTGGCAACGAGGTGGCGATTCCGTTCCTGCTTGACGTCATCTGCTATGTGCCTGGATTGACAAATCCGTGTGGCACGCAGACGCAGCGCTTCTGGCCTTACCAGTATTCGTCGCTGTATGCCTGGACCAGCGACGGTACCAGCAATTACAACGCAGGTCAGTTCATGCTGCGGCATGCGCTCAGTCATGGGTTGCAGATGGACTTCGGCTACACCTTCTCCAAGTCCATGGACATGGGGTCGGATGCGGAACGGACCACCACCGCGAACTACAGCAGTGCTTTCAGCGAGATCATCGATGCGTGGAATCCGCAGAACAACTACGGCCCGTCGGATTTCGACGTGCGTCACCTCATCACTACGAACTGGACTTACATGTTGCCTTTTGGGCGGGGTAATTCTTTCGGCGGCGGTTCGAACCGATTGGGGGATGCTTTGATTGGCGGCTGGCAGCTGTCCGGGCTGGTGCGTTGGACGAGCGGCCTGCCCTTCAGCATTCAGGACGGTGTTGGCTGGGGGACCAACTGGGATTTCCGCAGTAACATGGTGCATACCGGGCCGATAAAAATGCATCGGCATCTCAACTCGAACGGGGCCCCGACGGCCTTTGCCGATCCGGCCTCTCTGCAGAGCGCAATCTCCAGCGGGTATCCCTGGCGCCAACCGTACGCGGGCGAAGCAGGCAGTCGCAACAACTTCCGCGGCGACGGATTCTTTGGCATCGACGCCTCGCTCGCTAAGACGTGGCGCCTGTGGAGAGAGAACCAGTTGCGTTTCGCCTGGGATGTCTTCAACAGCACCAATTCGGTTCGCTTCGATACCAATCCCAATAATTCGCTCGATGTGTTGTCGACCGATGCCACCATGGGCGTCTACAGCCGCACACTCACAGCACCTCGTGTACAGCAGTTTTCGCTGCGTTATTCGTTCTAGCCCGGGGCATACGTTATCTGGAGGGGTGGGGATGCAGGCTGTAAGCGCAATCCCGATTAGGGCGCGGCCGTGCTGTTATGCATGACTGGAATTAGTCGTGCGCAGGCTATCAACAAGGGAGTGAAACCACTGACTCACCCCAGGATGCAAAGGACGGCGATGCAGAAAACACAGCAGACGGCAGGTCCAGTAACCATCTCGCGTACACGTTGGATAACCACCGCAGGCCTGTTTATCGCCGCTACGTCGTTTTGCATGGCCGCCACGCCCCCTGCCGATACGGTTCTGCTGCATGGCCACATCTATACAGCCAATCCGCAACAGCGCTGGGTAGAAGCGCTGGCCATTCGCGGTGACAGCATCGTTGCCGCCGGCACAACGGCCGAGGTGGAAAAGCTGCGTGCGCCTTCGACCAAGGTCATCGATCTCGCAGGCCGCATGGCGATGCCCGGCATCATCGACGACCATACGCATTTTATCTGGGGCTCAGCCGGCCTGGTTGGGGTGCAGCTTGCAGGGGCACGGACGGTTGCCGAGGTGAAACAGCGGCTAAGCGCATATGCCAAGGCGCATCCTAATGAGACATTCGTCTATGGCGCCGGCTGGGAGTACGGATTCTTTCCACCCACGGGTCTGCCGACGAAAAAGATTGACGAGTATTATCCCGATCGCCCGGTCGAGATCATGTCGGGCGACGGTCACAGCCTATGGGTCAACACCAAAGCCCTGACTATGGCCGGAATTACGCGCGACACGCCGGACCCCGCTGGTGATTCGCACGGCATCATCATTCACGATACAAAGGGCGAGCCCACCGGCGTGCTGGAAGAAGCTGCCAAGCAGCTCATCATGGCGCGGCTGCCCTTCAGTCACGAGCAGAAGGTCGCCTTCCTGAAAGTAGGCATGCGCGAGGCCAACAGCCACGGTGTGACCAGCGTGGTCAACGCCACGGGTGATATTTCTGAAATGGAGCTATACCAGGAACTGCACCGGCACGACGCCCTGACGGTGCGCATGACGACCGCTTTTGGCGTGGATGTGGGTGTGAAGCACACCCTGTCGCCGCAGGAATTGGCAGACTTCGAGGAGGCGCGCAAGCGCTTCACCGGAGACTGGGTGCGGGCAGGCGTTATCAAGTTCTTTTCCGATGGTGTCATCGAGACCCACACCGCGGCCATGCTTCAGCCCTACGCAAACAAGCCGGGTGATAGCGGCTCAACGCTCTACACCCCGGAGCAATTCCGCAAATACTTTCTGGAACTCGACAAGCGCGGCTTCCAGGTCATGACTCATTCGATCGGCGACGGCGCGGTGCGTACCGTGCTCGATGCGTATCAGTACGTCGAGAAGATCGATGGCCCGCGCGACCGCCGGTGGAGAGTGGAGCACATCGAAACTATCAACCCCAAGGACGTTCCCCGGTTTGCCCAGCAGCACGTGATCGCCAGTATTCAGCCCTGGTGTTGCCCCTATGAGGACAAGGCCTGGGCCGACAACGTCGGACCGCATATCTCAGATACCGAAGGCCTGCGCTGGCATGACATTGAGGCGGCGAATGCAATCGTAGCTCTCGGCAGTGACTGGCCGGTGACACCGATCAATCCCTTTCCTACGATGGAACTCTCCCTCACGCGGCAAGGGGGCAGAGGTAGCGCGCATCCACCCTTCCACCTCGATCAGGCCTTTACCTTGGAGGAGGTCCTGGATGGCTATACCCGAAATAGTGCCTATGCGGAGTTCATGGAGAAACGGCTGGGAACACTAGAACCGGGCAAGCTGGCTGATCTGATTGTCCTTTCACAGGATCTGTCGAAGATAGCTCCGTCATCTATCGGACAGACCAAGGTCCTGCTGACCCTAGTAGGCGGGAAAGAGGTCTGGCGAAGAGAATCAAAGGTCAGTGACCCAGACCTGGCGGGTGGGTCAAATCGCGTTACGGCTAAGGTTCTGACCGGGAGGCAATATGAAGTATCCATGTGGCGGCTTGCAGTGGTGGCCGCAAGCTCCTCGTTCCTGAATGCTCAAACGCTCCGCAGCCGGCCGAATGGCCTACATACGGGGGAGATAAGGCTGGGCAGCGCGACCCTCATCGGATCAAATCAATCACTTCAATGCGAAAGGACCTTGATGTGGTGTGGCAGCCGCCCTGGGATCGATCGATCGCTACAGTCCGCGTTTCCCGATGTTCCGGCTCCAATGAGATTTTCGGGGAACGCCGATCATGGTCCGACGGAGTGCTGTATGCACCGACTGTGACTGCTCTGGGTCAGGTGCTTCGACGCAGCGACGGGAACGACGAAGTGGGTGCAGAAGCCGGTTGTGGTCGACATTGAAGGAGGCTGTGGCCGCCAGAAGACGGCAGTTTCCGACCCGCGTTGCATAGCAGAAGCGCGGCATCGTCTCGATATTCGCGGAGAGATACCTGTACCAACGGGAATGCCGGGAACCGCACACCAGAACCGTATTTCGGAGAGGAACCACGGCCGCGTCCATCGAGGGCGCGATACGCCGGACAACGCGAAGCTCTTTCGGCTGGGCTGGCTGCGTTTTAGTGAATGATGTGATCGTTGTGGCCGGCAAAATGAGGCCGGGCACGGCGGCAGGCCCACACGCGATGCGCAACTTTTATATCGAAAGCCCGGCCGAGGATATCAGCGGTTACGATATCCGGAGCGGCGCGCTGCTTTGGACCTTCCATGTTCTTCCCAGGAAGGGAAGAGCCCGGCTACGACACTTGGGGTAAGGGCTCAGCAAAGACTGTGGGAAACATGGACGCCTGGGCCTCTCTGACTGCCGACGAAGCGCTGGGCTATGCAGACTCCCTTGAGTATGCGGACCGCATCGTATTACGGGGGCCATCGTCCGGGCGAAAACCTGTATTCCGACTTGCCGGCGTGCCGGATGCAAAGACCGGAAACTGGTCTGGTATTACCAGCTAATCGACCATTATATCTGGGAAGATGATGCTGACTCGCCGCCGGTCCTAGGGGAGATTATGGTCGACGGCAAGCGGATCAAGGCGGTCATCGCCGCGAATAAGATGGGCTTCTTGTACGTGTTCGACCGCGTCACCGGAAAGCCAGTCTGGCCGATCGAGAACGTCCGGTTCCGGCCTCGACGGTTCCCGGTGAAGTGACGTGGCCGACTCAACCTTTTCCAACTTGCCGGAGCCAATGGACCGGCAGGGATTCAGTGATGCGGACTTGATCGACTTCACCCCTGAACTTCACCGGCGGGCGGAGGAGGTCGCCAGCCAGTACGTGATGGGCCCGCTGTTTACACCGCCGACAATCATTGATCATTCCCCGAATGGCAAGAAAGGCACTCTGATCCTGCCCAGTGACTGGGGCGCCGCGAACTGGAATACCGGCGCCTTCGATCCGGAAACGGGAATGTATTACGCGGTATCGATGACGTTGCCGGGTGTACTAGGGGTACGGCGCAATCCGGACCCGGACAACCCCATGTTGTACGGTGAAGGGCCGGCTCCGGAACAGCCACACCCTGCAGGCCAGGCTCGGCCCCGCAGGCAGGACTTTGAGGAGCCATCGATCGACGGGCTCCCCATTGTGAAGCCACCCTACGGACGCATCACTGCGTATGACATGAATAAAGGAGAAAAGATTTGGATCGTGGCCAACGGTGATGGCCCGCGGAACCATCCGCTCATCAAGGATTTAAACTTGCCGCCGTTAGGAAATATCGGAAGGCCGGCTGCTTTGCTGACCAAGACTCTGTTATTCGTGGGAGACTCGAGCAGCGCTGTTATGGGGCGAGCGGGTATCTCAGGTCCGGCGAAATTTCGCGCCTACGATAAGGCGAACGGATCACTCGTAACCCAGATGGACTTGCCAACGGGTACGACTGGCGGTCCCATGACGTTCCTGACGAACGGGCGGCAGCTCATTGTGGTCCCGGTCGGCGGCAAGGGCTATGGCACGGGGTGGATGGCATTTGGCCTCCCCGTATCTGCGAACGAACCGGGTGTCTATTCCGCCGCACAGGCGAAGCACGGTGAGCAGCTCTACAAAACTCGCTGTGCTGCTTGTCATGGAGAGACCCTCGACGGCAGTGAGCACGCCCCAGGCCTGCAGGGCGGATCCTTCTGGGGGCAGTGGGATGGGGAGACGGTACGGCATCTTTACAGCAGGATCATCAGCACAATGCCCCCGACTGCGCCGGGAAGCCTGGAACGTACGGATGCGATCGATATCACGAGCTACATCCTGCAATCCAATGGCCTGCCGGTGGGAGAAAAGACGGTTGAGGATCCAAATGAATTAAATGCTCTAAAGTTGCAAGGGCCAAAGCGGTCGCAATCGAAGGAATAACTACACCATCACTCATGCTCCGGGGGTGCTGCAGACTGCCAGCCTGAAGCAGCTTGGTAGAACGGGGCCGAAGGCCTGGAGAGGAGGGAACTCTGGCTCTCGTGGCAGGTTTCGCATCCCGTGGGAGCTTCCTTCTTCCTATGGCAGGCCACGCAACCGGCCATGGTGGTGACGTTCGTGGCCTTGCTGACCACTTCCATCTGTGCCACGTTGCCATGGCACATCTCGCAGGTGAGGCCGGCTTCGATATGCGCACGATGGCTCCAATAAACAAAACCGGGAACTGAATAGACCGGCTTCCAGGGAATCGGCTGGCCCGACTTAGCGAATGCAGCCAGTTTCTGAATAGCAGGCTTGTCCGTTGCTACAGCAGCGTGGCAGCCCATGCAGGTCTGTGCTGCCGGCAGCGTCATCAGGTTGCCCGGCTCTGGGTTGGTATGACAAAACTTGCAGGTGAGTTGAACGCTCATATGGGTCTTATGGCTGAAAGGGAGGGGTTGCGCCGGCGCGGACGCAGAAGCAGCTTCGGGAGCGGCCGCAGAGTCTTGCTGTGCCGAGGGCGAAGCCAAAGGCAATGCTGTTGCAAGTAGCAACACGCACAAAGCCAATCGAGCTTTCTTCCCCATCCTCATTTTGCGGAGCCTCCCTCGCGCTCTTATTCTTTGATATGAAATCCTGATACGTTGGCTTGACCGCAGATAGTGCTTCGCATCGAAGGCCGGTCCAAAGTCTCGACTAGACTACCGGAGCCATAGCTTCCCGCAAAGTATGCAGTCAAATATAAGATGGAAGAAAGAGACATCCGCATGCACGGAAAGATGAAGAAACTTGTGGCCGGATGGGCGGTGTATACCATCCTCATGACAACGCGGGTCGCACTGCCGGCCGAGCCCGTACCATTTGTTCTGTCGAGTCCCGACAAACAACTCACCGTGAGCATCCCTGAGATCTACATGGCGAAGGTCTTCGGCTGTCACGGCGGTAACATGTCTCCGGAGCTCGAGTGGAGCGGCGTACCAGCGGGCACCAAGAGCTTCGTCATCACCCTCTTCGATGGGGATGTGCATGATTCGCCTTCAGGGTGGTGGCACTGGGTGCTCTACGATGTGCCTGCTAATGTGACCAGGCTGCCTATGGGAGCAGGTTCGGAACACATGTCCTTAATGCCTGCTGGGGCGGTCGAAGCACGCACGGATCTGGGAACCGAGGCTTACCATGGTCCATGCCCGGATAAGGGCGATCCGCCCCATCACTACATCTTTACCATTTACGCCGTCGGTGTTGCGAAGCTGCGTGTACCGCCCGGAGCGAGCGGGGCCATGGTGACCTCGATGGCGCTGGGGGATCTAAAGGGAAAAGCCGTTCTGGTCGGGCGCTTAGGACGATAGAAAGCTGCAATCGCACATAAGATTTCGAGTGAACCCTACGATCATGTACTACTCGGGGAGTCGTCGACCGTTTGCTTGCTAAGTTGGGGAGCAAACGGCGGGATTCCGTCGACGGCTCTAAGGATCTGGGGCGGGTTCGAGTTGGGCAGATCCGTCTCCTCGAGGATCAGACGCGCCAAAGTTCATACCGGTCTTGGAATCGTGCAGAACAGCCTGTCCCTTTCCCATGGTGGCCGAGTAAGCTTTGCGCACCTTCAGTTGATGACCTTTTGCGCCCAGAGCCTGCAGAGTCTGCGAGTCGACGCGTGATTCAATGAGGATGTCACAGCCAATGACATCGCTCCCGGTGTCTGGGATGGTGAAGCGGGGAGCGGACAGTGCTCCCTGGATGTTCATACCATAGTCCACCAGGTTCGATACGAACTGCGCGTGGGCCAAAGGTTGATTCGATCCGCCCATGATGCCAAAGCCGATGTGCTCATCGCCGTTCTCCATGAACGCGGGAATGATGGTGTGAAACGGCCGCTTGCGGGGAGCGAGGGCATTGGGATGATGTTCGTTCAGAACGAATTGGCCCCCGCGATCCTGCAGTAGAAAGCCCATGCCCTTGACTACGACGCCCGAGCCGAAGTAATCGTAGATACTTTGAATCACGGACGCTATATTTCCGTCTTTGTCGACCGCTGCGAAATAGGTTGTGTCGCTTTTGGCCGGTTTGTCTGAAACCTGCGCGCAGTTCGCACGGTTGGGGTCAATTGAAGCGGCCCGGCGCGACGCATATTCTTCCGAGAGCAGCCCCGAGACCGGAATCTGTGCGAACCGGGGATCGGCGTCATATCGATAGAGATCGGTGTAGGCCAATTTCATCGCTTCGATTTTTTTATGCAGCTCGATCACGCCTTGCGGGCCACTCTTGTCCGCTCCGAATCTCTGCATGATGTTAAGCATCTCGAGAGCGGCCATACCTTGTCCGTTGGGCGGCAGTTCATATATTGTCCACCCTCGATAGGTAGTCGAAATGGGCTTTACCCATTCGGAATGGAAGCTGGAAAGATCTGCAGCAGTGATGGTTCCGCCGAGCGCCGCAGAAGTATCTACAATCGCTTTCGCAATTTCTCCTTCATAGAACTCGTGCCGGCCACCCTTGGCGACCAGGCGCAGCGCCTTACCCACGTCAGGGTTCACGAAAATTTGGCCAAGCGCCGGAGGCTTGCCATTTGGCAGATAGATGCGCTCCGCATCGGGCGTTGCCTTGAGCCGCCTTTGCCCGAGTCTCCAATAGTCGAGCGCTATCTCCGGGACTGCATAGCCGTGCTCCGCATAGTAGATCGCTGAGTTGAAGAGTTGATTCCAGGCAAGCCGCCCGAAGCGCTCATGTGCCTGACTCCATCCATCGACGACTCCGGGCACGGTCACGCTGTAGATGCCTGCATCGGGCATCTCCGGGAAGCCCTTCTGTTTGAGATACCCCACGGTAAGGCCAGTCGGAGCCCATCCACTGGCGTTGAGACCGTAAAGCTTGTGTTCCGCGGCGTCCCAATAAAGCAGGAACAGGTCGCCGCCGAGCCCGTCCATCATTGGCTCGGCAACACCCAGCACGGCGTTGGCGGCTATCGCTGCATCCATGGCGGATCCGCCGCGCGAAAGTATCTGAATCCCAGCTTGAGAAGCAATAGGACTACTGGTTGCGACGATTCCATGGTCGCTGATTACCATGGATCTTCCGTAGTCTCGATCCTGGCAGTGACCGGCGATAGCAAAAAGCATCAGGTATAAAGCGATGCCTCTCATCAAATCCAACATCCGAACCTTCCAAGACTGTCTCTCAGGTCAAAACAGGCTGCCGCTTTGACGAACTAACCTCTGGCTTGCTGGCCGTTCAACGACAAAACTTCCTGCACGGCGCGATATCCCTGGTCGATCGCGACGTTGGTGTAGGCGTGGCCATCGGAGTCTGAATTTGCAATTGTGATTCTTCCAAATGGCTTGCGCCCCAAAACGCACGGTCGTTCCTCGGGCGAACGGTTCTGAGGCTCGAAGAGAGAATTGTATTCATAAGCATACCGATGCGGCCACCGGTTTATTGTGATCGCCTGGATATCACGCGACGAGTCAAATCCGCTGCCCGCAAGCATGCGGTTCAATTGATCATGAATCTTGCGTTCGAACGCCTGATAAGGAGTGGTGGAAGCTCGTAACGCCCGGCCTTGAATTGCTCCTTGGCTGTCAGGCCCGGCTTGCAGGGAGTGCGCAGCATGTGCAACACACAAGGTTCCTGCGGAGAGGATGGAAATTTGTAGCTGCCCATGGATACCGGAAAATCGAGCATGGTGGTGCTGAAGTCTGAGGGGGCATAGATACCGCTGACCCCCAGTTTGGTAAAGGCCATCCAGTTGCGGAGCTGCACATTCACGTAAACGAGAGGTTGCTTGACCGCATAGGCCAACGCTTCTTTTTGCGTCTCGGACATTTCAGGACAAAGATAGGGGACGACGCAGTTGTAGCAGCAAGCACGCTGCGTTTCCGCGGACTTGATGTAGCTTTCCGGCAAGAGAGTAGGTCACCTCCACTGTCTGGCTCAGGTTCTCACATGGACCGCTGTGCTGTTGAGCCGGATGCGCACCTGGGAAGCAACCTGGTCGAGCTTGGTGTAGTCCATTTTTGCGGTGACGATGTCTTCCATGGTGTTGCCGGGAGCCGAATCCGGCACGAGAGCGCGCACCAGCAAACGCGCGATGGATGCGTTCCCGTCGGGAAAGTGGAAGATATACGGCTCCTCGTCGCCTTCTTGATATTCGTGCCGGCGATGGCGTCTCGAGGCGATCGTCATTCCTTTGAAGCCGGGAAAGCCCATCTCTCGGCAGTCAATCGCCGATACCGCGTCAATGCCAACGCAATAAAGATCATGAGGGAGTTTCTGGTATATCTTGACGACATCCGGGTGGACTTTGGCAATCTGCAGCAGAAAATCCTTGTAGCTTACTGTGGCCAGCCGCTCGCGCCTCTTTTCCGGCGTCAGGCCAGGCAGGTAGTCGATGGATTCCGTGTGAAGACGAACCAGGTCTTTGCGCGCCTGGGGGTCGATCGGCATCTGGGAAACTGATTCCACGGGCACAAGGGAGTTCACGTAGTCCTCCCCATGATCCGGGCCGAGGACCAGTCTTTCTACTGCAAAGGTTTCGCGATCAAAAAAGATCCCGCTTTGTAGCTTTAGCGATGAATTGAGTTCTGATCGAAATATTGATAGAAGCGCTGAACATCGACACCCAGTTCTTTGAGAAGGCCTATGGACTGCTTGCTGTAACGCGCAGGAGCTTCGATCGATTGCGTGCCACCGTAACCGAGCAGTAAGCGATTATCTGCCTGGAATTCGTTTCGCTTCGCGTGACCGCCAAAATCATCGTGGTTATCGAGTATCAGGATCTTGGCTTTTGCCCCCGCGGTCTTGCGATAGAAGTAGGCCGCGGCCAGGCCGCTGATGCCGCCGCCCACAACGATAAGATCATAGTGCTCTCCGGTATCGCCCGCGGCCGTCGACGATCCACCGTCGCGCAGCGCGTGCGCGGCCTCAAACGAACCAGGATGGCTGCCGCGCATGCCGTTCAGTGCGGGCGGATAGTAACGTGTATCCTGCTGGGTAATCCCGCGGGCGAGAAAGTATTCCTCTGCGGACGAGTCGGGGCCTGCGCCTGCGCCCTGCCCGAACAAATGCTCCATGGGAAAGAGCGAAGCACCGATAGTCAGGGCAACGCCATTTGAGGAAATCTCTACGATGGATGGGGCAGCCGCCCCGCCGTTTGTCTTCCTGTTCGTCCATAGCCTCGCGGTTCTCTAGAACTTCAGCCGTAAAGCCAATTGGAGAATTCTTGGATCGTACGTTCCCGATATCTGCCCGAATGTTCCCGACGCGTAGGAGGAGTACGAAGGCGGGCGGAACTCGGCACGGTTCGCGATGTTGAACGCTTCCACCCGGAAGAGGAGCTTCAAATTCTCAGTAAGATCGGTTGATTTTTCCATCGCCAGGTCGAGATTCACCCGGCGTGGCCCATAGAACGAGTTCCTGGTGAAACTGCCATAGGTCGCTGAGGGACAGGCGCTGGGATCGCCGGAGCCGGGAACGGCCGAGCTGCTGAAACAGGACGGAACATCAAAATCACCGGGGTCGAAGTAGTAATTTGCCGTTACACCATTGAATGTCTGTATCTTATGCGGATCGAATGTCTGAATCGAAGGCGTCACCTGGTTGGCGCGCACTACTTCGCGGTCTCCCGCGCCCGAGGGACCCGGAACATCCTGACTTTGATGGAGGCCAGCCAGTACGTCGAGTGGAATACCGGACTGAGCGAAGAAGATTGGATAGAGACTCCAGCCCTGGGTTAGCCGATGCGGTCCATTTGCCCATGCGCGATCAAAGGGCAGATCCCACCCCCCGCTGATGGTGAGTCGCTGGCGGATGTCGAAGTCGGAGTCGCCGTAAAGAGCATGGTGGTCGTAAGAAGCAATCTGTGTGGTGCGCGAGTTGAACCCCGAGCCATTATCCAGATTGTGTGACCAGGTATAGCCCACGGTGAAGAACATCTTTCCTAGCCGGGCAACGTTGATCTCCCGCTGCGTAAGGCTGGCAATCATGCCGTTGTAATTGGCATCGTTAAGCCCGGCGAACGTGGTGAGATAGCCAAAGTTGGGCGAGTCAAGGCCCTGGTTGAGAATTCGTGTCGTAGTTCCCAGAACAAACGGATTCTGGTCCAACCACGTCAACAATTTGTGCGAGGAACTTCCTACATAGCCGATCTCCATCATCAGGCCGCTGGACACCTGCTGCTGAAGGTCGAGATTGTATTGATAAATATAGGGGGTCTTGAGGTGAGGATCGACGAAGTTATTGTTGCCGTTGCCGAATGGAATGAGTCCCTCGGCATTGAAATTCAGATCTGAGGGGGGAGGGATCTGCGATGGAAAAGGATCGGGTGCGCCTGCTGTTCCGTAGGGGTCCGCCAACTGGGTGTTGGCCGCATTGCCACTCGGATTAAAGTAGAGATCGGCGCTGCCGGCAAAGGGGGGCTCATCCGTGGCCCAGTCGGACATCCATCCATTTAGCGTGTCGTAGAACATGCCAACACCGCCGCGCAGGCTGGTGCGCCCGTTGCCATAAGGATCCCAGGCAAAGCCGAAGCGTGGTGCGATGTTTTTGTAGTCAGGGTAATACCAACCCGTCGGGGCCCCCTTATCTCCGGGAAATACGAGGCCCAGGGGGGCATTCGGGTATCGTTGCGACGGAAGACCCGGAATAATAGTGAAGCTGTAGCCACGCGTATCCTTTTCCGGAGAGGTGTACTCGTAGCGTAGCCCCACGGTCAATGTTAGACGCGGGGTGGCTTTCCATTCATCCTGGCCGAAGATGGCATATTGCCTTTGGTGCTCATTGCTGGGCGCTTTGGACGACTGATAATATTCATCCGCTGCGCCAAAGAGAAAATCCGCCAGGTCATTGCCTGAACCAACGCCGCCCGGCCCATAGAAGTAGAAGCTCCCGTTCGTTTGGTAGGCATACACAGAATTTTCCTGCATGATCGCAAACCGCCCACCCATCTTGAGAGTATGCCGGCCTCGGCTCCAGTTGAATGTGTCACTCAAGGCGTAGGTATTGTCGGCCTTACGGCTAACGTTGGGGTCGTAGCCAATGGAGAGTCCGCTGTTGAAGTAGAGGTTCGGCGGCCCGAAAGGATCGTCCGACTGGATACTCACACCCAGCTGCGCGGGATTAGGCTGCTTGCTAGCAGGAACTACGGTTTGGTAAAAGCGTTGCGCCGTGGCATGAAATTCGTTGAGCTTGGTCGGAGAAATCGTCTTGGTGTAGCCGATGTTCACGAAGTTATCTGAAGTGATGGAATTGGCCGTGAACCCGTTGACATTGGCCCCGAAGAATGGGTTGAGAATAGGTTCCTTGTTGTCGCCAAGAGTGATCGATATACGGTCTGCTTGGGTGACGTAGAAATCGAATTTTCCAAGATATTGATCCACGTTGTCGGTCTCGCCGCCCCGAGGAAATACCTGCCCGGTCGAAGATGTAGGAATCAGATTTTCCTTGATATAGTTCTGCGCCACTGGATCGATGGACGACGGATCAATGATTGCCTGTGCGGCTTTGCTGGCGTCTGGTTGGTAGAACGGGTTTGCTTGGAGAAAGGCGACGACATTAGGATCAGGACCCGAGTTGTTGAATTGCGAGAAGTCGCCGTTCAACTCCGCAGGAGTGTAAGTCGTCACGAATCCTTCGTTTACAGTTTGGGTCTGCCGTTGACCTTGATACCCGAAGAAGAAAAAGAAGCGGTCTTTTCCATGAACCAAACCAGGGATGATGATGGGGCCTCCGATCACGCCGCCAAACTGGTTGCGCTTCAGCACCGGCCTCGGATTTCCCTCCTGCTTATCGAAATAATCGTTCGCGTTGAGCGCGTCGTTGCGAAAGTAGTCGTACACGCTGCCATGCAGAGAATTCGTTCCTGACTTGATCACCTCCGAGATGGTGCCGCCGCCGTTGCGCCCGTACTCCACGGTGTAGTTATTTTCCAGTAAGCGAAATTCCTCCACCGCCTCCGGATTGGGATTGAAAACAACCTGGTTGCTGGTGACTCGATTGTTGAGTCCGCCATCGAGCAGATAGGTGACTGCATCGCCCCGGCCCCCCGCGATGCTGATCCCGGCGAATCCGTTGGACCCACCGTTGCTGGTTCCATAGGTTCCAATATCGTCAGCAATAGGAACTACGCCGGGGAGCGTCAGCGCCAAATCCAGAGTGTTGCGGCCGTTCAACGGCAGATTCTGAATCGGTGCGCCAGTCACGGTTCCACCGATCGTCGGGTTTACCGTTTCCACCTGTGTAGCGGTTGCGTCGGCGACCACAGTCTCGGAGACAGAACCTACGCGCATGTGCAAATCGATTCGCAGAGACTGATTGATGTCCAGTGATTCTGCGGGCGTCACGTCCCTGGCGAATCCGCTGTGTTCCGCAGTAACGGTGTACGCGCCGACTGGCAGTTCCAACACCTGGTAAAAGCCCTGTCCGTTGCTGGTGGCTTTTTGGGTGACACCGGTACTGGTATTGACCACCGTGATCTCGGCTCCGCCAATCACCGCCCCTTGTGTGTCTGTGACGGTTCCAATAATCCGTCCTGCCGCTGTCTGCGCTTCCAGGGGAAGGCTAAGGCATATCAGCAGGAACAACAAGAGCAGCACAGCGCCCCGGTCTGTCACGGACGTGATTGCAGAATTCATTCAGCACTCTCCAGGTTGTGAATTTGACAAACTGCGGAAACCGGTGACGCAGAATGATTTGACGACTCGCAATTGGAAAGACTGCTGACGGGCCCTTGGTGAGAAGGGTGCGGTCGCAGCCCGCGCTGTTATTTGTCAAGACACTTCGGAGAAACAGGGGCTTGCTTGTCGCGATCGCTGGAGATTTCCAGCGATCAATCCACGCGAGTGGCCTGGGAGGGCCGGATGCCCTTTCTGAAAATCAAGAATGGTACTGAAGCCCGTGGTATAGAAATCAACCTAAGAAAACCTGTCCTATATGTCAAGAAAAATCTCGATCTTTGGACCTCTGCGGCTCTAAGGCAGCTGCATCAGCCTTTGCTTCGTACCCGGAGATTTCCTGGACGGCGCGGTATCCCTGATCGATCGCCTGGTCGGTATAGGCCGCCGCCGCAGCGTCGGAGTTGGCGATGGAAATGCGGCCGAATGGTTTGCGGCCGATCTCGCAGGGCGACTGTCCCACGGGCCAGTCCGGATCCCATAAAGGGTTGTACTCGTACGCGTAGCCATGCGGCCAGCGATTCACGGTAATGCCATCGATGTCGCGCGCAGCATCAAAGCCCCCGGGGCCAAGGACTCGCTGTAGTTGATCCCGGATGTTTCTCTCGAACGTTTCGAACGATGTGCTCAGCAAGTCGTAACGTCCAGCCCGTTGCTGCTCGCGCGCGTCCTCCCCCGGATGGCAGGGCGTGCGCAGCATACGCACCAGGATGGGGTCCTCAGGCTTCTTCGAGCATTCATAGGCCCCGATACTCACCGGACTGTCGAGTCCGATCGATGTGTGGTACATCCCGGGAGTTGCGACCCGCTGGATTCCCAATTTCGAGAATGAGGACCAGTTGCGAATCGCCACCACTGTGTACACCAGCGGGACTTTGGAGCCGTATTTCAAGGCCGTTTTTTGCTTCTCCGGTAGTTCTGGACAGAGATAGGGCGTAACCATGTTCCAGCAGGCCATGACCACGGCTTTCCCGCGGACCGAGGAGAGCTGTCCCTGCGGCGTTGCATACGTAATCTCCACTTCCTTTGCGGAGGCGGGCTCACCCAGATGGCGAACCCGAACCACCGTGCTGCTCAGACGAATTTTTATCGGTGAGCTGCTGTTGTCTAGCTTGCTGTAGTCGGTGCCGGCGGTCACAATGTCTTCGGCTGTTTGACCGGGTATCGCGGCAGGAATGAGGGAACGGACCAACATCCGCGCGATCGAAGCGTTTCCGTCAGGAAAATGAAACGTGTATTCACCCTTCTGCGGCGTTACCGCGCCTAAGGCGGTAAAGCTCAATCGGCCACCGGTGGGTGTTCGATCGAGCCCCATCCCTTGAAAACCAGGAAAGCCGATGGCCCAGCAATCGAGCGCGGGCACGGCATCTATGCCAATCCCGTATAAGCCGTGAGTGTCCGTTTGATAGTAGGGGATCGTTGCCGGATGAGCCTTGACTACATTCAGCAGAAAGTCTTTGTAACTCATGCTCGTAAGCCGGCTTTTTTTCTCGCTTTGCGAGAGCCCCGGCATATAGTCGACGGCTGCTGTCTGAATCTTTACGATATCGCTCTGCGCCTCGGGCGAAAGCGGCGTCTTTATGAGAAATTCGCTCCAAGCAGCCGCAGAGTCTGCCCCGGATCTGCGGCCACCAGGCCTCCCCACCGCCAGGTGGTCCATTCCAAAGGTCTCTTTATCGAAAAATACCGCTGACTTCAGGCCACGATAGACGGAGTGATCCACGCACTTTGCTTCCAGCGCCGGAGGATCGATTCCCAGATCGGCGAGCAGTTGGTGCGCGACCGTGCTGTAGGGGAAGGGTGACTCGATAGAGAGCGTGCCGCCGTTGGCCAGAAGCAGGCGGCCACCGGGACGAAATTCATTCCGCTTGGCGTGACCGCCGAAATCATCGTGATTGTCGAGGATCAGTATGCGCGCGCTATTACCCGCTAGCTTGCGATAGAAATAAGCAGCCGCGAGCCCGCTGATTCCGCCACCGACGATTACCAGGTCGTAAGCTTCGCCGGTCTGGGAGATGTTCCCGGCGTGCGTGAAGAACGCTCCGTCACGCACGGAGTGCGCGATCTCGAAGGACCCGGGATGGCTGCCGCGCATGCCGGTGAGGGCAGGTGGGTCGTATCCAGGCGCATCCTGCGACAGCTGGGTCGCGGCTTCGGCGGCCCACGGTAATCCCGGAAGCAAAGAGCCCGCTAAGGCGCCGCCAACTCCGACCGCCACGCCGTTCAGAAAGTCGCGGCGGGAGATTGGGCAGCGCATGCCCAGATCCTTGTCGTTCTCCCTACTGCGGTCATCACCTTCCATAAGCACATCCTTTCCACTGTGATCCGACTATTATCGGCTACCTTGTGAGCTTTCCCATGCTGTTGGTTTACCTGTTGGGAGCGAATACCTGCGAATGAAACGGCAACAGATAATCAAATTTGAAGGCTAACACCTCGAAGTCTACTATTGACCCACGCTGAGTCTAGATCCCGAGGGCTCATGAAAACCGACCGATTGAATCTGCCAGTTGCATGGCGAATCACGTCAATGCTGAGCGCCATCATCGCGGTTGGCGGCTACGCTTGGGGAAACGCGCATTACATGGTCGCTGCAGGCTCGATCCTGGGAATGAAGAACAGAATGAGCAGGAATGCGATGGGATGCAATAAGCCCGCGGCGAGCAGCACCAGCGAATAACTATGAGTATGCGTGAGGGTCGAGCCAACCATCAGGTCGAAAAGCATCGCTCCAAAGGAGCCCACGGCGCCCATTAGCCCCGCGACCGAACCTACGACTGCGGAAGGGAAGATGTCGGCGGCGAGCGTCTGCAGGTTGGTGGACCAAAACTGGTGTGCAAAGAGCGCCATGCTGAAGATGGCAAGAGCCAGGCCTAGCGGGGATTTAGCAATCCAGAGCGATATCGGCATCATCGCGGCGCTCAGCCCCAAGCATATTTTGCGCGATCGATTGACGGTCAGGTGGCGCCGGACCAGCAGACTGCTTAGCCAGCCTCCGGTAAAACTTCCAGTGCCGGCCAGAGCATAGGGAATCCAGGCGTAGTAGCCGATTTGCTTTATGTTCAGATGCCGCACGTCGCCAAGATACTTGGGCAGCCAGAAGATGAAGAAGAACCATACCGCATCGGTGAGAAACTTCGCGGCGAGTAACACCCACACTTGGCGGTATTTGAAAAGATCCATCCAAGGGATGCGGTCTTTGGCAGCGACCGCATAGGTTAGGCGATCACGAGCCAGCGACTGCTCAATGTACTCGAACTCCGCAGAGGTGATGTACTTTTCTTGCGCCGGGAGATTGTAGAAGAGCCACCAGACCACACCCCAGATGAGGCCCGCTGCGCTGGTCAAGAAAAAGATCCACCGCCAGTTCAGAGTCAGGACGATGAGCGCAATGAGAGGAGGCGCAATCACCGCTCCTACACTTGAGCCAGTGTTGACAATGCCGAAGGCGAAAGCCCTGTCTTTGGCCGGGAACCATTCGGAGATAGCCTTGGAGGAGCAGGGAAATCCACCGCCTTCGCCCAGGCCGAGCAGAAACCTGCCGGCTCCCAGGCCGATGACGGTGTTCACTAAGCCGTGCAAACCGGTGGCCGCGGACCAGAAGAGGATCAGCAGGAAGTAGGCATTGCGGGTTCCCAGCCAATCTGCGATCTTGCCCCCACCCGCATACATCACGGAGTAGGCGAGAAGAAATAGCATCTGGAGCATTGCGTATTGCTGATCGGAGATTGCAATGTGCTTCTGAATCTCAATACTGGCGACGGGAAAACTTTGCCGGTCGAGATAGCTGAGCGCTGAGGCGCAAGCTAGAAGGCCGGCAATCCACCAGCGAAGATGCGGAATCCGTAGGTGCTCAGCTCTCAAGCAGGAACGTCTCTTCGACTTGTCCGGCACGCAGACCGAACATCTGGCGATGGAGATTGACGGTGCCATCGCTGTAGTGGACCCAAATCTCCAGTTGGTCGCCTACTTGCGCGGGGAAATTGGGATCGATGATATCGACGGTGGCATGCTCGGCGTTCAGCTTGCGCAGACGCGCGCCGTCGGCATTCTTCAATACAGGAAGTCCTCGTTCGCCGCTGATTTCTTTCACGCCGATATCGAGAACAAGCCGCTCATTGCCGCTCCTGCTGATCACGGTTCCCAGGACACTCAGCGCCAGGTCGAACTCTGGGCACACTGTCTGGTAGTCGGTATCCCACAGCAAGTACGATCCTCCCTGGATTTCGGTGACCCCAGGAAATCTTCCGGAGAGGGAATAGGTTCCGGTTCCGCCTGCGCTCACAATTTCTACAGCGAGGCCGTGGGCGCGCATCAGGTTCGCTGAATCGACCAGGCTCCCCACTGCCTGGTGTACAGCCTTGACCTTCTCCGGCCCGGGCGCCAGGCGAACACAATGCCCTTCATAGCCGATCACCCCGCGCAAGCGCAAACCCTGGGCCACCGCAAGTTGGGCCAGCGCGAGAGCGGGCTGGCCTGGAAACACTCCGCAACGGCCCATGCCGGTGTTCACATCGACGACGACATTGAGTGCCACCTTGGCGCGAGCCGATGCCGCGGAGAGAGCCGCGACGGTGCGCTCGTTGTCGACGCCCACCATGATGTCTGTGCCCCGCGAAAGCTGTACAAAGCGTTCGATGGCGGTCGGGCCCGCGATCTCATTCGCCATGAGGATGCCGCCGATGCCGTTACTTGCCAGCACTTCCGCCTCACCCAGCGTGGCGCAGGTGATGCCAATCGCGCCGGCGGCTAATTGCCGCCGGGCCAGGGCTACACATTTATGGTTCTTGTAGTGCGGCCGCAATCTTGTGCGACCTTCAGCGAAAAAGGCAGCCATCTTTTTGAGGTTGGCTTCCATTGCGTCCAGATCGACCACGAGAGCCGGTGTGCGTATCTGCGCTTTCAACAAAGCAATTGCCCTGCTTTCCCCTAACCGCGCCCGATATAGGGCATATTCGTCGCCATCACGGTCATGAATTGAACATTTGCGTCTAACGGCAGGCTGGCCATGTACACCACGGCTTCCCCAATGTGCTTGGCATCGATTCTGGGTTCTACCATCATCTCGCCGTTCGATTGCAGAGAGCTGGATCCGGGTTTGCTCATTTCCGTGGCCGCATTGCCGATGTCGATTTGACCGCAGGCAATGTTGTAGGCGCGGCCATCGAGCGAGATGGACCGGGTGAGCCCGGTGATGGCATGTTTGGTGGCGGTGTAGGGCGCAGAGTTTGGCCGCGGCACATAGGCCGAAAGCGAGCCGTTGTTGATAATGCGCCCTCCTCGGGGCTGCTGCGTCTTCATCATGCGGAAGGCTTCCTGGGCGCAAAGGAAGGAACCGGTCAGATTCACGTTGACCACTTCGCACCATTGCTCGTAGCTCAAATCTTCGAAGGCAGCCGAAGCGTTCACGCCCGCGTTATTAAAGAGAACATCCAGCCGGCCGAACCTCTCCCGGGTGCCGGCGAACAAGGAGCGGATTGAATCGGGTTGGCGTACGTCCGTGGATACGACGTGCATGTTTGCCCCGCCGGCCAGGGCCGCGGTTTTTTCGAGCTCCGCGAGGCGCCGGCCGGCCAACGCTACGGAGAACCCTGCCGAGGCCATCTCCAGTGCGACCGCCCGGCCTATACCACTGCCCGCCCCGGTCACGATTGCTACCTTGCCCTGCACACCGCTTTTTGCTGTTTGATCTGTACTCACTGGCACCTCCTCCATCGATTCATGTTCTCGTTGCGGCTATTTCGCGTAAAAACGATAGCGGATGTTCCAACGCGCCGTTTGCCCGGGCGCGATGACCAGGTGAATATATGCCTCGGGGCAAATGGTGGTGCGAGGGGACCAGAAGTTGAAACGCGAGATGGGTACGTCGGCGGTTTGCTCGACGCCGACGCCCGTCTTTTGATTTTCGACGGTAATGTCGTAATCGCGGGGGCTGTCGGAATAGCCAGTCAGAAAGCTTTCGACGTACTGTTCCTCTTGCAGTTCCTGCCGGTACACGATTTCCTTTCCGTCAATGCCGGCCAGCGGCTCCATTGATTTCTCTACCTTGGGCTCGAAGCGGAACCGAACGGTCATTCCCGGTCCGCTCGGAGCGCCATCCAGCATAAAGAAGTCGTGGTCGTAGACCTCTGTATCGATGGTCTTGGTGCCGGTATTGTTCAGGCTATGTTCAAGGATGAGGACCGGCTCCTTGGGATCGAGCTTGACAGTCTTCTGATAGTCATACGCGATGCCAATGGGGGACTGGAGCTGCTGCCGGAAAGACACCCCCCTGGGCTCAGCGTGCACCGTCCACTTGCCACCGTCCACCAGCGGATAGGTGTACATGAACTGGTAGGCGGAGTCGTCTTTCTTGCGTAATACGCCGACACCGACCTTTACGAACAGTTCGCCGGGCTTGGCCTGGTCGTAATCCAGAGCGCCGTCGGTTGATCTGAATTCTTCGACTGGGCCGGCAATCGCGTCGGCGAGGAGTGGGTCGTAATGCGGAAACCAGATGCCAAAGTAGGTATGGCCTTTGTAGGCCAAGCACGGGATGACCCCCGACCAGTCGAATCGGGAAGCACGGTAATAGCCATTTTTTGCGTCCGGCAGGTAGAGAACAGCTTGCACCTGGCCGTTCGCGATGGATGCTTTCGGGTAGTTGGCCTGCTGCAGAGGGGCACACCCGGGGTTCTGCGCTTGCGAAGAAACTGTGGTGGCTAGCGCGCAAAAAGCCAACAGAAATCCGGTCGTAAAGGGTGTTCTCAATGCAGTCGTCCGCCTTTTCCTATTCGCAGCCTGGTGCATGGCCAGCACGTATTTTAGTATCGCCCCCTGTCCGAGGCACAAGTTGCGGCCTTTTCCGGCAGAAGCTGAGGAACCCCGGACATCCAAACCGGCGGAGATTGAATCTTCATAAGTGTTTTGGTGGTGCAAAAGCGGGCTGCATTGCAAACGGTGATTGGGTTCTCCGCGTGCAGTAAGCCTCTCAACGCAACGCGGTTATTACGAGGTGGAACGCGGATACCCTCGCCGCGAAGGAGAAAGTATGCTGATCATTCTTATCATTCTGTTGTTGGTGTTCGGATTTGGGGGGTATCGCCTTGGGCCGGGACTGGGTTACTACGGCGGGGGCGGCATCAGCTTGATCATTCTAATCGTCATCATTCTGCTGCTTTTGCGAGTTATTTGACGATTTTGCAGATCGGACGCGCGGCATTCTCCAGGTGGATGCCGCCCAGCTTGTCTGTAGGGAAGCGTTCGCGGGGCTGCGCCCCGTCTTGATTGGCCCAGGTACGCTGGTGCGAACCTGGGGCACCTGTCCTGGCCTTTGGCTTTGCTTGATGGGAAAACGTTGATTCTGGAGCCCTCTCCCGAGGTATCAGATCAACCGTCTGCCGAAAACCACCGTTTGGCGAAACGACACAGGTTTTTGCTGTGGGTGGGCCCACCTACGGGTAACAGCTTCGTAAGCGTTTTCACGGACCCAAAGTCCGATGAGTCTCTTTCCCGCACCCCAGCATCCATCCACACACAGACTTTAACCCGGCGCCATCGTGCGTTCCCCCGGGAGAAGGCATTAGAGTAATCGAATGGACCAACCATATTCCGACGCTTTGGTATTTTTCGGCGCTACCGGCGACCTTGCTTATAAACAGATATTTCCTTCACTGCAAAAACTGGCAAAACGAGGTAAGCTCACGGGCCCGGTCATTGGCGTGGCCAAGGCTGGCTGGAACCTCGAACAATTCAAGCAGCGGGCCCAGGACAGCGTCGAGAAACATGGGGGAGCCGATCCGGTCGGTTTTCCCATCCTGCTCGACAAGCTGCGCTACGTCGATGGGGATTACAAAGACCCAGCTACGTTTGCCAATGTCCGAAAAGAATTAGGGAGCGCCAAGCATCCCATCCACTATTTGGCCATTCCGCCCGTCCTCTTCGGAGAGGTTCTCACCCAGCTAAAGGCGTCGGGTTCGTCCGAGGGCGCGCGGGTGGTGATTGAAAAGCCTTTTGGCAACGATTTGGCGTCTGCCATAGCACTCAACAAAGTGGTTCATGAAGTATTTGCCGAAGACGATGTCTTTCGCATCGATCACTACCTGGGCAAGAACACGGTCCAGAATGTGATCTTCTTCCGCTTCGCCAATTCCTTTCTGGAGCCGATCTGGAACAACCTGTACGTGGAAAGCGTGCAGATTACGATGGCGGAGCAGTTTGATGTGCTGGATAGAGGAAGCTTTTACGACGCCGTGGGAACGGTGCGGGATGTGGTGCAGAACCACTTGCTGCAGGTACTTTCGAACATTGCTATGGAGCCCCCGCCAACCTTGAGCATTGAGAGTTTGCGCGACGAGCGGGTGAAGGTGCTCAAGAGTGTGCAGCCGTTGACGGACGAGAATGTGGTCCGCGGTCAATACGACGGTTACCTCGACACCCCCGGAGTGAAGAAGGGCTCGAAGACAGAAACCTACGTCGGGCTGCGGTTGGCCATCAATTCCTGGCGTTGGAGGGGAGTGCCTTTCTTCATCCGAGCGGGCAAGTGTCTGCCCAAGACGGAGACCGAGGTGGTGGCTAAATTGAGGCCGGCGTGCGCGATCTTCGCCATGGAGCCTCCGCCACCGAATTACGTGCGCTTTCGTATTAGTGGCGATCCGGTGATCGCAATTGGCGCCTCGATCAAGACGGCGGGCGACCAACTGCGGGGCTGCCCAATCGAGCTGATCGCCGACCAGGAGTGCGGCGAAGACAACATGCTGCCCTATGAGGAATTGTTGGGCGATGCCATGGCAGGAAACCAGACCTGGTTTGCCCGCGAGGATTATGTCGAGGAGGCATGGCGCATCGTTGACCCGATTCTCGACGACTCGAGGGTAATTCCGTACAAGCCGGGTAGCTGGGGACCTGCGGAAGCCGACCAGCTCATTGCATCCGTTGGGGGTTGGTCGGATCCTAAATAGCGGTGCTAACAAGCGTACCTCCGCGGCTAAAGCCATCACAGTGGTGGCTTGTTACGGCCCGGCTGAAGCCGTGCCCTGACACAAAACATAAGTTTTCTGCAGCGTGTAAGCGGAGGGATTCAGGTGAGTCCCTCCGCGCTTGTACAAAGATTAGGCTTTCGAAAATCTAATTTGGACAAGTATGGGTCAGGCCAGTACATCCTGCAGCCGGAAGAGCGAGCCTACACGATGGGAGGGTCTGGTGCTGAGACTCTGCCAGTCGCCCAACTCGGCTACGCTTCCGTTGTCGATGACGTAAATCATCTCTGCGCGCTGGATGGCGGAAACGCGGTGGGCGATCATTAGAATCGTGGTTCGGCCGTGCAGCCGTTCGATCGCGTCCAGGATTCGTTTCTCGTTGTCGAGATCGAGGCTGCTGGTCGCCTCGTCCAGGATGAGCAGCCCGGGCTTGCGCAGCAGAGCGCGAGCTAGCGCGATTCGCTGCCGTTGACCATGGGACAAAAGCATTCCGCGGTCGCCCACGGTGGTATCCAAGCCCTGCGGTAATTCAAAGACGAACTCAGCGGCGGCGAGGCTGAGGCTCTCTCTCATCTGCTCTTCCGACGCCTCAGGCATGGCCCAGCGTAGGTTGGCTCGCACAGTGTCGTGAAAGAGGACGGTGTCCTGGGCGACATAGCCGACGTGGCGGCGCCAGGCGCGCGCCGTCTGCGCAGTCAGTTCTACTCCATCCACCAGGACACGCCCGGTGAGCGGGGAAAGCAGGCCGTTGACCAGGTCGGCGACGGTGCTTTTGCCTGCACCGGAAGAGCCGACGATGGCAGTGACCTTTCCTGCTGCGATGGTCAGTGATAAATCCTGCAGCACCATGGGCCGCTGAACGTCGTAACGGAACCCAACCCGCTCCAGGCGGATCTCGTGGGCCAGCGAAGGGCCCGGACCGGCAGCGCCGGGAACTTCGGCGTTGGCCACGCATTCACGGTAAATCGTCGTCAGGTTTTCGAAGGCGGGAAGTTCGCTGAGAAAGGCCTGCAGCTGGCTTTGCCCCGCAGCCAACCGGGGGAAGAGGCGGGTAAAGACCGCCAGGAGTAAAAGTATCGAGGCTGGGGCCACGTTGAGAATTTGCAGCGAAGCAAAGATGATCCCACCGAGCAGAATAAGCGATGCGGCTTCGAACCAGAAGGCGGCGGCGGCCTGGCTCCTGGTGCTTTCGAGGCTTTGCTGCAGAGCGGAGGACTGGAGCGAGGAAAACATTTCCAGATCGCTGGTCTGCGCATCGTAGAACTTCATCGCTTTGAGATTCTGCAGGTGTTCCGTTGCGGAGGCGTAGACTTCGCTCACGCTCTCGGAGACCGCAGTGCCGCTGGTGTGGACGGCGCGCATCCAGCGACGCGAGACCAGCAGCAGAACCGCCCCGGTGGCCAGCACCAGGGACGTCATTCCTGCGGAAAGCTTGAGCGCAATGCCGATATACACCAGGGCAAGAATGCCGTTCGATAGAGTGCCGATGAGCAGGTACGTGCAGGTGGCCACCCGGGTCAACTCGGCTGTAAGCGCATGGGTAAAGTCAGAGGAGCGGCGGCGCACCAGAAAGAGCCAATCGGCGTGGATGATGGCCTGGTAGAGTCGCCGGCTCTGCGCGAGTTCGTAGGTAAGCACGGTGCGAAAGGTGAGCACCGACTGCACCCGGCTGAACAGCGACCGCAGCGCCATGAGAAGCATGAAGATCAATAGCAACGTGGCTAGCCACAGTGACGGAGATAATCCGCTGCGCACGAGCAGGGCACGCACCTCGCCGGTGTAGTGCCCAACATGCCCTTGATTGGCCAGGTTGAAACCGGCTACCTGCAGGATGGGGAAGAGCAGTGCTACGCCCAAGCCTTCTGTCAGGGAGGTAAAAGTCATGATGAGCACGGCGGCGAACAACTGCCATCGCGCAATGCGGATCAGGCTGGAAACGTATTCCAAAATGGGGCGTTTGGAAGGGGTCACCTGATCCGCGGAGTGCGCGGCGAAAGTCCTCTGCTCGTGGGGACTGGCAGGGGATTCGCTGCGGGGGGCCGGCATGCCTCAAACGATAGCAGAGGCAGGCCGCCGTGCCGATTGTCAACATGGGAACGGGGATAGAGGGGGCGGAGCCATTCAAAGCGGTATATTGCTAAGTAATGACGGAGCTGAGTTTGGCATCGATCGTCTGTCACACGCCCAATCCGGTGGCCGCGGACGTGGCAGGTGAGACGGTGCTCATGAGCCTGGAGCGCAGTCGCTGTTACGGACTGGGTGGGATCGGCAGTGAAATCTGGAGCAAGCTGGTGTCACCGGTCCGGGTAGCGGACCTGGTCGAAGAGTTCAGCGGGCGCTACGAGGCGCCTCCCGGCGTTATCGAGCGCGATGTCCTGCAGCTACTTACCCAATTGGCGGAAGAAGGGCTGATTCAAATTTCTTAACTTTACGCCTACCAGCCCTTGCGCGGGTGGCTCAGACCCAGGCGATATCTTGACAAAACAGCAGCGGGACGCCAGAATGCCCGCTGGTTTCGTTTTTCAATAAACGGCATGGCATCTCACAATGCGGTACAAGGAAGCAGCGGCGTTTACAAATTGCAAGCGCTCGATCGCGCCTTCGCAGTGCTGGATCTGCTCTCCACCAGTTCCGCGCCGATGGGACTGGCCGAAATTGCCGCCGCGCTCGATCTGCACAAGAGCACAGCACATCGGTTCCTTATGGTGTTGGAACGCCATCGCATCGTGGAGCGCACGCCGGCTGCAAAGTTTCGTCTCGGCTTGCGGTTATGTGACTTTGGCAGCCGAGCGATTGAGCAATACGACTTGCGGGATCGGGCGCAACACCATCTGAAGACGCTGGTCGCCGAGGTGGAGGAAACCGCTCACCTGTGCATCCTGGAGAAGACGCACATGGTGTACATCGACAAGCAGGAGCCGGAGCGGACCATCCGCATGATCTCGCGCGTGGGGGCCAGCAGTCCCATTCACTGCACGGCGGTGGGCAAGGCCATTCTGGCAACCATGTCGCGCCCCCGGCTGGAGGAGATGTTGCAGGCTGTGCATCTGGAAAGGTTCACCCGGCGAACGATGACCAGCCGGGAAGCCTTGCTGAAAGAACTGGATCGGACCACGCGCCGCGGATACGCAGTGGACGACGAAGAGCGGGAAGAGGGCGTGCGGTGCGCCGGGATGGCGATCCTCGATGGACGTGGCGAGGCTATTGCCGCGGTTAGCATCTCCGGCCCCTCCTTTCGTGTGACCATGCAAAAGATTCCCTCGATCGCAGGTAAGCTAATGACTTGTGTGAAGGGGATTCAACACGACCTGGGATACATGCCGTTCGCACGATAGGCGCAACGGAATCGACGCAAAAAAGGGAAGACGAACATGGAAGAGTTATCGATCAAGGGTGCAGATACCAGCCGTTGGGACTGTGTGAGCTTAGGGGAGGTCATGCTGCGTATGGATCCGGGCGAAGGCAGGATCCATACCGCGCGTCAATTTCAGGTCTGGGAGGGCGGGGGAGAATACAACGTAGCGCGCGGGTTGCGCCGCTGCTTCGGCATGCGCACCACGATTGCGACCGCGTTTGCCGATAACCCCATCGGCAGGCTGGTAGAGGATTTCATCCTGCAGGGTGGGGTGGATACGTCGCTGATCCGATGGGTTCCGTATGACGGCATTGGGCGCACGGTGCGCAATGGCATTAACTTTACGGAACGGGGGTTTGGAGTGCGCGCCGCCGTCGGCTGCTCCGACCGGGGCAATACCGCCATCTCGCAGGTTAAGCGCGGCGACTTCGACTGGGAGGCGATTCTCGGCCCGCGCGGTGGGGCTCGTTGGCTGCATACCGGAGGCATCTTCGCGGCGCTCTCGCCGTCGACACCGGAGGTTGCCGTGGAGGCGATCGATACGGCGCGCAAATATGGGACGATTACTTCGTTTGATTTGAATTATCGCGATTCTCTCTGGAAATCCATTGGGGGTAAGGCGAAAGCGCAAGAAGTGAATCGAGCGCTGGTGAGCAAACTGGACGTCCTGTTCGGCAATGAAGAGGACTTCTCCGCCATGCTGGGGATCAAGCTCGAAGGCGTAAAAGAGGACTTCGACGAGTTACCAGTGGCCAGCTACGAGACCATGCTGCGCGAGGTTGCCGCTTCGTATCCCAACCTGAAGCTGGTGGCTACCACGCTGCGCACGGCGCAAACCGCTTCGCGCAATGCATGGGGCGCTATGGCCATCTATAAGGATGAGATCTTGTATGTGCCGCAACGGGATATCGATATCCTGGACCGGGTAGGGGGTGGAGACTCATTCGCCTCCGGCTTGGTGTATGGAATGCTTATGGGAAAACCGGCGGCCTGGGCGGTCGCTTGCGGAGTGGCCCATGGAGCGCTGGCCATGACTACTCCCGGGGACACCAGCATGGTGACGCGCGCAGAAGTAGAGCGCGTGATGCTAGGCGGCTCGGCGCGCATTGCCCGTTAATATCTGACCCTGGGATCAAAGGAAACGAGAATGTCAAAGGAAGTGGAGCAACAACTGGAAGCGGCAGGAATCATTCCTGTTTTGCGGGCCCGCTCGGCGAGCGAAGCCCTGGGCGTAGTTGAGGCGATGGTAGCCGGGGGAATTACCGTCATAGAGGTCACCATGACGGTGCCGGGTGCGATCGACGTATTGAAGGAGTTGAAACGGGTGTATGGCAGCAAGCTGCTGCTGGGGTCGGGAACTGTTACCGATGCTGCGGAATGTGCTGCCACCATTGAAGCCGGCGCCGAGTTTGTGGTGAGCCCAAGCCTTCACATGGACGTGATTAAGGAGACCAAGGCGCGGGGCAAAGTCTCGTTGCCAGGCGCACTGACGCCCACCGAAGTGATCACCGCGTGGCGGGCTGGTGCGGATTTCGTCAAGGTCTTTCCGTGCTCAGCGATGGGCGGGGCGAGCTATTTGAAATCGCTGAAAGCTCCGTTTCCTTATTTGCGCCTGGTGCCGACCGGCGGTGTAACGCTGGAGACCGCCGCGAGCTTTCTGGACGCCGGAGCCTCGGCCCTGGGAGTAGGCGCCGACCTGGTCAACATTGCGGCGCTCACGAAGGGCAAGCCGGAGGTCATCACCATCGCGGCACGCGCGTATCTTGACGTGATTGCGCGGACCCGCGCCGCTGCGAAATCGTAAAGTGCGTTTCACAACCAATGCCGCATGGCGGCAGGAGAGAACAAAGGTGTCGATCGAATGGCATACAAACGGACTAGCCGGGTAATCTTTGTAATTTTGTTGATGATTGGTATGGCGACTGCTTCTGGGCGAGTTTCGCTGGCGCAGGAGGCTGGTTCGGGCGCCGCGGCGACGCCGGACGTGTACTCACAGGACGATCTGTTGGGCATGGAAAAGAAGCTCAAAGAGAAGGTCGACGCTTCCGGACTGGCCACGGAGACGATCAAGAAATATTCCACTGACTACTCCATGCTGGCGTTTCGCTCGCAAAGCGGAAAGGCCGAGCTGCACGAGAAGTTCGCGGATTTTTACGTTGTAGTCGACGGCAAAGCAACGTTGGTTAGCGGCGGCAAGATGGTTAACGGCAAGACCACTGCACTGGGCGAAGTGCGTGGTGACTCGATAGAGGGCGGCAAGGAGACCAAGCTTAAGAAGGGCGATATTGTTCACATACCTGCCAATATTCCTCACCAGTTGACGCTGAGCAAGGGAGACACGTTCCAGTATTTCATCGTCAAGGTGCAGGAGATTGAGTAGGGGCGCTGTGCTTAGAGGGTAGACGCTTCGGAACCTAAGGCGAGTGGAAATAGTCGCGGTTTGGGTGGAAGCATTTCCTCAGCGGGTGAAGCCGAATTCCTTGCTGAGTATTTATGTACGGCTTGAAGGCCGTACCCTTCAACGACGTGTAGTCCGGGGCTGGCACAGAGCATCGAAGTGTAGGTTTCAAACTAGGGCGCGCTCGGGTCAGCCGCTGCCAGCGCACGCTTGTAGACCTCGACGGTGCGGGTCGTCATTGTGCTCGCTGTGAATTGGGCACTCCATAAACGCCGGCCCGCGGCGCCCATCGCAACACGCAACGCTGGGGCGGCAATTAGCCGGGCAAGTGCAGCACGCAGCCCTACCACGTCTCCCCGACGTGCCAGTAGGCCGGTCTCCTCGTGCTGCACGGACTCAGCGATGCCTCCTACGTCGGTAGCTACGACGGGCAAACCCGCACGCATGGCTTCCAGGATGCTGATGGGTAACGCTTCGGAATTCGTAGAGAGGACGAAGATCTGCGCTTCCATTAGCAAATGGGTCACATCGCTCTCAGGCGGCAGGATGGTCACCCGGCTGCCAAGCCCCAATGCGTCCACCTGCTCGCCCACGCTGGTTTTCAGCTCTCCTGCTCCTACCAGGAGTAAGCGCCACTCCATGGAGAGCAGGCCGCTCAGCGCGTTGAGCAGCGTGCCGTGATCCTTTGGCCAGGTGAAGCGCGCTACCATCACCAGCACCGGCGGCTGAGCATCAATCGCCCGCAGGCGGGAGAACGGGATCTCCGCAATGCCGTTGTGCACCACCTCCAGTGCCTTTGCCGGGCAGACGCCAAATCGATGTGCCAACGCCCGCTCGTACTCGCACACGTTGATGACACGCCCACCCAGCCGGCCTGCCAGACGTTCTGCCCAACAGAAGAGTTGACCTGCATGAAGGGAGCTGCGATCGAAGATGGACCAACCGTGGGGAGTAAACACGCTGGGGATATGGTGCAGGCGCGCGGCTGCGCGCGCTAGCGAGCCGGCCTTCGCGGTATGAGCGCATACAAGGTCTGGCTTCAGCTTGCGCAAGGCGCACCAAAGTTCGACCAGGGCTGCCACATCGCGGTGTGGTCTCAGCGGCCGGACCAGGCTCCTCACCTGCAGCCAAGGGATTCCTGCGCGGCGGAGCTGATCGGTGAAAATGCCGGGCGCCCCGGTGATCACGGTAACGTCATGGCCAAGATTGCGGAGCTCGAGCGAGAGCTCGCGCACGTGGCTCTGGGCTCCGCCAAGAACATCGCCACGGGTGAGGACATGAACAATCTTCATGCCCGGCCCGGCCGCTTCTTTTCGGCCGCCAGCAGCGAAGCAGGGAGGAAGGTCTCGCTCGATGGCCGGCCGTACCAGGAGGCGAGAAGATCCCACAGATTGCGCCACGCCGCGAGCTCAGCCGCGGAAGGGGCGCGCGCGGCCTGATGAGCGATGCGGTGCTCGAAGCCGACGAAGACCGCGGCACAGTTGGCGGCAAACCTCGCTGCTGAAATACCAACCAGCTTCAGCTTCTGCCAGCTGCCGCGCATGACGCTAGGCTGCTTCCGGACATACTTTATGTGCAGCAATTTGTAGCGCAAGAGCTTCTTGAGTGTCATTCGTTCCCTCCGGTACCCCAACAAGACCTGGGGGAGATTGGCAAAACGGCTAAGCTGGTAACTGCGCAGTAGCAACTCCTGATCCTGAGCCAGCCACGCGGTTTCTTCGTAACGCCAACGGCGAAACCACTCGATGCGCCCCATCCACAGCGGATGCCATAAGGGAAAGCCCCGGAAAGGAGAGTGGGTGATACCGTCATGGTCGGTTGCCGGGTCGAAGCGCCAGAGTGGGCGGCCGTGTTTTCCGAAGACCATGGCACCGGCAGCGCATAGGTCTATCTCCGCATGAGCAGCCAGGAAAGCCATCTGCCGTTCCAACCGGTCGGGATAGGCAATATCGTCGGCATCCATTCTGGCCAGATAACAACCACGCGCGCGGTCGATGCATTCGTTCAGTCTGGCGGCGAGCCGTAGCCGCCGTCCGTCACTCCAGCAGATAACGCGCGGGTCACGGAAACCCTGTGCGATGAGCAGACCCCGATCGTCGGAACCGTCGTCGCAGAGTAAAAGCTCAAAGTCACCATAGCTTTGATTCAACAGCGACCGGACGGACAGCTCCAGGGTGGCGGCGCTGTTGAAGAAAGGCATTGCGATAGTGATGACAGGGTCGCTCATCGGCTGTGGGCAACCACTCTCGAACCAGAACCCCGAGGCAAGCTTCCTCCCAGGGAGTGGAATACAGCTGCATACTGTTGCACCAGGCGTTGCAGGCTGAAATATTGTTCAACCACCGCGCGGCCGGCAGCTCCCATGCGCTGGCGCAGGTCCGCATCGCTGAGCAGCGCGGCGAGTGCATCGACCCATTGCTGCTCGCAACCTGCGCTCAAGCCCACGTCGCCCATCGCCAGCACTTCGCAATTCATGCCGGTGGCGGTGACGACCACCGGGAGCCCCGCCGCCATGTAGCAGAGCATTTTGTAACTGCACTTGCCGTTACACCAGGCGGTGTCGGCGAGCGGCATCAGCCCGATCGACATGTGTGCGAAGGCGCCCAGCTCGGTGCGTGGCGTCCAGGTTTCAAACTCGACGCGCGACTCCGGCAGCCGCTTGAATTGCGGTGGTCGATCGGCCACGATAAGCAGCTTCGCCCGGCTGTACTGCTGTAACACGCGCAGCAAAGCTCCCTCGATCGAGTAGAGGAAAGGAAAATTGCCGCTGGTGCCGGTCCAACCCAGCACCAGATCGGACGCGCGTTCCCGGAAAGGGCGCGGCCGATACCAAGAAGTATTGACGGCCGTGGGGATGATGGTGACGTTGTTGTTCCATCGGGAAAATTGTTCGGCCAGAAAGCTGTTGCCGCAAACCACCAGGTCGCTGGCCCTGGCCAGATCCTGGGCGCGGTGGCCACCGGTATTGAGCCAAACCGCGTCATCGACGTCGAGGATCATGGGCCGCTTCGCCAGGGCTTGGAGTGGTGCAAAGGCGGGGAGGAACTGGCGCGAGATCCAGGTCACATCAGCCTTCCAAGAGCAGGTGAGAGCGGATGCGCGCGCGGCCGCTGTCGCCGCCATCCAAAGCGGGCGGAGGCTTCGATGCTGAGGCAGTATGTTGCCCCAGGGTAGCGGGTACTCGCGCACCGTGATGCCCAGCTTCCCGAGCGGAGCGATGTATTGGCGCACGCGAGCCCTGGCGCTGGGCACCATGACTCCGCCTGTATACGCTGCTACGCGCACGATTCGGACTCCGGCGCATCGCTATCCGACTGGCGCGACCGCCCACGCAAAGAAATAGTGGGAGCGAAGTAGACGAGGGTGGGGATCGCGCCCGCCTTGACCCAGAACATGATCTGGGCGAAATACTCTTCAGAGAAAATGGTCATGACCGTGGCATAGACGAATGCTCCCAGAGTGAATACCGCCCAGCAACTACCCCGGATGGCACAGCGGTATACATAGGCACTGAGAAAGCCGACCAGGAACATCAGAGTAATGACTCCGCGCATGCCGCCGTGATCCATGTAGTAAGGCAGGAAGACGCTGTAGACGTTGGTTATCTGGCTGGGAGAGATTTTTGTGTATTCCAGGTTGCGGTCATGCTCGGAATACGTTGCTCCGAATCGGTTGGCTATCCGCTTGGCGAACTTGGCTAGATCCCAACCATATCGAAGCTCGGGATTTTGCCGATTCTGATCGAAGGCAATGATTCCACCGAGCCAGTAAGTGGCGAAACCCTCGGCAACGCGGGGGAGATTGTCAGTCAACGAAGCGCCGGCTGCTGCGCCATATTTGCCCATGGCGACCTGTCCTGCTGAGAAGACCAGCAAGAAGAAAAGACCAGCAATCGCCAGCAATCGAACGGGGGCAATGCCCCTGGTGAGCCAGAGCATCACCACCGAGCTGATCAGTAAGAGCAGCACCTCGGACCGGGCGCCATTCAGTAGTTGATAGCCCCCGGCGAGCGAAACCAGGAACAGAGTGCGGCCCCAGCGTCTGCGGGTATCGGCGTACTCGTAAACCGCGATCAGAGCGACGATACTCAGCAGCGGCAGGATGAAGGACTCGAGCGAAAGGGCATTGTGGCCGGATACGTTGGCCTTACTGGATGCGATACGGATTTGTCGCCACATGCTTTCCCGCGGTGCAATGGTTCCGCTGAGTTGTTTGAAATAGAGATAGGAGAAGGGGATATTCAGCGATAAAAGTAACCCAGCGATCGTCAGCCACCGGTCGACCTGGGTACGGCGCCGGGCGCTCACGGAGGGTAGTGTGCGCCCGCTCCAGAGGGGAACAACGACGGCGCAGATTCCACCCAGGGAGAAGGCGAGAACGCCGGTGAGGACGATTTCATTTGCGCTGGTGGTAAGAGGAAAGTACAGATCCCCACACAACCAGATGGCAAAGAGCGTGATCGTCCACACAATTCCCAGAGATGCCGGGGGGAAAAGGATGGAACGCCCGTAGCGGTACATCGCCATGCTCCAAGAGGCGAGTAATGCAATCGTGATCGGCAACGTCACGCGGCCGCCGATTCCGGCAAAGCGGTCGTGTTTGCCAAGAATCGCAGGGCCTTCGCTATGCTCTTTAACTTTTCCGACACGATGTGTAGACCTTCGTCTGAGTGAGGATGGGAGTCTATGCGCTGCTTACCGCGGTGTAGTAACGGGCGTAGGCTTTATAGGTGGCATCCGTGACGATCGCCGACTCATTCAGCACAATGCCGGCGATCGGTACATTGACACGGCGAAGAGTTTCTACCGCCGCTCCGACTGCCTTCATGGGAGTATGTCCGCTGCGCACCGCCAGAATGGTTACATCCGTGGCCGCGGCCAGTTCCAGAGTTTCCGCGCAACCCAACAGCGGCGGTGAATCCAGGACGACCAAGTCGAACTCCTTGACGGCCTCCGCCAGTAATCGGCGCATTTGCGGCCCGATCAGCGCCAAGGCCGTCGGCAAAGGCAATCCGGAGCCAAGAACGAAAAGATTCGGGCGGGCGGAGAGTGCACGCGTGGCCTTCCTCCAAGGAAGGGTCTGCGCGAGCACCGAGGCCAAGCCGGCATCAGGGTCCAGGCGTACCATCCGTTCAATCGCCGGTTGGCGCAAGTCGCCGTCGATTAGTAGCGTTCGTTTGCCTTGTTCGGCGTTGGCCATGGCCAGCGAGAGCGCGAGGGTCGATTTTCCTTCGCCGGGCAAGGCACTGGTTATCAAGACGCTCTTGGGCACATACTCCTGGGTGGAGAGCATTAGATAGCCGCGCAGGTGGCGTACACCCTCATCGAAAAAGCCGCCTTGCATGTTGCGCCAGCGGTTTCCAGCGAAGCGCATGGATTCAGAACCGAGAGCCAGCCGGAGATGCAGGTCCGTCACTTGGGGCAATGCGCAGACCACGGAAACGCCAAGAGCCTCTTCGATCGGCTCGATCTCTTTCGCGGTCACGTCGGTTAGTTCCGCCGAAATAAAATAAGCGGCGGACGCAAGCGAGAAAAAAGCCATGCAGCAGCCAACAATCAGCGGCCAATTTGGAAAGATAGGCTTGGCGGCGGGACGAGCGGAATCCGCCAGCCGGATGATGTTGTTTTGCAGTTCAGAATTGATGCCTGACTGCTTGATCTTGGCGAACAGATCCTCGTAAACGCGTTCGGCGGCATCCGCCTCGTGCTTTAGTTGCAAGTAATCAAAAGACTTTGAGGTCAGATTGTCGACCTGCTGCTTGGTGTCGGCGACCGCGGCCGACAGCATGCGCTCGCGCACCAGTGTCTGATGGTAGTCCACGTCTATACGAGTGGCGACGTTTCGGCGGCTCTCGTCCAGCGCCGTCCTCGCCTCCTCGACCTGGGCCGCCGCCTTCCGGTACTCCGGGTGCTGGTCTCCGTAGGTTGCGCCCACCAATGCCAGGTTTGCCTTGGCTACCTGCAGTTTCTCTACATCTTTGGAAAGATCGCTCGACTGGGCCGAAACCTGGACCTCGGGCAGGGAACCATCTTTTGCTTCGCGGTACACAGCTTCTTTGGCGATCCGATCGGCTTCGGCGACGCTGTTCTCGGTATTCAGCGCCTGCAGCCTGGCGACGAGCACACTTGTTTTCTGCTCTGGATCGGCTGTGCCCAGGTCTCGCTGGTACACCATCAGAGCGTCGTGCGTCGACTCCATCTTCTGCTTTAAGTCAATCAGCTGCTGCTCCATCGAAGAAGTGAGGCGGCCTGCCTCCTTGGTGCGGGTCTCGAAGATCTCTCGCAGGTACGAATCGGCGATGGCGTTGGCTACACTGGCTGCGACCTGAGGATTTGTATCCCGGTAAGTAATCGTCAGTAAGTACGTATTGGGATTGCGATCGACCTTCAGATGCTTCAGCACGATGGGCGCATTCCTGATCGCGGCCTCCTTTTGCCGCGAGCAGCGCCAAAACCCGTACCGCCGCAATTGGTGCTCGCGCTCCAGCAGGTCGTAGCGTTCTGCCACCGGACGCAGGATGGTGTCGGCCTGCAGCAGGCCTTGCTGTGTCGCCATGAACTGGTCGTCCCCGGTGGTCATCACCTGGCCGGAGCCAACGGTCTCCGGGACTGCCTGCCGGTCAATGGCAATCAAGGAAGATCCGACGTTGATGGCGGGCGCCAAGGCACAACCGAATGCCACCAGAGCGGTGAGCGCGATGCTGAGCACGGCGATCATTTCCCAATGGTCGAGCACGATCTGCGCGTAAAAAGTGAGTGGCCGCTGGAATTCAGCGGGATCGCTCAGCCTGGGATGCGGCTTGCGTATTGCTTTCGAATCGGGCATGCACTGGACTCCGTTCTGGCAGCAGATCTCGAGGTTCCTATGAACTTATCGGCGCGTGGCCGAGAGATGGTTCATCGTGCAGGCTTGGCTTGTGCTTAATGGCTCCAAATGGCGGCCGATACGGCGGTGTTGCCCATACCGGTTACATGGTTCAGTACGCTGGCACTCGTCTTCAGCTTTCCATTGATTGGAACGTAGAGAATGTCATTGGGGGCAAGCTTTACGTCCTCAGACTTTCGATCCAGAATGCGCCGTAACGGGACCTCGATCTGTGTTTTCTGTGTTCTTCCCGGCACTGCCCTGTAGATATAGGCCGTGTTAAGGCTGAAGGAGTCGAGGCCGCCGCTGAGTGCCAGCAATTTGAGCACCGTGGTGTCTTGCATATCTTGAAAGGGAAATGCTCCCGGCCGCTTGACGTCTCCCACGACAAATACCTGTTCGCATTGCGGCACGCGGATTTTTGCGCCTGCTGTGACCGGGACATTGAGCTGTGGGTGAAGTCCGTCGAAGAGTTGGCGCGCGGAAATTCGTTGCACGCTGCCGTTGGCCTGCTCGACGATAATTTCGGGCCCGGCTTCGGGCAGCAGACCCCCGGCCTGGCTCAAGGCGTCCAGTAGCCGCAGGCCACCCAACTCCTGAACGGTCATGGGTATCTTGACCGCGCCGGCAATGGTGACATCTCGGCTGCGATACTCCACTACTGAAACATCGACGACGGGATTCACCAATAGGTGTTGCGCCTTGAGGGTGGCTGCAATTTCGTTGCCCAGCGCATCCGGCATCAACCCGGCGGCTGGAACGGGTTTGTTGAGCAGTGGCAGGTTCAAGTTTCCCTGTTGGTCGATGCGGAAAGTCTGTGAGAGTTCGGGCGAATCATCCACGACCAGACGGACAAGATCGGAAGCTCCAATCGGCTGAAAGGGCAGATTGGAGCCTCCAATGGCGACAGGCGTTGCAGGGGACACTGGCCCAGGTTGGGGGGACGACAAGCGCTGTGCCGTGGCGGCGATAGAGATCAGGCTCGGGAGGATCACTGTTGCCGCAGTAAGTTTTCTCATGGAACCACGCTTGTATGGGACCAGCGTAGTGTGATGGGATTAAACGAAGACCGAGGCAATCATTAATTATTTCTTAGACCACAGTTATCTGCGATGCTCCTTCGGGGCTCATCGAAAGACAGTGCAATCAGGTGTCCATCTTATGCCACAAGGCTAGTACTAATTGGTTCTGAATAACTACGCGCCTAGTTTCCATTACATCAGTAATGCACACCAAAGGTAATTGCCGGGGCTCTCGCAAAGTAAGATAGTGGGCTCAGCTTAGGTAGCGAGCTTCATCTCTCTGCTCATAAGTTGTCTTACCACCCGCGGCATTCGAGGGGTTTGCGCTGCACGCTGCAAGCGGGCCTGAATGCCGGCGCAATCGAGCTGCGTTCACGGTTTACCGCTCTCACTTGTGGAGGATCATTTGAACAAGTTTATGGTTTGTTTGGTTTTTGGCATGGGGGGGCCGGCCATGGCTATGACTTATACAGTCCAGGCCGGCTCCAGCGCAGCCACCATTCAGGAAATTGTAAACACCGCAGGCTCGGCTGCCGGCAACACGGTGATGTTTTCCGCGGGTTCCTATAGCCTTGCATCTACGGTAATCCTGCCGTGCTCGAAAGGCACAACTTACGCCGGGCCAAACGTGGGCGTGGTTACCCAGACGAACAGGCCGACCGCGGTGCTGACGAGCACTGTAGCAACAAACTTTGCGCTGCAGACGAGCAGCAACGGCACCACATTTACCGGCAATCAGGGATGTACGATCCAGTACTTACTTTTTTCGGGCACGCAAGGCGGTATTTACGTTACTCATCCATCTTCCGGGATTGTCATCCAGTATAACTATTTCACTCTTAACAACCCCCCGGTGGGCGGTGCGCAGTCACTCCAGGCTATTTACCTCGACGGCGACGGAAATGAGGGTCTAGATCCATCGACCGGCGCCTCTAATATATCTATTCTCTGGAATGTCTTCTATAACAATTGCGCTTTGATTAATGCCGAAGGCGGTGGGAACGGCAATGTGGATTCCGGCGGGCGGTGTGCGGCCACCTTAGTGAGCGCATACAATAACCACCTGGTATGGAATAACAACACGGTCAACCTGGTTGAAGAAGGGCTCAAGTTCATAGAACAGGCTATCACCCAGCAGACGAGTATAAATGCCGATGTCGAAAACAATAACATGCAGGGCAATTCGCGCATGATGATTGAGTCGCAGCAAGATACGAATGGAGTCAGCGCTTTCAACCACAATGCCTTTTATCAGCCCAATAATCCCAATAACGGAACCTTTGAATTATCTATTCCGGAGTTTACTGCATCCGTCTCTCCCACCCACAGCGCCGACGACAACGTATTCATCTCCAACGTTCCGATTACCGGAGAAACCGGGATTGGGGCACATTACGGACTTGGTTTGGAGCTATGGGGGGCGGGCAGCATCGCCACGAACAACCTGTTTCAAGGGGGAAACGGGCCTGAGTCCTGCGGCGCCGGTTGGGGCTGTACGGGGTGGACGATATCGGTTGGTGAGCCGTTTACCAACGCTACGATTACCGGCAACTACTTCTCCGGTACGGATACCTGGTCGGGTACCGTGAATGACGTGACCCACGCAGTGGACTATGAGGACGGTGCGTCCTCGTCGAACGTGGGAATCGTAGTCAGTGACAACACTGTGGTTCAGACCAGCACGACCGTACCAACCGTCGCGCCGATGGTTTCGCCAGTGTCTTCGTCCGCTGCATCGACGGTTACGTTAAGCGATAGCGATACGAATCATAGACTCTCCATTTTCTACACCACGGACGGCACCACACCGGCGATCTTCGGTCCGGGCGGTTCTGCGGGAAGTTCGAAAGTATACAGCGCACCCTTCACGGTACCGGCGGGAACAATCGTGAAAGCGATCGCGTCCTGGGGGCAGGGCGCAAACCAGGGCATTGTATTTCCTTCCTTCGGATACATTCCGAGTGCGGTTGTGACTGGTGTTGTTACCCGATCAGGGCGCACTCTCAAGAGTTTTGCTTTACGCCCCATGTGGAACAGCAAGACCATGAATGTCGGCAGCACGTTGCAGGTCACGGCCTATGCCACTTACTCCGATGGCTCAACGGGCACATTGCCCGATGCGGAAGGTAACACGGTGACGTGGTGGAATACCACCAATCACGCCGTGGCGAAGATCAGTAGCAAGGGTCATGCCACCGCGCTGGCGCCGGGTTCGATCAACCTGGAGGCGATGGTCGGATCCCTAACGGCGACTCCCTGGGCAATCACCGTAACGGCGGCTCCGGCCCCTGCCGTTGCCCAGGCCGATCCTGTTGCCCAGGCTGCTCCCACGGCTGAAATTCGGGAGAATGCCGCGGCCGGTACTTCGGCCCCTGCTGCTGTCGATACCCAGGCTGCAGTGGTTCCGGACGCTCAGGTTGCGCTTACCGCGCTCACCCCTGGCCCAGCGCCGGCGCCTCCTGGAACGCCTCTTCCAGACACCTTCCGTGGACCATTCTGGAGCATCGTGGCCCCGGCGGGCGGGACGGCTTCCATCTCGGATTCGCATCTTTTTCTCGGCGTTCCTGGAGGGGGAAACCACGACGCGCTGCTTGGGTCCAACCAGGCCGTGCGTGTCGTGCAGACGATCGGAGGAGAGGATTTTGATGTGGCCGTGAAGATCGACTCTCCGCTTTTCGCCGCCGATGGAGACACCAGCCAGGGTTTGATGGTGCTTTCCGATGACGAGGACTTCATTACCTTCGCTCTGGCCACGAACGGAACCAGAGTCGGAATCACTGCACATGTTGTCAGCCGTGGGGTCGTAACCACGGTGCTGGACGATACTGATTTCAGTCAGTATCGCAATCCCATGTATCTGCGCGTCACGAAAGCCGGCAGTGCTTACGTCGCGCTTTACTCGATCGACGGAGCCAATTGGACGCAGGCTGCGAGCTTTGCCGATGCAGCGACGTTCACCTCCATTGGCCCCTTCGCCAGCAACTATAGCAGCACGCCGAGCAACGCGACTCCTGTCGTTATGTCAGTGAACTGGTTCGACGCAAGGCAATAAAGTCGCGGCGTTGCCTCCGCTGGTGTGCGCCCCATACTTATGGGAAGCTACTAAGTCGCGGGCAGCATTGCTACGCGTGTAGTTATCTAGCCAAAGGCGTGTGTAACTTCAGTAATGCATAGCAAAGGTAATTGTTACTAACAGCGTGGGAGGCGATAGTGGGCATAGATAGCAAGCCGGTTATTGTGCAGGTTATCCGGGTTCGGCCGGGACGGTGCACCGAGGGTATCAAGATGTCTAAAAACAGGCCACAATATCTATTCGCTATCACCTGCTCGCTGATCATGGTGGCGGCGATGCAATCCGCCTTCGCGGTCGGCCCGATTCCGGCCGTTCCGACACCAGCCATGCCAGGAGCGCCACTGTCGAGTAGTTTCGCCGGCCCGCTCTGGGAAGTGGTGGCGCCCCGGGGAGGAACGGCCTCGGTTTCGAATGACCATCTCTTCCTGAATGTGCCCGGTGGCAGCAACCATGACGCAGTGCATCCGATGAACCAGGCGGTCCGCGTGGTGCAGCCGATTGGCAACCAGAACTTTGATGTTTCGATCAAGATCGACTCCCCGGTTGTGGCGACGGAAGCTGGTACCAGTCAGGGTCTGATGATGCTCGCGGATAACGAGAACTTCGTCACCTTTGCGCTGGTGACAAACGGAAACAATCTGGGCCTCACCGTCCAATCCATCACTGATGGAGATGCTGCTACGGTCTTCGATGAGGCTAGTTTCAATGAATATCAAAACCCCATGTATCTGAGGCTTACCCGGACGGGCGTTTCGTATGTGGCATATTACTCCGTCGATGGAGTGGTCTGGACACAGGCCGCCAGCTTTACCGACGCGAGGATTCCAACTTTGATCGGGCCTTTTGCGGGTAATTACAACGCCACTCCTTCCAGAGCCATTCCTGTTGTCATGGCCATCAATTGGTTCAGCATCCTTTGATCCATCTTCGCTAGCGAGGCGTGTTGTGTGGGGAATTTTCTTATGAATCAAAAGCCGCTCCAGGTTCTTCTCGTCGAGGATAATGCGGGCGACGCCCGTCTATTGCGCGAGATGTTCAGCAAGGAAAAAACGGGTAGCTTCGAAATGTCCCATGTGACGCATATGTGCGACGCTGAGGCTCGGCTAGCCACAGGCGAAGTCGATATTGTCTTATTGGATATGGGGTTGCCGGATGGAAATGGTCTGGAGACCCTGCGACGCGCCCGGACCGCCGCTCCCGAGGTGGTGATGATCGTGATGACTGGCCTGGGGGACGAAGCACTGGCCGCGGAAGCGATGAAGGAAGGTGCGCAAGACTATCTCATTAAAGGCCAAATCGAAAATCGAGCGCTTCCCAGGGCGCTTCGCCACGCCATAGAACGGCAGCGTATGCAGCTGGAAACCGATCTCATTCGCAAGCGACAGGTGCAACTCAGGGATGAATTTCTTTCTCATGTATCGCACGAGCTTCGGTCGCCTCTGACCTCCATCTATTCATTCAGTACCATCATCGCGGATGGATTGGCCGGAGAGACGAGTCCGCAACAGGATGAATACCTGCAGATTATTCTGCGGAACGCACGCCAACTCCAGGCCATGATTGAAGATTTGCTCGAGGTCACGCAAGCCCAAGCCGGTAAGCTCAGCGTGGAGTTGCAGTCGGTGTCGGTGAATGACGCCATCATTTACGCCGTCGATACACTTCAGGGAACCGCTGCCGAGAAAAAGATCGATCTTTGCTTCGAGCCGTCCGCGAATCTGCCTGCGGCCTATGCGGATGCGACGCGGGTGCGGCAAGTCCTAACCATTCTGCTCGATAACGCCATGAAGTTTACCCCTGCGGGCGGCGCGGTGAGGGTCGAAGCCCGGCCACACGAGACAGATGAGAACCTATTGCTGGTTGAGGTCTCCGACACTGGGTGTGGCATCCACCCGGAGGCGGTCGAGCACATCTTTGAGCACCTCTACCAGGTAACGGATCCAGGCCGTGCCGGGCGCAGGGGATTGGGGCTCGGCCTGTATATTGCCAAGGACCTGGTGACACGGCAGGGCGGGGAGATCTGGGTTAACAGCGAACCGCAGATAGGTAGCCACTTTTACTTCACCCTGCCTATTTTCTCCTTAGCGGGCCGGATTCGACCAATCCTGAGGCATGAGAAAAAGCCCGGTGAGGCTATTGCGGTTATTACCGTGGAGATTGAATCACGCGATGGATCGCCCGACGTACCCACGAGAATTCTGGATGTGGCGCGCTCGGTTCTGCAGCAGTGCATACGTCCCGACACAGACGTACTGCTTCCCGACATGGGCGTGGATAGCGGCCACAAGCTGTTCTTCATGGTTGCCTACACGCAACCGCCCGGGGCCGAGATTATTGCAAGCCGTATTCTGCGGCAATTGCGCGACCATGACGAGTTCCAATCGAATGAGTTCACTTTCAACGTTTCGCACAGTTTCCTGCCTGAGATTGCGAGAGGGACAGGCGAGTCGATGGAGATGTTTTTAGAGCAGGTGGCTGCCGAAGTACTAGATCACATTAACAACGGTTGCTTGCAGGGAGAAATCTAGCCATGGGTCAGAAGAAAATTCTGGTGGTAGATGACGATCCTGATGTCCGAGTGGGCCTACAACTGAGGCTCAACGCAAACCACTACGATGTTGTTTGCGCGGCGGACGGAGTGGCCGGTATAGCGGAAGCGCGGAAACACATGCCCGACCTGGTGATCCTCGATCTGGGACTGCCCGCAGGTGATGGCTTCAGCGTTCTGGAGCGATTGAAAGCGAATGAGAAACTATCCTCAATCCCGGTGATCGTGTTGTCCGGGCGCGACCGCGTCGGCAACAGGGACCGCGCGCTCAAGGCAGGGGCGAAGACGTTTCTACAAAAACCGATGGCAAATGACAAGCTCCTGGCAGTGATTCGATTAGTCCTGGAGGCAGAGGATCATACTCCGGAAGTGGTGTATGACCTGGTCGGCCCTGCTTAGCTAGCGAGTTACCTTTTGAGTCCTTCTTGCTCTTGACTCCAATCTGGTGCAGCATAGTCGCTGCAGCATTTTGGAGGTGTACGTGTCTCAGCGGCTTTCGTGTTGGGTTGTGTTCGTCCTGCTCGTCGTCGCCGGAGCTTCAGCACAAGAGACGCGCGTGGTGCTGGACCGCGGTGGTAGCACCATCGTGCTCGAACCCTACGCGCCCAACATCATCCGAGTCACCCTCAGCCTGGTTAAGCAGCCGGCCCTCGCTCCTCCCGGGTACGGTTTTACTGCCGCGCCTTCTGCTGCCGGCTGGAGCCATCAGCAGAGTGAGCAGGGAGATGTTTACCAGTCCAGCCGGCTGACCGTGACAGTCGCTGCCAACAGGCCAGGGAAAGGCCAGCCGCTTCCCACCCAACTGGACATCGCCAAGTACTTCAACGGATCAGCCCCCGGAACGCACATTACGTTCAGCACGGCTGATGGAGCCGAGCTGCTCGATATGCAGGGCTGGGCGATGGCGGTTCCCAATCATAAAGACGGCACCGCCGGCGTCCTCAACGATAAGCGGCCCGGCGATGCATCTTTCTACCAGGTGGGCGCCACCTTCGCTTCCCCTGATGATGAGCACTACTATGGCCTGGGCCAGAACCAGGAGGGCTTTCTCGATCACCGCGGCCACACTGTCGAATGCTGGAACAACTACACCGCGACGGGAGGTCCGACCTTCTGCGTCCCCTTGCTGGTGACTAATAAAGGATACGGCGTGCTCTGGGATAATCCGTCGCAGACCACCATTCAGCCGGGCTTCAACGGGCAGACGCGCTGGACTTCGCAGGTAGGCGACCGGGTCTCCTTCTTCGTGATCGCGGGCGGCAAGACAGACGAGATCTACGCCGGTTACCGTCTGCTTACCGGAGATACTCCGATGCTGCCAAAGGCGGCATACGGATTTATCCAATGCAAGCAGCGCTACAGCACGCAGGACGAAGTGTTGGCTGTGGCTAAAGGCTACCGTGAACGGCACCTTCCCGCGGATGTCATCGTGGTGGACTGGTTCTACTACAGCAAGATGGGGCAGATGGATATGGTGCCCGCAAATTGGCCCGATCCGGTGGCCATGAACAAGCAACTCCATGCCATGGGCTTCCAGACCATGATCAGCGTATGGCCGCGCTTCGAGCGCGGCACACGCTATTACGACCTGGTGTTGAAGAATGGCTGGTTTGAGCATCTCGCGGATGGCACGCCGATGGATGGCCTGCCCTATGACCGAGCCGGCTCCGACATTGACACTACCAATCCCGCGGCCGCTCGTTGGTTTTGGGATGTGATCCGGGAGAATATCATCAGCAAGGGCTTTGACTCGATCTGGGCAGATGAAACCGAGCCTGACTTGCCGCCCAACGGCGGATACTTTTCGATTGGTCCGGGCACCCGGTACTACGATGTCTACCCGCTCTTTCATACCGCGGCTCTTTATGATGGTTTCCGCCGCGATGTGGACCATCGGGCGCTGATCCTATCCCGTGACGCCTACCCCGGCGCGCAACACTATGGAACTATTTTCTGGTCTTCGGATATTTATCCCACCTGGGACACGCTGCGGCGCCAGATTCCTACGGGGCTCGACGTGACTGCTTCGGGTATTGCTTACTGGGGAAATGACATTGGGGGCTGGCAATATCTGCCGGCGGTGCATCATCCCGCTTATCCCCCGCTGCTCGACCCCTCCGATGCGCGGGACAATGTGGGTGGCTACGATGATTATCCCGAGCTGTACACTCGCTGGTTCGAATACGGGGCGTTCCAGCCGAATTTTCGGACGCATGGTAGCCGACGGTACAACGAGGTGTGGTCCTACGGGAAGCAGGCTGAGCCGATCCTGGAAAAGTATCTGCGGCTGCGCTATCAGCTGATGCCTTACATCTATTCACTCGGCTATCAGACGCACCGGACCGGCGCACCTTACATGCGGGCGCTGTTTATGGATTTTCCCAAGGACGCGAAGGTGCAGGATATCGGCGACGAATATATGTTCGGGCCCGCATTCCTGGTTGCCCCGGTGACGGAACAGGGAGCGACCAGCCGGATGGTGTACCTGCCTGTGGGCACGGATTGGTACAACTACTGGACTAAAGAACGCGTGACCGGCGGGCAGACCATCCGGGTGGATGCGCCGATCGATACGCTTCCCCTCTTTGTGCGCGCGGGGTCGATTGTGCCGCTGGGGGAGCCGGTGGAGAATACCGGCCAGGTACAAAAGCTGGCGAAGGTCCGCGTGTATCCCGGCGCCAATAGTGACTTCACGCTGTATCAGGATGATGGCAAGACCTATGCCTATGAGAAGGGAAACAGCAGCATCACCACGCTGCACTGGGATGATGCTGCGGGCAAACTTACGCAGCAGGGAGTTTCCGTGGGCTCGGAGAGCGAGCTGCTGGAGGTTGTGGGCCGTTAAGCTCGTCGCGCAACGCTTCCAACCCCATCTCAAAGAGACGTCCAGGTATTACACTCGTCCAGCGAGTAGACGTCTGTTTGAGGGAGAGTATTACAGCCGTCCAGGTGATTAACGCCTGTCTGAGACAAAGTTTGGAGGAGCGAGTGTGCGGTATAACATGGGGCATGCAGCTTCCTGTGAACCCGCCGGTCTTGCCGATGCTCGCTAAGCGAGTGGCCGAATTGCCAGCCGGAAAGACCTGGATTTTTGAGCCGAAGTGGGATGGTTTTCGCGCTTTGGTCTTTCGCGATGGGGACGAGATTCTCATCCAGAGCCGTGATCAGAAATCTCTCAATCGATATTTTCCCGAGCTAGTCGATATCCTGCGATCGCAGCTCCCACCACGCTGTGTGTTAGACGGCGAAATTGTAATTGCCACAGAGAGTGGCCTCGACTTTGAAACACTCCAATTGCGTATTCACCCAGCTGCGTCGCGGGTCAAGCTGCTGTCGCAGCAAACGCCGGCGTCCATGGTGTTCTTCGACTTGCTTTGCGAGGGAGATCGCGATCTAACGGGTTGGCCTTTCGAAGACCGGCGTGCGGCGCTGGAGGCGCTGCTTTCCGCTGCCGCGCCGCCGATCCACATTACGCCGGCAACGCACGAGGCGGATGTCGCGTCGGATTGGTTTCTCCGCTTTGAAGGCGCGGGTCTCGATGGTGTCATGGCCAAGCCGGCAGCCGGGACCTACGAGCCCGACAAGCGCGTGATGCTCAAGGTGAAGCACGAACGCGATTGCGACTGCGTGGTTGCGGGCTTTCGCTGGCACAAGAACGGCCAGGGGACTGCGATCGGATCGCTGCTGCTCGGCCTCTTCGATGATTCCGGTGCGCTGCAGCATGTCGGCGTCTGCGCCAGCTTCACGCAGGCGAAGCGCCGCGAGCTGGTCGAATTTATCATGCCGTATCGAGAGAACGCGCTCGCGAATCATCCCTGGGCTGGCTGGGCGGATCTTGGATCCGCCGGCGACGGAGGTCCGCAGCGCATGCCGGGTGGACAAAGCCGTTGGAGCCAGGGCAAAGACCTGTCATGGGAACCGCTGCGGCCGGAGTTGGTCGTCGAAGTGGCGTATGAACACATGCAAGGCAGCCGGTTCCGCCACATGGCGCAGTTCCGCAGATGGCGGACGGATAAGAAGCCAAGCGACTGCACCTATGCCCAACTCGAAGTGGTTCCACCGCAAGAGCTGATGGAGATCTTCCCGCTCAAGCGGTAGCCTGGGCTCACGACTTTTTTTGGGAAGCACGGCCGGTGCGCCACTCCCGCGTCGGATCGTCGTCAGGGTCAGGAGTTTCCTGCGGCGGTCTTTGCTCTTCGGGCACATGCCGCAGGTTGACCCGGATACGAGTCCAGGTAGAAGACGTGCCGCGCATCGAGTCCACCAGCACATCGTCCACAGCTAAAAGCGCTGCTACCTTGGCGTACTTTCGCTTCCAATTCTCCAGGCCTTCTAGCGCAGCGTCTTTGTCCGGCGAGTTCGCCACCACGATCAACGGCATCTTTGCTCGCGGGGCCTTTTTTGCGGCGGACTTGGCACGTGAAGGCGCGACGCGCGGCGCTTCGCCCTCCATCTTGCGAAAGTGTGGGGGCCATGGCGCATCGCCCAGGCCTGAAGCCTCATCCTTTGCTGCAAGCTCTAGCAGCCCTTCGAGCGATCCTGCTTCGCCGTTCATGGCTGCGTGCGGATCGCCGATTTCCGCGAGGCGGCTGGGCATCGTGAGCACGGTAAAGTCCGCCGGCTCGCAGTCCGGGACCTCGTGCCAATACAGGGGTGCAGAGACGCGAGCGTCGGGGAGCGGTCGCACGGAGTATGCAGAGCAGGTCGTCCGATCCTTGGCGTTCTGGTTGTAATCCAGGAAGACGCCGTGACGCTCCTCTTTCCACCATTTCGAGCTGGCCAGAGCGGGCACGCGCCGTTCCACGGCACGGGATAGCGCGAGCGCCGCGCGGCGCACCTCAGTGAAACTCCAACGCGGTTGGATGCGCACATTCACATGCATACCGCGGGAGCCGCTGGTCTTGGGCCAGCCGCGAAGGCCGAGTTCCTGGAGCAGCCCGTGCACTTCCATGGCGACGCTGCGTACGTCCTCCCAAGCGACGCCAGGGCCGGGATCGAGATCGACGCGCAACTCATCCGGATGGTCGAGATTGCCGGCGCGAACCGCATGGGGATGAAGCTCAAGGCAGCCCAGGTTGGTGATCCAGGCGAGGCCGGCGGCGTCATCGACAACAATCTCTTCGGCCGTTCGGCCGGAGGGGAACGAGAGCGTTACGGTGCGCATCCATGCGGGGCGATCCGAGGGGGCGCGTTTCTGGTAGAACGCCGGGGCCTCGGCGCCATTCACGAAGCGTTTGAGAACAATCGGGCGATCCTGGATTCCGGCGAGAGCGCCCGGTGCAACCGCGAGGTAGTAGCGCACCAGGTCAAGCTTCGAGAGCTTGACCTGATGGGAGAAATAAAGCTTGTCCGGGTGAGTCACGCGGACTTCGCGGCCCTCGATCGAGAGCACCTCGGCGGCCTCTTTTTTGCTCACGAAAACAGGCTACACGTTGGGTCCGGATCTTGTCGAAGCTCATCGCCTATTCATGTCGACTGGGCTTTCATGGAATCACTTCAAAGAGTGAAGAGACTTCAGTTGGTTGGCCACGTCACGCGCAGGAGCGAAAGGCCCGGGCGGGGAAGTTGTACATCCACTTGGATTGCTCCATTCTGCGGAGTCATCCAGCGCGGCGAGTCCAGTAGCTGGAGCTGACCGGCGGCTTGCAGTTTTGCGTATTGCTCGGGGGTAGGGTTTTGCGGCGATCCCATCTCTTTCCACGCGGTGTAGGCATTGCTGTGATGGTCGTCAATGCGGTAATGCTGCAGCAGCACGCGAGACGCGGAGCGTGGAAGGGAGGCGATCGATACGCTGATGGCAGCGCCGGGCGCGGCAATGTCATCAGCGTGGTAATTCCATAGCAGCACAGAAGCCTGGCCAGGAGCGCTGGTCGCCAGGGCATCGATATCCGGAGACTGGCGGACACCGTTTTTTAAAATGGTATCGAGGGGCGCCGCTCCGCTGCTGATTGTCGCTACGCGATCACCGCTCATTAATCCAGCCATGCGGAAGAAATTCAACACTGGCTTATCGACGCCATTGGTGGCTAACGTGCGATACCCGTCGAAGTAGGGCTTATATTCAAACTCAAAGGCCCAGGTCAGCATTCCCAGCAGGTTTACGTGATCGCGATCTGCCAGCTCCAGGAGGCCTTTCATCGCTGCCGCGGTGTAGGCGGGATACAGCGGCCCATTGCGATAAGCGTTGGGCGGATAGAGCCGCGCGGAGCACGCTGCACATCCTTCTGGATCGGCTTCACTCAAGATGATGGGCAGGTTTTGGAACCGAGGAAAACTGCGAACGATGGCGAAGCCAGCCGCAGCGTTGTTCAGTTCGTGGTCGAGGCCCATCTGCACGTGGCCATCTACCACGTTCGGACTTCCTTTGACGTGGAATGAGATGAAGTCCAGCGGGATTTCGCCGCCAGTCGCAGTACTCTTCTGGGTTGCGCAGTGCGCTAGAAAAAGATGCAAATACTGTGACGAATTTCCTTTTGGGTCAGGGCCGGTCGTCGCTGGTCCACCAACGTGGGCATGGGGAATCGCCTGGCGCACGCCCGCGACTGCGTAGTCGTAGAGCTTGATGTACTCGTCCTCGCTTCCTTTCCAGTAGTAATTCAAGTCGGGCTCGTTCCACACCTCCCAATACCAGGTGGAAACCGTCTCCATTCCGTAGCGCTGGGCCAGGTGCGCGGCTACTTGATGATTCAGCTCTTGCCAGCGCTTGTAGTCCTTGGGAGGAAACGACCAGCCCTCCACCTCTCCGGGCTTGAGCGGCCAGCCTATGTGATAAGGATCGGGATGGGTGGAGAGCGCTTTGGGCATAAAGCCGAGTTCCACCATTGGGCGCACATGGGCGGCAGCATACGCATCGAAAATCTGGTCGAGAATGGTCCAGCTGTAGATCGGGTTCCCTTGCGCATCCTCGGTGTATACGTTCGATGAGCTCCACTTGAGATCGGGCTTGCCGTCTCCCGTGGCGAGCAGGAAGTGGGCCCGGATATAGACGGGAACTGGGCTCAAATCGTGTAGCTGGCCGAGGAGCGCTTTGCCATTTGGCGTGATGGTGTATCCGGACTCGTCGTAGCCAAACCAGCTGTAGATGGGTGGGAACTTACCGGCCGATTTCGCTAGATCCACATCGATATGAACCGGGTCCTGCGCCCTTGTGACCGGCACGACGAGCAGAAGGCCAAGCAAACAGCAGAATGTCCTAATCTTGCACACGACAAACAGGCTACACCTTTTGCCTGTCGCGGTTGGCTCAGCCTGCATCTAATCGATCTGTGCGTTGCAAGGAGATTTACCCTATGAACCTCAGGTCTTTGGCTCTGATGGCCACCCTGGCATTAAGCTTTCAGGCGTTTGCGCAAAACTCGGATTCCGGTCCGAAGCAGGATATAAAGAACGCGGGCACCGATACCAAACATGCGGCCACAAGCGCTGGACACGATGTAAGCGAAGGCAGCAAGACGGCCTACGACAAGACGAAATCGGGAACCGAAAAGGGTTATGACAAGACCAAGTCAGGAACCGAGAAGGGCTACGAAAAAACAAAGTCGGGAACGAAAGCCGGGTACCACAAGACGGTGCAGGGAACCAAGACCGGATATCACAAGACCGCGCATGCGACCACGACAGGGGTCCACAAGGTTGAAGGCAAGCCGGATACTCCAAGCAACAACCCTCCTCGATAGGATTCGAGGCCTCAGCGGCTAAAGCAGAATTTGTTTTAAGCACTTATGTACGGCCTGAAGGCCGTACGCTTCAAGGGCGCGACCTCAATGGCTATGCGGGGGAGCTCGGCTTTCCAGCAGAGCGCCCCCACCGTTCTCTCAACGAAAGCCCGGTGGGAGCCCCCGCATTTATGCGGGGAGCTCGACTTTCCAGCCGAGCGGTTCCATCAGCACTCACTCCACCGGCTTTAGCCGCGGGCTTTTGCTACGAATTGCAGTGGAGTTGCACCGATGAGGAACCCGGGGCTAAAGCCCGATGATTGGAGTTGCAACTCTTTCCGCGACGCTAAAGCGTCGCTCCCCCTGCTAAAGCAGGGGGCTCCCACCGATTTCTCGTGCAAGCTCGACCCCCACATTTATGGGCGCCTCGCTTTCGAAACAAAGCGCCCCCACCGTTTTTGCAACGAAAGCCCGGTGGGAGCCCCCGCATTTATGCGGGGGAGCTCGGCTTTCAAGCCGAGCGGTTCCATCAGCACCTACTCCACCGGCTTTAGCCGCGGGCTTTTGCTAGGAATTGCAGTGGAGTTGCACCGATGAGGAACCCGGGGCTAAAGCCCGATGATTGGAGTTGCAACTCTTTCCGCGACGCTAAAGCGTCGCTCCCCCTGCTAAAGCAGGGGGCTCCCACCGATTTCTCGTGCAAGCTCGACCCCCACATTTATGGGGGCCTCGCTTTCGAAACAAAGCGCCCCCACCGTTTTTGCAACGAAAGCCCGGTGGGAGCCCCCGCATTTATGCGGGGGAGCTCGGCTTTCAAGCCGAGCGGTTCCATCAGCACCTACTCCACCGGCTTTAGCCGCGGGCTTTTGCTAGGAATTGCAGTGGAGTTGCACCGACGAGGATCCGCGACGCTGAAGGGCCACGCCCCCTGCTAAAGCAGGGGGCTCCCACCGATTTCTCGTGCAAGCTCGACCCCCACATTTATGGGGGCCTCGCTTTCGAAACAAAGCGCCCCCACCGTTTTTGCAACGAAAGCCCGGTGGGAGCCCCCGCATTTATGCGGGGGAGCTCGGCTTTCAAGCCGAGCGGTTCCATCAGCACCACTCCACCGGCTTTAGCCGCGGGCTTTTGCTAGGAATTGCAGTGGAGTTGCACCGATGAGGAACCCGGGGCTAAAGCCCGATGATTGGAGTTGCAACTCTTTCCGCGACGCTAAAGCGTCGCTCCCCCTGCTAAAGCAGGGGGCTCCCACCGATTTCTCGTGCAAGCTCGACCCCACATTTATGGGGGCCCTCGCTTTCCGAAACAAAAAAGGGGCGGATTAAGTGCTGTTGTATCCCCACTCCAGCCAAAACCGGGCTTGAATGGGGCACCCAGCCTTTGTTGCCGGTTCAGCTCATACTCAATCGAGGTTCTTGGCTCCAGTCGCAGTTGATTGTGCAGCCGGTGCGGCTACTTTCTGACGCCATTTCCAGCGTGCGTATGGTTCGCCACGCCTGCAGGGGGGTGACCTCGAGAGCTGCATTGCCGTGGACGGCGTCGCGCACGTTGATGTAGTAACCGCGGTAGTCGCCGGGTTGGGTGGGGATGCGAGTGCTGACCGGGTCACCGCCCTCGTCGAGGGTGAGGGTGCCCCAGTGCTCTGGACTCTCAATGCCCCAGGGCTTGGAAGAAAAAACGTCGCCAGCGAGTAGATGGGCCTCCTGGGGATCGATGCCGAATTTGCGAAATGTGCCTAGCGTGCCGTTGAGAGTAAAGCGCGCTCCGGGAGCGCGCGCCAGGCAGGTGGCGCTCAGCCATACGTTCAGCCCTGAGCCGGGATAGTGGAAGTTGAGGTCGAAGGCGTCATCCGACCGGGCCCCGTCCCGCTCCACCCGCACATTCGCCCAGATTGATTGGGGAACACCAAAGAGCACCAAGGCCTGGTCGACCAGGTGCGATCCGAGGTCGAGAAGGACTCCGCCTCCGGGTGAGCCGTCTTCGCGCCAGGCGTGCAGCCTGGGCGCCAGACGATAGCGGTCGTAATGTGACTCGAATTTGACCAGCCGGCCTAGCTGGTCGCCATCCAGCAACGTACGCACCGTCAAGAAGTCGCCATCCCAACGGCGGTTCTGGTAGACGCTGAGCAACCGGTGGCGCTCGCGGGCCAACTCGATCAGCTCCACGGCCTCGCCCGAGGTCAGGGCAAAGGGCTTATCGACGACCACATGACGGCCGGCCAACAGGCACTGCCGGGCAATGGGCAGGTGAGTGGTGTTGGGCGTAGCCACCACGACCAGCTGAATACTCGCGTCCTCTAACAGGGCCTCGACCGAGGGTACGATCTTGGCGTGCGGAAAAGCAGCGGCGGCTGTCGAGCCGCTCCGCTGGACAATAGCGGCTAACTCCAGTCCCTCCACTGCATCGAGGACGTTGGCGTGGAAGACGCGTCCGGCAAATCCAAAGCCAATCAGGCCGACCCGTATACATTTCATGAATCCCGCGGCGCTCCTATGACTCTTTATACGTGAAGGGTAATTTGGCCAATGTATGGGGTAGTTAGGGGCGCTTCCGGGCCGTCCTAAGCTTGACAAATGGGCAGCCAGGCAAGAGTATTAAATCCTATGCAGAGTGTGCATTATCCCGCTGGTTGTTGTTGCTGTGACAAGTGTTGTTCGTTGTCACTGCAATGAGCGGGTGTGAGTTTTGCTAGCCGAGAAGTAGGGTTTTCCGACCAGACTTTCGCGTAACTCAGACGAGTATCACAACCGCTGCCAGACCCCTGGCGAGCGGTTTTTTTATTGGGATCGAAGGAGCCGGAGTGGCAAGCTTGGGAGTCCAAACGATGGAAGCAGGCGTGGCGCCGAAGCTGAGCCATCTACAGTTGCTGGAAGCGGAAAGTATTCACATCTTCCGCGAGGTGGCGGCCGAGTTCGAAAAGCCGGTCATGCTGTACTCCATAGGCAAGGACTCCTCCGTCATGCTGCGCCTGGCGCAGAAGGCGTTCTACCCCGGGCCCATTCCGTTTCCTTTGTTGCACGTTGATACCGGCTACAAATTCAAAGAGATGATCGCGTTTCGCGATGACTACACCCGCGAGCTAGGGGTCAAGCTGTTGGTGTGGCGGAATGAAGAAGCCATCGCCGCGGGAGCCAACCCCGTCGCCCTGGGAACACGCCGTTGCTGCGGACTGCTGAAGACCACGGCGCTGCTGGATGGGCTGCGTGCCCATGGCTTCGATGCTGCTTTCGGCGGAGCGCGCCGGGACGAAGAAAAATCGCGCGCCAAGGAGCGCATCTTTTCATTCCGCGATGGCGCCGGCCAATGGGACCCGAAGAACCAACGACCCGAACTGTGGAACCTGTATAACGCGCGGGTCAACCCGGGCGAAAGTATTCGCGTGTTCCCCTTGTCGAATTGGACAGAGTTGGACGTTTGGCACTACATCCACCTGGAAAAGATTCCGGTGGTGCCGCTCTACTTTGCCAAGGAGCGCCGGATGCTGGTGCGTGGCGACAGCCTGATTCCGGTGGAGCAGCCGTTCGTGCAGGGCCTGCCCGGGGAAGAGCAGTGGGTCAAGTGCCGCCTGCGGTCGCTGGGGTGCAGTCCGTGCACCGGAGCCATTCGCTCCGATGCCGACACGATTCCCAAGATCATTGCCGAACTGGTGGCCTTTCGCTCTTCCGAGCGGGCAAACCGTGTTATCGATCACGACCAGGACGGATCGATGGAGCTGAAGAAGCGGGAGGGCTACTTTTGATGACTCTTTCGCTCGATCGCTGCGCTATGGAAATGGAAGATACGTTTTCGATGGAGGAGTTTCTCGCCGCGGAGCAGGCCAAAGAGCTGGTGCGCTTTAGCACCGCGGGCAGCGTGGACGATGGCAAGTCAACACTGATCGGCCGCCTGCTCTACGACTCGCAGAATGTCTACGAAGACCACGTGCGCGCCGTGACCAAAGCAGGCACCGGGAATGTCGCGAGCGCGATCGATTTTGCTCAGCTTACCGATGGCCTGCGGGCGGAGCGGGAGCAGGGCATCACCATCGATGTTGCCTACCGCTACTTCTCTACTACCCATCGCAAGTTCATCATCGCCGACACGCCGGGTCACGAGCAGTACACGCGCAACATGGCTACCGGGGCATCGACGGCGGACGTGGCCATCATTCTGGTCGATGCGCGCAAGGGCATCCTGACCCAGTCGCGCCGCCATGCCTATATTGCCTCGCTGCTGGGCACACGCCACATCGTAGCGGCGGTCAACAAGATGGACCTGGTGGATTATTCGGCGGAGAGGTTCGCGGCGCTGGAGCGCGACTTGCAGCACCTCGCTGCCAAGCTAGGCATCGACGGTTTGCTCTCCATCCCGATCAGCGCGCTGCACGGAGACAACGTGGTCGATCGCGGCACGAAGATGCCGTGGTATGAGGGACCCACTCTGCTCGAATATCTTGAGACTGTGCCCACAGGCCGCGATGTCGCGGGCGCACCGTTTCGCCTGCCGATCCAGCGCGTGATCCGTCCTGACCAGGACTATCGCGGCTTCGCGGGACAGATTGCGGCCGGGTCAGTGTGGCCGGGCGATCGCGTGATTGCGTTGCCTTCCGGCCGAACCAGCCGAGTGAAGAGCATCACGACCTTTGATGGTGATCTCGAACGGGCGGTGGCGCCGATGTCGGTGGCGCTCACGCTCGAGGATGAGCTCGATATCAGCCGCGGCGAGATGCTTGCTGCCGCGCACCAGGCGCCGGCGGTGGCGGCCAATTTTCTTGCCGCATTGGTTTGGATGGATGCCGCGCCTTTGGATCTGGGCAAGACCTACCTGCTGAAACATACCTCGCAAATCGTGAAGGCCAGCGTTCGGGCGATCCAGCATCGCGTCAACATCCAATCTCTTGAGTCTGAGCAGGCGGCCACGCTGGAGCTGAACAGCATTGGTGTGGTGGAGGTGGAAACGACTCGCCCGCTGTTTCTGGATACGTACGCCGCCCAGCGGAGCACCGGCAGCTTCATCCTGATCGACCCGGCTTCGCACGCGACGGTCGCAGCCGGCATGGTGCGCGAGGTTCTACACGGCCGTGCAGCGAGCGATAAGAAGACCATTGCGGCCATCGCCATCCGTGATCCTGAGTTGTTGCGGCAGGTGGAGATCCTATTAGGTGAGAGCGGCGTCGACGTAGTGCGCACGCGGGCTGCGAATCGAGCTCTGCTGCAGCGGTTGATCCAGGCGGGGGTTACGGTCCTCATCGAGGCGCAGGACCTGGATGAGTTTTCGAGTGAGGTCTCCGTCGTGCTGCCCAATAAGGATTTATCGTTCGAGCCCATAGCCTTATTGGCCGGCGAGCGCGCAGAGAAGGCCGCCTTCATCCTGCGTGCGCTGGAAGGGAGCAACCCATGAGCACATCCACTCCCCTTGTTTCTGCGGCCCTGGAAGAGAAGATCGCCGTTGCCCGGAGCCTGGTCAATGAACAGATTGCGGCGACCCGCGCGGAGGAGGTTTGCGTGACCAGCAGCTTCCAGGCCGAGGATATGGTTGTGGTGCACTTGGTGCGAGCGGAGCTGGGCAATGTGCCGGTGATCTTTCTCGACACCGGCTATCACTTCGCGGAGACCTACGAGTATCGCGATCGCCTGACCAGGGAGTGGGGCCTGAACCTGGTGAATGTGCTGCCCAGCCTCACCGTGGCGGAACAGGAATCGCAATTCGGCATTTTGAATCAGACGGCACCGGACCGGTGCTGCGGCATGCGCAAGGTTGGACCCTTGTTCGGGTCGCTCGAGCCCTACCGCGTGTGGTTCACCGGGCTGCGCAAGGAGCAGGCAAAGACCCGCGCAAATCTGCAAACAGTGGATGCTTTTACCTTGCCTACAGGAAAGCAGTTACAGAAGATAAGCCCGCTGGCGGACTGGTCGACGCGCGACGTATGGCAGTACGCGGAACAGCATGGCATCCCCCTGCTGTCGCTCTACGAAAAAGGCTACACGAGCATCGGATGCGAGCCATGTACCAGCCTGCCTTTTGATCCCAATGATCCGCGTTCGGGCCGCTGGGGAGGACGCAAGCAGGAATGTGGTATCCACGTGCAACCGGAATAGAAGAAAGACCAAATGCTGCAGTTGCTGATAGGGTTTGCTATCGCGGTGCTGATCGCGCTCACGGGTGTGGGCGCAGGCGTGGTTACGGCACCGCTATTGATACTCTTTCTTCATGTGCCGGTGGAGATCGCGGTGAGCACCGCGCTGGCCTATGCCGCCGTGGTCAAGCTATTCGTCGTTCCGGTGCAGATCTGGCGTAAGCAAGTCTCCTACCGGATCCTGCTGTGGATGTTGTTGGGCGGCATTCCGGGGGTGATTGTCGGGTCGCTGATATTTGGTCATGTTGCGCAGCACGGCCCCAAAGCGCTGCTCTATATTGTGCTCGGTTCTATCATTATTTTTTCCTCCGGCTGGCAGATCTTTCGCCACTTTCGTCCCGACGCCATTACCCGACCGACAACGGATCAGCCCAAATGGATTGCGTTCATCACCTTCCCGATCGCAGCGGAGGTGGGTTTTTCTTCCTCCGGGGCCGGGGCGCTGGGCACCGTCGCCCTGTTGGGACTTACTTCGCTTAACGCGGCGCAGGTGGTGGGGACTGACCTTACCTTCGGCCTTGCGCTCTCTGTAGTGGGCACCGGCGTCCACATGATCAGTGGCACCTATGACACAACGTTGTTATGGAAGCTGTGCATTGGCGGAGTTTTTGGCGCGCTTGCCGGCAGCGGAGTGGCCCCGCGCATTCCCAACCGGCAGCTGCGCTTCGCGCTTTCGCTGTGGCTGATGTTTATCGGATTGCAGTTTGTCTATCAGGCCGTGTTCGCGGGCCGGTAAGCGCGTCGGGCCTACTTGATCGCCCCATGCTTGGTGGGGATATGCCGGGTTTGCTCGGCGCTCTTCACCGGGTCACGGTCTTGATTCTTCTGCCGCGGCGCGCGATCAAATTCGCTCGGGTCATCCTTCTTTGACCCCTTGCTCGAGCCGTATTCGCGTGGCTTGGCATCCCGTTTAACGATTTTGGGCATAGCTCACCTCCCTGTGTAGAGATGCCGGCCTACGAGGCGAGTTGCCTGCTGGTGAAGCGTCGCCCTGCTTGATTAGCATCCCCATGGCAGTTAGGGTGGCTTTTGCTATTTTCTTGCATTGAAGGACGTGCCTTGTGCAATAATCCGTTCCATTCCGTTCTAAATGGCATTCTGCAAAGAGGAAATCCCTATGGCTGTTGAGGGTGCGGCCCTTCCACCGGATGAGCAACTGGAGGTAGCAGGGGAGCCGGAATACGCGCCGGCGGCCGCTTTGCCTGTGCTGCCCGGCCGCCGGCTAGCCTCTATCGACGCCTTACGCGGTTTTGATATGTTCTGGCTCATGCAGGAGGAGACGGGCCTGGTGCTGGCGCTGGCTGCTGCCTTGCATCTTCCTTTTCAGGCACTGCTGGCCAAGGAGCTAGATCACACGCCCTGGGTGGGTATCACCTTCTGGGACCTGATCGCGCCGCTCTTCTTGTTTATCGTGGGCCTAAGTTTGCCGTTTGCGATCCAGAGCCGCCTGCGGCGCGGTGAGAGCCGCAAGACTATCCTCTTGCACATCCTGCGCCGCACCGCGCTGCTGATTGTTCTGGGGCTTGTTTTCAACGGGATCCTGCAGCTCAACTTTTCTGACTTTCGTTACACCGGCGTGTTGCAGCGTATTGCCCTCTCCTACGTTTTCGCCGCCATCATCACGCTGATGACCAAGCTGCGCGGCCAGATTGCATGGACGGTGGCGCTGTTAGTGGGGTACTGGGCCATCATGGCGCTTATTCCGGTACCCGGCTTCGGTCGCAATGTGCTTACGGAGCAAGGCAACCTCGAGGGTTACATCGACCGCTTATTCCTGCCGGGCAAATTCTGCTGCTACGTTTTCGGGGACAACGAAGGCTACTTGAGCACCATTCCCTCGGTGGCAACGGTGATGCTGGGCGTGCTTTGCGCGCATATTCTGCAGGCGAAGCGAAGCGAGCGGTTCAAGGTGCTGGCGCTGGTGGGTGGAGGCTTCGCCAGCCTGGCCTTGGGCTGGGTTTGGGGTATGGCCTTTCCGATTATCACCCGGCTCTGGACGAGTTCCTACACTCATCTACAGCAATGGCTGGTGCATGCTGTTCTTCGCGCTTTTCTACTGGATCATCGATGTGAAGGGCTACACCAGATGGGCTTTTTGGCTAAAGGTGATCGGGCTCAATGCTCTGACGATTTATCTGGTACAGGAGTTATTCGACTTCAAGCACATCGCGAATATATTTGCCGCGGGCCTGGCGCGCCATTCCGGCGCCTATGGGGTATTGGTTATGGGCGTCGCCGTCGTGGCGTCGAAGTGGGCTTTCCTTTATTTCCTCTACCGGCAAAAGATATTCCTTAAGGCGTAACCGGCTGCGAAAGATCTACCAGCATCCGTCAGCAGGACAGTGCCCGGTCAGCTTACTAGCCGTTCGTCACTTTTCGCAGTTCTCATTACGGAGGCGACTTGTGCACTTTGCGGGGAGCGCTATCAGAAAAATCAGTGGTTGGAGGCGATGGCCCGGTTTCACGGGAGTAATTCTACTTCTGCTCGTTTATTGGTTGCAGCTTCCTTGCGCGATCGCGCCCTCTGAGCAGGCTTCGATTGATCCTCCGCCTGACGCGCGATTCAAGACCGACCTTCTCGTCGTGATTGGGCATCCGGACGACGAGACGTTCATTGCGGGCTATTTGGCGAGGCTGGTTTTTGACGAGCACAAACGGGTCTCGGTAGTTATCTGCACGGCGAGCGAAGCAGGGAGCAATGTTTTGGGCCCCGAGTCTGCGGCTTCGCTTGGTTACATCCAAATGATCGAGGGCAAACGCGCCTTCTCTTCGCTGGGGATCGAAAATATTTGGTTCCTCCCTGGCCGCGATACTCCTGGGCAAAATGTCCTTTGGTCTCTGGGAAATTGGGACCACGGCCGAGTCCTGGGACAAGTGACTCGTCTGATCAGGCTGACGAGGCCAGAGGTCGTACTCACCGAAGTACCGTTGCCAGTGGCCGGCGAAAACCATGGGGACCACCAGGCGGCGGGCGTAATCGCCAGCGAAGCCTTTGACTTGGCCGGGGACCGCAGCGCCTATCCAGAACAGCTGGCGGCTGCGCGGGACCTGCGCGGAGTGGGGAACCTGACGGAAGGGCTGCAACCCTGGCAAGCGAAGAAGATCTACTACTTCACAGACTCCTTCGACAATATTTCTCAGTACTGGGACGATGCAAAGAACGTTTCTCCGTTTCGCCCGAACATGCTGTTGTCGGCTGGACCGCAATATCCTAATACGGACATTTCGCCCAGCAAAGGCGTGTCTTACGCGCAACTCTCTGCGGTTGAATCCAGCTTCTATCTGACGCAAGGAGGCATCGGCGACAACGCTGTTGCGGCGCTGGCGAAAGGAGATTTTCGTCCTTACTCACATCCCGTTCGCCTCATATTTGGTAAGAGCGTCGAGGGCTCATCTGGGGCTGCCGAGGATGTGTTTACAGGCATTACGGAAGGGGATTTGGCCTATGTTCCGGCGCCTGGATATCACGCAAGCGTCGTGCCCACGTTGGCCTTTACTATCGGCGGTGCGTGGGAATTCTATGCGTATTTTTGGAAAGCTCATTCCCTAGACCGCATCGGACAACTGCTGCCTACTCCGGAGCTGTCGATTGGGCCGGGATCGACGCTAAGCGTACCGATGACCATTGTGAATCCGTCGAACGCGGCTGTAGTGGTGAAGGTAAAGTCAAGTCTTCCGACCGGATGGAGTGAGAGGGAGCCGGAAAAGTCGCTGCGTGTGAATGCGGGCGGATCGGCCCGTATCCAGGCAGTGTTAACTGCGCCCGATTCGACTAGTCCGCAATGGCAGGAGTTGAAATGGAACGCTTCTGTCGATGGAAAGTCTGTTGGAGAAATTTTGGTTCGAGTCCTAGTCGGAAAAGCCGGAGGACTTCCGCAGTAGCGGGTGGCGACGCTGGCGTGCGGATCCCCTTCGGAGATAAGTTTGGCATCCCGAAGATCGTCGGGAGTAAGGCGCGCGCCAATTCGCTTTTGTTACGGGGAAGGGCGCACTGCAGGTCCCTCGCCTACCCCGGATTTCCTGTTGAGGATGGTGGCGTTGGCGCACTTTGTGCGGTTTCTCCTATAGAGAACCGCACACGCGGCTGTATCCGGTGCAGCCTGGCAGGAAATCCGAGTGCGCTCGAGATGACAAAGTTTAGAGCGGCGCTGGCCTCAGAATTTGCTATTGGGATAGACAGAGGAACAGCAGGTCCCTCCACTCCGGTCGGGGTGACAATTCATCTTGAGAGGGAGAGCCAAGGGGCGAGGGCTGCGGAGGCCAAGGCCATCGCGGAACGCATCCTCGGTGCAGCCAAGATGCAGGCAACGTGAGTTATGCCGGGCATTGAAAAGATTACAAAGCTGCGCCGCGCCCCCCTCAAATCACGCGCGAGTTAGCGGAAGCAGTCGACGGTCACGCACGATTGAAATTGTGATCGGGGCAAACAACGATCTGGAAATCCCGTCTCGGTAGTTAATGGTCAAAACGATCCTTAATCACCTCAAAAATGCGTGTGAGTCGCGTACAAAGTATCGAAACGATAAAAAGTTGTTGACTTGGCCTGGAGAGTCTGACTAAGCTAACGCAATTCCCGGGAATACAAATGAGGAGTTTTTGACGTGAGATGCATAATCCGTGCAGGACTCTTGTGCCTCAGTGCAGCCTTCTTAGTTTGTAGCAGCCAGTCATTGCGAGCAGATGTGGGCGGGAAAGTTTCTGGAGTCATTTCCGATTCCACGGGTGCGGCGGTGCGCGGAGCCACAGTAACCCTTTCCAGCGCGAATACAGGGTTTTCGCGCGCCATAGAAAGTGGCGTCAACGGGTTCTATCAATTCCTGGCGGTCCCGGTGGGAAACGATTATCAAATTCGGGTCGATATGAACGGGTTTGAGACGGACACGCAGTCAGGCATTGTCTTGCAGGTAAATCAGGACTTCGCTGCGGACTTCAAGCTCAAGGTCGGATCGGTGAACGAACGCGTCAGCGTCTCGGCCGAAGCGGCCCAGGTCGAGTCGACCAGTACGCAATTGGGAACAGTGATCGATTCAGACAAAATGCAGGCAGTGCCGCTCAATGGACGCAGCTTCATTGACTTGATGGCCTTGCAGGCGGGTGTTGTTCCGGTCAACTCCGGGGTCGACTCTACGCAGTCTCCAGGAGAGGTTTCGGTCAACGGTCAACGGGAGAGCGCGAACTCATTCGAAATAAATGGAATCACCGTCGAACGCAGTTACGACAACGGAGCATCGGTGGTTCCGGTGTTGGATGCCGTGGAGGAATTCAGGATCCTGACCAGCACCTTCGACGCGGAATACGGGCGTTTTTCCGGAGGCGTCGTCAACGTCGTCACCAAGTCCGGCACTAATTCGTTCCACGGAAGTGTCTTTGAATTCCTGCGAAATAATGCGCTGGATGCACGCGGATATTTCGATCACGATCAAGTCGACCCCGTGACGGGGGCGGTCATTCCAGCGTTACCCAAGCTCGAGCAGAACCAATTCGGTGGGACCTTGGGCGGCCCGGTGCTCAAGAATCGGCTTTTCTTTTTTGGGGACTACCAGGGCACGCGACTGGACTCCGGAGTATCCACCGGGGACATCACTGTTCCGTCCGCGGGCGAACGAGCGGGGAACTTTTCCGATTATCAAACCACTGGCTACCCAGCGCTCTCGGGGGTAGTAAGGACCACACAGTCCAGTTCGGGAACGATGGACCAGACACTTACGCAGCGCCTGGGCTATCTGGTGACGCCGGGTGAAGCCTACTGGACGCCGGGCTGCAATTCAGCTGCTGATGCGGTGGCGGGAACCTGCGTTTTTCCGGGCGCCGTGATTCCCCAGGCCGCCTGGTCGCCGGCAGCGAAAGGCAGCTTGCCGTTCATCCCGACGCCGACGTTCACTGCTGGTGGCACGCCTTACTTCAGCAGTACTTCAGAACGAACGACGACCAACGACAACACGTATGAAGGGCGTGTGGATCTAAACACGCAACGGGCTGGCAACCTCACCATTTATTACCACTACGACGGCACTTCCACCTTGAACCCGTTCGGGACGGGGAACGTGCCTGGGTTCCCGGCTCTCAATATCGATCACAGTCAGAACGTGAGCCTTGGGCACATCTTTGTCTTCGGGCCGACCTCAGTCAATGAGGCCCACATAGGGTTCACCCGCTCCTCCCTGGCAGCCGGTTATCCCTCCGGACCTTTTGGGTCGCTGTCCAGTTACGGGTATGTCGAGAATGGTCTGGGCATTGTCCCCGGAAATCCGAGTGCCGAAGGATTGCCATTTCTCTCCCTTGATCTGCTGGGCATCAATGTCGGTTTGCCGGACAGCTTTAGCCTGGAGCCGAATAACATTTGGCAATTCTCCGATGCGTTTACGAAAACATGGGGAACGCACACCACGAAGTTTGGCGGAGACTACCGGTATGTGCAGTTCAATATCCGCCAGAGTATTGAACAGAACGGAGTCTTCGGGTTTCAAGGCCAGGAAACAGGAAACGATTTTGCCGACTTTCTGCTTGGAGCTCCGGATACGTATGGTCAGGCAAATGCCGGCTTCCAGCAAAACGCGCGCACGAAATATCTGGGGCTGTTCGCGCAAGATAGTTGGAAGATAAAGCCAAATATCACGATGAATTACGGTTTGCGCTATGACCTGAGCGTACCGTTCTACGACACCAAGAATGAAATTCAGGCATTTATTCCCGGCCGCCAATCCACAAGATTCCCAAACTCTCCGGAAGGCTGGGTATTTCCGGGTGATGGCGGTCTGCCGCGCACCATCTCACCTACGCGCAAGCTGAACTTTGCTCCGCGGTTGGGGGTAGCGTACGCGCCTGGATTCAGTGACGGCGTGTTGGGTCACCTCTTTGGTGGTCCGGGCAAATCGAGCATTCGGGTGGGTACAGGTCTTTACTACACGACGGTGGAAGAGGCACCACTGCTGTTCGAAACCGGGGACGCTCCCTTCGGATTGTTCTATACGAGTCCGGCACTGGTTTACCTGGAAACTCCCTTCCAATCGCGCACCAGTTCCAACAACCCGGGTCAACGTTTCCCAATTCCGCCGCCGACAGCGGATGTGGCCTTCTCGACGTTCCAGCCGATCTCCGGTTCCACCATCGTCAATACCGGCAATGTGTTGCCGCGCACCATGCAATACAACGTGAACTTTCAACGTCAACTTACCAGCAACATGGTTGCCACGATCGCCTTCGTAGGTTCCGGCGGGCGCCACCTGATAACGCAAATCGAGGCGAACCCGGGGAACGCGGCGGAATGCTTACAGGTCCGCGCTCTCTATGCGGCAGCGGGTAATACCGGCGGAGGATGCGGTCCTAACGGGGAAGATTCGATCTACACGATTGATGGCCAGACGTTTAATGGGACCCGCCCTTACTCCGTGACCTCGGGAAGATATCTGGCGCAAGGGCTGCTGGATTTTGGGGGGACGCTACCTTATGCAACGACCGTTGCTAACTCCGCTTACAACAGCTTTCAGGTGACGGTGGAGAAGAAGGCGGGGGATTTGCAGTTGCTGGCGGCGTACACCTACTCCAAGTCGATGGATAACTCCTCCGGTTTTGGTGATGGCACGAATCCCTATAATCCGCGTCTGAGCTGGTCGCTCTCTGCGTTTGATGTAACTAACAACTTTGTTGCCAGTTACTCTTACAATCTTCCTTTCGGAAAATTTGGTGGACCGGCGTGGGTTCGCCCGGTGATTTCGGGGTGGAACCTCAGCGGCATTACGCGCTTCGTTTCAGGGCTACCGGTCACGATTTCGCAGGGTGGGGACAATTCGCTGTGCGGTTGCCAAGGCAGTAGTTCAAACGGGGTCGATCTTCCTAACTACAGCGGGGGTCCAATCGCAAAATACAATCCGCGGAATAATCCGAACCATCAGTATTTCGACCCTTCACCGTTCACCACCGAGCAGGTTGGAGTGCCGGGCAATTCGAATCGCAGATTTTTCCATGGTCCGGGGTCGGATTCGACCGACATCGCGCTGTTGAAGAATACGGCGGTGAAGGAGGGCATTGTGGTGCAGTTCCGCGCGGAGTTTTTCAACGCCTGGAACCACACCAATTTCCTGAACCCCGGGGGGAACTTTGCTACCCCTATCTTTGGCCAGATCACCAGCTCAAATCCGGGACGTATTGGTCAGGTTGCTCTGAAAGTAAAGTTTTAGCTACACTCAGAAATCCTGATGAGAAGTGTGGGGCTACATCTGCTGGCCGGAATGTTGCTGGCCGTGCACGGGAGCAGAGCGCCGGCGCTGCGAGTTGCGCTGGCGCAGGACGCGACCCAGCCCGCTTCGACCCCTGAGCAATCGGCTCGGGAGCTCAATACGCGCGGCATCCAGCTTGCGAGTTCCGGGAAGCTGGAGGAGGCGCTGGGCGAATTCCGCCAGGCGGCCGCCTTATCACCGGGCAACGGAGATATTCAGTACAACCTGGCGGTTACGTATCAGAGGCTGGGACAATTTTCCCAAGCGCTGGGAGCCTTTCACCTGGCAGTTGCCGCCGAACCGGCGAACCCAGCCATCCACCTGGGATATGGCATCACGCTGGTGCAAGCCTCCCAGATCAAAGAAGCGATTCCTCAGTTGCGGAGTGCCGCCTCGTTGAACCCCCGCTCCGTCGACGCGCATGGCGCTCTGGCCGATGCCCTGGCTAGAGATGGGGACCTGGCAGGGGCGGAAACTGAATATCGGAAGGCGCTTGCTCTGCGCCCGAATTCGGCGCCGTTGCATCTGCTCCTGGGAACGCTGTTGACTCGCACCGGGTTGGGGAGCGAGGCTCTGCTGCAATTGCGAGCGGCGGAGCGCATCGATCCTGGTAATTATGAAGTTCATTACCGCATCGCGCTGATCCTGCGAGAGCAAGGGGATGATCGAGCAGCCTTGGCGGAACTCGATCTCGCGCTGGCCGGCAAGCCGGATTTCGAAGCAGCCCGCTTCAACCGGGCGTTGCTGTTGAAGAAGCTGGGAGATGCGCAGCAAGCAAAGACGGAATTGAGCGAACTGCAGAAGCTACATTCGGTGCGCGTGGAGTTATCCCAAGCCAAGGCACAAACGCAGCTGGCCGCGGATGCGCTAGCTAGATCCGATCCGGACGCTGCGATCAGCGAAGCCAAGAAAGCCCTGGAGCACTGGAAGGAGAATCCCGTCGCCTACTATCTGATTGGTCTGGCCTGGGAGCAGAAGCGGGAGTTGCCGCAGGCGCGAGAATCTTTAGAGACGGCCGTCCAACTAAAGCCCGACTATGCAGAGGCCCACAATGCTCTGGGCAGTATTCTGTGGCAGCTTGGCGATTCGAAGGGGGCGTTGCAGCAGTTTGACCAGGCGATCGCGCTGAATCCAGACCTGGCGGAGGCGCATTACAACAGAGGCCTGGCAGCGATGCGATCCGGCGCCACCGATCAGGGAGTAAAGGAACTTCGAACGGCCCTCGAGCTGAATCCCGGTTATCTGGATGCGCGGCTGAATCTAGGATTGGTTTTGCTCGACGCTGGAGATATTGATGGGGCAATTCAGCAATTTAAGGAAAGCACTCGACTGAAGCCGGACTCCAGCGAGGCTCATAATGACCTGGGCCTGGCTTTCTTGAGAGGGAGCGTGCTGGCTGACGCCGAGCAGCAGTTTCGTGAATCCATCCGGCTGAAGCCCGATTACGCGGCAGCTCACTACAACCTGGGATTGGCGCTGCAGGCGAGCGGCGACGACATCCATGCCAACCAGGCGTTTGCGCGGGCCACGGAATTGGATCCGACGCTCAAGCATCCCTAGTGGACACTTCTAAGCACAATTTTTCACGGATTGATCCGCTACGGATTGGGATCGGACACTGAGTTCACAGTTGAGGCCGCCCGCAAGGCGTTCACTTCGATGCTTGCGGTTCGCGGCTAAACAAACTTAAAGCGACTGTGGGCTTCGCCCGTCGTTTTCTTCCCACGTACGCTGGGGGCGAACGTGGGGCACCCTTCGGTCCCGCAAGATTCCTATGCGCGGTCTATGAGAAATTCGTGCTACGCGCTCAACGGCTATATTTCTTCGAAACTTACCATTAAGGGTGGTATGCGAAAGCCCCGGGTTTGGACGGCGGACCAAATCAGTCCCAGCACAAACCAGACAGAGCCTAATAGCTTCGCCTGGGTGGGAAGACTTAGCCAGATGGCGAAGCAGAATAACAGACCGAGGCAGGGCAGGAGTGCATCGGTCAGGAGGTTTCGCTCGGCTTTGGAACGGAGGAAATAGAACTGGCGGATGACTGCCGCATTGACTCCCATAAAGGCAATGAATGCGCCAAAGTTAATCAGTTCCGCGGCGCCCTCGAAGTTAAGAAATAGCGATCCGATAAAAACAAATACTCCGACAAGAAGAATGTTATAGACCGGAGTGCTGTGCTTTTTGTCCAAATAGCCGAATACACTTTGCGGCAGAACTTTATCTCTCCCCATGCCGAACAAGAGCCTGGAGATGCCGGCCATCGCGCTCAGGCCGCAGGCTACATTGGCGATGATGAGAATGGCTGCCATGGCGTTGAAAAGGACGGGGCCGCCCACGATGCGGCTGATGTCGATAAAGGCTGTTTCCAGGTTGGGAAGGTTGCCCATGCCAGGGGAGATACGCTGCGCCAGATAAACTTGCAGGCCGCCGAAGGTGCCGGTAAAGAAACATACGAAGACGGTGGCGATGATGATGTTCCGACGCGGATTTTTGACATCCTCGGAAAGCGTACTGACCCCGTCGAATCCGCCGTAGGTTAGCGCGGCTAACGAGGTGCCGGTCATGATGCTCTTCCAATGAAAGGTGGCCGGATCGTAGAAGGGGCGGGTGGAAAAGAGTCCGGGCCAGCCCTGGTTATGGAAGAGCCAGTGAATGGCGAGGTAGATGAAGGCCAGGATGACGACCATCATGGCGATCATGAGGACAAAGTTGGCGTTGGCGGTGGCGCGCATTCCACGAAGGTTCACCGCCATCATAAACACAGTAATGATGGCCGCCCAGACAGCATAGGGGATGGCTGGAGCGAGGCGCTGAATGGTGAGCGCGGCGTAGATGGTACAGATGAGCGGGACCAGCAGATAATCCAGGATCATCGCCCAGCCCGCAAGAAAACCCAGATGAGGGTTTAGTCCGCGCCCCACGTAGGTGTAGGCCGAACCTGCTGCGGGAAATTTCGCCGCCATTCTTCCGTAGCTGAAGGCGGTCAGCATCATGGCCACCATAGCTAGCAGAATGGTGGTGACTGCATGTCCGTCAGAGAGCTTCTGCGCTATCCCGTAGAGAGGAACGGGAGCGATCGGCATGATCAAAATGATCCCATACAGGATGAGATCGTTCAGGCTCAGCACCCTCCGCAAAGAGGGTCCTGCGGAGATGGAAGCTTGCGAGTCAGCCAATTTGCACCCTTTTCATGAGGCGTAGGTTTCAGCGATGAGCTTTTCCAGGTAGACCTTCGATGCCACGATATCTTTGGTTTGCTCAGGTCCCTCAATTTCGCGCTCGATGGTGAGCGGGCCGTGATAGTTGAGTGCCTTGAGACGGCGCATCACGTCGCGGAAATCGACTTTGCCTTGACCGATAGGTACTTCACGGCCCAGGCTCCTGGGGTTGGTAGGGAATAATCCATCTTTCCCGTGCAGCCCGTGGACATATTGACCGATCACATCCATGGCGTCGGAAGGATTGCCCTTGCCGTAAAGGATCAAGTTTGCGGTGTCAAGATTCACCCGGAGGTTATCCAGCCCTACATCTTGAATCATGCGCAGTAAGGTGACCGGGGTCTCCTGTCCGGTCTCGCACATAAACAGAACATTCCGATCTTTGCAGTGTGCGGCGACCTCGTGGATGGCCGCGACTGCTTCCGCGTAGACGGGGTCGTTGGGATTCTCCGGGATAAAGCCGCAGTGGGTATGAACGGCCTCGATACCGGCGGCCTGAGCAACTTCCGCTGCCACCTTAAGTGCATCGATGCGTGCGCGCCGGGTTGCAGGGGGTATGAGGCCGATGGTCAGTGGACCGTGATAGAAATCCCACACCATCGGCCCGGGGCCAAGCTCCATCACCGCCGTGACCCGCACTCCGCTCGCCGCCATGGCAAGTTTCAAGGCAGGCGCTATATCGATGGTTAAGCCCTGCAGGCTCATTTGACAGTTAGAGAAGCCCAACTTCTGCACGCGAGCCAAAGCAACTGCAGGGTCCTCGCCGTGCTTGGCGCCGACCACCAGGCCCAGCTGTATGGGGTACGTAGCAGGCGCCACGGTGTTGCCGGGCATGGCTTTTAGGGTGCCGGTAAGACAGGCGGCTCCGGCCATTTGCACAAAGCCGCGGCGGCTGAAAACTCGCACATTCACCTCTGCACCGGCTGCGCGTTAAGCTTTGGCAATCTCGGCGGAATACTTCTTGATTTTCAGGATAGCGTCGATGCGCTGATCCATGTCAGACCTGGGGCCGAGGAAATTGGTCTGTTCGAACCATACCGCTTCTGAGCATAACCGATCGTTGACCGGGCAGGCGATGCGCTCGCGATAAGTCGACAGGTCTGCATCATGGAAGACGCGCTTGTAGTGGCGGGTGTTGATGGTGTTGTCGAGGAAGGGTTCCTTGTTAAGGGGCGTATAGCCGGGCGAGTTAGGCATGCCTTCGGCTTCCAAGGCCTTGATGAACTTCTCCCGCGGCAGGCCATTGAATTTGCTCGGATCGTAGCGAAACATATAGAGATGGTAGGCATTGCGCGTGCATCCCTCATACATTTTCGCCGGCGCGATGCCATCAATCTCTTTGAGGTGGGCAGTGAGGTATTGAGCGTTTTGCTCGCGCGTACGCATTTGTTCTTCGAGGCGTGTGATCTGGCCCAGCAGCACACTGGCCTGAAACTCCGTCATGCGATGGTTAGAGCCGTTTCTGACGAATTCGAACGTAAGGGCGGGGTTGCCCCGGCCGTTGTTCGCGAAGCTGACGCAAGTTGCGTAGACCTTGTCGTCATTGGTGAGCAGGGCCCCGCCTTCCCCTGAGTTGAGGTTTTTGGAGGCTTGAAAACTGAAGCAGCCTGTGGCCCCGAAGGTTCCCACTTTTTTGCCCCGCCACTCAGCCAAATGCGATTGGCAAGCGTCCTCAACGACGGGGATGTTGTGCTTTTTGGAGATAGCCATGATGGTGTCAAGGTCGGCCACTGAGCCACCAAGATGAACGGGGAGAATGGCCTTGGTGCGAGGGGTAATCGCGGCCTCGATCTTGTTGGCGTCAATCTGGAAGGTGTCGAGATCGGAATCGACAAAGATGGGAAGTGCATGCTGCAGCAGGACGGCGTTGATGGTGGCCACAAAGGTATAGGGAGGGACAATCACTTCATCGCCGGGCCCGATATCGAGGGCATTCATGGAAGTAATCAGCGCGGTCGTGCCGCTTGAGGTGGCCAGGCAGTTTTTGGCTCCGGTTCGGGAGGCAAAGGTCTCTTCAAACTTGGCTGCTTGCTTACCGTCGAGCCGACACCACTTATCACTATTCAAGACGCCGATCAGCCCATCTTGTTCGATGGGCCCATGGATGGGCCAGGTGACGGTCGTGGTGGGCGATGTGCACACCGGCTTGCCACCCAGAATTGCGGGCTTTTGGTCGGTCATCGATGCCATCAGCAAGGGGGAGGAAGAAGCAGCCGCACTCCAACAGAGAGTAGCAGCGACGGCCTTGCCAAAGTCTCGGCGAGTCGGGTCAGCACTCATGATATGTCTCCGGTTGGGGATCTGTGGTTTCCAAGTATCCGTTTGATTGTCACGCAATGTCAACAATTATGTTCGGAAATGGTTGTAAGTTATTTTCGCGCCTACGCGCGGTGTTGGCGGCGGATGCAATAAAGAGCTGTAGGCACAGAGCTGAGCGCGTTTTCCATGACGAACGGTGTTTTTGGTGTCGAGGTTAATTTAATATCAATTACGTTCATAAATGGATTGACGGGCGCTTGTCCTTCTCTCTAGGATGTACCCATTGTTCCCAAGCCAGATAGAAGAAGATGACCATGAACCAGCTCGCGTGCTTTGGAGGAATTCCTCTTCGAGCGAAGCCTTTTCCTGATTGGCCTGTTTCCTCAGCCGCGGAGGAGGATGCAGTACTCCGCCTGTTACGTAGCGGCAAGTGGTGGGCCAATTCCATGGGTGAGAGCCGCCACCCGTCAGGCAGTGACGCTGAGGGATCTCGAGTAGCTGAGCTGGAACGGGCGTTTGCGCAGTTTCAGGATTCGAAGTACGCGGTTGCCTGCGGCACCGGAACCGCGGCCCTTGAGGTGGCGCTGAAAGCGGCGGGCGTGGGTGCGGGCGACGAAGTGGTTGTTCCGCCGTATACCTTTATTGCGACTGCCAGTGCTCCTCTTTTACTGGGTGCGACCCCGGTTTTTTGTGACATCGAGTTAGATAGCCTGAACCTTGATCCCCGCGCGCTCGAGGCTGCGATCACTCCGCGCACCAAAGCGATCATTCCTGTTCATTTCGCGGGACGAGCGGTGGACATGGACAGCGTTCTGTCCATCGCCCGGGCGCATAAGCTGTTCGTTTTGGAGGATGCTGCGCATGCTCACGGCGCGGTGTGGAAGGAGCGCAGGCTGGGCTCCATTGGCGATGCTGGCGCTTTCAGTTTCCAGGCCACAAAGAACATGACCGCGGGCGAGGGAGGAATCATCGTCACCAATGACGAGGTTCTGGCGGAAATCTGCGAGTCGTATGTGTGGGTGGGCAGGAAAGTGGGTCGGCCGTGGTATGAACATCACCGGCTAGGATGGAATTATCGAATGATGGAGTTTCAGGCCGCCATTTTGATTGAGCAGCTCAAGCGTTTGCCAGGGCAGCTGGCCAGGCGGACGGAGAATGCCGCGTATCTGAATCTTCACTTGGGGAAAATTCCCGGAATTACTACGCTGCCCGATCCATCCTGGGCGAGCACGAATGCACATCATATTTATGTCTTTCGCTTCGATCAGCAGAAGTTCGGTATTTCCCGCGATGAATTTCTTCTCGCCTTGTCGGCGGAGGGGGTTCCATGCTCTGGGGGATACGCGTTCCCGCTCTATCGCAACCCGTTGTTCCTGGCTGGCTGCAAGGAGAAAGAGTTGCCTTGGGTTACGCCGCTCTTCGACTGGCAATCATACGGCGCCTTGTGCCCGAATGCGGAACGAGCCTGCGGGGAGATGGTCTGGATGGAGCACCGGTTGCTTTTGGGGTCGCAGGAAGATATGGAGCAGATCGTCGAAGCAGTGATGAAGATCCATCTTCACCGCCTGGAGTTCTCCTGCAACGAGCAGTCCACCGTTACTACCTAGCGAGGCTGCCTGGGCATGAGTTGTCTTGCGCTCTCTAGTCTTTCCAGCGGCTCCGGCCTTACCCCATCCCAGTTCGCCGGAATCGGTATCACGATATTTGGAGGCGCGTGCCAGGGCCTGTTCATGCTCCCGGCGAAGTGGGGCAAGGGATGGCGATTTGAGAACACCTGGTTAATTTTTTCGCTCTTCGCCTACGTCGTCTTTCCCTGGTCCATTGTTTTTTTGAGTGTGCCGCATGTAGGGCAGGTCTTTGCGCTGACGGATGGAGGCACGTTACTGCTGACGGGTTTGCTAGGCATGGGTTGGGGCCTGGCCGCTGTTTCTTTTGGAGCAGGCATCGATGCGGTGGGCTTATCGCTGGGCTTTGCCATCATTTATGGCCTCGCAGCCTTTATCGGGGCGGTGATTCCGTTTGCCACCACGCATGGGTTGTCGATGGCCCACACTGTCTTGACGGTCGCATCTCTTCTGGTGATGTTGGCGGGAGTTGCCCTCTGCTCGTTTGCGGGGCAATGGAAAGAGCAGTCCGCTGTTACGAGTAAAAGATCAGGCCTCTCTTATGGCAAAGGTGTCTTGCTATGCGTCGCCTCTGGGCTCTTAGGAGCGTCCGGTAACCTGGGCTTTGCCGCTGGGGAGAAGATTGCCGCGGTGGCCAGGAGCCTGGGTGTTTCTAACTCCGGATCCTCCAGCATTGTCTGGGCTTACCTATGTGTCTTCATGTTCCTGTTTAACGCAGGCTACGCGGCGGTCCTCCTGATTCGTAATTCCAGTTTTTCCAGGTTTGCGGATCGTCAGGGAGCAAAGTTCTTTTTGTATGGAGTGCTGATGGGCGCGCTCTGGATGGCCGGTTTCTCGTTTTACGGAACGGGCGTGCAGTGGCTGGGGCGGCTTGGTCTGTCGTTAGGGTGGGGGATCTTTATGTGCACTGTGGTCTTGGTCGCCAACTGTTGCGGAGTGGTGACCGGGGAGTGGCGGGGAGCTCCTCGATCCGCGCGCCGAAAGCTAGCGCTTGGGTTGGTCGTTCTGGTGATTGCGATGATTGGCTTATCGGTCTCGAATGCGATGAGTGACCTTTGACGCGGCAGCTAGTTGCCAAGGCTATTAGTTGAGTAAGCGGACACGCGGAGCCCACTTTGCGAACGCTGCTTCCATATCGGAAAGGGCGCCGACGCCGACGTTTGCGCTGGCGATTACGGGGACTGTGGCGCCCATGCTTTGCAACGCGGCCGCGGCTTCAATTATGACCGCGTTGATGATGGCTGCACCGGCGACGGTCGAAGACGGACCCATCTTTTGACTTAAGCCGGGCAGCTCCAGTACCGCGTCTCCCACCGGGATGCAGTTATCGATGACAAGATCGGCAATCTCATATAAGTACTTGCCCGTGCTGTGGCGGGAAGCGGAGGTGGCCGACTGCCGGGGATTGGTGATGGCAATCACCTTCGTTCCCAGGGCTTGCATCGCCAACGCCATCTCGATCGGCACGGCATTGCGGCCGGAGTTGGAGATGACAATGGCGACGTCGATGGGACGCACGTCCTCGCGAGCGAGCAGCGTTGCCGCATAGCCGGATTGTCTTTCGACGCGGGTACTTTCAAGCGCCCCGTGGAGGAAGATCAGAGCATCATCCAAAATTGGATTGACCGGCGCGAGGCCACCGGCACGGAAGAAGGCTTCCTCGGAAATCATATGGGAGTGACCACTGCCGAAGGTATGAACCACTCCTCCAGCGGCGATCGCCGCTGCCGCCATGGCACCGGCCTGCTGGATCACGCCTGATTGTTCAGCTGCAATTTGCTTAAGAATTGCCAAAAGAGAATCAAAGTATTTCCCTGAGATCGGGTTATTCAAGACGGCCTCGCTGGATATTCGGATAGATAGCGGCTGAAATGTTAGTAATCTTCATTCTATGCCGAGCAGGACCGCTCATTGCGTGCGCAAACGGGAAAAAAGCTTGACGCACTGCCGAGGAGACCTCATACTCTTTTGGATCCCACAGGTTTATAAAGGGCCCGCGCGAGCAGTCGACCCCGGGTTTCTCAGGCAAATTCATCGTTTGTATACGTGTGCGCTGTTTCTCTCTGCCGGGATCCTCTTTCCAATGGGAAATCCACGATCGGGAGCCGGAGTTATTCGTCCGAACCAGGAAGCGATTGAAAGGAGTTTCTCTTGCTGCGAGCGTCCTTTATTTTTCTGGCAGCGTTACTGGCGAGCGTCGGACTGGAAGCCCAACAGACTAAGCTCGAGGATCTGCGGGGCAAGACCATCCTGATCTTCACACCTCACCCGGACGACGAGGTCTTCGGCGCCGGTGGCACCATCGCGCTGCTCAATCGTCATCACAATAAGGTCATCCTTGCGATCTATACCAACGACGACAAGGGTTCGCTGGACCCTGAAATGAGCAGTCAGCGGCTGGCTCGCATCCGCAAAGCGGAGGAAGAGAAGTCGGAGGCGGTCTTAGGTACACCCAAAGAAAACATCATGTGGCTAGGCTATGACGACGGGATGCTCGAGTATGCTCCACAGCCGCACCTGGTAGAGCAGGCGACCGAGATCATCCGACGCGTGCGGCCCGACGTGTTGCTCAGCGTGGATCCCGGGCAATGGTACACGCGCTGGCACAAGACGGATCATCGTATGGCGGCATTGAACACGGTCGACGCCGTGCGCGCTGCAGAGTTTTGGCTCTACTTCCCCAATCAAAAATTGCAATTGGGACTGCAGCCTTATCGAGTACCGGAGATGTACTTCTTCTATCCCGCGCCGGGAGAGGTAAATTATCGGGTTCCGATCGATGACGTAATGGATTTGAAGCTGCAATCGGCGATAGCGCAAGTGAGCCAGTTTCCGCCCTCCGAAGTTCGGTATCGCGATGATTGGGATGCGAGAGACCTGAAGGCTACCGAGGACGAGTTGAAAAAGATGCAGCCACACAAAGACGGCCACGCGGTGGAGGAATTTCGCTATTCCACCGGCTTCAATCAAGAGTAGAGGCCGGAGTTAAACCCAAACTGATCTGGCATAGACTTGACACGCGGCCCGCGAAGGCCGGTAGTCGTCTAATGGAAGAGTCTTTTCGCATGCTCGTTTAAGCTTCTGGAGGGGTTCCTTGGGAAGTAGAGGAGTAGCCGGGCCGGAGTATGACGGTCGTCGCAGCCAACTGCTTAAGTGGTCACTTCTGCTTTTGGGCTTCGGCCTTGGTCACAGTCTGGTACAAGCGCAGCACTCGATGATTCTGCCCGCGCCGCAGCAAATTACTTACGGCGCAGGCACTCTGCGGCTGGCCGGGCTACCCATTCGCTTGCCGCCGAGTGCGACGGAAGAGGACCGCACCGCCGCACAAACGCTGGCTGCCTGTACTACTTATGCAACTGGAAGTCAGACTGCCATCCTCACCAGCGCCGGTGAGCCGGGTCTCGCTCTTCATCGCACCGGAGCACTTGATCCGTTGCCAGTGCCAGGGGAAACCCCCGGCCCAGACTCGCGGGAAGCGTACACCATCCGCATTACCGGGAGCGGGGCAGAAGTGAAGGCGCGCTCCTCCGCGGGCATTTTCTACGGAGTGCAAACACTCTGCCAGATGATCGAGATGCCCGGCGCAGTTTTGCCTGAGGCCCAAGTGACCGACTGGCCGGCAATGGCGTATCGCGGAACCATGGTCGACATGAGCGAGGGCCCGTTGCTGCGGGTCGCCGATATCAAGCGCCAGATCGACCTGATGGCGCGTTGGAAAAACAATCAATATTACTTTTACAACGAGACCAGCATTGCGCTGGACGGGCTTCCGCCCGCGGCCCCAGGAGCTCGTCTTACCAAGAGCGACGTGCGCGAGATTGTTGCCTATGCGCGAACCCGGCACATCGACGTAGTTCCATGCCTTGAGCTTTACGGCCACCTGCATGACTTATTCCGCCGGGAACAGTACTCCGGTCTGGCTGACTTTCCGCATGGAGTTGAGTTCAATCCTGCCGACCCGCAAGTGCAGAAATTGATTGCCAACTGGGTACAGCAATACACCGAGCTGTTTCCCAGCCCTTTCGTGCATATCGGATTCGACGAGACCTGGCAGTTACAGCAGGCCGCGGCCAAAGGCGCAGGTGCGCCGGCTGCGATCTTCCTGCAGCAGCTCAAGAACGTCGGTGGATTGTTCCAGCAGCACGGCAAAATCATCCTGGCCTGGGCCGATATCATGGTGAAAATTCCGGATATTGTGAAGCAATTGCCACCGGGAATCATAGCTGTTGCGTGGTGGTATGAGCCCAAACCGGATCCGGAGTACAAGCGTTGGCTGGGGCCGCTGGTGAGCAATCACGTGCCTCACCTGGTCGCTCCAGGAGTGAACGGCTGGAGCGAGATCGCCCCTGACTACAATCTCACCTTTGAGAATATCGATACCTTCGTGGCTGCGGGACGCAGATCCGGGGCTCTGGGTGCGATGAATACGATTTGGTCTGACGATGTGCAGATGTTGAAGCGGCCGGCGTGGCCGGCGATTGCCTACGGGGCGGCTGCGGCGTGGCAGCAGAAAGCGGTGGACCGCCAGAATTTCTTTTTTGCATATGCGGCGCGCGAGTATCCACCAGCGGCCGCGGCCAGCGTCGCCTCCGCCCTGCGAAAGATGGCGGACAGTGAAACTGCGCTGCAGTCTGTATTGGGTCAATACACCATGCTCGCGCTTTGGGAGAGCCCATTCGCTGCAAAAACGCTAGCCCGGGCGACGGCGCACGCTGAGGATCTTCGCCGCAGCCGGCTGCTCGCCGAGGGTGCGGAGGAGGACTGGCTGCGCGCCATCGAGCAGGGTGCGGATGCCGGCGGCGCCCGTTCCTATATTGTTGAGTGTAGGCTGCTGGATTATGCAGGTCTCAAATTCCAGTATGGGGTAGAGATTACGCAGCAGTGGAAATTGCTGGGGTCGCACCCCGACGCCCATCGACTGGGCAACGACTTTGATAATATCGTCGTTTCACAGCAGCATGGTAAGTTGCCCGATCTTATGGAAATGATCACCGAGCTAAAGCCGCAGTACGAACAAGCATGGCTTGAGGAATATACCTCCTATCGTTTGGCCGCGGCGCTGGGGCGCTGGGATGCAGAGTACGAATACTGGCGGAGACTGCAGGCCAATCTCTTTCACTTGCTCGAAGACTACAGTCCAACCCAGGGCTTGCCTTCCTTCGACAGCCTCCTGCCGTGGCGGTGATCATCGTTAAGAAAAGAAGCCAACGCGACAAAAACATGATTGAGGCGCTGGTTTATCAGCAGGGCCCGATCTCGCGTGTGGGTATCCACGCGCTGACCAATCTGCGCCGCAGCACGATCTCCCTGCTTACCCGGCAGCTTCTTACCGAGGGCAGGTTGATCGAGGCGGGACCTTCGGACAATCCACTGGGCCGCAAGCAGATCCTGCTGGAGCTCAATCGCAAATTCGGGTTTCTGGTTGGAGTGGAGTTTGATGACGAGCGGGTGACTGCTGGAGTGATGGACCTTCAACCCTCCGTGACCCGTGTGATTTCCGAGGCCACGGACCTGTCGCATGGTAAGGAAGGCCTCTTACGGCAATTGCAATCCGCAGTTCGGCGCGTGGTGGGCGCCTCCCGGCTGCCTTGGACCAAACTGCTAGGTATTGGTATCGCGGATCCAGGATTAGTCGACACCCGGCGCGGCGTCACTACCAGTAGTTCGACCATCGAGTTCTGGAACGATGTGCCATTAACCGCCACCTTCGAGAAGGAGTTCAAAGTACCGGTTCTGGTAGAGAGTAAGACGCGCGCGAAAGCCATCGCGGAACAAATGTTAGGCGTGGGTCAGCGGGAGCCGAACATGATCTATCTCGACTACGGAACCGGCATCGGCGCGGGGGTGATTGTGGATGGGAAGCTTCTCTACGGCCACAGCTGCGGTGTGGGCGAAGTGGGCCATACCAACATGGTCAGGTCTGGACCCACCTGTAAGTGCGGCAGCAACGGGTGCCTGGAGGCAGTTGCGGGCGCGGGAGCGGTGGAGAACCGCACCCGCAAGGCTCTCTCCGAGGGTGTTTCTTCGCGTCTTCTCGCCATGGCCCAGGAGGATCCCTCGCACATCACGGTATGGCTGGTGTTGGAAGCAGCAAGAGCCGGAGATAAGATGTGCTGGAACATCGTGGCAGAGATTGCAGAGGAGATCGGCGTGGCGATGGCCAACCTGGTCAACCTCTTCAATCCGTCGATGATCGTCTTCGATGAACGTCTGAGCGCAACCGGGGACGAGTTTCTGAATCTGGTTTCGCGCGTAGTAAAAAGCAACGCCCTGGCGGGATCCGCTTCCGGGCTTTCACTGCGCTTCGCTACCCTGGGAAGGGAAGCCGGACTGCTTGGCGTGGGCCTGCAAATTCTAGAAAAGCAATTCGCCGCCGCCACGAGCAGATCCTAAGCTTTCGCGTTTATGCTTCAGTGCCCAAAAACACTTCACGAAGCCTGCTTCTCCGAATGCTTTTATTTGAGGGGTAATCGATTACTCGTCATAAAGGGCATTCCAAGTTGGACATTAGAGCATTGGTGGGGCTTCGCCCGGATTCCCCGAGCAGCCTGTCGCTTCGGCGCACTTCATGCGGCTTTCCTTAATGAAAGCCGCACACGCGTTCATGTCCAGCGTAGCGTACTGGGAATCCGGGTCGCCCCATCTTCGTCAATCCATGTACGCTGATGCGAACATGGGGCACCCGTCTGCTTTCGTGGAAGATTAGAATTCAACTCGCAGTGCGAATTGCACCAAGCGCGGAGTGTTCGCCTGGCTCGTGACAACGCCAAATTGTGAGTTGTTCAGGGTACAGCAACTGGTATTTGGTGGAGCAAATTGTACGCGGTTGAACAAATTGAAAAACTCCGTTCGGAATTGCAGATGGATCCGTTCCGTCAGCGGTATCAGCTTGAAGACCGCAAAATCCCAGTTAGCAATGCCGGCGGAACGTAGCAGGGGATCCAGGCGAGGCTCATTACCTACCGAGAAGGTGGACGGCTGACTGAAAGCATCTACATTAAACCACTCGTTGACACGACTCTGTGCCGAGCCGGTGATCTGCTTGTTAGCAGGATCGACATTCGGCCGTAGACTGCCAAAGCCGAACTGCGACAAGGGATTGGATGCGGCGGCGATGGCCAACGGGAAGCCACTTTGCACCGTGGTTATTCCGTTTATGCCCCAGCCTCCAATTAATTTATCGGTAGGACCGTTGATGTTGCCGAGAAACTGCTTGCCTCTGCCCACGGGCAGATCGAGCACATAGCTGGCGACGAAGCGCTGTGGAACGTCGCTTTGTGAGAGCGAACGTTCGCCTTTGAGGTTGTCGTTATCCTGAATCTGCGCAGCACAGCCGCATCCGCCGTCCTCTAACCACGCGGTCAGAGTGTCCCCATTGGTGATTAGCTTGGCCCAGGTATAGGCCACCAGAAACGTTCCGCCTGTGCTGGTCCGCTTTTCAAACTTGGCTTGCAGCGAATTGTATGAGGACGCCCGATTGAAGGGCTCAGCCGAAAAGACCCCTACAAATTGCGGGTAGGGAAGCAGGAGTTGGCTGGCGACGATGGTGGAGGTCGAGAGCACGGTGCCGTTTGGAACCAAACCGTAGAACGGGTTGGTGACCGCATTCGACAACTGCGTGCCCTGTGACAAATCCGCATCTGGTAGTTGGTTGATGTTTTGAGAATTTCCGGGCAGATGCGTGCCTTTCGATCCTGCGTAAGCGAGGCCAAACATTGCACCGTGACCGAGGTCGTGTTCAAAGTTCAAATTATATTGTTGCGTGTACCCGTACGACCCCTTCGGAACCGGCAAGTACATGCTTGTCCCATACAAAGTGCTCTGGTAATTCGGGCTGCGTCCAACCGGATTCAAGATGCCGCTGGGGAAGGGGTTATTCAGGAATGCGTTGGGCGTGGCGCCGCCATTCAGCGAGGCCAGCCAAGGAGTGGAGGCTGCGTTGATAGGGGACGTCCACGGCGCGTCATTGAACGAGGCATCATCGGGTACGAAGAACATGCCATAGCCCGCTCGCACAACCGTCTGTTCGTTGAGACGATAGGCAATTCCGAAACGAGGTGCGAAGAGGAGCCAGTGAAACTGCTGACTATAGCGGCTGGAATAAGCCGCTGAGTCAACTAACGCAACGTTTCCGGCGAGCGGAAGGCCGGTGGTTGCTGCAAGGGGACTCGCCTGGTTAGGTAGAAATACAACTTGGCGGTTGTGCCGCTCCGTCCACGGACCAGGCAGTTCCCAACGCACCCCATAATTTATGGTCAGTTTTTGATTGGCCTGAAAGGTGTCGCCGAAATAGTAGCCTTGATAGTACTGCACTCCAGCCGTGAGCGCGGGCTGGGATGCGCTGCCGCCCGATCCATAGCCCAAGAGAAAAGAAGCCAACCCGAAGCCTGTATCCCCGGGTGAGAACGGGTTGACGGAGGTCATCAGGTTGTCGAAATTGAAGAAGCCGCTGGCCGTCGTGGTCTGCGCAAAATTAAACTCCATGCGGCGAATCTCGGCGCCAAACTTGAGGGTGTGGCGCCCCATGATTTTTGTCATGGCCGGCATGATGGAGTAGCTGTTGTTGGTGTTCAAGACGATCACTGCCATGTTCTGATTGCAGAAGTCTGAGTACCCGGCTACGCAGGGATCCGGGTTGTTTCGCAGCGGTTCCTGCGCGTTGTAGGATTCGGGTAATCCGAACTTCGTCTGATCGACGCCGTAACTCTGCGGGGTGAAATTGAACAGAAAACGTAGAAACGCTATGCGCAGTTCGCCCACGGTCGAAGGAGAGAAAGCATAGGTATCGCCCAGAACGAACTGATTGGTTTGGAAACTTGACCCGAGGCCGTTGCCCTCGTTGAACGGATCCACTGGAGGGGAAGTGGACGACCAGTACGAGTACCGGCCGAAGATGCGCTGTTTGTCGCCAAGGTTTTGATCGATACGGGCGTTGAATTGCTTGCTGTTGGTTCCCGAGCTGTAGGTTGTTGAGAAGTTATTCGAAACTCCTGAAGCGTTGGGCAAAGGCCAGAGATATTTCAACAACGCTGCCGATGTCGGATTGATACGGCCCGCCGGTATGACATCGCCCGGAAACTCCTGCCGCGTCGATTGCCCGGGGGCACAATCGGGCGTTCCTGGTTGTCCGCAGGTGGTGAGCGCATCGTAGATGGGTGAACCCGCGGCCGAGAAGTCGCCGTCGCGCATAGCCTGCGTCGGAACAGTCGAAACGTAGGTATTACCCTGGCGGAGGGCGAAGTTTTCCCAATCGAAGAAGAAGAACGTCTTATCTTTGCGGATAGGACCCCCGATTTCGGCTCCATATTGATTCTGCGTAAAAGCCGGCCGCGGCTGACCAAATTCGTTGCCAAAGAAGGTATTCGCATTGAGAACCTTGTTGCGCAGGTACTCATAAGCGGCGCCGTGGAACGAATTGGTTCCGGATTTGGTGACCAGGCTTACGATGCCGCCAGAGGTGTCTCCCCATTCAGGGCCGAGGTTGTTGGTCAAGACGCGGAACTCCTGAACAGCATCCTGAGCCGGTATTAATGCAGGGAGATGAGCATAGTTGACGTTGAGGGGGGCGCCGTCGATGTACTCGGCGCTTTGATTCGCAATGCCTCCACCAATCTGATAGTTGCCCCATCCGTTGACATTGTTGATGGCTGGATTACCTTGCGTCTGGCCTTGCGGGACAACACCCGGCGCCAGAGCAATCAGGTTCATCACGTTTCTGCCATTTAAAGGCATCTGCTGCACTGCTCGCCCTTCGATTACCTGGCCGAGCGAGGTCGTGTCTGATTCGATGAGAGGCGTTTGCGCGGTTACGTCCACGACCTGGCTTACTTCGCCAATTTGCATTGCCGCATCAATACGGACCACGCTTTGTACTTCTACCTGGAAGGAGTCGCGTCGAAAGCGTTTGAAGCCGGGGCCCTCGACGTCGAGGGTATAGATTCCGGGAGGAACGTTGACGAATTGGAAGTCGCCATGCGAGTTGGTCGGGAGAGTTTTGCGTTCTGCGGTTCCCTGATTGGTGAGGGCCACCGTGAGGCCGACAAGCGCGGAACCGGAACTATCCGTCACCGTCCCCACCACGGTGCCAAAATAGGTTTGAGTTATTCCGGTTGTGGGCGCCAGAGTGATTGCTGTCAGAAGCAGGAGCAACCCATAGATGCGTGTGCGCTTCCCCAGTGTCATCGGAATTCTCCAGTCAGGTCATTTCATGTAAGGCGCGGATGCTTCCGGGTCTGCATACACGTCGCCCGGAGATGTCGCTCTGCAACAACTAATGAGCGCTGTTCCTTTAAAAGGGGCCCTTGGCCTATGAACGTATCCTCCGGTAGCCTCTTGGACTGCCGGTCGCATGATTCAGATAAGGGTTCCAAGCCCGCGCCAATCGGGGTACGAATTGGCCCGGATCGATCTGGATAGATTCAGGACAAACCTGTAGTAAGTTCCGGAGTCGGCGATGGGATTCCAGCGAGGGATCGCATCACTTTATTCGGGCCGCTTGCTGGTTCTTGGGAAGAGTAACGAGGAGAGTATGAGATACCCGCCAACTGCTGTCAATACTTTTTGCCTTTCCTGCATGCAATCGCTTAATTGGGTCGTCTCACGCGCCGGAGTTATTGACAAAAATGGTATGATATTTCTTGACTCGTCGCCACCTTGGCTCTAGCATCCTGCTATCCGGCCCGCTTCTCTACTCTGAGAAATCACATGTCCCTGCTTAGTAGGTCCACTGTCCTGGCAAGTGTCAGCCTGTGTTTTCTAGTCAGTTCCTTGCCCGCATCCGCGCAAACAGGTCTTAGGGCAGCTGTGGCCAAAGTGGATATCACGCCGAAGACCCATGAAGTGATGTGGGGCTTCGAGGACCGCCTGACGCCCGCTTCGAGCACACTCGATCCACTTTATGCGCGCGTGTTAGTCCTGGAGGCGGGCAATAAACGGCTGGCTATCGTTACCCTTGATCTGGGGCGCAGCTTTGGTGAAGCGTCCCTGGACCGCTTACAGGCGGAGGTGCGCAAGTCCAGTCACATCTCTTGCGTGCTGGTAAATGCCTCCCACACTCATAGTGCACCGAACGTCAAGGATGAATACGCGGCCCACCCGCCGGAGTGGGAGAGTAAGGCTTTGGACGGCATTGCTGCGGCGATTAGCGATGCGGCCAACCATCTCCAGGAAGCTCGTATCGGCGTGGGCACTGGCTCGGTGCTCATCGGGCATAACCGGCTTCGCGTCAATGATGACGGAACGGTCAGTTGGTTCGAGCGCAATCCTACGATGATTCCCACGTCGCCTGTTGATCCCACGGTCACCGTCCTTCGCATCGACACGGCTCAAGGCGAACCTCTCGCTATCCTCATCAACTATGCATGTCATCCCGTCGTTCTTGGCTCGGACAATCTCCAGTACTCCGCTGATTTTCCGGCGATTACCAACCAGCTGGTGGAAAAGGCTCTGGGCGGAAAAGTGTTGAGTTTTTATGTGCAGGGCGCGCCGGGCGACATCAATCCCTACTACGCGAATATGCCCATCGCACAGGATGCAATCAAGTTGCGGGCCTGGACCGGCGAACGGCTGGGACAGGAGGCAGCTCGTGTGGCCAAGTCTATTCAGACCCACAGCGATGCTTCCGCTAGTATCGACTTCCGCGAGGAGACCATGCATTTCAAACTTCGTTGGGATCCCGAACAGTTTCATGCAGCGTTGCTTAAGTTCTTAGGTCCCAAGACGCTGGAGTTGATGGGGTCTCCGATCCGCCCCGTGATTGATGCGCGGGTTACCACTGTCCTCATCGACAAGCAGATCGCGATCGCTTCGGTTCCGGGCGAAGCGTTTGTTTATTTTCAGGAGAACTGGCGCGCTCGCTGCCCTGTTCCCACCGCTTTGTTTTTCGGGTATACCAATGGCTACCATGGGTATTTCCCCACCATCCAGGCGGCAAGTCGCGGCGGATATGGCGCCGCCAGTGCAAGCACATGGGTCGAGGTTGGGGCGGGAGAACGTATCGTCAATTGGGCGGTTGTACAGACGTACGAGATGCTGGGTAAGTATTCCGAGCTACCCGACGACTTGAAGGAAAGCCCGTATAAATGAGTTTTGATCAAGGGCGTGAATCGCCTTCGGGTTCCGTTTTTCCGTCAAGGCGCACAGCAGGTCGCTCCGCTCCGGGCGGGATGACAAATTTTAGGGTGGCGGTTCTCCTCGGCAGGGTGGAGGTGGATGGACAGAGTTAATCGACGGAAAAAGAGCTGTTTGCGCGGAAGGTATCCCTCAGCGCCTGAAGCCGAATTTATTGCTGAGCATTACGTACGGCCTAAAGGCCGTACCCTTCAAGCCTGAAGGCTATACCCTTCGAGCCTGAAGGCTATACCCTTCGAGCCTGAAGGCTGTACCCTTCGAGCCTGAAGGCCGTACCCTTCGAGCCTGAAGGCTGTACCCTTCGAGCCTGAAGGCTATACCCTTCGAGCCTAAAGGCCGTACCCTTCGAGCCTGAAGGCTATACCCTTCGAGCCTGAAGGCTGTACCCTTCGAGCCTGAAGGCTGTACCCTTCAAGCCTGAAGGCTATACCCTTCGAGCCTGAAGGCTGTACCCTTCGAGCCTGAAGGCCGTACCCTTCACAAAGCTGGAGTTTTTGCGCAAGTTGTAAAGCTGGAGGGGATCGTCCTCCGTGAGCCAAAACTGAATTAGGTGTCCAGGCGAAATTTTGTTTCTGCTAGCCGGAACATCGGTCGCCACACCAGGCGATTCACCGTCACTACCATGAGCGACATGATGATGGTCGCCAGTAGCAGGATGGAAAACTGGCCGTGATCGCTGGCGGCGCTGATCTGTGCGCCGAGGCCCAAGGTCTCCAGGGTGCGATCTTTCAGGTGAAAGTATTCGGCGACGATGCTGGCGTTCCACGCCCCGCCAGACGCAGTCACTAGCCCGGTGACCAGGTAGGGAAAGATACCCGGCAGAATTACGATCTTCCAGCGCTGCCACCGGGAGAATTTGTAGAGCGTGGCCACCTCCTTCAGGTCAGAGGGAATCGCCGTGGCGCCGGCAATCACGTTGAAGAGGATGTACCACTGCGTTCCCAATAGCATGAGAGCAATCGAACCAATGCCCAACCCTCCGCCCCAACGCACAAGCGCGATGAGCAAGATGGGAAAAATCGCGGTAGCCGGATAGGAAGCGGCGATCTGCGCCAATGGCTGCGCGATTCTGGCCAGCCGGGGATGAAAGCCAATGGCGACGCCGGTGGGAATGGTCCAGGCAGAGGCAATCAGCAGCGCAGCATTGACCCGCAGAAAGGTCGCGCCCGCGCCCTTAAACAGTTCCACGATCTCCGGCCCATGCACGTGGCGTAGCAACTCCAGCGCGCGAAAAGCAGCAAAGGCCACCAGCAAAGTAACCGCGACAATCAGCACCACTGCGCCCAGCCTTGAGCGCTTGCGGGGTCCGTGGATGGGGCGCGCGATCAGCTCCCGCTGGCGCCGCGCTAGCGCGCCATAGATATATTCACTCGCCGGCACCAGGGTCGCTTGTCTCAACCAGCCAAGCGCATTCGAATTCTGCAACGCGTAAAGAATGGGCGACGTCTTGCGGCTGGTGCTCTCGCCTTGCTCAAACTTGAACTTGTCGGCCCAGGCAATCACCGGGCGCCACACCAGTTGATCGGTCGCCACAATGATAAGGATCATGGTTACCGATCCCCAGAGCATGCCATGGGTATCGCCTGTGCTGGCCGCCGTCTGCAGATAAGAGCCGAGGCCGGGAAGACGGAAGTCGCGATCGCCCAATACGAACATCTCGCAGGCCATCAGGAAAAACCATCCCCCCGCTACTGACACCATCGAGTTCCAGACCAGCCCGATGGCCGAGTACGGCAGTTCCAACTGCCAGAATCGCTGCCATGCGGAAAAGCGAAAGACGTTGGAGGCTTCGCGCAGCTCGCGCGGCAAGCTCTTGAGCGAGGAGTAAAAGCTGAACGCCATGTTCCATACCTGCCCGGTAAAGATCAGCAGGATTGCACCCAGCTCGATCCCCAGCTGGCGGCCGGGAATGAGCGATATCATGGCCAGCATCACCGCGGGTAGGAAGCTGAGGACGGGAATCGATTGCAGGATATCGAGCACCGCAATCATGAAAGCTTCGACGCGGGGATTGTATGCGGCGATGTAACCGTAGCCCACGGCGAAGATGAGGCTAAGCAAATAGGCCACGCTAATGCGCACCACGGAGTAGAAAGCATACAGCGGCAGCATTTTCGCGGAATTGGAGATGGCAACTGCGGGCACCGGATGCCCCAACCAATATTGCGCGATGCGTAAGACAGCGTAGAAGAGGGCGAGCCCGCAGGCGGCGACGCTGAGGTCCAGAAAAAAAGGCCAGGTGCGCTCTAATACCAGCGAACGGGCCAGTGTGGGATAGCGGGAAAGCCTTGGCGGCGTGCTCATTCCGCCTCGGCCTCTTCCACCGCTTCCGCTGTCTCCTCCTGCTCCGGCAGGATGAATCGCCGGCGTGAAGCGTCGAAGTCGAACAGCTCCGCATAGCGGCCCCAGCTGATCGCCGTCTCCAACTGGCGCAGTGTTTCATCGGCGCTGAACTGCTCGTCGAGCATGTCGAGAAAGAATTCTTCCGGGACGGTGTGATCCGACTTGGTATCGAGCGCCCGGGTAATCTGCCGCAGCAGCAGAACGTTTTCCACCGCGGCTGCACGAAAGAGCTCTTTCTGCCGCTGAATTTCCGATTCAGCATACTCGCGCCCCGCCGGAGTAATCGCCGCGTCGCCCTCGTCTACTTTAAGGAAGCCGAGCAATTGCGCCGCGTCCACGATGGGCAGCAGGTCGTCGATCTCAAATGCCAGATCATCGGCGAGACGATAAATATCAGCTCGGCCGCTGTAATCGATCAGCAACTCGAGCAGGCCGGCGATGCCGCCGGGGCGGGCATGGGGAAGCATCTGGTAGTGCATCTGCCGCTGGTCCCGTGCCGCCAACCGCTGGGGCACGGCAGAGGGCGCCACGTCAGGCCGGGTAAGCACCTTATAGATGTAATCCACCAGTTGCGTGAAGGCGGCGCTCTTACGGTCGCGCGGCTGAGCAAGGGTCACTGGAAAATCCACTCGCACATGCCCCGGGTTGCGGCCCAGAACGATAATGCGATCGGCCAAGAGTAAGGCCTCTTCAATGTTGTGCGTCACGAGAAAGATTGATTGCGTAGGGATGGTTTTCTTGTGCCACAACTCCATCAGTTCGCTGCGTAGATTCTCTGCCGTTAGCACGTCCAGGGCAGAGAAGGGCTCATCCATAAACAGTACTTCCGGCTGTACCACGAGGGCGCGGGCGAATCCCACCCGCTGTCGCATCCCCCCAGAGAGTTCCTTGGGATAAGCCGCCTGAAAGCCGTCCAGGCCGACGGTGTTGAGGATCTTGAGACTCTGTTCGCGCCGATGCTCACTGTCGATGCCGCGTGCCATCAGCGGAGCCTCCACGTTCTCGAGCACGGTCAACCAGGGAAACAGGGCAAAGCTTTGAAACACGATTCCAACGTTGACTTCCGCCTGCAAAATCGGCTTGCCGTGCCAGAACACCTGGCCGCCAGAGGGCTGGGAGAGACCCGCCAGCATGCGCAGCAGCGTAGATTTACCTGAGCCCGACGGACCCAGCAGGGCAACGATTTCTCCCTGCACAATTTCCAGGTCAGTGGGCGCGATCACCTGGATGCGGTTTTCGCTCGGTTGGGCGTAGTACTTTTCTACCTGCTGGGCGCGAATAATCGGTTCAGCCATCGGCAAACGTCCAACGAAAAAGGTTTATGGTCAGATCAATCTTATATGGAGAGCAGGGTCCAGGGCCCTCTACGCAGCGGTTGCAGTAGTCCCCAGAAAGGCCGCAACGCCAGACCGGGAAACAGCATCAGAGACATGAGCGTATGATTCCAGTAATCCCCACTGGCTCAGCATTTTCCGCTTGTACCACCTTAACGCGATTTGCTTGAGCGAATGTGGATTGTTGAAGCGCCAGAGGACGAGCATTCGAACGACTTAGGTCGTCATTCAGGAGCAAATGACCAATCAACAGGTAAAGCCCAAAGTGCTGGTGGCCGATGACGAACGCGTAATCGCGGACACACTGGCCATCATCCTAAACCAAAGCGGGTTCGAAGCCACTGCTGTCTACAACGGTGAAAAGGCCGTGGAAGCAGCGCGCACGCTCAGGCCCGATATGCTCATCTCCGACGTCATCATGACCGACATGAACGGGATCGACGCGGCGATCACTATTCGGACCATGCTGCCTAACTGCAAGATTCTGCTTTTTTCAGGTCAGGCTGCGACGGCGGATCTTTTGGACCGCGCCCGTTCCCAGGGACACGAATTCGAGATCCTGGCCAAACCCGTACACCCGCAGGACCTGCTGGCGCGTCTGCGCAGCTAGTACGCAGGGTCCGGTTCATGGCTTTTCTTCGTAGGCTTGCTGTGACCTTTGGAAGGCGTAGGTACGTCTTCCAAGGGCCGGCGCGGCCGCTGCTTCCCCGAAATCGATTTGATGATGATGCGAGGAGCGCCCTGGCGAGCGAAGGGAACTGCCGCTCTCGCCGTGGCTTCCAGCATCATTTTTTTTACTGACAATTCATCTAAGGTTGCCGGTGACGGCAGACGAATATGGCGCGCGACGATTCCTTGCCCTTGCAGCAATTTGTCGGGGTCGGGCAGGTCTTTGCCGTTCAAGAAGAAGAGGCTCACCCATTTTGGATAAACGGCGACCGAAAAAATGGCTTCGGATGCCCGTTCCGTAGCGCCAAAGCCAATCGCCAACGCGTTGTAGTTGTCGTATACCAGTTCGAGTGCCGTAGGATAGCGCTCTCTCATCCTGGCCAGAATGGAATGCGTGAGCGAGGCCACCTCGGGCGTGAATTTGGCGATGAACGAAGCGAGTTGCTGTTCTGCTGAATGCGCCATTTCCAAATCCCGCCAGCCAATTCTAATCACGAATCATTAGCGGAAAAAGGCGAAATTAGACTTGACACATTCTTATATAGGAATATATTTCTGTTTATGGCTGCAGGCGTGAAATCGTACGAGCGCTACTGGACGCATCAGCTGGGCCAGATCAAGCAGAGGGCCGAGCAGAAGATGGCCAGTGATTTAGCCAGGCAACTAAACAAACGAGAGGAGGAAGAATGATGGCGGTGAGTACAGAACAGGAAATACGCACATTCGAGATTGTGAAGGAGGAGGCGATTGCGGCCTCGCGAGAGATCGTTTTTGAGACGATCTTGGAGCAGATAGGGCCCTTGAACCAGACTCCCGACGGAACGTCGCTTGCGATGAAGATCGAACCGTGGCCGGGCGGGCGGTGGTATCGGGATTTGGGAAAGGACACGGGTCACTTCTGGGGACACGTACAGGCCATCAAACCGCCGGCGCTGCTGGAGATTTGCGGGCCGCTTTTCATGTCGTTTCCGGCCACGTCGAACGTGCAATACCGGCTGACGGAAGAGAACGGCCTGACGCGCTTGAAGTTTGCGCATCGCGCGATGGGACTGATTCCGAAAGAGGTTTTCGAGGGGCCGAGGAGCGCCGACACCGGCTGGACAGATATGTTGGAAAGAATTCGCAAGGCTGCGGAGAGCCGCTCGTGAACGCCCATCGGTGCTGCGCTGTTTTTTCGGGCGGTGTTGGATCGAAGAAGACTGGCGTGCGGATCGCCGAGGGTGATGCGCACGCGCCCTCTCTCACCCGGCGATCTCTCGGCTTCACCGCGAAAACTATTCCCGTTGCCATTCTTGCCATGCTGCCGAAATGCCCCGCATGCATTGCTGCTTATGTGGCGCTTGGGACTGGAATCGGACTTTCGCTCTCCGCCGCAACTTACCTTCGGCTGTCGCTGATAATCGTCTGCGTGGCATCCCTGGTATATTTGGCAGCCAGGATTGCCGGCCCTAGACTGGGCCGGATGCGCGTCTTCCGTCCGTAGCAATTCTGATCATTGCCGCCACGCTGCGCTCGACATCCACGTCCGTCGTGGCCCAGCTGGACACGCTGATGCGCATGGCTGCCTGCCCGTGCCACCGCGTTCCGCCACACCAGCAGGTCCCGTCTTTCTGAACCTCCGCGATCACCCGCAAAGTCTCTTCGTCGCTCCCAAACGAAACCAGCACCTGGTTCAAGACCACATCGTTCAGCACGGCAAAACCGGCCGCGCGCAGGCGCTCCGCAAACTGCTTCGCCTGCTGACAATTTCGCTCGATCAGTTCGGCGAGTCCGGTTCGTCCCAGCGAGCGGATCGCCGCCCACATCTCGACCCCGCGCGCCCGGCGCGATGATTCCGGTCCGAAATGCCAGGGTTCGCGTCCGGCGCCTGGTGTTAGATAAGCTGCGCTCATCGTCATGGCGCCTTGGAGATATTCCGGTTTGCGCACGATCGCAACGGCAGAGTCGTAGGGAACGTTTAGCCACTTGTGACAGTCGATGGCCCAGGAATCGGCGGCGCCCGCGCCCGCCAGCAGAGGTGCGTATTGCGGAGAGGCGGCTGCCCAGTACCCGAAGGCTCCGTCCACGTGCACCCAAGCGCCTGCCTCGTGGGCGCGGGCGCAGACTTCTCCTGCAGGATCAAAAGCACCGGTGTTCACGTTGCCTGCCTGTACGCAGACGACTGTGCGCTCATCGAGCGCAGGCAGCAGCTCTGGCCTCATCCGTCCCTGTGCATCGGCCGGTACCCGCGTCACGCGGGAATGCCCCAGCCCGAGCATGGAGAGAGCTTTTAGCAGCGATACATGAACTTCGTCGCCCACAACCACGTGGATTGGAGGCGCCCCAAACAGGCCATCCGCCTCGACATTCCATCCAGCACGCTGCAACAGTGCGGACCGTGCCGCGGCCAAGGCGGTGAAGCTGGCCATGGTTGTGCCGGTGACGAATCCCGCTCCCGATCCTGGCGGCAGATCCAGCAGGTCTATGATCCACGCGAGCACAATTTCTTCCAACTTGGTAGCCACCGGAGACATGACCTGCAGCGACGAGTTTTGGTCCCACGCTCCCGCCATCCAGTTGGCGGCCAGCGCCGCAGGCAGGGAACCGCCGATGACGAATCCGAAGTAGCGTCCTGCTGCGGAAGCCACGGTTGCAGGCGAGCCGATGTCATCCAGCAACGCCAAAACCTTCAAGGGATCGGATGGCAACTCGGGCAGCGGGCCGGCCAGTGCTTCCAATCGCGCCACGTCGGCAGGCAACGGTGCTACTCGCCGATCGGTAATTTCCTCGAGGTATCGCGCCGCACGTGCTGCGGTTTCTGCCAGCAAAGCTTTCATCAATGGAGCTCCTTAATGTGTGGCCGGTTGGCCGGGGAACCACAGCGCGTTGCCTGCTGGAATATGCTCCACCTTCATCGAGGGAAACACCAAGCGCAAGTCTTCGGTGCACTTTTCCATGCCGGGTTCCTCAGACACCTGGTGGCCTAGCAGGATGAGCGCCTTATGCCGCCCCTGCGCGCTGGCATCGCGCACATACTCCACTGTCTCCCACTCCGATGCTTCTCCGGCGATGACCAACTCTATCGCGTCCGGTCGCAGAGCCGTGACTTGGGTCTCCAGGCCAGCCGCTCCCGGGACAAGGGCCACATGCGTAATCATCAAGTTCGGATCTCCTACCACTCGCAAGGTGTTCGCCTTCAGCTTGGCCTGTAGCTGCTTGGCCAGGGTGGAGAGGCTTATGGGCGGGATGGTGGCGTGGAATGGATCACTCGGTTGGATATAGCTCTGCCACCCCAAGGCCTCTACCAAGCCGATCGCAATATGGTCGGGCGCTGTTCCATGGATCTCATCATGGAGTCGAAAGACCACCATGTGGTGTTGTTCTATGAAGGCCAGCTTCTCTTTGTAAACAGGATCGTTCGAAAAAAAGGCGGTGTCGTCGCGATGATTGTAGAAAGTTGGTTCGTGTGTGACTACCAGGTTTAATCCACGCCGGTTGGCTTCGCGCAGGACGTCCATCGTGTCCAGGAACGTCGTGGCAATCCCGGTTACTTGAGTAGTGGGATCTCCGGCCTTGATGGTGTCCACCGTGTCGGCAACCGGTGCAGGATAGCGCTGCTGAATCCGATGAATTACGTCGGCGGCAGTGGATGTCTGCGCGGCTCCGCATCCCGGAACCAACGCGACACAAAAGAGGATCGTTGTTAGGCGCATGTATGAATGATGCGTGAGCGATCGCCGGAACGCAATGCGGGTGAGAATCGGAAGAGTCGGCAGAGGGATGAGATGAGTTCCCTCAGCGGCTTAAGCCGCGCCCATTTATAAAAGGGGTACGTAGCGGAACGACCTGCGGTTTCACTCCGGTTCTTACGCAGGCTCTAAAGTCCGTACGCTTCGAAAACTGGAGTTCCGCACGCTGTTTAGTCTTTGCGCCGGAAGTTGCGCATCGAGAGCCATTATCCCACTCAAGCCAAAATACGGCTTGAATGGGGCACCCAGGCTTTCGTTAAGGAAAGGCGCATGAAGTGTATCAGAGCCGCAAGCCTCCGCAGGAAATCGGGGCAGATGGGGCACCCGAAATTTATACCCGGCATTTGTTGGGACCGCTTGTTGTCTCTCAAACCTGGTGTTCGGGATGAGTACATTCGGGAAAAGCCCCGAGATATGCGTTGCCAACGTATTGCATATCCTTGTGTATTCCGATCTCGGAAGTGTAATAGCCATTGACAGTCATCTTTTTTAGCATGACAAAGAAGTGTTCCAGAGCGGTTTGAGGATTCTGCTCGTTGGTTGCAGCGGTGCGTAGCGCCTCAGGCAGCGATGAGCGCATAGCCTGCTCGTGGATTAACCGGATGCCCTCTCGCCATTGTTTCTTGACCGAGTCGTCGCTGGTAGCCACCATTAGATCAGCAAACAGGTTGGTCCTAGCCGCGTGCGCGCCGGGAGAGTGGTCGTCAGCAGGGATAATCATTTCCATGAGTTGGTCAAGGAGTACGCTCTCTTCAGGATTGAAGAACTGCAAGTTGTAGGAAGCCGCCGGCGCGGCCTGCATAGGGCTCATTGCCTGACCCGGGAGCGCGTTTAGTTTTTGTGATAACGCAGTCAGGGCAACTATTTTGAGCGCTGCTCTTCTATCCATGTTCTTCTAGAGCTCCCCTCTTTTTCGTTGCTCCTTGATGTAGTCGGCAGCACGCAACGACAGGGCCATAATGGTGAGCGTCGGATTCTTCTCGCTGGAAGTGGTGAAGCAACTGCCATCCGTGACGAAGAGGTTTTTGACCTCCCGCGCCTGGCAATAGCTATTGAGCACGGAAGTGCGCGGATCTTTTCCCATGCGCACTGTCCCCACCTCGTGGCTGGCAAAGCCAGTGGGACCCTTGCCGAAACTAGGGAAGACCGTGCCCTTCATGTGCGACGAAACCTCGAGGATACTCTCTGTCGAGGCCTGCCACAAAGCATGATCATTCTCGCTAAAGCGAAAATGCACGACCGGAGTCGGAATGCCATGAACGTCTAGCCGGGCCGGATCCACTGACACATAGTTCCGGTAATCAGAGGTGACTTTGCCCCAGCTGCCAAAAGATAGATAGCCAGGCTGCATGTTCCGCACCCGCTGCTTAAAGGCAGTTCCATAGCCTGGCAACCTCGTAGCCTGTTGCGGAAACATGTAACTGGAATAGTTCACCTGAAATCCCCAGCCCCCGACATAATCGGTCTTGCCCAGAAGCTGGTTGTAACGGGGCACGTAAACGTGATCGGTGGCGCCATCCTGGTTGGAAGGCTTTTGCCCTTGGAGTTCCTCCAAATAAATGCTCACTGATTCATTCAGGTGGCCGTTGAGATGATGCCCGACGACGCCATTGGAGTTGGCGAGTCCTGTGGGGTATTTGGTCGAGCGGGAATTGAGGAGAAGTCTCGCCGATTCCACGGTGGAGCAACAAACGACGACAATCTTCGCCTTAACCTGCTGTTCCGTGCGCGTTTCCGTGTCGATGAATGAGACGCCGTTGGCCAGGCCTTCGCGGTCTACGAGGATCTCGCGTGCGAGGGCGTTCTGGCGAAGGGTGAAATTCCCCGTGGCCCGGGCTTTGGGCAGCATGCAATCGGGAGTGCTAAAGATCGACGCGACATCGCATCCATCCATGCAGTGGCCACAATAATGGCAAGGAGGCCGCTGGTCGTAAGGCCGGGTGAGGACCGCTTTGCGCACGGCAATGAGAGGAATGCCCATCGCGCTGGTCGCCCGGTTCATAATATGTTCGCTGCAGCGCCACGGGATTGGGGGCAAATAATTCTTACCGGCCGGTAGTATTTCAAGTTGATCGTCGTTGCCGCAAACCCCGATGATGGTTTCGATGCGATCGTAATAGGGTGCGAGTTCCTCATAGCTGAGCGGCCAATCTTCCTCAATGCCCTGCAACGACCACTCTTTGAAATCTTGGGGCGCGTAGCGCAGAGTAACTGCGTTCCAATGCAGGGTTCTGCCTCCGAGCGCGCGGACTCGATCCACCGAGACGTTATCGGAATCAGCATAGGCGATCGATTTTGAAATGTCACCTTGATAGAACGGGGCTTGCTTTTCGCCTCGAAATCCTCGAAAAGGCAACTCGTACGGCCACTTGTGGGAGAGCAAGTCCGGCAGAGGGACTCCACGTCCTGCTTCCAACATAATAACTTTACCGTTCCCTTCGCACAGCTCCTTCGCCATCACGCCGCCGGCCGCGCCGGAGCCGATGACGCAGACGTCAAACGTTTCGTCTTTGCTCAATCGCTTCTTCCTTCCAGACCTGACTCGACGATCCTTTGCGAGAGACTAAAGGAATTTTTATGGACGGTCGATGGGCAAATTTTACGGCAGAGACGCGGAAAAGAATCCCCTCAGCGGATGAAGCCGGACTTGTTTATGTTTAAACCTACGGGCTGAAGGCCGTACCCTTCAACAGGCTGGTTTTCGCAAGCTGTTTAGTCGAGTTCCGTAGCAAAAGTTGATCCGCGGATGGGCTGCTCTGGCAAGCAGCCGGCTGTTGCGGTCGTAAGCGGCCGGTTGACAGGCGTGGTTATCGCAGGTTTGAAGACTAACTGAGTCTTAATTGTGTTGGTGTTACGGCAAACATCAGGAAAAATTCTTGACAGCGCAAAACCGTTCTGTTATTGGTCAATCACCACAAGTAATTCGCTTTGGCTTTGTTATTGCGCCGCGCCTCCCATCACGCTGAGTTTCGAATCCGCGGTTAATTAAAATGTGCGACTTGGGCTTATAGGTGCTCATAGGACGCTCTTAAATTTTCTTAGCAATCTCGCAAGAATAACTACGGCGCACAGGATTCGCCATCTCAGTACATCTCTTGCATTACTGTCAAGAGATACGTCTCTGCTGATCAAAAACACTTGCGCGCTGTCCGCTCGGATAAGTCTACCCGGCTATGATCTTGGAGTCACTCATCATGAAAGTACTCACGTTCCTCCCCAGGTTCGATTTACAAAGACGCATCGCCAGGGCCCTTAGCACGTCGCAGTTTGTGGTGGAGACTGTTCTCTCTGCAAAGGAATGCCTGCAGTTTGCCCGTGTTTTTCAGTATGAAGGTGTTCTCGTCGATTCCGATTCTCTTATCTTTGCCGATGCACTGGCGCTGGTCAGGCTCCTGCGTCAGGAAAATTCCGACGCATCGCTCTTTGTCCTGGCCCGCTACCTCGACCTGGAGCAACGTTTGCGTCTATTCGATGCAGGTATTGATGACTGCGTTCGTGAGCCGTTCTTTGCGGCGGAATTGGCAGTGCGGCTGGGCATATCTATACGGTTGCGTCAGGCAGCGTCTGATATGGTGGCGTTCAATACCGTCAATGTGCTCCGCTCCGGTGATCTGGAATTGGACCTGGTGCGGCGGAGTGCGGCGCGGCTGGGCAAGGCCATTGACCTGCGCCCCAAAGAATTCCTGCTGCTCGAATACCTGGTGCGCAATGTAAATCGCCCGGTGACCCGCACCATGATTCTTGAGCATGTCTGGAACTCCTCATTCGAGGGTTTGACCAACGTGGTCGATGTGTATATCAGCGCTTTACGTAGTAAGGTAGATCGTGACTTTCCTCATAAGTTGATTCAGACCAACCGCGGCATCGGCTATACCTTTGCCTGTGTGAGCACTCTCGCGTCGTCGGCAACCGGCAGTAGTGCGGGAGCGGATAGAAGAATAGATGCTTCTTGAGCTGTACCCATGAAAGATGCCCGGGGCGACGGCTTGTGCCACGCCGCAACATGGGCTTAGCTTCGGGGATGAGGTTGGCTGACGCGGGAGATTTGTATCCGCGATATGCTTTGCGAGAAAGGTCTGTTCCATGGCAGGGATCGGTCTAAGGCTCCGTACAATTCGCAGGCAGTGGCAACTCTCTTTGCGGGAAGTGGAAGAACGCAGTCTCCGCTTTGCCCAGCAGCAGGGCAACCAGTCCTACCAGCTCTCCGCCAGTTGGCTGGACCGCCTGGAGAGGGAGGAACATGAACTGACTGTCAACAAGCTCATTGTTTTGGCCGATATCTACAATCTTCCCACCGAGCAACTGCTGCGCTCCATTTATCCGAGGGAGAGCCAACCCATGTCCCTGCGCCAACTCTCCACTCCGAATGCGACCATGCTGTTGACCGACGGGCCGCTGGAAGAGCAGGCAAGGTATTTGCTTTCGGATGAGCTGGGTCTCGACCAGCCGCCAGATGAAACTACGCTGCTGGCGGTCGAGAATAGCACGTCGGTGGCGCCCTACAGACGAGGCATTATTGGGAAGCGCGACCGCACCCTCGATCCTATGATTCCGGCCGGTTCGATCGTCCAGATCGACACCCAGAAGCGCGCTATCTCCTCGCGCAGAGACTGGACACACGAGTTTCAGCGGCCCATCTATTTCCTAACCACCCGGGATGCCTATGTCTGTGGCTGGTGTGAACTGGACCGTGATTCCGATTGGTTGACTCTCATACCCCACCCACTGTCACCCGCTACCAGCCGGCGATGGAGATACCGAAAGGAAATAGAAAGCATAGGCCGAGTCACCTTTGTGGCCATACGATTACCCTCGTGAGGTCCGCCATGCGTTTCCGTCATGCGTTATTCGAACGGCGCTTGCTTGTTTCCAGCACAGCAACGAGAGATCCGCTTCACAGCGCCTCTTGTAGCTTCGCCAGCATGGAGAAGTTCACCCCCTCGTAGAGATCAAGCAGGCGGCGGGTCATGAGGTAATAATTCACCACCGCACGCTGTGCGTAGAACGGAAAGGAGATATGTAGGTTCCCGGTCTGGGCTGCCCCTCTCAGCCGGGCCACATGCCACTTCAACTCTCGGGCATCCAGCCGCAACTGTTCTGCAATGGCGAACGCCTCTGGATACCACTGCTGGAGATAGCAAGCCAGATCGATGAGCACATCACTATTTGCCTCCAGCACCTCAAGGCCCTTGAGTCCACCAATCAATTTCCAAAGCTGCGCCGGCTCAAGATTCGCGGCATCCGCGCCCTTCCTGGGCTCCCCAGTTTCGTCCACAAGGTTGAGGGCCACTTGGGCGATGTTATTACTGTCGATCCAGGTTAGCTTCTTAACCAGCACTTCCCAGCTTCCCTGGGATGATCGCCGCCGGTGGTAGCTATACCCGGCAATCGTGGTGAGAACAACGACAAAAGTCGCGATCGCAGTTAGGAAAAACAGATTATGCGCAGTCACAATTTTGACCGTGATCGCAATGCTTGGAGATCGTATTCCACTCGTCGTTGCAAAGTAAACAGTCTATCTCGCATTTCCTGTGTCATCTCGCGAGACGGCTGTTCCTTACGCCATAGCATCACAGCCCAGTAGGCAACACAAGCTACGTATGCAGCAATACGAATATGCGATAGGAAAACAAACGCCCGTACTTCCCGGCCGACGCCAAAGTAACTATGCCCGGTCTCGATCACCACACTCACCAGGGAATACGCGCCGAGTCCTTGGGCTATCTTCGCTAGGTGCGTTCTCCAGGGAAGCCTCGCACTTATGGATAGAGCCATCATCAGAACGAAGAGCTCGCTTATCAATGCCGCTGCAAACAGGGTGCCTTTGGTCACAAACGAACGCATCCACGTTTGTGCCGGCGGGCTTGCCAGCCAGCTCAATCCCAAAGCTACGGTTACGCTCAGGCCGAGAATCCACAGGAAACTGCCCCGCACGTCGCGCGCCCATACCCCGACGGGCCGGAAAACACGGCTGGCAATCTCGTAGACGATGCCTAGCTGCAGCATCGTGTCGACCACCGCCAGGCACCAATAAGTAACAAAGTAGGTTTGCTTGCTTCCGTGGTTCAGCACGAAATACATAACTACGGCTCTGATGACGCACAGTATGGTAAGCGCCGTAAAGAGCGGGAAGCTCTTGCCGAGGCGTCGATAGCAAAGGACAAAAAGCAGCCCGAGATTGCACAAAAACGAAACCGCCCATAGGAAGCAGTCTAGACCCGTCAGATGCATCGTCTGGAGTTCCCTTCAAGGCGGTCCCGGGAGAGAGCAGCGTGAAACTATTCTACGCCAGGCCCAGGTACGCGAGGATCGTATGGACCACTCCCGGCTCCGGCTCTCCGCCGGTTTGTGCGAGGGCGGCTGGGGTAACTAGCGACAGAAGTGCTGCGCCGATGATGAGTTTCGAAGCCAGGTGCTTGAGCATGGTGTGTCTCCTCAATGAGCGCATATGTGCGCTGCACGGAGACTACGGAACCAACTCAATAAATCCGAGATTTAAGCCTCTGCTGTTGTGTATCCGGAACAGAGTGCCGAGTTTCATAAGACGCAAGTCACTGTCATCAGATCGCTGATAAGTAGCTGTAATTTGAATAGCTCCGCGCGCCTCATTCCATGGTAGCGTTTCCGATTCGCAACAATGGGCGATGTCTCCTGGCGGTTCGGCCGGCTGGTGATTGTAATGGTAGCAAGAGATAACATGCCGGCCAGAGGAGAGCAGAGAATTATTAGATCGTCAAATACTCCACACCATCCATTTGGAAACGAAACTCGATCGTTCGATTCTCAAAGGAAGCCCGGCGCTCCTCCCGCCGCTGCCTATGGTTCCACTGGCTCTCCCCTTACTAAGAAATACGAAACTGTTGCGAAAAAGACAAGACACAGTTATTGACAGGCTAACGCTCTTCTGGTATTGCTCAGTGACTATGTAGTGTTGTGCTTTCTGTCTTGAGTTTCTGCGTCGCGCATCCCAGCGGGTTGAGTATCGGACATGGCGATTCAGCAGAAATGCGCGGTCTGCACTCATAAAAGCTCACGGGGCAATCTCTGTTTTCCTTTTTCTCGGCCAACCATGCGCATTGCCGGCATGGCGCCTGGGATTTATCACTCTGTTGAAGAATGCTTGCGTGTTGTTTCTCTCGGGCCCGTTCCATCGTCATTCAGTCTTGGAGCTACTCATGAAAGTGCTCATCTTCCTTCCCCGGTCTGACCTGCAAAGACGAGTTGAAAAAGGCCTCAGCTCGGCGCAGTTTGTAGTGGAGACGGTCGTCTCCGCGAAGGAGTGCCTGGAGTTTGCCCAATTCGCCCAGTACGAAGCCGTTCTCGTGGATTCCGATTCTCTTGTTTTTGCCGATACCCTGGCCCTGGTACGGCTGCTGCGCCAGGGAAATTCTGACGCGTCACTGTTTGTATTTGCGCGCTACCTTGACCTGGAGCAACGTTTGCTTCTCTTCGATGCGGGAGTGGATGATTGCGTTCGCGAACCCTTCTTCGCCTCGGAGCTGGCCGTCCGTCTTGGGCTTTCGATACGCCTGCATCAGGCTGCGTCAGATGTGGTCGCATCCCATGCCATGAGTGTGTTGCGCTCCGGTGATCTGGAACTCGATCTGATACGGCGAACCGCGGCGCGGCTGGGAAAGACTATCGATTTGCGCCCAAAAGAATTCTTGCTGCTCGAATACCTTGTGCGCAATGTGAATCGTCCGGTGACCCGGACCATGATTCTTGAGCACGTCTGGAACTCCTCGTTCGAGGGTTTGACCAACGTAGTCGATGTGTATATCAGCGCGCTGCGGAGTAAGTTAGATCGCGACTTTCCTCAGAAGTTGATTCAGACCAACCGCGGCATTGGCTATACCTTTACTTGCTTGGCGCCCTTCCCCGGAACCCAACCCAGTAAGCAGGCGGACCATGTCAACGGATTTCCGGTCGCCTCTGTTGGAACTGGCGGAGTGTACAGGCGTCGCATTAGGGGCCAGAAGGAACGATTGTCCCCGCCTGGCTTTTAGCACGCCTCGATGAATCATTTTTAATCTCTCCCACCATATAGCGTTCAGCTTCTCCCGATACAGTCTCTGAATATAAGAATCCCCCACAGCATGTTCACTTCCGTTGTCTACTAGGCGACCGCTCGCGACGGGGCTTTTCCTTAGGAGAAGCCGGACTTTGCTAAAACCGGCTGTCCAGAGTGTAAGTGGACTTGGTCTAGATAGGACTCGGAGGCGCAGGTGGCGACAGCAACCGTAGTGGCAACAGAGCCGGCTCTCCCGCTCATAGGTCTTCCCAGCATTCCGTGCAACCCGTGGGTGTGTTCGCTGGTGGTCCTGGCCTGTGATGCGATTGCGCTTACGTGTACCGCTAGCCTGGTGCTGCTGGGCAAGCGCGCCAGCGACGGGGGCCTTGACATCCATCGCTATTTCGCCCTCTGGCCGGCTCTGGGATTGTTCTTCGCCATCTTTGCCGCCTCTAGCCTCTACCCCGGCATCATTCATAACGAGATCACGGAACTCCGTCGTCTGGGCCTTGGACTAACCCTTAGTTTCGTGGTGATGGGCTGCATGATCTGTTCGACGCGCGGCGCCGTGGACTATCCCCGCCGCGTTCTTTTCCTTTGGTGGTTGACAGCCATGCTCGTGACCCCGCTGCTGCGATCCGTGGTGAGGGAGTCAGTTTGCCATAGGCCGTGGTGGGGAGTCCCAATTGCCGTGTTCTACACGGGTGTTGAATCAGCGGAGATAATTCAGGAACTGGAAAAGCATCCCGAGATTGGGTTGAGGCCAGTGGTTATTCTCTGCTCGCCTCATGCCGTCCGCCCCCGGCATCGTCTACCCGTGATGGACATGCGCTTTGCCGCGGCAATTAGGGCGAGAGGTGTGAACCGTGCCCTGATCGCACTGCCCGATGAGGGTTGCGGTAAGTTGCTACAAGATCTGGAGGTCTTTGAGAGCCTTTTCCCGCGTTTGCTAATTATGCATAGTGCTCCGGCACTCTACAGTCTTACTGTCGATGCCCGGCAAATTGGTGGTTCCCTAGCGTTTGAAGTGAGGAGGGATTTACTGCTGCCGCTTCCCAGGTTGGCTAAGCGCCTCATGGATCTATTGATCGTGTGCCTGGTCCTCCCCGGGGTGGGGTTCACCATTCTGCTGTTGGGCATCTTTATAAGACTTGAATCACCCGGACCCGCCCTTTATGGTCATCGTCGCATTGGGCGAGATCACTCCTCATTTCTCGCCTGGAAGCTGCGCACCATGCGGGTCAACGGAGATGAGTTGCTGCAGAAGGCGCTGGCTGAGAACGGAGCTCTGCGCGAGGAATGGCTGCGCGACCGCAAACTCCGGCATGACCCACGCATCACCCGGGTGGGGAGATTTCTCCGGAAGGCGAGTCTTGATGAACTTCCGCAGTTGTGGAATGTCTTGCGAGGGGAGATGAGCCTCGTCGGCCCGCGGCCCATCGTGGAAGAGGAAGTCATAACCTACGGCCAGAATTTCGCTTTGTATTGCAAAGTCACACCGGGTCTTACCGGCCTATGGCAAGTCTCTGGCCGGAACAGCGTGAGCACGCGAGATCGTGTGCACCTGGACAGTTATTACGTTCGCAATTGGTCCCCGTGGCTTGATCTACATATTCTCGCGCGTACGGCGAGAGCGGTACTGACGGGCGACGGCGCCTATTGACTCACCGCACGAAACGGAAGCAGGGAAGAGAAATGACAAAGAGAGCGAAAGACAAACGAGTCCTGGTCACCGGCGCGGCTGGTTTTATAGGTGCTCATCTCGTCCATCGCCTTATTGCCGAGGGCTTTGAAGTGGTCGGGGTTGACAACCTCAATCACTATTACGACCCGCGACTTAAAGATGCGCGGCTTAGAAAGCTCTGCATCGGACCCGGTTTCTGGTTTGTCCCGCTTGATCTGGCAGATCGAGTAGGGGTAGAAAGCCTGTTTGAAGAGGGTGACTTTGAAGCGGTCATTCACCTGGCTGCGCAGGCGGGTGTGCGGCGCTCAATTACCAACCCAGACGAATATGTTGCCAGTAATCTGGTGGGCTTTGTCCATGTTCTGGAGGGCCTGCGGGCTTGCACCTGCCGCCATTTCATCTTCGCTTCTTCGAGCTCGGTCTACGGGTCGTGCAACAAGATCCCTTTTGCTGAGGAAGATCCCACGGACTCTCCCGTAAGCCTTTATGCGGCGACCAAGAAGAGCAATGAGGTTCTAGCCCACGCCTACAGCCATCTCTTCCAGATTCCCACGACGGGACTGCGATTTTTCACTGTCTACGGTCCGTGGGGGCGGCCGGATATGGCGATCTTCAAATTTGTGGATGCGATCATAGGAGGTCGCGCCATTGAGCTATATAACTTTGGCCGCATGCAGCGCGATTTCACCTTTGTCGATGATGTTGTCGAGGGAATCATTCGCCTTTTGCCCTTGCCGCCGGAATGCGGCGCCCCTGAGAGGACGAGTGGACAGGCACCCATGCGCGTATGCAACATTGGAAACCAACAGCCGGTCGAGCTCCTACATCTGATTCGCACGATTGAGAGAAGCCTGGGCCGATCCGCCGACATTCGACTGATGCCCATGCAGCCGGGCGACGTATACGAAACGCAAGCTCGCGTGGACAAGTTCACCGGGGTCACGGGGTATTGCCCACGCTTCTCCATTGAAGAAGGCATACAAAGGTTTGTGGACTGGTATCTCTGTGAGTATCTTCCGATGGGCCTGGTGGACCCGCCCATCGATCCTTTGCGCGTGCCGGTACAGAACGACTGTCAGGGCGTTGCCTCGCTTGCCCGGGAGGGATAGGCCCAGCACCGGCAGGTCGCTGACCGGTGCAGAAAGGTCTTTTGTATTTATGGATCCGATCATCCTGTATTTCATTATCAGTCTGGGGTTCGTCCTTCTGCTGTTGCAATGGATGAAGCTCGCCGACTTGAGCCGCAAGAGCGCGGACCTTCGCCCCATCCTGGATACTTTGCACATCTTGCAAAGCGACCGCGGACTACTCGATCGAGGGATGCGTGACGAAAATTCGCGCAATCGCCGGGAACAGGCCAACGAGGCGCAGGCGTTACGCTCGGAAGTGGTAGCTACTCTTATTGCGGTGGGCGATTCGGTGACTGCCAAGGTTGGCGGGGTTAGCCAGTCAGACGACCGAAGGGCGGAGTTGTTGCGCTCCGGTTTGGAGCGGCGAATGGATTCTTTTGCGTCGGAATCGGCGCGCACGATCGAAGTCCTGACGCAGTCCCTAACTCAATCTCTGGGCGCTTCATCGGCACTGCTCCGGGACGAGCTATCAACGAGGCTCAGCGAGTTCAATAATTCGCTCGAAGTTACCGTGAGAGAGGCGCATCAGCTGCAGTTGTTCCAAACGGAAAGTGTTTCTAAAGCGATTCGAACCTTGGAGTCCAGCGTTGGACAGACACAGCTCCAGCAGCAAAATGCTATGGACGCTAAGCTGGCGCTGCTCGGTCAGTCTGTCCTATCGACCCTAACCCAAATTTCTCAACTGCAGAAAGTGGAGATGCAGGATCTAAAAGCGACTGTGGACGCGCGGCTATCGACGATCCAGTTCGAAAATGAGAAGAAGCTGGATCAGATGCGGCAAACGGTGGACGAGAAGCTGCAGGGCACCTTGGAGGCCAGATTGGGAGACTCCTTCAGGCAGGTCAGCGAGCGTCTGGAGCAGGTTTATTCGGGGCTCGGCGAGATGAAAGCCCTGGCTAGCGGGGTGGGAGATTTGAAGCGTGTCCTCACCAATGTCAAGACCCGGGGAACGTGGGGAGAGGTACAGTTGGGTGCGATCATCGAACAGATTCTTGCACCTGAGCAGTTCGAAAGAAATGTGGCCACTTCGGGCAGCGGAGAGCGTGTTGAGTATGCCGTCAAGTTGCCTGGTCAGGGTAGTAGCGGCGAGCCAGTCTGGCTGCCGATCGACGCCAAGTTTCCCATGGAGGCTTATTCCCGCGTAGTGGAAGCCTCTGAGAGAGGGGACGTGGAGGGAGCCGAGGAAGCGTCGCGTCAATTGGAAATGACCATCAGGTTGGCGGCAAAGAATCTTAGCGAAAGATACGTTGCACCTCCCGTTACCACCGATTTCGGCATTCTGTTCCTGGCAACGGAGGGGCTCTATGCGGAAGCGATGCAGCGACCTAGCTTTGCGGACACGATCCAGCGAGAATATAGGGTTGTGCTGTCGGGGCCAAGCACCCTCGCAGCACTCTTGAATGCCTTGCAAATGGGCTTTCGAACCCTTGCTATCCAAAAGAGATCGAGCGAGGTGTGGGAAACCTTGGGCTCGGTAAAGACCGAATTCAGTAAGTATGCCCAGGTCTTAGTGGTGGTCAAGAAGAAGCTAAGCCAGGCACAGGATTCGATCGATAAGGCCGAAACCCGCACCAGGGCGATCCAGCGTACGTTACGGAATGTGGAAGCAGCCGCCGCACCGGGATTGCCTGCTGACATTGAGGCCGAGGAGGAAGAGACGGACCGGATGCCGATTCTCGTCAGCGCCATGCAGGCTGAATAGGGATTGCCACAATTCTGACTCCACCGCGGGCAACGCCGCCCGCCCAAGCCCGTCTCTTCCCTGACCGCATCGGGGCTAGCTCTCCATCCAGGCCGTCCAGTTTGCATCCAACCTCTTTGAAACCCGGACGGTATCGAATCCGTCTGGGAATAAGCGACACCAACAGCCACCGGATCGGCACTCTGAACCGCAAGCAGGGGCTGTCGCATTGGGACCGGACCGTTAGGCCTCGCTCGGTGGAAGGGGAGAGCATGCCGATCGAAAAACGACTTGGTCTATTGATTTTTGCCTCAGCGCTTTGCATCTCTGGGCTATCGGCCCAGCAGAAGACGGAGTCAGCTCCAGCCCCTGCGTCCAATATCTCCCTCGACGTCGTGGTGACGCCGAGGTCCGGACAGCCTGTGGCCGATCTACAACAACAGGATTTCACCATCCTGGACAACAAGACTCCGCGGCCTATTACGTCCTTCCATGCTTTTAGCGGCAACCAGATTCCCATTGAGGTTATCCTCGTCATCGACGCGGTGAATCTCCCCTATGAGCGGGTTGCCTATGAACGGCAAGAGGTGGAGAAGTATCTGCACGCGAATGGCGGCCGCCTAGCGTACCCGACCGCGATCGCCTTTTTTACGGACAAGGGCATACAGGCTCAGCAGAGCTACTCCACCGACGGCAACGAGCTGAGTGCTTCTGTCGATAGCTACGTGGTTGGTCTGCGTGACATACGCCGCTCCTCGCAATACCAGGCCAGCGACCGCTTCCAGCTTTCCATCAATGCCCTTCGCGCGCTGGTCGGGAGCGTCGCCAATCGCCCACAGCGCAAGATTGTCCTTTGGGTCTCGCCGGGTTGGCCTCTTCTTTCCGGTCCCGGCGTGTTCCTCGATATTAAGCAAGAGAACTGGCTTTTCTCTACCATCATCGACCTTTCCACTCAGCTTCGGCAGGCCCATGTGACGCTATACAACATTAATCCCCTCGGCGCCGCAGAGTCGGTCGCCCGTACTTTCTACTATCAGGATTTCCTTAAAGGCATAACTAAGCCGTCGCAGGTCCGGGTGGGTGACCTTTCGTTGCAGGTTTTAGCGATCCAGAGCGGAGGTCTTGTCCTTAACGGCAGCAATAGCACCGCCGCTCTTTTAGAGCAGTGTCTGGCAGATACCAAGGCGTACTATGAGTTGTCCTTCGACCCTCCTACGGGCGATCACGCTAACGAATATCATCACATCGAGGTTCAGGTAGCGAGGCCTGGCCTAACCGCCCGCACCCGCGATGGCTACTACACACAACCCTAAGCGCTGCGTATTACGGTCCGATGTGGCCTCCCCGGTGATGTTGGTTCTACCGATCCCAAAGATCCGGTCCTCTCACCTATCTACGCCCGACTTGCATGGGATGCCCCGGCCCTCTTCGTAACTAGCACGCGTGACCTGCTTCTGAGCGATACGGCGACACTCTATCGCGCCTTTTTGCGCGCGGGGGCAGAGGCGCAACTCGTCGTTTTCGATGGCCTCAACAAGCTTTCTGGTATAACCCGGCCACCCGGAATCGCGAGAGGCCAATCCCTCACGGCGCATCTCTTTGATGATCATCTGGGCAAGCCAAGAGGTCGTTTAAGACTGGCATTTGCGAGCGCGAAAGGCGCACAGCCGGTCGCTCCGCTCCCCCGGATTTCCTGTTGAGATTGGTGGCGTTGGCGAACTTCATGCAGTTTTCTCCTAAGGAAAACCGCACACGCGGATGTGTTGAGCGCAGCGTGGCAGGAAATCCGGGTAGTGGCTGAAGAGGTTGCTGTGCACTGCGACCGGGAGACAGTTCTATCGGGCCACCATTGCCTTACTCGCCGCCGGGATCTCCTCCTCTCCATTATTTTGTTGACTTCCTTTCACATGTAAGATATTTCTTACATGTGAAACCGAAAAGTTTTCCCTTGAAAGGAGATCAGTTGCTGGCGATGCTGGCGGCGCTTGCCAATCCGCACCGGCTACGAATCATAGCGGCACTTGCATCTGGCGGACGTAACTACGTGAGTCAGCTTGCGCGGGAACTTGGGATTAGCCGCCCATTACTGCATCTGCACCTGCAGAAGCTTGAAGAGGCCGGCCTTGTCACCAGCCAACTCGAGCTGTCTCAGGATGGCAAGGCACTCAACTACTTCGAAGTCCCCAACTTCAACTTTGAACTCACCCCTGCCGCAATCGCCGAGGCGGCAAAATCCCTCACGGCCAAATTTGAACCTTAGAGGTCTCTATGCCTGATCACAGCGAAAGCATTTTCCTTGCGGCGTTCTTCTTTCCGTCTGTCGCAGCTGTTCTTGTCTTCTTCATGAAATATGTCTCTGCTGTTCTGCAAGCGAGAGTGCGCCTCGGCCAGGATGAAGCGTACCGCTCACTCGCGGCAAAGGCTGAGGCCACCCAAGCCGAGATGGCAGCGGCGCTATCATCCCAGCGCACGGTGCTCGCGGAAATTCAATCCCGGCTCGCCGTGGTCGAAAAGATTCTCAAGGACGTTGAGTAGTAAAAGAAAAGGAGTTCCAATGAACGAGGTCTCGTTATTTCGCCTGTACATCTTACGCGCCATGTATTTGTTTATCGTGGTCGGGCTGGGCGTCTATCTCTGGCCCGGCGTACTCAATCCTCAAAAGCATTGGGAGCTGATGGAGGGCCAAGCCTCCTGCATGCTCGCCGCCTTCTCCCTGCTCTGCCTGCTCGGACTACGCTATCCACTGCAGATGCTGCCCGTGCTCCTGTGGGAGGTGACCTGGAAGACGCTGTGGCTCATCCTCGTTCCGTTTCCGCAATGGAGGGCTGGCCATGTGGACGAGTCGCTCAAGCCTTCAATTTTTGCCATATCCCTGGTCGTGCTGGTGTATCTCGCCATTCCCTGGCCCTATGTATATAGGCACTACGTGAAAGCGCGCGGCGATCGTTGGCGTAACGAAGGACACAACCGGCCGTCGTCCCTCCCCCAGGTCAAGGCTCGTCCCGTGGTATAGACAAAATGCTAACCTGACGCTGGGATCATTGCATGGGACTTCTCAGCCACCTTCTATTTCCCTGGGGCTTGCTGCTGCAGGGATTCGCGATCGTTCACTTCATCCGGCGACGTCCGGATATGTACTGGATTTTCGTCATCCTGTTTCTTGGGCCTCTCGGGGCAGTCATATATATTCTCGTCGAAGTCATTCCTGATGCCGGGCTGCTCCGTCAATCCTTCAAGGTATTTCCGCGCCGCAAGAGGATTGGCGAACTCGAGACGATGGTGCGAGACAACCCGTCTGCGGGGAATTGGGAAGAACTGGGCGACCTTTACATGGACGACGGGCGGCTCCTGCTGGCGCGGGCCGCATTCGACAAAGCCATTGCCGCGCGGGCCGACACGCTTGATCCTTTTTACCGGCGCGGCGTTTGCGCCATCCTGTTGGGCGACCCAGCAGCGGCGTTGCCTGACCTGAAACGTGCAGTGGACAAAGATCCGGAGTACGACTTTCATCGCGCGGCCGGATTGCTTGCCCGCGCCTATGCGCAAACCGGACAAAAGGAAAAAGCCGAGGCGCTCTTTCGACAAACGACGGTCACGTCGACCTTGTCAGAAACCTATTTGAACTTCGCAGATCTGTTGGCGTCTGAGGGACGCAACGCCGAAGCACGCGCCTGGGCGCAGAAGGTACTCGATAAGAAGGCGACCATGCCTGACTACCTGCGCCGCCGGGAGCGGCCGTGGTTCCGAAGTGCACGCGAGATGCTGAAGCGGCTGCCTGCGTAGAATTCAGCACTCGCTGTGGTCACTCCGCTCTCAGGGCTTGCATGGGCTGCACCGAGGCGGCGCGGCGAGCAGGGATTACGCAAGCGATCAACGCGGCAAACAACAGCAGAAGCGCAACCGAAGCGAAGACGGAAAAGTCGATCTTGCCCACACCGAACAAGGTACTCTGCATGCCGCGGCCGACGAAGTAGGCGCCGACGAGTCCCAGCAGCAAGCCGACCGAGGCCAAGGTTACGCCTTCCCGAACCACCATGGCGATGACTCGATTGCGATCCGCGCCCAAAGCCATGCGGAGAGCTATCTCGTGTCCGCGCTGGGCTACGGAGAACGACATCACTCCATAAACTCCGAGCGCGGCGAGCAGTAAGGCGACGATGGCGAAGGTCACGAATAGGATCAGCGTGAAGCGATCGTTCGACAGGACAAGGTCGCGCACTTCATCCATCGACCGCGGTTGGCCCAGGGAGATTTCCGGGTCGACGGAATGGACCGCGGCAGCAATGCTCTTGACCATGGCATTGGGATCAGCAGCCGTTCGCACTCCAATGCCAGCGCTGGGCCAGGGGATCTGCCAGAAGGGAATCAAGATTTCTTCACGCTCCTGGCGCAGACCGCCGGCCCGTACGTTGTGGTAGACCCCAACGATTTGCCAATCGACAGCGGGTCCGAGCTTCGTCACGCCCGGGATCAGTTGTTCGACGGAGATGCGCTGCTGCAACGGGTCGGTGCCTTTGAAGTAATGCTTCACCAATTCCTCATTGACGACCGCGACTTTGATGCTGGAGGCAGAGTCTTGCTCGTTGAAGAATCGGCCGTTGACGAGGCGAACCCCGAAGGTTTTGAAAAAGTCCGGGGTCACCATACCAAAGCCAGCCAAGGGGCGCATGGAAGGATCGGCGAATGCCGGCTTTCCGACGATGGTGAACGGCATACCGAAGCCGGCCCCGAAGAGCGGTAAGCCGGTCATGGCGCTGGCAGAGCTGACGCCCGGCACGGCGTTGACGCGCGAAAGAATCTGCCGGTAATAGGCGATGATCTTATCCGGATCTTTGGGACGCGCATCGGGGACGGGAAGAAAGAAGGTAAGCACGTGATCGGTGCGCAGGCCGAGGTCCACGCGCAGCAAGTTGACAAAGCTGTGGATGGCCAGGCCGGCGCCGGTGAGCAGTGTGAGTGCGAGCGCAAGCTCGCCGATCACCAGCGATTTTCGCAGACGGTGGCGGCCTGCTCCCATGCCCGAGCGTCCGCCCTCCTTAAGCGTCTCGCCGGGATCAATGCGCGAGGCGTACCAGGCGGGCGCGCTGCCGAACAAAAGGCCTGCCAGCGTAGTGGACGCCAGGGTAAAAAACAAAATAGGAAGATTGAGGCGGAGATCGGCTTCAATCGGCAGGGTGCCTCTCGGCATGATGGCAATAAGGGCGCGCAGCATCGCGTAGCCCGCGCCAATGCCTAAGAGGCCCCCAACCAGCGAGAGCAGCAGACTTTCGGTGAGGAGCTGCTGGAAGATAATCTTGCGGGTCGCTCCCAGCGCACTGCGTACGGCCAACTCTTTCTGGCGCGCAATGCCACGGGCGAGCAGAAGGTTGGCCACGTTGACGCAGGCGATCAGCAGGATGAAGCCGACCGCTCCGAGCAGGAACCAGAGGGTCTGCTTGCGTTCACTGGGGAGAAAGTCGTTTTTGAGCGGTTCGACCATCGCGCCCCACCCCTGGTTGCTCTTGGGGTAAACGTCCGCGATGTGCTTGGCGACGGAATCCATATCGGCCTGTGCTTGCTGAAGCGTAACGCCGGGTTTCAATCTGCCCATGGCGTTTAGCCAATGAAAATCATGGTTGATTTGCTCCGGCTTGAAAACCAGCGGAACCGTCATCTGGGACTGATCCCGGTCGAAGATTCCGGGTTCCAGGACGCCGACCACGGTATAAGGCTCTCCGTTGATTTGTATGGCGTGGCCGACGACCTTAGGGTCGGCACCCAGATGCGACCAAAGCTTGTGTGTAAGGATCACCACATGGTTCTTGCCATCGACGCCCTCTTCCGGCAAAAAATCGCGGCCGAGAAAGAAGGGGCGGCCCAGCATCTCGTAGTAGCCCGGCGTGACCTGCAGGCCATCGATATTTTCCGGCTGGTCCTTGCTCGCGATATTGAAAGAGCCGCCGGAGATCGCGCTCAGGTTCTGGAAGGAAGAGTTCTGGCGCTTCCAGTCGGTGAAGTCTCCGGCGGAGATTCCATTACGGAAGGTTTTGATTTTGGACCACACCATGACCAGCTGGTTTGGTTGCGGGTAGGGCAGGGGAGCGAGCAGTGTAGCGTAGTCCACAGTAAAGATGGCGGTATTAGCACCAATGCCCAACGCGAGTGTGAACAGGATGGTAAGGGTAAGGCCGGGGTTCTTCCACAACATGCGCGCGGTGTAACGAAGGTTGCGGAGCAGCGTCGACATCCGGAGCACCTCTGGGCAGAGCTCAGCTACGTTGCGAAATTGTACTCTCGTTGCATAGACGTACGACTCGCGCAAAACGTGCGGGCGAGAGATACTTTTTCCGTAGTCACTGCCACGGGATTTCACCGCTTGCGGAAAAGTATGCAGAGGAGGAAATAAGTCCCCTCAGCGGCTAGCCGCATTCATTGCAATGCATCTATGTACGGCCTGAAGCTCGCTGCGGCGAGGCAGGCCGTACCTTTCAACAGCAGGTTAGTTGAGCCTGAAGGCCATGCCCTTCAAAAAGCAGAGTGCTTACGGTGCACAATGCAAACCTGGGAACTTAACAGGCCAATCTTACGTTTAGATGTGTGAGCTTGTGCCGGACGGTCGGCGGGAGGCTTCATGCGGGGCATTCGATTGGCGTTCCGGCGATTTTCGAAATCGCCTGGCCTCTGCTGCGGGGTGATTGTGTCCATCGGATTAGGTGTGGGCGCCAACGCAACTATCTTTTCCATCGTCAGCACTTTTCTCCTGCGTCCGCCCGCAGTGGGAGAACCCGCCACCCTGCTGAGTGTGTTCACGACCAGTCGTGGTGACTGCTGCGGTAACAATCTGTCCTGGCCCTTGTTTAACGATCTACGCGAGCAGGCCCGATCCTTTTCAGGCCTGACTGCGTTTTATCCCTCTATGCCCGTCTCGATTGGTGGTGGGTCTGAACCGGTCCGTGTTTGGGGCGCTCTGGCGGAATTCAATTACTTCGACGTCAACCAAATTCCAATGGCTCTGGGCCGCGGCTTTCACCGGGGGGAAGAAGATGCTCCGGTGGTGGTTCTGAGTTACCACCTCTGGTCGAAGCGCTTTGGCGCTGATCGCAGCATCATCGGAAAAGCGGTTAATGTTTCGGGTCATTCCTTCACCGTGGTCGGCGTGGCTCCCGCTCCGTTTCGCGGGTTGGATATCTTTACCTCCGACCTTTGGGTCCCACTGGGCAACAAGGAGCTTCTGATGCGCAGAATGGGTACCCGCTCGCGTAGCAATACCTGGCTGGAGGTCGTGGGCCGGCTGGCACCGGGAATCAACAGCACGCAAGCTGCCGCGGAGCTGAATGGAATCGCGCAGCGCCTCGCACAGACCTATCCGGAAACCGAAAAAGACAGCGGCTTCCGACTGGAGGCCGCCGGATCTCTGCCTCCGGATGAGAAGGCGGGTCTGATCGGCTTTCTCTCCGCGCTCTCGGCCGTGGCCTTCCTCGTGCTCTGCATTGCGTGCGTGAACGTAGTCAATTTGCTGCTGGCACAGGCCTTTGCCCGCCAGAGGGAAATGGCGGTGCGCCTCTCGCTGGGCGCCCAAAGAATACAACTGCTGCGGCAGATGCTGTTGGAGAGCACACTGCTTGCGCTGGGCGGAGGAGTCTTCGGGCTTAGCCTCTGCCTTTGGGGAACATCCGCGCTCTCGGCGTTTCATCTTCCTATTCCTTTGCCCATCGATCTGAGTGTGCATATCAGCTGGAAGGTCCTGGCTTATACCTTCGGCTTGAGCGTAGCTACCGGGCTGCTGATCGGTGTGGCTCCGGCCTGGGCTGCGTCGCGCCCTATGATCGCCAAGGCAATCAAAGGCGAGGAAGCGTTCGCTTACCGGGAGCGCCGGTGGAGCTTGCGCAATGCGCTTGTACTTTCGCAGATCTTTTTGTCGCTCGTTCTCTTGTGCGCCACGGGACTGTTCCTGCGCAGCCTGCAGAGTGCTTCCAGCATCAACATTGGCTTTCGGTCTCGCGACATCCTGTTGATGAATATCGATCCGGAACTGAATGGTTACTCTACGGCGCGCACAACGCAGTTTGTGGACGAACTGCGGCGGCGAGTTGGTTCGCTTCCCGGAGTTGTGTCGGTCGCCTTCGTTGATCCCGTGCCACTGTCCATGGACGGACGGTGGGACGACTTCGAAGTCGCGAGTCAGGCAGCTTCCACTGTGGCTGACAAGGTTGTCGATCTGTATATGGTTAGTCCAGGGTTCTTCCAAACCATGGGCATTGTTCAGTTAGCCGGCCGAGATTTCGCCAATGAAATTGCGGGCTCACCCAAAGTCGCGGTCGTGAACCAGACCTTCGTGAAAGAGTTCTTCGGCGACCGCAACGCAATCGGCCAACGGGTGACGGGTACGGGAGCGACCTATGAGATTGTCGGTGTGGTGAAAGACAGCCGATCCCGAACACTGGGCGAGCACTTACGGCCGATTCTCTACCGGTCGCTGGCGCAGGATATCGGTCGTGATCCGGACTTTCGGGGTGTCTCCCTGGTGGTCGAAACTCAAGGGAACCCGGCCGCTATGGAGTCCGCGGTGCGCAACCAGATTCATACGCTTGATCCGGCGTTGGCAATCTTCAACGCAAAGACCATGGAGGAGCATCTTCGCAATGCGCTGGTTCTACCAAGATTGGCTGGTACGCTCTTCGGTGTCTTTGGTGTCACCGGCCTCATCCTTACCGCGGTCGGGCTTTACGGCATCATGGTTTACACCGTCAGCCGGCGGACGCGGGAGATCGGGATCCGCCTGGCTCTCGGAGCGCAGATCGGCTCGGTCCAACGGTTGATTGCGCGTCAATATCTTCTGTTAACGTTCATCGCGATCGCACTAGGTTTACCGTGCTCTTTGGCCCTGGCAAAATTTGCCACAAGTATTCTGTACGGCGTGCACCCCCGCGATCCTTTCACATTCACGGTGGTGCCGATCTTTTTGGCAACGGTTGCGTTGCTCGCTTGCTGGATACCGGTGCGGCGCATCGCCAGTGTGGATCCCCAGGAGGCTTTGCGATACGAATAGTGTTTCTGGGTGACCGCTGACTTGTTATCGGAGGGAAAGGCACTTGAGCCGCGGCATCTGTCCCCTTTTGGGAACGAGAACCAAAAGCGGTAACATTATCGCGGCACCTACTGCAAATGGGTCATTGAACGAGTCGCGCAAATTGCTACTGTCGCATATATGAAAAGCTTGGCGCTTGCTCTATTGCTGACCCCCGCAGCATTCGGTCAAACCAATAAGACCGACATAGCGATCCATTGCGTCGCGTTGCCTGGAGATGTAGTGGGAGACCAGCTTTGCAGTGCGCTCAAGCTTGCTGTGGCGAGAAGTTCACGATATGAGGAGACTGCTGCCAATCCCCAAGGGTGGCAACTTAGGCTGGCTACCATGGGGATCGACGACAACAAAGGCTCCGCCGTCTCGATGACCCTGGTCTATCGGGCGCTCTATGTCGTGAACACTGTCCAGGTGTGCGGTGCGTCCGTCATCCCGGACTGCGCCCAAGGCATGCTGTCTGATTCCGATGATCACATAAAGTTGCTGCAAAAAGCGGTGGAAGACCAAGTGGCCAGGCAGCTAGCGCCCTAGGCCAAAGCGCACCAGGTTCTTTGCTTCCAGCTTTACCGGAGCGCGGCCCGTTTATGAAAGAAAACTGGTCGTATGCGCGGCATCACGACCACTTGCCACCAGAGCAATAAACGGTCCCACTCATTACCTGACCTCCATGCCAGGGCTTCTGCGGCGGAGGGGGAGGGCCGGTGCGGGAATCTGTCTTCGTAAGCGTCGATAGCCGATTGAATCGCCAACATATCCGAGGGAGTTAGAGTCATGAGCCACCTTGAACGGCTATTACTTTGGCTCGCCGTTCCACCAAATGTAATCAACCACGTTACAGACGCCTACACCATTGTTCCAATGAGGGATGCGATCGTAACCAGTGATTGATTACCAGCGGCGGCAGGCTACAGAGGTCATGGGCAAGAAAAAAATACAGGCCGAAGGCGCCGCAGCCTCCAGCCTGTTCACAGTGCCCTTATTCGGGAGTTGCATATAAGCCATGCAACAATCGTCATCCTAGACCCTTACGAAAAGTCTTGGATCTACGGCGGAGGGTTTTTTAGGACACCAAAGGCATCAATAGCGGTTACGAACGTGCGCCCCTGCTTTATCGGCTATCTCGCCCAGGAACTTTGCAAGTGGGTAAAAGTCACATGGAATGAACATGGTCTGTGATGGAGGATGGCCCATAGTTAGCCATTTTGCCAACCGTTATGCCGGCATGGAGACGTATTTAGTCCGGTGATTACCTGAGTGCATCTCTATAGTGACCTAGCTGGGTCAGTTACGGTACCGCTAGGATGCACCCATGCATATCCTCTGGGTTATTGCCAAAGTGTTTTTCCTCCTATCACTGGCGCCAGCGGTTGGAGTGCTAGCCGGGTTTCCCCTCTTCCTGTTCTCCGAACGGATCAAGACGCTTTGGGCGGATCGGCCTGTCTTAGCCGAAGATGGGCTTGTTTCCATGGCACGGCTTGGGTGATGCGGCCATTGCCTTGATGCGGTTCCCGGCCGCCATCCGTCGGATTTTGCCCATCGGTTGCTGTTTCATTTTCCGATAGATTGGTGATCATGCCGGATCGAAACGACAAGCTCACCATCATCAGCATGGCGGTTATTGCCTCCGCGTTGGCGACCCTGTTGCACGAAGGTGTTGGTCACGGCCTGACCGCGTGGCTGCGCGGAGATGTTCCCACCGAGCTCACCAGCAACCATCTCTCAGCATTGCGGCCGGATCGCTGGGTCGACGCCGGCGGGACGTTAGTGAATCTTTTTGTCGGAGCGGGCTCTCTTGTGGCCTCTCGCGGCGCTGGGGACCGGGCGAACATACGCTACTTCTTGTGGCTTTTTGCGGCGCTCAATCTGCTCCCCGGGGCCGGCTATTTCATGTTCTCAGGAATCTTCGGGTTTGGTGACTGGAATGAGGTGATCCGAGGGCTACCGCATCAAGTCGCCCTGCGAATCGGCATGACGGTCTTTGGCGCTGGGTTGTATCTCCTGGTTGTACGGCTTCTCGCCGTGTCGGTCGCGCCTTTCGTCCCGGAGCGCCAAGCGTACAACACCGTGAGCCGGCTCCCCTACTATGCTGCCGGCATTTTCGCTTGCGTAGCTGGTGCGTTCGATCCTCTCGGGATTAAGCTTCTCCTGGTGTCAACCATCCCGGCGGCATTCGGCGGATCATCGGGCTTGATGTGGGGCGACAATTACCTGCCGCGCACAACCACAGGGCAGACGCTCCTGGTGCGTCGTGAGATAGCGTGGTGGATTGCCGCGATCCTACTCGGAGTCTCTTATATCGCTGTCATCGGTCGAGGTATAAAGTTCCGGTAAAACCGTCTCGTACGTCCTGTCAATCTCCACCTGCTATGCATGGAAACTAGATCGCGCGCAGCATGCGAACTGGGAGCGTGATCAAGGCACCCACCAGCTCCAGTGCTCCGTGCACGGCGATGCCAGCCAACCGGAAAGGCAATAGAACCAGCCATACTATCGGATAGAGGACAATCGCCATCACGGCCAGAGGCCAGCAGAGGATGAAGAGAATACACCACAGCAAGAACTTGATCATGAGTCCATCCGCTCCATTGGGGAGACAACCACCCTTAATAAGAGATACGCAATTCGAGTGTGGCGGGTTCCGAGACTTATGATGGAATCCAGGTAGACGGGAAAAGGAGGGGAGCCGTGCCCGGCCAAGGAATCGTTCGCAAGCTCAGCAACTATTCGGTTGATGAAACGGTGCGCAAGCTGCAGGATGCTCTCGCGGCCAAAGCGGTCACTGTTTTCGCGTTGATCGATCACAGTGGGGAAGCAGAAAAGGTGGGGATGCGCATGCCCCCGACCAAGTTACTCATCTTTGGGAATCCAAAGGGGGGCACTCCCCTGATGTTGGCCGCTCCGAGCATCGCCATCGATCTGCCGCTCAAAATTCTGGTTGCCGAGGACGGTCAGGGGAAAGTTTTCGTTTCCTACAACAGTCCAGACTATTTAGGAGAGCGCCACGGGCTTCCCGCAAACTTGTTGCCGAATCTCGCGCTCGTGGAGGCCTTGGCCGCGAGTGTTGCGGGTTGACCGTGCAGCAGCCCTCGTCCGCCGTGCACGATCAGATCGTCGCGCTGGCCCAAAAAGAGGGATTTGCCAAGGCGGGCATCGCTCCCATTCCGCCGCCGGGCGAAGAGGCACCCGAGCTAAGCCACTTCGAGCCTTGGATCGAGCGCGGCTATGCCGGTGAGATGGAGTACCTGAAGCGCCGCGACGAAGCCAACCGCCTGCTTCGATCTTCTCTGCGGGTGGCCGTGCCGTGGGCGCGCTCCGTCATTGTCTGTGCCGCCAATTACAACACCGAGGCGCCCAAATCCATCGATCCGGCTTCGTCGGAGAGCGGGTGGATCGCGCGTTATGCGTGGACTGGTGAGGCCGGCCAGCCGAGCGATTACCACGATGTTCTGCTGCGCCGCCTGCAGAAGCTGGAGCAGAGCCTGCAGCAGCGGCTCGGACCCTTTCAATCCCGCTGCTACGTGGATACGGGTCCCCTGGTCGAAAGGGTTTACGCCAAGTACGCCGGCGTTGGCTGGATCGGAAAGAATACCTGCATCCTGAACCAGGAGCTCGGATCATGGCTTTTTTTGGGGGTGATTCTGACCGCGCTGGAACTGCCGTCCGAGATGCCGATCCGGGTCGCGGAAGATCGCTGCGGCAGTTGCACGCGATGCATCGATGCTTGCCCTACTGGCGCCCTGATTGCGCCTTACCAGATGGATGCAAGCCTGTGTATCTCCTACCTGACCATTGAAAAGCGAGGGCCGATTGCTGAGCCGCTCCGTGCGCAAATGGGTCGGCAGGTTTTTGGCTGCGACATCTGCCAGGATGTGTGCCCCTGGAATCGACGCGCGCCAGTAAGCCAGGACGAGGAGCTTGGGGTTCGTCCAGAACTGGTTAACCCTGCGCTTGCCTGGCTCGCGGAGCTGGATGCGGACAGCTTTCGTAGCCTGTTCCGACATTCTCCTGTGCAACGCACCAAGCTGAGTGGCCTGTTGCGCAACGTGGCGATCGCCATGGGAAACAGCGGCGTGGCGAGCTACGTGCCCAAGCTACGCAAGTGGGCTGCAGGTTCGGAACCCGTGCTTGCAGAGGCGGCGCAATGGGCCCTTGCACGCTACCGGCAATAAACGATAGGGCAAACGCGAAGAAAATCAGGCGCTACGTACAACATTGGCGGCATTGAGTCCCTTGGGGCCTTGCTGGCACTCGAACTCCACCGCATCGCCCTCGTTCAGGGTTTTGTATCCGTTCTCCTGGATTGCGGAGAAATGAACGAAGACATCCTCTCCAGTCGAACGCTGGATAAATCCGTATCCTTTGGCTCCGTTAAACCACTTCACCACGCCATTTTCCTTCAAGCGAACTCCCTTTCCTGCTTTAGTAACCATCTCCAGCGTTCCTTAGGGACACCACGACCCGCCGTTTAGCACACGGCAAATCCTCAGTTACCTGGAATGCTTTGAGAGCGGTGAAACAATTACACCAATTGGCCTTCCGAGCGTTCCGAACAGGGAACTTTGTTCGAGCTTGATGATGTTATGGCAGGAATTGGAATCCAGTGCAAGAAAAATTTGCCTGACGGAACCATACGGTCATCGAGCGCGATGCCACCGAATCAGACTGGCCTGTTGTCATGGAGCGCAACGTTGTAGTTACCTGGTTCATGCGGGTCATTTCGGGCCCGCTCCCGGGCTGCTAGCATCAAAGCCTATGAGGCTTGGAGCATCCGCCATCCCGCCAATTTTGGCCACCCCTGAAGACGATGCCTTCCTTGGTGCTCCCGCTCAACCGCGGCCGCCGGCAAGATTAGCGGGCAACGCGGGCCTGGTGGAAGAGGTCGTCAGCCTCGCTCGCTACATGGCGCAGACCGAAGTGCATACCTACGCTTTCAGCGTCGCCGCCAATGCCATTCTGTCGCTGTTTCCATTCATCGTCATGATGTTCACCATTGCGCGCATGGTCTTTCATTCCACCGCCATGGAGAGCGCGATCGCGGACATGATCCGCTACTTTTTGCCCACCGGGCAACAATTTGTCACAAAAAACATGGAGATTGTGGCCCACGCCCACAGCGGAGTACAGGTGGCTTCGGTGGTCATGCTGCTGATCTCTTCCACCGGCGTCTTCCTGCCGCTCGAAGTAGCCTTGAACCGGGTGTGGGGGGTAACGAAGAACCGCTCCTACCTCATGAACCAGTTGGTCTCGCTTTGCCTGGCGGCCAGCATTGGCACGCTGGCTCTGGTCAGCGTGGCCATCACCGCGGCGCAGCAATCGCTCTTGCGGCTCATCTTTCTGGGCCACACCAATAACATGGTCTTCAATTTCGTCTCCCACTGGCTGCTTCAGATCTCGGCGGCCGTCGCCAGTGTACTTCTCTTCTTCCTGGTCTATTGGATTCTTCCCAACCGCAAGCTGCCCGTACGCGCTGTGCTGCCGACCGCCATTGTGATCGGGCTCTCGTGGGAGGGCGCCAAGATGTTGTATGTCGCGGCGTTACCCTGGATGGACCTGCAAAAGGTATACGGCCCCTTCTCTGTCTCCGTGGGCTTGATGTTGTGGGCCTTCGTGACTGGCTTGCTGCTGCTCGCGGGCGCACACTACTCGGCCTCGCGCCATGCCTTGCGCATTGCCTACCTGGCAGATTTGGAACGTGCCAACGAAGAAAAGCAATCTGTGCGCTGAAAAGCTTACCCTCAAGAGTTGAAAAGCGAAGGGTACGGCCTTCAGGCTGTGCGTAAATGCTTTGCAAGGAGCTAGGCTTTAGCCTCTGAGGAGAATCGGTGCACCGGGCAGGAGAGCAAACAACTCAGGGCTAAAGCCCTCATTGGCTGTGGCTTTTACGGCCCGACTGAATTTGTGCCCTGATACAAAGCATGAGAGCGGTCGCTGTTAGAAAACTCGCATTCCGCAAGTCTCCGAAATCTGACAGCTCCACGTCCCGCTCAAGCAGGCTGGGGGAAACTCATTTTTTGAAGGGTACGTACGTAAATGCTTTGCGAGGAACTCGCCCCCTGTTGATCGTCTGCCTAGCGAACCAGGAAGGCTTTCACCACGATGTCGTTGGGCGCGCGCCCGGCAGGGAATAGGGTGAGCAGGGAAGCGGTGTTGGCTTCGAGGCGCACGGCCGCAATGTCCCCGGATTGCGCGTTCGCCACCAGAAGCATCCGTCCGGATGCGGAGAAGGCCAGTGCGTCAGGACCCTCGCCAACCCTGACCCCCGGAAGAACTAGCTTGCCGTCGTCAATGCTGTAAATCACCACTCTGCCGGCGCTGAAATCGCTTACATATAAGAGAGAGTTGTCCGCGCTCACCAATCCACGAACGGGGTGCGCACCCACCAGGTACGCTCCTCCCACTTCATTGGACGATGTGGTGAGCTCCGAGATGGTATCGCTATCGTAGTTGGAGACGAAGGCTTCACCGCCGTCCGGCTTCAGTGCGATATGCATCGGCGTCTTGCCTACATCGAGCAAGGCGAGCAGAACGTCAGCGGATGCAGGAGTGCTGCCGGTGTCATGAGCCAGCCCAATCACCATGATCTGGTGGCCGGTGGAGCAGGCGACAAAGGCCTTTGAGGAGTCCGGCAGGATCATGACGTCGGTTGCGCCCGGGCAATGATCGAAGCTGGTTCGTACTTTGAAGGAGCGCGCATCCGCGATGCTGACGCTGCCGCTGGCGCGGTTGGAAATCACCAGCGTCTTGCCGTTGTGGGTGACACGAGCCAGGCCTGGCGCCTCACCCGCGCCAATGACGCCGATCACACGGCGACTGACAAGGTCGATGACTGAGACGTTATTGGAACCGGAGTTGGCGACGTAAGCGCGCTCACCCTGCGCATCCACGTCGACGAAGTAGGGTTGCCGTTCCACGGGAATGGTTGCGGCTACGGTGTTGGTCTCGGCGTTGATCACGGTCACGGTACCGCTGCCGGAATTCACTACATAAACTTCGTTCCGGTGAGGGTTGACCGCCAATCCCGAAGGATCGGAGCCAACGGCAATGACGCGGTCTTGCCGCATGTTGACCAGGTCGAGAACAGTTACGGTATTACTGCCGCCGTTGCTGATATAGGCGTACTCGCGATAATTCGCGGAATAGCCTACATCTCGTCGGCAACCGGTTGCGCCCAGCGTGAGCAAGACCAGCCAAGGCAGCCACGGGGGCACCCACATTGGTCGCATTTCCCTCTCTAGAATGCTTTAACCCCTCGCGGAAGGGACGGTCTCAGCGATCTTGATTCCCCGAGGTAGAGACCTGTGGACGGCGGTTGCGATGGGGGCGATTTCGTCCATCAGTTCGACAAACTGTTCCGGATAGAGGGACTGGGCACCGTCAGAGAGGGCCTTATCTGGATGGTGGTGCACTTCGATAATCAGGCCATCTGCGCCGACTGCGGTAGCCGCCCGAGCCAGCGGAAGAACCATGTTGCGCTTCCCGGTGCCATGGCTCGGATCAACAATAATTGGTAGATGGCTGGCACGCTGCACAGCTGGAACAATGCTCAAGTCAAGAGTATTGCGAGTGTGATCGGCGAAGGTGCGTACTCCACGCTCGCAAAGAATCACCTGGTAGTTGCCTTCGCTCATGACGTACTCGGCAGCCATCAGCAGTTCGTCCAGGGTCGCGGACATGCCGCGCTTGACCATCACCGGCTTGCGCGTTCGCCCGGCGCGCTTCAACAAGGAGAAGTTCTGCATATTGCGAGCCCCGATTTGGATGACATCGGCGTAGTCCGCAACCAGGTCCAGGCTCTCATTGTCCAGGGCCTCAGTAACAATACGCAGGCCGAACCGGTCGCGTATCTCCGCCATGATCTTCAGACCGTCTTCGCCCATGCCCTGAAAGGCGTAAGGGGAAGTGCGCGGTTTATACGCCCCACCGCGAAAGAACTGGGCTCCCGCGCGAGCGACCTGCTCCGCAATTGCGAATGCCTGCTCCCGGGATTCGACTGAGCAAGGTCCGGCGATCACCGCGAGTTCACGGCCGCCGATGGTCGCATTGGTGCCGGGGAAGGCGATCACCGTGTCCTCTTGCTTTACATCGCGGCTGACCAGCTTGTAGGGCTTCGTGACCCGGATCACCTCGGCCACGCCGGAAAGATCTTCGATGTCGCCCTGATCCACGGCGCCGCTGTTGCCGGTGATGCCGATGGCCGTGCGTTGCGCGCCGGGCATGGGATGAGCACGGAAGCCTAAGTTGTGAATCTGATCGCAGACGGCCTGGATTTCTTCCGCCGTAGCCTGCGGTTTCATGACCACGAGCATGGGGTTATGCAGCCTTTCCTAGCACTCTAAGTGTACTGGCTACAGTGAGCTGCGGCAAACCCGGGCAGAGCAGGTTTATCCCCGCGGACGGTTGAGTCCTGATATACCTGAGCAGATGGATCACGCACGAAGGCTGCGCTCATTGCGCCGGCAGATGAAGCAACGGAGCATCGACAGCTTGCTGGTCACGCATCTGCCGGACGTTCGCTATCTTTGTGGATTTACCGGCTCCAACGCGTATCTCGCCGTTACCGCGAATCGAGCCGCCATGTTCACGGACGGCCGGTATACGACGCAGGCGCGGCAGGAAACCAGCGCAGCCCGGGTGGTGATCGCGGCCAAGTCAGCCCGCGATGAGGCATGCCGATGGCTGGCGGCCAGCGGAGCAGAGCATTGCGCTTTCGATCCGGGATCTACCACGGTTACCGAGTTGGCGCTGTACCGCAAGGCCTTGAGCCCTGGGCATCGCGGCTTCTTTCAGTCTCTGGACGAGTCGCTGGTCCCGCACCTGCGTCTGATCAAGGACCAGGACGAACTCCGGCTTATGAAGGAGGCTGCTCATCTGGGCGTGGACTTGTTCCATGAGCTTCTGCCGCACTTGCAATCTGGGGTACCAGAGACCACAGTAGCGGCACAGCTGGAGCACAGCGCGCGGTTGCGTGGGGCCGAGGGCATGTCCTTCGACAGCATCGTGGCCGGCGGCGCCCGCTCGGCCTTGCCCCATGGCCACGCGACCTCTCAGCGGCTGCCGCGTAAAGGATTCTTAACGCTCGACTTCGGTGTTATTCTCAAGGGTTATTGCTCAGACATGACACGCACAGTTTTCCTGGGCCAGCCAACACGCCGGGAGCGCTTCACGTATGATGCTGTGCGGGAGGCGCAACAGGCAGCCGTTGCGGCGGTCAAGCCCGGGGCTTCCTGTGGAGAGGTAGACGAAGCAGCGCGCAGTGTCCTTCGCAAAGCTGGCTTGGCTGAGTACTTTACGCACTCAACCGGTCACGGTGTTGGACTAGAAATCCATGAAGCACCCCGCATTGCCGCGGAGCAGTCGCAGTCCCTTTTGCCGGGTATGGTGGTAACCATCGAACCCGGCGTCTACATTGCTGGTCACTTCGGAGTGCGCATCGAAGATATGGTTGCCGTCACTCCCGAGGGTGGGCAGGTTCTGACGCCGGCATCCACCGGTTGGACGCAGCTTTGAGCCAGTGTATTAAGCAGACGAGAGATTCATGACGCCTGACGAAATCATAGAGTTGAAGGAACTGATCGAGTTCCTGAAAGAAAACGGTATTGGCGAGTTCGACCTCGAACGCGGCGACCTCAAGGTGCGCATAAAGTTCGGGCAGCCCTCGCATGGAACGCCCGCCTCGGCCCTCGACCTTGCCCGTCTCGGACAGTTGTTGTCCCCTGGGCAACAAGCGGCAGCCGCCCCTTCGCAAGGTATACATGCGGTGGCCTCCTCTTCGCCGGCTTCTGGTGCGGACGCCCCGGCCGAGGAGGAGGCGCTGCATATCGTCAAGTCACCGATCGTTGGCACCTTCTACGAGTCTTCTTCTCCTGGCGCCGCTGCCTTCGTCAAGATTGGGGACGAGATTGAGAACGGGCAGGTGCTGTGCATCGTCGAGGCCATGAAGCTGATGAACGAGATCGAATCAGACGCGGCCGGAGAAGTGGTCAAGCGCCTGGTCACGAATGGCCAGCCGGTCGAATACGGCCAGCCGCTCTTCGCCCTGCGGCTCCACTGAGCATGCTCACGGTCTCCGGTTGAAACCTATGTTTCGAAAATTGCTCATCGCCAACCGTGGCGAAATCGCGCTACGCGTCATCTGCGCCTGCAAAGAACTCGGCATCCGTACGGTCGCGATCTACAGCGAGGCCGATCGCAACTCACTCCACGTGCGTTTTGCCGATGAGGCGATCTGCATTGGTCCGCCCCGGTCCGCGGAAAGTTATCTGAATGTCCCTGCCGTCATCTCAGCGGCGGAAATCGCCGACGTCGACGCCATCCACCCCGGTTATGGACTGCTGAGCGAGAATGCGAACTTCGCCGAGGTTTGCCGCGCTTCGAACATTAAATTCGTCGGACCTCCTCCCGAAGCCATGCGGCTTATGGGGGAGAAGGACAAAGCTCGCCAGGCGATGAAGAGGGCTAAGGTTCCGATCCTGCCCGGCTCAGACGGCGTGCTGCAGAATGAGGAAGAGGCGCTGGCCTGGGTCCGCACGGTCGGCTTTCCCGTAATCCTCAAGGCCTCGGCGGGCGGTGGTGGGCGCGGCATGCGCGTCATTCGCTCCGAGGAGGAACTGCCTCAGCTCTTTCAGGCCGCGCACACCGAGGCATCGAACGCCTTCGGCAACGGCGACCTGTACATGGAGAAATTCATCGAACGCCCCAGGCACATCGAGTTCCAGATCCTGGCCGATGAGCACGGCAACGTTGTCTCCCTGGGCGAGCGGGAGTGTTCCATCCAGCGCCGCCACCAGAAGCTGATTGAAGAGGCGCCCTCGCTTCAGGTCACGCCTAGGATTCGTGAAGACATCGCCAAGACACTCAAACGGTGTCTGACCGCCATCGGCTATCAGAACGCCGGCACTGTCGAGTTCCTGATGGACGAGGACGGCAAGCTCTACTTTATCGAGATGAACACGCGCATCCAAGTGGAGCACCCGGTTACCGAGGCGGTGACCGGTATCGACCTGGTGAAAGCGCAACTGCGCATTGCAGCCGGGGAGCCGTTGAGCAGTATTCTTCCAGAGACGGTGCCGATTCGCGGGCATGCGATTGAGTGCCGGGTCAATGCAGAGCATCCGGAGAAGTTCACACCTTCCGCCGGCCGCATCACTGCATTTAATGTTCCGGGCGGTAACGGGGTACGCGTGGACACGGCACAGTACGCTGAAGGCGTTGTGCCGCCTTATTATGATTCCCTGATTGCCAAGCTGATCGTCCACGGCAAAGACCGGACGGAGGCCATGGCCCGCATGTCGCGCGCGCTCGAGATGTTCGTTGTGGAGGGCATCCACACCACCATTCCCTTGCACCGCCGCATCCTGGAAGACCAGGAATTTCGCGACGGATCCTTTGACACCAAGTTTATGGAGCGCTTCTTCGAGCGCGAGAAACTTCGCCGCGAACAGCTTCTCGCCGGAGGATAACCATGTCCCGGCAGCTTGGTCTGCCCCGCTTTTATCCCATTCTGGATGCTGGTCTTCTCTTGAGGGCCGGTCTTTCCCTGGAGGATTTCGCACGCGAATTGCGTGAGGCGGGCATCCGGTTTCTGCAGTACCGCGATAAAGAGGCAGCAGACGAACTATTGCTGCAGCGGGCCGCCATTCTACGCAGGATCTTCCCTCCGTTAGACAGCTGTCTCATCCTCAACGACCGAGTCCCGCTGGTGCTTTCCACCGGCTATGACGGAGTGCATGTGGGCCAGGATGATCTTTCGCCGGCCGCGGCGCGTGCCATGGTTGGGCCGGAAGTGATGGTGGGGCTTTCGACGCACGGCAAGAGTCAGTTAGTTAAAGCGGCAGGTAGCCCGGTGGACTACGTTGCAATCGGCCCCGTGTTTGCGACTTCGTCCAAGCAAGTTTCGGATCCAGTAGTCGGCCTCGAAGGGGTACGGGCAGCCCGCGCCCTGACCGATAAGCCGCTGGTTGCGATTGGGGGCATTACCCGGGCCAACTGCGCCTCCGTCATTGAGGCGGGCGCCGACTCGGTGGCGGTTATCTCCGATTTGATCCAGAGCCCGGCCAAGAGCGTAGAGGAGTTCTTTAGCCGCCTGGGCAATCATGTTGCAGCGGGATGAAATCCTTTGCTGGACATGGTTAGGGGAAAACGGTATAGAACATACAACCAACGATGCCTAGACTGCTGGCAACCAAGCCCCTCTCGACGCTTACCAAAGAGGCCAACGAGGTAGGAGAGAATACCCTCCGTCGCTCTCTCGGCCCGGTCAACCTGATCACGCTTGGCATCGGCGCCATCATCGGCGCGGGAATCTTCGTGCTTACCGGTCAGGCGGCTGCAATCCACGCCGGTCCAGCGGTGGCTCTCAGCTTTGTCTTTGCCGGCATCACCTGCGCGTTTGCCGGGCTCTGCTACTCAGAGTTCGCGTCCATTATTCCCATTGCCGGCTCCGCTTATACCTACGGCTACGCCACCCTGGGCGAGTTGGTGGCTTGGATCATCGGCTGGGACCTGGTCCTGGAATACGCTTTCGGCGCGGCCACCGTGGCCTCCGGATGGTCCGGATACTTCGTGAGCCTGCTGCAGGAACTGCACATTTACTTGCCGCCGCAATTCACTACCACCTACGGCAATGTGCTTTATTTCTATGGCGACCGATGGCAGCCGGCGATGTCGCTTCCGTCTACCGTCAATGCCGCGGCCCTGCCCCACGTTGCGGGCTTGTTCAACCTGGTCGCTTTCCTTGCCATCCTGGTGGTCACTGCTGTGCTGGTCATCGGCATCAAGGAATCGGCCAATCTCAACTCCGCAATCGTGATTGTCAAACTTGGGATTGTAGGCATTTTTCTTTTTCTGGGCGGAGCGTTCCTGCTTCATCATCCTGAGGTCGCCAGGGCTAACTGGCATCCCTTCATTCCTCCAGCGGAAGGCCCGGGAGCTTTTGGCTTCGGCGGAATCACGGCCGGAGCGGCCTCGGTCTTCTTCGCCTATATCGGATTCGACGCTGTCTCGACAGCGGCGCAAGAAGCGCGGAACCCGCAGCGCGATATGCCGATCGGCATCCTCGGTTCACTGGTGGTCTGCACCCTCCTTTACATCCTGGTCTCCACCGTGCTGACCGGCCTGGTCAACTATCGCAGCCTCGATGTGAGCGACCCGGTGGCAGTGGGCATCGATGTCACCGGCGTGACGTGGGGCAGCCTGTTGGTGAAGATCGGCGCGGTCTTTGGGCTGGGTACCGTGATGCTGGTGATGCTCCTCGGTCAGTCGCGCGTGTTCTATTCGATGTCCAAGGACGGTCTGTTATGGAAATGGGCTTCGGCCGTTCATCCCAAATTCCGCACGCCTTGGATATCGAACATAGTCGTAGGCACGATTGTTGCGTTTCTTCCCGCGCTGCTGCCGATTGATAAGCTCGCAGCTCTGGTCAACATGGGAACGCTGCTCGCCTTTACGATTGTTTGTGCCGGCGTCTGGATCCTGCGCCGGCGCCACCCCAACATGGAGCGTCCGTTCCGGACGCCGCTGGTTCCGCTGGTTCCGATCCTGGGCATCTGCAGCGCTTTCTATTTGATGTGCAAGCTGCCTCTCCTCACCTGGGAAGTGTTGATCATCTGGCTGGTCATCGGCCTGGGAATCTATTTCGGTTACAGCATCAAACACAGCAAAGTGCAGGCCATGAGTCCGGCGGAAACCACCGGCCGTACGCGCTAGAATCCAAGCCGAAAATTCGTATTCATGATTCGGAAATGGCCGTATACTGCGGTGGCCACGAGCATTCTCCCGTAACAGCGTTCGGAGAAAGAACGCAGCTTTTCCGCCAGGAAGAGCTGCTCCTACCGGTCGTGGAAGGCCCTCGCAACAGCAGATTGCTTTATGAGGAGGCGTCCATGAATAAATACTTCGCGGAACTGGTTGGTACGTTTGTCCTGGTTTTCGGCGGCGTAGGTAGTGCGGTGCTTGCCGGGAGCCATATCGGGTTTGCCGGCGTCGCCGCAGCCTTTGGCCTTTCACTGCTCGCCATGGTGTACACCATCGGGCCCATTTCCGGCTGCCATGTGAATCCGGCGGTCACCCTTGGGGTATTTCTGGCCAGGAAGATCAGTGCCAAGGATGCAGGTGCCTACATGGTGGCGCAGGTGATCGGCGCCGTCCTTGCTTCCGGAGTCATCCTGGTGATCGCCAACGGCATTCAGGGTGGATACAGTGCGTCTGTCAGCGGGCTCGGGGCGGATGGCTATGGCCTGCACTCTCCCGATCACTACTCGCTGGCGGCCGGCTTTGTTGCTGAAGCGGTGCTCACCATGTTTCTTGTACTCACCGTGCTGGGGTCTACTGACGTAAGTGCTCCGGTAGGTTTTGCGGGTTTGGCCATTGGATTGGTCTTGACCCTGATTCACCTGGTGGGCATTCCCATCACCAACACCTCGGTGAATCCCGCGCGAAGCATCGGCCCGGCGATCTTTGTCGGCGGTTGGGCGCTACAGCAACTGTGGCTGTTCATTGTGGCGCCGTTTGTGGGTGCAATCGTTGCAGCGGTCGTCTACGCCGGCCTGCGCTATCCTTCTGTGTTGATCACCACGCGGAGGGCAGAGCAAGCGCTGCCTGGCGAACAGATCGACAGGATCGCCTAGGGTACAAATTGCGGCCGGTCGTCGAGACCGGCCGCAGACAGCAATGAGTGCAGGAAAGTTGGGGGAGGATGAAAGAGCCTCCTCAGCGGCTAAAGCTGATCATGTCGTAAGCACTCATGTAAGGCCTGATGCTCGCTGCGGCGAGGGTAGGCCGTACCCTTCAAAACTGGCTTAGATAATCCTTCGAGCCAGGCGGCGAACCAACTCCGTGGTGACGCCATAGATCGCATGGCTTACCAATTCACTCGCATGCTCGCGCGCGGGTTGGTCTTCCGGCTTTTCCGTCAAGCCCATCATGGGTAATGCAGATGCGTGGGTGATCCCGCAAAGGGTTAGGCCGAAGTTGGCTCCCATGCGTCCAGTCACCATGGGCTGATACTCGGCGAGCGTCCCGTACACCCCGCCTACCAAAGCTCCGAAGCCCCAGTGGATGGCTTGCACGGAGACCTCCTCTTCCGTCTCCGTGAGGGTACGGCCCGCCATTCGATTGGCCAGCACCGCGGGTGGAGGAATTTGTCCTTGGATACGCGGCGGGTAGACTGCTTCCGCTGCGGCCTTCGCAGCCGCTCCCGCCAATCCCCCGATCGCTCCAGCGAGAAACCCCTTCACCAGCGATCGCTTGCGGCAAGGAGCCGCCGTTTCTTCGATTGTTGTCATATATATCGATCCTATAGACGCCTGGATGATTTGAGGTGGTACGGATCGAACGCACGCGGTACTTGTGCGTGTAGACGGGGGCCCTGTCCTGCTAACCTATAACGTCACCGTAGGCAATGCAAGGCTGGAGAGACATGGCCATTAGCAGACAGTGGACCGAATGGCATTTGACGCCGGCCGGCTGGGTTTCAGGATCGAGCCGTCGCGACGGAGAAGGAAACGTCTGGCGCGATGAGCCCGGGGACCGGGTGGTCACCTTCGTTTACCAGGAGCAGATCGACAAAGCTCATCCCACAGCGCATGCCACGGTACAGGAGTCCTGGCGGTCAAAAGTTGCGGGGGCCGAAGCGGATATCGAGGCTCTACTGGCGCAGCACGGCGCCTGTCCGAGAAAACTATAACTTGCTTGTTTCGGATGTCGCTCAGCACGGCACGGCCTATAGCCGTGCCGCCGAACAAAAGTTCATCCGCCACTTGATGGTTTTCAGCGTATATGGCTGATTATGCAGTGGTCTTGCTGCACAGCTCGTTCATCGCCCGAGTCAGTTCCTGGGCGATCATCGGCGCGGTCGCTGTCTCGATGGCAGAGCGCTGCATCAGGTAGACCAGCTTGCCGTCACGCAAAAAAGCGATGGCAGGCGAGGTAGGAGGATGGCCTTCGAAGTAGGAGCGGGCGCGCTCCGTGGCTTCGCGATCCTGTCCGGCGAACACGGTAATCGCCTGATCGGGCAGATTCTTGTTCTGCAGTGCGAGCCGGACGCCCGGGCGCATCTTGCCGGCGGCACAACCACAGATCGAGTTGACCACCAGCATCGTGGTGCCCGGCTTTGCCAGGGCCGCGTCGACTTCTTCTGCGGTCCGCGCTTCTTTGAGGCCGGCGCGGGTAAGCTCTTCGCGCATCGGTATGACCATGATCTCGGGGTACATGCTTGCTCCTTCAGTACTCTGGTGTGTTGCAGGTTCTGACACTACCTGGAACACTCCCCCGATTGTAAAGATTCAACCAGGGTTACGCCAGTGATATACCCTGATTGCAAAATGCAGTTTCTTGAGGAAGTCCCGCTCGCACCGTACACGACCTTCCAGATTGGCGGTCCAGCCCGTTGGTTTGCAGAATCGGTGAGCGAAGACGATATCGCTGCCGGCATTACTTTCGCCAGGGAACGCAACTTGCCACTTTTCATTCTTGGCGGCGGCAGCAATCTGCTGGTATCCGACGCCGGCTTCCCCGGTCTCGTCCTGCGCATCGCTCTGCGCGGAATAGAATCCACCGAAGAGGGCGGCCGTTCGATCATTTCTGCCGCAGCAGGAGAAGACTGGGATGGGCTGGTAGCTCATGCTGTCGCCGCGGGCTTGGCGGGGGTGGAGTGTCTCTCCGGCATTCCCGGCACGGTAGGCGGCACGCCGGTGCAGAACGTAGGGGCGTATGGGCAGGAGGTTTCGCAAACTATCGTCACGGTACGGGCGTTCGACCGGAAGGCCGGGCAATTTGTGGATCTGGCCGCTTCCGACTGCGGTTTTTCTTATCGCCGGAGCATTTTCAATAGCAGCCAGCGGGAACGCTACGTAGTAAGCGGCGTCCAATATGCGCTGCGCAGGGATGCACCGGCCAACTTTGTCTACGCAGACGTTGCGCGGTACTTTGCTGCCCGCAGCGTGACCGCGCCCACGCTGGCTGAGGTTCGCGACGCCGTGCGCTCCATACGCGAGCAGAAGGGGATGCTCCTGGTTCCCGGTGATGCAGACTGTCGCAGTGCCGGTAGCTTCTTTAAAAACCCGGTTGTACCTCTATCAACCCTTGACTCGCTGGCTCTGAAGTTAAAGGTTGAGAAGCAGAGCATCCCGGCCTATCCGGCACCGCAGGGCGAGGTAAAGCTGTCCGCTGCATGGCTGATCGAGCGAGCCGGCTTTGCCAAGGGGTATGCCTTGGGCAATGCGGGCATCTCGAGCCGCCATACCTTGGCCCTCGTCAATCGCGGTGGGGCCAGCGCAACCGAGGTGACTGCCCTGCGCGACAAGGTCATCGCGGCGGTAGCGTCAGGCTTCGCCGTCCGCCTGGAGCCTGAGCCGGTCTGGCTGGGTTAGTTCAAGGGGATGTGAAGCGGCGGAACCTAGCGGGGGCTAGCTCGCGCCGAGTTGCCGCAGCAGCTGCTCCCGATGGGCAGCTAGAACGATCGATGCCGGGCCGTGAGCCTTGATCTGGCCCCGCTCGATCACCATGACATCTGCTTCGGTCTGGAAGGCTTCGGCCACGTCATGGGAGACGTAGAGTGCGGGAACATTTCGCTCTGCGAGCCATACCGTCAGCTGCTTCAGGATCCCAGCCTTAAGATCGGCGTCGAGGCCATTGAATGGTTCGTCCAGCAGAAGCAGGCGCGGTTCGGGAGCGAGAGCGCGGGCCAGCGCGACCCGCTGCTTCTCGCCCCCGGAAAGATCCGCGGGACGCCGCTTGGCGAGGTGGTCAGCCTGGAAGAGTTGAAGCATTTGCCCCACGCGCTCTTCTCTCGAGCGGCGGCTAGGCCCGGAAAGACCAAAGGCAACATTGGCGGTTACATCCATGTGGGGAAAGAGAGCGGGTTGCTGAGTCACAAAGCCTATGCCGCGTTCTGCAGGGGGAACCCAAACGCCGCGTTCCGTCTCCACCAGCGTTCTTCCGTCGAATACCACCCGGCCACGTTCCGGCCGGGTCAACCCCCCAAGGACGCGCAATAGCGAAGTCTTGCCCGCACCCGACGGACCGAAGAGCACGGTCCACGGGGCCGAGAGGGCGCATGAGATGCGCAGCGAGAGATCGCCCAGGGTGTGTTCGATGTCGGCTTGTAAGTAGACCTTAGACACCGGCTCTTCCCCGGCGTCCGTAGATGATCAGCAACGCCAGGAAGGAGAGACTCAGCAGCAGCAAGGCCGTGTGGTTGGCCTGCGCATAAGCGAAGTCCTGAACCTGATCGTAAATCGAGATCGACAGAGTCTTGGTCACTCCCGGAATGCCTCCGCCAATCATCAGCACCACCCCAAACTCGCCCACTGTGTGGGTGAACGCGAGCACGGCAGCAGTGAGCAGGAAAGGCCGGACCAGTGGTAGCAAGACCCGGGCCAGGATCTTACCAGGACGAGCGGACAAAATCTGGGCCGCCTCCAGAATTCCTAGATCCACTGAGCGGAAGCCGGAGGTCATAGGCTGCACGGCAAAGGGGAGGCTGAAGATGACAGAGCCCACCAGGAGTCCGGTGAAAGAGAAGGCGAGGGGATGCCCGAAGAGCATGGTGAGCGCTCTGCCGGCCGCCGTGCGGGGAGCCATGAGCACCAGCAGATAAAAACCCAGGACCGTCGGAGGTAGTACCAGGGGAAGGGCCACCGCGGCTTCGACCAACGGCTTCCACCGCGCACGTCCGTAGGCTAGCCAATATCCCAGGGGGATTGCGATGGCAAGAAGGATCAACGTGGTCAGGGTGGCCAGGCGAACGGTGAGGAAGATTGCTTGCCGGTCCATAGTCGTGAAAAGGATGAGTGAGAAGGTAATCCTTACGGCGCTTTCAGGCCCCGCTCAGCCAGCTGTTTTCTGATCGGCGGCGAGAGCAGGAAGTCGAGGAATTGGTGAGCCGTGGCAGAGTCGGCTCCATGCTTGATCACGACCGCGCCTTGCAATATGGGAGGGTAGTCATCCTCCGGGATCTCAATGTATTTTCCGGACGAGCTGAGTCGCGGGGTCAGCGCTGAAGTAAGCGAAATGAGGCCCGCATCCGCATTGCCCGAATCCGCATATTGTGCAGTTTGCGCGATATTTTCCGCGACCACCAGCTTGCCTTTCAAGGTTTCCATCAATCCCATCTTCTCGAGTGCGGCCTTGGCCGCGCGCCCGTAGGGCGCGTGTTCCGCATTGGCAACTGCGATGGTTCGCAGCGATGGGCTGCGCAGTGAGTCGATGCTGAGCGGTTGTACCGGAGAGTCGTTCCGTGCCCAGAGCACCAGCGTTCCGCGGGCGTAGGGAACTGGTGCAGCGCTATCCGCCAGGCCTGCTTCGACCACCTTCTGGGGGAAAGACAGATCAGCCGAAAGGAACAGAGAGAAGGGACCCCCATTCAAGATTTGCGTGGCCAGAGTGGCCGAGGAAGCGTACGAGGCCTCCACTTTTTTATTTTTCTGCTTATCGAATTGATCGATGAGCGCGGGCAACACCGGCTGAAGGTCGGCGGCCGCAGCGATCCTGAGCGTGCTGTCGTTCTGAGCGAGGGTACTCTGGACCCCGGCCAGAAGCAGAAGGATCAGAAAGGCTGGTCTAAACACGCAGCACCATCACTTCAGTGGATTTGATGAGAGCGGCGGCGGTTTCTCCCACTTGAAGGCGCATTTCCCGGGCTGCTTCGGCGGTGATGATTGAGGTGATAATCTGGCCGCCGATCGAGAGTTTGACCTGGGCCAGTAATCCGTCGATCTTGAGTTCGACGATGCGGCCGGTGAGCTGATTCCGCCCGCTGACCGAGCGCAGCATCTCTCGCTTGGGGGTCTCAGGACGCTTCGCCTGGTGGAGCAAGCCGTCCAGCTCAGATTCTGGAATGCGGTAGTGACCGCCTGGAGTCTTTACTGCCTTCAATTTCCCGCGATACAGCCACTGCTTGATGGTGGCATAGGAAATCCCCAATCGCTGCGCGGCTTCGCGGGGTGAAAGCAACATGGCGAAAGTATACGATGCGTGGCGACATGCTCTACGAATTTAAACGAAACCGAAGCGTTTTCAGCTGCTCCTACGCCTCAACAAGCGACTCAACAGGTTCCTGGCTGGGTCGTCACGCGTATTCGCGGATTCCTGGAGCGATGCTAGGCTAGGCTTACAGCATGCAAGAAGCTTCTCATCAACTGCGCTGCGTCGGCTGCAGCGCCGTGATCCCCCCGGATACCGTAGAAAAGGACTTTCGTTGCGTCGACTGCGGCGAGCTTCTGGAGGTGGAATACCCGTCTTGGAGCGACGCCGGCGGCCCCTTTGCAGGCCCGCGCCGTATGCCGAATCCAGGCGCATTACGCTGGCTATGGCAGGAGAGGCTGCAGTCCAGGCTACCCATCGACCAGAGTGGGGTGTGGCGCTTTCGTGAGTTGCTGCCCATCCTGCTCCGTCCTGAAGATGCAGTCACGCTGCGCGAAGGCAACACGCCACTCTACCGCCTGTTGCAAAGCGCGGAAGAACTAGGCCTCCAGCAGCTCTACGCCAAGCACCAAGGCATGAACCCCACCGGCTCGTTCAAGGACACCGGCATGACGACCGCGCTCTCGCAGGCGCGTGAACGGGGCTTCCAATGGGTAGCTTGCGCTTCCACCGGCAACACCTCTGCCGCGATGGCGGCCTACGCCGCCCGGGCGGGCATGAAAAGCCTGGTTTTGCTGCCCGAAGGTAAGATCTCCTGGTCCAAGCTCTCGCAAGCAATCGACTACGGCGCCGTTACCTGCCAGTTGAATACCGACTTCGACGGTTGTGTGCAGGTGCTGGCGGAAGTAGTGCGCCGCGCGCCCGTGTATCTGCTCAACTCCGTCAACCCCTACCGGCTGGAAGGGCAAAAGACCCCCGCACTCGAAATTGCGGAGGAGTTCGACTGGCAGGTTCCAGACCACGTGATCGTTCCCGGAGGAAACTTGGCCAACGGCTCCGCCCTGGGCAAAGGATTTCTGGAGATGATGCATTTAGGCCTCACCGGCAAGGTGCCGAAAATTACCGTGGTGCAAGCCGAGGGAGCAAATCCGCTCTACCTTAGCCTGCTCAACCATCAGGGAACTGAGATTCAGCCCGTGCAGGCTAACACTCGGGCGACCGCCATCCGTATAGGCAACCCGGCTTCCTGGCGGAAGGCGGCGCGCGTCATTCGCCAGACGGGCGGCTACTGCGAGCAAGTCAGCGAAGCCGAGATTGCTTTGGCCAAGGCACAGATTGGCCAGGAAGGGATCGGTTGCGAGCCGGCTTCCGCGGTTACCCTGGGCGGGCTGAAAAAGCTGGTGCACCAGGGCAAGATCCATAACAACGAATCGGTTGTGCTGCTGCTCACCGGCCACACGCTCAAGGATTCGGAATACACCATCGATTTTCATCGGGAGAAGTTATTGACGGCGCAGGAAAGTATCGGTCTCGAGCGGCAACTGGCGGAGAAGCGCCGGGCAACGCTCTCGCTCGAGGCCTCTTCCGATGCCGTGCTTCGTGTGCTTGAGGCGGCTATCCAGGCATGAAGACGGTGCGGCTGCGGCTTCCTGCTACTTCGGCCAACCTGGGCCCGGGCTTCGACGCTATGGCTCTCGCCCTGGAACTCTTCCTGGAGATCGAGGCCACGCCCGCAGCCGGGTTCTCCATCAACGCCAGCGGCCGCAATCAAAATATCTGTGCCGGACTGAAGAGAAACCTGCTGATTCAGACCTACGAATCGGTATTGACCACTCAGGGGCGTCAGGTGGTGCCGCTGGAAATCAGCATGAGCAATGGCATACCCGTGGGTATGGGTTGCGGTTCCTCGGCGGCGGTGCGCTTGGCTGCAGTCGCCCTGGCCTCGGCTTTCGGAGACCTCGATTGGGACTCCACGAAGATCGTCGACGAGGCAGTGCGGATCGAAGGGCATCCGGACAATGTGGCGGCGTGTTGGCATGGCGGTCTGACGATAGCGGCCGATGGTCAGGAGCTCGCTATTGTTTCCATTCCACCGCCCGCACACTGGCGCGCTCTTCTGGTTCTGCCCGAGACTCCGTTAGCCACCGCCAAGGCGCGGGGCATGCTGCCCCAGAGCTATGGCCGGCAAGATGTGGTCGCGAATCTGCAATGCGCAGCCTTGCTCACCGCTGCTTTTGCCTTAGGCAGAGCGGATCTAATGCCGTTAGCCACGCAAGACCGCCTGCATCAGCCCTACCGCATGCAGTTGTGCCCGCTGCTGCCGGCTCTGCTGCCGCTGGCTGGAAGCCACGGCGTAATATCGGTTACCCTCAGCGGCGCGGGGCCTTCGGTTCTGCTGCTTACGCAAGAACGGGCCCCGGTGGGAGTGCAGGAGGAAGGTCTGAAGGCAGCGATTCTGGAACTGGCGAGACCGGTGTGTCCGGTAGAGATTCTGCCCGTTGAACTATGCCACGGGGGCGCGAAGGTAAGTCTTGGCGGGTAAGCCCCTTGTAATCAAAAGGTAACCTTTTGATTTCCTCAATTGTTACTTTATTGTTACCTAAGTTTTGTTTACAAGCCTGTGCAGAAGCTCCTATTTTCCCGGCGTGGGCAGTTCTGGGGGAGGGCTGCTCTAGCGCCTGTGGCCGTGAGGCCCGGGCGCTTTTGGTTTTTGGGCGTCTGCACCTTTTGCCTTCGAGCCGCATCCATTGTTCAGCACTGGAGTGTAGCGGTCGATGCTATGCTCTCAGCGAGGGAGTGAAGGAGGAACATGGCAGGACCAGGAGTCTTTGAAGTAAACGATGCGACGTTCGAGCAGGAGGTGCTGCAGTCGGAGCAGCCTGTTCTGGTCGATTTTTGGGCTGCCTGGTGCGGGCCGTGTAGAGCATTGGCGCCCGTCGTGGACGAGGTCGCGGTGCAGTATAGCGGGAAGCTCAAGGTAATGAAGATGGATGTGGATCGGAATTCGGCCACGCCGATGCGTTATGGCATCCGCGGCATTCCGGCTCTGCTTCTCTTCAAGGGTGGCAAGGTTGCCGAGCAGATTGTTGGGTTTGTTCCCAAAGACACAATCGACAAGAGCATCAGCAAGCTGATCGATCAACCAGCTGATCGCAGCGTCAGCGCTTGATTCTTTTGTAGGACGAGAAAGCCCCGGTCACAAGCCGGGGCTTTTTTATTTCCGAACGCGATCGCAGAGTAGAAGTGAGATGCTTCAGGCGTAGCGGCGCAGCACACCCAAGACCCTGCCTTGAATCGCGATTTGGGAAAGCGGCACGTAGATCGGTTCCATCTCGGTATTTGAGGGTTGCAAGCGGACCACGGTTCCTTCAATGTAGTACCGCTTTAACGTCGTCTCACTGCCGCGGACAAGTGCGACGATGATCTCCCCTTGGCGCGCGCTGCTGGTGTGCTCCACCAGCACGTAGTCGCCGTCGACGATGTGCTCATCGCGCATGGAGTCTCCGCGTACCTGGAGCGCAAATACTTCCCGATTTCCGATTACGTCTCCTAGCGAAATGCTTTCGCTCATCTCCGCGGCCTCGACGGGTTGACCGGCGGCGATCCGCCCCAGCAGCGGAAGACGATCGGAACGTCTGGTCTTGCTACGTGGGGGCAGAACGTCGATCGAGCGACTCCGGTTGTGCGCGCGCTGCAGCAGGCCTTTCTTCTGCAGATTGGTAATGTGCTTGTGCACGGTGGCCAGCGACTTGAGACTCAAGCCGCGAGCAATCTCTTCGAAGGAAGGGGAGTACCCGTTGCGCTGGACGAAATTGCTGATGAAGTCGAGCACTTCTTTCTGCCTGCGAGTTACCGACATTCCCGCATTATAGCGAACAAAAAGCGAATTACCGAAAAACTTATTTTCGTTGCGTGCTGGGGTCGATCGGGCACTCGGTTACGGGCGTCCCGCGAGTGTCTCATTTCGGGCCAATATGGTTGCCGTTTTCCCGTTATGAGAACGCACAGAGACTTATGTCTCCGTGGTGATTGTGGGAAGAACAAATCAGATGCACGGTAGAGGTGCGACGCGGGAAAGCAGCATGGCTCATGGGGTTGGCTGAGCCGTCAATCGTCACTGGAGAGTAAATGGGCGAAGGTCGAGTTTTCCTCAGGAATGCCGATATCACCACAAAGCTTACGTTTATCGACACGAATGGGATTCTCAAGCAGCCTGGGCCTCTCCTTAAAAAACTCAATGGTTCTTCGGCGTCGCTCCACGGGTCTTCAACGGAACTCGGCTCATTGTTGGCTGGATGGTGATTATGCAGGAATCAGGAAAAGGTCAGAGGCGTCTTCGGCGGAATGGAACAGCGACGCCGGAATTGGGCGCAGCGAATCGGGTCCTACCCGAGGACCCTAAGGGAGCGCCGGTCGCCGTGCCGACGCCATCGCCCGTACCTCGGCCACGCGAACTACTCACCGCCGAACAGGAACTGTTGATGGTTGAGCATCTACCCATTGTGCGCTTCATCGCCCGGCGCATCCATGAGCGGCTGCCTCAGCACGTGCCGATAGAAGACCTCTATAGCGCAGGAGTGGTGGGGCTGCTGGATGCGTTCGGCAAGTTTGACCCATCCAAGCAGGTCCAGTTTCGCAGTTACGCGCAATTCCGGATTCGCGGGTCGATTCTGGATAGCTTGCGGACGCTGGACTGGAGCCCGCGGGAATTGAGGCGCAAGGGTCGAGCGATTGAGCAGGCAATCCAAACGTTGACCGCGCAATTTGGCCGTTCCCCGACCGACGTCGAAATTGCTGAGCAGCTGCACATCGATCTCGCAGCCTATCAGCAGTTGTTGGGGGAGCTGAAGGGCCTTGAAATCGGCACGCTCCATTCAGAGCGCTCAGAGGATTCGGGTGAAGAGGAACTGGTGTACCTGCCGAACAGGCCGGAAGACGATCCGCTTTTTCGCTTTCTGCACGCCGAGATGCGAGAGCGGCTGACGGCAGCAATCAGCGACTTGCCGGAACGCGAGCGCCTGGTCATGACCCTTTACTACTACGAAGAGACGACCATGAAGGAGATTGGCCTGATCCTTGGTGTGGTGGAATCCAGGATCTCGCAGATTCATGCCTCCGCAGTCCTGCATCTTCGCGCCCGGCTCGCCGATTTCGGTGCTCGCCGGGAGCCGAGCATCAGCCCGGCGCGGCAGGTGCCGTCTTCCGCGCGCCCCGCAATCTCGCCCGAACGCGGCTGAAGAGGTTCCAGGACGGGCGTCCTCCGGTTCCCTTTGCTAGGAAACCAGAGTCACCCAACGAGTTACCAGGACTTTCTTATCGGCTGCTGATGCTGCTAGGCTGAAGGTCTCTCATGGACCCTCTCGACAACCCGAGGATAGTCAAGGCAACCAACGAAAGCTGCGAGGCTGAGGAAAGCGGCAAGCGGCCAGCCGACAGCGAATCTCCCATCGAGGATGCGCGGCGGGAAAAAATCGAAAGCCTCAAGAAGGCGGTGGCCGAGGGAACCTATAGCGTTCGTGCCGAAGAAGTGGCCCGTAAGCTAATCGACCACATGCTGGAGCCTAAAGAATAAACTCGCTGGATATACTCTGGTTGAGAGGCTCTTGGTATGCCGTTTCGCTTTTTGTGGAATGCGACACGAGGCCATCGGCTCATGCCTTGGCGTAGCGAATACCTCAAATGGCGTATCGAAACCTACTCCGGCCGCAAGGCTGACACCATCGACGCAGCTTACTTCTGGTTTTTTATCTGGAAGGAAAGGGCACAACTGATTCGTTTCCTCGGTTGGACGCGAAATTTTGGAACTCGGCGCCGGCAACCCTCTTGAGTCTTTGCTTCCTCGATCACCGTCTCGGCCGCAGCCTTCTCGCTCTGATTGCCTGCCTTCTCTTGTTTGCCGCGCCGGCTCACGGCGGACAGGCGGCCTCACCCGAAACTACGATTCGCGTCCAGACATCGGAGGTGCTGGTGCCGACGCTGGTCGAGATGTCCTCGGGCGAGATTGTCTATGGCCTGGCCCCGTCCGATTTTCAGCTGACGGACAACGGAGTGCCACAGCAGCTCCATGTCGACGATGACCTGGACAGCGAACCCGTCTCCGTTGTGGTTGCGGTGGAGAAAGGCCGCATGGCGGCTCTGGAGTTCGAAAAGATCAACCGGTTGGCTCCTTTGATCGATCTCTTTCTGGGAGATGGCTCGAGCGAAGCGGCGTTTGTCAGTTTCGATTCCAAGCCGCAATTGGTGGTGCCGTTCACCAAAGACGGTGATCGTCTCGGTCTCGAGTTGAAGCGCATCGAGCCGGGGGATGGCGGAGCCGCCATTCTTGACACCGTGGGCTTTTCAGTGAAGCTGCTGGAAGACCGGCCGAAGGATTACCGCCGGGTGCTGCTCTTGATCAGCGAGACCCGCGATCATGGCAGTCGCGATGTGGACGCGCAAAAGGTAGTGGAACAGATAGGCATCAGCAACACGCTGGTGCTGAGCGTTGCCTTCTCTCCCTCGAAAGCTCTTCTGCTTCACGATCTCAAGGACGGCGGTCAGAGCGCGACTGTCGCTGATCTGCTGACCCCGCTGATGATGGCCATTCAGGCGGTACGCAAGAATGTGGCACGGCAAATTGCCGTGATGAGTGGTGGAGAATATGCGCCTTTTACTACCGAGCGCGGCTTTGAAGCCCGCGTGCAAGAGGTTGCTAAACATGCCCGCAACCGATATCTGCTGAGTTTTCGCCCTACGGATAGCACTCCCGGACTGCATGTGTTGGAGGTTCGACTCACGCGCGGCCTGGGGGCGAGGGTGGTGGCCAGGACCAGCTACTGGGCGCTGGATAAGCAGGCGCAACCGGCTTCTGCCACTCCTTAGCAGGAATGTCGGCGGATTGTTAACATTTTGGTTTCCCGCGTTGGGCGGCTCGAGATAAAGCATCGAACGAAGAAGAATGGGGTGGAGGAGAGGTATGAGCAAAACAGTGAAGCTACGGGCCAGTGACGGCCACGAACTGGACGCCTATGTGGCCCAACCAGAGGGTAAGCCCAGGGCGGGATTGGTCGTAGTGCAGGAGATTTTTGGAGTCAACAAGCATATCCGTTCGGTAGCAGATCGATTCGCGCGCGAGGGCTTTTACGCAGTGGCTCCAGCTCTGTTTGACCGCGTGGAAAGGAACGTCGATTGGGGCTATGACGGCGAGAGCGCCAAGAAGGGTATGGCCATCGTGCAACAGATCGGGATCGACAATGCAGTGAAAGATGTCGATGCTGCCTTGCAATATGCCTCCAAGGAGACGGGGAAACCAGCTGGAGTGGTGGGCTTTTGCTACGGGGGGACCCTGGCTTGGTTGAGCGCGACCCGGCTGTCGGCGGCCGCTGCCGTGGGCTACTACGGCGGCCACATCGCGAACTTCGCCCAAGAGAAGCCGCGCGTTCCCGTCATGCTCCATTTCGGGAGACAGGACGATCACATTCCCGCGACCGAGGTTGCCAAGGTGCAGGAGGCCCATCCGGAGGTCGAGATCTATTGGTATGACGCCGGGCATGGCTTCAATTGCGACATGCGCGGCAGCTACAACGAAGAGGCAGCGAAGGAAGCCATGGCGAGGACGCTCGAGTTTTTCCATAAGTATCTTTGATGGGCCGCCGATGAGGATCGCAGAAATGGCGTCGATCAGCTTGAGTCATGCATCTATCTGACTGACGCAAGGAGAAGGATGGCGACGACCACTACCAATGCGTCCGCCGCAAACGCGGCGATGTCCGCATGGAAACCCAAGACAAATCCCTGGCTCATTGCCGCGACGGTGGCTCTGGCGGCCTTTATGGAGGTGCTGGACACCTCGATTGCGAACGTTGCGCTCCCACATATAGCGGGTAGCCTGGGAGCGAGCGCCGATCAGAGCACCTGGGTTCTCACCTCCTACCTGGTCGCCAATGCGATTGTTTTGCCGATGGGCGCCTGGGCCGCGAGCGTGATCGGGCGGAAGAATTTCTTCATGCTCTGCATTGTCATCTTCACCATCAGTTCCTTTTTGTGCGGCATCGCGCCCACACTGGGTCTTTTGCTGCTGTTCCGGGTGTTTCAAGGAATGGGAGGCGGCGGTCTGCAGCCAATGGCGCAAGCCATCATGGCTGACTCCTTCGAGCCGGCGAAGCGCGGGCTGGCCTTTGCGCTCTACGGGCTGGTCGCGGTGCTGGCGCCATCGATCGGGCCCACCCTCGGCGGGTGGATCACAGACAACTACTCCTGGCATTGGATTTTCTACATCAACATCCCAGTGGGCATCCTGGCGCTATTCCTCACCAACCGGCTGGTAGAAGATCCTCCGTACCAAAAGGCCGACCGGAAAAATTTCTATCGCATCGACTACATAGGCGTCAGCCTTCTGATTGTGTCGATGGCCGCTCTGCAAATCACGCTGGATAAGGGCGAGGAGAAAAACTGGTTTGGATCACACTTCATCGTGACCTTTGCCATCGCTTTCGTGGTCTCATTCGCGGCTTTGATCCTTTGGGAATTTCATGCGAAGAAGCCTCTGATTGACCTGCGGCTGTTCAAGTTCAAGAATTTCGCGGTGTGCGCCTTTCTCATGTTGTTGACCGGGGGACTGCTCAACGCAACGACGGTTCTGCAGCCGCAATTCCTACAGCAACAACTTGGCTACACGGCGACGATCGCCGGTCTGTCTCTCTCGGGTGGCGGACTTGTACTGCTCATCGCTATGCCGATGGCTGGGCAGGCGGTGAGCCGATTTCCGGCGCGAAACCTGATTGCGATGGGCTTTGTCATCTTCGCGGTGGGGTACTTTTACACCGCCAAGCACCTCAGCCTGCTCATCAGTTTCGGTTTCGCCTCCAAGCTGCGCGTGGTCCAAATCATCGCCATTCCCTTCGTTTTTATTTCCGTGACCACGGCTGCTTATTTCGGTATTCCCGCGGAAAAGAACAACCAGGTGTCGGGCCTCATCAACTTTGTACGTAACATCGGTGGCAGCATTCTGATTTCGCTGACCAATGCTCTGGTGACCGAGCGGGCGCAGTGGCATCAGAGCGTGCTCTCCAAGAACACCTCGCTGGCGGACAGCAACTATCAGCAAAAAATTGACGCCTTGCGGCACACGTTTGACTCGACGGCAGGAAAAGCCAACGGGCTGCACCTGGCCCAGGGGCAGGTATACGACCAGCTCCAAGCCCAGACCCAAGCACTGGCTTATGTGGACGTTTATTATGTGCTTTGCTTTGCTGCCATCCTGATGGTGCCGCTGGCGTTTCTGCTGGATCGCAATCAGCCAGGCGGTGGTGGAGCGGTGATGATGGAATAAAAGCCTTCCCGGCGCCTGAGGGCCAATTCTCCTCGAAGATGGCCTGGATTGAGCAACATGACGGGCAGCGCCAGCTCGTTTTAGGGTTCTGGTCGAGAACCTTGGCGGTTCCATTGCGTGGACGCACAATCGAAGGCATGTTATTCTTAGTCAGACACTTAGAGAGTGGACTCGATTTAAACGTAGAGGAGTAAAGCGCTGCCGTGCTGGCAACTGCAAAGAAGACCGAAGTTATTACGCGCTTTCGCACCCATGACAGTGACACGGGTAGCCCGGAAGTGCAGATTGCGATTCTCAGTGAACGTATTGGCGAGCTGACTGAGCACTTCAAGCTTCATAAGAAAGATCACGCTTCCAGGCGCGGTCTGTTGATGCTGGTGAGTAAGCGCCGCCGTCTACTGGACTATCTCAAGACGAATAATTCTGACCGCTACCGTGATGTGATCGGTAAGCTGGGCATCCGCAAGTAACAAGCGAGCAACTTGTACCCCACAATTAGGCGAAGAGGCTGGATCGGACTGAATGCTGAGACGGCTGGTGCACACGTGGTCGCACCGGCTGGAAAGCGTACGTCAGCTGATCCATCCTGGTCCGTCCTGGTCCGTGACGAGTGGGAAGCGAAGTAGCATGCATCGACAAACCCTCGCTCCGCACTTTGCCTCTCGCGCTGGTACGATTCCCGCCTTCTGGGCCGCCGAATGCCGCGCTCATTGTTTGACCAGTGGCATCGGCTTGCGCCTCCCCGCCCTATGTGCACCTACGAAATGAGGATTTTATGAAACAGGAAGTGACTGTCGAGCTTACCGGTGGCAAGCGATTGACTTTTGAAACAGGCCGGATGGCCAAGCAGGCCTCTGGCGCTGTGCTCGTGACCCAGGGTGACAACGTAGTTCTGGCTACCGCCGTAGCTGCACCAGACCCCAAAGAAGGACTCGATTTTTTCCCCTTGACGGTGGATTATCGCGAGTACACCTATGCTGGTGGCCGCATCCCCGGCGGATTTATCAAGCGCGAGGGCCGTCCCAGCGAGCGTGAGGTTCTTACCTGCCGCCAGATCGACCGCCCGATTCGCCCCATGTTCCCGAAAAATTTCCGCAATGAGACCCAGGTAATTGCCCTGGTGATGTCCGCGGACAAAGAAAACGATCCCGACGTGATTGGCATCAATGCCGCTGGAGCGGCTTTGGCGCTGTCTGACATCCCTTTCGGTGGTCCCATCGGCGCCGTGCGCGTGGGCCAGGTCAAGGGCGAGTTCATCGTCAACCCCACCTACGCCGAGCGGCTCGAGAGCTCGTTGAACATCACCGTCGTGGCCACCAAAGATGGCGTGGTGATGATCGAGAGCGGCGCCACGGGCGTGAGTGAAGATACGGTTGTCGATGCCATTGAATTCGGCCACGCGGAGATCAAGAAGATCTGTGCCGTGATCGAGGATCTGGTTGCCAAGGCAGGGAAGCCCAAGCGCGTAGTGGCCCCGGTCGAGTTTGATCACGGATACCTGGCGGTGCTTCAAGCCAAGGTGGGCGACCGGTTGAAGGATGCGCTCGACACCAAGACCCATCCCAAAGCGGAAAGCTACGCGCTGGTGAAGGCGATCAAGGATGAGCTGGCCAAGGAGCTGCCCGAAGGCGACGCGGAGGCGAAGAAGAAACTGGCCAAGTATTACGAAGTAATGCGGGAGAGAATTTTCCGCGAGCAGGTCACCAAGGATCGCATCCGGCCGGATCGCCGCAGCTTCGATCAGATTCGCGAGATCACGATTGAAGTCGGCGTGCTGCCGCGCGTCCACGGCTCGGCGTTGTTTACCCGCGGCGAGACCCAGGCATTGGTAACGGTAACGCTGGGAACCACGGACGACCAGCAACGCCTGGAAACCTTCCAAGGGGAACAGCGCAAGCGTTTCATGCTGCACTACAACTTCCCCCCATTCTCTGTGGGCGAAGTCGGTCGCATGACCGGAGTAGGGCGGCGTGAGATCGGACACGGGGCGCTGGCGGAGCGGGCCATTTCCGCAGTGCTGCCAGGGGAGGACGAATCTCCTTACACCATGCGTGTCGTCTCTGACATTTTGGAATCAAATGGCTCTTCCTCGATGGCCAGCGTTTGCGGCGCGAGTCTGGCCCTGATGCAGGCCGGCATTCCCCTTAAGGGAGCTGTAGCCGGTGTGGCCATGGGACTCGTCAAGGAAGGCGACGATTACGCCATCCTTACCGACATTGCGGGTGCAGAAGACCACTACGGTGATATGGACTTCAAGGTGGCGGGCACGCGCGAAGGAATCACCGCGCTGCAGATGGACATCAAGATCAGCGGTGTGACCGGGCAGATCATGCGCGAGGCGCTGGAACAGGCGCGCCGCGGACGGTTATTCCTGCTCGACAAGATGGACGCGGTCCAGGCTACTTCGAATACCGAGAAGTCGAAGTTCGCTCCCCAGATCCACACCCTGCAGATACCGACGGATAAGATCCGGGACCTGATCGGACCGGGTGGCAAGACCATTCGCGGCATCATCGAAGTCACCGGCGTCAAGATCGATGTGGACGACACGGGACGCGTGAACGTTGCCTCCAGCGATGAAGAAGGCCTGAAGAAGGCTTTGGCCATGATCAGCGATCTGACTGCCGTGCCCGAAGTGGGCAAGACCTACCTGGGCAAGGTGGTTCGCCTGGCGGAGTTCGGTGCATTTGTCGAGATCTTCCCTGGCACCGACGGTTTGTTGCACATCAGTGAGATTGCCGAGCATCGCGTGAAAGACGTGAAGGACGAATTGCGCGAAGGAGACCAGGTACTAGTCAAGGTTCTCGGCATCGAGGGCAATCGGATCAAGCTCTCACGCAAGGCTTTGCTGAAAGAACAACGCGAGAAGCTCGGGCTTCCGGAGCCATCGAGAGGTGGGTCGGGAGACGGTGGCGGTGAAGCGCCGGCTCCGCGTGCTCCGCGGGCGCAATCGCAACCCAATGTGGAACGGCAGCCGGCTTCAAACGCCAGTACCATTACCATCGAGGGCGGGGAAGACTTCGACGACGATGAACCCTTTGTCGAGGGTGGCGACGAGCCCAACTTTAATCGCGCGGATGGCACACCCGAGCCGGTAACGGCAGAGGCTCGCCGGCCAGCATCCGGTGGTGGTCCGGGCGGTCCCGGAGGTCAACGGCGCCGGCGGCATCGCAGCCGTGGGCGCGGGCCTGGCGGTGGTTCCGGTGGCGGCGGAAGCCGTGGACCACAGTAACCGGTCTTAGGACCTGAGTAAGCAAGAGGGTTGCGTGTTGTGCGCAGCCCTTTTCTTTTTGTGGTGGGCAGGGATGGATGCGATAGCAGCGGCCGGACGGAAGTACTGGGCACTTGCCGCGTTGGGCCTTGTCTGGGGCACATCCTGGGTTGCCTCTGATACTTTAGCCGAGTATGTTCCGCCTTTGCTCGGAGCGGCTGCACGCTTCCTGCTGGCCGCACTGCTCTGCATTCCGGTGATTTTGTGGAAGCGGCTGAGATTGCCTCGCGATGGCGCGCTGGGATTTCTACTCATTCTGTCCGTCACCCTGATCGTGGTGCCATTCCTGCTGTTGATTTGGGCGCAGCCACGGGTGCCTTCAGTAATCGTGGCGGTGTCATTTGCGGCGATGCCGCTCATGGTGGTACTGCTTACCCCAGTCCTAGCCGGCAAGGATGTGCCAAGCATTGCCATGCAAGCGTCGATCGTAGGGCTTGGGGCGATTGTCGTCGCTCTGGGCGCGACCTTCTCCTGGGTCGAGGCTGGTGGTGCGGCGGTTGTGCTGCTCGCTGTGGCATCCATTGGCGCGTCATCGATTGTTGTTCGCCGCGAATCCAGTGGTTTGCACCCGATCGCGGTGACAGCGTTCGTGCTCGGTGCGGCTGGACTGCTGCTGTTTCTGGCCAGTTTGCTGTTTGAGCATGGGCAGCCGGGGCAATGGAATCGTAGCGCCATTGGCGCGGTGGGCTTCCTGGCGATCGCGGCCGGCGCCCCGGCCTATGCCACCTACTTTTGGCTGCTGCAGCGGCTGGAGGCTTACCAGGTTGGAACACTGCAATGGATCCAGCCCCTGGTAGCGGTTCTGGAGAGTGCCCTATTCCTGCGCCTTGGGTTGTCATTTCGCATGATCGCCGGATCCCTGGTTGCTTTGGTTTGTCTGCTGTTGGTGCTGCGCGGCCGAGCGGAAGATAACAATACCGTTTCCCTTCTTGGTAATTGATTACGCAAGAGAAACGAATCCCGCGCAAGGATGCGATAAACTGCTGGCGATGGGCGCCACTTTATACATCGTCGTCGAAGGCGAAGACCCTGGCTTCGACATCTTCGTGAATGGCAGAGCCCTTGCTCGCAACGAGGATGCTCTGGAGAAGATGGCGCAGCGCATTGGGGTCAAGCCCCTGCTGGAGTTCTTCTCCGCCGATGAAAACTCCATGGCCCTGCTGTTGGAAGAAGGCGCGGGCGACCCGGAGTGGGCCAAGACCTTACCTCCTCCGCAATGGTTTTCCCCCGAAGATGGCCTGATCACCGTATGCACCCTGCTCGATCATCTGAAGGCTTCGCCGACCGCACTGGGAACGGATACCCCGGCCGTTCTGCGCGAGATGGAAGAGTTTGAGCGGGTCCTGCGCAAGACCGCACAGCGCCAGATGCGCTGGCAGCTAGCCGTCAGCTGGAAGTAGTCTCACCCCCAAACGAATCTAATTCACTTGGACAGCTGCCGTCCCGCCCGTCTAGTCATCGAGATTGGTTAGCTGAATCAGCCCTTCCAGGCGCCTAGAAGGCGGCGGAGGAATACCAGCTCGCCGGTGTGATAGCTGTTGTGATCGGCGGCTAGCAGCACTTCGCGCAGAAGGGTCTGGTCTTTTTTGCCCCACGGAATCTGTGCGTACAGGTTGCTGTGCGGGTCGTTGACCAGTTTTTCGAAGGCCGCCAGATCTTCTTCCAGTCCTCTCACCGAATCGTGCCACGCTTCCTTGGAAGGTGGCTCGGCGGATGCGGGCCAGTAGTCGTCCGGCCACTTCATCTCTACGTACTTGTCGTTTGTGGAGAAATCCAATAGGTCATGCAGGGCAAGGCGTGTGTGTTCCAGTAGCTCCCATCCGGAGTGGGGTGAATTTTCCGGCTTTGCGCCGTAAAGCTTCGCCGGGAAGCCCTTTAATGCAGTGAGCAGGTCAACGTGCGCACTGCCGCCGCGGAGGAGTTCAACAAGGTGATTGCGAAGTGCCGCGTCTTTGTCTGGCATAAATCATCGGATGCACGAATGCCAGACAAAGACGCAGGAAGACCCTTACGAGGCCTGAGCCGCTAGCGCGGCCTCGCGCTTGCCATCGGGGAAGAGATCGCCCATGCGACGGATCTGCGCGCCAACACCGCGCAGCTTCTCTTCAATACGCTCGTATCCGCGGTCGATATGGTAAACGCGGTCGAGGATAGACTCGCCGTCGGCCACCAGTGCGGCAATTACGAGAGAAGCCGACGCGCGCAGATCGGAACACATGACCACCGCCGAGGAAAGCGGCGTTTTGCCGCGCACAGTCGCTGTCCGACCGTCCACCTTGATATTCGCCCCCATGCGCACCAATTCGCCCACATGCATGAAGCGATTCTCAAAGATATTCTCTACCACCGTAGTGGTTCCTTCGGCCTGTGTGGCGAGCGCCATGTATTGCGCCTGCATGTCAGTAGGGAAGCCGGGATACTCTTCGGTGGAGATATCGTTCGCTTGCAGATTGCCTTCGCTGCGCACGCGCAACGAATCGGAACCCATGGGTGTGACCCGTACCCCGCAGGCTTCGAGCTTGCCGATGAGCGAGGCGAGATGTGCCGGGTTGCAATTGGCCACCACCAAGTCGCCGCCGCTGATAGCACCCGCCACCAGAAACGTGCCGGCTTCAATGCGGTCGGGATTGATGCGATGCTTGGCGCCGTGGAGCTTGTTGACGCCCTTTACCTGGATGGTCGCAGTGCCTGCCCCCTGAATATTCGCGCCCATGGCCACTAGAAGAGCTGCCAGGTCGGTTACCTCGGGTTCGCGAGCGCAATTCTCCATCAGGGTGTCGCCGTCGGCGAGAACTGCTGCCATAAGCAGGTCTTCCGTGCCGGTCACCGTGATCTTGTCAAAAACGATGTGCGCGCCATGTAGCCGTTCGGCGCGTGCTTCCAGATAGCCGTGTTCCTGCACGATGGTTGCGCCCATCGCTTCCAGACCTTTGAGATGCAAATCGATCGGACGATCACCAATGGCGCAACCGCCAGGTTGGGCTACGCGGGCCAGCCCACAGCGCGCCACCAAGGGACCCAGGACCAGCGAAGAAGCACGCATGGTCTTGACGATCTCGTACTTGGCAGTGGGGTCGGAGAGAACGCGACAACTGATGGTGGTGCGGTGTTGTGCGCGGCCATAGCCGAGCTCGACCTCGGCGCCCATCGAAGTCAACAGTTTCCGCTCTGTCTCAATATCGCGGACCTGGGGAATATTCTCCAGGACGACTTCGTCTTCGGTAAGTATCGCGGCGGCCATACAGGGCAACGCGGAGTTCTTGGCGCCGCTTACCCGAATCGTTCCGAGCAGCGGGTTACCGCCGCGAATAACAAACTTATCCATGAGAGCCCGGGGGTGCTCCTTATTTGGGTCTTAATGCTATAACTCGAGCGTTGTATCTTCGATTGCCAACCGTACATTACCGTCCGACTTAGCCAAACGACGCACTGCTTCTGGCTTGTCGACTCCTGCCTTGAGCATTACCAGGGCGACGGGTACGCTGCGCCCTGCGGACTTGATAGTGAGCACAGCCCGTTCACGGTCAATTTTGCAGGCACGCATCAGAATACTGATACCACGCTCCACCAGCTTGGTGTTCTGCATGTGCACATTGACCATGAGATTGTCGTAGACATAGCCGAGCCGTGTCATAGCGCCGGTGGTGATCATGTTGAGCACCATCTTCTGCGCCGTGGCGGCTTTCATGCGCGTTGAACCGGAGACGACTTCGGGTCCCACTTCGGCAACGATGCAAATGTCTGCGGCGCCGGAAAGCGGCGTGTTGTGATTGCAGGTAACGGCGGCGGTCTTAGCGCCCCGGGCCCGCGCATACTCGACTGCGGCCACTACGTAGGGCGTGCGGCCGCTCGAAGAGAGGCCGATCACCACGTCCTTGCGAGTGGGCCGGCGACGGGCAATATCACGCTGTCCCAACTCAGTTGAATCTTCATTCACTTCCACTGCCGACGCCAGAGCCTTGGGTCCACCCGCCATGATGTACTGGACGCTTTGCGGAGGGGTAGAAAAGGTCGGTGGGCATTCAGAAGAGTCCAGCCCGGCGATGCGACCGCTCGAACCGGCGCCCACGTAGATCAGGCGCCCTCCGTCGCGCAGGCTGCGCGCGACCATATCGATGACCAGAGCAATTTCGGGCAACGACTTCTTGACTGCGGCAGCAATCTTTGAGTCTTCGTGGTTGATGATGCGTGCAATTTCGAGGGCAGATTTAGTATCGAAGCCCATCGAGGCTTCGTTAGAACTTTCTGTCGTCAGATCGTGCAGGTCTTGCGGCTGATCGTTACTTGTCTCGCTGCCGGTGCCTGTCTCCGTGTGAAAAGTACTCGTAGTGGCCATGTTGGTTTACTCAGCTCCTACTCAACTACATGATTTTATCTCCAACTGACGATACTTTGCTCTGAAATTAGGGCGTAACGTGCCATTCACGCAAACACTTTTGGGTTATGGCAATTTAGTGTCGCTCTTGCCCAATATTTTCGAGGGCCGCATCGTGGAAGGCGGGTCGAATGGTACGAATTTCCTGGGTCTGACGGTGCGGCCAAGTTCGGTTGGTAAGCAGCACGACTGCGATTTGGCGCTCAAAGTCGATCCAAAGGGAAGTTCCCGAATAGCCAAGATGCCCGGCCGAGTGACGGCTAAAGAATCTGCCGGAGGAGGAAGGCCGGGATGGAGTATCCCATCCCAGCGCGCGGGAACTGTCTGCCGGCATGGCACGGGTGGTGAAGAGTCGAATCGTCTCGGGCCGGAAGAGTTCGCCGGCGAGGAGGCATCGCGCGTACAGCAGCGGATCAAGTGCGTTGGAGAAAAGACCGGCATGGCCGCCTGCTCCCCCGAGCACGAAGCAATTTTCATCCTGGACCTCTCCTTGTATGATGCGGCGGCGGAAGGTTACGTCCTCTTCGGTGGGCGGGATGGCCGATCGCCAATCACCGGGTGGCCGGAAGCAAGCGCTGGTCATGCCCAGGGGCGTGAAAACCTCGCGGGAACAGAAGTCTTCCAGGTTCTCTCCAGCAATGACTTCCAGCGCGCGGCCTAGCAAGATGAAGCCGGGGTCGGAGTACTCGGCACGGCTTCCTGGCGCGTCTTCCAGGGGAAGGCCCAGGCAGGCATTGAGCAGCGCCTCGCGGTCTGGAGCAACTTCGAACAGGCGAGCATAGCCGGGCAGCCCGGAGTTGTGCGCCAGCAACATGCGCAACGTCACCTGGTGTCGCGCGCCGCCGCCGGCTTCTCCCTGAGCAAAGGCGGGAAAAATCCGCACCAGAGGCAGGTCAAGCGCGAGCCTGTCCTCCTGATACAGCAGCATGGCCATGGAAGTGGTCGCGATCACCTTGGTGACGCTGGCCAAGTCATAGACGGTGGAAGCGTTCACAGCATCCGTGGATTCGCCGTAGGTGAAGCTGCCAACTCCATCCAGCGCCAGAAACTCGCCCGCTGCGAACACTCCAAACGACGCACCGGGAAAAGCCTGCCGCGAAATCCCCTGCTCTAGCACGGAGTAGGCGGGGGCGAACCGTTGGCGCTGCGCAGAAGCCGAGGAGGGAACTGTGACTTGGGGAGGAGGCATAGGGTTTGGGTATAGGGGCAAACACCATGTTAGCTGACCACTCCAAAGCTACCCATTTCGGGACAAATCGCCGGCAATGTGCTCGCCGAACGCTGTCCTCAGCCGTCTATACTTGTGATCTGAGGCGATGGGATGAACGTTCGCTCGGAATTCGTCGTCGTCGGGTTACTGGCCGGAATGGCGGCCGCGCAGGGACTTGGCCAAACGGTGACCCCGGCTCCGACTGCCGCTCCAGCCGCGACGCCCGTAGCACCCGCCGCAGCACTACCGCAGACCTTCACGGTTCCCGCGGGAACCAAGGTGCTGCTCTCCCTCAAGAGCGGGATTAACACCAAGACCGCTCAGCAGGGAGACGGCGTCTACCTGGTTTCTTCTTTTCCCGTGGTGGGCAGCTCCCGGATAATGATTCCGGTCGGCGTTTATGTGCAGGGTGTTGTGGATCGGGTCCAGCGGCCGGGCCGGGTAAAAGGGCGGGCGCAGATCGACCTGCATTTTACGACCATGATTTTCCCTAATGGATCGGTGGTCGAAGTACCCGGCGTTCTGAATAGCCTGCCGGGGTCCGACGGGCCAAAGGTGAAGGACAGCGAAGGCACGGTGGAGCAGGCAGGAAACAAAGGACGTGACATTGGCAACATTGCCAAGGGAGCGGCTATTGGCGCGGAGGCGGGTGCCTTAGGCGGCGTCGCCTCGGGCGATGTGTTGAAAGGGGTCGGCTACGGTTCCCTCGCCGGGGCCGCAGCGGGCACCATCTATACGCTCTTCACGCGCGGCAATGATATCGTGATTCCTTCAGGCACATCGGTGGAGATGGTTTTGCAGCGGCCGCTGGTTTTGCAGCAATCGCAACTCGCCGCTGGCAACGAAGGGAGTGGGCAGGCGCAGATGGTTCCCGCGAACCAACAGCAACCCATGCGGAAGCAGCGAATTCTGTGTCCCTTCGGCAGCCCGGGTTGCAACTGAACGCTTCATGAATAAGTTTGGAAAGACCGATGAACCCGGAAGAAGTTGAGCGCGGGCCTGAACCCGCCGGCCAGCAGGAGCCTCCTCAGACGCCAGTGGAGTTGCCCGGACGAAGCTTCTGGTTATGGGGACGCGACATGTTGTTTTCGCTCGCAGTCTCTTTTTTCATCATCACTTTTCTCTACCAGCCGGTGAGGGTCGAGGGCACCAGCATGTTGCCTCGGCTGGGGGACCAGGACCGGCTGTTCATTAATAAATTCGTTTATCACTTCACCGAGATTCATCGCGGCGACGTCGTAGTTTTCCACTATCCGCGCGATCCGCAGAAGAGTTATATCAAACGGGTGATCGCGGTGCCGGGCGATGAACTCCTCATCGACGACGGTCGCACCTACATCAACGGCAGGCTCCTGCCCGAGCCTTATGTCCCCAGAAGGTTCCACGACAGCCGGTCGCAGGATGTGATGGTGATTCAAGCTGATCAATATTTCGTCATGGGCGATCACCGCTCGATTTCCAGTGACAGCCGCGACTTTGGACCAGTGCCGCGAGATCTGATCTACGGCAAGGCGGCGTTTGTTTACTGGCCGGCCGAGGACATGGGCATAATCCACTAAGCATCCACGCAGCAGCCGCCGCCTATACCTGTTAAACTTGACTGAATCCACTCGACGGAGAAGCCATGCAGGCAATCCTCGCGCTCGAAGACGGGCGCATCTTCCGCGGTGAGAGCTATGGCGCCAGACGTGAATGTTTTGGCGAAGTGGTTTTCAATACCGCCCTGACAGGCTACCAGGAAATCTTCACCGATCCTTCCTACGCTGGACAGATTGTTGTCTTGACCAATCCGCAAATCGGAAACTACGGAACGAATGCCGCGGATAACGAGGCCAGCCGTCCGTACATAGAAGGTTTGGTCACGCGCGAGTTCTCTCCCATCAGCTCCAATTGGCGCTCGCAGCAGGTCACGGAAGAGTATCTCGAGCGCTTTGACGTTCCTGTCATCGCTGAGATCGATACTCGCGCGGTGGTTCGTCATCTGCGTACCCACGGAGCGCTGCGCGGAGTCATATCCTCGCTCGAGACAGATCCCGACAAGCTGGTCCTCAAAGCTCGCGGCATCCGGAAGATGGATGGCACCGATCTGGCCAAGGTGGTGAGCACCAAGGCGGCTTACGAGTGGGACTGTAATGATCGGCGAAACTTCAACGGCGATCCCTTGCAGTTGGGAGACGAGAGCCTCAAGTTACCTCCACCCGATCTGCATGTGGTGGCCTATGATTTTGGCATCAAGCACAACATTCTGCGCATGCTGGCGCGTGAAGCCTGCCGGGTCACCGTGGTGCCGGCAGAAACCTCGGCGGAGGATGTGCTCGACCTGAAGCCCGACGGAATTTTTCTCTCGAATGGCCCGGGCGATCCGGAGCCGGTGACCTATGCGCAGGAGAATATCCGCAAGCTGATAGGCCGCAGGCCGATGTTTGGCATTTGCCTGGGCCATCAGTTGGTCGGTCTGGCCCTGGGTGGCAAGACCTACAAGCTGAAGTTTGGCCACCACGGGGGCAACCACCCGGTTCAGCAGACGCAGACGGGCAAGGTGGAGATCACGGCGCACAACCATAATTTTGCGGTCGATCCGGAGTCGATCAACCAGAGCGAGGTCGAGCTGACGCACGTCGACCTGAACGACAACACACTTGAGGGCCTGCGGCATCGCTCGCTGCCACTCTTCAGCGTGCAATACCATCCCGAGGCCAGCCCGGGCCCTCACGACTCCAACTATCTCTTCCGAGACTTCCGAAAAATGATGGAAGAGTGGAAGAAATAAACAGGGTCCCTCAGCGGCTGAAGCCGTCCACGCGGGGCAGGCTTAACGGCGGAGCTGAAGCCCCGCCCCTCCAGAAGCCGGCGTGGTCCGACCCGGTCCAAAGGTCGCTGGCCCAAAAGGAACCTCGCGGGCTTATGGTCTGGAGCGAGACAACCTGAGTAGGCGTAGTATGTGGGCCTTGGTGTTGAAGGGGACGGGGTTTAGCCCGTCCGTTAAAGTATCAAATCGAGCGGCTTTAGCCGCTGAGGGAATCGATGCGGCCTGCTAGAGAGACAGTCAGGAGAAGCGAACAGACATACTTTGTCAGCTCCCAGACGGTTGATCGGCAGCCATTTTTTCGTCACGACCGGTGGGCAGTATTGATGCAGGAAGTTTTGCAGCACTACCGAGGCAGTTCTTATCAGCTTCATGCCTATGTCGTCATGCCTGACCATTTCCATGCGATTCTCTCCCCTCAAGACAGCATTGAGAGAGCAATGCAGAACATCAAGGGTGGCTTTTCATTCCGCGCAAGGCGGGCTTTTAATTGGAAGCACAATATCTGGCAGGCGGGGTTTTCCGATCATCGGATTCGGGATGCTGAGGATTGGAATCGTCATGTCGCTTATATTCGGCATAATCCGGTCAAAAACAAGCTCGGCTTAGGTTCAGAGGATTACCGATACCTCGCGGTGAATCTGGACCCGATCTCTCAGCGGCTAAAGCCGTTCCTTTCAGTTAGGTCTGACGGCGGAGCTGAAGCCCCGCCCCTTCAGGGTTCAGTTGCGCCTCTTCAAGGTTCAACACAGCCCCTTCAAGAGCCGCTCCCCCGGGCTCTCTCAAACCCGGAAAAGCCCAAGGCTCCCCAAAGTGTCACGGTCGAGGTTCGGCCTTTTATAAGTGCGAAGCGAATGGAAAGATAAAAATGCCACGCAGGAACGATATAACCAAGATTCTAGTGATCGGGTCGGGCCCGATTGTGATTGGGCAGTCAGCGGAGTTCGACTACTCCGGCACGCAGGCCTGCAAGGCGCTCAAGGCGGAAGGTTACGAGGTGGTGCTGGTGAATTCCAATCCGGCCACCATCATGACCGATCCCGAGCTTGCCGATCGCACTTATATAGAGCCTTTGACCCGGGAGTATGTGGAAGAGATCATCCGCCGGGAGTGCGAGCGGATGACCGATGGCAACGGCGGGCGCATCGGCAAATTTGCGCTGCTGCCTACGGTGGGCGGCCAGACGGCCCTGAATCTGGCTGTCGATCTCGCCGATGCCGGCATCCTCGACAAATATGACGTGGAAATGATTGGCGCCCGGCTCGAAGCCATCAAAAAGGCCGAAGACCGGCTCCTGTTCAAGGACGCCATGGCGCGCATCGGGCTCGATGTCCCACGCTCCGCCTTGGTGAACAATATTCGCGATGGGGCGGAGTTCGCGGCCAAGATCGGCTTCCCGGTCATCATCCGTCCATCTTTCACCCTGGGCGGCTCAGGTGGCGGTCTGGCCTATAACCGCGAAGAGCTGATGGATATTCTTGGTCGCGGGCTCGATCTTTCTCCGGTACACGAATGTTTGATTGAAGAGTCGGTGCTGGGTTGGAAGGAATATGAGCTCGAGGTCATGCGCGATCTCGCCGACAATGTGATCATCATTTGCTCCATTGAGAATATGGATCCGATGGGCGTTCATACCGGCGATTCGATCACTGTGGCGCCGGCCCAGACGTTGACTGATCGCGAATACCAATCGATGCGCGACGCTGCGATCCGCGTGATGCGCGAAATCGGCGTCGAGACCGGCGGATCTAACGTCCAGTTTGCGGTAAACCCTGCGACCGGGCGGATGACGGTGATCGAGATGAATCCGCGGGTATCGCGATCCTCGGCGCTTGCTTCCAAGGCGACCGGCTTTCCCATCGCCAAGATCGCCGCCAAGCTGGCCGTCGGCTATACGCTCGATGAGATTCCCAACGACATCACACAAAAAACACCGTCGTGCTTTGAGCCCTCCATCGATTACGTGGTGGTCAAAATTCCCAAATGGCAATTCGAGAAGTTCCCCGGGGCGGATGAGAACCTGGGGCCGCAGATGAAGTCTGTGGGCGAAGTGATGGCGCTGGGACGCACCTTCAAAGAAGCCCTGATGAAGGCGCTTCGTTCGCTGGACACAGGCAAGAGCATACGGTCGGAAGTGATTGAGCCGCGGCGGCTGACGCAGCGCCTGGTAACTCCGCAACCGGAACGGCTGAACTACATCCGCTATGCCTTGCGCACCGGGCTCTCGGTGCGGGAAGTCGCGCGGATGACCTCGATGGATCCGTGGTTTCTCTACCAGATCAAGGAAGTGACGGAGACTATTCAGAAGCTTGCCGAATACTCGCTGGAAACCATGCCGGCGGATTTGCTGCGCAAGGTGAAGCGAATGGGCATCTCGGATGCCAGGATTGCTGAAGAATGGAACATCGATGGTTTGGATGGCGCGGGCCCGGTGAGGGAATTGCGGAGACGTCACGGCGTCACGCCGGTGTTCAAGAAGGTGGACACCTGCGCGGCTGAGTTTGATAGCGATACGCCTTACCTCTACTCCACCTACGAAGAGGAAGACGAAGCCCCGCCGACGGCGAGACGCAAAGTCATTATTCTGGGCAGCGGGCCGAATCGCATCGGGCAGGGCATCGAGTTCGACTACTGCTGCTGCCATGCAGCGTTTGCGCTTCGCGATGACGATTACGAAACCGTCATGGTCAACTGCAATCCCGAGACGGTGTCGACCGATTACGATACCAGCGACCGGTTGTACTTCGAACCGCTCACACTCGAAGACGTGTTGGCTATCTACGAGCACGAGGCGTCTTCCGGCGCCGACATCGGGATGATCGTGCAGTTTGGCGGGCAGACACCGTTGAATCTCGCGATCCCGCTGAAAGCCGCGGGCATCAAGATTTTGGGTACATCTCCCGAGTCGATCGACTTGGCCGAAGACCGTAAGCGTTTCGGGGCGCTGTTGGAGGAGTTGAATATTCCTCAGCCGCCGGGCGCCATGGTCACCACGATCGAAGAAGCGGTGGAAGGCGCCGCACGCGTCGGCTATCCGGTCCTGGTGCGGCCTTCTTACGTGCTGGGCGGCCGGGCGATGGTGATTGCTTATGATGCCGATGCGGTGAGCCGCTACATGAAGGAAGCGGTGGAGTACTCCCGTGAGCGCCCCGTACTGGTAGACCACTTTCTCGAGGATGCGGTGGAAGTCGACGTGGACGCGTTGTGTGATGGCAGAGACGTGGTGATTGCCGGGATCATGCAGCATATTGAGGAAGCGGGCATTCATTCCGGAGACTCTTCTTGCGTGTTGCCTGCAGCCGATCTGGCGCCCTCTACCCTGGAGACGATTCGTACCTATACGCGCAAGTTGGCGCTGGCCCTGAACGTGGTGGGACTGGTTAACTTGCAGTTTGCTATTCAACGCAAGCCTGGGGAACAGGATAAGGTCTTCGTCATCGAAGTGAATCCACGTGCTTCCCGCACCGTGCCCTATGTCTCCAAGGCCACTGGAGTGCCGTTGGCCAAAATGGCTGCGCGGTTGATGACTGGGCAAACTCTGCGCGAGCTGATGCCGGAGCAGGTTGCCGAGCGCACGGATCTTGCTACGGGCAGTCACTTTTTCGTCAAGTCGCCGGTTTTTCCCTGGAACAAGTTTCCCGGCGTGGATACGGTGTTGGGGCCGGAGATGAAGTCCACCGGCGAAGTGATGGGTGTGGCGGATAATTTTGGTGAGGCTTTTGCCAAAGCCCAGCTCTCGGCCGGACAGCTACTGCCGGTGAAGGGTACGGTCTTCTTCAGCGTGAATGACCGCGACAAGGCAGTGGTCGTGGACCTTGCCCGGCAGTATGTGGAACTGGGCTTCCACCTGGTGGCGACGCAGGGTACGGCCGATGTATTGGAGCAGGCCGGCATGGTTGTGGAGCGGGTCTACAAGGTCAAGGAGGGCCGGCCGAACGTGGTCGACTTGATCAAGGGTGAGCGGATTCAGTTGATCGTGAACACGCCGCACGGCCAGGACACGTTCTTTGACGAAAAAGCGATTCGTCGCGCGGCGGTCACGCAGAGAATATCGACGATTACGACGATTGCCGCGGCACGGGCTGCGGCGGAAGGAATCGCCGCCACCCAGAGGCGCCAGATCACCGTCAACGCCCTACAGGAACTACGCCGGGAGCCGGTGGTCGCGCACTAAGGGCTTCCAGCTTGCGGTTAATTGCGAATATCGAAGACCAGTTCTTCGACCAGCTGCTGCTCTTCTGCGACCAAGGGCAGCAGGGGCATCCTGGGACGCCCTCCGTAATATCCATTCAGATCCAGCGCATACTTGACGCCCGGAATCCCCATTTTGCCGCAAACCTCGATACCCGCCCGCACAATACGACGCTGCTTATCCGCAGCCAGCACCGCGTCGTTTTCCTTCCACGCGGTGTAGACCTCCTGGCAGGCTTGCGGGGCAAAGGTGGCCAGCGCCAGCACACCTCCCGTGGCTCCCGCTTCGAGTGAGGGATAGAGCGTTTGGGCTGAGCCGCAGAGCAGCTGAAACCCGACTTCCCGGGACCGCGTCTTAAGCGCAGGCTTGGGCGGGGGCACCGCCACCGCCGTCATACCAGAACCAAGCTGGTCCGCGGCCACAAAAGTCGCTCCCGCCTGGCTCTCAGGATGCATGGAACCTCTCATCATGCGCGAGGTGACGGCCGAAAACACAGTGGTGACGGGAACACTTCGCTTCTTGAAGGAGCGCGTGGCGTGGACCAGTTGCGCGATCCGGTCCACATTGCCACTGGAGTCCTTCATGCCGACGATATTCGGATGCATCGCCAGTTCTGCAACCACGCCGACCGGCAAATCGTAGGCGGTGCAACCCGGCACGCTGTAGAGAAGCACCGGTAGCGGAGAGCGATCGGCGACCGCCTGGTAGTAGGTCAGCATCTCGCGGTTTCCCATCTGCTTCCGGTAGTAATGGGGCGTGCGGACGAGGACGGCATCATAATCGAGCGTCGCGGCATAATCGGCCAGGCGCAACGTCTCAAACACGCTTTCCCGGCCTACTCCGGCGAGTAATACCTTGTCGGGCGCCGTCGCATCCCGGGCCACACGCAATGCCTGGCGCGATTCCTCGTCGCTCAGCATGACGGCTTCACCGGTTGAGCCCAGCAACACCATCCCGCTCATGGGCGTACGGGAGTAGCGATCAACATTCAGTTCCAGCTTGCGCCAGTACGGCCGGCCATCTGGATAGAAACAAGTGGTTACCGCGGCAAAAATACCTTCGAGCAGCATTCCTTGATTGTAGTTCCGGACTTAGCGGGGAGTCAGTGCGCTGGCGGATGGCCGCTAAAAATGGCATTTCCTCTTTCCCGAGACACCCGAGAAGTGTCAGAACGGGATCCGACTTACTTCCCTAGTGATGATCGCCGTTGACACGACAGTTATTTCCACCCAGTGGCAAAGTAGAGCCATTAAGCGCCACGGGTAAAAAGCAGGACAAATCGCTGAACTATAATGTCCTGAGCGGAGATCAGGGTCCTTCTTGAATCAGACGTAGTCAAAGTCTGGGGCCGGCGATGGTGCCGCTCAATTCATCGGGGAAGGAATCCTGCCAAATGGCGACAGGAGACGTTGCCGTGGGAGCACCCGGCGCGGGTAGCTCAGCGGTTCTGCAAACGCCAACATCGAAGCGGATCGTAAATGACTTCAGCATCCAGGTAGCGACCGTAAACGGGTCCGGGTCGCAGTCTGCCAACCTGGTGTTGCTCAAGAGCATATTCGGGATGGGCATCCCGGTAAGCGGAAAGAATCTCTTCCCATCCAACATCGCGGGGTTGCCGACCTGGTACACCATTCGCGCCAGCAAGCAGGGCTACGTCGCGCGCAAGCGGGAGATCGAACTCCTGGTGGCGATGAATGCTGAGACGGCTAAAGAAGACATTCTCTCCCTGCCCACGGGCGCCGCCGCTATCTACGACGAGGCCTTGAACCTCAAGCAGTATCGCGAGGATGTGGTCTGCTATCCGGTCCCTTTCGACAAGTTGACGGCTACGGTTTGCCCTGAAGCGAAACTGCGCAAGCTGGTGCGCAATATGATCTATGTGGGCGTGGTAGCGCAGCTGCTCTCCATGGATATGGCCGCGGTCGAGAACGCCGTGCGGCGCCAGTTCGCCAAGAAGCAGAAGGCCGCCGATCTGAACTGGGGGGCGATCAAAGCGGGCTACGAATTCGCCCAAACATCCTTGACCAAGCAGGACCCTTTAGCGCTCGAGCCGATGCATGCGACCGAGGGCAAGATCATCATCGACGGCAACGCGGCGGCCGCTCTGGGGGCCATGTTTGCCGGGGTAACGGTAGTGACCTGGTATCCCATCACGCCCTCCTCTTCGGTGGTGGAAAGCCTCATCGACTTCATGAAGAAGTACCGCGTGGAACCAGACGGCAAGGCGAATTTTGCCATCGTGCAGGCAGAAGACGAACTGGCGGCGATCGGTATGGTTCTGGGCGCCGGCTGGGCCGGGGCGCGCTCTATGACCTCCACTTCGGGTCCCGGCATCTCCTTGATGGCGGAGTTTGCCGGCCTGGGCTATTTTTCTGAGATCCCCGGAGTCATCTTCGATATTCAGCGGGTTGGTCCTTCTACCGGTATGCCGACGCGCACTATGCAGGGGGACCTGCTGTCGATAGCCTATCTTTCGCACGGTGACACCAAGCACGTGATGTTGCTCCCGGCTTCGGTCACCGAGTGCTATCAATTCGCGATGGAAGCCTTCGACCTCACCGAACAACTGCAAACGCCCGTCTTCGTGCTCTCCGATCTCGACATCGGCATGAACAACTGGATGTCCGATCCATTCGTCTACCCGGAGAAGCCTCTGAAGCGGGGCAAAGTTCTTTCCAAAGAGGATCTGGAGCGGCTAGGCGGGTTCGAACGCTACAAAGATGTAGACGGCGATGCGATCCCGTATCGCACCTTGCCCGGAACCGACCATCCCAAGGCTGCCTACTTCACCCGTGGCAGCGGGCACAACGAGAAAGCACTTTATACCGAGCGGCCGGACGATTACCAGAACCTGATGGAGCGCCTGGACCGGAAGTTCCAGACCGCCCGCACCCTCGTGCCTGCACCGGAAATTGTGCAGACGGGAAAATCCAAGATTGGATTGATTGCCTACGGCAGTTCTGATTTCGCGGTGCGCGAGAGCCGTGATCAGTTGAAAAAGGAATACGGCCTCGAAACCGACTACATGCGCATTCGGGCCTTTCCCTTTTCCCCGGAAATACATGCTTTTGTGGCCTCTCACGCAAAGATCTACGTGATCGAGCAGAACCGTGATGGGCAGATGCTCAGTTTGCTCAAGCTCGACCTGCCTGCTGATGAAACCATCAAACTGAGAAGCATCCGCCACTTTGACGGCTTGCCTCTGGACGCACGGACTGTGACCGACAAGCTGGTTCTACAGGAGGAAATCTAATGGCGACGACTTTAAATCCACCAGTGGCTCCCGGTCCCAAGAAAAACCGCCTCGGCCTGCAGGTGCTGGACTACCGCGGGGGCAAGACGACCCTCTGCGCCGGATGTGGGCACAACGCTATTTCCGAGCGCATTGTCGACGCCATGTATGACATGGGTGTCGCGCCTGAGCGGGTCATGAAGCTCTCCGGCATTGGCTGCTCCTCCAAGACTCCGGCCTACTTCATGAGCCGGTCTCACAGCTTCAACAGCGTGCACGGACGCATGCCCTCTGTGGCCACCGGCGCGCTGATGGCCAACCACACCATGATGGGTCTCGGCGTCAGCGGGGACGGGGACACCGCCTCCATCGGCTTTGGCCAGTTCGCCCACCTCATGCGGCGCAACCTCCCTCTCATCTATATCATTGAGGACAATGGTGTTTACGGCCTAACCAAGGGACAATTTTCCGCTACCGCGGACCTCGGTTCGACGCTCAAGACCGGGGTCATCAACGACTTGCCGCCGATTGACACCTGCGTGATGGCGGTCGAGTTGGGTGCGACCTTTGTGGGCCGCTCCTTCTCTGGCGACAAGAAGCAACTGTCGGCCATGCTCAAAGCCGCCATTGCCCACCGCGGCACGGTCATGCTCGACGTCATCTCACCCTGCGTCACCTTCAACGACCACGAGGGATCGACCAAGAGCTACAAATACGTCCAGGAGCATGAAGAGGCGGTCAATGAGGTCGGGTTCGTGCCCTCGTTCGAGGAGATATCGGTGGACTACGACCCAGGAACAACCCTGGACGTGGAAATGCACGACGGATCCCACATGAGGCTGCGCAAGCTGCATCCAGAGTACAACCCGACCAGCCGCATCGGCGCGGTGACCGCCCTGATGGAAGCCCATGAGAAGCGCGAGGTGTTGACGGGGGTCTTTTACGTCGATACCACCAAGCCCAGCTTCACCGACATGCTGAACCTGGTAGACGAACCTCTGGCGACGCTTCCTGAGTCGCGGGTACGCCCCTCACGCCAGGTTCTCGACCAGATCATGCAAAAGCACCAGTAAGGCGCGTAAATTTGTTACGTTGTGGTTACCGGAGCGTGCGCAGTTTCGGCGTCCGGGTACCATTATCTGCAGCAAATGTTGTTCAACCGTCCCCTAAAAGTTGTATCATCGGCTCGTTTCTTACAACAGAGCAAGGGGATAGGATGCGTAAGAATTTCCTACGAGGGATCTATTTCGCGGTTGTAGCGGCAAGCACCCTGGCGCTCGCCAGCGACCATTTGGCAGTCCCCCCGATTGCTCCGGAGTTAACCAAAATGGATGTCTGGGTAGGCACGTGGGAGTCCCAGACCCAGGTGATGACCACGCCTTACAGTGAGGCCGCTTCCGTTACCTCGGAAATGACCTGCACCTGGTCGCCCCACCATGGATTTATCCTTTGCGACCACCTCATGAACGGCGTCAACGGCGTCAGCAACAGCTTGTCCGTTTATACCTACGACGAGGCAAACAAGACCTATAAGTTCTTCGGGGTCGATAAAGACGATTCGCCGCGGGAAGTGCCGATGCAAGTGAAGGGGAACATTTGGAGCTTCGGCACCGAGGTCAAGAATCAGGACAAGACCATCATGTTCCTGACCAATGACGAGTTTCTTTCCGACAAGATCATGCACTTCCGTACCGAATTCAGCGAAGACAACGGACGGAATTGGAAAGAACTAAACCAGGGCCAACTCACCAAGATCGGCTAAGCAGCAACTCCCACCGAGAGAGAGAGAACGGCTGGTCCTTACCGCCGTTCTCCGCTGTGCTCCGGACTTGAGCCGGGCTCGGGAAAATCGCTATCGAACTCTTTTAGCATTTCATCCTGATCGCGGTGGCCTAATTGGCCATGCAGGTTGGGGTCCCCGTTGGTGGAGGGCGTGCTGATCTCTTCTTCCACCGCGCCCTTTTTGAAATCGCTGTCTGGGTGCTCTTGTTTTGGCATTGTGCCTAAAGGGATGAGGGTTTTGCTTGCGGCGTTGTACGCAAGAGGTCCTGGGGGCCAGACATCTCTGGCCCCCAGGACCATGCTGGTTATAGGGCCGCGGTCACGGCCTTTACTTCCGTATAGTTATGGAGCACTTCTTCGCCCATCTCGCGGCCCCAGCCGGATTGCTTATATCCGCCAAACGGTAGGGAAGCGTCGAAGACATTGTGACAATTGATCCAGACCGTTCCTGAACGGATAAGCCGCGCCATCTTGTGCGCGGTGCTCAGGTCGCGGGTCCACACACTGGCGGCGAGGCCGTAGATGGAGTTGTTGGCCTCGCGAGCCATACGCTCCAGGTCAGCATCGGAGAAGGATTCCGCGCACACCACCGGCCCAAAGATCTCTTCGCGCACGACCTTCATCGAAGGCTTGGTGTTGGTCAGCACGGTCGGCTGGACAAAGTAGCCGCGATCTCCATGGCGTTTGCCACCGGCAGCCACCTTTGCGCCCTCTTGCACTCCGGAATCGATAAAACCGGTCACTCGGTCGAATTGCTCCTCGCTGACCAAGGGGCCCATTGTGGTCTTCGGGTCAAGGCCGTGCCCCATTTGAATCCCGTCCGCGATGTCGCTGACTCCCTGCAGAACCTTGTCATAGATGGTTTCGTGCACGAAGAGGCGGGAACCAGCGCAGCAGCATTGTCCCTGGTTGAAGAAGATAGCGCTGGCCGTGCCGGCGATGGCGCGGTCCAGATCGGCATCGGGAAAGACGATGGCTGGGCTCTTGCCGCCCAGTTCCAGGCTGACCTTTTTGAGGTTGCCAGCGGAGGCTTTCACGATCAGCTTGCCCACCTCCGTGGAGCCGGTGAAGGCGACTTTGTCCACCAGCGGATGCGCAGCCAGCGGCGCGCCCGCGCCCTCACCGTACCCCGTGAGCACATTGACCACGCCGGGAGGAAATCCTGCTTGATCGAAAAGCTCTGCCAGGCGAAGACCCGACATCGGTGTCTGCTCGGCAACTTTGAGCACCACGCAACAGCCGGCAGCCAGCGCCGGCGCCAGCTTCCACGCGGCCATTAGGAGGGGGAAATTCCAGGGAATGATTTGCCCTACGACCCCCACCGGCTCACGCAGGGTGTAGGAGTGGAAAGCGCCCGGTGTCGAGAAGGAGAGCGTGGACCCACCGATCTTGGTCGCCCATCCCGCCATATAGCGAAACATATCGATGGCCAGGGGAACGTCGGCGACCCGCGCAACGGACAACGGTTTACCGTTGTCGAGGGATTCGATTTCGGCGAATTCTTCCAGGTTTGCTTGCAGCAGGTCAGCCACCTTCCAGAGCAGTTGTCCGCGTTCTGAAGGGGACATCTTCCTGGTCCAGGGGCCCTCATCGAAGGCGCGGCGCGCGGCGGTCACGGCGCGATTTACATCTTCCTCTTCGGCTTCCGGCACGTAGGCTACCACTTCACCGGTGGCCGGATTGTAGACGGGGAAGGTCTTGCCGGATGCGGCGGTGACGAAGCGTCCATCGATCAGCATGCGGTGTTGCCGCGAGACAAACTCAGCGGTTTTGGAAGCGATACGGGAATCAACGGGGATGGTTGCCATCAAATACCTCCGGCGTGATCGGCAGGAATTAAGAGGGGAGCGCTGCCGACTTCTGACGCCGAAGGAAACAATAGCACCGGCGCGGAGAGCCAGTCCAGTGGACGGCTGGAAGTAGAAAAACCTTTGCTTGGTGTTTTTTCGGAGCGTGGGTAGATGCGGAGGATTGCGGAGTGTTTACTGTGGGGGAGCGGGTGCTGCGGGATAGGCGCTTGGTTTGGCGGCATAGATGCGCACGCCCATTCCGTTCAGCTTGCTGCGCCCTTCCTGCGCCTCGGGCGTCTGCGGATAGCGCTGAATCAGCGTTCGCAATTCGCGCACCCCTGCGTCTTTCTGGCCCATTTCAATCAGCGATTGCCCCTTGCGCAATTCAGCGGAGGGAGTAAGGGGGTTGCCCGAATACTGCTCCAGAAGCGCATCGTAATTCTTGACCGCGTCAGCGAACTTGCCTTGCCGATAAGAGATTTCACCCAAGTAGAAGTGGGCATTGCCCGCCAGAGGATCCTGCGGGTAATAGTGAATCACGTCGCCGAATTCCGAGGCCGCAATGGTGTACTTGGCTGAGTTGTAGTCACGCAGACCACCTTGATAGAGCTGGTCAACCGGAGGCGCCTGCGACTGCGGCATGGGCATCTGTGCCCCAGCCTGTCCTCCGGGACCCTGGTTTGGCGGCGGTGCTCCGCCACCAGGCTGCGCCGGCATCCCATTCACGTTTTGCATCTGGCTCTGAATGCCCTGCAATTGCGTGCTCAAATTTGCGATGCGCGTCTTGAGCTCGTCGACGGAGTCATTCAGTGACTGGATCTGGGTCGAGAGTTGCGTGCCACTCGTACCCCGCTGCTCGCTGTCCGCTTTCAACGTGGATTGCAGCGCGTTCATCGAGGCCATCATCTTGTTCATGTTCTCGGTGTTTTGCTGCACCAGGTTGACCAGCACGCCCATGCGTTCGTCATTCGATGTCTGCAAATGCTGCAACATGTCCTGCAGCTGTTGCACCTGGGTTTGCAGTTGAACCATTTCCTTGGAGACGGCGAAGGCGTGAGGCATTCCACTGGGCAAAGCAAAGAGGGCAACGGCAGTGAGCCGGATAAGGTGTTTACGCATGATGCTCCCCGTAACGCTTTACTCGAGCGGCAATGTAAAGACCGCTCGTTTCTTCTTCAGTTTATTCCAGTAGGCCAATGAGCGAAGGGCCAAGGCGGTCGTCTATTACCGTCTTGGCCCTTCGCTCGTTACCTTGCAGCAGCTACTGATCGAGCGAGAAGCCGGCACGGCGATTTTGCTGCCAGCAAGCCTCATCGGCCTGGGTGCAGAACTGCTTCTCCTTGCCGTAGCTCACGGTGCGCACGCGATCCGGGCTTACACCGCCATTGACCAGCGCTTGCTTAGCCGCATTGGCACGGTTTTCGCCCAACGCCAGGTTGTACTCGGCAGATCCGCGGTCATCGCAATATCCGCCGACGACCACTTTGAGTGTGGGATGCGCGGCCAGGAAACTCGCGTCCTGAGCCAGGGCAGTCTGCGCATCGGGACGGATTTCATAGCTGTCATAGTCGAAGAAAGCAGGCTTCACATTCTGTTCGAAGATCTGCTCGGTCATGTTCTCGCTGACTGGCGGCGGTGCTGCCGCCGCAGCGACCGTCACGGTTGCACTCGCATCTGTGGAACCACCGGGGCCCCGGGCGACTATGTGATAGGTCGTCGTTTGGCTGGGCAGAACATTCAGTGTGCCGTAGGCATTCTCAGGCCCGAGTCCATCGATCGAGACATCCGTTGCATCGGTCGTGCGCCAGGCGAGCACTGCGCTTCCGCCCGGGTTGATCGAGTTGGGCGTTACCGTGATCGTGGCCGTCGGCGCCGGCGATGTTTGTGCCGGCGGGGGAGGCGGCGGAGGTGGCACCGCTTTCTTGTGGCAACCGGCTGCGAAGCTGAGGGTGGCGACAGCGATGAGCGCTGCCAAATGCCTGTGATGCGGAGTCTTCACGATGTTCTCCTTACGTAGTTCGTTCCCCAAGGCTCTTCCCAATCGGGGATTGGGACTTTCAGCCACTGGATAAGAAAACCGGGCTATTTCCAGCTCCAATTGGGCATTGAGTTTCCGCTGCTCTGGGTGAGGCGATGCTGTTCGGTGCCATCGGAAAGCATGGTCCAAATTTCAGATCCGCCGCCATTCTCACGTTGAAACACGATGTGCCGCCCATCCGGAGACCATGAGGGGAAATCCTGACGCCCCGCATCATGGGTGAGCTGAGTCCAGCGCTTGCTGGCGATGTCCATGATGTAGATGTCCTGGCCCCCGGGGGCGCCCGGACCATATTTGCGGTTCCAGGCAAAAGCCAGAAATTGTCCGTTCGGCGACCAGGAGGGCGAGGTGGCATACCCGCCATCGGTCATGCGCTGCACGCCGGTTCCATCCGAGGCCATGATGTAAATCTGCGGCAGTCCGGTGCGGCCGCTGCACCACGCAATTTGAGCGTTGGTCTTGGGGTTCCAGGTCGGCGAAACATCGGGCCCACGGAAGGTAGTCACTTGCTTCACGTTGCCGCCGTTGGCGTCCGACGTAAAGATCTCCGGATCGCCGGAGCGCGAGGCGGAGAAAGCCAGCTTTGCGCCGTCGCTCGACCAGGCGGGGGAAAGTGTATTGCCTACCATGGAAGAAAAGCTGACCATGCGGCTCAGCACCAGCGAATACATGCGGATGGACCAGCCCTGTTTCCCGAGGGATGCGAACGCGACGCGATCGTTATCGGGAGAGACGCGCGGGGAGAGCGAGATCGTGCCCAGATGGGTGATCGCGTGTTGCCCTTGCCCGTCGTAATCCATCTGCCAGACTTCTTTGTTCCCGCCGCGGGAGGCGATGTAGTAGATGTGCGTCTCCGCGATGCCGGAGATCCCGCCGCCCAGGCGGGTGATGATTTCGTCAGCAAAACGGTGCGCGATCAGTCGTGCATTGTCCTGGCTGGCAGCCTCGTTGTACTGCTTACCGAGGATCTGTGGGGAGGCGGGGTTCTTGGCGTCGAAGAGCCAACCGTACACTGCCAGCCGATCTCCGGCAGCGGAAATGGATCCGAAGGCCACAAAGGCAGCGTTCGCCGGCTCTGCCGCCCATGGCGCCAGGTTCATTTGTTGCGGAGAGGCAGGCATGAGCGGCGGAGCCATGCTCTTCGAAACCATGTCAAAGATGCCGGCGTTATTCAGGTCGTTGTAGAGCGTGGTGTCGAAAGTGGTTTTCAGCGCCGGGGTCTGCGCGTCAGCAGAAGAGGGATTGAAGTCGGCAGCGGCTAGACGGATGCGCGCTGCTCCTAGGTTGGTGCCCGTCTTGACCCAATCCTGCGCACTTGCCTCCCAGCATGCGAGTGCCGGCAAAAGGAAAATAAGAAACAAAGCACGGGAGTGGGGGGATGAAGTTCTTTTTCTGGATCTCATGCCTTACGCAGTCTTGAGTTTATACGATAAAAACCTAACTCAGTTACAGTGGTAACCTCATCGGGTACCGGGGTAAGTGCAGTGATAGAGCACATTCAAGCTGCTTTCGTTGTAACCGCTCGGTAGCGGGCCGAAGGTATCTACACGCTGCACCGCATGCAGGCACGACGAGTTCAATGACGCCGAGCTACTCGGCGTAGCCAGCGTGACACTGCTGGGGGAGCCGTCGCGGGCAACCGTGAACTGAACAAAGACTGTCGCTCCCGCCGGAGTACTTGGATCGACTTCCTGCAGATACCAATCCTGTGCCACCTTGCGTTTAATCACATCCACATACCAGCCAAAGCGCGACCCAAAATCTCCTCCGGTTTGTGCGATGGGAGAATTGGCGGCGTTATTGCTTGCCGTGGCGCGAGGAACATTGGCCGGCGCCGCTTCTCCGTAGTTCGCTTTGTTCTGCGGTTTGGGCGGAGGCTGGTGCTGCGGCGGAGCCTTTGGCAGCGGCTTGGGCTGAGGCTTTGCGGGCGCTTGCTTTTCCGGAATGGGCACCGCATCGGGGAGAGGAAGGGGCTCTTGTTTCTGCGTCTCCAGGGCCGGGGCTACGCTGGGTGTTTCGGTGGCCAGCACATTGTCGGTGGGCGGGTGATCCTGGGGCAGGGGCAATGCGGCGGTCGAGACCAGGGTGGCCTGAATCGCGCCTTGCTGGAAGCTGTTCGCGCCCCACTCGCTTCCGTGCAGCAGATTATGTACGTACCCGTAGCCGATCAGCGCGCCAAACACCAGCACGTGCATGACAGTGGACTTGGCGAAAGGTGAGCCTAAGCCATCCGGCTGGTCGAGCAATTCATTGCTAGAGAACCCTGCCATGGCCAGCTACTTCGCCGTCTTCTGTAGCGGCTGGGTCACGATGCTGATGTTGGTGATCCCGGCTTGCTTGACCGCGTCCATGACCGAAGCGAATGCGCCGAAAGGAACCCGCTCATCGGCCCGCAGATAAATAACCTGGCTTGCCGGATCGGTATTAGGTTTGTGCAATATCGAGGGCAGTTGCGCCAGGTTGACCGGCTTATCTCCCAGAAAGACATTTTGGTCGCGGTCGATGGTCAACACCTGCCGCTGCTGGGTGATCTCTTTCACGCTGCGCGTTTTTGGTACGGAGACATCGATGCCGGACTGCAGCACGGGCGCCGTAACCATGAAGATGATGAGCAGGACCAGAACCACGTCGACCAGCGGGGTGATATTGATTTCCGCGAGCGAGGTTCGGGTATGGCCGGTGTTAGCGGTGAAGGCCACTTGCGGCCTCCCTCTCCATCGGGTCTTGTTTCGTTTGCGGGCCGATCTCTTCTAGGCTGTTCAGCAATTCGCGTGAGAAATCGTCCATACGCGAGCCAAACTCACGCAACGAAGCAGTGAACTGGTTGTAGGCGATGACGGCCGGAATAGCAACCAACAGGCCGGCGGCGGTGGTGATCAGGGCCTCGGAAACGCCTGGGGCTACGGCGCGCAGGGTGGCCGCACCTTCTGTTCCCAGACCGTGGAAGGCATCCACGATGCCCATCACGGTGCCGAAAAGCCCAACGAAGGGAGCGACTGCGCCGATCGTGGCCAGCCAGGTGAGACGGTGTTCCAGAACGGTGAGCGATTCACTGGCCGCTGCCTGGGCCGCGCGCTCCAGCGTGATGATGTTCTTGGGGGGGCCGAAACCGCCGGTCTGGCGCCGATACGTGTCATACACTTCATCGAAGACACTTACCAGCGGGCTGGGCTTGAACTGCTCGCTGACAGCCGCAATTTCTTGCAGCCGGCTGGCCTTGCGGAAGGCGCGCACGAAACGGCGGCTTTGCGACCGGGCGCGGCGAAACGCACTTGCCTTACCCAAAATAACTGCCCAGGAGTAGAGGCTAGCGATCAGTAGCACGGCCAGAACTGCGATGGCCACAGGCCCGCTGTTGCGCACCATGTCAACGATGGCACTCACTCCACTTAACGCAGAATGAGGCGCGGGTGCTGCGCCATCGTCTGCTTGCAAAATAAGAAAAGCTGCGATATGAACGGGGGACATCATCACTTCCTCTTTCACGGTAGCAGACTCGCCCGCGCGAAACCAAACTGCTATATAAGATGCAGCGGCAAGGTAACCCGGCCTATAACCGGGGTGTCCGGGCGGTAGGCTCCGCCATGCTATGCTGCGCTCGACTCTCGAACATTCCCATGCTGCTCGAACTCCGCGCTGAAAACTACGCTGTTATCGATCATGCGATCGCTGTCTTCGGCCCCGGCCTCAATTTGCTGACGGGAGAAACCGGTGCCGGCAAATCTATCTTGGTCGACGCGCTGGCGTTGCTGATGGGCGACAAGGCCTCGTCTGATGTGGTTCGGCACGGCGCGGATCGCGCCGTGGTGGCGTGTGTTTTCGAGAGCACGCCGGGGGCGGAGAATACGCTCGAGGCCAATGGCATTGATGCCGAAGGTACGGAGATCATTCTGCGGCGCGAGATACAAGCCGGTGGCAAAGGCCGCGTGTACGTGAACAATCAACCGGCCACGGTCAACGTGCTGCGCCAGCTCGCTCCGGAACTGGCCCTGGTGCATGCGCAGAGCGAAACCATGGGCACCTTTGACCAGGCACAGCAGCGCCAGTTGCTGGACCGCAGCGCCGGCATCCACACCGACCGGGTGGCCGCTGCGTTTCAAGAGTGGTCAGAGACGTGTGCCCGGCTGGAGCGCCTTGAGGGCGATGAACAAGCACGCTTGCGCGAGGCCGACTTGTGGAGTTTTCAAAAGAACGAAATCGAGAATGCGGCGATCAAGGAGAAAGAAGACGAGGAGTTGGAGATAGAGCGGCGTGTCCTCGTCAATGCGGAGAAACTTCTGGCCGCGGCTATGAGCGCGCATGAGCTGCTCTATGAGAGCGACCGCTCGGCCGAGGCTGCCTTGCGGGCAGCGCTCAAAAATCTGGAGGAGCTGGAGCGCTACGATCCGCAGTTTGCCGAGGCGGTGCAGCAACTCAAGTCGGCGCGCGCGCTGGTGGACGATGTGAGTACCACCGTGCGTGATTATTCCACCAGGATTCAGGCCTCCCCCGACCGGCTGACGGAACTGGAGGATCGTCTGGAAGCGCTGAATCGCCTGAAGCGGAAATATGGTTCCACGCTGGCGCAGGTAGTGACTCACGGCCAGGAAGTGGCTGCCAAGTTGGCGGAGGTCGAGAACCGCGACCAGTTGCTGGTGGAGCTACGCGCTGCGCGGACCAAGGCGGCGGATGCGTACCGTCGCGTGGCGGCGGAAATCACTGCGGAGCGCACGGCCGCGGCCGGCAAGCTGGAGAAGTTAGCCGAAACGCACATGAACGATCTGGCGATGAAGGTAAGGTTTGCCGTCCACGTGACGGCGCAGGAAGCGGAGCAGTCGTGGACCCGGCATGGTTGGGATCTGGTCGACTGCCGCATCGCCACCAATGCCGGGGAGCCGCTGAAGCCGCTGGAGCAAATCGCTTCCGGCGGCGAGTTGTCGCGAGTCATGCTGGCGCTCAAGGTGAGTGTCGAGGAGGGGGCATCCCGAGGGCAGGGAAGCGCCCGCCGCAAAGCGCCCGTACCCCGCACTTTGGTCTTCGACGAGATTGATATCGGCATCGGTGGCCGGGCTGCCGAAGCAGTCGGCCAGAAGTTGAAGGAGCTCTCTCGCGCGCAGCAGGTGCTGTGCGTCACCCATTTGCCCCAAATTGCCGCATTTGCCGATCAGCACTTCCTGGTCGAAAAACAGGAGCGGCAAGGGAAGACGAAAGACCTCCGTCCGTCTGCTCGAGGAGCAGGAGCGAACTGAAGAAGTGGCTCGCATGCTAAGCGGAGCGAAGCTAACCGACACCTCGTTGCGCCACGCGGAGCAGTTGCTGAAAACCAGCCGCAAAACCGTGCGCTCCTCGTCCCCGCAGAAAGGTGGGGCGTAGCCCCCACCAAAGCTTTTAGAGTCCGTCGAGGTTCGGTTGCCGATTGAGTGAAAGCAATCGAAAACCCATTTTCAACCCAGGTACGCTGGTGCGAACCTGGGGCACCCGTTCGGTCCCGAATAGAGATTGAGCTAGTTTCTGCGACCAAAAACGGGCCGTGGCATCCTTAAATCATCGCCCCAGGTGCCGAGGTAGATGATGGCCGAGACTCTTTATCCATCAGACATTTAAGGGCCGGCGCGGTATACTGATTGATGTGACGAGTCCCCTATTATCCTCGCCAGTGAGCGGTCCCCGCTCCGGAAACGAACCCAAAAGGGTCCTTCTTCTTAAGCCGCGCGGTTTCTGCGCCGGCGTGGTGCGCGCGATCGATATCGTGAACATTGCTCTCGATACCTTTGGCGCTCCCATCTACGTCCGCAAAGAGATTGTGCACAACCGGTTTGTGGTGAACGAACTGGCCGAAAAGGGCGCGATCTTCGTCGATGACATCGACGACGTTCCCGAGGGAATGCGCGTCATCTATAGCGCTCACGGGGTTTCCCCGGCAGTGCGCGCACGCAGCAAGTCACGCAAACTAAAGGTGATTGACGCCACCTGCCCGCTGGTGACAAAAGTGCACGTGGAGGCAGTCAAGTTCGCCCGCCAAGGCTACTCCCTGGTTTTGATCGGGCATCGGGATCATGACGAGATCGAAGGCACCCTCGGCGAGGCCCCGGAAGTGACCCAGGTGGTCTCGACCGTGGAAGAGGTGGACGCCCTCGAAGTCGCTGATCCTGAGCGAGTTGCGTACCTGACCCAAACCACCCTGAGCCTGGATGAGGCACGGGATATTATCCACGCGCTCAAGGCCAAGTTCCCCAACATTGTTGGACCCCACACCCAGGACATCTGCTATGCCACGGAAAATCGCCAGGTGGCGGTAAAAAACGTGGCCCATCAGGCGGACCTGGTGCTGGTGGTTGGATCGACGAACAGCTCGAACTCCAACCGCCTGGTCGAAGTATCGCGTAATTTGAGCACCAATGCTTTTCTGATCGAAGATTCGGGAGCCATTAATCCCGAATGGCTGGAGAACGCGACTACGGTTGCGGTCACAGCTGGGGCATCCGCGCCCGAGGTTCTGGTTGCCGAAGTGGTGGCTTACTTGCGCGGACGGGGCTTTTCCGACGTGGAAGAAGTAGAAGTGATGCCGGAAAATGTCCGCTTTGGCTTGCCTCCGGAGATCGTTCAGGCCATCCGGCCTGTTGCCGGCTAGGGCCAGCTTTTTACAGCGCAAGACAGCTGTTTCTTTTGAAAGAGAACTTCAGGGTCCAGCATGAGCACATCCTCAGAAAGTGGACAGCCCGCGATTCCCAGGTTTGGCCGCATTGATGCCGGCTTAGACCAGGTTGAATCCTCCGTAACCAGGGCTCGAGACTTCCTCTTTTCCCAGCAGCACCCCGACGGCTATTGGTGCGGTGAGCTGGAAGCCGACACCACCCTGGAATCCGACTACATCATGGTGCATACGTTGCTGGGTACCGGCGACGAGCGCAAGATGAAGCGGGCTGTCTCGGAGATTCTGCGCAAGCAGAACGAGGATGGTGGCTGGAGCATCTACGCCGGCGGCCCTTCCAACATCAGTGCTTCGGTCAAAGCCTATTTCGCGTTCAAGCTCATGGGCTGGCTTCCCGACCACCCGGTCATGGCCCATGCCCGGCAATGGATTCTGAAGCAAGGCGGCGTGGTGGAGTGTAATACCTTCACCAAGATTTACCTTTGTTTCTTTGGTCAATACGAATACGACGCAGTCCCGGCCATCCCACCTGAGCTAGTCCTCTTTCCCAACTGGTGCTACTTCAACATCTACGAGATCTCGTCGTGGTCGCGCGCGATCCTGGTTCCGCTATCGATCGCCTATGCCAAGAAGCCGTTCAAGAAGCTCGCCCCGGAAATGGGAATTGACGAGCTCTTTGTTGGCGGCAAGAGCCATGCCGATCTTCATCTGCGTTGGGATCGCAAGAAGATATTGGGTTGGCGTAATTTCTTTCTGATCGTTGACCGCCTCTTCCATTGGGCCGAGCGCGTGCATATTCGGCCGCTGCGCAAGATGGCGCTCAAGAAAGCAGAGAAGTGGATCCTGGAGCGGCTGGAGATGAGCGACGGTTTGGGCGCCATTTACCCAGCGATGCTCAATGCCATTCTCGCTTTGCGCTGCCTGGGTTACTCGATCGACGATCCGCAGACCATCCGCGCCATGGACGAGTTTGAGAAGCTGGGCATTGAAGAGGAAGGGATTCCCGACTTTCTGGAGCCGACCTTCCGCATGCAGCCTTGCATGTCTCCGGTCTGGGATACCGCCTATGCGGTCTATGCGCTGGGCCAGTCCGGCGTACCGCGCACCGATCCGCGCCTGCTAAAGGCAGCCGACTGGATGCTGTCCAAGGAAGTGCGCCACAAGGGCGACTGGGCCGTGAAGGTACGGAATGCCGCAGCCCGGTGGGTGGTATTTCGAGTTCAACAACGAGTTCTATCCCGACACGGACGACTCCGCCCAGGTGCTTCTGGCGCTAAACAAGGTCGACAACCATGCCCGGGAACGCTATCAATACGATGTTTGCCAGCGCGCGATCTCGTGGATCTTCGCCATGCAATGCAAGAACGGCGGCTGGGCGAGCTTTGACAAAGACAACACCAAGATGGTCTTCGAAAACATTCCCTTCGCGGACCATAACGCCATGCTCGATCCGCCGACGGTCGACATCACCGGCCGCATCCTGGAGATGCTGGCCACCTACGGGTACACCCAGAAGGATCGCCGCGTCGAAAAGGCCATCCGCTTCATCTATAGCGAGCAGGAGCCGGATGGAAGCTGGTTTGGCCGCTGGGGCGTTAACTACCTTTACGGAACCTTCCTTGTCCTGCGGGGTCTGGAAGCGATCGGAGTGTGGAACCACGAGCCGCAGATCCAGCAGGCGGCGGAGTGGATCCGCATGGTGCAGAACACGGATGGCGGCTGGGGTGAGAGCTGTGCCAGCTACGACGACCCCATCACCCGAGGCGTTGGCCCCAGCACTCCCTCGCAGACCGCGTGGGCGATCTTAGGTTTGCTTTCGGCTGGGGATACGCGCAGCGATTCAGTGGCCAAGGGAGTTCGCTGGCTGATCGAGCGGCAGCTGCCCGATGGTTCGTGGGATGAAAGCATGGGAGAAGGCCCGACCCGGCAGGCAGTGATTACCGGCACCGGCTTTCCTCGCGTCTTTTATCTTGCCTACCATCTTTACCGGAATTACTTTCCCCTGCTGGCGCTGACTGACTACCGCCGTGCGATGGAAAGAGCTTAAGCTCTCAGGAGATTTGAAACGATGGCAGTGCCGATCTCACAGATGTGGACCGTGGCCAGCTACGTGCTCAAGAAGCGCTGGAGCGGGCAGAAACGCTACCCGCTCGTGCTCATGCTGGAACCGCTGTTCCGCTGCAACCTGGCCTGCGCCGGCTGCGGCAAGATTCAATATCCCGCGCACATTCTGAAAAAGGATCTGTCTCCGGAAGAGTGTTTCCGGGCGGTCGATGAGTGTGGGGCACCCATGGTCTCCATTCCCGGCGGCGAACCGCTGATGCACCCGCAGATTGGTGAGATTGTTGAGGGCCTGGTAGCGCGGAAGAAGTACATCTATCTCTGCACCAATGCTTTGCTGCTCAAGGAAAAGATCGGCCTGTTCAAGCCCAGTAAGTACCTTACCTTTTCGGTCCATCTCGACGGCCAGCGCGAGCATCACGATTTTTCTGTTTGCCGTGAGGGTGGTTACGACAAGGCGGTAGAGGGAATACGCGAGGCGGTGAAGCGCGGTTTCCGCGTGACTCCGAACGCCACCCTTTTCGATGGCGCCGATCCGAACAGTGTGCGCGCTTTCTTTGACGAGGTAATGGCGTTGGGCGTGGAAGGCATCGTCATTTCGCCCGGCTACTCTTACGACAAAGCGCCCGACCAGAAACATTTCCTGGGCCGCGCCCGCACCCGCAGGCTCTTTCGCGCCATCCTCTCCAATCGGGAGAAGCACTGGAAGTTCAATATGTCTCCGCTATTCCTCGAGTTCCTGATGGGCAAGCGGAACTACGAATGCACCCCCTGGGGCAATCCGGCTTACAACATATTCGGTTGGCAGAAGCCCTGCTACCTGCTGCAGGACGGTTACGCTTCCACCTTTAAGGAATTAATCGAGGAGACGGAGTGGGAAAATTACGGCACCTCTTCGGGTAATCCAAAATGCGCGAACTGCATGGTCAGCTGCGGTTACGAGCCGTCTTCGGTCAACGATATGTTTGGCTCGTTCCGGGGATTCATGGCCGCGGTGCGCGCCACCATTTTCGACAGGTATAAGGATCAGGGTGCACGCGATCTGCTGACCTCTCCGCAGCTCAACGGGCATTCGTCGCCGTCATTGGTGCAGATATCGAGCGATGCCAAGCATCAGATGGAAGAGACACGCGTATGACCGGGAAGGCTGCAGGGAACGTCGATCCCGACACACTGGAGCTGGCGCCGGGAACCAAGCATGAGAACCTCGAAGGCTGGACGCCGGTGCTGGGCAGCGACGCGGAAGTGCTGGACGCGCTGGAGAAAGCGTTCGATTATCGCGGGGACGTCACCATCACCTGTAAGGACGGCTCCGTGATCGAAGGCTATATCTTCGACCGCAAGACGGGAGCTACGCTCGCCCAGTCCTGGGTTCGGCTCTTTCCCAAAGATTCGCCGGAAAAGCGGTCGATTCCCTATAGCGAAATCGCAGGGCTTACCTTCAGCGGCAAAGACCGCGCCGCCGGCGCAAGCTGGGAAGCCTGGGTGAAGAAGTGGAACGAAAAGAAGGCAGCCGGTGAGAAGGGCTTTGGCCTGCATCCCGAAGCGCTGGACTAGCGTGAAGGGTACGGGCTTCAGCCCGTACATAGAGGAAGCAGAACACTTGGCCTTTAGGCCCTGAGGCCAGCTTTTCAGCCGGTATAGCTGAGAGCATTCCCTCAGGGCCTAAAGGCCGAATATGCTGTTGGGATTTTTCGTACGGCCTAAAGGCCGTACCCTTCACGGGTAGGGTATAGGTCTGAAAATTTTCCTCACAGGAGCTACGGGGTTCGTCGGGAGCCACGTGGCGCAAGAACTGTCCCGTCGTGGCGCACAATTGCGCATCCTCATCCGCCCCACCAGCAAACTCGAGAACCTGGCCGGGCTTGGCGCAGAAACGGTTCTGGGTGATTTGCTGCGGGTGGAGGCGTTGCGCAGCGCCATTGCGGGATGTGATGCCGTCATGCACGTCGCCGCCGATTACCGGCTTTGGGTAACCGATCCCGAAGTCATGTACGCCACGAACGTGACCGGTACCCGCGAGCTGTTACGAGTTGCGCGAGAAGAGAGAGTGGGCCGCGTGGTCTACACTTCGAGCGTAGCCACCATGGGCTTTCTGGCCAATGGGTGCCCGTCGGACGAGGCCACCCCGGTTTCCCTGGCGGCCATGATCGGGGTCTACAAGCGATCGAAATACCAGGCTGAGCAGGAAGCCGTAACGGCCGCCCGCGCCGGCCAGCAGGTGATTATTCTTAATCCCACGACACCCATTGGATCCAATGACATCAAACCCACGCCAACTGGCCGCATCGTGGTGGATTTTCTCAACCGGAGATTTCCCGCATATATGGATACCGGCCTCAACCTGGTGGATGTGAATGAAGTGGCGAGGACCCATGCCGATGCGCTGGAAGCGGGGCGGCCGGGAGAGCGCTACATCCTGGGCGGGGAGAACCTGACCTTGAAGCAGATTCTGGATAAAATGTCGGCCATCACCGGCCTGCCCTCTCCCACGATGCGCGTGCCGCAGAGCGTGGCGATGATCTTTGCCTTGTGGGATCAGACCATTACAGGCAAGCTGCGGGGACGTGAGCCGCGTGCTACGGTGGAGGCCGTACGGATGGGAAAGAAAAAAATGTTTGTCTCCTCTGCCAAGGCGGAGCGGGAGTTGGGATTTCGCGTGGTTCCGGTGTATGCGGCGTTGCGCGCGGCCATCGAATGGTTTCGGGCGCACGGGTACGCGCCCGCCGCATGAGCCGCGTGGGTATTATCGCGGCCTTGCCCGGCGAATTGAAGCCGCTGGTGCAGGGATGGCAGCTTTTGCCGCTGCCCGGTGCGCGCAAAGGCCAGGCCGCATGGGGATCCCGGGTAGACGATGTAGACTGCATCGCGGTCTGCGGCGGGATTGGGAGCGAGGCAGCGGCTCAGGCGTGCAACCTGGCCGCTCAGGGCGGCGCGCTCGACGCAATTGTCTCGGTCGGATGGGCTGGAGCCCTATCTTGCGGTATTTTTCCCGGGAATGCATACGCCGTGAATGAGGTGGTCGATGCCAGCACTGGGGAGCATTTTGCCACCAGGTTCCGCTTGCCTCAGGAAACCGGCGTTCCGCTCAGGCTCGTAACCACCGACCATATCGTTCAGTACACGGAAAAGCGGCAGTTGGCTGGGCTTTACCAAGCCGTGATGGTGGATATGGAGGCTGTCACCGTGGCCCGCTTTGCACTCAGCAATGGCATTCCGTTCTACTGTTTGAAGGCCATATCGGACGAGATCGCCGATATATTGCCGGACTTCGGGCGCTACACCGACGCGGATGGCCACCTGCGCATGGCACCGCTGCTAGGCCATGTGGCTGTGCGGCCAAAATATTGGCCCGCCATGCTGCGAATCGGCCAGAACGCGAAGACCGGAGCCCGGGCAGTGGCCGGTGCGCTGGGTCCGCTGATAGGAAATGCCTGATATGCAGATCGCTCCGGGTGTTCAAGAGACGCACTCCAAACTCGCCGTCCCGGCAGCCATGCAGGCCGCTGTGTATCGCGGCGTGAACGATGTCCGCGTTGAGACGGTTCCCGTGCCGGCGATTGGCATGGGAGAAGTGCTCATCCGGGTGCACAGCTGCGGCATCTGCGGGACGGATCTTAAGAAAATCCACACCGGATCGCATTCCGCGCCACGTATTTTCGGCCATGAGACCGTGGGCACGATCGCCGCGGTGGGGCAGGGAGTTGAGGCTTTCGCCGTGGGCGACCGGGTGGCTGTCTTTCACCACATTCCATGCGGTGACTGCTACTACTGCCGCAAGAAGACTTTCGCGCAATGTCCGGTTTACAAACAGGTAGGCTGCACCGCCGGGTTCGAGCCTTCCGGGGGCGGCTTCGCCGGATATGTGCGGGTGATGGACTGGATCGTGGGGCGTGGACTGGTGAAGATTCCTGACAGTGTTCCTTTTGCCCAGGCGGCCTTTATGGAACCGCTGAATACGTGCCTCAAGGGGGTGCGCAGCCTGAATCTGTTGCCGGACGAGACAGTGCTGGTGATCGGCCAGGGTCCCATCGGGATCATGCTGGCCTCGCTGGCCAAGCGGGCGGCTGGTAGGGTCTTGACCTCAGATCTTTACCCGGAGCGGCATGCAGTCGCGGCAGGCTTCGGGCTGGATTTGCCCATCGATGCCTCGCGCGAGGACGTGGTTGGAGTGGTACGAGCGGCCACCGACGGCCGGGGAGCCGATGCCGTGATCCTGGCCGTGGGCGGTAATGCGCTGATTCGCACCGCAATGGACGCGGCTCGGCCCGGGGGCCGGGTGCTGCTGTTCGCGCAAACCCAGCACGGAGAGGCGACCATCGATCCCGCCGCGGTATGTGTGGACGAGAAGACCCTGCTAGGCTCCTATAGCGCTTCTGTGGACATCCAGGAGGAGGCCCAGCGCCTGGTTTTCGAGGGCTACGGGCAGGGCTTCGACCTGACCCGGCTGATCTCGCATCGTTTTCCCTTGACCGAGGCAGTGGCGGCTCTGGCCGTCGCCTCCGAGCCAAAGGCAACATCGATGAAGATCATGATCGAAGAAGGCACATAGAATAGGAATGCATGCTAAGTGAGATGAACGCCGCCGTGCTCTACGGCAAAGAAGACGTCAGGATCGAACGGGTTCCCATTCCCGCCGCCGGTAAGGGGGAGATCGTCATCCGCGTTCACGCCGCTCTCACTTGCGGCACCGACCTGAAGGTTTTCCGCCGCGGCTACCATGCCAGGATGATCGCGCCACCGGCGCTCTTCGGGCATGAGATGGCAGGTGTTGTTCACGAAACCGGCGCCGGGGTGCGCAGCTTCAAACCAGGGATGCGCGTGGTGGCTCTGAATTCGGCGCCCTGCGGCATTTGTTACTGGTGCGTGCGCAAACAGGAAAACCTCTGCGAGGATCTGCTCTTCAACAACGGCGCTTACGCCGAGTACATCCGCATTCCTGCCCGCATTGTGGCCAAAAATACGCTCATTGTGCCCCAGAGCCTACCCCTTGAGCACGCCGCTTTGACCGAGCCACTGGCCTGCGTCGTGCGTGGGTTAGAAGAGACGGGGGCCAAGCACGGCGACGTCGTGGTGGTGATTGGGGCCGGACCGATCGGCCTGATGTTCATGCACGTGGCGCAGCTATCGGGCATGAAAGTGCTCGCGGTGGTGAAACGCGATGAGCAGATTGCTTCCGCAACCACCTTCGGGGCCAGCCAGGTCGTGAATGTCAGCTCTGTCGTCGACGCCGTGGCTGCGGTGCGCGCCCTGACCCCCGATCATCGGGGTGTGGATGTGGCCATTGAAGCGGTCGCCACGCCTCTTACCTGGCAGTGGGCGGTGGACATGGTTCGCCGCGGCGGCACGGTGAATTTCTTCGGCGGCTGCGCGGCAGGCACAAAGGTGGAGATCGATACCAATCGGCTGCACTACAACGACATAACGCTGAAGGCGAGCTTTCACCATACGCCCGCGGCTTGTCGCAAGGCCTTCGACCTGCTGGCTAGTGGGCGTTTCAAGTGCAGCGAATACATCACCGGCAGAGCACAATTGTCGGAGCTGGAAACAGTCTTGCGCCGCCTGAAGGATCGCTCCAACGACATCAAGACGGCTATCATTCCATAGGTGGGAAGAATGGACGAAGGGCGCGGCTTCAGCCGTGAAGGGTACGGGCTTCAGCCCGTTACATAACTGGTTGTAAACAGGCACGGCTTTAGCCGCTGAGGGAAAAGTGCTGTTTGCAACGGAAGACGCTCCCTCAGCGGCTAAAGCCGAATTCATTGCAAAGTATTATGTACCGCCTGAAGGCCGTACCCTTCAGGAAAATGAGCTTTTCCGCGAAGCAGTTGTGAATGAAGGAAAGAATGACAGTCGAGAGTGCTCAGGATAATAGGGAACTGATCGAGCGCGGCTGGGCTGCACTGCCGGCGGAATACCGTATGCCAGAGCAGCGCCCGACCCTGGAAGAGGCGCGCGCCTACTGCCAACGGCTGGCCACGACCCACTACGAGAATTTTCATGTTGCCTCGTGGTTTTTGCCCTCGCGGCTGCGGCCTCACTTCCATAGCATCTATGCTTACTGCCGCATCGCGGATGACCTGGGCGATGAAGTGGGGAATCGCGAGCAATCCCTGGCGCTGCTCGATTTGTGGGGCCAGGAGCTGGACGCCTGTTACCGAGGTGAGGCTCGCCATCCGGTCTTTGTTGCGCTCGCCGAGACGATCCGCGTTTGCGACATTCCGCAGAAGCCCTTCGCCGACCTGCTGGTGGCTTTCCGTCAGGACCAGAAAGTGCCGCGCTACCAGACCATGAGCGACGTGCTGGAGTACTGCAAGTACTCCGCCGACCCGGTTGGACGGCTTGTCCTGTATGCCTGCGGGTATCGCGAGCCGGAGATGTTTCTGCTCTCTGACTCCACTTGTACTGCTCTGCAATTGGCGAACTTCTGGCAGGATGTGAGTTCTGATTATGCGCGCGGCCGCATCTACCTGCCGCTCGATGATATGCAGCGTTACGGAGTAGACGAGGCGACGATCGCGCGGCGAGATCCTACCCCAGCCTTCCGCGAGCTGCTGCGGTATGAGGTCGACTCCGCACGTCAACTCTTTACCCGGGGCTTGCCCCTGGTGCACCTGGTCGATCGCGAGCTGGCGCTCGATCTGGATTTGTTCAGCCGCGGCGGCCTGGAGATACTTCGCGCCATCGAACACCGCCGGTACGACGTGCTCACCATGCGTCCTGTGATCTCAAAGTCTAGAAAGCTGGGACTGCTGGCGCATGCGCTGTGCGGCAAACTCTTGCCTGGATTTTCGCGGGGAAGGCGGGCGGCGTGACCCCTGATGTCCAGGCGGCGTACGCGGTCTGCCGGGCGATTGCGCGCAAGAAGGCAAAAAATTTCTACTACGCCTTTGTTGCCCTGCCGGCGAGCAAGCGGGACGCGATTTGCGCGGTCTACGCCTTCATGCGCCAGGCCGACGATCTATCCGACGATGAATCGCATTCCATCGCCGACCGCCGGGTTGCACTCGATGCCTGGCTGGCCAATTGGCATCAGGCGCTCGCCGGTGAGCCTACCAGCGACCCGGTTTTTATCGCCCTGTTGGATGCACAACGCCGCTTTGCCATTCCATCGGATCTGCTCGATCAGCTGGTACAAGGCACAGCAACGGATCTTGAGCCCAGGGTCGCCGTTTATGCAACCTTTGCTGATCTCTATCGCTACTGCTACCTGGTAGCATCGGTGGTCGGGCTGGTCTGCATTCGAATATTTGGATACCTCGATCCGCAGGCGGAGAAACTCGCGGAGGAGACCGGCATTGCTTTCCAGTTGACCAACATCCTGCGCGACGTGCGCGAGGATGCGGAGCGCGGCCGCCTCTATCTTCCTTTGGAAGATCTGGAACGCTATGGTGTCACCGCCAGCTCGATGACAGCAATTTCCAATGGAAAGCAGTTGACGCCCTCGCAGCGGCAGGTGCTAGCCGTCCAGGCGGAGCGCGCTGGCCAATTTTATAAATCCGCGGAAGCGCTGTTGCCCTTGATCTCGCCGGACAGCCGCGCTGCGATGTGGGTTCTGGTCACCATCTACCATCGTTTGTTGCGGCACATCGAACAGCGCAACTTTGATGTGTTTTCCGCCCGCATCGGCGTTCCGGCATATGAGAAGCTGAGCATACTGGGATGCGGACTGTTCAAGACGCTGGCGCAGGGTGTGTGGGCCTGATTCGTTCAGTCACTGTGGTCGGCGGTGGGTTGGCAGGTCTCTCCGCCGCCTGTGCGTTAGCGGATGCGGGCTACGAGGTACGCCTGTTGGAGAAGCGGCGCTACCTGGGTGGCCGCGCCTCGTCCTACGAACATCCGGGAACCGGAGAAGTGATCGACAACTGCCAGCACGTCTTGCTGGGCAACTGCGTCAACCTCATCGATCTTTATCAGCGGCTCGGTGTAAGCGATGCCATCCGTTGGTTCAGTCGTCTTACCTTCGTCGAGCCGGGCGGACGGAGAAGCATTCTCGAGCCCTCGTTCCTGCCCGCGCCCTTTCATTCCATGCCGGCTTTTCTGCGTGCGCCGGCGTTTTCATTTGCCGACAAGCTGGCGATCGGCCGCGGCATGAGCGCTTTCGTGACCGGCATTCCCAAGGACTCAGAAGAGAATTTCGCACACTGGCTGGCGCGCCATGGACAAACGGATCGAGCCATCAACCGCTTCTGGAAGCCGGTCCTGGTGAGTGCTCTGAATGAGGATCCCGATCGCATGTCGGTGCATTACGCCGGTCAGGTCATCCGCAAATCGCTCCTGCTTTCGCCGGGAGCGGGGGCGATGGGCGTTCCCACCATTCCTCTTGGTGATCTGTACAGCCGCGCCATCGATTACATCGCAAGCCGCGGAGGCCAGGTGATTCTGAGCGCGGGCCCCGAGTCGTTTGCATGGTCTGTAGAAACGCAACAATGGACCGTCACTGTGCGAAACCAAAGCTTTACCAGTGATGCCGTGGTGTTGGCGCTGGCGTTCGAAGCCTTGCATAAGTTGCTGCCATCCATGCCGCAAAACCCCGAAGCGGAGCAACTAGCCATCAACCTGGGACATTTTGGGCACTCGCCGATCACCGGTATTCATCTGTGGTTCGATCGCGAGATCACGGAACTGGAGCATGCGATCCTGCTGGATGCAACCATTCAATGGTTGTTTCACAAGTCGCGCCTGCAACCGGAGAAGCGCCGGGGCGAGCCGGGAAGTTATGTTGAACTGGTGGTGAGCGCATCGACGTCCATGGTCGAGATGCAGCGCCAGGAGATCATCGATCTTGCGTTGCGGGAATTAGCGCAGTTCTTCCCCCTGGTAGCCGAGGCGAAGCTGGTGAAAGCCGCCGTGGTCAAAGAAGTGCGAGCCACCTATTCCATTCGTCCCCGGCTTGACTTGCTTCGACCGACGGCCTTGAGTCCGTGGCCGCGCGTCTTTCTAGCGGGAGATTGGATCGCTACCGGCTGGCCGGCCACTATGGAGGGCGCCGTCCGCAGCGGCTACCTGGCTGCCGAAGCCGTGAGCCGAGCTGCCGAAAAGCCATCCCATTTTTTGCAAAATGATTTGGCGCCTACCGGCCTCATGCGCTTGATGCCCAAAGGCTGAAATGTGTTTATTGTTAGCCCAGTGGTGATGGAGGAAGAACGTAATGCTGGAACGTTTGCAAGTGGAGGGGGCGCCTAAGCCTCAGGGTCCTTATTCAACCGCGGTACGCGCAGGCGATTTCTTGTTTATCTCCGGTCAGGGTCCGGTGGATGCCGCGTCCGGCGTGATGCAGTCGGAGGCCAGCGTGCAGGAGCAAACCAGGCTCGTGCTGCAGCACTTGCAGACCATCCTCCGGGGCTGCGGGGCGGATCTGCGAGATGTCGTCAAATGCTCCGTGTTCCTGAAAGATGCGGAAGACTTTAGCGCCATGAATGAGGTATATGCCGAAGTTTTCGGCGTTCACAAGCCCGCTCGCACCACGGTCGCAGCAGGCATGGTAGCCGCCGGCATGAAAGTGGAGATCGATTGCATCGCTTACCGGCCCCTCTCTACCTAGAAACGGATCAGTTGTTCCATGACAGCATCAGAAAATCGGCTCATCGTTATCACCGGTGGCGGCGGGGGCATTGGCCGTGCAACCGCGCTGTTGTGCGCAAAGCGTGGTGACTACGTCGCCATTCTGGATAAGGACGGTGAGCAAGCAAGACAGGCTGCCCATGCGGCCCAAATCCAGGGCGCAAGCGGAGCCATCGGTCTGGCTTGCGACGTTGCGGACGAGGAGCAGGTGGCGCAGGCCTTTGTGCACATCCATGAGCAGTTCGGCGCGCCTTACGGCATCTTCGCGAACGCGGGCATCGATATCGGTGGGCTCATTCATGAGATGCCGCTGGAACTCTGGAAGCGCATTCTGGACACCAACCTGACCGGCATCTTTCTGACCTGCAAACATGGTCTGCAACAAATGCTGAAGGCGCAGATTTCCGGATCGGTTGTTTGTAGTTCTTCGCCCGCCGGATTCATCGCGATGGCTGCGGGCGGGAGCGGAGCCTACAGCGCAACCAAGGGAGCCATCTCTTCGCTGGTGCGCTGCATGGCTATCGACTACGCAAAATATGGCATACGCGTAAATGCCATCGCTCCCGGAGCGACGGAGACCGGAATGATGTGGAGTAATGTGGCTGCCGCCGAAGTCGAAACCATGCGCGCCCAGCTCGGCCGCGAAATCCCCCTGGGCCGGCTGGCGCAAGCGGAGGAACCGGCCCGTGTCGTAGCCTGGCTGCTCTCCGATGAGGCCGCCTACATGACTGGTTCGCACGTGGTTTGCGACGGCGGAATTCTCGCCAAAGGGTCGATCAGCGTATGAATCGCAGGGCAGCCCTTAGCCCTTGAGCAGGGCTACGCCGCAGCACACAAAGACCGCCGCCAGCCAGCGCCGGCGATCGACATTCTCGTGTAGAAACCACTTCGCCGCTACGGCATTGCTGACAAATGTGAGGGAACCTGCAGCCGGGGCAATCAGGCTCACGTCGGCGTGGCTAAGCGAGAAGAGCAGCGAAAAAAAGCTGAGAGCCATGCAGATGGCTCCGGCCAGAAAGCGGCCTTCACTGATCACGGCCCATACCGCGCCTGAGAAGCCGCGCGCTGCCTTGATGTGGTCCAGATCGCCGATGCTGCGCATGGCCGAGGCGATGAACACATCTCCCGCAGTAGCGGTCAGGACGATGGCGCCAATCATGGCTGCGATCGCCGGCCCGGAGCTGAGATTCACTGGCCTTCCTGCAGAGGGCCGGTAAACGCCCGATCGGCAGAGGTGCGAGGAGTGTAGGCCGGACCCTGGGTTACGAAGCCCACTCCGGCAGTGATGAGGGCTATGCCAAGCCAGCGCTCGACCGAGATCTGTTCATGCAGCCAAAACTTGGAGAGGAAGGCAACCAAGACGTAGGCGAGCGAGGTGGCAGGCAGCACATAGGTGAGATCTGCCCAGGAGAGCGACGTCAGGTAGGAAGCAAAGAAGACAAGCAGCAACAGAATTCCGCCGAACACCCACGGGGTTCGTAACGCAGCCAAGAGCGCATCGGGGTGAGACAAGGATATTGGCCCGATACGCTTCATCCCCACAGCGAGCGAGGTATCGCCAAAGGCCGAGCTGAGCGCTACCAGGCCTAGAACCAGGTAACGCCGCACGGTCATCGTGGAGGTATGCATGGAACTCGAGAACGGTGCAACCGGTTATGCTCCAGCGTTCACGGCAGGCCCTGGAGTATTAGCGGCCTTCACCTTTCCGTCTGCGACTACCTTGTTGCGCGCAGCACGGAGTTTCATGAACGACTTGGCTTCGACATAGAGCCGCTTGACGTCGCGATTGACGATGGCCTTGCTGACGATGCGCCACGCCGCCTTGGGACGGAAGTAGTACTCATCGTAGAAACGGTGCACCATCTCCAGCACGTAGTCCTTGGGCAGTCCCGGGTATTCGATGTGCGCAAGCTGATGCCCACCTTCATCGACCATGGCTCCGTTGTTGATGATGAAACCATTCTCGGCAGCGAAGTCATAGAACTCTGTGCCGGGATAGGCATGGGCGATGGAGACCTGGATCGTTTCCACGTCGAGAGCTTTGGCAAAGTTAATGGTGTTGCGGATCGACTCCTTGGTTTCACCGGGTAAGCCGAGGATGAAGTCGCCGTGAATGGTCAGCCCGAGCTCGTGGCAATCGCGGGCGAAGTCGCGCGCGCGCTCCACGGTGGCGCCCTTCTTGATGTTCTTGAGAATCTGCGGATCGCCCGATTCGAAGCCCACAATCAGCAGCCTGCAGCCCGCTTCACGCATCGCCTTCAGCGTCTCGCGGTCGGTAGTCACGCGGGAGGTACAAGACCACGTCAGCTTCAAAGGCTTGAGCTTGGCGCAGAGTTCCACGGTGCGTGCTTTCTGGATGTTGAAGGTATCGTCGTCGAAGAAGAACTCTTTTACGTCGGGGAACAGCTCCTTGGCGTGCGCCATCTCTGCGGCCACGTCGTCGGTGGAGCGTTTGCGCCACGCGTGTCCGCTCAAGGTCTGCGGCCAAAGGCAGAAGGTGCACTGCGCGGGGCAGCCTCGGGTGGAGTAAAGGGAGACGTAGGGGTAGAGCAGGAACGGGACGTTGTATTTCGTCACGTCGATATCACGCTTATAGACATCCGTGACCCAGGGCATCTGGTCCAGGTTATCTACCTGCGGGCGGTCGGGGTTGTGCACGACCGTGCCGTTGTTGAGGTAGCTGATGCCCAGGATCTGGTCCAGCGGCTTGCCATTGGCGAACTCCACTACCGAGAAGTCAAACTCGCGCCGGCAAACGAAATCGATCGCTGCACATTCGTTCAGGGCCTTGTCGGGCGATGTGGTGACCGGTGGTCCGACGAAAGCGATCTTGATCTGGGGATTGGCGCGTTTGATGGCTTCGGCCAGTTTCTGGTCGCCGGTCCAGCCGGGTGTGCTGGTAAACAGCACCAGAAATTCGTAGCTCTTGCTGATCTCGATGGTTTCCGTCGCCGAAACGTGGTGCGGAGGGGCGTCCAGCATGCGGGAGCCTTCCAGCATCCCTGCCGGGTACGCGAGCCAGACTGGATACCAGTAGGACTCAATCTCACGCGTAGCGGGCCAACGCGAGCTGGCTCCGCCGTCAAAATTCTCGAACGATGGGGGGTTTAACAGTAACGTTTTTAGTGGCATAGGCTCAACTTACAGTCTAACAGCACTACCCGCGCTGAGGGTGAAAACAGGAGACTTAACAGCATCTCCGAACCATTAGACGCCAACCATGTCAAGAGGGTGCAAGAACCGCTTTAATCGGCGTTCAAACCGTTTAATGGTGGGGTACGGGGACGGCCTTGGCCCAATCTTCGATTCTCCCCATGGATCGCAGCAGGGAGAGGCGGGCCTGCGTCAGTTGGAAGCGGGTTTCGAGCATATCCGTGTAGCGGCTCCGCTCGATGATATAAGCGCCCTGTTCGTCCTTGGGCAGGGGCGCCGCTGCTCCGGGAGTACCGCTGCCCAAGTGAAGCTGGGTGGTGATCGCATCCAGTTGATCCTGAGCCAGTTCGTTCTGCAGTTCCGCGACCTGCTCCTGGGCGGTGAGCTCGGCGACGCTCTTCTGCAGTTGCAGGATTTGCTCCCCGGCCTGATCGCGCATCTGGTCCGCCTGGGCAGTTGCCTCCACTGCCTCCGAACTCGAGCTTTTTGCCTTCTCCTTGCGCGTCGCGTCGAAGACCGGCAAAGTGATCTGGATACCTACATTAAAGTTGTTGTGCTGAAAGCGCAGATAGTACTCGTTGTAATTGTTGAATTTAGCGTAGCGGTTGTATTCTCCCCCAAAAGCGAAGGTGGGGCGGTTGTTCTGCCGGTCATCCCCGCGAGCAACGTAAAGCTTCGATCGGGCCGACGCGTACGCAGCCTTCACGCCGTTGTTGTCCTCCATGACCTGGCTCGCGCTCGAACCATCCCGCGAAATCTCCGGCGCGTCTGGGATGGTTTGCGGTTCAGAGACGATGTCGGCCTGGTTGAGACCGGTCAAGTGGGCCAGCCGGAGCCGTAGCATATCGGACTGGTCTACAAGGTGAAGCCGCCTGAGCGCTACCTGCGCGCCGGTCAGGCGTGCCTTCGTCAATTCGACCTTGCTGTCGAGCCCGGCGTTGACCCGGTCGGTTTCAATCTCAACCAGTCTGAGCACGTAGCCGGTCTGCTGATCGAGCGCACGGATCTCCTCGCCGACGGTGGTGAGCTGAATGTAGGCCAGAGCCGTGTCCATGATGACCTGCTGCCGGGTGTCTTTCAGTTGCAGTTGCGCGGCCAGCAGCGCCGCGCGCGCAGAGCGGATGTAGTCCGGTTGGGAAAAAGAAAAGGCCAGCGAGCTTGCGCTGACGCTGTAGACCGAAGGCTGGCCCACAGGAAAGCCGTACGAGTATCCCAGGCTGGAACCGACCACAAAGCTCGGCTTATAGGCGTCTATGCTCAGCATGACGGCAGCCTCGGCGTGCTGAACTTGGGCTGAGCTAATGCGCACCGGGGTACTGTTGCGCAGGGCCAGATCGACCGCCGTGTAAAAGGAAACCTGGGCCAGCGCTCCGCTCTGCGCAATCAGCGTAGAGATACCCAACAACACGAACTGGCAGGCGCGCCTCACCGATATGGTTGACCCTCGATTCTCCGCAGTCTGCATTCTACTGTTCGTCTTAATCGACGATGTGAATGGGAACACCTTCGGAGATCGGCGCTCCATTGGTCGTGCCCAGGGCGACCACCGTATGTTCCTTGATGCCGCTCACGATCTGAACCATCGTGAGGTTGATGGCGCCCACTTGCACCGCGGCGCGACGCAGTGTGCTACCTGAAACCACGTACACATAATCACGGCCGCCCTCGATGTGGAGAGCCTCACGAGGAACCGTGAGTGCATTGCGCACTTCCTGAGTGACGACTGTGACCACCACACTGATATTAGGCAATAGCACCCCATTTGAATCGTCGATGCTGATCAGGACTTCTCCGACCCTGCGCGTTCCATAGTCGATCACCGACGAAGGCAGGCGGATGATGTGCCCGTGGAATTTCAAATCCGGTTTGGCATCCCACACAATGGTGACCGGATTGTTGAGTTGCAAATCGCCGATTTCCGGTTCGTCGAAATAGGCGTGCACCTGGAGCTTGGAGAGGTCAGCCAACTGTAATAGCTCCGCCCCGGGCTCGACGTACGAAAACGGCGTCACGGGGAGGGAAAACACAGTGCCTGCAAAAGGTGCGCGCACGTTCGATTGTGCGATGACCTGGGCGGCCGCGGCGCGGGATGCCTCCGCTTCCTCGACGGTTGACGTGGCCTGGGTGAGATCGACCGCGGCGAAGGGCTTTTTCTTCTGTTCCTCAAGTGCGTGGAGAGATGCCTGCGCGATGGCTAAGCGCGTTTGCGCGGCGGTCACCTCGCTGGGGGCTGCAGATCCCTTGGCCGCTAGCTTCTGGATCGCGTCGAGGTCGCGAGTGGCCTGGTCGCAGTCGATTTTTGCTTTGGCGATGTTGCTGGCAAGGGCGAGCTGCTCCTGATGATTACCGCCGGCCTCCACCGTCTGGTAGCTCGCTTGGGCCGTGCGCAGAGACGCGATGGCCGCGGCTAGTTTGGCGCGCGCGGCGGCGTCGTCCAGGGTCACGAGCAGTTGGCCGGCTCGCACTCGATCGCCCACGCGGACGTAGACCGCCTTGACCGTCGTGGCGTCGGGAGCGTGTGCGGGAAAGATCTGCTGTGGTTCTACCCGGCCGTTGGTGCTGCTGGGCTTGACCAGATCCTGCACCTGGGCCTCGGCCACCCGCAACGGCAGCTTGTCGCGCGTCGCGCGGCGGACGGTGAAGAAAATGACAACGAGTGCGATGGCGGCAGCAATCCAGAGCACACTGCTGCTGATTCTTTTTCGTCTTTCTTCTGCCATTCAGTCGCGCCCGGAGGCCAGTATATAAGACGCGGCCTCGCAGCCAGCTTTTGCGCCCCACATGCAGCACCCTGGAGAAGTTGTCTCCTGATAAAACCCATGAGGAACTGTAAGGGTGCCCCAGGTTCGCCAAAAGCGTACCTGGGTTGAATTGGACGGGCGAAGCCCCACGAAAGCTTTTAGTTCCCGGGTCGGATTCGGTTGCCCCTGGAGTGAAAGCATTCGAAAATATCTTTTTCAACCCACGTACGCCGGTGCGAACGTGGGGCACCCGTCCTTGGTGAGGAATTGAAGTTTTAGCCGGCGCAGCTCGTCCGGCGTCTAATGCACTTCGATCAACTGCTCTTCGCGAGAACCCGACCCATAGCGGGCGTCTACATAGTCGTCCAGAATCTTCTTGAACTCGTTGACGATGTTGTCCCCGCGAAGCGTCGTCATCAGGCGTCCGTCCACGTACACCGGGGCCTTGGGATCTTCAAAGGTGCCGGGAAGGGAAATGCCGATGTTGGCATGCTTGGACTCGCCCGGACCATTCACTACGCAGCCCATCACCGCGAGCTTCAGTTCTTCGACCCCCGGATAGCGCTCGCGCCATACCGGCATGCTCTCGCGTACATAACCCTGAATATCCTGGGTCAATTCCTGGAAGTAGGTGCTGCTGGTGCGCCCACATCCCGGGCAAGCAGTCACTTGCGGAGCAAAACTGCGGATACCGAGAGATTGCAGGATCTGTTGCCCCACCTGCACCTCCTCGGTGCGATCGCCCCCGGGCTTAGGGGTTAAGGAGACGCGTATGGTATCGCCGATGCCCTTAAGCAGGAGCGGGGCCAAGCCGGCCGTGGAGGCGACGATGCCCTTCATGCTCATGCCGGCTTCGGTCAGCCCCAGATGCAGTGCGTAATCGCAGCGTGCAGCCATCAATTCATATACTTCGATCAGGTCGCGTACACCGCTGACCTTGGCGCTGAGGATAATCTGGTCGTGGCGCAGCCCGTAACGCTCGGCAGCGCGCGCGGATTCAATCGCGCTCACCAGCATCGCTTCGATCATCACATCCCGCGCCTCCGCCGGCTGGGCGCGTTTGGAATTCTCGTCCATCATCTTCGTGAGCAAGGCCTGGTCAAGCGAGCCCCAGTTCACGCCGATGCGCACTGGCTTCTGGTTTTCTACCGCGCACTCAATCATGGTGCGGAAGTTGTCGTCATCCTTGCGGCCGATGGAGACATTCCCGGGATTGATGCGGTACTTGGCCAATGCACGAGCACACTCCGGGTACTTCTTAAGCAGCAGGTGGCCGTTGTAGTGGAAGTCGCCAACGATCGGCACGTCGATGCCCAGTTTCGCTAGCCCTTCGACAATCGCCGGCAGCGCGGCCGCCGCGGCGTCGTTGTTGACCGTCACCCGCACCAGCTCAGAACCAGCGGTGGCCAGCGCGGCAACCTGCTGGATCGTACCCCGCACATCGGCGGTATCGGTATTGGTCATGGACTGCACGACTACCGGCGCGGAAGACCCCACGCGCACATTCCCCACCGTAACTGTGGTTGACTTCCTACGTTCCAGCTGTGCCATAAATCCCTCAATACTAGTTTACAACTTGCCCCTGTCACGCGTTAATAGCTTTGAATACAGATGTTTGGCAACGGTCAAATGGAGACTGGCGATGCCCGCACAGCTAGAAACGATTAGCGACATCAGGGTGATGGACGCGTTGCTTGGCGACTCATTTGCCGCCAAACTCGAGGCTCTAGGCAAGGCCAAGGCGAAGGAGTACCAGGCGAATACTCCTTATCCGCATATCTATTTCGATAATTTCCTGCCCCTTGAGGTGGCAGAGGCCGCGCTGCAGGAGTTCCCCGAGCCCAGGGAAGCGGACTGGCACGCCTACACCGATGTCAACCAGCGCAAGAAGCTGGCCTTCGATGTGGTAGAGAAGCTGCCCCCATCGATTCGCGATGTCCTCTACTTTCTCAACACCCGGCCCATGCTCAAGTTTCTTGAAACGCTGACTGGGATTCAGGGGGTTTTGCCCGACCCGTACTACGCGGGAGGGGGACTTCACCAGATCCGCCCCGGGGGCCTGTTAGAAGTGCACGCTGACTTTAGCTACCACCGAGGGATACGCCTGGATCGCCGCGTCAACGTTCTTGTTTATCTCAATAAAGACTGGAAAGAGGAGTACGGGGGGCATTTGCAGCTATGGGATCGTGAGGTCAAACGAGCCGAAAAGAAGATTCTTCCCGTCTTCAACCGCTGCGCAATTTTCAGCACCAGCAGTGTCTCGTTCCACGGCCACCCCACGCCGCTGGCCTGCCCGCAGGATCGCAATCGCAAGTCGATTGCAACTTATTACTATTCGAATGGCCGTCCTGAAGAAGACCCGGGGCTTACGCGCAGGCATGAGGTGGCGTTTCAAGAACGCCCCGGCCTGAACAGCGTCAAGACAACCATACGGCTCAAGAGCGCAATCCGCGCCATCACCCCGCCGGTAATTACCGACCTTATTCGCGCCATCCGAAAATAGGGAACGTCACCTGTCGGCCTTAGGCTGCCGTGGCTTCTTCCCGTAACGCGACGCCGGCAGGATGCTGTTCCAGGGAACGGGAGAAGCCAGAATCATGGATGTATTGGTTGAGACGTAGGGCATCATCGAGTCAATCACTTCTTCCATATGTCTTACGTCGCGCACTGCGACCTGGACGATAAAGGATTCAGCGCCCGTTACCCGATGACACTCCAGAACCTCGGGCAGGTTGCGCACGACGGCGGCAAACTTTGCCAATTTGTCTCCCGCGACCGTGACGTGAACAAACGCGCGCACCGGCAGTCCCACCTGCGCTGGATCAATCAAGGTGCGATAGCCGAGGATCACGTGGCTCTCTTCCAGGCGATGAACTCTTTCAATAACCGCCGGCGTCGACAGTCCGACTCTGCGGCCAAGTTCCGCGAACGCAATGCGCGCGTTGGCTTGGAGCTCGGCTAGAATTTCGCAGTCGATATCGTCAATCGAGGGTTGAACCAATCCAGTCATAAGTAAGTTGTTAGCTCCTGTGTCCTGTCCGTGTCCTTAAATTATTAGGTCCGAGGGCGGCTTGTCGATTCTTTATGATGTGGATCGATCGATTTTCCATATTTCCGCGATTCCCGCCGGAGCGGCCTTTCTCTATGATTCAACCAGTACAAGGTTCGCGCATAAGGAGCAGTTTGCATGGCAGAAGCGGGTCGTCGGGCATTAGGGGATACAGCAGCAAGGCAGTTAGCCAACACAACCAAGACAAAGCCCCAGCTTACCGCCATTACACCGCGCTGGCTGGTCCAGTTGCTTGGTTGGGTACCGGTCGAATCGGGCACCTATCGGGTGAACAAGGTCAAGAACGATGTGGAGATCGAGGTCGCTTGTGGAGCACGCGATGAGCGTACGTTGCCTGAGACCTTTATCGACTACGAGGAGCATCCGCGCGAATATACGTTGAGTGCGATCACGACCATCGTAGATGTGCACACCCGCGTTTCTGATCTGTACAGCCACCCTTGGGATCAGGTCCGCGAGCAGTTGCGGCTGACGGTGGAAAAGGTAAAAGAGCGGCAGGAAAGCGAGCTGATCAACAACGGCGACTACGGCTTGCTGAACAACGTCGATCCCGCTTTCAAGATTCAGGCTCGCCAGGGTGCGCCTACTCCCGATGACTTGGACGAATTGCTCTCTCGCATCTGGAAGGAGCCGGCGTTCTTCCTGGCTCATCCCCGCACCATCGCCGCTTTTGGCCGCGAGTGCACTTACCGCGGCGTTCCTCCGCCCACGGCCACTATCTTTGGTTCGCCATTCCTGACTTGGCGCGGCATACCGTTGATTCCCTCCGACAAGATGAACATTGATGGTGACGGAAAGACGAATATCCTGTTGCTGCGTACCGGCGAGAACAAGCAGGGCGTAGTGGGACTCTTTCAGCCTGGGCTACCGGGCGAGCAAACTCCTGGCCTCTCTGTCCGTTTCATGGGTATTGACCGCAACTCCATCGCCTCGTACCTGGTGTCGCTCTATTGCTCGGCAGCCGTGCTGACGGAAGACGCCCTCGGTGTGCTCGAGAATGTAGAAGTGGGACAGTACCATGAGTACAAGTGATCAGAACAACGCCGAAGATTTCGCTGCAGGGCTGAGCGAAAGGTCGCCGGCGGACGAGAACCGTATCGGCCAAGCGGCTGCGCTTCCCGATGTGGCCATGTTGACGCGCATGGCCAACGAGTTCTTCCGCGGGCAGCCGGTGCCGGCTTTTCCAGCTGCCGTGGCCCCGTCTGTACCCGATGTTCCTTATGCCGGGTCAGACTTCGAAACCAGGCTGCCCCAGCTGGGTATGCCGCTCCCCTCGGTCCCCGCCATCCCATCGGCCGGCAAATTCCCAATGGCTCAAGAGACGCCCGGCGTGACCGAGTTGTCAGCCTTCGCCCCGGGGCAACTGACCGCGGTTGCTGTGCCGGACGCCGGATCAGTCCCATCACAGCAGTATGATCCCCGCAGCGCGACCGCCGCGTTTCCGGCGTCGCCCTTCGCGCTTCCGCTGCCCGACTTTGACGACGCCATGTTCCCGTCGTTGGGAGCCGGTCTGCCTGCGCTTCCGCCCCTCGCCCCACTGCGGACCGGGGACGATGCAAAGTCGCCGTTGACTACAGCCTCTCCGTTCTACTTCTTGGAAAACGCCCGCGCCCTCAACGGACCCAGCACGGTTCCTGGGACTGCACTCTTTCCCGCCGGCCCATCCGCGACTTCCCAGCCTGCGGCATCGCCCGCGAAGGCATCGCCGCAGCAGGATCCGCACAGGACCGCCGGAGTCTCGCCTTTTTCGCAACCCATGCCGGAGTTCGACCGCGCCTTGTTTTCTTCCTTCGCCACTGGAGTGCCAGCGCTTCCCCCACTCCCTCCGTTACTGAACGAAAACTACGCCAAGACTGTTCTGACAGAGCCCTCTTCGTTCTACTTTCTCGAGCACGGCGGTCTTCTGACCGCATCTGAAAACAGTGCGAAGAAAGCGTCTGTTCCCGAGCCCGGGTCTGCGATGACGCATCCCGCGGCGGTCGGCGATCTAAAGCTGCCGCGGCAGCAGTTTGACATTGCCTCGGTACGCCGCGATTTCCCTATCTTGAACGAACGCGTGAACGGCCATCCGTTGATCTGGCTGGACAACGCGGCAACCACGCAGAAGCCGCAGAGCGTGATTGACCGGATTTCCTATTTCTACGAACACGAGAACTCGAATATTCATCGTGCCGCACATGACCTGGCCGCGCGCGCGACCGATGCCTATGAGGATGCGCGCACCAAGGTTACGCATTTCCTCAATGCTTCCTCGTCGAAAGAGATCGTATTTGTGCGCGGCGCGACCGAGGCCATCAACCTGGTGGCCCAGGCATGGGGACGCCGCCACATTAACAAGGGCGATGAGATCGTCATCTCCTGGATTGAACACCATGCCAATATCGTTCCCTGGCAGATGTTATGCGCAGAAAAGGGTGCGTGCCTGCGCGTGGCGCCGGTCGACGATGATGGCCAGATTTTGCTCGATGAGTATGAGAAGCTCCTCAGCCCTAAGACGCGGCTGGTCTCCTTCACCCAGGTTTCCAATGCCCTCGGTACCATGACCCCTGCGCATCAGATGGTGCAAATGGCCCACCGCTACGGAGCCCGCGTCTTAGTCGACGGCGCTCAAGCGGTGTCCCACATGCCGATCGATGTGCAGTCGCTCGATTGCGATTTCTATGTCTTTTCCGGCCACAAGGTCTTCGCGCCTACCGGCATTGGAGTGCTCTACGGAAAGCCCGACGTGTTGGCCGAGATGCCTCCCTGGCAGGGAGGCGGAAATATGATCGTCGACGTCACCTTCGAGAAAACGACTTACCAGCCACCGCCGGGCCGCTTCGAAGCCGGCACGGGCAACATTGCGGATGCCGTTGGACTGGGCGCGGCCATCGATTACCTGGATCACATCGGGATGCCCAATGTTGCTCGCTACGAGCATGAACTGCTGGTCTACGCTACCCAGGGGCTGTTGCAAGTTCCGGGTCTGCGCATCATCGGCACCGCCAAGGAGAAGGCGGGCGTGCTCTCCTTTGTCCTTGCAGGTTTCCGCACCGAAGAAGTGGGCGCCGCTCTGAACCGCGAAGGGATCGCGGTGCGCTCCGGCCACCATTGCGCGCAGCCTACGCTACGCCGGTTCGGCGTCGAGACAACTGTGCGCCCATCGCTCGCGCTCTACAACAGCTTCGAAGATATCGATGCTTTAATCGCGGCGCTCTTCCGCTTGAAAAGCCTTGGGGCCTAGAGTCTCTGCTGTTCGCGCATAACACCAATTGAGTTATTGATAGTGGTGTAACCCGCGACCGATATTTCTGCATGGCCCATAGTGCATTTCCATTATTCGTCGGGGCCATCACGCTCCACAGCACAGGCATAACCACTTCGTAAATGAGCGCAATCTGCACCATTGATGCGCTATCGATTTGGCTAGTAACTGATCTGGATCATTGCTGCGTTATTGTTGAAAATCCAAACTGAGACGAATCCTTGCACCGGTGAGAGGAGTAACCTCTTAAAAGTTATCGTCAATTGATTTATGGTTCACCGCTTTGCGGATTTGCCGCAATTGCGCCCCGTGATCGAATTGCGGGGCGGTGCTTTACTGCTGTCATGAAGAGCGGTTCGCTGGAATCACGGACCATTCCAGCCTTGGTGAGTGTCCTTTCGCAAGTCGAATGACTTGCGAATGAAGATTATTTGAGGATCACTACCAAGGAGGAAGGAATGCCAATTGCACGAATCTCGTTACTCGCGTTGACAGCAGTAGTGCTTACTTCATTTGCCGGCTCCAACGCGGCAAGCGCACAAACTGTCCCCGCCCAGGCCGCTGCGGCAGGTTATACCGATCTGGTATTCCACGACGAATTTACTTCGCCCAGCACAATTTCTCCCAATGGCACTGGCAGCTATAACTGGTACACCACGAACTTCTTCAATGCCTCGGCGACCTTACCTCGTTCCGGCTATTCCGTGCAGGGCGGGTATCTCCAGATAAATACCGACGCCAGCGGCTACTCGGACGGATTAGCGACGGCGGCTCCCGGCCATACCACGCAAGCGTGGCAGCATGGCTATTTTGAAGCGAGCATTCGATTCAATCCTGCCGGCTACGAGGGCAGCGCCTGGCCGGCGTTCTGGTCATGGTCCATTGAAGACGCTACTGGGCAGGATGAAAGCAATGGAACCCGCGGTCCGTATGGGGAGCTGGATTTCATGGAAGCTTATCCCATCGCGCCAAGGAAGATCGCCATCGCCACCACGATCCATCAATGGGTAAATAGCACCAGCGTTAGCCAAAACAGCAACAACGGGCCAAGCATTCCCGCAGGTACGAACTTTGAGCAGTTTCACACCTATGGATGCTTGTGGACACCCGATAAAGTCGTTTGGTATTTCGATAACAAACCGGTCACGACCGTCCAAACCGGGCCCGGCACACCCTTTACCGCGATCGAACAGGAGCATATGTTCGTCATGCTGGGAACGGGCAGGTACTGGCCTATGCAGGTCGACTACGTACACGTTTGGCAATAGCAGCGTAGCCGTGATAGGGGTTGCCTGTGTGGATACTGCCACCAATTGGCTATAGCACGAACTAGCCATTGGCAGCTAGGCCAGGTGCGGCCAAGATTCCTGCATGGGCTACCCCGCCCCCGTCTGCGAAATGTTCCTGAATTCCGCCAGTTGTTAGGAGGCGTGCCCATAGAGGTGCGCCCTGCCTCACTCAAACGCGAGTGCGCGATCCGCAGATTTGTTTTCTCCCGCCGAGTCACCCCGTCGAAATCACAGAAATATTGAAAATGCTCTAAACTGAAGCCGTAGCGTCAGTCAGGACAAGGGCCCCGTAGCTCAGGTGGATAGAGCAGCAGTTTCCTAAACTGTTTGTCGGAAGTTCGAGTCTTCCCGGGGTCACCATCCTCTGCTTCGAAAGCCTGCGCGTTGGACGGGTGCGCGGCGTCTATCGGGGTGCGGAACCCCTCCGGGGTTCGTTCCGGGAGAAAAAAGGATTTTCATGCCGGGTCGATCGCGGCGCAAGTACCTCCTGCCATTTGGCTTCTGCCTCTTTCTGGTACTCTCCACGGCGCTCGTAACCCGGGCCGCCATTGTTCGCGGAACCGTGACCAACTCATTGGGCACAGCCGTCGTCCATGCCAACGTCATTTTGCTGCAAAATGGCCAGATTGTGGCCATCGCGGTCACCCGCACAGATGGCACCTACCAGATCAGCAGCAGTGTCTCGGGACGGTTCTATGTGCTGGTCTCGGCAGGTAATTTCAAACAGATCACCACCCGCAGCTTCTACGCCGGAACCGCCGATAGCCACCAGGAAGACGTCGTGCTGGAGTCATCCAACGCGCGCCAGGAGATTGTCAGCTCGGCCACCGGACTGCCGACCGCCGAGGCCCAGGTCAGTGCTGCGGTTACGGCCCAACGCAGCGGACTCTTTCCTAACCGCACCGATCTGATCGATCCGCTGCGCCAGGTGCCGGGAGACTTTGTCGTGCGCCAGGGCGAGTACGGCGCCCCGGCGTCGTTGTTTATTCGCGGCGGCAATCCCGATTCCAACCAGGTGAATCATGACGGGGTTCCCATCGGGGATATTGGGGGCGCCTTCGACTGGAGCAATCTGTCCACGACCGGCATAGGAGACTTCGAAGTCTATCGCGGTCCCAATAGTGTGCTCTATGGCACGGATGCTGCGTCCGGATCCGTGAATGTGAGCACGGCGCGCGGCAGCACAGCCTTTCCGTCATTGTTTTATGAGGGGGATGCCGGCACCTTCACTACCTTTCGCAACCGCGCGCAGGTGGGAGGCACCCACAAGAAATTCGACTACTACGGAGGCTTCGAAGCCTTTCAGAGCGACAATTCCCTCAAGATGGATGAGTTCCACGACGACACTGGGAGCGTCAATCTGGGGTACACGTTCACCTCGGCAACCCAGCTCCGGGTCACTGCCAGCAATAGCGATGCGGCCACTGGAACCCCGGGCCCCTTTAACTTCTATGGCATTGCCAACGCCGGCAAGCAATCCAATCAAGACATTTATCTTGGCGCATCCCTCGAAAACCGGACCTACGGCAACTGGCACAACCTGGTGCGTTATGACATGACGCGCAAGCGCGAAGAGGACATCAACTTTTATCCTGCGGGCATTCAGCTCACCCCATCGAACAACTATTACGGTTACGTTACCGTAATCGACGGAGCCAACGGATATTCGGTTACTGGCCAGGCGATCCTGAATTTCCCCGGCACTTTCCCCAATACCGTGGAACAGGTCAATAACCGCGATCGGGTCTATTTTCAGAGTGACTACCCGTTCACCCAGCACATCCAGGGTTTATTCACGTTTCGCTATGCAGACGAGCGCGGTGCTAAGAAGTCCGTTGCCTACGGGCTCGATCAGAATATAGAGCGCGCCAACTATGACTACACTGGGCAGGTGCAAGGAGACTTCCGCAGCCGGCTCTTCTACTCGCTGGGCGGCGGGGTGGAGAAGAACCAGCTCTTCGGGACCGTGGGCACCCCGCGTCTCGGGGTAGGCTATTATCCGGTGCGGCCGGGCAACGGGATCTTCCACGGAACAAAAATATGGTTCAACTTTGCTGAGGGCTACCAGGAGCCATCGCTCAACGAACAGTTCGCGTCACTCTATGACTTTCTTCTGGCCCAGCCGGGCGGGGTCGAGGCCATTCAGCAGTACCATATCTCGCCTATCGTCGAGGAGCAATCGCGCACCTATGAAGGTGGCGTTGCGCAAAGCTTTCTGAGTGAGCGCGGCCTGCTGCGCATCGGCTTCTTTCATAATCAGTATGGCCGGCAGATTGAGCCTGTGCCTGCCACCGAAGTGCCGTTGTTGCTACCGCAGCTAAGTCCCAGTGAGCAGCAGCAGCTTGAGAGCCTGATAAGCAGCTCCGGTCCCCTTGACCTCAACTCCCAGGCCTTCCGTGCCCTGGGAGTTGAAAGCGAAGTGCAATACAGCGTCTTCAGGACATTGTTCTTGCGCGGAGGCTATACCTATCTGGACGCGGTGGTGCAGCGCTCCTTTAGTTCCAGTGCGCTAGAACCCGCATTTAACACCGGCCTGCCTGGGCAACCCGCTCCGTCTTTCTCGAATGTGCCTATCGGCGCCTTTGATCCGCTGGTGGGTGCACGCCCGTTCCAGCGGCCGCCGCATACCGGGTTTGTTTCCGTCAACTACAGTGGTCAGCAATATGCGGTGGCCTTCACGGGCGCGTTTGCCAGCCGGAGTGACGACTCTACTTATCTCGGTGGCCGCGATTTGGTGGAGGGGAACTCGCTGCTCTTGCCCAATCGCAATCTCGACTCCAGTTATGCCAAGTTGGATATAGGCGGAAGCTACCAGTTTTTGTCCTGGGTCGCCGCGTTCGCCCAACTCGACAACCTTACTGCCAACAAAAAGATCGCCCCCATAGGGTATCCATCGCTGCCCTTTACCTTCAGGGTAGGTCTGCGGTTCACCATCGGGCACTCGAAATAACAAGTTAGCAAATCCTATGGGATGGGATTACAGCGGCCGGCCTGAAACTCGTGTGGCACCGCGACCGTCTCTTTGATGCAACACCTCCCAGCCTGACCCGCGCAAACGGGTCGGGCTTCTTTTTCGGTTCAAAAATCACGTGGCGCTCATTGGATTTCTCGGGAATCACTGCGATGCAAGCTGCTCGCCACGTCTGGGTCCAGTGTTAAGACTTTATCTGTATGGGTCATCTTGAGGATCTCAAGGAGGCGCCTATTGGCTCCCGCGAGCCGAAGCGTCGACCCAGCCTTTTGTGCAAGGCCATCCAGGTAAAGCAATACCCCAAGTCCGGAGCTGTCGACGTATTCAACCAGCGATAGATCAAGAATCAGCGTCTTTCCCGGTTCGCCCGCCGGTAACGCCAGCTGTGACTTGAACATCTGCAATTCATCGCTTTGTACTAACCGACCGTCAAGTTCCGCTACGATTAGGTCCTTCTTCGGATGACTGATTACCGATTTGAGCGCCATGTTGCGGTTATCGTAACAGCCCTTTGCCCTAAACGGCGCAGCCGATTGGATGTCCTGGGCAAGTGGCGAAAACGCCTTTCCCGGTACCAATATCGATCGAGCGAGCACTTAGCGGGCTATTACGTATGTGAGCAGGATGCCTGCGATGGCCAGAGCGCCAATACGTACGCGGTGTCTTCTGTCCCAAATCCGATGGATCCGCTGCCAATCCGCAGCACCTTCCGCGATGCGATTATTGAGTGGAACCTCGAACAAGATCGATGCCACCGTAGTGATAACCCAGATCACTGCCGCTGTAAACAGGATTGCGCGCCCAGGGGTCTCCCAAGAAAGCCAGGTCTGGATACATAGGAGCAGGGTAGAGACCGAGTACCACACCGGCATCACCTTTCCAAGCACGAGAGCAAATCGGCTTAGCATCTTCAATTGCGATACAGGTTCGAGCCGCCACGCAGCAGGGTTCACGAATGCAGATACAGAAAACTCGACGCCTACCAGGGTAAGAACGACGAAAAGGGTGGCCCCGTTTAATATGTTCACGAACGGTTCCCGTTGAGTCCTTCGCTTGAAAAGTCCGCTTCGGGAACGCGCGCTGCAGCATAGGCTGGTCCCGATCCGCTCCTCATGATCGACAAGAACGATCTCGAGATTCTCTTACTGCGCATGGATCAGCAAAAGACCGACAACGAGCATGACCGCGCAGGTCACGCCATGAACCCAGACCGCCTTCGACTTCGAGCCGCCCGACCCCAGGATGTTGGACATGTCGCCAAAAGGGATGATTGCGAAGACCAGCAGAACGATGCCTACCGTTCGGCTGTTCGCGGTCAGCATCATGGTCAACACGAGCAAGCCGGATGCGGCGTCCCGAGTTCCTTTCAGACGTAGCCACGCACGAGTGTCAGCATCGGACGCGGGCGGCTTCAGGCCAAACGATCCCGCGATGCGTTCGGGAGCTGCGAGATAGAAGCAACCAATCACAAGGATCGCCACAGCGATCAGAGCAGCGAGGGAAAGCAGGATAGCGTTATGCATTTTATCTACCTTAAATATAAATTATAGCAACGCTAGATTTCATGCAAGACGTTTCGCGCCAGAATCACCCACCGCGAAATATTTTCTAGCAGCGCTATAATTATTGTGAATGGCAACCAAGCTGGCAAATAACCGGATTGCGGAACGAAAACAACGGGACAGGCAGGCTCGCCGGGCGCAGATTGTCAGTGCCGCCCGCAGAATCGCGGAGCTGGAAGGGTGGTCTAACGTCACCGTTCGGCGGCTATCCGACGAGATCTCCTATAGCCAACCTGTTCTGTACGCCCACTTTGGAAGCCGCGAAGGGATTCTCACCGCGGTCGCGATTGAGGGCTTTCAGGAGTTGGGCATGGCTCTGGAACAGGTATGGAAACGGGTGAAGCGTGGAAACATGGTCGAGTCGGTCGCGGCTGGATACCTGGGGTTCGCCGCGACTTCACCCGCATTATATGAAGTGATGTTTTCGCTCCGCCTGAGCGTCCCATTCGGTGACGCGGCTACTCCTCCGGAACTGCGATTCGCGTTTTCCCAGTTGCTGGAGTTGTTTCGAGAGCAAGGCTCGAAAGCAGAGGTCATCACTGAGCTGTTTTGGGCGAGCCTCCACGGCATCGCCGAGCTTACGAGAACCAAGCGCCTCCCGCCCAACCGTCAAAAAGAGCGCGTGAGGGCCCTCGTGCAGCTCTTCAGTTTCCCAAGGCAGGGAACGGCACGGGTGTAGGGAGCGTGCAGCTTACCCTGCCCGCGGTGCGGGTCGTGCCCGTCTGTCCTGCTTTTCCCATTCCAATCAACAACTAATAAACTGCAGGTTCTCTTCGACGTCGCTCTCCGGATTTCCTGCTACACCGCGCCCAACAACGACCAGGCGGCATGTTAGTCTGCCGGGTATGTCAGAGAAGCGTTCGGATCGTCACCGCATGGAGCATGGGAAGCATGAACCGCAGGGGCACGGTGAGGCGCTCGACCGTGAGCAGCGTGGGCCCAGCAAAACAAACCATCATGCCACGGATGGAAATGATCACAACCGACGCGCCGATCGATCGCAAGAAGGCCATTGGCGCCCTTACGGGTCGTTGCATCATGCCGGGCCTGGTTCGCGGGGGTTCGACCTTGCACACGCGGCCGTAGACGAACTGCATGAGGCCGGATTTAAGCCGGAATTTGGCCGGGACGTGCAACAGCAGGTGTCAGAGATCGAGCGAGGCATCGCGCATTGGCGTGATGCGAAGAGAGCGGCCGATCTGCGTGGGCTGGGGTGGTCGTCGATAGACAACGACACATCGAAGGATCTCGATCAGATTGAGGTGGCGGAGCGTGTGCCGACGGGGATTCGCGTGCACGTAGCGATTGGTGACGTCGCCGCGGCGGTCGAGAAGGGGTCGCCGATCGACGAGCATGCGCAGAATCAGACGCAGACGGTTTATACAGCAGTGAAGAACTTTCCCATGCTGCCATTAGAACTTTCGGCGGGGCTGACATCCTTGAATGAATACGAGGATCGCCTGGCGATCATGATGAGCTTTACCGTGGCTTCGAATGGCGAACTGCAGGACGAAACGTTTTCGCGATCGTGGGTGAGGAATCGCGCACAATTGGCGTACTCACGCGTGGGACCGTGGCTTGACGCCGGCGGCAAGGACACCAAAAACATCGTAGATCTACGCTCTGACAGCGCGCGCGAGCATGACAGTGATGAAGCTGCGTCGGCCAGGATGAATGCCAATAGCAGCCTGCCCGCGGATTGGCTCGCGGAGCAGCTTAAGTTGCAGGATGAAGCCACCCAGGCCCTGCATCGCACGAGGATCGCTGCAGGAGCCCTGGACTTTCACAAGGCGGAAGCTGAGCCGGTGTTGATGGATGGTCACATTGCGAACGTGCATGAAGTGACACAGAACCATGCGATGCACCTGATCGAGGATCTTATGGTGGCAGCGAACGGCGTGATGGCCCGCGCGCTGCGCAAGGGCGGACGCAGTGGATTGCAGCGTGTGGTAAAAACGCCCGCGCGTTGGGAACGCATCGTCACACTGGCGCAGGAAAAGGGCACAACTCTGCCGGAGCAACCGGATTCAGTGGAGTTGAATAAGTTCCTGCAGGCGCAGCGGGAGGGTGATCCGGATCATTATCCGGACCTGGCTGTGGCGGTGATCAAGTTGATGGGGCCGGGCGAGTACCTGTTGATGCGCGCCGATGATGATCCGACGGGGCACTTTGGTTTGGCGGCGCGCGACTATACTCACTCGACAGCGCCGAATCGCAGGTTTCCCGACCTGGTTACTCAGCGCGTCCTGCACGCGATGATGGACGATGCGCCGCCGCCCTATACGGATGGGGAATTGGCGGCGATCGCGCAGCACTGCAACGAGGCAGATAAGGCGTTGCGGAAGATTGAGCGCAGGATGCAGAAGCGCGTAGCCGCGGTGGCGATGAGCGGCCACGTGGGAGAGCAATTCAAGGCCGTGGTTACGGGCTCAAGCGATAAGGGTGTTTATGCGCGAGTGATCGAGCCTCCGTTTGAAGGGCGCGTGGTCGAGGGAGAGAGTGGGCTCGACGTGGGCGACGTGGTGCGGGTGAAGCTGATCCACACAGACCCAGCACGAGCGTTTATTGACCTCGCCCGGGTTTAATTACTGAGAAAAACCACGAGCTCTTGGCCGCGAAACTCTCAGCGGTCATAGTGGAGTTGGCCGCTGGTTTCCCAGTCGAGGGAATAGATATCCTGGGTGCCGTTGTTGCGGAGAAGCAGAGGGGAGTCGTCGGGGGTCAGGGTCAGAGAGACGCTCCAGTACCCGGTAGTCGGCAAGTCCTTGAGATCGGCCACGACTTCCACTTTGCGGTCGAGAATGCCGATCCTGAGCACTGCCCGGTTCGTTGGTCGACCCGCGGAAGGTGCTGGGCCCACGAAATACATATACCGTCCATCCGCTGACCAGTTAGGGAAGCCGGCTGACAAGTGTGTCAGGTTTGACCACTTTCGTGTTTGAAGATCGAAGAGAAAGATACCGTCGGTCTTTGCCGACATGGCCGCGATGTAACGTCCGTCGGGTGACCAGCGTGGAGAGAAATATCCCTGGGAGCCTGGAACGTTGGTGATTTCGTGGCTCTTCATATCGATTACACGGATCACGGAGGAATCGGTATCTACGCGGCCGGCGAAGACAAGCTTGCTGCCGTCAGGCGACCAGTTGGGGTCACTTTGAGGATCAGGATCATTGGGAATCAATTGCTCCGGGGCCCCACCGTCGCGAGAAACTGTGTACACCTTATAGGGTTGTGCTGAAATGGTGATCCGATTGTCGACCAGCAGTTTGCCTTCAAGGTCCCACCCGTAGAAGACGATGCGCTTGCCGTCGGGAGACCATCGCGGCAGTCTTGCATACATCTCAGCATTGGTAAGTGATTGACGCTCGGTCCCATCCACCCGGCTTCGCCAGAGGACGCCGTCGGGATAGGTGACGTAGGCCACCCATTGGCCATCCTTCGAGAAGGAAACGAATTCCGCCGAGATTCCGGAAAGAAAGGGCAGGAACTCTGCAGACCTCGCGTCATAACGCACCAGTTGGCCCAACAGCCTGTGGCCCACCAAAAAGAGCTTCTTGCCGTCCTTGCCGGGGAGGGGCGAGTCGAGACTGAGCGGGCTTTCCGTCAGTCTGACCGGCGTCCCAATGGAGTTGCGAAAAAAGCCTGACGTTTCCGGAAGAACCCAAATCTGTCCCTTTGACTGGAAAACGAAGTACTTTCCATCCGGCGTCCACTTGCCGTGTTCCTCGTCTGCCGGGGTATGCAGACCTGGAAGCAGTGGGTGCAGGTTTGTTCCTTGTGTGGAGATTTCCCAAAGAGCGCGGTCGCCCGACTGCGGATCCCTCAGGCTGAATCTTAGCTTCGTCCCATCGGGCGAAAATTGGGGGTCGTACGGTAGACCCGGGACCGTGGCCAGCTTGCGGGCTTCGGCGCCGTCGCTTCTGGCCAGAAACAGGTCATGATCGTGGCAGTACGCCAGCATCTTTCCGTCTGGAGACCAGACAGCCTCTTGCGACGCGATCAATGAAAAAGTAGTTGGCAGGCGATGAGGCGCACCACCGAGTGTAGGCAAACTCCAGAGGACCCCCGACAAGTCGACGGCGAGAAGGTTAGATCCATCGGGAGAAACACTGAGCGGAGTCAGGCCATCGGATGGAACGGGGATCGGGATCGGATCGCCACCGGAGACGGAAATTACCGCGATCTTCCGGTTGGCAGGGGTCCTCATACCGAGATAAAGGCGCACTCCGTCGGTCGCCTCCAGAATCTTCGGCTCACCGTCCTGGGTCAGCTGGACATAATTCGAGACCTTCGGTGGTGGCAGGGGACGCGACCAGAAGTAGACGAAGGCGCCGGCGAGCAGCACAAGAACTGCCGCGAGAGTCACCGGCCAGCGCCGGCGCAGAATCGATTTCGTGGATTCCGGTGGGCGCGACGTTGGAAGTTCGCGCACCGATGTCGGCGTTTGACCCGCTACAGATTGGGCAGCAGGAGGCTCCATCGATGGATTTTGTTGCAGACGCTTTAAGTCGGCGCGAATTTCCGAGGCGTGCTGATAGCGGTACTCGGGGTTTTTCTCGAGACACAGGTCGATGATCCCGGCCAGGGCAGGGGGAATTTCGGGATTGAGCTGAGCTGGCATGACCGGAACTTGCTGCACGATCGAGATCAGGAGCTCTCCGGTCGTGTCTCCGGAAAAAGGCGATCGGCCGGTGCACATCTCGTAGAGTACGATGCCGAAAGAAAACAGATCGGTACGCTGATCGAGGGGCTTGCCCAATGCCTGCTCGGGAGACATGTAGGCGGCCGTTCCCAGTGCGGCACCAAGCCCATCGGTCAACTGCTGCTGATCGAAGTCCGCTCCGGCGGCTGCGAGTTCCTTCACAGGAGTAATCTTGGCCAGACCAAAATCCAGAATCTTGGCAGTCCCGCGTTTGGTGATGAAGATGTTTGCCGGTTTGATGTCGCGATGGATGATGCCCTTCTCATGCGCAGCTTCGAGCGCGTCGGTAACGTCGATGGCGATGGCGATCACTCGATCGCTCGGTAGCGGACCCGCCTGGATCGACTGTTTCAGCGTTTCCCCATCGAGGAACTCCATGGCGATGAAGGTGCGGCCGCCTTCTTCAGCGATCTCATGAATGGTACAGATGTTGGGATGATTCAACGCGGAAGCAGCACGCGCCTCGCGCCGGAAGCGCTCGAGCGCCGCGCCGTCCGTGGCAAAGTTATCTGGTAGGAATTTGAGCGCGACAAACCTGCCAAGCAGCGCGTCTTCTGCCTTGTAGACCACGCCCATGCCGCCGCTGCCGATTCTCTTTAGTCCACGGTAATGGGAGACGCTTGCATCGTCCATTGTTAGCCATCCCCAAGCCAATGAACCCGGCCCGTTGGATCATAACGCCTCGATCATAACAGTCATGGATTGTGTAACTCGCAACGATCCGGACCTGCCATCCGTTGGACATTCTTTGCCGGATAGCTGTCGCTTCTGCCAGTAGGAGGGCCCGCAGAGGCGATTGGTCGCTGCTCATTCACGGACACCCTCCAGCGAAACCGGACACCCAGTTCGGTTCCTATGCACCTACGGTATTCCGTAAGCCGCTTTGTTCTCAAAAAGTTGCATTTAAGATACTTTGGCTCTCGAATTGCCCTTCCTTCTGTTGAGACCTACCGCAAACCCGGAGCCCGACCATGACCATCCTGCTGCAGGACCTGCGATTCGCGCTACGCCAACTGCGCAAGTCTCCCGGCTTCACCATCACTGCCTTATTGACGCTGACGTTGGCCATCGGCGCCAACGCAGTCGTCTTTGGAGTATTGAACGCGCTCATCCTGCGTCCGCTGAATGTACCTCAGGCAGAGAGCCTTTTCATCATCCAACATGGGAGCGACTCCTATCCCGATTATCGAGATCTTCGCCAGCGCAATCGCAGCTTCGACGATGTGGCTGCTTTTGCTATCCGTCAGTCAGGGCTGGATACGGGCCAAAATCCATCGAATGTCTGGCAGTACGAAACCAGTGGAAACTATTTCGACGTATTGCGCATTCAGCCTTACCTTGGCCGTTTCTTCCACGCTTCTGACGAGCACGGACCAAACAGCGCGCCTTACATCGTGCTCTCCTACGCATATTGGCACAACCATTTTCAAGAGGATCGCAGCGTGGTCGGCCGCGTTGTTCGGCTCAACAAGCATCCATTTACCATTCTTGGCGTGGCGCCTCCAGGATTCCAGGGGACAATCTTGTTTTTCGCTTCGGACATCTTCGTGCCCCTCGTGAACCATGAGCAGTTATCCGGCGAAAAGATCTTGAACGCGCGCGACAGCCGTTGGATGTTTGAGACTGTGGGACATCTGAAGCCGGGAGTCACTTCGGCGCAGGCCATTGCCGATCTGAACTCCGTGGACTTGTATCTCAAGAGAACCTATCCCAAAGAAGAAGGGAATGAACCGTACACGCTGGCGCGAGCTGGTCTTCACGGCGACTATTTGAACGGGCCCACGCGGGCATTTCTCGCCGGATTGATGCTTCTTTCGGCTTTGATATTGTTGGCGGCCTGTGCCAACCTGGGCAGCCTGTTTGCGGCGCGCGCCGCTGACCGTTCTCGCGAAGTGGCCTTGCGCCTGGCTCTTGGTTCGAGCCGCAATCGCATTTTGCGCCAGCTGTTCACCGAATCCGTGCTGCTTTCGCTCGCCGGAGGCGTAGCGGGACTCGTGGCGAGCATTCTGCTTTTGCGCCGGTTGAGCGTGTGGCAGCCATTTCCGCGATTCCCCCTCCATGTGCCGGTAAGCCCGGACGCTAACGTTTATTTAGTAGCTTTGGTCTTGGCGTTGGTCAGCGGAATCCTCTTCGGAATTGTTCCCGTGCGCCAGGTTCTCCGGGCCAATCCGTATGAGATCGTCAAAGCCGGATCGACCGGCGCGTTGGGGCGCCGAATCACCGTGCGAGACGGATTGCTTGTCGTCCAAATAGCGATCTGTGCCGTCTTGGTCACTTCATCGATGGTTGCTGTGCGTGGACTCATCCGCTCGATGCACAGCAACTTCGGGTTTGACCCGCGGAACTCGATGTTGGTCGATACCGATCTGGCGACAGCCGGCTACAGCGGCGAAAGAGTACCCGCAATGCAACGGCGCATGATCGATGCCATACAAGCGATTCCTGGTGTAGATTCCGTTGGAACGGTGAATTGGCCGCCGTTGGAACCTCCCGGTGGTTGGCGAGGCATCGTCTATACCGACACAACCGCGGATCTGAGCCCATCGAATGCCGCGGCCGACTCTTATTTGTACAACGTATCTCCAGACTATTTCCGCGCATCCGGGACATCTTTATTGGCGGGCAGAGCCTTCACCTGGCATGACGACACAAACGCCCCGCGCGTTGCGGTCGTGAATCGTGAATTCGCAAGCAAGATACTGGGATCGATACCGGACGCTGTCGGCCGGTATTTCAAGCTGCGGGATGGCACCCGCGTGCGGGTGGTGGGTCTGGTGGAAGACGGAAAATACCTGAACCTCACCGAAAACCAACAGCCTGCAATGTTTCTCCCCCTGCTGCAGTCGCCAGCCAGTTGGACATGGCTGGCGGTACGATCGAGCCGCGACCCGCAACAACTTGCTGCGGCCATAAGAAGGGTGCTTAGGGATATTGACCCTGCGATGGTTCTGGCGATTCGCCCGTGGAGCACAGAAATGGGTGGGGCTTTGTTCCCCTCGCGCATGGCGACACTATCGCTCGGTGTCCTGGGCATGATGGGGGCCATGCTGTCGATTACCGGCATCTTTGGAATGGCGGCGTACTCGGTGAGCAAGCGGATGCGGGAGCTGGGCATTCGTATCGCTCTGGGCGCGAAACAGACAGAAGTGTTGCAGACGGCACTGGGACGATCATTGAAGATGCTGGCCATCGGTTCGGCGGCGGGATTGCTATTCGGAATTCTGGCCAGCAGGGTGCTGGCGTTCATCGTGTACCAGGCGACTCCTCGCGATCCGCTGGTACTGGCAGGCGTGACGCTGGCTATGCTGATGTTCGGGCTGCTGGCTACTTGGATTCCTGCCCAACGCGCCCTGTCGGTCAATCCCTTGATCCTGCTGCGCGAGGAGTGAACGGAGCGCTGCAATTCGGCCCGGCAAAGTACCGCTTCTGTCGGTCACTGAAACCTATCAGCCGAAACTCGTTCTTCAAGCAGGGTATGCTCTAGCAGGGTATGCTCAATTGGCTCCTCATCCTTGTACCGGTCGCGATCGGGCTTGAGTTCTTCAAGCCTGAGGCGCACACCTACATATTCATCGCGGCCTGTCTCTCCGTGGTGCCCCTCGCAGGTTGGCTTGGGCGATCCACCGAACAGATTGCTCATCATGCAGGCGAGGGTATTGGCGGGCTGCTGAATGCCACCTTCGGCAACGCGGCCGAACTGATCATTGCACTCGCGGCTCTGCACAAGGGTCTTTACGGTGTCGTCAAAGCCTCGCTCACCGGATCCCTCATCGGCAACATCTTACTGGTGTTTGGCGCTTCTGCGCTGGCAGGTGGCTTTCGTTATAAAGCGCAGCAGTTCAATAAAACGGCATCGAGTGCCCAGGCAATTTTACTGACTCTCGCAGCCATTGGGCTGGTCATGCCAGCTGCGTTCCATCACCTGCAGGGCTCCGTGAGAGTTTCCCGGGATAATGCTTTGGGACTTGACGTCTCCATCGTATTGCTCGTTGTCTACGCAGCTCACCTGTTGTTCTCTGTTTACACGCATAAGGCTTTGTTTCTGGGAAAACCTTCGCAATCGGGAGAGCAGAAGGAGACTCCGTGGAGCCTGCGTAAAGCGTTGCTCATTCTGGCCGTGGCGACCGGGCTTATCGCTTGGATGAGTGAAATCCTGGTTGGCTCAGTTGAACAGGCCGCAGCAGCCTTTGGCATGTCTGAGATTTTTGTCGGCGTGATCGTCGTAGCGATTATTGGGAACGCGGCGGAGCACAGCACCGCTGTCCTCGCGGCCCTGAAGGATCGGATGGACCTTTCATTCGGCATTGCCATCGGGAGTAGTTTGCAGATCGCTCTTTTCGTGGCGCCTGTTTTGGTCATCTTGAGCCACTTTGTTGGGCCTCGTCCTATGGACCTTGCGTTTACTCCCGCAGAGGTGCTGGCGGTCTTTGTTGCTGTTCTAATCATCGGCCAGGTCGCTGCGGACGGAGAAACAAATTGGCTGGAAGGCGCACAACTGCTTGCCACGTATCTCATTTTGGCAATCGTCTTCTACTTCCTGCCCGATGTTGCCGCTACTTTGCCACCATGATTAGGCTCGCGTAGCTGACGTCCTATTCTCTATCGAAGCGCGAAAGCGTTGGGTGGAACCGGACCGTCGGCCCCTCCCATTTAGCGATAGGATCTGGGCCGTCTGATCGAATGCTTACACTGTACGAATCGGTGCTGGCGATACTACGATCTCAACCAGTCCGGTCGCTACGTCATAAACGAGTCCAGATATGAGCCATCCGCTCGGCAAAGCCGGACTCGCCCTGAGCAAGGCCACGTCGACGGCAACCGCTGCCCGGGGATCAAGGACCGCTTTCATCTTGAGTTCTCCTTCTGTTGAAGAGGTTCCACCATCCTACGATTAATAAGGTTGCGCAAGCAGCTGAAAACGCTCAGCTTCACGGTTAATCGAGTGTTAAAGGTCAATTCGTTGACCACTCCGCTATTTCTCTCCATAGTCATCGAATTGCGGTAATCACTTTGCCGGAAGATCGCGACGTCCATATCTTTCGGCAACTCTGGTGGGTGAGCGAAGCGCCGCAGCATTCTCTATTGGAGAGACGAAATGATGAAACGCCGATCCATCTTCTTTGCGTTCGCCTTGGGCGCAACGGCGGCCGCGATGGCCGTCACGCCCGGTCCTCAGTCGCCGGCAATGGCCAAGGTCACGTTCCGGGGCACTGAATATCTGCTGCGATCGTCGCAGGGCAACACCTACGATTTCACGCCCGCGGAGCAGGAGGACCTGTCCACCTTTACCGACATGCTGGAGCTCAATCTATACTCCGGTGCCCATGACCAGGAGGCTCTGACCACGATCACCGGCCGGGTCCGGGCGATTGCCCAGGGGGCGAAAGCCACAATCCTGCCAACCAACGCGGCTTCCACTTCAGGGCAACAGCCGGGCGACCATTTCTTTGCCGCAGTGCTGCCTACCCCCCATGGTGTGGATTTCGATGCCATACACTTCGTCCTCGTCGACAAACAAGCTTACGGAGTGTTTTATACGCACCGGTCCTATGGCGAGTCAGCTGCCGGCAAGACGAGTGAATGGGTAACGAAGAACGCTGCAGAGGTGGAACAGCAGCTTCTGCAGTTCGATGCCTCACGCATGGTGTCGGCCGTGAACATCTCCGCCAGCCCGTCCCTTCCTGCTCCCAACACAGATCTGCCTGCTGGCACGATTAAAAAAGGCACGCTGACGACCGCGCAGCTCAGGCAGGACACGATGCTGGGGGTCGCCGGCAAGATGGGCACTTTGGGATGTCACAAAGTTGAGGATGTTGCAGAATACGTCGTAACGCCCTTCTCAGGCGCGACTGGCGCCAGGCAGTGGCAGGAGAAATGGCTGGTCAAGGGTTGCGGCAAACAATATCCGATCGATATCGATTTCAAAGAGGACGGTGCAGGCGGGGCCTATTGGACGATCAAGAACTGATGGTTTTGTTGGGTTGTGTTTCCTCACTTCATACCGGCAGCGGACATCAGGTCGGACAGTAGGGAATCGTCAACTACGGTCTGCGCGCGGTCACAGGAGATGAATTGTTCAAATCGGATCTTGTGCTCCGCGATCATGCCCGGTAGCGCAGCCTTCATGCTGGTTACGGGCAGCGGTCCAGTCGGGAAGCGGGTGCCGTTCTTGATGTCGGTGGTGAAGGTGTTGATCAGGTCGCGCTCCTTGTCGGCTGACCGCTTCAAGAGGTGACAAGTGGTATCGGTTGCCGGGTTGATGTCGGTGTTGTACTGTTCCAGCTCTCTTTGCAGTTTTCCGTCTCTCGTGGTTCGGACGGCGGCCCGCGCATCGTGTATGTAAGCATTTCGCGCCGGCCCGGGCTCGGACTTCAGGGCAGCGGTGAGAAGTGCCTTGTATCCCGCGCTGATCGTGCGATCCTTAATGAGGTAGACGGCTACGGTGATCACGAGGATGATGATCGCGAGCGCGATGGCTATGCGTCTGTTCATGCTACTTGTGTCTTTTTATACTGTGGGTGTTCGTCTATCCACAAGACTCTTGTCCTCCTGCTAAGGCAAGTGGGAGCCCGCCGATTTCTCGTGCAAGCTCGCCCCCGACATTTATGAGGTCCTCGCTTTGGAAACAAAGCGCCACACCGTTGTCTCAACGAAAGCCCGGTGGGAGCCCCCGCATTTATGCGGGGGAGCTCGGCTTTCAAGCCGAGCGGTTCCATCAGCACCTACTGGCACCGGCTTTAGTCGCGGGCTGTCGCTTGGAATTGCAGTGGAGTTGCGCCGATGAGGATCCGCGACGCTAAAGCAGGGGCTCCCACCGATTTTTCGTGCAAGCTCGCCCCCCACATTTATGAGGTCCTCGCTTTCGAAACAAAGCGCCCCACCGTTGTCTCAACGAAAGCCCGGTGGGAGCCCCCGCATTTATGCGGGGGAGCTCGGCTTTCAAGCCGAGCGGTTCCATCAGCACCTACTGGCACCGGCTTTAGCCGCGGGCTGTCGCTTGGAATTGCAGTGGAGTTGCGCCGATGAGGATCCGCGACGCTAAAGCGTCGCTCCCCCTGCTAAAGCAAGGGGGCTCACACCGATTTCTCGTGCAAGCTCGCCCCCCAAATTTATGGGGGCCTCGCTTTCGAAACAAAGCGGCCCCACCGTTTTCTCAACCAAGCCCGGTGGGAGCCCCCGCATTTATGCGGGGGAGCTCGGCTTTCAAGCCGAGCGGTTCCATCAGCACCTACTCCACCGGCTTTAGCCGCGGGCTGTCGCTTGGAATTGCAGTGGAGTTGCGCCGATGAGGATCCGCGACGCTAAAGCGTCGCTCCCCCTGCTAAAGCAAGGGGGCTCACACCGATTTTTCGTGCAAGCTCGCCCCCCACATTTATGAGGGCCTCGCTTTCGAAACAAAGCGTCCCCACCGTTGTCTCAACCAAGCCCGGTGGGAGCCCCCGCATTTATGCGGGGGAGCTCGGCTTTCAAGCCGAGCGGTTCCATCAGCACCCACTCCACCGGCTTTAGCCGCGGGCTGTCGCTTGGAATTGCAGTGGAGTTGCGCCGATGAGGATCCGCGACGCTAAAGCCCACCGATTTCTCGTGCAAGCTCGACCCCCACATTTATGAGGGCCTCGCTTTCGAAACAAAGCGTCCCCACCGTTGTCTCAACGAAAGCCCGGTGGGAGCCCCCGCATTTATGCGGGGGAGCTCGGCTTTCAAGCCGAGCGGTTCCATCAGCACCTACTGGCACCGGCTTTAGTCGCGGGCTGCCGCTTGGAATTGCAGTGGAGTTGCGCCGATGAGGATCCGCGACGCTAAAGCCCACCGATTTCTCGTGCAAGCTCGCCCCCCACATTTATGAGGGCCTCGCTTTCGAAACAAAGCGCCCCACCGTTGTCTCAACCAAGCCCGGTGGGAGCCCCCGCATTTATGCGGGGGAGCTCGGCTTTCAAGCCGAGCGGTTCCATCAGCACCTACTGGCACCGGCTTTAGTCGCGGGCTGTCGCTTGGAATTGCAGTGGAGTTGCGCCGATGAGGATCCGCGACGCTAAAGCGTCGCTCCCCCTGCTAAAGCAAGGGGGCTCCCACCGATTTTTCGTGCAAGCTCGCCCCCCACATTTATGAGGTCCTCGCTTTCGAAACAAAGCGCCCCACCGTTGTCTCAACGAAAGCCCGGTGGGAGCCCCCGCATTTATGCGGGGGAGCTCGGCTTTCAAGCCGAGCGGTTCCATCAGCACCTACTGGCACCGGCTTTAGTCGCGGGCTGTCGCTTGGAATTGCAGTGGAGTTGCGCCGATGAGGATCCGCGACGCTAAAGCCCACCGATTTCTCGTGCAAGCTCGACCCCCACATTTATGAGGGCCTCGCTTTCGAAACAAAGCGCCCCACCGTTGTCTCAACCAAGCCCGGTGGGAGCCCCCGCATTTATGCGGGGGAGCTCGGCTTTCAAGCCGAGCGGTTCCATCAGCACCTACTCCACCGGCTTTAGCCGCGGGCTGTCGCTTGGAATTGCAGTGGAGTTGCGCCGATGAGGATCCCAGGGCTTTCAGTCCCTGAGGCCGGCTTTTCGGCCAAGATGCGCTGAAACCATCCCCTCAGTGCCTAAAGCCCGTACGCTCCACGCCGCCCGTTAGTCAGTCTTATCTTTCGGAATGTCCCATCCACCGGTGATAGGTCCGGTCGTCCCTCCCCCGATGGTGTTCGTGAACGTTTGGAACGACCCGACTGTGACGGCCATGGCTACGTAGCTGGCTGTTATACCCGCCTCTGCAGAATTAGCGGTTCCGCAGAAGAGGCGCACCGTATCTGTGGTGAGGGAACTCGGAACAGTGACGGTTCCCAAAATAGGCACGTTCGTCGCATCCCCCAGGTTCACGTCGCCTGACGCGAGAGGGTTGCCCGTCCCGGAGACGTTGGCGTCGTCATACAGACTGCAAGTGAGAGCGTCGCTCGTTCCGTGCGGGCCGGTCACCACGGCGTGGAGAAGGTAGGCACCCGGCGGAAGCGTGAGATCGGCGATGTCGGTTCCTGATTTGCCGCTGCCTGGATTTACGCCCCCTGCGAAAGCGGCGCCATACAAGGTCGGAGGCAATGTTGATCCCGATGCTCCCTGGGGACCGGTTTCCCCGGTCGGTCCGGCTGGGCCCGCCGCGCCGGTTGCCCCTGTTAGCCCTTGCGGGCCGATTGGCCCCTGCGGACCGACGGCGCCGAGGGTGACGTCCGCCGCCACGAAAGTGATACCCGAGGTCACTGTGAGCAGGTACGTGCCCGGAGCGGTCACCGGCCCGAGGCTGGCAACAATGCTGGTGTCGTCGAAGGAGCTAACCGCCAGACTTGTCCCGCCAAGGTGGACCGTGGGTTTGACTCTGGAACTGAATCCGCTGCCCGTAATCGTGAGGGTATTCGTGCTGGTATTCACCGTGGCACTCGAGATGACTGAGAAGAGCTGCGCCTTTACTGGCAACGCAAAGGCGGTGAGCAGCAACAACGCGAGCAGAGAGAAGAGGCGGGGAACAAGACGATCCGTAGTGATCTTTCTTTCGGGGTTTCGCTGGGGGACTCTCTTCAGATTTTTCCGCCAGTCGTTATACAGGTCGTTGCAAGTGCCGACGTGAAGGATATTCAAGCCGGCATCCCTGTTCTGTCCTACTGTCACTTGCTTTGCGCTGTTCCTCGCAAAGTGCTCTTCTCCTTGCAAACCCCCGTGTTGAAGCGTCATCGCATTGTCCTCCCTTTCCGGCCTAATGGGCCGCTGTGAGGTAATGCGCATAGGTCAGCCGAAAAGGGCCAAGTGAATAGGGTTAATTCTCCCCAAAGGGGGATTTAGGAGAGACGGAATTATCCCACTGCATCAAAAGACCGGAAAGCTCAGGGTTTACTCCGTCTGGTCCCCCATCTCTTTCCACCCTCATCTTCCCAATGCAAACACGACATTGATATCCGTCTCTACCTCGATTGGCTGCCCATCCATCAAATAGGGCGAATAGACCCACTGCTGAACCGCATCAATCGCAGGCTGTTGCAGCATCGGTGGACCGGCGAGCACCTGCAGTTGTTTGAAATGACCGTCCACGCCGATGATGCCGTTTAGCAGGACCGTACCTTGTATGCCTTGCAGTTTGGCCGCGGATGGATAGCTAGGGACTAATTTCTTGACTAGATGACCGTTCGTGATCTCCCCCGTCAAGCTCGTGCGAATCGTCACCGGCTTTGCATCAGCTGGGACGGCCAAAGCCTCAAGGCCCGTTGGCGTTAGGCCCTCGATTGTTTCGATCTGCACGTTTAGCCAAGGCCTTCCCGCGATAAATAACTGCATCTCCTTTGCCAGACACTGTCCGTCGATGATTACGATGTTTCGATAAAGCGTTTGATAAGTCCTGTTAGGTAAGCTCGAGTAGAGCAGCGCGGCGTTTGTCGTAGCGAAGCAATAGGATTCGGCATCTATCGCGGATGTGTTTACGCCGTGGACAATCACCGCCGTGCAGGGCTGTTTGGCCGGCCCTCCGAACTTTCGTTCGTAGTTCTCGAATTCGGTTTTTTCCGGATGGATCAACGGACGGACAGGCCGGGCAATCATCGCCGGGATGGCGCTAAGCGGTCTACTCGGCCAACCGTTTTCGCCCGTCCGGAAGACACCGTGATCGGTGCCGAACTCTTCCTCGGAAATGGACGGGCTATGGAAAGCGATTCGATAGTGCTTGTCGCCATCTCGCCATTCCTCATAGGTACCTGTCTCTTTCGGGTTTCCGTCGATGCCCAGGACCGCATACCTGGCTTTCAGGTGCCATGGAATGTTTAGTCCCTGCAACCCGTTCACCTTTCGAGCCAGCTCCATACGCTCTTTGGCATCTTTCGGAGTCACGACATCGGCTTGGTTTCCAACTGGGCTCGCTGATGACGAGGGGGCACGCGCGGGCTGCCCCGCAGGGCTCGATGCCTGTGCCAGCGCCATTACGATCGAAGCACTTGCGAAAAACATGGTCATATTAGAAGCGCCTGGCAAATCCTATCAACGTTTTTATACTCAAAACCACAAAGGTACGGGAATACCCCTTTGGAGATGTAGAGAGATGTATGACAGACAAAATTTCCCCACGTCAGCAAAAGCCGCGGGGAGAGTTGGGCGACCGGAATGTAGGGGGTTATCTCATTTGCCCTGAATTCTCCGCGTCGCGTTCCCAGCCCTCATTTTCGATCATGATGTGCTCGATAATGATGGCATCCGCTTTGGGGTCCAGGTCCGGCATGGCTTGGTACTCGGAGACCCAGCAGCGGTAAACGTTATAAGCGGTCTCAAGCTGCCCGGCTTCGTTGTAAACCTCGAGGTCGAGGTTCTTGCGGAAAATGTCGAGCGAGACGTCCGAGCCGAGCGCTGCGCCATATTTCCAGACGAGCGCCGCCCAGTCGTGGAAGGCGAGACCCATAGTGAGTCCGTGCTCGATCGTAACGGCATCGATACCTACGGAGCAGTGGCTTGGGCATTCGTGTCGCCAGAGATCTCGATTGATCGCTTGACCTTGGGCTAAGGTTCTTATTTACCGAATGCCAATCAGTAAACCAGCAGACAAGCCAATCGACTGCGGATGACCGCCTGCGAAGCTGTAATCATAGGCAGGCTCCAAGTACCATCCGAAGCGATGCTTTCCAGTTGGCCAGAACATGAAGTCTCCGGCCAATTCTGCGGAGAAGGAGTCTGTAGTTTTTCCGGCTTGTCTTGTATGTGCCCACTGCGGTCCCACGCCCAGCATGAACTCGGCTTTCTTTGAAAGATCCCATGGCTTCTTGAAGAGAAAGTCCGTGTCCCACTCCGTCGATTTGCGCGTGTAGAACGGCGAAACACCCGCCTCGAGTTCAAGCCAATTCTCTATAGGGGTACACTCCACCGCAAGGTTGGGCGCGAACGTGGCGGAGCCTCCCCTGAAGTTCCAGTTAGTGGATGCCCCCAATTCCAAAATAGCGAGGGTATCGTCGGCATCATTCGGAACTGTCTGCCCAAGGGCGGCGAGGCCGCACAATAGGAAAATGCACGCTCCGGCGAGCGTGAACGTGGGTAGACGCATACGAAGTCTCCAGGGTCAATCCTGATGCGATCCGCGCCAAAAGGCGCGGAGGACAGTAAGCTACGAGGCAACGATGCGTGGCGGCCGGAATATGGTGGAGCACGAGGAGATAGCAGGAGAGGGCGACTCCGGCGCGAGGTCTGAGAGTGCGGTGCGCGAAGGAATGAGGCCCTGCTGTTCGTTCGGGAGTCCGTAAAATCCGCAGCATGTACAGATCCCATTACAACTGTCCGGCGCAACCGGAACAGAGTGCTTGAGAATAGATTGGGGTGCAGACCCAACCGTGAAGGAAACTCCGTCGCACAGATCGCAATGAGGCGGATTCACCGTAAGCCAGGTCAGTAGCACGCAGAGGATCCAGGCCCATGCGCGATGTCGGTTCCCCCTGCTCATATCGACAACCATAAATGACAAGTGGCGCTCCCGGTCAGGGGCGTCGCAGTCTCGCGTACTGATCGGGCGATAGTCGCAGATAAACGCCACCCTCACCCTTTGCGATTGCGTAGTCCAGCATTTGTCGATCCTCGGACGTTTGCCACGATTCTCCGCGTCGCGCCAGCTCGCGGATTTTGCCTTCATCGCGGAAAGTGAGCGTCTTGGGCAGTGGTGTTTGCAGCCCGGGCTCTGAGAACGTCACATGCCATACGTCGCGACGAACGAAGTGCATGAAGACTCGGTGGTTCGCCTTGCTGTACCGGCTCATACTGGCAGTTTAGGCGAATACAAAGCGAAAGTCATCCACAGGCCCCTGACAACTACGGCAGGCAGCAGCGCTCCAGCGCAGGTAGCGAGTGTAGCGGCCACGCGCTAGGACACGAGCCGGGTTGTGGGTGAACTCGGCTTTCCCCTCCCAACCAATCACAGAGAGAAGCAACGAGGAGATTTATTTATGAAGCTAACAAAGATACTTTTGTGTCTGTTGTGGCTCGCTCCCAATTGCCTGACGGCCCGGCAAGCTAAGGTAACGGAGATCATGTCCAAAGATCTTTCAAGCATTCCCGGCAAGGAAGGTTTAATGATCACCGTCGACTATCCGCCGGGCGCCTCGGACCCCATACATTGTCACAATGCATACGGGTTCATCTATTTGCTGGAAGGCTCCATCGTGATGCAAGTGAGAGGCGGAAAAGCGATCACTTTGATTGCCGGTCAAAGCTTCTACGAAGGTCCCGACGATGTCCACGTCCTCGGTCGCAATGCAAGTCAAACCAAGCCGGCCAGGTTCGTCGTGTTCCTGGTCAAAGACAAAGGCGCCCCCGTATTTATACCCACCAAGTAAAGCCCCGATCGGCGATGGATGGTATTCACGAGCTAAAGGAGAGTCGGACGGGACGTTTACTTGGTTGTTATGGTTGCTGTTGCCAAGATAACGTCCCCTCTGGGCCGCATGTATCGTCCCGCATTTGTCAAGAACCTGGCTTTGTGTCCGCGGCGATTTTGCATGTTGTCGCGCTACACAAGGGCCTCAAACGCGGGATCGCCATGCAGCGATTTAAAAAGCTCATCGGTGCCCGGATCGTCATCGCTGGTAAGCCCGTGATTGATCGCGCTGGTTAGCCAGGCGAGGGCGTCGGCCTTCTTCGCTTCTGCGGCATTTAACTCGCCCGGGAGCGAACCTGCTCGCCTTCGTTCGCCCACCGCAGTATTACATTCCCTGAAAACGTGCTACCGGTTGGCAGCCGGTCAGGAGAGGAGTCTGGTATTAAGAACAAGCAAATAGACTTCCGGCCGAGATCAACGGATTTCAGTGAACTGCTTTGCGCTCAGGGAATATAGACGAGGAACTCCGGCATGTCCGGAAGATTATCAATGAACGTCCCCTCTTTCTTCCCGTGAGGGGAAAAGCGCCGCACGCGCAGCTTCTTCCGCTCGGCCACGTAAAGATCTCCATCGCGGCCTACGGCGAAGCCGGAGGGGGCATCGAGCTTTCCGTCGATCACCACGCGTGCCTTAACCTCTCCGCTGGGCGGTGTGGGCATCAGGTCCAAGGCGAGGATACTTCCGCTGCCCGAGGCCCCAATGTAGAGCGTCTCGCCGTGCACGATCAGGTGTACCGGCGCCTTGAGCGTCCGCTCTGTGATATGGGCCAACAACTCCCCAGTTTGCACATTGAACACCTTCACTGCGTCCCCGGCCTCATCCGCCACGTAAAGATGCTTCCGGTGCACGACGATGCCGCGCACCGAGTGCCGTGGCTTGCCGCCGTGGTCGAGCACCACCCTGAGGCCGAGAGGCGCCGGCACATCGATTGACGCGCGGTCACCGTAATCGGGAAGGCTCCCCTGGCTGGATGCAACGAGCGTACCGGGCAGAAAAACTCCGTCTGGGTAGTGCTGGCGAAGGTGCGCGGCCACCGGGGCGGGTGCGCGGGTCTCCGCCACCAGCGATACCACGGTGTTGGTATCCTGGCTGGACACGTAGATGCGGCCGTCATCGCCCAACTCCACGTCGAATGGGTGCACCATCGCCGCAACCTGCTCGGTCGTCACGAGCACTTCCTTGAAGCGGAAAGTGTCGCCATGCCTTTGGTAGAGCGCAAGGTGGCTATCCTTGCGCCATGCGCTCGCGATGTAGAGATCGTCGCCCACCAATGCGAAGCCGCGCGCAATGTGCAGCGGCTGGGCAGCCGGCGATGGATCGAGGAGCAGCGGATGCTTCGTACGCGGGGAGCCGTCGTCCTCGAAGACGCCGATGTTGTCGACGCCGTGCTTTGATTCCCCGCGATAGCTGATCCACCACACGATTCTGCTCCTCCGAATACTAAGCTATCTTACTGTTGCTCGTGTTCTCGCGAATTGAGAATCGTAAGCTGGCTCTTGCTGATTCGACTTCAACCCTTTGATCACAGGTGCGCCCGAATGGCAGGTAGCGGGCCTCCAACGGTTGTCCCACCCTTAATCCGCCTAATTCGCTTAATCGGCAACTAAGCCGGGCGCCGGGCAGCCGCAGAAATAAAGCGCCTTTCGCGATCACGTGGCCGGCAAAGTGCGCATCTTATAGAGCGCATTCTCAAGTGTCAAACGCGATGCAAAGTATTCGCTTGAGACTTTTACGTCTGCGCCGGCGAAGTTCTGCCTCGGCAACAAACGATCCAAGAAGGTGAGTCACTCATGAAAGCTGCCACAATCGTAGGAATCATTTTAATCATCATCGGAATCGCCGGGTTCGCTGTCGGCGGATTCAGCTTCACCCACGAAAAGAAGGATGTTGATCTGGGCCCGATCCAGGTCTCCCATGAGCAGAAACAAACGGTTCCGATCTCTCCTATCCTGAGCACGCTTGCATTGGTTGGCGGCATTGGCCTCGTCGTGGTTGGAGTTCGAGCGAGCTAAGAGTCCGCTCCGCGGGGGCAAGCCCAACAGCGGGTACTCGGCGGTCATGATGCTCCAAGCATTGCCCCATCGCAAACCTGCGCGGTAGAGCGCGATTACTGCCTCAAAAGAGAGCCCAAAATCCAAGTCAAGAGGGTGCTCACGAGCCATGCCAATTGGTTCCTGAAGCAGCATAAGGATGCTGCGTCTCCGATTACATAGCTGCGACCCTTCTGTTTGTGAAAGACGCTACAGTTAAACTAAGCAGGTGTCCTGCCCAGAGAGAGTGCATCGAAATGTCAATACCCATCCTGTCCGAATTTCAAATCGAATTTACTCTTCCCGGGCCCACCGCGATGATCGCCCTGCTTCACCTGCACCCATCGCTAGTCCCGCGCCTGCGCTCTGGCAATGAACTGCTGGTTGAATCGCTTGGCATACCGTTTCCCCCCAATACCGTAGTTCCCACTACCGACTACACCGATTCTTTCGGTAATCGCTGCGCTCGCTTCATGGCGCCTGCCGGCCACCTTCGGCTTTCCGGCTCGAACATCCTTGAGGCCGACTCATCGCCCGATGTTCAGTACCCTGGCGCGCCACAGATGCCCATTCAGGATCTTCCGTCAGAGGTCTTACGATTTCTCTTGCCGAGCAGGTATTGCGAGGTGGACCAATTCGGCGCGATCGCGCACAGCCAATTCGGCTCCACCGTTCCCGGGTGGGAACGTGCGATTGCCATCCGCGATTGGGTACATGAGAAAATCACCTTCAACTACAATGCCGCGCGACCTACTAAAACCTCCACGGATGTCTTTATCGAGCGGGTCGGCGTCTGCCGCGATTTTCAGCACCTCGCCATTACTCTCACGCGCTGCATGAATATCCCGGCGCGCTACGTCACCGGCTACATTGGGGACATCCGCCAACCATTTAGCGGACCCGGCGATTTCAGCGCCTGGTATCAGGTTTTTCTTGGCGGCCAGTGGATCGACCTTGACGCGCGCCACAATTACCCTCGCCTTGGTCGAATTCTCATGGCCACGGGACGGGATGCGGCAGATGTCGCCATCACTACCAGTTTCGGCGCTGCTAACCTGGTCAGGTTCTATGTCGAATCCAACGAAATAGATGGGTACGGCAACAAAGTTCCACTCCCAGACCATGCCCCGGCACCCACCAACAACGTCAACGCACAGATCGGGCTAAACGCGCCGACGCAGACCAATCGCAGTATGTCGAGCCCCGCACAAACCCAGTCTGGAAACTCTTGATCGCCTGGTCGCATCGTCCTCCACATCCAGAGAGCCTCCGACGAATTGTTGAACGTTGAGGAGGGCTCGCTGTATCCGGCCCTGCACCGGATGGAGCAGAGCGGATGGATCCGGTCTGATTGGGCACTCACGGAGACCAACAGAAAAGCTAAATACTACAAGTTGACCGCCGCCGGCCGTAAAGAGTTGCAGGAGGCCGAGAAGAGCTTTGAAAAGCTGGTCAAAGGTATAAACGCCATATTGCGCTACGCATGAGGTGTTAGATGTCGACCCTTCGCCGTTTCACCAACCTGTTTACACGCACCAAGCTTAACTAGGAAATCGATGCGGAACTTGGGGCACATATCGAGATGCGCCGCGACGACAACATCGCGGCCGGCATGTCAAAGGAAGAAGCACAGCGGGATGGTTTTTGGCGTGTTGCATTCGCTCATCCTCCACCCGCTGATTGTGCCGGATGCGCAGCGGATCTTCAGCGTCGTGCAAAAGCCGCATGGCTACGACAGCTCAGTCTTGTCCTGACTACCTTGATTTTCGCCGCCGCAATAACACCTTCAGCGACCTGGCTGCGTACAAACTTTACTACGCTGGCCTCAGCGCCGGGGGGATCGCGAAAAAGAGCTGGTTTACGAGGTTTCCGGAAACTACTTTCGCATGCTGGGCTTGCAAGGGGAGCAAGGCCTATATTCCGTAGAACTGCCTAGCCGGATATATGTCCACTCTCTCCTACTGGAACTTTGCCGTTGGTCAGAGAAGCTGCCGCGTACTTCAAGAGCACAACCAGCTTGCTGTCTGAGGCTTCCCAGTAGTCGGCCTCGGTCACGTCCACTCGTACCACGGCGATCTGGGGATCGTTTTCCCCCCCAGCAAACCAGGCCTTGTACATTGGGTTCCAAAGCTCCTTGATCTTGCTACGATCTTGACTTACGCTCGCTCTCCCCTTCACGGCGATGTACTTCGAGCTTTTGGGCTCGGCGAAGCTTAGGGTAACGCGATTATCGTGTTCCACCTCTTCCACTTTGCCCGAGTTGGATCGCGCCAGGAACCAAAGCGTTCCATCAAATGGGGTATTTTGCACAGCCATCGGGCGAGAACTCATCGTGCCGTCCTTAGCGACCGTCGTCATCATGGCTATGTGTATGTCCTTGACTAGCTCCGCAATTTTGTCCTGACCCGCCGCCCCACTGAGCGTCTGATACTTGGTGTCGTGATCTTGCTTTTCGCTCATCGTCTGCACCTCTCATATGCGTACGATGCGAGAATTGGAGCAGCGTTTGTGTTTATCCCGGTGCTTCGCTCCATCCGGGTACCGCTTGACCCAATCGCACAGAGTCAGGGAACTCTCGCAGCGTATACCGGCGATCTATCGCTGACTCTCCCCTGGTGGTAATATCTCTTCGAGAATCGTGCTACCCGCCGCAGGGAGAGAGATGGCCGTCGAAGTCGAGAGTCAAGCAAAGACGGTCGCGACGCGATCAGGTCTACTGACGCTTTTTGACGACACAGCCGGCAACCTCCGCGGTAAGGTGGTTGGCATCTATAGCCTCCTGCTGGTCTTCAATGCCGCAGCCTGGCTTTGGGCGGTACTCGCCTTCCGTCATTTCCCGGTGTTGTTAGGCACCGCGTTCCTCGCCTACAGTTTTGGCCTTCGCCATGCGGTCGACGCTGACCATATCGCCGCCATCGATAATGTGACCCGCAAGCTGATGCAGGAAGGCAAGCGGCCGGTCGGTGTCGGCTTCCTGTTCTCTCTGGGACATTCCACCATCGTCGTGCTGGGATCGATCGCGATCGCCTGGACCGCGTTGACGTTACAGCATCGCATGGATGCGGTAAGGGAAATCGGGGGAGTCGTTGGCACCCTGGTGTCCACCTTTTTTCTGTTTGCGATTGCGGCCGTGAATGTAGTCGTTCTGCAATCCATTTACCGGACGTTCCTCAAAGTGCGCGCGGGCAAGCCGTACGTCGATGAAGATCTTGATTTGCTGCTGGGCAATCGAGGCCTGTTGGGCCGTCTGTTTCGCCCCATGTTCAAGATGATCCGGAGCAGTTGGCACATGTATCCGCTGGGTGTGCTCTTCGGCCTGGGATTCGATACGGCTACCGAGATAGGCGTTTTGGGTATCTCCGCCGGCGAAGCGGCCAAAGGGCTACCGGTCTGGTCGATTCTGATATTTCCTACGCTGTTTGCAGCCGGCATGTTACTGATTGATACGACCGATAACATCCTTATGCTGGGCGCGTATGGATGGGCCTTTGTAAAGCCGATTCGCAAGCTCTACTACAACCTGACGATTACCTGCGTTTCGGTGGTCGTCGCCGTGGCGGTGGGAGGGATCGAGGCGCTGGGGCTGCTGGCCGGGCAGTTCCACTTGAAGGGCTCGTTCTGGGAAACGATAAGCAAGCTCAACCAGAACTTCGGCACCCTGGGATATTTTATTGTTGGCCTGTTCGCGTTCAGCTGGATCGTGTCGGTGGCATTCTACAAGTGGCGGCGGTTTGACGATCTTGAATTGGGTACATGACTAGCGTTTCGCCTGACCGGTAACGTCTCTTGTTGAAGAGCGTACGCGTTGGGGCTACTGCTTCTCCGCCGCTGCCAGCAAAACACAAAGAGCCACTCCTTCCGCGGCCTGGGCAACTTCTGCTAATTCGGGAAAGGTCGGAGCGATGCGGATGGTGCGGTCCTCGGGATCTTTCCCGTACGGATGTGTGGCTCCCGCGGGAGTAAGCACCACGCCGGCTTCCTTGGCCAAAGCAATAACGCGCGCGGCGCAGCCACTCGGAACCTCAAGGCTAATGAAGTAACCGCCTTTTGGACGGGTCCAGGTCACGCCCGGAACTCTGGCCAGGTGTTGATCAAATGTCTCCAGCACCTTGTCGAATTTGGGCGCGATCAAAGCTTTGTGCTGATTCATCAATTGCGGAATGCCCGCCGGACTCTTGAGAAAGCGAACGTGACGCAACTGGTTGATCTTGTCCGGACCGATGGTTCGCGGGGTAAGCCTTGCCAGCAACCACTTTACGTTATCCTTTGACGCGGCAAAGAGAGCCAGCCCGGCTCCGGGCAGCGTGATCTTGGAGGTTGAAGCAAAGACAAACGCGCGGTTCGGGTTCCCATGCCGTGCACACAAGTCCAGAATGTTGGCTATCTCAATGGCCTCGCTGGTCAGATGATGGACCGCGTACGCATTGTCCCAGAACAACCGAAAGTCGGGGGCGGCCGTCTTCATTGCCGCCAGCCGCTCCACGGTCGCATCGGCATAGACGCTTCCTGTCGGATTGCTGTACTTGGGAACACACCACATGCCCTTGATGGAGGCGTCCCTGGTTACCAACCGCTCCACTTCATCCATGTCCGGACCATCTTCCCCGAGCGCCACCGGGATCATGCGGATGCCGTGCTCCTCGCAGATTTTGAAATGCCGGTCGTAGCCGGGAACGGGGCACAGAAACGAAATCTCTCCCTGCGCTGACCAGGGTCCGGCGCTATCGCACGTTCCTTTAAGCAGCGCATAAACGATGGTGTCGTGCATGAACGCCAGGCTGGAGTTGTTGCCCGCCACGATCTGCTCAGGCGCTGCTCCCATCAATCCGGAAAATAGTCTGCGAACTTCCGCCAGGCCCTGGAGCCCTCCATAGTTACGGCAATCCGTCCCGTCTTCCGCAAGGTAGTCCTGCGCGCCAGGAAGGGACAAAAGGGCTCCACTCAGCTCGAGTTGAGCCGCAGACGGCTTGCCGCGCGTAAGATCGAGCTTGAGGCCTTTGGCTTTGAAAGCTTCATAGCGGCCCTGGAGTTGATGGCCGTTCGTAGCGATTTCTTCGGGGCTGAGTTGGGTGAGGTTTGTCATTTTCTGCCTGTCCCTATTATGAAGGATTTCTCTTCGGCCAAAATCGTAAGATGACAGAACTATCTTTCGATCGGTTTCTCTCATTTGTTGAAAATGCTGGCACTTCGGAGAATGGTTGTTGAGAGCCGCGCAGAACTAAGGTGGGACATTCGGGTCCACATCAGTAACTGGTCTCATCCCGCTGCTAAACGGATGACGACAAAGCGCAAATGCATTGGCCGCAGGCCGAACGTTCACCTCTGATGACGTAGAAGATTAGGTGCCGTCCCCAGGACGGATCGTGTAGGCCATGAGAAAAGAATTTATTGGGCAGGTGCTCCGACGCATGATTGCGTTATCGTTAGTCCTGCTGCTCTTGCCGGTAGAGTTGTTGGCGCAGCAAGCCTATCCGTACCCGCAGTATCCTCAATACCCGCAACCATACCCGCAACCGGGGTATGGGCAACAGGGATACCCGCAGCCCCAATCCTATGGGCAGCAGCCGCAGCCCTACACACAGCAGCCCTACTACCCACAACAGCAACAGTACACCCAGCAGCCGGCCTACCCCCAGCAGCAGGCGTACGCTCCACAGCAGCCTTCCCCGGGCTACGGCCAGGCACAAATGCAGCAGGGCTACGGCCAGCCGCAACCCCAGGTGCAGCCCCTGAATGCTCAGCAACTTGAGCAGTTGGTGGCGCCGATCGCACTCTATCCTGACCCGTTGGTGGCCCAGGTGCTGACCGCGTCTACTTACCAGGCCCAGGTCGCGGACGCCGACCACTGGCGCCAGGCCCAGGGCAACGCGCCCTCAGAGCAGATTGCCGCCGGAGCCGACGCCCAAAACTGGGATCCGAGCGTGAAGGCGTTGACGGCATTTCCACAGGTGCTGGCGGAGATGGATCGGAACATGCGCTGGACCACAGATCTGGGCAACGCCTACTTCAACCAACCGCAGGACATTCTGCAGGCAGTCCAGGTCATGCGCCAGCGCGCGCAGGCGGCCGGCAACCTGCAAAACACGCCTCAGGAAACCGTCAGCTACGATCAAGGCAACATCGAAGTCGCCCCGGCGAATCCGCAGTTCGTGTACGTGCCGGCTTATAACCCGTGGGTAGTCTACGGACAGCCCGTCTCCCCCTATCCTGGTTTTTCTCTGCTGGGGGCCATCGGATCGTTCGTAGGTGCGGCCGTAGGCGTGGGCTTGGGTGTAGGCTTCGGCGCATCGCCGGTCTCCTTTGGATTGGGCATCCTGATGACCGCCTTCAACCGCACCCCCTTTGGCTTTATCGGTTGGGGTCTAAGCTGGCTGGCCTCCGCGGTGCTCTTTCATCAATCGAGTTACTTTACGCACAGCACCACGGTGCGTGACTGGGGCTTTGCGCATGGCGGGCGACGCTACTTCTCCCAGAGCGGGACGATGGCCAGAGGTTACGGCGCCGGTGGCTATGGTCAAAATCGCGGCTACGGCTCGGCTTATGGCAACCGGCCGGTACAGCAGGCGTACAACCACATGCAGCCGGCGGTCAATATGCAGTACGGACGTTCCGGATATGGCTCCAGCTTCAATGGCAGTCGGACAGGCCAATCCTATGGTGTTTCGCAGCAAGCCTATCGTGCTCCGCAAGGCGCAAGCTTTCAGCGCAACGATTTCGCACAGCGCTCTTCCTTCGGGGGGAATAGTTTCGCCGGCTCTTCTATGAAGGCGCCCCACGAGGGTGGTGGTTTCCATCCCTTTGGCGGCGGTCATTCCGAGAAAAGCTTCGGCGGTGGCGGCAAAAGCTTCGGTGGCGGAGGCAAGAGCTTTGGTGGCGGTCACTCGGGCGGCGGAGGCGGTGGTCATCACTTGTTCGGCAAGCACCACTAGGCCCGTAGAGCCCGCCCTGAGCTTGTCGAACGGGGCCGACCGCTAAACGTCAGCCCTGCCCGGAAGACTCTGCGTGAGAACCAAATACGGTGGGAGCCCCCGCATGCATGCGGGGGAGCTCGGCCTTCAAGCCGAGCGGTTTGCGTAAAACTCCTCGCCTCCGGCCTTAGCCGCGGAGTTTTCTAGCCCAAAGCCCGATCGATAGAAGTGCGACTCTTTCCGCGACGCTCAAGCGTCGCTCCCCCCTGCTGAAGCAGCGGGCTCCCACCGTGTCTAGTTCTCACACAGACTCGGAAAGGCTGGGTCTCGAATCCCAATGAGATTGAGCGCCGTGGGCGCGGAACTAAAACCTACGCCCACCCCTAAGTGCCGGCCGGCCCCCAGCTCTTGAAAAAAAAGTCCAACGAGGGGGGGCCGAACTGCACCGAAAATGGCTCTAATATACGTAGCAAAATCATTTTCAGGAGCGCTCGTGTGTTTGCCTGTCTCAACGCAAACGCAACTAGGTCAAGATGATCAAATTAATTAGTTTGACCATCTTGATCATCTTCGTGAAACAAAGGACTTAGCCGCCAAGATGATCAAGTCGGTTGATCATCTTGCGGTAAGACGGAGACCTAAAGCCGAAGTTATGCAGACCGGGTACATACGGCCTGACGTATCTGCATGAGAACCGCTGGTTCGGGTTTGAGCCCCGAAGTGCCTCCCCTGACCTTGTCGAACGGGGCCGGCTGAAAATGTCCGAGGACGCTAGGTCGGCCCTCTGGGCCTCGGTAGCTGCTGTGTCTTCCGCCTCCCACGCAGACACTTCAGCCCCTATCTATTCACTGCCGTCTACACATTTCGCGTCATTTCCACAGGGAATGCCGCCTTTTTGGGGCAGAGCATCTGATCTGCTAACTCATTCCCGACAACAGCTTTCGGGAATGACCCGGTACCCTCTATCCTGCAGGTAGATGGTACAGAGGGCGTCTTTTGGCTTAACCGCACCGCGCAACGGCCTTCCATGGCGCCGGTTGCCGTTTTGTGCCCCGAGAGATGTTCTGCTTCGCTCGCTCTGTCTCCTGTTCTGCTACTTTCCTTTTCTGATCCAAGCTCAACAGATCAACCGAATTGCCACTCCGTTACCCGACGCACCCGCGCTAGGAGTCACCGCTGCGCAAGACGCCGCCAGCCAGAACCAGGGTGAACCGTTGGGCACCATTAGCGGGACGGTCGTCGACCCGAATGGCAACTTTGTTTTCTCCGCCCGCGTGAAACTCGAGCGGGAGGAGCACGTCGAGGAACGGGAAACAGCATCCGACAAGGAAGGGCATTTTACTTTTGCCGGCGTCCCCGCGGGTCCCTTTCGACTCACCATCACCGCGGCGACTTTTGCGGACCAGGAAGTGACGGGAATTCTGCATCCTGGGGAAGCGCTCGAGATGCCGCAGATCTCCTTACTCATCGCTGCCGAAACCACCGAGGTCCGGGTGAGTGTTACGAACTACGAACTGGCGGAAGAGCAGGTCAAGATCGAAGAGACGCAGCGCGTGTTTGGCGTGATTCCCAATTTCTATGTCTCGTATCAGCAAGACACGTTGCCTCTGCGGCCAAAGCAGAAGTTCGAACTTGCCTGGAAGACGAATATAGACCCAGTCACCATTGCGGCCACCGGGGTAATTGCGGGGGTGCAGCAGGCGGAAAACGGATTCAGTGGCTACGGACAAGGCTCGCAAGGGTACGCCAAGCGCTTCGGCGCCTCCTATGCGGACAGCTTTATAGGAACTATGGTCGGAGGCGCTATCCTGCCTTCGCTGCTCAAACAGGACCCGCGCTATTTCTACAAGGGAACCGGCAGCACGCGCTCGCGGATTCTGTATGCAATGGCCAATGCGGTCATCTGCAAAGGTGACAATGGCCACTGGCAACCGGATTATTCAGGTATCCTGGGAAGCCTCGCGGCGGGCGGCATATCCAACCTCTACTATCCGGCGAGCAGCCGCAACGGAGCGTGGCTGACTTTTGAAAATACATTTATCGGCGTGGGCGGCTCGGCGATCGCCAATCTCTTTCAAGAATTTCTCGTTCGCAAGTTGACTCCCCACACCCGGGGTCCGCAAACTATCAATCCATAGGGCAAAAGTAGGCAAGCCTGACCCATCCGTAGGCTCGAGGCTGGGATACGCCAGCGCGCGTATCCGGGCTGGCGTTATCCCATGGCTGCGAAGGAGACACGATGGCAAAGACCGGCGACAAGCGCCATGTCGAGACAGAAGAGACCTGGATCACGGGATCACTGAACCTCGTCGTATTTTTGGCCATTGCGGCGGTTGCTTATACCGACTGGATCGTCGTACCCGATCTCTCGCTCGGCTACCTGTATGTGCTGCCAATTGCCCTGAGCGCTCTGATCAACCCGCTGCCCCTCACCATCGGGCTGGCCGTGGGCTGCACCGTTCTAGCGGACCTCTTCGCGGGAATGTCGGACACGGTTCAGGTGAGAAGTATCCGTGATGCGATCACCCTGGCTGGTTTTCTGGTGGTGGCGTTTCTGGTTTCGCTGATCGCCAAGCAACGAGCTCGCCTGGCTGCAGAGGTACGGCGGCAGCGGGATGAGTATGAGCACGATTTAATCCTGGCTTCTCAGGTGCAGCGGCGGGTATTGCCGAAACCCATCGTTTGTTCCAACCTGGAATTGGCGGCGGCCATGCAGCCCGCGCAACTGCTGGGCGGCGATTACTACGATTTCTATAAGATCTCTGAAGAGGTGGTGGACGTGGTGATTGCCGACGTCTCCGGCCACGGCGCCGCCGCATCTCTTCTCATGCCATCGCTCGCCGTGGCTCTCCGGCTGCGCGCCCGCGAACTGGACGGGCCGGCCGCGATCATCAAGGATCTGGATGGAGTGTTCAGGCAGATAACCAACGCCGCGACCTTCGTAACCATGTTCTATGCGCGCTTCGATCAAGCCAACAAGACCCTGCAATATGCCAACGGAGGCCACAACCCTCCCATTCTGGTTCGCCCCAAAACCGGCGAAACACTTTTGCTGGATGCCGGAGGGCCCATCCTGGGGATTTTGCCGCAGGCACAGTTCTCAAATACCGTCGTGGCACTCGATGCAGGCGACATTCTCACCCTATTCACGGACGGCGTCACCGAGCAGGAGAATGAGGCAGGTGACGAATTCTCGATCAACCGGTTAGAAGAAGTTGTTCGCAGCAAGGAGAGAGAACCGGCCTCGGCGCTGGTCACCCAGATCTCAGAGGCCGTTTCCAGGTTTGCAGGACAAAAGCCACAAGTGGACGATCTAACCGTAGTGGTGGTTAAGGTTTTATGAGAATAGGTTTGGCAATCGCACTTCCGTAACTTTTCCCATCGCCGGCGCGACTGGCGTGGATGGAGCCCATGGCGTAATCAATTCCCACAGGGTCGCAAATCGGCAGAAGAGTCCGGAGAGCGATAGAATGATTCTGCATGACACGTTCAGAAATAATCGCTCAACTTGATGCTGAAATTGACCTGCTCCTGCGGGCCCGGGACATTCTTGCAGCTCCGCTTAGCAACTTCAAAAGTGTTTCAACGCCGAAGGCAAAAACCAGAGTTTCCCGGAAGAACGGCAAGCAAGCGGTCCTAGCCGTGGCTCCCGCTGCAACTCGCCTGCCGAGCCCCGTGGTGGTTGCTCCGCCACCGCTGCCAACGCCGGAACCGCAGGTGCGACGTGTTCCGCCCAAGCGGCGGATGGAGCGGCGCCAACTGCAAACCGAGAAGTTTGGCAAGTCGGGTGCTGCACTCAGCGGATTAGTGCCCGCCGGCCCGGTCGTTGTCTCGGCCGATGAGGCACGCAAGCGGCAGGAACGCAGTGCGGTGCCTCCGCCAACGCCTCTGGTGGATGATATCCGCTCGGAAATTGGTTCCGAACGCAGTCTCGGTTCGCTCATCCAGGCGTTCGAGCGCAGAGCCGGTCTCAGCGGGATAGAAACTCCCCGATCGTGACTACGTTGCAGCACCGATGACACCGCTCCGCTCGGAGCGGATACTCGTTCCTTTCGTAAACTGGGAAGATGAAGAAGACCCGCTCCCCGCTATACGTCACTAGCCTGATTGCCGGCGCCTTCTTCATGGAAAATCTGGACGGTACCATCATCGCTACCGCGCTGCCGCAAATGGCGCGCAGCTTCCGGGTAAGCGCTGTTCACCTCAATCTCGGCATGACGGCTTACCTGCTCACGTTGGCCGTCTTCATCCCTATCAGTGGATGGGTCGCTGACCGCGTCGGCTCTCGTTCCGTGTTCGCCGCCGCTATCGCGATCTTCACTGTCTCCTCGTTGCTCTGCGGCGCATCGCACACACTCACTCAGTTCACTCTCATGCGCATCGTGCAGGGCATCGGCGGGGCTATGATGGTGCCGGTTGGCCGCCTCATTGTGCTGCGCACGGCACCCAAAGAAAAACTGGCAGAGGCGATCGCTTACATTACCTGGCCCGGTCTCACGGCGCTGGTAGTGGGCCCTCCGCTGGGCGGCTTCATCACCACCTATGCCAGCTGGCACTGGATCTTTTTCCTGAATCTTCCCCTGGGCATCGTCGCGCTGATCCTGACGCTGCTCTGGGTGGACAATGTCCGCATGGGCGAGAAGCATGCCTTCGATTGGATGACTTTCCTGCTCGCGGGCTTTGCTTCGGCCGGCGCGGTGTACGCCATGGAGAAGCTGGGCGGAGAGGACACCGCGTGGCAGCTGCCCGCGCTGGTGCTGGTGCTCAGCCTGCTCAGCGGGCTCGCCGCGATCCTGGTGGCGCGCCGCAATCCAGCCACGTCGCTCATCGACCTCGAGTCGATGAAGCTCAAGTCGTATTCGCTGTCGGTCTTTGGAGCAAGCGCCTTTCGCATGGCCGCCTCCGTTCTGCCGTTTCTTCTGCCGCTCATGTTTCAAATTGCTTTCGGCCTGAATGCCTTTCACTCCGGACTCTACCTGCTGGCGCTCTTTGCCGGCGACCTGAGCATGAAGGCATTTGTCATCAGGGTGCTTCGCCGCTTCGGCTTCCGCCGGATTCTCATTGTGAACGGAATCTTTACGTCGCTATCGATGGCGCTCTGTGCGGCGCTAACTCCGGCTACTCCTCCTATCCTTATCGTCTCCATTCTCTTCGTCCACGGGTCGCTGCGATCGATGGAATTCACTTGCCTGACCACGCTGGCCTACGCCGAAATTCCACCCAGCAGAATGAGCCGGGCCAATGGCTTCCTGAGCGCTGTGATGCAGCTCAGCATGGGTATGGGCGTGGCCATCGGCGCCATTACGCTGCGCTTGGTGGCTCACGCGCACGGCCATACCGCCGCCGCGCCACAACTGCGTGACTTTCACATCGCTTTCCTCATCATGGCAGTTGTGGCGCTTGGCCCCGTCGTCGATAGCCTTGGCCTGCGGCCGGACGCGGGAGCCACCACCAGCGGCCATAACCAACCGGAGCTGGAGGTAAATCCGGTCTGATACTGAGTAGGTCCACTCGCTTCCCAAACGCATCGAAGTGCTTTCAGGCTGAAATTGCAGGAAATAGGAGAATAGTGGATGTTCACGAGTGAGGAACTCAATCGGATCAAATTATTCAGCTGCCTCGACGAAGCGGAACGCATTCGGTACGCGGAGAAGGCTGCGGACGTGCGCCTTTGCGCCGGCGATTGGTTGATTCGTGAGGGTGAGCCGCCTTGGTTCTTCGTCCTTTTTGAGGGCCGGCTGCGGATGGCGAAAGATGTGATGGGTCGCCAGGAAGACTTGAACGAACACTACGAATACGAGGTAGGAGACTTCTTCGGCGAAACGCCCCTTCTGCTTGGTACCCAGGCCCTGGTCTCGCTGCGCGCAGAGACACCTTGCCGCGTCGCCCGCTTCAATCGGCAGCAGTTTCAGAATCTGATTCACGACTCTAAGGAAGCGAGCCACATGATTCTGCAAGCCATGAACGACCGCGTTATGCGGGTGCAGAAATATGCAACCACGGTTCCGTCTTCCCGGGTGCAAATCCTGGGCACGCAATACGAGGTCGACTGCCGGGATACCCGCGCCTTCCTCTCCGCCAACCGCATTCCTTATGAATGGATCGACCGCGAACGCGAGCCCGAGCGCGTTCCCGCCGCTGTTCCCCCGGACACTGGCTGTCCGGCAGTGGTGATCGATGGGCGGATTTTTACGCATCCGCCAAGCGTGCGGGAGATCGCGGACGCTCTGCAGATTCAGACCCAGCCGACTCGCGACCGTTATGACGTGGTTATCGCCGGAGCAGGCCCGGCGGGTATGGCCGCCGGTGTCTATGGGGCCTCCGAAGGACTGAACGTTCTGATGGTAGAGCGCTCAGCCGCCGGTGGCCAGGCGGGAACCTCGTCGCGTATCGAGAACTATCTGGGCTTTCCCGAGGGCGTCTCAGGTGAAGATTTGACCGGCCGCGCGCTCAAACAGGCCATTCGCTTCGGGGCCGAAATTGCCATGACTCGCTGCATCGAAACGCTCACCAAAATCGACGACGGCTATTCGCTGCAACTCGATGGCGGTCAAGCGGTGGCGGCGCGCGCGGTACTGCTGGCGACCGGCGTCGAGTGGCGCCGGCTGCGGGTGGACGGAGAAGATCGTTTGCTGGATCGTGGAGTGCTTTATGGGGCTTCCCGTGCCGAAGCAAACAATGTGAACGGCAAAAAGGTATTCATTGTGGGCGGCGGAAACTCCGCCGGACAGGCAGCTATGTTTTTCTCCAGCTACGCCGCCGAGGTCAAAGTTCTGGTGCGCGGTGAAGGACTCAAGCTGACCATGTCGCAGTATCTGATCGGAGAGATCGCATCGAAGGCAAATATTGAAATAGTCCCTTTTACCGAGGTCCGCGCGGTTGAGGGAGTGGAACATCTGCAGCGCATCGTCACCCGGGTGCGGCGTCCTCAAGAAAAAGAAACGGCTGTCACCTATGAAGCGGATGCCATGTTCGTCATGATCGGCGCCGATCCCAACACAGCCTGGCTGCCAGGAGAGCTGGAGCGGGATGCCGGCGGCTACATCTGCACCGGCCGCGATCTCAAGACCTGGCACGGAGATCGTGAGCCATTTCCTCTGGAGACCAGCCTACCTGGAGTCTTCTGCGCCGGCGACGTGCGTCATAATTCCATCAAACGCGTTTCCAGCGGAGTGGGCGAGGGCAGCATGGCAATCTCGTTTATTCACCAATACCTGGCGCTGCTTTCCGCTGTGTGACGCCTTCTTGAAGGCGCGACCCGCATCGCACCCGACGAGGGGAGGAGCATCGTGTGTCGAGCCCTCCCCCCTTCCATACATCAGATCTGGATTGCGGCTTTTACGGGACGTTAGCCACATCCTGCTCAATAGCACCGAATACCGCTTTCTCTTTGTATTCGCTGAAGATGAGCTCATACACAAGACCGCCCAAGGCGCCCCCCACGATGGGTGCTAACCAGAAGAGCCAGAGCTGTGCGAGGGCCCAACCACCAGCGAAGATCGCGACACCCGTGGAGCGAGCCGGGTTCACCGAAGTGTTTGTTACAGGGATTGAAATTAAGTGGATGAGGGTGAGCCCAAGTCCGATGGCCAGCGGTGCGAATCCGTTGGGGACGCGCTTATCGGTGGAGCCCATGATGATGAGAAGGAAAAACATGGTCAGCACAACTTCGGCCACCAGGCATGCGAGCAGGGAATACCCCCCTGGCGAGTGCAGGCCGTAGCCGTTTGACGCGAAGCCGCCGCCGGTGCTGAAGCCATCCTTTCCACTGGCAATCACGTAGAGTACGCCGGCTCCGGCGATTCCTCCTACCACTTGAGAGACAACATAGGGCAGCAGGTCGCGCGCAGGGAATCTCTTACCTAGCACAAGTCCGACAGAGACGGCGGGGTTCAGGTGACATCCGGAGACGTGTCCGATGGCATAGGCCATGGTAAGAACGGTCAATCCGAAAGCTAAGGCTACACCGACGAAGCCGATGCCCAGGGAAGGAAACGCGGCCGCTAACACCGCACTCCCGCATCCCCCAAACACCAGCCAAAAAGTACCAAAAAATTCCGCTACACAACGTTTCGAAATTGGCATGGTCACTCCGATTGAGAAAGATTTAGGTTCGTGGGCCCGGCAGAGAAGGAACGCCCTTTGTTCGACTCAATCCGTTTACAGGCGGCGTTCGACGCTGATAGCTATCGAGTTTCGCAGCTGTGATACGGCTGGAACAAGCGCAAAGCAAACAGGAGAAGGCTACCTGAATTCTCGCAACCGCGCCATGAGACCTTGGGACGATGGGGACGCGCTTGCTGATTCTATGAATGCCGCCGATTGAGGTTGTCAGCTTGCAGTAGGCTTATCGCGCGGAAAGTTTCCACCAGGCAATAAGAGCGGCCGCTGCGGGAACGGCGAAGATCAGTAGAAAGATCGGCGCTTCGTCCTTTACGGAGTAGCCTGCTTTGGCCACTCCAAACCAAAGATTGATCGCGGCGCCAGCAAGCCAAACCGGCAGAAAGTAAAGCGCAGCTCTCGATCCATTCCCCAGAGCGCGCCCAATCAACACAAAGGCGCCTAGTAGGACGAAACCCAGCGCGAGAATTTTTAGCGTGTGCAATGGTTTGTCTCCTGGGGAAGTTTACCGGGATAGGAATCGCGAGAGGCGGTCTATGCCGGATTCGATCTTTTTCCACTCCGCGGCGTAGCACCAGCGCAACCAGCCCTCTCCCTCGGGCCCGAAGGCCCTGCCAGGCGCAAGGCCTAAGCCAACCTCATCGATCAGCCGCTTTGCCAGGCACAGCGAATCATCTTCCCCGGCGACGCGCAGAAAGAGATACATCGCGCCATCAGCGTCAGGGATCTCGAGGCGGGGAAGCGGGCGCAGTGCAGTGATCAATTTGCTTTTCGTCCGGGCGAGCTCTGCACACATTTGAAGAATATAAGATTCTCCCTGCTTGAGGGCGATGGTGCCCGCTCGCTGGGAAAATTCTGAGACGCAGGAAGTGTTGTACTCGAGCAGCGCCGCTACGTCAGGCAAGAGCGCGGGGGGCACGACCATCCACCCTACACGCCAACCGGTCATGCACCACGCTTTGGAGAAGCTGTTGACCACGATCAACCGGTCTCGATCGTTGGCCAGGGTAAGAAACGATGGAGCCGATCGCATTCCATCGCTGTAGACCAGGCGCTCATAGACATCGTCGGCGAGAATCCATATTCCGTGGCGTTGGCAATGCTCGAGAATGGCGCGCTGCTCTGCGCGCTGAATGGTCCAACCCGTGGGATTGTTGGGCGAATTGAGCACCAGCATCCGCGTATCCGGGGTCAGCGCCTGCAGCAGTTTCTCCAATGGCAACGACCACTGGCCATCCCGCACTTCGAGCGAAACGCACGTGACCCGGCCACCCATGACCTTCGGTATCTCCACCGCGTTGGGCCAGAGTGGCGTCACCGTCACCACGCGATCGCCAGGCTCGAGAAGCAGTTGGCTGGCCACCATCAGCGCCGAGTTACCAGATGCTGTCACCGCTATACGGTCTGTTCCGATAGCACATTGATGAAGATCAGTCAGGTAGGAGGAGAGGGCCTCACGCAGGTACGGCCTGCCGAGATTCTCCGCGTAGAAGGTTTCACCTCCGCGCAAAGACTGGATCGCGGCCTCACGAATGAAGGAAGGCGTGGGTTGATCGGATTCCCCAAACCAGAATGGCAAAACATCTTCGCGGCCCATGGCCGCATTGGCCACGGCGCGAACCAAAGAGGGAGAAAACCTCGGTTCTCCGTCTTGCCCTTTGCTAAGCAGGGATAAAGTAGCTGGATGCACGGAGAACGCCTCTCTGTGCATCTTAATGCGTATAGTCCCAACCCGGTCGAATCACCTTGGAACGGGAAAACCTCACGTGGAACTTCACCTCTGCTTGCGGCGTATGAAATGGAATATGAGAAGAACGCTCCCTTGGCTTCTGGCGGGCATCACCTTCACCGGGTGGGCACAAACGGGCTGGCCCAACTACGGCAACGATGCTGGTGGCACGCGCTATTCCGCAGCGCGGCAAATCGATCGCAGCAATGTTGCACGCCTGCAACCGGTCTGGACCTATCGCACGGGAGCACTGGAACAGAAGACGGATCTGGTTAAGAAGGCAACGTTCGAAGCGACTCCCATCCTGGTCGAGAACCGGCTGTTCCTCAGCACCGCTTACAACCACGTCATCGCCCTCAACCCGCAAAGTGGCGAGCGGCTTTGGGAGTTCGACGCCCATATAGACCTATCCAAACAGTACTCAGAGGTTTCATCCAGAGGAGTCTCCGCCTGGCAGGATCCTGGCCGTAAGAAAAGTGAACCATGCCGCCTGCGCATCTTCATGGGCACGCTCGATGGCAGGCTTATCGCGCTCGATGGCGAGACAGGGAAACCTTGTCTCGATTTTGGCGTCAAGGGCGAAGTGAACCTTGCCCGCGATGCAGCTACGGCGACGGAGTGGACCGGCGGCTACCAGGTCACGTCCGCTCCGGCGATCGCCAATGGGCTGGTGATTACCGGTTCTTCCATTGCCGACAATTGGAAGGTGGATACGGGGCGGGGCCTTGTCCGCGCCTTCGACGCGCGAACCGGCAAACTACGCTGGACTTGGAACCCCACTCCCTGGGCTGAAGATACCCACCCTCGAACCGGCGCAGGCAATGCCTGGTCGACGCTTTCCGTCGACCAGGCAGAGGACCTGGTCTTTGTTCCCACCGGTAGCTCCGCCCCGGACTACTACGGCGGTATCCGCAAGGGCGACGACAAGTGGGCGAATTCAGTGGTTGCGCTGCGCGCGTCGTCAGGCAAGTTTGTGTGGGGCTTTCAAGTGGTCCACCATGATCTGTGGGACTACGACGTGGCTTCGCAGCCCACGCTCTTCACTTGGAAAGACGGTACGCCCGCGATTGTCATCAATACAAAAATGGGACATGTCTTCGTGCTCAACCGGCTCACCGGCGTCCCTTTGCTTCCGGTAGAGGAGAGGCCTGTGCCGCAGAGTGATATCCCGGGCGAGCAGAGCTGGCCCACTCAACCCTTCTCAACCATCTCTCTCGTACCGGAAAAAATCACGCCGGACGATGCTTGGGGACCGACTCCTGAGGACGTTGCGTGGTGCCGGAATAGGATCAAGGCCTCGCGCTGGGAGGGCATGTTCACGCCTCCAAGTGTCCAAGGGACGCTGGCGTTCCCCGGTAACGTAGGCGGGGTGAACTGGGGCAGTGCGGCTTATGATCCAACGCGCCATATTATGGTCGCCAACACCAATCGTCTCATTGCCTGGGTAAAGCTGATTCCGCGCGACCAGTTAGATGCCGAGCAACACCAGCAACAAGACAACCGTATCTACGGCGAATTCGGAAACCAGAAAGGCGCCCCCTACGGGCTCTATCGCACTTTCCTCTTTTCTCCGAGCAAAGCGCCTTGCAACGCGCCGCCGTGGGGAACCACGGAAGCAGTGGATCTTTTCACCGGTAAGCAGGTGTGGGATGTTCCGCTGGGTACGATGGTTCCCGGAAAGCAGACTGGATCCATTAACCTCGGGGGACCGATGATCACCGCCGGCGGCCTGGTGTTTACCTCCGCGGGGATGGATTCTTACCTGCACGCCTTCGATAGCGAAAGCGGCAAAGAGCTCTGGAAATATCAGCTTCCAGCAGGCGGCCAGGCCACTCCGGTGACCTACCTCTTTGAGGGCAAGCAGTACGTGGTGATTGCGGCCGGCGGCCATGGCAAGCTAGGCACGAAGCAGGGCGACTATGTGCTCGCCTTCGCGTTGCCGTAGATTCCTTCGCGGCGCTTCACGGCGAGCACTGCGGCGATACTCACCATTGCGGTCGCCATCAAATAGAAACTAGGCGCGGTATTGTTGTGCGTCACATTCGTTAGCCAGGTGAAGATAGCGGGGGCAAAGCCGCCGAAGATCGTAACCCCAAGGTTATAGCTCAGCGAGAGCCCGGTGACCCGAGTCCGCGGGGGGAAGAGGCTTGCCATCACCGCAGGCAAAGTCGCTACGTAGGTCACTTGCACCAGGCAGTCCGCAATTAGGCCCGTCAACAGAGTAGGCAAGCCGGGGTGCCACGTGATCAACCAAAACACGGGATAGGAAGAAAGCAGCATCAGAATGGCTGCGGGCAGCATGACTCGCAGGCAGCCGACCCGGTCGGCGAATTGGCCTGCTATCGGAATGAGTGCGATCGACAGCAATGCGAGCACGATGCTCACCAGGTATCCAATCGACGGCGGCATGTGCAAACGCGTAGTTGCGTACGTGGGAATGTAGATAGAGAAATACGTGGCGGCGGTGCCGCCGGCCACTAGGCCTGCGCCCAGCATGATGGCCTTCTTCTCGGTGGCAAAGGTTTCGCGAATGGGGGTGCGGGTGTGCGTGGAGGTGAGGAACTCCGGCGACTCGTCCACCTTGCGCCGGATATACATGCCGACCGGCCCGACCAGCAAGCCAAAGAGGAAGGGAACCCGCCAACCCCAGCTATGCAGGTGAGGCGCGCTGAGAGTGCTGATGAGGCCGAAGCCGAAGAGCGCGGCGAGTAGCTTCGCAATGTGTTGACCGGTGAACTGCCAGCTGGAGAAGAAGGCTTTGCGGCGGGTGGAATGCTCCACCATGAAGGCCGTTGAGCTGCCAAATTCTCCGGCCACGGCGAAGCCCTGCAGCAGGCGCGCCGTGAAGATCGCGATCGGTGCAGCGAGCCCGATGCTGGCATAGGAAGGCATAAGCGCCATCACTGCTGTGCCGATTACCATTAACCTGATAGAAAGGGCGAGCGCCGCTTTGCGTCCGGCCCGATCCGCATACGCGCCCAGAGCGACCGCTCCCACCGGACGGGCCACATACGACAAGCCGAATGATCCGAAGGTAAGCAGCAGAGAGAGCGCGGGGTTCGAGTTAGGAAAGAAGACGCCGGCGATGGTAGTCGCAAAGTAACCGTAGATGAGGATGTCGAACCATTCCAGCGAATTGCCGATGGTGGCGGCGGCGATCTGGAGAGCTCCGCTGGCGGACTGGGGTGCCGGCGGGACAAGCGGGTCGATTGTGGCAGCGCTGGACACGGAAAGTTAGCTGGAGGTTACCTGAGGTCGCTTATGCGGGCAAGGCTTATTCCCGGGCACCAAACCCTCGTTTGGGCAGGCTATCTGTTTGGTGGTCGGCCCTCCCCCGGATTTCCTGTGGAATTTGGTGGATTCTGTGAGCTTCATGCGCCTTTCATCACAGAAAGGCGCACACGCGGTTCTCTCCAGTGCAGCGTGGCAGGAAATCCGGGTCCGGGCCTTGGCGACCCGATGGATCTGCGGTTTAACTTCCCGTTCTCACGCGGACCCTTTAGGACCTGAGGTGTTTGCGCAACATTGCTGGCCTTAGGCCTGCGCGGCCGCCGCGGGCGTACTCACTGCGTTCAGCTTCTCAATCGACGCGTGATCCAGATTCAACCGGGTCGCCTCGATCAGGTCATCCAGATGCTTGTCACTGGTGGCGCTGGCAATGGGAGCAGTTATGCCGGGTTGCACCATGAGCCACGCCAGGGCCACCCGGGCCGGAGTCGAGTGGTGCGCTTCGGCAACCTCGTCCAGCGCGCGAAGTACGCTCCATCCCCAATCATTGAGAAATTTGCTAACACTTCCGCCACGCGCTTTTCCTTCGGCATCCTTCTTGTTGCGGTACTTGCCGGTGAGAAAACCGGCTGCCAGGGAGTAATAGGGGATCACGCCCAGAGTATGCGCCTGCACCACGGGCAGCAGGTCCTTCTCAAAGTCTTCTCGCGAAACCAGGTTGTAGAGTGGTTGCACCGAAACAAAACTGACGAGCCCGTTGTCTTTGCTGGCCTGGAGCGCTTCCGCCAACCGTGGACCACTGTAGTTCGACGCGCCAATGTGCCGTACTTTGCCCTGCTGCACCAGCTTGTCGAAGGCAGTCAGGGTTTCTTCGAGAGGCGTCTCAGGGTCGTCCCGGTGGGCCTGGTAGAGATCGATGTAATCGGTCTGCAGGCGACGCAGCGAGGCTTCGACTGCTTGCTCGATGTAAGCGGCGCTCAGGCCTTTTTTGCCCTCGCCCATCTCCAGGCCGAGCTTGGTAGCCAGGATCACATTGCTGCGTTTGTTGCCCGTGGCCAGCCACTTGCCGAGAATCGTCTCTGATTCGCCGCCCGTATGGCCGGGTACCCAGCGCGAGTAGACATCAGCAGTATCAATAAAGTTCAGTCCGGCTTCGAGTGCCGCATCCAATTGGCGCAGAGAATCGGCCTCTGGCAGCGTCCATCCGTACACGTTGCCGCCCAAGCAAAGTACCGGGACTTCCAAATCAGACTTACCTAGCTTCACTCGCTGCATGGCCAATTCTCCTCAGTTTAGTTTGCCATGCCGGGGTGCTCACCTCAACTGAGGGTATTTCGAAGCAGTGGGGAGATTCGCAGTGCGGGGAGGATGGGCTCTAGGTCAGCTTCCGCTTGGTTTGGGAGCTGTGGGCTTTCTTGCCGTGCGTCCGGCTGGACCGCTTGCTGTAGCTCGCCACCCGGAGAGTGGCTGCGGACTGGCTTCTGGGCCGCGGCTGCGCCGGAGGACGAAGGGTAGCTTCGATTCGCTGTTCTGCCGCATTTGGTCCCTGGCTATATTCCGGGTCGAACATAGCGATGACGGCAGTGGCGCGACCGCTATAGCGCCGGGCCCATTGGCTGTCGATCAGCGTGCCCTGCACGGTCCGCCAATGTTCCCCGTAGCTTTGCATGTAGCCGTCGAGTTGGGCCAGCTCGCGGGCGTTGTTGTCATCGTTCAGGGCATTGAGAAACTGGACGAACTGCCCGAGGTTTGTGCCCATCTGAAAGACCAATTGGCTCAACGCCATCTGCTGCGAGCCGGTCAGCTGATCGAAGCCGCGGCAATAAGCCCTGGCGTTGTAGATAGCTTGCAGGGTAGAGATGCGCAGGAGCTGCGTGGCCTCTTCTTCGCTGAGCTGCGGCGTCAGCGTGTGGTGAGTGATCTTTCTGCGATAGGTCTTCGGGGACCATGCCGTCACATCGTGATCGAACTGAATAAGAATTTGCTGTAAGCGCTCCGGAGCCAGTCCGGCTGCCTGCCAAAGATCAGCCGACGAAGGCTCAACGAACGGATGCGGATTGAGGGGATCGCGCTGCGGGTGCGCAACCGCCTGCACATCCAGGCTGAACCCCGCGCCAATAAGCGGCCGGCCGGTGTTGGGGTCGGGATAGGCAGCCAGCACCCAGCCTTCATGGCGGTGGTCGCGAAGAATCTCCATCATGCTCGACAGGCTGAACTTGATATCGCTGTTCTTGAAGTCGAGTAATACTTGTGCGCCATCCGAGGGCACCCGATTTTCCGGGGAGAAGCTTTGCGGCAAGAGCGAAACTGAGGGAGCAGCGGAAAACTGCACCGGCGGGGCTAGCTCTCCAGTCGCGGGCAGGATCTGCGCGGCCGCAGAAGCAGTCATCGCCAGGCTCACGATGGGAAGCAAAAGCCGCTGTCGTTGGATCGTCATCTTCTGCGCTGCTCTCACATCCTAGTGAGATACACGATGACTGAAAATTGGACTATAAACAATAACTGAAAAGTACCAGCTGCGAAAAAAGATAAGGAATCAGAGGCCAAAGCCCCCATGCCCGCAAAGCAGCAGATCAAAATTGGCCTGCTCAAAAAAAGCGAACTCGACGAGGCGGAGCGTATCCTCCGCTTGGCGTTTGGAACCTTTCTAGCGGTACCCAATCCGCTCGATTTCATGGGCGATCGGTCTCTCCTGAAACCGCGCTGGGGCGCAAGCCACGTGAAGGTGCTGGCCGCCCGGGACGCCGGTCGCCTGATAGGGTCGAATGTGATCACGCGGTGGGGATCATTCGGATTCTTTGGCCCCCTGACCGTGCTGCCGGAGTATTGGGACCGTGGAGTGGCTCAACGGCTGCTCGAAGCCACGATGGTGATCTTCGAGCGATGGGGCATAAGCCATACCGGGCTGTATACCTTCGCAAATAGTGTCAAACATGTGGCCCTATACCAGAAGTACGGCTACTGGCCACGCTATCTCACGGCCATCATGAACGGCCCATCCGAGCTTAAAGGCGCTGAAGAGCCAACGTTGTTGTCGTCCTTGAACAAGAGCCGGCGGGAGCAAGCCATCCAGGCATGCGGCAGACTTACCCGAAAAATACACAAGGGGCTCGATCTCACCGGGGAAATCCGGGCTCTGCTGGCGAAGCGGAACGGCGATGTCGTCTTGCGCTACACGGGCAGCGTTCTCGATGGGTTCGCGGTCTGTCTGAACGGACCCGGTTCGGAGGGGGGCGAGAAGTTGAGTTACATCAAATTCGGGGCGGCGCGTGGCGGTTCGGGGGCGGGCGAACGTTTTAATCGGCTGCTGGCTGCTTGTGAAGGTTTCGCATCCTCGCGCGGGGCAACCATGGAGGCCGGAGTAAGCCTGGCGCGGCAGGACGCCTACTGGTGCATGCGCTTCCGCGGATATCGAGTGGCCTCGCAGGGCGTCGCCATGCAGCGTCCGGATGCCGACGCGTTCAATCGGCGAGATGCCTACGTGATCGACGACTGGCGATAAGCAGCCTTGCGTTCTTTACCAGGTCACAGTGATTGCGAAACTGGTCTAAGGGCCGGAGCGTTCGCTGCTGGCTGCAGGAATCGGCTACACTGAGCCCTGTTCTCCCTATGCCCCTTTCTCCCGGAGATAAACTCGGCCCGTACGAAATCCTTGCGTTCCTGGGTGCGGGCGGAATGGGAGAGGTGTATCGCGCGCGGGACACACGTCTGAACCGGGATGTCGCGATCAAATTCTCTGATGCCCAGTTCAGCGAGCGCTTTGAGCGGGAAGCTCAAGCCATTGCTGCGCTGAATCATCCCAACATCTGTCAGATCTACGATATTGGCTCCAATTATCTGGTCATGGAGTTGATTGAGGGGGCACCGATCGTCTCTTCAGACCAACCACGGGCGCTGCCGCCGGGGGAGGCTCTGCGGCTGGGTTCGCAAATCGCTGCGGCGCTCGAAGCGGCGCACGCTAAGGGGATCGTTCATCGCGATCTGAAGCCGGCGAACATCCTGGTGACGCAAAGCGGAGTGGTCAAACTGCTGGATTTCGGGCTGGCAAAGCAGGACCTTGGCAACGCGTCCTCCGACGAAACGAAGACCAGGGACGTTACCCAGGCGGGCATGATCCTTGGCACGCCGTCGTACATGTCGCCAGAGCAAGCCGAGGGCAAACCGGCGGATGCGCGATCCGACATTTTTTCCTTTGGGACTGTATTGCACGAAATGCTCGCCGGAAAGCGCGCATTCGGCGGGGGCTCGGCTGCGGCGGTCATCGGCGCCGTCATTTATAAGGAACCTGAGCCATTCGCCGCGCCCCCTGCAGTGAAGGCCATTGTGAGCAAATGCCTGGCCAAATCGCCCGCTGGGCGATTTCAGTCGGCAACCGATCTCCGCCGGGCGCTCGAAGGCGGATCCATTCCGAACCCGAGCATTCCGCGCAGTCACAGTAAGCGGCGAGTGGTTCCAGTGGCGATCGCCGCCGCGCTCCTGGCTATTGGGTGCATCGCAGCATTCATTTATTGGAAGGGGTCGAGGACCAGCGCAATCGATTCGATTGCCGTCCTTCCGCTAGAAAATCGCGGTAACAATGCCGACGCGGACTACATCTCTGATGGAATCACGGAGAGCGTTAATAACAGCCTGGCGCGTTTGCCCAACCTGAGAGTCATTCCTCACAGTGTCGCTTTGCATTACAAGGGCAAACAGATAGATTCGCAAAGGGTTGGTGACGAGCTGAAGGTTCAATCGGTACTCACAGGCAGCGTCACTCCGCAAGGCGACGGCGTTACCGTGAACGTCGAACTGGACGACATTCGAGACGGCAAAGAGTTATGGGGCCAACAGTACAATCGCAAGCCAGCCGATCTGCTCGCGGTACAGAATGACATCGCCCGTGAGGTCTCTCAACGCTTGGGCGGTCAAAAGTCGGCGACCGCGGAACAAGCCATGAGCATAGGCTCAACCGGCAATCCTGAGGCCTACCAGCTCTATCTCAAAGGCAAGTTCTACACCGACAAACTTACTAAAGACGGCCTGGCCAAGGGGGTCGACTACTTCAATCAAGCAATCGCCCTCGATCCCAACTATGGTTTGGCCTACAACGGCCTGGCCTTCAACTACATCAATCAGGACGGTTGGTACATGCGTGCGGGCGAGGCCGGGCCCAAGGCCAAAGAAGCGGCTCAGAAGGCATTGGCCATTGACCCTAAGGACGCCGGCGCACATCTCGCACTGGCGATTCAATCGCAATGGTATGAGTGGAATTGGCTGTTAGCAGAAAGCGAGTTCAAGCGCGCCATTGAATTGAACCCCAACGATGCGGAGGCTCATGGGTACTACTCCTGGTTTCTAGCCCCGATGGGGCGCGGCCAAGAGGCGCTGGTGGAGGCTAAACGAGCCCAGCAAATCGCTCCACTTTCCCCCCTAGGTAACTTTTATGTCGCATCGGTCCTCGTCTTTACGCGACAGTGGGACCCGGCCATCGCGCAACTGCACAGCGACATCGAGCTTGAGCCCAATTTTTGGTTTGACCATTGTTTTTTGGGCCGGGCTTATGAAGCGAAGGGAAGGCTCCCGGAGGCGATAGCCGAGTTCAAGACCGCATTGACAATAGACAACGACAATACCGAGATCTGGTCCGGTCTCGGCCATGCCTATGCCTTGTCTGGAAACAAGCCTGAGGCGCAAAAGGTTCTGAGCCATCTGAACGAGTTATCTACACGGAACTACGTCTCATCCTACAGCCGGGCAATCATTTATGCGGGGCTGGGGGAGAAAGACCAGGTATTCGGTTGGCTCAATCAGGCCTACCAGGAACGGTCTTACTTCCTGGCTGTTTACTTAACCACGGACTCTCGTCTGGATAGTCTCCACGCCGACCCGCGCTTTGTTGATCTCAAGCGCCGCGTTGGCCTGCCGGAGTGATGCGAGATGAATCCGATCAATAGTTCCAGCTCCCTCCCCGTGACACCCCAGCCAGCAGCTGCAAGTAAGCGTCTTCTACCGTGGCTGGTCGCAGTGGCGTTCTTCATGGAGTCGCTCGATACCACAATTCTCAATACGGCGGTACCTACCATCTCGGCGGCTCTGCATGTGGCTCCATTGAGCATGAAGTCGGTACTGGCCAGCTACACGTTGAGCCTGGCGGTCTTTATTCCCATCAGCGGTTGGATGGCCGATCGGTTCGGAACCCGCCGGGTATTTGCCTCCGCGATCGGCCTATTCACGCTGGGGTCATTTCTGTGCGGCATATCGAGCAACATTCATTTGCTGGTCGCCTGCCGGATACTGCAAGGCTGCGGCGGAGCCATGATGGTGCCGGTCGGCCGGCTCACCCTGGTGCGCACGTTTGCCAAATCCGAATTGATCCGCGCCATGAGCTTTGTTGCCATTCCCGGGCTAGTTGGCCCCATGCTCGGACCCGTCTTGGGTGGCCTGATCGTTGGCTACTTTCATTGGCGATTCATCTTCTTCGTGAACATACCCATTGGCCTTTTGGGTCTGCTGATGGTCTATATGCATCTGCCGGACTATCGTGAGGAAACTCACCCGCTCGATATCGTCGGCCTCATCCTCTTCGGTTCCGGCGTTGCTCTGCTGTCGTATGTGCTGGAGATCTTTGGTGAACATACGTTGAGCGTCGGCGAGATCCTGGGGCTACTGGCGATTTCGTTCTCTCTGCTCGGGGGTTACTTACTCCATGCAAGACGGATTGCGTATCCGTTGCTGCAATTAGGTCTGTTCCGCATCCGCAGCTTCGGCGCGGCGGTAAGCGGCAGCTTTTTCACCCGCCTCGGCATCGGAGGAATACCGTTCCTGTTGCCGCTGATGTACCAGGTTGGCCTGGGGTTTACTGCGATTGAGTCCGGTCTGCTCATCATGCCCCAGGCGCTTGCAGCCATGAGCACGAAGTTCCTCATGCCTAAAGTGATAGCCCGCGTCGGATACCGCGGTGTGCTGATTT
>CAVYCQ010000008.1:0-129179 GCA_963767045.1 uncultured Acidobacteriaceae bacterium | reverse complement strand
ACGTGAATACTCGATCTTCGTCTTCATTTCTGGAGGTGGCGATGTCCTCTGCAACTCGCTCCTATCAATACGAATCAAAGCGGCCAGCGCCGAAAGAGAATGCCACAAACTCGGCGTCCCCCACAGCATCCGTCCCGGAGACGCTACTAGACTCCGAAGAGGCTGCCGCTGTAACGAAAATCCATCCAAAGACCCTTCAGAAGCCTGCCCGACGGAGCGTCGTTCGTGGAATTCACATGGGAAATCGATCTGAGATGCGGGGGATCAAGGCTGCTGCGGTGTCAGTGGTCGGAGGAACCGTCATGATACCCGAACCTTTTGTCTCCGCTCAGGAAGCCGCAAAGTTCGTCGGAATTAGCCGCCGTTTTCTCACTGAGCTTGCCCGCCGCGGGATCGCGGGCGCGTACCCGATCGGCACTGGCGAGTTGCGTAAGACTTGGGTCTTCCGTCTTTCCGAGTTGGCTGCGGCGATCGATTGCAATAGCGATCGGAGCTCCCCTCGGCCGCCAGAAAGCGAGCGGGCGTATCATCCAATCATTAGGCGTTCCCTACTGAAATGAGAGGTTATGGCATATCAGAGGGGATCACTCAGACTTGTGTCCCGCAAGGGCGGAGATGTGTGGATGCTTCGGTACAGGCTCGACACAGCGGACGGCAGCCGCAAAGAGAACACCTTGCCCGTCGGTCTTCTCAGAGATTTACCGACTGAGAAGGCGGCGTGGCGCGAGGTGGACCGGCTCGGGCTGCTGGTTCGCATCAATAGTGAAGAGTCCGGCACTCGCATCCGCTTCGACACCTTAGCGGAATACTATTTGAAGGCTGATTTTGGCGAGGATGCAGTGCGCCCGAAGTCGGTCAACACCATCCCGATTGTCGAACACTACGTTCGGGACTACCTCATTGCCCGCTGGGGCAATCAACTCGCGAGCGATATCCGGCCGCTGGAAATTCAGCGTTGGTTGAAGTCGCTTCATACCGCCAACGGACTGGCGTGGACGACGGTCTCGAAGATCCGCGGCATTATGCACCGGGTCTATAAGGTCGGCATCCTGCACGAGCGCGTCGACAAGAATCCTCTGGAGCATGTGGAGACGCGGTCGCAGTCCCTATACAAGGCAGTTGTCATCACGCCGCAGCAAACTCTCGCCATTCTCAATAAGCTGACGAACCTGCAGCATTACACGCTGGTCCTGACCTGCGCCGCCACGGCGCTTCGCGCATCGGAAATCATCTCGCTGCGCTGGTCGGACATTCTGTGGAGCGACGGGCAAATCCGAATATCGAAGCGATGGGCGAAGGGAGAGGACGGCGAGACCAAGACGGCGGCCTCGAACGGCTATGTACCGATGCATCCGGTACTGGCGAAGTATCTGAAGGAATGGCGTGCGCAGAGCCCATACTCGAAGGTCGAAGATTTCGTCTTCCCGTCGCTGGTCAAGGACGGGAAAGTGCCGATGTGCGCTTCGATATTCGTGCAGGATCATCTGCGGCCAGCGGCAATCAGCGCCGGCGTCGTACTCGTGAAGGGGCAGCGCTTCGGTCTACACAACCTGCGGCACAGCTTAAGCACCTGGCTCGTGAACAAGGGGAAAGTCGATCCGAAGACGGTGCAGGGCATGTTGCGGCATAGCGATATCCGCACGACCATGAACCTCTACACGCAGGATGACCGCGACGAAAAGCAGGCGGCACAAGGCGCATTCCTGAGTGCGGTAGGACTTGGAAGTCGCTCAGTGCAGTGAATTGTGGATCGGATTGTGGATTGTCACTTTAGGTCGCCATAGCTTCAAGTCCTTTAGTATGTATGGCGGGGACGACGGGGCTCGAACCCGCGACCTCTGCCGTGACAGGGCAGCGCTCTAACCAACTGAGCTACGTCCCCAGACGTAGACTTGATCCTAACACTATGTCACACAGAATGAACAGCTTGGAATGGCTTCCCTAATTGTCCACTTCTGTTTTTGGCTGCTTCAGCCTGGATTTGGAGGTTGACCGCGCCGCCACCCACTCCGTCGCAACAACAGCACTGAGTTTATCAGAAGATGAGTGTTTGCGGTGCATCCGCACAGTGCTTCGCGCCCCCATGGTTGAGGCAGTTCGCGGAGAGCTCCTGCTCGCATCCGTGCGAGGGTTCCTACGCAGCTAATCAGACAATCGAGACCGCTCCTTGCTCGGTTTGGCTTGAACAGCGGAGGTCCGCACAGATCCCTTCCTCCCAGCTAACCAAGAAAATCTAATGGACAGCACTGTCGCATGTTAGGTTGGCTTGAATAGCGAAAGCGGGAACGGCAATCTGGACTCAGCGAATATTCCGTGGGATCGTTGCATGTTTCTGCATATGTGGAGTTGTGGGTGTCCCGCTCTACGCGGATTCCCTGCCGGATGCTCCGACGGCGCAACTGCCGGTCACCGAGAAATATCTGCCGCTCGCCATCGTCAAGGATCAAATCCCTATATGGACCAGCCCGATCCGGATCAGGCCACATGACCTTATCTGGCTGCTGCCGCTTGGCGCTGCCGCAGGGCTGACGCTGTCCACCGACACCAACGCGATGCGCGACCTGCCTCGTGCCCCATCCTTTACTAAGGATAGCGTGAATGCGTCCAATGCCTTGCTGGGCAGCGAGTTCGCCGTACCGGTAACGCTGTATGGTGTGGGACTTTTTAGGGGCAACGCGCATGCGCGCGAGAGCGGGATTTTGAGCGGCGAGGCGCTTGCGGATAGCGTGGTGCTCGACCAGGTCACGAAGATCATCTTCCGGCGGGAGCGGCCCCGTTACCACAATGCCGCGGGCGACTTCTTCTCGTCGTATCCCGGCAAGAACAATTCATTTCCCTCTTCACACAGCATGCTGGCTTGGACGGTGGCCAGCGTGACCGCAGGCGAGTACCCGTCCAAGTGGGTGCAGTTGGGTTGCTATTCTCTGGCCACGAGCGTTAGCCTGATGCGCGTCCTGGGACAGGAGCATTTTCCAACCGATGTGCTTGTGGGGGGCGCTGCTGGATGGCTGATCGGTCGCTACGTCTTCCGTAGACACCAGAAGACGAATCGGGGGAAGGCAATGATTCCCTCCCCCGTGGCCTCCGCGTCTTACTGAATGATCGGGATGGAATTTGCGAGCTGCAAATCAACCAGCAGGGTCAAACGATTATCTACCTGCATGAATTTGGCAGCCGTCTTGGAGCCAACCGCTTTCTTGAACTTGGGATAGTATTCGGCGCGAAGTTCGGTTCTGGACTTTTCGAAGGCCAGCATGCGAGCCATCAATCCGTCAGCCTGGGCGTCGTCGATGGTGTCGTAGTGCGCGGCATAATCCTTGATCAGGCTTACGCGCTGATCGCCCAGAATTTGCTGTTTGTTGGCATACTCTCTGTAGAGCGGCCAAAAAGCTTTTGCGTCGGCGTCATTGAATTGCATGGTGTGGGCGATGACGTCGGTCTTTTGCGCCTGAACATCCGATCGCAACAATGCGATATCCGTATCGGTTCCCGATTGGTCCGTCGCTGCCGTTTGGGCCACAGCGCCCGAGGCACTCAACAAGACGGTTAACATCAAAACAAGTCGCATTTCTTTCACTGGCTCTATCCTCTTTCAACGGTTGCAATGTGGCGGTATGACAACATCCTGACATCCGCGCACCGAGGGTGTCACCTGTTAGTTTTACTAGGGTGTTCCCTTCTGATTTTCAAAGCCTGGGCGACCGACTCGGATAAGAGCAGAGAAATCCGGGGAGTTGCCTGCCGCATGCGCCGCCGGATTGATGTGCGCCCGGCTCTTTAGCTGCAGAAAGGAAAGCCCGTCGGTTACTAGCCGGCCACGGTCGTACAGCAATTCGTCCAGGGTACCGTTGAGCAGCAACTGATAGTTCCACGGTTGCGGCTTGGCGACTTCCGAGGAGATTTGTTTATCCAGGGTCGTGGTGCAGTTCCTGGTCAGGGCGTTGTACCACTCGGGATGATCTTTCAACTGGTTAAGGTACTCGACATAAGTGAGGAAAATAGCGCGTGCCGTCTCCGCGGGCATGCTCGCGCGGTAGAGGAAGACCTCTTCATCTTTTCTAAAGTTGGTGCGGAGACGGATCAAGTCGCGCTCATCAGCCACCACGAAAATGAGCTCGTACTGGCGAAAGAAGCCAAGAATCGCCGAGTATTGCTGGTTGCCTTTATAACGTGCTTCGATGGAGAACGCTACGTGTTGACCATCTCCGAACTGGAAGCTCAGAATCGGATGACCGATGTATTTCACACCCCAGGTGGTAAAAAATAGATCCGCGCCCCGCAGGTCGGAGAGATTCACCGTACGATCGCTCCAGCAATTGCTGTAGTCGGTCTCGGTACGGTAATCACAATTACGGAAATTGTGGATGACCAACCGATCTCCATTCATTTCTACCCATGCCGGGCGATCCACGTCCGGCTGCCAGTCCGCAGTGTTTGTCGGTTTCAAGCTGAACCACCAGGCAAGAACGACACAGGAACAGGCCAGACATAGCAAGGCTGCTCGAACACGAAGCTTGTACGTGACCACAATCGCAACCAGAGCGGCTACGTAAAGGACGGTCAGCGGAAGCCGCAATACAGATATGCGGACGTCGATGTACAGAGCGGCCATCGCCCAGAGTGAAAACAACGTTAGAACCAGCCAGACAAATGCCAGGCCCAATATGCGCAGCCACCGGGCCGCCGGGTTATGTGTGGAGGTTGTCTGGACTACAGCATTGGTCATCGGCTCGCCCCTTTTTCCTATAAGCCTATTTTTTGGAGTTCGGCGCAGCTGATTCTACTATGGGTAAATCGATACTGATGGCAGCATGGTCTGACAGCGGGTCGTCGAAGGCCTCATTGGCCTCGTTCATGGTACGCGCAAAGCGCGGGGCGAAGCGATAGGAGTCAGCCGACTTAGGGTCATTCTTCAAATACGCTTTCACGAATATCCAGTCGAGCCGGTATTTTCCTACCACTCCGAGTGTTCGCGGCAGGGTGAATGTAGTCATAAATCCTTTACTGCCGCGCTCATTCGAATTACCCAGAGTTCCCTGACGTCGAAGCACTGAGAGTTCAGCATCTCCACGAAAGTCAAGCTGCGTTTGGTCATCAAACTGATACTTGTTTAATTCTTTAAAGAGGCCCTGTTCCGGATTGGGTGCAAGTAAGGGAACCCCTGAGGCGGTGGGGTCACTCTGAAACCTCGTCGTCTTGAAGGCGAGGCCGGCAATGTCCATGCCGAAACCAACTCCGGTTGCGTACTTAACCCCTTTGGTAGCCCAGAATGTAGGATCATTCAGCTTCCTCAGCACGGCCGATTTGACGCTCAGCACCGAGCCATCCGTGCCCGTGGTATTCATATCCCCGGCGATGATCACCGGGTGAGCAATCGGTCGAGTGAGGTCGAGAATCTCGTCCATCTGCTTCACGCGGCCTTTGGGTGCCGTACGATTCTCCAGGTGAGCAGCAACGATGGTGACCTGCTGGCCGGGAAGCCCAGGTACATCGATAGTGGCGATCAGGTTGGTGCGGCCTCCGCGGCGCACCTCGCGCACGATCTCTTCCCCGAAGAGAAGGGTTGCGCCTTTACGCTTGCCGGCTTCGATGGACCCATATTTCTTCTCGCCGTTGTACCAGTCGTAGGCTTGATACTGAAAGGGCACCAGCTTTACATCGCGAAGAGGATAGCGAGAGAGAATGGCGGTGCCATGCAAGCCCAGCAGGCGTGCCTTATCAGCGCTAAACAAGTCTTCCAGCTCCTTGCGCTCCTGTGGATTCTCCACCTTCGCGAAGGATTGGGTTCCCAGTATTTTGGGATCTACTTCGACGAACTCGACGCCATAGGCCCAGTTCATCTTGAGAGCATCCGCAAGGTCTTTTACTACGGCGCGGTAATCACTTCTCTTCATACCCCAGTCGAGCTCATTCAATACCAGCACGTCGGCCGATTGAAGCACTTCCATCTGCGCCCGTAATACCGCGTCCTTTGCCTTTTCGGGGTTCGTGTTTTCGGGGGCATCTTTGTGCACCTCGCTGATGAATGCCTGGCTGTCGGTCAGCAATAGCTTGATTTTGTCTAGTTCGATTCCCCGTTCGATATTCCATTCGACCACGCGTAACGAGGGCCCCATACCCTTCAGATCGGGTCGTAATGGCTTGGTCCCGTTGAAGTAGGCTTCATTATTGATAAAGGGTGTGGTAAGCAAGGTGTGCAATTTGGCGTTGAGGGCGGGATCCACTGTCTCCTCACCGAGGGCGACCAGTTCTTTGTAACTCATCAACGCAGGCTGGGAAGTCCGCGTGTAGTCTGCGGCGGCCTTATCCTGCGCGAAAGCTCCAGAAGACAGCATCCAGACTAGGAACAGTACGAGGTAGAGCGCAACGGAGCGGTCATGTTTGCCCTCCGCGAGAGACATTCCCAAGGTCACGAATTCTCCTTTTCTGCTTAGGCCATTAGACGCCTTAAAAAGCACCGAAAGGACTGCCAATATTACTAGGAAACCCAAAATACTGCCATAACGGGGGCCAGACGTGGTCCTGGGTCGCACAGTAATTTCGTTTCTTCCCTGCAAGAGGTTTTGCCTGTCTCTTGTAGTTTTGCCAGTATCGCTGATGCCTTCTTCGGCCAACAATGGCAATGCCCGCAAAAAAGTTGCGATGGAAGAAGGAAGCTCATGAGAATCAACTTGAAATCCCTCACTCTACCCGCCGTGATGGCATTCTGCATACTCCTGGCCGGCGCAACCGCGTCACATGGCCAGACTGTGCAAGGCGTAATTAATGGACGCAGCGGCGCCACCATGACGCTGCAAACCACAGACACCCCCAAGCTCGTTGTATTGCTTACGGCGACGACCGAAGTGGATGAAGTAGAAGGTGTCTTCAAAGGGCGCAAGAAGCAGATGGCTATGACCTGCCTGATTCCTGGCCTTCCCGTGCAGGTGCAGGGAACGACCAATGATCAGGGCCAACTCGTGGCGGACAGTGTGAAGTTCAAAGGCAATGATTTGAAAGCCGCCATGGATGCCCAGGCCGGGTTGCAACCGACCGTAGCGGCACAGCAGGCTGACCAGGCCAAAATCGCGCAGAGCGAGCAAGCTTTGGCTGCGCAGCAAGCGGCCCTGGCGGCGCAACAGGCACAGCTCAGCGCGCAGGATCAGAAGATTGCCGCGAATAAGGCCGCCATCGCTGCCGCGAACAAGCGTTTCGGGGAGCTGGGCGAATACAACATTCTGGGCGAAGTCACCGTCTTGTTTGCTAACGGCAGTGTTGTTCTTGAGCCGCAATACAAACCCCAACTATCAAAACTGGCTGAGCAGGCACTCACGGTGACCGGGTACGTTATCCAGGTGAAGGGATATGCCTCGGCGGTAGGATCTGCGTCGCTGAACCAGAAGTTGAGCGTCGAGAGGGCAAATGCCGTCAGTCAATATCTGGAGCAGGATGCCAATGTTCCGCTGACCAACATGCTTGCACCCGGCGCCATGGGGACGGCCGATCAGGTCGCTCCCGATAAAACCGCGGAAGGCCAGGCCGAGAATCGTCGCGTGGTGGTGATGATTCTGCAGAACAAAGGCATAGCTGGTTCGTAGGCTTGCCCACCCACTCTACTTCTCGGCGGAGGTCCGGAGCTTCGGACCTCCGCTATACTTTTGCGGTAGGGTTAAGATCATTGAAAATCACTACGACTAGAGGAATTCCATGAACAAGCAAATCGCGCTGGGCCTATGCTCTTCCACGCTGGCAATTGCTCTTGCCGGCCAGCTGGTCTTTGCTCCGCCCGCAACGGCGCAGGCTCCGGCAGCGCTGCAGGCGCGCATTACGGAACTCAAGATTGCGACCGCGGCCAATAAGAAGGCCCTTGCTCATTACAACTGGCAGGAGTCTCAGACGACAAGCATAAAGGGCGAGGTCAAGAAACAACAGCTCTTCCTGGTGAGCATTGGACCGGATGGCCAACAGCAGAAAACCCCTATCAATGCCCAGCCGGCCCAGGCGAGCGGCGGCCCGCTGAAGCGCCGCATCATTGCAAAGAAGACCGCAGAGTATAAAGACTACGGTGATCAGATCGCAGACTTGGCAAGGCAGTATACTCAGCCGGACCCCAATGGACTGCAACAAGCCTACGCGCAGGGAAACATCTCCATGCAATTAGGCGGACCACCAGACACGACCACCCTTACGATTAAGAACTACATCAAGCCTGGCGATCAGGTTACGCTCGTTTTCAACAAGCAGACCAAGTCTATTCAGAGTATCCGGGTCGCAAGTTACCTCAGCGATCCTAAAGATGCTGTGACGATCGCGGCCCAGTTCGCCAAACTGCCCGATGGCACAAACCATGTGACCAGCACGCAGATTAATGGTGTCAGCAAGCAGCTAACCGTCGTCACGCAGAACTCAAACTACCAGCCGATTTAGGCTTGCTTAGCGGTGACGAGCGAAGGTGAGTCACCTCGGGATTTCGTTTTGCTATAAACGTAAACTGCAGGTCCCTCGGCTACCCCGGATTTCCTGTTGATCTTGATGGCGTTGCGGACTTCATGCGGTTTTCCCCTGCGGAAAACCGCACACGCGGTTGTGTCCAGTGCAGCGTGGCAGGAAATCCAGGTACGCTCGGGTTGACAAAGTTTAAGGCAGTGACTTTATTAAGGGCCGTCAGGTTGGATGGACAGGTCCCTCCAAAGTTTAGGTTTTACTAAGGGCCGTCAGATTGGATGGAAAGAAAGAACAGCAGATCCCTCCAAAGTTGGAAGCGGTGACTGAGAGAAACTGTGATTTTCACGCCTTGGTCTATCTGTTGCCGAAGGTCCAACTGAGGCCGGAGCTTGTCCCATAATCGCTGCCTGAGAGAGTCGGTGGGGGCTGGTTGTCCCAGTTGCCGTAGAACGAGAAATTCCAGGACAAATCGCTGAAGAGCTTGATGTAGTAGGAGGCGTTGGTCGTTGCTCGAACCCGGCCGGGTTCTGAGAGGCCAGGCAAAACAACAGCAAGAATATCCAGATTGGTCTTCTTAAACCGAAAGACTTTGAGTTCGGCCGTAACCAATGCGGCAGCGGCATTTTGTGCGCCTTGCGTGGCTGTGTCCGTCTTATATTGGGCGTTCTGCCATGCTAAGCCGCCAAGAACGTAAAGGCTGGAACGGTTGCTGTTCCATAAGTAGCGCCCGACACCCCCGCCTAAAGTGGTCTGCAGGTCGATTCCCTGCACCGAACTCTGCAGGAAATCTCCGCTTCCTAAATAAAACCAATTGTTCCAGGGCAGCAGCTTCATCACGCTCACATCCTCCTGGTTTCGGGTGGCAAGGCTGGCGCCACTGCTGGAGGATAGGCTGGAGTTTTCGCTCGCCTGTGCAGACCATCTCTCCCGGTTGTACTCGACCATGGAGGCGATGTTGTATTGGGTTGATTCATTGCCCTTCGAATAAAGGATGCCGGTGTTGACCGTGCCATTGAACCTTCGCCAGAAGCCCTCGGCCGCCTGGTTGAGGTTGACCAGCTGAGGCTGAGATATCTCTACTTCCTTCTCTGGCGTGACCGCGACTTCAATACTCACTGCGCGTTCGCCGGGTGTTGCGCCAGTCGACAGCTTACCGGTGTAGACCTTGCCGCTCTCCGTTTTTACCAGGAACAATTGGTCACTCTCGAGGCGAGCCACCTCCGACCATTGCACGCCGATGGTGCCCTGCACATATTTAAGCTTGACGCTAAGAACGCCGGCACTCAGCGTCTTGATCTCGCAGGTCAACCGGTCGCCATTCTTCATCACGATGGTGTCTGTGCTCTCGCGCGCAAAGAGGGGCGAAGGGACGAGAAGCATGAGAGCAAACATGAGGACCCGAATGTTCATAGCCTTCACTGGTCCGGTCGCTTTAGAAGATCCGCCCAATCCGGAAGAAGAACCTCCCGCGGCCATAGTCGCCGACCGCACCAGCGAGCTCGACGGGCCCGAATATCGTGTTCACGATAATCCCCACCGCTCCATCCATGGGGAGGTTGGGCGGCTGCGGACCGAGGGCCAGCTTGTACGTCTTCCCCACCTCGTACATTCCGATGAAGTCTACGGTACTGCCCAAGAAAGGCGGTAGTTGTAGGAGCTCGCGGATATACCCAAGTTGCCCCAGGAAATATTGGTTCGTATACAACTCGTTCGTATTCCAGGCAACCAGCCGCTGTGATCCGCCGAGCGAGAATGCGGGGATTCCCGCTTTGTAGCCGAAGGTACTCCCGCCGGCAGCGGTGAAAAATGCAGAAGAAGGCTTGTTCAGACGGAAAAAGCTTTGCGACTGAACCTGAGCCAGCGGAAACGGTCCAGGAGCCGCTGGATTCACGTTGTACCCCTTTACGTCCATCGAAAGACTTTCGCCGGAGCGGGGGATCACCGGGTTGTCCACCGTGTTCAGCTGATACTGCAGCCGTACATCCCCGGTTGCTCCGGAAACCGTGGGCAGAACCGCCGCGTTCCCGACTTGGGGGGAAAGCTTCTCAAAACCGCCTTCGTATCCAAGTCTTAGCTCTCCCGTAGTTCCAAATCCATAGCCCACATCGAACCCGCCAAGGATCTGCCGCAGTCGGTAGGTTGCGATCTCCGTGTCGCCGTTGTAGACGTAGTCCTGCTGACTATTGCCGGCTCCGCGCGGAGCCACAAACCAATTGCTGGTCGGCGTAATTGGATGGTAGTACTCGCCATCGAGGGTGTACTGCGAGCCCACGACGACATCGCTGCGCAACTCAGACCGGTAGCTGCCGAAATCGAGAAATGTGATGCGCGCGCCCATACTGAAAAGGACGTTGTTGTAGTCGGAACCGTCGATGAGAAGAATGGGACGCACGATGGGTGGCGCGTAGGGCTTGGGCTCGGTCTTAATTTCCAGTCCCTGGACCCCGTCCTTTTCTACCATCGAATAACCAACGTTCGCGAAACGACCCTGGCCTTGCAGTCGCAACATCTGGCCGTCCAACGTCTTGGTGTCTACGGACTTGCCGACGTCTGGTGCAAGTCTCTTCTGTATCGATTCGCCCAACTCTTTGTTGGTGCCGGCGACTTGGACAAACTCCGGAATGGGTGTTGTTTTCTTGCGCGCATTCCGCTCAGCCAGATATTGCTGCCACTCGGCTTCGCTCACCGAAAAAGCAATGAGCACCTTCTCCTTGGCAGCAGCCGCATCATAGCCCGCCTTGATGATTGCGTCAGCGGCGCCATAATCAAGGGCAGTGTACTTCTGCAACGGCACGGTTACCAGCAGGTCTGCCTGCTCCATGGAACGAAGTTCATTGGCTGCGATCATCACCGAGATGGACTGGCCCAACACGGCGAAGCTGGAGAGGGGCGTCGTTGGACTCAGGGGCTGGGTCTCGAGATGGATTCCGAGGACTATATCGGCGCCCATCTCTTTGGCTACATCGATGGGAATGTTATTGAGCAAGCCTCCGTCCGCGTAGACGTGACCGTCATTGCGGACCGGGGTAAAGATGCCGGGGAGAGACATCGTCGATCGCAGCGCCAGCGCGAGGGGGCCGCTGCGGAAGACGTGTGGCTTGCCTGAAACCAGATCGGTGGCCACACAGGCAAACGGGATCGGGAGATCGTTGAAGCTCTTGAGCTCGGAGTATGGAAGCGCGACCCGGTCAAGGATCAGAGAGACCTGTTGGCCAGAATTAAAGCCGCCTGGAAACTGCAGGCCTTTGGCCAGGCCAAACTCGAGACTGTTCGGTACTTCATGAGCGTCTTGTTTGCGCCGGAACGAGAGGTCCTGGAAAGGTGTCTGGCCTCTCAGCACCTCGTCCCAATTGATCCCGTTAGTGATCTCTTTAACCTCCGCCGGGGACCTTCCCGTGGCGTAGATTCCTCCGACCAGGCCGCCCATGCTAGTGCCCGCGACATAGCTCACTGGGATGCGATGCTCCTCCATCCACTGCAGGACGCCGATATGGGCAAGGCCTAATGCACCGCCGCCCTCGAGCACAATGCCCAGCTTGGGACGCCCGCTGACAGAGGGCTTGGCTAGCTCCTGGGGAGCGCCAACCATGGTAGACAACAACGTGCAGGATAGGAGCAATGACTCTACGGCTCGGAGTTTCATGGTTTGTCTCGATGCCCTTCACACCCGGCGAGCTGGGAAACCTCAAGCCTGACTATGGATCATGATTACTCCACAGTATTCAGGCAAAAGCTAGCGCTGGGTACTGTCAAATCTATCAGCCGGAGGATCAAAAGTTGCCAGCAATGCTCTCTTCGCGGCAGTCCCTAGCAATGATGCTAGTTGTCTGGCCTGAAGAAACTGGATAGGTTTAGGCCTTAATCCGTTCCTTGAGGTGTTCTTCATGCGCAAGACTGCAGTGCCACTTGCCGCTGCCATATTCATGGTCGCATCGCAAATCAATCTACAAGCCGCCAGCGTGGCGGGCGTCAACCTGCCGGACACCACAACGGTCGGAGACAAATCGCTGGTCCTGAATGGGCCGGGCCTGCGCACGGAGTTCATGGTGAAGGTCTACGTGGCCGGCCTCTACCTGGAGCATAAGTCGACCGATGCGAGCGGCATCATCAAGGCTGACGCACCCAAGCGGATCGTGATGCAGTTCCTGCATGACGCGAGCAAGAAGCAGATGACGGATGCATTCGATCAGTCATTCAAAGACAACGCTCCGGACGCCGACACGACGATCAAAAACGATACCGAAAAATTCCTCGCCGCCCTGGAGCCGGTCAAGGTGGGCGAACAAATGGTCTTTACGTACGTTCCGGGTACCGGAACGACCATTAGTATCAACGGCGCCGACAAATTGACGATCGCCGGTTCAGCCTTCGGTCAGGCGATCTTCTCGGTGTGGCTCGGCCCTAAGCCACCTACTGCAAGTCTGAAGAAGAGCATGCTCGGAGAGTAGTCCAGGCGGGGGGGAAAACTTCCCCCCCGCCGAACGTGGGCTAGACGGGCTGATAGTTCGAGTTCTGAGTCACCACGGTCAATTGCTTGCTGACGCCGTTGATCTGTGTGCCGGTCACGTGGTTTGTGCCGTCGGGCAACTTGGCGAACTGTGCTGCTATGGTCACCGCATCCGAGGGGTCGCTGAGGTAACTCGCCACCTTGACGCTCTCAATGGCCTTTGTTTGCCTGTTGAACATAAGGGTCATCGAATCGCCCGGCTTGACGTAGTTCTTGATCACGAGCGTGATGATTCCTTCCCCGCCGCCGGACTGCAGCGAGACGTTGCCGGCCTGGTAGGCGGCTTGCAGTTTCCCCGGATCGGGCGTCGTGTACTGTTTGGCAAGAGCGGCAATCTGCTCCCCGTAATCCTGGAACTCAGCAGTCTTCTTCTCCACCACATGCTGCTTGAGCCTTCCACCACTGGGTGGCGGAGCTTGCGAGCCGCCGATCTGGGTCTTCTGCTGCTGACCGTCCGGTCCTACACTGACCTGGAAAAGCTGTTGCTTCTTTACGTCACCCTTGATACTCGTGGTCTGCTGTTCTTGCCAGGTGTAATGAGCGAGTGCCTGCTTGTTGGCGGCCATGGCCACTTTCACTTCCGCAAGCTTCTGTTGTACTTCGGGGCTCTGTGCATGCACTGGCAAAGCGGAAAGGATCAGTGCCGCGACGGCTGTGCCGATCGAGCCACGCGTAAGTTGGTTTCTCATGTATCTCCTCTTTTTCAAAACGGTAACAGCCCGACCACGGCTGGACATTGATCAGGGCTGAACAATGGTCCAACTTGAATCGGGATTGAATTCGGTGATTGCGGCGGCTGCGTCGGCGGTGCCCTTCCCCAGGTCTTTCTGAACCAGCACGCCATCCTGGCTCATCATGAAGGTCATCACGCCGGAATTCCGATAGTCAGCCGGGTAGGCGATGAAGGCGAACCCGCCCACCATCTTGCCGTTGACGACGTAGTCCCTGGCGCCGCCGGGTGCGTTACTGCCTTGCTTAGTCAGCATGTGGAAGTAGTAACCGTGAAATGGGTGGTGCGCTTCGGGCTTTACGCTATATCCTTCGGCGGTCGCATACGCCAATAGGGGACCGAGTGGGCTCTTTGGTTGACCATCCGGCGACTCCCAATACAAACCGTCCTGCGTTCCCGGGTCGCTGATGAACTTCAAAGCGTATTGCTTGGTACCGCCCTGGGCCCGTGAATAGTACTCGGCCTGAGCATCGCCGAGCGCATCAAAAATGTCGATCACGGCCAGTTCATTGCGGCCGATGCGACGCCTCAAGATTTCGTCTTTGCCCGCGGCTGTATCAAAAAACCACTGGCCGGCGGCGTTCTTTTTCAGCGGGATGGGGAAGGGAAAATTTTCAGCTCCGATGAGGAGGATCTGACTTCCGTCAGGCATCGTGCGCCACCGGTGCATTTGCCCATAACCGGCGACAAATAAGCTTACCGTCTCTTTATCCTGCACCGGATCTCCGGAGGAGATTGTGCTCTTGGAGTCAGGCCCGAAGATTGGCAGCACCTGATTGATGTCTCCTGTCTTGACTGCATTCAGTAAGCCATCGCCGGCGGCATCGGGTGAAGCAAATGTCGTTTGCGAAGGTTCGTCAGCTTTCTTGCACCCGGCAATGACAACGAGGAGGGCCAAACACATCAACCAAGTCGTAATCGAGATCCTGCGTGCTGCCCTTGACATAACCAATTCTCCAAGCCTTAGAAATTCAGACGCTTCCACTTCATCGTTGGCCCAGGTTGTCGTCTCTTCCAGTGCGGCCATTGGATTCATCTGCGCCATCCGCCACCGCCACCGTAGCTTGAGGCGCCACGAGCGCTGGATGCCCTGGACTGCCAGCCACCGCCGCCGCTGTTGAAGGCCGACGAGCCGCCGCTCTTCTCCTGGCCTCCCCAACCAGTGGAGCTGCTCTTGGGAGCGCCTGAGCTGGTGGTGTTGTATTTCGTCGGAGTGTTCGAGCTGGAACCCTTCCAGCCGCTGCCGGTGTTGGAATAGGTGTTGCCGTTTGCTGCCGCGTACTTGTTGCCATTCGCGGTCTCGCCGTAAGCGGCGCTGTTGCCGTTCGTACCCGACGCGCCATAGGCTTTCGCACCGGTCGAGGAAGTCATCGAGGCTGTGGTTCCGTTAGCGTTCGTATTGTGCTGCGAGTAGGCGGTATTGCCATTCTTTGAGTACGTCGAGGCTCCGGAGTTCCCATAGGCATTGGAATTCTGCACCGTGGATGCAGAAGCCCCGGTATGCGTGTTGTACGCGCTCCCGGCGCTCGTGGTGCCATACGCGTTGGAGACGGACCCTCCCTGCGCATAGGTCCCGGTATGGGGGTTGTATGCCTGGCCGGCGCTGGCGCTGCCGTAACCGTTTGAGACCGTGCCTCCACGTGCGTAAGTTCCGGTGGCCGAGTTATAGCCAGTACTGTAATGCGCGGAGCCGTAGGGACCATAGGCGGAGGTAGTGGTGCCGTGCCAGGCAGTGTTTCCGTAGTAAGTGCTGCCGTGGTATACCACCGTGGTGGTGCCGTGCCAGCCGCAGTTCCAATAGCTATAGCCCCAACCACAGCACCCACCGCTCATCATTGCTCCAACCGCGATGCCAACGCCGAACGCCACCACGGCGGTGGTGACGACTGCCGCCGTGCTGTAACCGGGGGTCACATAGGGAGTGCCGTAAACCACCGCCGGGTTGTACTGAGGCACATAGACTACCTGCGGATTTGCAGCTTGAATCACGATCACTTGCGGCGATTGCTGCACCACCTTGATCTGTGAGCCGGAGGTCAGATTCCCCGCGGCGTATGCTTTCGCACGGAGCACCTGCACGGCAGACATGACATCCGGGCCCTGGGTGGTGTAAGCCTCCCCCAGAGAGGAAGTCCAACTCAGGTTCTTCGCCATGTTCCCGAGTACCGAGGGAAACTGCGTCATGGCTTTCACGGCTGGATCCCATGGCTGTGGATCCACCGCGTACATGAGAGGGGCGCCGGAGAGACTGCTGTTCTGCTGAAGAAAGGTGTTGGCGGCAGCAATCTGATCGGGAAAGCTCGCGGCGCCGAGAATCTGCGCCACCAGGGAGTCGGGGTAGAGCGCGATCGGCGCAACCAGTGCCTGCAATTGTTCTGGACTCAGCGGCGCTCCTTGTCCCGAGTAGGCGGGTTGCTGCGCTGCAACTTCTAAGGGCGTAGTGGCGATGACCAGCAGGACAGAGAGCACCGTTGCCAAAAGCTGTTTCAAGAAGGTCCCGATCATAATTCTTCCTCGATGCATAAAAAGGGCGTTGACCCAGGCCAGAACGGAATGCAATCCACGCGGAAGGAGGGCAACCGGCCTGCTCGACTGGCTTGTCTCTCAGATCGTCTCTTCCGATTCGGGAGCTCGGCCGCCAAAGGGGTGAAGTTGGTAGCAGAGGTAGGTTATCGAGGGTTCTTCTCAGAAGTACCTGTCACTTGCGACAGGTGTGAGTGGGAAGTTCTCAGTCGTTCAACAGATGAAACCGGTTGCATCGGCGATTTCAGCTGCACCACCGTACTGCTTCAACTCTTGTAAGGAACGTCAGGTGCTTTCGCCGGCTCGACTAGGCAGGGGTCATGTGGCGCTTGATTGCATATTCAAGCAACTCGGCATTCGTCTTGACGTTCAAGGTCTCCATCATGCGGTACTTGTGAAAAGCCACCGTGCCGGGCTTGATGTCGATGACGTTGGCCACTTCTTTCATCGACAAACCTTCTGCCAGGAGTTGCAGAATCTCACTTTGCCGCTTGGTGATGTGTTTCTGTTCGTTGAAGTTTTCGCCCTGATTCAAGAGGTAATTGACCGTTTCCTTGACGATCAGTGGCGAGAGGTACGACGCCCCCTGATTGACCTTACGGATCGCGAGCAGGAGTTCGTCACCTGCTGATTGTTTAAGGACATAGGCGGAAGCGCCGCGACGAAAAGCCTCAGCAGCTACATCCGCTGCCATGGTCATGGTCAAAAAGACCAGCTTAACCCCGGGGTACTTCTGCTTCACTTGCTGGCCCGCGTCGAGTCCGTTCAAGTGGGGCATGTAGATGTCGAGGACGATGATATCCGGCTTGAGCTCGGCAGCGGCGGCAATCAACCGGCGGCCATCGGTCACAATACCGACTACCTGAAATTCCGGCTCCAGCAAACTTTTGCATGCGTCCGCCAGTAGTTGATGATCATCTGCAATGAGAATGCGCGCCGAGGGTTTTTGTTCTCTCACAAGAGCTCTCCTGGAAAACTAACTTTGAACATGGCCCGTGTTGGCGAAGCAAAATCTTCAATGAGACATCTTTCGTGCTCCCTGCCGCATGACCGCTGGAGAGGCACCGTCATATTACGCCATTGCATGCCCGGATGACGACCAAATCTATCACTTTCTGCAAATAATACATTTTCTCGAAGCCCGTCACGGCGAGATCTGCGAGTTTCCCCGCCGCTCGCCGGCATCAGAGTAGGGCTAGCTCCGAGCTCCAAAAAAAATGCATTTTCGCCGACTCCGGCCTGCACGGCCTACAGCCAAAGCACCGATTGCCGCCGTTCTGCGTCGCCGAACGTTACAAATGCGGGGTTCTCAGAATGGAGAGATGCTCGGAAGAATCACACCAGCATGGCAGATCCGTTCCATCCCCCAGGAATCTATTTCGGTGACTGGTCGGCAGTTTAGCACTTTTGCTAGTGACAAAGCAGTTAATTTTGCCAATACCGCTCGCCCGACAACGGACGCTAAGCTCCCTGCAGTGGACAAAGGATTGTCCTCGATTTATCGCGCCGTATTGCAAATATTTCACCTAAACAGCCAAGTCGAAGGAGGAATTCAAATGAAATCAGCCAGCAGTCATCGGATACATCTGTGGTCAAAAAGATCTTGCGCCATCCTGCTCACAGCAATCGCAACCGTGGCGGTTGGCAACGCTCAACAGTTTTCCGCCGGCTCCAAGGGAAAGGTGAAAGGAGAGATCCTCTCTCGAAAGGGTGACCAGGTTAAACTGCAGGACGCCAAGACAGGATCGATCGCGGTGGTAGTGATCACCGACGACACCAAGATCGTGCGCGATAAAAGTAAGGTATCGTTTCATCGCCATGAGGACATGGACGTAACGGCGATGGTGCCCGGTCTGACCATCGATGCCGAGGGTGTGGGCAATGCGAGCGGCCAATTGGAAGCCAAGAAGATTACGTTCTCACCGGATGTCTTCGCCATTGAAGTCGCGCAACAGCAGCAGATTCAGGCCAACAAGACGGCGACGGCAGACGCGCAGTCCACGGCTAACCAGGGTGTGACGGCCGCAGGAGCCGCCCAATCGTCGGCCAACCAGGCGCAAAGCACGGCGAACCAGGCGGGTGCAACGGCCCAGGCAGCCGGAGCCGTGGCAGTGATGAATAGCGCCGCGGTGCAGATGATCAACCAGCGCGTGTCGGATCTGGACAGCTATACGACCGTTGCCGAGGCCGTCATCTACTACCCTTCGGGCCAATACAGCCTGGATGACGCCGCAAAAGCAGACCTGGATAAGGTTGCCGCCCTTGCGTTGTCGACCGATGGCTACCTGATTGAAATTGCTGGTTATGCTTCGAAGACCGGAACCAAGGAAGCCAATCAGCAACTGAGCGAGGATCGCGCTTCTGCGGTCGCAAACTATCTTCGCAACCATGGGAATATCCCAATGCGTCGGATTGTTGCCCCAGCCGGCTATGGAGCTACTCATCCTGATGCCCCCAATAGCGATCCGCAGGGTCGTGAGCTGAATCGCCGGGTCGACGTGAAGCTGATCGTCAACAACGCAGCTCAGGGCTGAATCAGGCCGCTGACTTTAGAAGCCTTTGCTAACGCGTTGCATCGGAGGTAGCGCCAGGATGCAACGCGTCTTTTTGCCGCAAATACTCGTTAGCTCGCCTGCCCGCTATCCTCTCTCGCGATCCCGTGATAATGTCGACGCGCATTGAGGATTGGTTAAGATAAAGCTGCGCCAGGAGCTTTAGAAAGGAAGGGGCAGAGTCAATGAATTCGTTCCGCCTGACGGACTACCCGGTTCTCATCCTTGTTGTCTCCTTCTTCTCGCTTTGGGGAGCAGGATGGATCGGCACCTTGTTCCGCAAGAAGAAGCAAACCTTCGAGGAACCCGTGGGGGCTGATCCCGGCCTCGTCCTGGGGGCCACCCTGACCCTGCTCGGCCTGATCATCGGATTCACGTTTTCCATGGCCATCAGCAGATACGAGCAGCGCAAGAACTACGAGGAAGCGGAAGCCAATGCCATCGGCACAGAGTACGTCCGGGCTGACCTGTTGCCTGCCGCCGACGGGCAGAAAGTGCGCACCCTGCTCATCGACTATACCCATGAGCGAATCTTGTTTTATCTCACGCGCAACGCACGAGATCTTGGCCCGGTAAACGCCAAGACGGCGCAACTGCAAGCCGAACTGTGGTCCACGGTTGTGGGCCCGGCTACTTCTCAGCCAAACGCCATTACCGGACTGGTGGCCTCGGGCATGAACGACGTATTGAATTCTCAGGGCTATACGCAGGCCGCCTGGTGGAACCGCATCCCACCTTCGGCATGGACCCTGATGCTGGCCATCGCGGTTTGTTGCAACATCTTGATCGGCTATTGCGTTCGTCGCAGTAGCGCGGAAGTCGTGGTGTTTCTGGTGATGACCCTGGTGGTGGCGATCTCGTTCTTTCTTATCTCGGACATCGACAGCCCCCGTGGGGGCATCATCCGGGTGCGGCCACAAAACCTCGAGAGCCTTTCGCAGTCGTTACCTCCGAGATAGCAGAGAGCTTCGCGCCCCTATTTTGTAAAAGATTCAACGCCCCGCTGCTATTTTTGCTAGTGTTCAAACGCCTCCCCTTCTTTCAGAATTAACCTGTCAGCGGTGAGGCACTGCCTTACCCGGATGAGATGCTCTCCCGAGGTGGTGGCTTCCCTCTGCCGCGACCCTCCATGAAAAGGAAGTCCATGAAGAAGATAGCGTTTGTCGTGAGCCTGCTCTGCTGGTGCAACCTACCTGGATTTTCTCAAGACCAGGCGGCACAGCCGTCGTCTGTCATCAATATCAACATCAGCGTCTCGCGCACAGTGCAAGCGGTCAGCTATCCGAACAATACCTCGAGCACCATCGACTTCACGCCCACCCCGCTACTGCCTTATGCCAAAGGGCAGGCCAAGGTGGACAACAAGAAGGGTGTCATTACGATCCAGGCGGAGCTACAAAAAATGACGCCGGCCAACACCTTGGGACCGGCCTTCCTTACCTATGTGCTGTGGGCAATTACTCCCGAAGGCCGCGCCCGCAACCTGGGCGAGTTTCAGCTGAATGGCGACAAGAGCAAACTGACTGTAACGACCCAGTTGCCGAATTTTGCTATGATTGTGACCGCCGAACCATATTTTGCCGTCTCGTACGCCAGCGAGGAAGTGGTGCTGCAAGGAGTCCCGGGCAGCGATACCAAGGGTCAAACAACGCCTGTGGCGGCGCAACTTCTCAGCCGCAGCACCTACCACGACAGCCAGCTTCAGCCGCTGGTGATCGATCCCAAAGTTCCGTTGATCGTCTATGAGGCACAGAACGCTTTCCGCATTGCGCAACTGCAAGGCGCGCCGAAGTACGCGCCGAACGCCTGGGCTACTGCGCAACAGGCGCAAGCCCAGATGGAGGATTACATTGCCCGCAAGCAGAAGAATCCGATTTTGACTGCTGCGCGCAGCGCAACCCAGCAAGCGGAAGATGCTCGTTCCATCGCGGTAAAGGCCGAAGCCGAAGAGAAGGTGGCACAAGCCAAGCAGGCGGAGGCCGATAGGGCCGCTGCGGCGGCTCAACGCGAGGCGCAGCTGCAGGCGGAACAGGCAGCTGCGGCCAAGCGGAGCGCCGAGGCCCAGGCGCTTGCGGCTAAGGAAGCACAGGCCCGCGCGGAAGCGGAGGCCGCCAAGCAGGCGGCGGATGCAGCAGCCCGTAAATCAGCGGCGGAAGCTGCCGCAGCGGTAAATGCGCAGAAGCAACTTCGTGCGCAATTGCTAGCTCAATTGAATGCGGTGCTGCAAACGGTGGATACGCCGCGTGGTTTGGTAGTCACGATGGCCGACGTGCTCTTCGCGTCCGGTAAGTATGAACTTTCCCAGCCTGCAACCCTTGCTCTCGCCAAAATGTCTGGCGTGATCCTGGCCCATCCGGGCTTGACGTTGAACATTGCCGGCTACACCGACAGCACAGGCAGCGACCAGTTCAATTTGAAACTCTCCGGGCAGCGGGCAGACGCGGTGCGAACGTTCCTGGTGCAGCAGGGACTGAACCCTGCTTCGGTCACTTCCATGGGAATGGGATCGGCTGATCCAGTGGCCAGCAATGATACTGCTGTAGGCAGGCAGCAAAACCGGAGGGTTGAGATCGTTGTCTCCGGCGAGGCCATTGGTTCGACTGCTGCCGCCGGCAACTAGGGCTTCGGGGATTGAAATGATGCATTTTCGAGCTGTTCTCCGAAAACGCGTCCTGGGAATCCTCGGATTTCTTGCGGCGGCCGCAGTGATCGTGCTTTTGCCGGTCCCTGCTCTTGCGTCCCCTGCTCCACCGGATCAGACTGCATCCCAGACCAGCGCCGCAAGCTTGCCGTTGAATTTCGAGCGTCATACGGACGACCTGGATGCTATGGTCAAGCGCGGCACGATCCGCGCGCTCGTCTTGTACAGCCGTTCCGGCTTTTTCTATGTCAACGGCCGGCCGCAAGGTATCTATTACGAGGCTCTCCGGGCATTCGAGCAATCGGTGAACGAGAAACTGCACACCGGTAATAAGCCTGTTCAGGTTACCTTCATCCCGGTCCGTCCCGACCAGGTGGAAAAGGCTTTGACTCAGGGCGTAGGTGACCTGATCGCGTACGGGTTGACGATAACCCCTGAGCGCGAGCAGCGGGTTGCGTTCTCGCCGATAGACACAGATGTGAAACAGATCGTCGTGACGGGCAAGGGCTTCGGCCCCGTCTCCTCGTTGCAAGACCTCAGTGGCAAGAAGATATTCGTCAATCCCCTCACCACTTATCCTGCAAATCTAGCCAAGGTAAACGCCTCCTTACGCAAGCAGGGCAAGGCGCCCATCTTGATCGAGAGCGCCGACAAGAACCTGTTGGATGAGGATTTGCTGGAGATGGTGAACGCGGGTATCATCCCTGCAACCGTCACTATTACCGACCGCGCCAAACTATGGGCTAATGTGCTGCCCGACATCACTCCCCAACCCAACCTCGTCATCGCACAAGAAGGCACCCTGGGATGGGCGATGCGGAAGAACAACCCCAAGCTCAAACAAGTGGTTGATGAATTCACCAAGACTCACATGGCGGGAACGTCGTTCGGCAACACTTTGATGAGGCGGTATTTGCAGAACACGAAGTGGGTTACCAATCCCACCACAAAGGCACAACTCGATGCCTTCAACCAAACTGTTGTTTTTTTCAAAAAGTACGCATCGCAGTATGACTTCGACTACCTGCTCGTGGTCGCACAGGGGTACCAGGAATCCATGCTCAACCAGGCGGCTAGACATGGCGGTGCGGTCGGCATCATGCAGGTGAAGCCGGCAATTGCGGCGGCGGCGCCTATCAGCATCCCCGATGTGACCAATGCCGAGAACAACATCCATGCAGGAATCAAGGAGCTGCACACTATCTCGGACAAGTATTTCAGCGATCCGCAGATTGATCCGATGAACCGCTTGCTACTTACCTTCGCTGCCTACAATACCGGCCCCACGCGCATTGCAGCCCTGCGTAAGCAGGCCGCCGCCAGGGGGTTAGATCCCAACAAATGGTTTGGAAACGTTGAATTAATGGTTTCGCAAAGCGTGGGGCAAGTCACAGTCCAGTACGTGAGTAATATCTACAAGTATTACGTCGCATACAAACTTGTTCTCGAGCAAGGGGCATCCCTCTAGCAGATGGCGGTGACTTTGGCTGTTGGGAGCTGAGAGACGGGAGGTTCGAGTAGACGAGCACCGGATGAGCAAGGTCAATTTTCAGAGACAGCAGAATCGAACGACCACGACTTGTTTTGAGCCGCTGAGCGAGACCGTTAGCCTTTCTCCGAGAGGCGGCTTAATCCTCCGTTCGCAGTCACTTCTTTTGCGGTGGTGGCTCATCCATCTGTTTCAGCTTTTGCTGCATCATCATCTTCTCCTGCTCCTTGGTTAGCTTGGGAAACAGTAGTGCAAAACTGGCCCGAACGGTCCAGGGCGAGGCTCCAGGGGCATGGACGGCATTACCATAAGCCTGAACGCTGATATTTACGGGCTGAAATCCAAGCTTCATGATTCTTCCGAAGCCACCACCGATTGGGACGGTCCACACACTTCCGCTGGCCGCGGACGTGTTCCAGTTGGCGGTGACGATCGGTTGTGTGGTCAGATACCAGCCCTTCTTCAGGTTGTCGTTGATGAAATACTGCAACAGCATCTGGTTAATGTCCGGACGGCTTCCTCCACCGGCAATGGACCAGATGTTGTTAATCAATACGCCCAGTACGAAATGGCTCGGCATACCCAAAGCGACGATGTTAGGTCCGATGGCAAGCTTTCCTTGTCCCGTGTAGCGGCTGGTTGCAGTCGGCAATTGAATGATCGGGCCCGCGCCCCAAATCAATTTGTGCGGTTTACTCGGCGAGAGCAAGAAAGTGGGCTGCATGTCGCCAAGACCGGAAACACCAACTCCAGGCGCAAGCGGCTGATAAATAATGGGAGTGATCCAGCGAATGATCAGGTTCCAGTTTTCGCTAAATTTCACGGGGATTACTGGCTGAATATTGAGCACATTTTGCGTACGGTCTCCGGGATCAATCCCACCGTTGAAGTTATCCTGCACGGGAACGCTGATCAGGCTGGCGACGGGGTTTTGCGCCGCTTTTCGCAACGCGTCGGCGCTGGCCGCCGCTGCCGGCGTCTGCTCCGTGGCCACTTGAGTTCCCTCCGGTCCAATAGGCGTATCCTGTGCGACTAATGCCACAGCTGACAGAAACAGTACCGTCAAAGCTACCGATGTAAGGGCTCCTCGTTTTGAGCAGTTCATCATTATTCCTTTTCTTTCCGATTAATTTCCATGGCCGGGTGTTACTTCACTAGTTCCCTCAGGTAGGAGGGCGCACAGGAGATGCGCAGTCCACGCCTTATTGACATTTGACCGGACTTTGGATCACCTGGGAACTGGCACTTTTGCCAGTTGAGTTCTGGCAGTCGGTCAAGGTGAAGCTCGGAATCGGACGACGACACCGAACTTTAAGCTTAGAAAGCCAGGGATCGAAAGAGGGAGACTCCGCTAATCAGAGGAGTATATTTCTATTCCCGGGGGTAACTTGGGGATGTGATGAGGATCACTGCGCCGACTTGCCGGCGCGGGTAAAGTGCCCATCGAGTGGGAGGTCGCGATGGCTGAAAAAAGATAGCTTATCCGACTAAGACGATCCCGCCCGCGAATCCGCGTGCCGACAGCAGCAAGTGTGGAAATTCACGGCGACCACCTGGTCTTCCTGAACGCGAAGGGCGAACTGATGTTCTTGTTCATGCTGGAGACCATTGAAAGCGCACCGCAGGTTGATCCGGTCGGCGCGTCGTTCTTAGGCTAGAGTGCTGGCGCGTGTGCGATAGTGCAATAACCATGCGATCGCTGTTAAAACTCACCATGTCTGAATGCCAATCGTGATATGCATCCGCGGTTTCGGTGACAGACAGTTCAGTAACGGACGTTACTCTGGCTTTCAGATTATATTAAGTTGGTAAACGTCCCGTCCCCTTCCCCGCTCGCTTCAATCGTTCAATCTTTGACTTTGGTTCCCTTGATTGTCATGTAGCGGTGGGTTGATCCGTCCGGTTGCGTAACGTCTCCGGTTTGAACGAACGACGCGGGCTTAATTTGCGACCAGGCCTCGTGCCAGATCGTCTTCTCGTCGTCATGAGTTTCGAGTTCTTCGATGGCAAGGGTCTTCTCGTCCCAGGCCACCGTGATATCGGCGAGCGCGCCTCTAAGGTCGTCTAATAAATTCGACCCGAGAAAAGCTGGCTTTTTTCGCGGAGGGCAGAGCTTCCCCGTAAGGGCAAACCTGGTGATGGACAATCAACGTACTCGAAACCTTCTCTGACACGGTTGCGCCGCTCGGCTTGAAAGTCGAGCTCCCCGGCATAAATGCCGGGGTTCCATAAGATAAACGCGAGGCTTCCGCCGATTTTTCCCCTGCGCGCCGTTTCGCCATTCGCGGCAAAACGGCGCGCTTCCATTGAGAGTTACTGGAGCGGGGGTTGTTTGCCGTATTTCCAAATGAACGTAAGAACTAGTCCGCTTTCGTGGAGGTCCATGATGTTTTGATTGCTGTTGCGGTAATTCACGTCCAGGTACCGGTAGCCAGCCCCTATTCCCCACTTCGGCTTTATCTGGTAGTTCGCGAAGCCCGCGATCTGATAGTCCACATTGGCGCCTCCGCCGCCGGCGTCGCCGGTTATGAGGACCGCGATTTTGGGCGAGAACGGCACTACGATGTTCGCTCCCCCAAGGACGTCAGCCCAACCTTGCGAGGAGCCCACACTGTAGTTGGGCGGAACTGGAGGCTGCAGTTGAAGATTCTCGCTTACATACCAGCCGCGAACACCCGCCGCAGCGCGAATCTTGAACATCTTGCCATCGTAAACCAGGTAGTTCACCTTCTGCGTAAAGATGCCCTCCTTGACGGTGGCCCTGGCAGTGTAGCCGGGTAACCGGATGAACGATTTGTCATCGGAAAGTTTCGCCCAGACAAAATCAACGGGAAGGCTCCAACGTTTGTACTGGGGTTCAAAAGATCCCATGATTCCGATATTGAAATGGCTCAGAATGTCGCCAGGACTTACAGAGACGCTCTTTGCAAAGCCCTTGGCGCCAACGGTTCCAGACATTCCAGGGAACCATAAATACGACAGACTCACAAAGTGCCAGTGGGGGTCATCCACAATCGACGGTGTAGGGGGTATCACAGTGCTCGTCGTTGCGGAAGTGCCGCCGGTCGCTTGATCTGATGGGCTAGCCACCGCCAGTTGATCCTGCGCCCTCGCGACCCCGCCCAGGCTCAGCGCCAATAGCGAGCACAACAAGAGGCCTCGATGTAGTCTCCCGTCAGAATGCATAACACCCCTTTAAGTATTTTAGATTTGAGACCAGAATAACGACGATACCGCGCCTGCTGAACTGTCAGAAGTGACAGGTGGCAGATCAAAAAAGAGGCACACTTATCTTTCGGTAAGTGTGCCTGTGGCAAAGCTGCTAAAGCAAAACTATTGAGCCTTGTGCAGGATGATATAGAGACGAAGGTACGCTGCGGCCGCGCGGAAACCCACCTGGTCTTTTTTATCGTCCATAAGCGGAGCCACCTTCCCCATCAAGGCTGGATCGTTATGCATCGCAACCACATGGACGGCTGCCGCGCGAGTGGCCCATTCTTTGTCTCCCAGAGCTTTCTCGAGTGCAGCCCAGACGGTGGGATCGTTCTTATCTTTCGCGAGTGAGAATATTACGGAGGATGAAGCCATCGAAGCTGGATCCGCCGACAACCCGACAGCCGATTCCATACCAGACCCCAGACCTGGCAACGCGAATTGGTTAGCCACGATTCCGAGGAAGGTGGTCGTCGGAGTATGCGTCATTCGTACCAACGACCGCTTCTCGCTGCTCATGAAACTGGAGGTGGTCTTCTGTGTTCCATTCAGTGCATCCAGGAGAAAAGCTTTCCCATCCGGCTGCTTGAGACCAAAGAGTGCCAGCGCGGCTGCCAGCTCCACCTCGGGCACTGGATCCTTGAGCGCTTTTTGCAGAGCTGGGACTACTGCGGGATTATTGAAGCTACCCAGGGTGGATATGATTACTTCCCGGGTGGGCACGTCCTTATCCGTTTCCAACATCGAATAGAGCTTCGTTAAGACCTCCGAGCGATCACCTATAAGGCTGGCTGACATCACCGCGAGTGACCGTGTGTCGGGATTACCGCTCGCCACGCCCTTCAACAGAATGCCCTTGGCTTTCTGTACATTCGGATCGTCTGCGCCCATCTGGGCCGGGGCTGTGGAGCCGCCAAGAAATGCAATCGCCAGGACGGCGATCACAGCGTTCATTAGAAATTTGCGAGATCCGATCATTGACTTGCCTCTCTTCAAAAAGGCTACCAACTTGGTTGCATGCCGCAAACTAGCAGAACTCGTAGTATTGCCACTGAAATATATGACCGAACGATTCGAGGCGAAAGGCTCTCGGAAGGTTGAAGAGCGGCGGATGCGATTAAACGTCACTTGAGAATTCCCTGCTCTCGCGCCCCCGGGAGCCTAACTTGAGTTGCCGACTAGGCACAATTTTCCGCTCTCTGCTAGCAGATTTGCTACTTCCATCAACGCCTAAAAGCTTGAATACTTCGCCATACGGCCGGTCAACTGGCCGCGAAAGACAGGTGCCTCTTCGAATGGCAAAATACCGTCGCACAGCAGACGCGAGGCTTCCTACGGCAGGCACAGAGCGGCGGCGCTTTCGCACCGGCTGGCGAGTTCTGTTGGTTTTCATGCTCCTCTGCAAAATTGGGAGAGCAGAAAGCACGGAACAAACGGAGTTCCTGCCGGAGATCGGCGCGTACCTAAAGCTCAACCCGAATATACGGGTCAGCTTTACGGCGAAGGATACAAGAGAAGGGGGGGACTCCAGCCAGGCCTCGATCGGACCCAGCGTTAACTTTTACCTTAAGCCTCTCATCAAGCTCAAGAGGATTACGGCTTTCGACCTGGATGATTCGAAATCACGGCCACTTGTGCTGACAGCCGGGTACAATTTTCTCGCATCTCCCGATTCGCCCTCGACCAATCGTATGATCGTCTCGGCGACGTCCAACCTTCCGATTAAAGTCGATCTGCTGTTGACCGACACAAACCGTGCCGACCTTGACTGGAGCAACGGTGCTTTTACCTGGCGCTATCGCAATAGGCCTTCGTTACAACGCACATTCGCAATTCATTCTCACCATGTCATTCCCTATGCAAGCGCCGAGTTTTACTATGAAAGCCAGTACAGCAAGTTCAGCACCACGGAACTTTATGCCGGCGCCAACCTTCCGCTCGGAAAACATGTTCAATTGAATCCTTACTATGAGCACCAGAACAATACCGGCAAGAAACCCAATAAGCAGGTGAATGCGCTGGGGCTGACGTTAAATCTCTATTTCTCGAGAGAAGGCCATTGAGCCTGCGAAGCGCCGCCGGCAATCAGGGCGTCATCCGGATCAATGCGTCGCGTAAGGGCAAGGAGGAAATCTTCATGACTCCGCTAAATGGCGAGTACATGGCCATGATGATGAAGATCGCACCCGAAACGGCGATCGCGCAGATGAGTAGCGTCACGAATACGGTTTGGTTCCGCGGAGCGAAAAGCCCAAAGCTGATGAAGATGGCGGTGAGCCAAGCGACCACAACCACTAGCAGCGGACGGGAGAGGGAGCTTCCCTCCGACCCAAGGAACATTAACCAGTAGGTGCGCCGCAGGCCAATGGCCGCTGAAATTGCGGCGGCCTTCACCGCAACCTGAAGATCATTCTTTGGCGCCAACAACTGAAGTTGGTTATAGAACATCTGGCCCGTATCCGTAGGTTGTAGATCCGCGTCCAGGTTTCCCTGGTTTGGCCAAATGCGCTTAAGGCCGGTTTCCGCCAGCGAATGCAACTCCGCACGGGCCGCACGGGTCTCTGGCCCATAACTTCCCAACAGGCGATCCACGCCAACGAAGTCCGACGCCATCTCTGTGAGTTGATCCTTACGCTGCTGATAGGAAGAGTTCGCGGTGGAAACGAGCATTCCGAGGACCAATGCGGTCATGGTTACCAGCAGGCCAACCGCCAGCCGAACCACGTCCTTAACCTCCGGCCCCAGCTGATTTTGCGGCAAAACGAGCCGAAGCCTCATGCCGGCAAGCGCTCCACCGAACACCACCACAAAGACTGCCGTGCTTACCAGGATGGCTTCCATAAACCTCTGTGCATCCTCCTGCTGTGGATGACCGCGCTGTCCAGGCCAAGTGTACGTCTGAGGTTTCAGGGCGTCTGCTAGCATTTTCGCCAGAGGACCACTCACAAATGTCCATACGCTGTTAGATTTGGATGGCGAGAACCTTGCCATTCTGAGGGCCGATTTTTGGGCAGCAGTCACCCCCGCTGCTTGCTATTTTTCGGCTGACTGCTACTTTTGCCAGTTCCGGCTTAAGCGCCTCTACCTCATGATTAAAGGACACCACCTTGAAAGCCTACGAGCTTGCGGTGAAATACGACCCTTTTTACGATTGGAGACCGCTCAATGACGAGGATCATTCATGGCAGGTGGACGCTCGCTGTTCTGATTTGCTTCGCGCTATCCATTACCTCATCGCTCATGGCGCAACAGCACGGCCAATATCAGCCCGGCCAATACGGTTTGAACGCCGGCATCATGCCCGATCCTGGATTCAGCTACGGGGACTACAACCTCAATTTCAATGCCCACCAGCTGACTCTTGAAAACGGCACTCCGGTTAAGGGGACGGGCACGTATAACATCTGGGCAGTTGAGAACTTCTTCTTTTATGTTCCCAAGTTCAAGATTCTCGGAGCGAAGTTCGCGCCGTTTGTCGCTTTTCCCACGATAGGCACAGGCTCGCTGGTGCTGCCATACCTGGGTAATGGCAAGACTCTTGGATCGGGGGGGTTCGCTCTTGCAGATACGTGGTTTCAGCTGGCCAATCTCGCTTGGCACGCTCCGCGGGCGGACTGGTGGGCGGGATATGCCTTTGTGGCGCCCACGGGCCGCTATACGCCGGGCGCTACCAATAATGTCGGTTCCGGCTACTGGGGCAGCGACTTCACTGCGGGTTCCACCTTTTACATCACGAAGGACCAGGGGACCACTGCGAACATCATGGGCAATTGGGAGACCCACGGATCAAAGACCACCCGCTCCGGGGACATCAGCACGATGTTCGGCACGCTACCCATCAACGTCCAATTGACCCCGGGGGCAGCCTGGAGTGATGAATGGGGACTAGGCCAAGCCATTCCGTTGAACAAGCCGTTCTTAAAGACCAAGAACATTACCAAGGTGGCCCAGATTGGGATCATCGGATACGACCAGGCGCAACTCTCGCGCAACAAGAGCAACAACCAAGTCGTGGATGCCTTTGAAAGGCTAGTCCCTTTCTATTACATGCATGCGGCCGGTGGGCAGGTGAACTATATCGATCTCAAGCATGATTGGAATGTCTTCTTCAAATACGAAAAGGAATACCGGGCTTTGGCCACCACGAAGGGCACGACCATCGTCTTTGGTGTGGTGTACACCTTCCGCATTCCGAAACCCGCGCCGGGGGCTCCGGTGGTTCCGTAGCCAGGCTCCCTTGAGACACTGAAGTAGCAAGCAGCCTATCGGCTGGCAGATGCAAGACAAGTCATGGTTGCCTTCACAATCGGCCTGATTGCGCTGCGCTTTCGCTTTTGGAGGCCCAGGGAACTTCCGCCTGTCGTGAAGGCGCACTAGCGGCCCGAATCTCATGATCTCGACGACACACAGAAGCCGTCACCGGGGTGGCATGAAGAGGAGGGCGCGCCACAATGAATGCGATTGCCGTTAGTTCGATCGTCTTTGCTTCTATCCTCGCCTCAGGCCTGGTCGGTATGGCTGTCCGGCGAGCTATACCGGTCGACCGTCTCGGATTGGGCGAAAAGGAAGTTGCGAGGCTGGTAACCGGCCTCATGACTACCATGGCCGCCATCGTACTTGGAATGCTTGTCTCTTCTGCAAAGGCCTCTTACGATGCCCGAACGAACGAGGTGGCAGAGATTTCTTCCCAGGTGGTCACCATCGATCGCATGTTGTCGAAATATGGAACTGAGACGTCAGAGATACGCGCGCAATTTCGGCTACTTGTCGAGGCTAGCATCAACCGTATTTGGCCGGCCCAAGCAAAAGTGAATGTCGAGCTCAAACCTCGGGACGAGGGTGACACTCTTGTTGACCAGCTGCAACTACTAGCACCGAAGAGTGCCGCCCAGGCCGGAGTAAAAGCCCAGATCCTAAATATGGTCGTCGATTTACGACAGACTCAATGGCTTCTGTTTCTAAAGTCGCAGCAGAGCGCAATCCCTGTTCCACTGCTGCTGGTTGTGGTCACTTGGCTAGGCCTCATCTATTTCAGTTTTGGCGTATTCACCCAGCCCAGCTCCACCATAGTCGTGACCCTGGCGGTCGGCGCCCTGGCAGTTTCCACTGCGGTCCTTATCATCCTTGAGCTTTATACGCCGTTCCGAGGAGTGTTGAGGATTTCGTCAGAGCCGATCCTTGCAGCACTGAACCAGATGGGCCGTTGAGCGGCACGAGGCGTTCCGGATCACCTGCCTCCTCGCCCTGCTCTGCGAACCCGCCTATAGCCTCAGATCCGCACCTAGCAGATTTACAGCTTACTTCGGTTGATCGAGAGGCGCAGGCTCACGTAGTACAGTCGACAATTTACCGGGTTCTCAGACGAACCTGTATTGGAGATGCAAATGAAAATCGGATTGATGACGGCGTGTATCTTTCTTTCTGCGAGCTTATGCCAAGCAGACTGTGTCAAGAATGCTCGCGGTAAGACCGTTTGCAGCGACGGTAAATCTGCTGCCGCCTACAACCCGAATACAGGGAAGGGTGCCACGGCCAACAAGAATTCCAACGGAGTAACCAACACCCAAACCACAAACGGCGGCAAGAGTGCGACTAAGAACGGCAAGGGTGTAGCGACCGGACCCAACGGCACCACGTGCGCCAAGGGCTACAACAACGCAGGGTGCACGCCTCCGAAATAGTTATTTCGGCCGGAAAGATTGTTGAGGACTTCCCTCGCCGCACCCAGCAGGAAATCGGGCAAATGGGGCACCCAGTTTTAGTTGCATGATCCCTCGGGGTCCGCGCAGACTGTTTAGCCCGGCTGCGAAAATCCCCACGGCTAAAGCCGGAGGAGGATAGTCTTACGCGAACCGCTCGGCTTGAAAGCCAAGCTCCCCGCATGAATGCGGGGACTTCCACCCCGCAATTGGGACCCAGTATTGTTCACTCTACTTGGGCCAGCCGAGCCAGGAGTACTGCCACCCGATGGAGAGATTTTGGTAGTTTCCGCCGAAGCGGATGTAGTCGCCGTTGTTATAACTTGCCTTCAGCGATTGGTGTTTGCCTAGCGGAACTGCGGCGGTGATGCCCACGCGGGAGCTGGTCTGACGCGTTGCGGGATTGGCCACACCGCTCAAGCTGGTAACGCCTCCGAACCAGAAGTTTCCGTCGAGCGAGAACCAGAGCCTTTGCGTTACATCGTAGCTCAGGTGACCCTCAAAACTTCCGATGGGATTTTCACTTTGCGGCTTGGGGTTCGGTGGCGAATAATACTGCGGATTGGTGGTATAGAACCAGGCCCCGCCGTACGAATCGAGTATCCAATTGCCCCAACGTCTGGAGTAGCCAAGTTCCGGTTTGAAGGCCCACCGGTTGGTCCCCCAATTCACCAGCTTCGTAGGGTCGTATTGGCCTGTAGGGGCTAAAATCTTCAGGCTGACGCCGATTAAGGTTTTCTGTCTCCACTTCATGAAATTTTGTACGGGCATCGCTGGTCCGCCCTTGAGATTTACCGATACCCGCGAAGTGAAATCCACCAGGCCAGAGCGATAAAGATGGCGCGGTTGCCCGGCGAAGTTGCCCTGAAAGTTGCCTACCGCATAAGGGAGCGCGGCATTCACGTTGGCCGAGTGGCCGAAAAAGTTAAACGAATGATAGTAGCCCAGGATGGGTACGCTGTAGGTTCCCGTGGCACCGGTGATCGGTGCAGCTCCGTCGAAATCAACGCTGCCGTGGTAGAAAGAGTACGTCGTGACGACGGCATTGAAATGTAGTGGAGTGATGAGATATGCGCGGGGAGAAAGGTCTTGAGCCCAGGCCGGTTTCCACATAGAACCGGCAATCACCATCAAACACGCGAGGAACAGGGCTGGAAGCGGTCTCATCATTGATCGCCAGCATCCCTGGAGCGTCGATTTAGCTCCGTAGTGAATTAGAGACGAAGGTGTGGCCCTTCAGCGCCTCTTGAATAGCGATCACCAGGTCGAGCGACAGGCGGCGCTTGGTAACGTACCCCGTGGCCCCGGCAGAGAACGCCGCGGCTATGAAATCCTGGTCCTCATGAATGGTCAGAAAAATGATCTTGACCCGGGAATTAGCGTTCTGTATGCGTCTTGCCGCCTGCAGCCCGTTCAGCAAGGGCATCGATATATCGGTTACGAACACATCCGGATCCAGAGCGAGCACAGCCTTCACCGCTTCATTGCCGTTCTCCGCAGTCTCGATAATCTCGAAATCGTCTCCGAGTATTCCACGAACTTTCCCAATGATCTCTTGATGATCATCAGCCAGCACGATCCGAATCTTATCCACTGCGATCCCTTCGGTGGCTAAAGCGGTAAACATTTACATGATTCTTCTCTTTTCCGTGATATCCGCCTACTGTCACATGCGACAGTACACCGCGGCTTAACAACTGCGCTATCAGGCTGAGATCATTCCCTGCCTCATGGCGTACTTGACCAGGTCTGAGTTGGTCGTGATCCCTAACTCCTCCATGATCTGGTATTTGTGAAAGCGCACCGTGCGGTGAGCAATCTCGAGTTCGTAGGCAATCTCCTTCATGGAGCGGCCTTCAGCGAGCATTTGCAGGACTTCCCGCTGCCGGCCTGTGAGTTGCTTGTGGGCTACGGCCTTGGGATCGCGGATGAAGCTGTCTTTCATGGCGCGGTCGATCTGCGGGGTCACGTAGGAAACGCCTCGCACCGCGTCATGAACTGCCTGCAACAGTTCTGCGGGCCGGGACGTTTTGAGCAGGTAGGCTGCGGCCCCAACCCGGAACGCTTCCGCAGCGATGTAGGAATCAGACTCCATGGTGAGAAAAATCAACTTGATGGAGGGCATTCTCTTCTTTAGTTCTCGCGCCGCGTCCAGGCCATTCAACAGCGGCATGCCAATGTCCAGGAGCACGACGTCCGGCTTTAGCTCCTCGGCCGCTTTGAGCAGCGCGCGGCCGTCCTCCACGCTGCCGACCACTTCGTAATGAGGTTCCAGCAATTTCGCGAGTCCGGCGCTAATCATCGTGTGATCGTCGGCCAGCAAGATACGTGTTCGTCTCATACCATCCTCCACCTGAACTCAAGCGCTTTCGGCAGCAGCTGCCGAAGCCTCTATCTCTGCGATTACGGGGACCCGGACCAGGATTTTTGTGCCACCAGTTGCCGTCGACGTGACGGTAAAAATGCCGTGAACCAGGTGCGCTCGCTCCTGCATGCTGACCAGCCCCAGTCCCCTGTCCCGCTTAGCTTGCTCCAGGTCGAACCCCTCGCCCTGGTCACTGACTTCAAGCCGGACCTCATCTGCCAGGCCTTGCAAACTCACAGAAAACTCAGTCACGCCGCTGTGTTTCAGTGCATTCTGCAAAGCTTCCTGTGTGACTCGAAAGAGAGAGAGAGAAACGTCGCGAGGTAAAAAGCGGGGAAAGTTCTCTTCGGCAAACTCGACGGTCACATTGTGCTGCTGACAGAATTCGCGACAGAAACTCCGAATAGCGGCTGCCAAACCAAGATACTCCAGCTTCGAGGAGTGAAGTTTGTGCGATAACGCCTGAACGTCACCAGCGATTTCGGCACAATGTCTTCGAATCTCTTCGATCTTATTCGAGTTCCCTGCCCCATTCGCGGCCCGGTTGGCTTGTTCGAGTTCCATCGAGAGCAGCGCCAGCCTCTGGCAGATGTCGTCATGGAGTTCTCTGGCTATGCGCGTGCGTTCCTCTTCCTGCGCCTCGATCAACTTGCCGCCAATTTTTTCCAGCTCTGCCTGTGCTAGTTTTTGATCGGTAATGTCAACGGCCGAACCTACAAACCCGGCAAAGGAGCCGTCGTTGTTGATTCGCGGCGCCGCAATATCCAGCATCCATCGGTAGACTCCATCGCGCCGGCGAAGTCGATATTCTTTGGAATACTCCTTCTGCTGCTGGAGCGCATCCGCGTTCGCTCTCCGGACATCTTGCAGATCGTCGGGGTGAATGAATGCCGACCATGCGTCTCCGAGCCCGCCAGCTGGGTCGCGCCCTGTGAAATGAATCCGCCTGTTGTTTAGATAGGTGACCGTGCCTTTCTGATCGCACATCCATACCAGGGCAGCGGTCGTATCCGCCATCAGCCGGAAGCGCTTTTCGCTCTCACGCAGACGCAGCTCGGCTTTGCGGTTCCGGGCCCGCTGCCAAAGCAATGCGATGATCAACAATGCCTGAAGGAAGATCAGCAAAATCGCTAGACCAATATATTTCCCGTAACGTTCCCAGGCTGTCGGCTGCCAATACGCAACGATCGCACCCAGTGGCGGCACTGATTCCGCAATGTTCCAGCGACGAAGCTGCCGCCAGTCCAAGTGAACGAGCGCCGGAGGGCCCTGCACGATGGGGATGTTTTCTGGAGTTTTGCCGGATAGCACGCGCGCTGCCAATTTGCCGGCGTACGTCCCCTGTTCGACTGGGTCCGGGTAGGATCCGCCAATCACTCCCTGGCCGAGGCACTGGCTGATAAAGCAATAAGTCTCGAACTGCTGAGCGATAGCCGACACGATTTCCGAGGGCCCGTTCACAGGCTGGGCTGAGTCCTCAGGGATGATCTGGAAGAATACAACGGTATGAGGCGGGAGGGCCGAGACGGCCTTTAGCAGTTGGTCGGGCGCCAGCCCCGGTAGATCGATCACGTTCAGCTTTGGTTCGCGCCGTTGGAGCTCCTGACTGATCACCGTGCCCCAATACCGATCGGTTTTTGCGCTTCCTACGATTACGGCTGTATTCCTAGTATCGGGCTGAAGGCGAAGCGCCAGATCGATCGTCCCCTGAATATCGGCGTTCATCGTGACTCCGGTCACGCCTGGCCCCAGCTCTTGACCTTCCAGCCTCTTGGGAGGGATGTTTGTGAAAACAATGGGTACACCAGGAAACAGGTCCTGCCGGTGATCCAGCGCAAATCTAAGGGCGGGATAGTAGATTGGAATCACAAGGTCAATCTTCTTGCCGCTATATACGCTAGCCAGCGAATCGCTCATGGCTTTTTCGTAACCGGGTGAATCGAAGCGCGCTGCTCCAAGGTATTCGACGTGGAAATCTATGGGCATATCCACATGAGATCGTATGGTTGACTTCAGAATCTCCAAATCATCCTGAGCCTTCCGGTCTGTAAAGCTATTTAGAATCAAAACGGTCTTGGGGTTCGACGTATCAGCAGCGAAGGAAACGCGCACCGAGGCCACCAGCAGCAAAACCCAGAGGATCAAAGACCAACGGGTCACCGAACACTTCGTGCCGGTGAGGCCGCAGTATTGACTCTCGCCCTCGAAGACGATCGCTTTCTCTCGCATAACCCACTCGACAGCAAGGGCCCAAGTCGCCAAGCCGGTCTTCGTTCTCCCGTTGGCTATCTCCAAGGCTAATCCGCCGATTCAAGATGGACACCTAGCATTAATAGCAGTGGTCTAGAGGAAAATATGAAGGACCGGAACTCTGGACGCGCAAGAGCGTTTACCGGTTAGTTATCTTTCACGCCACTGTCACAAGAGACAGTATTTCTCTTTGCTAACGAAACTCTATGGTGTTCAGATAACCGAGTGCACTCATAGCCGGGCCAACCACGCACCGCTCGAACTGGAGCGAACCAATTGGCAACTTGGGCGGTTGGCCCGCATTTCCCTGGAGGATTTACATGAAGAAACAGAAAGCAGGGCGCTTTTTGGTGACGGCATTGCTGGCTTTTGCTCCGACGGTTTGGGCCCAGAGCAATGCGCAACCGGCGGCCAACCCAGATCCTCAGAACATTCAGGCATACGTTGACCTGCTGCGTGCCGACGTCAGGCAAGAGAAAGCCGAGATGATGGGAGCGGTCATGGACCTAAGTGCCGCCGATGCAGCGAAATTCTGGCCTATTTATGAAGAGTACGACGCTCAATTGGCCAAACTGAATGATCTGAGAGTGGCAAACATCAAGGAATATGCGAGTAGCTACGACCAGATGACCGATGAAAAGGCCGACGAGCTCATCCAGAAAGCAATGTCTTACCGCAAGCAGCGCGCCGAGCTCTTGGCAAAGTATTACGAGCGTGTCAGGCAGGCCTTGGGAGGAATTACGGCGGCGCGGTTTATGCAGGTGGAAGAACAGCTACTTCTGATCATCGACCTGCAAATTGATTCTTCCCTGCCGGTGGTTGGACAAGGCTCGTAAGTTCCGCGAAAGAGGAGACAGAAATGGGTAATGGAATGATTCGAGCGGCGGCACTGCTGGTGGGGCTGGCAACGACCATGACGGCCATGACCGCGGCAGCGCAGAAGAAGGTTACCGTTCCGGCGGGAAGCCGGATCCTGGTACGAATGGGCGATTCCATCGATTCCAGCAAACAGAAGGCGGGATTTCGGTTTACCGGCAGCCTGGAGACAAATCTGCAATCCGACAACGTGGTGGTGGCCCGCAGAGGGACGCCTGTGTACGGCGTGCTGGCCACGGCTTCCTCCGCCGGCAAAATGAAAGGCAGTTCCGAACTCGGTCTGGAGCTGACTGAGATCGTCATCAACGGAACAACCTATCCGCTGCTCACCAACACCTACGAGGTCGAAGGAAAGGGCGAAGGCGGGAATACGGCGAAGAAAGTGTTTGGCGGCGCCGGGTTGGGTGCGCTGATCGGCGGCTTGGCAGGCGGGGGAAAAGGAGCAGGCATTGGCGTGCTTGCCGGAGCGGGCGCGGGAACCGCAGTCGCCGCTACCAAGAAAGGGCAGCAAATCTCCATTCCGAGCGAATCCCTGATCGAGTTCCGGCTTGCACAGCCGGTCGCTTTGCCAGTAGGGAGATAACTGAAGAACCTGGGCTAACACCGGCTGAATCCACCGTAACCTGTAAGAAATGCCAGTGGACAAAAACTCTCACAAAGAGAATGATGCCATTAACCGCCTAGTGACGGCCCTCCCCTACGGAAAAGGGAGTTCCGACAAGACAGATCCGGTTCCCAATCTTTAACTGCTCCATAAGTAGTGCAGGGCCCTCCATCGCACCCCCGGTGGTCTGAAACCACCCAGACACTCTGCGAAACCGCTGCGACGACTCAGCCCACGAGGAAGAGGAAACAGAATGATCCAGGATCCAGAAACAGCCCGATTGGAAGAAGCGCGCACCGCCAACACTCCATGGAGGAAGTGGGGGCCTTACCTTAGCGAGCGCCAATGGGGAACAGTGCGTGAAGACTACAGCCATGATGGAAATGCCTGGGACTACTTCACCCATGACATGGCCCGGTCCCGCGCCTACCACTGGGGCGAAGATGGCTTGGCCGGGTTTAGCGATGACAAGCAATTGTTGTGCTTTAGCGTGGCCCTTTGGAATGGCAAAGACCCGATTCTCAAGGAACGCGCCTTTGGCCTGACCAACAGCGAGGCCAACCACGGGGAAGACCTGAAGGAATACTATTTCTACCTCGACAGCACGCCGACGCACTCGTACATGAAATATCTGTACAAATATCCGCAGGCGGAATTTCCTTATCTCAACCTAATCCAGACCAACAGAGGCCGCAATCGCCTCGACATGGAGTACGAATTACTGGATACCGGAATTTTCAACGAGGACCGCTACTTCGATGTCTTCGTGGAATATGCCAAGCAGGGCCCGGAAGACGTCCTGATCCAGATCAGCGTGACCAACCGCGGGCCCGAGGCGGCCGAGCTGCACGTGCTGCCGACGCTCTGGTTTCGCAACACCTGGACCTGGTGGCCAGGCACTCCTAAGCCTTCTTTGAAACAGCTCACTGGCCAGAAAGGCAGCAAGGTAATTGCCACCTACCAGACCGATCTCGGTGAACGCTATCTGTATTGCGAGGGAGATGTCCCCCTCCTGTTCACGGAAAATGAGACCAACAATGAACGCATCTTCGGCACCCCTAACAACTCTCCTTACGTCAAGGATGGAATCAACAACTACGTCGTGGAGGGCAATGCCAGCGGGGTGAACGCCGCCCAAGCAGGAACCAAATCTGCTGCTCACTACAAGTTGAATGTCGGCGCGGGAAAGACGGCCACCGTTCGTCTGCGCCTCAGCGATAAAGATCCTGCCTCCGCTGGCGATGCTTTCGCTACTTTTGCCGCGACGATTAAAACCCGCCAGGATGAAGCAGACCAGTTTTACCGCAAGGTCACCCCGTCCCATGTCAGTGAGGACGAGGCCCGCGTCCTGCGCCAATCTATGGCCGGTATGCTCTGGTCCAAGCAATTCTTCTTCTTTGACGTGGACAAATGGCTCACCGAGCATGACAACGACCCCATGAAGGGGAACAAGCGCGTCATGCGAAACGTTGAATGGTTCCACATGGTGAATCAGCACGTGATCTCCATGCCCGACAAGTGGGAGTATCCATGGTATGCGGCGTGGGATTTGGCTTTTCACACCATTGCTCTCACTACCGTGGATACCGACTTCGCCAAGGGACAACTCGATCTAATGTTGCAGGAGTTCTTCCTTCACCCCACCGGTCAAATTCCGGCCTATGAGTGGAACTTCAGTGATGTGAATCCGCCGGTGCATGCCTGGGCCACCATTTTCCTCTACCGGACGGAGCAAGCGACTACAGGAAAGGGCGATATTGATTTCCTCAAGCGTTCCTTTTCCAAGCTGATGCTGAACTTCAGCTGGTGGGTGAACCGCAAAGACCGCTATGGCAACAATCTCTTTGAAGGCGGCTTTCTTGGGCTGGACAACATCGGTGTTTTCGATCGCAGTTCACCACTCCCTAACGGCGGCCACCTCGAGCAGGCCGACGGAACAGCGTGGGTCAGCATGTTCTGCCAGAACATGCTGGAGATCGCGGTCGAGTTGGCGTCGCACGATGGTTTCTATCAGGACATGGCAATCAAGTTCATGGATCATCTTCTCTGGATCGGTCGTGCCATGAATCAGACCGGACCCGAGGGCATGTGGGACGAAGAGGACGGCTTCTACTACGATGTTCTTCGCCTGCCCGACGGTAGCTCCCAGCGGCTCAAAGTTCGCTCTATGGTGGGTCTGCTTCCGTTGGCCGCGACCACGGTGATCGAACCCTGGCAGCGCGACAGGGTGCCCGGGATGCTAAAGGTTTTCCAGGAGCGGTTACGCCGAATGCCCGGACTGATGGATAACATTCATCCCACCGGCATCGGTCACCGCGGTTATGCCGAACGCGGCATCGCGGCGATCGTAAACCCTGACCGGTTGCGCCGAATTTTAAGTCGCATGCTCGATGAAAACGAGTTCCTGGGCACTCATGGCATTCGAGCACTCTCCAAGTATCACGACCAGCATCCCTTTGTTCTCTACGTGAATGGTCAGGAATACAAGGTGAATTACCTTCCGGCTGAATCGGACACAGGTATGTTTGGCGGTAACTCCAACTGGCGCGGGCCCATTTGGATGCCTGTCAACGCGGTGCTCATTCGTGCTTTGCTTTCCTTTTACCTGTATCACGGAGACAACTTCAAAGTTGAGTGCCCCACCGGGTCAGGCAAGCTGATGAACCTTTTTGAGGTAGCGCGAGAGATCGCCCACCGCCTGACCACCATCTTTCTGCGTGACGAATCCGGCCGGCGCCCTGTTTACGGCGGTACGGAGAAGTTTCAGACCGATCCGCAATGGAAGGACTACATCTTGTTCTTCGAGTACTTCCACGGTGACAATGGCGCCGGTCTCGGGGCCAGCCACCAGACTGGATGGACCGGCCTGGTTGGTAAATTGATCGAGATGTTTGGCCGCGTGAACGCAGAACAGTTCCTGGAGGCCGGTAAGGCCGGCGGCTTTGCCAAGGAGCCGACCGAAGCCGTAGCAGTCGTGGCTCGCTGACCCCGGCTTGTTTGAGAAGACAGCAGTTTCGAGTGATCGCGAAAAACACATGCCCCTGTTCCGAAAGAACCGACGGGGTGGGGGTCTGGTGCGTAACCAGACCTTCGCCCTCAGTCTCGCCGTTGCTGTCCTCTCAGTTGTAGGCTCAGCGGCGTATTCCCCGGCCCAGCTTCCAAAATCCTTAACATCGCCTGACACAGCTCGACCTGCAGCCGCCGCGTCGCAGGACCCGCTGGGACGCCAAACGCCTCGCAGCGCGATGATTGGCTTTCTACGATATGAGCAAAGCGGCGACTTTGATACTGCCGCTCGCTTCATGCAGCTTCCTCCGGGCCAGCACATCAACATGGCCCAGTTCGCCAAGGAAATTCGGCGGCTTTACGATAATTTTCAAGGGAACGTCAACCTGCTGAGCGATGATCCCGACGGCTCAGTGGAACCTGGGCTTCCGCTGGGCCAGGCACGTGCTGGTGTTGTGACCGTAGCCGGCAACAGCATAGACGTCATCCTGGTGCGGGTCAATGATCCCGTCGCCGGGAAGATCTGGCTGATCTCGCGCGGAACGGTGGCCAGCGTACCCAAACTCTACGCGCTGGCGGAGAAGGAAGCTCCCACCCGAGCCAGTCGATTCAGGCTCGCCCTTCTCAGAGGCCCCATCATCCTTGCAATGTCGTCCACGCAATGGCTCTGCTGGCTGATTTCTATCCCGTTATCGTGGTTGCTGGCTTGGCTGTTGACATTTTTTATCAGTGCGCCACGGCGAGCCTGGTGCAAGCTCCTCGGGCACCCCTTCACTTCTGTTTGGCAAACACCGGTGGGTATGCCCCTCCGCTGCATGATCGCCATCCTGCTGCACGGATGTTTCGTCTACTTGCTGCAACCGCCGCTTTTGTATCGCGTCTATTATGTTCGTCTGCTTGTGGCCGCCCTGGTTGTATGTTTCGGCTGGCTCTTGAGCAGGCTCTCTGACCAAGGCTTCAAACGCGCACTCAGCCAGACGCGCACCCACCGCAAGGGAGGCGAGTCGATCCTGATCCTGATGCAGAGGATCAATCACGTCGGAATATTTATCCTCGCGCTGGTAGCCGCGCTTGCCATCCTTGGTTTGAACGTCACGACGACCATCGCTGGACTCGGCATCGGGGGCTTGGCGGTCGCACTGGCCGCACAAAAGACCCTGGAGAATCTGATCGGTGGAGTCTCCTTGCTGATGGATAGAGCGATACAGGTCGGTGATTTTTGCAAGATTGGGGATCGGCTAGGGACTGTGGAAGATATTGGCCTTCGTTCTCTGAAGATGCGAACCCTCGACCAAAATCTGCTGGTTGTGCCCAACGGCGCGCTGGCGCAAATGCAGTTTGAAAACATGAAGGCCCGTCCGAAACTGCTCATCAATCAAAATTTCTCGCTTCGGATTGAAACCCGGGTCGAACAACTGCGTTTTGTGCTCGACAGCATACAGAAGGTGTTCGACGAAGACCCCGAGGTCGAACCTGGGACCTCCAGGGTGCGCGTAACTAACTTTGACGGCGCCTCTTTCCAGTTGGAGTTGTTCGCCTTCGGCAAGACCAGCGACTGGTCGCACCTCACTGCCATTCGCCAGGAGATCCTTTTTAAGATAGTTGCGATTGTGGAAGCCGCCGGCACCGGTTTTGCGGCCCACACCCAGCTTAACTACCAGTCCAAAGATCCCGGTCTCGATCCGGAGAAAGCAAATGATTTTCTTCGCCACCTAACGGAGTCGCAGGCGAGGGAGGCTCTTCAACTTTCTGGCGAAGCCCGAACCGGAACGAACTAGTCGAGCCGCAAGCAGCGGAGCACAGATGGCATCTCCAGGCAAGACGATCACGATGATTCCACCGGTCGGGGTTTTTCTCCGCGAGCCGAGGACGCGATTTTTTGAGGGGCTGGATGCGCCTGACATAAAAATTATCCTGTCCGCCGCAGTCCAGAAACGCTTCCCGGCGAAATCGGTCATCTTTCACCAGGGAGATCCCGCAGGCCATTTGTATCTACTGCTGACCGGCCGTGCCCGCCGTTTTTTCCTGACTCAGGATGGCGAAAAGGTTGTTCTTCTTCGCGTGACGCCGAAAGAGCTTTTCGGCGAAGCCTCTCTGCTGCCTAAAACCGCGGAATATCTCGTCAGCACCGAAGCCTCGACTCCCATCAGCGCGCTGGTTTGGAGCCGAAGCACCATGCGTACCCTATGTGAGCGATACCCAAGATTAGTGGACAACGCTTTGCTCATCTCGTTTGATTACCTGGCTGCCTATCGAGCCGCTCACGCATCTCTGATCTGCAATTCCGCTCCGGAGCGTTTGGCCCGAGTACTCACGAACCTGGCCAACGGAATCGGCCAGACGGTTCCGGGCGGCGTCGAGCTTGACGTCAGGAATGAAGAACTTGCAGAAGAAGCCAACATCTCCCTTTTCACCGCCAGCCGGCTGTTAAGTGCTTGGCAGCGCGAAGGCATTCTCGAAAAGCGCCGGGGGAAGGTCCTGCTTCACTACCCCTTCCGGCTTTCGCGGCGGGATCTTAGTACTTCGACCGGATAAAGACCGGCTTGCCTGCCTTGCGTAACCATCACTGCAAAATGTGCTTCCCGGTTGCTCCAGAGCAACGACCAGACCTTCGTCTCTCTGTAATGCTCTGTGATTGAGATGTGGAAGTAGAAGGGATCAATTGTGACCTTTAAGACAGCAGTACCGATGGACATTGCAACCGAACCGAAAGTAATGCCAAGGGAAACGGTCAACTTCCCTTCTTCTTCTGGCCGGCTTTTCGACGGGTATTTCACCCCGGAACGAAGCTGGAAGTTTAGCAAGAGCGACCTGATCGATGCCCGCGGACGGCGGCTGTTCGAGACCACGGCCCTGGCTTGCAATGCGGATGCCTATCCCTTTCAATGCCCCCTGGAGGAAAAGACGGGGCCGAAGGTGCGGGCTGATGGCCACTCCATGCTGATGTTGTCGTCCTACGACTATCTAGGACTGATTGGCGATCCGCGCATCGACGCTGCGGCAATCGAGGCCATCAAGAAGTACGGAACGGGCACCGGCGGAGCACGGTTGCTTACCGGAACGACCGACCAGCACCAGCGGATGGAGCAGGATCTCGCAGCCTTTCTTGGCACGGAGGCGGCCGTCACTTACAGTTCCGGATACGCGGCCAATCTCGCCGTCATCGGAGCGCTCCTCGGGCCGGCGGACCGCGTAATCATGGACACGCTCTGCCATCGCAGCCTGACCGATGCTTGTCGATTTGCCGGCGTCCAGCTGCAGAGATTCCAGCACAACGATCCCGAGTCGCTCCGTCAGGAGATTGAGAACGGATCGCCTGCCAACCGCACGCTGATCATTACGGACGGCGTGTTTTCGATGGATGGCGATATTTGCCTTCTTCCGGAAATTATCGAGATCAAGAAGGAGTACGGCTGCTTCCTGCTAGTGGACGATTCGCATGCCACCGGCGTGTTGGGGGCCAATGGCCGCGGCGTCGCCGAACACTTTGGCATTGCCGCGAGCGAGGTAGACATTTGGACAGGTTCGTTGGCCAAGGCGATTCCCTCCACCGGAGGATTTGTCGCTGGTTCGCAGGAGCTGGCCATCTTTTTGCAACATGGATCGTCGCCTTATATTTTCTCTGCGGCGTTGAGCCCGGCATCCGTAGCGGCTATTCGCGAAGGATTGTGTATTCTCGCGCGCGAGCCGGGGCGAGTGGCCAGAACCGCGCAGAATGCCCACTTTCTGCGTGGCGGCTTGCAGAAGCTGGGCTATGACACCGGCCTCTCCGAGACCGCGGTCATTCCGGTTATTTTGAAGGACGAGGTCACCACCGCGCTCTTTGCACGACGGCTTCGCGATCATGGCATTCTGGCGGCGCCGGTGCTGTTTCCGGCGGTTCCACAAGGCTCCGCGCGACTCCGGCTCTGCGTGACCGCGGCGCACACACAAGCACATCTGGAATTCGTACTCGACGTCTTTAGCAAGATGGCTAACGGTTAGTGGTGATCACGCTTGCGATTACCACTAGCATTTTTTGCTAGTTTTCTACTGGTAAACGCCCAGTTAAGCTGAGTTGGTAGCTATGTGGGGGTGCATCGCCGGCCAATAGTGCGCTGAAGGCTGGCATAGCAGCCCGCGAACGATTGGCCCCGGTGATCGCTTTGCTCGCGTGAGCCGCTAACGATGGCCGATGCTAAGATCTCCCACTACCGTGGCCTGGAAAAGATCGGCGTCGGTGGCATGGGCGTGGTCTATAAGGCCGAAGATACGCTTCTCGGGCGGTTCGTCGCGCTCAAATTCCTGCCTGATAACTTTGCCAACGACAGCGTTGCCCTAGAGCGCTTCCGGCGCGAAGCGCGTGCTGCTTCCGCGCTGAACCACCCCAACATCTGCACTATTCATGAGATCGCCGAAGAAGGCGGCCGCACCTTCATCGCCATGGAGTTCCTGGAGGGCGAGACGCTGAAGCAGTTGATGCAGCAAGGTCCGCTGCCCATTCCTCGGGTGATCGGCATTAGCATCGATGTCGCGGACGCCATGGAAGCAGCGCATGAGAAGAACATCATCCACCGCGACATCAAGCCAGGGAACATCTTCGTAACCAAACGCGGCAGCGCGAAGGTTCTAGACTTCGGCCTGGCCAAGATGATGCCGGTCAAACAGTTCTCGGGCGCGGGCGGGGACCTTGACCGGCAGCAGCTTACAGATGGGCTTGGCTCTGCGCTGGGGACGGCAGCGTACATGTCACCCGAGCAGGCACTGGGGAGACAGGTCGATACCCGCACCGATCTCTTTTCCTTCGGAATCCTGCTTTATGAGATGGCCACCGGCCGCTCCCCCTTCGCGGGGGACACCACCGGGGAGCTTTTGATCTCGATCATGCAGCAAGCCCAGGTCACTCCGGCACGGCTCGATCCCGACGTTCCACAGGAATTGGCGCGCATCATCGATCGGTGTTTGGAGAAGGACCGCGAACTGCGGTATCAGCACGCGAGCGAGATCCGCGCGGACTTGAAGGCAATGCAACGAGAGCCTTCAGCGGGGCTTGCTGCGCCCTCTCGGGTATCTGGAATAGAGTCGCCGGTCCCCGCACCGGGGCACATCGAGAAGCGTTTTACCACTCAAGCCAAACCGGGGCTTGAATGGGGAACCCAACATTCGATGCAGCGGCGGTGGCTCTTACTGTTCTCAGTGCTGGTAGTCGCCGCCATGGTGCTGGCCTACTACTGGGCGCGGCCTGCGCCGGCTCCAGCGGCTTCGGACTACACAGCTCACGCATGACGGCGTGCCGAAGTCTCTGGTGGGAACGGATGGTGCGCGACTCTATCTGGCTCTGACCCCCACCAATTCGTTTGCCACTGCGCAGATGCCCGTCTCCGGCGGGGACCCGGTCCGGATAATTATTGCCCTCCCGGCACCTATATCCCCTGGGTTTGTCGCCGGATGGCGCCGAGGTTCTGGCTGTGGAACGCTCCGGCACCAACTCCGTAGCAATGGGGGGGATTTGTTCCTCGCAGACCGTGACGGTTCCAATCCACACAAGCTGGTTTCTTTGAAGGACTTTCTCTATGGACCTCAAGTTTCACTTGATGGAAAGAGGATCCGATTTACTGTTCGAGAACTCAACACCGGCGCTCGTTCGTTATGGGAAGTAACCGCCCAGGGAACGCATCTTCATCCTCTGCTTCCAGGCTGGCAAAATCCAGCCACCGCTGCCGAGGGCAAGTGGACTTCCGATGGAAAGTACTTCGTCTTTCAATCCCAGGGTCAGGTATGGGCCGTACCGGATAACGCGGGACTGTTCGGCAGGACGGACGGCAAACCTATCCGGCTGACCACCAGCCCGCTCACCCTTGCTTCTCCTCTGCCTAGCAAGGACGGCAACAAGCTCTTCGTGGTGGGCCGTGCGCAACGTGGGATCCTGTCCCGCTACGAACCGAATGTCGGCCAGTTCCTGCCGTATCTCTCTGGTCCGTCTGCCGAGACGATTACCTTTTCGAGAGAACGGTCAATGGATCGCGTATGTCAGCTACCCCGAAGGCATTTTGTGGCGCAGCAGACTCGACGGAACCGAGCGGCTGCGTCTCACCGATCCGCCACTTTATCCGCTGAATCCGCGCTGGTCGCCTGATGGAAAGAAGATCGCCTACTGGGGTCGCAAGTTAGGAGAAGCCGTCAACATGTTCACCATATCGGCCGATGGGGGAAACCCGGAGGAGTTGTTGCCGAATAATTCCCGGTCTCTCGCAGAACCAAACTGGTCGCCCGACTCAGAAAAAATCCTCTTCGCCGAGCAGGCTACACAGAACGGCCCGCCCCAGCTGAAGGTGCTGGATCTGCAAACACACGGTGTCACCACCGTCACCGGATCGAAGGGATATACGTCGCCCCGTTGGTCCCCGGACGGAAAGCATATTGTCGCCATGACCACGAACGAGCAAAAGCTGGTCCTCTTCGATTTCGAGACCGAGACCTGGTCGGACCTGGTGAGCATGCCGGTCGCCATCCCAACTGGTCACGCGACGGACAGTCAGTCTACTTCCTCCGTTTTCCAGAGCACCCCGCCGTATTAAGGATACGAGTCCGAGACCGCAAGTTGGAGCAGGTTGTCGATTTAAAAAACTTTGAGCCCACCGGCTTTTGGGGTACCTGGCTTGGCCTTGATCCCGGCGATGCCCCACTGATGCTGCGCGATGCCGGAACCCAGGATGTCTATTCGCTCAACTGGGCGGCGGCCAAGTAATCGGGCTGACTGGCTCGAGTGGGACAGCCTTTGATATAGAACGTTATCGCTGTATCGCGGTTGAGTGCCGCAGCGCCTTCACCGTCATCCGCCCGGCATCATAGGCGCCGTAGATGATGTTGGCGCGCCATATGTCATTCTTGAAGGTCAGGATCTGCTTCCGAATATAACGGAAAGCAAGATTGCCAGGCTTGAAGATGGCACCATTCGAGTCCGAGTCCAGTTCCGGGTCAGCGGGGCGGCAGTCTTGCAATGCGATCACTGCTACCGAGCCGTCGGTATACATCGCGTCTCCCGTCGCGTTGTGAGTGGCAGTGGGCATTCCAGGATGCAAGACGTAGGTGACTGATCTTATACAGCCGGCAAAGTTCAAGTCGCGAATGACTGTTGAGCGTTCATCGTCGATGTCAGGCGTGATGTGATGGACAAAGCTCTTGTACTTCACAGCGAGCACCGCGCTGGTGTCGTGAGTCGAGGAACTTATCCACACAGATTGAGTAGTTCCCGTGATGGTGTATTGCCAAATGCGAAGATGGTCACGACGGTCGTAGCTGTTGAGGCTTTTTTGCCAGTTCATGTCCTCCGGTTTTCCATGCAAGAGGAACGTTGTCATGGGCTCTTGCGGGTAGCCGCTGTTATTCAGCAGGGCATACATATTCTTCAGAAATGTGCGTCGCGAAACCGGATCGGCATTGTGCCATCCTGCCTCTCGAAATGCCGACTTCACCTCCTCCTCTGATCCGAGAAAGACAACGTTCAAGAGATCGGCATCCACGTTCTTCCTGGTGGTCACACGCCAGGGTAGTTGGCTGACTAACTGATCGAGTTGATCTGACTCCGACTTGGAAGCCACCGAGGATTCAGCTGCGGCGCTCACCATCGCCGGTAGTGGCGACACCTCCTTCGTACGAAGGTGCAGATCAGTACCGGCCGGGTAATAGATCTCCGGTTCGGGAAAAATCGGGAAGGTCGCCTTGTAGAGGATCAAGAACGGATCGGAGTAGGGATTCCAGGTGGGCAAGTGAATCAAGCGGCTGTTGATGCGCCCTTGAAACGTGTCAGAGCTGCGGATACCTTGAATCACGCCGTTGTGGACTACTTCGCGTGCATTTTCCACTTCTTCCACGCGTGCAGTGAACTCTACGGTTACCCCAGGTCTGGCAGTGGCACGATGGAATTCGAGTTCGAGAGCCGCGGTTTCGTGTCGAATGCCCCATCCGACTTTACGTTTACTGCGCACTACGCCTTCGATAGGTGCGCCCATCGGGAGAACGACTTCATTATCGCAAACGAGATCCTGGGTAAGGACCGCATGCACGGGATTGCCGGCTTTCGCGGTATAACTGGAAATCGGGGCCGCGAGACGAATCCAGAGTGATTGACCTGCTGGTAACTGATCGCAGCCAAAGGCCATCCTGGAAGCATACAAGACGCACACGAGTGCGAGTCTGCGGTGCAGGTGAAGCACTGATCTCATATGCCGGAGGCGTCCCTGTACTCAACGATAACAAACGGGAACGTGAGAACGAGGCGGGTGCGGCCGATACACCATGACGATCATGGTTCGTACGCAGGCGGGTGGGGTGAGGATCAAACGCTATATTGGGCGTCGCTCACTTTTTCCAGCCAGTCGACCGTCTTGCCGTCGAGTTTCTCCTGCAGGGCGATATGAGTCATCGCCGTGAGCGGCGAAGCGCCATGCCAGTGTTTCTCGCCGGGTGAGAACCAGATCACGTCACCGGGACGAATTTCTTCGATCGGTCCGTCCTCTCGCTGAGCCCAGCCGAGACCTGCGGTGACGATCAACGTCTGACCCAGCGGATGCGTGTGCCAGGCAGTGCGTGCGCCGGGCTCAAATGTGACGCTGGCGCCTGCTACACGCGCCGGATCGGGCGCCTGAAAAAGCGGGTCAATGCGAACCGTTCCGGTGAACCAATCTCCGGGCCCCCTGGTAGATGACTGCGTGCCAACTCTGGTGATTTTCATACGCCTATGCCTCTATCCTTTGATTGCTTTTCGACGATGACCGCCAGTGTCCAGGCGGTACGCCCTCCCAACCGCGGAACGCTCGAGCGAAGGAGTTGGCATCCTCGTACCCCAGAAGATAAGCGGCCTCGTTCAACTCAAGAACCGAGTTGCCCAAATAGTAGCGAGCCATTTGATGCCGGGCTTCATCGAGAACACGCTGAAAACTAGAGCCTGCCTCCTGCAACCGTCTCTGCAGGGTCCGTGGGCTTATGTGCAAGTCGCGCGAGATATCCTCCACAATCGGCCGTTGTCCCGTTAGCCTCTGCTGGATCGCTCCCCGGACTAGTTCGATAAAGCTGTCTTCCCCGCTGTGCTGCTTGAGTTCCTGCTCAAATTGCGGGGCAAGCATCTCGAGCAGCTCCGCATTCCGTGTGACGAAGGGGCACGCCGCATCGCCGGCGCGGAAAATCAAGGCGTTGCGTGATGCCCCGCAGACAACCGGACAGCCGAAGTATCGTTCGAGAGATTTCAAATGTGATCGCGATTGCACCAGTTCCATGCGCACTGGAGAAATACGCGTGCCGCTGCCATGGCGAGCGATGGTGAGCACCCAGGCGAAGCAATGTTCGATGAGTATCTGGGGCTCGACATCCACAGCCAACGAAAAACGGAACTGAATACTCCACTCGTCGTGCTCGGTTTGCTGAAGGATTTCTTCCGGGGCGCTCAACTTCTTGAAACGAGCCATATGCGCAACAGCGGCGCCGAAGTTTTCCGTCGAAAGAGCGGCAAGTGCCGCGGGATGGAAGCGTTCCGTTCTGGTTTCGGTAGCGAGCTTCAAACCGATGGCCGGGTCCTGGCTCACTTCCCCAATTGCACGCCAAAGGGCAAAGAGTTCTTCCGTGCTGACGAGGATGCGGGTTTGATCGAAGAGGTCCTGAGGAAGCCCAGCTCTGCGCAGGACTGCAGAGACACGGACCCCCTCTTCTTTCAACCTTGTGCGGAGCGCGCCGGGGACGCGGAAGTGTTTGATCATGGTTTTTTACTTGGATTTGAGAGAAGCCATGTCGATGGAAAAGCGGTACTTCACATCGGACTTGAGAAGCCTATCGTAGGCCTCATTGACCTGTTGAATGGCAATCACTTCGACGTCGGAGGTGATGTTGTGTTTACCGCAGAAATCGAGCATCTCCTGGGTTTCCGCGATTCCACCGATGGGTGATCCAGAGACGCTTTTCCGGCCGAAGATCAAGCCGAAGGATTTCACGCTTAGCGGCTTCTCTGGCGCGCCTACGAGCGTGAGATTGCCATCGCGCCCAAGAAGGTTGATGTACTCGTTGATGTCATGGTCGGCCGAGACTGCGTCAAGAATGAAGTCAAAACTGCCGGCGTGTTTCTGCATTTGGGCGGAATCGCGTGACAGAACCACCTCATCCGCACCGAGGCGCAGTGCATCCTCGACTTTGTTCTGCGATGTGGTGAAGACGACTGTGTGTGCTCCTAATGCGTGGGCAAACTTCACCCCCATGTGCCCCAGTCCGCCAAGACCCACGATGCCGACTTTCTTGCCCTTGGTCACGCCCCAGTGGCGCAAGGGGGAATAGGTGGTGATGCCTGCACAGAGCAGGGGCGCGGCGGCGGCGAGATTGAGATTGGATGGAACGCTGATGACAAAATGTTCGTCCACTACGATGCTGTCGGAGTAGCCGCCATAGGTTGCGCCGCCGAGTGCTTTATCGTCAGGAGACCCGTAGGTGAGCACCATGTTCGGGCAAAACTGCTCTAATCCATCCTTGCAGGCGGGGCACGTGCGGTCCGTACCCACCAGGCAGCCAACTGCCGCCAGATCGCCGGCTTTGAATTTTTTCACGGCAGAGCCGGTTTTGGTGACACGCCCGATAATCTCGTGTCCCGGCACGCATGGGTAGATAGCGGGGAGGGCTTCGCTCCACTCGTTGCGGGAGTAATGAAGATCGGAGTGACAGATTCCGCAGAAGAGAATCTCAATCTGTACGTCGTTTTCGCGGGGATCGCGCCGCGCGATCACGGTTGGGGCAAGCGGCGTTGTCGCACTGGTAGCTGAGTATGCTTTTGCGTTGAACATGCTTTTACCTTAGAGGTTCCCGCCGATCCCTATCCTGCATAGTACGCCATTCTCCATTCAAAGCGCGCCAATCGAGCCCATTCTTGACCCGCCCGGACACGAGTGTTAGATTTCGGCGATGTTCCCTTGTTTCGCGAGGCCATCGTTCTGACCCCGCCGGAGCCGAAGGATACGCGCCCTAAAGTTTTCGAGGCCAACTCCGGCGCAACGGACCTTCCTGGATTTGACGCCGCCCGGCGCAGGTTTCTCATTCAAGGCTGCCAAGGCGTTGCTGTGGCTTTAGTTCCGTCCGGATATGCTTTTTCATCCATCTGGCCGGTTGACTCTTCGGCTGTTGAGCCGTTAGATCATCCATTCCACTTGCATCCGCACTATCGGACGCAGCCGCCGCTCGATGCGACATTGCTTAGGACGGGAGCCGAATTCGACAAGTTCGCCGGCGAAAAGTATCAAGATCAGCTCGCCGGGATTCTCGCGGAATGGAGTTCCGCGCTCTTACGTTCGCCATCCGCAGTCGATGCAATTGCCAAGGTTCTGAGCCCGGACTTCTGTGGTTCGTCCTTCCATGGCGCCACATCACACGCGGTGCGTTCCGGACCGGCGCTTGAAATTCTCCGCAGCACACCCAAAAACGATTTGGTCTGCGGGCGCGATCCGTTTCTCAATGAACTGCGGTCCGCCATGAGTTCCTTCTCAAATATTCTGACAGCCGAGTTTGAGATTACAAGCATCGACTCTGGCTCGCTGGTGCAACAGCAAGATGGCCATCCGATCAAGACTCGTGTGCGATACACCTTGGTCGGTTCCGGCCCGGGTTTCTACCGCGAGCAACGCACCGGCAGTTGGGATCTGGAGTGGCAGACCTCTTCCCTGTCTTCGACGGCTGGCGGTTTTCAGCTTCGAAGTTGGAAGGCTCTGGAAGAAACGCGGAGCAGCTGCAAAGATCCGGCCTATCTCGATATCACCGCCCGCGCTTTCAAGGATGCACCCTCTTACTCCGCCCAACTGTCGAAGGGTTCAGATTACTGGCGCACCGTTTTAGACGGTGCCTGCGGCATCGATATTTATGGGCACAACGGCGTGTCTGTGGGAGATATCGATGGCGATGGACTTGACGATCTGTACGTCTGCCAACCTGGAGGGCTGCCTAACCGGCTCTATCGTAACCGCGGCGACGGCACTTTTGAGGACATTACCGAGGCATCCGGAGTCGGAGTCTTGGAAAACACGGCTTGCGCACTTCTCGTTGATGTCGACAACGATGGCCGTCAGGACTTAATCGTCGTATGCACCGAGGGCCCATTGCTTTTCGTGAACCAGGGGAACGGCAAGTTTCGCCAAAAGCCGGATGCATTTCAATTTGCTAATTCTCCGCAGGGAACGTTTGCCGGTGCAGCCGCGGCCGACTACGACAAAGACGGCTGGGTAGACATTTACTTTTGCCTCTACGTTTACTACCAGGGCGCCGACCAATACAGGTATCCACTGCCCTATTTCGACGCTGAGAATGGTCCTCCCAACTTCATGATGCGCAACCAAAGGGATGGAACCTTCCGCGATGTGACGGCTTCGACCGGCCTCGACCGAAATAACACGCGCTACAGCTTTTGCTGTGGTTGGAGCGATTACAACCGCGACGGATGGCCCGATCTGTATGTGGTGAACGACTTTGGCCGAAAGAATCTTTACCGCAATAACGGAGATGGAACGTTTACCGATGTAGCTGCGCAGACTGGAGTCGAAGATATCGGGGCGGGCATGAGCGTTTCCTGGTTGGATTATGACAATGACGGCGTTCAGGATCTCTATGTGGCGGACATGTGGTCGGCGGCCGGCAAACGGCTCTCCATGCAAGAACTCTTCCAGGACGACGCTCCGGCTGACGTGCGCGCGCTCTATCGCAAGCATGCCCGGGGCAACTCCTTGTTCCGCAACCAGAAGGGCAATACGTTTACCGAAGCCGGCGCTTTGGCCGGCGTTGAGATGGGTGGCTGGTCATGGTCCAGCGACGCTTGGGACTTTGACCATGATGGATTCCCCGATCTCTACATTGCCAATGGCATGGTTTCGGGGCATTCACGCGAGGACCTGGACAGTTTTTTCTGGAGGCAGGTGGTCGGCAATTCCCCTGCGACCACCGCGCTATCGAGGGCCTATGAGCAAGGATGGAATACGCTCAATGAACTGATTCGGTCGGATGCGACCTGGAGCGGTTATCAGCGCAATGTGTTCTACGCCAACAACGGGGATGGAACTTTTTCCGACGTATCGGGAGCCGTGGGCCTCGACTTTCTGGAAGACGGCCGGGCCTTCGCCCTTGCTGACTTCGATCTGGACGGCAGGCTCGAGATATTTTTGAAGAGCCGCAATGGGCCTCAGCTCCGTGTGCTCAAGAATGAGATGGACCTGCCCCCCTCGCTTTCTTTCCGCCTGCAGGGCCGCAAGAGTAACCGCGACGCGATCGGAGCGGAGATCACCCTCGCAGCGGGCATTAGCCGGCAGACTCGTTTTGTCCAGGCGGGATCAGGATTTTTGTCCCAGCACAGCAAAGAAGTGTTCTTCGGCCTGGGAGACGTCAAGGGGCCGGTGCGGGCCTCGATTCGCTGGCCGAGTGGACTAGTCCAGGAATTGACTGGCCTGCCGGTCAACCATCGCATCTGGGTGGTGGAAGGGGCCGATCCCACGAAGATCGAGCCTTTTCGCCTGGAATCCGCCAGGAGAGGCGACGGGAATCCTGCAACCAATAGCCCGCCTGAGCCGCTCCCTACGACCGCCGAGACTTGGCTGGTCGCGCCCTTCTCCGCACCGGACTTTTCCCTTCCCGACCTCGACGGGCAGACTCATACGTTGAGCGCGCTTCGCGGAAGGCCCGTACTGATCAGCTTTTGGACTTCCGTCGCACCCGAATGCCGGCAGCAACTCAAGATGTTCGGGCAGATAAACGCGCGTCCGGGGGCCCAAGGGTTCGCTGTGCTGGCCGTGAATATTGAGGAGGGTGCGCGAGCCGGCAACCTTCGGTCGATAATGCGCCAAGACCGCATTTTCATCCCCGTTCTTCTCGGCAGCGACGATGTGGCCGGCATTTACAACATCGTCTATCGCTACCTGTTTGATCGTCACCGCGACCTCAGCCTGCCGACCTCGATGTTGCTCGACGAGAAGGGAGAGATCGTCAAGATCTACCAGGGGGTGGTCAAGCCGGAGCAATTTGAAGAGGATTGCAGTCGCATTCCGCGAACCCCAGCAGAACGAATCGCCAAGGCCCTTCCTTTTCGTGGTGTGACCGACACTTTGGAGTTCCGGCGTAACTATCTTTCGTATGGATCGATCTTCTTTCAGCATGGCTACCTCGACCAGGCGGTAGCGTCGTACCGTCTTTCTCTGCGTGATGATCCCTCGAGCGCCGAGGCTGCTTACGGAGTCGGGAGCGTTTATCTGAACCAGCAAAAAAACCTTGAAGCACAGGAGAGCTTCCGTCATGCGCTTCAGCTGCGCGCCAGCTATCCGGATACTCTGCCTAATGCCTGGAACAACCTCGGTATCATCGCCGAACGGCAGGGGAATACCGAGGAAGCTGTTCACGATTTCGAGCAAGCGCTCGGACTAAATCCAAATCACTTGATCGCTCTGGACAATCTCGGCAACGCGTATCGCCAGATGAGCCGGTGGGAGGATGCACGCCAGATTCTGCAACGCGCTGTGAACATCGACCCCGATGACCCGGAGGCCAACTACAGCCTGGCTATGGTCTATGCGCAAACCAATGACAACAAGAGCGCCTATGAGTATTTCCAAAGGGCATTGAAGCTAAGGCCCGCTTACCCCGAGGCCCTGAACAATCTCGGCATCCTGTATTTGCGTACGCGAAGAGTAGACGAAGCGGTCGCCACTTTCGAAGACTGCATCCGCTCTGTGCCCGATTTTGATCAGGCCTATCTTAACCTTGCCACCGTGTACACTCTGGAGAACCAAACGGAAAAGGCCCGCACTGTACTCCTTGCCTTGCTCAAACAGCATCCGGGTCACCCGGCTGCCGAGAAAGCCTTGGCTCAGCTGCCCCATTAAAGAATTCTCATGCAAACCCTGCGAATCCGTGAGGTGGCTAAAACTTGCGTTGACTTTCGACCGCGCTATTCTTAAAGTCTAATCACCCAGGGCAGCCCAGTCATGCAAAAGCCACCTTAGCCGTTCACAGAAAAGGGGTTGATATGAAGTGCACCAAGAGCACTTTGGCAGGCAGCAAGCGTTCGAAATCGGTGGAAGGCCAGACCGATACAACATCCTACAAAATGATTTGTATTGTGATCATCTGCGCGCTCGCGTTGATGATCGCTCCGGCCATGCATGGCCAGGCCACGGGAAGTTTCTCCGGCAATGTCACTGATAAATCTGGATCGGCTGTCCCTGGAGCGGCCGTCATCGCTACCTCCCAGACAACCGGTCTGACGCGAGACACCAAGACGGACGGCGCCGGACACTATCTGCTGCCTTTGCTACCGGTCGGGATCTACACCATGCACGTGGACGCGACCGGCTTTCAAAGCGCTGAAAACAAGGATCTGCACCTACAGACTGACGAAGCCCGCGAACTTGACTTTTCGCTTGTGCCCGGCACCGTGGTCACCACAGTGGCAGTTTCCGGTGAGGCCGTGGCGGTCGAGTCAGCCAATCCATCGCTAGGGCAAGTCATCAACTCGCAGCAGGTGTCGCAGCTGCCCTTGAACGGCCGCGATTTCGTTCAACTGGCCACGCTCACCGCTGGAGCAACCCAAGAAACCAACCCCAACAGCTTTTTCACGTCCGCCGCCAGCAGTGAGGTGGCCGCACGCGGTTCGTTCTCGCTCTCGGTCGGTGGTTCCCGGCCCAACAGCACCGATTGGCTGCTGGACGGCGTCGACAATAACGAGCTGACTTCAGGTGGTATCGGCATCTTCTCTTCCATCGATGACATTCAGGAATTTAAGGTTTTGACCTACAGCTACTCCGCCGAATACGGCACCCGGGCGGGCCCAACCGTGATCGTCACCACAAAATCCGGGTCCAACGATTTTCACGGGACCCTCTACGAATTTCTGCGCAATACAAGTCTCGATGCCAGAAGCTACTTCGCCACCTCGTCGCAAAAGTTTAACCTGAACGACTTCGGCGGCTCCGTCGGCGGTCCCATCAAAAAGAACAAGACTTTTTTCTTCGTCGATGGTGAACAGAAATTCCAGCTCTACGAAATTCCCTTTGAGGGCCTCGTGCCTTCGCAGGCCATGCGCACGGGCGATTTTTCCAGCGACGCTTTTGGCAATCCTCTTTCTAGTCCGGTCATTGTGAACCCCAACATGGTAGGAGCGGCTACGCCAGGAAACCCGAACGCCATCTACTTTCAGTGCAATGGCGCGGGGGCTGCCCTTCCCGCTAACCCCGATGGAAGCCAAGCCCCTGGCGTTCCCTGTAATAAGCTTCCAGCCAACCTGATCAACCCCATCGGACAGGCCATGATTAACCTGTACCCGGCTCCCAACGCCAACAATGCCAGTGCGGGGTACAACTACACCAATCAGCCCGTGCGTGAATTGGACGACACCAGGCTCGATGCCCGGCTGGATCAAACGTTTTCCGAAAAGGATAACGCCTTTGGCCGTTTCAGTTATGACCAGGCGTACTCTTTCGTGCCCGGGGGCGCACCAGGATTTGCCGAACAGAACGCCTTCGGCAGCAACCAGCGCATCAGAAACCACGCGCGCAACGTCGCTCTTGGCGAGACCCATGTGTTCAATGCAAACATGGTCAACCAGTTCAGTTTTGGTTACAACCGCATCTTCGACTACATCGATTCGCAAGGCACGGGCACCTGCCTCTCCTCCACGATTGGCGGCGGCATTCCCAACGCTAACCTGGGATGTGCGGCCAGCAAATGCCTGCCCGGAGCCTATAGCTGCGGCCTGGTTTCGACCGAGTTCCAGGGCGGCTATTGGGCGCTCGGCGATCGCGGCTATTCTCCGTTCCAGGGTGGAACCAACATCTTCTCTTACCGCGACTCGCTCGATTACACCCACGGGAAGCATGACTTCAAGTTTGGGATGGACTTTCGCGCAAATCAAATGAACGTGGGCGCTGAGGCTTTCCAGGATGGCTTCTGGATCCTCGGCGTTGCCGGTAACTTTACCGGTAACAGCGCCCTTAACCTGTCAGGTAACTCAGAGGCGGATTTCCTGCTCGGGATGACCGGTCTCGCCGTTCATGACCAGACATATGAGGGTCCGGTCAGCGGCCGCCGCTGGAAGATCTACCGTCCTTTCGCACAAGATGATTGGCGCCTCACACCCAACATCGTCCTCAACATCGGCTTGGCGTATGACATGACAACGCCCATCTCCGAAGCACACGGACGCCAGGCTGACTACCTTCCCCTCACTGGGCAGCTTCTGATTTCCAACCAAAATGGCGTGAATAATTCGGCCGGCATCAAAATGGATTGGACGGACCTCGAGCCCCGCATCGGTGGCACCTGGAAGGTATTCGGCAGCGACAAGACCGTGCTGCGTGCCGGTTTCTCCATTTTCCACGACTCCGCCTGGAGCCAGGGCGCCCCGGGCCTATGGCAGAACCCGCCCTTCCTGGGTGAGTATGACGGCTTCGGTGCCCAGGGCTGCGCCTTTGCCACTTCCTACTGCGCTACGGTCGGCGGGCAAACCCCCTCTGCCATTAGTCTGTCGAGCGGATTTGTGCCGCTTCCTACGCCGCAAAACGCTCAGACATTTCAGGGCACGTTCAATTACATGCCCACGAACATAGAGCACGGCCGGGTGTTGCAATACAACGTGAACGTCGAACGTCAGTTGCTCGGCAACCTGGTGCTGACCGCTGGTTATGCGGGTTCCGAGGGTTCGCACATCCTGGTATACGGCAACAGCCTTTCTGCCGGGAGTCCGAGTGCGTGCGGCACGGTACAAGGCTATACGCTCGGTTGCAATTTCAATGGCACCCCTTACGAGTCGCCCTATATCGCGCCCAACTTTAACCAGATCGATCTGATGGGCGATGTGGGCAAAACAAGCTATAACTCGCTGCAGATCAAGGCGGAGACCAAGACGGCCAAGTACGGCCTGTATGCTCTGTTTGCGTACACCTACTCCCGTACTTATGACAACGGGTTAACCGATGGTTTAGGTTCCGTGGTTAGCGCCCCCTATTTTCCTCTGCCCAACTGGCAGAACCTGGATTGGGCGTTATCGCAGATCAATCTCGATAACAGCTTCACCGGCAGTGTCATCTATGATTTGCCCGTCGGCCGCGGAAAGGCGTTCGGCAGCAATTGGAATGGCCTGACCAACGCCATTCTCGGCAACTTCCAGGTGACTCTTATCCAGAGAATTTTGTCCGGATTTCCCGTCCCGTTGATCGACAGTATCAACAACGCGGGCAACGATTTCTCCAACGGTGGCAATGACAATGATTGGAACCGACCTAACCAGGTCGCCGGATGCAACTCTCATAACGCGGCCCACGGTAAGCTGGAGTGGATCAACACATCCTGCTTTGTTGCCGCCCCGGCCGGCGAGTTGGGAAATGCGTCGCGCGTCCCGGCCACCGGACCTGATTTCGTCAACACAGACTTCTCCATCATCAAGCAGATCGGGCTGCCCCGAGAGATGGGCCTGAATTTCCGCGCTGAATTCTTCAACCTCTTCAATCATCCACAGTTCGCTTCGCCCGTCAGCGATGTGAGCCAGCCGGGATTCGGCTATGTCAATTCCACCCTGAACAATGCTCGCCTGATTCAACTGGCCCTCAAACTAACTTACTGAGGGTCACAGGTCTGACACATTGGTAAGACCCACTTGACGCGGTCCCGGCTAGGCCGGGACCGTTGCTTTATGCGCCCAAGCTACTGATTTTCCCTGCCAACATAACAATTTCTTAAGGCATACTTCGTTATGCACATTGGGGGAGCTTGGGTTCTTCTCATCTTTGTTGCCGTACTCGCGGCAGTGATCCTTCTGCTATTGCACTTAACCAAGCTCGGCCTGGTGATCCACCAGAAGATTCCCGACCGGCCGCATCGGCGGCTGTTTCTTGCCTCGGTGAGCTTCTTCGTCACCTTCCTGGCGGTGCGGTTGTTGGTGGCCTCCATCACGCATCATATTGGGCCCTTCGGCTATGTTGAGATGGGTGGGCGGCACATCCACCACCTGGTGTGGGGTATCCTCCTGCTGCTTATTACCGGCTATGCAACGCTTGCGGAAGTTGGAACCGGAGCCAGCACGCTTTCTATCTTTCTGAGCCGCTTGCTCGCGCTGGGTTATGGGATTGGAGCAGCGCTTACTCTCGACGAGTTTGCCCTGTGGTTGAACCTGGACGCGGCTGCCTACTGGTCGTCTCAGGGCCGGGAGAGCATTGATGCCATCGTGCTTTTTGGCTCTCTGCTCGCGATAGGAACCTGGGGTGCACCCCTGTTTCAACGGTGGGACCGGCCGAGGAACAGATCCGTCCACTAGCAGCGGTAACGAACGTCAAGGCTCGTGCACGGCGCCATCGATTTTCACTTTCTTGCACGAGAAGCAACACTGAATGTCTTTACCGGGGAAAATTTCTGATAAATCCAGCCGCCGCCACCAATGCAATCTGATGCGGCAGAATTGTCCAAGGATGATGTTGGCTTCATTCTCCCTGTGCGGCCATAGTTTCGCTACCTGCGTTGCGAGGCCGGAGTCGAGCGGTTTTTCGGTTGGCTCAATCACGATAGCCATGGTGGCGGCCTGATGAGAGGTTCTCAACACCAAGCGGCCCTGCACCGTATAGTGTTGCTGTGCGAACTAGCTTGCTCTCGGCAGCGCTTGCAACGGTCGTTTTTGTTTACGTGCTCTTGTCTGTCCAAGCGACGACGAGAACGGCGCACCAGACGAGGCTCCAGGTGGCATTGAGTGGTCGCAAGAGAGACCAACCGAATCCGGCATCGACGGTGCTGCCTTACAGTCTCTGTACTCGGAGCTGGCTCGGGAGCCGCATCACGATCTCAAGGGCGTCGTTGTGAGCAACGGCCGCCTGGCAAGCGAACGATACTTTAACGGCGATTCCCTCGATACCCTTCACGATATTCGGTCGGCCACTAAAAGCATTACCTCTTTGCTGATGGGCATAGCCATCCAGAAGGGATTGGTTCACAGCGTCAACGACTCGATTGCTCTTTATCTGCCGGGCTTGTCCAAAGACGGCAAAGAAAAGACAACTATCAAAGATTTACTGAACATGCGCTCGGCGCTCGATGCCGACGACGAAGACCCATCCACTCCGGGGAACGAGGATAATCTCGACAAGTCGTCAGATTGGATTCACACCACCTACACGGAACCCATGAACGGGATTCCCGGATCGAAATATAACTATTGTTCGATCAACGCCTTTCTGACTGGCGCGATCATCTAAAGTGCAAGCCGCATGCCCCTCGATGATTTCGCGAAGATCCATCTGTTTCATCCATTGCGAATTCAAGACTATCGTTGGCGACACGTTCCTATCAACCGAGTGACCGGACAGGGCAACCTTTCCGTCACTACGCGCGACTTGGCAGCCATCGGCGAGTTAATGCTGAATGACTGTGTGGTGAACGGCCGGCGCCTTGTGCGCCAGCAATGGGTCGCTAGCAGTCTGGCAAACCAGGTCGCAATCTCAGATAGCGATCCCTACGCAGATTCCTGCGGATACATGGGGTACACCAAAGCCTAACCGATTGGCCACCACAGCGTACAGGCTCGCTTTGCTTCGGGAAACGGCGGCAACAAAATTTATATCGTTCCGTCGCTCCATATGGTGGTCGCGATTACATCCAGCGCATACGACACCAACTACGGACAACGCAGATCGCAGGACATTCTGTGGAAGATTCTCGCAGCTGCGGCTCGGTAGCTGCTCTCGGGCAGTTTCGTAATTACTGTGGCCTGATAGAGACCGCGTGGCGTGGTTTTCCATGGGAGAAACCACGAATAAGTTGATGGCTTTGATCTACACCAATTGAGAAACAGCTTAGTCGGGAGGAAGAGACTCTCTGATGGTCTGGGCGACTTCGTCAATGGAGGTGTCTTGACTCAACTGCTCGATCTCCGCGTCGCCGGGGATCGCCGGCAGACCGGCTTTTACTGCGACCTCTCTCTGGAGATTAAGGACGGCAGTGATCTCCTTTTCCGCAAGGATCAGGACCTGCAACATAAGGTGCTCCCGCTCATCGGAGCGGCGGCTCAACCTGCTCTGCCGCATTACGATAAAGCTGGCAAGGAAGATGGCTTCTAACGCGACGACGGTGTCTAACAACGAAAACGGAACAGGATCAAAGTGCGGAAGATTGCCGAAATGCAGGGTGTTTATCAAGATCCATACCGAGAATACCGCGATGTGGAAAACAATAAAGCCCAGACTTCCTACAAAGGCACCGAGCAGATCTCCAACGCGCTCCGATCTTGTCCGGCCCGCAAGGAATTCTTCCTCGTGCTTCGCAATAATCTCGATGTGATCTTTCAGGTGACTCGAGGGAACGGGCATCGGCTCCAGACAGCATTTCAGGGATTTGCTCTATACTGTCAGACGCCCAGAGCAGCGACATACGTTGTCCGGCTTCCTCAGTTTACTGAAGCGGATCGATCCTTCGTTGTGCCGGAAAGACTAAGACGGTTGCGAAACGGGACAAGCGTCGTGGCGGAGAATTGTGACGGTGACATTTAGCCTCCCGCCAGCGGGTCGGAAATACCCCGACCGCTCCTAATGTAGCGGTGGTAGTGCCAAATAATCAGATACTGGCGCGTGTCGTGGAAGCCAATCCGGCTTTGTGGTGTTCGGCAGGATTTACCAGCTTCGAACGCCTCGGAGGCGCGTCAAACAGGCGCAGGCGACTATCCCTATAGGCCTTCTCCAGCGAAACAAGCGCTGCGTTAACGAGGTCGCCGTTCTTCAATTCAAAAGTTTGCCAATCTTCCTCGCGGCTTGCGGGATTTTTGGGAGCCCCTCTGAACGAAATTGCAGTCGAGCTATCCAAACTGCGTTTGTCAGGGAGGATGGCAAACATCACCTTGCGGCGGTAAAACGCGCAGGTGCCAAATACATGGCACATTTTTACCCCGGGCCAGCGCAACATCTCATGGCCGAGAATGGAGCACCACGCTTGCATTTCCAGTGAAGTCGGTAACCCGAGATAATTCATATGCTGAAGCTATCCTAAAGCGGGAAGCCTTCGGATAGCAACTGGGCCCATTTTTTAGCCTCATTCGCAGTGCTCTTTTGGTTTCATCACCTTTCTTTTCGATGCCATGACGAGTGCGGAAGCAACCCCTGAGCGCCTATGCGCACTTCCCGTGATTTTTACATCCCGTTCATACTGCGTTGCGACGTCTACGCATCAACGCTAGGGAGGTGCTCGGCATGGCGACAACGAGCGGTAGCAGACAAAGTGACTTTTCCGAGATGGACGACGCAGGCATCTCCAAAGAGCATTGGAAGATCATGTTCATCTCCGGCATGGGCTTCTTCACCGACGCCTACGATCTCTTCATCATCGGCGTGGTCATGGCCTTGCTCAAGCCCATGTGGCACGTCGGCAAAGTCGAAGAGGGTCTCGTTGAGTCCACCGCCCTGCTCGCCGCCGCTATAGGCGCCCTGCTCTTTGGCCGTGTCGCCGACATGGTCGGCCGCAAGCGCATCTATGGCGTCGAAGTCCTGGTTCTTGCGGCCGGAGCAATCGCCTGCGCCTTCTCGCCCAATATTTGGTGGCTCATAGGATTTCGCTTCATACTTGGCGTCGGGATTGGCGGCGACTACCCCGTGTCTGCCACCATCATGAGCGAGTACGCCGGCAAGGCCCATCGCGGCATGTTGGTCACGTTGGTCTTTGCCATGCAGGCAGCTGGCCTCATCGTCGGCCCGCTCCTCGCCGCTGCCATGCTCTCGACGCATATTTCGCAAGACATTATCTGGCGCGTTCTGGTCGCATTCGGCGCGATTCCGGCCCTCGCCGTCTACGGTGCGCGCCGGCACCTCAAAGAGTCACCGCGGTTCCTCAAAGCCGTGGGCCAGGAAGAGGACGAATCCGGAAAACTCAAAAAAGCCGGCCACTACGACCCCAAGACTCATTCCGTTTCCTTTTGGGACGGCTACCATCGTCTCATCGATAACAAACTCATCCTCGTTCGCCTGGTCGGCGCCAGTGCCACCTGGTTCCTCATGGACTTTGCTTACTACGGGAACACGGTATCGAGCCCTCTCGTTCTCTCCGCTTTGGGAAGCGACCATACCCTCCTGCAGAAGACGCTCACGCAACTTGGCATCTTCGCCGCCTTCGCCGCGCCGGGTTACGCGGTCGCTGCCCTCACCATGGACAAACTCGGCCGGAAAACTATTCAGCTCCTGGGCTTTGGGATGATGGCAGTTACCTTCGGCCTGCTTGCTCTTATTCCCAACGTGGAGAAACTTGTCTGGCCTTTTCTATTCATCTATGGGTTCAGTTACTTTTTCACGGAGTTTGGGCCTAACGCCACGACCTTTGTGTATCCATCGGAGATCTTCCCGGTAAAGGTCCGCACCACTGCTCACGGCATTGCCGCGGCGCTGGGGAAGATCGGCGGCTTCGTCGGAGTCTTCACCTTCCCCTTCCTCATGCATTGGCACGGCCTGCCTGCTGCCGAAGGAGCGGCGGCTATCGTGAGCGCGCTTGGACTGGCCGTTACCATCTTCATGCTCCCCGAGACCAAGGGAAAGAGCCTCGAGGAACTCTCCGAGGAGCCTTCTTCTCCAGCCGAGAAAGCGGCCGCCGCCTAGCAGAGACGCGCTGCCACTGCTCCCCAACGCAGAGGTCAAGCTTCCAACGTCGCCGCAGTCCTAACACCAGGCCGATGCGCCAGCAGATCCGGTGCAGTTGCGCGGGCTACCAGCAGGGCGGCGCCGCTCATCGCCAGCGTATCGGCAACATAGTCCAGTTCCCCGCTGATGTCGATCGCGGGGTGAATCATCTCCATGGGCAAATAGATCACGACGGTGAGCACGAGAAATGCAGCACCCAACCACGCGGCCGCCGTTTGCACGTACTTGTTGGTGAGGATACCCAGACCGCAAACCAGAAGGATGATACCGGTAGCGTAAGCCCAGACCACGCGGCCGGGAAGCCAGGCCGGCGCGTGCAGCGGAAACGGCATGCCTGGAGCAAAGTCCGGGTGGAGAAAGTGCTCAACACCAAAATAGAGCATCGGCACAGCGAAAAACCACCTTCCCACCTGCACCAGCCAAGGGGCCGATTGCCCATAGCGGGCGGAGCCCAAAACACCTGCCAGGGAAAGCGCTGCCCCGCTCAGAGCAAGATCTCGCAAAGGCACGGTGATGGCGAAGCGGTCGCCCGGATTCGTGATCAGATTCGGCAGGTGGACCATCAGCACGAAAAGAAGCAGCATGATGCCGACTAGCAAAGCGGCAAGATCTGCGTGGATGTCCGTGAGAATGCTCAGGCAGGCTGCGATCAGCGCCGCGCCTACCAGATAGGCCCAGAAAAAGCGCCCCGGCATATAAGCCGGCACCCCGAACTTTACAGAATCGTAAAGTGCAAAGTGCTGCATCCCAAAGACCGCTAGGGGCACGGCGAAGAAAAGTGAACCAAAGCGAACCAGGTTACCTACACCCGTGGCGGGTGTAGATTTTCTTCGAAGTGTCAGGACGAGTCCAAAAGCGAGGAGGGCCACGGTCGCCAGGTGCAGCCAAAGGGATGGGCCCGAAAGCCACATGGGCAACAGTAGCGCCAAAGAATCTGAGGAGGATCCGATCCGATCTGCGTAGACAATGCTCACAGCCCAGATAGATCACGCCCAGGGGATTTTTGCAATAGCCACTTGTGCCTTTAAGGCTATGACTACTCACGACTATGTGTCCGGTGTCGCTTCCCACTTTGGCTTGGTTTCCTTGCCTCATTTCTTAGGGTCCTCGTTATGCATTTTTTCCATCGCTTTGGCGGTGTCCGGATGCTTTTCCATTACGTGTGTGGTCATGGTCTTGACCATCTCGTCCCATGATCCAGCGGACAGTTCTTGTTCACAGGGCCCCCCAAGCGCTTTGCAGGTCATTGTCTTCATGTTCCGCTCCCCCCACGGTTCGCATGCGCCCCCGGATAGAGGGGTTAGTTTGACTGCGCAGCGGTTTCGCTAGAATGGGTAATACTGATCGCGGAGACGGCGTTCTGCGAAAACCTTATCGATGAGGTCCCGTTCATGCGCAATCGCGAGAAACCGGTTCGCCTTTCCGCCTTCCTGGCGGCCATCGCCTGCTGCTTGCTCATCACTCAAACGTCAGAAGCCTGTACGCGGGTCGTTTACCTGGGGCCGGATGGAAACGTGATCACAGCGCGATCCATGGATTGGAAGGTCGATGTGGGCACAAACATCTGGATATTACCGCGCGGAATATCGCGGACCGGAGAGGCCGGCGCGCATTCTGCCCATTGGACATCGAAGTACGGCAGTGTGATTGCGACCGGTTATGACATTTCGACAACGGATGGAATGAACGAAAAAGGGTTGGTTGCAAACGTCCTATGGTTGGTTGAATCCCAGTATCCAAAACCCGATTCCTCCAAACCGATGCTTGCGATTTCCATCTGGGCGCAGTATGTTCTCGACAACTTTGCCACGGTTGGGGAGGCAATCGATGCTCTGCAAAACGAGCCGTTTACCGTGGTAACCGCGAGTGTGCCCGGCGAAGAACGCTTGGCCACATTGCATCTTTCGATGTCCGACGCCACGGGAGACAGCGCAATCATTGAATACATCGATGGCAAGCAGGTCATCCATCATGATCGCAAGTACCAGGTTATGACCAACTCGCCGACCTTCGACAAGCAGCTTGCCATGGATGAATACTGGCAAGGCATCGGTGGAACGGTGATGCTGCCGGGCACGAATCGCGCAGCAGACCGTTTTGCACGCGCCTCGTTCTACATCAATGCGATTCCCAAAGGCGAGAGTCCGGATATCACGGTGGCGAGTGTCTTCAGCGTGATACGCAATGTTTCTGTTCCTTATGGAATCACGACCCCTGACCAGCCCAATATCTCCTCCACACGCTGGCGCACTGTGTCCGACCAGAAGAGAAAGATCTACTACTTTGAATCCGCGGTTACTCCAAACACCTTCTGGGTGGATTTCAAGGACGTGGATTTCTCCAGTGAGTCGGGTAAAGTCAAGAAGCTGGATCTGGGTCCCAACCAAAGCCACGTCTATGACGGAAACGCGGCCAAGGATTTCGTAGTGACTAAACCATTTCGATTCCTGGGGCTCTGAGCCTGCTGATTCAGCCCGCGACTTCCGCGTGATCCTGGTCGTGGGGCGCGTGTTTATGCCCGGAATCCCGGGCGATTGAGTTGTGAGGAGTCCTGGGACGGAGACAAAATCCACATGAAACAAAGGGGGGGGCAGCGCATCAGATAAGAGCAAGTCAACTGTGAGATTTCGTGAGAGCGGCATCCATTATCTGGTTCATCCTGGTCGCCCTGGGGATTGCTACGCTTTATACTACGTGTCACCGGTACTGCTGCTGCTCCACGCTGCTGAACTACATAAGACCAGCCTGGTACTCCCAATTTCCGGAGGATTGTCGCTCATTTGCGGTATCGCTCTCTTGTTTGCGACTCGCGCGCGCAGCGAATGCCGGTAAGTCGTGTCTCGGCCAGTTGAATCTCCAATGCATTCGCGCCTCTTAGAAGGCCGCCCAACAGGAGCCTGCCTATGCCTTCCGCTGAAAAACTCGACACTCACCATAAAGCACTCACCCTCAATCTCGATCCCTCCAAGTTCGGTTCTTTCGCCGAGATCGGCGCTGGGCAAGAAGTCGCCCGCTGGTTCCTGGTGGCAGGAGGCGCGTCAGGCACGGTGGCCAAAACCATTTCCGCCTACGATAAGGAGGTGAGCGATGATCTCTATGGTTCCGGTTCGCGCTATGTTTCCAAAGAACGCCTGGAAGCCATGATGGAAAGTGAATGGACACAGCTCCTCACGCAGCTAAACCAAACTCGCGGGCAGCACACGCGGTTTTTTGCTTTTGTGGATACCATCTCCGCGCGCAACTTCGCGGGTACCAACGAACCCCATGGCTGGGTCGGTCTGCGTTTTCAATTGCAGCCGGGCGGCCCTGCTAACGACGTCGTGTTGCACATCAACATGCTCGACCCTGCGAATGTCCTTGAGCAGGAAGCCATCGGTATTCTCGGCGTCAATCTCATCTACTCTGCGTTCTACGAATCGCAAACCAGGGAATCCTTTATGCAAGGCCTGGCGCAGGATGTCGTCAAGGAGCGCATCGAAATCGACTACATCGATGTTCGCGGGCCCGCGTTCGAGACCTGGGACCTTCATTCGCTCCCGGTGTACCTGGTGTCCGCGGGATTCGCAGAGGCTGTATTTTTCTCCTCCAAGGGCCCCGCGGTTCCCCCTACCGAGTCTCTCTACAAGAAAGCTATCGTGCTCGCGCCCGGATACTTTGGGCACGTGGACGCGGATCACGGTCAACTTCACGCGCGGTTGTTAGCTTCGGGTGTTGAGGAGCTTCAGAATGAGCTGGGGAAAACGAAAGCGGTGCCTGCCGGCTTCTTTTGCCTTACAGGTAGTTCCTTAGGAGCCAACGACCCGCCTCCGCAGCTTCCTGACTTAGTTTGCCGCATCGATGCCCTTCTTGCCGCGGGCGGCGACGTGCTCCTTTTTCGCCAAAGCCAGCTTTACCACATGACCGCGCTCGTCAACCGCTATACCAAGGCGCCGGTGCGCTTCGTTTCGGGTCTCTCCCTGGTTATTCGAGCGTTTGACGACCTCTACGGCGATCTCGAAGGCAGTCATCTCGAGGCACTGGGGCGGCTCTTCGCCCAAAACGTCCGCATCTACGCTTATCCCATGACGGCCGCGGATCTGCGTGACTGGCTAAAAGGCTTTTCGACCACCGACTGGGAATGGAGTGAAACGAACGGATGGGTTACGGCCGCCCAACTGCGACGCTCTCCACCTCTCGGACATCTATACGAGTATCTTCTCGCCAGCAACTTTCTCATCCCCATGCCGGTGCCTGCCGCCGCAGCCGTGCTTGACGTCCATGTGTGAGAGGGTTGTGAAGTGTTCGGCGCTCGAAGAAATCTACGCCCGTGCTCTCGTTCCATAGGCAAGGGAGGCGTACCACGCTCCGCGCCCTTGGGGCGTCAGATCCATGAAGTTCCAAACCGGCGCGAGCAAGTCGATGCCGCGCTCCTTGATATCCGGCGCCAGCCTCGGATGCGCGGTATAGAAATGCCGAACAGTGCCGTCGGCATCTTTTGTGAAAACGGAGACGGCGGAATCCTGGGCGCCGTCACCGTCTTCGCTGCCAAGGTCGTACTTGAACGTATTCGAACCCGCGCTAAGCAAACGGACATTGTTCCAGCCGCGCGCGCGTGCGTGATCGCGTAACGCCTTGGGCTCTGCCGCCGCGACCACCGCAAAATCGATATTCTGTGCGATGTGTTGGGCCACCCCATTGGCTCCATCCACCCACATGGTGCACATCGGGCACGGCTTGACCTGCTTCTTGCCGTACATCAAGTGGTAGATAACCAAGGGACGGCCCGCCGCCCGGAAGAGTTGGCTGAGCTTTATGGTGTGAATGGGTTCGTATTCCGCATCGAGATCGTCGGGCCCTTCGAGAAATTCATAGTCCTGCAGGGCCGCGCCCTGCGGCAACGCGCGCCGCAGTGCTGCTACTCGTTCGCGGTGCTCCATCAGTTCAATTTCCGCCAGGCGCAATTCGTCGCGCTTTGCCAGATATTCTTCGGATTCATTCTTAAGATTGGTCTGCCGGTAGGTTCCAGTTGCCGCTTCATAAGTCATGTGACACCTCCTCAGTCTGGCCAGACGCGACCGCCCGCCGAATCTCATTAGTTGGATGCGCCCAGCAGGATGGGAGCGGCGATCGGCAAGAGTCATCCTGCCGGGGGATTCGTTGTTTGTGCAAAGCCCTTCATACCCAAACGCCAGCCCAGGAATGTGTATTCGTCCGCCTGTAGCTTGAGGGCCTGTTTACGGCCTGAACCAATACCGTGTCCGGCGTCGAAGTCGACCCGCAGCAGGATCGGGTTAGGGCCGCCGTTCGCTGCCTGCAGCCGCGCTGTCATCTTGGTCAACATCCAGCTAGTGACCCGCGGATCATTGGCGCCCGTTTCGAGCATCACGGGCGGATACTTTGCGCCCTCCTGCACATGCGCGTAAGGGCTGATGGCATACATCGCGCGAAACTCAGGTTCCACCTTTACCGAACCATACTCAAAAGCATTCATCGCTCCGGTCGCGCGCTGTTCACTGCGCAGGATATCTGTGATCCCGACGCGGTAGAGCACAGCGCCCACCAGCTCCGGATGCTGGGTAAGAAAACCGCCCACGGCGATGCCGCCGGCACTTGTGCCTTCAATGCCCAGATGAGGCGGCGACGTATATTTGTGGGTGATCAGGTAACGAGCACAGGCGACAAAGTCATCGATGGTGTGCTGCTTGGTGGTCTTCATGCCCGCCAAATGCCACGCTTCGCCGCGCTCGCCCCCTCCGCGTACATGGGCAACGGCGTAGATGCCTCCGCGCTGGAGCCAGGGCAGCAATCTCACATCGAAGGCCGGAGCGATGGTGATCCCATAGGCCCCGTAGGCTTCCAACAGAATCGGATTGGTTCCATCGATGGCGAGGTCTTTGCGGAAAAGAATCGACAGAGGCACCATCGTCCCATCCGCGCTCGGCGCTGACACCTCGATCGAGGTGATTGCGGACATATCCACGGGGCTTCGAGGCTGCAAACCTGTATCCGCAAAGCTATGGGTTTGCGGCGAGTACGCGTAGGCCAGCGGCGGGGTGGTCCACCCCTGCATCACCAAGATCGCGCCCGGCCGGCGGTCGTCTGTGGCGATCTCAACCACCGCCCCTTTGACAGGGAGGGACAGCTCCGCTCGCTGGCTCTCTTTCTCATAGGGCACCCGCACCACCACGCTCAACGCATCATGAAAGCCATAGACGTAAAGAGCGTCGAGTGCTGGACGAATGCCCGTTCCAGCCTGTGCCGAAAGGATCAGGCTGCTCTCCGGCACAACCACATGAGCGTTCGCAAACGTCTCGTTGGCCAGGTCGAAACCCAGGACTTGTCCATTGCCAACGGGTCCGCGCGCGCCACCTTTGGTCATGCCGAACGCTCGTGTACTGTGGACCTCCAGTTCCAGCACCGTGTCGGTATGCTCCACTACCTTGATCCAAGGTCCATCCTCAGTACGCCGCACCCAGTAGGCTGGCGTTTCCACCACGCCGGACACTTGCGAGGCCAGCAGCATTTTCGTTCCCGGCACGACCTGCACCGTAACATCGCCGTTCTTAGGCAGCCCCAGGTTTGTGGTGACGTCAGGTCCGAACACCGGTACATCGCTTGCTTCTTCGCTGCCCAGCAAGTGATAGTAGACCCGGCGATTGTCGTATTTCGTAGACGCTGGTGCTCCCGGTGCCATCGCCTGCAAGCGCGCGAAATAAAAACCTTTGCTATCGTTCGTCCATGATGGCGCCGCGCTTTGTGCGCGGGAGATTGACTCAGTCAGGAGCTTGCCCGACGCTACTTCGAGTACATGCAGGGTTGAGTTCTCCGAGCCGCCGAGAGATATGCCGACAGCCACCAAGCGGCTGTCTGGAGAAGGCACGAAGTAATCGATGGCAGCGTGCTGCCCGGCTGTAGCCATGGTCGCTGGATCGAGCAGCAGGCGTCCCTCCCCACCCGCCACCGGCCGAATTTTCAGTTGCGCATCACTCTTGCCCGGTGGAGTCTCCAGATAGAAATACTGATCCAGCGTGCGGTTGATGCGCCGCACCGCGGGAACTGAATCTTCCAGCTTGGTCAGTTCGTCGAGGATGGCGGCGTTTTGCGTCGCGAAGGGCTTAAGCGCCTCCTCGGTCACTGCGTTTTCCGCCTTCATGTAGTCGAGCAGTTCCGGTCCCCCAGCCTCCATCCAGCGATATGGGTCCACAACCGTCGTTCCGAAGTAAATGTCGGTTACCGGTCGAGGGGGCGCGACAGGAGCTTTTAGCTGGCCTCGCATTAAAACTGGCAAGACCGCAAACGTTATCAGAACAACCCCGAAACAGCGGACCATGGGCTGACCTCCAGGAGAATCCTAAACCCGAAGTGTATCGGCTGGGGCGAAAGGGCGAATCTCCGCTACGGTCGGGGTGACAAGTTGAGGGCGGTTACTCAACCTCATCATCCGCGAGTGGGATGGAGCGTTTCGTGGGCTGCTGGCACGGCATACACTGGGTCGTGGTTCGACTGGTTTACGCGGCCCCGGAAAACCCTTCATTAGGTCGTCGGAGACAGACTCGCTGGCCTTCATCGATCAGGCAGTAGGCCGTAGACGTCCACCTCGTGCTTAGCGCCCACATATACATGCCCGTTTACGACCATCGGAATATTAAACCGTAGGGTAAGGCCGGCGCGGTCCCGCCCAGGATTTTGCTCGCTGTTGTAGAGTTCATGCGACACGTTCGTAGCATCATAGGCGTAGAGGGCCGCGGGCTGATCTGACCCGTTCCAGACTTTCGAGCGAAGCAGCCACACGATGCCGTCGTCGAGCCCATTGGCGGATAAAGTTGGCGTGGCCGATACACCACGAACGCCACTCGCCGCCTTGGGTGAAAGCTTACCGTCGGCGACGGCAAATTGACGCAGCGAGTCCCCATCGCTCAGCACGTATACGTAGTGGTTCCAATAGGCCATCGATCCGAAGACGCCATCGGGAACGGCAATCGCCTGTACCGCATGACTATTGTTTCCAGCCTGCCAACGTCCCATGTGGTCGCGGTCGACCAGGTAAAGGACGCCTCCCTTCCCCTCCACGACCGCCAGGTGAGGATGGGCGCCGGATTGGTCGGGCAACAGCATCGGCCCACCGGAGCCCAGGTCGCTGTCGTTGGCTTCCAGATCGGCCGCGTTGTACGGAGTGAAATAGTCACTGAGCTTCAGACTCTCTCCGCTTAGCTTGAGTAAGGAATCGCCATAATCGCGGCCACCGTTGCCGGCGTCGAAACGCCCATTGCCCGTAGCAAGAAAGATGTTGCCGGCATTGTCGGCCGCGGGCCCGGTGTCCCCTTCCCAGATTCCGCTGTCATAAGCATCGGGAGATGCATTGAAGACCGCTTCCTGCTTCAGGCTCCGCGCATCGTAAGCCATCACCCAGCCGTGGTAAGGGCCGACGTCGCACGCAGAGGCCCAGGTGAGATAGATGGCGCCGCGGTTCAACAATAGCGCAGCTCGCGGGTTATCCCGCAATGGATTGAAGCTCAGTTTTCCACTGCTGCTCCCACTCCCGGAACCGCCCATGCTGGCTCGAATCTCTACCGGGCCGCCGAATTTCTCCACCCCAGTGGTCACCGCCAGCGCATGCAGGCGCTGGGCGTACACGTTCTCAAAAAAGCCTGATCCGTCTCTGGTGCGGGCCAAGACATACAGTGTTCCGGTGTCTGGGTCCATGACGGGGGTCGACGTGATGCCAATTTCCGGTGAGATGAATGGACAATTTGCATCCCTCGCCAGCACGGTGGTGAGACCGTCTTTGAGAAAGCTCGCCTGCCAAAGAGGAGTACTCGGATTGCCGTAAGCATCGAAGGCGTAGACGCTGTCGTGCTCGGTGGCGATGAACAATACGTCGTGGCGGCCTTTCCCCGGGATCTCCACGCCGCCGAGGAAGAGCGGTTGGGCATACACATCTCCGTCCACGTGCAAGGTGAAAAGCTTTCCAAAGTGCTGAACATCTACATTGTGCGGGGTCAGTTTGGTCTCGTTGAGATTCGCGCCGGTGCGCGCATTGTCGTATTGCGAGGTAATCACTCTCTGTGCGCCCGCGAGCGCTACTGGCGCCAAGACAACCACAAGGACGACCGCTCGATTACAAATCCATCTCGTTCTGCTTGGACGCATTGCGTAAAGCCCCTTAGAAAACGGATTCCGATCACCCCTATGTAGCATACAACATAATAAATTGGCCGGGTCGATTTGGTCTTTTCTTACTGTTTTTTCGTCACCTCTTGACAATCAGGAGAAGGCGGCCGTATACCTCTTGATTATCTAGTGGAGGCTGTCGTGGTAGCGGACAACCGCGAGTTAGTTCAGGGGACCCTGGAGATGCTGGTACTCAAGACACTGGCTCTGGAGCCGATGCATGGTTACGGGATAGCGCTGCGGATTGAACAAATAAGCAAAGGCGTGTTCCGGGTAAATCCAGGCTCGTTGCTTCCGGCACTTAGCCGCATGGAGAGGTCCGGTCGAGTTCGCGGAGAGTGGCGCGCGACAGAAAATAATCGCCGCGCGAAATATTACGCACTCACCACCGCCGGGCGTAAAGCACTTGAAGAGGAACGCCGCCAGTGGGGGCGCCAAATCGCAGCGATCAATCAAATTCTCGAGACCTAAGAGAGGAGGACAAATGCTTCGAAGCTTGATGACTGGTCTTCGGGCCCTGCTGCGCCCTTCCGAGCGGAACGCCCAGATCGAAGAAGAGCTAAGAAGTTTTTTCGAGGCCTCTGTGGAAGAAAAGATACGCAGTGGTATGAGCGCGGTAAGCGCGCGGCGAGCAGCTCAGATAGAGATCGGCAGCAGTGAGATGGTACGGCATAAGGTATGGTCGGCCGGCTGGGAATCGCGGGTCGATTCGTTGATGCGTGAATCGCGCATTGCAGCACGTGTGCTGAGAAAGTCACCGGGATTTACTGTAACCGCCGTACTGATGTTGGCATTCGGAATCGGGGCGACCACAGCGATCTTCTCGGTAGTGGATGGAGTCCTGCTGCAGCCGTTGCCCTTCCCTAATACCGACCGGCTCGTGACGCTGGGCGAGGATGTGACGGGAATGGACTGGGGCAAGCGGCTTGATCCGGGCTTCGTGTCGGCGCCGGAGGTGGCGACCTACTCACAGGCGCTGCACTCGTTTTCGAGCCTCGGCGGCTACGGGTATTTGGGCTTTGACTTGTCTGGTGTGGGGCAGCCGACGGCGATCGAGGGCGTACGCATGACCCCATCTGTGTTTGCAGCGTTGGGCGTAATGCCGTTGATGGGGCGCGTATTCACGAAGGAGGAAGAGGCGCAACACGCGCAGGTGGCTGTGCTGAGCTACCGGATGTGGAAGTCGCGATTCAACAGTAATCCCCGAATTCTCGGCTCGGAGATCCTGTTGGACCGGGAACCGTACCTCGTGATCGGGGTGATGCCGAGGAGTTTTGTGTTCCCCCTGTTCTGGGATCCTGAGCTTTGGGTGCCAATGAGCTTTTCGCCTGAAGAACTGGTATCCGAGGCGAATTCGAATTGGGATTGCATGATGGTGGGGCTGCTGAAACCGGGTGTAACGGCAGCACAAGCCGAGGACGAGGCGAACGGGGTGGCGCAACAGATCATGCGGAATTTTCCGCAGGACACGCAGAACCTTCGCATTCGCCCGATGGTGAATTCGCTGCAACAGATCACTGTGTTGATCGTGCGGCCTCTGCTGCGCCTACTGTTCTGGGCCGTGGCGGTGGTGATGCTGATTGCGTGCGCCAACTTTGCCGGCCTGCTGTTGATAAGGTCGATTCGACGACAGCGGGAGATGGCAGTGCGGCTTGCTCTGGGTGCGACGGCGAGGACGCTGCTACGGCAGATCATGGTGGAGAGCCTGTTGCTGAGCGTGGCCGCAGGGGTAATTGGCATTGGCCTGGCCGCGTTCGCCATCTACGGAGGACGCACTCTGCTTGTCCGGCATCTGCCGGGCCATCTGTCTCTGACTAGCCAGATCACGCTGAACTGGCGGGTGGCAGGGTTCGCGCTGCTGCTGGCGGTGCTGACCGGCGTGTTCTGCGGGCTGGCGCCGGGAGTTGCGGCGCTGCGCACGAACGTGAACGCGCAGATGAAGGACGGCCTGGGCTCGGCGAGTGCGGCGCACGTACGTTTGCGTTCCGCCCTGGTGGTCTTGGAGATTGCCGTGGCGCTCATACTGCTCGCGGCATCGGGGCTGCTGCTGCGCAGCTTCAGGAAAATGAACGAGGTGAACCTGGGCTTTGAGCCGGATCATGTAGCGACGGCCGCATATTCGCTGCCGCAGAAGCAGTATGCGACGCAGGCAATGATCGGGAACTTCAACCACGAACTGCTAAGGCGGCTGCAGCAGCTTCCCGGGGTGCGCTGTGCGGGGCTTACGAACACGCTTCCGGCGGGGGGAGGGGGCGGCGGGTCCGCAACGTTCGTCGCGGAGGGATATGTGGATCCGCGCGCGCCTGACCACGCGGTGGCACATCAGAGCCGTGTGATCGGAGACTATTTTCGGGCAATGCGAATTCCGCTGCTGCGGGGGCGATATTTTACCGATGCCGACCATGCGAGCAGCCAATTGGTGGTGATCGTGAACACTGAGTTGGCCGAGCATTACTGGCCGCATCAGGACCCGATCGGCAAGCGCATGCGGCTCGGGATGCTGAAAATGCCCACGCCGTGGATGACGGTGGTGGGCGAGGTGGCCGATGCCAGGCTGGGGTCGTCGTACTGGGACCATAAGCTCGCGCAATTCTACACGCCTCTGGCGCAACAGGAAAAAGAGGCGGGACCGTTGGCCCAGCCCGCCGATTTGAACGGCAACTGGGGCTACATTGTGGTGCAGTCCGCGTTGCCGCCGGAGGAGATGCAGAACGGAATCCGGCGGGTGGTGCGGGAGCTCGACCCGCAACTGCCGTTGAGCCGCGAGCGGACGATGGGTGAAGTGCTGGTGCAGAGTCAAGGGCCGCGCCGCTTCAGCACGGCCGTGATTGCGACCTTTGCCGTGGCGGCAGTGCTGCTGGCGGGACTGGGGATCTACAGCATCGTGGCGTTCTCGGTGGCGTCTCGGGTGCAGGAGATGGCGATCCGCATCGCGCTGGGCTCGCGCCGCTGGGACATCCTGCGCCTGGTCCTGATCTCCGGCACGAAGCTGGCCGCGCTGGGAGCGCTCGTCGGCCTTGCTGGAGCTGCGGCGGCTGCGAACCTTTTGCGTAGTTTCCTGTTCCAGGTGAGCCCGTTTGATCCCGCTGTGCTGATACTGGCAGCCCTGGGTGTGTTCGGCCTGGCGCTGGCGGCCTCGGTGATGCCGGCCCGCCGGGCAGCGACGGTGGATCCGATCCAGGCGCTGCGGAGCGAGTAGACCTGACACTATTGCCAGTAGGCGCCGCCGTCCTGCCCTTTTAACATTCGGTCTGCTGGAACCAATCCGCCGCCAGATAAGACGTCGCACGCATCGCAATTGTCGAAAAGTGAGCGGGGCGGGACTTAGAGAGGCGTAATGCGTCTGCAAAAGGCCAACCGAGCCATCACGCTAGTGGTTGCATCGCTTTCGCTTGCGTCCGTGGCATGCGTGCTGGTGTCGGGCTATTTCAGGCACCGCCAGTTGACTGCACTGAATGCCAGGACGCAGTCGCTGCTGCTGAGCAACCAGCTCGCTGGGGCCACCGATAAGTTGACAGCGGCGGCGCGCGGATTCGCGATCGCCGGCGACCCACGGTACCGCGAAGTATTCTTGCGCGAGATCCATGTCGAGCGCAGCCGCGACCGTGCGGTGGAAGGCTTGCAGGCGCTTGGCCTCACCCAGGAGGAGAGCGAACTAGTCTCCCGCGCCAAGCAAAGTTCCGACGCTCTCATCGCCCAGGAAGAGAAGTCGTTCCAGGCTGCCGAACGCAAAGATTTCGCCGCGGCGATGGGATATGTGTACGGCGAGGAATACCTCAAGGCAAAAGCCTTGATCATGGATCCCCTGGATGAATTCCGCCGCCGGTTGGACCAGCGTCTCGCCGCTCAAGCCCTCTCTGAAGAGAGGGCGGCCCAGCGTACAGTCAACCTCGCAATCGTCGCCGCGACCCTCAACGCTTTGGCGATCGGGGGGGCGCTCGTCTTTTACCGCACGAGGATGGTGGCTCCTTTGGCTGCCCTGGGATGCAGCCTGAACGACCTTCTCGCCCGAAAGCAGGGCGTCCAGATCGGGTTTCAGGAGGATCGCTCCGAGATCGGTGACATCGCGCGCTCGCTCGAGTCGTACAAAGGACTGCAGGAGGAACGGAACCGCGCCACACAACAAATGCAGCTGCTCCTTGAATTTGCCGGGCAGGGCATCTACGGGATCGATCTGCAAGGAAACTGCACCTTCATCAATCGCGCCACTTGTGAGTTGATCGGCTACCCCGCCGAAGAGGTCCTCGGCCGCAAGACCCATGACCTGATGCATCATCACAAGCCGGACGGCTCCCTTTACCCGATAGATGAATGCCCCGTCTACCGCGCGTGCTTGAAGGGGGAAGGTTGCTGCACAAACGACGAAGTGATATGGCGCCGCGACGGTACAGCGGTCTCTGTTGAATACTCCTCGTTTCCCATTCTTGAGGACGGGAAGGTCACTGGAGCAGTCGTCACCGTGGTTGATATCACTGAGCGAAAGCGAGCCGAGCAAAAGCTGCGGGAGAGTGAGCAGCTTTTCCGGTCGGTTTTTGAAAATGCACAGATCGGGATCGGTTTATACAAGATTGACAGCAAGGAGCACGTCTCTAACCATGCGCTCCACGATATGTTGGGCTATCGGGCAGAGGAGCTGAGCAGTATAGAGAAATGGGACGAAATTGTTCGCCCCGAGGAACGCGTCACAAGCGCGCAGCGATATGCGGAACTCGTTCAGGGAAAACGAGAAACGGACGAATTTGAACAGCATTTCATTCATCGTGACGGGCGCATCGTTGCTTGCAACGGGAGGTTTCAGCTGCTCCGGGACGCTCAAGGCAACCCGCAGTACCTAGTCGATCTGAAGGAAGACATTACAGATCGGAAGCGTGCCCAGGAAGCGATGCAGGAGAGCGAGCAGCTGTTCCGTTCGATCTTTGAGAACTCCCCCGTCGGCCTCGGTCTTCACGACGTCCGCAACGCAGAATATTTCACCAATCAGGCTCTCCATGAAATGCTCGGATGCACTCATGAGGACTTAACCACGGTGGAGAAATGGGACCAGGTCGTCCACCCGGACCAACGTGCCTCCGCCGCCAGGCGCTACGCGGAACTGCTCGCAGGCAAATACGACTACGACGAGTGGGAGCAACACTTTATTCGTAGCGATGGCCGCATCGTCATTGCAGACGGCACCTTTTCCGTCATCAGGGACACTGCCGGCAAGCCGCAGTATCTCCTCAACACGACCAAAGACATCACCGATCGTAAACAGGCCGAAGCGGAACTCCTGGCTGCCAAAGAGCAAGCCATCGCCGCCACCGAGGCCAAGGCCGAGTTTCTCGCCAACATGAGCCATGAGATTCGAACTCCCATGAACGCGATCCTCGGCATGACCCACCTGGCACTGAAAACGGAGTTGACCGCAAAGCAGCGCGACTATTTGACAAAAACAAAGGTGGCTGCCCAAGCGCTGCTCGGCATCATCAACGACGTCCTCGATTTCTCAAAGATCGAGGCCGGCAAACTGAAGGTCGAAAATACAAATTTCCGCCTCGATCAGGTGCTCGAAGATCTCTCTTCGGTCGTTTGTCAAAAAGCTCACGATAAGAATTTGGAATTTTTGATCGCTTTGCCAAATGACTTGCCCGCGAGTTTTGTCGGCGACCCTCTGCGTATTGGTCAAATCCTGATCAACCTTGTCAACAACGCGATCAAGTTCACCGATCATGGCGAGGTAGTGCTCACCGTTGCCCTGGAGGAGCAGTTAGCCGATAGGGTGAAGGTGAAGTTCTCCGTTCGCGACACTGGTATCGGGATGACTGCGGAGCAGACCGCTCGTCTGTTTCAAGCATTCAGCCAGGCCGACACTTCCACCACGCGCAAGTATGGCGGCACCGGGCTTGGTCTCTCCATCTCCAAACGGCTGGTCGAGATCATGGGTGGCGAAATCTGGGCCGAGAGCACCTATGGCAAGGGCAGCACCTTCTTCTTCACCGCATGGCTTGGAATCGGCTCCAGCGAACCCGATCGGAAACGCTTCGTTCCCGACCTCTCGGACATCCGGGCGCTGATCGTCGACGATAACCCATTAGCCCGCGAAATTCTCAGCGAGCAACTGAAGGCATTCGCCATCAACGTAGACTCAGCCTCTTCTGGCGAGCAGGCACTCCGCGAGATCTCCGCTGCCGACGCACACCACCCTTACCAGCTAGTCCTGATGGACTGGCACATGCCGGGTATGAATGGTTTGGAAACCAGCCGCGTCATCAAGAGCAGCAAGGATCTCGAGCGGATCCCTAAAATCGTGCTGGTGACGGCGTTTGGGCACGACGACATTCGCGTGCAGGCCGACGAGGTAGGGATGGATGGATACCTACTGAAGCCGGTGACTCCCTCTACGCTTTACGACACACTGATACGTTTGTTTGGCATGGCTGGTGACGAGGCTAACCTCTCGACGGCTGCAAGCAGCGATACAGTTTCGCCCGACGCCACCGGTATCCGGGTTCTCCTGGTGGAAGACAACGAAGTGAATCAGCAAGTAGCGACTGAACTGCTGGAGAGCGCGGGAGCCAGCGTGACCATTGCCAACCACGGTGGCGAAGCCGTAGGAATCCTGATGGAAGGTAAACAGCCTCCACCGTTTGACGTCGTGTTTATGGATCTGCAAATGCCCGAGATGGATGGCTTCACGGCTACCAGGCTTCTGCGGGCACGGCCCCAGTTTCAGACACTGCCAATTATCGCCATGACGGCGCACGCCCTGGTTGAGGAACAAAAGCGCTGCCTCGAAGCCGGGATGAACGACCACGTGAGCAAGCCCATCGATCCCGACGCGTTGTTCACCACGCTCATGCGTTGGACTCAACCACGGAGGGTTCACGATGCCGCGGTCGAAGCTAGACCGGCGAGAGCAGCCGAAGATACGCCTCTCCCGGAAATGGAAGGTGTTGACATCGCCGGCGGCCTCAAGCGCGTTGCCGGGAACAAGCGCCTACTCCGGGATCTGTTCTTGCGCTTCGCTGCGCAGCAAGCGAATGCAGGCGCGCAAATCACAACTGCATTCGAGAGCGGAGAACAGAAAGTGGCCGAAAGAATTGCTCACACGGTGGCCGGTGTAGCGGGAAACATCGGCCTTGGCGAAGTATCGACTGCCGCACAGAAGCTGGAGCGAGCGATTCGCCAGATCGATCCCGGCGTCCCAGTCCTGCTGGAAGAATTCAACCTGGCGATGGGGCGGCAAGTTGCGGTCATTCGACAGGCACTATGCAATGAGGCGTCTGGCCAGTCGACGGATCGGAGCGTGGGCGCGGGTTTGAATGCACAAGCAACGGCGGCGGCCATCGCGCACCTCAGATTACTCCTTGAGGCTAGCGAGGCCGACGCTACGCAAGCCTTTCTCGTCCTGGAAAATGCATTGCCGGCAACCGTGGATGAGACGCGGCTGTCTGCCCTGCGGGCGGCCGTCAACGAATTCGACTTCGATGGCGCGCTTTCGAAATTAAATGAGGTTGCAATGGATGCGAACCAAGGGCGGTCAGAATGAACGACGCTACCGAGAAAAAACTTGTACTGGTGGTCGATGATGCTCCCGCTAACCTGCAAATCGTGCATTCGATTCTTAAAAAGGACTTCAAGATCCTGGTCGCGACCAGCGGCGCAAAGGCCTTGGAATTGGCCAGAAACAGCCCACAGCCGGAGCTGATCCTGCTCGACGTTGAGATGTCCGAGATGGACGGCTACGAAGTCTGTGCCACCCTCAAATGCGCGCAGGAGACTAAAGACATACCGGTAATCTTCCTCACGGGCAAGACGGATGTTGAGGATGAAACAAAAGGATTCGAGGTGGGAGCCGTTGATTATATTCACAAACCATTCTCACCCGCTGTGGTGAAAGCGCGGGTCCAAACTCATCTACTACTTCGCGATGCGCGCGAACAGTTGTCCCGTCAACTCGTGCGCTTGCATAGCGAGATAGAGATGGCACGGCAAATTCAGCTGTCTATCCTGCCGCACCAAACTCCGAGGATCAGTGGGCTGGAGATCGCCGCACGCTATATGCCGATGACCTCGGTAGCTGGTGACTTTTACGACTTCATCCTCGTGGATGATAAACGCGTGGGAATTCTGGTTGCGGATGTTTCCGGGCATGGGCTGCCTTCAGCCCTGATCGCCTCTATGCTAAAGGTTGCACTGGCCGCCCAATCACCCCACGCTTCTGACCCAGCGCGCGTCCTGACCGGGTTGAATCAGTCGTTGTGCGGAAAGTTCAAGAACAGCTTTGTAACCGCTTCCTACGTCTTTGTGGACCTGGAGAAGAATTCTATGAGTTACGCGGGCGCCGCACATCCCCCACTCCTGCTGTGGCGCGCGTCCATCGGCGACGCCTCGGCACTGCTGGAGAATGGTCTACCACTCGGCTTGTTCTATGCTGCAACCTATTCCGCCTTGGAGGTACCGGTGGGGGCAGGCGACAAAATCGTGCTTTGCACGGACGGAATACTGGAAGCCAGGAGCCCGTCGGAGCAGGAATTCGGCCTGGACCTTTTCAAAGGGTTTCTGGAATCGAACCACAGTTCCGATGCGGAGCTGTTTGCGGATTCATTCCTCAGTGAGTTGTTTGGTTGGTCGGAACATCCCCACGGCCAAGGGCAGGAAGACGACCTGACTCTGCTGGTGATCGACTTTCAACAGCCCCTAACGATTCAGGGCTCACGCGGTTTTGCCGAACCCGTCATTACTGTTCTAGAGCCCGCAAGGTCTTCGCCGTTGCATCAGACCACTGAATCAGGGCGCGGCTAACAGCTCGTCCGTAGGAAAGCGTTGCTTGAAAGTAGGCTCTCTGCATTTCGGTCATTGGCCCTGCCGCGATGCTTCTTTCAATCGCCTTGAACTTTTCAAGCAGAGCGATCTGGTGATCGCGATGGCCTATCCTCGTCCAAATCTTTCCATGTGGGTATCCACGCCCTTTTCGTGGTGAACTTCTGCCTGGCTCTGGCCTTACGTTTTCATAAAATTTCGAGCGCTTCAACACCCGCGAGATAGCCAAAACGGGTTCCCTTCGCTTCCTTCCTCCTGGCCTTGCTATGACACAGGCGCAAGAACGGAGTGGGCGCTACTGGACACCTTCTTCGATCACGGCGACGCCCCACGCGGGCAGGTCCACGGAGCCATTTTGGGCAACACCTTCCCCGGAAAGCAGGTTCTTCCCCGCGGGGAGGGCATAGGTTATCTGGGCTGGTCCAGCCGAATAGTTGAGCAGCTAATGGACCGCGTGGCCATCGCTCAGTGTCCCACTCCGCATGATCGCCGGAAAGTGGAGAGCTTGCTGCTGTCCCCAGAGACCAGCGCGTTTGACGCTTTCCTCCACGATCTTCTCCGTGAGCGCATCGCTGGGCATGAAGCCGACATAGGTGAGCTCGCCTTTGCCATAGTTGTTGCGAACGATAGCCGCGTACTTGCCCCAGACGGGATGGTGGTAGCGCGCGACGGCCGTGCCTGTGGTCGGTGTCAGCAGTTCCATCCACCAGCGTGCCGTGTTGTCAGCAGCGCCGACGTGGTACGGACCATCTTCAAGCCCGACGGCGTCGGGGATGGTGAACTGGTTGTAGTGAACGCCGGCGGCCTCTGCAATGAGGCCGGGCTGCGTGGTAGAGCGGACCTTCACATGCTCGTCGGAGAACCCGCTCTTGAAGGTGTAGAGCAAATGGCCTCCCGCCTTAGCGAAGGCGTACAGACGTTCGATCTCTGCATCGGAAGCAGAGTAGAGCGCGGGCACGAGGATGAGCTTGTGTAGGCGGAGAGATCAGTCGTCGATGGATCGACCAAATCCACCTCGGCGTTCATTCGGTTGAGAGCGTCGTAGAAGGGGCGAAGCACGTCGTTGTAGGTGATGGTTGAGGTCAGCCGAAGCCGAAAGAATTGAACCCCGTGAGTGCCCCGTTGCTGACGTAGATGGCGATGCGGTTGTGTTTGCCCATGTTCACCAGTTGCGGTCCCAGACGGGCTGAGCAGACCACGCCAATAGGTTTCTATCGCATTCGCCGTGGTTCCCCAATGCCAGTACTCCACCATATTGGCTCCGGACGCAAGGTGGCTGAACGACTGCAGCCGGAGCTGGCCGGGATAAGGCGTCCACTCGGGAAAGCCCTGCGCCTCTGTTTCAATGCCCAGATAATTTCGCCCTCCGCGCATTGGCCGCGCCAGATCTCCACCGAAGGCAATCTCTGTACCGGTGTGGTGATCTCGCGTGGGATGGTAGATCTCGATACCCGCAACGTCGAGTGTGCGTGCGGCCGCGAACTGATCGACCTCAGGCTGGATACCGTAGGAGTACCCGCGCCATTCGAGATCAAAGTTTGCGTTAACCACTGGTCCTTCCGCGCGTGATCGCGAACCAGAGCCGCGTGCCACGCGAGATACTCGGTCACCAGCCCTCGCTGAAACTCGGCGAAGGCCGCGGAGACGCTGGCGTAGATAGAGCCAGTCACGGATGGAAAGTCTGCCCAGTCATTGACCCGATTGCTCCAGTAATCCAGGCCAAACTCCTTGTTCATGGCGGCGAGATCGGGATAGCGCTGGCGCATCCACTTCACAAAGGCGGCTTGCACGTGGGGCTGCTCGTGTCGTACGCCTTGGTCTCATTGTCCAGCTGATAGCCGATGACGAAGGGATGATCCTTGACATGATCGACCAGGGCGATGATGACCTGCTGCGCAGCCTCCCGAAACGCTGGATTCGTAATGTCCATGTTCTGGCGGCGGCCGTATTCGGCAGGTCCCTTGGGTGTCACGACCAGAACCTCCGGATCCTCCCGCGCCAACCACGTAGGGATTGCATAGGTCGGCGTTCCCACGATCACCTGGATACCGGCCTTGTCCATGGCGGCCAGCACCCGGTCCACGTGGCTAAAGTTGAAGACGCCTGGCTTCGGCTCCAGCGTACCCCACGTAGACTCGGCGATGTGCACAACAGTGATCCCGGTCGCCTTCATCATCTGCACGTCTTCCTCGAGACGGTCTGTCGGAGCGTACTCCTCGTAATAGGCGGCGCCGAAGAGGATTGTCGAACGACTGCGCGATGGTCGGCAAAGCGCTCGCAGTAGAGAAGAAGGCGAAAGCAGCGAAGGATAGCAGCCGATGCGCGCTCATGGGATTCACCTATGCGCTCAGAAGACAAACTTGAAAGCCTGGGTAAGCAGTTCGTCGAGTGGCATGATCGTCAGCAACAACGGGAGGATGGGGGCAATCGTTACCGCCACCAGCAGAATGATCTCATCCGTCGCGATGGGCACCAGGCGCATTGCGCGAGCAGACGAAAAACTATTTCCCAGATCAGCCAGCGACTGGATGTCGCCGCTCCCCAGGGCCGGTTCGCCACTGGCTTTACCTTGCAGCCATTTTTGATCAAAGTCCATGACATACGAGGAAGCAAATGCGGCATATTTGTCCAGGCCGCGTAGCTTGGCTCGTACAAGTTTTGTGGTGAACAACAAAAGCGGACTCACCGCCGCGAGAATTGAGAAGACTAGGTAGCCAACAATCGTCATCTCCGAAGCACGCAGCGTCCCTCCGTTGTACAAGATGCGGATTGCGATTTGCCCCGCTAGCAGCGCACTATGTGCGAACAACAACGGGGTGAAGGCCAGGCTGCTCTCGCCCAGAAAGCCGAGGCCGCCTGCCCCGTCCGGGTGTAACGCCGGCAAGCGCAGTTCGAGGCGCGACAACCGAAGCACCAGCCAGAACCAGATGAGGTACCGCACATACCAACGCAACAGGATGAACTGGAAGAGCGGTACGCTCACGAAGGCTAGCCAATATCCGGAAATCGTCAGGTGCACCCGCCCCGCTTGCGAGTAGGCATACCAGCTGGCGACATCCGGTTCAAGCTGAAGCCGCCAGAACCATGTGCCGGCGGTGAACACCAGGGCGAAAAGCGCAATGTCGACGATGGGTGAGTTGTGAATACGGGTGGCGGAGTTGATGGCAGCGTAGAACTTCGGCAGCTCTTCCGAGGTGACAACCTTCCGTTCGACAAAGTTCTTGAGCACCGGCCATATGCGTTCTCGAACAATCACCTCGGTCATGATCAGCACCGGGAAACAAACCAAGAACCGCACGTGGGTCTCAATATCGTGCAGAAAGAAAAGCTTCACTCCTCCGAAGAAGTGACCTTGCGCGACGGACAACAGCGCCAGCGGTACCCAACACACCAAAATTGAAATCGCGGCCAGACGGCGCAGTAGCTGCTCCCTTGAAGCAGCCAAGTGCGACCGGCGGAGCGTCCGATACAACGGGCCGCCAAGGACCACAGAGAAATCGGGTGGTTCTTTCAGTGGTCCGGGTGTAGCCATAGTGGATCGGTTCACTTTCGTAGCGCTTATTACAAGCCAAGCTGTAAGCCTACACCTTCAAAAAAGCGAGATCCTGAAACACAGATCTTCGCATAGGTCTATTAATCAGGGCTTTAAAACTGCTATTTATCAAAGCCTCGATAATTCCTATACCGGCTCGTAATTTTAATAGTTCACCGGCCCGCGCTGCTCTTCACCGCCAATCATTGCCTCGACATCAGGATTGCTCTGGGTTCGCCGGTTTCGCTTGACTACTATGACAAGGTACCGTTCAAGTTCAACGGGACCATCGAGCAGGTACACGTCGCGTACATTCTGGCAAAGAAGTAACCGCAACGGCAAGCTGGCGCAGAGCTTCTGATCGACTCCGCTGCGATTTCTTCTTTTCGGCGCCAGCTAGCGGCCGCGCATGCGGCTTGCTTTACTCAAAGCCACAATCAAGTTTGCCGACGCCACCAAACCCCACAGCAGATCCGAAGCGGCCTTCTGGATGACGCAACTTGCTGGATAGCTTGAAGAGTACGCGGGCCGACGGAACCGGATTGTTCGCTGTCCTCATTGCTCCTTCTGTTTCCCAAGCGATGGAAAAATTCTCTAGATCAGCAGCAGAAGAACTGAATACCCGACCGCTCCCAGGGTGAACCACCAAAAGCGTCCCTCTTTCTCTTTCGGCAATTCCATAACCATACTGTTGATCACCACGCCCCCGGAGTTGAACCCAAGCAATGTCGCCAACATCTCCTCCGACATGGAAGTAAAGATGCCGGCAACTCCACCTGCCAATACGGCGGCCGCCAGCAGCCATCTTCCGCTGTGGTCGTAGATGGAACCGTACTCTCGCTCCAATGAGTGGTTTACTGCCAGAAAATGCAGTGCCATGGCGATCAGATAGAGAAGAGTCGGCAAGCTCTGCTGGTGAACCATCAAATAACCGACCATGCCGCCGTAGGCGGCGAACCCACCCAGTTTAAGTCTGTAAGTGAATCCAGCAGCTGGTTCCTCTTCCCTGCCGTGGGACAGAGCTTGCGAAACCATATTCTCTAGACCATAAAAAAACAGGAACCCGAGCAGTGCGGCCGTGTAAACGCGGTGTTCTGGGAATGGCAACGCGCGGCCAACCGTCACCCGCGTGAAGACGTCCTGGGCGTCGCTCATTTCCGGCAGGGCTCGGAGAAACACATAAGCTACCGAAACACCTGCTGCTACTGATAACACTCGCCGCGGCGCGCCCGCGAGTGGACCCCGCAGATATCTGCCAAAAACAAACGTGCCGGCAAGCACACAAATTGCCGCAAGTTCGATGGCCAGGCTATTCATGAAAGCGGGCGCCACTTAGGGGAGAATAACCAACTCGGGCTTGCTGCCACCACTCATGCCGTAAACAGCCCCGGGGTAGAATGCCCCTGCGTCATATTTGTAACAACCTGGGTTCTGGGCCTTTACGGTTATCGGCTTGCTTCCGCCGCCGATAATGGGGCTATCTGGAGTGAACGGTGAATCCGTCCCGAACGAAATCGAGAACCCCGTGTTCTTGTTCGAGGTCATCCACACCACCGAAGTGCCCGCCCTTATACAGAAGAACTGATTGCCCTTCCCACCCGGGATCTCCGGCTTAACGCTCGCGCTAGACCCCGATTTCTGAATATTGATGGTGCACGGTGTGGATGCGGATCCGCACGTGTTGCCGGTGTTGCAGTTGTCCGCCGGCTGTGGTTCATCGCAGACGTACTTGCTCTTCGCATTGGCTGCCGGGCTACCCAACAGCATGGCAGCCGTCAACAGCACGACACTGCACGAGCGCATTTGCATTCTCATAGTGAAAACCTCGCAGGATTTGTGGATGGCCCTTTTTCAATGAAGGCATCAACCGGGCGGAGCTATTTCTCTTTATCTTTATTGGGCCAGACGATGACGTTGTTGAGCTTCCAGGGGTTCATTCTCAGATCCCACTGTGGCTCTCCATCCTTATTAATGGTGAGTTGGGTCGCCGGAAAGAGAACGCCGTCGCTCTTATTCTTATCCTGATCGTTGATTCTTATTTCACCCGCTGTCAGATTGAACGACTTCGATTGAGTATTCCAATACGATTCTCCGAAGGCAATCCTGCGATTGGTAACGAAACGAATCGACCGTCCTGTCGGGGTCTTGCTTTCATGGATGTAGCTGACGTCGAATCCCAGGGTGCCCGGTATCGTGATGTGGCCCACTGCCTTCATTCTTTCCAGTGCGTTGGCCAAACCGTCGTTCTGGCCTTTTTGAAAGGCCTCGATCAGAATCTTTTTGTCCTCGGGAGTGGAATACTCGTAGACGATGAGCCTGACGGTGAAGTTCTTGCCCATTTGGGTGCTCGTTCCACGCGCTTGGGCATCGATCGTTTCAGTAGTATCGCGGGCGAATCCTGCGATCGAGGACATGAGTAAAACCAGCACCATGGCGATACTCATCTGCAATCTTTTAGATAACTTGGTCACGTTTCCTCCGCAATATTTTGCTGTTGGTCGTTTACAGGTGTCCGGCGTCATGATTTGTGACGGAATCCCATCGTTGTACCCGGGTGTGTTCTTTGCCGACTCCTTGACTGCCATGCTCCTAAGCTCCTATTTAAGATTGAATATGCGAATGTAGAGCGATGATTGAACCGAAGGCCCAGGCACGGTCACTCGGAGCTCAGCAAACTCGCCTTGGGACGTTATTACACTGTCCGAACACTGCGGCTTAGGGTATACGGCGGCTGAACTAGCGGGAACTGGCAAAACTACTAGCACTTTGGCCCCATAAGATAGAGAACGCTGCCTTCAAAAGCGATAGATATTCTTCCCACCCAGAAAACTCCATTGCCTCGATGAATCACGTAGGATGTGGCCTGATGCTCCGGATTCGCAACCTCATGAAGGCAGGACCCGCTATGACCATCCGAGCCCTCATCCTCTGCTCCACCCTTCTCTTTTCCGCGCCTCTCTTTGCGCAGGGAAAGACGGACGTGATCGTGATGAAAAATGGCGACCGTTTCACCTGCGAGATCAAAAGCCTCAGCGCCGGCGTGCTCTCGGTCAAGCTAGATTACGTGGATGGCACCATCGGCATCCAGTGGTCGCAGGTCGCCCACCTGGAAAGCAATCGGCTCTTCCTGGTGCACACGGAAAGTGGCGACGTCTACACCGGAACAATCTCCACCAGCGGGACTTCCAACGACCCCCCGATAAAAATCGAAATCGCCGAAGCTCCAGTAAAGGAAGTGGAGATCGCACAGCCCAAGATCATCCAACTGACCCAGACGTCTACGGGGTTTTGGCCGCGATTCAATGGCGCGGTCAACACCGGGCTGCTCTATTCAAAAGGCAATGAATCGGTACAGTACAACATAGGTTCGCAGGTGGCGTACAACAGAGAACGCTGGTCCAGTGAACTCCTCTTTAACTCATCATTCGCATCGAACAGCGGCGCCAACCTTACCACCCGAAACCAGGTCGACCTGAATACGTTGCGGCTCTTGCACTGGAACAACTGGTTCTATGCCGGTACCGTCTCTTTTCTGCAAAGCTCGGTGCAGGATATCGATCTGCAAACGACACTCGGCGGAGGCATCGGACGCTACTTGAAAAATACCAACAGTGCCAGCATCTGGGTGCTCGGGGGATTCGGTTGGCAGAATGCCAGCTACGGACAAAGTACCGCTAATCTGGGAACACAGAATAACGCTGTCGGTGTCGTCGGCACCGAAGTCAAATTCTTCAAATTCAAGAAAACCGATCTCGATGTCACAGCTTCTCTTATTCCGTCGATCTCAGATGCTGGACGTGTTCATTTCAATACCAATGCGACCTACTACATCAAGATCATCCAGGATCTCTCGTGGAATTTTTCATTTTATGGAAGCTGGGACAGCCGGCCGCCCGTGACGCTCCCAAAGAGCGATTACGGCACCAGTTCAGGGCTCAGTTGGACTTTTGGGAATAGATAGCGACCACCGAATCGCTCAAAAAGGGTCGTCGCAGATCACGCTGGAGTCTTGACCGATGGCACAGTGTGGAAATTCGCAAAGAGGATATACACGCTAACCAAGAGCGTCCACACCGGAAAAACCAGGGGAGCCCAGCCGAAACGTCCAATGCTCAGGAGCAAAAAAAGCGCCAGAACGTAACCAAGCAAAGCCATCCAGCGCGGAAACATCCCGATGCGAATATCGAGCGTGGAGGTCGAAATCATAAATACGCCCGCCATCCTTAGCCCGAAAACGTTGACTAACTCGTAGGCGAAGGAACGGGCAAACGGGTAAGCGCCGGAATCCATCAACTTTTCCGGAATCGCTGCGTAGGCCGTGATGAGCGCGCCTGTAACCGACGATGATACAAAGACAATCGCCAGAAACAGAAGCCCGCTGCCCAGAAACACGGTTGCTAAAAAGCGGTCTTCGCGTAGCCCCATCCGGTCGCGCAGCACGCCCATGAACCATAGGAAGGAAATTCCGGCAAAGGGCAGCAGGTTTAGTGCGAGGCGGATAGAGTTTGCGCTATGGGCAAGCCATGTCCCTGGATCCGTTGGGCTGTCAGGGACAGAAAGCCGGATAAGCGACACACTCGTGATGAACAGGATTGAGAACAGGATACCGGCAACCGCGCCGGCACGCGGTGCCTTCAGTTGAGCCGCGATCGCGGCTCGCTGATCCTCTTCCATGATTCCTCCATGCCCATCACCAATCGTGTCGATCCCGTCAGGAGACTAGCATTCCGGCATCAGCGAGGCAACTGTCATTTAAGACAGTGTGCGGCGCATATCACTGGACAATCTTGGAGTTGCTCCCGATCGAGTCAAGCTTCGCGATTACTTCTTCGGGAAGCTTTAGCGTTGCGGCACTCAAGTTCTCACGAAGATGCTCGGTGGACGAGGTGCCCGGAATGAGCAGAATGTTGGGCGAGCGCTGAAGAAGCCATGCCAGTGCGACCTGCATCGGCTTGGCATGCAGTGATGCCGCTGCTTCATCGAGTGCCGACGACTGGAGCGGAGTAAACCCTCCTAACGGGAAGAAGGGCACATAAGGAATGCCTTGCTGCGCGAGATCATCGACGAAGGCATCATCGTTCCGCTGCGCTACGTTGTAGAAGTTTTGAATGCACACAATCTCCGTGATCGTCTGAGCTTCCGCCAGCTGCTCGGGGCTGACGTTACTGAGGCCGAGATGACGGATAAGTCCCTGACTTTTAAGCTCGGCGAGCACAGTCAGCGGTTCTTCGATCGATCCCTCCGACGGGCCCATGATGCCTCCGACGCGCAGATTGACTACATCCAGTGCTTCCAGCCCTAGATTTCGCAGATTGTCGTGAACGGCATCGATCAGTTCCTGACGGGAAAGCGCATGTAACCAGGATTTGTCTTCACCCCGCCGAGCGCCCACCTTGGTGACGATCACCAAGCCATCGGGATAAGGGTGGAGTGCTTGCTTGATGATCTGATTGGTGACATGGGGACCGTAAAAGTCACTGGTATCGATATGGTTCACTCCGGATGCGACCGCCTCTCGCAAAACAGAGACTGCACCGGCAACATCACGGGGCGGTCCCCACACCTGCGGACCGGCCAGTTGCATCGCGCCGTAGCCCATGCGGTTCAAGGTCATCGGGGTACCGGGGAGTTTAGTGCTGCCATTAAAATGCGTCTGATTTGTCATCCTGTTCTCCTGTTTGCAATAAACGCGCTCACATGTGATTAGATGAAGAAAGCTTCAGGTTAGGAGTTCGCATTTGGCCCAGCGTTCCCAAGTCCTCTTAGAGCCCCGTAAAGCGCCCGTGCAAGCCCGTTCGGCAGCGAGCGTGGATGCGATTCTCGAAGCGACCATTCAGGTTTTGCTCAATGTCGGAAAGGAGCGGCTGACCACGACCAGGGTGGCGTCGCGTGCCGGCGTCTCCGTCGGGACCTTATATCAGTACTTCCCCAACAAGAGCGCGCTCTTGCAAGCTGTCTTGAAACGTCATCTCGCCGAGGTTACAGACGCCGTTGAGCTCGTCTGCAAGGAACAGAAGGGTAGAACACTCCAGCAGATGGTGACGGCCCTCATCACCGCATTTCTTAACGCTAAGATGAAAGAACCCAGAACAAGTGTTGCTCTCTACTCGGTAAGCTCTGATGTGGACGGGGCGAGAATCGTGCAGCAGATGGGAGTACGTTCCAATAAGGCAATCGTCCAAATGTTGGCGACGGCCCGCGAGCCGCTGACAACCGAGCCGCAACTGGTCGCTTCCATGCTCCAAGGGACGATGACCGGCGTCAGCCGGAGGATGCTGGAATCGGGTACTCCCGAAAAGCACTTCGATGCCTTGCGCCAGGAGCTGATCACCCTCGCGTGCGCATACGTGGGCGCTTCATCTGCGCGATCAAAATAGCGGCGACGCAACTCCCCGTGGGAACAAATACTTTCGTCATGGCTCTCGAGCAGCCCTAGCGTATAAGATCGTCTCGCAGTTGGTTCGGGAGATTTTCATGAGCATAAAAGAACGCATCTTGATCGCACTATGCGGAATAACGTTAACCGCCGGGGCAGCGAACGCGCAGGTAATCATCCATGCGGGTCCCCCGCCGCCGGTGATTGTGGAACGGCCCGGGCCACCTTTGCATGCCGGATGGGTTTGGGTGGGTGGATACTATCGATGGAACGGGGGGCGCTATGTTTGGGTGCCCGGACACTGGGTCAACCCACCTCGACGAGGAGTCGTGTGGGTTCCCGGTCGCTGGGTTCCTCGCGGCGGCGGCTATGTCTGGATCGCCGGATCCTGGCGCTAGCTTTCGAGTATTACAGTGGGGGGTGAAGCGGAGTTCTTCCGCTTTACCCCATGCCGCAAAAGAACTACAACAGGAACTCCAATCCAGCGCCCTTTTCTACGTCGGTGGAAAGACGCCCGGAGCGAATAGCGGCCTTAAACGTCGCGTAGTCGCGTTCCGCCTGATCCGCATATGCTTCCGAATATGTTTCCAGGGCCTTGTCGTACTGGTCGGTCGTTCCCAGGTATCCAGCGAGCGTTGCAGCATCACCAGCCTTGGCGTGCGCCCGCGCCAAAGCCCAGCCACACAATTTGGCGTACCCAACCAGGGTTGCAGGGCGGAAGGTTTCGATCTCGGCCGACACCTTCATGTCGCGGAACTGACGCAGGTAGTAATCGTGGTTCTGAGTACGGGCCCAGCCGAGAAAGATATCGCTCGCGCCTTGCATCAGACGCTGGCCCTGCACAACCCGGAGGCCTTGATGGGCGTACCGGCTTTTTCCTCGAGGCGACTCCAGTACCGATCGGCGCGCCTCCTTCACTTGCAGGAAGAGTGGATCCACTCCATCCGCGAGAAGCAGCGAGAGATAGCAGCGCGTGCCCACGCTTCCTACTCCAACAACCTTGATTGCACTGTCTTGAAGGTGATAGCGCTCGAACAACTTTTGTCTATCCGGCTGCAGCGACTCAATGTATTGACCGATGAATTTTGCGTGTCCCTTTTCAATGTTCTTGGCATATTCATCAAAATGATAGATAACCGGCGGGCTGTCCTTAATCATCCGGCGCCCATCTTTCATCTCAGTTAACTTGGGAATGACAGCTTCGGAGTTCTGCGATCGGGCCTGCTTCTGCTTCCTGGCCAGCCGCGCAGACATGTCCTTGTCTCTCTTGAAATACTCTTTCACCTGGGCGGCATCGACGGTTGCATACCAGAGGTCAAGCGCCGACATCTCAGCGTAATCTGATATTCGCTCACGATAGGATTCGGCCGCTGCGCGCACCGCCTGGCTGGCTACGCTTTTAGAAAAAGTCAAGTCCCTTGCCGCCAGTACCAGGCTGGCCCCCAGCCGCTTTAAGTCCCATTCCCACGGACCAGGGAAGGTTTCGTCAAAGTCGTTGATGTCGAAAACCAGCACCCGCTCTGGGGATGCGAAACCGCCAAAGTTCGCCAGGTGGCAATCGCCGCACGCCTGCACCTCGATACCCGAAACGGGCGCGTTCGCCAGGTCTCGCGCCTGAATGATAGCCGCGCCGCGGAAGAAGGTGAAAGCCGATACGGCCATCCGCTGATACTTAACCGGAAGCAGACCACGTATCCGGCCCACGTCGGATTCCTCAAGGAGCTTGACTATATCGTTCGACTTTGCGCGCGGTTTCCAATGCGCTTGCGCGGCGCGCGGGTGCTTTTCTCGCAGCGCTTTTCCTTGTTTGCGTCTTTCACTCCTGGTTGAAGCAACAGCAGTCGGCATCGTGCCCTCTTCCCTTGCATTCGTTAAAGTTCTTCAAAGCTAGCCCTAGGCGAGCATCTTTAGCAGGGCGCGGACTAGCTCATCTGTGGGCGTCGCGTAAAAGACAACCGGAATCATAGGCAAAGCAGCGGATATCGCCAATGCGATCAGCGTCGGTTTGTCGATCGGCACAACCTGCATCTGCCTGACAACGGTGAAACTGCTTCCCAGATCAGCTAATGAAGACGCATCGGGATTTCCTAAAAGCGTCTCGCCGTCAGGCCGATTGTTGTGAATCCACTTCTGGTCAAACAACTGGTTGTGGATGGTCACTTGAGCACCGTATTCCAGCAGCGCTTTCCGTTTGACTTTAAGCAGAACCGGCACCACCACCAGCAGAGGAACGATAAGGAAAAGGACCGCGAGGACTCCATAAGCGATCATGGGAAATTTTAGATGTGAGAGCGATTCGCCCTGGTAAGCGATGGCGTTTCCCACTTGGGCAGCAATCACCGCTCCCCCCGCAAAGACGATCGGGCTGAATGCCTTTTGGCCTTCCGATAGAAAACCGAGACCGGCGGCCAGATCGGTGTGTGTGGCGACAAGATATAGCTTGATTCTCGAAACGCTCCACAGGAAGGAAGTCCAGAGGAACATCCTCCAAATCCACCTCAACATCAGAAAGCGAAAGACCGGCGTGCTCACCAGGTTGAACCACCAACCCGCGGGGGTCACTGCGCCGTTGTTCAGGCTATGCCAATTGGAAATGCCGCTCATCAGCAATTCCGTCTTGACAATAAAAAGAGAGGGAATAAATGCGATGAGGGCTAGAACGGTTTCGGGTACAAAGCTGTCCCGCCAGCGCGCTGTCCGCTCCAGTACTTTTTCAAAGGACGGGAGCACTTCCTTGCTCACCAATTCGGTTCTCAGGAATTCGAGTACCAGGCCGCGCCAGCGTCGATCAATTCTTGATTCAGAGAGAATCAGGATCGGAACAGCAATCAACAAACGCACGTTGATGGCAAAATCCCGCAAGAAGGGAATCTTGATTTGTCGACTCCACGCCGCCCCACTCATGACGGACAAAACAAGCAGAGGAAGCCACGTAATCAGCACGGCGGCCAAAGCTCTCCTCATGACCAGGCGACGTCCGTCTCCTGCCTGACCCACGCGGACCAGAAGCCAATGAAGCGGGCCACCGCGAGTGATGGAGAAACCTTCAGCAATCGAGGAGTTCACCGCGAGCGGAGCCCTCTGAGTCACCACCATGGTCGCCCTTCATCGCGATAGACATACCCCGGCAGACCTAAGACATGGAACAGTGTCTGATTTTGGGCGTCTAATCCTGGTTAGATACGTACAAAAAGAATACGCCTTTAGTCGACGAGCAGCCCTTCGGTAGATAAGCCCATTCGTCACCAGTAGTAACCATTTCAGGCGGATTTGCGCTTCACCTTACCCGCTCATTTCCACTCGGAACTCCGGGTAAATCTGCCGCGCTATACGGTAGGCTGCTCGCGCAACGATGCCGGCGTAAGTAGGAAACGAGAGCGGAATCTTGGCCAGGCTATCCACCCGCATCTCTCCAGCCATGGCAATGGCCACCACCTGCACGATCTCGACCGCTCGTTCCCCCGCGACGTGGCAGCCCAGGATTTTGCCCGTTGCGCGATCTGCGATCAGCTTGCAAAACCCGGTCGTCTGCCCGTCGATAATCGTACGCGGGGTCATGTCGAAGCGCATCACGTCCACCACCACGTCGTGCGCCTCACGAGCCTTTGCTTCGCTTAGCCCCACCTGCGCATATTCCGGCTCGGTGAAGCTGCCAACCGGACTTACTTGCTCGCCGAGCGTCATGGTCGCGCCTCGCACCGCGTTGGTGCCGGCTACCATACCATCATGGACCGCCTGGGGTACCAACATCAGCCGGCCAGTGATGTCCCCCGCCGCGAAGATATGCGGCGCAGAAGTCCGCAAGTATTCGTCAACCTTTATGTAGCCTCGAGCGTTGGTCTCGACGCCGGCCGCCGCCAGATTCAAGCCGGCTGTATCGGCTACCCAACCTATTGCCACCACCACCAACGCGGCCTCTGCACTATCCCGCGCGCCGTCTTTTGAGAAGACCATGCGCACGCCGCCTGCCGTCTTTTCGAAGGATTCAATGCTTCCGAAGCTCTCGCGCACGATCATGCCGGCCGCACGAAAAGCCTTCGTGACTTCGGCGGACACGTCCTCGTCCTCAGTGGGCAAAATACGGACGCCGGCCTGAAAGAGCTGGACCCGTGTGCCGAACGCCTGAAAGATGGATGCCACCTGCACGCCCGTAGCACCGGCTCCCACCACGATCATCGATGGAGGCACCTCAGTTAAACTCCACGCGTCGCTATGAGTGGCCGTCCATTCGAAGCCGGGAAGTGGGAGCCGCCGGCTGGTACCGCCGGCGCACAGGATAAACTTGTCCGCTCTGAGCCGCAGCCCACTTTCCGTCTCGATGGTGTGCTGGTCGACAAAGCGCGCGGTGCCGGCTCGCTCGTGGATGGTCACCCCGAGCTGTTCTACATGTTCGCGCCGGGCCGAATGCTCGCTCACGTCATGGACGACCTCGCGCGTACGCGCAAGCAGTCGCTGATAATCAAGGATCGGCTCGCCCACTGCGATGCCAAATCGGCCAAGCTGTCGAGCTTCGCGGAGCAACCGAGCTGCCTGAGCAAGAGTACGCACCGGCACCGGGCCGTCGTTAGCGGCCATGCCCCCAAATTCTGCCCGCGTCGCAAGCACCGTGCGGGCGCCCAGTTCTGCGGCCCGGATTGCTGCCATTACCCCCGCCGGGCCCGCGCCAATGACTACAACATCCATCAGTTTCCCCCTGTCATCGCTTTACGCGACGACAGGTGTAATCATAGACTGGCACGGTCGCTGATGAAGGCAATCTCGCTCAGCGGGAGCCACCGGCTATTTGGGAGCCTTCTGCGGGCAACGCGCATCATAGTTCTCCTGCATCCGTTTCAGCTTGAGCACGCCGTAGAATACGGTGATCGCCATGATTACAACCAAAGAGCTCCCGAGGCGTTTTTCCATGTGGTAGTCGCCCAGGCGGTATTCCACATAGCTGGCTATGATCAGGCACAGAATAAGGGCATTGATCATCCAGTTCACCGGCTTCGCTACGATGTAGCTCAGGATCCCGAAGCCGGCAATCTCGTAGATCATGAACGGCAGGATCGCAACTGCCGGTAGTAATTCCGAGGCGCCGAGTGCAACGTCGATACCAGCAACTCCCTTGGCATGCAGTAGGGCACTGGCAGCGAGCTCGTGGAACAGCGCTGGAATTGCGCCTAAGAAAGGCACCACGCCGAGCAACTCGAGGACCAGTGATCCGCTCCAGGTGCCGACCTGCGACGCAGCATCGGAGCCCGCTCCAGACGACTCCGAGCCGATGAATAGGCCTCCCACAACCGCCGAAGCGGTGGAAAGCATCAGCAGTTCAATCGTGATCCCGAAGCTTGCAGGCTCTCCTGTCTTGATCAGCAGCAGGCCCATAAAGCCGGGTAGGTAAAACATCACGCGCACTAACCGGGCCCAAACGCGCGCGTCGCGCTCTGGGGGCAGAAGTGGGAGCGCAAGTCCGTCGGTTCCAATCGTTGCTCGAGTTGTCTTTGACATGGTCGTTCCTATTAGTGATGCGAGAAAGTTTTATTTGTGCATGTGGTACTGGCCCGCGGTTTGTAGCCCGCCCTAAACGAAAAACGACGTAAGAAGAAAATATCGGTACACTCAGCTTTTGCGAACTACCAAAACTACCAGTTTGCCGCTTTATTTCACACTCGTAGAGCCGCCCAGGTTGAGTGCGAATCCGGTTGTGAACTGGAACGAGTTCTTCTTGTATCCGATTTGGGGGTTATTCAAGAAGTTATCGATTGTCGTCACCGAAAACGCCAGCTTCTTGTAGACCGGTAATCTTACCGAGCTGTGGCCCGAGGCGGAGAACGCGCTCGGATCGTTCCAGGTAAGGTCGGCAAGAATCTTTTCATCAAACTGAAGCTTGCCCCACTTCCGCGTGTATCCCTCGGTGATTGTCGATGCGATCAGATGCAGCGACAGCGCTTTCACGTCGATGCTTTCGTTTGCTTGGAATTGCTGAGTTTCGTAATGCAGATCGGCTGTGAGGTCAAGCTCACGGTCCTTGTTTTTGAACAGAGTCGCACCGATACCAGCGCCGTATTTCTGCTGCAGTACAAGACCCTGGGAATAATTGTGATCAAGAGAAAGTACTTGTAGATAATAGCCTCGTGGACTAAAGTACTCGTCCCGTTCCCCGCCTACGTGGAAGATATTGGTGATCGTTGTTTCCGTGCCGGGTTGCGTCGTTTCCCCCGCCGTGAGCGTGAAGTCGACCGTCGTGCGCAGCTTCGGCTCCAGCCACTCAACTGTGGGAATAGACCGCTTGAGTGCTGTGTCCACCTGGTAGAGCGAGCTGTTCTGGGTTGAGTAAACCATCGAAGTACCGGTGCTGATATGCCCAGTCCAACCTGACCGCAAGCCTATCTTCGTGTTTATCTCTTTCTGATACGTTGCATCGTCGACCACGGATGAGATTTTGGCAGTGGGTATCTCTTTCGCGGCAGCGACCTCCCTGGTGGCGCCTGGGTTCGCTTCGGCCGCAGCCGGCGCCGCGGTCTCGGGTTTGGTCGTGGAGACAGGAGAGACTACGATTCCCTTCTCGCCAACCTTGATTGATCCCTGGGGCACCATCGCGCTATCTCTGGCCTCTTTTAAGTCCTTTGGAATGACCGCGAAATCGCGACTGGACTTCAATTCCTTTACATCTTCCCACTTGACGGTTACTTCGCCCTCCAGATTGGTTTTGAACTTGATCTCAGTGCCAGTAGAGTTCATCAGCTGCCCGGTTAGCCTATCTCCATTCGTGAGGGTCAGCTCCTCCTTGATCTCTGGCTCCTTTTTCTTTGCCGACTCCAGCGGCTTCTTGGCCGCATCCTGCGCGAATGACGCTAGAGGGGGCAAAAGTAAAACAGAAAGAGCCGCCGCCAGCTTCTGGTTTCGGCTGAATCGGTGAAAGTGAAATTGTTGCAATCGCGTAATACTTAGCATGGAGGGTTTTCTCCTCACGGAATGTGCCTATGAAAGTGACTTGTAGGCAGATGTTGGCAACAGGCCACGCAGGCTGCCGTGAAACCGGTCCCGGCGCTTCACTGCGATGTTGTCGAACGCACTGTGTGGGTCATCTTAGGGCGATATGAGGATCGAAGCAGCCGATGCGCAGATGCAGTTTACGGCGCGCCAAAACGCTCCTGTAACTAGCAAAAGTGACAGGCGGAAGTCGAATCCAAGTCAGCCTCTCTTTATTTTCGTTCCCCCACTAGTAGTACTGCTAGTGGGCCACTGTCGTGCAGGCCGGTATCCTTCCACTTAGGGTGGGCAGTCCTTGGCGAAAGGAGTAGAGAGCATGAGTGCTGATGCAATCTCCCAGACAGAAAAGGCGGACAGGATCAACGGCGTTGCCGTACCGGGCCCAACGGCAAGAAGCTTGACGGTAGCAAGCACAACTACACGTTGGCCTTCGCCAAGGGCGAGTTGCCGCCGGTGAACGCATTCTGGTCGGCGACGATGTACGACGGCAAGAGCCAATTCCTGATCGAGAACCCTATCAATCGTTATCTGATCAACTCGCCCATGTTGCCGGAGATGCAGACCAACTCGGATGGCTCGCTTACCCTCTACATCCAAAAGGATTCGCCGGGCAAAGAGAAAGAGGCCAACTGGCTGCCTGCGCCCAATGGCCCTATCTACCTCGTAATGCGTTTATACTGGCCAAAAGAATCGCCGCCTTCCATCCTGCCGCCGGGTAAAGGTACCTGGCAGCCTCCAGCTCTTGTTAAAGCTTACTAATTAGAAAATTCCGCGAGAAAGAGATAACCATGAAGGCAATTGGTCTAGCGTTGAGTACGGTTCTGCTGTTCGCGGTCGGCCCTGTTGGGCACACCCAGTCTCAATCCAGCGGCGCAGACGCGGGCATAGAGTCCGTCGATGTAGTCAAGTCCACGGCGACCGTCGAAAAAGTTGACCTGGAACACCGCAAGGTGACTCTACTGCTGCAAGACGGCAAGAAAAAGACCTACAAAGTCGGCAATGACGTCCAAAACCTCGACCAGGTCCAGGTCGGGGATCGGCTGAAGATGGCCTACACAGAAGAACTCCTCATCGCGGTTGGCCAGTCGAACCAGGCACCCAGTGCGGCCTCCGCTGGACAAGTGGCAGTAGCGCAGAAAGGCGACAAACCTGGTGTCGTCGAGGTGGATACCACAGCCGTGAGTGCAAAAGTCCTGGCCGTTAATCCGCAGAAACATCAGGTGACTTTGCTCGATCCAGACGGCAAGAAGAAAACCATCAAGGTGAGCAGTAAGATAACAAATCTAAATCAGCTTCAACCGGGCGAGACCGTGGACATGGTCATGACCGAATCCCTGGTGGTCCAGATCGTCAAATAGCTCCTAACACAAACAAATCCTGGGGTCCCATTTGCCCTGACTTCCTGCGGAAGCTCGTGGCATAGATATACTCTATGCGCCTTTCCTTAACGAAAAGCGCACGCACTCCTTTACCGCGGCGTAGCAGCACATTTAAGCATCCGGCAAATCATCTAGGCATTCTTCCCAGCCCTCCACCGTAATTTCAAAAACTCCCTCACCCATTCCAGTCTGGAAAGCATTCCTCCCTCCCCCTGTCATAAGTGACAGTAGGCAAACCATCGCCCCCGGAGTTTGATTGCACTAAACCCGGCCTCCCAACAGAACCACACGAAAAGGATAACGACTATGAAGACTAAGTACGCATTGTGCGCCATGCTGCTCTGCATCGCGTCCGCCGTCGCTGTAGGGCAAACAGTCTCCGTTAATTACAACCACAGCCAGGATTTTTCGCAGTACCACACCTACATCTGGGCCAGCAACAACGCCAACCAAATCCAAAACTCAATCTTGGCGCAGCAAGCTAAATCGGACATCGACAGTTCCTTGCAGGGAAAAGGTCTGCAACTTGTGGGCGAAGCCCAAAACCCCGACTTAATTGTCCTCGCGAGCGGTGGCTTGCAGCAGCAGACCTCCTACCAGGCGTGGGGTATGCGAGGCATCGGCGGAGGCATGGGCGGAATCACTCCGCAACAGAACGTCGTAGGGACCTTGGTTGTCGACGTATACGACGCGAAGAACAAGACCTTGCTTTGGCGAGGGATGGCGCAGAATACGCTGAGCAGCAACGGCAGCAAGAATTCGCAGATGGTAAGCAAAGCCGTCCAGAAGATGTTTAAACAATATCCCTAGCCCATCGCGCGTCTCACACGGATAACAACCGATTGCTAGCGACGGAGATGAAGGAGATCCCTTGTGACAAACCAGAGCCACTTTACGCTCGCATTTCCCGTGACAGCGCCGGCAGACGCAAAAGCATTGGCGGAGCAACTGCCGCCACTGATGCCGTCGCTTTTTCAGGCGTTAGATACAGTCGGTACCGTCCACTATTCACGTTTCACGGTGCTCAGCGAGAAAACCTTGCTGTTCCTGGGCGATTTTGACGGCGAATTCGGGGAGCTCTTTGGTGAACTCGCGAAAACCTCAGGACCACTGTTTGATTCCATCTTTCAACATGTAGACAATCCTCCCGCGAGCCCGGTCGCCGAGCACGCAGACACGTTCATCGAATGGGCCGAGAAGCATCTTCTCTCGCCCGTGAATCTCTACACCGCCTACCCCGGAGCCACCGCAAAGGAAATCAAGGCCCTGGCAGCGGCAGCCGGCTTGAGTGGCGCCGGCGTACTAAACCCGTTCCTGGTGATCTTGCCGATCAAATCAGCACTCGCCTTCACCGAAATTAAATTATTGCTGCGCGCCAGAGGACGCGGCACAACCCACGACCTTGACAAGGTGGGCACCCCCCACTTTGCGCAATTCGTGCCGCTGGAGGATCACCAGGTCGGCTTCTTCACCGTGTATGACGGGGACTTCAATACTTACATCGCCGACTTCACCAAAAACATCGGTGAAGTCTTCGATTTGATCTTCAAATTCTGCATAAACCCACCGCCCTCACCCTGCCGGAAATACCTTCAGGAGTTCATTGACTTCGCAGCGGGTGCAAACCGGCAGCCGATCGGGTTCTACCAGGCGTATCCAGGCTTAGGCGTCCAGGACATACATGCCCTGATTGCCGATAGCAAGACCGTACCGGCGGCGCAATAAGCCCGCATTCGCAAGAGGCAAGTAGTGAGCCAAGACAAGAGAACATGGTCCGCGGAGACGCTCTTTCGCAAGCTGGTTACACATGTCGAGGAGAAGCCTGACACACCGCAACAACCGGCGAAGAGCACGCTCGACCTGGGTGACATCCAGGGGTTCATCGTGCGTGGATACAGGATGCCCTTGGTCCGGCATTTCGTACTCACTGTCGGTGATTCTGCCAAGGCACGCGCGTTGCTCGGGCGGCTGGTCAGTGGAGACGAGGCAGACGCGCCGCAAATCACCACGGCAGAAGACTGGCACGTAGGCTTCGCTCCTGGACCAGCAGACGACGTCTCCGCTCCGCCGCTGCACAAGCCTGACTACTGTCTTAACGTTGGCATTACCTGGCCAGGACTGGTCGCGCTCGAGGTTAAAGATCGCGTCCCGACACTTTCCTTTAAGTCTTTCGGCGCTTTCATCGCCGGAGCCCCCGCGCGGGCAAACCTCGTGGGCGATACTGGGCCAAGCGCCCCGAAGAACTGGATCGACGCCTTCAAGGGCGCGAGCGATCATGTGATGTTGACACTGCATGCCATGAGTCCCGACGCCATGACGGCCTATAGCGATCGGTTGTCTGCGCTCTTTACCGAAGGCGGAGCCTTTCAGGAGATCTGGCGTACCGACGGCAACGCGTGGATCGAAATGGTCGATGGCAAGCCGCAACCCTGTGCCAAGGTCCCGTTTGGATACATGGACGGCATCAGCATGACGACCATCCGTGGCGGCCCGGAGCGCTATACCCCAGATCATCAGCAGCCCTGCGAGCCGTGGCTCTTTGTCTTGCAGGACGATGCAGAGAATTACTTCGTGCCTGAGCCACGAGAGCTCGGCCTGAACGGCAGCTTTGCAGTCTTCAAGATGATCAAGACAGACGTAGTTGGATTTGAAGAATTTCTGCAATCGCACAAAGACACAATCGATCCCGAGCTGCTGGCCGCCAAGATCTGCGGACGGTGGCGCAACGGCACTCCATTGGAATTGTCGCCGGAAACAGACAGCCCTCCGGGAGGAATCGCCCCCGACCAGCTGAACAACTACGGATACGTAAACGATGACGGGTCGGGCGACCCCAGGGGGCTGCGCTGTCCGGTTGGCGCGCACATGCGTCGCATCAACCCGCGCGACCAGCCAGTCACCGGGCAGGGTAAACCTGGCGGCAGCAATAATACGCATCGTCTCATTCGTCGCGGGCTTCCCTACGGACCCAACTATGACCCTGCGCAACCCTATGACGGCATCGAGCGCGGGCTTCTCGGCTACTTCATCAACTCCAGCATCGAGAATCAATATGAGTTCGTACTAGGTCATTGGGTAAACGACGCCGAATTCGCCGGAGCGGTTCGGCTGGATCCTAAAGCGAAAGATCCTATGATTGGCACTCAAGACCCCAAGGAAAGCATCTTCCTCATTCCCCAGGCAAATGGCGCGCCCCCCATTAAGCTGACAGGTTTCTCGAGCTTCACTACCACCAAAGCCGCCGCCTACTGCTTCTTGCCCAGCATCACGGCGATTAAGTTCATTTCCCACCTGAGATAACAAGGAGGGTTCAGTCTATGCTTTGGCTTACCAGATGGTTCGGAGTGACCGGTAGCGACAGTGAGCGAGACCTCGCCAGAGAAAAGTCTGACATTGAGGCCATTGTCCGGCGGACCCTCGAGGTGCAAGCCACTGCTGCTGCACAGCAACACCGGCCGCTGGCCCGCGGTACACACGCAAAAGGCATTTGCGCCCGAGCCCAGTTTGAAGTTCTTGACGTCAAGGCCGGACGCGATCCCAGGCTGGCAGCGCGACTCGCCCAGGGAATCTTCGCTGAGCCTGGCGTATATCCCGCGGTTGTGCGCTGGGGTAACTCTGATTCGAAGAAGAACTCCGACTTTAAACCGGACGTCCGATCCATGTCGTTCTCGGTCGACCTCTTAGGCAAGGGCGTGGCTGTTACTGACGCCAACAGTGGCCGGCAGGATTTTTCACTGCAAAACGCGCCGCCTCTGCCCATCAACGACTCCGTTGGATTCGCGGCAGTCATGAAAGTGCTGTCTGCCTCGAACCCGCTCTCCGGTTTGTTGTCGCTGCCCTTCAAGGACAAGTTACGCGTGCTGCGGATCCTGACTCTGGCAAAACTGCAGATGATGCAGAAGATCAAGCCTTACCAACAATTGCGCTATTGGAGCAACGTACCGTTTCGTCACGGACCAATCGATGTTGTCCATTATTCCGCTATACCAGCAGTCGGCAATCTGGCGCGTCCGTTGCAAAAGAGTAACCCAAAAGGACTACAGGATGAGCTGGTCCGCCACCTCAACGAGGATGGCAGGATGAGCAGCTTCGATTTTGGTGTCCAGCTCCTCGACCCCGAGAAAATGACCTATTGGGGTAAACACTACGACGCAAACTTTTGGATCGAGAACGCAAGCGTCAAGTGGAAGGAAGAGGAAGCGCCTTTCCACACCGTCGCGCGGCTCACCCTGCTGCCGCAGTCTCAGCTGCGGCCAGACGCTGGCGAAGTGGTCTATTTCGACGTCACCAGGCACTCTACGGCTGACAGCACCCCCGTGGGCAGCATTAATCGCGCTCGCTGCTTCGGAGAAACCGCCAGCAGAGAAGCACGCCTGCGATTGAGCGTCCTCGCCGCCGGTGCAGCCAGTGCGGCGCCGGAATTGGAGCCAGTCGCTGTGGCAAAAAATATCGAGTGAACTTGGACCAACGAATTGGCAAGCCAAAAAAGATAAAGACGCTAAGACCGTCGGTGACTCGCTGAGAGTCAGAGAAGACCAAACGAAATGGAAAATCCAAAAATAACTGGCGTGCCGGGTTCGCCCAGCGCCACGACCTCAGTCGACGGAAAGCAACTTCCGCCTTTGCCCCCAGCATTCGGCGGCGTAATCAAGACAGCGCTGTCGACTCCTCTCCCTGGTGGGCGCCGAGCGTTGTGCCGCCCAGGGGTGCGCCGAACGTTTTGCTCATCGTGACCGACGATCAGGGCTACGGTGTTTCCAGTACCTTTGGCGGTGTCATCCCCAGCCCCTCGTTGGACCGCCTCGCCCAGGCAGGTCTGCGCTATACCCACTTCCATTCCACAGCACTTTGCTCGCCCGCCCGAGCAGCGCTCATCACCGGCCGCAACCATCATTCGGCAGCTACGGCGTGATCGGCGAGCTGTCCACGGGCTACCCCGGCTACAATTCGGTCTTCAGCCCGGAGAAAGCCACCGTCGGCACCATCCTTCGCGACAATGGTTACGCCACCTCGTGGTTTGGCAAGAACCACAACACACCAACATTCGAATACAGCCTCGCCGGCCCCTTCGACCAATGGCTGTCTGGGATAGGCTTTGATTGTTTTACGGCTACCCCGGTAGACCGCTCGTTTGGTGGGCTGCTTCCGCCAGTGGGCGGTGGAATGTCAGGATGGCAGGATGGGAGAAAAGAAGAGGTTGCCGCGCATTGCCTCTCGCGCCGCGGTCATGAGATCAGTACGTAGGCGACGCTTTACCACGTAACTGCTACCCATATCTCGGGCGGCGCAAGCATATTCCACATCTTCCGTCACCGTCAGGAATACGATCCTCGTCCTGTAAAAGTCCTTCTGCAGTCGTCGGGCCGTCTCGAACCCGTTTTTTCCGGGCATCCCAATGTCTATGATCACGATGTCTGGCTTAAGCATTGATACGGCATCGAGACCCGCTTCGCTACTACCCACGGTAGCTACAATTTCAAATTCGTCTTTCATAATCTGGCTTGCAGTCATGAGCGCTTTGGGGTGATCGTCGATCAGGACAATCCTCGGTTTTTTCTCCCAAGATGCAGTCATTTCTTTCCCGCCTTTAACCTACCTGGGCCAGATTACGTGCAACGGTATCTGACTGGCGACTTATTTTAGTGCATTGACGATTGCAAAAGACGATCCACAATTCCGAGCAAACGCTCCGGCTTAGCTATCTGGACCTCAAACAGTTCCGCATTCAAGTTTCGCTCCTGCCCCGGATGTTTGAGCGCCAAGGTCACGACATCCGGATTCATCTTGCGAGCCTCATCGATAAGCATCTGCGCCGTATCGTCTGGAATCGTCTGGCAGAAGATAATCATGTCGTGGGCACTTGACCCGATCGCCTCGGAAGCATGTTCGGCGGTAGTGGTCGAAACCCGCCAAGCTTTCAATAAGCCTGCTCTTGTTTGCAGGAGTACCCGGTCATCACCCACGATCAAAATCGCCGCTGTCATGCTGCCTTCCTTTCACGGCATCTCGGAGCGGGGGAACCTGTTCGATACAGCGAAAGTATCGTCGAGCCACATCGAATTCTGATATCGATTTGCTCCGATATAGTAGCAAAATCGGCATCACAATTGCATGACATTCCGGCCGACCGACACCGCGATCCTCGACCTCACCGTGACCTGCCCCATATGCGGTTACCACATATAGCCGTCCGAGGTTGTCACGGTCGCCCCTGAGACCGTTCGCTGCCCAAAATGGTCAGCAAGTATTGTCCCCAACGAACTGTAAGTAGCAGTTTTTCTCCTTTTATTCGCCTGCAGCTACCTGAATGAAGCGCTACCTCACAGCGAACCACAGAATCTAGCATTACACGTTCTTCGAGCCGGGAATGCAGACGCACTGCTCAATAGGCTGACCTTCAAGGAAAAGGGGAATTAAAGAAGAGCGTTGCTGCGCCGGCATAAAATTACTAACCGGGTAGGAATGAAACCGGAGGCTCACTTATGCGGCGACGCGATTTTCTGATGTCTATTCCGCTGGCTGTTCTCATGCCGCAGTTGCGCTCCACGGCTCCGCTGAAAATAAGCGGCGTACGGATCGTGAATCTGAAGATCGTTCGCGAAACCGGCAAGATGGAAGCGGCGTGGAATCCGGGGACGTTGACCACGTGGCGGATCGGCGGTGGATCAATTGTCGAGATTCAAACTGATCAGGGTATTTCTGGTATCGGGCCAGGTATCGAACCGTCTGAGTTAGAGACGGCCAAGTCTCAGCTAGTCGGTAAGGACCCGTTCGACATCGAGCAACTGGCCGGTCCACTCCGCTATTACGTGGGCGGGAGCCCGCGCACAGTTTCAGGCCTGGAAATTGCGCTGTGGGATCTTATCGGCAAGGCCACCGGTCAACCCCTCTACAAAATCTGGGGTGCGGCCAAGAATCGGGTACCGGCCTATGCCAGCATGATCCAGCTATCTACTCCAGAGGAAAGGGTCCGCATGGGGCTGCAGCTCAAAGCGCAAGGTTGGAAGGCGATCAAACTTCGGGCGCACTACCCTACTTTGAAGGAAGACATACAACTGGTCGAAGCGGTACGCAAAGCGGTGGGCGACGATATGGAGATCATGGTGGACGCCAACCAGGCACAGTCCTTTGGCACGTGGCAACCGGGGGTGCGGTGGGATTTCCAGCGCGCTCTTGAAACCGCGCGGGAACTTGAGCGCTTGAACTGCGCGTGGCTCGAAGAACCGCGGCCGCGCTACGCTTTCGATGAGCTGGCTGACTTGAGCCGGCGGGTGGCCATTCCCATTGCCGGAGGAGAAAACAATCGCGGCGTACACGAATACCGATGGATGCTGGAACAGAATGTATTCACCATCCTGCAGCCAGATATCATGGTGGCCGACGGCGTCACGGGCTTTCGCGAGATCGCAGCCCTGACCCAGGCTTACCACAAGCGGGTGATCCCTCATCACGGCGGAGGGAATCTCGGCACCATTGCCCAGCTTCACGCCATCGCCTCGTGGCCGAACGCTCCGTGGATCGAGATTCTTCACGACCCGCCCATCGCCGCGTACACCAATGGGTTCGCCATCATGGAAAATCCGCCGCTGGTAGACAAGGAAGGCTATCTCAACTTGCCGCAGGGTCCTGGTTTGGGTGTGGAGATCAACAAGGACTTGATTGTCGCGTAACTTTCACTCTTTCCCCTCTGTTCAAGCATCGATAAATCCTTGCGCGTGGTCCCGGCATTGTTCACTAGAACGCCAAGTTCTTCAAATTGCTCATCGCCGGCGCAACCATGTGGGGAGCTCTCTAAATGAAATCGATCTGGAAGATATAGCCCGCGTTCGGACTGTTACTGAGTTCGAAGCCTGGCGGTCCGATTCCCGCGTCGCAACTAATGAGCGAGCCATTGTGCATCGCCAGGCCATGCGGATCGGCCGAACCTTCGACGAATTCCGCCGTTTCCAGTAATTGCCCGGTCGCAGCGTCGTACTTAACCAGCCCAGACGTCGTGGTGTGAACAAGCTTGCCGTCCTTCTCTACATAGCGATCCACGTCGGAGGTCCCCGTAATCATCCAGATTCCGCCATTGTCCCAAGCGATGCCATGCCAGCGCTCGGTAGTGATCGAAATCATGAATTCCGGCTCCCAGCTCTTCGGATCAACGCGCAGAATGCCGCGCAGCCTGTTGGCCACGATCCATAATTTGCCCTCATGCCACATCAGGCCGTGGCAGCCCCCGCCATCGTCGATTTGTCCAAGAGGGATTTGCCGATGCGAGACGGTCTTTGAGTTCATATCGGTCTGGTAGATGCCCTCCGAGCCGCCCGGCCCGCCATTTGCGCCCATCCAGACATAACCATCTCCGTAAGCCATGCCACTGGTGTTGGAAGACTCGGTGAGCACCGTCTTGAGCAGTTTCCCGTTCCAGTCGAGCAGCCAGCATGCTTCAGGAGAGCGCTGAGCGTCTTTGCCGAAATTTTGCTTTTTCTGCTCGGCGACCCAGAGGCCTTCCGGCGCCATGGCCACCGCGTTGGGGTAGCCGGGGGGCGCCTTGAACAGATTCGTAGTCTTTACCTTGCGATGCCGAACCTCTCGTTTCGGCCGCCGCGTTTCGGGGCTCGGTTGCTGGGCTTGGATTCGCAGCAAGCCCGCGCCGGCTACCAATCCGAGACCCCCGCTCACAAAATCTCTTCTCCTGATAACCATCCACTCCTCCTTCCGCTACTTTTTCAAGCTGCTCCTAGCAGCACCCCTAACAGTCGATCCGCGCTCGGCCTCTGCTCGCGATGCGCAAAACAGTTACTTGGCATCCGGTAGAGCGAAGACATAGAGTGCCTGGCCGTTGTCCGGGCGATGCACGTCGGTGAGGATCACGTTGGGCATGTTCTCCGGGCTTCCGCCGCCCAAGCCGGTGGTGACCGCAATATATTGTTTTCCGTCGACGCTGAAAGACACGGGATAGCCCTGTACTGTGGTGCCCAGTTGCGCGTCCCACAACGTCTTACCAGTTCTTACATCCACAGCTTTGAACACGCGGTCGTAATCTCCGACAAAGGCGACTCCGCCCCCAGTAGAAAGCACCGCAGTAAGAAATGGTGCTCGCTGCTGAAAGGCCCAAACCTCCTTCATGGTCTTGGAGTCATAGGCGGCAAGCTTTCCCATATTGCCGTTGGTACCCGGCATCTCATAAACACGCACAGCAGCGGCGACACCTCCCGAGCCTGACTTCATCTCCACCTCATGCGGGATCATCTCGTCACAACTCTGGGAGAGGGGGATGATGAGCAGGTCGCTTGGTTTGTAATAGCTCATTGCCGTCCAGTTGTGGCCGCCCTCGGCGCTGGGACAAGACTGAACCCACTGATTGATCTTGCCGTTGGCGATTTCGTCGCGATAGGTGGGCACTCCTGTCTTTGGATCAATGTGCGTAAAGACGTTCTGCAGCACGGTTTCCTTGTAGTCAAGGAACTTGCCGTTGGTCCGGTCCAGCTTCCACAGGATGCCGACCTTGCCGATGGTCATGACGGTTTTCTGCTCACCGTGATCGATCAACACACGCTCGAACACCTCGTCGAGATCGAGTGACTCGCCTGGCGCGTGGCTGTAATACCATTTGAGCTTGCCGGTGTCGGGATCCAGTGCGACTGTCGTGCTGGTATAGAGGGCGGCGCCGCTCCCGCTGCCACGGCTCACCCGCATCCAGGGCTTAGCCTGGGCTACGCCCCAATAGGTGAGATTGAGTTCGGGGTCGTACGTGCCCGCGATCCAAGCCTCGCCGCCCGCGCGATAGAGGTCATCGAGTCCGTTCCATGTGTCGCCGCCCGGTTGCCCGGTGAGGGCGATGGTGGAGAAACGCCAAACCTGTGCGCCGGTATTCGCGTCGAAGGCCATGATGGCGCACTTCTCCGTCGCATAGGAACTGCAGCCCGTGAGGCCGACCAGCACCTTCCCGTGGACCACAATCAGGCCCCCGGTCTGGCTATGACGCTTGGGGCTCATAGCTACTTTCCAAACCAGCTTGCCGCTGCGCGCATCGAGCGCGACCACATGGGCATCAGTGGTCGCTATGAATACCTTGTCTTGATAAAGCGCGATGCTGCGATTGCCGCCATAGAGGTAGGGCGATTTCGGGCCGATGTGGTAGTCCCAGATCAGCTTGCCGCTTTTGGCGTCCAGCGCCTGCACAATATTGTCGGTGTTGGAGAGGAACATGATGCCGTCATGAACGATGGGGGTCACTTCGTTGGCGCCGCCCTCGTTCATCGCCCAAGCCCATTTGAGCTGCAGATTTTTTACGTTGCTGGCGTCGATTTGCTTCAGCGGGCTGAAACTCCAACCCTGATAATTGCGACGGAACATGAGCCAATCGCCATCCGCAGGATGTTCGAGCATGGCATCGGTAACCGGGCTGTAGGCCGGTACCCGCCCCGCGATCATGAGACCGCTTGGAGGAGGGGGCGCCTCCGGCGCTTGTGTCAGTGCCCCGAACTGCCCGGTTAACGGGCCGTGGGCAACATTGCCGATCTTCACATTGGTGGTGCTGGTGAAAGGCTTGCCGCCCGGTGTCGCGCCATTGGCTTCGAGCAGGAAAGCCACGATGTCCTGATAGGTTTGCTCGCTGAGGCTGCCGCCTTTTCCCAAAGGCATGGCTGCATGAAGATAGTCGTAAAGTTCTTGCGTCGAACGATCACCCCATGACTTGAGGAAATTAGCCCCGGCGAGGGAGGGCGCTTCGCCGCCGCCAGATAGATTCGCGTGATGACACGAGGCGCAAGCGGAGGAATACTCCGCATGACCTTGAGCGGCCTGCGCCGATGTGAAAGGGCCGACGTCCTGCTGGGCGGCCGCGCTCCAACTCCACAAAGCCAACGCGCTCACCGCCACCACGATTTCACTTCTTCGGAACAGCATCGAAATGGTTTCCCCCCGAACCTGCCTTTTGCGCGCCGCGTAGCCCGCCTATTCCGCTATGATCCAACCCCAAAGGTCACCCTCGGGCGCTTTGGCACTATCTATCTCCACATAAAGACCGCCCTTGCGTAGAGCCGAGAGCTGCCCAGGGGTTAGCTGCACGGTACCGCTCAGCGTGCCGTTCGTAGCCGGAGAGATGGTGAGGCCGGCTACGACCGGTCCGCGCACGCCAGGCAGCGAACCCATCGACAGATGTGCGCTTGTGGGAACGCTGAGCAGTCCGGCGAAGGTTCCTTGAAGCAAGAGCTTGCTTCCCTGCACGGTGGCCGTGACGGAACCGCTGCCCGATGTGTCCGCGCGGGTGCCGACCAAGCGTGGTCCCGGGGAGAGGCGGAAGTGAAATGTGGTGTCGCCCGGCGCGCTGGCGCCGAGCAACATGCCGAGAAAACAAGCGCCGAGCAGACGCCGCTTAAACGGGCCTCTGTAACGCAAAATGGAATAGATACTTCGTGTCTGCATCTAACTTCTCCCACTGCGGACGAAGACGGCACTCTTGCATTACTGTTACAGTTTCACGTGTTGTTTTAACCGGCTCGGTTCGCGGCGACCAGCGCCGGCGCCGACCTCTCCTCCAACTTGGTCTTCATCACGTCCAGAAATGCCTGCATGGCGGGCGACATCCATTTGTCTTTATGCCAAACGATGTGAGTCGCGATGGTCATCTTTGCGCCGTGCCAGTTCAACAAGGCAAATTGCCTTCTTTTGAGCTCACTCGCGATGACGATCCGAGGCAAGAGACCCAAGCCCATTCCCGCCGTCACGCATTGTTTAATGGCTTCGACGCTGGAGAATTCCGTGATGTGCTGCGGCCTGACATTGGCTAATGCCAGTTGCATATCCAACTTCTTGCGGTAACCGCAACCAGACTCCGTCAGCAACAGGGTCTGATCCAACAGATCTTTTGGATGTACTGTCCCGGCGTTTGCCAGCGGATGATCCGGGGTACCGAAGAGATAGATCTCCTCGGTACGCATCCTGATGGAGCGCAATTGCTCTCCTTCGATTGAATCCGACATGCCGATGGCCAGGTCCAGTTTTCCGCTCTCGAGGGCGTCCCCCACTTTGTCGTCCAAACCCGGACGAAAAATGAGTTCCACTTGCGGATAGCGCTTGCGGAAAAGCTTTAGTACTTCCGGCAAACGGTAGGTGAGCACGCTCTCCGGCGCGCCAATGCGCAAAGGACCCGCCGGTTCGCTCCCAAACTTCACCGCGCGATGGCCCTGCTCCATCGCGGCCAATGCCTTCTCTGCATAAGGCAGAAAGCGGTGGCCGGCCTCAGTAAGCAGCACACGCTTTGCCAGGCGATCAAAGAGTTGCGTTCCCAGTTCCGCCTCCAGTGACTTGATCTGTGAGGTCACGTTGGATTGCACGGTGTGCACTCGTTCTGCAGCGCGGGTGAAATTCAACTCTTCTGCCAGAACACAAAAAGTATGAAGCTGTCTGACTTCCATGTTCCATCTCCATTTGAGATCGATCCGATATTAACAATCTATTGGACGGATGTATAGCATGGGCGGAAACTCGGCCTATGAGCTTACTTCCACACCAGTTTCGGAATGAACCCCGGGTGGCGGTCGGGATTCTCTTCGCGGTCTTGCTCACCCACGGTCTGGCCCCTGCTTTGCATGCGCAGCAACCTGGTACGGCGGTTGTTTTTTACGCGCAAGTACACTTAGATGATGAGTTATGGCCCGATTTGTTTCAGTCTTTGCATGCTGATTTGGCCGCTGGGATAGGAGAAGCGCCAAACGGCTTTGCACTACAGCAAAACCCCGCCTTTCTTCGCGGGAACGATCTCGCCCTGGAAATCAATTTCTCCAAGGTGATTGTCGTTAGGCTATTGGGTCGCTGTGATGTGCTCCCGCGCTCGGATCGTCCATCGCTGGAAGGCCCGCTCGGTTGGGTACTCATGGTTTCGGGAGCAATCCAGCCCTATATTCTTGTCGACTGCGCCCGTATCGCCCAAGTGCTCCGGGCGACATCTTTCGGACTGAATCAGTACCAGCGCCGGCAACAGATCGCTCAAGCAATCGCCCATGTGGTGATTCACGAGTGGATCCATATCGCAACCCAAAGCCCTTCTCATGGCGCACATGGTATTACCAGGCAATTTCTCTCACCGGCTGAGCTGACCGCGGAAACCAAAAATAACACCGCGGCTATCGCAGCCCACTAGCCGGAATATTCGATCGAGTGCGATAGGTCCTTAGCGTCGTCCTTGCTACATTAAGTGACCTTCAGATTTTATTAACTCTAATCCACTTCTCCACTGTTCTTGCACAATCTGGATGGACTATAGTATCCAACGCGGCTACTAAAGCGGTCAGGAGGGTTGGATGAGAATCTCCGACACGATTGGATTGGTGCTGAAAAGCAAACACCAAAACAGGGTTCTGTCGATAACACCCGAGCAGACGGTCTACGAAGCGCTGGAAAAGATGGCAGAGCATGATGTGGGCGCCTTGCTGGTGATTTCGAACCACCAGGTGGTCGGCATCCTATCGGAGCGGGACTACGCACGCAAAGGAATCCTGATCGGCCAACCTGCCAGAGAAACCCCGGTCCACCAGATCATGAGCAGCCCCGTTTTCTTTGTAAGCCCCCAACACACAGTGGATGAATGCATGACGATGATGACCCAACATCGTTTTCGCCATCTGCCGGTGCTGCGGGATGACACCGTGGTGGGTGTCGTCTCGATTGGCGACCTGGTGAAATGGGTGATCTCGGGTCAGGCGCAGACGATTCAGGAACTGCAGGGCTATATTACGGGAGCATATCCTGGGTAGTGCGCCTGTTCCCTCGCAGAGCCGACTCTGGTCTCAAATAGACAGTAAAACCCCCGTGTCTCCACATACCTGTTGACATTCTGCCTATCTGTGGTGCTATATGTAGATAGCCAACAGGGAGCAGGTATGGGAGAAAGTAAATCGGACGTTCTGCAGGGGACCCTGGATCTCATGGTCCTGAAGACCCTCGAGACCATGGGACCGCTGCACGGTTACGGCATTGCTCGCCGCATCGAGCAGGTCAGCGGCGACACCCTCAGCCTCAACCAGGGCACCATCTATCCCGCGCTCCTGCGCCTTGAACAGCGGGGCTGGATTAAGTCGGAGTGGGGCACATCGGAAACCAATCGCCGGGCCAAGTTTTATTCCCTGAGCCGCATCGGCCGTAAACAGATGGAAGCCGCAACAGAGAACTGGGAGCGCGTCGCCGCCACGATGGCACGCTTCCTCGCGCCCTCCAGCTAGGAGCCGGAAATGAACCAGATACGCACACTGCTGAGCCGCTGCGCATCTTTATTCCGCAGGCAACGGCTCGATGAAGATCTCGAGGAAGAGCTACGTAGCCACGTCCAGCTCGCCATGGAAGAGAACCTCCAGCGTGGTATGTCTGAACAAGAAGCACGGACGGCTGCACTGCGGGCCTTCGGCGGTGTAACGCAAGTGAAGGAGAGTTATCGCGTGCAGCGCGGACTTCCCTTCCTCGAGGTTTTGTCGAGCGACCTGCGCTATGCGGTTCGCCAGCTGTGGAAGTCGCCCTGGTTCACGCTGACTACGGCGCTCACGTTGGCGATTGGGATCGGGATGAATACTGCGGTATTCAGCATGATGGATGCCGTGGTGCTGCGTCCTCTGGCGGTGCCAGACATGAGCCGCGTAGTCGTCGTCGCGGAAGAGCACGGCCGCGGCAGCAGCGATTATCAACAGGTTGCCCTGGCAAATTATCAGGACTGGAAACAACAGAGCCGCTCCTTTACAGACCTTGCTGTACGCACCTACGCCTCCATGAGTCTGACTGGAACAGGGGAAGCACTCCATGTACAGGCGGCATTGACCTCTGCTAGCTTTTTCCGCGTGCTGCGTGCCAACGCATTGTTAGGCCGGGTCTATGAGGATCGCGAATGTCAGGCTGGACACGATGCCGTCGCCGTGCTCAGCTACCCATTCTGGCAAAATCAGTTCGGTGCGGATCGTTCCGTGCTCGGCCGCTCGATCAAGCTCGACGGACAGGCTTACACCGTAATCGGCGTCTTGCCCAAGAGCATGCAGTATCCATCCGTCGCAGAAGTGTTTCTACCCCTCGCGCCCACGCCGCAACAACTGGAAAATCGCATCGCCCACGATTATCTGGTGGCTGGGCGTTTGCGGCCCGGGGTATCCGTTCATCAGGCTCAGGAAGAACTGCGCGTGATCGGGGAGCGCCTGGCCAAAACCTATCCTGCGTCGAATCTTGGGTGGTCGGTAAAAGTCGAACCACTGCTGGATGGGATCAATGGAGATCTAACACCGCTCTACTACCGCCTGCTACTAGCTGCCACCGGATTTGTCTTGCTTGTGGTGTGCGCCAATGTAGCCAATTTGCAGTTTGTGCGCAGCCTATCGCGCCGGCCAGAAATTGCTGTGCGCACGGCTTTGGGCGCAGCCCGCGGACGCTTGTTACGCCACCTGTTGACTGAGAACCTGATATTGGGAGGTCTGGGCGCAGCCGGTGGGCTGGTGCTCGCGGCCATCTGCATGCACCTCTGCATGATCGCGATGCCTAAGAGCATAGAGAAATATATCTCGGGATGGAGCAACATCTCGCTCAACGGCCGTGCCCTCGGATTTTCTCTCGGCCTGGCACTGGCCGCAGGCCTGATATCCGGGCTTATGCCCGCGCTGAAAGCGTTGCGCGTCGACCTGGTCACCCAGCTCAAGGCAGGGTCGCGCACCACCAGCGCTTCCCGTGAGACGCACCGCCTGCGCGATCTCTTCTCTATATCGCAGATAGCGTTCTCCGTCCTGCTCGTCATTGGCGCGGCCCTCATGTGCAAAGGTATGTGGTCGATGCTGCACATGGCCGACGTGTATCAACCAAAGCAGATCCTCACCTTCAAGATGGACTTGCCGCCAGGCCGTTACGCCACCGACGAAAAGCGCGCGGCATGGTTCAACAGCAGCCTGGAAAAGCTGCGCGCATTACCCGGCGTGACGAGCGCTGAAATTACCACAGCCCTCCCCCACGGCCAGGAAGGTTGGAACGACGATTTTCGCATCGAGAATCGTCCCCTCCTTCCGGGAAAGTTCCAGAGCGCCTTACGGATTGCGGTGACGAGCGGATTTTTTGACTCTTTCCATATTCCGCAACCCTCCGGGCGCGGCTTCAACCGCGGCGATACCATCGACACGCAACCAGTGGCCATCGTAAGCCGGAAATTCGCGGAGGTGTATTTCCCCAGTCAAAGCCCCATCGGGCACCGCATCCAGATGGGCCAAGCCGCCAATCCTCAGGCGCCCTGGGTCCGCATTGTCGGTGTCGCAGACGATATCAATTATCTATGGATCGACCGTGCTACAGAACCCGCTGTATATCTGAATGCCATCCAGCTGGTTCCGGCGAGCGCTATCTATGTAGTGACCACGACCGCCAATCCCATGGCATCGGCGGCAGAGGTTCGCCACGCGCTTGCGGGGCTTGACGCAGCTATACCGCTGGACGACGTGCAAACCTACGACAACTATTTAACCGTTGAGCTCACCGGACTGATCTATGCGGCCACCATGCTCACGATCGATGCTCTGATTGCGTTGCTGCTCGCCGCAATCGGCATCTTTGGCGTGCTGGCCAACATGGTGGCGGAGCGAACCCAGGAAATCGGCGTTCGTATTGCCCTGGGGGCCGGCCCTGATGTGGTGTTGGCCATGATCCTACGCCGCGCCGCGTTGCTCACAGGGATCGGTGTGGTGATAGGAACCGTCCTGGCTGTTGGCCTGGCACGGTTGAGCGCTAACCTGCTCTTTGGCGTACGCCCCGATGATCCCGAAGTATTTGTGTCGATCATTGCGGCAATTACCGTGATCGCGTTCCTGGTAAGTTGGGGCCCGGCGCGACGGGCAGCTTCCATTGATCCCATGCGCGCCTTGAGAACGGAGTAGCCTTCTATGGCATCTGACTTTTGACTATTGACAAGGTTGCAGCGGCAGTTTACTTTGCACTGTAAAGTTAATTAGCCATGGATGACCTGCACAAAGCGCTCGGAGAGATCAGCAGCATACGCCGGCAAATGGCGCGCAGTACGGAGTTTCGCGGCTATGGTCCAGCCACCCTCGCTGCGACTGGTTTTCTTGCCATCTCAGCGGCCGGAGCGCAGGCCATCTGGCTGCCTGATCCAGCAAATCACATCCCACCCTATCTGGGCATCTGGATTTCGACGGCCATCGTGTCAGCTGCCTTGATTGGTGTGCAGACGGTAACACGGACCCATCGCATGCATTCCGGCATGGCGGACGCAATGATCCGTATGGCCGTGGAACAATTTCTACCCTCAGCCGCTGCGGGCGCACTGCTCACGCTCGTGCTACTGCTATCCACTCCGTCCGCTCTCTGGATGCTTCCCGGGCTCTGGCAGATCATCTTCTCGCTCGGCGTGTTTTCATCTTGCCGCTTCCTTCCCCGGCCGATGGCTGCGGCGGGCGTGTGGTACCTGCTGACCGGCCTCGCGTGCATTGCGCTAGCCGACAACCGTGCTCTCTCACCTCTGACCATGGGAAGCTCGTTCGGACTAGGACAGCTGCTCGTGGCGGGAATCCTGTTCTTTACCGCGCGGGAGGGCTGCGATGAAAGCTAAGCCTGCGCCGAACGAAGCGCGCTTCGCGTATGAAGGGCTGGACCGCGTGATTCACGAGCGGGCGCGCCTCAGCGTGCTCACCTCGTTGATCAGCAATCCGAAGGGACTGACCTTCGGCGATCTCAAACAGCTGTGTGCGCTCACCGATGGCAACCTGAGCCGGCATTTGAGCGTGCTCGAGAAGGAGAAGGTAGTGCAGATCGTGAAAGGACATGACCGCAATCGTCCCCAAACCCTCTGCCGCATCACGCCTTCGGGCCGTAAACGCTATCTTGAATACCTTTCGACGCTCGAACAGGTAGTCCTGGATGCCGCGAAAGTAACCCAGGACGAAGGCGCTTATCGCCTGGCAAGCCGGATGACCCCGCGGCAGGCTTAGATTTTTTTTTGGCCTATTTACTTTGCAGTGCAAAGTAAATAGGCAACAAGGAGCTGTAAATGGACGAGGTTTCGTCGTTGCCATCCGCCTTGCCCTTCGGGATCAATTTCCGGTCCATGGGCATGAAACTCATCGTCGTGTGCGCTCTGGCTCTCTTTATGGCCATACCCGCACTGTCTGTCGGAGGATTGGTTCAGGAGAGGACCAGGCGAGCCCAAGATGTAGTGCAGGAGATTAGCAATCATGTGGGCGGCCAGCAGACATTCCTCGGACCAACGCTCGCCATCCCCTACACCATTCCGCCCGAGTCTACAAATGATACGGCGAAGCATGGCATGTATGTAGTGTTCCCCAGCATTGCTTCAGCCGTTCTGAAGACCACGACGGAAGAACGGCGCCGTTCGCTCTTCAAGGTGCCCGTGTTCCAGGCAGATTTAAAACTTGACGCGACATTCGATCTGAACGGTGTCCCCTCTTCGGCCCCGCAAGGCGCCGTACTCGACTGGACCCGCGCCGAGCTTGTGGTTGGCGTGAGCGATCCACGCGGAGCACTAACCGATGCCTTGCTGACAGTAAATGGAAAAACCTCAACGCTTATCCCAGCTGCGATTACTCAGTACCTGGATATCGGGAGCGAAAAGAATCAGCCCATCAAGTTGACTCTCTTCGGCGCCAAGGCCGAAAGCGTGGCCAAGCCAAATGCGCGATTCGATGTAACCTCCGCCATGCGCTTTTCTGGCGCTCAGCGAGTTTCGGTCCTGGCTTATGGCGATACTACTCTTCTCACTGCGCAGGGCGACTGGCCAAGTCCCGGATTCGATGGAGGATTCTTGCCCGTAACCCGGCAGGTCTCCGATCATGGCTTCACCGCAGCGTGGTCTGTGCCCTTCATCGCCCGAAGCGTGAGGGCCGAAGGTCCGGGCGACTCAATCACCGGTCTCGAAGCAACCGCACTCGCCGTCTCCTTCATTGAGGTGGCTGATCCTTATCAGTCCGTAACCAGGTCACTTAAATATGTGCTCCTCTTCCTGGGACTGCTTTTCCTCTCCTACTTCGTATTTGAGGTTACGACCGGCAAGCGGGTTCATCCCGCACAGTACGTTTTGGTGGGGATTGCCCAGATCATCTTCTATCTCCTGCTGTTATCGCTAGCCGAGCGGATCGGCTTCGACCTTAGTTTTGTGCTCGCGGGTGTTGCAACGGTTCTGTTGCTTTCAGCCAATGCTCGATGGGTATTCTCCAGCCGATTGCAGGGGATCAGGGCCGCGGCCGTCTTCACCTTGCTGTATGCACTCATCTATCTGCTATTGCGGCTCGAGGACAACGCACTGCTGGTGGGTGCGATTGCCAGTTTCCTGGCTGTGACAGCTGTCATGTACTTTACTCGCAGGATCGACTGGTACAGCTCACTTTCGCCGGGCCAAGGAATTCCTGGCAGCGTATTTCCGCGGTGATTTACGACAAGGTAGAGCACCAAAAGGGACTACATGTGGCCATCATCATGGACGGCAATGGCCGCTGGGCGATGCGGCGCGGCTTGCCTCGCATCGCCGGCCATCGCGCCGGGGTGGCCGCGGTGCGCCGCGTGGTCGAACGCGCACCCGACGTGGGCATCAGCCGGCTTACGCTCTATGCCTTTTCCTGTGATAACTGGCGTCGGCCCGCTACAGAGGTGCAGAGTATTTTCTGGTTGTTACGCGCCTTCCTGCGCCTTGAGACGGAGAGACTTCGACAGCGCGGCGTACGGGTCCAGATCATCGGTCGTCGGGATAGACTGGCAAACTCTGTCCTGCGAGAGATCAATAAGGCAGAATGTGCCACCGCCGGTGGACGCGGCCTTCATCTGCGCGTTGCTATCGATTACTCGTCACGCGATGCTATTACCCGCGCAGCCGCCAGTGCCAATGCTGTTCTTTGCAAGGAAGGACCGCCCTCTCCCGATTTACTCGGACCCCTGCTGTCGCAGGCCTTGACCGGGGAAACTGGAGAGGTGGATCTACTTGTCCGGACCGGCGGTGAGACACGGCTCTCCGATTTCCTACTGTGGGAGTCTGCCTATGCCGAACTTCTGTTTACAGACCGGATGTGGCCCGACTTTGCCGCGGCTGACCTCGACGCCGCGCTGGAGGAATTCAAACACAGAGAACGTCGCTTCGGCGGCGTACAGACAATCGCATCCGCCGCACTCTAAGATGATGATTACCGCTATGCCCCAACCTGATCCTCTTCGTCGCATTCGCTTGTGGCTAGCCGTCTTCATCATCGGCCTAGTGGCAAGCGGAATCACGGCCTTCCCACTCCAAACCGAGCTAAGCTTGCTCGTGTCCACTCTCCGGACAAGCTCGTTGCAGTTGAGTGGATTCACCAATCGGCTGCAACGCGATCAGCACGAGTGCGATCACGCCCGCACACGCGATGAGTCCGAAGGTAATGACCCATTTGCTCTCGAACGGCGAGGCCGCTCATAGTGCGGCCTCCTACGTCAAGCCGGTTTTTCCCGCTTCGCCTTCAGCTCCCTGAGCAACGTCTCAATGTGCTCTTCTCGGTCCAACGCGGCGAAGCGGTCTTCCAGCGAGTCCCCTCCCAACAACTCTACGTTCGCTTCGTTGCGCGCCTCGCGGCCTACAATGCGCGACTTCATTCGGTCCAGCGAGGCTGAGTTCTGCTGCTTGCCGATGATCTGCCGGGCCTCGGTCGCCCGGCTGACCATCCGTGTCCTGCGGTCTTGCGCGATGAGTAGTTCGCAGCGGCTGCGCGTCTCCACTAACTTCTGGTCCAGCTTGCGCAGGGCAGTGCGCAGGGTGTCCGCTTCGGCCTGCTGATCCTCAAGCTGCTGGGAAAAACCCTTGGCGATTTGATCCTGGCTCAAGGAACGCTCGAGCGCCGCCCGCGCCAGGTCATCGTGTCCTTTCTTGACCGCCAGCTCAGCCTTGCTTCGCCACTCCTCACCGCTGTCCATGTGCTCCTTTCGCTTCTTCTCCAGCAGATGCTGGTCGGCGATGGCGATCGCCACCTGGGTTTTTACTTGCATCAACTGGTTTTCCATATCCAGCACCAGCTGCCGCAACAGCTTTTGCGGATCTTCCGCTTTGTCGATCAGGTCATTCAAGTTCGCCCGCAGCAACGTACTTACCCGTTCCAGTAGTGCCATAGCATCCTCCTTCAACTGCTGTTACTTGATCGCCGAGTTGTTGTTTCCGTCGTGGCGCGGCTGCATGCTCTTGACGTTCGCCATCAACTCAGCCACGTTCATCCCGGAGAGCGATTCGAAGAGCGCCGGAACCTGGGAGGCGATTTTCATCATGTCTCCCGTAAGTTTGTTGGCTCCGGTTACCCCATCGCTTCCAGTGGAGACGATGGTGATCTTGTCCACCTTGGACAGGGGTTCGGAGAGTGCGCGCATCATGTCGGGCATTGCTGCTATCAGCCGGTCAACCACTGCTGCCTGCGACCACTCCTGGTAGGCTTCCGCCTTGACATTCATGGCCTTGGCTTCCGCCTCGCCCTTCTGAAAGATGATGGAGGCTTCCGCTTCACCCTGCATCCGTGTCGCTGCGGAACGGCCTTCGGCTTCCGCGGTTAGCCGCCACTTCTCCGCCGATGCCAGGTTCTCGATCCGCTGGCGCTCAATTTCGGCGCCCTTCAACACCGTCGAGATCAGCTCCTTCTCGTGACGCAGAATTTCCGCATCCTGCACCTTGATCTGTTGCTCCTTCTCCACCTGCTGGATCTTTACGTGTTCGGCAATCACCCGCTGTTGCATCACGTTGGTCTGCAACTCGTAGGACTTGTCTGCCGTCGCCTCCTGCTTGCGGCTCTGCTCGGTAAACTGCGCCTTCTGGATATCCAGATCGCGCTGCGCCTCGGCCTGTTTGGCCAGAGAAGCTGTCTCCGCAATCACCCGCTCCTGGTCGGCCTGGGCCTTGGCAATCGCCGACTCACGCAATGCGTTCGCTCTGCGGATGGCCGTATCCCGCTCTGCCTCCGCCGCCGCTACGTCGGCATCGCGCTTGATGCGCGCCACGTCGGGGCGACCCATATTGGTGATGTAATCGTTCTTGTCGCGCACCTCTTTAATGGTGAACGATACGACTTCGAGCCCCATCTTGCTCATGTCGTCGGCGCAAGTGGAGCGCATGCGATCGGCAACCATCTCCGGCTCTTTGACAATCTGCTCCACCGTAAGCTGGCCGATGATGCCGCGCAGATGACCTTCCATCACCAGCCGGATTAATCCCTCCCGCTGCGGAGGCGTCTTGGTGAGAAATTGCTCAGCAGAGGTCAGGATTGATTCCTGGTCGGAGCGCACTTTGATTTGCGCCACCGCCTCCACGGTCACTGCGACTCCCTGCTTGGTGTAGAGATCCTGTTGCGGCGCGACGTCAAATGACATCAATTCCAGCGAGAGCTGGCGGCTGCTTTCCACCATGGGAAAAATCACCGTGCCGTGTCCCTTCACCACGCGCGGCCCGCGAAAGCCGTAAACGATGATCGCCTCGTTCGGGCCCGCCTTGCGAAACATCTTCGCGATTACGCCTAGCAGCAGGAAGATAGCAAGAACGCACAATCCAACCACAACCACTACTGTGTTCATCATAAGTGCCTCCTGATCCTTTCATCAGGGACCATCGAACTACGTTTGTGCTCTCTTCCTCCCGGTTGAGAGCGATTCGCCACCAGAAATTTCGTCCCAGCAGCGTACATAGGCAACGCCTCGTTCGTAGCGCATCACGACTACCTCCATGTCTCGCGCGATCGGCTCTCCGTTGTCGCTGCGCGCCGGGCTGGAGCGCCGGGCGCCGTTCTGCGAAAACAAGATTTCCCCCGTGCCGTCGCCGCGAATTGTTCCGCTCACCCGTCCGATTACGCCCGTCATCTCCGTCTCTTCCGCGGTGAGCGCCTTGTCATGCGGCCCCAGCACCTTGGCCAGGAACCAGAAGATCAATAAGCCACCGGCCAGGCCGCTGAGCGTCGCCAGGAGCAGGATGGCCGGGCTCATGAAGCCGCCATAGCGCTCCAGCAGATAACCGGTCCCGCCAAACCAGCAGAGAAAAGCGGTGAGGGTGAAACCATTCACCGGAGAAACGCCGCGACTACCCGTCCCGTGGGCGTGGCCGATATGGATCCCGCGATGCAGCCCGAAGTGCAGATGATGGTGGAAACCGCCTGCTAGAGAAACGGCTGTCAAGGCCAAGCCCACACCAAAACAAATCAGGTAAAACATCTCCCAGTTCATCGGCTTTTCTCCTTTCCGCCGCGCTTGGCCTTCCCTGCTGCTCGATCTTTTACTTGAGCATTCGGCTCTACAAGCCGCACTTTAAAGTGCTTATCGCTCCTGGCGGCGGGCCGCAATACTTCAACTAATCGATCAACCAGTCCCGGGGTCTCAATCAATGACTCCATCAACAGAAGGCATTGCCTCGACTCCGGATGCTTGGCCAGAGCCAGCAATGCTTTCTTCAGCTCGGGATCGCGTGGGAAACGCTCCGCCCCGTTCACCAGCCACAGGTCCAACTTGTCGTCCAACACCCGCGCCTCACTCATCAGCTCTGCGTGGTAGCCCTCCGGGTCATCGACCAGGTAGCCAGGATGCACTTTGAAGAACTTCGCCAGCAGCTGACGCGTGGTGTTGGTCAAGTGCGGCCGCGCGCCGCTTTCGATTTGCGACAGGTACGACTGGCTCATGGGAGTCTCCAGCTCGGCCTTGATGGCGCGCACCAGCTCCTGCTGGGTCATCGCTCGCTCCTTACCGCGAAGGCTGCCTTCCACTTCCCGCAGGTACCGTAACTTCTCACCCAATTTCATAATTATTGCGATCTGGGATAATAATATCGCAATCCGCAATTATGTCAAGCGAGACCAATTCCCCTTGATCTTAGGTTTTACCCTTTTAGGTAGGCGAGTACTGCTCTTGCGATCTCTGCTTTCGCCTCCGCCAGCGACAGCCCGCGAGGCCGCCGGAGGACCGCTCCATGACAGAGCGCCTCAACCATGTGGGTCACTACAAACACGACCTTGTCCAGATCGCCACGCTTCCGCAGCTCCGGCGCTGCAGAGGAAATGGCTAGCAAGAACGCGCCGTGAAGACGCGCGGAGAAATCCTTGCTGCCGCCCTGTCTGTGGGGAACCTCCGTCATGAGCAATTCATAGAGTTCCGGATCGGTCGCGTGGGCTTTGATCATGGCGTCAACGAGGGCAGGAATGAGCTTTTCCAGTGGCGATCCGGCGTGCTCCATGAACTTGCTTGCGAACAGGCGGTCGATCTCTTCTATGTGGCGCTGGTGCAAGGCTTCAAAAAGGGCTGGCCTGTCCGGAAAGTACTGGTAGAGCGAACCGATACTGACCCCTGCGACCTCAGCGACCCGGTTGGTGGTAATCGCCTGGAAGCCCTCGCGCTTGAGGATCCTCACCACACCATCCAGAATCGCTTCAACGGTCTGGCGTGCCCGGCGCTGCTGCGGCTGCCGCCGAACCGGCGACTTTGCACTTTTTGGTGGCATCGGAAGAGTGTAGATGAAATGTGAGCATTTGTTTATCTTTTCCTTCTTATAGCTTGTTATTCAAGCAGATAAGGTCGCATTTAAGGCGAGTTTACATAAGCACATATCACTCAGTAGCCTTAATTAAGTTTGTGAGCGACAGAACATGTTCTGCGCTGTTAAGGAGCTCTATGGCATACCTAATCACAGGAGCGACGGGAGATGTAGGATCCAAGGTCGTCAACCATCTTCTCCAGAGCGGCAAGCGGCCGCGTGTGTTTGTGCGCCGCGTCGAGAAGGCGCAGGCACTCTTCGGCGATCGCGTCGACATCTTCGTTGGCGATCTGGGAGAACCCGCAAGCTTGCAGTCGGCCCTTGAAGGAGTCAATGAGTTTTTCCTTGTCAACTCCGGACCTCAAATTCCGGTCCTGGACGAATTAGCCGCAAAGGTGGCCAAGGCTGCAGGCGTGCGGCACTTGGTGAAACTGTCGTCGATGGATGTGCAGCATGGTCTGGCCATCGGCGCGTGGCATGAATTGGGGGAGGCCGCCATTCGCGACAGCGGGATAACGTTCACCTTTGTGCAGCCGACCGGTTTTATGTCGAACCTGTTGGCGTGGGCCTGGCCCATCAAGACTGAGGGAATCGTTCGTGCATCCACGGGTGAGGGCAGGCGGGCCTTTATCCATTCGGAAGATATCGCCGCCGTCGCTGTGGCGGCGTTGACCACGCACGCGTATGACGGGGAATCCTTGCCCATTACCGGACCCCAAGCGTTGACCTTCGCCGAAGCGGCGGCCAAGATCGCCTCTGCGATCGGGAAAAAGCTGACGTTTCAACCGATTTCCGATGAGGAAGCAGGCGAACGATACGCGGTAGTCAGCGGATCGGTAGCAGAGACTGAAGCACACGTCTCGTTGTGGCGTGCTATCCGCGAAGGCCGTTTAGCAACCGTCACAGACAACGTCGAACGTATCTTGGGACGAAAGCCTATCCCATTGGATCAGTGGGCAATGGAGAACTCCGCCGCGTTTTGTTGTTGAGATTTACGATCTCCTGGCCGAATCATTCGCCCGTTTTAGAACATCATTATGGTGAAACAACTTTACGATCGTGCTCCGACTTTACTCCTTACCGCTTTCTCAACTGCTGCTCGCGTTGCTATGCGTGCTGTGGGTAGCTCATGCCGCCTCTATTCCAAGCAATGCGCTCGATCCGGTAACGGCCGATCTGGCGGCAGGAAGAGCGGATGACGCAATTTCGCGGTTAAACGTGTCCCTCAGCACACAACCGGAAGACGCGGGAGCGCACAATTTGCTTTGCCGAGTTTACTACCAGGAGCAGCGATGGGATGATGCGATCCACCAGTGCGAGGCCGCGGTGCAGCTGGCACCGATGGATAGCGAATACCATCTCTGGCTGGGGCGCGCGTATGGTGAAAAGGCCGATAGCATTCATTCCATAAAGGCTTATGGCTTAGCCAAAAAAGTGAAAAGCGAGTTTGAGCGTGCGGTCCAACTGGACAGTAAGAATGCAGAGGCGCTCTCCGACCTGGGCGAGTTCTATACCGCTGCCCCAGGCATTGTCGGCGGAGGTAAGGATAAGGCGCAAGCAGTGGCTCAGAAACTCCAGCCGCTTGAACCAGCGCAAGCTTTCCAGCTCAAAGGCCAGTTGGCGGAGAAAGACAAGAACTATCCCCAGGCAGAGACCGATTTCAAGGTGGCGGTGGAAGCCTCTGTTCAGGCTGCCGATGCGTGGATGACGCTGGCCTCCTATTACGCGCGCCGGAAGCAATGGGACCAGATGCTGCAGGCGTTGCACGCTGGGATCGATGCGGATGCAAAAGCCGCTAAGCCCCACGGGCCCGCGCTTGTGGATGGAGCACGGATCCTTAGCCGCAGCCACCGCGAGCCGCAACTTGCCAGCCAACTGCTGCAACTTTATCTGGCATCGCCGAATCAATCCGCCGATGCGCCCGCCTTCCAGGTGCATGCGCAATTGAGCCGGGTGTTGGAACAGCAGGGCGATCACATAGGAGCCCAGCAGCAGATCGAAGCCGCGGCAGCCCTTGCCCATGACTATCGCCCCACCGCGCCCAGAGCGGACTAGTTCCTTCGCTTTCTTGTGACCCAGGTCGTCATGCAGCGATAATCCTGCACGATGGTTGTCTTCAGTGGATCGACGAGGACCGCCTTCATCTTCTCAGTCAATTCCAGAAGCATCTCCTCATCCACCAAAAACCATTCTGAGCCGTCCCCCACGATGAAGATATTTTCCCGCACCTGCTGGAAGTCCATTCCGATTCTTGAACCCAAGCGACAGAAGAGCAGGCCGCCGGGTCGCAAGACCCTCCACAGTTCCCGCAACATCGCCTGAAAGTGACGGTCGTCGCGGGCAAAGTGGAGCACCGAATTGCAAATAACGACATCAGCGAAGCCGTCCGCAAACGGCATTCGCTCGATCAATCCTGTTTGGAAGTTTTCCGCTGGAAGTCCGGTGGCAAGTGAGGCCGACAGTTGGCGCACGTGCTCAATTGCGTCGCTATCTCCGTCGAGCGCGAATATCTCGCATCCTTCGCGCAACAGATGTACCAGATTGCGACCATACCCACATCCTGCATCCAGTACCCGCATTCCGGGCGCGATGTTCCCGCGCAGAATCTGGTCGAATACATAGATATCGATCTGCCCGAACTGTTCTTGAACGCTCAGCGTCAATGCGTCACCTTTCTCAGCCCCAACCAATCCTGGGTGCCCCATTCAAGCCGTCTTTTTGGCTTGAGTGGGATAATTGCTCCTGATGCGCCACTTCTCGTTCGCCGACCCAGTTGACCTAGCGAGCGGTCCAGCCGCCGTCAATGACCAACGTGTGGCCGGTGATCAGGGAAGCAGCCGGCGAGGCGAGAAAAACCACCGCGCCGGCCACTTCGATCGGCTCTCCAATGCGATGCAAGGCGGCGATGCGGTCGATCACATCCTGGCGAAATGCAGGGTCGGCTAGAGCGCCTTCGGTGCCCGGGGTGTGGATGAAGGTGGGGGCCACCGCGTTTACGTTGATGTTGTACTTGCCCCATTCCACCGCCAGGCACTTTGTCAGGTGGACGATACCCGCCTTGGTCATGCAGTAGATCGCTTCAGTCGGCAGTGCGGCGAACGCGGCTTGCGAGCTCATGTTGATAATGCAGCCACTCTTCTGCTGGATCATGATCCGTCCCGCAGCTTGACAGGCAAAGAACGTACCCTTCAGATTGATGCCTACGGTTCGGTCGTAGTCTTCCTCAGTTACGTTTTCCGCCAGGTTATCAGGCGCAATGCCCGCATTGTTGACGAGTATGTCCAAGCGGCCGAAATGCTGCACGGCGATGTCGACCGCCTGACGGATCTGCTCCGGGCGAGTCATATCCATCTGCAGCGGCAAAGCTTTCCGTCCCCGGGCAACTATCTCGGCGGTTACACCGCTGTCACTGGCTATATCACGTAAACCAAGGGCGACATCGGAGCCCGCCTCGGCAAGCGCGAGCGCAATCGCCCGCCCCAATCCGCGCGCCGCTCCAGTAACCAGGGCAACCTTGCCCTGCAAATCAAATTTCGGTAATGCTTCCATTGTCTCCTCACCCGCCATGAACTTCTTTCTGTTGACTGACACTACTGCCATCCCCGCTTTTCAATCGGCTAAAGACGATCGTGGATATGATCGTGAATCCGCCCAGAACCATCAGTGCCTTGTGGATGCCGTGAATCATTTCTCCCGGGTTGGTATGAACCTGGGGAACGAAAAAGGCGGTGGCCAGACCTGCCGCCGCAACGCCAAAGCTGATGGACATTTGCTGCACAGTGCTGGCGATGGAGCTTGCACCGCTGGTCTGCTCTTCGCTGATATCAGCATAGGTGAGCGTGTTCATGCTGGTATATTGCAGCGAACTGAAGGCTCCATAACAAAAGGCCTGCAACACAATCACCCAAACCGGCGTGTGCAGTCCGATGGTCGCGAAGAGCAGAAGAAGAATGCCAAGAATCACCGTGTTCG
>CAVYCQ010000007.1:0-4100 GCA_963767045.1 uncultured Acidobacteriaceae bacterium | reverse complement strand
ACTAAGCCAACCTCGTAAACGCGGTAGAAGAAGTCAGGGGAAGAGTGCGCGCGAATGTAATAGAGGAAGCCGTCGCTGAAGAGGCTCCAGAGCATGAAGAGGAAAAAAGCGGGGAAATTACGGTAGGCGCGATTCTTGCCAAGCAGCAGGATGAGGGCCACCTCTGCTGCCATTCCGCAAACTAATATAGAAAAATCCCAGTCCAACCCGGCCTCCTCTTGCTCGAAAGGCAGCCATCCCTACTACTTGAAGTCTAGCAGGACGATTGGACAAAACCCCAAACAGGAACGGCGAGCGCCCAGAGTAAGTTACCTAGGCGTTGACGTTCCCTGAACCCTGGGGCAGCGGCGGAATCGTGAGTGGGCTTGCGGCCATCATCACGTGTCCGTTACCTGTCCTCTGGGGCAGTGGCGGAATCGTGAGCGGGCTTGCAGCCATAGTCACATGACCGCTTCCTGATCTCTGGGGAAGTGGCGGAATTGTGAGCGGGCTTGCAGCCATCGTCACGTGACCGCTTCCTGATCTCTGTGGGAGAGGGGGAATGGTGAGCGGACTGGCCACTGCAACTGTGGTTGCAACGGTCATGGCAGCGATAAGAACCGCACCGCGAATAGACATCGATTTATTGGTCATGGTCGTACACTCCTCGGTGGAGAAAGAACTACGCATACAAAGAGTAACCCGAATGGGGGATATTCGCTACCCCAAAAGTAACATTGCAAGAAATTAATTTTGAGAATCGCGTTTCTTGTTGATTTCTGAGGGATTTTAGGCTGTTTTTCGTCATCTGTTTGCCCTCGAAATCGATCTTTCGCCTTTTGTTTGCCCGTTGCCAAGATGCGTTTCGGTCTGGCGGTTAAGAAAAAACTCTGCGAAGGGCCGCGAGAAGGAAACCCCATCTACAACTTAGGTGTGATTTTCCCACCCGGTTAAGCATTTTGCAATGGAAATTTTCGACGATGAAAGTTGGGCGGATTTCCGGCCGGTGGGGGCTCGTTCGTGGCCGAGCCGGAGAGCCGACTCAAGCGCTAACGATTAGCTGCGGCAAAGGGGCTCGGCAGCGCTAACGGTTGGCTGCGGCAAAGACCGGCGGCGCGGCAGGACTTTAGGGCCGGAAACTGGATGGGTGGGTTGGGCCGATTGATCGAAACGAGGGCTGGTTAGGACGGTTGGGACCCCGGGCTTGACGGGGGGAAATGGGCGGGCTCTCCCGATGACATCCATAGTCTGTCCCGATCCCATCAATAGAAGAGGAGAAGAAGGAGGGGAAAAGGGAACGGGAGGGGCGCGATGAGGGCGGCTGGGGATGGCGTGAGTCGGCTGATAGGTGACCTTAGGCACCTGCCTGGAGGAGGGATGCGTGTTCGAGAATTCCTGGAGGCAAAAAGGGGTGAGAACCAGATGAAGATGGTCCCTTCAACGACAATCCGGACAAAAACGAAGGTGGAGAATCTAAAGAGTGAATACGCTGAAAGGCGCGGAAGAGGTCGTATTTTGCAGGTCGATTTTTGTTGTGCGTGGGCGCGTTTTCGTTTTTGTAAATCCGTGTAAATTATTGAAATAAAAATGGATATTTGGTGCTGTTTTAGGCTTGAAGAGGGCAGGCCGCACTAATTAGATGAGCGGTGGAGGGCAGCTCTACGTGCATCCAGAAGGGGTAAGTTACCTTTCTAGAAACTATTGTGCCGTTGGTTGAGTTGGGAAAGTTCGCTAGAGTGCGAACTGGGACCAATTGGGTCCGGGTGTAACGAATGAAAGCATCAAGATCTGCTTCAACTGTACACACCGCGGTAACCGCGGGGGGCGAGGGGCGCCAGGAAGTCCGGTGCGCGGTTCGCTTTCCGCTGGCACTCCCGGCGACGCTATCGACTGGCAAAACCGAATTTTCGGGCCAGACACGGAATATTTCGGCGAGCGGCGTGTTGTTTTCGCTGGACCGCGAGCTGGATGTGGGTCTGGACATCCGATTTTCGCTGCGGATGCCCGGGCCTGTCCTGGGAACCCCAAAGGATGTGCTGGTTCATTGCACGGGACGTGTGGTACGCTGCTCGTTAAGCCAACATCAGTACCTCGCTGCATCCACGATTGATGAGTACCGTTTCGCGGAGCAATGAGATTACTAGTGAATGTTGCAGCAGCCAACTATGGATTTCGTGGACGATCCTCCCGAGGGCGAAATTGTAGATACGCCGGTTAAGCCAGGGGCGATCCGCATTATTCTTGCGGATTCCCAGGCAATTTATCGCGTCGGAATCCGGAAGGTCTTTGCCCTCGAAGACGACCTCCGGGTGGTTGCCCAGGCCGATTCCCTCGAGAATCTCCGCTCTGCAATTGAACGGTATCCCACCGACATTGTTCTGTTGGAAGGTAGCCTGCTGGCCGGTACCGCTAACGTGATTCCGGAGCTGCTGCGGGCAGCCCCCGACGTCAAATTGATTGTGCAGGCGGTAGCCACCGACGAGAACCACACGGTGGAGCTCTATCGGCGCGGCGTGCGCGGGATTATCTCGCGATCGATTTCGCCCGATCTGCTGGTGCGGTGCGTGCGCAGAATCGCAGCCGGCGAGACCTGGATCGACAATCAATCAGTAAATTGGGTCATTGAGGCATACCGGTCGCAGGCAGCGGCGCTGGTGAGCCCGCGGAATCAACCGCGCCTGTCGCCGAAAGAGATGGCCATCATTACCTGCATCACCCAGGGAAAGCGCAACAAGGAAATTGCTTTCCAACTGGGGACGACCGAGCAGGTGATCAAGAACTATCTGCGCAAGATCTATGACAAGCTGGGCGTCTCAGACCGGCTTGAGCTGGCCCTGTATTGCCTGCACAACAAAATCATCCAGGCTGAAGTGGATGAGGAAGTGCTGGCGAAAAAGGTTGTCACCAGCTAGGCCTGCTGGCCTACGTTTCCCTTCCGTTTTCCCAGCCCGTTCATTTCATCTCAACCTGCGGAGCGCTCGAGTGCCTTGAGCGCTTCAGCGCATTCGGGCGCGAGAAGTTCCTGGCTCTTTTGTCGAGCCATCTCAAGCAGGCGAATGAATTCTGTGACCTCAGGTTCGCTCATATTTTCAAGCAGCTCTTTCGGCGCCTGCTCGATGACGGGATCCATGGCTTTGAGCAGGTCGAGCCCGGCCTGAGAGATCTGGGTCCACACCACGCGCCGGTCTTTAGGGTCGCGGCGCTGGCGAATGAGCTTGAGAGTCTTGAGGCGGCCGAGCAGACGGGTAATATCCGGCTCGGCCGTGATCATGCGGCTGCCGATGGCGGCGCAAGTGAGCCCGCGCGGCTGTGCGCCGCGCAGGATGCGCAGAACGTTGTACTGCGTGGAGGTGACGCCCCAGTCGCGGGTTTTGCGGTGGAAGGCGCGATGGACCGCGTCAGAGGTGCGCATCAGATTGAGGAGCGCTTCTTCTTCCAGGCTGGCGAAAGGAAGTTCCTGCACGATTTCGAGCTTCAGGCTTGCCATTCCTTTTCTCCCACCAAAGCTGATGCGCGCTGTTTGATCACTCAGTTTACTGTTTGGCCACGTCGAGATCGATGCTGATCTTGACGTCGTCGCCAACGATGGATGACGGGACGCCCGATCCGATGCCGAAAGCGGTGCGGCTGATGGTGGTGGTGGCGGAAAATCCGGCGTGCTGCTTTTTGTCCATGCCCTGGACGGGGCCGACTGGGCCTTCCACGGTCAATACCACGGGCTTGGTGACGCCGTGAACAGTGAGGTTGCCGTTGACCGTAAGCCCGGAACCGCTCTTGGCCACGCTGGTGCTAGTAAAGCTGGCGGTCGCGAAGTTCGCGGTGTCAAAAAAGCGGGGGGACTTGAGGTCGCTATCGCGAGGTGCTTCACCGGTGTCGACTCCAGTGACGTCGATGGTTGCCTTCACAGTCGATTTGCTGATGTCGGCCCCGTCGAACTGGAGTTCCGCGGCCACTTTGCCGAACCGGCCGTGCACGTTGGCGATGGCCAGGTGGGTGATGCTGAAATCGACTTCGCTGTGCATGGGATCGGAGATCCAGGTGGAAGTTTGCGCCATGGCCAGGGGAGCTGCCAGAGCCAGAATGCCGGTGATGATCGCCAAACGCTTCATAAAGAACGAGCC
>CAVYCQ010000006.1:0-125835 GCA_963767045.1 uncultured Acidobacteriaceae bacterium | reverse complement strand
TCAAAGAACGTTGACAGGCGGCACCGCCTGTCGCACCCTGGCGCCCGCAATCGCTTACGGCATTACGCTGAGAGCGTGCGCCACGTCAGATCTCAGGTTGGCGGCGTAATATACTCACGGCGTATATGACACGCCGCCAACTTCTCCGCCTCGCCGTAGCCTTCCCGCCGCCAGTCTCTTCGACCGCTTCAACGCCCTGGCCGCCCCCCTGATCAAACGCGTCAAAATCACCGACGTGCGCGCCATGGCGATCAAGAACATCGCGGGCAACTGCCTCATCCGCATCGATACCGATAGCGGCCTGACTGGCTATGGCGAGGCCGGCGCGACCGGCCCCATGGCGCGTGCCCGCATCGCCACCATGAAGCCGCTGCTCGATCGGCAAAGATCCGCTCGCCATCGAAGTGCATTTCCAGAACATGACCTCGCTGATGCACACGTACATGGCGCACATTCCCACCATCAGCGGCATCGATATCGCGCTGTGGGACCTGGCCGGCAAGATCACCGGCGTACCGGTTTGCACTCTGCTGGGCGGTCCGTTCCGCGAATCGATCCGCATGTATTCGCATGGCGTGAATCTGAAGATGCTCGATAAGAACTCGTGCCGCGATTTCGCCGCGCGCGTCAAATCGATGCCCGAAGGTTTCAACGCCTTTAAGTGCGGTATCGATGAGCCCCTGGGCGTCCCCACCGCCCGCTTCACCGGCACGCTCGATCAGGCCCAACTCCGCACCGTGGCCCGCGCTTTCAACAACGTCCGCGAGGCGCTCGGGCGACGATATCGAAATCGCCGTGCATTGCCACGACGAGTTCGACGAACCGAGCGCCGTCGGCATCGGCAAGGCCGTCGAACCGATGAACCCGCTGTTCATCGAAGATCTGCTCAGTCCGGCATGGTCGCCCGCCTGGCAATCCATCCGGCGGCAGATTCGAACTCCCTTACTTAACCGGCGAGAAGCTGGAACTGCTGCATGGATTCCAGCCGTTCATCGACAACCAGACCGTGGACATTATTCATCCGGATCTCTCGTTCGCCGGAGGCTTCACCGGCGTCAAGAAAATCGCCAATTACGCCTACGACTGTGCGCCACGAGCGCAAAGGGCCGAAAGGGCCCAATGTGTGTAACTGCTTAACCGATGAGGGACGGCCCCTCGGAACCGGCTTGCAGGAGCAGGTTCCAAACCACCTCCGGCGGCTGTGGTCAAAAGCCATGGTCGTGAGCGCGGAAGGAAAAGGTCCGGGAAGAACCGGATCAGGTGACTGACAGAAAGAGGACCGCAAGGGAACCACTGATGACGTGTCGAAAGCGTAGGGACGATGTCAAAACCGCAGGGAGTCGTTACTGCGGGAACAGCCTCGACGAAACCTGTTTACGGGCGGGGTGGCATCCGGCATTAAGGTGGCCTGAGTCTGTTGGACGGCGGTTGAGCGGAACGTGGGAACCTCGGCTCCGATGCAAACGGAGAAGCTCAAGTGGAAGAACCACAAGGGCGAGAGTACGGAAGCGGAGACGAGGGGCGGAACAACCCGTAGTAGCTGCGAAGTCCTGGAAACAGGAGGGAGCGAGGGGTTGTGTTATGGGGCCAAGTCAGAGGCCAACCAGTGATGGGAGGAGCCGATGAGTGAGGCAAAGCCGTTTGTGATTTCGAAGCGGGAGGTACTGTCTAAGAAGCACGCCGGTGACCAAAGCCTGGACGCGCATCCGTCCGGCTTTTCTTCAACTTACGAGGCATTCGTCACGCGGACTGTCCACAAAGCCAGTTCGATGTCCATGAGCGGACACCGCGCTCAATGAGGGGTCGCTGGTGGAGCGGTCTGGGCTGGGGAACCGGCGGGAGGAGTGTTGGGCGGGGCGCCAGGGCCGGAGGGTACTGGTTGACTCAGGTAAAAGGCGATGTCCTTTGCTGCCTTGGTTTCCACGTCAGGCTTCTGCAAAAACCCGAGATCGCGAAACCAGTCGACGAAGCGGAATTGCCAGGTGCCAAAGGGTATTCCGTTGCGGTCCGTCAGACCGCCGGTCATGTGGCTGCCATCGCGCAACAGGTCGCCCGGGTGGCGGCCGTTGGCATAAATGTGCATCTCGAGGTTAGGCACGCGGAGCGCCAGCATGGCGGCAAAGTATTCGTCGGCCCAGATGGCATGCACCTGGTCATCGGAGCCGGCAGAGGCGATGAACGAGGGAGGCACGTTGCGTGGGATCGGCGGGGCAACGCGATTGCGGGCGAAGGGCGTGGGGCCGGGATAGATGACGCCCACAAAGTCAGGGCGCGAAGAGACGCCTGCCAGGGGATCGCCGGGAGTGTTGTTCTGCTTGTCGAAGTCGTCGTAGAGAACGGCCGCGGCGGTGGCCAATTCCGCGCCCGCGGAAAAGCCCATGATGCCGATCTTGTGAGGATCGATATTCCATTCCTTGGCGTGCGCGCGGACCAGGCGTATGGCCTGCTGGGCGTCGTACACCTCATCGGTCCGGGGATTGTAGCCGTCGCGGCGCAGGCGGCTCCGCAGGATGATGGTGTTGACTCCGTAGTTGTAGAAGAAGGGAACGAAATCCGCGCCCTCTGAACCGACGTTCAGCGTGTTGTGACCGCCGCCCGGCACCAGGATCACAGCAGCGCCGGTATTCAGGCCGCGGTCTACGGTATGCACTTCGATCGACGGGTTGTGAATGTTGACGATGCTGTTGATCCTCCCTGGCACCGCCTGGCTCATGTTGTATTGCTCGGCCTCGCGCACGCGGTCTTTATTGAGGAGGGGGGAGCCCGCGGGATAAAGCGTGACCACGGCACCGCCGGGCAGGATAGGCTGCGGAGCATAAGGGGCTTCCGTAGATGGTCCCGGCTTGGGCACTCCTAGAGGAGCAGGAGTGTTTTGTGCGAGGCAAACGGCCAGAAGCGGTAAGAAGATTGGAACCAGCAAAGCGGATTTCTTCATTGTTCTCAGCGGCTCACTTGACCGGGTAACTGGTGGCGTCGGAATCGGACAAAATGTGAATGGTGTGCAGCCAGATTTCGGCGGTCTGCGGCCATGTGGTGACAGGGAGTGCAGTCCGGCGCAGGCCGTAACCATGCCCGCCCTGGGCATAAACGTGGAGTTCTGCGGGCACTTTGGCATTTTTGAGAGCGAGGAAATAGACGACGGCGTTTTCTACATGGACTGGATCGTCCTCTGCTTGCACCAGGAACGTGGGCGGCGTCTGATCGGTTGGGTGAATTTCGGCATTCGGAGCGTAGTTCTGTTCCGCGATGGCAAGATAGCCGGGATAGATGATGAGCGCAAAGTCGGGACGGCAGCTTAGCCTGTCTGCCGCGTCCAGCGGATCATAAAGTCTCTGGTCAAAGTGAGTGCTCAAAGCGGCGGCAAGGTGGGCGCCGGCGGAGAAGCCCAGGACTCCGATGCGGTTCGGATCGATGTGCCACTCGGCGGCGTGGGCGCGTACGATGCCCAGGGCGCGCTGAGCATCTTGCAGCGGCGCCGAGGACTTGGGATATGGACCGGGTTCGGGCACACGGTACTTAACCAGAATGCAGCTGACGCCGGCCGAATTGAGCCAGTCGCATACTTCGGTTCCTTCGAGGTCGATGGCCAGGATGCGGTATCCACCGCCAGGAAATACAACCACGGCGGCTCCGGTGTTCTTTCCCTTAGGGGTGTAGAGCGTAAGCGTGGGATTGGAAACGTTGCCGATACGGATGACCGGCTTCCCGCCTGGGCTACCGTCTTTCGCAGTCGTCAGGTCGCCTTCCGGTCCGGGACTCGGTTGGGCTCCCGGAGCTCCGTTGGGCCATAGGGGCATGGTCAGGTGTTCGGGAGAGGGAGGCCACGCGGGCGTTTGTGCGAAAAGAGCGGTGGAGACTGCCGCGAGTGCGGCGATGATCAGGAAACGCTTGCGCATGAAAAAGAAGCCTTTCGAACCCGGCCAATGATCGCAGCCTCAAGGGTCGTGGCGCAAGACTACCGATGCCCGTCAAGGTCTGGGCGCCAGCAACAACTGTATTCAAGCCTGCTGTTGGCTTGAGTGGGATAAGCCGCTCTCGGTGTGCAACCTCCCCGGTAGCTACAACTTGCGTTATGGTAACGTTCTCCGACCGGAGGATTTTATGGGTCAAAGACTCAGCCTGACTTTTGCCGCGGCGTTCCTACTCGCCGCAGCTGGATCGTACGCCGCCGATAAGAAGCCGCAGGCCGGCTGGGACGATGCGCAGATGCAGCAACCCGTCACCGAGGTGCTCGACCTGAACGCGTACAACGCGATCCGCGAGGAAGGACTGCAGCGCTCGCATGTGATGGACTACGCCGGCGGCCTTATCGACGGCATCGGGCCCCGGCTGACCGGCTCACCCAACATGGCCAAGGCCAACGCCTGGACGCGGGACCAGCTCACCAAGATGGGCTGCGTGAATGCGCACCTGGAAGACTGGGGTGAGTTTGGCATGGGCTGGCAGCAGCTCAACACCTGGGTTCGCATGACAGAACCGGACACGGCCGTATTCGTGGCCCAGGCCACGCCGTGGTCGCCCTCCACGAACGGCCCGGTAACCGGCCAGGCCGTCTCGGTTGTGGTGAATGACACGACCGACATGGCGAAATACAAGGGTAAGCTTGCGGGCAAGATTGTCCTGCTCGGTGCCATGCGCGATGTACCGGTACCCGACAAAGCTTTCTTTGAGCGCTACAGCGATAAGGACCTCAAGGAACTGGAATCGCTTGCGTTGGAAAGCGAGCAGACGACAATCCAGGAGCGTAACGAGCGCTATGCCAAACGATACAAACTTCTCAGCGAACTGGTCACGTTCCTCGCCGGGGAGAAGGTTGCCGCCGTGATCGAGCCCAGCCGCGACGGACTCGACGGAGGAGGCACCGGGATCATCTTCGACGACAACGGCGCCGATCTCGCACGCATGGCCTACCACAAAGACACAGCAGTCCCATTTCCCGTGGTGGTCACCCAGATTGAAAACTACGGCCGCGTGTTTCGCTTGCTCGCGAACCACGTTCCGGTCTCGATCGAGATGGACGTGGAGACCAAGTTCACTGGAGATCACGAGCATGGTTTCGACACGGTGGCAGAGATTCCGGGAACCGATCCCGCACTGAAGGACCAGGTGGTGATGGTCGGCGGCCACCTGGATAGCTGGATCTCCGGCACGGGGGCAACGGATAACGGGGCAGGGTCGATCGTTGCAATGGAGGTGATGCGCATTCTGAATGAGCTCAAGATCAAACCGCGGCGGACCATCCGTATCGCTTTATGGAGTGGCGAAGAGAGCGGACTGTTCGGCAGCCGGGGTTATGTAACCGAACATTTCGGCAGCTACCCACGATCTACCGCTCCGGACCAGATGATGCTCTCGGAATATGCAAGGAAAGCGGCGGGGCCGCTCGCGCTAAAACCCGAGCAAAGACTCATCTCCGCTTATTTCAACGTGGACAATGGCACAGGCAGGATTCGCGGCGTATATACGCAAGGTAACGCCGCGGTGGATTCCATCTTTGCTCAATGGATAACCCCGTTGAAGGATTTAGGGGTGACCACCATCAGCAACCGAAACACGGGCGGCACGGACCATCTATCCTTCGATGCCGTTGGCATTCCTGGCTTCCAATTCATCCAGGACCCGATGGACTACGAGACACGCACTCACCATTCCGATATGGATACCTATGAGCACCTGCAGCCGACGGACCTGAAACAGATCGCTGTCGTGGAAGCTATCTTCGTCTATAACGCCGCCATGCGGGAACAGATGATCCCACGCAAGCCTTTGCCTCATCCTGAACTTATGGAGCAACAGGCGAAGCCGCTCACGGATCTTTACCCCACGGCGGTTCCTCCGGAAAAATGATTAAATAACGTGCGTGCACTATCGTGGCTGAAAGGCGTATCTCTATGTCTTCTATCTCCCGTCGCAAAATGATCACAAGCACAATCGCCGGCACGGCGCTCGCTTCCAGTTCCTCGGTTTCCTGGGCGCAGGAAAAACCCGCGGTTCCGGCCGAAGGTCCGATCCAAAGGAAGGGCGACATCCGGCAGTCTGTCAGCCGCTGGTGCTATCCGAAGATGAGTCTGGACGAATTGTGCGCCTATTCGGCGCAGATCGGATTAAAGGGCGTCGACCTACTGGAACCGGCGGATTTCGAAACACCCAAGAAGTATGGACTGCTCTGTACCATGGGCTACGTCGAGGCGGGCACGATTCCTGATGCCCTCAACGTAGTTGCCAACCACGACAAGATCGAGGCAGGAATGCGCAAGAACGTCCCGCTGGCCGCAAAGGCGGGTGTGCCGAATGTCATTACCTTTTCCGGAAATCGCCGCGGAATGTCCGATGAAGAGGGCGCCAGGAACGTAATTCTGGGGTTGAACCGGGTGAAGAAGATTGCGGAAGACAATAACGTCGTCCTATGTCTGGAGCTCTTGAACAGCAAGGTCAACCATAAGGACTACATGGCGGACCACACAGCTTGGGGAGTAGCGGTGATGAAGGAAGTAAATTCGCCCCACGTGAAGCTGCTCTACGACATCTATCACATGCAGATTATGGAAGGCGATTTGATTGCAACTATCCAGGCGAATATTCAATGGCTGGGCCACTTTCACACTGGTGGCGTCCCGGGTCGCCATGAGCTGAACGACAAGCAGGAGGTGCAATGGGACGGTGTCATGCGCGGGATTGTGGAATCCGGCTACAAGGGATACGTCGCGCATGAGTTCGTCCCCACAGGCGATCCCAAAGCCTCGCTCTTGCAGGCCGTCAACCTGTGCGACGTTTAGTGACAATCGATTGACAAAGAATTAAGGCGGGTGCTGTATCATCGGCTGATATTGGGAGGTGTCCGTGCGCAAGTTAGCCCTGGTTCTTATGTTGTTGGCCGCCGGTGTCTGCATGGCCATACCGGCCAAGAGTGTTTACAGCTTTACTTTGAAGTCCATCGATGGGCCGCCGGTCAGCTTGAGTAGTTACCGGGGTAAGGTTCTTCTGCTGGTGAACGTCGCCAGCAAATGCGGATATACCCCGCAATACGCCGGCCTGGAGTCGCTCTATAAGAAGTATAAGGATCGCGGCTTGGTGATCGTCGGCATTCCGGCCAATAATTTCGCATCGCAGGAGCCGGGCACGAACGCAGAGATCAAAACCTTTTGCCACAACAAGTATGACGTGACTTTTCCCATGATGGCCAAGGTCAGCGTGCTGGGTGAAGACAAGGCGCCGCTGTATGCCTTCTTGACGGACAAGTCAGTGAACCCGCAGATCGGCGGGGACATCAAGTGGAACTTCACGAAATTCTTGTTTGACCGGAACGGCAAGCCGGTGGAACGCTTTGAACCAGCGGTGACTCCGGACTCGCCCCAGGTCACGGCAGCCATCGAAGCTGCGCTGGGGCAGTAGGCCGTAGATCGGCTAGTGGAGACCGGAACCGCTCCCGGCTTCTCGTGTTATGGCTACACAGCCAATGCGAGAGAGCCTGAGAAGCATCTCGTCAGAGCCGCGATTGGGTAACCAAATTTCCATACCCTGGGATACACATGTGGGCGCATAGGTTTTTTTCAGGGCTTGCCACATCCTGTCGTCCCAGTATCGGATACCACGGTAGCCATCATTCTTGTTGGCCTCGGCCTCTCCTTTGGCAATGACGATGAGATCGTAAATGCGGGCATTTATTTCAGCTACCACAGGCCCGGAATTCCAAAGGCCCCGGCGTTCGAGTGTCGAATTCAAAAACGGGTCAGGAATCTCCGGAGTCGTGCTGAGCACCGTCACGTCTGGATAGGTCGACAACAATCTTCGCCCGGACACCGTGGATACGAACGACTGCCACTGCGTCTTGCGCACTTGATAGTCGGCCACACTCGCATAACTTTCCCTCAGATAAGCGAATTCCTCCCCTAGCATCGGTAAGAATGCTCTCAGGAGCAGTACAAAGAGCATCGTTGTGACCAGTATCGACGTGCGATTCGCCTTGCGTTGAAGTTCCCGCAATCCCGGCCCAGCCAGCACTGCCGAGGCCATTAACGGCTCGAAGAAATAGTTTATGGAGCCTCCCACCTGGGTAATAGTGAGACTAGACAGGAGCCACGCGACCAGGCAGTAAATGAGACAAAGGAGTCTTTCAGGATTGCGTTTCCTTACGGCCAAGAGACCGCCTATGACAGCGAGGGGCACGACTGGTTGAGACGCGGCGATCCCCAATATCCTTAAGGCCTCTCCGTACCCAAGAATCGGGTGCCGGAGAGCCGCGATATGTTTCAGCATCATGGGTTCACGCCACCACGCGATTGCGTATCCAGCGACAAAGGTCAACGTAAGGCCCGTGGACCAGAAAAAAGCTTCCTTATAGCGGCGCCTGTAGATAAGCCAGCTAACGATAGCGATCGGCACCGCTAAGAAAGTCTGCTTGACGAGAAGTGCAATCCCGGCGCAGATTGCGGCACCGATCGCCCGCGGACGTCCATGGGTGAGGAGAAACCAGTAAAGACTCAGAAGCGAGAATGCAAGTGCCAGGAAGTCCCCTCGAATTTGCGTTGTCCAGGAGGACATGGGAAGGGCAGACACGGCGAATAGGGCGCAAAGCCACGCCATCGGGGGCGAGTTGTACAGTCGCCGGGTGATCATGAATGTGAGCAACACGGACAGGCACAGTGCTCCTACGATGCCGAGTCGCACCAGCACCTGAGGAGCGATGCCAACTGTTTGCGCCAGCCTATAGGGAATTGAGAGGAAAACATACGTTAATGGTCCGTAAAGAGTAACCAGATATGGCGGGCGATTATTGTCAGGATAGATGTGGCCCAGCCTGGTGAATTCACCAATTCTAAGTAGAGTGGCGCTGTCCGGATAAGATACATCTCTAAAGTCTGCCAGCCCGAGAGCGGTGCCAACTGCGATACACAGGGCACCCGCCAGCAAGACGGCAACGACAGCTCCGCCCAGCAGCGCCGTACGCGGCATACCTCTTAGGATGCGCCCAGCATTCCACGCTTCAGGCCGCATAGCGCCGTGCTGCAACGATTGACTCCCTGGTTGATAACCGAGGACTGAAGCGAGTTGCTGCGAAATCGGATTCAGTTTCATCGCCACCTAGACCTTCCCGGCCACCGTAAGTGGGTTAGCTGCCGCCATCAATAACCGCCACAGGTGACCCAGACTGCAATGATCGATTTTCCAAAGGAATACAGGAGCAACTTGTCAAACACTCGCGAGATGGGGATGATCCAGTGATCCCAGAGTTTAAGTTGAGCTTTGGTAGGCATGGATTGCCGGAGCAACAGCATGTTGCCGACCGATAAGAGCAAGCCAGCGCAATCCAGGTATCTCATTCGTTCCAGTCGCAGGCTTGCGGGCGAAATGCTTTGCAGCATTTTTCGGTTGTAACGGCGAAAGTGTCTAATAGCAGTATCAAACGGCGAAAAGAGGCGCTGGTGCGCCGGCGATAGAACGATGAGGTGACCGCCACGTCGAAGATGCGATGCAGCTCGATCCAGTTCTTCCCGGTCATTATCGATATGCTCCAAGACGTCAATGTAGATGATCGTGTCGAACTGCAGGCCGGCCAGCGACGCTAGTGTTCCGCAGACTGTTTCGTAGGTCCGCCGCGGTTCCCCTTCTCGCAGACTCTTGATCAGTCGGCCGATGAGTTTAGGGTTGGGCTCCAGGCATACCCAGGATCCGGCACCGCCCTCGGGATCGAGAAACCGAGTGTTCGAGCCAATCCCGGCTCCCACTTCAAGGATGTCTCCACTAATAAACGGGTGTATCTGTTGCGACCAGTATGACTTCCAGTTCCACGCAGCAGCGAACAGGTCCAATTCGGAGCCGACGTACTCGAACTCACTCATGTGAATAGATTTCGACGGCTGAATATAGCTCGACTGCCTCCTCCACAAATAATGAATAATCCCGCAGAGGAACAAAGCCTAGATTCGTTCGGTTGGAGAGAACGAAAAATGTAAAGCTGGTCGCAATCGTGATCAACTGAATCATGATCATGACCAGGGTTCCGGTTGCATAAGTAGCCCACCCCGGTATGGCCCAGTTGGTAAGAACTTTGATCATGACGACCAGAACGATACCCAAGGCGGCCAGTAGCGAAGCGGCCAAAGACGCAATGAGAAGGCGCACGCCGACAACATCTCCGAAGACTGAAATGGCGCTGAGGCCGTGGGAAACGAGAGCAACAAAATTCATCCTGGAAGTTCCGGCGATTCGAGTTCCTCTCGGAATCGGAATCATCGTGAAAGGAAGTTTGCTCCGGAATATAGCCGCGGCATAATGATTCCACAGCTCGTTCATGACGGCGAACGTATTCAAGTAGCCAGGGGGCAGGATACTGAAATTCCCTACTCGCACATTCATTCCCGTCAGGCATCGATGAACGAACTTGTAGAGAATATAAAAGGATCTGAACTGGAGCGATTCCGAACGCCTGCTCCGTTCCGCGAAGATGGCTTTTTCCCCATGAGTTTCGAAATAGGCGCGAAGGAGTTGCGCCACGCCATCGGGTGTATCTTCGCCATCAGCATCCATGACGATGACCGCGTCGCAGGCAGTTGTTTGTTGAACGTGAACCAGCCCAATGGCGATTGCCCGCTGGTGGCCGAGATTACGGCGTAAACGCAACCTGCGTATGGCACGCACCGAAGAGAGGCGACTTTGAAAGTCCCTATGGTCGTATCTTTCCACTGAAGCATCATCGACCAGGAGTATCTCCATGGTGCAGACATCGGAAGAAATGGCACTGTCCAAACGCCGGATCAGCTCCGCGGCAGAGGTCCAATCATCCCTAAGGGGCATGACCACCATGACGTGTAACGGGAGAGGAAGGAGGGTGCCGCTCTCATGCTGCTTCAACCTCTTCGGCAACTGCAGATAGGAGGCTAGAGTCGTTTGTTCATTCGCCGGTGTGCGCTCCGTCCTGCGGGGTGAGTAGGGCTTGGTAAGGCTACTCGGCGGAGCTGATAAGTTCGTTTTCATAGGGTCCCCGGAACTTTTAGCGAAAAGCCACATCTTGGCACCCTTCGTGTTGCGCTGGCGAAAACGAGGCATGGATGAGTAACTGCCTCCGGCGCCTGCGGTAGGCAGTTCGCGGCGGCTGCCATCTGCCGGGCGTCCACGGATATGTTGCATTCATCGACAGTCTGCCGAGTAACCTTAATGAACAAAAACCGAGCGCTTTACCGCAGGGCGTTCCTGCGAGGGGCTACAGCGGCGTGCTGCCGCGTTTGCTGTAGAGCAACCCGATATCGCGCCAAGTCCGAGCCGCCTTTTCGCGGAGGTCCCACCGATTGGCGTTGGATCTGCCTTTACTCTGGACGGGCATATCAACGATCGGCCGAAAGCCAGGCAATGACTTGTGCGGATAGGCTTTCAGCCCTTCGATCCAACGTGCGTCCGCGGCATACTCAAGAATGTTCGGCCAACGGGCAATCTCTCTTCTTACGACTACGTTGGCCGTATCGGTGACCTTGAGGCCGGGCGGGTCATGGAAGAACAATTTTCCGCGCCGCAGGATGGGAAAGAGCGCCCAATGCGGAGCGTCTTCGAGATTCGCCGCTATATCCTCGAGTATTTTGTTGTCACTCAAGTAATTGTCATCGTCGAGCATCAGGCAGTAATCCCCTGTGGCCAGTTCCCAACCATTGTGGCGACAGGTATTGCCGTAGTTATGGTGCGGCACAGGGCATTGGATGACAAGGCGTTGGGAGTGCTGGATCCCGGCTAACAACACGCGATCCAGCTTGGCTCGATCGACCATGACGATGTGCTGCCAATCACTAAAGGACTGGCGGTCGACCGAGTTGCAGGCCGTGACCAGACTACTTCTTTGGAGCGTAGGGGTGATGATGGTAAATCTCATGATTGCGTTATCGACAGCGCCAGGTTCTCGCTTAATTTAAGAACCGGCTCTGCGATCGATCTCTAAGTTCATTAGCGAGCGCCAGCAGCTGGGGCGACAGCCGTGACCTGCAGACGCAGCCACTCCTGTTTGAGGCCCACGCAGGCGATCACAAAGATCATCGAGCCCAGGTGCTTGGGTTCAAAAAGAAAGCTTTCGCTAAAGTTATAGAGAAGTGTAAGCATGACGATGGCGAGATACCATTCCACCGCCCGAAGCTGCGTCTGCTCGCGAGACCGGAGAAGGCAAGCCACTCCGTCGCGGAAGGCGAAGCCGAAGACCAGCACTACGATTGCCAACCCGACCGCGCCCATCTCGAGCATGACGTCGAGAAAACCGCTCTGTGCCTGGGCGAGGACCCACGAAACCGCCAGGATTACGCGATACGATTCGCCTGAGAGCGCAAGCCAGAACGCCTGGTAGCCGTAACCCAGCAGGGGGCGTTTCTCGATTGATTCGATCACCGCACTCCAAATCCCGGTTCGGCCGGTTAAGGACGCATCTTTGCCAAGCAGGCTGAGGAGCAGATCCGGCGTAGCCACAATCATTACTGCAGCAACGGAAAGAACCCCGAGCAGGAGGATACATAGTACAAAGTAGTCTTTCTTGCGAAATTTATGCAGCGTCTTGATGACCACGAAATAGACGATGTAAATCGCGGTCAGCAGGTACGAGGTGGCCGCCCTTGAAAAGGCAATCGCAATCAGACACAAACATATCTGCGAAATCCGCATGGATTGCAAGAACGAGGTGCGCCCGCGGTAGGACACCGCCATGGTCAGAAAGAACAGCGCCATGTTGCCCAGGTAATTTTTTGAGCTGAAGATCCCCTTCCATGCCCCGGAATGGCCGCCCAACATATCCAGGCCATACTGCGGAAGTGCCAAGGCAAACACAATACTGGCAACGATCGTCCCTGTGCCCAGAATAAGAAACAGCTCCAGGACCTCATCGAAGGTGTAGCGGGACATGATGTAGTACATGAGCAGAATGCCGGCCAGAAGCAAGGCGCCGGAGCTGATGGTCCGGCTTGCCAGTTGCGAGACCGGAAAGAGCAGAAGCGCGAGGATAGGAAAACTGCTCACCAGCTTCATCTGCATAACCAGGCGGCGAACCGCGTGATGTTGCTGAACGACAAAGACCAGGCAAAGCCCAAAGATCAAAAACTTGCCCAGGCGCTCCCCGAGTGCGCCGCCCTCGGAACTGGTGCCGACCGCGCGCAAGGCGGTAGGGGAGTTAAAAAACGGCGAAACGCCATCGAGGGCAAAATAGAGAAGCAGAAGCAGCAGACCCCAGGTCGAGGCGCGGCTCCAGACACTTGCTAACCGTGCGGCCGGGCTTTCGCTTCTTCTCCGGTCGTCACTGACCGTGATTTGACCGAACGGTTGGGCAGTTGCAGAGCCGGACTTCTGATGAGGAAGAGCGATCGAATCCATCAGTGTAGGTAGATGGCGGCGGAAGTAGCGGAAGCGAGAATTCCCTGGCTATTGACTCCCAGGTTGCGCACGAAGCTGAAGGGGACATAGACCACATCGTCGGGCAGCAAGGCAACATCCGGCATCTTGCCCTTCTGCATCTCGCCCACGGGCAAGCTAACTTCCTGCACTCCCGTGGGGGTTTCGCGGACCAGCCTCGACTTGCCGACGGCAGCTGTGTGGTTCGCGTAGCCGGCCAGCGCGATGGCCTGCAACACGGTCATTTTCGAGTTGTTGGTGGTCATCGGATAACCGCCTGGCTTCGAAACATCGCCAAGCACGTACACCACCGCTACCTTGGACACCACCACCGAATCCCCGGGATAAACCATGGGATCGGCAGACAAGGCTGCTTGGCCCGCATTGGAATAGTAGTATTCGACCTTTTCTTTGGCTGGACCGGAGCGTTGAATAGTGATGTGGCGATCCGCGATATAGGTCAGTCCGCCGGCCAGCGCGAGAACGTCTACCACTTTGCGCGGGGTGTCGATCTCGTATATCCCTGGCTTCTGTACTTCTCCCATGACTGACGCGTTCTGGGTTGCGTAGGCTTCTACGTTTACCGAAACCTGGGGATGGAGCATGATACCGGCGGCCTGGAGCCTATGGTCGATGAGCGCAGCTGCCTGCTCTGGCGTCAAGCCGGCTACGTTCACGTTGCCGAGAAAGGTGAAGGGAATGTTCCCGCTATCGGTGACTCGGGCATGTTGTTCCATTTCCGGCGTGTCGTAGACCAGAAGGTGCAGCAGATCGCCGGGTCCGATCAGCAGGCTGTCCTTCTGCGCCGGTGAACTCAAGGCAAGCAAAAAGAGCAATAGCAGTAGGGTCGAGGATCGCAGTAAATTTCTCATCAAGCTTTCGCAGCCTCTCTTTCACGTTGTGTATGGGGGACGAATCCTCCAGCCGGCTGTTCTTTCATGCCGTTGACGACAATGTTGATCTTGCGTCCGCGGGTGGACTGCACGTCTTCCAGCATGCGGTAGCTCATCTCTAATGCCGGTAAAGGAGTCTTGCCATGGCGCGCGAGAAGCAGCACTGAGTTGACCATGGAGCTGAGCACAACCGAGTCAGTGAACTGCAGCAGGGGCGGGCCGTCCAGCAGCACGAGGTCATATTCCCTTTCCCATACTTTGAGCAGGTCTGCCATTTGACTCGAGGCGAGAAGTTCCGCGGGATAGGGGGGCAGGGGTCCAGCGGGTATCAAGTACAGCCCGGGAACTTCAAGCACTGGGATCACCACGGATGCGCCGTGGTCAGGGGAGAGGCCGGCGAGCACGGTACTTAACCCGGTGCGCGGATCGACCTCCAGGTTGCGGTGAAGAAATGGATGACGCAGGTTGGCATCGCACAACAAGACCCGCTTTCCCTGCTGGGCAAAAAGAATGGCCAGGTTCCAGCTGAGGAAGCTTTTTCCCTCTCCCGCCAGGGAGCTGGTGACCAGCACCGAACGTGGAGGCGCTCCACTCCTCGACAGCAGCAGAGAAGTGCGTAGCGAACGCAGCGACTCGACGAACAGGGACTGGGGCCGGTCTAACGCGGGCAACGGCGATTTCTCGATGCGGTTGGCTTCAGCAAACGCGGCAGGCAAGTCCTTTTGATAGGGCAGCAAGCACAGCGGCAAAGGGCCCAGTTCCCGGGAGATCTCGCGCACATCGTGGATCTTGGTATCCGTCACGTCGCGCAATAGCGCGGCCACGACGCCGAGGACCAAGCCGGCGAGCAGCGATCCCACGAGATAGAGCAACACCACCGGCTTGGCCGGACTATCGCTGGCCTTGGCCCAGTCGACGATGGAGATGTTGGTCGAGTGCAGGCCGGCCAGAAGTCCCGACTCTTTCAGGTGGCGCAGCATATCGTCATAGAGCGACCGGGTCTGGTCTGCCTCCTGGCGAACCATCTGGTATTCGATGGTCTTATTGTTGAGTGCCTCCGCTTCGCTCTTGTCGGCGTTAAAATCGCGGCGCGTCTTTTCTTCCGTCTGCTCAGCCACCATGAAGTCGTTGTGCGCCCGCCCGGCCACCCGGCCTACTTCCTCTTGAATGGCTGCCTGGAGCGCGCTCACGTTGCCGCGCAGCTCGGCGAGCTTGGGATAGGCTGGACCGAACTTGGCGGAAAGCTCCTGCAGCTGCGCTTCGGCGGTCGCTTCTTGCATACGAAGGTTCTGAATCAAGCTGAGGGAACTGGCGACGCCAGCGGAGGAAGCGCTGCCCATGGCGCTTCCTCCCAACCCGGAAATCAGCTCTGCGTTGCCGTTCTTCACTACGTCATTGATCGCTCCCTTAAGGATGCGGTTGGACTGTGCCTGGGCTTCGGCCTGGGTGGCCATCTGCAGTTTCTCCAGGGTTGGGCTGTAGATCTGATCCCTGCCCTCGCGATCGACCTCGCCCAGTCCGAAGACGCCCGACTCCTGCTGCAGTTTCACCGCCTTCGCCTGCAACTCCTGCGTTTTGCCACGCAGGTCGCCAAGCTGCCCACTCAACCAGGAAGACGCCTGCATGGTCGCGTCATAGCGTGCCTGATAGCCCTTCTCGATCAAGCCTTGCAGCAGGTGGTTCACGACCGCTGCCGCAAGCTGCGGATCAGGGCTTAGAAAGGACACGTCGATCAGGCGAGTTCCAGCCACCGGCTTTACCGCCAGCCGGCGATGAAATGTCTTCAGCACCCGCATGCGCCGGTGGGGTGAGTTATCAAGCGTTGCGCCCGGCGGGTCGGCCACGCCTCGCGGGCCGAGCAGCGCAAGCAACCAACCGACCGGTGACCATCTCGGCCGATAATCCTCGGTTTGCTCGAGGTGGAGATCTTCGATCACGTGCAGTGCGAGCGAATCGGATTGCAGGATCTGCGCCTGGGTTTGGATAATCATGTTGACCTCGAGGGCGTCGGACGGGGTATCCGCGCTATCGGTCTGGATGCCCAGAGCACTGGTGGACTCCTTCTGCACTTCGATCTCTCCCATCGACCGGTAGCGGCGGGTGGAAGCTGCGAGAGCCAGGATCGCGAGCACAAGGAAGACGCAGAGGCTGACGTAAATGATGGCGCGCCGGCGGGTCAGCATCATGCCGACTTGGCGCAGCGTGAGCTCAGGAGGCGGCGGGGGCGCCGCAAGGACGACGTGCGACGGTTGAAGCGCTATCTTATCCAGGATATGAGACCTCCATCCGGCACCAGGAGAAATTCCCCCGCTGCCGGAACCTGCCCGAACATAAGGTGCTGCGTGTATTCCATGGCCTTCAAACGGGCCGGCTAAGCACGGTGGCAAACCGATCTTTCAAGCGCAGGAAGGGCGACTCGACCCAGCGATACGACGCCCACGCCAGCAGGACCGTCAGCGCCAGTCCCAGCGCCTTGGTAGCCAGCAGTGTCCATCCCCAACGCGGATGGAGCAGGTCGACCATGAAGAGTAGCCCGAGGAAATGCAGCATATAAAGTCCGTAACTGATCTTGCCCAGACGCACTACCCAGTTGCTTCTCAGCAGCGGGGAGCAGCTGCCCAGGCATGCGTACAGAATCGCTACCGCTCCCAGCGAGATCAGCAAGCGTGCTCCGACCAGGATCACCAGACGTCCCAGCACAGTGCGCATATCGAACGGCCCCGGCTGATCGCTAAGCCACGCCGAGGCGGTGATCCAGCCCGTGAGTCCCGCGGCCAGAAGCAGCCCACGCTCGCCTCGCGTAAGCGACGGCAAACGATCCGCGAACAACGCCAGTAAGATACCCAGGGCCAGCGAGCCACTGCGCGAGGCGCTGCCGTAATAGAGATAGCCCGTTTTCAGGCCGGCCAGCACGACGCCGACTTGGCTCAGGGTGGCGAGCAGGAAGACCACAGCTGCGCCGATGATCATGCCGCGCCGCTCAAGAACCTTCATCAGCAGCGGCCATACCAGGTAGAACTGCTCCTCGATCGAGACCGTCCACAAAGGACCGCAGACGGACAATGGGTGACCGAAGGCTACATTGATCCAGTTGCCGACAAACAGCAGGTAGCCGAGAACGTAGTACCAGGGAAGGCTTTGGTTCGGAACGGTATGGGCGAGCACGACGGCCACCGCCAGCACCAGGAAGTAGAGCGGCCAGATACGCAGAATACGCCGGATGTAGAACAGGCGGAGCGCGATGCCGCCAGTCTGCTGTCGTTCCCGCAGCAACAGCACGGTGATCAGGAACGCGCTGAGGGTGAAGAACAAATCGACCCCGGACGCGCCCGACCTGGGCACCGACGCCCATAGCGACGGCAGCGGCAAGTGCCAACTGCGATAGGTGGCCGGCTGCTGGGGTAACGTGTGATAGGCGAATACGGCCAGAAAGGCGTAGAACCGCAAACCGTCAAGCTCCGGCTGATAAAAGCGTTGCGGGGTATGCGCGATCGCGGGGGGAAACCCGCCTAGCACCTGAGCCAGTTGCGCCATCTCGTCACCTTTCCTTGACTGCTATCGAACCTGTTGGAACAGAATGCGTTGGCGTGGAATCCCGTCGCATCAGACGGGCCGGCTCAGCACAGTGGCGAAACGGTCTTTCCAGCGCAGGAAGGGCGACTCGATCCAGCGATAGGAGGCCCACGCGAGCGGAACCGTGATCAAGAGCCCCAGCGCCCTGGTGGCCAGCAGTGGCCATCCCCAGCGCGGACAGAGCAGTTCCACCATGATGAGGATGCCGACGAAATGCAGCAGATAAAGGCCGTAACTAATCTTGCCCAGCCACACCACCCAATCGCTCGTCACCAGCCGGGAGCGGCTGCCCAGGCCCGCGTACAGAATAGCGACGGCGCCCAGCGAAGCCACAAGGCGTCCTAACACCGCGCGCATATCCAGCGGCCCGGGCTGATCGATAAGCCACCCTGAGGCGGCGATCCACCCCACGAGTCCAGCGGTCAGAAGCAGCCAACGCATGCGACGAGTCAGAGCAGGCAAGTGATCCGCAAACAGCGCCAGCAAGACACCCAGCGCCAGCGAGGCACTGCGCGAGGTGCTGCCGTAATAGATATAGCGACTGCTCAGACCGGTCAGCACGACGCCGATCTGGTTTAGGGTGGCGAGCAGAAAGGTGACGACAGCGGCGATGATCATGCCCCGCCGCCCGAGCGTTTTCATGAGCGCTGGCCATACGAGGTAGAACTGCTCCTCGATCGATACCGTCCACAAGGGAGCGCCGACTGACTTTGGACGACTGAAGGCTGCGGTGACCCAGTTACCGACGAACAGCAGGCTGCCGACCAGGTGGTACCAGGGAAGGGTTTGACTCGGAACGGTGTGCGCCAGGACGACAGCCAACGCCAGCACGACGAAGTACAGCGGCCATATCCGTAGAATGCGCCGGACGTAGAAGAAACGGAGCGAGATGCCGCCTGTCTGCTGGCGTTCCCGTAGCAAGAGCGAGGTAATCAGGAAAGCGCTCAAAGCGAAGAACAAATCGACTCCGCATGCTCCAGACCTGGCAATCCCCAACCACAACGACGTCAGCGGGAGGTGCAAATCGGTATAGAAGGTCCGCAGTTCGGGCAAAATATGAAAGACGAATACACCCAGAAAGGCGTAGAACCGCAAACCGTCAAGCTCCGGCTGATAAAAGCGTCGCGGCGCATGCGCGATCGCTGGGGGAAGCTCGCCTAGCACCTGGGCCAGTTGCGCCATCTCTTCACCTTTCTTCCAGCAGTTAGGCAAAAACGTTTTTGGGGCACTCAGCTTGCTGCCGCAAATTAAACTGAGTTACACCCGTGTACTGCCAGCGGCACTGTAGCGTGGCCACCATTCAGTTGTTCTTAATCAGCGGCATGCGAAAAACACAATGGTTGCAATTTTCCGGTTTATGACAACCGGGCACCCGTTCCAGCCCCGCCGCTGAGTACCTCGCGGTAGAGTTGCTCGTAGCGGGGCGCAACCTGCATCCAGGAAAATCGCTGGGTGGCGGCGCGTGCCGCGTCCCCCATCTCCGCCAACTTTTCCCGCGGCATTTCCAGAACGCGTTCCATGGCGGCTGCGAGTCCAGTCGCATCCTGTTCGATCAGCCAGCCACTCACGCCATTGCGAACTACGTCAGGATGCGCTCCCACAGCGGTGACCACGACCACCGTGGCAGCGCTCATGGCCTCGATGGTCGACAACCCAAAGCCCTCGTAATTGGAAGCGGAGACGAACAGGTGCGCCCGCCCTAGCAGGCGGAGTAACTCTTCACCACTGACGGCGCCATGGAAGTGCACCCGGCCCTCCAGGCCAAGCTCGAGGACGCGGCGCTCGAGGTGGCTACGCAGTTGGCCAAAATCGGCCCCTACCCACTCCAGCCGAAGTTGCGGATAGCGGGGCTTCAGCTCCGCCATCGCCTGCAGCACTTTCTCTATCCGCTTGTTCTCCGCCAGCCGCGAAATGCCTAGCACCAAGCCTGGCTCCAGATTTTTCTTCAGGCCCAAAAAACGATCGACGTTGGCTCCATTCTCAATCACCCGGATGCGTTCTGGGGGAACAATCCCGGCGAACATCTCGCGATCGTGCTGGCTCACACAAACCACCGCCTCCACTCCGCCCAACGATTGACGGGTAACGGTTTTGAAGTACCATTGCTTGAACGCACGAGCGCGCTGGGTATGGAAAAATCCGCCGTGCGTACTGACCACCAGCGGGATGCGATGCAGCCGGCGCAGCAGGCTAAGGTAGTCGACAAAGAAATCGATGGCATGGATGTGGACCAGGTCGTAGCCGCGGATCGCGCGCAGAGCGGCCGGCGCGACCGGGTAGCGGCGCGGACCCCAGTGGCGCATGCGGCGCACCGGTACCCCGGCTTCGACGGACTCCGCTGGCGCCAACGCACCAGTCGAAAAAAGCAACTGAAGAGTCGCCACCTCCACCGTGTGCCCGCGGTGCTGCAGAGCGACGCTTAAACCCTCGACGACCTTCTCCGTGCCCCCATGGGAGGGTAGAAACTGCCGGGTGAGCTGCAGGATCTTCATAGGGAATGCACCAACGAATGAAGCGCGGGGCGGCGCGCCATCCAATCGCGCAAGCGGCGGCGGCGGCGGCGAGGTAGCAGCCAGATCGCCAGGAAGATGGCATAGTCGCGCGGCGTGCTGCTGCCGTGGCGCAGGGCTTCGCCCAACAATAGCGGGAAGGCGCGCCATTGCCCCTGGTCCGAGGCCTCGCAAGCAATCTGGTACAGGACAAAACCCGATAAGGCGCGCGGAGTAAACAGGTGCCGATCACGCTGGACCCAGTCCAGCGAGTACTGCCAGTTCGACTTGCCACTCACGGTGACGCGGTCCTCCTCTATGTTGTGAATCGCCAGCACCTGCTCGGCAAACACTACCTGGGTTCCGGGGACGCGGCCCATACGCAGCACCCACTCGGTGTCCTGGTGTTTCAACTGGCCACTTTTGAACGGCTGCGCCAGCATCAGCGATTTGCGCACAAAGAAAGTCGACGTCTGGATGTATCCTTCGCCCCGAGTGAGCGAGCGGCGCGCCAATAGGTACTCGCCAATCTGTTCCTCGACGCCGGGCAGACGCCGAGGCCAAACATAGTCTTTGCCCGGTGTGCGCGCGATCATCTTGCAGGTCCCTATCAATACCGGTGCGGTCGATGCGCGCACGGCATCGAGCTGCGCTTGAAGCTTACCCGGAAGCCATTCGTCATCGTCATCCAGGAACGCAATCCATTCTCCAGCCGCAGCGTCCACTCCCCGGTTACGCGCGTCCGATCCACCCACGACGCACGAGAGTGCCACCACGCGCAGCCGGCCGTCGTGCCGCGCCAGTTCCTGCAGGACGCCGTTGGTGACCAGGTCCGGTCCATCGATCACCACCACCACCTCAATGTCGCGGAGAGTCTGCGTCAGGGCGCTGCGCACTGCGCGGCGCAGCAGTTCGGGCCGCCCCCGAGTAGGGATCACCGCAGAGACTGTAACCATGGTTGACTCCTTCATCGTCAAACCCACCAAAGGATCGAGCGAGATATTAAACGTCTCCGTGCCGGTTGATGGTTATCTGACCCCTGAACCCAAAACGACTTCACCATTGGGTCCGGCCGCGGTTCGTGATCAACCTCTGGGCGGTGAGGCCTGCAGTGATTGGGCGATGGCGTAGTACGCCGCCTTCGGTTGGTAGTTGGCGTCGAAGGGCAGCGGGCGCACTGCCAATCCGTCCAGCCGTGGGCGGTACCCGGCGATCCAGGTGAAGCGATCCGCCAGGCCCCAGGTAACAATCCCCCGCACGGCGGCCTGGCGCAGGGTCGCGGTCAGAAATTTGTTATAGACCGCGGCCACTGCTTGATCGCGTGCTCCTGGATCCGCCGGCAAGGTTGCATCCTGCACATCCAGCTCGGTAATAAAGATTTTCAGGCCACGCCGCGCCAATTGGCCCAGAAACGCCTCATAGCTCGCGTCGCCTAGGACCGCCGCCTGTTCCGCACGCAGATGGGCCTCGAGCCCAATAGCTTGGACGGGAACACCGCGTGCCAGCATGCGATCGAGCAAGGCCAGCATGGCCGTGCGCTTGTTCTGCCCAAAGCCGTTCGACACTTCGAGGTAAGTCTCGTTCCAGACCAGCAAGGCATTCGTGTCGGCAGCCGCGGCGGTGCGGAAAGCCAGCTCCAGGTAATCGGCGCCGCAACTTCGCAACCAGGGAGTGTCCCGCAATCCATCGCGGCGTGCGCTGCCCGGATCGAGTACTTCGTTCACCACATCCCAGGAATACAACTTGCCGGCAAAGTGTCCCGCTACCTTGTCGATGTGGTCTGTCATGATCGCGCGGCCGTTGCCCGCGGCCAGTTGGGGCGGCACCCATGCCGGCAGTGCCTCATGCCAGATGAGCGTGTGGCCCCGCACCTGGAGGTGATTCGTAGCACAGAAGGTGACGAATTTGTCTGCGCTCGCAAAATCGTAGACGCCCGGTTGGCTGCTCAAGGAACTCCACTTCATATGTACTTCCGGAGTGGCGATGCCGCATTGAGCCAGGAACAACTGCTGATATTCAGGGGCCTGCACGCAATACTTCAGCGCCAGGCAGGAGCCGAACAGGAGACCTTTCTCCGCGGCCAACTGTTGCAGGGACCGGGTTACCCGCTGGCCCGCTGCTCCGCGCTGGAACCACTGTGCCAAGCCCCAACTGCTGAGAGCGGTGGTAAAGTCTCTGCGATTGATAGTGACCTTCCCCAATTTAACTTAGTTCCTGGGCGCCGGTTCTCAGCTTGCCTGCGTTGCGGTGGTGGCGCGGATAATCCATCAGCAACAGCAGCAGGATGTACCAGGGCTCGAGGAAATAACGTTTGAAGAGGCGGGTCGGATCATGCAGCAGGCGGAAAACCCATTCAAGTCCGATCTGGCCCGACCAGCGAGGCGGTGTCGGTACAGCCCCCGCAACGTAGTCGAACGCCGCGCCAATCGACGAGAGGATTACCGGCGCCTTGAGCCGCGCACAGTTTTCCTGAGTCCAAAACTCCTGCCGGGGCATGCCCATTCCCACCATCAACAGATCGGGCTCGTAGGCATTGATGCGCTCTACCAGGGCCTGATTGTCAGAACTACCGTAGCGTGCGTCAAAATACCCTTCGCTCACTTCTATCTGCAGCGTGGGGTAGAGCTTGCGCAACTTCGACGCCCCCTTCTCTGCGGAGCCTTTGGACGATCCCACATGGAAGACCCGCCAACCTTTGCGCTCGGCAAGCTCCATCAACGGATAGGTCCAATCCACTAAAGTCACACGGTGCCGACGTTCGAGTCGATAGCCATAGAGCCGTCCCAGGGCAACCAGAGGCATGCCGTCGATATGGGTCCAGCGAACTCGCGAATAGAATTCGCGTAGCTTCGCGTGGCGATGAAAAAGGTAAAGACTGTGCAGGTTATGGTTGGCGATGATCCACCTGCGTTGCTCGCGAATTCCTTGCTCCACCAGCGTGTTCAATTCCGACATCGACCGAGGCTGCAGTGTCAACCCCAGGAACGCCACTGTATCGATGGCGCGTTCGTAGTGCGTAGTTACAGCGTTCATGCGGGGGGAGTCTCCTAGTCAAGATGCGGCGGTTCAATGGATGCGTCTAACTTCACAAGCCTTGGAAGCCAACACAGGAGATAAAGCGAAAGACAATAGTGCTATCGGGTGATTACGTTGGTTCTTTAACTTTGCAAAAGGTGACAGAGGGGATAGTGGAAAGCAACCTTGACTTTGGAAAGCTCTGTACTGACGATGAACCGCGTTCTAAGCTGCGACGGTGGTGTCGCACTTTGAAACGATCTGATTACTATTGAGACTTCACCCGGATGATCAGGCCCTGCACATAGCCACCAATCACGGACACAAGTGAGTCTCTTTTCTTTGCTGCCTACTTCGGGGCAGCAGCGTGTCCGCATGTATACGTAGTGCCAAAGTCGAACGGAAAAAAAATTCCGCGTCGTATCCGACTCAACCGGCGAGGATCTTCGCCGAAGAACGCAGCACTTACACTTATCATGTGGCAAAGGAGTGGTTTGAGGTTAAGCAGGCGCCGTCTCCTTGGGGGAGCGACTTCATTGGCTGCGTTTTCCTTCCTTGAGGGTTGCGGCTACTCTTCGAATTACATCTACACTCCGCCGTCCGGCCATCCGCTGCCAGAGCCCGACGGTCCTGTTGTCCAGGCTTCGCTCACCGTGACGGCAACCGCCAGCGGCACAATTCCGCCGCGCTTCATGGGTTTGAGTTATGAGAAGGCAGCGATGACTTACGCCTATTTTCACCAGTCCAATCAGCATCTGATTGCGCTTTTTCGGCGCCTGGGCGACGGCGTTCTTCGCATTGGGGGTGCATCCGTCGACCAGGTTACGTGGACGCCTGGCGCGAAAGGGACGCACTTACAGGTCACTCCCGTGGAGATCAAGGCTCTCGCTATCTTTCTGCAAGAGACCGGCTGGCTGTGCCTCTACGGGATCAATTTTGCTACGTCCACTCCCGCCCAGGCTGCCGAAGAAGCGGCTTATGCGGTCTCGGTTCTTGGTTCCAATCTTCTGGGCATCGAAATCGGCAATGAGCCGGACGAGTACGGCTCGCCGGGCAGTTTCTTTGCCGGTAACTGGACGTTCGAGGACTATCTTGCCCGCTGGCACATGTTTCGCTCGACGATCCTGGAGTCCGCACCCACGGTAGCCATCACCGGCCCAGCAGCGGCCGGAGGGAACCACATCACTACCTGGACTTTGCCTTTCGGCCAGGCAGCGACGGCTGCCGAGATCACATTGCTGACCCAGCACTACTATCGCGACTACTACAGCGCCAGCGGAGGGAAGCCGACGCCGACGGCCGCCTTCCTGATCAGCCCCGACAGCCAACTGTCCGGCGAGCTGGCAATATTGAACGCGGGGGCCCAGCAGCTGGGCATTCCCTACCGGATGAGCGAATGCAACTCTTTTAACAAAGGTGGGGTTCCTGGGGTCAGCAACAGTTACGCTTCCTCCCTGTGGGTGATTGATTTTCTATTTGATGTGGCTTTGGGCGGTGGAACCGGTGTGAATATGCATGGGGGCGGCCGCTCGCCCAGCTATACCCCTATCGCCGACGACGACGGCGGGGTAGTCGAGGTCCGGCCGGAATATTACGGCTTGCTGCTTTTTTCGCTCGCCGGTGCCGGGACCCTGCTCGAAACGCAGCTCGCCGCGGGGACCGTCGACGCGACTGCTTATGCATTGAGGGCCACGAGCGGAGCCCTGAGCATCGTTGTAGTGAACAAAGACACTCTGCAGAATCTGACTCTCACCATCGCCACCAATCAGATCATCCAGTTAGCAACGCTGCGACTATTGGCCGGCGCGAGCTTGGCGGCGACTTCGGGAGTTACTCTCCAGGGCGCCACCGTGAACCCGGACGGTACCTTCTTCCCCACCGTCCCGGGGACGCTAACACCGGCGGGCACGCAGACGACTTGCTTCATCCCCGCACTGACCGCAGCACTGATCAGCATCACGTGAGCCGGGCGGCAACCGCCGGTGCGCACGAGGCCCATTTTGTTGTGGTGTCTTTTTGGGAATTCAGGACTGCGTTCTTTGGGTAATTTTCTGGACACTCCGCGCCACCTCTCCTAGATTCGTCTGAGAAGAGTTCTCCCACCTCGATTGATTTGGCATAAGACGCCGGCGACCAGGCGTTCTTAGACTCGGCGCTGCTTTGCCGCCTTTCAAGTTTGTTGCTGACCATTTCAACGCTGAAAGCACAGTATGCAAAATCATATTCTTCACAAGACCCCGTCCATTTTCGACACGCCACCCACTTCGCTATCAGCTTCCGCCGGGGGTGGGCTTGAGCGACGGCCGGCGGCCCGGCAGTCGAGCCCGATCAAACACATCCTGTTGATGACCGCGACCATCACACCTGACAACGCGCGGAACCTGGCGCGGACCGATCCCGCGACCCGTTTGAAGGACTACGACGAAGCGCTCGGCTTCTACCTTGGCTTGATTGATCGTCCCCTGCACGGGATTGTCTTCGTCGAGAATTCCGACAGCGACGTAACCACTCTTCGGCAGTTGGTCGCCTCGCGGGGGTTGACGGATCGAGTCGAGTTCCTGTGCAACTACGGCGTTCACCTTTATTCAGAAAAAGGTCGCGCCCACGGTGAGTTTAAATTGCTGGATTACGGCATGACGGCCTCAAGAATGGTGATCGCGGCGGGGATGAGCCACGTGGTCTGGAAGATTACTGGTCGATATAGAGTGAACAATCTGGCCTCCATGATCGCCAGTGCCCCGCGCGACTTTGACGCATACGTGGACATGAAAGACCACCCCCGGCCATGGATGGATATGCGTCTGATGGCCTGGACTTCACCGGGATACGACCGCATCTTCCGTGGCGTTGCGGACGATCTCGACACCAGGACACACGAGATGCACATGCGAGATTACGTGCCGAAGCGTGCCCAGGGCGCGCGCCTGGTTCCACGCTTCACGAAGGAACCCTTCATCGACGGCGTCCGCGGCTGGGACAACGGCAATTACTCCAAGGGCAAAGAACTTCTCAAGTGTTATGTGCGCAGTGCAGGCCGGGTGTTTGCGCCGTGGTACTGGATCTAGAGCATGGTTGCGAATGGTGTACACCAGGATACGCGATGCGCCCATTCCGCCAAACAATGGGTCACCCGTTTCATCCGATGGGATCTGCTTGGCCTCGACTATCGAACGAGGACGCGGCACCGAGCTCTCCATGTGCATCTCTTAGCCGCTCGATATCGGAAGGGCGGTAGGTAGCCTTCACCTGGGCGTCGTTTTCTCCTTGCAGTACATTTTTCTGACAAAGACCGCCGCCTTGGGTTCCAGGAATATAGCGAAGACGAAACCTCTTCTTACTAATCTGCCGAATCTTATGCCCAGTACGCAACGCCCATAGGTGCAACCACACATCGTCTGCGTTGGGGCAACTTTCCAAAAACGCTGCGGCTTGCGACTTCAAGGCTCGCTGCATCTGAGGCGGATAGATCACACCCGCGACGCCAGTCGCAAAGTTACAAAAGCTTGCCTCGCTTGAGTTGACAGGGCGCCAGACACGATAGGTTTCCAATCCCTCACTATTCAACGCAATCCGATGGGCTCTATGACAATTTACGAAGCCGGGAAATTCTTTGAGTGCTTGATCCAGTCCTTTTAGCCAGTCGCGTGGATAGAGGAGGTCGTCGTCCGCGGTGACCAGGGGGAGCGGGGTCTCTTCCACCATTTCCAGATACGGGTAGTACTTTGTATGCGGCCCATAATTTTTACATAACTTAACTTCAAGACCCCGCTTCTGCAATCGGCGTACACCAGGAGGAAGGTTATCGAAGATGGCTTTGTCGTCGACCCACATAATCAGGCGTGAGGGGCGCATCTGTCCGCGAGCAATGGACTCGATGGTTAGATGAACCCTGTTGACTCGCTCACCGTAGGTCGTCAATGACACAACGGGTCCGTTTGGATGGGTGAGCCGCTTGCGCCCATAAGCGTTCGCCATGCTGGTTAGTCCGAGCCGGAGACCGACGTCTACGTCGTAGGATGCGCGAGTTGCGATCTTGAAAATATGCCGCTTGATTGCAAGCACGCCTATCATGAAACCCTTCCGAGACTGGACCTGGGACGCGCTAACGAGCGAATGCGAGTGCAAGGGCAGAACGAGCTACAGCAACCGGATGGGATTGCCCCTAAAGCAGAATGCCTGTGCAGGCTGTGGTACAGCCCTGTTTTGTTTTGGGGACGCAACCTGCTAGAGGCCATTCATGGAAAAGAATAAGGTGTGCAGAAGGATTGCGAAATCCAGGAACATACCGCGGTTCTCGATATAGTACAAGTCATACTCGACCGCCTCATGGATGATGAACTTGCGGTCGCCGCTTAGTTGCCACAAGCCTGTCAGGCCCTGAGGAACCGAGAGCCTGCGGCGCTCGAGCGGCGTATAAGTGTCTGTTATATAGGGCATTTCCGGACGAGGACCGACCAGAGACATCTCCCCCGTTAGAACATTCAGCAACTGAGGGAGCTCATCCAGGCTGGTTTTTCTTAGGAACCTGCCCGCGGGCGTAATGCGCTTATCCAAGGAGCTTTCGGGAGAGCGCTCATATTTTGGCGCGTCTGCATACATGCTGCGGAATTTGAGCATGACAAATCGCTTGCCGGATTGGCCAGTCCGCTCCTGGCGAAAGAAGACTGGCCCGTGGGAAGTGGCTTTGACCATGAAGGCGGCAACCAACCACATCGGGAGGGTAAGCAGAATGAGGAGAGAAGACAAAAGCAGGTCAAGGATGCGCTTGAAAACGATGTAAGAGAGCGGTTGGTCTCCTTCGCCGTCGAACGTTGTGACCATGAGACCGTCGATCATCTGCACCGAGGTGCAGCGCTCGGCAAAGTTGGGGTGGCCTGCGCCCACCAGCGAGACTTTGACTTCGGCCGCCGCCGCTAAAGCCAGCAGTTCGTGCATACGTGGCTGAGAAACCGTTTGGGTTACGAAGATCTCCTGAATGTTCAGGGAGCGCAAGAGAGATTGCGAAAGCGGCTCGGAAATGACAGGTACGTGGTGTTTCAGTTTGTAATCGTGGCTATAGATGACGCGGCGGCTATCAAAACCGCTTTCATCCAGGAACCCGACTGGTATTTGGCCCAGGTGGGGAGAGTACAGCAGGTAAGAGAAGAGGCGACGGGTCTCCCGATTGGTGCCGCAGATGAGCACTCGGCGCTGGTGGGCCGCGAGCGAACTCCAATCGCGAAGAATTCTGCTCGTTGTGTACTTTTGCATGACCAGCAGGAGCGTCGAAAACGTCCAGAAATAGGTTAAGAGCAACCGTGGCATATCGGCCTTAGTGAAATAATTGCCGACGGAGAGGAGGGTCAGACCATAGACGGAAACCCTGAGGATGCGTGCGGTGTCTGCCACCTGGAGCAGGGTGGCGCGCCGCGCATAGAGGTGATGGGCCTGGCCGAGAATAACAAACGCCACACCGTACTTGAGCGAAAGCTCTGCCCACAGCAACCATGCACCGTGTCCGTCTAACGGCCGGTGCGACTTATAGAGTAAGATTCCGGCGATGCATGCGACCGCGATGCAGCAGAAATCAAGCAACGCCGGAATGGCCACTCCCATGGCGCCTCGCAGAATCATGACAGGCTGCATGGGGATTGGGGGAGGGCGGAACCCCATCTGCTCTGCAGCGGGGAGAGGAAAGTCAGTCGCCATGCGCTACCGCCTGTTGTTTCAATAGACTTCGATCAACTGCCTGCCGCTGCGTGAATCCGTAGCTTTGTATCGCTGCGATTTCACGAAGGCACGAACGAAAGATGATTCTTCGCACTGGTGACCAAACAAAAGTAATCCCGTTCGCGGGCAGGCATTGCTATTCCCGCTCGCGTGAGCCTTACTATTCGCAGACGATTCTTACTTTGTATCCCGGATAACTTACCTTATTTATTTCTAATTTCTCTACTTAGACCATCACTGACCGAACGCAAGCGTTGCCCATACACGGAAGACTTTGCGATGCCAAGGCGCGATTACGTTGGTGATGGTGTAGGTCAAACGGTGACAGAATACCCGGTGGAAATCAACTTTAGTTTGATGGAAACAAGATGCCCGCCAGGAGTAATGCCCTAATCTGAAGCACAGTCGTCCCACTAAAAGACACCTTGATTACTACGTGCAGTTATCGTGGCGCTTCTTGTCGCATCAAGGGTATGCACTCATCAGGCAAATCCACGGTAGCCAGCACTTGCACCGCGTCGTTGTGGCGGATATGGAGCCGGTCGCGCACGCTTGTGGGCGAGTGCGCGGTGGCCCGCCAGGAATGAATGCAGCTGGCGCACAATCGATTTCGGCCGATGGAGGTGTATATCCGGATACAAAGCAGGGATTGATGCGCGATCTAATGCGAAGCCGGCTGGCTAAGAATGCCAGCTGGATGTTTATGGGCCAGGGCCTCAACTTCGCGGTGCAGGCGTGTTACTTCATCCTGCTTGCCCGTTTGCTCGGCGCCAACCAATATGGAATCCTCGTGGGCGCCACGGCAGCGGTGGCGCTTTTGAGCCAGTACAGCATGCTCGGCTCGGGGTTGGTTATGCTCCGCCAAGTGAGCCGCCATAGCAACGAATTCCCGCAGTATTGGGGCAACGTGCTCATCACTATTCTGAGCGTTGGTTTTCTTGTGATCCTGGCCCTGGCCTGCTTCGGCAAGTGGATGGTCGGGCCGGCGAGCGCATCGATCATCGTGCTGGTCGCCGTGGGTGAGTGCACTTGCGCGCGCATTGCCGAGGGTGGCGGCCAGGCCTTCCAAGCCTTTGAACAGTTCAAATATATGGCCGTGCTGACCTCGCTCACAAACCTTGCGCGCCTGGCGACCGCTGCCGGCATGGTGCTCGTTCTGCACCAGGCGACCGTGCGCCAGTGGGCGACGGCTTCGCTCTTTGTCTCCTCGCTCTCGGGCGCGATGGCTCTCGTCCTGGTGACCACACGTCTCGGCTGGCCCAGGTTCGACTTTCGCCTGCTTCGGGAGCGAGCCGTGGAGGGCCTAGGGTTCTCTCTCGCCTCCAGCACCACTTCGGTTTACAACGACGTGGATAAAACCATGCTTAGCCGCTACGGTATGCTTGCTGCGGCTGGGACTTACAGCATGGCCTATCGGGTCATCGACATCAGCTGCACGCCTATCCGCGCGCTGCAGTCGGCTGCGTTTCCGCGCTTTTGCCAGATGGGGAGGGACGGCGCGCGAGGCTCGATTGCGTTCACGCGCAAATTGCTGGGCAAGACCCTGCCCTTTGGGTTGCTGGCTGCTGCCGTCATGTATCTGACCGCGCCGATCATCCCTCACGTGGTGGGCCCCAGCTTTGCGAATAGCGTTTCGGCGCTGCGATGGTTATGCTTGCTACCGGTCTTCCGCAGCCTCCACCTGGGGGCCGGCGACACGCTCACCGGCGCCGGATACCATCGCTACCGCACCGTTTCGCAGCTCAGCGCGGCGGCGCTCAATTTCGGCCTCAACCTTTGGCTTATCCCCGCGTACTCATGGCACGGAGCCGCCTGGGCAAGTCTGGCAACGGATGGCGGCCTGGCCGTCAGCAACTGGATTCTTCTCGGCCTGCTGATTCGGCGCGAGAACCAGCCCTTCCTCGAACCACAGACCGCCGCGATCTAGACCATCAGAAGACGTCGATCAGTATGATATGGGAATGATCCCTGGGGTGCTTTTCAGGAGAGGTTGCATAGTATGCGCTCGTGCTTGATTATGGCGGCACTTTTATTTGGCCTTTGTGCGCACGGACAGACGGTACAACAGAAGGCGGCCACGAAGACCCTGGCGCGCAAGGCGCAGGCCGATTGCGATGCGCAAACCGCGAGGGTGGGCAGGACCTTTACCGCTGTGGTGAAAGAGACTCGGGTCTATTCGGTTTTCTATTCGCCTAAATATCCAAAGTGTCTGGCTGCGGTCTATCTTCCGCTCAATAAGGATCTGATCGTGGCTAGCGTAATCAACCTGGACAGTGCAGCCGGAACGCAGCATATCGTTTGGGAAAACCTGTTTGCAAAGCCGTTTGATGCGATCTCTGAACTTGATAGGCAGATCGACAAATTAAGCAAATGAGATGGGGCCGGTTGCGTGACCTGGATTTCCTATACGCCGCCCCGGACACAACCACGTAATGCGGCCTTTTACAAGGAAAGCCGCGCGGAACTTGCCAACGCCATCCAACTCCAGAGGTAATCCGGGGTGTTTCCGCTGAGACGTCTTGGCGTGCTTGCGATCCAAAGCTGCTGTTTGACGGCGCTGTTTATGGGCGTCGTCTGGAATGTGCGCTTTGGTGTGGCTGACCTTTTGAGCAGCCGAAACGAGCCGGACAGCACTCGTTTGGCCATGCGGTGGATGCCCTTGAACGGGACGTATCCGGCGCAGTTGGCGGATGAGATCTATGCCGTTGATCCGTCCGCGGCGAAATCGCTGCTGCGGAGGGCGGTGCAACTCAATCGCTATGATGCGGCGAGTTGGATCCAGCTGGGACTCTTATGCGAGGCAGCGAACGATCTACCAGGGGCCGAAAAGGCACTGTTGCAAGCGGGGACCGTGGATGCCACGTTTCTTCCCAGCTGGTCGCTAGCTAATTTTTATTTTCGGCAGCAGAACACCGAGCGTTTCTGGTCTTGGGCTCAAAAGGCCATCGAGATGGAGCCGGACGACGCTACACCCTTGTTCCGCCTGGCGTGGTATGTGAGTCCCAATGGCGGAGAGATTGCGAGCCGTCTGCAAATAAAAAGGCCGATCATCGCGGCCCAATTCGTAACCTTTCTCACCACTGAGGGCGATCCGAAGGCGGTGACGGAAGCCGCCTCCCGCCTGCTGACCGAAAACAATGACAGCAACATCCAAACCCTGCTGGGAGCGTGCGACTGGCTGATCGCGAACAAGCGGGCCGATCTGGCATTGCCGCTATGGAACGGGCTTGTGGCCCGCGGTCAGATTTCCTATGCCGCGCTTGCAGCGAACTCTACTGACCGAGTCACTAATGGGGAATTTGGAAAATCTCCCATTTCACGGGGCTTCGACTGGCACCTTCGGACGGTGGAGGGCGTGAGTTCTTTTCTGAACTCCAGCCCAAATGCGCTGGGTTTCGAGTTTTCCGGGGACGAGCCCGACGGTTTTCTCCTCATGGACCAGACCGTACCGGTCCAGGAGGGGAAGAATTATGCCTTGGCGGTTCGTTACGCGACCACCGGCATTGCTCCCGGCAGCGGACTTACGTGGTCGGTGGCGGAAGATCGATCCGGCGCCGTGCTGGGCAGGACGGAGAGTCTTTCGGCAGACCAAGGAGGAGCCGCGTACGCTTGTTTTGCTGCACCCGCTGGAGCCGCGTTCGTACGTCTATTCCTTGCCTACCAACGACAGCCGGGCACGGTGCGGGTAGAAGGAAAGCTGGCGCTCAAGGGGGTGAGACTCACGGACGCAACGGCAGAGCACTGCCGGGAGCAGAAATTCTCCACTTCCGTGGCTGATTCTCCTGCGTTCTGAGACTACACTCAAGAAACAGCGCATGGAGGGTGATCGATCGTCTATCTGGTAGAGGGATCGAGAGATGACATTCGGGACCACGAGGCGTATAACTGCGCCAACCGGTACCGGCAACGTGCCGGCAGCCCGCCAAAGACTGGATTGGACATTCTTCCGCATTCGTTATGACGCAGCGCAAAATTGCCGCAATCCAATATGTGTTGTTGCGAGGGCTCCATTCCCCACGCAGTTGGAGTCACACAGTGGCCCGCATGGGAGTGTGCTGGGTCGCGCTAGCCGGAACTGTCTACGCCCAACAGGCTGAACGAACCGTTTCCTCGGTCCCGAATCTCGATTACTCCTACTCCAATTTGCCCACCCAACCGGTTGGGCCGGACGATCTGCTGGCGATCTCCGTCTACGACTCGCCGGAACTGACTCGCACCGTGCGCGTGGATGCCGATGGCAATATCCGTCTGCCCATGCTCAGAGACGCCATTCAGGTTCGCGGTATGGTTCCGTCACAGCTGGAATCGGCGATTGCCAAATCTCTGGTTAAGGGGAACGTACTGGTCGACCCCATTGTGACCGTAACCATCGTCGAATACCAGAGCCGGCCGGTGAACGTCGTGGGAGCGGTCAAGAATCCGCTGGTCTTTCAGGCCACCCGGCCCATTCCGCTGCTGGATGCGATTGCGCGAGCAGGGGGGATAAGAGAAGATGCCGGCTCCGATATTATCGTCAGCAAGGAAGTGCTGCGCGACGGAAAACCTGCCCGAATCACGCAGACCATTCCGGTGCGGAAACTGATCGACAATGCTGACCCCACGCTCAACGTGATGCTGCACGGCGGCGAGGAAGTACTGGTCCCCGAGGCGCTCAAGATCTACGTAGTAGGCAACGTGAAGAAGCCCGGAGCGTACCCCATAAAAAGTGATGAAGAGACCACGATTCTGCAAATGCTGGCTCTGTCGGAGGGCCTGACCCCGTACTCCGCCAAGGTGGCTTATGTGTATCGCAGGTCGCCAGGCGGCAGCAAGACGGAAGTACCGGTTCCGTTGTCGAAGATCATGAAACGCCAATCGCCGGACGTGCCCTTGCAGGCGAACGACATACTCTACATTCCCGACAACAACGGAAAACGTCTCACGGCAGAAACCCTGGACCGGATTGCCGGGTTAGGGACGGCGACCGCTACCGACCTCATTATCTGGCACTGAGACCACCGCCATGCGTAAAGAAGAGTTCGCGATCCCAAATGAGAGGGCGGATGAGAGCGCAAACGGTCTGGTGCGCAGCCCGTTCTTGCCTCGTGTTGCTCCAGCGATGGAAAAGGAGGCGCCCCTGCATGGGCCCTCTCTTTCGCAGTATCTGTGGATCGTCAAGCGCCACCGTTGGAAGCTAGTGGCGTTCATCATCTTCTCTGTGATCGCCACCGTGATTGTTTCCAAGCGTTTGACGCCGCTGTATGAGTCAACAGCGGTCATTGATATCGACCGGCAGACGCCGGCCGCGGTACTGGGCGCTGAGAGTACGACCGCGGTCAACTCGGGGGATTTGGAGAACTATCTCACCACGCAGGAGCAGATCGTGCAATCGGACGCCGTTCTGCGGCCGGTGGTCGAGAAGTACCATCTACTGACGCCCGCGATGCGCAAGCTGGCAAACGATAAGCTTCTCTCGTCGCGGCTCAAGGACGCGCCGATTGAGCTTCGTGGCTTGAAAATCACTCGTCCCCTGCATACGTTTTTGCTGCTCATTACCTACCGTTCGCCCGATCCGCAGCTTTCTGCCGATGTCGTGAATGAAATTGCCCGCAGCTATATACGGCATACGTACGACATTCGTTTTCAAGCAGCTTCGCAGATGACCGGCTACATGGAGAAGCAGCTGGAAGAGCTGAAGGCGCAGATGGAGCGCTCCGCAGGCGCGTTGGCCAACCTCGAGAAAGACCTGGACGTGATCAACCCGGAGGAGAAGACAAACGTTTTCTCAGCCCGGCTGCTTCACCTGGACAACGACCTGACGGCGGCTGAGGTGGATCGGGCTGGTAAGGAGGCTGCTTATAACGCGGTGAAGAATGGCTCTTTGCCGGCAGCAGAAGCGTCGGAGCAGGGGGAGCAGTTACGCGATCTGGAAGCCAAGCTGAACGAGGCGACGGAGAAGTTTGCCGAGGTCAAAACGCAGTTTGGATCATCGCATCCGCTCTATAAGAAGGCCGCCGGGCAGGTGAGCCAGTTGCAGTGGGAAGTGGACGTTCTGAGGCGGCGGATCGTGGAACGTGTAGGGATTGATTACCAACAGGCCGTGAACCGGGAAAGCTTACTTCGCCAGGATATGACGCAAGCGAAGGCGGAGTTCGACCAGATGAACGCCCGGTCATTTGAGTACAAATCTCTCAAGCAGGAAGCGGATACAGACAAGGCGCTCTACGAGGAGCTGATCCGCAAGATCCGCGAGGCCGGCATTAACGCCAGTTTTGAAAGCAGTTCGATCCGGCTGGCGGATGTTGCCCGTCCGGCACTCTATCCGTCATTCCCGCGGACAGCGCTGAATGCACTACTGGCATTATTTGGATCAACCGTCATTGGCTTGAGCATTATTTTCCTCATGGATGCGCTGGATACGACGGTTGTGGACAGTGAACATCTACAGCGCGAATTGCGGGTTCCTCTGCTTCCCTCTCTTCCCGTTGGTAAATTTGCGATGGGAAATTTGCCCATGCAGGCACTCATTGCGGATCCGGATACACGGTTCAACAGGACGTCGGCCAAGGAAACGCTCGCGGCGCCGAACGCAGCCTTCGATGAAGCCATTCGTACTTTGCGGAGTTCGATCTTGCTCTCTGCGGGTCTGGAGCATCACCCCAGGAGCATTCTGGTGACTTCCGCCTCGCCTGGCGAAGGGAAGTCGACGATCGCGCTTTACCTGGCCGCGGCTCACAGCCAGCAGCAACGAAGGACGCTGTTGATTGACGGCGACATGAGAAGGCCGGTGATCAAGCTGGGGGTTTCCAACGATCGTGGTCTTTCCGATGTGGTCAATGGCACCATGCATTGGAAAGAAGCGGTGCAGACGCCGTACGCCTATCCGGACCTGGACATTCTGGCGGCTGGTCCCTCATCGCGGCGGGTCGCGGACCGGATTGGGATTGTGCTGCGGTCGATTCTGGACGAGGCTGAGCGGGAGTACGACCTGGTGGTGATTGATTCGCCGCCGTTGCTTGGATTTGCGGAACCGCTGGAAATTGCTGCGTTAGCCGATAGCGTAATTATCGTTGCGCGCGCAGGGCGCACCAACCGCAGCGCAGTGAGCAGCGTGGTAGAGCAGCTGAAGCGCGTGCGCGCCAACATCATCGGCATTGTTCTCAACGGGGTGAGGGCCGAAATGAGCGCGCAGTATTACTATTACAGCCCGCAGTACTACAGTCATTACACCAAGCCCGATCGATAAAGCGGGTCTCCTCTGTAGTAAGCAAAGTGAAACGAATGGCAAAAAACGATCTCGTTTATCTGTACGTCTGGTCGGGAGACGCGCGGCGTGCGCGGGATCTCGTGAGCAGCCGTTATCCGGGGATCGAGATCAGAGAATTTCCCCATCGCCGGCTAAGGGACAGCACGTTTGTGGAGCGGATTCGTTTGCTTCGCAGCTTTCGGGGCAGAACCATTGCCTTCTACTTTCAATCGCTCGGCGACCAAAAGTACAGGGAAATTCTGGAGTGCATCCATTTCCTGCATGGCTGCGGTGAAAGTGTGTTCTGTGATAGCAGCGGCGGTTGGGAGTCTCGGCGAACGATCCATATTCTCAAGGCGGCTCCCGGCCTCTTTTTCACTGCCCTGCTGGACATGAGCGTGCTGCTGTTCTGGTGGTGGTATCTGCAATTCCTGTTGGTGCGCGCGCAACCCGCTCCCGGGCAGCTAAGCAGCGCTGGGTTGGCATATCTGATCCCAAGCCCTGCGGATTTAGGCGCCGAGGGCGGCGCGATCAGCCACATTCGCGGTTTTCTGTATGCCCTGAAAGCCGGCGGGGAAACTTGCCGTGTCTTTACTGGCACAACGCTGGCGCAGGATGCTTTCGAGAATGAGATCGTCACGACGCCGAAGCGCCGCCATTTCTTCTGGGAAGCTGCGCTGCTGTCTTATAACTTTCTCTTCGCCCGGGGAGTCGAAGAGCATCTGGCATCGGTTGTTCCGCGCGCTTTTTATCAGCGGCATTGTCGTTTTTCGGTCGCCGGAGCATTGCTCTCGAGGCGCTTCAAGATCCCGTTGATCCTTGAATACAACGGCCCGGAAGTTTGGATTGCGGACCACTGGGATCCGACGGTTTTTCGGAGTTGGGTTCGGTTGTGCGAGGAGTTGACGCTGCGAAGCGCGGCCAGGATCATTGTCGTTTCCGAAGTATTGAGAGAAGGATTGATCGAGAGAGGTATTCCGCCAGACCGAATCCGGGTAAACCCGAATGGAGTAGATCCGGATTATTTCTTTCCCGGCCGCGGCAGAGAAGAGGGACGGCGACAGCTGGGAGTAGGGCCCGATGATGTGCTGGTTGGTTTTGTGGGGTCATTCAGCCTGTGGCACGGAATAGAGATATTGCAGCAGGCAATCGTGAGGTTGCTGGAGAATGGCGCGCCCTGCCGAATGCGCTTTGTTCTCATGGGCAATGGTTTGCTCCATGAAGACATGCGGTCCGCCCTGTCAGCGTACGAGAGGACGAGTGAGGTCATATTTACCGGACCGCTCCCCCGCGATAAGGTTGCCGAGTATCTGGATGCTTCAGACATACTGGTTTCGCCGCATGTTCCCATGCCGGACGGCAGCAGGTTCTTCGGTTCGCCTACAAAGCTTTTTGAATATATGGCGATGGGCAAAGGCATTGTCGCCAGCCGTCTTGATCAGCTAGCGGAGGTTCTTGAGCATAACCAAACCGCATTGCTGGTGGCCCCGGGCGACGTTGAAGAGCTCGCGGAGGCAATTTTGTGCCTGGCCCTGGATGCGAAGAAGCGTCAGACGCTCGGGCTCGCCGCGCGGCGCGCCGCGGTCGAGCGTCATGGCTGGTCACACAATGTTGCCTGTGCCCTGAGCGGCCTGAGCGCTGGAACAGACGATCGCCTGGAGCGGCCATTGCTAAGGCTTCCCCGCTCCAGAGGAACCCCAGGGTGAAGCTGCGCGGCGTAGCGAGCGCCTTACGTAACGAGCCCCTCCGGCTACTGGTAGCGGAAGCAGGATGGCGCGGCCTTCGATCTCTTCGCAGATCGGTGTTCAAGCTTGGTGGATCGGATGGCCGCCACTGCCCGGCCCTTTTCCACCCCATCGGCTATGCCCAGTCGCTGAGCCCCCTCGCTTCTGAGCATGCCAACGAGGCCATCATTGGTTATGCTGACGCGGTCCTGCGCGGAGAGTATCCGCTGTCGGGTTATGGTAGCCCCCATCTCGGGATGAACCCCGACTGGCATTGCGACTGGGTATCCGGAAAACGCTGGCCGCTCGGAGCTTCCCAAAAGATACAAATCATTCGCCACGACGGATCGGACGTCAAAGCCCCTTGGGAGCTCTCGCGCTTGCAATTCGCCCCGATCGTGGCGAAGGCTTTTGTTCTGAGCGACGATCGAAGATACCGAGAATCTCTTAAGTCTCTGCTCATCGATTGGATCGTGAACAACCCAGTTGGCAAAGGTGTGAACTGGACCATCGCTATGGAAGCAGCGCTCCGCGGGATAAGCCTCTGCCTGACCATCGAACTGTTATGGCCGTTCCGCGAAGAGGAGAAGCCCTGGCTGGATCAAATAACTGCTTCGCTCTGGCAGCATCTCCGTTTCATTGAGGCGCACAACGAGTTCTCATTTCGACTGCGCAGCAATCATTACCTGAGCAATCTTGTCGGCTTGACAACGCTGTCTGCGTATCTTCGCGGCCCCGGCATGCAGCGTCGGCTAAGAAAATATGCCCGCGCCGTTCAGCGGGAGATTTTGCTGCAGACCTACGCGGACGGAGGGGATGGCGAGGCCTCGACCGGCTATCACGTTCTTGTGGCACAGATGGGTTTGCATTCCTTCATGGTGCAGCGACGATGCGGGTGCACCATGGCACCGGCATTCGAGGCTCGCTTGCGCAGGATGTTCGCGTGGATCGCAACCTTGGCTGATGACGCGGGAAAGTTGCCGCACCTGGGAGACTGTGACAATGGGAGGGTTGAACTGCTACCGGAAGATATAGCGCAGGCGACCCGGCCGGTCTGCCAGCGGCACTCTCTCGGAACCAGATCCCTCTATGTCCTTGCATCCGATGTGCTGCAATTGCCCGCGGGTACGAGCGAAACACAGAAGCCTATCTCGCTGCTGCGTGAATCCGGGCTGGCGGTGCTCCGCTCGGGGGATGCTTCGGTGGTGTTTTCCGCGATGCCGAATGGGCTCGGAGGAAGGGGTAGCCATACGCATTGCGACAAATTGTCCGTCGTCTTGCGCCTTGGAGTGAACGAGGTCTTCTGCGATAGCGGCAGCCGATGCTACACGCGTTCGGCGGACCGCCGAAATCTTGATCGCTCCACCCGGGCACACAACACGCTGGTGATCGATGGATTGGATCAGAACGAGATTCCCAGCGATCCTGAATTACTTTTTCAATGCGGCAACGAAGCCGCGGTAACAGAGATCACGATCACGCAGGGCGATGAGATCTCGGCGCGAGCGTCGCATGAGGGCTATGCGCGCCTGGGGATTGGGCACCAGAGGACGGTGCAACTGAGTGAGGAGGGGCTGCTGCTCACCGACGAGGTGAGTGGTGCCAGCCACCACACGCTCGACCTGCGCTTTGTGCTCGGCCCGGAGTGGCGAGTTTCTCCCGAGGTGACTGATGGAGAAGCCGTCAGCTGTGTAATCGCTGGCCCCCGCCGGGTGACACTGGTGTGTGAGACGGCGAGCCGGTTGGATCTCAGCATCCTGCCAGCAGAGATCTCGCGAGAATACGGCGCCGGGCTACCCGCGACCTGTATCCTAATCCACACTATGGCTTGTTTGCCGGCAAAGCTGCAGACGAGCGTGCGATGGGACTGAGAGCATGAACGATCGACTAGAGGGTGAGAGCATCGTTTGCTTCGCGGGTGAGGACTGGTGGTACCACCACCCCCACTCCAAGAATCATCTGCTCAAGCGCTATGCGCGCAGCAACAAAGTGCTCTTCGTCAATTCCATCACCATGGGGCTGCCCTCCATGGCGAATCCCGATTTCTTCCTCAAGATCAGGCGGAAGCTCAAGAGCTACATGCGCTGGTTGCGCAAGGTTCCCGAAGGCCTGTGGGTGATGACGCCGGTCAACGTGCCATTCTATGGATGGAAAGCCGTGCGCTGGCTCAACCGGATTCTGCTGGTCGGCCAGCTGCGTTTGGCGATGTTGCTGCTGCGCATGTCGCGGCCGATTCTCTGGGTGGCCATCCCTACAGCGGCGGAGGTGGTGGGACGCCTAGGTGAGAAGCTGCTTCTCTACCAGGTATCGGATAAGTACGATGCGAACGAGGATAGCGCTTTATCGGTACAGGTCATCCGCGAATACGATCGCCAATTGAAAGATGCCGCCGCCGTGGTGATGTATTCGGGCCGCAAACTATTCCAAGAAGCGACGGACAACCATCGATTTTTTCTCGAACAGGCAGTGGACTTTGAACATTTCTCCGAACTGACTGTTGAACCGGCCGCGGAGCTGGATGGCATCCCTGGTCCGATTCTGGGTTATTTTGGCGCCATGGATTATGTGATGGACCCCGAGCTGATCGCCGAGGTGGCGCGGCTGCGGCCCGGCTGGCATTGGGTGCTGCTCGGGTTGAGGTCGAACCTGGTGCAGATCTCAGCGCCTAATATTCATTTCCTCGGCCCGAAGCCCTATAGCAGCCTGCCGCGATACATCCGGCGATTCGACGTGTGCGTTCTGCCGTGGCGTGCGAACAACCCGTTTACCAGCTACGGGAGCGCAATCAAGGTACGCGAATATCTGGCTACAGGAAAGCCGGTGGTGATAGCGCCACTTTACGAATATCTAGAGACGCCCGGCCTGCGTTTTTTCCGCGGCACGCGAGAGTTCATCGAGCAAGTCGAGGCAGCACTCGAAAAAGACACCCCCTGGCTGGCGGCGCAGCGCCAAGCGGTGGTAAGAAATAACACCTGGGACGAAAGGGCGCGGCAGCTAGCGACACTGATCAATTCCCTGCTGCAAGGCCAGCAGTACTCGCTTCCTTCTGCAGAACTCCACCCTCTCATGGACGGACGTTGAATGCGCGCTTTGCTCGAAGATATGAAGTCGGGGGAAGTCGCGGTTCATGATGTGCCTGCTCCTGAGCTTCAGCAGGGAGGCATCCTTGTCCGCACGGCCTTTTCGGCGATCAGTGCAGGCACGGAAAAAGCATCGGTGGAGGCTGGCCGAAAATCTCTGCTTGGGAAAGCGATGGCCCGGCCCGACCTGGTAAAGCAAGTGCTCGAGTACGCGCGATCGAACGGCGTAAAGGCTGCCCGCCAGAAAGTGCAGGCTCGCTTGGAGACGCTCTCCGCCCTGGGATACTCCTGCTCCGGCTTTGTGCTGGAGGCGGATGCAGCCGGCTTTACGCCGGGCGACCGCGTGGCCTGCGCAGGCGTCGGATATGCCAGCCATAGCGAGATTAACTTTGTGCCTGCAAATCTCGCCGTCCGCGTTCCCGACAGTGTCAGCCTGGAGGCTGCATCGCTGACCACGATTGGCGCCATCGCCATTCAAGGCGTGCGTCAGGCAAACGTCACCTTCGGAGAAACCGTCGCGGTGATCGGCGTGGGCTTGGTGGGCGTTCTGGCGATTCAGGTTTTGCGGGCTGCCGGCTGCCGGGTGGTCGCGATCGACCTTTCCAGCGAGCGTGCTGCGAAGGCGATGGAACTCGGTGCGCATCTGGGTCTGAGCACCGGCGATCCCGCTCTGGAACGCGCTGTTGCTTCCTTTTCCCGGTACGGCGTGGACGCTGCCCTGATCACAGCCGCTACTAAATCTGCCGAGCCGCTGGAATTGGCGGCCAGGCTGTTACGAGACCGAGGCCGCATTTCTGTGGTTGGTGACGTAGGCATGGGTGTGTCGCGAGCCAACATGTACAGGAAAGAGATTTCCTTAGCGATGTCGCGCTCCTACGGTCCAGGCCGCTACGATCCGCGTTATGAAGAAGGGGGACAGGATTATCCGATCGGCTTCGTGCGCTGGACGGAGAAGCGAAATATGGAGGCTTTTCTGGATCTCCTCTCCACTGGCGCCCTTCAGATAGAGCCGCTGCTAGCGGATTGTTTCGCGGTCGAGGAAGGCGTAAAGGCCTATTCAGCGGTGGAGGCAGGCGCCTATACCGGGATCATCGACTACCATGCGCTCAAGGATCGGTTGCCGGCTGCGCTTCCCGCACGCGCTCCGCAGCCGCGACCGATCGGCAATTTGCGAGTAGGGTGCATCGGCGCTGGAGGATTTGCGCGCGGAATCATCTTTCCCCTTCTTCGCTCCGCAACCGGGGTGACGTTGGAATCTGTCGCCACCAACACGGGAGCGGCCGCCGCGTCCGCGCGGACAGGGTTTGGTTTCGCCATGGCTGAATCACCGTCGAGTCTGCTCGACAATCCGAATGTCGATGCCGTCTTCATCCTTACGCGCCACAACAGCCATGGCGACTATGTGACGAGCGCGCTGGAGCGCGGTAAGAGAGTCTTTGTCGAAAAGCCGCTGGCGGTCAATCACGAGCAACTGGAGATGGTGCGAACGGCCTACGCGAGAGGGCTGGCACAAGAGCAATCGCCCTTCCTCATGGTGGGCTTCAACCGGCGCTTCTCACCGCTTACGGAAAAGCTGAAGAACTTCTTCAGCCAGCGCACCGAGTCCATGCTTGTGCATATCCGCTGCAACGCCGGCTTCATCCCCCGCGATAGTTGGATCCAGGACCCTGCGAATGGGGGCAGGATCATTGGCGAGTTATGTCATTTTGTCGATTGGGCGCGCGCTATCGTAGGCTGCCCCATACAGACGATCACCGCTACCGCATTGCCGGATGCGGGCCGCTATAGCCGCGACAACGTCACAGTCATCCTCGGCTTCAAAGACGGATCCGTTGCAAATCTGCTGTACGCTGCAAATGGGGATCGAGCCGTTACAAAGGAGTATTTCGAGGTATTCTGCGGAAGCAGCATCGCGCGCATCGATGACTTTAAGACTCTCTACCTCTCCCGCGATGGCAAGACCGAGACATTGAAAGGCGGACGAGACAAGGGCCATCGCCGGGAAGTGGAACTGACTGTCGAGTCCATGGAACACGGCGGAGATCCGCCTATTCCTTTCGAACAACTCATCGAGGTGACAAGGGCAACCTTCGCTATCGAGGAGGCGATCAGGACGCAAAGAACAGTGTCGTTGAGTGCCTGATAAGAGTATCAGACTGGAGATGGTTGAAGGCAATCGTCCAGTCTCCATTATGTGACTCGGCGACTTCGTCTCAACCATTGCTTTCTTTCCCGTGTACGGCCTCACTGGTGTTCATTCTCTATGGAATTGTTTAAAAGCCAATCATGGGCGCCGGATGTGGGACGGTTGGGCACGGTGCGTGCGCTGCCCTGGTTCCTAGGTTTGCTTTCTTTATTTCCGCTCGTGATTTTGCTCCCTGTGGTTCCCACGCGATTAGGCCTGGACATCCTTGCCGGTTGGATCGTGCTGATCTGGGCTGCGATCAGCTTCATACGCAGACGATTCGATTATGTCGTTCTTGTTTGGGTAGCCGTATTTCCCTACTGCTACTACTTCTTTTCGTACCCGCCCGAGCGAGCCGTCTTTACCGTTGACCGGGCATTCATAGTTCTGCTGGCAATTGAGTTATTTGTCCTGTCTCGGAGAACAGGTGCCGCGCCACTGACCCGCGAAGTGCGTATCAGCGGATTTCTTTGGGCGCTTTATCTCGTGGTGTGCTTTGGTTCACTTGCGGGCCATCCTGTTTTCGATGTATTGGGTTCTTATCGGCTCCTCCTCGATGGGATGTTGATGCCCGCAATGTTGGGTTTGTATGCGGTCTGGCTTTTTCCGATCACTCGGAATTTGAGCAAGCTTCACGGTTGCATTTGTCTCCTGATGGTGGGCATTGCTGTGGTTTGTGTGAGTGAGCTGGTAAGCGGAAAAAATCTTTTTCCGTGGCCCGGAGCGATCGAAACATGGGTGTACAACTCCGACTTCAAGATCCTTCGTGTAGATGGCCCTTTCGAAAACACCAGCGTGCTGTCGGTCATCGGAGTTGTGGGATTCTTTTTTATCATCTATTCCCGGCGTCTTATCGGCAGCTCTTTGAGCAGCACGCAGCGCTTGCTGCACAGTATTGGAGTCCTGGGTTCTTTAGTGTGCGCACTTATGCCGATGACTCGAGGTCTGGTCATCGCTGTTCTGGTATGTGCTTCCATAGACTACTTTGCCAAGGTCCCGCTGATCTCCCGCAGGCTATGGAATTGCCTATTTGCAGCGCTTTTTGTTTTCGCCGTGGCCGCCAAGTTGCTTTATCCCGGTGTGTATGAAGACCGCGTGACCCGGCGTGACAATTTTTATCAGCGGATCGCACAAGACTTGCAGACGTCAGAGGTAATCCGAGACCATCCTCTTATGGGCGTAGGTTTCAACCTTTTCGCGCCAAACGTCGTTGGAGATCCCAAGTATGCGGTTCAATGGGGAGGTTTTGAAGCCATGAATATCCCGCATAATTCGCTGTTGGCCGTCTTGGCAGAAGAGGGGAGCATCGGTTTCTTACTCTACGCCGGAGCCCAACTGTACTTCATTCGAGCGATGTGGAAGATGCGCAAGGTGAACAGGTTGGGATGGCAAGTGTTTTTGTACTGCGTTCTGGTCTATCTCATTTTTGGATTTGATGTAGGCATCGCGTATTACTCCGACCTCAATTTGTTCTATATGTTTATGCTGGGGATTATTTTGCAGATCCAAATACGCATGCTCTCCCAAGTCGAATCCTAATGCATTTTCTTCGCTTCCAGCCGATTTGCCTCGTTCTCGCCATCGCGTTGGGCACGGGTGAATATTGCTGGGCCGCACAGTCCGGCATGGGGAACAGTGCCAGCTTGGGATCATTGCGATTGCCGAAAACGTGTATGCCCGTGAGCTACCGTCATGTTCAGACAATTGTGCCCATCAAAACGAAGATCGCAATGTTAGGAGATCGTTACAGCGAAGTAAGAGAAGCACTGCTGGGATGGAACGAAACGGGCGTACCCCTAGTCGGTAAATTCGACGATCAGTGGGAGGCTGTTCCATGTGGTGACGACACTGGCCTCTTCTACATAGTCCCACTGCTTGCACGACAGATGGGCTGGAACGTAGATCGATCCCTGGATGCTTTTCTCCTGGGGATGATCGTCGTTTCAGCATCGGCCGGATTGGCGGGTTTGTGGCTAACTGCTTCCGGGGCTTGGCCACGAATACTTGCAATTGTTCCGATTGCAGGCGCTGCCTACCTTTCCTATAAGATGGGCGACGTATACGTTGTTCAGGGATCAGTTGTGGTGATCTCGATTGCATGGCTTCTTTATGTTCTCAAGGCAGATGTCAGCTCATGGCTCCGCTTTTTGATCGTCTTTCTGTTGGGTATCAGTCTTGGTCTTGCTCAATGGATCAGAACACAGTCCGGTTCTCCGGTGCTGGTGTTTTTCTTAGTTCTTGTATATTTCAGCTCTCTCCGGCGATCGGTTAAGGTACTTCTTACAGCTACCCTCTTGATCGGTATGAGCTTGCCATTACTTTTCGAGCAATTTCCGCTCCATGACCGCGACAAGTTCCTCGTTACTCACCGGCCGGGCTATCAACCAACTTTGAATCATCACGTATTTTGGCATATGACGTATTTAGGCCTGAGTTATTTAACAAATCCGTATGTTCCCGCCTGGCGGGACTCTGTGGCCGTAGAGGTGGTACAAACCGCCGATCCAGCTGCGATCTATGGTGGAAATGAGTATGAGGAGATTCTGCGGTCGCGGGTGGAAGAAATCGTTCGGCGGGATCGCCGATTCATCTTTTATACCGTAGCTGCGAAATGCGGCGTGCTGGCAGGCATATTATTGCTGTCTATCAACATCGGGTTAGTCGCTGCCATTTTGCGCCCAAAACCGCGGGGTATGGAGTTGGCATTCTGGCTGGCGATGGTATTTGCTGCGTCGCCGGGAATCGTCGTTATCCCCCTGCCTCAATACGTGCTCGGCATGATAACTTTGGCGCTGTTTTACTGGTACTACAGCCTGAGCTTTTACCTCGAGCATCGCGCGGAGGAAGCATTGCCGTGAATCGTCGCGGCTGTCTCAATGTCCCTCAGGGTGGCTCACCGATGTCTTCGGGGAACGGTTGCTCGGGTGAGGTTCCTACAACGGAGGCCGATGTATGTTGTCGGCGTGTCAAAGAGGTGTAATTCCGTTGCGTACCCCGCGGTTCCAGGAATAAAATCGGGTTGCGTTGGTTCCCCGAGGTAGGCATGCTCGTCAGGGTACAATCCGCGATTGCGCTCTTTACTTGCGGTTGCCTGGTTAGCGCGGCCGCGTCGCCCTCGAGCATCGGCTTCGTGGTGACAAGTGGACACGCGCAGGTCGATGGAGCGGTCGTACACGGAAACTCTACCCTCTTTCAAGGGAGTGTAGTAGAGACTGGGGAGCTGGTATCCGATCTTATGTTTCGCGGGGGTTCCAATCTGCTCCTGCAGCCTGGCTCCGAAATCAAGGTCTACCGTGAGCATGCGATTCTGGAACGTGGCGCCGCCATCCAACGCGGCAACCAGGGATACTCACTCGTTGCAGATGGATTAAAGGTATCTTCTTTATCTCAGCAAGGGGTCGTCGTCGTTGGGCTAAAGGATGGTTCTCATTTAGAGGTCACTGCTCAGAGCGGGGCCGCTGAGGTCCGCACGCCGACGGGTATTCTGGTTGCCCGGTTGGAACCGGGGAAAGCTCTCAGCTTTGCCATCCAGGTAGCTCCAGGCAATTCGTCACCGGCACCCTTGCCGCAAAATCCGCCGTCCCCAACTTCGGCACAGGCCTTACCGCCGGCAGGGTCGCAGATTACGTTGCATGGAATTCTTCGTAAAGACCATCCCGGGCGCTATGGGCATTATTTGCTAACAGATTTAGCGTCGAACATTACTTACGAGCTTCAAGGGGCAGGGCTTGACGATCTGGTTGGAGCATCGGTCGAGGCCACGGGCAGTATCTTTGATACAGCTCCTGCAGTAGGGGCTTCCGAGGTGGTGTCGGTCTCTGATATCCACCAGATGCCCATAAGCGAAATACGCGGTGTAGCTCCGACGGCAAGCGCTCCTGCGGCTGCCCCGCCCACACCTTCTGGTGACACCGTTCCAGTCAATGGGGCCGGTCCAGAAGTTGCCGCCAACCCTGAAGCGAAAGCCCCTCCGGAGGAGAGCACCGCCCCCACCCCTCCGCCCCTACCGGTACACAACGATCGAACAAAGATCATCGTCATTGTGGCGCTCGCCGCTGGAGCGGTCGTCGGGGTGGCCTTGGGTCTGGGTGGTGGTAAATCGTCGACTGTCAGCCCGGAATAGTTCGCCCTTAATCAGATATAGATCAGTCGTGAGTCGCGGTGGCATTCCCCGTTTGCTGGGTAGCTGCGGCCATGGAAAGGATCAGAATCGGCCATGCCCCGACAGCCGGCCGCGAGAATGGGTAGTCAAACGACGCGTGGATCAGGACGGCTATCATGCCGATTCCCCAGATCGATCGAATCGCTGGCCTTAACGCCCAAAGTGCGAGAGAGAGCATCGCGAGCCCGACTGGCAAGCCCCCTTCCGCAGTCCACTGCAACCAATCGCAATGGGCCTGGTTGACGATGGCTCCGGGGTCGAATGTGGCGAAGGCAGGATACACCGCAGGCCAACAGCCGAGCCCCCAACCGATCCACGGACGAGCAGCTATCATGTGCAGCGTGGAGACGGCAAACTGAACCCGCCCTCCAGGTAAGGGTTCTGAAGAAAATCGCGCCGCCGTTGTTCCGAATCCCACGATCAAAATCAAAACCCCAGTAACGCCTGCTAATGCTAGTGCTGCGTACGGTAGTCTCCGGCCAACCTCAGCTTTCTGCAGATGCGACAAGAGCAAGACGCATAGCACTTCAGCCAATCCGATCATAAGACCTGCGCGCGAAGCGCTGACCACTAGGGCCGCTAGCAGTACCGCAGAAATCCCGAGAAAACTATTGGATTTCCTAACTTCGCGGAGTGCAAGGAAGAGAGCAATGGGGAGAATTATTTCGGCGAACGCCGCGAAATGAGTGTGATAGACAATTGGCCCCATCACGAAATCATGGTAGCCGGTAGGAAACAAACCAAACACTTTTCCCGGAGATAGAAACGCCTGAAGAATGGCTTCGATTGCAACAGCAAAGCCAAACCAAACGATACCGACTCGCAAAAATTTGGCCAAGCGCTCATCCTTCAGAGTCGATACACCTATGTAATAGACTGCGGCCCAGGTCATCCACTGCAGAGTTGCACGCTCGGTCGCAGAACGGTTGATGGTAAAGCCGGTGATGAGTTGAAAGCATCCCCACAGAACGATGAAGCTCAACGCTAATAGCGGGAAGTATGCTGCACGCGCGGGCCGCCTTCCAAGAAGCACAACTCCGCCTGCAACCAGAAAAGTCGATATTTCGAAGAGAGCGACAGGCCAGTAGGCGGGGACCCACAGCGTGAGCGTTGCAAGACATAGGGCCAGCACAAATGAAAGCAGCAGTAACGCGTCTCTTGTACCGAGCCAGGTGCCGTAAGCAGGTTTTTCTGTCGTAGTCATGGACCTAAGTTTTTTGGCCCTTCACTACGAAGAACCAGCCGAACCATGGAGCCAGGAACTCGAATGGCTTGCACTGATGTTTTTCCATGGAAATACCGGGCCCGAACAGTTGCGTGAGCTGCCGTCGTGTATATAGATCAATGCGCACCGGAGCCTGACTGTTTTCGATGTGATCTTTCCATTGTCTTCCGTACTTGAGAACACGCCAAAGGGTGAAATACGACCAGAGTGCGTAGACATGGATGTTGATCCTGCCGCCTGGCCGAAGCACACGAAACATCTCGCGTACTACTGCATCCGGTTCATCACAGTGGTGGAGAACGCCGTGTGAGTAAATGTAATCAAAACTTTCGTTTTCAAATGGAAGATGCCGAGCGTCCGCTTCATGGACGACTGCGCGATCGCCAACGCGACTGCGCGCCAGCTCTACATGCTTCGTGGTCAAATCGATTCCCGTAGCCAACGCCCCATGCTTGGCGAATTGCAAGAGATCGGTACCCGTTCCGCATCCAATTTCGAGGACTTTGTCTCCCTGATGTTTGCGAAATTCCGCGACCTCGTAAAGCCAGGGATATGTGGAGTAGCGCTCCTCCTCGGTGATAAACAGGGGCGTCTCGTTCCAGTGAGATTGGGCCAACTGCGCAGCGTCGGGCATCACTTTGACCATACCAGTCCTGTCATGTTCTCTTTAGGCGCGGCGGTGCGGGACTTTCCTTCGGTTCATGTTCCTAGGTTGATAAAAAGAGTCCCCTACAGAGCTTAATGCAAGAGTATAGGAGGGTTAGGCAAAGGAACGTAAGCAGATAGCTGCGCCTGGGAACCGTCAGTATGACACTCGTTGCGCTCATTGCGATTGACAGAACAAAGGCGGCATCCAGCCAGAAAACCTCCCTCTCAGCAAACAGAAACCTTCTCGCCGGAAATAGTATGAGGAACGCCAAGACGATGAGGATCACTGCCTTGGCCGCGAAGTTCTCGAGCAGCAGCGTAGGTCTTTGCTTCGTGATGTTCCACACTTCACGCCTCAGGATGGCCTCGTAATTTGCCGATCCAAATCGAACTGTCGAATCGATCGAGCGAACTTTATTCATAGCGACTTCGTCTTTGTACTCCGGCACTAAAGAATTGGGAATAAACGCAAGACCGATATAGATCGAATGCCAAACCAAATGGTTATTCTTAGTTGTTATTGTTTCACCACGAGCGGCAAGCGCGGCGTTTCGTCGAGCGATCACATATCGCATATAGAGCACAGAGGGGATGCAGGCGAGGACAATGAGCAGTAATGGCAAAAAGACTTTTTGAAGGCGGTAGCGGCAAGTAAACAGGGTGACGAGGAAGGCCATACAAATAATGGTCGTTCCGCTTCGTACCAAAGAACACCATGAACAACAAAACGCGAGTAGGGCCGCACTGAAATTCAGCGCGCGCAGCTTGCAGACAAGCGCGAAATACAGGACCCAAGGAATGCCGGCGATGAGCGGAGATGTCTGAAAGACGTAGACATCAGCTACGGTTGCCTCGGCAAGGCCGAGGCAGAGGAACACAGCGGCGCCCGCCCAGCGTGCCCGCGGATCGGCACACGAGTGCCAAAAGCCGGCATAGCCGGTTGCAACCCCCAAAAAGACGACGGCCAATACAGTGATGTCAAACGTGTCTGCGAGAGACATTCCTGTCAAGCGGGAGATGGTCAGAATCAGCTCCGGAAGGCCGGGGTCATCGTTGATGCCAGCCTGAGCGTAATTATGTCCGTTGAAAGCCACGGCCGCCGTGCCGGTGCAGGAGTAACCGCGCGCCGCCTGCACGATTTCCATATAGCGGCTTGGCATCAGGGTGAAACGAGTGGGTGCCTTCTGTTGCAAAAGCGATGCGTCACTGTTATATGCCAGATCAGAATAGGAGCAGGTAAGAGGGTCAGCTGCGGATGGGCGTTCGTCGGTCGAACACCAACCCATTGCACCACCGGTAAGCATGACAGCGCAAAGGGCGAGTCGTGCTGGGATACGGTTGGCGCGGCGCACAATGTAGTACTGCCGGGTAACGGCTTGCAACGCTTTCCCGAAAAACCGGTTCTTCATAGCATCTGCCACAGCAGGTCTCTCGTACATGGTGAGTTCGAAAAACTATTGCGTGGCCACCAGCGATTCGATTTGATCGGCCGGGGTTGAACTCTCGCCTGCGATGAATTGCTTCCACCAGAGGGCGAAGTTCAGCAGCGGCCACGCTTCGCGGCCTCGTCCTGAAGGAATTAGATTCATCACCGCAGAACGATCCAGGAAGTCGGTCTTATCGCAAAACTCCGCTAATTCGCGCCGCGCAAAGTCACCGGATTGCCCCAAAAACCACTCGTGAATGGGCACGCCAAATCCCTGCTTTCGCCGGTCGACAATGGCGTCGGGAATCAGTCCTCGAACGGCTTTCTTCAGGATGTGTTTGGATTCGTTTTGCCGCGTGATGACCTGTTCCGGGATGCTCATCGCCAGCTCGACGAACTTGTGATCGAGAAAGGGAACCCGGGTTTCGAGGCTCGCGCCCATCCCCATCTTGTCCAAGCGCATGAGAAGCAGTTCGGGCAGACGCAGATTCAGGTCGAGATAGGTCATCCATTTGACTGGAGTTTTCTCCCAGGCATTCCGCAGGAACCGCTCATGAACAGGCTGTATCGCCTGCCACGAGGTCTCATTGCGAAAGCGGCGCTGTAAGCGAGGTGAAAGCACATCCAGCCTGGTGCGCTGTGAGAAGGCACACACTCCACCCCAGAAAACGGGCAATCCACGGCTTGCACGCCATAGGAGTTCGTACGCCGATCCACGGGACTTGCCAAGCATGCTCAGCGCCATCAGGCCAAATTTCTTAGCCGCGCGTGGAAAAGGATACTCGTTCCATCGAATCAAATTGAGGATTCTCTTCCAGTCCTCATAGCCCCAGAAGAGCTCGTCTGAACCTTCGCCTGCCTGGGCGACGATCACGCCGTGATCGCGCGCCAACTGAGAAAGGAAATAAACAGGCATGCAGACAGGATCGGCAATCGGCTCGTCCTGCAGATAAATCATGCGCGGCAGAAAGTCGAGAAAGTCCTGCTGGGTGAGGATCCGCTCATGGTGTTCCGCTCCGATTCGCTCCGCCATCTGCCTGGCTAGCGGCAGCTCACTTTCGCAGCGAAGATAGTTCCTGTCGTACCCAACAGAAAATGTTTTTACCTTCTCTGCAGCGCACTCCGGAAATAGCGCCGCGTTGGTACTGGAGTCGATTCCCCCGGATAGAAAGACCCCGACACTAACGTCGCTCACTGTGCGCAGCGCCACGCTGGTGCGCAGTTCGGCCAGCAGGCGTTCAGCAATTTCTTCTTCTCTTACCCCCGTCAGGGGGGTGGTGTGTTCAAGAACATCCCAATAACGTTGCTGCCGGATTTTCCCCTCCGCATCGATGGTCAGGAACGAGCCAGGGAGGAGTTTATGGATACCAGCAAACAGCGTGTCGGGCGCAGGGGTTGTGATAAAGTGAAGAAAATTGAATAGACCTTCTTCGTTGACCGCACGAGCCTGGTCAGGATCCTGAAGAAGCGCTTTTATCTCTGACGCAAACGTGATCCGTCCGTGATGAATGCTGTAGTAAAGTGGCTTGACGCCCACGCGGTCGCGAACCAGCCAGAGGCGCCGCGCAATTGCATCCCATAGGGCGATGGCAAATATACCGCGAAATTTATGCAGACATTCGATGCCCCATTGTTCAAAGGCATGCAGGATAACTTCGGTATCCGAATGATCCGTCTTCCAAGGGCGTTGACTCAGTTGTTCAAGTTCGCGCCTGATCTCTGCGTGGTTATAGATTTCACCATTAAAGATGATCTGGAGTGATTCATCCCGATTGCTCATGGGCTGTGCGGCGGCGTTGGAAAGATCGATGATAGAAAGCCGGCGATGTGCGAGACCGACCCGCCGGTCTGGAGAAATCCACAAACCGGCGCCATCCGGCCCACGATGCACCATCGTCTCCCGCATGCGGAGGAGATAGTCCTCCGTGACCTGGAAGTTGCTGGATTTGAATGCCAGTACGCCGGAGATTCCGCACATCTGTAAACCCTAACACCAGGACCAGCTTATGGAAGAAATGACCGAGCAGGTAATCCGGGACTTTTGGGACACTCACCCATGTGGTGAAAACCTGGTGGAGAGCCTCGGCTCGGATCACGAAGCATTTTTTCGCCGCTACGATGCGTTTCGATACCGCCTGGAAGCGCACATTTTGAAACGCCTGGACGCGATTGATTTCAGAGATAAGCGCGTTCTTGAAGTCGGTCTGGGACAGGGCGCGGATTCCGAACAGATCATTCGGCGAGGAGCTCTATGGTCAGGTTTGGACCTGACGCCTGAATCCATAAGCAGGGTTTCATCCCGGCTGCGACTGCGAGGACTTCCCTACCAGAGGCTTGAACTTGGAAGCGTGCTGTCGATGCCATTCGCCGACAATAGCTTTGATATCGTCTTCTCCCATGGAGTTCTGGATCACGTTCCTGATATCGTCCAGGCACAAAAGGAAATTGCGCGTGTTCTCAAGCCGGGCGGGCGCCTCATTGCCATGCTCTATGCGCGCCGCTCGCTTAATTACCTGGTGTCAATTTCGGTCGTGCGCCGCCTGGCGGTCGCAATCCTTTACCTGGGCCGAGTGAAGAGCAGTGGGATTGTGGGCGACCATATCGCAAACGCTAAAAGAATGGGCTTGCGGCAATATCTCAGGATGTCCAACTTCCTTCACGCCAACACCAATGGTCCGTTCAATCCGTACAGTACGGTCCATAGCCTGGCGACAGTAAAAAAGGAATTCCCTGACTTCCAGCTTGAGAAGAGTTATCAGGATTACATGTACGCTCCCCCACTGCCCGTATCCTGGCTTAAGCCGCTGTCCGGTGTTCTGGGCTGGCATCTCTGGGTACACTTAATCTCACGCAAGGCTTAGGGCTGCTGAAACCGCCGAAGTGGCCGCGCGATTATGAAAAAGGGCAGTGATGGGCAATAACCGCTTGAAAATCATGAGCATCGTCGGCGCCAGGCCGAACATGATCAAGATCGCCCCGCTCCTGGACGAGCTACGCCTGCACAAAGAGATAGAGCCGGTTCTGGTGCACACGGGCCAGCATTACGACTACAGCATGTCGCAGGTTTTCTTCGATCAATTGCACATGCCCCGTCCTGACTACAACCTGGAAGTCGGACCAGGCAAGCATTTCGTACAAACCGCGGAGATCATGCGCCGGTTTGGCGAGCTCGTCGAGCGGGACCGCCCCGACATGGTGGTGGTTGCGGGCGATGTAAACTCGACGGTCGCCTGCGCGCTGGTAGCCGCAAAGGAAAGGATTCCAGTGGCGCATATCGAGGCAGGATTGCGCAGCTTTGACCGGACCATGCCCGAAGAGATCAATCGCATCCTGACCGATGCGCTGTCAGACCTTCTCTTCACCACCGAGGAAAGCGCCAACCAGAATCTGGCGAACGAGGGGGTCGATCCCAGAAAGGTTTTCTTCGTCGGGAATTTGATGATTGACTCGCTCATGAAAGCGAGCGAACAGTCGCGCACGTCCTTGCGCTCGGAGTTGGGTCTGAAGACGCAAGCCTACGCCGTGCTCACGCTGCATCGGCCCTGCAACGTGGACAACGAAGATCAGCTGACGCGCACGCTCGACTGCGTTGCCCAAATTGCGCAGCGCATTCCCGTAGTTTTTCCGGCGCATCCCAGAACAGCACGGAACATTGAAGCGGTGCGGAGAAAAGTTGGGCTCAGAGCGGTGAGAACCTGGGAAGGTGGAGTCATCCATGGGCCCGGTCTGTGGATGTTGCCGCCGGCTTCCTACCTGGATTTTCTTGGCCTCATCCAGCTTGCCGTCATGGTCATCACGGATTCTGGCGGCGTGCAGGAAGAGACGACCTTCCTCGGGGTGCCATGCCTGACCTATCGGGACAGCACGGAACGGCCGGTCACCGTTGACATGGGCACCAACCGAGTGGTTGGAAGCGACCCTCGCCGATTACTGGACAACGCTCTCGAGCTGCTTGAAAACCGCGGCCAAGAGAGCTTGTCTCCTGTGAGGCCGCCCTTATGGGATGGGCAGACTGCTCCGAGAATCGTGCATATCCTAAAGCAAGCCTGGCAGCGCCAAATGGCCTGTGACGCGGAACCTGTGCCTCTGTGACGTCGAGTGCCTTGAGCCAATCCTCCAGCCTGACTCAGGCGACTGAAACACTGCGCACGTGGATCGAAACCAGGAAATTCGCGGGATATGAGCCCTTTGACTTGCTCAACTCGCCCTATCTCGGCGGCGCTTGGGCACGCAAAACGCTACCCGCGGTTCTGCTCATACAGGCAGGTAAGCGCTTCGCCGGAATGCGACTTCGCCAGGCCTTGAAAATTCCCCCGAGCCGCAATCCCAAGGCTCTCGGCCTTTGCCTTGCGGCCTACTGCGATCTTGCCCAAGCCGGTTACGACGTGTCCGCTGAGGCAGCCTGGCTGAAGAGCGAGTTGATTCGGCTGCGTTCGCCACTGGAAGCGGAATACTGCTGGGGCTATGACTGGGACTACGTTTCGCTGCGCGGTCCGCGCCTCCCTGCGTTTGCCCCGAACTGCATTGCGTCCTACTTTTGCGGGACCGCCATGATGGAGATGCACGAGGTCTTCGCTGACCCAGAGGCTTTGGAGGTTGCCGGGTCAGTGGCGCGTTTTCTGGCTACCCGTTTGAATCACTCTTTTGAGTCCGCCGAGGAGGTCTGTTTTAGCTACACACCGGCCGACAAAACGCAGATCTACAACAGCAGCGCGCTGGCCGCCGTTTTCCTGGCGCGCATAGGCAGCCGGCGGCAGGACGAGGAGTATCTTTCCCTGGCGCGCAAAGCCATGGTCTTTCTGCAACGAGGCCAGCTGGAAACCGGGGGATGGTATTACGGACGGCTCCGCCGGCAACACTGGATCGACGGTTTTCATACCTCTTACAACGTCTGCGCGCTGCTCGATTATCAGCAGATCACCGGCGACCGCGTCTTCGAAGAAGCCATGCTCCTGGGGCATCGCTACTACAAAGCCACCTTCTTCACCGATGCCGGAGCACCCAAGTACTTTCATGACCGGACGTTTCCCATCGACATTCACGCCTGTTCCCAGGCCATACTGCACTTCATCGCATTCGCTTCCATCGACCCGCAAGCGCGGGAGCTTGCCTTTAGGACCTTTCACTGGACGATGAGAAACATGGCGGCTCCCGGGGGAGCGTTTTACTACCAGCGACACCGCTATGGGACCAACCGCGCGCTCTACATGCGATGGGGGCAAGCCTGGATGCTGCATGCGCTTGCCAGATTGCTGTTAGCGAGCACTTCGCGGGATCCCGTCCGCATTTCCGGCTAGCGAGATTTGTCCGGACGCTTCAATTATCATTCTCCCGGGAAGCAAAATGCGCATCTGGATCGACCTGGATAACTCGCCCCACGCACACTTCTTCCCCCCTCTCATCGGGAGACTCGAAGAGGCCGGCTATGAAGTTCTGTTGACCGCCAGACGCTTCGGCCAGGTGGAAGAGATTGCGGAATCGCATGGGCTGCACTACGTGGTGATCGGCCGGCACCGCACCCCCCATTTTTTTGTGACGCGGGCCCTGGCCACTGTCATCCGGGCATTGCGCCTTGCCCTTTACGGCCGCAAACACCGGCCGGCCATGGCGGTAAACCACGGTTCCCGCGCCCAGGTGCTCGCCGCGTGGCTGTTGCGTATCCCGGTCATGACGATTTACGACTACGAATTCGTTTACTCGGAACTCTTTTCGCGAATGGCGACCAAACTCCTTTTGCCGGAGACGATCCCCTCTGTCACCTTGGAGCGCCAGCACGTAAATATGAAAAAGGTGATCCGCTATCCGGGTTTCAAAGAAAATGTCTACCTGAGCGGCTGGCGCAACTCACCTGGGGTGATGGATGAGCTCAAACTGGATCCTGGCCGGCTGATTATTACCGTTCGCCCTCCAGCCACCTGGGCTCATTACCAGGATCCTTTTTCTGAAGTGCTTTTCCGGGCCTTGGTGGAACGCCTGCGTGAAGATCTGGACGCCCAGGTCGTGGTGCTCCCCCGGACCCAGGAACAGGGAGAAAGGCTCAAGAGCTCCTACGGAATGCGCTCGGCTCCCTTCCAGGTTTTCGACAAAGCTGTGGACGCTCTTAGCTTGATGGCGCATTCCGACGCCGTCTTGAGCGGAGGCGGCACCATGGCGCGCGAAGCCGCGATCATCGGGACCCCTGCCTACAGCCTGTTTGCCGGCAAACCCGGCGCGGTCGATGCGGCGCTCGAACGGGATGGGAAGCTGACCATCCTGAGAAAAACCGAGGAAATAAGAAATCTGCGCTTCGAAAAGAGCGCCCGGCCCTTCCGCTTCAATAGCGCGGATGCCCGAACGGGAGAGGTCATCCTGCAACACATAATTGCCCTGGGAAGCTGACCGCACGATAAGATTTTGATAGATAAGCGTCTGACGCCGATACTCTCATTCGAGGAGATCGCTGAGTAAACGGACGCCGTCGCAGGATTTCAGAGTGAGGAAGCCATCGTGAGGCGATTTATCGGGTTGGTGTTTCTGGCTACGAGCCTATCGCTCGCGGCTCAAGATCAGAACGGAACGTGGCAACCAGACCTGACTCGCCTACAGACCTACACCTCGCACCGGGCTTCCAGTTCGGATCCGACCGGCGCCAATGCTGATGCCCGCAGGGTTGAGCCCGGTGCAACTCTGACCTTGGTGGACACAGACGGCCCAGGGAAGATCTCACATCTATGGTTCACCATTTCGAGCGATGAGCCTTACCATCTCAAACGGGTCGTGCTGCGCATCTATTGGGATGGCGAGGCAACCCCCAGTGTGGAAGCACCGATTGGTGACTTCTTCGGGTTGGGTCTGGGCGATTATTACTCCTGGCAATCTGAGCTGCTGTCTGTGGGTAGCGAAAACAGCCTCAACAGCTTTTTCCCCATGCCCTTCCAGAAGCATGCCAAGGTGACGATTTCGAACGAGGGCAAGCAGCCGATCGGCAGCCTCTACTACAACATCGATTACCAGACCGACTCGCATCCACTGCCCGCCGGCACCCTCTATTTTCACGCGCAATACCGGCAGGCCCAGCCTAACCATGGGTGGACCAATAACTGGACAAGCAATGGCGACCCGTTAGTGGACGACAAGCGGAATCTCAATGGAGACGACAACTACGTCTGGATGCAGGCCAAAGGGAGTGGCCAGTTTGTAGGTGTCACGATGTCGGTCTTGCAAAACCAGGACGGCTGGTGGGGCGAGGGCGATGACATGTTCTTTGTCGATGACGACGCAAACCCTGCGATTTCAGGCACCGGGTCGGAGGACTACTTCCTGGGCGCGTGGGATTTCGGAGGGAAGCCTTTCTCTTACCAACTTTACGGGGCGCCTGTGGTTGGCCCGGAACTGGCGGGCAGCAGGTCAAGCGTTTATCGCTTTCATCTTGACGCTCCCATCCCCTTCAAACGGTCGTTCAAGGCCACGATCGAGCACGGAAACGCCAATCATCGTTCCGACAATTTCTACTCTGTTGCTTATTGGTACCAGGCAGAGCCACATGCTCCTTTTCCTCCTCTGCCGCCGGTCGACCAGAGGCTGCCGGTAGTGCAACAGGTGGGAGGGCCAGGAAACGCCAACGCGGTGAGCAATCCCGTGGGCACACCTGCCAAGCCGGCTCCAGCGCCAGCCACTCCCCCGAGGTAGCGCCTTGCTCCGTCATGAGCACCTGGTTCTTAGACTGCTCGACGGTGAATTGTCGATCGTACGGCTTCCGCCTGATACCGCGATTCCTTCGTGGTCAAGCTTTTTGCTTGAACCCCTGGTGTCGGTCACTCGTACCGCGCATGAGTTATCGATCGTTTGTCCCTCTGCCAAGGTGCCTACGGCCGTCACGTGCGAGGCCGGCTGGAGGGCGTTCAGGGTCGAAACAAAACTGGAGTTTTCCGCGGTGGGGGTTCTTTCGGCCATACTCAATCCTCTTGCGGAGGCCGGCATAAACATCTTGTCTATCTCCACCTTCGACACAGATTACGTGCTGGTCCCCACCGCTATACTTGGGTCAGCAATCGCTGCGCTACGCCGAAATTTCCGGTTGGTTGAGTAATCACAGCCGCAACAGTGGAGAACCTTCATGGCAGAGAAACAGCGCTTCCAGCGCTTCCATGTGAATGAGGTCGCCCGATCTTTTCCGGACACGGCGGAGACCCTGTTGCTGGACACGTACCTCACTGACGAAGAGTCCGCGAGCACGCGCGTGTTCCGGGTCTATCGCGAGACACCACCGCATTACCATGTAGGGTCTGATGAGCATCTCTATGTTCTGTCGGGGAGAGGTACATTCTGGATGGGATACGCCTCGAATGGAGCAGAGTTTGCCCCCGGCGACTTACTCTTCTTCAAGCGCCGTATCGTTCATGCTCTGCCCGCTATCCTTGAGGGGCCCGTGGTTTTTCTTGCCATCGACACGCCGAGACGCGATCCGAAGGACATTATCTTTGTAAATCCTGAAGACGGCACGCCGGAGAGCTTCATTCGGGGACGATAGTTCGGTCCGAGCTTAGTAAAAGAGAGTTATTATCCTAGGTCTCTTGTCGCGATAGCCAGGTCCTTGGCCACCTGGAGATCCGAACCCGCCTATACCCAGTTGGCCGCCCGCCGTCGCCCTCCCTGCCGTATAAGCCGGACGCCGGGCAGAATAGAACCAATTTAAAAGCTTGTGAAAAAAATAGTTGCATTACGCCGGGTCTTCCTACATCCTTATGGAACTTTACAAAGTAAACCGCGGTCGCGAAAGCGTGCCGCCGGCCCCGAACTCCTTACGACTCTGCGAGGTTAGACATGCAATTTCTCCGAGAGCTGAAGAAGTTATTCGTGGTCCCTTCCCCCGCGGTGCTCGTTGGCCGCTCCCTTTGTCTTTGTTTACTCACACTCATCAGCACCGCTCCCCTGCGGGCCGACGTCACCGGATCCATCCTTGGATACGTCCGTGACAGTTCTGGCGGCGTACTTCCGAACGCGACCCTGACCGTGACCCAGACTTCCACCGGCTATACCCGCACTGCGACTACGGATGGGTCAGGCCAGTACAGTATCCTGGCCCTACCTCCTGGAACTTACCGCCTGGTTGCTTCCGACGCCGGTTTCGAGAACGGAGTGGTTGACAATATCAACCTCAACGTCAACGATGCGTTGAAATTCGACTTAGTTCTCAAGGTAGGCAACGTAAGCCAGACCGTTTCAGTAGACGCCAGCGCGGTACAAGTCGACACGACCACGACCTCGATGGGTACTACGATTACGTCTTCGCAGATTCTGGCCATGCCGCTCAACGGGCGTTCGTACCTCGACCTGCTCTCACTGCAGCCCGGTGTTTCTCCTTCGAACACGGTCAGCACTTATAACGATCGCTCCCCTGCTTCCGGCCTCTACGGCTCGTCAGGCAATGTTTCCACGGACGGGCAGCCCGAGTGGGCCAACGCCTTCCTGGTAAATGGTGCTGAGGTCAACGAGACCAAAAATATGGGCGCCGGCATGATTCCGGACGCCGACTCAGTCGCCGAGTTTCGCCTGATCACCAACAGTTTCAGTGCTGAATATGGCAAGTTCACCGGCGCAGTCATGAACACCGTGACTAAGTCTGGAACCAATAGCTTTCACGGAACGCTCTTCGAGTTTTACCGCAACCAGAAGATGGATGCGACCAACTACTTCGACACCACCAAGGCGGAGCTGAAACGCCATCAGTACGGTGGTGTTCTCGGTGGTCCGATCTTGAAGGACAGGCTTTTCAGCTTTACGGATTTCCAGCAAACTCGTCAAAATGCGGGAGCCAGCACCGGGCTGGTACAAGTTCTCAGCAATGATGAGCGCAACGGTATCTTCTCCGATGCCATACTGAACACCCCCGTTCAAGGGGATGCGTGGGCCGCCACGCTCGAGGCTCGAGGCGGCGGAGTCATCAACGGTGCGGGTGGAGCATGCCAGCCTCCGGCCTGTACCCCAACGCTCTATAACCAACTTGGCACGGCGGTGATGACCACCGACAACAGCGGCAATGCCGTACCTGGCCGCAACATTGCCGCCTATATCGATCCCGTATCCCAGTTAACCTTGCCACGCATACCCGCGGCAAATCAGCCGGGCGGTTTCAACTACGAGGACTCCAGCCACGTGGGGACCATCGTCGACACCAACATGGCCGAGCGGATTGACTTCGTGAATCAAAAAACCGGGGACTGGTCGTTCTACTATCACTACGACGATGCGACGGCGGTTAATCCCGTCTATCCCCAGGCCACTACGAACCCAGGGCTGCCGACCCTGCCGGGCTCTCCAGTGACTCAGCCATCGCGCAACCAGTTGTTTGTCATGAGCAATACGAAAACTATCGGGTCGACGACGGTCAACGTGGCCCGCATCCAGTTTTTCCGCTCAGCGGTTCACACGGCACAGCCTTCTTCTGCGTCGGCGATTACCTCTTACTCCGACTATGGCTTCAACACCAATGGCGCGACCGGCGGACTGGTCAACTCCGGACCTCCAGGGTACCCGTCGTCCGTGCCCACCTTCTTCTTCAACAGTTTTGCCGTCGGCAACAACTGGTTGAATCTCTATCAGCCTGAAACGAATTACGGTGTTAGCGACAATGTGAGCAGGACAATTGGCAGCCACTCGCTCAGCTTTGGCGGCGACTACCGGTGGTACCAGCTGAATGCTCGAAACACCTGCGGACCCAACGGATATTTCAACTTTAACGGCGTCGAGACCGGGGCTGATGTTTCTGACTACTTCATCGGCGCTCCGGCCTCCTTCATCCAATGCTCCATCCAATTGCTCGACAATCGTAGCCGCTACGGCGGGCTATTCATCGAGGATTCCTGGAAGGCAGCGCCCAATCTCACCATTAATGCCGGCTTCCGCTGGGATGTCGCCCGGCCTTGGAGCGACGTCTACGGGCGGCTGACTACTCCAGTTCCGGGCGTGCAATCCGTCAAGTTTCCCAACTCGCCCCCGGGCAACCTGGTTCCGGGTGATCCGGGAGTTCCGAGCACGATCTCTCCCACCCGGTGGCGGAACTTTGGGCCACGCCTTGGTATCGCCTACGCTCCTTCGGGCGGGATGTGGGGTGCTGCAGGCAAGACCAGTATTCGGGCGGCCTTCGGTCTCTACTACCTCGGCGTCGCGGATAATGGCAACTTCGGTATTCTCGGCGATGCTCCGTGGGGCCTCTACTGGGATTCACCACAACCGGTCGAACTCGGAAGCCCTTACATCACCCGTGCGAATGGCGTCTCGCAGGGCCAGCACTTTCCCTTCACCTTCCCATCGGGTCCAGGCCCATTCCCCAACTTCGAGTTTGGCAACCTCATGCCTCTCTATGTGCCTGGCTACTACAACAAGAACAAGACCGACACCGCCCAGCACTTCAACCTCTCTTTCCAGCGTCAGTTGGATAAGGCGACGGTGCTGACCGTGGCCTACGTGGGAACGCTAGCGCACCACATTGAGCATGACGTACCCTTGCTCTACGGCGATTCGTCGCTCTGCCTGGCGCTGGCGGGGTGCGGGCCTTATGGCGAGCCTGGCGTGTATACGCAGAACGGCCAGAACATTTACGGCACCTTAGTGGGCCCGATCGACAATCAGACCATCAGTCCGAATTATCACAATTCTGCCGGGGGTCCGGTTACGGCATTCGCCGAGTCAGAGTACGTACAGAACTCAGGAAACTCCAGCTACAACTCGGTACAGATTTCAGCGGAACGCCGCGCTCGCGACGTCACTTATTTGCTGGCCTACACTTACTCCAAATCATTGGATGACGTGGGCGCACTGTGGGACCCCCGCGATCCTAACCGTGCGTATGGCCAATCGTCGTGGGACATGCGCCATAACTTTGTGGCCAGCTACACCTGGTATCTCCCCTTTGCCCACTTCTTTGGGTCCCACCGGTACACGAACGGCTGGCAACTCACAGGCATTAGCCGTTTCAACACTGGCTTCCCAGTCAGCCTGGCCAGCACCGGGGATGCTGCTCTAACCAACATCGCCCTCGACTATCCGAACCAGGTGGCTCCCTTGCAGAAATTGAATCCACGCCTCCCTGGCCATAACTATTTCAACACTTCGGCGTTCGCCAGTGACCTCAGCTGCGGCTTTGAAGTTTGTGGCGTGACCGGCACTGCGAAACAGTTCCTCTTCCACGGGCCGGGAACGATCAACACCGATATGGGTATAGAAAAAGACACGAAAATTACCGAGAGGATGGCTCTCAACCTGCGTCTCGAGATGTTTAACGTTTTCAACCACGCCAACTTTACAGACGTGATTGGCAATGCGAACAGTAGCCAATTTGGTCAAGCCACTAACACTGCGTCCGCTCGTATCGGTCAGATTAGCGGCAAGATCATCTTCTGATCGGGCCGGCGGCAAAGTGTTAGCAGATCACGCAGGCTCCCGGCTTTACGCGGGAGCCTGCGGATCGTTTTTTGAAAGAGTATTTTTATGAGAATGACTCGTTTGGCCTGGTTTATCGCTGCTGTGTTGGTGAGCAACCTGGCGATTGCACAGGCGCCCCCTAAGAAGCACCTGCTTGTCCTGGGAGAGGAAAAAGGATATCGCCATGAGGCGGTCTCTCATGCCATGGCGGTCATCGAGCATCTCGGCGAGCAGACTGGCCTGTGGGACACGACCATCCGCACCGACACAGAAGCCCTGACCAAGAAGAAACTCGAATACAACGCAAGAAATCTCAATGACTTTGACGCGATCCTGATGTTTACGGGCGGCGACCTGGAGATGGATGCGCAGCAGAAGGCCGACTTCCTGTCCTTTATCCATGACGATGGAAAGGGACTGATCGGGGTGCATAGCGCCGCGATCACGTGGGTCAAGTGGCCTGAGTTCGTTGACATGCTGGGCGGGGATTTCGATGAGCACCCGTGGCTAACCTTCGATGCGCCCATTATTGTCGAAGACCCCGCGTTTCCCGGCATGCAGCCATGGCCACATGAGTTTGTCCTTCACGACGAGATCTACCAGGTAAAAGACTTTTCTCGCGACAAGGTGCGCGTGCTGATGCGCCTCGACCCTTGCAAGCTGGACCTTAAGAACCCCAAGGTGCATCGGCAGGATCATGATTTCGCGGTTACCTGGGCAAAGTCCTACGGTAAGGGCCGCGTGTACTACTCGACCCTGGGGCATCCGAAGGACAATTGGGACGATCCCCGGCTGCAGAAGATGTACACCGAGGCCATCAAGTGGGCGATGGGATTGGAGTCAGCTGACATCACGCCGCAGCCAGCGCCAACCGGCGATGCGGCCTGCAAGTAGCGCTAAACTAATCTGGTCACAGTGAGGTAGATAACTATGTGGAAGTTGCTTGCGGTTTTATTGATAACGCTGGGCGCTGCTTCAGCAGAAGAGGTTCACCCGACTCTTGCGCTTGGTGCGTCCGCTCCGGACTTTTCGCTTCCCGGCGTGGATGGCAAGATCCACAAGCTGAGCGATTATGCGTCCAGCCCGGTCCTGGTGGTCGCGTTTACCTGCAATCATTGCCCCATCGCGCAGATGTACGAGAAGCGCATCCAGCAACTGGCCAACGAGTACAAGGATAAGGGAGTAGCCGTAGTCGCGATTCAGGGGAACGATCCCCAGGCTATCCGCATCGATGAACTGGACTCGTCCGACGTGAGCGACACTCTCCCCGAGATGAAGATTCGCGTGCAGTACAAGCACCTGACATATCCGTACCTTTATGACGGCGATACACAAAAGGTGACGCGCGCCTATGGACCCCAGGCTACTCCACATGTGTTCATCTTCGATCAACAAAGACATCTTCGCTATGAAGGCCGCATCGACAACAGTTACCGAACCGAGTTGGTGAAGACCCAGGATGCGCGCAACGCCATCGATGCGCTACTGGCGCACAAGGAAGTCGCGGTGAAGCACACTGGTGTCTTCGGTTGTTCGACCAAATGGAGCGAGAAGGCAGCCGGGAAGCAGGCGGCGTTAGAAAAGATCAACGAGCAACCCGTTACGGTCGAAGCCATCTCAAAGTCGGAACTGACCAAACTACGCGCGAATCCTAGCCATCAAATGATGCTGGTCGACTTCTGGGCGACCTGGTGTGGCTCCTGCATCGTGGAGTTTGCCGATTTGCAGGATACCCTGCGTATGTATGGCGCGCGCGATTATTCTCTGGTGACGGTATCGGCCAATATGCCGGACGAGCAGCCGAGCGTATTGCGTTTTCTCCAGAAAAAGCATGCGACCAGCCGCAATTATCTCTTCGATTCGCAAGATACCGCGGCCTTACAGAGCGCATTTGATCCTAAGTGGGATTCAGCCGTGCCATATACGATTCTCCTGTCAGGAGACGGCAAAGTGCTTTATAAGCAGTTGGGCTCTGCAGACCTGCTTGAACTTAAGCGCACGATTCTGGCGAACCTGCCCTCTGACTACAAAGGCTTCAATGAGTACTGGAAAAACAACTAGATCGGGGTTTACGGCAGCGACCTGTTCGCTTGCTTGCTCAGGTAGAAAGCGCGCGCGACAACGCTGTATCAATCGCCAGGTGAATGGCTCCGTTTAACTGCGCGTCGGGCCCAAGCGTACTGCGTAACAACTTGGGCTGCACTCGCTTATCCCTTTGCGTGACAATCTCCTGGGTCAGCTTCCATAAGGCCGGGTGCATACCCACGCTACCGCCCAATACAAATAACGGGCAGTTGAGGACAACTGCCAGGTTATAGATCGCGTAGCCAAGTGTCTGCGCGGACCGTTCGAGAACAGTCTGTGCTAACACTTCCCCGGCTAGCGCGTAGTCGAATATCTCGGTGGCGACAAGATCTTTGGGAAGCTTGGTCTGGTCTTCGCGCCAGATACTCTGCCATTGGGCCTTGATGCCCTCGCCTCCGACGATACTTTCGAGAGCCCCCGGTTCTCCGGTTTCCACTGGCGCCACCGACGTTCCGGGGACCAGCATGTAACCGATCTCGCCGGCGGACCAATTCATTCCGTGAAAGAGCCTTCCGTTGAGCACAATGCCGGCGCCGATGCCAGTGCCAACGGCCAGAAATACAAAGTCCCGTACCCCTTCGGCGGCGCCGATCTTACTCTCTGCAATCGCGGCCGTGTTCACATCGTTCTCTACTGCCGCCGGCACGCCGAGGCTGGCCTCCAGCAACGCGCGCAGCGGAACGTCACGCCAACCCATCAGATAGGACGTAGCAAGTACGACCCCCTCGTCCACGTCGGTGACGCCGGGCGCCCCGGCCGCAACCGCGCGCAGCGAACTCCGCGATAAGGACTTTTGCTGCAGCAGGTCCTCCACGCCCTCGTGAATCAGGCGCACCACAACCTCCGGGTCACGAATGCCGGTAGTGGAGACCTTCCATTTAGCCAGGACTTCGCCATTCATACCGGCAAGAGCAAGACGCAGGCTGGTGCCTCCAATATCGGCGCCTACAACATAGCCTGGCTCTGGCGCGATCGCTATCTCCTGCGGACTCCCATCGGCGCTGGAGGGTTCTTGTTGCAACATCGACTCAATAACCTCGGGTACGGATGAACACACTGCTGGGCCTACCTTCTTTTGTTACGGCGCAACTACGGTCTGCCGCGCGCTAATACTTTCTAACTCACGCCCTGCTGTCTCTGGAATAACGAAGCGCACAAAGACAAGGGTCAGAATACAAAACACTCCGAAGATGACGAAGGTCAGCGAATTGCCCACGGCTTTAATGAGAGACAGGAACGTAAGTGAAACCAGAAAATTTGAAGTGCCGAAACTCAATGTAGCGGCAGCGACGCCCCGGCCGCGGACCCGCAGGGGAAATACTTCAGAGACAAGTATCCATGCGATCGGGCCGATACTAAACGCATAGCACGCGATGAAAGACATCAGGCACGCTGTAGCAATGATGCCCATCGACTTCCCGAGCGCTGCCTGATTGTGAAAACAAATGGCAAGCACAAAGAGCGCGGCAGTCATGCCGCCGATGCCCGCATACAGAAGAGGTTTTCGGCCTAGACGGTCAACAAGCACCAGGGCGATCACGGTGGCGAGCACATTGGTAATGGCAACCAGGAAAGTAGCGAAAATTGCGCTCTTATCGGAACTGATGCCGGCGAGCGAGAATATCTGGGGGCCGTAATAGACGACGGCGTTGATACCCGTAGCCGGCGTGAGCAGCATAAAGCCGACGGCGATGAAGAGCGAACCGCGCACCGCCGGGCTCCAGAGCGCGCTCCAGCGGCGCTCCATTTTCGTCAGCAGGCTAACGCGAATGTCTTCCAATAACAGTCTCGCGCCCGCCTCGTCTGTATATGACTTGAGCACGGATTCCGCTTCAGCCAACCTGTTCTGCACATAGAGCCAGCGAGGACTCTCCGGCACCGTCAGCACCATAAAGAGAAAAAGTAGCGCGGGGAGCAGTCCGAAAGCAAACATCCACCGCCACCCCTGCGGGCTGGCAAACCAGTACCCCACCAGATCCGCCAGGGCAATGCCTGAGGTGAGAGCGAGCTGGTATAAGCCGATGAGCATCCCGCGCGATTTCGGGGGAGCGAGCTCAGAGACATATACGGGCGCCGTAACCGAAGTAAAACCGACAGCTATGCCGAGTAGCCCGCGGGCCAGGAACAGTACGTAGACGTTGGGGGATAACGGCGCAAGAATGGACCCGGCGATGAAAAGGATGGCTCCCCAAACCAGCGTTTTGCGTCTGCCGATGCGGTCGGCGACGGTGCCCCCCACGAGCGCGCCGATCATCACCCCGACCAGCACCGCTATGACCAGGACCTCTTGCATCATGGTCGAAAGATGGAACGAGTCGCGCACGAATATCAATGCGGCGGCGATAACACCCATGTCAAAGCCATAAAGAATACCCCCCAATCCAGCAATGAAAGAGACCCTTCGGATGAAGGCCTGATTCACGTACGGCTGGCTAAGGGATGAGTCGTCCAATGGGTTTCACCTATGCCGAATGATAACCTTTAACCACGGATATTCGCCCTTCTTTTTAACGAATCTTTTCTAACAAAGACTGTTCAAGTTCGAGGAAAATCTCATGGCCGAAAACAAGACAGAAGCGCCGCGCTGGATAGCCGGAATTGAGCCGGCTAAGGAATTGCTCACTGCGACGGGAACCCAAATTCTGGAAATCGAGTGCCGGGAACAGCCGGAGCGGCTTCGCCAGCTTCTCAGCGCGTACGCCAGTGATAATGCCATTCAGGCCGAGCTGCGAAGGTTTCGTGAACTGGCTTTGAAAAAGGGACCTGTGCTGTTTATCGGCATGGGCGCTTCTTATTGTTCTTCCATCAGCGGATCGGTTTTGCTGCAATCGCACGGGCGCCCTGGATTCTCCGTCGATGCTGGAGAATGGCTGCATTATGCGTCCCCGGTATGGGATGATGCGGCGCTTTCTATTCTGCTTACCACTTCCGGGGAAAGTGCGGAGTTGGTGGAGCTATTCAAACGAGGTGGGGACCGGGCGCTAGGTCTGATCTGTAACAATCCAGCGAGCACTTGCTGGCATCTGGCCAAAAATAAGCTCCCCATCCTCGCGGGACCGGAGTACGGCAACGCCACAAAGACCTACACTAACGCTACGGCCGCCGCCATCATCCTGGCCTCTGAGATCGTAGGCCGGCCATGGCAGCAGGCGGCCGAGCGCGCAGCCGAAGTCTTCTCCGCTCATCTGGGTCCCATCTTCGACCTGCGCGGCGACCTGGAGAGATTCTGCAGAGGCTCGGCGAATACCGAAATCATTGGCCGAGGCGCGGCATACGGCGGCGCTTTCATGAGCGCGCTCTGCATCCGCGAAATGAGCGGCCATCGCGCCGCAGCACATACCGGCGCCGGGTTTAAGCATGGGCCGAATCTTGACGTGGACGCATCGCATGTCGCCATCATTTTTGCCCTTGGCCGCGCCGCCGAGCTAGGCATCAAGCTAGCTCAGGAATGTAACCGTCGTGGCGGCAAGGTGGTGCTGGTTTCGAGTGGAGAGCACGAAGCTACAGAGAAATTATTTCCGGTGAGGATCGAAGCTGTTCCGGAACCATGGGAAGGCATCACATCCCTGCTAGTCCCGCAGGCACTGACGCTCGCGATGGTCGAGCGTACTGGGTGCCGGCTTACTCCGCGCTTCCAGTACGGTGTTATGGAGCAATAGCACTGCGGACTATCGACGCTGGTCAGAAGTGAAGATTGAAACAGCCCATTGTGCGACCAAGTCATCCACTTGTGTGGCTTGCCGTGGGACCGGAGTGCAGCGGTTTTCAACGTTCTCCCTAAGGCTCGTGTGGCAGGGTGAGGGTCGGGTTCTGATCAAAAAAATTGACCGGGCGAATCAGGAAATCATGCCATAGAGTGGGCATGACCGGCCAGTCTTCCAGGCGGACAACGTGGTGGAAGCCCAGTGTGTACCAGCCGACAATATCTGTGTCCTCAATGGAACGATTCGCCTTGGTCCATTCGGGCAGCCCGCGAAGGCCCTCGTTATTGGTGACATACGTGCCGGCGGCATAGCGCTCGTCCGGGCGGTAAGGCGTAACCCACATCTGGTGGCCTGAAAAAGCGCCTACCCGCTGCGCCGGGTCGTCGAGCGGGATGCTCGAGACTGCCGTGGCTCCGGGCATGATCTCCCATCCGGTAGGGTATCCACGCGCGTCATGCTGCGTCGGGTTGATGAAGTGCCACATCGCCGGATGACGCAGATCAAGATCAAGAATGGCTTCCTTTTCCTTATGGGCGATGGACGACTGGGCGGCCCAGATCACCTTGCGCGAATGGCCGGGAAGGGGCTCCTGCACCAGGCGGTCAACCATGAAGCTGTTGTTAGGGCCATCGACATCCAGATCGAGCCTGTAGGAAAAATAGTGGTCGTGATTGACGGCTAGCAGGTTCGGCGCAACCAATGTGCCGTGCTCGAGCTTGCCGGGCTCTTCGCCCATGGAGTGCGCGACCGTCTCCTCCTTCACGCCTTTGGTCTCGACGATGCCGGTCGCGCCCACCGCAACCCGGATGGTTCCATCCTGCTGGAATATCCAATCGAGCAGGTAATCGTAGTTGCCAGCGACCGCCGCGGTGCGCAACACCAGCTCGCGGCTTGGGCGGCCGCTGATCACGTTCCCTTCGAGGTGTCTCCATGCCGGGCCGTCGGTAGGGCGTTCGAAGAGGCATGCCAATTGTGGCTTCAGGATCGGAGCGCCCGCGTCTGAAGGCACCAACCCGGTGAAGTACTGCGCATGGGCGGGGCAATCGTCCGGGCCGACAGGCTTGATCAGGCCGCCGAGAAGAAACTCTCCAGCGTCGACGAAAGCGCGGGAATCCCACCCCGCATCCGAGTCCATGTACGGCACATACATTTCAGAGAGCGAGCCCTCGTACATCACAGAACGCAGCCGGTCGCCATCCTGATAGCGCACGAGATTGATCACGGGACCGACACGAGGATCCAGGCGAAAGCGAAAATGCCAGTTCTGCCAAACGACTTCGCCTTTGTCGATCGTGTAGCTAGGGCCAAGCGGCTGGGTCACGAGTAAAGGCTTGGTGCCCGCGCGCGGCGTCGCTTCTCCTTCTTCGTAGTTGATATCTCCCGTTGACATGGGAAGGGGATCATTGTCGATGACTTTCAGGACCTTTTCACTGGTAAGGTCGGCGAGAATAAATACCCCTTCGATCGCGCGGCCCCAGGGATGGTAGACGCCGTGAGAATCGGTACAATCGCCGAAGCCGATGCGTCCGCTCGCCTGCTCGGGAAAGATCATCCACGTAATGGGGATAGGCTCGCAGCGCACGCCCGACAAATCGGTGACCCCGTGGCGCTGGAGCGCCGCGATCACGCGGGGATCCTTCTTGACCACATCGTTCATGGTGTCCAGCTCTGACTCGGTAATGGGGGCCTGTACGCCGGGAACCACATTCCAGAACTCGAGCTTGTGGGACGCGACGTCGACCCGGGCCTCGATGGTCTTGCCCTGGTCCTCCAGGATGACATCGGCCGCGCGAGGGATAGGATCCCCCTGCTTCCAGGCTAGGACCTTGTCTTTGTCGGGCTCGTGCAGCAACACGCTGGAGAAGAGCGTCTTGTCGGTCAGATGGCCGCTCTGCTGCAGCACGTCATGAACGGTCCAGTATTCTTCTGTAGTGAGAGCATCCAGCGGATGGTGCGGCGCGCGGGCCTGGGCGAAAAGCGAAACGGTCGTACCGAAAAGTGCGGCGGAAAACGTAATTGCTTTATAGAGAGTCTTGGCACTTGTCATGACTGGTTATGTCCTCGCAGGGTGGCCCGGATTTCCTGTGAAGCCTGTTGGCGTTGACGAACTTCATGCGGCTTTCCTTAATGAAAGCCGCACACGCGGACATTGCCTGGTGCCGCGCACGGAAATCAGGGTGGCGGCGCGAATCCAAATCGTAGCACACTTCATAAACTTTAGTTACAATGATCGCCATGACATAGGCCGCTTCTGTTTCTTAGTCAAGTGATATAAAGGGTGGTTGAGTTTTGGGCACCGGCGAGGCCGCTTGCCTGCTTGTTACCCCTTGGATCCACAACGCCGTGATCTTCTCCCAGTTCTAAGTCGGTTTTCTTTGAAGAACGAAAGCATTCCGGTCGGCAGGCCCTCACTTCTTCGCCATACCAACGCGCTTCGCGTCCTGAAGCTTCTGCGCGAGACCGGTTCCTGTTCAAAAGCGGACCTGGTACGCGCATCCGGCCTGAGCGCTCCAACGATCACCAACGTGGTGGGCGATCTTTTGGCCGCCGACCTGATCAAACCACTGGGCGAGGGTGAGTCAAACGGGGGCCGGCCTCCGGACATGATCTCGTTCAAAGCAGAGCGCGGTTGCGTGCTCGCCGTGAAGATCACCGCTGCCTGTCTTACCTTTCTGCTTACTGACCTGAACGGGCAGGAGCTGGACACGCAGACGATTCCGCTGGCCAACCGGAAAACCACCCCCGACGCCATCTGTATCTATATCGGGGAAGAGGTGCGGCGCCTGCTGCGCAAGCATCGCAAAAAGCGGGAGCAGCTGCTCGCGCTGGTCGTGAGCGTTCCGGCCATTACCAATGTGGATGAAGGCGTTGTGCTGTCGATTAGTACGCTCGAAAACTGGCGTTCTGTACCGCTGCGCGCCAAGCTGAACAGAATCGTAGAATGCCTGGTCATTATTGAAAACGATACCAACCTGGCCGCCCAGGGCGAGCGATACTGCGGCGCTGCGCAGGCAGAAGAAACTTTCATCCTGATTCATATTGGCCCGAATGTGGGTGCTGGGATTGTTCTCGGGGGTCAGATTTACCATGGGTCGCAGTGGTCCGCGGGTGAAATCGCCTACCTCCGTTTGCCCAATACTTCGCGCAAACGCCCCACCCTGCATGAGTTTGGTGAGCTCGAAACGTTGCTGACCAGCGCGGGAATTCTCGAGAGCTGGCAAGAGGTAAGAAAAAAAACGGGCGAGGATGCTGCTGAGCTCGACAAGATGGACGTCTCGGGCATCCTTGATCTCGCGGAAGCCGGGGATGCTCGCGCCGAAAAAATCGTCCAGCAGAGAGCGAGCATCGTGGCTGACATCATCGTCAACCTCTCGCTTATTTTGAACCCTGGCCTTATCTTGCTGGAGGGAGAAGTGGGCAGCCATCCCGCCCTCATCGGCGCGGTGCAAAAGCAGCTTCAGGAGAGCGAGTTCGCGGTTACCAAGATCGGCGCCGGTGAGCTGGGAAACACGTCCGTGCTCTGGGGAGCCATCGCCATCGCGCTGGAGATGATTCCCTCTGTGTTGCTCCCCCAGCCACTAAGCTGATGAACCTCAAGGCAAACTAAAAGCGACGTAGGCGCTGCCGGATGGTGCCTTTGGATCTTTGCCCCCTCCGCTCGCTATCACCACATACTGCTTGCCATCGATCATGTAGGTGGCAGGAGTTGCAGTACCTGCAAAGGGCAGCACAGTTTCCCAAAGCAGCTTGCCGCTCCTGCTGTCAAAGGCTCTGAGCTTTTTATCGTAGACCGTCGCGGCGATAAACAAGAGCCCGCCCGCGGTGACGATGGGGCCGCCATAATTCTCAGACCCGGTATTGGTCATGCCCTTGGCGGCGAGTTCTGGATATTCCCCCAGCGGAATCTTCCATAAATAGCGTCCCGTGTTCAGGTCGATTGCGTTGAGCGTTCCCCATGGCGGGGAGATCGCGGGGTAGCCATCCGCATCGACAAAATCTCGCGATCCCGTGACTTCGTAGTTCATCGTTGTGCCGTCGGCTGCACTCGAGTAGATCGCGCCCTTGTCCGGATCCGCTTCAAGCTCCTGCGGGGCTTGTTTGGTCAAAAACTGGACGAGGGCACGCAAGTGCTCGTCGCGCAGGTTGGGAAAGGATGGCATACGGCCGCCGCCCTGGGAGATTTTGGTTTCGATCTGTGCCGATGAGAGACGCTTGCCCACGTCGACCAGGGGAGGATAGTTGGGAGGCGATCCAGAGAGATCCTTGGCGTGACAAACGCTGCATTGGTTGTGATAAATTCTCTCGCCGGTACTTGCTGTGGGGTGATTCTCGGTTAGGGCTAACACACACGCCGCCTCGTTGGCGTTTACATAGATCACGCCGCGAGTGCGATCGACGGCCGGCCCTCCCCACTCGGCGCCGCCAAGAAAACAGGGAAAGACAACGGTCTCCTGATCCAGGCCGATTGGTAGAAACTGACCGCCACTGCGAAATGTGGCGAACTCCTTCACTGCCCTCGCATGCGCGTCCGGAGTGCGCGTGGTCAGTAGGTCCTGGGTAAGTATCTGCCGCGTAAACGGAGCCGGCATCGTGGGTGACGGCTGAGTGGCCGCAGTCACTTCGCCGGGAACCTGACTCGCCGGGTAAGGCCGCTCTTCAATGGGAAAAAGCGGTTTTCCGGTGGCGCGATCGAAGAGATAGAGAAATCCCTGCTTGGTGGTTTGTGCAACTGCATCGACACAGCTGCCATTGCGTCTTACCGAGAGCAGCGCGGGAGGCGACGGAAAGTCGCGATCCCAGACGTCATGATGCACCCCTTGAAAATGCCAAAGGCGCTTGCCGGTCTTGGCGTCGAGCGCAAGTAGGGTGTCCGCAAAGAGGTCGTCGCCCACCCGGTCCGCTCCATAGAAATCAAAGACTGCTGACCCGGTGGGAACGTAGACGATGCCGCGTTCTTCGTCCAGAGCCATCCCAGCCCAGTTATTGGCGGAGCCTGCTGTCTTCCAGGCATCCAGAGGCCAGGTGTTGTAGCCGAATTCATCGGGATGGGGGATGGTATGAAAGCTCCAACGAAGCTCGCCCGTACGCACATCGAAGGCGCGAATGTCGCCAGGGGGAGAAGGATAGGTCTCGGGATTCCGGCCGCCGACGATGATTAAGTCCTGGTAGACAATACCGGGACTGGTGAGGTCGACGGACTGAGTAAGGAAGTCTCCACGTAAACCCTTGCGTAGATCGATCCTTCCTTGCTCACCAAAGGTCGGAATCACTTTGCCCGTTTGCGCATCGAGGGCGTAGAGATAATGCGTTACGCCGGCAAGAACCCGGCCACGCTGGCCATCCGTCCAGTAGGAAAGACCGCGCGCTGGTTGCTTGCTGGGCACACCAGAATCAAATTTCCAGAGAAGCTTACCGGTTGCGGCCTCGAGTGCAATCACTTTTTGGGAGGAGGTATAGGCGAAGAGAATCTTTCCGATGATGATCGGGCTTGTTTCCAGGCCGCCCACTTCGGCCGCGTCGAATTTCCACGCCTCTTTGAGCTTGTGTACATTGTCTCGATCGATTTGCGACAGGGGAGAGTAGTGATCACCGTCGGACTGGCCGCCATAGACGGGCCAGTCGGGCCGGGGCGGCAAAGGGCTGCTCTTGCAAGCCTCAGCACGCAGGACAGCAGAGGTTCCGAAGAGGAGGACGAGAAACAGCAACAGCCAGCGCCGGTGGGACTGGACGCCCCAGCGACTGCATTTACTTAGAATTCTTGCCCAGCAGCCATGTGGTCGCATTTTCAATGAGGGTGTTCTGCACCGGGCTGGTGAAGATCTTATCGCCATGACCCATATTCATGTACAGCATTTTGTACTGCGTGTTCGTCCACACGACCGGAATATCTCCGTCCGTCAAAAGGCTCTTGATTCCCAGTGGATAGTTCGAAGGATCAAGCGTAACCAGCACATGGATATGACTATCGAGGCGAGGGCTCGGCTTCCAGCGATACCACTCGTTCGTGGGCGAGAGAAATGTCTCCGGCAGATTGCGGGTTACTGGACTTTTCCGGTCGTCCACGATTAGCTTCGCCGGCAAGGGCGGCCAGCTGTTGTTGTCAAAGACGCCTCCGCCGATAAACGTCATAAACCATGGCCACTGGGTGGTCTTGTCGTTGTAGGCGGATACGTGAAACCCAAGCCATGCGCCGCCTCCCTTCATGTATTTCTCAAATGCCTCTCGCTCCGCCTGGTTATGGGGAAACTCGTTGAGCCACACAACCAGTTGGTAGGGCTTCAGATATTTAGCATTCAGATCTTCCCAGTTGGTCGTTGTTTCCAGCGCGAAGTTGCTTCTCTCGGCCAGCGTCGCGAAGAATTTCAGAGCATCCAGCGCGAACAGAACGTGATCGTTTTCTACGTTCAGGGAATATAAAATCAGGACCGTTGGTTGGGATGTTTTGGCCTCCTGGGCTCCGGCGCCGGCAGAGACCATGGCAACGCACAAAATCAGCCCAAGGAAACACCTTTTCACTGGCCTGCACCCCAGAAGATGGCGTTTCGGAAAAGTTGCGTGAAGTCTTTGTTCTGAAACAACTCCGGATGATGCCCCATGAAGATGTAGATGTTCCTGGCCTTTACATGTTCGTTGGTCCAAACCACGGGATGGTCTCCCATGGTGATCATGCTCTTTGGATCGTAAGTTGACTCATCGACACTGGCCAGAACATGAACGGTCGAACGATTGGACTTGCTCCAGGTGTACCACTCCTCCTGCTGCACAACGAACGAGGAGGGCAGCCCTTTGGTTGCCGGATGATTCGGATCATCTACTTTCACGGTCGCAGTAGCGAACTGCGCGATGTAGCTCGTGTACCGGATATCCCCCATGAAATGCGACCACCATGGCCACATGGGGTACCCGTCAAAATCCCCCAAAAGCATGGCATGGTGAAATCCGATCCACCCGCCAGTGCCGCGCGTGATGTAGCGCTGAAAAGCCTTTTTCGCCACCGGGGTCCAGCGATACGGCGGGTAGTTGAGTTGAATGAATAGCTTGTACTTCGCCAGAAAGGCATCGTTGATGGGCTCGGTGTCGGTAATGTAATCGACAGCAAAGTTATTCTCGTCGGCCAATTGCTGCAGCCACACTTTGGCCGCGGCCACGAATTCATTGTGGGGCGTGTTTCCGGATTCTGCGATCGCCACCACGCGGAACTTGACCGGGTGGTTGGGAGTGTCCAGAGCATGCGCCGTCACGGCTGCGATCACAACCAGGAAAAGCGCAAGCGACTTCAAAGGCACGTTCTTTAATCCGATCATCGCGTAGCCACACCTCGCTTGCCCGCAGGCACCAGAATCGCCGTAACGTCGTTGCTGCTGAAATTAGCGACGTAGATCATATGAGCCGACGGATCGATACCGAAGGCATACGGAATCGCGCCCACAGCCAGCTTCACGACTGGAACATTCGATTTGCCGTCAATAACCGTAACGCTGGCTGTGCGCTGGTTTGCCACATAAATCTGATCGCTTTGCTCATCGATCGCGAGAGCCTGCGGATGCGTCCCCAAACTGAGGGTCTTGCGTACGGAATCGGTAGTCTCATCGATGACAGCCATTCTGTTGTTGCCATAGCTTAGGACGTAGGCCTTCTTTGTTGCGGGATCTACTTCCACCGCAAAAGGAATAGGGCCCACCTCCACGGTCGTCGTGGCATTCGTCGCGCCCTGGATAATGGTCACGCTGGCGCTGTCTTCGTTCACCGCGTAGATTTTGTCTAACTTGGTGTCCACTGCGATTGCCCACGGATGCTTTCCGGCCGGTACGGTGGTCGTAGCCCCAGTCGTTCCATCGATGGCAGTCACATCCTGGCTCCCGTAATTGACCGTATACACCTTATTGGTGGTTGGATTGAGGGCAATACCGCGTGGTCCCTGGCCCACCTGGATGGTAGTGGTTGCGTTAGTCCCGCCATCGAGGACCGTCACGCTATGCCCAAAGTTATTCGCCGCGTAGATCTTATTTGTAATCGTATTGACCGCGAGCGCCTGGGGATAACTTCCGACCTGAACGGTCGCGCTCACAGCATTACTGGCTCCATCAATGACTGATACTGAATCCGCACCTGCATTGGTAACGTAAGCCTTGTTGGTTACAGAATTGACGACGACGGCCTCGGGGCGGTCTTGCACATGCACGGTGGTGGTTGCGTGGGTCGACCCGTCGATAATAGTGACTGAGTTGCTGCCGTGGTTGACTACGTAAATCTTGTGGGTTAACGGATTGGCGGCGACGCCTATTGGCGTGGCACCTACGGACACAGTTGCGATTGCCGTCTGTGCCATCAACATCGTTGGAGCGATGGCGGTGACAAGGATAGCGATTCCCGCAGCAAAAGAGCACAACATTTCTCACTCCTCTCCTAGGCTCCGGAGAAACCATATTTCCAGGCGAACGCGACGTTAATACGCATGTCGTCCCTCACATCGTCGTCCCCTTCCTTCTCATATTCGATGGCGACCAGGTGGCGAAAATTCTGCCGGTGCAGTTCCGCTTCGACTTCGGGGATTTTAGCGATCCCGCTTCCCAGCAACACGTTTTCCCCGCTGCGCAGCCCCTTCACATCCTTAAGATGAACCAGGTTCAAGCGCGGGGCTAGCTTGCGCACCGCGTCCACCGGGTCATATCCGCACGCTGCGAAGTGGCCTGTATCCGCGGTTGCGCCGCAATTCGCCGAAAGCGGCGCGAGCGCATTGAGCACGTCTTCCGGGCTTTCGTAGGGAAACTTTACTCCAGGAAAGAAATGGTTGTGGATAGAAAACGTAATTCCGGCCTGGGTGACGCTGCGATCGATATGTTTGAGCAAGTCACTGCCCGTGGCGTCACCGGTGATGTTGTGCGCGCCCAGCAGCTGCGCAATGTGAATTGCACTGGCGACATCCTGCTCATTTTTGAGTGTGGCTGCGTAGTAGGAGACACAGCGTATGCCAGCCTTGTCGAGTTTCTCTCGCGAGGTGCGCACCAGTTCGTCGCTGGGATGGCTCATGACCATAAATTCGCCCCGCGACATCTCGATCTGTTGATTGTGAACACCGTTGGTGGGCAGCAAAATTTCTAGCTGCACCATCATGTGGTCGAAGGAGAGCGCGTGATAGCTGAAGGTGCCGATTCCAATGGTTAAGGGCGCCAATGCATAGAGAGGCAACGCGTTCGCAGCAAGACATACAGCCGTGGTCGTAACGAAGGTTCTGCGCGTGATCATAGGCGGGAAGTTTTACTGGGTACGTGAAGCGGTTTCGTTCGTGGGCAGCGGCAGCAGCTCTTTGGCCGGCGTGGCGGCCGGAAAGGCTACATTGAAAAAGCAAACCATCATCTCGTCCGAGCTCTGCTGGCCCCAGGTGACTGTCTTGGCCGGATCGGGATTTTCTGGGTTCATCGCTGAATTATCGTAGTGAGCCGTGCACTCGATCCTGGTCCCGGCCGGGAGCACAATCGGTTTCGCCAGGTTGTACCAAAGCTGCCAGCGCCAGTTATAGTGCGGCACGTTGAGGATGGCGCGCGTCTCGCCGTTGGGAAATACCAGCCGGTACGACATATCTTTGCCCCGCATATGCATGTGGGGATGCATACCCAACAGGGTCACTTCACGGCGCACAATAAAGGAAGCATCCACGCGGTAGTCAGGATCTCCTGGGGGAATCTTGAATTTCTCATTGCCCGTGGACAACGTCATCACACGATCCTTTGGGGGCTCCTTCGCCAGCACCAGGCCTATGTTCGCCTGGTCTGTCGTGGCTTTCCCTTCGGGCATGTAGTGCACTTCCAGCACAATGTCTGAGCCGGCCGGAATGAGTTTCGCCTGGCCCGGCTCAAACATGTCCGGCGGCTGGCCTGGAGCGTAGCCGACCAGCCAGTCGTTGGGCACGTCATCCAGGGGAGCCTTCTCTCCTGTCTTGGCCGGCGGAGCCTCAAAGAATTGTTCTACCGGTTGTCCCTTAAAATAATTTGATCCCGGTGTACGAACGTAGGCGACGATATGGTGGACCACGGAGCGATCACTAGGCGCGGCCTCCACATCCTGAACCCACGTGTCCTTGGTAAAGCCGGTGGGCAGAATCACGTACTGGTATTCCAGGATCCCAGTCGCTGGAATAGGGAAAGGCCGAGGCAACTGAAAGACCTTATCCGGCTTGGGAATAGTCCAGCCGGTGACGAAGTCGAGCGGTTGCGGCATATCTTTGGGGTCGCCCTGGGGCGCACCCGCATCCGCCCAGGCAGCGATCGTATCGATCTGCGGCTGCGTAAGCGAGCGGTTGTTCTCAAACTTCTCGGTGTGCCCATCCTCAAACCAGGGCGGCATGGCTCGGGTGACTACCATTCGCTTCATCGCCAGTGCCCAAGGTCGCGTATCTTCATAGGTCATCATGGAGAAGGGCGTGCCTTCTCCCGGGCGATGACAGCCCTGGCAGTGCTGCTGCACGATGGGTGCAACATCTTTGAAGAAGGTGACGTTCGACGGACGCGTGACGGGAATTTTCGCAGCCGGATCTGGCGGGTGGCTTGCCATGCCGGCCATCTGCCCCAGCAGGCAAGCCGCGGTCGAAAGCTGCCATGCTCCTATTGCCAGTCCCCGCTTCATGCCCACTCCGCGCAGTTTGATTAATTAGGAACGATTCATTAGTATGTGCCACTAAGTATGGACCCGGTAGAATCCGCCAGGCAATCTTTTTTTGATTGAAGGGTAAATCGGAATGAAGCTTTTGCGCTATCTCACCGTTCTTTGCGCGCTAGCAGGCACGGCCTATGCGGAAATGCCCGCTTGCTACAAGTCAGTAAACAGCGTGACTTGGCTAGTGCAGAATGTCGATCTGGCCAAGCAGGGTTGGATCGCCCTCGGCTTGTCTGACATTCATGAGTATCCAGATGTCGTGCTGACCGGCAAAGATCACGGTAAGCCGGTGAAAATGTGGGCTTGGGAGCTTACGGGCCACCTGGGAAACCTGACGGTGAATATGATTCAACCGGCAGAAGGACAGCTCAATTCCTGGAACGAGTTCCTGGGCAAGCATGGCGACGGGATCTTCTCCATCGTGCACGAGGTAAAGACCCAGGCGGAGATGGATAAGGAAATCAAGCGAATGCACTCCCTCGGCGTCGGTGTGCTGCAGCAACTGAGCCTGGACCGGGATGGCAAGCGGGTCACTTATACCTACTTCGACACTGAACCGCAGGGTAAGTTTGCCCTGGGGCTGGTTTACTGGCCTGGGGGTGCGCCGGCCCCAGGGCCTCCGGGAAAGGTGTCTCACCTCGGGCTAGTGGTCAACGACTTAGCACCCGTCTCTGCCTACTGGCAGAAGCTGGGCTTTGCCGCATTTCGCAGGGAGCATGCGACCCCGCGGCAGGATTCTACCTACCGCGGCCAACCGCTGTGGTTTGCGTTTGAGGTCGGCTATCAAAATTACGACCAGTTCAGTTACGAATGGATCTCCGCGCCCGCGACCCCGCCGAACATCTATGCCGACTTCCTTAAAAAGCACAAAGAGGGCGTTCAGCATTTAGGCGTGCCAGTGGAGGATCTGAATCAGGCGGTGGCTCAATACGAGAAGCTCGGCTACCACGTGTGGCAGTCCGGAGCATGGGGAGACGTAGGCAAGAAGGATTCCGGCCAGTACGACTACATGGATACCGACTCCATCGGCGGCGTCAGCGTGGAGCTGATTCACGCCTATAAGTAGCCTAAGGTTTCGCTGCGGACCGCGTCATTTCCATAGCCCAAACACCGGCGGGCCGCATGTACATCCCGGCGCGAAAGTTTCCCGTGATGTCCCAGGCCTCGGGCGTGCGGAACCAATAGCCTTTGCTCTCGTAAATGACGTGATAGAGCCCCCAGGCCGTCTTATAAGCCTGGTCGTTCATCCCTTCGCTCAACAGCAACGCCGCAAAACCTAACGTGGTTCCCGCCCACACTTCCTTTGCTTGTTCGTTGTTGATGATCGAACCGTCCGCAGCCATGCCGTTGGCGGCGCCCATCTGCCCGCCGGCAAACTTCATGACGTTCACGTCAAATATCTTCTGTGCCGCAGACAGCTGCATTTCGTGTGGAACGAGGTCTCCCAGGCCAAGCATATTGGCATACCACTGCCCGGCAAGCTGATCTGCCTGGATGGCGTTCTGGTTTTCGCTTTCGGTATCGTAGCGAAAGTATTCTCCGTTCCAGAGCTTGCTGATGTAGGTTTTCTGGGCCTTTTGAAAAAGCTGGCGATATTCGTCTGCCGTGGCCTTATCTCCAAGAATGACTGCCGTCTCTTCGCCGGCGCGCAGGGCTGCAAGCCACAGGCCCCCGGAGTAGGCGCTCACCCCACGCACAATCCATGAGTCATAGGTCTGGTCAGGGTAGCCGCTGTTCTCGGGTACTCCGCCGCCATGGTCGAACTGGCGCAGGTAGGTGATCGCTTCTTTGACAGCAGGCCAAGTCTCGCGCAGAAACGCTGTGTCCTTTCGCCCGGTAAAGACATAATCACGGTAGATCATCAAGACGAACTTGGAGTTGAGGTCCTTCCAATCGTTGGTATCCTGCCAGCCGGGCTGATTGACGGCAACGAAGGGATCGCCTTCCGGCACGCCAAGGTCGTGCGGCACAGCGCCTTTCTTTTTTCGTTTGTGCAGAACGGGCTCCCCGGTCTGCTCCGTTTTCCAAACCCACAAGCCCTTCTCCGGCCACTCCTTAGGCACCGTATCCGCAAACTCCCGCAGGACTTGCTTGTCTACGTCCGGCCAGAATTTCAGCAAAGGCAACGAAGCGTAGAAGCGAACATCCAAGGTGGCGTAATAGGCGTAATCGAAACATTCCAGCAAGGCAAACGATGCCGGGAGCTTCTTGTCTGTGCCCACCTGCCGGCCCCAGAACGTCCCGCCATCAGCGAGGGTATAGAGCTCGTTAAAAAGCATGCCCCGATACCAGAGAGGCTTGCTTTCGTCGTTTACGTAGGGCGCCTGCCAGGTGTCGATCGCATCGCTCCAGCGGTCGGCGTTGAGCAGCCCGTCGCGCGCGATCGCCCATGCGTTGCTGCCCGTCGTGCCGTAAAAATCCGTGTAGCGCCGGTTCCATTTGCGTCCCTGGCCGAATTGCACCACGGGCAGGTCCCACGAGATCACCATGGGGATGATCTTTTTCTCTCCCGGCTGCAAAGTAAAACGAAGCGCAATGGCGCCCGCCAGTTTTTCGCTATCGCTGACCCATGAGGTGTCGCTGTTTGCGAGCCGTCCATCTTTGGCGAAAGGCGCCCAGACGGATTTGCCGTCTCCCGACGCGAGAAACGTCGTCTGATAGGTAACTTCAACGCCTGGGGTTTCGAGGGCCGCAATTGCAAACTGGCCGTCCCACTCGTTCAGCGCCTTATCGTCGCGGCCGCGATCGAAGACAATGCCCTTCATGGTGCCGGCCGATCCTACTGCTTCACGGGCAAATTGGTTGTAGTTGCCCTGGTTCGGGGTGCCGTTGAAGTCGTGGGTGAAGGTGCGAAACCATCCGCCCATATTCGCCCAGGAAAGAAGCACAGAGACGGTTACCACATGGTCGGTGGGATTGTCCGCGTGCCAGCGGTAGACCGCTACCGGGTAGCTGGATTCGCGGTAGTTGTCGGGGAGCACGGGGGAAAACTGCTCCAGCACGACATGAGCAGGAAACTTCTTCCACTTGTAGTCGTACCAGGACTTTGGATAGAGCGCGGAGTATTCACCCGCACCCACCGGATAGTCCCAGGCCCAGCTGGACAGTTCGCCCTTATTCGGATGGCCGGTCATCAGGACCTGCGCGGTCCCCTGAGCATCGCCTTCCGACTTCTGATACATGGCAAATTGATTGACGTAAACGGGTTCATACTTGTGCACGCCAGCCTTGATGTGCCAGCGGGCGAAGTCGCCGCGGTAGGTGCGCGAGAACGTGCCCGCACCCATACCGCCGACCGGCGCTCCCTGCCAATAGCCGTCGTCAATATCGGTGCCATTCTTAGCTATGCCCGGATTCTCAAGAGGAAGCCCGAGGGGGCGGCTCCACGCGGCTTTCGGTATGTCATTGGCAGCAAATGCTGCCGATGCCCACGTGAACAGCAAGAAACACACGACTACCCACGGCAATGCTTTCTTGGTCAAGATTCCTCCCGGCTAAACCGGTTCCCAAATGAGCTTGGCGTTGGTAAGCTCGCGAGCTCCGAGCGCGCCCAATTCCCGGCCAACGCCGGAGCCCTTGACGCCACCGAAAGGTGCACGCGGATCGGAGCGGACAAAGTCATTGATGAACACCGCGCCGGCCTCGACCTGCGCAGCAACGGCATTAGCATGTGCAGCGTCTTTGCTGAACACGGCTGCGCCTAAGCCAAACTCCGTATCATTGGCCAACCGGATCGCCTCTTCTTCGGTCTTGAAAGTAAAGAAGAGTGCAACCGGCCCAAAGAACTCCTCCCGCGCAACCGGCGCGTCGTGTGGCAGATCAATCAGCACCGTCGGAGGATAGAAATAACCCGGTCCATCAAGAGACTTGCCGCCGGTGAGCACACGCGCGCCGGCTGCCTTTGCGTCGGAGACCTGGCGCTCGGTGGTGGCACGCAAGTCCTCGCGCGCCTGGGGACCCAGTTTCGTGTCTGGCAAGAGCGGGTCGCCAACCTTTAGCGCAGATGCCTGCTCGATAAAGGCTTTGATGAAAGCATCCGCGACCGGTTCGGCGATGAAAAAGCGTTTGGCCGCAATGCAACTTTGCGCATTGTTGGAGTAGCGCGACGTCACGCCTAGCTGGACTGCCTTTGCGATGTCAGCATCCTCAAGCACGATGAAGGGATCGGAGCCGCCAAGTTCCAGCACCACCTTCTTGCCGTGCAGGCCGGCTTGCTGCGCCACCGCCCGCCCAGCCGCCACGCTACCCGTAACCGTCACTGCACGGATGCGCGGATCCGCGATAATAGCCGGCACGGCGCCGCGCTGCACAGAGAGATTGACGTAGAGCCCTTCAGGACCATCAGCATCTCTCACCAGCTTCTCGAGGGCCAGCGCGCAGCCTTGCACGGTCTCAGCGTGCTTCACCACCACCGTGTTTCCCACGAGGGCCGTAGGGATGAAGAAACGCAACACCTGCCAGAAGGGAAGATTCCAGGGCATAATGGCGAGTATTGGACCAAGCGATTCGTAGACGACGCGGCCGGGAGTTCCTGGAATGGCTTCGGACTGGATATACGCGGCGCCCTCCTGGGCAAAATGAGCCGCGCCGAAGGCTGCCTTCTTTACCTCGCCGCGCGCCTCCCCGATGGGCTTGCCCATCTCGAGCGTAATAAGCCGCGCATACTCCTCGGCGCGGCTCTCCAGCAGATCCGCCAGGCGAAAGAGAAAGGCTGTTCGCTCAGAGAGAGGCGCACGCGACCACCGTTTCCAGCCGTCCCAGGCGCCCTGCAAGCGCTGTTCCACCTCTTGGGCGCTATGCTCCGGATAGTTGCCGAGGAGCTCTCCAGTAGTTGGGTTTTTCGATGCGAATGACATAGAACCTCTCCATAAAACGACTGTTCAGGCTAAATACAAGTGCTGAGAAAGCGCTCAACACAGGTAGCGATCACTTCTTCGCCCGGGCGCTTCCACCAGTTTTGCGCGGAGAAGATTTCCACTTCTTGCGGCCCGTGATAGCCGGCGCGCTCAATGAGGGAGCGAATCGAGCGCAGGTCAATCACTCCGTCGCCCATCATGCCGCGGTCCAGCAAAAGATCGCGCGTCGGCACCAGCCAATCGCAGATGTGGTGAGCCAGGATGCGTCCCCCGGCGCCGGCTCGCATGATCTGCGCATGCAGCTTCGGATCCCACCAGACATGGTAGACATCGATCGCCACGCCCACCCCGTCGCCGAGCAGATCACAAAGATCGAGCGCCTGCTCCAACGTGTTAATGCAAGACCGGTCGGCGGCGTACATGGGGTGCAGGGGTTCGATTGCCAAAGGCATGCGGCTGGCACGCGCATGCGGCAGGATCGCGGCAAGACCGTCGGCCACCATCTCTCGCGCAGCATCGATGTCGTGCGAGTCCCCCGGTAACCCTCCCACCACCAACACCAGGCAATCGGCTTGAAGGGCGACTGCCTCATCGATCGCGCGCTTGTTGTCATCGATGGCGGCAGCCCGGCCTGCCTCGTCTGCGGCCGGAAACATGCCGCCGCGGCAAAGTCCGGTAACACGAAGTTTGTTGGAGCGAACAATTTCGGCGGCCTCGGTAAGGCCCGTCGATTGCACCTGGTCGCGCCACGGCGCAATGGACGTAATGCCCTGGGCCAGGCAAGCATCGACCGCCTGACCCATCGTGTACTGCTGGCGCACGGTGGCCAGATTGATGGAGAGGTCGCGAATGCTCACGCTGCTCACACAACCCCAACCGTATCGGGAGACAATGCAGGCACATCCACCCAGCGGCGCTCGGTCCAGCTCTTCAGGCCAAGCTCGGCCAACTGCACGCCTTTCGCTCCTTCCAGCAAATCAAAGCTGCAAGGCTTGTTCTCCACCACGTGACGGATAAAGTCTTCCCACTGGAGCTTGAAACCGTTCTCGTAGACCTGGGTGTCGGGCACCTCGTCCCATTGCTCGGTGAACTTCATCGTTTGTGGCACGTCGGGATTCCACACCGGCCGCGGAGTGTTCACGCGGTGCTGCGTGTAGCAGCGGGTCAACCCTGCGACGGCGGAGCCGTGCGTACCGTCGACCTGAAAGGTCGCCAGGTCGTCCCGCCTTACCCGCACCGCCCAGGAAGAATTAATATGGGCGATCGCGCCGCCCTCCAGCTGGAACGTAGCGTAGGCCGCGTCTTCGGCATCTGCTTTGTAGGTTGCCCCGCTTTCGTCGACGCGTTGGGTGATATGGGTAGCGCCGATGCAGCTGACGGACTGTACCGCGCCAAACAGATTGTCCAGCACGTAGCGCCAATGGGGCAGCATGTCCAGGATGATGCCTCCTCCGTCGGCTTTGCGGTAATTCCACGAGGGCCGCTGGGTGGGCTGGAGATCACCCTCGAATACCCAGTAGCCAAATTCTCCGCGCACGGAGAGGATGCGGCCGAAGAAGTCTGCGTCCTTCAACATGCGAAGCTTGCGCAGGCCCGGCAGATAGAGCTTGTCCTGCACAACGCCGCTCTTCACGCCGTGCTTGCGGGCGAGGCGAGCCAGGGAAAGCGATTCCTCAAGTGTTTCGGAGAGCGGCTTCTCACAATAAACGTGCTTTCCGGCCTCGATCGCGCGGGCTAGCAGCGGAACGCGCATCTGGGTCGAGCCGGCGTCGAAGAAAATCGTATCCTCGGGGTTGGCGAGTGCGGAATCAAGGTCTTTCGCCACCCTCTTGATGCCATGGCGCTCCGCCAGGCTGGAAACCTTCTCCAAGTTACGGCCTACGAGGATCGGGTCAGGCATGGCCCGGTCGCCATTGGATAGCGTGACCCCGCCCTGGTCCCTGATAGCCACTATGGAACGGACCAGGTGCTGGTTGTAGCCCATCCGTCCAGTAATGCCATGCATAATGATGCCGATGCGCCGACTAGACAAGGTCTGCTCCCGCCTTTTAAGTTTCTAATGTTTGTTTCATAAGCCGCGCTGGTTCGTCAACTTCGTCCATCGCACTACACCCGTAAACCTTACACGGTAGATGTTCGGAGGGTATGTACGGGCGGAAAGAAACAGCAGGCTCTCCATCACGCTACCCCGGATTTCGATGAGTTCTGCTTATCCCACTCAAGCCCAACAACGGGGCTTGAATGGGGCACCCAGCCTTCATTGCCGGAGAAAAGGCCCGACAGGGGTTTTGTTGGGGGTCGTCGGTTTGCAAACCTTGAGTGGGATACGCAACTCATCGAAAACCGGGGTAGCGTGGTGGAGAGCCTGCCTGAGCGGAGTCGAAGGGGACCTGCCGTTTCTTTCCCGGTTACACAGACCCTCATTAAGCGAGTAGCTGGTTTACGGCGCGGTCTGATTCAGCGATAGAAGCGCGGTGATCCATGATTCCGGAAAGATCGGAATTGGCGAAGGCGATTTTGCCGAAAGGGGCGCGCCGCATCACCTCGCGAGGAGCGATCTTGCCCTCAGATCCAAAAAAGAAGCCCGGCTGGCCACAGAGGTACGCGTGGCCCCAGCGATTGACGATGATGCCGGCGATATCCCTCCGCGCGTCAAAACCACTGCGCGCAAACATAAGCGTCATTTGCTCACGAATCAGCCGCTCATATTCCGAGTACGGCGTGCTCAGTAGGCGCATCCTTCCCCGCGTGCACTGCTGCGGCAAAGGAACCCCCGGCTCGGTAAACGTGATTTTTAAACGAAGCACAGTCGGATCGTCGGGCGTGACGACAGGCGGAACGTCCCCAAATACGGCGACTTTGCGAACCGCCAGCCAGGGGTAAATCCCTTCGAAACACTGGCATTCCGTAATCCCCATCTTCGCCATGAACCGCCAATTGCGTATAGCAACATTAATGACGGCGCAAGGCATGCGGTAGAACTCCTGGTAGGCAGCGCGGTAGTTTTCCGGCAAATCGGAAATGGTTCTCGCGGTTGTCCAGCCGGCGGACATCACCACCGATCGCGCGTGCACGGTATGTAGCCGGCCATCGACCGCGTAGCTAACCCTCACGCCGTCGCCCTCGTGATGCACGTCCGCGACCGTCGCGCCCAACCGTATCCGCACCGGCTGGCCTTCACGATCAAGCTTGGTAAAGTCCACCGGTCCAAGACACATGCCGGCCAGAGTATTGGGGCCGGGCATCGCCTCCGGAATCATGGCCTTCACGATAAAGCGCGCGATACCGGTGTTGCCCCCGGGAAATATCTGCTCGCCTACCTCGTTCTTCCAGGGGAAAAGTACCTCCGGAGCATAGGACGCATAGGCGGAATTCTCGTCCGCGGAAGAACCGGCCCAATCCGCCGCGACTGGCATATAGGCGCGGATAAATTCCCGGGAGAGACCGTCGCGCTGCATCAGGTGCTCTTCCAGGGTGATGCGGTCCAGTGCTCGCGAAATCTCGTCGCCGTCGACTTTCGGTGGAACAAACGTTTTATTTCCTGCGCGCGCCCTGAGCAACTGCTGCCTGGTCGCCTCGGGGACGGGGGCGCCAGCCAGCTTTTTGCCCCACGGATCGTAGAGCCAAAACCCCTCCGGATGGCCGAAGCGCGCTCCAAAAAACATCCCGGAATTCTTGCTGCCCCGCGCATAAGGAAGCGTGTTTACGTCCAGCTCCGGCTGACCTCCGCCCCATTTCTGGTACTCCAACGGTTTACCGTCAAAGCCGATCGATTCGTAAAATCGCTGCGTGAGCGAAGACGGAAGGGATGGAAAGTAGGTAGCCGAGCCCTGGCCTGCGATCAGCCGGTGCCCATCGACCATAAATTCGTTGCGCCGGGCTTCCCCGCCGAAGATGGAGTGGTCTTCCAACACCAGGCAGCGTTTTGATCGTCCGGTCTTTTCGGAAAAAAGATGAGCAGCAGCCAAACCGCTGATGCCTCCGCCAACCACCACACAATCGAAGGTCTCTCCGGTGGCTGGCGCAGTTTTAAGCTGGCCGGTGTAAAGCGCATCGCGAATGCCGTGGCCCGCGGTCATCACGGCATGGGTATTTCCGTTCGCGGTGGCGTAATCGCCCACGCCGCCGTAACCGTCCCAGTCCTCCTTGCCCATCGCGGCTGGTTGGCCCTCAAGCCCAGCGAACGGACGCCCGTCGAGGAAATCTACGCGGGTCATCTCCGCATCCATTCCGAGTGCGCGATCTGCTTGCGAGCCCTGCGGTTTTTGCGGCGGAAATTCCACTTGGTTGTGCCCTCCGGCGAGCTACGGTGCTACACTTCGACCACTGTACTATAGAACGTTTCGTTACAAAGTTTTAGACAGAATCCATCACCCGATTTCCGTTTTCGAGGGTAGACGATGAGGCGCAGACGCTTCCTTCAACTGACCGTCAGTGCCGCTGCCGCGGCGGTGGTGCAGCACTCTTCTGCTCTATCTTTTTCCGCGGGACAAATCACTCCACCCGCGGCAGCCGACGTGCTGTCGTTGTCAGTGGGCGAGCCGGCCCTGGGCGCTTTCTCCGCATCGCTTTCGGGTCGCCGTGCAGTCGCTGAGCCCGACCAGATGATTGTCCTGTTGCTGGAGAAAACAGGCGCCGGCACCTATCAATGGACGATCGATGGACAATCCCACCCTACGGAACCTCTGTTTCTACAGCAGGACCGGCGGTATCGAATGCGGATGATGAATGCGACCGCTGGGGTCCACACCGTATCCCTGCGCCATCACAGTTTTGCACTCACACGCATTCACCAGGCCCCAGTTTCAGGGATCTTCACGGATACACTCCGTCTCGAACGCTACAACGTCGTAGAAGCAGACGTCCTCATGAGCCGCTCAGGCCCCTTGTTGCTGCGCTACCCGAGCAGTTAGCCGTAAACTGGACCGACGGGAGACAGTTGCTGCCGAGCAAGGCCTGAAGCTGAAGTGATTCGTACTTGGCAGGAACTCTCTCGAGATGGATTCCCACTGGTTTGCAAAGAAAAAGGCACCTATGGCAAAGCTGACCGAACTCGCAGACAAACAATTTTCGCGTCGACGCTTTTTTCGCTGGACCGGTGGGCTCGCCGCCAGCCTTGGCGTCGCCAGGTCGTCCTTTGCCTCTTCGACGAAAGAAGAAGTGGAAGGGGAGGACTATTACGACAAGCTGGGTGTGCCCAAGATTATCAATGCGGCCGGCACCTACACTACGCTGACCGCGGCCTGCATGCCGCCGGTGGTCCTGGCTGCCGTGCAGAAGGCGGCACTCCATCCAGTGCGGCTGCGCGACCTGCAAACAAAGTCCGGCGAGTATATCGCTCAGCGTCTCAAGTGCGAAGGCGCAGTGGTGAGCTCAGGCGCCGCGGGAGCAATTACCCTCGCCACCGCCGCGTGCCTGCAAGCGGCCAACAACATTTCGCCCATGGCCATGCCGCAAGCGATCGATGGAATGAAGAACCAGGTGATCGTGCAGAAGGCACACCGCTACGGTTACGATCACGCAATGTTCCTCTGCGGCGCCCGGGTGACGGAGGTGGTCACCCTTGACGACTACAAGCGCGCCTGCGCCGCCGGCAATGCCGTCATGACCAATTTCTTCAACGCGGCAGAAGAGGAAGACGGCGAGGCTGGCACCGCGCAGATCGGCCGCGAGGAATGGCTTCGCGTTGCCCACGAGCACAGTATTCCCTGCCACCTCGACGCAGCGGCGGATATGCCTCCTATTTCCAATCTATGGAAGTACACCGGTATGGGCTTCGACCTGGTTTCCTTTTCCGGAGGTAAGGGCATCCGCGGTCCGCAGAACGCAGGCCTGCTGCTGGGCAAGAAGCATCTCACCGATCTGGCTCAGCAAAACAACAACCCCGAGGAGGGTGTGGGCCGCGGCATGAAGGTCGCCAAGGAGCAGATCGTTGGCATGGTGGCAGCCGTCGACTGGGTTCTCTCACATACCGAGGAATCGATGCAAGGGGACTATCAAAAACGCGCTGACCTGATCATCGCGGCGGTCAAAGGGATACCTTCCGTCACCACCGAGACGGTTGTTCCCAGGATCGCGAACCATGTCCCGCATGTGCTTATTCGCTTCGATCCTTCGGTGCGAGGCGTAACGACAGAAGAGGTTTTGACGGCGCTGCGCGAAGGCAAACCTTCCATCGAGCTGAATCCCAATAGCGGACAACCAGCGAATCAGGGTATTCCGTCGAACGCAAACACCCTGGTAGTCGGAGTGTGGATGCTGCAGCCAGGCGAAGATGCAATCGTCGGCCGGCGCATTCGCGAGGCGCTCACCCGCAAGGCGTAATCAACAGGCGAGGTCAGGTACCGACTGGAAACAGGGCGCTCCAGGAAGGATCCAGGTACAGCCACCTTTGGCTGCTGAACCAGCTGGTTGGTATATCGGGCACGTGTAGCAAGCCGTGGCCGCTCAAACACACAAGCTCGGTCCCATTCCAGGCGAGGAAGTTGCGTGAGAATTGCCCGACTCGTGCTGGATTGGTCAGGGTGCACAGACAGACAGGACACCGCCTTCGTTGATCACGCAGAGCCCATCGGAACGCAAAGAGCAACGCCCAGAACGAGCTGAACACTTCAATCACTTCAGACGTGCCAACAGACATTGAGCTACTCGAGTACGCGAGGTCGAGCGACCCAAAGTAAACAATGGGGACGATCAGGAGGAACTTGGCGGACAGGAAAGCCCAACGGCGAACTCTTGTGGTCCAGGGTACCTGGTTGCTGTGGGCCGGGTATTCTCCGAGCGGCAGAGACGTGGTCGCAGGCAAGGCCAGGCAGGCAAGCAGCAACGCAAATAGAAAGATCGAGAAGGGCTCCCGAAGACGTTCGGCGAGGGACTCGCAAACGAACCAGTCATAGCCGTTTTCTTTTCGAGGTACGTACATGTGACGCCGGCCGTCTCTTCCCACGCGGAATACCGACGGCGCGGCGTGGGCGAGCACATATCCTTCAGCGTCAGGCTGGAGGGCGGATAAATGCTGGGCATCCTCCAATAGCCAAAGATCCGTCCGGCCTGGAAGCCGCCATTCATCGTCCTGGATGACCCCGGCGATGATCGCCTGTTGCCCATCCACCTGCAGCGTGTGGCCGAAGACGTGAGCATCCCCGTGGAAGTACTTGAGCCAGGCACTCCGGCTAAGCAAGAGTCTCGAAGAATGGCGGGCAGCCGCGCCCGAAACCTCCCATGAGATGGGAACGGCCAACAACTCGAAGAGATTTGAGCTGGCCCGAGCGATCGGTAGTTCTACAGACGAACCTGTGCCGAGGGTGAGTCGCTTGGTCGCCAATCGATAGAAGGCAAGACCGGTAAACAAGTGGCCTGAATTCCGGGTCCACGCTTCATAGTCTGAGAATTCTACGGTTGGGTAGGGTGCGTTCTCCAAGCCGCCGCGTGAGACCATCACCAGCTCGCCCGCATCCCGATACGAGTGCGGTCGCACCACTTTCCAAACGCCGGGACACTCATAGGCAATCAGCAAGCTTACGGCTGCCAGGACCGCAAACGTCAGGACGCATCGCGACGGCATCCCCTGTCTGAACCACCGATGAGATGCTGAAGTAGCCTGGTTTCTCCTTAGCCAGAGCGCGTCTTTGAAAGCACCGAGACTGAAAGCGGTTATTTCCTCTTTCTGGTGCAGCGCAGCGGGCCCATCGTTCTGATTGCAGATGTGCCAAACATGCCAGAGTTCTGCCCGCCATTCTTCCAGCCACTCTGCACGTGCTGCCCGTGGCACGAGGATTGCCGCCATCCTGAGCATGCCGGTGCAGACGAAGAGTGAATGGGCCAGCCCTCGCACTTTCATGCGTTCTCGACCTCGGGAGATGGGATCAGCCTGGTGAGAAGCGGGTAACGCTTGGATGCCGTGTCGAGGATCGTTCGGCCACTCCGGGTGAGCTTGTAGTACTTGCGCAACGGTCTTTGCTCTGCATCCGCAATCGACTGGCGCTCCCAGCGAGAGACAATCAAACCGTCCCGCTCCAGTCGACGCATTGCCGGGTACACGGTTCCGCTGGGAAGACCCGAGACCTCCATCACGCTAAAGCCATAAATATGGCCGGCATGGATCGCTTGCAGAATCATCGCAGCAGTATGCGAGAGTTTGGGTTCGCCTGCCATGCAGCGAATTATATCTATGTAGCAAACTACTTGACAATCAACTAGGTAGATTGCTACATAGGTAGGTAGAGATCGGCTCGGAGGACCCCATGCTCGAGGTAAGCCACCTTTGCAAGCGATATCGGGGGATCCCGTCGATTGAGGACATCAACTTTCGCGTCCAACCGGGTGAGATCGTTGGCTACCTCGGGCCCAACGGATCCGGAAAGTCCACCACGGTAAAGATCATTACCGGCCTGCTTCAACCGAACGAGGGCAGCGTCTTCTTCAAAGGCAAGAATATCCGTGAGGATATGGTCGCTTTCCGTAGCACCCTCGGCTATGTTCCCGAAGAAGCGCACGTTTACACCTATCTTTCCGGGTTGGAATACCTCCAACTGGTGGGCCGGCTGCGCGGCATGGACGAGCGCGACATCGAGCGCAAGGCTACCCACATGTTGAAACTCCTGGGGCTGGAATCCTGGCGCTACTCGCCCATATCTTTCTATTCGAAAGGCATGAAGCAACGTGTGCTGATTGCTGCGGCCTTGATGCACAACCCCAAATTACTCATATTCGACGAGCCTCTCTCCGGGCTGGATGTCGTCTCCGCGCGGCTCTTCAAGGACCTGCTGCAGGAACTGGCTGCACAGGGCAAGGCCATCCTATACATCTCCCATGTTCTCGAGGTGGTGGAGCAGGTTTGCGACCGGGTGATCGTGATTGCCAAGGGCAAGATATTGGCAGACGCTGCGCCCGCTGAGCTTGCAAAAGTCATGCAGCTCGCCAACTTGCAGGATGTCTTCGCGCAACTGGTTCAGCAGGAAGACACTCGAGTGTTGGCACGGCAGCTGGTCGAAGTCATGAGGGTGGGCGATGCATAGCCAATCCCGCGTGTTGAGCCGGCAATCGGACGACTCCTTACTCTCGTTCGCAGGGCAGAAGCAATTCAAGCTTCTGGTGCGACACCTCCTCGACCGATTTTTCAACAACGAGATTGTTTCCGTGGATGGTGAGACCTTGCCGCTCATCATGACAATCGCGTGGGCCATCGCGCTTCCGACCCTCGTGGCCACGATCTTTCTGTTCCCTGCCTATCATGGTTTCGCACCGAGGCCACCCACGCCGCCCTTCTGGGGCCGAGTCGCCGATCACTATGGCTTCGTGATGTACTCCTGGGTCGTGATGGGCGCAATCACCGTATTTGAATGGGATCTTCTTGTTCCCAATGTGTTGGATGTATTCGTCCTTTCTGTTCTGCCGATTGCGCAGCGAAGACTTCTTCTGGCAAGAGTCGCGGCAGTCCTTACCTTTCTAGGGCTTTTTCTGATCGGCACAAGCTCATTGGGAACCATCTTATTCCCCCTGGCTACGGAGCCGTCCGATTTGCCTCGAGCTTACGCTGCTCACTTCGTAGCTGTGACAGCCGCCGGCCTTTGTGCTGCGTCTTTGGTCTTGGCTCTGCAGGGATTGCTTATCAGTCTCCTGGGCGCGCGGCTCTTTCGCGCAGTCTCTTCGTTTCTCCAGAGTCTTGTCGTGATGGTGCTCGCGATTGTTTTATTTCTGTTCCCGATCTTGTCGCGGTCTCTGGAGGCGTTGATTCAATCCGGCAATACAGCCGTGGGCTGGTTTCCTCCATTCTGGTTCCTGGGAATCTACGAATCGATGGTGGCAGGTCCATCCGCCTTGCCGGCATTCAGGCAGCTCGCTCATACGGGCTACCAAGTAACAGCCTTGCTAATGGCGCTCTCAGTCATAACGTATCCGCTGGCGTACGCGCGCAGCACGCGTCAAGCGGTGGAGGGCTCCATCGCGCCGCATAAAAAGAGACGGCTCGCGGAGCCTGCCGTCCGCATCTTGCATGCGACCTTCATGAGGACGCCACCGCGCCGCGCCGTCTATCACTTCATAAGCCATACATTGTTTCGGTCACAACGCCATCGCCTTTACTTAGCAATGTACGCGGGGATAGGTATTGCCCTAGCGTGTGTGTGGGTAGTCGTCTTGCGAGTGGAGGGCGGCCATATCAGGATCGCGATCTCACCGAGCGGGGTACGCCTCGCGGTTCCGGCGCTTGCCTTCTGGATCGTCGCGGGTCTGTGCACCTCGCTGCTTTCTCCCGCCGACCCGGCAGGTAGCTGGGTCTTTCGCTTGATTCACGGCAAGGCCTCATCGGATCACCTGGGCGCTACCAAACTTTGGGTATTGCTTTGGGCAATGACCATGACCCTCGGCGCAGTTGCCGTTTTACAAACCATCTCCTATCCGGAACTGCGCGCGCCGAGGGAGCTGATTACCCAAATCCTGGTAGCGGCCGGTATTTGCCTTCTGCTGACTGATGCTTTTTCTCTTCAGACGGTGACCATCCCGTTTACCGAGGCGCGGGTGCCCCGCAACACAGACCTGGGTTTCATCCTCTTGCGCTACATTGTCTTTTTCCCTGGTTTAGTCATCGCAACCGTGAATTATGAATGGTGGATCGAGGTGAGTGCAGGCCACCTCGTCGTCACAACACTGCTCATCATCGCAGCGCACTTTGCGCTGCGCTACGTGCAGTGGCGAATCCGACGGGAGAGGGTCAGTCAAATGGAAGAAGGAGAGGTTTCCCGAGTGCTAGGCCTTAGCCTTTGAAGCGCAGCAGAGATCGTGCGACAAAGGCTGGGTGCCCCATTCAAGCCTGGTTTTGGCTTGAGTGGGATACCACGGCACTCGATGCCTGGTTTTTTGTGATTCTTGACCTCGATCTTTTCCGAAGCGCTAAGCTGATGCTGTAACCTGATCAAGCTTTACATTGCTCACTCCGTCGCCGTAAAACGGGTAATCTATGTAGCCCTTGGCGTCGAAAGTGTAGAAGGTATCGCGATCGTACTCGTTGAGCGCAAGCCCCAGCTCGATGCGTTTGGGTAGATCAGGGTTTGCCAAGAAGAGGCGGCCAAACGCAACCGCATCGGCATCGCCCTTCTCCACAACCGCCTCAGCCGTGTCCGGCTCGAATCCACCCGCCGCGATGATCCTGTTCCGGAAGATCTTTCGCAGTTGTTCTGCCGCGACCGGTCCCTGTCCTTCTGCGATAAGAGTGTTGCCCTTCACGCGAGGCTCCACGACGTGGAGATAAGCGAGTCCAAACTGATTCAGTTGTTCGGCCACATACGCGAACAATGCATTGGGATTACTGTCCACCATGCCATTAAAACTTCCGCTGGGAGCTATGCGCACCGCCACGCGATCGCCGCCCCATACACTTACCATTGCCTGCACGACCTCGAGTAGAAAACGCGCCCGGTTTGCGATGGATCCACCGTAAGCGTCAGTGCGCTTGTTGCTTCCATCTTGAAGAAACTGATCCGGCAAATAGCCGTTGGCGCCATGGAGTTCGACACCGTCGAAGCCGGCAGCCTTGGCGTGCCCTGCTGCTTTGCGATAGTCCTCGACGATCTCTTGTATCTCAGAAATTTCCAGGGCTCGGTGGGGAGAGGGTGCAACCCAACCATGGGGCGTGGACGTGAGGCGCGTAGCATCCTCCCAATAGGACGGATTGACAGATGCCGAAACCGGCGCCGGCCCACCCGTGACCTCAACGTGCGACGATCGCCCAGTGTGCCAAAGCTGGGAGAACATCAGCCCACCCTTGGCATGGACTGAGTCGACGATCTTCTTCCAGCCCTCGATCTGCTGACTGGTATAGAGGCCGGGTGCTCCGAACCACCCGCGTGCGGTGGCAGAAATGGTAGTCGCTTCCGAGATAATCAAACCGCCGTCGGAAGCGCGTTGGGTATAGTACTCGCGCATGAGAGCTCCGGGGATATCCCCGGGCTGTTCGGAGCGTGAGCGGGTGAGTGGCGCCATCACTACGCGATGTTTCAGCGTAAGCGGTCCGATATTCAGCGGTGTAAAGAGCGCGGTCGTCTTCATTGTTAATCTCCGGGGAAAGCTTCATAGAGCGTTAGCAATGGTTAGAGTCCCCACGCCGGAACATTGATTCGTCTATAAGAACTCATTCTTTTGCTGATTTCCGCGGGCCTCGGTTTCGTCGCGCGCGCTATGAGAGGTGCTGCGCATTGCGCGCGATGTATTCGTCCAGCGACGCATCCGGGCCGATGTAGTGAAACTCCTCGGCATACTGGAGCCCGTATTTTCCTCCGGCGGTGTGATCACGGGTGACAAACGCCGCCTGGATGAACTCCCTGGTTGCCGTATCGAGATTTCCGCTCAAGGCAGGAACGCGCAGTCCCCGGGCCGTGAGGCTGTCTACAAGGTCCTTCACCATGTGCACGATCATGGTCTCGCAGGCCGCGATGGCTGCGACCTTCTGTGGCACCCAGTCTCCGATATCCACCACGCGGTTTACCAGCTGCGGTCCTCGGGCGAAGTAGTACTTCTCTGAGACCGCGTGCGGTTTCAGGCCGGCATCAAACTGTTCGGGAAAATCGAGGAGACCGCTGGACATCCAGCAGGCCGCCTCCACGGCCTGCGCCGTGACGTAATGGTCCGGATTTTCCTCGTAGTGACCCCACGGGTCGTAGCTGAGAACCGTATCCACCTTCAGTAAGCGAAACAGGAAAATCAACCGGCCACGAAGTTCCGTTTTTGATACATCGTCAAGACGATGATTGCGATAACTCAGGTCGTAGGCCTTCTTAAAGCCAAGGGTCTTGACCAGCTGCGCCGTATCGCGCTCGTTCGCCAGCACCGTTTCCCCCAACGATAGGTGGTAAGAATCCTTTTCGTCGTTGCTGGTCCGGATAAAGTAGCCGGTGTAGCCTTCGCTCAGTAACTTGGCCAGCGTGCCCCCGGCGAAGATCGGGCCATCATCCAGATGAGGAGTAATAAGAGCCAGAACCTTTCCCTGATGAGGCTGGCCGGCGTTGCGTTTCTCGGTGACCACCTGCTCTGCGGCTCCGCTGAGAGCTTGTCCCCGGCCACTAGCCGCCAATGTTGCTGCCGCAATTTCCAGAAAATCCCGACGCCGCACAAAACCTCCCTGCCTAACAAACTCCCGGTTGCTTCAAATCGATCCGTCCGTAGACGACTCCACATTGTTACAGGATGGATACGCAACTGCCAGGAAGAACACTTGACAGGTGTAGTATCTACATCGACATGGCGATTCAGGACAGGATTTTTGGCAAACCGCTGGCGACCAGTGAAGAGCGCGCCGAACAGATTGGCGTAGGGGCCGGCATCCCCATTTTTGGCCTCGATGCCTTAACCAGCGCGGCGTACGGCCCGGAAGCCGCTTTGGCGCTCTTGATCCCCCTGGGAATGGTCGGGACACAGTACCTGCTGCCGATCATCACCAGCATTCTGATCCTGTTGGTCATCGTCTTTTTCAGCTATCGGCAAACCATTGCCGCCTACCCCAACGGGGGCGGCAGCTACACGGTGGCGTCGGAAAACCTCGGCGAACGAGCAGGACTGCTCGCCGCAGCGGCGCTGATGATCGATTACATCCTTACCGCGGCGGTAGGTATCTCGGCCGGCGTGACTGCGTTGACTTCAGCGCTGCCCAAATTTCAGCCCCACACGCTTGCGCTTTGCCTGCTGATTCTGGCCATCCTGGCGGTCGTTAACCTACGCGGGGTAAAGGACACCGGTACCGCATTCATCGTGCCCACATTTCTGTTTATCGGTACGTTGCTGGCGATGATCGCGGTGGGCGCCTACAAGACGCTTGCAGCGGGCGGCCATCCGCTTCCTGTAGACCCCATGCCCACACCGTTGCCGCAAACGGTCCAGTACCTGGGTCTATGGATGTTGCTGAAGGCGTTTTCCAGCGGCTGCGCGGCTATGACCGGTGTGGAGGCTGTCTCCAACGGAGTGATGGCGTTCCGCGAGCCCCGGTCCAAGAACGCACAATACGCGCTCACGATCATCATCGGCATCTTGATCGTGCTGCTGTACGGCACGGCGTGGCTCACCAAGCACTACCAAATTATGGCCATGGATCCCGACCAGGCGGGCTATCAAAGTCTTCTGAGCCTGCTGGTTACGGCAGTTTTTGGGCGCGGGTGGTTCTATTTCTTGACCATGGGGAGCGTGCTGTTGGCCCTGGCTCTGAGCGCGAACACAGCGTTTGCCGATTTTCCCCGCCTGACCCGGGCGATCGCCTTACACGATTACCTGCCGCATGTCTTCGTTTTGAGAGGACGGCGCTTGTTGTTCTCGCACGGAATCTACGCGCTCACCGGCCTAACCGCAGTGATTTTGATCCTCTTCAAAGGGGTAACGGACCGGCTGATCCCGCTGTATGCGATCGGAGCGTTTTTGGCGTTCACCCTCTCACAGGCGGGCATGGTGGTTCACTGGAAGAAGCAGGAAGGCGACCATAAAGGCCGGACATGGCACATGCTGGTGAACGGCACGGGCGCGGTCGCAACAGGGCTCACCACGTGCGTCGTATTGGCCTCGAAGTTCAGAGCGGGAGCGTGGGTAACCGCGTTGCTGGTCCCGACGTTGATTCTGCTGATGTATTCCGTAAAGAAGCACTACTCGCGCATTCAGGACGAGATGAGAGACATGAACCGGCTCAACCTGGAGAATCTTCAGGAGCCCCTGGTCGTTATTCCGATGGCCGGTTGGAACCGGATTTCAGAAAAGGCCTTGCGGTTTGGGCTGTTGCTCTCCAAAGAAATCAAAGTCGTGCATGTTCACTCGGAAGATGAAGCTCACGGAATAGACCAGGACTGGGAGGAAAAGATACTTGCTCCTATTCGCGAGCAAGGCATGCCGGACCCCGAGCTGGTGACGATCCCTTCAAACTACCGCTTCGTCATCGCACCACTGATGGATTACGTCCTGCGCCTGGAATCAGAGCACCCGGGGAGGAAGGTTGCGGTCCTGCTGCCGGAACTGGTGGTGCGGCACTGGTGGGAAAATCTGCTCCACAATCAACGGGTGCAGTTGCTGAAAATATTGCTGCTGGTGAAGGGTAACCAGCGCATCGTGGTAGTGAATATCCCCTGGTATCTGTAGCCCGCGACCACTATTGGGGCGCTACCCAGCCGTCGGAGAGTTCCGCGCGAACCGGTACGGTCCCAATGCTTTTATGCCCAGCCTCGGCAGAGATGGCAAATTGCTGCCAGCCGGGAAGCTTGGTAGCAGGCGCCGCAGCCAGAACCCGAAGATAATATTGGCTGTGCGGAGCAATGGAGGCAGGAGCAACCGGCGTGACCTTCCACCCGTCTGGCGCCTTCACAGAGAAAGTTGCATCGATCGCCGAATCCAGGGGATTTTCAACGATCAGGGGAATCACCAGGGTTCCGTCCACATGGACTGAAACTTCTACGGGCACAATAGTCCTTAAATGATCGAGCCCATGGGCCTGCCAAAACTTCTGGTAGTAGCTCCACGGGTCGCCAATTTCAAGGGCTGGTTCCAAGCGCGTGGGTGCGATGAATCCGAGAGCACGCTGGTAGGCAATGCCATCAGGCACTACGCCGGCGAACACATCGTCGGTAACAGTGGAAGGCACGAGAGATTTTCCGAAAATCAGCTGCACGGGCGCGGTTGCGATTTGGGCTATTTCGTCTGATGAAGAACCCAGGGTGTTGCCCGCTATCTCGTTCGCGACTTTCGTACCACCTTGCGACAGGTGATAGGTAAACACCTGGGCAGCCAGCATCCCATAGCTCACATGGCGCGACGGAGAGATCTCTTGCGATGAGTACGCCGGTCCTTGGCCGGTCGAAATGTCGTGGGTCGAGTTATAGAAATAATAGATTTTCTGCGGCTGCCACGGTCGCAGACCCTCGGTCAGATTGGTATTTTTGTCTGGATTCGATGCGGGAGAGACCTGTTCTGAAAATACAGTCGGATCTCCGGCCAGGTCGAAGGCCTCGGTCGCGAGCACGCCAGATGCTTGATGGTCGGCATGGTTCTCGCCGGTTGCGAAATCCGGCAGCCAGGTGAGAATCACCGACGGCTGGGTGATTCTCACAATACGGACCAACTCGTCCAGGCAATGGCCGTGGCCGCAGTGCTCCAGCGAAGTGAGAACGTTCTGGCTGGCGGTATCGTGGCCACCGAGAAACCACACGTTCGTGATGCCCAAAGAGCCCACGGCACGGCGGCCCTCGATCTGGCGAATGTCCCCCAGCGCGGCAGCCTGCTCAGGACCCACGTCGTTGTTTCCTCCGTCGCCGGCAGTTTGATATACCACCGCCACGCGCTTGTGATTGTCGTAGATTTCACGCGCGAGGTAAGCTGTGGCCATCACCTCATCATCGGGGTGAGCCACCACCAGCAGTATGTCGGCTTTGAAACGCGGATCGGGCGGGCGGTTGTTTGCGCGGTAGCTATCCGGCTTGGCGTCGGGGGTATTTTGCGCCCCTGTCACGCTCGAGCCCAAAGCTGCAAGAAGTCCTGCACCGAGAGCGATTCGCACTGTCCAACTATGTCGTTCCATCGTTTCCTCGCCTGCTAGTACAGATCTTCGATCGCCCGTTGAGACTCAGGAAGCACTTGTCCCCCATCGACGACGATTGTTTGCCCGGTAATATAGGCTGCTTCATCGCTCGCAAGAAAGAGCGCAGCGTAGGCAATATCCTCGACGGATCCAAGCCTGCGCGCGGGTATTGCCGCGGTCATCCTGGCAATGTACTCGGGGCCCAAGTCTTGAAGGCCTTCGGTAAGAATATTACCGGGAAGCACGGCATTGACCGTGATGTTGTGGGGAGCAAGCTCAATGGCCGCGGTCCGAATGAAGCCGAGCTGGCCCGCCTTGCTGGCTGCGTAATGGCTCCAGCCGGCGTTGCCCGTGATAGGACCGGTGATGGAAGAAGTAACAATGATGCGCCCCTTGCCCCGAGCCTTGAGGGCGGGCAGGCACGCCTGGACGGAGAGAAAGGTTCCCTTCAGGTTAATGTCGATGACCTGATCCCAATCGGCCGCACTCATATCGAAGAGGGTTGCGGATGGATAAATCCCCGCGTTGCAGCAGAGGATGTCGATGCCACCATGCCGCTCGATCGCAGTTTGCGCCATGCGGGCGTTTTCTTCCATCTGGGAAACGTCCGCGCTTGTGGCGCTCACGACTCCTCCGGCGGCTCTGATCTCGGCGGCCGCGGCTTCGGACTCGGAAAGATGCCGTGAGGCAATGAGAACACGCGCCCCCTTGCCGGCAAAGACCCGCGCTATGCCCTTCCCGATTCCCTTGCTCGCCCCGGTCACGATGACCGAGCGACCTTCAATCGATGTCAGCATGTTCATCCATTTGATTTGAGGATTGACCCATCATAACCTTGATCTCCTGGGAGTTGTCTCAAGGTTGGTAAAAGGGTCGCGTCAGTTTCGGCTGGCCGGCCGGCCAAGCGCTCATCCCTCCGGCACTCCATGCAACCCAGCCAAATACTGGAGAATCAAATTTCTTTGTCGCCGGGTCGCGACCCTTCCCGGCTGTTCGGGGGACAACATGGAAAAACACAAAGGGCCGGCAAGAGGCAACGCCACCGGGTCAAGCTCAACCACTGTCACGGCTGAGCAAAGCCAGGAACGCATTCAGACCGGCATAGCAGGCCTGGATGATATCTTGAACGGCGGCCTACCGCAGGGACATTTGTTTCTCGTCGAGGGCGATCCCGGCACGGGGAAAACGACACTCGCGCTACAGTTCCTGCTCGAAGGCGTGCGGCGCGGCGAGAGCGTGATCTACGTGACACTTTCGGAGTCCAGGAGGGAACTGGAACAGGTGGTTCGCTCCCATGGATGGTCTGCGGAGTCACTGCAGATTTACGAGATGGTTCCGCCCGAAGACGACCTGAATCCCGAAGCCCAGTACACGGTGTTTCACCCTTCGGAGGTTGAACTTGCCGACACCATCACAGCCATTTTGGAGCAGGTGGACGCGACAAAACCTCAACGAGTAGTGTTTGACTCCCTTTCCGAACTCCGTATGCTGGCGCGAGATCCGCTGAAATACCGGCGCCAGATTCTTGCCATGAAAAGACATTTTTCGGGAAGGAATTGCACTGTTCTGCTATTAGACGATCGGACGGCAGAGGGAAGCCGTGATTTGCAACTGCAAAGCATCGCGCACGGAGTGGTGATGATGCAGAGTCTGGAGCGCGACTTCGGCATCAAGCGCCGCCGAGTGGAGGTTCGCAAACTTCGCGGATCCGCTTATCGTGAGGGATTCCACGATTACACCATTGAGACGGGAGGAATCTCCATCTATCCCCGGCTGATCGCATCCGAGCACAAGCCGGGTTTCGACCGCAAGCCCGTGCCCAGCGGAATAGAAGAGTTGGACAAGCTGTTCGGTGGAGGCATCGATACCGGCACCAGTACGCTGTTTATCGGCCCCGCGGGTTGCGGCAAATCGACTGTGGCATTGCGCTATGCCGTGTCCTCTGCGCGACGGGGTGAAAAGGCAGTCATCTTCACCTTTGATGAGGCTTTGGCCACTCTGATCGAGCGGGCTAAGGACCTCGGGATGGACATGTCGACGCTGCTCGTAGAAGGCACATTGGAAATCCACCAAGTCGACCCCGCCGAACTTTCACCGGGAGAATTTGTTGCACAAATCCGTCGATTGGTTGACGAGGAAAACTTGCGCCTGGTGGTGATTGACAGCATGAACGGCTTCCTCAATGCGATGCCGCATGAGCAGTTTCTTGCCATGCAACTTCATGAGTTGCTGGCCTATCTCGGCCAGCAAGGCGTGGCCACCGTTCTTACCTTGGCGCAGCACGGCTTTATCGGCAACATGCAAACACCTGTCGACGTGAGTTATCTCGCCGATACTGTACTGCTCTTCCGCTACTTCGAGTACGCGGGCGAGATCCGCCAGGCGCTTTCTGTGATCAAGAAGAGGAGCGGCCCGCACGAACGAGCCATCCGCGAACTTGTCTTTGGCGAAGGTGCGATCTATGTCGGCGAGCCTCTAAAAGACTTCGAGGGAGTGCTCACCGGCGTACCCAGCTTTGTCGGTGATGCTTCGAAGGGGGAGAACTCTTCTGCTTCCTGAGATCGTTGTTACGGGCCGAGACTTGCGCACCATTATCGTCGCCCCCACCGGCAAGGATGGGCGTCTCATCGCGGGGCTGCTCGAACGCCAATCCATGGCCTGCCATGTTGCAGAGAATGTTGCCGCGGGTTGTGAAGCCATTCTAGAAGGGGCCGGCGCTGCGATCATCTCGGAAGAGGCCTTCGGCGGCGGTTCCATCAGTCCGCTTTTGCAGATCCTCCGGCATCAGCCCCCGTGGTCCGACTTCCCGGTTATCCTGCTCACGATCAGCGGGCGGGTCACGCTCGAGAGTGAGCGTCTGCGAGAATTGCGCCGGCCCTTAGGAAATCTCTTCCTACTTGAACGGCCGATTCGTCCGGAGACTTTACTGAGTACGTTGGAGATTGCCCTTCGAGGCAGGCAAAGGCAATATCAGATCCGCGACCAAATTCAACAATACTCCCTTGCGCAGGCGGCGTTGCTTCGATCTGAGAAGTTGGCAGTTACCGGGCGACTCGCGGCCAGCATCGCGCACGAGATTAATAATCCGCTGGAGGCGATTACCAATCTTCTCTATCTTATGCGCGGGAATCTCTCGCCCGAGCAGCGGAAACAATATCTTGGGGAGGCCGAACAGGAACTGGCTCGCGTCACGGAGATCACCAAGCAGACGTTACGTTTCTATCGTGATCCTTCGCAGCCGACTGCGACCGACGTTTCGGCCGTCTTGGATTCCGTTCTCCGGCTTCACGGATCGCGTCTCAGGGCTGCGGGGGTCAGGGTGCATCGTGAGATCCTATCAGAAACAGTCACGGTGCTTTCGACCCCTGGGGAACTCCGTCAGATTCTTGCCAACATCATCGGTAACGCAACGGATGCGATGCGCCAGGGTGGTTGCTTGAGGATCCGGGTCTCGAATCGGAATCAGTTGCAACGCACCGGCGGTTGCGTCCGCCTCACTATCGCCGATAATGGAGCGGGTATCCCGTCTGAGATCCTGCCGACGATATTCGAACCTTTTGTCACCACCAAGGGTGAAACTGGCACCGGCCTGGGGCTCTGGGTTACTTCGGAAATCGTTAAGAAGAACGGCTGGAAGATCCGAGTGCGCAGCAGCAGAAATCCCACGCGGCGGGGCACGGTATTTTCCATCCTGATTCCCAAACTGGCCTCCGGATCGTATTGAGGGTGCGCCTTGCGAATTGCTGTTTTATCTGACATTCATGGGAATCTCACAGCATTTGAGGCGGTGCTTGCGCATATCAAGCAAGCTTCTCCAGACCTGGTGCTTCATGGGGGCGATTTGGCGGACCCCGGATCCAGCCCAATCGAGATCGTTGATCGCATTCGTGACCTCGGGTGGCACGGAGTGATGGGCAACACCGATGAAATGCTCGTCCGGCCCGATTCGTTAGAAGCTTTTGCCAGCCAGACTTCGGCCCCGCCGGCTCTGTGGGCGGCGATCCGGGAAATAGCGTCAATGACCCGTTCCGCACTGGGAGACGATAGGTTGGCGTGGTTGCGCGGACAGCCGCTGCTCAGGACTGAAGACGCCTTCGCGCTGGTTCACGCGACACCCGAGAGCTGCTGGCGAGCGCCTGCTAACGAAGCCACCGATACTGAGATCGAAAGCATTTATGGTTCGCTCGACAGGCCGATCGTTGTCTTTGGACATACTCACCATCCTTCTATTCGCCACATCGCAGGGCATGCCCGGCTACTCATCAATAGCGGAAGTGTTGGGCTGCCTTACGACGGTGACCGACGTGCTTCTTACTTGCTCCTTGACGGGAACATCCCGTCGATCCAGAGGGTCGAGTATGACATCGAAAAAGAGTTCAAGGCTCTGTCCTCCTGTGGTCTACCTGGTGCAGAGTGGACAGCCAGGATGCTTCGCACCAGCTCTCCGCAGATGCCATAAAAGCCGAACTCACTCACTGCCGTTGACCTAGATAGGAACTGGACGGGTGCCCCATGTTCCTCGCTAGACAGCACGGAAGAGTATGCAGGTAATGTCGTCGTGCTGCGGTGCGTTCGCTACGAAGCGGTCAAGGTCAACCATGATGGTGTCCAGTAGCATAGCCGGGGTCAGCATCACGCCGGAGTTCAGCATGGTGATGAAGCGGTACTCGCCGTACTCCTGCTGCGCATTGTTCTCAGCCTCGATGACGCCATCGGTAAAAGCGGCCAGCCAATCACCGGGCTGCATCACGACTTCCCCTGACTGGTAGAGGGCATCTTTCATGATCCCGAGCGGCAGGCCACCGGTTCCAAGGCGCTCGATAATACCCGATTGACGACGCAGTATCGGATCGTTGTGTCCTGCGTTGACGTAGGTCAATCGACGCGATGCGGGATCGAATTCAGCAATAAATGCGGTGGTAAAGCGGCGGCCATTCTGGCTGTTGCTGCATGCATAGCGATTCATCCGGCCGACTAATTCCGGGAGCGAACTGTGCGTACCACTGAGGGTTTTCAAGCTTGCCTGAAATGTTGCCATCAGCAATGCGGCGGGGATGCTCTTGCCTGCCACGTCCGCAATTGCAATCAGAAAAGTGCCGTCGCCGGGGTCTTCGCTTGGACGGGCAAAGACGTCATAGTAATCTCCCGCAACGGTGTTGGCCGGACGCGTGGTGAAGGCGATGTCGAGTCCCGGGACGTATGGAGGACTCTCCGGAAGCAGCCATGTTTGGATCTCTTTCGCAATCTGCAGGTCGCGCTTCATCACGACGCGATCAGCAACTTCAAGAATCAACAGGGCGGACATCAGAAGGCCGCCGTAGAAGTGAAAGTCGAGACCGAAAACTTCCATCGTTCCCGATCTTGTACGCCACGTCCATTCACCACCCGGAACCAGTACCAGCACCAAAGCGACCAGAAATAGCACCCGACGGGCGGGCGTGAGCTTCTCGACAATCGCCCAGAAGAATTGCGTGGCCACGCTGAAAAAGTGCTGGGTGTGATGCACCCCTTCCACGCGCGTGGAATCGACTTCCCGGGAGTACAAGCGGTAGCTGGAATGAGCATCGGCCCGAAACTGCGACCATAGCTGGCTGAGTTGCATGCCCTCGGTTACGCGTAACCAAAACCGGTTTACGCGCTCCGATAGATCATGTTGCCCCATGCTTACACCCCTCACCCTCGTCCTTGAAGGTCTGCAAGCATTCTAATATTGCAGCAGGCGTACCCTGGACCGTTAAACGAACGCCCTCAGGTTGGTCTTTGCGAGATCCAGAATTTCGTTTCCTCTGCCGTTGAGCATCGCCTTGACCAGGTAAATACCGAAACCCTTCGCCTGCTCGAAGTCAATCGTGGGCGGGAACGAGAGTTCCTGCTTGGCGACTTTGACGCTCAACAATGCAGGACCGGGATGATCGAGCGCAGCGCGGATGGCTTCCTCCAGCTCACCGGCTTCCTCCACATTGCGAGCGTAAATGCCGCAAGCATCGGCCAACTTGGCAAAATCCGGATTGACGAGATCGGTGCCGAAGCTGACGACTCCCACGGCCTTCATTTCCAACTCCACGAAACTGAGCGCGTCGTTCTGATAAACAATGATCTTGACCGGCGCCTTGAGCTGCTGCAAGGTGAGCAATTCGCCCATCAACATCGCCAGTCCTCCATCGCCCGAGAGGGAGACCACCTGCCTGCCGGGGAAAGTCACTTGCGCTCCTATCGCTTGCGGCAATGCATTCGCCATCGAGCCGTGGTTGAAGGAACCCAGAAGGCGGCGCTTGCCATTCATCGTGAGGTAGCGGGCGGCCCACACAGTGGGCGTTCCCACATCGCAAGTAAAAATCGTATCTTCCGCAGCTAGCCGATCCAACACCGCGGTGAGGTATTGCGGATGAATCGGCGCCTTACCGGGTTCCGCATTTGCCAGATCGTCCAGTCCTTCACGAGACTCCTTGTAATTCTCTTGCGACTCATCAAGGTGAGCGCTGTTTGTTTTTCGTTGCAGTAGTGGAAGAAGGCCGCGCAATGTAGCCTGCACCGAACCGACAAGGCCGAGGTCGACAGCCGTCCTGCGGCCTATCTGCTCGCCGCGCAAATCGACCTGGATCACCTTTGCCTTGCTCGGATAGAACTGTTGATAAGGAAAGTCCGTACCCAACATCAGCAACAGGTCGCAGTGCTCCACTGCAGCGTATCCAGAGGAGCATCCAAGCAAACCCGTCATTCCTACTTTGTACGGGTTGTCGTATTCGATGAATTCCTTACCGCGGAGCGCGTGGGCGATCGGCGCTTTGAGCTTCTCCGCCACCTGGAGCAGCTCCGCATGGGAGCCTTCGCAGCCTGCGCCCCCGAGGATGGTGACTTTCTTCGCAGCATTCAGCAGCGCCGCCGCCTGCTCCAGCAGGGCAGGTTCCGGGGTGACGATAGGCTGCATGGAATCGAGGGTCAGCTGTATGCGTCCCAAGGTCGCTTCCTGAAGAGCGGTGTCGCCGGAAATCACGATGACCGCTACACCCCGCTTCGCGAGCGCAGTCCTGATGGCGATCTCGAGTACCCGCGGCATCTGGCTCGGATGGGAAATGAATTCACAGTAATGGCTGCAATCCCTGAAGATATGGTCCGGCTTGGTCTCCTGAAAGTACTCGGTGCCGAGCTCTTTGGTGGGAACCTGCGCCGCAATCGCCAGCACCGGCACACGATTACGCTGGCAATCGTAGAGGCCATTGATGAGGTGCGTGTTGCCCGGCCCACAACTGCCTGCACAAACCGCGAGATTGCCCGTCAGGTGCGCCTCAGCCCCGGCCGCAAACGCCGCCGCTTCTTCGTTGCGGGTATGAATCCACGCGATCGACTGGTTGTGGGTCCTGATCGCGTCCGTGATTCCGTTTAATGAATCGCCCGGGACCCCATATACGCGCTTTACGCCGACCGATATAAGCGTCTCGACGATAATGTTCGCTATTCTCTCGGTTGCCATGAGTTTCCCCGCTCGGTGAAGGTTTCGACAAACGTCGATGACTCTATGATTCCCAGCGCTCAGAATGGTTCCGCGAAACCAAATTATTAAAGACTGGTCTTGCTGAAAAGTTGTGCAGGGGGCTGCCTGAGACCGTCACGGAGCCTGAGGCAATAGTCGGAGCTTCTTATTGATGCGCGGCCAATACTGGCGCACCACGTTGCCAGCAAACTTCCAACCCTCATCGGATCCGTAGCGGACGAAAGTACTCCCGACGCCGGTGTTCGTCGACGGATAGTAGGTGTTGGCCAAGCCTTCGCTCGCCAGGGGTCCCAGCAGTCCGTCAAAGTTAATGACTCGTCCTCCCGAGTCGCCGCGCGTATACACCAATCTTTGGGCGGCATACTTCAGAGTTTGTCCGAACGAGAGGTTGCTCTTTACGTAGAAGCGCGGATCTTCGTGGAAGATGGAGGCGATCAGGAAAGTTCCGAACAAATTATCGGAAGCGCTGCGAGCCATGTCGGCCCCAAAGCGCTTGCCGTAGCCTTCGGCCCCTTGTCCATATCCTGAAGCACTATTGATCGCCTGGCTGAACCCGGCGGCAATCAGTGCCTGGCCGATTGTAGACACTGACACGCTGTTGTTGGCCGCCAGCTTGAACTTCTGCCAGGCGCCGAAAGGCTCCACGTTGGTCGCAAGATCAGGAAAGACCCTGGATTTCTGCTGCAACACTTGAAAGAGGGCGACGCTACTCTGTATGGGATTCGTTGTTGCCGGGGGAGTTTGCGGGGTCGGTTGTGTCTGTCCGCCGCCGGTCGGTGCGTCCGGCAGTGGAGCGCTTTGGGTCTGTTGGGCATGACTACAGGTACTCACCAAACAGCAGACGACTGCTGTCCACACAAAACGACGCATCCATGCCTCCGCCAAGAAATGACCTTCAAGCTGCGGGCTGCCCGTTCTGAAACAAAGCACGGTGGCGCCTTACAACGGATGAGGCCCTGAAACTCTGTCAAGATTATGACATCTGCGGGATTTGACTCGCATTTCGGACTCCAAAATTTGACTGGAGTGCGACTAGTCATCCACTACTGTGCTTTGCGGCCCTGCAGGCATAAGATGGAAGCCTGGGGGAATTCAGATGCTCTACAAAAAGATCAGTGTCGATTTGGTGGTGCTCGCTGATGAGGCCGATGCCGTGGTCGCGGAGTTGAACACCGCGCTCGATCGGCTGGAAGAGAAGCACACACTCTTCGGTGGTGGCATCGAGACCTCAGCTTTCAAGCACCGGCCCACACGGAAGAGATCAGCACTCGCACACACCCTGGCCACAGGCGAAACCGTCGCGGTTGCTGTCAAAGCTGCCCGCGACAGCGTAGCTGTTGCCGTCCGCGCAGTTATCTGATGTAAGCCGTCTGAGGATCTCCAGGGCAGCCTCGCACGCCTTCCGGTCGCTGGCCGAGGTTAAGTGGCCTGTCTCGTTTGCCAAGACACCTTGGGTCGCTTCCCGAATTGGGAAGGGGGGCGTCATATTGCGCCAAACCGGCTCAAACGCATGAGTGTTCATTGCTAAAATCGAGTCAACAATTCAGCCGACGGAGGCGAAGTGAACACAGATTTGGGAGCGATTCAAGTAGAGCTTCGTCAAAAGCTCAAGGATGGCAGGCAAAGAGGTGAAACGGAACTCGAAATAACCAGTCGATTGGTTTGGCTGGAGCGCCAGAGGCTTTTCGCAATGTGTCATGCCATGGAAGAGATCATGAGAAGTGCAAAAGCGGCTCTTGACCTCGAAAAAGAAATATCTCGTAGGAGCGGCGTCCTGCTGCAATGGTGCAAACCAATAGATTAGCGCTATTGTCTACGGAACAAAAACCAGTAGGGAGTAGGCCGCACCGAGATAGCCGTATTGACCGATCGTGGCGGAGGGAGAGGGATTCGAACCCCCGTTACCCTTTCGGGTAAAGCGGTTTTCAAGACCGCCTGTTTCAACCGCTCACACATCCCTCCGCGAGAGCAGCCGTCCTTGATCATGATACGACGTTAGCCGGGGTCCTACATAGGGGCATTCAACGCGCGCAAGAAATAAGCGCAGGGGTCGGTTTGGAGTGTTGTCACAGCCCGACTAGAATCCGGGTCTATCAAACAGCGAGTTCTTCCGCCGCCAAACGTCGCAGCCGCGCATTCTCTTCGCCCAAAGAGTAGCAATGACTGACCATATACACCCGGCGAAAAAGCAGTTACTCTAAGTTCCCCCAGGGCTCCCCCACATGCATTTTTCTGCCTTGAAAAAAGGCATTTGAGGAGAGTTTTGTGAGAATGAGCTTCCGGCGCGCCATCAGCTGCTTTTTCCTCCTGCTCGTAAGTTTAGCCCTGGTTCTTTTTCCCTTCATCAAGCGATCGGTTCATGCGCAGCGGCCGGACCTGACCGCCGCAGCAGCACGCTTCCCCAAGTTCACCAAAGCCCAGCGCAGGTCCGTGTTGAGCGAGCGGCAGGCCGAACTTCATCCGGCGTGGAAAGATCTGTCACTCGGCGAGGCGGCTCAGCGTCTGATTCGGTTCGCCACCCAGGCGGTGTCGTCCACCCAGGCTCCGATGGCCAATTTTATGGGCAACAATACCTCCATCAATAGCCCGTCGGGAACAGCGCTGGCTCTCTCCCGGCAGAGCAATTGCTCGGTTGAGCTGTTGTATGGCACGTATTCTCTGAGCCTTACCAGCCCGGGCTACACGATTACCAATACCGCTGCAAATTACGAGCAGGTGCTCCACAACGCCGCTAATCTCACCACCACCGCCGATCAATTCTCCAACGGTTGCGCTGACCCTACCCAGGGCCTGACCACCCGCAGAGCGGTCTATGCTGGGAAGACCCCGGGCGGAGCGAATGTCTTTGGAGCTTATGTATACAACGCCGCGGCAGGGACACCAGAGATCTATGGGGTAGTCATCAATAGCTCCAACGCCTACCAATCGTCGGCCGCATTGGCCACCGGGGCGTTACCGATCGGCTTGGTTAACGGCGACCTGAACAAGGACGGCGTGGGAGACCTGGTCTCCGTCAATAACCCCCTGGCCGCCACTGATGCACCCTCGGTAAGCATTTTCCTGGGAAATGCGGATGGATCCTTCAAGGCGGGGACGAACGTGAGGCTGACGGGCAACGCCGCCGTCAGCGGCGTTATGGATGACTTCAACAACGACGGCATCGAGGATATCGTCGTTTCGACGGAGATTCTGCCTTCCACCGGAAGCACCGTTTCCTACCAGCTCAATTTCCTGGCGGGCAAAGGCGACGGAACGTTCGAGCCAGCACAATCGGTTGCCATCGTTCCGCCCACAGGCGCGAACAATCCCTACTTTGGCTTGACCAGTGCCAGCCTACGCGGCAATGGAAATAAGGACCTCGTCACGTCTGAGGGCGCTGTCCTGTTGGGCAATGGAGATGGAACCTTTACCCAGTCCGCGGCGTTGGCCTTTCCCAGCGTGAACGCAACTTCAGCGTACGGCCCGAATATCGCCGCCGCTGACTTCAACAAAGATGGCAAGATCGACGTTGCCGTCGACGATGGCCAGAGCATCCACATCTTTAACGGCAATGGAGATGGAACCTTTACCGTGGGATCGGCTTATGCCTCGATCGACGATGTGGGTTACCTGACCGCGACGGACCTGGACGGAGATGGCAATATCGACCTCTACTCCGGGCTGGCCAACGGCGGCTTTTTTGGGGGAGATCAGTTTGGGGCAAATGCAGCCTACGCCCTGATGGGCAATGGAAACGGGACGTTCCAGGGAGCACCCGCAGCTCCGTTCGTTTTTACCGGGACAAACCTGGCTGACCTGAACGGCGATGGGAAACTGGACGGGGTTGGCGTCGATTCGTCGCTCAACAGCTTCGACGTTTCGTTCAGCACTTATCTTGGGAAGGGTGATGGGACGTTTACCAGCAAATCGACGCTGGCCGTTTCGCCGCTAACGATCCAGGGAAATTCCTATTCGTTCCAGGGTGTTGATTCATTCGGCCTTGGCGCCTTCCATGGCGCCGGAAACGTCGACCTGGTTTATCTCGCAAAAGCGTTCTACGGACCTACGGGGGGAACCGGCTACTTTCTTGCCGCGGGCGATGGCAGTGGCAACCTGCAGACGCCGGTCTTTATTCCCGCTCCCAGCTTTGTCTCCACGGGCGATCAGGATTTTCAAGAGCAGCTCAGCAACTTACTGGTCGCAGACTTTAATCACGATGGCAAGCCGGACATCCTTTATAACTACAGCGACCAAGGTTCCATATCCCAGACTTACTACCAGGGAATCGCTGTGCAGCTGGGTAATGGCGATGGCACCTTCAAGGTGCCGCTGACCATCCAGACCTACTCCAGCACTACGATCCCGCCAGGCGTGCCACAGCCGGTTGTGGTGCAAATTGGGGACGCTAATCAGGATGGCGTTCCTGACATTTTTGTGCTGGTAACGAAGGTTGTGCCCAGTGGCGGCAGCGACCCAATTGGAACTGTACCTGGGCAAAGGCGACGGCACCTTTGGCTCTGCTTCGACACCGGCCGTTGCCGACCAGATAAATCCGCCCTCCTTTGGATCATCCCTGGGACAGATCGTGCTGGCGGATGTAAATGGCGATGGCCACGCGGACCTGCTCACCTTGGGCACGACGAACAGCGGACTGTTGGGGGAATTGGCCGTTTCCCTGGGGAATGGTGATGGCACTTTTGCCTCGCCCAAGATTTTGGATTTCGGCGGGGGCAGCACCCTCGGCTACGGGATAGCGGTAGCGGACTTCAATGGTGACGGAAAACCCGATGTGTTTGTCGGAGGCTTTACTCCACCCTTTGACACGGGTATTTTCCTGGGCAACGGAGACGGTACCTTCCAGAGTTTTGGCAGTGGCGACGGCGCTGTTGAACCTGCTCAGGCAATCGACCTGCTGGCTTGGGGTCCGGCCCTGGCTAGCGACTTCAATGGTGACGGCAAAGAGGATGTACTGGGTGGCGACACGGTGCTGCTGAACCTGGGGGTTTCGTCGGGCACCGGCACCCCGACAGCTCCGGCGGCGACCACGACCACTCTGAGCGCTTCCTCGAGCTCGGTCGCGCAAGGAGCAGCTCTCACGCTTACGGCAACGGTCTCCGATGGGAGTAGCTCCGGCACTCCCACAGGCACCATCACCTTCAACGACGGCAGCACACCACTGGGCACGGCTACACTGTCCTCGGGAGCGGGGAGCTTCTCCATCTCCAGCCTTGGTGCGGGCGCCCACTCGATCACGGCGAGCTACGGGGGAGATGCCAGTTTCACGGCGTCCACTTCGAGCGCCATTACTGTTACCATTACCGCACCTCCGCCTCCGCCGGCAGGCTATGGACTGTCGCTTAATCCGGCAAGCGGCAGCGTCGCTGCCACCGGCAGCACGACTACTTCGCTCACAATCACGCCGGTAAACGGGTTCCATCAAGTGGTTTCGTTTGCATGCAGTGGTTTGCCGGCGGGGAGCGCATGCAGTTTCGCGCCGAGCACGATAACACCGGCTGGCGCAGCAGTGGTGACGACGATGACGGTCACCACCGGGGCAACTGCTTCCCTTGCGCATCCCGCTGTTCCGGGTAAGTTGCCGTTCACTTTGGGTGGAGGGCTCCTCAGCCTGGCGTTGCTGGGTAGCCGGCGGCGTATGCGCTCCAGGTTGCTGAGCTGGCTTGCTGTCTGCGCCCTCGGAGTCACGATACTGGGGGTCGGAAGCTGCAGCTCCGGCTCCGGAGGAAGCTCCATGTCTGGCAGCGGCGGAGGTGGAGGGTCGGCTGCTCCGAGCGGAACGGCTCCAGGCACGAGTGCGGTCACCGTAACGGCGACGGGCGGGACGGTTACACAAACAGCCACGTACACCCTAACGGTTCAATGAGGCTGTCCGCAGCGGCGTACGGCTGAATAGCCTGCGGAAAAGCTCCGCACCCGGCAGGAAAGCATATCTCAGGGCTAAAGAGTCTGCGTGAGAACTGGAAGGGAAACCGCAGACCTTTAGCCCCGCATAAATACGGGGATCTCCACGGGCGTTTACCATAAGAATCAGCCCGAGATGACAGCCGCCCGTACAGCCAGCCGCAGATCGTTCGAACGTACGCTCGCCAGCGCCAAGCGGACGATGGTGCTGAGCGAGATCGTCAGCCTGGCTATCGACAGCTTTCGCACGAACAAGGTGCGTGTCATGCTCACGTCGCTGGGCATGGTCATCGGGTCCGCCTCACTCATTCTGGTCTTTACCATTGGCCTGACGGGCAAACAGTACATTCTCCGTTTGATCCAGGCGATCGGGACTAACATGGTGGAAATTGAATATTCCGGCGGTGGGCCGGGTTCGAACGCACAACACGATTTCCGCAACGACTACCTGAAACGCGACGATGAGAGGGCGGTGCTGGAACGAGTGCCGTCCGTGGCTTACTCCTCGCCCATGCTGGAGATGCATGACCGCATCAGTTTCGGCAATGGGGTGGTGAAAGACATTCTTGTACTGGGCGTCGCCCCGCAATACCGGCAAGTACGCAACCTGGTCCTGATCGCGGGACGCTTCTTCGACGAGGAAGACGATGCCAGTCATGCCAAGGTAGCGGTGGTCACCGAGGCCTTTGCTCGGCAAAAGTTCGGCACCACGGCGGCCGTGAATCAAACGTTTGAGATCAAGGGCATCCCGTTTACGGTCGTCGGAACTTTTAAAGAGGCAGTGGATACGCTGGGCGAGACCGAGGTTGCCGATCAAACCATCCTGATCCCATATTCAGTCGCGCGCTACTTTACCGGGACTGATGATATAAAAATGCTTTTCTTTTCCATCCGCGACACAGGGGATGTGGAGCTGGCCACCAAACAGATCCTGAGTGTGATCCAGTCGCGCCACCAGCGCACGTCTGTCTATACGGCACAGACGCTGACCGAATTGCTGAGTACGGCTGCCTCGATCGCAAATGCCCTAACCCTGGTTCTGATGCTGGTATCGTCGGTCACCCTCGCGGTGGGCGGTATCGGCATTATGAACATCATGCTGGCGAATGTGCGAACCCGGATCCGGGAGATCGGCATTCGCAAGGCGTTGGGAGCAACCTACCGCGAAATCAAGCTGCAGTTCCTGATTGAGGCCGTCTTTATTTCGCTGAGCGGGGGGATTATCGGAACCGTTCTCGGTCTGGCGGTTCCCTATTCTGTCCGCCTCTTCACGTCCTATCGCATTCCGATCTCAGGCCTTTCCGCGATTATCGCGCTGGCCGCGGCGACCCTGGTGGGGGTGGTTTTCGGCACGCTGCCCGCGACGCGCGCCGCGCAGTTGGACCCGGTCGAGTCACTGAAATACGAGTAGTAACAACTGCTGTTTCTTTTACAGCCACGCGGTGAAGAAACGCCCGGCGGTGCCGCCAACGGCTAGTTGGTCGGCACGTCCACTAAAGTAGCGCGCGTTCATTTCCGGGGCGCCAAGGTCTTCAAGGCTGTGGAAGGCCGAGAACTCCGCTGCAATTTCGGCCGGCGTAAAGAAGAGCCGGAAGGGTTCGCCTGCCTTTTCAACCCTTGAGGCGAGCGAGTCGTGCGCGAGCCGCTCGAGCAATGGAAGCACGTCGCGTGGTTGTCCATAGTCCAAGGTCAGGCCACTTCCAGGAGGCTGAGCGCCAATAAAACTGACAGTCCCGCGAAAGGCTTCCAGGGTGAGGTACGGGACGACACCCAGCCAGGCGAAGAAGGCCGGTGCGGCGTGATTGAAACCTGAGCCGCGAAGCTGTTCTGCGAGCGAGTGGCGCTCAAAATCGACAGGTGTGTAGGTGACGCTCTCTGGAATGGCGATGCGATTGCGCTGCAACAGCTCGCGCTTCCATTGCTGGGTGGCAGGGTGGTCGACCTCAAAGACGCGAAGTCGTGCATACGGGTTTCGGTAGGCAAACGTATCGAGCCCAGCGCCAAGCAAAACGTATTGTTCAACTCCGCTCTCGACCGCCTTGCTGAGGTTATCTTCGGCGTAGCGGCTGCGGGCGACAAGAAACGCACGAAGCGCGATCGAGAAGGGCCGGTCGAGCCGGACGGGCGTTCGCCGCAGTTCCTCAGCGTACGTGGTGCCAAGAAGCGCAACCGCAAGCGGGTCGTGAAAAACCACGGGCGAGTCGTGAATCTGGTGAGCCGCACGGCGCAAGGCAACGCTGAGGGCAGTTCTCGATGGGATAGCCTGCTCCATCGACTTACTTGGGCCCGCCAGCGTCACAGGTCGATCCCCCCAGTTTGCCGGGCAGGTTGATCATGTTGGCGGCTAAGTCCTTTGTTTCACGAAGAAGATCAAGATGATCATATTTAATTAATTTGATCATCTTGCCCCTTTTGCTGCCAAGGCTCGCCGGAAGGAGAGCGAAGCCTCCGCGAATATTGGATTGTTCATATATTAGAGTCGATTCAGGGTGGTTTCGGTTAGGCTCAGGAAATTATTTTTTCTGATTAGGTTTCGTGTCGTTCCCTGGCATTCACCTTTTGCTGATACTCACCGGGAGTCATCCCGTATACGCGCCTGAAATGCCTCCCGAGATGGCTCTGATCCGAAAATTTTAGATGGGCAGACGTCTCAGCCAGCGAGCATCCTTGCGCGATCAATTGCCTTGCTTGCATCAGGCGAGCGCGAGAATGAAACGCTAACGGCGATAGGCCGACGTGTTTTGAGAAGGTATGCGCAAAGTGATATCGACTCAAACCAACCAACGATGAAAGTCGATCAAGCGAAGGAACCTGATCCAGGCGGTCCAGCATATACGACTCCATCTGGAGAACGACAGGCGGTAGCGCTGATGAGCCCGAACCACCAGTCGAGACAGCCTTAGCGAGTATCTCTCGCAGGCTGCAAAGAATCATGGCTCTCGCCTTATCGTGGTCTGCAGATGCCAACAAGGTGAAGAGGGAGACAAATGCATCCACCAGCTCGGGATCAGCGTGAGAAATCGCTGCGGAAGGAGCGCCTACATCGACGGCTACTTCTGGAATAGTCGCGATCTTGAAACTAGTTCTTCCTCTCGCGATGCAGCGTGCTTTATGTACGAGTCGAGGAGGTAGAACGACCAACCGTCCGGGCTTGGCAATGACAGAGCCGCTTCTGAACTGATAGTGCCGCTCCCCCTTGGTAAGCGCGACCAATTGCCAGCCTTCGTGAAAATGCCAGTCAGTTGCAAATGTCTCGATCTCCTCACCGTCGTATAGCTCGGCTCCATACAGTGCCTGACTCCGGGACAATCGCAAATTTTCGCGCACTGATCTGCTCCTGAAGTGACCTCTCAACTATTGTGAGCCTCTTGCTTCCCATCTGCAAAGTTGGTGCGTACAGCAAGATCGTTCTAGATCACGGCTGCGCAACTACCCGATACTGAGCAAAGAAAGCGATCGTCTACTCCCCGGAGAGGAGCCGCGGTTGAAGCAATTCGCAGTCGTCGCAGCGGACAGCAGAGGAGTAACGGGAATGCCCCGCGGACGCACTCTCGCGCTCGCCAGTCTTGCGCACGCGCTGCACGATGGTCTCACCGACATGATTTACGTGCTGCTGCCGGTGTGGCAGTCACAGTTCGCACTCGGCTATAGCGCGCTGGCGCTGCTGCGCGCTTTGTATGTGGGTGCGCTGGCGGCGCTCCAGGTGCCGTCCGGTCATCTCGCACGGCATGTAAATGCACGGACCATCCTGGTGCTCGGCACATTGCTGAGTGCGGCCGGCTTTGCGCTGGCCGGCCTCTCAGGCGGGTTGCTGGGATTGTGTGCATCCCTTGCCGTGGCGGGCGCAGGTGGCAGCACGCAGCATCCACTCGCTTCCTCCGCTGTGTCGCGCGCTTACGGGGAGAGGGCGCGTGGCCCGCTCGGCACATACAACTTTGCCGGTGACCTGGGCAAAGCGGCGCTCCCGCCGGCTGTTTCTCTGCTGCTCACCTTGATGGTTTGGCGCTCAGCGCTGTTTGTCGTAGCCGGCTTGGGAGTAGTGGTCGCGGTACTGATCCGCTGGTTCATGCCACGCGTATCAGGGCCTCCGCTTTCGGTGGAAACCTCAGCCTCTGTGGAACCCGAAGTCGCTGGCAAAGGCGGTTTCGGGCTGCTCTTCGCTATTGGCGTGCTGGACAGTGCGGCACGTATGGGCTTTCTGCTGTTTTTGCCGTTCCTTCTGAAGGCCAAGGGTGCGTCGCTGACCACCGTGGGGTTGGCTTTGTCGCTAACCTTCATTGGCGGAGCGTTCGGAAAGGCGATCTGCGGCTGGCTCGGCGCACGTCTTGGACTGCTGGCGACCGTGGTGACGACGGAGGTTGGCACGACGGTCGCCATCTTGACTGTGCTTAGCTTGCCGCTCGCAGCGAGTCTGGCGTTGCTGCCGCTCTTGGGGGTGATGCTCAACGGGACGTCGTCGGTGCTGTATGGCACGGTCCCAGAACTGGTTAAGGCTCATCGAATCGAGCGAGCCTTCGCCCTGTTCTACACTGGCATCCTCGGATCAAGCGCGCTGGCGCCGGTTCTCTACGGGCGGCTTGGTGATGCAGCAGGGCCGATCAGGGCTACGGTAGCAGCGGCCCTGACCGCGCTCGCAGTTGTGCCGCTCATGTTCGTTTTGTCACCGCGATTGGCACCATCCGCGCACGCGCAGAGAACTTAGAAGGTGCCAACGAACAACGGGTGCAAACTTGCCGTCTTCGGTTCTCGCAGGCGGCCATTCGCTATTTGGTCAATTCGATCGAGAGGATCTGGCCGGCAATGGATTTGTCTGAAACTTCGACGTATTGAACCTTTGCTTTCAGGCCTTCGATGTCCCTGCAGGGATTGAGGTCGCCCTTGGGAGTGAAATCCGTGGGTTTCGTGGACAGGGTTTCGTGGACAGACGGGACTGGTACTTTCGACGAAGTCGAATAACGCCCCGTTGTCTATCATTCCAAACCCTCCGAGTTCCTAGCAAAGCCATCATAGCGAATCGGCGAACCTCATATTAACTGCCGTTCATCTTTACATGAACCTGCAGCGTGCAGACAATTTCCTGATATCGTTTCTTTGCCTTGGGACGACTCGCTCGGGTGGTTGCCGTTGATGTGCCACACCACTTGACCCAGCGTGGAAATGACCGCCGCTTCATCCTGGATTGCGATGCCGATCGTGCGACCTACCTGTCGTCGCTGCGGGAAAACATTGAAGTTTACCGAGTGTCTCTGATCGGTTACTGCCTGATGTCCAATCATGTCCATCTGATCGTAGTTCCCAGTTCGGCGGACGGCCTAGCGCAGGCGCTGAAGCAGACGCACGGAAGATACGCTTCCTACTGGAACACCGTTCATCGTGCAAGCGGACATGTATGGCAAGGGCGATATTATTCTTGCCCCTTGGACGAACCACATTTATGGGAGGCATTGCGCTATACGGAACTGAATCCTTTAAGAGCACGGTTGGTTCTGGAACCGTGGTCCTGGGCTTGGTCGAGCGCTGCCAGCCACTGCGCAACACAGGTCACCGAGAATGGTTGTCGCTGCAGCGGTGGCGCGCCCATTGGACTGCTCGATCTTGGCGAGAGTACCTCGCCGCAGGGGAGACGGAATCGCAGCTTGCCGCCATTCGCCAGCGCACGCATACCGGTCGACCATGGGGAAGTGCCGAATTCGTCCATGGCTTGGAGAAGACATTGCAGCGGCGCTTGGCACCACAAAAGCGCGGACCCCGAGAAAACATCGTTACCGATCGAAGCCAACCTGAATTCAAATTCGAACTTTAGCGCACATCTGTTCCTCACAAAGTGTGCGTCCCGTCTGTCCACGAAACTTCACGAAACTTCTGCAGTTCGCTACAAGGAACCTCGGTTCCTCGGCAGCAACCCTCCAGGGGTGGAGTGTCGAGATACTCCCCATGCGCAGCATGGCCGCCTTTTCCGTTGGTCGGCGCGGAGGCCAGAGGAAGGACACAGACGCAGCAAGGCCAGTCCCCGACGGCCTTGCTGGACCGAGACGGTTCTGTCAGCAAAAGGGGAACGCTGTCTCTCGCTGACTAGAGCCTGGGCCTCCCCGACGAACGACCGCTCGACTGTTCTGGCACAGGGGATAACTGGCCAGAACAGGCTGCACTCTGGAAAAAAGCTCCTCTGCATCGGGACCGTATAGATAGATTGTTGTCTGCGTTTGGCCGGTCTCATGGCCGTCAAGTTCACCGATTCCATCTGGTTCGATCTGCTCGGTGAGCAGGTCTTCGAGAGTGCTCAGGTCATAGGTCTGATAGACCGCATCGTCGAGTCCCAGACCGTCGAGGAAAATCACTACTGCTTCTTCATTCTGGGTCTGTGGATGCGCCATGATGCTCAACTCCGGACCGCTCAAAACATTCGGTCGCCGCGATAAGTTCCGGCAACGATTCTCTCTTCGAGACCTTCATCTCCCCACACCTGTTTCAGTTCGAGAGGCCGCATGTGTTCAGGAAGCTCCCCGATGCTGACTGTGTTCTTCCCATCCCAGATGCGCCAGTCATGATAAGTGCCAGGCTTTGTACCCATCGTGATGCGGAACTTCGGGAACGCGAAACCATTTACTGGCATGGTTCCAATCTTCTGCCAGCGCCCGCTTCGCACAGAAGCACGAAGACCCACGAACACCGGCGGGAAAAGAAGCCCTGAACCTTCAAGCTCTTCGATTGAACTCAACGGCTCTGAAGTAACCCGATCAAAGACCCGAACGAGATACCCGAGTTCATCGCTCTGCTGCACATATTGGCAGTAGGCCCATCGTCCATCGGGCAGCGGAACGCGGAAGCAATCTCCGATTTCGATCTTGGCTTTCAGGCTCATTTGAAATACCCAACTTGTTGCAAGATTTGTGCGCCGCGCTGAAGTGCCTGAGCATAGCCCGGATTCGTGCTGGCGATGCTATTAATTTTATTCAACAGTGCCCCTCCATTACTTGCAAGACCATGGGTTTCAATGAGGACTTGTTCAACAGCTTTCGCATCCGCTCGTGAGAGGTTAGACAATCCTGGAATTTCTTCGATTGCGAACCTGCCAGCATGTTCTCCTGCACGTCTCGCAAGGTCATTCGTGATGCCCACATACTGCACATCACCTGCTGCATCAACCGAACGGTACACCGCAGTTGTACCCGTATTGACGGCCTGTCCAGCCCCGTCTGTAAGAGCTTCAACGCCCAAGCCAACGCCACGTCCAACGAGTCCTCCGGCGACGGTGTAGGCCATGTTTCGCATGAACATGTTCACCATGCCCATGCCGCCGTTACCGATCATGTTTGCACCCGCTTGGTTGCTGGCAGCATTCCCTGGCAGGTCTACATCAGTTTGCTGGTAAGTACCTCCCAATGAACCATCGGAAAGATAAATATTGCCGTTGGAATAACGCTCTCCGTCTGCGCCGAAGTTTCGTGGACAGACGGAGCTGGCACTTTCACGAAAGCGAATTCTCGGTGACTAGTTTGTTGCCTCCACTGTCTCCGGCCTCAAGCGCGCAGTTGGTATTCGTAATAGCTGAGCGAATTATTAACTTAAATTTACGTTTGTAAACGCCCTGCTAGGCCTCTGTGAAGCCCGAAACCCATATTAAAGCAATACGGCAGCAAGCGAGGCCGTGAGCTGATATTGTGTTCAGACTATGGGACGATTGGCTCGCTTCGTGGCCACAGATGTTCCGCACCATTTGACGCAGCGTGGAAATGGGCGCCGCTTCGTGCTGGATTGCGCTGCTGATCGTTCCGTTTACATCAATCTTCTTCGGGAAAACCTTGCCCTCTACAAGGTGTCTCTGATTGGCTATTGCGTCATGTCCAATCATATCCACCTGATTGCCGTTCCTCACACGGCTGATGGGCTGGCGCAGGCACTGAAACATGCCCACGGGCGGTATGCCTGCTACTGGAACGCAGCTCACCAATCGAGCGGGCATGTATGGCAAGGACGATATTATTCTTGTCCTTTGGATGAGCCCCATTTATGGGAAGCATTGCGCTACACCGAGCTGAATCCCTTAAGGGCTGGCTTGGTGGCCCAAGCGGAGTGCTGGCCCTGGTCGAGCGCGGCTAACCATTGTGGTACGGACCCTGCCGACGACTTGTTAGCTCTGGAGATTTGGCGAAGTCACTGGACTCCTTCTGCATGCCGGAAGTACCTTGCGGCTGGGGAATCGGAATCCCGGCTTGCTGTCATTCGCCAGCGCACGCACACAGGCCGGCCACTGGGGAGCCCTGAATTCATCCAAAGCATGGAGAAGATAGCGCAACGGCGGTTAGCTCCACAAAAGCGAGGACCTCGAGAAAAGATCATCATCGATCGCAGTCAAGGTGAGCTCACATTTGAGCCTTAAGCGCGGTTCAGTTCTCCCAAAGTGCCAGCTCCGTCTGTCCACGAAACCCTCGTGTCCAGGCTAAACCCCATGCGAAGCATGGAGGCTTTTGACGATGCTGGCGGGGACGCGGATTTGGCGGCGGGAGAGGATGTCGCCAGGGATAAAAAGCGCCTACGGTTGGGCAACCGCCTCCAGCAGACCGTCTTGCTGAAACGGGACGCGCGCATAGCGGTCGAGTGGATACTCAGGTTCAAACTTGCTGGGCGCAGAAGGCAACCCGCTTATTGCGAGGCAGTAGGGCTTAACGCCAGCGACGATGATCATTTCGTCACCGTCAGCTCCAGTTAGGATCACACCCGATTCCGCGCTCGTACCAGACTCCTCAATGACTAGCTTGGAGACTGCGAGTTCGTGGTCGAGGGTCGGAGTAACCTCCGTAAGGCTTGCATCAGAAGCAGAGGCAAGAACGTGGCTAAAGCGCAAAACCCCGACCTCACGCCGCTCGGCTACGTCGTGCATTTCTGAACGCACTCGCAGCCCAGTTCCGTCGGATCGCCAAAGCGTAACGAACATCGGCCATCCATGAGGTTCAGACTCTACGGAAACCTGTTTCAGCGGTCTAGCAAGCTCGGTAGCCAGCGAGGTCGATTCCGACCATTCAAACGGGAGAATATTCATCCTTATCTCCTAGTTGGGATAATGCAATGTTTCGTGTGGCTTGTCGCCGTTAGCCGGAATATCGATTCGAGGGCCGGAGTTACCTCTCGCCGGTCGAAGACTGATCCCGTTATCGCCAACTTGCGTCCCCGGCGGGTAGTTCGATCCAGCAGGAGCCGGTCCAGCCTTTCCTCCGGTCAGTGTGTTGAAGTCCCTTGCTGCGTCGCCCGAGCCTCCGTGAGCTGGGTCGAGTGGTCCGCTATTGTGGCGACCGCCTGCCTGGCCGCTCTTACCATCTTGCGTACCCACCAACCCCGACGGGACAGGTGCTGAAGGAGCGGTCCCCGGTGTCGTAGGAGCTGGCTCGTTAGACGAGGACAAATGTATGGGATGCGCTGCCAGATATTCTGCTGCAAGCATGGCTCCCGCAAATCCTGCGGCAATCCCGAGACTCGCTCCTCCAGTTTCAGGAGCGAACCCAAGCCCAAGCGCTCCAGCCAGTTGGTACACCGTGCCATTCGGATTCGGCGGCGGGTCGTTGGTGCAATGGAAGGTGAAGGTGCCGTCCGGCCCGACACTTCCGCCGTCGCACTTGTGGCCGTCGGCGTCCTTGTGGCTTAACGGATTGTTCTGCACATAGCTGTAGAGATTGAGGCTCTGCGGGTTGTTTAAGTCTGCATACGGAACAGGGTCAAGATCATCCCCCAGCTGCGTTGAAATCCGGGCTGAGGAATCGGCCCATTACTTCACTCTGCCGCGCTTCCGACGCTACGCCCCAGCTAAGCCTTAGTGCCACTGTGGATTGGCAGACGTTGTGCCCCGGATGCAGTGCAGGATTTTTACTCTCGAAGCCCAGACGCGGGTTATCGTTTAGCGGCTGCATCGTACAGGTGGCTCCATGGATGATTGAGAAATTCTACATGGTGACATGCGCCACGCTGCCCATGCAAATAGGTTCGCATCAAAGGTGAAGGGGTGGAGTGTCGAGATGATTCCCATGCGCAAGCATGGTCGCTTTTTCTTGCGGTCGGCACGGAGGCCAGAGGAAGGACACAGACGCAGCAAGGCCAGTCCCCGACGGCCTTGCTGGACCGAGACGGTTCTGTCAGCAAAAGGGGAACGCTGTCTCTCGCTGACTAGAGCCTGGGCCTCCCCGACGAACGACCGCTCGACTGTTCTGGCACAGGGGATAGCTGGCCAGAACAGGCTGCACTCTGGAAAAAAGCTCCTCTGCATCGGGACCGTATAGATAGATTGTTGTCTGCGTTTGGCCGGTCTCATGGCCGTCAAGTTCACCGATTCCATCTGGTTCGATCTGCTCGGTGAGCAGGTCTTCGAGAGTGCTCAGGTCATAGGTCTGATAGACCGCATCGTCGAGTCCCAGACCGTCGAGGAAAATCACTACTGCTTCTTCATTCTGGGTCTGTGGATGCGCCATGATGCTCAACTCCGGACCGCTCAAAACATTCGGTCGCCGCGATAAGTTCCGGCAACGATTCTCTCTTCGAGACCTTCATCTCCCCACACCTGTTTCAGTTCGAGAGGCCGCATGTGTTCAGGAAGCTCCCCGATGCTGACTGTGTTCTTCCCATCCCAGATGCGCCAGTCATGATAAGTGCCAGGCTTTGTACCCATCGTGATGCGGAACTTCGGGAACGCGAAACCATTTACTGGCATGGTTCCAATCTTCTGCCAGCGCCCGCTTCGCACAGAAGCACGAAGACCCACGAACACCGGCGGGAAAAGAAGCCCTGAACCTTCAAGCTCTTCGATTGAACTCAACGGCTCTGAAGTAACCCGATCAAAGACCCGAACGAGATACCCGAGTTCATCGCTCTGCTGCACATATTGGCAGTAGGCCCATCGTCCATCGGGCAGCGGAACGCGGAAGCAATCTCCGATTTCGATCTTGGCTTTCAGGCTCATTTGAAATACCCAACTTGTTGCAAGATTTGTGCGCCGCGCTGAAGTGCCTGAGCATAGCCCGGATTCGTGCTGGCGATGCTATTAATTTTATTCAACAGTGCCCCTCCATTACTTGCAAGACCATGGGTTTCAATGAGGACTTGTTCAACAGCTTTCGCATCCGCTCGTGAGAGGTTAGACAATCCTGGAATTTCTTCGATTGCGAACCTGCCAGCATGTTCTCCTGCACGTCTCGCAAGGTCATTCGTGATGCCCACATACTGCACATCACCTGCTGCATCAACCGAACGGTACACCGCAGTTGTACCCGTATTGACGGCCTGTCCAGCCCCGTCTGTAAGAGCTTCAACGCCCAAGCCAACGCCACGTCCAACGAGTCCTCCGGCGACGGTGTAGGCCATGTTTCGCATGAACATGTTCACCATGCCCATGCCGCCGTTACCGATCATGTTTGCACCCGCTTGGTTGCTGGCAGCATTCCCTGGCAGGTCTACATCAGTTTGCTGGTAAGTACCTCCCAATGAACCATCGGAAAGATAAATATTGCCGTTGGAATAAC
>CAVYCQ010000005.1:0-1189863 GCA_963767045.1 uncultured Acidobacteriaceae bacterium | reverse complement strand
CCCCGAAAAGGCCCAATCCTGCAGGTCGCCCAGACCAAGGTCGATTTCGAGGGATGGAGAGAGGACTTCCAGCCTGAATCACCCTGTCGCGCTGACGGCTCGAGTCAGGCTGTTGTTCAAGCAGTAACTGACCAATTGGCGCTTGATCGACCTCAATGCAGGCCCATGCATTTAGACCAGAGGGCCTGAGATACGAGCGAAGGCGCTAAAAGTCAGGAACCGCCTTTGACAGGCAGCATTGGCGCTTTCTTCCAACTGCCCTTGAGGATTGCTTCGCCTGGAAGGTACAAGTACAAGACGCAGTAGAAGCAGCCATCGGGCGCAGGCAGCCAGTTGGATTCTTTCGCTGTTGCTGGCTTGTTGTGGGAGATGTGAAGGGTACTCGTTACCACTTGGGAGTGACAAGGAAAGCGTGGAACTCCGTACGCGCCGGCATCACACAACCTTGCCCGGCAATCTCCCCTTCATCATTGACTGAGCAAAGCACCCGGCGGATGAAGGTTGAATTCGCCGGAACAAACGTATTCGATCCTATATCTGCCCGTATTTCATAAGCTCACTAAAAGAGACACGGCAACCCTCTCGATCATGGCAAAGGAGCCACCAATTCATTGCCGGAGTACCTGCTTAAAAGAAATAACCTTCCGTTCTCATGATCGCTCTTGACACTCGCTCTGGACGCGTGTTTTCCTGCTGGTGCTGTTCGGCTTTCTCTTGTGGAATCGGTTCGGTTTTGAGCCTGGAGCCTTGAGGAGGTTCATCATGACATCTAAGACATCGTGCTTCTATCTCGGCGTGGCCCTGATGGGTTTCGCCTTCTGGACTAATGCAGCCGCCTCCCAAACACTGGAGTGGAGCGCCCCGCAAAGATATGACAAGGGCGTTGACACCTCACTCGCAGTCCATCCGTCCGGGCTGATCCTGGAAGCCCATCAAAGCCACTCCATCGGCTCGTCTGCGCTTTGGTATCACCTCGGAAAGCTTAACGGCGAGAGCGTGAGCTGGGGGCCGAGCCAGAGAATCACCTGGACAGGATGGTGGCCAAATGTTGTCATCACCAACCAGGGGTATGTGATCCTGGTCTATTCCACCGAAGCTTATAAGGCTTATTCCTTCCTGAGATATGCGGTCGGCAAGATCGACCCCTACGGAGGAACAAGTCAGTCCATCACCTGGTTAACCGGCGATCTAAGTTGGGACGCCGGATTTCACAGCTCAACTGCCATCAATGATGCCGGTGTCATTGTCAGTGTTCATGAAGGTTCCGGTACGGGCATGTATTACCGGATCGGACACCTCACCAACCCTTCCGGCGGCGACTACAGCATGACTTGGGATTCAGGCAGCAAAGGGATCAAGTTCGATGATGGGATCAATCCTCACATCGCGATCAATAACAGCAACCAGATCGTGGAAGTGCACCAGGTCACCTCGGAGAATTTATTGCACTACCACCGGGGGATAGTCAACGGCGGTACAATCACTTTCGGTGCGTCTCAGCGATATAACAATAACGCCGCCGAAGCTGCTGTAGCGCTTCTTGACGATGGACTCGCCGTAGAAGTGAATCGCAGTTCCGGCAATGCCTACGCCAGAACCGGAACGTTAAGCTCCTCGAACTCCGCGCTGATCAATTGGTCAAGTCCCGTTAAAATCAGCGACGAGGAAAGCAATTCCAGCGTTTACCCGGCAGTGGCCACTGATGGAACCTTTGCCTTTGCCACTTGGACAAGCTACAGCTTCGACATCACCGGAGTGATCTATGACTCGGTGGCAAGACTCCCTTGACGGGAGGAAGATTCGCACCCTCGCCCGGTCTTACTGATCTCCATTCGCCATCTACAAGCATCTGCTAGTCAACTATCGGCTGTGCTTCCGTCCCACGGACGTCCATTGAGGTTCATCCAGTCCTCCAGAAGACCGATGACGTAGTCGTGCGCTACATGGGCAATCTCTTCTCCACGGTGAAAGTCGCGGAAACCAAAGTCATGCAACGGCGGTATCAAGTACAGATCGGCAGTTGAGCGAACCTGATGGAGATGCGCGACTCCCCCAAGCCGTACGATTCGTTGAAGGATACTGGCCAACGTGGTGTTCTTGCGTTCCAGTTTGGTCGAGAAGGGATTGATACGGCGGCGAGCCATTTGCCACCCCGAATGGTGCAGGTCAAATTGCTCGGTCACTGAAAAATCCAAGCCGCGCGATACATCCACACCGATCACGGTGCCGGGCCCAAGCTCAGCACGCATTACATCACAGGGGACGTTGTTGACCAAACCACCGTCCACCAGAACATCCTGATCCCATCCGAGCGGAGGAAACAATCCGGGAAAGCGGCTGCTCGCCAGCACGGAGCGCAGGGCGCTTCCTCGTTTGTGGACAATCATTTTGGCGTGCACCAGGCTTGCTGATATAGCGAAGTAGGGCAACCACAAATCTTCCAAGTCGTACTCGCGAACATATTCACTGACCGACCGAGCCATTTTCTTGCCACTCAGCAAAGACACCACAGGTAATGTGTAATCGCCCTTGAGAGAAGCCTTACACCCGTCCCGCAATATCTCCGCGATCTTACTCTGCGGATACCCCAAAGCGTAAGTTATGCCCACGATGGCGCCTATAGATGTACCACCCACATAATCAACCGGTATACGCAGGTCCCGGAGGGCCTCGATTACGCCGATGTGGGCAAGGCCCAAAGCCAGGCCTCCACCCAAGACCAGACCGACGGCACGGTGGTCCAGAAAACGCGCTATCCGCTGCGCGTCTTCCTTGTTTCCAATACGGGCATGCCAGTGGCGTTTAAAGTCGACACCCTGCAGCCAGGTTTTCGTCTGGTGGGGCATCTCCGAGCCAGCAGGATGCAGGAGAATCAGGTTGGTCTCTGCTCGACAGCGCGTGCGCTGCAACAGAGAGCGTACGCTAAACATCACCTCTCCAGGTTGCGTATCTGCTTCGGCAATTACCAATAAAAGGTCCGCTTGGCGTAAGCACCGGTGGGCCCAGGCTTCCTCAGAAGCGGCGGTTTCATAGACGATCCTGGTCCAGGTTGTCTCCTGTTCGTTCAACCAGCTCAACAAGCGGGTCGCGGTGGCATCGGCCGAGAGTCCGCGGCTGGGAAACAAGGTACTCAGAATTTCTTGATTCAGGTGAAGCGTAGAACCAAAGGCAGAAAGGGCTTGGGTGATGCTTGCCACGAACGTTCTGGCGTTGGGGGAATAAACCAACATAGCGAGCGTCGAGGGTCTGCCGGCGCTGACTATTTTTCCTTGAACATGGGCGTTCGCCTGAGAGGTCATGCGGCGCGCGAATGCACCGAGAATCTCCTGCGGGTGCTTCGAGACAAGCAGATTAAAGGCAGCGCGGTCCAGCACGCCGACCTGCGTGTCTCTGATCGCACAAGCGGTCGAGGGATAAGGCTCGCCGGTTATGATCGACATCGCGCCCAGCACATCCCCCTTCCCAAACTCTCCACGAACCTGCTCGGAGCTACTCCCACTCTCATCACTTTCGGTGTCGACTGTTTGTATTCGACCACTGACGATGAGAAACAGGTGGTTCGCAATCTCGCCTTTGCGGAACAGTACATCCCCCGCTTGAAGTTCCGTCCACTGAAACTGCACCATCATTGCGATTTTCGTGTCAGGCTGGAAATTACTGAACAACTTGCCCCTGTGAATTGCTGACAAGATCTGATACCGATGAAGCCTTTGTTGCATCCAGCGGAGAACTGTCTCCATCTCCTGCGGAAACCTGGCGAGCAAAAGCTCGAAATCAGTATGCGACAAGCTGGCAATCAAGCTGGGTTCCTTCGCGACGATCGTGGCCAACCGGGGATGACCGGTCAGAAGGGCAAGTTCACCCGTTACCTCGCCTGGACCGACAGAGCCCAGAGATACAGATCGGCCCTCGCGATCTTGCTTTGTGATTCCAAGAGAACCTTCCACGACTACGAATAGCGATTTGCCCTGTTCGCCTTCTTGAGACAAGAGCTCTTCAGCAGAGAGTGTTTGTTCCCTCAGTAATACTGCCACCTGCCGCTGCACCTGCAGGGGCAAGGATAAGAACGGTATGGTTCTGCCGACCAGGCTCTCAAGGCGATCACGGCTCATTGGGAGAGGGATTATATCCGATTAGCATTTCGCGGCGCCAGCACCAACGCGACGCCAACGTGAAGTCTCAAACGATGGATGAGTCACTGAGAGCTACCTCTGACCCGATGAAGCTTTACAATGATTGCCACGAATATGAAACCCCGTCGTCCCCCCGGACCCAAACCGCATTTTCTAATCGGAAACCTGGCGATGGCGGGGGCCTCTCCGCTTACAACAACACGTCAGTGGGCCGGCCAATACGGTGATATCTTCTACTATCGCGCGGGCTGGGTGCACGTGTACTACTTCAACCATCCTGATTTCGTCGAGTATGTGCTGGTCCGCAACCCGCAAAATTTCGTCAAAGGGCTAATCCTCCGGAAGGCACGTCGTATGTTGGGGGAGGGCTTAATCACGAGCGACGGAGAGCCCTGGAGACGCCAGCGCCGCCTTTGCCAACCCGGCTTTACTAGGGACCACGTCGTTGAATACTCCGGTTGTATGACTGAATGCGCCGCGGACATGCTTGCGGGCTGGAAGGGCGGATCGGTCGTTGATATTCAGGAAGAGATGATGCACCTTACTCTTCGCATCGTGATGCGGGCATTGTTTGACGTGGAGACTCCGGAAACCGAAAAAATCTCAAAGTCTTTCGACGCCATCCTGCGCAACATGGTAGGAGCGCGCCTGATCATACCCGAATTTCTGCGTCCCCTGCTCGCCGGGACGCGCACAGTGAATCGGTCCATCGCGCAGTTGGATGCTGCCGTTTATGACATCATCCGCCAGCGACGGCAAACGGGACCGGAACATTCGGGCAGTCTGCTTTCATTCCTGATGGCCGCTCGTGACGAGGACGGCAGCCGAATGAGCGACATGCAATTGCGGGACGAACTCTTGACGTTTCTGGTGGGCGGCCACGAGACTACGGCGCTGACCCTTACGTGGGCGCTCCATCTACTCTCCGGAAACGCTGAGGTTGAGCAGAGATTGTACGATGAGGTGGATTGCCTGCTTGGAAGGCGGAATCCGACTATCGCAGATATCGCGAACTTACCCTTCACAGAAAGCGTGATCAAGGAAACTTTGCGGATGTATCCTCCGTCGTGGAGCATATCCCGAACCGCGCTTCAGGAATTCGAGATCGGCGGTTACACCATACCGCGCGGCGCCAACATCGTGCTAAGCCAGTGGATTATGCATCACAACCCGCAATTTTTCCCGCAACCCGACAGGTTTGATCCAGAACGGTGGCTACGTCCAACAAGGGAGAAGTTGCCAAAACTTGCATATTTCCCCTTCGGTGCAGGCTACCGGCAATGTATTGGAGGCTCCTTTGCTATGACCGAGTCTGTGCTACTGCTGGCCTCGATTATTCAGCAGTTCCGGCTCACCACGATGGCTGATCCGCCGGTCGTGCCAGAACCCAGTTTTACGCTCCGTCCGAAGTATGGGATAAAAATGCTCCTTGAAGCGCGTGGACAAGTGACTTAAATCGAGATTGTTCGCTATCGCGTCAGTCTGCCTGCGATTGGAATTCCGCTGAGTTCAAGCCTGTTTCCTGCTCTGACCGGTGCATGAGCGGTTGAGATGCCCTCCCGGGGAACGTGTGCATCCGGCCAAAGACGACCGGCTCGACGGCGCCGATGAACGGAGTTTTGGCGAGCGCCCCTGCAAGCGTCACAGCCCAATGCTCAAAGCAAGAACGGATTGAGTCTTCGTCCAGGTCATCTGAGGCAACGAGAGAGATGTGGTTCGCTTTTACAGGTCCGGGTTGGACCGGCAAGCTTCCTGACAATCTCACACGCTACGGTGCACCGACGAACATCGTCTGGCTGCTCGGGCGCACTCAGACGAACGGCGTCTCCGACTATGAAAAAGTTCACGCATTTCAGCGCGGAATGCGAATCATGCCGCTCAGCAGTTATCCCAACGGAGAACAGAAGCTGGCATCCGCACTGGCGTTTGGGAAGTTGGGCGATGCTACACCGCCGGGTCAGGTGAAGGCGATGACGCCGGTCGACTTCTTGTCGGCATTCGCTCAAGCCATGAAAGCTAATGCACCACACTCCGCCGACGGGCCTATGGTCGCAGACCTTGCTCTCATCGGCATCGTTCCAGGCGAGGATTTCGATCCTTCAAAGCTTGCGCCGGAACAACTACTGGCGGTAAATGAGGGTGTGATCGCTGCGTCCGCACATATTGATAGCTTTGCTGATAAGTCTCACCAGGTCAAACCGTGCTGGAATACCTTCATCCGCCATGTCGGGCGTTATGGCATTGACTACATCAGCCGCGCTATTACGGCCCGCCTGGCACTTGGCGCGAATCCGCCGGAAGACGCTATCTACATGAGTACGTTCACTGACGCAGACGGCCACCCGCTTGACGGTTCGGCACGGTATCGGATGCACTTCGACATCGGTCAGACGCCCCCGGTAGATGCCTTCTGGTCTATCACCGCCTACGATAAGGACGGCTACTTCATCAACAATCCTCTCGACCGGTACGCAATAGGCGATCAGTGATTCACTGAAGCCTAATTCCGATGGCTCAATTGATCTCTATATTCAGAGCGAAAACCCAGGACCGGTGCAGGAATCGAATTGGCTTCCCTCCCAAAATGGTCCATTCAATCTCACCATTCGTCTCTATTCGCCGAAAGAAGCCATTCTCAATGGGTCTTGGCAACCGCCCCTAGTCGAGCACATTTCTCAGCCGAAGACCCTGCCCGCTGCCCTATAGGTTGACAACGGGAAGTTGTCTTATGAGAAGTGCTGCCTGAAGAATTTACCTAAGCACACCCAGAGCCGCGCTGGTTCCCTTGATCTTGCGGATTGTCTTGATGGGTCGGCTTCTGTTTACGAATGCGGTTGGATCCACTTGGACGAAGAATCGCGGAGAAGTTGCTGCCCGTTGTTCCAGGACCAGATCCTGGCCGGACATTTGTACGAAAAGCCGATAAACCTCACCGGCGAGTTCGTGCCCAGGATGTAGACATTGATTTCAGCGTCACCGGCGATCCGCAGCTGTGTTATCACGCCGACCGCGCAACCGGTCTATGGGGAACCCTAGATACATTTTTCGTTCGGCTTCCCGCGTTTACGTGATTGTGCAATAGCCTGTTGCACAAACTGCGCGCCGACGAGGATGCCATGCAGGTAGCACTTAAAACGTGACTTCAGTTCCGGCGTCATGAATCAGCAAAATAGCTCCTGCACCGTATCGGGATATCCCCAACCCCAAATTCCAGCGGACGTGGGCGGACAACCCGCCCGCGTCCGGTAGATAAGTTACATGAAATGAGAGACTTGCTTGGAAAGGGAAGTGAATCGTACAGTAGAATGATCGCGTAAGACACTGATTTTAAATTGGTTAATGGTGAAGGCGGCGGGAGTCGAATGATGAGGCTTTCGATTCAGGTTGGCCCCGAGCAGTCACGTAGTGGCAGGCGATCCGCTCGGAACACACGGGATGATCCTTCAAAGCTGTCGACGAGAGCCCCGGATGGCCACCTAGTTGCGGCCCGTCGACACAAATACTCCTTGCCGAATGAAATACTACTGGCCTGGAAGCGATGTCGCAGCTCGCGCAATGAACTCCGCGACTCTCAACGGGTCTTGAAGCATTGCGACATGGCAGGTTGGCAGCGTGATCGTTGTGGCCTTCATCCTCTCCGCCAACCGCTCCTCGAGACCAGCAGTGATCACCTTATCTTGGGCGGAGACGATGAACCACGTAGGTTTCGTTCGCCACGCAGGCGTCACAGTGGGCGTCGCCGACAAAGCCGCGAGAGACGTCGGGCCTTGTGTGGCCGTAAGTGTTACCTGCTCAAGTTTCGATAACTCTTGAGCAAAGGCAGCCGCCACACCTTGTGGAGAGATGGTTGCGAACTTCTGCGCCGTGTCGAATACAAGAAATTGGTTGATCGGAGGAGGGGTGCTTAGAGTCCCCAGCAGTGAGAGTGCAGATTCACCGCTATCGGGAGCAAACGCAGCAACATAAACCAGGCCTCCAACATTGGGATCGTTTCCTGGAGCGTCTCCGATGACAACGCCCCCATAAGAGTGCCCGACCAGCAGCACAGGACCTGGGTATGCCGCCGTGATGCGCGCGATAGCACGCTGAGTTGCGGCATCATCGTCTTCAAGGGAGGTAAGAGGAAGCTGCGCTGCGACCACATGATATCCCTGAGCCTCCAGGATAGGAATCACCTTGGACCAGCTCGACCCATCAGCCCACGCTCCGTGAACAAGTACGATGTTTTTGATGCCGTTATTAGTATTCCCTCGCGATGATTCTGGAGATTGTTGAGCGTAGCCAACGCTATGGAATCCTGCGGCCAGCAAGACTCCGACACTCATGATTGCTGAAATAATTCTTCCTATTCTCATTGATGATCCTTTGTATTTCGTTCTCAGGTTCGCCTGCCGACTCGTTTGGGCAGAAGGGTTTTCGAACATACGGAGTTTTGCTCTACTTTGAACTGGCCTTTGCCGCCGCATTGAAAATCACATCGGCGACCGTCGGCGGTTGAGCCAACATAGCTACGTGGCTGGACTGGACAGTGATCGTTGTCGCCCCGATTTTCTTTGCCTGAGCTGCTTCGAGATCGGGCGAAATGGTCCGGTCATTTGCGGCGATGATGTACCACGACGGTTTTGATTTCCAGGCAGGAGTCGTGACCTCTCCCTTCATTGCCGCAACGCTTGTTGGTATCTGCGTTGCAGTCAGAATCGCGATCTCTTTGGCGGAAAGGTCTTGCGCGAAATCCGCAGCAATCCCCTTGTCAGTCAGTTTGAGGAAACCGTTCTTGTCGGGACGCAGTTCCGCGCCCACGGGTGTCGGAACGCTGGTAATGAGGCCAAAAGCGGATTCTCCCTTATCTGGAGCCACGGCCGACACATAGACAAGTCCCGCCACCTTAGGATCGTTCCCAGCTTCGGTGATGACAGCTCCACCGTACGAGTGACCGGCGAGCAATACCGGCCCGTCCTCGAGAGCAATGGCCCGCTGCGTCGCTGAAACGTCGTCCGCGAAGGATGTGAGCGGGATCTGAACAGCAACAACATGCAGGCCCTTCGCCTCCAACAATGGTATGACCTTCGACCAGCTCGAACCGTCGGCCCATGCCCCGTGAACGAGGAGTACGGTTTTTACCCCTGCAGGGGCCTGTGTTTGCGCCGTCGCTTGACTGGCGGAACAAATGATCGCAAGGAATGCGGTGCACGCCGCCACCACATTCCGAATAAGTTTCGATGATTGCATTGTCTTTCTCCTTGATGAACGGAAGGTCCGCACAAGACTCGAAATGGTTCTTTCGGAATCCGTAGGGACTGACCGAATGCGATCTGTGGCATTCTCACATTCGCTATCCTGTCTCATCTGAGCGTAGTTGTTGGTGGGGGAAGCATCTAGGCGAAAACCATCAGAAGCTGGTGATTCCTGCTGCATATCTCAAGCGTGGTGCCATGGGATGGCTGCCAGGATGGTGGGCCGCCTCCATGATGGATTGTCTTGCGGTTTTTATTAGGGAGCTCGTTTTTTGGACCGGCGCCACTCACCGGGACTCTGCTTTAGGAGTCGCCTGAACGATTTATTCAGCGCAGATTGATCCCCGAAACCGCAACGAAGCGCAATGTCAGCGAGTGGAAGATCTGAATGCAGGAGATATCTCTTTGCCATATCGACTCGACGTTCGATGAGCCAACGATAAGGGGGCCGTCCGAAAGTCTTTCGAAACGCGCGGGCAAAATGACTCACCGATAATTCACATTCGGCAGCCACGGAACAGAGTGAAGTGTTGCCCTGTAGATTTGCTTCCAAAAACTCCGTAGCTCGACGAATTTGCCACGCAGCCAATCCACCCCGCCTGCAAACCTCTCTCGCGAGGACCCTTCCGTAGCGATGTGCAGCATGCGCGAGGATCCCTAGTCCTATCTGATCCACGAAGAGTTGAGACGAAGAGTGGGGACTTCTCAACGCGGGCAAGAGCGCTACGCCTAACGAATGAAGCGTTTCGTCGACATCCTTCCGGCCCCACGAGAGATTGCCAATTGGCTCAAGTCGGTTGTCATGGCAAAATCCGTTCAAAGTCTTACGAGGTATATAGAACTGAAGAAAGTCGTAAGGCTCCGGAAGGTAAAGAACCGGGGGCTTCTCAAGATCGGAAATACAAACAGAGCCACTGGAGAGTTTCCCTTCCGCGACGAGCTGTCCGCGAACCCATAGGGAACCATTTCCAGTCCCCCTCAGGTGAAGATGGATTGAGAATGCCTCTTCAGCAGGGATAGGCAAGGGGCGTTCAGGCATCCCTTGAGAACGGAGGGCAGTCACCGCAACTTGAAGTTGGTTGGCTATCGAAACAGCCCGCATTGGAGCGGACGAAAGATGGAAGAGTGTCCCGAATCTTGCGCCGTATGCACCTTGTTCGCTGTTCATGATTGCGACTCCCGACATTGGACTCGCGTCTCCATCGCTTGAACGGTCCGGGCCACCGCGGCCGCGAGCCGTCTTCGAAGTGTGACGGCGCGGCGCTAGCGAAGAGAAGACGGTGGGGACTTGGCTGGACGTATCCATGTATGCGAACGCTAACCTTTTGAAAAGAATGCGGGCTGGTGCGGAGTCTTATTTTGCGGCCTCTGCCATGATGCGTTCGACCTTTGCGTCAAGCTCTCGCGCCACTGTGAGAGCATCGCTATTCCCATACGAAGCAAGATAAGAGGCCATCCGGTCATAAGAGATACGCACACTATCTGGGTGCTCCTCAATAAGGATGGTTACCGGCGCATACGAGCCGGCGTCAGGAACATGCTTCACCATTTCCTTCATGATCAGCGGATTCCCCGCGACAATGCGCAAGATTCTAGGCGTGCTGCCTCCGTTCTCTTTCCTGAGAACCTCACCCAGGTCGAACCGTGCAAATTCCATAAGGCCGTTCGGTTGAGTCGCCGGACCCACAACTTTCTCCATTTCAGCCTCATTTTGAGCCGCTGAAAAGTTTTTCCGAAATGCAGCCATATCCGGATGACCGATTTCCTCGTCGATTCGGGCAATCACTGTGTCAAAGGGCTGGGTGGTAATGACGCTGACTCGTTGCACTTGAACCTCTCGAATGCTCATACGCTTTGCATCTCCTTTTGTTGTGTGACCTGACAGGGCCAGACACGTGGCTAAGCCAAGAGCAAGGCCGGAAATGATTCGAAATCTTCGTGGAATACTCAAGTTCCTCTCCCGCTAATAGAACCCCACCACTCGCCAGACACATACCGAAGCCGCCCCAGGCGTTCAGCCCCGACGCACTCCGATACAAAGCAACCTTCCCGTGTTATGATGTCGACAATCATCTATATGATTCGTTTATGGACATAATAATCATCAAAAAAATGCCATCATGGACGCAAGGGACCTGGGAATGAAAGTAAGCAAAGAGGTGATGGCAGGGCACAGGGAGCAGATCATTGCGGCTGCCGCGAGGCGCTATCGACAGCGCGGCTTTGACGGCATCAGTGTTGCGGACCTCATGAAGGAGGTCGGCCTCACGCACGGCGGGTTCTATCGACATTTCTCTTCAAAAGAAGAGTTGATTGCTCTTTCCGCGCTTCGTGCCGTGTCTGACACCATCACCGAGTGGCGGAAGATCGCCGACGATGCTACCGGGGATAGGCTCGAGGCGGTCGCCCATTACTATCTCTCCTTGCGCCATCACGATCACCCCGAGACAGGATGTCTGGCGGCAGCCCTGGGCTGCGAGCTATCACGTCTACCTTCCTCGATGAAGGATGCAGTGACGGATGGAGAGCGCCAGATCATCGACTTTCTGAGCGGAATAGCGCCGGGCAAGACAAAGGCGTTGCGAAGAAAACATGCAATCGTTGCGTTTGCTTCCATGGTCGGGGGCATGACTCTCGCCCGAATGGCGTCGGACGGCGAACTTCGTCGGGAGATTCTGAAAGATGTCGCGCACGCTGCTTCAAACAGCATCAGTGCAACTGCCTGACATGGATGCTGAATTCCTGGCAGAGTTCTTCGGCTCAAGGGGAGCCTACGGCACTGCATCCCCCGATAGCTGCGGTAGGCAGCAGAAGTGAAACCGAATCGGTATCTGTGGTTTTCCTCATTTCTAGTCAAGCGGAACCCTGTGAGCCGCTGATTCGGTCGAAATGGAAGCGTTATTCTTGGGGCGGCATTCGTAGGAACCGAGCCACGCTGAATGACTCGACTGACATTCGTTCCGATTCTTCCGTTGGGCATACCTGCGATTGCTCAGACCACCGAGAAACATAGCGCTGACTGCAGCGCCGGTTGGCCAACGAACATGGCACAAGACGCCTTGAAAAACGCAGAGCTTTTGAAAGATGAGGATGTCGTCTCCGGCGGGACGAATACGATTCGCTCAGGCGATGACGGAGAACTTCATCTGGCTCGGCGGTCTACGTGTTTGCGCAATTGCCCATTGCACAAACCTTATGTGGCCTCGAGTTACCCACAAAGACGCCTTTAGGACGATCTAGATGGGCAACGACTCAACTTGGTGATCTTCCTCAGAAATGACTTGGTAACTCGGCCGAAATCCTGCCTGATTGTTCAAATCGCGTTCTGATTCAGATGCATCGTGAAGTGTACGTGGGCGGAGAACCCGCCCGCGTCCGCTTACTAAGTCTTCTAAATTGAGAGGCTTGGAGAGAAGCCGAAGGGAATTGTGCAGCAGGATGGGCGCGTAAGCTTTTTATTTTAAAAGACTTAGTGGTGGAGGCGGCGGGAGTCGAACCCGCGTCCGAAATCCATGTCAGCAGAGAGACTCCATGCGTAGTCGAGTTCCGGAGATTTCGCGCGACGCGCTCAGAACCGACAAGATGCGCGTAACGCTAGTCCGATGATCTCGTCCCTGCGGCTCGGACCGCGTCCCAGGAACCAGCCTGCTGTGCGACGTTCTTTCGCAGCCCACAGGCGAAGCCACGAAGAACGGCTACTTATTTAATTAAGCAGCAAGTGCTAGGTTGTTGTTAGCAATTATTGTTTTTGCAAGCGATTACGGGTGCTCACACCCCGGCATGCCTCTCAACTTAATCGATCCCGTCGAAACCGTGACGCCCCCTCCTCTTGGAATAAGGCAGCAGCCCCTAAACGCTGCTCTATCCTGAGTATAAACCCCTACATGCCGATCGAATTCAGATCGATTGTTTGGAATTCCTTGCGCATCACGCCCTCGCGGATCTCCTTGACGGTCTTGCCTTTCAGCGTCATCTGGTAGGCGTAAAGACCCTCTTGCGCGCAAGTCGTGCATTCCGCCCCATGGAGGCCTTCAAAACAACTGTGCAAACTGGCATGGCCGAGCGCCCGGTCACAGCGGCAATAGCAGGGAAGCTGGTAAAGCACGTTCGGTACCTTAGCCGCATCCTCATAGACCACTTTTTGCCAAGGATATTGGAACATCGGTCCCTCCAGTTGTTTGCCGGAGAGAAGCGGGGGGAGTTTCGCTCCATGGGCCGGCGCCGCCGCATGGTAAGCCGGCACATCCGCGTCGGTAACCCACTGCGCGTACGCTCCCGCGGTCAACATCCCAATTGCCAGGCAAAGCAAAATTTTCCGCATTCCCACTCCTTGAACAAAAGTTTATCGCGAACCAAAAGGGAATCGCCACGCGCGAACGGACCGGCGCGTCTCGAAGGACGTTCGGCGACAGGATTGCAAGAGGGAAGGGCAGGATCTACGACAGGAAAAGACAGAAGAACAAAAAAAAGGCGGCACGAACGGTAAATTGTCCGTGCCGGGAGGCCAGTGACGCAACTTGTACTTAAAACCTCGCCGCGAGAGCTAAATCCTCAATCGCGACTGAACTCATATTAGCAGATGCTTTCGGTGAACTTCCAGTTGCAAATGCCAAATTTCGTTAAAAAATGTATTTCTTAAATTTTTAAATACCGATTACTGTATCTTTCGGGTTCAACTTCACCCTTCCCAAACATAGACGCAGTTTCGAAAATTAAGTTTCTCAGCGCACTCTTTTCCCACATTTTTTTCTCGGGTCGTCCATGCCGCTACGCAAATTTCGCTTAAGTCTGGTCTCCACTACCCTTCCGGAGGCAGAGGAGAGCACCTCTGTACCCGAGCGGCGGAATTTCTGGCGTTCCGGCCTGTTGATCGCCACTTCGGCAGTGTTCGGCGGAATTTCCGTTGCCATCTGGAACCGACGAACCCTGGCGAAGATGCGCCAGACCCCGTCCGGCGATTCCGACGAAGCGTAGCTACAGCGCGTCCAAAGCGTGCGCCATCTTCACATCCCGCTGGGTAAGGCCGCCCTGATCATGCGATATCAGCGCCAGCCGAACCTTGTTGTAGCGGATATCAATGTCTGGGTGGTGTCCAGCCTTCTCTGCCTGTTCCGCCACCTGGTTAACGAAGAGCATGGCGGCAACAAAGTCTGGGAACTGGTAGTGACGTACAATCTCTTTGCCCTCGAGCTTCCATTGCGGAAGCGAAAGCAAAGCTTGCTGAACCTTCTCTTGGGTCAATACACTCATCGGTACGCCTCCCAACCCGGTTAACTGAACGGATTGCGCAACTTCGACCGGTCTTTGGGCTCCAGCTGCAGGGGTGAAAATTTCTTCGCTTGTTGGGTAATCTCCGCCCGCAGATCCTCCCACAATTGATCGGGCAGGCTAAGATACACCTCCACCACCTTGGGATCGAACTGCGTGCCGGCGCATCGCTTGATTTCAAGCCGCGCTGCCGCGAACGTGGCCGCCCTGCGGTAAGGCCGGTCCGAGGTGATTGCGTCCAGCGTATCGGCTACCGCAAAGATTCTAGCCCCCAGGGGAATCTGCTCGCCCTTGAGCTTGCGTGGATAACCGCTGCCGTCGAAGTGCTCCTGGTGGCTGTAGACAATCTCCGCGGCTTCCTGCAGAAAGGGAATCTTGCGCAGCATCTGGTAGCCCCGCGCGCAATGCTCTCGCATCACCTGTTGCTCGCTTAACTGCAACTTGCTGGGCTTAAGCAGAATTGCGTCAGGAATGGCCATTTTCCCGATGTCGTGCAGAAAGGCTCCGCGGGCAACCACGGGTATCTGCTGCGAAGGGATACCCGCTCCCCGGGCCAGCGCAATGGTGTAGGCGGTCACCCGTTTCGAGTGGCCCTCGGTCTCAGCATCCTTCAGATCCAGCGCGTCCCCCAATGCCTCCAGGGTGATGTCGTAGGAACGCTCAAGATCCGCGATCGCCTGGTGCAGCATCCCGGTTCGAGCACTTACCAGCTGCTCCAGATCCTGCCGGTACATGGCATTTTGCTTCACCAGCCGCCGATAATCGATGGCACGCTTGACCGTAGCCAGCAGCTGGTCCTTTTCGAAAGGCTTCAGCAGGTAGTCATAGGCCCCTTGACGCACTGCGGCAACCGCCGCGCCTTCATCACGGCCGGGCGTCACCAGTACCAGGGGGGTCTCAGGCTGTACCTGCCGCATTCGGTCGAGCAAACCTTTTCCGTTGATCCCGGCCGCCATCATGTCAGACAAAACCAGGTCATACGGAGGATCTTGCTCGATGTGAGCTATCGCTTCTTGGCGATCGCTTGAAAGTACGGTTGAATATTCTGACTTTTCAAGCATGCCGTCGATTTCAGTTCGACAATTAATATGCTGATCAACTACCAGGACCCGTGCTGGGATGCGTTCTGTCTCCATCTTGCTGGACGCCGAGTTTCCCCGGAAAGCTCCCTTCTTCCCAAACTGATACTACCTTTGTGAGCACCTGGAAACCAGATTCCCACCGCTTGCTTGCGGCGCGTAGCGTGTTCACAGCTACGGTGCCGGGGCGAGATTTGTTCCGCTCGCGTGCCTCTTTCGCACAGTGCCGTATTTCGCAGAGTAGATTAGAAAGATTCTCTCTGTGAGTCTATCTTCAACCCATATACGGCGTGTCAAATCTTCGGTTGTCATTTCCAGTGTGGTGTACACAAAACGGCACACAAGTGCAGTTTGCTCAACAAACCAGGCGCTTTACAGCGTGCACAGTAAAAGTGACAGTTTCTGCAATGCATTGCCAGTTGGCGAAACTGGTATACTCCGTTGAGCAGTCTGTCAGGCTAAAGGGACTTTGCCGGGGTAGCCTTGTTCAACTTCGAACGCGAGTTTTCCGCTGAATCGAACCTGGTCGTCTCTCAGGCTGCCAAGCAGTCCTGTGAGCAACAGCAGCGGGATGTCTATGAAAGCCACCGTCATCGTACTTTTTCCCTCGCCTTCTACATGACCGGCAATGAAATAGAAGCGGAAGAAATTCTCGCGACTACCTTTATCCGCGCGTTTGAACAAAACGAGCAGCCCGACGGGTTCGCTGTAGATTCGGCGCTGGTCAGCGAATTGAGCCAGCGATTTCCTCTGAAAGAAGAGGAGGCCACCGCGGTGATTTCTCCGGGAACCGGCTTAAGTCATCGCAATGTGCGCCGTTCCGATCTTGAGGTCGCGGTGCGCAGCCTGCCCCCCAACGAGCGCCTTTTGTTCCTGCTGCGTGACGTGGAAGGTTATACGCCGGCGGCGATCGCCCGGCTGCTTGATATTCCTGAAGCGCAGGTGAATCGCGCTTCCTTCTCCGCCCGCATTCGCCTTTGCCAGGTCATCGCCCAGCAGGCTCGTACCGAAGCTGCCTGACCGGAACGTACCAGCTACTTCTTGGTCCTGCGCTTGGCCGTCCACCCTGCCTTAATGGTTTGTCGCGCCCGCCCCAGGGCCAAGGCATCTTCCGGGACATCTTCTGTAATGCACGATCCTGCCGCGATATAGGATCCATTTCCTAGAGTCACCGGCGCGACCAAGGTGGAATCACTGCCCACAAAAACGCCATCGCCGATCGTCGTCTTCAGCTTATTGACTCCGTCATAGTTGCAGGTGATGACTCCCGCTCCCACGTTCACGCCCGCGCCTATTTCCGCGTCCCCCAGGTAGGTCAAGTGGTTTGCCTTGGAGCCTTTGCCCAAGCGAATCTTCTTGGTCTCGACAAAGTTGCCCACGTGCGCCCCCTCTCCGATCTCGCTCTCCGGGCGAATATGCGCATAGGGGCCCAGCAATGCGCCATCGTAGACTCGCGATTGGCTGATGACGCAGCCTTGGCGGACGAGCACCCGGTTGCCCAACGTTGCGTGCTCCAATACGGAATAGGAACGAATGCGGCACTCCTTGCCTACCTTGGTTTCGCCCAGCAGCTGCACAAAGGGCTCAATGATGGTGTCCGCTCCCACGACCACTCCGGCATCGATCACCGAGGTTTCCGGCCGGAAGATGGTGACTCCCTCGGCCATCAGTCTGCGGGCCGTAATGAGCCGGAGTTTGTCGTCGATCGTCATCATCTCCGCGATCGTGTTGGCGCCTAGCACCTCGTCTGGGTTCTCTGCTTGGAGCGCCACTACCCGTTCGCCGGCCTTACTGAGAATCGCAGCCATGTCCGTCAGATACAGCTCACCGTGGGCGTTCTGCGTTCCCAGGCCGTCAATGTGCGCGAATAGCGGTTGGCAGGTAAAGGCGTAAATACCGGAGTTGATCTCGCGCGCCTGGGCCGTTTCCGGGGTTAAAGCCTTTTGTTCAACAATCTCCCGTATCTCATCAGATTTGCTCGATTTGCGAATCACTCGCCCGTAACCATACAGATCTTCGGGCGCCGCGGTGAGCACCGTCATGGCCGCCCTGCTTTCGATGTGGAAATCGCGTACCTTTTTGATCGTTTCCGGCCGGATCAACGGCACGTCGCCAGAGAGCACGATCACATCGGCATAACCCTCAACCTCCTGGCGTGCTTCTTGTATGGCGTGGCCCGTCCCGCGTTGCTCCGTCTGCTCGATGAACTGCACCCCCACGCCACTTAGAGAGGACTTAACCAGTTCAGCCTCGTGCCCCACGATCACGTAGATATCTTCCGGCGGAACAATCTGCCTCGCCGCATCGACCACGTGACGCAGCAGGGTTTTGCCGCCCACTTCATGCAGAACCTTTGGACGCTTGGTTTTGAGCCGCGTGCCTTTTCCAGCGGCCATAATCACGATGGCAAATTGCATCCGTTACTCTCCTTTTATTCCCTTACTTGCATCCAAAACTTAATGTTTAAGATGAAGAAAATCCAAGGCTTGATTTGGGCAACAAACCCTGGAAATCTTGATACATTCCTCGCGAAAAACGGTGGGTGCCCCATTGCCCAATTTCCTGTGGACGCTAGTGGCGTTGATACACGCCATGCGCCGTTCCTTAATGAAAGGCGCACACGTGGATCTCTCCGGCACAGCGCGGCAGGAAATCAGGTTCAAGCCCGGTTTCGGGCATGATTAGGATAGTAGCCCTCGACCAGCCCGGTCTCCCAGACAGCGTAGCGGACGAACGCGTAAGCCATCACCATCAAACATTTGCAATGTCGATACTGGGTGATCGACGTTACTGGTTTTTTACTCCATATTCACCGTTACAGTTTTTCGCGATGGTATCGAGAAGCGTACCGTCTAAATAAGGGGGAACCGAACCTTGAGCTCCGCGACAGCCTCCCCGACCGAACGCTTACCCTCGGCTGCAGAAGCCGCGGCGCGTCCGCGCCCCGGGATGATCCAACGCGCCGCGGTACTCGGCGCGGGAACCATGGGTGTCCGGATTGGGGCGCACCTGGCCAACGCCGGTATCCCGGTGGTGCTTCTCGACTTGGCCGGAGACCCCGCCAAGGGTCCGGCGGCCATTGCCCAAGCGGCCCTGCAGAGCCTCAGCCGCGCCAAGCCGGCCGCTTTCTACGACCCCGGCAGTATCGCGCTGATTCAACCCGGCACCTTTGATCATGACCTGGCCCTGCTATCCAAATGCGACTGGGTGATTGAGGCGGTCACCGAGAACCTGGCCATCAAGCAGGAACTTCTTGCCAAAATCACGCCGTTTCTCAAGCCCGGCGTCATTCTGACCACCAATACCAGTGGTCTCCCCGTAGCCAGTATTGCCGCCGCACTGCCCCCTGAGCTCCGCCGTTCCTGGTTCGGTACGCACTTCTTTAATCCACCGCGTTACATGCGGTTGCTCGAGGTTATTTCCACGCCCGAGACTGACCCGGCAGCCGTTGCCGCGATTGCCGATTTTGCCGACCGCCGCTTAGGCAAGACGGTGGTCTATGCCCGCGACACCCCTAACTTCATCGCCAATCGCATTGGCGTCTACATCATGGTCCAGGCCATCGCGCTCATGCAGGAGCAGGGGCTCACCATCGAAGAGGTGGATGTGCTCACCGGCAGTGCCATCGGTTGGCCGCGCACTGGTAGCTTCCGCCTGTCGGATATGGTCGGCCTGGATATCCTCGCCCACGTGGTGGCGAACTTCTCCCAATCCCGGGCCGGTGAGGCGCTCGTGCTGCCGTCTTTTGTGCAAACCATGCTGGAGCGTCGTTGGCTGGGCGACAAAACCGGCCAGGGCTTCTACAAAAAGGAGAAAGATGCGGAAGGTAACGAGCTCCGGTTGGCGCTCGATTGGCAAACGGTCGCTTACCGTCCCGCCACGCGGCCCAAATTTCCCTCCTTGGAATTGGCGAAGAATGCCGAATCGCTTCCCGAGCGGCTTCGCCTGCTCATGGCCGGCAACCCCCGCAAAGACAAGGCCGCTGCCTTCCAGTGGCAACTGCTCAGCCGGCTTTTTGCCTATGCCGCTAACTGTCTGCCCGAGATCGCCGCGGAACCGGCCAGTATCGATCGCGCCATGCGCACCGGCTTCAATTGGGAACTTGGCCCGTTTGAGATGTGGGACGCAGTGGGTGTCGCGGATACCGTTGCCCGCATGCGCCAGGCTGGCGACCCCGCCGTTCCCAATGCCGAGGCGCTGCTGGGATCCGGAGCCTCCACTTGGTACCGGGAGGAACCTACGGGAAAGCAGGTTTTCGATCCCACCCGCGAACAGTATGTGGCTATCCTCCCGCCGCCCGGCATCGCCACCGTCGCCGACTTCCGCAAAGCGCACGGCATTGTCAAAGGCAATTCCGGCGCATCGCTCATAGATCTGGGCGACGGCATCGCTGCCATTCAGTTGCATTCGAAAAAAGACGCGGTCGGTGAAGACATCACCCGCCTCATCACTCAGACCCTGAACCCTGGCAGCGATGCTGTCCGCGACTTCCAGGGCTTTGTCATCACCGGCGACGGCGCCAATTTCTCTGTCGGCGCAAACCTGTTCCAGGTGCTGCTCTTCATTCAGGAAGGGGAGTGGGAGGATCTTGACTTTGCCGTACGTGCCTTTCAGCGCATGACGGCGGCTATCCGCTTCTGCCCCCGTCCGGTGGTGGTGGCCCCGGCCGGCCTCTGCCTGGGCGGGGGAACGGAGATTGCGCTGCATGCCGCCAGCCGCCAGCCGCATGCCGAGCTTTACATGGGCTTGGTGGAAACCGGGGTTGGCGTCGTCCCTGGGGGTGGCGGCACCAAGGAAATGGTTTTGCGCGCGGTTGATTCCGCCACCGCCATCCTTTCTGCCACCGGCCGCGATGCAACGGCTCGCTTAGCCGGTTCGACCGAATATTTCGACGCCCTCAGGCGCAACTTTGAACTGATTGGGATGGCCAAGGTTTCGACCTCAGCCGCCGATGCGCGACTGCTCGGCTATCTGAGCCCTTCCGACCGGATCACAGCCCATCGCGACCGCCTGGTGCATGATGCCCGGCAGGCTGCCATGACCCTCGCCGGCGCAGGCTATGCGCCTCCGGCACCACGGGAAGTCCCCGCGGCCGGCGAAAGTGTCCTGGCGACGCTCAAACTCGGCGTCCATCTCATGCGTCAAGCCGACTACATCAGCGATCACGATCAGAAGGTCGCCAACCATGTGGCGCATATTTTGTGCGGCGGCGCCATACCCGCCGGGACGGTCGTAGGCGAGCAGTACTTCCTCGATCTCGAGCGCCAAGCCTTCCTGTCGCTTTGTGGAGAACGCAAGACCCAGGAACGCATTGCGTTCACCCTAAAGACCGGCAAACCACTCAGAAATTGAGGGCAGAGTTTTATTGAGTAACCAAGAGCATGTTTTGTGTCAGGGCACAACTTTAGTCGTGCCGTAAAGAACCGAAAAACGTGGGCTTTAGCCACTGCGGGAACCGGGAGATACATATGAGAGAAGCCGTCATCGCCAGCAGTGTCCGAACCGCCGTCGGCAAGTCTGGTCGAGGTGCGCTGGCCACGACCCGGCCTGACGATCTGGCCGCGACCGCGATCGAAGGCGCACTCGCGCGCTTGCCCCAGCTCGACCGCAACGAGATTGAAGATGTGATCCTCGGCTGTGCCATGCCGGAAGCGGAGCAGGGAATGAATGTCGCCCGCATCGCGGCTCTGCGCGCCGGGCTGCCGGTCAGCTCCTCGGCGATGACCGTCAACCGCTTTTGCGCCTCCGGATTGCAATCGATTGCTATGGCCGCCGACCGCATTCGCGGCGGGGGAGTCGAAGTCATTGTCGCCGGCGGCACCGAATCCATGAGCATGGTGCCCATGGGCGGTAACAAAGTCAGCGCCAATCCCTGGCTCATCGACCACTATGCCGATTCCTATCTTTCCATGGGACTCACCGCCGAGCGCGTGGCGGAGCACTACGGCATCGGCCGTGAACAGGCCGATGCTTTTGCGCTGGCCAGCCATCAGAAGGCGCTGGCGGCCATCGAGGCCGGCCGCTTCCACGCAGAAATTGTGCCGGTTACGGTGACGTATTCCGCCAACGGCGCGGGCAAAGTCAAGCTCGCCACCAAGACTTTCACCACTGACGAAGGTCCGCGCGCAGAAACTTCGCTGCAGGCGCTGGCTGGCCTCAAGCCGGCATTCCATGCGCGGGGAACAGTCACGGCAGGGAACTCATCGCAAACCTCGGATGGGGCAGCCGCCGCCGTGGTTATGTCCGCGGAACGCGCCGCCGCCTTGGGCATCAAGCCCCTGGCTCGCTTCGTCTCCTACGCGACCGCCGGCTGTTTGCCGGAAGAAATGGGGATGGGCCCGCTCTATGCTGTTCCCAAAGCGCTGAAGTTGGCCGGGCTAACCTTAGACCAAATTGACCTCATCGAACTGAATGAAGCCTTTGCCGCGCAATCGCTGGCGGTGATACAGCAACTGCATCTCGAGCCGGCTAAAGTGAACGTGAGCGGCGGAGCCATCGCTCTGGGCCACCCGCTGGGCTGCACCGGCGCCAAGTTGACGGCCACACTGTTGCATGCCATGCAAGACCGAAAGTTAAGGTACGGATTGGTGACCATGTGTGTCGGTGGAGGCATGGGCGCTGCAGGTATTTTCGAATCCATCTACTAGAGATCAGGGGGCAAAGAATTGGCAACAGCGACGGAAGTTCTCAAAAGTGTCTTTCGCGGCGGTAGCTTCCTCATCGAAGAACGCTCGGCCGAAGAGATCATGACCCCGGAAGACTTCACCGACGAGCAGCGCCAGATTGCGCGCACCACTTCAGACTTTGTTCGCAACGAGGTGCTTCCCGCAGCCGACGAGATCGAGGCCAAGCATTTCGATGTCACCCGCGCCCTGCTGAAAAAAGCCGGAGATCTGGGCCTGATGGCCGTCGATATCCCGGAGGCGTACGGAGGGCTGGCCATGGGTAAGGTCACTTCCGCCCTCGTCGTCGATCATCTGTCCCAGCTGGGTAGCTTCACAGTCGCGTTTACCGCTCATGTCGGCATCGGCACTCTGCCCATCGTCTGGTATGGCACAGACGCGCAGAAGCAGAAGTACCTGCCCCGGTTGGCCAGCGGAGATTGGATTGGCGCCTATGCGCTCTCCGAGGCAAGCTCCGGCTCCGACGCAATGAACATCCGCGCCCGCGCTACCCTCTCCGCCGACGGCACCCACTACCTTCTGAATGGGGAGAAGATGTGGATCAGCAATGCCGGCTTTGCCGACCTGTTCACAGTCTTTGTGAAAGTCGATGGAGAAAAGTTCACTGCGTTTCTGGTCGAGAAGGACACTCCCGGGCTCTCGATAGGCGGCGAAGAACACAAAATGGGCATTCGCGGCTCTTCCACCTGTCCGCTGGTGCTTTCCGACTGTAAGGTGCCGATAGAAAACCTTCTTGGCGAAGTGGGCAAGGGACACCATATCGCCTTCAACATTCTCAACATCGGCCGCTTCAAAATGGGCGCGGCCTGTATTGGAGGCGCCCGCACAGCGCTAGGCTACGCCATCGGGTACGCCAAGCAGCGGCAGGCCTTCGGCAAGCCGATCGCGAGCTTCGGTCTCATCCAGCAGAAACTGGCCGATTCCGCCGCCCAGTTCTTCGCAGTCGAGAGCATGGCCTATCGCACGGTAGGAATGATTGACGACGCGCTCTCCGCTCTCGAAGGTGGCGCCGCGGAGGACGCCCGTGAGATTCAGAAGCGTATTGAGGAATACGCCGTCGAGTGCTCCATACTGAAAGTTTGGGGCTCGGAGATGCTCGAGGCCGTCGTCGATCACGCCGTCCAGATCTATGGCGGTTACGGTTATGTGGAAGAGTACCCGGTGGAGCGTGCCTATCGCGATTCCCGTATCAACCGCATCTTTGAAGGCACGAACGAGATCAACCGCCTGATCATCACCGGCTGGTTGATGAAGCGCGCCATGGCGGGCCAGCTCCCGCTGATGGCTGCCATCAAGAAGCTGATGGACGAAGTGTTGGAACCGCCTTCCTTTGAGGACGATGCTGACCACTCTGGCGATCCTTTGTATGCTGAGGCGCAGATACTTGCCGGCGCAAAAAAGCTAGCCCTCTTCACCGCCGGCGCGGCTACTCAGAAGTACATGAACGCCCTCGCCGATCAGCAGGAGGTAATGGCGGACCTGGCGGACATTATCATTCAGGTGTATGCGCTGGAGTCAGCATTGCTGCGCGCCCGCAAGCTCAAGGCCCGCAGTTTGCCGCTGGCCGATACTGCAGTGGCGATGGTCCAGGTATACGCCGCCAAGGCAATGGACATCATCGAGCTAGCCTCCCGGCGCATCGTAGCAGCGGTCGCTGAGGGCGACACTTTGAAGGTACAGCTTGCTATCTGCCGCCGTTTAGCCCGGCGAGTTCCAGAAGACGTCTACGCGCGCTCCCGGGCCATCGCGCGCCACCTGGTGGAATACGGAGTCTGGACCTAGGCGTCTGGTTGCCAATAGAGAGGGACCTGCGGTGCGCCCTTCCCGCCCGCAAATGCCAGTGCGTAGCGGAGAGCCAACGATTTCCCACACCCCACTCAAATCGTCACTGCCGTTGTTGCAAACCGTCGCTGTTCTCCGAGCCGCCTACTTTTTTCGAAGTAGTGACACTCACCGGCGACTGCAGATGAAAAGTAACCAGCGTTTCCGTGGGAATCTGTACCTGCTGTCCTTTGGTGACCCCATTCACGCCTGCCCCCAAACCGCCGCCGCTGGCGGCTCCAATGGCTGCGCCTTTACCGCCTCCCAATAGACCGCCGAGAACGGCTCCAACGGCAGCCCCGCCTCCGGTCTTGAGCGCAGTGTTTTTGCCCCGGCCCGCACCTTGCTTATCGTAGGCGTCGGTCACCACATCCACTGGATGGTCCACCGTATCAATGCGCGTCAACTCAATCGATAATTCTGAGCTACCGGAAAAATGGGTTGCGTCCTTGGCGATGATCACCCGTCCCGTTACTGCCGCGCCCGACCTGGCGACCACCATCCCATCCACGATCAGATCGCCCGCCAGTGACCCATGGAAAACTGTGTTGGGCTGAGTCTTCCCACTATCCAGCGTATCGATCATGCGAATAGGAATGACCGTCCCGGAAGGCAAGGTCACCGTCTTCACCACCGGGGGAGGCGGTGGCGGCGGTGGTGGTGGCGGGGCTACGACTTGCACCGGCTCCTGGGCAGGAGGGGGCGGTGGTGGCGGAGGGGGCGGCGGCGCCGCCTGGGCCACTTCCTTGCGCCGCTTCGGCTCCGGAGCAGCCTTTGCCGCCTTGGCCGGCGCTACAACCAGGTTGTTGACCACTGTCCGCACACCGTCGATCGAAGCACTATCTGCAGCCGCCAGGGCGCGGGAGGCGTCATTGTCTACTTTGCCGTCCAGGGTGGCCACTCCATTGGCTACGTTGACCTGGATGTTCTGGCCATTCAGCGCGGACTCGCCACCAATTTTTGCCTGGATGTCGCTGCCAATCTGCTGATCGCTTCTTGGGGCGGGGGGAGCCGGCTGCGGGGCTGCGGCAGGCGCTGCCTGCTGGGCGGCCGGTGCCGGCTGTTCGTTAACAAACGGATTTTTGCAGCCCGCCCCAAGAACCAGGAAACCCGTCAGAATGGTTAGCGGCACGCTGCGTCGAATCAGAAAAGCTGTCTTCATGGATAATCCTCGGTTTTCGGCCCTCTTCGCCAATCATCCGTCGCTTACCTTTTGACGAAGGAAACATGCAAGGGGCTGGCGTTAAATTTTGGCCCCGCGCCCGATGCCTTTTCTTTATCACCCCACACGAAACGGCCTTGGCGGAGTATTATGCATCCCATCATTGTCAGCAAGCAGCCAATGGGTTGGCAAAGTATCTTCTGGCTGGTATCCGGGTGCTAAACCCGGCCAAGTAGGCAGACGCAGTATAGTGAGACCAGTACACCAAGATAAGGGGAAAATCATGACAGACGAAGAGCAAGGCGGAAGCAGCAGTGGTTTCGGTTGGTTTCTGGTCGGACTGGGAATTGGCGCGGCAATCGGTGTGCTTTACGCTCCCCAATCAGGGACAGAAACTCGTGAAAGTTTGGCTGAGAGCGCACGTGAGCGCGCAGAATATCTGAAGCAGAAGTCGAAGGATGCCGCGGCCCAGGTCAATACCTACGTCGATGCCGGTAAAGAGCAGTTTGGCGACTATGTAGAGCGCGGCAAGCAAGCGGTAGCGACTGGCCGTTCCCAGGTGGAAACCTACATCGAGCAGGGACGCAAAGTAGTGGCCAAGCATGCTGAGAAGGTTTCCAAAGCAGTGGATGCGGGAAAGAACGCATACACAGCGACAACCGCTACAGTCGACGGACAAGTCTAGAGCATTTTTGTCGGTAATCGTGAATGAGGGAGGGCAGTTCCCGGGCCGCTCGCGGCCGTATGAATTGCCCTCCACGAAGCCGGTCGGGCCGCAAAAATATTCAAGCGAAGGGTTAGAAGTGAAAGCAAATGGATAAACCCACGCAGACTCTATTGGTTGTCTTCATTGCCATAGCTGCGATCAGTATTCTTGCGCAGGCTTGCTTTACGGTTGGCATGTTTATCGCTGCCCGCAAGACCCAGAAGAAGCTTATGGGGCTGGCCGACGACGTACGCCTGCACGCCTTACCGGCGATCATTGCCTCGCGTGACGTGATTCAGGACATGACGCCCAAGCTGCGAACCATCACCGACAATCTGGCCGCCGTCAGCACTACGCTGCGCGCCAAGAGTGACAAGGTCGGCGGACTCGTAGGTGAGGTAACCGATCGCGCCCAGGCTCAAGCTGTGCGGGTGGATGGCATGGTCAAAGGAACTCTCGACCATCTGACTTCCGCTGTCCAGGCTATCGAGCATGGCGTCGCGGTGCCCGTGCGCCAAGTCAACGGCATCCTCAATGGTCTCCGCGCGGGGGTCGACGTCCTGCGCAAGAAAGACCTGAGCAACCACCTGGAACCCGAAGACGACCTCTTCGTTTAGGACCTAAACGATCCAGCCGCCGCCGACCACCTCATCGCCGGAATAAAAGACAGCCGCCTGCCCTGGGGTTACGGCCCGCACCGCTTCATCGAAGCGGACTTCGACCTCATCCTCGCCCGTTTGCCGCAGCGTGGCCCAGGCCGGTTCGTGCCGGTGGCGGATCTTTACCTGGGCACGCATTTCCCCCTCCAGCCCCGCAATGGAGATCCAGTTCAGCTTCCGCGCTCGTAGCGAATCGCGCAGCAACTCCGGCTCAGCGCCCACGGTAACCCGCTTGCTATCGCGATCGATGGAGATCACATAGAGCGGAGAAGGCGAGGCCAGACCCAATCCCTTTCGCTGTCCAACGGTAAAGTTGTGCACCCCATCGTGCGTTCCTCGGGGCTCGCCGCCCACTGACACCAACTCTCCCGCGGTGTCCGGCACGGCTTCGCCCTGCTCCTCAAGGTAGGCGTCGATAAACCGCTTATAGTCGCCCCCCGGAATGAAGCAAATCTCCTGGGAATCGGGCTTGTTCGCGCTCATTAGCCCATATCCACGCGCCAATTCGCGCACTACCGGCTTGGTGAATCCTCCGAGAGGGAAGAGCGTGTGTGCCAGCTGCTCCTGGGTCAGGCCAAAGAGAAAATACGTTTGGTCCTTGCTCGCATCCGCGGGCCGCTTCAGTATCCAGCGCGCTCGCTCAGGATCATACTCATTGCGAGCGTAGTGACCGGTGGCAATCTTCTCCGCCCCGATCTGCCTTGCGGTCAGCAGCAACTGGTCGAACTTGAGGTGGTTGTTGCACAGGCTGCAAGGAATGGGCGTCCGCCCGGCGAGGTACTCGTCGACGAAAGGGCGAATTACGTCGCGCTCGAAGCGCTCCTGGTGGTTTACCACATAGTAGGGAATCGACAGCATCTCCGCCACCCGCCGCGCGTCGTACACGTCGTCGATGGAGCAGCAGCGTCCCTGCACCTGCTCCGGGATCCCGTCCTGGCCTGCGAGCCGGCGCTGGTTCCACAGCTGCATGGTCAAACCGACCAGGTCGTGTCCCTCGGCCTTGAGCATGGCCGCCACTGTAGACGAGTCCACTCCTCCGGACATGGCCACAGCAATCGTCTTGGATTCTTTTTTCATGGTTACCGGACCGTTACAGCGGAAACCTCCCGCAGTCTGGCCACTTGCATCGCCACTAACTCAATCGCTCGATCAATCTCTTCTTCTGTCGTCTGCCGATGCAGGCTCATGCGCAGGCTGCTGCGCGCCCGCTCGGCAGAGAGACCCATAGCCTCCAGCACGTGAGAGGGTTCGCTGGCGCCAGAGGAGCAAGCTGCGCCACTCGATACCGCCAGACCCTTGAGATCCAGCGCGATCACCAGCGCCTCTCCTTCCAGGTGGTCGAACCAGAGATTCGTCGTGTTCGGCACCCGGGAAGCCTCTCTGCTGTTGACTCCAGTCTCTGTTGTGCGCTCCAGCAGGCCAGACTCCAAGCGGTCCCGCAGACCGCCGATACGCTCCGGAACTCCGCTGAGCAGCCCTTCCCTTGCGCACTCTGCTGCTTTGCCCAGGCCTACGATGCCGGCTACGTTCTCGGTGCCTGCCCGACGCTGCCGTTCATGCGCACCGCCGGCGAAAAGCGGTTCCAACCGGGTGCCGCGACGGACAAACAGTGCTCCCGTACCCTGGGGCGCGTGCATTTTGTGACCGGAAATCGTCAGCAATTGGCAGCCGATCGCATCCATCTCCAGCGGCAGCTTGCCTGCGGCCTGCACCGCGTCCACGTGGAATCGGACCCCCGCCTCGGCGGCGATGTGGCCGATCTCCTTCACCGGCTGCAAAACCCCGGTCTCATTATTGGCCATCATGACGCTAATCAAGCGGGTGTTGGGCCGCAGCGCCTTTCGAATGTCCTCGGGAGCAACCACCCCCTGTCCGTTGACCGGTACGAAATCTACCTCGACCCCGCGTTCCCGTAGTTTCTCGGCCGCATGCAGCACCGCATGGTGTTCGACTGTGCTGGTGACGACATGATCCCCTGGTTTCACCGAGCCGAAGATCGCGAGGTTATCGCTCTCCGTCCCGCCGCTGGTAAAGACAATCTCCGACGGGCGGCACCCGAGGAGCCGGGCCACGCTAGCCCGTGCCTGCTCGACTGCCCAACGTGCGTGCTGGCCTTCCTGGTGGATCGACGAAGCATTGCCGAACCGCTCCAGCAGAAAAGGACGCATAGCCTCCAGCACCTCGGGCAGCAGAGGCGTAGTGGCATTCGCATCCAGGTAGATTCGCCGCACAAAAACTCCTGCTCCTATTCTACGGGAACGCGGCAGGAGAAGATCTGAGCAGCGCCCTTCGTCACCGCGCGGTGGGCCGTTCGTCACTACGCCGCGGTTCTTTATGGAAACCTGTTAGGCTTCTCCTGCCAAACCACTCATCGGAGATCGAAAGTGACAAACAAACTTGCTTCATTCGTTATATGTACCCTGCTCATCTCACCAGCTCTATCCCCGGCACAATCCGTCCCCGCCGCGCCAACCGTACCCGTACGCCTCGCCCAACCCCAGGCATCCCCAGCGCAGATCTACGCCAAGCTTTTCAGCAGCCAGCAAGAAGAAGTCGTCTCTGCCGCGGAAGCCATGCCGGAGGATAAATACAACTTCAAGCCGAACAAAGGCACTTTTGAAGGCGTGCGGACCTTCGCCCAGCAGGTCACCCACATTGCAGCCTCGCAATACTATTACTTCGGAAATTTCGGTGTGAAAGGCGGAGTCGACTCCGACGCCATCGAAAAACTGACCAAGAAAGACGACATCGTAAAGGCGTTAAAAGACTCCTACGCCTTCGCCCAGCAGGCAATCGCCACCATCACTGCGGAAAACGCATTTCAGCAATTCGGCGGTGACCACAAGTCCACCCGCGCAGGCTTAGCCGCGACGGCGTTAGCTCACACCAACGACCACTACGGGCAGATGGTGGTATACCTGCGCATGAATGGAGTCATCCCCCCGGCCAGCCGTAAACCTTAGTGGAAGTTAGCGCTTTTCGATTGGCGTGTAGTGAACAGGGTATTCGGGGCCAATATACTCGGCGCGCGGCCGGATCAGGCGATTGTCATCCAGTTGTTCGATGACGTGGGCGGCCCAACCGGATATCCTGCTCACGGCAAAGATCGGCGTAAATAGGTCCAGGTCGATGCCCAGCATGGTGTACGTCGAAGCGGAATAGAAGTCGACATTCGCATTTAGCTTCTTTTCCGCAAGCACATACTTTTCGATCGCGCGCGACATCTTGAACCACTTTGCATTCCCCGACGACTCGCCCAGCTCTTCTGACATCTTGCGCAGGTGGGTCGCTCGTGGATCTTCCGTGTGGTAAACACGATGGCCAAAGCCGGAAATCTTCTTCTTCTGCGCCAGCAGCTTACCAACATAATCGATCGGGTCGGCGCCCTCTTTGTCGATTGCGAACAGCATGCGCATCACCGCCTCGTTGGCCCCGCCATGCAGCGGTCCTTTCAGGGCGCCGATAGCGCCGGTAATCGCGGAGTGAATGTCGGAGAGGGTGGCGGCGATTACGCGGGCGGCGAAGGTGGAGGCATTCAGTTCATGGTCGGCATGGAGAATAAGCGCCAGGTCGAAGGTTTTGGTCGCCGTCTCGGAAGGCTTTTCGCCATTCAGCATCCATAGAAAATTCGCTGCGTGACTCAGCGAGAGGTCCGGCTCGACCACCGGCTTTCCTTTGCGCAGCCGGTCGTAAGCGGCTACCAACATGGCGATCTGCGAGGTCAGGCGATAGCTCTTGCTGACGTTAGCGTCGTGCTCGTTATCGGCCTCGTCCGGATCGTAAAAGCTCAATGCGGAAACCGCGGTGCGCAGCACTTCCATCGGCGTCGCGCTCTCGGGGAAGGATCGCAGGAGATCAAGGATCTTGGGATCCAGCTTGCGCGCTTCCGTCAACCGTTTGCTGAACTCTTTGAGCTCGGCAGCATTGGGTAGCTGTCCAAACCATAGGAGATAAGTCGTCTCTTCAAAGGTCGACTTCTCGGCTAATTCGTGGATGTCTATCCCGCGGTAGGCCAGTACTCCAGCGTCGCCATCGATCCAGCAAATGCCCGAATTGGCCGCAACTACGCCTGCAAGTCCTTTTCCCACCACCGCCGTAGACATACTGAACGCTCCTCTGATCTCTGAACTCGGCCGTCCGTCCGCGGCTCCCAGCACTGTGTCTTTTATAGCGCAGCGCCCCGCCCAACGGGCGATTTGGCCATTTTAAGCCCTCAAACACCCTTAGGCTAGCCGGTTTGGGGCAAAACGTCCCAGTACGGCCAGGTCCGGCGCGGGCAGAAGCTTAGTCAAGCGACGACCGGCCGGTAGCGGATACTCCACCACCGGCCGGGCCGACTCGACGGGACAACGGTAAAGGTGAATAGGTTAGAAGTAGATCTTGATCGACCCTTGCAAAATACGAGGATCTCGGGCGCCTGTGATCTTAGCCAAACTCGATCCCAGCGCGCTCGTGGGTGGCAGAAACTGTGTGTGGTTAAGAAGGTTGAATGTCTCGAACCGCAAGACTGTGCTAAAACGTTCGGTGATGTTAAAGGTTTTGACCAGCGCAGAGTCGACATCCGTGTAAGCCGGCGAGGTAATAATGTTGCGGTTGGTGTCGCCAAACGTTCCCACAGCATTTTCGGCGAAGGCAGCGGGGTTGAACCATGCGGCGACCATCGCCGCGTGGCTGCGCCCTGACCCAAGCCCTATCGGAACGCCGGGCACATAATCCGCGTAATCTTGTCCATTCCCAGAGAACGACTGGTTGAACCCTGAGCTAATGCTGAAGGGAAAGCCAGAGTCCGTGGTGAATATTCCGCTGATCTGCCAGCCCGACAAGGCGATCTTCTGGAACCCATGAGCACTTGCATACCACGGCAGGTTCCAGACTCCGCTCGTCCGCCACGTGTGGCGCTGATCGAAGTCCGAATTCGCGTAGCGAAACGACGGGTCGCCAGGGATCGCCATATAAGCACCGCCGGTCAACAAAACGTTGGCTGGGGCGGATGCGTCGTCGAGGTTCTTGCTCCAGTTGAAGTCGGAGGATAGCGTAAAGCCTCCACGCATCCGATGGCGATACGTCAGCTCCAGCCCGTTGTAGTTAGAAATACCCGGGGAGACTTCCTGGTTGATCGAAGAGATATTTGTATCCGGCCGCCGTTGCTGGGTATTCGTCTGCGTGGATGCGCCCGGGATATAGACCGCCTGGTTGGCATTCTGAACCATGCTGAGATGTCTGCCCAGGGTTCCGTAATAGCCGACCGAGGCCACATCGTTGGTGGTGATGGACCTTTCGACGATCAGGCTGAATTGCTGCACGTTACCCAACTTGAAATTCTGCTGTAGGGCGTACGCCGATCCTGGATTGACGAATGCCGAGTCCGCCGGCCTTTGGTTGCCATTCAACTCAAAGCCGTTGGCATACGGATTGCCGCCAGGGAAGTTTGCGTAGGGATTGCTGATGGATCCTGGGGCGGTCAAACTGAACGTTCGCTCGAACGGCTGGGTCAGGCCGAAGGCCAGGAAACTGGCCAGCGGAAACTGCATCGTATAGAGACCGTAACCACCGCGCACAACGGTCTTACCGGCTGAATCCGCCTGCCACGCAAAGCCGATGCGCGGTTCAATGTTGGCAATATTGTTATTGTTGGTGGCGCTCGACTTGCAATTCGGGTCGCCCGGATAGACCAGGCCTGTCGGAGCATTCACGAACACTTTGGATTGTTCCCCGGGAATCCAGCATTGCACGCGTCCGTTCAGCGCATGGAAAGGCCAATACGGATCCCATCGTATGCCGGCTGTAAGGGTCAAACGATCGGTGGCGCGCCACTTATCTTCGCCATAAAACCCCGGCAGCCATCCTACCGCCTGCACGTAAATGCCGTCGGATTGTCCGAAACTTCCGGGTAAGCCGAGCAGGTAGTCGGCCAGCGCGTTACCACTAAGCGCTCCGGTGAAGTTAGGGATCGGATTTTGTTGGTTATCGGTTTCGAGCGTAACGCCGACGTGCTGTACTTCCGCACCAAACGCGATCTGATGTTTCCCTTTAATGATGGTGATGTCCTCCGCCCCGTCGTACGTATTGCGAGGGAAGGTATTGTAGTTTCCCGGATTGACCGCAAACAGTCCGGTCACCGACAACGATTGAATCGTTGGAAATTGCCCCGGCGTAATATTCGCGCCCAGGTTCGTGAGGGTCACGGTGCTTTCGCCGGCCACCGTCGTGCTGTGGTCACGAATGAAGCTGAAGCGCGCGTCGCTGATCAGGTTGCCGTGGGTCCACGTATGGCCCCCGGTCGCGTTGTACCACTGGTGCTGCTGACCGCGGAAGGCTGCCAGAATATTGCCGTCAGGGATACCCGTCCCCGGCCAGTTGAAGCTGTCGTAGAAATAGCGCCCGAAGACTCGCTGGTTTTTAAATACGAAGTCGCTCTTCACGACGTACTGGTTTTCCTGCTGCGACTCCGGTTGCGCGTAACTAATGCTGCCGCTTGCATTCTGGGGCAGTGGAATGTACTTGAGAAGTCCCTGGGTCACTGGGTTGAGAGGGTAGATTTGATTGTTCGGAAACGGCAGTCCCGTTGCCGGATTGATGATTGGTTTGGTGACACTGGAAAGGTCGCCTGTACGCTGTTGAGCCGTGGGAACAAAAGACACGATACCGCCCAACACATCGCTGAGACGCGTGCCTTGGTAGGCGCCGAAGATGAACCATTTGTCGCGAATGAGGGGGGCACCCGCGGTGGCCCCAAACTGGTTTCGCTTGAGCGCATCGGGCTGGGCAGCGAAGTAATTGCGCGCATTCACAGCGCCATTGCGGATGAACTCAAATACGTTGCCATGGATCGAGTTGGTGCCCGACTTGGTTACGATGTTGACTGCTCCTCCCGGGGCCGACACATAGCGGGCGCCAAAGTTTCCGCTCACTACGTTGAATTCATCCACCGCGTCGGGATTTGGGAAGGGTCCGCCTGTGACCTCGTATGAATCGATGTTGTTCGCGCCATCCAACGAGTAATACACACCGCCGGCGCGCACGCCATGAACATTGGCAGCGATTTCGTTCGGATAGACCAGGGAATTCTGCAGAATCGCGCTGCCCGTGTTCGAGGGCGCCATATTCAGGATCGGATTGCTGACGCCGCCCACTAGAAACACCAGCGCCGCCGGGTTCCTGCCGTCTAGGGGCAGTCCTTCCACCTGGCGCTGATCTACCAGCTGCTGCGTTTCGCTGGAGGTGGTGCTGACCATGGCCGCATTCGCATTCACCGTCACAGTTTGCTTTACGTTGCCCACTCCGAGGGTGACCACGACCTTCGCCGCCTGGCCCACCGTCAAGGTGATTCCTGTTTGCTGAAAATCCTCGAAGCCCGTGGCCGAGACCTTTACCGTATAGTTGCCCAACGGCAGCAGGGGGATGGCATACAAACCGTCACTGCCGCTGGTCGCGGTTCGAGTGACTTGCGTCTCTACCTGGGTGGCCGTAATCGTGGCGCCCCCTACGGCCGCACCCGATGCATCCTGCACTGTCCCTTCGATTGACGCCGTCGAAACCTGGGCGCTCGCAATCCTGGTCAAAAGAACAAGGGCGATTAACGCTAGGTACCAAAGTAGAAACTTCGTTGTCGACTTGGCTTCGATCCCATGAATAGACCTCGTGACCGCATGGGTCTTATTGTGTGCTAACCGTAGATTGTTCATAGCGGTACGGCCTCCAAGTTCACTTCTAATTTTCTTCGCGCCATCAAGTTCGGTTGCATCCGCCTGTTCCAGTTTCCTGAAGAGAGCTGGAAGGGATGGGCGAGTGACTACTGCTCAAAGAAATCGGTTTATGCAACGCTCCGATTTGGCATAGAATGCTAACCTGAGACGTCTCATCTTGACCGACCACGAATCTACTAGCGGCGTTTTAAGAGTGTCAAGAGGATTCGAAGTTATTTTCCCGGGAGGTACATCTGCGATATCAATCCACGCAAATGAATAACCCTCCTCTGGTCGTCACCAACCCGCGACCGGGTCCGTTAACGCGGCGACTGGCACTGGTTCGCAGAACACCGCGACGGTTCCATTCCCTGTCGGACCCGAATCATATTGAAAATAAGTTTCTTATGTCAACGACCAAAGAGAATGCCGTTTGCATGAACAATCGGCCCTGGTGTACTGTGGCCAAGCCCCATACACGTCGATGTGGATGGAGTTCAGTGTTTGAGCAAAATCGAATCATGCTCGAAGATCCACCGCGGGGTGGATGTAGGGGAACACCCTTTGGTTGATCCGGACAGTACACGCGAGTTGACCTGATTGTGACTGCGGCACAGAAGCAAACCCGAAACTCGATTTGAATTCGTGGAGTAATCGGAAGCGGAATGAGAAGACTGTTACTGCTGTTTTGTCTGTTTGCGTTGCCCACCTTTGCGCAGCAGCCCTTGTCCACGGTTGTTCCCCCGGCCTCGACGCAACCCAAACCTCCCGACGTGAAAGCCTACACAGCCCTCTGCAGTTCGTGCCATGGCGCCGATATGAAGGGTGCCAGTGGGCCCTCTATCCTGCAGTACATCCGCTACCACACCGATATCGAAGTAACCGCGGCACTCCACAATAGTCCCGCACATAAGACGCTACAAATCTCCGACGATCAACTGCGTCAGGTGCTGGAGGATGTTCGTGTCCTGGCTGGTACCAATCCAACCATGGCGACGGCAGGGTTTACCGGACGTGGCTTTACCTACGGTCGCGGGGGAAGAGAAGTCGCGGAGACCGACACCCAGCCCGCAGTCGCCGCGAAGATCCCGAACTTTGAGCCTCGGCCGGAGACTTTGATCTTGACCGACGGCCACAAGCTTACCGGTACGCTCATGGCGCAAACAGAGAAGGATGCGCAACTACTCGCCCCCGACGGAAAATTCCACCTGCTGGCGCGCGTCGGCGACAAGTATCAGGACAAGCCCATCGAGCCCAAGAGCGACTGGCTCACCTATCACGGCAGCATCTCCGGCAATCGCTACAGCGAACTTGATCAGATCAATACCGGCAACGTCCAGAAACTGACCGCCGTCTGGAAGTTTCCCATTCCCACCTCGCCGAGGCTGCAGGGAACTCCACTCGTTGTGGACGGAATCATGTACATGACGGGTTGGAATGAGCTCTACGCCATCGATGCCACGACCGGCAGCCCGATTTGGTCGTATCACGAACCTCATACGGCAGGTATCTTGGGCGAAGCCGGTCGCGGTTCCAATCGCGGCGTTGCCATCTCCGGAGACCGGGTTCTCTTTATCACCGATAACGCTCACCTGATGGCCTTTGACCGCAAGACAGGCACCAGGATATGGAATGTTGAGCTAGGGTCCGTCAAAGATAGCGTGATGGCGAGCTCTGCTCCGCTTATCGTAGGCGACCTCGTCATGGTAGGTGTCGGCGGAGGAGAAGAGGGAATTCGCGGTTTTATCGATGCCTACAAGATCTCCAATGGTGAGCGCGCGTGGCGCTTCTATACCATTCCCAAACGCGGCGACAAGCTGGCTGATACCTGGGTTGGTAACGCCCTCGAGCATGGTTGCGGCGCCACCTGGATGACGGGTTCTTACGATCCAAAACTAGGCCTCGTCTATTGGGGCACAGGTAATCCCTGCCCGGATGCTAATGGCACGGAACGCATGGGCAGCAACCTTTACACCTGCAGCGTGGTTGCCCTCTCCCTAAAGACGGGCGAGTTGAAGTGGTACTTCCAGTTCACTCCGCACGACACCCACGACTGGGATTCAACCCAGTCGATGATACTCGTGGACCGGAAATGGGAAGGGAAAGACCGAAAGCTTTTGGTGCACGGTGACCGCAATGGATACTTTTACGTCTTGGACCGAAAAAGTGGAGAGCTGCTGCTGGCTCAACCTCTGTCCACCAAGGCAACCTGGACCAGCGGATATGACAAGAAAGGCCACGCCATTCTCACCGCTGCCAGCGAATCCTCTCCAGGCGGAACGGCCATTTGCCCGGGAGCTTTTGGTGGCGCCAATTGGCCCGATCCCTCGCTCGATCCCCAAACCAATCTCTTCTATGTCCGGGTACAGGATGGCTGCGGCATATACACAGCGGGCGTAGACCCTCTCTCGAAGGTGAACCGCTGGACGGGCGGAGGAACGCCGGATGAGAAGGCGCGCGCCGCCATGAAGGATCTTATGGCCGGCTATGCCGCGGGAGATTACATCCGCGCAATGGATATATTCACTGGAAAGAAGGTCTGGGATTACCGCTTTAACGAGAGAAGCGGAGTTCTTTCTACGGCTGGTGGCCTGGTATTTGTGGGCGCCCCCAGTGGTCTAGAGATTCTTGATGCGAAAACAGGCAAGGAGTTGGGCAACGTCGATGCGGATGTTCCGCCGACTTTGCCGCCCGTCCTCGCCGCGTCGCCCATGACCTACATGGTCGGCGGGAAGCAGTATGTCGTGCTTCCCGCAACTGGAGTCGTCGTGGCTTACGCACTGAACAACTAAGGGCTTGCCCACGACTTTTTATTTGCTTGAAACTGAACTAACCTTTCTCCAGGGGAGTGCCGCCATGAAAACCTGTTCTTTGCGTCGATACAAACACTGGGTTGGGCGCTCTCTTGTAACCGGCTTGATGGCCGTTGCCGTCCTGGTGTCTCTGGGCGCCCAGGAAAAGCAGCCCGAACCAGCCAAGGACCAGGCGAAGAGCCAATTGCCGGACAATCCCGGCAAGGACACTTTCGTAAAAGTGTGCGGCACCTGCCACTCGACCGACAATGTAATTGGCAAGGGGTACAGCGAAGATGGTTGGGCGCAAGTAGTCTCAACCATGGTCAACAACGGAGCTCAAATGAGCGACGAACAAATTGACACCATCGTAAAGTACCTGTCGGTCAGCTTCCCCCCTATAGTCCCCAAGGTCAACGTGAATACGGCGTCCGCCGAGATCTTGGAAAAGCGTCTGGCTATTACGGCAAAGGAAGCGCAGGCCATCGTCGACTACCGCCAGCACGGCGGCGACTTTAAATCAGTGGATGACCTTAAGAAAGTTCCGGACCTTGATGCCGGCAAGATCGATGCAAAAAAGAATCTCATAACCTTCTAAACAGTCGAGGTTACTTTTTTTTGCGGGCGGCCAAGTGAATCCCATTCGATGAATCTCTGACCACCAGGGTGGCCGGCAAGCGAATCTTCTGCCGCGCACTCTCGTCCTTGCCTTTTGCGATCCTGTCGAGAAGAACCTCAACCGCGCGATAGCCCATCTCAAACGCGGGCTGGATCACGGAGGTAATCGAAGGTCGGAAGAAGTCCTCGACGGTAAAGTCGTCGATGGTCACTAAGGAAATATCTTTGGGGATACTTAACCCCAATTCATAGATACTCCTTACCGCCTCGAGGCCCGTCGCCCCGTTGGTCGCAAATACGGCAGTCGGCCTGTTGCCGGGTTCGAGAAGTCCTTGCTGGCAGGCTTTGGCAACGCTCTCGTGGCTAAAGCCCCCAATCCACGTAAGTGAGTCCTGAAGAGGAAGCCCCGCCTTGGTCAGCGCTTGCCGATATCCTCGCAGCCGAGCGCGCTCGTTCTTTAAGCTAAGCGGACCAGTCACGATGGCAATCTGCGTGTGCCCCTTTGCTATGAGATGAGATACCCCCATCTCTGCAGCGCTGCGATCATCCACGCATACTGAGTCCACGTCGAGTCCATCAGGAAACCTATCAACGCACACCAGCGGTGAGCCCGACAAGATCTCACTGGCGGTTTCCGTAGGCCATTTATGACCGCTAGCTGAGATCAGCAGGATACCCTCGACCCGCTGCGCGTGGAGCAGGTTAATCATGTCGATCTCGCGGTCAGGATTGCTCTCCGAATCCAGCACCATCAGGAAAAATCCCCGCTCCCTGGCCGCCGACTCGGCCCCGCGAATGATCTTGGGGAAGAATGGGATAGTAATGTCCGGGACCACAATTCCCAGGGTACTTGTGCGGTTAGTCTTTAGACTTCGGGCGATCAGGTTTGGCCGATAGTTAAGAACCCGGATTGCTTCCAGAACTTTCAGTCGTGCGCGTTCACTCACCTGGGCCGAGCCACTGATGACGTTGGACACCGTGCCCGCCGACACACCGGCTAGTTTGGCCAATTCCTTTTGCGTTGACATACGGTTGAATTCTACGGCCTTATAGAGACACTTCTTAAATTACTTATGCCATAAGTCGCGTCACTCGGCTAGAGCGCAAGGAATATCACGATGGTGGCACCATCAGCAATCACCAAGTTGGTGCAGGAGATGCGGTACCTGTTTCGCAACCACCAGCTCACAGGCGGTGTTGCGGATATCACTACCCTCACGACCGATCAAGCCTACGAAGTGCAGGACGGCTTTCTAGCCGGGCGAGTGAACGACGGAGCGAGAATCGTTGGTTGGAAGGTAGGTTGCACCAGTGCAGCTATTCGGCGCCAGTTCAAATTGACGGAGCCTATATCCGGCAAGTTGCTGGAGCCGGACATTTTTTTTCAGGGCGCCCAGCTGCCCGCCGGATCCTTTGTAGATTGCGCCGTCGAGCCGGAGCTGGTGTTCCGGCTGGGTAGAGATCTCCCAGCAGACGTAGACGACCAAGAGATCATTTCTGCGCTGGCCGGAGTTTGCGCCGGGATCGAACTCCACAATTACCGCTTCTGGTTCGGCGCTCCGTCCTTGCAGGAACTCATCGCTTCCAACGGCATTCACGCTGGGCTTGTATTAAGTGAGATGCAATCCCTGCCTCCGAACTGGGACCTGCAATCCGAACAGGTGCGGATCCTGGTGAACGGCGAAGTAAGGGCCTCCGGCAGCTGTGCCGAGATCATGGGAAGCCCGCTGCGATCAATACAATGGCTCGCCCGGCACGCCGCGGAGCGGGGCCGGCATTTGCGCGCTGGAGACCTGGTCATTCCCGGCTCTGCGGTTGAGCTGGTGACCGTAAAAGCAGGTGACTCGATCGAGGCGCGGTTTACAACTTTGGCATCCTGTCATGCCCGCTTGACCTAACTTGCTTATAGCTCTTTGGAGTGGGCTATAATCCGTCGAGTAGTATGCCAAGGAGACTCCGATGGCGCGATTACTGCAAACGTCCAAAGTGAAAGTCGAAAAAGAAACAGGAAACAGTAAGATTAAACGCGCCCAGTTTGAAGGCTTTCCCGACGTGGTGAGAATGGGCGTCTACGGCGGCATTGCAGAGTTTTTCAAACTCCAGCCTGACCAGCCACTGCCCTCCACGCTGGACTACATCGTAGCCGCCATTGGCGGCTGCATGACTGGAACCGTGGCGGGTGCATTAGAAGCGCGTGGTATCAGCGCAGCCCCTGACAAGCTCCAAGTGGAGGCAGAGGGGAAGATTGAGGAAGTAGATGGCAAGATGATACTGACGCAGGTATCCCTGCGCTACCGCCTGAAGATTCCACAGGACAAGCGAGTTAGTGTAGAGAAGGCTCTGGAACATCACGAGTCTTTCTGCGCGGTATCGGAGAGCATCCGACGGGGAATCGTGATCGAGTGGAAGGGCGAGATCGAAGTGGAGCCCGCAGGCGATCCCCTGAAACAATCCCTCAGCGGCGCGGGAGTGTAGCGAGACGCTCGGTAACGGGAGACAATGGTTTCTAACCTAAAAGATAGACTGTCAAACCGCGTTGGGACATCCCCAATCGCTACTTGTACTCTCAGAATTCGTTCGCACTATAACTCACTGAGCCCGTTACAAAAAAAGCTGGCCGACTACATCACCGCCAGCCCCGAAGCGCTTCCCGCGCTCGACCTGAAACAGCTCGCTCGCAAAGCCAAAGTTAGTTCGGCCACGGTCACGCGATTTTGCCACGCCATTGGCTTTGCCGGCTTTCACGAGTTCAAATTGGCATCGGCGCAAGAACTGGTATCCCTGCCCCTTGTGTTTGAGGACTTCGATCCCGGAGATGATGACGAGAACCGCATCAGCAAGGTCTTTGCCGCGTACATTCAGAGTCTCATTGACACTCGCGCGATGCTCTCGGTTCCGCATCTTGTCGAGCTGGCGGATCGCATCAAACGAGCCCGGCAAGTCAGTATCTTCGGCATCGGCAGTTCCGGATCCATGGCCGTCGCAGCCAGCCACCGGCTCGCTCTTCTGGGGGTGCCCTGCCAGGCGCACACTGACCCCTACGAGCAAACCATCGCGGCCGCAACGTTGACCGCGGACGACGTTGCCATCGGCATTTCCCACTCAGGTACTTCCCGCATTACCGTGGATACTCTACGGCTGGCAAGAAAACAGGGAGCCTTCACCGTGGCCTTGACGAACCATGCGAACTCTCCGCTCGCCCGGGTAGCATCGCTGAGTCTTCTCACCTCCCTGCACGAACGAAAAGTGCATGTCGCTAGTTTGACCTCGAGAGTAGCCCAACTTACTCTGGTCGACTGCCTCTACATCACGCTAGCTGCCCGAAACGAGAAAAAATTCACCATCTTAGCCGGCTTGATTGAGAAAGAGCTGCGGGCAAAGATGCGCGAATTACCCAAATTCTCGGGTTGATAAGCTTGGCTGAACGCCCTCCTGCTCGACTAAGCGAAAAGAATATTTCTCTGGAACATCCTTTGACGGATCGCCATCAGTGAATCCATTTCGTTCCCCGACAAGACAAACGGTTTTCCAATCTGTCGCACCAGCATCGTTATTTGCGCGTTGTGTTCGATCAGTTCCATGCGCAACGCGGCTTCCCGTAAGTCGCTGCCCACAGTGAGTGCTCCATGGTTCTCCAGCAGAAACCCATCGTGGTGATGCAGGTACAGCTTCAACTGCTCGGCCAGCTGCTCCGTGCCGGGCGTCGCGTACGGTACCAGGGCAACGGGGCCAAGCAAAACCAGCATTTCCGGAAGCATTAATTCATCCAGCGGCGCCGACGCTGCGGCGAACGCGGTCGCATGCGGCGGATGAGCGTGGATCACGGCCCGAATATCCCCGCGCTCTCGGTAAGCCATTCGATGCATGTTGAGCTCTGAGGTCGGGTCGCCCTTGCCGCTGATTTTCTTTCCATCCAGGTCGCAGACAACGAGGTCATCCGCGCTCAAGTCACCCTTGTCGGCGCCATGACGTGTGCACAAAACCAATTCATGGGAAACCCTGAAACTGATGTTTCCCGCCAGCGCGGCATGAAAGTACCGGTTAGACAGGTACCTGCCAATCTTGATCATCTCTTGCTCTGCGGCCAAGAGTATTTCCTGATCAGAAAGTACGTTCGGCATTGGTCTCCTTACCCAGGAACTCGAACGCCATATTACACATGGGCTGGCAACTTGTGCAAACTGGATTCTTGGGCGCTGCAATAGAGGAAAATAATTTTCATACCCGAAATTGTTTGCACCCGCCGGGTGCTGTCCATTACAAGAAGAGACTGTGGAGGCACCACCATGTCCGTACTACCCGACCTTGCCGACCTCGAAGCGCTCCGCGCTTTCGACACGCCGACCATTTGTAATGCCCTCGATGTAGTGGCTCCCGAACGGCGGGCCTTCGGCTTCAATCGCCGTCCTCTCGTAGCACCCTTTGCGGCTACCAAGCCAGTGGTGGCTTTTGCCCGCACCGCGACCATCCGTTCCCGCGAGCCCGATCCCCGAGGACCGCGTGACGGAGGCAAGAGAACGATCGCCTATTACGAACATATTGCTGAAGGGCCAACGCCCAGCATTGCCGTCATCCAGGATCTCGATGGTCCCGATGCCGCACTGGGGGCGTTCTGGGGCGAAGTGAACAGCAACGTTCACAAAGGCCTCGGCTGCGCCGGCGTAATCACCGACGGCGCTGTACGCGACCTTGATCTGTGGGCCACGGACTTCTTCGTTCTGGCTGGTGCCATCATGCCATCACATGTCTATTGTCATGTCGTTGACGTCGCCACCGTCGTGAGTGTTGCCGGGATGATCGTAGCGCCCAACGATGTGATCCACGCGGATCGCCATGGTGCCGTGGTAGTGCCGGCTGAGGTCATCAAACTCATCCCCGCGGCCGTGGATCTGATAGCCCGGCGCGAAAAAGTACTCATCGACGCCAGCAGGAGCCCTGGCTTCTCCATCGATCGCCTGCGCCAGGCGTTTGCCGAAGTCGCCGAAATCCATTAGGGGCACGTTCGCTCTTACCGCTCGACCACCGCTTCCATCGAGCGCCCCGGCAGAAAAGCTGCAAGCGAGACCTCAGGCGGCTTCGCTTGCAGCAGTTGCCGTACGATCAATGCCGTCGCCGGCGCCAGCAGAATCCCATTACGAAAGTGTCCAGTCGCCATCCAGCAATGTGGCACTCCGGCGCTACCGATAAGGGGTAGCTCGTCTGGGGTTCCCGGGCGAAGCCCGCTCCAGCTTTCCACCACCGGGGCGGCAGCCATGGGAGGCCACAGCCTCGCCGCTTCTGCGCGCAGTTGTTCCACCACCACCGGTTCCACCCGGCGGTCGAACCCCGCCCGCTCCACCGTAGCTCCAATCACGATCAGGCCTTCGCCCCGCGGCACAAGGTAAATCTCGGGCGAGCGCAAAACATAGTGCAAGTCGAGTGGAGGCGGCAATCGAACCGCAAGCATCTGCCCCTTCCGTGGCACTACCGCCGCCGCGGCTGTGTGTGCCAGTCCGGAATGCCGCACCTCCCCCGCCCACGCTCCGCAACAGTTCACGAAGGCGCCCGCGCTTACAGTGCCCCTCTGCGTTTGCACCTCTACTCCGCCGTCCCGGCTGGTAACGGCGCGCACTGCCGTCTCCCGCTGCAACTCCACTCCCGCCGCTGCGACCGCCAGAGGAAGAGCTGCGCACAGATCGCGCGGATCCAGGCTCGGTTCCTCCATCCAGCAAAAGGAGCGGCCCTCGGTCGCCAATCCCGGCACGCGCTTTTCCGCCTCTTGCGCGCTCAGCGCAGGGCACTCCGTGCTTTCGTTGGCGTGAAACCCGCCTCCCATTCGGCTCGTCACAAGACTAGCTTGGGTGCGCAGGGGTACAGGGCGGCCAGAGAGCCGCTGCACGGTGCTCAGATATTCCGGGTAAAGACGGATGCTCAGCGCGGCGAGCTCGACCAGCTCCGCCGGATGATCAGGGTCCTTGGCCGACAACATGCCGGCCGCGGCCCACGATGCCTCAGACATCGCCCGCCCCTTCTCCAGGACGCGGACACGGTACCCGTTTTGCGCTAATTCGAGTGCTGTAGAGAGGCCAATAATGCCCCCTCCCCCAACGATGACATCCACAGTCTCCACCCGTCCATTGTAGGATGAGAAAATACTGCGGAGTCGAGAGCACGCCCCGCAAGCGAAAGAGGCAGATCGCATGAGCGACGACAGTTACGAAACAGCGGAACGAACCCAATCTGGACTTTTTATCGCCATCCTTGGCTTCGCCGCATTGGCGTCCGCGGCCGCGCTCATATGGAGCTACACCCTGGAGACGCGCCTCGAAAAATCGCAGACCGCCCTGGTCAACGCGCAGCAGCAGAATGACAAACTGGCCGAGAGTCTCAACGAGACCAACGCCAAGCTCCGCGTCACCTCAGAAACGTTGGGCCAAAGCGTCGGCCTGACCCAGCGCCAGTTGGAGGCCCGTGCCAGTGAGTTCCTCAAGCGGCAGCAGGCCGAAACCAGCCGCTTGGAGAAGGAGCAGCAGGCAGCCCAGGCCGAGGCCCAGAAGCAGATCGGTGCCGTTTCGAACGATGTCTCATCCGTTAAGAGCGATGTGGGCGGCGTAAAAACAGACGTTGCCGCGACCAAGACGGAACTAGCCAACACGGAAAGCAAGTTGCAAAGGGTGACCGGCGACCTGGGCTTGACCAGCGGGCTGGTCGCGACCAACGCTAAGGAGCTGGAAATCCTAAAGCATAAGGGCGATCGTAACTATTACGATTTGAACTTGACCAAGGGAGCCAAGCCCACTCCGATCTCGGGTGTCAGCCTGCAATTGAAGAAGGCCGACGAGAAACACTCCAAATACACCCTGGTCGTGGAGTCGGACGATAAGAAGATTGAGAAAAAGGACAAGAGCCTGGACGAGCCGGTGCAGTTCTACACCGGCAAAGACAAGCTCCTCTATGAGCTGGTGATCAACACCATCAACAAGAATCAGGTGATTGGCTATCTGGCAACGCCCAAGAACGCCCCTGCACCCTTGACCCCCTAGGCAAGGCCGCCTGCTTCACCGGCAACCAAGGTTGGGGTGCCCCATTCAAGCCCGGTTTTGGCTTGAATGGGATAACGGAGCACCCGACGCGCCTTTTTTTTGCTATTAGGAACGGAGGCGGAGGATCCTCTCCCGCGCTCAGCGACCGATATTGATTTCCAGATTCTTCTGGTGCATGAACTGGACCACAACCTTGGCCGTCTGCAACGTATCCCATTGATCCTTCGAAATGGGATAGTTGAAAATCGCCAGCCCTTCAGCCGTTTGGCCGGGAGACAGCGTGATGTCGCGGTGGATCGGGTCAGCCCGCAAGTAGCTCAAGGACGGATACGCCTGGAAGACCCGGTCCATATCCTTGTCACTGGCCGCCACATTCGTCTGCTCAGAGCCATCGGGTAACTTGATGGCCGAACCAATATCCTGCACGAACAGCGGTATATCGGTCTGATTCTTGATTCTGATCTTGGTCAGGATGAGTACTTGATCATAAGTCTCGGCAGAGCCCGCCATCCCATCATTGCCGCCGGCGCCATTATTGATAGACGTATGTACCGGGTAAACCGTTGACGCCAAAACCTCTCCGGAAGCCACGGGAGGTTTCTGTCCCAGGTAAACGTACAGACCCAGGGCAATGCTGACCACGATGGCGGCGATTAGCAGGGTCTTTACAGCACTTTTGAACGGATGTGGCGGGTCCACCTGCGCCATGTTGGGCCCAGGCCCGGAAATCTGCGGAAGATCAGTCGATTCGCTCACTTCGGATTCGCTCACTTCGCTCATGGTGGGAGAATTCTAGCCCATTGCCTCGGCCTGCATAAGTTACTAAAGAGACCCTCTCCTTGGCGGCGGAAACAGCGTCTTATTAGCCAATAGCGGCAAACGACAGATTTTGCTCATTCGCCGGTCAAGTTCCTCTACACTTTACTAAGACGCATGCGAATCCTGATTACCGGCAAAAACGGACAGGTGGGTACCGAGTTCTCCCGCTTGTACCATTCCCCTGGCGATGTGGTTGTGGTCGGTAGAGCGGAATGCGATCTCAGCAGCGAGCCATCGATCCGCGGCTTGGTTCGGCGAGTCGAGCCCGCGGTTATCATCAACGCCGGCGCTTACACGGCTGTCGACCAGGCAGAAGTCGAACGTGACCTCTGTTACGCCGTGAACGCGGCCGCTCCCCGGGTGTTGGCTGAGGAGGCGGACCGGCTTGGTGCTCTTCTTATTCACTACTCCACCGATTACGTATTTAATGGAGAAAAGCCGGCGCCTTATCTTGAAACCGACCCCATCAGCCCGGTAAGTGTCTATGGTGCGTCGAAGGCGGCAGGGGAAGCGGCGATTGCCGAAACAGCGAGACGATACCTGGTGCTCCGCACCAGTTGGGTCTATTCCGCACAGGGCAAGAATTTCCTCCGGACCATGCTCCGTTTGGGCGCCGAGCGGTCAGAATTGAGGGTCGTCGACGACCAGGTGGGGGCTCCCACTTCGGCGGCTGCAATTGCCGCTGCGACTGCAACGCTTGTAGAACAATACGCTGCCCCTGGGGCCAAGCTTCCGGCGGGAATCTATCACATGACCGCCGGCGGTTCGACGTCCTGGTGTGGCTTTGCCCGCGCCATTTTCGACACCGGTATCCTCACCGTTCCGCCGCAGGTGCAGGCAATTCCGTCCTCGGCGTACCCAACTCCGGCCAAACGGCCGGCCAATTCCGTGCTTTCCAACGACAAATTTGCCCATGCTTTTGGTTTCCGGCTCCCCCTTTGGCAGCAACAGCTTCAGGACGTTTTAACCGGGATGCAGGTCGCCAGCTGATTTAAAAATTAAGCTCGCATTGAGCGAGGGAGTAGATAGATGAACGCAGTAGCGACCACAATTGCAGATGTCCAGGTACTGGAACCCAAGGTCTTTGAAGACAGTCGCGGTACTTTTTTCGAAAGCTACAACGAACGGGCGTTGGCGGAACTGGGTATCAAGGGTCCTTTCGTGCAGGACAACCAGTCCTTTTCCCGGCGGGATGTTGTGCGTGGACTCCACTACCAGATTCACCATCCCCAGGGAAAGCTGATCCGATGTTTAAGCGGAGAAATCTACGACGTTGCGCTCGACCTGCGGCGGCATTCGCCCACATTCCGCCAGTGGGTGGGTGAAGTGCTGAGTAGCAGCAATCGCAAAATGCTTTGGATTCCTCCAGGTTTCGCGCACGGTTTCATGGTCCTCTCCGAAGGTGCGGAAGTCCTCTACAAAGCCACGGACTTCTATGCTCCGCAGCATGAACGTACGCTTCTATGGAACGACCCGGCGCTAAAGATTGAGTGGCCACGCAGCAATCGGGCCATCCTCTCCGCCAAAGATCTAGCCGGCTCCACCCTGGAGCACGCCCAGGTCTACGACCACATGGCAGTTTACGAGCAAGAGGATCACCCCGTACAAAAAACCGGCACCCACGCCCTAATCCGCTAGCAAACCCTGGGTGTCCCATTCAAGCCGTCTTTCCGGCTTGAATGGGATAACAGAAACCAGGACGTCAGAGTCTGTGTGAGAACTACCGTTCACCCCAATAGGAGTTGGATGGGGCCCCATGTTCGCACCAGCGTACATGGGTTGAATTAGAAGGGCGACCCGGATTTCCTGTTGCGCGGACTCACCAACGTCCATGTGTGCGGCCTTCAGTAAGGAGAGCCGCGCGAAGTTGGCCAGCGCCACCAACCTCAACAGGAAATCGGGCGAAGCCCCACTAAAGTCTTTTGCCAAGTTAGACAGCAAAAGCAATCGAAAAAAATCAGTTTCAACCCACGCGACCTCTCGTTCACTCCCGGGAACCCCTGCTAGAAAAGCTCATTCAATGCCTGCGCCGTCCTCTTCATCTCATAACGCACGCGAAAACACTCCAGGCCGTTGCTGATCATCCGCCGGCGTTCCTCTGGCTGCATCGCCAGCAACCTGGTCATGGAGCGGTAGGTCCCTTCAGCAGTATCGGGGTTCACGATGCCGGCCTCATCGTGCACAATATCCGGCCAGATATTCACTTTGTCGGAGATAAGCACCGGCAACCCGCAGGCCAGCGCTTCCACCACCGCGACCCCAAAGTTCTCTTGGTGGGAAGGCAGCACAAACGCATCGCCAGCGTGGAACGCGCCCCATTTCAAATCGCCCTCCAGCATCCCCGTCCAATGCACTCGATTCAAGATCTGCAACCGCTTTGCCAACCCCTCCAACTGCGGCCGAAGACCCTCTTCATCGGGTCCTGCCATGACGAGGTCCAAATCCGGATGCGCCTCCGCCACGCGCGCCATGGCCTCCAGCAGCAGATCGCATCCCTTCTTGCTATGCATGCGGGAGAGGAAGAGAAAAAACCTGCGCTGGCGCAAAGCCGGATACCGGCTCAGGAAGATCTCCCGTTGCCTCGCCGGGTCACCCGAAGGCTGCAAGGTGCCAAACGAAACCACGACAGGATTCCATCGCCGCGGCCACATGGTTCCAGCGGAGGAATCGCGCTCAATCGGTGTAGTGAAGCATACCGCCCTGGCATCGCGCAGCACCCGATACTCCCGCGCCACCCAATACGCCTGCTTCTTGAGGTGTTTCAGCGGAAACGCCCGCTTGAAATAGGGATCCAGCATGCCGTGAGGAAATACGACATAAGGAACTCGTCCGCGAGCCATTCGGTAACTGCCGTAGCAGTGATAGAGCCACAACCCATGGATCACCACTCCATCGAAGCGCGCGAGATTTTGCCCCAGCCATTCCGCCAGCCGCGGCGTATATCGATAGTTACCCTGTGTGGGACCCAGGGCGTGGACCGGAAAGCTCTGCCCGCCAAGATAAGATTCTCCCGGGTCATCCAGGCAAACCACCTCCACGGCAGACACGCCGGCGCAGCTCTCCGCCAGCTTGCGAATACCCTCCGTGGTTCCTCCTGCTGCCGGCGAGAGCGAGTCCACCACGTGCAGCAGCCGCTTAGTTGCCTGCGGGCAAGCAGGCAGCGGTAGGGATTCTTGTGCAGCCATAGTCTCTGTCAAGATACCAGCCGCGCATCATCAGCCAAACTAGCCGGGCGCGCCGAGCCATCCGGCATAAAATGAGATCAGCTTCAACCGTCGGGCCAAAGAGGAGCGCTCCCACTTGAAACGAGCTTTAATCACCGGCATCACCGGTCAGGATGGCGCCTATCTCGCTGAGTTCCTGCTCAAAAAGGGATATGAAGTGCATGGCATCAAGCGCCGCACTTCCTTGCTCAACACCAATCGGATCGACCACCTGTATGAAGACCCGCACCAGGAAGCGCGCCGCCTGGTACTGCACTACGGCGACATGACAGATTCCAGCAGCCTGATCCACGTGGTCGAAAAGGTTCAGCCCGACGAGATCTACAACCTGGCCGCGCAAAGTCATGTCCAGGTCTCGTTTGAGGAGCCCGAATACACCGCGAATTCCGATGCACTGGGGACCCTTCGGCTGCTGGAGGCTATCCGCATCCTCGCCCTCACCCGGAAGTCGCGCTTCTATCAAGCGTCGACGTCGGAGATGTTCGGCCTCGTCCAGCAGACACCCCAGTCGGAAAAAACTCCCTTCTATCCCCGTTCACCCTATGGAGTCGCCAAACTCTACGCCCACTGGATCACGGTCAATTATCGCGAATCCTACGGCATCTATGCCTGCAATGGCATTCTCTTCAATCACGAATCGCCGCTGCGCGGTGAGACCTTTGTCACCCGCAAAGTCACCCGCGCCCTGGCTCGTATAAAGCTGGGCCTGCAGCAGAAGCTCTATCTCGGCAATCTTGATTCCCGGCGCGATTGGGGGCATGCCCGCGATTACATCGAGATGCAATGGCTCATGCTGCAGCAGGCGCGTCCAACCGATTACGTGATTGCCACCGGTGTCCAGCACAGCGTTCGTGAATTTGTCACCGTGGCAGCAGCCTGTCTTGACATCCACCTGGAATGGCGCGGCAGAGGCATCGAAGAGCAGGCCTACGACCAGCACGGCAAGGCCTTGGTGGCGGTCGATCCACGTTACTTCCGCCCGGCCGAGGTGGAGACCTTGTTGGGAGACGCCAGTAAGGCGCGCAGGGAGCTCGGCTGGTCGCCCAGGACCGACTTTCGATCACTGGTGGAAGAGATGACCACTGAAGACATGAAGGCTGCGGAACGCGATGCCTTGGTCACGCAGCACGGCTATTCCGCCTACAACTTTCACGAGTCTTGATCGGAGTACACGCAGGTGGAGAAGAAAAGCCTCATCTACGTTGCCGGGCACCGGGGTTTGGTGGGCTCGGCGATCTGCCGCAATCTCAGCAAGCAGGGTTTCCACCGGCTCTTGCTGCGGTCGCGTGCCGAGCTCGACCTCACCGATGCGGTTGCCGTACGGCGCTGCTTCGAGAAGGAGCGTCCTGCTTACGTCTTTCTCGCAGCTGCCAAAGTCGGGGGGATCCTGGCCAATGATCTTTATCCGGCGGACTTCGTTCGCGAAAACCTGATCATTCAAACCAACGTGATCGATGCTTGCTACCGCGCCGGCGTCGACCGCCTGCTCTTCCTCGGCTCCAGTTGTATTTACCCCAAGCTCTCCCCGCAGCCGATCAAGGAGGAGTATCTCCTTACCGGCCCGCTTGAGCCCACCAACCGGCCATACGCGTTGGCCAAAATCGCCGGGATCGAAATGTGCTGGTCTTACAACCGGCAATACCACACCCGATACCTGGCGGCCATGCCCGCCAATTTATACGGTCCCAACGACAACTTCGATCCTCAAAAATCGCATGTCTTGCCCGCGCTGATCCGCAAGGTGGCGGAGGCAAAAGCGCTGGGGCACAAGCAGATCGTGGTATGGGGAACGGGCACACCACGCCGCGAGCTTTTGTTTAGTGAAGACCTGGCCGAAGCCTGTGTCTTTCTCATGAACCTCGGAGAAGACCGTTACTCCTCACTGCTGGAGGGTGTGCCCCTGATCAACATCGGCACCGGCACGGATGTAACCATAAGAGAACTGGCAGAGCAGGTCTGCGTCGTCCTGGGCTTCGACGGAGAGTTAGTCTTCGACACCACGCGCCCCGACGGAACGCCCCAAAAAGTGCTCGACGTAAGCCGCATTCACCAGCTGGGTTGGCAATCCAAGACCGCTCTGGCCGAAGGCATAGCCCTGACCTACGAAGCCGCGCGTCCGCAACTGGAAGCCCTCAGCACCCGCTGAAGAGCGCTGTCTGTTCCGTTAAAGCTTTATCCCGTCCACAAGGTATTCGGAACCGTCCGCATCGGTTAGGGCTATATCCCTTCAACTGACGGGGGGGCGAACCTCAACGTGCGTGACGTGCTGCCCCACGTTCGCCTCAGCGTACGTGGGACGAATAAGACGGGCGCAGCCCCACGACTGCTTACTTGGGATTTCGTTAAGCTCCCACAGAATCGTCATTCCTGGAAGCTTGGAAGCTTGTGACTAAATCGATTTTTCGTGAGAAGCGCGCGAGTCCAAACAAGATCGTCATCTGAGAGCCCGTGACTTTACCGATCTTTCCTGAGAAGTTCTCCACTTCCTACAGACACAAGGATGACGAATTTGTTTGGACTCGAGAACTTCTCATGGAATCTCGATAAGGCCACAAGCTCTTCAGATGGGCTTCTGGGAGTTTGACGAAAACATCCGAAGTTATCCCTCACCAGCGCAACCCTAAGCCGGCTTTCCGCTCGACCACCCCTACCCCTCAGGAAAAAACAAAGCCACCTGCGCAGCTCTCGGTGGCGGTGTCAAAGCACTCACCACCACAAGGCAAAGCAGAGCCGCGATCAAGGCCGGAAAGATAGCGTCCCGCTGCGCCAGCACAGGAGGCAGCTGCCGTTTAACCACATCCAGATCCCAGAAAAAAGTAACCAACGTCCCCACCGCGATAGCGCTCACCGCTCCTTGTGCATTCGCGCGGCGGCTATAAAACGCGGCCAGTATCACCGGCGTGAGCGCAGCGGAGTAAATGGTATACGCGTATAGCGTCTTGGCCAGCACCGAGCTGGTGTTAAGAGCCTGGTAAAGCGCCCAGATGCCGAGCACGACCACCACCAGCCGGGAAACGATAAGCACCCTCTTATTCGAAGCCCCGGGCGCGAGGTAACGAATAAAAACATCATTAACCAAATTCGTCGAAGGGGAAAACAGGTAGTTGTTGGCGGTAGAGATAATCTTGGCAAACACCGCCCCCATCAGCAGTGCACCCAGCCATGCCGGCACTCCATGTAAGGCCGTATAAGCAATGATCTCTCGCGGCCGTTGATGAACCTCTCCCGTAGGAAAAAGCACCGAGCCGAACACCGCCAGTGCAACAATGACTGTTTCGAGAATCACCGTGCCGATAATCCATCCCACCACCGCATTGCGCGCGTCCTTCTCTGACTTCGCGGAAAAGAACTTCTGATACATCGACTGATTGCCCAGCATCAGCAGCATAGTCGGCAGAAAAAGCTCGAATGCCTGGGCCAGGTTAAAGTCTCCCAGGACCTGAAAATGTGTAGGCGGCAGCGCATGCGTGACGCCGCTCCAACCTCCGGCCCCGTGCAGCACAAACGGTAAAGCCGTGAGCAGAGTAACCGTGGCCAGCGACCCGATCACCACATCCATATAGGCCACGGAAGCCATCCCGGCGATCGCGGTGAACACGATGACGAACGTAGCAATGATGTACTTGCCCAGATCCGCGGTAATCGCTTCAGGAAAAACCAGGTGAAGAATATCGCCGCCGCCGATCAGCTGGTAGCTGGTGATCGCGGTATAGGCAAAAAGAATGGCGATGACCCCCAGCACCCGAGCGGTCTGGTTGTAACGAGCCTCGAGCAAGTCGGGAATCGTGAACTGGGCGAATTTGCGCGCCCGGGGAGCGATGAAATAAATCAGCAGCAGCCCGGCCCATCCACCGGCCCCCTGCCAAAGAGCCGCAAAGCCGTGCTTGTAGGCGTTCTCCGCCCCACCCAGCAGGGATCCCGAACCAATCCACGACGACAGCAGCGTAAACACCAGCACAAATGCCGGAAGCGAACGCCCTGCAACCATGTAATCAGCCCTGGTCTTCGTCCGCTTCAGCCGCGAAAGTGAAACCGTCAGCAGAGTCAGAACGATCACACCGAGCACCCAGGCATACAAAACATGACTCGGGGCAGGAGCTGTAGACATGTATTTTCCTTGAACGCTGAATGGGTGTGCGCCTTACGGCTGAACCCTAGTGTAGGTGACCGCCCCTTGGATCAGGACCTGCTGCACGTGGCTGGTGTATTCGAAAGGGTCGCCATCAAACACTACTGCGTCGGCATCCTTGCCCTTGCTGAACGAACCCACCCGATCGTCGATGCCCAAAATCTTTGCAGGGGAAACGGTGATCGCGCGCAAGGCCGATTCCATGCCCAGTCCATTCGCTGCGGCCACAGCCGCTTCGAATAAAAGCACCCGGCTCTTGGGAACATAAGCCTCATAGCCGGTCATGATCGCGATAGGAATTCCCGCTTGCTGCAGCAGGGCAGCGTTTTCGTAGGTCGCGTTCGCCGTCTCCAGGCTCTCGAATGGCTGCATCACTGCCCCGACCAGAACAGGCACGCCCGCTTGCTTGATCTTGTCGCGGATCAGGTATCCCTCCGCCGCCGAAGCCAGCATGTACTTCAAATGAAATTCCGTGCCGATGCGGATCGCGGTGTCGATGTCGTCTGCGCGGTAGGCGTTGAAGATCGCCGGAGTCTTACCCGAAATTACATCGGCCAACGCCGCCGTCTTAGGCTCGATAGCGGGCTCTTTCGAGGGATCGCTACCGTCCTTCTTCCACTTGTCCCACTTCTCCTGATATGCCCTGGCTTGGGTGAGCGCATCCCGGATCATCTCTGCCGTCTTCATGCGTGTGACCGGAGCCTTGTGAGCTTTGCCGTAAACCTCCTTCGGTGTCTCGCCCAGATTGAAAACCATCCCCGAGTTGAGCCGCACGATCAGTTGATCCGCGGTGCGGAAGGGGGACAGGGGCCCAGCCGTTTTGAAGATGCCCGCGCGCCCAGCGATCGGATTTCCCGGGCCCGGAGCGACCTGTAGCGTCGTGACGCCGTACGTATTCACGTATTGATACAGCAGATCCTCCGGGTTCAAGCTATCGCGCACATTCACATCTGCCGTGTTCGGATCAGTCGACTCCTCCTGATCCTGATCGGCCGAGATGTTGTATGCGCCGGAAATCCCCGTGGTCGTGTCCGCGTCAATCAACCCAGGGGTGACGTACGCGCCCCGGATCACCTGAAAGCCTTGGGGAGTCTGCAGATTCGCGCCGGGGCGCACCTCATCGATCTTGCCGTCGCGGATCAGTACCATCCCCGGTCCACCCTGTGGGCCCGCATCCATGGTGTAAAGGTGCTCGGCTACCAGGGCGACGTTCTGTGCCACAAGCGAAGACGTAACCGCCAAAGACACAATCAAGAGCAGGGAAGCGAACGCCCTCTTCATTGCGCACCTACCTGCGATTGCGGATAGCGGCTCATCACTTGAAAGCCACCAGTTGCATAGCGCAGGTCCAAAGGATTGCTCCGGTCAAAGACCTTCTCTCCTTCGATCCAGGTCTGCAGCACATGCGTATACACGCTGAGCGGAGCTCCGCTGAGCACCAGGAAATCGGCATCCTTGCCCACCTCCAGGCTGCCCACCCTGTCCTGCAAATCGAGCATCTCCGCGGGATAGATGGTCAACCCTTTCAGCGCTGCATCCTCGCTCATGCCCCCGCGAACTGCCAGCGCTGCCGAGCGTAGCAGCAGCCGCGAGTTGGTGATCGGATCGTCGGTGTTGAAGGCCACCTTCACTCCTGCTTTTTCCAGCCGGGCCGGGCAGCTCATGCTCACGTTGATCGTCTCCGGCTTACCGCCCGGGGAATCGATCATGGTGTAGCTGACGCCAATATGCCGCTTGGCCAACTCACCGGCCACTTCACAGGATTCCGTCCCGTGGTGCACCACCACGCGGTAGTGGAATTCATCCGACAGGCGAAGCACCGTCATCACGTCGTCGGCGCGATGGGTATGGTTGTGCACCACGCGTTTGCCGTCCAGCACCTGCATCACAGCCTCGAGTCCGAGATCGCGATCCGGCTCCTTCGCCGTCTTGTCGCCGCCGGCCACTGCCTTCGTATAGGCATCCCATTTCGCTTTGTATTGTTGCCCCTTCTCGAAAATCCCGCGCGCCAGCGCTGCCTCTTCCATCCGCGTCATGGGAGCCTGGCCACGCGCCCCGTATCCCTTGGGGTTGGTCCCGTTGGCCATCTTCATGCCGCCGATGGTGCCGGGGATCAGCATCTGTTCAATGGTGGCGCCACGCAATTTCACGTAGGCCGTCTGCCCACCCATCACATTGCCGCTGCCCGGCATGATGTTAGCCGTCGTAATACCGCCTGCGTTGGCCATACGGATATTCGGGTCCGCCGGATCGATCGCGTCCAGTGCGCGCAGCGCCGGCTGCACCGGCCCGCTCGATTCGTTGGCGTCTTGCGAATCGGCTACGGATGGGTTGCCATCGATGCCGATATGCGAATGTGAGTCGACGATCCCGGGCATGATCACCTTGCCCGTCGCGTCTTGAATCGTGGCTCCGGCAGGAATCTGCACCTGGCCCGCCGCGCCGATCGCGACAATCTTTCCACCCTTGACCACCAGCACGCCCTGCGCAATCGGCGGTCCGCTGATAGGCAGGATCTGGGCGCCCTGCACAACCAGCACACTTTGATCGTGAGGGCTTTGGGCCCAAGCCACCGAGACCAGCCCCCCAACCAACAACAGCACAGCTTTGCTCTTTCGCATTGCGATCAATCCTAAACGGTAAAGTGTCCGCGCAACATCTGTTGCAGTTCAGCAGCCGTGCGCCCGGCTATGCGAATCACCTTATTCCGCGATCGCTCACCCGTCAAAACCTGCACTGCGCTCCGCGGCACAGAGAAAACCTCAGCAAAGAATTCCCCCAACGCAACGTTGGCTAAACCATCGACAGGAGGCGCCGAGAGCGTAAGTTTGAGCGCATCCCCAATGGTTCCGGTAATGGCCGTGCGCGCAGCGCGAGGATGGATCCGCACTGGAAACGTCGCTCCCAGCTGATGGTCGTTGATGGAAATCACTTCGGATACTTCCGTGCCCCAAACAATGCGGTGCCAATGCGCACCTGGGTCGCCCCTTCGCCGATAGCCACCGGGAAGTCGTGCGACATCCCCATGGACAACTCAGCAAACGACAACCGCGGATGCGCCGCCGCTAGCTGGTCACGGAGCGTGCGCAGTTGGGCGAAATAGGGCCGCACGGCAGCCAGATCTTCCAGGTAAGGAGGTACCGTCATCAACCCGCGAAGGTCCAGCGACCTCAGGCCGGGCAGATGCTCGAGCAGCGAGCCAAGCTCGGCCGAATCCGGCTCCAGACCGGCCTTCGAAGGCTCATGGCTCAACTTGATCTCAATCAGCACCGCCAGCCGCCGCCCCAGGCGCGTCGCAGTCTGGTTGAGGCGTTCGGCAAGCGCCAGGGAATCGAGCGTATCAATCGAAGAAAAGAGTTCCACTGCGCGCGCGGCCTTGTTCGACTGCAGGTGACCGATCAGGTGGAACGCAGCTCCAGCCGCACCCGCGGCCTGGAGGGCAACGCTCTTCTCCTGAAACTCCTGCACCCGGTTTTCCCCAAAGAGTTGGATACCCAACGCCTGGGCAGCCAGGATCGCAGAAGCCGGGTGCACTTTCGAGACTGCCATGAGCGCGACCTCGGCCCGCGGCCGCCCAGCTTCGCGGCAGGCCTGTGCGATCTGCGCTTCGATGCGCTCGGGAAGGAGATTTTCCCGCACCGCTCGTTGCGGATCCGGGGAAACACTTCCCGCGCCTCTCACCCGGTCGTCCTCAATGGCCGTGTTCTTCAAGATACTTTTCCACTTCCAGGGCCGCCATGCAGCCCGAGCCCGCCGCGGTGATGGCTTGGCGGTACCTGCGGTCCTGCACGTCTCCGCAGGCAAAAACCCCGGGAACGCGGGTGAACACCTGGTCCGTGGTGCGAATGTATCCGTCGTCATCCAGGTCGATCAGCCCACGAAACATCTTGGCGTTCGGAACATGGCCAATCCCCAGGAACATGGCGCTGACCGGCAAGGTCGACTCTTCATGGTTGAGAGTGTTCTTCAGGCGCAGACCGGAGACTTCCTTCTGCTCCACGCCCAACACCTCTTCCACCGCCGTGTTGGTCAGGAACTCGATCTTCTCATTGGCCATCGCGCGATCCAGCATGATGCGCGAAGACCGGAACTGCTCGCGGCGATGGATCAGCGTCACTTTGCTGGCAAAGCGGGTGAGGAACAACGCCTCCTCCATGGCAGAATCGCCGCCCCCAACCACCGCAATCTCCTTGCCGGAGAAGAAGAACCCGTCGCACGTGGCGCAGGAGCTCACGCCATGCCCGATCAGTGCCTGTTCGCTGGGTAAACCTAACCAGCGTGCAGTCGCGCCGCTGGCGATGATCAACGTGCGGGTATGCACCGTCTCTTTGCCCAGGTTCAGGCTCAGCGGACGCTTGGAGAAGTCCACCGACACCAGGTGACCCATCTGCAAGTCGGCCCCGAAGCGGGTCGCCTGCAGTTTCATCCGCTCAATCAATTCCGGGCCCTGAATGCCTTCCGGCCAGCCAGGAAAGTTCTCCACCAGCGTGGTAATGGAGAGCTGGCCGCCCGGCTCATGTCCCTCGAGCACCAGAGGTTTCAGGTTAGCGCGGGCGGCATAGATGGCGGCCGTGAGGCCGGCGCAACCGGTGCCGAGGATGACGGTGTCGCGAATGTCTGGTGTCATAAAGGTGGCTGTTTGATTCTAACCGGCCCCGAAAGATGCGAGCTGCCGAAGTAAGATGGCGGTATGGCAAATCTGACACTGATTTATGGCATGAGGCTGCTTCCTTCTGAGGAAGCGATCGAAGTGGGAGATGCCCTGGTGACCCTCAAGAACGGCAAACAAGCACACGTCACCATGCACGTGCTCGAGGGAAGCCGGGAACAGATCGAAAACCAGTTGCGGCAAAGCATCGAGGCCTTCTTCGACTTCTATCCCGAGATTTAACGGCGGAGCCTCCCAGGGGGCTGTATCTTTGGCCCACGGCATCTCATCTAAAGACCAGTGGGGATTGTCTGAATGGCTGAGATTGCAACAGTTGCTTCTTCGGTAAGGGCGGCCCGCCCGCGGGTGGTGGTAGTCGGCGGCGGTTTCGCCGGTTTGAACGCTGCCTTGGCGCTCGCGGATATGAAGGTCGACGTAACCCTCATCGACCGGCGCAACCACCACACTTTCCAGCCCTTGCTCTACCAGGTGGCGCTGGCCGTACTTTCCCCGGCCGAGATCGCGCAGCCCATTCGCTCCATTCTTTCGAAAAAACAAAATATCGAAGTCTTGATGGACGAGGTCATAGGCATCGAGGCCGATAACCGGCGCGTGCTGCTGCACAGTGGTGCCAAGGTCTCCTACGACTACCTCATCCTGGGCACGGGTTCGACCCATTCCTATTTTGGTCACGATGACTGGGCGCCCAGTGCACCGGGCCTGAAGACAGTCGAGGATGCGACAGAAATCCGCCGCCGCGTGCTGCTGGCCTTTGAGCTGGCCGAGCGGGAGATGGTCGAGACCGGCGCTCATCCCGTACTCAATTTCGTCATTATCGGGGGAGGCCCAACCGGGGTCGAGTTGGCGGGCGCCATCAGCGACATATCCAAGCTCTATATGCGGCACGACTTTCGCCACATCGACCCTTCCAAAGCGCAGGTCATCATCATCGAAGGCTCGCCTCGCATCCTGGCGGCCTATCCCGAGGATCTGTCAAAAAAAGCAGTCCAGCAGCTGCAGCAGTTGGGCGTCCAGGTGCGCACCGGGGAAAGCGTGAGCGAGGTAAAACCCGGATACGTGATCGTTGGCGGAAAGCGCGTGGATGCGGTGGTGACCTTATGGGCGGCCGGCGTCCAGGCCTCACCCTTAGGCAAAATGTTGGGCGTGCCCACCGATAAGCGTGGATGCGCCATCGTCGACCTCTTCCTGAACCCGCCCGGCCACCCGGACATTTTTGTCTGCGGAGATCTCGCTCATGTGGAAGAAGGGGGGCGTCAGGTTCCCGGCGTTGCCCAACCCGCTATGCAAATGGGCCGCCACGCCGCGCGCATGATCGCCCAGGATATGGCCGGCAAGCCGCGCACCCATTTCCACTATTTCGACAAGGGGGACATGGCTACCATCGGCCGCCACGCTGCCGTCGCCAACGTGCGGTGGCCTATCAAGGCCCACTGGGCAGGCACGCTGGCCTGGCTCTCCTGGGTCTCGGTGCACTTGTTCTTCCTGGTAGGATTTCGCAACCGCTTTGCCGTCTTCTTTTCCTGGGCTTGGACGTATCTGACCTTCAACCGCGGCGCGCGTCTCATCACCGGAAGCCCGATCCTGCCAGGTTGGGGACAGCAGCAGGGAATTCGTCCCCAGATCCTGGACGCACCGCTGGACCTGACCTCACCCCGGCCCCCAGTAACCGCTGTCACGCCTCCGGCTCCCAATTTGTCATCCCGATCGGAGCGAAGCGAAGTGGAGAGCCTGCCCTGAGCGGAGTCGAACGGGGACCTGCGGTTGCTCGTCCTTAACCCTGACGAAGAAAGGGTGCCCCACCGGAGTGGGGCACCCTTATGTGCATTCTTATCCCCAGACCTAAACCGTGACCGGTTGGCTGGTATTGACGTTCACGTGGGTCAGCCAGCCGAAGCGATCCGGCCGCAACCCGTGGGCAATCCCTAAATACTCCTCGGCGAGCTGTTTGCTGATCGGCCCGATGGTGCCGTCGCCAATGGGAATGCGGTCCACTGACCGAATTGGGTGTACTTCGGCCGCCGTCCCGGTGAAGAAGGCCTCGTCCGCAATGTAGAGCAGTTCGCGGGGCATTGCCTGCTCCACCACGGGTATTCCGAGATGCCGTGCCATGGTCAGCACCGAATCGCGGGTGATCCCGGAGAGCACGGAATTGGCCAGCGGCGTGGTGTAGAGCACACCATTGCGCACCACGAAAAGATTCTCGCCCGAGCCTTCCGACAGGTTGCCGAAGACATCCAGTGCGATCCCTTCCTGGTAGCCGTTGCTATCGGCCTCCATGCGAATCAGCTGGGAGTTGAGGTAATTGCCCCCGGCCTTAGCCAGCGCGGGAAGCGTATTAGGCGCCATCCGATTCCAGGACGAGATGCACACATCCGCGCCCTCGTCCCCGGCGACGTATTTCCCCCAGGAGTAGTTGGCGATGAACACTTCGATCGGCGTGCCTTTGGGGCTGACGCCCATCTCTCCGTAGCCGCGCAGCGCGATAGGACGGATGTAGCAAGGTGCGATACCGTTGCTCTCCACCAGGCCGACCACTGCGCTCGACAGTTGCTCCAGCGAATAGGGCAGCGGCATGCGATAAATCTTGGCTGAATCGAGCAGTCGCTGCATGTGTTCCGGGAGCCGGAAAATGGCCGCTCCCTGAGGTTGTGCGTAGCAGCGAATGCCTTCAAAAACGGACGAGCCATAGTGCACGACATGACTCATCACGTGAATCTGGGCCTTATCCCAAGGCACTAAGTTTCCGTTGTGCCAGATCTTGGCTGTGGGCTGGATGGGCATCGACAACAGCTCCCTTCGATTGAAGTTTCGATTATAACTTCGCAACCGTGACGCTTGCGGTTGTAAGTTGAGTGCATGTACGGACCAGCAAGCATCGCGATGGACACCCTGCACTCGAACTACGTGCGGTTCTCGGTGCTCGCGGTCAGTTCCATTTTCTTTCTGGTCGATCCCTTTGCCGCGATTCCCGGCGTTCCTTGCCATCACTGCCGGTGCCGATCGCAAGCGCCAGCAGCGCATGGCCCGCCGCGGAGCGATCACCTGCCTGATCGTCCTGATGACTTTTGCCTTGGCCGGCAAGCTGATCTTCCGCATGTTCGGCATCACGCTGCCCGCCTTTGAAATAGCCGGCGGTGTGATCCTGCTGCTCATCGGCATCGACATGATCGAGGCCCGACGTTCGCCCACCCAGGAGTCGAGCGACGAAACCGCGGAGGCCACGTCCAAGGACGATGCCGGCATCGTGCCCCTGGGCATTCCCATGCTGGCCGGGCCGGGCGCAATCTCGAGTGTCATGATCCTGGTAGGGCAAGCGTTAAAGCCCTGGGAATTAGGCGTGGTTTTGGGAGCCATCACCCTGACTGCGGGCTTGAGCTATCTGATCCTGAACGGCGCCAACCGCGTACGCGGCATCATGGGAGAGACAGGAATCCGCATCCTGGTCCGCATCATGGGCCTGCTCCTGGTCGCATTAGCAGTGCAATTCTTCATCAACGGCCTAACCGACCTGGGCCTGATCAGCAAATTCGAGTAAACCTACCCGCACCGCAAGCCGAACACCCGAGCCCAATAACCAAGTCCAATGGAAGCGCTCCCCTCCAGCTTGTCATCCCGACCCGAGCGGAGCGACCTGCAGTGCGCCCCTCCTCCAAACAAAGGTCCATCCAACCCCGATTCCCACACGAAATCCCCCTTTTCAACAGCCACAACCCTTGCAGTCGGCCAACCGAGTTGGTACTCTCACTGAAGTCGTTGAAACGCACCTCCTTCCGGAAAGCAACCTCACCGAAAGTAATTTGCGAAACCCAACGAACTTTGGTATTCTTAAAAAGTTGCACGAGTGAGCAGTGGTCACGGTGAAGCTTCGCGGTAGGCCAGAAACAAAGTCTACCCAGTAGGATCGAGCGAAGCAGCAGTTGTTCGACGGGCCGTAGCAGAGCCCATACCGGAAACCTGAATCTGATCTCAATCTAGGCAGGCGAAGTCGGCCCGTCTAAACGTCCGGCTGGTTATTCGCCGGGCAAAAGATCACGCAGGGCCGGTAGAGAAGGAAAGTCCTTCCAGAGCGAACAATCCATTGCACGGCGAGGGTGAGTTTTCCCTCTTGGGCAAAATTGCCCACCAGAACGCACGCGCTTGAGGCGCCGCCTTCTGGGCAGATCTTTCAAATTTGGTGCTGCAAGCGCGCGAGAGTCGATGGGAAAATAATCCATTGACAAGCTCCTGAAACTTCTGTAGTTTCGGTAAATGCGCGTAAATTGCGAGAGTCTGTAAGCATCCCGCAAAATGCAGCGCAACAAGTTCGAGGACGCACAGCTCTGCTGTGTATTCCTTGATCCAAAACGGACCGCTCAGGCGGACCCCGGTTATGGATCTTTGACAATCAGGTTGAACATGCCAGTCGTGAGAAAACGATGAAGTTTTGGTTTGATCATTCTCACAATGTAATGCTTCACGGAGTTTTCGAGCTCTGTGAGGCTGGTCTCTCCTTCCGGACCTCCGTCCTGGAATTGAGAGACCTCAGGTTTCAAACGAGAGTTTGATCCTGGCTCAGAATCAACGCTGGCGGCGTGCCTAACACATGCAAGTCGAACGAGAAAGTGGAGCAATCCATGAGTAAAGTGGCGCACGGGTGAGTAACACGTGACTAACCTACCCTTGAGTGGGGGATAACCTAGGGAAACCTGGGCTAATACCGCATAATACCTTCGGGTCAAAGGAGCAATTCGCTTAAGGAGGGGGTCGCGGCCGATTAGTTAGTTGGCGGGGTAATGGCCCACCAAGACTGTGATCGGTATCCGGCCTGAGAGGGCGCACGGACACACTGGAACTGAAACACGGTCCAGACTCCTACGGGAGGCAGCAGTGGGGAATTTTGCGCAATGGGGGAAACCCTGACGCAGCAACGCCGCGTGGAGGATGAAGCCCCTTGGGGCGTAAACTCCTTTCGATCGGGACGATTATGACGGTACCGGAAGAAGAAGCCCCGGCTAACTTCGTGCCAGCAGCCGCGGTAATACGAGGGGGGCGAGCGTTGTTCGGAATTATTGGGCGTAAAGGGTGCGTAGGCGGTTCAGTAAGTCTTGTGTGAAATCTTCGGGCTCAACTCGAAGTCTGCATGAGAAACTGCTGGGCTTGAGTATGGGAGAGGTGAGTGGAATTCCCGGTGTAGCGGTGAAATGCGTAGATATCGGGAGGAACACCTGTGGCGAAAGCGGCTCACTGGACCATAACTGACGCTGAGGCACGAAAGCTAGGGGAGCAAACAGGATTAGATACCCTGGTAGTCCTAGCCCTAAACGATGATCGCTTGGTGTGACGGGTACCCAATCCCGCCGTGCCGAAGCTAACGCGTTAAGCGATCCGCCTGGGGAGTACGGTCGCAAGGCTGAAACTCAAAGGAATTGACGGGGGCCCGCACAAGCGGTGGAGCATGTGGTTTAATTCGACGCAACGCGAAGAACCTTACCTGGGCTCGAAATGGAGTGGACCGGAGTAGAAATATTCCTTCCCCGCAAGGGGCTGCTCTATAGGTGCTGCATGGCTGTCGTCAGCTCGTGTCGTGAGATGTTGGGTTAAGTCCCGCAACGAGCGCAACCCTTATTACCAGTTGCCATCATTAAGTTGGGCACTCAGGTGAGACCGCCTCGGATAACGGGGAGGAAGGCGGGGATGACGTCAAGTCCTCATGGCCTTTATGTCCAGGGCTACACACGTGCTACAATGGCCGGTACAAACCGTCGCAAACCCGTGAGGGGGAGCTAATCGGAAAAAGCCGGCCTCAGTTCGGATTGTAGTCTGCAACTCGACTACATGAAGCTGGAATCGCTAGTAATCGCGGATCAGAACGCCGCGGTGAATACGTTCCCGGGCCTTGTACACACCGCCCGTCACATCACGAAAGTGGGTTGTACTAGAAGTCGGTGCGCTAACCGCAAGGAAGCAGCCGCCCAAGGTGTAATTCATGATTGGGGTGAAGTCGTAACAAGGTAGCCGTAGGAGAACCTGCGGCTGGATCACCTCCTTTCTAAGAGAGAACGTCATGGCACTCATCCGCTTCCGCGATAGCGGACCTAAGGCCGACTGCCCAGAGCAATCTGGATCAGGAGCCTGTAGGCGCGTATGAGAAGTTGCCATGTACTTCCGAAGCTCTTGTCCCTGACTTGAGTTTCGGAAAACCGGTCAAGCCTTCTCTGCTTCTTGTTTAATTTCCATGATGGTCAAGAGCGGCGTAGCTGCTCTGCATGTTCACCTGGTCCTCGAAACTTTTTCGAGTTATGAGACTCTGGCACAACCAGCGGGCCTGTAGCTCAGTTGGTTAGAGCGCACCCCTGATAAGGGTGAGGTCGGTAGTTCGAATCTACCCAGGCCCACCACTCCTGTTATGGGGCTGTAGCTCAGCTGGGAGAGCACCTGCTTTGCAAGCAGGGGGTCACCGGTTCGATCCCGGTCAGCTCCACCAATACTCACTAAGCCGTATTGGAAGGGTTCGGGCTCAGCCCGTACGTTATAGCCGTGGGATATGACGGCTCTAGCCGCTGAGGATCTTCCGATCCCAGTAGCGAATGACAAGGTGCGAAACTACTCTCCACTTTTGTCATCCCGAGCGTAGCCGAGGGACCTGCAGTGCGCCTCTCGGACGACTCAAAACTCGACTGTTTAAAGATGAGCATCTTTTCGGATGTTGATCTTTGAGCAGCGCTGAAAAGCGAACTGTTCGAACCCACCCCAGGGTGGGCACCGGATTAACCTCCGGTGCAACTGGATGTTTGACAACGAAATCGATTGGGTAAAAAAATTACAAGGCTGAGCAGGCCTTTCCCCAAGCCATGAAGAGCAGTATCGCAAGTTCATGGGCAAGGAAGGCGTGTTTAGTTGAGTGTCTTTAGGATAATTAAGCGTGTTGTTTACCCCTCGCAAGTTGAGGCGGTAGGCACATGCAGGCGGCAATACAAAAGAGACTAATTCGAATTGAAGCTCTTAGCTCGGTATCGCAGGTTGCAAGTAATCTGACTGCTGCGCGAGAGTTAATTCTATGGTCAAGCTACTAAGGGCGCACGGTGGATGCCTTGGCAGAATCAGGCGATGAAGGACGTGGCAAGCTGCGATAAGCTCCGGGGAGCCGCACACAGGCGTTATATCCGGAGATTTCCGAATGGGGAAACCCACTACGGCAAAACCGTAGTACATCCCGCTGAATACATAGGCGGGCATGAGCGAACTCAGGGAAGTGAACCATCTCAGTACCTGAAGGAAAAGAAAGAAACCTCGATTCCGAGAGTAGTGGCGAGCGAAATCGGAATAGCCCAAACCCGTTGCATTTCGGTGTTACGGGGGTTGTAGGGTCCGCAATAGTAGAGTTACCAATCTGGTGGTTAGTCGAATCCTCTGGAAAGTGGATCCATAGAGCGTGACAGGCGCGTAGACGAAAACCATCCAGACTCGAAGCGGATACCTGAGTAAGGCGGGGCACGTGAAACCCTGCTTGAATCTACGGGGACCATCCCGTAAGGCTAAATACTCGATTCTGACCGATAGTGAACCAGTACCGTGAGGGAAAGGTGAAAAGAACCCCTGCGAGGGGAGTACAAAGTACCTGAAACCGTGTGCCTACAAGCAGTGGGAGGACTATGCCCGCAAGGGAATGTCTGACCGCGTGCCTATTGCATAATGAGCCGGCTAGTTATTCTTGTCAGCAAGGTTAAGCGTAAGCGAGCCGTAGCGAAAGCGAGTCTGAATAGGGCGAATCAGTTGGCAGGAATAGACGCGAAGCGGGATGATCTACCCTTGGCCAGGTTGAAGGTGGGGTAACACCTACTGGAGGACCGAACCGGTGTTTGTTGAAAAAAGCTCGGATGAGCTGAGGGTAGGGGTGAAAGGCTAATCAAATTCCGTGATAGCTCGTTCTCTCCGAAATAGCTTTAGGGCTAGCCTCGGATGATTTGCGTTGGTGGTAGAGAACTGGATGGACTAGGGGGCTTTCCGGCTTACTGAATCCAATCAAACTTCGAATGCCAATGACAACCAGTCCGGGAGTCAGACAATGGGGGCTAAGCTTCATTGTCGAGAGGGAAACAGCCCAGACCGCCTGCTAAGGTCCCCAAATTACAGTTAAGTGGGAAAGGAAGTCGGAACGCTCAGACAGCCAGGAGGTTGGCTTAGAAGCAGCCATCCTTTAAAGAAAGCGTAATAGCTCACTGGTCAAGCGGTCCGGTGCCGACAATATAACGGGGCTAAAACTGTATACCGAAGCAGCGGATGCACACTCTTTGAGTGTGCGTGGTAGGAGAGCATTCTCAACCGCAGCGAAGTCTGACTGAGAAGACAGATGGAGCGTTGAGAAGAGACCCTGCCGGCATAAGTAGCGATAACGGACGTGAGAACCGTCCGCGCCGAAAGTCTAAGGTTTCCTGAGGAAGGTTAATCCGCTCAGGGTTAGGCGGTCCCTAAGGTGAGGCCGAAAGGCGTAGCTGATGGACATCCGGTTAATATTCCGGACCTCCCAATATCTCGTTTGACGATGGGGAGACGCAGAAGGATAAGCAGGGCCTCCTATGGCTATGGGGCTTGATGCGCGTAAGCTGGTTCATCCAGGCAAATCCAGATGAGCATAACAGTGAGGCGCAAAACAGTAGGGCGTATGCCCGAAAGCTGCTGAGTTCACGCTGCCGAGAAAATCCTCTAAGGAGAGAGATTGGGAACCGTACCACAAACCGACACAGGTAGACGAGGAGAATATCCAAAGGCGCTCGAGTGAAAGCTTGTTAAGGAACTCGGCAAATTAGCTCCGTAACTTCGGGAGAAGGAGCGCCCCGGTAGAGTGAAAGCTCGAGGGGGCCGCAGTGAAACGCGTACGGCGACTGTTTAACAAAAACACAGGTCTCTGCTAAGTCGAAAACGACGTATAGGGGCTGACGCCTGCCCGGTGCCGGAAGGTTAAAAGGAGAGGTTAGCCGCAAGGCGAAGCTTTGAATTGAAGCCCCGGTGAACGGCGGCCGTAACTATAACGGTCCTAAGGTAGCGAAATTCCTTGTCGGGTAAGTTCCGACCTGCACGAATGGCGTAACGATCGTACGACTGTCTTAACGAGTTGCTCGGCGAACTTGTAGTACCGGTGAAGATGCCGGTTACCCGCAGCTAGACGGAAAGACCCCGTGCACCTTTACTACACTTTTACTATGAATTATGGCTCTTGCTGCGCAGGATAGGTGGGAGGCTTTGATACCAGGTTCTCGGACTTGGTGGAGCCAACGGTGAGATACCACCCTGCGAGTGCTGTGATTCTAACCTCCTCCCGTGATCCGGGAGAGGGACATAGTAAGACGGGTAGTTTGACTGGGGCGGTCGCCTCCTAAATTGTAACGGAGGCGCGCGAAGCTACACTCAGGCTGTTTGGAAATCAGCCGTCGAGTGCAAAGGCATAAGTGTGGTTAACTGTAAGACCTACAAGTCGAGCAGATGCGAAAGCAGGCCTTAGTGATCCGGTGGTTCTGTATGGAAGGGCCATCGCTCAACGGATAAAAGGTACGCCGGGGATAACAGGCTGATCGGAGCCAAGAGTTCATATCGACGCTCCGGTTTGGCACCTCGATGTCGGCTCATCGCATCCTGGAGCTGTAGAAGGTTCCAAGGGTTAGGCTGTTCGCCTATTAAAGCGGTACGTGAGCTGGGTTCAGAACGTCGCGAGACAGTTCGGTCCCTATCTGCTGTGGGCGTAGGAGATTTGCGGGGGGCTGTCCTTAGTACGAGAGGACCGGGATGGACGAACCTCTTGTGTTCCAGTTGTCCTGCCAAGGGCACGGCTGGGTAGCGAAGTTCGGTTGTGATAACCGCTGAATGCATATAAGCGGGAAGCACGCCCCAAGATGAGATCTCCCAACCCAAAAGGGTCAAGAAGGGTCCAGGAAGACCACCTGGTTGATAGGCTGGAGGTTGAAGTGCAGTAATGCATGTAGCTTACCAGTACTAATCGCCCGTTCGGCTTGTCCATAGAATTAACTCTGCGCAGTATCAGAGAGACATTCAACAAGCCTTGAAATTGATCCAGAATACTGATTCATTGAAGGGTATGGGCTTCAGCCCGTACATCAAACCTTCGACCTTCGAGGGCTTTAGCCCCTGAGGGGCACTGAATGAAGTTCCTGAAATACCTTCACTCACCGAGTGAAGTGTGATCTAGCCCAATCGGTTTCGTTGTGAAAAATCAGGTTGCATGGCGCCAGCTTGCCGCGCGAGAACCTCAGGAAAACTAGCCTGAACTCGTAGCGACTGCGGGGGAGACCCTCCGCCAAGCGCCCCAAAAGCTCAAAGGTGTGTTTTTACAGCTCGGTTAAGGTTGTCGGAGCACACGCGAAGAGGAAAAAGTCTTCGCAGCACACCTAGATTTGCCGGTGAATATACCGCGAGGGTCACACCCGTTCCCATCCCGAACACGGAAGTTAAGCCTCGCTGGGCCGATGGTACTGCACGCGTAAGTGTGTGGGAGCGTAGGTGATTGCCGGCATTAACTAAAAGGCCGCCAGGAAACTGGCGGCCTTTTTATTTGCCCAAATCCTTTAGTGTGGGCAATGCCGTTTATAGGCCTCGGTAGGCACCATTTTAAGCATCGAAACGGTGCTATTATGTGCATATGCGAACAACCATTGCGCTGGATGACGAGCTGGTCAAGCAGGCGGAGTATTACACCGGAATCACAGAGAAGGCAGCTCTGGTGAGAGAGGCACTCACCCGTCTTGTCCGCAATGAAGCGGCCCGGAGGCTGGCGGCTCTCGGGGGAAGTGATCCGGCGGCTGAGGCCGCGCCGCGCCGCCGGACAGAAATTTGATCCTGGTCGACACATCGATTTGGATCGACCATCTGCGAAGCGCGGACGCGAAACTGCAGACACTGTTACAGAATGACCAGGTCGTGACCCATCCATTCATCCGCCTGGAGTTGGCTTTGGGCTCGATCGCGAGCCGAGAAAAAGTACTGGCTGATCTTGGCCTTCTGCCCCAGGCTCCTGTTGTGGCGAGCGAGGAATTGTTCAGCTTGATCGAACACAAAATTTTGTACAGAAGGGGAATCGGCCTCACCGATCTTCAACTGGTATGCTGCGCACTCTTTGATCGGTCGATCTCCATCTGGACCAGAGACCGGCGACTTGGCGAGATTGCAAATGAGCTCGGGGTTCGCGCGTCACTTCCTTAAGCAGAGGCGACAATGCGACGTCAAAATCGAACGCGGCCTAAATCTTGCTAGCCTGATTCGTAGCCCCGTCAATTACCGTCACCTTGCTACTCATCCGATTGGCAACATAAATTTTATTCGTCACCGGATTCACCGCCAGCGAATAAGGCCCCTGTCCCGTTGTCACCAATGCGACCACCGAATGGGTCTTACCGTCAATCACGGTTACATTATCGCTATGCGTGTTAGCCACGTAAACACGGTTCGTCTTGACATTCACCGCAATTGCCTGCGGCCGTTTTCCCGTCGGTACCGTAGCCACAACCGTATTCGTGGACATATCCAGCACCGTCACCGAATCGCTGGCATAATTCAGCACATAAGCCCGTTGGGCAGCCACATCCAGCGCAACCGCGCACGGAAAACTCCCAGTTGCCGCCGCAACAGAGGAGTGGTCACCCACCACCTCAACCCGCGCATCGCCGGAGTTTGGCAGGTAGATCCGATTGCTCGCTGAATCGACAGCAATCTCCCAAAGATGTGTCCCAGCCGGCACCTTGCTTACGCTGTTCGTCGCGCCATCCAGAACCGTCACACTATGATCCTCATACCCCACCAGGTAGACCTTATTGGTCCCGGAGTTCACAGCGATCGCATTTGCTTCCACGCCCACCTTCACCCAGGCGGCAGTATTTGTAGTTCCGTCGACCACCGTGAGAAAGCCACCGCCAAAGCTGCGCGACACATAAATCTTGTTCGTAACCGGATTCAGCGCAATCACGCTGGGCAGGGGACCCACATCGACGGTCGCCGTCACCTGGTTCGTCGCTCCATCGATGACCGACATAGTCCCGCTGTGTTCATTGATCACGTACACGCGATGATTGGCGGGGTTCACGGCGATGGCCTTGGGTCCATGCCCAACCTCGATCGCGGTCGCTCTCCCCGTGGCGCCATCAATGGCGGTCACCGTATCGGTAGCCGACGACACGGCATAGATCACGTTCGTTGTGGCATCCACCACCACGCCCCGAGGCCCACTCTCCGTAGCTCCCGTCACCGCGGCGAACCCGTACGAGCAGATCGTCACCAGCAAAACTGCCAACCCCACTTTCCGCAAGCGAAGCATCTCCGCACCCTCACCCAACAAAAGTCTAATGCCTTGTCCGCGGGCTACACTGGAAAACGATGACCAAGCCTCTTTTCCGCCTGTTCGTTGTGCTGGGCGCCCTCTGTCTGCGTGGATCCGCCTTGGGCGCAAGCCCCCCAAAGGTCGTTGCCTTTTACGCCGTCGATGTGGAATCCGATCACCTCCACTTCGCGCAGGATGCCCTGAAGTTCTTCGCCGCCCATGCCAAACAAGACGGATACGAATTCGTATCGACGACGCGCTGGGACGACCTCAACGCAGGCTACCTGGCGAACTGCCGTGTAGTGATCTGGTTGAATGACGAGCCGCACACACCCGCGCAGGAGCAGGCCTTCCAGAAATACATGACCAGCGGAGGAGCGTGGCTGGGATTCCACGTCGTGGGCTATACCGAGAAAAAAACTACCTGGCCCTGGTACCAATCCTTTCTCGGCGGCATATTCGACGGAAACAGCTGGCCTCCCATCCCTGCAGACCTGGAGGTGAATGACCCTCAGCATCCGGTGACAAGCGGCCTCCCACTCATGTTCGAAGCACCCACGAACGAATGGTATTCGTGGAACCCCAATCCCGCGACGAATAAGGATGTGAAGGTCCTCCTCAGCCTGGCGCCCTCGAATTTTCCCCTCGGCATCAAAGATGTCCTCACCAGGGGCCCTGTTCCGGTAGTGTGGACCAACACGAAATACAAGATGCTCTACATCAACATGGGGCACGGAGACAAAATTTTCACCAGCCCCACGCAGAACAATCTGATCGAAAACGGTCTCCTCTGGCTGCTGGGGAAGGGCTCCGCCGACAGAACTGCTGGTGCTGGTTTACCCCGTTAGTCCAATCGCCGTTGGCCTGGAAACCGGTAGCTTAGGCAAACGGCCAAACCCGTTCCACAGTCTTACTGAGCATCCAGCTCTTGTCGTCGGCATTCAGAAATTTCATCTCATCCCGCACGACGGTTAATCTCTGCGCATAAGTGGCGCGATTGTTGGCAATGGGCCAGTCCGTCGCCCACATGAGCCGCTGCGGTCCAAAGGTGTCGTATAAGCGCTTCACCAGTCGCTGCGAATCAAGCCACGGATAACCCTCCTTCGACAGCGACCACGTGTGCGAGATTTTCACAAACACTTTGGGATAGCGCACCAGCGCCACCAGCATTTCCAGTTCCTCAGGATGGTCCACTGGGCAATCCGCCATGTGATCAATCACCACCGTCAGCTGCGGAAACTTCTCCACCAATTTCTGCACATCGGGAACCCGCCCGATCGGCACCAGCAGCGTCATCGGAACCTTCAGCTCCCCGCAGCGCTTCCATAGCGGAGGCATCAACGGCCCGCGAATCCAGTCTCCGCTCGCGTCGCCGGCCGGACTCAAGCGCACTCCATGAAAGCCGTCCTCTTCCGTGAGCCGCGTCAGATGGTCCGGCGCCGCGGGATCCAGCGGATCGACTCGGCACACTCCGTGAAAGTAGTCTGGATACTGCTTGAGCACGGCCGCAAGATAGCGATTGTCGTACCGGTAATGAATCACCTGGATAATCACTGTCTTCGCCACGCCGTTGGCCTTCATCAGCTCCAGCAGCATCTCTGGAGTCGCATCGTAATCGGGAACCTTCGCACCGGGCGCGAAAGGGAACGGAGACTGGTGCTTCCACACATGCACATGCGGATCCAGAATCCGATAGGGTTTGGGATCGCTCGCTAATGCAACAGCCGCTGTCATCTTTAGCATTGTGCGCCGGGTCACGTTAGGCATAGATGGGTTCCAGGGTCCGCACCACATAGGCCCCGCATCGGTTGTAGCTGACCAAGGGACCGTTTCTCGCTATGTCTAGATCCACGCAAAGCCAGCCCCTAAAGCGCATGCTCCGCAACACCCGGTGACACGCGGGAAAGTCGATCTCCCCATCGCCCAGATCATAGGTGTTGGTGATGTACTTCGCGGTCAGCCCGGCGCGCTTCGCGTCTTTATAATCGGCCATCATCAGCCGGTCCTTGTACTTCTCCAGAATCACCGCCGGATCGCCGCCACCCAGGTAAACGTGCGCCGTGTCAGGAGAAAAATAGAACAGCTTGGGATCCGTCAGTGCCATGCAGCGATCGATCTCTTCCGGAGTCTGCACCATCTGCCCCAGGTGATTGTGCAGTCCGGCCTTGAATCCCATCTCGCCCGCAACTTCTCCAAGCTGGTTATAAAAGCGGCACATGGTGACGAATGCATCCGCAGGTTTGCCCCGCGAAGGCGAGAACACAACCAGGCGATCTGCGCCAAAGCGCTGCAGGAACGTCATCGCATTTCGCGCATTCGTCAGGATCTGGGCATGCTGCGCAGGATCATCCGCCGCGCCATTGAACGAGATGGTAATCACGCGCAGCCCCCGTTTGGATAACTCCCGCTCCATCTGCTCCGGCGTGATCTCGTATTTGCTGAGGATCTGCGGATACTGCGTCAAACGAAGCCCGATAAACCCGGTGTCGTGCATCACGTCCAGGATGTCAGTAAAGCGCGAACCGGGAAAGGAGTTCCAAAGGTTCGACCCCAGCGCCCACTTGACGTTCTGGTTCGCGGGCAGCTGCCGTGCCGCTTGGGCCAACCACCCGGCCATCCCCAGCAAAGCTTCTCTTCTGTTCATCGCAGAACAGCCTACCGTTCTCTTTATCAATTGTCATCCTGGCTGGTCCGAATGGTAGAATTAAGGAGTCATGGGGTAGAAAGGTATAACGTGAGCCTCAATATCAAAAATGAGGAAACATACCGACTGGCCCACGAGCTAGCCGGGATTACCGGGGAAAGCCTCACAGCGGCCGTTACCGTCGCCGTTCGCGAGCGGCTGGAGCGTATCCAGCAGAGCAAAGCAGGCTCGCTGTCCGAGAGGCTTTTGAAGATCGGCAAAGAGTGCGCTGTTCATTTGAAAGAGCCTTTCCGCACCGTCGAACATGGTGACCTGCTCTACGACGAAAAGGGCCTTCCGAAATGATTGTGGACACCTCCGCCCTGATAGCCATTCTGCGCGATGAACCGGAGGCGAGAGCTTTCGCGATCGCCATTGCGGAAGCGGATCGCCGCCGGCTATCTGCGGCGAATTATCTTGAGGCAGCAATTGTGATTGATGGCAGTCGCGATCCGATTGCAAGCCGCCGTTTCGACGATTTGCTTAGAGAGGCTGCAATCGCCATCGAACCCGTAACCGAGGAGCAGGCAAAAGTCGCTCGAGAAGCCTACCGCGATTTCGGCCGCGGAAGCGGCCACACCGCCCGGCTGAACTTTGGAGATTGTTTCGCCTACGCCTTGGCAAAGACGACGGGAGAATCGCTCCTTTTCAAAGGCGACGATTTTCTGCACGCCGGTATCGCCCAGTACCCGGGTTGACCTTCCCAGCCCCTCCAACGCCACGAAGGGCACGGCTTAAGCCCTTGAGGGTACCTTTTCCCGATAGAAGGAGCTCTCCGCCAAGGGTGGAAAGCGATCTCAACCTTTTGGATGATGCGCACTCTTTCTGGGCCAGATAGGATCCCTCACGGCGTCAGGTTGTGCGGAGACCACCATGCTGAGCGTGACGGGAAACTTTGTCTACCTGGCCGACCAGGCGAAGACCGCTGAGCTCAAAGAAGCAACCTTGGCCATCGATCTTGAAGCTGTTCACCTATGTGCGGGATTAGATGAAGATCAGCTTTTCTGGTCTCCCCGCCCGGGCAAGTGGTCGATCGCCCAGAACCTCTCGCATCTGCGCAGGACCACTGAAGTCTTCCTGCCCACGGTGGATGCAACCCTCGAGGCCAGCAGAAGTCTGAAGCTGCATAGCTCAGGCCCCTTCACCCTCAATCTTTATGGCCGCCTCATGGTCTGGCACATGGACTCGCGGCCAATCCTCAAGATGCGCGCCCCCAAAGCCATCTGGCCGCGCCTTTCGGGTTCGTGCGCGTCAGAACTGGACCAGTTCCTCATCGCGCAGGCCGCCCTCCGGCAGCGCATCGAGCACGCGGAGGGCTTCCACCTGACAGCCCTCCGCTTTCCTTCTCCATTGGCCAGCTGCCTCCGCATCAACCTGCTGGAGTTCTTCTCCCTATGCAACGCGCACAGCCGCCGGCATCTCAGGCAGGCCAACCGCGTCCGCCGGGGTCTACTTTTTTGAAATCAGCGAGATTTAGGCTCGCCTCGACCACATCGCTGGCATAGTCGAGTGAGTGCAGTCCCGCGATCTCCCGCTGCAATCGCTGCGCGTTTTCTCGATAGGCGGGCGTGGACCAAACCTTCTGGATGGCAGCACTAAGCCGATCAGCCGTCAGCCGTCTCGGGGTCATAGACTCGCCTACGCCGCACCAAGCGATCCTCGCCGCCACACCGGGCTGGTCGTTGGTGATCGGTATGGCCACCATCGGCACGCCACACGCCAACGACTCCAGAGCAGTATTCAATCCCGCATGCGTTATGCAAAGTGCTGCCCGCTCCAGCAACTCCAGCTGGGGCGCAAACTTCACCACAATCGGGTTTCCCGTTGTCCCAGAAAATGTTTCCGGATCCATATTGCCGCCCAGCGACAGGACAAGTTGTGGATCGAGCCCTTCGCACGCAGCCAGGATCACGCGAAAAATCCACTCCAGCCCGTTCTGCAACGTGCCCAGGGAAGCGTAAAAGATCGGCCGCCCATCGAGCCGCTCCCAGGGAAACTCCGTTTTCAGTCGAGTCTTCCGACTATGCAGCGGGCCTACAAAATGAAACTCGGCCGGCAATTCCCGCCTGGGAAATTCAAAGCTCGGTGGCTGTTGCGATATCTGCGGATGGCCGGCAAACATGTCGTTGGGATAGCGCGCATGGGGCGCCAATCCCCACTTCACTCGCTGCGCGTTGATTTTCGTATGCAGCGGCTGCAACATTTTCCGCACCAGGGCATACACCATCGCGTTGCGAAGCTTGGCCCCGGGATGCGTCGCCGGTCCCCAGTCCAGGTTGAGCGGAGGCACTCCATTTTCCGCAAGGAAAATCCCAGCCATAGCCGCATGCACGAACGGCAATTGGAGATGGTCGGCAATCGTCCCTCCGCCCATATGGAACTGATCAATGACCAACCCATCCACCTGCGCGGCTTCGATCGCCGCCGGCAGTTCGGCGCAGTGCATATCGATCAACTCGTCAAAAATCTTCATCGTGTACAGCACGCCCGCTTGTCCCTTCAGTTTCCCCAGCTTATGGAAAACCTGGTCGACATACCCGACAGGAAACGACTCCTGGCCGACAACGACGCAGGCAAGACCATACTCCTGAAAGAACGTAGCGGCATCCGCAATGCCAAAAAAAGTAATCCGATGGCCCCTCTGCTGCAGGTGCAGCGCCAGGCTGCTGGCGGGATACATGTGCCCCTTTGCATGAAGCGGAAGAAATCCGATATGCGCCATGGCACTAATGATGCCAGAGGCAGGGCCCGCTGCGCGCCGGCATCAGTTACCGCAGAAGATGAATGGGAATGCTCAACTTGAGCTTTTTCCAGAGCCGGTCGGTGGTATACACGGGTGCGTCGAGAGCGATCGCAAGTGCCAGGCAGGCTCTGTCTCCAAGGGAGAGGCCGAGGGAGCTGGTCGCTTGAATGAGGGTTCCTGCGATCCTCGCGTGCTCAGCGGTAAACGGTTCGACGTCGGGAATCGGGTCCACGGCAAGCGCCCAGGATTCATCAGGGTCTCCGCCTTCTCTGACGAGGATGGTTTGCACTTCGGCCAGGTTGACCGCACTTGTGGTAGCGCGGCTCAGCAGCTCCGGCGTGAGTTTCCCGGAGCCCGGCTCCTCGTTGAGCAAGGCGAGGATGGCGGAGGCGTCGAGCACAACTTTATTCAAGCAGAGCTGCCCGGCGTCTTTCGGCAATCAGTTCGTCCGAGAGCAGCCGTCCCGGTTTAACAAATGCGCGCAGCCGCGCCCGAGACCTGGCAAGCCGGCTTTGCAGGGTTGAGATGCGAATCTCGTTGTCCTCAAGGCGCAGTTCGATCTCATCCCCCACTTTCAAACCGAGGGCAGAACGGAACGACGACGGGATCACTACCCTACCCTTGGCTTCCAGGCGGCTGCGTGTCGTGAGGTCGGTGTGGGCCATATAGGATTATGTGCCACAACTATACCAGAAGTGGCACTCAGAGCAGATTCTCCCGCTACCCGCCGCCCTTGGAACCAATGGCACCCAAATACCGAAGATACCCAGCAAACTTTTCCGGAACAGTGCGGTAATACACGTTCAGCCCCTCTTTGCGCGAGGTGATCAGCCCTAGCTCATGCAGCACCTTGAGATGGTGCGAAAGGGTCGCGGGAGAAATCGTGTGCTTGGCATGCATCTCCCCGCAGAAAAGCTCTTCATGCTGGGCGATCTGCGTGTAGATGGCGAGGCGGTTAGGGTCACCGAGCGCCCTTCCAATTTGCGCTACCTCGTCATCCGTCATTCTTGCCATATCAGATCAGACGCAAAAGCAGGCAATTCGAACCAGGGAAAAACCCTGAATCCAACTATTTCGATACTCATCTAAGTAGTCACAGCACGACATCGCTCTGATGGGAGCCTCAAGATGTGGATCGTCCGGCTAGCTTTGAATCGTCCGTACACGTTCATTGTAGCGTCGATCCTGATCCTGGTCCTCGGCTTCACCTCCATCGCCACCACCCCCACCGACATCTTTCCCAACATCGATATCCCAGTCGTCACCGTCATCTGGACCTACTCCGGCCTGCCCGCAAAGGAGATGGAGGAGCGCGTCACCACCTTTAGCGAGTTCGTCATGGCGCTGGTGAACGACGTGAAGGCCATCGATTCGCAAACCGTCAACGGCGCCAGCGTGATCAAGATTTCCTTCCAGCCGCAAGTCCGCATCGACGCCGCCATGTCCCAGGTGGGAGCCGCCGTCAACTCCATCCGCTTTCGCATGCCGCCCGGCGTCAATCCCCCGTGGATCCTGCGCTTCAGCGCCTCGACCGTGCCCATCATCCAGCTGTCCCTGTCGAGCGACGTGCTCTCTGAATCGGAGCTCTACGACTACGGACTCTTCCGTGTCCGCCAGCAATTGACCACCGTGCCTGGAACCCTGTTGCCCGCACCGTACGGCGGCCTGGCCCGCCAGATCATGGTCGATCTCGATCAAAACGCGCTGCTCGCCAAGGGACTCACGCCCATCGATGTAACCGCAGCCATCAACGCGCAAAACGTAACTCTTCCGTCGGGCACCGCCAAGGTCGACAGCCGCGAATACACCGTCACCACCAACTCCAGCCCGGTCGACGCGCTCATGTTGAACGACGTGCCCATCAAGACGGTCAACGGGTCGCTTGTCTACATGAGAGACATCGCTCACGTAAGAGACGGCTGGTCGGTGCAGCAAAATGTGGCCCGCGCCAACGGCAAACCGGCCGTGCTGCTGGCCATCATGAAGACCGGTTCCGTCTCCACCCTCGACATCGTCAACCAAATCAAGAACGACGTGCTGCCCGCCTCCCGTGCCGCCGCACCCAAGGGTTTGAAGATCACCGAGCTCTTCGATCAGTCCATCTTCGTCAAGGCCTCGATCGCCGGAGTGCTCCGCGAAGGAGTCATCGCCGCCTCGCTCACCGCGCTGATGATCCTGCTCTTCCTGGGCAGCTGGCGCAGCACCCTCATCATCGGCATCTCCATCCCACTCTCCATTCTCAGCTCCATCATCGTGCTCAGCGCCATGGGCGAGACCATGAACACCATGACCCTGGGCGGCCTGGCCCTGGCCATCGGCATCCTGGTCGACGATGCCACCGTCACCATCGAAAACATTCATCGCCACATGGGCGAGCAGCCGCTGCACGAGGCGGTGCTCATCGGCGCTTCCGAGATTGCCACGCCGACCCTGGTTTCCACCCTCACCATCTGCATCGTCTTCGTTTCCGTCATCTTCCTCACTGGGCCGGCGAAGTATCTCTTCACCCCCATGGCGCTGGCGGTGGTGTTCGCCATGCTGGCGTCCTATCTTCTCTCAAGGACGCTGGTGCCGGTGCTGGTCAACTACCTGCTGGGCGCCGAGCACACCTTCGAGCAAGCCCACGCGGAGCCGCGCGGCTTCTTCGGCCGCATCAACCACCGCTTCAATGAAGGATTCCTCTGGGTCCAGAACCGCTACACCCGCAGCCTGGAATTCGTCCTGCAGCATCGCAAGCCGGCGCTCATCACCTCCATCGCTGTCATGTCGACTGCCTTCCTGCTGCTGCCGTTCGTCGGCAGGGACTTCTTTCCCTCCGTCGACGCCGGGCAAATCAAATTGCACATCCGCGCCAGGTCCGGGCACGCGCATCGAGACCACCAAGGTGATCTTCAGCCAGGTGGAGGAGCAGATCCGCAAGACCATCCCGCCCGATGAGACCGACCTCATCATGGACAACATAGGCCTCACCCCAGAAACCTTCAACTACGCCTTCGGCGACGGGGCCACCATCAGCAGCGCCGATGGAGAAGTGCTGATCTCGCTCAACAAGCATCACGGGCCCACGCAACAATATGTCAAAGAGCTGCGGACACAGTTACAGAAGCAATTTCCCGACCTCACGTTCTTCTTCCAGCCGGCCGACATGGTCACCCAGATCCTCAACTTCGGGCTGCCCTCCCCGATCGATGTGCAGGTGCAGGGCTACGATCCGGCCAACTACGAAATTGCGCGCCGGTTGCGCGCGCGCCTGGCCGCCGTTCCCGGAGCAGTTGACGTGCACATGCACCAGGTAGTCGATGCGCCCGATCTGCACCTGGACATTGATCGCGTGCGGGCAGCGCAGTTCGGGCTGACGCAGCAGGATGTGGCCAACAGCATCTACATCTCGCTGAGCTCGAGCGCCGCCGTGCAGCCGAACTTCTGGCTCGATCCGAAGATGGGCATCACCTACGCGGTCGCCGCGCAAACCCCGCAGTACAGCGTCGACTCCATCAACGCGCTCGAAGAACACGCCCATCCCCATCCCCACCCTGAGCAATCGCACCGAGGTGCTGGGTAACATGGCGACGCTCACCCCGGCGGTGCTTCCTGTGGTGATCAACCACCATAACGGCGCGCCGGTCTACGACGTCTTCGCCAACACGCAAGACAGCGACCTTGGCGCGGTGGCGGCCAAGGTCAACCGCATCGTCAAGGAAGAGAGCAAGAACCTTCCTCCGGGAACCAAGGTAGTGGTCCGCGGGCAGGTGGAGAGCATGAACGAGGCCTTTGACCGGCTAGGCATCGGCCTGGCCTTCGCGGCGCTGCTGGTCTACCTGCTGATGGTGGTCAACTACCAAAGCTGGCTCGATCCCTTCATCATCATCTGCGCTCTGCCTGGAGCCTTTTGCGGGATCGTGTGGGCGCTCTTCCTTACCCAGACCACCTTCAACGTGCCCAGCCTGATGGGCGCGATCATGTCGATCGGTGTGGCCACGGCGAACTCCATCCTGTTAGTCACCTTTGCCAACGAACTCCGCGCGCAAGGCACCGCCCCGCTGGAGGCGGCGGTCACTGCCGGCTACACGCGGCTGCGGCCCATCATCATGACCGCCTGCGCGATGATCATCGGCATGCTGCCCATGGCGCTGGGCATGGGCGAAGGCGGGGAGCAGAATGCTCCGCTCGCGCGCGCCGTTATCGGAGGCCTCACCGTGGCCACCTTCGCCACCTTGTTCTTTGTTCCCTTGATGTTCACCGTAATCCACGCGAGAGACCCGCAACAGGGGGCAGCATGACGCAGCAGCTCGAAACTTCTCCGACGGAAGTGAAACAAACGCGCACCTCCAGGCTGGCGGTAATCGCCGGCGGCGTAGTGATTCTCCTCATACTGATGGCCATCGGCATCGTTCCCCGGCTGGCGCGCCAGCGGGATGCGTTGGCCGCGGTGCGCGAGGCTCCGGCCACGCATCCGGTGGTCACGCTCATCCACGCCAAGCAGGGTGAGCCAACGTCCGAACTGCTGTTGCTGGGCAACATTACGCCGCTCTACAGCGCCAACCTGTATGCCCGCGTCGATGGATATCTCGACCGCCGCACGGTGGACATTGGCTCCAAGGTAAAGGCCGGCGAGGTGCTGGCGGTGATCTCCTCGCCCGAAATCGATCAGCAACTGTTGCAGGCACGAGCGACGCTGGCGCAATCCGAGGCTTCGCTGCTGCAGGCGAAAGCGGCGTTGCAGCAGGCCCAGGCCAACGCGGAGCTGGCGCGGCTCATCAAGGAGCGCGATCTTCCGCTAGGCCAGCAGCGGGCCATCGCGCATCAGACGGTCGAAGAAGCGGTGCAGGCTTACGACGCGCGGGTTGCCGACGTATCGGCGGCCACGGCCAACATCACCGCAGCCGAAGCCAACGTCACCGCCAACCGGGCCAACGTATCGCGCGTTGCGCAGATGCAGAGCTTCGAGCGCATCGTCGCCCCTTTCGACGGAGTGATCACCGCGCGCAACGTAGAGCGCGGCGACCTGGTCAGCACCGGCAACCCGGGTGGGGCCAAGCCGCTGTTCAGCATCGCCCAGAGCAGCACGCTGCGCATCCAGATTGACGTTCCGCAGTCGGAGGCAGTCAACATCCAAGACGGCCAGAAGGCTTCGGTCGACGTGAGGGAGCGGCTGGGCCGGGCCTACACCGGCACGGTGATCCGCAATGCGGCGGCGCTCGACAACGCCGCCCGCACCATGCTCACCGAGGTGCAGGTAGATAACAGCGACGGTTCCTTGCTGCCCGGCATGTATGCCCAGGTAAAGTTCACGCTGCCCCAGCAGCGCACCTCGCTCATCGTGCCGACCAGCTCGCTGGTGGTCGATCACAGTGGAATGCATGTGGTCACGGTCGATGCCGGCCACACGGTCCACTTTGTGCCGGTCACGATCGGCAAGGACATGGGCAAAGAGGTGGAAATCCTTAGTGGAATTGGAGGGTCCGAGGCCTTGGTCTCGAGCCCGAGCGACCTGCTCAACGAGGGCGAACATGTCGAAGTGCGATGAATATGCGCCGGTGGTCAATAAAATTGCGCAAGCCGCGATTGCCGGCTTGCTGATTTTGATGATGGCGGCTTGAATGTAGGGCTGAGTTAACAGGCGGCCGCCACCTCGACATCCAAACAAGTTCTGTTTGATGAAGATAGTCAAATTTTCCAACTCCAAACCTTCCACACTTTCAGGCAACGGTACGTCACCAAGGCGAAGCCCTGGATTGGTGTTGAAAACCCGCTTCTGCGAACTCATGCTCGCTGTGGCGAGGTAGTCCGGGGCTGGCACAAAGGAGGGTTTTCCGTACCCACTGTTTGCGGAGAAAGCGGGAGGTTAGTCCGTGCCCGAGCTATGCCGTGTGCCAGCTATTTGTAAAATTCGATAAATTTGGGTTGTTTTGGACATTTCAGCTCAACGGGGGCGGCGGGCTGAGGGCGGCCTTGATATCGAGAAAGGGACTCGCGTGTCTGGAACAAAAGGACCCATCGCGTCGGGTACAAAAGAGAACCCGGGGGCAAAAGGTCCGGGCGGCGGTGCTTGGGAGGCAGTAACGGGGATATCCAGAGGCGCTACTCCCGCCGTTCTGGGAACGGGTTCGGGCTCGGGGACGCCAGGCGACTCTTCTTCCTGGGCGGTTGTAGTGGTTGGCTCGGTGTCGATGGCTTCCGTTTTTTGGTTGCGAAGCCATTCGGCGACATAGATTTCCGCCTTGGCGGGGGCAGGGGCGGAATCCTTTTCTGAAGAGACCGCGGGCCGGGAGAGGGCGCGCCGGTCGGGGATTAAGTTTTGGATGGCGATGATCAAGGAGAGGGCCCTGACCTGGCTGGTCATGCTGCCTCGGGTCATTTCGGAGCTGAGGTCGGCAATTTCCCAGAGGCGGGTCAGTACCCGTTCGCGTTCCAGGTTCCGCCGTTGCAGTGCGTCTGCCTCCTGCTGGGCGAGGTTTTGCTGGACGGTGGAGCGGTGCTCAAGCATGTAGGCGCGGACATGGGGCTTGGATTTGGTGTAGGCGGCGGAGTCGGGGTTGAGGCCGACGGCTTCGGCGGCTTGACGGTCGGTCATGCCTCCAGCGAGGACCAGGCGGGCAAAAGCCATTTCCTGATCGGTGATGGGGTCACTTACTTTGTTCTTGGGCATCATTGGCTCCTTTCGGTTGCGAGAAAGAGTGTGAAAGGCATAAAAAATGCCACCGTAAAAGGGGGGATGGTTGGACTTGCCTTTTTAGACAAGGCTGTGGTGTGGCACCGGACAGCAGTCACACTGTCCTTCGCTCGCTTTAGGCCGAAACTTCCGGTGAACTGCCGACCAGCGGGTGGCGGCGAGAGCCTCCCGTTGCGCCGAAATCATCTACTACAAGGGTATCGCGCTGCGGAAGGCGGATTTGGTAACAGAGACTGGTTCTTGGTTATCACTACGGCGGTTACTTTTGGGTGACTGGAGACGTGGCTGCTGCATAGGTTCATCGTTCGGCGAGCAGTCGGCCTTCCGGGCCTTGCGGATCACAGGGGCACGCTGTGTCTTCCGGTTCTCACGAAGGCTCTAAGCGCCTGAAACTATTCCTCCGAAGCCGTTTGCGGAGAAGCTCTCCAGGCGAAGTGCCGCTGAGTTTTCGCGTGGTGACCTCTGTTTCTTGTTCTCTGCATCCAATTTGACAGTTCCTAATAAAAGTCACCGCGCCCCACTTTGTCATCCCGACCGTAGTGGAGGGACCCGCTGTGCGCCTTTTCGGCGCTCGCAAATGCCAGTGAGTAGTGGTGGGGAGCCCCCTGCTTTAGCACGGGCTCGGCATGTGAGTGTACTTCGCACTTGCGTTACAAAACAGACCAACGACCTGCGTTACAGAGACGTGGGACCCCTATGGTTCCTCAGCTTTGGTCTTACGCACGATGATGCGGTATGCCCTGGAAAGAGAGTCATATTGTGGATCAACATCTGCAATTTTTATCGAGCTACCAAAAGGAAGAAATCACTGTTTCAGAGCTCTGTCGCGAGTTCGGAGTGTCACGGCCAACCGGCTATCGATGGATCAATCGCTACAAAGAGAGTGGGCCCGAAGGGCTGCTAGATCTCAGCAGTAAGCCTCACGGCTGTTCGCATGCGATTCCTGAGGCGATCGAGAATGCGATATTGGCACTGCGCGGCAAGTATCCTTCGTGGGGAGCGAGAAATCTTAAGGCGAGGCTAGAGCAGCTAGATTCGAGCGTTGAGTGGCCAGTGGCCAGTACCTTTGGGAACATCCTTCAGCGAGCAGGACTCACTTAGTCCAAAGCGCAAGAAGCGACGCACGACGCCATACTCGGAGCCCTTCTCTGAAGTGACAGCCCCCAATCAACTCTGGTGCATGGATTTCAAGGGGTACTTCGCTACGGGTGATTTCTCGCGCTGCGATCCGTTCACGATCACCGACGCCCACAGTCGCTATCTGATCCGCTGTCAGATCGTCTCCCGAATGGACTTGAGCCAAGTTAGAGCAGTCTGCGAAGCGGCGATGCGGGAGTATGGAATGCCTTCCAGAATTAGAACGGATAGTGGTGCGCCATTCGGCGGGACGGGCTTGCTCGGTCCGTCGAAGGTCTCGCTCGGATGGATGAAGATGGGGATCATTCACGAGCGCATTCAGCCAGGGCGTCCTCAGCAGAACGGACGGCATGAACGAATGCATCGAACCCCCAAGGAGGAGACAACTAGGCCGGCAGCTTTGACGTTGCGGCTCCAGCAGAAGAAGTTCGATCGTTTTAAGCAAGTCTTCAATTACGAGCGACCCCACGAGGGACTAAATAATGCGACGCCAGGCAGCGTATATGAGTCGAGTTCTGTATTGTTGCCTCGAAATCCGATCGAGTTCGGTTTTCGCCATGGATTTGTGCTCCGGAAGGTGAACAACAGCGGCGACATAAGCTGGCACAAAGGGCGCGTATTCGTCAGCGAGGTGTTTCGATTTGAGGTTCTCGGCTTTGAGCAGGTCGACCCGGAGTTCTACAAGGTCTATTTTCGCGATGTTGAGATTGGTGAGTTTGACGCGGAAGCGCTTCGCTTCCGGCCGGTTCAGACCATGCGATGAATGCATGGACGGAGCCAATTTCCGAGAAGCCGGTTTTTCGTCCAGGTGGATCCAGTCACATTGGTAAACACTGGCCGTCTCGTTGCCTATGTTCAGAACGAATGCTTGGGGTAGCCAATTTGGTGCCAAGAATTAGAATGCCGTGATGGCAGGATTCGCAGTTGTGATGTCATTCCTAACGTGGGGATTTATTCTCACGATCGTTAGCATCGTTCTTTCGATCAGCCTATTTAGGTTCGCCAAGCGCTCTTTCCCAGATTCAACCTATGCTGCCAAACGCTATCGCACATTCAATGCCGCCGCGCCATTTCTAGCCTTAGGATGGCTGGTCGCGACACTGATCTTACACACGTTCATTTCAAATCACCTGGCTCATCAAAGCGTTGGCTATAGCCCTGACCCCTACGTCACTCTACCGAACGGCTACGTGGTAGGAAGTCTGAATACTTACTCTGGCTATGTTCATGCGCCGGGAGTGACCACGGATATTCCATGGATCGGGCGTGGTTACGTTCGTGGAATCATTGATCTAGAGTTTCGCGATGGGCGGTTCATTGGCACTTATCTGGACTCGAAATCGCAGTTCCAGCCAGAAGGCACCGATCACGTTAGGAACTTCGTGTTTGATACACGGGATCAGTCCATCCAGACATCGGACACAAACACTGCAGGTGACTTCACAAGTCAACAGAATAGCGTTCACCAGGATCAGAACTCATATTGGAATCTGTACGCTCGACATCGTCATGGCTGGCCTGCGGTGGTCTTCTGGATCATTTTGCTCGGAGGCTGGAGCGCTCTTGTCGCTGTTGTTCTGCAACTGAAGCCAGCCAGCGGGTTCTCTCTCTGATCAAGGCAGCATCTGGGCGTGAAACGGCTTTTGCTGCCGGCTCGGAATTGCGGGACATCCATTCCCGAGGCCACGCTGAGCAAGAAACGCACTCGCAGCAGGTACCGGACAAGACCTTACCAGATGACCGGTAATGCTTTTGCTTTTCGAATCATCTTGTCTTTGGTCACCAGAGGAACGCCGCGATTGAGCGCGGTCGCTCCGATAATTCTGTCCATAGGATCGAGAGGGTAGGGCGGAGGAAACTCCACGGCGATACGCGTGACGGCCGCTGTGATCGGCAGGATGATGAAGCGAGCCTCCACCTCAACCAGAAAAGCCTCAAGCGAAGTCTTTAACACGATTCGCTGATTTCTGGCCAGCCACCCCAATTCAAACAGGGAGATGCAGGAAATACCTACTCCGCCTTTCTCTCGAGCCGTTCGAATTGCATCGGTTGCCGCCGCCGAGAGCAAACTGGGATCCGAAGCAAGCCAGATCACTACACACGTATCGACTACGATCATTTGAGGCGTTTCCAATTCTCAGGCAGCACCGCAGGGGATTCGATATCGCCGGCGATCGCCAGCTTTCCCGCATAAAAACCGAACAGGCTATCCTCAACTTCTTCGACTGGGACCAATTGGGCAACAGGCTTTCCGTTTTTTGTGATAACGACTGTTGTCTTCCTGGCCTGTACTTCATCCATAATTGCCAGGCATTTAGCTTTGAACTCGCCCGCCGCGATCGTTTTCAAGAATAGCACCCCACCATGGTCATCATACCATGGTCACATTCGGGTGCGGAGTGTATCGGATTGTCGAAATGGCTTAAGATTCAGGCACGTGTTGGGGGCTTCGCATGGCCGTATAGTCGGCTACTCGGAGCAATCAATTGGCAGCCAGGCACGGGGAGTGCGGAGATTCATCTGTCCGGAAAGCCGGTTATTCGGCCAGGTGGCTGAACGACCTGCGACCGCAATGCCCCCTTCAAATGTTGGTCAACGGGATTAAAATACGACCATGGGTAACTGACCAGTAACTCTCAAGAGGCACGTTCGATAGCCTCGCGAGGGTTAAGGCTGTCTCACCAGTCGTTCTCTGTCCCCAGTCATTCTGTCCGTTGACTAAGTTATTTCCAGTCATTGTCACCAGCCGTTTCGAATGGAGGTGAACCGCCTCTGTTTTCCTAGTACTTCCCTGGTGCAGGGTGAGAACTATGTATATCCTGTTGCCGGCCCTGACCTGCAATCTTCGGCGAGGAGAACCGCCACCATGCGCCACAGGCAAAACTTTAAGACCCGCTGTTTTTGTGTCCGGCGGCCGTTCTGGCGAGGACGTGCTTGGCATCAAAAGCTTTCCAAATAGTTTCCATTCGCGGTGGAGGATGATCATCGTCTTCGAAACGCGATGTCACAAGGCAAAGTCATCAGGGATATCGAGGTCTGGTGCTCTCAACCGCGTGAAAGTTAGAAAGCAGCATAAGCCGCCCCACGAAACAATGGAAAAACAAGGACCGCCCAATGCTGCGGATATAGCACTGCTTAAACAAATGGGTGCCATCAAGTAATCGTTAGCGAAGGGCGTCTAGGTGACATAAACATCAAAGCGACATCTCGGCCCGACCGTGGATGGTGACAGACAGCCATGCTCCTACCAAAAAGGTCTCACGTCACCGAGTAGTCGGCTAGGCACCCAATGGGTGCAGCTGCACTCAGCCTGGTTCAATTCCGAGCTTGTCGTTTACAGCGGCCCTGAACCGTTGCTTACAGCCGATGTAGCGTTCCGTAGTTTGCACGGAGACATGACCGAGAAGGAACTGGATCTGTTCGAGTTCTCCGCCGGAGGCATGGCAAAGCCTCGCACAGGATCGGCGAAGGTCGTGGGGTGAGATCTGAGGGATTTTCATGCTCGCTGCGACTTTCTTAACAACGTGCCAAACCGTCTTCTCGGAAATCCCTTGACCCCACAGTTTGTCGGCGCGGCAAACACACCGGAACAACGGCCCGCTTTTGATTCCGGCTGCTGACAGCCAGGCATCCAGCGTGTCCTTCACCCAGGCTGGCACAGGAACTGTACGGATGTGCCTCCCCTTTCCCACCAGATCTACGATGGCCCAGCGCTCCTCCCGTTTCTGAATGCTCTCCATGGTCAACTCAGCAAGTTCCCGGCGCCTCAGGCCACAGCCCAGCAAAATCGCCAATATAGCTCGATTGCGCTTCCCGGTGAGAGTCTCTCTGTCGGGAAGCTGCCAAAGAGCGGCGGCTTCACCCGCCGTCAGCCAGTTGCCCAACCGAGATCCAAGCTTGCGCACTCCTTTTACGCGGTGGATGCCGGCAGCCAACTCGGGGCTCAATAGGCCACAATCGGCAGCTTCATATGCCAGTCGCCTTACGGCCGCCATGCGTACGTTGATGGTGCCGGGTGCCAGGCCCCGCTCCTGGAGGTTGATTCTGTACCGCAGGACAACGGTTTTGTTAAAGGCCAGTCGTGGCTCGGAGCAATACCAAGCGACAAACTCATCGATCGCATGCTGGTACCCTCGCCTCGAATCGGGTGAGCCGAGACTGCGTAGAACGGCGGCTTTGGACATTTCCAGATCAGGAATACCGAGTTTGGTCTTTGGCCGGCTTCTTCTTTCCCCTGGAATTCGCATTCGGTTTCTGCTTCATGGTCGCCACCCTCCTGGGTGGTGGGCCACGAGCTTAGTGATTCCAGTGAATCAATGTCCGCTATTGCGAGCCTAGCTAATGAGCCACCGGGAAGCCGGTTTTCGGTGACTTGCGAAGACAGTAGAGCGAGAAGGGAGTTAAGTGAACCACGGCCGAATTTCTTCACACGTGATAATCAGTCACCTCAGGGGCTTTAAGCAACACTCACGGAGACGGTCACCAGACCCACAAATGCAGTCATCGTTTGACTGGATCCCGCGGGACCGTGCCTCTCTCGAGAAGCAACTCGCGTGACTTTTCTCTCCAAAGACGAAGGCTTTGGTCGTCTGTGTTGGCGTTTGCCCAGATGGTAGTTGCGGAGGAAATGATCCTTTCTGCCTTCAGTAGTGTGGAGAATTTGTTTCTTCCGGCTTGCAAGACTGCAAATGGGATGCCCCTCTTGAGACCGCCGTCTACTGCCGCCGCAAATTCTGATCCGTCATTGTTTTCTAGGCGGTCCGATATTTCGCGTCTCAAAGACTCTCCTTCCGAAGACTCGCGAAATTCTAGAATCTTAAAGATGCTGTTTGGATTACGCTCCAGATAGCCTGATACGTTAGAGCCGTAGGCACCGGTAAAAACAAAGCTGGCGTAGTCGTACACCGTCGGCTCGGCTGGTATCACACCAAAAGAAGCACTGATCAAGGCACGGCCACCGAAAGGCACTCTCGAGGCTCGAATGTTTAACTGCTCGCATATCAGACTGGTTTGCACCAGATGAGCCAACCTGAGAGTCGGGTACGCGAGCCACTTCGGTGTGCTACTTGGCACAATATATTCTGAGTACCCAAGAAGTCGAGAAACCTCTGGCAGGAGCAGCGAAGCCCTGACCAGGCCAGGCAAGTTAAGTTTTTCCGAATCAAGAAATGGCTGAATATAATGGGCTAGACCCTCTATCTTTGCAACTCCTTCTTCCTCATGCCCTGGAATCGGATGAAGCATTTTTCTTACCACGCTCATCGACGAGCGGCTTTCAGATTCGTCGGGGGCGTTAACCTTGAAGATACCAATGCCACCAATCGGATCTTCCGGTTTGGCAATGAATATCGGCTGATGCACTACGTCGACGAATCTGATCGCGCCAGTCTCGACAATGCTCCAGAACACCGGGGCGGTTGCATGCTGATGCACTAATCCCAGAGACTCAAGAGGAAGATAGACACGATCAAAGCATAGTAGTCCGACGGCAAGGTCATGGAATGCGACCGTCTCGGCACTCGGTAACTCCCCTTCTTGGAAGCCAAGTCCGAAGAGGGCCGCCCCTTCTACCGTAGCATTCTTGAGCATCAACGACTGGCCCACGATTCGGGTCCCTGAGGGCTGAAAGTCACTTATAAAGAATCCAGATTCACGTCGTTTGCCGGATGGATCTGCCCTGTTAGGGCTTACCTCGGTGCGCGTGTGGCTTTGTCCTTGCTGGATTACGTCTAAGACTGTCAGCGCTGCGCGGTGATCGCGGTGATGAACGATACTGTACGCTATGCGGTGCACTGCGCCCTTGGCAGGACCAGCTTCGCTTGTCACCAGAAAATGAGGGCCGCTTCCGAACAGTTCATGCTCGGAGTTATTAGCGGCTAGCGTTTTGAGAACATATTCGTCATTATTTCCGTAACCCAAGAAGATCACTGATGCCATCGAGAAAATTGCTTTGACCGCCGCCACGTGTCTGGCATCGCCGACTATTCGCTGATAGTCGGCAGTCGTAAAGATTACGGTTTCGATTGAGGACACAGAGCCGTGTAGTTTGGCGACAAAGGGGACCCGTGCACGAATTGCTTCACCGCATCGCTCAATGTCGGAAGCTTCAATAACGTCAGCAATGCCTACGCAACGTTCTAGTGATAGATCGACGTTCGTCGTCACGATTTGCAGGGGCACAAGCCTCTTGAGCTTAAGTATGAACTGCTCGTAGAGCGGGCGGATTTGATCGGAACTCAATTCAAATAAAAGCGTTGTGTTGTACAACACCCTGTCTGTGTCACTACATAGTTGGAAGAGGGCCGGATAGTCACCCGATAAGATCAGTTCTTGGGCTCGGACATCAGAAAATCCTAGACTGTTGCGAAATTTTCTTCGCATTCGTTTTGCGAGGTCCTGCCAGGAAGGAAATCCGGCCCACCGGCTTGCTCCCGCCCCAACCCATATCACGACTGGTCTATTACTTCGAATGGCCCCTACCAAGCGATTGACCGAATCGGTTGTGAAAGTGTCGTCAGCGTTCAGCACAGCAGCCATCTTACGAGATTGCGCCGGTTCAGGAAACCGCTTCTTTCCAAGAGGGGCGCGTGGACCCTTGATCCCCTCTGAGGACAGGGGGAACAAACTGGAGTGCGCCCCGAAGTGAGAAACCGTGAACTGGTCACCGTCGAACCTAATAAGGACGTGTGGGGGACGGCCTAATCTGCGGCATTTTCCTAAATCGAAGAACCAGAATCTGACTAAGCGTAGTGCTGGCTTTCCCCCATTTTCCCCTGATTGTGAAGCAGAGAATGGATCCAGAGATATTCCGGATGAGGTTGCGCTGCAAAGAAACCTGCTTTTAGGATGAAACTCAGGAAGTCTATTCCCGTGACGCTTTGCCGGTCGGTCAGATGGCCGAGTAGTCGGCCAATCGGACATTTGCAGCACCTCAAGGCAGTAAGGTTTGCAGAATGGTCGGTGATGCGTATGCTGTTCCCACATCACCCGAATATGAGGCGGCATTGTTCAACTCGTAATTAGCAGCCTGCGAATTCTCCGGCTGTGTCAAACTGTATGCTTCTGCCATGCCCGAAGAACTGGCAATAGCTCTCGTTATTATCGTTGTCATTGGCTGGGTGGTGGTCAAAGTTTTTCACGCACTCTTCCAGGCCGCGGAATCGACACAATCAGCCATCAAGGACTCTTTCCGCAAAAACCAAACCGACCGACATGAAAAAAAGCGTCTCGCGCTGAAACCTCATTGTAGCCAGTCGATGCCGTCTAATCTCAACGCGATCGAAAATCTTCTCACGAAGCTGGGCGCCGATCTCGCAGAGCGGAAAGACAACGGAGCTTGGGTGCCAGAAAGACCTCAATGGAAAAAAATCGATTTCGTGCCGCAGCAATATATAAGCCAGGGTCCAGCAACGCAACGAGTCAACGTGTTTGATCTTCGTCTGATTCTGCTGCCCAACAGGCCGGCCTGGAACGAGCGCGAAGAGGACATACTGTCCCGTTCATGCTCATACCCCGGCGATTTCGTCGAGGTAAGACGACCACCGCTGATCCCATTACTAGTGCCGGATATTTCGATTGAGGTTGCATCACTCATCTGTGATGGCAAAGTCTCAGCCAAGGAAATGGACGTTTACTTCCGAAAAGAACTAGACGATATAGCTGTCTACAACAGACGACGAATGGAGCTCCTGGAGAGGTACGGCACCCTCCGGAAGGACATCGAAGCGTGGAACGAAGTTGAACGCCAGCGGCGTGTGACCTTTACATCCAAAACAGACGCTTTTAGCAAGGAGGAGGAAGCCCTCTTTCAAGAACACGCGAAGAAGTATGAAGTCGCTTGTCTCCGACAGCGCATACAGATTGCGGAGGCTTTGGATGGTTTTCGAAAGCGGACTAAAGCGTATGTGATACAGCGGGTCGAGAGCATTCTCTCGACGTTGACGCTCCCTGTATCCGTTCCGCGCTTCTGGAACGTGGACTACGACGAGGCGGAACAGATACTCATTGTCGAGGTCGCATTACCTGACGTCGTGCATGATCATCCCATCAAAACCGTGAAACAGAAGTCGGGCAGGGTCATCAAACCGCTCAACCAGACTGAACGCAAAGAATTTGTTCCCAAGATCCATCCTGCGGTCATGCTTCGCATCGCGCATGAGCTTTTACGTAACGATGGCTTTCAAACGATCAAACTCCTCGCCCTGAATGGTTGGGTCGACTACATCGACCCGCACACCGGACGTGAGACGCGGGCCTACACTTGCTCGCTTGTTCTCACGGGCGAACGAGATGGCCGCGCTTAATTTACAGCATCTCGACCCACTCCCTGCTTTTCAGGCTTTAAAGGGAAAGTCGTCGGGCAAACTCATTGACATTGTGCCCATCGAACCGACGTTAAACCTCAAACGATCCGACTCCCGATTTGTTGATGCCAAAGCGGTGCTCGATTCGCTTGCGGTCACGACTAACTTGGCTGCCATGGACTGGCAAGACTTCGAGCACCTCATCCGAGAACTCTTTGAAAAGGAATTCGCCGGCCGGGGCGCTGAGGTCAAAATCACACAAGCCAGCCGGGACCGGGGGTGAACGCGATCGCGTTCAACCCAGATCCGATCCAAGGTGGCAAATATGTCATCCAGGCAAAACGATACACAAACACGGTTGACGTCAGTGCCGTTCGCGATCTGTGCGCGGTCGTCCGCAAAGAAGGGGCATCGCGCGGAATCCTCGTCACAACCAGCAACTTCGGAGCTGATGCCTATGAATTCGCCAACAACGAACCGGTCACCCTTTTGAATGGCGGGCAGCTTTTGGGGCTACTGGAAAAGCACGGCTACAAGTTCCGGATCGATCTTGCCGAGGCTCGAAAACTTCGAGCTGTCATTTACGGGTTTCAAAGCTTTGTGCCCAAGCGTGCCTAATTCGTGCTCTTCTGGCGCTTTTGCCTCATTTGGCGCAACGAGAATGAGCAACTTACGCGGCGTCAGCCCTGGGTCGAAGAAAGGCCCCCTCTCTACACCAGCTTGATTTGACCAACACGAAGCAATGATAAACGCACCCGCTGAAGGTTTGAATGCAAGCGAAATTCCCCATTTAGGTTCATGACAGGGCAATTGTCCGTATAGTCGGCTATCCGGAGAAAGTCAATTCAGAAGGGCAGCGCGTGCGGAGATTTCTGTCCCTTCCCGATCGGACGCGAACGCCCGGCAGGATGCTTTTCGAATGCCGGTCAACGGGATTAAAATACGACCATGGGTAACGACCTGAACTGGAAAGATTGCACGCTCGTTGAAGTTGTGCCAGGCAAGGTTAGCGGAGTTCCGCTGATCCGAGGCACTCGTGTACCCGTGGACCAGGTTCTTGCCAGCAAGGATGGTGGCGAGTCTATAGAGGAGATCGCCTACAACTTTGACCTCAATCCAGCAGACATCCTCGCCATCCTTTCCTATCGCGAACGCCGCCAGCCTGCGCTTCGTCCTTGAAAGTTTTATTCGACCAGAACGCGCCGCGTCCGCTTACGCGTTTCCTCGAACATCATCAGGTAATCCGATCTGCGGAGTTGGGATGGTCATCGCTCAAAAACGGCGAACTGTTGCTCGCGGCAGAGCGAGATGGTTTCGAGGTTTTGGTGACTGCTGACCGCAATCTTGCCTACCAGCAAAACTTGCAAGCGCGAACCATCGCCATCGTTGTTCTTCCTTCGGGTCGATGGCCAGAGATAGAGCCGCATGCTTCGGCAGTAGCGACTGCCGTGGATGATGCGAAGCCTGGCCACTACATAGAGATTCCGGCCTTCACTCCCGAGCCGCCGCAAGCCGATTAGGGCGAACTGTTCCCCTCCGTTGCTCAGGTGGACGAGTAGTCGGCTTGGCACCCAATGGGTGCCGGTGCACTCAACCTGGTTCAATACCGAGCTTGTCATTTACTGCGGCCCTGAACCGTTGCTTGCAACCTATGTAGCGTTCCGTCGTTTTGTACCGAGACATGGCCAAGAAGGAACTGGATCTGTTCAAGTTCTCCGCCAGAGGCATGGCAAAGCCTCGCACAAGATCGGCGAAGGTCGTGCGGTGAGATCTGAGGGAGTTTCATGCTCGCTGCGACTTTCTTAACAACATGCCAAACCGTCTTCTCGGAAATGCCTCGTCCCCACAGTTTGTCTGCGCGGCAAACACAGCGGAACAACGGCCCGCTTTTGATTCCGGCTGCTAGCAATCAAGCATCCAGCGTGGCCTTCACCCAGGCTGGCACAGGAACTGTACGGATGTGCCTCCCCTTTCCCACGAGATCTACAATGGCCCAGCGCTCCTCCCGTTTCTGAATGCTCTCAATATTCAAGTCAGCAAGTTCCCGGCGCCTCAGGCCACATCCCAGCAAAATCGCCAATATAGCTCGGTTGCGCTTCCCGGACAGCGTCTCTCTGTCAGGAAGCTGCCAAAGAGCGGAGGCTTCACCCACCGTCAGCCAGTTGCCCAGGCGAGATCCAAGCTTGCGCACCCCTTTTACGCGATGGATGCCGGCAGCCAATTCGGGGCTCAGTAGGCCACAATCAGCTGCCTCATATGCCAGTCGCCTTACCGCCGCCAAGCGTACGTTGATGGTGCCGGGTGCCAAGCCCCGCTCCTGGAGGTTGATTCTGTACCGCAGGACAACCGTTTTGTTAAAGGCTAGTCGTGGCTCGGAGCAATACCAAGCGACAAACTCATCGATCGCGTGCTGGTATCCCCGCCTCGAATCCGGCGAGCCGAGACTGCGCAGAACGGCGGCCTTGGACATCTCCAGATCAGGAATACCGAGTTTGGTCTTGGGCCGGCTTTTCTTTCCCTTGAAATTGGCGTTGGGTTTCTGCTTCATGGTTGCCACCCTCCCGGTGGTGGACCATGAGCTTAATGATTCCAGCGAATCAGTGCCCGCTACTGCGGGCCTACCTAGAAGCGCACCGACAAGCCGGTCTATTATCCACATCAACTGGAGCACATCAGTGAACAGGAGCCGGCTTATCGGGACTGATCTTTCCAGACGAAACTGGTCTTTTGCCAAGCTGTTGCTCATGAGCGGTTTGTCGCCCACCCGGACATTACACCCGTTTTGGGGTACCTTCCGGGTTGGCGGTCTTACGTGGATCACTTCCGGTTTGCCCGTCATCCACGCAGAATTACGGGCAAGCTTCTCTCGAAGATTTCTTGTACTAAGTCGAAAAACTCATGGTTACTGTTTAGCGCGGTGCGAGCTTACTACGGACTCGCGCGGAACCATGGATTGCGGTTTCCAGGCGCTCAATGAGCGCACCGGCGACTTAGCGCCAATTTGAGGAGATCGTGTTTTGTCGAGGAATCCGTTTACGGTTCCTTCTCGCTTCTGACAGAGACCGCGCTTTTCCCCTGCAAAGAAGGATGTTGCCCACCGATCGGCAAATCAGGCTGACTAATCGTCGATCGGATGGAAGAGCTCGGTATTTTCGAGCCCCTTTCCGCATGGCGTATCCGCCGCGCAGTGTCCCGCGGCCGTAGTGGGTGTCGCGGCGCCAAGCTGATAGACCGACTTACCATCCTTGATGGTTTCGACAACCTTCATGGTGATGAGCTTTGCGGGTTCGATGGTAAGCGGGTTGTCCGAAAGGATGAGCAAGTCAGCTACTTTGCCGACCTGGACAGAGCCCTTGGTGTTCTCTTCAAAGTGCTGGTAGGCGGGCCAGATCGTCATCGCCTTCAACGCGTCGATAGGCTTGAGGCGCTGCTTCGGACCGAGCACATAGCCGGAGCGCGTGGTCCGGTTGACCGCGCTGTCGAGAACCCGCATGGAATTTGGGAAGGTTACGGGCGCATCGGAGTGGATGCCGAATTTCATGCCGTTGTCGAGTACCCATCCGGTCGGATCGATATTCTCCGCGCGCTCCGGCCCCACGACCGACTGACGATGGTAGTCGCCCCAATAGAAGGTGTGCACGGGAAAGAGAGAGGGGAAGATGCCCAGTTCCTTCAACTGCGTCACCTGATCTGGGCGCATAAACTGACCGTGAATCATTACGGTGCGACGATCCGTACCCGGATAGGCTGCTTGCGCTACACGCACGGTCTTGATCAGCTGGTCGGTGGCCGCGTCCCCATTGGTGTGCACCAGCAACTGCCAGTTGTTCTTATAGGCGATCGAAGCCCACTTCTGCGCCTCAGCGTCGCTAAATGCAGGAAAGCCGGCATACGTTTTTTTCTCGCCGGCAGGAACTATGAAATAGGGCTTGGTGAACCATGCGGTCTTGCCCTGCGGCGATCCGTCGAAGGTCAGCTTCACACCACCGATTCGGTAGTGATTGGTATAGGTTCGTGACATCAGCGGGCCATGCAGGATCGGAGCGGCTTCGCCCAGCACCGCAATATCAGCGTAAGAGACAAGATCGACTTTCAATAGGCCCGCATTTGCCATGGCAGACAGTACCTTGAGGTTGACCGGGTCAGTCTTGCCGTCCTGAACAGTAGTGAACCCATTGGCAAGATAGATCTGTTCACCCGCCTGGAGCTGGGAAACTGTCTCTTCCGGCGTGAATTTAGGAAGCATCTTGAAGACGACTCCAAAGAATGCATTCTCCTGCAACACGCCATTCGGGGTTTTACCGTCGGCTTCGCGGATGATTACGCCGCCCGATGGATTGGTGCTCTTGGCGGTGATCCCCGCCATTTCCAGCGCTTTGCTGTTGAAGACGCCGATATGCCCCGACTGATGAACGAGGATCACCGGGATATCGGTGGATACGGTGTCGAGTTCCTGCCGGGTTGGAGGCCGAAGCTCGGCAAGTTGCGAATCGTCGTAGTTCATGCCGATCACGATGCTGTGTGCTTTGACGATAGGGGATTTCGCCATGTAGCGGCGCAAGGTCTGCTGGAGCGCCGGGATCGACTGAACCGGGCCGTCAGGCGGAGGCAGCAGGTTGGCTGAAATCGCCTGCAGGCCGACTGTAGAAAAATGGCTGTGCGAGTCTACAAACCCGGGGATCATGGTCTTGCCAACCAAATCGATTACCTCGGTCTTGTCGCCCTTCGCCTTCAGAACATCCTCGTCAGAGCCGACCAGGAGAATCTTCCCATCCTTAATGGCAACGCCTTTTGCGGACGGATGCGAGTCGTCCATCGTAATAACGTTGCCATTCGTATAGATCAGATCGGCTGTGTTGGCGGGGCTGGGAGACGACTTACAGCTTAGCGTTAACCCAATGCACGACGCTAGAATCGCTGACAGGACTTTCTTGTGCACGACGTGTCTCCTAACAAGACTGCATTCGTTCATAAACGCGGTCCTGCGTAACTGCACGCCTCGGGAGTCGCCTATGTATTTGAGACAGAGAGATGCTAGCAGAGAACGGAAGCCGAAGATATCACCGCATGGAAGGCAGGTGCGTCCATCCGGCTGGTCTCCAGGTCTTTGAGCGCATACTGTAGCCCGGATAGACCCGAATCACCCGAGAAATTCGTGACCAGACGGAAATGACCCCAAAGGGAATCTCCCCATCCGCGCATGCCGCCCGGTATTAGGAGCGCTCTTCGAGAACCTCTTTTAAGTCACGCTTTCCGTGCAAAATGGCGACCACCTGCAATGGGTTTGTCTCAGGACGGTAGACGATCACATAATTTGGAAACTTCGTGATAGTCCAGAACCGGACTGGCAGCATCGTGATGTCCTGTCGCTTTGTGCCTATTCGCGGATGTCTTGCCAGCCGGTGACAGGTTGCAAGAATCTCCATCTCAACCTGTTCGGCGGCGTCCCGATTATCTTCCGCGATGGTCCATCAGATGGCATCAAGATCTTCGATAGCCTGCGACGTCAGTTGAAACAGGGCATTCATCCCTGCGGCTTCAGCCTCTCCACGCGTCGATGCCGCAATATTTCTGCGACTGCATCCCCTTCGACCAAGTTGCCACGCTCAGCTTGAGCAAAGCCAACTGCAATGTGGGCGGCCACTTCCTCGCGTTGCCCAAGCATCCAATCTTCCAGATCGAGTTGCTCGCGGATGATCTCGAAAGCCTGATCCAGAACTTCGTTGGCGTTCTGATACGCGCCGGACCGGACGACCAGGTCGATCACGCGCTGCTGTTCGGGTTTGAGATCGATCGTCATGGGCGGTGTCCCCTTTTAAAGGTAATTTTCTTCCCCCGCTGACCGTGCCAATCCAACCGAAGCGGCGCGCAGCGCCGATCGCGTCGTGCAAGGAAAATTCCTTTATTCCATCCTACCGTGTTTCTGGCCTGATGGCGGACGACGAAAAGCGAGGGTAATTCGGCGTCGGCGAAGGCGACTAGGTTCGGTCGGCTTCGAGAGATTTCAGTTGCTCTTTTAGAAAGATCTCGATGCGGTCCGAAGCCCAAACCGCGATCCCTGAACCGAAGAAGTCCGTGTCCTCGGTCCAGATCGCGCATGACAGGGCCAATGCCGCGGCCAGCACCGGCCAATCCTCCTCGTCCCGGCCGCGTAAGCGCTGCCTGGCTTCTTCCTCAAACAGGCCATACGAATCCTGAAGGATCGGTTGAATGAGGGATTGCAAATATGCGAGTGCCGCAGGAAGATCGACATCCGGCTTCCCCCTCTTCTGCAACAACGACGGCAGATATTTCGCTGCGTCTGCATACGCAATATCGGGCGCATAAAACCGAATTCCATGACCTGCGTAGGTTTCGAGAAGCTTCCGGACGTTTCGTCCCAGGACGGCCCGAATCAGGATGTTGGCGTCTACGATGATCATCTCAACGAGGGGAAGCCTTCCCACGACGACGCATCTGCTTGAATTCCGACACGACCTCATCTTCGTCTGCATCGGATAGGGCTTCTGCTAGTCGATCCGCGGCGGCCCGTAGCTCGGCAAGGTCCGCCGATTTCTCAGCCCTACGGGGCGTCGGGACATAGACGCCAAGAGTTTCGCCGCGGCGGGTAACGGCAACAGGGGTGTCAGACTCTAAGAAACGCGCGATCTGTTCGCGGAACTCCCGCACCCCGACTTTGATGGTAGGCATAGGGACCTCCTAGTATGTGTACACATCAGTGTACGCCTTTATGATGGAGTCATTCAACGGCAATCCACATATCGTTTTGCCCAAGGGCCCGGCTGCCGCCGCTGTTATTCCGGCCGGGAACAAGGATTTCTTAAGCCGACTTGACGCTATAAACCATTTTTCTGCCTTCCCATGCCAGGATGATTCATTAAACATACTTAACAAAGGAACGATCTTTGGTTCGGTGACCTCGCCCGGATCTACAATATGCTTATGAGCGCCCACATCATCGGCAATCCGGTGCCCACTCCCGAAGAGATGGGGAAGATCCTCGGCCTTAGCTCCGAGCGCGTGGCGGCAGTGCGCAGGATCATGAGCACACCTGCAAAAGAAAAGGTATCCGGACGCTCAACCGGGGTCCGCCGAACTGCGGCGCGGAAAAAACAGGCCGCTACTCGGAGAAGTGTCCGGTCTGCCAATAAGAAGTAGGTATGTGTGCCGCGGACGAAGCGAATCGAGTCCGTCTTTCTCAACATTCCCTACGACGAGCCATTCGAAAATCTCTATCTGGCCTACATCGTCGGGCTGACCCAACTTGGTCTTCGCATCAACGCCACCCTAGCAGTTCCGAACCAGGGTAGGCTGGAAACAATCATCGACCTGCTCGAGCACTCTAATTTTTCTATCCACGATTTGTCTCGCATAGAACTTTCAAGGGGTATCCCTAGATTTAATATGCCGGTTGAATTGGGCCTCGCCCTCTACCGATCAAAGATCAATTCCTGAATCAGGCGCAACTGTTCCGCACGGCTCAAGGAAACCGCCATCTTGAGAGCACTTTCGTAAGAAGCGGCAACCATTAAATATCTCCTACGTTCTTTGATAGCCGCCCAGACCTCCAGCGCAACAGCTAAAACGATAGGGCGGATCCCCTCCACCGTCTAGCATGGATGTGGGGCAGCCTACCCAAGACGGGGGACACAACCGCGTCAGGCCAGGGAAAGAAAGGGAACTACACGTGCCGGAGGGAAATGAGGTACACCGCTTCGCCAAAGTGCATACCGCGACCTTTGTGGGCAAGACCATCTGCGTGGAATCGCCCATCGGCCTTTTGCGCCTGCAGCTCTTCGAGCCGGCGGCGGTCCTCTGCGACCTTCGCTCTGGCGCCTGCAGCTGGCCTCCGCATCGTTTCCAACCAATCGACGGCCATGCCGATTGTTTACTATTTCCAGCATCCCGCGACGTCAGCGAAACTGGCGAAATGGGGTGACAGCGTGACAGCACACCTATAGCAATAACTTCAGCTGGTTTGACTTTGGTTACGTGCGGTGAAAGTCAGGTTGCCAGTCGTTGATTGCGCGCTTGATCTGATCTCGCGCAAGATTCTCTGTCAATGCGCGATCCACCAGGTCTGGCAACTCGGCGTCGGACGCGAACCGCAGCGCCACGAGTTGAGGTGTGGTTAGGCGTGTAAAGGCAAAGGTCTTTCCGAGCCGTTCAAGGCGGAGCCGCATCTCCAGGCGAATGATCCGGTCTTGCAGGCGGACCGTGTATGCACGACTGATCAAAGCCAACACAATCGCGGAAAACGCAAGAGCGGTCAGGGCGAATGCTTGCGGAGAGGGGTGGCGGAAAGCTTCGAAGCCGAACAGAAGCAGAGCAAGGATGGCGGGGAATCCAGCCACCGGAGTCATGGTTGGGAAGTAAGTGTGGTTTGCAAAATTCTGCGTCTTCATTCGCCTCTCTCCGTCGGGCCGATCTTGTGTAGAAACGCAGCGAGATTTTCCAGGGTTCGAGTTGTGCCAACATCCACGCGCATCGCCAGCAAAGCGTTGCGGTCCTCAATCGATTGGCACTCGATCGTCATGATGAACCTCGTCCCGCCGTTGTCCTCAAGGAAGCTCAGTGTCGCGATCGATTCGGGACCCGACGGAAACGTGCGGGCGGCGAATACGAGCCCATCAGGCGGCGCGATTTCGCGGTAGGTTCCTGTGAACGAATACTCCATTCCCTTGTCACCCTGGTTCACCCATCGGAATGCCCCGCCGGGGCGCAGGTCGATTTCGCAAACGGCGAGGGGCGCGCCGCTCGGGTCCCACCAATGGGCAACGTGCTCGGTCTTGGTCCAGGCTTCGAAGACAGCACTCGGAGGCGCAGCGAAAAGACGCGTGACCATGATCGTTGTACTTCCAGGCTCGGCGGTCATGCTAAGTTTTGCGAGCACGCTTTTTCTCCTTTGCTTTCATGTTTTTCAAATAGCCGTCCAAGCTGTCGAGTTTTAATTCCCAATGGCGTCGAAAGGGTTCCACCCATTCGGCCACACCTTCGAGGGGAGCAGCCACGAGCTTTCGTGGGCGCCGCTGGGCGTCGCGGCCGCGCGTAATGAGACCTGCCCGCTCGAGCACTTTGAGGTGCTTGGAGATAGTTGGTTGGCTGAGCGCGAATGGCTTCATGATTTCCGATACGTCCGCGTCTCCAGTCGCCAGGCGAGCAAGAATTGCTCGTCGCGTGGGATCGGCGAGCGCGGAAAAGGTCAACCCAAGAGGATCCAACTGCCAATAAATTGCCATGTGGCTATATTGCCAGTTAGTTATATAAGTGTCAAGCGAAGAGGGCCGCGCTCATTTAGGAGCGTGTGGAAATATTGCTCTGCCAGGGTTTGATTTCCGTCCCGATAGGGATCAACCAGAACTTCGGTGAGCGTCAGTGTAGAAATCACCGCCTGCATATCTCCGCGGTCTAAAGCTTCAAAAAACGGGAGTAGAAGGGGCAGGTAAGTGGGATTTCTTCAATGACCCCTCCACCGTCTAGCATGGATGTGGGGCAGCCTACCCAAGACGGGGGACACAACCGCGTCAAGCCAGGGAAAGGAAGGGAACTATACGTGCCGGAGGGAAATGAGGTACACCGCTTCGCCAAAGTGCATACCGCGACCTTTGTGGGCAAGACCATCTGCGTGGAATCGCCCAACGGCCGCTTTACCGACGGTGCCTTACTGACTGGCCGCAAACTCAAAGCGGTGATCGCCCACGGCAAGCACCTGGCCTACGACTTTGGCCGCGATCGCAAGCTGCACATCCACCTTGGCCGTTTTGGCGACTTCACGGAAGGCAAGATGCCCTATCCCGAAGTGAAAGGCATCTTGCGCATGCGCTGGTCCACCGCGACCGACTGGTTGGAGCTGCGCGGCGCCACCGACGTTTCTGTCTTTTCCGATGCCCAGTGGCAAGCCGTCCGAGACCGCCTCGGCGCCGATCCTCTCAACCCCGATGCCGACCCTGGGCCGGGCATTACTTACATCCGCAAAGCCAACACCCCCATCGCCGCCCTCCTGATGGACCAAACCGTATTTTCCGGTATCGGTAACATCTATCGTGCCGAATTGCTCTACCGCGCCCGCCAGAACCCGTTCGCACCGGGCAAGGATGTACCTGAAAAAACGCTCAACGCCCTCTGGCGCGATGCGGTGAAGCTAATGCCAGACGGCATGGTGGACCGGCGTATCGTAACCACACGCGCCAAAGACCGGCCTCACCCAAAAGGCAAAGCACAGGACCACGAGGTCCACTACGTTTACCGCCGGCATGGTCAGCCCTGTTTTGTTTGCGGCACCATCATCCAACGGATCGACCTGGCAGGCCGTACTCTCTATTGGTGCCCCGCCTGCCAACCGGTCAAGGCGCCCGCCGCTCGCAAACGAAAGGCGGATTCTCGATCCGCCAAGACCTACGGTCCGTGAGGATAAGCATCGGAAGGCCGCGGCGATAGCTTCGTTGCGATCATGACGGTTAAGATCGAGCCCGTAGATCTCGCCTTCGCCCTGTTGAAGTCCGCTCGTGTCAGCACAGCAGGCGCGATCCGCGCGCGATACCACGGTACTCCACGTAGAGTTCTCTTCAAAGCTTCCTCCGTTGACCTTTCTCAAGATGCTCGCGCTGTGCGAGTGAAGGAGAAAGTAATTGCGATAGTTTCCAAACGCCAGAGTACCAACGGGGGAGAACAGTGGATAAGACAGCGAATCAAGCTTGGTTGCACCCAACGCTGTGCGTTTAGGGCCATTTATGACATTACCTCGGGCATGCATTCGTGGATGAATCAACTTAGCCGAGCCGGTTTCGAGACCTGTTAATATTCCCTACACCAAACTCAGCACACCACGGGCCCCTTCAGGAGCTCCTTATGACGACTAGGCCCGTAGCTTTCCCACGCCCAAACTTTTCGCCCGCCGCTTTTCTGCGCCAATACTTCTACCTTTGTATGTCGCTGCTGATCGCGGTAGTAGCTGTCTACGGCTTCAGCCACACCATCGGGCAAAATCTGCTGCACGCTTCGCCCATTCCACCCTTCATCCTTACCATCCATGCCTTTGTTTTTCCCGGGTGGCTGCTTTTCTTCATCCTGCAATCCGCGCTGGTGCGTTCCCACAATGTGCGCCTACATCGCACCCTCGGCTGGTTCGGCCTAGCGTTCGCGGCCGGCATCCTCGTCATCGGCTACCTGACTGCCACCGGCATGGACCGCTTCGCCTTACAGCGCCTCCACTTCACCGAAGCACCGGCCTTCCTCATCATCCAGTTGATGGACCTGGTCTGCTTCGCCATTCCGTTTGCGCTCGCCATCTACTGGCGCCGGCGGCCCGAGTTCCATCGCCGGCTTATGCTGATCGCCTCGAGCGGCCTCACCGACGCGGCCTGGGCCCGCTTTCCCCTGATACCGCTTGTCTACTCGCCCGCCGGCGTAGACGTTCTGGTCCTTCTCGGCATCCTGCGCGACCTCATCGTTGACCGCCGGGTCCACAAAGTGTATCTCTACGCCTTTCCCCTGCTCATCGTGCTCCAGATTTTCTGCGTGCAAACCTATCACCACGCCTCGCCGTGGTGGGTGCGCATTGGCACTGGCCTCCTGCGCTAGGCAGGACTAGCTACTATCGACATGGCGCGGCACAATCGCTACCTTGGTAGACGATTCTCAGCAGGAGGACCACAATGGCGCCCATCACCCAAGCCCCCGCAGTCAACCCCACCTGCCGGCTTGTCCGTGCGGGCGAAGCCTTCCAGGGCAAACAAGGCCTCATGTATGCCCCTGCCATCTCCGCGGAAACGGTTGGCTCCCAGGCCATCCACATGCAGCTGCTCACAATACCGCCCGGAGGCCGCGCCAAGGCCCACAAACACGCCTCCCACGAAAGCGCGATCTACATGCTCAGCGGGGTAGGCGCCATGTGGTACGGCGATCAACTCGAGCACCACGTCCTGCTGAACCCCACGGATTTTCTCTACATCCCGGCTGACATGCCCCACCTGCCCTACAACCCCAGCACCACGGAAAGCGCCATCGCTGTCATCGCCCGCACCGACCCCAACGAACAGGAAAGCGTCGTTCTGCTGCCCCACCTCGACGACCTTCATCCCGTAAGCGCTACCTGATTCCCAGCCGTCCTAGTCCTTTGAAGGAATAGTCCCGATATGGAATACTTCTTCCATGGCCACCGAGGTCATCGTCACCGCGGATTTTGAGTCATGGTGGGATGGTCTTGATCTCGAGGAACAGAAGAGTGTGGCGGTCGTGGTGGCGATGCTCGAAGAGAGAGGCCCCACGCTTCCATTCCCCTACAGCTCTGCATCCTGGGTTCCACAAAACTGCGGGAACTGCGCATTCAACATGCTGGTAAACCGTACCGGGTACTCTATGCCTTCGATCCCAAACGCAATGCAATATTGGTGTTGGGCGGCAATAAAACAGATAGCGGATGCTGGTATGAGACGCATCTCCCCAGAACGGAGAAGCTATTTATCGCTTACTTAAAAGAGAGCGGCCAGGCGGAATAAGAGGAGAATGCCACAATGGCTCGTAAATTCAGTGATCTGACCAAAAAAATGAGCCCTAAGGACCGGGCTGAGATCAAGAGCCGGAGCAAGAAGCTACTCGCAGAGTTGCCGCTCGAACAGCTTCGTTCGGCGCGCAGCCTCACCCAGACCAATATGGCGCAAATACTGGGCGTCAACCAGAGCGCCATTTCGAAGATCGAAAAGCGTACCGACATGTATCTGAGCACGCTGCGGAGCTACGTGGAGGCAATGGGAGGGAGCCTTGAAATTCGGGCAGTATTCCCGGAGGGTTCGGTCCGCGTTGATATTTTGAGCGGCAAATCCAGCGCGTCCTAAGGAAACAGCCGAGCCGGAAATAAAAATCGCAACATCGGGTCGACACGTTCGGCCCAGGCAGACTCTGTGTGCTCCCCGCCCTCCGCTTCGAAGTAGACCAGGTCTTCGCCGAGGCGCCAGCCTTTCCTGATCAGCGCATCGCGCAGGGCCCGCGCATCTTGTAAGGCCTTCGTGGATTCTTTGGTGCCCATGTCCAGCCAGATGCGGAGCGGCGGTTTTTCCGCGAGTGCCGTAACCGTCTTGAGGATCATCCGATTCCGCCACCAGACCGAGGGCGACACGACGGCCAGCCTGGAGAAGACCGTTGGATAGCGCAAGGCCAGGTGGAGGCTGACTAAACCGCCCAACGAGGAGCCGCCCACGCCGCAGTGCTCCGGCCCGGGCAGCGTGCGGTAGTGGGCGTCGATAAAGGGCTTCAGCTCTTCCACCAGCATGCGGCCATAGGTATCCGCATGCCCACCGCCGAGCCGCTTGTCTTCGACCGGCGTGTATTCGTCCATCCGCTTCTCCCCCGCGTTGTAGATGCCCACGATGATGAGCGGCTCGATCGCACCGGCCTCTGCCAGCGGATCCGCGGTTTCTCCCATGCGCCAGTGGTTGCCCTTGATAAATGAGGTCTCGGGATCAAAGAGGTTTTGCCCATCCTGCATGTACAGAACAGGGAACCGGCGTTCCCCTTCGGTCTCGTACATGGGCGGAACATACACCACCAGGTCGTGGTGATGGTCGAGCAGCCTGGAAACAAAGTCCTGGTGCTTGTGCAGCCGTGGGGGCGGAGCTTGGTCTTTGGCTATGGCTTCGCTCACCGTGGTTTAGCATAGCAAAACCAATACACAAGGAGTGCCGCTTGCAGCGTGAATACTATCGCTGGTGGTCAAAGGATCTAAGCCGCGACATGGAACTGCTTTGCTTCGGCCATGCTGGAACCAGGGTGCTGGTCTTTCCAACTTCCAACGGCCGCTTTTTTGAGTACGAAAACAACGGCATGGTTGGGGTCTTGGCGGACCGCATCGACAACGGCCAGTTGCAGCTCTACTGCGTGGACAGCGTGGATGGAGAGAGCTGGTACAACAAGCATGCACACCCCTATTGGCGCGTGCAGCGGCACGTGCAGTATGAACGCTACATCGTGAACGATGTGCTGGCGCTGATGGGTGAGAAGAATCAGACGCCGCAGCTGATCGCGACCGGCTGCAGCTTTGGAGCCTATCACGCTGTCAACTTCGGCTTTCGCCATCCTGATAAGGTCACCGGCATCGTCACCATGGGCGGAGCCTTTGACATGAAGGACTTTGTCGACGGTTGGTACGGCGAGGACCTCTACTTCAACAATCCGCCCGACTACCTCGCCAACTGCACCGATCCCTGGAAGTACAACCACATCCGGACTGTGCTGGCTACCGGGGAGTGGGACTTTTGTTGGGAGAAGAACGAGCGCTTCGCCGCGGTGCTGCGCGCCAAGGGCATTCGGCATGAGCTATATGTCTGGGGGGATCACAGCTTCCACGACTGGCCTTTTTGGAAGCCCATGGTGAGGATGTACCTGGAGTAGCGCGGCCTACTTGTCTCTCGTTCTAAGCCGCGCCGAGCAGCTTTTCGAAAATGGATTGGCCAAGTAGGTGCCGAAGATTCCGGAGACAATCACTGTTCCATCTGCGGCATTGAAGTGCGCAGAGCGGAACTCTCCGTCGGGAATTTGATTGAGCCTTCTCCAGGTTTGCCCGCGATCGCTGCTGGTGTAGACACCGGTGAGAGAGGTGACCATTTCGTGAGCCGGCCTTGCCGGGTCGACCCATACGCCGAAGGCGCGAATGTTGGGGCCGGCCTCATCCTGATCTCGATGCAAGAGGAAACTGGCATGGATCACGCGTTCGACCGCATCTGCGGTCACTGGGTTGTAAACGCCCCAGCAAGCGGCCAGGTGCGGGCCGCCGACGGTGCTGATTCCTTGTATGGCTGAGTCCGGACCCACTCCGTCGAGCTGTGTCCATTGCCGGGCGTGGGTTTTCAGCCGGTAGGCCTGATCGCCCGTTCCCACATAGAGCGAGCCCGCGCCAAATTCCATAGAGAGGATATCCATATCGGTCGGCAACTGGGGTAGAGGCTTATCTAGGATCCACGAGCCATCTTTCCCTTTGCGGTAGGTAACGATTTGCGGCTCCAGGTCAAAGTAGCCATAGCCGACGATCATATGTGTGCCGTCGGCGGTGATCTTCACCGCGCCTGCGGTGACCGGCTCACCTTTTTTCTTGGGAATGATTATCTCGGGATCGGTTTCAGGTACGCGGGGACCCGTGATCGATCGCACGATGGGATCTGCCGTGCCCGGCTGAGGCAAAACCTGAAAGGCTCCCAATTGGGTGGTGATCACAAACTCGCGTCCGCCGGGAGCGACGCCTAAGCCGTTACGCTCGCCCTCGCCGATATCCGCATTAAAGTATTTTCGATCGATGCGCGCCACGACGGTCCAGGTCTTTCCGCCGTCCATTGATTTATTGATGTACATGGCCCGATCCTCAGCCGGCACCTTGCTGCTGAGATCCGCAGTGAGTCCCCATACGGCGTTGGCATCACTGGCCGTGGGGGCGGGGTCGGTGGCAAAAGCTTCAAGGAAATCACTGGCAAACTCGCGGCTTCCCGGGAGGGTGGTCACGCGGTGCACTTGACAGCTCTCCTCCGCGGTTTGCGGCAGCGGAGCCTGTCCCCACGCCATGAGGGGAGCGGCCAATAGCAGCCATCGAAACTTACGTGTTAGCTCCCAACCGGCCCGCACTCTATACCCCGAGAAGCAATCAAACGCACCCTTTCTCCCGATCATAGGGCGGTTTCGGCCAACTTCAAAAAGGAAATGTGGCTGAAACCGAATATGCTTTAGAATTGGGCTGTTCGACCACCCACATCGTAATACCTAACCGCCTTCCCGGGCCTGGCAGTAACCCTGGCTTTTGCTTCTTTGCTTCAAGGAGCCGCCGTGAAGAAGATTGGAATCATCTTCGGGATGGAGTCGACTTTTCCACCCGCGTTGGTCGACAAAATCAACTCCTTTCGCGACCCGGAGGTGCAGGCCGAGTTGGCGAGCATCGGCGAGGTCCGGATGGCTGAGCCCTCGCCCTACCATGTGATCATCGACCGCATTTCCCACGACATTCCCTTCTATCGCGGCTATCTCAAGAACGCGGCGCTCTCCGGATCGATCATCATTAATAATCCCTTCTGGTGGAGTGCGGACGACAAGTTCTTCAACTTTGCCCTGGGCACCAAGCTTGGCGTGGCCATCCCCAAAACTGTGTTGCTTCCGCACAAGCATCATCCACCCGGGACTACGGACCGCTCCATGCGCAACCTGCAGTATCCCTTACCGTGGGAGAGCATTTTTGACTACATAGGCTTTCCCGCGTTCCTAAAGCCCTTCGATGGCGGCGGCTGGAAAGATGTCTTCAAAGTAGATTCGCCGGCTGAGTTCTTCCACGCCTACGAGCAAACGCGTGATCTGTGTATGACTCTGCAGACGGCAGTCAAGTTCAAGGAGTACTTTCGCTGTTACTGTGTGGGCCAGCAGAAAGTTCACATCATGCAGTACGATCCGGGGCTGCCTTTTCACGAACGCTACGTCAAGAACCCTGCGCCGGTTGATCCCAAGCTGCTGGCGCGGGTGGAGCAGGACTGCCTTAAGCTGTGCCGCGCCTTGGGTTATGACTTGAACACCGTGGAGTTTGCTTGCGAAGACGGTATTCCGTACGCCATCGACTTTATGAATCCGGCGCCCGATGCGGATGTACACTCCGTGGGCCAGGCCAACTTCGACTGGATTGTGAACGAGGTAGCTGAGCTCGCCTTTTCCCGGGCCAAGCAACATACAGGCAAAGTTACTGAGTATCGCTGGAGTGCTTTCCTGGGCGAGACATCGGCGATCCCGGAAAGCGTGGAGCAGGAGGAGGTACGCCGATGAGCCGCCCAAGTTTCAGCATAGGCATCGAAGAAGAGTATCAGACGATCGATCCGGTGACCCGTGATCTGCGCTCCCACATCCACTCTGAGATTTTGCCCAAAGCCAAGCTTGCGACCATGGACCGCGCCAAGCCTGAGCTGCACCAGGCGGTCGTCGAAGTGGGGACCAAGGTTTGCCGCGATATCGATGAAGCCCGCGAAGACATTCTCGATCTGCGGCGGCAGATGATCACGCTGACCAGCGAGAGTGGAATGTGGCTGGCCGCTGCAAGCACGCATCCGTTTGCCGACTGGCGGGCGCAGGATATCTACCCTGACGACCGGTACAAACAAGTGGTGGAAGACCTGCAGTTGATCGCGCGGGCTAACCTGGTTTTCGGGCTACACATCCACGTGGGCATTGAGGACCGCAACACCGCGATCCACATCATGAACTCGATGCGCTACTTCCTGCCCCACATCCTCGCGATGTCGTCGAACTCGCCGTTCTGGGAGGGGATGAACACCGGGTTCAAGTCGTATCGATCCAAAGTGTTTGAGCGCTTCCCGCGCACCAACATTCCGGACATCTATGCCAACTGGGCGGAGTACGAAACCTTTATCAACTTGCTGGTCAAGACCAATTGCGTCGATAACGGCAAGAAGGTCTGGTGGGATATTCGCCCTCATCCGTTTTTCAACACGCTGGAAGTGCGCGTGTGCGACATCCCGATGCGGCTCGACGAAACCATGGCCATAGCGGCGCTGATCCAGGCCACCGTGGGCATGCTCTATGACCTGCATGCCAGGAACAAGAGCTATCGCATTTATTCACGCGCGCTGATTATGGAAAACAAGTTTCGCGCTGCACGCTATGGCATCAACGGCAAGCTGATCGACTTCGGCAGGGAAGAGGAGGTGCCGATGCGCGACCTTATGGTTGAGTACATCGACCTTATCTCGGATTCCGCCAAACAGCTCGGGTGCGAGCGCGACATCGCTTATATCCACGAGATGCTCAGGATGGGCACCGGGGCGGACCGGCAACTCAAGGTGTTTGAGGAAACCGGCGATTTAAAGAAGGTGGTTGACTACATCGTCGCGGAGACGCGGGTGGGCGTGATGCAGGAAACGGCGGCGTTGCAGACGTAGAATAAGTAAAGAGAGGGAGTTGCTTGGCCCAGCCCGTTCTAACCGATATCACGCGGATGGAATTCGATCCAGAGTTTTCGCCCGGCGCCTACAACGCTGTAAATACCTGCCTGCGCATTCAACGCTCTGAGAAGGTCACGTTGATTACTGACCATGCCTGCCGGGAAATAGCGGCCAGCATCGCGCAGGAGCTGGCCAAGGCTGGCTGCGCGTTCAAGGCTTTTCTGTTGGAAGATCTCGCTCCCCGTCCCCTGGCCGGCTTGCCGCAGGAGATCGCGGAAGACATGGAGACCAGCGATGTGAGCATCTTCGCCGTGCGGGTACAGCCGAACGAGCTGAAGTCGCGCATGGAAATGACCGCCATCGTCAATCGCCGGCGCATGCGCCATGCGCACATGGTGAACATCAACCGCCGGATCATGCTTGAAGGGATGCGCGCGGATTTCAATCACGTGGATGCGCTCAGCAGCAAGGTGATGGCGATAGTGAGCCAGGCAAAGGAGATCACCGGAAGAACGGCCGCGGGCTGCGACTTCAGGGGAGCGCTCAACCCGGAGTATCGCTGGATCAAAACCAGCGGCATTATCAGCCGCGACAAATGGGGCAATCTACCGGGGGGGGAAATTTTCACCTCTCCAGGGGAAGTGAACGGGGTGTATGTCGTCGATGGTGTGGTCGGTGACTACCTTTGTGACAAATACGGCGATCTTGAGCATCAGCCGCTGACCATCCGCATGAAGGGCAACCGCATTACTGAGGTCTTTAGCGAGAACAAGGCGCTGGAGCAGGATTTCTGGTCTTACACCCACACCGACGAGAACAGCGACCGGGTGGGCGAGTTCGCGATCGGCACCAATATTGAATTGACCGACGTGATCGGGCAGATTCTGCAGGACGAGAAGTTTCCCGGCATTCACATTGCCTTCGGCAATCCTTATGGGGAGCACACCGGGGCCAAGTGGTACTCGGGTACGCACATCGACGTGGTTGGGCGCCAATTCGACATCTGGGTAGACGGGCACCAGATCATGGAGAAGGGCCGCTTCCTGATCGAGGACTGACCATGATCCCCGCACTGCGCGAGGCTTTCAACCGTAATTTCCTCCCCGAGACTTACCAGCGGTTTCTCAAAAGCCTGGAGGCGAGCGCGGGCACGCCGATCGCCTTCCGGGTTTCGGAGACCCCCTGCTTTCTGCCTAAGGCCTTGCTTGATCAGATGGCGGGGTATGGCCGCGACCTGGTTCTGCAGTTGGTGAATAACCCGGACTATCTGCGCGCGTCCGGCGTCACGGTGCCCAAGCGATACAACGTAGCCAACGAGTCGCCGCGGCCCATGTTCCTGCAAGTCGATTTTGGCCTGGTGCGCAACGAGCAGGGAGAGCTGGAGCCGAAACTGGTCGAGCTGCAGGCGTTTCCCTCGCTTTACGCTTATCAGCCGGTGCTGGCTCAGCAGTACATTGAGTCCTATGGGCTGCCCGGTGACCTGGGAGTCTACCTTGGGGGGCTTAATCGGGATACGTATCAACAACGGATGCGTGAGCTGATCGTCGCAGGCCACGAGCCTGAAAATGTGATCCTGCTGGAGATCCATCCGGAGCAGCAAAAGACGCTATGCGATTTCCTCATCGCGCAGAAGGAACTCGGCATTGCTATTGTGGATATTCTTCATCTGAAGAAGCGGGGCCGCCAGCTCTTCTACGAGAAGGGGGGCCGCGAAATCCCGGTACACCGCATCTACAACCGCTGCATTGTCGATGAGCTGGAGCGCAAAGGCATCGAACTGCCCTTCGACCTGACGCAGCCGCTGGAGGTGGAGTGGGCCGGGCATCCTAACTGGTACTACCGCATTAGCAAATTCTCCATTCCGTATCTAAAGCATACGTGCGTGCCGAAGACGTGGCTGCTGGACCGCAACAGCGTCGTGCCGCAGGACAAGGAGAATTATGTGTTGAAGCCGCTTTACTCTTTTGCCGGGCTTGGTATCAAGTTCAATCCCACGCAGGCCGATGTGGATGCGATACCGGCGGAGCAGCGTCACCAATACATGTTGCAGGAGCGGATGCGGTTCGAACCTGTGATTGAAACCCCGCAGGGTTTGACCCAAGCCGAAATCCGCATCATGTATGTATGGCCTGAAGGGCAGGAGCTGATGCCGGTGTTGCCCCTGCTGCGCATGGGGCGAGGCATCATGATGGGTGTAGATCACAACAAAAACCTCCAGTGGGTGGGCGGATCCGCGGCGCTTTGGGTGTAGAAGGAGAGAAGTGATGCAACGGAACCTGCGCGTGCGACGGGGTTAATGATGAAGCGGTTCGGCCCAACCTGGCTAACAGCGATCGGTCTTGCCGCCGTGACATCCATGGCTCAGGGCCAATCGCCGACCTCCCGCAGCGCGGCGCAACCGCCTTTGCCTGCGGACTCTACCCGCTATCAACAATTGCAACAGCGGCTGGCCACCGGGTGGAACACCTGGGACGTTCATAGTGTGACTACGCAGGTGCTGCTGCCCGATGGATTGGCCATTCACGTTGGGCTGAAACACAACACCACTTTGTGGCAGGATGCATTTTTAGGCGACGCGCTCATTGGTCGATTGAGCCCGGGCGCGGAGCAGGTCTTTCCTGGTCCGCATTCCTGGGAGGGCAGTTACACGGATCTGCGGCTTTCCTGGAAAGGCCACGAGATGCGCCTGCAGACGGCACATGACGGCAGCAACCTGGTCATGCTCGCGACGCCGCTTTCGTCGCGGCCGTTATCCCCACTCCCGGCGACGATCGTTTTTTCCGTGAACTATCTCTGGGACCGGCCTGGCGGTGTGACGAAAGAGGCCAGCCGGATTGAGGCGCGCGGACCCCTCCACTCTGTCGCAATCTATTGCACCTGTGGGAGCCAATCGCAAGAAGATGTGAACTTGCCGGTAGGCGGTCCTTATTTCTCCATGGATTTTGTTCAACCCGTCGGTGTCAGCACCGGGGCGCCCCTGGGCATAGAAAAGATTCAGGCGATCATCGAACGCGCGCACGCAAGCTATCAGCAGTCTGTTGCTAGAAACGGCAAGACTGCGGATGTGGTGGACGCAATCCAGACCGTTTTGGGTTGGGACACGATTTACGAACCGGAGGGACGCCGGGTCATCTCACCCGTGAGCCGGGTCTGGAGTGTGATCTGGGGCGGCTATGTGATCTTCGATTGGGATACGTTTTTTGCTGCGACGATGGCCTCTGTGGGCGATCGCGACCTGGCCTATGCCGATGCCATTGAGACTCTGCGGAGTGAGACACAGGCGGGATTTGTGCCGAATTATGCTCGTTCCGGCGGCTGGAAGAGCTCTGACCGCTCCGAGCCGCCAGTCGGATCCATCACGGTGCTCGGTCTTTACGAGCAGTTCCACGATCGCTGGTTCCTCGAGGAAGCCTTTGCGCCTCTGCTGCGCTGGAACCGTTGGTGGGCCGCAAATCGCGATATCGACGGCTACCTTACTTGGGGAAGCGATGGTAAGAATGCGCCGGAGAATCTGGACGACACGTCGCGGGGAACGCGCGCGGGGGCGATTCTCGAATCTGGGCTGGACAACAGTCCCATGTATGACGGTGCGGTCTACGACGGCGCCACGCACAAGCTGGAATTCGCAGACGTCGGCCTGATGAGCTTGTACATTGCCGACTGCGACGCATTGGCAACCGTTGCGGATGCATTGGGTGAGGCTGCTGCAGCAAAGGAGGTTCGCGAACGCGCGGCGCGGTATCGGGCGCAGCTCGCGACCTTGTGGAACGGTGATGCGGGCATCTTTTTGAATAAGGACTTACACACCGGGCAGTTCAGTTCACGGCTTTCGCCGACCAATTTCTATCCACTACTCGCGAAAGCCGCGACTCCGCAACAGGCCGAGGAAATGATCAAGAACCACTTGCTGAACTCCAAGGAGTTCTGGGGTGAATGGGTTATTCCTTCGATTGCACGCGATGATCCAGCCTTTAAGGATCAGGACTATTGGCGGGGGCGCATTTGGGGGCCGATGAATTATCTCGTGTACCTTGGGTTGCGGAATTATGGCGACCCGGAAGTCTCGCGCCAGTTTGCGCAGAAGTCCTACGACCTTTTTCTGCAGGAATGGAAGAAGAGTGGTCACGTGCACGAAAACTATAACGCTATGACCGGTTCCGGAGACGACGTGCGCAGCAGCGACCGGTTCTATCACTGGGGCGCCCTCCTTGGATACATTCAATATCTGGAGGAGACGTCATCCCGTCGAAGGCCGGCGCTACCCCATGAATTACCAAAGTAACGTCTGCGTCCGAAAAGCTGTGCGTGCCGAGGTTCCGGCGCTCCAGGAGCTTATACGTGCCTCCGTCCTGGGGCTACAGACAGGGGACTATACGGCGGAGCAGAGAGAGCAGGCTCTGGAGCTGGTGTTTGGGGTGGATACGCAGCTGGTCGACGACGGCACGTATTTTGTGGCGGAAGCCACCGTGGATGGGAAGCCAGTGATGGCCGGCTGCGGCGGCTGGAGCAAGCGCAAGACGCTCTATGGAAGCGACCACTGCGCCGGACGGGAGGATGCTCTCCTTGACCCTCACCTGGATGCGGCCAAGATACGCGCATTCTTCGTCCATCCGGACTGGGCGCGCCGTGGGGTTGGGAGCAGGATCCTGGAGGTTTGTGAGGCAGCGGCCGGGGAGGCGGGATTCCGTCGACTGGAGATGGGGGCCACCCTTACCGGAGTACCCCTATATCTCGCCCGCGGTTACGTCGAAGGAGAGCGCCGCGAGGTTCCGCTTCGGCCAGGCGTTTCGTTGCCAATAGTTCACATGGTGAAGCAGCTGTGACTCGACTCTGACTGCGTCTTCTAATTAAGGAGAAGGCGAGAGAAACGAGCCTACTCCTCAACCCACTTGGTCTGCCGTATACATTTCGTAACTGGCAATGTTCTTCCGGCAGCAGCTACTGCTTTTGGTAGGTCCTCTCTGGGAATCTATGGGAAGTTGTTTTGCTGGGGGGTGACGGTTCGCTTTAATTGTTGGAAAACCACTGAAAAGCGGTGATTTATGGATACGCACTCCGCTCCGGGTAGGTGCGCGCCAGCCAGACGCCTCCTGCACATTTACCGTCTTTTCGATTGCTTAAGTAGGCCAGTGAGCCGTTTCTCCTGCCGCGCATGAACGTCTTGCGAAATTCGCTTGACAAGGTCATGTCTGGAGGATTTAGATGACGGTCGGTTCAAAAATAGGTTCGTTACAGAATCGTTTTACTTGCTTTGTTTTGGAGAGGTGTCAGTGAACGTACATAGGGTTTTGCGGATAGCCGCGTTTGTTTGCCTACTTGCCTTCTGCGGAAGGCTCCTAGTTGCCCAGGGTGTTTTCGCCACATTGGACGGTGTTTTGACCGATCCCACGGGCGCCGTGGTTCCCAACGCAAAAATCACTCTTACCGACGCTGTATCGGGGTCTGCGCGCGATAGTGTCACCGATAGCGCAGGCTTCTATAACTTTGTGTCGGTACCGGTCGGCACCTACAATTTGTCGGTCGCGGCGCCCGGCTTCAAGGATTACGCGGCGACGGGTATCGCGTTGGGTGGTGGTGAGCACAAAAGCGTAAACGTTACGCTGACCGTTGGTACTGCCGACCAGACCGTCTCCGTTAACGCGGAGAACATTGCCTTGGCTACCACCGACTCGGGCGAGCGCTCCTTTGCACTGAGCACCAAGGAGCTGGAGAACTTCACCCAGGTGGGCAGCAACGCCGCGGAGTACATCAAAATTGTCCCCGGCTTCGGCATCCAGAACGGCACCAGCAACAAGTCGAACTACAATGGCGCCACCATCGGCATTAACGCGAACGGCGACTCCGGTAGTCAGAGCCCCCTGAACGCGGCCTATTCCTATAACGGTCTGCCTAACAACTCACTGGACATCGTGGCCGATGGAGCGCACGTCTCGGATCCTGGCTGCAACTGCGACACGCCGGTCAACCCCAACTCTGACTTCCTGCAGGAATTCAAAGTATTGACCTCGAACTTCGCCGCAGAAGACCAGAAGGGGCCGATCGTTATCACGTCGGTCACCAAGGCCGGCGGCACCAGCTATCACGGCAGCGCTTTTGTTACTGCTCGCAACGCCTCGCTGAATGCAAACGACTGGTTGAACAACTACAGCGGTGTGAAGCAGCCACAGGATAAGTACTACTATCCAGGCGGCACCATCGGCGGCCCGATCTTCATCCCGGGAACGCGCTTCCACAAAGACAACACGAAGCTGTTTTTCTGGACCGGCTTCGAGTACTACTACCAGGTTCTGGATACCGGGCTGCTCCGCGCGACTGTGCCCACTGCCAGTGAACTGGGTGGCGACTTCTCACCCGAGTCAATCGCGGGGGAGGGATCTAAGACCGCTGCGGGTATTCCTCCAGGTCAACTCACGAATGCCGCCATTGCTAAATTTGGTGGCACCACGCAGTTGGCTCCTTGCACGGGTGTTGCCAACGGCGCCTGCCTCGACCCCAACATGCTGGCGTTAGCCAAGCTTTATCCGGCCGCCAACGCCAACCCTAATACCACGGGCGGCTACAACTACACCCAATCGGAAGTTTTCAACCAGAACAACAAGCAGTGGACGATTCGCGGCGACTGGAATGTCAGCGACGCGACTAAAGTTTTCGTCCGCTACAACTACCAGCGGGAAGTGCAGCAATTCCCAGTGGGCCTCTGGTGGCGGCAAACCGATCAGGTTCCTTATCCTTCGCCGATCGAGGGTAAGAATAAGTCAGACTCGATTTCCGGCTCAATTACCCACGTCTTTAGCCCGACCATGACCAACGAAACCATCGTTGCGTTCACCTATGTCGGCTTCCCGAACGTTTTCGCGAATGCGTCGAAGGTAAATCGCGCCAATGTGGGTTACACCTACAAAGGTTTGTTCAACAACGGTGTCGCGCAGATCCCATCGTTTGGTGGAAATGGTAATGCCGGCGAAGCGGCGTTGGTCTTCAACCCCGGTGGATTTGAGGACGGTGGCTCAGCGGGCTTGTTTGCGGACAAGTGGATGCCCAGCATGAGCGACACGGTAACCAAGGTGTGGGGCGACCACACGGTGAAGGCCGGTGGCTTCTACGAGTGGATACGCAACTCGCAGCCGGCTAACGGCGACACGAATGGATATTCGCAGGTGAATGTATCCAACACTTATAGCTACGGCAATCCGTATGCTGACTTGCTGGCTGGCAACCTGTCTCAATATCAGGATCAAAACTTCAATCGCCTCAACGAAATTCAATACAACACGTATGAATTCTTCGTGCAGGATACCTGGAAGGCAACCAGGCGGTTGACCCTCAATTATGGTATTCGCTTCTCCCACTTCCAACCGTGGGAAGATGCCTTGGGTTATGGGTATTCGATCTTCGACACTTCGGCCTTTAGCCCAGCATGCGCGTCTGCATATTGCGGGTATGAGTGGCATGCGAAGGACTCGTCCGTTCCAGTCGCAGGGTTTCCGACCCGGGCCTTGTTCTATCAACCCCGGTTGGGAGCTGCCTACGATGTCCGTGGCGATGGCCGAACGGTGCTTCGTGGCGGCTGGGGTCGTTTCTACTACCACTCTGGGCAGTTCACCAACGGCCTGGACGCTTCTGCCGGGGTTAAAAGCGTGACTCTTACGCCCAGTACCTGGGTTGGAGGACCTGGCTGTCCCACAAATCCTGCCGCGGGATCTTCTCTGATTGCCGGGCAATTGTCTTGTCTGAATGTGACGGCCACGCCGGCTACTCCGGCGGCTGTCGATAAGAACGATAACAATCAACCGAACACCGATAGCTACAGCGTCAACCTCGACCAGCAGACGCCGTGGCAGGGCCTGATGGAAATCGCCTATGTGGGCAATCACAGCCGGGATCAGTCGAACACTACCGGCGGTGTGGGCAGCAGCTTCAACCTGGTCCCCTACGGCGCTATGCTGACCGCGGGCAACCCGGCCACGGCCAATGGCAACAACTATCGGCCATTGCAAGGCTACGGTAACGTGATCCAGGCCACCAACAACCTGTACGTTAACTACAACGCCTTACAGGTCAGCTGGGCCCGCCATGCAGGCCGGTACACCATTCAGACGAACTACACATGGCAGAAGTCGATGGGCATCGTTAACCCCACAACCGATCCTTTCAGCCTCAGTGCAAATTACGGCGCCCAGGCATCGGATCGCAGAAATCTGTTTAACGTGGCCTATTCGATTGACGAGGGAACCCTGTTCCACAAGAATGCTCTTGTTGACGGGGTTGCGAACGGGTGGCAGCTCTCGGGAATCGTTCAGGCGGAGAGCGGCTCGAACCTCACCTACGGCGGCAACATCAGTAACCAACAGCCGAATGTCAACTACAACATGACCATTACCTGCGTAGCTTCGGCTGCGGAACAGGCTGCCGGTATTTCGTGCCCGCAATCGGGTGCGATCATCCCGGGCTCTATCACCGCGGCGAACCCAACCGGTATCGCCATCAACAATCAGTCCATCCTGGGAACACCTGATGCGACGTTAACTCCGCTGTACACCTGCGGCAACGTGAACCCAGGGCATACCGGCCCGCATGTATTCGTAAACTCGAACTGCTTCGCTGCTCCCACGGTGCCTGGTCAGGGTGGGCCGGTCATGCTTCCTGTGGCCTACGGTCCTGCCTTCTTCAATGCGGATCTGTCGATCTTCAAGAACTTCGCCATCAAGGAAAGCATGAAGCTACAGATACGAGCGCAGGCCTACAACTTCCTCAACCATCCGCTGTATTCATTCCCCAGCGGGAACAACCTGACTCTGCAATTCCAGCAGGATCCGGTTTCCCAGGTGATCACCCAGGCGAATACTAACTTCGGTGTCGCCAATACCAAGCAGGGACAGCGGGTTATCGAGTTTGGAGCGAAATTCTACTTCTAGCTCAAACGCTGTATACGAACAGCAACTGAATTGGGACTGAGGGCTTCCGTTATACCGCTATACTGTTCTTTCAGGGAACAGTTACTCGGTATGCGGAAGCCCTCTCTCCTTTTTGTAGTTGCCCTCCTCCTCTCCCGCACTTTGCCGGCACAGATGAGCCCCCAGGAATTAGTGCAGGACGCCATGCAGAAACAGCAGGCAGGCGATCTGGAAGGGGCGGTGACGGAATACAGGGAGTTCCTGAAGCAGCATCCCGACGCAGCGCCCATCCACACCAATTTGGGAGCGGCCCTGGCCGGCTTGGGTCGCTACGAGGAAGCTCTTCCTGAATACAAAATTGCCCTCAAACAATCGCCCAAGCTGGTGGGAGCGCGACTGAACCTGGCAATCGTCTACTACAAGATGGGCAGGATCGACAGCGCCTCCGAGGAGTTGGAGAAGGTGTACGCGGAGGATCCCTCCAATCATCAGGCAGTATTGCTGCTGGCAGACTGCTATATGCGCATGGGTCGGGAGACGGATGTGATTCGTGTGCTCGAACCGGAGGAAAAGAAGTATCCCGACGATATGGCGGTTGCCTATTTGCTGGGAACGGCCTTGATCCATCAGAAGCGTGTAGACGAAGGCGAAGTGCTGGTCGATCAGATTCTGCGAAATGGCGACTCAGCGGAAGCGCATTTGATGCTGGGCTCGGCAAAGATGAACGTTCAGGATTATGCAGGCGCGCGCGATGAGTTTGCGAAGGCGGTTGCTCTCAATCCCAATCTTCCCGAGGTGCATGTCCTGTACGCGAAGGCGTTGGTGTTTACCGGCGACTCTGACATGTCGGCGAAGGAATATAAGACCGAGTTGACTGTGGATCCGTACAACTTTGACGCGAACCTGCAATTGGGTGCGACGGCTCGGCAGGAGCAGAACTTTGACGAAGCCAAGAAATATTTTGAGCGCGCGGAAGCGACGCGGCCGGGTGATCCGGGGGTTCGTTATCAACTGGCGCTGGTTGCTATCGATCAAGGTCGTCTTGACGACGCGCGACAAATTCTCGAGGGATTGGTGAAGCAATCGCCGCAGTTCACCGAGGCGCATGTGTCGTTGTCGCTGGTTTATTACCGGCTGAAGCGGCCCGAAGATAGCAAGCGGGAGCGGGAGACGGTTCTTAAGTTGACGGCGGAAGCGCAAGCCAAGCAGCCGGGGGCCAAGGTTCAGTGAGTCCGGGCAGGCGATGCGCGTTCGTAAAGCATTACCTCAGGCTCTAAAGCCCTCATAGCTCTAGCTTTTATGGCCCGACTAAAAGTCGTGCCCTGACACAAAGCACGAGTTTCGCCGCGGGGTTTAAGGTGGTGCATTCATTTGTCCGCTGCGTGGCTTTGGCTGGTGCGTTGTCGTTAGGATAGTTCGGTGCGGGACGGAAGCAGGGAGAAGATGCCCTCATCAGCGTAGGCGTATATGGCACGGCTGAAGCGTCCGAGGAGTTTTTTTAGGTTGTTAGCCCGAGGGATCGCGGTGATGAGGTGGTTTGGACTCCTGTTGTGTGTGCTGTTACCTGTCACCGCCCTGGCGCAGACGGGTTCTCCAGCCGCGTGCGCGAAATGTCACGTGGAGGCTTTGACCCAGCCGAATACGTATATGGCGCACGCGCTGGAAACGGTGGAGAAGTGCAAGGTTCTCAACGAACATCCCCTGCTTACTACGACCATCGGTAAGTACACCTATCGCATTGAGCGGAAAGGGAACGGAAGTGAATACTCCGTCACCGACGGAACCAATACGGTGACCATGCCCATCGCCTGGGCAATGGGGGGCAGCGCGGCGCTGGGCCAGACCTACATTCTGGAGAAAGACGGCGAGCTTTATGAAAGCCGGGTGAGTTGGTTCCGCGAACTGAATGGTCTGGACACCACGATGGGCTATGAGGGCAATACACCGGCGGACCTCACGGCGGCCGCCGGGCGATTGATTCACATGGATGAGAAGCTTCGCTGTTTTGCCTGCCACGCGACCAACGCGGTGCAGGGAAAACAACTCACGCTGGACAAACTGAGTCCGGGAGTGCAGTGCGGGCACTGTCATCAGGGCATCGACGCGCACCTGGCCGCTGTCGTGGCGGGCAATCACGACCTGGCGCCGCCAAAAGATCTGCATAAGTTGATCGGTCTTTCTGCGGAACAGACGGCAAATTTCTGTGGTCAATGTCATCGCACCTGGGCGGAAATAGCGGCGCAACCGAACCCTGGGATTGCCAACATCCGCTTCCAGCCTTACCGGCTAACCGGCAGCAAATGCTATGACCCGGACGATGCGCGCATCAGCTGCGTGGCCTGCCATAATCCGCATCACGACTTCGACAACCCGCAAAAAGTGAATTTCGATCCTAAGTGCCTGGCCTGTCATGCGGGTGGCAAACCGGGCGCCAAGGCCTGCCCGGTCGCCAAAGACAAATGCGTTTCCTGCCATATGCCGAGGATCGACCTGCCGGGGGCGCATTACAAATTCACCGATCATCGCATCCGGATCGTCAAGCCCAATGAACCCTTCCCGGGATAGCTACAGCATTTTCGCTTCCACGCAGCCCAGTCGGTTTCAGCGACGTGCGTCTTTTCTTGAGGAAAAGCCGCGTCCGGAGCAGTTGCCTCTTATAGACCAGAAGCGAAAATGCTATTGGATAGGATAGGTTCAATGACTTTTTCCAGACGCGGGCTTTTGCGATTGGGCATGCTTGCCGGGGCGGCGAATGTCCTTCGTGTTTCCTCAGCGGCCGCCACAGGTTCGGGCGGGCCGCTCTTCAGTGAAGTGCCGGCGTCGGCCTCCGGCATCGCCTGGGTACATGAAAACGCCATGTCTCCGAGCCGCTACCTGCCCGAAGCACTGGGCCCGGGCTGCGCCTTTCTGGACTACGACAACGATGGCTGGATGGATATCTTCCTGGTGAACAGCGGGCCCAGCGATTTTTGGAAGCCATCGAAGCCGGTGCGCAATGCGCTGTACAAGAACAACCGGGACGGAACGTTTACCGACGTGACGGAAAAGGCCGGAGTGCCGGGGGCTTATTTCGGGATGGGCGTCGCGGTGGGTGACTACGACAACGACGGCTGGCCGGATATGCTCGTGACCTCTTATGGTAGCTGCATCCTGTACAAGAACAATCACGACGGAACCTTCAGCGACGTGACCGCACACGCCGGCGTCGCCACGCCCGGTTTTACGACTAGCGCTGTCTGGTTCGATTACGACAATGACGGCAGGCTCGATCTGTTCATCTGCAGTTTTGTGGAATATGGCGGCGTGCGCAAGTTGGAGTGCGGCAATAACCAGATCGGCAGAAACTATTATTGTGTGCCGCGGGTGTTCAAGCCCAGTGCCAGTTTTCTTTATCACAACAATGGCGACGGCACGTTTACCGACGTCACCAAGGGAACAGCCATTGCTTCCGCGCTGGGCAAGGGCCTGGGTGTGGTCGCGACGGATATCAACAATGATGGCCGTATGGATCTGTTTGTGGCCAATGACACGGTGCAGAATTTTCTGTTTATGAATCGCGGTCCGGGCGCGAATGGCTTGTGGAAATGGGATGAGATTGCCTTGCAGGCGGGGGTTGGTTTCAGCGACAGCGGACGGCCTCGTTCGGGCATGGGCGTGGATGCAGCCGACCTGCACGGAACCGGATATCAGGATCTGTTTGTCTCCAACGTAGACCACGAGATGTACTCGGTCTACCTCAACAATAAGGACGAATCCTTTTCCGATGCGGCGCAGATCGAAGGCGTGGCTCGCAGCACGCGACTGATGAGCGGTTGGGGGCTGAAGTATTTCGATTACGACAACGATGGCCTGATCGATCTGATCCTGGCGAACGGTCATCCTGACGACATGATCGATTCGTACTCGATGCAGGTGCATTACAAAGAGCCGTTGCTGTTGTTTCATCAGAACGCGGATCGTAAGCTGCACGATGTGAGTGCGGACGCGGGCCCGGCGTTTCACAAGGATTGGCCCGCGCGCGGATTGGCCGTGGGCGATTACGACAATGATGGCGCTGTGGACGTGATCGTAGGCAACAACGGTGGGGCTCCCGTGCTCCTGAAAAACAATGCGGCCAAGGGCAACAACTGGCTGGGACTCAAGCTGGAAGGCGTTATCTGCAATCGCGACGCGATTGGGGCGCGGATGGTTTGGAAGGCGGGCGGCAAGAAGTACGAGCGGCTGAAGAATAATGGCGGCAGCTATCTCTCTTCGCACGATCCGCGGGAAGTGCTGGGGCTCGGTGCGGCGACGCAAGTCGAGGAGTTGGAGATTCATTGGCCGGCGCCGAGTAAGCAGGTTGAGAAGCTCACCAATCTTGCGGCGAATCGGTACATACATATTGTCGAGGGGAAGGGTGTCGTGTCCCAGAAGTGAGTTCCTCAGCGGCTAAAGCCCTCGTAGTGCGGTTTTTTATGGCCCGACTTAAAGTCGTGCCTGATACAAAGCTAGATTCTCACCGCCCGAGAGCCATCAGAAGAGATTTCCGGCTACGATTTCAGCGGCTTTCTGCGCATTCTCGCGAAGTTGAGCTGGAGTCATCGAGGGATCGGCTATGCTCAGGCGAAGGATGAAGGCTCGCTCGCGGACTCGGCCTATTACCTGCTCGGAATGATTGAGGGTGCAGGCGAACGCTTCGTTGCCGATGGCGGTTATTGGCACGGCATGAGGGCCGCACCCCAACTTGTAGGATGCGAACTCCTTCGGCGATGCAGTCATGGTTCGGACTGCGATGTGCAAGGCTCCCGCTGCCGGTGGTTGCCGGAAGAAGGCGCAGTCTGCATCGTCCATGCCGTTGCCTGCGTAGCCGGCGACTTCGGGGTCCGCGCTCAGGGGCCCGGCGCTTGACTTAGCGTTGGCTGTTTGGGCCTTGGGCAGGAGGGCCTTTGGATGCGAGACCGTGGCAGTCACCGCGCCGCCCAGGACGCCGCCCGCCGTCGCGGCGTTTAGCCACAGACAGGTTTCGTTCGCGCGGCAAAGAGCAGGAAAAACGAGAAAGACAATCAGCAGAATAGGTCGTAGGGTTTGCATGCGTTAGTGCGTCCGCAGGCCGGAAGTGACGTCAGGGGCCACATCCGTGTGCAGGTGCCAAGGCACACTTTCCGTAGAAATCTCGGGGTGTCTGCGGAGGAAATCCAAGGAGTAGGTGGGCGCACCAGGATCCACTTTCTTGGTTTTGAAGAGGGCTGCTTGTTCCACCGCTTTGTCCTTCATCCCCAAGCGACTGTACAGAATGGCCAGATTGTAATGCGCGGTTGTATCGTCGGGGTCAATTGCCTGCAGGGCCTCGAACTGCTCCCTGGCCGCCTGAGACTTTTGCAGGTGATAGTAGGTGACCCCCAGCTCACGGCGCGCATCGCGCGATTGCGGGTACTGCGCGACTACCTGTTGCAGGTCGGCCAGCTCCTGCTCGGTGTGCCCCGCCTCCCTCTCGACGCGCGCCATGTAGTAAAGAGCGCGGGCGTTGTTGGGGCTTAGCTGTAAGGCTCTTTCCAGGCTGGCGCGGGCCGAGCCGTATTTTTCCCAGGAAATATTGGTCAGGCCGATGTTGGTATAACCATCTGCATAGTCCGGCCGCAATTTAACCACTTGACTGAAAGCCTGGATGGCGTCGGCGTATTGGAATTGATCGAAATAGGCAATGCCCAGGTTGTTCCAGCGCATCCAATCGGGATTTTCTGTGGGGTCCGGAGGTTCGGGAGCATTGTCTCCCAATTGAAGGATGCGGCTGCTCGTCGCCAGCTGCACAACCGGGTAGGCGGGATGGTCTGTCCCCAGGACATTATTCAGGTAGCTTTGGCGCAGATGGCGATAGTTCACGCGCGCAGTGACGGTGAGTGGACCCTTAGCATCCGCCGGGATGTGGAACTCGTAACGAACCAGGACGGATCGTCCGGCCGGGATGGTGTTGTCGTAAGCAACGGAGTGGATGGTCCAAACCTTGTGGTTGTCTACGAAGTCGCCGGCAACATTGACAGGCCGATTGGTGAAGCTGTGCGCCCGCCGGTCCAGCGTTCCATCCGGGTTAAGGAAGCCACTGTGATAGATCTCTTTTCCGTCTGCCTGCGTGACTGTGAACTCGATCCATGCCTCATATAAATCGCGGACTTCCGGAATCAACGAGTGACCGATGTTCTTATTTTGTATGACCACCATGGTCTGCACCGTGTCGCTGGCCGCAAGCGCAAAGGGTTTCAGTCCTAGCGGCGCAATCATTTCCTCGGAGTTTCTTTTCTTGAGCGCGAACAGGTCCACATTCAAGTACGCGCCGGACTGAAGGAATTCGATGGTCTTTTGCAATTGTTGGTCGAAGCCGTAGTAGAAGGGCACGGCTGTGTTGCCTGCGAGCCAGCGATGGGATGCGAAGGTGCCGTGCTTCGCCCCATACTCCTGGTTTTGAGGCAGCGCGGGCACCCGCATCATATGGCAGTTCTGACAGGTCTTGAAGTCACCGGAGTAGAACGTGAGCGGGTTGCGCTGGGAGAATTTTGAGTTCTGCCATTCGTCGTAGACGGTGAACGCGCGAACGAATTTGTAATCGTTGAGCGGGTTCGGGAGATTGGCTTTGTGGCAGGCGGCGCAAAACTCGGGTGTCCGGTAGAAGTCTTTCATGACCGCTTTGGAGTGACGCTCCGGGTGTTTGAGGATTTCGTCATAGGGCACTTCGCCTGGAATACGCTTCCCGTTTTCGTCGACCATTACGGCGGGAACGCCCATCACGTAGCCGCCATTTCCTTCAGTTGACTTCAACTGCTGAATGGAGTGGCAGGTGGTGCAGGTAAGGCCGTCCGAGTCGAACTCGCGGTCGACCTGAGACGTTTGGGTCATGGCTCCGGCCAACACGCCGATAGGATTGTGGCAACTGTCACAGTGGCGTGTGAACTCGATGCCCCTGGTGCGGGGCAGGATGTTTACGCTGGTGCGATAGAAGGGGGTCCGGAAGGAGTTCGAGTGCAGGGCTTGACGCCATTGGCTATACGCCTGCTGGTGGCAGTGCGCGCAATAGGCCGCCTTGGGAAAAGCTGCCGGCTGTATAAAGTCATCGCCGACTACGGAAGGGTTTCCGGGTAAGAAGGGCTTGTCCGTTCCAAAGCGGAAGTTGTAGCTCTGGCGTATGCCATCGGCGTACTCCTTCCGCTCTTTGCTTTCGTCCGACTGCGCCTGGGAGAGTCGCAGCACAACGCAGAGGCTGGCCGCCACGCCGGCCATGGCCAGTACTTTACGTCCTGTTGCTCGATTCATGCGCTAACCGCCGTCGTATACGCTAGGCACGATACCCTTGCCTTCTTCGATCGCAAAAAAACGGTCCACAGCGGGAAGCTCCACTTCCTCCACGAATCCGCTGGGCCAGCGAATCTCGAGTTTGGTCGCCGTGGTTGCCGTCCCTATGCCGAAATGCAGACGTTGGTCGTTGGACGATTGATAGCTTCCCCCACTCATCACGTCTGCGCGCTGGCGCACGCCGCCGGCCGTGAGGTATACGGTGGCTCCAATGGCGTCGCGCGGACTTTTCGGCCCGCCGATCAGCTTGATGCCCACCCAGTGATTTGTGTCCGGGTTCACGTTCTTCAAGAGCACCGGCACATGGTCGATGCAGTTGATAACGACATCGATTTTTCCGTTATTGAATAGATCGCCAAAGCCCGCGCCGCGGCCAGGTACAACCACGGCCAGGCCCGTGCCCTCGACGGGTGGGATCATGTCAAACTTTGTGCCCAGCTTTACGTTGTGGAATAAGTAAGGACGTTGGGCGAACGATGTGCCCCAGTTGTAGGTGTCCACTTGTGGGTAAACGTGGCCATTGACGGCGAATATATCCTTCCAGCCGTCGTTGTCATAATCGATAAACTCGGTACTCCAGGTAAGGAACGGGTAGGTCACATCCGCCATGCCCATGGTTGGAGTAATCTCCGTATAGTTTCCTTTTCCTTCATTGCGGAACAGCGATTTGTAATCGTCGGAGAAGGTTCCGGTGTAGAGGTCGACGAGCCCGTTGTTCCTGTAGTCGCCGACGGCGAGGCCCATCGAGGCCTGCTCCTGGCCGTCCTGATTCAAAGCAAACCCGGAATACAGGCTGGCGTCGGTAAAGGTGCCGTCGCCATTGTTGATATACAGATAATTCGCCGTCGAGTCGTTGGCTACGAGCAGGTCCACTTTTCCGTCGTTATTGACGTCCACAAATGTGGAGGTAAAACCGTAGCGGCGTTCTTTGTCGGCGACGCCTGCCTTTTCTGTTACCTCGGTAAAGGTGCCGTCGCCATTGTTGTGAAACAGATGGTCGGGCTCTCCCTTCAGTCCACGCGGACCACACATGACACTGACTCCACGGAACTGGCAAACGGAATAACCTGCGGCGGACCGGGGCGCCGGCGGGAGCTCGTTCATATCCCAATGGATGTATCCGGGAACGAACAGGTCGAGTTTGCCGTCACCGTCATAATCGCCAAAGCTGGCGCCGGTAGACCAATTGCCGACGCTGACGCCTGCGGCTTCTGCGACATCGGTAAAAGTACCGTTGTGGTTGTTGTGATAGAGCCGGTTCTTGCCGTAGTTTGACACGTAGATATCGGGCCAGCCGTCGTTGTCATAGTCGCCGATCCCCACTCCGAAGCCCCAGCGGTCATTCGTAACACCGGCTGTTTGTGCGACGTTGGTGAACGTGCCATCGTGATTGTTATGAAAGAGCGCGGCATGCGGCGCCTCGGCTTTGCCATCCAGCGCCGCGAAGGTTGAGCCATTCACCAGGTAGATATCGAGCCAGCCGTCGTTGTCGTAATCCAACAAGGCAACACCCGAGCCGTTGGTTTCGAGGATGTAGTTCTTTTCTGGAGAGCCCATCGTGTGGCGCCAGGTCGCCAATCCGGATTTCTCGGCTATGTCCATGAAAGGGACGGGGCCCTGTTTCACAAAGCCGCCCTTGGTAATCGGACGTTTTTCGGAGTCAAGGATAGGCGCGAAGGTTCCTCTCGTTGCCGAACCGCTTTGGCCGGGCTGGGCAATCACGACTGGTTTGGAGGAATGTGGATTGGCAGCAGCGGAAGAAGACGGAGGTGCAACGACTTGTGCAAAGGACGGGGAGAGCATCTGAGCGCCGGCAAACATGAGGACCGCGCCTAGAGGTAGAAACCACGGCTGATTCACAGAGGGTAATTGGCCTGGGAAAGGGCGACAGCGATCGACTTTGACTCTCAAACTTTTAGAATCCTCATAGCGAAGGGAGCGTAGCATTCGCCGATGGCGGCTGTCTTGAGATCAACGATGGGTACAGCCCTCGTACTTTCGGCCTACATGTGCGCGAGGTTTTCCGCGGTTACCTACCATCCATTCGGTTGATACGGACGTCCCTCGGCGTGTTGACGACAAGTCAGCGGTATTTCTCATAAGCTCCGTTCAGGCTTTGTTCATGGGTGGAAACATTTAGCTGATGGGAGTGAATACGCATATAGCCGGGGCGGCGGATGTCTTTCTTCGTGGACTCAATACATTGGCGCCGGCCGAACGGGAGTTGATTGCGGTCCACGTTTCGGCGGAGAACGGCTGTGTCTATTGCCAGACGATTCATAGCGCGATCGCGGCGCACCACCTGGGTGGAGACGAGGAGATTCTGGCTCAAGTGAAACAAGACTTTCAGAAGGCGGCGATTCCAGAGAGGTTGAAGGCGCTGCTGTGCATTGCCGGCAAGGTCCAGGGCGATGGGAAGAATTTGACCGAGGCTGATGTGCGGTGCGCTCGCAAGCTGGGTGCGACCGACCTGGAAATCCACGATACGCTGCTGATCGCGTCGATGTTTTGCATGTGTAGCGGGGCCGGCTGGCACACGGGGGAGACATCCGGTCCACCTCGTTCCAACGTAACCCCGCGGCTGGTTCGCAAGACCAAGCGAAAGAGCAAACAGCATGCCCGGCCGAAAGACCGTTAGCTGGACGCCAGGAGTTCACAGCATGGCGGAGCAAATCCGGCAGATCAAGATTGCGGATCATCCCTTACGTGCCGTTTCGCTCGCCTGGTTTCTCTTTGGGCTGTTCGCTGCGTGGAACGGCACGGTTGTTTCTTACGCGGCCGGTGTCTCCGCCCATGATCAAACAGCGCAGAGTACACGATCCGCTGAGCTCTCTATGCGGCAGCACTATGACGCCGCCTATCGTTTTCAGTCAGCTGGAGATTTAGCGCAAGCCAAGCTGGAGTACGAGCGTTTCCTGGCGGATGCACTTCATCAGCTTGGGAACGGTCGTGCCGATATCCGGGAGTATGCGAAGGCGCTTCCGCTCTATGAGGAGGCACTCGCCGTTGCCCCGGACAATTTCAACTTGCACTTGGACTATGCTGCAGCGGCGCTTGAAGCAGACGATCCTGCCAAGGCCAAATTGCTTTTGGAGCAGGCGCTGAGTTTGTATGCGGAGAGCGCTAAAGGGCTAGACGTGGCAAGTGCCCACCTGATACTTGGCCGGGCACTGCAGAAGACAAACGGATACAAGGAAGCCGTCGAACAATTCAAGCTGGCGGTTTCGATGGATCCTAGTTTTGTCAATTTGTATGCACTGGGGGCCGGCTATCTTGCGCTGCCTGATAAAGAGAACGCCGCCAAGACCTTTGCGGAGATTCTGAGCCGCTTTGGAGATTCAGCCACAGTGCGCATGGATCTGGGCCGCGCGTATGGGGAGTTGGGCTTTCCGGATGAGGCGATTCAGCAGTTTAAAGAGGCCATCGCCAAGAACGATAAGCTGCCGGGTGCGCACTATTCACTCGGAGCCTCCTACATAAACAAGTCGGGGGAGGCGGGGTTCCCTCTAGCGGGGCCGGAGTTGCGTAAAGAGTTGGCGATTCAGCCGAACGATCCGCTCAGCTATTCGCAGCTTGGGCGCATTGCGGTGAGCCAGCACAAACTTCAGGATGCGGAGATGGATCTGCAACTTGCTTCCACGCTGAATCCGCAGAACCCGGACAATTTTGTCCTGCTGGGCCAGGTATACACGGAGATGCACAGGCCACTGGAAGCGGAAAATGCGCTGCGCAAGGCCATCGCTGAGACCCCGGATCCTTCGCGTAACCACTATGACATTCAACACGCGCACTACCGCCTGGGACGGTTGTTGATCGAAAGCGCCCAGATCGAGGAAGGAAAGAAAGAGCTGGAGATCGCGCAAGAATTGCTTATGCGCAGCAGACTCGAGGATGAGTCGAAGATCGCGGGCAAGCCGGTCATCGAAGCAGCGCTGTCGACGACACCCAGGGCAAAGCCAAGCGAGGTGATAGCGGAGAAGGCTTTCGAGAAGCAGATTGGGCCGCTCATGGCCGGTTGCTACAACAACCTTGGGGGGATTGCGGCCATCGATAGGGACTATGCGCGTGCGGCGGACAATTTTGGTAGGGCCGCGTATTGGAGTCCATCCCTCAAAGGGGTTGATGGGAATTGGGGCCGGACTGCATTCGCGGCGCAAGAGTATGGACAGGCGCTGGGCCCACTGGAGCGTGCTCTCCAAGAGCATCCGGAGGACGCGCAACTGCGTTCGATGTTGGGCATAAGCGAGTATGAGATGCATAGCTATGCGAGCGCGGTAAAAACGTTGCAGCCGATTGAGGCGTCCCTTCGTGCGGTTCCTTCACGGGCATTTGCGTATGCGGAATCGATGGTGAAAATCGGGGATTTTCAGAAGGGCCTCACGTGGCTACGGATGCTGGTGGAGATGGAGCCGGGAAATGTGAGTTTCCATCGGGCATTAAGTGAGGGGTATGCGAGCAGTGGAAATTATTCCAAAGCGCAAGAGGAGTTGCGGGTGGTTGGTGCGCTCGATCCAGGCAACGCTAGAACTTCTCCCGGACCGCACGAGTGAGTGCTTCCGAGAGTCAGAGGGCAGGAGCAATGATATGGATTTCACCAAAAGCTAAAATAGACAGGAGAACCAGGATGCGTATTAGCTTGCGCATGGATTGGAAATCTCAAAGCATCGATTCACGCCCTGTGTGCTAGCCACTTCCTATAATTGGAGGCATGGCCTTCCGCTTTCTTTTGCTGGCGAGTCTCTGTTTGTGCACCGGGGCGGCGGATAGCAGTGTGTCCACCAAGCCGCTGCGGTCGGTTCCTCTCTGCTCCGGCGTGTCACTGTCTGCGAATTATCTCGCCGAGGTTGGGCCCAACCGGGTTCCGGGCTTTCGTTTCGTATTGGTTAACCAGACCGGCAAGGAGATCAAACTGGCTCAGCCGGTTCCGTCGAGTTCGCATTGGTATGCGCGCACGCATGGCCGATGGCTATGGAGGGCTTCGAATGGAGCCGGCGGAAGCCTGCTGGACGCGGGCAACGAACATGGCCGGGTCGTAGTTTTTGCTCCGCCGCCCGGGGACGAGGCCACGCTGTTGACGCTGGAGCCGCACCAATCGAGGGAATGGACCGAGAGCCAGCAGGAGAACCCGGTCCTCGAGTACAAGCCTGGCTGCCCGCTTTGCTCTTATCCTGGGGAGCGTGAGTACCAGGTGGTGTTTGCTTATGCGTATCTAGCCGGCGTTAGCCAGCCGGCGGGGCTTCTCTCCTGTGGTTTGCGTTCCGCTCCTGTGCCCATGCCGCCAAAGTCCTGAGCCTTGGTGTGTTGCGTTGCTTCGCAACCAAGCGCCGGAGTATGGGTTTCTACAACTGAAGTAGGAATGCAGGAGATACAGCATGAAAAGCCAACTTTGCCGTTTAGCGATCAGTGGTCTTTTGACTACTGGACTGACCCTTTGCTCGGCTGCCGCTTTTGCGCAGCAGGATAGCGCCGCAGCTCCCACGCCCAATGCCTCTGCCCCGCAACAGGGGGGTGGCTACGGACACCAACCGAAGACTCCGGATGAACAGGTTGCACGCATGACCAAGCGCTATAACCTGTCTTCAGACCAGCAGGCTCAAATCAAGCCTATCCTTGCGAATCAACAGCAGCAGATGCAGGCACTGCGTCAGGACAGTACTTTGTCGCGGGACGACAAGATGGCGAAGATGAAGAGCATTCACGAAGACTCGAGCAGCAAGATCCAGGCGCTCTTGAACGATGGTCAGAAGCAGAAGTTCGCTCAGGACCAACAGCGGAGAGAGCAGCATATGCAGGAGCGCGGAGCAGCGGCGGCCAGCGGCCCCGCAGCAGAGTAACGAGCTAAACCTGGACCGGCGAGTTCCAGCCCTTGGAACTCGCCGGCGTTATCCCAACAGATCGAGTACTGGTTTCCATTCGCGGCCCAGGGATTGGGCCACTCCCTTGTAGGTGAGTTGTCCGGCGTAGGTGTTCACGCCTTCGGCCATTCCCGGATCGGCTTTGATTGCGGCCGCGGCGCCGTGCTGCGCGAGGCGGAGCACGTAAGGGAATGTAGCGTTGGTGAGGGCCAGGGTAGAGGTGTTGGGAACGGCAGCAGGCATATTGGTGACACAGTAGTGGACCACTCCATCGACCAGGAAAGAGGGGTCGCTATGGGTGGTGGGTTTTGCGGTTTCGATGCAGCCGCCCTGATCGATAGCGACGTCGACGACGACTGCTCCTTTTTTCATTTTGGAGATCATTTGCCGGGTCACGATCCTGGGAGCCGAGGCACCGGGGATCAGCACGCCGCCGATAACCAGGTCTGCGCCTTGCACGGCGCGCGCGACGTTGTAGGAGTTTGAGGCCAGGGTGTAGACGCGGCCGTTGAAGATATCGTCGAGCTCGCGCAGGCGGTTTAGGTTTAAATCAACGATAGTTACGTTTGCGCCCATGCCCAACGCGATCTTGGCGGCGTTGGTGCCCACGATGCCGCCGCCCAGGATGCAGACGGTGGCGGGTGGTACACCGGGCACTCCACCTAGCAGCACTCCGCGGCCGCCTTTTTCTTTTTCCAGGTAGGTTGCGCCGACTTGCACTGACATTCTGCCGGCGACTTCGGACATTGGGGTGAGCAGGGGGAGAGTGCCGGCGCGGTCGCGGATGGTTTCGTAGGCGATGCCGGTTACTTTACTGGCCAGCAGGCGGTCGGTGAGCGCGGGTAGTGGCGCCAGGTGGAGGTAGGTGAACAGGACCAGGCCTTCGCGAAAGAATGGATATTCCTTTTCGACGGGTTCTTTTACTTTGACGATCATGTCGGCGTGTCCCCAGACGTTGTAGGCCGCGCCAACGATTTCGGCTCCTGCGGATTGGTATTCGTCGTCGGAGAAGGCGGAGAGGTCACCGGCGTGGGTTTCCACCAGGACGGTGTGGCTCGCATCGACGAGCGCTTTTACGCCTGCAGGGGTGATGCCAACCCGGGATTCGTGGTCTTTCACTTCCTTGGGAACGCCAATGATCATCGAAAATTTGCCTCGCAAGGGAATGCTAGCAAATGCGGGGGCAGGGTGGGTTTGGGGGGTGGGGATTGCTGGTTCTGCTCTTGCTCCAGGATTGTCATGACAACCCTGTCTTACGGTAGCCGTGCGAACTTTGCCATCCCGTTCGGATCGCCTTCCTAAAGATAACTGCCTTAAACTTTGTCATGCCGACCGGAGCGTACCGGATTTCCTGCCACGCTGGACTCACCAACGCCCAAGGGTGCGGCTTTCGGTAGGAGAAAACCGCATGAGGTCCGCCAACGCCACCACTCTCAACAGGAAGTCCGGGACAGCGTCGCGGAGGGACCTGCCGTTTCTACTCTCCACTCTTCGCTTAAATCGGACCAGGAAGGATTCGTCTCTTCTATAAGATTTATTTTCTTTGCCCGCGTCCAGCGTTTGATTTGTTTTTCTCTGTCAATAGCGTTATGAACATACCGATAATGCTCAAACCAGACGAGGCGATGGCATCGATAATCTGCACTGAAACCTGGGATGGCACCCGCTCGATGTTCCTCTGTTCTGCGTGCGACGCTATTGGTCATACCGCAGTAAAGAACGCAGGTTCTGCTGGCCACGATATAGACGTAGTAATGGTGTTCGCGTTTGCCCATCTTCGACTCCGTTTCGGCCGAGGGGGAACTGCAGGTCCCTCGGCTGCGCTCGGGATGACAAAAGTTTAAATGGTTGGCAGACCTTGGCGTTGGTTATTGGGATGGAGAGTTCTGGCGTTTGTTTCGGCCGAGGGGGAACTGCAGGTCCCTCGGCTGCGCTCGGGATGACAAAAGTTTAAATGGTTGGCGGACCTTGGCGTTGGTTATCGGGATGGAGAGTTCTGGCGTTTGTTTCGGCCGAGGGGGAACTGCAGGTCCCTCGGCTGCGCTCGGGATGACAAAAGTTTAAATGGTTGGTAGACCTTGGCGTTGGTTATCGGGATGGAGAGTTCTGGCGTTTGTTTCGGCCGAGGGGGAACTGCAGGTCCCTCGGCTGCGCTCGGGATGACAAAAGTTTAAATGGTTGGTGGACCTTGGCGTTGGTTATCGGGATGGAAAGTTCTGGCGTTTGTTTCGGCCGAGGGGGAACTGCAGGTCCCTCGGCTGCGCTCGGGATGACAAAAGTTTAAATGGTTGGCAGACCTTGGCGTTGGTTATCGGGATGGAGAGTTCTGGCGTTTGTTTCGGCCGAGGGGGAACTGCAGGTCCCTCGGCTGCGCTCGGGATGACAAAAGTTTAAATGGTTGGTGGACCTTGGCGTTGGTTATTGGGATGGAGAGTTCTGGCGTTTGTTTCGGCCGAGGGGGAACTGCAGGTCCCTCGGCTGCGCTCGGGATGACAAAAGTTTAAATGGTTGGCAGACCTTGGCGTTGGTTATTGGGATGGAGAGTTCTGGCGTTTGTTTCGGCCGAGGGGGAACTGCAGGTCCCTCGGCTGCGCTCGGGATGACAAAAGTTTAAATGGTTGGCGGAGCTTGGCGTTGTTATCGGGATGGAGAGAACGTTACTCCCCCGTGTCTATCTGCGCTCTTTGCAGGCGGTCGGAGTAGTCGACGTAGACGGCTTTCCAGGAGGTGTAGAAGTCAAGCGCACCGGTGCCGCCTTCGCGGTGACCGTTGCCGGTTTGCTTGACGCCGCCGAAGGGTAGATGGACTTCGGCGCCTATCGTCGGCGCATTAATGTAGGTGATGCCGGCTTCCAGGTCACGTACCGCCTTCAACGCCAAATTCACGTTGCGTGAATATAACGCGGTGGAAAGGCCGTATTGGATCCCGTTCGCAATAGAAATCGCGTGATCGAAGCTGTCGCATTCCAATAGACTCACTACCGGGCCAAAGACCTCCTCCCGGGCTATGCGCATCTCCGCACCGACCCCGCCGAAAACCGTGGGGGCAAAGAAATATCCTTTGCTCAAACCATCGCCACCCAAACGCGCACCGCCAGTCAAAAGGCCGGCACCTTCCTTCTGCGCAATCGCGGTGTAGCGCTCGGAAGTCTCCAGTTGCTGCTGGTTGATTTGGGGCCCCATCTCCACTTGCGCGTCCAGACCATCGCCTACCCTGAGGGCTCGGGCACGCTCTACCAGCTTGCGGGTGAACTCGCCCGCGATGCTGCGCTGCAAGATGATGCGGCTGGTCGCCGTGCAACGTTGGCCGGTGGTGCCAAAAGCGCCCCAGATGGCGCCGTCCAACGCGAGGTCGAGGTTGGCGTCTTCGAGCACAATCATGGCGTTCTTACCGCCCATCTCGAGCGAGCAGGGCTTGAACAAGCCGGCAGCGGTCTGGCCGACAATCCGGCCTACTTCGCTCGATCCGGTAAAGGAAATCGCGTTTACCTCGGGATGCGTCACCAAAGGCGCTCCCGCGTCCGGACCAAAACCGGTTACGATGTTGACCACGCCGTCCGGCAGTCCGGCCTCCAGCAATAACTCCACCAGGTTGATGGTGGATAGCGGCGTGTCTTCCGCGGGCTTGATCACGCAGGTGTTGCCGCAAACCAGGGCAGGGAAGAGCTTCCATGAGGGAATCGCCATGGGGAAGTTCCAGGGCGCAATCATGCCGCAGACCCCTACCGGCATACGCACAGACATGGCAAATTTGTCTGGCAATTCCGACGGGGTCGTCTGGCCGAAGAGCCTGCGGCCTTCGCCGGCCATGTAAAACGCAGTGTCCGCGGCCTCTTGCACATCGCCGCGGGTCTCGCTGAGGACCTTGCCCATCTCCCGCGTCATGTCTCTAGCCAGCTTCTCTTTGTGGCGCAACAGCAGCTCACCAGTGCGATAAAGAATTTCTCCCCGCTTGGGGGCGGGAACCAGCCGCCAGTGGCGATAAGCAGCCCTGGCCGCCTTTACGGCCCGGTCCACATCGGGTTCGCCGGAAGCCTGAAATTCGCCCACCACGTCGTCGACATTGGCGGGATTGTGATTGAGGAAAGTCTTGCCGCTCGCGGCGCTCACCCACTTGCCGTCGATCAGGTTTTTGTAGCTCTTCATCGTCATGTCTCATTTCCCTTCGTTGAACTTCCGAGCATAACTCACACTATCCAAAACGGGGCGTATGCCCTAAAAGTGGTGGTAAAGACTCAAAAGAGTAGCGGTGCAACTACGCAACCGTGGCCGTACAATGAAATCCGGTCGTCAGGAAAAGTCCGGGCATTCATGTCATCAAACGGTTTCCATTCGCGGTCCTCTCGGACGCACGGTGTGCGTTCGCTGTTCAGCGTATTCTCGAGCGATCTGGCAATCGATTTAGGCACGGCGAACACCTTGGTGTACGCGCGTGGTAAAGGCATCGTGGTCAATGAGCCTTCGATCGTCGCCATTAATAAGAATACCGGCGAAGTCGAAGCGGTGGGCAAAGAGGCGAAGGAGATGCTTGGCCGCACGCCGGGCAATATCGTCGCCATCAAGCCGATGAAAGATGGCGTCATTGCCGATTTCAAAATCACCGAAAAGATGTTGAATTACTTCATTCAGAAGGCGCACAACCGCAAGATGCTGGTGCACCCGCGGATCGTCATCGGCGTGCCTTCTGAGATCACGCAGGTGGAGAAGCGGGCAGTAGAAGACTCCGCTTACCGGGCCAAGGCGAGCGAGGTGTTCCTGGTGGAGCAGGCGATGGTCGCGGCCATCGGCGCAGGCCTGCCAATCACCGAGCCCAGCGGCAACATGGTGGTGGATATCGGTGGCGGCACCACGGATATCGCCGTCATTTCGCTCTCCGGCATCGTCTATTCCCGTTCCGTCCGCATGGCCGGCAACCAGATGGACGAAGCCATCATGAATTACCTCAAGCGCAAGTACAACCTGCTGATCGGTGAGCGTACCGCGGAGCAGATCAAGATCGACATTGGATCGGCGTATCCGCTGGATAAGCCGCTGACCATGGAGATCAAAGGGCGCAACCTCATCGAAGGTGTTCCTAAGACGATCACCATTGATGACAGCGAGATCCGTGAAGCACTTACGGAATGCATTTCGACCATTCTCAATGCTATTCGCGTGGCCCTGGAGCGCACCCCGCCAGAGCTCAGCGCGGATATCAGTGACCGTGGCATCGTGCTCACCGGCGGCGGCGCGTTGATCAAGAATCTTGATAAGCGCATCCGCGAAGAAACCGGGTTGCCGGTTTCTATCGCCGATGATCCCCTGGCCAGCGTGGTGCTGGGCACGGGCAAGATGCTGAGTGACTTCCGTTTGCTGCGCAAAATCAAAATCGACTAACGAACCAGTGAGTCGACTTATCAATCGAAAAGGGGACGGATGGTGCATTCGTCCGCGAACGCAGCCATGGATTTGCTTTGAGCCGGTATAAGAACATCCTGTTCCTGGTGGCGGTTCTGGTGGCCCAGATCATTGGGTTAGCCGTGCAGGTGCGCCGGCCCAACACCAGCGGTGGGGATGCACCTTCGGTACGGTTGATACGTTATTGGGCCGTCGGTTTGATGTCTCCGCCGGAAAAGGCTCTGCATGGGAGCGGAAGCGGCCTGCGCGGCATGTGGTCGAACTATCTCGACCTGCGCCATGTCCGGCAACAAAATCAGGAGCTAACCGAGCAGTTGAGGCGGCTTCAACTGGAGCAGGCGTCGCTGCTCGAGGATGCCCGCCAGGGACAGCGGCTTCAGGCTCTGCTGGCCTTTAAAGAGCACTACGTCTACAGCACCGTTCCCGCCCAGGTGATCGGGACCTCGGGAACTGACCAGTCACGCATCCTGTACATCGATAAGGGCGCCAAAGACGGTCTGAAGCCGGATATGGCAGTCATTACTCCCGACGGCATTGTGGGCAAGTTGAAGGACGTGTTTGGCGGTACGTCGCAGGTGCTGGTGATCTCCGACCAGACCAGCGGAGCTGGGGTGGTGCTGGAGCAGACCCGATTGCGCGGGGTGTTGCGCGGCAATGCCCTGGGCCAGCCGCAGATCATCAATATGCTTCCCGATGAGCGGGTCAAGCCGGGCGAGCGCGTGGTGACCAGCGGCGGGGATCAGATTTATCCTCGCGGGCTGCCGGTGGGTGTAGTGGACCAAGTGGTTCCGGACACTTCAAACCCACCGTACATGGACATCCTGATCAAGCCTGCGGCCAACTTGGGTCACCTGGAAGAGTTGCTGGTGATTACCCAGGCCGGTGAGCAGATGCCGGAGAAGGAAAAGCAGGATCTGGCGCAGAGCGCTGCCGCCGGGGCCATGGCTGCGACCCAACAACGGGCGTCGGACATCCTGGCCGAACGGCTGCCTGGGCTGGATAATCCTGGCGCGCTTGCGGATACACCGCCTCCCCTGGATCACGGGTCGGTGAATCCGGATACGGTTCCGGTCAAACTTCATCCCCCACCGGCTTTGCATACGGATCATTACAGCCCGAATACAGTCCCGCAGGCTAATGCGTTGACCCCGGGGCAGTCGGTGTCCGACCCGAAATATGCGCCTACGGCAGCGTCGACCGCTCCAGCTTCTTCTGCGACGCCAGCTGCTTCTGCGGTGGGTGCTGCTAAAAAAGCGCCCGCGGGGAATGTGGATGCAATCGACGATGCGGCGGGGCAGGCGGTTCCCCCGAAGCCGAAGCGTCCTCCCACCAGCACTACGGGTAGTCCGGCGACTGGTGACGCTGCTTCGGGTGGGACTACGCATCCGGCGGTGTCCAAGCCAAAGGTGCCTAAGGCTCCTCCAGCGGATCAAGCGCCTGCGGCGGCACCTGGTGCCGAGGCTCCAGTGCCCTCAGGTAGTGAGACGCCGCAATGAGCGGAGAGCTTTGGTGGGCTTCGCCGTTCGTTTTCAACCCACGTACGCTTGGGCGAACGCGGGGCACCCGTCCTAGAGTAGTTGGGGTGTCTAGTTTGGTTTGGGTGTAGGAGAAAGACTTCCATGGCAATGTCGGCATCCTTGGCGCGTCGTGAACTGGATGTGCAGCGCTATCCGCTGATCGTGGTGGTGCTGGTGCCGCTTTTGGCGATTTTCCTGCAGGCGCTGATTCCGCGTTTCATCCCCAAGTTCGACATCCTCGATCTGCCCTTGCTGGTGACCATTTACTTCTCCGTAGGCTGGCGTAACCCAATTGCGGGCACGGTGACCGGCGCGGTGATCGGGCTTATTCAGGATGCGCTGACCAGCCGGCCCCTGGGAATTAACGGGATTTCGCAGTGCGTCGTGGGTTTCTTTGCGGCCTCGTTGGGGGTCAAGATCGACGTGGAAAACCCGGGAACCCGGCTGTTGATCAATTTTGCTTTTACCTTGTTGAACATCGGTATCTACCTGTTCATCATGCACCGCATGCTGGCGTTCAATGTCAATACGAACTGGCTGCATGAGGTAATCAAGGCCGTGATCAATTCGATTGTGGGTGTGTTTTTCTTCGATATTCTGGATCGTGTAAGGCCACGGGACTGATATGGACGACTACTCATCGGTTAACCGGGAAGAGCGACTGCCGGCATTCAAGCTCACGATCGTGCAGTACGGGATCGTGGCCATTCTGCTGGTCCTGCTCTCCGGACTGTGGCGGTTGCAGGTCATTGGCGCGCAGAACTATCGCACCCTGGCGGAGCAGAACCGTATTCGCAAAGTGCCTATCCTGGCCCCGCGAGGGAAGCTGTTCGACCGGGAAGGCCGCCTCCTGGTGGACAACTATCCTTCTGTCTCCTGCTTCCTGATTCGCGAACCGGGACGAGACCTGCGCGCGGATTTCCCGCTGATTTCGCGTGGGCTGCACATGACACCGGATCAGCTGGAGGCGGTGCTGAAGCACTACGCGCTGGCGCCCAAGTATGAGCCCATCCCGCTAAAGCAGGACATCACCCCGGACGAGGTGGAGTTTATCGAGGCTCACCGCGATGAGCTGCCTGAACTGGAAACCATCGATGAACAGCGCCGGCTGTATCCCCGCAACGGCTTTGCCGCCAACCTGATCGGCTACGTCGGCGAAGTGAGCGACGACATGCTGAACGATCCTCGCTACGCCTACTACGAGCCGGGTGATGTGGTGGGGAAGTCGGGAGTGGAGCAGTCCTACGATCAACTGCTGCGCGGCCAGGACGGTTCGCAGGACATTATTGTCGATAGCCACGGCAGGGAAGTGGGCATCCTGGGCAGGGAACCGGCAGTGCCGGGACAAGGCCTGAAGCTGACCATCGATCTTGATATCCAGAAGGCGGCGGAGCAAGCCTTTGGCGATCGCAATGGAGCGATTGTCGCCATCAATCCTCATACGGGCGCGGTGCTGGCGCTGGTTTCCCGGCCGGCCTTCAATCCCAACGATTTCTCGGTTCGGGTGTCGCGGGATGAATGGAACAAGCTCATTACCGATCCGCGCCATCCACTTTTGGATAAGGCGATTCAAGCCCAGCTGGCGCCGGGTTCCACCTTCAAGATCATCATGTCGCTGGCTGGTCTGGAGAATGGGATCGCGGAGAACATGACGGTGAACTGCACGGGGGGCGCCGTATTCTATGGCCGCTACTTTGCCTGCGATCACCATCACGGCCTGGTGGATATTCTTCACGCCATCCCGAAGTCTTGCGATGTTTTTTACTACACGCTGGCGGAGAAGTTGGGAATCGAGAAGATTGCGTATTGGGCGCACAAAGTAGGGATCGGGCAGAAGACCGGCATCGACCTGCCGGGCGAAGTCAGCGGCACCATGCCTTCAGAAGAATGGAAGATGAAGAACTTCCACGAGAAGTGGTATGCGGGGGAAGTGATTTCCGTGGGCATTGGCCAGGGAGCGGTTGCGCTTTCGCCGATCCAGTTGGTGCGGGCAATTTCCGGGATCGCGTCCGGTGGCGTGTTCAAGCGGCCCCACGTGGTGGAAGCGGACCAGTTGCCGCCGGAATATCGGCAGGCTATGTATGACTCGTATCCGGGGAGCGGAGACGTCACTTTTCCGATTAGTCCAGCTGTATGGGAGACCATCACGGACGGGATGGCTGGGGCGCTGGATGCAAGTATGGGCGGTACGGCGTTCGCAGCACATCTGGACAATATTGACTTTGCGGGCAAGACCGGTACGGCGCAGGTGGTTAACCACAGCGCCGGAGCGCTGGTTGTATCCAAGGATGTGGCGACTCGCGCCAACTCCTGGTTCGTGGGCATTTCGCCGCGCAGGAACCCCGATATTGCGGTGGTGGTGTTGACCGAGCACGGCGGCTGGGGTTCCGCGTCGGCCCCGGTGGCGGCACAGATTGTCGAGGCATTTGTCGATAAGCAGCGCCGTCTGGATAACAACCTCCAGGAAGCCAAGGTGCCGGCGAAGGTAGATGTGGGCGCGGTGTGGTCGGAGAAACCCGAACAGGAACCGGATAGCGCGAAGGTTACTACCGCCTCCGCGAAGGACGCGGCCCCGGCTATGCATGGCGGCCATTTCACAGTGGCGGTACCGCCGGCGCAATGAGCTCTGCCAGCCTCTGAGGGAGGCCTCAGCGGCTAAAGCCGTCCAGTTTTGGTGGTTTTTATGGCGGGGCTGAAGCCCCGCCCCTTCAGGAGAACGATGCGGCGATTTATCTCATTTCGTGATTTCGATTGGTTGCTGCTGGCCCTGGTGCTGCTGCTTTCAGTGATCAGCATCCTGGAGATCTATAGCGCCACCTTGCATACCAAGTTTGTTGGGTTTGAAACCAAGCAGATCTTCTGGCTCATCGGCGGGCTGGCCGCGATGTTTCTCTTCTCGCTGATCAATTACCACCGGCTGCTGGAGGCAGTTCACTGGGTGTATGGGTTTTGCCTGATTTCCCTGGTAGGGGTTCTTCTCTTTGGCACCAAGGTTCTGGGTGGACGGCGCTGGATCAAGCTGCCTGGCGGCATTCACTTCCAGCCGTCGGAATGGGTCAAGGTGGTGCTGATTGTCGCCATGGCGCGATACTTCGCGGGGCTCGCCGGCAGGGATCTGACGTGGAGTGACATCTTCAAGGCATTCCTGCTGGTCGGGCTGCCCATGCTGCTGGTGCTCAAACAGCCGGACTTGGGAACCTCGCTCACCTACATCCCGGTGCTCATTATCGGGCTGTTCCTGGGCGGCTTGGAGTGGAAGAAGGGGGTCATCCTGGTGGTTGCCGGGCTGGTGCTCGTGGTTCCGATTTGGGCCAAAGTGCTCAAGCCCTACCAGAAGCAGCGGCTGACCAGCTTTCTGAACCCTGACACCGATCCCAAGGGCAGCGGCTACCAGGTGAAACAGTCGCTGATCGCCGTGGGCGATGGAGGCGTGTGGGGCCGGGGAGCCACCAAAGGCACCCAAACCCAGGGCGATTTCCTGCCCATTCCCTATACGGACTTCATCTTTGCGGCCTTCTGCGAGGAACACGGCTTCGTGGGCGCCGTGTTTGTACTCCTGATATACTTCCTTATATTGACGCGTTTGATTCAAAATGCTCAAACAGCCGCGGATGTATCCGGTACGTTCCTGATCATGGGCGTAGTCGCTGTACTCATATTTCAGATTGCAGTTAACGTCGGAATGGTCATCGGGCTAATGCCGGTCACGGGAATTCCTCTACCGTTAATGAGTTACGGGGGATCCTCGGTACTGTTCACCTTCCTGGCTCTGGGTATGGCGATGAACGTTCGCATGAGCCGTTTTGTGAATTAGAGTTTCCGGCTGACAGGTCGGGCCGTGCCACAGGCGGCGTCAGTAAATTCAAGTTTTTTAAGCAGTTTAGATACGCCGGCCAGGTGAATCACCGGGGCCGGGCAGGATTTAGGAATGAACACGCAAAGAAGGGTAACGGCCCCGCCTGGAACCAAGGCTGAAGTGGTCACCGACTCTTTGCGTCTAGAGAGCCTTGGAACGCCAGCCAGCACAAAGACCGGTTCCGGTCACTACCGTGTTGTTTCGGCCTCCCCGCACAAAGAATTTCGCTGGATTCCTCCCCAGGGATCACGCGTTTTTGCCCAAGGCTTGCTCGTTGACCTAATCCTCCCCGGTATCCCGCGAGAGGGATAGCAGCTCCCCTCCGATTCTGCCGCGCCGGCCGTCCGCCAGGTGAGACCTGCGGACAGGAGAGGCAGCATGTCAAAAGAAATTTGTATTTCCAGCACGCCGCACGAGACGCGTCTGGCCATCCTTGAAGACGACCAACTTACAGAGGTCTACTACGAGCGCGAGAACGAATACACTCTCGCCGGCTCCATTTACAAGGGTCGCGTAACCCGCGTGCTTCCCGGCATGCAGTCGGCATTCGTCGACCTGGGCTTGGAGCGCGACGCGTTCCTCTACGTCACGGATTTCATGGAGGAGCAGGAAGACTCTTCCGACTTTGAGCGGATACCGGCGAACGGTTCCCACGAGGGGGGACAGGCTCGTGAACCGCAGGCCAGGGAGAATCGCGAACCGCGCCAGCCGCGTGCCGCAGCCAGCCCAGAGGAAGAAGCTCCAAGGCGCAACGGCGTCCCGGCAAGTCCGTTAGCGGGTGCGCAGGCGCCCGGAGGTGAGTTTGAGGACGGAACGCGGCGCTGGCGAGGCCGCCGAGGCCGCCGCAAGGGTTTTCGCCCACCGCAAGGCGGGCAGCAGGGAGTGCAGGAACAGACCTCCTCCCGCGACGCATCACCCCGGGGCGAAGCGCCCTTCCGCAACGAGGCGCCCTTCCGCAGCGAAGCGCCTGCCGTCGACAGGAATTTGGGGGCCAGCGCACCGGTGGAAGCCGGCCCGCGGTCCGCGGTCGCGTTTTCTCTTCCCGGTGAGTCGCTTTCGAAGTACGGAGGTCAGGGCGCTGCAGCGGCGCCTGCGCAGCCGGCTGATAGCCGTGCCCCGCAGCAGCGTGCCAATGTCGTCACGACTAAGCCCTCCACACTGATCGAGACCCCGATTGCCTGGGACGGCGCTGGTCCGCTGCCGGGCGAATCCCTGTCCCGCTATCGGGGTGGCGCTGAGGAAACCCCGACTCACCGCGAGGCGGCGTCCGAGGTGGAGGAAGAGACGGCCTATACCGAAGAAATTGCCGTCTCCACCGAGAATATGGAGCCGCATGCCATCGTGGCCGCGGCAGAAGAGGCTCCTGCGCTGCATGAAGCAGAGGAGCAGGAAACGGTGTGGGCGCCAGAAGTAGCGGAGCCTGAGGCCGTAGTGATTGGCGAAACGCAGGAAGAAGTGCAGAGCATCGTGGCCGATGAGCCGTTTGGCTGCAGCGGAGTTTGAGCCGGAGGAGGCTTCTGCCTCGTATCGGATCGACCCTTCGGCGCCCAGCGAATTTCGTTTTGCCTCACCCTCTTCCAGCTTGGTTGAGGAAGAGGAGATTGCTCCTGAACAGGAAGCCTTCCAGCACATAGAAGATACGGTTGCGGACGCCGGTGGCGAGGAGCCAGCGGCGTTGGTCGAGCCCACAGCGGGCGTGGCGGACCTGGAAACTGACTTCGAAGAGGAAGAAGAGGACGAGGATCTGGACGCTGGAACTTCGGCAACCGGCCTGGTGGAGGAGGAAGAGGTCTCGGAAGAGGAGGAGTACGACTTTACCCCTCTTTACGTAGAGAGCGAAGACCACGACCTGCAGGAGCTGGAAGAAGAGACGCTCGACCACGAGGTTGCGGCAGGCGGCGAGATCGGCGAAATGGTGCGCGATGCTCATCTTGAGCAGCGGATTGATGGCGAAGCTTCCGGCCTCACGGTGGAGGAGGAAGAAGCGGAAGATGAGATTGAGGGCATTGAAGGAGTTGAGGAATCAGAATCAGAAGAAGGGCAGGTAGCCGCGGTAGCCGGGCAACCGGCACGGCGTCCGCGCGATGATCAGCGCCGCGGAGGCCGGGGACAACGTAATGACGGCCGTCGCCGTCAACACGGCCGCCGGCAGAATACCCAAACCAGCGACCTGCCGATCATCAGTGAACTGTTGAAGCAGGGGCAGGAAATCCTGGTACAGATTGCCAAGGAGCCGATTGCGAAGAAGGGCGCGCGCATCACCAGCCACATTGCGCTCCCCGGGCGCTTCCTGGTTTTCATGCCGACGGTCAATCATGTGGGTGTCTCGCGCAAGATCTCCTCCGACGAGGAGCGCCAGCGTCTGAAGCGCATCTTGATCAGCGAAAAGGGAACCGTCAGCGGGGGCTTTATCGTGCGCACTGCGGCGGATGGAGCCAGCGAAGAGGATCTTCGGGCAGACATTCGCTTCCTGATCAGCCTGTGGACGGAGATCAAGCAGCGTTCCGATACGGCCAAGGCGCCGGCGCTTATCTATCACGATTTGAATCTGGTGGAGCGCATCCTGCGCGACCAGGTGAGCGATAACTTCTCCACCATTTGGGTCGATACGGAGGCGGAGTACGAGCGCATCGTACGCTTCTTGAACCGTTTTCAGCCCGCGCTGGTGCGGCGGGTCAAGCTGTATACCAAGGAAACGCCGCTGTTTGAGCAGTTCGGCATCCAGGAGGAAATCACCAAGGCGCTCAAGTCCAAGGTCTGGCTTAAGTCTGGAGGGTCGATTGTGATCAACCAGACGGAGGCGCTGGTGGCCATCGACATCAACACCGGCAAGTATGTCGGCAAAACGGCGCGGCTGGAGGACACGATTCTCAAGACCAATCTGGATGCCATCCCTGAGATCGTGCGCCAGATACGTCTGCGCGACCTGGGTGGCATCATCGTGATCGACTTCATCGACATGGATGAGCGGAAGAACCGGAACAAGGTGATGCAGGCACTAGAGGACGAGCTCAAGTCTGATCGGGCTCCTTCTAAAGTGTTGCAGTTCAACGACTTCGGGCTGGTTGCCATTACCCGCAAGCGGGTAAAGCAGTCGCTCGAGCGCACTCTGAGTATCCAATGCGGGATTTGCGCAGGCACCGGCATGGTCAAGAGCCCGACCACGGTGTGCAATGAGATCTACATCGAGATGCGCAAGATGCAGCTCCATCTGGAGCGTCAGGACGTGCTGTTGCGGGTCCATCCGGAGGTGGTCAAGACGTTGAAGCTGGGGAATGCCCGCTGGCTTACGGAGCTGGAGGAGATGAGCGGCAAGACGATCATCGTCAAGAGCGATCCCACGCTGCATCCGGAACAGTTCGACATTCACTAGGAATGGGGGCCCTGTCATGTCGGGGCCCTCTTCCACGCCATATCGCGCTAGGGCGCCATCCTTTGTAAACTTCCGCGCGTCAAAAACGTCACATAGGTGTTAACAGGGAGAGGTCCTCTTTGGGGGATTTCGCTCTCAATCTCAATTTCGACGGGTGATTACACGATGTTGTCGGGTCCCGGTTCCTTTGTTCGGTTCGCGTTGATAGTGTCGGCTCTTTCCTCTTGCCTGCTGGCTCCTGGTGCTTTGGCGCAATACAGTTCCAGCGCGCAAAATCATGTGGACTTCGATGCCCTGGTGCAGGATCAGTATCCCAACCAGGGTGGCTATAACGGACGGGGCTACAGCACCCACCATAACGACTCGTTCACTGACCATCTGGCTGTTGAATTGGGCGCGGGATTCGATGTGCCGGTGGGCAACACGAAGACTTGGCAGAATGTGGGCTATAACATCAACCTGGGCGGCGGTTGGATGTTCACCGACAAGCTCGGCGTGCTGGCCGAATACACCTTCAACAGCGCTAATATTCCGCAGAACACGTTGACGAATGTAGGCGAGCCGAATGGCAATGTTCACCTGTGGTCGCTGACTCTGGATCCGATTTTCTACTACAAGACCAGCGGACACATTGGCGGTTACGTGACTGGCGGGGGCGGCTTTTATCGCAAGCTGACGAGCTTTACCGAGCCGGTTTACGTGGGTGACTACTGTGACTACTTTTATGGCTGCTACCCGCAGTACGAAAACGTTACGCTTAGCCATTTCTCGAGCAACCAGGGCGGCCTGAATATCGGCACGGGCGTGACGTACAAGCCCAACCCGGACGGAAAAGCAAAGTTCTACGGTGAGGTGCGTTACGTCTGGGTGGACTCACCTGCGACTTCGGCGAACGCGGTGGGTACGGGCACAGTCGGTATGCTTCCGATAACTTTCGGGTTCCGCTGGTAGGGACTTGTCGTTCTATGAAGGGCACGGCTTCGGCCGTGCCCTTTTTGTTTTTGGATATCGGAGAACTACATCCAGCGTTCCGCTTTACTACTGGCAACTGCAGGTCCCTCGGCTACCCCGGATTTGCTGTGGATCTTGATGGCGCTGGCGGGCTTCATGCGGTTTTCTCCTACGGAAAACCGCACACGGGACTATGTCCAGTGCAGGGTGGCAGGAAATCCGGGGACGCTCGGGATGACAAAGTCAGGGAGGTGGCTCCCGTTGGCAGTTGTGGATGGGCAAGGCATAGCAAGAGCTACTTGGATTTGAATCAGACGCCCACGGGAAAGGGCTTGGGGGAGGATTCTTCCGTGTTGGCTCCAATGCGGAAGCGCTCAAATCTGCCTTCTAGCAAGGACATCAGGGCGGTGTACCAGTAGCCGAGCACGAAGAGCAGCAGGAAGGGCACGGTGAAATAGTTCTCATTCACGATTGCATACCAGATGGTCAGCGCAAAGTAGCTGCCAATCAGTAGCTCGATCCAGGGCACGATACCGAGCCTCTTGCGATATTTGCTGGCCTGCGGAATCTGGCCGCGCTTCTCGATGCGGTACTTAGGGGTGCGCTTGAATGCGGTCTTGATACCGAAAATCGCTTCCAATACCGCCTTGGTGTTGGTGATCGTGAGGCCTATCCCCAGGGCCATGAGGAATGGCAGATACAAAAACGTCTTGTACCAGCGGCCGGGGAAGAGCTCTCTTTGTGAAACCAGATAGAAAGAAGAGATGGAAAACGTTGACGCCATAAACAGAGGCACGTCAATCAGCAGCATCTGAAACCATCCCTGGTAAAAGCGGATGATCATGGCCGGCATCAAGAGCGTGGAAAGCACCACCATCAGCGGATAGCTGAGATTAGCCGTCAGGTGATAAAACGCCTCCAGCTTCACATGGAACGGCGCGTCGCTGCGGAACATCATGGGCAATATTTTTTTCGAAGTCTGAATCAGGCCCTTTGCCCAACGCGCCTGCTGCGTCTTGAACGCGGTCATCTCTACCGGCAGTTCAGCGGGGCACTCAACGTCCTGCAGATAACGAAATTTCCAACCCTTCATCTGCGCGCGATAGCTCAGGTCGGTGTCTTCGGTGAGAGTGTCGTGCTGCCAGCCGCCCGAACCGTCGATCGCGGTTCGACGCCACATGCCGGCAGTTCCGTTGAAATTGAAAAAGGCGTCGGTGCGCGATCGGCCGCCGTGCTCGAGAATAAAGTGGCCGTCGAGCAGGATGGCTTCCACCTGGGTCAGGAAGCTGAAGTCACGGTTGAGGTGCGTCCAGCGGGTCTGTACCATCCCGATCTTTGGATTGGCAAAGTGGTGCACGACCTGCATGAGCCACTCCCGGGGAGGCACGAAGTCAGCATCGAAAATGGCGATGAACTCACCCGTTGCCACGCGCAAACCCTCATCCAAAGCCCCTGCCTTGAAGCCGTGACGATTGACCCGGTGTATGTACGTAATTCTGTGTCCGAGGGACTGATAGAGCTCCACAGCGGCCTGGGAAACCTCGACCGTGCCGTCGGTGGAGTCGTCCAACACCTGAATTTCCAGCTTGCCGGCGGGATAGTCGAGGTGGCAACAAGCCTGAATCAACCGGTCGACGACGAATTGCTCGTTGAAGATGGGGAGCTGCACCGTGATGCTGGGAAGTTCGGCGAAGAGCGATTCGGGCTCGCGCGCAGCGTTCTTACTGTACTTGTAGTAGCGGTAAACCAGCTGATAGCGATGAATTCCGTAGAAGGAGAGAACGATCATCACCACGAAGTAGGGAATCAGGAGGGCAGTATCGAAGGAGTTCCAGTGATACAAGTGCTCGAAGGTGCGGTCGGCGTAATGGGTCTTGAAGTAGTGCTGCAGGCCGTGCTGCGGACCTTTGGACCAAAGGGCGAGGGACCACGCGTAACCGCGCAGGGCCGTGGTGGGGAGGTCGCTCAGCTTGTCAGCAATCATCGCCAGCAGGGCACTGCCTCCACGTCACCTGGTTCGATAAGATGCACATCCACGAGGGCCGATACTGCCTAGCCAGGATCCATGGATGGATCAGTTGAGAAAAAAAGTGGTGTACAGGGTATCCCGTTGTACGGGCCGGAAGCCGGCGCCGCGAATCACGTGCCGAAGTTCTTCTTCGGTAGTGCAGTTGGAGGTGCCTGCGGCCTTGACCACATTCTCTTCGAGCATCACCGAACCCACGTCATTTCCGCCAAAGCGCAAGCCTAGCTGCAGCACCTTCAATCCCTGTGTCACCCAGCTGGATTGCACATTCTCAATATTGTCCAGAAAGAGCCGCGAGATCGCCAGCACCTTGAGGTATTCAACCGAGGTAGCCTCATCCCACTTGCGTCCCCCGAGGGCGGTGTTGGTGGGCTGAAAGCTCCAGGGAATAAAGGCGGTGAAGCCGCCGGTTTCTTCCTGCAGGCGTCGCACCTGCTCAAAGTGGTTGACGCGGTGCTCAAAGGTTTCTCCCACGCCGAACATCATCGTGGCCGTGGTGCGCATGCCCAGCTGGTGAGCGGTGCGGTGTACATGGACCCAATCGTCGGTGGAGCACTTGAGCCGTGCGATGCGATGCCGCACCTCGTCGTCCAGGATCTCAGCGCCGCCGCCTGGAATGGAATTCAATCCCGCATCGCGCAGCCGGGCGATGGTATCGCGCACCGAGAGGTTGCTGTACTCGGCGATGGCCAGAATCTCCGAGGCGGAGAAGCAGTGCAGCCATATCTGAGGAAAGCGCTGCTTGATACCTGAGAGCAAGCGTTCAAACCATTCGATCTTGAGGTCGGGGTGCAGACCGCCTTGCATGAGCACGCCGGTACCGCCCATCTCCACCGTCTCTGTGATTTTCTGGTAAATCGTCTCAAAGTCGAGGATGTAGCCTTCCGCGGCGAGCTTGCCCTTGAGCGGCCGGTAGAAGGCGCAAAAGCTGCAATACTCGGTGCAGAAATTTGTATAGTTGATGTTGCGGTCAATGATGTAAGTCACTACGCCCTCGGGATGCAGTTTGCGGCGAAGCGCATCTGCTTCCATACCCAGACCGATTAGGTCGTCTGAGCGAAAGTAGTCGAGGGCTTGGGTTCTTGTAATCACCTGTACATTTTACGAGTATGTCAGCCGACAATCCAGTGTTACCCTTCAAGAGACGTGGTCTTCAGCGATCATTTACGCGATTCTGAGACCGGTTCGTTCTGCGCTCTAGCTATAAAGTTGGTGAACAGGCGGTCCCACGGATTTCCTGTACGCTGCTCTAGGCACGTCTGCGTATGCGGCTGTCTTCACGGAGAGCCGCATGGGCCTCTTGATTCCAGCAAGCTCAACAGGGAATCCGGGTTTGCGCCCTATCACAATCAGTTTCGAGTTAGGCTTTTCGCCCCAGCGGTACGTTCGCACCGAAGTTTTACCATTGCGTGTCAGGAACGTGGGCCATTCATTACCGAGTAGCGCTGCAAGTCTCTCGCTACCTATCTCCTTCGTGAAAGGTTCCCAAATGCTTCAATCCAAGACTGTCGGTCGCCGTTTTTTGCGACGTCTGCTGAACACCTTGCCCATGGTCCTGCCGTCCGCTCTTGGGCTTGCCTTCGCCGTGCCGATGCACGCACAAGCTCCAGCCGCCGCAGCGCCGGCCCCGGATGTCCTTGTCTTTACCAACGGCGATCAGTTGTCCGGCAAGCTGGTACGCGAGGTCGCCGGCAGCGTGACCTTTCATAGCGACATGGCGGGAGATATCACCGTTACCTGGGACAAGGTTAAGTCCATTCACACCGGGCAGCAGTTTGCCGTGATTCAGCAGGGCCAGCATGTCACGCGCAAGACAGCGGATGCCGATGTTGCCGTGGGCAACGTTCAGGTGGACGACAGCCAAGTCAAGGTGACCCCAGGGGCGGCCGGCGCAGAGAAAGACATTCCTGTGAAGGACGCGCAATACGTGATCGACAAGGATACCTATACCAAGGAACTCCGCAGCAATCCGGGCTTCTTCTCCGGGTGGACCGGCGGGCTAACGGCGGGAGCTACGCTGATCGAGGCCACGCAGAACAGCCGCAACTTTACTGGTTCGGCAGCGCTGGTGAGGGCTATTCCCAGCGTGACCTGGCTTGACCCGCGCGACCGCACCATCGTGGACTTTACGGGCGCGTACGGATCGGTTACCCAGCCCGGCACCGCGGGGACAAAGACCAACATCCTTCACGGCGATGCAGAGCATGACTGGTACTTCTCGCCCCGCCTCTACTTCCTGGTGGATGCGGCCTGGGATCACAATTACTCGCAAGGCCTGAGTTTGCAGCAATCCTATGGCGGCGGAATTGGTTACACCGTTATTAAGGAACCGAAGCAGCAGTTGGATGTAAAGTTCGACGTTCATTACGAGAGACAGCAGTACTTCGTAACTCCCAATGTCTTTCCTCCTCCGCCCCTCAGCCCGAGCAAGAATTTGATCGGGATGGACTTCGGAGACACCTACATGTTGAAACTGCCCCATGGGCTGGTGTTCAACCAGGGGGCGGTGATCACACCTGCGTTTAATCAGACCAACGCATGGTCGGCTGAGGCAACGGCGGGCTTGTTGTTCCCGGTGTACAAGAACTTCGGCTTTACAGTAGGAGCGCTGGATGACTTCCTGAACGATCCGGCCGCGGGCAGCAAGAAGAACTCGTTCCAGTTCACCGCGGGCGTCACTTACACGCTCAAGTAGAACTCGAAAGAGGAGGGTACGGGCTGAAAGCCCGTACCCTCCTCTTTCTATCCTTCCGGCGCGAGAAGCAAGTCCTCCGGGGCTAACGAGTCTGCGTGAGAATCGGCTCCAAATGCTTGAATGGGGCACCCAGCATTTGTTGCTGGTGCGGCAAAGCCCGCAGACTCCGTCGTAGCTGTGGCTTGTATGGTACGGCGTGAAGTCCGTAGCTTTTATGCAGATGGCTTGCTGTTTTTTATTGCGGGGCGGCGGCCGGATCCAAGTTCAGGGGCTGCTTTAGCAGATCCAATACGCCTGGCGGCATGGGCTTGTCGGCGTGGGCCAGCAGCTGCGAGACCTGCCACATTTCTGTCTGGTTCAGGATCTTGCTGAAGGCCGGCATCCCGGAAAGCCGGATACCGTTGGCCACCTTCCAATAGGTTTCTCCGGGCGGATCGTCGCTGACGCCGACCACTCCATCCTTGTGTGGCTCCCAAAGCTGGGGCGCCTCCGGGAACATTCCCTTGGCGAAGCTTGCCGGCCGCCCATAGAGGCCATGGCAGGCTGCACATTGCTGGCGGTAAATATGAGCGCCGATCTCGAGGTTGGTGGGGCTGGCTTCGACCGGCGGAGTCTTAACCAGCTCACGATCAATGCGCGCGTGGAGAGGAACGTGGACGAGCCTCTCTTCAAAAGGAAGAGACGGGTCACTGGTGGCTACCGGCAGGTTACCGAAGCTGAGATAAGCCGCAATCCCTATGGGCACCACCAGCAAGCCGATCAAAAGACCGAGAAGGAATCTCATTTTTGCCACCCGTGGGACAAGAAAAGCTGCACTGTTCGCCCCCAGAGCAGAATATAGCAACGGGAGAAATGCTCTAATACTAAGCAGGACAGCAAAAGTTATTTTCTTCGCCGAATGGCGGCAGGCAGTGGAGGCTTTCAGGTTCATGCATCATAGCAAGCGTTTTGGATGCCTAGTGTATCCGCTTCTTTTTTTGATCACTCTCGCGGTACCAGGGCTCATTGCGCAGAATTCGACCGGCAGCGGATCTTCCGCCCCCGCCCCCGCGCCCGCACAGGCTCAGACGGAGCCGGAGAACCCGCAGCAGAACCAGATTCGCCTGGCCCAGGAGGCTCAGGCCAGAATACAAGCACGGCGCCAGGCGCGAACCCAACGCGTGGTTGAGGATACGTATAGCCACAAATTCGAGGCGTACGGGGGCGGTGGGTACACGCGCTTCCGTCCCGGTAGTTCGCTTCAACACATCAATGAAGCGGCTTGGAATGGCGGGTTCACCGATTATCTGTGGGGGCGCATCGGGCTTACGGGAGACTTGCGCGGATACTACGGAACCGCGTTCATCCCGCCTAATCCGTACAACGTCTTCAAGCCCAGCATTAGCGAGTACAGCTTCATGGCGGGGCCGCAGTATCGCTTCGTGAGCAGGGAGCACTGGGCGATCAGCGGGCAGGCCCTGGTGGGCGGGTCGAAGGGTAATTTCAATTCGACCAGTTCCGGCATTCCTCCGGGCACGTTCATCGGGCTATGGAGCCAGGGCACCAACTTCAGCTTTGCGCTTGGTGTGCCGGTCGACTACAACCTCGGCCCCGGGCTCGCAGTGCGTTTGCAGCCGGGCTACTGGTTCACGACCTTCGGAGGCACAGCCCAGGTGAAGAATCTCGGCTTCACTACGGGCATTGTTTATCGATTTGGGCGGCAGTGATAGGACGACCCAAGGTTAGTGCCGCGCCTACGGCGCTGAGATCGTTTTCGGTTTGATCCCACCCCTTCCGGGGTGGGTTGACGTTTTGGCGGCCGGCCCCATTCGACAAGCTCAGGGCTGGCTCTCCGGGCCTCGCATCGATCTTGCTACTTTAGGCCGTCACTGCTTTGTCGCGTTCTTTTGCGGCTTCCAGGGGATATTGCGGCTCGGTCATTCTGACCGGGTCCAGGATCTCCGCGATTTCTTCTTCGGTGAGCTGCTTTCTTTCGCGCGCGATTTCAATGATTGACTTGCCGGTAGCGACCGACTCCTTCACAATGTCGGCGGCCTTGGCGTAGCCGATGTAGGGGTTCAGCGCGGTAGCCAATGACACCGTGCTCTGCGCGTAGAGTTCGCAACGCTTCTCATTGGCCGTGATGCCGCGCACGCAGCGCTGGTCAAACTCGCGCAGCATGTTGGCCAGGATGGTTACGCTCTGCAACACGTTGTAGGCCATCGTCGGCATCATTACGTTCAGCTCCAGCTGGCCGGCCTGGACGGCATAAGCCACGGCCGTATCGTTGCCAATTACCTGGAAGCTGACCATGGCCGCCAATTCCGGCAGGACGGGGTTGATCTTGCCGGGCATGATGGATGACCCCGGCTGCAGGCTGGGCAGATAGATTTCTGCCAGGCCGGTGTTGGGTCCGGAGCTGAGCAGGCGGATGTCCGTGGAAATGCGGATCGTCTCCAAGGCGATGCCGCGCAAAGCCGAGCTCACATCGGCCATGCACGCGTTGGACTGCATGGCCCAACGCATGTCCTGGGCGGGCGTCAACTGCTGTCCAGAAATGCGAGCCAGGTGGGCGATTGCCTTTACCCGGTAATCCGGATGGGTGTTGATGCCTGTGCCCACCGCACTTCCGCCCAGCCCCAGCTCGCGCAAGGAGCCGGAAGCCAAAAGGAGGAACTTATGGCCCTTTTCCACGGCTAAGCCATAGGCGGCAAACTCCTGCCCCAAACGCATCGGCACTGCGTCCTGCATGTGCGTGCGGCCGGACTTCATGATGCCGTGAAAGGCCTGCGCCTTTTCTGCGAAGGTGGCTGCCAGACTGTCTAATACCGGGTAGAGCGTATCCAGCGCGAGTAGAGTGGCCAGGCGCATGGAGGTGGGGAAGACGTCGTTGGTCGATTGGCCATAGTTGACGTGGTCGTTCGGGTGGACCTGGGCGTACTCCCCCAGTTTTCCTCCGAGGATCTCGTTGGCGCGGTTGGCGATGACCTCGTTGGTGTTCATGTGCAGGCTTACGCCTGCTCCGGCCTGGAAAACATCCACGACGAACTCGGCATTCCACTTTCCGTCGATGACTTCCTGGGCTGCCTGGATGATGGCGTCAGCACGCTTGGCATCGACCAGACCGAGTTCCTTGTTGGCTTCCGCGGCGGCTCGTTTGACCATTCCCAGGGCGCGGATGAGCTGGGGATGCGCACGCATGCCGGAGATGGGGAAGTTCTCAACCGCGCGCGCTGTCTGTGCGCCGTAGTAAGCGTTTGCGGGCACCTCGACAAAACCAAGCGAGTCTTTTTCTTTGCGGAGATCAGACATTAGAAGGTGGCTCCTGAACAGCGTAGAACGATCGATTATAGCGATTTCAGGCGGCCGCTGACCTGGATTTCCTGGAGGAGGCTGCAAACAGGTATGCGTGTGCGGCTTTCATTAAGGAAAGCCGCATGAGGTTCGCCAAGGCCAACAAGCTCGCAGGAAATCCGGTTCGGGAACGGGGGGCGGGTCTGGCTTCTGAAACACTTCGGTCATGTTACGGATGACAGCGCAACGGCGGCGGCTGCTCATCGTCTAAGCTATAGGGATGGAGCGTAGCCGCGGTGCCCTAAAAGAAAGCTTTGACGTATTGGTGGTGGGCGCGGGCCCGACCGGCCTGGCCTGCGCCATCGAGGCGCAGCGCGCCGGACTGCGCAGCGTTCTGGTAGACAAGGGCTGCCTTTGCAACTCTCTCTTTCACTACCCGTCGAATATGACGTTCTTTACTACGCCTGAGCTGCTGGAGATTGGGGATATGCCATTTTCCAGCCCTAACCAGAAACCCAGCCGCAATGAGGCGTTGGAGTACTATCGCAAGGTCGCGGAGCATTACCAACTGGAGATGCGTCTGTATCAGAATGTATCCAGCCTGACTGGGCAGGATGGCGACTTCGTCATCACCACCGTGGATCAGTTTTCCCGTCAACGGTCGTACGGGGCGCGCAAGGTGATCCTCGCCACCGGATACTACGATCTGCCGAACTACCTCGAGATACCGGGAGAAGAGCTGCCCAAGGTGCTGCACTATTACCACGACCCGCACCCCTATTACGACCAGAATGTGTTGGTGATTGGAGGCAAGAACTCGGCGGCGATCGCGGCCCTGGACCTATGGCGCCACGGCGCGCATGTGACCCTGGTGCATCGGGGCGAGGCCATGCACCGCCACGTCAAATATTGGATTCTGCCGGACATTAACAATCGCATCAAGAACGGGGAAGTCACTGCGTACTTCTCGAGCTCGGTGGCCAGCATCGCAGAAGATACGGTCGAGCTGCTGACGCCACAAGGAGTGGTGAGCCTCAAGAATGATTTTGTCTTTGCGTTGACCGGGTACCATCCGGACTTTGATTTTCTGGCGGCCGTTGGCGTCCAGATGGAAGGCAAAGACCGCTGCCCGGCGTGCGATCCACAGTCGCTGGAGAGCAATATTCCCGGTATCTACCTTGCCGGAGTGATCGTTGCCGGCATGCGCACCAATGAAATTTTTATCGAGAACGGCCGTTTTCATGGCCGTCAGATTGCCCAGGATATTGAGGCCAAGCTAGCCGGTCGAACCGCCGTGAGGGTCGGCTGAAGTGTTTCTGTTACTGTGACTTGGATTGATACAAAACGCCCGACAGTATTTTCATCTGTGGTGTAGACAGAAGAACGAACACTGAAGGAAAGGTTGCCACCTCATGAGTTGGCTAAAGCCTCGTTCCATTCGAGGTCAGCTCATCTCCGGCCTGGTCCTCTTCGAAGGTCTGCTGGTGATTACCTTCGCTACGCTTCTGGTGCGTGAGCAGGCCTCTGAGATCCATGAGCGGGCGCGCCTGCGGCTGGAATCGGAGGTGAACCTGCTGGCGCTGCAGAGCCAGGAGTCGCTGGCCCAGGGCCAGGCGGGATACCTGGTGCCGATCCTCCGCGCCATGACCAACTCCCCCAGTATCCGTGCAGCGGTAGTTACAGACGTCAACGGCAGCATCATTGCCAGCAGCGATCCCAGCATGAACGGCAAGAACCTGCTGACGCGGCTGGAAAAAAAGCACCTGACCGATACTGCCGGTGGGGAGATTTTCCGTGTACCTGGGGGCGCCCGTGAAGCTGTGCTGCCTGTCCACGTGGGCGGCCAGCTGAGCGGTTTTGCCTGGGTGTACGAGGATGCGAGCGCGGCGTGGCAGGAGATTTACTCGCTCATCCGCATCACAGTCATCTTCGCCGGGTTAGGGGCTCTCGGTACGGCCATCATTGCCGGGACACTGGCCAGGTCGATCACGCGCCCATTGCGAGCGCTGCTCGCCGCCACGCGTAAGTTGATTCGCGACCCGCAGACAAAAGAAGGATTTCCGCTGGAGGTGACCTCCACCAACGAATCGGCGGACCTTACCCGTGCGTTCAACCTGATGGTGACCTCCATGGAGGAGCAGAGAGCGGGGCTGAGCGATACCCTGGCGCTGCTCGACTCCATGCTGGAAAACGCTCCGATTGGGTTCGCATTTTTCGACCGCAAGTTTCGCTATGTACGCGTGAACCAGTTTCTGGCAGAGATGAACCAGGTGCCCATTAGCAGATACCTGGGGCGCACCATCGATGAAATGCTTCCCGGCCCGGCCGCCGAGATGCTGCAGGGTTGCATCCAGAGCGTCTTTGAAACGGGAGAGCCGGTGGCTCAATTTGAGCTGAATACCGCCTCGTTGGGAGATGGGGCGCCGGCGCGCAGTTGGCTCATCAATGTATATCCGGTCAAGACCACGTCGGAGGCGGTTCGATGGGTAGGGGCGATCATGGTCGAAGCCACGGAGCGTAAACGCGCCGAGGATGCATTGCGGAAGACGGAGAAATTGGCGGCCGCGGGCCGCCTGGCAGCTTCCATCGCGCATGAAATCAATAATCCTCTGGAGGCGGTCACCAATCTGCTCTATTTGCTGCGCCAGCAGCCATCACTTGATACGTTGGCCATTTCCTATGCCGACCTGGCGCAGCACGAAATCGCGCGTGTAGCCGAAATGACGCAACAGACGCTGCGTTTCTACCGCCAGTCCACGCTGCCAGTGGTTGCCAATATCGCTGAGTTGTTGGATTCAGTGCTTACGCTCTACAAGGGAAGGCTGTTTGGGCTGCAGATCGAGGTTTCGCACCGGATCGGACCCGATGTCGATCTCTATTGTTTTTCCGGGGAACTGCGCCAACTCTTCGCCAACCTGATCGGCAATGCGATCGATGCGATGGCCAACGGAGGCCATCTGTGGTTGGGGGTGCGCCGGTCGCGCTCCTGGGTGGACGGAACCCCGGGTATTCGAGTGTTCGTTGCCGACAATGGCAGCGGCATGACGAGGGCGACGCGGGCGCGGATTTTCGAGCCGTTTTTTACTACCAAGGAAGCGACTGGCACTGGCCTGGGGCTGTGGGTGAGCAGCGAGATTATCGCCAAGCATAAGGCTTTGGTCCGAGTCGCCAGCCGGCCAGCGGAAGGGACGAGCGGAAAACAGTCCGGCACCGTGTTTATGCTGTTTTTTCCGGAGGGCGGGATCGGATCAGCCCCAGTGCCTGCATCGGTTGCCACGCAGAATGCTTAGGCTATACGGAGCTAGAGGTCAAGATTCGGGGAATCCCACTCAAGCCCAAGCGCAGGGCTTGAAGGGGGCAGCCAAGCTTCTTGGCGGGGCGAGGCTAAGGGCGGGCGACGCAGCGGGGCGCTTGCTCCACCGGGGCGAGTTTGGAGCGCGTGACGTGCAGGCGATTGACGCGTAGGTAGCGCAGCCGCAGGCCCCCGACCTGATCGGGCATCGAGCGTGGAGTCTTGGTCAGATCCAGCAACACCAGCAGTGCTGCCTCCGCGGGGTTGTCGTAGCTCTGGGTGACACCCACCCCAAAAAATGCCGGGTCGGCCATCAATAGAGGTGCAAATTGCCGCTGCACGCCGGCCGCTGTACGCAAGACCTCAGCCGGTAAATGGATGCCTTCTACCTGGGCCAGACTGGTTGGCTGAGTGCCCGCGGCCATACTGGCCGAGTCCGTGGGAATCACCAGGGTGCGGACGCCTTGGATGACCCTGGGAACCGGAATGCCCGGCTTGTTCTTGTCCACGTAGACAATGACAGCCGCGTCGCCCGGGCTGTCCAGGCTTTGGCCGGCGGCAACGCCCAAGATGCCGTTATCCGGCCTGGCGAGCAGGGCGGCGGCCGCTCCGACAGCTGATTTCGCAGCCGCCATTTGGGCTGGGCTGACAGCACGCGTTGCCGGTGTGGTGTGCTCATCGTAGTTGGAACAGGTGATGGGATGCGGAGCCCCACCGGCGATCTGCAGCCCGTCTGTGCGGGCAGTCTGGCTCAGCTCGCTGAGGACATCCTGAATTGGGTTGGCCACGCTGAAGCCGTGGTTGCTGTCGTCGGCGCCACTGGCAAAAAATAGTCCCACGGGCTGGGCATTGGCGGCGTCCATCACCAGGGCCCCCGAGTCCCCGCTATCGGCAAAACTAGCCCCCGGCATGCCGATCTGGTTGACGTAGGTCTTGGTATAGAACGGCCGGGTTTCGGCGCAATCGTAGTAGTAGTCCACCTGCACGCTCAGATCCACGGTGTTGACCGTCGAACAGGTCAAACCGGTGGTGCGGCCGCTCTTGACCACGCGCAGCTGGTTGAGCACGGCCGCGGTGAGCGGCTCGCCGGTGCCCGCCGCCGGCGCGGCGGGGCTGAGAACTCCATCGATAGATGGTCCCAACTGCAGGATGGCCCCACTTCCGTCGACGGCGGGAGTGGCGGCAGCCAGGGCCGCATCCACGTTGGTTTGGGTACTCTGAATGGGCACCACGTAGCGCAAGGATCCGATTGCGCGGCCGGCTTGGGGATTGCAGTTGAGGTCGACCAGCGCCGGCTGCACGATGGTGTCGCCGGTTCGCGCCTGATCAGACTCGGCGAGTACATGGTTGTTGCTAAGAATGAAGAGATTGCTGTTTCTGTCCGCGACCAGAGCGCCCAGCGTTCCGCCGCAGCAGTCATTGACGTACTCTTTTCCGTTGCTATCCTTCCTGGAGTCGTAATCGTTGGCATTGCCTCCGGAAGAGCCCATCTCAACGTAGCCGGTTTGCGCGGATTGGTTTTGCAGACCCGAACTGGAGAACCCGGCGCCATTGAGGAGGATGTGAAGGGCCGCCGCGGAGCGGGGATTTCCGGCGGCGAACCCAACCACAAAGACCGAAGGGCTACCCGGGGGCAGGGCACGGGGAGCGGTATAAGTTGCGGTACAGGACGTATAGGCACGGCTGGAGTGAGAGCACCTGGTTTCCCCGATGCTGCCGTAGGTATCGCCCGGGTCGATTTCGCCGCCGGGGGTGGTAGCGAGCGACCACTGGATGGAGCCGGAATTCACCTCAGCGATCTGACCCGTGACCTGCACTGTGCCGCCAGGAGCCAGGCTGGCGGTCTCAGGCGTAAGCACCTGGGCGAATCCGGGGGTAACGGTGAGCAGATAAGTGGCCGTCGCGGCAGGATCGCCCTGAGAAGTCGCCATGACCTGGACTTGCACCTGGTCTCGCGAAAGCAGGGGAGGCGGCGTATACAGGCCGCTAGCGCTGATGGCACCCTCACCGAGGGCAGCATCGTTTTGCCCCCCCACAATGGCCCAGCGGACGCTTGCCGGGGCGCCGGAGGCCAGCCTGGCGGTTAGCTGGGTGTTGGTAGTGGTATCGATGCTGGGTTTTTCTGCGTTAATAACGAGTGCGCCCAGGCTGGAACCGGCAGGAGCAGTCACGGCTCCGCAGCCCGCCACCAGTAAGAGCAGCAACGGTGTGGCGGCGGATAGAAGTTTCAGACCGGGTTTGCGCATTGCCGCTCCATCTATCCTTGCGCTTTAGCTGCCCGCTTTATCAGACGGAAGGGATCGCGGAAGGGCCTACGGCAAGAGTAAGGATAAGTCAGGGGGGCGCAGAGGTTTATGAAATTACGCGCTTGAGGAATCCTCGGATTCCGATACTGCCCAAAATGGTGAGTGACGCAATCAGGGCAAAAATGATAAGCGGCACCGGCATGTGAGGGATGCCTGGAGTGAGCGCCGCCCGCAGGCCCTCGCTCATATAAACGATCGGGTTGATCAGCACCGCGATCTGCAGCCAGCGCAGGTGATTCAGGTAGGCCCAGGGATAATAAACGCAGCCCAGAAAGGTGATGGGCACGACCACGATGGAGAAGAGCAGGCCGATCTGCTGGGGCTTGATATTGGCGCCGATGGCCAATCCCAGCGCGCTGGCGACCAGGCTGGACAGCGCGAGCACCAGAATAGCCAATGGCCAGTTGTCTACCTGGGGCCTTACCGGCACCGCGGGAATGAAATAGGCAAGGGGCACCACCAGCAGGGCAGCGAGCATGCTTTGCAGGGCGCTGAAGCACATTTTTTCCACGGCGACCGCAGCGACCGGCAGGGGACACATGACCCGGTCGTCGATTTCACGGGTAATGCCGAACTCCTGCGAAAGCGGCAGAGCCACGGCGGCGATCCCACTGAACATGATGGCGACGGCCATCAGGCCGGGTAGCAGGATGGTGGCGAAACCGCCTCCACCGCCAGCCATCGGATTGCCTTGCCCCAGATGGGGAAAGACATAGGTAAAGACGAAGAGAAAGAGCAGCGGCTGCATGATGATACGGACCACAAACGGTCCCAGCTCGCGCCGCAGCACGCGGAAATCTCGCAGCATCAGGCCGAGGAAGGCTGAAGCGTAGGAGGTTCTATTCACGCAGATCCCTCCCGGTGAGGCGGATGAATACTGTTTCCAGGCTGGGCTCATTGATCGAAAGGTCGCGCAGGCCGAGGTTCTGGGCGGCCTGCACAATTTGCGGCAACAAGCCGTCGGTCCCCTGGGAGAAGACGCGAATTCCATCGCCGATGACTTCGACGGAGGCGACATTGGGCAGCCTTTCCAGCGTTTGTACCAGCTCCTTCGAACCCTCCATCTGGCGCAGCTTGAGCTCAAAGATGGTCTGTGCGCCGAGCGTGGTTTTCAGCAGTTCGGGGGTATCCTGCGCCAGCAGCTTGCCATGATCCATGATTGCTACCCGATCGCAGATTTCATCAGCTTCTTCCATGTAGTGGGTGGTCAGCACCACGGTGATTCCTTCATGGCCCAGTGCTTTGACCGCGTCCCACATGGCGATTCTGCTCTGCGGATCGAGCCCCGCGCTGGGCTCATCAAGGAAGAGAACCGCTGGACGGTGGGCAATAGCACGCGCAATTTGTACCCGTTGCTGCAGGCCGCCGGAGAGCTGAGCAGGAAAGCTGGCGGCTCGCTCCTGTAAATGAAACTGTGACAGTAGCTGTTGGGCGCGGCTCTTCGAGTCAGCGTTGGAAAACCCAAAATACCTGCAGTGGAAATAGAGATTTTCGAATATCGTGAGCGAGCGGTCGAGGGTGTTGTATTGCGGGACCACGCCTATGTTGCGCCGCGCGGTGGCCGGCTTCGCGACCACGTCCACTCCGGCGATGATGACCCGCCCACTGGTGGGCAGCGCGCGGGTGGTTGCGATGCTGATGGTGGTTGTCTTTCCAGCTCCGTTCGGTCCCAGCAAACCGAAGATCTCACCTTGCTCGACAGCGAGGTCGATGCCATCGACAGCGACTACGCGCTGCTTTCCCTCGAAGACCTTGGTCAAGTCCCGGATTTCAACGATCACTGATCCCACCTTTGCAGGCAAAAGAGAAGCTCCGTATCGGGCTGCACGTCGTGCGCCATACAATACGGAGCTTAGACTCTATCGGCAGCGTTCGCTGAATACTTTAAGCAGCCGCGTTCGACTTATTTGCACGCCGAGCGAAGAAGCTGCCGGCGGGCATCGATGCATTGATCACGGCGACCGGGCTAGCGGTGGTAGCCTTCATGCGGCGCACTTCCCGTTGGCTCAACGGAGTCATGCGTTCCGATGAGTAGTAGATCTGCTTCCCACAGTCCAGACAAACTTTATAAGTTTGCTGCTCCAACGTAAACGGCCTCGTCTGGCTCCAATGGCGGCAACCAAAGACAACGTCGTAGAAAAAACCAAGCAGGCTTTGAATCCATGTCATAAAATCACTCCCCCATGAAAGGTCGGGTTATCGTTAAAAATCGTACTGTTAAGATGCATTCTGCACGAAAATGTCGCGTTTGTCGTAGGGAAAATACAGCTTTCGTCCCAGAGGATCACCCGAAAGTTACTGACCTTTTGCTAGCCCTGCAGATTCAACTAGATAGACTCCAGACTCTGGCCATCAAGCAACAACCTGGATTACTATTTTCCCGAAATGAGAGCCCTTTTCCGTGGTTGTGAGTGCCTCGCGGGCCTGGGAAAGGGCAAAGATTTTGTCCACCACTGGCCGTAGATAAGTGGCCGGCTCCGCCTATTCGACAATCAAGTCACCGTCGCGGTTGTTGGTTTCTCGGGGCAGCCATTTCGCCCAGACAGAGTTTGTCGATAGTTGACCGGCGACTGCATTTGCCGGGCTTTCCTATTTGCTTTCCCGAGGCGTTGGGTGGAATCAGGGCGCGAAAGGGCGCCCAAACCAGGATCTTAGTCTGCAAGCAGCCCTCCGTATGACGTACCATACAGACATGGCGCGTGGCTGGGAGAGCAAGTCTATTGAAGAGCAGCAATCGTCCGCGGAGCTCAGTGCCTCGGGTGCGGTTCTTGATGCCAACAAGCGAGACGTGCTGGAGCGCGCGAAGCGCGAGCGGCAAAGGCAGGAACTGGACTTGCAACGCGAACGGATTCTTTCCGAGCGCACTTCGAGCCCGGTGCGCCGGGCTGCGCTGGAAGCGGCCTTAGCCGACATCGAATCCCGTATTGCGTTGCTCTCCTAAGCCTGACCCGGCGACGGATTGAGCGATGCGGTATTGACCCGCGGCCCATTCCACGTCTTTCATCCCCGCTTCTTGCGCGAGATGCAGTTGATTGGCGATCAAATCAGCGAGCGGTAAGCGCTGGTGCGCGGCTGCAGCAGCCTCCCGGAACAAACCAATATCCTTGCTACCCATCGCTACCGTGGCTCCAGGAGTTTCGGGCGGATGGAGCATGGTCTGGCTGTAGCGGGCGTAGTAGGAGCTTTGGAAAAGGGCACTGTTTACCGTTTCCAGGAAGAGCTCCGGGTCGATGCCGTGGGACTCAGAGAAGACAAACGCTTCGCTCATGGCCTGCACCATTGCAGCGATCATGAAGTTGCCGCCCAGTTTCAGCGCATGTGCTCGCCATGGCTCGCCGGAGACGATGGTCAGGCCGCGGCTCGCAGCTTCGAGTAGGGGACGCACTCGCTCCACTGCCAGCGTATTTCCGCCAACCGCAATCCACAGCTTGCCTTGCTCCGCGATAAGAGGCCTGCCGAAAACCGGCGCGGCGACAAAGTGCTGCTGGTGTTGATGGTGCGACTCCGCCAGCAGGCGGGAAAGTTTAACGCTGATGGTGGAGAGCGAGACATGGACCGCGTCGCGGTCCATCGCGGCGAGAATGCCTGGATTCTGCCCGGTGCCGAAGACCACGGATTCTGTGGCCGCATCGTTGCTGAGCATGGTAAAGACGATAGGAATTCCGGTGACCGCTTCGGTGGGTGATGCCGCGACCAGTGCGCCCTCGGCAGCCAGGGGGGCTGCCGCTGCTGGCGTTCGATTCCACACCGTAAGTCGGTGCCCGTTCTTCAACAGCAATCGGGCTATCGGCGTCCCCATCTTTCCCAGGCCAAGTAATGCTATCCGCATGTTCAAATCTCCGTTCCGCATGATGGAAAAATAACGCAAACTACCGTTCATCTCACCAGGGGCACCCATCCAGTTCTGGCGAGGTGAACGGCAGCTCTTCCGGGCCTCAAAAAAAGCGGGCGCACAGGATGACCCGTGCGCCCGGCTAGTCGCTCTAGGGAATCGAATGCTACTGTGGCGGGTTGCTCGTTCCTTGAGGCGGAACCGCCGCCGGCGCTGGCTGGCTTTGCTGCACGCCGATCGCATTACCCGAAACTACCAGGTTGACTCGGCGATTTTGCGCCCTTCCAGCGGCCGTCCCGTTATCTGCGACGGGGTTGCTCATGCCATAGCCGGTGGCGGTGATGTTGCCAGGGTTTACGCCTTGGGAGACGAGATAAGCGCGCACCGCATCGCCTCGCTGCTGCGAAAGCGTCAGGTTATATTGATCGCCGCCTACGTTGTCGGTGTATCCCTCTACCTGTACCTTCAGGTCTGGATAGGCAAGCAGGATTCCCGACACCTTGGCCAGCTTTTCGCGGGCGTCTGGTTTCAGGGTGTATTTGCCAGTATCAAACAGTACGTCAGACAAGTTGACGATCAATCCGCGCGCTGTCTCCTGGGTCTGTAGAACCTGGTTCAACTGCGCTTTCAGGCGTTCCCGCATCTGTTCTGTCTGGTCGGTTGCTTGCTGGGCGCTATGCTCCGCTGCTGCCTGCGCCGCCCTGGCATTGGCTGCGGCCGCCTCTGCCTGTGCCCTCTGAGCATCGGCCTGAGCCCTCTGCAAAGCCTCCTGTTGCGCTGCCATCTGAGCCTGCTGAGCGGCCTGCTGGGCTTGTTGCACCTCCAACTGCTGCTGGCGCTGCTTCTCCTCGACGATCTTGCGCAAGGTGTTTACACGCGCGTCTTCCGCGTCCTGCACCGCGCCTCGCGCGTAGGTGATCATCTCTTTGCGCTGGCTCTTCTTGGTGTCGAGCGCCTGTGCATTCTGTAATTCCTGTTTCGCCTTGGCCAGGATATCCGGTGCATATTTATCAGCGCCCGTGGCCTCCGCGATTTGAATTGCGTTGATGGCCTCATACAGCTGAAGCGGCGATTTGTCGTTTGGCTTCACCGGGTTCAGCACCGCGTGCTGACCGGCCGTCTGCATGTAGGCGCCCCGCGGCAGCAGGTTAAAGTGCACATTTACGGTGTCGATAATGCCGGTGGTTTTATCCTTGTTGACCGTATTCTGCATTACCACCAGATCGCTTGGCGTGGTGACCGCGAAGTAGGGCTCTGCAGTCACGATAAGAGCAAACTGCTGGAAGCTGGTGGTCACGTTCATTTCGGCCTTGCCGTTCCCGGGCATCACTTCACCCAGATTCACCGGCCGGCCCTGCGGAGTGATCGCCCACAATACGTAGGTCAGGTATTCCACACCGAAACTGTTGGCGGGCACGAAGCCCTGAAGCTTGGCATTGATGAAGGTCTGTCCTTTGCTGGATACAGTGGCCTCTCCTTTGCCTTGGGGCAGGAGGCTGGTTCCGGCAAATCCGATTTTGGTGCTGCCGCTACGGTGCCAATAATTGATTGCGGGAATATCCCGGCCGACTACCTGGATGCGGTAGAGGGGGACATGATTTTCTGTCTCCGCGACGGGCTGCTGCGGCTGTTGTTGGGCGGTGGGATTGGCTTCTTGTGCGTGGATGGCGCCGGAGGTAGTACAAAGCAAAGCAACCAGGAGCAGTCTTTCTGCGGTCATTGTGGCGAAACTCCAGTTCGAGGCTCAAAACGCGTTCAAATGCTGTGGACTCGACCGTCGAGCGCAGGCTAACCTACGCGGCGCCAAAGCGGCGCCGTCGTCTAGATCAGATGCAGTTTGGAAAGACCGGGTTGAGAGAGAGCCCCACAAACAGTCACTTCCCGAATCGGAAACCGAATCGGGAAGTGGTTTGGAGGCCGTTTTGCGGTAAGTCGAGCGAAGAGTTACGTTTGGATGGCAACCAATTGGTGGGCGATGGCAAACAGCGCCAGTTCGAGACGTGTCGAGACTCCGGTTTTGTCAAAGATATTCGACAGGTGCCGCTTCACGGTTTCTTCGCTGATGCTGAACTGTTTGGCGATATCCCGATTGCTGCAACCCTCGACGATGCAACCAACGACTTCCAATTCGCGCGGGGTGAGCCCATAGGTCTTGCGCTCGGGAACGGCAGCCTGCTGCATCAACTCATGCAGTGCGCCGACCAGGTTTACGACGCGCTTGCCGCCAATCCAATAGTCGCCAGACGAGACTGCGCGGATCGCGGTGGTGAGGTGATCAGCCAGAGCGTCTTTGAGTACGATGCCGCGGGCGCCGATCTGCAGCGCTTCAATGATCTGCTGGGTGGTGATGGTGCTGGTCAGCAGCAGGATCTTGACGGTTGGCGAACCACTCATGATGGCGCGCATCGCCTCCAGGCCTGGGAGACGCGGCATCTGCAGGTCAAGGAGGAGGATGTCAGGCAACAGCTCGAGCGTTCCGGTAATGGCCTCATCGCCATCCGATGCCTCACCGATGACATCGAGGCCGGGGTCGCTCTGCAGCATGTTTTTTACGCCGATACGCACTACCGGGTGGTCGTCGGCGATGACGATACGAATCTGGTGGAGGCGGTCGTTGCTGTTCTTAGGTGTTGCTGCGATGGTCGATGTGGTCATGGGGGGCCCTAGGTTGACGCAAATTTACCTGCCAAAAGCATACGCTCCAACTCACTGCATGCATCCAGTAAATCCTTTAAAACAACGGGGGTGGCCGCTTCTTTGTAACCCCCCACTTCGAGGCCGGCGGCGAGCCCTGCGAGGCGGCTAGCTCCGATCATGGAAGCCGCGCCCTTGATGCGGTGGGCGTACTGAGATACCTCGGCCGTGTTCCCGGCCTTTATCTGGTTCTGCAGCGAGTCCACGCAGGTCCGGGTGTCGGCCAAGCAGGCGCTTACCACGTCCTGCAAGGCCTGCACCGGCATCATGGCGCGCAACTTCGCGATCACGTTTACGTCGAGGGCCGGCGCCTGCGAGGGCGGGGTGGCTGGTGTCGCCGCCGGCCGGCCGGGATGGGCAACGCGCACGCCGGGTGCCCGGCCACGTTTTTTCGGTTTCAGGGCCCGGTTGAGGTCACCGAGACCGAGCGGTTTGAGCAGAAATCCGTCGAAAGCAACGAGCTGCTGCCGCTGGACCTCAGTCGCGCTCATCGCCAAGAGCAGCGGTTCCGGTCCTTCCAGGGCGCGGACCTTCTCCGCCAGTTGCCGGCCGGAGATTCCGGGCATCTGAAGGTCTACTAAAAGCACATCCGGACGGGCTGCCCTATCAGCGGCGAGCAGCTCGAGAGCCGCCCCGGCGTCGTTGGCGCGAAGCACCTGGTGCCCCTCGTACGCCAGCAAAACGGCCATCAGTTCAAGGCTCACGTCGTCGTCGTCCACTAACAGGACCTTGTGGCGAGGCTCGATTCCAGTCGACCTGGTTATCAAAGGGGGAAGCGCTCCTGGAGTAGGCTTACTCTCGAAGAGTAAGCCATTCTTTGCAAAACGATACCATTATGAGTTACCAGACTACACCTTGGTAACGTACGGCAAGATATTGCCCACCGCTGCCGGCGGCCGGAAAAATGCTCTAGAGTCGTTGCTATGGCTCCCGACGACGATCTCCGGCAACAAGTGGCGGAATTGTCAGCCCGGGTGGCGTCGCTCGGAGCGACGGTTTCATCGCTCCAAGCGGCGGTCGAAGGATTACGCGTTGCCAATGGTGGCGCTGCGCGCCCCTCTGCTCTCCCTGTCCCTCCTCCTCCGCCTCCCATCGGTGCTTTGAAGCCGGCTTCATCGCTCGAGAACCGGATCGGGGCGCAGCTCTTAAATCGCATCGGGATACTGGCCGTTCTCATCGGCGTGGCATGGTTTCTGAAGCTGGCGTTTGATCGTAACTGGATCGGGCCTGGCATTCGGATCTGGATCGGCGTGGCCTGTGCCGCAGGGTTGGTGGTCTGGTCGGAGCGGTTCCGCAGCCGTGGTTTCCCGGCTTTTTCTTACAGCCTGAAGGCGCTTGGTACCAGCATTGCCTATCTCTCGCTCTGGGCCGCCTCCAGCCTTTATCACCTGGCGCCGACGTGGCTCATTTTCCTGGCCATGACCGCGGTGACCATTTTCAATGCGGTGCTTGCCCGGCGTCAGAGGTCGGAATTGCTGGCCATTTATGCCCTGGCCGGCGGCCTGGCGACGCCGGGTCTGCTGTCTGTGGGGCATGACGGCGCGATCTTCCTCTTTTGCTACCTGACGTTGCTGAATGTAGGTGCGCTGTTACTGCTTGCGCTGCACCCGTGGAGGCGCCTGGCGTGGGCGGCTTTGCTGGGAACAGCGGTCTATTCCATCGGCTGGACCGTGGGCGAGGACGATCCTTCCCGCTTGCTGGTCACGGGGTGTTTTCTGGGGGTCTTTTTTGCTGGTTTTGCGGCGGCGCCCTGGCTGATCCTGCGCCAGGGGGAAGCCTCTGGCCCGGTTTTCCCCATCGCGTTCCCGGTTGCCAATGGATGCGCGACTTGGGTAGGGATGATGGTGCTTTTCAACGCCGTGGACCAGCATCCGGTGCGATTCTGGGTAACGCTTGCGCTGGCTGTGGCGTGCCTGTTGATGGCGGCAATCTCACGTGCGCCGATTGCCCGCACCTATCTTGGCCTGGGTGTGGCTTTTGTTACCGTGGCGGTTCCATTCCGTTTTCGCGGGTATGGCGTGACCCTGTGCTGGCTGGGTGAATCGCTGGCGCTGGTTGCGTTTGCCAAGGCCAGGTCGCATGCGGCTATGCGTGTCTTTGCCACCGTGGTGCTCAGTCTTTCCGCGTATTCGCTGCTCCTGGATTGGATGGAGATCGGCGTCAGGCGGCCGCCGTTAGCAGTCGCCGCCAATATGTACTTCGCTACCTACCTGATCGGAGCGGGGGTATTTGCCGCGGTCACTTACCTGAGTCTCGGTGAGCTTTCTTCGCCGGGGCGCGGGTTCGCCAATTGGAGGTATTTGGCAGGTTTCGCCGGCGTGGCTTTCAGCGTCACTCTGCTGGTTGCCGTGAGTCTGGAGATTCACCACTACTGGTATTGCGGGGCAGGTTTCTTTCGGGATTTTTGCCGGCCCTACGACCGAGAGCACCGCGACATTGCTGCGGGGTTCAGTTACAGCGCCTGGTGCATGCTGTATGGCTCTGTTGTCATGACTGCCGGTTTTCTGCGGCGGAGTGCTTTTCTGCGGTGGCAAGCTTTGGTTTTGCTTGCGTTCAGTATTGGGATGGTTTTTTGGGATGGGGTTAGTCACGAGAGCCAGGGGTACCGGGTGCTTAGTTTTCTTGTCCTGGGGGTGTTGTTGCTGGCGGTGAGCTTTGCCTACCAACGGGATTGGTTGCGGCTGCGCGGGTAGGGAAACAGCAGGTCCCTCCGGTCAGGTCGGGATGACAAATTTGTTTGGGAACGAAGGGTGATTTGAGAGTTGTTAGGGGGAGGGGCGCACTGCAGGTCCCTCGGCTGCGCTCGGGATGACAAATCTAAGAGTGGCGCTTCCATGGGGAGTTCGCTAGTGGCTGATAGTGCTGCTGGAGACAGCGTTTGTTTGAGGTTGAGTGGCACTGCAGGTCCCTCGGCTTCGCTCGGGATGACAAATCTAAGAGTGGCGCTTCCATGGGGAGTTCGCTAGTGGCTGATAGTGCTGTTGGAGACAGCGTTTGTTTGAGGTTGAGTGGCACTGCAGGTCCCTCGGCTTCGCTCGGGATGACAAATCTAAGGATGGCGCTTCCATGGGGAGTTCGCTAGTGGCTGATAGTGCTGCTGGAGACAGCGTTTGTTTGAGGTTGAGTGGCCACTGCAGGTCCCTCGGCTTCGCTCGGGATGACAAATCTAAGAGTGGCGCTTCCATGGGGAGTTCGCTAGTGGCTGATAGTGCTGCTGGAGACAGCGTTTGTTTGAGGTTGAGTGGCACTGCAGGTCCCTCGGCTTCGCTCGGGATGACAAATCTAAGAGTGGCGCTTCCATGGGGAGTTCGCTAGTGGCTGATAGTGCTGTTGGAGACAGCGTTTGTTTGAGGTTGAGTGGCACTGCAGGTCCCTCGGCTTCGCTCGGGATGACAAATCTAAGAGTGGCGCTTCCATGGGGAGTTCGCTAGTGGCTGATAGTGCTGTTGGAGACAGCGTTTGTTTGAGGTTGAGTGGCACTGCAGGTCCCTCGGCTTCGCTCGGGATGACAAATCTAAGAGTGGCGCTTCCATGGGGAGTTCGCTAGTGGCTGATAGTGCTGCTGGAGACAGCGTTTCTTTGAGGTTCAGTGTTAACCCCGATCTGCTGTTTCCCTAACGCATCGCGGGCTCAACTTGATTGAGCCAGTCGGGCGGTTTGAGGATCTCGCGCGGCTTTGAGCCGTCGGCGGGACCGACGATTCCGTCGCGCTCCATCATGTCGATCAGGTGCGCTGCGCGGCCGTAACCTATGCGCAAACGCCGCTGGAGCAGGGAAGTGGAGGCTTTGCCGAATTCCAGCACCAGCCGTACCGCGTCCTCAAATAGCTCGTCGTTGCCGTCACCATCCTCGGGCTCCGCATCGAGGTCACGGCCCTTTTCGTCCCGGGGAGACTCAAGGAATCCTTGCACGTACTGCGCCTCGCCCTGGTTCTTCCAGAAGCCAACCACGGCGGCGATTTCCGTTTCGGTGACAAAGGGAGCGTGCAGGCGCTGCAGGCGGGAGGTTCCCGGGGGCAGGAATAACATGTCGCCGCGCCCCAGTAAGGCCTCGGCGCCGTTCGAATCCAGGATGGTCCGCGAGTCCACTTTGGTGGCCAGACGGAACGAAATACGGGTAGGAACGTTGGCCTTGATCAGGCCGGTAATGACGTCGACCGACGGACGCTGCGTGGCCAGGACCAGGTGAATGCCGACCGCGCGCGCCATTTGTGCCAGGCGGGTGATCGCCTCCTCAACGTTAGCCTTGTCCAACATCATCAGATCAGCCAGCTCATCGATGATGATGATCATGTGCGGCAACGGCTGCTCCGCTTCCCCATCCTCGAAAAGGCTGGGCGTCTGGTTGTCGAAGAGCTTGTTGTATTGATCGATGTTGCGAACGCTGCGCGAGGCCAGCAGTTTTAAGCGGCGCTCCATCTCGCGCACCGCGTTGCGCAAGGCATTGGCGGCAAGCTTGGGCTCGGTAATGATGGGCGTGAAGAGATGGGGGATGCCTTCATACATGCCCAGCTCGACACGCTTGGGATCGACTAGGATCAAGCGCACCTGCTGCGGGGTCGCCTTGTACAACACGGACATGATCATGGCGTTGATGGCAACGGATTTGCCGCTGCCCGTGGAACCTGCGATCAGCACGTGGGGCATGGTTGCCAAGTCGGCAGTGACGATGCGCCCGTTGATGTCTTTGCCCATGGCCAGGGTGAGCTTGGACTTGGTTTCAGTGAAGTTCTCGGCCTCGATCACGTCGCGCAGCCAGATGGTTTCACGATCGTGATTGGGCACCTGGATACCGACGGTGCTCTTGCCCGCCATGCGTTCGATCAGGATGCTCTCGGCGCGCATGGCCAGACATAGATCTTCCGCCAGGCCGGTCACGCGGCTGTACTTGACCCCAGCTTCAGGGCGGAATTCGAAGGTGGTGACGACTGGACCGGGATTGATCTGCACCACTTGGCCGCGCACATCGAACTCCGCGCATTTCTCGACCAGAATTTTGGCCTGACTACGCAGATCGTCTTCGCGCACCACCTGGGACTCGTCGCTGCGATGCAGCAAAGTGCTGGGCGGCAAGCTGAAGCCGCTGACCGATCGCGGAGCAAGCGTGACCAGCTTGGCGTCCGCGTCCGCGCGCCCTTTTACGGAGATCGCTTGCGGGGTGGGTGCGGGACGCTGCGCCTGCGTCCGGATGGCGGGTGGGGCTTCTTCTACTTGGGGTAGCAAATCGGATTCAGGCTCGAATCCCTCCACCTCTCCATCAGGGATACTGGTCCGAGGCATCTGGTTCCATAGCGACGGGGTATGGGGCTCGGGCTGCGGCGCGGCTTCGGCGGCGCTCACGTCCTCAAAGGCAGCGCGTCGCGCAGTGGGAATCGGCTCGTCCTCCTCCGTTCGTTGCGCCGGCCTGGCTGCTTTTTCCGCGGCCTTGCGCGCCGTCTTCTGCATTTTCTTGAGCGCGCTTTCTTGCATGGCATCGCGCCTGGCGGCATTCTTTTCTGCCCGGGTTTTGGTCCACTGCAAATGCCAGTTGCGCAGGCGGTCGCGCCACGCGTAAGCGAAGGCAAAGCGAATCGCCATCCACTGTTGCGCCGTATTGAAGCTGAAAGTGGTGGAGAGATAGAGCGCAATGACCACCATGCTCACAATCACGATGGCGGCGCCGGGAAGGTTGAGGTACTGGACGAGGGTGTCCACCACCAGACGTCCGGTCAGGCCTTCCACCGGCAGGGCATGCTTCCAGCGAAGGTGGCCTGGAACCAGGCCGAAGACGGCGGGTGCAAACACCAGGTAGAGCAGAACGCCGGAGATCTTCGCGGTTGGGGAACCGGCGGGGCGCGAGCGGAGCCACGTCCAAGCCAGAGCACCCATCATCAAGGGAATGAAGAAGGCGGCGACACCTTCCAATTGCAGCAGCAGGTCGCTCACGGTAGCGCCGATCAGCCCAGTCCAGTTGTGCGCCTGCCGGCCGGCGTAGCCCCCGACGGTGTTCAGAGACGGGTCCGTGGGGTGATACGAGGCCAGCGCAAGGAAGAGGAGGCTCGCGGCCACCAGGAGCACCATGCCCGTGACTTCATTCAGGCGACGGTTGCGAGTCGGGGTCAATGCCAGTTGTAGTGGCTTCATCGGGGGATACGCGGAGCTTGCCGCCTGCGCTAATGCCAGGAGCGGCCGCCAAAACAGAACGCCAGAGTGGGTCCATTATCCCAGAGATCGTCGATCGAAAAACAAAATCAGTACCCTGGAGTAACCATGGGGAACCGTTTGCGTGACTCCCCGAACGATGGGTGCCGAAGTGCTTTGGTTCGAATGATTTCTCTACTTGATTTTGGGGTTGGGAGGTGCGGGCAGTGGGCTACTAAGTTGGAGGCGCCAAATACCGTTCCGGCGGGTGAGAAGGTGGAGGACGTTCTCACTGAACGCGGCGTGGCTTCCAGGCTTGGTGTAAACCTTGGTGTAGGTCAGGCAGGCAGTATCACCAAAAAGGTGTTCCCGCATATTGGTAGCGGTGATCTGGTAGGGGTCGCGGCTGCGGTCATGGCGAGCCAGGTTGTTCATGACATCCGTCTTACTGACGGTGGAACCATCCGGTTTGAGGCCGACATAGTCTTCGGCGAGAATCGTACCTGCGATCGCGGTATCGTCTTCAATCTCAGCGCGCAAATACTCTTCTTCTAACCGCCGCAGGACCTCAAGGTCTCTCTGCGGGCTGGCCGGAACAGGTGCCTGGCTGGATTGGGGAGCTGGGGGGACCTGGCCGGCCGCCCTGGGGGGAGCCAGAATCCCCAGGCCCAGCATGGCTGCTACGGCCACGCTCAGGCCGGCACGGCTCTGGATCCTACTTTTCGACTTCAACTCCGCGCCAGAAGGCTACATGGTTCTTGACGTTACGGGCTGCCGGCTTGGGATCCGGATAGTACCAGGCGGCATCCTGATTTTCTTGCCCGTCCACCAAAAGGCTGTAGTATCGCGCTTGCCCCTTCCAGGGACAGGTCGAAATCGTCGAGCTAGGGCGGAAGTACTCCCGCTTAAGTGAGCTTTCCGGAAAGTAGAGATTGCCTTCAACCATCTCTGTGGTGTCACTCTCCGCGATGACTTTGCCGTTCCAGGTTGCCTTTGCCATAACTGGGTTGATTTTTTGCGTTCCTTCCTACCGTCTCTCACATTAGCAGATGGATGCCCGCTCTGACATCTTGCCAGCTGCCCCGTTTTTGAAGCGGGTAGTTGATCCAGAAACACGACAGCGATCGACGGCGTTCTATTCGACGCGCCAAAGCGCTGAGAGGAAGGTCGGGGAAGTGGTCGCGGCAGTATCCGGGACAGGCCCGGATACCGCCGCTGGATAGCTGAAGGAGAGTTCCAGGTCTAGTGCATATCCGACGTGCCACTCGGCTTGCCCTGGTCGGGCAGCATGGACAAGCTGGCAACGTGGATCGTCTTGTCGGTATCGTTCACCTTGCCCACAACGGCGACGTGGTGCCCGTAATGACCCTTGACAGCGTCGGGATCATCGATGGTGTAGACCTCTTTTTTGGCGTCATCCACGAACACCGGCTTGGCTCCGCCGTCGACGCACTTTTTCACGCAGGCCGCATCGGGCTTACTGCCGTTATGCATGGCGCCGCACTTGGAATCGCTGATGTACCCATTCACTTTGGCGGCACTCATATCCGCAGCCAAAGCCGGTATGGTCGAGAATGCCAAAACCACCACAAATAATTTCATTTCCGCTCCGTGCGATCGATTGAGGTGAAACAACCGCACCTAGAGTTGTACGCCCAGCCCCGCGCCATGGCAAGGCCAGGATGCTCGCGGGTTTGACAGGGCTTAAGCGACCGGAAGTGCCTCGGCCTTGGTCTGGTAGCGCATTGCTTCGACGGATTCCATCTGGGGCTCGGCAATCTTCCGGGCGTAGGTGCAGACCACCTGGTTTGCACTGTCTGTCTCGGCCGCCGCACCCTTTTTGGCCCTCTTCTTGGGCGCTTCGTCCTCCGCAGCCGACTTGCGGTTATTGGGACAGACGAGGTAGACCCCGCCCACCCGCGTCTTCTCCAGCAGGTAGGGGCTGCCGCATTCCGGGCATTTTTCCGGGACTGGCTTGTTGTTCGACGTGAAGTCGCACTTGGGGTAATTGGTGCAGCCGTAGAACAGATTGCCGCGCCGCGCTTTCCGCTCCGCGATATCTCCGTCCCCGCAGGTGGGGCACTTCATCCCCTCGATGATGTTCTGCTTGATGTACTTGCACTTGGGGTAGGCGCTGCAGGAAACAAATTCGCCATACTGGCCATTGCGCAGCACGAGCTGCGAGCCGCACTTGGGGCAATTCTCGTCCAGCGGCTGAGGCGCCTTCTGCTGCTGTTTCTGGGTCAGCTTGCGGGTGGTCTTGCAGGGCGGATCCTCGCTATAACCGGGGCAAGCCATGAAGGCACCGAAACGTCCGCGCTTCAGCACCATGACCCGGCCGCAAGCCTCGCAGTATTCTTCCGCCTGCTCCTCGCCTTCCTGCGCGCTCATCTCAGGCTTTGCGGCAAAATTCTCCTTGGTGAAGGTACAGCTGGCCGGATCCTTCTTGTTGTAGGTACTGCAGGCGAAGAAGCTGCCGAATTTACCCCACTTCAAGACCAGCGGGGAACCGCAGACGTCGCACTTCTCGTCCGTCGGCTTCTCCATCCGCTTGATGTTTTCCATGTGCTCGCCGGCATGAGCGAGCTCTTTCTCGAAATGCCCATAGAAAGCACCCAACAAGTCGGTCCACAATTCTGTGCCGTCTTCGATATTGTCCAGCTCTTCTTCGAGCCTGGCGGTGTATTGCGGATCGAAGATGTAAGGGAAGTTGGCCACCAGCAGGTCGGTGACCACGAAACCGATCTCGGTGGGGACGAATTTGGCTCCCCGGCCGGTGCCCACCTTTTGCACGTACTCGCGTTCCTGAATCGTATTGATGATGGTGGCGTATGTGGAAGGCCGTCCGATGCCGCGCTCTTCCAGCTCCTTCACCAACGATGCTTCATTGAAGCGTGGGCGGGGCTCAGTGAAGTGCTCTTCGGGTAGGAGAGCCTGCAACGCGAGCGCTTGCCCGTTCTCGAGGGCAGGCAGCCGGTTCTTGAGCTCCTCATCCTCATCGTCTTTCTTTTCTTTGGCTTCCTCGTAGACTTTCAAGAAACCATCGAACTTCATCACCGAGCCGGTGACGCGGAAGTTATAGCCGCGGTTGGCCTTGGCCACGATGTCAACCGTGGTCTGGTCGAACACCGCCGGGACCATCTGGGAGGCCACAAAGCGCTGCCAGATAAGCCGGTAGAGGCGATATTGTTCGTCACTGAGATAGTGCTTAATCTCTTCCGGATGCAGGGTAACGCTGGTGGGGCGAATGGCCTCGTGCGCATCCTGCGCGTCCTTCTTGCTTTTGAAGGCATTGGGCGCGGTGGGAAGGTAGTCTTTGCCGTGATTCTGCTCAATCCATTTCCGCACGTCGGCGATGGCATCGGGCGAGACGCGGGTGGAATCGGTACGCATGTAGGTGATGAGGCCTACCGCTCCCTCGCTGCCGAGCTCAATGCCTTCGTACAACCGCTGCGCCACGCCCATGGTGCGTCGCACGCTGAAGCCCAACTGACGGGATGCATCCTGCTGCAATTTACTGGTGGTGAACGGCGCGGTGGGATTGCGGCGGCGCTCCTTTTTCTCAACGTTTTGTACGGACCACTTTGCATTTTCGAGCGCGGCCACCACCGCGTCCATCGGCTGCTTGCCAGGCAGGGCCGGCGCATCCACGGTTTCAACCGTAGCCTTCTCGCCATCAATGCCGATGAAGCGCGCAGTGAATTCGGTCTTATCGTTGGCCGGAGTGAGCTGGGCATCGAGGGTCCAATACTCGACCGGCACAAAGGCCTTGATCTCACGTTCCCGCTCGACGATGAGGCGCAGAGCCACGGTCTGCACCCGGCCTGCGGACAAACCGCGGCGCACCTTATCCCACAGCAAAGGCGAGATCTGGTAGCCGACTATGCGGTCGAGGACGCGGCGCGTCTGCTGTGCGTCCACAAGATTGCGATCGACATCGCGGGTATGTTCAAAGGCGTCGTGCACCGCCTTGGCGGTAATTTCATTAAAAGTTACGCGGCGAATCGAGTTGCCCTTGGAGAGACCCTTGAGCTCATCTTCCAGATGGGCCGCGATCGCTTCTCCTTCACGGTCAGGGTCAGGAGCCAGATAAATGACAGTTGCCGCTTTGGCCAGCTTCTTGAGCCGGTCGACGACCTTTTCTTTGCCGGGAATGACGATGAGGTCAGGCGTGAAGCTGCCGTCGCTCAGATCCACACCGATCTTGTTCTTAGGCAGATCCTTAATGTGGCCGACTGAAGCTTCGACGGTGAAATCTTTTCCCAGATATTTGCTGATCGTCTTTGCCTTGGCAGGCGATTCGACGATCACTAGTGATTTACTCATTGCGTTCCTTAAACCCGATGACGAACTATGGACAAGGTGAAAAAGCTCTTCCGATGGGACTGACTGTACCACCTGGAAGGTTCAAGGTTATTTACTTATCGTGATCAGCGCCCTGGCAAGAGCCACGTTCTGCGCTCCATAAGACGCGCTTTCTCCTGTCGCGTCTGCAACTTCCGGGTCTGCAACTTCTGGTGCAGATAAGCACAGAAGCTACATTCGTCTGACGTAGTTTTTGCCGGGAAGTTGCTTGATCCGGCTGGCCAGCTCAAGTTCGAATAAAGCCGTGAAGATCTCAGACGAGGTCAACTTGGACTCAAGCTTTTCCATCAGCTCATCCAGTTGCACGGCTTCGTCGTGCCGTAATGCACTGAGCACGACTTTCTCTGGCTCCTGCAGCGGAAGTTCCTCCACAATCGATGCAGCTTGCTCCGTTGACGATGCAAAACCTAATTCTCCTTCCAGCTGCAGCCGCACCTGGGTGGGCAGTTCCTGCCACACATCCTCCCATGTCGCAACCAGCTTAGCGCCCTGTTTAATCAACGTGTTGGGGCCCCAGGCATTCTTGGTGGTCACGTTACCCGGTACGGCATAGACGTCGCGATCCTGCTCCAGGGCGCAGCGCGCAGTCACGCGGGTGCCGCTGTTCTCGCCCGCTTCTACGACCAGCACGCCGATGCTTATGCCACTCAAGATGCGGTTGCGTTTGGGAAAGTTCTGCGGCGCGGGAAAAGTGCCCAACCTGTATTCGGAGAGAATGGTTCCTCCAGCAGCGAGGATATTTTCGGCCAGAGCTTTATTTTCTTTAGGGTAGATGACGTCGATTCCGGTGCCCCAGACAGCCACGGTGCTGCCTTTCGCGGCCAGGGCGCCGCGATGCGCCGCGGTGTCGATGCCTCTGGCCATGCCGCTGAGAACCACTAGCCGGCGGCTAGCCAGATCGCGGGCCAGCACTTCGGCCATAGCCGAGCCATAGGGTGTGGGATGACGGGTGCCCACAATCGCGATCGCCGGGCGAGCCAATAGCCGCAGGTCGCCGAGCGCCCAGAGCACCGGTGGCGGATCGAAGATCTCGCGCAGCCGCTCTGGGTAGTGCTCATCCTCATAAGTAAGGATCACGCCGCGCTGTTCGCGCATGCGTTGCAACTCCTGTTCTGCCTCGGCACGCGCCTTGCCGCTGAAAAGGAACTGGGCGGAGGGAGCAGGAAAATTCAGCGATTCGAGTTCTGTCAAGGAGAGCTGAAACAGGCGCGATACATCCTGCAAAGTTTGCGCGGCTTTCAAGATGCGCTTCGGTCCCAGGCCCGGGGTCAGTGTGAGCGCAACCCAGGCGAGCCGAATTTCCGACGCGATTGCGGGCAGTGGTTCGGGGCCATTCATGGCTGACAGCCAAGGTACACTAATGAGTGACCCTCCGACCTAAGCGCCGCGTCCGTATGGCGGCTATCCACTTCCTCAATCCTGCTCCTCTGATGTGGGACTTCGAGCACGAGCCTGAGCGCAGCTACTTGCGTGAGCGCTACCAGATCGGTTACACCACACCTGCGCGCTGCGCCGGGGAACTGGCTGCGGGCGAAGCGGATATTGGCCTGGTTCCCGTTGCCGCTTACGCGACCACGCCGTCGCTGTCCGTCGTACCCGGCTGCACCGTGGCCGCGCTGGATCGCGTGCGTTCCATCATCCTGGTGGTGCGTCCGTCGCAGGGGATAAGCGCGGTGCGCACCATTGCGGCGGATACTTCCTCGCTTACCTCTTACGCGTACACCCGCATCCTGTTCGATATTTTCTGGAAAGTTCCGGCGGTATTTATACCCCACCCACCCGACCTTGAATCCATGCTCACCTTCGCCGACGCAGCGCTGCTTATCGGGGACCCAGCCCTGCTGGCGTTGGAGGACATGGATGCCCGCGCCGTCCGCACCGGCGAGCAGCTGTTGTACCTGGACTTGGCGCACGAGTGGCATAAGTTCACCGGGCTGCCCTGGGTTTCTGCCTTCTGGGCGCTGCGGCCGGGGGCTTTGGAGGAGACGGGGATGAGCGCATCGAAGCTCATCGAGGATCTGCAGAGCTCGCGGGATCATGGGCTGGCGCACATCGACGATCTGGCGGGGGAGTGGTCGACCCGGATCGCGGTGCCCTTGGAGACGATCCGTTTCTATCTGACCAAAAATATCCACTACATATTAGATGAGGCCTGCCTGCGCGGACTCGACCAGTTTTACCGCTATGCTGCTGAATGTGGAGCGCTTCCACCCGCGCCCACGCTGCGTCTGATTTAGGTTTGCATAGAGCTTGCGACAGTTAGACTCAAAACTGCGTCCAATAGGGCATGATTCAGGTATCCAGCAAACACGTTGCGGGCAGTCGGGCCGTGAAGTCGGCCAAGGCGAGCCAAAATGCGCATGGTTTGCATTGGCTCATGGGCTTCGGCACCATGGGGCTTTTCGTTGTCTCGACGATTGATTCCTCGATCATTCCGCTGCCGCTGCCCGGCAGCACCGATCTGCTGCTGATCCTGCTGGTGGCTCACGGGGCGGACCCGGTGTTCGCGGCGATTGCGGCCTTTGCGGGATCCATTCTGGGCGGTTATCTGACTTGGGCAGCGGGCGCTAAAGGTGGAGAAGCAGCGCTGCACCGTTATCTTCCCAAACGCTTTGCCAAGCGCCTGACGGCCTGGGTGGAGAAAAACGGCGTGCTCGCTGTGACCACTTCTGCCTTGCTTCCGCCGCCATTCCCTCTGATGCCGTTCATTCTGGCCTCTGGAGCGCTGGGGGTTTCGCGCAAGAAGTTCTTTCTTTCCTTCGGGCTGGCGCGAGCGTTCCGCTATGCGCTGGTGGCTTGGCTCGCTGCTGTGTATGGCAGGGTGATGGTCCGGGCTTTTCGTCACTACCTGTCGGGGTGGAGCACTATTCTCCTGTGGGTGTATCTAGGCTTGATGGTGGCCGCGATCCTGTACGGGGTCTGGAAGTTTCGCCGGCAGAGCCGGCAGGCGGGGGCGCCGCAGGCTGCAGCAGTTAGCGCGAACTGAAACCAGAAGCCCACGACTACCACTGCGCTAAAACATTCTCGGCCGCCCCTGGCGGGGTCTGTGTCACGGCAAAACCACAATGAAAACCGGTGGGAGGGCCCTGCTTCAGCGTCGCGGAAAGACTCGTACTTCGATTAATCGCGCTTTAGCCCGGCATCCCAACCACCGCGGCTAAAGCCGGAGAAGGATCGTCCCCAGAAAGCCGCTCGGCTTGAAAGCCGAGCTCCCCGCAGCAATGCGGGGGCTCCCACCGCTATCCCTTTTCAAGGACCGATCTCGGAGACCCTTAGGTCCTGGACCACGGGCCGTTACATTTCCCAGCGAAGGAGGCAGGCGCCTACGGTGAAGCCGGCGCCTACCGAAGCCAGAAGGACCAGGCTTTCGCGCTGCAGGCGGTGGTCGTCGAGCGCGGTTTGCAGGGCCAGGGGTATGGTGGCGGCGGTGGTATTTCCGAAGCGGTCGATGTTGATCACTACACGTTCCAGCGGCAGGCCTAGCCGCTCGGCGGTGGAAAGAATGATGCGCTTGTTCGCCTGGTGCGGAATGAAGCAGCCCAGGTCGGCGCCTGTGATGTTATTGGCTTGGAGTAATTTGTTCGACGTTTCCACCATTTTGCGCACGGCGTACTTGTAAACCGCCTGGCCATCCTGATGGACATAGTGCAATCTTTCCGCGATGGTCTCGGGAGAAGCCGGGCGGAGACTGCCCCCCGCGGGCATATTGAGCGCACCCGCGCCGGAACCGTCGATCTCATGACAAAAGTCGATCAGGCCGACCTCGCCCTCTTGCGCGGGTTCGACCAGGACGGCGCCGGCACCGTCGCCGAATATGACGCAAGTCGTGCGGTCGGTATAGTCGATGATCGACGACATGGTATCGGCGCCAATGACCAAAACCTTGGAATGCGCGCCGGACTCTACCAGCTTGGCGCCCACCTGTAGAGCATAGAGAAACCCGGAACACGCGGCGGAAAGATCGAAGCCCCAGGCGCCGTGGGCGCCGAGCTTGTCCTGCACCAGGCAGGCGGTCGCAGGGAAGAGCATGTCGGGCGTGACCGTGGCCACAATGACCACCTCCACCTCGCTGGCCATGATGCCTCGATGGGCAAGGCAGCGGCGCGCTGCTTCCACGGCCAAATCACTGGTCGCTGTGCCCGGATCGACCACGTGGCGCTCGCGGATGCCAAGGCGCTGCATGATCCAGTCATCCGACGTGTCGACCATAGTTGCCAGGTCTGCATTGCTGAGGATGCGGGGCGGCACATACGTTCCCAGAGCGCTGATTTTGGCGCGCCGTTGTGCACGCGGACGCAATTCGATGCTCAATATTCTTCTCCAGAACTAAATTGCCGGGGATTCAACAAGCCGGGACAAACGCCCGGTTAGGCATTTGCAAATCGGATCGATGAGGAATGGATAGGCTGGCAGGATCACGGGGCTATCGTTTGTACCGGGCAACCTACTGCGCACGCACTGACCCGTTACCGTTGCTTCCTTCCGGACCTGGCGGGGTTGGCGGGGTTGCGTCGCGTAGGACCCGGCACATCCTGATGATAGCACTGGGACGGGACCGGGAAAAAAGCCAAAAAAGCATCTCAGTAGCCGTTGGCCACGAGGTATTCGACGCTGAGATTGAACCGGGTTTCGAGCGAACGCTGCTCCAGGAACTTGATTAGCACATCGGCCTCGATATTGACCGGTTGCCCAGCCTTGAGTGTGTGCAGATTGGTGCGCGCATAGGTGTGGGGAATGATGGCAACGGATACCACGTCGCCCTCCGCCGTTCCCGGTTCCCAACGGGCGATGGTGAGGCTGATGCCCTCAATCGCGATCGAGCCCTTCTCCACCATGTAGCGGCTTAGGGGGGCGGGAACGGCCACGCGAAGCCACCAGTCTGCGAGCGCGGGATCGGCGTGTGCATCGACGGGCTTGAGGCTTAAGAGCGAGCCCGTACCGTCGACATGGCCCTGCACCACGTGGCCACCCAGGGGAGCCCCGGCTGGTGTCGGCAATTCCAAATTAACGGTAGACCCAGGAGTGAGCAGGGAAAGAGAAGTGCGGGCCACCGTTTCCGCGGCCAGGTCCGCATGAAAGCGGCCGGGCTCGATATCCAGTGCGGTCAAGCAGACTCCGCTGACCGCAATGCTGTCGCCGGTGCGCAGCCCGATGCCATGACCGGACGGCATGGCGATGGCGATGCGTCGCGAACCCTCGCGCTGTTCGACGGAAAGGACGGCGCCGGTGGTTTCTATGAGGCCAGTAAACATGTCAGCTTTAATTAAATCACTTCAGACCAGGGGTCATGCAGCGGGGCTTCCAAGGCGAAATCCTGGCCAAACTGTTTCAGCGAATAGTCCTTAAGCGGAGGCAGCCCGTCGATCGAGCTGAGCATAGGGACCGCTGCCCGGCCAAGGAACGTGGGCGCATAGAACATCACCAGCCGATCGACCAGGCCATGGTTGAGAGCGGACGTGTAGACCTCAGCGCCGCCTTCGAGCAGCACGCTGGTGATCTGCATCTCGGCCAGCCGGACCAGTGCACCCTGCAAAGGAACGCGCGGGCCTTGATGCGCGATCTGCTGCAGACGAACACCGCGGGCTTCGAGCGCCTTTTGCGCCGCGGGATCGGCATGGCTGAAAAAGATAAGCACGTCCTCGTGAGCGGTCTTGACCAGCTGAGAGTCCAGGGGAGTGCGCAGCGAGGTATCGAGGACGATCCGAAGCAACGGCCGGCGCCGCGGCAGGTCGCTGCGATCGGTAAGTAAAGGATCGTCGGCAATGATCGTTCCCACGCCCACAATCAGGGCATCCGCGGCATGGCGCATACGATGCACTTGGGTGCGCGCTTCCCCGCCGCTGATCCAAAAGTGACCACGCACAGAGGTTGGTTGCGGCGCGATGCGGCCATCGAGCGTAACGGCAACTTTCATGGTGACAAAGGGAAGGAAGGCGGTGATGAATTTCGCGAAGCCGTCGTTCAGCCTGCGGGCCTGCTCCTCCATCACGCCGGTGCTGACCTGCAGCCCAGCAGCGCGAAGGCGAGCGATGCCCTTACCGTGAACCTCCGGGTTGGGGTCTTCGGTCGCTATTACCACGCGGGCGACCCCGGCGGCTATCAGCGCATCCGCGCAGGGTCCGGTTCGTCCCTGATGACTGCAAGGTTCGAGGGTGACGAAGGCAGTCGCGCCGTGGGCCTGCGGGCCTGCCTGCTTGAGGGCAACGACTTCCGCGTGGTCGCGGCGGTCATACTCATGGAAGCCTTCACCCACCAGCGAGTCGTCCTTAACCAGCACGCAACCCACGGCCGGATTAGGAGAGGCGAGGCCGACGGACCGCTCTGCTTGCCGTAATGCAAGCTCCATCCAGTGCTGGTCAGTTTCCGCCATCGTGATCTTTCTCGAGCATTTTCAGTTTTACTCTGTGCGGCCAAGCCGCGTTTAGTCACCGAGCAATGAATCGACGAACGCCTTGCTATCGAATGGTAGAAGGTCTTCCAGCTTTTCGCCTACGCCGACGTAGCGAACAGGAACCTTGAGTTCGCGCGCGATGGCTACGGCGATGCCGCCTTTGGCTGTGCCGTCCAGCTTGGTAAGCACAATGCCGGTGACGCCCGCCGATTCAGTAAAGAGCCTGGCCTGCTGCAAGCCGTTCTGCCCCGTGGTCGCATCCATCACCAGCAAGACTTCGTGGGGTGCGCTGGGGATGATCCGCTGCGCCGTTCTCTTCATCTTGCTCAGTTCGGCCATGAGGTTGTCCTTGGTGTGCAGTCTGCCGGCTGTGTCGACAATGAGCACATCGATGGCCCTCGCCTGGGCGGCGCGCATGCCATCGAAGAGAACGGCGGAGGGATCTCCTCCCTGCTTGGTCTTGATCATTTCCACGCCTGTGCGCTGGCCCCACACCGCAAGCTGCTCGATGGCCGCGGCGCGGAAGGTGTCGGCAGCAGCCAGCAAAACGGTCTTGCCCTGGCGGCGGAAATAAAAAGCCAGTTTCCCGGTGGTGGTTGTCTTGCCGGTGCCGTTGACGCCGACCATCAGGATAACCCTGGGCGGTGCGGTGTATTTTGGCTTGAAGAAGTCCTCTTCCTCCCGGGCATCCAGAATGGCTTGGATTTCCTGCTTCAGGAGCTGCTTCAGCTCGGCGCCGTTGCGGATCTCGTGCCGCTTTACCCGGCCGCGCAGGGCATCGATGATCTCGGTGGATGTTCCGATACCCAGATCGGAGGCCACCAGGCTCATCTCCAGCTCTTCCAAAGCGGCTTCATCGACCTCTTGGGTCAGAGCGACGATGTCTTCGATGCGGTCGGCCAGGGACTCGCGGGTGCGCGAGACGGCCTCCTTCATGCGGCCGAATATGCTCTTTTTTTCGGGTTCTTCCAGGCTGCCAAAAAGGGTCTGAATCATTTACACGGCATCTCGATTCGGCATGACCTGAGTGTACTAGCCTGCTTCTAAAATTTTGTGTTGGAGGGCGAGTTCCGGTTCTATTCGTCGCGGCCGGGTCGTGCCATCAGCTCGCGGATCGCGTCCTGGGGCGCCTTGCCGTGGTGGAGAATGGCTGCCATCTGCTCGGTGATGGGCATTTCGACATCGTGAGCCTTGGCCAGCCCGAGGGCCGCAGAGGTGGTTCGGATGCCTTCAGCGACCTTGCCCTGCAGGTGGGCTAGAATCTCTGGAAGCTTATGCCCCCGGCCGAGTTCCATCCCTACTGAGCGGTTACGGGAAAGCGGACCGGTGCACGTAAGGACCAGGTCCCCCAAACCGGAAAGGCCGGCCAAGGTCTCGCGGCGCCCTCCGCAGGCGACCGCCAGGCGGGTGATCTCTGCTACTCCACGCGTGATGATGGCTGCGGCGCTGTTGTGCCCGAGTCCCAGCCCGGCGGCGATGCCTGCGGCGATGGCGATGACATTTTTGAGTGCGCCGCCCAGTTCCACGCCGATTACGTCGTCGTTGGTGTAGATCCGCAGGGCGGGGGCGCTTAGCTCCTCCTGCAGCCTGCTGGCCAGCCGGCTATCCGCGAAAGCGAGGGTGATGGCGGTGGGGGCTCCGGATGCCACCTCCTGTGCGAATGACGGGCCGCTGAGCGCGCCGCACGGGAGCCTGCCATTGCGGTGTTGCCCGGCCAGCACCTGCTCGATGACCTGGGTGATACGAAGAAAGGTCTGGTCCTCGATTCCCTTGGTGGCGCTGACGATGATTTGCCCGGGCGCAAGCAAGGGCGCCATCGCCTGGAAGATCGCGCGCACATGCTGCGACGGGACAGCGCTGATGACCGTATCCGCGCCCACCACGGCTGCGGCCAGATCCGTGAACGGTTCTACCTGTGGCGGAATGGGAAACCCGGGAAGGTAGGCGCCCACAGCAGCCGAGTGGGACCACAGGGCGATGGAGTGGTCGCCTCGGCGAGCGAGGCTGAGGGCGAGAGCGGTTCCCCAGGAACCGCTGCCCACGATGGCAATACGGCTCATGCTCCGGTTTTCCTCGATGCACCGAAGCCATGCTCCGTGCCCGTCATGAGCCGCTGGATATTTTGCCGGTGCTTCACGATAACGATCCAGCAGCAAGCGAACATCACTGCCCCGGAGGCGTAACCGTATCTGCCGGGCGAGAGCCACAGGGTCAGGAAGGGAAGGACTGCGGCCGCCAGGATCGAAGCCAGGGAGACATAGCGGGTCAAGCCGACGATGACGAGCCATAGCACAAAGGCGATGAGCGCCGCCAGCCAGCAAAGTCCGAGGAAGACGCCGAAGGCCGTGGCCACCCCCTTGCCACCCTTGAAGCGTAGCCATACGGGAAACATATGGCCGAGAATCACGGACAGCCCGGCCAGGATGGCTAGCTTATGCGTGGCCGTTGGGTCCTGACCGCGGGCCAGGAATTCTGCCACTGCCACTGCGGCGTAACCTTTGGCGCCGTCGAGCACAAAGGTGAGGATGCCCAATCCCTTTGCGCCCGAGCGCAGCACATTGGTGGCGCCTATATTGCCGCTGCCCTTGGCGCGGATATCCTCCTTGTTCACCAGCAGCACCAGGAGGAATCCGAATGGGATGGAACCCAGCAGATAAGCCACGCTAATTGCGATCAAAGACAAGAACATGGTTGGATCCGGTTTGAGTGTAGCAGTGGTTGTAGGAAGCAACGATCCCGGGGTGATCTGGTAGATTAGGGCGCATGTTCAAGAGGCTTATGTCGAGGTACCTGTGCGCGGCAGCGGGGCTGGCCGCCTTCGCGTTGCCGGCTTTCGCGGAAAACCCATTGGTGGTGAAGACGGAACAGGGTAAGGTGCAGGGAAAGATGAGCGCGGACGGGCAAGCGCGCGACTTTCTCGGCATTCCCTACGCGGCGCCGCCGGTCGGTCCGCTGCGGTGGAAGCCGCCGCAACCTGCGGCGAAATGGCACGACGTACGCCAGGCCGCCAGCTTCGGATCCCGGTGTTTCCAGCAGGAACATTATGACGACATGGTCTTTCGCGATCCGGGTGAGAGCGAGGATTGCCTCACCCTGAATGTGTGGACACCCGCCGCAAAACCCAAGGGAAAACTGCCAGTAATGGTCTGGATTTTCGGTGGCGGGTTTGCCGGGGGCGGCACCTCGGAGCCGCGGCAGGATGGCGAGCACCTCACCCGCAAAGGGGTGGTCGTGGTTTCCATGAATTACCGGCTGGGCATTTTGGGATTTTTCGCCACCCACGAGTTAGTCGCCGAGGATCCGCGTCACGCCGCCGGCAACTACGGACTGCTGGATGAATTGGCTGCCATCCAGTGGGTGCGGCGCAATATCGCCCGGTTTGGCGGCGACCCAGACAATGTAACCATCTTCGGCGAGTCGGCGGGTTCCTTTGCCGTGAGCGCACAGATGGCCTCGCCCCTGGCCAAGGGCTTGTTTGCACACGCCATCGGAGAGAGCGGCGGAGCGTTTGCCAGCAAGGAATTGAGTTTTCCGCCGCTCGCGCAGGCTGTGAAGACGAACGAGGAATTTATTCATCAGGCGGGCGGCGACAGCAGTCTTGCTACGTTGCGAGCTACGAGTGCTGAAGACCTGCTAAAGCTGGCTACCCACAAAGGCCTGGGCAGGCCTCCCTTCGCACCCGATATCGACGGCTACTTCCTGCCTGAGAGTGTTCCCGCGATTTACGCCGCTGGTAAGCAAGCACACGTGCCGCTGATCGCGGGTTGGAATCAGGACGAGGGAACCAGCAACATAGTAAAAGCGCCGGAAAAAGGAACGATGGAGGGTTTGCGTGCAACGGCGCTTAAGGAATTCGGCCCACGGGCCGAAGAGTTTCTCAAGGTGTACCACGCGAATGATGATGCCGAAGCGCTGCGCGCCGCGGAGGATTTTGCCGGCGACAAATTCCTGGTCTATTCCACCTGGGCATGGCTGGACGCGCAGGTGAAGACCAGGCGGCTCACCAGTCTACCGGTATTTGTTCGCACTCCCGTCGCCGGGAGATCCCTTCCATCCCGTCTCTGCCGGGGCCTTCCACTCCGATGAGATTGAGTACGTCTTTGGCAATCTCGACTCGCGCAAAGGAGCGGCGTTCCGGCCGGAGGATTACAAGCTTTCCGAGCTGATTCAGACCTTCTGGACGAATTTTGCCAAGACTGGAGACCCGAATGGCGCCTCCGCCCCGCATTGGCCGGCTTATGATGCGACCGGCAACTGGCAGGTGATGCGCCTAAGCCCGGACCCTGGAGCTGCTCCGGACGCACATCGCGACCGGTATCTTTTTCTGCAGCAGGTTTGGGGACAATGAAAAGGAATGGGGAGCGGCTGTTTCTTTTTCTGGCCTGCTCCGTAGAATGAACTGACACATGGCCAATCCGCATCGTTCTACCAGCGTTGCTGATGAGACCCTACCCGCGATCTGCTTGATCACCGCGGACGAGGATTTTCAGGGGGAGATCGAAGCGGAGCTGGCGCCGTGGTACCGGGTGCGCCACCGTAACCACTACGGGGATACCGCCATTTGGGTGCGCGAACAGCGGGCCCAGGCGGTGCTAGTCGACATCGACACGCAGGGCGAGGAAGCCCATGCCGGTGTCCGGGTGCTACACGAGCTGCGCATCCTGGAACGCGGCCTGGTCCTGATCTCGCTCAGCCGTTCACGCGCCCGCGCGGTCGAGAAGCAGGCCGTCGAAGCCGGCAGCGATGCCCACTTTCATAGTCCCGATCGATCCTTCTGAGCTGCGCCTGGTGCTCAAGACCACGCTCGAAGGGCGCATCGAGGAGATGGAACGCGCGCGCATGCAGCAGCAGGTGCTGGAGCGCAGCAAGTTTCAAGACCTGGTGGGAGCGAGCGAAGCCATGCGCCGCGTCTACGACGCGATCTCGCAGGTCGCCGACAGCCGCATCAACGTGATCGTGCGCGGGGAGAGCGGCACCGGCAAAGAGCTGGTCGCCCGTGCGATCGTCGCCTTAAGCAGCCGGCGGAGCAAGCCGTTCATCAGCCTGAACTGCGCGGCTCTGCCGGAGAACCTGATCGAGTCGGAGCTCTTCGGTCACGAACGGGGCGCCTTTACCGGCGCCAACGAGGCCAAGCCAGGGCAGATTGAGTTGGCGGACAGCGGTACGCTTTTTCTCGATGAGATCGCCACTCTTACTATGCCATTGCAGACCAAGCTGTTGCGTGTGCTCGAAGACCGGCAGGTGCAGCGGTTGGGTGGACGGCAGGGGCGGAAGATCGATTTCCGCCTGATCTGCGCTACCAACGAGCCACTGGAAGAGATGGCGAGGAATGGCAAGTTCCGTGAAGACCTCTACTACCGAATTCACGTGGTGCCGATCCAGTTGCCTCCGCTACGTGAACGAGCCGGGGATATTGCGCTGCTCGCGGACTACTTTTTGCGGATTCACTTATTGGCCAATGGCCTGGAGCAAAAGCGTCTGACGCCTGACGCCCTGGCCGCATTGGAAGAGCACTCCTGGCCGGGCAATGTGCGCGAGCTGGAAAATTTGATCCAGCGGCTGGTGATCATGGTTCCCGGCCCTACCATCGATCTGCAGCATCTGCCGCAGCAACTGCTGGCGCACAGCGTTACCGCCCATGAGGCGATTCTGCTTCCACCGGAAGGCATCCGCTTCGATGACGAGATAAGGGAGCTGGAAGTGACGCTGCTGGAAGCTGCGCTGCGGCGGTCCGATGGCAGCAAGGCGGCCGCAGCCCGGCTTCTGCACCTCGACCTGCAGCGGATGAAGTATCTGTGCCGCAAGTATTCGCTATAGAACTTTGCCTGCGGGTTAATTATTTAACCTAGATGGGTTAAAAATTAATCTATCCAGCGACGTCTACCCGAAGGCGGGAGGCCAAAGATTCTTCAGTCTCCTTTGTTTTCAGCAGTTTGAACATTTTCGAGGGGTGGCGCGGAGTTTGGCCCATTGCTTGCACTAGGGTATTGCGTAAAGCAGTTAAATAAAAACTGGAGAATCACCAATGGCTATGGAAAAGAAGTCTCTCGTAAGCAAGAAGGCTGCAACACCCAGCAAGGGCAAGTCCACGAAGTCGAAGGTTGACACCAGCAAACCCGCCGCCAGCAAAGTTGTTTCGGCCTTCAAGCTGCCTACACATCACTAGACTGATCTCGTGTACTCGCGTTAAAGCAGTTAAATAAAAACTGGAGAAACCACCATGGCTATTGAAAAGAAGTCTCTCGTAAGCAAGAAGACCGCAAGCCCGAGCAAAGGCAAGTCCACGAAATCGAAGGTTGACACCCGCAAGCCAGCGGCGAGCAAAGTTGTTTCCGCCTTCAAACTGCCTACACACCACTAAACTGACCTCGTACAAAGCGACGGTCAAACACCGCAGAGCGTCGAGCTATTCATGGGTACGACGGTCTGCAAATGGCTCAGGACGGGACGAGTCCGCGCTGAGTGGGTAAACCAACATGGCTATACAGAAGAAATCGCTGATCGGTGCCGCTTCGGCGAAGCCTAAAGAAGCCGACGGCGTCAGCAACAAACCGGGCGCTGAGGTTGGAGAGCAAGTGAGATCTTCTTCAGCGAAAAAGTTGGCGGTGGCCAAGTTGGCCACTGCCAAGCTCTCGATGGCAAAGCTGAGGACACTCAGGAGACTAAGCTAACCGGGGCCAGTCTGCCTTTAAAGAAAAGCGACAACGGCACTTAGCCGTTGTCGCTTTTTTGTTTACCAGAAATGAGTGCGCAGCACGTTGCCGAACATAGTCAGGATCCGTGCGGCTAAACTACGGCGTCTGCCGAATATTTTTGCCTCTCCGCTCATGCCAGGCTGGATGCTGCTTCCCATTACTCCCAGCTGCATGCGCGTGGTGTAGAAAGTGGGCAGCACCATACCTTTGAAGTCCTGCTCGGCGATGAGGCCAGGGGGCAACGGCAGGGCTGAGCCCTCCATCGTGCCAAGCCGCCCATGGATCTCGGAGAAGTGAGACGGGAGCTGCAGGGAAACGGTATCGCCTGGGCGAACGTGATCCATCTCGGATACCGGAACAAACAGCCTGGCTACCAGTTGCGAGGGATCGACAACCGTCAACAATGTCTCCCCTGTGGTGACGTTGCGGTTCAAGAGACTTTCCGGATCCCTGGTTGCCACCACACCATCGGCGGGCGCGGTTACCGCGAGCTTTGCGCCCTCTTCGCGCGCAATGGCGCTGCTGCGGTGCGCAGCCTGCTGTGCAGCCAGAGCCGGTCCTAGTCCGGAGTGCCGCAGCTCGGCGGTGAAGACGTGAGCTTGCGAAGCAGCCACCTGCACCTCCGCCTCCTCCTTGTCGCTGGCCTCATTCAGGCTTTGCAGCCGGGCCATTACCTGGCCGCGGCGCACCGCTTCGCCTTCTTTCACATAGACAGCCAAAATCTTTCCTGGAACACCGGCATGCACTTCGTGGGTCTCGCTGGGCTCGATGACAAACCATGCATTTTCGCGATCGCGCACTACGGGGACAAACAGGAGGGCGAGCAAAACTATGGCCAGCATCGCGCGCAAAGGCGTCAGCCGAAACGCACCGTCGCTTGCCTTGGTGCGGTAAGAGTCCAAAGTGAAGTTTGTGAGCGCGCGCAGCCGCGAGCGGAAGATCGCAAACGCCACCAACGCCGCTGGGAGCAAGGCAAGCTCGGCTAACCAGTGGGAGAAGATGTTGTAGCTCAAGCGAACGAATAGCGCCAGGAGCAGATAGCTGTAAGCGCCAGAGGCGAGGGCATAGAGGACGAAAAGCGGAACGCGCCGCCTGGAAACGATGGGAACATCCACTGGCAGGCGAAAAATGTGGCGCTGCAACCAGCCGATGACGAAGCCGGTGGAGCGCTCTTTGAGATCAGGAACCCGCACCCATTCGGCGAAGAGGTAGTAACCGTCCAGTTTGATGAGAGGGTTGAGGTTGATGGCTACCACGCCCAGGCCGGCGATGAGAATGAGCTTGTAACAGAAATCATGGATCCACTCGCCCGGTTGCGTATTCGTCCACACGATCGTTGCGATACCGCAGACAATCAACTCGCTCCATATGCCTGCGATGATGGTGGCCATGCGCTGCAGCCGGCTGGCGGATATCCAGGATTCGGTGACGTCGACATAAAAACAAGGCGTCAGGTAAAGAAACATGAAACCCATGCTGTGGACCTCGCCGCCGAAGTGTTTGCAACTAAGCCCATGGGCGGTTTCATGAACGAAACCGACGGCGAAAAGCAAGATCCAGAACTCCACCAGATCGGAGAACGTTTTGCGCGTGAAGTCGAAGTAGAGTGGAAGATCGGGACCGATCACGCTCCATTTTGCGGCGAAGACCGCGATTTGAAGGACAATCAGCAAAAGTACGACCAGCGTCATCCAGGGGCTGAAAAGATACTTTCCGATCTTCTGGTCGAGGAGGGTAAGGTACCGGTCCGGATCCCATGCCGAGAAGGTTATGTGCGCCACATTGAAGCTAGAGCCGGTCTGCGCGCGGCGGCTTCGCTGGGCGGCCAGCTTCTCATTCATGGCAATATTTTTTTCCTGCGGATCTTTGTACCAGAAGCCGCCCTCGTCGATATTTTCAGCGAAGGTCCGCACTTCCTCTGCGCCCAGCGGGATCCCGGTCTGGGCTTGGAATGCGGCGGAGATCTCATCGTAGGAACGCACTCCGTCGAAAAGGCTGGCGAGTTGCCACTGTGTCGGCTTCATGCGTAACAGGTTGGCAGTACTTCTCTGATAGACCGCGACGATCGGTTCGCCATCGGCAACATCCTCGCGAATGATCAGGTCGGGATCGACCCGCGGTGGGTTTTTGCGCGAGAATCTCGCGCGGGGTATCTCGGGTAGAGCTGCGTCGAGTGCCTCGCTCAGGTTCATCGCGGGCTCAGCTTCACCTGCATCGACATACCCGGCTTCAATAAGGAGGACGGTTTTTCCAGGCTGCCGATCACTTCGATACTGCCGCTCGCCGGATCAACGACCGGACTCACGCGGAAGACAACTGCGGGCTGTTTGAGATGAGGATAATCCGTGGTGGTGAGCTCGAGCTTGGCGCCCCGGGGAAAGGAAGCCATGGCAGACTCGGGCACAGTGAACAGAACACGGAGGGGCGCTTGCGCCGTGATCCAGAACAGGGCATCGCCCTTCTTCACTGCCTGCGCGTCATGCACCGAGCGGCGGCCGACCACGCCGTCGAACGGAGCGGTGATGCGCGATTGGGTGAGTTCGACATCCGCGGCGCGCAACTCGGCTTCGGCCGCGGCCTCCTCAGCCTTGTAGCGGGCCACCTGGGTTTTGGTTTCGGCGAGCTTGTATTGCACATGCTCCCAGTCTTCATCATCGAGTATTTTTTCCGCGCGCATGGCATCGGCTCGCCGCAGGTCCGCCTCATTGCTCCTTTGCTCAGCTTCCCAGGTTTGTACCTGGGCGCGCAGGGAATCAATTCTGGCTGCCTTTTCAGCGCGCGCAGCCTGCAGGGCGCGATCGTCCAGCAGCGCCAGCACTTCTCCGCGGCGGACATGATCGCCAATCTCCACGCTGACCGAGGTCACGCGGCCGTCGCGTTCGGCAACGACGTCGGCTTGTTGTTCCACGACCAGCGGGCCGACAGTGGTGAAGTCCCGTGCTTCGCCCGTTGGCGGGGAAGAGGGGCGAGGGAGTGCATTGGGCCCCGTCAAGTAGGCGGATGCGCCCGAGAACGGCGATGATGGAGCGGCCACGGGTTCCGCAGGTGTGCTGGATGGCGGCGAGGAAGCCATGACCGGCTGGGCCGGGGCTGCGGGTCCCTGGCTGCACCCTGCAAGACCCAAGCCGGCAATGCAGCAGAGGACGCAACACAGGGCTGGGGTCGCGATCCATTCGCAAGAGTTACGGTTACCTGTGAAGTGATTCCGCGGCATGGTTACCAACCGATCCAATCCCAAACATGTTTCCACAGCCATAATGCGGGCGCCCGCAGAAGAACAAACCCGGCTGGGCGAAATCCGGCGGAGATTTTGGCCCGCCCATCCATCCCGGTACGCAGTTCTGCGCTCCCGTTGGGCACCAAGACATGGGCGTAGAAGACACGGTCGTCCGCGCTGGGCTGTGCTTCGGGGCTGATGCTGAATACCTGGCCGCGCAGGGTTTGCGCTGGAAAACTATTCAGCTTGATGGCGGCTTTCTGCCCTGCCTGCACCAGGTAGGCATCCACCTGGTCTACCGCGATGTTGACTCTGGCGCTGGTCAGGTCGAGCACCTGGGCGAAAGTAGCGCCGGCGTCGAGGTGTTCGCCTGCCGCGTTCTGCAGATCGGGCGTCATGACGATGCCGTCGATCGGTGAGCGAAGTTGGGCATTGGCTATACGTAACCGTGTCCGTTCCATTTCCGCATGCAGGTAGTCGGCCTGGGTCCGGTCTTGTCCTGCTTGCGCGGAGTGCTGTGCCAAATCCCCTTGCATGGCGAGCATGGCGGCCTCGTATTTGGCCTGCGCCGCCGTGAGCTGGTTACGCCATGCCCAATCGTCCATGGTGGCCAGAACTTCTCCCCGGCTCACGTGCTGGCCCTCCCGGGCATACACGTTGGCGATCGTCCCCTCGACCGGGGCAGTGAGGGTGGCAACGGATTGCGGAGCCACTACGGCTGTGCCGCTAATGCGCAGCGGCAGGGGGCAGAAGATGAGCAACAGGACCACCGCGGCCACGGTGCCCAGTATCGTCCCTTGCCGCTTTCGGTCGCTGCGCAGAAATGCCTGTTTTCGCTGCACCAGCGGCTCCAGCAGGCCGATCAGCGGTACTTCCCGGTAGAGCAGGGCGTTGCGGATGGCCACCGTGGTTTGCCCGGCCAGAACCTTGATCATCTCGATGTGCGCTACCTCGAGAAAATCCGGGTCGCTGCTCTCATAGAGCAACAGCCCCACCCGTCCCTGATCATCTCCCAACGGGAGGGCAAAGAGGGCGCGATAGTCGCTGGATTCGAAGTGCTTGCCGATCACCGCGCGCACCTGGGCGTCCTCAGTTTCCGGCTCACTCTCATGTTGGCGGATTAAGAGCTGGCGATCATAGCCGGATAGCCGTTGCAGTAATTCGCGCAGCTGATCTACCTGGACATCGCCGGCGGGAATGGTCTCCATGCCGGAGACGGCCTTCAACTGCAGCCGGCCGCGATTGTCGAGCGCGATCGAACAGCGCTCGAAGGGCAACACCGACTGCGGACTGTTGACAATAATTTGCAGCAGGCGGTCGAGCCGCAGGGTAGAAGTGATCTCGGAGCTGACATGCACCAGGGCTTCCAGAATCTCCAGCTTGCGCTCGGCATGCATCAGGCTGGCATTCTTAAGCGCGCTGCTCACTGTCTCCGACATGCTGTTCATGAAGAAGAGGTCGTCGTCGGTAAAGCCCGCGCCTCCCGCCTTGTTGATGGCCTCGAGGACGCCGAGCTCACTTTCGCCGCCATCCTGCGCATGCTCGATCAGCGGCACCAGGAGTACGTCGGTAACCGGCGGGCCTTCAGGGGCGCGTTCATTGCGGGTCGCTAACCGAGGGTCTTCCGGATCGTTGATCAACAGCGGCACACCTTCTTCCGCCATATCTCCGACGTAGCCTTCGCCGGCATCCTCCGTGGCGCCTACTTCGGCCGTCGCATCCTCTCCCCAAGCGGAGACCAGGCGCAGCCGTCCGCCGTCGAACATCCATAGATGAATGGCCTGGCACGGCAGCATCGCCGATACCTTGACCGGAATGAGTTCCAGCAGAGGCTCAAAATCGAGCGTTTCGTTGAGCGATTTCTCCAGGTCATAGAGCTGGGTCAAGCGGTGGATGGAATCGAGCAGATTCTGCCGTTGTTCCTCGTACTGCTCGGCCGACTCGAGGGCAGTGACGGCCAGTTCCGCTAATCCCTGAAGCGACTGCAAGGCGCCCTCGGTGAGTGAATCGCTGAAGCTAACGATTTCGAAGGTTCCGACCAGCTCTTGTTCCCGCAGCAAGGGCAAATATCCGACCGAGCGGATGGTACGCACCACGTGAATGTGGGTGTAGTCTTCGCGAGCCAGTTGGCCGGCGGCGTAGACAGTGGGGCGGGGCGATTTCTGCAGGGGAGCGAAGAGTGGTGCGGTGGTGGCGATGGACGGGTCTACCACCGAAACCCCGTCGGATGCGCCCAAGGCTGTCCAGAAGCCGTCTTCTGTGCTTAAGCGCAAACTGTAAAGTGCGCATGCGGTGCCGGGCAGAGCCTTGCTCACAGCTTCGGCCAGCAGCGCGGCGCGGCCCGCGACTTCGGGCGAGGCGAGTAGGGATTGGGCTAGTTCCGATAAATCTTCGCTGTTCAACCGGCCGCCGGTTTCTATCTTCATGGACCTGACTCTGCTTGACGTAGATGGCAGGATAGGTTGATTGTTAATCTGGTCGGAGAGTACAGCATTTTTCACTTTTGGTGTACAGAAAGTAGTCGATTTCGATGCGGACTTTTTCCAAGAAAAGCCGCACGCCGCCACGCTGGCCCGTGCAGAATAGAAACGAAATGCGCCGACTAGCGGTATTTTGGGAGCAAAGCAAATTCTTGGCCTGGAGAGAACGCCGTGGATCTTGATATACGACAGAGCGGAACGATTTGCTGCCTGAAGCTGAAGGGCCCGCTCAAGTATGGAGAAGGTGTCAAGCAGCTAGACGAGGCGGTTGAAGGCGCACTCAACAGCGGACACATTCACCTGCTGCTGGATCTTTCCGCGATGCCCTACATCGACTCCAGCGGGATCGGTGCGATCGTTGACGCTTTGCGCCAGGCCAAGAAGCTGGGTGGGGACGCCAAGCTGGTGAGCCCGTCTCCGTTCGCGGCGAAGACCTTCAAAATGGTGGGTATCCTGAGCCTGTTCAAGGTCTACGAGAGTGAGGCCGCGGCCGTGGAGGCTTGCCCCGCCTGACCGGTGTTGCCGTCAGCTCCCGACGGGCTTTAGAGTCCGAGTCTGATCCCTCGCGTTAATCACGCAGACTCTGAAGCCTTCAAAAACTGAGATTTTTCGGCAAGCTGTCGAGCCGTGCCCTTTGTGCAGCGTTTTTCCGCAGAAACTCTGCTATTTCAAACGGCGGCGGACCATGTCTAGCGCTTGTTGGCTGGTCCAGGCGCGAATGTGTTCCCGGTCGCCGCCGAAACGCCGCTCCACTACGTCGGTTTGCTTGCCATCGGCCACGGCAACGTAAACCAGACCGATGGGCTTCTCTTCCGAGCCACCGCCGGGACCGGCGATGCCCGTGACGCCAAGGCCAAAGGTCGCGGACGTCTTATTGCGAATCCCCTCCGCGAGAGCTATCGCTACTTCCTTGCTGACCGCGCCGTGAGCTTCAATAACCGACGGAGGAACGCCGGCGAAGAGACTCTTCAGCCGGTCGCTGTAAACCACCGCTCCTCCCAGGAACGAGCGAGAACTACCGCTGATGCTGGTCAGCCGCTGCGCCACCAGGCCCCCGGTGCAGCTCTCCGCCACCGCCAGGGTGGACGCATTCATGCCCAGGTAGTAGAGGACGATTTGTTCCAGCGACTCGCCCTGCGAAGAGTAGATGTATTCCTCCAGCTCTTCTTCGATTCTTCCCGCCAGCTCGTCAACCCTTGCCTGGGCTGTCTCCTGATCCCCTTTGGAACAATTCAGAATGAGCGTGATATCCCCGGTGTGGGCCAGGATGGTGGTATCCACATCCTTGTATTTGGTGTAGATGGGTGCGATGCGGGCATCGGCCTGAGACTCTCCGATCATGGCAATCTTGAGCGTGCGCGTGGCAATGGTTCTCAAGGGGACCACGGCGCGCAGACGGTCCATGCATTGCGTGTCAAACATGGCCTTCACTTCCGAGGGCGGCCCGGGGAGCAGAATGACCAGCTTGCGGTGATCACCATAGACGGTGTCCAACCATTGCCCCGGAGCCGTGCCCCGGGCATTCTCAAGCACCACTGAGCCGTCGAGCACATCGGCCTGGCGAGCGTTATTTTCGGTCATCTGCGCACGGCGGGCGGCGAAGCGCGCATAGAGGGCGCCGACAATCTCCGGGTGGCGGCGCAGGCGAATGCCCAGCGCCTCGGCAACTGCCTGGCGCGTCAAGTCGTCTTCCGTGGGGCCAAGTCCACCCATGGTGATTACGATGTCCGTGCGTCCCAGAGCAATGCGAATGGCGCTAGCGAGCTGCCCCAACCGGTCCCCAACAATGGTTTTGAAGACCACGTTTACGCCCAGCTGCAGCAACCGATCCGTGAGGAAGAGTGAATTCGTGTCTTGCCTGTAAGGCGAAAGCAATTCTGAACCGACAGCAATAATCTCGCAATTCATCCCGACTTCGTTGCCTGCCTGTTTCTAACTAAGAATTTGGTATTTCGGCTTGGTCACGCGCAAAAATCTTCTAGAACAAGCGCACGCCTTCGATGCCCAACGGTACATCATAGACTGCTCCATTGGCAGCCAGGATCGCGTTACCGCCGGGCACAAACGCGAGTCCCACGATACCGGAGCCGGCGAGCACCACCGAGGCTTCTCCGGCTGGGGTAATGCAGACGATTCCGCGCGTGCCATGGAAGGAGGCGGAGACATAGATGTTGCCCGCAACATCAAAGGCCAACCCCTGCGGGCGGCCCAATCCCTGGTAATAGACCCGCACCACGCCGGCGTGATCGATGGCATAGATCGAGTCATAGCTGGAGGTGCTGGGGGCGGTCACGAAGAGTGTTCCATCCAGGCCAAAGGCCAGATGATACGCAGCGATGCTGGGTTCGAGCGTGGCAAAGACGAAGATCTGGCGGTCCTGGGAGATCTTGAAGATGGTACCGCTGCGATCGCCCACGTAGAGGTTGCCGGCGGAATCGAAGGCAATCCCGGTGGCGATGCCCATGCCTTCGGCGTAGACCGAGGACGCCCCTTGGGGAGAGACGCGGTGAACGGTGCCATCCAGCCGCGAGGAGACGTACAAATAGCCCTGGGGGTCGAGCGCCAGGCCGGTGGCATTGGTAATGCCGCTCACCAGGGGTTGCATCTCTCCCGCGGGGGTGATGCGGTAAACCGAAACTGCGGTCTTTTGCCCGCGGGGTCCGGAATCCGTGGAGAAGATGTTGCCCTCGGCATCCACGGCCGGATTGCCGACAGGATGCAGATTCCCAGCAAGCAAGCGGGCAATCTTGAGACGAATGGTATTGCTCGATTGCCCGTTCTGCCGGATCTCAAGCCTGCCGGACTGCACATCTTCGGGTATGCGAACGATGATGCGGTTGGAACGGCTGAGGAGAACCGGAGCCAGAATCCCATCGAGCACGGCCACTGGCAGGCGAGAGCGCACAGCGCCCAACTGGGTTCCGCGGACCTCGACTTCACCGCCTGGAAGCGCGGCATCCGGCATCGCGGCATCGATCCTGGGTGAGTTTGGAATAGGTGACTCCTTGGAGAATCGCATCGGCTGAATCCCTGCGTGCTTGAGCGTTAGTTCTTACCCAATCCAGTGCTGCAGCGCCTGCATCAACAGCAAAGCATACACGCCTGCAGCGACATCATCGAGCATGATTCCCCAGCCCGCGGGCAAGGCCTCGAGCTGCCTGGCAGGCCATGGTTTCACGATGTCGAATAAACGAAAGAACAGAAATCCGGCCAGCAAGTGACTCAAGTTTACGCGCGCATGAATCAGCGCAATCCATTGCCCGGCGACCTCATCGATCACCACGTGTCCGGGATCTTCCCGCCCACTCTCTTGCTCCACGCGGGTGGCGGCGGGAATTCCGATGGCCAGGGCGCCCATCGCCGCCGCCAAGGTAAGCCACGCCAACGGCCCTGGATCGAGGTGCAGACCCATGGCGGCCCCCAACCAGAGCAGGGCGGCAGCGGCGGACCCCCAGCTACCCGGCCCGGGACGCAGTCGCCCGGCGCCCAGGCCAGTCCCAACCGCCCAGGCCCATGCCGTCTTTCTGCCTACCGCGGCATTACTCATCACCGGACGAGTGAGGCCGCATCCCTTCAATCTCTTCGAGCAGATCTGGATCGAGCACGGGGGATGAGATGCGGTATACGCCGCTGGCCCATTTTCCCAGGTCGATGGTTTTGCAATGCTCGCTGCAGAAGGGAAAATCCGCATCGTTCACGGTGACAATCTGCCCGCATGTGGGGCAGCGCAGGCTCTTAAGTTTCTTTCCCGAGGGACTCATCTCCACATTCCTTGAGGTCAATCGGCGACAATTCTGCCTACCAAATCGTAATCCTGCGACTCAGTAATTTCGCATTGGTAAAAATGCCCGGGGTTGAGCTGGTCAAACGGGCCAAAGTCGTTGATAAAGACTTTGCCATCGATCTCCGGAGCCTGATGCTCCGTGCGGCCCTCCCACAACAACGGCGTTTCCTCCGAAACTCCTTCGACCAGAAGCTCAAATTTGCGCCCTACCAGGCTCGCCCTGGATTTGCGGCTAATCGATTGTTGCAGGCGCATCAGGGAGCGGCGCCGTGCCTCAATGGTCCGGGCGGGCACTTTATCCCCCAAGTGAAAGGCCCCCGAGCCTTCTTCGTCGGAATAACTAAATACCCCTAGCCAGTCGAGCTTGGCAGCGCGGACGAAGTCGCTGAGGACAGCAAAGTCCGCTTCGGTTTCGCCGGGAAACCCGGTGATGAAGGTGGTCCGTATGGCTACGCCGGGCACACTCGCCCGTACGCGCTCGATGGTTTTCAGAAAGATCTCCGCATTGCCGCCGCGCCGCATGCTCTTGAGCACTGGTCCGGAGGCGTGCTGCAGAGGCATGTCAAGGTACTTGCAGATCACGTCATGCCGGGCGATGGTATCGAGCAAACGCCCGGTGACCTTGTTGGGATAGGCGTACAGGAAACGCAGCCATTTGAGGTCGGGGATCCCCGCCAGGCTGTCGAGCAGCTGCGCCAATCCATCCTTCATGCCCAGGTCTTCGCCATAGCAAGTAGTGTCCTGGCCAATGAGGGTGAGCTCGCGCACGCCCTTTGCGACCAGTTGCTGGGCCTCGGCGACCACGGATGCGAACCGCCGGGAGCGAAACTTGCCGCGAAGATTGGGGATGACACAGAAGCTACAGGGATGGTCGCAACCCTCAGCGATCTTGATGTACGCCGAGGATTTTTGCGTCGCCAGCAGTCGGGGCGTGGTGTGGTCATAAAGATACTGCGGAAGTTTCGGTTGCGCGCCTTCCCAGGTTTCGCGCGCAAAGCGTCCCTGGGACTCGCGCAGATCACCCTCGGCGCGGGAAGCCACGGCATGGCCGGCGTCGCTGCGGAGGATAGAAAAGAGCTGCGGTTCCTCATGCTTCGGGGTGGGCGCTTCCAGCCCGGCGGCGGCCAGGATTGCCTCAAGTTCACCAGTGCCCACCACTGCATCTACTTCGGGCATGTTTTTGCGGATTTCGTCGCGATAGCGTTCTACCAGGCAGCCGGCCACGATCAACTTGCGGGCCTTGCCCGATACCTTGTGCTGCGCCATCTGGAGGATGGTATCGATCGACTCCTGCTTGGCTTTATCGATGAAAGAGCAGGTGTTAACCACCAGAATGTCTGCCGTTTCGGGGCGATTGGTGATTTCCGCGCCGGCCTGGTCAAGCAGGCCCATCATGACTTCGCTGTCGACCAGATTCTTGGGGCAGCCGAGGCTTACAAAACCAATACGGGTCCTCGGCTCGAGCACTCCCGAAGCCTTGCCGGCAACGCCGGCAGAGCCGATTGGCGCTCGTTCTATTAACTCTTGCTTCACCTCTCCATTCTAGAGCAATCAGGCCGTTACTGCTTATGGACCATGCGGCCAAGAGATTGGAAACGCCGCCGTGCTGAAGCGCACGATTACTCCAAAGGCACACCTCCACGGGCGATTTACACAACCTCCGGGGTGCTTCGAACGTCTATTTAAGTGTTAAGAAGGGAGGACGCTCATGCAAATGCCCATCGTTGCTGGTGTAGAACACCCGCATCGTGTCGACATGAGCGAGCCGATCAAGTGCGCCGTTATTGTCAAGCCCAGCAGGGCAGCAAGGCATCGGAAGGAGATGCTGCGATACCTGGTTTTGGGGGTCGCTCTTCTGGCGGTGTCACTCTTGATTGCAATCGCGTTGTATTACACGCACGGGAATTCCGTCACCATTGAACATGTCAGTTCGCTCGCTCCCCACATCACATTGCGAGTTTGAGCTAATTCCGTAGATACGCTGAGATTCACCAGGCAAAGGGGCCTGCCCTAAGCCCTCCCAAAAACGACACAAGCACTGTGGCGTTTTTGGGATGCGGGTGCTTTGGAGGCGGTCTTCTTCTTGGAGGGCAAGGAATGGGCGGGTCGAGTCACTCTCTGTCTTTGAGGATCCGGCCGTCAAGCGGGGGCTCCGCCGTCCCTGGATGACCGCGACGACCCACCAGGGCCTTTCCTCGGGCGCGTAAACGATTAGGCACGAGAATGAAGCGCAGAGGCAGCGAAGCAAGTTGGCCGCGATGTGGAGAGGACACCAACCCTCAATGGTTTCCAAGATTTCCGCAATCATTCGATCCGCTGCGTCGAGGTTATCCGCCCGAATGAATTCCCAGGTTCCATCCAAGTCAAAGACGGCTTCCGAATGGAAGGAGTACCCGGTCACGAGCGGGGAACTGAACCGAGCACGGCTGCGCTCTTTTCGTGGAAATGGGCAACAACGTCTTCGCCGGAAATCGGTTTCACTCTGCCGCTTTTCAGGTTGTCGTAGCGATCGGTGAGCATTTCCTGGATCTGCGCTAGCTCTTGGAAGTATCCCGCCACGACATCCTGTACAAGCTCGTCGGCGGTCTCGCGCCCGCTCAACGCCGCGAGTTCCTTAAGCTTCTTTACCCTTTCAGGAGAGAAACGCACTTTCATGCCCTTCCAGATACGGCAAAAGCGGAGCTCGGGCAACGAAACGCGGCTCTAACTCACTGCGGAGTGATGATTCCGCCGGCGCGATGCCGCGCCGGCAGGGTGACTCCCCGGTGGTCTTTTTCTACTTCCTGCCCGCTATCGCCTGCCGGCTGGGGCAGCTTCAGTTCCATGGCGGCGGCTGTCACGTCGGCATACTTAAGACCGGCTCCGGTGTTGAAAATCACTACTCTGTCCTGAGTCGAGAGCCATCCACTCGCGATCAGGTGATCGTAGGCGGCGGTGGCTGCGGCTCCTTCGGGAGAGAGAAACAATCCTTCATGACGGGCCCAATCGAGCAGTGAGGCTAGAATCTGCTGATCGTCGAAGTCCAGGGCGATCCCGCCTGACTGCCGGACAATGTCGAGAATGAGCGAATCCCCGTAGGGCTTGGGGACGCGCAGGCCGGAGGCGAAGGTGGCCGCGTTGGGCCACATCTGCGAAACCGTTTCGCCTTGCCGGAAAGCCTTGGCCACGGGAGCGCAGCCCGAGGCTTGCACGGCAACCATCTTTGGTCTTTTTCGGCCGGTTACCCAGCCCAAGGTCTCCATCTCCTCGAAGGCCTTCCACATCCCGATCAACCCAACTCCGCCACCGGTGGGATAGAAAACGGCGTCGGGATACTGCCAGCCTGACTGCTCCACCAACTCATATCCCATGGTCTTTTTGCCCTCGACGCGAAACGGTTCCTTGAGGCTGGAGATGTCAAACCAGCCCTCAGCGTCCTTTCGTTCAGCGACGATGCGCGCACAGTCAGAGATCAGTCCGTCTACCAACGTTACATGGGCGCCGTAGGCTACAGCTTCGAGGTAGTTGGCCAGGGGAACGTCGCGAGGCATGAAGATGTGGGCCTCCAGGCCGGCGGCTGCCGCATAGGCCGCCAGGGCGCCGGCCGCGTTGCCGGCGGACGGTACCGCAAGCTTGCTCAAGCCGTAATGGCGCGCCATGGTGACGGCCATGGAGAGTCCTCGCGCCTTGAAGGTGCCGGTAGGGTTGGCTGCCTCTTCTTTGAGGAAGAGGTTGGGATAGCGCCGGCTTCGGAGCATGGGAGTGAAGCCTTCGCCCAGCGTAACCGGCTCCGCTGCAGGCAAAACAGCGGCATAACGCCACATGCCGAGGGACGTGGGGGCGGCAGCCGCCCGGGCCTGGATATCCTTGCGCGAAGCCGATGAGCGCAGCGCAACCATGTCATAACGGACGAAAAGGACTCCTCCACACTGAGGGCAAAGGCTTTGCGGGATTTCGGGGCTAATTTGGGTACGGCAACGGGAACATTCCAGGTAGGCAATTGTGGGCATAAATTCATGATATTTGAGGGTTTCCATCTATATGCATTGCCGGCAGCAGGGATAGGCAACAGGTAAAATAGAGGAGTGAGTATTAAGTTAATTGCAATCGATATTGACGGCACCCTGATGCCCTCGAACGGCCCCAGAATCAGTCCGCGCAACTGTGCAGCGTTACAAGCGGCGGAAGCCGCCGGCATCGAAATTGTGATCGCCACCGGCCGCAGGCAGGCCTACGCGATGCCGCTGATCGCCCAAATTGGCTTGGACGAAAATTCAGTCATGATCTCTTCCAATGGCGCGGTGGTGCGCGGTTTTGATGGGCATTTGTTGGATCGCCGCTTTCTGCCGGCGGAAATCGCCCGGGAACTCTCTGTGGCCCTGCGCGGCTACGGCACGTTGGTGTTTACCTTCGATCGTGAAGGGGCTGGTGCCCTGGTGATCGAAGACATGAAACAACTGCACGCACGCATCGACCGCTGGGTGGAGGCAAATCGGCCGTATCTGCTGGAGGTGCAGCCCATCGAGCGAGCCTTTGATGCCGGGGAGGAGCCCATCCAAGGCATGATCTGCGGCACTGTGGCAGAAATGATCACCGCGGAACGTCGATTGCTATTAAGCGACGTAGCCGGTCAAATTGCCATGCACCGGACCGAATATGCAGCGCGTAACCTTAGCATTCTAGACCTTTTGCCGCCTGGTTGTTCAAAGGGTGCAGCGCTCGATAGCTTGGCCCGCATCCGCGGGCTGGAGCCGGACCGGATCATGGCGATCGGCGACAACCTCAACGATTTGGAAATGTTGGAGTATGCCGGCCGGGCCGTGGTGATGGCCAACGCCAGCGAGGATGTGCTGGCCCTTGCCTTGCGTCAGGGGTGGGAAGTGACCGCCTCGAACGACGACGACGGCGTGGCCTTGGCCGTCGAAGAGGTAGTCCGCCAGACGCTGGCAGCGCGAGATGCCGAAGGTAACGGCGAGGCGGAAATTGCGGGCAACGCCGTGGTAGAGTTTGCCCAATGAGCAAAATGTCGTTCTTCGGGAGCTGGTTGGGGGTCCTCGCTTTGCTGGGGGCTGTCCCCGCCGTCCAGGCCGCCGAAGAGGTCACTTTGACCAATGGCTTCAACCTTCTATGCGATCACCGGGAAGAGGCCGGCGGTAAGGTACGGCTTTATACCACGCAGGGCAGCGGCAACTTTCTGGAAGTGGATGCGGCCGAGATTGCCTCCGTGAATACGGTTCCCAATCCGGCTCCCGTGGCGGCCCCGATTGGGACTACTGAGCCAAAGCTCACGAATGCGGATGTTCACGAGTTGATCTCGAAGGCTGGGGCGACCCATAATCTGGACGTGGACCTGCTGGCGAGCGTTGTGCGGGCAGAGAGCGGCGGCAACATCCATGCGGTAAGCCGGACCGGGGCCCAGGGGCTCATGCAGTTGATGCCTGGAACCGCGGCGGAGCTCGGGGTTGCAGACAGCTTTCGAGCGGACCAAAACATCAACGGCGGCACGGCGTATCTGGATGCTTTGCTGGTGAGGTATCACGACAACCTGGCCTTGGCTCTGGCTGCCTATAACGCCGGGCCGGCCGCGGTGGATAAGTACCACGGTGTGCCTCCCTACCGCGAGACCCGCATTTACGTAGCGCGGGTGATCCGTGAATTCAACCGCAGAAAGCAGCTGGAGAAGGCTGAGCTGCGGATCAATCAAATCAGCGCCCCTGGAACGAAGCAGTAAACTGCTAAGCCGCTTTCAGCCCGTCGCCTGGTCACACTTTGGAGTCGCATTGTGAAAAAGCATCCATGGATCATGTACCTGGCGGGAGCAGTTCTCCTGGGAGCACTTGGGTGGGTGGTCCACACCCGGGTCCACTTTCAGTGGAGCGTTTTTCGCGATCAATTGCAGCATGTGGATTGGTGGCGCATCGCTCTGGGCGTAGTCATGATTCTGTTTTGTTACTACCTGCGCGCGGCGCGCTGGGCGGTGCTGGTGAAACCGCAAAAGAAGGTCACCTCGTTCTCTCTTTTGGGTTCGCAGGTGATTGGTTTTACCGCGGTCGCGCTGTTCGGCCGTTTGGCTGAGCTGGTGAGGCTTTACCTGGTCGCGCGGCGAACCAGCCTGACCTTTACTTCGCAAATAGCGGTCTACACAGTGGAGCGCATGTTCGACCTGGCCGCGATGGCGCTGATCTTTTCCGGCGCCTTGCTGTTGGCGCCCGATCGCGCGACACTGCCCTATCACGAGGCCTTGCAGCACGCCGCACTGGCCGGTCTGGTGGTCGCTATCGCTCTGGCTATTTTTGCGGTCACCGTGCGCGCTTCGGGTCGTGGGGTTGCTCGCGTGGCGGAAAAAGCCTTGGGCTCCATTTCGCAAAAGCTTGGTCAGTCGGTGGGAATCAAGATACACGCCTTTCGGGATGGTCTCGATTCCATAGCTACGGTGGGTGATTTCCTTCACGCCATGGGGCTCTCGCTGCTGATGTGGGGCTTTATCTCGGCAGCTTATCTGCAGACTACCCGGGCTTTCGTGCTTTCGCCGGAGTTGTCTGCGATGACGCTTGCACGCTGCATGGTCTTGATGGCCGCGAGCATGGTTGGCTCGGTAGTCCAATTGCCGGTGTTGGGGTGGTTCACCCAGATCGGCGTGATCGCCGGGGTGATGCAAAAGGTGTTCCATGTGCAGTTCGAACCGGCGCTGGCCTGCGGCACGATGCTGCTCATCGTGACTTTCATGTGCGTGATACCAGTCGGCCTCATCTGGGCTCGGATCGAGCATGTTTCGCTCAAGAAGGTGTCCGAGCAGTCGGAGGAGTTTGCCCATGACGATGCAGAGGCGACAGCGGCGGTTAGCGAGGCCTGAGCGCATCGGCAGTGGATGTAGTCGAGTTAAGCGCTTTACTGGGCCGTCTAGCCAGTGGAGTTTCAGCGGTTGAACCACCTTCTCCAAATCGAGTCCCGAAGGGACGGCTTACAATATCCCAGCACGCTGGAGTTTGTGTCATAAACGACCGTTCGCCTCGGTAGGGAACTGGACGGGTGGCCCACGTTCGCATCAGCGTACGTGGGTTGAAAATGGTTTTTTCGATTGCTTTTGTTGTCCGACTTTTGTCCGATTTGGTAAAAGCTGTGGTCGGCTTCGCCCTTCTTATTTAACCCATGTACGCTGGTGCGAACATGGGGCACCCGTCCAGTTCCTGCCGAGGTGAACGGCAGTTCTCACCCAGACTTGTGATTGCCGGGCTACTCTCAGCCGTCCCTACGGGCCACTTTAGAACAGGTCCTCAAGCACTTCATTCCCACAGGCCACCAGTCCACCCCGAATTCCTTCGGATTGCGGGTGTAGCTTCCTGTGACTGCTAGAATTTAACTACTGATGAAATGTCCTTATTGCGGTTTCGCGCAGGATCGAGTGGTGGATTCGCGCGAAAGCAAAGAAGCAGACTCGATTCGCCGCCGCCGCGAATGCGAGGGTTGCAACAAGCGCTTTACCACCTACGAGCGCATTGATGAGATTCCTTACATGGTGGTGAAGAAGGACGGCCGGCGGGAAAAGTTCGAGCGCCAAAAGGTGCTGAGCGGCTTGCTGCGCGCCTGCGAGAAGCGGCCCGTTTCGGCGGCCAAGCTGGAAGCCATCGTAGATGAAACCGAGGCCTTTCTCGTGGATTCGCCGGAGCGCGAACGCACCACCAACCAGATAGGCGAGCTGATCATGGACCATCTGCGGATGATCGATAAGGTGGCCTACATTCGCTTTGCCAGTGTCTATCGCGACTTCAAAGACGTCCGCGAGTTCAAGGAAGAACTGGAACAGTTGCTGAATACCCGGGATGCATCGAAGACCGGCAAACGATAGAGCGGCGCACACAGGAGAAGCATGGCGGCAGGATCGCAGGGCTCAGCCCGAACACACGCAGTTACACTGATCGCGGGAGACGGCATCGGGCCGGAAGTGACCGAGGCCGTGGTGCATATCCTCGAGACGGCGATCGAGGGAACCGGCGCCAAGTTTGCCTGGGAGCCTTTTCTGGTGGGCGCCAACGCATTTGAAAAGTACGGCGAGTACATTCCGCAGGCTGTGTACGATTCGATCGAGCGCAACCGTTTAGCCCTGAAAGGCCCAGTGACCACGCCGGTGGCCGGGGGTTTCTCATCCATCAATGTTCACCTGCGCAAGAAGTTTGAACTGTTCGCGAACTTCCGTCCCATCAAGAACCTGCCGGGGATGGATATGCGCTACCCAGGCGTAGATCTCATCATCGTGCGCGAGAACACCGAAGGCGAGTATGTCGGGCTGGAACATGAAGTCGTGCCGGGAGTGGTGGAGTCGCTGAAGATCGTCACCGAGAAGGCATCAACCCGCATTGCAAAGTTTGCCTTCGAATACGCGCGCAAGTTCAAGCGGCGCAAGATCCACGCGATCCATAAGGCAAACATCATGAAGATGTCGGACGGGCTCTTTCTGCGCTGCGCGCGCGAGGTGGCGAAGGGATTTCCCGAGATCACCTATGGTGAGCACATCGTCGACAACACCTGCATGCAACTGGTGATGAACCCGTACCAATACGACACGCTTCTCACTGAAAATCTGTATGGGGATATCATCAGCGACTTGTGCGCGGCATTCGTGGGCGGCCTGGGACTGGTGCCGGGCGCCAATCTAGGTACCGAGTGCGCGATCTTCGAGGCCGTCCATGGCTCCGCGCCCGACATTGCGGGCAAGGACATCGCGAACCCGACGGCGCTGCTGCAGTCCGCCATCCTGATGCTGCGCTACCTGGGCGAGATCAGCACGGCCGACCGGGTGCAGGCGGCGCTGGAGAAGGTTTACATCGAGAAGAAGACCCTCACCCGCGATGTGGGTGGAAACAGCGGCACCAAGGCCTTTACGGGCGCCATTCTGGCGGCGTTGGCAGGTAATCCGGGTGATGCGGGTCAGCCTGTAAGCCGCGGAATAGTCTAGAATTAACAGAATCTTCTCACGACGATACGTCTATGCAGACACGACACAAGATAGGCATTCTTGGCGCAACCGGAGTCATCGGTCAGCGCTTCATCCAGTTGCTTGAGGGGCACCCGTGGTTTGAAATCACGTGGCTGGCCGCGAGTGACAAGTCCAGCGGAAAAACTTACGGTGAGGCTGTGCGCTGGAAGCTGGATACCGCCCTCCCCAGCCGCATCGCCGCCATGATGGTCTCACCTGCAGCTCCTGAAGGCGCGCCGGGCGTGATCTTTGCCGCCCTGGACACCGACATTGCACGCGAACTGGAGCCGAAGTTTGCCGCAGCCGGTTGCGCGGTCATCTCGAATTCCAGCGCATTTCGTATGCAAGCGGATGTTCCGCTGGTGGTCCCGGAAGTGAACGCGGCCCACTTGAGCCTGCTCGAGACGCAGGCCTGGCGTAAGCAATCCGGCGGTTACATTGTGACCAATCCCAACTGCAGCGCGATTGGGCTGGTTCTGGCGCTGAAACCGCTGGCCGATCGCTTCGGTCTGGAGAGCGTATTTGTGAGCACCATGCAGGCGGTCAGCGGCGCCGGTTATCCGGGTGTTCCTTCGCTCGACATCCTGGGCAACGTGGTTCCTTACATCCGCGGCGAAGAAGAGAAGCTCGAAGCCGAGACGCTTAAGCTGTTGGGCAAGCTCAATGGCACCAGAGTGGAAGCTCTGCCCGCCAGGGTAAGTGCGCACTGCAATCGAGTCGCGGTAGAGGACGGTCACACCGAAAGCGTGAGCATCAAGCTGGCGACCCGGGCGACACGGGAGGAAATTCTCGCTGCCTGGAATGAGTTTGCGCCGTTGGTTGAGTACACGCTGCCTACCGCGCCGCTACAACCTGTGGAGTTCAGCGCTGCTGAAGACCGGCCGCAGCCGCGGCTGGATCGCATGCGCGGCAACGGGATGGCCGCTACCGTGGGCCGCTTGCGCCCCTGCTCGCTGTTGGATTGGAAGTTCACCGTCCTGTCGCACAACACAATCCGCGGTGGCGCGGGCGCGGCGGTGTTGAATGGCGAGTTCCTGGCTGCGCAGGGCAAGCTTGCGCCCCGTGCTGTGGAGCCGGGAGCGCCCAGCGGCGCCCACGATCCCGTGGCAGTGTCCGCATGAAGCCGTTGGTGATGAAGTTTGGCGGCACTTCGGTCGAAGATGCCACAGCGATCCTGAGAACCGCCAAGATCGTCGCAGGCAGGCACGCCCGTGGTCAGCGGCCGGTGGTTGTCGTCAGCGCTATGGCCAAGGTCACCGACCAGCTTCTAGCCGCAGCCAAAGCTGCCGGAAAAGGGGATCGAAACGGTGCGTTGGCCATAAGTTCGCGGTTACGCCACCGTCATTGCGACACTTCGGCACTGCTGCTCCCTATCCACCGCAAAGGCGAATTGCAGACCTGGATCCAGCAGGAGTTCGATTCGATTGATGAGATTCTGCGTGGCCTGTCCGCAGTGGGTGAACTGACGCCCAGGACGAACGACATGGTGGTGAGTTTTGGCGAGCGGCTCTCCAGCCGGCTGGTGGCCGAAGCATTTCGCGATCAGGGCATCCCGGCGGTACACGTCGATGCTCGGACCTGCATTATTACCGATGCCCAGCACGGAAAAGCGACCCCCAACGGGGAGTTGATCGAGGCCCGGTGTGCGCAGAATTTACGTCCGATGATTGAGGCTGGGGATGTCCCCGTCATGGCCGGCTTTATCGGCTCCACGGTCGAGGGCGCTACCACCACGTTGGGCCGCGGTGGCTCCGACTACACGGCCGCGCTGATCGGTGGCGGGCTGGATGCGGAGGCGATCGAGATCTGGACGGACGTAGACGGCATCATGACTGCCGACCCCAGGGTGTGTCCGGATGCGCTACGGGTCAAAACCATCAGCTTTGAAGAAGCGGCGGAGCTGGCGTATTTCGGCGCTAAAGTGCTGCACCCGGCGACCATTCTGCCCGCGGTGCAAAAGAACATTCCGGTGCTGGTGTTGAACTCGCGCAATGCAGAGAACGAAGGCACGCGGATCACGGCGCTCGCGACCCACTGCCGCAGCCCCTTCAAGTCGATCGCCGCCAAGAAGCGCCTGACTATTGTCGACCTGGTCGCCAGCCGCATGTTGATGTCGCATGGCTACCTGCGCGCCGTTTTTGAAGTTTTCGACAAGCACAAATGTGCCGTGGACATGGTGTCCACTTCGGAGGTAAGCGTTTCCCTTACCGTCGATTCGAATGATCAACTACCCGCATTAGCCGCCGACCTGAGCAAGCTGGCGGATGTGACATACGAGGGGCGCAAGGCGCTTATTTGCATGGTGGGGGGTAATATCCGCGGTCAGAATGGCATTGCTGCCCGGGTTTTTCATGCAGTCCGCCACATTAACGTGCGCATGATTTCGCAGGGCGCATCAGAAATCAACATGAGTTTCATGATTGACGAGGATGATGTGGATGAAGCGGTGCGATCCCTGCACGCGGCTTTTTTTGTCGATCCGGACCCGGAGATTTTCGACGTTTCCGCAAGAAGCGAAGCGGCCACGGTCGGGACCGAGCTTGATGGCGGTAAAGCGAAGGTGGAAAGCGTGCGTTTGTAACCATGATCTTTTTAGTTTTGGGACGGGGCAAAACGGGGCAGGTTGTGGCTGATGTAGCCAGCCAGCGCGGACACAGCGTCCGGGTCATCGGCGAAGAAGAGAACACCAATGCTTCGGCTCTCACCGCCCCGATGCTGGCACAGTTCGATGTCGTGATCGATTTCACCACTCCGCAAGCGGTCATCACGAATATGCGCGCCTGCCTGGCCAATGGGGCGCGCATGGTCGTGGGCACGACGGGTTGGTACGACAGGCTCGACGAGATACGCGCTGTTTGCGAACGGCGGAATAGCGCTCTGGTGTACGGCGCGAATTTCTCGATCGGTATCCAGGTGATGTACAAGCTGGTTCGCGAGCTGGTGCCGTTGGTGCGTGGATTTGAGATCAGCATCAGCGAAACCCACCACGAGAGCAAGAAAGATGCGCCCTCGGGTACGGCGTTAGCCCTCAAACAGGCCTTATTGGAAGTCGACTCTTCGCTCAAGGTGGAGATTGTCTCGCTGCGCGAGGGTGAGGCAGTGGGTACGCACACCATCACCGCTCGGCTGGGCGACGATGTGATTCAGATTCACCACGAAGCGCTCTCCCGCCGTAGTTTCGCCGAGGGCGCGGTCCGCGCGGCAGAATGGCTTTGCGGCAAGACGGGCTGCTTCGACTTCAAGCATATCTACCCCCAGTTACAGTAGACTCCATTTGTCATGAACCTCAGCGGCTGTGGCACGGCACTGGTAACTCCCTTTCGTAGCGACGGCAGCCTTGATGAGGAAACCCTCAGCAAGTTGGTGGAGTGGCAGATTGCCAGCGGCGTTCACTTCCTGGTGGCCTGCGGAACGACTGCCGAAACTCCGACCCTGAATCATGGGGAGTGGCTGCGGGTGATTGGGATCGTAACCGAAACCGCTGCCGGGCGGGTGCCGGTTCTAGCTGGTTGCACCCACAATTCCACGCTGGAAGCAGTTGCCCGGGCAGGCGAAGCCGCATCGGTGCCCGGGGTCAGCGGCTTGCTGACAGCGAACCCGTTCTACAACAAACCAGGCCAGGAGGGCCAATACCGGCACTTTCGCGCGATCGCGGAAGCGGTTCCCTGCCCGGTAGTGGTCTACAACATTCCCAGTCGCACCGGGACCAACCTGGAGCCGGCAACGATCGTGCGGCTAGCTGAGGATGTGCACAATATCCAGGGGGTGAAGGAATCGAGCGGAAACCTGCAGCAGATCGCCGAATTAATTTATTTGGCGCCCCAGGGTTTCACCGTGTTGGCCGGCGACGATGTGATGGCGCTCCCGGTGATCGCGCTGGGCGGAACGGGACTGGTTTCAGTGGCTTCGAATGAAATCCCTGCAGAGATGACGCGTATGGTTGCGGCTGCATTGGATGGCGACTGGGCGACGGCCCGTGCTCTCAATCGCCGATACTTTCGGTTGATCACCGCCAACTTCTGGGAGTCGAGCCCGGGCCCGGTTAAGAGCGTGATGGCGATGATGGGGCGTCTCCAGGAAAATTATCGCCTGCCCATGGTTCCTGTGACCCCAGCGACCCGGCAGAAATTGAAGGCCCTCGCGGGGGAACTAGGCCTGCTGACTCAGCCGTAAGCTGACAGACCGGGGCCGAAGTATGTCGAGGTCGCTGGACGGGTGCCCCAAGTTCGCCTCAGCGTACGTGGGCTGAGAAAGACGGGGCGCAGCCCCTCCATTGCTTTCGTTAATTCGTCCGGCGAAAGCAATGGAAAAAGCCAATTTCGCGCCCACGCGTGGTCTGCGGTTAGGAGATCGTAAGAAGAAGCATGACAACTGACACGACAACACTGCAGACGAAGATAGAGCAGTATTTCGCCGCGGGCGCCGAGGCCGCCGGAGACCGGGCCGCCATGGATGCTTTCCTGGAGTTGCGCAGCGCGCTCAGCGAGGGCCGGGTGCGGGCCGCCGAGCCGGACCCTGCCGTTTCGCTGGGATGGCGGGTGAATGCCTGGGTGAAACAGGGGATTCTGCTCGGCTTCCGGCTGGGCACGCTCACCAAGATGGGCGGCGACGAGTTCTCCTTCGTGGACAAAAATACTTACCCGGCGCGGCGATTCGGGTTGCAGGAGGGAGTGCGCGTGGTTCCGGGCGGGTCGACCATCCGCGAGGGCGCCTACCTGGCTCGCGGAGTGGTTTGCATGCCGCCGATGTACGTGAACGCCGGGGCCTACGTGGACGAAGGCACGATGGTCGATTCCCACGCGTTGGTCGGGAGTTGTGCCCAAATCGGGAAGCGAGTGCACTTGAGTGCCGCGGCACAGATCGGTGGTGTCCTGGAGCCGGTCAACGCTACACCGGTGATCATTGAAGATGACGTTCTGATCGGCGGCAACACCGGAGTCTACGAGGGTACGCTGGTGCGGCGCCGTGCCGTACTGGCGGCGGGCACGATCCTGACCCGCGGCACGCCGGTCTACGACATCGTGCGGGGCGAGGTCCTTCGGGCGTCCGGGGACGAGCCACTGATCATTCCGGAAGGAGCTGTGGTGGTGCCGGGGGCAAGAGAGTTGAAGCGTGGAATCGCCGGTCCAGGCGCGGAGAACGCATGGGGATTGAGCCTCTATACACCGGTGATCGTGAAATATCGCGACGATAAAACGGACCTGAGCTCGACCCTTGAGGAGCTGTTGCGTTAACTCCGCGTGGTAGCATTAAACGTTGATGTCTTCCAGTAAGTTACAAATCATCCCCCTAGGCGGTCTGGGCGAATTCGGCATGAACTGCCTGGCACTTCGCTGGGCAGACGACATCATCGTCATCGATGCCGGTCTCATGTTTCCTGAGACGGAATTGTTGGGCGTGGATATTGTCGTCCCCGATATCACCTACCTCATCGAGAATCGCCAGCACGTGCGTGCCATCATCCTGACTCACGGCCACGAAGATCATATTGGTGGCCTGCCATGGATTCTGAGCGAACTCAAGGTGCCGGTCTATGCCACCGAGTTCACCTTGGCCTACGTCGAAGGCAAGCTCGAAGAGCACAGGCTGCTCGATACGGCCGAGTTGATCGAGATCACGCCTCGGCAGAAATTCCACTTGGGTGCCTTTACTGTCGAGCCCATTCGGGTGACTCATAGCCTGGTTGATTGCGTTGCTCTGGCCATCGAGACCCCGGTAGGCGTAGTCGTGCACACCGGTGACTTCAAGATCGACCTCTCGCCGCCGGACGGCAAGGCATTCGACCTGCATGGCTTCGCCGAATACGGTAAGCGCGGCGTGTTGGCTCTGCTGCAGGATTCGACCAACGTTGACCGCTCCGGATACACCCCCAGCGAATGGGCCGTGCGGCCGAGGTTGGACGAGATCTTCTCCCGCACCAAGCAGAAGCTCTTCTTCAGTTGTTTCTCATCGTCTATTTACCGCCTCCGCATCGCCCTCGAACTGGCGCACGCGCATCGCCGCAAAGTGGCCATCGTGGGCCGGTCGATGGTGGAGTCGTCAGAGATCGCCCAGGATCTTGGCTACCTCACGGTGCCGGCCGGATTATTAATCCATCCCGGCCAGATTCGGGATTACCAAGCGTCTGAAGTTGTGGTTCTGATCAGCGGCACACAAGGGGAGCCGATGTCGGCGCTTTCCCGGGCGGCGGTCGACAATCACAAGCATGCGCGCATCGAGCGTGGCGACACCGTGGTGCTGAGCTCCCGCGTCATTCCCGGCAACGAGAAGAGCATCTACCGCGTGATTGACCACCTTTGCCGCCGCGAGGCCAACGTGATCTACGACGACGGCGAATCGGGACTGATCCACGTGAGCGGCCACGGCAGCCAGGAAGAAATGCGGTTGATGATCAACCTGCTACGGCCCAAGTTCTTCATCCCCGTCCACGGCGATTATCGTCATCTGCAAAAGCACGTGCAGCTGGCGAAAAATACCGGGGTGGTGCAGCAGGCGCTGTTGCTTGAGGATGGCGACGTTCTCGAAGTGGATGCAAACACCGCGGTCAAGAATGGCAAGGTTACGACGGGCCGGGTGTGCATCGATGCCGGTTCCACCACGGATGTGGTCGAAGACCTGGTCATTCGCGACCGCAAGCACTTGAGCGAGGACGGCCTGGTGCTCGCGATCATCACCATCAACAAGCGCACCGGCAAGGTCGAGAGTGCGCCCGAAGTGGTCACCCGCGGCTTTGTGGCCGGCGAGATCGCGCTCAGCGATCAGGCGCGGGAGATCGTCAACCGTACCTTGGACCAATCCTCGGCAGAAGAGAAGGCCGACTACGGCGTGATGAAAGAGAAGATCCGTCTGGATCTCAAGCGCTACATCCAGAAAAGCACATCGCGCAGGCCGATGATCATGCCTATCATTCTGGAAATCTAATTGTCTGAGCAGCGCGCAGAATTGGTCACGCTGGCGGAGCTGCGCGCGGCCCAGGAGCGCCTTCGCGGGGTTGTCGTCCACACCCCGCTGATTGCTTTCGAAACGCCTGGCGAGCCGCTGGCGCTTTGGGTCAAGGCTGAGGGACTGCAGCCCATCGGCAGCTTCAAGCTTCGCGGCGCCTTTAACAAAGTCGCGCAACTGCCGGTCCACGAGCGCGCCTGTGGCGTGATCACTTATTCCAGCGGAAACCATGCCCAGGGAGTCGCCTACGCGGCTCGAGCTGTGGGCGCGAAAGCCGTCATCGTGATGCCCAGCAATGCGCCACTGGTGAAGGTGAGCGCCACCCGGGCACTGGGAGCAGAGATCGTGACCGTCGGCCCAACTACCGGCGAGCGTAAAGCCAAGGCAGAAGAGTTGGCCGCCGAATTCGGATACGTCATCATTCCCCCTTATGACGATCGCGACATCATTGCCGGGCAGGGAAGCTGCGGGTTGGAGATTGTCGCCGATCGGCCGGCAGTGGATCTGGTTCTGGTCCCGGTGGGCGGAGGCGGCCTGCTGAGCGGTGTCGCGGCTGCAGTGAAATTGACCCGGCCTGGAGCGCGGGTGATCGGGGTCGAGCCGGAAATGGCCGCAGACGCGGCGCAGAGTTTCAAGGCAGGTCGAATCATCGCATTTACCGGCGACCAGAGCCAGACGGCGGCGGATGGGCTGAGAAGCCAGAGCGTGGGCGTATTGAATTTTGCTCACATGCAAGTTTTCGTCGATGACATCGTGACCGTGACCGAAGCGGAGATCCGCGAAGCCATGCGGCGGACCATTTTTGCTACGCGGCTGGTGCCGGAGCCGAGCGGTGCGGTGGCCGTGGCGGCCGCCCTGTTCCATCGCGAGCAGTTGCCCCACGCCCGGGAGACAGTGGCGATCGTGACCGGCGGCAATGTTGAGGCAGCCATGCTGCGCAGCGTGCTGGACGGCCAGCAATGAGCAGCAGGGGCGTATTCTAGGTCTGTCGAGTCTAAGCATTTATGCGGAATGGATTCTTTGCCTTCTCTGCCCTCCTGGTGTGCGCGGTCCAAGCGACGGCGGCGCCAAAACCCCCAGGTCCCAGCCTTGGCCCGAAGGCCACGGTCATTCGCAACACCAACCTGTACGTTGCGCCGGACACGACTTCAGCGCGCATGGCTGAAATTTCACCTGGACGCGAGATGGTGATTGGGGAGCGCAACGGCCCATGGGTGCGGGTCTTCGCCAACACCGACGAGCAAATCTCCAAGCAACAGGATGCGCCGGTATTCGGCCATGACGCGGCTGCTGTCCCCATTGCCGGCTGGATGCAGGCCCCCGGCGTGGTCAGTGTGGAGACGCCCAAGGGAGACCTGATTCTTTTTGGCGCAGCTGCCAGCGCGGAGGTCGATGCCAACCTGCCGCACGCACCCCAGGAGTTCGCCCAGGCGGCGCGGCTGCTCTACCAGCGCATAGCCGACTATTTCCCGCAGTCGAATTTGGCGCCTGAGGCTGCATGGCGCTCCGCGGATATCCGGTGGCAACTGCAAAAGGCCGACGTCATGTCCCTGCCCTCGGCGCACGAAAAAGACGCTTACATGCGGGAACAGATTGACGATGAAGAAATGCGCAAGTTGAAAAAGAATTTCCCTCACAGCAAATGGGCCGACCTGGCCGATTGGGACATGCTGGATAACAAAGTCTGCGGCGATTGGCAGGGTTCCACCAAGTGCCCGGAAAAAGAAGCAGAGATGTATGAGAAGTACGCTCAGGAGCATCCCGAATCGCCGCGGACCCCGGAGGCGCTGTATAACGCCGTCTACCGGCAGGGGGCGTTAAACGACATGTACAACGCAAATGGAGACGACAAGAAAGCCGGCGAAGCCAAGAATCGAGCGGTAACCATCGCGGGTACCATTGCCAGCAAATATCCCCAATCGGACTATGCCGCCCGCGCCGCCACTCTGGTATACCAGTTGCAGGAATCAATTCCCATTTACGGCACTGATCGCCAGTGATGACTAGTGCCGGAGGGCCTTTTTGAACGATTACATCCTGTCGGTCTTGTTAGGCATCGTCGAAGGACTGACTGAGTTCCTGCCCGTCAGCTCCACGGCGCACCTGAGGCTGGTTGAGGCGATGCTTCACGTCGACCTGGCCAACCCCTATTGGAAGATGTACACAGTGGTGATCCAGCTGGGTGCGATTATCGCGCTGGTGGTGCTGTTCACGGGGCGAATCCTGGAATTTTTCCGCACTTTTCCCGAGGGGGAAAACGGCGACCGGACGCTACTCACCCACCCCCTCTCGCTGACCTTCGTGGCGTTCCTGTGCACCGCGGTTCCTTCTCTGTTGCTCATCAAAGTCATCGGCAAGCATCTGGAAAGCATACGCGTGATAGCGCTCTCCTTGCTGATTGGCGGGATTGTGATGTGGGTGATCGACGCGCTGAGCGTACGCCGTGATCTCAAAACCAAAGACGTGGAACAAATGTCGATCTTGCAGGCGATCTGGATTGGCCTGTGGGAAGTGACGTCGGCGGTTTTTCCTGGCGTTTCGCGGTCGATGTCTACCATTGCGGCCGGCCAGGCCGTGGGGATGACGCGCACCGCAGCTCTTGAGTTCAGCTTTCTCTTGTCTATTCCCGTTATGTTCGCGGCTACCGGCTATGAATTCTTGCGCACCCTCCACCCCAAGCAGGTGCCTGGAGAAGACGCGCTGGTCCCGCTGGTGATGAACGCCCATGGCTGGATTGTGCTGGCCATCGGCTTTATTGTTTCCTTTGCGGTTGCGCTCGGCGTAGTGGAGTGGTTCCTGCTATGGGTGCGGCGTCACGGTTTCGTTATTTTTGCTGTGTATCGTATTATCCTGGGTTCATTGCTGCTGGCTTTTGGCGCCAAAATCGCAGGGGCCTAGGCAGCTTCGCAATTGCTGTAGACCGAAGCAAGAGGCCTTTTCGTGGTTTTCTTCCCAGGAAAACCACACCTGCCGATCTTCATCAGGCCACAGTAATTGCGAAACTGCCTGAATATCGGTAGTCGAGCGCAGAAGGAGAAGCGATGATGTTCTACAAGACACTTGGCCTGTGTGTAGTTACCGCTATGCTTTCCGGAGTCGCTCTGGCCGAGAGCGTGACCACGCCGGCAACGCTTAAAGATCTGCAAACCGTGGGCACCACCAGCAAAAAGCAGAAGCACCAGCAATACGATTTCGTGGTCGACACGCCGACCAACGAGTACGTCTGCCGCACCAAACTGGGCAGCTCCATCAAGCCGACCCAGTTTGTGGTGGGCTCCTCGGTGGAGTTTAAGGTGGACGGGCAAAAGGGAGAGGTAAGGAACTCCGCCGGCAATCACGTAGGCTGCGGAGTGGTAAAGGTGGTTGCTCCCGCTGGTCTAAATTCCCCGCACTAGCCCTCTTAGTAAGCTTGCACCTGTTGCCAAGGAAGCCGGACCTGGAAGCAGGTGCTGCCGGGCTTCGACTGCACGGTTACATAGCCGCGATGCATGCGAACGATGCGGCTGACCACGTCCAGGCCCAGGCCCAGCCCGCTTCCCGGAGCCTTGGTCGTGAAAAAAGGCTCGAAGATGCGTGCTTGGAGCTCAACGGGAATACCCGGACCGTTGTCCCAGATCTCCACCAGCAGCAAATCTCCCGACGTGCGCACGATGAGCTTGATCTGACCCTTATCCTGAACTGCATCCAAAGCATTTTCGATCAGCGCGGTCCATACCTGGTTGAGTTCCCGGCCATAGGCGCTGACGGAGGGCAGATTCGGTTCGTAATCGCGAATTACTTCTACCTGGCGCAGGCGGGAGGCGAGCATGGCCAGCGTATTCTCCAGACCCTGAGGAAGATCGACTTCCTGAATGGGCATCTGGTCCATGTAGGAGTAATCCTTGATGGCGCGGATCAAATCGAAGATGCGGGCTGTGGAGTCGACCATGGCCTCGGCGATCCTCTCGGTGCGCAACGAAGAAGTGAACTGAGAGAGCACCACGGCGATAGCGCCCGGGTCAAGATAGCCGGTGAGCGCTTCCAATTGGCCGGGCACCACACCAAACTCAGCCAGCTCCGGGGCGATGTGCCACGACTCCTGGATTTCATGTTGCTGGAGCCACCGGACAATCTCATCTTCGCGGCGGGTTTGCTCCGTTTCGGCTGGCTTCCCCTGGCGACTCGCCTCGCTGCGAACCTGGTCTTCCCAGGCCAGGATCATTTCGGTCTTCTCGGCGCTCAGACAAAGACGCCCGAGATTGAATCGTTCGTGGCCGTACACCCGCAATTCCTCTAAAATGCCGGCGGCGGAACGCTGCGCCGCCGAAGCGGGATTGTTGAGCTCGTGGGCCAGATTGCCGGCAAGTTTGCCCAACGCATTCAGTTTTTCTGATTGCTGCTCCATGCGCGTGATTTCCCGAACACGATCCAGCAGGATGCCGACCACCCTTTCCGTAAGCGAGGGTATGGCCTTGAGCATCTCGGGAAAGAGGGACCGGTCGAACTCCAGTCCCCAGCTTGCGGCAGAGGTATAACCCAGGCCGCCATAAGCCTTCATGCGGGAGAAGGGAAGCAGCCCGGTGATTTGCCCGGAGCGGCCAATAAAGAGAGCAGCGGGTCCTCCATGCTCCCGGCGTACATAAATTTCCCCCTGAAGCAGGATGGTCATCTTGGTGGCAGGCTCGCCTTCACGGAAGACGACCGCGCCTGATTCGGCAAAGACTTCCGTCCCGTGGCTGGCCAGCCACTCGTACTCGGCCTCTTCCAGATCGTGGAGCTGGCCAACTTTCTTGAGCGCAGCTACAATCTCGGGAACCCGCGCCGGGTCAAAGGGGGCTCGATACGGAGGTGGCACGGTAGGTAAAGCAGGAGTTGTGGCTTGGGTCGACATGGCACCTCGCGGTGTTCTTTTGATGTTAGCCGATGCGGCAGTGTCTCGCTCTCGAAACCAGCCGGATGGCGGGAACGTGGGTTTAAAAGGGGAATTACAGGGGCCCGGAAGGTGCGTTGTTACGTTTGTTGACGCTGCGCTCGGACTATTCTTCGCCCTGCGGTCCCGGTTGCGTCTGGGCCCTGTGCACCGGCAGGGGGTCGGTCAGTTGTTTGAGCTTGTCCACGGGTATCGGCGTTCGGCTGCTCAGCTTCTCTTCTCCGTCCTTACCAATCACGATTACCAGGAACTCAGCCGGTTCGACCTTGAAATGGTGACGCATAGCTGCCAGCTCGTCCTCGCTAAGGCTGGCGGTGTGGATCTTGGAACCCGGAATGGGTTGGTTGTGACCTTCCGGGACGATCGGAACAAACAACAAATCGCGACTCCTGAGCTCCATTGCGCGGGCCTTGAGTTGATTGAACTGCTCGACCAGTTGAGGATCGTCCATCGAGGGAGCAAAGACCAGGAGCGGGTGATAGCAGTTGCGCATGGCGCGCAGAGTGCTCGGCTGCGCGGGGCACGCTGCGGTGGGTTGTGGGTCCCGGGTCTGCCCGGTCTGACCCATCATCGTTGCCAGGCAAAGGCTGGATATGAGAGCGATGACCGAAGACCGTAGAACCAGCGACAGACGCATGCTGAGTAGACTCGAAAAACGGGATAAGGGGTGCGGAAAAACTGCGGAGCAGTCCGAAAGATAAAGGGCTGGAGTTCCCAAATCGCCAAAACTTCCCAAATCACTCCACAATCAGTCATGCAGCGGAGCGAAGGGACCCATTCGACTTCTCTCAGGGCAGGCTCTGCGGTTATTTCCGGTTCACGCAGGCCTTTCCGGACTGGGTCCCCCTCGCCGCCTTAGCGACGAGAGGGACCTATGGTCTCTCCGTACCTTAGGCGCCGACTGGTTCGGCCAACCGTGGCGCGGCTCCCGGGCTGTCTACCGTGACCGTCACTGGATCGAGGAAAGGCATCGCTGCGCGCAGTTTGCTGCCGACTTCCTCAATGGAGTGCTCGGCCTCCTTGCTGCGCATCTGGTCGAATTGCTTGCGTCCGGTTTCGTTTTCCCGGATCCAGTTGGTGGCAAAGGTCCCGTCCTGAATCTCGGTCAGTATCTTCTTCATTTCGGCGCGCGTGGCATCCGTAACCAGGCGTGGGCCCGCGGTGTAATCGCCATATTCGGCGGTGTCCGAAATGGAGTAGCGCATATAAGCAAGACCGCCGCGATACATGAGGTCGACAATCAGTTTCAACTCGTGCAGGCATTCGAAATAGGCCACCTCCGGTTGGTAACCCGCGTTGACCAGGGTTTCAAAGCCGGCCTTCACCAAGGCGCTGACGCCTCCGCACAACACCGTCTGCTCGCCGAAGAGATCAGTCTCAGTCTCCTCGGTAAAGGTGGTCTCGAGGACGCCGGCGCGTGCGCTGCCGATTGCCTTGGCGTAGGAAAGGGCCAGAGCGTGCGCCTTACCAGAAGCATCCTGGTGCACAGCGATCAGGGCGGGTACGCCGCCGCCTTCGGTAAACACCTCGCGCACCCGGTGGCCCGGGGCCTTCGGAGCCACCATGCTGACGTCGATCTCCTTCACCGGCACGATGGTGCCATAGCGAATATTGAAGCCGTGCGCGAACATCAGCGTCTTCCCCTTGCCCATGTGAGGAGCGATGTGTTCGTGGTAGATAGCCGCCTGGGAGGTATCGGGGGCCAGGATCATGATGACGTCGGCCCACTTGGCGGCATCGGCTACGGAGAGTACTTCCAGACCGGCTGCCTTGGCCTTCTTGATGGACCGGCTGGTCGCCGGCAAGCCGACGCGAACATCGACGCCTGAATCCTTGAGATTCAGCGAGTGGGCGTGGCCCTGGGATCCGTAGCCAATGATCGCTACTTTCTTAGCTTGAATCAGCGAGAGATCGGCATCCTGGTCGTGATAAGTCTTGGTCATTCCTTTTCCTTTATGTACAGAGATAGTTACGTTTTATGTTGTGGAAGATCGCTATCACTGGGGAAGCCGTCAGTCTCTTCGTCCTCAGGCAATGTTTCCACCGAAGGAAAGCCCACTGCGCCATTCTTTGCTTCAACGTCACCCAGGGCTTCGAGTACTCGACTGGTATGGTGGCCGCGGCGCATCACCATCCGGCCGGTGCGCGATATTTCGAGCACGCGATCTTCGTTTTCGCCCAGCACCTGCAGCAGGCCTTCGATCTTGCTTTCGCTGCCGGTGATTTCGATCATGAGCGACCCGGGCGCAAGATCGACCACGCGCGCACGGAATACGTTCACCAGTTCAAAGATGTGAGAACGCGTCTTAGGCGTGGTGGCCACCTTGATCAACGCCAACTCCCGGCTGACCGAGGAGAAACGACCTACGTCATCCACCTGGACCACGTTTTCCAGCTTGTAAAGCGAGGCCATGATGCGATGGCCGGCCTCCGGCGGAGCGTCGGCAACCAACGTCATGCGTGAAATGCCCTGGCGCTCCGACCCACCCACGGTGACCGAAGAAATATTGATGTTCAGCCGGCGGAACAACGACGCCACGCGGGTGAGCACACCGGGCTTGTCTTCCACGTAGGCGACGAATGTGTGCTGCATACTTACCTTTCTTAGTGGCCCCAGTGAAAGCCGGTCGAAGGGTACGGCCTTTAGGCCGTACATAGATGCCTTTGCAATAAACTCGGCTTTAGCGGCTGAGGGATGGCTTTCCCTCGGACCGCCCTAGCCATCCGAAGCAGTTTCTACCAGCGGGTTTCCTGACGGACGCCGGATCATTTCGTGCAGGGCGGCGCCGGGCACGATCATCGGGTATACCGTGTCCTCCTGCTCCACCAGGAAATTGATCAGGAATGGGCCCTTGCGGCTGCGCGCGGCCTCGACCGTGCTCATGACTTCGGAGCGTGTTCTCACCGCCACAGCCGGGATGCCAAACGCCTCCGCCAGCTTGACGAAATCTGGAGACAGGATGGGCGAGCACTCGTAGTTCTTCTCGTAAAAAGTCTCCTGCCACTGGCGAATCATGCCCAGGTAACCGTTGTTGATGATGGCGATATTAATATCGAGCTTCTCCTGGGCAATGGTGGCGAGCTCAGGGCTGGTCATCTGAAAACCGCCGTCTCCGGCGATGACCCAGACTTCCTTGCCAGGGCAGGCGATCTTGGCGCCGATGGCCGCGGGCAAGGCGAAACCCATCGTTCCCAGGCCGCCGGAAGTGATGAGTGAGCGCGGTTCCTCGTGCTTGTAGTATTGCGCCTCCCACATCTGGTGCTGGCCCACGTCGGTCGCGATCACCGCATCGCCCGAGGTCGCGCGCCACAGATCGTTGATCACATGCGCGGCGTAGAGATGACCATTGTCGGGCAGGTTCTTGATGTCGACGACCGCCGCGTCGCCTTTCATCCGGTCGATGGTGTGAATCCACGCGGCGCCGTCCCGCGGGCGGATCAGCGGCAGAAGTTGGTCCAGCACCTGGGCCAGGTCGCCAATCAACGCCACCTGCACAGCGACATTCTTGTTGATCTCCGAAGGGTCGATGTCGATATGGATCTTCTTCGCTTTGGGCGCATAGGTCGCCAGCGAGCCTGTGACGCGGTCGTCGAAGCGCATGCCGCAGGCGATCAACAGGTCTGCTTCCTGGATGGAGTGGTTGACCCACGACTCGCCATGCATGCCCATCATGCCCAGGTTCAATTCGTGGGAGGCGGGAAAGCTGCCTAAGCCCAGCAGGGTGCAGGCGACTGGGATCTGGGCCCGTTCCGCCAGCGCGCGCACTTGCTCCATCGCGCCGGAATGGATGATGCCGTGGCCGGCCAGGATCAGGGGCCGCTTGGCGGAGCGGATCAACTCGGCCGCGTCCAGAATGCTTTGCTGCGCTACGCGAAGCATGGGGTGGCTACGGCTTTTCTCCGGCGCCGCGGCCGCAAAATCAAACTCCGCTGTCGCCTGTTGCGCGTCCTTGGTGATGTCGACCAGTACCGGCCCTGGCCGCCCGGTGGTGGCGACGCGGAATGCGTCCCGCAGCACCGGAGCCACGTCCTCGGCACGGGTAACGACATAGTTGTGCTTGGTCACAGGCAGGGTAATGCCGGTGATATCCACTTCCTGAAAGGCGTCGGTGCCCAGCACTTTGCTCGGCACCTGGCCGGTAATGCAGACGATGGGAATCGAGTCCAGCATCGCTGTGGCAATGCCGGTCACCATGTTGGTGGCGCCGGGCCCGGAGGTGGCAATCGCTACCCCTACGCGTCCCGAGGCCCGGGCATAACCATCGGCCATGTGTACTGCGCTCTGTTCATGGCGCACCAGGATGTGACGGATGGGAAATTTGCGCAAGGCGTCGTACGCCGGCAGGATGGCGCCGCCGGGATAGCCAAATACCTCGCGCACCCCCTCTGCTTCCAGGGTTGCCCAGAGAATCTCCGCGCCCGTGAGCCGGGTTTTTTCGTCTTGGCTGCTCATAATGCTCCTAAATAGGTTTTCGTGTCCGCCGGCCGCGGCGCTAGCCAGAATTCTTTATCGTGGCCTTGTTCGAATTTTTCCAGTGCTCCGCCATGTTTGAGCGACAGCCCGATATCGTCCAGGCCCAGCAGCAGGCATTCGCGCCGGAAGGGGTCGATGGAGAAGGGAATGGAGAGGCCCTGGTCGTCATGGAGCATCTCGTCTTCCAACGAAACCGTGAGCTGGTAGCGCGGGATGGACGCGGCCCGCGCCATCAGAGTCTGCACTTGTTCCTCCGGTAACGTGACCAGCAGGAGGCCATTCTTGCCCGCGTTGGAGTGAAAAATATCAGCGAACGAAGACGCGATCACACAGCGAAATCCGTAATCGTTCAGCGCCCACGCCGCGTGCTCGCGGGAAGATCCGCAACCGAAGTTCTTGCCTGCGACCAGGATTCCAGCGTCCTGGTAGTCGGGCTGGTTGAGGATGAAATCCGGATGCGGCTCGCCCGCGTTTGGGCCTTCCTGAATGCGGCGCCAATCGTAGAACAGGAATGGCCCGTAGCCGGTTCGTTCAATCCGCTTGAGGAATTGCTTGGGAATGATCTGGTCGGTATCGACGTTCTCGCGGTCGAGGTGTGCGACCACCGCCGTATGTTTACGGAATGGCTTCATGGGAGCGACACCTCATGGGCAGGAACCGGGTTGAATTGCCATTTGCGGACATCGGTAAAGTGGCCGGAGACAGCGGCTGCGGCGGCCATCATGGGACTCACCAGGTGAGTACGTCCGCCCCGCCCCTGGCGCCCTTCGAAGTTGCGATTGCTGGTGGAGGCGCAGCGTTCGCCGGGCTCGAGAATGTCAGGGTTCATGCCCAGGCACATGGAGCAGCCGGGCTCGCGCCAGTCAAAGCCGGCGGCGCGAAAAACGTCGTCCAGACCTTCCTCTTCGGCCTGCTTCTTGACTTGCTGCGATCCGGGAACGACCATCGCGCGCACGTGGGGATGAACGTGGTACCCGCTGACTACTTTGGCGGCGGAGCGAAGATCTTCAATGCGGGCGTTGGTGCAGGAGCCAATGAAGACGCGATCGATAGCCAGCTCCTCGATCGCCTTACCGGGCTCGAGGGCCATGTATTCAAGCGCACGTTCCCAGGCGCGGCGTTCCGCGGGCGAGTGGCTGGAGGCGGGATCGGGCACACGATCAGTGACCGGCACCACCATGCCCGGGCTGGTGCCCCAGGTGACGAACGGTGCGAGATCTTCGGCATGCAGCACCAGTTCGCGATCGAAGGTGGCGCCGGCATCGCTGGCCAGCAATCTCCATTCCGCTACGGCGCGATCCCAGTCGGCGCCCGTGGGGCTGAACCGCCGCCCTTTCAGGTAATTGAAGGTGGTCTCGTCGGGGGCGATCATGCCAGCGCGAGCCCCAGCTTCGATGCTCATGTTGCATAGGGTCATGCGGCCCTCCATGGAGAGCGCACGAATGGCCGACCCGGCGTATTCGATCACGCAACCGCTGGCGCCGTCGGTGCCGATGTGGCCAATGATGCCGAGGATAATATCTTTCGCCGTCACGGATGGGCCCAGTTCGCCGTCCACTGTGATGCGGAAGGTCTTGGGGAGCGACTGTTGCAGGCACTGCGTGGCTAGAACGTGCTCCACCTCAGACGTTCCGATGCCGAAAGCCAGCGCGCCGAATGCGCCATGGGTGCTGGTGTGGCTGTCTCCGCAAACAATGGTCATGCCCGGCTTGGTCACACCAAGCTCCGGACCAATCACATGCACGATCCCCTGTTCGGGCGACTGCACGTCATAGAGCGGAATGCCGAACTCGGCGCAGTTGGCGCGCAAAGCATCCATCTGTTTCGCCGCGATGGCGTCGGCGATGATGAGCCGGTTGGCCGTGGTGGGGACGTTATGGTCCACCGTGGCAATGGCCCGGTCGGGGCGGCGTACCGTTCGTCCTGCCAGGCGAAGCCCTTCAAACGCCTGCGGTGAAGTGACTTCATGCAGCAGATGGAGGTCAATGTACAGCAGCGCGGGCTCGCCTTCGGGGGCTACGACGACGTGTGATTGCCAAACTTTTTCGAAGAGCGTTTTTGCGCTTTGCGACATAATCGTTTTCCCTTTGTCCGCAAACTTGTTCCGGTTCCGAAGGGTACGGCCTTCAGGCCGTACATAAAGCCCAATAACCTTCATGGGCTTTAGCCCTGAGGCAATCTCCTACACGGCGTGCAGGGCCTGACGGCGGTCGATGATTTCGTTGAGGGTCTGGTGCACCAGGCTCCCCATCTCCTGGGTGGTTACATGCTGGCCAGGCTGCCCCGCGCGCAGCAGATCGGCGGTGCGATAGCCTTGCTCCAGAACCTTGCGTACCGCCAGTTCGACCGCCAGTGCATCCTGTTCCAGATTGGCCGAGTGGCGTAGCACCATGGCCGCGGTAAGGATTGCGCCCAGCGGGTTGGCAATCCCTTTGCCGGCGATGTCGGGAGCCGAGCCGTGCACCGGCTCGTACAGGTTCACCGAGCCACCAATGGTCGCCGACGGGAGCATGCCCAGAGAGCCCGTGATGACGGCGGCTTCATCGCTGAGAATGTCTCCGAAAAGGTTCTCGGTCAGCACCACGTCGAAGTTGCGCGGCGTGTTCATCAAATGCATGGCACAGGCATCCACGTAGTGATGCTCCAGCGAGATGCCCGGGTACTGCTGGGCAATCTCAATCACGGTGGCGCGCCACATCTGGGAGACTTCGAGCACGTTTGCCTTATCGACCGAGGTAACCTTCTTACGTCGCTGGCCAGCTAGCTGGAAGGCCACGTGGGCCACGCGGGCGACCTCATCGCGGGTATAGCGCATGGTGTTCCATGCAGCTCCCGTCTCCCTGTCCCATGCGCGCGGCTCGCCAAAATACAAACCGCCCAGCAATTCGCGGACAAACAGGATGTCGGCGCCTTCGGTGACTTCCGGACGCAATGGAGAGTTGGCGGATAAGGCGGGGTAGGCAAAAGAAGGGCGCAGGTTGGCAAATCCCGCCAAAGCCTGGCGGAGTTGCAGCAGTCCTGCTTCGGGTCTGCGGTCCGGGGGTAGGGAATTGAATTCGTTGCCGCCCACGGCTCCCAGCAGCACGGCGTCGCTCCCCAGAGCGGCCTCCAGCGTGGCCGGCGGCAACGGCGTGCCTGCCTGACGAATGGCATGTCCGCCGATGGGCACTTCGCTGAACTGGAAGTCATAACCGCCGAACTCAGCGACAGAAAGCAGGATGCGCACTGCTTCGCGAGTGACTTCGGGACCAATCCCGTCTCCGGCGGCAACCAGAATCTTTAATTTCATTCTTCACTTACCTCGCATTTCAGATATGCAGCTCAGCTTCTGGAACCACCACTCCGCTGGGACGATGATGATCCGGGAGCAGGGAGATAAGGTCCTGGTCGAAGATCGCTTTTCTGCGATCTGCCAGCTCATTGAAGCGGTGATACACCACATCGAGATCGGCGGTATCGAGAGCAAAGCCGAGCTCCTTGAAGCGGTGGGCCAAGGCGCGCCGCCCCGAGTGTTTGCCCAGCACCATGCGATTGTTGGGAACCCCCACCGAAGCCGGGGTCATGATCTCGTAAGTCAAGGGGTGGGCCAGCATCCCATGCTGATGAATGCCTGCTTCGTGGGCGAAGGCGTTGCTCCCCACCACCGCCTTGTTCGGCGGGGGAACAAACGTGATCAATTCAGAAAGCAGCCGGCTGGTGGGGTAAAGCTGCTCCAGCCTCAGCCCGTGGACGTAGGGAAACTTGTCCGGGCGAACCAACATAGCGGCGGCAACTTCTTCCAGGGCGGCATTGCCGGCTCGTTCGCCGATGCCATTGATAGTGCACTCAATCTGCCGTACCCCCGCCTCCACGGCGGCCAGGCTGTTGGCCACGGCCATGCCGAGATCGTTGTGGCAGTGCGAGGAAAGGGTGATTCCGGCCACCTGCGGAACCCGTTCGCGCAGCATGCGGAAGAGGGCGCCATACTCGTTGGGCACGCAATAGCCGACGGTGTCAGGCACATTGATCGTGGTCGCTCCGGCGTCGATGGCCGTAGCCACCAAACGGCACAGGAAGTCGGGGTCCGATCGAGTCGCGTCTTCTGGAGAAAACTCCACGTCGTCTACATAGGACCGGGCCAGGCGCACCGCTTCGTCGGCTTGCTCCAAGGCTTGCGCCCGCGAGATCTTTAGTTTGTGCTCCAGGTGAATATCCGAGCTGGCCAGGAATACGTGGATGCGCGAGCGGTTGGCCGCTTCGATGGACCGCGCGGCTGCCTCGATATCTTCGCGGCGCGTACGGGCAAGAGAGGCGATGCGCGGGCCGCGCACTTCACGGCAGATGCTGCTGATGGCGGCAAAGTCCCCGGGCGACGCGATCGCAAAGCCGGCCTCAATGATATCGACGCCGAGCGATTCGAGCGCAAAAGCCATGCGCAGCTTTTCCGGGGTGGTCATGCTGCAGCCGGGCGACTGTTCACCGTCGCGCAGGGTGGTATCGAAGAAGAAAACCCGATCTTGGCCGCTATGCTCGTGCTTGGAGAAGGCTTCTCTCATAGAAGCGCCGCCTTTCGAGTCCTGCTTAGCATCATCTTCCATGAGCATCGCGCATAGATCAAATTTATTATACTTCTCAACTACATAATAAATGCTTATAGTAGTGGGAATAACGCCTGAAATGGGTGGATAAACCTTATGGATGTTCATCAGCTGGAGACGTTTCTCGCCGTTGCGGAAGAGAAAGGATTCTCTCGCGCTGCCAATCGGCTGCACCGCACCCAACCCGCCGTAAGCCAGGTTATCCGCAAGCTGGAGGGCGACCTGGGAGAGGTGTTGTTTGAACGCAGCGCAAGAGACGGAACCCTCACCGCGGCCGGTGAAGTATTACGCGACTACGCGCGCAGAATGTTGGCCTTAAGGACAGAAGCAGTCAGCGCGATGGAGGAGCTCAAGTCGCTCGATCGCGGCCGGCTGCTGATCGCGGCCAACGAGTTTACCTGTCTCTACCTGCTTCCGGTACTGGATCGCTTCCGGCGGCTCTGCCCGCAGATCAGCGTGAGCATCCAGCGCTCGCTGGCCAGCAAAATCCCCGACGATCTGCTGCAGCGTACGGTGGAGATCGGTATTTTGTCGTTCCGGCCCGCCGGGGATCTTTTTAAGTCGATTGCTGTGTTTACCGACGAGTTGGCCTTTGTCGTCAACCCGGATCATCCGCTGGCGCGGGAGAAGGGGGTGGCGATTGAAGAATTGGGCGCCGAGAGTTTTGTTGCCCACAATGTTCCGTCGCCCCTGCGCCGGCAAGTGGTGGCCGCGTTCCAAAAGCATAAGACGCCACTGAACATGGGAGTGGAGCTGCCTAGCCTGGAAGCAGTGAAGAGGTTCGTAGCCATGGGCAACGGAGTGGCATTGGTTCCGGGATTAACGGTGGAGCGTGAGCTCGCCAGCAGGGAACTGGTCCAGGTGACGGTGGAAGCGCTGCGTTTCGAACGTCACTTACGCCTGGTGCACCGGAAGCGAGCCAATCTGTCGCACGCCGCGATCGCCTTTCTCAAGGTGGTGCGCGCGCTCTCTCTGGAGCGCGGTGCGCCCTATGAGTTTCGCGTGGAACGTGCTGGTTAAGCGTGCGCTTCGGGGCACCGGGTGTCGCCTCGAATGCTGGGCGCAGGTACAATTGCCAAAGTGGGTCAGGGATTCGACTCTTCAAGGAAAATCGACGAGCCCGAGAAGCGGGTGGAGCCTGCTGGCGGTCGCAGGCGAGAGGTTCAGGAACGAATGAAGAAAACGCTGTTGTTATTTCTGCTTCTGCCATTTATGGCAGTTGCGAGTCATGCCCAGGAAAGCCGTCAGGATATAAGCGTGAGCGTGACCGGGATCTTCCCCCCATTTATTACAGGTAATGATGTACAACAGACTGGAACTTATGGACTGGGCGGCCTGCTGAGCTACCGGTACATGCTGACCCCGAGAAGCGGCCTCGAGCTCAACTATCAATACGCACAAAATGCGCAGAAGTACTACACCAGCTTCAACAACGTGCGAGTTCACGACAGGATGCAGGAGTTTTCCGGCGCGTACGTTTTGAATGCAAACTTCAAGAACTGGAATCCCTTCCTTGAGGCAGGACCCGCAGCGTTCATGTTTACTCCGCTCGACGACGCCAGCACCACGCAGATTGACGTGAAAGGGCAAACCATTCTCGGAGGCATGTACGGCGCCGGCGTGGCCTATGAGCTCAGCCCGAGCTGGGACATCCGTGCGGAGTACCGCGGGCTGCTCATGAAGACGCCGAACTTCGGCCTGGAACCGCAGAAAACCGGCCGTTTCTACAACGTCTACAACCCTTCAATCGGTGTTGCCTACCACTTCTAGCTTGCCACCGCCGGAGAAGGGAACTACGAGTCCGGCGGATCCGCTCGTGATGACCTGGTTTGGGTCATAGCAAGGTCAGAAGGTCAGAAGGTACCGGACTGGTGCCCCATGTTCGCACCAGCGTACATGGGTTGAACAATAGGGGCGAAGCCCTTCGATCGCTCTTTTTTCTTTAGCTCAGAGGAACGACCAACTAAAGCCTTGGAAAGATCACTTCCGCGACGCTTCAGCGTCGCGGAAAGTCGCACTTCGATCGATCGGGCTTTACAGGCTGCCGATCAAGTCGGCGTCCGGCACCACTGGACCTCATTCGAACTGTGCCAGCCCCGGACTTCAGTCCCGGGAAGCGGGTTTTAAAACCCGCGAGAAACGCGTCTATCCCGCAGCGACGCGACGGGCTTCAGCCCTGGTGAGACCGCCCCAGATCCCAACGAGGGGCTACCCTTATATTTCTCCGCCCGTTCAAGCCGGCGGACCTGCAGTGCTGTCCCGCTAGAAAATGCGGTAGGCAATGCCGGAGCTGAACCCGTCCGGGCTTAGGGAACTGTTCTGGAAGTTGGTCCAGTGCTGGTATTCGTAGTCGATCGCCCGGATTGTGAAGCGATGGTAGTGAATGTCCAGCCCTCCACCCGGCACCAGCATAAGATAACCGCCGTGGCCGTAATTGAAGGGAAAGTTGAACTGGCCATTACCGATCATGAATTTCCCATAGGGTTCCCAACGGCCGAAACGCCAGCGGAACCTGGGTCCAAGTTCGTAGTTATCTTCGTGCACATCGTAGACCTGGTTAAAGCGAAGAAAACGCATCTCCCCTTCCACGCCCAGATGTCCCCGCAAATTCAAGTCCACAAAGCCGCCGATGCCATAGAGTTCGTTGGGCCCGTAGTCGGGGCTATACGCGGAGAAGAAGCCTCCAGCCACTACGTGAGCGCCCCCTCGGCCGGCAGCGATCACCTGTGCGTGGAGAACTGCGTTCAAGGAAAAGGAGAGCAGACCGGCTAGCAGATACCTTTTGATCATGCGCACCACTCAGATAATTTCCCCAGAAACACACGCAAAAGGCGGGGTAGATTAAAGTCTACCCCGCCTATGCTCTCTGTAACGTTGGTGAAACCCCCTTAGTAACTGGTTACAAGGGGTTTACTGTGGGCTCGGTTGCGTGGCCGAAGCCTGCGCCGGAGCCGCGCTCTGCTGGGTGTCGACCGCAGGTGGTGGAGGCGCGGTCTCGGCTGATCCTGCCGCCGGGGCCGGAGCCGCGGTGACAGGGGGCGAGTAACGGGTCAAGCGGAAGAAGACTGGAGTGACTTCGAAGGGCATCTTATCCCGCGCGTTCATGATGGGAGGCATTCTGGCATTCAGCCGAATGACCTTGTCGTCCCAAGCATCGATCTTCAAGTTGCTGCCCAAAGGCAGGGCCGCGACCTGATCCAGCTTGTTCATATCTAGCTTCGGTGCCTTGGGCATCAGGCCGTTTAACCACGGCTCCCCGGTGGGGCGCAGCAGCGAATCACCGATCCTCGGCGTGTTGAGAGCCGTCAGCTGTTTGGAGCGCGCATCCAGCTGGTTGAAGAAGAGGCCAGGCTGGGCCAGGTTGGTGGCGTAGACGGAGTGGTTGAGCAGGTCGATGGCCTTCTTGGCAGCCAATTCGTTGTCAGGGTCCGAGTGCGACATGTGAATGCGTTCAAAGGTCGCTTCATCAGGGAAGAGAAGACGATCGTTGAAGGCGTAACGAGTGTCGATGTGGTGGCCCAGCACAATGTGCGCGAGCTGGAAGGAGAGTACCGCGGCCAGGTCAGCCTCGGTGGGCAGAACGTCGATCAGGCCTTTGCTGAGGATGATGGTGTTGCCCACCGCAAGCGATTCCAGCGGAGCGGTAAGCAGTACGCGGCAGCGAATGGCATCGGTGATCTGGATGTTGTTGCCGATCACGATGTTGTTCGCGACCTGCTCCAGGATTTTGTCAAAGTCGCTGGGCGGCGCCAGCAGACCGGCCTGCACCAGGCGATCGAGGACGTTCTCCTCGGCCTGTGAAATCCATTCCCGCTGGGCTGCCAGGGGGCTCAGATCCTGGTTGGCATCGCTCTGATCCTGCACGTCGTCGATCTTGATCGACTCGTTGTCAGACTCGTGCGTGGGCAGCTTCAAGGCATATCCCCAAATGTAGGTCTGGGCCTTGAAGGATACCGGGTGCTCAGAGCTCTTCTGCGTCTCTTCTACATAGACGCCGACGGGGAGCCAGAGACCAGGCTGCAGATTTTCGCGCCAGCTGTCGAAGTGGAAGTAGCTGGAGCTGTCGTCGTCCTGATTGCCACCGGTATAGGTACCGTTGAAGCGGACGATATTGCCGTTCTGGTCTTCCACCCAGATACGGCCGGTGAAGCGGCCGCTGCCGGTGCCCGGCTTGGGGTGCACGTCAAACACCAACGTGCGCACCGCGCCCAGGAAGTCCCGGCGGACATAGCTGAAGTCATAATGCTGCTGGTCAAATGAAATCGGATCCAGGAACATCATCTCCATGAAGCCGGCGGAGATGTACTGCATCTTGAACGCCTTGGTCAGCCCGGAGACATATTTCATCGACCCCTTGAACATGCCATGGCTGGTTGATTCGCTGGAGTAGGAAGTGTCCGTAATCGACTTGCCGAAGTCGACGCGGCCCAGCAAGTACTGGTCCGATTCAGGCACCGCGTAGAGAACCTGGTCGGGTCTCATGTTTTGGATATAGGTCTGCACCAGCGGAGAGTGCTTCTGGATCTGCTTGATGGTGACCTTTTCGGCCGCAATCGCTTTCTGCACCAGCGCACTCTGTTCCGGCGATAGAGGTGAGGGGGGCTGATACTTGGTTTTGGCCTGTGCTACTGACGCGGTGAGCGTCAGCAGCAGACTGGTGATCCAAACTCGACGCAGGGTCATTTCCTGGCTCCTGTAACCTTTGAACGATTGGTAACTGTTGCTGAACTCATAAAACTGAAATCGGTTGAATTTAGTAGAACGTTAGAACCGGGGCAATCACTGGCTACGCCAGCTGGAAGGTCACGTGAATCAAAGTGGTGTGATCTACCGGGTGCCCATCTTTTTCCGCGGGCTTGAACCGGATTTGCTCGGCAACGCGCTTTGCCTGCTCATCCAGACCATGCCCCAGTCCGTTTACGACACGCAATACCTCGACTTGGCCAGTGGCCAGGAAACGCACCTGTAGAGTTACCTCACCTTGGATCCTTAATTGAGCTGCTTCCGGAGTGTATTCCGGATGCGGCTCCGATATGACGACAGGAGGAACAAAAGCTGGCTCCGAGGTTTTGATGGCGACCTGGGTGGGCGGGCCCCCCATTTGATTGGAAAAACCAGCCGAAGCTACTGTTCCGGTTCCGCCGGGCTTGCCGGTGCCACCGACGACGCCATTGGCAAAGCCGGCCGAAGCCACCTTGCCCATGTCATGGCCGCCGGGTACTCCATTGGCCACGCCTGCACCGAAGGAAGTACCGGAAACCGCACCTTTGCGCGCCGCGCCGGCGCCAGTATTCGGTCCGGGGGCAGCACTGAATGATCCCGTCGCAACCAGTTGCGATTGGGTCGAATTAGGATTCGGCTTGGCTCCTATCGGATCGCCAAAACCACCGGCTTTCACGTCCGGTTTCACCTGGTTGTTGGCAACCTCCGTAGGCTTCGGGCTGGAAAACAGTCCGACCTTCGGCTGCGGCGGAGGAGCAACTGCCTTTGGCGGCGCAGGCGGCAGCTTGGGCTGATCCGGCGTATCCAGCTTGACCGGTTTCGGCATCTCCGGCGGCGGCTGGATCTTCGGCACCACGATCTTGGGCGGGTCCAACTTCACCACTTGCGGTTGCGGAGGAGCGATTACCTTCACTTTGGGGATAATGGGCTTCGGCGGAGGAGGCGGTGTGTGCTGCTCCACGAACACCATGTGCTCGATATACTTTTCCTTCTGCACCTTGTGGACTGCAGCTGTCAGTAGAACCACCAACACCATAATGGTGAGGTTGGTGACCATACTGACCCCGAAAGAGCCCCAACGGCCCTCTGGTTCTGGTAGTAGTCCGAAGTTTTCGCGGATCGGAAGATCTTTCGGCATAATAAAGTTCCCTAAACTCTCTCTAGTCGTAAGGTAATGTGCGAGCCACCAGGGTGTTGATAAAGCAGCGAAAAAACTCGTACATTCAAACAGACGCACACTCGGGATGGATGCTTCAACACTCCCGAGCTCCTGCCGAGGATCCTGCAGGTTGTATCGACTTCCGCCCCGTGCTAAAGCTCAGTACCAAAGTACTTGCGGATATGCTCACAATAGACGAGTTTCCACGCGTATGCAGTAACCCAAAGGTGGAGCCGTCGGAAACAGAAGTGTATGGATAAGGCATAAAAAGGGCCGTACCTTGCAACTGCCAGCCCCGAAGCAAACGCAAAGATTGCAAAGACCCAGGTTGGGAGCGCCATGTTGAAACTGACTCAGCGTCGCCCATAAACTAACACCCATTTGATTCGCACCGGCCACTTTTTGTTGCCGGCGCCTTACACCCATTTCAACCCTGCTCTAAGAGTACAAGAAGGACATGTGAACACGTGAAGATTCTAGTGACAGGCGGAGCAGGCTATATCGGCGGAACGGTAACGAAACTGTTGCTGGAGCGCGGCCACACGGTCGTGGTGTACGACAACCTGTGCCACGCCCAGCGTTCCATGGTCCCCCCGGGGGCCACCTTTATCGAGGGCGATGTAGCTGACAGCAAACGGCTTGAAGAGATTTTTGACGGCGATTCCTTTGCCGGCGTCATGCACTTTGCCGCCCTCATCGAGGCCGGTGACAGCATGCATAAACCGGAAATTTACTTTCGCAACAACACCGCGTCGACCCTCGGTTTGTTGGAGGCGATGGTAAAGAAAAACTTAAGAAAGTTGGTCTTTTCATCGACCGCAGCGGTCTACGGTGAACCCGTGAGCAGCCCCATTTTGGAGGATGCCGCCCTCGCTCCCACGAACCCGTATGGCGAATCGAAGTTGCTGGTGGAGCAGATGCTTTCCTGGATCCACCGCGTACACGGACTTCGCTATGCCAGCCTGCGCTATTTCAACGTCGCGGGCGCCGCTCCAGGCCGCGGTGAAGACCATGAGCCGGAGACCCACATCATTCCCCTCATTCTTGACGTAGCTCTCGGACGGCGCAAGAACATCAAGATTTTTGGCCAGGACTATCCCACCCCGGACGGGACGTGTATCCGCGACTACATCCACGTGCAGGATCTGGCGGAGGCGCATCTGCTGGCGTTTGAGGGGCTCGATGCGCGCCCACGCATGATCTATAACCTGGGCAACGGAGTAGGCTTCTCCGTGCGGCAAGTAGTCGAGTCTGTTCGCAGGGTCACGGGTCATCCCATTCCGGTAGAGGAGATGCCGCGCCGGCCAGGAGATCCCGCGGTGCTGATCGCCAGCTCGGGAAAAATCGAGGCCGACCTGGCCTGGAAGCCCAAGTACACCCAACTCGACGATATTGTGCGCAGCGCGTGGGAGTGGCACCAACAGCGCTACCAAGGCAAACCAGCCTGAACGATGCGCATTTCGTAACAGCCATAGAGCAACACGGCGCACGGTGAGAGGAAAGAAGCAATGGAATCCAGTACGACTTCGCACCAACCCAATTTGGATTCGACCCTGCGCGAGAAGAGAGTCTTTCCCCCGCCGGCCGAGTTTGCCGCGCAAGCTTACGTGAAGAGTCTTGATGAATATGAGGCGCTTTATCGCCGGTCCGTTGCCGATCCGGAAAAGTTCTGGGCGGAGATCGCCACCGAGCTGCACTGGTTTGCCCCGTGGACCAGTGTCCTCGAATGGAAAGCCCCCTGGGCCAAGTGGTTCGTGGGCGGCAAAATCAACCTTTGCTACAACTGCGTCGATCGTCACGCCTTAAGCGACCGCAAGGATAAGGTTGCCATTCTGTGGGAAGGGGAGCCGGGCGAGGTTCGCAAACTGACTTACGGCGAGCTTCATCTGGAAGTGCAGAAGGTCGCCAATGTACTGAAAGGCCTGGGGATCCGCAAGGGCGACCGGGTCGCGGTGTACATGGGCATGACCCCGGAGTTGGCCATTGCGCTTTTGGCCTGCGCCCGTATTGGGGCGGTGCACTCCGTCATCTTTGGGGGATTCGCGGCCAACGCGCTGGTGGATCGCATCAACGATGCGTCCTGCGTTGCCGTGCTCACCCAGGATGGCTCGTATCGCCGGGGGCAGGAGGTGCGTCTGAAGGGGATCGTCGACGAGGCTCTGGTCAACTGCCCGACGGTCAAGCATGTGGTTGTGTACCGGCGCACCGGTTCTGCAGTGAATATGAAGCCAGGCCGCGATCAGTGGTGGCAGGACCTGGTGGAGAAAGCGCCAGCCGTGTGCCCCGCCGAACCGCTGGATGCGGAAGATCCGCTCTACATCCTCTACACCTCCGGGACAACAGGGAAGCCAAAGGGCCTGGTGCACACCACTGGTGGTTATTCGGTGCAAACCTACCTCACCAGCAAACTGATCTTCGACCTCAAGCCGGATGACGTCTACTGGTGCACGGCGGATGTTGGCTGGGTGACGGGGCACTCCTATGTGCTGTATGGCATCCTGCAGAACGGTGTGACCACGGTGATGTATGAGGGCGCGCCGAATTATCCCGAGTCGGATCGCCTATGGAAGATCGTCGATGATCACAAAGTTACCGTCTTCTATACCGCTCCGACGGCGATCCGCGCCTGCATCAAGTGGGGCGATCAGTATCCGCAGCGGCATTCGCTGGCCAGCCTTCGCCTGCTTGGGACGGTAGGGGAGCCGATCAATCCCGAGGCCTGGATCTGGTATCGGGAGATGATCGGCAAGGGCCGGTGCCCTATCGTCGACACCTGGTGGCAGACGGAAACCGGTGCCATCATGCTGACTCCGCTGCCCGGAGCGATTCCCACCAAGCCGGGCTCAGCCACGCGTCCGTTTCCCGGCATCGAACCGGCCATCGTCAGCCGCGAGGGCGAAACCGTGCCCCCCGGCAGCGGCGGATTGCTGGTCATCCGCAAGCCGTGGCCATCCATGGCGCGGACTATCTTTAACGATCCCGATCGCTACGCCCAGACCTATTGGTCGGAAATTCCCGGCTGCTACTTTACCGGGGACGGCGCGCGCATGGACGAGGATGGCGACTACTGGCTGATGGGGCGCGTGGACGACGTCATCAACGTAAGCGGTCACCGGCTGGGAACCATGGAAGTGGAATCGGCGCTGGTGGCGCATCCCAAGGTGGCCGAGGCGGCAGTGGTCGGGCGTCCGCACGAGTTGAAGGGGCAGGCGATCGCAGCGTTTGTTTCGCTCGAAAGCAGCCACCATCCATCGCCGCAACTCAAAGAGGAGCTGCGCGAATGGGTGGCGAAAGAAATTGGCTCGCTGGCGCGTCCGGACGACATCCGGTTTACCCAGGCTCTGCCCAAGACGCGCAGCGGCAAGATCATGCGCCGCTTGCTGCGTGAGCTGGCGACCAACGGCGACATCAAGGGCGACACCACGACCCTTGAAGACTTCACCGTCATCGCCCAATTACGTGGAACGGAAGAGTAAGGGACCTGCTGTTTCTTTCCTGTCCGGCCCCTAAGAGAGGGTCTCGTCCTGGCTCACTTCTGCCTTTGGCTCAGTCTCTGCCTCGGGCTCGACATCAGGCTTGGGCACGTATTGTTCCACGGTGAAATAGAAGGTGCTCCCGCTGCCCGGATTGCTCTTTGCCCAGATGCGGCCCCCATGCTGATTGATGATGCCGCGGCATAGCGCCAGGCCCAGGCCGGTTCCACCTTGCATGCGCGTATCCGAGGCGTCCGCTTGCTGGAAGCGATCGAAAATCAAATCCAGCTTGTCCGCTGGAATACCCGCGCCATGATCCTGGACCTCAAAGGTGACTTCCGTCTCGCTCGTCGCCGCCGCAGCCAGACGAATCTCTCCGCCCTTCTCGGAAAACTTGATCGCATTACGGATCAAATTTCCCAAAACCTGCAGGATGCGGTCGCCGTCCACCCATACGTCGACTGGCTGTGCGTCGATACGGAAATGAAGGCCGGCGCGCGACGCGGCGGATCGCTCCGGATCCATGGCCCGGCGCAACACATCGATCGCGTTCCATTCGCTCTTGTGCAGAGGCAGCGTTCCGCTGCCGATCCGCTCAAAGTCGACAATGTCATTGACCAGGCGAACCAGCCGGTCGCAATTGGCCAGGGCGATATCGAGCATTTGCGGAATCTTCTCCGGGCGCTTTTCGAGGGCCCCGCTCGCGACCAGTCCCAGCGCAGCACGCAGCGAAGTAAGGGGCGTGCGCAGCTCGTGGCTGACGGTGGCGATAAATTCGTCTTTCATCCGGTCCAGCCGGCGACGTTCCGTAACATCCGTGAAGGCCACCACAACGCCGTCTACGTGGTCGCTTTCGAGCAGCGGGCAAGCAACATACTCGACCGGCAACGGTTTCCCATCCTTGCGCCAGAAGACATCGTCATCGACATGCGAGGGGGTTTCGCGCTTAACGCTGCCCAAGATGGAGGACTCCTCGGTCGGGTACGGCGTGCCGTCTGCGCGTGAATGATGGATCAGCGCATGCATGTTTTGTCCCAGCAGCTCTTCGGGAGAGTAGCCCAGCATCTCTGCTCCGCTGCGATTGACGAAGGTGAGGCTGCCCTCCAGGTCCATGCCAAAGATGCCGTCACCGACTGAATCCAGAATCGATTGACGCTGCCGCGTGAGTGCATTCAGTTCCTCTTCGGCATGCGTCTGCTCGGTAATGTCAATGCCGTGGCTGAGCACGAACGGATCCAGGCCCGGCAGCTGCAACAGCTTGTTGCGGTAGGCGACAATGCTGAGTTGCCCGGATTTTCCACGCAGATAAAAGCGCCCTTGGTGATCCTGATCCGGGTCTTGCTGTAGAGCGGCAAAGTACGCGTCGTAATCGGCCAGATGATCGGGATCGATGTAGTTGCGCAGCGGAGTGCCGATCAGCTCCTCGGGCTCATAGCCCAAGGCGGCGGCGGCATGGGAATTGATGGATTTCAGAACGCCTTCCAGATCGTGGGTGCAAATGAAGCCAAGGCTGCTTTCCACCAACTGGCGGTAGCGCAACTCGCTGGTGCGCAGAGCGGTCTCCGCTTCCCGTTGCTCGGTCACGTCCACGCCGGTCATGATCACGAAGCCCACTTCTTCCTGGGCATTGGTCAGCGAGGTGGCCGTCCAGGCGATTCTGCGCACCCGTCCTGGCTTGGTGCGCCAGTCGAGCTCATAGGATTGGTTTGCATTGCCGGCCCGCACCTCCTCGAAGATGCGAATCGCGGTTTCGCGTTCCCCTGGAGGAAAGAGCTCCTCAGGAAACGAGCGCCCGGCAAGATCGGCGAAGCTATAGCCGGAAATTGTTTCGCAGGCACGATTGAAGCGCACGATACGGCCCGCGGTATCGAACACCAGCACCAATGCGCTGATGGTATTGAGCACGGCAGCCACGAAATTTCGCTCTACCGTGAGCGCCTGCTCGGAACGCTGGCGGGAGCGGACAACATTCTCCTGCGTATGACCGGTAGCGTACAGTTCGAGACGAGTAACGACCTGGCGGGCGAGAACCTGCAGGCTCTCCACGTGGCTGCGGCCGAATGCGTCGGGCTCGTTGGAGCAAACGGCGATCGTACCCAGAATGGTGCCCGAAACAGAGATCAGAGGAGCACCCGCATAGGAACGGCATTGGATGCCATGGTCGAGCACGATGCCCGAGGCGCCAAAGCGATGATCCGAGGTGGCATCGCTGACGATCATCGGCTTGGCTTCGAGCAGCAGAAACTGGCACGGCGATCCGTTGCGGCGTATCTGGCGGCCGGAGAAGCCAATACTGGATTTGAACCAGACGCGCGACCAATCAAGAAAGCCTATAAACGCATACGGTGCATTGCAGATCGAAGCCGCCAAGCGCGCGATCTCATCGAAGGCTGGGTCGGGAAGTGTGTCAAGAATGTCGTATTGCAGCAGAGACCTGAGCCGCTCCGTCTCGTCATGCTGCACCGTGGTTGAACTTGAAATCATCGGATTCTTTGCATCCTCTCATCGCTTAATCACCGATTCGCACTCGGCAACCACTGCACAACAACCCAAACCAGGGCAGATGGAATGCGAACGAAAAAGTTCGCAAAATCCAACGGGGGCTATGCAATCGCCTTTGGGGGGTGAGCGACAAGAACTGGGTACATCGTAACCTGAGATCGGTCTTCCTGTATGCGGCGAGGCGGGAACAATCTCCCGAAGTTGCAAGCAACAGGTTACCTACGTTCGGTTCCATCCCCACGACAATGTTTAAATGACAAGAAGGTAACGGCCGGCGGTAACAACGGGTCACCATTTCGCTTCGCCGTTGCGAGGCCGATACGACGAAGCCTTGAGAGAACCAACGGGCTGCTACACTGCGCGCGGGGATACGCTTCGACCGGAGCAGAAGAAAACATGATGGCGCGCAGACATGCAGCCGCAGTCACAGGAGTGGCTCTCTACTGCGCTGGCTTGCTGGCCCCGTTGCTCCACGCTACCGGCCACGTCTCCGTGCCCTTGCGCGTGACCGGCCTGGTGCTACTGGGTTGGGGCGCCTGGCGAAAGCGTTCGTTGACGGCCTGGATCTTTTGGGCCATGATCGCCGGCGGCGAGCTCGGAGCCGACGCTCCAGCCTTCGCCCTTAGCCTGCGTGTATTCAGCGACATCTTCCTGCGCCTGATCAAGACCATCGTTGCCCCGTTGATCTTAGGAACCTTGATCACCGGCATCGCCGCCCACGGACAAATGCGCAGCCTGGGCAGGATGGGGTTGAAGGCCCTGATTTATTTCGAGGCGCTTACCACCATAGCGATGCTGGTGGGGCTGGCAGCGATCAATATTAGCCACGCGGGTGTGGGGTTACTTGTCCCGCAACAGCATGCAGTGGCGAATGTCCCGCAGGCTGCCCCCATGCGCTGGGATGAAGTGTTGCTGCACACCTTTCCAGAGAACATCGCGAAGTCTGTGGCCGACAACCAGATTCTGCAGGTAGCGGTGTTCGCCATCCTGTTTGGCGTGGCCCTGGGCCGGCTGAGTGCGGAGAATCGCGCGCCCTTGCTGCGGGTGATCGAATCGCTCACCGAAACCATGTTTGCTTTCACCAACGTGGTGATGTATTACGCTCCGGTCGGGGTGGGGGCTGCGATGGCCTACACGGTGGGGCAAATGGGACCGGGTGTGTTGCTGCATCTTGGCCGCCTGCTACTTACGTTGTATGCCGCGCTGCTCGCCTTCGGCCTGTTCGGTTTGCTGCCGGTCGCATTGATTGCGGGCGTGCCCGTCGGCAGGTTTTTGCGCGCGGTGGCGGAGCCGGCGACCATCGCCTTCGCCACCAGTACTTCCGAGGCGGCGCTACCCCGCGCCATGGAGGCGATGGAAGCGCTGGGCGTTCCGCGCCGCATTGTCGCGTTTGTCATCCCCGCGGGCTATAGCTTCAACCTGGATGGTTCCACCCTCTACTTGGCGCTGGCGTCGGTTTTTGTGGCCCAGGCAGCCGGAGTGCACATGGGTTGGAAGCAGCAGATGTTCATGGTGGGCACGCTGATGCTCACCAGCAAAGGAGTGGCCGGAGTACCCCGCGCAACCCTGATTGTGCTGCTGGCGACCGTGGCCATGTTCCGGCTGCCCGAAGAGCCGATCTTTGTCATCCTGGGTATCGACGCCCTGATGGATATGGCGCGCACCACGGTCAACGTCGTCGGCAATTGCCTGGCCTCGGTGGTGGTCGCGCGGTGGGAAGGAGAATTCGGCTCCGAGTCGCCGGCGATGGAAACCATGGATGCGCTGCCGGCGGAGCCGCATCCATAGGAAGTGCATAGGAACAAAACACCTGGCGGAAAGATAATGTCGGGGGTCCAGGCAAGCTTGGTATACTACGAGATCAGAAGCCAGGCGCACCAGCAGGCCCCACATGGGGTCTTTTTTGATGGGCCGATGAAGCAGAGCAAGCGGTAAGGGCATACGCGAGAAACCATGGGGAAACTACTCGATACGATTCACTCGCCCGCGGATATCAAGAGCTTTACCGTGCCGGAACTGGAGGCATTGGCTCAGGAGATACGCGAGCAGCTGATCCTCGTACTGTCGAAGACCGGCGGCCATCTCGGGCCAAACCTCGGCGTCGTAGAACTGACGCTGGCTATGCATTACGTCTTCAACACTCCTACGGACAAGTTCGTCTTTGACGTAAGCCATCAGGCCTACATTCACAAACTGCTTACTGGCCGTCGTGACCGTTTCCGCACCATGCGCCAGCCGGGCGGCCTGAATGGCTTCGCGCTGCGCACAGAGAGCGAGCATGATTCCTACGGCGCGGGCCACGCCGGCACCGCGCTCTCCGCTGCCCTGGGCATGGCGGTGGCCCGCGATCTGGCTGGTACCAAAGAGAATGTGATTGCCTTCGCCGGGGATGCGGCTTTTACCAATGGCATCAGTTTCGAGGCCCTCAACAACATCGCGGAGCAAACCAAACGTCTGATCGTGGTGTTGAACGACAACGAATGGTCGATTGACCGCAATGTAGGCGCCATCGCCAACTATCTGCACAAGATTGTCACCAATGAGCGCTACACCAATCTGCACGATTCCGCAGCCCGTCTACTGGAAAAACTGGGTGGCAGGACTGCGCGGCATATGGTGCGCAAGGCGGAGGAAGCCGCCAAGGGCATGTTGTGGCCCTCTTTGCTCTTTGAAGAGTTTGGGCTCACCTATTACGGCCCGCTCGATGGCCACAATATCGGTCTGCTGATCGAAACCTTTCAGTTTCTCAAGACGCAGGAACGTCCAGTACTGCTGCACGCCATTACGCAAAAGGGCCGCGGCTTCCAGCCGGCTCTCGATAAGCAGAAGAAGTTTCACGGCCTCGGCCCCTACGACCCGGACACTGGCGAGACGACTCCGGCGGGTCAACGCACGTATTCCGAGGTTTTTGCCGACACCCTGGTCAAGTTGGCCGACGCAGATCCTAAAGTAGTGGCCATCACCGCGGCCATGCCCAACGGAACCGCGCTCGACCTGTTCCGTCCCCATCACCCACGCCGCTATTTTGATGTGGGGATCGCGGAGGAGCACGGCGTCATCTTCGCCGCCGGTCTGGCCACGATGGGCTTCCGTCCGTTCTGCGCCATCTACTCCACTTTTCTGCAGCGCGCCTTCGACCCCATCGTGCACGATGTTTGCCTGCAGAACCTTCCGGTGGTCTTCTGTATGGATCGCGGCGGGCTTTCCGGCGATGATGGCCCGACCCATCACGGTCTTTTTGACATCAGTTATCTGCGCGGCGTTCCCAACATCATCCACATGGTTCCCAAAGATGAGGATGAGCTGGCGGACATGATGTACACGGCGTTGCTGCAGCCTGGGCCGACGGCTGTGCGCTACCCTCGCGGGACGGGGCCGGGAGCCGCGGTCAAGGCGCATCCGGTGGCCCTGCCGATTGGCAAGGCGGAAATCATCAGCGACGGCGATGAGGTGGCAATTTTTGGGTTGGGAGCGCTTCTGCCATTGGCCCAACAACTTGCCGCGGACCTCAGGCAGCAGGGCGTTTCCGCTGCCGTGATCAATCCCCGCTTCGTCAAGCCGCTGGACCTTGACCTGATAGCCGAGTACGCGCGCCGCGTGGGTGTGATCGTCACCCTGGAAGATCATGTGCTGATGGGCGGCTTTGGCAGCGCAGTTCTCGAAGCGTTGAGCGATATGCAGCTGGAAGTGCCAGTAGTCCGCATCGGTTGGCCCGACCGTTTTATCGAGCACGGCAAAGTGGACCAGCTGCGCGCCAAGTACGGCATCAGCGTGGAAGCCGCAATGGAGAAGCTGGCGCCCTATCTGCAGCACCGGACCCCCAAACGCCTCGTCGCCCGCTAATAAGCGCGACCTTGCCCCCGAACGAATGACGGGTGTGCCCCAGGTTCGCACCAGCGTAGCCGGGATGAAAATGACGGGCGAAGCCCCACCAGAGCTGACCTGCCTGGGCGAGGACAGAAAAGAGGACGCCGGTTAAGGCATCTCCGATTCGCCGCAAATTCTGAGCAACTTCCTATGCCAGGCTTCCAGGGATCTACAATTCCCTCAGTTTCAAGAGCACCAGCAGCCTTCTCTGCCGATACGCAAACAATGCCCGGATCTGCCGCTTCATAGCCAGCGCATTCACGGCTTCGCCGAGCAGACCGAAGGGAAGTTCATATTCCACCGCATCGGTAACCACGGTGCCTGCAATCCCTTCGCGATTCTCTTCGCGGGTCCTGTGGCAATGGCGAAAGTATTTGAAAGGGCCCCGTCGTTGCTCATCGCAAAAGAAATCATTCCAGCGAAACTCCGCGATATACGCCTCCCACCTGAGGCGTAAGGGGAAAAAGGGAATCGGCCGAAAACTGATCGTGATCAATGAGCCCTGGCCGGCCGCTAAGCTGGTTGTGGTCGAGGTGCCAGGCGGCGCCACATACTCCGCATGTTCCACACGGGCCTGTTGCCAGCGGGGCATCAGCGGCGGCAGATTTGCCGGGTCAGCAAAGAAAGCGAACACCCGCTCGCTGGGATAGGGAAGCCACTGCTCGGTTTGAAAGTGGTGCCGCATGGTGTAAGCCTACGCCCAGAAAAAAGCAGGCGCCGGTTGAGCGCCTGCTTTCGAGAACCAAGGAAAGAGAAGTAGCGGACTTAGTTGGGCATCAACACGGTATCAATTACGTGGATTACGCCGTTCGATTGATATACGTTCGCGATCGTAACTGTCGCTGTTCCGCCCTTCTCGTCAGTGAGCACGAGCTTGTCGCCCTGCATCATCGCGGTTAAGGTACCGCCCTCCACTGTGGTCAACGTCGCCTTTCCTCCGCCCGCCTTGATCTTCTTGGCGATATCCTTCGCGGTGAGCTTGCCGGCGACTACGTGGTAGGTAAGTATCTTCTTCAGTTGAGCCAGGTTTTCCGGCTTTAACAGGGTATCGACCGTTCCCGCAGGAAGCTTGTCAAAGGCTTCATTGGTGGGCGCGAACACCGTAAAGGGCCCGGGGCTCTCCAGGGTGTCGACCAGGCCGGCCGCCTTCACTGCCGCAACGAGCGTGGTGTGATCCTTGGAGTTGACCGCGTTCTCAACAATATTCTTGGTGGGATACATCGCTGCGCCACCGACCATAGGATCCTTCTCTGCGGACGCGTAGAGAGCGGAAAATCCAAACATCAGCGCTACTGCAACTGCGAGCACACTTCTCTTCTTCATTTAACATTCCTTTCACTTGATATTGCGTTTTGCTTCACTGGTAGTACGGGCTGGGAGAGGCAACGGATTTCTTGGGCGAACAAACGGCCAATCAAGCCCTGCTTACCCGATGGGTGTATCATCGGCTTGAATGCAGGGTTGATTAATACGGCGCTTTGACAACGCATTCCCATCCAAACCGCAATCGCTGGCTCATCGCAATTGGCGTCTTGAAGCTTCTGAAGGCGGTCCTCTTCGTCTCCATGGGATTCGGCGTCATCAAGCTATTGCACAAAGATATTGCCGACGTACTCTTGCGGGCTACGACCGCCCTCCGCTTCGACCCGGAGAACCGCGTGGTCAATGTGCTGTTGGAAAAGTCGGCCTTGCTGAGCCCTCAGCGGCTCAAAGAGATCAGCTTCGCCATCTTTCTGTACGCGGCGCTGGACATCATCGAGGGCATCGGGCTGGTGCTGGAAAAGGTGTGGGCCGAGTACTTCACTTTGATCCTGACTGGATCGTTCCTGCCCTGGGAGTTTTACGAAATCATCCGCCATGTCACCGTGCTAAAGATCGTGCTCACGATCCTCAACCTGCTCGTGTTCATCTATCTGGCCATGGTGGTCAACGATAAGGTGCGCGCACGCCAACAGGCTCCCGCAGCAAGCGCTGATTAACAAGGACTTCCGCTCGGCATAGCACTTTAGTACCGTATCGCCTGCCTGAGTTCTGGCGTCTTGACAAGTACATCCCGCACAACCTGAATCAACTATGACAACACAATCGGTTGTGGTAAAGCCAACCTAAGTTCGCACAGATTGTATTTTTTCCCGCCCGTCCGCGAAACCCCATCTTTCTTAAGGATTTGCCGGAATTTCCCCTTTGACAGGTCTCTCAGCTGGTCTAAGATGTGGACAAAAGTGGTCCAAAGTGGAAGCAAAAAACCGATTCAACCGAAAAATTCTGGTTTCGTCACCGCTCTGGGGCAAAAGAGATGAGAACAGGGAATTCGGCCTCTCGGGAAGTGTCAAACCCGAGCCCCGGGAATAGTAGGGGACAGAAGGCAGCTGGATGTTTCGTGGCAATCACCCAACCCGCGTCGACGAAAAAGGGCGGCTCAAGCTGCCGGCGGAGTTCAAGCGCCTGGTCGACGAGCGTTACGGGACCCAGTTCTACATCACTAGTAAGGATGGACGGCGGGCCGAGATTTACCCCTTGTCGGAGTGGCAAAAAATTGAGGAGAAGGTGGCGCAGATACCCAGCATGAATCCGGCCAGAAAGAAGTTCCTGGACCGGGTCAATTACTACGGGCAGATGGCGGAAATGGATGCACAAGGCCGGGTGTTGCTCCCGCAGATCTTGCGGGAAACGGCAAAGCTGGCCGGAGATGCAGTGGTCTTCGGGCAGCAGACGTACCTCGAAGTGGCCAACCACGACGAGTTCAAGCAGTCGATGGAAACCGAGCCTTTGACCGCGGACGACCAGCAGACTTTGGCGAGTTTTGGACTTTAGCTTTTACCCCCCAGGGGGAGCACATGGTACCGAGTAGCGAGCGGCATGTGCCGGTTCTTTTACAAGATGCGATCCGATATCTGAACGTGCGGGCCGGCGGAACTTATGTGGATGCCACTCTGGGGTTGGGAGGGCATGCGACAGCCGTAGCCCGGGAACTGGGCGGTGCAGGCCACTTCATCGGCTTCGACCGCGACCCCGATGCGCTGGAGTTGGCGCGGGGACGGTTCCAGGCACTGAGCGAAGAGCTGGGTGAGCAGATGCCGCAATGGGTGCTTCACGGGGAACCATTCTCCGACATGAGCCGCCATATCGCGGAAGGCAGCCTGGATGGTTTGCTGGCCGACTTTGGGGTCAGCTCGATGCAGCTGGACTCAGCGCACAGAGGATTTAGTTTTCAGGCGGACGGGCCACTCGACATGCGGATGGATCCGCGGAGGGGCGCGACCGCCGAACAAGTGGTAAACCAGGCCGACGAAAAAGTTCTCGCCGACCTGATTTACGAATTCGGAGAGGAAAGGAGATCGCGGAGATTTGCCAGAGCCATTGTCAGGGCGCGGCCGATCAAGACCACGGCACAACTGGCCAAAGTCTTATCAGCCGCCGCCCCGGCGATGAAATCTGAGCGAGGCCGCCATCCAATCCATCCGGCGACCAGGATTTTCCAGGCGCTCCGAATTTACGTGAACGCTGAGTTGAACGAGATCGAGGCGCTGTTACAAGTGGCGCCGAGGCTGCTAAAGCCCGGAGGAAGGCTGGTGGTGATCAGCTTTCACTCTCTCGAAGACCGGCTGGCGAAAGATGCGCTGCGCGAGGGTGCGCGGCAAGAGATTTTTGAAGTGCTTACACGCAAGCCGGTGACGGCGAGCGAAGAGGAGACGGATCGCAATCCACGAGCACGCAGCGCCAAGCTGCGGGCGGCGGAAAGAACCGAAAAGCGAATGGAACAGAGCAGGTAAGGGTAAGCAGCAAAAGTTATCAAGAACGACAGGGACTAGAAGGCGGACGGAAAAATGGCGACACAGGCAATCGCGGCATACGACCTCAAATACGGATCGAGAAGAAACGCCGAGCAGGTGGCGGAGCGGAATCTTTATCTCTTCGCAGCGCAGCAGCGCGCCCGGCGAGGGCCCACCCCTGAGGTTTTTTGCTGTAAGCGGCTCGACAATTCTCGCCTGGTGAAGGCGGCCGATCCGGTGCGTGTGCGCGAGATGCGTATCTTCACGGCGGCGATGACCGTGCTCTTTGTCTGCATCATGTTTTATGGCTGGCAGCACTTCAGCGCCATCGAGTATGGATACAAGGTAGAGGCTGAGAAGCAGCAGCGCACCTTGCTCGAGGAGCAGAACCGCGAACTGCGTCTTACCGAAGCGCAACTCTGTGATCCGCACCGCATCGATCGTATGGCTCGCCAACTGGGGCTGGACGCGCCGAGGCCCGGCCAGGTGGTTCGCGGGGAAGACACATTCGATGCCAACGCTCCCGTGGTTGCGGAAGCATCGCCTCTGCCCCATTTGCGCTAGACACTTTTTCGCCCTAATGCAATAGGGAGCAGGGCAGGTCCGGGTGAAGCAGTTCTCGTTTTTCCGCCAACTAACGCGCACCAAGCCCGTCTCGGGGCAGCGGGCGGCCGTTTCGCCCTCCGGTCCTGTACAAGCGGGAACCATCCATCGCCGTCTCGGCTTGCTGCATATATCCCTCTTCTTTGTCTGCTGGGTATGCCTGATCACTGGCCGCCTGGTATGGCTGCAGGTAATCCATTACAAGGATTTTGTAGACCGCGCTGCCCGCCAGCAGCAGCGCACGTTTGAGGTTGCGCCGCGTCGCGGAGTTCTCTACGACCGTAATCTGCACGAGCTGGCGATGACCACGCTGGCCGATTCGGTCTACGCTGTGCCGTCGGAGATCGCTGAACGAGGTGACAAGGATGGCGACGCCAAGCGTTTGGCGATTGCCACTGCCCTGGCCAAAGTAGTGCACACCGACCCCACCGACCGCTTCACTTCAGCGCATCAGATTGCGGCTCGCTTGAACGCGTCGAGAAACTTCGCCTGGATCGCGCGCAAGCTCGAGCCTGCGGAGATCGCGCGGGTGAAAGCTCTCAATCTCAAGGGCGTGTATTTCCAGAAAGAGTTCAAGCGCTTCTATCCCAACAGCCAGCTCGCTGCCCAGGTGCTGGGATACGTGGGCACGGACGACAATGGTTTGGGGGGGATGGAGCGCAAGTTCGATCGCGACCTGCACGGCGTTCCAGGCCGCATGCTCACCGCGCTCGATGCCCGCCGCCACGTGCTCGATAGCCAGGAGCACGAGCCCGATCCAGGACAAAACCTGGTCCTGACCATCGACGAAAATATTCAATTCATGGCTGAGCGCGCACTTGATTCCGCGCTCGAACGTACGCACGCATCCAATGGCACCATCGTTGTGCAGGATCCACATACCGGCCAGATTCTCGCGTTAGCGATTCGCCCCACCTTCAATCCCAACGATTTTCGTCATGCCACCACCAGCCTGCTGAAGAACCACGCAGTCAGCGACGTGTATGAGCCGGGTTCCACATTCAAGCTGGTCACGTACTCCGCAGCCCTGGAGCAAAAAGTCACCAGCCCCGATCAGATGATCGATTGCCAGGGCGGCAAGATCGAGCTCGCGGGACGAATCATTCACGATAATCAAGGCGAACACTACGGCGTGATTCCGGTGCACCAGGCCCTCGAAGTATCAAGCGACGTGGCTGCGGTGAAATTGGCACTCAAGGTCGGCCCCGACAAGTTCAGCCAATACATTCACGATTTCGGCTTCGGCGCCCGTACCGATGTGGAGTTGCCCGGCGAAACCCGCGGACTGCTTCGCCCGGTGAAAAAGTGGGGAGCCTCGTCGATCGGTTCGATTGCCATTGGCCAGGAAGTCGCGGTCACCCCGCTGCAGTTGGTCTCGATGGTTTCGACCATCGCGAACGGAGGCGTTTATATGCCGCCCCGCGTGCTCATACCGGCGCGTGTGGACGCCATGGGCCAGCCAGTCAAACTCCAGCCGTCGCCGTTCAAGTCGGGTGAAGATCTTCCCGACCCCCTGCCGTCCGGCGCGCATCGCGTCATCTCCACCATGACCGCAGCGCAAATGCGCAAAATGATGCAGGGGGTGGTGCTCTACGGCTCGGGCAAACCGGCGGCGCTGAACGGCTACTCCGCGGGTGGCAAAACCGGCACCGCGCAAAAGATCGATCCGGTGACGCATCTCTATTCCAAGACCATGCACATTGCATCGTTTGTTGGAATCGCACCGGTGAATAACCCGGTCATCGCGATTGCCGTGGTCATCGACAACCCTCAAAAGGGGCCGTCGTATTACGGCACGGCAGTGTCCGCGCCAGTGTTTGCCGAGGTTGCGCAGAAAGCGCTGGAATATCTGGGAGTGGCCCACGATACGCCTCTGCTCCCGCAGCCGGAGTTGGCCAAGCTCCATGCTGACCCGGAGATAAATGAGGATGCGCCCTCAGAGCATACCGGGGATTTAGCGGCTCTCTTTGCGGAAGTAAACAATTTGCCGGCAGACGATCCGCTTCGCGGGAAGGGAAATGGCCAGCAACCGGTGCCTTCCGCTGCGAATGAGTTGACGTCGGGCACGGAGCAGGCGCAAGCGGCGCCACTACCGACAGAGAAGATGCCGGTGAGAACCCTTCCGATGGCTGAGGTTGCGCCCCCTGCGCCCCCTCCGCCCAAGGTCCCGCTGCACGCGGCCGAGACGAAAAGTGAGACACCCTCATTGCCGCCGGCCGTCGCTGCGAGCGAACCGCATGTATCCGGCCATGGCGTCGTCGTTGCGGCGAATCGGGTCGGGGTCCCGTCATTTCTGGGCGAGCCTCTGCGACTGGCGGTCGAGTCGGCCAGCACGGCCGGCCTGGCTTTACAGATTGTGGGCAGCGGGATTGCGCGGGAGCAGGTTCCCGCCCCTGGAAGCATGGTGCCCGCCGGCACCGAGGTCGTTGTCCGCTTCAGCCGCTAAAACCACATTTCCCATACACTGTGTCGAGTGAGCAAACGGGCGCAATTCGTCCGGTGAAAGGCGTGACCTATGGGACGCGAAGCCACATGCCACTGCAAGTGGGGCGATGAGGAAGGAGACTGCAAGGTGCTGCTGGAAAGCGGCGAGCTGATCGTGCGCCTCGGCATACGCCGGCGGGTTCCGATATCTTCACTGGCCGCCGTCTCGGCTCACGGCGACAAACTGGTATTTCGCGCCGGACAGGATCCGGTCGAACTTCGCCTTGGTGCTGACGTCGCGCAGCGATGGGCGAAAGCCATCGCAACTCCTCTCCCCAACCTGGCCAGTAAATTAGGTATCTCAGGTGCGACGAAACTCCTGGTCTTTGGGAATATCGAGAGCGAAGAGCTAAAGGCCGCGGTTGCTGAAGCAGGCGCTGTGGGTGGAAGAGACGCGAACCTGGTTCTGATCTGCGCTGGTTCTCAATCAGAGCTGGATCACAATCTCGCTCAGTGCTTTAAAGAAAAAACCTGCAGAGGACCTTTATGGATTGTGTATCCCAAAGGGCCGAGCAGCGAGGTTAAGGAATTGGCGGTGCGGGAGCTTCTTCGCCATCAGGGCTTTACGGACACCAAAGTGGCGTCGGTATCAGCAAAGCTGACTGCCATCCGTTTCAACAAAAGTAAGGAATAAGTTAAGACGCAGCGAGCGGCTTAGTAAACAGTCTTTTTGAAAGATAACGGTCCTTCAGTTCTTTAATAGGGTGCAGCCTGTTTAGCCCTGAAGGGTACGGCCTTCAGGACGTACATAATAGTTTGAAAAGATCCGGCTTCAGCCGCTGAGGGAACGCATGTGGCCGCCTCGAGGAGAGCCTCAGCGGCTTAAGCCGTCTAAATTGGAGATTTCCTATGGCGGGGTTGAAACCCCGCCCCTTAGTTGAAACCCGCCGACGAGAGGAATTGGATAAGTGGAGCTCGATGCGGTCTTGCATGGTGTCGATCTCATCAGGCGCGCGGGCCCCAGCCCCGCGGTGACGGGCGTCGAATATGACTCACGGCGGGTAGCCGCCGGCTCGCTCTTCGTCGCTTTTCGCGGCGGCACCACGGATGGCAATCGTTATATCCCGCAAGCAGTCGCACAAGGTGCGCGCGCCATTGTCACTGACTCCGCCGCCGGATTCGCAGCCGCCACCGCGTATCCTTCGGTAGCCGCGGTTGAGGTCGCGCATGGACGCCGGACCCTGGCGGCCATCGCGGCAAATTTTTTCGCTCACCCCGAACAGCAACTCAAACTCAGCGGCGTCACCGGAACCAACGGCAAGACGACAACGGCATTTCTGCTGGAAGCGATGCTGCGGCATCAAGGCCGCAAAACTGTCCTTGCCGGCACCATCGAATACCACGCCGCGGGCAGAGTCTTTCCCGCGCCTCATACCACGCCCGAATCGCGCGATCTGCTGGAGCTCTTTCGCGAAGGCGTGGACGGCGGCGCGACCGAGGCGGTGATGGAGGTATCCTCCCACGCTCTGGACCAGGAGCGAGTCTCCGGTCTGCACTTTGACGTGGCCATCTTTACCAATCTCACCCGCGACCATCTCGACTATCACGGCAACATGGCCGATTACTTTGCGGCCAAACGCAAGCTCTTCGACGGCTCCGCTGGAGTGCCACCGCGCGTGGCCATCCTCAACCATGACGATGAATACGGCGCCAGCCTGAAAGAGACCGCGCGCGAGGCCGGCTCTGAGCTGGTTTACACCTACAGCATGGACCACGGCGACTTCTGGGTTTACGGGCTGGAGATGGAGCCCGCAGGCATGCGCTTCACCATGATCGCGCCGCACGGAGAAGTTCCCATCACCACCCGCCTCACTGGAGGCGTCAATGTGTATAACCTGCTGGCGGCAAGCGCAGCTGCCCTGGCCCGCGGATTGACCTTGGATGAGGTCGCTCAAGGCGCCGCTTCCCTGGACTATGTGCCGGGTCGATTCCAGGCTGTCGATTGTGGGCAGAATTTTGCCGTGGTGGTCGACTACGCTCACACCGACGACGCCCTCCGCAATATCATCGCCGTAGCGCGCGCGTTTGTGAGCCGCGCGGGCGGACGGGTGATCACCATGTTTGGCTGCGGCGGCGATCGCGATCGAACCAAGCGTCCGCTGATGGGCCAGGCGGCCGGAGCGGGCAGCGAAGTCGTGATTCTTACCTCAGATAATCCGCGGGGAGAAGATCCTTTGGCCATCATCGAGCAGGTGCTGCCGGGCCTCAAGCAGACTGCGGCCACAGTGCTCGTCGAACCTGATCGCCATCGCGCCATTGCCTTGGCCATCGCCCAGGCGCACCCCGGCGACCTGGTACTTCTGGCGGGCAAAGGACACGAAAAAACTCAGACGATTGGCGACCGGGTGATACCGTTCGATGATGTCGCCATCGCGCGGCAAATATTGCTGGCTGGGGAAATAAGCAAATGAAGCTGCAACTGCAGGACATCGCTCATTGGATGGGTGCAGATCTCAGGCTGCGGGCAGGTGACCCGGCGGAGCAGCCGGCGACGGGATATTCCATCGACACGCGCACGCTCGCGCCAGGGGATCTTTTTTTCGCCATCCGCGGTGAGCGTTACGATGCGCATGACTTTGTCGCTGCTGCACTGGAACGAGGCGCCCGAGCCGCGGTGGTCGCGCGCAGCAAGGTAGGTGATCTTCTTGACCTGGCGCATACCCACACGCTGCTGATCGTTGACGATCCACTGGTGGCGCTGCAAACCCTGGCCACCGCAGTGCGCAGGCATTGGAACAAGCGCGTGATTGGAGTCACCGGCAGCGCAGGCAAAACCACCACCAAGGAAGCAGTCGCGGAAGTTCTCGGGGCACGCTTCCGCGTGCTGCGATCGCAGGGAAACCTCAACAATGAATTTGGTATGCCCTTGCAACTACTCAAGCTTGAGCCGGAGCACGAAATGGCCGTGGTCGAGATGGGGATGTCGCACCTGGGTGAAATCGCGTCGCTAGCCGGTATCGCTCATCCCGATTGGGGCATTGTCACCAACGTAGGCAGCGCCCACGCGCAGAATTTTCCCGATGGTGTGGCCGGCATCGCACGCGCCAAGTACGAGTTGGTGCAGAGCCTGCCTGCTCATGGGGTAGCATTCCTGAATTGCGACGATCCCTACGTGGGACAATTCGGGCGGGATTTTCACGGTCGGTCCATCTACTTCGGCATGGGCCCGTGTGCCGATCCGCGGGCCTCAAATATTGAGGAGCTTGGCGCTGCGGGAGTGCGTTTTCAAGTGACGGCCGGCGAAGAGCAGGCAACGGTGACGTTGGCGTTGCTTGGCCGCCATAACATCTGGAATGCGATGGCAGCGATCGCGGCCGGCGTCGAAGCGGGCATTCCGTTGGTGGAGTGTGCTGCAGCGGCTGGCCGGCTGCGCCCTCCTGACAAGCGAGGCGAGGTGTTGCACATCGCCGGAGCCACGGTCATCAACGATTGCTACAACTCCAATCCGGAAGCGCTCAAGTCCATGATCGCGACTCTTGCCTCCATGCCGGCCAAGCGGCGCATCCTGGTGGCCGGCGAGATGCTGGAACTAGGCGTCGAAGCCATCTCACTGCATCAGCAGTGCGGCACGGCTGCTGCGGAAAGCGGCATCGACCTGGTCGTCGGGGTACGGGGAAACGCGCAGCATCTTGTGGAAGCCGCGCGCGTGGCTGGCGCCGTGGCCATCTTTCTTCCTTCCGCCGAACAAGCCGGCGAGTGGCTGAAAGCAGAGCTGAGAGAAGGCGACGCAGTGCTGCTCAAAGCATCCCGCGGCGTGGGCCTGGAGCGAGCGCTCCGCGTCCTGCAGGAATAACCATGTCGATTCTGTGCTAATCACGAACATTGATCAGGACAGAATTACTCGCTAGTTGCCGCTGTGGTTCGCGCGCAAATGCAGAAGCATACACTCACTTCGATCGCCTGTAAGATAACCCCAAACGCTTGAATTCTTTGCGCGGATGGCGGAGGAAGTTTGCTTTACTGGCTGCTGTATCAAAAACTTTTTCCCTACTTCAGACCCTTCCGCATCTTTCGGTATCTGACGTTTCGCACTGCCTTCGCCAGTCTCACTGCGATGCTCATCGCTCTGCTCATCGGGCCATTCGTCATTGAAAAGCTGCGTGAGTTTCAAATCAGCCAATACATTCGCGAGGACGGTCCCCAAGGCCACCAAAAAAAAGGCGGCACTCCAACCATGGGTGGCGTGCTCATCGGTATTGCCATCCTCTTGCCCACGCTGCTGTGGAGCGACCTTTCCAACCCCTTCGTCTGGTTGGTCATGCTTTCCACGTTGGCCTTTGCCGGCATCGGTTTTGCCGATGACTACATCAAGGTTGTCCAGCGGCGGAATCTAGGCCTTACCCCATCGCAGAAGATGGGCCTGCAAATCATCACTGGCATAGCCATTGCACTGGCACTCCTGGCCATGCGCAGTGAGAGCGTGTACTCCACTCATCTCATGGTGCCGTTTCTCAAGCGCTTTCGCCCCGATCTCTCCATAAACGTGCTGGGTGCGATTCCCCATTTGGGCGTACTCGCCTTTTTACCTTTCGCGTTCTTCGTCACCCTGATCGTCGTCGGCGCCAGCAATGCCGTGAACCTTACCGATGGACTGGACGGGCTGGCCATCGGTTGCACCATCATCGCCGCGGCCGCCCTCACCGTACTGACCTACGTCAGTGGAAACGCCGTCTTCTCTGACTACCTCGAGTTGCAGCGTATGCCCATGGTCAGTGAAGTGACCGTCTTCTGCGGCTCCATGGTGGGCGCCAGCATTGGCTTCCTGTGGTACAACGCGCACCCGGCCGAGGTGTTTATGGGCGACGTGGGCTCGCTCGGGTTGGGCGGCGCCATCGGTACCGTGGCAGTCGTGATCAAGCAGGAGTTGCTGCTGCCGTTTATCGGCGGCATTTTCGTGATTGAGGCAATCAGCGTCATCCTGCAGGTGGGAAGCTATAAACTGCGCAAGAAGCGTATTTTCAAGATGGCGCCGCTGCATCATCACTTCGAACTGATGGGGTGGTCGGAGTCTAAAGTAGTGGTGCGCTTCTGGATTGCCGCGCTGGTGTTTGCGCTCCTTGCACTCACTACGCTGAAACTGCGTTGAACTTCAGGTGGATGGCTGGATGGAACTAAAGGGCAAAAAAGTATTGGTCGTTGGGCTCGGCAAATCCGGCCTTGCCGCGGCTCTCTTCTTGCGCCGTCGCGGCGCGCAGGTCACCGTCTCAGATCTGCGCAGCGCACAGGCACTGAGCAAAGAGATTCCCTCCTTGTTGGAGGCGGGAATCCTGGTCGAAGCCGGGGGCCATGGACTGTTGACCTTTCGCCGGCAGGACCTCATCGTGGTCTCTCCGGGCGTGCCTTTGAATACTCCGGAGTTGGTGCAAGTGCGCAACCTGGGCCTGCCCATCATCGGCGAGCTGGAATTGGCAGCGCGTTTTCTCAAAGGAGAGGTTCTGGCGATTACCGGCTCCAACGGAAAGACGACGACCACCACCCTTTGCGGCGAGATTTTCAGCGCCGGCGGGCTGCAGACGTTGGTCGCCGGCAATATCGGCCTGCCCGTGATCGAGACGGTCGATCAAAGCAAGCCTGGCGGCTGGTCGGTGCTCGAGGTTTCAAGCTTTCAGCTCGAGACCACGGAGAGCTTTCATCCCCGGATCGCCATGATCTTGAACATTACTCCGGACCACCTCGACCGGCACGGCACCTTTGAAAACTATGTAGCCATGAAGGAGAAGATCTTCGCCAACCAGACTGGGGAGGACTATCTCATCCTCAACGGGGACGATCCCGTCGTCCAGCAGGCGGCTAGCCGCACCAAGTCGCAGGTGCTTTGGTTCAGCCGCAGCAAAATTGTCCGCAGTGGCGCCTTCCTCATGAATGGCATGGTGATGTTTCGTGCGTCGGAGCAGGCCTCACCGGTACCGGTTATGCCCGTAGCTGAGATTCCGCTCAAAGGCGACCACAACATCGAGAATGTACTCGCGGCTGTTTGCGCCGGCTGCGTTGCCCAGATACCGCCCGAGGTCATTGGGCGCGCGGTCGCAGCCTTCCATGCCGTGGAGCATCGGCTGGAGTGGGTCGCCTCCATCCACGGCGTCGACTACTACAACGATTCCAAGGCCACCAACGTGGACGCCACGTCCAAAGCGATTGCGTCCTTTCCGGGAAATATTCACCTGATCCTTGGCGGCAAGGATAAAGACTCCGACTACACCCAGCTGAATGCGTTGCTGAGGGCGCGGGTCAAAGCGGTTTACACCATCGGCTCGGCGGCAGAAAAAATCGAAGGGCAGATCGCCGGAGTTGTCCCCATCACGCGCTCGGGTACGCTCGAGGTCGCGGTCAGCCAGGCCGCGGCCCAGGCAGTGTCCGGGGATGTAATTCTGTTGGCGCCTGCCTGCTCCAGTTTCGATCAGTTTGAAAACTACGAGCACCGGGGAAGAGTCTTCAAGCAAACAGTGATGGCTCGGCAAGCAGCAGGTGAAGGAGCAGGCGTATGGCAAAACGTGTAGGCGTCGACAAGTGGCTCTTCGGCGTGACCGTCCTGCTGACCTTCATTGGCCTCTTGATGATCTTCAGCGCCTCCGCAGTCATGGCTGAGGATCGGTATGGTTCGCCCTATAATTTTGTCAGCAAGCAGGTAGGCTGGGCAGTTCTCGGCCTGGTGACCATGACCCTGCTGATGCGCATCGATTACCGTAAATTTAATCGCCCGATCGTTGTCTTTCCCGCGGTGGCCGTTACCACGCTCTTGTTGCTGGGCGTCTTTCTTCTACGCGACTCACACAATACCCATCGCTGGATCCGCTTTTCGGGCCTCTCCTTTCAGCCGTCGGAGATTGCCAAGCCGGTGCTGGTGCTCTTCCTCGCCTGGTTTCTGCAGGATAAGCTGCATTCCATTCGCGATTGGCGCCACACTCTTTTGCCCGCCGCTTTGCCCACCCTGGTCTTTATCCTGCTCATCGTTAAAGAGCCCGATCTGGGCACTGCTCTGGTCTGCGCCGCGGTGGCCGCTCTGATGTTCTACCTGGCAGGCGCCGAAACAAAATATTTCGGTTACGCTGTACTGGCCGCCGCGCCCGTGCTCTACTTCCTGCTCTTCCGCGTTCCCTGGCGCCGGGCGCGTATGTTGGCCTTTCTCAATCCCGAGGCGGACCCGCAAGGTTCCGGCTTCCACACCATCCAGTCGTTAATTGCTGTCGGTACCGGCGGCATACGCGGGCTCGGCTTTATGGAGGGCAGGCAAAAGCTCTTCTACCTGCCGCAGCCGCATACCGACTTCATCTTTGCCAATATCGCCGAAGAGCTCGGACTGATTGGCGGCCTGGCCATCATCGCCTTGTTCGTCGCCCTGGGTTATCGTGGGTTGCGGGCGGCCAGCCTTTCCAAAGACGTCTTCGCGCGCTTTCTTGCCTTTGGCATCACCGCGACTATCCTGATCCAGGCCTTCTTCAACATCAGCGTCGTGCTCGCCCTGGTTCCCACCAAAGGCATCACCCTGCCTTTCGTCTCTTACGGTGGTACGTCTCTGTTCATCACCCTGGCGAGCATCGGCGTGCTGCTGAGTCTCACGCGGGAGATCGACTGACGGGTATGCGGGTCATGATTGCCGGCGGCGGAACCGGCGGCCACGTGATTCCCGCCTTGGCGATCGCCGGTGCGCTCAAGCAAGCCTATTCGGCGGAAGTCTGCTTCATCGGCACGGCGCGGGGCATGGAAACCCGCCTGGTGCCGCAGGCCGGCTACCCGCTGAAATTGATCGATGTCGGCCAGCTCAACCGTGTCAGCCTCGCGACCCAACTCAAGACGCTCGTCGCGTTGCCTCGCGGCATTTTCTATTGCATGGGCCTGCTGCGCCGCTGGCAGCCGCAGGTGATGGTGGGTGTCGGTGGGTACGCCTCGGGACCGGGGATGCTGGCAGCTCTGCTTCAACGCGTTCCCACTCTGGCCTTCGAGCCCAACGCCGTTCCCGGTCTCGCAAATCGCCTGGTCGGGAAGCGCATCAGCGCAGCCGCGGTGAATTTTGCGCCCACACTCGCCTACTTCCGCAATGCAGAGCTTACTGGAATTCCCGTGCGCGCCGAGTTCTTCGCGCTCCCTGCGCGTCCGCCGGCGAGCGATCCCCGATTGCTGATTATGGGTGGAAGCCAGGGTGCGCGCGCTCTAAACCAGCGCATGCCCGAGGTGGCCAAGGCACTCCTGGAATCCGTCCCCGGCCTCACTATCCTGCACCAGGCCGGCGCTCGCCACGCCGAGACAACCGAGGCGGCCTATACCGCCAGCGGGGCGGCGGCGGACCGTTGGAAGGTGCAAGCTTTTCTCGAGGACATGCCGGCTCAGTTTGCGGCATCGGATCTGATCCTGGCGCGCAGCGGAGCCAGCACGGTAGCCGAACTCGCCGCCAGCGGCAAGCCGTCGCTGTTGGTTCCTTTTCCTCAGGCGGCCGACGACCATCAGCGGAAGAATGCGGAAGTATTGGTGGAGGGCGGAGCCGCCAAGATGCTGTTGGAGCAAGATATGACCGGGGCGGCGTTGCTGGCGGCATTATCCGGCCTGCTCAACGACCGGAAGGAGCTCAGCGAAATGTCAGAGCGCGCCCGTACCTTTGCTCATCCCCGGGCCACCGCCAGAATTGCCGAGATGGTCGCCGCTCTCGCGTCATCCTCCCACTAAACCCTGTCGCAAAAGAAAACGGCCGGCGAAATCGCCGGCCGTTTCCGTGGATCAGTTTTAAGTCTTACCGGTGTCCACCACCACCGCCGCCGTGGAAACCACCACCGCCGCCATGGAAGCCACCACCACCGCTCATGCCACCGCCGTGGAAACCACCACCGCCGCCCATGCTGCCGCCGTGGTACCCACCAGCGCTACCGCCTACCGCAGCATGTGAAACGCCACCTGCGTAGCCGGCGCCGCCGCGAGCAAAGCTGTTACCCGTGTGAGCGTAGCCGACTCCACCGCGGTAGCCTACACCACCGTGATATCCGGCTCCGCCATAGTATCCACCGCGGCCATAGTATCCACCCCGGCCGTAGTATCCGCCGCGACCCCAGTACCCGTGATACCACGGGCCGGCTCCGATAAATACGCCACCGACGAACCAGCTAGGACCGTAATAGCCATAAGGCGCGCATGCGTAAGGATAGTAGTTGTAATACCCCCACGAGCAGACAGGGGCAGGATAGCCATAACCATAATCCCCGTATCCGGGTCCCACCCCAATCCCTACAGCCACTTGGGCATTGGCGGGAGTAGAAAATAGTAACGCTGCGGGAACCGCCAGGGCTGCGAGCAGCACAAAATATCTAAGGAAGCGCATTTTGGGACCTCCTCGCCAAGGCATTTTGCAGTACATAACCAACCGCTTTGGCGTACTTCGAGCACCCCTGGTTAACTTCTGGTGCCTACTAATTAAAACCACACATTCTGTAAAAAGTTGCGCCCTATTTTTGGCTCTGGCAAGCAAATTGCCTTTCCCCTCTGGCTCAACCGCTACAACATATTAGATGCGCTCCCCGCCAAAGGGGAAGCAGAACCCGCCGGCTGATACAGTAATGGGGAGTGAGCCACGCCACCCTACCTTCCCCCGCCATGTTTGCCAAGGCACAACGCGTTCATTTCATTGGCATTGGGGGCATTGGCATGAGCGGCATAGCAGAGATTCTGCTCACCCTGGGCTACGCGGTTTCCGGCTCTGACCTGCGCCGCTCCAGCATTACTGACCGCCTGGGTAGTCTGGGCGCGACGATTTTCCAGGGGCATGCTGCCGGCAACGTGGTGGGCTCTGGGGTGGTGGTGACCAGCTCCGCCGTCAATGAGCAGAACCCGGAAGTGGTGGAGGCGCGCCAGCGAAAAATTCCTGTCATCCAGCGTGCCGAGATGCTGGCCGAGCTCATGCGCCTCAAATACGGCATCGCCGTGGCAGGCATGCACGGTAAGACCACGACCACATCGATGATCGCCACCGTGTTGGCGGCTGGGGGGCTCGATCCGACTGTAGTGGTTGGCGGCCGTGTGGATGCCCTGGGTTCGAATGCCCGTCTGGGCAAGTCGCAGTACCTGGTCGCCGAGGCGGATGAGAGCGACCGATCCTTTCTCAAGCTTTCGCCCATTCTCTCCGTGGTCACCAATCTCGATCGTGAACACATGGATTGCTACCGCGACATGGAAGACGTGGAAACCGCCTTCCTTGAATTCATGGAGCGGGTTCCGTTCTACGGTGCTTGCACGGCCTGCGTTGACAACGCACAGCTCGCTGCTCTGTTGCCGCGCGTGAAGCGGCGGGTATTTACCTACGGCGTGGCGCCCCATGCCGATTACGTGCTGCGCATGCTTCCCCCCGCTGAGGATGTGCGATCTCGTTTTGAGGTGGCTGCCGGCGGCCTGGTGCTTGGCCCTTTCGCTCTGAATGTGCCTGGCCGGCACAACGTGCTGAATGCAACCGCCGCGGTGGCCATTGGCACCCAGCTCGAGGTGTCGTGTGAGCACATAGCGCTCGCTCTGCGAGGCTTCCGCGGAGTAGATCGCCGCTTTCAGTCAAAGGGTTGCGTTCGCGGCGTGACGGTGGTCGATGACTACGGACATCACCCGACGGAAATCCGCGCCACGCTGAGCGCGGCACGGGAGTCAGGTTTTCGCCGGGTGCACGTTATCTTTCAACCGCACCGCTACACCCGCACCCGCGATCTGATGGAGGAGTTCGCCACCGCCTTCGACGAAGCCGACACCGTCCAGGTGCTGGACATCTACGCCGCCAGCGAAGAACCCATTGCCGGCGTCGATGCCCCTGCGTTGGTCCGTGCTGTGGGCCGCAAAGAAGTTCAGTACGCTGCCTCCTTCGAAGAAGCCATAAAGCGCACCGTCGCCGAGGCCGCAGACGGCGATGTAATTCTCACTTTAGGCGCCGGGAGCGTCTCGCAGGCCTCCGCCATGGTGCTAGAAGCCCTGGGTCCTACAAAACCCATTTAGCCGCTGGACGGGCGAGAGTAGCTCGGGACGCGGCCCCATACTCGTAGCTTGTTTAAGATGTTTTTCGTTAAGTTCCCACAAACTCTTCCTCTGAGCGAAGCGCTGCAAACATTTACCGCGTTATGGTGTTTTCCGTCGAAGCACTGACAAATTCGCTCAGATGACGAGTCTGTGAGGGGTTTAACGAACAAACATCCTGAACGAGTTAACGCTTGAGGAACATGGTCCTGGGCACCCCTTGTGGACAACACTCACAGCCCCGCGTACCAGTCGTAGCCGAGCTTGGTCCAGTAATCGTCGGGTTGTTGATCGGTATAGGCGATGAGCCCAATACGTTTGATCTGCTTGTAACCGTACTTGGTGGGCGCGTGCAGCCGCAGCGGAGCGCCATGATATTGCGCCAGCGGGCTGCCGCTCATTTCTGTAACCAGCAGCGTTTGCGGGTGCAAGCAGACCTTCATATCGTAGCCGACATAGTAGTCGCCGTTGGGCGTCTCCATGTACACGTAGCGGGGCAGTCCTCCGTCGGCCCTTTTCTCAGGTGGGTAGGCCGCGATCAAGTCTGCTAAACGCACTCCGCTCCAATGCACGATCTGGCTCCACCCCTCAATGCACTTGAATTGCGTAACCAGGTCATGTTTCGGGAGCTTCAGAATATCGTCCATGGTCAGCAGCAGACCAGGTGTGCCTGGGGCAAGCGTGGAGCGGCTTTCGCCTGCCTCTTCCAGACCGCGCGGCATGCGGCCGGCGCGTACCTGGCGAACTTTCTCACCGGCAACCATCGATTCGGGCGCCATCTTCTCCGCCGTGTCGGCGCTCGGGGCTACTTTCGTGTCGTGGCCCTGGTCTTCGTTGGTTTTCGTATCCGCATAGCGGTACTCCCACGCCGTCACATCCGCGACATATTGGGGATAGCGTTGCGCATTCGCCACGCCGGTCAACTGCAGTCGCCAGCTCTCTGGAACCAAGGCCTGCTTCAAGCCGTATACGCCGTTCACGCGCAGATTCTCGGCGCGCTGGAGCGGATAGGTCGGAGCCAGCGCCCGGTCGTCGAACACCGCGCGTGCAAGCCCAGCATTGGTTTCAAAGGTCTCTCGCAAAGGCTTCGGCTGCATGCTTAGGCGCTGGCTGCGATCGATCCACTGGTAGAGGCCCCAGCCGGCGGCAGCACCCGCCGCCGCGACGGCGAAGCTGCGCCGCGTGTGTTTGCGGCTTTCCTGCAACACCGCCGCGTCGGCCGCTTCCTGCTCTGCTGAATCCACTTGCTTGTCGTCGAGATCGCTCATCCCCAACTCTTTCTCTCAGCTTCGAGCGATGGCTCCTGCACCGGCTTCACTTCCAGTCCGCTGATCATGCTACGGAAATTGTTCCAGCCTGCCAGCACCACCTGGGTCACATGAATGAGGAAGAATCCGCAGAAGCCCATGGTAAGCAGGAAATGCTCCCAGCGCGCCATCTCGTAGCCGCCTAACAAAGTCGTGATCCAATGCGCCTGCGTCGGTTTGTAGATAGCGAGGCCCGTCATGAGACTTCCAGCGCCCATAAGAATGACAGAGGTGTACGCAATCTTTTGCGCCCCGTTGTACTTGGTCTGCGGAGGGAGGTACTTGCTCAGGTGTAGATCCTTCAGTGTGACCTGGATCGCTTCTTTGAGGCTCTTCCGGTCGGGAACGACAAAGCGCCATTCACCGGAGAAGATGGTGAACAACACATAGAGAATTCCGTTGATGGCGAAGAGCCACATGAAGAAGAAGTGATATCCCAGCCCCTCGGTCACGTGGTAGGGAGCATTCATCGTCTTCCAGAACCACGGTGGAAAAAAGCGGATGAGCGTAAACGGGCCCACCCCGATCCGGTAGACCGCATGAGGATGTTTATAGGCGTTGTCCGAGTCATTCCAATAGATCAGCAAGCCGCTCCAGATCATGGTGAAGAGCACCGGAAAATTGACCCAGTGCATCCAGCGAATGGCCAGAGGATGCTTCTTATCCAGTCGAATCCTGGGGGAAACCGGCGCACTCTCCGTTTCTTCCTGAACGATGGGGGCGGGTGCGGGAGCGTCCAACACGACGGGCTCGTTTGCAGCCAACTTCGCCGATGCACTGGGCACTGTCCCACTTGACTCAGAGGTAATCCCCGGGCCGGCCTTTTCGTCCTTCACCGGAGGCTCGGAAGACGTCAGATTAGCGTTATGTTCCTGTTCATCCATGATAAGTCCACGCACTAAGACCGCATCTAGCCTGGAGAGGTTACAGGAAATGCCAAATTCTTTTGGGGCGGCCTATCTATCCCGTGCGCTTTTCTGATCGGCGGCAGGCGGGGGAAGTGTACCTCTTGTAGATTCAGAGGCCATGCGCAGCGCACTGAAATCGTCTCATCCCTAAGGTTTCTTGGCAGCGGCGGCCTTTTCCGCATTCTCTACGGCTTTCCGGAACGCTGCCACCGCGGGAACCGAATGCGGGCTAAGGGCGTCCATCGCCACGTAGCGCCACGCAGCAGGCGTGTCCAGCGGCTTTTCTTCGCCGCCCTTGTAGACAACAAATGAATCGCCCGCCTGGCCCATCTCCGTCTGGGGACCCGGGGATTGCGCGCCTGATCCCATGTTAGGCGGCCCCACCATCCCGGGCTGAGGGCCGTGTTGTCCCCCCATGGACACTCCATTATCCGTAGACGTGATTGCGCCTGGGCGGTCGTTTTGCCGAGGATCGGGCATCGTCTCATTCATCATGTGCCCATTTCCTTTGCGCAACACGATGATTATGTCCGCCATTTGCGTCGACAAGACAGGCTCAAACCTTCCCCAACTCAGCAGCGCCGCTTCCACGGCCTTTTGCGCATCTTGATTTGCCCGTGGATCGTCGATCGAAATGCCCGCACTGGGGTCAATGATGACGGCGACGGTCTTGGCGCTCAAAACATAGGGCGGTAGATTATTTTTCTTGTCCTTGGCGAATCCCAAGGTCACCAGCAGACTCACCGCCAACAGAGCAGACACGCGCGTTAACATTTCCGCCTCCCTGGCACATGACGGAATTAGCATACGCCGATTCATCACCGTCAGCCCAACCCTGCCAGTCGCCAGCGGAAGGATGGCTCTCAAACAGACTTGGGGAAAACTCCGTCGGGACGAAATTCCTGCTCCTTGCTGGCGAGCAACGACAGAACCCTCTCTTCTCTGCAATCCTCTCTGGTGATGGTTTTGGTTAAAGCAGAAGGTGTTTATCGTGATTGCAAAAGCAGATGTACCTAACGATAGTGTGAGAGAAGAGAGAGCTGAGCAAAGGGAAAGCTGGCTTTCCCTCTTTTTCTGGCCGGCATTTCGGCGGGTATTTCTACCCGCGGCCAGGCCGCAGGTTCCGCAACCGAGGAAACATCGAAGAATGCGGCAGGCGGCTCCCAGCTCATATACGCAGAAGGTGCTCGAGTTCCCAGTGCCCCGAGTGGTCATAGATGGGCAGATCGAGAGCTGGATCCGGTGGACTTTGGAGAGCAACATCGAGTTGACAGACGCGTTGAGGCGGCTACGTAACTCCTACCAACTGATGGAGGCCGGAAGGCCCGTCAAGGACGCAAAGGACATCCTGATGCAAGTGGAAGCCGCATTGGAAAATGCAGAGAGACGCAAGATCTAGTTTCCATCATCTGGAGTGAATCGCCTGCAAGCGGAAGGAATAGCCGAAGCCGATCGAGTGATCGGGTGCCGCCGACGAAAGACCGAAGTTGCAGTGAAAATCGAGCTGCTGATGCGGCGAAAGCTTATAGGCTGTGCCAAAATCGATCACATGCTGCGGTCCACCGCGTTGCGGAAAGGCGCCGGAGTACTCCACGTAAGCGTCCCACGGCTGCGTAAGCTGCCGGTCAATATACGCGCTGGCCTGGCCGGTCAAATTTCGCCGCGTTCCCTCGGTAGGCCACATCAGGGAGAACATGCCGGCAGCCGTCCAGCTGTTCTTAAACGAGCGCGACCAGGGAACCTGAACCGTCGGATCATAGCCATGGCTTGAAATTGCGTTGGCGCCCGTCGGAAAGCTGACCGAGGGAATAACGGAGATGCCAAATCCGCCGCGCGTTGGTCCAAGCTGCTGTTTGAGGCCCAAACTGAGATCGCCAAATCCGCTCGCAAAACCGGTCGCAGTGTCAGCATTTTGAAAGTAGTCCGGAACCCCAAAACGAAGCTCAGTCTTGTTGGCGATGCCGAAGCGCACCGAGGTTTCAGGGAAATCGAAGCCCCGTTGGCCCCCGTCACTGGTTTCCGCAAATCCGTTCTCGACCTGTAGGCTCCCGCAGGGAACGACAATACTCGAGCTGGTGACCTGCGGCCGGTCGGTTGCAATCGGGCTCTGCGCATTCGCACCGCAAGCCTGAGCACCCGCCTGGAGTGCGAAGCTTCCCATCATCGCGAAAAGGATCAGTACCCATCGGTAGCGTACCGGGGCAAAAATGATCTTGAGCATAACGGGGCTTCTAAACTTCGCACGGGCATTATTCCGCAGGGTGAACAGTAACGAGCGACCGCATGTAGCTGCAGTCTACAGTTGAAGAGGGGTATATGGCGCCATGGAGAAACGAAAAAAGGCGGAAGGCGATATTGCAGGAGAAACACTTCAGCAAGAGTCGGTGTGGGACTATCCGCGCCCGCCTCGACTGGAGCCGACCGTGCGCCACCTGCGCGTGATCCATGCGGTCATAGTGGTCGCCGAGACGCGCCGCGGCTTGCGAATCCTCGAGACGAGCCATCCACCGGTGTATTACTTTCCTCCGAATGATGTCGCCACGAAATGGTTGCGGCCGAGCGCTCGCAGAGGGACTTTCTGTGAGTTCAAAGGTGTAGCGAGCTACTGGGACCTTGTTATGGAAGGCCGGCCGTCTCTGCCGGGTGTGGCGTGGAGCTATGCGACGCCGTCTACCGCCTATGCTGCCTTAAGGGACCATTTCGCGTTCTATGCGACCATGATGGACGAGTGCTGGGTGGATGAAGAGCGTGTTTTAGCACAGCCCGGCAATTTCTATGGCGGGTGGATTACCTCCCACGTGAAGGGGCCCTTCAAGGGTGCGCCAGGAACGATAGGTTGGTAGGTTATGGCCGAGAAAGTCCTGAGCTTTTATGAACCCCTTGCAGACCACTATCACCTGATCTTCGACGATTGGGACAAGGCGATCGAGCAGCAAGCCAGGATTCTGAATCCCCTTCTTGCAGCACAAGGTTGCGGCCATCCGTTGAAAATCTTGGACTGTGCCTGCGGAATCGGAACCCAGGCGCTTGGGTTCGCAAGCTTTGGCCATCGTGTCGTCGCCTCTGACTTGAGTCGAGCAGCGGTGAACAGGGCAATGCGTGAGGCCGAGATTCGTGGCCTGAACATCTCGTTCCACGTCTCGGATATAACCTCCATGAAGGAGATTGCCGATTGCGACTTCGATGTCGTGGCCGCACTGGATAATGTTCTCCCTCACCTCACCTCAGAACAGCTCGTTTGCGCAATCAGAGCGGTAGGCTCAAAACTAAAGTCAGACGGGCTGTTCATCGCCAGCATTCGAGATTACGACTCGCTCGTCTTGCAGAGACCAACCATGCAGCAACCTGCGTTCTACGGAGCCGAAGGAAGACGGCGAATTATTCATCAGGTCTGGGACTGGATCGATGAAGCGAGGTACACATTGCACCTGTTCATCACGAATCAGTCGGACCCGGCGTGGACTAGCCACCACTTCGTTTCAGAGTACCGCGCTCTACAACGCAGTGAACTCTCCGGGGTGTTGCAATTGGCCGGTTTCCGGGATGTACGATGGCTGATGCCCGCCGAGAGCGGTTTTTACCAGCCCCTCGTTCTGGCTAGATGGCCGTAGTCGCCGCTGCCCCCTGCGCGTATCTGAGCAAAGGAAACGCTATGAGTGATCTTGCGAAATGGAAGGTCAAGGGCCCGGTAGAAACCCTCAGGAACGAATTTGCCATCTGGGATCTCGACAAGGAGGCGTGGCAGCCGGTTCAGCACTACACTACGAGCTCGTTCCGTCCGGATGGGAAAATCAGCGCCACCGATTTTTACAACGCCAATGGATCCATTGGTCATTCGCGATGCCTTTACGACGATGCGGGTAGGCTAACCGAGTCCAATTCCTGGATGGGGGATGGATCCATCAGCAGGGTCCTATATTTCTACGATGAAGCCGGGCGGCACGTAAGAACCGTGCATCTGAACCAGGACGGCGCGCAAACAGACACCGAGATCTGCATTTACGATGCCGGCGGCAAGAGAACCAAAGTGCAGTTCCTGGGTCCTACCGTAGCCCACACCCACACCAGCTACGGTATTGAAGGCACAGACATGGGGTGGTCTCCTCCTGGAGCCGCGAGAATGTACACCACTTATGACGACAGGGATCTTCCCACCAAGGTTGTTTTTCGGGATGCAAACGACAATATACTGCGGTATTCGACCCTTACGCGGGATAGCGAGGGAAGACTGTTAAACGTGGAATTGAGTCTTGGCGATGAGGTCCTCTTCCAGGAAATTGTCGAAAAGAGCCCAGCGGAGGAGCGCCAGGGAATGGCGGCGATGCTTGAGCAAATCTTCGATGGAACGTTCTCAAGCACGACCCACGTCTACGATACCCGGGGCCGGATGATCGAAACAACGTGTCGCATGGGCACACTCGGTGGAGACCGCACTACGTATCGCTACGACGAAGATCATGATAATCCCATGGAGGAAACCACTGGGCACACCAGCCGCGAGGCGAACATCGATGAGCACGGGGTGGTGATCTATTCGCAGGACCGCGTGATGATTCAACACAACCGGTTCGAGTACGTCTACGACGCGCACGGGAACTGGGTCGAGCGGATTGTTTCCATCCGGCCTGAGCCGAACTCTACCTTTCAGCGTTCCAACATCGAGCGCCGAGTCATTACCTACCATGCCGTGTAAATGGCCGGATGAGGGTCGCGGCTCGCCTTTATACTCATAAAGGCAGTTAACGAATTCCTCTGGTAAGCCATATATATGTCGAAACGTGAATTTCAGACCGAAGTCAGTCAGCTGCTGCAGCTGATCATCCACTCTCTTTACTCGCATCCTGAGATCTTTCTGCGCGAGCTCATCTCCAACTCCTCGGATGCGCTCGACAAGCTCCGTCACCTGACCCTCACCGACGAGGCTTATAAATCCATTCCTTTCGAGCCCCGCATCGATCTGGAGCTCGACGAGGACAAGAAAACCCTCTCCATCGCCGACACCGGTATCGGCATGAACCAGGAAGACCTGGTGGAGCACCTGGGCACCATCGCCCGCTCCGGCACCAAAACCTTTCTAGCGCAGCTTTCCGGGGACGCCAAAAAGGATTCCAACCTCATCGGCCAGTTCGGCGTCGGTTTTTACAGCGCCTTCATGGTCGCCGACCAAGTCGAGGTAGTCTCCCGCAAGGCTGGCGAAGACCAGGCGTGGCGCTGGACGAGTGATGGAAAGAGCGGCTTTGACATTGAACCCGCGGAGCGCTCCACCGCCGGCACCACGGTACTGCTGCATCTCAACGAAGAAGGCAGCCAGTATGCCAATAGCTGGCGCCTGCAGGAGATCGTAAAGAAGTACTCCAACCACATCGCCTTCCCCATCTTTCTCACCTACGACAAGAGCGAATGGAATGAGGAAGAGAAGAAGTCAGTGAAGAAGCGGACGACTGAGCAGGTCAATGCAGCCAGCGCACTCTGGCGCCGCTCGAAAAGCGAACTCAAGGATGAGGATTACAAAGAGCTCTACAAATCCCTCACCGGCGATTGGGAAGATCCCCTCTTCTGGTTCCACACCAAGGCAGAAGGGAGCCTCGAGTACACCACGCTCTTCTACATTCCTTCCAAGGCGCCACTCGATCTCTACCAGGCGGAATACAAGACTGGTGTGAAGCTCTACGTGAAGCGCGTCTTCATCATGGATGACGCCAAGGAACTGTTGCCGCAGTACCTGCGCTTTGTGCGCGGAATTATCGACAGCGAAGATCTTCCTCTCAACGTCAGCCGCGAAATCCTGCAGCAGAACCGCGTGCTCACCAGCATCCGCACCGCCAGCGTGAAGAAGATTCTCTCCGAGCTCAAGAATATTGCGGCCAACCAACCCGATCAGTATCTAAAGTTCATCACCGAGTACAACCGTCCCCTCAAGGAGGGTCTGTACGGCGACTATGCCAATCGTGAGACACTGCTCGATCTCGTCCGCTTCAAATCCACCAAGGTGCAAGGCCTTACCAGCCTGGCGGATGTCAAGTCGCGGATGAAAGAGGGGCAGAAGAGCATTTACTACATTACTGGCGGCAGCGAAGGTTTGCTCCGCACCTCGCCTCTTCTGGAGATCTACAAGAAGAAGGATCTCGAAGTCCTCATTCTTGACGATGACTTCGACGAGATTGTCTTCTCCGGCATCGAGAAGTATGGCGACATCGATCTCAAGGGGGTCAACAAAGCCTCCACCAGCGAAGATCTGAAGGATGAAGCCGAGCCCGACAAGGCCGAATCGCTCAAGCCGCTGCTTGACAAGCTGAAGGCGACACTGGGCGATCGTGTGAAGGATGTGCGCGCTTCGGTGCGGCTGGCGGATAGCCCTTCCTGCATCGTCTCCGACGAAGCGGAACCCTCCATGCAGATGCAGCAGATGCTGCGCGCCATGGGCCAGAAGGACATCCCCGCGCTCAAGCCGACGCTCGAGATCAATCCCGATCACGAGATCATCCGCAAGCTGCTGGCGCGGTCCGATGACGCCATGCAGGAAGACGCGGCATGGTTGCTCTTCGATCAAGCGCTTGCTGATGGAAGGTGTACCGCTCGAGGATCCGGCCGTCTTCGTGCAACGCCTCAACCGCGTCCTGAACCTGTCTATCTAAATCGAAGCAGGGGGCTGCGTGCAAAACGCAGCCACTTGCCGATTACGGCACCGTGACGACTACCTTTCCCACCTGCGCGTTCGATTCAAGGTACTTGTACGCATCGACGGTCTGAGCGAACGGAAACGTCTTCGCGATCCGGGGACGGAAGCGCCCATCGGCCAATCGGTCATAGACATATTTCTTCGCCGGAGCCAGCTTCTCCGGAACACGGGTGACCGACATCAAGCTGTAACCGCGGATGGAAAGGCTGTTGTTAAGAGCTATGAGCAGCGGAAAGGGAGTTGGCTGCCCGGAAAGTGCTCCATAGGCGAAAATAATTCCTCCAGGTTGCGCGGCCTTTGCCAGTTTTTCCATGAACGGCCCGGCAACCGGGTCAAACGTCACGCGAGCGCCTTTGCCCTTGGTGATTTCGGCGACCCTGGCAACATAATCTTCTTCTTCCGTAGCGATGACGTAGTCGGCGCCCAGCTTCGTCAACTGATCTTTCTTATCGCGGGTGCGGGTCGTTGCGATGGAGATGCCACCCTCGGCCTTCACAATCTCAATGGCCGCTAGACCAACGCTGCTTGAGGCGGCGGGAATCACCACGAAATCGCCTTTCGTCACCGCAGCGATGGGGACCAGGGCGCCGTAGGCAGTGACATACTGCATCCAGATGGCAGCGCCTTCCGCTGGAGACAGATTCGGCGGATACTCAGCAACCGCTGCTATCGGAGCCACTGCCGTTTCGCCCACCATGCTGTAGTCGTTGAGTGTGAATGCAGGAATGGTCGAGACCTGTTTGCCGACCCAGCTTTTGTCGACATCGGGTCCCACGGCCTCCACCCGACCTGCGGCTTCATACCCGAGCCCCGCAGGCAACTTTGGCGGATAGACATATCGTCCGTGGTAAAACATCGACTCGGCGCGATTCAGCCCAATCGCCTGCACCCGCAAGCGTACTTCGCCCTTTCCCGGCTCTTGCAAAGGGATCTCTTCGAATTTAAGGACTTCCGGGCCGCCCGTTTCATGAAAGCGAATTACTTTTGGCATTTGATCCACCTTAATGTTTGGATGGATGCGGACCTTGGAAAGATTCGCTTGAACCGGAGACCGCCCGCACGGCAGTTCGTATACAGACTAAGTCCCGCAGGGACGGCTGAGAATGTCCCAGGACGGCTAGTCCTGGGCTTCAGCACTCACAACAAGCACAGTTCGCACACAGACTCGCCAGTCCTATAGCAATTTGACAGAAATCCTCATTAGTATCACAATGTGATTCTAATCATGCCTGGACACTCCTTGATCATCGCCCGCACTCTCCTGGCCCTCATGGCCTGTGCGTACCTGCCACTCAATGCAACAACCACGCCAAGCAAGGTAGTGAGCAGGGAGATCCAGTCGGTCAACTTCTCCCAAAGCAAAATCCACGTCAGCCCGGTAAGGAAAATGGTGATCTATCTGCCGGCGGGCTACGACGAATCCCCAAAGCGCTATCCGGTGATTTACTTTTTTCCCGATGCCTTCTCACCCTACAGCAACCTTTTCGACCACAAAGACGGGCAAAGCCTCTTTGACCGGGCGATCGCCGCGGGAATGATCGACCCATTCATCCTGGTAGCGGTCGACATGAACACCTCGCTGGGAAGCTCCTGGTGCGTCAATTCGCCGGCGACCGGTAACTGGGACGACTTTGTGATCCAGGAGTTGCGACCTTACATCGATGCCAATTTCAAAACCATCCCCAACCGTGACTCACGAGGGATCGCCGGGGAGTTCATGGGAGGTCATTGCGCAATCCGCCTCGGCATGTTGCATCCCGATGTGTTTAGCGCGGTGTACGGGATGCATCCGGTGGGAACAGGCTCGGGTCTAAAGGTGATGCTTTCTTTACCCGACTGGGATCTCATGGCCAACGCCAAAGCTCTGAACGATGTGCGCAAGGATGGTTATTCCGAGATCTTCACCACCATTTTTGAGGCCTTCCTGCCCAACCCGGAGAAGCCTCCGCTTTACATCGACCTGGCGGCGCACAAGGATGGGGATCAGCTGGTCATCGAACCCACGCTCGCGCAGCGAGTGCGCGCCAATTTTTTCCTGGAGTCCATGATTCCTCAATATGCTGCCAACCTTAAATCCCTCCGAGCGCTCAAGTTCGACTGGGCGCGCAGCGATCCAAATCAGGATCACGTTTATTCCAATCAGGCCTTCACGCATAAGCTGAACGAATTCGGCATACCTCACGAGGCCGAAGAGTATAACGGCACCTGGGGAGACAAGACCTGGGGCGACGATGGTCGCATCTACAACGAGGTCTTGCCCTTCTTCAAGAAGCATCTGGTCTTCGACGCGAGCACCCCTGCGAACGGAGAGTAGGCTAGCGCGCTCTTCCACAGAGTGTCGAGCGCTACACTCTTCGTTATGGATCGCCAAAATATCCCCGGAACCAGTCCCTTTGAACCCGTTATCGGCTTTTCACGTGCCGTGCGCATCGGCAAGGTTGTCCATGTATCGGGAACCGGCCCGGTCGGTGCTGAGGATCTTTCCGCTGCCGAGCAGACACGGGCTGTGTTGAAGCTGATGGAAGCCGCGCTTCTCCAGGCGGGGGCAAAGTTCGAGCACGTTTACCGCACGCGCATGTTTATCGCGCACCTGGAAGATTGGGAAGAAATCGGCCGCGCCCACGGCGAAGTGTTCGCCGAGATCCGCCCGGCAGCGACCATGGTTGTCGCCTCGCTGCTCAATCCCAAATGGCGCGTCGAAATCGAAGCCGAAGCCATGCTTCCCTAAACCCTCATGGAAGCCTTCTTCACAGCGCGGGCGCACCGCTTCTTCCTCTTAATGTCTGTATTGGTTCTTGGCCTCTCCGGCTGGCCGGCGCCGGCCCAGCAAGCGCAACCGGCGATCGATCAACGCATACAGGCTGCCATCCAGGGCTTTCCGGGCAGCGTCAGCCTCTATGCCAAGAACCTCGACACCGGTGTCAGCTATGGGCTACGGGCAGACGAGCCTGTGCCTACCGCCAGCACCATCAAGCTCCCTATTATGGTCGAGCTCTTTGCTGAGGCGAAGGAGGGAAGCCTCGACTGGAACCAGAAGCTGGTACTGACGGACCGGGACAAAGTGTCGGGCAGCGGTGTGCTCACAGAGCTCTCTTCAGGAGACGCCTTGCCCATACGCGACCTGATGCACCTGATGATTGTCGTCAGCGACAACACGGCAACGAACCTTATCCTCGACCGCATCGGTGGGAACGCGGTGAACGCTCGCATGGCCCAACTGGGGCTAAAGCAAACCGCCGTCATGCGCAAAATCATGCAGACGAAGCTCTTTCCGGATCCAAACGCCAAGCCGCATCCCGAGGGCGTGACCGACGAAGGCAAGAAGTCCGTAAACGATCGCTTTGGCACTGGCAGAAGCTGCCCTAGCGACATGGTCTTCCTTCTGGAAAAACTCTACCGTGGTGAGTTGGTCAGCAAAGCCGCTTCCGGCGAAATGATCAGCGTGCTCAAACGCCAGCACGATCATGACGGCATAGGACGAGATATGCAAAACACCGTCATCGCCAGCAAGTCGGGTGCGTTGGATCACCTGAGGAGCGATGTAGCGATTGTCTACTCCCCGCACGGGCCTGTAGCTATGGCGATCACGGTGAACAATATCCCGGAAATCAACTACGGAGTGGACAATCCAGGCGAACTCCTTATCGCGAAGCTCTCTCAGATCCTCGTGGAAGAATTGGCGCCGGGGAAGTAGCAGAAGACAAACGATTGTCAAGCTGAACACGTTGCAAAAATAGAGAAAATTGCAACAAAAAAAGTGCTGTTTCAGCAACATTCCCGCTTGCAATGTTTTCACGCTCTCGTTATATTGCAATTACCAATCTTCATAATGGTCGATTAGAAAGCAAACCAAGAAGAGTTGCTGCCAGTGGTATCTGTTGGGCCCCTGTAGATTTTTGGAGGCGAGTATGAAACGATTTTCCTTATGGGGCTTAGCCCTCGTAATGGTCCTAGGGCTGTGTTGCGCGAGCCACCCCCTATCAGCTCAGACGATCACCGGCAACATTACCGGCACAGTTGAAGATGCTGCTGGAGCAGCTCTTAACGACGCCACCGTTACCGCCCGCGACACCGAGCGCGGCACGACCGTCACCGCCAAAACTACACAGGGCGGCGTATTTAACTTCTCCAATCTTCCAATTGGCACCTATGAAGTAAAGGCAGAGGCGGCGGGTTTTGACACTGCAGTTGAACCGCCCATCACCCTGGTGCTCAATCAGGTCGCGCGTCTCAATTTCAAAATGAAGATAGGCGCGGTCACCAATACCGTGCAGGTTAGCTCCGAAGCGCCGCAGCTGCAGGCCGATACCACCCAGGTCAGCACCCTGATCGACTCCAATACCATCACGGCTATCCCATTGGCGACCCGTAACTATGTCGAGCTCACGTTGCTATCGCCCGGCAGCGTAACGGTGGACAACTCCACCCTCAACAACGGGGATAACGTCAATAGCGGCGGCCGTCCGTACATCAATGGACACCGTGAGCAGTCCAATAACTTCATCCTGGACGGTATGGACAACAACCAGACCTCCGAAAATGACTTGGCTGTGACGCCTTCGCCCGACGCCATCCAGGAGTTCAATGTCATCACTGCCAACGCCCCGGCTGAGTTCGGTAACTTTTCCGGAGGTATCATCAATGCCTCGATCAAGTCCGGGACGAACCAGTACCACGGGGATGTCTGGGAGTTCTTCCGCAACAACGTTCTGAATGCCAACCAGTGGGAAAATAAATTTCTTGGCCCTGGCGCCGAATTGCCTAGAGAGGCTCTGCGCTGGAACATGTTCGGCGGCACGTTGGGCGGCCCGGTCCTCAAAGACAGGCTCTTCTTTTTCGTCGACTATCAGGGGCAGCGCTTCGATCACCCTACGACCAGCTCAAACATGACGGTGTTCACCGCGGCCGAGCGGGCGGGCGACTTTTCGCAGCTCCTTCCGACGACCCAGTTGAAGAACCCGCTGACCGGTGTGCCTTACGCGGGGAACCAGATTCCGGCAGCGCAGGAAAATCCTGTCGCCGCTGCCCTCTTCGCCTCCAAGTACTATCCGACACCAATCAATGGCAACTTGACCAACAACGCAATCAACCAGACCAACTCGGCTTTCAATGCCGATCAGGGCGATGCCAAGGTTGATTGGAATATCACGCAGCGGGACCGCCTCTCCGCCCGTTACACGCAGGCATACCAGAATGACCCGGCGACCAACTCGCAGCTGATCCTCGGTAACACCTATACCAAGGTCCCAGTACACAACACAGTTGGAACCTGGACACACACCTTTAGCCCCAACATATTGAACGAAGCCCGTGTCGGCGCCTCCTGGATCACGATTCTTAGCGGAGCGAGCTTCTCTCCCGCCATCGGCGATCTGGGCACAGAGCTAGGGATCGCCAATGCCAACACCGTCGGGCCCGGCCTGCTGTTGCTCGGTTTCGACGGCGGCACCGCTCCTTCGCCCGGTGGCTCTGGCACACTGACTAATGTCGGCAACGCCATCATCAACCAGAATTTCGCCGACACCGTGATCCAGTTCGACGACGGCATGGTCATCACTCATGGCAAGCACGTCTTCAAGACTGGCTTCCAGATGTGGCGTTTCCGGATCAATACCTTCTATAGCGGCAACAGCGGTGAGTACGGCTCCATCTTGTTCGCTGGCAATTTCACCGGTGATCCATCATCGGACTTCTATACCGGCTATCCGGAAGCTACCGGCAAAGGTGTCAGCACCGGTGGCACTTGGCACCAGTTTGCCTGGAGATTTGGCGGCTACGGTCAGGACGACTGGCGTATCACCCCGACCCTTACTCTGAACCTCGGGCTACGCTACGAAGCCACTACTCCCTGGGTGGAGCTCCACAACCTCCAGGACAATCTAAACCTGGAAACCGGAGCGCTCGAGTATGCGGGTGTTGATGGCAACAGCCGCTCCCTCTATAACTCCACTTACGGACTGCCGGACTTCCAGCCCCGCGTCGGCTTCGCCTGGTCCCCAACTGTTTGGGGAGGCAAGACGGTCGTTCGTGGCGCTTACACCATTTCGTCTTACCTGGAAGGAACCGGCACCAACTTGCGCCTTCCGCGTAATCCACCCTTCACCCCAGCGGAAGTTACCGCTACCTACCTGACCCCCACTTACCAGACCCAGGAGGGTCCAGGTGGCGCCGTCCCGGGCGATCCGTTTGCGGGAGCTGTTATGTATGTTTGGGACAAGAAGGTGCAGCCTGCCATGGATCAGCAGTGGAACCTGACCGTGCAATCCGAGGTAAGTCGGGATACAACCTTCCAGGTTGGTTACGTTGGTAGCCATGATACGCACTTGATGGTTCCCACTCCTTACTTGCAGGGCACCCTCAATAACGGCGTGGTTGGGCCTAGCTTGTACTTCCGGGATAATCCCACGTTGATCAACGATCTTTCCCAGGTATCCGGGACCGCCTCGACCGGTTTCACAAAGTACAACGCACTTCAGGCTGTGTTACAAAAACGCGTCTCCCATGGCCTGGAGGGGCAAGTTGCTTACACCTGGTCCCACTGTATGACCAATAATAGTGGATACTATGGAACCTGGGGCGAAGCGACGCAGGGCTCACCCTCCTCGCCGTACTACCAGAATCTGTACAATCCGCACGGCGACTACGCCAGTTGCTACTCTGACGCCAGCAGCATTGTCGCCGCCTATGCCACCTACGATCTGCCGGTGGGCCACGGTAGGCAGTTCGGCAACAGCATGAATCCTGTCCTCAATGCGGTTGTGGGCGGCTGGACAGCTTCCACGATCATCTCCCTTCACACCGGCTTCCCTCTGGCGGTTTCCACCGGGACCGATAGCTCAGGAACCAACGGACGCGGCCCGCGACCCAATTGCGGACTAACCCATACCCTCGGTCGTACACCCAGCATTGTCGGCGGAGCCTTCCAGGGCTATCAATGGGAGAGTCCGAATGGCTACTCAATACCACCGGATGGAACCTTTGGCACCTGCCCGGCGGAAGGTCCCGATAGGGGACCCGGGTACACCGACACCGATATCGGGCTAGTCAAGGCCTTCCATCTAAGCGAAGCCAAGTACTTCCAGTTCCGGGGCGACTTCGTGAATGCCTTCAACAACGTCCAATTGGGAGCTCCTGCAGTTAGCTTCCCAAGTTCAACCTTCGGCTTGACAAGTCACTCGCAGCCCGCAAGGCAAATCCAGTTCGCGATGAAGTTCTACTTCTAGCGGCCTGATAAACTCGGGGGCAGACGCTGTTCCATCAGCGTCTGCCCCTTTTCTTTTGGAAGGTGAATGTCGCGTACATTGTTTAAGCTAGGTCCCCCGATCTGCTTCGGATTTGCAGTTGGCCTCTCCGCTTTGGCGCAGGTTCCGAGCAAGACGGCGGTTGTGACCCCCCCAGCGGCAGAGCATGCCGCGTCGCTGGCCGAGAGTGGCCATTGTGCTGAGGCGTTGCCCCTGCTGTTGAAAGCAGCTCATGTCGCCGACAAAGAGCTGCAGAAGAGAATTGGAATTGACGGCGTGCGCTGTGCCACCGTGCTCCAGCAGCAAGATGCCCTCTTTGACCTCCTGCGCAACCTGAGCCGGCAGTTTCCTCGTGATCCTGAAGTGCTCTATGTCTTGACCCACGCCTACTCCGATCTTTCTACGCGCGCAGCGCAAGAGCTGGGAGCGATTGCTCCTCATTCGATCCCGGCGCTCGAAATGGACGCGGACGCCAGCGAGATGCAGGGCAAGTGGGACCAGGCGGAAAAGGACTATCGCAAGATCCTGGAACAAAATCCGAACTACCCGGGCATTCACTTCCGGCTGGCCCGCCTTCTGCTGTCCCAGCCCAACCCAACGCCCGATTTTGCGGAGCAAGCAAAAAAAGAGCTGGAAGCAGAACTCGCCGTCGATCCCTCGAACGCCGGTGCGGAATACGTTCTCGGTGAGTTGGCGCGCCAGGCTCAGGATTCAGCTGCTGCGGTTCAGCATTTTTCCAAGGCTACGCAACTCGAGGCCAACTTCGCCGATGCCTGGCTGGGCCTGGGCATGGCGCTGTTAGCGGAGAAGCAGTATGCCGAGGCCGTGGCTCCGTTGGAAAAAGCGGTTAAACTTCAGCCCGGCAATCCTGCCGCACACTACAGTCTGGCGACCGCCTACTCCCGCACCGGGCGTAAAGAAGATGCGGACCGTCAATTCGCTCTACAACAGCAGGCCACGGACAAGGCGGGCGGACAGGGAGCCCAGAATCCGCAGTGACCGGCAATTGCCTCGACCTTTCCCGCCGCTGTTTTCTTAGGGCCCTGGGCGTCGCTACGGGATCCGTCGCACTCAATCGCTTTGCTCGCGCGGCCACGGTTTATCCCTTCGAAGAAGTGACGTCCTCGGCCAGCCATATCACCTGGGTACACACCGCCGGTAAGTCACCGCAGAAATACCTTCCCGAAAGCACTGGTGCAGGCTGCGCCTTTCTCGATTACGACAATGACGGATGGATGGACATCTATCTCGTCAACAGCGGCAAATGCGACTTCTACGATCCCAACCCTCCCTTGCGCAACGCGCTCTATCGTAACAATCGAGATGGCACTTTCACGGATGTCACCGAGAAGGCGGGCGTAAGTGCCGGCGGCTATGGGCAAGGCGTCGCCGCGGGCGACTACGATGGCGACGGCTTTCCCGACCTGTATGTGACCCAGTATGGAAGAAGCATTCTGTATCACAACAACGGTGACGGGACATTTACGGATGTGACTCAGAAGGCCGGTGTCGCAGCTCCCGGATGGGCTTCGAGCGCGGTATGGTTTGACTACGACAATGACGGACGCCTCGATCTCTTTGTCTGCAACTTCGTAGAATTCAGTAAAGCCAAGAACCTTCCCTGCACCGCCTACAACAAGCCGGGATACTGTATTCCCACGCTCTACAAGCCTTCACCCAGTTGGCTCTTCCATAACAACGGCGACGGCACGTTCACGGATGTCAGCCTGTCCTCGGGCATTGCTAAGTACCTCGGAAAAGCCTGGGGCGTGGTCGCTGCCGACCTCAACAACAACGGCAGAATGGACCTCTTCGTCGCCAACGACACGGCCAGGAATTTTCTTTTCATGAATCGCGGCAACGGTAAATTCGAAGAGATCGCCCTTGCTGCCGGTGTGGGATACAGTCAGATGGGCCGTCCCCGTTCCGGTATGGGAGTGGACGCGGCTGACGTCAATCAGGACGGCTGGATGGATCTTTTCGTGGCCAACCTCGACCACCAGGAATTTTCGCTCTACCAGAACAATCGCGACGAGACTTTTGATGACCAGGCCGACTCGACCGCGATCGGACCATCGACGCGTCTGCTCAGCGGCTGGGGACTGAAGTTTTTCGACTACGACAACGACGGCAACCTTGACCTGTTCCTGGCCAACGGAAACCCGGACGACCTGATCGAGATCATGCAAAAAGAGGTTACTTATCGTGAGCCGATGTTGCTGTTTCACAGCGACGGAAAGACGCTGCACAACGTGAGCGCGCAAAGCGGCCCGCTCTTTGCCCGCAACCTCTCTGCCCGGGGGCTCGCCATCGGCGACTTCGACAACGATGGCGCCGTCGACGTCCTTATCTCCGTGAACGACGATGCGCCGTTGCTGTTACGCAACACCGCGGCCAAAGACAATCACTGGTTGGGCATCAAGCTGGTGGGAAAGAAATCGAACCGCGACGCCATCGGCGCGCGCATTACCTACCAGGCAGGAGATCTGAAGCGCAGCAGAACCAAGGTAGGCGGGGGAAGCTACCTGTCGTCGCACGATCCGCGCATGGTGCTCGGACTCGGCAAGCAGACCAAAGTCGATTGGGTGGAAGTGAAGTGGCCCGAGCCCAGCGGCAAGACAGAACGGTTTACCGGCCTGCCCATCGACAAATACATCACGATCGTCGAGGGAGAGGGCATTCAGAAGACCTGAGATAGCCACACCACCGGGTGTTAACGATCCTACAGAATTATCATCCCGACCGGAGCGTACCCGGATTTCCTGCCACGCTGCCTTGGATACATCCGCGTATGCGGTTTTCCGTTGGAGAAAACCGCATGAAGTCCGCCAACGCCACCCATCTTGTCAGGAAATCCGGAGCGCAGCGGAGCCGAGCGACTGTCTGTTTCCTTTCCGGCTCTCACGAAAGCTCCGGCAATAACCGATGGGCGTTTGAATTACACTCAACTCACTTACCCGAGGATGCATGCCCCATCGCCTGAGTTTGGTCGATCTATCCCTGGTAGCGATCTATCTGGCGGGCATCACCCTCTTCGGCCTCCGCTTTCGTAGCAAGGATCGTTCCTTAAAGAGCTATTTCCTTGCCGATCGCAAGATCCCCTGGTGGGCCATCGGGCTCTCGATCGTAGCCGCGGAAACCAGCACGCTCACCATCATCAGCGTCCCCGGCCTCGCGTATACAGGGGACTGGGGCTTCCTGGAGATTGTTCTGGGTTATCTCCTGGGCCGAATCGTTGTATGCATCATTTTCCTGCCTCGTTATTTTCGCGGCGAACTGCTCACCGCCTATGAAGTGATTGGTGAGCGTTTCGGTCCGCGTTTGCACAAGCTCACCGCCTTTCTCTTTCTTTTCCTGCGCGCCGCGGCCGAAGGCGTCCGGGTCTTCGCCGTATCCATCGTGGTGGGTATCGCCATCGGTACGCGGGATGTGACTTCGATCGCCATCATTTGCGTCCTGACATTGATCTATACCCTCGAAGGCGGAATGGCCGCAGTCATCTGGACCGACGTGGTGCAGATGGCTCTCTACGTCGCAGGTACCATCGTCAGCGTCATCCTGCTGGGACATCGCATCCCGGGAGCCTGGCCCGCGATTCACACCATGGCAGCAGCCGCAGGCAAGATCACCATCTTCCACTTCGCCTTCAACCTGAGCCAGACCTACACCTTCTGGGCCGGCCTCATCGGGGGTTGCTTCCTCACCATGGCCAGTCACGGCACCGATCAACTCATGGTCCAGCGTCTTCTCGCGGCGAAGAACCTGCGCGAATCGCGCATCGCACTGCTCAGCAGCGGCGTCGTTATTCTGATTCAGTTCGCCCTATTCCTTGCCATCGGGACGGGCCTGTACTACTTCTACGGCAACACCGCCAATGGTGTGGCTCCATCGAGTCCGGACCGTGTCTTTCCGGCGTTCATTGTCACCGAGATGCCTCATGGAGTGGCTGGGCTGATGGTCGCTGCCATCCTGGCTGCAGCCATGTCTAATCTGAGCGCTGCTGTGAACTCGCTCAGTTCAAGCAGCATGGTGGATTTCTATATGGCCTGGAACCCCGCCGCCGACGAACGCCGGCGCGCCCGCCTATCGCGCGTCATGACGCTCTTCTGGGCGGCGCTGCTATTTGTGCTGGCGTTGCTGTCGCGCGGCGGCGGCCATGTCGTCGAGGTAGGCCTGTCGATTGCCTCAGTCGCCTACGGAGCTCTCTTGGGAGTCTTCCTGCTCGGCACGCTCACCAAAACCGCAAACGAAAAAGGCGCCATGATCGGCATGATCGGTGGGCTGGTAGCCAATATACTGCTCTGGAAGCAGCCTCATGCGTTGCCCTTGACGCTCGGCAGCGTGCAGTTCCTGTTTCCTAAAATCGCTTGGACGTGGTTCGTGCTCATCGGGTCTTTGCTAACGTTTGTTCTGGGCTGGGCAGCGAGCAAACTCCTGCCCGATACGAAGCGTGTTCCGAAGATCGCAATCCTGCTCCTGGTTGTGCTTCTCTCGACTGCGCGGTTGAAGGCGGCGGACGAACCCGGCTTTCAACAGATCGATCGCATCATCGCCCTCGGGATCGCAACCCAGAAATTTCCCGGTGCGGTGGTGATCGCCGGTCACAACGGCCACATCGTCTTTCAGAAGGCCTACGGAAATCGCTCTCTGATCCCTCAGCCCGAGCCGATGACAGAAGACACCATTTTTGATGTAGCCTCGTTGACCAAGGTCCTGGCAACGGCGCCCGCCGTCATGCAGCTATACGAGCAGGGCCGCTTCCGCCTGAATGATCCGGTGGCGCAATATCTGCCCGAGTTCGCCGTGAACGGCAAGCAGGACATTACGATTCGCCAGCTGCTTACTCACTACTCCGGCCTGCCTCCGGATGTTGCTCTGGAAGATCCATGGGTCGGCAAACAGGAAGGACTGCGCCGCGCATTTGCATCCAAGCCGGTGACCGCTCCCGGAGTGCAATTTCGCTACAGCGATATCAACTTCATCGTGTTGGGCGCCCTGGTCGAGAAGCTCTCAGGCCTCACCCTCGATCAATACCAGCACCGCTTTGTCGCCCAACCACTCGGCTTGGAGCACATGCGATATCTGCCCCCCGAAGCCTGGCGTAGCCGCATCGCGCCCACGCAGTACGATCATGGCGTCATGCTTCGCGGAGTGGTGCACGACCCCACCGCGCGCCGTATGGGCGGAGTTGCCGGGCACGCCGGAATCTTCAGCACTGCCGGCGATGTCGCCATCTACGCACAAAACCTGCTTGATCAGCTTGCCGGCAGGCCCAGCAGCTTTCCCTTGCAGCAGCTCACGTTGGAAAAAATGACCACGCCTGGACAGCCCGCCACCGGCACTGCGCTGCGCGGACTGGGCTGGGACATCGAGTCGCCTTATTCCAGCAATCGCGGCGAGTTGTTCCCCGTCGGATCCTTCGGTCACACCGGCTTCACTGGCACTTCCATCTGGATGGACCCAACCAGTGATACGTATGTCGTCTTCATGTCGAACTCCGTTTATCCCAACGGGCCCACCGGCATCAATGCCATTCGCGGAGCGGTAGCGAATGTGGTTGCCGCGTGGGTAAAGCTGCATCCGGATAACGGACGTCTGGCTTCCAAACTAACTGGCTACAACGAATCCATCGCCGGCGAACGTCGTTGGCAGGGCCGCAATGGAGAAGTCTCGACCGGCATCGATATGCTGGAGCAGGACGACTTCGCAGAACTTGCTGCGCTCGCCACGAAACACGGAGGCGCGTTGCGGGTGGGACTGCTTACCAATCAGACGGGCCTGGACGCGCACGGCCAGAGAACGATTGACATCCTGGCGCATGACGCAGAACAAGCTGTTCCCGGACTCAAGCTCAAGCTCCTCTTCAGCCCTGAACATGGCATCAGTGGCGCGCTCGATAAGGAAGGCATTCAGGATTCGACCGACCCATCGACTGGCCTGCCTGTGATCAGTCTTTATGGAGAGCAGCGCCGTCCTTCACAGGAGACGCTGCACTCCCTGGATGCCGTCCTCATCGACCTCGCCGATGCGGGCGTCCGCTTCTATACCTACGAAACAGTCGTCCGCTATTTCCTTGAAGCAGCGGCGCAAGCCGGCACAGACATCTTGGTCCTGGATCGCCCCGACCCACTGGGAGGCTCGTTTGTCCAGGGTCCCGTCTCCGACGCGGGCAGCGAGAGCTACGTCAACGTGGCGCCGATTCCGGTGCGTCACGGCATGACGCTGGGTGAGCTCGCTCGTTATTTCAACGGAGAATCCAAATTGCGCGCGCCCCTGAGTGTGATCGCCATGAACGGCTGGCAACGGGGCGACTGGTTCGATGCCACCGGTCTCACCTGGACGAATCCTTCACCCAATCTTCGCAGCTTGCGGGAAGCAGTTCTTTATCCAGCCTTGGGCCTGATTGAGACGACAAATATTTCTGTCGGTCGCGGAACAGATACTCCCTTTGCCTATGTAGGAGCGCCGTGGATGGATGGCCCGGCGCTGGCGCGCGCGCTGAACGCCCGATTCTTGCCTGGAGTGCGATTTGTGCCGGTGGACTTTACGCCGCGATCGCCCTATCCGTATGCGGATCAGCTGTGTCATGGCATCGAGCTCATTGTGACCGACCGCAATGTTGTCGACTCGCCGGAGCTAGGCCTCGAAATCGCCTCCGCGCTGCACAAGCTCTACGCGGACAAATTCCAACTGGAGAAGATCAACGTCCTGCTCGCCAATCGGAGTGTGCTCGACGCGCTTCAGGCAGGGCGCGATCCACAGCGAATCGCCGAGGACTGGCAGCAGCAAATACAAGATTTCGATACCAAGCGAAAACCCTACTTGCTCTATTGACCTGCAACAAATGACGGGTGCCCCAGCTTCGCACCAGCGTACCTGGGTTGAAAACGAAAGGCGAAGCCCCACCAAAGCTTTCAGCCCGTCTTAGCGCAGCTAAACTGGCAATACAGATGAGTCGACTGTTTCCATTCATCATTCTCGTGCTGTTGGCCCCAATGCAGGCCCGGCCGCAATCGTCTCGAACCAACTACCTGGGTGACGATGCCTGCCGCTCCTGTCATGCGGCCCAGGTCGATTCCTTTCACCAGACCGCGCATTTTCTCACCTCCAGCGCGCCCACTGAAAAATCCATTCTGGGCAAGTTCACCTCGGGCGACAACATCCTCAAAACCGTGAACCCAAATCTGTATTTCCAGATGGATGCGAAGGACGGCGGCTTCTTTCAGACCGCGGTAGCAGGCACCCCTCCCCACACGAACGCGCGTGCGGAACGTTTCGCGGTAGTGGTCGGGTCCGGCGAGAAGGGTCAAACCTACTTGTTCTGGGACGAAGACCTGCTCTTTGAACTGCCAGTCTCGTACTGGACCAATCTCGGCTGGGTGAACAGCCCCGGCTATCGCGATGGCTTTGCAGATTTCGACCGCGCCGTCATTCCCCGGTGCCTGGAGTGTCATGCCACTTACTTACAGGCGCTTCCTCCGCCCACGAACCGCTACAGCAACGCCGGCTTATCGCTGGGCATCCAGTGCGAAAAATGTCATGGGCCGGGAAGGGAACACGTGGAACAAGAGAAGTCGAAGCCGGCGTCCGCCACGGCGATCCTGAACCCGGCGCGATTCTCGCGCGACCGGCAAATGGATCTCTGCGCCTGGTGCCACGCCGGCCATGGCCAGGCTCTACTGCCGTCGTTTTCTTATCTTCCCGGCAACTCGTTAGACAAGTACATTCACTTTCCACCGGCTGATCCCAATGCGCCGCTCGATGTACATGGCAACCAGGTCGACATGCTCAAGCAGAGCCGTTGCTTCCGCGAGTCAGCCATGACTTGCCTTACCTGCCACAACGTGCACGCCCCGCAGCGCAATCTGGCGGAGTTCTCCCAAAAATGCCTGAGTTGTCACAAACCAGACTCCACGACCTTTGCCAGAGCCGATCACAAAGTCTCAGACAATTGCATCGATTGCCACATGCCGAAGCAGGAAACCAACCTGATCGTCTTCGATTTCGCCGGCAAGAAAGTGCGGCCGCAAATGAGAAACCATTGGATCAAAGTCTACTGACCCTATTTTCAATAGTGATTACCCCTAAGATTCCCCGAAAATGCCCAAGCAAACCCTAGAAAACCAAGCTATAGTTTGGATGGCAAATCTCACGACCTGACTCGGGCGTGGCAAAAATCGACTCACAGGCAAGCCGTGGTGCGGTGTACGCGGGCGTAGAAACAGATGAACCGATGGGACAGTTCTATCGCCCCACGGCTCCATCGCCGGCGCGCGCCAAAATAACGCAGGAGACTGCATCGGAGCGGAGCGCAGCGCGCAAGCTGGCCCAGCAGGCTAGCCGCGATAGCGAGGACCGCGAAGAAGATGCGTTTCTGCGTGCACGGCGCCGCGTTCCTGTACGCCGCGGGCTCATTCCCGCTAGCCGTGCGGGTCGAATTGGCGTAGCTGCACTCATCGTCTTCGCGATCGGAGCACTGCTGTTGGTGGGGATTGGTATACGCAACTTTTTCCGTGACGATCCCCGCTTTCGCATCGGCTCCTCTTCCTCCATCCAGATCATGGGCAATAGCCAGGTGACGCGATCCGAGCTCCTCTCCGTTTTCGGATCCGACCTGGGCCGCAACATCTTCTTCATCCCCCTGGGCGCGCGCCGCACTGCTTTAGAACAACTGCCTTGGGTGGAGCATGCGACCGTCATGCGCCTGCTGCCTGACCAGTTGCGCGTCGCCATCGTCGAGCGCACGCCGGTTGCCTTCGTGCGCCGCGGCAACACCATTGCCCTGGTGGACGCCCACGGTGTTTTCCTTCACCTGCCTCCCGCGGTGATGGCAGCCAAGCACTACTCCTTCCCGGTGGTTACCGGGATCTCCGACAACGATCCGCTAACGGTGCGCGCCGCCCGCATGCACTTGTACCAGCAATTCATCAGTGATCTTGATTCCGGCGGAACCAAAGTTTCTACCCAGCTGAGCGAGGTCGACATTTCCGATCCGGAAGATGTCTGGGCGCTGTTGCCGGCCCAGGGCTCGGATATCCAGGTGCACTTTGGCGATTCTGATTTCCTCGCCCGTTACCGCAGCTACCAGCAGCACCTGCCAGAGTGGCGACAACAGTATCCTCATCTGGCCTCGGTCGATATGCGCTATGAGAACCAGGTCGTGCTCGATATGGCCCATCAGGATTCCGGCCAGGACGAAGCAGCCGCCGGCCCCCATCATGCGGATGCTGCGGAAACAAAACACGCCGGGCACACTGCGGTAAAGCCGGCCGCAAAATCGCTCAAAGCGGGAAAAACGAAAGGCCAATGAGCCAGAAGAGTGAAGACCTCCTCACGGTGTTGGATGCGGGCAGCTCGAGGATTCGGGTGCTGGTAGCGGAGCTGCATGAAGGCGCACTGCGCTATCGGGCGCATAGCGTGGTGGACGCTGAGGGCATGCGCAAGGGATTGATCAGCGATCTCCTGCCCGCCAGCAGAGCCTTCAATCACGCGGCGACCGAGGCCGAACAGATGGCCAAAGCGGTCATCGCGAGTTGTGTGGTCGGCCTGGGCGGCGCCCACGTGCGCGGCGTTAATAGTCAGGGCGGCATCAGCCTGGGGAACCGTTTGCGCGAGATTACGCGCGAGGATGTGCGCGCCGCCGTTGACCGTGCGCGCTCCGTCTCCCTGCCGGCTGACCGGGAGATTATCCACCTGCTGCCGCAACAGTTTATCCTCGATGAACAGCCGGGTATCCATGATCCTGTTGGCATGGTGGGCAATCGGCTGGAGGTGAACCTGCATATCTCCACCTGTTCGGCCAGCGCGGCGCAAAGCGTGATTACCTGCGCTAATAAGGCTGGCCTGGAAGTGACGGACACCGTTTTTGAGGCCATTGCCGCCGCCGAGGCCACGGTCTCCGCAGATGAGCGCGAACTAGGCGCCTGCCTCCTCGATATCGGCGCCGCCTCCACGGAACTGGTTGTCTTCTTTGAAGGCGCGGTCGCTCACACCGCGGTAGTGCCCATTGGCGGCGACCACTTTACCAATGATCTTGCGGTTGGCCTGCACCTGTCGGTGCAGGAAGCGGAAGCCATCAAGTTGGACTACGGCCACTGCGTCGTGACCTCGGTGCCTTCCTCCAGCGAGCTGGAGCTGATCGCCGGCGGAGACCAGGTCATTCGCACCATCAAGCAACGCCACCTGAGCGAAATTCTCGAACCACGGGCCCGCGAGCTCTTCCACATGGTGCGGGAAAATCTTCGTCAGGGCGGAGTGCTCGGCGCGCTCGGCGCGGGTTGCGTGCTCACCGGTGGCGGGGCGCGCCTGGCGGGCTTGCTCGAGGTGGCCGAAAGTCTGCTGCGCGTTCCGGCTCGCCTGGGTTATCCGGTACCGCTCTCCAGAATGCCGGACGAGTTGATACAACCGGAATTTTCGACCGCCATTGGGATGCTGCTCTACACCCACCGGACCAGCGTGCTGCGGGCGGCAGAAGACCAGGGCCTGCGGGCCAAACTGCGCGCTATCTTCGCAGGCAGTTTGTAGTCGACTTTATAGGTTTGCAGTAGTACGAGTTCTAAGTACGATACGAAGAATGGAGCTGAACCCCATGAGTCTTTCCGACGAAATACGCATTCACTACAACGATGAAATCGCTCGCGGAGCGAAGATCAAGGTCATAGGCGTTGGCGGCGGCGGCGGCAATGCCGTCAACCGCATGATTGCGGCCAAGCTGGAAGGGGTCGAGTTCATCGTGGCCAATACCGACGTGCAGGCGCTGCAGCTTTCCCAGGCGCCGGTCAAGCTGCAGCTAGGCGTTAAGCTGACCAGCGGACTGGGCGCCGGCGCCAATCCCGACGTGGGCCGGCGCGCGGCTCTGGAAGATTCGGAAAAGATTATCGAAGCCCTGGAAGGCGCAGACATGGTCTTCGTAACCGCCGGCTTGGGCGGGGGCACCGGCACCGGTGCCGCTCCCGTCATCGCTTCGCTGGCCAGCGAAATGGGCGCGCTCACGGTAGCCGTCGTGACCCGTCCCTTCAGCTTTGAAGGCAAGCGGCGCATGCAGCAGGCCGATCGTGGCATGGAGGAGCTGCTCGAAGGGGTCGACACCATGATTGTGATTCCCAACGAGAAATTGCTCGCCGTGGCCAAGGACGCGGGCTTCTTCGAGTCTTTCCGGGTTGCAGATGACGTTCTCATGCAGGGCGTGCAGGGCATCTCCGACATCATCACCATCCCGGGCATCATCAACCGCGACTTCGCCGACGTGAAAACCACCATGTCGGGCATGGGCTACGCAGTCATGGGCACCGCCATTCGTAGTGGCGACAATCGCGCCATTGCCGCTGCCCAGGCAGCCATGGCCTCTCCGCTGCTGGAGGCCGGCGCCATCGACGGCGCCAGGGGCATCCTGATCAATATCAGTGGATCCAGTTCCTTGAAGTTGAGCGAGGTCAACGTCGCCTCTACCCTGATCCAGAACGCGGCTCACGAAGACGCCAACATCATCTTCGGCGCGGTGCTCGACGAAAAGATGGGCGACGAGGTCAAAATCACCGTGATCGCCACCGGTTTTCGGCAGGATCATCTCGGCCGCCGGCGCGCGGCCCACGATGCGCTGGCACCCAGGGTTTCAACCCAAGAGCGCACCTCCGCTCCGCGATTTGCCAGCGAAGAGATGGAAGAGCAGGAGCATACTCCACTCTTCGAGCCGCGCAAAGCGGTAGCGCCTCCGGCGGCCCCGAAGCATGCGGTGAAAGAGGCGTCTGCGGAACCGGCGTCGTTCGCCCTGGAACCTCAGCCAATCTTGATCGAAGAGGCTCCGGAGCCGCCCCGGTCTGCCCCGGTAGCAAAGCCCCCGGTCACCCCGGTCGCCCACGTCAATTTCGACGAGCCCTTTGAAGAGGAGTACGCCCGCCTGATTCCCAGCAAGCCAGCGGAAGAACGCGCTTCCCTCGGTGGGCACTCCTCGGAAACTAGCCAGGGCGCCAATCGTACTGAAGGTGAATCGCATCTGGACAACCTGGATATCCCCGCATTCTTGCGCCGGCCTGTGAATTAAGTGGCCCATCACCCGGCTATTTAATTCCTGCGACCTACCGTTACGGGCGTGTACCCAATTGTGGTACGGACACTCCAGGACTTTCGTTGGAATATGGAAAAGCGGACAGACTTTATGGCAAAGTAAGGGTTCATAGGGTTAGGTTCGAGGGTGAGGGAATCGAGAGTCCTTTAAAGGAACTTGACTCTCTAATGGTGTGGCATTACTTCAGTACCCGGCCTACGCGGCACGTATCATATAGATGGCATTGGTTTCGAGAGGACAACTCGCGGTGAACAGACAATTTCTGCGGCGCATCACTCATTTCGTTCTGGTTATTGGTCTGGCCTCCGCTGCCCTTGCGAAACCTGCCTCTGCCCGTCCCACGCACCCTACGACCCACCGCGCCCATGTAGCCCATGTACAGGAGACCGCCCACGCTCGCCGGCACATGGCGCAGCTGCGGCACACCCACCCGGTGGATACCATGGTTGTGGTTCACACCCGCTCAGGGCGTGTCCATCGCACGGTGCTGGTGCGCCACCGTTCTTACGAGCATTTCTCCGCCAGCTCCTTTACTGACTCCGACATCACCCAGGGTGATGTCACCACGGGTGAAGATCCAGTGGTACGGCAGGCGGCGATCGATGCCCTGGGCAACATGTATGGCACGGTCGTAGCCATCGACCCCAGCAATGGCCGCATCCTGGCCATGGTCAATCAGAAGCTTGCTCTTTCCAGCGGTGCCGAACCCTGTTCCACGATTAAGGTGTCGGTTGCGCTGGCTGCCCTGGAAGAGGGCATCGTCACCAAGGACACCCCGGTCAACCTGGGCGGCAACTACCGCGTGAATTTGACCGAGGCCTTGGCTAAGTCCAACAACCTTTATTTCGAAACCCTTGGCCGTCGTCTTGGCTTTGAGCGCGTCCGCCACTACGCGAATTCGTTCGGTTTGGGCGAGTTGGCCGGCTGGAATATTACCGGTGAGCAGCTCGGTATCTACCCAGAGCAAGTGCTGCCCGAGAGCGAAGGCGGTGTCGGCCGCATGTGCTCCTTCGGTCAGGGTATCTCGATGACGCCATTGCAGTTGGGCGCGCTGGTAGCTTCGATTGCCAACGGCGGAACCCTCTACTACCTGCAGCACCCCACGTCGCCGGAAGATGTTGCCAACTTCCAGCCGCGGGTGAAGCGCACACTGGATATCGCCAACCTGATCCCGGACGTGAGTGTTGGCATGGAGGGCGCGGTCGATTACGGCACGGCCCGCTCGCTGCACGCCAGCTTCAGTCAACTTCCCATTCTGGGTAAAACCGGCACTTGCTCCAACAACGGAACGCGTTACGGCTGGTTTGCTTCCTTCGCCAACACCGCTCACGGCCGCATCGTCACCGTCTTCTTCCTCGAGGGAGGCCGTCCAACCTTCGGACCCAAGGCAGCTGCGTTGACGGGCGTCTTCTATCGCAATCTCTGGGACCACAGCTATTTCGCTGACAAGCTCGCGTCCGAGCCGGTAACCGGCACCGCATCCGCCCAAGCCGTCAACCAATAGCTGGAAGTCGATCTACCAAGAAGAGCCTCCCCGCCGGGGAGGCCCTTCTTGCTTGCTAGCAAATGCCGGTTGCCCCATTCAAGCCCTGTTTCCGGGCTTGAGTGGGATAAGCAGCACTCGACGCGCTGCGCTTCTCTCAATCAGCAACCAATGTGCTTCCTGCGCATCTCTCCCAAGGAATGCTCTACGATGCATATAAATGAAGATACTGACCGCTAGCGAAATGCGGGTCGCCGACCAGGTCACTACCGACCGCTTCGGGATCTCCTCGCTGGAACTGATGGAGCATGCCGGGCGCGCCACGGCCCGCTTCATCCTGCGAGAATTGCCCCAATGCCGGAGCATCGTGGTCCTTTGCGGCAAGGGCAACAACGGCGGTGATGGCTTGGTGGCAGCGCGGTACCTGGCGGAAGCCGGCTGTGCTGTCTCCGTCGTGATCTTGGGCGACCCCACGGCTGCGCATGGCGAAGTCAAGGTCAACCTGGAGCGTCTCCCGCTGACCCCCATCGTCATCGAGGAAGAAGCTGACCTCGACAAAAGCAAAGACCTGCTGGAGCGTGCTCAGCTCTTTGTGGATGCCGTTCTGGGTACCGGTTTCCACCCCCCCATGCGCGGTCTGGCAGTTGCCGCACGTAATCTGCTGGAACGCTATCCACAAACTCCAGTGGTGGCCGTGGATCTGCCTTCCGGCTGGGATGCGGATGCCCGCGACTTCTTCGCGCCCGATGCGTATCGCGCCGACGCCGTGGTTACCTTTACCGCACCCAAGCTAGCCCATGTTTCCGGAATGCTGACTCGCGGCTCCGCGCTTCCCGGCAATCATCAGCAAGGGCCCATCGTGGTCGCGGCTATCGGTTCGCCGGCAGAGGCAGTCGTGTCCGGAACTGGCCTGACCTGGGCCGGCACTTCCAAAGTGATTGCGGACCGTCCCCGTTCCGCCGATTCCAACAAAGGCCGCTTCGGACATGTCTTGGTGATCGGGGGCGCCAGGGGCAAGTCCGGCGCTCCCTGCATGAGCTCCGTGGCCGCGTTGCGCACCGGCGCCGGCCTGGTCACGGCCGCCATCGCGCAATCGATCTTGCCCACCGTCGCCGCCGTCACGCCGGAGTTGATGACCATGGCCTTGCTCGAAGGCGATAAGGGCGAAATCTCCAGCCGGAACCTCGAAGCCGCCCTGCTCGATCCCGTTCTGGAAAAGAAGTCGGTCATCGCCGTTGGGCCGGGCCTGGGCCAGGAGGAGGAAGCGGTCAAATTCTTCCTCGGGCTGCTCGAACGGACCAAGGTTCCCATGGTCATCGACGCGGACGCTCTCAATGCGTTGGCTGCGCATCCCGGCATATGGAATGGCCGCGGGCGGCTGCTGGTGCTCACTCCCCATCCAGGCGAGATGGCCCGGCTGGCCGGGATGACCATTCCCCAGGTAGAGGCAGACAGGGAAGGCGTCGCCCGGCGGTTCGCTACCACGCATGCCGTCACCCTGGTGCTCAAAGGATGGCGCACGCTCATCGCCCATCCGGATGGCAGCATCGCCATCAACACCACCGGTAATCCGGGCATGGCGAAGGGAGGAAGCGGGGACATTCTGACGGGAATCGTCGCCGCCATGATCGCCCAATATCCTCAACAGCCGGCCGAAGCGGTGGAAGCTGCGGTATATCTTCACGGACTGGCGGCCGATTTTGCGGTACGTTGGCAGGACCAACATACTCTGCTGGCCATGGATACGGTAGCCCACCTCTACGAGGCGTTCCGTTTCCGCGCTGAAGACCCGGAAGGTTATGTGTGGTTGCAGGGAATCCCAGGCATGTTGAAGGAGAGGGAATGAGCGTTCGGCGATTCGTGAGCAACGGTCCCAGGGAAACGATAGAGATCGGCGGAGAGATAGCCCGGATGCTCTCATCGCCCACGTTGCTCTTTCTGCGCGGAGACCTGGGGGCGGGAAAAACCACGTTGGTTAAGGGAATTGCCCAGGCTCTGGACGCCGCCGATCCGGATGAGGTGACCAGCCCAACCTTTACCCTGGTCCACGAATACGACGGCAAGCACCAAGTCGATGGCGTTGAGCGCGACGTCAAGCTCTACCACATCGACCTCTACCGCATCGAAGACGAGCGCCAGCTGGAAACCATAGGCTTTGACGAGCTGGCGACGGAAGAAGCCATCCTGCTGGTGGAGTGGGGCGAAAAATTCCCCAACGTGGTCAAGCGAAGCAACGGGGAAATCCTGATCGAGCATGCCGGCGGTGACACCCGCAACATCACCGTCACCTTCAAAGAAAAGGGAACCGGGGCGTAATCAAATCGGATTTGTCCCTACACGGTGGGAGCCCCCGCATTTATGCGGGGGAGCTCGGCTTTCAAGCCGAACGGCTCGCGTAGGACTATCCTCCTCCGGCTTTAGTCGCGGGGTTTTTGAAGCCGGATTAAAGCCCGATCACTTCAACCCATTCAGTGACCTGCGCCGTCCGAAGCAGCCCCTGGAACTGCTAACACAAAAAGAAAAACCGGGGTTGGCAAGCCAACCCCGGCTAAATTTGTAGCAAATACAGTAGCTAGAAGGTGAACAGGCCCATTAAGTCATCGATCGCCGGACTATTCGTCGGCACGTAGGGGTTTTCTGACGTGGCAGTCGGGTTGGGAAAGTTGTCGCGGCTACGGCCGCTAACCGGCGGAACTTTCCAGTTGGCTTCGATGAACTTCAAGATCGAAACGTGGTCGGCGTAGTTGTGGTTGATCTTGCCTCCCTTTGCATAAGGAGACACAACGATCAGAGGAATACGGGTGCCGTCGCCGAAGTAGTCCAGCGGCTGCACGTAGCCGGAGTCGTAGTAACCGCCGCCCTCATCCTCGGTGATGAAGATAGCGGTGTCCTTCCACAGGCTCGGGTTCTTCTTCACTTCATCCACGATTTTCTTGGTGAAGCCTTCGAATAGATCCAGTTTCGAGGAGGATGGGTGGCCATCGACCAAGCCACTCGGCTTGACGACGGAGACCGCCGGCAGTGTTCCAGCCTTTATGTCTTTGTAAAGGTCTGAAGTGTCCTGGATATGGGCCGTGCGAACGCTGGCATTCGCCATGATGGAAGTGTCGTACTGAAACGGATTGCAAATGTTGCAGTATTCGTCCGTGTCCTTACCGATGGCGCCGTAGTTCAGCTGGTATGGATCCGGTACATAGGCATTCCACTGGTCGCCATAATACTTCCAGGAAACGTTGTTCTTCAGCAGGTCGTCGCCGATGCTGGGAACCGAAGACGGAGGAATGGTAAAGACCGTGTTGGCGGCGTTGGTGTCAGTGTAAGCGTTATTGCCATTGCCGAAGTATCCAGGGTTGTAGTTGTTCAGCAGGTAGTAGTGCCCCGCTTCGCAATTGGGTTTAATCGGTGTCTTCAACGACTTCAGGTATTTCACGATCGGTTCCACACCGGGCTGGGTGGTGTCGGAGCAATCGGTGTAGGAACCACCGCCGTAGGACGCTGCACCAAAGGAGCCGCCGCCGTAACCGTCTTCGGTGTACCAGTTATTGGTAGTCTTGGCCGGGTTGGGGTTCTCGACCTCGTCCACAATGCCGGCATTTGGTGTGCCCTTCCCCACCTCAACATCGTGAGGAGGAACAGCGGGATTACCCTTGCCGTCGCTGAAGAAGATCATGTCGCCATGGCCGAACATGATGTGATTCGCGCCCGTTCCACCGTTTACCGACTGGTGGAAGTTGTCGCTCATGGAATAGGTGTCCGCCAAATACTTGAAGTAAGGAGCGTCCCCATTCTGCACGTTATAGAAGCCCATGGCGGTGGAACCTTCACCGGTGGTCACGGCATTAGGCGAGTAGTCGGTGCTGAAATTCACCGGTTGTGCCAAGCCGTTTGTTCCCGCGCCGACAGTCGTTTCCACCCAGGGAAACAGTGCCGAGTCGCAGCCGGAAGGATTGGCGGCCGTCGCGTGGGCGACGCTGCAATCCAGCTGCTGCCACATTTGATAGAAACGGTGCACCGGGCTGGCCGCGTAGTCGTTGTAAGTAAACGTGTCTCCATTCGTCAACTGAAATGGCCCTGGAGGCAGCGCAGTCACGTTCTTGATGCGTGTGTCGGGAACCTTACCCGTTAAGCCCGATCCACCCGTCACCAGGTACGCGTAATAGTCTTTCGGAAGCCCATTCTCAGATTGCTGCGCCAAGGTGAGGCTATCGTTCTTGACATAGGAGCTGACTGGACCGCCATTGATCGGAGCGGGAAGTACATTTCCGTCGAACGAGGTGGTGACGCTTGGGCTCAACATAAATGCGTCCGGCGCTACATCGTACGCGGCTTTTTGTTCTGCCACTGGAAAGTTCGGACCCGGTGTGCCATCGGCCTTAACAATTCCCTCGGAAAGAAGATTGAATACCGTCTGTCCTTTCACAGGTACATAGGTGGCGAAAATATGGTCGAAGGTGCGGTTCTCGCCAATGATGACGATCACGTGTTTGATTGGAGTGGCGGTATCGTTGTCCCGTGAAGACGTTGTGCTTGCGGTCTGGGCGTTTGCGAAGGGGCTTCCAATGGCGAGCTGAAAGATCACCGTGGATAAAAGTCCCGTCCGTACAGCCCGCATGGCGGTGGTTGCGACGTTCTTTGCAGTCATACTTCCTCCCGAGTCAGAGCTCTTAAGCGGTTCACACTGCTGTGCCACACCAGGATCGCGAGGTGTGGTCCCGAGGGACCACATAAATTGTTCGCTTGATGTAACCGGCGGTGGGCCGCAATATGCCTAACCCGTTCGAGAAATAGGCTCTGAAAATTAACGTCGCATCTTCATCCTGTGAACGCGCAGTGAATAAACATTTGTGTGCCAAAAGTAACAAGTGTGGAAATACTGAAGAACTTGCTATGTGCTGCGAACAGCGCTGTGCAGGATTCACACGGTTTCAGACTCGTCGTGTGCAATAAAGTGGGAGTCCAATGAACACGCGATGAATCCGCATCGATCTTCTAGAAAAAAATACATTGTGGAAATTATCGCGAGCTTGCCATGTGTTCGGAAGGAGAGGACGCAGGCTTCACCTGGATGGAACCCATCATTCCTTTGTCTTCATGTTCCAGGAGATGACAGTGATAGACGAATGTTCCCACCGTATTAGGATCGCGAAAGTCCATGCGTAGGCGAACACTGGGATAAGCAAGCGAGCGGCCGTCGTAGTAGGGCACGTTCACGGTGTCGCGCAAAAAGTCTTCATTGACTTGTCTTCCCGAATAATCAAGCAACAGGAAGTGCAGCTGATGAATGTGAAAGGCGTGCAACTCCTGCGAACGATTTTCGATAATCCAATCTTCGACCGTACCCTGTTGTGCGACGATGTTTGGGATCTCCGAATTCATGTCGAACATCTTGGGTTCCTCACCGTCCACGGTGAGGTAAAACTCTACGGCGCTCGTCGGATCTTTCGGGTCGAGTAACTTTTCAGAAAAATAGAGATGCCGTACCCGTGCCGGCAACACGGATCCGAGCCACACCTCACTCGGCGCAGCAAGAGGTTCCGGCGAAGTTTGTAACGTAGACCGGGCTTCCGGTGCGCTCGCTGAAGTAACAATCTTCGCCAGCATGCGGTTGGGATCGTTTTCCCCGCCGGGGCCAGTGTCTACCGTTCGTGTGACCAGCAATCCGGTCCCGCCTTCGGGCGGACCGGTCACAATGAATTCCACGCGTGCGCCCGGCGGCAAGCCGATGTGCGTCTGCGGGTCTACGGAATCTTTCTCCGCATCATTCAGGTTCATCGGTGTTCCGTCCAGGGCGACCAGGCCCAGCGATTGCGGCACACGGTTGAATAGGACGGAGAGATTGAGGTAGGTGATGGCCGAAGCATTCAACACGCGCCATAGCTGGCGTTCTCCCGGCTTCATCTGGATCGTGGCCGGAGGATAGTCCGGGTAGGGAACCGGCACGTAATTAATCGAGAGATCCTTCGCTGGTTTTCCGAAGCCGGTCCCGTTGTTCGCCGCATCGCCGTCGCGGTCAATCATGAACTTCGGCACCACCGGTTCGGATTTAGCCGGCGGCGCATTCGGGTTGATGAGATCCAGATCACGGATAATGAATACCCGCTCGGGTAAGCCGGCCGCGGCTTTCTTGGCCCGCTCAATCCCTTCCACAATCAGCGCGCCCGAGGCTCCGCCGAGAAGCTGTTGTTTGCTGAATCCGTGAATATGCGGGTGATACCAGTAGAGTCCCGGCGGTTCGTCTTCGGGTATACGAAAGCGATACTCAAAGGGCGCATCTCCGGGCTGCACAGAAGTCTTCATCACGTCATCCTGATGACAGACCGGCGGGATGGTAAGGCCGTGGAAATGCAAATTGGTCGAGACCGGGCTCATGATTCCGCTGGTACAAGGATTGCGCGCAGCATGAGGGTGATCATGCATGGGTGCGCGACTGTCGTGGCCCAGGTCGGTTAGCGCGTTGGTCAAATGGAGAATTACCGTGTCGCCGGGATGCACGCGTAAATTAGGAGACTCGCGGCCGGCGACATCGGTGTAGCAATAGCGAATGGCGTCGTTTGTATCGGGAGCGTCATTCGCGGTTAACCGCACTTCCAGAACCCCGTTCTGGCTACGCAGGTCTTCCGGTTCCTCGACCATGCTCCCAGGCTCCGGGCGTGGACATTTGCTCTCGGCCCGTACCAACCCGTGCGTGAAGCACAAAACGACAACAGTGATCCATAACGATATTTTCATGCGACGCTTCTAGTCTTCGACAGCGACGTTAACCTGCGGTGAATCGTATGGGAAAGAGCGCGCATCCTGTCGAAATACAAAATTGGAATCCGTTTCATTTATTGACTTAGCGATTCCGCGTTCATATAATCCCGGGCAGTGCATGCGGAGGGGACTTTAAAAATGGCGGCAGCAGCGAATCCCATCATGTTCAGCCTGGCGGGAAGGACTGCCATGGTGACCGGCGCCGCGGCCGGCATCGGGGAAGCGATCGCGAAGCGGTTGGCAGACGCAGGCGCGACCGTGGCCGTGGTCGACCTGGATTTAGCCGGAGCGCGGCAAGTGGCTGCTGCACTGCCCCATGGATCGTTCGCCGTCGAAGCGGACGTTGCCAATGCAGCCTCGGTTGGCCGGGCGGTGGACCAGGTAATTCGACAAACCGGCCAGATAGACATCCTCGTGAACAACGCAGGAATTGCCGGACCCGCGGCTTTCATCTGGGAGCAGACGGATGAAGACTGGCAGCGCAATATTGCCGTGAATTTGACCGGTGTGTTCAATTTTTGCCGAGCTGTCGTGCCCCATATGCGCAGCCGGTCGTATGGGCGCATCGTCAATATAGCTTCGATTGCAGGAAAAGAGGGCAATCCCCGTATGATCCCCTACTCAGCGACCAAGGCCGGCGTAATTGGCCTAACCAAATCGCTGGGAAAAGAATTAGCCACCGACGGCATTTGCGTGAACGCAGTCAGTCCCGCGGTGGTTCAGACGCAAATACTGGATCAGCTGACTCCGGAGCAGGTAGCGTACATGACGGACCGCATTCCCATGCGGCGCACGGGCAAACCTGAGGAGATCGCGTACGTGGTTCATTTCCTGGCCAGTACCGAGTGCTCATTCGTCACCGCGCAGTGCTATGACGCTAGCGGCGGGCGCGCGACGTACTGACTAACTCTTGCGATTGGGCGGCGCGGAAGTCGGCGGAGATCTTATCCGCCGTAGCGCGAAGCGCGGCGACGATCGCTTTCTCGTGGTCTTGATCGCGCACCCGCATTTTGGGCAGCGAAGCGCTCAAGGCAACATTCACTTCACCAGCCGCGTTGACCAACGGAACACCAAAGCAAATCCCATCGGGCACACACTCTTCGCGGTCGCTGGCAAACTTGTCAGCCTGCACCCGCTGGAACTCCCGCGTTAAGTGCTCAGGGTCGGTGATGCTTCGCTCGGTGAAGCGCCAAAACCCATAACTGCGCAGCAGTTTCTCCCGCTGCTCCTGGCTTTGAAACGCCGTAATCACCTTTCCCAGGGAACTGGCATTGGGCGGGACAATGTGGCCCACGACGTTGCTCATCCGGATGGTCTGAGGGCTTTCGATTACGGCCACGACCTCGATGCGGTTATCAAAAAGAGCTGCCATGCTCACGGTTTCCCGCAGGCTGGCGTTCAGCTCCTGCATGCGAACCGTCGCCACGCGGAGGAGGCGGGCAAGCCAGAGCGTGGGCACAACGGAATAAACTCCTGGGGCCAGCCGGTATTCGCCGGCGCCGGCCGCTACCAGGCATCCTGCGGCTTCCAAAGTGCGCAGCAGCCGGAAGGTCGATGTTTTTGAGAGCTGAATACGCCGGGCAATCTCATGAAGCGCCATCGGCGTCCGCGCCGCCTGCAATAGTTCCAGCACTTTCAGGCTCTTGCTAACGGCACGAGAGAGGTATTGTTTGCCGGCAGTGCTCTTCGCCGGTTCCGTACGTTTCCGCGGTGCGGCGTCCGTCTTCGGCATGGAGGCAGCATAGCATAGTGATTTTGAATCTATTTCAAAAAACACAATGCCGTTTCATGTACAGCGATTGCCCGCGCGCCTTAGTATGCTATGCGTGGCGCGGGGAGAAAAGCGTCGCCATCCCACTATGCTTTGGAGCACTTTATGAATCGCAGGCAGTTCTTAGGTACTACGGCGGCCGCGCTGGCTTCCACTCCGCTATCGATGCCGGCAACCGGGCAAGCAACCTCGCAGGCTAAGCCGTCCGGCTCTATGAAGAGTCTGCCCATCGGCGTCTTCGACCCTCCATTCAACAAGCTTTCTTTGGACGAGATGCTGGACAAGTTTGCCAACATGGGTATTGAAGCGGTCGAGGTCGGCGCGGCCGGTCCCAATGGCTCGCCCCACTGTCCACGTCCGGAGCTGGTAGCAGACCCGGCCAAGGCGCGCGCCTGGAAGAAGAAGTTCGACGACCGCGGCATTCCTGTCATGACGTTGAGTTGCCACAACAATGCACTTTATCCGGACCCGGCCAAGGCCCGTCAGGCTACGGAGGAATTTCGTCAGACGCTGCAGCTCGCCGGCATGGTGGGGATTCCCACCGTGGTGGGTTTCTCCGGCTGCCCCGGCGGATCGGAAACTGACACTGTGCCCAATTGGGTGGTCTATGACTGGCCGCCGGAGCACGCCGCCGCGCTCGCCTGGCAGTGGAAGGAGCGCGTCATTCCTTACTGGACGGAAACGGTGAAGTTTGCCCGCCAGCAGGGCGTTCACCGCATTGCGCTGGAGATGCACCCCAACTTTGTGGTTTTCAATCCGCGGTCGTTGCTGCGCCTGCGCGAGGCGGTGGGAGAAGAGATCGGCGCCAACTGCGATCTGAGCCATCTCTTCTGGCAGCAGTGCAACCCAGTCGAGGTGATCCGTTTTCTGGGCAAGCAGGGAGCGATCTATCACGCGCACATGAAAGACACCGCCTTCTTCCCCGAAAACGTAGACCGCTTTGGGGTCTTGAACTTTGGCAAGAAAGACGACCACCTGGCCTCAGAATTTTTCCGCGCGGTGGGCTACGGTCACGGCGCAAGCGAGTGGAAGGACATCATCGCCGCCTACATGGAAGTGGGCTACAACGGAATGCTCAGCATTGAGAACGAAGATCCAATCCTGGCCGGAGAGGTTGGAGTGCAGCGATCGCTAGCCGTGCTGAAAAACGTTCGCGAAGAAATCCTGACCAATCAGCCAAACCCGGGTTAGGAGCACTCCACTCCAACAAAGGCTGGGTGCCCCATTCAAGCCGCTTTTTGGCTTGAGTGGGATACCACGGCACTCAACAAGCCTCTTTTGTCATTACGAGGGACCCGCTGTTCTCTTCATCACTCCTACATCCCACCTTCCAACGTAACTGCCGCCCGCACCAGTGCGGCCGTAACATTCGCCATCTGCGCCTGGGCACGAGCCGTATCGCGGGCATCGATCGCCTCATTGACCCCTGGGATGACGACCGCGGCATAACCCGTGTACTCTCCCGGGGCGAAGATGGTGTGCCGGAACCATGGCCGGCCTGGCAGTCCTTCCGGCGCAAGCAAGTCTGATTCCACTGCGCGCAACGAGGCATTCAGCGCATCCGCGTTCCCGGTTGCGTTGACTTGTTTGGAGTACATAACCGTGGCTGCAGCCGCGAACCGCGTGGCTGCTCCCAGGGCATTGCTGAAGTCAACGCCCGCCATGCCGGCATCCTTAGCTCGTGTCTGCGCGGCAAATAAGTATGCCTGGATCTGCCGGGCGTAGGTGATGTAGTCGTAGGGCAGCACATCTGCGTCCGCCATGTGCAGAGCCTCGAGTCCGAAGACGCGGGCCATCTGCTGTTCGTAGACGAAGCTTGGGTCCGCATTCATGACGAACCAGGCGTAGTTATCAAAGGCGGAGTGATACACGCCGTAGGGGCCGGTCGAACCGATGTCGGTGGACGGGACGCCGAGATGCTGAATAAAAGGCGTGTAATCCGAACCGCTGCCCAGATCGCCGACGCGCACGTCCCCGCCCGTCGGGCTGGTTGAAGGGGAGGAGTCGTTAAAGACATTGCGCCGCCGCGCCGGGGAATCTCCTTGATCCTTTCTCCATTCGTCGAAAACGGAGCCGCCCTTGGGGCTCGCGACCTCCATCGTGACCTCGCGGATGAACTGTTTGAGCGAGGGTACTGCGGACGCCTCAAAGTGAGAGCCGGACACGCTGGCGTCAGTGTTGATGTAGGCCACTGCATGAGCGAGTTGTTTCGCATGCTCCTCGGCCCACTCGGTCGAGCCGATCAACCCTTCCTCTTCGGCATCCCAGCTGCAAAAGAAGAGGGTGCGGCGGGGCTTCCATCCCTGGGCAAGCAGCGAACCAATGCCGTGCACTGCCTCCAGCATGGCCGTGGTGCCGCTGCTGGGATCGACGGCTCCGAAAACCCACGCGTCGCGGTGATTCCCGGCGACGACCCATTCATCGGGAAGCTCGGCGCCGGGGATCTTTCCAATCACATCCCATATCGTGCGTTCGGCATAGTCCATCTTGAGCCGCAAGTGCACCTTGATGACGCCCGCGCCGCCAACGTGATAGCTGAAGGGCAGCGCGCCCTGCCACTCCCGGGGCGCGACCGGCCCTCCCATGTTTTCCAGCATCGGTGAAGCATCGTGATAAGAAAGCGGCATCGACGGGATGGTGGGCAGGCTGGTGATCTGCGCGAGCGGCAGGCGACGCGCCGCCGATAGACCCGGAGTCGAGGCGACATCCGGCGTGGTCGCGTCGCCCGGATACTTAAACATGTACTGCACCGAGCCGCGCTGCACTCCTGTATCCGGCCGCCACGGGCCATGGGGGTATTTGTCACCCTGAAAGTAGCCATCGTCCGCGGGATCGGAGTAGATGATGACCCCAGCAGCTCCCCTCTGCTGCGCCAGGTAGACCTTGACTCCGCGGAAGTTCATGCCATAGCGGGCAAGCACAATCTTTCCCGCAACACTGATGTGCATGTCTTCCAGCTTCTTGAAATCCTCCGGACGCCCGTAATTGACATACACCGCGTCGGCAGTCACGTCGCAGGAGGGAGAGGAGCCGTTGAAGGCCGGCAGCACACGGGGATCATCCTGGTAGGGATCGTTGTCCACATGCTCCCGGCTGGGTCCGCTCATGAGGACTTTCCCGTCGGCGTTGGTGGCCTGTAGAAAGACCTCCTGAGGCAGATTCAGCCACGCCTTGTAGGGAACGATCTGTGTATCGAGGCCCGCGGCCTTGAACTTGCCGGCCACGTAGACGGCTGTGTCGTAGTCTTCTTTGCTGGCTGCGACGTGGGGAGCGGCGGTCAGCGTCTTGAGCTCTTCCTGCGCCAGCGTAGCATCGGGTACCGCCAGGAATTGCTGGTCGATCTTGGCCTGACGGCTAAAGTCGCGGTAGCCCAGGACGCGATCAGGAAAAGGAGAAACCTGGGCCAGCATGGGTGCTTGCACGGCGACAAGCAGGGAACAAAGGACAAATCGTCTTGCCAATGAGCTATTTCTCCCGTACGAAAGGGACTGCTGCCGGGTGGATAACAGCAGTCCCCTGGTTTCTACGCCACCAGTTGCGCGCAATGCGAACAGCGCTTGGCGGCAATCGGGATTTCGCTCAGGCACTCCGGGCAGGGCTTGGTGGCAGGCGCCTCAACCACCTTGGGTTTGAATTTTGCCATTAAGGTATTGACTGGCAGGACCACCAGAAAGTAAACCGTGGTGGCGATGATCAGAAACGAGATCGTGGCATTGAGGAAGTCGCCGTACTTGATAGCGCCGCCGTGGACATGGAGCACCAGGTACGAAAAGTCCGGCTTGCTGACAACCGCCGAGATCAGCGGATTGATGAGGTCGGCCACCAGAGCGTTGACGATCGCGGTAAATGCGGCGCCGATCACAACAGCGATGGCAAGATCGACCACGTTGCCGCGCAGAATAAAATCGCGAAATCCTTTAATCATTTGTTTCTCCTGAAGGGAGGGATTTTGTTTGGCCGGTCTGCCCAAAAATTCTACTTCAGCAGGAGCCGGCGCTCACCTCCTATTGCTTTTTGAGCTTGCGCCGGATGAAACAGAGTTATGGCTGAGGGCGTTCCGCAGGCTACAAGAGCCAGCGGCCATAAGGATACAGCAGCAGGAAGAGAATCATGCAAAGGGCCAGGATGTCGGTGTAGATCAGCACCACCACGGCGCCGTGATACAGACTCCAGCGTTGCTGTAGGCACCGTATGGTGTCCCACGTCCCCAGCGCAGCCAGCAAAGTAGGAATCAGCAGCTTGAGCGACGCACGGTCCTCGGGAAAATTGGATAGCGGGAAGGCAAGAATCAGGCTGCCAAGAACCAGCACCGTGCCTCGAGGCAGCGAGCGATTGCGGGGGTTCAGAGCGCTGAAAACCATGGAGTGAGAGGCCACGCCGTCGCCTTTACTTTACCGCAGCGGCTGCTTCCTGGCCGCGTAGCGCCTCTCCGTAAGGCTGCCGTAGAATGCCGCGCTCGGTAATGATGGCGGTGACATACCGGGCCGGGGTTACATCGAAGGCCGGATTCTCTATGCCGACTCCATACGGGGTTAGCTGCTTGCCGCCGTGGTGGGTCACCTCAATCGCGGGCCGTTGTTCGATAGGGATGGCGTCCCCGTTCGGGGTCGCCAGGTCAATGGTCGACCACGGGCAAGCAACGTAAAACGGGATGCCGTGTTCCTTGGCCAGGATGGCTACGCCGTAAGTGCCGATCTTGTTGGCCACGTCGCCGTTAGCGGCGACCCGGTCGGAGCCCACGATCACCGCCTGGATTTTGCCTTGGCGCATGAGGCTGGCGGCCATGTTGTCGCACAATACGGTGGTCGGGATGCCGTCGTGCATCATCTCCCAGGCGGTGAGGCGGGCGCCCTGCAGGAACGGTCGCGTCTCATCTGCGTAGACGTGTAGCTGGTGGCCCAGTTCGACGGCCGAGCGGATCACCCCCAGCGCCATGCCGTAACCGCAGGAGGCGAGAGCCCCTGCGTTGCAATGGGTCAGCACTCCACCCGAAGCGGGCATCAGCTCTGCGCCGTGGGCGCCCATGGCGCGGCAGGCGGCGATGTCTTCGTCGTACATGATGCGTGCCTCGTCGACCAGGCCGGTCTTAATGTCTTCGAGCGTCACGCTGGGTTTGGCACCCAGGGCGAAGAAACGGCGGCGCATGCGTTCGATGGCCCAAAAAAGATTGACCGCCGTGGGGCGCGTGGCTGCCAGGGTCTTGGCTATGCCTTCCATTTCCCCGGTGAGCGCTCCAATCGTGGTGGCCGTGCTGTTCTTGACTCCCAAAGCGAAGCCCATCGCGGCGGCGACGCCAATCGCCGGCGCCCCACGCACAACCATGGTGGTGATGACGTTAGCCACCTGGTCGCTGGTGGTAGCCAGCACATAGGTTTCTTCAAGAGGTAAGCGTGTCTGATCGAGAAAGCGGACGCCGTCGGCTGTCCATTCCAGGGTAGGTATCATGCTCCCTACAGTCTAAACCGACGCCCGGCCTTTCTGTCCCGGCCACAACTGGCTGCGTAAAAACGCGCTCAACGAAGGGCACGCGTTTACCCGTGCCATATTTCCACCCTACCCTTCGAGCGCCTCCGCCATGGCCAGTAACTTGTTGACAGTATTCCAGTTCCTCCCAGTGGACGCGACTTGCAGCAGCTTCTCGATCCGCACCAGCGGAATCTTCGGACGACCCATCCCATTGGGGTAGTAGACAAACAGCTCGCGGCCCTTGATGTGCATTTCCTCTGGCTCGCAGGGCAAGGCAAGCACCTGCTCCCGGGCCTGCCGGGTCGGCCCACTGGCCATAAAGACCGCCAGAAGCCTGTTAGGCTCCACTTCCGGCCGTCCGGCGAAGGGATTATTGGCAATCACCTTCCGCAACTCAGAAGTCGTGCGAACGACCACGCTCGGCCGAAAGCCAAACTTTTTTTGGATTCCATCCTCGAGCCCGCGTGCCGCCGCCTCTGGATCCCCGGCCTCTTCGCGAAACACCACGTTGCCGCTCTGGATGTAGGTTTGCACATCCCGCAGCCCAAGCCCACCGCACAGTGTTCGCAGCGTGGCCATATCCAGTTTCTGGTGGCCGCCCACATTGACGCCGCGCAGCATCGCGATGACCACCGTCATGGTCTCCATTGTATCGGTATATGGTGGACAGATCGATGCAGGAGGACTGATATGCAAGACCCTGTTTGGATAAAGTCCCTGCTGGGGATACACATCGCCGCCGGGTCGACGGCCTTTGTGATGGCTCCCCTCGCCTTGCTAACGGCCAAGGGCGGCAAGGCGCACCGGCGCTGGGGCAAGATCTATTTTTGGTCCATGGCCGTGGTTGCATCAACGGCGATCGTGCTCGCGCTGTATCGGCCGGTGCTCTTTTTGGCGCTGGTGGCGGTGTTTAGTTTTTACGCGGCATTCTCCGCCTACCGCGTTCTCTTCCACAAGAACCTGCCCCGCGGAGAAAAGGTGACCTGGCCCGACTGGGCCGCGGCCATCTTTACCTTCGCTTGCAGCTTAGCTCTCGCTTTGTTGGGGGTCTTCAAGCCAGTGCTGGTGCAGAACCTGAGTATTCCGGCGATCGTCTTTGGCATCATCGGCATGTGGTTGGGAGCTAAATCCATCTGGCAGTTTGTGCATCCACCCACCGAGAAGATGTTCTGGTGGTATAAGCACCTTGGTAACATGCTGGCCAGCTACATCGCCGCTTGGACGGCTTTCAGCGTAACCACGATTGGCCGCTTCATCCATGGTGGCTGGGTCATCTGGGTGCTGCCCACAGCTATCGGCATCCCCGCGATTGCCTTAACGACCGCGTATTACAAGCGAAAGTTTGCCCCGCGCAACAAGATCAACGCGGCCTCGACTGCCGGATGACCACGGACCTTGTCTTTCGGCCCGCATCGCCCGCCGACGCCTACGCGCTCGCCGAGCTATCCATCATGGCCGGCGACGGCCTATATGAATTTCTGCTCGAAGAGTTGGCGCCGACGGAAATGCTCGCCGGGCTGATATCGCGCACCGTAAAGCAGGGCACAGGTGGCTTTTCCTGGCGCCAGTGCCTGGTCGCCGACAACCAAGGCGTCATCGGAATGATTAATGCGTTTCCCGCCGCGTGGTTGCGAGACGAGGAGCGCGACATCCTTCCCCACGACCGGGTTCAAATACTCGACCCCATCGACCAGGTCCAGGACTGGGAGAGTTTTCTGGTGAACAGCGTAGCGGTTCGACCACAATATCGCCGCCGGGGCGTAGGCACGCGGCTTATGGAGATGGCCATCGAGCAGGCCCGCGCAGGCGGCTTTGCCCGGCTCAGCGCGAACGTGTGGGCAGACAATGTTGCCGCCCGCGCCCTTTTCCGGCGACAAGGCTTTGATAGCCAGACGCAGGTCGAAGTAGCACCGCACCCAGCGCTGGCGCACGCCGGCGGGAGTTTATTGATGGTGCGGCAGATCGTCAAGGTTCGACCCACCTAAGCGCCATTACCGCCACGGAAGGGGCATTGCGCGTTTTTCTATGGCCGATAAGCTCTCCATATGACTCTCCTCCACAATGCCATTCGGAGCCCACGCCCCTTCCAGATAGCTTTGTTGGCGCTCGGCGTCGTCGCAGCAAGCGGTGGTTATCCGTGCCAGGCGCAGGTTTCCACGGCCGCGGCCAGCTCGACCCCGGCCGCGCCTGCGTTGCCCAGCGGACTCACTCCCCAGAGCCAATTGGTAGTGGAAAACGCGCAGCTGGCGTTGGATAGCAATGGAACTCTCTTTCGCTCAGACGATCACGGGAAGCATTGGCATCAGGTCCGCCAGCAGTGGGACGGGAAAGCAGTTGAGCTACTGGGCATACCGTCCTTGACCGCCGCGCCGGGAAGCGGCCAGGCACCGAAGACTGACGCCGATCAGCCAACCTATGTTGCCGTACTACTGCGCAGCACGACCGCCTTGCACTGGGTAAGCCTGGATCGCGGCAAGACGTGGCAGCCGTCGACTCTCGACGATGTTCGCCGCAACGACATAAAGTGGTCAGGAAACTGACGCCGCTGACTGGCTATCCTGGCGGACAAAGCGAGCCCGTAGCGGCGTCCAGATAAGCCGGTAACGTGTGCTCTTGCGCACATTGCCAACAACACTGGGGCGAAAACACGCTATACACGTACCGCCTTCGCGCCGGACGCTGGGATAAATGATGCCCAGCGAGCCGAGCTCGAGCAGCTCCACAGCCACTTGCTGCGATCGCACATAGCTGCTCGGGCTTAGGGCCTCGTCCTCGACTCCCCGTAGATCGTGGAAGGGCGCGGTGAAATCCGCCAGGTAGTCGTCGTACCCGATCTCCTCCCGCTCCTTCCAATCAATTTCCGCGAACTCGATGCTCTTGTGAAAGATCACTTCCGCCTTGGCGGTCGCCAGCTCGAAAGCCGCATACCAGGCGCCCCGCTCCGGCGTGGAGAAGCGCGCCCCGAGCGGGTGGGGGTGGGTGAAAGCAGCGTTGATCACGCGATAGTGAGGGACATGGAAGACCAGTTCGCGCTGGCTAATGCCAGGACTCCGGTTTTCTTCCGCCAGAAGGCGGCCATTGGTTGCATTGTCGAGCTCGAAGATCCGTTGCAGATCCTCATCGTTATCGGCGATCCGGGTAAGCACAGAGTCGTAATTAGGAGAGTACTTGGCCGGCAGTAGTCGGTGTGTATCGAAGCAACGCAGGTCGGTTACGGGAATCGAAACCATGACTGATAGCTCTACCGGCCGCCGCGGCGCGCATCGAGCAGGCGCCGCACCACGTCCATTGCCGGTGTACCTCCCTGCAGGATGTAGTCAAGCGGGGTGCGGCCGGCAAAGATCGGGTTGGTATTGGGCAATTGCATCCACTGATCGGCCAGGCGCTGGCTGTAAAGAATGTTGAGCGACTTGAAGATACCGATCAAATAGGAGATACGCAGCAGCCTGTCCTGTTCCAGGGTTTTTACCGCCGCGCGGGTGTTCTGCTTGAGCTGATAGTAAGCGCCGTTCGAGATACCGCCCAACAGCTCGCGTGCATCTTCATCGCGAACTTGCCAGTGTTTGACGATATTGAACATGGCTTTTAACGCGGCGGCTGAAAGACGGCGCCGCTCCTCGTGACGGGAAAGATCGGGTAGGTCGGGTGGGGAGTAACGCGTATCGGGATAGGCGAGAGCGCCGGGGCGCGATCTGGGCATTGGCTGGGGCCTCTCCAATTATGGAGTAGTATAACTCCATTTCTAGTCCTTAACTAGAAAATAGACCAGGCCGGTGATCGCCGCGGTGAGGAACACCCAGGCGAACTGATACCAGTAGAAGAAAGGGAAGCCGAAGAGCGCCGGGGTCTCCCGCGCGTAGACGGCGGGAAAAAGCAGCCCGCAAGCAGGAAGAAGGAGAAGCCAGTTCCAGTGGAGATTACGCTTCTTGCTGCGGGAGTCGGCCATGCGAAGCATTATAAGGCGGTCCGTGCCGGGGCCTTTTGACGCTTTTGACGCTTATATCGCTTATATCGCATTTTTTTGGCCAAACCGCCAGCCATTAGACTGAAAGCATGAAGCGGCGGCTCATTGAGCACTATGAAGTGACTCGCAAGCTGGGTGCGGGCGGCAGTGGAGTAGTGTATCTGGCCAACGACACCCTGCTGATGCGGCCGGTAGTACTTAAGATATTGAAGCGGGGCGCACTGAGCATCGAGCAGATGCGGAGCACGGTGCTGCGCGAAGCGCGGTTGGCTTCAGCCATTGAGCACCCCAACGTCTGCGCTATCTACGAGGTGGGCGAGTCAGAAGACGAAGCCTACATCGTTATGCAGTACGTGCCCGGGGATTCGCTGGACAAGATCATCGCCAACGGCGCGGCCAGCGTGCAGCTTGGGCTCTCGGTAGGCATTCAGATTGCCGACGGCCTGAGCGCCGCCCACCGCTTGGGAATTTTTCATCGCGATCTGAAGCCCGCGAATGTGATGTTGACGGACGGCGGGGTGGTCAAGATCCTGGACTTCGGCCTGGCTCGGAGACTCTCGGCAGCCGAGGCTGAATTCGATCCATCCAAGCCGCGCCAGGAGGCTTCGAAGAAGCAGCTGCGCACCACCTATACGGCACGCGGCGGCACCATCGCCTACATGGCGCCGGAACAATTCGTGACCGGCCAAACCAGCGTGCAGAGCGATATCTTTGCCGTTGGCGTGACCCTCTATGAACTGTTGAGCGGCCGTCATCCATTTGTACGGCCGGATTCGGAAGAACTTCAGATCGTGCGCGCGATCCAATTTGCCGATCCGCCGCCGCTGACGGAAGTGCCTTCAGAGCTGGCTAGTGTGATCGCGACCTGCCTGCAGAAGACACCCAGCGGACGCTATTCCTCGGCCGCTGATCTGCGCGAAGCACTCAGAACCATCATGAAGACGATGCAGCTCGAAACCGGCTTCCTGCCCGGCGATACCGCAACCAACATACAAGTGCCTGCGGCCGAGCGCGAGAAACGGGCAACGGGATTTCTCTCCATGCTGGCAGAACGCTTCCGCGAGTCTGCCGATTTGCAGCAGAAGCAGAATACGATTCTCGTGCTGCCCTTCCAGAACTTTGGGCAGACGGGCGAATCCCCACTGTACGGCTATGCGCTGGCGGATGCCATTGCCGCGAGGCTGGCGCGCATGTCTTCGCTGGTGGTCCGGCCTTCGAGCTCGCTGATGCAGCTCCCCGTGCCCATGCAGCAGATGGATCCGCTGGCCGTGGGGAAGAAGCTGCTGGTGCAATTCGTGCTCGCGGGCAACTTCATGCGCTCCGAACAAGGCTTCGACCTGAACTGGCAATTGCTCGATGTGCCCGGGCAAAGCGTGCGCTCCGGTGGAACCATCAGCGTCCCTTCCTTCGACCTGATCGCCGTCCAGACGGAGATTTGCAATGAAGTCTTCGCTACCCTGCAGGGGCTGGGGAAACTGCAGCAGAACGGCGAGTCAGCCCACAGCCCACCCCTGGCCGAAGCGTTGTCGGAACAATACCTGCAGGCCCGGGCGCTGCTCTCGTCGTTCATGTCCCGCTCCGGCGCCCGCGGCGACTTGGACAAGGCGCGGGAGATGTTGGAGAGCGTGGTAGCGCGTGACCCGGAATTTGCTCCCGGATGGAGTGGCCTGGGCATCACGCAGCTGCAATATGTGCGCCACGGATTAGGCGGCCAACTGCACCTGCTGGCAGCCCGGCGCAGCTTTGACCGCGCCCTCGAAATCGATCCGGGATCGCTCGAAGCAAACCTTTATCGCGTCTATATGCTGCTATCCCGGGGAGAAAAGGAGAGCGCCCGGCACGGCATTGAGCACCTGCTATTGACCGCGGACAACAACTGGGACGTGCACCTGGTAGCCGGCCAAACGCTTCGTCTGGATGGGATGTATGAAGAAGCGCTGCAGCAGTTCAATCGTTCGCTGCAGCTGAATCCCTCCAACGCGCCCATCATTTATAACCACCGTGCGCGGGTTTACCAATATCAGAACCAGCTGGAGCTGGCGGAGGAAGAACTGCAGAAGGGGCTGACCCTGGAGCCCAGGCATCCTCTGCTCCGTACCTCGCTCGCGTATCAGAGAATGCGCCAGGGAGATATGCAGCAGGCAATCGGGATTCTGGAAGCGGTGATCCACGACGACGAGAGCATGCGCATTGCATTCCCCACTCTGGCTTTGTGCTATGTGCAGGTTGGGGAGCGGGAGCGGGCTACTTCGCTGATCGAAGAAGATTCTCTGTCTGCTGCGGAGGTCGATAGCGAAATGGCCTATCGGTTGGCAACCTACTTCGCAGTGGAAGGGGATGAGAGCGAGGCGCTCCACTGGCTGCGCCGCGCAATCTACCTGGGCAACGAGAACTATCCCTGGTTCTCAAAGAATCCGGCCTGGAACAACCTGCATGGTCATACCGACTTCGAACGTATCCTCGAAGATTTGAAGAAGAGTCACCGGGCCAACCAGAAGACCTGGCGTCGGCTGCTAGAGCGGGTTCCCACAGAAAAGCTTGCTTAGGGGTAAAAAACCTGCAGGGCGCCTTTACCCGCTCAGAAGGTCTGCGGCAGCAACTCGGTCTTTTGATCCTGAACGGGGTTCAGAAGCATGGGATCGCTGAGGCTGAAGATCACTACGGAGTCAGCCGGGAGATTGGCCGACCGCTCCACCAGCAGCCAATGCGTGGTGGCAGCGCCGGCGCCGATAGCCGAGCCCACGATCGCCCCGACTCCGCCCCCAATGGCTGCACCCACAATCGCGCCGCCGCCCGCGCCCGCGCCCAGGATAGCGAGGTTGCGCTTCAGTTCCGAGCTGGGGACAATGTTGCCTTCGCCCTTGGCGGTGGTGTTGGAGCCTTGTGTATCGATGACTTGAGCATGCACGTGATAGCGGGTGCCGTCGGGCAGAACAAACTCATCGGCGCGGAGGCGAAGAGTGGAACCGCCGTGAAGACGGCTGGCGGCCGTTGCGTATACCACCTTCCCGTGCAACTCCGAACCCGCAGGCACGATCACCTTGCCGTTGCGCATGATATCCAGAGTGAGCTTTCCGCTGAATGGTGTACCCGGGGCGGTGTTGTAGGCTTCAATATCCTGCAGCATGCTAATCCGGAAAACCGTTCCTTCGGGCAGCGCGTTCGCCGGCGCGGGAACGTAGGTGACGATGCCGTCGTCCGTATTGTCCTTCGATGTATCAAAGCCCCGCGAGTTCAGCGTGGTCGAGCTGTGCGGCGTGGATGCTTCCGCGGAAGGCGGCAGAGGCGTTTCGATGATGCCTGCGTCCGGATTGTTGGAGGCGGCGGGCGGCGGTGCAGGGGTGGCCGCCGCTGCTGCCGGTGCGGGAGGAGTTGCAACCGCAGCAGCAGCGGGCGCGGCGGGCGCCTGCTCAGTGGTGGTGATGGCGTCGTTCGCCGGCGGCACCGAGACACCCTGATAGGGGCTTGGCTTCTGCCCTGAGTCGGCCGGAGCAGATTGCGCTGAGAGGAAGGTCGTGCTCAAAACCAACGTGGCCGCTGCTGTCAGGGAAAAATGTTTCTTCGTCATCGCTGCACCTAAGCTGTCTACAGTAGTAACACTGCACTTACAGATTAGTTCAAGCTTGCATTTGCTAGTCTAACAACAAAACGAAAGAACCACGGCGGTAACATGCACTGCGGGAAATCCGCGCTTCACGGGAAGTCGCGATGGCCTTTGTTAGAATTCGATATGCCCCCGGATTTCCTCTACGCGGGCCTATGAGACGGCTACGTGTGCGGCTTTCTTTAATGAAAGCCGCATGAACTTCATCAACGCCGATAGACTTAACAGGAAATCCGGGGTCTGGCGCGAAGGATGGGGAGTTTCATCAGCACAATCGGCGGAGTGGATGGAAAAGCAATTGCCGTCGATCGCCGCGCTCGTCTCAAAGACCGCTTACGACATCGCATTTCAAGGAGTGATATGACCGAGATTGTTGCCATTCACGCACGCGAGATTCTGGATTCCCGGGGGAATCCTACGGTAGAAGCCGATGTGCTTCTCGCGGGCGGAGCCATGGGCCGGGCGGCTGTACCCAGCGGGGCCTCCACCGGTGAGCACGAGGCGGTGGAGCTGCGCGACGGCGACAAGGCGCATTACCTGGGCAAGGGAGTTCTACACGCGGTCGAAAATGTGGAGAGCGTTCTGGCCCCTGAACTGGCGGGCATGGATGCGGCCAATCAGCGCCTGATCGATGCCACCATGATCGCGCTGGACGGCACGGAGAATAAGGGCAAGCTGGGCGCAAATGCAATCCTTGCGGTTTCCATGGCCTGCGCGCGGGCCGCCGCCAACGCTCTGCAGATTCCGCTGTACCGCTACCTCGGCGGAGTAAATGCCTCGGTGCTGCCGGTGCCGATGATGAACATCATCAACGGCGGAGCCCATGCGGATAACAATGTGGACTTTCAGGAGTTCATGGTCATGCCGGTGGGTGCGGAGCGCTTCAGCGATGCGCTGCGCTGGGGTGTGGAGGTGTTCCACACCTTGAAGGGTGTATTGAAGAAGCGCGGTTACAGTACCGCGGTGGGCGATGAAGGCGGCTTCGCGCCCTCGTTGAAGTCCAATGTGGAAGCCATCGAAGTGATATTGGAAGCGATTGAGCTGGCCGGATACAAGGCCGGTGAAGAGATCGCCATCGCGCTCGATCCTGCATCCAGCGAGTTCTACGATAAGGAAAAGAAGCTGTATGTCTTCAAGAAGAGCGACAAGAGCGAGAAGACTAGCGAAGAGATGACCCGGTTCTATGAGGACTGGGTGCGGCAGTATCCAATCATTTCGCTCGAAGACGGGTTGGCCGAGGACGATTGGGATGGGTGGAAGTTCCTGACCAAGGAACTGGGCGACAAGATTCAACTGGTGGGCGACGATCTCTTCGTCACCAACACTGAGTTCCTGCAGAAAGGTATTGAGCAGAGCGTGGCCAACTCCATCCTGATTAAGGTGAATCAGATTGGCACCGTCAGCGAGACCTTTGAGGCGATTGCGCTGGCGCGCCGCTACGGATACACCTCCGTCATGTCCCACCGAAGTGGCGAGACGGAAGACACCTTCATCGCCGACCTGGCGGTGGCCACGGGCGTGGGCCAGATCAAGACCGGCTCCGCCTCCCGCACCGATCGCATCGCCAAATACAACCAGCTGCTGCGCATCGAGGAGGAGCTGGGGCAGGGTGCAGAGTTCCTCGGCCGCGCGGCCGTGAACGCCGGGGAGTAGACGTGTCGCTGAAAAAGCCGGTAGTGCTAACGATTCTGGATGGCTGGGGTTATCGTGCGGAGCAATTCGCCAACGCGATTGCCCTGGCGCGTAAGCCCACGTACGACAAGCTGCTGGCGGAGTTTCCTAACACTCTGCTTCACGCTTCCGATCATTTTGTGGGCCTGCCCGATGGCCAAATGGGCAATAGCGAAGTGGGCCACCTGAACATCGGCTCGGGCCGCGTCGTGCACATGGACATCACGCGTATCGACGACTTGATTCGGTCCGGCGAATTCTTCCGGCATCCGGTGATCGTGGCGGCGCTTAAGCATGCCGGCGAGAAGGGACGCGCGCTGCACTTGATGGGATTGGTTTCCGATGGTGGCGTGCATTCGCAGCAGGCTCACCTCTACGCCCTGTTGCAGGCGGCGAAGCAGCACGGTGTGGAGCGCGTCTTTGTGCACGCCTTTCTCGATGGCCGCGACACCCTACCCACCAGTGGCGTGGGCTACCTGGAAAAACTACAAGCAAAAATCAAAGAAATCGGAGTAGGAAAGCTCGCCAGCGTGGGCGGCCGCTATTTCGCCATGGACCGGGACCGCCGCTGGGAGCGCTCCAAAAAAGCCTTCGACGCAATCGTAGGCAATCCTGAGGGCGGGGCCTATGCTGACCCAATTGCGCGGGTGAAGGAGTGCTACCACAACGGCGTAACCGACGAGTTCGTGGAGCCGTTTGTGGTGCTCGACCAGCATGCAAGACCAATAGGCCCGCTGCGCGATGAAGATGCAGTCCTCTGCTTCAACTATCGCGCCGACCGGGTGCGGCAGATCACGCGCGTGGTGGCGCGCAATAGCGCACTGACCAAAGATGATGGCAAGACGCTGCCCGGGGCAGAAGATCTTGACTTGGCCATTCCGCGACCCGAGGTGCCAAAGCGGCTGCACTACGTGTGCATGACGCAGTATGACAAGCAGTTCACACTGCCCATGGTGATCCTGCCTGAGTCAATGGAAAATTTGCTGGCGGATATGCTGGCCCAGGCCAATCTGCGCAACCTGCGCATCGCCGAGACAGAGAAGTATGCCCACGTGACCTACTTCTTCAATGGCGGTATTGAAACACCATTTCCCGGCGAAGATCGCGTGCTGGTTCCTTCGCAAAAGGTGGCCACCTACGATCTGGCGCCGGAGATGAGCGCCTCGGGGATTGCGGATGCGGTGATCAAAGCGGTCGGCGACCCGGCCTTCGACCTGGTTGTGGTGAACTTTGCCAACGCTGACATGGTGGGGCACTCGGGCAAGATCGAGCCGACGGTTAAAGGTGTGGAGACGATCGACGCTTGCCTGGGGCGTATCTATCAGACGCTCAAGCAAAGGGGCGGATCGATGCTGATCACTGCCGACCACGGCAATGCCGAATTGATGATCGATCCGGTGAGCGGCGGCCCGCACACCGCGCACACCACCAACCCGGTGCCGGTGATCCTGGTCAGCGACGATGCGGGCAAGTACCGTCTGCGCGAGGGCGGTTCGCTGCGCGACATTTCGCCCACCCTACTGGGCATGCTTAACCTGGAAAAACCAGGGAGAATGACCGGCGGTGATCTACGGGTGGAGATTTGAAGCCGCTGCTTTAGGATCTTTTTGGCGGAAGTCGTCTACCTTCTTATCGAGCGCGGTTCCGAGGGCGGAATCAACTTTGAAGATTCCGTCGACGGCGCTGGATTTGGCGTAATAGTCTTCCTTGCTTTTGCGCACTTCGAGGGTCTGGACACCCGCGTCGCCAGTTAGTTTTGCGGTTGCCTCCGGGGTCGCCCGGGCGAATTCGGAGGCAGCATCGCTGGTGGCGTTGGCGCTGAGTTGCATCGTTGCATTGGTCAAACTGTGGATAAGGATGTTGACCGCGGAGGTATCGGCGGGCGACGACGAGGGCTTAAGGATCTCCCAGCCATCTTTGGTGCGGCCGAACTCCAGCTCTTGACCTTTTCTAATCAGTTCCACCCGGGTTACCTTATCGGGATCGATCGTCAGCAGGCGCTTGTCTCGCAGGTCATTCAGGCTTTTCGCGAGACTGGTCTTGTTGAAACTGGAGATGGTGAAAACCCTGGGATCGCCGGCGAGCGCCGCGTAGACGTCGCCCCCGGTGGGTGTGTCGTCGCCGAGCAGCAACTGCCGTGTTCCTTGGGCCTTGCCGGCAATATCCAATTCAGCCGCGGGCGGATCCAGTCCGTATTGCTTGAGGTTGGATGCCTTATCCTCGACCACTCGATCTGCACTCAACCCCGATAGGGTGGACAGGATACCGAAAACCGTTTCCTGATCGGCGCGGTACGGCTTGGGCTGGGTAATCTTCCATTCGCTAGCGTCCCCCTTTTGCAATGTGACTGGATCGGACTGCTTCTGCTTAACTGTAAGCTGGGTTACATCCGCCGCATTGACTTTGAGGATCACCGCCGTGGCGCTGGCCGTGGTGGCCGCAGCGTCTTCGGGTGGTTTGCGGTGCTCCGACCAGTAAAGAACCCCGCCTAGTCCGGCGAGAATCACCGCTGCAACGATCAACCCGCGAAAATTCATAAGCCAGGCTCTTACCGTCTCTTCCACCAGACCATGGTTCCGGCGATCACCACGATCAGAGGTAGCACAAATTGGCTGACAGTCCGCACCAGGATCAACTGTGCCCGGGTCATGGTGATGCGGCGATCCTCTGGCGGTTTGGGTCGAATGGAGATCAGGTCTTCGTCCGAGGAAAGCCAGTTCATCGCGTTCAACGCCAAGTCGCTATTGCCGTTGAAACCAAGGAAGCGGTTGGCCGCCCAGGAAGAACTGCCGACCACCACGAAGCGGCCTTGCGAATTCTGCTTCCCGGTATTGTAGGTGCCTGCCGCAGCAATCGTGAACGGTCCCTTCCGGTTTTTAGGATCGGCCACGCTGACCTCGGCGGAACTCAGATTGCTGGTAGCCAGGCTGCTCCCCGAAGAATCGAATAGCTTCTGAACACTGGTCTTGCCCGTATCCTTTATATCCAGAGAGCGGGAGAGGGGAATGCCCACCGCGCTTCCTCGCATGTCAGCGACAATCGGCTGCGAGCCATAAGTGGTGACGAGCACCACTTGGGGACCAAGCCCTGCGAGCTGTCCCACGGGGTTCAGGTCGAGGATCATATTTTTGTCCAGGGTCACGCCCCAACTCTCAAGCAGGCTGCTGAGTGCGTCATTCGCGGCGATCTCAGAGTTCCCGAACTGAATCGGCGGATCGAGCATGAAGAATCGCCCGGCCGCCGCCTTCGACGTAGTTCTTGATCGCCTCCACCTCTGGCTGTTGGTAGTCGTGCGTAGGGCCTGGGATGACCACGGTCGTGCAGTCGGCCGGCACCTGAGCCGTCTGCAGCAAGTCGATGGACTTTGCCTGGTACTCGTCTTTCGCCAGCAGGTCTTTGAAGTGGGAGAGCCCGTCACGCTCGGTATTGTCGATCTGATGCTCCCCGCTGCCGGTCACAAAACAGACAGTGCGGGTGGCGCCCTTGAGATCACGGATGAAGGCGCCGGTAATGCCCTCCTCCGTCATATCCTTGGCAATATTTTTCTTGTCGCCGACCTGCACTACGGCGGTGCCGAAATTGCGAATTCCCGCTGCGCGCGCTAGCTCCGGACTCTTATCCGGATCCACATACGCGATGCGCACCTTGGGGGAGATGTTCGCATACTCATCCAGCAGGTCTTTCCCTTCCTGGAAGTGTGTGCTTTGGTTGTAGTACGTGATGGTTGCATTCTGCTTCAGCCCCTTCACGATCTTTTGTGTTTGCTCAGAGAGGCTGTACCGCTTGTTCGATGTGGTGTCGAAGGACTTGTTATAGCGGTTCGCCAACATGTTCACCACCACCAGGATGGCGAGCACCACCAATAGATAGATGCCCGCGTACGCGCCGTACTTGGTTTGTCTCGCCTTTAGCCACTGACTCGCCATCTATGACCTCCAGCGCAGGGATTCCATCGAGCGCGCAGTCAGAAATAGCCCAAGGAAGATCCCGCTGAGATAAAAGATGACGTCCTTCGAGTCAATCACGCCTCGCGCGAACGAGTCGAAATGGGTAATGACGGAGAGATAGGCAAGCACCCGCGCCCAGCCGGATGAATCATAGCCGCTCGACCACTCCAGCACCCACAGCAGGAGACAAACGCCGAAGGTGGTGGCGCCGGCAATGATCTGGTTCTTGGTCAGCGTCGAAATAAAGGTCCCCAGGGCGAGCAGCGTACCGCCCTGCAGCAGTAGGCCCAGATAGCCAACCGCCAGCGGCTTCCAATCCGGGTTACCGTAGCGGAAGAGAAAGGCGAAATTCAAGGCGGTGAACAGCAGCAGGCAAGCGTAGAGGATCAGGGCCGCCAGCCACTTACCCAGGATCACTTCCACATCGCGGATAGGGGAAGTAGTCAGCAGTTCAATTGTGCCCGTGCGCTTCTCCTCGGCGAAGAGCCGCATGGTGATCATGGGGATAAAGAAGAGTCCGACGACGCTGGCGTTCGAGAGCAGCGGCCGGATGATCTGCTCATTGACGTTCATGGGGAATGTCTGGCCGCGTAGTTGCATCTCCATGCCCTCGATCACGAAATAGCCGAGTGCATTCCAGAAGAAGAAACCAAAGATCAGGCCGAACATGGTTAATAAGAGATAGGCGACAGGAGACACGAAATAACTCCGCAGTTCCTTACTGCAAATGGTCCAGGTGTTTCTCATGCTTGCGGCTCATCCGGAATGGTTTGCTCAGCCTCAACCGGCGCCGGGCTGCCGGTGAGTTGGAGGAAGATCTCTTCCAGGCTTCTTGCGGCCGGACGAAGTTCATAGAGATCCCAGCCGGAAGCGACCACGGCGCGCGCCAGGTCTCCGCGCATCAACTGTCCCTTTTGGCTCTCCACTTCAAAGACCAGGCCTTGCTCTTTCCGCTCGGTACAGACTACGCGGCTGACTCCGGGGATCGCTTCGAGCTTCTGTTGCACCAGCACGGACTCCGGCTGGTTCTCGCGACCCGCAATCTCGAGCAGAAGCGTTTCTGCTCCGCGCGTCCGGGCCTGCAAGTTGCGCACCGAGTCGGTCGCTACCAGCTTGCCTTTGTTGATGATGATCACCTGCTCGCAGGTCTGTTCTACTTCAGGCAGGATATGGGTGCTGAGGATGATGGTGTGGTCGCCCGCCAGGCTCTTGATCAGGTCGCGGGTTTCGTTGATCTGCTTCGGATCAAGGCCCGCTGTTGGCTCGTCAAGGATCAAAACGTCAGGGTTGTGAATGATGGCCTGCGCCAGCCCCACTCGTTGGCGATAGCCCTTGGACAGTTTGCCCAGAAGCTTGTTCTTGACGTCCGCCACAAAGCATCGATCACAGACATAGTCGACACGCTTTTGCAGATCAGGGCCTGAGAGTCCCTTTAGCTTGCCCACGAAACGCAGGTATTCGGCAGTCTCCATCTCGGGATAGAGAGGAGGGGTCTCAGGCAAGTATCCGATGCGCTTCTTGACCTCGAAGGGGTGGTCCAGAACATCGAACCCGGCGACCGAAGCTGTGCCTGTCGAGGGGGGAAGGAAGCAGGTGAGAATGCGCATCGTCGTTGTTTTTCCGGCGCCATTGGGCCCGAGAAATCCGACGATCTGGCCCTTGGCTACGGAGAATGAAATGTGATCGACGGCAACTGCGCGCGCGTACCTTTTTGTTACGTCTTTGACTATGATCATCGCTTACAAGGAATTCGACGGTGTTTCTCGAGATTGGTGATCACCGCGCTCGACCAGTCCAAACAGCGGCGGTGTAGCAGCCCAACCAACATCCTAAAAAGGAGGCTTTGCCCATGTCAATTTCGTAGGACCGTCCAGTCTGCTTTAACGGGAGTAGTAATCTAGCCAGAGACAAAATTCGAATCAGCTCGCCTCTTTTCGCATCCTTTATGGCGAGTTATCTGCCGCTCATCGAGCTTGTGTGGAAAGCTGAAACCACCCGCGCAGGCTACACCAAACATAAAAGGACTGAATGAGCGCCGCCGCTAGCACACTGACGCAGGCAGAGCATGAATGGAAGCCAAAAACAAACCCCTGGCTGATCGCCTTTGTGGTTTCGTTGGCGGCATTTATGGAAGTGCTCGATACCAGCATTGCCAACGTGGCGCTGCCGCATATCGCGGGAAATCTGGGGGCCAGCCAGGACCAGAGCACTTGGGTGCTCACTTCCTACCTGGTCTCGAATGCCATTGTTCTGCCCATTAGCGGATGGCTGGTGAGCGTCTTCGGACGCAAGCGGTTCTTCATGACCTGCATCGTCATCTTCACCATCAGTTCTCTTGCCTGCGGCGTCGCGCCCAGCCTGGGGATTCTTTTGGTTGCTCGCGTGGTGCAGGGTGGGGGTGGTGGCGGCCTGCAGCCGATGGCCCAGGCCATTCTTGCAGATACCTTTCCGCCCCGCCTGCGTGGGCTAGCCTTTTCTTTGTATGGAGTCACGGCGATCTTCGCGCCTTCGATTGGCCCCACGCTCGGCGGTTGGATCACCGATAACTACACCTGGCGCTGGATTTTTCTCATGAATCTTCCGGTGGGTATCCTGGCGCTTATTCTGGTCTACCAGTTGGTGGAAGATCCACCTTATCTCACCCGGGCGCGGGCTATGGGCAAGCGTCCCAAGCTCGACTATATTGGCTTTTCGCTGCTGGCCCTGGGGGTTGGCGCCTTACAGATTCTGCTCGACAAGGGCCAGGAAGACGACTGGTTTGGCTCTCACTTTATCGTCACCTTAACTGTGATTGCCACGGTCTGCCTGTCGATGCTGGTCGTATGGGAGCTCTATCACAAGCACCCAATCGTGGATGTCAGGCTCTTTGGGCATTTCAATTTCGCTACCTCCAGCATGATGATGTTTGTGGTGGGCGGCATGTCGTTTGCGACCACAGTGCTGGTGCCGCAGTTTTTGCAAGCCAACATGGGGTACACAGCAGAGTCGGCGGGCATGGTTCTTTCTGCCGCGGGTTTTGTTCTGCTGGGGGCTCTGCCTTTCATCGGGATGCTGGCGGGCCGCTTTCAGGGCCGCTACCTGATCGCAACCGGATGGCTGTTACTTACGTGCAGCATGTTCCTATCGACCCGGCGCATCGACTTGCTGATTAGTTTCAGTTCGGCTACCTGGCTGCGCATCGCGCAATACGCACCTTTGGGCCTGGTTTTTATCCCGACAACGGCTGCTGCTTACTACGGCATGCCCAAGGAGAAGAACAACGCGATTGCCGGGCTGGTGAACTTCATGCGCAATATTGGCGCCAGTGTAGGGACCTCCGTGGTCACCACGGTGCTCGCGCGGCGGGACCAATTTCACCAGGAAAGGATCGGCAGCAATATCACCGCGGGCAATCCGGCCTTTCGCAGCACGGTAAACGGCCTGGCAGCGCAGTTGAGGCAGCATGGCTTTAGTGCGCACGATGCGATGAATGGGGCTTATGGGCAAGTTTATCGAACGCTTCAACTGCAAGCCTCCACTCTTTCGTACATCGACACATTCTGGCTGCTGACGGTGGCTGCCGGCTCCATGTTCTGCCTGACGTTTTTCCTGCAGAAGAACGATCCGCGCGGCGGCGAGAAGGTCATTGCCCACTAAGCACGAATCCCGGTTGAGTGGAGCGGATTGCGGGTGTTAGGCTTCCGGAGATGGAACTGCTGAAAGAAAAGATGCGCGCCACGTGGATGGCCGGCGACTTTGGGAAGATCGCGGAATACTCTGCCGAAGAAGCGGAGCATTTTGTGGATGCTCTTGGCATCACGCCAGAAATGCACGTGCTTGACGTCGCTTGCGGTACCGGCAACCTGGCCATACCCGCGGCACGAAAAGGTGCGCAGGTTACGGGTGTGGACATCGCGACCAACCTGTTGGCACAAGCGCGGGCAAGGGCTGCGGCCGAAGGTTTGCAGATCACTTTTGAAGAAGGCGACGCAGAGCATTTGCCATTTCCTGATGCCCGGTTCGATGTGGTCATGAGCATGTTCGGTGCGATGTTCGCTCCGAACCCGGAGCGGGTCGCGTCTGAGCTCGCCCGGGTGTGCCGCCACGGCGGGAAGATCGCCATGGCCAATTGGACCCCGGATGGTTTCACCGGTGAGATGTTTCGCCTCACGAGCCGCTACTTGCCGCCGCCCGTGGAAATTCCCGCTCCGACACTATGGGGAGATGAGGCAGTGGCTCGGCTAAGGCTGGGCGCCCACGGAGTGCAGATCGAAACCAGGCGGCGCACCATCTTATTCGACTACCCGTTTCCTCCGGGCGACGTGGTGCAGTTCTTTCGCGACTACTACGGACCGACCAAGGTTGCATTTTCGCGATTGGACGATGCCAGCCAAATCGCATACCGCGACGATTTGGAGAAGCTTTGGTCGGAACGTAACCAGGCCGGCGATGGAAAGACCCAGGCTCAAAGTGAATATCTGGAAGTGATGGGCACGCGGCTATAACGTCTACTGGCCACACTCCGCCAGCGGTGCAAGGTTGCGGCCGTAGTGGCGCAGCGCATCTTGAAGCGTGGATGTGGTGTGTGCCCAGGTCTCATCCGCGGCGTCCACGTGTCCGTGCAGGCCGATAAAGAGGAGCGTTTTGCTGCTGCCGCAAACCTCGATCCTCTCTGATGGATGCGAGGGCTCCATCTTTTCGAGCAAATCGGGATCGCCATAAAGCGGTTCGCCCCCCACCATCACCAGGGTGACCTGGGCAGCGGTCGCATGGGTCAGGGTCCAGTAGGCGTCGTGCTTTGCAGAGCCTGTCTCCGGGCGAAGGACGAGCACGTCGGCATCGTGGCCGGGCTCGAGCGCGCCCAGACGATTGCCGTCTCCAACCAGGCCGGCAGGGACCGCGGTAGCCATGTCCACCAATTCGCGATCGGTGAAGGGATGTGGATTCTGGGTGTCGTTCCAGGCGGCGGCGTAGTTCAATTCGGCGAGCAGACCGTCGCTGCCGGTGGGGCTCCAGTCCGGCGCCAGCGCTATCTTGACATGTGCGGCCTTGGCCGCCGCCACATCGGCGGTACTGCCATAAAGCTCGAGATTGCTGCGTGGAGACCAGATCAGGCCGACTCCTTGAGCGGCCATCTCCACGAAATTTTCAGGCTGTAGCGCCACGCCGTGGATCAGCACGACGCCGGGAATCAACAAGCCGCGGCCCTTGAGCATGACGAACTCTCTCGCCGCGGATGCGTCCTGGTGACCACCTTCGCTCAGATGAATCAGGAACGCATGCAGCTGATGGTTTGCCAGCCGCTGGCGAATAGGGGCCAGGTCGCTTTCGGACATCTGCAAGGGAAACACGTTGTACGCGACATGCCATTCATCTTCGCTATCGAGATTATGCGCCAGCCCGGTGCTGCAGGCGTCGGCCAGGCTGCCGACCGAAGAGGTCTCTCCTTCGGAGAGCGCTTTGACTTCGGCGTATCGCTCCATCTCGCATTCGAGGCCGTCTGAGACCATCGAGGCATGCGGGGACTCGATCAAGGTCTGGTAAATCGGCTTTTGCTGCCAGTCATAGCGGTTGCCAAACTCCTCAATAGGATGCCAGCGAGGGAAAACATTGTAGGTAAGGTGGTTGTGCAGGTCGATGAACCCGGGCGCGATCACCCCATGGGTATCGATCACAGTTGCATTCGGCGGCAGCTTCACCTTGGCCCCGGCGGCCACGATTTTGTTTTGCCGAATCAGGATGGTTCCATCCTCGACGATGCCGGTGGGAGTGACCAGGGCGCCGCGCAACGCGTAGCTGGGGTCCGGCGATTGGGCTATTAGGGAGCGGAAGCCAAAAAGGCACACAAATAATCCCAGCGTCCAACAGGTTCGGAAGGTGCTTGCCATGTGTTTCATGGTAAAGTCTGCTCCTGGTTTACGGTGCATGAACCGTTAGAATCGATTGGTGGACCCGCCCACCCAGGTGAGGACGCATGCCCAAGCGCAGCGCAGGTCTGCTGATGTATCGGCGGCAAAATGGTCACTTGGAGGTCTTTCTGGTGCACCCAGGTGGGCCATTTTGGGCGAAGAAGGATTTGGGCGCCTGGTCGATCTCAAAAGGCGAGTACCTGGAAGGCGAGCTTCCGCTCGAAGCAGCGCAGCGGGAATTTCATGAGGAAACGGGATTTGCCGCGCAGGGGGATTTTCTCGAACTGGGTACGGTGAAGCAGGCAGGCGGCAAGGAAGTCTCGGCTTGGGCCTTCGAAGGGGATTGCGATCCCGGTCAGCTCATCAGCAATCGCTGCGAAATCGAGTGGCCGCCGCGATCCGGCCGCAAGATCGAAATTCCTGAAGTGGATCGAGCAAGTTGGTTTTCCATCGCCGAGGGGAGAGAGCGCATTCTGAAAAGCCAGGCGCCATTTCTTGAAAGACTCTCCGGTTTGTTGAGCGACCCCTAGGACCTACACTCTCTGATATGCGTCTTTTTGCTGGGATTCCGATCGCAGCCGCGGTGATCGACGAGCTCTCGGCGGTCTCGCTCCGGTTGCGATCGAGCACAGACGGGCTGCGCTGGTCCGCGCCGGAATCCTGGCACATCACACTGCAGTTTCTGGGGAGCACCGGCCAGGAACAATACGACTGCACGGTCGCACGACTTCAGCGAACTGCGATCGTCGCCCGTGCGCATTCAACTAGAGGGGCTGGGCTTATTTGAGCGAGCCGGAGTTTTTTTCGCAGGCGTTGGTCTCACCCCGGAACTGCGGGCACTGCAAGAACGTGTCACCGCTGCGACCAGCCTCTGCGGGTTCATCCCCGAGACTCGTCCTTACCATCCCCACGTGACGCTGGCACGCACCAAGGGTAAGGGCCGAGCGCAGGGACTGGAGGAACTGAAAGCCAGGATCCACCGCCAGCCCGCATTTACCAGTTTTGTCGCGGAGGAATTCGTTCTGTACGAAAGCGTGACCAGGCCCACCGGGGCTCTCTACGAAATTCGCGAGCGCTTTCGCCTCCAACTCTAGTCCGCGGCGAAGTCGTCCTTTTGCGGACCCTTGCGGCGAAAAAGACTCCATGGCCACGTGCCCATGGGGCTCTCGGGACGGTAGACGATGTTCCCCGGAACCTGCAGATCGATCAGCGTCCCACCCTCGCTGGAGGAGTGAACGCGCAATTCGCCGCGCATTTTGCCTGCGCGCTCCCGCATACCTGGAAGGCCCCAATGGCCGCTGCGATAGCCTGCTTTCAGCACTTCCTCTTCGATGCCGCGACCGTCATCGCGCACGCGCAGGCGCAGAGCCCCGGGCTGGTATGAAATCTCGGCGACAATAGTCTGCGCGCCGGAGTGGCTGAAGGCATTGGCCAACGCCTCTCGCCCGATGAGCAGAATTTCCTCCTGCACCACTTCGTCCAGCGGCCGCGGCCGGCCCTGCACGGAGACTTGGAAGTTCGCCGGATGAATCGCGCGCAGCTGATTACCAGTCTCGGCCATAGCGTCCGCCAGGCTGGTGCTGTCGACGCGCCGGCCGCGAAGATTCAATACTCGTTCGCGTCCCTCCTGCATCACCCGGTCGGATTGCTTCAACGCCTCATCCAGCTCTACGCGCGCAGGATCATCGGCCGGCAGGCGGCTGGCGGCGGTGTGAAAGCGGAGGGTCAGCCCGAACAGGCTTTGCAAAAGGGTGTCGTGCAGTTCCCGGGCGATGCGCTCCCGCTCGGCCACTCGTTCGGCGAGCCGCCCCTGAAGCTGACGCGCGATGTTGTGGATGCGGAGACGGATCGCCCACAAAAGCAGCGCACCGGCAGCGAGCACCATCAGCGCGGTGAACCACCACGTCTGATAGAAAGCAGGTTTGATCGAAACTCCGAGGCTAGCTCCCGTCTCATTCCATACGCCGTCGTTGTTGCACGCGATCACGTGGAATTGATAGTGCCCTGGGGGCAGGCGAGTGTAGAAGGCCTGGCGCCGGGTTCCCGCATCCTGCCATTCGGAATCAACACCATCGAGCTTGTAGCGGAACAGCACCCGCTCGGGAATCGCCAAGCTGAGCGCGGTGTAGTCAATCTCCAGCCTCTCGGTGTGAGCAGGAAGCGTGAGGTCGTTGGAACCAGGGTACGTCTTTCCATTGGAGGTGATGGACGAGATCAGCACCGGGGGTGGTAGGCGGTTGCGGCTCTTGTGCAATGTCGCCGGATCGAGCCAGGCGATACCCCGGGTGGTGGCAAACCACATCCGGCCGTCGGGCGATTCGGCAACTGAAGGCTCAGGGATTCTTTCCGCCGACAGCCCGGGAAGTCCATCCAACGCATCGAGGCGCTCGCCGGACACAAGATAGTGCGGGTCGCGAAGCCACTGGGTTAACTCCGCGGCAGAGACGTGCGTGATGCCGGAGAAACCGTTCATCCAAAGGTCTCCGGTTTGGGTTTCGACGACTCCTGAAACCCTGCCAGGCAGCTCCTGGTTTTTCCAACCCAGAAGATAAAAGTGGCCCTTGCTAAGCAGCTCGACTCCACCGGATCCACCGAGCCAGACGTGATCGCCCCGGACGAACATGGTGGTTTCCGAGACTCCGCGCGTTCCATTGGGAAAGGAAAATTTGTGGTAACTGCTTCCGTCCCACTGGACAACGAAGTTGGAGAAACCAAACCAGACGTTTCCCTCCGCGTCGCCGGTCATGGTGCCCAGGATGCCGGGCTTCTTGCCCAGCGCACCGTTTTGCCGGCTCCAGGAGCCTTGCGTGAGATGGTAGTCTCCACCCGTTGCCGTATGGACCCATAGGTCGTTATTGCGGTCGACGGCAAGCGAGATCACTGGGCCCAATTCTTCCTCGGGATAGTGCATGGGAAGGAACCCAGAATCCGAAGAGTGCCAGAGGGTGGAGTCACCGCCGCCGGCAGACCAAATGGTTCCATTGCGATCGAGTCGAAGACAAATCGTCCCTTGTATTTTCGGAAAGCTGGTGATGCGGCCATCGGCGGCCACGTGGGTCAGGGGTAGCCCGAGGTTTCCCGTCCAGACGGAACCTTGATTTCCAGCCAGAATGCCAAGGTCGTGTTCCTGCGCCGGCGGAAGCGCCACGGTAGAAAGCGCAGTGCGGCGAAGCCGGTCCAGGCCGGAGTTGGTGCCCACCCATATGCTGCTTTCGCGATCGATCAGCACCTTCCACACCGCGTCGGAGCTAAGCCCTTGTTTGCTGGTGAAGCTCGCTCCCGGAGCACTCACTGTCCCTTCGTGCATTGGCGATGGGATCACATGATCGAACCGGCGCAGGCCCCTGTCGCTTACCGCCCAAATGGAACCGTCCGCGGTGAAGGTAAAGTCGCCGAACTGGACTTTTTCTTTGCGCTGTTTGCCTGGCGCAGATGGGACGGGGGTGCGGTCTGGGTTGGTCACGCGGCGCAGCCCATGATCGTCCGAAAGCCAGATGGAGCCATCCGGCGCCTCATGCAGATAGGTGTTGTGGGTGGCCGTGGCCAACACGAAGGCGGCTGAGGTCGCGCCGGCGTCGTATTTCATCCGTTTGAACATGGACTGGCCGGGGGGCATAAAGAGCAAAGCCCCCTCCAGCGTCCTGACCCACACCGTTCCTTGACGGTCTACCAGGATGGCCGCGGGAAAGCCACCAGGGTATCCGTGTTCTGCGCCGATCTGTTCACACACGGCTCCGTGCATGTGGAAGAGACCACCCGACGCTTGCAGCCACAGAGAGCCGTCGCGGTCCTCGGCGATTCCTTCCATTTGGAGGACGGGCGTGCAGCGCCGGTCCGTAAAGGTGGTTAGTTGGCCAGCTTTCCAAAACAAAAGTCCTGCCGCGCGCGTTGTGAGCCAGACGCCTCCGGAGGAGGGGAGAAACACTGCATGAATTTCGCTATTGTGCACCGCCCGGTTGGTGGCTTCTTCAACGGATTGAAAGTGCACACCGTCAAAGCGGAAGACCCCGGTCGAAGTGGTGAGCCAGAGGTATCCATCAGCCGCCTGCTGGATATCAAAAACGGCTCCCAGGCCATTCTCTGAGGTCCACATGTCGTGATGGAAATCTGTTACCTCGGGACCGGATGGCCAGGCGGCCGCTCCACGCGCGACGTCATTCAGCGTGAGCAAGAGGACCGCAGCGAAGAACCATGTGGTCTTCCGGAAAAGTCTACCCATAAGGCGAGGTGATGAATTTACTGAGCGATTGATCTCAACAGATCGGGTGTGCAGGGCATGACGATGTCGATCGATTGCCAGCGCTACGACGATTGTAGCGCCATATGATTGCAGAAAGGCTCTGCTGCATTTCCAATGCAACAGATGACTTCGGCGCCATGACTTGTCCAGTGACTCTTTATAAGACGTGCTGCGGATTACTGACCGTGCTGCTGGCCATGGGCACAGCCATGAACGCACAGGTGAATGGCTCGATACATAACGGGCAAACCACCCTCGTGCTGCAAGCCGGAAGGGAAGAACCTCGCCTGGTTAGCCTGCAGAGCGGAAATTTTTCGGCTTGGTCCAATGGCATCTCTGAGCAATTGATCGGTTCGATTGAAGTAAACGGCCGCAACGTTTTTCTGCATTGGAAGCTTGATGAGCGAGAGAGCCACATAAGTGGGCGCACGGCAACCTTCATCTATCAAAGCGCTCTACCACGCTTGCGTTTGAGCTGGAAATGGCAGGCCCGGGGCGAATATGGACCGCTCGAACACTCCATCACGATCGAAAACCTATCGTCGTCAGAGATATGGTTGCCGCTCCAGGACAGCTTTCGCTTTCGCTTCGAGGAGGAGGCGAACCATCCGCTGCAACATTGGTATGTAGAAAAGGGAGCTGGCAAGCCATCTGACGTGGGCACACACCGCGTGCCGGTCCCAGTGGGTTATCGGTGGAGTGGCAGATCCAGCACCTACGCCAGAGACCAGGACCAACGCGAAATCATTCCATGGTTCATGGTGGAGCGAGACAATCGCGCAAAGGACGGGTGGTATGTGGGGATCGAGTTCAGCGGACGCACGCGTCTGCGGCTGCAGCGTGATGCGGCATCTATTTCTGGCGCAGCCGGCCTGGATCCCGATCCGGGGCCTTTTCGCACTCGTCTGTTGCCCCAGGAGACGTTCACCGTCCCCACAGTTTTTGTCGGTGGCTTCAGCGGCGGTGCGGACGGTGCAGGCAATAGTTTGCGTCCGTGGGTAAGGCAGGTTTTGAATAATCCGGCCACCTGGAAGAACAGCGCCTATCCTCCGCTGGTGAATAATAGCTGGGGAAGCGGCATGCAGATCGATGAGGCGCTTGCGCTGCGCATGGTGCGAGACTCCGCGGAGCTTGGCCTGGAGCTCTTCCACATCGATGCAGGCTGGTTTCGCGGCGTCGGCGACTGGTATCCGAACCCAAGTAAGTTCCCGCATGGGTTTGCCCCCATTGTCAGTGAGGCCCATCGGCGCGGGCTAAGATTCGGCATCTGGGTAGATTGGGCACAGGCGGGTATCGATGACAACCAAGGCGCTCTCAGCGTGCACGATCCTAAGGTCAGGGATTGGCTGGTTGCCGATGTTCCCGCGGGCTGGCAACCTGCGGAGTTTGTGGGAAGGACCATCGACTTAGGATTTCCGCCGGCCAGGAACTATGCCCAGCAAGAGGTGGAACGCATGATCACTCAATACCATCTCGACATGATGGAGCATGATGGATACGTGGTGGCGAAGAACTGCAGCCGCACTGATCATCCCCATGCGGCCGCAAGGCCACCTCAGATGTCCACGACCGGCGGGAACGGCATTGAGATGCCGGATAATTCCGACTCGACCGACGTTAGCTACCATGCGGTACGTGCCTACTACGATATCTATTCCCAGGTTCGGCTTAAGCACCCGGACCTTTTGCTTGAGATATGCAACGATGGGGGGCGCATGGTGGACTTCGGGAGTGCCTCGCACGGCGACTATTTCTCGATCACTGACAGTTACGATCCGCTCTCCAATCGTCGTGCGTTCTATGATGCCAGCCACGTGCTTCCCGCGGCGATGTTGGAAGACTATGTGCAGAAATGGCCAACGCCGAAAATTGAGAATTTTCGCTACATGCTGCGCAGCGGCATGATGGGCATGCTCACCATCATGCAGGATACGAATACCTGGACTGCCGAAGAACATGCGGCAGCAAAAGCAGAGTTCGCACTCTATAAGCAGATGCTGCGCCCGCTTATCCGCGATGCGGAGCTTTACCATGTCTCAGAAAGGCCCGATGGCATTCATTGGGACGGCATGGAGTATTTTGACCGCAAGCATCGAAGAGGCGTCCTTTTTGCCTTCCGCGGTTCGACCAGCAATGAAGGCCAGCACCGCTTTCAAGTGGAAGGCATGCAGGCCGGCCACAATTACCGGCTGCATTTTTCTGATCACAGCGCACCCGATCAAACCATTTCCGGTCGGGAGCTGCTGGACCGGGGGCTGACTGTGGCTTTGCCTTTGCCCCTGAGCTCTGAACTTGTGTTCATAGATGATTTGGAAGTGTGACAGGGGTTCATTTCAGCGGTCTGGTGTGGGTTTGACAGATTCAAAATTGGATCGGCGGTGCGCCCGTCTCCGGTCGCCCTGTGGTAATCCCACAGAAATTGTGGCATCCTGATGTGGCATTCACACAGGAGCGGCTGATGGTGGAATCGAAGCTAGACCTGTTGCAAGGTACGCTCGACCTGATGGTCCTGCAGACGTTGGTGACCATGGGGTCGATGCACGGCTACGGCATTGCACGGCGCATCGAGCAGGTGAGCGGCGATGAGATTTTGCTCAACCAGGGCACGATCTACGCTTCGCTGGTACGGCTGCAGCAACGGGGATGGATTGCCGCGGAGTGGGGCACCTCCGATAACAATCGCAAGGCCAAGTACTACTCAATCACCCGGGGCGGGCGCAAGCAGCTAGCCGAAGATGCCGCGCACTGGCAAAGACTATCGCGGGTGATGGGCCGCGTGTTGGCCATGCCCGCGGAAGGGGAACTGTGATGGGCGCTATTCGGGAAGGACTGGAACGTCTGCACTCTTTCTTTAAAAAGCCGCAGCGGGATACGGAATTGGATGCCGAGGTGGCGGAGCATCTCGAGCTCGCGGTGGAAGAGAACATGCGCCACGGCATGTCCGCGGAAGAGGCGCGGCGACAGGCGCTCATCCGTTTCGGCGGTGTGGCGCAGGCGAAGGAGCAGCAGCGCGAGGCGCGTGGATTGCCCTGGCTCGATGTGCTGCTGCAGGATCTGCGGTTCACCTTTCGCACGCTGGGGCGCGATCGCGGTTTTACTTTGATTGCGGTGGTCATCCTGGGGTTGGGGATTGGCGCCAACATTGCCGTCTTCAGTGTGGTGAACACGATTCTGCTACGGCCGATGCCGCTGCGCAATCCGCAGGAACTGGTTCGGATCATAACCAAGGACCCCAAGGGTGGGGAATCCAGCATGACTTATTCCGCGGACGCCACCGAGGAATTTCAGCGGCTCAACCGGTCTTTCGAGTCGGTCTCGGGCTACTACGCCTTCTCCGGACCCGACAATCTCAAGCTCATGGGGCACGGTCAGCCGATGCCGGTCACCGGCTTGATGGTGGGAGGCAATTTCTTTCATACCCTAGGCGTCGAGCCGTCGCTGGGCAGGGTCTTTACGGCAGAGGAGTGCCTGCATAGCAGTCGCCCCGTGGTGTTGCTAAGCCACGCGTTTTGGAAAAGGCAATACGGGGGTGACCGGAGCATCGTGGGCCAGGTGATCGATGTAAATGCCCAGCCGGTCACGGTGATCGGCGTGTTGCCGGAAAGCTTTGACTTTGGTTCCATTTTTTCTCCCGGCAACAAGGTGGATATGTACGGGCCGGTGATCTACGACGATATCCGGGACGAGGGCAATAGCATGGCGCTGGTGGGCCGTCTGAAACCGGGGGTTAGCCTGGCGCAGGCACAGGCTGAAGGCGATCTCCTGTTTCCCACCCTGCATTTCAGTGTCAAGCATCCGGAGTATGGGGGCGGCTACGCCGGCGCCGTGTTTGGGTTGAAGGACTACGTGACCGGCAAGCTGCGGCGCTCGTTAATCGTGTTGTGGTGCGCGGTTGGCATGATTTTACTCATCGTGTGCGTGAACCTTTCGAATCTGCTGCTGGCCCGAGGGGCGGCGCGCACCAAGGAGTTCGCCATGCGCACTGCTTTAGGCGCTACGCGCGGCCGTTTGCTGCGGCAGCTGCTGACCGAGAGCCTCATCCTGTCGTTTGCCGGTGCGTTGCTTGGCTTGAGTATTGCGTTTGCCATCACCATTTATCTTGCGCATCAGGGTTCGATCGCGCTGCCCTTGCTGAGCAGCGTGCAAATAGATGTAGCTTCGTTGGCCTGGACACTGCTGGTGGCTGTGACTGCGGCGGTTTTGTTCGGCCTCATTCCCGGGCTCAGGATCGCCGGCGGCAACTTGCAGGAGTCTCTGAAAGACTCGGGTCATGGCACGAGCGACGGCAAGAAGCACGATGGGCTGCGTTCCGTGTTGATCATTTCGGAAATTGCCTTGGCATGCGTGCTGCTGGTGGGCGCCGGATTATTGTTGCGGAGTTTTCTGCGCATTCTGGACGTCGATCTTGGCTTCGAGCCCAGCAGGGCCGCTTCGATCAGCCTGGATTACAACGATGGTGGCAATTCGGCCAAGAGAAGCGTGTTCTGGCAGGAGGTTCTGCGCCGGGTCGAGCAGATTCCGGGGGTAGAGACAGCGGGCATCACCGACAACCTGCCCATGAGCCGGAATCGAAGCTGGGGCATTTCCGTAAAGGGCAAAGACTACCGCAAAGGGGAATTGGAGGATACTTTTGTATATATCGTTTCGCCTGGGTACCTTAACGCGATCGGCATGCACCTGGTGAAGGGGCGCGACATTCGTTGGGACGACACGGATAAGAAAGTAGGAGTCGTCATCATTAACGAGACGATTGCCCGCAAGCTTTGGCCGGGCGAAGATCCCATTGGCCGCATTGCGAATGTGGGCGGTATGGATGCCCGCGTCATCGGAGTGGTAGCCGACGTTCGCGAGAGTAGTGTCGAAGGCAAACCGGGTTGGCAGATGTACCTGTCTGGGGCTTCGCCGCAGTTTGGGCCAGAGGGCGCGCAGTTGGTGGTACGCACCAAGCTGCCGCCGGAGACATTGGCGGCGACAGTGATGAGCACCCTGCGGCAAATCAATCCGGGTCAGCCGGCGACAGAGTTCCGGCCGGTTCAGGGGTTAGTGGATCACGTGGTTTCGCCTCGCAGATTCTTTGTTCTGTTAGTCGGTGTCTTTGCCTTGCTGGGGCTAATTTTGGCTTCGCTGGGAATTTACGGTGTCATCTCTTACTCGGTCACGCAGCGTACACAGGAGATCGGTATTCGGATGGCGCTCGGCGCAAGCCAGGCGCGGGTGCAGTTGGCAGTCATTGGGAAGACCATGTTGCTGGCCCTGGTCGGGATCGCAGCCGGCACCGCGGCGTCCCTGGCAATCGCGAGCCTCATTGCGTCGCTACTCTACGGAACGCAGGCCACCGACCGCGCTACGTTCCTAAGCATGATTCTGTTACTGGTCATCGTAGCGTTGCTCGCCGGATATATACCGGCACGAAGAGCCTCGCGTATCAACCCGATGATTGCTCTTCGCAATAATTGAATGCTGCTGGATGAGTAGATCGGGGGCACCCGTCCTTGGTGAGGGAAGGGGAGATTGCTAGAAGCGGCGGTTGATTTTTGGATACCAGGTAAGTTGGATGGCGGCGGTGGTATCGGAGTGGCGGCCGGCCTTGTAGAGCGGAATGAGCCATTGCTCGTACTGTACGTTAGCTTTCAACTCGACGTCCGGGTTGAGGCGCTTGACCACGTCGAAGCGGAAATCGGTTTGCGTGGTGCCGCCGGGAATAAAGTCCTTGGCAGCTTTGTCACTGCGGTAAGAAAGCTGCAGCCATTCACGAGGCGAGAGATGGTAGGTGAGCCATGCCTGGCCTCCCTTGTTTTCGCGCCCAATCCAGTCGCCCATCAGCAAGCCATTGCTGGTGTAGCCGTTCCTCTGCACCACCTCGATGTATTGGTCCTGTCCACCGGTGCTGAGACCGGTGTCGGGATCGGTGGAGGCAGCTTCGGCGCGCAGATCAAGTTTTGGCGCACCCGGGAAATGAGACAAGTAAAGGCCGGGGCGGATCGCGGCGTGACGCGGCGCGGTGATGGGGAAGACGTCGTCGTGCACTTCAGAATCGCAATAGAAGGTCAGCCACCTGGTCAGATAGGGAAGGCGCCAGGAGAAGTCCACAGCGCTGAAGCGGGCGCCGGGGTCGTTGCGCGAGAATTTTTCCCCTCCGTTGGTATCGCTGATGCTGTAGAAGCTATGCCAGAACGTACCAAAGGTAATTGGCGCGTGGTCCACTCCTCCCCAAATGACCGTGCGTTGAAAGCCGAATTCAAAGTTAGGAGTGGGCTTGAATGAAATTTTTTCGGCATGGACCCAGGGGCTCACCGGATCGTTATGGCCCTTGAGCGGTCCAACGAAAAAGTCGTAGCGGATCAGCCCTGCGACGCGGGAGATGTACGGAATATAGAGCGGCTCGACCCGATCGATGCGAAAGCTCCAGATATTTTCCGCATTGTTGCTCCAGGCCATGCCGCCGCCCACGCCTGGCCCGTACCAGTTGTCCATTTTTCCCAGGGAAATTTCGTTGCCGATGATGTGGGCCGAGACATAGCCTTCGAGCACGGTGAAGTTGTTGACCGTTTCCACCGGGCCCAGCGGGATGGTGGTGTTTTTGTAGAGAGGAACGGAGCTAAAGGTGGCGAAATCATCGATGGTAGCGAGGACTTCTGATAAAGGAAGCGAGTAGCCTTCCCACGACGGGGCATGCTGGAATTCTCCGCGAAAGTAAATGGAAAACATGCCGTAGTGTCCACGCGTGCTGAAGCCGGTGTAACTGTTCAGGCCGCTGGCGTAGGGCCGGCCAAAGTCGTTGACGTCGGTCTGACCGAGATGGAAGCTGTCGCGCAAAGGCGTGCCGGCAATCCCCATGAAGCCCTGGTACACCGAGTCGAGCCCAACTCGCCCATACCGTTGGTCGAGAGGGATCCGCATATCGGGCTGCAGATCCCTTTCAAGGGCGGTGAAAATGTCAATAGCTTGGTCGTTCGTACTGCTGGTGATCCTGTCTGAGCTCAGGTCCAGCATGTGGGCCACACTCAGACGGGTCCACGGACGCATACCGAGAAAGACGGTGTCGACAAAGCCCATCCCATACAGACGCATCACCGCTGGATAGATCCAGCTGTCCAAGGGAATATACGTCGAGCTCATGCCCTCGATCGATTTGAGCGGCTCGTAGGGTGCAAAGTGAATGGTGTCGCGCGCTGGGGGAAGTTGATCGGCAGACTGCGGGGCCGGAGCGGCGGCAGGCGGAGCGGTTTGCTGCGGGGCCGGAGCGGACTGGTTCGCCTGGGTCTGATCAGTTGTATTTGTAGTCGAGGCGGCTGAGATTCCTGGGGTCAGTAAGACCAGCACACACAGAACAGCACGGAAATCCACTTACACCTCAGAGACAAAAACGGTTGATGCCGGATAAAACCTGTGGCGGAGACAAGTACCGGGCCGAGAGACATGAAGTGAATCGTTCACCTCTTCTCAAGCTAACGAAACGGGGTCTAAGGGTCAATCGTTTGCAGCAGGCTGAGAAGCGCGAAGATAACGGGGTAGGTGGCCGAGGGCTGGGATTACTCCTGGAGCGCTTTCTGCGCTTTTTGCGCCGCTTTCACGGCTGCGTCCAGTTTCTGCGAAAACTCCTGCACCAGCTGGCTCTTCCAGCGCGGGGTGAAGAGTTTCTTCCTCTTGAGGTAGCGCTCCATGTGGGTAAGAGGATCGCGTTCGCCGCGCCGTACGGCGGAGTTCGCTGAGCGTCGTTTGTTAGGACTGTACAGGCGATACGGCCTACACTCCACCAGCACCGGACCGCCGCCCTGGCGCACGCGTTCCAGGCTCTCGTAGGCTACGCGGTAGACGGCCACAACATCGTTGGCGTCCACAGGGATGATGGGAAAACCGTAGCTCCGCGCTTTGCCGCCTTGATCGAATCCTTGATCGGATCCAGCAGTGGGGTCCTTCTCGTCGTCATTCGCTGCGGAACTGGCCGGGTCTGGCCAGGGATTCTCTTCCACGACGAAAATTATGGGTAGGCTCTTCTTCGCGGCCAATGTCAGCGCTTCTTGCCAGCAGCCAAGGGCGATTGTGGCCTTATCGCCGAAAGCGACGACCACATTGCCTTTTTTCTTCTTCTTATTGGCCAGCGCCGCGGCGGTCGCCAGAGCGAGCTGCGTAGGGGAGGGCATGAGAATGTCGGCCGGTTGCCCTGGCGCGGCGCGGCGCACGTACATCTGGGCCACGATGTCGTCCAGGGGCACGCCCTTGACCATGCCGGCGATTGAGTTGTGCGGCGCCAGGGCGATCGCGTCGCCGGGGCGCAGATCGATGACACAACCAGTGGCAATCGCCTCTTGGCCCATCGACGCCGTGTAGAGGCCGGCCGACCGGGGCTGGCCGCGCAGCCCGCGCGCGCGTTCCGTGAGCAGGCGGCATTGAAGCATGGTGGCATATAGCTGCTTCAGCTTGTCGTCGCTGATCAGCGAGCCGCCCGTGGAGACGGCCGCGCCGGTGGTTGTCTGCCCAACCTTACCAGCCATGGTTACGGTCTTCTCCTGATGAGTGAATGACGTGATTGATTGAAGGGCTGATTGTAAATCACAGCACGGCGGAGCGGGACAACCGTCGTCGACCGAACGGTGGAAAGCTGCCCGGACTTTTTCACAGAAATGTGAAAAAGCCTGTGTATTTCCCGGCCTTCGATGCCACGCAGACGCTGAAACGATAGGGGTTTTAGCACTCTGCACTGCTTACGATGCGGGCACAGCGAAATCGTCACGTGGAGTAATCCGAGTTGATGCGCACGTACTCGGCGGTAAGATCCGTGGTCCAGAAGCGGCACTTGCCCGACCCGAGGCCCAGATCGACATGCACGGTGAGATCGCGTTGTTTCAAGTATTCATGGGTGGCGGCTTCATCGAAGTGCGGCGCGAGTCCACCACTACGGCAAATCTCCAGCTCGCCGAAAGAGATGTTGATCCGCGCGGGATCGATGGCTACGCCGGCGTAGCCGATGGCAGCGAGTATGCGGCCCCAATTGGGATCGCAACCCGCCCATGCGGTCTTCACCAGGGGAGAGTGGGCTATGGAGCGGGCCACGCGCAGGGCATCTGCGTCGGAGAGCGCGCCAACGATGTCCAGCTCGACCACGTGTTGAATGCCTTCCCCGTCCTCCACGATGCGCATGGCGAGCGAGAGACAAACGCTGTTGAGCGCGGAGGAAAACGAAGCGGTGGGCGCGTCGTCGACGGGATGGGCTGTGGCATGGGAGTGCCCCTGGATAGCGACTCCACTGGCCCCGCTGGCGAGTAACAGGATGGTGTCGTTGGTGGAGGTATCGCCGTCGATGGAGATGCGATTGAAAGAACTCTCCACGGCGTGATGAAGAAGATCGGAAGCGACGGCGGGTTCGATGGCGGCGTCGGTGAAGAGATACGCCAGCATGGTGGCATGCGGGGCAGCTTTCGGGGCTGATTGAAGTTGGGGATTGATCATGCCCGCGCCCTTGGCAATTCCCGCAATACGAACGGTCGCTCCGTCTGCCGCAAAACTTGCCACGGCGATCTTGGAGCGCGTGTCGGTGGTCATGATGGCTCCCGCCATCTGTTGCAGGTGAGCTGCAGTTGATCCCAGGCCCGCGTGGAGCGAAGGAAGGGCCGAGGTCAGCTTGTCAACCGGAAGCGGCACGCCGATGATGCCCGTAGACGAAGGAAAGACGGAATGCGCATCGCAGCCGAAGATCGCGCCGGCGCTGGCGCAACATTGCTGCGCCGCATTCACGCCGGCCTCGCCGGTGGCGCAGTTTGCATTACCGGCATTGACCAGCGCAACGCGGAGATGATGTTGGCTGCGTTGCAGGTGACGCTGCCCCACGATGAGCGGCGCAGCGATCACTTTGTTGCTGGTGAACATCGCGGCGGCAGCCGCCGGCTGATCGGCCACTGCACAGGCAAGGTCAGGTTTGCCGCTCGCTTTGATACCGGCGCGCACAGCGGCGAAAGAGAAGCCGCGAGGCACCTGGTCGTCGGTGAGGGGAGTGTTGGGGGAAGGCGCGTGCGGAGTAGAAGACGTATCAGCCATGTCGCCTTTACTCTATCAAGAGAACGCACGTTGGTTCGCGATGGGGAGTCCGCGCGTTGTCTGCCGGCGCGGGTGAGGATAAATACGAATGCCGCAAGAGGAGGGTCAGAATCTGGGAATCAAAGACGGGGCCAAGGAATCTACCGAATTTCTCCGCATGCGCAACGTGGACGTGGCACGCGGCCAGAAGGTGGTGCTGCAGGATGTGAACCTCACCATCGCCACCGGGGAACATATTGCCATCCTGGGCCCCAATGGCTGCGGAAAGTCGACACTGATCAAGGCCATGACCTGCGAATGCTATCCCATCGTTCGGCCCGGCATGGAGATGAACGTGTACGGCCGGGACCGTTGGGAAGTGCAGGAACTGCGCAAGCATCTGGGTGTGGTGGCCACGGAGTTGCCCGGCGAACGAACCGCGGTGACGCGGGGCCTGGATGCGGTGGTCAGTGGTTTCTTTTCGAGCTCGACTTTGTGGCCAAACCTGGTGGTGACCGAGAGCATGCGCAGCAGTGCTCTGGAGGCGCTTGGCATGCTCGGCGCTGCGTACCTGCGCGACCGATGGGTGGGCGAGATGTCAGCGGGTGAGAAGCGCCGGGTCATGATCGCGCGGGCCCTGGTACACCGGCCCGAGATGTTGCTGCTGGACGAGCCGAGCAATGCACTCGATCTTGCTGCGCAGCGCGAATTACGCGAGATCTTGCGTGACGTGGCTGTCGGCTCCGGCCAGCGCCGCGGAACAGGGCTGGTGATGGTGACCCATCACCTGGCGGATATTTTGCCGGAGATCGATCGCGTGGTCATGATGAGCGCCGGCCGTATCGTGGCTGACGGACCAAAGCAGGAATTGTTGCAAGCGGCCCGACTAGGCGAACTCTTCGGCGTCGATCTCGAGTTGACCGAGCGCAACGGCTATTGGCATTCCTGGTAAACCTTCCGTCTCATCAAAGATCGCCGCTTGACCTCAGCCCGGGGCTCGTTTAATTTATGGGCACACGGGAAAGGAGGATGATCCAGCGAATGAAAAATTCTGATGGTAGTAGTTGTTTAATACGTGAGGTGACTGAGGCTTAGAGCGTGCGCTCTAGACCTGGCGGTAATGTAATTCGTCCGCCGAGGCCCACTTCGTAAGAAGAGCGGACGCCTCAGCCAAACTCCACAGCTTCACCGGTGATCAAGGCCCGCGCCCCAGCAATGGCGCGGGCCTTTCACGTTTGCGTGAGGGAAGAAGAACTGCAAGTCCCTCGTCCCCTCCCGGATTTCCTGTTGATCTGGATGGCGTTGGCGGACTTCATGCGGTTTCTCCTATGGAGAACCGCACACGCGGCTGTATCCGGTGCAGCCTGGCAGGAAATCCGAGTGCGCTCGGGATGACAACGGGAGGGTGGCGCATCCAGGGGGGAATTAACGAGTGGATGACAAAGCTGTACGCCAAGCGCGAAGCGAGCGGACCCTTCCACCTCATTACAACTTTGAAGGAAAGAACAAACCTAAACTTTACTATCCGAAGGATCTGCAGTGGTCTCGATCCGTATCCGATGCTCACCCGGCAGGCTTACAATTAATTCATGGAACCACTGGTGATTGCGGGTAAGGCCTTTCAGTCCCGGCTGATTGTGGGTACGGGAAAATATAAGGACGGCGCAGAGACGCAGGCGGCTATTGAAGCGTCAGGGGCGGAGATGGTCACGGTGGCGGTGCGGCGATTGAACCTGGATCGCACCCGGGAATCACTGCTCGATTTCATCGATCCCGAGCGCTATTTCCTGCTACCCAATACTGCCGGCTGCTACACCGCAGATGAGGCGATTCGCGCCGCCCGGCTGGGACGCGAGGTGGGACTTTCCGATTGGGTGAAAATCGAGGTTATCGGTGACCAGGCGACCCTCTATCCGGATGTGCAGGCAACCCTGGAGGCGACACGAGTTCTGGTGAAGGAAGGTTTCACCGTTCTCCCTTACACTTCTGATGACATTGTTTTTGCGCGCCGGTTGATCGACGCAGGCGCGGCCGCGGTCATGCCTCTGGGCGCGCCCATCGGGAGCGGTATGGGCTTGCAGAATCTGGCAACACTGCGCATCCTGCGGGAGATGATTACCGAGGTCCCGCTGATCGTGGATGCCGGGGTTGGGATGGCCTCCGATGTGTGCCTGGCGATGGACATGGGGGCGGATGCGGTATTGATCAACTCCGCCATCGCGCACGCGGCCAAGCCGGTGCTGATGGCCGAGGCGATGCAGCATGCGGTGCTCGCCGGGCGGCAGTCGTTCCTCTCCGGCCGAATGCCCAGGAAGCTTTACGCGACCGCCAGTTCGCCGCTGGAAGGCCTTTCCAAGTAGAGGTTTCCGCACCCACATGACTATTCCGGCCGTTCCTGCCCTGGGATAAACTCGGTCACATGCGCGTCTTCGGCATTGATTGCGGCACCAATTGCACCGGCTATGGAGTGGTGGACGTGCAATATGGGCGGCGTGAAACGCGCCTGATCGCAGTCGCCGCCGGCGGTCTCAAGCTGGCCAAGGAGCAGCCGTTGCCCACGCGGCTGGCCTATATCTATGCCGAGCTCTCGGCGCTGCTGGAGCTGCACCGTCCCGATGTGGTGGCGGTGGAAGAGGTGTTCTATTCCGTGAACGCGAAGTCCGCGCTGAAATTGGGACACGTGCGGGGAGTGGCGTTGCTGGCGGCCGCGACGCAGGGCCTTCCGGTGGCCGAATATGCTCCACTCACTATCAAATCCGCCGTGGTCGGCTATGGATTGGCGCAGAAGGAACAGGTGCAGTTCATGGTCGCCCGTTTGTTGAACCTCGCCTGCGCGCCCGAGCCTGCCGATGCGGCCGATGCCCTGGCCATCGCGATATGCCACGTGCATACCGCACAGACGCTTTCGTTGCAGGCGGAATCCCGCGCTTGAGGTTAGGGTTGAATCCGCTGCGAACGATGGCATGGGCGGCGCTGCCCTGGGTGTTTGCGCTGGGCGGGCTGCCGGTGATGGCGCAGGGCGCGGGCCCGGCACAGATCCGCTTTACCTACGAAAATCCCAAGCTGCAGCCTCCCAAGTATGTACTGACGGTGGGGGAGGATGGCGCCGGGCACTTCCGCTCGGAGGCTGGCGGCCCGGGGTCCAATGATCCTCAAAATATGCCGGCGGACCCCCAGGACCGGCCGATCCACATCTCGAAAGCGGTGCGCGAGCCTATGTTTGAGATAGCGCGCAAGAACAAACTGTTTGCCATGGCCTGCGAGGACGGGGGCAAGAACATTGCTTTCCAGGGCACGAAGACATTGCAATACCAGGGTCCCGAAGGCCAGGGAAGTTGTACTTATAACTGGAGCAAGAGTTCTCAGATTGAGAAGGTTACAGACCAGTTTGAAGCCATCGCTGCAACTTTGGACGAAGGCAGCAAGTTGCAGCGTCAATATGAGCATGGGCGCCTCAGCCTGGACATGGAATTGGAGTTTCTGCAGCAGATGGTGCACGACGGGAGGGCGATCGAGATAGAGAATATTGCCCCGATCTTGCAAACTCTGGCAGGCGACGACGCAGTATTGAAGCGGGTGCAGCGGCGCGCGCAAGCTCTGTTGGCGGCAGCAAACAGCGATTGACGGCGCGGCGCGCCGAATCGTGCCACGCCGCGTCCAAGAGGAAGGGGTAAAGTGTTGAATCCACGCTACAACTAATTGCGTGAGATTTGGTTCAAGTGAGTAGGGGACTCGACCCAATGCAGAGTCCCATCAGGAAATGGAGGTGCTCGGTTATGCAGCACCCAGGAAACAGGAAGATGGTTGCCGGGCCATTGGCAATGGCCGTGCTTTTTCTGCTGTCGATGGGATCAGAAACGGGCCGTGCAGTGGCCCAGGATCCCTCTTCGCCCAATGTTGCCCGCGTCAGCTTCGTGCAAGGCTCGGTGCAGTTACTGGCCGGTCCGGGAGGCGATTTCCAGCAGGCAGTGATGAACATGCCGGTGTTGGACGGTTCGCGTTTGCAGGCCGGCGCAGACGGCCAGGCCGAAGTCGAATTCGGTGATGGCAGCGTGGCCCGGTTAACACCGAATAGTGGACTGCAGTTCGACCACCTGGGACAAGATCGAGTTCAATTGTCGCAGGTGTCTGGTTTGAGCTACTACGAGTTCAACGTGGGCGACGGACATCCGCCCTTCAGCGTGCAATTCAACAATCTATATGTGCAGCCGACGGGCAACTCAATCCTGCGTGTGGGTTTGGACGCCGGATGGGAAATTGCCGTGTTCAGCGGCTCGGTGAATGTGCAGGGAAATGGCATACCCGGCGTCACGGTGGCGGAAAACCAGAGCATCCGTTCTGGAGCCGACAACAGCGGGGCTCCGTATACGGTGGCCCAGGGAATCAATGGCGACTCGTGGGATAACTGGAATCAGGACCGCGATCAGGCGATTGCCCAGGAAGCTTCCCAGCAGACACCGGTGCGCGATGAATCGGCCAATCCGCAGAACGAAAACTGGAATGATCTGGATGCCGACGGCAACTGGTATCCCGTAGAGGGAACCGGCAACGTTTGGGTTCCCGCCGGCGTTGGTCCGGGCTGGGACCCGTATGGATCGGGCTATTGGGGCTACTATCCCACCATCGGATACACCTGGATTTCCGGGTATCCCTGGGGCTGGCTGCCTTATCATTGCGGTGCCTGGGGCTATTATTCCTTCGGCTGGGGATGGCGTCCGGGAGGCTGCGGCCGTATCTGGTCTCCAGTGATCATCGCGCACACCTACCCTCCTGGCTGGAACATGCCCGTGCGGCCGATCTTTCGTGGGGGTGCGTATCCGCTTCCCGCACAACGCCTGGTCGTGGTCAATCGTGGACCGGTAGCGACAGGCCCCTGGGGATTGCATGGAGCAGTGCCCAGGCCAGACCATCAGCAGGCGCTGAACTTCAATGGGCAAACGCTTGCACCGGTGGGTCGAGTGGACGTTCGTACGCAGGGATTTGCTGCGGCCAAGGGAACGGCGCCAGGGACGCGAGCGTATTTGTCAGGCGTACCCGTCTCACCGGCCCAGCGTTCCAGTGGCAATAGCGCGTATTGGGGTGGCAATCCGCCCCACGCGGTCGAACGGCCAAATGAACCTCCGGCGCAAAGGCCAAATGTGACGCCGGCCCAAAGGCCGAGTGTCGGTTACGGTGCTCCGCCGCCGCAGTCTTACAATCAGCGTTCGACCTACGTAGCCCAACCGACGCCCACGACGCACTATTCGGCGCCGCCTCCGCCTCATTACTCCGCGCCGCCGCCCGCGCCACATGCGGCGCCTTCCGGGCCTCATCATTAGGAGCGTGGTCAGTTCAGCCGGCTGTGAGGACGCGCAAAAGGCAAGCCATCGATTCCAGCGATACAGCCTCGGCCCGCACCTGCGCGTCCACGGCACATTCCCGGAAGGCCGCGTCCACGACGGCGGGGCTGTATCCGGCGGCGCGCAGGTTATTGGCCAGTGTCTTGCGTTTCAGGGCGAAGACTTGACGCAGCAACCGCAGGAAGGCCGCTGCTTCCACCCCCAACTCGTCGAATCGAGAGTGCATTCTGAGGCGGAAAACCGTGGAGTAGACCTCCGGTGGCGGAGCGAAGGCTTCGGGCGGCAGGGTGAGAAGATTCTCGACCGTAGCGTACATCTGCGTGATAGCCGATAGCAGACCGTAGGTGCTCGATCCCGGAGGCGCCAGGATGCGTTCTGCGACTTCTCGCTGGGCCATGAGCACGCAGCGATCGATCACCGAGCTATGGGCAAACAGATGCATCAGGATGGGCGAAGAGATGTAATACGGCAGGTTGCCGATGACCTGCAAATGAACGCCGCGTTGAGTCGCCAGTTGAGTCAGGTCAACGGTCAGAATGTCCTGGCCGAGGATTTCGATCGAGCTTGCGGCGAAGGAGTGCTGCAGCGCCGCAGCCAAAGAAGGATCGAGTTCGACTGCAATGAGCTGTTTGGCGCGCGGTGCGAGCAGGCTGGTAAGGACCCCTCTGCCTGCGCCAATTTCAAGTACGGTGGCCTGACTTAAATCGCCCAAAGCGTCTACGATCGCGCGCGCCGCGGTTGTGCTGACGAGAAAATTCTGGCCCAGCTTCGGCTTATGGCGCGATGGCCCCTGCTTATGGCCGGGCATGACGCGCCCGCCGCGGTTTGCTGGCGCCGTTTCTCATAGGTAGACTACGCACTTGTGACGGTCTCTTCTCAGCATCATACGGAAACGGGTCCGGTTCAGGCGGTTTCACGATAGGTCTCGCCCGGGCAAAATGCTTTGCAAGGGGCTTTTCGTCAGGAAAAGTCCCACTTCGCCGAAACGGGATCGGGACATGGTCATCGTGAAAGCGTTCAAAAAAGGGGTGTTTGGCAATGCATATTGTTTTTGCCGCGTCGGAGTGTGTTCCTTACGTCAAGACGGGCGGAGTTGCGGAAGTAGTTGGCGCTCTGCCAAAGGAACTGGTACGGCAAGGCCACCAGGTTACTGTGTACGTGCCGCTTTACCGGCAAGTGCAAAAGCATCTAAAAGAGCGCAAGATCGCCATTCGCAGTCTCACCATTCCCTTTTCCTACTACAACCGCTTTGTGACCGTCGTCAACGGGGGTACTCCCGACGGCGTGCAGATTTATTTCATCGATTGCCCTGAGCTCTTCGATCGCGAGTTTCTCTATGAGACGGCGTCCGGCGATTATGCCGACAACGCGGAGCGATTCGGGTTGTTTTGCCGCGCCGTGCTCGACAGCACCAAGATCCTGGGGGTGCCGGATGCTTTTCACATCCACGGATGGCCCGCCGGGGTGCTCGCGATCCTGCTACGGACGGTGTATTACTTCGATCCTGTGCTCAAGAATGTTGCCTGTCTGTTGACCATCCATAATTCTGATCGCCAGGGGTGGTTTCCCCGGGAAACGGTGGAAAAGCTATTGCTGCCTTGGGATGTGTACACACCCGAGCGCGCGGAGTTCTACGGCACCTTCGATTTTCTCAAGGGTGGCATTGTCTATTCCGATGCAATCAACACGGTGAGCCGCAAGTACGCTGAAGAGATCCAGACGCTAGAGTATGGCAATGGGCTGGAAGGTGTGTTGCGTGCCCGGGCGCAGGACCTACGTGGCATTCTGAATGGCGTCGACTACCAAGTTTGGAATCCGGCTACCGACAGCAAGATTGCGGCCCATTACACCCCGGAGCGGCTGGAAGGAAAGGTGGCCTGCCGTAAGGACATGTTGCATGCCTTCGGCGTTTCCAACCTGCCGGACGAGACGCCGGTAGTGGGCATGGTTTCACGTCTGGCGACGCAGAAGGGTTTTGATCTGCTGGCGCAGGCCTTCGACCAGCTGGTGCAGGAGAATATGTTCCTGATCATCCTGGGCACCGGCGAACCGTATTACGAGAATCTGCTGCGAGGTTGGCAGGAGCGGTTTGCCCATAAGGTCGCAGTCGCGATTACTTATGATGAAACCCTTGCTCATAAGGTGGAGGCCGGATCGGACATCGTTCTCATGCCTTCGCGCTCTGAGCCTTGTGGACTAAACCAGATTTATGGCATGAAGTACGGTACCGTGCCGGTGGTACGCGCCACGGGCGGCCTCGATGACACGGTGCAGGAATGGTCGGCGGAAGCAGAAACGGGAACGGGTTTTCGATTTAATGAGTACCGGCCGGAGGAGCTGTTGCAGGCGTTGCGCCGCGCCTTCGCATCGTTCGCTGATAAAAAGCAGTGGCAGAAGCTGATGCGCAACGGCATGGCGCGCGATTATTCCTGGACCAAGCCGGCCAAAGAATACATTCAGCTTTATGAGGAGATCGTGCGCCGACGGTCTTGAGGGTAAGCCATTAGGATTGGGGAGGGACCTGCGGTCCCGTTCGCAGATGCTCTGGTGCTTAAACTGCTTTTCGCTTAGCAGCGCGGAAGTAAAAATACACCGGTAGGCCGGCGAGGATGATCAGTGTTCCCACCAGCGAGCCGCGAACGTTGCTGGCGAAGGAGTAATAGAGCAACACGGCGGCCGCCAGAATGAAGAGCGCCGGCAGGACCGGATATCCGCAACTCCGGAAGGGCCGCTCGGCCGCGGGAATGCGGCGCCGGTAAACAAAGATGGTCGTCGCCGTAAGCAGGTAAAAGAGCCACTCGGCGAAAATCGCAAGCTCAAAGAGCTGCTGAAAACGACCCACTAACAACAGCAGCAGTGTGCTCAAGAGCCCCTGCACCACCAGCGCAGTGGAAGGGCTTTGAAAGCGCGGATGGATGTGAGCCATCCGCGCAGGGAAAAGGCGGTCACGCGCTGCGGCAAAGGGCACACGGGCGCCAGACATCGTGGTTCCGTTGAGGCCGACGAGGATGCTGAGCGCCATGGCAACCGACACGAGGGACGCGCCCCAATGTCCCGAAACCACTGACATGGCCAGGACCGCCGGCCGGGAGGAGTCCGCGATCCGGGCCGCGGACAGAATGTACTGAGTAGCCGCGTTGGTGGCCATGTAGAGCACGCCCACCACGCTTACGCCGGCGATCAGCGCAATGGGCAGGCTGCGCTCCGGGCGCTTCACTTCGCCGGCCACCATGGTGAGATCATTCCAGCCGTCGTAGGCCCATAGAGATGCGATGAGCGCGACCATGAACCCTTCCAATCCGCCCTGCGCGCCGGAGAAGCTGGTGTGGAAATTGGCTATGCCACCACGCGGGCTGGCAAAGCAGAAACCGGTGATGACGAGAATGAGAACCACCTTGAGCCAGGTGAAGAAGAGCTGGAAGTCACCCGCCTTCTTGATGCCCAGGTAGTTGAGGCCGGTGATAAGCCAGGCGGCAAAGATGGCGAAGATCTGCGACCAGGTGATCAACACAGGAGTCCGCAGCACGACGCCATCGAGCCATGCGAAGGCGGGGAAGACACCCATCACGCGCGCCAGCCCCGTGGTGACGCTGGCGATGGAAGCCGGTTTGGCCACCGCAAACCAGGTCCACATGTAAAGAAAGGCGGGCAGATCGCCGTAGGCGTTGCGCAGGAAGACATATTCCCCGCCGGCACGCGGCATCATCGCGCCCAGCTCCGCATAGGTCATGGCGCCAAAGAGAGTGAGCACTCCGCCGACGATCCAGGCCAGATACACCATTCCGCTGGAGCCGACCGCGCGCATCATTTCCTGGGGCACCAGGAAGATGCCGCTGCCGATGATGGTGCCCACCACAATCGCGGTCGCATGCCAAACGCCGAGCACGCGCGGAAGGTCCGGAGCCGGGGGCTCTACGCGGTGCTCCGCTGGGGATGAAGTATTCATCGGGTGGTAGGCGAGTCTAGCATCCTCCTATTTACACGGCCTGGCTGGGGGGAGATACAACCGTATCGGCGGGATGGAAGTATTCATGGATGGCCGCGGCCAAATGGGGGGCCACGACGGAGGCAAGCGCCTGCAGGCTCGCTTCCCGTATGCCGCGCACGCTGCCGAAGTGAGCCACCAACCGATTGCGTGTTTGTGGGCCGACCCCGGGAATGGCCAGCAGTTCCGATTCGCGATCCCTGATCTCCCGCCGCTTGCGGTGGTAAGTCACGGCGAAGCGGTGCGACTCATCGCGAATTTTTTGTACCAGGTGCAACACCGGCGACCGGCGGTCGAGCACGATGGGCTCATCCTCCTGCCCGTAGAGGTAGATAATCTCCTCTCGTTTGGCAATCGAGGCCAGCGGCTGGGTGGTGATGCCGAGTAGTTCGAGAGCCTCAGCTGCGGCGTGCAACTGGCCCAGTCCTCCGTCGATGAGGATCAGGCTGGGCATGGCCGACTGCTCATCCTGCACCCGGCGGTAACGCCGGCCGATCACTTCGCGCATGGATGCGAAGTCGTCTACACCTTCCACGGTCTTGATTTGATATTTGCGGTAGTCGGATTTCTTCATGGCGCCGTCCTCCCAAACAACCATGGAGGCGACTGTTTCCGCGCCCTGAATGTGGGAGATGTCGAAGCACTCAATGCGCTTGGGAAGCTCCGGCAGGGTCAACAGATCCTGCAAGGATTCCTCGATCATTTTTCTTGAAGGCTGCAACACGCGGAAGCGCTGGTCGAAACTTTGCTTGGCATTTTGTCCCGCCAAGTCGACCAGCGAACGCTTCTCCCCGCGACGGGGCACGGCCAGCTCGACTTTGTGCTGGGCGCGCTCGCTGAGCAGGGCCGCCAGCGATTCGCGGTCGGCAAAATCGACCGGGATGTAGACCGTCCGCGGCACATATTGCTGGTCGATATAGAGCTGCTTGAGCAGCGCCGAGAAAAAGAAGGCGGGATCAAAGTCAGCTCCATAGGATTGAGGTTCAGGCCCAGGAGCATCCGGCGCGGGTTCCGGCGAGGCATGCTCGGAAGCGTTGAGTTCGGGTGGATACTCGGGCAGTTCTTCCCAGAAGAATTCCCGGCGATCCACGATTTTGCCGCCGCGCATGTGAAAGAGGTTGACGGCCAGCATGCCGTTTTCGTGGTGGTATCCGTAGACGTCGGCATCATCGCCATCCGCCGTGGCCATGCGCTGTCTCTCCTGCACCTGGCTCAAGGTGATCAGCAGATCGCGATAGCGGGCGGCGAGCTCGAAGAGCTGCGAAGCCGCTGCTGCCTCCATGCGTTCTTCGAGCGAGCGGCTCAGTTCCGTCTGACGGCCTTCCAGGAACATCTGCGCGTCGCGCACCGCTTGGCGGTAGTCCTCAGGCGTGGTGAGATTCTCGACGCAAGGTCCCAGGCAGCGCTTGATGTAGTACTGCAGGCAGGGCCGCGGATGGTAGCGCGAAAGGTCGACCTTGCAACTGGGCAGGAGAAAGCTGCGATGGATCAGGTCGACCACGCGATGCGCCAGGTTGCCGGGGAAAAAGGGCCCGTAGTATGCGCTACCGTCCTTACGCAGCCGGCGGGTCACAAAAACCTTGGGGTACCGGTCGGCCAGGGTCAGCTTGACGTAAGGGTAGGTCTTGTCGTCGCGCAGCAGGATGTTGAAGCGCGGCTTGCGCTGCTTGATGAGGTTGTTTTCGAGCGCCAAGGCCTCATGTTCGTTTTCCACCAGGATGTAATCGATGTCCACGGCCTCGCGCATGAGCGAGCCCGTCTTGGCGTTTGCCTGGGCAGCTCCGAGCAGGTACGAACGTACCCTGGAGCGTAGGTTGTTGGCCTTGCCGACATAGATCACCTCGCCCTGCGCATTGCGGTACAGATACACTCCAGGCCGGGTGGGCAGGGTGCGTATCTTCTCATGCAAATCCATGGAATGGTCCTGACTAAAGTTTAGACGCTATGCACTTCATGCGACAGTTTGCGCGATGAGCAGGTAAAACTTTCCTGGTGTGCTCGACTCGCTGTGCACCAAGCTTTATACTTTTACCCGCAAGTGATTGCAGGGAAACTAGTAAGCGAGAGCGGTTTATTTGGCAGTGTTCGTGCTAGTAAGACCTGGATGGGCAAAGTACGGGGGCAGAGTCTCTTATGATCCGAATCGATAAGACGTCGCAGCAAGCAGCTATCCTTCTGGGAGCCGTGTCACTGTTTGTCACCGCCGGCTGCTCCACCAAGAATTACGTCAAGTCGCAAACCACTCCGCTGGTGCAAAAGACCAACGAGCTCGACGACGCCACCGCGGCGAACAACCGGGCGATTCAGAGCACTAATGACCGCGCTCAGGCGGGCATTCAGCAAGCGCAGGCGTCGGCCAATACCGCTACGCAAAATGCTACGGCTGCGACCCAGGCCGCAAACCAGGCGCAGGGCAGTGCGCAGGAGGCGGTCAACCGTGCCGACTCGCTGGCCAGCGTAGTAGCCAACCTCGACAACTACAAGCAGATTGGCGATGTCTCGGTTACGTTTGGATTCGATAAGGCTGAGTTGACCAAAGCGGACAAGGCGCAATTGGACGGCCTTGGGACGCAGCTCACCACCGCCAAAGCCTACATCTTAGAAGTGACCGGGGGAACGGACTCGGTAGGCAGCGCGGATTACAACTACCAGTTGAGCCAGCGCCGCGCCGAAGCAGTGGTGCAGTACATTGCCTCCAAATTCAATATCCCGCCGCACAAGTTTTACCTGATCGGAATCGGCAAGGATGTGGAAGTGGCGACCAACAAGACAGCAGCTGGACGGGCGCAGAATCGCCGAGTAGAAGTACAGATTCTCTCCAACATGGCGCAAACCAATGGCACCGCAGTTTCGGCGGTTCGATAGCGTAGGCGATTCATCCCTCGGCGGAGGGGCCCCACGTTCGCACCGGCGTACGCGGGTTGAAAATGGTTTTTTCGAATGCTTTCCCTTGATGGGGCGGGTTAAACCGACAAAGTCTAAGAGCTTTGATGGGGGGGCTTGGCGCCCCCGTCGTTTTCATACCAGGTACGCCGGTGCGAACCTGGGCACCCGTTCGGTATTGAGTTCTCACGCAGGCAAAAGCTCCGCCCCGAACTACATGGCCAGGTGGCTGACGTGTTCGGCGCGCACATCGGCGGCGCTGAATAGGCGGTAGAAGGGCGCTCCTTGTGCCGCAGCTTCGACCGCCGGCCGGCCCTTGGCTTCCTCCCGTTCCACCAGGCATACGACCCCGATCACACGCATCCCGGCCTCACGGGCAGCTTCGATCGCGGTGATGGTCGACGCGCCGGTGGTGCACACGTCATCGACGATAATCACCGGCGCATCGGCCTGTTGAAAGCCTTCAATGCGGCGCCCGGTGCCGTGAGTTTTTTCTGCCTTGCGCACCAGAAAGCCATCCAGCACCGGTGAGCCGGGAGCCTCCAGGGCATGCCAGGCGCTCGCCGCCGCTACATTGCAGACGATGGGATCAGCGCCTAGGGTGAGACCGCCGACTGCGCGCGCCCGCAACTCGTGCTGGCGGATGAGGTCGAGCATCGCCAGCCCGGTAAGGCGCCCACCTTCACCGGTGAGCGTGGTAGTGCGGCAATCGATGTAGTAGTCGCTGGTGGCTCCGGAGGAGAGCTTGAACTCTCCCAGCCGGAAGGAGATGCGGGACAGCATCTTGAGCAGCGCGTCGCGATGGGCAAGAGTCATCAGGTGATTTTATCCAGGTGGCGAAAACCGCCGGTTCCGAAAAACAGGATGGTAAAGATGGTGCCGTTGTAAGTGGCGTGGATGAGCGTGCTGGCGGCGAGGGAATGGGTCCACAACCGTACTCCGCAGAGCACCAGGCTGACACAGAATAGAACCGACAACGGCGCCCAGGCATGGGCCAGCTGATCGGCGTGGACCAGGGCGAAGGCGATGCTGGTAACGGTACAGGAGAACAGCAAAGCCGGAATGCTCCAGCGGGGATCGTCTGGGACGCCTTGGTCAGTGGCTATGAGGCTCAAGTCTGACGAGCGCTTAAAGCCGCGCAACCAGTCCCAGGCGGAGGCTAACGAGGGCAACAGGAAACCACGAAAAGCCAGCTCTTCACAAACCGGGGCGAGGAAGGTGCCAAACAGCGCCACCATCCACACGTCGGCAGGCGTGCGAAAAAAGTCATCAATGGGGAGTGTCTTGGGAATCGGCAGAAAATTCGAAAGGAGCTGGACCACGAGGCTCAAGACCACGCCGCCGGCCAGCAAGGGAACCCAGCGGCGGCGCACAAAGGAGAAATTCCAGCGCAAGCCTTGCAGGAACGGCTGCTGCCACAGGTGAGTAAAAATGGCCCACACAATCGCCCCGGCGATGAGGTATCCGGCGGCCATGCTGGGAATCAGTAGTCGCGGCTCACGCAGCAGCTGATCCGAGGTCTCCGTCCCCAACAGGTGAAGGCCCATCACGACAGCGAAGGCGGAAACGCTGGTGAGCAACAGCACAATGATGGCCACCATGAAGAACAGAATGGTGTGACCGACGTTTGGGATCCGGCGCGGGCGTACATAAGGCTCAAGGGGAAACACAGGGCCGGGGAAAGGGGGAGGCGGTGTCGGCGGCGGCTCGCCCGGGACGTACGATGAGGAGAAAATCTCCGGATCAGTCGGCATGGGTCAGGGCGGGTTTCCTGCTGCGGACGGAGCTCTTTGCCCGGCCCGCACCTTTGCGCGGAGTGTGAACGTGGTTTCCGTTAGCTTCCGCCGAGAGGGCCACGACGGGCTTCAACTCGGCCACTGGAAAATAACGGCGGAGAAATTCCCCGGTATGCGAGCCGAGTGTAGCAGCTATGTCGGCAGGAGTACCCTTGGCGATTAGCAGTCCGCCGTCTTCTCCTCCCTCGGGGCCCAGGTCGAGGATCCAGTCTGCGCTGCGAATCACGTCCAGGTTGTGTTCGATGATGATCACGGTGTTGCCCAGGTCGGTCAGGCGATGCAGCACCTCGAGCAACCGGCGCACGTCGTCGAAGTGCAGGCCGGTGGTGGGTTCATCGAGCAGGTAAAGGGTCTTGCCGGTTTGCCGCTTGGAAAGTTCCCGGGCCAGTTTCATGCGCTGGGCCTCGCCACCCGAAAGCGTGGTCGCGGCTTGGCCCAGATGAATGTAGCCGAGGCCGACGTCCACCAGAGTCTCCAGTTTCTGCCGCACCAGGGGAATGTCGACCAGCACCGGGAGTGCGTCCTCAATGGCGAGCTCGAGCAGGTCAGCGATGGAGTAGCCATTGAACTTGACAGCGAGGGTTTCCTGATTGTAACGGCGGCCGTTGCATACCTCGCAAAGCACGTAAACGTCAGGCAGAAAGTTCATTTCGATGCGGCGCTGACCTTCCCCCTGGCAGGCCTCGCAACGGCCTCCGGAGACGTTGAACGAAAAGCGGCCGGGTTTGTAGCCGCGTTCCCGTGACTCCGGCAGCCGGGCGAACAGGTCGCGGATGGCGGTAAAGACTCCGGTATACGTGGCGGGGTTGGAGCGCGGCGTCCGTCCGATAGGGGACTGGTCGATCCGCACTGCTTTATCGATGTTCTTGAAGCCCTGAATAGTTTTGTATGGCTCTGGCGTTTCGCGCGAACCGTAGAGCTCCTGGGCCAGGGCGCGATAGAGAGTGTCGTTCACCAGGGTGCTCTTGCCTGAACCGGAGACGCCGGTTACTACGGTCATTACATTAAGAGGAAAACTCGCGGTCAGGTTTTTTAGATTATGGCCGCTGGCCCCTTCCACCGTGATCCAGTTGCCTTTCAGCGGACGCGGGGCATCGCGGCTGATAGTCTGCAGTTCGCCGGAGAGATAGCGGCCGGTCAAGGAAATGTCGGTTTCCATGATCTGCTGCGGGGTTCCGGCAGCGACCACATGTCCCCCAAGTTTGCCCGCGCCGGGCCCCAGGTCGACGACATAATCCGCATGGCGAATGGTGTCTTCGTCGTGCTCCACCACCAACACCGTATTACCGAGGTCACGAAGAGACTTGAGGGCTTCAATGAGCCTTTGGTTGTCGCGCTGGTGCAGGCCGATTGAAGGTTCGTCGAGCACGTAGAGCACTCCACGCAGGCGCGAACCGATTTGCGTGGCCAGGCGAATGCGCTGCCCTTCGCCGCCGGAGAGGCTGGCGGCATTGCGATCCAGGGAAAGATAATTCAGCCCGACGGAGTTGAGAAACTCAAGCCGCTCCACCACCTCGCGGCGAAGCCGTTCGGCAATTAAAGCCTCGCGGCGGGAAAACGCGAAGCTGCGCGCCGCCTCCAGGGCTTTGCGCAAAGGCAGCGCGGTGAAATCGGCAATCGATAAAGTACCCACCTTAACCGCCAGCGATTCCGGCCGCAAACGCTTGCCCTGGCAGGCCGGGCAGACGGTTGCCGACATATAGTTCAGCAGCCAATCGCGATAGCTTTCTGACTTGGACTCCTCGAGCGAGTCGCGCAGGTAAGCGAGGATGCCGTGGAAGCCGGTGCGCGGCGCCTCCTCCCGTCCTGGCCCGTGCAGCAGCAGCTTCTGGTGCCGCTCACTCAGGTCCTCGAACGGCTTGCTTAGATCGATCTTGTAGCGCTGCGCGGCCAACTGCAGCAGGCGGTTCAAATACTGCGATCCGCCGCCCGGGCCAAGCGCTCCGTCGGTCAGCGGCTTTGACCAATCGGTAATCACTTTGGCTGCATCGAAGTCATAAATGCTGCCTAAGCCGTGACACTCGGCGCATGCGCCGTAAGTGCTATTGAACGAAAAGCTTCGAGGCTCCAACTTAGGGATGTCGAGTCCGCAGTCTGGGCACGCCATGGAAGAGGAAAAGAGCTGCTCTTCTTCACCGGCAACTGCAGTAAGTACCAGGCCATTGGCCAACTGCAGAGCTTTGGCGACGGAGGTTTCCAGGCGCTTTTCAACGCCCGGTTTTAAGACGACGCGGTCGATGACGGCTTCAATGGTGTGTTTCTTGTTACGTTCGAGACGTATGGAGTCGGCGAGATCGCGCATCTCACCGTCAATGCGAGCCCGAAAGCCTTGCTGGTCCAGTTCGTCGAGCAGGTCTTTGAACTCGCCTTTGCGGCCACGCACGATCGGTGCATAGATGATGACGCGTTCTCCGGGTGCGAGCGAAAGAATGCGCTCGACGATTTGTTCGGCGGATTGGCGCGAAATCGGTTTGCCGCACTTTGGGCAGTGAGGCACTCCGATCGATGCGTATAGCAAACGGAGGTAATCGTAGATTTCGGTGATGGTGCCGACGGTGGATCTGGGGCTTCGGCTGGTGGTCTTTTGTTCGATGGAGATGGCCGGGCTGAGACCTTCAATGGAATCGACATCAGGGCGCTCGATCTGGTCAAGAAACTGTCGAGCGTATGCGGAGAGGGTTTCCACGTAGCGGCGCTGGCCCTCAGCGTAGATGGTGTCGAAGGCTAACGAGGATTTGCCTGATCCCGAGAGGCCGGTGACCACGGTAAGCGTATTACGGGGAATTCGGATGTTGATGTCGCGTAGATTGTGCTGACGCGCTCCGCGCACGGTGATATGAGTAATGGGCATGAGGCTCAGCTAGAACGTTGGAAACGAGTGCAGCAACGATGAATAAAGGCCACGGGCAAGGAATACGTATGGCGCGTGGCACGGGTAACAGCTGTATGTATCTTATTCGGCAATAGAAACGAGGGTCAACGTAGGGCTGCTGTCTGTCACAATGACACACTGATCAAACGAGCGTAAGGAACGGAAATTGGCGACGAAAGTGCGCACACGACGCACGTAGGGCGAATAAAACTCTGGTTTAAAGGGCCATTATGGAACTCGATGTAAGTATGCTGATGGTGTTTTGTGCGGCAATCGCCGCTCTCGCGCTTGGTGTCATGTTGGGGTACATGTGCTGCAAAACCTTGTTCGATCTTTTGCGTTTCACCGCCCGTATGTCGCAGGCGAACGGCGCGAAGGCCGAAGCTCGGGTCGTCGCCCAGATTTGAAGGGGATCTGCGCTCATGCGGAGCCCCGCTTCTGCCACCTCTTAGACTGAGCGCAACCCGCAGGGACTGAGCTTCTCGCCCTTCATTCTCAGGATTTCTCCCCCATTTCTTTTCCGGAGTGCTTGAAATTCCGGCCGGCTGAAGCTGAGCCGCAGCAACCGCCGCAGTAACTATTTACTGCTGTTGCGGCGGTGGCGGCTGCTGTTGCTGCTGCGTTGGATCTTGCCCCGTGGTCACCTGTTGCTGCTGCTGACGCATACGCTGCAACTGCTCGAACAATTGCTGTGGAGTCTTTACGCCCGGTGTTGGGGGCGGCGTGGTTCCAGCCGGATCCGGTTGCGGCGGCTGAACCTCCATGGGTGGTTCCGGTTCATTGACTGCCTCGTCGATAGTCGCCTGCGGAGGCGGTGCCGGAGCACCGCCTCCATGCGTAGTAGGGGTGAGAATGAGCTGCCGGGGAGCGCCATCGCTCAGGTCCCCAAGCAGGACCAGGTTGTAGGAAGTTCCGTTGAGCAGGTCGGCAAGCACATCGCGGGGAGCTCCCGGGCCGAAGGTGCCAAAGACCCGCTCATCGCCGCTCAGTCCTTCGATCTGCATACCACTCTTGCTGGCCACCTGGTGCAAAATCGCGCTCAGGCTGGAATTATCAGCGCGGATCGATAGCGTGTTGCCGGTAAAAACGATCTGGGCCTCGCCCGCCGGCTGCTGCAACATGGAAGGTGCAACCGGGTTCAAGGGAGCGCCCGTAGGGGCAGCCGGTTGCGGTTGTGCCGCCGGGCCAAGCTGGGCCGGTCTGTTCGGTTGCGCAGCGGGAGCCGAAGCGCTCTGCGCGTACACGTGAGATGTCGCCAATAACAAGAGTAGGGGTGTCAGTCCGCCGCTCGTGATGATCCGAGCAAACCGCCGATTCAAGTCGACCATCCCCATACCCTTCAACTTCCCGAGAACTCCACCCAAGAACTTCAGGCGGCTGGGACGAAACACCATCCTCCGCGAAGATTGGAGCTCCTGTGTACTAGACTAGCAGTGGTCGCACCGGAGAGCGAGTCGCAGTGACTGGCGTCTTTGGCTCCCCGGCGCTTCGATCCATGGTCTAATCTGCATGTCACTGCTCGTCCGCTCGCACTGTCGCATTACATTACTGTTCGCTCTATCCGTGCTTTTGGCGCCCGGCCGCATCTTTGCCGTGTCGTGCACCACCCAGGCGCAGATGGCCGAGGCCGATCGCGTTGTCCTGGTGCAAGCCGCGAAAACCCTGACCGCCGCGGTCCAGAGCGGAAATGTGGCTGCGGTGCAGGCGCTCACCATTCCCAAGGTCAAAGCACAATTTGATTCCATCGCAAGCACAATTGAGCAGACAGCTCCACTGCTGACCGGCTCCACTGTGACCATAGACGCACTGTATGGTCTGGACGCTTCGGATCTGAAGTCATCGGCCGAGGACACTCAGTTTTTCTGCGGCGTCCCCGGTTCTCCGCTGCATGTTGACTTCACCATTCCTCAGCTTCCCCAAGGAAAATATGCACTGGTCGTGGTGCACGCGACGGGAGTGCGCCAGCCCCAGCAGATGGCTTTCCTGTTGCAGAAGAACGGAGATTGGCAGATGGCCGGCTTTTTCGTGAAGCCGCTGCTGATTGCCGGGCACGACAGTCTCTGGTACTGGACCCGGGCGCGCGCCTTTGACCAGAGAAACCAGAAGTGGAACGCTTACTTCTACTACACGACCGCAGCCTACCTGGCGAGTCCGGTCGATTTCCTGACCAGCACCAACCTGGAAAAACTGATTCAGGAGACGGGCAACGCGAGGCCTGAGGGCTTGCCTGGCGCGCAGCCTATGGTGGTGACTGAGGGTAATCAGACCTACTCCATCAACGACCTGCATACGGATGGCTCCCTCGGCGGCCTGGATCTGGTGATCCGGTATGCGGCTCCGAGTGTGGGGGATCCGGTGGCCACGCGAGCCCGCAACGTCGAGGTCATGAAGGCTACGCTGGCCGCGCACCCCGAGTTGCGGGAAGGATTCCACGGCTTGTGGGTCTTCGCCGAAGCCCCGCCGGAACGGCCCTTCGGGAATGAGCTGCCGATGGGCGACATTCATTAGGACGGGCTTGCATTCCAGGGCAAGCGGCACGTGTAGGATGGGCCAGCCGGATTTCCTGTTGAGGTTGGTGGCGTTGGTGAGCTTTATGCGCCTTTCCTTACGAGAAAGGCGCACACGCGGCTCTGTCCGGTGCAGCGAAGCAGGAAATCCGGCCAGCCGGATTTCCTGTTGAGGTTGGTGGCGTTGGTGAGCTTTATGCGCCTTTCCTTACGAGAAAGGCGCACACGCGGCTTTGTCCGGTGCAGCGAAGCAGGAAATCCGGCCTCCGGATTTCCTGTTGAGGTTGGTGGCGTTGGTGAGCTTTATGCGCCTTTCCTTACGAGAAAGGCGCACACGCGGCTTTGCCCGGTGCAGCGAAGCAGGAAATCCGGCCACCTGCATATCTACCGCACGTTCTGAATAGAGCATCTGAAATGCAGGGTCAACGAGGATAGATTGCTGTATGGCACATGAGATGGAGAAAACGTTGTCGCGCGCGATTGCCGAGAGAAGGGCATCGCCCAGTTTTGACGGGAGCCCCATCCCGGATGCTGACCTGAAGGGGATTCTGCAGGCCGGACTGCAGTCGCCGAGCGGATATAACCTGCAACCATGGCGGTTTATCGTGGTGCGCAGTCACGAACAGAAGAAGAAACTGCGGGCGGCCAGCTACAACCAGGCCAAGGTAGAGGAAGCCTCGGTCGTCATCGTGGCTTGCGGCGATGCGGACGGGTGGCGCAGCGGCGATTTGGATGAAATGCTGCGCCTGGGCCGCCAGCACGGTATGCCGGAAAACTATGCTGAGCAGGCCAAGGTCACTATTCCCAACTACCTGTCGAACCACCCCAATATGCCCTTATGGCTGAATCGCCAGGTGATGCTGGCCTTTACTCACATGCTGCTGATGGCCGAAGTGTTGGGATACGACACGGCGCCCATGGAGGGGTATGAAGAAGACAAAGTGCGCGAGGTGCTCAGGCTCCCTCTCAGCTACTCTGTGGTGGCTCTGTTGGGCATCGGGCACTTGAAGGGACCGGACAAATTTTACGGCGAGCGGTTCAACATGGCGCGCACCGTTTTTGCCGAAGAATACGGTAAACCCATTCGGTTTTCAGAGTAGAATTAACCTGGCTGTAACAAAACCCTTTCCTCTGTGAATTAGAGACGGATTTTCCACCGCAAACGCTGTTTGCAGGAGCAGTTCTTTGCGTCGAGAGTACCCAGAGGCGCCGATCATAGGCGTGGGCGCCGTGGTGATCGACGGCAGCAAGGTTCTGCTGGTGCGTCGCGGGCAGGAGCCGCTCAAAGGGGAGTGGTCGCTGCCGGGTGGCGCCTTGGAGTTGGGCGAGACCTTGCAGCAGGGCGTAGTTCGGGAAGTGCTCGAGGAATCTGGCCTGACGGTGGTGCCGGCTGGAATGGTGGAAGTCCTCGACCGGATCACATTGGGCGAGCCCTCGGGGCGGATTCGCTATCACTACGTGCTGATCGACTTCTTGTGTCACGTGGCCGGTGGCACGCTGCGCGGCGGCAGCGACGCGGAAGAAGCGCGCTGGGTGGAGCGAGAAGAATTGCAGGAACACGGTGGTTATGGACTAGCGCCGTTGACGGTGCGGGTTATTGAGAAGGCTTTTCGGTTGGCCCTGGCTGCCGATCGATCCGATGAGAAGGAAAAGGAAGCATGAGCGTTGATCCAAAAACAATGGCGGCGGCCAGTTCTACGCGGAAATCTGTCCGCAGATTTGCCTTTGTTTTGCTGTTGGCAGGGTTAGGTTTTGGCATCCTGGCGTGGCGAAATCCGTTGTGGTTAGTGGATCAGCAGGTGGAAGCGAAACTGCGGTTGCAGGGCATGCGCAGCGAGTTTGTAACCGTGAACGGCTACAAAATGCATTACCTGGTGGGCGGGACCGGCAGACCCTTGGTGTTGGTCCACGGGCTAGGCAGCCGCGGGCTTGACTGGGCCAACCTGATCCCCCGTCTTATCCAAGGGGGACACCGCGTATACGCGCTGGATCTGCTGGGGTACGGACGTTCCGCGCAACCCAGGGATGCTATCTACTCCATTTCCAACCAGGCGGCTATGGTTGAGGGATTCATGGATAGCCAGCACCTGCAGCAGGTGGATATGGCGGGCTGGTCCATGGGTGGATGGATCGCGATGCGGGTGGCGCTACAACATCCCGAGCGTATCCGCCGGCTGGTGCTGCTGGATAGCGCCGGCCTGCGTTTCAAGCTGGGTTTTGATCCCGCATTGTTTCAACCGGAATCGCCGACCGATTTGGCGGCGCTGGAAGAGTTGCTGGTGCCGCATCCGCGGCCGCTGCCGGGTTTCCTCGCCATGGCGATGCTGCGCAAGGGCGATGACATCGGGTGGGTGGTCCGGCGCAGCGTGCAATCCATGATGACCGGCGACGACCTGGTGGACGGAAAATTGGGCGCTCTGACCATGCCGGTATTGATTGGGTGGGGCGAGGAAGACCGGTTGATCCCGCTTTCGGTCGGCTATCGGCTTCACGCCGAGATCCTCCAGTCTGAGCTGGATGTGTATGCCAACTGCGGCCATCTGGCGCCGGGGCAGTGTACCGCCCAGGTCGCGCCAAGCGTGGTGGATTTTCTAAATGCTCAGCCGGCGCGGATGGCGATGATTAAGCACATCCCAGCTACGGCTGCGAACGATAGCGTGTTTCCCGGTCAGTGATCGCCTTTCCAGATATAGGCGCCTGGTTGTGGCAATCCAATGTGCGCCAGCAGCCGGCAGACAAATTGCTCCGCCATCTCGGCCGAGTCCATGGGCCGGTTGTAGAAGGCGGGGATGACAGGGAAAATCACCGCGCCTGCATCAGCCGCCAGGCTCATGTTGCGCAGGTGAATTTTGTTGAAGGGTGTCTCGCGCACGCAGAGAAGCAGCGGCCGGCGCTCCTTGAGGGTCACGTCGGCTGCGCGCTCGATCAGGTTTGAGGCTAATCCGTTGGCGACGCCGGCCAAAGTTCCCATACTGCAAGGCAGGATGATCATGCCATCCGAGGGATAACTGCCGCTGGCCGGCCCGGCGCCGATATCGTTCTCCGCCAGTTGCTGTATTTTCTCTGAAGGCTTACCCAGAAGTTTTGCCACCAGATCACTGCGGCCGCTGAGCTGCAGTTCCTCGGCCATCACCCGCAGCGAATTTTCAGATGCGATGAAGTGGACATGGGTAACACGCTCATCACGCTCCAGCGCCCGCAGCAGATGCTGACCGAAAATCGATCCGCTGGCTCCGGTGAGGGCGACGGTCAGGTTTTTCACACCAGAACTCGATCAAAGATCGCATCCACGTTGGAAAGCTGACGCTGGAGATTGAAGGTCTTTTCCAGGTCACGAAGCCGGCTGCTGATCGCGGGATCGCGCGCCACCATCTCGCGAAAGACCAGGTCTTTTTTCCATGCATCCATAGCGTGTTTCTGTACCAGCCGGTACGCCTCTTCCCGGGACATACCGGCCTCGGTCAGATCGAGCAGAAGCTGGCCAGAGAAAATGAGCCCGCCCGTACTCTCCAGGTTCTTGAGCATGCGCTGGGGATAGACCAGCAGCTTCTCGATCAGCGAAGTTGTCTTGGCCAGCAGGTAGTCGGCCAGGATGGTGGAGTCGGGAAAGATGATGCGCTCGACGGAGGAATGGGAGATATCCCGCTCATGCCATAGCGCCACATTTTCGAGAGTGGCCTGGGCATTGGAGCGCATCACGCGCGCCAGCCCGCTGATCTGCTCCGAAGTGATGGGGTTCCGCTTGTGCGGCATCGCGGACGAGCCCTTCTGCTTTTCGGAGAAGAATTCCTCCGCTTCACGAACTTCGGTGCGTTGCAGGTGGCGAACCTCGACCGCGATCTTATCCAGCGTGGACGCCAGCACCGCCAGTGTGGCTATGTAGGCGGCGTGGCGATCGCGCTGAATGACCTGATTGGCTATTGGATCGGCGCGCAGCCCAAGCTTGGCGCAGATGGCCTCCTCGTGCTCCGGCTTGAGATGCCCGAAGGTGCCGACAGCGCCGGAGAGCTTGCCCACCCGCATGTCTTCGGCGCTGGCGTCGAACCGCACCAGGCCGCGCATGATCTCGGCATACCAGTTGAGCAGCTTGAGGCCGAAGGTCGTGGGTTCGGCATGGACGCCGTGAGTGCGCCCGATGGTGGGTGTGTGCTTGAACTCCAGGGCGCGCAGCCGCAGGACGGCGGCGAGCGCCAGTATGCCCTGGCGAATGATTCCCGAGGCGGCTTTGATTTGCAGCGCCTGGGCGGTGTCGACCACGTCATTCGAAGTGAGCCCGTAGTGCAGCCACCGGGATTCCGGGCCGATTTTTTCCGCCATCGCCGTGGTGAAGGCGATGACGTCGTGCTTAACCTCAGCCTCGATCTCCTGAATGCGGGCAACGTCGACCTCTCCGTAGGCGCGAATGGCTTGGGCGGCGGAATGGGGCACGATGCCGGCATCGGCCAGCGTCTCAGAGGCGGTGGCTTCGACTTCGAGCCACATGCGGTATTTGTTTTCCTCACTCCAGATCCGGCCCATGGCCGGACGGGTGTAACGAGTGATCAACCAAAACCTCCATTAGCAAACAACGTACTATTCTATCGTTGCTGCATCTCACCCACTGGGAGAACACGATTTATGGAAGAAGAACCGGAACTGATCACTATTGAAAGCTATCGCGACGCTTTGGAAGCGGACATGGCCAAGACCCGCCTGGATTCCGCAGGGATTACCAGTTTTCTCGTTGGAGAGAACGCTGCCATGCTCTACGGCACAGGGCTGGGTGGACTGCAACTGCAGGTGAGCCCTGAGGACGAAGAGGATGCGCGCAGCATCCTGAATGATCCTGGGCCGGACGGCGAGGTTGAGCCGGTTTCGTAAAGAAAGCTAGCGGGGGTGCAGCGAAGTTTGTGGGGCAGCGCCCCCCACTCCGAACAGCTCACTCATCTCTTCGTGCAGGAAACCTTGGCCTGGGCGATAGGGCTGAATCCATTTGCCATCGATGACGAATTGCGGGATGGCTCGCTTGCCGACATTTTCGATCACTTCCTCGGCGGCCCCGGGGGTGGACTCGATATCGATCTCGCTATAGGAGATCTGGTGTTTGTCGAGGAATCGCTTAGCCTCGCGGCAATCGCGGCACCATGATGCGGAATAAACCAACACATGCATTCGTTCATCATACCTTGGGGGAAGGTAATGTTACGTTCGCCGCTGGCGGAAGAATTCGCGCAGCAGTTCTCCGCTTTCTTCTGCCAGCTCGCCGCTCGTTATCAGCATTTGGTGGTTAAGCTTGGGGTGGTTCAGGACCTCGAGAACAGAACCGGCCGCGCCCGCCTTTGGATCGGCGGCGGCATAGATGAGCCGGCTAAGCCTGGCATGGATCATCGCCCCGGCGCACATGGCGCAGGGTTCCAGGGTGACGAAAAGCTGGCAGCTGCCCAATCGATAGTTGCCCAAGGTCCGCGCCGCCTCTCGCAGCGCGACGATCTCTGCGTGCGCGGTCGGATCAAGGTCGCGCAGGACCCGGTTCTGTCCCCGGCCCACAACGACTCCATTTTCGATGACAACCGCACCTACCGGTACTTCGCCCGCAGTACCCGCGGCACGCGCTTCGTTTAGGGCCAGGGCGAGCGCTTCGGAGTCCGTCATCTGTCATCACCCCGCCGGCTGCTGCTGAGTCATGCAATGCAACGTCCCCAAACCCCAAATCAAATCCCCGCAGTGGATCCCTACTACCTGGCGGCCTGGAAAGAGGTCGGCTAACAGATTGAGCGCCTTGCGATCGTTGGCATCATTGAACGTGGGCACCAGCACCAGCCCGTTCGCAATATAGAAGTTGGCGTAGCTGGCGGGTAGCCGCTGGCCGTGAAAGACGATCGGCGAGGGCATCGGCAACTCGACAATGGTGAAGGGCCGGCCCTCTGGATCGCGAGCCGCGCGCAGCCGTTCCAGATTTTCCGCCAGGGGCAGGTGGTTTTCGTCGGCAGAATTTGGCTCCGTGACGGTGACGATGGTAACGGGACTAACGAAACGTGTGATGTCGTCCACGTGGCCGTGCGTATCGTCCCCAGCGATGCCGCGATCCATCCATAGCACCTGGTCGATGCCGAGATAGTCGTGGAAGACATGTTCCAGGTCCTCGCGCGTAAGGCCCGGATTGCGCTGCTGCACCGGGCTCAGAAGGCATTCCTCGGTCGTGATGAGCGTGCCACGGCCGTTTACGTCAATGCTGCCACCTTCCAGCACGACGCGATGGTCGAGCGGAAACACGGGAGTCCAACTGGGCAGGCCTAGCAGCTCGGCGGCCTTCAAAGGGAGCTGGTCGTCGAGCTGCCAGTCCGGGTATTTGGCCCAGGCATTGAAGTGCCAGTTGGTAATCGCAACAGGATCCTCAGGCGCGGTCTTGGTAACAAAAATAGGGCCGGAGTCGCGCAGCCACACGCGGTTCGTGGGCCACTGGTGGAAATGCACGCGATCGAGGTGCGCGCCCACCCGTCCCAGCATCCCTCGCGCGCGCTGCTCGGCAGCCGCATCGTTTACCAGCACGTGGACGTCCTCCACCCGCGAGAGATGGCGCACGATGTCACAGTACACCCAGGGGATCGGGTGAAACCGGCCGGGCCAGTCATTCGCGTTGTGAGGCCACGCCAGCCAGGTCGCGGCATGTGTCTCCCACTCTGCCGGCATGCGATAGCCCTGGCTGCGCGGAGTTACCGGTTCCGTGGTCATTTGCCAGTTTTGGCCGGCTCGTCGAGAAATCGAGCCGAAATCGGCGGATAGAAATCGATGCGCCGGTCACGCAAAAAGGGCCAGTTGCGCCGCGTATCTTCGAGGTGCTTAAGGTCGACTTCCTCAATCAGGATGGCTTCGCTGTCGTGCGGCGCCTGGGCCAGCACGCGGCCAAAGGGATCGGCAATAAAGGATCCGCCCCAGAACTCGAGCCCGACGCCGGGAGCACGATTACCCCGGATGTCTCCCTGTTCGTGCCCGACGCGGTTGACTGCAGCGACGTATACGCCGTTGGCGATGGCATGCGCACGCTGGATCGTTTGCCACGCCTCATACTGTGCCACGCCGAAGGCTTCTTTTTCCGCCGGATGCCAGCCAATGGCCGTGGGATAGAACAGCAGGTTGGCTCCCCGTAAGGCGGTGATGCGTGCCGCTTCCGGGTACCACTGGTCCCAACAGATGAGTGCCCCCACCTGGCCCACCGACATATCGAAGGATTTGAAGCCCAGGTCGCCGGGGGTGAAATAAAACTTTTCATAGTACAGGGGATCGTCGGGGATGTGCATCTTGCGATAGATCCCGCCCAACGAACCATCACTCTCCAGCATCGCCACCGTGTTGTGGTAGAGCCCGGCAGCGCGGCGCTCGAAGAGGGAAGCGACCACTACTACTTTTTCTTCCCGCGCCACGGTAGAGAGCCGTTCCGTGGACGGTCCGGGTATGGGCTCCGCCAGATCGAACAGCTCGGCATCTTCGCGCTGGCAAAAGTATTGGGCGCGGAAAAGCTCTGGAAGGCAGACAATATCAGCCCCGGCGCGCGCAGCTTCGCGCACCCGGTCAGCGGCCTTGTCGAGATTGGCGTCGGGGTCGGGCGAGCAGGACATCTGCACCGCACCCACGCGGTATTTTGTTTTGCTTGCCATATTCGTTTACTCGAAAATCAGGATGGCCGCGGCGATGACCGTCGTCCATAGGCCGCGCTTATCTCCCACGGCGGACTGGGTAATGTTTGCGGTGCGCACGATCTTATTGGAGATGCGATACATTTCTTTCTTCTCGTCCCAGCTTTTGTCGGGATCGAACTCCACGTTGAGCGTCGTGGCGAGCATCTCTGCCGCCAACTCTTCGGCGTACTCGCCGGCCTGCTCCTCGGCCTCACCAAAGCTGTGGTGCTCGCTCAGGTAACCGTAGGTGTTGCGATCTGTCGGGATCGCGACACCGATACTGGACACAACCAGGCGATGCGGTTCACGGGTCGAGTTCTCTGCCACTACAGCAAAAACTACCTCGCCAGGCGAAAGGTATTTCAGCCCTTCCTTGCGGGTAACGAGTTTGCACTGTGGCGGAAAGATGGAGGAGACCCGAACCAGGTTCTGTGCAGCGATGCCGGCGTCGCGCAGAGCCAATTCGAATGAGGTTAACCGTTCCTTGTGCTTCCCGACGCCCTTGGTCAAAAAAAGGCGCTTCGGGACCATGCTTTTACCCAATGCTGGATCCTCCAAAACGAACCTAACACAAACATATGAAAAGATGCGGCGGCGCCTCCCGGTGATGGAAAAAGATGCGGGTTGAGGCACAATAGCAGTGAGATGGCTTACCCGGTCAAGGTGGAATATGCGGAAAACCGCAACATGCGCCAGCGCAACACGACGCGCTATCGCGTCGCTCACTTGCCGATCTGGATTTGGGTGTTTTTTCTCGCCCCTGGACCGCTGACCTTCGACCTGTTTGCCCACGGCGGCAGCCGAAACAACCTGGCGTGGCTATTGCTGGTGATCGTGGGAACCGCGATTGCGGGTTACTTCGGCCAACTTCCGGGCGTGGAGCCGCGGCCTTACATTCTTCGCTTTACCGAAGATAAGCCCAACCCTCTCTATCGCAAGATCTGCTACACCTTTGCGTGGAACGCGGTCATCACGTTTACCGTTTTGAACCTGGCTGGACTCGTGATCGCCGCGGTAACGGGGAAGTGGGTGATGAAGCAGCTCTACCAGGAAGCCTATTTTCCGCTCTGCGCGATCGTGCTACTGTTGGGCCTCTTCGGCTTGCTGCCCAGGGTGGGGCGTTCGACCAAGGGCGAGGGCATTGAGCGGCGGTATTTCTACGGAGCGGTCTGGGCGGCGGTGATTTCGCAGACCCTTCTGCTGTTGTTGTGGAAGACGCTGCCCCGGTCAGCAGCGACGAACCAAATCAAGCTGGCTGCCTTTGTCCTGAGTTTGTGCGCTGTGGGCGCAGCCGCCGCCTTTGGGATGCTGCCTCGCACGCGTCCCATCGTTCCCGGCCAACTGATGGTGGCCGACTAGCGGGCCGATGACCCAAGGCGGAAAATCTCTAAACTTCAGACGCAAACTCAGATCTCTGGACGGTGCCCCAGGTTCGCCAAAGCGTACCTGGGTTGCAAAAGACGGTCGCCGCCCCGGCCATGGCTTTGCTCAGCTATTTGACATCTATGAATTCGGCCTGAAGGCGGTCGTTGGCCTTCGGCCATCTTTTTCCGGCCCAGGTACGCTTTGGCGAACTTGGGGCACCCGTCCCATTTCTTATTTGGTTCTCTTTCTATTTAGCTCTGCTGAGCTCAGGCGTGGGTCGGAGTGTTTTTGGGCTTGCGGGAGAGCGCATAGAGGAGCGCCACCAGCATGAACAGCGAGCCCATCGCAGCCAGGCCCATCACCCGGAGGATGGAGACGGTGTACTTCCCGGCGCTGGGACTGTAATCGCAGCAATACAGCAGGATCAGGTCACTGAGGGACCCGATGTGGTGATTGCCGGCTTCAATCACTGCCAACCGTACATCGCGCGGTTGGTAATCGATGCCGAACAGATACTTTGACATCCGGCCGTCGGGCGTGGCGATCATGATCACGCTGGAGTGGGCAAATTGATCCATTTTCCCGTTCGTCCCGGGCACCCGCACGTAGTTGAAGCCGGTGGCGTGGGCGAGGTCCGCGATCGAGGCTTCCGGTCCAGTCAGAAAATGCACACTTGCGCCAGCGTCCGGCTGGCCAAGCGCCTCCAGAAAGCGTACCTTTTCGGCCGCACCGTCGCCGGATGTATCCGCGGGATCGATGCTGGCGACGACTACGTCGTAATCCTTGCCCGGCGCGAACGCCACCTGGCGTAGCGTTTTGGCCATTCCGCTGAGAACCTGCGGGCACAGCATGCGGCATTTGTAATACACCAGCGCCATCACGACCGGACGTTGCTGAAAGTAGGTGGCCAAAGGCACTTCGGTACCGCTGGAGTCGACAAAACGATCGCTGAGCGGCAGCTGCTGGCTAAGGTTCTGGTTGATGTTGGCCTTTTTGAGAAAAGCCGGGGTCGATTGCGCCATGGAGCCCATAGGCTTGTCCGCTGAATACTGCTGCGCCCGGGCGGGCACCAGGAAAGTAAGAGCGAGCGTAACACCTAGCCATGTCCAACGACGCATATGTATAGATTACTCCCTGGCTGCAGAAAATGACTTCGGAGGGCGCTGTCGATTGCCACTGCAATTCGCATGGTGTTAGCCTGACTATTCGTTCTGTCTTCCACTTATCCGTCTGCGGAGAGAAACGCATCCATGCAAAAAAGCTATAACGGACTTTCCTTGCCCAATGGGGGCGAGGCGATTCAATATGCCGATGGCAAATACAAGATTCCTGACCATCCCATCATTCCATTCATTGAAGGCGACGGTACCGGACGGGATATCTGGCGCGCATCCCAGCGGGTTTTCGATGCCGCGGTCGAAAAGGCCTATGGCGGCCGCCGATCGGTGAAGTGGTTTGAGATCTTCGCCGGCGAGAAGGCATTTTCGCAGTTTTCCACCTGGCTGCCGGACGACTCCGTGAGCGCGGCGCGCGATCTGCGCGTATCGATCAAGGGACCTCTGACGACGCCGGTGGGCGGCGGCATCCGTTCGCTCAACGTGGCCTTGCGGCAAATCCTCGATCTCTATTCGTGCGTGCGGCCGGTGAAGTATTACCAGGGCGTTCCCAGCCCGGTGAAGCATCCGGAGAAGCTCGACGTCGTGATCTTCCGTGAGAACACGGAAGATGTTTACGCGGGCATCGAATTCAAGCAAGGGACGCCGGATGCCAAGCGGCTGATCGACTTTCTCAACAACGACATGCTCAAGGGCGGCAAGAAGAAGGTGCGCGAGGACTCGGGTGTAGGGATCAAGCCGATCTCCATCTTCGGCACCAAGCGGCTGGTGCGCTACGCGATCAAGTACGCGCTCGAAAATGGACGCAAGTCCGTGACCCTGGTGCACAAAGGCAATATCCAGAAGTTCACCGAGGGAGCGTTCCGGGAGTGGGGTTACGAGGTAGCCACCCAGGAATTTCGTCAACAGACGGTGACCGAGACGGAGAGCTGGATTCTGGGTAACCTTGAAGCGAATCCCAAGCTGACCGTGGAAGAGAATGCCGCGCTGATCGAGCCGGGCATTGCCTTCGGATCCGACGACTTTCGCGCCGAAATGTACAAGAGCGTGAAAGACGTAATCGATTCCATCGGGAAAACGCACGGCAATGGACAATGGAAGAAGAAGTTGCTGATCAATGACCGGATCGCCGACTCCATCTTTCAGCAGGTGATTATCCGGCCGGACGAGTACAGCGTTCTGGCCTGCCCGAACCTGAATGGCGACTATATTTCGGACGCCTGCGCAGCGCAGGTGGGCGGTCTGGGCATTGCTCCCGGGGCGAATATCGGCGATGGGTATGCCGTGTTCGAGGCCACCCATGGCACGGCGCCCAAGTATGCAGACAAAGACGTGATCAACCCGGGATCGGTGATGCTCTCGGGTGTGATGATGTTCGAGTTCCTGGGCTGGGGCGAGGCGGCCAAGCTGATCGAGAACTCTCTCGAGAAGACCATCCTGCAGAAATATGTCACCTACGATTTTGAGCGGCAGATGCCTGGATCCACTAAGGCGAAGACGAGCGAATTTGCTACGCGCATGATCGAGAACATGGGCTAGGAGAAATATGCGAAAGAAAGTAACTATCGTAGGAGCAGGGAATGTGGGTGCGACCGCGGCCCACTGGATCGCGGCCAAGGAATTGGCTGACATCGTCTTGGTCGACGTCGTCGAGGGCGTTCCCCAGGGCAAGGGTCTCGATTTGCTGGAAGCTCTGCCGATCGAGAAGCGCGACGTGCATGTAATCGGCACCAATGACTACGCGCACACGGTAAACTCCGACATCGTGGTCATCACCGCCGGAATTCCTCGCAAGCCGGGGATGAGCCGGGACGACCTGCTGCACACCAACTACAAGATCATGTCGGAGGTGGTGGGCAAGGTGGTGGGGGCATCGCCGAATGCCATCCTGATCATCGTTTCCAATCCACTTGATGCGATGGCCCAGGCGGCGTTCAAGCTCTCGAAGTTCAATCGCGAGCGGGTCATCGGCATGGCCGGCATCCTCGATTCTGCCCGCTTCCGTACCTTCATTGCAGAAGAATTGAAAGTCTCGGTGGAGAATGTAACTGCGTTTGTGCTCGGCGGCCATGGAGATACGATGGTCCCGCTGCCGCGGTATTCGACGGTAGCCGGTATCCCGATCACCGAGCTGATGGACGCGGCCACGCTTGAGCGCCTGGTGCAGAGAACGCGCGACGGCGGAGCTGAGATCGTCAAGCATCTGAAGACGGGGAGCGCCTTCTATGCTCCGTCTGCGGCGGCAGTGGAGATGGTCGAGGCCATCCTCAAAGACAAGAAGAAGATTCTGCCCTGCGCCGCTTATCTCCAAGGGGAGTATGGCATTCATGGTCTCTATGTGGGCGTCCCCTGCAAGTTGGGCGAGCGTGGGTTGGAGCAGATCATCGAGATCAAGCTGACCAAGGATGAGGACGCAGCGCTCAAGAAAAGCGCCGACGCGGTGAAAGAGCTGTGCGGCGTGATCGGGGTCTAGCGTGAAGGGACACGCCCGCCAGGTTCTCACCGCCAACATTGCGGATGCCAGGGCACTGTTGGAGCAATTGGCGGGCCTGGAGGCGGGAATAGAAGCAGCCGCGGATATGATCGCGGCTGCTTTGCTTTCCGGGCATAAGTTACTGGCCTGCGGCAACGGCGGCAGTGCGGCCGATGCATCGCATTTGACTACTGAATTTGTAGCCCGCTTCGACCGCGAGCGTCGTGCCTACCCGGCGATCTCGTTGGCCGCCCACGGCGGAGATTTAACCGCCATCGGCAATGATTACTCCTTCGCCGATCTCTTTGCCCGGCAGGTACAAGCGTATGGAAAGCCGGGGGATGTGTTGGCTGTATTTACCACCAGCGGCAACAGCGAGAACATTTTCCGCGCCCTGGGCGCAGCGAAAGCCCTGAGGGTAAAGACGATTGCGTTCCTGGGCCGCGATGGCGGCAAGTCTGCGGGGCTGGCGGATGTCGAGTTGCAAGTAGGGGGCAAGATCACCGCTCGCATCCAGGAAGGCCATAAATTTTTGTTGCACACCATCTGCGAGCTGGTTGAAGAGCAGCTAGGCGAAGAGGCCCAGTAGGGCCGTGGTATCCCACTCAAGCCAAAATACGGCTTGCATGGGGCACCCAGCCCTTGCTGCTGGTACAAGGAGTGGGTGTGGAAGCTGCCGTGTCGTGACTACCTCAATTGCCTATGTACCGGCAAGAAAGGTTGGGTGCCCCATGCAAGCCGTATTTTGGCTTGAGTGGGATACCACGCGCTCGACCTGCTCCATTTCCCAGCGGTGAATCTCAGCACAAAAAACCAAAACTCCCTCCTGGCCGTAACTTCTTTGGGCATTCTGTAGTCTGATTTGTGGCGGGTTCGTCGTCTCCCTGGGCCGGTTAGAAAGAACATGGTAAGCAAATGTTCCTGTTGCTCTTAGCGTATCTCGGTGGCGTCCTGACGATTTTGAGCCCGTGCATCCTGCCCGTGCTGCCGTTCGTTTTTGCGCGCTCTGACCAGCCTTTTCGCAAGAGCGGCTTGCCCCTGCTTGCCGGAATGGCGATCACCTTTGCCCTGGTGGCCAGCCTGGCGACCGTGGGGGGAGGCTGGGCGGTACGGGCCAACCAGTTCGGCCGGATCGCCGCGCTGGTGCTCTTTGCCATCTTTGGACTCACCCTGCTTTTCTCTTCGCTGGCCGACCGTATCTCCCGCCCCCTCGTGCAGCTGGGCAACCGCCTCTCCAGGAACTCCGATGGGAATCAAAGCGTCCTGAATTCCTTTCTGCTGGGCGTTGGCACTGGATTGCTCTGGGCGCCCTGCGCCGGGCCGATTCTAGGCCTCATCCTCACCGGAGCGGCTTTGCAAGGGGCCAGTGCCCATACGGCCGTCCTCCTGCTGAGCTATGCAGCCGGCGCAGCGACCTCCTTGGCGATTGCCTTGCTCGCCGGTGGCCGCGTCTTTGCCGCGATGAAGCGCTCTCTGGGTGCGGAGGAGTGGATTCGCCGCATCCTCGGCGTTGCCGTTCTGGCCGCTGTAGCCGCGGCTGCCCTCGGCTTGGATCGCGGCGTGCTCACGCGTCTTTCCCTGGCCAGTACGTCCGGACTTGAGCAGCGCCTGCTCGACCACTTCCATCCCGCCGCAAAAAGGGTCGTAGTGAATCAAACCATTGACGTCTCCGATGGCGCCTCGGAGACCATTCCGGCGGTCCTCCCCGATCTTTCCGGGGCTACCGCCTGGATCAATTCGCCGCACCTCACCCCCCAGGCGCTTCGCGGTAAAGTGGTTCTGGTCGATTTCTGGACCTATTCCTGCATCAACTGCCTGCGCACGCTGCCTTATATCAAGGCCTGGAATGAGAAATACAAGAACAGCGGCCTGGTGATCATCGGTGTCCATACCCCAGAGTTTGCCTTTGAGAAGGATGAAGCGAACGTCCGCAAAGCGGTGAAGGATCTCGGCATCGCCTACCCGGTGGCGATGGATAACGACTATCGCATCTGGCGCGCCTTTAACAATGAGTACTGGCCCGCGGATTACTTTATCGACGCCACAGGGCGGATCCGCTTCCACCACTTCGGTGAGGGCTCTTATGAGGAATCGGAACAGCAGATTCGTACTCTCCTGGAGGAGGCTAACCATACCGTTCTACCCCGGTCACCAACCCAAATAACCGCCACTGGCACGGAAGCTGCGCCCGATTCAGACGATGTGCGATCTCCTGAGACCTACGTTGGCTACGCAAGAGCGCAAAACTTCGCCTCTCTGGAGGCAATCAACCAGGATGAGCCACAGTCCTATCGAACTCCCGCCCAACTCAAACTCAACCAATGGGCATTTGCCGGTAAATGGCAGGACGCGGACCAGTCCGCGACCTCACTCGCCCCAGGGGCCAGTATTTCGTTTCGTTTCCATGCCCGCGACCTGCACCTGGTTTTAGGACCCGGTCAGGACGGGAAGCCCGTTCGTTTCCGGGTTACCCTCGATGGCCAGGCGCCCGGTGCTGACCATGGCATGGACACCGACGCAGAAGGATACGGCGTGGTGACGGAAGATCGGCTTTACCAACTGATTCGACAGGACATCGATATTCGTGACCGCACCTTCCGCATAGAGTTCTTGGTTCCGGGAGTACGGGCGTACTCATTCACCTTCGGTTAGAAACGTTCGATAATGGAATCTGTCTAAGAAGTGCGAGGAATATCTATATGAGCGACCCAAACGAGTTTCGCGATGAGGCAACTACCAATGATCGTCAGCGCCCTAGCCGCCGGGCATTCCTGCTTACCTCGGCAAGTGCGTGCGGGGCGCTCGCGCTTTGGTCTCTGCAACGTCCCAAGCCGGCGTCGGCCGCGGGTGGCGGTTCCAAGACGCCGGGGATGGTGACCATTGTTGAGTTCGGCGCCAACGGCAAGAAGACCGGCAAAGAAGAGCTTGCGCGGGTGGTGAAGACGGACGCCGAATGGCAGAAACTGCTATCCCCGATTTCCTACCAGGTGGCTCGCCAGGCGGGAACAGAGCGCGCCTACACCGGCGCTACATGGGATCTGCATGACAAGGGTCTCTTCCGCTGCATTTGCTGCGACACGGCTCTCTTCAGCTCGGCGACCAAGTTCGATTCGGGTACTGGTTGGCCCAGCTTCTGGGAGCCGATCGCCAAAGAAAACGTGGTGGAGATTACCGATTCGACATTAGGTATGGAGCGCACGGCAGTTTCCTGCCGGCTGTGTGATGCTCATCTCGGACACGTCTTCAACGACGGGCCTCCGCCAACTGGACTTCGCTACTGCATGAACTCGGCTTCCATGCATTTTGTGAAGTTGGCTTAGTTTCTCCGCCAATTGATTCAGGACCTTGCCTGCGTTCATAATGACGCATGACGAACCCTGCATCCTTCATTCCAGCCTCTGAGCTGCTCGCTTCCGACGCCGCCAGTGCTGCCGGTCTTCCCCGGGGATGTACCTTCTCTGAAAAGGACTGGCACGCACTTGCTCCGTTCTGGTACCCAGTCGCGCTCTCGCATGCAGTTACTGACAAGCCCTATGCCGCGCGTCTGCTCGACGAACGCGTGGTGGTCTACCGTCTCTCCGATGGCGCCCTGGCCGCGGCCAAAGACATCTGCTTTCACCGCGGGGTACCGCTCAGCATGGGCCACGTCGAAGGTGACGAGATTATCTGCAGATACCATGGCCTGCGATACGACCGGGATGGACGATGCACCTGCATCCCGGCGCACCCGAATGGTGTGATCTCGCCCCGCCTGCGCCTGCAGATGTTCCCGGTGCAAGAGCGCTACGGCCTGGTGTGGGTGCGCCTGGTGGACAACGGGCCCCTCGCGCTGCCCGAAATGCAGGAATGGGATGACCCGGAATACCTGCGAGTGCTGCCCGATAGCGCGGTCATCAACGCCGCAGCGGGGCGGCAGGTCGAGGGATTTCTCGATGTCAGCCACTTCGCGTTCGTCCATCCGGAGAGCTTTGGCGAAGTGGATAATCCCGTGGTGCCGGATTACCGGGTGCAGAAAACCGATCGAGGCTTCGTTGCCGATTATGTCAGCCTGGTAAGCAATTACGCGCACGGCTACAAGCGCCTCAATCCGCCCGGCTTCCAGTGGCATAGGAAATTTGAAGTCTTTCTGCCGTTCACCGCAAAACTGACCGTGAAATTCCCTGAGGGAGGCCTGCTTCATATCTTGAACGCGGCTTCGCCCGTGTCGGCCCGCAAGACGCGACTGTTCGTTCCCCTCTGCCGCAACTTCGACCAGGATGCTCCGCTCGAGGAGACGCTCGACTTCAACAACCAGGTGTTTGCAGAAGATATTGCAATCGTCGAGCAGCAATGGCCGGAAGATCTTCCGCTTGATCTGCATGCGGAAGCGCATTTTCCTGCCGATCGCAGCTCTATCACCTATCGCAAGGGTCTGGCCGCGCTAGGACTGGGGCGTAGTTACACCGCATAACGCATTTGGGAGGATCGATGACACAGTTGGAAGAAACGCGGGGCGCAGAACTGCTCGAAGCTCAATCCAAGGCGGAGCGGTTATTTGAAGAAATTGAGGCCCGCGGCCTGATCCGTCCGGGCGTCACCGAAAAGACTCTCAATGCGGATATCTATGCGCTGGCTAAGGAGATGTACGGGATCACCACCTACTGGCACAAGCGCATCGTGCGCGCCGGCAAGAATACCTTGCTGCCCTATGCGGAGAATCCGCCGGATCTTACGCTCGGAACCGACGACATCCTCTTTCTCGATCTGGGGCCGGTATTCGAGCAGTGGGAAGCTGATTTCGGCCGCACGTTTGTTCTCGGCTCCGACCCACTCAAGATCAAGATGAAGCACGACGTAGGGCAAGCCTTTGCCGAGGGCAAGCAGTATTTCAACGAAACGCCGGCGATCACCAGCGCTGAGTTCTTCCGCTACATCACATCACTGGCCGACAAGTACGGATGGGAATTTGGTGGACGCATCGCGGGACATTTGATTGGACACTTCCCGCACGAAAAGATCTCCGACGATAAAGTAACGCTCTACGTTCATCCGGACAGCCACTTGCCGCTGCGTTCCCTCGACGAGAACGGCAAGAAGCGGCACTGGATCCTGGAGATTCACTTCGTTGACAGGGAACGGGAGATCGGCGGCTTCTACGAGGAACTGCTCACCGTCTAAAAGTGCAGCAGATAGCTGACCTTCACGTAGATCGTCTTGCTGGTATTCAACAGCGAGGAGTAGGTAGGCGGCAAGATCGGATCATCGGCATTGCACAGCCCATCCGCTTCCCGCGTGCAGAGCGCGCGATCCACATTTTCAAAGTTTCCAATATAGCCGAAATAAACCGCTGTGCCCGGATGCGGCTGGTAGGTCAGCAATGCGTCCGCAAAAAGTGTCTTGGAGTTCGCCAGGCTGGTGTATTGCGGATTCGGCGGCGTGGACACGTACTGGCCGATCAGGTTAAAGGAAAGGGCCTTGCTCATCTGGTAATTCCAGCGCGAGATCACCTGGTGGTTGTCGTAGACCACATCGCCGTTGGCCACATTGGTGAAGTGCGTATACACGTAGCTATTTTGTAGATCGAGGGAACTGATGGGCTTCACTTCCACGTTGAGGTTGGGTGAAGTCACGTTCACCGGGCCGGGACCAGCATCGGCAGGCGGCGAATAGTTGAGCACTGTACCGGTATAAACTCCGCCGCCGATCGCTATGTAAGGTACGGGAGAAGTGTAGAAATTTACTCCGCTGGTGTGGGTGTGATACTCCACATCCTGCGGCAGCGCGGAGTAATCAATCGGGCGCAAGCGGTCTTGCCCCAGATCTACATTGGCGGAAATCGTCGTTCGGTGTTTGAATGTAACGCTGTAAGAAGGGTTGATGTAAAAGTCGAGCGGAACACCGTTATGGTCCCAGATGCGTTCCGTGTAGATACTCGGCCCGTGGGATAAAACCGGTCCTTGCCCGGGACGGAAGGTATAGCTGTAGTAGCCATTCGGTTCCCGCACATCAGGGCGCCGAAAGAATCCAGTGTTGGTGACGTATCCGGCGGACGTATCGTTGTAGGCCACCCATGCGTTGCGATGCAGATCGGAATAATTCGCCTGCTGGGAATAGGTCTGGCCGCTGCAGGTTAAGGTAAGCGCCTCGCATTCCTGCTCGCCCTGCGTAGAGTTGCTGACGTTTTGTGTTGCCGAGGTAACGGCTTGCCCGGTTAACGTCCAACGGCTCTTCAGCGGCGTTCGATAGTCGAACCCTCCGACCCGGTTGAAAGAATCGAGATACTCGCGGTCGGCGTAAATGATCCCCACATTCGATAAAGAACCAACATCGCGGTTCAACCGGCCGACGTAGTAGTGGGCGCGCGTGTCGTATTCGGCGTCGCCGGGCGGCACGGCCTCTCCAGGGCTACGGTCATCCACGCCAAGCAGGCCCAGTGCCCAGGGGCCTAGTTTGCCGGTAAGACGCGCGCCGTACTGCGGCTTAACAATGTTGTTGGTGTAATACAGGCTCACCGGGGTCATGAAGTAGCTGCTGTTTTCGATAAAAAACGGCCGCACCTCAGCGAAGTAGGGAGGGAAGCGCTGATTCGGTGTAGCCGGATTGTCCACGCCCACCTGGCTGAAATCGGGGTTGACGGTGGTATCGAGCACCAGGCTGTTGTGCAGGATAAATTTCGCGTCCATCCCGCTGTAGGCCTGAAGGCCTTTGTCCTGAAAATACGGGTCGTCGGGATTGACTGTGTCCAATTGCCGGAGGTTGCGGCCGAGCGCATAGGGTTCGAATTGAAGATTTTGCCCGTGCTCGATATCGCTGAAACCGTCCGCGGCGACGTCCTGGGTCAAGAGACCGGAGATACTATGCCGGCTCTGCGGCCAGTAAGCCGACTCGTTGGCGTGAGAAATGCTGCGCTGAAGGATGATTCCCCAGGTCCGCATCTCGCCCGCACCTGCCTTGGCGAAATACAAACTGGAGAAGGGAATCCGCAGGAGTACCACGTACCCGGACGGCGTGCGTTTACCCCAGGTGTCCCACACCGTGTCGAAAGAGTAGTCGGTGCCGTTTTGCTCGCTGTAAAGACCATCGGCCTGAATGCCGAGCGCGTTACTGCGAAACAGGAACGCCCGGCGCTGGTCGTTGAAAGTGTCGAGCATCACCTGGACAGAATCATCGTCTCCCAGCGAATCGCGCGCCAGCATGTGACCCCGGATCAGATCCGGCCGTTTGTCCTTACAGACAAAAGCTGCAAAGAGATATTCGCGCGTGTAGCCCAGATAGGCGACGGTCGGCTCAGTGACAGCAGCGCCGTCTTTGGGATAACGCTCGACGAAGCTGTTGATGCGTAGCATAGCGCGTGCCGCTTTCGCGCGCACCGGGTTGGCAAGAAAATCATTTAGCGTTGGCTCGCTATCCAGCCGGGGAATAGCAACATGGGCCTGCTGCGTGAGCGGCGCACGCGAGGCAACGAGTGAGATGGACGGCGTGGGCGCCGACGGCAGGGCGCTCACCTTTGAAACAGACGGGAAGGTACGCGCAGAAGCGCAGCAAACACTTATAAAAAAGCAAAGCAGTGCCAGAAACAAGGGTCGCGAGGGGCTTGCGTACATAGGTCGAACCAAAGGCAAAGGCAGTGCAAAGTGAAGCAGTCTTTAGTGTAATCGAAAAGTTCCTTTGGTGTGTCTAAAAAACATAGACTCTTATTCCCTCATTAAGAACGGAGGGGAGTTAGGAGCCAACTTCGATTCTCCAGCAGTCTTCCCCGACGACCCTGAGGAGTCTGGCTTTGCCATCGACTACGGTCGCGAACTCCGCGGTGTCGGGAGACCAGGCTTCCTCTCCCACGCGGAACAGCGACGAGCCAATCTCTGCTATAGGAGAGTCTCCCAGCCAGAGCCGGCCCTTGCGCACAAAGACGCGGACATCGTCGCCGCCATCACTTCGGTATCGGCCCATAAAGGCGCTGTACTGAGGCAGCGCAGCCCACTCGCGCTCCCCTTTGTACGCTCCGTTGCTATACCAATCCGGGCCATAACCAACCTCCACCACCAGGGCGGCAGGTGGCGGGGGTGCAGCGTCATGCTTATTCGCTGGCTTTGCCTGGTCTCTACCAAACATCAAGCTAAAGTCTGAAAATTCACCCTGCACGGTAGAGAGAAACGAATCTCCCTGCCCGCGCTGCAAAGGGATCTCCTTGCCGCCATGCAGCAGCAGAAGCTTCGTACCATCCGCCTTGAAAACCAACTCCCTGCCGTCATTGCTGCGAAAGGCGCCCGAGTATTCGCTGGCATTGTTCACTTCCGTGGCATCGGTGAGCGCCACCGCCGCAGGCAGCCCCTTAGCTTCCTTCTCTGCGCGCAGCAATTGAACGGCGTATTGTGTGACCGGAGTCGGCCGATAACCTTGCATGGCATTGATCGAAGCAAAGGCTGCCACCCCTCCATCCATATCCACATGGATGGAGGAGGCAAAGCACATCATCCCACCCGTGTGGCGCAGAATCTTATGACCGTCCAGAACATCGACCGCGATGCCGTAACCGTAAGAGGCAGTCGGGCTGAATTCCGGAGCCTTGATATACGGTGTTGACATCAACGCAAAACCCTCGGCGGAGACAATGCGCCCGTCCGCTCCCTGGCCGCTGTTGAGGAGAGTGCGCAGATAGCGCGCCATATCTCCGGGCGGCGAGGCAATGCTGCCGGCCGGGTTAGCGAAGACCTCCGGCGGCCTTGAGACCAGCCGGCCTTGCCGAGGGTAAACCTGGTCATCAAAGAAGGCCTGATAGCCGGTGGCGCTGCGCGCGCTCGATTCAATCGTGATCACCGCGGCGGTTGCCGTCATTCCCAGCGGCGTAAGCAGGCGCGCCTGCAGGCACTCATACCAGGGCCTGCCATCCAGCCGCTCGATCAGTTTTCCCAGTATGGCGAAGCCCAGGTTGCAGTAGTGGAAGTGAGCGCCGGGCGCAAATCCTTGCGCGTGCCGGGCGCCCGGATCGCTCTGAAAGATGGAGCCCGCATCCGGAAGACCAGAGGTATGCGTCAGCAGGTGATGCACGGTGATCGGCCCGTAGGGCATAGTCAATGGAAGCCAGGGCAAGTACTCGAGCACTGGCCGCTGAAGATCCACCTTGCCCTCATCGCGCAACTGGAGCAGGATCAGCGCCACAAACGACTTGGTAATCGACCCGATCTGGAAGAGGTGATCGGGAGTTACCTGAGTCTTCAGGTCGACATTGGCAAAGCCGTAGCCCGCGGTGCGGATGGTTGTCTTGGCATCAGTGAGTGCCTGGGTCATCCCCGGGGCATTCATAGCCCGCATGTACTGTGCGGTGAACCCGTCCAGCTTCTTTTCCGCCTCACCCTTTGCCGGCGGCATGGGCATCGGCTCGAGTCCCCAAAGCCTGGGGGAAGCGGTGGAGAAGACGGTGCCTGCGGCGAGACCGAGAAACGAGCGTCGATTGATCACGTGAATTCGCGTCAGTCTAGCACGGTCGAGCGTTACAGCGGATTCTCCGACGGTTCAGAGTCGACAGCGGCGAGACCATGCTTCTCCATGCGATAGATGAGCGTGCGGCGACTGATATCCAGATAACGCGCCGCCTGTGTCTGATTCCCATCGAACTTCTCCAAAGCACGGCTGATGAGGTCGCGTTCAATCGCCTCCAGGCTGATGCCGTCCTCGGGCAGATTCGGCCAGAGGATGGCCGTGCCTGCGGAGGCTGGGATCAACTCCTCGGGCAGATCGTCCACCGTGATCAGGCCAGCAGAGGAGAGGAACCAGCAGCCGCTCCAACACATGTTCCAGCTGCCGCACATTGCCCGGCCAGCGATACGCAATCAGCCGCTGGCCCCCGTCTACATTCGCAACGTGGCTGAGGTACGCATTGGAACGGAAACGCGTTACGGGCCATGATGAAAGATGGTTACACCGAGGCCGTAGGTGGCGTCGTCCTGATGACCAGCGGAGGCAACGCCAAAGAGATTGTGAGCCGGCTGAAAGAGCGGGTCGCCCAGATCAATAGCAAGAACATGATTCCCGGCGGTTTGCAGATCGTTCCTTACTACGACCGCTCACAGCTGGTGGACGCGGCCATTCATATCGTGACAGAGATGCTCGCAGAAGGTGTTGTCCTGGTGGTCATCATTCTGTTTCTCTTTCTCAGCGATCTGCGGTCCAGCCTGATTGTCAGCGCCAATCTTGTTCTGACGCCGCTGCTCACTTTTCTGGTGATGAACCGCATCGGCTTGTCTGCCAACCTCATGTCCTTCGGAGGCCTCGCAATCGCCATTGGTCTTATGGTGGATGGTTCGGCAGTCGTAGTCCAACGAGGCAGATGTGCTGGCCTCGTTGCACCCCCTATGACAAGCGGCCGCGTGGAATGACCCAGGTTGAACATCAGGTCCAGTTGCCCGCCGGCTACTACATTGAATGGGGCGGACAGTTTCACAACATGCAGCGTGCCATGCATCATTTGCTGGTGATTGCGCCCATCACCATTGCGGCGATTTTCTTTCTGTTGCTTATCCTCTTTCACTCCGTTCGATTCGCAGCGCTCATCATCACGGTGCTACCGCTCGCGTCCATCGGCGGCATCGTCGGACTCTTTGTCAGCGGCGAGTATCTTTCGGTGCCCGCTTCGGTAGGGTTCATTGCCTTGTGGGGAATTGCGGTATTGAACGGTGTGGTCCTGGTGTCGTACATTCGCAAGTTGTGTGAAGAAGGACTGACCCGGGTCAACGCAGTTCGCGAGGGAACCAGGTTGCGCTTCAGGCCGGTGATGATGACGGCCAGCGTGGCGGCGTTGGGATTGGTGCCTTTTCTGTTTGCCACCGGACCCGGCTCTGAAATTCAGCGCCCGCTTGCGATCGTCGTCATCGGCGGCTTGGTCCGTTCCACTGCACTCACGCTCTTGTTATTGCCTGTGTTGTACGCCGCATTCGAAGGGAAAGAGGCTATCCCGGCGCCAGGTACAAGGTTCGCTAACCCGGCCTCCTCTGACCACGTCTCGGTTGGTCACGCATCGCAGTCGGCCTAGAAGCATGATGCCGGCAGCTCTTTGACGAGACGATCCCGGGTACTCTATAAATCTCAGGGTATCGCCCTACGGGCGGCGCCGCGACGAAGGCGTGATCTCTGCATCTCCAGGAGCGCCATGGCGTACATTCTTTCGCTCGATCAGGGAACTACCAGCTCTCGTTCCATTCTCTTCGGAAAAGATGGAAACATTGTCGCCCAGGGGCAACGCGAATTCAAGCAAATCTATCCCCAGGGTGGCTGGGTTGAGCACGATCCCTACGACATCCTGACCTCACAGATGAGCTCGGTGGTGGAGGTCCTTGGCAAGGCCGGCGTGCGCGCACGCGACCTGGCGGCGATCGGCATCACCAATCAGCGGGAGACGACGATCGTATGGGACCGCGAGACTGGGAAGCCGGTTTACAACGCGATTGTCTGGCAGGATCGCCGCACTGCTGAACGTTGCCACCAGCTGAAGAGCGACGGCACGGAAGAAACCGTCCGGCAAAAAACAGGTTTGCTGATCGATCCCTATTTCTCCAGCAGCAAGATCGCGTGGATCCTGGAAAACGTGGATGGAGCAAGGCAGAGGGCGGAGGCCGGCAAACTGGCTTTTGGCACCGTCGACAGCTGGCTGATCTGGAATCTAACCAGCGGCAAGAAGCACATCACCGACCGGACGAATGCGTCAAGGACAATGCTCTACAACATCGTCCAAGGCAAATGGGATGCGGATCTGCTGAAGTTATTTCGGATTCCAGAAAGCATGATGCCCGAGGTGGTCTGGTCGAGCGAGAAGATTGGCCCCGTGACTACGACTCTAGGGCTCGAGACCGGAGAGATCGCAGGCATCGCCGGCGACCAGCAAGCGGCTCTCTTCGGCCAACTGTGCATCCGGCCCGGCGACGCGAAAAACACCTATGGCACCGGTTGCTTCCTGCTGCAGAACATTGGCGCCCAGTTCGTGCTGTCGGAGAAGCGGCTGATCACGACGCTCATCTGCAGCCTGGATAAGAAACTGCAATATGCCTTGGAAGGCAGCATCTTCATCGGCGGGGCCGTAGTGCAGTGGTTGCGCGATAGTCTGCAGCTGATTCGCCATTCCTCCGAGGTGAATGCATTGGCGGCGACGGTGGAAGACTCCGATGGAGTTGTACTGGTGCCCGCATTTGTCGGCTTGGGCGCGCCCTACTGGGACCCGTATGCGACCGGCCTGCTGATTGGGCTGCGCCGCGGCACCAAGCCCGGCCACATCGCCCGTGCCGCCGAAGAAAGCATCGCCTTCCAGGTGGCCGATGTGATCGAGGCCATGGATGCGGATACCAAGTGCCCGTTTCGGGAGTTGCGCGTCGATGGAGGCGCGGCCGTGGATGACCTGCTGATGCAATTCCAGGCTGACCTTCTGGGCGTGCCCGTCATTCGTCCCGCGGTCAACGAGACCACCGCGCTCGGTGCGGCCTATCTCGCTGGCCTTGCTGTGGGCTTCTGGAACAGCCCGGACGAAATTCTCAAGCTGCGCGCGGCAGATACGCGCTTCGAGCCCAAAGCCGGCCAGAAAAAAATCGCTGTTGGCCGCGAACGCTGGAAGCGAGCTGTCGAGCGGTCAAGAAACTGGCATGAAGGAGATGAGTAGATGAATCGCCCGGCGATGTTGGCTCGCGTACAAGCTCGTTCCGTTCCATGGGATATCGTGGTGATCGGAGGCGGAGCGACCGGCGTAGGTGTCGCCGTCGATGCCGCTAATCGCGGCTTCAGCGTGCTGCTGTTGGAGCGGATAGATTTCGGCTCGGCTACTTCCAGCCGGAGCACCAAGCTGGTGCACGGCGGAGTGCGCTACCTGGAACAAGGAAACGTCTCGCTGGTAATGGAAGCGTTGAAGGAGCGGGGCCTGCTGCGTCAGAATGCTCCCCACCTGGTCCATGATCTGGGCTTTGTCGTGCCTAACTACTCCTGGTGGGAAGCTCCGTTCTACGGCATCGGCATGAAGGTCTATGATCTGCTCGCAGGCAAGTACGGCTTTGGCAAGTCTCGCTTGCTCTCGCGTGAAGAGACTCTGGAGCGCCTGCCCACCATCCAGACCGAAGGACTCCGCGGCGGCGTCATCTACTACGACGGCCAATTTGATGACACTCGCCTGCTGATCCATCTGGCCGCGACGGCTGCCGATCAGGGCGCTGTCTTACTCAACTATGCGCCGGTGGTCGAGATCACCCGGGGCGCGGACGGCTTTGCCGACGGGGTGGTGGCGATCGATAGCGAATCCGGCCAGCGCATGAAGATTGCGGCGCATGTGGTGGTGAATGCGGCAGGCATCTTCGCCGACGATGTGCGCCGGCTGGCTGAGCCGGAACTGGCGGGCATGATCGCGCCCAGCCAGGGCATTCACCTGGTCTTCGAGCGTGCATTCCTGCGTGGCAACACGGCGATCATGGTGCCGCATACCAGTGACGGCCGGGTGTTGTTTGCCATCCCGTGGCATGAGCACACGCTGGTCGGCACCACGGACACGCCGATCGAGGAGTCGTCGTATAACCCGCTTCCTTTTGAGGAAGAGATTCAGTTCATCCTGGACACCGCTGCCCAGTACCTCAGCCGCCCTCCGCAGCGCAGCGACGTGCTCAGCGTGTACGTAGGCATCCGTCCCTTGGTCAAGGCCAATGGCGCTTCGATGAAGACGTCGTCGCTCTCCCGCGACCACACCATCCATGTCGATAACTCGGGGCTGCTGACCATCGTTGGAGGCAAATGGACCACCTACCGTCATATGGCCGAAGACTGCGTGAATCATGCCATCACGCTGGGTGAGCTTACTGACGTGCCGAGCGCAACGCACGATTTGAAGATCCATGGCTATAAACAGGACGTCGACTCTCTCAGCGCACTCGGAGTCTACGGGTCGGATGCTGAGAAAATCCTGGCCCTGGCCGCTGCGGACAAGCGTCTGGGTGAGCGGCTCCATCCTGACCTACCCTATATCGCCGCCGAAGTCGTCTGGGGGGTTCGGGAGGAGATGGCGCGCACGGTGGACGATATGCTCTCCCGTCGCACGCGGGCGCTGTTCCTGAATGCCAGGGCAGCCATCGCGATGGCGCCGGCCGTGGCCAAGCTGATGGCGGAAGAGTTGGGCACCGGGCAGGATTGGATCGACCAGCAACTGCAGCAATTCAATGACCTGGCGCGAAAATACCTGTTACCGTGAGGGCACACAACACAGGAACTGTCGTCTGATGAAGAGACAAGATTTTGGCGAGTATCTGGCGGAGGCCCTGGCGGTCTTCATCATCATTGCGTTCGGCGACTCAGTGGCCGCCATGTACACCCTTTACAATCCCAGCCCCTACCTGAACTCCTATTGGGGAGTTTGTATTTCTTGGGGACTGGCGGTGACCATGGCCATCTATGCCACCGGAAGCATCTCCGGAACGCATGCCAATCCAGCAGTGACGCTGGCGCTGGCGCTTTATCGAAAATTCGCCTGGCGTAAAGTCATCCCGTATTGCGTGGCCCAGGTCGTGGGCGGCGTGCTCGGGGCCGCTCTTGTATATGTCTTGTACGTGCCGGTGATCGACCACTTCAACCAGGGCGCGCAACTCACGCGCGCGGCGGGTGGCGCGGCTGGGGTTTTCTTTACTCATCCTGGCCTGGCGATCACGCCCATACATGCCTTCAGCGACGAAATCATACTGACCGCATTTCTCATCTTCGGCATCTTCGCCATCACCGAGCAATACAACGAGATGGCCCCACAGGCGAATTCGAGCGCCTTGATGATCGGCATGCTGATAGCGTTGATCGGAGCCTCGATGGGCTATCTGGAAGCCTGGGCGCTTAACCCGGCGCGTGATCTCGGGCCCCGAATCTTCTGCTTTCTCGCTGGCTGGGGACCGGCCGCGTTTCCCTCGCCACAGAATTACTGGTGGGTCCCGATCGCCGGTCCGTTGCTCGGCGCTTGTGTGGGCGGGGCCGCCTATCAGTACATGGTTCGGCCCTTTCTGCCAGCGCACCTGCGCGCTCTCGCCGGGGACTCGAAGTGAGCAGGATCTCGCGAAGGGCATTCTCCGCCCTCGCGATCGCGGCGCTGGGAGCGAGAAGCTTTGCCCAACCCAGAGAGACGAGTGTTGTGCTGTTGCTCACCGGCGTAATTACTGATGGAGGCTGGAGCCAGCTTGCCTTCAACGGTCTAAAGGCGCTGGGCCCTGGATTCAAGACCGCGTACGCGGAAAACATAGGTCTCGCGCAAATGCAGGAAGTGACGCGCGGCTACGCCGACGATGGCTTCGATCTCATCCTGGGTCATGGCTTCGAGTTCAGCAATGCGCTGCTCGACATCGCGCCGGATTACGCCGGCCAAAAATTCTTCGTGACCAGCTATCTGCCGCAGCCCACGGTCCCGTCGAATCTCCTGTTCATCAATTTGGGTTATTTCGGCGCTGCGTATGGAGCCGGCGCCCTGGCGGCTTTGATCTCAGAGCGCAAGCAGGCGGTTGGTTTTGTCGGCGGGGAAGACGATCCTAACCAACAGCGCATACTGAAATGCTTCATCGCCGGGGCGCGCAACACCGTGCCCGGGATTCAGGGTCTTGGGATTATCACGGGTGATTACGACAACGCAGCCAAAGGGCGCGAAGCCGCTGCGACCCTGATCGGCAATGGAGCCGACGTGATCTGGCATGCGGCCGACGTGACTGGACTGGGAGCGATCCAGGGAGCCGTTGCCGGCAATGCGAAGGTGATGGGCTGCTACTCAGACCAGACTGACTTGGCGCCCAACAATATGGCCACCAGCTTCGAGATGAATCTTGGCGGCGTGGTGCAGACGGTTTCTCATGAGGTTGCCAACCGCTCTTTCGCGGGCGGTAAGGAGTGGAAACCTACCGTGGACTGGATGTGGCTCCTAAAGGCGGGCGCCCACGGTGACCACAATCCAAAACTTATTTCTACAGCGCAATGGGCCGCATTTCAAAAGGTGTGGAGCGATCTCTCTACAGGTAAGATCGACCTATCCCCCTGGGCTTGAAGTGTACGATAGGAAAAAAACAGCAGGTCCCTCCGCTCCACTACCCCGGATTTCCTGTTTGGCTTGGTGGCGTTGGCGAACTTCATTCGGCTTTCCTTACTGAAAGCCGCACACGTGGGCGTTGGTGTGTGCAGCGTGACAGGTTACGCTCCGGTCGGGATGAAAATTTTGTTCTAGCATGAACGGCCATTGGTGGAACCTCTATTGGGCCATTTTCCCAGCAACAAATTTGTCATCCCGATCGGAGCGTAGCGTCGCGGAGGGACCTGCTGTTTCCTCCCTTTCGTTGATGTGTCTACCCGTCCCAGGAGGAGAAGCATTTGCCCGAATTCGCGATGAGGAAGATCGTCAAGCGATTCCCTGGGGTCGTGGCTAACAGCGATGTTGACTTCACCGTCGAAGCAGGCGAGATTCACGCGCTGCTGGGAGAGAACGGCGCCGGCAAAAGCACCCTGATGCAGATTCTTTACGGATTCCATTCCATGGATTCCGGTTCGATCCTGATCGACGGCGAGCCGGTCACAATCAACAGCCCCAAGGACGCCATCGCGCTCGGCATCGGCATGGTGCATCAGGAATTCATGCTGGTGCGGCGCTTTTCGGTGGTTGAAAACACCGTGCTTGGGTTGAAGGAGGACGCCGGTCCGATGCTCGACCTGCGTAAGGCTGGCCAGCGGCTGCGCAGCTTGAGCGACCGGCATCATCTGGCGATCGATCCGGATGCGCAAGTGCAGCACCTGCCGATCGGCGTGCAACAGCGAGTCGAGATTCTTAAGCTACTCTATCGTGACGCCAAGCTGTTGATCCTCGACGAACCCACCGCCGTCCTCACTACGCACGAGAAGGACCAGCTCTTCACGGTGCTGCGCAGCTTGCGTGACCAGGGCCGTTCGATTGTTATTGTGACCCACAAACTTCAGGAGATCCTGGAGCTTGCGGATCGTGTCACGGTGATGCGCGATGGTCGCGTCGTGGGCGCGGTTACCACGCAGCAGACCACCGAACAGGAGCTGGCCCGGTTGATGGTGGGGCGCGACGTGAACCTTCGCGCGCATCGGGTTCCGGTCGAACGCGGTCGGACTGTCTTGCGGGTCAACGGGCTTCACGTGCGCGACGATGTGGGGCAGGAGAAGGTCCGCGGCGTAACTCTCGATGTGCATGCGGGAGAGATTGTCGGCATCGCCGGTGTGGATGGCAATGGGCAATCGCAATTGGCCGAGGCGATCATGCATTTGCGTCCGGCTCTTCAAGGACAAGTCTTTCTCGACGAGCGCGAGGTGACCCGGCTGACGGTCGCACAGCATCGTGCTCTCGGCCTTTCTTATATCCCGGCCGATCGCCGTCATGTGGGCGCCGTCACGGAGATGTCGATCGCCGACAATGCAATTCTCGGATCGCAACGGCGGCGCACCCGCGGCCTTTTTCTGGACGCGGGAAGAATTCGCGAGTATGCAGAGAGGCTGGTCGCGCGCTTTGGAGTGCGTGCATCCGGCATCGGGGCCGTGGCAGGCAAGCTCTCCGGGGGTAACCTGCAGAAGCTGATCCTCGGCCGGGAGATTCTTCAGGATGCATCCGCTATCGTAGTCGAACAGCCAACAAGGGGATTGGATGTGGGCGCGGTCGAATCGGTTTGGCTCGAATTGCTGCGTGAACGCGAGCGGGGCAAGGCTATCCTGTTGATCTCCGCGGAGCTGGAGGAGCTGATGAACCTGGCGGATAGGATTGCCGTAATGTTCGAAGGACGGATTGTCGGCATCCTCGATGCGACCAGCGTCACCCAGGAGAAACTGGGTCTCATGATCTCCGGAGCTGCATGAAGTTAATCGAACGACGTCTCACTCCAGCTGACTCGCCGCTCGCTATCACCACTGCCATGGTCCTCGCCGTGCTAGCGGCGATGCTCGTTACTTCGCTGCTCTTTCTCCTTTACGGCGCGAACCCACTTCGCGCGTACTTCGCTCTCTTCCACGAACCGTTTGCAACCATGCGCGGCTTTGGCTATACCCTGGTGCGCACCGCGCCTTTAACGTTGATTGCCCTGGGCACCATCGTCAGCTGGCGATCCGGCTTTGGTTACCTGGGTTTTGAAGGATGCTTTGTGATTGGCGCAGCGGCCACCAGTTGGTTGGCTCTGGCCACCGCGCCGGGCGGAGCCGTGGGCCCAATCCCTTTTGTGGCATTCCTGGCATTGGTGGTCTTGCTGAGTTTTGCCGCCGGAGCCGTGTGGGCGGGCGTGGTTGCCTTGATCCGCGCGCGGTTTGGCGGCAATGAAGTGCTCATCTCGCTGATGACCAACTACGTGGCCATCCTGATCGTGCAGTATCTGGTATCTGGCCCGATGCGCGCGCCTGGTGGAGTTCCTGAGACGGCGCCGCTGCCGCGCGCTACCTGGTTACCGTTTATTTTGCACGGAACTCGCGCGCACGCAGGTATCCTGCTCGCCCTGTTGGCGACCTTGCTGGTGTGGATGCTGCTGCGCAAAACGCCTCTCGGCTATGAGCTGATCGCCAGCGGACTCAGCCCCTCCGCCGCTCGCTATGGCGGCATCAACGTAGGCATCCGATTGGTGCTCGCGGCTTTTTTTGCGGGCGGCCTGGGTGCTCTGGCCGGGACGGTCGAGGTGCTCGGTGAACAACATCGCCTGATGGATGGGATTAGCGGCGGAGTGGGTTTCACCGGCATCATCGTGGCGCTGCTGGCCAAGCTCAACCCGCTGGCGGTTATTCCTGCGGCCGTGCTATACGGCGGCATGACGGTGGGGGCCAATGCCATGCAGCGCAGGGCCGGCATTCCCTCGTCCATCACGTTCATTTTGCAAAGTCTGATCGTGTTGATGGTGCTGGCGAGCGATATCTTTCGCCGCTACCGGGTCAAGTTGACATGAACTTCCATCGCCTGATGACTTCAGCATTCCTAGTGACCTGGCTCGCCGCCAGCTTACGGCTCTCCGGGCCGGTGCTGCTGGCTGCGCTGGGGGAGACCTTCGCGGAATGCTCTGGAGTGCTGAATGTGGGTATTGAAGGGACGATTTTGCTTGGTGCGCTGGCCAGCTTCCTTACCGATTATGTAACCGGCATGGTTTGGATCAGCCTGTTGGCGGCGATGGCGACCGGCATATTGTTTAATTTGCTGCTGGCCTGGATGTATGTGACGGTTCGCGCCAGCCAGGTAGTGGTCGGGCTGGTTTTCAACGTACTCGCTATCGGAATTGCCGCTACTGTATATCGCCGGGCGTTGGGCGAGTCCGCGGGCCCGCAGAATGTGGCTATGTTTTCTCCTCTTCATATTCCGTGGTTGAGCGAACTTCCGTTCGTTGGGCCGGTGTTGTTTGGCCAGGCGATTCTGCTTTATCTCACGCTCGCGCTGGTTCTGCTGGCGCATGTGGTCTTGTTTCGCACGCGCTTCGGCTTGGCGCTGCGTGCCGCGGGAGAGAATCCCAGCGCCGCGGATGCTGCCGGAATTTCCGTAGCCCGCATGCGTTATATAGGAGTGCTGATCGGCGGCGCTACGGCGGGCATGGCCGGCGCTTACCTGGTGCTGGCGCAGATTGGGCTGTTTCGCGAATCGATTGTTTCGGGACAGGGATTTATTGCCTTGGGCATTGTCATCTTTGGAAGATGGCATCCAGGGAAAGCGGCACTGGCTGCTCTGGTGTTTGGCGCCTGCGATGCGTTGCAGCTTTCGCTGCAGTTGGGAGGAGCTAGCGTTCCGTCGCAACTGCTGGCGTCGTTGCCATATATCGTCACTATTTTGGCGATTTCGGGTTTGTTTGGCGGCAAAGCAATACAACCGGCCGCGCTGATGGTCCCTTACGCGAAAGATTGAGAATGGAATCAGCGCGTACAGCAGGTCCCCTTCGACTTCGCTCAGGGCAGGCTCTCGGCTGCGCTCGGGATGACAAATTTTAGAGCTGTTCTTCCGTTTAGATCGGAGACTGGGATCTTTGGGCTTTATGCAATTTTGTCACTCCGACCGGGGCGGAGGGACCTGCGGTTTCTCTATTTCGGCCACGGCCTCCGCTTGAATTCATCGGTTCCGGCGCGTTGCGTGAGGGCATCGGCGCTGACCTGGGCCTGGCGCCGGACTGCGCTCTCATCCACCGTTCCTACCACGCCGTCGCGCATCGCGAAGCGTCCGTCGATCATCACCGTCGTTACCTCATGACCCAGTGCCGAGTACACCATCGCTGAGACAGGATGATGGATCGGTGTCATAAACGCATTGTTGTAGTCGAGCACGACGATATCCGCTTTCTTGCCTATCTCGATTGAACCGATCTCGGCCTCCAGACCGACTGCGCGAGCGCCTCCGATGGTGGCCATCTCCAGCACCTTTTCTGCTGTCATGATGGTTGCGTCCTGATGCACGCCCTTTTGCTGCAACGCAGCAAACTTCATTGCCTGAAAGAGACTGTGATTGTTGCTGCTTGCCGGGCCATCGGAGGCCAGGCCCACCGTCACACCCGCCGCAAGCATTTCCGGAATCGGCGCGCAGCCAGACGCGAGATACATATTGCTGCACGGATTATGCGAAACCTTGGTGCCGTGCTTGCGCAATATCTGGATGTCCTCCGTTGTGCAATGCACGCAATGCACAGCGATCACATCGGGCCCGAGAAAACCAATGTCGCTGAGGAACTGCGTGTCGTCCATTCCATACGTAGCCGCGGCCGTCTCCAACTCAAAATTGGTTTCCGCTATGTGGGTGGTGATGAGCACATGCTCCTCATCGGCCAGCTTTCGGGTAAGCCGGTAGCCCTCCTCATCGACTGCCCAGATCATGTTGGGAGCAAGGCCCACCTGGATCCGGCCTCCCGGCTTGTTATAGCGACGTATCTGCTCTTTTGCGTCAGCCAAGGCAACCACCGGCTTCTCGAGCAGAGCCGCGGGAACGCCGTACTGCACCCCGTCGGAGATGAAACCGCGGCAAACGAAGCCGCGCATGCCCGTGGTGTCAAACGCATTGACGACGGAGGTAATCATTCCAGGCTGCGGGTGGACATACATGAAGTCCACAACCGTGGTTACTCCGGAGCGGATGGACTCGACGCAGCCATGCATTGCGGCCGCATGCGCGTCCTGGGCCGTAAGATGGACTGCGCTCGGGCCGGTCATGCAGGTAAACCACTTCTTCAACACCATGTCATCGCCCAGTCCCTTGAGCAGGGTCTGGAACAGATGGGTATGGGTGTTCACCATTCCCGGCATAACGATGCGCCCGGCGCAGTCCACGATTTCTGCGCCCGGGAATTGCTGCTGCAATTGTTGACGGCTGCCCACGGCTGCGATGCGATCGTTCTGGACGCAGACGCTGCCGCGCTCCAGGATTTCGCGGCGATCGTTCATGGTAATCAGCCAGCCATCGGCCAGGATGAAACTCATTCGAGGGTGCCTCCCTTTTGGTCTGGTTCATCGTAACCTAGCCTCGAGGCAGACCGGGTATCATTGATATGGACCAATGCCGCCATCCTCTCACTCTTCCAGCGCTGAAGATCTTTACCACGAGGGTCTTGACCGGCTCGCGGAAGGGGATGCGGCAGGCGCCGCACAGAAGCTCCGTGATTGCCTTGAAGTGGACCCCGGCATGCTCGATGCTATGCATGGGCTCATCCGCGCGTTGCAGGAGCAGGGTGAGCTCGACGCGGCCATCGCGGTGGCCCAGCGATTGCTTCAACTGGATCCCGATGAGATCCTGGCGCATACCAGCCTCTCCATCCTGTATCAACACAAAGGCATGATCCCCGAGGCGGAAGCCGAGGCCTTGCAGTCCAAGCTGCTGGGCTGGAAGAAGCACTTACAGCAACAGAAGCCGAAGCCATGACCCAACCCACTGCAGCCCGCAGACTGCGCAACTTCCACGATCAGCTCATGGCCACCTACGGGCCCCAGCGGTGGTGGCCGGCGCAAACTCCATTGGAGGTGATCGTCGGGGCGTACCTCACCCAGAACACCTCGTGGAAGGGAGTAGAGCGCTCTATCGCCAACCTGGTCGCCGCCGGTCGGATGCATCTCGAAGGCCTCCGCGAGGTTCCAGAAGAAGAGTTGCGTACGCTCATTCGACCTTCGGGATATATGGTACGGAAGGCCGCGGCTATCAAGGCGTTTGTCGCCTTTCTCGATCAGGAGCACGATTCCTCGCTGGCCCACCTCGCCGGGCAACCCACCAGCGTCGCGCGGCAGCAGTTGCTGGCGCTACCGGGCGTGGGAGAGGAGACCGCCGATGCCATTCTGCTCTACGCGCTGCTTCACCCCGTTCCCGTGGTGGATGAGTATCTGCGCCGCATCACCGACCGTCACGGGCTCGCCCCCCGAAAACAGAAATATGCTGAAGTGCGGCAGTTAGTGGACGCCGCCTTCGCTCACGACCCGGCAGAATTCCGCTTGTCTCTCTTGAACGAGTTCCACGCGCTGGTGGTCTCCGTGGGCAAGCATCACTGCGGGCCGCAGCCCCGCTGTGAAGGCTGTCCATTGGCTCCTCTCCACTGATGGCCCGCACCCTTTACGTCGCCAGCACCAACCCCGGCAAGCTGCGAGACTTTGCCGTCGCGGCCGCTGCCCACGACACCCGCATACTTCCCCTGCCCGGTCTCGCGGCTATTGAACCGCCAGCGGAAGACGCGCCCACGTTCGAAGAAATTGCCCGTGAGAAGGCGATCTATTACAGCTGGTTTTTGCCGGGCGAAATCGTGCTGGCGGATGACTCCGGACTGGAGGTAGACGCGCTCCAGGGCGCTCCGGGCATCCGCTCCGCCCGCTACGCCGCCGATGCGGGCTTTCACGCCGATATAACGACCGACGCCAACAACAATCTCTTCCTGCTGCAGGAACTCGCCGGCGTCCCTGACAGCGAGCGCGGCGCTCAGTATCAATGTGTGCTAGCTGCCGCCAGAGATGGCGCCGGTTTACTGACCGCGCGGGGCACAGTCGAGGGTCGCATCCTATCCAGTCCTCGAGGAAGTAACGGTTTCGGATACGATCCGCTGTTCTATTTGCCCGCCCGCGCATGCACCATGGCCGAAATGGACGACCAGACCAAGTGGACGATCAGCCATCGGGGTCAGGCTTTTCGCGCGCTCCTGGAACTTCTGGCTTAAATCTTGCTTTGGGCCAAATCGGACTAGTCCCTCGCGTGGGCCCAAACCTTGACGGTGCTTCTATCGCGCACCAATAATAGAGAGTTGGGTCAGATTCAGTTTCGGCACCTCCTGAGGCATCGGAAAGAAATCAAATGAGCACAACTGCAGCCGTCCCGCGGGACAATCGGGCGCCCGGCTTCTGGGCCTCAACTGTCGGCAAGAAAATCGTTATGGCCGTCACGGGCGTTATGATGTTCGGCTTCGTGATCGCGCACCTGGCGGGCAACCTTCAGATCTTTGAGGGCCCGGCAAAACTGAATGCCTATGGCGCGTTTCTGCATAGCATTGGAGAACTGCTCTGGCCGGCGCGCATTATTCTGCTGATCGCGATCGCTTTGCACATCACTGCAACCGTCCAGCTCGCCCTGAGGAACAAGCGAGCACGCCCGGTCGGGTATTCGCGCAAACAGGCTATCGCCTCCTCCTACGCCTCGAGGACCATGTATTGGTCAGGCCCCATCGTCCTGGCCTTCATCATCTTTCACCTGCTGCACCTGACCGCCGGCTATATTCAACCCGGCGCCGCTTACATTGAGGGCGACGTCTACCACAATGTGGTCTCCGGCTTTCAGGTCTGGTGGGTCTCAGTCTCCTACATCGTCGCGATCTGCCTTTTGGGACTGCATTTGCGCCACGGCCTGTGGAGCATGTTCCAAAGTGTCGGCATCCACCAGCCGAAATACACTGCTGCCTTCAAAAAGGCGGCGTTGATCATCGCGCTGCTGATCGTCCTCGGCTACATCTCCATTCCAATAAGCGTTTTACTGGGGCTGGTGAAATAGATGATTCTCGACTCCAAAGCACCTACAGGCCCGATCGAGCAGGCGTGGGAACAGGCTCGTTTCGACGTCAAGCTGGTTAATCCGGCAAACAAGCGGAAACACTCCATCATCGTCGTCGGATCCGGGCTTGCGGGAGCTTCTGCTTCCGCCACCCTGGGCGAGCTTGGCTACCGGGTCCACTGCTTCTGCTTTCAGGATTCGCCCCGCCGCGCGCACTCCATCGCCGCCCAAGGCGGCATCAACGCCGCCAAGAATTATCAGAACGACGGCGACAGCATCTACCGCCTGTTCTACGACACCATTAAAGGCGGAGATTTCCGCGCGCGCGAGGCCAACGTCTATCGCCTGGCGCAAAACAGCGTCCATATCATCGATCAGTGCGTAGCCCAGGGAGTTCCGTTCGCCCGTGAATACGGCGGGGCGCTTACCAACCGCTCCTTCGGCGGCGCCCAAGTCTCGCGCACCTTCTACGCCCGCGGCCAGACTGGCCAGCAGTTGCTGCTCGGCGCCTACCAGGCGCTCGAACGCCAGATTCATGCCGGCACCGTCACCATGCATGAGCGCACCGAGATGCTCGACCTCATCGTGGTGGATGGCAAGGCGCGCGGCATCGTCGCCCGGCACCTGGTGACCGGCACTATCACCACCCATTTTGCCGATGCCGTCATCCTGGGCACCGGTGGTTACGGGAACGTTTACTATCTCTCCACCAACGCCAAGGGTTCTAACGTTACCGCCATCTGGCGTGCACACAAGCGGGGAGCGCTGTTTGCCAACCCTTGCTACACCCAGATCCACCCCACGTGCATCCCGGTCTCCGGCGATTACCAGTCCAAGCTGACGCTGATGAGCGAATCCCTGCGCAATGACGGCCGCATCTGGGTGCCGCTCAAGAAGGGTGACAAGCGCTCGCCCGACCAGATTCCCGAAGCAGAACGCGACTACTACCTGGAACGCCGTTACCCCAGCTTTGGCAACCTGGTCCCACGTGACGTAGCCTCACGTAATGCCAAGGCCGTCTGCGATGAAGGCCGCGGCGTGGGCGAGACCGGACTCGGCGTCTACCTCGACTTTACCGACGCCGTAAAGCGCTTGGGCGTGAACACCATCCGGGACCGTTACGACAACCTCTTCGAGATGTACCAGCGCATCACGGACGAGGACCCGTACAAGGTCCCCATGCGCATTTATCCGGCCATTCACTACACCATGGGCGGATTGTGGGTCGATTACAACCTGCAAAGCACCATCCCCGGCCTGTTCGTGGTTGGCGAAGCCAACTTCTCCGATCATGGCGCCAACCGCCTGGGTGCGAGCGCGCTGATGCAAGGGCTTTCGGATGGCTACTTCATCGTTCCTTACACTGTTGGAAACTACCTCGCGACCAACAAGTTCCCAGCCGTGCTCGATACCGCTCCCGAGGTGAAACAAGCAGTCGCCTGCGTCAAGCAAACGATCGAGTTGCTACTTTCCATCAAAGGCAAGCGAACGGTCGATTCCTTCCATCGCGAGCTGGGCAAGATCGTTTGGGACTACTGTGGAATGTCGCGCACCGCGGAGGGTCTCGAGTCGGCCATCGTCCAAATCCGTGCCCTGCAGGAGGAGTACTGGAAGAATGTCAACGTCCCGGGCAGCGGCGACGATCTGAATCAGAGCCTGGAGAAGGCGGGTCGCGTGGCTGATTTCTTCGAGCTCGCTGAGCTCATGTGCATCGACGCCCGGGATCGCAATGAATCCTGCGGCGGTCACTTCCGTGAGGAGTACCAGACCCCTGAGGGCGAGGCCCAGCGCGACGATGAGCACTACTCCTACGTCGCGGCTTGGGATTATCGCGGCCCCGGCAACGCCCCCACGGTGACCAAGGAGCCCTTGGAATTCCACTACGTTCATCCCAGCCAGAGGAGCTACAAGTAAATGAAGGTAACGCTAAAGATCTGGCGCCAGAAGAATCGTAAGGAAGCGGGCAAGTTTGTCAGCTACCCGGTCGAGATTGAAAATGCGGAGATGTCGATGCTCGAGGTCATCGACGTGCTCAACGAGACTCTGATTGAAAAGGGCGAAGAGCCGGTGGCCTTTGAGCACGATTGCCGCGAAGGCATCTGCGGTTCCTGCGGGTTCATGATCAATGGGGTTGCGCATGGTCCCATGCCGGCCACCACCGTCTGCCAGTTGACCATGCGCCACTTTAAAGATGGACAAGAACTGGTCATCGAGCCCTGGCGGTCAGGGGCCTTTCCCGTGATTAAGGACCTGGTGGTCGATCGCCGTTCCTTCGACCGCATCATCGCCTCCGGTGGCTACATTTCCGTCTCCACCGGAAACGCAACCGACGGCAACACCCATCTCATCGGCAAAGCGATTTCTGATCGCGCGATGGATGCCGCCGCCTGCATCGGCTGCGGAGCCTGTGTCGCCGCCTGCCCGAATGGCTCCGCTGCACTTTTCACCGGAGCCAAGATTGCCCACCTGAGCATCCTGCCTCAGGGCAAACCTGAGCGTGAGCGCCGCGCCTTGGGCATGGTTGGGCAAATGAATACTGAGGCCTTCGGCAGCTGCACCAATATCGGCGAGTGCACGGGCGTGTGCCCCAAAGAGATCAAGCTGGAAGTGATCGCGGTGATGAACCGCGATTATCTGCGCGCCAGCATCAATCGCCGCGATGAACTTGGGACCACCATCCACCCCTTTACCGAGTGGAGCACGGGCGCGAAATTCCCCACGACCAGTGCAGAGGAGTAGGTTCCCCCTCATGAAGATCTCGCGCGCCCTTGTTCTGTTCGCCGCCAGTCTCCCGCTTGCAGCACAAACCACCACAAAGACTTCTGCCGTGACCAAAAAGACAGACCCGCTTGCCGTACACAAATCCGCCCTCGTCATTGACACCCACGCCGATACCACGCAGCGCATGCTCGACGACAATTACGACCTGAGCGAACCGCTCAAGGGTGGCTACGTCAATTTTGAGTCGGCACGCGAAGGCAACCTGGGAGCCGAGTTCTTCTCCATTTGGGTAGATCCGGCCGCGTATACGGGGCACGACGCGCGGCGCACGTTGGAGTTGATCGACGCCGTCTACCAGCAGGCAGCCAAACATCCGCAGCAGATGCGCATGGCCTTTTCTCCCGAAGACATTCTCGCCGCCCATCGCGAGCACAAGCTGGCCGCGCTCATGGGGATCGAGGGTGGCCACTCAATCGAGAACAGTCTGGGCCTACTGCGCGATTATTACCGTCTTGGCGTGCGTTACATGACGCTCACCTGGTCGAACTCCAATGGTTGGGCCGACTCTTCGGGGGATATTGACGACCCCAAGGTACCGCACACCAAAGATGGCCTCAGTGACTTTGGCAAGGACGTGGTCTACGAGATGAATCGCCTGGGCATGATGGTGGATGTCTCGCACGTCTCCGACAAGACCTTTTATCGCACGCTTATCATTAGCCGCGCGCCGGTGATCGCCTCGCATTCATCGTCGCGTGCTCTGTGCAATTCGCCGCGCAATATGACTGACGATATGCTGCGCGCCGTCGGCCAGTACGGCGGAGTGGTGATGGTAAATTTCTATTCCAGCTTTCTTAGCGACGAATATCGCCTTGCCGCCAAGGCCCAGCAACCGCTGATTGACCAAGCCGTTGCTGAGGCAAAGGCCAAGCTGCAAGCAGAAGGCAAGCCTGTTCCCAACGAGCTGGAAGAGTCGATTTCCAAGACCTATATGGCGAAAATACCGCGCCCACCCTTCAGCGTGCTCATCGATCACATTGACCACATTGCCAAGATCGCCGGTATCGACCACGTAGGTTTGGGGTCGGATTTTGATGGTATTCCGTCGAGCCCGGAGGGGATGGATTCCGCCGCCGACCTTCCCAAAATCACGCAGGCACTGATGGCGCGCGGCTACAGCGCGGAGGATATGAACAAGATTCTGGGAGGCAATTTCCTACGTGTTTTTGCCAAGGTCCAAGAGGTTTCGAAGCAGCTGCAGTCTGAGAGCCGGCCGCGCATTTCGGAGAAGCAGCCTTTTGACAAGAAGTAGCTGCCGGGGGGCTGCCTCCTGTAGTCTGGGAATGGAACGATCAATGAAATTCCTATACCGCTACGTAGTTTTGCTTCTGTTTTCGGCCGTCTTTGCACTCGCTCAGCAGTCCACTCCGACGCAGACGCCCCCGGCTCAGACCCCTCCCCCCCAGACTCCTGCGAATGAGCTTCCCGATATGCCCACCAGCCAGCTCCCACCGACCGTGGAGCCCACTGGTCCCACGGCGGTGTTCGATACCAGCATGGGCCGCATTACCTGCAGGCTCTTTGACAAGCAGGCACCGATTACCGTCGCCAATTTTGTTGGCCTGGCCCAAGGCACCAAGCCGTGGACAGACCCTGTCACCAAGGAGAAGATGACCGGCAAGCCTTTTTACAACGGGACGACCTTTCATCGGGTGATTCCCGACTTCATGATTCAGGGCGGCGATCCCACGGCTACTGGAACCGGCGACCCGGGATATATGTTCGACGATGAATTCGATTCCAACCTGAATTTCGATGTGCCCGGACGCTTGGCGATGGCCAATTCCGGCCCACGCACCAACGGATCTCAGTTTTTCATCACTGAGGTGCCTACCACGCATCTCAATCAGAAGCACACCATCTTTGGTCAGTGCGACCAGGCCAGCCTCTCGGTCGTGTCGGCGATTGCGCGGGTACAGCGCGACCCAGACGACAAGCCGCTGCAGCCGGTCACTCTGACGAAGGTCACCATCGTGCAAGTGGGCCAACCCTTGCCGCCTGCCCCCGCGGTGCCTGCTCCCGTAGCGCCTGCGAGCGCTCCTGCGGCGCCCCCCACTTCCCAATAAAAACCAAACCAACATCAGGAGTTCTTCATGTCCCGTGAAACAGGAACGTATGCCGTCATCACCACCAGCGAAGGTAAGATCGTCTGCCGCCTCTTCGAAAAAGACGCGCCCAAGACGGTAGAAAACTTTGTCGAGCTCGCCGAGGGCAAACGCGAGTGGACCCACCCCGTCGGCGGTAAGAAAAGCAATAACAAGCTTTATGACGGAACCATCTTTCATCGTGTGATTCCTGACTTTATGATTCAGGGTGGAGATCCAGCAGGGAACGGCATGGGTGGTCCAGGCTATAAATTTGCGGACGAAACCAAGGGCTCGCCGCACAGCCTCAATGCGCCGGGAAAGTTGGCCATGGCCAATGCCGGCCCCAATACGAACGGCTCGCAGTTCTTTATCACCGTCGCCCCGACCAATTGGCTCACCGGCAAGCACACCGTCTTCGGCGAGGTCGTAGAGGGTTACGACGTGGTAGAGAAGATCTCCAAGGTACCCCGCAACTCACAGGACAAGCCGAACAAGCCGGTCACGATTGAAACCGTGGTCATCGAACGCGTCTAAACCCCATTTTGTAGCTTCGGTGTCCTGCACAGAATGACCCTCGACCCTGGACGGGTGCCCCACGTTCCCATCAGGGTACGTGGCTTGAACAAGAAGGGCGCAGCCCAACCATTGTTTTTTCAAGGAAGGGCTGCGCCGTTAAGGGAAGCAGCGGAAACAAAACATTCTCGTCCCAGGTACGCTGGTGCGAACCTGGGGCACCCGTCCTATGTGTCGCTTAGTTGGGAAATCGGCTCCAGGTGTCTGCCCACCAGCCTGTGCGTTGGTGGTTTCGCGTGTTCCCTTAAAACTTGCCAAGCCCATTCGATTCCTTGCTGGAGCAAGGCTGCTTCCGACTGCCAGAATTCCCCCGAACCAGCGCTTTGGTAGAAGCTGAGGCACATCTGCAAATGGCGGAGGATTCCGTGCATATGTCGCGACGTGTAGTGTGCCAGCAGATCCTCAACCGGCTCTCCTGCGCGGACAGCGGCGATGAGCGCCGTGGCAAGATACGCCTGGCGTGCGGCGTTTCCCGTACCCTCCCCGCAGACCGGGTCGAAACCGGCCGCCGCTGCACCACAGGCGAGCCAACCGTTACCGCAAAGCGGAACAGCAATACGCGGATACGCAGGAAACTCCGCCACTGAACCTTCCAAGAGATCAATCAACCCGGCAATGACGCGGCTTTGGCCGAGAAGCGCGCCGGGCCCCTCGCCGACCGCGATCAAAGTCGCTGCTTCATCCCCCCCGCGAGGGAGCAAGAAGAGCCAGCCGGTCCGGACGGACTCGATCCAACATGCACTTTGATCCACCTCCGGCTTGAGTACCGCACGCGCCACCGAGGCAATGCGGGTCCCAAACGCTTGTTGCCGCGGAGCGCTCACACTGCTCGATAGAAACTTCCATCCGCCGGCAGAGGACGGTGGGGGCGTCCGCACCTGTGCCCAAAGACGCGTGAGCAGATCAGCTTCCGAGATCACAAGTGCGGAGTGGGGAAGGGTGATGGGTTCCACCTCCTCGCCCCACGCCACCACCCGCTTCTGAATCGGATGGCCAACCGAGACCAGATTTGCCCAGGGAAAGATGCCAGCAAGCAAAGCCATCGTTTGCCCGCTAAGCATCACTGCCCCCAGCTTGGGCCGAGCGATCCTCGAAGACGAGAAGGCCTGTTCAGCCTCAGAGAACAGTTGCGCGCAGCAAGCAGCAGCGACGCCTTCTCCCTCGATATGGACCTGCATTTCCATCGTTCTCATTCTTCCACGAAGATCAAAAAAACTTGACACTGGAAGAAAACCGTCACAGTATCGAGAGATACCGCAACGAACATCGTCTTCCACGTCGAAGAACATTTTTCAGATTCATGGGCCTGAAAAACCGAGCTTAGACGGCCCGGTCCCATCCCTTTTTCCAACAGGGCTCGACGAGGAATTGAATCGATGGATTTTCGCGTTCGCTCAGGGTGTGTCCGTTGGATGCCGGCGCTGTCGCTTCTCTTTGCGTCCCTCTCCCTTCCTGCAGTTTCCCAAGAAACGGCTTCGACCCCCGAGGTGAAGGTGACCACCCCCTCGGACAGTCCAGAGTTCGCCGGCTTCCCGGTGAAGGATCAGCTTACGTTGAGCAAGTGCGGCGCTTGCCATGCTCCCGATGCCAAAGGGAACATGACCCGCATCTCCTACATCCGCACCACACCCGAAGGATGGGAGGAAGCGATCAAGCGTATGGTGCGGCTTAACGGCCTGCAATTGTCGCCGGATGAAGCTCGCAGCATTCTTCGCTATCTGAGCGATCAGCATGGCCTCGCACCCGAAGAAAATGCGAAGATCGCCTACTTTACCGAGCATCGCATCATCGATGAAAAGATACCCAGTCCGGATGTAGCGCATGCCTGCGCCGCGTGCCATGCCCTGGCCAAACCACTCTCATGGCATCGGCCCCCAGCCGACTGGCAATATCTCGAAAACATGCACGTGGCGTTCTTTCCCTCGGTGCGATTCACCGCCTTCGATCATTCTCACGAGCGAGAGCCTGGCGCCGGTCCTCCCAAGGGTCCAACCCCTGCTGAGCAGGCGCTCGAGTACATCGCCAAGAGTTCGCCGCTGCACACCACGGAATGGGCAGCGTGGCAGGCCTCCATGCAGGCTCCGAGGCTTGCCGGCCGCTGGCTGATCTCAGGGAATGAACCAGGCAAAGGCCGCTTCTTCGGCGAGATGACGATTGAACCCAGCGCTACGGGAGATTCCTTCACCACCAAGACAAAGGTGACTTGCGGTGATGGCGGTTCTTTGATGGCGTCCGCAGGCAAAGCCCTCGTCTACACGGGATACAACTGGCGCGGACGATCGACGGTAGAGAAGCCTGGCACAGGACCGGAGGCGCCGCAAACCGTTCGCGAAGTGATGGCGCTCTCCAAGGATCAGAACGAATTTACCGGGCGCTGGTTCTGGGGAGTGTATTCGGAATTTGGGATGGATGTCACCATGCGCCGAGCAACGTCAGCTCCCATGTTGATCGGCGTGGATAAGCCCTCGCTAAAGGCCGGCGCCACTGACGCGACTATGCGTCTCTATGGCGATGCCTTACCGGGGAACCTGGCGGTGAGCGATGTGGACCTTGGACCTGGAGTCAAGGTGACGAAAATTATTGACCAGCAACCTGGCGTTGTGACCGTGAGCGCCAGCGTAAGTCCGGATGCAGTCCCAGGCGCGCGCATGGTTTCGGTGAAGAGCGCAACCCTTCCCGCGGCCTATGCCGTCTACGATCACATCGATTTTGTGAAAGTAACGCCCACCACCTCGATAGCTCATCTGGGTGGCTCGCCGCACCCTAAAGGATACGTTCAGTTTGAGACCGTGGCCTTTAGCAACGGGCCCGACGGAAAGCCCAACACGGACGACGACATCGACCTTGGCCCGGTACCTGCTACCTACAAGATGGAGGAATTTGTAGCTTCGTACGGGGATGACGACACGGACTTTGTCGGCTCGATCGACGAAAAGACCGGGTTCTTCACCCCGGCCTCCGACGGTCCTAATACAAAGCGAAAGTCGATGCGCAACAACTACGGAGATGTTTGGATCACTGCGACTTACAAGGCCGAGGGCTCTGCTCCCTTAAAGGGAAGAAGCTACCTGGTGGTCGCCGTGCCGCAGTACATCTCCTGGGACCAGCCGGAGGTAGCACAGTGACGATGTACTCGCTAGGTGAGTTTCACAGGTTTCAAGGTGCCGGGCAGGAATTTCTCTACCTCGTTCCCAGTGGCGGCATTGTTGCGCTGGACGGAATGACGACCGAGATTCTTCAGCGGCTGGATCAGGCCCCACTCAGCGGCGAAGATCTTGTGGCCGGCCTGTGCAGCGACGGTTACGCTTCGAGCGAAGTCGAGGAGTGCATCAGCGAGCTGCGCGAGGTGAGGGCGATCCTGAATGGCGAAAGGGAGTACACCAAGTCAGAGCCGCTGCCCGAGGCATTTCCGCTGCAAACTATCGTCTTGAACGTAACCAACCAGTGCAACCTCTCCTGCCAATACTGCTATGAGTTCGGTGAGGACAAGGTCGCGACTCCCGAGGGCAAACCCAAATTCATGGAATGGGAGACGGCGAAAAGTTCTGTCGAATACCTCTTTGCCGAGTCGCAGGGAAGAAAGAGCGTCCACATCACTTTCTTCGGCGGAGAAACTCTCATGAACTTCCCTCTGCTGAAGCGGGTGGTCGAATACTCGCGAGCCAGGGCGGCGGAGATGAAGGTCCAGCTCGATTTCAGCCTGACCACCAACGCGACTTTGCTCACGCCCGCCATCATCGATTACCTGGCCGAGAACGCCATCGGCGTGACGGTGAGCATGGACGGCCCGAAAGAGATGCAGGACAAGTTTCGCGTCTTCGCCAACGGCCGCGGCAGCTACGACATCATCAAGCCCAAGGTGCAGAACCTTCTGGCAAAGCATAAGACCCGGCCCATTGCCGCCCGCGTCACCATGACCTCGGGAGCGATGGACGTAAGAAAAATCTATCAGCACTTGAAGCATGAGCTCGGCTTTTACGAAGTCGGTTTTGCCCCGGTGACCACCTCTCCCAATCGTCTTTACTCCATCAACGAGCCGGGCATGGATAGTGTTCTGGAGCAGTTCAGCGAGCTCGCCGATGAGTATCTTGAGTACGCTCTGCGTGGCGAGCACCACGGCTTTTCGAATGTGAGCGATACTCTTTCCGAGCTGCACCAGGGTGTGAATAAGTCCCTCCCGTGCGGTGCAGGCTTGGGCATGGTCGGCGTTGGCCCATCAGGCGATATCGCACCCTGCCATCGCTTCGTCGACTCCGACGAACATGTACTCGGTAACGTGACCACCGGGATGGATCGAGAAAAGCAGAGCGCCTTCCTCACCCGGGGAAATATAGATACCAAGTACGACTGCCATGAGTGCTGGGCGCGGCCGCTGTGTGCGGGCGGCTGCCATCACGAGGCATTCGTTCGCTATGGCGATACTGGCCATGCAAACCTCCACTACTGCGATTGGATCCGCACCTGGACCAATAAGTGCCTGGAAGTGTACGGCGCCATCGCGGCGCAGAACCCCTCGTTTCTCGATCATTTCACTGAAAGGAAGGCTTCATGAAGCATCTCCGAGCCGTTAATCAAAAGGCGCAGCGTATCGAGACCCATGCGGAGGCTCTGAAGGAAGACATCGTGGCCTTGCAGGCACCGGGCTCGTCTACGCCGAAGGTCCACGTGCCGATGGGATGCACTATCATCTTTTCTCCCGGGTGGGAGACTGATTCAGCCGGCGGCACAGCCGGACTATGCCAGCCCGTGGAACGCGATATCTACGATTGCTACGCCACCTGCTTCTGGCCGGCCCAGGTTCCTGACCATCTCAACAACTCTCCCGACTGGACCAGCAAGTGCGCTTCCGCCACCAAAGATTGGCGCAACGTCGACATCGTATTTCCGTAGTACCTTCACCAGGAGGAACTTCATGCGCGCTGTTTTCGCCTTCTTGGGTGTCTCGCTCTGGGCCGCTGCGAGCTTTGCTGCACCCCCGCCACATGCTAGTGCGGGCACTCAGCTGATGTACCTCGGGGTCTGGCCGCATACCGTGCTGGTGATGGATTCAGTGCAGGGAAAGATTCTGGATAAGATCGACCTGCCCACCGACATTGTAAGATCCCTGGTTCTTTCGCCGGATAACAAGACACTATATGCCTCAACGCTGAAGGACAACTCCATCGTTTCGATCGACCTTGCCACCCACAAGATCCTCGACACCTTCCCGCTGAACACCGCCAACACCAGCTACCGCATAGGCGGCTTCGCCGTCGATCCGACGGGTAAGTTCCTCTATTCATTTGCCACGCCGATCGTCAAGAAAATCGATCACTACGAGATCGATCCGCCGCAGATCATCGAGATCAGCCTTGCTGCTCGCAAAATCACGCGGATCGTTCCTTATCCCAAGGACCAGCCGCCGCCCGCCGGCTACCGCAACACCATCCGGGTTTCTCCAGATGGCAAGCTGCTCTATCTCTTTCGTGACAGCGTCCTGGTGTTCAATACCAGCGATTTCAAGTTCGTGAAGAAGATCGAGCTCTCCAAACCCACCGACCCTTCCGCCGACGGCTCGTTCGCCGGGCTGGTGAATGATCCCAACGAACCGGCCGGCAAGGTGATCGGGATCTTCGATACTTCTGATCCTTATGTACATCGCAGAACCTTCGGCATCGCGGAGATCGATCTGGCAAACATGTCTTACGATCTAACTCCCGTAGGGCCCGCCGCTGAGGAGATGGAACCCCTCATGCTGACCCCCGACAGAAAGCTGGGCTATACGGTTTCTGTCTACGGAACCCAGGGCGACCGGGTCACGGAGTTTTGGGTCTTCGACATGAAGACCAAGAAGATCATCAACCGGCGGCAGTTCGTCGGCCGGACCCGTCTGGCCTTTGGCATGACCGCCGATGGCTCCAAGCTGATGATCTATAACGCGGGCTTTGAAATCGAGCTCTACGACGCGAAGACGCTGGAGTTGGTGCACACCATCAACCTGGAGGGGGACACTACGTCGAACCTGATCGTGATGCCTCTTAAAGGGTCCGCATAGAGTGAGCGGATGACGATTCCTTTTGCGCAATATAAGCGGGCTCTCGTCTACGTTGTTCCTTACTGGCGCGGGCTGCTTGCGGTTATGCTGCTGGGTCTATTCTCAACCGCCGTCGGCCTGGTACAGCCTTATATCTCGCGCCTGTTAATCGATGACGCGCTGCTACGGCGCAATCTGCATGCGCTTACCATGATTGCAATTGCGATGGTTGTCGTAACCATCGTCGGCTTTGTTCTCAACATCGCTTCCAGTTATTTCTACGTACGGCTTTCGGCCGAGAGCCTCTTCGACATGCGGCTGGCCGTGTATCGCCACCTGCAGCAGCTCTCGCCGCGTTATTTTACCCAGAAGAAGCTGGGCGATATTGTTTCCCGGATTAACAACGATATCGGCGAAGTGCAGCGCGTGTGCTCCGATACGCTGCTTTCTGTTCTCTCCAACTTGCTATTTCTGGTAGGCAGTATTGCGATCATGTCCTGGCTCAACTGGCGCTTGATGTTGGCCAGCATCGCTTTGCTTCCAGTGGGCATTTTTGCCTTGCGGCATTACCAGGGTCGATTGACGGTGCAGACCGCGGATCTGCGCCAGCGGAGTTCCGACCTGGGCAGCTTCCTCATCGAAAGCCTCCTGGGTATGCGCCTGATCGTCGCCTCGGCGACGGAGAAACTCGAGGCGGAGCGTTTTCGCGAATACAACTCCAGCTTCATCCGCTCCTTGCTTTCCATGCAAGTGCTGTCGTTCCTGGCTAGCGCTATGCCGAGCACGGTGCTCACGCTTTCGACTGCCATCGTCTTTCTCTACGGAGGCAAGCTGGTCATTGCGCAGCAACTGACCGTGGGCGGGCTGGTGGCTTTCATGGCCTACCACCTTAAGCTGCTCTCTCCGGTGCAGAACCTGCTGGGCATCTACACCAACTTGCTCACCGGAGGCGTTTCGCTGGGGCGCGTCTTCGAGGTGATGGATGTGCCGGTGGAGGTGAAGGAGGTTGCGGACCCGGTCCCCTTGCCTTGGGTGAGACATGCGGTCACGTTTGAGAAGGTGCGCTTTCAATACGGTCACGACGTGCCCGTGCTGCGCGATGTTTCCTTCACCATCCCCGCAGGCCAAATGTGCGCCATCGTCGGCGCCAGCGGAGCAGGGAAGTCGACCCTGGCAGATTTGCTATTGCGTTTCCACGACGTGGACTCGGGCTCGATCACCATCGATGGTCAGGACATTCGTGAGCTGCGCCTGGACGATCTGCGGCGGCAGGTTGCCATGGTTGAGCAAACACCCTACTTTTTCCGCGCTAGCATTCGCGAGAACATCGCCTATGGGCGGCCGGAGGCGACACTCGAGGATATTCGCAACTGTGCCGCGGCTGCGGCGATCGATGGATTCATTCAATCGCTGCCGAATGGCTACCAGACCATCCTCGGCGAGCGTGGACTGACGCTCTCGGTTGGTGAGCGGCAAAGAATTGCTTTGGCGCGCGCTCTGCTGCGCGATCCCAGGATCCTGATCCTGGACGAACCCACGTCCGCGCTCGATCCGGCTGCAGAAGCTACGGTCACCAGGGAACTGATGAACGTCTTGCGCGGGCGCACATCGATCCTCATCACCCATCGCATGTTGCTCGCCGAACAGGCTGACATGGTCGTGGTTATCCAGGACGGGTGTGTGCTTGAGTCGGCGCGGGTAACCGCATGAGGTCGCCGGTGCGCATCGGCGTTTTGGATACCGGCGTATGCCGCACGCATCCGCATGTGGGAAAGATCGTGTGCGGCATCACGATCACCATGGATGGAACGACGGCCGCCTACGACGATACCCTTGGTCACGGTACTGCCGTCGCTTCAGTGATCCATCATCTGAATCCTGAAGCGGACCTGGTCGCAGTCAAGATCTTCGAGCGTAAGCTGGCGACCAGTCTGCCGGTTGTCATCCGGGCCATCGACTGGTGCCTGGAGCATGACATCCAGGTGATTAATCTCAGCCTGGGAACCGTCAACTGGGAGCACCGAAGCGCCTTTGAAGGTGTGATCGTCCGAGCGCAGGCTGCAGGGGCAACGATCGTTTCCGCGCTGGAGATGGATGGCGTAGCGGCTCTGCCAGGCTCGCTGGCAGGAGTGGTCGGCGTGATGGGAACCGATCCTTCGGATGGGGTTGAGTATGGTACCTACCGCCGCTATGGAAAGCTGGTTTACACAGCCCCTCCCTTTCCACGCGACATTCCGGGGGTACCCCGCGAGTACAACCTCAAGGGGGTGAGCTTCGCGGTTGCTCGCGTCTCGGCACGGGTAGCCAGTGCCTGGTTCCATGACCGCGGCAGTGGTGGACCGGTGCTGGTTGATCAGCTCAACCCGTCCAGTTCCTACGAGGTTCTGCGAGAAGACTGACTGCTTCGGGGTTGAGTACTCAGGTGAACGCTAAAGTGCGCTCTAGAAGTCGATTCTTCCCTGGAAGGCAATCATGCGGGGTGAGCTGTCCCCGCCCAGTCCGACGCCCAGCAATCCGGTGGGCGGGGAGATCGTGCTCGTCAATGCGCCAAATCCAGTTTGAGTTCCTGGCTTACCCGGGGTTCCTGCTTGATTGCTGGGGAGAGCGAAGTTGGGGTGGTTGAACAGGTTGAAGAATTGCGTATCGAAGCGGAAGGTTACCTGCTCGGAGAGCTGAACTTTTTTGGTCACGTACAGTTCGGAATAGGTGAAATGAGGTCCCCGGTAGTCGTTCCGGCCTGAGTCTCCAAACTGGCAGCTGATCGGAGAATCTCCCCCGGCACAGGCGCCGGTGCTGGGATCGACGACCGAGGCAAAGGCGTTCGGATTAAGCCACTGCAGGCTGCCAGGCTGGGTCACTCCCGTGACCTGAGATTGGCGATAAAGCGGAACACCGGGCATTCGATTCGCGTATTGCGGTCCGCTGCCTTGAAAGACACCGTCGTTGTTCGCCGTGTAGGGTGCGCTGACCACACTGAACGGCAAACCACTATGCAGGAATACAGTCTGCGACACTTGCCAGCCGGTGAGTATGTACCTCAAGCGTGCGTGGCTGGAGTGAAACGGAATCTCATAGATGCCAAAGGCGGAAAGGTTGTGGCGTACATCGTAGTCGCAGTTACCGTATTCCTTACGCAAGTCGCCGGGCAGGGGATAGAGAATGCCAAGAGTCGAGAAGGGAAGCAGACCGCCATTCGATACTTCATCAAGACAATGGCTGTAGGTGTAGTTTCCACGTAGCGTCAGTCCGGCAAATTGTTTAGTTACGCTGGTTTGCAGACCGGTATAGTGGCTGCCCGCGCCGGTGCGGAACTCATTCACGCTGCCGAACCGCTGATCAAGCGGCTGCTGATAGGCAAACGGCGCGAAACATCCGTCGCATACTGTCTGATATCCGTTCAGCTGAACCTGGTACGGCTCATGCACGGCACGCGTGCCAACATAATCGATGCGCACCGCTCCGCGCGCTCCTAGCTCACGCTCGATGCCCAGGCTCCATTGCAGAAAGTACGGCGTCTTCAGTGTGCCGCTGGGGAAAGTATTGAGGCCGACCGCGAGAGGACAAGTCGGAGCGCTCGCAGCCAGCCCGACACACGGAGCAGCACCGGAACGGAAGACAGTCTGGAAGGATTGGTTGGCCTGTGCAGTCGCATCGACTGCACTGTCTCGAACTCCCGGTGCGATGCCGACACCGCCAACCTGCCCATTGATGCCGCCGACGAAGACAGGCGCATAGGGAGGATTCGTCGCACCCAGGTCAGCGATCTGCGCCGGGATGATGTCGTTGAAGACGCCGCCGCCCGCGTGGACGGCCGTCTTCTCCGACAGTTTGTAGGCTGATGAAGCTCGTGGCTGCCAACTCAGAAGAGGCGTGCCGGGAAACAGTGTGTGCACGTTGGTCTGGATTGCCTGGTTCAAAGGCCGAGTGGCATCATGACCCATATCAAGGAAAGATCCTGCGGGCCGCGCAAACAGGCCGTGCTGATTGACAACGTTGGTGTTCCAAGTCACTCGCAAACCGGCCATGAGGGTCCATCTTTGGCCGGCTTTGACGGTATCCATGGCGTACAGGTCAAGGTTACCCAGCGCAATCCTCTCTTTCTGGGTAAGCGGAAAGCCTGCGGTTGCTGTGGCAGCAGCGCCATAAGTGAACTGTGCGAGATCGTTATAGATCACGCTGGGCACCACCCCTTCGCCGAGATCGTAATCACTCACATCCAGCCGCCGGGAATTTTCTCCGAACTTGAGACTATGGCGTCCACGGCTCCAGATAAGGTTGTCATTGATTTGCCACTGGGTTACTTTGCGGCCCTGGGTATAGGTCTGGTCGTTGCCGCCAAGAGTGGTGAAGGGCGCATTCGAGCTGCCGCCGGCCAGCACAATGGGGAAGACTTGCAGCACCTGCGCGTAGTTGTTGGGCAGGAAAAGGCTGGAATACCAGCTGGCGCCGGGGTTGAATTGATTGACAAGACTCGGGGTGAAGAGATGCGTGTAGCCAAGTACGAGTGTTCGCTGCGGCTGCGGCGAGTACGAGTTAAAGATGGGATTGATGCCGTCGGTATAGGCAGCCTGCAGGCCCGTGTCTTGCTGAAAGCGGTACCACACGCTGTTGTTGGGGTTGAGGGTGTGGTCGATCTTAACGACGATGAGGTTCTCGCTGTCGCTATTGCCCAACGACTGAGTGCGTTTGTTGGCACATCCGGCGCCGTTGAACAAGTTGGTTGAGTTTTGGCTTCCCGGCAGCAATGCTCCGTTCCCGTCCAGCGGACAGCTGAGCACGGGCGTCGGTGTGCCTGCTGTGTCGCTGTATAGCCCGAACATCTTTTGGTAGAAAGCCACTTCCTCCGGCTGCGCGGGCAGCGCGGTGCCATTGATCGGATCGGTCCCGCCCTGCGGCAATTGTTGCAAGACGTATTGCTGATAGGCCGGCGACGGTACGGTTGTTCTGGCGATCAGGGGCAGGGCGATGCAGATGCCTTCGTAGTGTGTGAAGAAGAAGAGCTTGCTCTTCAATACCGGCCCACCAACACTTACGCCGAATTCATTCACGATCGAGCGCGGCTTCTGGGCAGTGTTTCCCGGAGTATCGTTGGCATGAAGAAAGTAGTCAGTCGCGTTGAGCAGGGAACCGTTCCATATCTCGTACAGATCTCCATGGAATTGGTTGGCTCCTGATTTGGTGAAGTAGTTGGTCTGTGAGGCTCCGTAACGTCCCTGGTCAACCGCATAGGAGTTGGTGTTCACGGTTGCTTCCTGCAAAGCATCCAGCCCGATGACGAGGTTGGTTGACAGGCCTATATTCAATCCCAGGAAAGGATCGTTGGAGTCGAATCCGTCCAGGATGTAACCATTGGAGGTTGCAGGCAGTCCATTGAACTCGACATTGCCATAGCCACCAGCGGCCTTGGCATCGTTCGAAGAGCCCGCCGTATTCATCAAGGCGCCCTGCGCGAACTGCGCAATATAGGTAAGGTCCTGCCCCGGATTAGGAAGGCTCTTGATGGTCTTTGCATCCAGGGTGGTCGAGGTATTCGGGTTCTCCAGGCTCATCAATGCAGATTGTCCCGTCACTTCGACCGACTGCAAGGCGGCCGCTGGAGTCAAGCCGAAATTCACTTGGGCGGTTTGTCCCACCGAAACGATAGTGGGTTGCGACCGTGCGACGCCGAATCCTTCAGCGTGCACTTCAATCCGGTAGGTCCCCGGGTTCAATTGGGAGAAGAGGAAGCGTCCCTCCGGGTTGGTCTGAACTTCGCGAACGGAACCGGTGTTCACATCGCTGGCCTTGACCCCGCATTTAGGAATGACCGCACCGGTGGTGTCGAGTACGCTTCCGGCGAGGGCACTGCTGGTTCCACTCTGCGCCCAGACATTAACTATGGTTAACACCAGCACAAAGGCTAAGGCCAGCCTTGCGAAATTGCTGAGCGTCATGGGGTTCTCCGGTCTACTTAGGCGAGGGAAGGCTCGGGCCTTAAATTTAGGCAAGCCTAACAATTAGGTACGCCTAAAATGGATTCGTGTCAAATTAGGAACTGGAGGTTCTGCCATGGCGGCGCGCCGTCAACCGAACCCAAACAGCGAATCTGTGGACAATTACCTCAAGGCGATTCTGCTGCTGGGCGGCCCTGAGGAGAACCGGGTGCCTAGCAATGCCCTGGCGCGCAGGCTGGCCGTCGCGCCCGCTTCGGTAACGAATATGTTGCAGAAGCTGGCAGCAAGCTCACCTCCACTGGTCGAATATGAGCGGCATCGGGGCGTTCTGCTTTCCTCCGCGGGGAGAAAGCGCGCCGTGGAAGTGGTGCGGCACCACCGGCTCATCGAGACGTTTCTTTATGAAGTGCTCGACTACCCGATCGATGAGGTGCATGAAGAGGCTGAGCGCCTCGAGCATTTCATCTCGGAGCGCTTTGAAGAGCGGATCGCCGCCAAGCTTGGGCACCCGAAGATCGATCCCCATGGACATTGCATCCCGGATATGGACGGTGCAATGCCGCGGCAGAACTCGATCCAACTGACGGATGCGGTGCAGGAGGGAATCTATGTTGTGGCCAGCGTTTCCGACCGCAATGCGCGTACATTGAGACTGCTGAAGGACAACGGCATTGCCCCTGGGGTAAAGCTGCGCTTGAGGGAGAGCCCATCGATCGCGGGCTACGCGGTCTCAATCGGCCGTTCTTCCAGAATTTTGAATCTGCAGGAAGACGCCGCCGACAGCATTCGGGTGTGCGTCCCAGGAAAATCATGACCCTTCGCCGCAAATTACTTGCGATTCTCATTGCCGTTTTCATTTTGTCCGCGCCAACTCTTCCGGCGCAGACTCCGGCTCTGCCGTCACACCCCACCAGCACACCCTACGCCGGCGACCTCAGCATCTTCGAGGAGCCGGGGCGCGACAAGCGCCTCCAGATCGACCGCGTCATGGACCTGCTGCAGTTAAAGCCCGGCAGTACCGTCGCCGACATCGGTGCTGGGAGCGGCTGGTTCAGCGTCCGCGCCGCCCGCCGCGTCGGGACCAGTGGCCGTGTGATCGCCGAGGACATCAACCCCAAAGCGATCGCCTACATTCAGCAGCGCGCTCAGCGCGAGCAGCTTCCGAATATTGTTCCTGTGCTCGGCACACCAGACGATCCGAAGCTTACGCCGAACTCCCTTGACGGCGCTTTGATGCTGAAGGTCTACCACGAAATCGCTCACCCCCAACTCGTCCTGGCGAACCTGCGTGCGGCGCTCAAGCCCGGAGCTCGTTTCGGCATCATTGACCGCAACGGCAACGGCGCAGACCACGGCCTGAAGGAATCAATCGTTCGCGAAGAAGTCGAGCACGCCGGCTTCCGCCAGGTCGCCCGCTACGATTTCACTAAGGCCGATGGCCAGGATTACTTCCTCATCTTCGTGAAGCAATGATCAAACCGGTGCGGCGGATGCAAATGAGCGAAATGCTTCGACTACTATCTTTGGCAGCTGATCACGATTTTGCTTGGTCATGAGTTCGTGCCCTGCGCTAGTGACAGGAAGCAGTTCGGTGCGCGCCGGGATGAGCTGCAACGCGGCGGCTATTTCATCGAGGGAGCCGAAACCGTCGCGCACTCCATGAACGAACAGTGCCGGGATCTGCAGACGTGGGAAGTGGCCCGTCCGCAGCTCAGCAGGCCGCTGCGGCGGATGAAGCGGATAAGACAGCAGCAACAACCGATCGACGAGAGCGGGATCATCGGCGGCCAGCATCGAGGCCTGCCGCCCACCGTAGGAATGGCCGCCCAGAAAGATGCGGCCCGAAGTCCGTCGCCGCATGGAGGCAACTGCCGACCGAAGCCCCAGTTGATCTCGTTCCGCGCTGCCGCGCGGCGGCCCCTGCGGCCGCAACTGGCGAAAAGCGAGGTCGCAGCGCAGGACCGTCCAGCCCGAAGCGCAGAACGCATCCGACAGCGCCACAAGGAGAGGGGCGCTGCAGTTCGACCCCGCACCGTGGGTCAAAACGAGGCAATCCTGATCTGAGTCCAGAGGGCCATGAACGAACCCGCGAACCGGAACTTCATTCGGAGAATCATCCCGAAATTGCTGGTAGTCAGTCATTTCTGCGCTACAGCCAGACGTCGTTAGGAGCCGTCCGTTCTCCTCCATTGTTCCCGGTGTTCGGCGTTCCCCGGGGCTCGACCAGGAGCAGCTTGGTCTCGACCACCGCAAACGGTTTGTGCTCTACTCCTTTAGGAACAACAAACATTTCGCCCGCTTTCACATCCACCGCGCCATCTCTGAAGTCGATGCGCAAATGACCGTCGAGGACGATAAACGTCTCGTCGGTGTCCGGGTGATGGTGCCATACGAAGTCTCCTTCCAGCCTGGCAACTTTAAACTGATAGTCGTTCATCTCGGCAATGACCCGCGGAGACCACTGCTCTGAGAGACGTTGGAACTTATTTTCGAAATTAATCGGGCTGTAAGGTTTCATAACGCCTTCCATCATCAACGGATCGAAAGACAACTACAATAGGAGTTATATGAGCACATCCATTCATCAAATTCCCGTGCGCCGGATTACCGGCGAAGACACCAATCTCGGCGAATACCGCGGCAAAGTCCTTCTGGTTGTCAACGTAGCCTCCAAGTGTGGACTCACTAAGCAATATGAGGCGCTGGAAAAGCTTTATCGCGATTACCGCGACCGCGGCCTGGTCGTCGCCGGTTTCCCCGCCAATGATTTCAAGGGTCAAGAGCCCGGAAGCAATGAAGAAATCCAAAGCTTCTGCACCAGCAATTTTGGCGTCGACTTTCCGTTGTTTGAAAAAATCACAGTGGTGGGAGAAGGGAAGCACCCGCTCTACAGTGCGCTGATCGCGGCTCAGCCGAAGGCAACCAGCACGGCAGAGATCCCATTCAGCGAGAACTTGAGAAAATATGGTGTCGAGCCCAACACCGAGCCTGAACTCCTCTGGAACTTCGAGAAATTCATCGTAGACCGCAGCGGTAAAGTAACCGCGCGCTTCTCTCCGGATACCACTCCCGATAACCCAGCGCTATTAAAGGCACTCGAAACAGAGCTAGCCAGGGCGTAATGGCCGCGCTTCTAGAGTTTGCCCCCTCCCTTGTGGCCGGGGGCAAAGATCTCTAGAATCTTCGCGAGTCAACTTTCCGTATCTGAAAGGACGCCTATGCGTTTCGTTCGCGGATTCACCCTGGCAGCTGCAGTCTCCCTCATCCCTGTGCTGGTCCCTGCCCAGGACACCTCTCGTCCTGTTGCAGGCGGCGGCATTGCAGCATCCGGCTGGGTGGGAGCAGTCGATCCCGGAGCGCAGAAGGCGGGACAAACCATCAACGACACCAAGCTGACCCAGGAGGGTAGTGTGCTGCACGTCACCACCGGTCCGGCTGCGGAGTACTGGAACCCGGCCAACAAGGCGAGTGGCAACTACACCGTATCTGCCACCTTCACTGAAGCAAAATACATGAACCTCAACAGCCATCCCCATCCCTATGGCATTTTCATCGCCGGCAATGGGCTGGGGACCGATCAGCACAGCGAATTATATTGTGCGGCGTACGGCGATGGACGATTTATCGTGCGCGGCTTTGCACCGGATCCGTTCCAGATGAATGGCCACGGCGACGCGAACCCCGCTGTCCATAAGGCTGCCGGCCCCGGAGAACCGGTGGAGCAGAAAATTGCGCTATCGGTAAAAGACGGAAAGGTGGAGTGCGCCATTAATGGCACCGTCGTCGCCAGCTACGACAAGGCGATGGTGGTAGCCGACGGAAAGCTGAAGTCCACCGACGGCATCTATGGAATTCGCTTCGCGCACAACACCGAAGGAACTGTCACCGACTTGAAGCTAACAAAGCCATAGCGGAAGCAGTTTTTCGTCAGGACCTTCAGCACGGGAGCGAGGCCCGGAGGGCCGACAGCCAAACGTCATCCCAGCCCGGAGCGAAGCGTAGTGGAGGGACCTGCGGTTTCTTTTCCTGGTTCTCGCAAAGACTCTAGCGTCCTGGGCTGACTTTAGCTGTCGGCCCTCCGGGCCTTGGCCAAGATCTGTACCTTGAATCCCTCAATCCACTAGCGCGCTACGGCCAGTTCCTCTTCCAACAACTGCTTTTGGAACAGATCCGCGTAATAGCCGTTGCGCGCGATCAATTCGTCATGCGTGCCTAGCTCAACGACGCGGCCCGCTACCAGCACGGCGATTTGATCCGCGTGGCGCACGGTTGAGATGCGGTGGGAGATGAAGAGTGTGGTGCGGCCCTTCATCACCCTTTGTAATTCGCCCAGGATCTGCTCTTCGGTGTAGGTGTCGACACTGGACAACGCATCGTCGAGGATCAGGATGCGGGGGTTGCGTATGACGGCGCGGGCAATTGCCGTGCGCTGCTTTTGGCCTCCGGAGAGAGTGATCCCGCGCTCGCCGACCATGGTTGCCAGGCCATTGGGAAACTCCTCGAACTCGCGGCGAATGTGCGCCGCCTCGGCAGCTTGCAGCACTTCTTCATCGCTGGCCAGAGGAGCGCCAAAGGCGATATTGCCGCGAATGGTCTGGCTGAATAGAAAAGTTTCCTGGGGAACGAAGCCGATGTTGGCGCGCAACACATCGAGCGGATAATCGCGGATCGGGCGGTCGTCGATCAAAACGCTGCCCGGCGCGGCGTCGTAAAGCCGCGGAATCAGGTTGACCAGGGTCGATTTGCCTGAACCCGTGGGTCCCACGATGGCCAGGCTCGTCCCCGCCGGAACTTTGAGCGACAGCGAATGCAGCACTTCCGCGCGCCCGGCGTCGGAGCCGGAATAAGAGAAGCTCAGGTCGCGAAATTCGATATCGCCACGCAGAGTCAGATCGGCGGGGATGGAAGAATCCGCTGCCGCATTGTCGATGGCCGGCTTTTCCGACAACAACTCATCGATGCGCACTACCGAGGCGGTGCCACGCTGCCACAGGTTCACCACCCAGCCGAGAGCGATGACTGGCCAGGTAAGCATGACCATATAGGTGTTGAAGGCGACGAAATCACCGATGCTGATGCGATGTGATAGCACTTCGTGGCCGCCTACGAGCAGGGTGATAGCCATCGCGAGCCCAAGCACAAACTCGAGCGTGGGCCAGAGCATGCCCATGAGCTGAACCAGGCGCAGCCCGCGGCGGATGTTCTCCTTGTTGGACTTCTCGAACGCGGCGATCTGGGCTTCTTCCTGGGCAAAGGCACGAACCAACCGGGCGCCGGAAAAATTCTCCTGGGCTTGCGCGGAAATCTCCGAGTACATGGCCTGGATGCGCTCGAAGCGTTCATGAATCTTACGGCCGAGCGACTGCACCAGGATGCTGGCTAACGGCAAGGGAACCAGCGCCACCAGCGTCAGCCGGGGGCTGATGCGGAGCAGAAAATACAAGGCGCCAAGGGAAAATAGAACGGTGTTGGCGCTGTACATAATGGCTGGGCCCAGCAACATCCGCACAGCGTTCAGGTCGTTGGTCATCCGAGCCATGATGTCGCCGGTGCGATGGTGCTGAAAGTAAGCTGCCGGTTGTCGCTCTAGATGGCGAAAAAGATCGTTGCGCAGGTCGAACTCGATCTCCCGGGAAATGCCGATGATGATCCAGCGGGTAAGAAAGAGGAAGACACCCTTGGAGGCAGAAATCAGGACCAGCAGTCCGGCATAGAGGAAGATCTTTTGCCGGGTGACGCCCTGGTTCAGATCGTCGATGGCGATTCGTAAGACTTGGGGGAAGAGGATCCAGATGGCATTCGAAACCACCACCGACAATCCGCCCCAGACAAAGTCGCGGGAATAGCGGCGCAGGTAGGGAAACAACGGCCGGAGGATAGCAAGCATGCTGACTCTATTCTAATCTCGGCACAGCCCGGAAGCTCAGGTCGGCGTGCGCAGCAGCAGATAGGCCCCGGCGAGGCCGAAGAGCAGATCCGGCGACCAGGCTGCCAGCAACGTGGGCAAGAAGTTCACATTGCCCAGCCCCTCAAACGTGCCCTTAAGCACCCAGAAGGCAATCGCCAAGCCAATGGCGGTGGCTATGCCGGTGAGGGACCCGCGTTTGCCCATGGACAAAGCGAAAGGAATGGCTAGCACCGCCATCACCAGGGTGACGAGCGGGTACGCGAGCTTGAGATTGAGTTGGACACTGAGCTGCTTGGTGTCGAAGCCGCTTTGTCCCAGGTCGCGGATGTAGCGCTGCAGCTCTCCGAATGTCATCTCTTGCGACTGCAGAGCTTGCTTGGTGAAATATTGAGGCTGCTCGGTGATCTCGGGAAAGCTTTCGACATTGAACTGGCTATAACTGCTTACGGCTTCGCCGTCGAACCGCCGTTCCCAACCGTTCTCAAAAACCCACTGCCCGATCTGCGGTTCCCAGTGGGCACTGGCCGCGAAGATGCGGCGCGAAACAGAAAAGTTCTCCGGGTTGAATTCGAAGACCGTGAGATTGGCGAAGCGATCCTGTCCCGGATCGAAGAACTGGTAATAGAAAATACGGCCTGGCTTGCCGGGCTCCTGGCGGCCAAAGATCCATTTCCGATCGGGCCGCAGGAAGGTCTGCGCCGGTCTGCCTTTGATCACACTGCGCAGCGCCTCTTGCCGGCGGTTCGCTGTGGGTAGGTAGGATTCGTCGAAGAGGAAAAGGGCAACGGCGAGCATTGCCGATACCACCAGGATGGGCACCATCACCCGGTAGAGGCTGATGCCCGTAGCCTTCATGGCTGTGAACTCGTTGGTCCGGGTGAGCACGCCAAAGGTGACCAGCACTGCAACCAGCACAGCCGGAGGAGTGATGTTGTAGACCATGCTAGGGGTCAAGTTGATGAGATATTCGCCTACTGTGACCAGCGGCGTGCGGTTGCGGATGATGTCGCCGAGCAGCTCGAAGAAGGTAAAGACCAGCAGCAGGAGAACGAAACTGACCAGCACCATGGCGAAGGTACCCAGGAACTCGCGCAGCACATACTCATCGAGGATGAGTGGGAAACGTCCTCGCTCGTGTACCTCGCGCTCCCCGGTGGTGGGTGAGGTTCTAGGGCTGAGGAGTTTTGTGCTCTTTAATCTGCCGGCCATGGCGGCGAATTGGGAGCCGAATGCTCCCCCCACCGCCATTTGGCGCAGCAGCAGCAGGCCACAGAAGGCGAAGAGCATGTTTGCCGCCCACACCCCAACAAAGACGGGGACTTTGCCTTCGCGAGCGAGCGAAACGCCGGTCAACGAGAGGAAGTAGTAGATGAAAACCAGCGCAATCGTCACCACGAAGCCGGCGCTCTTGCCGCCGCGCCGCGACGAGATGCCCAGCGGAATGCCGATCAGCATGAGGACCAGGCAGGCTGCCGGGTAGGCAAAACGCTTATGAAGTTCGATCAGGTAGGTTCTTCCGCCGGGACCCTTGGTGTGCTCGTAGAGCACCCGGTTGCTCATGGCGAGAATGGGCGTGTCATTCTTGCCGATGTGTGCGTCCTCTTGGCCGCCAATGGTCAGCGGAAGTTCCGATTCCAAAAACGTGGAGACCTGGTATTGGGCGGCCCCATTGTCGGTCACCAATTCGTGCTCAGTCCCGTTGCGCAAACGCATCAGCAGCGTGTGATTGGGTCCGTTGACCACAACGGCGTCCTCAGCGGTGGTGACCTTGGGCGCGACGGGATCGCTCAGGTCGGCGAGGAAGATGCGCTGCCACCGGGACGCTCCTGCGCCGGCGCGGATGTCCTGCACGTAAAGCACATAGTTCTTGAAGTCTTCGTAAAAGACCCGTGGCTCCACTTCAAACGAGGCCTGCTGATTCTTGAGAGAATCTTCCAGCCGCAGAAGGGCCGCGGTCGCTTTGGGGGCGACGTAAAGCGAAACCGCCAAGGAGATACCCCAGCTGACAATCGCGATGGCTGAGACGACCCGGACGAAAAACCAGACGCCGATGCCCACCGCTCGCATGGCAGTAATCTCGCTATCGGCGGCCAGCCGGCTGAGACCAAGCAGCACCCCGACCAGTACTGCCATGGGAATGGTCAGGCTGAGGATATTGGGGAGCATGAGTACAAAGATCTTGGCCACGGTCCCCAATGAGGCAGTGTTGCGCGCCGCCATCTCCAGCAGCGGACCGAGGTACTTCATGAACAGGATGAAGGTAAAGAGCGCACCCCCGAGGAGGGCATGGGAGAGCACTTCATTCCAGATATAGCGGGTAAAAATGCGCACAGGTAAGATCCCGAAGACTGGCTTCAGTTTAGAGCATTCTTCTGGTATGACAGGATGACAAGAGGAACGGCGACGCTAACTCAACACCCTGCAAAGGAAAAAGCCGGGGGAGAGAAGGGGTGCGCATGGTAGAGCCGCCGCGCGTGACATCCGGGCGATATCTTTCGACGTGGAAAGATGTATCGACTTTGCCGGCGCACCCAAAGGAGGGAGAGCATGCTGCTGATTGGGAGAATGCCCGTGGTCCATGGGAGCTGACAATGGCGAAAAAGTGTTACTTTGGTTTCTTTCCCCGGGGCAGGAAGCGATAGCCGATACCGCGCACTGTCTCCAGAAAAACAGGCTCGGCGGGATTGTCTTCGATATAACGGCGCAGGCGGACCATAAAGTTGTCGATGGCGCGCGTGTCGGTGTCCTCGTGCACCCGCCACACCTGTTCCAGCAGCTCCTTGCGAGAGATGATGCGCCCCTGGTTGAGCACCAGGTAGCGCAGCAGGTCAGCCTCCATCAGGGTAAGGCGGATGGTCTTATCCGGCGTGGTGAGCTGCAGCGAATCAAAGTGGATCGTGCGTCCCTCGAAGGTGAAGGAGGTGAGCGAGCCTGCGTCGCGTGGCGGCTGCACCGGCTCGGCGGGGAGAGGAGCCGGCCGCTGCCACGCCATGCGGCGGAGAAGACCGTTGAGGCGCGCCAGCAGGATGGAAAGATCGAACGGTTTGGGCAGATAATCATCCGCCCCCGCGCTAAATCCGTTGAGTACGTCTTCCGGACGGCTGCGTGCGGTGAGCATGAGGATGGGAACGTAATTCTGTTGTGCCCGCAGTTCCGCGGCGACGGAAAAACCATTTTTTCCCGGGAGCATGACGTCCAGGATGACGGCATCGATGGAGTCGGCGGCGATCATGTCCAACGCCATCTCGCCATCCACAGCCAGTTGCACGGTGTAGCCCTCGGCGCGCAGGTTGAACAGCAGGCCCTGCGCCAGGTGGGCCTCGTCTTCGACTACCAGTATGTTGGCCAGGTGGCTCACTGCAGAGCCTCTTTGCGGGTGCCGGAGAGGGAGCGCGGCAGCTGCAGCCGGACGGTGGCGCCACGCCCCTCACCCTCCGATTCTGCCACCACGTCACCCCCGTGCTGGCGCACGATGGAACGGACCAGGAAGAGGCCCAACCCGGTGCCCTTGATGCGGAAGACATTGCGGGCGGGAACGCGATAGAAGCGCTTGAAGATTCGCTTCAGGTGCGGAGCAGCAATGCCCAAACCATGATCGGAAACCGTGAGCATCATCCATGCATCGCCGTCGAGAGCGAGATGCACGTCGAGCTGGGGCCCTTCCGGCGAATACTTGACTGCGTTGTCGAGCACGTTCAGCACCGCGGTGCGTAGGTCTTCCGGGTTGCCCATCACAGCGAGCTGCTCCGCGTCCTGGTCTACGGTGAGTCGAATCGTTGATTCCTCCAGGTGGTAGCGCTGCAGCGTGGTGCGGATGCAGTCGCGGACGATGTCTTCGAACAGTAGCCGAAGCCGGACCTGGTTGCGCGCGCGCTGGCCCACTTCTCCGGCCTTGAGCACCTGCTCCACAGTAGCCAGCAGGCGCTCACTATCGGAGAGCATGATGTCGTAAAACTCCTGTCGCTTGGCCTCGGGAAGCTCGCGGCGCTGCAGGGTTTCCAAATACAGGCGGATGGAGGTGATCGGCGTCTTGAGCTCATGCGTCACGGCGTTGAGGAAGCTGTCATGCCGCTCGTTCCGCTTTACCTCTCTCACCAGGAAGATGGTATTCAGCACCAGCCCGGCGATCAGCAGCAGGAAGAAGGGAATGCCGACGATGAGCAGGACGAAGCTCCGCCAGTTGATGATGATCCAGCCAACGTTGAGGGTGATGGCAAGGGCGACCAGGCAAGCGCCGAGAGTGATGGAAAGAACGATCGCATTTCTGCGTCTGGTGATGCGCATACCCGGCAAGCCCTAGGCAAAGTATAGCGGCGTCCTAGTCCAAAAAAGGGAGGGCGCGACCGAAGTCGCGCCCAGGTTGGCAACTGGCTTGTGCTCAGCGGTTAGGAGACACCCGCGGGACGTGGGTCCTGAGGGTCGAACTGAGCCACTTTGACGTTGGTAGCGAGGCCGAGCTTCTGCAGGATCCAAATGCCATAGAAGTTGGGATCAAACTCCCACCAGGTAAGGCCGTGCCTCACAGAAACGGGGTGCGCGTGGTGATTGTTGTGCCAGCCTTCTCCACCGGTGAGCAGCGCCACCCACCAGTTGTTGCGCGATTCATCGCGCGTCGAAAAGCGTCTGGAGCCCCACATATGGGTGGCGGAGTTGACCAGCCAGGTGGCATGCAGGCCAAGCGTAACCCGCAGGAAAATCCCCCACATCACGCAAGACCAGCCCCCGATGGCGAGCAGGATGAGCCCGACCGTGACCAGGGGAACATAGTGATATTTGCTCAACCAAACCAGGAAGCGGTCTTTGGCCAAATCGGGTGCGTAGCGAGCCATCAGCGCGGTCTCGTGGTGCAGGGCATCGCCGGAGAGAATCCAGCCGGCATGCGACCACCATCCTCCATCATGCGGAGTGTGGGGATCGCCCTCACGGTCGGTCAGCTGGTGATGAACGCGGTGGGTGGCAACCCAGAAGATCGGTCCCCCTTCAAGAGAGAGCGTGCCGCAGATGGCCAGGAAGTACTCCAGCCACTTGGGGGTGCGATAGCCGCGATGGGTGAGCAGGCGGTGGTAGCCCATCCCAATGCCCATATTGATGGCGAGAACCCAGAGCACGATGAAGCTGAGGAGTCCCTTCCAGGTGAACATGAAGAGAGCTGCCACGGCGAGAACATGAAAGGCCACCATGAAGCCGGTGGTTACCCAGTTGGTTTGGTTGGCCTGGGTGTCGCGGCCCAGCACTGGCACGTCGCCTTGCTTTTTCCCGCGCCGCGCCTCTGTGGCCTGTTCCTCACTGGTTTCGGCTGCCGGGACAAACGATAGGGTGCTGGAGGGTTCAATGAGTTCGGTCGACATGATCTGAAGAAGGGCCCTTTCGATGTGCCCCGTAACTTGAACCTAACAGGGCCCCGATCGTCCTTTCGTAAGAGTTTTGTAATGAGACTTGGTCATGGATGTGACTGAACCGTTTGCAGCGGAACCTGTGCGTTCGGCTACGACTTTCGTCCTGTCAAAAGACCGAAGGGTTGCGCTGGGGCACCCTAACAGTTCGATGAGAGGCAGCTAGCCGACGAAATCAACACTCACTGGATTTGGGATGATGCCTCGCTCATGGCCCAGGGTGAGGAGCTTGCGAATCGCTTCCTTCCCGTCCTCGCCGTAGTTGAGCGTGCGCTCGTTCACATACATGCTGACGAAGCGGTTGGCCATTTGCGGGTCGAGGTCGCGGGCGAATTGCATGGAGTACTCGAGCGCCGCTTCGCGGTGGTCGAGCGCGTGCTGGATGCTATCGCGCAGCGCCTGGGTCACAGTGAGCATGACGTCCTCGCCCAGGCTGCGACGAATGGCGTTGCCGCCAAGCGGCAAGGGAAGCCCCGTCTGTTCCCGCCACCATTGGCCGAGATCAATAACCTTGTGCAATCCGCTGGCAGCGTAGGTCAGCTGGCCTTCGTGGATGATGAGGCCGGCGTCATAATTACCCGCGACCACCTCCGGAATGATTTTGTCGAAGGGAACGGTGGCGGTTTCAATGTCCGGTGCGAACAATTTCAATGCCAGGTAGGCGGTGGTCAGGGTACCGGGAACGGCCACCCGCACGCGATTGATCTGATCGGCCGCGATCCGCTGGCTGGCCACAATCATCGGGCCGTAATTTTCTCCCACGCTGCCGCCACATGACATAAGCGCATAGTCCTTCTGCACGTAGGGATAGGCGTGAAAAGAGATTGCCGTTACGTCGTAAAAGGCCTCGTCCATCGCCTTATGATTCAGGGTCTCGATATCGCAAAGAGTATGGGTGAACTTGTAACCGGGCACACGAATCTTGCCCGTGGCCAATCCATAGAACATGAAAGCGTCATCGGAGTCTGGACTGTGTGCGATGGAGATTTCCCGGACCGCGCCCGGCGCCGTCTTGAGATCACCGGCTGGGGCATCGGGCGGAAGCGAAATAGGGGTAGTTGTCACAAAATCCTTTCGAGAACATCGGCAGCTATATAGACGTACGGCGGTCACCACCGCGACCGGCAAAGAACCTTAAACAGTTTGAGGACGTGAAGCATCGCCGAATGATCTTAGAATGCCGACGCAGGCCGCTGCGGCCACTACCTTGACGGCATCGCCAAAGAGGAACGGGGCGATCGATTGGCTAAAGAGGGCAGAAAATCGCAAGTGGCTGAGAATGCCGAGCCAGGTGGCGCCCACGGCAAGGATGACGAGGCTGGCAAGTCCTGCAGCCGCGATTGCCACCACAAAGCGGCGTCCGCCGCGGCGAAACAGTATGCTGGCCAAAGCGGCGGCGAAGGGATACGAGAGCAGATATCCCCCGCTGGGACCGAGTAATTGGGCTATGCCGCCGGGTCCATGAGGGCTGAAGACAGGCAGGCCAAGGGCGCCTTCGACCAGGTAAAGCGCCAGGCAGGCAAACGCTGCCCCTGGACTCAATAGCAGTCCCAGCAGCAGCACGGCAAAAGTTTGCATGGTGATCGGAATCGGCGTAAAGCCGAGCGGCATGGTGATGTGGGCACAAATTGCCACCAGGGCGGTAGCCAGGACCACGGCGATTACGGTGTGCCAGGCTATGCGCGGCAAGGGCAGGGCGCGCAGAGCGTCCTGCTTATGGCTGATCTCTTGCATCATTCACTCTTCCTTTCGAACGAGGCCGAGGGTGCTCGATCCTCGCGGGCATCAAGGCCGGCGTGATTCCACGCTATCCGGCTCCAGCGATGCATCCGGGCCGTTGGCGCCGGGCTGTCCATGCCGCCGAATATGCCGGGCGACCGAAAAGGCCACCCATAATAATGCGCAAAAACTAATTGCGAAAGCCAGGAACAAAAGCCGCATAGGGGACAACCGGGGTCAAGAACATCTTGAAGCATAACAAAAAACGTGCAGGGTTACCGCAGGTTCGCATCCAGCCAGGCAAGGTAAGATTCTGAACCGCCGGACACGGGTAGCACCAAAAACTCAGGAACTTCGTAGGAGTGGAGGCCGGTGATGGTCGATTCGGCCTCGCGGACCAGCGCGGTGCGGGTCTTGATCATCAGGAGCACTTCGGCCGCAGATTCGATGTTGCCTTGCCAACGATAAATCGATTGCACGCCGGGCACGATATTGACGCAAGCGGCCAGATTCAGTTCGAGCAACCGGTGGCCGATGCGTTCGGCCTGCTCACGATCGGCGCAGGTGGAGAGAATGATTGCAAAATCGGTCATGTTTACCAAGTATGGTTCCTTCTCCCCGAAGTGATGAGGCAAAAGTGACGTTCACTGAGAAGATAGGGCGAGCGATTCGTGAGGTGACAATGAAAATAGAAAACGAAACTGAGCAACCGAGTTTGACGGAGAGAATCTCGTCCTATCTATCCCGCTCAGCTCGCCGGGTAGCGACTGCGGTCGCCATTGTCATCGCTGTCTCGCTCGGTTACCACGTAACCTTTGGGGCGAACGGGCTAACGGCCTATCAGCAGAAGCGCAATCAGCACCAGACACTACAGAAGGAGATTCTCCAATTGCAACAGGAGAACAGCCGTCTGCAGGACCATGTGCAGCATCTGCAATCAGACCCGAACGCCATCGAACATGAAGCGCGGGTCATTCTGCGTTACGCCAAGCCAGGCGAGGTCATCTACGCCCTGAACGACAAGCCCGGGACCAGCCAGACCGCCAGGTAGCGCGGAAGCGAAACGCGTTCTCTTAATTTAGTAGAGAAGCAGCAGGTCCCTCCACTCCGCTCCCCCGGATTTGCTGTCGAAGTTGGTGGCGTTGTCGAACTTCATGCGGCTTTCCTTACTGAAAGCCGCACCCGTGAGCGTCGGTGAGGGCAAGCGAAACAGGAAATCCGGGTACGCTTCGGTTTATCCAGTCAACCGGAGCGGAGCGACCTGCGGTTGCTTCCGTCCATCCGGCCCGACGGTTCCTAAGAAAAGTCACTTATTTTTCTTCCGGCACGACGGTAAGAATGGAGACCGGGCTTGGTTCCCGCTCTACCGGAAAGAGGAATTTGAGCGGCGAGCGCACAATCTGGCGAAGCAAATATCGGAGCAGCAACAGCTGCTCGCGGCGGCTGACATCGTACGCGCGCAAAGCCACAAAGGATGCGATAGAAAAGCTGACACCCAGGTTCAGTACGAAGGTGACCCCAATCCCGGCTATGGCGTAATAAAACCAGTCTTTGCCAAAGGAGCTGGTTCCGAAACGAGCCGCCGCCAGCGCCAGCGTGCCGGTGGATAAAGTCACGTGGCGCACATCGAACGGTATTCCGAAAAAGCGCGCAATCACGGGCACAAACCCTAATAGATATCCCAACGCGATGCTGGTGCTCCAGCCGGCGAGGTTGAGCTCAATCCAGCCCGCCAGGCGCGCCATGATGGGCTGTCCGAAGCGATGGCCGATCGGATGTTGGGAGACGGCTTCGGTCAAGCGGTGAAAGACAGCGAAATTCTCGCACCACCCGCCTATCAGCGCCGCGGCCCATAAGATCACCCCCGTGCCTGCCGCATAGATGATCGTCCCAGAGGCAAAAGGATGAAGCGCTTCGTAGACGTGCCGGGCGCTCTCCTCGGGCAGGTAAGACTTGGCAAACATCACCCGCCACAGGCGTTCCAGCGCAACCGCGCCAATGCAGACTGCGGTCACGTTACCGATGGCCGCAGCCAGCTGGGTGCGGCTGATGCGCGCGGTAAAGTCTGAAATCTTGCTCCAGCTGGCGTTGCCCGGGTTGTTGCGGACAATGCCGGCAAACGTAGCAGCCGTAGCGGACGGCTGTTTGGTGGCCAACACAAAGCCGAAAACCTGAAGCAGGATAAAGCTGATGGCATAATTGGTGCCGGTTAAAAAGCCCTCGACAAAGAGTGGAAAATGCTGTTCGACGATCCGCATTTTAAAGGCGGCCGTCAGTACCGTTACCAACCCGCCACCCACTGCCGCCAGCCACATTTGCCAATACTCCTTGCGGTTGTGGGCGATGTAGTGTTCGCCGCTGTGGCCGGTGCGCTCCACGGTCTTGCGCGCCAGTAGATTCAGATTCTGCTTGAGCAGGGCAGAGACGCGCTTATCCTCGAGACGGCCCTCGATGAGCTGGTTGAGCAGGTTTCGGGCGGCCGCGGAGCTATCCGCGACGGTGGGCAGCGGCGCTCCGCCGAAGGTAAGAATTCTGGCCAGCCCGTGCATGCGCATCAGAGCCAGTTCGATGCTGCGCAGGTCGAGCACCAGGTCGGCGCTGACCCCCGTGGTCTCCATTCCCAGCCTCACCTGGCCAAGTTCTTTGCGGCAAGTGCTCACCGCTGCTTTCCAAACCTCAAAGCAAGGCGCTGCAGAAGTGGCGTCCGGGGCGTGCACCAGCTCCTGGGTGGAGAAAATCAGATGGTAGAAAGGCGATTTCTGCACTTCCCAGTGGCCGCCCCGCTCGCGCATGGCCGCGGTGACGCCACGACCCGCGGTGCGGGTAGCGATCAGACACAGTGCCTGGCGCAAATCGCTCTGCAGGCGAGGGGACGAACGGGGCCCACCGCCGGTGGACGGCGGAGCAAGCAGGGTCAGAATTCGTTCGAAGAGAGGTTGCGGCAGTTCCAGGAAACGTTCGACATGGCGGGAATGGGCAAAGAGTGACACCAGGAGCCGCGAACTATCCGACACGTCCATCGCCGAAGGCAGCACGCGATTAAAGATCCGGCGCATCCCCTCGGAGAATATCTGGTGATGCCTGGGCAAGCCGGCTTCGGCCAGCAGACCGACAGAGTCGAGCCCGGCCAGCATGGCTTGAAACGTTTCCTGAAAATCCAGGCGCAACAGATCGTCGTGCTCCAGCATACGGACCCATGCCAGCAGCCGCACGTTGAAGGAGCGTTCGCTGGAACCAGTCCAGATGGAATGAAAGAGGCGGATCAAGCCGGTGGTCTGCGACTCAAGAGTGGTCGAGGCAGAAAACGCTTTGGTGCGGGCGCGAAGCTCGTCCTTGGCCCGAGCGAAGGCGGGCCGGTGACGCGAATGGCGCCGCAGGCGAAAGTATTTCTTGATGGATCGGCCTAGTCTCACGTCCGCTAACTCGATGGTAGCGTGCTTTTTCAGGTCGCGTGCGCGGGGCGCAGTTCCTCGATGGCCAGCGCCAGCGCGGCGTGCAGTTGCTCTTGCTTCTCCTGGTCGAGTTTGGCGCCGCCAATGGTGAGATAGAAAACGTCAATGGCGATCTCGCCCTCGGTGTCAATCAGGGCCACTTCGATATTGCAATCGTGGGCGGCTAGTGTGGTGGCGATCTGGCGCAGCAGCCCAGTGCCATCCTGGGCGACTACCTGCAGCAGCGTGCTGTGGGTCGAAGCGGTGTTATCGAAATCCAGACGAGTCTCTACCCTGACCATGATCGGGGCGCGTGCAGCCTGGCGTCGACGCAACAGAACCTCGATCGGCGTCTTCAGTGAGATCACTTCGCGCAGGCTATCGCGGAAGCGATCCACTTCCGAAGGATTGAGCTCCAGCGTCCGAAAGGGGTCGGAAAATTGAAAGGTGTCCACGATGATGCCTGCATCGTTGGAGAACGCCTCGGCCTTGACAATGTTCATACCCCAGGCGGAGAGCGCACCCGCCATGTCGGCAAAGAGCAGGGGGCGATCCCGGGTAATGATGGCGAGTTCGTAAGACTGGCGCAGGGTGCGCAGGCTGATTTGCGCGGGCGATTGCGATAGCTGCAATGCCATCTGGAAGTGATCGCGAATCTGCTCCGGCATGCGCGTTTGCAGGTAGCGTTGAGGAAAGCCTTCAAGAAAGCTGCGTAGTTCGGGGGCGCTCTCTGGGGCCAAAGTAAGAATCCGCTTCAGCAGCGAAGGGTCGACATCCGCGCGATAGCGCTCCTGGTCGACGCTGCGGTCCATGAAGTTGGAGGTAGCGATGTAGAGCTGCCACAAGCTATCGGCCTTCCACGGGGTCAGGGCATCGGGGTTGACCGCTTTAATGTCAGCGTAGGTCATCAGGCAGAGCATTTTGAGGTGCGTCTGCGAGGCTGCCTTTTCGGCAAAAGCGCGAATGGTTTCGGTGTCGAAGATGTCGCGGCGCAAGGTCATCGACATTTCCAAGTGATTGCGGATCAGCCTTCGCACCAGGTCGCGTTCTTCGGGGTCCAGCTCCAGCCGCGCAAGCAGGCTATCGGCCAGTTCCACGCTCTGCACCGTATGGTCACCACTGCGGCGAGCCTTGCCGGTGTCATGCATAAGCAACGCCAGGAAGAAGAGGTCGAGGCGATCGATTTCGCTAAGCAGGGAGGCATAGCGCCGTTCCCACGCAAGGTGCGGCTGGCGCAGCGCATGCACGTTGTCGATCACCAGGAAGGTGTGCTCATCGACGGTGTAGCGATGATACGAGTCGCGGATGACCAGGGCATCGATGCCGTGGAACTCGGGGATGAGCAACTCCAGAATGCCCAGGGCATGCATGGTGCGTAGCGCGTGCGCGGCGTGGGGCCCGAGCAGAATCTCGCGCAGGCCGTTCCACAGGAAGGGTCCTTCGGGGATGTGCACATCCAGTACCGGGAGAGCATCGGCCAGACGGTCTTCGGCGTTTTGTGTCAGCCGGTAGCCATGCGCCGCGACCAGGGCAAAGACACGCAGAATACCTTCCGGCCCTGTGAGCAGCGAGGATTCGGTGACGTCGATGCGGCCGTCCTGGATCACGAAGTCCGTGCCTGCAATCGGTGTGCGCTTGCGCCGCTGGGGGCGGTAGAAGGACTGTCGCGCCGGCGGCAAAGACTCCATGAGCAAGATCGCGCGGCGATACACGGTGCGCGCATGACGGTAATAGGTTCGCATCCAGTAGGCGGGATCGGAGGTGCCTTTGGTTTCGAGGCCGATACTCTGCGCGGCGGCTTCATCCTGTGCATGCCAATCGAGGCTGTTGTCGTCGCGGCCGCTGCGGAAGTGCAGAAAGCAGCGCGTAGCGCTAAGAAATTCGAACGCCGATGCTGCGTCGTTATGCACCGCGTAGAGAGAATTCCCAAAGCTGGTTGGCCACGCTTTATGTTCGCGAACGTGGTGCAGCAGGTTCAGCCAGTGGGCCAGCTGGTGATCGCGCAGACCGCCGGGGCACTCTTTGATATTGGGCTCGAGATGGAAAATCGTGTTGCCGTATTTTTGATGGCGCGCGCGTGCCAGATCGGCAAGCCGATGGACGATGCCGCTCCAGTCACGCAGCGCAACTTCGGGCAGGATCTGCGTCTGTAACGACTGGTAGAGGCTATGGTCGCCGGCGATGAAGCGCCGGTCCAACAAGGAAAGGGTGAACTCAATGTTATCGGGGTCGTAGCGGTCGCATTCCTTAAGAGTGCGGATCATGGGGCTGGCGCGCAGTCCGAGATCCCACATCGCCTGGTTACACCCGCGGACACTCTCGCGCAGACGGTCTTCCACTTTTTCGTCGGCGCAAAGGTACAGAAGATCAACGTCGGAGTGGGGGAAGAGTTCCTTGCGCCCATAGCCGCCGACCGCCAGCAGTGCAAGCCCGGCGGGCAACGCGGAGCCGCTCTCGAATTGCCACAGCGGCTCCAGCAGGTTGTCGACCACCAGGGCCCGGCGCCGAATGCAAAGCACGCCGTTGCCAGTCCGATCGAAGGACTGACGCATGCCCGCCATCTCTGCTTGGTAGTGCTCTCGCAGCTGCTGGTGAGATGTGAATGCAGGTTTCATGTCGACCGAAAGCGCAGGAAGTCCGGCGTGTACCCAAAATCAATTTCGTAGTACTTCTCCTCAACCCGGAAACAAAATCCGCGCCGAGGGGCCGATGAATGGGTGACCAGCAATTAAAGCGCAGCCGCTCCTCGGTCGCCGTTGCGGATGCGGATGGCTTCATCGATCGCGGAGACGAAGATTTTGCCGTCCCCGATCTTGCCTGTTCGGGTGGCTGTGATGATGGCCTGAACAGCCTTCTCCAGCAGTTCATCTGCAACCACGGTTTCGATCTTGATCTTGGGCAAAAGATCGACCGTATATTCGCGTCCGCGATAGAACTCCGTGTGACCTTTTTGGCGCCCGTGGCCGCGTGCTTCAAGGATTGTCATGCCCTCGACGCCGATGGCGAGCAGGGCGTCTTTGACTGCGTCGAGTTTCGACGGCTGAATGACCGCTTCTATTTTTTGCATAATCTGCTTTCCAGAGTAGCAAGAGTATAGCTGTGAGAGCACGCCAGCGCTCTCATAACCCCGGATTTCCTGTGAAGTTCGGTGGGGTTGATGCACCTGATGCGGCTTTCCCTAATGAAAACCACATACGCGGTCGTGTCCAGCACAGCGTACAGGAAATTCCGGATGCCTGATTCCTCATCCTGCAACCCGGGAAGAATGGCTTATAGTGTTACCTATGGGCGGAATCAACAGCGACAAGTACTTGTTCGGAACTTTGGAGTCGAGCTCCAAAAACCAGGAAAAAGTGCGCGAAGTAAATTTCGGCCACGAGCAGCCCGAAGGGGTAGTGATGACCACTCTGGATTTTGCGGTGAACTGGGTCCGCAAAAGCTCCGTATGGCCCATGACGTTTGGCTTGGCCTGCTGCGCGATCGAGATGATGTCGATGGGCGGCGCAAGGTTCGATATCGCCCGCTTTGGCGCGGAAGTTTTCCGTCCCTCGCCCCGGCAATCTGACCTGATGGTGATTGCCGGAAGGGTTTCGCAGAAGATGGCCCCGGTCATTCGCCGCCTTTATGAGCAAATGCCTGAACCCAAATGGGTCATTTCGATGGGTGCGTGCGCTACCTCGGGTGGCGTCTTTAATAACTACGCGTTGGTTCAGGGAGTGAACCAGATCATCCCCGTGGACGTGTACGTTCCCGGCTGTCCGCCGCGTCCGGAACAGCTGATGTACGCGATCACCCTTCTCCAGGAAAAGATCCAAAGAGAACGGGGTAGCGCAAAACGCGCATTAAACTTCCAATAATTGTGCAATTGTAATAAGTTTGTTGGGCGGTTCTTTTTTTCTGAGTTGGTGACAAGATTGGCTGGCGGCAGAGGTAACTAGAAGCTTACTTCCCTCCCGTTGCCGCCGTTAAGATGTTGAAAATTAAGGTAGTCGAGATAAGAAATATGCTGTAGATTACCGGATGTGGATGTTTTGCATCTCACGTCCAGGTTTGTGTGGCGTGAAATCGAGTTTTCCCGAGCCACGTTCTTGGGGCTCGACCGTTTTGTTGAAAGACTTCCCAGTTTTGTTTGACTTTCCAGTGGTTGCGGAGGATAGACGCATGCACTCTCGCCCGTTGACTTCACTGGGCCGAATTCTTCTTGTAGCAGGTGCTGTGGGACTCGGTTCTATGAGTCTCTTAGCTCAGGATTCGTCCAGTACAGCCCCAAAGCCAGTAGCCCCTGCGGAGTCTCCAGCTTCGCGAATCGACATCTTTTTTGGTTACTCGTACCTCGCGCCCCATGGCTCGGTTACGATCCCCGACGGCGCCAGCATCGGTGTCAGCGGCCCCATTAACTATTCGTCTATCAATTACGGCGCGATCGGGAGTGTTAGCTACTTCTTCAACCGCTTCGTGGGTGGCCAGATTGAATATGCCAACCACCCGGACGGCAACAATGACGGAGCGTCTACCGGACAGCTCGGTATGGTCTTCCGTTACCCCACCACGGAAATCACTCCGTTCGTTCACGCGGACGCTGGTTACGTCAGGTTGGGTGGCCCGTACCACCAGCCTTACACCTACGGTCCGGCACTGACCGTTGGCGGCGGCATGGATTACTCACTCCCGTTCTTGGGTGGGCACCTGGGGCTGCGTCTATTCCAGGCGGACTATGAGTACTTTCATGCCAACTTCGGGCCTCAGCCTCCGTATCCTACGGGCGGCCGGGCGAACCTGAAGGTGGCCCGTCTGAGCACCGGTCTGGTCTATCACATGGGCAGCATCCTTCCGCCGCCTCCTGTGACCTACAGCTGCACCGCGGCTCCTTCGCCGGCGTTTCCTGGCGACCCGATCACGGTCACCGGCACGGCGACGAATCTGAACCCCAAAAAAACAGCAACCTATAGCTGGACGGGTGCAGACGGCGTCAAGGTCACCGGCGACAACACCACGGGCAACGTTGACACCACTGGCTTGAACCCCGGTAACTACACCGTAACTGGTCACGTTTCCGAAGGTCAGAAGGTTGGCCTCTTCGCGGATTGCACGGCCAACTTCACCATCAAGCAGTACGATCCTCCGACCCTCAGCTGCTCGGCCAATCCGACGACCGTTCAGCCTGGCGGCACAGCAACCATTACGGCTCAGGGCGTAAGCCCGCAGAACCGGCCACTCACCTACACGTTCAGCGCGTCCTCCGGTCAGATCAGCGGCAGCGGCAATACCGCTACCCTGAGCACCACCGGTGCGCCAGCGGGCTCAATCACGGTTACCGGAACGGTACAGGACGACAAGGGTCAGACGGCTACTTGCACCGCGTCTGTCAATGTCGAAGCTCCTCCTCCACCGCCGGCACCGAAAACCAAGACGCTTTGCTCGATCAACTTCGATCGCGACAAGCGCCGCCCGGCTCGCGTCGACAACGAGGCTAAGGCTTGCCTTGATGACGTCGCCCTGAACTTGCAACAACAAACGGATGCCACCGCTGTACTGGTTGGCGAAGCAGCCTCCGATGAAAAGGGAGCTGACAAGCTGGCCGCTCAGCGAGCTGTCAATACGAAGGCATACCTGGTGACCGAGAAGGGCATTGATGCTTCCCGCGTCTCCGTACGCACCGGAACTCAGGGCAACAAGGAAGTTGAGAATTACCTTGTACCCGCCGGCGCAACCTTCGATAGCGACATACCAGGCACCACAGCTGTGGACGAGAGCACGGTTAAGGTTCAGGCAAGAACCGCACCAGCTCGCGGCCATAAGAAGAAAGCAGCAGCTCCCCCAGCGCAGTAAGTACTGAGGAAGCAAACAGTGAAAAGGGTGACCAGTTAGTAATGGTCACCCTTTTCATTTGGCTTGACCGTGCCGGTCCTACAGGCGCACGGTGGAATGCGGACTATCCACAAACGGGTGTGTCCAAATTCAGGCATCCAAACAAAAGACAATGACATCATTCATCGGGCGTATCCTCTCCTCTTCCCTTGTTCTGCTCGCTCTTTCTCCCAGCCAATCAGCTCTGGCGCAGGTAGCTTCGTGGGTTCCCGTGGGACCCGACGGAGGCGATGCGCGCAGTTTTGCCGCCGACCCCACCGACGATAAGCATCTTTACCTGGGCACCACCAACAGCTGGGTTTACCAGACGGAAGATGGCGGCGCGAGTTGGCATAGGCTAGCTAAGCTGGCCAAGACCGACGACCTGATTCTGGACAACGTCGTGGTCGATCAGTCCGATCCCAAGACACTGCTGGTCGGGGCCTGGATCGTGGATCATCCCGGCGGCGGCCTCTTCATTAGCCACGACTCGGGCAAAACCTGGACCACCGTCGAGGCCATGAAGGATCAATCCATCCGGGCTCTCACCCAGGCGCCGTCCGATCCAAAGATACTGATCGCCGGCACGCTCAAGGGCGTTTACCGCAGTGAAGACGGTGGCGTGCAGTGGAACCAGGTATCGCCCCCAGGCAGCATGGATATCCATGAAGTGGAGTCCATCGCCATCGACCCCAAGGATCCGCGCACTATCTATGCGGGCACCTGGCACCTGCCGTGGAAGACCACAGACGGCGGCGCGAACTGGCACAACATCAAGCAGGGTCTGATCGAGGACTCGGATGTGTTTTCCATCATCATTGATCCCACCCAGCCAAACGTCGTCTACACCAGCGCCTGTTCGGGGATTTACCGCAGCAATACTGGCGGTGAGCTCTATAAGAAGATCCAGGGGATTCCCATGACTGCGCGTCGGACCCGGGTCTTGATGTTGGATCCCACCAACCACAACACGGTTTACGCGGGGACCACGGAAGGCCTGTATAAGACCACAGACGGCGGTGTCACCTTCAAACGCATGACCGCGCCGGAAGTGATCGTCAACGACGTCTACGTGGATCCGAAGAACCCACAACACGTGATGTTGGCGACTGACCGCGGTGGAGTGCTGAACAGCGATGATGCGGCGACGACTTTCAAAGCGTCCAATGCCGGCTTCTCGCAGCGCCAGGTGTCCACTCTGCTGGTCGATGCCAAATCACCGTCCACCGTTTTTGCCGGCGTCGTGAACGACAAGACCTTCGGCGGAGTCTTTGTTTCTCATGACGACGGCGCCAGCTGGAGCCAGCAGAGCAACGGGCTTCAGGGACGCGATGTTTTCACCATGTCGCAGGCTACGGACGGCACGATTCTTGCCGGGACCAATTCCGGCATCTTCCGTTATGACGGTAGTAACTGGCAGCCAGCCGGCAAGATCGTCAAGAGCGAGCAAAAGACAACCTATGTGGTTAAAAAAGGCAAGCGCACCAAGGTGGAAACAACGGTGATGGTACCTGGTGGCGAGATGGACGGAAAGGTGAGCCAAGTTGATGCTTCTGGGAGCACCTGGTACGCCGCAACCGTGAACGGGATCTTCGCCAGCAAGGACCAGGGCGCCACCTGGGAGGGTGGGCCGGTGCTGGGCAAGACGGAGTACCGCGCAGTGGCCGCCGATGGACTCATGGCCGTGGCAGCGCAGCGCACAGCCCTGGCGTGGACCCAGGACGAAGGAAAGACCTGGCAGCCGCTTACCATGCCGCAGAAGTTGACCTGGATACAGTCGGTAGCGATTGCCGGCAACGGCAGCCTGTGGCTCGGCGGTCGTGAGGGCGTCTTCTACAGCGAAGATCATGGTCAGAACTGGACCCAAATGACGGCGTCTCCCATCTCCGACATCAGTGGATTGTCCTACGACCCTGCTCTGAAACGCGTCGTGATCACCTCCTGGTCCTCCAGTTGGGTGCTGGCGGTGAATCCGGCGGACCGTACGTTCAAGTTCTGGGATCCCGGCTGGAGGGTACGGCATGTGCAATCAGCAGCCGGTGGACGCTTGCTGGCGGCGACGCCCTACAACGGCGTCGTGATGGAGCCGAATACTCCGGCAAAGTCGGCCGTTGCCCAGAATCCATAACCGCAATCCAAAGTAGGTCGACGCATGATTCGCCTACGCAGTTTTCAAATGCGAGACCTGGCCGGGCTGCATCAGCTCGACCAGGTCTGTTTTCCCCGGGAGATTGCATACTCCAGGGCCGAACTGCAGTATTTCCTCACCCATCCCAAGTGTTCCTGCTGGATCGCCGAGCTGCCCGAAGACAAGCTGGCCGGCTTCGTCATTTTTGAGCGCGCCAATCGCCACGGACGCGCCGCCGGCCACATCGTTACCCTCGATATAGACCCGGGCGACCGGCGTCGTGGATTAGGCACACTGCTGATGCAAACCGCGGAAGAGCAGATGAAGCAGGAAGGCGCGGGTGTGTTGAGCCTGGAAGTGGCGGAGAATAATCCCGCCGCGCGGCAGTTTTATCGCAGGCTAGGTTTTGTGACTCGGGGGCGCATTGCGAAATATTACGGGGGGATGGTGGATGCTGAGGTTATGGAAAAGGTGATTGAACCGGCCTAGCAGGGGGAGGTTTTTTCCTGCAGCCATTGCCGGTGCCTGGATCGGATGAATCGCGCTTACGCTGCGTATTCATACTCCCTCCACGGCACCTGCAGAAAACCTTCTAGCGCAGAAGAAACTTCCAGCAAAGAGTGCCAACGACCACGAGCACCAACTGGAAGCTAAGTGCGAAGACCACGCCTCGCGCGCATCCCAATTTATCTTCGTAATAGAGCTCCTCCGGAGCATCGGAACAGACGTCGGCGACATTGACAGAAACGATGGAAGCCTCTCTGCGCACGATGCGCAACTCCGGCCTCATCGATCGCTCCGCTAGAACTGGAAATGTTTGTGTACCCATGGTTGTTCCCCTTTCAGTTTCTGAATATAGACCGAAGAGCCCGCGCTGTCTCAGCGGATTTGTACAACTTTGGTCGGGTAATGGGCGCGCTATGTCCTTAACGGTACTAAGGTTGTTCCGAATTGGGGATGTTTTGCCTTACTAACGGTGCGCTTCAAGCCAAAACCATTACCCAGGTAAGTTGTAGAGCCGAGCAGAGGGGTAGACAAAAGATTGATCGTCGGCCAATTCAACAAGGCCTGGAGTGGCGGCTCCTAAACGTAAGGCCAGCCCGGAAGGGTCAAAAGTCTGAAATTCGGCAGACAAATGGCTGTTGATGGGGCCACAGAATTGTCATCCCGTCCGAAGCGTAGCCGGATTTCCTATTTCGCTGTGTAACCAACGCCCACGTGTGCGGCTTTCAATAAGGAGAGCCGCATGAGGTTCGCCAACGCCACCAACCTCGACAGGAAATCCGGGGGAGCGCAGTCGAGGGACCTGAGGTTCTCTTTAGGTCTCACAGACTCAGAAAGGGCTGGCCTCACGTTCGGCAGCCAGCTATCCGTGCCCTGGGGCGCCGGCGATCAGACGCCTGGTTGCAGGGTGATGACGGTGATCTCGGGAGGGCAGCGGAAGCGGAAAGGCAGGTTGACCGCGCCTATGCCCCGATTGACATAGAGCTGCATGCCGTCGGGCAGCCGAAACAGCCCCTCGACATATTTGGTACCCATTTCAGGCAGTAGGAGCGGGGGCAGGAATGGGAAGCGAATCTGGCCCCCGTGGGTATGCCCGGAGAACGCCAGGGAGATCTGGTGTCCGACCGCATAGTCGGCGAAGTCGGGTTCATGCGTCAGCAGGATAAGAGGCTCCTGGTCTGGGTTCCTGCCGGCTGGGAGAGCCGAGGCGAGGTTGGGGCGCCCCTCGAGGGCATCCAGGGTGCCGGCGAGCCACAGGCACCGGCCATCGCGCTCCACGGCCACAGAGCTGTTTGCCAGCACGGGAATGCCGTGGGTCATAAGGGCATCGATGACCGCGTGGACGCCGACCAGGGTGTCGTGGTTGCCCATCACGGCATAGCGCAGCGGGCATTCGATCCGGCTAAGAATCTCGGCGCAATGGTACGCCATCCGTACGGAAAAGCTCTGTGGCAGCGGCTTGGAGCTGACGAAGTCTCCGGTCAACACGACCAGGTCGGGAGCCGCCTCGTTTACCCGGCGCACCACCGCCTCCAGAAAGGAGGCTTCGGTGTATTCGTGGAAGTGGAAGTCGCTGATCTGTACTATCTTGAAGCCCGCGAACGGGTCAGGCAGGCGGGGAAGGTTGATCGTACGCAGGACGATCTGGAGTTCGTGGCGAGAGATTTCGCCGGCGTAGAAAGCCATCCCGGCAGCAGAACCGGCGGCCAGCCAGAGAAAGTTTCTGCGCGTAAAGACCGTCTGCCCCAGCGACGCCGGGGGGGCCGGTGGGGCCAGCAGGGTGGGTTCCATGAGGGTCACCGTTCAAGTCTAAGGGGTGGCTGCCGTTTTCACCCAGGGCGCGGGGTAACCAGTACCTCAAAAGGGAACACGCCTATCCCAGGAAGATATTCTGTAAAGCGGGATAGATACGACGGTAATGGGCGTATGTTTCCTGCATGACCCGGGATGCCTCCCGATCAGGGGCGGTGCGCTTGGCCACATGCACCACTTGGTCGCAGGCCGCATCGACGGAAGACCAGATCCCGGCGCCCACCCCGGCCAGAAGAGCGGCTCCATAAGCAGCCCCTTCTTCGGCCTGCACGGTTTCCACCGGCTGGCCGTAGACGTCCGCCTGGATTTGGCGCCATATGGGGGAGCGGGCCCCCCCGCCACCCAGGCGAATAGCCCGCACCGGAATACCCAGCTCCTTGAAAATCGACAGCGTGTCCTTGAGGCTGAAGGCAACGCCCTCCATGATGGCGCGCACAATGTTGGCTCGGGTATGATCGGCGGCCAGGCCCACCAGGGCAGCGTGGGCGTTGGGGTCCAGATGCGGAGTGCGCTCGCCCATCAGGTAGGGCGCCCACAGAACCCCCCCGGCGCCCGGCGGCACCTGCGCCGCTTCGGCACTGAGCTGATCATAGGGATCGACTGGTTGTGCGGTGGTACGGCCGGCCGCCACGCCGAAGTTGTCACGAAACCAGCGCAGCGAAAGGCCAGCCGCCTGGGTTACTCCCATGACGTGCCAGCGGCCAGGGATGGCGTGACAGAAAGTGTGCAGCCGCCCCAGCGGGTCGGTGACCGGGGCATCGGACGCGGCGAAGACCACTCCCGAGGTCCCGATGGTCGCGCTCACATCACCAGGACGAACGATGCCCATGCCGGTGGCGCCCGCAGCCTGATCGCCCGCACCGGCAACCACGGGTGTGCCGGCTCTTAGACCGGTACTGGCGGCAGCCGCCGCAGTCACCTCGCCCACGATCACCTGAGATTCATAGAGCGCAGGGAGGCAGTCCGGGCTAAGACCGACCGCATCCACCATGGCGTCGGACCAGCGGCGGTGGGCCACGTCCAGCAGCAAAGTCCCCGATGCGTCGGCCACATCGATGGCTCGCACCCCGGTGAGACAAAGCCGAACGTAGTCTTTAGGCAACAGGAAACTCTGAAATCTGCGCCAGATGCTGGGTTCATTGGTGCGCACCCATAGCAGCTTGGTGAGCGTGAAGTTGGTAAGCGCGGGATTGGAGGTGAGTTCCACCAGGCGCCGCGGGCCAATCGTCTCGTTGAGATAGCGGCACTCTGCTGCAGTGCGCTGATCGCACCAGATGAGCGCAGGCCGCAGCACTTCATCGTTCCGGTCCAACAGCACAGCACCGTGCATCTGACCGCTCAGGCCGATGCACGCTATGTCAGAGGCCGGGATGCCACTCTGTTGCAGCAGCTTGCGCACCGCGCCTTGACAGGCCTTCCACCAGTCGTGGGGATCCTGCTCGGCCCACCCGCTGCGCGGCGAAGCAAAGGGTTGGTGTTCGTGGATGGCGGAAGCGACGACCGCGCCTGTTTCGTCGATGAGCAGGGCGCGCGTCCCTCCCGTCCCGACATCGATGCCTAGCAGATTGATGGCTCTTTCCCCCGTCAGCCCCAGTGTAGCTCAGGGGTCTATGAGCGGCGCGCGCCCCCCTGCTAAAGCAGGGGGGCTCCCACCGATTTCTCGTGCAAGCTCGCCCCCCACATTTATGAGGGCCTCGCTTTGGAAACAAAGCGCCCCCACCGTTGTCTCAACGAAAGCCCGGTGGGAGCCCCCGCATTTATGCGGGGGAGCTCGGCTTTCCAGCCGAGCGGTTCCATCAGCACCTACTGGCACCGGCTTTAGCCGCGGGCTGTCGCTTGGAATTGCAGTGGAGTTGCACCGATGAGGATCCGCGACGCTAAAGCGTCGCTCCGATTGCGGAGTCATTGACCACAAAAGATAACCAGACCGATGTACCATTGCTATCGTCAACCTATTCAATGCAGTCGTATCCCCCGTAACCCCACTGCGGTAATCACAAAGGAGCACTAGCATGGCAACATCCCCAAGTAGCGTATTAGGGAAGGGCACTGCGTTCCCCGTAGGATGGGCCATTTTGTTGATTGTTGTCGGATTCTTTGCGTTGGCGCTGCCCTTCGAAGCAGGCAAGGTGGTCGCCATCGTAGTCGCTCTTCTGGTGATTGTCGCTGGCATCGCCCATTTAGCAGGCACCTTTGCGGCTCGCACCACCGGAGGTTTTTTCTGGCGCTTATTGGTGGGCTGCGCTTACCTGATTGCGGGGGTTTATCTGCTGCTCAATCCCAAGTTGAGCCTGATTTCGCTCACGCTGGCTTTGGCGGTCCTTTTCTTCGTGGAAGGCATCTTTCATATCGTGACGTATTTTCAAGTCCGCAGTGCTCCGGGCTCGGGATGGCTTTTGTTTGACGGTATCGTGACGTTGATACTGGCCATCATGATCTGGCGAAGCTGGCCGGCGAGTGCAGTGTGGGCTGTGGGTACGATCGTCGGTATTAACCTTCTGATGAGCGGCTTCACCCGGCTGATGTACTCCCGCGCATTGCGCGCCAGTTAACGGGACCAATCATGACCCTAACGGATACAGAGAAGGCCGCTGCTGCTCGCAAGAGCGTGGAATACGTCAAGGATGGAATGGTGGTCGGGCTGGGCACCGGCTCGACCGCAACCTTTGCCATCCAGTTCCTTGGAGAAATGGTCCGCGACGGATTGAAGATTCGTGGGATCCCCACCTCGCGAGCCAGCGGTGAGTTGGCGCGCTCGCTGAAGATTCCGCTCACCAGTTTCGATGAAGTTGCATTTACAGATGTGACTATTGACGGCGCTGATGAGGTTGCTCCGGGGTTGGCGCTGATCAAAGGGGGCGGGGGCGCGCTGCTGCACGAGAAAATTGTTGCCGCTTCCTCGCGGCAGCTAGTGATTGTCGCCGATGAACACAAAATCGTCGAGCGGCTGGGCCGCTTCCCGCTTCCAGTCGAGGTGATCCCGTTTGCCGCCTCCCCAGTGAAGAAGAAGCTGGAAGATATTGGTGCTCACCCTGTGTTGCGCTCCGGCCACGACGGATCACCCTATATTACCGACGAAGGCAACTTTATCTTCGACTGCCACTATGGAGAGATCATGGATCCGGCAGCCGTTGGACGAACGATCAAGATGATGACGGGCGTAGTCGAGCACGGACTATTTCTAGGCTTGGCCTCGGTGGCGATTGTTGCAGGTCCTACCGGCGCGCGGGTCATCACTGCATAAAGCCACGCATCTTTTGTCGGAATAGTGCTAGCGGTTTTGCGACCGATCGCCCATCAATCACCACGGCGGTGACTGTTGTTGAGAGGCGCAAGATCGGATGGACAGGTCTCTCCACCGGACCCGCGTCGATCACGGCGGCGTGGAAATACGTGCGGTGTCGTGGAAACGCTTCATATCAATGCCGGCCATGCGGCCTTCCGGGTCATAGAGGAAGATGTCGGTAAACTTCGCGTCCCAGATAATTTCGTTGGCGCGGTACGAGGACCGGGCATTAACGACCTGGGAAAAGGTCTCGTCCATTCCGGTCAGCAGAATCAGAAACTCGGCGCCACTGGCGCATAACTCATCTTGCGTGACTCCATAAATCGGGCTCTCTTTGTCGACAATGTGGACGATCGTCCAGGAGAGCGGAAAGAAAACCACGCTCTCCCGCTCCAGGCTAAGTGGGTAGTAGCGGCGCACCGCGGCTCCGCTGGCGTTGGTTTCAAAGCGCGACACCAGAACCCGCACATGCAAATCGATGATCTGGTTGTTGCGGGAGTTAATGATGCGGAATTCGAAAGCGCGAAGGTTACCAATCCAGGACATCACCGCATTCTGACTGAAAACAATGTCCGCAACCGGGCGGGAGAAGCGCGCGAAAACCAGCCCGGTAACCACCGCCAGCCCCAACAGGCTCACGACCGACTCCAGGGCGACCAGAACATTGGTTGGTACCCCTACCGGCACGATCGTTCCGTAACCTATGGTCGCCGAGGTGTGAATGCTGAAGAAGAAGGCCTTCAGGAAGGGAGAATTAATACCGATGTTGAGGGTGCTGACCAGGCCACTCGGTCCGCAAGCGTCGTAGAGCAAAGCGAAAAATCCATTGAGCGTTAGGTAGGCGACGGCAACGAAGAGGAAGAAGCGGCTCCAGGTGGTGCTGACCAGGTTGGAGTACGCCAGAAACGAACGCAGCCCCCGCCCGCGTCTTTGCACATTGAAGCTGCCGTCACGATTGAGCAGCCGAAGCTCACGCTGTGACGATAAAACTCTACCGAACCCCAAATCGCTGTTGGGATCGTCGGGAGTCTTGGCGGGTTTTTGTTTTAGCTCTTGCTCGGCCACCGGATTATCTTCTCAGACCGCTAACTTCCGATGCAGCAGCGCCAGCGACATTTGCAAACAAAGCGCCGCCAGCTCTGGGTCGTAGCGGTAGCCCTCGTCGCGCATGAATGCGTGCGCGCCGTTGACCTCGAGCCACTGAAAGTTGGCGCCCACTTCCTCCAGCCGGGCCTTGATGAGGTCGCGGCCGGCGAGCGGCACATGCGGATCCTGCCGTCCCCAGATGTGCAACAGTTCGCCCTTGATCTCTCCTGCGCGCGCCAACGAATCATCCTGCTTGCCCAAGCCCGAGACTGTGGCTGTGAATATCGGTGGCGTAGAAACAAACACTCGCCAGTACGTCGGGGTTCATGGCCGCGCGAAACGCCAGATGGCCTCCCATGCAAATGCCGATGGTGCCGAGGCGCCCGGTACAATCACTCAACGATTTGAGATAGTCGAGCACTGCGCGCGCATCACTATCGTAGGAGGAAACCGGCTTGGCGTATTTGTCGGCATTGCCTTTGTCGGAGCCCGCCTGATCGTAGGCCAGCACCGTTCCCGCCGGCTCCAACTCGTGATACACCTCAGGAACAGCGACGATGTAGCCATGGCCGGCGATAAACGCGGCAAAGCGTCGAATCGGGCCGGTAACCTGAAAGATCTCAGAATAGAGCACGACCGCGGGGTACTTCCCCTCCGCCGCAGGGCGAAACATATGGGTCCGCATGGGACCTGTCGGTGTCGTGACATCAACAGTTACTTCTTCTTTCAGAATCATGTACGCTCCACCCGAAATCCAGATACACGCCAGATTACCTGATAATGGCCAAGTTATAAGGAGAGAGACTCGATGGTGATTGGCTGGTTACCGGGAGAAGAAAAAAGTGATGGGCCATCGTCGCCCTGGGCGCGGGTGGAAGCGGCACAGCGCAAAGCGCATCTCCCTTGTCTGCTGGTGCCGCAGCCTTCGCATGCTGTGCTCGCCGGAGAACTGGCCGCGGCGCTACTACCCGCGAGCTTCGGGAAATTGCTGCCCGAAATTACCCGGGCCATTCAGATGCACGATACTGGTTGGGCCTCGAGCGATGCACAACAGATTCAGCGCCTGCGCTCTGGCGGCCCGCAGGCCGGCAAGGCAACTCCAGTTTCCTTCGTTGCTGTTGCACCTGGGGAGGCGGCCGAGGCGTGGACCGCCTCGATCGACAGCATCGAAGGCTTGTCGCAGATAGGCGCCGCCATCGTCAGTCGCCACTTCAGCCTGCTGGCCCAGCATGATCCTGCGCAGCACCAAAGTTTTCTCCGGTCGGAGAAAACGCGCCAACAAAGGCTCGAAAGCAGCTCGATGGCCAGCAGCGAAGACTTGGAACGATGGACAGCGGCACTGGGCTTCTGCGATCTGGTGTCGCTCTACCTGGTAAGCGGCCTCAGCGGCGAAGTGGAGTTTCCGCTTGCCCATCCGGCTTCGCCCCAGGCAAAGACGGCGCCACGAGTGAGCATGCACATGGAAGGGCGAACGCTTCGCTTCACCCCGGAGACACTGCACGCGGGCGCCGCTCTATCCATCCAGGCGCTCAAGCATCCTTTGCCGGCGCAAGGTGCGCGCGCCGAGACACTCACTTGGGAGGTGCAGTGAATGAGCGGGGAGAGAACCGATACCTTCGACGCCCTCGTAATTGGAGCGGGAGTTGCCGGTCTGGCAGCCGCACGAACGCTAGCTGATGCGGGGCGGCGCGTGGCTCTGCTTGAGGCCCGGAACCGCGTGGGGGGCCGGATTCACACCGTTCATGCCAGCCAGGGCGGCCTGCCCGTGGAGCTCGGGGCAGAATTTGTCCATGGCCTGCCGCAGGACTTGCTCGATCTGATCGACGAGGCGGGACTGACCCGCTTCGAGCTGGACGGCGATAGCCGCTGTGTGGATCCTGCTCGTGGCGTGGGCCCATTGGGTCCCTGCGGAGACCAGCACGAGGTTCACCAGCTATTTGACGAGCTCGGCCATGCTGAGCTGGCCCCGGATGCACCCGACCTCAGCTTTAGCGAATTTGTAAGTCAACGCAAGCTCTCACCGGAGGCCGTGACGCGGGCGACCAACTATGTCGAGGGCTTCAATGCGGCCGACGCGCAGCGCATCAGCATTCGCGCGCTCGAGAAACAACAGGCAGCAGAAGACGCAATCTCGGCCGACCGATTGTTCCGCATAGTCGAAGGCTACGCCCGAGTTCCCGAGTATCTCTTGCGCAGGTTTCGCGAGGCCGGCGGTGAGTTGTTTCGATCGATGGCGGTGCGATCCGTAGCCTGGGAGCCTGGCAAGGTAGAAGTGGCAACAGAGACAGGTCGCGTGCTGCGGGCAAAATCGGCGATCGTGACCTTGCCTTTGGGGGTGCTGCAGGCGCGGCAGGTCGCGTTCTCCCCCGAGCCGGCGGAAATTCTCGCTTTGGCCGACTGCTTGGTCATGGGGCCTGCCGCTCGCGTGGTTTACGAGTTCGACAGCGCCTTCTGGAAACAGTTTGTCGTGCTCAAGGACGTAAGCTTCGTGTTCGCGCCCGAGGCCATTCCTCCGACTTGGTGGACTACGAACCCAAAGCCAGGCTCAACGTTGACTGGCTGGATCGGCGGCCGCAAAACGGAGAGGTTGGATATGCATCAGCTGCCGGAGTTGGGCCTCGAGACCCTCGCGTTGCTGCTGGGCAGTACCCTGGACGACCTGAAGAGCCACCTTCTGGGCCGGCATATCCACGATTGGCTAACCGATCCCCACAGCCTTGGGGCCTATACCTACGTTCCCAAGGGGGCCATCGATGCTTCCGGCCAGCTCTCCCTGCCGGTGGCGCAGACGCTCTACTTTGCCGGCGAGCATACCGACACCACCGGCCACTGGGGTACCGTGCATGGAGCGCTGCGCTCCGGATATCGCGCGGCGCGGCAACTACTGGCCTACCCTCGATAGTTAAACCAGATCCCCAACCTTGTCGGCCACGTTGCTGGCTGCGGAGCTAACGTTGCTGGCCACCGAACCCACGCGGGAGACTACATCACCGGCTACGTCCTTGGTCTTCTTATAGACGCGGGTGGCGTGTTTGCTGAGATCACCAGTGGTGTCCTGGATATAATCGGTTGCATCCTGCAGATTACGCTTGAGTTGCTTACGGGTCTTTTCCCCGGTCTGCGGAGCATAAATGAGTGCCGCAGCTGCGCCGGCAGCCACCCCCAGAGAGAAAACTGCCCAGTAACGGACTACGTTCATGACCATCCACCTTTCACGAAGAGCAAGTAAGTCATTCGGTTGGAGTGCATTAAGACGGGATAGGTTGCAGACTTAGTTGGTGAGGCTGCGCGGGTCTTACCTTGCAGCGACACGAAGAATAAACGACTTAGCCCATATTTGCTATTGATTTTTGGAGAAAAAATCCTTAAAATAAGAACTTTGGCATGTACTGGCGGAGCTGAGTAGGTGAAGTTCCAAACCCGCTGGGTAATGCTTGTTGCTCATCTCCCTAGAGGATAACGGATCAAATGGCAAAACGTCGTGGTAATCCCAACTGGGGCAAGCCGGAGCCGATAGGCCCGGTAGTCCCGACTGTCACCTCATTCGAACAGGTGGTTAAAGAGTTTAAACTGACTCCCGATCAGTATGTTCGTTCTACACGGTTGCGCGAATGGGCCCGGCGTAACAAGAATTCGAAGTATATCCCGGAGGCGCTACTCGAGGCTTGGGGTTTTGAAATCGAATCCACGTTGTAAACGAGTAGCAGACCCGAAGCAAAGGAACGCCGCCGAGAGCGGCGTTTTTTTGCGTCTGCTGGCAGCTAGGTGACATCAGCAACCTACCAGGCGGAGAATAAAGCCATGGAGACAAAGGCGCCTTTTACCGATGTACCCGGGGCCCTCGAGGAGTTCAAAGCGGGCCGCATGATCGTCGTAGTCGACGACGAGGACCGTGAGAACGAGGGCGATTTGACGCTGGCGGCGGAGTTTGTCACTCCGGAAGCGATCAACTTCATGGCTAAGTTTGGGCGCGGACTCATTTGCCTGAGCTTGACTGAAGAGCGAGCTGACTACCTCCGCCTGGGGCCGATGACGCAAGAGAATTCCTCGCGCTTCGGCACCGCGTTTACAGAAACGATCGAGGCCCGGGAGGGTGTCACCACGGGCATTTCCGCCTACGATCGTGCGCACACCATTCAGGTGGCTATCGATCCGCGCAAGACAGCAGCGGATCTGGCGCGTCCAGGGCATGTGTTTCCCCTGCGTGCCCGGCGGGGAGGGGTTCTGGTGCGCGCTGGACAGACGGAGGCTTCCGTCGACCTGGCGCGCATGGCTGGGCTCATTCCCGCGGGGGTCATCTGCGAGATCATGAACGATGATGGCACCATGGCGCGGGTGCCGGACTTGGTCGAATTTTGCAATCAGCACGGGTTGAGGATGCTGACCGTGGCGGAGCTTATCCGCTTCCGCCTGCAGAACGAGCGCTATATTTTCCGCGTGGCGGAGTCGATTTTGCCCACCCGCTTCGGCGACTTTCGCATGATCGCTTATGAGAGCGAAGTTGACGGCGGAGAGAGCCACCTGGCCCTGGTTCGGGGCGACGTGAGCTCAGAACACAACCAGGATCCGGTCCTGGTTCGGGTGCACTCCCATTGCCTGGCGGGCGATGTCTTCGGCACCACGTTGTGCGATTGCCACCAGGTGGTGCAGCGGTCGCTGGAGATGATCGCGGACGCTGGCCGGGGCGCGCTGGTCTATCTACACAACTCAAGTAAAGGTTTCAATATTGACCGCAGCGTGTTGCCTCACCGTTTGTTCTTGCACAGGGAAGAGCGCAGCTGCGAACACGGGGATGACCGGCAACAACGAATCTTGCGCCAGGTCGGTTTGGGTGGCCAGATCCTTTCCGATTTGAATATTCGGAAGATTCGGCTGCTCTCCAACACGCGCACCCATGTGCCCGCCTTGCAGGGGTTTGACCTGGAAATTGTGGAGCAGGTCGGGCTGGCGCTCAAAGCTTCGCGCTAGGGGAAGAGAGCCCTCTTTCCCCTAGCAAACGTTGGCTGCCCCATTCAAGCCGCATTTTGGCTTGAGTGGGATACCACGGCACTCAACGCGCCCTCTCTTCTTATGCCACCGGTTCGAGAACGGGTAAAGGAAATCCGCGCCGCGCGAGATCATTCTGCAGCTGTTCTACGTTCTGAAACAGAGCGGCGTGGAGCCCGACCGCCTCGGCGCCGACGGTATTCTTTTCCAGGTTGTCGATGAATAGCGCCTGATCTGGCGAGACGCCTAACTTCTTGACCGCGTGCAGATAAATGGCGGGATCAGGTTTGACGACGCCAAGCTCGCAAGACCATGTGAGGTGGTCAAACTGGGCCAGCCAGGTGAAGCGGGGCAGCATATAGTTCAGCACTCCGGCTGGCATATTTGACAGGATACCGAGCAGGAAACCCGCATGCTTGATCCTGGGGATCCACGCCAGCATCGCCGGATTGAGCTCCATCCACATCAGGGCGTCCTGCTCCTCGAGCTGCTGGATCTGCTTGGCGGTGAAGCTCACGCCCGTTTCGCGGGCAACGGTCTGCCAATACGTCTGGCCGTTCAAGATGTCGGCGTCGTAGTCCAGGCGGTGAGCCCAATAGGACTTCTCAAAAGCCTGTTCCTTCACCCCGGCGATGGCCAGCAGATTGCGATGCGCCTGGGGGTCAGGCGGTCCGCTCAAAACTTCGCCATAGTCGAAGATCACGGCTTTCAGATCCATGCGTGCAAACTCCCTGAACGTATTTCCTGTTTATGCTCTATTACACCATGCAAACGGGAGGCAAGAGATTCCGCTGGTCTACGCGCACCCAGTGGGATATGGGGGAAACACTCTGGGCGAGAGAGCTGGCACGATTGCGCGCGGCGGGCACCCGGCTCTGGGATCTGACCGTCTCTAACCCGACGGCCTGCGGCTTTACCTGCGAAGAAGCTTCTATTCTGGGGCCGCTTGGCGATCCTGAAGCCCTGCGTTACGAGCCGAATCCGAAGGGCCTTCGCCTCGCTCGGGAGGCCGTCAGCCGCTATTACCGCGACCATGGAGCCGGTGTAGATCCGGAGCAGATCTTTCTCACCACCAGTACCAGCGAAGCCTACAGCTTCCTCTTCCGGCTGCTGTGCGATCCCGGGGACGAGGTGTTGATTGGGCAGCCGGGCTACCCGCTGTTCGATTTCCTGGCGCAGCTGGATAATGTGCAGCTGATTCCGTATGAGCTTTTCTACGATCATGGCTGGCATCTCGACCTCCAGGCGCTGCGCCGCCGCATCACCCCCCGCACCCGGGCGATTGCCGTCGTCCACCCCAACAATCCCACTGGGCACTTCACCCGGGCCCAGGAGCGGGCCGCGATCGAAGGACTGTGCCGTGAGCACGGGCTGGCGTTGCTCGTGGATGAGGTGTTTCTTGACTATGGGCACGCAGGGCGCGACGCGGGGCAGAGCTTTGCCAACGGTAGTCACCTGGTACCCACCTTTGTGCTCAGCGGGCTGAGTAAAGTGGCCGCATTGCCGCAGATGAAGGCAGCCTGGATGGCGTGCTTTGCTGAGCAAGAGGCCCTGATGCGCCTGGAGGTGATCTGCGACACCTTTCTCTCCATGAGTGCTCCCATCCAGCACGCGCTGCCCAGCTGGCTAAGCGCCCGGGGAGTGTTGCAAAGGCAGATCCGGGAGCGCGTGGAGCGCAACCTGGGCACTCTCGACGCTGCCTTGCGGCGCCAGACCCTGGTGAACCGGCTGGATGTGGAAGCGGGTTGGTATGCCGTACTCCGGGTTCCCGGGCTGCAGAGCGAAGAGGAAACTGCGCTGCAGCTCCTGTTGGAGCGAGCGGTCGTAGTACATCCTGGCGGTTTCTTTGGCTTTTCCGGGCAGGGATGGCTGGTGGTAAGCCTGCTAGCGCCCGAAGAGGACTTCACTGCAGGCGTGGAATCCATCATTGCCCACTTCGGCCGGCGGGCAATCAGATAGACTACGGCAATTTTAGGGCCACGGCGCAAAAATATGTGCAAAAGGGGGGACTCAAGATCGTTACTAACACTTACGTGTCATTCAATTAGAGGTTTATGAAATTGATGTATCTATCAGATTATTAAGATATTTAAGGAATGAAAACTTCAGCGGTTTTGGCTCGTATTGATCTACTTATGTTCACCTTTGTGCACACTGCTCCGGGAAGTTAATGTGTCACATTCGGAAATTTGGTTGAAGGAAAGGATTCGATTGTCTTTCTTCCCCGATTGTTGTCTCGGGCCCGTGCCCAGGAAGAACACGGGTAGTATCGGGTAGCACCAACAGGCGATCCCGGAGCGAACGCAGGATTTGCCGCCCATCGCCTCCAGGAAGATCGGTTCTCCCGATCGACCCGGCAAACAGCGTGTCGCCTGCAACCAACAGTTGCTGATCAGGAAAGAGGAGGCAGATGCTTCCCTGAGTATGTCCTGGAGTGTGCAATACCTGGCCGGGTAGGGAGGCCAGCCCGATGGTCAGGCCGTCCTCGGCACTGGCGTCCGGAGCCGCCACCTGCGGGGTTGGAACGCCAAGCCAGCCAGCTTGCATCTCCATCATGCCCAGCAGCGCCAGATCCTGCTGGTTCATTAGCACCGGCGCCCCGGTAGATTTTCGTAACTGAGCCGCTCCCCCCACGTGGTCTATATGAGCATGCGTGACGATGATCTGGCGCACGGTGAGGCCATGCTTCTGCAGCCGGGAAAGAATTTCGGGAATGTTATCCCCGGGATCGACGACCACTGCTTCGTGGGTCACCTCGTCGCCCAGTATGGTGCAATTGCAGCGCAGCGGACCGACAGGAAAGCTCTCAAAGATCATTCCGCCATTCTAGGAGATTCACTGTATGCATGGAGAGCGCTGGTTACAATGCGGCCATGCGTATATCCGCGGCGGTAGGGGCGTTGCTGGGCTGGTTTGCGTTGTTGCTGCAGCTTTACCTGATACTGGCCCAATCGCCTGCAGGGGCGCTGGCGATCGTGGGAACGTTGATTACCTACTTTAGCTTCTTCACCATCCTGACCAATTTCCTGGTTGCGCTGGTATTCACCGCCACCGTCTTTTCCTTCAGAACTATCGGCCCGGCAACCGGATGGAAGCAGTTTTTCTGCCGCCCGTCAGTGCAGGCCGGCGCTGCGGCCTATATCGCGATTGTGGGCATCATCTACCGTCTGCTGCTGCGGCAGCTATGGAATCCGCAGGGCCTGCAGTGGGTCGCTGACGCCATTCTGCATGACGTTATTCCGGTTGGCTATGTCGTGTACTGGCTGGTATTTGGGCCGCGGACGGGATTGCGCTGGAAGGATGCCGTAATCTGGCTGGCTTACCCCGCCGCTTATCTGGTGTACGTGCTGGCGCGAGGCGCGGTCAGCGGTCTCTATCCCTATCCTTTTATGGATGTGAAGGTGTTGGGGTATGGCGGCGTGATGGCCCACGCCGCGGTACTCCTGCTGGTTTTCCTGGGGATGGGCTTGCTGGTAGTGGCGGTGGGCCGCAGGACACGAGGTCGCCCTCCCGCCTGAGTTGCTGAGGATTTACTTGGCGGGAGCCGCTGGCGCCGGTGCGGGCTTGGCCGGGGTGCTCTGGGTGCTCTTGATCCCCGAGAGTACGGAGCGCGGGCCGCTGGTGCGCTGGATCAGAACGGTGAGCCCAATCGAGGTGAACATGAAGATGATCGCCGCCCAGGTGGTCACCTTGGTCAGCAGGTTGGCTGCGCCGCGGGGGCCGAATGCAGTCTGTGAACCCTGGCCGCCAAAGGCGCCGGCGAGGTCAGCACTTTTCCCCTGCTGCAGCAAAACAACGCCAATCAGGATGAAGCAAACGATAACGTGAATGGTACCGACAAACCAGATCATGGACAGCTGAACCTCTATCTATTGGTGCGGAAGGGGGGACTTGAACCCCCATGCCTCTCGGCGCCACCCCCTCAAGATGGTGTGTCTGCCAATTTCACCACTTCCGCGCTCGAAAGCGAACCGTTGGGACGGCGCTAAACCATGAGGATAGGCGCAACAAACCGTCATGCTGATGTTATCGTGCCCGGCTACGTACTGCAACGGGCTGCAGGGCGGCGGTTGCAGGGGGAGGGAGCCAAAGAACGCAAGGTGTGCAAGGCAAGCCGGCTCCCATGCCCTCACCAACACACGCGTATGCGCTTTCAGTAAAGAAAACCGTATGAAGTTCGCCAATGCCACAAACCTCGACAGGAAATCCGGGGGGGAGCGTAGCGGAGGCAGCCATTCGACTTCGCTTAAGGCAGGCTCTGCTATTCACTGCTCACGTCAGCAACAAGTAACAGCCTGAAGATTTTTCTGTCAGGCGGCGAGGTCGGCGGCGGCCACAACCTCATTCGCAAATCGCCATTCTCTCTAGAAGCATCACCACACTAAACGCAATCGACCCTATCGAACCTGGCCGCTTGGCCGAGCCGTTCAATACGGCGCATCCAAACAACGGCGTCCAAGACCTCAGGCGGCCAGCTGGATGCACCGGAGGTCGGGAGGGGAAAGATCCGCGGAGCCCCGGGATCGCGATTTCCCCGGTCGATGTGCAGGAAGACATTCGAAGAACTTATGCATGAGGAACACCCAACAAATAGGTGCCGAGGTCTGACCAGTAACGGGGCCTCCACAGATTTCGTCGTTGCCTTTGTAAGGCTTGTGGGCGTCAAGCTCCGCTCCCACCCCTGACGAGAATAAATCCGGTCTTTCGTCCCTTCGGGTACAGCACGTAACCGACAGCAAGTTACTTCGAGTTTTTCGTTAAGGCGGTCTGCCAATAGCACTGTAAGTCGGACCCTCGGAAACAGGCCGAGGATCCGAACCTTCTATTTATGCTCCCACCCGTACTAATCGAATCAACCCGAATGAATGGGGTCAACAAAGACATCCTAAGCGCAGTCCCCGATAAACATCTTCCGCTTTAATTCTGTCGAAGTCTGAGTGATGCGACTTAAGCAGGTATGGGCCTGTCCATAGGCCGATCCATAAATAAGGTCAGTCGAAAATCGTCAGCCTGAATCCACCCGGAGATGCTAATCTCTCAACGACACTCCGATGCGCGAACTGGGGGCGCCGCAACAGACATGCCGCAAAAAAAGAATGCAACGTCTGAGAAGCAGCTGGCAATGCGGGTCGTTAATCATATTCAAAAACTCATCGAAACGGGGGCTCTGAAAGCCGGAGATAAAATAGCGGCCGAACGTGAATTTGCGGCGCAACTGAAGATCAGCCGCGCGAGTCTTCGTGCAGGTATCGGCTATCTTGCGGCGATGGGGCTATTAAAGGTGCGGCATGGAGTGGGAACGTTCGTCGCCGACGCAGAGCCGGCTTCACACAATTTCCCCTTGCACTTACTGAGTGTCCTGCATGGCTTTCAACCGAAGCAGATGTTCGAAGCGCGCCTCATACTCGAAGGGAGTCTTGCGGCCCTGGCCGCTGAGCGGGGTCGCGACGAGCACCTTACGATCTTGTCCGAAGAAGTCGCAGAAATGTATGCGACCTTCGATGAGCCCCAGGAGTACCTTATTCACGATGTTCGTTTCCACCGCGCAATCGCGGAAGCTGCCGGAAATCCTATCCTTGCAGTTCTCATGGAAACGGTCGCTACGGCAATCTACGACGAGCGCCGGAAGACAGTTGAACACTCTGTTGACCTGAGGCGATCTGCAGAGCTGCACCGCGCAATCTATCGCGCGATTCGGGCCAGAGATCCCGTTGCGGCACGCAGAACAATGGAACAACATCTGCGCCGCGCGGAGAGCGAACTCGAAAGCGAACTTGCTGATCACCCAAAGAATAAGACACGCCAGCAAAGAAGGAGTGCGGATGGAAGGCAACAGGGCAAGGAAAGTACTACTATCTAAGCCTGTTCCGATACTCGTCTTCTGTTTTATGCCGGATATAAGCGAACGCATCTCGCGTGGAGCAAATCGGATGCGATTTGAACGAATGGAGCGTCAGCAACCGATCGACACAGCACGTCGATGGTGCGCCACTTATTTTGGCTACGATCACAGACCGTCAAGCTGATTACTTTTTTACATCCCCGCCAATTGCTATCACGATGTACTTTGCCGGTACATCGCCCACGTTCCTCAACGTATGCATGACGCCAACGGCAACGAGGATCGCGTCGCCTTGCCCAGCACTCTCAGATTTGCCGTCATGCTCGAACGCTAATTTTCCCTCTAGTACAATGATGAACTCCGAATGCTCAATCTTGTGTGGTGGATTTGGTACGCTGCCGACCGGCAACACCGACTCGTGTAGGGCGACGACCTCGCCCGTTGCCAGCGCGCCATGAACTATATTTCTGCTTTCTCCTCCATTGGCCATTTTGTGTCCCGGAAGCTGGTCGAGAAGGAATACTCTCGGCTGTGAAAGCACCTGGTCGCCGCCCGGCCCTGGCGCCACCGGCGTCTGTGCTTCGCAAGCCACACTGGTGAGCGCTGCACAGGTAAAAACGAAACTTACTGCTTCCAGAAAGGCGAATCGCCGGATTGCCCGAGCCACGCTGAAAACCATTTCCATTCCCCTTTTGATGAAAGGTAGCCCACTGGTTCCGGGACCTCCCACGATGTCCAGTAAGACCCCTCCCATCCCCAGGGTTAGTCGAGTTCTCAATACTCCCACAGAACTAGAACGTCAGCCTTATTCCCAACTGGATCTGTCGATTTGAGTTGGCGATCGCAGAAGTAATCTTGCCGTCAATTGGGGATGATACGGTAGCGGTCGGTATTCCGAGGTTCACCATGTTGAAAGCGTTGGTCGCTTCACCGCGTACCTGCAGCGATATCTTTTCCGGCAATGCAAAATTGCGATAGATGCCAATGTCTACATCTCGATATCCAGGTGACCGCAGATAGTCGCGCGGAGTATTGCCATCAGCGCCGCCGGGACCGATTCCGGTTCCGGGCGCGTTTTTAACAAAGGCGCCCGGATTAAACCATTCCGCAGCGGCCGCAGTCCTGCTTCGATTTGGGTTGAGAAATGCTTGCTTCCCCGGAACCAGATTTGGCCGGTCCGAGGTGTAGCCATCGTCGTTGTTATCCGCGCCGGTCTGAATATTGAGTGGCAGGCCGCTATTGAAAGTCAGAATTGGAGCGATCTCCCAGCCATTCGCGAGGGCATTAAGGATCCTGCTGGAACCACTGTAATAAGCCAGATTCCAGATGCCCGAAATGCTGGCCATGTTTCTCTGATCGAAATCGGAGGGGCCACGCTCTTCTCCTAGAGCGTCATAATTCTGCGTGTTCCCGCCCGGCCCAACCGCCCCAGGGGACGCACTATAAAAGGACTTACTGAGGACGTAGAATCCATTCATAGTTAGGTGGTGGCTAAGCTGCTTGTTTACGGTGATCTGTAGGGAGTTATAAGACGCAGTCAGGTTGGAAAGTAGTAGAGTGGTTTCCCCAAGCACCCCTGGATCGTAAGGCCGCCTGCTGTTTATGCTGGTCTGCGAAGTAGTTGCGCCAGGGGCGTACGCTGCATAATTTCCATCTGTCTCAAATGGGATATCGTGCGACAAAGTCCCCACATAAGCGCCAGTGACACTGATCTTACCCGGCAGTTGACGCTCTATGGCAAAGTTTAGTTGGTATGATAGTGGCCATTGATAACCTGTCGATATCGCCGATACTCCGGCGGCAGGTAGAAAGTGGGCGTCGGCTGGATTAAATGTGTAGGGAAATGGGCTGCCATTGGGAAATGAAGCGGGGTCCCCATAGACGTTGGTCAGAGAGGCAATGGAGTTGAATGACTGGCGAATCGAAAATGGCTGACCACTTGTACCTTGATTCCATTCATTGCCGGTAGGGCTTCCATAAAACACACCCGCCCCTGCGCGAATCGCGGTCTTGCCATCTCCAAAGGGATCCCATACGAAGCCAACACGCGGCGAGATATGATGTTTGCGCAACTCGACGATACCTCGAGTCACGCCCTTATCGCCCGGATACAGGAGCCCGAGAGGGGCCCCCGGAACCTTGATTGACTGTACGCCAGGGACGAACGTCTGCTCCTGATTTCGGGACTCCGTAAAGGGAGTGTCCAGGTCATAGCGCAGCCCCAGGCTGAGGGTCAAGCGGGGGAAGATCCTGTAGTTGTCCTGTAGGAAAAAGCCCCAATACCAGCTGCTTAGTAGGGAGGTGTATGGCGTGTCCTGCTCCATCGTAGCCACGGTACCGTGCACAAAATCGGCGAGAGCATTCTTTGTCGAATTCGGGGCTGAGGTGGCGAAGTTAAACACACCGAAGCTTTGTTCTTCCGCCACCTGCATATCTTTATCCAGTGACACTTCGACGCCGTAGTCTAAAGAGTGTTTACCTTTCGTCTGGCTCGCCATGTCACGAATAGCGTAAAAATCGTCGCCCGTCACAGGTCCCGCATAACTCTGTCCAAGAGTGAAATAGCCGGATACCGCTATCTGCGGAAGCGCCGGTACTCCCTGGGGCGTGAAATCCGAACCGAAACTGTTTATCGACTCTTCCGGGGCGTTGGTCCTGCTGGCCATAACGCGGGTATAGGTCAACCAGGCCTGGTTTTCCAAGGTAGGACTGAAAACGTGCACGTCACTGACATCTATATTCTGCTGGTGAGCTGAGGTGAACTGGGTCGACCAGGGTAGGTTGCCTCCACCAAAAGCATTCGAGGTTGTTTTAATCGAGAAGTAGCTCACCGACAGGTTATCTTTGGCGGAAATCTGCTGGTTCACCTTACCGAGATATTCGTTGTTGTCCAAAGGGCCGACAAAGTAGCCGGTCCAGGTGTTATTGGGTCCATTCGGCAAGGGAATGTCTTTAATAATGTTCTGTGCCGTCGGATCGAGTTGGTTCGGGGGAATCCACCCTGGGGTGTTGTTATAGTCATAGACTTTTCCCGTGGTCGGGTCGACCGGCAGTACGCTCGCACCCGCAAAGTCTCCCTCGCGCTGAGCAGCCGTGGGCACCACCGCGCCGCTAAGAAACTGGCCAGTGGTCTGGCGTAAACCGCCATAACTGAAGAAGAAGAACGATTTGTCGCGTTTGATTGGACCACCGATCGTACCGCCGAACTGATTACGATGATAGGGCGCCTTGAAAGTTGCATTCCACGGAGTGGCATTCAGATCGGTATTGCGAAGGAATTCAAATAACGATCCGTGGAATTGATCCGATCCTGAATGCGTTAAGACGGTCACCACGGCACCCGATAGGCGGCCATAAGCGGCAGAGTAATTGCTGGTCTCGACGCGGAACTCTTCGATCGCGTCGGGATCAGGGAGTTGATTTCCGTAATCGCGAAACCGAGTCATGTTCAGGCCGCCATCGAGATAGTAACTAACCGATGGCACCCCGGCATCGATGCTGCCATTGGCGACCACATCTGTAGCCGGCAACCCGTTAACAAAATTTGGTGAACTGGAATTCGTTGGGCTAGCACTATTGGATTGAACGCCGGCAGTGAGCGAGATCTGGGTGTTCACGTTACGGTTTACCAGCGGCAGGCCAACGATTTCCCTCGGTTGAATGGTCCTCGCCACCTCGACCGTGCTGGTATTCACAAGGTTCGGCGTATCGCTGATGGTAACGGTCTGGACCTGCGTGCCCACAGTGAGAAGAACACCTATCGTTTGTGTCTGGTCGACGCTCAAGACTATATTCTGTTGCACGAACTTTTGAAATCCCGGTGCAGTGACCTCCAGGATGTATGTCCCAACTGGCAAATTCGAGAGGGTGTATTCCGCGTCACCACTCGTCGTGGCCGATACCTTGAAGCCGGTGTCAGTGTTGGTGGCGGTAACCGCGGCACCGGCGACCAGGGCACCTTGGGGATCCTTAACTGTGCCCACGATGGTAGCCGTGATTTTCTGTGCCATGGCGTAGTAATGGGAACTTACGGCAAGAAGCAGCACCACGCCAACCAGCGTAATGTTCCCTAATCGTATAACAAGGTTGGAAGCAGCTCGCTTTCGGATAGTTATTAGGGCGGAATCCGAAGTATGTAATCCCGGGAACTTGGAAAAGCACATATGTTGTTAACGCCTCCGTAGGATTGTTATTGGTTGCAAGGGTCTCGATAATCCTGGCGCTCGTGCTGTCACTCCATGAGTCCCCGGCCCCGAAAATGTGGCTCTAAAATGCCGCATTTTTCATGTCGTCGCCGAATCGGACACAAAGATAGTGGACATACCACGCGACTGTCAAATAATCGTTTGGTGTGACCATGGTCTTGCGTGGTTCAGTTGCAGGGCGGGGTCCGCTAAAGGGCTTAGGCGCCTCCTCGGCAGCCAGCTCCCCGGCATCTGGCCGCTGTTCCGTTCACACGCCCGTTGTCGATCCTGCTTGGCGCATTCGCTCTGCCTCTGCAGATTGACGCAGCCGGAGATTGTCCGGTATGTTGCATAGTGGTCGGACCTTGGGGCAAGGAATTAAGCCTTCCGCCCGAAACACCGGGGATACCTTTCCTGTTAAAAGGGAGCAAACTGATGGCAACAGGAATTCGTGTAGGTATTGTGGGGGCACAGTTTGCCGCGAGATTTCACTGGGAAGGCCTCAACAGGGTCTATGGAGTGCCCGTCGAAGTCGTGGGGGTAACCTCAAAAACGGCAGACTCAAGAGACAGGTTTGCGCAAGGCAAGGGAATTCGTTCTTTTGCGACGTTCGAAGACCTCTGTGATGCGGTGGATGTAGTGGACATCTGCAGCACTCCCTCTTCTCACGAACCGCTTGCGGTTCAGGCGTTGAATCGGGGAAAGCACGTGATCATCGAGAAGCCCTTCACCGGATATTATGGCGCGGACGTAAGCGAGTTTCGTGGCAACACTTTCCCCAAGGAGCAGATGCTCCGGGAAGCCATGGCGAGTTGTAACCGGATTCTTGCCGCTGCCCAGGCGAGCGGCAAGACCGTTTGCTATGCGGAGAATTGGATCTATGCCCCCGCGGTCCAGAAGGAACGGGAAATCCTGGTCAAGAGCGGCGCTCAAATTCTTTGGATCGTGGGGGAAGAGTCCCATAGCGGATCTCACTCCCCCTATTACGGATCCTGGAAATTCTCCGGCGGGGGGTCACTGGTTGGCAAGGGCTGCCATCCCCTGAGCGCGGCACTTTATCTCAAGCGAGTCGAGGGTGAAGCCAGAGATGGTGTGCCCATTCGGCCGCTGACAGCAAGCGCCCGGACCCACGAGATCACTCGACTAAAAACGTATCGAGACGAGGGCTTTCTACGCACAGCTTATGACGATGTCGAAGACTTTGTACAGATTCATGTCAAATTCTCCGATGGGACCGTAGCAGACATATTTTCAACAGAAATCGTTCTGGGCGGTGTTCACAACTGGTTGGAAGTGGTTTGCAACAATCATCGTACCCACTGCAATCTGAGCCCGGTTAACTCGCTCGAAACCTTCAATGCCAGGGAAGATCTGCTCAAGGATGTCTATGTTACCGAGAAAATCGGGACCAAGCAGGGTTGGAGCAACCCCGCTACAGACGAGGATTGGCATCACGGCTATCATCAGGAATTCCAGGATTTTATGGAGAGTATCTTTGCAGGCCGGGAACCAATCTCCACGGCGGACCTGGCGCGGGATACGATTGCCACCCTTTACACGGGGTACCTCTCTGCTCAACGCGGTGGCGCTGAGGTCGATATACCAATCGCATCCCTCACCTGATCAAGCCGATTCCGCCCGAATCAGTTCATACATGCACGCCCAATGTTTGCTCAAGATACTTCTTGCTGATCTCGGCTGACTCCATGGGGGCGCGAGGAGTTCCGGTACGCTCACCATCCAGTTCGACGATACCCCAACCACGGAAGTGAATGGCTTTTAGCGCCGCAAAAACGGCCGGAAAATCGACCCTGCCCTGTCCCAGTTCCACAAATTCATATCCTCCCTTAGTCGGCGCGTCCTTGACATCCTTCAGATGAAGGAACAAGATCCGTTTGTCATATTTGTGGATGGCTGCGGCGGGATCGCCACCCCCTTGTAGATAATGCGCCGTATCCAGTTCCAGCTTCACGTATTTTGGATCGGCGGCATCCATGATTGCGTCCAGCGCCTGCGGGGTTTGGCTTATCGTCCCCATGTGGTTGTGAACACTGGCCTGAACCCCGACAGCGGCTACGCTCTTGCCAATCTCGGTGAGTAACTCGCCCTCATACTTGAGGTCGTCCGCCGTAGCGGTTTTGCCCTTGGAAGAGGCTGGAACTATCTGCAGATAGCTTCCCCCCGCCTCGTGCAGATACTTGGCATTCTTGACATGACCGTCGATTGTGCTCTGCCGCTGCGCCGGATCCAAAGGCGCCGTACCGCTGGAAAGGGCTACGAAGGTCAGATGGTGTTGGGCCAGCAGGTCGCGTAACGCATGAGGATCGGGAAAATCCTGAACCGCATTGGCGCGCAGCTGGATTCCCGGGACGCCGAGCGTGGACAGATCCTGTATAGCCTGGGCATCCTGATCATGCCACGCGATCGCAGAGAATCCAATCTTGATATCAACCCCGCTCGCCTTGGCAGCCAGCATAGTTGGGAGCGAAACCACCGCTCCCGATGCTGCCAGCCCAACCAAAAATTCACGACGTGATGGCGACATTTACTCCTCCTTGTTTTCGAGAATTCTGTAAGCCTGCGTGGGGGCAGAGAACCCCAGGCCTCAAACGGCAGATAAACGCCCCCGATGCTCCGCGACAATCGGCGAAACCGGTAGTCGCACGGCGTCCATCAATATCATGGTCATACCACAAGCATGTCAAGCGATATTTATGGTTCAACCATGGTCGAGGCTTCCCGGGGTAATTTCGCGCCTGCGCCGGGCCGCTCACTGCCCCCATGGATGCCATCATTGCATGTTCGCCGGAAGAGCCCATGCGAATAGAACCCCACCGCTGCTGGTAAGTATGTATTGCCGTCCATCGAGTTCGTAGGTAGTTGGCGCGCTCTGCATGACGAAGCCTGCGCCAACGTGCCAGAGGGTCTTTCCGGTACTCGTATCCAGTGCAAGCACGTTCCCATGACCGTCGCCGGTGAACGCAAGTCCGGACGCCGTCGTCAAAATGCCGGCTCCGGCGGTTGGGCCCAGTTCGTGAGTCCACCGGATCTTGCCGGTTTGGTAATCGATGGCTTCGAGTACACCTTTGCTCCACACGCTGTAGTCGGCGCCTGCCCATCCGTAATCGCCATCCGCCGGCTTGGTGAAATAGAGGCTGTAGCTGGGACGCGTATTGACCAGAAATAATCCCGTCTTGGGGTCGAAGCTGGGAGATCGCCAATTGGTAAGGCCGGCCTCGTCCGGTGCGATCAGGCGACCATCGGGCGCCGGTTCCTTGCCAGGATTCGGAATCGGCCGGCCGCTTTTGTCGACGCCAAGCGACCAATTCAGGGGCCCGAAGGGGGTGGTCGAAAGGTTCTTTCCGTTGGTGCGATCCAGAACGACGAAGTAGCCATTCCGAGAGGCCTGCATTAACATCTTCCGCGGCCGGCCATGAAAGTCTCCGTCCACCAGGACGGGAACCTCGACCGCGTCCCAGTCATGGGTATCGTGAGGCGAGGGCTGAAAGGCCCACACCAGCTTGCCCGTATCAGGATTCAAAGCCACGATGCTGCAGGTGTACAGGTCGTCGCCCGGCCGCACGGAGCCATTCAAAGTGGGAGTGGGATTTCCCGTTCCCCAGTAGATGAGGTTGAGTTCGGGATCGTAGGTCCCCGGCATCCATGTCGTGCCCCCCGTTGTGGCGTTCGGCGTTCCGGGGGGAGGATCAACGTCCCACTGCCACTGCGTCGCTCCTGTTTCCGGATCGATGGATTTCACAAAGTCGGGGACATTGTCCCGATCGCCTCCCACCCCTACGATCACATGGTTCCCTACAATGAGAGGCGCCATCGTGGTCCAGTACCGGCTCGTCGAGTCCGCAATGGCGATGATCCAGCGCACAGAGCCATCCTTGGCGTTGAGCGAAACCATGTGACTTTCCGGGGTCATGAAATAGATCCAATCCTTGTACATGCCCACGCCGCGTTGTCCAATATGATCGCCATTATTAGTCGGGTACTGGTAGTGCCACAGTTGATGTCCCGATCGCGCGTCTACTGCCCACAGGTTGTCCGGCACGGTAAAGTACAGGACGCCATCGACCAATAGAGGTGAGGCTTTGATGGCTGCCGGTTGGGCCGTCTGAAAAGCCCAGACCAGAGACAGATCGGCGACATTCCGCGGCGTAATCTGGGACAGTTGACTGTGGCGCTTGCCGGAATAATCGCCATGGTAAGAGGGCCAACTATCCGCCGGAGGGTTGACAAGCATGGCGGCATTCACATCTTGAGCCGCCAATGACGGCGGCAGTACCCAAGAGATGGCTGCAATCACAACCACATAGATTGCTCTCTCGAGAACCCTGATATCAAGCTTCAAAATACTCACGCAAAATGACCACGCCATCAAGTGGTGAGTGTCGGCGTCCGTATACTTGGGGAAGTGCTCAATCTGCATTCACCGGTGCATCAACGGTGTTTTCACGTCGGCTCCGTTGAGCCTACAGCAGGATGGAGCGGACGATAGTGGACGTACCACGTACTTGTCAAGTATTCAGTAGGTTTGACCATCCTGCAAGGCCTGGGGCCCGCGCCTGTGCTTGCCAAGCGCCAAATTCGTTAATCACGTGTAGCCTGGCTTAATGGTCAGACCTCGCCGCATTCTCTGGTTGACATCGGCTCCGCATCTATGGTCAACTGCCGTTTCGGCAAGTACTTGCCATGTAACTCAAGTTCTCCGTTCCCCGTATGACAATCCAGCAATCGGCAGACGAGGGTCGGGGCAGAACCATTGACGGCACACTCTGAACCAGGCAGCGGCCAAATTCCACGGCGCCGATGGCGCATCGCATGGCTTCTTGGGGCTGGGGTGCTGGTCAACTACTTCGACCGGGTTAATCTTTCGGTCTCGCATGCCGCGCTCTACGCCGCCTTCGGCGTCTCGAATATCACCTTCGGTTATCTATCGGGAGCCTATAGCTGGACCTACGCGATCTGCCAGCTTCCTATTGGTGTGGTGCTGGATCGATTCGGTGTGCGCCGCATAGGCAGGATAAGCACGTTGGTCTGGAGTGTAGCCTCCTTTGCGGCAGCTGCTGCGCCGGGCGTGGGAGCGCTCTTCGCTGCGCGCCTGCTCCTTGGTCTGGGCGAGGCGCCCACCTTCCCGGCCAACACCAAGGCCATTGGTTATTGGTTTCCAGCAAAGGAGAGAGGTTTCGCCACGTCCATCTTCGATGCCGCGTCCCGATTCGCTTCTGCGATCGGCGTGCCGCTTCTGGGCGTTCTGCTGCTCCGGGCAGGCTGGAGATGGAGTTTCGCCGTTACCGGATTGATCAGTCTGATGTACTTCGCGGTGTTCTGGAAGGTTTACCGCGATCCGAAGGATGACCCTGAGCTGACTGATGTCGAGCGGTCCTACATTGCGGAAAACGCCAAGCCCGATGTTATCGATAATCAGCCCGGGGCTAGGGCATCGCTCGGCTATTTGATGAGCCAGCGCAAGGTGCTGGGGCTGGCGCTGGGCTTTGGCTCCTACAACTACACGTACTTTCTCCTGCTGGCCTGGCTGCCCAGCTACCTTTCCTCCGCGCTGCATATCGACATGCTGCATTCGTTCCTCTACACCGGGCTGCCATGGCTCTTTGCCACGGCCACGGATCTCGCGGGCGGATGGGTTTCCGATGCCCTTATCCAGCGCGGTTGGAACGCGAATCGCGTGCTCAAGACCATACTGATTGGCGGGACTGCGTTCGGTCTGGGCATCCTCGGTGCGGCGAATGCTCACACTCCCACGCGCGCTCTTATCTGGATCAGTATCTCCATCGGAGGGCTCTCCGCGGCTGCGCCAGTAGGATGGTCGATTCCATCGATGATCGCCCCCCGCGGAAGCGTGGCAACCGTTGCCGGCATTGTGAGCTTCTCCAACCAGCTGTCGGCTATCGCAGCGCCCATTGTCACCGGGTATGTGGTCACGGTGACGCGATCCTATGCCTGGGCCTTTGGCATCTCGGCGATCTATCTGCTTATCGGGATCTCCAGCTATCTGTTCCTATTAGGCAGGATCGAACCAATCCTGCCCGAGGCTGCTACCGCCGGTTAAGTGCAGTCGCGGCGAGAGCACTCTACAGACGGTAGGCGCGCCGCGCCCAATCGCCCGACAAACAATCGCTCGGCAATGGTATCGATAGCTCATACCCAATGGCGGCTGGAGCCAGGCAAGCGGGTTTAAGTTGTTGAAATAAAAAGAAGAAACGGCTTGCGTTGGACAGCATGTGACAAAGCTGGCCCGCCCCGTGAACCAGAGCGGACTTTCGGGCGTCTAACGTTGCGATGAGTTTCCTTCGCAAGTCCCCGCTGCTCTGCATACTTCTTTTGGCCCCGGCGCTCGATTCCCAGAATTCCAGCCCTGCGCCGGCCACTGCGCCCACCACCACCATGTCGGTCGACGTGAAGGTGGTCGCCTTACCGGTCACCGTCCGCGATAAAAAAGGCAAGATCGTGCTCAACCTCACCAAAGACGATTTTGTGCTGGAAGAGGACGGCAAGCCGCAGACGATCCGCTATTTCAACCAGGAAACCAACCTTCCCTTGACGGTGGGTCTGTTGGTCGATACCAGCGAGAGCGAACGGGACAACCTGGATAAGGAGCGCGCAGCCAGCCGAACGTTTCTCGACCAAATGATCACCCGTCCCACTGACCGGGCGTTCGTCATCCACTTCGATCGCCAGGTGGAGCTGCTGCAGGACCTGACAGCAGATCACGGAAAGTTGGAAAAGGCGGTGGGAGAAATCGATACCACCTCCTCCGTGCAAAGTATGCCAACCAACGACCAGGACTCAGGCGGAAGCCGGCCGAAGCGAGGGGCGGGCACGCTCCTCTACGATGCAATCTTCCTCGGCTGCGATGAGTTGATGAAGAAGCAGACCGGCCGCAAGGCCATCGTGGTCCTCAGCGACGGAGAGGATCGGGGCAGCCAGGAGACGCTCAACAGTGCCATCGAATCGGCGCAGCGGTCGGAGACGGAGGTCTACACCATCTACTACGGGGGGCATGAGGATCACGACAACGGCCCCTTCAACAATGGTGGTGGGCGTGGCGGCTATCCCGGTGGAGGGTATCCCGGAGGCCGCTATCCGGGTGGGGGCTATCCCGGCGGAGGATATCCCGGAGGAGGCCGGTACCCGCAGCAGCAAAATCGCCCTGATGGCAAGAAGATCATGCAACGGATTGCGCAAGAGACCGGCGGCCGGTACTTCGAGGTCAAGAAGAAAGACAGCGTGGACGACGTCTACGCCAGCATCGCAGAGGAATTGCGCACGCAATACATGTTGGGTTACACGCCGCCCAAGGACGAGAGCAGCGGCTACCACTCCATTCATCTCACTACCAAGAACAAGGACCAGTCAGTGCAGACGCGCGCTGGATATTTCTCCGGGCAGCGATAACGCAAGCGGGCATTGATGCTGCTCTTGCTACTATCGTTGGATGACGGAGATCGGCATCGAGGTTGACCCTTCGCCAGCGCAACGGCCGCAGCCTGTGGTGCTCCCCGGACGCGCGGTTACCCTTCGCCCCTTCGATAGGCCATCGCAGGCGGAGGCACTCTACCGGGGCTACCCACGGGCCTGAGCGAGAGGATCTCTGGCGTTACATGGGCGATGGCCCATTCGCCAGCCGTGACGCGTACCTGGCCGCCTTCGAGAAAAAACAGAAGTCGGTCGATCCGCTCTTTTGGGCGATCATCGACAACGCTACGGCCCTTCCCGTTGGCCAGGCTTCCTACCTGCGGATTGAACCGGATCATCGGTGCATCGAGGTGGGCAATATCATCTTTGCTCCGGTGTTGCAGCGCAGTCCCGGCGCCACCGAGGCGATGTATCTCATGGCGCGGCACGTCTTCAATGACCTGGGCTACCGCCGCTACGAGTGGAAGTGCAACGCGTTGAACCAGCCCTCCCGCCGCGCCGCGCTGCGCCTCGGTTTCACCTTCGAGGGCGTCTTTCGCCAGCACATGATCATCAAGGGCCGCAATCGTGATACGGCGTGGTTCTCGATGCTCGATTCGGAATGGCCCGCGCGCCAGGCGAATTTCGAGCGTTGGCTTGCGCCGTCGAACTTCGACGAGACGGGCCGGCAGCGGCTTTCGCTCTCCCACCTGAATGCTCAGTGACATTTCATCGCAGAGGTACTTGCTTTGTTTCGATCGCAGTGGTTCCGCGTCCTCGCCTGCTGTTGCCTCGCTCCTTCGCTTGCCGCACAAACCGCTCCAGCCGTGACTGTACTCGACGGCTACACGCCGCAGAGTTCGGCCGCCGAAATCGCGCTGGAAGCTAAGTTTCGCGACCTTCCCGCGACAGAAAACTTGCGCAGCGATATGCAACACCTCGCGGCTCGCCCGCACGCCGTGGGATCTCCCTACGATAAGCAGAACGCGCAGTGGCTGTTGAGCAAGTTTCAGGAATGGGGTTTTGATGCCCACATCGAGACCTTCTACGTCCTTTTCCCAACCCCTAAGGAACGTAGACTCGAACTCATCGAGCCGCAGAAGTTCACCGCGGCGCTGGCTGAACCGCCGATTGCGGTCGATCCCACCTCGAATCAGCAAACAGAACAGTTACCGACGTATAACGCCTACTCCATCGATGGCGACGTGACCGGCCCGCTGGTCTACGTGAACTACGGCACGCGCGAAGACTACGACGACCTGCAGCGCATGGGCGTTTCGGTGAAGGGCTCCATCGTCATCGCCCGCTACGGCAAGGCCTGGCGCGGCATCAAGCCCAAGGTGGCCGCCGAACATGGCGCCATTGGCTGCATCATCTACTCTGACCCGCAGCAGGACGGATACGGCGATACCGATACCTACCCGGGCGGAGGAGGGCGGCCAAAGGAGAGCGTCCAGCGGGGCGGAGTGAACGATACCAATTACCCCGGCGACCCTCTGACTCCTGGTATCCCCGCCACCAAAGACGCCAAGCGCCTCGCGTTGAAGGACTCGCCGATCATTACCAAAATACCGGTGCTCCCCATCTCTTATGGCGATGCGCAGCCGTTTTTGGCGGCTTTGGGCGGCCAGGTGGTTCCGGAGGCGTGGCGCGGTGGTTTGCCGATTACCTACCACGTGGGGCCCGGAACCTCCAAGGTCCATCTCCGGATGTATTCCAACTGGGATATTAGGGAGATCTATGACGTCATCGCCAAGATTCCCGGCAACCAGGCGGCGGACGAGTGGGTGATCCGCGGCAACCACCACGACGCGTGGGTCAACGGCGCGGATGATCCGCTTGCCGGGCTGGTAGCGGAGCTGGAGGAGGCGCGGTCGCTGGGCGAATTGCGCAAGCAAGGTTGGAAACCGCGGCGGACCATTATTTATTGCGCGTGGGATGCTGAGGAGCCGGGACTACTCGGCTCAACGGAATGGGTGGAGCAGCACGCCGCCGAGTTACATGACCACGCCGTGTTATACGTCAATTCCGATACCAACGAACGCGGGTTTTTCGAGGCCGACGGGGCGCATTCGGTGCAGCACTTCATCAACGGCGTAGCCCGCCAGGTTCCTGATCCCGAGACCAAGATGACGGTGTGGAAGCGCGCCCAGCTCCAGGCACTGTCAAAGGCGGATACCGACGATCGTAGGGCCGTGCTGCGTAATCGCGCTGACACGAATATCGAGGCCCTAGGCGATGGCTCGGATTTTGCTCCCTTTATCGACTACCTTGCGATCCCCTCGCTGGATCTTAGTTTTGGCGGAGAGGATGCGGGCAGCGTCTACCACTCGATCTACGACGATTTCTATTACTACACCCATTTCTCCGATACCAATTTTGTCTATGGGCGAGCCCTGGCGCAAACCGCGGGAACCGCAGTGCTACGCATGGCGGATGCCGAACTGCTCCCCTACGAGTACACCGCGGTCGCCGAAACCATCGCGGGCTATGTCAAGGAACTGAAAACGCAGCTCAGCAAGACCCAGGAGACCATTAAGGAGCGGAATCTGGAGCTGGACGAGGGGGTGTTTCAGGCCATCTCCGATCCCAAGCAGCCTTCGTTTCCCCCGAACAGGGAGCCTGATCCGCCGTACCTCAATTTTGCCCCCCTCGATAACGGAGTCGCCTCCCTCACCCGTGCCGCCAAGCACTACCAGGCAGCTCTTACCGCCGCCCAAGCCCGCGGCCTGGCGCTGGACGACGCCTCGCTGCAAGCGGTCAACCACCTGCTTCTGCTGATCGAACGCACCAACCTGCGCCAGGAAGGCCTGCCCGGAAGGCCGTGGTACAAGAACCAGATCTACGCACCCGGAGCCTATACCGGCTATGGCGTGAAGACCCTGGCGGGCGTGCGGGAGGCCATGGATCAGCATCAATGGACCATCGCCGAACAGGAGTCGCCGATCATCGGAGAGGTTCTGCAAGCGGAGAGCCGGGCGATCGATGCCGCCGCCAACAGGTTGGAGGCGTTTTCCTCAACCCGGTAACACAAACGGAACCATCTGCGACGTTTCGGTGATTGCTAGCCCCTCCGTCGGGCCATAGAGTTGCTGAATCGGAGGGCACCACAGATGAATAGTTCGGGGACGGTGATCGGGAAAGGCATTTGCATTCGCGGAGAAGTCTCAGGTGAGGAAGATTTTTTCCTCGACGGAGTATTGGAAGGCAACATCACGCTGACGGGCAAGCGCCTGACTGTGGGAGCCAACGGCGTTATCCACGCGGACATCGTGGCGGGTGATCTGGTGGTCTTTGGCCGGGTCGAGGGAAGTGTCAAGGCGGCCGGTCGCGCTGAATTGAAGCACTCAGCGGTTTTCATCGGAGATATTTCAGCAACACGGTTGTCGATCGAAGACAATGCCACGCTGCAAGGCTACGTGGACCTGACCGAAGGTGCTGCCCCGGCGAAGAAGGAAGCCGCGCCGAAAAAGCAAGTTGAGGCAGAAACAGAAGACGCGCAGGAGTATGCCGAGCAATACAGCGAAGCAGTCTAAGAGTTCGCTTCAGCCGTCCCACTTTTTGAGCGCCCCATCTTTGCTCAGCAAGGATGGGGCGCTCGTGTTTGTGGCTCTGTCCTGACCGCCAATGACAGGTGTGGGGCGGGTGCCCCAGGTTCGCACCAGCTTACCTGGAAAGAAAAAGACGGGGCGCAGCCTCACCAAAGCTTTTGATACCGGTCGTCTAGAACCGTCAGTGCCCAAGCCGGTCTAGGTCCATATTCAGCAGAAGCACATTCACTCGCTCTTCTCCGAGAAAACCGAACTGCCGTCCTTGTACGTGGCGTTGCACCAGATCGCGCACCGTCTCCGCCGGCAGGTGCCGCGCGCTCGCTACACGAGCCGCCTGAAACAGCGCAGCGGCCGGCGAGATGTCGGGATCGAGACCGGAGCCCGAAGCAGTTACCAGGTCGATGGGCACTGGCTGGGTCTTGTTCTCCGCAGCATAGTGCGCTATATCCCCGTCAATGCGTGTGACCAGCTTCTGGCTCGACCCAGAAAGGTTAGAGGCTCCCGAAGACGTAGCGTCGTATCCGTTCCCCGCGAGCGATGGGCGGCCGTGAAAATAAAGATCTCCGGTAAAGTTCTGACCAATCAGCGGTGAGCCGGTCACTTGGCCATTGCTGACGATCAACTGTCCGTCGGCCTGTGAGCGGAGAAAAAAGTGCCCGAAGGCGGTGACCGCTAACGGATAGAGGATGCCGAGCAGCACCGTAGTCACGAGCGTAAAACGAATGGCGACCTTTAATTCATTGCGCAACATAAAAAACTCCGATCAGGACAGGCCCAGCCCGGTTAAACAAATGTCGATAAGCTTGATTCCGATGAAGGGGACGATCACCCCACCCACTCCATAAATCAACAGATTGCGTCGTAACAGCGCCTGCGCCGATTTAGGTTGATACCCAACCCCACGCAGAGCCAACGGAATCAGGGCAACAATGATCAACGCATTGAATATGACCGCGGAGAGAATGGCGGAATGCGGAGTGCTCAGCCGCATGATGTTCAATTGACCGAGCACAGGAAAGACGCCGGCGAACATAGCCGGGATGATGGCAAAATATTTGGCCACGTCGTTGGCAATGGAAAACGTGGTGAGCGCGCCCCGGGTCATGAGCAACTGCTTGCCGATCTGCACAATCTCAATCAGCTTGGTTGGGTTCGAGTCCAGGTCCACCATATTGCCGGCTTCCTTGGCGGCCTGCGTGCCGGAGTTCATCGCTACGCCCACATCGGCTTGTGCCAGCGCCGGAGCGTCGTTGGTGCCGTCACCGGTCATGGCAACCAGCTTTCCCTTGGCCTGTTCGCGGCGGATCAGATCCATCTTGTCTTTGGGTTTGGCTTCGGCCAGAAAGTCGTCGACGCCCGCCTCGCGTGCGATCACGGCAGCGGTCAAAGGATTGTCACCCGTGATCATGATGCTGCGGATGCCCATGGCGCGCAGCTTGGCCAGCCTCTCCTTCAATCCGCCTTTGACAATGTCTTTGAGATAGATCACACCCAGGGCAGTGGAATTTTCCGCAACTACCAGCGGAGTTCCACCCATGCCCGCGATCTCTTCCACGCTCTCCCGAACTTTTTGCGGCAGGTTCGAGCCTTGTTCCACGAGAAAGCGCGTGATCGCGTCCACCGAACCTTTGCGGATGACATGGCCGGCGAAGTTGACCCCGGACATGCGGGTCTGCGCGCTGAAGGGGACGAACTCCGCGTGCAGGGCGGTGAGGTCGCGGCCGCGCAGGCCAAAGTTCTCCTTGGCCAGCACGACGATCGAGCGGCCTTCCGGGGTCTCGTCGGAAAAGGACGAAAGTTGGGCCGCGTCGGCTAACCGCTCCGGGCTGATGTTGGGCGCAGGAATGAACTGAGTCGCCTGCCGGTTACCTAAGGTGATGGTGCCGGTCTTATCGAGCAACAACGTATCCACGTCACCTGCCGCTTCGACAGCGCGGCCAGACATCGCCAGCACGTTGTATTGCACCAGCCGATCCATGCCTGCGATGCCGATCGCCGAAAGCAGCCCTCCGATCGTGGTGGGGATGAGGCAGACTAGCAGCGATACCAGCACGAAGATCGTCTGTGGCGCCTGGGAGTAAACGGCGATGGGTTGCAGCGTGGCCACGGCCAGCACAAAGATAATGGTGAGCCCGGAGAGCAGGATGCTGAGGGCAATTTCGTTCGGTGTCTTCTGCCGTTGCGCGCCTTCGACCAGGGCGATCATGCGATCCAGAAAGGTCTCCCCGGGATTGGAAGTAATCTTCACCATGATCCAGTCGGAGAGCACTTTCGTTCCGCCCGTCACTGCGGAGCGGTCGCCGCCAGCTTCGCGAATCACCGGCGCGGATTCTCCAGTGATTGCGGATTCGTCCACCGAAGCCACTCCTTCGATAACCTCTCCGTCTCCGGGGATGTAAAGGCCGGCTTCGACGAAAATGATGTCTCCCGAACGCAAGGCGGCGCTCGAGACTTCTTCTCGAGCAGCATCCTTGGACGCGCTCTTGAGGCGAATTGCCATGGTCTCGCCTTTAGCTTTGCGCAGTGTGTCGGCCTGCGCCTTGCCCCGGCCCTCCGCCATCGCTTCAGCGAAGTTGGCAAAGAGCACGGTGAACCACAGCCACAGCGTGATCTGCAGGTTGAAAGCGAAGCTGCCTTGATGGCTGAGGACACCTTGTATCAGCAGCACTGTGGTGAGGACACTGCCAATCTCCACCACCAGCATCACGGGGTTTTTCACCATCACGCGCGGGTCGAGTTTTGTGAATGAATCCAGCGCTGCCTGACGCATGATCGCGGGGTTCCAGAGACTTAGTTTTTCTGCCATAGCGGGCTCCCGCTTAAAAGGTTTTTCCTGCCTGAAGCTGCAGGTGTTCGAGGATAGGTCCAAGGCTGAGCGCTGGGAAAAATGTCAGGGCGCCGACGATGACGATCACGCTCACCAGCAGCACGGTGAACAAGGTTGTGTTGACGGGGAATGTCCCGGACGAAGGGGGAACGCTCTTCTTTTGCGCCAGGTGGCCGGCCAGGGCAAGCACGGGGATCTTCATCAGAAAGCGGCCGGCCAGCATGTTGAGCGCGAGGGTCAGGTTGTACCAGTTGGTGTTGGCACTCAGTCCGCCAAAGGCGGACCCGTTGTTGGCCGCGGTGGATACGTAGGCGTAAAGAATCTCGGAGAAGCCGTGCGGCCCGTTGTTGTTGAGGCTGGCGAGCGCCACGGGTGTGAGCACTGAGATGGCGGTCAGCACCAGGATAATCAAGGGAAAGATGAGCACGAAGAGCATCGACAGCTTAACGTCGTAGCCTTCGATTTTCTTGCCCAGGTATTCCGGCGTGCGGCCCACCATCAATCCAGCGATGAAGACTGAGAGCACGACAAAGATGAGCGCTCCATAGAGTCCCGAGCCGACTCCGCCGAAGACCACCTCACCGAGCATCATGTTGACCAAGGTCACCATGCCCCCCAAGGGGGTAAAGGAGTCGTGGGAGGAGTTGATAGCGCCGCAACTGGTGTCGGTCGTGACGGTGGCGAAGAGTGCCGATTGAGAAACGCCGAAGCGTACTTCTTTTCCTTCCATGTTGCCGCCGGCATTTACCAGCGTGGTCTTTTGGTCAACCCCATGCAGCAGCGGATGTGGTTGTGCTTCTGCCCAGTAACAGACGGTAAAGGCGGCAACGAACAGGATCGCCATCGCAGCAAAAACAGCCCAGCCGTGCCCGGACGATCCAGTCATCTTGCCCAGGGTGACGGTCAGCGCGGCGGGAATGAGAAAGATCAGCAACACTTCGATGAAATTGCTGAACGGGGTCGGATTTTCAAAAGGGTGCCCGCTATTCGCACCGAAAAACCCTCCACCATTGGTGCCCAGCTCTTTAATCACCTCTTGTGAGGCCACGGGGCCTTGGCCGATCACCTGGGGAGTCTGTGCGTGCTGCAAGGTGGAGACGGTGGTGTAGGGCTTGAGATTCTGGATGACTCCCTGGCCGATCAGCACCGGCGCAATCACCAGGCAGATGGGCAGCAGGATCCACAGGATGGTGCGCGTAGTATCCACCCAGAAGTTGCCGATGGTGGCCGATTGCTTGCGCGCGATGCCGCGCACCAGGGCCACTGCAACGGCGATGCCGACGGCCGCGCTGAGAAAGTTGTGATACGCCAACCCCGCCATTTCCGTGAAGTAACTCATGGTGGATTCGGGCGTGTAGGATTGCCAATTGGTATTGGTCGTGAACGATACGGCAGTATTGAAGGCCAACGCCGGAGCAACGCCAGCCAGGTGCTGCGGGTTCCACGGTAACAGCGCCTGCGCGCGTTCCATCAAATAAGTAAGCAGCAGCGAGACGAAGCTGAAGGCCAGCATCGCGATCGAATATTGTTGCCAACTCATCTCCTGATCCGCCTGGATGCCGCACGCGCGGTAAAGCAGGCGCTCGACGGGCCGAAGCAGCGGATCGAGAAAAGTTTTGCCCCCTTCGAGTACGCGCGCGATATAGAGGCCCAGGGGTCGCATCAAGAGCAGCAGCGCGGCAAAGAACACAACGAACTGCAGCCAGCCATTGGCGGTCATATCTAGAATTTCTCCGGGTACAGCAGCGTGATCACCAGGTAGATCAGGGTCGCGACGGTAAGGATCAACACGATCAAGGTGGTATGGGACATGGCTACCTCAACTTTTCACAGCCGCGAACATAGAGCAGCGCGACGGCGAAGAAAACAACGGTGAACACAATCATCAGTAGGTCCTGCATGGCAATGCTCCATTACCTAGTGGAACGTCACCGCACTAAGGGGGGTGTAAGCGAGAGATAAGGAATTTATAAAGATGGGGGTGGCTAAGATGCCGGGGCTCAAGGCCGCTTAATGAAAGTGCGACTGTTCCCGCGACGCTGAAGCAGGGGTCTCCCGCCCTTCTCTCGTGGAATCCCGGTGGGAGCCCCCGCATTTATGCGGGGGAGCTCGGCTCTTAAGCCGAGCGGCAGGCTCAGGACCAATTTTCTCCGGCTTCAGCCGCGGGGCTTTCGCATATTCTCAGCCACGTTGCACGACGGCTAAGATGCCGGGGATAAATGCCGCTTGATGAAAGTGCGACTGTTCCCGTGACGCTGAAGCATCGCTCCCGCTGCTGAAGGAGGGATCTCCCGCCCTTCTCTCGTGGAATCCCGGTGGGAGCCCCCGCATTTATGCGGGGGAGCTCGGCTTTTAAGCCGAGCGGAGGCTCAGGACCAATTTTCTCCGGCTTCATCCGCGGGGCTTTCGCATATTCTCAGTCACGTTGCACGGCGGCTAAGATGCCGGGGCTAAATGCCGCTTGATGAAAGTGCTACTGTTCCCGTGACGCTGAAGCATCGCTCCCGCTGCTGAAGGAGGGATCTCCCGCTCTTCTCTCGTGGAATCCCGGTGGGAGCCCCCGCATTTATGCGGGGGAGGTCGGCTTTCAAGCCGAGCGTAGGCTCAGGACGAATTTCCTCCGGCTTCATCCGCGGGGCTTTCGCATATCCTCAGCCACGTTGCACGGCGGCTAAGATGTCGGGGCTAAATGCCGCTTGATGAAAGTGCGACTGTTCCCGTGACGCTGAAGCATCGCTCCCGCTGCTGAAGGAGGGATCTCCCGCCCTGATCTCGCGGAATGCCGGTGGGAGCCCCCGCATTTATGCGGGGGAGCTCGGCTTTCAAGCCGAGCGGCAGGCTCAGGACCAATTTTCTCCGGCTTCATCCGCGGGGCTTTCGCATATTCTCAGTCACGTTGCACGGCGGCTAAGATGCCGGGGCTAAATGCCGCTTGATGAAAGTGCGACTGTTCCCGTGACGCTGAAGCATCGCTCCCGCTGCTGAAGGAGGGATCTCCCGCCCTGATCTCGCGGAATCCCGGTGGGAGCCCCCGCATTTATGCGGGGGAGGTCGGCTTTCAAGCCGAGCGTAGGCTCAGGACCAATTTCTTCCGGCTTCATCCGCGGGGTTTTCGCATATTCTCAGTCACGTTGCACGGCGGCTAAGATGCCGGGGCTAAATGCCGCTTGATGAAAGTGCGACTGTTCCCGTGACGCTGAAGCATCGCTCCCGCTGCTGAAGGAGGGATCTCCCGCCTGATCTCGCGGAATCCCGGTGGGAGCCCCCGCATTTATGCGGGGGAGCTCGGCTTTCAAGCCGAGCGGCAGGCTCAGGACCAATTTTCTCCGGCTTCATCCGCGGGGCTTTCGCATATTCTCAGTCACGTTGCACGGCGGCTAAGATGCCGGGGCTAAATGCCGCTTGATGAAAGTGCGACTGTTCCCGTGACGCTGAAGCATCGCTCCCGCTGCTGAAGGAGGGATCTCCCGCCTGATCTCGCGGAATCCCGGTGGGAGCCCCCGCATTTATGCGGGGGAGCTCGGCTTTCAAGCCGAGCGGCAGGCTCAGGACCAATTTCTTCCGGCTTCATCCGCGGGGCTTTCGCATATTCTCAGTCACGTTGCACGGCGGCTAAGATGTCGGGGCTAAATGCCGCTTGATGAAAGTGCGACTGTTCCCGTGACGCTGAAGTATCGCTCCCGCTGCTGAAGGAGGGATCTCCCGCCCTTCTCTCGCGGAATCCCGGTGGGAGCCCCCGCATTTATGCGGGGGAGCTCGGCTTTCAAGCCGAGCGGCAGGCTCAGGACCAATTTCTTCCGGCTTCATCCGCGGGGCTTTCGCATATTCTCAGTCACGTTGCACGGCGGCTAAGATGCCGGGGCTAAATGCCGCTTGATGAAAGTGCTACTGTTCCCGTGACGCTGAAGCATCGCTCCCGCTGCTGAAGGAGGGATCTCCCGCCCTGATCTCGCGGAATCCCGGTGGGAGCCCCCGCATTTATGCGGGGGAGCTCGGCTTTCAAGCCGAGCGGCAGGCTCAGGACCAATTTCTTCCGGCTTCAGCCGCGGGGTTTCTTTCCCCTATTCGGGAACGCCTTCGGGCAGGAAGCGGTAACCGACCCAAGGCTCGGTCTGGATGTATTGGCGCGGACCTTCCGCTTCAAGTTTGCGGCGCAGCTGGCCGATAAACACGCGCAGATATTCCGGCTGGTGCGCCGACTGGCCTCCCCAGACGGCTGTCAGCAGGGCGCGATGGGTGAGAGCCTTGCCTGCATTGCGCGCCATGTAGAGCAGTAGGTCGAACTCGGTCGGAGTCAGGTGCAGACTCTTCCCGCACACCGTTGCCGTGTGCGCCGAGCCGTCTATAGCAAAGTCGCCAATCTCGATGGGTGCATCCACAGTGCGCTCCGGCGCGCGGCGCAAGTGCGCGCGCACCCGGGCCAGCAGCTCTTGAATGCTGAAAGGCTTGGTCACGTAGTCGTCCGCGCCGGCATCGAGCGCCTCCACCTTCGATCGCTCCTGGTCACGCACCGATAGCACGATGATGGGGGTCGTCGTCTTGCTGCGTACCCGGCGGCACAGTTCTACACCGCTCATCCCCGGCATCATCAAATCGGTCACGATCAGGTCAGGACTCCACTCCGCGAAGAGACGAAAGGCTTCCTCAGGATCGTTGGCTGCTCGTACGTCGTATCCCTGGGCCGAAAGAGCGGTACGGAGCACGCGCGTGATCTGGGCCTCGTCATCTACCACCAGCACTCGTTCTGCCATTTCCATCCTCGCTACTACGATATGATCGCCACTAATGCTTCGCTCTCGGCAGCCGCTCAGGCAGCATGTGATTCGCTATGCGGCGATGACCGCAGCCGCCCTGCTGGTGGTGCTGATCTATCGCAGGATACTCCACGTCAACCAGACTACCGTGGCCCTCACCTTCCTGGTGATGGTGCAGTTCGCGGCCTTTCGCTGGGGATTGGTCTACTCTGTCTGCCTGTCGATCGGCTGCACACTGCTGTATAACTTTTTCTTCCTTCCTCCCATCGGCAGCTTCACCATTGCCGACCCGCAAAACTGGATCGCCTTGCTGGCGTTCCTGGCCTCCGCGATTGTCATCAGTAGAATTTCGGAAAGCGAACGGCGGCAAGCCGCTATGAGCGAGTTGCGGCGCAGTGAAATGGAGCGCCTCTATGAGTTCAGCAATCAATTGTTGATGGAAGAAAACCTTCACGACGTGGCGAGCCACGCGCCCCGGGTCGTTGCGTCGATCTTTGGCCTTGACGCCGTCACCCTGTATCTCACCGAGAGCGACTCGGCTTACTCCTCCGATCCCCGCCGAAACTTTGTCTCCCTCGAAGAGTTGCGCAGCGCAGCGCGCCTGGCCGACGCAACCCAACCCCGGGCCGATGGAGCGCGCATCGTTCCCCTGATGCTGGGCATGCGTGCCAGTGGATCGATCGCCATGAGAAGAGAGATCACAAGCACGAATGGCGGCGGCTACTCAGACGGATTGTATGACGCGATCGGCGGCCTGCTGGCCATAGCACTGGAGCGGGCGACGGCTCTCGATCGGTACAGCCGGGTAGAAGCGGCCCGCGAAGGGGAGCGCCTGCGCAGCGCATTGTTGGATTCGGTGACCCATGAGTTGCGCACGCCTCTCACCGCAATTCGAGCGGCGGCGACCACCCTGTTGTCGCAGCCCTCACTCGAAGAAAACCAGCGGCACGAGATGTTCGCCATCCTCGATGAGGAGAGCGCGCGCCTGGACCGGCTCATCGGTCAGGCGGTGGAAATGGCGCAGCTCGATACAAATGGCATTGAGGTGCGGCCGAGGTTGCAGCCTCTGCAGGAGGTCATCGACATGGCGCTGGAGGATTGCCGCGTACTGCTGCGCGGGCGCCCGTTGATGGTAGAGCTGCCGCCCGATATGCCCCCCATCGCGCTGGATAGGGAATTGATTCGGCGTGTACTGCGTCACCTATTGGAAAATGCGGCGCGTTATTCTCCCGCAGGCTCGCCGGTGCGCATCGGTGCAATGCTCGAAGCAGACCGCCTGCTGGTGAGCATCACCGATCAAGGACAGGGAATCGATGAAGCCGAACAGGCCTACATCTTTGATAAGTTCTATCGCGGCAGCCGCCAGCGCATGTTACACGGCACAGGCATGGGACTGGCCATTGCCAAGGCAATTCTGCGCGCGCACGGCGGCGGAATCGACGTGGTCAGCCACCGCGATCAGGGCGCAACCTTTACCTTTTGGGTCCCCACCAAGCCGGCGGTATGAGAGTCCTCCGCCAAGGTAGTCTCTGCGCTCGCGGAGCTCGTCGAAAATATCAACGACAAAGCGGCTGGAAAGTTGCCGTATCAACAGAATTTTAACGACGGAGGTAATCCTCGCACGACCTAGCTGCGTCCGTGACTCCAGCACACTTGTAGTGTCGAAGACGTTACGACGTCCAGTGTTAACTTGTGCAGCGACATGCCCTTGGGAGACACTGTCACTGCATCAATCGCTCAGTCCGCGAGTGACGTTTTTCGGTGGACGCGTCTAAAGGTTAGCGGCGGATCCTTGCAGCGCCTTGAAATTGTCAGCCGGGAGCTCAGGTGGCTGAGTTCCGATCCTAGGAGAAGGCCCTTTGCGTAAATCCTGTAACATCCTCTCTGCCCCCTTTCTGTTGCTCGCGCTTTTTGCAATGTTCGTACCCGGCTCCCGTGCCCAACAGGCCCGCATCACGCAGGCCATCGAAGGAAGCAAAATATCGCGCTTGCAGGGTACGACCACTCCGCAGGCCAAGGCAGAAGACGATCAGGGTCCCGTCGCTGTTTCCACCCCGTTGCACGGTATGAGCATTCACTTCACCCTGTCGGCGGCACAGCAGGCCAGCCTGACCGCGTTGCTCAAGGCACAGCAAGATCCTTCCTCTTCGAGCTACCGTCAGTGGCTCACTCCGGCACAGTTTGCCGATCAATTCGGCATGAGCCAGGCGGACATCGAGAAAGCTACCGCGTGGCTCCAATCTCAGGGCTTCACCGTCGATCACGTGGCGGAGAGCCGCAATTCCATTCGGTTCAGCGGGACCGTAGGCCAGGCGGAACAGGCCTTCCACACGCAGATCCATAAGTTCGTGGTGAAAGATGAGAGCCATTTCGCGAATACGACAGACGTTTCCTTGCCCGCCGCCCTTGCCGCGACCATAAGCCGCGTGGGCGGCCTGCAAGACTTCAGACCCAAGCCTAGGCTGGTGCGCGCCGGAGGCGTCCGGGGCAAGGGCGTCAACCCGCAATTCACGGCAGGCAGTAGTTCGCCGGACTCTGGGCAACACTTCATCGCGCCCGGAGACTACTCCATCATTTATGACCTGAAACCGTTGTACCAGGCCGGTTTCAACGGGGCCGGCCAGACCATCGGGATTGCGGGTCAGACAGATATCGTCATGGCCGATATCACTAGCTTTCGCAGTGCGGCGGGCTTACCCGCTAATAATCCTACCGTGTTCCTGATACCCGGTTCGGCCGACCCCGGTGTCCAGGATGCTTCCGGCGATATTAACGAAGCCGACCTCGACCTGGAGTTGTCCGGCGGCGCGGCCGCGAACGCTACCATCGTGTTCCTCAACTCAACCGCTGTTTTCGATTCTTTGGAATACGCCATCCAGAATAAAGTCAACGGCGTCCAGATCCCCATTCTTAGCATCAGTTATGGTAACTGCGAGCCGAATTGGTCCTCTGCCGACATCGCCACCGTCGAAGCGGACTTTCAACAGGCGAATGCACAGGGTCAGACCGTGCTTGGCCCCGCTGGGGACAACGCAGCGGCCGACTGCGATGCGGCGGAAAGCGCGAATGCGCCGCCGATTACGTCGGCCACTCAGGGTCTACAGGTCGATTACCCAGCTAGCAGCGCCTACGTCACCGGTATGGGGGGCAGCGAATTCATGGGGGATGGAACCGCCCAAAACCCGTCGACAGGCGCGGATCAATATTGGAGCGGCGCTGGCGGATCCGCCGATGCAATCACCACCGCGCTATCTTACATTCCGGAAATGGTATGGAATGACACCACGATTTCCATCCAAAATGGAGGCGGACTGGACGGGGGAGGCGGCGGCAAGAGCGGACTGTTTCCCAAGCCAAGCTGGCAGACGGGAGTGGCCGGTATTCCAAACGATGGCGCCCGCGATGTGCCCGATCTTTCCGTCAGTGCCTCGGATTATCATGACCCTTATTTGGTCTGCACCCAGATCATCCTGGACTCCGATTCAACGGGAACCAATTATGTGTCCAGTTGCAACAATGGCTTCCGGATCTCGGACCCAGGTTATCAGGACGACCAAACTGTGACCGCTTTCGGCGGAACCTCTGCTTCCGCCCCGAGTTTTGCAGGGGTCCTGGCCCTGATTGAGCAGAAGGTCGGCGTCCCACAGGGATTGGGCAACATTAATCCCACCCTCTATAAGCTGGCATCTACGCCCAGCACCTACGCCTCGGCGTTCCACGATATCACCACCGGCAACAATATCGTCCCATGCACCGCCGGAAGCCCCAACTGTCCCACCAGTGGCACCCTGCAGATGGGCTACTCCGCCGGGACCGGGTATGACCAGGCTAGCGGGCTAGGATCCATCGATGCCAACAACCTGGCGACCGCGTTTAGTACCGTTGCCTCCAAGTTCGGCACGACGACCACCCTCGCTGTTTCGCCGACGGCGCCCTTGGCGGGAGCCACAGTCACGCTTACCGCCACGGTGAAGCCCAGCTCGGGAACCACAGAACCTACTGGGACCGTAACTTTCACCATCGACGGGACGGTCGGAACTCCGGTGGCGGTTGCCAACGGCGTAGCGGTCACGACGACCAGCTTTGCTACCGGCGGCGCGCACACCGTGATCGCCGCATATTCAGGTGACGCCAACTTCTACATATCCTCGAGCGGGGTAACGAATATCACGGTGACAGCCTCTGGCGTAGCCGCGACGACGACCACCCTGGTTGCGACTCCCACCTCAGTCGCGCTTTACGGAGCGCTCTCGCTCACCGCGACGGTACAGTCCAGCGCCGGGGGCACGGTTGCCGGCACCGTCACATTCACAATTGGGTCTACCACGGTGGGAACAGCGAACATCACCCCGGGCGCAAGCGGTGTGGGCACAGCGAACTTGGCAGTCGCCTCGGCAACACCGGCCCTCGGTTTCACTGCCGGCACGGATACCATCAACGCTGCCTACGGGGGTGATTCCACCTATGCGGCTTCTACCGGATCCGCAACCGTAACCGTCACCAACCCGGGCTTCACCATTGCCGCCACGAACATGACCATCTCGTCACCGAACCCGGGCAACAGCGGTACCTCGACGGTCACGGTCACCTCCACTGGGGGTTACACAGGGACGGTTGAGTTAAGCGCCACCGCCTCGACACTGAACGCGGAGGGCGGCTTCAGTAACTCAAGTGTGGCGGTGTCGCCGACTACTCCAGGAAGCACCACCTTTACCATTCAAACCGTTACCGCAACCGGTAATGATCGGAAGTCTCCAAACCTGCGCCGGTTGACGGCCAAGGTTGGCGTGGCTGGAGGACTAGCAGCAGGTTGCATTCTGCTGCTCCTGATTCCGGGGATTCGCCGGCGTAGATGGCCTGCGGCGATGATCATGCTGGTGTTCCTTGGCGTAACTGCCGGCGTGGGCTGCGGTGGCGGCGGCTCCGGCGGCGCTTCTCCTGCAGGGACCTACACTGTTACCATCCAAGGGGTCGATAGCAGTAATAGCAAACTCACCGCGACCACAACGTTCACCGTAACCATTCAATAAGCCAGTGCAAGTGAGAAGGGCTGCCTCGGAAAGAGGCAGCCCTTCTTTTATATGGTCCCCACTCTGGACTCCCGACAGCTACCGCACAACCACCACAGCATGGCGGTGGTGATAATAGTGGTGGTGGTGATAACGGCGATGGTGGTGATAGTACGGCTGTGCATATGCAGAGGCCGTAAAGAGGGCGAGGAAAGTGCATAGCATAAGCTTCTTCATGCCTTGTTAAGATGCCAACGCTGACTTAGGGTGGGCTGGTTTGTGCTTGTATTTAGTGTCTAATCCCTGTTACTTAGGTACTGTCAAGGGTTAAATCGACGTAAAAAAGCGATTTCCCCAGGCAACCTTATCTAAGTAGTCGTAACTGACCGGGTCAGCTTAAAATTGCAACAGTGACGGACCGCGCTCATGGACATACCATGCGCAGGCCAGTAAGAACACGGCCCCGGCCGCGTAGGCCAGGGCAAAGTCAGGCGCTGCCCACCAGCCGAGGCGACTCTCCACGCCGTTAGCCGAGAGCCGGTAAGCATGGATAATGCCGATTGCAGAAAGGGCTGCTGCTGCACCCAACCAGGCGGCCGCAGCCCCAAAACGGCGCTGAACGATCAACGCTAGCGCGGCGGACCAGAGCATCGAGGTGAGCAGTGATCCTTGTCCTAAAGCGACCAGCCCCCCCATCGCCAGATCGCCACCCATCCGTGGCGCCACTTCCATGAGGCTGCTGCCGGCTTTGCGTGCGACTGTATCGGCGATCCCGGTAGCCCACTGTGCGAGGGCAGGAATTAGCCCGATGATGACGGCGATGGCCTGGTTGGGAGGCACCTCGACCACGGCCTGCGCGACCGTGATCAGCCCAAACCAGATAATGACCGGCGCTGCCACCTCCAGAGGCACAAAGCAGAGCACCACAGGCAGAATTCCCGTCGTGCAAAGCAGCAGCGTGACCAGACCATTCAGCACGGAATAGCCCGAGCGCGCGCCGTTGGCCTTGTGCGCAGCGTGGCCAAGATAGAGCGTCGTGGGGAACGGACTCCCCAGGCAGGCAGCAGTGATGGTCCCCAGCCCATTCATGAGGAGAGAGGGCCTGGTTGCGTAGTCATCGCCGGCGACTTTGACACTTTCCAGTATCATCAGCGACCCGAGAGTATCTAGCGCGGCGAGGGGAACAATGATGGCGAGATAAGGCCAGTACGCGCGCTGGTTGAAAAGGGCAAATACATTCACCACGTGAGGCGGGTAGAGCTTCACCGCCGGCACTGTGGGCACAGGAACGGTGTAGATGTGCAGCCAGCGCAGGACTGCCACCAGCACCGCGCCGAGGGCGATGACAAAAAGAGCCGGCGGTACACGATAGGGAAGTCTGAGACGCGAACCGTAGAGAGTAAAGAGGACAAGCATAGGCAGCAGGGCGATGGCCGCCTGCTGAAACACGCCAAAGATGAAACCCAGGCAAAGATAAGCGAGCGCCAGTCCGGCCAACGGGGAGAGCAACGCGGCGCGCGGCGTGTTGCGGCGCAGCCAGTCCGTGCACCAGGCTCCCAGCGTCTGCACCATGCCGCTCACCATGCTGGCAAAGATACCGGCGTGCCACGCCAGGCTTGCGTCGTGCGTGCGCGTATAGATGGGCCCCATGATGAGGAACACGTAGGCGAAGATGGTAGGCGTGTTGATGCCGAAGGGGATCGCGGTGACATTGTTGCGGCCCTCTCGTCGCGCCAGCCGGCGTGCCTGCCACGCGTAGAAAACGTTTCCTGCCAGGATGGAAATTGCCGCACCGGGCAGGATGCGGCTAGCGACAAAGCTCAACGGGAACCCACACACGGGAGCCAGGCCCACGATCAATAGAAGATCAGGAAAGCCGCTGAAGAACAGCCCGAAGAAGCCGTCCACATCTCCGGTGGTGAACCAGCGCAAGTTGGCCTCCGTGGCAGTGGCCATCCGGCGGTTCCTCCGGCGTTCATTCTACGATGTCGATTGTTGAGTGAACCCAAGAAGAACTGGACGGGGTGCCCCACGTTCGCCCCAGCGTATGTGGGTTGAAACGACGGGCGAAGCCCTCGAATGCTCTTGCTTGGTTCAACTGGGATTTGCTGTGCTGGAGAGAATCTAGGCAACCCGTCCAGTTCCTAAGGCGACGGATGGTATTCTCTCCTCACTCGTCTCATAGGTGCTCCATGTCTGTCACTGAGCCGCTGCCGCCTGCCCGCGTGTCCCTCCCAATGGACGATGCGATTGGACGCGCGGCGCTGCGCAAGGCCGGTTGGCGGCTCATCCCACTGCTCGCTCTGGGCTACGGGATCGCCTACATGGACCGCGTGAACATAAGCTTTGCCTCGTTGCAAATGAACCGCGATCTGCATTTCAGCGCGTCCGTCTACGGTTTTGGCGCCGGCTTGTTCTTCGTCAGCTATGCCGCATGCGAGATTCCCTCCAACCTGCTGCTCTATCGCGTGGGCGCGCAACGCTGGTTTGCCCGCATCATGCTCAGCTGGGGTCTGCTGGCCATGGGCATGATGTTCGTCAAGACGCCGCTCCAGTTCTACGTCATGCGCTTTCTGCTGGGTATGGCCGAGGCGGGATTTTTCCCGGGCGTGATCTTCTATCTCGCGCAATGGTTCCCGGTGCACATGCGCGCGCGTGCCATCAGCCGCTTCTATGTATCCCTTCCGCTGGCCTCGGTACTCACGGGGGCTATCGCAGGAGCCCTTCTTGATCTCCAGGGCAAGGCCGGACTGGCCGGCTGGCAATGGCTGTTCCTAGTCGAAGGACTGCCCGCTGTCGTCCTGAGCATTGTCTTCCTGATCTATCTGCCCGCCGGTCCCGCCCAGGCCAAGTGGCTCACGGAGCAAGAGCGGGAGTGGCTTCTTCATCGCCTAAGCAAGAGTGCCACGGGCGATGCTCACGGAGCCCATTTCGGGCGCGCCCTGCTCGATCACCGCGTGTGGCAGGTAAGTCTCGTCTTCCTGTGCATGCTTACCTGCAGCTATGCGTACACGTTTTCTGCGCCCGCAATTCTTAAAGCAATCACCTCTCTCAACAATCGCGATGTGGGTTACCTGGTGGCATTGATGAATTTGCTGGGAGCGCCGAGCATGATTCTTAACGCCATGCATTCTGATCGCACCAACGAACGCTACTTCCATGTCGCCGTCCCTTTTCTCCTCATGTGCGGGTGCTACCTGATCGGTGGTCTCACGACACTGCCTATCCTGGCAGTCCCTGCGCTGACCCTTGCGTCTCTCTGTCATTACGCCATGCAAGGACCAGTCCTGGCGCTGGCGACCAGTTTTCTCCACGGCAGGTTCGCCGCCGCTGGCATCGCAGCCATGAATACCATCGGAATTCTCGGTGGCTTCATTGGCCCCTACGGGATGGGCCTGGCCAAAGAATATACCGGCGCCTACCAAGCCGGGCTACTCATGCTCGTCCTCCCCTGCCTGGTTGCGGCGGCCATCATTTTCATGATGCGTTCTCAATCAAGAGCCACGAAATGAAGAAGGGCGCTGTGCTCATCGCGCTGCTTGGCCTGAGTACGCTTTGCCGCGCGGAGGGCTCTCCCGCAAAGCCGGCGGAGATGACGCGTTGGGCCGCAGAGGCCGGAAACGTCACGATTGTCCGCGACGATTGGGGAATTGCGCATGTGTACGGCAAGACCGATGCCGATGCCGTCTTTGGCACGATCTACGCACAATCGGAAGACGACTTCAACCGCGTCGAAACCAACTACCTGAATGCCATGGGCCGGCTGGCCGAGGCGGATGGCGAAAGCAAGATCTATCAGGATCTGCGCATGAAGATGTTTGTTGATCCAGAAGCCCTGAAGAGCGATTATGCCGCCAGCCCCGAGTGGCTGAGAAAGCTGATGGATGCCTTCGCCGATGGAGTGAACTTCTATCTCGCGAGTCACCCCCAGGTGAAGCCGCGAGTGATCCAACACTTCGAGCCCTGGATGGCGCTTTCGTTTACCGAAGGCAGCATCGGCGGCGACATTGAGCGGGCAGACTTAAAGAAATTGGAAGCATTCTACAGCGGCCATACCTTCGTAGCGGCCTCTCAGCATGAGCCGGTACAGGAGCCAGGTGGGTCGAATGGGATCGCCATCGCTCCCTCCAATACGGTGGGGCATCATGCGCTGCTGCTGATCAATCCACACACTTCCTTCTTCTTTCGATCAGAGCTGCAGATGGTCAGCGGGGAAGGGCTCGATGCCTACGGGGCCGTTACCTGGGGCCAGTTCTTTATTTATCAGGGCTTCAACGATCGCGTGGGCTGGATGCATACGTCGAGCGGAGTGGATGCCGTCGATGAGTATCTGGAGACGGTCCACGCCAAAGACGGACATTACTTTTACAAGTATGGAAATGAAGAAAGGCCGGTGGTTGAGAAGCAGATCATCGTGCCCTATCGCACCCAGCACGGAATTGCGGAAAAGAAGTTCACCACTTACTACACCCATCATGGCCCGGTGATTCGGAATCAGGAGGGCAAGTGGGTCACCCTTCGGCTGATGCAGGAGCCGGTGAAAGCGCTCGAGCAATCCTATTTGCGAACCAAGGCGAAAACATACAAGGACTATTTGCAGACAATGCAACTGCAGGCGAACTCCTCCAACAACACCATCTATGCCGATGCGGATGGACACATCGCCTACTTTCACGGCAATTTCATTCCTCGCAGAGACACAAAGTTCGACTTCACCAAGCCCGTGGATGGGAGCAACCCGGCGACGGATTGGCAAGGGCTCCTGACGGTCGAGGAGGCGCCACATCTGCTCGATCCGGCAAGCGGCTACGTCTTCAACGTGAACGATTCTCCCTGGGCCGGCGCGGGAGAGAGCAGCCTCCGCAAGCAGGATTACCCGGCGTACGTGGAAACGGGCAGGGAATCGGCACGCACCCTGCACGCAATCCGACTGCTGCAGGGCAAGAAAGACTTCACCCTGGATTCCCTGGCGGCCGCGGCCTACGACAGTTACCTGCCGTGGTTTACTAAACCGCTGTCTGCGCTCATGCGGGCTTGGGTGAATCTGCCGGCGAATTCAGAAACCAAAACCGCGTTGGCCGGCCAGATTGCGGTGCTTCGCCGATGGGATCTGCGCTGGGGAGTGGATTCGATCGCAACTTCGCTGGCGATTTTCTGGGGACTGGAGATCGCCAAGGCCCCCAGCGCAAACGAGGTCTATACAGCAGCCAATGAAAACGGATTCGCTGCGCCATCGGTGCCGGACGACGTGGCGCTGAAGGCGTTGACTACAGCTTCCAACAAGTTGACTGCGGATTTCGGGACCTGGCAGACGCCGTGGGGCCAGATCAATCGCTTTCAGCGCTTGACCGGGGACATAGTCCAGCGATTTAACGACACCCAACCGAGCACGCCAGTCGGTTTCACCTCTTCCAGCTGGGGTTCACTCGCTTCGTTCGCAGCCAGGCCCTATACCGCGGAGGAAACAGGTAGCGCCACGGGAACGAAGAAGTGGTATGGAACCGGCGGGAATAGTTTTGTTGCGGTGGTGGAGTTTGGGGATAAGGTACATGCCCGGGCCGTCACGGCGGGCGGGGAAAGCGGGCATCCGCAGTCGCCCCACTTCAAGGATCAAGTGGACCGGTACAGCGTGGGAAATTTGCGCGAGGTCTATTTCTATCGCGACCAACTGAAGGGCCACACGGAACGGGAATACCATCCCGGACCCTGGTGAGGCGCTCATGTCAGGTTTAGTGTCCAGAGCTTGTCTCATGGGAGCGCTGCTGTTGGCGATTGCTTCCTCAGCACAGCAACCAGCTCCACCGATGCACGCGCTCGACCCGAAGCTGATGGATACCAGTGTCGACCCCTGCGTGGACTTCTACCAGTACTCCTGCGGCAAATGGTTAAACGACAACCCTATTCCGCAGGACGAGTCCTCGTATGGACGGTTCAGTGAACTCATGGATGAAAACCAGCTGGTGTTGAAGGCGATCCTGGAAAAGGCCGCTTCCGGTGGCACGAATCGCTCGCCCAATGCACAGAAGATTGGCGACTACTATGCCGGCTGCATGAACACCGAAGCCGTGAACGAGGCGGGACTCAAGCCGTTGCAACCGCGTTTGGATCGCATCGCCGCCCTCAAATCGAAAGACCAATTACCAGAATTGATAGCTTACCTGGATGGCGTCGGCGTCAGTACACTCTTCTCCTTCGGATCTGAACAGGATTACAAAGATGCCGTGCAACAGATCGCAGTGATTGACCAGACCGAGTTAGGTCTGCCGGAAAAGGGGTACTACCAGCGTAAGGATGAAAAATCTGTCCAGCTGCGCGGCCAATATGGAGCTCACCTGGGGCGGATCTTTGCGCTGCTGGGGGAAACGAACCAGCAGGCGGCAAAAGATGCAGACACTGTGCTAAAGCTGGAGACGGCACTTGCCGGCTACTCGCGCAGCAATGTGGAACGGCGCGACCCGGCGAGCATATACCACAAGACGAACCTGGCCAAATTTGATCGCAGCATGCCGGCCTTCCACTTCGCCCAATTCTTGCGCGACGTGCAGGCACCCCCGGTGGAATCGCTCAATGTCGCGGAGCCCGCTTACTTTGCCGGCTTGAATCAGTTGCTAACAAGCGCCAGCCTGGATGAATGGAAAGCCTATCTGCGCTGGGCCCTGATCCACCATCTGCCCAGCACGGCTTTGCCGGAGCCACTGGATCGGGAGTCGTTCGACTTCTATGGCAGGGTGCTGGAGGGGCAACCAGAGCAAAAGCCGAGGTGGAAGCGCTGTGTCTCCGAGACAGACGAGGCGTTAGGCGAGGCTTTGGGTCAGGTGTACGTGGCGCAGCAGTTTAGTCCTGAAGACAAACAGCGCACCCTCAAGTTGACGCAGGATGTAGAAGCGGCGATGGGCCGGGATATCGAACAACTCGACTGGATGAGCGCGGCCACTAAGGCGCGCGCGGAAGAGAAGCTGCATGCGGTCGCTAACAAGATCGGCTATCCCGATAAGTGGCGCGATTACTCCACCCTGACTGTAACCCGCGGTGATCCGTTGGGCAACGCGTTGCGTGCAGCCGCCTTCGAACAGAAGCGGGACATTGCCAAGATCGGCAAGCCCGTGGATCGCGGCGAATGGGATATGAGCCCGCCCACAGTCAATGCCGATTACAGCCCGCAACTAAACGACATTAACTTTCCTGCCGGCATCTTGCAGCCTCCATTCTTTGATCGCCTCCAGAATGATGCGGTGAACTACGGCGGTGTGGGCAGCGTGATCGGTCATGAGTTGACGCACGGCTTTGACGACGAGGGACGGCAGTTTGATAGTAAGGGCAATTTTAAGGATTGGTGGACACCGGAGGACAGTAAGCAATTCACCGAACGCGCCCATTGCCTGGTGGACGAGTTCAACGGCTTTGTGGCGGTAGACGATCTGCACGTCGACGGGAAACTTACGCTGGGAGAGAACCTGGCCGATCTTGGCGGGCTGAAGCTGAGTTTTCTCGCCTATCTAGATCGTGCGCAAAAGGCTGCCGTGGATATTCAACAGAAGGGAAGCGCGGAGTACGGAGGCTTGACTCCCGATCAGCAGTTCTTTGTCGCGTCCGGACAGCACTGGTGCGAAAACATACGCCCAGAGGACCTGCGATTGGGAATAGAAACCGATCCGCACTCGCCTGCGAAGTTTCGTGTCAATGGAGTGGTGGCGAATCTTCCCCAGTTTCAACGGGCCTTTGCCTGTAAGACTGGCCAGCCCATGGCTCCAGTCAAGCGCTGCACCATCTGGTGACGCCCTTCGAGGGCTCCCCTAGTGGCCTTCCGGAAGTCTCTATCCCGAAAGACAGAATGTGTTCTCCCCTACCAAAGAGGGGGGAAAAGATTATACCTAGGGCGCTTTCCCAAAGGCGATGGTGCGCCGATGATGGGGAACCGGATGAAGGTGAGAGCCCGCGCCTTCTTAGCATCGCCAAAACTCACTAACCGAAAGACAGGAGACGTCATGGATACGATCACGGTGAAGGACGGCACGCAGATTTACTTCAAGGATTGGGGTACAGGTCAGCCTCTTTTTTTCCATCACGGCTGGCCGCTCTCCGCGGACGACTGGGACGCGCAGATGATGTTCTTTCTCGATCACGGTTACCGCGTAATTGCCCATGATCGCCGCGGGCATGGTCGCTCCACGCAGACAATCAACGGGCACGACATGGACACCTACGCCGCCGACGTTGCAGAACTGGTTAGTGCGCTTGATCTGAAAAATGCCGTGCATATCGGGCACTCAACAGGCGGCGGCGAGGTGACGCGTTATGTCGCTCGCTACGGCAAGGGCCGGGTGGCCAAAGCGGTCCTCATCAGCGCGATTCCGCCCACGTTCATGAAGTCGGAGAAAAATCCCGACGGCGTTCCGAAGGAGGTGGTCGACGGCCTCCGCGACGGCACCGCGAACCACCGTGCCCAATTCTACAAAGACATCACCATGCCTTTTTACGGATTCAACCGTCCGGGTGCCATTGTCTCCGAGGGGATTCGGGAGAACTGGTGGCGGCAGGGCATGATGGGTAGCATCAAGGCTCACTATGACTGCATCAAGGTGCTCTCCGAAACAGAGTTCTACGATGATCTCAAGATGATCGACGTTCCGGTCCTGGTGATGCATGGCGAAGACGACCAGATTTGCCCGTTCCTCACCACCGGAGCAAGGTCCGTCAAGCTCTTGAAGCACGGCACCCTAAAGTCTTACCCGGGGTTCCCGCACGGCATGCCGACCACGAATGCAGAACAGATCAACGCCGATCTGCTCGAATTCATAAAAACAAAACACGTCACGGCCGAAGAGGCCGCGCCGGTTTTGTCCGCAAGCGCTAGATGAAGGGGTTCACGCCTCTGCAAGCCGTGTCAGGGTGACGACAGTGATGTCGTCATCCTGTCCGAAGGCGACGGCGGCTTCGGAGGCCTGCGCAGCGTCAGCCCCCGAAGCGAACAGCGATTGCAGCCGTTCAAAACTGAAAATCTCGCCCGAGGGCCCGCGAGCCTCGAGCAAACCATCTGTGTAGAGAGCGCAGCGGTCGCCAGGATGGAAGTGCACTTTGGCCTCCTCGTAGGCGATCGCGGGATCGATGCCCAGCGGCAAAGCGCCTGGCAAGTCAATCTCCTTATCGTTGAAGTAAGGCGCGGGGTGGCCGGCGCTCGCCAGGGTGCAGGCGCCGTCAGCATCGAAGTGCAGGGCAACGCAGGTCGAGAAGCCACCTTGCAGGCGGCCATGGAGGCGGCGGCTGAGGCCGGCGAGAATCTCCGCCGGGCTGGACGTAGTTTCTGCGAGCGTGCGCACGGCGCCCACAATGAGTGAGACGGCCATCGCCGCACGAAGTCCCTTCCCGCTGACGTCGCCCAGTACGATGAGCGTGGATCCGGCCGGCGGCCCATCCAGCGGAATGATCTGGAAGAAGTCCCCGCCTACTTCGAGTGCGGGCAGATACGTGCTGGAGATGCTGAACCCCGGCAGAGTAGGTAGCTTTTCGGGGATGAGGACTTGCTGCAGTTCGCGAGCGCTATGCAGTTCCTGCTCCAGGACGGTCTTGCGATGTTGCTGGTCACGAATGTAGTGATAGACCGTGTAGATGATCGATAGGAACACCAGCAGATCGAGAAGAGAGTCCGCGTTGAAGTAGACGGGCCCTAAATTAAACAGCGGCGAAGACAAACGCTGAGACAGAGTCCAGTGCGTGAATCGCTGGCCCTGTTGTGCCATAGCAACAATGACAGCCAGCAGTTGTGAGAGACACGCGCTTACACCGAGCACCCAGCGCGCGGAGTCAAGTTTCTGGCGGAAACCGTTCGCGACCAGCACCAGCAGAAAGAGCTGGCACGGCTCAATGATAACGGTGAAAACCCCGTCGATCCAGGCGCTGCCATGTGGGGAGATCCAGCTCACGGGCACGTAGGTGAGACAGCCGTCGAGGAACGAGCCAATCAGGCTGATAGCGGCAAGAATCCTCGCCCACCGAACCAGCCCGTGACGGTTCCGGAGGTGAAGCATCTCGATGAGAAGGAACCAGAGTGCGACATTGCGCAGCGCCCACAGCGGCTGCAGCATGAACTGGTCGAATTGACTCGAGACCGGAAGCCGCATGGTGGCCACCGATGTCCAGATGGCCGGGCAGACAGCGAAAATGGAAAACCAGAGGAGCAGGGTTTCGTTCCTGCGCCGGAGCCACAGCACGAAAGCTGCCGCGGCTACAAAAAGGTAGAGAATGTTCCGCGCGTTGATGTAAAGAGTGGCGCGAAGGAAATGATAGTTCCAGTTGCCGATGTCCGCCCCAATCGATTGGGAATCTCCCACTAGGGGCGTCTCCGCAATCCCGCCGCCATCCCCGGCCTCACTCGACCCCAGCGGTCCCTGCCAAACACGGATCGCGAGCGTCCCGGATCGAACATCAGGCAAGGTGAAAGCTGTGGGTGCATTCATGACCGGCCAGGAAGGGTGGGGAGGTAGCTTTCCGTAGCGGCCCACTAATCTGCCATTCCAATAGACTTCGCAGGCGTTCTCTATCCGGGGCAGGAGCAATTGGAACTCGGTCTTAACCTCCGGTGCGGGGGTGATGCGAAGGTTGAGTCGGTACCAGGCAAAGCCGGCATACGCATAGTGGCTCTGCGCGCCCCACGGGCGATCGGGTAGGATGGTTTCCCAACCCCCCTGACCCGGAGTGTCGTTGACGTTGGTATCGGCCCATTGCAGGTCATCGCCGATATGGAAACGCCATGGTGCGGAGAGGTCGACCGTACCTTTGCCCAGGCCGTCGATAGTGACGACGGCGGGAGCCGGTAAGGTTTGCGCCTCCGCAAGGCACAGTTGGAATCTAAAAAACAGCAGCAGGAAGACAGCAAGTGGCCAGCGAATGCGCATTGCAATGCATTGTACGTCCGATCATTTCCTCTCGCGTCACTCGTGGCGTAAGGCATCCATGGGCTTCAGGCGCGAGGCGCGGCGTGCGGGTACCCATCCGGAGCTGAGAGCGACTGCCAGCAACAACAGCGCCGCACCAAGGACGGATAGTGGGTCGGTGGCCTTTACTCCATAAAGGAGTGACTCGACCAGGCGTCCTAAACCCAGCGCAACCAAAATCCCCATCGAAACGCCGCCAAAGGCGAGCCACCCTGACTCGCGCAAAACCATGCCCCGCACCTGGCCACGCCTCGCGCCCAATGCCAGCCGAATACCAATCTCGTTCGTCCTCTGGGCCACGGTATACGCCATGATGCCGTAGATCCCGACGCAGGCGAGGCTGAGTGCAAGCAATCCGAAGCCCGTGCTGAGACTGGCAAAGATTCGCTCCTGCTGCAGGTCGGCATCAACCTGCTGCCGCTGCGTGCGAACGTCCAACAGTGGAAGATTCGGATCGATGCGCTGCACCGCCGCTCGCAGAGACGGCACAATCGCCTCGGCCTTCATCGGCGTTCGGATGATGTAGGTGAGACCTCCCATTTCCGTCTGCTGATGGTATAGACCGAAATGCATGGGCGGAGGATTGTTGCGCAGGGTGTCGTAACGCGTGTCGGCGCACACCCCGACAATTTCTATCCACTTCTCATCTTTCCCTTTCGGGCCCAAGCGAAACCGCTTGCCTATGGGGTTTTGATTCGGAAAAAAGCGCTTGGCCAGCGTTTGATTGATGACTGCCACTTTCGGAGAAGTCTCAGTATCCTGCCGGGTGAAAGCCCTGCCCGCAACCATCGGGATCTTCATCACGGAAATGAAATCCGTTCCCACGTCGGCCGCTCGGGGAAACTTGCTCATCTCTTCCTGCGTGGGCGAGACTTCCACCTCGGGCGTTCCCTCGACATGGAAACCTGTGATCATCTGCATGCCCGCCAGCAGAGGAGCGTCGGATGCGGTCACTCCCTCAACCCCGGGCACCGCGGATAACGCCTGCTCCAGCCTGGCGTGCAAGGCGACATCCTTCGGCGCGGGATAGCGCAGGCTGGGCGCGTCGATCTCGAAAAGGACGAGATGATCGACCGCGAAACCGGGATCGATACTGTTGAGATTCATCAGCGTTCGCAGAAAGAGCCAGGCCGCGATGACCAACACAGTCGATACCGCAATTTGAAAGGCAACGATTCCTTTACCGCTCCATGCGTGGCGACGGCGGCTTGCAGTCTGGGCGCCCTGCTTGAGTGCGCTGCCTATTTCCGCGCGCGTCGCCGCCCACGCTGGCAAAATGCCAAACAGAAGCCCGGTCCCGATGGTAATAGTTGCGGTGAACGCAAATACCTTCCAATTGAAAGGGACCTGCACACCGGAAAGATCCCACGCTTTCGCGACCAGGTGCGGCAAGGCGGTTCGGCACAGATAGCCGAGGACTAGTCCAAGTAGGCCTCCCAGGAACGAAAGCAATAGGCTCTCAGTCAACACCTGCCGCAGAACGCGCGAACGGCCTGCTCCGAGCGCCAGCCGAACACTCATTTCCCTCTGTCTCGCCGAGGCCCGGGCAAGCATCAGGCTGGCCATGTTGGCACACGCCATCAACAGTACGGCGCCCACCAACGCCAGCAATACATAAAGTGGCTTGGCATATTCGTACGCACCGTTCAGCCCCCTGCTACCATCCTCGACTCGGATGTGCGGCAGCGTGTCGCCCTTCTTGATGGTCGCGGTCGCCCGTACCGCCGCACCCAGGGCAACATCGAGCGAAGCGCGCGCCTGCTCGTCCGATATACCGGGTCGGGCGCGACCCATCACTTGCAACCAGTAAAGCTGGGTACTGGCCAGCACCGGGCCCGAATCTCCAAAGGGTGCCCGGAATAAGGGCATGGTTGAAAGCGGCATGAAGAGATCAGGGGACTGCTGCACGCTTTCCGCTCCGGAGAAGCTCCTGGGGTTTACGCCGACAATGGTCACCGGCGTCATATCGACATCAATCACCTTGCCGAGAACAGCCGGCGATCGGCCGAAAGCCCGGCTCCAGAAACCATCGCTGATCACGGCGACCGTTCCGGTGCCGGGTGCTCCATCATCGGAGGGAAGGATCGACCGGCCCAGTACCGGTTCTACCTGCATCTGCTGATAGAAATTCCCCGAAACGAGTTGGGCCTCGGCTGCTTGCGCGGCGCCATCGATAGTCAAGTTCACGCGGCCCAGGCCCTTGAACGCAAAGAGATCTTCAAGCACATGGTTATTGGCGCGGATCTGCTGATAGATCGGGTAAGTAAATGGAAGCTCATTCACATTTCCCCAGATCATGTGAACCACAACTCTCGAATCCCCGCTCATGCTCAGCATTCGCAGTTGTCCCGGATGAGGTACCCCGAGGTGCTCGAGCAGCATCTCGTTGGCCACAGAAAAGATGGTGGTATTGGCGCCGATGGCCAACGCGAGCGAAGCGACAGCGATGGAGGTGAAGCCGGGGCTCTTGCGCAGGATTCTAAAACCGTAGCGAAGGTCGTCGCGCAACTCGTCCCACCAGCGCAAACCGAGCGAGCTTCGCATGGCGTCCTTGTGTGCTGCGACCGTACCGAATTCCAGCCGAGCCTGCCGCATCGCCTCGCTGGGACTCATACCTTCGCGCACCAGGTCTGCCGCGCGCGCCTCCAGATGGAAGCGGATTTCTGCTTCCATGTCGGCTTCCAGGCCCTTCCCCTTCGACACGGAGCGCGTCCAGGACTTTAGCCGCGACCAGGGGGACTTCATGGCTTATTCTCCGCCGCGGTCAGCCGCAGAATAGAGCCGATGATGCCGGCCATGCGGTTCCATTTCTCCGCTTCGTCGGCTAGTTGCTTTCGGCCGGCGGCTGTGAGGCTGTAGTACTTCGCGCGCCGGTTGTTCTCGCTTTCGCCCCATTCACTCTTGATCGCCCCTTCGTGCTCAAGACGATAAAGCGCGGGGTAGAGCGATCCTTGCTGGATCACCAACTGCTCTCCGCTAATCTGTTGGATACGCAGCAACACGCCGTAGCCATGCAGCTTACCCAGCGAGACTGCCTTGAGAATCAGCATCTCCAACGTTCCCTGCATCAGGTCGACCTGCCTGGGCATCTGTGAATCTCTCCTCGGCCATCTAGGAGAGAATGCCGCAGTCTCTCCTAGACTGTCAAGGGGGCAAATGGAACGCTGGTGAGGAAACTGATGGCCCGGTTTAGCACCCCACAGAACAACTCTCCCGAAGGGTACAGCCTTCAGGCCGTACATAATTGCTCCGCAAAGAACTAGGCTTTAGCCGCTGAGGGCGCGTCATTTCGCCGGCGTGCTTGCATTGGCCTCGACGTCGAGTTCGATCTCCACGTCCGGTCCCTTCGGGTTCGCTGCCCTGAAGGGTACGGCCTTCAGGCCGTACATATTGCTCGCAAAGAATTCGGCTTTAGCCGCTGAGGGCGCGTCATTTTGCCAGCGTGCTTGCATTGGCCTCGACATCGAGTTCGATCTCCACGTCCGGTCCCTTCGGGTTCGCTGCCCTGAAGGGTACGGCCTTCAGGCCGTACATAATTGCTCGCAAAGAATTCGGCTTTAGCCGCTGAAGGCGCGTCATTTTGCCGGCGTGCTTGCATTGGCCTCGACATCGAGTTCGATCTCCACGTCCGGTCCCTTCGGGTTCGCTGCCCTGAAGGGTACGGCCTTCAGGCCGTACATAATTGCTCGCAAAGAATCGGCTTTAGCCGCTGAGGGCGCGTCATTTTGCCAGCGTGCTTGCATTGGCCTCGACATCGAGTTCGATCTCCACATCCGGCCCCTTCGGGTTCGCTGCCCTGAAGGGTACGGCCTTCAGGCCGTACATAATTGCTCGCAAAGAATTCGGCTTTAGCCGCTGAGGGCGCGTCATTTTGCCAGCGTGCTTGCATTGGCCTCGACATCGAGTTCGATCTCCACATCCGGCCCCTTCGGGTTCGCTGCCCTGAAGGGTACGGCCTTCAGGCCGTACATAATTGCTCGCAAAGAATTCGGCTTTAGCCGCTGAGGGCGCGTCATTTTGCCAGCGTGCTTGCATTGGCCTCGACATCGAGTTCGATCTCCACGTCCGGTCCCTTCGGGTTCGGCCCGAGTTCCATCAGATTGTCGCGCGTCATCCCAAAATCGCCGCGCTTCACTGCTGCTGTTGCGTGGAACGAAGCGCGGGCCGGCTGTCCCGCCGGCATGTCAGGGAACATTCCTTTGAACCGGAATGTCAACGGCACCACTTTCGTCACGCCGCGAATGGTCAGCGAACCATCCATAACCCACGCGCCATCTCCGCTCTTCCGGATACCACGGCCGCGATAGGTCATAGCAGGGAAGTTCTTTACATCAAAGAAATCCGGGCCTCGTAAGTCCTCATCCCGCCTGGCGAACTGCGTATCGACACTAGCTGTATCAATCGAAATATCTACGGCGCAATCCGCCGGATCCTTTGCAGCTGAGATCGTCCCGGTAACTTTGTCGAACCTGCCACGCACCAGCCCGACAATATGGTGCCACGCTCCAAAATACGCAAAACTATGGATCGGATCGACGTCGTACGTTCCCGGTCCCGGAAGTGAATCCATCCCTGAAGAGGAAGCCAGCCCACTGGGCATGCCCATCGTCAGTACTGCAATTCCGCACAGCGCCAGAATCACAAGGCCCACAATCGTCTTTACTATCCCTCTTCCCACACTCATCGCGCCGCCTTTCACCTGAACTTCAGCACTCAACCTAAGGTCGAGTCGACCAGGACGAAAGTCACGTGTGGCGAACCTGGGCAATTTTGCGGTGAGTCGTGCATTGCATACGCCCAACCGTTATTGGCGGAAGAAGTCAGTCGCTAAAATGGATACGTGCCCCAGATAGCCATTCCGCGCCGCGCACCTTCTTTTTGGCCTCTTCAGATCGGCGGCTGGACGCTTTACGGATTGGCAACCGCGGTTTCGTACATCCCATTTCGTCACATGCGTGAGGCAGTCGACTACCAGCTCGCTTTAGTCTGTTTCACGTTCTTCGCCAGCTTCGTTCTCTACGCCTCTTGTCATTTCCTCTGGCAGCGATCCACGCCATTAGCTTCTGCCCTGTTTCTATCCGTGGGATTTTCATACATTCTGGGCGTTCTATGCACCATCGCATCAGCTCTCACCACGCTCCACTTGAACGAGCCCCGGACACCCCTCAGTTGGAGCATGGTGGCCGCGCAGGCGTTCGAATCTACGATCGTTCTCATCGCATGGAGCGCACTTTACTTCGGAATCAAACATTACGGAACCGTCGAGGAACAGAGGAGTCGATTGGTCGCGTCAGAAGCGACCGCGCGGGAGGCGCAACTTCAGGCGCTTCGATACCAATTGCAGCCTCACTTCCTGTTCAACACGCTGAACGCCATCTCGTCGCTCGTCGTAAGCAAACAGCCCGAGCGGGCTACCGAGATGATTGCAAAACTTGCCGCTCTGCTACGAAACACTCTCAGCGTCCCGGAAACTCATGTTGTCACTCTACGAGAGGAGCTGGCCGTCACGGAGGAATATCTTTCCATCGAGCAGGTCCGTTTTGGGCCTCGTCTCGCCGTTTCGCTAAACGTTAGCCCCGAAGCCTCCGAGGCACAGGTCCCGAGGTTTCTCCTCCAACCGATTGTGGAGAATGCGATAAGGCATGGCATCGCGCGTTGTCCGAATGGGGGTGAGGTCTCGATCACAGCGTTTGTAACCGAAGGAAAGCTTCGAATCGATATAGCAAATGACCGCACGGAAAGCGCACCGCAGTCCGATGACGAAGGCAACGGGCTCGGCCTGGCGAACACCAGGACGCGGCTCGAAAAACTCTACGGAGAGCAAGGGAGGGTTACAGTCGCCACGACGCAGAACAATCGGTTCCTGGTCTCCATGCAATTTCCTCTCACCACGGCGTCTCCTATCGTTTTTCAAGGGACCGGACAATGAGCATTCGGGTTCTGGTTGTCGATGACGAGCCGCTAGCCAGGCTTGGCATCACTACGCGCTTGAGTACCTATTCCGACATGCTCGTGGTTGGGGAGTGCAGCAGCGGCGAGGAGGCGCTCGCGAAGATACCGCAGGTCTCGCCTGATCTGATTTTTGTCGATGTCGAAATGCCTGGTATTTCCGGAGTAAATCTGCTGAGAGAACTACCCAGGGAGCAAGCCCGTTGCATAGTGTTTCTTACTGCGCATGAAGAGTACGCCTTGGACGCCTTTAATGTGGAAGCGCTCGACTACCTCCTCAAGCCAATTGACGACGTCCGCTTTGCGGCTTGTATCGAACGTGCGCGGCGGATGCTGGCGCTTCACCGGCAGGAGGCCAACTTCGAACGGCTTTACGGTCTTCTAACGTTCGCAGATAAAGAGGGCAATCGGGATGTAATCAAGCGTTTCCCAGTGCGTCGCGGTAATGAATTTACCTTCCTTCAGGTCGGAGATGTGGATTGGATTGAAGGTTTAGGGGACTATGCTGGACTGCACGTCGGCGATAGAACACACTTGGTCCGTGAACCGCTCACCTTGCTGGAGGCTCGCCTTGACCCGGCCCAGTTCGTCCGAATTCACCGCTCCACGATCGTGCAGGTAGAGCGCATTGCTCGGGTAGATCCTTCGTCCAATCGAGATGCGGTCCTAACCCTCCGCGACGGCAAGACCTTGCGCGTGAGCCGGACCTATCGCTCGCGTCTGGATGAACTGCTACATTCGCCCTAGACGCAGCCTCGATAGGTCTGGACGGTGCCCAGGTTAACCCCTCATCAGTCATAAATTTACCTGGTGAACTACGCGACCGAAAAGCGTATAACGCATCAAAAGCCCAGACGGTGAGGGAAAATTAAATTTGTTGAGATCCTTTTTCGACTCCATCGGCCAGGTGGCGTTATTTGGCGCGAGGGCCATTCGCGATGCGTGTGTGCCGCCTTTTGAAGGCGAATACCTGCTCATGCAGTTCTACGAAATCGGGGTAGGCTCTTTTTTCCTGGTCGTGGCGTCCGGCCTGGCGCTCGGTGTGGTCATGTCACTGCACACGCGCAGCACTCTAGTGCAGTTTGGGGCGACAGCGGAAATCCCCGTCTTCCAGTCGCTTGCCTTCTTTAATGAGATTGGCCCGCTGGTCGCCGCCTTGCTCATGGCTGGGCGCGTAGGCGCAGGCATTGGAGCCCAGCTTGCGAACATGCGCGCCACCGAGCAGATCGACGCGATTGAAACTCTTTCCATTGACTCCTTCAAGTTGCTGGTCGTTACCCGGGTCATCGCTTGTACCGTCATGCTTCCGCTGCTGACCATGTTTATGGATGCAGCGGGTATCCTCGGTGGCTTCCTCTCCGAGCATTTCTGGTCCCATCTAAGCGTCATGCTCTACATGCAGCGGGCCTTCCAGGGAGTCGCAGTCGCCGATTTTCTCCCCCCCACTCTCAAGACCGCAGTTTTTGGCTATCTCATCGCCGTCATCTCCTGCTTTTACGGCTACACCACCAACGAAGGTTCCGACGGAGTGCGCAAAGCAGCTACCAACAGCGTCGTCGTCTCCTCGCTGGTCGTCATCCTGGCGGATGTGATCCTGGTCAAATGCATCTTCTTCCTTTTTCCGGACCAAGCCATATGACAGACGGACAAACCAGCGGCGCGACGATTGCGTTTGAACAAGTCGAGAAGGGCTTCGACGGCAGAAAAGTTCTGGATGGCGTCTCGTTCAGCGTCCAACAGGGAGAAGCACTTTGCATTCTGGGCAGAAGCGGGACCGGCAAAAGTGTGACCTTGAAACTGATGATTGGCCTGCTGCAAGCAAACGCGGGAAGGGTCCTGGTGACAGGAGAAGATATGTCGACTCTGAACGAAGAGGGGTTAGTGAAAATCCGCCGCAAAATGGGTTATCTCTTCCAAAGCGCAGCCCTCTTCGATTCCTTCACGGTGAATCAAAATCTTGCCCTGCCCCTTCATCGGCTGGACCGCAAAAGATCTGCTGAGGATATTGATCGCGTGGTCCAGGAGACCCTGGCAGAAGTCGGCCTGGGAAGAGATGGCAACAAAATGCCGTCGGCTCTCTCCGGCGGTATGCAGAAGCGAGCCGGCCTGGCGCGTGCCCTGGTGCTTCAGCCGGAAATTCTGTTGGTGGATGAGCCCGCCAGCGGATTGGACAGAATCACCGCCTCTGAGATCGATGACCTTCTCATGAAAGTCAAAACCGAGCGTCGCACCACCATGGTGATTGTCACCCATGACGTTCATGGGGCGCGCAAGATCGCAGACAAGTTTGCCGTGTTGGATCAAGGCCGGCTCCTGGCATTCGGCACGCCGCAAGAACTGGACAGCAGAAATGACAACCGGTTGCAACAATTCATAGCGGAGCGCTGCTAGTCGCATGAAAAACCACAACGTGATCGTCGGAATTTTCGTTATCGTCGCCATCGTGCTGTTCGGCCTCTGCCTCTTTCTGATTGGCAATCAGCACAAAGCGTTCAACCGTCACGTCGTTTTTTACACCAATTTTCAAAATGTAGATGGCCTTCCGAAAGGTGCGACAGTCCGCGTGGATGGCATGGACGCCGGCGAATTGGTAAATATCCAGATCCCCGCCGGCCCCGCTCAAAAATTCCGCCTGAAGATGAATGTAGAGGAACGGCTCCATGGTTTGATCCGCGAAGATTCGCTGGTGACCGTCGAGACCGAAGGGTTAGTAGGGGACAAGTTCCTGCTCATCCATTCTGGTAGCAACCACTCGCCTGAAGCTCCTCCAGAAACCACGCTTGCCGCTAAAGAACCCTTCGATATAACCAAAATGCTGGAGCAGACCCAGGGCATCTTGACCCAGGCGAGCAGCACCATCACCGCCCTTGACGGGACCATGAAAGACGTGAGCGGTCGCCTTGATACCACTCTCGATACGGCAACCGGTACCCTAAGAACCGCAGACGGCACCATAAAGAACGTGAATGGGGTGGTGCTCGACGTGCGAAGCGGGAAAGGCGCCGCCGGACTTCTGCTCGAAGATAAAGCAACCGCGGTTGACGTAAGGCAGTCCATCGCGAATGTCCGCCAGACCACTGACAAGCTCAATGACACCTCCGCGCGCGCCGACAATCTTCTGGCTGAGGTGCAGAACCGGCAGCTCGTCCCCAAGATCGACGACACCCTGACCAGTGCCAAGGCCGCAGCACAAAATCTCAACCAGACGTCGGAGCAAATCAATACCACGCTGAAGAGCGCATTTGCTGAGGATCAGTATGGCGAAGACGCAGGTATGAACCTGCAGCAGTCCCTGACCAACCTCAACCAGGCTTCCGGCAACCTGACCGACGACACAGAAGCGTTGAAGCACGAATTCTTCTTCAAAGGCTTCTTCAAAAACCGCGGCTACGACAGTCTTGACGATCTGCCGGCTCAGCAGTATCGCTCCGGGCAGATCTTCAAGTCCATGCCTGAGAGCCGCGAGTGGCTTGACGCTGCGTCTCTTTTCACCATGAATCAGAGCGGGGAAGAGGTGCTATCACCCAATGGCAGGAAAAATATCGATCAAGCAATTGGTCAGTTAAAAGAGATCTACGATAAACCCCTCATCATCGAGGGCTACTCTTCTTCAGGCTCGCCGTCGGATGAACTGGTGCAATCGCGCAGAAGAGCTGCGCTGGTCCAGACCTATCTGGAACTGCACTACCATCTTGAGCCCAAGAATATCGGGATCATTGCCCTCAGCAGCGTGCCGCCGCAGAATGCCGGCAAAACCACCTTTGACGGAGTCAGCCTGGTAAGCATCGGCACCCGCAAAAAATAAACCTAACCGAATTGGGTCCCGAAGGGACGGCTGAAAATAGCCCAGCCGGTTACCCTAATCAGAGCTGGACGGGTGCCCCAGGTGCGCCCCAGGTTCGCACCAGCGTACCTGGGTTGAAAATGATTTTGTTTCGATTGCTTTTGCTCCGAATTGGCAAAAGCGTTGGCGGCCTTTGCCCTTCTTATTCAACCCACGTACCCTCATGCCAACGTGGGGCACCCGTTCAGTTCTTACCGAGGTGAACGGCAGTTCCAACACAGACGACCTTCCCGCCAGCAACTACCCAGTACTGGAGCGCTGGGCTATTTGCAAATCTGAACCAGCGCCACGATCATCGCAGCATCCAGCTCAAACGAGAGATCGTTCTGCAGCTTGAAGTAATCCCTCACTTCGGACGGGGCCGTCGACCAAAGCGTTCGTATGGCCGCTATGCCCTCTGCCGGAGTACCGATCCGCGATACCCAAGCAGAAAATTCAATGGCCAAACGCCATTTGTTTTCTGTATGCGCCTCGAACGAGGCCGCCCGGAAAAATGAAAGCCATTCTAGATCCGTATAGCTGCGGACATGGGAGGGATCTCTCAAGAGCTCCACAGCCTGAAGATGGGTGTCCAGCAAAGGGGAGGGCGCACCGGTTGTGTCGATCATGCAGACCTGGCCGCCGGGCTTTAGAACACGCTTCACCTCCTGCAACGCTCGTGGAACATCGTTCCAGTGATGGGCGCTATAGCGGCTCACTACGAAATCAAACTGCTGGTCATCAAAGGGAAGTGCCTCTACAGACCCCTGCTTTGTATGGATATTTGCGAAGCCACGCTCCTTGGCTGCGGCGGCAGTCACCTCAAGCATCCCTGAAAGCAGGTCGAACGCAATCACCTCCTGCGCGAACGGCGCGGTGGCAAAGCTGACGTGGCCCGCTCCGCAACCCAGGTCCAGGACTTTCGGATGATCCAACGCGGCGAAGAAACGCGCCAGAAACTCAAGATCGGCTCCGCCAGAATGAACCGGGCTGCTGAGGTACCTTTCGGCGTTTGCACTGAAACTTTTCGAGACGGACTGTTCATGCCGCATAGAATGCTCTCCCGCTGGATTACAAGTAAACTTTAGCTGCGCGACTTATGCAGGTACAAGATGATCTTTTATCCTAGTATCACTGATACCCTGAACAACGATGACATCCTCTACCCATGCGCTCGGAGCATTTCTCCGCGGACATCGTGAACGGCTATCGCCCACGAAGCTTGGACTAGCCGCTGGACGGCGCAGGACTCCAGGTCTACGCCGGGAGGAGGTGGCTCAACTCTGCAGCGTGAGCACCACCTGGTACACCTGGCTTGAGCAAGGGCGTCCGATTCGCGCCTCCGCCTCGGTCTTGAGGCGCATTGCCGAAGCGCTCCAGCTTTCGCGTGCCGAGCGGTCGTACCTATTTGAGATCGCGGGCTGTGTCGCTCCGGATTCGACTGAAAGAAATGAGCTGAAAATTCCGGCAGGTCTGAAGGACTTGGTCGATCAGATGCCATTCCCCGTCTATGTGCTGGATCGTCAATGGAACGCGGTCGCCTGGAATCGCAGGGCCGCAGCGCTCTTCCGCCTGTGGTTGCTCGACTCGGAAGAACGCAACCTTCTTCGCTTTGTCTTTCTTGATCCGAATGCTCCCGCTCTGATCGTGGATTGGAAGAGCCGTGCAAAAAGGCTCGTCGCCGAGTTTCGTTCAGACGCGGGACGGCATTTGAACGAGCCCCCCACAACAAGGCTGATCGCCGAATTGCAGGCCGGTAGCAGGGTGTTTGCGAAATATTGGAGCGAACAGGATGTGCGCGAGCGAGAGGGTGGGGCTCGCACCTTTTGTTCCACAACGGGAGCGATCAGTACCTACTCCCAGGTGTCGTTGATCCCCAGCATCAATACCGATCTCAAGCTCGTCGCGCTCATTCCGCAACCTGCTCGCACCTCCAGATCGTGATTTGGGGGACTCTTATATACTGCGTCCGGTATTTGAGTTTGAGGAAGTCGGAGAACAAAGTGAACCACATGCGACGACCGGCGAGCCTTATTGTGGCCAGCGCCGTCTGGCTAGGTGTGGCGTCTGCCGCGGGTCAGATCGTGGATGATACCCATCTAGCACCAGATCAACCCATCCACGTGCGCGTGCATGCAGATGAGTTACAAAAAGAAGCGATCCCGCCCACCCTCTTCGGTAGCTTTCTGGAACCGATCGGCCACTCCACCTACGGCGGATTGTGGTCTGAATTACTGGAGAACGGCAGCTTCGAAGAAGGCTTGTGGAGCGCCGGAGCGATCGCCCGCATGATCAAGGAACGGCCGGAGCTGGAGCAGGCCTCGAAACTTGATCTTCCGCTGCCCTGGGAGCCCTTAGACGTGCGCCAGACAAACCGCTACGAGCCACAGTCGGGCGACGCGGCCAATTCTTCTCGTTCGCTGCTGATCATGGGGCTGCCGGCTGGGGAGGTGGGCGTCCGTCAGCAAATCTACCTGCCCGTGCACCGCATTCTGACGTATCGCGGAAGCATCTTCGTCAAGCATCAGTCCGGGCCGGCGAAGGTGTACATCTCGCTCCGAAACCGGAACAACGTACAAGCCGAACTCGCCGGCGCCACCATCGATGCTGCCGCCAACGAGTGGACCAAATACTCTTTTGAACTCAAGCTCAAGCCAGGCGGGGTCGGGCGGTTGCAGCCGGTCGACTTTGTGATAGCCCTGCATGATGATGCTCGCGCCTATATCGATCAAGTCTCCTTGATGCCCACCGACGCCGTAGACGGCATGGATCCGGAAGTCGTGCAGATGGCGCGAGAGCTGGAGTCGCCGCTCGTCCGTTTCGGCGGCAACTTCACTTCCTCCTACCACTGGAAGAACGGCATCGGTCCCCGCGACCAGCGCACAAGCCAATCCAACCTCGCATGGAATATTCCCGAGTACAACACCTTCGGGACGGATGAATTCCTGCGATTCTGCGAACTGATTGGCGCACAACCACAGATCGCGCTGAACCTCGGTTCCGGCACTCCCGAGGAAGCCGCGGATTGGGTCAAGTACGTGAACGATCATTGGGGCGATAAGAAAGGCGGCCTGCTCTGGGAGCTCGGGAATGAACTATGGGGCAATTGGAATATGGGCTATCCAGCCGAGGATCAAATCGGCGCCCGAACCCAGGCCTTCAGCAAGGCCATCCGGAAAGTAGATCCGAACGCGCGTCTGATCGCGACCGGTGCCGACCCGGACCACTATCGTGACTGGAACGCAGTGCAGCTCGCCACGCCACCCGATACCTTTCAATATTTGTCGACTCATTTTGTAGTTGGGGATGACCGGGTCCAGCAGACCAATCCATCGAATGATTTCATTGCGCTTTCAAGCTTCGCGCTACCCATCGGATTGGAGCAGCAGTTGAAGGAGATGACAGAACAAATCCAGCAGTCGAACCACAAGAACGCGAAAATCGCGTTTACCGAATGGCTGTTTGTGCCGGGCGAACGGCCGGCGCCGGGCTTCAACAATATGGGTGGGGCGATCAATACCGCGGGCTTCCTCAATATGCTGTTAAGGAACTCCAGCATCGTCCCCATCTCTGACATGACGGGCATTCTCGAGTTTGGAGGTATCTGGAAGAAGCGGGAGCAAGTTTACGGCGCCCCGCAATATTGGGTGCTGCGCTCGTACGCTGAGGAAAAGCCAAGCCGGCTGGTGGCCACCGAGAGTGATGCTCCGGCCTATTCCGTCGAACACGGAGTCAGTCGTCTGCCGCACATTGAGCATGTACCCTGGCTGGAAGTCGTCGCGGCTATGGGGCCTTCGCCAGACACGCTTATTCTATTCTGCGTCAATCGCAGTCTTACCCGCGATTTTCGCGCGGCGATTCAGGTGGACGGCTTTGTCCCCAGCGCCCAGGCGCAAATAAAGACCATCTCGGCGCCCAGCATCTACACCGAGAACAACGAAATGCAGCCGCACGCGGTGCAAACTGTGACCAATCAAATGCAGATCGGTCCCAACTTCGAAATGGTGTTTCCCCGCACCAGCGTCGTGGTCATCCGGCTCGCGCGAAAAAGCAAATAACTGTTTCGATGCGGCCGCCCTCTTTCAAGGTTCACACTTTTCTCTTCAGCAGCAAACAAAAAATTCATAGCAACTTTGCATCGATGCCGATCGACACCTCGTCAAAAACGAGAGCAAAAACGCGTCCGAAGCGTGTGTGGCGGAATCTAAGAATCTATCTAGGCAGCTGCCTAAGCCACGACGGATGAGCGCGCGAGAGGAATGCACGCATGATGAGATGGAAGCTGTATTTCTTTGCGCTTTCGGTATGTCTCGTCACCTGCTTGACGCTGCAGGCTCAGCAATTAGTTTCGCCTCAGCCGCAATCGGGACGTATCGGCGGAACAGTAACCGACATGGGCGACGCCATCGTCCCCGGCGCTAGCGTTGTTCTTGAAGGACCCACGCCGAAGGACTTGCGCTCGGTCGTAGCGAACGACGACGCCTTCTTCCAATTCGACAACCTCAAGCCAGGAGTTCCTTATCACGTAACGGTCAGCGCCCAGCGCTTCGCAGCATGGAGGTCTGATACTGTGGTCCTCACCCCGGGCCAGTTTTCGGTCCTCAAGGATATTAAGCTGAGGTTCCAAGGCGAAACGGCCTCGGTCACGGTGACCGCTTCACGCGCGGAGATCGCAACCGCGCAGGTAAAGATGGAAGAGCAGCAGCGCGTCCTCGGTTTTATCCCCAATTTCTATACGGTGTATGACCACAACGCAGCGCCGCTTACGGCCAAGTTGAAATTTCAGCTGGCACTCAAAGTTTCTATCGACCCCGTCACTTTTGCCGGAACAGGTTTTCTTGCCGCCGTCAATCAAGCGAGCGACTACCCCAAGTACGGACAGGGAATGAAGGGATACGGTCAGCGTTTTGGAGCTATCTACACCAATGACCTGACCGACATCATGATTGGCGGAGCAATTCTGCCCTCTCTCCTGCATCAGGATCCGCGCTACTTCTATCAGGGAACGGGCACGACAAAGTCTCGCCTGCTTCACGCGCTTTCGAGCCCTATCATCTGCAAAGGCGACAACGGTCGCTGGCAGCCGAACGTTTCCAGTCTAGGCGGCTATCTGGGTTCGGGTGCGCTTGCAAACGCGTATTATCCGCAGTCGAATCGCGGCGCCGGACTTGTGTTCAACCTTTTTGCTGTGGACTTAGCCGCCAACATAGCCAACGGCGTTCTGCAGGAATTCGTTCTGCGCAAATTAACGCCCAGCCTGAAAAATCAAAACTGAACGCCGTCCTCTGAATCCGCATATTCAAAAGAGTGCCGCAACGAGCAGAAGAACAAGGCTCCCAATCCCCGCAATCACGCGAATAATATGAAACCTCATCCAACGATCCCGTAGCTCCCTCCAGTTTCCCGGTAATGTCGAGGGCGTCCAACTGACGATTTGCTGCACGATAGGAACTTCAACCACCACCGTGACCAGCAGTGCAACCAGAAACTGCAAAAGTGCGGCCGCACTAAGATAGAAAACCATCGGCTGCTCGTGATAAGAAAGCAGCAGAAGCGGCACGATCGACAACATCGTGCCAGGCATCAGCACCGTCATCACTGGCGCCATATTCTGGTTCATCCGATCGACGATCTCGAGAAAAACTTCAGGCGCGAAGGTCTTCATCGACCGGCTCAAGGCGATCCACGGTCCGTGGAACATCCCCGCCGTAAGAGCCGAAAGAACGATGCTGATGAGCTCCCAGGTCTTCATAGGATTTCCCATTTTCACGATACACCGCCCGTTTCCGGGGACTAAGGGATGGCTTGGTATCATGATCCCGGTATTTGGAGGTGACGCGTGAAGTGGACTGCGTGTTGTGTGCTCCTGGGAGCGTTGCCGCTGATCACTGCCCGGGCAGATGGGCCCAAAGCGCCGAACGGCCGCCGGTATCTGTCTCAGCCCCTGGTCACTTCCATCTACACCGCGGATCCGTCTGCCCATGTTTTCGAGGGCAAGATCTACGTCTATCCTTCGCATGACGTCCCGACCGACATCCCCGACGATGACCTCGGCAGCGAATACGCAATGCATGATTATCGTGTACTCAGAATGGACCGTATTGGTGGCCCGGTGACGGTGGGTCCCGTCGCACTCGACGTAAAGGACGTGCCCTGGGCATCCAAGCAAATGTGGGCGCCCGACGCAGCCTATCGTAACGGAATTTACTATCTGTATTTTCCGGCCCGCGACAAGCAAGGAGTGTTCCGCATCGGAGTCGCGACGTCGAGCAATCCCATGGGACCCTTCAAAGCCGAACCCCAACCGATCCCAGGCAGTCACAGCATTGATCCCGCGGTATTCACAGATACTGACGGCCAGAGTTACATGTATTTCGGCGGTATCTGGGGCGGGCAGCTCGAGAACTGGCCGAGCGGAAGCTTCGTCGCTGGATCGACCAGCGATCTACACCAGGATGACAAACCGGCGCTGATGGCGAAGGTGGCAAGGTTGAGCCCCGGCATGAAGCAGTTTGCCGAACCGCCCGGCGATGTGGTCATCCTGGGCGAGAATGGCAAGCCGCTGCTTGGTGGCGACCATGACCGCCGCTTCTTTGAGGCCTCCTGGATGTTCAAGCGCAACGGCCTCTACTACTTCACCTATTCCACCGGCGACACGCACTTTCTCGCCTATGCGACCGGAAAATCGCCGACGGGGCCATTCCAGTACAGAGGGCATTTCCTGCTTCCTGTGCAGGGCTGGACCACGCACCACTCCATCATGGCGTGGGGCGGTAAGTGGTGGCTCTTCTATGCAGACACGCAGCTCTCAAACAAGAACCACCTGCGCAACGTCAAGGTGACGGAGCTTCACTTCGAAGCCGACGGCTCGATCCGCATGATTGACCCCTTCACCTCCTGATTAATACAGAGGTAATGAGCCAAAAGTGCTAAAGCGTAGCGAGTCTCCGCCAATGTAGAACTGGCGGGAGGCCTACCCCCGTGAAAACTCTCGTAGTCACGCTCATCCTCTGCTCCGCATGGTCGGCCAAAGCCAAGTCCCTTCCGGCGTATCAGAACGCCGTTATCCAGGACACTCACGCCGAACCGGTCCGCATGAACTGCTATGGAAATCAGTACGGCAGCAGCATGACCACCTGTCATGACACGGAAAGGCTCGTCTACACCGTAAAAGCCGGGGCAACGGTCTACACGCTGACTCCTTACGGAACGTTCCCTCATCGCGAATCACTCTGGAAGCAACCAGCAGGCGCCGCTGTGGCAGTCTGGAACGACGGAAAGCATGTACACGTCCGCGCCGGCGCGAAAGTGTCCCTGTACGACAGCATTGGGGAAAGCGTCGAGGATGCGACCCGATGACGCTCTAAGCAGCCTGCAGTCCTGGCGCTTCTCAGTCTTTGGCTGGGTTCGCTTTGATGGTGTTGACCTCGATATAAGGCTGAACTCCCGTTTCCAGGCCGTGACGGTAGACCACCTTACCGGCAATCTTCACCCGCTTGTTATCGAAATCCTCAAGCTGCTTTGGCTTATGGGTATCGCTTACCTCAATTGAGCTGATGGGTTTTCCGTCGATAATAGTTTGGGAATCGACCTGCACCATCCAACCAGTGGTTTCTGCCCCGACCGCTACCGCGCGGTGTAATGTTCCCACCAGACTTATCTTTTGTGGATCGGTCTCGTCAGCATGTAAGCAGACGCACCACAGCGCCAGGATCAACACCAAATTTGTTCGCGCTATGCGCATGCAAGATCTCCTCTTTAGCCCCAGGAGGACTCTTCCTATTTTATGCTCTGGCTACCCCGGTGTGTGCAAGCCGGCTTGTCCCAGCCCTCGGCTACTTTTTCGCCACGGCTTTTAGCCTTCGCCCTGCCCCGCAGATTCCCCTCGCCCAGAAAATGCTTTATCGTTTGGGCACCACTTCCAGCGAAGGAATGACGATGAATCGCAGAGAACTGATCCAGTCAGCCGTTGCCTCGTTACCCCTTATTTCCGTCGCCGGCGCACAAGAGATAGCCAGGAAGACCAACGGGCTCCCACCCCTCACCATCAAGGATGTCAAAGTCATTACCACCAACGGGGGCAGTCACTATCGCTGGATCTTCCTCAAGATCATTACCAGTGAACCTGGCCTGTATGGCATTGGCTCGGCCAACAATAACTACGAAACGATGGCCGTCGTCGCGGCGCTCGAGGACCATCTGAAACCGTGGCTGATCGGTAAGGATCCGGACCGGATCGAGGACCTGTGGCAGTCGGCTCAAATGCGTACTTACTGGCGCAACGGACCGGTAAACAACAACGTGCTGTCTGCCATGGACATGGCCTTATGGGACATCAAGGGCAAGCGCGCCAACATGCCCGTATACGAAATGCTGGGCGGCAAGGCCCGCGACGGCGTCCCCGTCTACGACCATCAAGGAGGCGCGACCAAAGAAGAGTGTCTGGATACCCTGCAGAAATCATTAGCCAACGGGTTCACCCATGTGCGAATCCAACTAGGTGGTTACGGCGGGGGCGGATTCACCCCTCCGGGCCAGGGAGCCCGCGTGGAAGGCGGCTATCAGGGGGCCGCGTTTGACGAACAACAGTATGTGGATACCATCCCTCCGCTGTTCGAGTTCCTGCGCGATAAGGCAGGGTTCGCGCCCAAACTGCTGCATGATGTTCACTCGCACTTAAGCGGGATGAACGCGGTGGAGCTGGCGCGGCGGCTCCAGCCTTACCAGATGTTTTTCGTCGAAGACATTCTCCCCCCGGAGCAGATTGCGTACTATCGCAACATTCGCGAGATCTGTACCACTCCTCAAGCCGTGGGCGAAGTCTTTTCCCATCCTTTTGAGGTCGTGCCGCTGGTCACCGACCGCCTGATCGACTTTATTCGCTGCCGCGTGGCCGCGACGGGCGGCATCACTCCCATCAAAAAGCTCACCACGCTCTGCGAAATTTTCGGTGTCCGAACGGCCTTTCAGGAAGGCGGCGAAAACGATCCCGTGAACCAGATAGCCAGCTATCATGTCGACATTTCCAGCAGCGCTTTCGGAGTTCAGGAAGAGAACCATTTCCCGCCTATCGTGCACGAGATGTTCCCCGGCATGGGTGAGATCCGCCGGGGCTATCTCTACGGCAGCGGCAAACCTGGCCTCGGACTGGACATCAATGAAGAGTTGGCGGCCAGGAATCCGCTCGGCCCCATCCACGGCGGCGGCGCTTATTCGACCGACCGCACCATCGACGGAACGGTCGTGAAGCCCTAGTCCAGTGAAATCGTTTTGGACGGTTTCCATAGGGTTCAAGCTATGATTTAAGGGCAAATGGCCCTCATCTCCAGTCTCCGAAGTCTCTGGCAGTCGGACGCCCAAGCGTCCGCTCGGGCATCGGCAGACTTGCGCGGACAGACTGAGGCCTTCTGCGCTGCGACCACCCTGGCCAGCCAAACCGGTTGCCTCATCAGGCTTTTTTCCGGCATCTGGCAGCAGCGCTCGGAGCGTGCCTACCGGTCTCGCCTGGTCGCCTGGCTTGGCATGCTCGAGCAAGACCACGACCTGCGCTCCCGCTTTCAGCAGGGTTGGAAGTCGACGCTGGGTTCCCTCGATTCTGTCTCCTTCTTCGCAGAAGCAGGTATCCCGGCCCAGCACGCGCTGTTCCGTGAGATCACCAGCCGTTTTTTCCAACGCTGGCTGCCTGCGCCGCGCGCAGAGGATGACACTGCGCGGCTCTTCTCCGGTGTCTTTTGCTCGTCTCGCTCGGTCCAGCGCTTTCTGGATATGGATGCGGCGCTCTTTGACCGCCTGGCTGCGAATCTCTGGAGTGCGGAAGACCTCACTCCCTATCCCCACGTACACCAAGACCTCCACGAATCGCTCCGCTTATTGGCCGCCCGCGTCTCCGCGCGTGGCACCAGCCGTGCCGTTCGCCAGCGCAGTACCGACCAGGCAGTGGAGCAATCTCCTCCCTACGCCCTGGTCTTTGCCACCGAAAAGTTTATTGAGTGCGAACACTCGGCTGTCCCCGGCGCCTGTCCGGATGAATGCAGGGAGCGCTGGCTCAACGCCGTCTACGCCTGCCGGGGAGAGCTCGCGATTGTCCGCATCAATATGGAAGACGCCGGCGTAAATTCTCCGCTGGTCTTCGATCTGGGCGCAATGGACGCGGCGCTGGACCGCATGGAAATGCTCGCCGCGACCATGGTAGAGCGGACCACCAGGCTTTCGGCCGCGGTGCGCTTGCTCCTCAATACGCTGGTACGCGGCCTGCTCGAGGATACGCGCATCTCCTCGCTGATCCAGCAGAACTTCAACTTGCTAGCGCGCAAGACCGTGGAACGCACCGGCCACGGTGGCGAACACTATATCGCTCACAGCCGCAAGGAATATTGGCAGATGTGGGGCGCGGCCATCGGTGGCGGATTTCTTACTGTCTTTACCGCAGCGCTTAAGCTTCACCTCATCGCCGCACACTGGCCGCCTTTTGTAGAAGCCGTTCTTGTCGGCACCAACTACGCCATCAGCTTCCTGTTGCTGCAGATGTTCGGTCTTGCCCTTGCCACTAAGCAACCTGCGCTCACCGGGGCCAGGCTGGCCGACATCATCCGCCGCAACCGAGGCGACTCCCGCCGCGATGAGATTACCCAATACGGCGCATCCATCAGCCGCACCCAGTTGGCGGCGGCGCTGGGCAATATTCTTGCGGTGAGCAGCGGCGCCGTGATCTTCAATCTGCTCTGGCTCAGGCACTTCCACGCACCCTATCTGCCCGCCGACCAGGCGCAAAAGGTCTATCTATCGCTCCGTCCCCTGGCCTCGGCTACCGCCATTGATGCTGCGCTCACCGGCGTCTTGCTCTGGCTTGCCGGCTTGATTGGCGGGTGGTGCGAAAACTTTGCCGTCTACCATCGCATTCCTGCCTCCATCGCCCAGCACTCGCTCGGTCAAACCATTGGCGCCGCCAGAATGCAGAAGATTGCCGACTGGGTTGACCGCAACATCGGCCCCTGGACCACCAGCATCTCGCTCGGCTATTTGCTGGGCTTTACCCCGGAATTTTTCGCCTTCTTTGGCCTGCCCCTGGACGTTCGTCACGTTACGCTCAACACCGGAATGTTCGCCTTCGCGGCCGCTCGCTTTGGCCCGTCCGCATTCAGCCAGGTATGGCTCTATTCCGCGATCGTGGGCATCGCGATCATGTTCGTGCTCAACCTGGGTGTCAGCTTCGCCATTGCCTCGTTCGTGGCGCTACGCGCTTACGATGTGGGCCACAAGGAACGCGCGTCGATACTCCGTTACGTGCTCAGTCAAATGATCTCGTCGCCGTTGCAATTTCTTTTTCCCGTGCAACCGAAGCCCTCCATCCCCGAAACTCCCTCAGAAGACATCGAGCGGCCAGCGCCCGCCGCCTAGAATATGCCGCTTCCCCTTAGCCATCACGCTTGTCTCCAGATACATCTTGTGATATATCTTAAGATGTATTTCAAGAAAGGAAATCCAATGCATCGACATCATCATCAAGAATTCGATTGTTTCGAAGAACGGGGACGCCACGGTTACTTTGGCGGAAGGGGAAGGCCATTTGACCGAATGGGCGGCGGCTTCATGGGCGCTGGAATACGCGCGGCCAAAATGCTCGCCTCGGGCGATCTTCGGCTCATCATCCTGGCTTTGCTCAGCGAAAAACCGCGCCATGGGTACGAAATCATCAAGGCCATCGAAGAGCACTCAAGCGGGGTCTACTCTCCCAGTCCGGGCATGGTATACCCGGCGCTCACTTACCTGGAGGAATTAGGATATGCGGCCTCGGAATCGGAAGGCACCAAGAAGCTGTACCGAATCACTGAGGCTGGTACTGCCCACCTGAACGAAAACCGAGCCGGTGTTGAGGAAACGCTGGACCAACTTGCCCGCTTCGGCCGCAAGGTATCCCAATTTCAAAAGCGGTTTACCGAGGAGGACGAAGAGGGCGACGACCTTGGAGGCGACCCCCGCCGCGGCATCAGAAGTGACTGGCGGCAAATGAAGACGGAACTACGCGACCTGCGCAATGAACTCAAAGCGGCGCTGTACGAAAAGATCGACGCTTCGCCCGAAGAGAGGAAGCGAATCTTCGCCATCCTGCGCCGGGCGATCGACGAAATTCGGGCCAAGCAGCTATGAGCGAGAAAGCCAGGCGCGCCGCACAACACCCGGACAGACCGGGAGAGAAATGCCGGGCCGAAGCAGGGGCCTATCGGCCGGTGGTAGATCGCAACGCTTGCGAGGGAAAGCGTGATTGCGTAGAAGTCTGCCCCTACGATGTTTTTGAAGTAAGACAGATCGAAGATGGAGATTTCTCGAGCCTCTCATTCCTGGGAAAACTCAAGAGCCGGGCTCATGGCAGGCTCACCGCCTACACGCCAAACGCGGATTTGTGCCAGGCCTGCGGACTCTGTGTAGTGGCCTGCCCAGAAAAGGCAATCACGTTGGTTACAAACAAACAGGTGAAACTGGGCGAATAGGAATTACAGGACGGGTGCCCCAGGTTCGCACCAGCGTACCTGGGTTGAAAACGAAGGGGCGCAGCCCACCATAGCTTTCATCACACCGCCCACAACTGCCGAAATCGCCTTCAACAGGACATAGCGCTGCGGAAAGCACGCTTTTCTGAAGGGTACGGCCTTCAGGCCGTACGTTAAATGCTATCCATCGAATCCGGCTTTAGCCGCTGAGGGATGGCTCCCCTTTGCCGCAGCTGTCTAAGGCGCGTCGACTTGTTTGGCCTGTCCCGCGGCCAACACCAGCTTGCGCAAGGAATAGAGCACCGTAAAGCGCACCAGGGCAGCAGGCTGCGCCGCCGCATCGAGAACGCTCATCTGTTGCGCTTGCCATCCCGCCGGAGGCGCCGTGTGGCTTTCGAGATAGGCCAATGACGAGAGCCCAACCGCAGCTAGCTCGCCCAGTTGTTCGGCGCGGACGGCGGCATCACTAAGCCTCGGGGTCTGCTGCACGTCCTCGAGCAGACGCGGCTGTGCCGTCTCCCAGGAGAGGAATCGCAGCCGCAGGCTATAAAACGCCGCTTCAGGGGAGGGAATTGGCCCCTCCGGCACATCGCCGCTCAGGTCGAGCTGCAGCTTCGGATCGGACGGCGGCGGCACTTTTACGTCGCCCGCGATCGCATCCACCTCTCCCGCGACCTGCTGCCGCGACGGCGGATCGGCGACCACTGCATCCACCAGCCGGTCCAGTGCTGTCCATCCATTAGTGTGCTGCAATCTCGAGCGCTCATGGAAATCAACCGGCTCCAGCACTGACGCCAGAACATCCAGCGCCTCGGGGTCACGCTCCAGCAGCAGATTGCGTCGCACCGTTTCAGGACCGCTGATGTGCCGCAGCCCTACATCCTCAAGCTTCAGCGAGTTGATGCGCAAACGGCGATACATATCTGAAACATCGCGATCGCCCGGCGGGGACCAAAAGCGTTCTGCAACCGCCATGGTGCGCGGCCACACCCGCGAGTCCATGGTCTCCGTATTGAGCTGCTCGGCCCACATGCACACTTCGCCGCCCAGGATCAGCTTCTGCTGCTCAGCCGTCAGGGTCGTGTCGGCGGGGATAGGATCCGCGAGATACATCTGCGCCGAGCTCTTCTCTGCGTCGAGATAGTAGGGTGCGGAAAGGATGCCCTGGTAGCCCTGTCGAGCGCCCTCGGCCAGCGAGGCCTCTCCGCGCCAGCTCTGGATCAGAATCGTCTTGGGCAATGCGGGATCGAGAATCTCATCCCACCCAATCATCTTCTTATTGTGCTTCTTGAGAATCTCTTCCAATTGCTGGTTGAACCACGCCTGCAGTTGGTCAGCCTTGGTGTAGCCCTTTTTCTTCATGAACGCGGCGATCTCCGGATCGGCCAGCCAGGCTTTTCCGTTCACCTCGTCGCCGCCGATGTGGAAGTAAGCGTCGGGGAAGATGCGGCCCATCTCGTCCACCAGCGTGTCGATGAACTTGTAGGTGCTCTTGCGCGTCGGATCGAGCACGGCGGTGGGCATGCCGTAGACCACCGGCAACGTCTTGATGGGGGCTGCGGCGCCAGTTCGGGATAAGCCAGGATCCAGCTGGAGCCATGGCCGGGCATGTCAAACTCGGGAACCACCCGGATGCCGCGTGCCCGCGCATAGGCGACCACTTCGCGCAGCTGATCCTGGGTGTAGTATTCGCCCTCGGATGCGACCTCGGTCAGCTTGGGAAATTTCTTGCTTTCGGCGCGGAATCCCTGATCGTCGCTGAGATGCCAGTGAAAGACATTGAGTTTCGCGGCGGCCATGCCATCGAGCGTTCGTTCCACCGCGCCCACCGGCTCAAAATGGCGGCTCACATCGAGCATGAAGCCGCGCCAGCGAAAACGCGGCACATCGTGGATGGTCACGGCGGGCAACACGCAAGCACCGTGCTCCATGGTCGCCAGTTGCAAAAGGGTCTCAAGTCCGTGCATCGCTCCCAGGTCGGTGGCCGCAGTCAGCGTGGCTCCCTGGCCCGTAACGCTGGAGTTGATAGCTCTCGTCTTCGTCGATGGTCTGCACCGCCTCACCGCGGCCCGGCCACGTTGATGAGCAGCGAAGCCTGCGCAGGCGAAGGATGATCGATGGTGGAGCGCAGCACTTCTCCGCCGCAGGTGCGGCCAAGCCGGACCAGGCCCCGTCGAACGGCAGCCTCGAGCCGCGCATCATGGGTCTGTCCATAGTTGTAAGTGAAAGCTGGAAGGTCCGCCCCCGGCGGGAGTCACGGTAAATGCTCCTTCGCCGCGGGTGATCGAGCTCGGCACCGGCATGAGCGCAAGCGAGGGCGGCGCTTGAGCGGAGAGGGCGAGTGCGCCCGTTAAAAAAACGACTGAGGTAAACGCCTTGAAGATTCGCATAGGTCGAAAGGACAGCCTACCTGAAACGCCGCAACCAACGTTGGGTGCTGGGTGCCGGTACGCCGGCTGAGCGCCCCATGCAAGCCCCGTTATTGCAGAACTCAAGCACTCAGGCATGCGTCTTCAGATGGTCATACGTGGCCGTCAGCCGTTCGCGCAGATAGTCGGCTCCGGTCGTGGGCTGATACTTGGGCGCGGTCCCCGCCGCGATGCAACCCTGCAGCACTTCCACGCGGGCATCGGGATTGGGATCGAGAAAGAACGCTACCGAATAACGATCCTGGACTGGGATAGCGACCCGGTGCGGTGTAGAGACATACACATCGTTGGTCCAGCGCATCAAGCAGTCACCAATATTGCAAACGAATGCGCCCGCGATGTGGGGTGCATCGAGCCACGCGCCGCTGCGCGTGCGCACCTGAAGTCCCGCAATCCCATCCGTGGCAAGAATGGTGAGGTTGCCATAGTCTGTGTGCATGCCGGCACCGCTGTCGGGCGCACGATCCTGGCTCTGCCTTTGCGGCGGGTAGTGCAGCATTCGCAATACCGCTAGCGGCGCGTCCAGTTTGTCCTCGAAAAAATCCTCCGCAATGCCTAGATCAAGAGCGAAACCGTGATGAAGCCGCCGCCCCAGTGCCCAGCACGCGTCGTAATAAGCCAGCACCTTCTCCTGCCAATGGGGAAGCGCCGGCCAAAGGTTCAGCCCTCGAAACGGCTTACCCGCGATCACCTCGGGATGGTCGGCCGCCAGCTCCAGTCCAATGTTGAAAGCTTCCTTGTAATCTGCCCGCGGCGCTCCTTCATCGAGGCGTTCCCCTTCCAGCGCGACATACCCGCGGTTGTGCGGTGAGCGCTTGATCGAATATTGCTCCTTCACCGCGACCGGCAGCGCAAAGAATTCTCGTGACGCGTCAAACATGGCGGTGCGCGTAGACTCGGCAATTCCATGATTTACGACATAGAAGAAGCCGATCTCGCGGCAGGCTTGGCCCAATTGCGCTGCCACACGCGCCCGAGCGGACAGCTCGGCCGAAGTCAAACCCGACACATCGATTACCGGAAGCGCTTTCATCATCTTCACCATCATCCTATCCGCTTCGTCCGTCAGCTTCGATCATTGGTAACAACTCGAGTCCGCCCGAGGGTAACAAATTGCCCGTCAAGATCGAGCAGGCGTAACAAACCAATTGCTGGCTGGTACTCATGAGTACTCCAATATGAGCCGTGGTTGAATTTCCATCCAGCCATGCTTGCCGGATCGCAGAAAAACGATGGTCAGCCTCCGCACAGCGATCATCAGCTGCACTTACGTGAATGCCCTCAATCGCACATGGGACCAGTTTTCCACCGTTGACACATTGAACTCCGTAGTACTATCGCGAAATAGGGCAGAAACGACCGAGACCCTAGTTCCCCCTAACTCAGCATTGTCACCCTGTGGAGACTTGCCATGGTTAGTGTGCTTACGGACCCGTCGGCTCAGGCCGGCGGAGCGATGCAACACCCTTTTCTTGAACTGAGCGTAGTGATCCCTACCTACAAAGAGCGACAGAATGTTGCTCCGCTGGTCGCCTCTCTTGAATCTGCCCTTCAGGGTATCAATTGGGAAGTCATCTTTGTGGATGATCATTCGCCCGATCATACCGCCGATGCAATCCGCGAACTCGCGTTGACTAATCCGCGCGTGAGGATTCTCGAGCGTATCGGCCGGCGCGGGCTGTCGTCTGCATGCATCGAGGGAATGATGGCGAGTCCAGCTCCCAGCCTCGCCGTCATGGACGCTGATATGCAGCACGACGAAACCATCCTGCCGAAAATGCTTCATCTCTTGCGATCCAGAAAGTTGGACGTGGTCGTTGGCAGTAGAAGAACCGCGGGAGGGAGCATGGGCGAGTTTGCCGAGAGGCGCGTCCGCTTGAGCGACCTTGGCTCTCGCGTCAGCAAGCTGGTCTGCCACTGCGGTGTAACCGATCCGATGAGCGGATTTTTCGTGGTAGACAGCCAGTTCTTCCGGGCCTCTGTGCCGTGCCTGACCGGCGCCGGCTTCAAACTCCTCGTCGACATCCTGGCCTCGAGCCCAACGCTGCCCCGGCTAGCAGAAGTACCCTACCAATTCCGTAATCGTCTCGCCGGAGAGAGCAAGCTCGACGTCAACGTAGAGCTCGAATATCTCTTTCTTATTGTCGATAAGATAGTGGGCCGCTACCTCCCGGCGCGATTTGCGGTCTTTGTCGCTGTCGGCTCATTAGGCCTTTTGATTCACCTATCCATCTTGGGAATGTTCCATCGCTTCGACGCGCCTGCGTTTTCGTTGGGGCAGGTGGTCGCGACGCTCACCGCAATGACGTTCAATTTTTTCCTGAACAACCTGGTTACCTTCCGCGACCGTAGGCTGCAAGGAATTGCGCTGCTTCGCGGAATCATCATCTTCTACGCTGCCTGCTCGATTGGTGTGCTGATCAATTTGAGTTTTGCCCACCGCCTATTTTCTGCGGGCCTGCCCTGGTACTTAGCCGGACTCTCCGGCGTAGCCATCAGCTCCTTTTGGAACTACGGTGTAAATACGATCGTGACTTGGCGCCGCACTCGGGGATTTTATGGCTCGGCCCCCGCCGTTGCGTCAGCCCCCAATCTGGTCACGACGAACGCAGCATAAATATCCGCTCGGTGGAAGTAACCGTCGGACGTTTGTCATCCCGGCCGAAGCCTACCCGGATTTCCTGCCACGGTGCGCCGGACACATCTGCGTGTGCGGTTTTCTGTAGGAGAAAACCGCATGAAGTCCGCCAAAGCCACCAATCTCGACAGGAAATCCGGGGTGAGCCTGCCCTGAGCGAAGTCGAAGGGACCTGCTGTGCGCCCTTCCCAGCGGCAACTGCTTAGGCTGAATCGGATTGCTACGCATCTCTGCGTGCTGCTTCGGGTATAAATTGCCCGGTGGGAGCCCCCGCATTTATGCGGGGGAGCTCGGCTTTCAAGCCGAGCGGCTCGCGTAGAACATTCTCATCCGGCTTTAGCCGCGGCGCGTAAGCGACTGCGTGGACGATTTAGCAGCAGACTAACCCGTGTTACCACGTGTGACCAAAGAACATGTCAGCGGTAACTAGCGCGAGATTGCAATACCTCGCTTCGATGCGTAGTCTTGCTGTCGCTCAATGAGCGACACTTTTGTTACAAGCAAATGACAAACCGTTGACTTTTCCGTGACACCGCCGGCCGCCGCCCCTGATCCACTAACCTCCTCTCCCGCAAATCAGTGGACACTCGCCATGCTCGGCAAGATTGAGAACGAACGGATATGACCTCCGCTACTCCCCTCTGCGCTGTTGTTTTCAAAACCTACGCCTGGGATGGATTTGTTGAGCGTCAAGCCCGCCGCCTGGCGGAAGCCGCCGGCTCTCTGGACTTTTATGTCTCCGTAGACGAGACTCACGGCTTAGTCGGCCCGATACCATTCGAGCGAGTAGTCCGTTTCACCTGCGCTGACCTGGCTGCCGCCGGTCTGCCGCCGCGCTTTGCCGTGGGAGGTGTGCTCTGGTGGAATCCGGATTACGCCCACTATCAGTTTCTGGAGCAGTACCCAACTTACGACTACTACCTGTTCGTCGAGTATGACTGCGTCGCGCAATGCACGCTGCAGCAGCTTGTTGCCCGTGCGGCGTCGCGAGGCGCCGATCTCGTCGCTTTGCCGATTCTGCGACCCTTCCACAAATGGCATTGGATGCCGTATCAGCGCGATGTCTATCCTCTCCGCGAGGTCAAGCTCGCGCTGCTCAACTTTTGTTTATTTTCTTCTGCAGCCTTGAAACTGTTGCAGAAACGGCGGCTTGCCATGGGTGCTGACCCCTTCATGCGCTCCTGGCCGAGTAGTGAGGTATTTATCCCGACCGAGGTTGCGCGGGCGGGCATGACGTGCCTATCCCTGGCTGACTTTGGTGACGTTTCTCACTGTGACTGGTTCCCACCGACCATCGAAGAAGATCTCAGGCCACCCGCCGGCAATGCCTTCTTCCATCCAGTGCTCGACCGGCGACGTTACGTCTCCTCCATGCTGTATAACCGGGGCTCCCTCGCACCCGGGGAACTCGACCGGGCACTCGCCCGTTTCCGGCGCGAGGAATACTCGAAGCTTATTTGGCCGGCGGCCCGTCAGGTTGCGGTGCGGCGCCTACAACACAAACTCCTCCGATGGCGACAGCAAGTGGGCTTCTAAGCTGACGAAAAATTGAGGCCACGGGCAAGTGACAATCTCTTGACTTTTCCATGACATCGCGGACCCCCGCGCCTGATCCACTGGAGTTCTCCCCCTCCATAAACGAGTGGAGATTTTGCCATGGTTAGCGTAACCCGGGACGCGCCCGCCCACGCTGGCGCAGCGCCGAAACATCCCCTGCTTGAACTGAGCGTAGTGATCCCTACCTACAAAGAGCGACAGAATGTTGCTCCGCTGGTCGCCTGTCTCGAAGCCGCCCTTCAGGGCATCAATTGGGAAGTCATCTTTGTGGATGATCATTCGCCCGATCGTACCGCCGATGCAATCCGCGCACTCGCGTTGACTAATCCGCGCGTGAGGATTCTCGAGCGTATCGGCCGGCGCGGGCTGTCGTCTGCATGCATCGAGGGAATGATGGCGAGTCCAGCTCCCAGCCTCGCCGTCATGGACGCTGATATGCAGCACGACGAAACCATCCTGCCGAAAATGCTTCATCTCTTGCGATCCAGAAAGTTGGACGTGGTCGTTGGCAGTAGAAGAACCGCGGGAGGGAGCATGGGCGAGTTTGCCGAGAGGCGCGTCCGCTTGAGCGACCTTGGCTCTCGCGTCAGCAAGCTGGTCTGCCACTGCGGTGTAACCGATCCGATGAGCGGATTTTTCGTGGTAGACAGCCAGTTCTTCCGGGCCTCTGTGCCGTGCCTGACCGGCGCCGGCTTCAAACTCCTCGTCGACATCCTGGCCTCGAGCCCAACGCTGCCCCGGCTAGCAGAAGTACCCTACCGATTTCGTAATCGCCTCGCAGGTGAGAGCAAGCTCGATGTGAACGTAGAGCTCGAATATCTCCTTCTTATTGTCGATAAGATAGTGGGCCGCTACCTCCCGGCGCGATTTGCCTTCTTTGTCGCTGTCGGCTCATTAGGCCTTTTGATTCATCTCTCGATCCTGCGAGTGTTCCATCTCTTCGACGCATCTGCATTTTCGCTGGGCCAGGTGGCAGCTACGGTGGGTGCAATGATGTTTAATTTCTTCCTGAACAACCTGGTTACCTTCCGCGATCGCAGGCTAAAAGGACTTGCGCTGCTTCGCGGATTCGCCATCTTCTGCGCCGCCTGCTCAGTCGGCGTGTTGATCAATGTGAGTTTCGCGCGCCGCTTACTCGCCGCCGGCCTGCCCTGGTATTTGGCCGGACTTTCCGGCTTGGTGATCAGCTCTGTTTGGAACTACGGTGTCAATACCATCGTGACCTGGCGGCGCGACCGCGAGTTCTATGAGTCGGCGTCTACCGTAAACTCGGTCGCGAACCGTCCGACTACGAATGCGGCATGAAAATCTGCAGCCTTATGGGTGGGGCTGCCAACCAGCAGCGGCTATGCAAGGTACTTTGCCGCAATACCACACCCGGTAATACGTAGGTGGCACATGGCTTCGAAGATCATTCACGCGAGCGAGGTCGAATGAGTGCGCCAGAACCCAAACGGAATGGTTCGTCTGGATCGCTTGCAAAATATCAGCTTCGGAAATCGACGCCATATCAAGCTTTTCCGCCGCGGCTGTCATGATCGTGGGGTGTATCGATGCATCCCAGAGACGAGCATTCTTAACTTGCGGTCCGTAGTAACTCAGTACCATTGGATTGGAAACCGGGCTAAGCACCACGAGATCTGCTCGCGCCAGCTGCGGTCTGAGCGTCTGCGAAATCTCTCGCCAGGGTTCTTTGTCGCTGTTCGGCTCTGTCACCTGGAAGAACAAACCAGTGCCGAATGCGGCTACCAGGCTAAGCAGAACAGCAAAACGGGCGACGCCGGCCACCAGGAGTTGACTTGCCGCAATCAAACAAAGTGGCACAACGGCCCACACCAGAACCCGCGGCAACAGTATCGGTTGTTTAGCATGGCTGAACACTACCACCAGTGCAAGGAAAAGAAGAGGCACACCAATAAGGGTTACACTCGCGCGGCCGGGGAGACGGCGCAGGAACAGCGAGACAGCTAGTGCTGCGAACACGGCTACCGCCAAAAGCAGCCCGGGCCACGGGTACGGTGTTACCGTGCCACTCACCAGCAGCGAAGCGCAGTAAACGATGTGATGAATGCCGGCCTTTGGCATGTAACTGATGACGCTACTCTTGCTGGCTGAGAGCGCACGGTAGTAGTAAGGCACTCCCAGCAACAAAATCAAGCAATTCAGTGCCGTCCATTTCAAAAGCGCCCGGCGGCCGCTAGCCTCTTGCGTCAATAAGAATAGCCATACGGCGCCTCCGCAGGCCGCTACGAATAGCAGTCCTGTCGCGTGGAGATAGAGACAAAGAGTGCCGGACAAAACGTAAAAAACAGCTGCTTTCAGCGAGTGCGTGTTACGCAGAAACACCGCGGCCGCCCAAAGCGCAAGCGCGCCGGCCAACATTAACATTGCGTAAACCCTGGTCTCTTGCGCGAAATACAAGCTCGTCGGGGACAGCGCAAAGAGAAGAGCACCAAGTAAGCCCTGTGACTTCCCGGTCAGTTCGCGGCCCAGCAGATACGTGACTGGAATGCAAAGAATGCAGGCTACAACGGACAACGAACGCAACGCCGTCTCGCTGGCGCCCCACAACGCGATCCACGCATGAAGCAAGAGATAGTAGGTGGGAGGGTTCGTCTCCTTCGACAACCCGTCGGTTAAGACGTAGTGCACTCCAAACAGATCCGCGTAGTACCGCGAAAAAATCTCATCACTCCACAGCGAAGCTGACCCCAGATGGTAGAAACTCAGCGCGGCGAAAAGAAGTGTGATCAAGCCCAGAGCAACGATCTCAAAAGAGACTTCCCGCTGCACGGACGATATTTGACTGAGTGGCTGGGCGTGGGCAGGGCTTTGCGTAGACATTTCGCCATCTTCCAAAGAACGTGGTTACTAAAGTTTCTAGTTCGTTTTGGCGTAGACGGGGGAAATTTAAGCAACAATCCAAGTGTTCGGGCCACAACAAGAAGAATTGGGTACCCGCGCTTTTTAGACGCGCAGGACGCAGTCATTGTTTCACAGGAAGGGATCAGGTTCGACAACGCGCCGCCAAGCACGACAGTAAATACAGCAAGCCGGCGTAGTCAAAATGGGACCGAATCAGGAGGAACCTGTCAAGTAGCGTTTATTGAGTACTAGATTCACCCCCTTGGTTACTCAGGATTCAGATGCAAAATCCTGAAAGTGCATGTATGCTCCTTCTTACAGCAAATTTAGGCCGGGTGAAAACCCATCCCCCTATGGGTACCATGGTCGATCTTTTCTGAGAAGCGGGACGCACTTTGCTTCAGGCCAAGTGTACCTAACCCGCCTAACTATCCCCCCTTAAATATTGATGGCGTAAGCCCGCCTGCTTGGGCCGCGCCAGATGAGGTGACTTTGAGCTTTGGTCGCACAGGTGTAGCCATTATTGGTGGAGGCCCAGCAGGACTGGCGCCTCTGCTCGCGGCGCATAGACGTGGGCGTCTCGCTGAATTGCTAAAAGAGGGTGTGACCGTTGTGGAGCAGTCGGGCTCCGTTGGGGAAGGAACCATCGGCCGATGGTGCATTAACTCCGACAGTACAGGTTTTACCTTTGCTGACTGCCTTGCAGGGCCGCCCGATAGCGAGCTTGCCGCACTGCGAAGCCATCCACTCACGAAAGAGTTTGTAGAAGCGGGCGAGGGCACCGTGCCGTTGCGCCGCGCAGGCGAGTTTCTGGGCCTGGTCGGGCAAGCGCTGAATGAGGTGATTGCCGCCTCGCCAAACGGCAATGTGATTAAAGGATACAAAGCTGTGTCGACGCGCCGCACGTCCACCGGTTGGCTGACGCTGCTTAGAGATGTTGAGACCGGGCACGAGCGCACCATCGATTCCCGCAACGTAGTGCTGGCTACCGGTGCCTCCCAACCGGTGGAGCGTCTTCGCCGTGAAGCAGTCGCCGGCGTCAACCTTGTCGAGAGATGCGGAAACAGACTGATGCAATCCGGCGAGGTGGTGAGCACATCAGGTTTCGCAGAGGTTGCTGCTCGTCTCGCGGCTCTTGGCCGGCCTCCACGCGTGGCCATCATCGGCGGATCCACCAGCGCAGCAGCCATTGCATTCGCCATGTTGAACCGCATGCCCGGCGTCACGTTCGGTCCGCGCGGCCTCACCATCCTGCACCGCCGGGAGTTGCGTATTTTTTATCCCAGCGTCGAAGCAGCGCTGGCCGACGGATACACGGAGTTTGGGCCCGATGACATCTGTCCCATTAGCGGCCGCGTGTTTCGTCTCAGCGGATTCCGCTTGGACTCGCGCGAGTTAATCATGCGCGCGCGCGGTATCGGCGGGCGTCCTGCTGAGCCCCGCTTGCAGTTGCATCGCCTCGGCGTGGATGACACAGCTTCGCTCGCAGTGCTCGACAATGCGGATCTCGTGATTGCTGCGCTCGGCTACCGGCCTCGCGCTCTGCCGGTCTTTGATCAGTCAGGCACACGAGTGACCTTGCACTCTGAAACAAGTCCGCAGGCGCGCCTTGTGGATAATCATTGCCGGGTGATGGACGCAAATGGAAAAACGCTTCCTCACCTATTTGCGATTGGTCTGGCCGCGGGGTTCGTCCCCCATGGAAAGCTTGGCGGTGAACCAAGCTTCAGGGGTCAGGCAAATGGCCTGTGGTTGTGGCAGAACGACGTTGGCGCAATGATCGCCGACGCAATCTTGTCCCCAAGTGTTGCCGAGGACTATCTACTTGAATCGCCCGCGCTCGCGGGCTTGCAACCCGTTTACGCTGCCCAGGAGCTCTAGGTATGAACATCCCGCTAGTTCGCCCCGCCCCACCGCAACTCTCGCTCGCAATCGCGGAATTGCAGTCGCTCGAGCAGAGTGGAATCTTCAGCAACTTTGGACCAGTCAATACCCTTTTTGAAGAAGAGATGATCGAGCGCTTCTTCGGCGGACAAGGCGCTTGCACCACCGTGTGCAATGCCACCATCGGCCTGATGATGGCCATCAAAGAGGCCGTCGGCGAGCTGCCCGCTGGACAGTTTGCCCTCATGCCGACCTTCACCTTCGCAGCCGCGGCGCACGCCGCGCTGTGGTGTGGCCTTACCCCGCTCCTATGCGACATTCATCCCGCCAACTGGGCCGCCGATCCTGCAGCCGAGGCGGAGATGCTCACCCGTTATGCGGGCAAGATCGCCGTTGTCATGCCCTACGCGACCTTTGGCTACCCCATCGATCTGGAGCACTATAAGAAAATTGCTGCGCAGCTGGGTGTGCCGGTCGTAGTGGATGGCGCAGCTTCACTGGGCACCTTTGACGAGCACGGGCGTGGCTTCGGCACTGGCTTTGCCGGAAGCGTGGTGTATTCCATGCATGCCACCAAGTCGTTTGCCGTGGGAGAGGCCGGCCTGATCTACAGTGCCGACAAGGACCGTATCGCAAGGCTTCGGACCATGAGCAGCTTCGGCTTTGGCGAGCCGCGCACCGCGACCATGGCTGGCTTGAACGGCAAACTCAGCGAAGTGAACGCATTGATTGGCCGCTTACGCCTGGTCGATTACGACAGCGTTTTGGAACACCGCGCCGCGCTCGCCAATCGCTATCGCCAGGCGCTCCCGGAATTGCAATTTCAAGCCCAAGCGCCAGGCACGCAGGCCCACCAGTTTGTGCCGGTCTTATTGCCTGCTGGACTCGGCGACCGCAGGGCCGCTATCCGTGCCCAGTTGGCCGATCAGGGAATTGCCACCGGCGCTTACTTCAGTCCACACCTCATGGAGCAGCCCTATTTCCAAAGAGTTTGTGTCGCCGGCTCTATACCCGTCTGCGACGACCTTTCCGCAAGAATGATCAGTCTGCCTCTATTCGATACCATGACGCACCATGAGGTGGACCAGGTGGTGAAAGGCCTCCGCGCCTCGATCGATGCGGAGCAGGCCAGGAAGCGTCCAACCCCATCGCGCAGCGAGCAGCCCGTACAGCTAATAGAGGCATAAGCCGCAGTGAGTACTAAACCGACAAGGAATAAGATCGGCAGGATTGGGGACCGACGGATATGAGCACCACTGCTCCACGCTGCGCTGTTGTCTTTAAAACCTATGCCTGGGATGGGTTCGTTGAGCGTCAGGCGAGGCGCCTGGCTGAGTCTGCCGGCGCTCTGGATTTCTTCGTCTCGGTCGATGAGACCAACGGGTCGGTCGGGCCGATACCATTCGATCGGGTAGTCCGTTTCACCTGCGCCGATCTTGCCGCCGCTGGCTTTCCCATGCGCTATGCCGTGGGTGGTGTGATGTGGTGGAATCCGGACTACGCCCATTACCAGTTTCAGACCCAACATCCGGGTTACGACTACTACCTCTTCGTCGAGTATGACTGTGTCGTGCAATGCTCCGTGGAGAAGCTGGTTGCCAGTGCCGCGGCGCAAGCTGCCGACGTCGTTGCTTTGCCCATTACTCGGCCCTTCAAGAAGTGGCATTGGATGCCATATCAGCGCGATGTCTATCCTCAAGGTGAGGTCAAGCTAGCTCTGCTGAACGTGTGCTTGTTCTCTTCCTCCACCTTGAAGCTGTTGCATCAGCGGCGGCTCGCCATGGGATCTGATCCCTTTATGCGTTCCTGGCCGAGCAGTGAGGTGTTTGTACCGACCGAGGTTGCGCAGGCCGGTAAGACCTGGCTCTCGCTGGCCGACTTTGGCGATGTTTCTCAATGTGACTGGTTCCCGCCGACCATGGAAGAAGATTTGCGGCGAAGCGATGCCGACGCCTTCTTGCACCCCGTCCTCGACCGCCAGCGGTACGTCTCCTCGATGTTGTATAACCGTGGCTCCCTGCCGCCCGGGGAACTCTACCGTGCGCTCTCTCGTTTCCGGCGCGAAGAATACGCCAAGCTGATCTGGCCCGCCGCCCGCCAGGGCGCCTTGCGGGGAATACGCCACAAACTCCTCCGCTTACGACAGCAAGTAGGCTACTGACGCCCGGGAAGGTACCCATTCTTGCTGTACCGGCAACGAAGGCTGGGTGCCCAATTCAAGCCCGATTTTGGCTTGAGTGGGACACCACAGCCCTCCATGCGCTTTTCGTCCTTAGGGGCGACGCCAACGAACGCGTGGCAAATGCGACAAGAACTGACCCTGCAAGGCGCCATGGATACCGACCAGCTTGCAAGGCCTAGGCCTCCAATTCACATATCTAGAACCGAAGGGGGGACGGTGTCGCGCCCCTGGCGCTCGACTTCCTCATCGATAGCTATAACCATCCCGCCCACTCGGAATGCGCAATCCCGCCCCGAGCAGTCCCGTCAGGGACGGCTCAGAATGTCCCGGGACGACAGTCCTGGGTTTAACATTCCCACTGGTCCTTCCTGGGCATCCTCCAATCCCGCCCGTATGTTACCAGTAGGTTACTAAGGTAACTTATGTTCGTTACTAACTCCCCAGATGCAAATCACCAAATCGCCCGTATGATGCTTACTTGAGCATCTACTCCGGAGTGGAAACCGGCCACCCGGAAGCTTGGCCAAGCTTTTTGAGCAGCGATCGAACTTTGCTCTTGGTCAATCTCCGTCGTAAGCTGCTCGCCAGGTAATGAGTTGGGCGCCATTTCAAAATCCTAAAAAGCGCGGCCAACTGAATTGTCGTACCCTAAACTATCCCCCCCAAATCTTGATGGCGTAGCCTATTGGGCCACGTCAGAGCAGGTGACTTTGAGCTTTGGTCGCACAGGTGTAGCCATTATTGGTGGAGGCCCAGCGGGACTGGCGCCTCTGCTCGCGGCGCATAGACACGGGCGTCTCGCCGACTTACTCAAAGGGGGCGTCACGGTCGTGGAGCAGTCGGGCTCCGTTGGGGAAGGCACCATCGGTCGTTGGTGCATTAACTCCGACAGTACAGCTTTCACCTTTGCCGATTGCCTTGCAGGACCACCCCACAGCGAGCTTGCCGCGCTGCGAAGCCATCCACTCACCAGGGAATTTGTGGAAGCAGGAGACGGCACGGTGCCGTTGTGCCGCGCAGGAGAGTTTCTGGGCCTGGTCGGCCAAGCGATGCACGAGGTGATTACCGCCTCGCCAAACGGTAACGTCCTTAAGGGATACAAAGCCGTGTCGACGCGGCGCACGGCCACGGGTTGGCTGACGCTTGTTAGAGATATTGAGACCGGACGCGAGCGCACCATCGAGTCCTCCAATGTTGTCCTGGCCACCGGTGCCTGGCAGCCGGTTGAGCGCCTTCAGCGTGAGGTAGTCGCTGGCGTCAACCTTGTAGAGAGATGTGGCGAAAGACTGCTCCAATCAGGCGAGGTGGTGAGCACTTCAGGTTTTGCCGAGGTGGCCGCTCGTCTCGCGGCCCTCGGCCGGCCTCCGCGCGTCGCTATCGTCGGCGGCTCCACCAGCGCGGCGGCTGTTGGACATGCCTTGTTGAACCGGATGCCCGGGGTCACGTTTGGTCCCGGAGGACTCACCATCCTGCACCGCCGCCCATTGCACATTTATTATCCGACCGTCGAGGCTGCCTTAGCCGACGGTTACACGGAGTTTGGGGATGAGGACATCTGTCCCGTCAGCAAGCGCGTCTTTCGTCTGGGCGGATTCCGCCTGGACTCGCGCGAGCTAATCATGCGCGCCCGGGGTATTGGAGGTCGGCCGCCCGAGCCTCGCCTGCGGCTCCATCGCCTCGGAGTCGACGACGCCGCTTCGCTCGCGCTGCTGGACAATGCGGACCTTGTGATCGCTGCGCTCGGTTACCGGCCTCGCGCTCTGCCCGTCTTCGATGAAGCAGGCGAACAAGTCACCCTGCAGTCGGAAACAGGTCCGCAAGCGCGCCTTGTCGATGACCTCTGCCGGGTGATGGACTTCAACGGCCGCCCGCTTCCCAACCTGTTTGCCATCGGCCTGGCTGCGGGCTTCGTACCTCATGGAAAACTTGGCGGCGAGGCCAGTTTCAGGGGGCAGGCCAATGGCCTCTGGTTGTGGCAGAATGACGTCGGCGCGTTGATTGCTGATGCCGTCTTATCCCCTGGATTCACCGAGGACTACCTGCTTGACACGCCTGTGATTGCGGCCCTGGAGCAGATCAACGCCACCTAGCTAGGAGCTTTTGAAGCATGAAAATCCCTCTCGTGCGTCCCTCCCCACCCCAGCTCTCGCTCGCAGTCGCCGAATTGCAGTCCCTTGAGCAGAGTGGAACCTTCAGCAATTTCGGTCCCGTCAATACCGCCTTCGAACAGGAAATGCTGGACCGCTTCTTCGGCGGCGAAGGCGCTTGCACCACCGTTTGTAATGCCACCATCGGCCTGATGCTGGCGATCAAAGATGCGGTCGGCGAACAGCCTGCTCGTCAGTTTGCCCTCATGCCAAGCTTCACCTTCGCAGCCGCGGCACACGCCGCGCTTTGGTGTGGCTTGACTCCGCTCCTCTGCGATGTTCATCCAAACAACTGGGCGGCCGATCCTGAAGCCGAATCGGAGATGCTGTCGCGTTACGCGGGCAGGATCGCGGTGATCATGCCCTACGCGACCTTTGGCTACCCGATCGATCTTGACCGCTATAAGAAACTCGCTGCTCAGCTGGGCGTTCCCGTCGTGGTGGATGCAGCAGCGTCTCTGGGTACATGCGACGAGCGCGGGCATGGGTTCGGGAGTGGCTTTGCAGGCAGTGTGGTCTATTCCATGCATGCCACCAAGTCGTTTGCAGTGGGAGAGGCCGGCCTGATCTACAGTGCGAATCCGGAGCGCATTGCAAAGCTTCGCGCCATGTGCAATTTCGGCTTTGGTGAACCACGCACCGCGACCATGATTGGCCTGAACGGCAAACTCAGCGAGGTGAACGCATTGCTTGGCCGGTTACGCCTTGCCGATTACGACAGCGTTTTGCAGCACCGCGCCGCCCTGTTCAATCGCTATCGCGATGCATTGCCACAATTACAGTTTCAATTGAGAGAGCCAGGCACCCAGGCGCACCAGTTCGTCCCCGCCTTATTGCCCCCCGGGTTCGGTGGGCGCAGGGCGGCGATCCGTGCCCAGTTAGCCGATCAGGGTATCGCGACGGGAACTTACTTCAGTCCGCACCTCATGGAGCAGCCCTATTTCCAAAGAGTTTGCGTGGCAGGCCCGATTCCGGTCTGCGACGATGTTTCCGCAAGAATGATGAGCCTGCCTCTATTCGACTCCATGACTCACCTCGAGGTGGATCAGGTGGTTGAATGCCTCCACGCCTTGTTAGAAGCGGAGCACGGCAAAAACCGGCGTAAGCCGTCGCGCAGCGAGCAGCCCCTGGTTTATGAAGCCATTGGCCGCGCGACTGAGGAAATCGCCGTTGACTAACCACGCAGGATCAAGACCCTGCACTCGATGTCGCTTCTTAAGGCGCGATTCATTTGACGTCTTGACTACCTCCCCGTGATTATTGTGGGGCAGGCAGCTGCTCTTATGGCATGATCAGCTGATTGCGCATGACCATGTCCACTCCAAGCTGTGCTGTAGTCTTTAAAACTTACGCCTGGGACGAGTTCGTCGAGCGTCAGGCGCGCCGCTTGGCTGAGGCTGCCGGCGCTCTCGATTTCTACGTTTCGGTAGATGAGACCAACGGCCCCGTCGGTCCGATACCGTTCGAGCGTGTAGTCCGTTTCACCTGCAACGATCTTGCCGCCGCTGGTCTTCCCATGCGCTATGCCGTGGGTGGCGTGCTGTGGTGGAATCCGGATTACGCCCACTATCAGTTTCAGGCCCAAGCTCCAGATTACGACTACTACCTCTTCGTCGAGTATGACTGTGTCGTGCAATGCTCCTTGGAGCTGTTTGTGGCTCGGGCCGCTTCACAAGGCGCGGACTTTGTTGCCTTGCCGATTACACGACCCTTCAAGAAGTGGCATTGGATGCCCTATCAGCGCGATGTCTATCCTCCTGGCGAGGTCAAGCTGTCTCTGCTGAACGTGTGCTTGTTCTCTTCCTCCACGTTAAAGCTGTTGCATCAGAGGCGGCTCGCCATGGGCTCGGATCCCTTCATGCGCTCGTGGCCCAGCAGTGAAGTGTTTATACCGACAGAGGTCGCCCAGGCAGGCAAGACGTGGCTATCCCTGGCAGACTTTGGCGACGTTTCTCACTGTGACTGGTTCCCCCCGACGATGGAGGAAGATTTGCGCCGAGGCGAAGGCGACGCCTTCTTGCACCCCGTGCTCGACCGCCAACGGTACGTCTCTTCGATGCTCTATAACCGGTGGTCACTAGCGCCCGGGGAACTCGACCGCGCTCTCGCCCGTTTCCAACGCGAAGAATATGCCAAGCTTATCTGGCCCGCCGCCCGCCAGGGCGCGGTAAGGCGGATACAGCACAAACTCCTTCGCTGGCGCCAGGAAGTGGGCCTGTGAAATCCGCGGAAAGACCCGAAGTCTACCTTGGCCCCGGGCCCTCCCACGCTGAGTGGCTTCTTTATCGGGCAGCAATGAAGACCTCGCTGCTTGGCTGGACCATTGCCTGTTGTAGCTGAACCCGCTTCTCGATCTTCGAAGGGTGAATTGCCACGTTCATTTCTTCCGCGTCGCACAGAATCTCGCTCAGAAAATACTGCTCGCCATACTTGTGGAAGATCAGCACTCCACTATCCTTGGGAGACTTGGCGCCGTCCGGTTGGACAAGGGTAAGCACCGTAATGGGTTTATCGTGGTTCTTGACTGCCACGATTCCGCCCGATTTTGCTTGAACCGTGTAAGTACCGGCGGGAAGCAGCTTGTTGCCGACGGTGAAGTCGAAGGGGATGTTCGCCTTGACTCCGTTGGATTGCGCGATGGACGTGCCGGCCAGGGCAAGATTTGCGATGGCGAGGAGTGCGATTGCTGTGATCCGTTTCATGACAGTGTCTCCTTTTCATGAGGCGTCTACCTCTGATCGCCTTCACCTTGTTAAGCGGACTCCAGGGTCAAAAAGGGCCAATGTTTCATAACTTTTTTTATAAGTGAGCAACCGCAGAAAACCCTGGCGAATGGGAGCCTGATCATGGGTGTGGAGGACGGGGAAGTCACCCTTCTGTTAAAGGCCATGAAGAACGGAGACGAGTCCGCCGCCGGCAGGCTTCTGCCCCTTGTCTACAACGAACTGCATCGGTTAGCCAGGTCTTACATGCGGCGTGAGCGGCCGGACCACACCCTCCAGCCCACCGCTCTTATCAACGAGGCATTTCTGCGTCTGGCTCGCGACAGCGTCGATTGGCGAAGCCGCCAGCACTTTATCTCAGTAGCCGCAAACGTCATGCGTCGCTTGCTTGTCGATCACGCACGCGCTCGAAACGCTGAGCAGCGAGCGGGAGGCCTTCAGCGCGTTGAGCTTAACGAGGGAGTCATGATTGCGAGCGAGCGCTCCGCGGAAGTGCTCGCTTTGCATGATGCACTGACCCGTCTTGAAGGCGTGGACCCGCTGCAAGCGAAGGTGGTGGAGCTACGCTACTTCGGTGGATTCTCCGTCGAGGAAATCGGCGCCCTGCTGGAGATATCTCCGCGAACCGTGAAGCGCCACTGGGCGTTGGCGAGAATCTGGTTAATGAATCAGATGAAGAAAACGCGCGATCCTGATGCGGAAGCATCCCCTTTGTAACACCGCAATAGATTATCGGTGGAAACTGAGAATACGACGGAATGAAGGATTCTCCAAGCTCGTTTGCGATTGGCTGTATAGCGGGCTTGCTTTACGCCAAGCCGCGGACGTGGAACCTAGCTTCGCCGCTGATTGCTCTAGTCGGCTTTCGTAATCAGGACGGGTAATTAAGGCGTTCTCTCTACCGTGCTGCTTCGCCGTCCCGATGGCGGACTCTGTGTCCCATTCAAGCCTTCTGTTGGCTTGAATGGGATAACGAACCTAGACCTTATGGGCTCATAAGGAAGAGAAAATATTCGAACAGTAGGCGAGCGGTAACGGCGGCTTCAGCCGCTTGGTCGGCCCAGTGGCACTAGCTTGACTTCGCCACCAGAAGAATCACTCCGCAACAAATCAAGGACGCCGAAGCGGTCCTACGCCCGGTGAAGGGTTCGCCAAGGAACACACGACCTATGAGGATCGCCCAGAGCACGCTGATCTCGCGAAGTGCGGAGACGATGCCGACCGCGGCGTAATGCGTGGCCCACAAAACCAGTGTGTAGGCTGCCAGGGAAAAGACACCCGCACCTGTGGCGCGCGGTAAGGAATCCGCACTAAGGACGCGAACAGGCAATCTCAGCAAAAACAGCACGGCCGGCATCAGTAGATAGCCGGCAAAGACCCATACCGTGTAAGACATAGTGTTCTGCGAGCGTTGCACTCCCATCCCGTCGGCAACCGTATTCGCCGCGATAAATACTCCTGTGGACAATGCGGAAAGAGTAGCAAAGGTGCCGCTCTTGTCTTTGCCTGTTGATAGAAATACGATTCCCGCGGAGATCATTACCACCGCTGTGATCATGAACACGTTAGGCCGTTGGTGCATGAACAAGAAGGCCCCGAGCGTGACAAGAATCGGAGAGATGCCGCGCGCGACGGGATATGCGCTGGCGAAGCTCGTTTAACTACTAGGAAGCGTCGGCACGAGTGGCTCCAGAGAACTCCCGCCTCCCGTAAACCCAATAGAAGCCGGCCGGAACCAGAAATACAGTCAGTACAACGGAGACCAGTAATCCTCCTACAAGCGCGCGTGCGAGCGGTGCATAGGATTCACTCCCTTCTCCAAGCTTCAATGCCATCGGCAATAATCCGATGATCGTAGCCAGTGAGGTCATCAGAATAGGCCGCAAGCGCACACGGCAGGACTCGATCACGGCCTCGGCTACGCCTCTGCCCTCAGTCCTGAGGTGGTGTGCAAATTCGACGATAAGAATGCTGTTTGACATGGCGACACCGGCCAGCATGACAATCCCCATGAGCGACATCACATTCATCGTCGTCCCCGTGAGCACCAAAGTCAGCAGGACACCGATAATGCCCGGAGGCAGCGCCAGCAGAATGATCAGCGGATCGATAAACGATCGGAACTGCGCCACAAGGATCAGGTAGAGGAGTATGACGGAGAGGATCAGCCCGACGCCAAAACTGCGGAACGAAGCGTGCATGGCTTCCGCGCTTCCGTGCACGGTAACCGTGACGCTCTGTGGAATATGCGATGACCTGAGAACCCGCTGCACGTAGTCGTCAGCGCTACCCAGGTCTTCCGAAGACGGGCGCACATAAATATCAAGCTTGCGGCGAATCTGGTAGTGGTCGACTTCCGTAGGAGCCAGGATCGGTTCGATCTTCGCTACCATCCCAAGCCGCGTTGGCTGGCTTATGCCCTCGGCATGCAAAGGAATGGATTCGAGATCCTCGACTGTATGAATCTGCGCTTCGGGGTATTGAACAGTGAGGAAATAATTGTTCCCGTTCTTGTTGTCGATCCATAGATTGGGGGCGATCATCTGATTGGAGGTCAGCGATGTGACAACATTGTCGAGAACTTCCTTCTCACTCAGGCCGAGTTTGGCGGCGTGGAGCCGGTCCACATTGACGCGAAGAGAGGGGTAGTCGAGATCCTGGGGAATGAATACGTCTGCGATTCTGGGCGACCTGCGAAGTTCGCTCGCAATATGCTGGGCAACTTTATTGTCCGCAGTCAAATTGGCCCCAGAAATCTGAATATCGATAGGCGCGGGCGCGCCCATGTTGACCACTGCATCCACCAGGCTTCCGGTGGAGAAGTATGGAGCGAGTTCCGGCATCTGCCCGGCGAGCAGGCGCTTGATCTTGCCAATGTAAGCATAGCTGCCAACATCATGGCCAGGCGTCAGGCCCACCTGGATGAAGCCTGTGTGCATAGCGGCGTTCGGCGTGTAGATGGCGGAGAATCCGTTATCGACACCGATGTTGTCCACGATGATGCCAAGGTCATGCGGAGCAATCGCGCTTCTGATAAGTTGCTCGGCTTTCGCAAACTCTTTCTCGGTTACATTGAGCCTCGTGCCTGAAGGAGCTTTGATGTTGATGACGAATTGGCCCGCATCGGTCTGCGGAAAATAGGAAAAGCCGAGAAAGGCGTAGAGCGACAAGCTGACTACGAAGACAATGCCGAATATCGCCAGCACCCTTATAGGCCGCCGCAATACACGCTTGACCAGTACCTCGTAGCGGGCAAGCATTTGTTCAAAACGGGTGTTGAATGACGCGTTGAATCGAGTAGCCCACCCGGGCTGCCCGCTCAGAGTCCGAGCTTCTCCGGAGTCGGTCTCAGACAAATGATCAGGGTTATTGAGTTTCAGATATTTTGAGCAGAACAATGGCACCACGGTCATGGCTACGATGTAAGATGCACCCAGCGAGATGACAACGGACAGGGCCATCGCCGTGAACAGGAACTTGCTCACTCCCTCGAGCAGGGTTACCGGGAAAAATACAACGGCGGTGGTGAGCGTGGAGGCGAGAACAGGTAAAGCAACTTCCCGGCCTCCGTTTTCGGCAGCGACCCGCTGTGACTCTCCCATCTCGAGATGGCGATAGATGTTCTCAAGAACCACCACCGAGTTGTCGATGAGACGGGAAAGGGCCAGAGCCAAGCCGCCAAGGACCATGCTGTTGATCGATGACCCACTCATCTGCAGCACGATGAAGGTTGCGAGAACCGAAAGAGGGATGGAGAAGAAGACGGCGACCGTGGCGCGAAGGCTGCCGAGGAACACCAGGATCATCAAACAGGTAAGAAACACGCCGATGCCGCCTTCATGGAGCAATGTCTCAATGGCTGTCTTAACGAATCGCGACTGATCGAAAACGACAGTGGTACGCATCGCTGAAGGCACATCCACGAGATGGTGAAGAATCGCGCGGACGCCATTGACTACGGAAATTGTGTTCGAGTTTCCGCCCTGTTTCAGGACTGGGAGATAGACAGAGCGCTGTCCGTCAACATGGACGACATTGTATTGCAGGGCGTGAGCATCCTTGAGTTCACCGACGTCGGACATGAGAACGGGGTTTTCCCCATTCATCTTGATCGGATACTGGGCGGCGTCTTTAAGATTGAACTGGGCGTTGGAGTAGATTTCGTAATCGAGGTCACCGATTTGCACGTCACCGGCGGGCAGAACCAGATTCGATTGATTCAGCGCGCGAACCACGTCCATCGGGCTTAGTTGCCGGGCTTCGAGCTTATAGGGGTCGACGTAGAACTGGATCTGACGCCAAGGACCGCCGAAGGGCTGAGGGATTGACGCGCCAGGCACACTGGCAAGCTGATTGCGCACGAAGTTCTGCGCAATATCCTTGAGACCCCCATCGCTCATTCCGCCGCCATTCATGGTAACCAGGCAGACCGGCAAGCTCGAAGCATCCGACTTCAGCACAACCGGAGGCAACGTCCCTGGCGGCAGGTCCTTCATGTCGGATACCGCAAGATTCGCGATCGTGGCCGCATCGGTGTCAGCGTTTGTATCGGGCTGAAAGTAGACGCGAATGATGCTGACGCCACTGAGCGACCGCGATTCGATGTGATCGATGCCGCTGGCGAGAGTAAAAAAACGCTCAAGGTGATAAGTAATGTTGCCTTCAACCTGTTCCGGCGGCATCCCCGAGTAGAAGGTCGCAACGATTACAACCGGGACATTCATCGACGGAAACATATCGACGGGCATTCGTGCAACACTGCTCACGCCCAGAACCAGAATGATCAGGCAGGCAACGATGATGAGATAAGGCGTGCGAATTGCAAAACCAGACATAATGGATTCCTCGGCGGTGCTCTGTCGGCCGGTTCTCAGTTGCCGGTTTTCATTCCGGCTTGCCTTCGACGTGCGGCTGCACCCGCTCCCCGTCCTGTAGCTCCGAATGGCTCCCCAAGATGACTGCTTCGCCGGGCTCAAGGCCTGACAGCGTCTGGACAAATTGCGGAGACTGAATGCCGAGACGGACGTTGTGAAGATGGACTATCCCGGTAGCATCGACGACGTATACCTTACCCGCGCTTCCTTGTCCGTCGATAGCTCCGACGGGAACCGCGACGGCGTTGGGAAAGTCGGCAACAGTCAACTGCACCTGCGCATACATGCCCGGAATGAGGTCGCGATTGGGGTTCTTGATATCGACCTCGGCCGTCATCGTACGCGTCGAAGCCTGAACGCGATCCGAGAAGCGAGTCAGTTCTCCCATCAACGATCGATTCAGCGCCGGCACGGAAACAGTCACCGGCTCTCCGTTGTGGATCGTTCCTACATAAGCCTCCGGGACCGGCAACATGAGCCGGAGCACATCATCCTGCGCAACATGGACAACCGGCATGGCTTGGGTACTGGAGGAGATTCCCGCCTGGATCATGGCGCCATCGCTCGCATAACGTTGCGTGATCACCCCATTCAGAGGAGAGACGATCCGCGTGTATGCGAAAAGCGCAGTTTCGTGATCGAGCGCAGACTTGGCCGCCTGCAGCCGGCTGACGGACGCCTGAATGCTCTGCTCCGCTGATGCCACCTGTGCTTCCGCCTCAAGGTCGCGAGAATGGGCTACGTCAACCTCCTGCAGGGGAACAAGGCCAGGCTCCTTCCTGGAGACATCGAGAATACGTGTATAGGAAAGACGTGCAATGGCTGCCGCCGCCGCGGCCCGTTTCCGATCCTCCTCCGCTCCCGATTGCTCTGCACTCGCCGTCTGAACGTCGGCTTTTGCGCGCTGTAAATCATCTTGCAGCTCAGGAATTTCAAGCACGCAGATGAGCTGTCCTGTCTTCACATGATCCCCGATATCTACCAGCATGTGCCGTATGTACCCGGCTTCCTTGGCCATCACATCGACTTCGTAAAAAGGCTCCAGTTCCGCGGTCAAGGTGACATCGTTATGCATATCCATGCGAACTGCATGGCTAACGGGAACCACGGGAATCTCCTGTGGGGCAGCGCTTGTCCTGGCTGTGCACCCCGTGCACGCGATTGCGGTCAGCAGTGGTACAGCCATCCATAGCTCTCTACTTATTCCTCTCGCCAAGCCGTCCCCCTCAATGCAGGTTGCCCATCGCGAATTCGAACGCCGTCATGGCTCGCTGGTAATCGAACCTGGCGCTTGCGGCAGTGATGAGGGCCGAAGTCTGACTCAACTCTGCCTGGTTCAGCTCGACGATGCTGCCCAGGCCGGCATCGTACCTGGCCTGCGCCAGGCGCATCGCAACATTCGCCTCGTCCACCAGTCGTTGCGTCACCCCAATTTGAAGATATGCATCTCGTGCGTCAGCCCAGGTCATCCGAACGTCGCGGACGATGTCAACCTCGCGGCGCGAGGCTTCCTGACCGGCGGCTTTCGCGTCCAGCTTGGCTTCCGCGGTACGCGCTGCATACAGACCGCCATTGAAAATCGGAACATTGATGTTTACTCCCACAGCACCGTATTCGTGACGGAGAGTCGAATCGTGAATGGGGACCTCTCCCCCCGCGCCCAATGCGTTCACCGTGGGGAAGTTGAGATCGTGCTCTGCGCGCGCTTCATGGATGGCCGATTCGCTGTGCAGCTTTAGTGCCTTCAGATCAGGCCTCTCCGCAATTGCTTCGGCGATGTAGCCCGCCGCATCCGGATCGGGAGCGGCCGACAAGGGCTCATCGGTGAGAGCGTAATTGCCCTCGGTTTCCTCTCCCATGGCGGCGGCCAACTGCGCCTGGGCTTTTTGAACATTGGTCTCCGCTCGCACTTGAGCCAGCTCCGCTTCGGAAACCATCACTTGGCCAAACTGCACATCCAGCGTGGATCGCAACTGGCTTTGTGCGAGGGCCGAGAGTTGTCGCAAGGTAACGCGTCTGAAGTCCAGAACAGCCTGTGCAGTCCTTCGCACGCTCTCTGCGGCCTGTGCCGCGAAATAGCCTTCCCGTACTTGCATCAAGATTATCTGCCTGGTGCTCTCCTGGTCCTGATCTGCGGCCTTCGCTTCAAAGCGCGCGGACTGTACCAGGTTCGAGGTGTGTCCGAAATCCGTGATCATTTGGACCAGAGACCCTCCGCCCGCCGCGCGAGTGGAGAGGCTGGATGTGGTGATCGCCCCGGCGGCAACTGCGCTATCGCCGTTGGCTTCTACGGCAGTGAGATTGCCGAATGCCTGCGGAAAGTAGGCTGATCTGGATTCGGTGATCCTCTTGCCTGCAGCCTGCGCCCGAAGCTGAGCTGCCAGCAGCCGCGGTTGATTCTTGAGTGCTCGAGCCTCGGCCTCAGCCAAAGTCAGCGCGATTGGTTGAATCCTTGCGGCGGAATGGGAGTCATTCTGCAGGAGATTTGCTGTCTGACCCGGCATTGCGGAATGCGGAGTTGACGCCGGCGGCGTTGCACTGGTTTGTGCGTTCGCCACAATTTGGATCTCGTTTAGGACTAGACAGCAAAACAACATTCTGGACAAAAACGGCCTCATCCGCTCTTGTCCTCCCGTTCTCCGATTCGGTTCAGGGGCGCAATGTGGACGATGCTGGTTGCCTGAACTTCAATCATTCCGTCAGACACCAACTCGATGAGTTTGGGCATGAGTTGTTCTACTGTCTCGGCCGATTCAAGAAATTCCACGCGTATCGGGAGGTGCTTGCCACTGCTGCCCGGGGCGCCCTGGGTGTGGAGGCGATGATGCGCTCCAAACCCCGCGTATCCGCGCAGCACGGTTGCTCCAGAAATCCCGTTGGAAAACAGGAAGGAGACAATCTCCAGGTGAAGATAGTCCGCCTCGGAAGCAGCGTCATCGTTCAAGTAAATTACGACCCTCTGGGCTGGGCCAGGAGTTAGCATTCGGCAGTCCTCAGAGGAGGTCGGCGAGGCGGTTTACTTAGCCTGGTTTACCTGGAGAAGAGCGGTGCTTCCTGCGTACAGCTTCTCCGAGCGCCCGCGCACTGCGAGCGTAAAGGTTCCGCTGCCGTCCTGGCCGTTTTCCAGAATATAGTCACCCGCAAAGCCGTACATTCCACATGCATCAGGCGAGAAGATGGCCACCGATTGTTCGGTATCCGTTCCTTCGCAATGGATCGATGTTCCTCGACCCGAAGGCCCAGAGGCGATCAGCCTTGCAAAAACTCCGCCCTTTCGGTTGTATCCGATGGCATCGCCGTCGTCAGACGGGATCATTTTCTCCAATGGCGAGTAGGTTGTTCCCCCGATCAGGGTCATCATCCCTAAGGGATCCGCATCGGCGTTGCTGTGCGGATACGCAGCCTCTCTTGAGTCGATGGTGTTTGCAATCGCGCGGACCGAAAGATTGACCATGATAACGGAATCGCCCTTCTGCAGCTTGTCAAAATGGATTGAGATCGACGAAGGCGATTGGTGCACGTAGGGCGTGGCATCGAAATGAAATGGCTGAACAGCGACGACATGGCCAACCACCATGGTCCCTTTCTCGATGCTGGCACCTCCGGGGACCAGGATCACCTGCATCGTCTTCGCCGTCACTGTGTCGCCCACCCTTGCCTTTTTAGCGTCGACGGAATGCACAAAGCTGACCGGGACGGCAGTGGTCGCGGGCAAGGATTGCGACTGCGCGGCCGCCGAAGCCACATTTGCGCAAAAGGCAAGATTTGCCACTCCCAGGGTTACCGTTCCAATCTTCAGGGCAACTATTTTCCGCATCTCCGAAACTCCTCCGCGTAGGCCTAACGCCCGACTCCCTGATCAAATCACGGCGCATCCTTAAGGAATTCTGAAGTTTGCCTGAAGTGTTGCCTGTGCACTGTTCGTACTCGATCTCCTGCGATACTGTTTGAAGAATGACTACGGGGAACGACGACCGCTCCGAGAATACCCTGCGAATCCTCGTCATAGAGGACGAACGCAAGCTGGCTGGGGCAATCGCCGAAGGGCTCGAAGGCAACGGATACGAGGTGGCTGTCGCGGACTCTGGAGAGACGGGTATCAGGCAACTCCGAAGTTCGGCGTTTGATTTGGTCCTCTTGGATGTGATGTTGCCGCGCCAGGGCGGTCTTGAAACTCTGCGCGAGATCCGTCGTAGCGGTTTCCGGACTCCGGTACTGATTCTTACCTCACGAGGGTCTGTGGATGACCGGGTGCGCGGTCTCGATGCCGGTGCTGACGACTACCTTATAAAACCATTCGCTTTCCCTGAACTTCTGGCGCGTGTTCGAGCATTGCATCGCCGGGCCCATTCTGAATTAGCCTCGGTGCTTCAACTCGCAGACCTTAAGATGGATATAAGCGGGCGCGTGGCCACGCGCGGAAACTCGACACTGGATCTCACTGGGCGCGAGTTTGATCTCCTCGAATATCTGCTGCTCAACAGCGGCTCAGTCGTTTCGCGCGAAATGGTGGCGCGCGACGTTTGGAAAACCACGGTCCGCTACACTTCCCTCGACAATGTAATCGATGTCCATATCGCCCGCATACGGAAGAAGCTTGACGACCCTTCTCCTGTGAAGTTGCTGCATACTGTTCGTGGCTTGGGGTTCATTCTTCGTAAGCCGGAGGAGACGTAGTGCGGTTCCATCCCAGGTACATCCGCGACCGGCTCACTCTCTGGTATGTGGGTATTTTCGGAGGAGTGCTTGGAATCTACATTTGTGGAGCTTGTATCCTCCAGTATTGGCAGCTCAACGATCAGCTTCACCATGCAGAGATCCAGGATCTCGAGACCGTGGAAGGCCTTCTCTACTTCACGCCAGATGGGGGCCTCTTGTTGCAAGAGGATTACCACAGCCATCCTGAATCGCGCCTTCTCCTCGACCGTTACATGGAGGTCCTGAGCCCGGGCGGTCAAGTACTCTTGCGCAATGATCGCTTACACCGGATGGACCTCGGAGGCGCTCCAACTCCCCGCGAAGGAGAGGTAGGTTATGAGTCGAAAATTCTGCATCTCGAAGATGGGACTCGGGTCCTCTCGATTAGCCATCTCCACATCCTGCAAGGCAAACCTCTTATTATTAGGCTCGCCTATAGCACTGGGCCACTCACCGAACGCTTGTTTGAGTTCATTGGGTTGCTTCTCCTTGCCATGCCGGCGGCATTGGTCATGGCCGGATTTGCCGGCTACCGTGTTGCAGGCAAGGCGCTCAACCCGCTTGAAGAAATGGCCCGGAAAACTGAGCAGATTACTGCTCAACGCCTGAATGAGCGGATCCTCGTGGACAACCCCGACGACGAGTTCGGGCATATGTCTCGGGTCTTGAACGGGTTGCTCTCGCGGCTCGGTGAGTCCTTCGAAAAGCTACAGCATTTCACTTCCGATGTGTCGCATGAGCTGCGCACGCCTCTGGCTGCCATCCGCAGTGTAGGCGAGGTCGCTCTGCAGGACGAGCACAACACTGAGAAATACCGTGACATAATCGGCAGCATGCTGGAAGAAGTAGCCAGGCTTACTGCGATGATTGACACTCTGTTGACCATAGCGCATGCCGATTCCGGCGCCGTCGCGCTGCATAGGACGACATTCAGGCTCAAGGATCTGGTTCAGGAATCCGTTGCCGTTGTAAGCGTTCTCGCCGAGGACAAGAAACAGACAATACTGCTTGAGGGCAATAGTCAGCTCAGTGTTTCGGCGGATCGCAGCTTTCTGCGAATGGCAGTTATCAATCTGCTCGACAATGCGGTTAAATATTCTCCCGCCGGCTGCGCCATCCGCGTGAGTGTGACGGAAAGCGAACGTGCTCCTGATAGGGCCGCTCTGGTCGGAGTAGTAATCGAGGATGAGGGTTCCGGAATTCCGGAAGGTAAGGCTGACCGTGTATTTGACCGCTTCTACCGGGTTGACGAAGGGCGTACGCGTGACGCCGGCGGAGCGGGACTTGGACTGGCAATCGCAAAGTGGGCAGTCGAAGCGCATGGCGGTGCGGTCACGCTTACGCCGCGAGTGCCTCACGGGTCGGCCTTTTCTATTTGGCTGCCGAGTGCGTGAATCGGATATATCCAAACCTCCGGGCCTCCTCCACATGACCCCTGATGCTACTGCATGAGAATGGACCGAATCTACGATGAATAGCCTTCAACCGCCTCTGATCTTTGTCGTCGAAGATGACAAAGACATAGCGTCGCTCATTGCACACACGGTGAAGGGTGCCGGTTTTGCGGCCCGCATCTTCGCGGACGGACAATTCGTTGTCGAGGCCGCCCAGCAGCAACTGCCGAAGTTAGTCCTTTTGGATCTGATGCTCCCCAGTCTAGGCGGAATGGAAATCTTGCGTTCCCTCGAATCGCAGCAACGAACACGCGAAATACGCAAAATCATACTTTCGGCTCGTGCCTCCGAACTGGACAAGGTACGTGCCCTTGAACTTGGCGCGGACGACTACGTGACCAAACCTTTCAGCCCTCGCGAACTACTTCTTCGCATCCGAGCCGTCTTACGGTCTTTGCCTGGAGACTCGGACCGGCATCGCACCATCCAGGTTGGAGATCTCGTTGCGGACCTGGATGCGAGAACGGTCACAACTCAGAACGGGCAGGTTCACCTTACTGCGACCGAATATAAGGTTCTCGTCCATTTCATGCTTCATGCAGGTTGTACGCTAAGCCGGGATCGGCTGCTCGAAGATTTATGGCCGTTGAGTAGGCCGATCGAGAACTCACGCATTGTCGATGTATATATCCGGCGACTGCGCGAAAGGATAGAGACTGATCCTTCCAACCCACGCAGGCTACTGACTTGCCGCGGAGGGGGATATATGCTCGTCGACCCTTAACTGTCATTTGGGCTGGATCCTGATGCGCTGGTGCGGATCTAAAAACCACGCCCCTTAATGGTCGCCTGCAATGTTGCCAGCGTCTCAAGGAACAGCGCGACCGTCGTCTTGCCGGGGCTTCGCTGCCGTTGGCTTCGAGTGGCAATGACGATGCGCCACTTGGGCAGGCGATGGGTTGGCGTCATGATCGGCAGAACCTGAAGTTGTTTGGAAGATGCCGAAGTCTTCGCTAATGCTGTGGGCACGATCGACACACCGAGCCCGCCGGCCACAAACTGCAACATTGTTTCCACATTGCTGACTTGGTAGACACTGTCTCTTCGAACATTGTTTTCCATAAACGCGCGGTCCACTAGCGCTCGCAGGGAACGCTCCGGGGTAAGGTCAACGAAGCACTCCTTGCTCAGCAACTCCAGGCTCACGGTCCGCCGCTCAGCGAGCGCGTGTTGCTTGGAGCAGATCGCTACCAGGGAGTCCCGGGCGAAAGGAATGGTCGTTATTCCGGCCCATTCCTTTTCGTCCACAGGCGCGTGAAAGCTCAAATCCACATAGCCTGAGCGTACCAGCGCGGGAATTTTATCCGTGCTCAGAGAGCGGACGGAAAACTCTACCTGCGGATACCGCGTCCGGAACGTTTTGAGCAGCAGGGGAAGATCCACATACGGTCCCAGACTTTGCAGGATGCCAAGGTGCAAGCGGCCCCGCACAACGCCATCGCGCGAGCGAACCGCCTCGATTCCGTTATTCAACATCAGCAGGCTTGACCTCGCATGTTCGAGGAATAGCTCCCCGGCGTCGGTAAGCGACACAGTTCTCGTCGTGCGGTTCACTAACTGAACTCCCAGCTCCTCTTCGAGTTCTTTGATGGTGACAGAAAGGCCGGACTGAACGATGTTCATTCTTCGTGCGGCCGCAGTGAACTGTCCTTCTTCCGCGAGCGCTACAAAATGCAGAAGATGCCGGATTTCCATGAGCGCACTCCCCCTCGATTCATCACTATATATGATAAGTGATATGCGAATATTTTGTTTTACTCATGATAACAACTGGACTAATTTGGAAGATGGAACAGTGATGAGGGCTGCAGGATGTCAGCAATGGGTCGAGATACGCGCTGTTTACTGATCATGGCCGTGAGCTGCATCTGCGCCGCAGGCGCCCAGACGCACCCGCCGGAGCCTTCGGTCAATCTTGGCGATACCAGTTTTCTTGATGCTCTCGGCGGTCCAGGCTTACTGCTGGAGGAGATCGGCGACGGAAGCCATAGCGGCAAGACCATGGACGGCGCAGGGCAGAGCATACCGGGTGCGCCGGCAGTAAACGCTCTAAGCGGATTAACGCACATTGCCTGGCTGAGCAATCGTCGCCTGCTCGGTGGGTGGTATGGAGTCGAAGCAGTCGCGGTCGCTGCCCATGTCAACGCGGGCTCGCAAGGCGAAGCCGGTGGATGGGGAAATCTCACCATCTCGCCCTTCATTCTGCAATATCCGGAGACCAGGATCGGCCGCGTCCGAATCGTGCAGCGGGCGGTGCTCGATTTCGATCTCCCGGTCGGCGAGTACCAGCGAGACTCGTCTGTCAACATAAGCAGCCATGCGTTTACGGTTCATCCCTACTATGCCGTCACCGTATTTCCGGCAAAGAAGTTCGAGACCAGTTGGCGTGTCCACTATTTGTGGAACGGGACGAACAACGCGCCGCCCTATTCGACGGGCGCTCGCTCAACCCAGGCTGGCCAAGCGATTCATTTCAACGCAACCGCCGGCTACCAGCTTCCTCATGGCATCTGGGTGGGGGCCAATGGCTACTACCTGAAACAGGTGACCGACCCCAAGGTAAATGGAACCCCTCTCCCGGATTCTCCCGAGCAGGTGGGCTCCATCGGTCCGGGGGCTGTTTGGAATTTGGGGCGATGTCTGTTGTATGCCAATGCCTATCACGAGTTCGGCGCGGAGAATAGGCCCGAGGGAAACAAGATAGTCTTGCGTGTGCAGTGGATCATCGGCGGAAAGTGAGAGTACGACGGCATGAAGGATTATCTAAGCTCGTTTGCGATTGGCTGTGTCGTGGGCCTGCTCTACGGCACGCTCAGGACCAAGAGCCCAGCACCGCCGCTGATTGCCCTCGTAGGCCTGCTGGGCATGTTGATCGGTGAGGGCGGATACGCGTGGATCAAAACCCTGTTCCGTTAGAACCACCACCCTAAACTTTGCATGGGAACTACCATTCACCTCAATAGGATCTGGACGCGTGCCCCATGTTCGCACCAGCGTACATGGGTGGAAAATGATTTTTTTTCGATTGCTTTTGCTGTCCGACTTTGTAAAAACTTTCGTGGGCTGCGCCCTTCTTATTCAACCCTTGTACGCTGATGCGAACTTGGCTAGGGTGCCTGGACCAATCGTCGCTGGTGCCATCGTGAGATGGAAGGCAAGGATGTTGAAGATTTCAGCAGCCAAGAGGACGAGCGCCAGCGGCACGAAGTATCCAGAGAGCAGAAGCAATCCGGCTACGAGTTGGACGGCGAAGAAGAAAGCTGAGAAGTGGGTCGCAGAGATCGCGATGAAAAATTGTAAGGCCAGCGGATTCGTCGGCGGTGGCTGGTGGGATGAACTGTAAGAATCCGTTCATCCCAAATACGTTGAGCATGATCCCTAGTAGATAGCGAGCGACAATCGATACGATTCTCACTGCTCTCCTCCTGACGAAGCCTTCGCCAGCGCCTGCGTGTCGATATATTCCCGGATCCTGGTCACCTGTCCGTTCCGAACCGTGATGTCAAAAACCCAGTCGTCCTTGAACGTCTTGTTCGTGGCTTTGATCTTGCCCGTGGCGACGCCGATGACGAAAACCCGATCTCCCTGGGCGATGAATTCAGGCGGCTTTGGATATGTCGTCTCGATCTCTCCGGCCGCCTTCCGCAGCGTAGCGGCCGCTCCCGCGTACCCTCGGTGCGTTCCCGCCAGCGGCCAGTCCTCGCCTGGAATGATCCACTCAATGTCTTCGGCCACCAGCGCCCGCAGGGCCTGCTTATCGCCACTGCCTATTGCTGCAAAGAAACCTTTGACAATTTCGATGTTCTCTTCGACGCTCATCGAATTTCTCCTTTCCTTAATTAATTGCGTCCCATGGAATGGAACCTTTCGGAATCATCCTCTCGGCCTCAATCACACGGTCACAAACCGATTACTGCTGCTGCTTGAACAGATCCTGAAAAATAAGCTGCCCCCAGGTGCGGCCGCGTGCGTGTACCAGCCATCCACCCTCGTTCAGCTTTCCCAGCTTGACGGGTGCGAACCCCAGTTCTTTGGCCAGGTCTGCCACGGGTGCCACCGCATCTTCATCGTCGCTCGACAGAAAGACCACCCTGTGCCCTCCCTCGACCTCCGGATCGGTCGCCAGCTTGGCCGCACCCAGGTGATTGAAGCCCTTAACGAGCTTGGCGTCGGGGAATGAATTCGCCACGAAGGCGGAGGACGGCAGACCGTCGAGTTCCTCAGTCGGGATGGGAAACGAGTTCATCGCGTCGATGATCGTCTTGCCTTTCCAACTCGGCAGGGCCTTCGCAATCTCCCGATGTTCCCCGAATGGGACCGCCAGGAAGATGATGTCGGCCTTGAGCGCTTCCTGCAGCGACTTGGCAACAACCTTAGTTCCAATCTCACGAGCCTGCGGTTCCAGTTCCTCGGGCAGGCGGCGGCTTGCGACCGTCACGTCGATACTTTTACGCGCGAAGGCGTGGGCCAGGGCCCGGCCTATCTTGCCGAATCCAACAATTGCGTAGCTCATAATTTTCTCCAATACCTGTTGGTGTTGCTTTCCCGCCGATCGAATCCGGTGAGCGCCTTCGAGACCACGCACTCACCGGGACCCGCCGATCTCAAACGGCCGTCATGCCGCCATCCACGAACAACTCCACACCGTTCACGTAACTGGAGTCGTCTGAAGCAAGGAACAGCGCAACCGTCGCAATCTCCTCTGGCTGTCCCATCTTGCCCCGCGGAATCAGCGACTCGAAGAACTCCCGCGCCTCCTTGGTCAGAACTTCCTCCTGCATCGGTGAGGTAACAGCCCCCGGAACCAGCAGGTTCACTCGGACATGTCTGTCCTTCAGTTCGTTGACCCACGTGCGCGCGAAGGAGCGCAACGCCAGCTTGCTCGCCGCATACACGCCGAAACCCGGGAAACCCTTCGCCGAAGCATTGGACCCGGTCATGATGATCGACGCGCCATCGCTGAGCAGCGGCAACGCCTTCTGAACCGTAAACAACGTGCCGCGCACATTTAGATCGAAGGCCGCATCGAAGTGCTCCTCCGTAATCTGACCCAGTGGCAGTGCTTCGCCCTTGCCGGCACTCGCGAACAGGATGTCGATCTTCCCCTTCTCGCGCTTGACCCTATCGAACAGGCGGTCCAGGTCGTCCAGATTGGCTGCGTCACCCTTGACGCCGGTTACATTCCGGCCAATCGCCTTCACGGCCTCATCGAGCTGCTCCTGCCTTCTACCCGTCATGAAAACGTAAGCGCCCTCCTCGACGAACAACTTGGCACTCGCCAGCGCCATGCCGCTCGAACCACCTGTAATGACTGCAACTTTTCCTTCGAGCTTTCCCATGATTTTTCCTTTGCCCATGATTTTTCCATTGATAGATCTGTGATATTGAATCCGGTAAGGTTCTTTGGCGGTTCAGCGCGACCTCAGACGGCCGAGAAGCCGCCATCGACCGCAAAATCCATTCCATTCACATAGCTCGAATCGTCGGAAGCAAGAAATAGCGCTGCCGCCGCAATCTCCTCCGAACGACCCATCTTTCCGCGGGGGATGAGCGACTCGAACATCTCCCTCGTTGCCTTGTCGAGCCGCTGGGAGTCCGGTGTGTCGACCTGCCCCGGGCTCAGCACGTTTACCCGAATCTTTCTGCCCTTCAGTTCGTTGAGCCACGTGCGTGCGAACGAGCGCAGGGCCGACTTGCTTGCTGCATACACGCCGAAACCAGGGAAGCCTTTCACCGACGCAACCGACCCGGTCAATATGATCGATCCGCCGTCATTGATCAGCGGCAGCGCTTTCTGCGCCGTAAACAGCGTTCCCCGCACAATCAGGCCGAACTCCTGGTCGAAATGCTGCTCGGTAATCTCGCCCAGCATGGCGGGCTCGCCCTTGCCGGCGCTCGCGAACAGAATGTCGATCTTGCCCTTTTGCTTCCGGACCGTATCGAACAGGTGATCGAGATCGTAAAGATTCGCTGCGTCGCCGCGCACGCCGGTCACATTCCGGCCAATCAGTTTTACGGCCCCATCGAGCGCCTCCTGCCTGCGGCCCGTAATAAAAACGTAGGCGCCTTCTTCAACGAAGCGCTTCGCGCTCGCGAGCGCCAAACCACTCGATCCACCCGTGATGACTGCAACCTTACCTTCAAGCTTTCCCATATCTTGCTCCTTGGCGTGCCGTGTAACATCCAATACACAGAAGTAGATTCCTCTTGCGGTGGACGAGAACTGCTCAGGAGTCCAAACCTTTTGTCTATTCGTCCACACAGGGAGGCTTGCCTTGGACCCGATATCAGATGTCTTCCGAACGTTGCACGTAACCGCCTTCGGTCAGCACCGGCTCGAAGCCACCGCGCCCTGGGGCCTTAGAGGGGGAGGGGCGGAGACCGAAAAGAAAGCGCCCAATGCTGGCAAAAAGAGTTCACCGACAGAATTAGCGCACTTCGCCATGCTGTCGCGCGGCAACTGCTGGCTCAATGTCGAAGGCATTGCGGAGCCGATTCCACTCACCGGTGGTGACTTCATCTTGCTGGCCCGTGACACTTCGATCGTGATGCGCGATAGCCCTCGCACATCTCCGAAAGCGACTTTCCGTGAGATCGCAGCTACGGCGATGAACAACGTCGCTCATTGTGGAGGTGGCGGCGCACCAACCACCATCGTCTGCGGGTCTCTTAGCTTCGACCGCGCCAGCCTGAAACCCATCACTCAGTTATTACCCAGCTTCATTCTGATCAGGGCCGATCAGGCACGCACGTTTGCTCTTCACAACACCATGCACGCGCTGGCGTCAGAGATGGCGGACCAGGTGCCGGGGTCTGAAATCGTTGCGACCCGCCTCGCCGAGGTTCTCTTTATCCAGGTACTCCGGGCGTATATCGCGTCGCAACCGGTACCCAAACAAGGATGGCTTCGGGCCGTCTTCGATCCTCCCATCGGCACTGCCCTGACTGCCTTTCACGATCGTGTGGGCGCGCCATGGACAGTCGAGTCTCTGTCCGAAGCAGCGGGCATGTCTCGTTCCGCATTCGCACTGCGTTTCAAAGATCTGCTCGGACAGACACCGTTGGAATACGTAACCGAGTGGCGGATGCAGAAGGCGATGCAGCTACTCGAACAGCGTGACAAGAAGCACGTCGACGTTGCTCGGTTAGTCGGTTACGAGTCCGATGCGGCATTCAGTAAGGCCTTCAAGCGAGTGGTTGGAGCCAGCCCAGGGGAATACCTCAAACGTGGATTGGAAGACCACCGTCAGTCCCGATAGCGCCGTTCTCGTCAGCTCTGATCTCGATGAGCGACCAATCACCAAGTCACCCTTTGAACTCGGTGAGCGCGTAGGCTTGTTGTCGACAGTATCGACCGTTTTCCAAGCTCGATTATTGCCTCGGTCTTACTGACCTCGGTGGAGGTTTTCCGGCCTTACTGAAGGAGCTTCTTTGTACTCGAGGTCCATATGAGGCCAGTTCATCTGCCCGAAGCAAAAACTTCTTCAGCAACGGAGAGGTATTCGACTTGTTGTACCCCATTACAAGATCGATGGTCGGAACCTCGCCATGCAAAGGCCGAGCAACTACTGAAGGAAGCAGCGAATTTTGAACATAGATTGGCACCAATGTGAAGCCGCCCGTGGACGCGACCAGCGACATTCCGGCCGATAGAGTTTCGGCATCGTAGATTTGCTTCAGTTTGATACCAATCATCTCCGCATACTCCTCGATGATCTTTCTAAGTACGGGCGCAGCACCTGCCGTGCTGATAAAGTCCTCGCGGCAGATGTCCTCCGGCCGTACTGTCTTATGCCGAGCGAGGCGATGGTGACACGGAAGGATCGCGATCAGAGGCTCCTTGACGATAAATCTGAAGTCCAGGCCGGCAGTTCGCGTCTCTCGCCTCATCAGAGCCACATCGATTTCGCCCTGCATCAATGCATTCGCAAGTTCAGGTGAAGATTTCGTCATGATCGTAACGTCGACTTCAGTGGCCTCGTCGCGTACGATTCGCAGCGCCTCGGACAACCAGATAACTTCCTGTCCGGGCAAAAAACCCAATCCAAAACCCGGCTTGTGAGGTCGCTCTGTGTTTCGTGCAGCTTCGCACCCTACCTCTATCTGCATCAATGTCAGCCGTGCATGATCGAGGAACACACGCCCAGCCGCAGTGAGCTCGATGCCGCGCGCTTTTCGCTCCAGCAGCTTTACGCCTAGTTCTACTTCGAGATCGCGGATTTGGCGGCTCAGCGACGGCTGTGAAGTATGAAGCCGGCGCTCAGCGGCGTGTAGAAGGCTCCCCTCCTCGGCAACCGCGATGAAGTACCGGAGATGACGAAGCTCCATTCAATCCTCCATCTATGCCTTACAAGCATAGCTCAAACAATCAAAGTATTTGTCCACAGGCCCGATACGGAGGAACGTATAGCCAACGGACAATGCTCGAAGGTCCGAAATTCAAACTTAGGAGTAACGATATGTCATCGCAACGTAAACCAAGCATCGTGTTCTGCCACGGCATCTGGGCCGATGGGTCGTGCTTCAGCAAGGTCATCCCCGCACTTCAAGCGGACGGCCACGAGGTCATTGCGGCTCAATACGGCATGGAGTCGTTCGAAGAGGACGTGGCTACGATAAAGCGCACGCTCAATCGCGTCAGCGGACCCGTTCTGCTCGTCGGACACTCCTACGGCGGCGCCACCATCACCGCTGCGGGAGTCGATGATCGCGTAGCCGGACTCGTCTACATTGCAGCAGTTGCCCCGGATGTGGGGGAGACGGTACAGGACCAACTCGACAAATATCCGTCGGATATCTTTTCTCGCGTCGAGGTCGCGGACGGGTGCGCCTGGATGCTTCCGAACGGGACTGAGTTTTTCTGCGGGGACCTTTCCGAGCAAGAGCAGAAGCTTGTCTGGGCCACGCATTTTCCGCCTGTCGCGGACCTGTTCCAACAACAAAAGATCAAGAGCACTCCATGGAAAACGAAGCCAAGCTGGTACATCCTGGCGACGAAGGACCACACCGTGCATCCCGATCTCCAGCGCTGGGTTTCCAAGCGCATGGGAGCAACTGTGACGGAGGTGGAAAGCAGCCACGTTCCAATGCTCTCCAAGCCGGACGTAGTCATCGAGGTGATCCGCAAAGCCGCAAAAGCCACACAAGAGAAGGCGATAACCTAAGCGCACAAAACCTTCAACTTGGACAGACCGTCGCTAGACGGTCTGTCTTTCATAGGTGGCTTGTGTCCATAGAGCAGAATTGGTAACGATAAACGACGTTCTCGTCAGCTCTGATCTCGATGACCGACCAATCGTCGATTCACTCATCGAGCGACCCGTGCTCGACTTCCGCGTTCCGGGAGGGTCACCGCCCATCCGGAAGTTAATTCCCAAAAACTGCGGTTCTGTCCGGGTTGGCGACTATCCTACCGGAACTCGGAAAAACTCTCTGCTTCTTGGCTCAAGGAGCGCATTGGGGCTGAAGTCAGCAATCGAGGTTCTACGGCGCCGGGCGATGAGAAACAGAAGACGACTGATGGTTACATATCAGGCGCCGCTTCTGGTTCTGCCGCCGTCGACGTGAAGAATTTGCCCAGTGATGAAGTCCGCGTCCTTCGACACAAGAAATGCCAATACATTCGCCACATCTGTGGAAGTGCAGGGCCGTTGAATGGTCTGCTCCGAGACGATTCGGTTCATTAGTTCGTCCACGTTTGGGCCACCCGCGGGCGTCCGCTCGATGAAGCCTTCGGTCTTCACAACGGTGGGTGCAATCGCGTTGACTGTAATGCCCATCTCGCCCAGCTCATTGGCAAGCGCTCGTGTGAGGGCATGGATGGTCCCCTTGCTGGTGATGTAGGCGAGGTCGCGGGTCTGCGGGTGCAGCGTTACCGGGGAGCCCGTACTAACGATGCGCCCCCAACCAGCGGCAGCCATGCCGGGTACGAAGGCTTGCGCGAACAGGACAAGTGGCTCGACGTTGACCGCCTGGACGTGCTGCCAGATGTCGAGCGACATTGTCTTGAGGTCTGTGACGGGGAGAATCGCCGCGTTGTTGACGAAGATGTCGCAGCGCCCGAAGCGCTCAAGGACCTTGTTTGCGACCGCCGTGATCTCGTCAGGCTTGCTTACATCGCAGGTCATGGCGGTCTTGTCTCCGCTGCCGGCAAGGGCGGCAACGACAGGCGATGGGTCTTCGATGTCGACCACGACCTCGTTGGCGCCATCGACTGCTAGGCGCTCACAGTAGGCTTTCCCGATACCTCGACCGCCTCCCGTAACGACTGCTGTCTTTCCGTTCTGTGCCATTCCTTACTCCTTTTCACGATTCACTTAGCTTCATGGAGATTTCCAGGTCGCCGGTTAGAGGAACAGACAGGTAGCCGTGCGCATCGGAACGCATCCAGCTCACAAACTCCGGGGAACGATGTGAGTCATCCGCAAGCACGATCGAGCCCGGTCGCAGACGTGCCTCAACGAGATGAAGAATGTCCGCATAGAGAGCCTTCGCGCCATCCAGCAGCACGAGGTCAAATGCTTCGGGAAGATCGTGCGTCAGCGTGTCAAGTGCATCACCCTCGCGGATCTCGACCAGATCGATCAATCCGGCCTGCGTCAGGTGCTGGTGTGCACGGGCGGCCTTCGATGACTCGAACTCGGTGGTGATGATCCGGCCACCGCCATTGTCACGAAGGGCGGCGGCCAGATAGATGGTTGAAATGCCGAACGAGGTGCCGAATTCAAGGATTGATTTCGCTTGGGTCGAGCGGCTCAGCATATACAGCAGTGCTCCGGTTTCTCGCGAGACTGGCAGTGGGATGTCTTTCAACAGACCATAGAGCTCGCGGTAGCCCGTTCTGCTGGTGAGTAGGTGCGATGTCTCCGGCTGTGCCACCACAGCCTCCATAGCTGGCTCGCTGGCATCGGACTCGGCGAAGAGGCGGTCCAGCAGTTGGATGATGTGCGGTGAGGCGAGAGTATTCATTGAAAGGCTCCATTCGATTCGTGATGTATAGCGGCATGTGCCGCGGAATAGCTGTGGTATTCGCCTGCGCGCGCATTCAACCCGGTTTTCGCACCAGACGCAAGGTTTCAATGCTGCCGTGCGTGAGGGCGACAACTTCGATTCGAAGCGTGGGCAGGTCGATAATTTCTCCGCCTGCCGGAAGGCGTCGGAGATGATCGAGAATGAAGCCAGCCACGGTCTTGTAGTTCTGTTCGGCTGGCTTGGGCAGCAGATTGGCCTCGACAAGATCATCCAAGGGATAGCCGCCCGGGATGAGATAACTGCCATCGCTCTCCGGCTGCAGCGGCCGTTCCTCCTCGTCGCCAGCTTCGTTCCCGTCCGAGGTCACGTCGCCGGCGATCGCCTCCAGCACATCGGCTAGCGTCACAAGTCCCAACAGCGAACCGAACTCGTCGACGACGATGAGCATATGCGTGCTCATGCTCTTTAGCCGCTCGAAGACGTGCAGAGCGCTCGCGTTCTCGGCGACATAAGCTGGCGAAGCCGCCATCGCCGCTAGATCGACCGCGTCGCCCTTAGCAATCGCTGACAGCACATCCGCACGCGAGACGCTGCCGATGAGTTGATCGAGGCCATCGCTCCCTGTCACAAGCAGGCGCGATGCTGTGGCCTGCATCACTGCCGCCCGCAAGGTTTCTTCATCGCTGCCGGCGCGCAAGAACTGGATATCCGGCCGGCCCGTCATCACGGTTCGAATGGAACGCCGATCTAGGTCGAGCACGCGTTCCATCATCGACCGCTCGAAAGGCACCAGCACACCGGAGTCTAAGCCGCTTGCTAACGTTCTGCGAATCTCCTCCTCGGTGACCCGTTCTTCGCTCTCCGCCTGCACGCCGAGGATGCGCAGAACGAGGCTGTTGGAACACTCCAGCACGGTAAAGAAAGGGCGCGCAACAACGATCAGCAGCCGCAAAGGCGTGGCGATCAGCATCGCCGACCGTTCCGGAGCGCTGAGCGCCACGCTCTTGGGTGCGAGGTCGCCGAAGACCAGGATGAGGTATGACACGGTGACAAATGCCGCCGCGCTGCCGGCTGCCGCGGCGAATGCGCCGACTAGAGGCACCCCGTGCAGCCCGGAACGGATAGCCTCCTCCAGCCACGTGACCACGAACGCGCCAGTAAGCAGGTCCGTGATGAGATCACCTGCGCGTATCGCCGCGAGAAACAGGCCTGGCCGTCTCTTCAACTCCAGCACCCTCGCTGCGGCGGCGGAATGTTCGGAGCCTTCCAGTCTCGATGCGCGCGCGGCCACGAGCGCCATCTCCGCGAGGTTGAAGAACGCCGTGAGGCCAAGCAGCACGAAGAAGAGTGTGACCATGATGGCGGTGTGCATCGAGGGGAACTCCATCCGAAAATCGATCCAGTGCATATAGGGAAGGCAAAGGCGCTGCACGCCGCAAGCCCGAGAGAGGCTGCAGCGTTCAGCGCCGCGACCTTTCGCAGTGGGAGTTAGAGGTTGTACATCTGCTGGAGGTCGGCGATTAGCCCGGGCCCGGTCGGCTGCCAGCCAAGCCGCTGCTGCGTTAGCGCACTGGATGCGACGTTTCCGCGTCCGACAAACGGAGCGAACCAGGTGAAGTGCGCGCTTGCCTCTTCAGGAGCCACGGAGATCACCGGGACGTTCAACCCTTGACCGATGGTCTCGCCGATTTCGCGGAATGCCACTCCCTCTTCAGCCACCGCGTGGTACACCGCGCCGGACTCCGCCTTCTCCATGGCGAGCCGGTAGAGCCGCGCTGTGTCCTGAAGATGCACCGCAGACCAGCGATTGGTTCCATCGCCGACGTATGCCGAACTGCCCTTTTTGCGGGCAATGTCAATCGCGTAGGAAACGAGTCCCTGCTTGCGGGTATCGTGCACCTGCGAGTTGCGGACGACGCAGACCGAGATGCCGAGCTTAGCAACTGCAGCTGCGGCTTCTTCCGAAGCCGCGCGGGGCGACACGGATGAATCGAGGGCCGGGCTTTGCTCCGTTGCGACTTCACCCGTGCCGACCTTCGCCACTGAAGTGCTCGAGGTCACCACAAACGGCCGGTTCGAGCCGGCGAGCACCGAGCCAAGCGCCTCGATCACCCTGCGGTCTGCCTCGCAGTTCTGCTTGAACTTCGTGAAGTCATGGTTGAACGCTGTATGGATGACAGCGTCTGCCGTCTCCGCTCCTTTGCGCAAGCTGTCGAGATCGTCCAAATCACCCCGGAAGACCTCAGCTCCAGCCGCAAGCAAAGACTGTTTGCCCACGTCCGACCGCGTCAGACCGAGGATCTGATAACCGTTGTGAATGAGTTCCGAGACTATGGCCGTACCGATGAAACCTGTGGCCCCCGTTAGAAATACTTTCTTTGCCATATGCGCACCTTCTCGCAAACCGGCTCAAAACCGGCTTGCAGATGAATTGGTGCGTTGGCTGACGGGAACGCTTACGGCAGCGAGCAGGATACCCGCTACAAGTCCAATTTTCTCGCTAGTGGCATTTTCGTGTCAAGGGGTCACTACCGCAGATCACTGATAAACACTCCTCGATGTCTGCAAGACATTTCGATCAACGCTCATTTGCAATATCGAAGAAGTAGTTCGGTCTCGACCCCGCGCCAGCGCGCAAACCGCGCCAGCAAACGCAGCGGCCAGTTCAATAGGCACAGCGGGCCGGCCAGCCACGTATCACTCATCGATCCGCAAACCGAGAGCTGCTGAAGGCTTCGTGGGATTTTGAGGCGAACGTTGTAAAAACCGTCCGATGCCAAACCGGCAAGGATTCGCAACGAGTTCTCGAAACCTTCGTTTCCCGGCACGATCCGGGTGCGAACGCGGGCCGGCTGGTTCGTCTCACTTCGAAAGCTGTGCACATTGCCAGCTCTGACGACGTAGCTCTGACCACCGACCAGATCCTTCCGAACATCGCCGCTGAGGTCTAGCCGAAGCACACCGTCAATCACTGTGAACGTTTCATCATAGGTTTTATGGTAATGAGGTGGATTCTTTCCTCCAGGCATCACGGTCGCCTCAAGTTCGGTGATTGCGCCGTCGGACTCCTTCGCGGTAACAAGAAATGTAATCGTGCCCCGCAGCACCGGATTGTGAATTGTACGCGTGATTGGCATGTGCGCTCTATTGCCTCACACCGCGCAGCACAACGGTGATGCCGGTCAGGTGGTCGGTGTCGATGATGTCCATTTCTGTCGGGATCTTTGGATTGATCATGAGACGGTGCTCCCTGATCGGACCACCTCCGCGATTTAGCGTTTCCGTGAAGGTGTACGCTCCCAGGAGCGAGGCAGACGCACCGTCCTTAGTGACAGACGGACTTTCCACTTTATTGAGAGGCGCCCGATATACCTCTCCGGCTGCCGTAGTCACCGATAGCGCTTTGCCATCGTCTTCCAAGCGCAGAGTGAATGTGTTATCCAACGGGTTCACGTACCCCACGACAGCCCAGGAACCTGAGAGTACGTGCACCGTGTCCGAGTGTTTTGCCTTGCCAATGCGGGTCAAAGTGACCCCTCCCGCTCCGGGACCGGCGCTTCTTGTTCCCGGCTCACTCCATTCCAGCGTCGCCGTTTTGCCGTCTCCCGAGGCGACGAGCTTGGATGTCACGACCGTTTTGCCGTGTTTCTTTGCTTCCTCCTCCACGGTCGAGTCATCGATGATCGTGACGTTGACGGTGTCGAAATAGGCGTTATTCTTCACGCGATGGTCTGTTCCATCGGCCCTGACTGAAAGAGGAGGATCGCAGGTATCGCACCGATACCTTTCCCTCTTGATGAGAAAAGTTTCGTGACTATGAGTGAACGTCGTTCGGCCCGCGTCGATCTTCCACGTTCCATCGAATGGGCTTTGACCCAGGGCTGCATGAGGGCCTAAGGCAGTTGCCGCCAAGAGAACCAACTTGAGATTGCTGTATTGCATATATCTCCTCTGTTAGCCGTCGAAAGGTTATCGTCTGTCAACTGCCTGTGATGGTTCAGCGAGCTTCGGAAGCAGCAATATCTGAAACGCCGCGCGATACCTCACGAATGTGAACGCCCACAGAACTGTCACAATCAGCATCAGTGGACTGAATGTGTGGTCGAGAAAAAGATGAAACATGTAGATGTTGAAGAGAAAGGCCGCGATGACTGTGAGTGCGAAAGGCACAAAGAGACGCATCAGCAGAAGAAGGCCGCACACGATCTGTATCGCAAACAGAACATGACCGTAAGGCGTGGCCTGCATGACAGCCATGTAATCGCGGGCCACCGAGGTCTTGAATGTCAAAGTTGGCCTGAAGTGGAGAAACCCATTCATCCCGCTGAGCATAAAGATCAGGCCTAATAGGCTGCGTTGAACGTGAGCAAAGATTCCCATTGAGTCTCCCCCATCGGAAAGGCGATGAAATGCTGCTACTCATTCTGGTAAGCGACGATACCCACAGGAACCGCTCGTCAGGGCAGCCTGAAGACCAAGCGGGGCTTGCCATGGGAATCCCAGTAGCCCTCAACTTCCGCAAGCGGAACGACCTTCGTGGCTATGCGCAGCTTGGCGGAAACGGCTGCGGCGAAGGTAGAACTCACAGCGTTCAGCAGGGCTGGTAGGGGAACACTCTTAAATCCGCTCCCCATCAGCACGATCGAGGAGGAGCGCAAACCAACACCCGGGAGGTCGATGCTCTCCTCTCCACTTGCCCCGCCGACATGCACGAACCGAACCGGGCTGCCATCCTCCACGCCTTTTGCGATGGCGGCAATGATAGCGCGAGCACTTGCTCCCCAGAGGTAATCAACAACAACGTCGATACCTCGGCGGAATGCCTCGATCAGTGCTCCCTCGTATCGCTTCGACCCAAGGGGATGAAGGATACTCAATCTAAAGGGGATGACTTCGTCGGCTCCAAGAACTTTTAATTCTTCAAGCTCCGCTTCGTTTCGTCCCGTTCCGATAACGCGCTTCGCTCCCATGAATTTCGCGAGTTGAACCGCCATACGGCCGGCAGTACCCGTAGCGCCGTTGACTAGCACGGTCTCTCCCGCTTTCAGGTGGCCACGTTCCATAAGCGCCGCCCAGGCAGACATTCCGGGGTTGGCAATCGCGGCAGCAACGACATCATCCAGGCCATCCGGCACCGGAATGCAGTGATCGGCCCTGACCAGCGACCGCTCGGCCATAGCGCCGAAAGGAGATTCGGGAAGCCCGAAGTAAACTCGGCGGCCGTCGCTCATAATCCCCACGCCATCCGTCCCTGCTACAGCGGGAAAGACGCCGTCCGCACTGTAATGAGAACCAGAGGCACGGGATTTCGTGAGCTGGCTGAGAGCGGAAGCCTTTACTTGAATGATGTGGAACCCGTCGCGCGCAGCGGGTTCCGCAAAGTCCCCATAGATTGGGCGGGTCTTTGGTGCTTTCACAATGGCGGCTTTCATTTTGTATTCCTCCAGCACTGGCGGCGCGAGAGGGAGCAATCCAGTCCCTAAACGCATTATTGAACATCGTACAATTAAGTTGTACACCGTTCAAGTAATGAGCGCAAGCGTTGGTATGCTTGATTTATGAAAGTGAATAAAGAAATCTTGACCCGTGGCGCGCTGGCCCTCCTGAACGAAGTCGGGCTGGAGGAACTTTCCCTGCGGCGGCTCGCGGCCACCTTGAAGGTGCGGGCGGGAGCTATGTATTGGCACTTCAAGAGCAAAGAGGAGCTGCTCGACGAGATGGCCACGATGCTCCTCGCAGAGGCCGCTCCAGGACTCGTGCCGTCCCGCAAGCAAGCCGACTGGAAAGTTTGGGTGTCGGCGTTTGGGGAAGGATTACGCCACGCGCTACTCCGCTACCGGGACGGTGCGCGCATGGTCTCGGGGACAAAGCTAACCAACACCGAATATATGAAGACAGCCGAAGCGGTCGGAACCGAGCTCATCCGGGCTGGATTCACGTTGCGGCAGGGTGTTGTTGTACTCAGCACCGTCTACAACTACACATTGAATTTTGTGACTGAGGAGCAGGCTGTTTTCCCTCGTCCTGGAGAACGATCCGCGCGTTACGATTCGGAAGCGCGAAGCGCGGCGCTGTCCGGTGAGTCGCTGCCGCTAATGCGTCAAGCAGGATCAATCCTGTTTGATCGCTTCGAGCGACGCTATAAGGAAGGCCTCGCACTCATTGTGCAAGGGGCATCTTGCCAACTCGATTCACGGAAATACCATTAGCAATGGTATTTAGATACTTGCTCCCTCGCTCACAAGCCACCCAGAGGCCTTACAAACGCCCATCTCGTCAGTTAGCCACTCAGCATCCTCAGTTGACGCACGATCGCCGATTCATCGACCTGTTCCGGTCGAATTGCCGCCTATTCGCAAGCAATCGCCAGAAAATCCGGTTCCCTCCAGATAGGCGACAATCCGACTTGTATAGATTCTGATGGCCTCAAGGTACGCAGCCAATTCCGAACCTGGCGTGAACTGGAGCGCTATCAGGGTGAGTTGGTTCGGTCAGTAGAGGAATGTCCAATCCGCGCTCTGACCGAATCTGCACGTTCGGGTCCGGGTTATGCAGCTTCGTCTGCCATTCGACTGGGAGAAGTTATCTTCTATCCCTGATCATCCCCGAGAATCCAAAAGTAACCTGCGAAACGATAACCGACGATTGAAAAAAAGAGTCTCGGCTAAACCATCCGAGGCCGAATTGGAATCTATATCTAGTAGAAAAACGATTTCGGCACAGCAGGCGGCCCTCGCAGCCTCCCGCTGGTCGGCAGTTGCCAATTTGTATCGGCCTAAGGCGAGCGAAGGACAGTTTTCCCGCTGTCCGGTGGCACACCCTATCCCTGCCTCAAAATAAGCAATCCAAACATCCCGCCACAGCGGGACTTTTTATGCTTCAAACCCTGCTTCCCCCCGAGCAGGGCAACCTCAAATGCAAGGAGCCATCAATGCCCAAAAATAATGTCAGCGACCCGATCACCGATCAGGAAATGACCTTTGCCCGCCTGCTCCTCCGTGGCGGCATAACCGACCGTCAAGCCGCCGAAGCTGTCGGACTCAACCCCGACTCCGCCGCCTACACCAAATCCAAGCCCCATGTGCGCGCCTACATGCTTGAGTACCGCGCCTCCGTGCTGCAACAGTCCGCTCAGCAAGAGGCGGACGCGCAGCACCGGCTGAACCTGGACCGCGAACGAGTGCTGGCCCGCCTATGGGCAATTGCCGACCTGAGCCCCGAAACGACCCGAGGCAGTGCTACCGCCCAGGTCAAAGCCCTCTCGATGATCATCGCCATGCAAAACTTCATTCATTCTGGCAAAAACTCCGCCCCCAAGCCCTTTCCACTGAACCCGCAACCCACCCCTGCCTCCGCTCAGGCGCCACCGGACCCCGGCCCCGCGCAGTCCACCGTCGGCGACCGCCTGACCCCTTCGGACCCCCCTAAACCTTATTCGCCTTTGTTCGGCTCTATTCCAGACTTGGGAATCCCTCTCCCGATAAAGAACCCCTTTGTCCACCCCCGCTGAGCTACAAAATCCCCAAAAGGATCCAAAAATATCGAATTTTAAAAAAATTGGCTTTGTCCCAGCCGCTCCGGTTCCTGAAGAGTACCGGCCTCAGCCCGTACGCACTGTTGTCAGCAGATTCGACTTTAGCCGCTAAGGGATTCGCTTAGCGGAGAACGATATCCAGCTTGGTGACGGAAGCTGCTGGAATGCTAGCGTTCAGCAGGCCCCCGACTCCCTCTATCGCGAGAGCTGTGGGCGTCACCGCGTTGGGCTGCTCGAAGGTGTTGTGCGCGTGCATGTCACTGGCCGCCAAAACGGTACCAGAGGCACTCGCGACCGCGGCGCCTCGAAGGGCGATCTGGGTATCAATCGTCTTCGACAGATCAGGATTGACGATGGTCAGCGTCACCACCTGATTCTTTCGCGACGCTGAACCGTTGAGTCCCCAGAAACGTGCGGGCCGGTCATCGCGCGTGTACTGCACATCCGGTGCCGAGAACTCGGCCCGCAGGGCCTGGCCTCCCTGGTGTGCGGTGTACATCGCGAAAACATGAAAGTTTGGGGTGGCGAAGAAGCGGTCCTCATGCGCCATGAATAGCGCATTGATGTTGTTGATGAGCTGGGCGCAGGCGGCCATGCTCACTTTCTCCGGATTGCGGTTAAAGGTGTCCAGGGTGAGCGCCGTGGCCAGTGCGTCGCGCACCGTTATCTGCTGCCCGAAAAGGTGGGTGGGGTCGAGTTCGGTTCCCTCGCGATACCACGCACCATACTCATCCACCACCAGCTTGACGCGGTGCTGCGTATCGTACTGCCCCATTACCGCCCACTGATCGTGCATCACCTGCTCGATGCGATCGCATTCGCGCAGCAGCTCATACCAGTCCACCGCATCAAACTGCAGCGCGTCGCCTTTGCCGCCCAGCCAGTCCTTCGTCTTGCCCCGGCTTAAGTTCCACGCGTAGTGATGCACCGACCAGCCCGTAAAGCTGGGGTTGTTGTACGCTCGATCGGAGAAGATCCGTTGGAAAAAGCGATGGGTCCAATCGATATCGTTATCGTTCGGGCCGGAGCCAATCAGTTGCAGGTCTACGCCGTATCGCGGTATCCATTCCGAATAGCGGCGGAACTCGGCAGCGTAATCCTCCGGAGTAAAGTCTCCACCGCAGCCCCAACTCTCGTTGCCTACGCCCCAGAAACGAACATTAAACGGCTCCGGAAAACCGGCGGCAGCCCGCACCTCAGACAAGGTTGTGCTTCCGGCGGGAGAGTTGCAGTACTCCACCCAATGATCAAAATCAAGCGCGGAAAGACTCCGCAGGTTCGCTGCAAGATAGGGTTGCGCCCCGGTCAGCTTGCAAAACCGCATGAACTCGTTTGTGCCGAATTGGTTGGTTTCGAACAGTTGCGGCCCTTTGTCGTGCAGTCGCAGCGCATCATGATCCACCTCCCAGAAATTGGTGCGGCGCGGCCGCTTCGAAGCGTCGCCGATTCCATCCTTCCAGTCGTAGCTATCCGCGAAGCAGCCGCCCGGCCAACGAATGATCGGAACATGAATCTGCTTCATCATGTCTACCAGTTGCGAACGAATGCCGTATTGGTTGGGTATTTTCGACTTCTCTCCAACCCACACGCCGTCGTAAATCACGCCGCCGATATGTTCTGTGAACTGACCGTAGATGTTTGGCGAAATCTCCCCCAGCGGCTCGTCCACAAGAACCTCAATGCGAGCGTCAGCATCCTTCGCCCAGACATTCGCCCGGGAAAATGCAAGTACAGTGCCTGCGACCGCCGAGCTCTTGAGAAACTGTCTTCGCTTCACGTTGACTCCTTCTTTTTCGTCGGAGCGCTTTGCGTGCCCGCCCCGTAACGTAGACCATCCACTAGCAGGCCCACCATCTTTCGCGCATAGGCGGGCTCTTTGTTTTGCGGGCCACGGCATAGGGTTGCCACCGCTCGTAAGAGATCATAGGCTTCTATCCCTGGGCGCACAGCCTTTGCCGCCACCGCCGCATCCAGCAATGTTTCGAGCGCCGGCTGCAAACGTTTGTTGAAATAAGCCGGCAGGGCGGAGTAGGCGGGATCGCCCGAGTGAAGTGCTGCGGCGAGACCTCGCTTGGTAGTGATGAAGTCTACATAACGCTGCATCCAGCGAGCCAGTGCTTCACCAGGCTCATACTTGGCTGCGAGTACAGAGGCCGCGTCCGCGCAGGCATCCACCTGGGTTTGGAAGACTGCCACGATGAGATCGGAGCGCTGCGGGAAATGACGGTAGACCGTGCCCAGGCCAACGCCCGCTCTCTCCGCTATCTCACGGACGGGAGCGTCGACTCCTGATTTTGCAAAAACCTCCACTGCCGATTGCAGCAGGGAACTCATCTTGCGTTGCGCATCTGCACGCTGGGGGCGGGGCTCGCCTTCTTTAGGCGCCTGGACTTTAGTTCGTTTCTTCATCTCGCAGTTGCAAGCGGAACCGTGTTCCATTTATTATCCGGAACATGGTTCCAGCTATGCCTGAACAGCATATCAGCAGCCCATCGAGCGGAAGAGGAGATTCACATGTCCAATAAAGTTTGGTTCATTACAGGCGCTTCGCGGGGTTTTGGACGCGTGTGGGCTGAGGCCGCGCTTGAGCGCGGCGACCAGGTCGCAGCCACGGCGCGCGCTTTGGCAAGCATCGCCGGCCTCAAAGAAAATTACGGCGAAAACGTTCTCCCTCTGGAACTGGACGTGACCAGGCCCGATCAAGTGAAGCAGGCCGTAGCGCAGGCTCACGCACACTTCGGAAGGCTCGATGTAGTTCTCAACAATGCGGGCTATTCACTCGTTGGCACGATTGAGGAGGCCAGCGCCGACGACGTTCGAGCCCTCTACGAGACGAACATCTTTGGCACACTTTCTGTCATTCAGGCGGCGTTGCCGTTGCTGCGCCAGCAGGGCGGAGGACACATCGTCGGTGTATCGAGCGGCCTCGGTCATGTGACGATGCCCTTGATCGGCTATTACTGTTCGTCAAAATGGGCGTTTGAGGCGATTCACGAAAGCCTGGCCATCGAAGTGAGGCCTTTTGGCATTAAAGTAACAATCGTAGAACCAGGCGCCTATGCCACCGAGTTTGGAAGCCAACAATCGTTGAAGTTTTCACAGGAGCTCGACATCTACGCGGATCTCAGAACACAAATATTCGGGCGTCTAGGAACCATGGAAAGAGGCGATCCGAATGCGACGCCAGAGGCCTTGTTCAAAATCGTGGACACGGAGAATCCTCCGCTTCGGTTCTTTCTCGGCAGCCACAATTTGCCTTGGGTGCGTGGCGCATATGCGGATCGTCTGGCAACCTGGGAAGCGTGGGAGTCCGTTTCAAACGCAGCCCAAGGAGGCAACGCTTCGGAACACCGATGAGGAATCCGCTGGCCAAAGCTTTTCGCGCTCTAGAGAACTTCAATTTTCGCTTGTGGACCGCAGGCGGCCTGGTATCGAACATCGGGACCTGGATGCAGCGCGTAGCGCAAGACTGGATCGTCCTGACGCAACTGACCCACCATGACGGGACGGCCGTCGGCATTGTCACCGGCCTGCAGTTCGCTCCGCAGCTGCTGTTGCTGCCCTGGAGCGGCTCGGCGGCGGATCGCTTCAACCAGCGAAAACTCCTCATGTTTACCCAAGCATCCATGGGTGTGCTGGCGACCGCGCTGGGAATCCTGACCATCTCTGGCTACGTGCGGCTTTGGCATGTTTATGTGTTTGCCCTTGTCTTCGGCGCCGCGGCGGCACTCGATGCGCCGGTGCGGCAAACGTTTGTAGGGGAGCTGGTGGGTGACGAACAGCTGCCCAATGCAGTCGCGCTCAACTCGACCTCGTTCTTCGCCGGCCAGATGATCGGCCCCGCCGTGGCCGGCACGGTGATCGCAAAGATCGGGACCGGCTGGGCATTTCTGCTGAATGGCCTGTCCTTCGGCGCTGTCCTGCTCTCGATGTCTCTGTTTCGCGTACAAGAGCTCAGGACCAGCGCGAGAGCTTCCCGCGGACCCGGTGGCTTCGTCGAAGGACTTCGTTATGTGTGGGCTAGACCAGACCTGCGATCCATCGTGATCATGCTCTTTCTGATCGGCACATTCGGTTTCAATTTCCCGATCTTCATCTCCACCATGGGAGTGAGTGTCTTCCATACCGACGCGCGGGGATTCGGTTTGTTGTCGTCGATCATGTCGATCGGTACAGTGAGCGGCGCATTTCTGGCAACTGCAAACGACAAGCCGGGTTTTGGCTCGCTGCTGCTCGGTACCGGGGTATTTGGAATCGGTTGTACGCTGGCGGCGTTCTCACCTGGATATTGGTGGTTCGCTGCCGCCCTCGCCGTGGTCGGGGTCGCCACCCTTACCTTTACCAACGCGACGAACAGCATGATGCAGCTTTCCACCAAGCCCACCATGCGTGGCCGGGTGATGGCGACTCGTGTGGGCGTGGCGTTGGGCGGAACATCGATCGGTGCTCCCATTGTCGGCTGGGTAGCGAACCATTTCGGCCCCAGATGGTCGCTCGGCCTCGGCTCACTCTCCGCATACATGGCTGCCTTTGTAGCGGCCCTGATGATGGTCAGGCCTCCGATTGCGCAGCTGGACAGCTAGATACAACGCGAAGGCGCAGGGGGTGTAAGAAATGGCGGGCTCGTGCGTTTATGAGGCAGACGCGTGTGGGCGTCCAAGGAGAACACCATGAAATGCCAAAACTGTCCTTGCGGTTCCAACTGTGAATGCGTATTCTGCTCCTGCAATAGGCGCAGCTAGTCGCTTCCTTACATCAGACCGGGTGGGAGGCTGAAACCTCCCGCCCTCTCACCTCTATGCCTGAGACAGCTCTCGATCTGCTACTCGCTCAGCAGAAACAATTCCTCGCCTTCGTGCGGCGGCGTGTCTCGGACTCCGAGCTCGCCGAAGATATTCTCCAGACAGCGTACCTCCGCGCTTTTGAGCACCAAGACAACTTCGAGCCGAGCGAATCGGCCGTGGCCTGGTTTTATCGCTTGCTCCGCAACGCTGTGATTGATAGTTACCGGCGGCGAGCGTCTACCAACAAAGCTCTTGAGGCTTGGACACGTGAGTTGGAGAGGACGGCTCAGACAGCCCCAGAGCTTCATAACGAGGTGTGCGCCTGCCTGCATGGGATCCTGGATGGGCTCAAACCGGAGTATTCTGAAGTGCTGCGCGCCGTCGACCTCGGGGAACAGCGTCTGCAGGATTTCGCTCAGCAGCACAAGCTTTCCGCGTCCAACGCTGGAGTCCGTATCCACCGGGCGCGCGCAGCCCTCCGTAAACAGCTTTTGCGAACCTGCTCGGCCTGTTCAGAGCACAGCTGCCTGGACTGCACCTGCAGGAGAGGGGTGGGCGAAGGCTCGAGCTAAACCTTGCCTTCGCCCACCTCAACCGTTAGCCCGCAGCGTACCCATCGGGGTAAGCGCCGGAGCCATATCCATATTCTGGTGGTTCCACAGCGACTGGCTTGTCCAACACCGTAATGTCGGTGACGATGTTCAGCGGCGATTCCCAATCGATTTGAACAACAAACTGAACGCCATGGTTTGGATCAAACGGCGGTCCATGCGGGCAGATGTTGCATACCGTGATAGTGGCTGCTCCTGCAAATCGATGGTGGTTGGGTGTGTTGTCAAGATTGAATTCTGACACTGAAATCAAAACTACGGAGTCATGATCGATTGCGTCCCAGTTGAGGTTAAGTACGTTTCGACCCATCTTGCCGAACCAGAATTGGCGAGCTGTTTGTGGCACTGTGCAGATCCTTTCAACACGCAAAAGTGCTTGCCATAGTTTCCTGACTTTGAAGAACGAAGGGCTGCGTCGTCAATGGAATTGGACGTTAAGCCTTCATTAACCGGCAACCCGTGATTGGTCAGGGGCTTACGAGTCTTCATTAACAGGGCCCCGGCCGTGCGGCCTGCAGCAGCAGGGCTCCGGCTAAGATAGCGACAATGTGCACTCTTTTATTCAGTCCGGGGACTCACTTTCAGAATGACTGCTATGTCTTTCATGGAGCCTTCGGCCAGTAACCGCAGGACCTCTTCTTGTCTCCGAGTGAGGGCCCTGGTGAAGCGATCGGGGGGGTGCGCAAAAAATAAGGAAATGAAGGATGGTCCCTTATTCAGGGAAGGGGAACTGGATGGATTTCAAACACGGTGGGACCAGGTTCAGGGTTCCTTCGTGGATGAACCAACGCAAGCCGTAGAACAGGCGGATGGTTTAGTGGCAAATAGGATCAAGCGGCTTGCTGAACAGTTCTCGACGGCACGCGCAGAGCTGGAAAAGCAGGGGGATACTGGGAGTGATGTTTCAACAGAGGAACTACGCCAGGTGCTGAGGCGATATCGGTCGTTCTTTAATCGCCTTCTTCCTATCTAAGGTGGAAACGCATCTTTGAATACCCCAACCCTAAACAGGCTGGGGCATTTTAGCGCAGGTTGGTGTTAGGCCACTCGCCAGACTCTCAGGATGACGAGTTCGGGATGTCGCTCAGCATCGGCGAGGAAGATCGACTTCTTAAGCCAGTCGTACTTGCCATCGGGTGGGTAAAACCGTGGTGCAGTTCTGAAGTAGTATTGGCTTGGGGATACGGGCTCGCCGGCGGCTATACGATCCAATACATCCTGTGCGCCATGCCGGATTCCCGGGTTGCTGACCTCGATCCGGACGGCGTCAGCAGTCTCGATCACATAGTGGGAATCAACCAACGTGAGCCCATCACGGTCGATGAATTGCCAGTCGGCCCCTCCGGGCAGCACCCGACCAGAAATGCTGGGTCCCCGCAAAGTGCCACCGGTGATCGGGACCGTGCGCCTGAGCCCAAAGGAACCCCACCCGAGTTCGAATATCTGACCGATACAGACCCGCAGTTCGAAAGCAAACTCGAGGCGCGGAGCTACCCTTGCTTCGACCATGTACGTCTCCCACACATGTGGATTTGGCCCTAATTTCGCGTGCGCTTGCTCACTGTTCACCCTCGAACGAAGTAGATTGTTTCCTTATCGTAAACGCAAAACCGCGTTGCGGTGTATGCCGAGTTGCTCAAAGGGAAAGGGACCAGGGCGGTAAGCGCTCTCTGATCTGCTGATTTAGGCTGCTCCCTGAAACAAATCAATTCCCGGCCGGACTGCGGTCAGTCCCCTGGAGCCGGCCTTGAGGTTGCCGAACAGGGTCGAATGAGAATTTCCCGGTAGGTTAGTCGTGGGTGCCCCTAGCCACACCGCCGATCCCGGGCGGCCGGTGCTGAGAGCGTAATCAAAGTTTGAAACTCTTGGGTTAACGCAGAACGCATTGCTCTGACACGTGATCGACCTGGCAGATTTCCGCTCCGGGCAATTGAACGACTTCACCCGAATGTAAAGCGATGTCGAATAAACTCTCGGCAATGGAAGACTGAAGATCGTCGCGCCGTACTTCCATATGACCTCACAAAGGCTTTGGATTCGAAATCAGGCCGCGGGGATTTCTGGCCATGCGCAATTTTGTGTGGCCTTTTTATGCCTGGCTGCCGGACTTGAACTGCGCGACGAGGTATTCGGATTGGCGAAGAGCGAAAGCGAGTATCGACAGGGTGGTTGTTTTGTCGGTGCAGTTGAGAAAGATGCTGGCGTCGCAGGCATAGAGATTGGGCACATCGTGGGTTTGACCGAAGCGGTTGGTGACAAAGTGCCGCGCATCATTCCCCATGCGACAGGTTCCAGTTTCGTGAAGGCTCCAACCGGGGGATTGAGGCTCTCCGTGTCCCTCATAGACACCGCCGGCTTGGTGAAAAATCTCGGCGCACGCTTGCTTGGAGTGTTCCCACATTTTGAGCGTGTTCTCATCCCATTGAAAGTTGAGCCGAACCTGCGGTATTCCGAAGATATCTTTCTTTACCGGGTCGATATCCACGAAGTTCTTATCAGAACGTTGAGAGGGAGCTTGCACCGTGAAGCTTACGGGGGTGGGATAACGGCGTTTGATCTCGGTGCGGTACGAAACGCCGAAACCTTCTATGTCGTCGTAGTAACTCGGAAACTCTTCGCATCCGCCGCCGGGGTAGAAAGAATATCCGCGCAGGAACTTCTCCTGCACGGGATTACTAAGATTCTGCCAGCGCGGCAGCCACGCGACTGTGGATGCGGAAACGTTATCGGGAAAACTGGGCTGGCCGAGCAACTGAGGAAGATAGCCGTAGCCTGAAGTGCCGTACAAGTGGTCGCAGAGATTCCTACCCAGCTGTCCACTCGAGTTGGCAATACCAGTCGGCCATCGGCTGGAGCGGGAATTCAACATGATCTGTGCGGTGGTGACGCAGGAGGCGGCGACCACTACGGCCTTGGCATAGACTTCCACCTCCTGGCGCGTGATGCGGTCTACGTAAGCAACTCCTTTGGCTCGGCCCTCAGAATCTACCAGCACTTCGCGAGCGACGGCGTTGGTGCGCAGCTCGAGATTGCCGGTTGCATGGGCCAGGGGAAGAAAGAAATATGGCGACGAGAAGAAGGCTCCTACGTCGCACCCTTCTGTACAGTTGCCGCAGTAGTGACACGGAGGATGACCTGCGTGCGCCTGGGTAAGTTGGGCAATGCGGTCGGGCAGATAAGGAATACCCGCCTTGACCGCGCCCGCCGCGAGGATGTGATCGATACAGCGAAATTGCATCGCCGGCAAGTAGGTGCCGTCCGGATTGGAAGGCCGGTTCTGCACCGTGCTGGCAACGCCGATCATCTGCTCGACTCGCGTATAGAACGGCGCGATTTCGTCGTAGGTGACGGGCCAGTCCACGTCGAAACCGTCACGAGAGGCAGCCTTGAAGTCGATTTCCGACATGCGCGCGGAGGACCGGCCCCAGAAGTTTGTTTTCCCCCCGACCAGGTTTGAGCGAGGCCATGTCCAGCTTGTTCCCTTGGCCGTCGAGTAGGCGATCTCATGCTCCCAGGCATCCGGCGCCACGTACTCATTGTCCATGTACCCGATACTGATAGCGCGCTCCGCGGGCGAGCCCTGGCCGCGGAACTTCAAGTCATAAGGCATGCGATGCTCGCGGAAATCTTTGGCCGGATTGGCTTGCCTGCCGGCGTTGAGGGCGCACACTTTCAGTCCGGCCTCGCAGAGGGTCTTGATGGCCATGCCACCTCCCGCTCCCGTGCCAATGACAACGACGTCGTAAGTTTCCATAGGTTAAAGGCCGAGGTGCTCGGGATTGCCGGCGTGCGTGCATCCGGGAGAGGCGGAATAGAATTTGAGGCCGGGGTAGTCGAGCGATTCAAGACCGATGCGGGTGGTGTAGAAGCCCATCACCGTGTACTTGCGGAAGAGGCGGAAGAACTGCTGCCCGGCTTTCTCAGTCTCCCGCTGATGGGCTTTGTAAGCGAGCCGCTCGAGAAGGGCATGTTGCTGCGCGGCAGTGGATCGCAAGAATGAAGGCGCGGGTGCGGCGGCATGATCAAGCCGCTGCAAACCCTGCCGAAATTCCGGTTGCAGTGACGGATCGCTGAACACCATGAAGTCGATGAATTCGGCTACACCGGCTTCCTTGGCCCCGGGCTGCGCTTTGCCGGCGGCATCGTGGGTCGCAGGCAAGATGAGCTCTGCGAGCAGTTCCACGGTTTGATATTGGCTACCGGAGAAAAACTGCGGACGATAGGCAGGTTGCAGGACGTGCTGATCCGCGAGCGCGTAACTCCAGCGGCAGAAACCAGAGAAGGCGCCGGCTGCAGAAGCCAACGTCAGCCCTTGCAGTAGCTCTCTTCGGCTTGGACCCTGACCAGCCAAACTCTTTTTCCTCTGCTTCAGTCATAGCACAGCAGATGAGTTTTTGGAGTTATTTTGACGTAGCGCGACGGGGTTCTCACACACCCGCTTTATATACTTGCGAGTTCTGCCGGTGCGGGGCACCATAAGCTACCAGCCCGCATCTGACCCAAGCAGACTGGACCATGGAGAGCTCGATGCCGAAGTTTAGCCGCCGTGATTTTGTGTATGCCGCAGGGGCTTCGACAGCGGCCTTGCTCGCGCCCCGATGGGCCACTGCTTTGCGCGCGGTCAAGCCCAGCGACAAGCTCACCGTAGCTTTCATCGGAGTGGGCTCGCAGGGGCAGCGAGTGATGATGGATCTGCTGCGCATGCCGGAAGTGCAGGTGGTCGCAGTGTGCGATGTGAACCGCCAGACAAGCGACTATCTGGATTGGGGACCTAACGAGCTTCGGGGTAAAGTCAGGCTGCTGCTGCAGGACCCAAGCTGGGGCGCCTCCTTTCCCGGCCCAACAGCTGGGCGCGAGGTAGCGCAGTCCATTGTGAATGCCTTTTACGCCAGGAATGCGGGCAAAAGCACCTACCAGGGTTGCGCCGTGTATCAAGATTTTCGCGAGTTGCTGGCCAAAGAGAAAGATCTCGACGCCGTCGTGGTCAGCACTCCCGATCACTGGCACGCGTTAATCACCATCGCCGCCATGAAAGCCGGCAAACATGTTTACAGCCAGAAGCCGATGGCGCACACAGTGTGGGAGGCGCGGGAGATGGCGCGGGTGGCGAAGGAGACCGGCTGCGCCTCCCAGGTTTCCATCTTCAATTCGCAGACCCCGGAATCACGCCGCGTGATCGACATGCTTCATAGCGGTGTGATTGGCCACGTGCAGCGAGTGGATTTGTGGACGACACGGCCGGCAGCATTCTGGAAGCAGGGCCTGGCCACACCCACTGCGGCGGATCCTATACCAGCTGGCCTGAATTGGGATATGTGGCTAGGACCGGCAGCGTCGCGGCCCTATAACCACGCCTACCTGCCCTTTGTCTGGCGAGCCTGGTACGACTTTGGCTGTGGCGCAATCGGGGACATGGGGGAGTATGCCTTCGACACCATTGTGCGTGCCCTCGATCTTGGCAGCGCCGACCGCGTGTATGCCAGCACCAGCGAACTATTTCCGGAGTGCTACCCGGTTGCTTCCCGGCTGAACTACCACTTCCCGGCGAGAGGGGAGAAGCCTGCCGTCGAGGTCCACTGGTACGACGGCGGAATCAAACCGGAGCGCCCACCGGAATTGGCGGTGGATGCGGAGATGAGCGTAGGCGGCGAAGGCGTTATGTACAGCGGAGAACGCGGCAAGCTGCTGACCGGGTATATGGCGGCAGAGCCGCGGCTGCTTTCGCCCAATGGAGATCTTGCTGCGCCTCTGCCGGCGTTGACGCCGGCGAAGGCGCCCTTCCAGCCAACGCGGCCGGAGCTGGGGCCCAGCGCCACAGCGGCGGACACAGCGCACTACATGGAGTGGATCAAGGCTTGCCAGGGAGGCCCGCCTGCAAGCTGTAACTACGGCTTTGAAGCGCCGATTGTTGAGAGTTTGATGCTGGGTAACGTGGCGATCCGCACCCAGGAACTGCTGGAGTGGGATACTGCGGCCTTTCGCCTGACACGTGCATCAGCACACGCTACATCGCTGCTAAAGCCACAGTACCGTGCTCCCTGGGGTATTGGCTAGCCGTGCTTGAGAACCCGGCGGCGCGGATTCTTCGATAGCTCTTTCTTCTGGCCGTTGAGGCCCAAGGGCCTTCAGTGTCTGCAAGAAGACCCGAAGGATCAGACTTGGGCTTTGCTACACCGACGGCTTGAATGGGGCACCCCGCATTTGTGGACCCTGCCCTTTATTCACCTAGAAAATGAACTTGCCGGCGAACTGCAGAATCCGGGCATTGTGCGCCGATGTCACGGTGAGGAATGGCGATGATGCGCAGGCCGCAGCACCGTAGCAGGCGTTGTTATTGATCTGGTTCCATTGCGTGTGGTTGAAGATGTTAAAGGCCTCGGCGCGAAATTCGAAGTGCATGTCTTCGTGAACCGCGAAGGATTTGAACAGACCCATATCAAAGTCGGTGTGCGAGGGGTTGTTGAGAAGGTTGCGGCCTGAGTTGCCGTAGGTCAGGCCCTGGGGAGGTCCAAACGCATCGCTATTGTAGAGGCGGGGTCCAGGCTGGCCGGCGGGGTGCTTGATCGCGACCGCACCGTGAATTGGACCAATGATGTCAGCATAGGACTGCACCGAGCCGTCGTTTGAATTACCGCTGACCGTGTTGCCCGTGCCTGCGTTGTCTGCGTTCGAGGAGCTGTTCACGATGCTGAAAGGAGTGCCCGTCTGAAAGCTGGTCAGGTCGGAAATTTGCCATCCGCCAAGCAACGCGTGCGTGAGGCCGGGCTGGGTGAAGAAGGGCAGGTCGTAGACCACGCTGGCTTCGAATACGTGCCGTTCATCGAAGTTTGAACTGGCATAGCTTTGGTGGGGGTTGAGGCCATTCACGATCTCAACAGCGGATCCTCCGTCCGACCCATCGTCGAGGGAGTGCCCGTACGTGTACGCCAGGCTGCCGTTCAGCCTGCCAAAATAGCGGGTCACACCGACCTGCAAAGCGTTGTATACCGACTGCGCGCTGTTGGAGGAGTTGGTGATACCGGCGACGCCGAGATACGGCCGGAAGGGATCTGCCGAGTTGCCGCAAGCGACGTACAGATGCGTCGCCACATCGCCACTGACCGGCTGACCGTTTACCGTTCCCTGGGGTACGTTATTGGCTCCCAGAGTCACTGAGGCGCAATCGGCCGCGGAGATTGGCTGCCCCGGCTGGTAAGGATTCTCTGCAGGAGACAGCGGAGTAAGCTGGTTCAGCTCATGCCGAATAGGCAAGTGAACCCCTAAGCTGCCGACATAACTTAGCTGCATAATCACGTGGCTCGGCAGCTCTCCTTGTGCGGAGAGATTGTATTGCTGCACGTAGGGCCAAACTGCGTGTGTTGGGATGGCGATCACGCTCAGGGGAAATTCCAGTCCGGCGCCGCCGGAGTTCTGATATCCGATGTAGTTGTATTTGTTCGGGGTCTGCACCACCGGCGCCGTACCCTCGAGATATTCAGAATTGCTCTCGTTGCCATTGGTGTGTTCGAAAAAGATGCCGTAGCCGCCACGAACGGCGAGCTTGCCGTTGCCAAACACGTCATACGCGAAACCGACCCGGGGCGCAGGATTGAAGAGATGGCCAGACATGCAGCCGGGAGAGACTCCGGCGATACCGCAGCGCACCAGGCCGTTGAAAACATTTCCGCTGCCGGGAATCAGGGCGCCCGCCTGGCCTGTCACTGAGCCGTCGATATCGATGGTGGGTGCGTTGGCTGCGCTCCATACGCCAGGCTCGAAATTGCCCGACTGGTCGCTTATGTCCTTATACGTACCGAAAAGACTGATCCGCAGGCCAAGGTTTAACGTTAGCTTGGGAGTGGCTCTCCAGTTATCCTGGAAATACGGCTCCACAATTTTGTAACGGTTATAGTACTTCGGCTGCGCGGAGGTTTGGGAGAACTGGGCGATTCTGGCCGTCAGCAGATCGGCGAACGCATTTCCGGTGGTCACCGCCGAGGACGTATTGAAGGTGACCGTGCCCTGATTATTGCCCACGCTCGGTTCGTTCTTCTGCGCGAAGATGGAACTCGCCCCGAAAATCAGGGTATGGTTCCGCAACGTCTTGGTGATGGTATCCCGGTAGCTGTACGTGGGGTTCGAATTCTGCCAGGGAAAGTATCCTGTATCGACACTAAAGCCGCCGCCATAGGCGGACCCGCCGGTGAGTACCAGGCCGGGTAGAACACCGCCATAGCCGTTGTCGAAGAATCCGTTGCCGGTGAAGTTTTGCCGGCCGATGTTCGGAGTGTTGTTAGTCAACGTGATGTGGTCGGTGGTGTAGTCAGCGACAAACTCATTCACCAGGGTAGGGGAGGCGGCATAGGTAAGATTGGCCACCATGTCGACACCCGGACCTTTGAATGCATTGGTCACCGTGGGGAAGGCATTGGTCTGGAAGGTCGGTTCAGAGGTAGTCTGCTGCCACGAATCATAGATAAAGCGGTAGTAGATGCGCAGCTTCTCGTTGAACACGTGGTCGATGCGAAAGAGCTCTTCGCGGTTCGTGGTCAGCTGGGAAGGCGATGCTTGGTAGTACGAGGAGGTTCCGGAACCCACATTCGCGGCCGGAATCAGGACCAGCATTGCCTGTCCATTGGCGTCGACCGGCACCTGGTTATTGGCGAAGTACGCCCCGGTATCAGGATTGACGGGACAATTGGGAAAGTCGGTTGCATCGACCGGACTGCCGGATGCGGGACACAGGTCGGAGAAGTTGCCGGTGCGTTCCGCGTTTGAGGGCACTGCCTGGTTGAAGACCGTCGCGGGCACGTTCTCATGACGCCACTCTTGCGAGTAGAAGAAGAAGGTCTTCATATTCGCCGGCTTATAGACCTTAGGGATAAAGAGCGGGCCGCCGACGGTGAATCCATAGTCCAGCTTCTGGTAGGTCGGAACCGTAGTCTCGAAGTAGTTGCGGGCGTTGAAGACCGTATTGCGAACAAACGCGAACAGGTCGCCGTGGAAATGCTCGGTGCCGGACTTTGTCTGGGATAGCACCGTTCCCGATGCGTTGCGGCCATATTGCGCGCCGTAATTGGAGGTAAGCACTTCCGTCTCAGCGATCGCATCTACGTTGGGATACACGTTGAGGGTGGAGTTGCTGCCGTTGTCCATCAGGCTGGAGCCATCCACTTCCCAGTTGTTGTACTCGGTACGGCCGCCATTCATGCTGTAGGCCACGCTGCCGTTCACCCCGGTCTCGCCTTCGTCCTGGCCGGTCTGACTAATGACCCCGGGAGTGAGGGTGACCAACTGGGTAAAATTGCGGCCATTCAGGACCAGCTGGGTGATTTGCTTTCCGGTAATGGTGAAGGAAACCTCAGGAGACTCTGTCTGCACCGTACCCAAGTCGCTGCCTACGATCTCCACCTGCGTGGTGACCGCACCAACGCTGAGCTTGGCGTCTACTCTCTCCTGCCTCGATACGCGCAGAACGATACCTGTTGCGTCATACTGCTTATATCCCGGCGCGGTGACCGTTAAATTGTAGGTGCCGGGCTCAAGCGCCGGAAAGCCATACTCTCCCGTGCTATTGGAGGTCGCGGTGTGAGTGGTGCCCTGCGCGGCATTGGTAAGCACGATTTGTGCATTGGGAATTGCGCCCCCGCTTTCATCGGTGACCGCACCGTTGATCGAACCGGATTGCTGTGCGGACAGCGTGAAGGGCATTAAAAAGAGCAGCAACGCTAGTGCAAGAGCTTTCATTTTCTTGGGGGAAAACATGCGTGGTGGTGCCTCCGGTAGAGCACTCAAGGAGCCCAGTCTTACTTTTTAAGTTTTGCTGAGAAAGCGCGTGCTGAAAGGGCAGTATTGAATCGTTTGACCTGGATGTCAAGAACAAGTTTCTTTATAGTACTCCTGTTTGCCTCGCCCACGGTTTCCTCCGCGGCTTCACAGAATCTTGCACTCGACCCGGCGGTGATTTTTAGGCAGGGTGTTGAGGCTATGAAGAATGGCCAGCTGGCACTTGCCGAGGAGGATTTTCGAAAGGTTATCGAGCTCGACCCACGCTCAGCTGCGCCCCATGTCAACCTGGGAGTAGCTTACATGCGGGAGCGAAGATGGGACGACGCTCTGGTTGAATTGCGCAAAGCGCAGTTGATGTCACCCAACGAACCCGGTATCCCATTGAACATCGGCCTTGCGTTGTATCGTAAAAATGACTTTGAGGCGGCCATCGAACCTTTTGCCGCCAGCCTGCATCAGGCGCCGCAATCGCTCCAGGCACGGTATCTTCTGGGGCTGTGCTACTTCTTCACCAATAAGTACCAGCAAGCCAGCGAGACGCTTGCCCCGCTGTGGGATAGGGAATCGACCAATCCGAACTATCTCTATGTGCTAAGCATCGCAGCCGGTAAGGCATCGAACACCGCGCTGGAAAAGCAGGCGTTGGAGCAAATGTTTGCGACCGGTCAGAACGCGCCCGAGTTCCATTTGTATATCGGCAAAGCCTGGCTGGCCAAGGGCGACACGGTAAAGGCTGTGGAGGAATTCAAGGCGGCTGCGGCGGCGCGGCCGAACCTGCCCATGGTCCATTACTTTCTGGGTCGTGCCTACCTTGAACAGCATGCTTATCCTCAAGCGGAAGAGGAGCTGCTGAAGGACGTTGCCATGGAGCCCGGCTTTGCTTACAACTATGAAGATCTGGGCCTGCTCTATGCCCAGCTCAGCCAGACTGAGAAGGCCGAGCGCGCATACCGCAGTGCCATTGAGCGCGACCAGACGTTGGTGAATTCCTACGTTGGATTGGGGAAGCTCTATCGCCGTGCAGGCCGTGACCGGGAAGCGCTGGATATGCTGGACCACGCGGTGGCCCTGGCGCCAAACAGCGCCAGCGTACATTACGCGCGCGGCCAGGTGCTGGCGCGGCTGGGCCAATCGGCAAACGCCCGTGAGGAATTTGATACTTCCGCCAGGCTGCTGAAGTCTTTCAACGATCGCCTGCAACAAGATCCTGCGGGAGACCATGCTGCAGACGCGCAAGATGCGGCCCAGCAATAACGCAAGTGGACAGGTGCTGAATGGTCCGTAGTCATTCGCCGGATCGCTCTTTGGATTGCCCTACGCAATTCTTGATGAGTCTGGCCCTTAGATTCCTGGCGGGCCGTCCTCAGCGAGCGATCACCGCTGGACTGGCCCAGCTGGTCGAGTGAATGACTTAATCTGAGGAAGGATCCAAGGAGATATCTGTGGACGTAAAAGAGAAATTGAGCTCAATTGGCCACCCAGTGCCGGAGTTGCCGGTCATGGATGTCGAGCGCGCGCAACAGCATTACAGAGATGCACTCGGCTTCGAGATCGGATGGCTTTACCCAGACAAGGGAATTGGGTCCGTGTTGCGCCCTGGTGTGACGATATTCTTGCGCAAGAGGGAGCCACCGTTTGAACCGGCCGTTCACTGGGTGTTTGCGGAAGATATCGATGCTACTTACCAGGAGCTGAAGTCATCGGGTGCAAACATCGTAGATCCCCTGGAAAGAAAGCCCTGGGGATTACGGCAATTCACCGTACAGGACCTGGACGGGAACTTATTCTATTTCCACCATGACTAACCCGACGCCGCCACGTCCTATTCTCAACTCAATCTCGGCCCAACTCTTCGTTGCAGATATCAAGTGTTCCTGCGATTTTTATACGAATAAGCTTGGCTTCGCAATCGAGTTCACCTATGGCGATCCGCCCTACTACGGCCAGGTCATCCGCGATCACGCACGGCTAGCCTTGAGGGTGGTCTCTGAACCCGTGTTTGTGCCCGGTGTTCGCGAGCGCGAACATTTGCTCTCCGCTTCGATCACGGTCGCCGCCGCACACGAAATCAAACAACTGTTTTTGGATTACCAGGCTGCAGGCGTCTCTTTCCATCAGGCGCTTGAGAGCGAGCCATGGGGAGCCAAAACCTTTGTGGTTTCAGATCCGGATGAGAACCTCATCCTTTTTGCCGGCCCGGACGCGGACTAAGCCGCAGACGGCTCTGATTACGAAATAGATGAATTGACAATGCCCCAAAGCGGTTAGCCGTTCGTGCGCTAACCGGCGTGTACACAGTACTATGTGCATAAGCGATACGCCCTGCCGTGCCAAATCCGGTTCCGTGGTGTAGAACTCTGAATAGCCCCGTGCGCAATTTTGAGAAAACCCGAGTAGATTTCCAGGAGATACTCGCCAAGCCCATCCGCGAGCTCGGGCTTAGACTCGAGGGTTCTCCGATCGAGCGATTCGTTCAGCAGCTCTATCGGGAACTGGAAGCCAAGGGCATCCACAAGTTCCGTCCGCTTTGCTATCTCACCGATGAATGGGGATGCCCCTCCGGCGAGCCCGTAGTCGGCATTCCGTTCTATCTGGCGAACCCGGACCTGGCCCTGCTCGAGCGCGAGATGAACGACCTGGAAGATGCGCGCGAAATCATGATGTACATGCGTCACGAGGCTGGACACGCATTCAATTACGCGTACCAGCTATACAAGTCGGCAGAGTGGCGCGATCTCTTCGGTCCCTTTCGCCGCGCTTATCGCGACAATTACCGTCCGATACCGTTCTCGCGGAAGTTTGTTCGCCACATGGCCGGGTGGTACGCGCAGAAGCATCCAGACGAAGATTTCGCAGAAACGTTTGCCGTGTGGCTCACGCCGCGCTCGCAGTGGCGAAAACGCTATGAAGGTTGGGGCGCGCTAGCCAAGCTCCAGTACGTCGATCGCGTGGCGGGAAAAATCGGAGACCTCGAACCCCTCCGGCGCCGCGGCCACACCGACATCACTGTCGATGAGATGGAATCGACGGTTGGCGAGTTCTATCATCTCAGCGTGCCGGAAGAGATTCCGTTGCAGGAACTGGCGCTGGATACCGACCTGGCTGACATCTTCAATGTCTCCCCCAAGCGACGCAAGGGCGTGCGCCCCGCCCAGGAGATGTTAGGCCAGCATCGCAAGTCTATCGTGGACAAGGTCGCGTATTGGAGCGGGGTGCAACGTCCGATCGTCAAGCGGCTGGTGGAAGCCATCTGCAAACGTGTTGAGGAACTGGGTCTGCTCGTCGACGTTCGACGCGAGTCCGAGCACCTTACTGAATTCACCGTCTACACAACCGCACTCTCAATGAATTACTTGATCCGGGGGAAGTTCATTCATCCCTGAGGCGCCACCTCGATTGGAGGTTTCATGGCTGGAACGAAGTTGAAAGTCACCGTGCTGTACGACTTGTGGGAAGAAGAACCCGCACCAGTGGAGGAAGAAGTTCCCCCACCGCGCAAGCGCACGGGGCAAAAGAAACGCAAGAAGAAGCCGGTAAAGCACGACCGCGAAGAGGTCTTCGAGGCATTGGAGAAGCTCGGTCATGAGCCGTCGTACTATGTCCTCAACGGCCGCACGCAATCGCTGGTGGGACTCGCCAAGTGTGGCGCCGACCTCATCTTCAACCTCACCGAATCGTATGCCGGCGATAACACCAAAGAGATGCAGGTCACGGCATTCCTGGATATGCTCGATATCCCTTACACCGGTTCGGGGCCGCACGCGAACATCCTTGCCCAGGACAAATCGATTGCCAAGAAGATGTTCGCCTTCCACGGAATCCAGTCGCCTTTTTTCGCGACAGCCTACCGCGGCACCATTGACCACGCACATGACATCTCGTTCCCGCTCATCGTGAAGCCAACCTCCGAAGATGGGTCGATCGGCATCGATGCCGCTGCCGTTGTCAACACCGTGAAGGAATTGATGGAGCGTCTCTCCTATATACAGACGGAGTTCAATTCTCCTGCGTTGATCGAGGAGTACATCGATGGCCGCGAGATCTATGCCGCCGTACTCGGCAATCAGGAGAACGCCTACTCCCTCCCGCTGGTGGAACTGGATCTTTCGAAGCTTCCCAAGGGGATGCCCAGGATCGCCAGCCAGGAAGTGAAATTCGAGAAAGACACGGAAGCCTACAAGCTGACGAAGTCGGCGATCGCCGAAGACCTCGATGAAGAAACCGTAACCAGGCTGAGCGACATCGCGCTCAAGGCCTATCGCGCCGTCAAGCTGCGCGACTATGGGCGCATCGACATGCGTATGTCGAACAGCGGCCAGGTGTACGTCATCGAAGCGAATCCGAACCCATGGCTCTCGAGCGCGCAGGAGTTCTTCATGGCGGCGAAGAAATCCGGCCTCTCTTATACCCAAATGATTGGGGAGATCGTGGACCTTGCGATGGCCCGGCACGCGTGAGATGGGGCGAGCTCAGTCGAGCAGCGTACATCGCCTATCGCCTTACCCCATCGCCTTGAACTACCGGACCGATGTCAGTTCCATCTGATGTTCGTAGCTGACTTCATCGGCGGGCAAAGAACGCGGCGTAGGGACGCGTCCGTGGCTGTACTGTCTTGGCGAACAACCCATGACCCTTTTGAAAGCTTTACCGAAGGCGCTTTCGGATTCGTAGCCGAGGGATAGGGCGATTGAGGAAATAGAATCTTCGGAATTCTTCAGCCTGTCGCCGGCCAGCAGCATTCGCCAACGTGTCAGGTATTCCATAGGCGTCGCTCCAACCGTTTCTTTGAACCTTAGAGCAAAAATCGACCGGGACATTCCTACGCGCTCCGCGAGTTTCTGTAGTGTCCATGGATGCCCTGGGTCGTCGTGGATGCAGGTGATCGCGGCGCTCATCTGTTTATCGGCCAGGGCGAAGAGCCAACCGACGCCACCTGTCGCCCCATCTGCCAAGTGCAGTCGAAGGGCCTGAATGAGCATCATGTAGGCGAGTTGTTGCGCGATCAGAGAGCCGCCCGGCTGCGGATCGCGCAGCTCCTCCCTCATGCGTTCCAATGACCAGCGCATCGCCGCCCTATCCGACTCTTTCCGGATGTGCACGATGGGCGGCAATGAGCCCAGCAACAGGTCGGCATGACTGCCGGAAAGAAGGAAGTGCCCGCCGGCAATATAGCGTCCCCCCTCTTGATGCTGCGAGAACGTATCACCATTTCCCCGTGTTAAGAGGAGCGTCTGGAAGTCAACGGGCGTGAGTGACAGATCGGTTGCGAGGCAGAAAGGGAGCCCACGCGGCAAAAGGAAACAGTCTCCCGCTGTGAGCAGCACTGGATCGGGAACGCCTTCGACAGACAGCCAGCATTGGCCTGCGAGGACGGCATAACACTTGATGCCTTGATGTCGCGGAAATTGGATGGCCAGGTCGCCGCCTACTTCGAAGCCACCCGAATTATAACTGCGAGGCTTCAGCAACGACAGCACCTGTGAGAGCGGGTCCATACAACCTCCAGACGATCGAGCCAATAATGCCGCACTCTCAGTATAGATCGTATCTCTCGTAATCGACGCTGGAGCATCCTTACAACGGTTCGGATTCTGGCGCATCCAGGGCTTGCTGAAACTTCTCGACGAACTGCGCTACATGCAAGCCATCAACCAGGGCGTGGTGCGCGTGGATCGATACCGGCATGGTGCGGCGGCTGACGGCTTCAGTAATTTTTCCGAAGGTGATGAGGGGCGCGGAATCGCCGCGGGGAAAGTCCCGCGCATGCGAGACGGAAGTGAAATCAAACCAGGGAAGCACTGAATAGCGGATCAAGTTTACGTCCGGATAGCGTTCGATATCATCCCTTTGACGCACCCGGTCGAGTTCGAGGGCCGCTGCGTGGACGAACTCGTTTCATGCGCGCATAGAACTGATAATGCCCAAAGCCGATGGTGCCGTTCGCGCGTCCTACAGCGCTGCCGCCATTGATAAGTTCATAGAGCCAGGCCTCGCCGTCGACAATGCGGGTCCTGAAGTTTTCCACTTGAGTCGCCGCGACGAGCGATCGATGCAGCAGTGACAAAAAGACCGAGAGTTGATGCTGCTTGGCATAGCGGTAGGTCTCGGTACAGTCAACACGGATGCAGACGCCGTGATAGGGCTCTGTAAAAGTCTTGAAGAAGTGAAAGGCCGCGCGGCGTTCCCACGTCTCCAGATGTATCTTCTGCCGGCTGCCAACGAAAATCTCTTCCATGTCCGTATGCGTTAAATCAAACGGCCCGCTAGCCATTCCTTCAAATTTGGGGCAGGCACGCGCGCCCCAACAAAGAACTGGCCAAATTGAGCGTAGACTGCACTGACCTTGTCAAAACGCATCTCGTAGATGAGCTTCTTGAAGACCAGGGGATCTTGCGCAAAGAGATCGACACCCCATTCCCAATCGTCGAAGCCAATGGAGCCGGTTATGATCTGGCGTACCGAATCGGCGTAGCGACGGCCAATGAGGCCATGTTCGTGCATCATGCTCTGGCGATCGGCCATGGGCTCGGTGTACCAGTTCACATTCTCTCCGCGCTTGCGATCCATAGGGTAAAAGCAAAGATATTGGGCGGGCGGAATTGCAGGATACAACCGCTGTGCCATGGCCTTCGACTGCCGCTCCACGACCTCCCGGATGCCCGCATCCCACTCGGGCGTACCAACTTGCAGTCCCTTTTCAGCAAGTGCGCTATACGTCTTGGCCGACGACTCATAGAGGCCAAGCTCAACGATCGATAAATAGGAGTGCGAGGGCCGCAGATAGGCGCTCAGACCGGTCTGCGCCAGTTCCAATTCAACACGATTGAGGTCCGCAAAAGAATCGCGAAAATGAATCAGCATCAGATCGCCCTTGTGTCCAAGCAGGGAGAAAACGCCGGACTGATTCGGATGCTCCTGTTTCGAGCCCTCTTCCCATCGGCTAAAAAGTTCGCCCGCGTCGGTCGCTATCCGGTGACGTTGTTCGACAGCAAGACCCTTCCATGCGTTCCAATCGAAGTGAAACATCTGATGCAGAACACACGAACCTTCAAGCGTTAGCGGTACACCGGGTAATTCGGACAAGGGTGACTCCTCTGTTGAGCGCGACACTCCGCCTCAGCACTATCCTCTAGTATAGGTAAGCGCAGGGAAAGCAAACCTTTTTCGGAGATTCGTTTCGTATTACAGAATACGGCAGAAAAACAGCCAGGAAGACCAAGAGAAGCTCATGATTAGAAAGAGTGAGTCCCACGGAGTCGAGGAATCTGCATCTCTACTGATCGACGCGAGAATCCAGGAGGTCGGCGGCTGGCGCGGAGAGATGCTTTCCCGCCTCCGCGCTTTGATCAAGCAAGCTGACCCTAAGGTCGTCGAGGAATGGAAGTGGGGCGTACCGGTCTGGTCACACGACGGGTTGATCTGCACCGGCGAGACCTACAAGAATGTTGTAAAGATGACCTTCGCCAAGGGCGCGTCGCTGGATGATCCCTCTGGTCTCTTCAACTCCAGTCTCGAGGGGAGAGTGAGGCGCGCGATCGACTTCCGTGAGGGTGAAAAGGTGAACGAGAAGGCCCTGAAAACTCTAATTCGCGCCGCCGCGGCCTTAAATAAGTCTTCGCTCCCTAACAAGTGAGGTACATCTATCCGCCACTATGCTGAAGCCACACCGCGATTTTTTGTCAGTGCTACAGCAACGGAAACCATCCAGATCATGCCCAGGTATCTCGTAACAGGAATGAAAAAGTTTGCCGGGTAGGCGATAAGGCTGAGCGACGACAGTTCGCCTGTAAGAGCAAGCAACATTCCAAGAACCACCATCCATCGCGGAAGAAGCCTCATAAAGTAGCTTATGACGGATACTCCCGCAGCCAGCAAACCAAATCCGACCGAATAAACGGCTCCGCCGAACAGGAAGCAAAGATAAAAGATCGCCTTCACGACTTGCGCTGAAGCGGATACTTCGGACACTGACAGCACCCAACCGGTGATCCCGGAAAGAATCAAACTGAGCGTGGCGATCAAACCGCCGAGGAGAGTGATGTTGGTACCTGCAGCGCGGACGCCCATGAATCGCAATCGGCTGACGGTAGTCACTGAAAAGATTCCAAAAGGCACTGCAGAGGCAAACAGGAAGAAGTTGCTTACGCGTACCGCCGTTGGGCTTTGCGCAAAGAACAGGCGCATCTCCTCGGCCGGCGCAAAGGGGGTTACATAGGGCGCCCCGTGCCGGAGCGTCGCAGCTGCTACAAGACCGGCCACGAACACCAGAATGTGAACGATCGCGAGCAGAATCAGGGAGGGACCACGGAATCTGGAAACAGGTTTCATCATGTAATCATTTATTACATAAACGAATTTGCTGTGCAATAATTATTTTAAAGATGAATCACAAAGAGACGGAAAAGGGACAGCCGGCCTTCCTGCTCGCCCAACTCGGCGCGCACGCGGCTTCGCAATTTGCTGAACGATTGCAAGTTCTCGAACTCACACCGCCAGATGTAGGGATTCTGCGACTGCTGCGGGCGGCGGCAGGACCGAGCCAGCAGGAGCTTGCCGCTAAGCTACAGATTCATCCCAGCCGGTTAGTGGCGGTACTGGACAACCTGGAGAAACGGGGATTGGTCGAGCGCAGGGCAAACCCGGATGATCGGCGCCTGTATTCCCTTTTTCTGACAAAAGAGGGTGGGGAACTGCTGGAGAGGATCGGCAAGGTGGCGCGGGAGCATCAGGATGCTCTACTCGCCGCTCTTAACAGGGAAGAGCGCAGCGAGCTTACTATCCTGTTACTCAGAATCGCCGACCAGCAAGGACTTGTTCGCGGGGTTCACCCGGGATACCAGAGATTGGGAGGTCCCAAACCTTCTGAAGCGAATGATGCAGGCCGTCCTGGTGGCAAGATCCAAGGGAGCTGAGATTTCAAATCACTCGCAATTCGTTTTTGCGAAAGAATCCCACTTGTGATCCAGTATACTGTGCCGCATACTACATAGTGGCCCGGAGAACGATAGAACCCATGCCCAAGCAGCCACTGCGGGGAGTTCTCGAGAGCCTTTATTCGCGTTTAAGCAATATAGCTGAGCTATACGCCCCAGAGTGCCGTCATTCTTACGACACGCGTTACGTGCCTCCAAGGTTCAGATTTAGAGTAGGCACCAAGGGGCGGCCAAATGGCTGACAAGATCCGCTTCGGGGTCTACGAATTGGACCGAGATGCGGTGGAGCTGCGCAAACGCGGCGTGCCGATCAGGCTCCAGGAACAGCCATTCCGGGTGCTGGTGTTGCTGGCCGAGCGGGGAGGCGAAATCGTTACCCGCGAGGAACTGCAGGAGCGGATCTGGGGAAACACCTTCGTTGACTTCGATCAGTCTCTGAATAAAGCGGCGCATCGCCTTCTATTCGGCGAGAGGCGGCGGCGGAATCTACACCACCTCAACGCTACCGGGGGAACCGAAACTCTTGGTCGGGAACCCCAAAGCGATGTATCCGCGGTTTTCGCCCGACGGTGACAGCATCCTTTACTGGCAACCCACGAAGGCGTTCACAAACTGCCAAGAGGCCTCGTTTCGGACAAGCCCGGACAAGTTGTTGCCGTGTGGTTTCATAATTTCCGCCGCGGGCGGGCAGGCGGAGCGGATCTGTCTGCGCTGCACGCCGCGTGGTTTTTCTTCCGACGGGTCTCAAGTCCTTTTGCAGAAATACGACCAGGCCAACGCAGGCAAGGATCGGATTGTCGCCCTCGATCTGCGCACGAAAACAGAGCACGAATTCCTGAGTCATCCAGATACTCCGCTCTATCACCCGTTCTTCTCCTGGGATGACCACTGGGTAGTTTTCAAGAAGATGGTGTCGCGGAACTCGCCGGAAATGTCTTCACAGATCATGATGGCTCCTGTGCGTCATGGATTAGCCGGAAGGAAAGCGGAATGGATCCCGGTGACCGACGGTGTGCACAGCGACGATAAGCCGCAATTTTCCGCCGATGGCAATACGGTGTATTTCACGTCTACCCGCGATGGCTATCTTTGCATTTGGGCCCGGAAGCTGGATCCGGTTACCAAACACCCGGTGGGCGCACCATTCGCCTTTGAGCATTTTCACAACTCGGCGGGTCACGATGCCTCCCTCAACCAGTTCGGGTCAGACCTGAGCGTTGCTCGCGACAAGATGCTCATTAACCTGCCGGAAATACACTCTGCCATCTGGATGACGCAGATGCCATAGAACCGTCTCGCTTCAACTCTGCACGGTCGGGCTACCAGAAGAGAAAATGCTGTAAGCGCTGCTGGGTAACCGCTCCGAGCGAATGCTTCGCGTCGACGCCTGTAATCACCTGCCTAGGTGGGCGGACTGAAGTTGCTTTCCCGGCGAGCAACGGTCTTACTGACCGGTCTCATAAGGCCCGTCAACCAGCTGCGACGCGGAGCAACCGGTCAGCATTCTGGTTGTAAACCTTATGCAAGATTCCATCAGGCAGATCGATTCCCGATATTTTCCAGCGGCCTTGTGGAGGTATCGGTGCGGGCGCGTAATCGAAGTATTCATCATCCGTCTCTAGAAACCGAAAGTAGATTTCGTAAAGGGAATCATTGAATACCTGCTGCGGAAATTTATCTCCATGCGGCGTAGCATCCGTTCCAAAAACAATGCGGTCCTGGTACTTGTCAAAGAACTTGCGTGCCGCCCTTGGCTGCCGGCCCAGTTCATTCAGACGGGCGGCGATGTCTACGTGCATATTGGGGAAGCGATCGAGATTTTCAGACACGTCATCGAGGTTTTCGGCGAAGTTACCGACATGCAGGGCGACAAAGTTCGTCCTGGGGTGGCGTGCAAAGACTCGATTTCGGGCTTCGAGAATTTCAGCGTTGGACGGGAAACCGGCTCCGAAGTAGGACCAATCCGGATGATTGTTCAGTTCCTCGTAGCGCTCATTGAAACGATTCGTCGGCTTGAAAAATGCCAGTGGATCAGATACGTGTATGGCGACGGGGATTTGCAAGCCGGCGCAGGCCTCCCACATCGGGTCAAACCGGCGATCATCCACTTTGACCAGTTCGCCCGTGGTCGTTTGCTGCCGCAGATAGAGACCGAGGGTCTTCAAGATCTTTAGACCACGGGCCCCGGACTGGTGGGCAGCATGGATAGCGTCTGCCTGCAACTGCGGATAGTTGGACTGTTGAAACAAGTTGTACGAGGGTTCGGTGAAAGTATAAAAGCGCGTGGGAAAGCGGCTGTCATATTGGGCGACGGTACTTTGCAGGCCAGCGCCAAAACCTCCTGTGAGGTTGGTTAGGGCGAGGATATTCCTGCGTTCCATGATGGGTAGCAATTCCTGCGGCTGTCCGGCAACCGTGCGTTCCGCTCCCAGGGAAACACCATTCACAACGTGCGCCGAGAAGGTCAGGTGGGTATGGAAATCGATGACCGGATATCTGGCCCGCGCCACCTGCGTCTCTTTCAAGTGGAGCATGCTTTGCGGCTGGTAGTTTGCCAGAGCAAGCGATTCCGTTTGGTTCTCTGCCGGCGTCTTGCCGAGCGCAGAGTCGCTGGTCGATGCGACGCCCAAAAACCGGCGGAGGCGACCAGACAGGACGCCCATTCCGGTCGTGGCCAATAAGCTACGACGACTGATCGGGCTCATTCTGCCCATCCTCTCTAGCGAAATTGATTCACCGAATGCAGCACGGCAGCGTTGACGGGCCCTGAATCATCAGTGTCGGAGTCTTGAGCTGCACAGTATTCCGCAATCTCTGTTGCCGTTGGTCATAGCGGTGGTCAACAACCTCGCTTCTACCCTGAAGTGAATTCAGGATACCAATGCGCAACAGCGGGCCTTTCGTGTCTGCGTGGGAACCTCTTCCGGAGGGTGGTCTATTATGTGTGGTGTGAAAAACAACGGCTTTTCGCGACGAGAGTTCCTGACGACTGTGGTGGGTGCCGGGGGTGCTATGTTGCTCGGGTCGTCATGGCTGCATGCGGCGGCCGATGGGGTGGATCCTCGCGTTGCGCAGGTCATGTCCAAGATTATTAGCGTAGACATGCATAACCATGTCTACCCGAAGGGTACGGAACCGCATCCGCAGCAGCAAGAAGAGCAGCAACCGCAGGGGCCGGAGCTCTTCCTGGCAGAAGAGATCAAACAGTCGGGGCTTACCGCCCCGGACTCTCGGACTCGAACGGTGGAGCGGGCTACTCCGAGGGCGTGCCGCGGCTTGGTATCCCCATGATCCAGATGGCGGACGCGGCCTACGGTGTAACTCGGAGTGAGACCAACGGTCGTTATTCCACGGCCCTGCCGAGCAACCTCGGCGCTGCTTCCAGCTGGGATCCCCAATCGGCGTACGAGTATGGCGCCTGATCGCCACCGAACTGCGAGCCCAGGGTTACAACATGATCCTTGGCGGGGGCGTAAATCTCACCCGGGAGCCGCGCAGTGGCCGCACTTTTGAATACATGGGCGAGGATCCTCTTCTTGCCGGGACCCTGGACGGAAATGTCATGCGGGGCGAGCAGGACCAGCATGTGATTGGCGACATCAAGCACTATGCCGTGAACGATCAGGAGAGCGGGCGCTACGCCGTGAACGCCAACACTGCCGGAGAAAGCCGTCAGGCGACCGTGCACATCGATCCCAAGCTGCTCAAGGTTTATGACGAGCAAACGGATAGTTGGAAGCTGATACCAGGTACACCTTCTCGGCGGGAAGCTCGTCGCGGAATCTTCCGCTCCAAAAAACGATGCAGGTTCGGTAACGTTCTTCAAAGACTCCCTGCTCGCCGTTCCTGAGTACCCTGAACGGGGCTTTCCGCATCTGAACCGGGCATATGACGAGTAATCGGCAGGGCCAAAGAGCCGGCAATTCTCTGAGCGCCGGCGAAATTTCTGTGGAGCGCGCAACAGCTAGCTACGAGAAATGGATGAGGGAGTGCACGACGGTTGTCGAGTCGGATCTTTCGCTGAAGCACACGCAGATGAGGGAAAGCGCTTTCCTTTTTTTGCGCGGCACGTTTTACCGGTGGGCCCAGATGTGGCCGGCAATCTGCGGCGAATTGTGCCGGGCTCCGAGAGTGCTCTCCGTGGGGGACTTGCATGTCAACAGCTTCGGCACATGGCGCGATGCGGAAGGTCGGCTCTGCTGGGGAGTGGATGACTTCGATGAATCCTACCCGCTGCCGTATACCAACGACCTGGTGCGTTTGGCGGCGAGCCTCAAAATCGTGACCGATGACGAGAGCCTCGCGATCAAATTCAAGGACGGATGTGACGCCATCCTCGACGGTTACCGGCAGTCTCTCAAGGCCGGAGGATATCCTGTCGTTCTCGAGGAGCATGAACAGAAGCTGGGCAAATTGGGCGTAGATAGCTTCAAACTGCCAACCGATTTTTGGGAGAAGCTGAATCAGTTGCCAACCATCCGCCGGCCGCTGGCGAGAGACGCCAGGCGCGCACTGGAAAAGACGTTGCCGGATCCTCGGATGGATTACAAGGTGGTCCGGCGCCAGGCAGGATTGGGAAGTCTGGGTCAGCAGCGATTTGTGGCAATAGGCATGTGGGAAGGCGGGTTCGTGTCGCGTGAAGCGAAAGCCACACTGCCCTCCGCGTGTTCCTGGCTTCAGGATTCCGCCCGGAGCCAGCAATCGTTCTACGAACAAGCGATCAGCTCAGCAGTCCGATCGCGAGATCCGTTCCAGGTTATCGAAGGATCCTGGTTGATTCGCCGTCTCTCGCCTGACTCGAACCCGATCGATATTCAAACGCTGCCTAAGCACCGCGATGAGCAACTGTTGCTGCATACCATGGGAGCCGAAGCGGCTAATGTGCATCTCGGCTCGAAACGCCAGGTCGCGAGTATTCCGAAGGACTTACGAACCAGAAAACGCGATTGGCTGCGGAGCGCCGCGACGGAGATGGCGCGGGCGGTCGAGAAGGATTGGAAACAGTACCGCAAGTTGGGGAAGTAATTCCTAAGGCGCTAGGACCATAGAAATTCGGTTATCCACTGATTAACAACCAACCCTTCACGGGCAAAGGTGTTCCCACTAGCTATGCACCCGTCAGGTCGTGCCTCACAAGCCAAGCCGATGACCATCTGGTGCCTGGCAGCTATCGTTTTGGTTGCCTCAGCTCTGGTGATAGCTTTTTCCCTGTTTCACATGCCGGCGCATAGCCAGCGCTTGGAGAAGCAGACTCCAGTTAAAGCGACCCAGTGAGCGCTTGGGCGCGCACGTCTTGTCTGCTTAAGCCACGTCCTTATCTTTGGAAATGACTCCGAGTGCGCTTTCGCCGGTGGCCGCAATGTCATCAGCGCCGGTGGCGTTTAGGATGTCCTTTGCCTTGGAGACCTCTTCCGAGTGTTCCGCCGACGACGCCTCCAAGACCCGCGCCGGCTGCCGTTCCTTCAGGAGCTTTCGTGTTTTTTTCCGTAGCGAAGTCCCGGGATCCGCGAACGTCCGACATGAGTACGGAGACATCGTCGTTTGAAAATCCTCCCGCGCGATGAGCTGGTCTACTGCGATCTCTGCGATTGCATTGCTCGAATAAATTCCAAACGCTGCGGTATCTGTTCGGGCCATATGGTCTCCTTCCGCGCACTGTCCAGGAGCGGAGGCGCACCTTCACCACTACCGCTTGGAGTCATAAGAGGCCTCGACCCGCGAAGAGGTTGCTAGTCTTACTTTCATCCATGCACTTTCGTTTTCCCCGTAGTGGTTCAGCCGATGTTCTGTGCTAGACTCCGCCACATGCCTCTCATACTTATTCTCGTGATCCTTCTCCTGGTCTTCGGCGGTGGCGGTTACTATATGGGCCCCGGCGTCGGTTACTACGGGGGTGGTGGACTTAGCCTGGTTTTGCTGATCGTGATCCTTTTCCTGCTTTTTGGGAGAGGGCGCGGCCGGCTGTAAAAACGCAAAACGTAACCACAGCAGTGTTTTGTCCTGAGCTACTGTAACTGTTGACGTGTTATCGCGTCAGCGTTGCAGGGGTGCGAGCAGCGGCGCGATCGGTGGTTCTGCCTCGATCGATGGCAGAAAGCGCGGCGCCACGGCTGCTTTGGCCGCTTGCTCGTAGGCATAGCCGTAGCCGAGCAGGCGCGCTTCGCTCCAGGCTGGACCAATGATCGAGAGGCCGACTGGTAGCCCCATGACCGCGCCCATAGGCACGGTCAGGTGCGGATAGCCTGCGACTGCCGCCAGGCTACCAGCGCCAGCGCCGGCGATCTGATCGCCGTTTGCCGCGTCGATCTTCCAGGCCGGCGGCATGGTGGGCGATACCAGCGCGTCAAGGCGGTTGGTTGCCAGCAGGGCGTCGATGCCGTCATGGCCGGCTATGCGCAGCGAGGTAGCGCGCGCGGCCTGGTAGGCAGGATCGTCGAGTCCCTTGGTCGCATCCGCCTTCACGAACGTCTCCTGCCCGAATAGAGCGAGCTCTCGATCGGCATGCGCCGTGTTGAACGCGATGACGTCGGCGAGCGTACGCGTCTTCACTGTCGGTGGAGTGGTTGCGAGATAGGCATTCAAATCTACCTTGAGTTCCGTATTGAGCACGAGTGTTTCCGCTTCGCCAATCTTCTCCCGGTCCTTGAGCGCCGTGATGTCGACCAGTGTCGCTCCCTGCGCTTTGAGCACTTCCAGCGCCTGCTCGAAAAGCCTATCGGTTGCCGCTGACCAGCCGGTAGCGAAGCGCAGCACGCCGATGCGGGCGCCCTTGAGCGCATCGGGCTTCAGAGCCGCCAAGTAATCGGTCATGTGCGCGTCCGCGTCCTTGGTCGCCGGGTCGGCGGGGTCTGTGCCAGCGATCGCGCCGAGCACGCGCGCCGCGGTCGCAACGTCGGCCGCGATCGGCCCAGCGGTGTCCTGACTGTGACTAATGGGCACAATACGCGCGCGGCTGACCAGCCCGACCGTGGGCTTCAAACCCACCACGCCGTTCACCGCCGCCGGGCAGGTGATGGACCCATCGGTCTCGGTGCCGATCGCGGCAATCACCTCGCCCGCTGCTACCGCGGCGGCGCTGCCGGAGGAGGAGCCGCACGGATCGCGGTCAAGCGCGTAAGGGTTACGGGTTTGACCGCCCACTGCGCTCCAGCCAGAGATCGAGGCGTTAGAGCGAATGTTCGCCCATTCGGACAAGTTCGTTTTGCCCAGGATGACAGCGTCTGCCGCGCGCAGCCGCGCCACCAGATGGGCGTCGCGATGGGTCACGTTATCAAGCAGCGCCATGCTGCCTGCGGTGGTAGGGAGCGGCCCCTCGGCTTCGATGTTGTCCTTGAGCAGGATCGTGTAGCCGTAGAGCAGGCCACGCGCCCTACGCCCGCGATCGATGGCGCGAGCCTGAGCCAGTGCGGTGGGATCGAGGGCAATGACGGCGTGGATCTGAGGATCCACCGCATGCACCCGGGCGATGGCCGCCTCGGTCGCGGCCTCAGCACTTGGAGCGGGACTCGAAGCAGCCGCCAGCGCAGCTAGTAATAGTAAACAGGTCATCGCTACTTATTCCCCGTGATTCGGCTGACAAACAGCTGCATAAATCGATCACTGTTGGAGGCCACGCAAACCTGAGCATTCGGCTTTAGAGCAACCAGCCCGTCGATCTCATAGTGATCCCCGTGCAGAACATTGTTCTCGTCGTAGCCCATGCGATTGGCGACGGTTTCGCCGCGGGTGAATTCACCTTTGGTTTCCACGTCGACATGCATGCTCTTGAGCGTGACCAGTGTGGGGTCAATCACCACAGCCACTGCCAGCGGGTCGTACATCGCAGCGCCCGTGTACCCGCTTTTCTCCGACCGGGTTAGATAGAAATCGCCGAGCTTAGCAATAAAGTCGCTTTCCGGCGTGTGGGTCGCTTGTATTTGGTTCAGATGATGACGTGTCATCAGCGTGCGCTCCCCGACATCGGAGCCGACCATGGTGACCGTCCAGCCGGCATTAAAAACGATTTGCGCAGCTTCGGGATCATTGTAGATGTTCGCCTCTGCCGCTCCATCCACGTTCCCGCCGGTGATGGAGCCCCCCATGATCACAATGTCTTTAACCAGAGACACGATCCCGGGATCTTTAGAGACGGCCAGCGCGATATTCGTCAGCGGCCCGACGGGAATGAGCGTGAGTTGATGCGGATACTTATGGACCATCTCGATGATCAAGTCGGGGCCAAAGCGCGCATCAGCCTTGCATTTCGAGGCCGGCAACTCGATTCCGGCAAGCCCATTGCTGCCGTGCCAGTATTGAGCCGTGATCAACTTTTGATTCAACGGGTGCAGCGCTCCGCCGGCAACAGGCACGTCGCATCGCCCCGCAAGCGACACAAGCTTCAGGGCGTTTTCCAGGCCTTGCGGAGCCTCAACGTTCCCCGGCACCACCGTCAACGCTTCGACCTTGAGTTCTGGCGAGTTCAAGGCCAGCAGGATTGCCATGGCGTCGTCGTCGCCCGGATCCGTGTCAATAATTACGCGTTGCGCAGCATTCTGGGCCCAGCCGTTCACCGCGGCCCCTAAAAAGATCGACAGAATCAGAATCGACGTGATGCGCAGTCGCTTCACTGAACGAGTTCCTTTCTTGAACAACGGTCTAAAGTTTCCACGCCAGATGGCAGTGTAAACCCAGTCCCTTCTTCCGATTCGGTTTTGCGAAGAAGGCCCGTATAATCCAGGCGTAGGTTATCGCAATGTAAGTGAATGGTGAAGGGAATGGGCGAATACACCTTGTCCCATGAGTTAGTCGGAGAGCAGCAACGGTTGGCGCTGATGTCCTCGTTGCTCGATCCCGCCGAGCGAGCTCGCTTTGCGGAGCTTGGCGTGCGCCCGGGCTGGCGCTGTCTGGAACTCGGCTGTGGCAACGGATCGATCGCGCAGGTTCTGGCTGAGCTTGTGGCGCCCACCGGTCAGGTGGTCGCGAGCGACATCGATCTGGCTTATATCGCGCACCTGAAGATGCCGTGTCTTGAAGTCCGCCGCATTGATATCCTTCGAGATTCAATCGACGAAGGTACTTATGACCTCGTTGTTGCTCGCGCTCTGCTTCACCATCTTACGTCCGCCCGCGGCGCCTTGGAGCGTATGGTCGCCGCTCTCAAGCCCGGAGGCGTGCTCCTCTCGATCGAGCCGGATATGCTGCCCTGTACGGTTACCGAACCGGAATCGATGCGTGTGTTCTGGCAAGGATGGCTCAGATGGTCGGTGAGCGCGGGCATCGATTACTCCCTCGGTCGCAAGATTCCGGCTTGGCTGGACGCGCTTGGATTGGAGGAGGTTGCCGGAGAAGGGCACACCGCGCAGTTCAACGGCGGCTCACGCTGGGCGACATACTGGGCCGCGACCATGCAGGAGTTGGCGCCTGCACTTTTGAAATCAGGCCACATTACGGCGAAGATGCTGGAGGATTTTCGCTCCTGCTATCAGGACCCGCATTACTGGACCAGCATCATGACTTTCACTGAGAATTGGGGACGCAAACCGGCCTGAGGTTGCTCCGCTCCGTTACAACACGCCTGCGTGGCGCATGGGCCAGAAACCAGGCCGGCCGCTCTGGCCCGATTGCCATGCCGTCGCAACCAGGTACCATGCGGGGCAAAGCAAAGCCCAGTTCACAATCCACAAAGCCTCATTGCTCCAGGCGGAGATCATCAGCACGGTCATGGTGAGGGCCAAAACAGAGGCTGCGCGAAATGAAATGCGAGCCCCTTGCCGCCCCAGGCGAACGCCCAGGATTGCAGGCGGAAGGAACAACAGGCAGCACGGCTTGAAGACAGGTATGCAGAGGAAAAGCCAGGAGGGAAGAGCAGCCAGAGCCGTACTCACCCAGAGGGTCCGTCGCGAAGCCGTTCCCACCATGTAACCGGCTGACCAGGACCAGGCGATGAGCAGGACGATGTGGCACAGCAGCAAGGGAAAACCCTCATGGCCCGTCGGCCAGTGACCAGCGTAGACCTTGTGATTGACCAGCCGCTCATAGGTGCAGGTCACCGAAAGAGATGCTGTCATGAGGAGGTAGCTGCTGGGAAGCGCTAAGGCAAATCCCGCAAGCCACGGCCGGAAATCTCGCCAAAGAGCAGCCTGCCGGCGGAAGACCAACCCGAATACGTCGAGCAATCCTCGCCAGGCGTTCTCGTTGGTTTCCAGCAAATCGCCAATCACTACCTCGCGTTCCTCATGGTCGAGCAGTCTCGAGGTAAGCTCCACCAAAGGCCAGACGATTGCGCTCATGAAGTCCTCTCCATGCGATTTTCGGCCCAGGACGCGCCACAACTCACGCGCAAGACCGCGTCGTAGAATTCCTTTGCGGCGCGCGCGCCCTGGGCGGTCACGCGCACCATGCGCTTGCCCCGGCCACCACGCTGGGGCGTGGCCTCACCGACCCAGGTCTTGATCAGACCCTTTTCTTCCAGGCGATCCATGGTGGTATACAACGCGCCCATGGAGCACTTTCGTTTTATCGCCGCTTCTATTTCTTCACGAATCGCCACGCCATAGGCGTTCTCTCCGAGTGCGGCAGCGGTGGTGATGAGGACGTATTCAAATTCGCCAAGCATGATTTAAATTACATTGTAGTATAAACATGAATTTCGTCAAGGGATTGCCTTTCTAACGGATCAGCTCCGTGTTATCCCCTGGAATGACGTCGACGAGGCTTATGAAATCGAGAGTGTGCTTCCAATGGAGGATGAGAAACGCTGTGGGCTGTCCGTTGAGATATAAGTCCTGGCGCAGAAGCCGCCACGCCGCGAGAGGCTTAGTGCGGAATGCTGCTTGCTGTGGATCATCGGGGTTGTAGCCGAATGCCTGAATGTCGCTAATCACCTCTCTTTCCGCGGTCAGAACCCTTTCGAAAGGAGGAGGAGGATTCATACGACAGTCATTATCGATGGTCAGTACGCGCTCCCGCAGATTAAGCGGGGACGTACCATGATGCCGCGAGTGAAAGGTATAGCGGGCGATGGCCATTGCGCCCACGAAGCGCTGAAGGCAGCCGCGGTCTTCCTCTCCGTTGGCAGAAAGGCAGAAGCTGCGGTTTGTCAGCGTATCGCGAAATTGAAAGCCTTCAGTGGAAGCGTTGGCGAGAAATTGAACACTCATCCGCACTTCGCATTCTCCTGTCAAGAAGCGATAACTAGGTTCAGACCGGCTTTCGGCTTTCAAGAGCTTTGGGGACAATCCAAGACCGGTCCCAATGCTTGTTAGGGACCAGAGAAAGAATCTCCGGTCTGGATTTCTCAGAGACGCCGCGTTTTTCGGAAGTGTGGTCATCGTTTTTCTAATGCAATTACAACTACAATGTAGTACTAATCGTGGCTCGAAGTCAAGCCCGTTGCCTCCGGGGTTGCGACGATCGAGGGACCCAGCGAAAACGATTTTGACGGACGCACGAGCTATTCTGAGCCCGACCGCTTCGGGCATCGCATTACCGTGTTTAAGAGCTTCGCTTAAGGCCAGAGGACCGATCGGTCAATGCTGGCAACGGTCGTCCTTCCCGTCAGGACCATCGCCATCTCAAACTCGCGCTGGAGAATATTCAAAACTTTCTTGACACCGGCCTCGCCCGCGGCGCCCAACCCATAGAGATACGGCCGTCCGATAAGTACTGCGTTCGCGCCCAACGCCAGCGCCTTGAGCACGTCGGTCCCGCGCCGAATTCCGCCATCCACTAAGACCGGCACGCGTCCGGCGATTTTGTCTGCAACCTGGGGCAGTGCGTCGATAGTTGCAGGTACTGTGTCGAGATTTCTTCCTCCGTGGTTAGAAACCATGATCCCCGCGACTCCCGTCTTGACCGCACGGTCTGCATCGTCTGGATTGAGGACGCCCTTCAGCAGCAACGGAACCTTGGTGCAAGAGAGCAGCCGCTCCACGTCCTTCCAACTCAAGGAAGCATCGAGCACGCTGCTAAAAATCTCCAGCGAGTCTATGCGAACACCATCGCCCACGCCCTTGAAACCCGTTAGGTTTGGCAACGGTGGCAGTGTAACCTTCGCCCGGGTCTCGCGGTTGCGCGCGCCGCTTATCGGCGTGTCCACGGTAAGACAGAGTGCGCGGTAACCAGCAGCCTCGGCGCGTTGCACCAGGTCGCGAGTGAAGCCGTAGTCAGGTTGCGCGTATAGCTGAAACCATAATGGATTCCCGGCCACCGCCGCCACATCTTCAAGGCTCGTATTGGCAAAGGAACTGAGCACTAAAGTGGCGCCGGCGGCGCTTGCACCTCGAGCCGTGGCCAGTTCTCCCTCGGGATGGGTCAGCTTCTGCGAAGACGTAGGCGCCAGAAGAATGGGGAAGCTGTGCTCCTGCCCGAACAAGGTCACGCGCGGGTCCACGTTCGAGCCGTCTACGAGAACGCTGGGTTTGAGGCGAATGCGTCGGTACGCTTCCTCATTCCATCGCAAGGTGAGCTCATCGGCCGCGCCGGCGGTGACGTATTCCCAACCCATCGCTGACATCTTCGCTTTCGCCAAAGGCTCGAAGTCATTTAGGCAGAGGGGTTCCGGGCCACCGGTTGGGTTGGGATGTGCGATCGCATTAAACGGAATCTCCAATGTTCGCTCCAGGCTTGGGGTTAGACGTCATTTCGAAATGCAGCGTGCCGCCCTGCATGATGGCAGCGTGGTCGATGACATTGCCGGCGAGGGTTTTTCCCTCAAAAGAAGCGCGACGCACGAATACCGCATCGGGCGCGTTCCCCTGGGCTTCGACCGCAAAGGTAACACCGTTGGATACGTGTACGACTGAGCGGGCGAAGAGAGGACTGCCCAGGGTGTACTCGGGCCTTCCTGGGCAGACGGGATAAAATCCCAGCGCGCTCAAGACGTACCATGCGGACATGGACCCCGTGTCCTCATCGCCGGCAAAGGTATCCGGGGTATAGAGACTCTGCATCACCTTGCGAGCCCAAAACTGCGTGAGGTCTGGGCGGCCGGCGTGGGCAAAGATGTAGAGCAGGTGGTGTACCGGTTGATTGGAGTGGGCATATTGGCCAAAGGGTACCGCAGCCATCTCTGACATCTCGTGTATCTCGACGCCGTACACGCCGACGTGAAAGATCGGCGGAGTCGATAACATGTCCTGCAGCGCCTTCGCGGCTTCTGTGCCGCCTCCCATTTGTTCGATCAAACCGCTCAGATTCTGGGGTGCGTCCCAACGGTGCTGCCAGGCTGCCCCTTCCACGTACGGACTGCCCCAGGTAAAGGGATTGAACGGAGCCAACCATGTGCCATCTTCATTCTTACCGCGAAAGAACTTCACGTTGGCATCATAGACATGGCGCCAGTTCTCTGAGCGTTTCATAAAGACAGCGTGGTCGTCTTGTTTCCCAAGCGCCTTCGCTACCTGCGCGATGCAAAAGTCGCCGTAGGCCGCGTCTACGGTTTCCGCAACGGATTGGGTAACGTGATCGGCGGGCACGTACTGCAGCTTGAGGTACTGCTCCAGCCCAACCCTTCCGTAGCCTTTGGCTGGGTCACCGGGCATCATGGCGTGTTTTTTCAGTCCTTCGTAGGCGGCTTCCAGGTCAAAGCCGGTGATGTGCTTCGCTGCTGCATCGCCAAAGACAGAATCGATCAAGCTGCCGGTCATGCACGCGCGGTATCCCGGACACGGGAATTGAGGCAGCCAACCGCCCTCCTTATACGCATTGACCCAGGCTTGCAGAATCTCGCCCAGACGCTCGGGAAATAGAATCGACATCAGTGGATACCAGGCGCGATAGACGTCCCAATAGCCGTGATCCGCGTACATCACGCCCGGCATCACCTTGCCATTGAAAGCGCTGAAGTGATGCATTTTGCCGCCTGCATCCGGCTCGTGCCAAGTTCGCGGGAACAGGAGCACGCGATACATACACGAATAAAAGGTACGGCGCTGCTCCTCGGTGGCGGCTTCGATTTCAATTCGATTCAGATGATCGTTCCAGCGTGCTGCGGCCAAGATGCGTAGTTGATCGACAGAACGCTGCCCAATCTCGTTGTGGAGGTTCAGCGCTGCCTGCTCGAACGAGATGAAGGAGGTGGCGATATGTGCTTCCAAAGAGAGACTCTCGCCGAAAGCGAAGGATGCCCACCCGGTGCGCCCCGGCCTCTTTTACTTCAAAACTATCCCAAGGAGTTTTGAGCTGTAGCAGGTAGTAGGTGGCGAAGTTGTCCGGTACCCCGCCCGAGTTGGCGGTCGACGTAAAGCGAATGGATCGGGTTGCGGGATCGGGTTCGATAGTACCGTGTGTTCCCGGGATATCGAAGAGAAGGCCGGTCACTTCTTCGGACTCATCTTTTTCAAATGTTGCCGTGAGTACTGCGCTTCGCTCGGTAGGGACCAGCTCGACGCGAGCGCGGTAGCGCAATAAGAACAACTGCAGTGAATGAGGCGCAAGCTGTGCCTCCTCGGGGTCGTAGGAGGAGGCGCGCGCGGCGGCCTGGGGATGGATCTCGCCACGAAAGGGAAGAAAGGTGGCATGTCCGTAGTCGCTCAGCCAGGGGCTCAGTTGATGCGTACAGCGAAGACCCTGGATGCGGCGAACGCCAGGTTGGAACATCCACGGTGAGTCGTCGTGGGATTGCAGCGTCCAGTGCGCCATGCCGAAGGGGAGTGCGGCAATGGGAAGGGTATTGCCACGCGAGAACTCCGGCGTTGACGCTGCGCCTTGCAGGATGTTGACCCAATCGACCGTCTTCTCCCGCGCATAAGCGGTCGCGCCGCCTTTGCGGGACTGCTCCTCGGCGCGAACAGCTGCTTCTTCCATGAACACGGTGCTGACCGCAGCCAGCCCGGATGTTTTCAGAAATGCGCGCCTGCTTGGACCGTTGGACTTACCCTTCACCATGCGACCGAGAAGTACCTTTCTTTAAGTGATGCACAATCAGAATAGGCTTATATGTAAGATAAATGCTGAGCAGTTTCTACTGCCAAGGCAACAGCTGCTGGGCTTCGCCTTTTAGTGCAGCAAGTTGACTCGACGTTACTAATCTCACCAACCGCCGCAGGAATCGTTTGAAATTCAAGCGACGTGCGGGTTAATGTAAGAATTCCTAGCTTGACGTTTGTGCGGAGAGACCATGCGGTCGATAGCGCTGACAGTTGCACTGATGATCGGATCTTCCATCGGCTATTCTCAAACCCTGACGACCACTCAAGCCAGGGCACACGATGGCGAGAACGCCAAGGTCTGTGGGACCGTAGGCAACGAACATACAGCGATGGCGAGCCAGGGCAAGCCTACCTTCATCGATCTCGATTCCGCCTTTCCGGAACAGAGATTCGCGCTCCTAGTGTGGGATCAAGACCGGCAGAACGTAGGGGAGCTCCCTCGCACGGGGGCGCATGTATGCGCTACGGGAGTCATTAACTACTACCACGGAGTGCCGCAGATCGTGGTTAAGAGCAGCAGCCAGCTCAGTCGTTAATTTGGGCCAGTAGTTTATTTCGAGCCAGACCAAAAGGGCGCGATATCTTTAGCGATGGCGTGCCCTTGGCTGCGTCCCGCTTTCGCTGCGGGCGCGCGCGTCTCCGGCGCTAGCGGATTGAGACCGATGGCACGCTTCGACGCCTGGTCCGGCTCAACCAGGTAGGTCTTTCCACCGGCGCTCCTTAAGATCTCCACCTGCTGTTCAAGAGTCTGTCCAGTCACTTCCGGGCGCGCCGTACCCATGGGAGACACAATCACTGTGCGGGCATAGCCGAGTGCCAGGTCGGCGTTATCCGAGGAACGCGCACCACCATCCATGTAGCGCCGTCCATCAATCGTGACCGGAGGCCATATGCCGGGGACGGCGCAGCTTGCGCTGACCGCGTCAACCAGGTTCGTTCCCGAGAGGCGATCGAATATCCTGGTTTCTCCAGTTTCCGTATCTACCGCCGCGATCAGTAGCATGCGGTTGGGCCACGCATGACTTGGCAGACGCTCGGCAATGACGGCTCGCCGTTCCTCTTCTGTAACCGTCGGTGCTTCCAGTGCCCATCGTCCGATGTGCCGGATGTGTTGCGCCCGGTCAGGCAAGCGGCTGGCTGCGAGAAGAGCGCGCTCGAGCAACGCGAACAGATCGGCATTTGGCGCCAGCTCGCGGGTCTGTTGCGCAGCCTCGACCTGGCGGTCGAATAGATCCTTCAGAGACCATCCGCTGCCGAGTTGGGCAGCGACGGCCGAACCAGCGGAGGTTGCCACTATCAGTTCGGCGGTGCGCAAATCTACACCGTGTTCGCTAAGGCCGAAGATCAAACCAGTCGTCCAGGCGATTCCTGCTACTCCGCCTCCACCCAGCACCAGGGCACGATCTTTCATCGGTATCCTTCACTCCTCAGGGACACGTCGCCATCCCTGTTCATGCCCGGGCCGAGTGAACGGCCGCAGCCAGCTCTGTGAGCAGACCATGCGTTTCGCTCCAATCGATGCAGGCGTCGGTAATGCTCTGCCCGTACAGCAGCGGTTCGCCAGGCACCAACGTCTGCGCGCCTGCCACCAGATTGCTTTCGATCATCACGCCCTGGATGCGCCGGTCTCCCGCGGCAATCTGGGCGGCTACATTGCGGCAGACGAGGCTTTGACGGGTGTGGTCCTTGTTGCTGTTGGCGTGGCTGCAATCGATCATGATACGCGGCGCGACGCCGGCTTTTTCCATCTGCTCTGCAGTCTGGGCCACGGCGGCAGCGTCGTAATTCGTTGTCTGTCTGCCGCCGCGCAGGATAATGTGACAGTCCGGATTGCCCGCCGTGAACAGAATGGCCGATTGCCCAGTCTTCGAGTGCCCGAGGAAGGTATGAGGATGCGCCGCGGAGACAATTGCTTCAATCGCAATTTGCACGTTGCCGGAGGTTCCATTCTTGAAGCCGACCGGACACGAAAGCCCTGACGAGAGCTGCCGATGCACTTGGCTTTCCGTGGTGCGGGCGCCAATCGCTCCCCAACTTACCAGCGAGGCGACATATTGCGGTGAAATCATGTCGAGAAACTCGGTTCCGGCGGGAACGCCCATCTCTGCGAGATCCAGCAGCAGATGTCGCGCCAGCCGCAAGCCCTCGTTGATGCGGAACGTGCCGTCGAGATGCGGATCGTTGATCAGCCCTTTCCAGCCGAGCGTCGTGCGCGGCTTCTCAAAATACACTCGCATGACAATACGAAGCTCTTTAGAGAACTCGGCTATGGCGCTCTTGAGCAGGCCCGCATATTCTCGCGCCGCTCTGGTGTCGTGGATGGAGCAAGGGCCAACCACAACCAGCAGCCGGGAATCTCTGCCCTTCAGAATGTTGACAATCTCGTTCCTGGCTTGAAAAACGGTCGAGGAGGCTTGCTCAGTCGCCGGCAACTCTTCTTCTAGAAAAACGGGTGGAAGGACGACTTTGGTTGATTGAATACGAAGATCATCTGTGGGAAAGAACATGGTCTTACTCTTACTTTAACAGCGTAGGCTGCATCGCTGCCCCTTGTCGGCCCGCGTGGCCGCCTGCGCCGGATGAATGCGGTTTAGTGTTGTGCGCCCTTCTGCTGCATGCCCGGATACCAGGAGCGGACCGCGAGAATACGCGATTTGACGTTGGGTGCACTGTAGTATCCGACGGTGCAGTTGAGGCGGAAGAAGTACGCATCGCCGGCTTTGGCAGGGTGTTTTCCCTCGATCCCGTCCATGCCTCCGCCCGCGACCATGTCTCCATGACCACTCAAGACCAGGTAGATCTCCTCTTCGCGCTCGTGATGGTGGGGAAAGTTGGTGCCGCCGGGCGCAATCTCCATGAGAAAAAGGCTGGTCAACACGTGGCCCGCGGCCAGCCGGTCACGCTTGCTTTCGATATCTCCCATGAGTAGCCGGTAGAGGGTCGAAGAGGGGTGGCCACTGACGAGGCCGGTGGGAACATCCTCAATGTTGGCTTTTAAGGGATGCGCAGGTGGCGGGGTTTTTTCAAATCCCTGCGTACGGAAGCCCATCACCAACACTGTGGCCGGGGAACCGGAGTTGTTACTGAGCGTATGCGGAACGGTGGACGGCAGGTAGAGATAGTCCTCTTTGTCAAGGGATACGATTTCACTTCCGTACTTCACCGAGCCCTTTCCGTCGAGCATCACGTACACCTGGTCCTCATCTGGATATTGAAGCGGGGCGCAGGCGCCGTTAGGATCGATCTCAGCCTCGCCATAGCGAGCGATGCCTACAAGAGCGGAGTGATCCGCATCTCCCTGGCCGAACAGCGGTTTGTAATGGCAGGTTACCGTTGTGAGATCGGACGGTTTCGCTTTGACGGCGGCAGGATCGCGATAGAGAAAGGTAGGGTCGATCTTGCGTTCGTCGGCATGCGCGCTGAGGCTCGCTGCCAGCAACGCGATGAGGAATGCGATGTGCGGCTTCCTTCGGGGGCGGTGGTTCGTTTGATGTCCAGGTTCAGGCAACAGCATTCTCCTTCTTGCATGCGGAGCAAATCACAAAACGGTCGTTACTATTTGGAACCAGTGGTGGGGGAATTACCCACGGCACTCAGAGGAATTCCCAAAGTGCCCGCAAGGTCGGCGTTCAGGTCGTATACCCCGCCGCGCAGAGCTACTACGCGGTCAGGGGCATCGATCTCCAGGTAAAGGTTGACGCCACTGGTCTGCGCTAACGTGTAATGCGCGGCGTCTGGATTCAAGTTGATTTGTCTCAGCATCCAGTTGACCGCTTTTCCCTCGCGGTTGTAGACCACCAGCGCGGCTTCGAGGCTAACACGGCGGTGACCATCGGGAGCCGGGTCCCACTGCAAGGCGCGCGCCGGGATCATGAAGTCCACCATATAGCGAGTGAGGGGGCCGTTGAGGTTGGGATTGTCTCCACCTTGACCTGGGTTGCCGGCCGGCCTAGGGCCCCCGGCTGAAGAGGTGCTCGCTTTGGCTGGGGCAGCCCCGCGTGTCACGCGCAGAGTGAGAGGAATCTGGGTTGAGTCCGGCACCCCTGGACGAAGGAATCGGGAAAGCGGCTCGACAGCTTGTTTGGGCGGCGGCTGGGCTGCCGCTACCTGAACCGTCTTTGCGTTGTCCGCATAGTAGCCGCGGCGGTAGGCGAGTTGATAGCCGCGCTGCGCCAGTTCCACCTGAATCTTCCTGAATCGTCCGTCAGTGGCTGGGTTGGTGGAGGTGTAGGTCAGGGTATAGAAAGAGGATCCATGGTTGGTAACGCCGTCCAGTGCATCGCCCAAGCTATTGGTTCCGTAGAAGGCCGCGCCGCCGGTATCTTTCGCGATCAAATCCATGGCCGCATGGTTGGCATTTCGCTGTTGAGCATCCTGCTGCGGTTGGTTCAATTGCTGTTGCGTCAGACGGGCATCGGCGCCCGCGCTGTAGAGCGAGTCGGTAGCGACACCCTCAGGGGCGATGGGATAAATGGCCACCTGTGCCGCGGCGAGCAGAGTATCTGTCTTGTGCACTTCCTCCTGATCATCACGCACCGCGCCGAACTCGTCGGGCAAAGAGGAATCGGGAAACATAGCCAGCGGAAATGCGCCTGAGAACCAGGCAACATTCTTACGTCCTGGGATGGCACTGAGATACTGGGCAAGCTCGCGCAAGGCTTCGAGTGTTTGTTTCAGACGCGCCTCGCCACGGGTCGAGTTCTGTTCGGCCTCAAATTGCTTCATGTTCGCGGCTGCGTCTGGGGCATATTTCATCAGGCCGTCGATCGTCTCCTGGGTGGCGGCCGCCTCCGCAGTGGAATCGAGCAGAGGTGAGGCCTCAGGCGCCGCACCCTCTTTTCGATTATTGACGGCCGCCGTCAGCAGAGATGGATCGTCCGTAAAGCTCTGTACCAAACGCAACTGCGTGCCCAGAGCGAAGATGGCCATTCTGCGGCCAGGATCAGGCTTTTTGAGGTACTTAAGCATTTGCGCGCGGACAAAACGCTGATCGTCAAGCGGGGTATTCAGCGAATCGAACAGGAGTACCGTTACCGAGTCGCTGGGCTTGACTCGGGGGATGTTGGAGAAGATGTTTGGCGTTGGATCAGGCGGGGTTAGCTGCAACTGCTGTTCGATAGTGTGCTCTTCAAAGTGGGTGATGGTCTGCTTGTGGCCTTCTTCCGACAGGACGAAATCCTGCTGGCGCAGGCCCGTGAGTGGATGGTGGTTCTTGCCGGTCACCACTACATCGATAACCACAATCCGCGCATTCGCTTGGAAGACGTGGTTTCCATTATCCTCTGGCGCCGCGGTCTGGCTTCGCAAAGGTGCGGGAAGGATGCTCGCCAACCCGCCCAGTAAAAGCAAAAGCCGCAAGGCTGAGCAGGAGCGCAGAAGCACTGGATTCCCCCTTAGAATGCACCCTCCGAAGGCTACCGAACTCTGGTAAGCCTGACAAGTTTCGAGGGGGTGGCGGGGCAGATGGACGCTTCATTGCCAATGTTCAGTTCATCTTCATCCCCGGCATGACAGAGTGGTCCATATTGTCGTGTCCCTGATCGTCATCGTCCGTGGACCAGATTTTCTTCGGGTCGCTCTCATAGGGGTATACATGCACCATCCATCCGAATATGTGGGGATGAAATTCTCCGCCTGCCGCCTCACACGACTCTTTGGTGGTAATCGAGCCTAGCAATCCGAACTTTGCATCAGGGCCGAAGTAGGCGGCCTTTTGTCCTGGCGGCGCTTTGCAGAAATTGATGTGCTGGTGCCAATGCGCGATGCTCAGCGGTATGCGAGCGTTGAGATCCTCTTCGGTGGCGTCGACCCGATCGGTATACATCGCTCCCACCAGCTTGTAGCCACCATCCGCTGTTTTCTTGTAGAGCAGCGAGGTAGGCTTGAGGGGATCGAAGTGCGACCACGCTTCGCGCCCAGAGTCGTGGTTCGTAAAGTGATACTGCGCCTGGGGAAGGTTGGGAAGAAAGATCTCATACCCATCGGCCAGGGCCTTGTGGTAATCCTGGTAGGGCGCCATCGCCGTCTTCGCTGCCGCCACGACTGCGTCTGCCTTCTGTTGATCGCCGGGCTGGAGTGGCCTGAGCGATGTCATATACATGTGTCCGGGCATGTTGCTGTTGGCCATGTTGGCGGTCTGCGCAGGGGCCACTCCGGCGAGTGAACTGATGGTCCAGCAAAGGAGCGCGGCTAGGCGAGCGTCTAGGTTGAAGCGGAAGTGAACGGAATGTTGGACCATTGGCTGCACCCTTCTCAGAATATTGTTATGCATGATTCATTGGTCCGTCCAGGGGTTGAATAGGGACACACCGGTCGCGGTGACATCCTTGATATTGCGAGTTACCAGGGTGAGGTTGTGCTGAATGGCGGAGGCAGCCAACAATCCATCGATCACGGGCACATTGCCACCTCCAGCGGTTGTCGAAGCGCAAAGATGTGCCCAACGATCGGCGATGTCTTGGTCGATGTTGAGTATACGGCCGGAAAAGCGCAACAGCAGGTCGTTGCTCAGCCAGGCTTCCAGAACAGTACGGCGAGCACCGCGGGGCAGCAGCCCAACACCCTTACGGATCTCTCCCAGGGTGAGGACACTCAGGAACAAGAGCTCCTCATCGGTCTCATCGATCCACATCGTGACCTTCGGGTTGGCCTTGGGTTTGATGAGTTCGTAAATGACATTCGTATCGAGCAGGAATCCGCTCACAACTCGACTGCCCGGCCATAATCGTGCTTTCGCTCGAGATCGATAGACATCTTGGCTAGAGGTGACTCGGCAAAGAATTTGGAAAGGCTCTTCGGCTGCTTCGCTCGCTTAGTTAACCGTTCGAAGTCTTCAAGGGCAAGGATGACGACTGCCTCCTTGCCTTGTTTTGTTACCACCTGGGGGGCGCGTTCCCGAGCCCTCCGGAACACTTCGCTGAACTGTGCCTTCGCTGCCTGCAGCTGCCAACTTTGCGACGATGATGGATCTTGCTTGCGCTTGGGTTCTGGCTTCTTCGAGACTCGAGGTGTCATCTAGATCCTGACTAGTCAGACTAGATTTATTGTAGTCTCGCGGTTTTGCCCGCGTCAATCGTGGATCAGCTGCTTACGATTGATGCTATTCCTCTGGATAACCCCAATGAGGGGGATCCTTGTGCCTCTCTGGAGGCTTGCCTGCTTGTGCCCGATGCATTCCTATCGGGAATGGCTCGTATTCCTCGAAAGCGCCGAATCTGGTCGCGTGAACGGACCATCAGATACGCGTCTGAAGGCCCGAACAGCACGGTCGCGAGCTGAATCATTCGAGCGATCAAGAGTTCACAGAAAGACAAAAGGAGATTGCATGTCTAAATTAGGCGGTAAAGTTGCACTCATCACCGGTGGTTCGCGGGGCATAGGCGCGGGCATTGCAAAGCGGCTGGCAGCCGACGGAGCCAGCGTGGCCATCACGTACGCGAAGGATTCCAAGTCGGCTTCCGCCGTGGTTAAAGAGATCGAAGGCGAAGGGGGAAAGGCGATCGCGATCCAGGCGGATGCTGCCGACCTCGATGCGGTCAGGGGCGCGATTGAAAAGACCGTTGCGACATTCGGCCGGCTGGATGTGCTCGTAAACAATGCTGGTACGGCCATTCCGAAAAGATTCGAAGACACTTCATTGGAGGAAACGGATCTCCTGATTAACCTCAATGTGCGGAGCACAATCGTTGCCACGCAGGCAGCGCTTAAGCACATGACGAGTGGCGGCCGTATCATCATGATCGGATCGTGCGTTGGCGAGCGCGTCATGACGCCGGGACTGGTGGTGTATTCGGCCACCAAGGGGGCCGTGAAGATGCTTGCTCAGGGGCTATCCAGGGAGGTTGGTGGCCGGGGTATCACGGTCAATAATATTCAGCCAGGTCCAATCGATACTGATCTAAATCCTGCCGCAGGTGATTGGGCGGTGCCTCAGAAGGCCGCCACAGCGCTAGACCGCTATGGCAAGGTGGATGAGGTTGCGGCCTTGGTCGCTTTCGTCGCCAGCGCCGGAATCCTCGTACATTACAGGCGCCAATCTGACCGTTGATGGCGGGACGAATGCCTGAACCAAGGCACTGATCCTCTGGTTGACTCAGACCCTACGTCCAGATGACGATGGACGGGGGAGGGGAAATGCAGCCGGAAGAGAATTACCTTCGGAAGTACTACACAGAGGAGGCTTGGGCGAGAAGAAGCCAGATCCTGGAAGAGATCCCGCCTGAAGCACGAGAGCGCGAAGGTGAGGCGTGGAGAACAGCTCTTTTCGAAGGTAGAGTCCGTTCTCAATCAGGATCCGGCCAGTGAGAGCGCTCAGGTTCTTACCAGGCAGTGGGTTCTTCTGGTAGAGGCGGGTACGGAGGTGATTCCGAGATCAAGGCCGCCATGATCAGGGCATGGAAGGACCGCGCAAAACTGGCCTCTGGCCGCACAGGATGCGCTTCTCGCTCGCTATGGCCTGGATGCGAGTAGTGATCGGGAGGGCTCGATGCGGCGAGTGGAAGAAGGCCGGGAAATTCATAGGCCAGGCGATTGGCCGCAAATATTATGGGGCCCTCGAGGCGACGCGTCGCGCATCGACGCTCCATCGGATGACCGCTCTTCTGGAAAATGGGTTGATCTTTTTCGCGAAGTGGAGGCTTCGCTCACCGAAGATCCCGCCAGCGAAAAAGCCCAGGCGTTGGCATTCAGGTGGACCGTGCTTAAGGGGATTGCGGGGAGCCGCAAGGACCACGCCGCAACCAGATGATTTTCAAGCTGTGCTTGCGACAGACGTCGCCACTGGAGCTCCTGTGGCGGTAATTAACCAGGTGGCGCGTCTCTATCGCATCGAACAGGTCTCGAGTTTCTTGGCCAAGGCGCTGGCGTCTGGGGATAAAAGAAATTACTCCTAGCAAGCTGCGGAGAAACTAGTGACGAAAGTCAGTTCCTTACCGGATAACTCGCGTCCGTGAGCTAATTTGACCAGTAAACGAGCGTGTAAGAGGAAGATACTAAGTTCAAATGCGCTCCGTTGTTTGTCACCATCGAAAGTTACTCGAAACGCCCGGCGTGAGTCTTCTCGCCAGCTAGCGCCTTTGCTATGCACGAAACAGGTACTCGAAAGAGGACATATGTGTCTTCCGACCAAGGTCCACGCGTCTTCGTTGTTGACGATGAGCATGTCGTCGCATCCACTCTGACCGCCATATTGCAAATGCACGGGTTCTCGGCGAAGTTCTTCACCAGTCCGTTAGAGGCGTTGGCGGCCGCCCGGTCGAAGGCCCCTGATCTGCTCATATCGGATGTCGAGATGCCGGGTATCTCCGGCATTGATCTGGCGATCCAAATGAAAGCGCAGTACCCCACGTGCAAGATTGTGCTGTTGTCAGGGCAGGCAGCGACTTCGGACCTGTTACAACAAGCGCGCGCGCTCGGTCACCAGTTCGACCTACTCTTAAAACCAATTCCGCCGGCCGAATTTCTTCTGGAAATCGGGAAAAGGGTCCAAGGCGCCGAGCAAATGAAAGAAAGTACGACCCATGCCTTATGAACTTGGCCCCGCCGGCGGGCTATAGCTGGTGAAGCCTGCGAGCGCCATCCCGCGTTGCGCCTCCGGGTTCTTCATGAAGGTCTCCCATACGAAAGCAGTGCGAGCATTTTCCGCCATCAGCATGGTGATGCCGGTATCGATGCCGATCACGTCGTGGTCGTACCAGTTCTTCAACGGATTAAAGGCGTCGACGAAGCCATAGCGGCACCAGGCCTGCGGATAACGAGTCCGGATGTTCCTGAGCACCCGCATGCAGGTCTCGGGCAGAAACGGCAAGGACCCGCCAGCGGCTGCGGGGACCACCGTGCCATCGATCGGGCCCATGGCCGGAGGCCCGCCCCAGATCACGTAGCCTTTGTCAGAGTCGGAGGCAGTGATGCCCCAGAGATCGTCACTGTAATCGGGGAAGGTCTTGCTTAGTTCGATACAGAAGCGGCGGTGCACATCGGTGGCGATGGCCGAGTTGTGGAAGTAGTCTGCATACTTGTCGCGCTTGTGCCGGAAATCAAACCAGGCCTGAGAGTATTGATGCACAAAGAGGGGCGCGAAGGAGCCGATGTAGCGCAGCCCGTCGTACTCGAAAACGGTCCGCTTCCATGCTGCCCACGCGTCCGGATGCAGAGGGTGGGTGGAAGAACCCATGCCGAGCAGATAAATCATCATCAGTTCGCTGTAGTAATCCCACTTGTAAGGCAGGAAGCCGAACTCAGGCGTCCACCCCTGGGTCAACAGCGCGGTGTCTTCCGAGAGCCAGCTCCAGTCCACGCGATCGAAAATCGCATGAGCCAATTGGGTAATGTCGCGATCATCAAGAAAGTGTTGGCGGCAGGTGAGGATGCCGCAAAGCAGGATCGCCGTATCGACGGAAGAGACCTCAGAGTCCCAGAGCCTTTCGCCGGTGTCGATGTTGGCGAAGTGATAAAAGAATCCGCGATGCGTGGGCAAGGTTCGCCAGAGAAAAGTGAGAGTGGCCAGCACCCGCAGGCGCGCGTCCTGGGGCGTGACGAAGCCGCGCTTTTCTGCGATGCAAATGGCGGTCAGGCCAAAGCCGGTGGAGGCAATGCTACCCACCACCCCGGTGTCATTGATGCGCGCGTTGCAGCGGTCCTTGATCAAGCCGGTCTGCGGATTGGCCTGCTCCCAGAAGTAGAGAAAACTGGTGTGTTCCAGATCGTCCAGGAATTGCTCATCCTCCGGCCCGAAGGTGGCAGGGGGAGGAAGGCCAGCTGGTCCTTTATGGTGCTTGTCCGCGGCAGCCTGGGCCAGCAAAGCGTTCCATGGGGTGAGTGGCAGGCCGAGCGAGACGCCGGCCATTTGGCGCAGCAGTTCGCGCCGGGAAGTGCGGTGCGCGCGCGGGTCGCTTCCCGCGATTGGGTCTGCAAATTGGTCCACACTCATTTAGCCCATCTTACCCTCAGAGGCTAAATCCTCTACCATTTGTAGCTGCTTCGCACGAGCTAAGTATCTGCGTGACAACCTGGCTCTTCAGGGTTCAAGCTGTCACCGGCGCGTTCTGGTGAAGACTCTGACGCCCATCCCCTTCCACGTTGCAGCGAATAATTCAATAATAGATGCAATGACAGGAAAGAAGATTGCCTGGGCGATCATCGCAGTGGCAGCATGCGTGGGGATTGTGGTGCTGCTGTTGATGCGGGCCCATCGGTTGCGAACGATCACCGAGGCGCAAGCGATACCGATTGAAGGTTCCGTGATACGGCGCGATGCGGACCCCAATAAGGAGCTGCCGATCGCCGGGGTGACGATCACCGCGTCCGATGGCGTCCGGAGTGCCACGACGGAGTCCGATGCAGCCGGATATTTCAACTTTGTCCTGCAAAAGACCGTCTTGACCGATCGGCCGGTCACGGTCTCTTTCCGCGATCCGCGATACGAGCCGCTCGATCTGACTGTGCAAACGGGAAGACTGGCAATCCCCAAGCAGCTCTACGTTGCGGCCATGACGCCACTCCCCGCGAAGGCCGAAGCTCGATCCAGTCAGCCGCTTATCGTGGTCTCGAATATCCGGGTGAGATACACCATCAACACTCGGACGGAGACGAATGTGGGTAGTGCGGTCAAGACCTTTCAGGTAGTCAATAAGGGAAACGTTCCCTGCAATCATCAGTCTCCCTGCTCACCCGATGGGAAGTGGAAGGCGTCTTCCGCGTCCGCGTCGCTCGATGCGGGAACGGATAATTCCTTCGGCAATATACGAGCCTCCTGCATCGCAGGGCCGTGCCCATTTACCAGGATTGATTCGAATGGATTCATTCATGGTGGGCGCTACATTAAAGTTTCGGCTCTGAACTGGTCGGATACGGCCACCTTTCTGTTGGAGGCTGAGGTGTATCACACCGCCATCAGTTCCGAGGTTCGCGAGTTGTACCCTGTCATCTTTGGCCAGACGCTCAACTTTACCGTGCCCCCCACCCAGGAAGGTGTGAGCCTTGAGGCCGATGTGGGTGGCGCCCCCATGGTGTTTCCCCTGGGCCCCGACCCTGAGCTGAGCTGGGCCACCTGCACTGCGCGGACCGATATGGAAGAGGAGAAGACCACCGTCTACCGCTGTGAGCTTAGGCCGGGATACCGGTTCTAATCAGCGTGAAAACGCTCAAGCTATAATCTCGCAGATCCCATGAGCGTTTCTGCCGGAACCCAGCTCGGACCCTACGAAATCGTGTCCCTCATCGGCGCGGGCGGCATGGGCGAGGTATATAAAGCCCGCGACGTGCGGTTGGGCCGCGATGTTGCCATCAAGGTGATGCCGGCGTCCTTTGCCGCCGACCCTGAGAGGCTGCGACGCTTCGAGCAAGAGGCGCGGGCCGTCGCCTCGTTGAGCCATCCCAACATTTTGGCGGTGCACGATATAGGTCAGCATCAGAGCCAGCCCTTCATGGTCTCGGAGTTACTAGACGGGGAGAGCCTACGCGAAGTTCTCAGCCGTGGAGCGCTTTCCCAACGCAAGGCGATTGATTATGCCGTCCAGATTGCACACGGATTGGCTGCCGCCCATAGCAAAGACATCGCGCATCGCGACCTGAAACCCGACAACATCTTTATCACTCGAGAAGGCCGGGTCAAGATCCTGGATTTTGGTCTGGCCAAGACGGTGCAAAAGGCCGGCGTAGAGCGCGTCGATGATGGGTTGACGGCCATGACCGGACTTGGACCCGCGACGGACGTCGGCGCGGTGATGGGGACGGTGGGCTACATGTCGCCGGAGCAGGTCCGCGGAAGTGCGGTTGATTGCCGAAGCGACATTTTTAGTTTCGGCGCCGTGCTGTACGAGATGCTCACCGGAGTGCGCGCCTTCAAACGGGATACGGCCGCGGAGACCATGACCGCCATCCTGAATGAAGATCCACCGGAGTTGTCGCTGGTGGGCTCGGCCATTGCTCCCGCGCTGGAAAGAATTGTGCGCCACTGCCTGGAGAAGGCGCCGGAGCAGCGCTTTCAATCAGCACGCGATCTGGCCTTCGACCTGGAGTCGTTTTCCACGCTTACTCCGGTTGGCGGTGTAAGCGCGGCGAAGCCCAAAGCAGCACGGCGCTGGTGGTGGGGGGTGGCTGCGGCGCTCTTATTAGCCCTGGGTGGATTGGCCGGTTGGAGAGCGATGGTTGGCATGAGCGCCCCGACCAGTTCCCATTTTCGCCAGCTAACTTTCCGCCGCGGCCAGTTAGACAATGCGCGCTACACGGAAGATGGGCAGAGCATCCTCTACACGGCCGCATTGGAAGGCGCCAAGCCCGAAATCTATGAGGTTGCCGCCAAAGCCACCGGAGGACACTCGCTCGGAATCGCTAACGCTCGCCTTTTGGCGGTCTCCCCGCGAGGAGAGTTGGCGGTGGCGCTCGAACCGCGCCTCGTTACTGCGCTGCTCACGATAGGCAACCTGGCGCGGACCTTCGCGGATAATGGGGCACCTAAGCCGGAAATCGAAAACGTGGGGGGTGCGGATTTTTCTCCCCAGGGGTCCGGGTTGGCGATCGTTCGCTGGCTGCCCAATGAGAGGGTTTGCCAGCTGGAGTACCCCATCGGCAAGACTCTTTACCGGCAGAATGCCATCAACGACCCTCGTTTTTCGCACAACGGAAAGTACCTCGCCTTCATCGCACATGAGAATCCTTACGATGACCGGGGCACCATCGTTGTTTTGCGCAGCACAGGAGAAAAGGTGGTCGAGAGCTCGATCTTCGAAAGCGCGCAGGGCCTCGCGTGGAGCCCCGCGGATGATGAGGTCTGGTTTACGTCTCCCTTGGAGTCGGGGCTGGTGCATGCGTTGACCCTGACGGGAAAAATTCGTGTTCCTTTGGCCGTCCCCGGCCGCCTGCAACTGCAGGACAGGGCGGCCAACGGAGAGCTGCTGCTGGCCCAGGGAATCGACCGCCGAGGCATGATCGTGTCCACCGAGAGCGGAAAGGCAGAGCGCGATCTTTCCTGGCTCGACTACGGTTACAACCGTGGCATCAGCGCGGACGGAAAGATGATTCTCTTTGAGGAAGAGGGTGAGGAGGTCGCAAGGCTACACCATCTTTGTCCGTAATGTGGATGGGTCGCCAGCAGTCGCTGTCGGCCAAGGTTATGGCATGGCGCTCTCGCCCGATAAGAAGTGGGCGCTCGGCCAGAAGATAGTCGAGCCGACGCAAGAAGTATGGCTGCTTCCCGTGGGCCCTGGCGAAGCCCGCCGTATCAGTCCGCCGAACTTATCCCCGCTGATCATGGGCAGCTTTTTGTCCGACGGCAAACGAATTGTCTATGAGGCTCGGGAGGCTGGTCGCCCGCTGCGTACATGGTTGCAGGATTTAAACGGGGGCACTCCGCACCCAATTACTGAGGAGGGCAGAGCCGGCTGGCTGGTTTCTCCGGACGACCAATGGCTGCTGGCGGCATTGGGGAGCGGATTCCCCAAGGAGGTAGATCCAGTGCTGGTCCCGATCGCGGGCGGCAGCCCGGTAAAAATCGCCGGCCTCGAAGCGAACGATAATGTTCTCAACTGGACGAGCGACGGTCAGCTCTATGTTCAGACGAATCCCGATGACACGGGCAACAACCTTGATGTGCAAAAACTAAATCCACACACCGGCGTTCGGACCCCATGGCGAGAGCTTGGCAAGCCTACAGTCGGAGGCGTTTACCCGGCACGGCCGATCATTACACCGGACGGCGCAAGCTACCTATATGGCTACGGTTTGCGGCTCTACGATCTGTACACAGTGAGTGGGGTGCGATGATCGCGATCCATCACCGCTAGTTACACTCCAAATTGCCGCAGATGATGATCGAGATGTTTGTACATCCCCGTACCCCATTCCGCGGAGGTCAGCTTACCGAAGAAGGGATGCGGATGGGTGGTGCACCCGTCTGCGCCGCCGGCAGAAAATCGGTCAATCAGGCTGGCGAGGCGGTCCCGTTCCCGGGCAAAGTTTCGTTGATCATTTATCTTCAGCGACGGGTGCGTCGGTGAGCCTGGTTGCATGGGCTTTTCATTCGAATAAGCGGACCGGAATACGGGACCGATGATTCGCCCAATCAACAGCCGTGGAGGATGCTTATCTCCAAGGGCCATCTCCATTCCAGCCGCGCAATGTGCCATTGCCTGTGCAACGTCCATCTTGCCCCATTGCCGCTCGCTCCCCGGATGCAGAGCGGTCAGCCGTTGCTTCATCTCACCCGCCACCGATGGGTCCAGTAGGGATTTCATTTGCCTTTATACCTCCGCGAAAGTAGGCGTGATTCCAAACTAGAAGAGATATATGACAGGGGCTGTCATATATTCGGAAAAATCGAATCCCTCTGAGCGCTCGCGCAGCCGGCCAGCGCTGCTTGACGGGAAAGAACGCGTACATTACAAAGGGACGCCGAATACTGAACCTGATTCTGGAATCCGTTGAGGCGGAAGGAGCAATATGCCGGCGCGCGTACGTCATCGCTGTACAGCTGCAGCGTTTTTCACTCTTCTGTGTTTGCCAACCAGTGTGCTCTGCCAGCAAATCACGCCCGCACCGAGCGGATTGACCGCGGAGGCAGACGGGGTGACTTTGCAGGTGAATGCCCTGCGCGACGACATCCTGCGCGTGCGCATGTGGAAGGGCGACGCTGTGCCTGAGGATGCGTCCTGGGCCGTGCTATCGCAGTCCCGCACCAGCAGCGTTCCGGTAACCGCCGAGGCGCGCGGTTTTGCTACCAAGGCGCTGCGGGTGAGCGTGGATGATCATCTGTTGATCACGGTGACCGATCTACAAGGCAACATTCTGCAAAAGGACGCGGCGCCCATCCTGTGGGATGGAACCCGCTTCACAGTCAACAAGCAGCGCAGCTTCAGCGATCACTTCTTTGGGCTGGGAGACAAGCCCGGTCCGCTCGATCGCGGCGGACAGGCCTTTACCATGTGGAACACCGACGCCTTCGGGTGGCAGGAGTCCACCGATCCCATCTACAAGACCGTCCCATTTTTTCTGAACATCAAGCAGGGCCGCACGCTCGGCGTATTCCTCGACAATACGTGGCGAACCAACTTCGATTTTGGCCGCGCGGATGTGACCCGGTACACCTTCGGATCGCTGAACGGGCCGATTGACTACTACCTGCTGTACGGCCCTGAGCCCAAGCAGGTGGTGACCGCATGGGCATGGTTGACGGGGCCCACACCCTTGCCGCCATTGTGGGCGCTGGGCTTTCAGCAATCGCGTTACACCTATTTTCCTGAGACGCAACTGCGTGAGATAGCCGCGCGGTTGCGCAAGGACCGCATCCCGTCGGATGTGTTGTGGCTGGATATCGACTTCCAACATGAGAACTGGCCGTTCACCGTAAATGAGAAGGCTTTCCCAAACTTTCCCGGGATGGTGAAGGATCTCGCCGGCGAACATTTCAAGCTGGTGGTGATTACAGACCTGCATGTGGCCCGGCAGCCGAATGTTGGCTATGCACCCTACGATTCGGGAACTGCCGGAGACCACTTCGTGAAGAACCCGGATGGTTCCGTCTACGTGGGCACGGTGTGGCCGGGCCCTGCGGTTTTTCCCGACTTCACCCAGGCGCAGACACGGGAGTGGTGGGGTGGACTCTTCAAGGATTTCATCAACGATGGCGTTGCCGGCTTCTGGAACGACATGAACGAGCCCGCAGTTTTCGACGGTCCAGGCAAGACGATGCCCGACAACATACAACATCGGATTGACGAACCCGGCTTCCGCAAGCGCACCGCGACGCACCTTGAGATTCACGACATTTTCGGCATGCAGAATTCTCGCGGCACCTACCAGGGAGAGCTAGCCTTCCGGCCGAACGAACGGCCGTTCGTGATGACGCGTGCCAGTTACGCCGGAGGTCAGCGCTACGCCACCACCTGGACTGGCGATAATAGTTCCACCTGGAATCACCTGCGTATGACCGTGCCCCAGCTGGTGAACCTGGGCCTGAGTGGCTTTTCTCTGGCCGGTGCGGACGTGGGTGGCTTTGCCGGTTCTCCACCGCCAGACCTGCTGACCAAATGGATTGAGCTTTCAGCTTTTCAGCCCATCGACCGCGACCACTCGGCAAAGGGAACGCGCATGCACGAGGTGTGGGTGGATGGCCCGCAGCAGGAAAACATTCGGCGGCGCTTCATTGAAGAGCGCTACCGTCTTATGCCCTATTTGTATACAGTCGCGGAAGAGACCTCGCACGATGGTTTACCTATTAACAGGCCGCTCTTTCTTGAGTTCCCGCACGCCACCGATGATGGCACTCCGTACGACCTGACTACGGGGGGAAGTGAGTTTCTTTTTGGCAGCCGCATCCTGGTCGCACCCAATCCTTCTCCGGAGGAGGTCGCTCCTTATCCCGTGCGCCTGCCCCTGGGGACCTGGTACGACTATTGGACCGGCGAACAGCTTAGGCGGGGCACGCTTGCCGGAAACCTTGATTTGGAGCAGCGGGACAAAGTGATTGCGCAAAAGCCGCTGATGGTGACGCCCACACTCGATCATCTACCGGTCTATGTGCGCGGGGGCACTATCCTGCCCATCGCGCCGCTGACCCAGAGTACGAGCGAAACACCCAGCGGTCCCTTGACGCTCCGGTTGTTTCCTCCTGCCGGCGGCGAGGAGTGCACAGGCGAGGTCTACACCGACGACGGCCACAGCTTCGATTTTCGCAACGGCGCATACGCGCGGATTCACTTTACCTGTTCCGTGGCAGCCGATGGATCCGTCCAGGTGGAGATCGCCAAGCAAGAAGGGAATTGGCGGCCGTGGTGGCATGAGTATCGGATTGAAGTGGTCAGCTGGAAGCCAAAGGAAACACGAGCATCGGTCAACGGAAAGAACCTGGCCATCACGCAAACAGGTGGACGCTGGGGAGTCACCGTCCCATCGAACGCCGAGGGGGGCCTGCAAATCACGCTAAAATAGTAACTATCAAGGTGTCCGTTTACCGGTTATTGATTGCGCAAGGTAATCATGGGATCAGCCTGAGCCGCGCGATAGGCCGGTGCAATACTGGCCACCAGTGCCACAAGCAACAACAAGAGCGACACCGCCGTAAATGTCAGTGGGTCGAAAGGCTGCACACCGTACAGCAAAGTTGCAATGAACCTGTAAAGCCCGGCGGAAATGCCCAATCCCACGGCCGCTCCAACCGCCGCCATGGTCATTCCACGTTTCAGAACCAACTCTATTACTTCGCCGCGTTGTGCGCCGACTGCCAACCGCAGTGCGATCTCCATTCTCCGTTGCTGCACGATGTACGACAACACACCATAGAGACCGATGGCGGCGAGCAGCAGAGCTATCGCGGCAAAGCTAGTCACCAATAGAGTTTGGAAACGGGGCTGCGCCGCTGACTGCGCTATATAGAAGTCCAAATCGTGAACCTGGTATATCGGCACGGTTGGGTCCATCCGCGCAACGATCGTATGTACCGCCTTCTCCAGATCCGCCGGATTGCCTGCCGTCCTTAGGCAAAGATAGGGGGTGGTGATAACGGCCTGGCTCCATGGCAGGTAGTATTCAGGATCCGATTCCGCCGTTAACCCCTGCTGCTTTACGTTGCCGACTACGCCCACAATCTCCCGCAGCGGCCGATCCAGCGTGCCGTCTCCCAAGTCCGACGTCATATGCTGGCCCACCGGGTTCACTCCGGGGAAATACTTCTTCGCGAAAGCCTGGTTGATGATTGCCACCGGTGGACCCTTAGGATCATCGTGCGCGACAAAGGTGCGTCCCGCGATCAATGGAATGCGCATGGTCTCAAAAAAACCGGGAACAGCAAGACCGATCGCTTCGCTGGGATGATCTGAATGGGGTACTGGATGGCCTTCGACGGTAAAGCTGACCCCAGCATGATTGCTAGACATCGGCATCGGCCAACCCGCGGAGGCAGACTTTATTCCGGGGAGCGCGGCTAATTGCGGAATCAACTGATTGATGAATTGGATCTTCTGGTCATGTTTATAGCCGCTGTCCGGCAAGCTGATGCGAGCCGTAAACACTCCTTGGGGATCGAAACCTGGATCGACGCCGAGCACAGCGATAAAGCTGCGGATGAGCAAACCTGCAGCCACCAGCAGCACTAACCCCAGCGCCGTCTCGCCGATCACCATCCACGTTTGCAGCCGCTGTTGCACACGGCCACCTGTAACCGTCCTGGTCCCTTCGCGCAGCGCGAGCGCGGGGTCCAAGCGCGAAATTCGCATCGCCGGCAATACGCCAAACAACAGTCCAGTAACCACTGACAGACCCACGGCGAATATCAGCACCGGGCCATTCAGGGAAACTTCGTTGAGCCGCGGCATATGGGGCAGGAAGCGAATAGATCCCCGCAGAAATATCGTAGCGAGGCCCACCCCTCCCAGACCGCCAAGCAACGACAGCAAGAGCGATTCCACCAGCATCTGACGAACGATCTCCATCCGGCTGGCGCCAAGTACTCCACGCAGCGCCACCTCTGCGGTGCGTTGCGCACTGCGCGTCAACAGCAATCCGGCCACGTTCACACACGCGATCAGAAGCACTAGGACGACGGCGCCAAACAGGAGTTGCAGTCCCGGCTTTGTGTCGCCCACCAAGTGTTCGAATTCGGGCTTAACCGATGCCGTGGTGTACCACTTGTTCGAATCTGGATACTGCTGGGCCAGATTGCGGGCAATCACGCTCAAGTCGGCTCTGGCCTGCTCCAACGTGACGGCCGGCTTCAGACGTCCGATCACCTGCAGCCCGTCAAAGCCTCGTTGGGCAGTTACAGGGTCGGCGCCCTCTGCTTCGGCTGCTAACGACGTCCACAGATCGACGGAAGGCTGCTGAATGGGAAAGTTGAAGCCGCGCGGCATGACACCGATCACGGTATATTGCAGGCCATCCAAAGTTACCGGCTGGCCCACGACGTGAGCATTTGCTCCAAATCTCGATTGCCAGAGCGCATAACTCAGCATCGCCCCTCGATGGCCTGGTTTTTCCTCTTCCCACAGGAAATCTCGCCCCAGCATCGGCGCCGCACCCAGCACCTGAAAAAAATTCGAGGAAACGGCCTGCGCGTTGAGTTGCTGCGCCTCACCTATGCCAGTCAGCGTAACGTTGACAGCCTTAGAAGAGGCCATGCCAGTCAACGTCCGATTCTGGGCGCGCCAGTCGAAGTAATCCGGATAGCTCAACGCCTCAGGAGTGGTGGTGCCGACGGAATGATCTTCCTGAGAGAGAAACACTAGCCGGTGAGACTCAGGAAAAGGCAGCGGTTTCAGCATCACCGTATACACCAGGCTGAAGATCGCTGTCGTCGCTCCGATGCCCAAGGCCAGTGTGAGAATGGTCGTTAAAGCAAACGTCGGATTCTTGCGCAGCTGACGGACGCCAAATCGTCCATCATTCATCAAACGGCTCATGAACACCCCCAGAGGCCATGGAGAGAGCACGTCTGCTACCGTTCTGGGCAGCAGTACAATGGCTTTAGAGTCAAGGAATTACGCCCATTGGTGTGAGCTTGGATGTCCGAATCCAACCGTATGCGTCCGCAACTGGACAGCTAATCCGTGATTTCGAAAGAAAGTGCCCTCTCATCGTCAACAGAGGGTCGACGGCGGCCCTGCCCGGAAGAGTCTGTGTGAGAACCAAGATTATTTTTTCGGCAGCGGAACCGCGTACAGCTTGAACGGGTCGGGGTTTTTATCTTTAAGCTTCGGATCGTCCTGGTAGTTCAGTTTGCCCTCAGCGATCCAGGCCATGCCACGTGTCGCCGTCACTGCAGGGGTGGATTCCAAACCTGATTTAATGACCTTGATGTCTGCGTTCTGGAAATTGAGACCAGTGATGGTGACGATGTCCATGTTGCCGGAGTTCTCCGCCATCAGCAGCCGGTTCTTGCCGATGGTGCGCATGCCGTCGGGAGCAGTGAGTGGTTGGGAAAGCTTGAGGTCGAGGATGTCCTTCGATTTGCCGTCCGGTCCGATGTCCACGCGCACCATTTTGTTTTCAGTCACGCTGTTGACATACAGAACTGTCTTCTCGCCAAAGGCTAAGCCATCTATCCCTTTCAGCAATGGGTCTTTGGCCGCGACCACAAGGTCTTTGGCGCCGGGTTTGAGCATCACCAGGCTGCCTTGTTCCGTATCGGAAATATAGGCTGTGCCATTCTCAGCGACTGCAATGTCGTTACAGAAAGTAGGGCTCCCGGGAAGTGTATAACTCCCTTTCGCCGCACCCGTGGTGAGGTCGAATGTCTTCACCGCAGGCGGGTCACCTTTTCCATCAGCCCAATGGTCGGAGCATACCCATAGGGTCTTGTGCTTTTCGTCGGCGTAGATGCCGTAGACGGAGTTGAGACCGTTGCTGCCCGGCTTGATAAACTCGGTGACCGTCGTGCTGTCATACGGGATGCGGACGACATTGCCCTTGCCCACACTGCCTGCATATAAGGTTCCGTCTTTAGTCGAGGTAATGCTTTCCGTGAACAGCCGCGAACCGGGGAGAGTGATTTCAGTGATCGGCTCGGCAGCATAGACACTCACGACCGCGACCAACGAAAGAGCCAGCGGCAGTCCACACTTACTTAGTTTCTGTGCCATGGGTTTCTCCATTATGCAGCATATATGCAGAACCATAATGAAGGAGAGAAACCTGATTAGCTTTCGGGATCTATTTTGTAGCCTTCCGGTGGATAGAAGAGCTTTTCGTCGGGCTCAGCACGGTGGATCTGCGTGAGTTTGAAATCCGGGAGAGGGCCCTCGCCTGGCTGGGTTTCTGGTTCCAGGGTCTGGCGCAACTCCAGCAGCTCTTGTAATTCCTGGGAATACCAAATCTCAGTGGTGAGCACGACGGTTCCGCTGGGAGACGCCGTCCCGGTTCTCGTTCGCCGCACCCCTGTGGCCTCGAACCCCTCCATATTGCGTGTACCCAGGGGCTCGGAACGGTCGTTCGAATCCGGAGCCGAAATAAGTTGCTGTGGCTGGCTTGCAATCGCGTCCGCGTAGATGTTTTGCTCCGTGTAATGAAGCGTGCGCGGCATGCAGGTGACCATCGCTTGGGGCGGACCAGGCGCGACCCAGGGTTCCATCCATCGGAAATTGCAGTGAGACACGGGGTCGCTCACCGACACCTCGTGCGTCATGATCACTCCGCCATGATCGTCCGGCCGGGGCATGGCCATCTCCTCACGCTTTCGCCCGGCTCCATCCCGTGCCTGGAGGCCGCTCTGCGTGAGAGTCTTGGTCATGCCGTCCGGGCCACGAAGCCGCCAGGTGGTTACGAGTGTCGCTGTATAGGGCGCGCCCCGTTGCGCGGCCGATGTGTACGTCACGCCGCTATCCGCGGGGTACCAGTTAGCAGGGAATCGATTCGACGGCGGCGGCGCAACGTCCGTCTGCACCGGCGCGGTGGCCTGTGCGTGACCAGACGCGATCACCACGCAAAAAACAAGAAGCCAGCACCTGCACATGTTCGTTCGACCTTGGGAGCATTCTTTCCTCTTTGGTAGCCCTGAATAGTCATTTGATTGTCATTTTTTGAAGAACCGATGTGGAATTTTTTACCGGTCGGGGTCGCGAATGGTCCCAAGAATATGGAGTCTTTACCTCACCCCTCCTATGTATTGAGTTGGCAGGCGGTTTAGTTGCAGCGGAGGGCGACGATGGGATCGATGCGGGAGGCACGCCGGGCGGGCACATATCCTGCGCCACCAGTTCATGACAGTTCTCCTTGCGGATCTTCAAGGAAAAGCGCGACCACATCCGTCAGGCGGCCCCAGCTCTCGGTCTCGCTTTTCAGGTGTGCCCGGCCGCGGGCCGTGAGCTCGTAAAATTTCGCGTCGCGTCCGGTCTCTGACTCCGCCCACTTGGCGGTGAGCAGCTTCTTGTATTGCAGGCGATGCAAGGCGGGGTAGAGCGAACCTTGCTGAACCTGCAGGGCATTGCGCGATATCTGCTGGATGCGCTGCGCAATGGCGTAGCCGTGGATGGGCCCAAGCGCGACCACTCTCAGGATCAGGAGGTCGAGGGTTCCTTGGGGAAGATCGAATTTGGATGAGGTATCCATGCCTATTGCTTCTACCTATACGCCTCGATGTGTAGAAGCGCAAGGTGTTTGGGGGTGAGAGAATTTCGATATTCCGCAGCACAGGAGAACTGAACGATGAAGCGTGAGTATTTGGCAGTGGCGAAGCGCGGCCTTTTGTTGGCCGGGATGATGGTTGGTCTAACTGCGGGCAGCGCGTTTGCGCAGAACCAGGCGATCGGCTTTAAGCAGGGCATGCCGTTCAGCAACGGTTACGTCGCGGGCAATACGCTCTATGTCGCGGGCCAGCAGGGTCCGGATGCAAATGGCAAAGTCACAGGCACAGACATCACCTTGCAAACCACCAACACGATCGCAGCGGTGAAAAAAGTTGTGGAAGATGCCGGCTTCAAGATGACGGACATCGTCTCTGTGACGCTCTATATCACCAACCTGGATGATGTGCCGAAAATGAACGAGGTTTACAAAGCTTTAATGCCAGATCCTAAACCGGCGCGAGCCACGGTTCAGGTGGCCGGATTAATCGGCGGAGCGAAGATCGAAATGCAGGCGATCGCGGTAAAGCACTAGCGCTCAATACTTTCCCCGACCATTATCGGACGCGCCGCCGGCACGCGTCCGAGGTCGGGGATTACTAAAGTGGGGCACCTGCACAGGCAACCAACATAGGCCAAACCCGCCACTGACCATAGGATGAATTGTTTCTATAATCAGAAGATGCGAGTGACTTGGTTACGTTGGTGCTTCCTGCTTTTCTTCACGGTTCCGCTAGCCCACGCAGACGGGGGGCCGGCGTTTGATCTCGATGGGCCGCGTATCCAGGCTAAGGTTACCCGTAATGGCAAGACGCTGCCGATCGGTGCAGTCGCATCGCTGGCCGTCGGTGACCGCATTTGGGTGCACCCCGATTTCCCCGAAAAAGAAGGGGCGCGGTATGTGCTGGTGGTGGCGTTCCTGCGTGGTTCGGTCAACCCGCCTCCGGAGAATTGGTTCATCAAGGCGGAGACCTGGAACAAGAAGGTCCACGAAGAGGGAATTAACGTAACCGTCCCTGACGGCGCAGAGCAGGTTCTGCTGTTTCTCGCTCCTGAGACAGGTGGAGATTTCAGCACCGTGCGCAACGCGGTGCGCGGCCGGCCAGGCGCCTTCGTGCGTGCGGCGCAAGATCTGCATCAGGCCAGTCTTGATCGAGCACGGTTGGATACTTACCTCGCAGCTGTGAAATCCGAAGATGCGAGCGATCCGAAAGCAGTCGAGGATCAGGCCAAGCTTCTGGCGCGCAGCCTCAATATCAAGGTCGATCAACAGTGCTTCGACAAGCCCAGCGAACAGCAGGCTCCCTGCCTGGTCCAGAATCCAGACAGCCTGGTGCTCGACAATGGGCGCAGTGCGAGCCTGGTGCAGACGGCCACGTCGGGTCCGGCGGCCGACATGCTGGCGCAAATGTCCTACACCCAGCAGGCTGGCGCCGGATATTACAGCGTCTACGTCGGCACGGTGATGGACATGGCGAAGATCCTGGACAGCTTCCATACCGCGGAGTATCAGTACCTGCCGGCGCTCGTCATACCTAAGGGCGACACCATGATGCTCAAGCTGAACAACCCGCCATCGTTTCATAAGCCACAGTCGGTGCTGGTGGTTGGACTGCCCGCGGTGCAAACCGCGGATGCGCCCCCAGAACTGCCCACGATGCATGCGGTCGATCCCAAAGAGGTTTTGTGCGCCCAAAAGAAGCCCCTGGTATTGCAGGCAGTTGGCGCGCCCTATGTCTTTGCCACCAGCTATGCGCATGACTTTGTGTTCCGCGTACAGAACAAGGCCGGCCAAAACGTCGACATTCCCGTCACCCCGGCTCCAATGCAGGGTGGGTTTTTGGTGGATGAGAAAGCATTGGAAGCGCAGAGTCTGGCTGGCAGCGCGACGGGAAGCGTACACGGCTATTGGGGTTTTGATCCGTTCGATGGGCCGAAGTATCACCTGGTGAGCGCCCACCCGCAACAGTGGACGTTGGCTTCCGCCGACCAACATGCGCTGATCGTCGGCCGTAAAGACACGGTGCATCTGGAAGCTCCGGAAGTGGCATGCGTCGAGGGCGTGACGGTGAAAGACGCTGGTGGCAAGACGCTCGACGCGACCTGGAAAGCAGTGAAGCCGAACCAGATCCAGATTGATATGCCACTCGATAGCGAGCAGGCGGGGGCGGTCAGCCTGCAGGTGAAGCAAGTGGGATTGGAAAAGCCGGATCAGGTGCCGCTGCACACCTATTCCGAGGCGGGGCGATTGGATAGCTTCAAAATCTACGCCGGCGATCATCAGGGCGTGTTGAAGGGGACGCGGCTGGATGAGGTCGCGACCATGACAGTCAACAACGTGGTTTTTTCTCCTTCGGCTACGCTCACGCATAGCGGGAGTGAGGATTCGCTGGTGTTGGCAGCTCCGGAATCCGCGGCATCGAGTTTCCACGCGGACGATAAAGTTGTGGCGAAAGTGACGCTGAAAGATGGGCGCGCATTGGACTTGGAAACGACGGTGCAAACACCACGGCCCAGCGTGAAGCTGATGAACAAGAGCGTGCATTCCGATGGGCCGGCTTCGGTGGTGCAGTTGGGCAGTCAGGATGAGCTTCCCGAGCACGCGAAGTTGACTTTCTTTGTGCAGGCGACGACGCCGGCTACCTTTCCTCGCGACCAGAGGATCGAGGTGGCCAGTAATGACAGCTCCTTCTCCACGGTGCTGCGTGTGGGGGACGGCGGCATTGTGCTGCAGGACGGCAAGACCGCGCTAGTCACGCTGGATCCCACGAAGGCCTTCGGAGGGTCCGCCTTTGGCCCGCTACGTTTTCGGCCGATTAGCGTGGACGGCGTGCAAGGAGACTGGCAGCCTCTGGCTACGTTGGTACGGGTGCCGCAATTGAAGGAGCTGAAGTGTACCGAGGGCGCGCCTTTGTGCACGCTGGTGGGAACGGACCTATTCCTGCTTGACCAGGTTGGTATTGATGCTCAGTTGGCCAATGCAGTCACCGTGCCGGAAGGCTTTGGGGAGTCGACGCTGAGCGTCCCGCGCCCCAACGGAACCCTTTATCTGAAACTGCGTGATGATCCGGCGGTGGTGAACACGGCGGTCTTGCCAGTGACTGCGGAGCCGTCGCAATCTGCTGCGGTCGCACCGTTAGCGGTGGCGCCGGCGCCGGCACATCCGGCCGAGCAGAAGCCGACCCAAGAAGCTGCGCCCGCGCCGCCGGCTGCTGCGCCGCCCCCCCAGAACTAGCTCCGAGGAGTCAGTTCCCACAGGACGCAGTAAAAGCTGGACGGGTGCCCCACGTTCTCACCAGCGTACGTGGGTTTAAAACGACGGGCGAAGCCCTCGAATGCTCTTACGCGGTTCAACCGGGATTTGCTGTCCGACTTTGGTCGAGATAGTAAAAGCTTTGGTGGGCTTCGCCCATCCTCTTCAACCCACGTACGCTGGTGCGAACGTGGGGTACCCATCCAGTTCCTTAGACCTGCGCGAATCCTCCGTCGACAAATAGCTCAACGCCGGTTACGTAACTGCTGTCGTCAGAGGCGAGAAAGAGCGCTGCTTTTGCGATCTCGTCCGGGAGGCCCAGCCGGCCCAAAGGCACGGTCGTGCTAATGCTTTTCAGTCGATCCTGTCCGGCCTGTGCGGAGCCGAGTAACTCACGCAGACCTTCGGTGTCGATGGGCCCGGGACTAATCGCATTCACCCGGATATGACGCGCCTTCAAATCCGTGGTCCAAGTCCGAGCGAAGGAGCGAATGGCAGCCTTGGTTGCCGCATATACGCTGTTGGACGGCAGTCCTTTGCTGCCCACCACGGACGCATTGAGAATGATCGACCCACCGTCCGGCATCAACGGCAAAGCCTTCTGGACAGTGAAGAGCATGCCCTTTACATTGCCGTCGAAGATGCTGTCGTAGTGTTCTTCATCGATGCTGCCGAGTTGGGCATACTTGGCTATGCCCGCGTTGGCAAAGACAATATCGAGCTTGCCCTTCTCCTTTTTGATCTGCGCGAATAGCCGATCCAGGTCGGCGAGCTTCGCTACATCCCCTTGGACTCCCGTTGCATTGGAGCCAACCTGCTTCACCGCCGCGTCGAGCTTCGCCTGGGTGCGGCCGGTGATAAAGACGTAAGCCCCTTCGTGCACAAAACGCTTCGCCGTAGCCAACCCAATACCGCTGTTGCCGCCAGTGATGAGTGCAATTTTCCCGTCAAGCTTTCCCATGGAATCATAGATGCGAGGAGATTCGATAGGACTCACTCGCACTATTCAGGAAAAATTCCATAAAGCAATCTCGGCTCGCCCATCCAGAACAAATTGCTTTTCCGTGTGAGCGCGCCGGGAGGGCGACCGCGCAGCCGAGCCTCTGCTTCATGAAAGGGGCCCACAAAACGCAGCCCTCGGGGAATCTTGGGATAGAGTCTTGGTAGCCAGCGAGCGGCCCGCACCACGGATTGTTGCTCCCGTGCGCCGAACGGCAGGGCAAAGCCGGTGCGGAGCCGCGCAGGCATCCAGAATGCCGTGACCGAGAGATACCAGTGTGGAGGATGAAGCCACGTCCCCACTCCGGACAAGACGCTGCGGCCCAGCGCCAGGGCGTTGGCATCGACGGCGAGCTGCTGCGAATCGAACATCTCCGCGGTGTAGCGCTTAAAGGCGGCCCAATCTGGTGGTAAGTCTTCGGCCCGGATGCCGAAGAGCGCGGCCATTCGTTTGCTCTCCAGGTAGTACTGTTCCCGTTCGCCGGGCGTGAGCGGCGGCAGAACAAACTCGTAGGCCAGGATTGCGCTGTCCACCAGCGTGGCATATACCCAGCACAGGGCGGCGACCTCGTTGGCCTCGTAGCGCTCGCCCTGCACGTGGGTTCCGATTGCGTGCGGCAGTTCACCGCGGATACTGGTATGGCGTTGATAAAGTCGCTTGGACGCTTCGACCGCCTGCGCGCGAGTGCCAAACAGCATGGTGTAGATGACACGAAAGGTGGAATGAAAACGCCCGACCGCATCGTTCAGGAGGTTCGAGTGATGAGCCAGCGCAACCGCGACCCATGGGTGCGCTAACTGCAGCAATGCCGCGCGCCCAGCGCCCAAAAAGACGGCGGACTCCCGATTCACGCGCCAGGTTACGGATGCGGGGCCAAAGAAACCGCTGCGCGTTTCGCCGGGTAGGCTCTCTAGGGAATCAAGGAGTCTTTGGTTATCTTCGCTGGAGACATAACGCGGCGATCCTGGTTCATCCATCATATTTTGTGGCCACACAAAACCGCTTAATCCTACCGTTTCAGTTTAGATGTACAGTCATTGGTGGCGTTGAGGAACAAGGAGGAATGAACCATGAAGTATTTTCTGGTATTGGCAGGTTTGCTGGTGAGCCTGTGTAGCGCGTCGGCGCAAACGAGCCCCCCAGAAACAGCGAGCGGCAAGATCGGCAACGCAGAGCTGGTGATCAAGTATTGCGCTCCATCAGTTCGCGGACGCCAGATTTTTGGCGAGGGTGGACGAGTCATGCAGGATCCAACGGCCCCCATCTGGCGCGCCGGCGCAAATGACGCTACGGCGTTCCACACCAGCACTGATTTGATGATCGGCAGCTTGGCCGTACCGAAGGGCGACTACACGCTCTATGTCAATGTCAAAGATCCCGACGCATGGGAACTGGTCATCAGCAAGGAGACGGGACAGTGGGGCACGTCCTACGATCCCTCCAAGGACCTGGGCCGGGTGAAGATGGAGATGAGCAAGCCTCCGGGTCCCATCGAAGTGCTGAAGTATACGATCAGCAGCACCGGCGGCAACAAGGGCAAGATCCAACTGGCCTGGGAGAAGCACATCGCATCGGTAGCGGTTACCGCCAAGTAGGTTATTCTCCTTCTCAGCTCATCCATGACTAAACATCGAAGAGTTTGTGCAACGTTTGTTTTCCTGATCGTCGGCGCAGCGGTGGTTCTATCGTCGCGCGCGCAAAAAACAGCTGCGCCTGTCACCTCGCTGCGGGTGTATCTGTTCAACTGCGGCCTGATCAAAGGCGAGGACCCGTTAACTTACGGATTGAACAAAGGCGACGTGAAGAGCGCCGACATGGTGGTGCCGTGCTATCTCATCGTTCATCCCAAAGGAACGTTGATGTGGGATGTCGGAGTGATTCCGGACAGTGCGTTTAAAGGAGACAATCCGATGACCCTGTCTGAGGATGGCGATACGGTAAGCTCACCCGGGCCTTTGCTGCCGCAACTGGCAGCGCTCGGCTATGCTCCGGCGAACATCACCTACATTGCCTTTTCGCATTATCACTTCGATCACACAGCGAATGCGAACGCCTTCGCAGGGTCGACGTGGCTGGTTCATGCAGCGGAACGGGATGCGATGTTCGCGGCCAGTCCCGCGCACCAATCGGCTTACAGCCGGCTGCGCAATAGCAAGACCATTATCCTCCCCAGCACGGACTATGATGTCTTCGGCGATGGAGCCGTGGTCATCAAATACGCTCCAGGCCATACACCCGGTCACCAGGTTCTGGCCTTGAAGCTGCCCAAGACGGGACCGGTCCTGATCGGGGGAGACCTGTGGCACTATGTAGCCGAGCGAACAGCCCCAAGGCCTCCCCAGGATGAGGCAAATAAGGAGCAGACGCTGGCCAGCCGCGCGGCGATGGAGGCATACCTGAAGCAGAGCGGTGCGCAACTTTGGATCGAGCACGACCCGGCAACCTTCAATCGCCTCAAGAAGGCTCCTGACTATATTGATTAGGCGGGGACGTGCTCGGCGAGATAGGCTTGGATTTCTGAGAACTCCTGCTCCGAGAGCCGGAAGGTCGCCGCAGGAAGTACGCCCTCTACCTGCTTTGCGTTGCGTCCACCGACAATGGCCGCAGTGATAGCAGGATGATGCAAGGTCCACGCAATTGCCACCACGCCGGCACTCACGTTGTGCTTCTCACCGATCTTTCCAATGAATTCCGCCACCGCCAGGTTCCGCGACAGCAAGGGTTCCTGGTAGTTCTTCGCGTTGCGGCGAAAATCATCGCTGGTGAATTGAGCTACACGCGCTTTGCTCATAGCCCCGGTCAAAAGACCGGAATGCATCGGAGCGTAGTTGATCACGCCAATATTGTTGTTCTGGCAAAAGGGCAAAATGGTTGGCTCGACGGCGCGGTTCAACATGGAGTAGGGCGGCTGGTTCGAGGTAATGGGAGCTATCTTCTTGACTCGCTCCATCTGCTCCACGCTGAAATTGGAGACGCCAATCCAACGAACCTTGCCCTGCTTTTGCAGGTCGGCCATCACTCCCCATGCCTCTTCGATCTCTTCGTCCGGCTTAGGCCAATGCACCTGGTAGAGATCGATGACATCCACCGCGAGGCGGCGCAGGCTGTCCTCCGCCTCGCGGCGAATGTGCTTCAGGCTATTGCTGACTTCGCGCTTCTCATCCCACACCAGGCCGCATTTGGTGAAAATATAGGGCTTGTGCGAGGTCGTTTTGAGGGCACGTGCGACCACTTCCTCGGAATGCCCCAGGCCATAGACTGCCGCGGTGTCAATCCAGTTGATACCCAATTCGAGGGCCCTATGAATCGCGGCGATTGAATCGTTGTCATCCTGCGGTCCCCAGGAAAATTGCCAGTCGCCACCGCCGACGGCCCATGAACCAAACCCAATCGGCGATAGCTCCATGTCCGAGTTGCCAAGCTTCTTTTTGTCCATGGTCTTATTTTAGGGTGTTGTCGTGGTGGAACAAAAGCGGTACCTGACACGGCCTCAACTAATCGAAGGTTGTCGGCCACTCGGGATGAGCGGCGTGTTCGAACATGTGCTCTATCTGGTATTCGGTGACGCGTGCGATGGAGAGATTTGGCAACGCGTTTCGCGGAAAGAATGCGACTTCCGGGGTCTCAAAGCTGGGCGTGGCTTCGCCGCCCACGAGATCGCATAAGAAGAGCAGCTTGTAGGCATGCAGCAGGCTGGGCGGATGAGGATGCTTGTTGCGGTCAAACAAGGCCGCCAGCTTGCGGGGCGCGACGTCGAAGCCCGACTCTTCTTTTACTTCCCGCACCACCATTTCACTGGGTGTCTCGCCCACGTCCGCCCAACCTCCGGGCATCGTCCATCCCCCGTCCTCACGCTCCCGCACCAGCAAAATGCGATCCTCGTGGATGACCGCGCCGCGCACTTCCACCTTGGGCGTCGCATAACCGTCCTGCGCGCGGAAAAGATCCAGAACCTTCTGTGAGTCGGGCATACCGGCACCCGCGGCCATCATCTCCGCTGCAAGTTCGCGCAGTTCCTCATACCGCAGATGGTCATAGTGATCGCGGGTATACATTAGCCCGCTCTGGGCAATCGCCTGCAAACGTTTTGTCCAACTCAGCCACTGCGGGTCCGCCGCTTGATCCATGTTGCTCCTATTTGTTTTCTGGTTTGCCGGCGGCGTGCTTCGCGGCACGAATGCCGCGGATCTCGTCCATGCGCTGGGCCAGCAGTTTTTCCCGGCCCTGCGCGCGGGGATGGTAGAACTCGCGGCCGTGCAGATTATCCGGCATGCACTCCATGTCGGCTACGCCCGCTTCCACATCGTGCGCATACTGGTAGCCCTTGCCGTATCCGAACTGCTCCATCAAAGGAGTCGGCGCGTTGCGCAAATGCAGCGGCACCGGCTGCGCGCGATTGGCTTCGATCTCCGCCGTTACCTCTCCATAGGCGGTGTACAGCGCGTTGGATTTGGGCGCCAACGCCAGGAAGACTGTCGCCTGGGCTAGTGCCAAGTCGCCCTCCGGCGAGCCCAGGAAATCAACCGCGTCGCGCGCCGAGAGGGTCAGGTTCAAGGCTTCCGGAGCCGCCAGGCCAATGTCTTCCACCGCCATGCGCACCAAGCGGCGGGCAACATACATGGGATCTTCCCCGGCGCGCAGCATGCGCCCCAGCCAGTAGAGCGAAGCATCGGCATCGCTGTTGCGGACGCTTTTGTGCAGGGCCGAGATCAGGTTGTAATGCTCTTCTCCCTGCTTGTCGTAAAGCAATACTCGCTGCTGCAAGGCATGTTGCACCACCTCCCGCGTAATCGCGGTATGACTCTCCGCTGCCAGCTTGGCCGAGGTTTCCAGGGCATTGTAGGCATAGCGCGCATCCCCATTGGCGTAACTGGAAATCATCTCCAGCGCCTGGTCTTCCGCTTTGACGTTCATGGTGCCCAAGCCGCGCTCCTGGTCGGTCAGCGCGCGCTTCAGCAACTGAATCAGTTGCTCATCGGTCAGCGGCGCCAGGCGATAGACGCGGCAGCGGGAGAGCAGAGCCGCGATCACTTCGAACGAAGGATTCTCCGTAGTGGCCCCGATCAAACGAATCGTGCCCCGCTCGACATAGGGCAGAAAGGCATCCTGCTGGGCCTTGTTGAAGCGATGGATCTCATCGATAAAGAGAATGGTGCGCGATCCGAAGCCGGCGGCCTTCTCTGCGTCGGCCATCACTTGCTTGATTTCCTTGATGCCGCCCAGCACCGCGGAGAACTCAATGAAGGTGGCCTGCGTAGCCTCAGCGATAATCTTGGCCAGAGTGGTCTTGCCCACACCCGGAGGCCCCCACAGAATCATGGACCCCGGGTCGTCGCGCTCAATCTCCATGCGCAAGGGCATGCCGGGACCGAGGAGCTGCTCCTGCCCTACATATTCCTCCAAGGTGCTGGGACGCATGCGCTCGGCGAGGGGGGCGGTGCGCGCCTTCTTCAGCGTGCCTTCCTCCGGGATTTGGCTAAAGAGGCTCATGCGATTCTCCGCTATTTCCGTGTAGCCGCAGGCGCTGCCGCATCGCGTCGTAGAGCAGCACGCTACCGGCGACCGCCGCGTTCAGGCTTTCCACCGCGCCGGGGTAGGGAATCGTCATTCGTGCGTCCGCGTTTGCGATCCATGCATCAGGCAATCCGGAGCCTTCATTGCCGAGCAGTAGCGCGCAGGGTCCACGCAAGTCCACTTCGCTCGCGCCATCTCGTGCCACGGCGGCGACAATCTGCACGCCCGCTTCCCGCAGAGCGGCAAAAGCATCTTCAGCCGGCATGGCGATCACGGGAAGACGGAAGGCCGACCCGGAGGACGCGCGCAGCGTCTTGGCGTTCGATAGGCTCACGGTGCCGGGAAGCAGGATCATGCCCGTGGCGCCAAAGGCTTCGGCCGAGCGCACCAGGGTTCCGAGGTTGCCGGGGTCTTGCAGGCCCGCGGCGATAACCACCAGGGGCGTGCCACGAAGCATCGCTTCGAACGTGAACCCGGGCGCCTCCACCAGGGCAGCAATGCCTTGCGGATGCTCGGTGGTGGTGGCGCTCAGAAAGACGTCCTGGCTGACGATCAACACTTCGGCGTCCCCTAGCTCCAGATGTTCCAGCAGCCCCTCGTTGCCGCTGCGCACAAAGAGGGTGCGCAGCTTTAGATGGCTCTTCACCGCTTCTTCGATGAGATGCAGACCTTCGACGGCGATATGAGGAGTCCTGGCGCCGCGGGTCAGGGCAGCGCGCAGCTCTTTGATGCGGCCATTTTGCCGGCTTTCCACCCTTCGCGGACCACGTTCGGCAACGGACTTCATGGTTCGTGAGCTCAAACGCGATTGTAAATGGAGCCTTCTGCCGGATCAGGCGTTATGGGGCTGCCAGCTTTTCCGGTGGAAAACCCGCCAAGACAATAAGCGATTAACATCGCCGCTGGGGAAATGCACAGACCTTACTCCGCATGAGACTGCAGCGTGAGTCACCGGCGGTTAGTCTGGTACTCTCGATGAGATTGCCCCAAATTTGTCCTAGGGTGGAGTTCCTTGTTAGCAGAAATTCTGCGTGTTCATCCGGACGAGCCGGAACAGGATCGGGTTGAGTACATCGTCTCCTGCCTGCAAAGCGGTAAGGTGGTGGGCGTTCCCACCGATACGTTTTATGGGCTGGCTGTCGACCCGGTCAACCTCCGCGCGGTGGAGAGCATTTACGAGATCAAGACCCGGCTCAAGCACAAGCCACTGTCTCTGCTGATTGCGAGCGCGGCCCAGGCCTACGAGTTGGCGCGCGATATTGACGCTCGGTTTGACCTTCTCGCGGAGCGCTTCTGGCCCGGTCCGCTGACCGTAATTGTCCGCGCCGGGTCGCGCCTGCCTTTGCGTTCTACCGCCAACACCGGCAACGTGGCCCTGCGCGTCCCTGACGCCGTGATCCCCCGCGCGATCGTGGAGAAGTTAGGGTTGCCCATCACTGCGACCTCAGCCAATCTACAGGGCTTGCCGGAGTGCAACTATGCGGCGTGCGTCCGCGACCAGATTGGCGACCGTATTCCGCTGATCGTCGATGGGGGCCCCACGGGCCGGAGCGTCGCCACAACCATCGTCGACCTGACCACCGGGGATGGGCTGTGGAAGATTCTTCGGGAAGGAGCTATCCCTACCCACGAGATTGCGTTAACGCTTCAGCGCTGACAGGGATTCGATTGATGGTTCCCGCCCCCGATCTGCCTTATGCACGGCCAGCCAATGCAAACAGAGCCTTGTCTACCGGCAGGCGTGTGCTGCTCGTCCTGCTGGCCGCGGGTCTCATCGCCGTGGCGGGGTGGTTTCTCTGGCTATACGGGCAGATCCACTTCTACGCCACACACGATCTCGCACGCCCGGCCGACGCCATCGCTGTCTTTGGCGCAGCGGAATACGATGGCCGGCCCTCGCCAGTGCTGCGCGCCCGTCTCGATCATGCGCTGACGCTTTATCGCGAGCGCCTGGCGCCGCTGGTGATTACCCTGGGTGGCGGCGAGGGCGGCCCGCACGACTCGGAAGGGGGCGTCGGACATGACTATCTGCTCGCCCACGAGGTCCCGGAGAACCAAATCATCGCCGAAACGCATAGCACCAACACCGAAGAATCGGCCGCGCGCCTCGCCGCCATCGCGCGGGAGAATCATCTGAACCGCATCCTTGCAGTTTCCGATGGAACCCACCTGTTTCGCATTCATGCATTGTCCGCCAGCATGGGACTGAACGTCGTCACGTCTCCCCGCCCCGAGGTCCGGCCTCTCGGCTTCTGGGATGCCACCATGCGGCTGATGCACGAGATGCTCAGCTACACACTCTGGCGGTTGAAGATCCACTAAGCGGTAGGAGGGTGGGTTGAGCGCCGTGGTCTCCGACTCAAGCCAAAACGGCTTGAATGGGGCACCCAGCCTTTTGTTAGAGAAGGGCACAGGAGTGTATCAACGCCACAGGCCTGCGCAGGAAATCGGGCAATGGGGCACCCAGCTTTGGCTACGCGCTCAGGAGCAGGGCTGCGGTCGCGATCACGGAAGCCGCCAGCGTGGAGAGAAAATTCACCGCATCATTGTTGAGCCAGCCGCGGCGCTCGGCGGTCGCACCCAGCAGGGAATCGACGAACAGGCCGGCGATCGCGCCCAGTCCTGCGCAGAGTGCGTTGCCAGGGCTTAATTTGAGGGCAAAGACCGCAACCAGCACCATCAGGACCGCTCCGCTGGTTCCCGCCAGCGTACCGGCAACGCTGACCGCGCCGTCGGTGCCGGGCGCAACGCGGCCAAGCGTGGTGAGCAAGAATGGTGGTCCACCCAGCACCTCTCCGAGTTCGCTGGCCAGGGTGTCGGCGGTCGCTTCCGCCAGGGCGGCCGTCACCACCACGGCGTACAACGGGCCAGGGAAGGGAAGGCTCAGGGCGGCGGCCGCGGCCAGCCCGGCGGCCCCGAGGTTCGCCGCTACCTGGGCGGCATTGCGGCCTCGCTTATCTTCAGCTACGCCCAACTGCTCCTTCTTGCCGCGACCGAATTTGGTTGCGGAGAAAGTGAGTACGAAGAGTGCCAGCAACGGCAGCAGCCCGGAATGAAACGGACCGCGATCCGCCCCGGGGGAGCAGAGCGGTGCAAGCGAGAGCACCGCGGTGATCACTCCTCCGGTGAGAGCCGCCGGCGGGGTCGCCGCCCGCGCCAACCACACCAGAAGCGCCAGGCCCATGCTGATGGCTAGCCCGGTTTGCGTAGCCACATTCCACTGTGAGTGCAGCGTGGCTAACGTGCAGCACGGCCCTACGGCGGCTAACACCAGCCATGATTGCCAGCGCAGCTTCTGGTCATTGCGGGTCTCGACGGCAAACGGCTGATCTTTAACGTGCATGGTTCATTTTGCGGCTGGGTATCCTTGAATACTCGGTCCCATTTACAATCATGTTTCTACCAGGAAATGAGACGTAGTGAGGTATTTACGGGTGCTTAGTGTTGCATGGCTTCAGATATGGAGCCGGCGGAGTGTGCGTTTGCCGAAGTGGATGTTTAGGGTTTTCCAACCAGGTGTTGCGTTGGACGGTGGTTCGCGTAGCTTTCAGCTTCGATTATTTCCAAGGCTGGGGCCGAGCAGGCTGGCTTCTTTGTCCGCAGTGATGGGTGCCGCGGCAATTCTAGCCGGTTGCGGAGACACCCCCCGGCCAGTGGTGACGCCGGTAGCAGTGACCGGGCCTGCCCCGCAACCACAGAGCTACGCGGTAGTGACCACTACCGCGGGCACTACTACGCCCGGCCTGGCCAATGTGTTCGATGCCTCGGGTGACACTCTGCTGACCCAAGCATTGCTGGGCAATGGACCGTTGGCTGTCTCCATGAGCTCCAGCGGCACTTCGGTCACCACCAGCAATACCGACGGCACGGTCAACACATACACTCCCTCAACTAACCTGGAAACGAAAAATATCCAGAGCAGCACCTTGCTGCAGCCTGCAGCGCCTAAGAACCTGCTTTACACCGCTACCAATCTCTTTATCACCCTACCCAACGTCCCGGCGGTTGCGGTGCTTACCAATAATTCGAGCGGTGTTTATCAGCTGACACAACAGCTTCCGGTCCCCGCCAGCCCGATCAACCTCGCGGGCAATTCCAACGCCAGCCGCGTCTACTCCATCACCCAGGACAACGGTTCCGGAGCGGTTGCTTACGGGGACTGCGAAACGCCCGCGGCGGTCACGACGCCGGGCCAGGTGCAGTCGATTGAGATCGCGACCGCGACCATCTCCAAGACTCTGCCGGTGGGCATCTGCCCCGTTTATGGCATCGGTTCCACCGACAACAACCGGGCATTCATTCTTAATCGAGGCAGCGGCACCGTCACCGTGATCAATAGCCAGTTCAACGCGCTCGATAACACGACCGGCCTGCAAAACTTTGATCCAGCCACCGGCACGCTAACGCTGCCGCCGCCTGCCGGCGTCGCAGCGACCGCGTTCAAAGCCGGCCCGGTGTTTGCCGACTACTATGCCCCCGCGGCCCAATTAGTTACCGCCAACTACGACTCCAACACCATCACTATTATCAATGTCAGCCTGAATCAATTTGGCAACGACTCTGCGCTGTTCGGCCAGGCGGTGACGGTTCCGGTGGGCAGTGGGCCGGCCACGTTGACGATTCTGCGCGACGGTAGCCGGGTTTATGTCGCCAATCAGAAGGACAGTACCGTCAGTGTGGTGAGCCTGACCAGCTTCCAGGTGTTAGCCACCATACCTGTGACCGGCCACCCGATTTCGATCGGCTCCACGTTCAGTACTCCCTACGGACAGGTCTACGTCCTGGCTTCTGACCAGCCCTACATGAGCGTGATTCGCACCGATACCGATCAGGTCGCCGCGTCCATTCAGTTGGATGGAAATGGAGTGGACGTGCACACCACAGCCCAGACGGTAGCCGCCAACGCCGCCACGACAGGCGCGGTTACGAATGCCATCAACGTCAGCCATGCGAGTGGCAGTGGAGCCCCCTGCGGTTTCGGCGCCCCTTGCTATGCGGGCACCGCCGCCACGGTAAGACACAAGCAATAGAAGCGCGAGCCGCTCGGCTTGAAAGTCGAGTTTCCCGCATAAATGCGGGGGAGGCGACCAAGTCACCCGGAGGCGGCTCAACTGAGCCGCACACTGCTGATTCCTTAGCTAGGTGCTCCCGACAGGATGATCGGGGACGTTGGAGTATCGGACCCAGTGGCTTTTTCGATCGTCACGCCAAAGGCTTTGGCCTGAATGCCTGGGGTAAGCGTCGGCAGCACCAGAGTTGCGGTGCCTACCGCATCGGGACGAAAGAGGCCTGCGGGCACAGGCGCCTTACCGTTTGCCGGGATCACCCAAAGCTCGTAAGTCTTGTCCTCGGGCAAAGGCTTCAGATTGGTCGCCAGCAGGAGCAGCCCACCGCGCTCCGGCAGGTACGTGGCGCGAGCTGTTGGCGCAGGGGGAACCTTGCCTTCGGTAAGGGTCACGCGCTGCGCGCTGGGCGCGGTCAAAACCTCAAGCACCTGCTGGGCCTTTGAAGCCTGCCCAGCCAGGTTAGTCACCAGGTTCGACTCGTCCTGCAATTCGTCATTCAGCGCCCGGTTTTGCACTCCCAGAGACACGGCCACGATGGTCATGGCGGCCGCTGCTATCCAGGGAATCCAGAAACCCGGTCCGCGGCGCTTGACCGGCATCGGAGTGACCTCTGCTCTTGTTTTTTCCGACTTGGCTGTGGGAGAAGCGGCGATTTTGTTCAGGAAGCGCTCCCGCGCGCCTTCGGGCAGGGGCTGCTGTTCCACGGCCATTCCTAACAAAGCGAGGTCGCCGCAGACTTCGGCCAGCTCTGTACGGCACGGGGCACAATTCTGCAGGTGCTCCCTAATGGATGCGGACTCCTCTACCGGGAGATTCTGCATCGCATAGGAAGCCAACTCCTCCTGCGTATTGTGTCCGTTGCCCGTCATGGCTGAAACGCCTTTCGTAATGTGATCAACGCCAAACGAATGCGCGTCTTAACTGTGCCCAACGGGTCCCCGGTCTTTTCGGCGATCTCGGAATGGCTTAGCCCTTCAAAGAACGCCATCTCCATGGACCTCTGCTGCTCGGCAGGCAGCTCCTGCAAAACTTTCTGGACCTTCTCGATCATTGCGTTGTGCTCGGCTTCCACAGCCAGGTTGCTGGAAGAAGCCAGAACCACGTCGTCGACGGAATCTGTGGGCTTTCTGCGCCGCAGCAGATCAATCGAACGATTTCGCGCCACCACCACCAGCCAAGCGCCCAGCGATCCGCGGCCTGGCACAAATGAGTCGGAGTTGCGCCAAATCTGGAAGAAGATTTCCTGCATCACATCTTCCGCATGGCCCGAATCCTTCAGAATGCGCAACGCGACCGAATACACGGCTCTGCCGTAGCGATCAAAGATCTCTGCCATCGCGGTCTGCTCGCCTTGGCGGACACGCTGCAGCAAAGCATGATCGTCGGTTACCGCGGCAGTCGCCCCGTCGGCCATCCTGTCACTTAGGCTTGCGTCTCTGGTAGTAGAACGCTCAGGTTGGCCAATCGGATTGGGAGTATTGTCCGGCATCGCTTGAGCAGAACCCATTCTACGGTTGTCTTACGGAAACAACCAAACTTAAGTTACCGGCCAAGCAGCAGATACAATGGCCTGCATAAAGCCACATGAGGAAGAAGCCCCCCCCACACTAGATGAGGAACCGCCTGGATAAGTTGCTGGTCGAGCAGGGTTTGGCGCCCTCGCGGGAACGGGCGCAGGCGCTTATTCTCGCGGGGCGCGTCCTGGTCAACCAACAGAAGGTGGAGAAGCCCGGAAGCGCGGTTGAGGAGACGGCGCTGCTGCGCGTGTTGGGGGAGGAGCAGCGCTATGTCAGCCGTGGCGGCCTCAAGCTGGAAGCCGCGCTGACCGGTTGGCAGATCGATCTCTCCGGCCGTCGTTGCGCGGATATCGGCACCTCCACTGGCGGCTTTACCGACTGCATGCTGCAGCACGGCGCGGCCGGCGTGGTGGCTGTCGATACCGGTTATGGGCAGATTGCCGAAAGCCTGCGCAAAGATTCCCGTGTGACCCTGTTGGAGCGCACCAATGCCCGTTACCTCAAGCCCGGCGATCTGCCCGGCGGGATCAGTTTTGTATCCATGGACGTGTCGTTCATTTCAGCGACGCTGGTGCTGCCGGCGGTGTTTGCGGCGGTGCGGGAAAGCCCGGAGACCGCATTGGAGGCCGTGGTCCTGGTCAAGCCGCAATTCGAAGCGGGCAGGGAACACGTGGGCAAGGGAGGCATCGTGCATGACCCGGCCGCGCACCAGTTCGCCATCGATCGGGTGCGCCGTGCGCTGCTGGATCTCGGGGCCTCGGCTACCGAGCTCGCGGATTCTCCCATCCTTGGAGGAAGCGGGGGTGGGAATCGGGAGTTTCTTCTCTATGCTCGCTTCTGAGGCTCGCTGCTGAGCCTATCGCGTACACTTACTTTGTTGCTCACCCTAGAATCAGATACCAGCCTCTGAACCTATGCGACCTGTCGCCATCATTTCCAAGCCGCAGAAGGAAGAGCTTGCCACCCTGCTTCCTGAGCTCGTTGTCTGGATGCGAGCGCATGACTTCGAACCTATCCTTGACCACGTAAGCGGCAGCTACACCAAGGACGCGCGCATCGTCCCTCGCCATGAATTGCCGGCACAGAAACCGGCGCTGGTGGTGGTGCTGGGCGGAGATGGAACGCTCCTGGCCGCAGCTCGTATTTTTGCCCGGACCGATGTTCCTATTCTCAGCGTCAACCTGGGCGCCCTGGGTTTCCTGACCGAGGTGCGGCTGGCTGATTTGTACACCACGCTGGAGGGATGGAGGGACGGTTGCTGCAACATCGACGCTCGCTCCTTATTGCACACCGAGGTCATGCGTGGCGGAGCGTTGTACAAAGAGTACGAGGCCCTGAACGATGTGGTGATTGCCAAGGGGGCGATCGCGCGCATGGGCGACTTCAGCGTGCATCTGTTTGATCAGCTTGCGGCATCGTTTCGTGCCGACGGCGTCATTGTCTCCACGCCCACCGGTTCTACCGCCTACAACCTGGCCGCCAACGGACCCATTCTCGCGCCGTACGTGGACGCCCTGGTGATTACTCCCATATGCCCGCACCTGCTAACGATTCGTCCCATGGTGGTGCGGGGGGATGCCCATGTGAGTATCAGTGTAGAGGGCATCCCCGATCTGACCTTCCTGACTGTTGACGGGCAAGAAGCGTTGCAGTTGCGGGTGGGAGACCGGGTATGTTGCCGGCGCTCCGAGCACAGCGTTCATCTGGTGCGCATGGGCGCCACTGGATTCTTCGATGTTCTTCGCTCCAAATTAAGTTGGGGTGAACGCTGAGGGTTAGTTCCGTTTATTTTCGTTGCTGTTTACTGCACCTTACGGTTTGGTGAGTTCGTCCAGTAGCAGCTTGGCCTTAGTTGCCAACGTATGGGCTCCGTCCGTGTCTCCGTTGTCCAATGCCTGCTGGGCCTGTTTCAGGAAGGTTCGGATCTGCGCGGAGGTTACTTTCTCTTCGGTGGAGAGAGAGCGTTTGATACTGTTTAACCCCTGCTCTGTAGAGCTGATCAGATCCGCCGTCTCGTGCTTGGCCTTTTCTCCCATAGCGCTGTCACCGGTTGTCAATTGGCCAATGGGTGACGGTGTTCCCACGGTCGCCGGCGTTCCCGGGGGAGCGGCTTGCGCAGAGGCCTGGGAACTGGAAGCTGGAGATTGAGAAGCAGACGCCGGTGTCTGGGCGGTGTCTACCGGTTTGGGCGCCGGAGGCTTGGTTTTCTTCCTCACCTTCTTTGGCGGAGGAGGCGGCGGCAAGGGCACGTTTTGCGCCGAGGGCGCCGGTAAAGGCGATGCCAGGGGAGTGTCCGATTTTTCTTGCTGCTGCGCCGTGGTCGGCGGGCTCAGGGTCCCTTTTCCGGTCTGCAATGGCGGAGCTTGTGCCTGTGGAGCGGGAGACGTCTTGTGATGCAAGCACCCAGTACAAAAGAGGAGCAGCAGGGTGAGCGATGAGCATAGTTTGGCTGCTCTCATCCCCTGGGCTCCTTAGCTACGATCGATCCAGCTGCGCTACTCCCGTCCGGCATCAAGTATCCACGCGCTCTGCTGTCTTGAACAGTGTTCAGCGGAAAGCGCAAAGTAAAGGTAGTTCCGTGGGTCGCATCCGATTCTACTTCAATAGAACCATTGTGCAGTTCCACGATACGGTAAGTCATCGCTAAACCAATACCGCTTCCGTCTTTCTTGGTCGTGAAGTACAGGTCGAAGATTTTGTCCCTGACTTCGAGGGGAATCCCACTTCCTTCGTCGTGAATGCTAAGCAGCGCCATGCGGCCGTCTTCGGCCAACCGGACCACCAGCTTTCCCCCATCTGCCATCGCCTGCGCGCCATTCAGCACCACGTTCAGCAGCGCTTGTTTCAACAGATCCGCATCCACTTTAGCCAGCACAGGATGGTCGGGGAGATCGCTCTGGACATGAACATCGCGGGTTTCGAGGTCTGCCGATGACAACATCAGTACGGCGGAGACCACCCGGCGCAGGTCCTGTTCCTTGAGCTGTAATTCCACCGGGCGCGAGAAATCCACCAGCGTCTGCACCACCCGGTCAAGTCTTTGAATTTCGCTTTCGATGACTTCCAGATGACGCATCGCTTTGTTATCTGAGCCGCCCAGCTTATTGCGCAGTAACTCAAGGTGGACGACGATCGCATTGATCGGGTTCTTGACCTCGTGACCGACGCCTGAGGTCAAGCGGCCGATAGCCGCCAGGCGTCGTGAGAGCTCCAGGTCACTTTCTATCTCCCGCACCGATTCCACGTCGTGCAGGGTGAGCAGAGCGCCCAGGCTTTCCTGGGGAAAGACTGCGCGATCGTCATGGATAAAGTCGAGCGAGATCTCGACGTGGCGCCCGGTTTCGGTGGTGATCTCCTCCTGCACCAGGGCCATACGGGCGTCAAAGGATTCACGCACCAGCCTACCTAACCGGGTATTGCGGGAGAAGACGTCATGCAACTTGGAGCCCAGGATGTCCGCACGGCTAATGCCGAGAAAACGTTCCACCGAATCGCTGACCAGCACTGCACGGGCATCATGGGTATACAGCAGGATGCCGTCCTGCAGGTTGGTCATGATCTGATCGAGGTTCTCTTTGAGGGCAGAGAAGACCTCTTCCACGTTGCGCATGCGCCGCCCGATGCGCTCGATCTTATGGGAGACCAGCACCACCGCATCCCCTGAGCGGGCGCTCGCCTCGCCGGCCACTTCGGCCTCTGCCAAGGCCAGTGCATCCAGCCGGGCGCCAATTTGTTCAATCGGCTTCAGTGCCAGGTTGGCTAAGAATGCGGCGAAGATCAACGAGCAAATAATGGCCACCCCGGTATAGGACAGCGCGGCGATCAGCCATGGTTGGACAACGAAACGCAGGAAGGTGGTACGAACTCCGACGCGGATGGTAGCGAACGGCTCGAAGTCTCGCTCCACCGGCAAGGTCACGTTGTAGACGCGAGGCGGTCCAAAGACGACTTCGAGCTGCCGCAGCAAGCCGCCGCTTTCCAGCTCCTCGTATTCCTGGCGATGGGGCAGCAGGTGGTCAAGGTTCGTGGGATCAGTACTGAGCAGTGCGCGACCCTCGCTGTCTGCGATGGCTACGTCGAAAACAGTCGGAGAGTAGCGAATGGCGGAGTTCATCAACGCGGTGAGTGCGGGATCGCTGCGCAGAGCATCCACCACCGCGGCGCGCACGGCTCTAGGATCGTTGGGGTCGACACGAGCGCCGTGTATGTTGGTCTGCAGCGCACCGCGGGTGGCAAAAAGAATCTGGTGCGCCACCATGTCATTGGCGGAGTAAGCCTGGGACATGCGCTGGCGCAGCAACTGCCCAAGGAAAATCCAGGACAGCGTACACACCACCAGAAATACCAGTCCGGTGATCGCGAGCACGAGCTTGGTCTTCAGTCTCATGGGGAGTCACCTGACCCAGTTTCTAGGCTTATCGAGCGATCGGCAGAGTTAGGTTCTACCGGCTATCTGGTTTCTACGACCGTTCCATCCTCGTTGCTGGGCGCGTTACCGTATTCCTTCAACTTATTGTGCAGTGTCTTCAAACTAATGCCCAGGATCTCAGCCGCCCGGGTTTTGTTGTTACGCGTAGACTCCAAGGTTTTCAGGATGAGCATGCGCTCGGCTTCATCCACCGTGCTTCCAATCTCCACATGAACGCCGGTGTCGCTAAAGTTGGAGGTTCCGGTATCCGCGCGCATGAAGCGCTGCCCGAAGGTGGGCGGCAGATGCCGCGTCTCCATGTACCCCTCTCCGCAAAGGATGACTGCCCGTTCGATGGTGTTTCTTAGCTCGCGCACGTTGCCAGGCCAGTCGTGAGCCATCAGGCGGGTGAGCATCTCTCCGTCTACTCCTTTGACCTCACGCCCGTGCTTGGTGTTCATGTCGTTCAGCAGGGCCTCGATAATCGCCGGGATATCTTCTTTATGTTCCCGTAGAGGTGGCATATGCAAATTAAACACATTCAACCGATAGTACAGATCTCCACGCAGATGCCCATCAGCGACCGCTTCTTCCGGATTTTTGTTGGTAGCCGCCAAGACGCGAACATTCATCGGCGTTTCGACTTTGCTACCCAGCCGGCGCAGCTTCCGGTCTTCGAGTACGCGCAGCAGCTTGGCCTGCGTGCCTACGGGCATTTCGCCGATCTCATCGAGCAGCAGAGTGCCTTCTTCGGCCAGCTCGAAACATCCCGCGCGGCGCTCCATCGCTCCGGTAAAGGAGCCTTTCTCGTGACCGAAGATCTCGCTTTCGATCAAAGTCTCGGGAATAGCGGCACAGTTGACAGCGACAAACGGCTTGCCGCGGCGCGGGCTCAGCTCGTGCAAAGTTCGTGCTACTAGCTCCTTGCCCGTGCCGCTCTCTCCCGTGATCAATACGGAAACGGTGCTGGGGGCGACCCGCTCGATCATGGCGAACATCTCCTGCATCTTCCTGGAGCTGCCCACCAGCGATCCGAGAAAGCCGGTGTCTCTTAGTTTTCGGCGGGTAACTTCCAATTCTCGCTCGGTCTCTCGCTGGCGGCTGGCGTTGGCCAGAACGGTCTTGAGCCGGGTGGGATCAATTGGTTTTTGAATGAAGTCGTAGGCGCCCATCTTCATCGCCTCGACTGCGCGTTCAATGCTGCCCTGCGCGGTGAGGACGATGACAGCGGCGTTCAACTGCATCTCGCTCAGCCTGGACAGCAGTTCCAGCCCGTCCATCCGGGGCATCTTGAGGTCGGTGACAATGATTCCGGGAAACCACTCAGTTACTTTTTCCAGACCCTCGATACCGTCTCGCGCCGTTTCCGTGCGGTAACCCCAGCCGGAAACCAACTCGGCCAATCCGGCCAGCGCATGCAATTCGTCTTCAACAATCAGTACTCGTTCGGTAGCACCCATGGCTGCTCTTTTCTAAAGTTAGCTGTTTCTTAATAACGTGGCACTGCCGGGTCGACTTCCCGGGACCAGCCATCAATCCCGCCACTCAGCGACTGCACCTTTTCAAAACCCTGATTGCGCAGCCACACAGCTACATTCAAGGAACGGACGCCGGCATGACACACCGTGACAATATGGGCTTCCGGGTCCAGCTCCTGAAATGCACGAGAAGGGATTTCGCCCATTGGCATGCTCTTCGACCCGCTGATCTGCGCAGTTGCAAACTCCCACGGCTCACGAACATCCAGCAAAATCGTGTCGGCCTGCTGAGATTTAAGGTGAGCGGCGAGCGCGAGCGGTGTAATTTCCAGGTCGAGCATGAATAGTTCTCCAGGTTTAGGATACATCTTGGGCAGCCGCCACCCCTGTTGTCCGAAGGGATTCGGAAGTGCTGCGAAAGTCGTAGAAAAGACAACCGATTGCCTTGCATTCCGATTTTTCCCAGAGGAGAAACTATTCGTGCCCTCCGCAGTCGAGTTCGCCCGCAGCCAGCAAGCGCGCTTCCTTGAAGAACTAAAGTCTCTGCTCCGTATTCCTTCCATATCCACGCTTCCCGAGCACAAGGATGACGTCCGGTTGGCGGCCCAGAGCCTGGCCCGGGAAATGGAGCGGATTGGCCTGGAGAATGTTCGAGTCATCGAGACCGCCGGGCATCCGCTGGTGTATGGCGACTGGCTGCATGCAGCGGGCAAGCCCACCTGCCTGACCTATGGCCATTACGACGTGCAGCCCCCTGATCCATTGGACGAATGGCTCACGCCCCCGTTTGAGCCTACCGAGCGCAACGGCAACCTTTATGCCCGTGGAGCGGTCGACGACAAGGGTCAGATGTACATGCACCTGAAGGCCCTGGAGGCGCTGCTGCAAGCGGGAGGCAAATTGCCGATCAACGTGCGGGTGCTTCTCGAGGGTGAGGAGGAGGTGGGCGGTGAGGGCATCGCCCGGTTTGTACGCGAACATCCGGAGCAGCTTAAGGCCGGCTTCGCCCTGGTCTCTGACACCGAGATGTTTGCTCCCGGCCTGCCTACCCTGGTTGTCGGTCTGCGGGGCATGATTTACAGCGAGGTGGAAGCAATAGGAGCGCGGACGGATTTGCACTCGGGCATCTATGGCGGCGCGGCCCCTAATCCTTTCATTGCCTTAGCCCAGGTGATTTCCGCACTCAAAGATCCGCAAGGCCACATTCTTATTCCCGGCTTTTATGACAAGGTTGCGGCTCCGAGTGCGGACGAACTCAAAGCCTGGAAACGGCTGCCGTTTGACGAGGAGCACTACCGGGTTTCGGAGATTGGATCACGCGAGCTGGGCGGGGAGCCGGGGCTTTCGGTGCAGGAGCGCACGTGGGTCCGGCCCTCCATGGATGTACACGGGATGCCGGGCGGTTTCATCGGTACCGGCGCGAAAACCGTAATTCCCGCCAAGGCTACGGCCAAGATCTCCTTCCGCCTGGTTCCCGATATGCATTCGCAGGAGGCTTTTGCGCAGTTCAAGAGTTATGTCGAGTCATTACAGCCGAAGGGTATCGAGCTGCGCGTCCGCCTGATTCACTCCGGCGAACCGATCGTAGTACGGACGGATAACCCTTATATCCAGGCGGCAACCCACGCCATGCACCAGGTATTCGGGAAAGAGACGGTCTTTATCCGTTCCGGCGGCTCGATTCCAATCGTCGGAGATTTCGAGCGCCACCTCAAAATTCCCACGGTGATGATGGGCTTCGGCCTGCCGGACGACAACCTGCACGCCCCGAATGAGAAGTTCCACATCGCCAATTTTCACCGGGGAATTGAATCGATCATTTTGTTCTTCGAAGAACTGGGTCGGGGCTAGGAAAGGTAATGCCTCAAGGGGCTAAACAGTCTGCGGAAAAGCCATGTTTTGTATCAGGGTCCCCTTAGCAGTGCCGTAAAGGGCTAAAAGGGAATTGGGCGTTAGCCCCTGCCATTGCGCATCCGGGGGAGAAAATCCGGGGAGAAAGCCCAGGGGAGAAAGCCCTCACAGCTGCCTGGCTTTACGGCCCGACTTAAAGTCGTGCCCTGATCCAGGGCATGAGTATTTCCGCAACGTGGAGAGCGGTGCCCGTCTATGGAGTGTCGCTGCACCTTGTAAAGCCATGGAGATTTGCGGTCAGGACAGTATCTTGGAGTGTTGCGCTGAGGGTTTTGTGCTTGCCGGCGGCCGTAGCACCCGCATGGGGCAGGATAAATCTCTGCTACGGGCGGGCGGGCGGACTCTCATCGAATTGGCGCTGGAGAAATTTCGTAGCGTCGGTGTGCATGGACCGCGCATCGCCGGAGCGCGTAGTGATCTTTCTTCCTATGCTCCCGTAGTACCGGATCTGCATCCTGGCTGCGGTCCCTTGAGCGGCATCGAGTCGGCGCTAGCTGCGACTAACCGGCCGTTGAACCTTTTCCTCCCCGTGGACATGCCACTCTTGCCGGCGCAGTTCCTTAATTGGATGCTGCAGCGCGCCGAGACCACAGGCGCGTGGGTGACCATTCCACGCATCAACGGGTTGGCTCAGCCGCTTTGTGCTGTGTATCACCGGGATCTGCTGCGTCCCATCGCGGCCTCGCTTCTGGCCGGCGATTACAAGGTGATGCGTGTGGTCACTGCGGCAGCAGGTGACATCCAGGCGGTCGACGTCTTCGATACGGAGCGACTGGCCTCGACCCATCCTGGGCTGCTCGGCCTTTCCCCGCTGCCTTTGTACCGCTGGTTTCACAACTGCAACCTGCCTGAGGATATGGCTGGGATGGGAAATGCTTTAGTCTTGAGCCAATGAGCACGTCGCCCGACCCTCACAAAGCCGTGGTGGGTATTCCCGCCGGAACGCCTATCGAGATCATTGGCGAGCCCCCACCTGGTGACGGTGGGGACGAGAGGGAACCGGCGAAGCAACCCGACCCGCCCTACATCTCCTTCGAACATGTGTCCAAGTCCTTTGGCGATGTCCACGTGCTCGACGACGTCAGCTTCTCGGTCCAGGCGGGCGAAACGCTCTGCATTCTGGGCCGCTCCGGGGTCGGCAAGTCGGTTTCGCTGCAGCAGATCATGGGCTTCCTCAAACCAGATACGGGAAGGATCATGGTGGCTGGACAGGACATCACCGGATTTACAGAAGAACAGATGGAGACCGTGCGCAAGAAGGTCACCATGGTCTTTCAGAATGGCGCACTCTTCGACTCTCTGTCGGTAGGGGAAAACGTGGCCTTTCCTCTGCGGGAACGGGGACAGTTGCTGGAGGATCAGATTCAGCAAGTAGTGAACGGACTATTGGACATGGTCGGTGTGGCCGGAATGGCCGATCTGCTGCCCTCCGATCTCTCCACTGGCATGAAGCGCTCCGTGGCAATTGCGCGTGCTCTTTCCGCGCAGCCGGAGGCTATTTTGTATGACGAGCCCACGACTATGGTCGATCCACTTATGGGCCGCTTGCTGGGTAACCTGATCCAGAAGCTCAAGCATCAACTGCGCCTTACCAGTATTGTGGTGACGCACGATATGCGCTTTGCCGAGCGGTTGGCTGACCATGTGCTTTTCCTGCATCAGGGCAAAGCCTACTTTTTCGGCACGATGGATGAACTCAAACGCACCGACGACGCCTTTCTGCGCGAGTTCCTTGACCTGGATAAGCTGGTCTTGCCCCAGGGGTGATGGCCCGAAATGGGTATAACTGTCTGGTTACAGCGTCCCCTAATAGTAACCAACCGCTGATAGTTACTTCTGCCCTGTTTATGACCCAGAATGGTATGCTTTTTTTGGGCGAAGAGCCTGCGAGGGCCTTGTTTCAGTTCTGCTCTTGCCTCCGAAGGTAGCGGATCTTTGACGTACCGGTTGCACGGCAGACCGGTCTCAGGGATTTGGGGTGGTACTGATTAACTCTCGAAGAATGAAGGTTTAGCTGCTATGCAACCCAGCCTTTTTCCTACACACGTAATATCCTTTCGGGCGAGTTCCGCATCTGAACGCTTGCGACGGTCGCGGCTGGATTGCGCGACGCTCACGGGCTCCTGCTCATCTATTCCTTCAGTCACCTGTACCGTAGCTTGCTAGACGGCTGCGTACCTAAGTAGTAATACGGTAACTAGACAAGCTGTGTGATTCGGCTCTAAACGGGCGCAGAGTGTAACTACACTTCTACCCGTCGAGCTTCTCCCGGGGATATCCATGGCAACGTCCGGACTTCTAAAGCGCTTAGCGACAAACGTCAGCGAGGAGAGGGGGCCGGCGCACGTAACGGTCCCGCTGCGGCCGAATCCCCAGGGAAAAGGCACCCGCGTCGGCGCCCTTTGGATGTTGGGTGATGTGGTCGTTGTATTGGTCGCGCTGATGATCGCGGTCCGTGGCTGGTTGGGCGAGGGGCTTTTTGGAGCGGATTCGCCTTACCGCACCAATATCATGTTCCAGACGCATCCCACGATCCTGCTTGCCTGCTTGGCGTGGTTCATCCTGTCGCTGATTCTGGTCAGCAAGCGTTACCACCTGTACGGCCCATTGCAGATGCGCAATACGCTGCACGAGCAGCGCCTCACCATCCAGGCCTGTCTTACGGCCGGGCTGCTGTTGTCGGGGGCTCTTTACCTGGTGCGTGGAGAAGTGATTTCTCGCGGAGTGGTGATCATCACTGTAGTTGCGACCACGGTGTTGCTCTGCGGCCGGCGGCTCATCTGGCGCATGATGAAATACCGCCGCTTTGAAAATGGCCTCGAAGTGCGGAACATCATCATCGTGGGTACCGGCAGGGTGGGCCAGGCGATGCGCCAACACCTGGATAGCATTCGTCATTTGGGCTACAGCTTCAAGGGTTACGTGCAAATTCCTGGAGTGGATTCCGATAGTCCTGCGCTGACCGGCGACATCCTCGGTTCCCTCGACCAGGTACTACAGTTGGCTCGCCAGTATTTTGCGGATGAGATTTTTCTGTCTGCACCTTGTGACGCGAGCGTCGTGACACGGCTTGTCTCCCAGGCGCGGGAAGCCGGTGTCGACGTCCGCGTCGTTCCCGAGCTTTACGATGGCCTGGCCTGGAACAGCCCGATCGAATACATCGGCCAGTTTCCTACGATTCCCTTGCACCGCGGGGACACGCCGGTGATCGGCATGTTCCTCAAGCGCATCCTCGACGTGCTGTTGTCTTCGCTGGCGCTCGCTATTTTGTCGCCTCTGATCACGATCATAGCGGTGGCCGTGAAGCTCGGTTCGCCCGGGCCGATCTTCTATTGCTCCGACCGAATCGGGAAGAAGGGCCGCGTTTTCCGCTGCATCAAGTTCCGCACCATGGTGGCGGATGCGGAGCGTCGCCGGGCGGAAATTCTGCACATGAACGAGCGCGACGGGGTGCTCTTCAAAGTCAGCAACGATCCCCGCATCACTCGTCTCGGCGCTTTTTTGCGTAAATACTCGCTGGATGAGCTGCCCCAGTTTGTGAATGTGCTGCGCGGCGACATGAGCATGGTCGGTCCTAGACCGCCGATCGCCAGCGAAGTCAAACGCTACGATCTCAGCCATCTGCGGCGCCTCGACGTGCTTCCCGGCATGACCGGACTGTGGCAGGTTCAGGCCCGGCAGGACCCCTCATTTGACAGCTATATCTCCCTTGATACGGCCTACATTCAGAACTGGAGTATCTGGCTCGATCTCAAGATTCTTATCCGCACATTGTCTGTAGTCGCCGGCGGGACGGGATCTTAGGGTAAGCGCGGCCCAGCAGGGTGCTATCGAGGCTCCGTGAGAACGGGAACATAAAGCGCGCCCTCCGGGCCTTGGTGTTTGGGCTTCCTATCGGGGCTCCGGCCCCGAAGGGAAGGTACGGTTGATAGACTGGTAAAGTGAAGATCGCCTTAGCCCAGATCAACCCCACGGTGGGGGATTTTCAGGGCAATACGAAGAAAATTATCGAGTTTGCCGGTGAGGCAGCCGCTTCCCAGGCGGATCTCGTCATGTTCCCGGAGCTGGCAGTTTGCGGTTACCCTCCCGCCGATTTTCTCGACAAGCCATCTTTCGTCGCACGCACGGGCGAAGCCATTACCGAGATAGCCGCTACTGCGACCGCCGGCCACAAGCTGGCCATCCTCTGCGGCTACGTAAGCCCAGCGCCGGCGGGATCGGGCAAGCAGGTGGCAAATTCGGCCGCTCTGCTGCGCAACGGCGAGGTCGAGTTCGTTCAATCCAAACGACTTTTGCCCTTCTACGATGTCTTCGACGAACAACGGTATTTTGCTCCGGCGGCGAGCCAGAGCCTGCACTGCCTCGGGGACGAGCGCATGGCGCTCACCATCTGCGAAGACGCATGGAACGATAAGCTGTTCTGGACAAGCCGGCTTTATCCCGTCGATCCGGTCGAAGAGTTGATGCGCGGCGGAGGATCCATCATCCTCAACATCTCCGCCTCGCCTTACTACCGGGGCAAGCGGGAGTTGCGTCACCGCATGCTGGCCGCCATTGCGCGCCGGCACAAGGTTCCTGTGGCCATGGTCAACCAGGTGGGTGGCAACGACAGCCTGGTGTTCGATGGAGCAAGCTTCGCCCTCGGCCCGGATGGAGAGGTCGTGGCGCAGGCGCGCTCCTTTGCCGAGGACCTGGTGTTTTTCGACACTTCCACGCTCAGCGGCGATATCCGCCCTGTGGACGGGAGCGAAGATGCCGCGGTCTATCAAGCGCTGGTCCTGGGCACCCGGGACTACGTTCGCAAATGCGGGTTTTCCAAGGTGCTGGTCGGCTTGAGCGGTGGGGTAGATTCGGCGCTGGTGGCAACCATCGCAGTGGACGCCCTGGGCAAAGAGAATGTGACCACGATTGGCATGCCCAGCCAGTATTCTTCCGCGGGTTCGATCGACGATGCGCGCGCGCTGGCCGCGAATCTTGATATTCGCTTCACTACGGTGGGTATTCACGATCTTTTCGAGCAGTACACGCGCGCACTGGAGCCGCTCTTTGCCGGCCGGGCCCCGGACATTACCGAGGAGAATATTCAATCGCGCATCCGCGGAAACCTGCTCATGGCGCTTTCCAACAAGTTCAACGCGCTGGTGCTCACGACCGGAAACAAGTCAGAGATGTCGGTTGGCTACTGCACGCTTTACGGCGATATGGTGGGCGCGCTGGCGGTCATCGGGGACGTGGTTAAGACAGAGGTCTACCAGCTCTGCCGCTACATAAATCGAGAGCGTGAGGTGATCCCGCGGGCCATTTTGGAGAAGGCGCCGTCCGCGGAGCTTCGGCCGGGACAAAAGGATACGGATTCTCTTCCGCCCTACGAGGTACTGGACCCGATTCTGCAGGCCTACGTGGAGCGTTACGAAACTCCCGAACAGATCGCCGCCGAATACCATTTTGAACTGGCGACAGTCAGTCATGTAGTCAAACTGGTAGAGCGCAGCGAGTACAAACGGCAGCAGGCAGCGCCCGTGCTTAAGGTCACCAGCAAGTCCTTCGGCATGGGACGCCGTTTTCCCATCGCCGTTAAAGTTCAGGTATAAGCAAAAGTGTCCCTATCTGAGATTCGCAACCGCCCCAACAACTAGAGAGGAATTGAATGCAGCTTCGTAAAACCACATGTCTTTCTGTTCTGGCAGTCGCAAGCGCGGCGTGGCTCCCTGCCGCATTTGCCCAGAACGGAACCCCCCAGGCTCCCACGCCGCAGGCTCCCGCCGCCCAGTCACCGGCCGCCGCGCCCTCTGCGCCCGCCGAAGCCGCGGCTCCGTTTCCCCCAGTCGACCCGGCAAACTTTACCGCGACCAATCCGACCAAGCAAACGGTGGAGGATTTCCTCAAGGCGTATTGGGGTTATGACACCAGCCGAGCCTGGCAGGTTCAGGCGATCCAGCCCACGGCGGCGCCAGGAGTCAGTCGCGTGATCGTTCTGGTCCGGGGTACCGGCGGCGGCCCCAAGGAGCAAACGGCGCAGCTTGCATTTTTCACCTTGCCCGATGGCAAATTCCTGGTGGCAAGCGATTCAGTACTCCCTTTCGGGGCCAAGCCGTTTCAGCCCTACCGGGATATTCTCCAGGCTGGGGCGAACGGGCCGTCGCAGGGCGGATCCTCCAAAGCACTCGAGATCGTAGTGTTCTCTGATTTTGAGTGCCCCCACTGCAAGGACGCACAACCTACGATCGCCAAGTTGATGGCTGACTATCCCAGCATTCATTTTGTTTATCAGGATTTCCCGATCACCGCGGTCCACACCGAGGCTTTCAAGGCGGCGACCCACGGATATTGTGTTGCCAAAGCGGGTGGCAACGAGGCCTACTTCAAGTACTCCGATGCTGTCTTTGAAAATCAGGCCGGGCTGGTGCCGGCGACGTCGGATGCGACTCTGAAGGCTGCGGAAAGCAAGGCCGGTCAGGATCCGGTCAAGATTGCTGCCTGTGCCGCAACCCCTGCTGCCAAGGACGCCGTCAATGCTTCGCTCGCGCTGGGGGAAAAAGTTGGCGTGAATTCAACTCCTACTCTTTTTGTGAACGGGCGGGGATTGCCTGGTGTGGGCATTCCTTATCCCATGTTGCAGAAGATCATTGAATTCCAGGCCCAACTGGATGGTGTACCTCTGCCGCCTGCGCCCCCGGCTCCTGCTCCAAAACCAGCGCCGTCTTTGAGGTAGTTGCAGCGAAAATTTTGGGTGCCCCATTCAAGCCTTAGTTTGGCTTGAGTGGGACGCGCAACTCTTCAGGTACATGCTTTTCACCTTCTGACACGATGAATGTGGCAGATAGAGGGCCTACAAGTTGAAGAGTGAGACCGTAGCTTCCGCCGCGCCGCGAGCCGAATACTCCCGGCGCGTGGAAGAACTCTCGGTCGAACGCTCCGGCCTGCAGCGGAGGGAACGGCTGGTTGGCTTTGTCCAGCTGGGTCTGGGCGCCTTCTGCGTGGCCTGGATTCTGTTCCGGGTGCGCCACTTCAGCAGGATGGATCTTCTGGTCCTGATTCCGGTCGCGGTCTTTGTGGTTCTTGCGGTCCTGCATGGGCGACTGCTGCGTGCAATGAGTCTCCGGACCCGTGCGATTGCGTTCTATGAGCAGGGGCTGGCCCGGCTGAATGGTACCTGGGCGGGAAGCGGGACCACAGGTGAGCGCTTCCTGCAGCCATCCGACCCGTGTGCGCGCGACCTCGATCTGTTCGGCCGCGCATCAGTTTTCGAATTGCTGTGCACTGCGCGTACCCGCGCCGGCGAGGAAGCACTTGCTCGATGGCTGGTCGCTCCTGCGCCACCGGACGAGGTCCGCGCCCGGCAGGCTGCGGTGATCGAACTCAGCCCTCTGCTGAGCTTTCGAGAAAGCCTTTCCATCATGGGAGAAAACGTGGGAGTAGGCGTTCGCCCGGCGGAACTGGCTGCCTGGGGAGAAGCCAAGTTGGATCTTCCTTCGGGTAGGATTCGTATCCTGGCCCCCGTGCTGGCCGTTGCCTGGGTGCTCAGCGTGGCTGCGTGGCAGCTTTGGGGCGCCTCAGAGTTGCTGGTGCTCGCGACCACGGTGGTGAACCTGGGGATCTCCTATCGTTTTCGCTCGCGGCTGAGCGAGGCGGCCCATGCGGCAGTGGAGGCCGGCGCCGATCTGATGTTGCTATCGCAGGTGCTCACTGCTTTTGAGCGGCAAAAATTCTCCAGCGCCAGGCTGGTGCAACTTCAAGCGCAGCTCAAACAACAAGGTGTGGCCCCTTCACGAGCCATCGCCAAACTCAACCGCCGGGTGGAGTACCTTGAATCCGCGCACAACCTTTTTGTGCGCATCTTCGACCCTTTCATCTTTTTTCGGTTGCAGTTTGTGCTGGCCACCGAGAGCTGGCGGGGGCGCTTCGGACCGTCGCTGCGGCAGTGGCTGGATTCGGTGGGAGAACTGGAGGCATTGGCGGCGTTGGCAGGCTACACCTACGAGCATCCCGAGGATGTGTTTCCTGAGTTTGTCGATGACTCGCCCTACTTTGAAGCGGAGGCGTTGGCCCATCCGCTGGTTCCGCGAGAGCGTGCCGTATCCAACGATTTACGGCTTGGCCGGGAACTTCAGCTGATCATCGTGAGCGGTCCGAATATGGCGGGTAAGAGTACCTTCCTGCGGGGCATCGGCGTGAATGCCGTGCTAGCGCAGAGTGGCGCCCCGGTGCGCGCGGCCAAGCTGAAGCTCTCGCCGCTTACGGTCACTGCGTCCATCTGCGTTCTGGATTCGCTAGAGGGAGGCATCTCCCGTTTCTATGCGGAGATCAATCGGTTGAAGCAGATTGTCGACCTGACCCGGGGCCCGATTCCGGTTCTTTTCCTGCTGGACGAGTTGCTCTCGGGAACCAATTCACACGATCGCCTGATTGGAACCCGTTCGATCGTCACCAAGCTGGTGGAGCGAGGCGCGATTGGTTTGGTTAGCACCCATGATCTGTCTCTGACCGCGATCCCGCAGGAGATCGGGTCGAAGGCCACCAATTGCCACTTCGAAGACCACCTGGAAGACGGGCAGTTGCGCTTCGATTACAAGCTCTACCCGGGGATTGTGCAGACCAGCAACGCGCTGCCCCTGATGCGGTCCATCGGGCTGGAAGTTTAGAAAGCGGGACGGAAGGTAGCTAATTCCTCACCGCTCGGTCCTAACTTCACCAAGCCCTCACTGGTCACGCGCGCCGTCCAGATGCGATGAATGCGCCGGTCGTTCAAGCCCCGCGCCTGCAGCCTGACCTGATCAAAGCCGGAGTTGCAGAAGTCGTCCTCAACGTCCGGTGAAGAGAAGTATTTCTCAACGATGGCGCTGACGCGATCCGAGTAGGACGGTGGGGCGGGCCAGCGCACGGGAAACTGCAAGGAGAGGATATTGGCATGGTCGCCCACCAGGTCCACGGTGATAATGCGGGAGTCGAGGGCTGCCACCATGGCGTCGGCTTGCTTGAGACGTGCCTGCACTGCCGACGCGCGCTGTTCTTTTGGCCGCAGAAGGGTGAAGGAATAGCAACTGGAGCCAGGGTCAAGCGCGACGCGTGCAGGTTGCGGCTCGGGCGCAGTCGCGGCAACGGTTTGTGGCTGCGAGACAGCCGCGTGAGTGATCGGCAAGGAAAGCTGTTCCTGCCGGCACGCGGTCAACATCCACAGCAATGCGGTGAGCAAACCTAAGGTTCTCCCAGCCATAGTGCCTCTGAGGGACTTCTCCAGCTGTTAAGACGCACGTTTTGATGGGGGAGTGGCCAGTGTAAATTGAGGGATTTTTTTTGGCAATAAAAGTGGTGGAAGCTCCCTCTCTGAGAGATCGAGGGCTGTGTACCCCACTCAAGCTTAAAACGCTTCTTGAATGGTGCACCCAACATTGTCTGCAGAGGCAAAGCCTCTAGTTTGAATAATTTTCGTAGGCAAATTGAACTGTTACATCAACTATGGTGGGGGAGGGGAATGAGCGGTCCAGCCGAGTCGTTCTTCCGCCGCCGCAGGATGTGCGGAGTGATCAGGATGGCCAGATTGCTCACATCGAATTCATTGGTGGTGGCACTGAGCGGGATAAAGCCCGGCAATTCCGCGAGGCCGGGATTGCCGCTCACAGCATTCGATTCCTGGCGGGACAGATTGCCAACCACCAGCGCGCTGGCGCCGTTGACCAGATGGATATCCGCGGTATAGCTGCGATTGGTCAGTACCGGCAAGCCGTTGAGGCTGGCCCCCTGAAGCGCCTGAATCTTGAGGTCCAGTTTAAGTACCACATCATCGTTGCGCTCGATGCGCGGAGTGACCTTAAAAATCAGACCCAAGTCCTGATATTGCACTTGGGGAATCGGCGCGACGCTGTTGAGGGCGCTCGCACTGATACCCAACCCGCCCAAAATGCCGGACAGCCCGGCACTCGTAATGCCCGGAATATTGACCGCGGTGGGGGTGATGCTGGAGTAGCTCGACGTGGTAATCGGATAGCGGGTGCCGCTGCGCACCGTTCCTTCCGAGTTGTCGTCCAGCCGGATCTGGACCTGCTGGAGCGAACGCGTGTCTGCTGAGTTCAGGTTCAGGTTTGCCGTCACGCCGCCTGCCGACAGGCCGGTCAAGGTTTGGCCATTGCCGAAGGTAGCAAATGGAGTACTCAAGATCGAGCTGCTGACCTCGCCCGATGCGATAAGAATCGCGGCGATGGCGGCGTAGTCTCCAGCGCTTGCCAACCCACTGGAGATGATCTGCTGCACCAGGGTTTGGTTGCTCGCGATCACGCCATTCAGTTCGCTGGGCACATTAAAAACGCTGGCAGATTGCGGCAGCTGTACTCCGTATAACCGCGTCCTGGTGTTCTCTACCTCGTAGATCTTTACGTCCAGGAGTACTTCACTCTTGCCGTCGAGCAAATCAGAGAATGTCCGATTCAGTGCTGCCAGATTGTCGGCCGGCGCGCGGACGATCAGCGTCCCCTGGTTTGGTTGTACAGTAGCCTGTTGTACACCCAGTACATTCTTGGCGATGTTGCTCATGTCAGAGAACTCGGTCGCTGTGAGGCCGGGCAGATACAGCGTCTCTTGAGAGAGCCGGTCATATTTCTCGTGATTTTCCTTGGTGTCTTTGGCTATCAGGACGCGGACTGGGTCAAGCGGCACCATGAAGGAGTGCGTAACCAGGTTCAACAGGTGTGCGGCCTGGGCAAAGTCGATGTCATCGGCATCGAAGCGAATCGTCTGCGAAGCGAGAGTACCGTCGTCCACCATTCTCAGGCCGTAGGCGTCGAGTACCCGTCGCAACACTTCCTGCTCGGTGCTGCGGATGTGAAAGCTCTGCTTTCCCGGTTTGGGGTCCAGTGCGATCGCGGGCGCGTAGGCTGGATTCAGCCTGCCGTCCGCAGATGCAGGCGAAGCGACGTTGGCAAGATTGAAGATGTGCTGCGACACCTCAAGATTCTTCGGGTCCAGGGCCAGGGCCTCGGCGAGATCAGCGCGGGCTACATCAGGCTGGCCCATAAGCCGTGCTTTGTCGGCATCCTGGATCAGTCTGGTGACGCGGTGTTGGGTGGCTATCTGCAAATCGAGGGCGTAGTCGCGGCTGGAAGGATCCGCTTTAACCGCCTTCGCAAAAGCCTTTTCCGCCGCGTCGACGTCGCCCTTTTGCATGGCGCGGACGCCTTGCGCATAAAACTTCTCCGCTGCTCGAACCTGCCGGGGCGTGGGCTCTTTCGCCGGGGTCGGCGTGGCCGGCGGTGCAGGCTCTTGGGCAGACCCTATCAAAGGCATGATCACCCACAGTGCAGCGACCAGGCACAGTGAGACCCGCGCCTTAAACCGTGAAGGGACCCGTAACGAACCCATAAATTTATCCTAGGGGGCGGTCAGCGCAAGGACAAGTTACCAGCGCAATCCCGGTTTCCGGCGTCATGGGTGAGCGACCGTTCCCATGAGCGCTTCCAGGGTGGTGGTGCAAACTTCCGGCTGATGCTCCAACAAGGCCTGGTAGGAATAAACTCCGGTGGCCACGGCGATGGTGGGCAGGGAATTCGCCTTGGCGGCGGCGATATCCGAGGGCGTGTCGCCGATTACGCATACCTTGGCTCCCGTGCCGGTAAACCGCCCCGCGGCGAGCGCCTGGGCAATCATTTCCGAGCGCACGGCATGGCGATCGCTGAAGCCCCCAAAGGTGAACCAGTCGCGTAATCCGGCGATCTCGATCTTCAACCACCCAATCTGCTCCAGGTTGCCGGTGGCCACACCGAGACGCTTGCCCCGGCTTTTGAGGTAAGCCAGCATAGACAAGACGCCAGGCATCACGGTAACGCTCATGCGCTCGCGCTGCTCCAGGACCGTCTGCCGCATGAGCTCAAGAATCTCTTCCAGGCGGGGTTGCCACGCGTCATCGGGGATGGCTGCCAGGCGAAATGCGTCGCGCAGGATGCCGGTATCAGTGCTGCCGTGGACGGGGACGGAATCAATGGGGAGCGGATGCCCCATGATCGCTTGGACGCTCGAGGAAAAGGAACCGGTATGCACGCCGCCATGGGCGTGGAGCAGGGTTCCATCAATGTCGAAGAGATAGGCCTCGCAATCATCCCAGCGAAATCCTTCCTGGATGGTTAGGAGGCCCTCAGCCGGCGCCGTGAAAAGGCGACCGGCTTTTTCCTGCACTAAGTGCGCACCGTCTGCTTGGCTTCGAAGACGGGGCGTTCGGCGCGGGGCGGACGCTTGAGTCCGCTGCGAATTTGTTCCGGATCGAGCTTTAGTTCCGCAATGGTGCGGCGGAGCGTGTTGCGGTGCATGCTCAGCTCCCGAGCTGCCTTGCACTGGTTTCCCCTGTGATGCGCCAACACTTCCAGAATGAAGCGCCGCTTAAACTCGCGCACTGCCTCGTCGTAATGAATGCCGCCGGCGTGCATCTGCGTCACAAGACTATCCAGTTCACGTTTCACAAAATCCTCTTTCCTTTTCCTACCCGCTCGACCGCCGGGTTTGTGTTTGTCTCGCACTCATTCGAACTCTGGGCGAGAATTGGCTGCATGGCAGTGGCGAAATGAATCCTAGCACTTGGCGCGATCCGGAGCGCTTGCAAGCCCTGACGGATTTTTTCCCCTAGATCAAACGGTACAACATGTGAGCCGCCATGGGCGGCGGTCAAGAAAACCGGCGCCAGACGGGAGTTATCCAACCAGGCCTGCCGAGGCAAAAATGCCACGATGCCCATTAGGACCAGGGTGACGACAACACAACCTTTTACCAGCCCAAAGACCGCACCCAATAACCGATCCACAATACCCAAGCCCACCCCGCGGAACAATCCGCGAAGCAATCGACCCACAAGGCCCGCCAACAACATCACCAGTAACGCGATCATCAAAAACGCGATCAAGTCCGCAACCTCGGGGCTGTGAACCACACGCAGAACCCAGGGTGCGAAGGCTGCATAATTGGCCGCGGCGAAAAAGAGCCCTAGAAACAAACCCGCTATCGAGAAGACCTCGACAAAGAACCCTTTGACAAAAGCGGAAACGACCGAAACTGCCAGCAAAACGATGATCAACAGGTCGGCCAGATTCATCCGTGTCTTTCTGAACTAAGGCCGGGTAGCGCGCATTTCCTTGAGCTCGGGGCCGGTCAGCAAATACAAAGCCTGTTCGTATTTTTCCTGCGTTTGGCGCACCACGTTGTCTGGAAGCTGTGGAGCGGGCGGCTGCTTATCCCAGCCGATGCTCTCCAGATAATCACGTACAAATTGTTTGTCGAATGACGGCTGCGGCGCTCCGGGCTGGTAGCCCACACTAGGCCAGAAGCGCGAGGAATCCGGAGTTAACACTTCATCGGCGAGCACAATGCCCTTACCGGTCATGCCAAATTCAAATTTTGTATCGGCAAGAATCAATCCGCGCTGGAGCGCATGATCCGCCGCCTTGGCGTAAATCTCCAGGCTCAACCGGCGCAATTGCTCAGCGTTTTCTCCACCCACGCGCGCCACCATCTGATCGAAAGAGATATTTTCGTCGTGCTCACCACTCATGCTCTTGGTCGCTGGAGTGAAAATCGGTTCCGGAAGCTGCTCCGATTCGCGCATACCCGAGGGCAGCGCTATTCCACAAATCTTGCCGGTGCGGTTGTAGTCTTTCCATGCTGAACCGGACAGATATCCGCGGACCACGCATTCCGCGGGAAACATCCGGGCACGGTTCACCAACATCGACCGGCCCTGCAACTCACCTGCGTACGCTTGCAACTCGACTGGATATTGCTCTACATCCGCCGTAACCAGATGGTTGGGAACCAGATCGCTGAGATAGTCGAACCAGAAGAGCGAGATCTGCGTCAATACACGGCCCTTGCCCGGTATGCCGGTGGGCAGAACATAGTCGAAGGCCGAGAGGCGGTCGGTGGCTACCAGCAGCAGCAGGTCTCCCACCGAATACAGATCGCGTACCTTGCCCCGCGTGTACAGCTGCAGGTCTTCGAATTCGGTAGCGATGAGCGTCGGCAAAGGTTGCGCCTCGGGAGAGGAATGACTTTCCGATTGTCCGAGGTGGCGACCGCTTTGTCAACGCAGGAAAACTGCGAAAAGCATCCGCGGCGGGAGAGAAGGGCGGTGGTTGTCAAGGCGATTATGGGGATAGTTACTTTTGCGCGATGGTCACGCTGTCGCTAAACGACGCTCCTGCAACCGCTCTTTGGTGCGGTTGTGGCTGACGTCGTCCCCGCCGAGGCGAACGGATACGAGCTTGGAAACTCCCGGCTCCTGCATGGTTACGCCATAGATCAGGTCGGCCGCGGTCATCATCCGCTTGGAGTGGGTTACGAGCAGGAACTGCGTCTCGCCGCTCATGCCCTTGATCATGTCCGCCAACCTGCCGACATTCGTCTCATCCAGCGGCGCATCGACTTCGTCCAACACGCAGAAGGGGCTGGGTGCGAATTCGAAGATGCCGACCAGCAACGCCAACGCCGTGAGCGCCTTCTCGCCGCCGGAGAGCAACAAGACGTTTTGCAGCTTCTTGCCCGGTGGCGAAGCTACGATGTCGATACCGCTTTCGGCCGTATTCTCTTCATCTGTCAGACGCATGAAGCCCTGACCACCGCCAAAGAGATTGGTGAAGGTCTTGCTGAAATTCTGGTTGATTTTGGCAAAGGCTTCGTCGAATTTCTGGTGGGTAATCTGATCGATTTCGCGAATCGTCGACTGCGTGTTTTCAATGGCATCGATCAAATCTTTGCGCTGGGTTTCAAGGAAGGAGTGACGGTCCGCAGTCTCCTGGTACTCTTCGAGCGCCATCATGTTGACCGGACCCATGGCCTCGAGTTTTTGCTTCAGGCCACGGCAGGCGTCATCTTCTTCACTCAGCGCCTCACCATCCAGCCGAGTCACATCTTCCTGCTGGCGCAGTTCCGAGGCTTCGATGCCCAGGTCGCTCACACAAGCGGCTTCCATGTATTCGAGCTCGACAGCCAGCTTGGCGGAGTGTGCACTGCGGGTGCTGCGCGCCTCGCGGAAGCTATCCATTTCCGCGCGTAGCGCCTTCAGGTTGTGTTCCAGCTCGGTCAGTTGCTCGCGCAGCAGCTTGGCTTCTTCAGTGGATTTGGCCGCTTCTTCGAGTGCCGTTCTGCGCACTTCCGTGAGGCGCTCCCGCTCCACTTCCAGTTGCTCGTTCTCGCGTGTGCGCTGCTGTTCTTCGGCGTTCGCCGAGGCCAGCTGCTGCTCCAGTTGGTTAACCCGCCGTTCCAGGTCGCCGTACATGCGATCGATACGGGTGAAGGCTGCTTCCGCACCGCGGCTACGCTCTTCCAAGCCCGCCAGCAGAGCGGAGACCTCTGCTGCTTGTTGCTGCGCATGCTCCCGTTGGCGGCGCAACTCCTCCATGTTTTGCTGCAGTTCGTTGACCTTGCTTTCAGCCGCGCCATGCTCAGCTTCCAGCCGCGCAACCTCTTCGCGCTTCTCTTCGATCAACGCTTCGCGAACGCCGCGCAGGTCCTTGTTGCGTTCGCTCTGCACCACCCAGTCATCCAGCCGCCGCTCCAGCCTGGCCACTTCCGCGTCCATCTGACGCAGGGCTGCGCTTTGGTTGGCGCTCTCTCGCTCCGCGTTGCGCCGCTCTTCGCTGATGCGTTCTGATTGCGCAGCCAGTTCGCTCAATAGCCGGGCAAGGGAAGCGGCGGTGATCTCGGCGCGGCCCAGCTCGGTTTCCACCAGGTCCAGTTTCTTCTGCGTTTCCCGCAGCTCGCCCTTGAGTGCCAGCGGACCTTCCATGCTGGGCTTACCGCCGGTCACGGTGACGTTGTGAAAGCACTCACCCGAGGGGGCGAGGAAGAAAGCGTTGGGATTCTCCAGGGCCAGGGATTTTGCTAACTCCGCGTTGGGCGTGACGAAACCCTCACGAAGCTTGGGCAAGATCACTTCAAGCGATCGGCCAAAGCCATCGAGGACCCGGATGCAGTCTTTGAGGCGCTTTACGCCGGAGCCACTGTGCTTGGATTCCAGGGTGTCCCCGGCAAAGGAAAACTTGGCCTGGGAGTCGTCGGGATGGACCAGGAAGGTGGCGCGCCCGTCCACATCGCTCTTCAGCAGCCGCATTCCTTCATGCGCCGCATCCCAGCTGGTGACCACGATGTAGTTCAGCTCGTCACGCAAAAAGGCATCTACGACGGTTTCGTATTCGCCGCTCACTTCGAGAAAGTCGGCCAGCGTGCCCACCGGGGCCAAGCCGCCCCCCAGTGAGTTGGACTTGAGCAGCTTGCGCACGGTGTCGGTGGAGTAACTGTGCTCGTGGATGAGTGACTGCAGGGAGTTGCGGCGCCCGGTCAGAGTCGCCATTTCGGCGCGTAAGCGATCGCCTTCGAGCTTGGCTGCACTCTCTTCGGCGCGGCGTGTCTCGGTCTCTGCGCGCAGGGCGACGAGCTCGCTCTCCAGACGTTGCAGCTGTTCGGTGGCGGTCTCGAATTTGAGCGAAGCCTGTCCCCGTTCTGAACCCAGCGAGGCGAGCTCTGCGCTGGCAGCGCTGATTTCTGCGGCGAGCCGCTCCGCATCCTGCTGCAATGCGGATAAGGACTCCTCCGCGTGCATGGTCTGGTTGCGTGCGTGCCCGGCCTGGGTGAGGAGCTGCATGGCATAGCGCCGCGCAGCCTCCAACCGCTGTTCTGCTCCGGTGACGGCCTCGGAGGCATGGCGTGCCTGCTCCTGGCGCTGCCTTGACTGCTCACGGACGCCGGCGGCCTCGGCCGCTGCGTTCTCCAGGAAAGACCGGTGGGACTCGCGCTCTACTACTAATCCTTGCAGGTGAAGGCGTGCCTGCTCTAGTTCAGCTGAACCCGCGGCGGCGCGGGTGCGCAATTCCGCGATGCGCTCCTGGTTGGCGATTTCCCGCGTGGTTGCCCGCTCCAACTCCACCGAAGATTGGTTGGCGCGCGCGTTGGCGTCTTTTGCGCTGGCGTCTAACTCGTACCCGCGTGTCATACCCTGCGAGTGCTCATCGTCCAGCGCGCTTACCTGCTCGCCGCCTTGCTCGATCTGTGTTCCGAGGGTGGCAATCTCCTCAATCAGCGCCGCTTGCTCGGCATCCATTTGCGTAATGCGGCTGGCCAAGACCACGCGCAGCCTGGAGCGCATCTCATCCCGCAGAGCAGCGTAACGCTCGGCCTTCATAGCCTGCCGTTTGAGCGAACCCATCTGGCGCGTGACTTCCTCGAAGATGTCGTCGACCCGCGCCAGATTCTGCTTAGCTTGTTCCAGGCGCAGCTCAGAGAGCCGCTTCCTGGTTTTGAAGCGAGTGATGCCGGCGGCCTCTTCGATAATCGCGCGCCGGTCATGAGGCTTGGAACTGAGCAGTTGCCCGATGCGTTCCTGCTCGATGATGGCGTAGGATTCCGGGCCTAACCCGGTGCCCATGAAAATGTCCTGAATATCGCGCAGGCGGCAGAGCTTGCCATTGAGGAGATACTCGCTCTCGCCGGTGCGGAAGAGACGCCGGGTGATGACGATCTCGCCATGCCGAGCGGCTGTCCGTTGGAAGCGTCTGCGGCGAATCTTCAGCACTACCGGGTTGCCGCCCTCCGCGGGCGTTTCCGCGGCAGCTTCCGGTTTCACCTGGGCATCGGTGGCCGCTTCTACCGGTTCTCCATCGACTAGAGTTCCAGGCTGTACTTCGGCGATGATTTCTTCTGTCTCGACGGCGCGCTCGGTGCGCATCTTCTCTTCGTCCCAGTCGGTCGTCTCCGGCTCGTTGTCTTCGGGCTGGGGCTCTTCCAGCAGAGGCCCTTCGGCGTACGCTTCGGGATCGATCAGGGAAAGAGAGACTTCGGCCATGCCCAGAGACTTGCGCTCCCGGGTTCCGGCAAAGATAACGTCTTCCATCTTGGTTCCGCGGAGGCTCTTGGCTGACTGTTCTCCCAGAACCCAGCTGACAGCGTCGAGAATGTTTGATTTACCACAGCCGTTCGGGCCGACCACCACAGCGATCCCCTGGCCGGGGAGAGTGACCTCGGTGCGGTCGCAAAACGACTTGAAGCCCAGCATCTGGATCTTCTTTAGCTTCAGCATGAACCTGTCCCTTTGGGCGCACGGCGAAGAGTGGCCTTAGCAAAGACTCTAGCGATCGTGGTCACTGGACGCAACATAGACACCCCAACATGTTGTGGATAAAGCGTGCACAACCCAATGCGTCGCGGCGTGTAGGCGGGAACAAACAGCGTTGAAGCGCCTCCGCTGGAGACAGTATCTATAAGGCTAGACCTGCCCTGCCTGAGTTACAAGTAACGTTGGTGGCACGTTTCAGGAGATGGGATAAGTGGTTTGATTTATGGGGGTTAACACGTTAAGTAAAGGCTTGGCCTTATCAGGCTATTCGTGGCCTCGCAAATGACGGGGCCCCATATCTCGCACGAAACAAGCAGGATCGGCGGCCCTCCGGGCCTTGACGTGGGGCACGCGTCCGGGGCCTATTGAGCTCCATTAGGAGCTACGGCTTCATCGTAGGCCGGATCAGCACTTCACTGACAAATGACGTGGGCGCCTGGGTCACCAGCATGGCGACTACCTGGGCTACGTCGTCGGGCTGGACCATACGGGTGCGATCCTTTGTGCTTCCTGGGCTGCCGAAACTTGTGTTGACGGAACCCGGTGCGATGACCGACACGCGCAAGTTATGCTGCCGCAGTTCTTCCGCGACCGAATAAGACAGGCCGTTCAGTCCCCACTTGGAGGCGGAATAGGCGGCGCCTTCGGGCAGAACATTCTTTCCCGCCAGTGACGAGATGTTGATGATGTGACCGGACCGCGCGGCGATCATCAAGGGGGCCAGGGATCGGATCATCAGGTAGGGCGCGCGCAGGTTTGTATCCATCATGTGATCCCACTCCTCCACCGCTAACTCGACGAGTGGTTTGCGCAGGACGGCCACTCCAGCGTTGTTGACCAGGATGTCGCACCGGCCGCACTGCTCGCGGACCTGCTCCCCGAACGACGCCACGGCATTGGGGTCGGTTAAATCACAGGGCAGCACGAAAGCCTTTCCTGCCTGTTGCTCGATAGCGTCTTTCACCTGTATAAGGCGAGCGGAGTCGCGCGCGGTGAGCACCACGGCAGCTCCCATGCGGGCGAGTCGCTGGGCGATGGCCTCACCGATACCGCGCGCCGCGCCCGTGACCACCGCTACCTGGCCGCTGAGAGGATCGATCGCATCCTGCACCACCCGTGTTTCCGTCATCGTGCGCTTCCTCCCATATTCGATGCTTACTATTGTCTGGTCGTCCGCTGATACGTTTACTTGTCAGAAGCGAAAAGCGTTTCTATAATCCTTCCACAGCTCATCGTAAAGACCCTGGTTTTTCTTGACTGGGGTGAACCACAGAGCGAAGGATCAAAGCGTTTAGCCCAGACTCGAGTTTTCCGGCGCATATCCCATAAAAGATGAGAAACTTGCCGCTGTATATCGTCATGATTGCTGATTTCTGCGTTTCCCTGATTCCCGCATCTCCTAGGAGCGTTGCATGAAGAAGTCCGTCTTTGCTTGCTTGTTGGCCTTGGCCACTATCTTTCCAGGCAGCGTGTCTATGGTGTATGCCCAAGCCGCCGCTCCGTCCGGTCAGATCACCATTAAAGATCCCCAGGAATACAACGACTACACCAATGCAGTCGGCCAGTCGGCGCCGGCGGCAAAGGCAGCGGCCATCGAAACATTTCTGACGAAGTATCCCAACTCGGTAGTCAAGGTTGAACTGCTGGAACAGTTGATGGCCAGCTACCAGCAGGCAGGTGATTTGACCAAGACGTTGGACGCCGCGGACCGGCTACTCGCGGTCGACCCGGGCAACCTTCGGGCTCTGGCGATTTCGGTTTACATCGAGGAGAGCCAGGCTCACACAAAGACCAATCCAGCCGATGCGCAGCCCATTCTCGATAAGGCCGCTACCCAGGCCCAGGCGGGGCTGAGCGCCCCTAAGCCTGCGGCGATGGCCGATGCCGATTATCAAAAGCTGAAGTCGGCGACCGCGCCCATCTTCGACAGCGCGATTGCTCAGGACGACGCCAACAAGAAGGACTTCGCGGGAGCGATTGCGGCCTACACCAATGAGCTGAAGGCCTATCCGACCCCGGACGCGACGCAATCGGGCCCCGGACTGAATGACACCTATCTGCTGGGCCAAGCCTACGCGCAGCAGACTCCGCCTGATCTTAAGAACGCGGCGTGGTTCCTGACCCGGGCAGCGCAATTCGCGCCTCCGCAGGCCAAGCCGCAGATCGAGGCCGCCGCCGAGTACTTCTTCAAGAAGTACCATGGCAGCATGGACGGCTACCCCGCCGTGCAAGCCCAGGCGAAAGCCAATCTTTTCCCGCCAGCGGATTACAACCCGACCCCGGCGCCACCGCCTCCATCACCCGCCGACCTTGCCGCGCAGACGGTCGCCTCCACTCCCGATCTGAAGACGCTCAGCTTGGCGGATAAAGAATTCATACTTTTCAACGGCAAGCCGGAAGACGCGCAGAAGGTTTGGGACACCATGAAGGGCAGCCGTGTGCAAGTGCCCGGTATGGTGGTTTCAGCAACCGCTGACTCAGTCCAGGTGGCGGTGACGGAAGACAACAAGCAGAGTAAGAAAGCGGACTTCACGATCAATATGAAGACGCCGCTGAAGGTGGTGCCGACGATAGGTGCTACCGTCACTTACGACGCCACGTTCGATTCCTACACACCGACCCCGCCCATGATCACGCTCGCGGACGGTGAGCCACCAGCCAAAGCGGCGCCTGCTCATCGGCGTTCGGCAGCCCACTAGAAGCAAACAACAGGAAGAGCAGCCCCGAACCATGGGGTTGCTCTTCCCGGATTTCCTGATCACGCACGACAGAGGGAAGTTTTATCCCTTTCCAACCCGAAACCTATTCCGCCCAACTCGCCTTCATGCTGCTCAGCATGGTCTGCTGGGGATCCTGGGCAAACACCATCAAGTTGACGCCGGGCTGGCCCCTCCAGCTTTTCTACTGGGACTACGTCGTCGGCATTCTGTTGGGCAGCCTGGCTTGGGGAGTGACCCTGGGGGGCGGCCCGGCAGTCCTGTTTGCTGCCATTGGCGGGGCTGACTCTCGGCATCTACTGCTGGCAATCGCCGGCGGCGTCATCTTTAATGCGGCCAACCTGCTGCTGGTGGTCGCCATTGAGATCGCGGGCCTGGCGGTGGCCTTTCCTTTGGGAATTGGCTTGGCCCTGGTGATCGGTGTGCTCCTGAACTATGCCTTCTCGCCGGCCGGCAATGTGTGGCTGCTCTTTGTGGGAGTAGGCCTGGTGGCGGTGGCCATCGTGATCGATGCGATTGCCTATCGCCGCCGCGAGCAGAATCGAACCAAGATTACCGCCCGCGGCATTTTGCTGAGTTTGTTGGCCGGCGTGCTTATGGGGTTGTTTTATCCGCTGGTCGCGCGTTCCATGCATGGTCCCGGATCTCTCGGGCCCTATAGCGTGGTTCCCGTGTTTGCCGTGGGGATCGCGTTGTGCAGTGTTCCGACGGTTCTGTGGTTGATGCGCCACCCGCTTCCGGAACAGAAGGTGCTCAGCATGAGCCAGTATTTTGCGGGGCGGCCGGTTTGGCATCTATGGGGCTTGATCGGCGGGGCAGTGTGGTGCTCAGGAGCGGTGCTGAATTTCGCGGCTTCCCAGGCGCGTTTTGTCGGCCCGGCGATTTCCTACGCGATCGGTCAGGGCGCGACCATGGTTTCGGCCGCATGGGGAGTTTTTGTGTGGCACGAGTTTCGCGGAGCACCGGCGGGCGCGCGGCGGCTTATTCCGCTCATGTTTCTCTTCTTCCTGCTCGGGTTGGGCGCAATTGCATTGGCGCCGAATTATTAGAAGAGGTTGAGGAAACGGCAGATCCCTTAGCAAGTGCAGTGTTATCCCACTCAAGCCCGGTTTTGGCTTGAGTGGGATACCACTGCACTCGACGAGCCCTTTTTCGCTATCAGTATCAAGCTAAGTTCAGCCACGGAGAACAGTAGGGAAAGGCGCCCGGGCTGCATGGTAGAGTGAAAATTCGATGCCGAGAATTTCCCCCAAGCTCCGGCTTCTGCTGTTCGCCAGTCTTGCCGCCGTCTCTGCTGCGGCACAAACCTCTCAGCAATCCAATCAAAATCTCTTCCCCGGTTTTTCGGCGACTCCGGCCACCACCCCTTTTCCCGGAATCGCGGCGGTCCCGATTGCGACGACACCACTTTCCGCTCCTCCTTCTGTGATTGCGCTCGAGTATCTGGACGCGGGACAGATGAACGCAGCGGATTACGACGTCGTTTCCAACCTGAGCCCCGAGCTTTCCAAGCAGGCCGCGTTGGCCAATTTCGACATCAGCAATCCCGGGTGGCATTACCAGCAGATCGTTTGCCCGGCATTCCACGATTATGTTTTTCTCGCTTTCACCCACGGCGCGGATGAAAGCGGGTCCTCGCGCTTTGTCGCCATGCTGCCGCGCGATAACGCCCAGGTGCGCATTGTCTCCACGTATGCTCATGGCCTTTTGCCCTTTGATGCCTCGTGGAACCGGCCCGGCACGTTTGAAGTCTTCAATGGAATGCTGCGCCAGGAGCGCGGGATGACGCCGCTCAGCCACGCGCGCAATTGGCTCATGATCGCTGTGTGCTATGCGGAGTTGAGCGGATATCCGGTCCAAGTGCTCAACTACAGCCCAATTCCGGATCAAAGCCTCGATATGTTGCGCCTCGACGCGAACCAGCCGCAAATGTTTATAGAAAGCGATCAAAGTGCGGATGTCACCTTCAGCGACGTCTCCCGGCCGGCTATCACCACCAACTGGACTCTTCATTTCGATCGCCATGGCCAGATAACCTCGGCATCCAAAAAGAAGGCGCAGCAGTCTCCTACGATTGCGCTGAAGCCCTAAAAGCTACTCCCCCAGCATGAGGCGTTCGATGGAGGAGGCGCGTCCGGTGCTTCCGTCGCATTCGATCAAGGCTGCACACATGCGTGGATCTCCCTTGGCCGCTTCGAATTTTCCCGGCATCCCGCTGAGGAAGCGGGCGAGAATCTGCTCTTTTTCCACACCGATGACGCTGTCGAACGGCCCGCTCATTCCCACATCCGTCTGATAGGCCGTGCCATCGGGGAGGACACGCTGGTCGGCCGTGGGTACGTGCGTGTGGGTCCCGATTACCGCGGTAACTCTTCCGTCCAGGTACCAGCCAAGCGCCACCTTCTCTGAAGTCGCTTCCGCGTGAAAGTCCACAAAGATAACCTTGGCTGTGATCTTTTTGAGCAGGGCATCGGCCACGCGGAAGGGATCTTCCAACGTGGCCATGAAGACGCGGCCCTGCAAATTGATGACCGCGTAGGTTTGTCCCGAGGGCAACTCGCCCTCGTAAACCCCGTGCCCTGGCGTACCGGCAACGTAGTTGGCGGGGCGCAGCACGCGGCGCGGGCGACCGTGGCTGTCGGCAGGGACTGACTGCATATATTCGATAATTTCCCGTTTGTCCCAGACATGGTTACCAGTCGTCAGGACGTGGGCGCCCTGGTCGAACAACTCCTCGGCGATACCAGGCGTGACGCCAAAGCCGCCGGCCGCATTTTCCGCGTTGACCACCACCAGGTCGATCTTCCGCTGCTCGATGAGGGGGGCCAGGTGTTCGCCCACGATCCGCCTCCCGGCATGGCCAAAGACATCACCGACAAAGAGAATGCGCAAAAAACCTCCTCTGGCCGGCGTAAATCGACAAACGATCCTGCGACGGGTACATAATGGTCATGGTTACCTGTTGTTGGTACTGCAACCTTGGAAGTTACTAACGTGCCGTCACAGGGCCATGCTCTTTCTGGCTCCGTTATGGTAGCGTTCGTGAATGGCTGTCAACTGCAGATTTGCTACCGGGGTTCATGTTCTGGTTCTGCTTGCATCGGAGCCGGATACATTGCAAACTTCAACCGATATAGCGCTCAAGCTGGATACCAATCCAGTCGTTGTTCGCCGCGTGCTTGCCTCGCTTCAACAGGCCAAGCTGATCGAAAGTCAAAAGGGTCCGACCGGTGGTTCACGGCTCCTGAAATCTCCAAAAGCGATCTCGCTGGCGGATGTTTACAAGGCAGTGGAAACCGGCTCGCTGTTCCACACTCCCAATGTCCACGCCGCACCGGCATTGCGAGTTAACTCCGCGCTGGACAAGATCTTCTCCGGCTCCATGATAGCTCTGCTGGATGAATTTGAGAAAACCAGTCTGAGCCAGGTGCTGAAGCGGGTCGGAAAACAGGGCGGCAAAAAGTAAGTCCGTTCGAACTGCCGGGGTGACAAACCAAGGAACGATTGGTCACTTCGGCTGGCCGCTCCCATCGTCGTGGGCGGCGCCGGGCGTATTTTCGCTACCTCCCGATTGGGAACGGAGCAGCGGAAACAGGATCACGTCGCGGATCGATTTGGATCCCGTGAGCACCATGGTCAGCCGGTCAATGCCGATACCCTCCCCCGCCGTCGGCGGCAGCCCGTAGGCCAGGGCGCGCACGTAATCTTCATCCATTACGTGGGCTTCGGTGTCCCCCCGCTCCCGCTCCGCAAGCTGTTGCTCGAAGCGTCGCCGCTGCTCTTCCGGGTCATTCAGCTCACTGAAAGCATTGCCCAACTCAAAGCCCCCGACGTAAAACTCAAAACGCTCCACCCAATCCGGTTCGTCCGGCTTGTTCTTGGACAGCGGAGAAACGGCGACCGGGAAGTCGTAGATGATGGTTGGCTGAATCAGGTGGTCTTCGGCGACGGATTCAAAGATGGCAGCGATGGTCTTTCCTCGAGGCTGGCCCGGCTGGTAGTCGAGCGAGATGCCGGCCGCACGCACTTTCTCGACCATCTGATTCACTTCGCTGTCGGTTTGAAATGCTGCCAGGGCGGGTTTGGCTCCCGCCTCCTTCGGCCAGAACTCGAGGATGGCCTCGCGCATGGAAAAACGCCGCCACTGGGACAAATCGATTTCGTGGCCGCCGAAGGTAGTCATCGTAGTTCCGTTTACTTCCAGCGCCACCTGGGTGATGAGCTCCTGGCTTAGCTGCATCAGGTCGTGATAGTTGGCGTAGGCCTGATAGAACTCGAGCATGGTGAACTCAGGGTTGTGCTGGGTGGAGATGCCTTCGTTGCGAAAGTTGCGGTTGATCTCGTAGACCCGGTCGAGGCCGCCCACCACCAGGCGCTTGAGATAGAGCTCAGGCGCGATACGCAGGAACAGCGGAAGGTCGAGCGCATTGTGGTGGGTACGAAAAGGTCTGGCCGCGGCTCCCCCGGCGATGGGCTGCATCATCGGGGTTTCCACTTCGATGTACCCGCGCGCGTCGAAAAAGCGCCGAAGTGCCTTGAGCACCTGGGCACGCTTGACGAACACCTCGCGCACGTCGAGGTTCATGAAGAGATCGACATAGCGCTGGCGGTAGCGTAGTTCGACGTCGGCCAGGCCGTGATACTTTTCCGGCAATGCCAGCATGGCCTTGGCGAGAAAAGTGATGGTTTCTACATGGATGGTGAGCTCGCCGGTCCGGGTACGGAAGACGTAGCCGGAGACGCCGATGTGATCGCCCAGGTCGAGCAGTTTGTAGAGTTGGAAGGCCTGTTCGCCGACCGCATCCAGGCGCACGTAAATTTGCAGTCGCTCGCCGCCCTGTTGCAGCTGGGCAAAGCCTGCTTTGCCCTGGGCGCGGATGGCCATGAGGCGCCCGGCGACCGTGACCACGGTCCGCTGGGCGTCCAGTACTTCGGGTGAAATATCTCCGAACTGCTGCCGCACTTCCGCGAGCGTGTGGGTAGTAACAAATTGATTAGGGTATGCCTGCTGGCCTAGTGCGGCAATCTGGCGCAGCTTGTCTTTGCGCAGCGCGAAAAGATTGCTCTCGAATTCTGACTCAAACAATGGGAAGCCTCGGAACGAAACGTCAGTATAACGTTTGCATCGCTGGGAGCTTGAAAGTGCTTCGGTCGAAGGGGAGAAACCTGCTGTTTTCCTGCTAGCTCTCGCGCAGGGCCCTGGATATGCCTACCTGACGAGACGAAACCTATCGCCCGTGGTGTATAACTAGCACCGATACCGATGCCTTCCGAGCAGCCAGACCGACCGTCGCGACCGGCGCAGTCCTCGTCCAAGGACGGAGGGCTGCAGTCGTTGGTTCGTATCGAAAGCCTTATCCAGCTGGCGTTGTTGTTGCCCGCCGCAGTGGTGATCGGCTGGGCCATCGGCCTGGCTTTCGATCACTGGCTCCATCAGCACTGGATCTACATTGTGGGATTAATCATGGGCGCGGTGGCAGGCTTTGTGCAGATCTTCCGTGTGGTTCTGTCCCATAGTAAGGAATGATGGAATTTAGCGACCAGGATTTGCGGTTGGTGTTTAACCGGGCGCTGCGCAGCGTCGCAATTGCGATCGCAGTGGGTATTCCGGTGATATGGCTGGCGTGGGGCTGGCGCTCCATGCTGATGTTCCTGGTGGGGGGCGCCATTGCGGCCACGGGCATTCTGGAGTGGCGCCAGCTCATGACCGCCGTGATTTCGCGCCTGGATCTCGGTATCGGGAGTCCCCAGGGCAAACCCAAGCCCCTGGGGGGCGTTTTGTTCTGGTTTTTTATCCGGATCGCCATCGCTGCCGGGCTGCTTTATGTTAGCCTGAGGAGTTTGGACGGTAAGGTAGCCGCTCTGTTGATCGGCCTTGCCTTGGCGCTGGCCGCCCTACTCATGGAAGCGCTTCGCCTGTTACGCGGCTGGTCGGCGTAGAACCCCGAACCGATTCTGAAACTGGAGAACGAGCACAAGCTACTCGTATGCATGAACCAAGCCTAATCACGGATACGTTAAACAAGTACTTTGGGAATTTTGCTACGCAGGTTCTGCACGCGGTCCACGTGCAGCCCTACAATCCGCAGGCTCCCATCACCGAGACATTTGCCATGGAGCTGCTGGTGCTCGGCCTGCTTTTGCTGTTTTTCGTGCTGGTGCGCATTTCGCTCAATGTTGAAAATCCGGGGCCCATCCAACAGGTGGCGGAGATGCTTCATGGTTTTGTCTCTGGCCAGGCGGACTCGATCATTGGGCACGGATCCCAGCGCTATGTCATGTTCACGACCTGCATTTTGCTGTTCGTGCTGCTTTCGAACCTGCTGGGCATGGTTCCAGGCCTGCTTGCGCCGACTTCGGTGGCCACAGTTCCCCTGGGCATCGCGCTGCTGTGCTTTTTCTTTTACCACTACCATGGAATTCGCGAGAACGGCTTTGGCTATTACAAGCAATTTGTTGGACCGATCTGGTGGATTTCCTGGATGATGCTGCCGATTGAGCTGATTTCGCACCTTTCGCGCGTGCTATCGCTCACCGTTCGTCTCTACGCCAATATGTTCGCCGGAGAGATGGTCACGCTGGTTTTCTTCTCTTTGATCCCGATCGGTATCCCGATTGTGTTTATGGGATTGCACTTGGGCGTGGCACTCATCCAAGCCTACATTTTCATGCTGCTGACTATGATTTACGTTTCCGCGGCAGTGGCGCACGAACACTAGATTTTTGACCAGGTTGTCGCGCCGGAGCGCTATGCTTCCACTCCGGTTCGAACGCCGCAAGCGTGAGGGGGCCAGCACGGTGAGCCTCAACCACCCACTGGCGGCAATTCTTACGGAAGCAAGGAGAAAGAATGCGCAAACTGCAATATCTATTCATGACGCTGTCCGCGTTGTTCATGGCGGTTCCAGCCTTTGCTCAAACCGCAGGCGGTGAGGCGGGCGGTACCGGGCACGGGCTCGTTGCGATCGCAGCGGGTCTCGGCATGGGCATCGCAGCTGGGCTTTGCGGCCTCGGCCAGGGCCGGGCAACTGCTTCGGCTACCGAAGCGCTGGCCCGCAATCCTGGGGCGCGTGCCGGCATCCTGCTACTGCTTACCCTCGGCCTGGCGTTTATGGAGTCACTCTCCCTTTTCACGCTGGTCATCATTTTCGTCAAGGTCCAATACTAGTCAGCGGCAATACGCTGAGCAGAAAGAGATCAGGTCATGCCTGATCTCTTTCTGCTTTAGCCTTCCTCTATCCAGTCCTCGACCCCGACATGGCCCATCGGCTTACGTTCTCGGCAATCTCGAAGCAGTTTGGCAAGCAGACTGCGCTCCATCCTTTGACCCTGAGTCTGGAGGACGGAGAGATCCTTGGCTTCCTGGGTCCGAACGGAGCAGGGAAGACGACGGCCATCCATCTCGCGCTGGGCTTTCTTCGGCCTACTGCCGGAAGCGGGTCGCTGCTGGGCAAGCCCTTCGGTGATGCGGAGGCACGGAGCCGGCTGGGATTTGTCCCGGATGTCCCCGTATTTTTTGCTGAGAACGGATACCGCAGTGTGGAGTTGGCCGCGCGCCTCAACGGTGTGAACGATCCGCGGCTGGCGAAGGATATCCGTGACCTCCTGGCAGCGGTTGGCTTGCCCAATGAACGAAAAGATGCGCGGCAATATTCGCGGGGAATGCAGCAGCGCCTGGCACTTGCCCAGGCCTTGATCAACGATCCGGAATTATTGATCCTCGACGAGCCCGCGGCAGCACTTGATCCTGCAGGCGTGCTTCAGGTAAGGGAATTGCTGCGCAACGCGCGCCACGCCGGCAAGACCATTTTCTTCAGCTCTCACCAGCTGACCGAGGTGGAGCATATCTGCGACCGGATCGCCTTTCTCCACCAGGGCCGCCTGGTTCGTTTGGGGTCGCTCAAGGACTTTCAGAGCGAGTCCGATCGGGTGGAGATTGAGTTGCGCGGCATTGCTTTGGCTCAGCTCAGCCGCATCCACCCCGCAGCCGCAACCGCTGGAATCAATCCGGCATCGATCCGCATATCGGTTCCGGTACAGGAACAACGCCGGGTGATTGAGGAAGTTTGGCAGGCGGGAGGCGAGGTCATCAGTCTTGCGCCGCTGCGCCGCAGGTTGGAAGATTTGTTTCTCGAATGGAGTGGCGCAGGCGCAGCGCGGGAAGAGAACTCTCTTCCATGAAGACCTCGGCTATGTCGAAGATCTGGCAAATCGCGCGCCGGTTGCTATATCAGAATCGCTGGATTTATTTGTTTCTGATGCTTTGGCCCTTCGGCATGGCGGCTATTCTGCTCGTGCCCGCGGCTAAGCCGGAAACCGACGATGTGCTCTCCATTTTGCACCAGGAGTGCCTTTACGGATTGGGGCTGGTGGCGTTCACCGGGGGCGCCTTGTTAGGCAATGAGCAGCGCTCGCGCCGCATCGCCAGCGTGCTCTCGCGTGCGGTCAGCCGGCGGCATTACTTCTTTGCCCTGGTCAGCGCGGCGTGGCTGCCACTGGCGCTTTACGTTGTCAGTTTTCTGATCAGCGGAATCGCTCTTTTTTCGCTATCCATCGCCCCCCGGCGCTGTTGCTCGCGTTGGCCTTGGCACAACTTGTCCTGGGTTTGTTGACGGCGGCAGCGGCGCTCTTCTTCGCTACATGGCTCCCCATGATGCTGGCTTCCACGGCCTCTTTGGCGCTGCTCGCGTTGCTCGGCTTTGTAGGCTACCTCTGGCCCGGCTTCGCCCCCGCGCGGCTGCTCTTCACCCTTACCCAGGGAGACCTGGTTGAGGCCGCGCGCCTTTTGCATGAGCCGGTCGGCTTCCTGCTGATCATCGTGGGGGCAGTGCTTCTCTTCGCCGCCGGGACAGCGATCTTTGAGCGCCGCGACCTCCGCTTGAAAAGCGACTAGGCGAATACTTCCTCGCGACGTCCTGTTTGCCCCACTTCGCTCGTTTTTCGCGAGATGTGGGGCCACATCTTCCACTGGACCGTCGACAACGGGACCAAATCGGGTGCCCCATGTTCGCAGCGACATGGGACAGAAAACGACGCGGCGCCCCACCAATGCTTTCTCTCCCCCTCTTCCCCTACTCTGCCCTCAAGGTGATCGACGGATCCACCTGCGCGGCACGCCACGCGGGCGCCCAGCATGCGATGCCGACACGCCCGTGAGCAGCGCGATGACGAAAGATAGGTGTCGGGGTCGAACCGTGATACGCCGTACAGCAAGGAAACGATCAATCTGGCTCGCCACCACCGCGCCAAACAGCCCGATCACGATACCAATGCCGGTGAGTGTCAGCCCCTGGCGAATCACTAAGAAAAGGATGTCACGGCGAGACGCGCCCAGTGCGGCGCGAACTCCAATCTCGCGTATGCGCTCGTTGACTCCGCCCGATAGCACACCGTAAATTCCTATGGCGGCGAGCACCAACGCCACGACGCCGAAGGTTTCAAACAGGGTTAGCGCGAAACGCCGGTCGGCCTCGGAGGAGGTCAGCAGCGAGTCCATGCTCGCCACCCGCACGATGGGTTGATCCTTATCCACTGACCAGATCGCGTTTTTGACTGCAGGTGCGAGTGCCGCTGGATCACCATGCGTGCGCACTACCAGCGACTGCGTATCATCCACCCAGGCCCATTGGGTCATCGGGACATAGAACGCATCCGATTCGCTCACCGACAGGGACGTCTGCTTCACGTTGCCCACGACGCCGACGATCGTGTCCCAAGGTAGCTCTGCATGTCCAGCACTAGGCCCAACACGCACCCGTTGACCGATCGGATCCTGATGGGGAAATTTGCTCTTCGCGACGGACTCGCTGATCACCACCGCCCCGGGTGCCCGTGAGGTGTCGCGTTCGTCGAGCAAGCGGCCGCGCAGCAGCGGAATACGTGCGGTTTCGAAGTAGCCTGGGCTCACGGCATAGCGGAGGGCGCCGTTGGTGTCGGCGCCATGCGACTTCGAACTGCATACCGTAGACGTCAAAATCGCCACTCAAGGGCAACTGGCTGGTGAACGCCGCGGAAGTCACCCCGGGCACTGCGCGTACTGCTTCCAGAGCATGGCTCAGAAAACGGGCATGTGCGCTGTCGTTGTCGAATTGGTGACCGTACTGCTGCACCTGCATGGTCAGCAGGTGTGACGCATCGAAGCCGGGATCGATGGCAAAGAGAGTTTCGAGACTGCGCAGCACCAAGCCCGCGGTCACCAGCAGCACCAGGGCCAGCGCGATCTCCGCGACCGCCAGTGCGCGGCGGGTGGATTGGCGTCCGCCGGCGCTGGTGCGCGAGCTTTGTTGCAGGCCGCTTTGCGGGTCGCTACGCGACGCTTGCAGGGCCGGCAGAAGCCCCACCATCAGGCCAATGGCCGTAGTGATCACCAGCCCAAAGGCTAAGACAGCGCCGTCGATATGAATAGCTCCGACGCGCGGCAGCCCTGGCGGGCTGAGCGCCACCAACGCGCGCAGGCCAACGGCCGCGACGCCCAGCCCGAGAACTCCGCCGATGGCAGCCAGAAGTAGGCTTTCCGTGAGCACCTGGCGAATCATGCGCATCCGTCCAGCGCCCAGCGCGGCGCGCATGGCGAATTCACCGCGCCGCCGCGCGCCGAGTGCCAGCAAGAGATTGGTCACATTCACACACACAATCAGCAGCACCAGTCCAACCGCCCCGAGAACTGCCAGCAGAGCCGGTTTGACGGCACGGGTGATGTCCTCCTGAAGCCGATTGATCGCTATTCCGTCGGGTGCACCACCCGAGTTGTCATACCCGTTCGCATACATCTGCGCCAACGGGCCAAGGATGACCTTGAGTTCACTCGTGGCTTGCTGGTTGTTGATCCCAGGACGCAGCCGGGCCACCATCCGTAAGTGGTGGCCCCATTCCCGGCCATTCGCGGGAAGGGATGGATCGTACTGCAAGGGGGCCCAGAGCTCCGCGGCAGAAGCCAGTACATTCTCGAACGAGCTGGGCATTACACCGATCACGGTGAAAAGATCGTCATCCAGTTTGACCTGCCGGCCGATAATGTTGCGGTTCCCTGCGAAGCGCTGCCTCCATAACCGGTCGCTAAGCACCACCACATTCGGACCGTGGAACCGATCATCGGCCGCGCGAAAGTCGCGCCCGAGCGCCGGCAGTATGCCCAACGTCCGAAAGTAGTCGGCGCTGACGCGTTGACCCTCGAATCGTTCCGGCTGGCCGCTGCCCACCATCGCGGGTTGCCAGGGCTTCATCACTGCCATTGCGTCGAAAGAGCGGCCCCGTTCTTGCAGTCCGCGGAAGGTACCGAAGCTCACCGGACGGGGAGCGCCATCGCCGCGCATTTCCCAAAGCATCATCAGCCGGCCCGCATGCGGATACGGAAGCGGCTCGAACAAGATAGGGTTCACCGCGCTGAAGATCGCCGTGCAGGCGCCGATCCCCAATGCCAACGTAAGTGATGTGACCAACGCGAAACCGCGATTACGGAGAAGTTGACGTGCAGCATAGTGCAGGTCGGTGAGCAGTATGCGGATGGTATGCTCCCATCCATAAGAGCGCACCTGTTCGCGAGCCGAGCTTGGGCTGCCCAGCTCCAGGCGTGCGGCTCTCCGCGCATCCAGCGGAGAGAGTCCGCGAGCCACCCCGCTGCGGTGGCTTCTTCCAGGTAGTAATCCACCTCGTCTGCGACATCCTTGTCAGCAGCCCCTGTGACGAGCACGCCAAGACCGCGGGTGCAGTTGTCGCCAGAGGGACATAGGGCTAGACCTCCACTTTCTCCTGCCAGCACTACGCTAGTGCTTGTTCATCTTGATTGTCAAGATGTGATGGTCAAGTGTACGCTAGTCCTCTGGACGTGTCAGGCGACCGTCAGATCACTCTTGGCCGCAGCCGCGATCTGCGCACAGACGGCCTCGGTTACCTGAGCCGTGGTAGCCGTGCCGCCGAGATCACGGGTGTGCAGCGAAAGATTCGCCGTGACGTGTTCGATGGCTTTCATCACCCGCGCCGCAGCCTCCATTTCGCCCAGGTGCTCCAGCAGCATCACCACCGACCAGAAGGTGCCCACCGGGTTAGCCCAACCCTTGCCCATGATGTCGAAGGCTGAACCGTGGATCGGCTCGAACATCGATGGGTACAAACGCTCAGGGTTGATATTAGCCGTGGGCGCAATGCCCAGGCTGCCGGCCAACGCAGCAGCGAGGTCGCTCAGAATATCGGCATGCAAATTTGTGGCGACGATGGTATCGAGCGACGCCGGACGATTCACCATCCGCGCCGGTCATCGCGTCGACCAGCTCTTTGTCCCAGGTGACGTCAGGAAATTCCTTCGCAACTTGCGCCGCGATCTCGTCCCACATCACCATCGCGTGGCGCTGGGCGTTGCTTTTGGTAACCACCGTCAGCAGCTTGCGGGGACGCGATTGGGCCAGGCGAAAGGCGAAACGATGGATGCGCTCGACGCCGGCCCGGGTCATCAACGACAAATCCGTGGCAACTTCGAGAGGATGCCCCTGATGCGCGCGGCCGCCAACGCCGGAGTACTCGCCCTCAGTGTTCTCGCGCACGATGACCCAGTTCAGGTCTTCGGTCTTGCAGCGCTTGAGCGGCGCGTCGATGCCGGGAAGAATCCGCGTGGGCCGAACGTTGGCGTATTGATCGAGCCCCTGGCAAATCTTCAGCCGCAGACCCCACAGCGTGATGTGGTCGGGGATATGCGGATCGCCGGCGGAGCCGAAGAGGATGGCGTCCTTGTTGCGCAGAGCAGCGAGTCCGCTCTCCGGCATCATCGCCCCATGCTTGGCGGAAATAGTCCCCACCCCAGTCGAAGTTTTCGAATTCAAAGCGAAAGCCACTGCCAGCGAGCGCTTCCAGAACCTGCCGTCCAGCGGGCACAACTTCCTTGCCGATGCCATCGCCGGGCACGGTGGCGATTCGATAGGTCTTCATGTCTGCGCTCCTCATCAGGACTGAATTGAGCTCACGCGATAGCTCACCGGCGGCGGATTCACGTTGGACAATTCCTTGAAGGCGGCGTCGGGCAACTCCAGTCCGGCAGCGGCGATATTCTCCTCCACGTGCGCAGCGGAGACGTCCCCGGAATCGGCAGAATGATCTTGGACCGCTTGAGCAGCCAGGCAAGCGCCTGTCTGCAGCGTGGTGGCGCCGAGCTCCCTGGCAACCTTCTCCAACACATCCAGCGCTTTGCGGTTCTGGCCCAGTGGAGCCCAGGGCAGGAAGGCGATGCCGTTCTGCTCGCAATAGTTGAGCACGTAGTCCCATTCGCGGTCGGCGAAGCTGTAGCGGTTTTGCACCGAGACGATGGGCACGATTTTGCGGCCGCGCTCAATGTGCTCCTGGGTCACGTTGGAGAGGGCGACGTGGCGAATCTTGCCTTGCTCGCGCAGTGCGGCCAGTGTTTCCATGGAGGCATCGTAGGAGACTGCCGGATCCGGAATGTGCAGCTGGTAGACATCGATGCGATCGAGACGCAGGCGCGTGAGGCTGCCTTCGACGGCCTCGGTAAGGTGCTGGGGGCTGGCGTTGTGCAGCCACTGCGCAGGGCCGCAGCGCTCCCATCCGCCCTTGGTGGTGATCACCAGGCCGGCGGGATAGGGATAGAGCGCCTCGGCGATCAGCTCTTCGGAGACGTTGGGGCCATAGGAGTCGGCGGTATCGATGAAGTTGACGCCCAATTCGACGGCGCGGCGCAGAGTGGCCAGGGCCGCGGGCTTGTCGGCGGGAGGTCCCCAGATGCCTTTGCCGGTGATGCGCATGGCTCCATAGCCCAGGCGGTTGACGGTGAGGTCGCCACCGAGGGTGATGGTTCCAGCGGCTGCGGCAGAGACGGCTTGGGTTTGGCTCATGCGGACGCTCCTCCACGATAGTATGTCAGATATCGCCCAAGAGAATGATATAAGAAGCGGAGATTGGATGAGCTCGACGCACAGCAGGACAGGGATGCCTGTCAATTCACCGCGCCAGGTGCTGTTCGCCAGCCTCATCGGCACCACGATTGAGTTCTTCGATTTCTACATCTACGCCACGGCGGCCGTGCTGGTGTTTCCCAAGCTGTTCTTTCCCGCGTCCGACCCGGCGTCGGCCACGCTCGAGTCGCTGGCCACCTTTGGCATCGCGTTTCTGGCGCGGCCGGTCGGCTCGGCGCTCTTCGGTCACTTTGGCGATCGCATTGGCCGCAAGACCACGCTGGTGATCGCGCTTTCGACCATGGGGATATCGACCGTCGCGATTGGCGCGCTGCCCACCTATACGACCATCGGCTTTGCTGCGCCGCTGCTGCTGGCGCTGTGCCGCTTCGGCCAGGGGCTCGGCCTGGGCGGCGAGTGGGGCGGGGCGGTGCTGCTGGCGATTGAGAATGCGCCGCCCAACAAGCGCGCCTGGTACGGCATGTTTCCCCAGCTCGGCGCGCCGGCTCGGCTTCCTGCTCTCCGGCGGCACCTTCCTGCTGCTCTCGCGACTGGCTCACCGACAAGCAGTTCTTCGCCTTCGGCTGGCGCCTTCCTTTTCTGGCCAGCGCGGTGCTGGTGTTTCTTGGCCTCTATGTGCGGCTGACCATCACCGAGACGCCGGTCTTCCGCGAAGCGCTCGAGCGGGGCGAGCAGGTGAAGGTGCCGATGCTGGCGGTATTTCGTGACTACACCCGGGCGCTGATCGCGGGCATCGCGGTGAGCCTGGCGACGTTTGTGCTGTTCTACCTGATGACGGTCTTTGCGCTGTCGTGGGGCACCAACGCGCTGGGCTATAGCCGGGCGAAGTTTCTGCTGATTCAGTTGTTCGGCATCTGTTTCTTCGCCCTGTTCATTCCTGTTTCGGCGGTGCTGGCGGAGCGAGGCCGCCGGCGAGTGATGATGTGGGTCACGGTGGCGATCGGCATCTTCGGCCTGGTGCTGGCGCCGCTGTTCGTTGCCGGCACCACGGGCGCGGTGCTGATGATGGCCTTGGGCCTCTCGCTTGATGGGCATCACTTACGGGCCGCTGGGCACGGTGATTTCCGAGCTCTTCCCGACGCCCGTGCGCTACACGGGCAGCTCGCTGGCATTCAGTTTTGCCGGCATCCTGGGCGCCTCGCTGGCGCCCTATATCGCCACCTGGCTGGCCAAGACGTACGGCCTGCAATATGTTGGCTACTACCTTTCTGCGGCCGCGCTGCTAACGCTGTTGGGATTGCTTTCAATCCGGGAGACGAAAGACGACGACCTCGCTGCGACAAAGGTCTAACTGCGAGAGCGTGCACGCGGTCCATCGTTACAATCAGGATGGGGGAGCACAATGTCAGAATTGGCCAGGACCGGGGTTTCGCTCGACGAAGATCTTCTGAGCGAGTTCGATCGCTTGATTGCCAAGCGCGGCTACAAGAACCGTTCCGAAGCCTTCCGCGATCTTATCCGGGAAGCGCTTCTTTCCGAGACGGTCGATGCCAACAAGCCTGTCGTCGGCACTTTGACCCTGGTGTACGACCACCACGTGCCCAATCTCTCTGAGAAGCTAACGGAAACACAGCACTCGGCGGGCGCCATGGTTCTTGCCGCTACGCACGTCCATCTCGATCATCACTACTGTCTGGAAGTAATCATCATGAAGGGCAAGAGCAAGGAGCTGCAGGGAATTGCCGATCGCATGCTGGCTTTGCGCGGCGTCGAATTAGGGAAACTAGTGCTGACCAACTCCGGCAAAGAGCTCAAGCACAAGCATTAGAACCGTGCGCGCGTAAATCAGGAAAGAAGCAGTGCGTGCGATTCTGTTGGCGAGGATCCACGGTGTCATTTACCACCGAATGTTTTTACTAACCAGAATCGAACCAGGAACGGTTCGACGGGGTGGAAAACGTCTGTGAATGCCGGCGTGCCTGTTGGAGTGATTTGGGAGGCGTAGGCGTAGTCAATGTCGTGATCGCGGCGGTTAAGCAAATTCAAAAATTCGGCCGAAACGTGCCATTCCTTGTGAATTTGATAACCGACCTCCCCATTGAGCAACGCTGTCGCCTGGGAGCGATAAATTCCGTCAGACGTCAAATCGCGCGGACCGAAGAAGCGCAGGCGCAAACTCGAGGTAAAGCCGTAATAATCGTGCAGTGTGATGCCGGATGAAATCACCACTTCCACCGCTTCTGGCACAAGCTTGCCACCCGGGCCGCTCTGTAACACACCACCCACGAAGTTATTTACGACCTTATTGCCGATGTTATTTACGTACGTGGTGGTTACGTTACCCTTGACCAGGCTTTGTGCCGCATCATCTGGGTCGGTTTGGGTAAACAGGGCCCTAGAGTCCGCAAGGTCAAAATCAAGAGCCCAATGCTCCCGTGGCGTGTAGTAGTTCGCCCATTCGATGCCATAGCGATTGCTCGACTGTTCTGAAGCAACCGTGCTTCCGGTGTCGCCATCCTGCTGCAGTTCGGAATTGCTGTGGAGATACCAGAGTGAGAGGGTGCTTTGCAGACGTGGAACGGCAACCGTGCGGACACCAATTTCCCCACCTTTGGTTTGCACCAAGGGGGGGATTTTCGCGACTGGCGTATTGGGGTAAGGATTGTCCGGCGAAACTGGTTCCACCGTTTGTGTTGTGCCGCGTCCGTCGTTGCTGTGAAAACTGAATCCGGCCTGGGCATAGAACTCAGTGTTGGCCCACGGTCCGAAAATCAAACTTGTTTTTGGGCTGGGCAGGAACTTGGTGGCCGTTCCGGAATTGGCCGCGTTTATTGAGGGAGAGTAAGCCAAACTGCTGACGGCAAATCTTTCCTCGTCGCCGCGCAGGCCCACAACTGAGCGGAACTTGTTTGCCCACTGAGTTTTGTTCTCCACATAGAAACTGCCGATAAGGTCCGTAAAGTTATCCCGCTCCGTGGTCGCGGGTAAAGTGGGGCAGGTGGTAGGAACAGTGCTAGTGGTAGGGGCGGCGGTGCCGTTGGGCAAAGTAATCGTGGTGGTGGTAGGGATGCAGGTGGGAAGAGCGGTGCTGGTGGGCGGGTAGAAGGTAATCCCTGTTGCGTAATAATCAGTCTTGGGCGTGCGCGCGCGATTTTCCGTTCGGTAAAGGCCGTTGTTAATCCAGTCGTTACGGAGCTGCACGCCGAGCGTGTTTCCCATCTTGCGGCCAAGCCATGTGCTGAAAATCGTGTGGAATGCGTCCAGGCCAGCCACCCAGCGCCTATCCTGCTGCTCGAACTGGTCGCCTTTTTGGTAGTCAGTCAGGTAGTAAGTGAAATCAGAAAATAAATTGAGATCGTAATAAAATCCGTAGGACATGATTTTCGACTCGGAATTTGCGCCTTGGCGATGCCATTCACCCTGTACGCTATAACGCTGTGAACCGCCACCATCAGTCGGATTCAATGCGCCGAAGAAGCCAACCAGGGGTATCGCGGTAACGGGGATTTGATCGCTCGAGTTCCATTTTCCGTGATAGGCGAGGGCCGTGGCGCTAACACCATTGGCCTCGTCGCCCTGACTGTAGGTTAGTAAGCCATTGAGTTTGTTATAAGCATCCGGATGCGTCCATGGGCCGTTGTAGTAATACTCTTCTCCGCCGTACAGCAGATTGCCCGTACCGAGCTTTTGCGATACACCGAAAACGGCCCGCCCGTAGCCATACATCCCGCCTTCTACCTTGAAAAAGTTCTCGGGAAGCGTCTTGTAATACTCCAAATGGGCCGATCCAGCCGAGCTGTAGTTGCCGACATTGGCGTAATAAGGGCCTTTTTCGAAATTCAACCGCTTCACCAGCTCCGGGATGACGATGTTCATGTCCGAGTACCCTTCGCCGTGCGCGTGCGACGGCAGGTTAAGCGGCATATCGTCGAGGAAAATGGCGAAATCTGTGCCGTGGTCGAGATTGAATCCACGAAGAAAATATTGATTGGCTTTGCCGCCGCCGGCGTGTTGCGTGATGATGAGACCGGGGACCGTCTCCAAAATCTCTCCGGAACGAAGGATCGGGCGATCCTGGATTTCTTGTGCGCCCACCGTTCCCTGGGTGGCGGATTCGGCAATTCCGATGAGGTCATCCTCCCGGCCCTGCACGTTTATGGTAGTGCTCACGGGGTTTAAAGCCAGAGAGATGTGCAGCGGGCCCTGCGCCCCGGTGGCCGCCATGGTGAGGGGCATTTCTCTGGTTTCAAAATCGGGACTAAATACGACGAGTCGATAATTGCCGGCCGCGAGCCCAGAAATAAGGAAGGAGCCGTTCTTGTCCGATTGTGTCGATCTCTGTAGGTTACCGCTCGAGCTTCGGACCTCCACGGTAGCCCCAGCAATCGCCACGCCAGACGTGTCGACGACAGTTCCTGATAGCTGATGCGCATAAGCCTTATCACTGGTGGCTGTTTTTGCACCGGAGGTGGCCGTCACTTGAACCATTGCTGCTGTTGCCGGGCGCAAAGGGAAACTTGGAACAAGTGCGACAGCGAGAACAAGGGAATTCCTTTTCACCGCGGAACGGAACGACCTCGTGAGCAACAGGTGCATGGATTGCCTTGAAGGATCTGGGCAGTCGCGTAACGTTTCAGCTCGCTCTGCAAGCTTCGTGGGGTAGAGGGGGCCCGTGCAACTCTGATAGTACGTTATTAAATATCGTGTTATCGATAGCCTGGATCTTTCCCGGCAGGGAGCGCTCACTCTCGTTCGCCGCCTATGGTATTACATTCCTGAAAAACGTGCTACGGGCCGGCAGCCGGTCAGAAAAGAAGCCTTGTATTAAGAACGAGGGCATTGAGCAAAATGGATTTCCGGCCAAAGTGGGATCCGGCATCGGTATGCCGGAATATCGGCATATCAGGTTCTCAATCCTCGCATCGGATCGAGGCGTAAGTCGCGCCATGCGGGAGGGAGACATGCCAACCAGGCCACGGGTCGAAGGCTGGTATCTAAACCAAGCACGCCGCCCGCTCAAGTTGCAACTGACGCCGCTGAATGCCGCTACGGGACCTGACGATATCGCGATTCGCGCAAACCATTGGCGCGCGCCCACGCGAGCCAGGATCAAGTTGCTGGGTACTTCGAATAGTGCGTAGCCCAAAAAGAAGATACCTGCGCCGAAGCCAAAGGTCGCCGCGTTAAAATTCAGTTCTTTATTCATTTGCAGGGCGGCGATACTGACGTTGCTGCGGTCGAGGTAACAGAGGATATAGAGCAGAAATAAAAGCGGCAGCAGCCGAACGCTGACTTGCCGCATAGTATCTCGTTCGATGCTGTGATCGATCACGCTCTAGATCTCCTTGAGTTGCGGCCCAACCGGATCCAGTAGTCGCATCAGAGTGTACTCCCTCTTCTTGGGCCAATGCAGATAGGACTGATCCAAGTGGTAATCCGCATGAACTTGCGATGTTTGTGCCCAACACAAATGTTCCCTTGGGGGCGATCATCCTGGACGGACAATGGCCATTCGGAATGTTCGTTGACTTAGTGACTACCCTTGGGAGATTTGGGGGTGCTTCGGGGCAGGTAGATTCGGATTCGGGACAGGACAGGCGAAATTACCCCACATCATCAGACGCAGACGCCCCAACTTAGGCGCGGCCGGCCTTGGGCTCTTCGTAGTGCCATTGGATGACGGCCGCTTGCATCGCCTCTACCGCGCCCGGCGGCGGGGACGCCTCGACTCCATCGGAAAGTCTAATCTCGTTCACCACCTTGGGTTCGAGATCCGCGTCGTATTGATAGAACTTGCCCCGAATGAACCAATAGCTCTGCTCTGCGGGCCAGGTGCTGTGATGCACATCAAGTCGCCAGCCTCCTGCGAATGCGAAGCCGCTGACCTTGTATTCTCCGACGTGGGCGAGTTTCATGAAGGATTCGGTTTCTCCAGCTTGTCGGGTCAGTCTATACGAAAGTGCGCGATATTTACATCGGACCTGCAACGGAGCGCGGGCAAAGCATCACCTGCTGCAGGCTCGCAGCTGACTACGACTTAGGTCGGATTCGGGACGAAATTAACCCAAATCATCAGAGGCAGGCGGCACTTCGGCGAGCGGTGTTTCGGGGCTATTTCGTCTGTCAAGAATCTCCCCGAATCTCCCTGTCCCGAATCGCAAAGTTCACACTTGACGCGAATAGAAAATCCACTACCATATGGTTGTGGATAAATTGGGTATGACATTTGCGGCTTTGTCTGATCCAACCCGCCGGGCGATGATCGAACGACTCTCACATGGGCCGACCTCGGTGCGTGGATTGACGGAACCGTTTGCACTCTCGCAGCAGATGATTTCAAAACATATTGCCTACCTGGTGCGGGCGCGGATTGTGATCAAGACGAAGCGTGGACGAGAGAGCGTGTGCACGCTTAGGCCAGAGGCGATTAAGAAAGTCAGCGATTGGGCCTTTTATTACCGCCGATTCTGGGAAGAAAGTTTCGACAAGCTGGATATGGTTGTGAATCAAATGAAGAAAACGGAGGTCAGAGATGACAAAAAACACGGTTAACGAAACCGAGCGGATGATTGTCACTAGAGTGTTTGATGCCCCACGCGAATTGGTTTGGAAGGCGTGGACAGACCCGAAATATGTGATGCAGTGGTGGGGGCCGAAGGGTTTTACTGCGCCTGTTTGCGAGATGGATTTTCGCGTGGGAGGAAAATTTCTCTGCTGCATGAGATCACCGGATGGACAGGAGTTCTGGAATGCCGTCGAATACCACGAGATTGTTTTGCACGAGAAGATCGTTTCCTCCATGTACTTTTCCGACCCGGAGGGAAACAAGGTGGACCCTGCGCACTATGGAATAGAACACGAGGCCATAGACGGTGCGTACGATGTGGCTACCTTTGAGGATATTGGAAATGGCCAGACGAAACTCACCTTCGTGGGAAATGAAACGATGGAGAGCGCAACCAAGAGCGGTCAACTAGAGGGCTGGATCGAGATACTCGATAAAGTTGCCACAGTTGTTGCGGGGCTAGCGCAGAAGAAATAAGAAGGGGGCTAACCCGGCTTTCGCGGCAGTCACGGGTTGGTAGGCACATAAAGGCCAGTGGGGATAAAGGCGGGACGTTACTTTATTGTTACGGTTTTTGTTACAAAAGATAATGTCGTTTATCCAGTCCCGTCTTTATCACCATAGGCAGAGTTATCGACAGCCACTCAGGCGGCCGATGCAGCCTCGGCATCGCGAGCGATCGTCACCACGGTGATATCGTCCGCCTGCCCAAACTTCTGTGCCGCCTCTACAATGGCCGCTGCCGGCTGCGTGGATAGCTCCTGGGCGCGCTCGAAACCGAACAGTTCGCCCAGCTGATTCTGCGCCTCCACCACGCCGTCGGAATAGAACGTCAGCAGGCTTCCTGGAGCGAGGCGAAACTCCCTTGTCTCGTAAGCGGCCCCGCTCATCACTCCCAGCGGCAGTGCGCCGGCCAACTCCACTTCCGTTCCGTTCAGGTAGGGCGACAGGTGTCCGGCGTTGGCAATCGTCACCCCGCCCTCGGCCTCGATGCAAGCCGCGACCGCGGTACAGAAGCTGCCCTGCGTGCGGCCAATCAGCCGTTCGTTCAAATTGGCCAGCAGCTCGGCTGGGTCGCGGGTATACACGGCAATGCCGCGGATCGCGCCCACCAGGACGGAAACCAACATGGCCGCGGGCAGGCCCTTGCCTGCCACATCGCCAACCACCACCAGCAGCCCGCCATCGCCCGTGGGCAGAATCTGGAAGAAGTCGCCGCCCACCTGCTGGGCGGGCTGGTAGACGGCTTCCATGGTGAAGCCGGGCACGATCGCGATCTCCTCTGGCAGCAGCACCTGTTGCACCTGCTGCGCGGCAGCCAACTCGCCCTCAAGCATCGCCTGCCGCCGGACCATGGTGGTGGAACGCAGCAGGATGATCACAGCCAGCGTAACCGTCGAGAGAATCCCCGATACGGTGCTGGCGGAGACGGCGAACGGCCCGACGGGAAATCGCTCGATCAGATTCAGAGCGCGCAGCGCAAAATCCCGGTAGGGTGAAAACTGAAACAGCGTGCCGAATCCCATCTCCGCATAGATGTAAAAACTCAGAAGGATGACGGGAATCAGAAGTATGCCGGCTTCGCCGTTTCCCCGGCGCCAGTGCACTGCCAGCACGATGGGGATGATGACGGAAAACAGGATCACGAGCGGGAGATTCATGACCAATTGGACCGGCGCCGGCAGGGTGAAGAGAGTCCCTTGCAGCCCAACCAGGGCGTTCATAATGCCGGTGAAGACGAGGAAAATCCGCCAGCGCCAGCCGATCCGCTGGTGAACGAACGAGAAGTAAAGGCCGGCCACGAGGAAGGGCATGAAGGCGCGGAACAGCTGGGTCAGAATTTCCCAATGGAGCGGAATGTTGGTGAAAGCGGCAACCAACTGCCCCGGCAATTGCGCCAGGTGAAGCAGGCCCGCTGCTGCAATCCACAAATATTCCTTATTGCCCCGCTGTGCGGCGAACAGCACCAGGGCAACCACGCCAAGGCAGACGGTGATCAGTTGGTAGAACCAGTCGAGAGACTTCTGGCCGATCACAGCGAGCCAGTCGTAGTGGTAAAACCAGGCCTGCTGGCCAATAGCCAGATTCTCCGCTGAGTAGCCTGGCCCTTGCGTGCCCCATTCGGCAGGAGAGATGTGCACCCGGACGGCAATGACCAGCGAACCGGAGGCCAGCATCCGGCTGGGGATTGGTTCCACTAAATAGGCGTCAAAAGTGTAGGGAACAAAGGGAGCGATCCGGCCCGAGGCGATCAGCCGTTCGCCGTTGACATAGACTTCGAAGGCGCGTGCGAGGTTGTGCTCACGCAGCGCCAGTCCGGCTTCCTCCGGGCTGACCTTCACGTGCATCCGGTACCAGATCACGTCGGGATGGCTGGTCTTGAAGATCGTCTTGATGTCGGTATGGGCATCGAAGGGCATCCATTGTGAGTCGTCGAAGTCAGGCTGTGCATAGGCCGGGTCGTCGCCAGCGTGAATCAGCCACCCCTCATTTAGGCCCGCTGGCTGTCGGATATTTGTTGCGTCAAAACCCTGCGCCCGGGCAACGCGGGCACACGCGATCAAGAAAAAGCACGTCAGCGCAAAAGTGATCCACTTGGGTCTTGCGGAGCCGGGCAGGCGCGGAACGGCATGATGGACGAGAAAAGACAATCAGCCTCCTGGAGGTTCCACCCTACCATTCCTCCAGCTCCCGTTCCATGCGAAATGCGTTGCTTCCGTACGAGTGGCCACCTGCCTCGGTCAAGCCACGAGTGTGACAATCCAGGACGAATCCTTACCTGAGCGATGGTTCTCGCTCAAACGGACGCGCTTCGTAATGCCCGGTAGTACAAAGGTAGGATGAAAGTAAAGACATCGCTCACGCTGTCTGAGGATCTCCTTGCCAGTATTGACAAACTTGCAGGCAAGAAGACTTCCCGCTCTGCATTGATCGAGCAGATTCTGCGGGAATCGCTGGCGCGTCGCGCGCAAGCGAGGAGAGACGCCCGGGAAGTGGCAGCAATCAACCGCCACGCAGCTCGGCTCAACGTCGAAATGGGCGATGCGCTTTCCTTTCAGGCCCCAACAGAGGAGGAATGAGGCGTGGCGAGTTATACCGGGTTCGCAGGCCGGCGGGTGACCCAAAGCCGGCCCGCGTTTTCGTCGTTGTGAGCCGGCAGCCATTGATTGACTCGACGTACTCAACCGTAGTCTGCGCACCTGTATTCACGAACTCACAGGGATTACCGACTCAAGTCGTCGTGAGCGCGGCCGAAGGCCTCAAACACGAAAGCGCGATTCAATGCGATGTCCTGATGAGTCTTGAGAAGTCGAGACTCATTGACTATGTCGGCGAATTGACCAGCGCCAAGCTGCGCGAGCTTGATGCTGCCTTGCTGATCGCTTTGGGCATTACGGCGCGCGCGCGCTTTTCGGTCTGAGCTCGCGGCATTAGGAGTACCCCTCCAGTCCCCGAAAAGGCCCGTCCCCGAAAAGGCGACGGAGTTCTTTCCCCCAGATGCAGGATTTCCAGAGAGGCCGGAGCAACTGAACGCGCCGCGGCTGGAGAGAATTTCCGGGCTATACTAGCGCAACCATTCTCTTCTTTCGTCGAAGGGAGGTGTTCGTCATGTTGAATAGATCTCAGAGTTCCCCGTGGCTTCTGCTTTGTCTTGTACTGATCGTGGTTCCTGCCAGTTTCTCTCAGGCCCAGGCGATCGACTCGGCGCCGGTCAAGAAGCAGCTTCCGGCGGACGTGCGAGCTTACAAGGCCGCCGCGGCAATTGTCGACCCTGAGCAGCGCCTCGCTGCGATGCGCAGTTTCGTCAAGGAGTATCCAAAGAGCAGGGCGGTGAGCGAGGCGCAAGGCGAGATCCTCAAAATCCTGCTCGATCACTTCCCGGAGCGCACAGTTGACATCAAGAAGCAGGCAAAGTTCGCGGTGAAGGGCTCGGGAAAGGGATACGTTGCATGGGAACTGGCAGAGGCCGGAACCAACGGTGTTGATCTGAAGCAGGCCGAAAAATTCGCGAAAGAGGAAGTCGCCCATCTCACCGAGGCGTCTTATGACAAGGAAACGCTGGCGAAGTACGCGAAGTACAAGGCGACTCCTCCCAAGCCGGAGGCCCTTCATAAAAGTTACGTGAAGGCCCGCGCTGAGGCGCTGGCGGAGCTTGCCGACGTCTACCTTCGAGCAGGCAAGTCGACCCAGGCCGCCCCTTTGATTTCGGAGGCCTTTAGCCTCGATCCGATGGTGGACGATGTGAACTCCCAGCGAGGCCGCCTGGCGCTGCTCGATCATGAGGATGGGCTGGCTCTCGAATCCTTCGAGCGGGCCCAACTGGTGGGTGCGATCTCGGCCGCGGACCGTAAGAAGATGATGGAGCTCTACCGCGAAGCCCACGGCGGCAGCGACAAGGGTTTCGACGCCGAGATGGATGCGCGTTATGCGCAGCTCTTTCCATCGCCTTTTTCGGCCGGCGAGCCTTCCATCAAAGATGTACATCACACCGTGCTTCTGGAACTCTTTACGGGTTCGGCGTGCGGTCCCTGCGTCGGCGCAGATCTTTCGATCGAAGCTGTTCTCGATGCAAGCGCGCGCAGCGAGGTCGTCGCGCTGGCATTTGATCAACATATCCCTGATCCGGATCCGCTGGCCAATCCCGATTCTGTCGCCAGGGCAAAGATATATGGCATCGACGGGACTCCTTCGTTTGTCATCGATGGTGTGCTGCAGGACCTTTATGGCGCCAGCCGCAGCGGAAGCGGGGAGCTCCACGACAATCTTGCGAAGGTGGTCGAAGCGTACGCGTCGCTGCCCAGCGATGTGCAACTGAAGCTTTCCGCGGATGCCGCATCCGATTTGATCCATGCTCATGCGATCGGGCAGCTACCCAACGCCGGCGAGGTGGCAAAGATGATCGCCGAGAAACCAAAATCCGACAAGCCAGCCACAGCTGCCCCGAAGGCAGACACAAAGGCTCCGCCCGCTGATGCGATGCCGGCCGCGGCAGCTCCCGTCGAGCCCCAACTGGTGGTCAACTTCGCATTAGTCGAGGACGATATTCGCTACAGTGGCGAGAACGGTATTCGCTTCCATCGCATGGTCGTGCGCGCACTGGCAAAACCCGCGGACTCCGGCTTTCACGTTACGGCCGGCGAACCCTTCAGCCTGGATGCTTCGTTCGATCCGGTGGCGATCAGCGGCGCGCTTCGCACCTATCTGGACGATTACGAGCAGCACAACGACAGGTTCGGCAAGATCACGTTCATCAGCAAAGACACGACCATTCGGCCGAGCCATCTCGCGATCGCGGTATGGGTGCAGGACTCAGTGAGCCACCGCGTGCTCCAGGCAGCTTTTATACCGGTGAGCCAACCGCAGAAAGAAGCCGAGTAGCCATGAGATCTCCGCGGCCGGTGTGCTTGCTCCTATTACTGGTCGTCGCGGTCTATCTCGCGGCGCAGGCAGCGGTGAAACCGCCGGTTCAATGGCAGGTAAAAACCGCACCTGCCAAAGCCGTGAAGGCGGGAGCGAAGTTTACGGTCACCGTCACCGGCCAGATCGATGCGGGATGGCACCTGTATGCGCTGGAAGAGCCAGAGGGCGGACCGATCGCTACGGAGATTGCTTTGACCGATGGCGCCCCTGCCGATTTGATCCGTGTCGAAGAGGGAAAACCGAAGGTTCTGCCCGATCCGGTCTTTCAGAAGCCGGTAGGGTTTTTTGCCGGGTCCGCTGACTTCACCCTGCATCTGCAACTGGCCGCGGATGCGAGCCCGGGGCCAGGAACTTTGAGGGTTCTGGTGCGCTATCAATCCTGCAATGACCGCGTGTGCCTGCCCCCCCGTACCGACACGGTTCCAGTTGCGCTGACGATGACGCGATAGTTTGCTGGCACCGGTTTTCTAGCGGATGTTGCTCCTGCATGGAACAATAGGCGCATGGCATCCAAAGTAAAACCGAGCAAGCGCGACGCCATACTCGACGCGATGCTCGACGTGGTTGTGGAACGCGGCTTCCACGTCGCTCCCATGTCTCTCATCGCCGAGCGCTCCAACACCAGCGCGGGTCTCATCTATCACCACTTCTCCAGCAAGGAAGAGATCATCCAGGCGCTCTACGAGCGCGTCCACAACCTCAAGGTGGCCAGCTTCCTCGACGGCTTTAGCGCCGAGATGGACCCCCATCAGGCCTTCGTCCAGGGGTGCGAACGAATGTATCTTTTCTATCGCAAACACCAGAAGGAGATGCACTTCCTCGAGCAGTACAAGAACGCCGGCTTCGCGTGCCAGCCTGAACTCAACGCCTCCGACCCGCGCATCGCCGCGTTCGCGCAACGCTTCTCCAACCGCTCCAAAGGCGGCGTCCTCAACGAGTGGCCTTCAGACGTCCTGCAGGAGATCACCCTCGGGCTGATCGAGCGCCTCGCCAGGTTGCCTCGCAAGCTCTCCTCCGCCGTGCTGCGGGAGATTGCCGAAAGCCTATGGCAGCAGGTCAGGGCAAAATAAAACAGACTGAACGTTCGGTCTGTAGTGTATGCTCGTTCCATGAGCGAAGCACTCGTACTCGTCACCGGCGGCTCGGGATTTGTCGGCGCCCACTGCATCGATCAGCTCCTCCGCGCAGGCTACCGGGTCCGCACCACCGTCCGTTCGCTCGCACGGGAAGCCGACGTTCGCGCCATGCTGAAGGTCGCCGGCACTCCCCGTCAGGACGCGCTCACCTTCATGGCCGCGGACCTTTCTGCCGACGCAGGCTGGGCCCAAGCTGTCCAGGGCTGCCGGTTTGTTCTCCATGTGGCTTCGCCCTTTCCCGGCAAGGCTCCAAAGCACGAGGACGAACTCATCGTCCCCGCCCGCGAGGGCACGCTCCGCGTTCTCCGCGCCGCACGCGACGCCGGCGTGGAGCGAGTCGTGGTCACCTCATCCTTCGTGGCCATCGGCTACGGTCAGAAGCCCCGCACGAAGCCCTTCGATGAGCACGACTGGACCGATCTCAACGGCCCTGGCCTCAGCGCCTACGCCAAGTCGAAGACGGTCGCCGAGCGCGCCGCCTGGGACTTTATCGCAAGCGAAGGCAGCGGCCTCGAGCTCTCCGTCATCAACCCGGTCGGCATCTTCGGTCCGGCGCTCGGCCCTGACTACGCCACTTCCGTTCAAATTGTGCAGCGGTTTCTCGACGGAGCCGTCCCTTTCTGCCCGCGCATCTCCTTCGGAGGGGTAGACGTCCGCGACGTAGCCGAACTGCACCTGCGTGCGATGACCCATCCCGCCGCCAAGGGAGAGCGCTTCCTCGCGGCCGCCGGAGAGGTCATCTCGCTTATCGACATTGCGAAGATCCTGAAGAAGCGCCTCGGTCCGATCGCCCGGCGTGTTCCTACGCGCGAGCTGCCAGACTGGCTTGTCCGTCTGTTTGCTAAGTTCATGCCCGATCTGAGGCTCATCGCACCGGAGCTCGGCAACATCCGAAACCTCACCAACGCCAAGGCAAGGCGCGTTCTCGACTGGACTCCACGCTCCAACGAAGACTGCATCGTGGCCACCGCCGAAAGTCTCCAGCGGCTTGGCCTGCTAAAGGTGAGCGCCGCGTAAGCCAACCGTGGAACGGCTTGTATAACACGACTTGAACGACTGCCTGGCACGGTGTAACAGCACTCGTAAATATTCGCGGTTGATGCCGAACTCTGCACAAACCTCATCTTTGTTGCGTTCTTCCAGCAACACCGACTGCAGCAGACGCCGGTCGCGTTCAGGCAACCGGTCGAGAATCTGGCGAACCACTCGCTCGGTCTCCTTGGCTTCCAGCAGACTCAACGCAGTGGGTTCGCGGCCAGCCATGGTGGCCTTGTCGTCGATGGTCGCACCCATTCTTTTTTGCGAACGATAATGCTCGAACAAGACATGGTTGCAAACCGAATTGACGAAGGGTCCCAATCGATGCGGTTGCCGCAGCCCTCCTTCCCGGCGCAACAGTGTCAGCACGCGCATGAACGTCTCTTGCTGGACATCTTCGATAGCTTCTTTGGAACTCAACCGTGAGCGTAGCTTAATACGGATCAGCTCGCTGAAGTAGCTCACGAAATGTCCCTCGATATGTGCATCTCCCGCGCGAAGCTTCTCAACGTAAGACGTATCGAACGCAAAGAACTCCAAGCCGTGTTCCCCGGTGGCGACAGCGAACGCGTTCATGTGTAGATTTCTCCTGTGGAAGGCGTCTCACCAACCGCCTCACTTCTATAAGCGCAATCGCCGAGCAAAAGGGGCCAATCGCCACTCATTTGGCCTGCACGACTCGGGATTCGGGGACACGGGATTTGAGACAGGATCATCCGGGGGGGACCCGGGACGAACAAAATTGCCCCATATCATCAGGGAAAAAGGCGACTGGTGTCTTGGGGGTTCTTTCGTCCCGGAAACCTGAGAAAACCGATTACTGGTAACGGGGTCTAGTCTTCGGGTTTAGAACGCCCCGATGTACATGATCCATTCGGAGAACTTCACTCCGGAGGGTGACGTATAGGTGATGGCCGCCGTTCCTGGAGTCAGCGCATACGCCACTCCTGTTTGGCTTACATACATCACCAGTGGATTGCTCGATGCCCACGTGCCGCTTGATCCGGTGTAGTTGCTGTTGTTAAACGGTTCCACCAGCCCATTGTTGTACCAGCCGTACGGCGTGAACTGTAAGACAAACCCGGGACTTACGGTATTTACATTGGCTTCCAGTGGAGAGCTGGGAGCGGAAACGTTCAAGGGTGTATTGGAGAGCTCAACGTCCTGTAGATACCCTCCTCCCGGTGTCTGCCCCCAGGTGTTGATCACTGCTTCCGCCATTTGCGTCATCAATGCGTAGCCGGCAACGTTGGGTACGTATCCGAAAGTCGCGGCCGGCACCATGTAAGGCCCCGGTGGAGCGGTCGCGGGGGCTCCACCAATAGAACTGACACACTGGCATAGGGCATCCCCGTAGTTGATGACCGGGATATTATTCTGTGCTGCGTAGGCAGCGACAATGGCGTTGAGCTGCTGGGGGTATGGCGGGGTTGCGCTGGCCCACGAAACCGATTCGAGCCCAAGGATCACCTGGATGTTGGCAGCTTTGGCCATGTTGACCATCTCTTCCAGATTGGTCGTAAACCCTGAGGCAATGCCGAACACTTGTTGTGCGTCATTATCCATGGCCAGGTCGTCCGCCCCGACCATGATGTGAACGATGGCGGGGTGAAGGTCAATCACGTCCGTTTGGAAGCGAGCAAGCGTAGCTCCCGAAGTGCCAGCGCTGCAAATCATGAAACAGTTGCTAACCGGCGTCCATGCCCAACCTTGGTTGATCCAGTTGGTGTTGGCAGCAAAGGGTGGGGTAGCTCCCCACATATACGTGAACTGGTCACCGATGAAGACTACCTTGGGGGCGGCCGTTGTTTTGGAGCCCGGCCGATGGTAACGGGGAGCGACTTGTGCGGTGGCGGGGTTAGAGAGAATCAAGGAAGAGAGCAGCAGTCCTATGGGAGCAAGCATTGATTTGTAGTGCCTGATCATTTCACGCTGCCTCCTAAGCAGCCTTGCTGAACAGAATCGGATTAGGTTCGTGACGAGTCGATCCGTGCGCCTGGAGGGGGGACCAGCGGCTGGGTGATACGAGTGAGAAGTGGCCCATTGCGGTTCAGATGGGGGAGAAGCAGAACAGCGATTACCGGTGTATCACGGGCCCTGCCTGCCGCACAACCCTCTCTTTTGCTGAGCTGTGTATCCTGGGGAGTTTAAACCCGGTGACAGAAACCCGATGACCGACGAGTTGATTCTAGAGATCACCGAAGCGAGCATGAGCGCCTTGCCGCTGCTCGAGGATGCACTCCTTTTATTGAACAATTCACATGCGCTGGAGTTGTCTTACCTCGACGCCGTTGCATTCAGGGCGCTGGTTCGCGATGCATCCGTTGCGTGGCGAATCGGATCGGTCGATGCGCTTCTGATCGCATTCGATGATGGCGCTGCATATCACAATCCCAATTTCTCCTGGTTCCAGGCGCGATACGACCATTTTCTTTACGTGGATCGAGTGGTCGTTGCCCCGGTTGCGCGTGGTCGCGGCTACGCCCGCAGGCTCTATGAAGAGCTGTTTCGGTTCGCGATGGAGAAGGGGTACGCGCATATCGTGTGTGAGGTGAACCTGTCTCCCCCGAACCCCGGCTCCGATGCGTTTCATCGTTCCATGGGATTCACAGAGGTTGGCATGGCTAGCATTCATCATGGTGCGAAGACCGTCCGTTATTTCAAACGTGATCTTGGCGCGACTGCTCGCGATAGAACGTGAGGGCCGGCCTCAAGAGGTGCTGAGGGGTTTGCGGCCATTCATCTCGTCGAACACGCCGCCGCACTTCGGGCACTTGATGATGTGCGATGCCAGGCGCATCAGTTCGTTAGGGTGAATCTGGTATCCGCAGAGCGGGCAGGGAACTGCGAAGACGAAGTTAGGCTTTCCTTTGAACCGCGGCGCCATTATCCTAGCCGCCCATCTGCCGTACGCACCGGCTTGCGGATCATCAGGTGCGACAGCCGGCCGAGGAACACCTCCGACGGCAGATAGCGTCGATGCTCATGGCAAAGCGGACACCTTGCAACGATTGGTTGCGCCGGCATGCCCTCCACCGGCGCCGGAATATTCTCGTGGCAGCCCTTGCATTCAACCACGACGAGCTTTGAGCCTTCTGGTTGGGGAAACATGAGTACCAGTGTAGGCGAAGAAAAGGCGAAAATAATCCACAGTTTTCCTGGAATCGAATCGCGATTGCGTCCGGCGACTTTGGGCGACTCGCCAAGGCACACCCACTCCTGGTTAACCTGGAGGAAAACCGCGCTCTGGCCGAAATAAGAAGAGCGATTGGCCGGGAGTTCTGGACGGACCATCTGCACATGGACATGGCCGACGCGGAGATGGCTTTCGAAAATGTTTGGGTGGAGTGCCGAGCTGTCCCTGGCTACGATCGCTCAGCGTCGCGATTCTGGAAGCAAAAAAATCCGCTACGGTGGCAGATCACGACGGGCCGGCAGGCTACGCATTGTTTGTGAACATTGCGCGGTCTTTGCAGCAACGACTACCAGATTGTTCCTTCATGCTTCCGTATCATAAGCTGGCGCCGATGCTGGCGTGGCATCCCATGACCATCAGTCGGTACCGAAAGAAGGCAATTCGCGATGGGCATCTCAAGGTGGTAAAAGCTCACAGCTATCGTTCGGCAGGGAAGAGCGAGGCCACAGAGTTTCAGTTTCGTCGGTGAACCCCCGGGATAGATAGGAAGCTGGGGTGACGGGATTTGGACCTTGCGTGCGGAATTGCCGCCACCAGGCCCGTTCCTTGCCGTGTTTGGCAAAGTGCCACTTCAGTCTGTCAAACGAAACTTCATGGGTCAGTTTTTGTGCAAATAGGCAGTGAATACGCAACCTGCCCCGAAGTTGAACTGGAATGCGCTCTACTCAACGCCTCCAGGAGAACCGGTGGATTCTTTGAATCCCAAAATTTGTAATGAACCGTTTGGTTCATTACGTGCATCTATTGACCACTGGCGATCCTATGGATCGCTAAATAAGAAGCAAGAGGGGACAATCATGGGTAAGCTTTCAGGAAAAGTCGCACTGGTGACCGGCGCGTCGAAGGGTATAGGCGCAGCCATTGCAGAATCGCTGGGTGCCGCAGGTGCGGCGGTCGCGGTCAACTACGTTTCGGATAAGGCAGGCGCCGAGCGCGTCGTGGAAAAAATCAAGCAGGGAGGCGGCAAGGCATTTGCTGTGCAGGGCAGTGTTGCGAAGAACGGAGATGTTGAGCGTATTTTTGCTGAAACCGAAAAGGCTCTGGGCAAGGTAAACGTGCTGGTGAACAATGCCGGCGTGTATAAGTTCGCGCCGATCGAGGCATTCTCTGACGAGGACTTCGACTGGATGTTCAACACCAACGTTCGTGGGCTGCTCCGGACCGCGCAGGAGGCAGTGAAGCAGTTTGGCGAAGGCGGCGGCAGCATCATCAACCTCGGTTCGGTGGTGAGCCATATTCACCCGCCGTTCAGCTCGATCTATACGGCGACAAAGGGAGCGGTGGACTCGATCACCGGCGTGCTGGCGCGTGAATTGGGACCTCGCGGCATCCGGGTGAATTCGATCAATCCCGGCTTGGTCATAACCGAAGGCCTAAAGACCGTTGGGATGCATGAGGGAGAGTTCTACGAAAAAATCAAGGCGGACACCCCGCTTGGCCGCGTGGGCGCTCCGGACGATTATGGCGCTGTGGCTGTGTTCCTTGCCTCCGATGACTCGCACTGGGTGACCGGCGAGGCGCTGAAGGTTGCCGGCGGTAATCGCTAACCCCTTGATAGCATCCCACTATTGAGCAGGCGAATGTTCGCCTGCTCAGTGAGATTCGGTACAGACGAAGTTACCCCATATCATTAGGCGCAGTGGGCGGTTCAGGCCAGCGGTGTTTCGGTAGTAGTTTCAGGTCGTCCCGAAACTTCCCGAAACTCCCGATCCATTCTGGCGATTCCGGCGAGTGGTCAGACAGCTTCAAAGCACGATTGCCAACGAGCTCTGGTATCACACTAATCGAAAGGAGAGGGTACTCAGATGTCTGTTTTTCGAATGAGGCCGTTGCGGCGACATGAAGCGGTTGTGGTTTTATTCGCTACGTTGATCTGGGGAATGAAAATTGCGAACGCGGAAACAGATCCTCTGCAGTCGTTGGTGCAGACGTCGGCACGAAGACTGCAGGTCGCGCACAAAGTAGCACTTGCCAAGTGGTATAGCGGCGTCCGCGTTGAAGACCCGTCTCGGGAGGAGGAGGTAATTCAGATTGCCGTGACCGACGGTCTGGCCACGGGGCTCGAATCGTCCCAAGTGGCAGAGTTCTTTAAAGCGCAGATCGAGGCTAACAAGCTCATTCAATATTGCCTTTTAGCGGACTGGCGACGCGACGGCCGAGCCCCAGCACTTTCTACGGCTGATCTGGTGAAAGAGATTCGCCCAGAATTAGACGTTATTGAAAAGCGACTCATTGAGGAACTGAAGCAGAGCGCAGCGGCACGCTCCACAACAACCTGTCCTGCCCAGGTCGCTAAGGCTGTAGGGGAATATCTTAATTCTCGCAGCTTAAAAATAGATTCCCTAGAGGGTGTAGCTTTGGACCGCGCCATGGCGTCAGCATGTATTCGGTAGCTGCTTTTCTCGGCAACAGCACTTACCGCGCTTCCACAGAGCCGCCATCAATCGCCCCTATCGATTAGTTCTATCGAAACAAATCGTTGGACGCAGTGGTCTCGAAAAAGGACACTGTTCAAACAAACCGTGTTTCTTGACTGGAGAGGCCGATGACAACCTCGGGATCCACAATTTGGACATTTTTTTACGGCACGATCATGAATCCAGCAGTAATGAAGGAGTTCGGGGTGACGGTGACTGACGTATTCGCGGCGAAGCTGCCAGGATTCGACGTTGTCATCCGTCCGCGACCCACGCTCATTCCATGTGATCGAGCGGTCGTTTTTGGGTCTCTGATGGCCGTGACGCATGACGATCTTACGACCATCTACTCAGGGTTGGAGAAGAACTTCGGAATCAAGTACGTCCCCGAAGCAGTCCTTGCCACGACGCGAGATGGGTTCGTCCTGCCGGCACTCTGCTACTCCGCGCCACATCTGCCTGATGCCGCACCGGATCCAGCATTTCTTAAGCAGCTTGCTCAATGCGTGCGGTCGATGGGGCATCCGGAGTGGTATGCGGCCCACGTGGAATCGTTTAACTTATCTGCGACCGATAGGTGACCACGATGAAAACCGGCGCTAGCTGACTTGGGCGAATTCCTGAACTGGTTTGCACACAGGACAACTCTGCTCATGAAACGCCATTCGCTCCTGGGCAGCGTTTCTTTCGTTTCGTGCCTTCTGTCTAATTTCCGCCGTCAGGCGAGCTGCTGCGCCAACCAAACCACCCCGACTGGAAGCCAACTCGGCCTGTTCGCAACGTCGCACGGCTACTACGTAATGCTGGTGAAGTCTGAAGTATTCTAAACACGCCATGCCCTTTTAGATGCCTGCTCTTGGATGTTCGGTTCCAAGATTTTCACTCCGATCAAATCCCGGTGAGGAAAAGCAAGAAAGAGTACTTTGCAACGTCCCTGCCGGGCAGGATGCCTCCACAATTCCCTGGAAAATCTTGCTTACCGGTAACTTGTGCGGCCCGGTCCAGCCGGGAGGCGCTTGACTGAGCAGTCTTGACAACTTGGGAAATACTCCACAACCATCCCTCCTATGGTCTCCGGAAGGGTCTGCCTTGGGGGCCGGCCCACTTCCGCAGCCCGAAAAATCCCGGCGCCCCAAACAAGGATCTCCCAAGCAGCTTATGGGGGCGGGAACAATAAATATCTGATCATCTTCGTGAAACAAAGGACTTAGCCGCCATCTCGGGCGGCAAATGGGGACGGGTCCCGGAGTTACCCCGTGCCCTATCATCTCGGATATCGTAAGTGTGTGACGACGTAAAGGGGATGGGTATGACAAAACCGGATCTGGTTGCGCTTTGGGAAGCGCATACAGGCTTTGAGTTCGACACGCGAGATGCGGCTGCCACGATGGCTACCATGATCGACGAACCTTATGTAAATCACGTCCCGACCATGACGGGTGGAGTGGGATACAGTCAGCTCAAACGCTTCTATGCCTATCACTTCATACCGCGAAATCCGCCTGACTTTCGTCTTACGCCGGTTAGCCGCACAGTGGGGACGGATACGATTGTCGATGAGTTTATCGTCCAGTTTACGCATACAACAGAAATCGATTGGCTCCTGCCAGGGATTTCGCCGACCGGTCGCACGGTAGAAATCCCGATGGTCGCCATTGTCAGGTTTCAGGGCGATAAGTTGGCGCACGAGCATATCTATTGGGACCAGGCTTCTGTGCTGGTTCAGATAGATTTGCTTGACCCCGACAGACTGCCGGTGGCTGGAGCAGAGACCGCACACAAGGTATTGGATAAGTCGCTGCCCAGCAATCGTCTGATGAAGCGCTGGCACACGAGCGAGGCACAGCCAGCGTAGGCAGGTGGCGGCCTGAGAAACGACAAGCCAGCCGAGCAGGGAACTGCCCCACAAACAAAGAGGCCACCCTTTCGGATGGCCTCTTGTTCCACAAACTGCGTGTTGCTTAGTACATGTCGCCCATACCGCCGCCGTGACCGCCACCGGCCGGAGCAGACTGCTTCGGCTCAGGAATGTCGGCGACCATCGCTTCGGTCGTCAGCATGAGGCCGGCGATCGAGGCTGCGTTCTGCAACGCAGTGCGGGTTACCTTGGTCGGATCGATGACGCCGGCCGCGACCAGGTCCTCGTACTGATTGGTCCCAGCGTTGTAGCCGAAGTGCGGATTGTTGTTATCGCTGATCTTGCCCACGATCACAGCACCTTCCTCACCGGCATTGCCGACGATCTGGCGAAGAGGCTCTTCGAGCGCGCGACGAACGATCGTTGCACCGATCTTCTCATCGCCCTCGAGCTTCTTGATGAGCTCGTCGACGTCCTTGGCGGAGCGCAGCAGAGCTACACCACCACCCGGGACAATGCCTTCTTCCACAGCAGCGCGGGTCGCGTGCATGGCATCCTCAACGCGAGCCTTCTTCTCCTTCATCTCGGTCTCGGTTGCGGCGCCGACCTTGATGACGGCAACGCCACCCACCAGCTTGGCGAGCCGCTCCTGCAGCTTCTCGCGGTCGTAGTCAGAGGTCGTCTTCTCCACCTGGTTGCGGATTTCCTTCACCCGGCCTTCGATGGACTTCGCGTCGCCGCGGCCCTCGACGATCGTGGTGTTGTCCTTGTCGATGGTCACGCGCTTCGCACGGCCAAGATCTTCGATCTTGACGTTCTCGAGCTTGATGCCGAGATCTTCCGTGATCGCGTTGCCGCCGGTCAGCTTGGCGATGTCTTCGAGCATTGCCTTGCGGCGATCGCCGAAGCCAGGAGCCTTCACCGCAGCCACGTTCAACGTGCCACGCAGCTTATTGACCACCAGAGTCGCCAATGCTTCGCCGTCTACGTCCTCGGCGATGATCACGAGCGGCTTGCCATTGCGGGCAACCTGCTCGAGCAAGGGCAGAAGATCCTTCATGGAGCTGATCTTTTTCTCGTGGATCAGGATGTAAGGCTCTTCGAGCGATACTTCCATGCGATCAGGATCGGTTACGAAATAGGGGCTCAGATAGCCGCGGTCAAACTGCATGCCTTCGACCACTTCCAGCTGGGTCTCCAGAGTCTTCGACTCTTCCACCGTGATCACGCCATCCTTGCCAACCTTTTTCATGGCCTCGGCAATGATGTTGCCAATGGTGGAATCGCTGTTGGCCGAAATGGTGCCCACCTGGGCAATCATTTCGCCGGTCACCGGCTTCGAAAACTTCGCCAGTGCTCCGCCAATCACGACTCCGTGCTCGTCGCGCTTGCCGACAACCGCTTCCACGGCCTTGTCGATGCCGCGCTTCAGAGCCATCGGGTTCGCACCGGCAGCCACAGTCTTCACACCCTCGCGATAAATCGCCTGGGCCAGAACCGTCGCCGTCGTGGTGCCGTCACCGGCCACGTCCGAGGTCTTCGAAGCTACTTCACGAACCATTTGCGCGCCCATGTTCTCGAGCGAGTCCTTGAGTTCGATTTCCTTGGCTACCGTGACACCGTCCTTGGTGATGGTAGGGGAGCCGAACTTCTTCTCGATGACCACATTGCGGCCCTTGGGCCCGAGTGTCACCTTAACCGCGTCCGCCAGCGTGTTTACGCCGCGCAGAATTGCCTGACGCGAATCTTCTCCGTGCAGAATTTGCTTTGCCATTCCATTTCTCCTTGACAATATGCGCTGCCCAATCGGCAGCAATAAAAAAACGCATCCGGTGCAACCGCGATGCGCTTACTTCTTCTTGAGAATGCCGAGTACTTCTTCCTCACGCATAATGAGGAATTCCTCGCCATCGATCTTGATCTCAGTTCCCGAATACTTGCCGAACAGAATGCTGTCGCCGGCCTTCACATCCAACGGGAACACCTTGCCCTCGTCGTTCGACTTGCCCTTGCCTACGGAGATAACCTCTCCCTCTTGCGGCTTTTCCTTGGCCGTGTCTGGGATGATGATGCCGCCCCGAATCGATTCGCCCTCTTCCACGCGCCGTACCAGGATGCGGTCGTGAAGCGGGGTGAAGCTGGTAGCTACGGATGCTGTTGCAGTTGCCATTGCGTTACTTCTCCTTCGCACGAGGGTTTGCCTCGCGGTGATTACGACTAAAGCTGTATTGGTTTAGAATTCAGAGCGATTCGCTGATTTCGATACAGGCGTTTTAGCACTCTCGCCCTTCAATTGCTAAGATAGCCACGACCAGGACCCTTGTCAAGCCCGCGAACTCAAAATATGAGTGAAACTCGCTCAAATATTACGGCTGCGTAAATCACCCCAAAATCATCTATACTTTCTGCCATGGGCGTTTCGTTTTACCGCCGGATTTCGGGCGTTTTGCTGCTGTTGGCAGGGTTTCCGCTGCTTGGTGCCGCTTCCCAGGATCAGCATAGTGGGCGCAAATACACCCCTCCGCCGGCCACCGCCACCATCAAAGTGACGGTGATCCGCTCCACCAATGGCAAGCCTATCCCCAACGCCGCCGTGGTCTTCCACCCCATGGAAGGCGATAAGGATAAAGGCGCCCTCGAGCTCAAGAGCGATGAAGACGGCAAGGTCATCATCGACGTAATCCCCATTGGCGATACCGTCCGCCTGCAGGTGATTGCCGACGGCTGGCAGACCTACGGTGATGACTACAAGATCGATACCGACAGCAAGGAGATCCTGGTCAAGATGAAGCGGCCGGGATCGCAGTACTCCCTTTATGGCGACGGGCATGGGACCGCCTCCAGCACCACCACGCCCAAGGGCGAATCCAACAGCGCCAAGCCCTCCCAGCAAACGCCCCTGCCGCAATAGATCAGCCTGCCCTTCTGCAAGATCGATTTCTATGGAAAACCTGCATCACAGAAGAGCGCTGGTGACTGGCGCCGCCAAGCGCATCGGCAGGAGCCTGGCGTTAGGGCTCGCCGGGGCTGGAGCGGATGTCGCCATCACCTACAACGGTTCCCGGGCAGAAGCGCAGGAGACCGTGGAAGCGCTCCAACAGCTTAAGGTGCGGGCCATGGCCGTGGCCTGCGATGTGCGCAACATCGATAGTGTTCAGGCAGCGGTCGCCGCTGTGGTGGAGCAGTTTGGCGGCCTGGACATCCTGGTCAACAACGCGGGGACGTTTGAGACCGCGGTGCTGCAGTCGATCACCCTGGCGCAATGGGACAAGATGTTTGAAACCAACACCCGCGGCCCTTTCCTCGTGGCTCAGGCAGCCTATCCTCACCTGCGCGAGGCGAAGGGGCGGATCATCAATATCGGCTCGCTGGGTGGCATGCATCCGTGGCCCACGCACGGGCACTATTGCACCTCGAAAGCTGCCCTGCACATGCTCACGCAGACCATGGCAAAAGCCTTCGCGCCGGAGATCAGCGTGAATTGTGTGGCCCCCGGCATGGTAGTGAACGGGGAAGTGGATCCCGCCTACGAGCATTTCGCCAACAAGACGCCGATGCAGCGCAACGGCACCCCCCAGGATGTAGCGGAAGCAGTGTTGTTTTTCGCCCAAGGACCGCACTTCATCACCGGCCAGATTCTAGGCGTAGACGGCGGGTTAGGGTTGTAAGAGTCCCTGACGGAACTGGTCGTCACGCAGAATCGGACTTGTCCGAATTATGGTGGGCTCCCCCATATTTATGCGGGGGAGCTCGGCTTTCAAGCCGAGCGGCTCGGGCAAAACTACTCTCAGACGGCTTCAGCCGCGGATTTTAAAACCCGGGGCTAAAGCCCAATTGATCTATGTGAACTTTCTCTCCGCGACGCTGAAGCGTCGCTCCCCCCTGCTAAAGCAGGGGGCTCCCACCCTCTACCAGCCAAACATCTTGTTCAACAGGCCTGAGGAGTGCTTCGGATCCAACTCCGGATGGAGGCCTTCGGGTTCCGGCTGAGGCGGTAGGCTCTCGCCGAAATAGGCCGCGTGGGGGTTGTGCTTGCATAGCCGGTCCGCGGTCTCAACCCCGTATTTGTCAGAGACCAGCTGGTAGGCGTCGCGCAGCATCGGCGGCCGCGACGTCAGGTCATGCGCATCGGTGGCGATGAAGTTGACCCAGTTCCGCCGCAGCAGCTCGTGCGAGACCCTCTGCGCCACTTTGCCGAAACGGCCGGTCAGGGAAGCAGCAGTGATCTGCACCAGGCAACCGGAGCGGAGCCACTCCAGCATGCGTTCCGGGTTCCGCGCGAGTACAGGATTACGCTCGGGATGGGTGATGATCGAGGTTAGTCCGGCCATACCCAGGCGAAAGAAAATCTCCTTCATGTTCTGGGAGATGCTGTGGTCCGGGAACTCCACCAGCAAATACTGCTTGCCGTTAATCGAATACTTCGCCGGGTGGGCGATGGCATCCTCGATGTTGTCGAACATCAGGTGAAAGTCGCAGCCCAGAGCGAGCGAAATGCGGTTGCCCAGCCGCTGGCGGATCATCTCAAGGCGCTGCTGATTCAACGCCGGATCGAACTTGAAGTGTTCGCTCGAGTGTGGGGTGCAGACAATGTGGGTTACCCCATTCTGCATCGACATTTCGGCCATGGCGACCGAGATTTCAATATCCGACGGTCCGTCATCCAGGCCAAAGAGCAAATGGTGGTGAATATCAATCATGAAAATCCTGACTTACCGGATCATTGCGCCGACCAGGGAAGCAAACAATAGTAAGCCGTCCGACGAGCCTAGTATCGCTTCGCTCGACCGGTCCGGGTGAGGCATCATACCCAGCACATTGTGTTCTTCGCTAAATACCCCGGCAATGCAACTAATGGAGCCATTGGGGTTGGCGGCCGAGGTTACCTCCCCAGACCGGGTGCAGTAACGGAAAGCGACGCGGTCGTTGCGCTCCAACTCTGCCAGGGTGTCCGGCTCGCAGAAGTAGTTCCCCTCCATATGCCCGATGGGAATCTTCAATACCTGGCCCGGTGTGAGGCCCTGGGTGAAGGGGCTGCGGTCGGTTTCCGTGCGCACATAGACCTGTTTGCAGATGTAGCGCAGCCCGGCATTTCTGAGCAGAGCCCCGGGCAACATACCGCTCTCGCATAAGATTTGGAAGCCGTTACAGATACCCAGCACCAGCCCGCCATTGGCGGCAAACCGCTTGACCGACTGCATGACCGGCGAAAATCGGGCGATCGCCCCAGTCCTCAGGTAGTCGCCATAGGCGAATCCACCAGGCACCAGGATGGCGTCGCAGTTCTCCAGATCTTTCGACTCGTGCCATAGAAAGGTCACCGGCTGCTCAGCGATTTCGCGCAGGGCGTGGTAGGCATCGTGGTCGCAATTGGAACCCGGGAAAACGAGGACGCCGAACTTCATACATCTAGCCTAGCAGTTTTGCCCAAACGGAGAAGTGCCTGCGGGGCTTCCGCCTTGGTTGTGGTATTTGGACTGTTCGCTGGAGTATTGTCGGGGGTATTGGTCATGGCCGACCAGGATGCTAATTCCGGAGATTTAGTTCCAGCGGACCCGCCCGCGCCGCCGCCGGCGGTTATGCTTCCTGCCGCCAAGCCCGCCCCAGATAAATTTGCCCAAGGTGCACTCCACCTGAAAACTGCCGGCACCGCACTGGTCAACTGGTGGCGTGCGGTCACCATTGAAGGTCTTTGCGTTGCGGTGTTGTGGCTGATCGGGCTGCTCCTGCTCAAGGTGCCCCTGGCGCCGGTTTGGGCTTTGATCGCCGGCCTCATGACCCTGGTCCCCAACATCGGCGGGGTGATTGCGTTGCTGGGGCCGGCTTTCTCCATCCTGGTCAGCAAGCCGGATATGTACCGTCTGTGCTTCCTGCTGGGCATGTACGCGGTGATCGTGGTGATCGATCAATTGATGTTGCAGCCGCTCATTATGAAGCGCGTGACCCGCGTACCGGTCTGGGCTTCGATCCTGGTGCCGATTGTGCTCGGCATTGTCATTCCGTTTTGGGGCATTCTTTTGGCGCCCCCGTTGCTCGCTGTGGTCTATGCTTTCCGTCGCCCCAAGCCACGCACGCTGCCCTAGGCGCACCCGACAAAGGCCCCGTTCTGCGTGCTATACTCGCCTTTCGCCGCGGGGCTCCGGTTCGCTTTCGCGGTAAGATTAGGTCAGTAGAGGTTGCTATGTCCGGCCACTCCAAATGGGCCACAATCAAGCACAAAAAGGGCGCACTTGACGCCAAGCGCGGCAAGATCTTCACCCGTCTGATCAGGGAAATCACCATGGCGGCTCGCCAGGGCGGGGGCGATGTGGATGCCAATCCCCGGCTGCGCGGGGCCGTTGCCGCTGCCAAAGCGGAGAACATGCCGCAAGACAACATCAAGCGCGCCATCCAGCGCGGCACCGGGGAATTGCCCGGATCGATCTATGAGGAAATCTCCTTTGAGGGCTACGGTCCCGGGGGCGTCGCTCTCATCGTCGAAGTGACCACGGACAATCGCAACCGCACCGTAAGCGAAGTGCGCCATGCCTTCTCAAAAAACGGGGGCAACCTGGGCGAGCCAAATTCCGTCCGCTTCATGTTTGCCAAGAAGGGCCTGATCGCTGTGCCCAAGTCCGCTGCCGATGAGGACAAGTTGATGAACATCGTTCTCGATGCCGGCGGAGAGGACCTGAACGACGAAGGCGATACATGGGAGATACTGACCGATCCTTCTGCCTACGAGGCGGTCGCGAACGCCGTCAAGGCCGCCAAGGTCGAGCCCTCGGTTTCTGAGATAACGATGATCGCGTCCACCTACACCAAGCTCGAGGGCAGCGTAGCGGCCCAGATGATCCGGCTGCTCGAAGCACTGGAAGATCTGGACGACGTGCAGAACGTCTACTCGAACTTTGATCTGGACGCCACGCAGTACGAAGAAGTCGCTGGCTGATCACCCGGTAACAACCAAAGTTCCGCTTTCCCTGCAACTGTATCCTCGCCCAAGACAGTTCCATTTGCCCTGCCGCTTTTCGTACGCCGGGAAGGGAAGAGGGATGTGATTTGAAAGAAGGGAAGACGAGTTTCACGATGGCCATGCTCCGACGCCGTACTGCTGCCTTGTTGATGGTTGCGTTTGCCCTTCTCTCACCCGCTGCCTCGCGCGCACAGACGGTCGCTCAAGACCCCTCGGTGCGTCCGGCAGAGAATCTTCTCGCGGGCAAGCCGTGGGAGTTTGGACCCTTTGTGGACGGCGGCTTTGGCACGGGAAACCGAGAGTCCTACAAGTTCTTTTGGGTGGGTGTGCATGCGGGCAAGGTACTGTCGGAGCCGTTCGGCAAGGGCTTCCTGAACGGCCAGTTTGAACTGGCAGCGGAACTCATGCCACTGTGGCAGGCGTACACGCCCAAGTATTTGCGTACCAACTGCTACCAGGAACCAGGTCAACCGGAGACTTGCAGCAACGCGTTTCCGACCGGTGGAACCTATACCGGAATCAGCGTCACCCCGGTCATTTTGCGCTGGAACTTCCGCAGTGGCCGTCGTCTCCTGCCCTGGATTCAGGGCGCGGGCGGTCTTATCTGGACCAATCACAAGTTCCCACCCATTGGGCCGTTCCCCAAGCCCGATCATTTGGGGACCAGCGTGTTCAACTACACTCCGCAATTCGGTTTGGGCGTTCATTACTTCGTCAAGCCGAAGCAGTCGATTTCCTTTTCGGCAAATGCGGTGCATATTTCGAACGCCAGCATGGGCGATGCCAACCCCGGCGTGAACGCAAGCGTACAGTTCTCTATTGGCTATACCTGGTGGAAATAACCTGACTGCCGGGCCGCGAGTCTTATGGACGAGACCGTCATCGAGTGCGTACCCAACTTCTCCGAGGGCTGCGATCCTAAGAAAGTGCATGCCATCGTAGAAGCCATGCGCGTGGATGGCGTTTCTTTGCTCGACTGGTCGATGGACGGCGACCACAATCGTTCGGTCGTGACCATCGCCGGGCGGCCCCTCGCGGTGGTCGAGGCTGCTGTTCGCGCCGCCGGCAGGGCAGCGGAACTGATCGATCTGACCGTCCAGCGTGGGGTGCACCCCCGGATCGGCGCTACCGACGTCATTCCTTTCGTTCCCGTTTCGGGAATTTCGCTCGCGCAGTGCGCGATCCTGGCGCGCCAGGCCGGCCTTGAGATCTGGAGCCGCTACAACATCCCCATCTATTTTTACGAGGCGGCTGCGTCCCGTCCGGACCGGGCGCTGCTGGAACAGGTGCGCCAGGGGCAGTTCGAGGGGCTGCGTGAGCTGGTGGCGCGCGATGCGGCGAGGCGTCCCGATCTGGGCGGCCCCGAACTCCACCCCACCGCTGGAGCAAGCGCCGTAGGAGCGCGTAAGTTCCTTATCGCCTACAACCTGTACCTGGACCGGCCCAATGTCACCGCGGCCCGGGCGATCGCGAAAGCCCTGCGGGCCTCGAGTGGCGGCCTCGACGGAGTCAAAGCGATGGGTGTGCTGGTGCAGGGCAGAGCCCAGGTTTCGCTTAACATCACCGATTTCCGCCTGACCCCGGTGGGCCATGCTTTTGCGGCGGTCAGCCGCCTGGCGGCCACCCATGGCACCAAGGTTGTAGACGCAGAACTCATCGGTCTACTTCCGGAAGAGGCTTTTGAGCGTGATAGTGAGTGGGTACGTCTAATAAGTGGGTTTACGCCGGAGGAGAGAATTCTCGAGCGTCGGCTCAAGCAGCCTCTTGATTGGCCGGTTGCCGGCGCCAGCAAAGCATAAGATAGAGAAAGCTGGGTTAAGACTCTGCTTACATCGGAAGAAATGTAGTCCCCCCAGGGAAGGAAGACCCATTGAAGCAATTTACGAAGAAAATGCAAACGAGTTCCATTGCCGGACTCGCTCTTGCGCTGGCGCTGCCCGCCACTGCCGCTCAGCTCGGCCAGGATGCGCGCGCCGCAATACCCAAGGATGTGCAGCAGTTGATCGTCGTGGACTACCACGCCATGCAGAATTCGCAAGCCGCGATGGATCTCAAGGCGCGTGTGCTCCCGCCTGAGCTTAAGCAACTGGAGCAGGCTCTCCGCACCTCGGGCCTCGACGAGAACCATGACATTGAAGAGCTGGCCTTCGCATCGTTCAAGAAGGGACAAGACACGCGTATCGTCGGTCTGGCGCAAGGCCAGTTCTCGCTCGACGACATCATGGCTAACTTTAAAAAGCGCAAGGTAAAGCCCATTGTCTATCGCGAGAATAGGGTCTGGCCGATGGGCCAATCGGGCATGCAGGTAGTCTTCCTCAATCCGACGACCATGGTTTTTGGCCAAACTGAATCGCTCAAGTCGGCACTCGATGCAAGGGACGGTCTGACGCCCAGCTTTCTGAACAACAGCGCCATGCTGAGCCAGATGGCATCCGTGGACACGGACGCCGTATGGAGCGTGCTGGATCAAGAAGGTACGCAGACCATGATGCGCTCGGTGCTGGGAGATGCTTCCGAGTTGACCGACTACGACACAGTGAAGAAGCGGCTACTGAGCTCCCGTTACTCGATGAACTTCGACAACGGGGTCAAGTTCTCGCTGGATGTGATTACCCCGGACACGATCTCTGCCGCCACCATGGCTTCGCTGCTGAACGCCGCCGCGCTGTACAAGAAGGTGAGTGGCACTCCGGCGGAGAAGGAAGCCATCGACAACACCACTATCAACTCGAGCGGTGGCACGTTGGATGTGCGCTTCGCGTCTTCAGACAGCCAGTTCTCCAGCCTGCTGCAATCGAGTCTTTTCCAGTCTGTGGTCAAGTAGCGTTATTTCGGATTGGTCAGGCTTGGGCTCCAAGTGACCGCGCCCGAGGGGCTGATGGTTACCAGCAGCGAACCTTGATCGCCCAGGTCCACGTTTGGGCCTGCGGCGGTATGGGTGTGCCCCTGGGCATCCTCGTATTGCAGCGACAGCGGCCCGGTCCCCTGAATCTTGAAGCGGTAATGGAACTTGGCGCCGGCCGCGAGCTGGTTCGCGCCGAAGCTGGCGCTGGGATAATCGAACTCCATCACATGCAATGCCGGACCCTGATTAACAATGGTGGCCTCAACGAACCGCGACCGGCATCCGGCCAACCCAGCAAGGCATAGCAACAACACGCCGCGGACCTTTAGAAGAAACTGAGCTCGCTGCAATCAAACCTCTTTCCGTCCGACTAACCGCCTCTGCTTTGGCCCGCCGAAGGGTACGGGGTTGAGCCCGTACGTAAGAAAAGCAAAAACAACGGGCTTAAGCCCCTGAGGCCGGTCTTTCGGCCAAGATGCGCTGAAAGCAATCCCTCAGTGGCTAAAGCCCACTCACTTCGGTTGATTTATGTACGGGCTAAACCCCGTATCCTTCACGCCAGTCTTGTTCAGACCAGTGCCTTCCGTTCCAGGATGCGCGCGGTTAAGACCACTCCGGTCTCGTCGTTGTGCAGCGTAAGGGGAAAGGCGAGCACGTTCCATACCCACTCCTCGCCCTTTCGGGGTAGATTCAGCAACCCGCGATAGGTTCGGTCTATATAGGTTTCGCGCTTCTCTGCCACGGTGCGGAGAATCTCTTTCCAGTCGGCCGCCAGATCGGGCATCTCGTCGAACATATTCTTGCCCGGAAACCAGTCCCGTGGCCGCTCCAGCAAGCGGGCGCAAGACTCGTTCACGTACATCCACTCTCCCTTGCCATCGAGGATCTCGAGCACTACATCCTCGCCGATCGCCATCCCGATGCGGGAATAGAAGAAGTCACGAGCATCGACCACCACCGGTCGTCCGCGGTGTTTGGCTTCAAACGAACGCAAGGCAGCGATCAGATCGTCGACCGAGCTGTAACCTTTGAGCAGATGCATATCTTCCACGCCGCCGAAGCGGTGTTCCAGGGTCGCCGAAAGAATGATGATCGGCACTTCCGGCCGGCGCCTGCGGAGGACACTGGCTACTTCCGTACCAAACTGGCCTGCCCCCAGATGGTAGTCGAGGACAGCGATATCGATCTTGCTGAGCAGCTTTTCCGCTTCGCCGATGGTGCCCGCGGTCTCGGCCAGGTAACCGTGCTTGCGCAAGATGGCGGCGCGCAGCAACAGATTCTCCGGATCATCGTCCAGCAGCAACACACGGACAGGATTTTCGACCAGATGCAAACTCTGCCTTTCTGTTTTGCGACTGAAATAGGATGCCTGGTTTGGACAAGGCGCTGCCGGCGAAATTACTTCGTCCCAGCAACCCAGCAGGGAAGACGGTTAAAGGCTTCAAGAAGATTCAATAAAGCATGATTTTACAAAATCTTACGGCTTTTTGTGCACCTGTTTGACGAGCTCCGGCAAGCGCCGGAAAGCGGCCACACTGCGCATCCAGGCGCGGTGTTCAAACGCCGGCGAACCGCTGATCACGCTGCCTGGCGCGACATCGCCAGGCACCCCGGATTGCGCGGTGACTACCACTCCGTCGCCGATGAAACTATGGCCAACCACCCCAACCTGCCCGGCGAGCACAACATTCTTGCCAACACCCGACGACCCCGCTAAACCCACCTGGGAGCAAACCAGGGTATTTTCGCCGACCGTCGATCCGTGTCCGACCTGGACCAGGTTGTCGATCTTTACCCCGCTGGCGATCTCGGTGTTGCCCACGCTGGCCCGGTCGATACAGGAATTGGCTTGCACTTCCACCCGGTCCCCCAAAATCACCGAGCCGCTCTGGGTGATTTTGTACCATGCGCCGCCTTCCTCCTTGGCGAATCCAAATCCATCTGGGCCCACCACCGCTCCGTTTTGCAGGATGACGTCATCGCCCAGCCGGCACTCCTCGCGGACCACGGCGTGAGCGTGGGCGAAGAAATGTTTTCCTATGTGGGCTTTCGGGTAAATCACCACGTGCGGCAACAAAGTGGCGCCGGGCCCGATCACCACGTCTTCTCCGATCACGACATAGGCGCCGATATGCGCATCCTCGCCGATCGTAGCGCTGGGATCGATGACCGCCGTGGGATGAATTGCTGGAGCATAGCGGGGTGCGGGGCGGAACATGTCGATGGCGCGGGCAAACGCGAGGTAAGGGTTCGCTGTCCGCAGGGTGGCCGCTTCAATCGGTGGAAAATCCTCGGTCACCAGAATCGCCCCCGCTTTGGTGGTGCGGGCGAACGGCGTGTACTTGGGGTTGGCCACAAACGTCAGCTGGCCAGGACCAGCCCTTTCAATCCCCTCAACCCCGGTAATCTCCTGGTCCTGGTCGCCATGGCAGGTGGCCCCAAGGACGCGGGCGAGTTCGGCAAGCTTCATGCAGGGGATTGTACCGGACTTAAACCGAATTCTGGGGTTTGAACAGGCTCTCCTGCATGACCTCGGAGGGGCCCCGCCGGGAGCCCGTCTTGATGACTGCCAGCACGTCCAGCTCCGTGACTGCTTGCCGGGGCAGAAAGATCCGCTGGGTGTTCGATCGCGTATCGGGCGGGATGAGGAAGAGCCCCTCGCCTTCGAGCAAGGTCAGGTCATTCTGTGCCAACCCCTCGATCAGGTCGTTATCTTTGAGCCGTGCCCGTATCCACAAACCCTGGCTGCGGGGGCGGGTGACAAAGGTCTTGCGCAGCAGTCGCTCCGGTTGGTTGGCGTCCCCGGACTGAAAGTCGCGCACGAAACAGATCCATTTCACTTCTGACATGTGCACGGAGACCAACTTGCCTCCCAGGTCCAGCACTTCCACCTGCTCGTGGGCCACGAAGGCGGACGGAGGGAGGTAGCCGGAAAGCCAGTCCCGGCTTAATTTTCGAACGATGACCTTTTTACGGCTGACTGGCATGGGGTCGCCCAGCTGGATTGTCGCATGTGCCTTTTTGGAAAGCACCGGGAATCGTGCAAAGGGGCGCAGCGAAAACAGTGCAAGCCTGTAGCCAAGGACTCCACAGTATGGTAACTTAGGTATTTGTTCGTAGCGTGAGTTTGCCGCTAAGGTGTTCACATGGCGAATGTTAGCCGCAATCTCAGTGACGGGCGGAGCTGAACGTCAGGCATGCCCGACTATATCTATCTCCTAAAGAACCGTCTCTCCATCCACCAGCAGAATGCCCTCCAGCACATTCGGGAGGCGGCTCGCGAAGCCGGGATGACCGTATTTTTGGTCGGCGGCGCGGTTCGCGACCTGACCAGCGGCTCGCCGGTATTCGATCTGGATGTTGCGGTTCAGGGAAACGCTCTTAAGTTAAAGAAACCGCTGGAGAAAGCGGGAGGAAAGCTGTGGGGCGAGCACGAGCCTTCGCGGACCCTCTTTTTTCGCTTCCCGGTCGGCGTAACGGTTGAGATCTCGAGCACACGGCGTGAGGAATATCCCAAGCCGGGCAAGCCGATTTACCACTGGGACACGATTCTGGAGGATCTCCGCCGCCGCGACTTCACCGCTAACGCCATGGCTTTATCGCTAAATGAGCATTCCTATGGCTTGCTGATGGATCCGCTCAACGGCGTTGCGGACATTGAAGCCAGGCAGCTGCGCCTGGTGAGCAACTATGGGTTCCTGGAGGAACCATCCCGCTTACTCCGCGCCACCCGCCTGGCAGCCCGCTTGGGCTGGGAACTGGATGAGCGCACGCAGACCCGTTTCCAGAATGCCAAGGAAGAGAAGGCCATCGACGCTCTGTCCTCATATCACCGAGGCTATGAATTGGAAGAGATCGGGCACGAGGAGGACGGATTGCGGGTGCTTTCTGCCATGGAAGCACAGGGCTGGATGCATCATTTGTTCCCCGCCTGGGGCACAGCATCGGTTGATGTGCCGGGCCTGGAGGAAGTGCGCAAGCTGATAACCCAGCTGCAGATGCAGGGTGTAAGTCCTGATATCTCTGCTGCTTCGATGCACTTTCTTACGGCAAAGCTTTCATCCAAGGACCTGACGGCGCTCAAGGCAATGTTTGTTCGCCCCGGCTTTGTCGAAGAATGGGATAACCTCGACCATGCCGCGAAGGAGTTCAATAAACAGCTCAGCGGCAAGGATGCGGCCACCGCTTCCGGCACGTGGAAGCTGTTTACGACGGCTAACCCGCAGGCGGTTTTGTGGCTGGGCTTGACTTCCAAGACCCCGGCCATTCAGGCGAAATATAAGAACTTCTTCACAGTCTGGCCCGAGGCGCGCCAGAAAATTCCCCATGCCCTGCTCCAGGAATTGCGCATTACCCCTGAGGTGCCAGGCTATGAGGAGATGATTTCCGGGCTCTTCCTGGGGACCATTGACGGCAAGCTGGAGACCGAAGAGCAGCTACGCGCGTTCCTTGAACCCTATTCGCCTCCGGCGCCCCCACCTCCGGTGACGGTTCGCCGTACCCGAGGCTCGAAGAAGGGCGCAGAAGCAAAGGCTAAGGTTCCGGTGGAGGAAGCCGAAGCCGCTTTTGACGGAGATCCTCTGGAACTGGACGATGAGGAGCCGATTGAAGAGGCAGACGACGAAGAAGAAACCGACTCCGAGGATGCGCTACCGCCGGTAGCGAAAAAGAGTGCGCCGGCACCCAAGAAAGCCCTCCCGCCGAGTGAACCATTCAATGGAGCGGCGAAGGCGCTGGCCGTGCCCAAGCCCGAAGCCGCGGCGGCAAAGGTAAGCACGGCCGCGGGCAAAGCAGCGCCCAATCCGACCCTCCATGTGGTAGCGCCCAGTAAGCCGGCCAAGGTTCATGTGATGACCAAAGCTGCCAAACCGGCGGCGCCTCCGCCGTCGCATACTCAAGCGCACAGCCCCGTTCCGGCCGGCAAGAAGGCGTTGCCCATGAAAGCGCCTGCCGTCAAGGCGGCCCCTGCCAAAGCGACCGCCGCTAAAGCGGTCACAGCGAAGGCGGTTCCGTCCAAGGTGATTCGGCATGCACCGGCAAAACCGGCGCCTGCGGCGAAGCCTGCTGCGAAGAGCGCAGCCCCGGCGAAGAAGGCCATTCCTCCGAAACCGCTGGCCAAGGCTCACAAGAAACCCGAGCCGGCGAAAAAGTCGCCTCCGGCAAAGAAGTCCGTTCCAGCCAAGAAGCATCGCTGAGCGTAGGGACGTATCGCATTGCCCAAAATGACTTGAAACGGTTACCCGAGGGGATCGCTGACTACGGCGGCGCCCCGAATCGGCCCGACCGCTAAAGTCCCAATTCCGGGTGACGATGATGCGACTATGGACAGCGCGCATGCTACCCCCTCGGTCGCGAGTTCCGTAGAAAATTCCCTCGAGGTCGTGAAAGAAACCGCGATCCTGCAGAACGATATCGCTTTCCGTGACATTTCCTCGGGCAGACGCCGGGAAAAGTGGGAGGAGACCAAGAACGCAGTATTCTCCGCGATCATCGCCCATTCTTCTCTTTCCGCGACCATGCAGTTGCTGGCGGATGCCTTCGTGGCGCTCTATCCCCCTAAGTCGATCGCCATATTCGTGCTTGCTGGGGGCCAGTTCCACGTAGAAGCCGAGGCTGGATTGCCTCAACGGCCGGTCCGCGCATTGGCGAGCCAGCCCACCCCTAGCAGTCGCGCCTTCCGGGAGATTCTGGAAACCGGCGTTAAGCTTTGCCATGCGTCGCCTTTGAACTCCGCTTCCGGAGAAGCGAAAGGCGTGGTCACCGTTTTTGACGAGCAGCAGGGATCGCTGGACGACGCGACGCGTGAAACCATCCGCGGCCTATGCGATCTCGGCCGCATGGCGATTGAACATCGAAAGCTTTACGATGAGGTCAATCAGCGTTCGCACTATGACTTCCTGACCGGGCTGCCCAACCGGCTCTTGTTAGAGGATCGGCTGCGCCAGGCCACCGTCAACGCCAAGCGTCAGGGATCGCTCATCGCCGTGTGTTGCATCGATCTGGACCACTTCAAGCAAATCAACGACAACCGGGGACATGAATTGGGTGACGCCTGTTTCAAAGTAGTCAGCGAGCGGCTGAGGGCAACGATTCGGGAGGGCGACACCCTCGCCCGGCATGGCGGCGACGAATTCATCCTCGCCCTGACCAAGCTTGAAGGGATATCGGATGCGGTGAACATCTGCAACCGGCTGCTAAGAGAGTTGAGCGCACCGATGATGGTGGATGGCCGCCCGCTGACCCTCACTGCCAGCATCGGCATAAGCATCTTTCCAAATCACGGGGATACTCCGGACATCTTGCTGCGCAATGCGGATATGGCGCTGGTGGAGGCGAAACGCGCGGGCAGAGGGCAAGCCCAGGTCTATTCCCCGGGTTTGGGCCGGCATAACAGGCGGGCAACAGAGATGGCGAATGCGTTGGTGGCCGCTGTTGCCGAGCGCCAATTCCACATCGCCTACCAGCCGATGTACAACATGAACCGCGAGATTGCAGGCTTTGAGGCACTGCTGCGCTGGAAGCATCCCATTTGGGGCGGGGTGAGTCCCCTGGAGTTCATTCCCATCGCGGAAAAAACCGGTCTGATCGTGCCTATTGGTGATTGGGTCATTGAAGAGGTATGCCGCCAGGCGATGGCATGGAATGCCGCCGCCGTACCCCCGGTCAAAATCTTTGCCAATGTCTCCGGTGTGCAATTGGGACGACCCAACTTCAGTGTCAAGATCGCTCAGACGCTTGAGCGCAGCGGGCTCGCGCCCGACCGCCTGGAGTTGGAAATCACTGAGAGCTGGATCATCTCGGACCTTCGTGGCGCAGCCGGCAAGCTGCAGAAACTGCGGGACTTGGGCATCGGGGTGGCGATCGACGATTTTGGCACTGGCCACTCGACATTCAGCTACCTTCAGGCGCTGCCCTTGGACACCCTCAAGATCGATCGCTCGTTCATCCATCACCTAGACGGCTCTGCTGCCAGCCTGGCCACGGTGCGCGCGATCACTGGCCTGGCAAAACAGCTGGGGTTGAAAATTGTGGCCGAGGGCGTGGAGTCGGAGCAGCAGATAAAGCAACTGGGCGAGATTGGGTGCGAGCTGGTGCAAGGCTTCTTCCTGGGCCGGCCCTTGGCCCCGGAGGCCGCCTGTTCGTTGCTCATGGAACAAGCGCCCTACCCGCGCAGCGTTGGCCTAGGTTGTGACCGCTCTGCGATACTTTTCGTCGTGCACAGCCATCAGGATTTCTCTCAAGATACCTCCCAATCTCCTCGTGTGACCGGCATGCGGGTGATTCCCGTCGCCGGCAACGACAGCATGTTGCTCAACCTGAGTGGGGCCCACGCGCCGTTCTTTACCCGCAACGTGGTTCTGCTCACCGACGATGCCGGCCACACCGGCGCGGGCGAGGTGCCCGGCGGCGAGAAGATACGCCAGGTTCTGGAAGAGGGCAGCTCCGCGATTGTTGGGCGCGCCATCGCTGCGTACCACGAGATTCTAGAAGCCATGCGGCAGCGCTTTGCCGATCGCGATACCGCCGGACGTGGTCTGCAAACCTTCGACATGCGCACTACGGTGCATGCGGTCACGGCGGTCGAGGCCGCGCTGCTTGACTTGCTGGGCCAATGGGTTGGTCTGCCTGTCGCCGCTTTGCTGGGGGAAGGACGGCAACGGAAGAGTGTTCCCGTGCTGGGCTACCTGTTTTATGTCGGCGATCGGCGAAAGACTCGCTTGCCGTACGCGAGCGAGCCGGATGCAGGCGACGAGTGGCTGCGCTTGCGCCATGAAGAGGCGCTATCCACCGAGTCAGTGCTGCGCCTGGCTGAGGCTGCGCAAGCCCGATATGGTTTTCACGACTTCAAGCTGAAAGGGGGAGTGCTTGCCGGTGCGCAAGAGATGGAAACCGTGACTGCGCTGGCGGAGCGTTTTCCCCAGGCGCGCATCACCCTTGACCCCAACGGCGCGTGGCCGCTCAAGGAAGCAGTCGCGCTTTGCCGCGGAAAGGATCATGTCCTGGCCTATGCGGAAGACCCCTGCGGGGCGGAGCAGGGGTATTCCGGCCGGGAGATCATGGCGGAGTTTCGCCGCGCTACCGGCTTGCCCACGGCCACCAACATGATTGCCACCGACTGGCGAGAGCTCAAGCATGCGGTGCAGTTGGATGCGGTCGACATACCCTTGGCCGATCCGCATTTCTGGACCATGCAGGGCTCGGTGCGGGTGGCGCAATTTTGCCGCGACTGGGGGCTCACCTGGGGCTCGCACTCCAACAATCACTTCGACATCTCGCTCGCCATGTTTACGCATGTGGCCGCGGCCGCTCCGGGTAAAGTAACCGCCATTGATACGCATTGGATCTGGCAGGATGGCCAGCGACTGACCCGGGAGCCCTTCCCGATCGTGAACGGGGAAATCGAAGTGCCCAGCCGCCCCGGGCTGGGCATCGAGCTTGACCTGGAGCGCATCGAGGCCGCGCACGCGCTTTATCAAAAGCTGGGCCTGGGAGACCGCGACGACCGAACTCCGATGCAGTTCCTAGTTCCCGGCTGGACCTTTCATCCCAAGCGTCCCTGCCTTGTCGGCGGGTAACAGGCCCAGCTGGGAGCCCCCGGCTTCAGCAGGGAGGAGCGACGCTTGAGCGTCGCGGAAGATAGTCTCAATTAGATCAAGTGGGCTTTAGCCCCGGGTTCTAAAATCCCGCGGCTGAAGCCGTCTGAGAGTAGTTTTGCGAGAGCCGCTCGGCTTGAAAGCCGAGCTCCCCCGCATGAATGCGGGGGCTCCCACCACGCAATTTGGACAAGTTTTATCCTTTCTTCTACGACTGGGAGAACTCTGTTTCCTGAAGGGTTTAGCAGTCGGCCCTCCGGGCCTCTCCGCAAGCTGTATAGTGGGGACAAAATGCTCAGCTCCAGCAGTCTTCCAGCGCGGGCCCGCCCTGTCTCGCTCCCGGACCAGTCCTTCTGGATTGGACTGCCGTTGTTGCTGGCGCTGGCGCTGGGCCACTCCCTTTGGGCCACCAGCCTCGATGGATTCACCATCGATGAGCCTTACCATATCGCCGCCGGAGCCTCGTACGTGCGCTGGGGAGACTACCGCCTCAATCCCGAGCACCCGCCGCTGGTGAAGCTGATCGCCGGGCTGGCAGTGCCGCCGAGTGTACTGCACCTCACGCCGCCTCGTTTGCTCAGCGAAAAAGGGCAGGAGCGCGAGTACACCCAGAAAGCAGTCTTTCTGGAAAGCGACAGTGCGCGCGTGCGCATCCGTGCAAGAGCGGCGCTGCTGGCATTCAACACGCTTCTGTTGGGAGTGCTGGGGTGGCTGCTATGGCGCATCTTCGGCCCCGGCATTGCCCTGACTGCACTGCTGCTACTGGCCCTCGACCCCACCGTCTCCGCCCATATGCCGGTGGTGATGACCGATCTGCCGATGGCTCTGCTGGGCACAATCAGCCTTTGCCTGGCCATTCTCGCTTTGCGCAACCGCCTCTGGCGCGACTGGATTCTGCTGGGCTTCGTTACCGGGCTCCTGCTGGCGACCAAGCACTCAGCCCCGCTGATTGTGCTGCCAATGCTGATAGGCTGTCTCGTTGTTCTCACCTGGCAGGCGGTGCACAAGCATTCCATTGCCAGGCAACTGCTTGGCCTGGCTGCTGCCAGCGCGTTGAGCGTGGCTGTGCTGTGGAGCGCCTATGGATTTCACTATCGCGAGAGTCCCGGGCTGAACGCGCAAAGTCAACCCGCGGAGACCTTCAACCGCCCGCTCGCAGCCAAGATTAGTGATCTTCATTCGCCCACGCTGCGCCGGGTGTTGACCCTCGCGCAGAACCTGCACCTGGTTCCGCGCGCCTATATCTGGGGCCTTGCCGACACGCTGCGTGCGGGCGTGGAAGGCCGCCCGATTTGGATCAACGCCTTCGGGCATAGTTACCAGGGCAAGGCTCCGTCGTGGATTCCATTCGCCGACCTGGTGGTGAAGCTGCCGCCGGCATTTCTATTGCTGGCGATCTATGGCGTCGCGCTGCTCTTGCTGGGGCGCCTGCCCGCGACGGTTTCGCTGCCTGTGGCAGCCTTCGCAGGCATGGCGGCGTTCTTCATGCTGTTCATCGCCCACAATGGAATCTTCTATGCCGGCCTGCGGCATTGGCTCTTCGTGGTTCCCCTGCTCGCGGTTTGTGCCGCAGTAGGTGGGTGGTTTCTGTGGCAGTCTCCTGTCTTATGGCGCCGCGCCGTTGCCGTGGCCGCAATTCTTTGGATTGCCGTGACCGTGCTTCCCCAGCGCCGCATCTGGGAATATCACAACGTACTTGCCGGCGGTTCGCAGAACGCGTGGCAAAGGTTCGACAATGAAAGTGTCGATCTGGGCCAGCGGACACCGGAATTCATCGCCTTCTACCAAAGCCACATTGCGCCGGCGCCCGTGATGGTCGACTACATGGCTTTGCACGAGCAGTTGCAGGCCGCCGGCGTGAAGGAGTGGGAGCCGCGGCCGGAAGAAATCGGCAATGGAGATCTCAACGGCTGGTTGTGCCTGCGGGCTCCTGGCATCGCCCTGCGCGACTGGCATGATATGCCGATGATGCGCACCTTGCAGCCCACCGCCCGCTTCGGCAATCTGCTGCTGTATCACGGGAATTTGGCCTTACCTCGCGTAGCCGCATCTATCCTCAGGTTCCGAGCGCTCATTACCATGGACCAGGCCGGCACCGATAAGAAAATGATGGAACAGTACCTGTTGCGGTCAATGGCTCTGGATCCCGACTCTGCGCCTGCAGCGATCGAGCTGGGCAACTTTGCCCTGGGCAGGGGCGAAACGCAGCAGGCGCTGCACTGGTATGAACTGGCGCAGAAAGATGCCGCCGATGAACCGGATATCCTTGGGGATGTGAAGCGCCAGATCGAACGGGTCAAGACCGCGCCTCCGGGCACGGTGTCTGCTTTGCGCAATCCAGCGAAGGAATAAAACTACTGATGAAGCCTCTTTTACTTGAGCAGTTTCGCAATTTCTGTGATCTGACAAAGATCGCGAGGTGTGGTTTTTCTTGGAGAAAAACCACGAAAACGTCTATCGCTTCGGTCTACACCAATTGCGTAACTGCTTTAGCCCTGTTGGTCGTGGTGCTTTCACCGTTAGCCTCCGCGCAGAAGCATATGGTCCTGGTGGATCAGGACGCATCCGGTCCCGGCGGATCGGATGAGATGTCGTTGATGGTGCTGCTGCAATCACCGGCTACTCAAGTGCTCGGCATCACCGTGGTGACGGGGGACGCGTGGCGCGATGAGGAAGTGCAGCACACGCTGCGCATGCTCGAGCTCATTGGCAGAACCGACGTGCCGGTGGTCCCTGGCGCGGTGTTTCCCCTGGTGCGCTCGCAGCAGGAGACCCGCATAGCTGCGCAGCTATACGGCAAGGTGAATTGGCTGGGCGCCTGGGGAGCTGGACCTTCCAATCTTGACCAGCAGGTCGGTCACGAAGGTGACCCGTCGCGGAGCCACGATCCTTACTTTGTGCCGCCGCTGCCTGAAGGTTCGCCGCACACGCTTCCCCTTGATCAGGACGCAGCCCACTTTCTCATCTCCCAGGTGCATGCGCATCCTCACCAAGTGACTATCTGCGCGCTTGGTCCTCTCACCAACATTGCGCTTGCGATCTCCATCGATCCCCATTTCGCCGAGTTGACGCAGGGCATTTACATCATGGGCAGCAGCCTTGATCCGCAGACTGACGATCCGGAGTTTTCCTCGAGCCCGCGCCATGAATTTAATTTCTGGTTCGATCCTGAGGCTGCCCACATTGTCTTGCATGCCCACTGGCCGCGCATTGATGTGACCACAGTCGACGTTTCCATCAAGGGGAAATTTACCCAGGAAATGGTGGATGCCATTGCTCAATCGTCCAACCCAGCGGCGCAGTACGTCGTTCGCTTTTCGAAGGATCGCTACTATTTGTGGGACGAGCTGACCGCCAGCGTTCTGCTTGACCCATCGATCATCACCAGCGAGCGAGTTCTCTACATGGATGTCGATTTGAGCCACGGCCCAAGCTACGGCAACACGCTCACCTGGACTGCGGCCCTTAAGCCCGAGACCGATGTGCAGCAAGTGCACGCACAGATGGACCTGGATCTTGCCAAGTTCACCCGCATGTTCGTTACCCTGATGAAAGCGCCGCCTCCGAAGAAGTGAACCGCAGGTGCTTCCATGCAAATCCCTAGCGGAGCGGAGCGACCTGCTGTGTCTGCGATGCTAAGATACGCGGCCGTTGCTCTCGCCCTCATGGGCGCGTGCGCGGCCATCATTTACACTCGCCAGCGCCTCAGCATTGACCCCCAACAGGTCACGCTGCCAGCCGATGGTGCCGAACACGCAGCGTTTCGGATCCGGCTACCCGGCGGTACCGTGACCCAAGACACCAATCAATCGCCAACCCTCCGGCTAGTCGAATCGAACCAGGTCATTGAAGGGATGCTCCAAGCCCCGGTCAATCCAGGCCACTCGCAACTCCAACTGCTCTGGCGCCATCGCCTCTATCGCGTCCCGGTAACCTTCGTCTTTGACCCCAGCGACTCCTACTCTGATGGGACCCCCGACTTCCTACGTCTCCATACCACCCAGGACCGCCAGGCTTTCCGCGCCTGGTTCACCGCCATCGCTGAGCACCAGGCAGACCATCCCGCCCAACTTCCCCCTGAGATTAACGACTGCGCCGCGCTGCTCCGCTACGCCTACCGTGAAGCGCTCCACGCCCATGACGAAACCTGGCTCACCAGTCACGCGATACCATCCACCGCTCCCTCGATCCGCCAATATGCCTATCCACAAACACCCTTAGCAGCCAATCTCTTCCGCATTCGCTCCGGCCCATTCGTGCCCGCGGACCTGGATAACGGCAGCTTCGCCCAGTTCGCCGACGCGCAAACCCTGATGCAACACAACACGTACCTGGTGGGACGCGATCTCCGCCTGGCGCGGCCCGGCGACCTTATTTTTTATCGCCAGTTGGACCAGGACTCGCCGTATGATGTCCCGGGCACCACCCGTTACCACTCCCCGTTTCACTCCATGATTTTTTTGGGAGAAAACGGCGTTGTCTATCACACCGGGCCGATTCATCATGGCAAAGGCGAAATGCGCCGTCTGTTGTTGAGTGATTTGTTGCACCACCCGGACGCGCGTTGGCGTTCGCTCGACGAAAACGCAAACTTTCTCGGAGTCTACCGTTGGAACATTCTGCGCGAAGGCGATTGAGCGTCGGGTGGTTGCTGCTGTTGGGGCTGCTCTTTCCCGCGCACCTGCGCGCCGCCCGCCCGGTCTCGTTCAACCTGAGCACCAACCGCAGCTTCGCGCCCACCGAGAAACCCACCATCCATCTCTACGCTCAGAATGTCGATGAGCTGGAGTTCCGCATTTACCGGGTGCAGGATCCGGCAAAATTCCTCGCCGGGCTGCCCGACCTGCACAGCTTCGACAACGGAACCCCGTTCGGCCCCAAAGAGCGCATCGACGAGCGTACCTGGCTGGAGAAGTTCCACGACTGGAAGCATCATCTCTGGTTTCTGATCCGCCGCTTCTTCCGCAGCCAGTTCACGGCGGAAAACCGCGACCTGCTCCGCGCCCATCAAGCGAACCTGGCGCGCCGCAGCCGCATCGTCGGCGTGGCGCAGTTTGCCCAGATCCCATTGCTGAACGATCACCAACTGGTCGCGCGCTGGCGACAGGAACTGCCTCCGACCTACGTCTCCGATTCGCAGGAACTGCCTATCGATCCTCTAGCTTCAGGACTCTACCTGATCGAGGCGACGGACGGCCATTACAAGGCCTACACGCTGCTCATGGTGAGCCGCATGGCGATGGTCACACGCACCGGCAGCGGCAGCGTGCTGGCCTATTGCGTTGACCGGGTCTCTGGAGCGGGCATTGCCGGGGTGCAGGTAAGCGCCGGCTTCGGCCAGCAGCAGCAAGCCACTGGTAGCAGCGATGCTGACGGTCTCACCGACCTGCATTTGACCGCGCCCAAGGTGCAGCAGGATAACTTCTGGGTGCTGGCCACAAGCGGTAATGACGTAGCCGTTGTGACTCCCGGCAGCTATGCCCTCAGCGGCTTTCAGGGTGGCCGCTGGTCGTCCTACATCTACACCGACCGCCCGGTTTATCGTCCTGGACACGTCGTGCATTGGAAGGGAATTCTCCGCGCCAAGGTGGAGAACCACCTCGAGCTGCCCAAGCTCGCCACCATTCACGTAACCATCGCCGACCAGGATGACCACGCCCTGCTCGACAAGGAAATGCCGCTGTCTGCCGGCGCTGTATACGGCGATCTGACCCTGCCGGCGACAGCGACCCTGGGCTACTACACCATCCGTCTACGCAACGGACCCGCTTCCGACGACGCCGACAACGACGCCGGTACCGGTACCTTCCGTGTGGAAGACTACCGCAAACCGGAGTACCAGGTGCGCGTGAGCGCCGCCAAGCCGCGCCTGTTGCAGGGCGATACCATGCCAGTCGTGATCGATGCCCGGTACTTCTTCGGCGAGCCCGTCGCCAATGCCGCGGTCAAGTACCGCGTTTACCACTCGCCGCACTACTGGTGGGATGACGAGGGCAGCGGCGACGACTCGGCGGGCGTGGGAGCGGGAGGCGAGGACGCTTCGCTCGGCTACGACGCCTCGCAGCAATCGGAGCAGACCGGCAAGCTCGATGCCAATGGCAAGCTGGCCATCCAGGTACAAACGCAGTACGCAGCCGATGCAACCCATGCGATGGACCAGGACTACACCGTGGAGGCCGCGGTTACCGACCAGGCCAACCGCGAGATCACCGGCCGTGGACGTTTCCTTGCTACCCGTGGAACCTTCCGCATTCGGGTTGAGCCTGTGAGCTACGCTATCCGCGCCGGCGACACCGCGCTCTTTAACGTGTCCGCGGTGGACTACGATAACCACCCGGTACAAACCCGGGTGCACCTCCAGTTGCTTACGCATAAGTTTGTCAACGGAAAAACCGAGACCACGCGCGGCCCCGCCACCGATGTGACCACAGACGCCAGTGGAAAGGCCCAGGGATCCATCCCGGTCAAACAAGCGGGCAGCATGGAGGTAGAGGCGAGCGCCACGACACTTGAAAATCGAGTGGTCTTCGACTCCAGCTATCTGTGGGTCATGGGCAACAACGAAGAGGGATGGGGCGGGGAATCGCGTTCCGTCCAGATGATCGCCGACAAAAAGAGCTACGCCCCGGGAGACACGGCCCATCTCAGCATCCTCTCCAATGTCGACAACTTCCATCCCCTGGTGATCGCCACCGGAAATACGGTCGAGTTCCGTAAGGTGATGTTCTCCCCCGGCAAGTCGTTGACCTTCGACCTGCCCATCACCGCGGATGCGCAGCCCAACCTGGAGGTAACCGCGGCCTTCCTCCGCAATGACCAGCTCTACCAGGCCACCCTCAGCATCAAGGTTCCGCCCGTGCAGCAGCAGTTACAAATTGACATCACGCCGGCCAAGGATGTCTTCCAGCCGCAGCAGACCGCCTCCTACGATGTATTTGCCCGCGATTATCAGGGCAAGCCGGTCAGCGCCGACTTTAGCTTTGGCGTGGTGGATGAGGCGATTTATTCGCTCTATCCGGATAGCAGTGGAGACATGGTCAAGAAGCTCTACCCTGACCGCTACGTCTATGCCGCCGTCGATTCGTCGCTGCAGTACTACTTTAGCGGCAGGGCGGGGCTCAAATCTCTACAGCTGGCCGAACGGGCGTCCCGTTACCGTCCGCAGCTGGCCCAGGTGAAGCCGGGCAACGATGTGGCGCAGCCTCGCGTGCGTAAGGCTTTTCCAGATACTGCCTACTGGTCGCCCTCCGTCCACACCGATGCCGCCGGCCACGCCCACGTGACCCTCACTTTCCCTGACTCCCTCACCACCTGGCGGAGCACGGTGCACGCCATCACTCTCGACTCCAGGGCAGGGTCAGCCATCAACCGCGTGCTGGTGCGCAAGAACATCATCGTGCGCATGGGCACGCCCCGCTTCCTGCGCCAGGGGGATGAAGTCACCATCCCGGTGATCGTGCACAACTACCTCGACACTGCCAAGCAGGTGCAGCTGTCGCTCGACATCTATGGCGTCGACCCCGTCTCCGGCGCGCCGCAGACAGTCACGGTTCCCAGCAAGGGCGAGGGCACCGCGCTGTGGCGTGTCAAAGCGTCAAAGATTGGCACCGCGCGCCTGCTAGCCAAGGCACTCACCAACGAAGAATCCGATGCGCTGGAGCTGACTTTCCCAGTGGAGCCGATCGGTGTTCCGCGCACCATCAACAACTCCGGAGTGATCGCGGATAACGGACAGGCTTCCATCACCATCGACTTCCCGGGAAACACCGATGCTGCGGCGCACACGCTACATCTGGAAATCGCACCGTCGATTGCCGGCAGTCTCTTCTCCGCGCTCGGCTATCTCACCAGCTATCCTTACGGTTGCACGGAGCAGACCATGTCCAGCTTCCTGCCTAACCTGGTCGTCGCCGATACGCTCAAGAAGCTCAACCTCTCCGGGCTGGTGAGCCCAGCCGATCTGCAGGCCAAGATCGACGCCGGCCTGGATCGCCTGAACGACCTCAAGCACGACGACGGTGGTTGGGGCTGGTGGAAAGAGGATTCGAGCCGCGTCTTCATCACTGCGTATGTTGTCTCCGGCTTGGCGGAAGCGAAGACTGCAGGTTATGCCAAAGCCGACACAAACCTGGGCGGGGGAGTGAGCTATCTGCGGAAGCAGCTGGCGCAGCATCCACGCATGCTGCCGGAACTACGCGCCTACGTCCTCTATGCCCTCGGCGAGGCCGGCGCGAAGAACCTGGGGCCATCCGTCGAGACCCTGTGGTCCCGCCGCAACGACCTCTCCGCGGAAGGCCTGGCCCTTACCGGCATGGTCATGCAACGCACCGGGGACAGCAGGACATCGCAGATTGCCCAATTGCTGGAAGCGAAAGCCAAGCGCACAGGAACCCTCGTCTCCTGGCCATCGACGTATAACCCGCTGCTCGAGCTGAGCGACGACAACAGCGCCGAGAGCACGGCTTTCGCCCTTCGCTTTCTTACCCACGCCGATGCCAAGAGCCCGTTGCTCGAAGGCGCGGCGCAGTGGCTGGTGCTCAACCGCAACGGCGGATACTGGTGGAACTCGACCGAGCAGACGGCCATGGTGCTCTTTGGCCTGGTGGATTATCTCGCTGCGTCGCAGGAGCTGAATGCAGATTTCGATGTGGACGTGCAGCTCAACGGCGCCTCCATTGGCAAACGGCATTTCACCGCGGCCGACGCAGCCTCGGGCGTAGACCTCACGCTCGAGGTAACCCCTGCCCAGTTGCATGCTGGGAGCAATGCGGTGGTTGTGACCAAGCAGGGAACTGGGCGCGCCTACTGGACCGTGCAGGGCAAGTACTATTCCACCGAGCAGAAGCTCTATCAGCAAGGCACGCTCTCGCTCAACCTCACGCGCGACTACTTCAAGCTGGTGCCCACGAATCAAGGAGGCAAGATCGAATACGCGCTCCAACCGCTGAAGGGGCCAGTGGTGCCCGGCGACACGCTCGCCGTGCACTTGGCGGTGAACGGATCGCCGGCGAAGTATTTGCTGATCGAGGACCCGATTCCCGCGGGAACGGAATTTGTACAAAACGAGGACAGCTATATCCTCGGGGACAAGCCGGCTGGCTGGGACTATTGGTATACACGGCGTGAGTTTTACGATGACCGCGCGGCGATTTTCTCCACTGAGTTTAGTGGCCGCCATGAATCCTTCTATCTCCTCAAGGTCGTCAACCCGGGAAGCTTCGCCATTAGCCCGGCCAACGTGCAGCCGATGTATCAGCCGGGCATTCAGGCCACCAGCGACTTATTGCACCTGCAAGTAGATCCGGCGCCGTCACCGGTGGAGGACAAGAAATGATGCAGGCATTCCGCGGCGCCGTTGCCAGGTTCACCGGCCCTCTTATCGTTGCCCAATTGTTGGCAAATTTCCTGCTCCTGCTGTTGGCAGCCGGCTGGCTGCAAATTCCTGACTCGCATACCTGGCAGTTTCTGTTCTCGATGCTGTCCGGCGTGTTGCTGGTGATCGGTTTTCTCTGGCTTTATACGTCTACCTTCCGCCATCTGCTACCTTGTGTTGCGCGTCCGCCCCACTGGCTGAGCTGGATTCTACTGGCGGCCTTTGTCACGTTGTGGTGGCTGCTGTTGCAGCCGATCGACACGCTCCGGGCGCACGAGGCTTTGTATGCCGGTTATTGGAATTCTCAATCGCCGCCGTGGCTGCGCGCGCATCTCGGCTACTCGGCCCTCGTCGCCTGGCAGGAACGTATCTATGATTGTTTGCAATGGCTGGTGGGCGGGCTGTTGCTTCCGCTTGCCATGGCGACCTGTGCCTGCGGGCTCAAGGGCGGTTGGCTTGGTCGTGCCGCTCGCGTTTATCGGCACGTTCTCTACTGGTTTTGCGTTCTGGTGGCCGGTCTGGGGGCATCCGGAGTTACCTGGGCTCTCGCCGGCTGGACGCCTTCAGCGGGCCTGGTAGGGCAAACGTTGAGCATCGTCGCCCGCCTGGGAACGGCCTATGTTCTGGACATCATGCTCTGGTGCTTCATCCTCGGCCTCGTCGCCCACTACCTCGACGTCCTACCGAGTGCTAAAGAGTTGGCGTGAGGAAGAAAAACAGCAGACCCTGCCCTGAGCGAAGTCGAATGGGTCCCTCCGGGTTTGAGCCAGCCGAAACATGTGTTCATTTTCTGTAAATTGTTGCCGGTTAGAATAGGACGCTGTGGGCGGGCTTCGATCTGCCCATGCAGAAATCGCAAACCGGAGCAACGGTGAAGCTCACAGACCTACGCGCAATCCTCCAATACGTCCCCCAATTCCGCGAGAAGACGTTCGTGATCGCGGTGGATGCAGGTATCGTCTCAGACGAAAACTTCGCCAACATCCTGCTCGATATCGCCCTGTTGCGTTCCTTGAACATCCGAGTGGTGGTGGTGCACGGCGCCGCCGAACAGATTGAGGCGCTCGCCCAGAGGCAGAATGTCCAGCCCTCCAACCTCGACGGTACCGGCGTGACCGAGGCCGCGACCTTGCAACTGGCCATTGAAGCCGCCAACCGTGTCACGCACGAGATCGTGGGTGGCCTTTCCGCCAATGATCTCGGCGCGGCAACCACGAATGCAGTCATCACCGTCCCGCTGGGCATCATTCACGGTATCGATCACCTGTTCACAGGGAAGGTGGAGCGGATTGACACCACGCTCCTCGAGCCCTTCCTGAACCAGGCCATGGTTCCGGTCGTTTCGCCCATCGGCTTCAGCACCGAGGGCAAGGCGTACCGGGTCAACTCCGATAGCGTCGCTGTCGCGGTGGCAATAGCGTTGAAGGCGGTCAAGCTGATTTTTATCACGCCGCAGGACGGTTTGCGGCACAACGGCCAGCTCATTCGTCACATGGTGGTGACGGACTTGCAAAAACTGCTCCAGTCGGGAAGCGGGGGATTTGCGCCGGAAATGGTTTCCAAAGCGAGCCATGCGGCGGCGGCGTGTGTCGCAGGCGTGCCGCGCGTCCACATCGTCAACGGGCACGAGGACGAAGCGCTGTTGGCGGAAGTCTTCTCCAGCGAAGGCATCGGCACCCTGATTTATGCCAACGAATACGAACAGATCCGTCCCGCCAGGAAAAAAGATATCCGGGCACTCCAGCAGTTGACCAAGAAGGCGGTGGAATCCGAGGAACTCCTGCCGCGAACCGCCGCGGAGATGGAAAGAAACTTGTCGGAGTACTATATCTTCGAAATCGACAAGAACCCGGTCGCATGCGTGGCGCTACACGTCTACGCCGGGCAACCAAGGGGTGAACTCGCCAGCCTTTATGTTGATCCGTCGCACGGACACCAGGGCATCGGTCAAAAGTTGATGCGCTTCATTGAAGAGAAAGCCCGCGAGATAGGTCTCACGGAAATGATCGCGCTCTCGACCCAGGCGTTTACCTATTTCGAGTTGAAGGGCGGCTTTGTGGAAGGCACATTGGATGATCTTCCGCCGGAGCGTCGTGAAAAGTACATCCAAAGCGGACGGAACTCCAGGGTTCTGATCAAGAAGCTGGACGTCCCGGCATTGAGCAAACGGGAAGTCCTTACGCTGTGACCGCCGCGTCCTGATTGATGTGCACTACTTTTGCGGGAGGGAAGCCGTTGAAATAAGTGCTGCTGGCTCCGGCATACGCGCCTATATTTTCCGCGTAAACCAACTCGCCGATCTCCAGATCCGGCAGCTCCTCGGTCATGCTGAGGGTATCGAGCGCGTCGCAGGTGGGGCCAAAGACGGAGCAGATCTGCGTAGGCGCCTTTTTGAAACTCTTCAACGGATACTGGGCATGGTCGAAGATGATGCCGCTGAATGTTTGATAGACGCCATCATCCAGGTAATAGGAAAGCTTGCCGCCGCGGACCGCCTTACCGATGATCTTCGCCACCGAGGTAGCGGCGGAAGCGATCAGGAAGCGGCCCGGCTCAGCCAGGATCTCAATCGGCTGGGGAAAGAGACGGTCCAGCTCCGCGTTGATCACTTTGGCAACCTTGGTGAAGGGCGGCACCGTGGCGTCGTAGTGAGCAGGAAAGCCACCGCCTATATCGAGAAGCTTGAGATCGAACCCACGTGTCTTGGCTTCCTCGAAGATACCGGCGGCTATCTGAAGCGCCTGGACGTAGGTCTGTGGGTTGGTGCACTGGCTGCCAACGTGGAAGCTAAGCCCTTCCACCTCGAGCTTGTTATTGTGCGCGAAGGCGATCAGGTCGACGGCCTCGCTGGGGAGCGCGCCGAATTTGCTCGAAAGCTCGACCACTGATCCGGTATTGGGAACGCGCAGTCGCAGCACCAGCCCCGCGTGCGGGGCGTACCGGGCAATTTTCATGACCTCTTCGTAGTTGTCGTAGGTCACTAGCGGTTTGTAGGGCTCCAGCAGTTGGAGGGTCTCAATGGCTTTAATCGGGTTGGCGTAAATGATGCGATCCCAGATGTAGTCCTGCCGCTCTTTCTCCGGAAGATGCTCGATGTTCTTGTGAACGGTCAAGAATTCCGCCACGCTGGCCACGTCGAAACTACCTCCGGCGTCGTACAAAGTCTTTACGATCGCCGGATCCGCGTTTGCCTTCACCGCATAGTAGACCTGCACGCGCGGCATGTACTTTCGAAATTGCGCCAGGTTATCCCGCAACGCTTTGTGGTCCACCACGATGAGCGGCGTACCGTGCGTTTTGACCAGTTGAAGGAGTGTTCTTTGGTCCATGATTGGTTTTTCGGCGCGGCCGTCAGTCGCCTTCCGTGATCAGGAAATTTTTGAACTGCCATGGATCAGAGAGGTCGAGCTGCGGCTTGTTATAGCCGCTGAACGGGTTGATGTAGTGCTTCAGCGGGGTCCAATCGGAAGCGACCGAAACGAACTTGCCCAGGTAGGGTTTGCTGATATTCAGCACGTAATCATGGGGCAAATCGTCAGGCACGGAGAGGCCGCGGCGTGGATTCTCGATCATCCACATGCAGGCGGACACCACCGAAATAGCAACCTGCATGGTGGTCGCGTTTTGGTGGGGGACCAGGCGGCGCGCCTGCTCGATATCGAGGTCGGTCCCGCACCACCACGATTGGTACGGGTGGCCCATCACCAGTGCCCCCAGAATGTCGGCTCCGCTGGTGATTTCGTCGGTCATGATGCGCACGCGCGATTGCAACTCGTAGTCGCGGCCACGCAGCTCGTAAAGCGAAGCAATCGCGGAGTCGCATGGGCAATACGCATAGTGCGCTGTGGGCCGGTAGATGGCCTTGCCGTTTTCCCAAACGGTGAGTTTCTCTGTGATGGTGAACGCCTCGCCATGACGCACGATCATGCCGACTATGTTGTGATCCGGGGGAACCCAGCTCACGACGTAGGTGTTGATCCCCATGCGCGCCAGGGCTATCTGGCTGTCGGGGCCGTCGGGGTGCTTGTAGGCGAAAGCGGGCAGCTCTTTTTCATGCGTGCCCCAACCCAGTTCGGCGGTGGTCGTTCCTTCTTCGCGGAATCCCTCAACGCTCCAGGTGTTGACGAACTCGTTCACTTCTTTCGGTTGATTGGTGATCTGCGTGTCGCGCTCGCTGCAGTGGATCACTTTGACGCCCAGTTGATGGGCCAGGTGGTTGAATTCTTTAGCCTTCGCGTGCGCGGCAATCTTCTCCGCCGCAGCCCCGGAGAATTTCTTGTCCGCGAGCGCCCGGTCTGCGATGTCCAGCAGAGCATGTTTGGTGAAATGGCTGATCAATCCTGGGTTGGCGCCATGTTCAATCACCGCTGTCGGCCCCGGCTCGCTCCACTCTGCGATCATCCGCCGCAGTTTCATGTGCCGCCAGTAGAGGGTGCGCTCGGTCGGATGCTTGTTCTCGGCTCCGGCGTAAGGATCCCAGATTTCCACCGACGTGTTGATGTAAAGAACCCCCCGGTCGTGGCACCACTGCACAATTTCACAGCAGTCGATATTCCACGCGAGATCGATGAGCAGGTCTCCCGACGAGACAAACCGGCCCAGCAGACTGCCCAGGTTTTCCGGCGCCACGCGATCCCGGACGAAGGTCACGCCCTGCTCAATCCAGGGTTTCAGGGCTACCTCGTTCGGCTCAAAGTCGAGGATGGTGATGTGTTTGGGGTCGAGGCTTAGGTGTTTGATCAAAATGGGCAGCGTGCAACGCGCCACCGCGCCAAAACCGAGAAACAAAACTTTATTGGGAAATGTGAGCATTTTGTGTGCCGGTGTCCCCAGTCGGAGTTAAATCCAGGTTTGCAACCGGAAACCGTGCGGCTCTAGTGACTAGAGATCCCGGCGAGGTGATGGCTGCCCAGCAACACTATCAGTGAATTGTTACAGTTTGGTTAGTCCCTGACCGATCCCCGCGACAACATCGTCCCAAATTTGGGAAATCACTGGATGTACCGTCGAAGACAAAGGAGTGAGAACGACCGTTCACCTCGGTAGGAACTGGACGGGTGCCCCACGCTCGCACCAGCGTACTCCGGATTTTTTCGATTGCTTTTGCTATCCGACAGAGCAAGAGCTTTGGTAGGGCTTCGCCCTTCTTATTCAACCCATGTATGCCGGTGCGAACATTTGGCACCCGGCCAGCTCTTATGAGGTGAATGGTAGTTCTCGCAGTTTTTTACGCGCATGTTCATTCCGGCAGTGGTCCGAGGATGTCAATTTTGTTTTTCTCGCAGACGCGCTTGAGTCTTTCGAGATCGGGTGCGGTTGGTTCTCGCAAGATGCGTTCCTTGGCCGGCACGGACATCTCGAGCATCATGCCGACAAACCCAACATCTGCGCCTGGGATCACGTGTATCAGAAGGCGAGAGTCCTTTTCGCTGCTGCAGCGAAGGCCGTGGGGTATTCCGCGCGGGAGAAAAATGAATCCCCCGGGTCCCAGCACCGTCTTCTGGTTGTCGCAGAAGAAAGTGAATTCTCCATCCAACACATAGAAGGCTTCGTCCTCCATGTGGTGAACATGGTAAGGCGACCCGAAACCCGGAGTCGCCGTGAGGTGAATGAGGGAATAGGCGCCTCTTGTGGCTTGGCTGCTGGCCATAAGGACATGCAGAGTGTTGAGAAACCAATAGGCCGGCGCATCGTCGAGGGTGGTGGCTTGCATAGCAGCGGTATGCATACATCTCCTTCTTGCCGAGTCACGGACGATTGGACCGATCATACGGACTTTTGGAATGGATCGTCCGCGGGCCAAGTCCCATCTAGTATGCACGGGTTTAAGGAGAAATCATCATGCGTATCTTTATCACTGGGGCGTCGGGATTCATTGGTTCAGCACTTGTTCCGGAGCTCATTCAGGCAGGGCATCAGGTGCTGGGGCTGACCCGATCGGAGGCCGGGGCCAAGACTTTGCGAGCGGCGGGAGCGGATGTGAAGCACGGCAACCTCGAAGACCTGGACAGCCTGCGCGACGGAGCCGCGCAGTCGGACGGCGTGATTCACCTGGCTTTCAACCATGACTTCTCGCAGTTCGAAAAGAACTGCGAGGACGATCGCAAGGCGATCGGGGCGATCGGCGAGGTACTGCTGGGATCGAACCGGCCGTTTGTGATCACTTCGGGCACGGCGATCGCAGCCAATGTGGATGGTAAGCCATCCACGGAGGACGCCCCGACCGCTTCGTGGAATCCACGCGCGGCTTCAGAAGCGGCGGTGAAGGAGTTGACCGAACGTGGCGTGAACACCTCAGTGGTGCGGCTGTCGCAGATTCACGACACGCGCAAGCAGGGGCTGGTCCCATATCTACTCGCCGTGGCGCGTGAGAAGGGCGTCTCGGCGTACGTCGGCGACGGCAGCAATCGCTGGCCGGCGGCGCACGTTTCCGACACAGCGCGGCTGTACCGCCTGGCCTTTGAGAAAGGGGAGCGGGGCGCGATCTATCACGCGGTCGGCGAGGAGGGTATCTCGATGAAAGCTGTCGTCGAGGCGCACGGCCGCGGGCTCAAGGTACCAGTGGTCAGCATCAAGCCTGAGCAGGCGGAAGCACACTTCGGTTGGCTTGCCCGGTTCGCCGGACATGATATGCCGTCCTCCAGCGCGCTGACGCAGAAGAAGCTGAACTGGAAACCAACCGGTCCGGGCCTGATCGAGGATCTGGACCACATGGACTACACGCAAACCTGAGCCGGGCAACTGCGCACCGGCCGCTGCCCAAGCGTGCCGGTGCGGTTTGCGTCTAGGGGTTACGCGCCTCAAAGGGGAGCGACAATATCTCGCGAACCAGGCCAGAGAGACGATCTATATCTCTTGAAAGTTCGCGGCCCAGTATTTTGGTGTCTTGCTCTGCCGAGCCTTGCTCGACCAGATACGCGGTATTGGTCATGCTTTGCAGGGGATTATTGATCTCGTGCGCAAGTTTGTGCGCCATCTGAGCGGCGCCCAATGCGCGCTCTTGAGCATTGATCTTGGCTTGTTGCTTCTGTTGTCGATAACCCATCGCCGCGAAATCAGCCAGCATCGTCATCAATCGCGCATCGTTGCCGTCGAACGCTTCCGTTCGGCCATGGGCCATCACAAAAATAGTGCCGCGCGTGTCGTCGGCCCTCCATGGAAGCAAGATGCCATCGGTCACCAAAGGCGCTTCGACACCGAGGATCTCAAAAAACTTTTTTGACACAGTGAAGTGCTGCGGGTGTCCACGCTCTAAGCACAGACCGCAGGCGCTGGGATACCGGGGCAAAATCGCGTTCAGAAAGTCCGAGTAGTCTCCCGCGGTCGCGATCCAATGGTAGAACTCCTGATCGCTTCCATCTTCTCTCTCGATGCTGATCCCGGCACTGTCCGCGCCGCAGAGATCGACGGCGGCATTGACCAACTCCTGCAGAATGGTCTCGGGCTGCTCTACCATTGCACGCGAGAGCCTTTGCAGCCCGGCTATCTGGGTACCAATATCCCGCAAGTGCAGATTCCGGCTCGCAAACGCAGCATCAGCCCTCAGGTCGAGAACCTCAAGACCGGTTTCCGAGGCAATGATCTCCATAGACCCTCATTATCGAACCTGCAGGTTCTTGCGTCTACGGTAAGCATGCCCAGAACGGGTCTCGTGCGGGTAAAACTCTTTAAATCATTTATAATCAATGGTTTGAATGGTCAACGGCTTGAAGCGCAGCATGAGGAGATAGTAGATGGCAGACGATACAAAGAAGCCGACGAACCAAGCGTAGTCATACAGAGGGCGAAGGGACGGTACGGCCAAGCCGATGAGCGCCACAAAAACGCCCGCCACCAGCGCCGCCACGGCGCGGGGATTAAAGCCTCGGGTGTATTCGTAGGGGCCTCCGCGATGATAGAGCGAGGCGACATCCAGATGCGTGTGCCGGATCAGGAAGTAGTCCGCCACCATGATGCCGGCTACCGGGCCGAGTAAACCGGAGTAGCCCACTAGCCAGCCAAAGATGTACGTGCCGAAGGTGCTCATCAGTTTCCAGGGCATCATGGCCAGGCCCAGAAAGCCGGTGATGAGGCCGCCGGTGCGAAAGCTGATGAGCCGCGGCGCGAGGTTGGAGAAATCGTTCGAAGGCGAGACCACATTGGCGCCGATGTTTACATTCAGCGTCGCTATCAACACGGTGACCATGGCCAGTACCGCCGCCACCGGCTGATGAAAGCGTCCCAGCAGGGTGATGGGGGACCAGATCGGCTCGCCAAAGATTTTTTCTGAGGCGGAGGTGCACGCGATGCCGATGAACGAATAGAGCGTCATCGCCACCGGCAGACCAAACGCCTGGCCGAAGATCTGCGAGTCTTGCGATTTGGCATAACGGGTGAAGTCAGGGATGTTGAGCGAGAGCGTTGCCCAATAACCAACCATCGCCGTTAACGACGGGAAGAAGAAGTGGAGAAACGCGCCGGTCGAGTGAAAGTGGCTGGGCGCCGAAAGCATCGGTCCGAAGCCGCCTGCCTGGTGCAGCATCCAGAAAAGCAGGGTAAGCGACATCACCAGCATGAAGGGCGCGGAGAAGCTCTGCAGAAACCGAATCGACTCGACCCCGCACCAGACCACGAACATATTGAGCAGCCAGAAGCCGAGAAAGCTCGACCATAAGACCACCGGCATGTTTTCTGTCGCGGGCCACACGATGTGGATCATGGCTGCGATCGCCTGGCCGCCCAGCCAGGACTGAATGCCAAACCATCCGCAGGCCACCAGCGCGCGGAGCATCGCGGGAATGTTCGCTCCCAAGGCGCCAAAGCTGGCGCGCACGAAGACAGGGAACGGAATGCCGTACTTGGCGCCGGCATGCGCGTTCAACAGCATGGGCACGAGCACAATCAGGTTGCCCATCAAGATGGTGAAGAGCGCCTGCTTCCAATCCATACCGCCGGCAATCAAGGAAGAGGCAAGCATGTAGGTGGTGACCTCCATCGACATGGAGAACCACAGAGCGATGTAGTTGTAAGTGCCCCAGGTGCGGTTGGCGGCTGTGGTGGGCGCCAGATCTGCGTTCGAAAGGCTTGGGTCCGCAACGGCCGCGCTGGGAGTGAGCATCAGGCGAAGCCTCCGGCATTGGCTTCGCGCTTGAGGAATCGGCCGCGACCGGTCTTGCCAATCCACTTGCCGTCTTTCACCACCAGCTCACCGCGGGAGAAGACATGCCGGGCGTTGCCTTGCACCTTCCAGCCTTCGAACATGGAGTAGTCCGTAGCCATGCACTGGGTGGCAGCGGAGATGGTGTATTCCGCGTTGGGGTCCCAGAGCAAGATATCCGCGTCCTTGCCCGGAGCGATCACGCCCTTTTGCGGCATGCCGAAGATGCGGGCGGGCGCGGTGCAACAGAGCTCGACAAACTTCTGCGGGGTGAGCTCGCCCAGCACTACTCCGAAGTGCCAGAGGATTTGCAGCCGGTTCTCGATGCCCGGGCCACCGTTGGGAATTTTGCTGAAGTCGTTTCTGCCCAGGGATTTTTGGTCGGCAAAGCGAAAAGGGCAGTGGTCGGTGGAGACGACGGACAGCGAGCCATCATTCAACGCTTTCCAGAGCGCTGGCTGGTTGTGCTTTTTGCGCAGAGGCGGCGTGAAGACGTACTTGGCTTCGTCCCAGCTCTTGCCGGGCATCTGCTCTTCGAGCGAGAGCACGAGGTACTGCGGGCAAGTTTCCGCTAAGGCGTGCAGGCCGCGCTGCTGCGCGTGCTTCAACTCGCGCAAGGCATCTTCGTTAGACAGGTGCACGATGTACACCGCGGCGCCGGCGATGTCCGCGATGGCGATGGCGCGGTGGGTGGCCTCTGCTTCTGCATGCGCAGACCGGCTGTGCGCGTGATGGTGAGGCTCCGTCTTGCCCTCGGCAAGCATGCGCGAAACCACCACGTCGATGACGTGGCCATTCTCGGCGTGAACGCAGCAGAGCGCGTTCAGCAATCCGGCCTTGTGCATGACCTTGTACATCAGGCCGTCATCGATCATCAGCACATTGGGATAGGCCATGAAGAGCTTGAACGATGAGATGCCTTTCTGCACCATCGTTTCCATTTCGTCCAGGCCCTGCGCACCGTCGCCGGGTCCAAGGTCGGTGACGGCCATGTGCAGTCCGAAGTCGATGCATGCTTTGCCGTCGCTCTTGCCCAGCCAGGTTTCCAGAGCCTCTCCCATGGTGTGGCCGCGGGACTGCAGAACGAAGTCGATAACGGTGGTGGTTCCGCCGACGGCTGCGGCGATGGTGCCGGTGCGATAATCGTCGGCGGATACGGTGCCGCCGAAGGGCATATCCAGGTGAGTGTGCACATCGACACCGCCGGGCATTACCAGCAGACCGGTGGCGTCGACCACCGTGTGGCCGGCCGCGGGGACGTTGGGAGCGACTTGCTGGATCGTCTCTCCGTCACACAGGACGTCGGATGGGTGTTGGCCGTCGGCGTTGACGACGGTGCCATTCTTTATCAGGGTGGCCATAAAGCTGTGTCTCTCTATGCTTTTGCTTGTGCAACTTCAGCGGTGCGTTCGGCCCAGGTCTGCGGGGGGAGCCCGTTGTCCACGCGCTCCATGGTGATGCAGCCGTCGACCGGGCAGACGAGTGAGCAGAGATTGCAACCGACACAGTGATGTTCATCCACCCGCGGAATACGCTCCAACGGAGTGACCGCATTGGTGTGGCCCGGACCGCCGGCATCGAGCTTGGGGATGGGCGTGGTGGAGATACGGCGGGCCGCTTCCGCCGTGACCATGGCCGGGGTGCGCGTGATATCGGGCGCGGGCGCAGTGCGGTCGAGGTGGATGCATTGATGGGCGCCATCCCAGCAGGCGGTGTAGCAAAGCTGGCAGCCAATGCATAAATCCTCGTGGATACGGGCCACGATCTGGTAATTCAGGTTGAGCTGGTTCCAGGTGGTCACGGTGTGCAGCGAGCGGCCGCGGAAGTCGTCGATGGTGGCGAAGCCTTTCTCCGCCATCCACGCAAGCAGGCCGTCCTGCATATCTTCGACGATGCGATAACCAAAATGCATGGCCGCTGTGCATACCTGCACCGTTCCACAACCGAGCAGGATGAATTCCGCCGCGTCTCGCCAGCTGCCGACGCCGCCGATGCCGGAGAGAGGCAGCGCGCCCGCAGGGTCAGACAACACCTGCTGCACCATGTTGAGCGCGATGGGCTTGACGGCGGGGCCGCAGTAGCCGCCGTGCGAGCTCTTGCCGTCGACGTTGGGATTGGGCTGAAAAGTGTCGAGATCGATGCCGGTAATCGAATTGATGGTGTTGATGGCAGAGAGCGCATCGGCGCCGCCCCGCTTGGCCGCGCGGGCGGGCAGGCGAATGTCAGAGATATTCGGCGTGAGCTTCACGATCACCGGGGTGCGCGCCTTTTCCTTCACCCAGCCGGTGATCTGCTGGCAGTACTCGGGCACCTGGCCCACCGCGGAGCCCATCCCGCGCTCGCTCATGCCGTGTGGGCAGCCGAAGTTAAGCTCCAGGCCATCGGCCCCCGCGTCTTCAGCGCGCTGCACAATGTCGTGCCAGGTCTCGCGCCTGGTTTCGACCATCAACGAAGCGATAACTACGTGCTTCGGGTAGCGCCGCTTGACTTCGGCCATCTCCTGCAGGTTGACCTCGATGGGGCGGTCGGAGATGAGCTCAATGTTGTTGAAGCCCATCATGCGGCGGCCCTCCCAATCGATGGAGGAGTAGCGTGAGCTGACATTGGTGATGGGCTCACCGATGGTCTTCCACACGGCGCCGCCCCAGCCTGCGTCGAAGGCGCGCATGATCTGCTCGCCGCAGTTGGTTGGCGGGGCGGAGGCGAGCCAGAAAGGATTGAGGCATGGGATGCCACAGAAGGTGGTGGCCAGCGTCGGTTTAAGCTCGGGCAAGTTTGGCCTCCAGCCACGCGGCAATGCCGATGCCCGCGCGTTTTCCGTCTGCGACCGCATCCACGACTTCGCGGCCGCCATTGGTGCAGTCTCCACCGGAAAAGAACTTGGCGTGCGAGGTCTGGCCGGTGGCGCGGTCAATCACGATCCGTCCGCGTTGGAGTTGCAGCTGGGCGGCTCCGCTGGCCAGTGCACCCAGCAGGCTGTTTTGCGTTCCTTGGCCGATGGCTAGTACAACCAGATCCACGGGCAGGCGGAACTCGGAGCCAGGCTCCGGGATAATCGATCCATCGGACCCATCGCCGGTGGCGGCCAGCTTGGTCAGCTCGATCTCTTCCACGGTCTCGCCGCCGAGAATGCGCGTGGGCTGCGCGTGCCACAGGAACTTCACTCCCTCGAGCCTGGCGTGCTCGTACTCGAAGGTAAAGGCCGACATCTGCTCCTCGCCGCGGCGATAGACGATGTGCACCTCGGTGGCGCCTAGCCGGACTGAAGCAATGGCGGCATCGATGGCGGTGTTGCCCGCGCCTACGACCACCACGCGCGGCGGCACGGCGGTGCGCTCTCCGGATTTGTAGCCGGCGATCAGATCAAGGGCGTTGGTCACGCCTGGAAGTTCCTCGCCGGGAACGCCGAGCTGGTGGATGGCTCCCAACCCAATGCCGAGGAAGATGGCATCGTGCGTGCGCTCCAGGTCGACCAGCACTTGCGCGTCGATCATGGTGTCGAAGTTGAACTCCACGCCGAGTTGAGAGAGCATCTCGATCTCGCGCAGGCTTTCTACCAGGGGGAGTTTGTATTCGGCGATGCCGTAGGTGTTCAAACCTCCAGGCAGTGGGCGCGCGTCGTAGAGGTTGGCGCGGATGCCGCGGCGGCGCAGCTCGGCAGCGCAGGCGAGCGAGGCCGGCCCCGCGCCGACCAGTGCCACGGAGAGACCCGTGTCGGGCGCCGGAGTAAAGGGCAGAGGAGCGCCGCTGGCATGGAGCGAGTCCATGGCGAAGCGCTGCAGGCGCGCGATCTGGATGGGCTGCTTGTTGAAGCGGTGCATCACGCAGGCGCCTTCGCACAACACTTCCACCGGGCAGGCGCGGGCACAGCTGGCGCCCAGGATGTTGGCGTCAAGGATGGTGCGCGCGGAGCCGGAGAGATTGCCGCTGGCGATTTTCTTGATGAAGCGGGGAACGTCGATGTGCGTAGGGCAGGCGGTGGTGCAAGGCGCGTCGAAACAGTAGAGGCAACGATTGGCCTCGGGGATGGCTGCCTGGCGGTCAAGCGGAGGATGCAGATCGCCGAAGCGCGCGGTGGTCTCCGGATGGTCCGGGGCCTGCTGCAAAAAGGATGTTGGGCCACTCATCCGGCGATACCCTCTCTCTGCGTCGCTGCTTGTTCGGGCTCGGAAACCATCATTATGCACTATCCGGTGGCTTCTTTGAGCGATCTCCAAGAAGGGGAGACCGACCGAGCGTTGTCCTGGGATTGCTCAACAGTGGCGGGTCGGGTATCCCCTCAAAAATCTTGCCTGCCGGCCATTCACCAACCGCATAGACGCGACGGTCCCGTAATCCAGTAATTCCTTCATGCCAGGCAAGAAGAATGCGCTCCCCAAGCTCTCTGAAATCTGCGTGCTGTCCCATCTTCTCTCTGACGAGGGGAACGACATCAGCGATCGCATCGCTGGTGGACTCCAGAAGAAGCAATTGCTCTTTGGCAGAGATACCAAATGTGCCGGTGATGAACTTCACTAAGTTCTTTCCCGGCGTCCAGGTCTTCTTGCCCAGAAAGGCGATCCCCGGCGGATTGTATTGATAGCCTGCGTAGACGCTTGTGGTCAGAAAATCATATGCCGGCGAGAGGTGAGCATCTCTTCGCGAAGTGTAGAGCAGGGCTAGATTCTTCGCATGATAATCGGCATTCCGCAACGCATACGCCAGGAGCAACGTCGCCGCGAGACGCCGGAAGGCTTCGTATTGGTTTTCCCCGGGTACATGATCCCTCACCGCCCTGGCGATGCGCTCCCAGGTCGTGTCATATTTCGCTGCGGGCCGTAATCCCAACAGGGCGCAGAAGTCTTCCATGCCCCAGAGCGGTTGTCCTTGTTCGTCCACGTCGAAACGGTAGACGACAAGTGCGTTCCCGTCCCGAGATACTTCTGTCCGGGCGGCGGGTACGACCCTTCCCACCACCTGCATACAAAGATATTCATTGAGAGAGGCGAAGGGCAGCCTGCTGGACGATCCTTTGATGATGTGTCTCCGGGTGAGCAGGGAGACTTTCTTGTGGGGTTTAAATTTCACACCGGCCGTCGTCTCTGACAGTATCTCGGTCTGCGTGTCTAGAAACTTGGGCAGGACACCCGAGACACCACTGGTGGCGTGCTGGCGGACGAGTTCAGCAAAGGCCTCTTCGGAGTTGTCGCCCCGCAGCAGCCCTGCGACTTCAATCGGTTTGGCTGGTTCCTCTAACGCCGCGCCGGAAGCGGCCACCTGAATGCGCCCGACCATGTTGCGGCCGATGACGGAGAGTAAAGCGATCGGGTCTGCTCCGATGTGTGGTCCAAACTGTTCCTGAAGAACCTGAAGCAGATAGCCTTCCGGCAGGTTCATCTGGAAGATCGGGGGCAACTGATCGTCCCACACGTAGGATTCCGTCCGCACCGGCATGGTGAGGGAAACAAAGTCGTCGGAGGCGGTCTCTGAGGAATACGTAAGCACGCTTTTGAAGTCGCCGACCGGTTCTAACACGGCGACCTCCCGTCCGAGAACATAGACGGATAGCCTCATGCTCCACCCCGCTCCCGGCGCAGTTCATCGAGAGAACCGGCCGTGCCCACTTCGACGAAAGCCATCTCTAGTTCCAGGGCGGCCAGAACCGCCAATAGCTTGCGAGAGCCAAACTCTGTGACCTGTCCCCGTTCGAAACGTATGACCGATTCGCGGGTAAGACCCGCTCGACGGGCAAGCTCCGCCTGTGTAAGATGGCGGGACTTGCGCCGAGCTGCCACCGCTTCGCCGAGTTCCTGCAGGGTCCTCATAAAGTGATTTATACATCACTTTTGTGCTTATATCGACAAAAATGTGAAGTATAAATCACTTTTGGGGGGATTAGGTAGGCAGAATGCTATGCTTGCGCGCATGCGCATACGTCCCCGTGCATCGTTTTTACTGCTGGCTTTGCTGCTGGCGGTTCCCCCGCTTCACGCGCGGGTGCTTCGGGTTGAGGTGGCCTCCCGCACCAACGTTCTCGACGGCAAGGTGTTTGGCGATGCGGGGGCGTATGAACGCATCACGGGACGTGTCTACTTTTCGCTGCCGGTGGCGAATCCGCACAACCAGCACATTGTCGATCTGCGGAATGCGGTGAATCTGAAGAACGGCGAGGTTGAGTTCTCCGCGGACTTTGTAGCCGTCCGTCCCAGGGATGCTCACAAGGGAAATGGCTCCTTGCTGCTGGAGGTCCCCAACCGCGGGAATGCGCGCCTGCTTTCGCTGGTCGACGGTGGGGATCAGGATCTGGCCCATGATGCAGGCGACGCGTGGTTACTCCGCAATGGCTTCACCATCGTGAGCGTGGGGTGGCAGTGGGACGCCGCGGGGCCAAGCGCCCTGCGATTCTATGCCCCGGTGGCAAAGGACAATGGAAAGACCATCACCGGGCTGCTGCGCGGCGACTTCATGCTCTCGAAGCCGCTGGCGGAGATCCCGCTGGGGCACTTCACCGACGGAGCCATCGGCGGAAACGAGTACCCGGTGGCTTCGCCCGATGATCCGCGCAATGTGCTCACCGTGCGCAGCTCGCGCGAGGCGCAGCGCTCCATCATTCCCCGCGCCGATTGGCAGTTCGCGCATACCGTCCAGGGCAAGGTTGTTCCTTCTGACCGGTTCATCCATTTGAATGGCGGCTTCCAGACGGGGAAGATCTACGAATACGTCTACGTGGCCGCTGACCCGGTCGTCGCCGGCGGGGGGTTCGCGGCGATTCGCGACTTTGCTGCTTATGCCAAGCATGATCCCGAGGCCATCACTCCAGCGGAGCGGGTTTACGGCCAAGGCATCTCGCAGAACGGACGCTTTCTGCGCGACTTTCTTTATGAAGGCTTCAATGCGGATGAAGAGGGGAGAATGGCGCTCGATGGCGTTCTGGCCCACGTGGCGGGAGCAGGCCGGGGCAGCTTCAACTACCGTTTCGCCCAGCCTTCGCGCGATGCGCGGCCTACCTCGTCAATTTTCTTTCCCACCGACATCTTTCCGTTTACGGATGAACCGCAGACCGATCCAGTCACAGGGATGACGGGAGGTTTGCTGGACCAGGCGGTCGCGGACAAGGTGGTGCCCAGGATTTTCTTCTCCAACACCTCGTATGAGTATTGGGGACGCGCGGCGGCCTTGATCCACATCAGCGCCGACGGCGAGCGGGACGCGGCTATCTCAGACCAGGTCAGGATCTATCACTTCACCGGGCTGCAGCATTTCTCCGGGCCCTTTCCGCCGGCGAAGGGAACGGGGGACGAGCTGGGGCAGGAACCGCAATCGCCGCTGCAGATGCGATTCTTCTGGCGCTCCATGATTGCCAACATGGACGCGTGGGTGCACAGCGACACGCCTCCTCCGGCCAGCAGTTATCCCAAGATTGCCGATGGAAACCTGGTGACGTTGGAGAAGTACGCGCTGCCCGCAATCCCTGGAGTCAACCGTCCACACGATGCGACCCAGGCCTATCGTCTCGATTTTGGACCCAACTGGCAGCAGGGAATTTTGAGTATCCAGCCACCCAAGGTGGGCGCGGCGTTCCCGTTGCTCGTGCCCCAGGTGGATGCCGACGGCAATGAACGCGATGGCGTGCGCCTGCCCGAAATCACCGTGCCGTTGGCCACCTATACGGGGTGGAATCTTCGCGATCCTTCGATCGGCGCGCCCGACCAACGGGTGGCCTTTGAGGCCTCGTATATCCCATTCCCAAAGACGGCCGCCGAGCAGCAGAAGACAGGTGACCCACGCAAGTCCATCGCGGAACGCTACCCTAGCCGTGAGGACTATCTCGCGCAATACAACAAAGCGCTGGACGATCTGGTGCAACAACGCTGGATCTTACCCGAAGACCGCGCTGCGCTGCTCCATCGCGGCGAGTTAGAGTGGGCCCTGAGCACGAAGTAAGAACGAGAGGTATGCATGCGTAGCAAGATGAGCCTATTGGTGCTCCTGATGGCAGTACAGGCGGCATATGCGTTTGATTCTGTTCCGATGGCCGAGTATCACCAGCGCCGGGTGAAGCTTGCCGCGGAGTTGCACGGCGGCTCCGCCCTGATCGTTGCCGCGCACGAACCCCTGCTGGAGTACCAGGACTACCGCCAGGACGAGGACTTCTTTTACCTGACGGGCTCGAACGAGCCGGGCGGAGCGCTGCTGGTGATCGGCGATGGGCCAGCGGCCACCACTCGTCTGGGAACAGTGGTCCCGGCGCACAAGTATCGCGAGATCCTCTTCCTGCCTATGCGCAATCTGGTACGCGAAAAGTACACCGGGGCGAAGACCGACGCGGCGACCAAAGGCGTTCGCGAAATGCTCGGTGTGGATGAGGTGATGCCTCTCTCCGAACTGCCCGGCTTCTACGCGGCCTTTCTGGGCGAAGACCTTCGCCGCGCAAGAGAGGTGTGGACGCAGCAGGACATGGGCGTTGCCAGTTCGACGCTGGGCTTTACCGCAACCGTTCTGGGCACCGACGATCCGCCACCCACGCACGATGTGCGGGAACTGACTGAGCAGTTGCGCATGGTGAAGAGTCCGGCCGAGATCGCGCTGATTCAGAAAGCCACCGATGCCTCGATCGCGGGCCAACTCGCCGGCATGCGCGCCATCAAGCCGGGAGTGCGCGAACGCGCGGTTGCCGCCATCGAACTGGCCGCCATGCTGACCGAGGGGTGCGAACGCGCCAGCTATCCTGCCATCGTCGGCTCGGGTATCAACTCCACCACTCTTCATTATTCCGCGGGCAGCAGGATGATGGAGAAGGGGGATGTGGTGGTGATCGATGCCGCGGGCGAGTACTCGATGTATGCCAGTGACATCACCAGAACCATGCCGGTGGACGGCCACTTCACCGAACGGCAGAAGGAGATTTATAACATCGTGCTCGGCGCGCAACGGGCGGCGCGCGATGCTTTCGTCGCCGGCAAATCGAAGATGGGCAGGATTGACAATCGCGCGGAGCCTGAGCCGACACTGGATAAGATCGCGTTCGATTACATCAACAGCCACGGTAAAGACATCCACGGGCAACCGCTGGGCAAATACTTCGTGCATACGCTGGGGCACTCCGTGGGGATTGACGTGCATGATCCCTACGATTACGACAAGCCCCTGGTGAATGGTTCTGTGTTCACCATCGAGCCCGGCATCTACATTCCTGAAGAGAAGATAGGCGTTCGCATTGAAGATACCTTTTATGTCGACGATTCAGGAAAGCTGATCGATTTTGTTGAGAAGTTGCCGCACACCGTGGAAGAGGTGGAAGCGGCCATGCAGGGGAAGTAGAGTCTTATGTCCAAGCTTCGGGTTCACTGCTTTTCAATCTCGGTGGACGGTTACAGTGCCGGACCTCATCAGGATCGCGAAAATCCGGTAGGCGTGGGTGGACTGCCGATATTCGGTTGGCAGTTTGCGACGCAGGCCCATCATGCCATGCACGGCCAGCAGGGCGGCGCGACCGGGACGGACAACGATCTTGTCTTGCGCGGCTTCGAGGGTATCGGCGCGTGGATCATTGGGCGCAACATGTTCGGGCCGGTTCGCGGGCCCTGGCTGGACGACGCATGGAAGGGCTGGTGGGGCGACACTCCGCCTTACCACGTGCCGGTCTTTGTGCTCACGAATTACCCCCGCGCATCGATTACGATGAGCGGCGGCACGACGTTCCATTTCGTGACGGATGGTATTCAGGCTGCGCTGGAACGAGCTGTGGATGCTGCGCATGGGAAAGATATCCGGCTCGGCGGCGGGGCGGCCACAATGCGGCAGTATCTGCAGGCTGGGCTGATCGACGAGATGCATCTGGTGATTTCGCCGGTCCTGGTCGGCTCAGGAGAGCGTCTGTTTGAAGGCGTGGACGCACCGGCGCTGGGGTATCAAGTCGCTGAGCAGATTGCTACTCCAGGTGCGATGCATATCTTTCTCTCGAAACGAAAGTAGCCATCACAGGCGAGACGGGTGCCCCAGGTTCGCCTAAGCGTACCTGGGTTGAATAAGATGGGCGAAGCCCACCAAAGCTTTCAGCACATCGAGTGAAAGCATTCGAAAAAAATCATTTTCAACCCAGGTACGCTGGTGCGAACCTGGGGCACCCGTCAGGAAGACCAGCTTGACCGACCCTCGACACTTGTTTACTCTAGGTCTGTAGCAAACAAGTCTATGACCAAATCAACGCCCCGCGATTTATTCCCTGGTGCACTCGAGATGATGATCCTCGAGTCGCTTCGCCGCCAGCCTGCGCATGGATATGCACTCGTCCAGCACATCCAGCAGCGATCCAATAACCTCCTGCAGGTGGAGGAAGGCTCACTCTATCCGGCACTGCAGCGGTTGCTCAAAGCGAACCTGGTCAAGGCGAAGTGGGAAGTCTCGTCCACCAATCGCAAGGTGCGAACCTACCAGATCACGGCTGCCGGCCTACGGCATTTGGAACAGGAGATCTCCAGCTTTGAACGCATGTTCGAAGGCGTGGCCTTAGTCCTCAATCCGGAAAGATCCTTATGAACTGGCTACCGAAGATCATCCGCCGCAAGCAGGAATATGGCGATCTCGCCGAGGAAATACGTCTTCACCTCGAAGAACGCACGGAGCACTTCATGGCCGAAGGCATGAGCCGGAAAGAAGCGGAACAAGCCGCCCGCCGCGCCTTTGGAAATGCCACGGTGCTCGAAGAAAGGAGCCGTGAGGTGTGGCACTTGCCCTTGGAATCGCTGGGGACGGACTTGAAGCTGGTATTCCGGCGACTGGGAAAATCACCTGGTTTCGCCGCTACCGTCCTACTGACGCTCGCGATCGGCATCGGCGCCAACGCGGCGGTCTTCAGCGTGCTCAACAGCGTGCTGTTCAAGGCGCTGCCGTATCCTCATTCCGAGCAATTGGTATCCGTCAAGATGATCGCTCCCGGGGCGGCAGGGCTGGCGGATTTCTCCACCGGGCTCCCTCTCTCGGCCGCCATGTATTTCACCTTTGCCGAGCAGAACCGTTCGTTCCAGTCGTTTGGTGTGTGGAGCAAGGGCACAGCCAATGTTACCGGCGTCGACCAGCCGCATGAAGTGCACACGGTCACCATCACTGATGGTGTGCTGCAGTCGCTCAGTGTGCCGCCTGTGCTTGGCCGCTGGCTCCTGGCGGCTGACCAGGATCCGCATGGTCAGAAGGCTGTCATGCTCAGTTACGGTTACTGGCAACGCCGCTTCGGCGGAGACCGATCTGTGATCGGCCGCAGCATCGCGGTGGATGGGCAGCCAAGGGAAATCGTCGGCGTCATGCCGAAGGGCTTCGAGTTAGTAAATGCGGAGTTCGATGTGATGGTGCCGCTTGCCTTCGACCGCAATAAGCAGCAAATTGCCGGCTTCTATCTCCAGGGAGTTGCCCGGCTAAAACCGGGAGTTCCCATTGCGCAAGCGAATGCCGATTTGAAGCGGATGCTGCCTATTTGGGAAGACTCCTGGCCTTCGGGCGTCAAGGAGTTCGACACGCACTTCTACGAGAAGGTCTGGAAGGTCGCGCCCGCGATTCGTCCTCTCAAGCAGGAAGTCATCGGCAACGTTGGCAATGTGTTGTGGGTGGTGATGGGCACCATTGGCCTGGTGATGCTGATTGCCTGCACCAATGTAGCGAACCTGTTGCTGGTGAGAGCGGATGGCCGGCAGCAGGAGCTGGCCGTCCGGGCTGCGCTGGGCGCCGGGCGAGGACGCATCGCGTGGGAGCTGCTGCTGGAAAGTATGGCCCTCGGGCTCATCGGCGGTGTGCTCGGCATCGGGATCGCCTATGAGGGGCTGCGGCTGCTGGTGGCCATTGGTCCGGCGAATCTTCCGCGCCTGGGAGAAATCTCCCTGGATGGCCGATCGCTGTTATTCACGCTGGGGCTTTCCCTCCTATCCGGGCTGTTGTTCGGATCGATTCCAGTTCTGCGCTATGCGGGGCCGCGCGCGCCCGCGGCTCTTCGCGGCTCGGGGAGAACAGCGAGCCTCAGCCGCGAACGGCAACGCTCCCGCGATCTGCTGGTGGTGGCCCAGGTGGCCATGGCGATGGTCCTGCTGGTGTGCGCCGTGCTGATGATCCGCACCTTCCAGGCGCTGCGAACGGTCGAGCCCGGGTTTACGCAGCCGGAGCATCTGCAGACCGTGCGCATCTCCATCCCGAATTCTTTGATTGCAGATCCGGAGCTGGTGACCCGCACGCAAAACAACATCGTCGACAAGTTGGCAGCGATTGCGGGCGTGACTTCGGTGGGGTTCGCAGACGCAATGCCGATGGACGGGATCCAATCCAACTGGAACGGCATTGTCATTGAGGGGGTGGAGACAGGTGAGGTCACGCCCATGCGGCTGTTCAAATATGTCGGCCCTAATTATTTCCATGCTTGCGGAACGAGGATGATTGCCGGGCGCGATCTTACCTGGACAGAGATTTACGGGCGAAGGCCGCGGGTGATCGTGTCCGAAAATCTTGCCCGCGAATCGTGGGGTTCCGCTGCGGCTGCGGTGGGTAAGCGATTGCACGATGGCCCATCCGATACCTGGTTTGAAGTGGTGGGCGTCGTCGAGGATGTCCACGTGAACGGCGTGCAGGAGAAGGCGCCTGCGATCGTGTACTGGCCTGCGATGGTCGAGGATAGGTTTGGGCCCGGTACGTTTGGGGCAACGTCCTCGGCGACCTTCGCGATCCGCAGTGATCGTGCCGGGACTGAGGCTTTCCTCAGCGAAATTCAGCAAGCCGTTTGGTCGGTGAATCCCAGCCTGCCGCTGGCCTCGGTGCGCACCATGCAGGAGATCTACGATCAATCGCTGGCTCGTACTTCGTTCACGCTGGTAATGCTGGGCATTGCCGGTGCGATGGCGCTGGTGCTGGGGATCATCGGCATCTACGGAGTGATTTCCTACGCGGTGTCACAACGCACGCGCGAAATCGGAATCCGGTTGGCGCTGGGAGAGCAAAAAAAGCGGCTGCAATGGATGTTTGTGCGCTCCGCACTGGCATTGACGGGAATGGGCTTGGCGATTGGCCTGGCCGCGGCCGCCGGGCTCATGGGGCTCATGAAATCCATCCTGTTTGGGGTGAGCCCCCTGGACCCGGTTACCTACATCTCGGTGCCGGTGATTCTAGCCGCCTCCGCGGCGGTCGCCAGCTATCTGCCGGCTCGCCGCGCGGCGGCGGTGAATCCTGTGGAAGCGCTGCGAGCGGAGTGAGTTAGAGGTTCTTTGGTGTTGAGATAACCGTCCCTACGGGACTCCATTCGTGGCAGCATAGGTTCCGCGCCGACACCCGGGGCTCGGGCTTAGTCAAGGTTCGACAGGCACTACGATCTAGCTTCCTGCTCTTCCTTTATTTCCGGATCTCCCTTGGTGTGCAGAGCGCGGATCAGCAGGGGCATCACAAACAGGATGGCCAGCACCGTGGTGAACATTCCACCCACCACCACGCGCGCTAACGGCTGTTGCGCCTGGGCGCCAATCCCGTTGGCAAAGGCTGCGGGACATAGGCCGAGCCCTGCGGCCATGCAAGCCATCACCACTGGCCGCATTTCGTCACTGCAACCGGTTTGCAGACCCTTCTCGAAGCCTTCGGTGTATTGCGCGCGACGGATGCCCGATAGAAAGACGACAGCGCCCAGCGTGGCGACGCCGGTAAGGGAAGTGAATCCAACCGCGGCGGAAATGCTGAAGGGCGTGCGGGTGAAGAACAATGCCAGAACACCACCGATGGCCCCGAAGGGCAGCGTTCCCAAAACAATGAGCGCATCTTTCCACGTGCGGAACTGGATGTAGAGCAAGACGAGAATGGCAACCAGACTCACCGGGATGATGAAGGCAAGCCGGCGCTGCTCCTTGCGTAAGCTATCGAACTCACCTGCCCAGGTGTAGTTGTAGCCTGAGGGCAACTTGATCTTGTTGATCAATTGCTGTTGCAGATCCTGAATGGTGGTGGCAAGATCGCGGCCGCGCACGCTGAACTTGATGGGAATGTAGCGCCGGCCGTTCTCGCGATAGATCATGAACGCTCCATCGCGCGTCTCCACATCGGCAATCTGGCTGATGGGAACCCGGCTACCGTCGGGGGCGGGCAGCAGGATATTCCGAATGGCCTCAGGGCCATTGCGAAAGCGCTCCGGAAAGCGGACGGTTAAATCAAACCTGCGATCGCCTTCCACGACTTGAGTGAGGGCCGCGCCGCCGACCGCCGCCTGGATCGTAGCGTTGACGTCTGCCGCCGCCAGACCGTAGCGAGCAGCCTTGGCGCGATCGATGCGGATGAGCAGGCTGGGCTGACCACCGACGCGAAAGACACCCACGTCCGCCACACCTTTTACAGACTGCATCACTTGCGAGATCTGGTTGGCGATACGGGACAGCGTTTCGAAATCGTCGCCGAATAGCTTGAGTGAATTTTCTCCCTTGACGCCGGACATGGCTTCTTCCACGTTGTCCTGAATGTTCTGGGAAAAGTTCAAGTCCATGCCAGGGAATTGTGAAAGCCGATGACTCATCTCATCGATCAACATGTCTTTGGTTAAGCCCGCGCGCCATTGGCCGGGTGGCTTGAGCGCCACCGAGAGTTCCACGTCGTTGAACGTGACGACGTCGGTTCCGTCATCGGGGCGGCCCATTTGCGAGACCGTCTGCGTCACTTCGGGAGACTTCCCGATCTGCGCCCGCAGCTCGTCGGCGACGTTTGCCGCCTCCTGGAAAGAGATATCCTGCGGCAGCGTTGCCCGGATCCACAGGTTGCCCTCCTCCAGCGGAGGCATAAATTCACCGCCCACGAACGTGAACAGGATGCCGGCTGCCACCAGGCTTCCCAGGGCGACAATCCACGCGAGTCCCGAATGCCTGAGGACACGGGGAAGTCCGCGGTCATAGCGGCTGCGCAGAAAGCCTCCCAGCCGGGTTTCGTGATGCTCGGGGTTGGGTTGGGAGGGAGCAACCATGTATGCCAGCACGGGGGCGAAGATGAGGGAGAAGAGGAGCGCGCCGATCAATGCAAACCCATAGGTGACCGACATGGGCGCGAAAATCTTGCCCGGAACACCCTGCATGGTGAAGAGAGGAATGAACGCCACCAGGATGATGAGAGTGGCAAAGAGCACGGGTTTGGCGGCGTGGCTAGCGCCCTCAATGATCATCTCGCTGTTTTTTTCGTCGGGTGCGCGCCGCGAAAGCTTGCGGTAGATGCTCTCCAGCACCACGATCGACGCGTCCACCAGAATGCCGAAGTCGATGGCGCCGATGGAGATGAGGTTGGCAGACTGCCCGGTCAGCACCATCATGGAAAAGGCGAAGAGCACGGCAAACGGGATGGTCACCGCGGCGATGAAGCTGATGCGCAAGTCGCCCAGCATGGAGATCAGCACCAGCGTCACCAGCAACAGGCCGGTCAAGACGACGTGCCGCACCGTAGAGGTCGTGGTGTTGATGAGGTTGGTGCGGTCATAGACGGTGCTGATGTGCATGCCAGGGGGCAGCAGACCGCCGTGATTCAATTCGTGAATTTTCTTTTTCAGGCCTTCCAGTGCGGGAAGCGATTTCTCTTCCTTCTGCAGCAGAACGATGCCGATCACGACGTCGCGCTCGCTGTTGCGGCCGACCTTGCCCAGCCGAGGCTGGAACCCCTCCTTCACCTCGCCGATATCGCGCACCAGCACCGGGGCGCCGTTCCGTTCGGCAACCACGACCGAGCCGATGTCGTCGATATTTTTCAACAGACCCAGGGCGCGCACGTTGATGCTTTGATCGCCCACCGTAAGATAGTTGCCGCCGGCGTTGGCATTGCTGCTCTGAATGGCGTTCAGCACCTGCGGCAGGGTCACGTTCATGGCCAGCAACTTGTTAGGATCGGCCTCCACCTGGTACTGACGTGTGGTGCCCCCGAAGGTGGTGATGTCGATGATGCCGGGAACCTGTTTCAACTCACGGCGGATGAGAAAATCCTGTGTCGCCTTGAGCTCATTGAGGGAATAATTTGGGCCGGTGAGCTGATAGCGGTAGATTTCGCCGATGGGCGACCAGGGCGAGAGCTGGGGCTGCAACCCATTGGGCAAGGCCAGGGTCTGCAGGCGGTTCAGCACTTCCTGCTTGTCGCGAAAGTAATCGCTGTCGAAGTTGAAATACAGCTTCACATCGCTGAGACCAAAGATGCTGATGGAGCGCACCTGGTCCAGGTGCGGGGTGCCGTTCAGCGTTGCTTCCACCGGCACCGTCACCTGCTGTTCCATCTCTTCGGCAGACCACGCGGGGTTCTGGGTGATGATCTCCACCAAGGGAGGGGAAGGGTCGGGATAGGCCTCGATGTCGAGTTTGATAAACGCGTAGACGCCGACCTCGAGGGAGACGACGAACACGATGAGCACGATGGCGCGGTACTCCAGCAAGGTCCGGATCAATGCCTTCATGCTTAGTCTCCGGAGGGCGGACGCAACAGCGCCGCTCCCGCGGTGACAATCTGATCACCGTCCTTAAGGCCTGCGGTCACGACCACCGTCTTGTCGTGGATGGGTCCGGTGGTCACCTGGTGTTGTTCATACTTACCCTCGCCGGCGGGCATGAAAACGTAGCTCGAAGTACCTTCGTGGACAACTGCGGCGGTGGGCACAATGAATTGCTGCGCCGTTGTGCGGGCGATCGAGAGGGTGGCAAACATTTCCGGCTTGAGGCGATGCTGAGGGTTGGGCATAACCACGCGCACCTTCAGTGTTCTGCTGTTGGGATCCATGGCATCGGAAATGTTGGAGATCTTGCCGTGCAGGACTTCGCCCGGATAGGCAGGGAGAGCCACATCGACCGACTGTGCGGAGCGGACTGTGCCCAGGTCTCGCTCAAACACGTCTCCCAATATCCACACCGAATCGAGGTTCGCGATGGTGGCGATGGCAGTCGCGTTATCAAGCGAGCGCTGCATTTCCCCCCTTGCCGTTCCAATGTCGAGTACCGCACCGCTGATCGGCGCGCGCAGGGCCACAGTGTCCGATGTCCCTTCTGGAGAGAAGCCCAGCATGTGAATTCGCTGGATCGTGCGCGTGAGCTCAGCGTGCGCAGCTTGATTTGCGGCTTCAAGGTCGTCGTAGTCACGTTGCGCCATCACCTCGTGCTGCAGCAGAAGCTTGGCGCGATCGAGCTGGTGGTCGGAACGCGCGACTTCAATTTTGGCCTTGTCGTAATCGGCTCGTGCCTCCGAAATCTCACTGCTTTGGATGAGGCCGATGGTCTCGTCCTTTTTCACATCCTGTCCTGGCCGGACGTACAACTCGACCAGCCGCCCAGTGACTTGGGAGAAGATGTGGACCACTCGCGTGGGATCGGGTTCCACGCGCGCGGCGAGCTCCAGGCGATCGGTAACGGCCTGCGCATGGATGGTGGTGACCTCGATGGGAGCTTTCTGCGGTGCATCGGATGCAGTCGCGGGCGGCCTGTCCTGACAGCCGAGGCACGATAGAAAAAGCAGAGTAGCGGTCGACACCGCGATCCGGGGCGCAAGAATCATGGCAGCATCTCCGATGCAGCGACATAGCTAAGTTGGTGGAGAGCCAGCCACACTTGCGCGTTGGCGTTCAAGGTGTCGAGATTGGTCTGACGATAATCGCGAAGAGCGTCGAGGTAGTCGAGCAGGGTGCTGCCTCCATGGCGATAACTGAACTCAAGGTTGTCCCGGACCCGCGTTGCTTCCCCGAGATAGTGCCGGTTGTAACGGCCCGCCTGCGCCAGCGCGGTCTGATAGGCGGCCCATGCCTGGTCGACGTCGTTGAGCACCTGGTTGCGGGCAGCGATCTCCGCGAAGCGGCTGGACTGGGCCTCATAGCGGGTCCGTTCTTTTTCACCCTGGTTACGATCGAAGATCCTTAGCGGGATGCTGATATCAAATCCAGCCGAGTTGTAAGTGCCCGACCTGTCATACTCTCCACCGAGCGTAGGGTCGGTGGTCCCAGTGGCTTGCGCCAGCTTCACATTGGCCTCGGCGAGCCGGAGGGACTGCTGCGCTGCGAGGTAGTCGGGACGCTCAGCCAGCGCTCGCTGTTCCACCTCCGCCAATGTCAAAGTGAGCTGGGGTGGATCGAGCGTGCCCGCGATGTCAATGGGCGCCGCCGGCGTATCGATCCCAAGCAGCATTTTCAATTGATCGCCCGATTGCACCAGGTTCAAATTCGCGGCATCGTAATCGGCCTCAAATTCAGCCAATTGCAGGTCAATGCGATCAAAGTCGGTGGGGCTTACATCCCCCGCGTCCAGTCGTACCTTGCTCAACTCTACTGTTTTCCGATAGCCCTGCACATTCTCTTCGGTCACCTTCACTCCGGCCTTGGCAGCCAGCATCTGGGTAAACGCTTGTTTCACTGCGAGAATGGTCTGCCGCTCCGTATCCTTGTATTGGCTTTGCGTAACATCGGTCGTGGCACGGGCCGAATCGAGGCGCCAGCGCCGCTTTTGCCCCCGTTCAAACAGACGCGAGAGGTTGGCCGAATAATAGTAGGGATTGCCAGGGTTGTTGGCAGGCAGGGTTACGTTCTCGCCGCTGAAGGTAAAGGTTGGGTTCTGGCGCAGGCCGGCCGTGATTTCGCTGGCCTTGGTGGCGGTGACATGCCGTTGGCCGGAAAGAAGTGCCGGATTCTTCGCGCGGGCCATGTCGATGGCTTGTTGCAGGGTTAACGGCGACCCGGTGGTCTGCGCCATTAAGCAGGATCCCGTAGAGAGCAAGACCATCAGGATGGGGAATCGTCGCAAGTGCATTAATGAAAATCCTATATGGGGATCCTGTCGCAGCAGAGGAAGCTTTTTCAGTTGATGTTTAGGGAACAACGATGCAGCCTGGGGCGGATCGTGGGGACGAGTAAGGAATCGCGGTAGGATTACGCCATATTGGTAACCGGCACTGCGTCCACGTATTTAATGATCAACACCTCGTTACCTATCTCACTGTAGATCAACTCATCCACCGTGCCGCTCGCCAGAAGTAGGCCGAAACCACCGGCGCGCATTCCTTCGGCTTCCCGCTGCGCAAGGTGGGCCGCCGAATCATGAGATGGGTCTGAAATCGCCGCGCCGCCCAGCGATTCGCGCCGGAAGCCGGCCCCGGGATCACGCACGTAGAACACCAGGGCTCTTGCCGTGCGCACGGCGGTGACCTCCACCACCTGCTCGGGATTAAACGCCGCGCCGTGCTCCATGGCGTTCATCAGTATCTCTCGCAGCCCCTGCATGGTTTCCTGCCGCATGTCCTCAGGCAGTTGCGCGTTCAGTTCCTTGGCAAAGGTCAACAACCGCTCCGCGTTGATGAGGCGGCAATTTACCCGGACCGACACCCAGCCCGGCTTAGCCGATAGAACCTGGATGTCCTCTCGCCATTGACTGTCCGATGCTGCTTTGGAGGCCAGACTGGCAATTTCACCCGGCTCAAACGGAGGTGTGAAGCATGCGAACACGCGGGCGCGCAGGGCGGCGATCACTTCATCCGGGGTGCTTTGATGAGCCAGGACGATGCACTTGACTCCGGGCCTGACGGCGCGCATCTCCTCCAGCAGTGCCAGGTCTTCGTCGATATCGCTGTCGGGCCTGGTAATGACCACCCCAAAGGATCGTGAACGCAAGCGCTGCAGGGCGTCGGCGTTCCCGGCGGAGTACTCCATGGGAAACGCGGCGGCGGTGAGCGCCTCGCCGATCTCGCGGCTCACTTGGTCGTCATTTCCAATCACCAGGACCCGGCTCATGCTGTGCTCCGAAGGGAGGAACTACACAATTCTAGATCACTGCTCGCGAAGTTCCTTCGAATCGTGGCGCTCCCTTGCTTTGAACCTGCTTCGAGGTTGGTCTTGCAGGGGAGTACCTAGCAAAATTGATAGTCGTGCGCGGTTCTATCGGGGCTGCATGAGATTTTGAATATCGCTGTGGATACGGGTGAGGGAGTCGGCCTGATAGCGAGCTTGGATCTTCCCATCGCGGCCGATGAGGAAAGTAACCGGCAGCCCCAGGATGCCGCCGTAGGCGTCGCCCAGATGCTCGTCTCCCATCAGTACTGGATAGTTGAGCTTTAGCTTGGACACGGTGGCGATCACCTCCGGAGCGGCGTCATCCATCGATATACCGATCACCTGAAAGTTTTGCGGGCCAAACTGCTTCTGCCATTCCACGAAGGTCGGCATTTCCGTAAGACACGGTGCGCACCACGTCGCCCAGAAGTTGAGCAGCACTATCTTCCCACGGTAGGCACTCAGTGCAATCTTCCGATGGCTCAGGTCGGGCCGGGAAAAATCAGGAGCTGTTTGCGCCGCAAGCGGTAGGGACAGCAGCAGGATGAGCAGTACACTAGCGGCCTTTGGCAACCGGGTAACCCTTATTGGCCCAGTCGGTCCCGAAGTTGTCAGCGATGTAAAGAGCTTTTACGTTCGTGAACCCCAGTTTCCGTAACTGCTGATAAGCGGGTTTGATATTCGGGCAACGGACCCAGGGGCAGCACCCGCAATAGATAACGATCAGGCTGTCCTTGCTGAGGCCGTCAACCCGCGCGCGCAGTGCATCGATCCCCGCACTCGTGCCCGCAGGTCCTGCGTACTCGGCTCCGGGTATATGCGCTTCCGCGAAGAGCACATGCGAGCCGGTCTGCAACACCAACGGCTTTGCCGCACTGCTCAGCATGGGCACCAGTTCTGCCGGCTGCAGGAGGGCCTGTGGCGGAATGGCGTCCGGTTCTTGCGCCCGAACGCCGAGCGCGATCAAAACGGCGGCGAAGAGGATTGGGAGATAGCGGAATTTCAAGTGGCGGTCCCTTTCTAGTTAGCTATCAACCACTGCATCGTCTTGCGCGCTAGCCGGTCGAAGGCTTGGACGGCCTGCTCGAGATGCTCGATGCGGGTGTTTTCCGCTGGGTTGTGGCTCAGACCTGCGAGCGATTGGGTGAACATCATCACCACCGGGATGCCCGCCCGGGCCACTTCGGCGGCGTCATGCAGCGGGCCAGAGGGCAGCTTGTGCCCACTCCCCGCGGTTTCCCGAATCGCCTGGTCGCACAGCTCGATCAGATGGGGATGAAACGGGATCGGCTCGATGCTCCAGATCCTTGACCACTCCACCGTGCACCTCTCTTCGGCAGCGAAGCGCTCGCTGGCGGCGCGGGCCTCGGCCAGCATCGACGCCAGCACGCCTGCGTCGAGATCACGCATATCAAGGGTGGTTTCGCAGCGGCCGACTACGGCGGTTACGATTCCAGGGAAGGTCTTCACGCTGCCCATGGTAGCGACCGCGTCCGGATGCTTGCGGGCGATGGGACGGATCTCCAACGCCAGCTTGGCCGCGGCGGCGAGCGCATCCCGGCGGACCGCCATGGGGGTCGATCCGGAGTGCGCCTCCTGCCCGTGAAAGGTGATCGCGTGGCGCTCCACGCCTTTGGTTCCCATGACCACGCCCAGCGGCAGCTTCATGTCTTCAAGCACCGGCCCCTGCTCGATATGCAGTTCCAGGTAAGCGCCGGCCTGGCCGCGTTCGGCGCCTGCCTCGCCGATGCGCTCGACATCCACCTGGCATCGCCGGAGGGCATCCTCCAGGCGGATGCCCTCGCGGTCCGTGCGGGCGCGGTCGGCCTGTATGCTGTGCGTGCCGGCAAATGCGGAGGACCCGAAGAGGCTGCGGCCGAAGCGCGCGCCCTCCTCGTCGGCCCAGTCCACCAGCCGAATGGTGATGGGCGGCTTGCCGTGGAAGTCCTCAGCGAGCGCACGCAACACTTCGAATGCCGCGAGCACGCCCAGAGCGCCATCGAGCCAGCCGCCGTTGGGTACGGAATCCAGATGGCTGCCCAGGATGAGGGTCTTCTCTGATTCCCCGGGCAGCGTCGTCCAGGAGTTGCCGGCCGCGTCCAGGTGATGCTCCACCGGCAGCTTGGCCAGCTTGTCTTGAAACCAGGCGCGCGCCTTGAGCCACGTGGGGGTCCAGGCAATGCGCTGCGCTCCGTGATCGTCCGCGGTGAGCGCGCGCAGCTCCTGCAGATCAGAAATGGTTTTGCGCGCGTCTACGGGCATACCGCTCCCTTCTGGCAGAAGTGACAGAAGTCTAGCAGAGAGCCGGAGCGTAAGCGTAGCGGAGAGACCTGCTGTTTCTCTTCTCCCGCGCGGCCCTTAGAGCATCGTCCGTACAATGCGGCGGACGAACTCCGTTGTTACTCCATACACTATGTGAGCTGCGAAGGGCGTGGCCAGGGCCGACGCTGGCTGATCGCTGGGCGAGGGCGCCAAGTTCAGCGCCGGCACGGCGAGCAAGTCCGCGGTGCTGAAGAGGGCCCCGCCAAAGCTGGTGCCAAAACCAGACTTCACCTTGGTGGAATACTCCGCCAAACCGCCGTAGATTCCGCCGGTGAGCGCGCCGAAGGCATAGTGCACAATCGGGCCGCCTTTTTCTTTCTCTGCGCGAGAAAGATGGTCGCCGGTGGTGGTCTCCACGATGGCCTCGGCGGCTTTCATGGTTGCATCTTCCTTGGGCTCGGAGCTGTGCGCCTCCTGCTCCCGGTTCTCTTCGTCACTCTGCACGGCTTGTTGCAGCTGTTGGCCCGGACCCGCCATGAACACATTCATCACCCAGGCAGCGGCCAGGCCGCCGGCCATGCCTGCCAGGATTCCTCGCACTACACTCTTCTGCTTGCTCATCTCCATGCCCCTCACTGTGCCGCTCGCTGTGAATAGATGCAGCCGGAAGACAAGGCGTGACGAGGGCTGTTTATGTCACCATAAGCCAGAGGGATTTATGAGCATCGAGGAACTGAACCAGCGCTTCGCCATCGCCGGGGTAGCGCAGATTAACGCGGGCAACGGTGGGCTGGCGCGGGTAAGCGTGAATACGCCCGCGGCGACGGCGGAGGTTTACCTGCACGGAGCGCAGCTTACCTCCTGGCGGCCGGCGGGCAGCGAAGAGATGATCTTCGTGAGCGGGCAATCCCAGTGGGAGGCGGGGCGCGCGATCCGCGGAGGTATCCCTGTCTGCTTTCCCTGGTTTCGCAATAAGGCAGATGATCCCAAGGCGCCTTCACACGGGTTCGTACGCACCAAGGCGTGGCAACTCGACTCCGTTACCCGCGATGGCGACGCGGTCACGATCAGCCTGTCAACCGGGAGCGACGATGCGACGAGAGCCTGGTGGCCACACGACTTTCTGCTCCTGCACCGGGTGACGGTGGGCGCGGAGCTGATTCAGGAATTGACCGTGAGCAACACCGGCAAGGACCCGTTGCGCTTTGAAGAGGCTCTGCATACCTACTACCGTGTGGGCGGAGCCACGTCTGTGCACGTTCACGGTCTGGAGGGCGTGACCTACCTGGACAACACCGATGGCAACCGCGAGAAGCGGCAGGAAGGCGATATAGTGTTCACCGCGCCCACCGATCGCGCCTACGTAGACACCACGCATGCGGTGGAGATTCTGGACCCTGTCCTGCAGCGGCGCATCCGTCTGGAGAAGGAAAACTCCCGCACCACCGTGGTTTGGAATCCTTGGCTCGAGGGCGCACATGCGCTGCCGGACATGGCCGACGACGAATGGCGAGCCATGGCCTGCGTCGAGGCCAGTAATATCCGCGCCTTTGCCGTCGACCTTGCGCCTGGGAAACAGCACACCATGAAGACCAGCATCCGTGTCGCACCCGCGGACGGTGATAGCGTCTAGGCTTCGGCGCAATTCAGTTCGAGGGCCTCAATGAGAGGAACTTCCCAGCGGCGGCTGGAAAACATGTAAGGCTGGCGGCCGGTCGAGAGGCGCACATCCGCGCTGTCCAGTTCTTCGGCGGTGGCAAATCCAAAGAGCCGGAGACGCTCGCGTAGGAATTTCCAGGAAGGGAAGTAGAAGGTCCAGCTGGCCTCTTCCACCGCGGGAGGCGTCAGGACCAGGGTGATGGGATGCGCCCGTGAATTCCCGCCGCGAGCCAGTTCGGGTTGAATGATCGCAGTGTACTGGCCGGCGGGGATCCTGTTGGCTGGGCGGGACGTTGCGCTGGTAAGGGGGCTTGTCATTTGGGCTCGTCGGACGGTTCTAGTCACAGCTATCGGCGCGAGCAGAATGCAAGCCACAATTGTTCTGAGTTGCGACAGTTCCTCTTAATTGTGCCCACTGCCGGACTGCAGCCGGGACACGATGGCATCGACGTCGTAGACGCATCCGCCCCAGACCCCTCCGCTGGCCTGCACCAGGGCGGCCCATAGCCGGGTGTCGTCGGGAAGCGCGGGATGCGGCCGGAGATCGGCGCGGGAAGTACGAGCGGCCAGCCGGCGTGCGCCTTCCTCCGCGCCGAAGTGCTCCTGCGCATTGCCTACCAGGTTGACGGAGCCGATGAGCTTCTGCCGGTCGATGATGATCTCGATCTGGTCGCCCTCGAGCAGCTTGCCGATTGCCCCACCGGCGAGCGCTTCGGGCGAGATATGCCCAAGGCACGCGCCGGTGGAGACGCCGCTAAAGCGGGCGTCGGTGAGCAGTGCTACATGCTTGCCCGAAGGCAGCCACTTGAGCGCGGAAGTGACCTGGTAGATCTCCTCCATGCCCGCGCCCGCGGGGCCGCCACATACCAGCACCACCACGTCGTGCTCGCGGATCTCGCCGTTTTTGATGGCGTGGATGGCCGATTCTTCCGAGACGAAGACGCGTGCCGGGCCGAGATGGCGAAAGACGCCGTCGGCATCGATGAGTGATGGATCGATCGACGTGCTCTTGACCACGGAGCCCTCCGGCGCGAGGTTGCCCACGGGGAAACAGACGGTGGGGGTGAGTCCGCTGGAGCGGGCGCGATCGGGATCCATGATCACGTCATCGGGATCGATACCGTCGCGGGCACGGAGATTCTTGCGCAGCTCATGGCGGCGGAGACTGTTCTCCCACCAGTCGAGACAGCTATCGAGGCTCTCTCCGGAGACCGTCTTCACCTGGGTGTTGAGCAGACCGGCACGTCGCAGGTGGAGCATGACTTCGGGTAATCCGCCGGCCAGAAAAACCTGCACGGTGGCGAAGTTGCGTGGGCCGTTGGGCAGGGCGTCGACCAGGCGGGGAATTTCGCGGTTGACGTGGGCCCAGTCGGCGGCCACTGGACGCTTAAGTCCCGCGGAGTAGGCAATCGCGGGGAGGTGCAGGAGCAGGTTGGTGGATCCGCCGAAGGCAGCGTGGGCCACCATGGCATTTTCGAGCGAAGCCTGGGTGAGCACATCGCGCGTGCCCATTTGTAACTGATGCAGTCGCAGAATGGCGCTGGCGGAACGGCGGGCGGCATCCAGCCAGATGGGCGCGCCTGAGGGGGCGAGCGCGGTGTGGGGTAGCGATAGGCCCAGGGCTTCCCCGATTACTTGCGCGGTCGCGGCTGTGCCTAGAAACTGGCAACCGCCGCCGGGGGTAGCGCAGGCGCGGCAGCCCATTTCCGCTGCTGCTTCGAGGGTGATTTGCTTCTGGGCGTAGCGTGCGCCGATGGTCTGTACTTTGCCGGCATCCTCGCCCGACTCGGGGAGGAGCGTGACGCCGCCGGGGATCAGGATGGTCGGCAGCGGGCCGGCCGAAGCCAGGGCCATCATCATGGCGGGCAGTCCTTTGTCGCAGGTGGCGATGCCGATCACGCCCATCCTGGTGGGCAGGGAGCGCATCAGGCGACGTAATACGATGGCGGCATCGTTGCGAAAAGGGAGGGAGTCGAGCATGCCTGTGGTGCCCTGGGTTCGTCCGTCGCAGGGGTCGGTGCAGGCTCCGGCGAAGGGAATCGCATCGAGGGATTTGAGGGTGATGGCTGCTTCGGCGACCAGTGCGCCCAGTTCCCAGTGCCCGGTATGAAAGCCGAGGGCGATGGGGGTTCCATCGGGGGCGCGCAGGCCGCCGTGGGTGCTGAGGATGAGGACTTCCGAGCCCAGCAGCTTTTGCGGTTCCCAACCCATGCCGGCGTTCTGGCTTAGCCCGAAGAGATTGCCTGAGGGCGCGGTGAGCAGCATTTCCGGGGTAATGGGCAGCAGGCCGCGGGGACCGGGCGCGTGGGTCGCCACGTCATCCAGCTTGAGGGTCGTGGTTTCAAGGACCGATGCTAAGGAAATGGTGGGAATGGGGATCTCCTATCAGGGTCAATTGTAAGATGGCCGCCATGGTTGAGGGACTGGAGCGCCGCCAGGGGAAGGGGACCTGCATTTTGTCACGTTTAGTTGCCGGCCATCACGCGCGGCTGGGTGGTTGAAAAGCTACGAGCAGCGCGGGTAGGAAAAGCACCGCCGGGGTTCCTTCGGCTACGCTCAGGACAGGCACTTCGACTCCGCGCACCGACCGCCCTATCACGTCGTAACTCCGTAAGGCCACGATCGATAGATTCACGGGCGCTCAGGATAACGATTTGTTTAAAGACGATTCTATGGGGATTTTCACTGTGGGGCACCCGGCACTCTGAGCATTGGTCCTGATGGAGGGAGATACTTTATGGATAAAGCAGATCCGATGGCACTTGCTTGCTCACTGCCGGAGGGCGATCTGGCTCAACGGCGGAAAGAGATACAGCTACTATTACAGAATAGGACGGCGCTCACCCGCCACACCGATGGCGTGGAACTGGAATGGCTGTTCTCTGAGCAAACCGCACACACCCTGCTCGAGTTTGTTCTGTTCGAACGCAGCTGCTGCTCAAGCTTTACCTACGAGCTCAGATTCCCGCCACCACAGGACCGCATCGCCCTGCGGATGCGGGCATCAGCGGACCAGGTAACAGCGCTACAGGTGCTCTATTGCTGAATCTTGGTGTCGGCTTTGCTGGGCGCTGCTGTTACCTGCGCCGGCGTGGGCAACTGCGATGCATCCCAACCGCCGCCCAATGCTTGCACCAGCTCTACCGCTCCAGTCATCTGGTTGATCTGCAGACTTGCCAACTGCTGCTGGTTGCTCAACAACGTATTCTGCAGCGTCACCACATCGATGTAAGGATCAATACCGGTCTGGTATCGGCCCATCTCCAAATCCAAGGCGGCCTGCGAGGACGCGACCGCACCCCGCTGCTGCTGGATCTGTTGCGAAAGGATCCGCGTCTGCGCCAGGTAGTCTTCTACCTGCTGGAAGGCGGTCAACACCGTCTGCCGATAGCTCGCCACATCGGCGTTGTAGGTAGCCACGTATTGATGCAGCTCCGCACTCAAGGCAGCGTTGTAAATGGGTTGCGAGAACGACGGACCCACGGACCAGAAGCGGCTGGGCCAATCCAAAATGTGCTTGAATAACGAGCTCTCAAACCCGCCATCCAACGGATAGCGTCAGGGTGGGATAGAAGGCCGTGTAGGCAACGCCCAGTTCCGCGTTGGCCGCAGCCATGGTTCGCTCCGCCGCAGCCACGTCGGGACGGCGCTGCAACAGCAGAGACGGAATACCCACCGGAACCGGCGGCGGTGCGGTCAGGATCGGGCGCGTCGGCAAAGAGAATCCTGACGCCGGCTTCCCAATCAGGACCGCAATCGCGTGCTCATACTGCGCCCGCAAAATCCCCAGATTCGTCAACGAAGACTGCGCCGCCTGCAACGTCGCGCGCGCTTCCACCAACGAGAGCTGATCGCCGACACCCGTGTCGTATTGGGCCTGGTTGTAATCCAACGCCTTCTGGTCGGCCGCCACGGTCTGGGTGTAGATCCCGATCAGGGCGTCCTGCCCGCGTATTTCAAAGAAGTATTCCGCCAGATCCGCTTGCTCGACTAACCGCTCGTTCTCCAGATCCGCAGCGCTGGCTTGGGCGTTGTATTGCGCATTGCGCACTTCATTGCGAATGCGGCCGAACAGGTCGGGAGTCCAGGAAACATCGATCGGCAGCGAGTAGATCTGCGACTCAGTGCCCGCGTTGGCCACGGTGGCGGTTCTGCCCAGGTTTCCAGAGGAACGTTGCCGGTTGTAAGAGGGCCCAAACCCCACCGTGGGAAAATACTGCGCGCGCGCCTCGCGCACCAGGGCGCGGGCTTCCATGAAGTTCTCAAAATAGAGCTTGAGGTTCTGGTTATCAATGTTGAGCTGTTTTTCCAGCTCATCCAGCTCGGGATCATTGAAAATGTCCCACCAGTCGCCGCGAATCTTGGCGTCGGCGGGTTGCGCGACCGTCCAAGTGCCGTTGTCCGGGTTGTTCTGCGATTGGTGTGTGTCCGCCGGGGGCGTAGTGGGCGTAGCCGGAGGAGCTTCCTTGAAGGCCGGGGGCGGCTGAACCGCAGGCGGGTGATAGGCCGGACCCACGTGACAGCCGGTCACGCCTGCGCAAAGAAGCACGCCAGTGATCCACCCGAGTTGCGTTCGCTGATGGTTCGTTTTCTTCATAGAAGGTCGTCCTAAACCGCGCCTTCCGGATTGGCCGAGAAGGTGTCGTGATGTTGTCCCATGGCCCGCAACCGGAAGCGATCCATATACAGATAGATGACTGGCGTGGTGTAGAGCGTGAGCATCTGGCTCACGATCAACCCACCCACGATGGTAATACCCAGCGGCTGCCGCAGTTCCGAACCGGTGCCGGTTCCGAAAGCCAGGGGGATGGCGCCGAAGAGCGCGGCCATGGTGGTCATCATAATGGGCCGGAAGCGCAGCATGCAGGCCTCAAAGATCGCGTCCGTGGTGCTCTTGCCGTGCTCCCGCTCGGCCACCAGGGCGAAGTCGATCATCATGATGGCGTTCTTCTTCACCAACCCGATCAGCAGCACAATGCCGATGATGGAGATGACGTTGAGGTCATTCTTGAACACCAGCAGCGCCAGCATGGCCCCGACGCTGGCCGGGGGCAGGGTGGAGATGATGGTCAGAGGATGCACCAGGCTCTCATAGAGGATACCAAGCACAATGTACACAGCCAGCAGCGCCGTGGTGATCAGGATCGGCTCGGTGGCCAGAGACTGCTGGTAGGCCTGCAGGGTGCCGGCAAAGAAACCGCGGATGGTGGAGGGCAAACCCATCTTGGTCTGCATCTCGTTGATCTCGAGCGTGGCATCGCTGAGAGAAAGACCGTTCGCCAGGTTGAACGACACCGTGACCGACGGGAAGACACCGGTATGGTTGAGCTGGATGGGCGTGGTGCTGGCCCTGGCGGTCGACACGGCCTTGATCGGCGTCCAGCCGTTCACGTTAGCAGACGGGTAGGTGAAGTCGAGGCCTGCAGGAGATTGAAAGTACTGGGGTGCTACCTCGAGTATTACGTAGTACTGATTCAACTGGGTGTAGATGACCGACACTTCCGCCTGGCAGAAGGCGTTGCAGAGCGCCGAATCCAAGGAGGCTGGAGTGAGCCCAAGACGGGCAGCGCTGGTTCGGTCATAAGTCACATACTCTTCCAGGCCGCCGTTCTGCTGATCGCTATTCACGTCCTGGAAACCGGGAAGCCTTTTCATCTGCGCCAGCAGAATGGGTCCCCAATGGGCCAGATCACTCACGTTATCCGCTTGCAGGGTGTACTGATAGAGAGCATTGCCGCCGCGGCCGCCGATGCGCAGGTCTTGCGCCGCCTGCAGGAAGGCCTGGGCCACGGGCAGCCGGTTCATCTTGGGCCGCAGGCGATTGATGATCTCGGCGGCGCTCACCTTGCGTTCATCGAGCGGCTTGAGCGCGGCGTAGATAAACCCGCCATTGCTGCCGCCGCCGCCGTTGCTGCCAGAGTAGGCGTTCACGTTGGCTACGGCCGGGTCTGCCTTGATCACATTGACCAGGGCCTTAATCGAGGCGTTCATCACCGGGAATGAGGCGTCTTGCGGTCCCTGAACACCACCCACCAGGGCGCCCGTATCCTGTTGTGGGAAAAAGCCCTTCGGGATCTTGATGATCAGCGCCACGTTCAGCGCGATGGTCAGCAACAGTACCACCAGCATCAAGCCCGAGTTGTCCAGCACCCACAGTAGCGAGTGGCGGTAGATATTTAGCATCCCGTCAAAGAATCGCTCCATGCCCCGATAGATCGCTCCGTGCTTCTCGCCATCGTGTGCTTTGAGCAAGTGGGCGCACATCATCGGGGTGGTGGTGAGCGAAATCACCATGGAAACGACGATGGCCGTGGACAGGGTCACAGCGAACTCACGGAAGAGACGGCCTACGATGCCGCCCATCATCAGCAGAGGGATAAAGACGGCGATCAGGGACGTGCTCATGGTAAGCACGGTGAAACCAATCTCCTTGGCGCCCTTCAGCGCGGCCTCGGTGGGGTCCATGCCCTGCTCGAGATAGCGGGAGATATTCTCCATGACCACGATCGCGTCATCCACCACAAAGCCGGTGGAGATGGTCAACGCCATGAGCGAGAGATTATCCAGGCTGTAGCCCAACAGATACATGACGGCAAAGGTGCCAATCAGGGAGACAGGCACGGCGACGCTGGGGATGAGGGTGGCGCGTCCGTTACGCAGAAAGAGGAAGACCACCAGGATGACCAGCATGACGGAGGTGATCAGTGAGGACTCGACGTCATGCAAGGAAGCCTTGATGGTGGTTGTGCGATCGAGCACAACGGTGGTTTTAATTCCCTGGGGCATCACCGCAGCCAGGAAGGGAAGCTGGGCGCGGATGCGTGCATTGGTCTGGATGATGTTGGCGCCAGGCTGGCGGAAGATGATGACCGTCACTGACGGGATTCCATTCAGATAACCGGCGGTGCGGATGCTCTGCGCCGAATCCTGTACATCGGCTACATCGGAAAGGTGGACCGCGAGGCCGTTGTGGTAGCCGACGACCAGGGGCTTGTATTCGTCGGCCTTGGAAATCTGGTCATTGGTGATGATATCCGCAGTGATTGCGCCGTTGGTGATCTGACCGCGAGCGATGTCAGAATTTTGTAGGCTGAGCAAGCTCTGCACGTTCGCCAGGGTGATTCCATAGCGGTTCAACTGGGGAGGATTTACGTCGACGCGGACAGATGGATAAGACGCCCCGCCAACGCTTACCTGTCCTACGCCCTGGATCTGGGAGAGTTTCTGCTCCATGATGGTCGACGCGGAGTTGAACATCGCCTCTTTGTCGTACTTATCGGAGGTGAGGCCGATGATCATGATCGGCGAGTCCGCAGGGTTCACCTTGCGATAGCTGGGATTGGAGGGGAGGTTAGCAGGCAGATACGTTCTGGCGGCGTTGATGCCTGCTTCCACATCGCGCGCGGCGGCGTCGATGTTGCGGCTCAAGTCGAACTGCAGGGTGACATTGGTGCTGCCCAGAGAGCTGGACGAGGTCATCTCGGTAATACCGGCGATATGGCCGAACTGCCGCTCCAGCGGGGTAGCTACCGAAGAAGCCATGATCTGCGCACTGCCTCCAGGCAGGCTGGCAGAAACCGAGATGGTGGGGAAGTCGACCTGGGGCAACGGAGAAACCGGCAGAACGTTGAAGGCGATTCCTCCGGCAATCGCGATCGCCGCCGTCAGCAGCGTAGTGGCGACTGGCCGGCGAATGAATGGAGCAGAGAGGTTCATGCGTGCCCTGCGGGCTCCGGTTCGGCGCCGCCGGCTGGACGCGGTGAGAATCGTTGCGCCAGATTGTCAAAGAAGATGTAGATCACTGGCGTGGTGTAAAGGGTGAGCACCTGGCTCAACAGCAGTCCGCCGACCATGGCGATGCCCAGGGGGCGGCGGAGCTCGGAGCCAATGCCAGATCCCACGGCCAGAGGGATTCCGCCCAGCAGAGCGGCCATGGTGGTCATCATGATGGGGCGAAAACGCAGCAGGCTGGCTTCGTAAATCGCCTCGGTGGAACTCAGACCCCGCTGCCGTTCGCCTTCCAGGGCGAAGTCCACCATCATGATGCCGTTCTTCTTCACGATGCCGATCAGCAGGATGATGCCGATGATCGCCACCACGCTCAAATCCTGCTTGAAGAGGATGAGCGACAACAAAGCGCCCACTCCGGCCGAAGGCAGCGTGGAAAGAATGGTGATGGGATGAACAAAGCTCTCGTACAACACGCCGAGAACGATGTACACGGTGACCAGGGCGGCGAGGATCAGCAGCGCTTCATTGCCCTGGGAATTCTCATAAGCGGCAGCCGTGCCCTGGAAGCCGGCCTGCACGCTGGGCGGGAAGTTCATATCCTTGGCGGCTTTATTGATCGCGTCGATGGCTTGGCCCAGCGACGCACTATCCGACAGGTTAAACGAGACCGTCACGGCGGGGAACTGGCCCTGGTGGTTGATGGAAAGCGATTCCGTGCCCTGTTCCATGTGGGTAAAGGCGCCCAGGGGAACGGCGTTGCTTGGGGTAGAGCTGGTATTGGTGTTGGGGGAGCTGGCACCGGTGGCATTGGTGCTCGGCGCCAGGGCCCCGTTGGGCGGGTTCAGTATGCCGGAAGACGGAGTATAGAGAGCGGGTGAGGTGGTGGCATTGGAGCCGGCCGAGGCCGAGGCGGAGGCAGAGAATGAGGTGCTGGCCGCCGCTCCAGAAGTCCCCGACGAGGCGTTGCCCTGGATGTAAATCTTGTTCAACCTCTGCGGGTCGTTGGCGAAGTTCGGCTGCGCTTCCATGATCACGTGGTACTGGTTGAGCTGGGTGTACATGGTGTTGATCTGGCGCTGACCGAAGGCGTCGTAGAGGGTGTTGTCCACCGTGGAGGGAGCGAGGCCGAGGCGGGATGCGGAGACCCGGTCAATAGTGAGAGATACCGTCAATCCACCGGTCTGCTGATCGGTGGCGACGTCTTCCAGTTGGGGCATTTGCTGCAGCTTGGCCACGAATTTGTTGGTCCAGGCATCCAGCTCGTTCACGTCGGGATCTTCCAGCGTGTATTGATATTGCGTGCGGCTCACGCGGTCGTCGACGGTGATGTTCTGCACCGGCTGCATGAACAGCTTGATGCCGTTGACCTGGGCCAGGCTGTTGTTGAGGCGGCGCACCACGTCGGAAGCGCTAAGATCGCGCTGGTCGAGCGGCTTCAGGTTGATCGACATGCGTCCGCTGTTGAGGGTGGTGTTGGTGCCGTCCGCCCCGATGAACGACGACAGGCTTTGCACCGCCGGGTCTTTGAGAATGACGTTGGCCAGGTCCTGCTGCAACTTGGTCATGGCGCTAAAGGAGATGGAAGCCGGCGCCTGCGAGATGCCCTGGATGACACCCGTGTCCTGTACCGGAAAGAACCCTTTAGGAATGACGATGTAGAGAAAGATGGTGAGTACCAGGGTGCCCAGCGCGACCAGCAGCGTAAGCCCCTGGAAGCGCAGCACCACCTTGAGCGTGCGCCCGTAGAAGCCGATCATCGCCTCGAACACACGTTCCGACGCTTGGTAGAAGCGGCCCTCGGTGGCCTTGGGGTTGTGGCGCAGAATGCGCGAGCACATCATCGGTGTCAAGGTCAGCGAAACGACGGCGGAGATGATGATGGTGACGGCCAGGGTGACGGCGAACTCGCGGAAGAGACGGCCCACTACATCACCCATGAAGAGCAAGGGAATGAGCACGGCGATCAGTGAGACCGTCAGCGAAACGATGGTGAAGCCGATCTGCTCCGCGCCTACCAGCGCCGCCTGCATCGGCGTATAGCCCTCTTCCAAATAACGGGAGATGTTCTCGATCATGACGATGGCATCGTCCACCACGAAGCCGGTGGAAATGGTGAGCGCCATCAGGGAAAGGTTGTCGAGGCTATAGCCCAACGCATACATGGCCGCGAAGGTGCCGACGATCGACAGCGGCACCGCCACGCTGGGAATGATGGTGGCGTACAGGTTGCGCAGGAAGACGAAGATCACCATCACCACCAGGGCGATGGTCAACATTAATTCGAACTCGACATCTGCCACCGAGGCCTTGATATCGGTGGTTAAGTCGGTCAGGGTAGAGATTTCGATGCCCGACGGCAGACTCGCCTGCAATTGCGGCATCAGCAGCTGGATACTCTTGACCACACTGATGGTGTTGGCGCCGGGTTGCCGCTGCACGTTGAGAATCACGGCCGGCGTCTGGTTCATCCAGGCCGCCTGCTTGGTGTTTTCCACCCCATCGACAATATTGGCCACGTCGTGCAGAAAGACGGGAGCATTGTTGCGGTAGGCGACCACCACATCCTTGTAGTCGGCGCTGGTGATGAGCTGATCGTTGGAGTCGATCTGCCAATCCTGGCGGGGACCGTCAAAGTTGCCCTTGGCCTGGTTGACGCTGGTCGAAACCAGGGCGGTTCGCACGGCTTCGAGGTCGATACCGTAGGACTGCAGCTGGGCGGGGTTCACCTGGATGCGCACGGCCGGCTTTTGGCCGCCGCTGATGCTGACCAGGCCCACCCCGTTGAGCTGCGAGATCTTGGGGGCCAGGCGGGTGTCGACGTAATTCTCCACCTGGGACAGGGGCATGGTTTTGGAGGTGATCCCCAGGGTCAGCACGGGCGCGTCGGCGGGGTTGGTCTTGCTGTAAATCGGGGGTGCCGGCAGGTCGGCGGGCAGGAAGCTTTGTGAGGCGTTAATCGCCGATTGGACCTCTTCCTCCGCGATATCAATGTTGAGCGTGAGGTTGAATTGCAATACCACGACTGAGGTAGCCCCGGAGCTGGTCGAGGTCATCTGGCTGAGGCCCTGCATCTCGCCAAATTGCCTTTCCAGCGGGGCAGTTACGGTGGTGGCCACCACATCCGGGCTGGCCCCGGGATAGAAGGTGAGTACCTGGATGGTCGGGTAGTCGACCTCAGGCAGGGCAGAGACCGGCAACTGCGTGTAGGCGACAATTCCTACCAGCATGATCGCGGCCATCAGCAAGGAGGTTGCAACCGGCCGCAGAATAAATGGGCGAGACGGACTCACGGGGCATCGCTCTCATTATTCGAAGGCAGAAGCACCTGTTTGGTGATGGTGACCTTGGCGCCGTCCTGCAGCTTCTCAAAGCTGCTATCGGCGATCACATCGCCCGCGTTGAGCCCGCTCACCTCGGTCACGCTGGCCTCGCTGACCCCCGGCTTGATGTTATGAATATGCGCGACGTTATTTTGGATCAGGAACACATAGGATACGTCGCCGTTGTGCTGGATGGCCGAGGAGGGGATCAGCACCACGTTTTGTAGCGTTTGCAGTAGCAGACGGGCATTCACGAACTGGTTGGGAAACAGCGCGTTGTCCTTGTTTTCGAACGTCGCGCGCAGTTTCAGGGTTCCGGTCGTGGTATCGATCTGGTTGTCAGTCGCTTCGAGCTTGCCGGAGGCGATATTGGACAGGTTGGAGCGGTCCAGAGCATCGACCGTGAGCGGCTTGCCCTTCTTCATCTGCTGTTCCAGCTGGGTCACGTTGTCTTCAGGAATGGTGAAAACCACGGTGATGGGCTGCAATTGGGTGACAACGGCCAGGGGCGTGGAGCTGGAGGCCGTGGCCAGGTTGCCCGGATCGACCAGGCGAAGACCGACGCGGCCGTTAATGGGCGAGGTGATGTGGGTGTAAGCCAGTTGTACCTGGTCGTATTGCAGGGTGCCCTGGTCCGCTTTGACCGTGCCCTCCTGCTGCAGGACGATCTTTTCCTGGTCATCCAGGGTCTGTTTCGGGATCGCATTGCGTGCCCAGGCATCCTGGTAGCGCTTCAGGTCCATTTGGCTCTGGGCCAGCAGGTTGGTGTCCCGGTCCAGATTGCCCTGGGCGGTCAACACGTTGGCCTCATACTGCCGGGGATCGATCTGGATCAGGAGCTGGCCCTTTCGGACCAATTGACCTTCCCGGTAGTTGACCTGGGTGATGACGCCGGTTACCTGGCTGATCAGGGTGGTGGTATAGACCGGGGTGACGGTGCCGATGGCGTCCAGGTAGACCCCGATATTGCCTGTTTTCGCGGTTCGGACGTTCAGGGTGACGTTGCCGCCTTGGGCGCCTCGCCTGCCGCCCCCGGCCGCCGGCGCGGCTGGCTTGCGGTGCATCACCCACCAGAACAGCAGGCCAAAGAGGACCAGGATGATGACCCAGACCAGGATGCGAATCCCCGCCGAGCGACGGGGCGCAGGCAGTTGGTGATCGGGCCCGATGTGCGGTTCGGTAGCGCGCGGCTCCACTTTCTCTTGCCTGTCTCGGGTGTCGCGAATGTCGTCTTGCATCAGTGAACCTGGTGTCCTTTTTCCGGTGTTGCTCCCATGTCTCCCGTTTGCATGATCGACGGCAGGAGGAGTGGCGTCACTCGCGCCGGTTGGCCGGCCGGGTAAAGCGATTCAATGGGCGGACGACGGGCAGGCGGAGCAGATGTCGTCAACAGTTTATGGCATAGCCAACCAAGGAAGCTGATCCTTACTGATTCACTGGCACGATTACAAGATTAGACGGGCTACCCGCGTTATGGGACGCACGCGGCCCCTCTCCGTGCTCTGGGATGAGGATAACGCAGGCGCGTTTGCCAGGGAAATCGAAAGATTATCGCTGTCTTCACTTTGGGAACGTTATTTCGCCCCGCCGGCCTTCTGGGTCTTGACTTTGGCCCAGCGCCTGCGCTGCGCGTCGGCGATGGCCTTGCGGGCCTTGGGGCTTAGCTTTCTACGGGCCTTTTTATGGGTAACAGTGGCGGCGGCAGCACTGGATTTCTTGCCGGCGGATGATATGACCCCACCCGTCAGGACGGCGCGCGCTTGGCGAAGTCTCGCGATTTCTTCGTCGAGGGCTTTGAGGATTTGGTCGTTCACGCTCGCTCCTTTCGCTCCAAGGCCAGAATAACAGGTTGGGGTGGTCCGGCGGGTTTATCACCACCACGGTTACGTTATGGGGTGTTACCTGGACGTGACCAGTTGGAGTGATTACCGTTGTGCGCGCCAGTAATGGCTCCTTTGTGACACCGCTCGTTCGCGGCAATACATGTTTCGTAAGCTGGCGCTTTTGCGAATCTCGATTAATCTCACTCATGTAGTCAGTCGTTGTGACGCGAGGGGAAACCATGAAGGGCTTTACGAGGGCAATGAATTTGGCGATGCTGGCAGCGGCGGGGGCTGTGCTGGCAACCGGTTGTGCAGATTCCAGAGTGGCGAGCAAAGAGAGTCTTGCGAGCGCGCTCAATCACGATTATTCAGCCAGTCAAGACTGTCTTTTCACCAAGCCGATGCCTTTTCCTTATCAAGTATCGGTCAATGACAAGCTACTGTCGGAGACCCGGCACCGCCTGGATGCGCTAGCTGAGGCTGGCCTGCTGGAGCGGGAACAGACCACCGAAGGCGCGGACACCATCAACCGCTACGTATTGACGGCGGCGGGCAGCCGGACTGAAGGCGCGGGGAAGTTTTGCTACGGGCGCCGGCAGATCACCAGCGTAGAGAAGTTCACTCCGCCGGTCGATTACGACGGCAAGCCGCTGACCAAAGTGGAATACCACTTTGTGCTCAAGAACCCGCCCAGCTGGGCCAAGAAAGACGAAGTACGTAACGCCTTTCCGATGGTAGCCAAGTCGATGTCGGACGAGCCGGTGGATGAAGCCACGTTGATGCTGACCCACGATGGCTGGGTTTTAACCTACTAAGCTTTACCTCTCCCAACGCCCATATCTGCCACCGCTGCTGGTGACCGATATGGGCGTATTTGTTTTTGGGGGCATTTGCGGCGCGTTGAGTGAAACTGCAGGTCCCTCGGCTCCGCTCGGGATGACAAAATTCAGGTCCGTCATGACCTGCAGGTTTGTGATGGGGACGTGTAGGCTGGCCGCTCTCGCGGGTCCAATTTACCTTTCGATCCCACTCACAAACATTCGCTGCGTGACCACCCTAAACTTAGTCATCCCGAGCGGAGCCGAGGGACCTGCAGTTTCACTCAATCAGCCGCAAATGCCTTTGCTAGTTGCTCAGCAGAATTCTTAGATCGCGCAGGTTATTGTGGGTGGGGCCGGTGAGGAGCGCGTCGCCCAACGCGGTGAAGAGCGGATACGCGTCGAAGCGAGCAAGCGCGGTGGCCGCGTCGATCCCCAACTCCCGCGCGCGATCTACGGTGGTTCCATCGGCAATAGCGCCGGCGGCATCGCTGGTGCCGTCTATTCCATCGCTGCCCGCGCTCAGCACCACTACCGGCTGAGCCTGGCCCGCCAGCGCGAGCGCACACGCCAACGCGAATTGCTGGTTGCGGCCGCCGGCGCCGTGCTCCCTTCCTAACCTCACCGTCACTTCTCCACCCGACAGCAGACACAGCTTGGGATGCTCACCCCGCAGTTGCTCAAAGCGCTCGAGCAAATAGCGCACCGCATCCGCGTAATCCCAATCGTCACAGCTGTTGTCAACCACAACTTCATAACCTAGCCCCAAAGCCATCGTCCGGGCCGCATCCATCAGGTCGTCGCTCGAGAGCAGGACCTCGACCGGCGCCTTAGCCAATGCCGGCGTCTCCGGCAGATTGGGATCATCAAAGAAATCCCCCACCCCCGGGGTGAAACGCTCGCGAAGGTCGTAGCGGTCGATGATCTCGCGGCACTCCGCCACTGTGGACGAGTCGGGAAGCGTGAGCCCGGAAGATAGAGCATCCAGAAAACGGGGCGCTACATCCGACAGCAGCAGAGAAAATCTGCCTGCGCGGCCTGCGGCTGCCGCCAGGCGTCCACCCTTGACCGCGGAGAAGTGTTTACGCACCGTATTGATCTCAGCGATGGTCGCCCCCGAACCTACCAGCGCTTTATAAAGGGCTCGCGTCTCCTCGAGCGAGATGCGCTCGTCCAACGGCAACTCGAACATGGCCGAGCCGCCTCCACTGATCAGAAAAAAAACGAAATCCCGCGAGCCCATCTGCCGCAACAACCGCAAAGCAGCGCGGGCAGAGGCGAAGGAATCCTCGTTGGGCAAAGGATGGCCGCCGAGGTAATACTCCACCGCAGGCTCTCGATGCGAGGGCAACCCTGGTGCGCAGCATACGCCGCCGTCTAACGGTCTCGGCAGGCGGGCGCGCAGCGCTTCCAGCATGGGCAGAGCCGCCTTGCCCACGGCCAGAGCGTAAATGCGGTCGTATTCAGCAAACGGAAATGAGGCGGGGAAGCGGCGTTCGAAAGCCGCGGCTATGCTCGATGAACGGAGCGCATGGTGAAAGATGTGGCGCGCCTCCTCATGCATCGTGGGCAGCTTCATTTGGCCGTCTCCGGGGGCAGGAAGTGCTGCTCGATCCAGCCGCTGAGCGCTTGCTGCATCGGCTCCAGCTTGCCGGTGAAGTAGTGATCTGCGCCCGGGACCCACACCAGCGTGGCCGGTTGCGCCGCGCCGGCCACTGCTGCTTCCACCCCTGCTTGAGGTCCGTACTCATCGTTGTCGCCGCTGATAAACAGCTTGGGCTGTGGGCAGCCGTAGAGAAAGCTGTAGTGGTACTCGCGTCCCCCAGCTTTTACGGGAAGCCCGAGCGCCACGATGCCCTTGACCCGCTCATCCCCACAGCAGGCGCGCAGACCAACACTGGAGCCGAAAGAAAAGCCGGCGAAGAGCATAGGCAGTGCGAACTCCTTTTGCAGCCAATCGAGCGCGATGCGCGTATCGGTCACCTCGCCGCGGCCATGGTCGTGCTCGCCCTCGCTCAGGCCGGCGCCGCGAAAGTTGAAGCGCAGTACCGGCAGTCCGAACGACTGGAAGGCCTTCATGGCGTGATAAACGACCTTGTTGTGCATGGTTCCGCCAAACAGCGGGTGAGGATGGCACACCAGGGCGGCGTAGGGCGCATCGGGCCTTCCCATATTCAACAGGGCTTCGATCCGGCCTGCCGGACCGCGCAGGCCGTCCACATTCCGCAGCATCGTATGCATCGCTTGTAATCCTACAAGGACGCTCAGGTATGCTGAAAAACGATGAAGCCACTCGATCCCATTGCGCTGACCCGCCGGTTGGTGGATATCGAATCCGTCACCTATAACGAGGGCGCGGTGGGCGCGTACCTCGATACCCTGCTGCAGGAGCGGGGCTTTGCCGTGGAACGGACGGCGGTGGCGCAGCCGCCCAACAGCCGCTACACCGGCGAACGCTTCAACGTCTACGGCGGCAATGGGGAGCGGCCGGATATCGTGCTCTCCACGCACATGGACACCGTGCCTCCCTTCTACCCCAGCAGCGAGGACGATCTCTATCTGTATGGAAGGGGCTGCTGCGACGCCAAGGGAATCATCGCCGCACAACTGGCGGCCGCCGAGCGGCTGCGTGAGGCTGGGGTGGCGGTTGGACTGCTGTTTGTGGTGGGCGAGGAGCGCGATTCGGCGGGAGCCCGCGAAGCCAATCTGCATCCCAAGGGAAGCCGTTTTCTGATCAACGGCGAGCCCACCGACAACCGCCTGGCGTTGGCCTCGAAAGGGGTTCTACGCGTGGAGGTGAGGGCCCGCGGCACCATGGCTCATTCCGCCTACCCGGAGTTGGGCGATAGCGCGGTGCACAAGCTGGTGCAGGTGCTGGAGCGGCTGCGGACTCTGCCCTTGCCCAGCGTCGAAGGGGTGGGGCCCAGCACATTAAATATTGGCGTGATCGAGGGCGGCCGGGCGCCGAATGTGATTGCCGATGCCGCCTCGGCGCAGGTGCTGATCCGCCTGGTCGGCCCCTCAGAGGAGACCCGTAAGGCTTTGGAGCAGGCGGCTGCCGGCCTGGCCGAGCTGGAGTATGTGTTGGAAATCCCCTTCATCCGCATGCGCCAGATCGAAGGCCTGGACACCATGGTCGCGGCTTTTACCACCGATATCCCCGCGCTGGACCAATGGGGGGAGCCGCTGCTGTTGGGGCCGGGCTCCATCCACGTGGCGCATACTCCGGCTGAGAAGATTGCCAAGCGCGAACTGCGCGAGGCGGTGGACCTGTACTTCGAAGTGGCGCAGCGGCTCGCGCGTTCCCTGTAATTTTGTGACGATGACATTCCCCCGGACCCTGCGGTTGAAGTACGGATTGCTGGCTGGGCTTGTGGGCTGGTTGGCAGGCTGGCTGCTCACGCTCCCTTTTGAGCTATCTCTCGCCTGGCGCTATGTGGATGGCCACCCCAGCCGGTTACCCCTCTCCGTGGCCAAAGGCATGGTGGTGTGGGGCGCCTTCAGCCTCTTCATGGCGATGACCGGTTTCCTGCCGCTGGTGCTACCGCTGTTGGTATTCATTTCTCCGCGTTGGATCGTGCGCTGGCGCGTCTTGCTGATCGCCGGAGTGCCTCTGGTTGCCATGCTGGCCATGTATGACCGCATGGGACTGCTGAATTCCTATTACTTCCAGCATCCGCATGCGAGTGTCCTCTTCTTTTTCACCGCCGTCAATTTCTTCGTGATCATCTTCTGCCTGGTGATGATGTCGGTTTACGTGTGGCTGGCGAAGCGACAGCTGTCGGCTGAGACTAGGTAGACTTGAGAGAGATGACTGAGCCCACCAACGCCCTCGCCGGCGCTTCCTCCTCGTATCTCCGCTCCGCCATGCATCAGCCGGTCCAGTGGCATGAATGGGGAGCGGAAGCCTTTGCCCGCGCAGCCGGGGAAGACAAGCCCATCCTGCTGGATATCGGCGCCGTGTGGTGCCACTGGTGTCATGTAATGGACCGCGAGAGCTACGAGGATCCTGGGCTGGCCGCGGTGATCAATGAAAACTTTGTCGCAGTCAAAGTGGATCGCGATGAACGCCCGGATGTGGACTCGCGCTACCAGGCCGCTGTGGCCGCCATTAGTAGCCAGAATGGATGGCCCCTGACCGCGGTGTTGACTCCCGAGGGCCAGCCGTTCTTCGGGGGAACGTATTTTCCTCGCGAAGACCGCTATGGCCGGCCCGGCTTCGAGCGTGTGCTGCTCAGCATGGTCGAGGCCTGGAAGACGCGCCGCGAAGAGGTGTTGGAATCAGCCGGCAGCGTGGTGGCGGCGATTGAGTATAACGAGAACTTTGCCGGCCAGTCGGGCAGCCTGAACATGAGCATCGTGGACAAGATGGTGGACTCGGCGCTGGAGAAGTTCGATCGCCACCACGGGGGCTTTGGTGCGCAGCCCAAGTTTGCCCATCCCTCGGCGATCGATCTGCTGCTGGATGTTTCGGGACGCACCGGCAACGAGTCGGCGCGGGAGGCGGCGGTGGTGACGCTGGAGAAGATGGCGCTGGGCGGCGTGTACGACCATCTGGGTGGGGGGTTCCATCGCTACTCCGTCGATGAGGCTTGGGTGGTGCCGCACTTTGAAAAAATGCTGTATGACAATGCCGAGCTGCTGAAGAACTACGTACATGCGTTTCAAAGCTACGTGGGGGTGGAGTCGGCGCGGGTGGCCAGGGACATCATCCGCTGGATGGACACGTGGCTGACCGACCGGGAACGCGGCGGCTTCTACGCATCGCAGGATGCGGACATCAACCTGGATGACGACGGCGACTACTTTACCTGGACGCGCGCGGAAGCAGCCGCTGTGCTGACGCCGGAAGAGATGGAGATTGCGGGCGCCTACTACGACATCGGCGACCTGGGGGATATGCACCACAATCCCGCCAAGAACGTGCTTCATGTGAAGCAAACGCTCGATGCCGTGGCGGGCCGCGTGGGCAAGGGGCGTGCGGAAGCGCAGGCGCTGTTAGCGAGCGCGCACTCACGGCTGTATGCGGCGCGGGGAAAGCGGCCCACGCCGTTTATTGATACGACGGTTTACACCAACTGGAATGCTCTGGCGGTCTCCGCTTATTTCGAGGCGGCGCAGGTGCTGCGTGTTCCCCAGGTCAAGGCCTTTGCGGTGTTGACCCTGGACCGGCTGCTGGCTGAGGGTTTCCATGCGGAGCGGGGCCTGGCCCACGTGATCGCTTACACCGGGGGCGCGGAGACGAAATGGGTAGCGGGCATGCTGGACGATTATGCTTTTCTGACCCACGCCTGCCTGGACGGCTGGCTGGCGACGGGCTCCGCCAAGTATTACGGCGCAGCAGTGGACTTGGCTGAGCGCATGGTGGCGGAGTTCTACGACACGGTCGGCGGCGGTTTTTTCGACGCGCAGGCCAAGGGTCCGGAGTTGCTGGGAGTGCTGACGGCGAGAAGGAAGCCGCTGCAGGATTCGCCCACGCCGGCGGGGAACCCGTCGGCTGCGGCTGCTCTGCTGCGCCTGGAGGCGCTGAATGGCCGCGCTGATCTAAGGGAAAAGGCGGAGGATACGCTGGAGGCGTTTGCCGGCGTAGTGAGCCACTTCGGGCTCTACGCAGGGACCTATGGGCTGGCGCTTGAAAGGCTGCTGCTACCGCCGGTGCAGGTGGTGGTGATTGGAGAAGATGCCGCCGGCGACGAGCTGGAGGCGGCCGCGATCATGGGTTATTCAGTGAACAAGAGCGTGCTCCGTTTGACCCGATCGCAGGTGGGGCGAGAGCTGCCGCCCCTGCTGGCTGAAACGCTGCCCCTGCTACCCGATCTCAAGGAGACGAAAAGCTTCGCCGTGGTTTGCCGGGGAACCTCGTGCCTTCCACCGACCCATAGCCCGGAGCAGTTGATTGGGTTGCTGCAGGGTTGATACATGGTGGTTGCTAATACAGATCTGTTCATTCCACTTCCACTACTGTTAAAGGTGAGACTGCAGGTCCCTCGGCTACCCCGGATTTCCTGTTGATTTTGTTGGCGCTGGGAACTTCATGCGGTTTTCTCCTACGGAAAACCGCACACGCGGCCGTGTCCAGTGCAGCGCGGCAGGAAATCCGGGTACCCCGGGATGACAAGTTTAGGTCGGTGGCTCACCTTGGACGGTTTTTCTTGTTACGCAATCCCGTCTTTGATCACGATGAACGTGACAGGCAGGGATCGCCGATGCCGCCCGAGACGGACAATAACGATTACATTGACCGCCTGCACAAACGGGTCATCGCGTATCTTGCCAACCATCCACTGCCAGCGCACCTGCAGCGGCGGTTCTCTGAACAGCCCCGCCTCGAGGAGGATCCGGAGCTGCAGCAGTCCCTCGCCTACCTGGTTGACTACACGCCCAGCAAATGGCTGCTGGAACAGGAGGCCGAGCTACTGGCGGATCGACGCGACCTGCACGGTCAGGAGATATCCCGCTTCCGGCAGAGTGGAAACCCCGACGAAGATATCTACGACTGGGCGCGGAAACAGCACCTCACCGGAATGTGCTTCTCCGGCGGTGGTATTCGCAGCGCTACGTTCAACCTGGGAATCATTCAGGGACTGGCGGTCAAAGGCTGGCTCGATCAGGTCGACTATCTGTCGAGCGTCTCCGGCGGCGGCTACATTCACTCCTGGCTGGCAGCGTGGCTCAAGCGCGCTGAACTAAAACCCTCGCCCTGGCAGCACGTGATGAGCCGCCTGGTTCCCCTGCCGCATCACGAGCCGGGACAGCCCTTCCAGGCAGTCTGGCCAAGCCAGATCCAGTGGCTGCGCAGATACAGCAACTACCTCACACCGCACAAAGGAGCGTTCACCGGCGATACCTGGGCCGCGATCGCTTGCTGGATACGCAATGTCTCGGTCAACCAGGGACTGCTGATCTCGATCTTCCTAGCCATCCTTTGTGTGCCCCATCTCTTCGTGCTCAATGTTCATCTCCTGTGGAGCGTAGGCGCGTTCGGTTCCTTTTTTGTGGCCACGGTGAGCATCGGCGGGCTGCTGCGTCTGGAATACTCCGGCGCTCTGCCCTGGAAAGAAAACCAGCTGCCGGAACGGCGCGGAAATACTTGGAAGGCCAAATTCCGCCGTTGGCAGATCGTCTGGGCCAATGTGCTGATCGTCGCTCCCACGTTGCTCTTCGGGTTCTGCCTGACCCAGGTGATCCTGAGCCATCCCGTCACTCCTGCCTTCACCTTCAAGTTGTTTTGCCTGCTGGTCGCGCTGGTGTGGACGGAAACGTTTAGCGGAGGAGCACTCTCTGAGACCGTGCGCCAGGCACAGGACCGTCGCAAGGCGTGCACTCCTCCGGCCTCTGCCAAGACGGATTGGCAACCCAGCTTGTTGTGGAGGGCAGGGTGGGCGGCGCTGCTGGCCGTGCTGGGAGTGCCAGCAGCCGTGGCCGGCGCTCTGGTGGGCCTAGCGATCGCTGCCGGCGTGCAATCCATCTGGATGCGGGATATCGCTGGCTGGCTCCTGCTTGACCGCCCAACCTCGGTGCAGTTGGGGTTGGGAACGTTGCTGTTCTTTTGGCTGCCGCCGCTGACCATGGTGCTGGCCTCGGGGATGATCGGTAAGAACTTTCCCGACTGGCTGGGAGAATGGCTGGCCAGAATCCGCGGCTACACCCTGCTTGCGGGGATCGGCTGGTTCTTTTTCTTCGGGTGCTCGCTGTGGACGCCGGGAGCGGCCACCCATCTGTGGCACTCGCCGTGGATCAAGTGGCCGGCCATTCTCACCTGGGCGACGACCACCCTGGGCGGCGTTCTGAGCGGCAAGAGTGGCAAGACCAGCGGCGAGCCGAACGGTGGAACTGGGCCGCTGGACTGGATCGCGATCGTCGCCCCGTATGTCTTCATTGCCGGACTGGCGGTGCTGCTCTCGCTGATTTTGGAGTGGGGAAGTCCACTGCTGCGAAAGAAATTCTGCCTGGGAGAGCTTGGCGTCTGGATCGCACTGATCCTGTTCTTCACCGGCTTCGCGGCGTTGCTGGGCTGGCGGCTGGATATTAACGAGTTCTCCATGCACAGCTTTTATCGCAACCGTTTGACCCGCGGTTACCTGGGCGCTTCCAACAAGAAACGGAATCCCAGCCCCATCACCGGCTTCGACGAGCGCGACAGCAACGATCTGTCCATTGACCAGTTCACGCCGGCGAAGGGATATCCGGGCCCCATGCCGATTTTCTGTTGCACGATGAATATCACCACCGGCGAGAACCTGGCTTGGCAGGAGCGCAAGGCGGCTTCGTTTGCGTTCACCCCGCTCTACAGCGGATACACCGTGGGCTGGACGGAGTGGCGGAAAAATCTGCGCTTCAATGGATTTGTGCCCACCGCCATGCTCTATCCGGGTGGGCCAAATGTGGCCACGGCCATGGCCTGTTCCGGGGCAGCGCTCAGTCCTAATTGGGGATACCACACCAAGCCGGCAACCGCCTTCCTGATGACCATGTTCGATGTCCGGCTCGGCCTGTGGGTGCCCAATCCGCGGCGTTCGCCGGCAGCCGGGCAGCGGATCGATGCCGCTGCGGGTGACGTGCCCCCTGCTTCTCCCAGTTTTGCTCCGTTCCGGTTGCTGAGTGAATTGCTGGGCAGCGTCGACGATACATCCAAGTATGTGTACCTGACCGACGGCGGCCACTTCGACAACATGGGCCTATACGAGTTAGTCAGGCGGCGTTGCTATCGCATCATCATCTGCGATGCGGAACAGGACGGTGGATACAGCTACGAAGGGATCGGCGCGGCCATTCGCAAGTGCCGCATCGACTTCGGTGTGGACATCCATCTTGACCTGGCAGGCCTATCGCCCAACACGGAAAACAAGCTGAGCGCGACGCACTTCGTGCGCGGAACCATCCGCTACCCGGAAACACTGCCCGTTCAGCAAGGCGAAGTGATCTACATAAAAGCCACGCTCACGCGCGGGGCGCAGGATGGCACTGTACCCTCGGGCACCGTGGAGCTACCTGACGTTCCCGGCGACGTGCAGAACTACAAACTGCAGCATGGGGATTTTCCCCACGACTCGACCGCCGAGCAGTGGTTTACTGAATCACAGTTTGAAAGCTACCGGCGGCTGGGCCAGCGGGTGGCCGCGAGCATCGACCGCTTGTTCCTCGATGACTGAGGCGTCACTCCGCGATGAAGGGATTGCTTTCGTTGGGCTTAGCCATGGTGGGGTCGGCGGCCGCTGTTGCGGTCTCCGCCTCAGGTTTTGCGGTTTGCCCAGTGCCGCTGAGCACGCGATAGGGACTGCCCGGCAACAGGTGGTGCTCCTCGAGCGCGAGGCGGATACGGCGCTGCATCTCGCGCATGGCTTCGAATTGCTTGCGCGGAAGCGTCCTGATTTGGATGGGATAAATAACTTCGGTTCCCTTGATCGAATCCACACCGAAGACCTGGGGATCGGCGACAAAAACGTCCTTGAAGGCTGGTTCGTTGCGCACTTCCAACGCGATCTGCTTCAACAGCGGGATCACCTGGTCGGGATTGGCAGAGAAGTCGACCGAAACGTTCAGCGTGCTGACGGAGAAGTCGCGGCTTTGGTTGGCGACGTTGGTGATCTGGCTGTTGGGAATGATGTAGAGCGTGCCGTCAAAGCCGCGGACTTGAGTCGTGCGCAGGGTCATGGAGTCCACCGTGCCGGTCATGCCTGCCAAGGTGACGACGTCGCCCACGTTGTACTGGTCTTCAATCAGGATCAGGATGCCGTTTAACAGATCTTTGACAATGGTCTGCGCCGCCAGGCCGATCGCCACACCAGCGATGCCCGCGCTGGCCAAAAGAGGTCCCAGGTTGAAATGGAGAACATTCTCCATGACCTGCAAAAAAGCGATCAGGCCTACGATGACAATGCCGGTGGCGCGGATGACGGTAGCCAGAGTGCGCAACTGGGCGCCGCGGGCGACCCCCAGCGTGTCGCGATGCTCGGCGATCTTCAGCACCCGGCCGGTGATGAAATTGACCACCAGGATGAGCACCCAGGCGTAGAGGCAGATGAACAGCAGTTTAGGCAGGCCGGTGCGGACGAAATCCTGCACGTCGGAGAGCCATTCCTGGTCCAGGGCGCGAAGAAACGAAGGTGCCGGGGGAAGGCCTTCGAAGAGGGAGACGAGGGGGAAAATGGTGGCGTACACTGGCACCCTATGATCCTACTTGAGCGATGGATGGTTGCCGTCGTCCTGAGCGTTGGGCTGGTCTCGACGGTGGGCAGCGCCCCCGGCCAGTCGCCCTCCACCGAGGGTCAGGCTGCGCATCCGGACCAGGTTCCCGCGCCTGCTCCCGATCAGGCTGCTCCCGACACGCCGGCACCGGACCAAGCCAGCACCGGACCAGGCCGCACCGGACCAGGCAGCACCGGACCAAGCCGCATCGGATCAGGCAGCCGAGCACCCGCCGGATCAGCAGCCGGACCAGGCAGATCCAGACAAGCCCGCAGCGGATCAAGACGCGGCAGACCAGGCTACGCAAGACAAGCCTGCAGCAGATCAGGACATGCCAGAAAAACCTGCGGCGGAGCAGGCGGCCGAGGACCAGGCTACGCAAGACAAACCTGCCGCAGATCAGGCTGAGGACCAGGCTACAGCGGAGCAGGCGAAGCCGCTGGCGCCGGCTAAACCAGCCACGCCGGAAGAGCAGCAACTGCAGAAGGACACAGCGCGGCTACTGCAGTTGGCGCAGGAGTTGAAGGTCGAAGTAGAGAAAGCCGGAGCCAACACCTTGTCGTTGGTGGCCGTGCGCAAGGCCGACGAGGTGCTGCGGCTCAGCAAGAACCTCAAGGAAAGAATGAAAGAGCGGGGCCAAGCGCCTCAAAGCAAAACGCAGTGAGGGCGTAGTGGGCAATTGGTCGCGAACCCGGGCAGTGATTCTGATCCTGGCAGGAGCCTTGGCGGTGGCGGCTCACTTGGCGCGGGCGCAGTACAACCCGCCCCTACCCACGCTTCCGCCCACTGGGGGAACGCTTGGGGATACCGAGCGCCACCGCTTTCCGGATGACCAACCCTCCGGGAACCGCGAGATCCAGGAGCGGCAGATGAAGCGGATCCGGCAAGAGCATCAGCAGGAGCTCATCAATGACACCGCCCGGCTGGTGCAGTTGGCGACCGCTCTGAAGGCGGAAGTGGATCAGGGAACGGAATCCGCCCCGCAGACCGACGCGCTGAAGCAGGCGGACGAAATCAACAAGCTGGCCAAGAAGGTCAGCGAACGCATAAAGACCCAGTAGGTAGACTGGCAATGGTGATGAAGCCTACCGGCTGGACGCCTAAGTCCCTGGTCGCCTTGCGCGACTACAGCACGAAGAAGTTCGCCGCTGACCTGGCTGCGGGGATAACCGTCGGGCTGGTCGCGCTACCGCTTTCGATGGCGTTTGCCATCGCCTCCGGGGCGCCTCCAGAGGCCGGGCTGTACACCGCGGTGGTTGCCGGGTTCGCCATTTCCGCCTTGGGCGGCTCGCGTAACCAGATCGGCGGCCCCACCGGCGCGTTTGTCGTCATCATCTCCGGCATCCTGGCGCGCTATGGCTTCAATGGTCTGTTGATCTGCACCATCATGGCCGGTGTCCTGCTGATCCTGCTCGGCATTACCGGCCTGGGAGCAGCGGTCAAGTTCATCCCTCGTCCGGTGATTGTCGGGTTTACCAACGGCATCGCCATCCTCATCGCGAGCACCCAGATCAAAGATTTTTTCGGATTGCGCACCGGGCCGGTGCCCGGGGATTTTGTGGGGCGCATGCGGGTGGTGTTGGGCAATGCCCCTACCATCTCGCTGACTACGACGCTGTTGGCCGCCGCCTCGCTGCTACTGATTTTGCTGATCCGCTGGCTGCTGCCCCGCGTGCCTGGATACATCGTGGCCTTGGTCGCGGCGACCGTCGCCGCCTACTTCCTGCGCTTGCCGGCGGAGACGATCGGCACCCGCTTCGGGGGTATCCCTTCCGGCTTTCCACGCTGGCATGTTCCGGTCTTCGAATACAGCACCATCCGCACCTTGATCTCGCCCGCCATTACGGTTGCACTTTTGGGAGCGATCGAGTCGCTGATGTCCGCAGTGGTGGCGGACCGCATGAGCGGCGATCAGCACAATCCGAATGTCGAACTCACCGCGCAGGGCATCGCCAATATCCTCTCTCCGCTCTTTGGAGGACTGCCGGCCACCGGTGCAATTGCCCGCACCGCGACCAGCATCCGCTGCGGAGCCGTTAGCCCTGTAGCCGGCATCGTCCACTCGCTGACGGTACTGGCCGTGCTGCTCTTCGCCGCCGGGTTGGCCAAGTTCATTCCCCTGGCAGCACTCTCCGCCATCCTGATGGTGGTCTGCTACAACATGGGCGAGTGGCATGAGATACCGCAAATCTTGAAGCTTTCGAAACTGGAGATTGGCGTATGGTTGACCACCCTGCTGCTGACCGTCTTCGCCGACCTTACCGTGGCGGTGGAGGGAGGCATGATTTTGGCGGCGCTGGTCTTCATCCGCAAGGTAACGCTCACCACCACGGTGACCCGCGTGACCAATGATGATGTGGAAGACGGACGCGTGCACGTGCTGCAGGGGAAAGATATTCCGCCGTTCGTGGCGATTTATCGTATTCATGGTCCGTTTCTTTTTGGCGCGACGGAGAAGATCGACGAGATGCGCGGCAAGCTGCCTACGCTGCCGATGATCGTGGTGCTGCGCTTGCGCAATATGACGGCCATTGACTCGACCGGCCTGCAGGCGTTGGAGCGGCTGGCGGGCGAAGTGCGCAGGTCGGGGCGAACCTTGCTGCTGTGCGGCGCGCGCGAGCAGCCCGCGCGCTTGATGGCGCAGGCCTCGTTCGCGCAGCATGTTGGCCAGGAAAATATCTGTGCTCATGTAACCGCGGCGCTGGTGCGGGCGAATGCCATCCATGATCAGGCAGTGCTCTCTCACTAGATATGCAGAAAATCTATCTTGGCGTCGATGTGGGTGGTACCAAAACCGCGGTCGTGCTGTCTGCGCGTCCCCCGGAAACGCTGGGACGCGTGGAGTTCGCGACCCTGCCCGAGCGCGGACCGCAGCACGCGCTCGATCACATCGTGGAAGCGGCGCGCAGCTTGTTGGCGCAGCAGGGCCTGGATCAGGAATCGATCGCCGCCATTGGCGTGAGCTGCGGCAGCCCGCTCGATCGGGTGAAAGGAATTATCCAGGCGCCGCCTAATCTGCCTACCTGGGTGGATGTGCCGATATGCCGATTGCTCGCCGAGGAGTTCCACACTACGTGCCGGTTGGAGAACGATGCCAATGCGGGCGCGGTGGCGGAGCATCGCTTCGGCGCGGGCATCGGCACCGAGCACATGGTGTTTCTTACCCTGGGCACAGGCCTGGGCGCGGGCATCATCGCCGCCGGCAGCCTGTACTTGGGGGCCAATGGGGATGCGGGCGAAATCGGTCATGTGCGGCTTAGCTCAAGGGGGCCGGTGGGCTACCACAAGGCGGGGTCGATTGAGGGCTGGGCCAGCGGTGGAGGCATCGCGCAACTGGCGGTGCGCATGTTGGCGCAAGCGGAAAAGCGCGGCCGCCGGAGTGTATTGCACGCGCAGATGGCTGAGGGTGGATTGACGGCGCGCGATGTGGGCCGCGCGGCGCAGGCGGGAGATGCGGTGGCGCTGAGCATTCTGCGCAGCTCCGGGATGCGGCTTGGCCAGGCGCTCGCCATGCTGATCGATGTGCTGAACCCGCAGCGCATAGTGCTTGGAGGATTGGCCTGGCGCATGGGCGAGCACTTGCTCGCACCCATGCGCAGAACGATGGAGCGCGAGGCGTTGCCGCAGACCTTGCGCGCGTGTGAGATTGTTCCCGCGGCATTAGGAGAGCAGATTGGCGATGTGTCCGCGCTCTGTGTAGCAATGGGACTCGAAGGAAAAAGAGAGTAAGAACTCAAACAGGGGTTACCACGGCACTCGTTGCATCCGTCCGGTTAGAATCGAGCTTTGAAAAAAAGGGGAATTGCATGAGTGGACGACTGGCTGGTAAGACCGCCGTGGTCACGGCCGCAGGACAGGGAATTGGACGGGCGACGGCGATTGCCTTTGCCCGCGAAGGCGCTACCGTTTGGGCCACGGATATCAACCGCGCGGCACTGGATACTCTTTCCGCGGAGCAACCGCAGATCGTCTGCCACGAACTGGATGTGCGTAAACCCGCGGAGATTGAACAACTCGCGGCCCAGCTCCCGGAGCCGCACATCTTATTTAATTGCGCCGGCTACGTGCATCACGGCACCATCCTCGATTGCAAAGAAGAGGATTGGGAGTTCTCCTTCGACCTGAATGTCCGCTCGATGTATCGCACCTGCCGCGCGTTTCTCCCCGGCATGTTGCGCGCGGGGCGGGGAAGCATTGTGAATATGTCGTCGATCGCATCCAGTATTCGCGGTGTGCCGAACAGGTTTGTCTATACCAGTTCGAAGGCCGCGGTAGTGGGCTTGACCAAGGCCATTGCCATCGACTTTGTGCGCCAGGGTATTCGCTGCAATGCAATTTGTCCGGGTACGGTGCAGTCGCCCTCACTCGAAGGGCGCATTGCCGCACAGGGCGATGTGGAGCAGGTGCGCCGTGAATTTATTGCGCGCCAGCCAATGGGCCGCTTAGGCCGGCCGGATGAGGTAGCCGAGTTAGCGGTGTACCTGGCATCGGATGAGTCCAGCTTCACCACTGGGCAGACCCACGTGATCGACGGCGGCTGGAATATTTGAATCTGGTTTGGTGAGAAGAGAAACGAATGCGGTTTCACAGGAGTCGCGATGAGTGTTCAGCATAGCCACTGTGAAACCGCTGGAATAACCCGGTAACTTCTGTCCCGTTAGGCCTGAGCCTTTCTTGCTTTCGCCCAGCGTCTGCGTTGGGCCGCTGCGATCTTCTTACGCGCTTCCACGCTCAGTACTCGCTTGCCCTTGACCTTAGGCGCTGCCGAACCGTTCAGGGAGGCCGCACTCCGGCTGTGACCATTGGTCGAGGTACCTTGCAACAAAGCCTTCACCTGCTGCAGTCGTGAAATTTCGCTGTTGATATGTTCTAAGATCTCTTTTGTATTCAAAGGGAATTCTCCAGACGCAAAAAGTCGTCTTGCACAGAATATCAAATTCGATCCAGCGGAGATACTTGGAGCAGACAACCGAGTTCTTAAGTGGAACGAAAATGTCTCAAAGAAGGTACCAGCTTGTTCATGAAAGCTTCGCTCAACCGGCTGCGCGGCAAATCTATACTCGACCCTAAGGCCAGCTCTGCCGAGCAACTATTTCTGGCGCCTCCATTTACCGAAGAAGTGGTGGCTGCGATTCGTCTTATCTCCACACGCCTGCCGCTCAAGGCGGATGAAGCTTCGCGGTTGCTGTGGCAAAGCGAAAGCAACGCCGCCTCGCAAGCGGAGTATGAAGCCCTGTTGCCTCTCTTCGCACAAGTGGACAAACCTAAACGTGTGCTTGAGATCGGGCCAGGCTTCGGCCGCTCCGTTGTCTTCTTCCACCGCAAGGGACTGTTACCGGGCAGCGAGATCGATCTTTACGACACCAACGGTTCCAGTACCAAATACAAACAAAAGTATTACGAACATCCTCCGCAGTGGCCGGACACCTCGTCTTTCTGCGGTAACCTACCGCTGCTGGAGGCCATGCTGGACTACAACGGGATCGCCTCTTACAAGATATTCGATGCCGCGAAGGTGCCGCTCTCCGCATTGCCCGGACCCTATGACTTGATCTACGGGTTCTACAGTATCGGTTTCCACTGGTCGCTCGAGTACTACCTTGACGACCTGCAACCGTTATTACAGGAACGCACCCTGTTGGTTTGTACGTTGAATAAAAGCTTCCGTCCCTTTGCCCGGCTGGAGCAATTCTCCACGCGCGTTCTGGAGTGCCGCGAAGTGAAGAAGAACGCATCGCCCCTTCGCCTGCTGGTTTTGAGCAAAGGACCACTGCCTAATGTGGGCCGCTCCCTGGCGGAAGCTTTTCCTCAGTAAGTCAGTGTCTCAATTATCATCAAGTCATGTGTGGCCGCTATGTGCGTAAGTCAACCCGGAGAGAGATCGCGCAATGGTTCGGCGCGGACGATGACGAGGCCGTGGAGTGGGGCGGCAGCTACAACGTCGCTCCACAAACCTTTCAGCCGGTGGTGCGCCTGAATCGCGACACCGGTATGCGGGAGATCGTGCTCATGCGTTGGGGCTTGATTCCTTATTGGTCAAAGGACGCGCAGATCGGCTATTCCACCATCAACGCCAAGGCGGAGACGGTCGCGACCGCTCCCGCTTTTCGTGAGGCATTTAAGCGCCGCCGCTGCCTGGTGCCCGCGGACGCATTCTACGAGTGGCAGAAGCTGGACCCGAAACATAAACAACCCTTCGCGATTGCGCTGTCCAGCCGCGAGCCCTATGGCTTCGCTGGTTTGTGGGAACGCTGGAAAAATCCCGCCGGCGGCGAATGGCTGGAAACCTTCTCGATCATTACTACTGATCCCAACCAGGTAGTCGCCCCGCTGCACAACCGCATGCCGGTCATTATTGAGCGCAAGGACTATGAGCGCTGGCTGGGCGCCAAGGGCAACACTGCGCAGCCCCCATTGGATCTGCTGCGGCCTTTTCCCGCGGAGCAAATGACCGCCTGGAAGGTGGACAAGGCAGTGGGGAATGTCCGCAATGACACGGCGCAGTTGCTGGAGCCGCCTGAGCCGGAAGACGATGCGGAGGGGTTTCGCTTGAAGTAAAATAGCTGCTGCAACAGGAGAGCAGAGCCCAACTCCGTCGCTGTCGCTTATACGCAACGGCCTAATTTTCACCCGGACGCTCTGCTCTTGCTCAGTCAAGATTAGACAACCGCCTGATTCAGCGGCCCTTCTCCTCCGTCTGCCCTCTAGTGGTGTTTCCGATACGCAACAAGGCTACCTGGTCGAGGCCGCCGAAATCTCCTCAGGGCAGAATAGATAACACCTAAGGTTACGTTAACTTGGGCAGCGCAAACCCTTGCCCATATGGTTACGTAAAATAGCGTTTTACAATCTTGCGCGTTACTAAATGTTGAGGCATACTTGCACTCAGATAAGTCGTAACTATGACAGAAATAGTTACGTGTTTGAAGGGTTCCCCTCCTCCCCGGCTGACCCTTCTTTATTGCCCTTGGTTCCTCCCCCTAGAACATTGGAGATATCTATGAGTCCTCTTCGGAGACATGGAGGCGGACGCCCTCGCTCCGCCGATTCCGTTCTGGATATAGCAGAGCGTTGGGGTATATCGGAGAGAGCCGCACGCCGTTTGGCCGCACGCCGGCCGGACGACGGCGCCATGGCCATACTGGTGAAGGAGTGCAAACGTAATGCGGCGTTTCAGCGCCGTGAAATTCCAACGCGGGGAAGATACCTCGGCGGCATGAGGGCTCTGGGCATGCGGAGCCGCATTCCCGCAGGCCGTGCATGAGCGAATGCAAGAAGCAGGAACGCAGGAAGATTGCCTACGCCGGCAACCTGGATAGGAAAGCCGGGCGCCAGCAGGTGAAGGATTGCGCCTGGTCGCGGTTCGGGCTGGAGGTGGGCAGGACGACACGGCAAAGCCTGATCCGCCGGGTGCAAAAGGGAGACGTGAAGTATGCTCATCGACTGACTAACTCACGCACAGCCATTGTGCTTGATTACGCGGAGGGCGAGTTGGCGTTTCTCTACAGCAGCGCGACCAAGGAAATCATCGGCTTTCTGCCCCCGGATGCGCCGGAAATTGCCCCCTGGCGCCGGCTCAACGAGGCGCAGCCGTGAGCGCGCACAAGGAGGTGGTTCTGCCCGCCAACCTGGCCGCGGAGAAGGCCATCCTGGGCGCCATTCTGCTGAACAATGGCCATTACCAGGAAGCGGCGGGCCGTATCCAGGCCGCCGACTTCTCGCTCGATTCGCATCGCCGCGTCTTTCTGCGCATGGGCGAGTTGATGTTCGAAGACAAGAGCGTCGACCTTGTGACCCTGGCCGAGCAGTTGCAGCGCCACAAGGAGCTGTCGGTGATCGGTGGAGTGGCCTATCTTGCCGCGCTTACCGAAGGGTTACCGCGACGGTTATCGATCGAAGAATATGTCCACATCGTCAAGGACAAGTCTCTGTTGCGGCAGACCATCGCGGAGAGCGACCGCGTAGGAACGCTGGCCGGCGACCAGTCCGGTTCCGCCGAGGAGGTTCTGGCCGAGGCCGAGTCGGCCTTCCGCAGGATTGCCGGCCAGGCGATTACCACCGATCTAACTTCGGTGGGCGACTATATCAAGAGCCACTATCCGCGCATCGACGAGCTCTTTGAGCACAGCGCGCGGTTGACCGGCATCGCGTCCGGCTTCTGTCGTCTCGATCACTTGACCGCGGGATTTCAACCGAGAGAGTTGACCATCCTGGGTGCTCGGCCTTCGATCGGCAAGACCGCGGTGGCCGGCAACATCGCTGTGCATGCGGCCCTGTCGGGCAAGACGGTAGCCTTCTTCAGTTTGGAAATGCCCAGCAAGGCGCTCATTGACCGCATGTGCTGCGCGCGCGGCCAAGTGGACTTACAAGCGCATCGTCACGGCCGGTTGAACGAGGTGCAGAAAGAGTACTATCTGCGCGCTCTGGCCGAGATTGTCGACGCCCCGTTGTATATCGATGACCAGCCGGCGCAGACGGCGCTGTCGATTGAAGCGAAGGCGGCCCGGCTGCAAGCCAGCGCGGGTCTTGATCTGGTAGTCGTGGACTACCTGGGCTTGATGGCGGCTGAGCGCAAAGGCATGGAGAACCGCGAGCAGGTGGTCGCCGGCATCAGCCGCGCGATGAAGGGCTTGGCGAAGCGACTGAATGTGCCGGTGCTTCTGTTGTCGCAGTTGAACCGCGAACTGCATAAGCGGGTAGACAAGCGGCCCGTACTCTCCGACCTGCGCGAGTCAGGAGCGATTGAACAGGATGCGGACCTGGTCCTCTTTCTGCATCGCGAGGAATACTACAACCGCGATGACATATCGTTGGCGGGAAAAGGTGAGCTGATCATCGCCAAGGCGCGCAATGGCCCGCTGGGTTCGGTGCGCCTGCACTACGACGCGCGCACCTGTAAATTCTCGAGCGAGCGGGAGTAGGGAGTTGCACCCAATTTTCCTTTCCTCTACTCGGTCGAGGTGGTTTGTTCCTGTCCATCCAAGCTAGCGGCTCTTAAGCAAAGTCACCGACCTCGATGACAAAAGTGGTGGGCGGTGACTTTGCTTAAGAGCCGTTAACTTGGATGGGCAGAAAAACGCAGGTGCAGCCACTAAGAGCGTCTTCCACCGATGCGGCCGGTGGTTCGTATCGGCGCTTCTTCGCGATCGAGCTCTTCTTCCTTCTGCTGCCAACGAATCGCAGCGGAGCCCATATCGAGTCCGCGTACTGCGTACTGCAACGTCAATTGCCGCGGCTGGGTGGCCTGCTGAATAAAGGTGTATAACGCATAGCGCGTCTCATCCGCTACGTCATCGGAGGGATCGCCGGCTATCTTGCGAAGGTCTCCCGGCCTGGCATCGTCATGCATGCGCGTGCGCAATGCTTCGAAACTGCGCGGGCATGCATCGGTGAGCTCGAACTCGCCCGTGCGCAGCATGCGGTAGAGCAATTGCCAGCCGCCTAGCCGGTCGTTCGAGGCGCGTTCACAGACGATATCCCAGGGCTCAAATACTTCGTTGATCTGGTCGGCAATGGTGTGCCCGTCGCCAATCTCCTTGAAGTTAGCCGGGTCAAGATAGGCTGCCACGATGCGCCGCCGCTGCCCGCTCTCTTCGGGCCTTACAAACGCGTCCACCACCATCTGCGCCAGCTGATAGGCGGGCACGTGCGGCACCACGAGCTCACCAATCTTGCGGATGCGCCCTTCGGGAAACGCCGCGCCATCGTCGTGTGGCAATCGGCGAGACTCAATGCCGGGGATCGTTGTGTTCTGACGCAACTCCGCCGGCCCGCGGACGTACAGCCCCACCGAGGACGAGGATTTACCATAGCCGTAATCAATCGAGAGAAAGTGGTTGTGCCACCACTCCACGCCTGCCTCGGCCAGTGGGCGCACCAGGCCTGCATGCATAAAAGGGAAGTAGGCGCCCTCAAGCGTGCACCAGCAGCCCTGCTCCATGGCCGCCGCTGCGCCCCCTGCCATCATGTGCAAACGCTTGGAGTAATGCGCGTCGAGCAGCGTGTGATCGGAGAGCTTGCCGGGAATAAACGCCACGGAGAAGGGGATCGGTTCGCCATCGGAGGGCCAGCAGCGATCGCGGTAAAGCTCGCTGGGTTGTGCCGCGTCGCGCGCGTTGTGTACCGGGCAGTGGCCGCGCAAAAAGAGTGTCTGGTGCCAGGCCGCGCCCACGTTGCCGGGGTTGGAGGTTAGCCTCATGCGCAACCGCAGGCTCTGGTCGGTCGAGCTTAACCGGCCCAGAATATTGCGTACCTGCTTTTCCGTGTGCAGTGTTGACTCATCAAAACCGATGAAAGAATAACGTGGGCCCAGGTACTTCCAAACGTCGTCGTCCGTCTTCATGTACGCGAAGCGGACCGTCGCTCCGGAAGGAAAACTCCAGGTCCATTTGGGCGAACCCACGAAGGTGCCGCCCAGGGGCGCATAGAGGCGGCGGGTTTTGTCGATAAGATCCGTCATCTCCACAAAGGAGGAGCGGAAGACAATGGCCCGCAGGTTGGGGTTTTCGTGCTCCTGCACCGCGTCCATCAACATGGTCTCGGTTTTGAGCGAGCCGGCCGAGCCGCCGAAGAGCAGGATGTCCGCTTCCGAATCGAGCGCGGCCTGTTGCGCGGCGGTGGCCGGCATCCATCGATGGGTCAATTGAGCCGGCGCGCGCCGGCCATCCATGCCGACCGGTAGATCTCGGGTGCGGGCAGAGGTTTGTTCGCTGCTTTATTCGGCGTGAGGGGCAACAGTGCGAGCAGGAGATCGAGGGCCTTGAGTTGGCCGGTGACGTTGCCTTTGGTGGTGTCCGGGGTCAGGTTGGCCAGCTCCCAGAGTTTGGCGATAATTTGCTCGCGGTCGATATTCAGTGGTGTGTGGATCATGGTTTTCTCCTTATATTCGTGTAGTATTTGGTTCCATGGGAAGCAAAGACAAAGGCAAGCGCGAAACCAAGAAGGCACCTAAACCCAAGCCCAAAGTAGAGCCCGGACGCAAGCGGGAAGATAGCCGCCTCGGTGGCCCGCCCAAGAGCTGAGGGCTAACCAATCCCGTAGCTTCTGAACAGAATCCGCAGGAGCCGGACGGGTCATGGCCCGTCCCGTTCCTACGTCATTTGTTAGGGAAGGGGAGCATGCCGCAGGTCTTTGTGACGCACGGTGAGGTTCCTGCCGTCCTCCGTCCGCACCCTTGCGATGCGCATGTTCGGATCCACGTATTCGACCCTCGCCAGCGCTCCACTGGCCAACCTCACCCTGGCCCCTTTTACGACGGATCCCTTCACTACGCGCTCCGCTCCATTTCTGGAGTTAAACTGCTCCATGGCAGAATCGTTGAGAGCCCGCGCCGCCACTAGCGCGTTGCGGGCTTTCTTGTAGTCGTGGTGCTCCTGCTTGTTCGCCTCCTGCACTTCCTGGGGAACGATCTGCAGCTCCTCCGACGATCCATTCGGCATCTGCAGTTGCAGGGAATAGCTGCGGTATCGATACACCGGATCGCCCAAGGCGAAATGATCCTGCTGCCGCAACACTGGGAAATACCGCGTCACGGCGGCTACCACCGCATCCTTCGCTAGCGGCGAATCAACCGCGATCTGCGCCGCGCCATAATCGCTCACCGTCTCCGCGGGCTGCCCCTGCGCGGCAATTTTCTCCGCCAGGCGCGCCGGATTTTTAGCATCCCGGCTGGCCGCCAACCGGGCCCCGGGGATGTTACGGATCGCCTCTAACAGACGCGCCTTATAAGCCGGCATGGCTTCGCTGGCGAGCGCCTGGTTGATGACCGGGTTACCGGTCGGCTGCACGATCGTGCGCGCGACTGTTTCAAATCCCAGATGGGCCAGCGAACGAACAGGTTCAAAGCCAAGCGTGTCAAGCGGATGCGTAGCCATAGGTAACTCCACCGAAACCTCTCGGATAAGACTGGGTTAGCACTGTATGTAAGGTCGTTGTAAGGAGGAAAGACGATGAAAACTAAATGGATTGCGAGCTTGATCTTGGCTTCGGCACTGAGCGCTCCCGCCTTCGCCGGAGTCGGCGTGTACATCGGTTCTGCTCCGCCCCCTCTGCGCTATGAGGTGCGGCCTCCTATGCCGGGTCCTGGCTATGCCTGGGTCGATGGCTACTGGTTCTGGGGCGGTGGAAGGTATGTGTGGAGGCCCGGCGTGTGGCAAAGGCCGCCTTATGCGGGCGCCTACTGGGCTCACCCCCACTATGACCACTACGACCGCGGCTGGGCCTACCACGAAGGTTACTGGGGCCATGAAGACCACGGCGACCACCACGACTGGGGCCACCGCTAGACAGCAATTTCCACACCAGACGCCCGGCCGAAACGCCGGGCGTACTGTTGCCTAAAACGGATCATTTTTCGTTACGGCTCATGCAACACTTTAAGGTTCTGGTCGATCTGCATGGCGGCAGGAAGATTCGCTTTGGGCAGATAGCCAACCTGACCCTTCGAGGAAACCTTTATGTAGGCTGGATCGCCGGCTCTGTCGGGTACTTTAGTTTTTTCCGCGGGCGCGGCGGCGAAGTAGCCCGCCAATCCGGACCGAACCGGGGTGGCCTGCGAAGGTGGACGGGCCAGGTTACCCGTCAGCGGGGTCGACTCCCCTGGTCCGCTTTGCGGCGGGTGATCGGGTGGTGGCAGCACCAGGCTCTGCGCCTCGGCCGGAGACAGGATCTGCTTCAGCAGCCTGCCGGCTTCATCCTCTCCTAAAGCATCCCTGTAATCCCGGTTATCTGTCATGGTTACAGTTTCCCTACCTTGCCTAGATTGCCGGCAACGCTATTGCCAACTTCATCCCAGAAGCTGGGCGTTTTGGCCGCTTGCGTCTCATTGCCCAGGGTGCTATCCGCCCCATTCGAAGACGCGCCATAGAGCGACTCATTGGCGCTGATGGGTTGGGCCGACGCACCCAGGGCCGCCTGGTTGTAGCCGGCCTGGCTCGAAATGCGCTGCTGTTGTGCATTGGCCAGGAGGCCCGACAAATTGCGGGTGTTCTGCTGCGCGGTGGTGGCCGCGGTCGCGGCATCGGCGGCGCTGTTTTGGCCCGTGCGCAGAGCCTGTGACTGCAGAGCTCCCCGGAGCGAGTTCGAGCCCGCGTCCGACACATTGGCCAGGCCGGCGTTGATGGTCTGATCGTATTCGCCGCCGGGGGTATAAGGGTTGCCTGAAACAAACTTTGCTAGCTGATTGTTGTAATTGCCGATGGCGTTTTCTGTCGAGCCCAAGGCGGACTGCGCGTTGCCAAAGTCGGTAGCGTTCTCGTTCGATGCGGTGTTGAATGCTTGCGTGGATTGGCCTCTACTCATGTTGTTTTCCCTCTCAGGTCTTTGGCAAAGTGGGCGAGCTCGCGATCGACACAAGCAAACCCCGCTCGCCGCAATGGTTTCTGGATCATCTGTTTGAGCGGCCGAGGTACGAAACACTCAAGCCAGCGAAAGCCCTTTAGCTTGAGCACGTAACTAAGCCCTTCTATCTCACGCCGTCCGAAGGCCGTGGCCTTGGGATCGCAACCCACAAAGCGCAGCTCAGCGATTGTCTCCACGTAGATACAGTTCCTCACCGCCCCGCCCTCCTCCACGCCTACCAGGGCAATGGCAATCGCGGGACCAAATAGGTTGGGCAGTTCGTAGTTAGTGCCCTGCGCTGCCTGGTGCTCCCGGTGCAATTGCTGGATGACAGGCCAGTCTTGCGGGGTCGCCTGGCGCAGCGTAATGCGCCTCATCGCACGGTGAGACCGTGCTTGCCGGCATAGTTAAGCATCTGCCGCTGCGACGTATTCAGCGCCTCGTTGATTTGCGCGATGGCGGCCGCGGGGTCCAGGGTGTCCAGGTCGTCTTTGGGGTGAACCGCTCCGCACGCGGGGCAGGAGTCGTGACCGACGGCCAGTTGTACCAGGTGCCGATGGCCCCGTTCGTCGCGCAGCTCGATGATATGAAAGCCGCTCGCCGTATCCAGATACTGCTGGTACAGGCTATACATCGGCGTAGAGCCTCCCCCCGTTGTTGCCGGTAGCTCCGCCGCCGCCGGCGAAGCCACCGCTCACGCCGCCAGAGGCGGTGACCACCGGTGTGCTGGAGTAGCCACTGCCCGCGCTGCCTGGAGTGACCTGCGTGACCGCGCCGGCTGACACCACGGCCGTAGCTGTGGCGCCGCTGCCTGTGCTATCCGTAATCGTCAGCGTGGGGGCCGCGGTGAGCCCGTTGCCGGGATTGATAATCTGGTAGGCGACGATCGAGCCCCCGGTCACCACGGCATGAATCACCGGCAGGACTAATCCACTGGAATTAGCGATCACCGATACCTTGCCCACCGGCACCCAGGTGTCAGGGAACGTCTGGGCTAGTTGCGGCTTGAGCTGATACTTCTGCCCATCCCAGACCACGAATCCATTGGTTGAGTACGCGACATTCATGATGCTTCCAGACGCAATTACTTTGGAACTGTTACCGAGGATGGAAGTCCACGAGGTGCCCACCCCGCCGGAACCATAAACCCGCACAGTGGCCGTGCTTCCATTGGCAACGGAGTCGACCGTCGCATAGTTTGATTGGTTGAGGGAGAGATTGCTCCCGCTCGCTGCCGAGCTCATCACGCCGGAGCTGACCGGGCCCGGCTGTGCGCGATAGCTGCTCCAGTTCTGCTGGTTATAACTGGATCGTAGCCGCCAGTACAGGGTCACCCCGGGATCAGGAAAGACATAACTGGTGTTTGTGCTGACTGGGTAAGTGGTGAGCCCCGAAACAAAGGTGGCCACCGGTGAGCTCGATAGCTCCTGATAGATCGGCGCGTTGGTTGCATTGCGCACTGCGGTAATAGAAGCAAGGAAGGTCCCGTTGGCCCCGGTCACGACGAGCTGCGAAGGCGGAGGCGGCGACGTGAAGGCGGCGGCGCTCGTGTCTATCTTGGTCAGCGGGGTAGTGCCCGTTTGCGAGTAAAGCGACTGCAGGGCGAGATGAATGCCGGTCAGCGTTTCCCGCAGTTCGCTATTGCCCTTAGCCGCGGAGTTGATTTGGGCAAGATTCACACTAAGCGCCATCGCTGCTCCTACCGGTAAAAAGTGGACGGGTAAACAGGCTGCAATACTTGAGCGCAAACCAGGCATTGGGGACGCTGCCATTGGTAAAGCGCATGCGGAAGCGCTCATTCTGCCCCCGCGCGCCGCCGTCGTAGCCTCTCCAGTTTTCCGGGGTCAGCGGAAAGGGCGCGAGCTTGATTTCGTTGGTACCGTTACCTGGCGGGGTCTGCTGCGAGTCTGCGTAAGTCCTAGCCACCATGACCGATACACTCATCGAACCTTGGCCCAGCGCATTGATGCTCACCCCGCCCAGCATGGAAACATCCATCAGGTCCTGGGTGCTGGTGGTTTCGTATTGGCAGGCGATGCCACTGCCGTTGTCGTTGTAAACGCCGGTCGCGATCATCTGCACCGTGCCATCGGGAGATGAGGAACCGATCAGCACCTGCGATTGCCGTTGCGCCCCGAAGGACGAGGCATTTTGCGGCAACTGGCGCTCACAACGCACCGCCACCGACCCGGCGATATCGTCCAGGCTCCATTTGCGGGCAGCTCCCATGGCCACCTCGCGGCCCGCATACTGGCTGAAGTGGATAGGCCCGGACAGGCCCTCCATGTAATTCATGGTCAGGGTCTGGTTGGGCACGGTGGCGTTGCCCACCGGGAGGCCGATCCGGATCTCCTTATTTTCTTCATCCACGCAACACCAGATCAGATGTTGGTAATCCCAATTGATGGTTTGCCAGAGAGTGGGGATTTCCTTGGTCATGAGCTTTGGTTGCGGCTCACTGGGCGCATACGCATAAGCCCCGCTGCGATGAACGAAAAAAAGAAATTCATTGGTAACGCAAACAGCTCGTGGCCCACAAGGACCCACACCCTCCCATCGCTGCTGCACCGACCAGGTGGAGGGATCTGTTGCCGTGGGGGAGATGGTAAAGCCGGAGCGCTCCTTGAGCGAGAAAAGCGTGCCCTGAAATTCGCGCGCGCAAATGCAGCGCTGCCCATTGCCGCTCGCCACCTGGATCGGACTGGTATCGCCGTAGTAGGACTCTGAGTCCGCGGCCAGTGAGATGTAATGTCCCGAGCCGTATCCGTCCACACCGCTCAGCACCACGCGGTCATTCGATGGAGAGTAATACACGTCGACGGCCGCGGGGGGCTGTATGCAGCGCAGCCGGTCGGTCATGTCGGTCGAAGTTTCCGCTGCGAGAAACTCGTCGGTGAAGTTGAAGAAGGCAGTGGTAGTTACATTACCGTCGATTACCGTGGCCGTCATCGGGATGGAAGCGCTCACCGTGGCCGCGGGTATGTAGAAGAACGGGCCGGCATTGGTGCCATCAGCCACCGTGAAGCCAATGGTGCGGTTGAGGGTGTTGCTGGGTCCGATGGGAATATTGGCCAGGTACAGCTCATAACCGGGCACATCCACGCTGACCGAGGTGAAGGCGGGTACCGTGGCACTCAGATTTCCGTTGCGGTTGGTGAACGCGATGCTGGCGTAACGCAGCCCTGGGCTCGTGTCGGGGGCAATGTTTCCGGCTGGCCCAGAGGTACTGGCCACGGGAGCAGACGGCCCGCTGGCGGTCGCGGCAATCGTGGCGGTGCTAAGCGGCTGAAATGATCCCACGAGCGCGTAGCTGCTGGTAGCAGGGGCGGCGGCTCCGGTGGCAACGTCGGCTTCATAGAGATTCACCCCCGTAATTTGATACAGCGTCGAGGGAATGGGGACCTGCACCGCATCATTGAGGATAGTCTCGAGGAGCGTGCCGGCAACGGAAGGCAGCGTTTCCCCGAGCGCGTTGGTGAAGGTGGCAATCACGTACACATCGCGCCCGGCAGGGAAGCTGCCCGAGCCCGAGGCACGTTCGACGGTAGGTGTCGATGGGGGCGCCAATCCGCCAGGGGTGACCCGCGCCGTGTTGGAGGAGGGTGGCGCAATCCCGGCCGCCGTGTTCGTCACTGTGACAGTAGCCCCCGGGGAGAAATTGCCTACCCGGGCAAAACTAGCCGGGGCTGGGGCGGCGGCTCCGGTAGCCACGTCCGCCTCATAAACATTGACCGAGGCTGGCTGGTAGGTGGACGCCAGCCCACGAATCCACCCTGCCAGGCTTGATAAGGCAGGCACAATGAACCGGGCGGCGTCGTTCAAATTTGTGTGGACCAGGATGCCCGGAGCGGAGGCAATTGACTCCCCCTGCGCGTTGACATACGTGATCGCCAGGTAGACATCGCGGCCGGCCGGGAAAGCTCCCCCACCGGCTACCCGGGCAGGCTGGGGAGAGTTAGGCGCCGGCAGCCGGTTCACCAGCACCGGGGTCAGCTCTTCCCAGGTGACGCCGCCATCTGTAACCGTGGTGTTTTCTGCGAGCGGCCACGCCGGCTCGGCGGCGCTCGTAGTGCCCGCGGAGATGCAGCGGTAGAGGTGCCCGTTGCCGCCCGTCGCTGTCGGTTGTACATACTCGCCCACTAGGTAGGCCGTGGAAGCAAGCCAGGCCGCGCCGAGCGGCTTCTGCCCGTAGGGGTCCAGCTGCTGCGTGCTGAGCCCGTACACGTTGATCGGGGCCGATGGCGTTTCGAGGTTAGAGTACGCCACCAGGGCGCGGTTATACGCCTCGGTCACGATCGCATGTGCATTGCCGGGCTGGGCCACCAGCGGCCCCTGCACCCGCACCAGCTTGCCGCTGCCGACAGGACGCTCGACCAGCAGGTAGCCGTCGGTATCAAAAACCAGCGGGACCTGAAAGAGCGTCTCGCCGGGATTCTCCGGGGTATAAATCAAAGAAGCCAGGCCGGAGATAGCCGCCTGGTTTGGACCCTGCATCGCTGTCTGCAGCCCATAGCGCGTGGCCACGGTGGTGAGCTGGAACCTGCAATTTTTGCAGACAGCCGCAACCCCCATAGGCAGCACGGTCGGATCGTCATTGTCGACGAGCCCACCAAAACGTGTGAACTCGTGCGGGAGGAACCCTTCGAAATTCATGCGGGGCTTAGACGCGACGCTTCTGCATGGTGAGGATCACGTTACCGCCGCTGACCTGGGTTGGATAAGTTCCAACGGTGACAATGGCACCGCCGGGTTGGTAGACGTTGACGAGAAATGCGGTCAAGGTCGATCCGGTGACTTTCGGCTGCACGTAGTACCCGCCGATATCTTCCAGGTAAACCGCCGGGCCCAACGTAAGAGGAAATTCGAAGACGCCCTCGACATCCAGACCGTTGGGGTTGGTCAGGGTCGTCAGGTTGAGAGTATCTCCACCGGAAGGAAAGCTGCCGCTGAAGGTAAGCTGGATGAAGACGGTAAAGTTGCGATCCCCGGCTCCGCCTGTGTAATCGATGATTGCTCCTGAAACTGCCATGGTTTCTCCTTATAAAAAGTTCAACTAAGATCGGCGCCCGGTTTGTCGCGCCGTGCGGCGCACCTGGCCCTGTTCGGCACGGACAAGTTGCTCCATGATTTCGTCCATGCCCTCGAGGGCTTTTTGCTCATACTGCTGGGTCCACGCCTGGTTGCCGCGAACGGTTGCGATCAACGCCGCCGCGCCATAGGCGACGACATAGCCAATCCGCGGATGCGAGAGCAGCACGCTGTCATCGCTGGTCAGCGCCGGCGGTCCAAACTCACCGCGGATACGCAGGTCGACGGCGATGGAGCAATTGGCAAGCCAGATCACCTCGCTGCGAAACTCCCATCCCGCCATACCCTCGCGGGGTTGCAGGTCGGGAAGCACTTCGTAATTCCGCACCAGCCGGTAATAGCACGGAGGGTCTCCCGCAGGCTTCCAGTCGATGCGCAGCGGCTGGTCGGTGAGGGCCGCGAGCGGGCCGCTGCCTGTTTGATAGGGAGCCAGGTTTGGGGTGCCCGGTGGTATGCCCGGCACCTCTACCACCGAGATATCCCAAGAGGACTGCGTGGAGGCGAGCTGCGAGTTGGCATCGTCGTACACCTCGCAGATGAGCGGCACCATGAAGCTATCTGTCAGATACGATCCCTGGGGATCATCCAGCAGATTGCGCACCCGTGCCTTTACCTGGCCAAGCGTCCAGCTCACGCGGGCTTGCCCTTCGCGGCGTCGCGTTCGGCCTTGATCTGGTTAACGATCTTCCACTCTGCCGCGGTCAGGCGATCCATCTCCACGGCTCCGTAAGCGATCCTGGTGTTTTTGTAGGCCTGGATTACGTCAAAGATATGGTTACAATTGATGCACAGTATGGCGCCCGCCTTGGGCGTCGCGGTGCAGCTGGGGCAAGGGTCCGGCTGCTTTTCTGTGAGGGTGTTGGCCTGCATGACCCAGCGAGGCAATTCGGGAATCAGCCCTTCGTCCACGGCCAGGCGCGCCAGGTCGCGATGCGTATCGTTGATGTTCATGCGCTGCGAGTCGTTCTCATACCAGGCATTGGCCGATTGCAGCCGCTGCAGGATGGAGCTGTTGCGTTTGGCGCGGATGGCGGTCAGTGTCTCGTGGAAGTCGCGCTCCCGCACCTCCACGTAGAACTCGCCTGTCTCGCTATAAGCCACTTCAGGAACGCGGATGACCGCGCCTTTCTTGATGGTGGCCGGGGGGTGATCGCCGACGTAGCAGAGCACTCCGCCGAAGCCGCCATCCTGCTGCACGTATTCGCGAATGTATTCGGCTGCCAGCACCAGGGGGATGGCCGGCACCGGTTCCATCTGCATCATGTTCTGCGCGTCGCAGCCCAGGTCTTTGTGGCCCCACCGCGTATCCCGGATTACGTGGATGGCGTAAGGCTTGCCTGGCGGGCAGGCGGGAATCTCGTCAGGAAAATAGACACCTCCATTGATCTTTAAGGGAAAGGGGTTGAGGTTGAGGATAGTGACCGGCTTGTCGGCCTCTGCCTGTTTGAGCAGGCGCTGAATTTCGGCGTAGCGCTTGACGGTCCATCGCTGGCCGGGGTCACGGAACTTGCCAGGATCTTTACCCAGCAACGCCTCCGCGTTAGCGCGCTGCATCTCCGGTGTAATGACGACTGTTGCCATAAAAAGAGCTCCTTGGTTGTGTATGAAAGTGGAAACAGACTTAAAGGTCAGGAAGGGTCCGACGGGTGCCTTATCCGTGGCCTCACAAAATCCCAATATGTTCGTTAGCATTTCCAGTCCTACGCGCCAGGTCCTGCCTCCAGCGGCTGGCGGCGAGACTACTGCTGTGCAAGGGCGAGATATGATCACGCATCATCGCGTCGTACTCCGCCTTGCGTTTCGTCTCAGCCTGTTCCTCTTCATACTGGAACCGCAGTAAATACTCCTGCGCGCGAGAGGCAGCACTGCCGCGCCGGCTGTTGATACCGTAGCTATACTGCGCGATCAAGGTCTGCAGGGTATCCGTCGTAGGCGCCTTGGCCCACGGACCGAACACCATCTCATAATCCCCACATTCGGGATAGGGCCCTAACATAGGCGTGAAGCCATCGACCGCCTTGTACGAATACCACTCCGCCTGGGTGCCATAACTCGAAGCAGGGAACCACCTCTCCAGGATCCATCCCTCTGCGTGGGGATACTTTCTTACCTCGCGCATCTCAGTGACCACGCGCAGGGGCCGGTTGTCATGGCGAGAGAAATTGCAACCCGGCGCATTGGGGTTGGGTTGAAAATTCAACCCACCCTTCTCCGCCGTCGACAACCCTGGAGCCCAATCCCGATAAACACCCGATTCTTTTACCAGGCGGTCGCTGCCCACCAGCAATCGCCAATGCGGCTTACCGAAAGGATTCCTGCCCCCATAGCTGATAAGAAATCGCTGTGTGGCGCTGGGCACGATATGGCTCATTACTGATCACCGTCGTGGGTAAAGGGCGCCGTCTTTCTGCCGTACCAGTTGGCAGACATGGAGGCGTCCGTGCTCTCCAAGTGATAGCCCACGATCTCGGGAATGAGCGCACGCCTCGCCCGCGGCCACTTCTTGGCGAACACCATGTCCCCGCGTCCCGCATCGGTATGTGCGACCGGATAGTCGCAAACACCAGAAGCGCTGGGGAACCACATCTGAAAGAACCCGATGGGAATATACCCGCCGCCGTCTTTGCTGGTCACACGCGTGCCCAGGGGAAAGGCGTTCAAATGAACATAGGCATCGCATTCATGCTGCAGCGCAGGCGTCTCGAGAAAGCGGTCCCATTGGGCATAACCTTTGACGCAGAAGCGATCGATGCCATAGATCATGCACCGGTCGAGGTGAGCGTTCTGCAGCAGCAACCGGGTCTGCGGAGGCAGCGCGATGTCCGCATCCAGATGCACGACCCATCCATCCCGATCGAGCCGGCTCAGGCCCTCATTGATCCCTGCTCCCTTGCAGAACTTGTTCCACCGGGAATTAAGCGCGTCGGTCTGCAGGCACTCAACGTGGTGAAACTCGCAGATGCGCTGTGTATCGCGATCTTCCGGCGAAGTGACCACCACGATGCGGTCAAACAAGTGTTTATTGCCAGGGAGCGTGCAGCGTAAAAAATCGGAGTAGCGGTCACATACCACCACTGCTTCCATCTTGAAGTCAGGGTCAGGTGTGTTCACCGAGCCTCCAGGGCAAGGGCATTCATAAGTCATGCTGCGCTCAATTCTTTGGGGAGTGTCATGACGTCACGGGTTGAACTACTGAGCGAAGAACAAGTTCCCACTTCGGCTCATGCCATCGGTGCGCAGGCAAGAAAGCGCCAGGAAAGGGATAAGCGGCGGGAGCCCCCGCATTGATGCGGGGGAGCTCGGCTTTCAAGCCGAGCGGTTCCATCAGCACCTACTCCACCGGCTTTAGCCGCGGGCTTTTGCCAGGAATTGCAGTGGAGTTGCACCGATGAGGAACCGCGACGCTAAAGCGTCGCTCCCCCTGCTAAAGCAGGGGGCTCCCACCGATTTCTCGTGCAAGCTCGCCCCCCACATTTATGGGGGCCTCGCTTTCGAAACAAAGCGCCCCCACCGTTTTTGCAACGAAAGCCCGGTGGGAGCCCCCGCATTTATGCGGGGGAGCTCGGCTTTCAAGCCGAGCGGTTCCATCAGCACCTACTCCACCGGCTTTAGCCGCGGGCTTTTGCTAGGAATTGCAGTGGAGTTGCACCGATGAGGAACCGCGACGCTAAAGCGTCGCTCCCCCTGCTAAAGCAGGGGGCTCCCACCGATTTCTCGTGCAAGCTCGCCCCCCACATTTATGGGGGCCTCGCTTTCGAAACAAAGCGCCCCCACCGTTTTTGCAACGAAAGCCCGGTGGGAGCCCCCGTATTTATGCGGGGGAGCTCGGCTTTCAAGCCGAGCGGTACGCGTAAATCTATTCTTCTCCGGCTTTAGCCGCGGGTTTGTCAATCCGGCGCTAAAGCCCGATGGATAGAAGAACCGTTTCCGCGACGCTGAAGCGTCGCACCCCCTGCTGAAGCAGGGGGCTCCCACCCTCTACAACTTAGTTGTAAACAGGCACCTTCAACCCGGTAACGGAAGAGATCGCCTGGGGATTGTCGACCGCATACTGCCGCGCGTCCACGTAGTAGCATCCCTCATTCGCCGTCGGGTTGCCCGAAGCTGGATCGTAGATTTGGAACACCCACTGTCCGCTGCGGTTCTTGAACCAGAACGGCGCCTTGCCCCACACCACCTTGAGCCACGAACCGAACTCCATGAAGTCGATGCGCGAATTATCCGCGTGGATATTACGCACTACCTCACGGCCCGCAATCGTGAACTGGCCTACGTTCGCAGTGAGCCCGTCAAACCCCGGCATTTTGCCATTGGTCATCAGGATCTCCTGCTTGGCGAAGCCCATCTCCTCATAGGCCTGGATCTGCGCCGGGTGCGCCTGGGCGTGGTCGAAGGCGGCGCTTGAGGTCAACGTTGCGCTGCCCCCGCTGGCTGGTCCGGTGGATCCCTTGGGTTCGGTCTGCCTGGTGCTGTCGATCTGGGCGTCTACCTTGGCGCGTCTGGCCGCGGATGCGTTGGCAATCTGCACCCCTGCCTCGCGTAGTTCTGCGCGCGCCACGTCGGGAAGATATTGCTGCACGGCCCGGTCAATGGCCGCGAGTCGGCGTTGGCGGGAAGCATCGCCAATGGGCAGCCGCTGCAGGGAATGCATTTGGTCCTGCAGTGCGGGGTTCGACTGAATCTTGCGAATCAGCTTGGCGCCGATGGCTTTCGGGAGAATGTTCTTCAAGTAAGGACTGACGACGCCACCCTGCTTCTCCACGTTGGCAATGATCCTGCTGATGCCATCGTGGATGCGTGTCTGGGCTTCCGTCTGCAATCCGCTTTCGAACGATCGTCTCTCTTCCACCTTCTCGCCGTGCTGGCGTAAATTCAGCGCCCGTTCTCGCCGGTCCAGCTCATCTGACTTGCGCCGTAGTGCCTCTGGCTGCGCCTCTATCGCGGGGGAAGTGGCCGCGGATTCTTCCCTGAGGGTCTCCAGTGCATCTTTCACGCGCTGGTCGCGATTGCGTTCCTCCTCAGAGCGATAGCTATTCGCTTTGAGGCGTGCGGTTACATCCTGTGCGCGGTGGTCGAGGTCGAGTCCCACCACGTGGTCGACAAATCCAAAAAAATCTTCGCCGATCACCGGCTTGCCATTCTGCATCACCACGTTGCCGTCAGCGTCGCGCTCGTAAGAGAGTTCGGCAATCTTGCTGAGCGAAGCCATTGTGCCCTCGCGCGTGGTTGAGCCGAGGAAAGTCTCGCGCACGTCAATCCACGTGGACGAATGATCATGTGCTACTTTCGCTGAATCCAGGTCGGGAAATATCTCGCGGTAAGGCTTCAGCTCCGCCGCCTCGCGTGCTGTCTTATACAGCTGTCCTTTCAGCCGGGAGTCGGCCTCGAGCAACTTACCGAACTCAGGATTGTCCGTGACCATCTGGCTCAGAACTTCAGGCGTAACGACAGCCTCGAGTTCAAGCTGAAAATCCTCTTCAACCGGGACGGGCTTCAGCAACCGCAACAGTTTCGTCACCTGGAACCTCAAGCGCCGCCGAAGGAGGCCTCGATCAGAGCGACGGGCTCATCAGCAGGAGTCGGCTGTTCCTCCGGGCGGCGTGGATCGCACCCAGTTTCTCTTTCAGGAGAGCCGCAGCATAGTCCTCGCGAATAGGGAACTTGCCTGGGTCGACCGTGAGAGGCCGGAGCCGAACCGCCACCGCCGAATGAAGGAAACGGAGGCGCCGGGGCAGGAGAAGCGGCATGCAGGCGTAGAAACAGGAGCGGCTCCCGGAGCGGGAGCCGCGATAGTAGCTTCAGTCATATAGGTCTTCTTTCTGGTGCGGACAAGTGCTCAGGGCACTGAATCTGTCAAACTGGCGTGTCCAGTATGATGTCCGGGCGTTATCATAGCCCAGCAAAGGAAATGAGGTTTGATTGTGGCGTTCTTGTCTGCGAACTATTGGATCTGTGAGCGAGCTCTACGCGAGGTTGATGGCGTTTTCAGCGTGATTCGTATTGTTGACTACTTTGTGACCAGAATCTTGCCCGAAATTCCCATCGAACAGCAGATGGCACAGATGTGTTGTGCGGGTGTGGTGCGATTTACCGCCGACGACGACGCTAATCACACCATCACCATGACGCTTGTTCGCCCCAATGGAGAGGAAACTGTGAACCCGTTGATCACGGACCAAGCCGTACCCGTTTCAAAGGTCCCAACATTACCGCGCGCGGTTTGGACCGTGATACAACTGGGCGTTTCACCGAAGCAATTTGGCCAACATCAAATCGTCATCAAACTCGATGGGCAAGAGGTAGCAAGGACGGAATTCACACTTGCACCGTTTGCCACCGATGACCCTGTGCTGAGCTTCCCGAAAGGTTCAGAACCAAACCAGACCTCGAGTCTAAAGTGACGACCTCACCGCTGAGGAAAGCGTCGCTGTTGCGACTCACACTCTGCATTGCGGGTCTCGGCGAGAAATAATGAACTTCCACAACAGGCCTTTCGGAATAAAGCGCTACCTTAAACTCGTCTCTGAGTTGGGATTCCGAAATATGCCCGCTGGAATACTCAGCCAAAGACTCCTCTATAGCATATGCAAGTTGCATCGCTTCGACATCCCTGTCGAGATGTATATTCCATGTGTTCTCAACGACCCAATCTTCAAAGAGATCAAGAGGGATCTTGCCATTGAGATACATTGCGAGATGTTCTGAGATTTGAGATCTGCTAACCATGTCAACTCCAGTGCGTATAAACGAATGGAAAATGCGATGGTTGTTCAAAAGGCATCGCTTTCTCGAAAAAGTCAAGAGTGGAGAGCTCACAGAGCAAATAACCAGAGATACCCACCCTACAAGAACCCTAGCTGCCGAACCATTTTGCACTCGAACCCAAGAGGTCTCTTATCTTGATTCTACTCGTAGCGAGGTGGCTAGAGTTCACCAGTATCTAAGACGCGATGGTACGATCGGTGCCACAGGACGACCCGATCCGAAACGGCTTGTTGTCCGAGGTCAACTCTATCGCATGCATAGAGGCGATGTGAACTTATCGCTTTGGGAGCGAACGGAGGCTTGGGTACTTAAGTACCTACTGCGGCTCTGGCATCGGTTCGATTAGCGAGCGGATAAAGTCGGTCCGATTCATGACGCTGCTTGATTGCAAGTGGTTGAATAAAATGACCTTAGCCCTGCAACTTATCCGCTAACTTGATCAGAGTATTCGCTGCCTGCACCTGGCCCTGAATGTTCCCCGATGTGACAGACGGAGGAGTATGCATAAGCCCACCCATCGTATGGACAACATCATCAATCTCATGCGGAGGAATCTGCGGCGCCTTCGGAGAACCCGCCTGCGCCACCACAGCCTTCTGCTGCGCCATCTCCGCCTCTGCTGCGTCTCGAGCGCAACCGCCGCCGTAAAGTACGCCAACAAATTCTGCCAACCCGCCGGATTCTCATCCGGCAGATCCGAGTTCTCCTGGCAATACTGCCTCACCACTTGCTTCAACACCGTGAAGTCGTCGATAGCCTTATCCGGCATGATCGTCGGCCTCACTTGTCCGGTAGGCCGTCCCGTTCGCGCGTCGATCACCGGCACCGCCTCGGCTTCCAACAGCCGCTCAATAATCTGCAACACCTTCGATCGCATCGCCGCCCCGGGAACCACCATATTCGGAACACCAAGAGCCGTCGCCGCCTGCTCCTGGTTGGTAGGATCATCGAAGATCGCCTGGGCCACAGGATTACTCGCCGCAGCCTGCATCAAATTCATCCAGCGCTGCCGTAGCTCGGCAGCCGTAACCGGCAATCCCTGATCGGTATCGGCGTAAGCATGGATACTGCCCTGCAGGTCATCCAACCGGATGTAATCATTGCGAAACTCGGAGCCCCGCTCCAGAATCACCTGCCGCATATCCGCGGTCAGATTGTCCTTGGCGCAATTCACCGCCAGCTCATCCGCCTGCGCGTGTTCCTCCTTCAGGTTCTCCCAATAAATATTCAGCTTGCCCAGCGCGGAGTTCAACTGCTGCTGCTGCCCCCCAAAGGTCTCGATCGAAGGATCCCCCGCGCCCCCGTATACCTGGGGAGGAATCCCGGCAAACATCTGGGCATTGAAGGCCAGCTTATCCAGATAGCTAAAGGCCTCCTCGTGCATCTGGAACTGAAACTGATACAGAGCATCGGCCAGGCGGATCGCGCCCGGAGCGCCCGTCCGCTTCAACTTGACCAGGTTCAAAACCCCCGGCAGCATCGGCTTGCCCTGCATCGACTTGGTATCGATCAGATCCGCATTGGCCAGCGTCACCCCCGAGGAGCATCGGTCCATAAACTCATGCAGGATATTCGCCATGTCGTTATACCGTTTTTGAAACGGCACCACGATGTCGCCAATCGACGGCGGGTACAGCCCGAACCCCTCATGCGTACCCGCCCACGTCCACTCCTTGGTCAGCGAAGCGTCGCGCGCCGAAAGGAAAGTAGCGCCCGTGCTCACCAGCAGCAACCCATTCGGGTACGTGGCCCGCATCCGCTCGCCGAATTCCTGATCATCCTCCAGATCGAAAGCCCACGGCTGAATCCACGTCCGCGACAGCGTTGGCCGCTGGTCTTGCAGGATGCTCGAAGAAGCGCCCGTCTGCGAGTACACCTGCTGCCGGGCAATGCGGTCGATGCTGCCGTTGGCAGAAAGCTCGCTGGTCGCGCTGGCCGCGATCTGGTCGTACATAGCCGGATACGCCGCCCGCAGAGCGCCCACGTGTACCTCGACCTCCAGGTTGAGAAGTGGCGTCTGCCGCAGGTTATTCGCAGCCGGGTCACAGTCCACCTCCAGCGGAGAATACAGGTTCTGCGCCACCATCCCGTTGGGCACTTCTTCTTCACCCACTTGTGTGACCACGGGCCCATACTCCGCCGGGAAGAACCCATCCTGCGCCAGTGGACGGCCACACTGCGGGCAATCGCGTGCCAGCATGCCCATCGTGTCCGCCGGTGAAGTGGCTCCGCAATGGAAGCAGTGGTAACGATCGGGCGCCAGCTCGGTCTCGGTTTCGTTAAAGACCGGCTCCCGCGACGTGCCTGCGCGTTCCGCATCGACCACGTAGCGCGTATGCCGGAAGACGGCCCCGGTGGTGTAGAGGTACAGCAACTGTTGCTTGAGCAGAGACTGCTCCCGGTTCTGCCGCTCGATGATGTCGATTAGCGTCTGCGCCGCCTTTGCGGTGGTTACATCGGAGAGCTGTTCCGCGTCCTCCGGCATCCACTTGGATTTAGGCACCTGCGGAGCCAGCGCCGCGACAAAGCCGGTCGCCAGCATCTGATAAAAATTATTGCAGTACTGATACAGGTCCTTATCGTCGGCCTCCGGTGCATGCTCCCCCTGGTGCATCCAGTCGAGCGCGTTGAAAAAATCCGACTCGCCCGGGCCAAACGAGATAAATTGGTTGCCCTTGAAAAACTCCAGGTTTTCCAGGCAGCGTTGCATCAGTACCCTGCGGTCCTGCGACCACTGGTCTTTATAGCTGCGCACCAGTGCAAGCAGCCGCTGCTGATCTTCTTCGCTCAACTGGGCGCTGTTCTGTGGCTCATCCGCCGTACCCTGCATCGGGTCAGACGGTGTATGCTCCATCCCTCGCTGCGGGTTGGAAGAGTGGGTTAGGGCAACGCCGGGGTATGTGGCCATTTACGCCTGTGTCTTTCCGAGTGCTTCGGCTTCGTCCAGCGCCGCGGTCATGGTGCCGGCCTTCGCGAACCGCCGCACGCTGGGCCCGGCCAGCACCTTGTGGTAATCGCGATAAGCTTTGCGGGTGAGTGCACCCGCCAGCTTCGATGGACGGCGGCGAAGCTGCATCAACTTCTCCATCTCTTCCGCCTCCGGGTCAATGGCTTCTTCGCTCTCCGGGGGAGCCTGCCCCCGGGCAGAGGTGAACAGGGGGCCACCCAGCCCAAGCGTTGCCAGCCGGTCTAACAACACCGTCCGCTCGCGCTTTAATTCGTCCGCTTGGGTCGTCACCAGGGCCATCATCGCCTCGTGCGAAGAGCGGGATATCCACGGCAGCTTCATTGGGTGCAGGTATACCCCCAGATGTAAAGCGTCGACGCCGCCAGCGCCGTGGCGCCCGACTCAATGGCAAACGCCGTGTCCGTGCTCGGCACCGGAATGTACGCAGCCCCAGCGCCCGACAGCGCCGAGGCCGCTGCGTTCGCCGGCCACAGCGTGCACTTAGGCAGGGTCGCGTAGGTCGTGCCAAACGTCCCCGTGGCAATGACCGCAGAGGCGCTTGGCGACGAGCCCGTCGTCACCGAGAGATAGCCGGAGACGTCGTTTGAGTTGGCGTTCCGCGCCAGCGTGGGACTGGTGCCCGCTCCTGCGCCGGCGGCAAACGTAGGCACCGACGCATACGTGCCGCTGGCATAGCCGCTGAAGTGCACCGCGCTCACCGTGGCTATATCGTTCAGCTGCGGCATCAGCGCGGCCGCCGCGGCCGTCGTATCGAAGATGATCGGGAAGCCGCAACCCCCGGTATGGTTGATCACCAGCGACTCTGTGGTCAGCGTGGGATACAGATCCAGCCAGCCCACCGATTCCGTCTGCTCCGGGCTGCTCGGCGTGGCCCGGCATTTCGATTGAAAGTAGAGCACCGTTCCATTCACCTGGCTGGTCGGCGTGGTGCCCGAGGTCGGCAAAAAGTAAACGTCCGGCGGCAGAAAGCTTTGGATCGTCCCGCCATTGCGCAGAACGTAACTGTGATTGACGTCAGTGTAGGTGTACGCCGTGCCGCCGTTGTTGCTGGTCGGTCCCAGCGGCGTCACCAGCGAAGACGTAGAGATATTGAACAGCCCATGTTGACCGGTGGTCGAATCGTCAAAAATGGAGCTCGAAAAGGTCGTGGGGTTGGTGTCGTTCACATTGATGCCGTTGATGCCCACAAACCCGGTCGCCGTGTTGTTGATGAAAATAGCCTGCGTCCCGCTGATCTGGCTGGCGGCGTTCGAAACAAAATTCGTCCCCGTCAACCGAACCGTGGTGTTGTCAAACAGCGCATAGGTCCCAATATCGGTACAGCTCACATTGGCAAAATTAACGTTGTTCCCTTCCGTCTGGAAGCAGCCCGCCGTGTTCCCGTTGCCCACGTCGTAGGCGGTCAGGTTGTTGAACGACACATCGTCGTTCTGGAAATCTGACATATAGAAGCCCCAGCCGGAGATGTGCGTGGCCACAATATCTGCGAAGCTCAGGTGTGAGATGAATCCGCCAGGGTTGGTGCCGACGTTGACGTACACCGCCTGGGCGCTGGCCGCGTTCAGTGGATTCGTTCCATACCCGGCTCCGTAAATAGCTCCGCCGGTAATCGAAATGCGATCTGGCCACTGCAAAGTAGTGGTGGTAGGGTCCTGGCCGACAAAGATGCTCTCCTTCGCGGAGCCAACGATCGAGAATCCGGTCACCGCGACATTGCGGCAGCTGTTCACCAGGATCCCTTCCAGATCGTTCGAGCTGGTGATGTTGCTGGCCGTGATTTGCTCGCAGGGAATCGCGTGCGCCGTGTACTCCGAGTCGTAATACGAGGCTTCGAAGCACGCGTCCTGGTTGTTCTGGCAGGCCAACCCGTCGATTCGCAAATCGTGATCATTCACCAGGAACGTGGCGTTCGCATAGAAATTGCTGATCCGCAGATTCTTGATCCAGGTGTGGGTCGAACTCGCCAAGCGCAGCCCGCTAAGATCGCCATTGTTGAGCGAAACGTTTTCGAGTGAGCACCCAGTGCACGTCTCGATGTCGAGCGCATAGCCGCTGGAACGGGCGGTGGCTGCCGGCCCGAAGGAAATCGAAAGATTCGCCAGCCCGAACCCGGTCGCGCCCGTGGACGCGATGCAATCACTGCCGCCCACCGTCTGGCAGCTCAGCGAAGAGGATGGGCCATCGCCATAGATCAACACATTCTGTGCTCCCGACAGAACCGCTGCTGTGCTGTTATTCAGCAGGTAATTTCCAGCGGGCACGTAGACCGCTCTGCCCGCAGCCGTGGCCGCCGTCACCGCAGCCTGCAGGCCGGCGGTATCCGCGGCCATGTGCGCTCCATCGCCCACGGCGCCAAAGTCTTTTACGCTCATGCCTTGTTGCAACTTGGCCGTAACGGTCTGCGTCACCGCGCCCGCGGAGCCCTGGTTATAGTTCCCGGAAGCCGCCGCCACCACGGTGTATTGCGATCCATTCCACTGGTAGAACGTGTTGGGGGTCGTCGTAATGTCTTGCAAGCCCAGGTCTGCGATCCCTTGCACGGAAGCGATGATGCTAGCCGCATTGCCCGGGGCAATCAGCTTGTACCACTCCGTGTTCAGCAGGATCGTGTTGGGTCCGTTGGTGGTTTGGTTGGCTCGGATCGCCTCCTGCAGGCCACCCGTTCCCGAAGTGAGGTAGAAGGGCGGCACATGGTTGTAGACCGTCGTCATGTTGATGCTGCAAGCGCTGATATACACCGAGCTGGGCGAGGCGACTTCGGTGAAGTTTGGGTTGCTATCGACAATCTTGACCGGCGTGCCCACCGAGAAGGCGGCAAAGTTTTGTCCGCCGCCGCTTACCTGGCAAGTGGCGGGTGGAAATGAAAAACCACCGATGGTCGAACCCGTTACCCGAAATTCCCCATACTGCGCAGCAATGATCTGACCGGCGCTCTGCGCCTGGGCATGGGGAAAGCCAGTAACGATGGTTAAGACGGCCAGCAGTGTTTTCTTCATAGCGTGTGGGCCTAATCGAATTCCGTCACCCGTACGATGGTCGTGCTCGTGCTTGCCGACCGCAGGTTGACCAGCAGTGTTGCGGCCAGCGCATACCCTCCGGAGTTATCCGGCGGCGTACCAATGGTAAGCGCATATCCTCCCCCTTGGGGAATGGGGGAGCCGAGCACGATCGGCTCCGACTGTGGCTCAATCGTATAAGTAGTGGTGAACGGTGTCGCGGAGCCATCGCTGAACTGGTACGCGATGCCCTGGCCGGTGCCCCCATTCGCGCTGCCATCTTCGATCACCTCGACCCGCCGGGTCACCTGGGTTGCCGAGACAGCGACAAATGCACCGGCGCTGCCATTGAGGGTGATAAGTCGTGTGTGAGCCATAGTTAGCCTTTCTCTTTCCGCATCTTCATGTGAGCTGCTCTTTCTTCAGCATCTCGTCGAGCGCGACCAGCGCATCCCAGTCATCGCGCAGCTTGGCCACGTCTTCCAGGAACGGGACCTTGTCGCCCTCCTGCTGGGCCATGGCGATATCGGCCTTGACGGTGGCGATCTCCACACGCTCGTACTTCGAGATATCATCCGCGTCCCATAAAGGCATCTTGCCGGCCACCGCGCCCACGAATCCCTTCGCGTCTGCCATCTCGGGATCGGGAACAGCGAGCACGGCCATCGGCCTATGCGCGCTACATCCCGCGGCCAACAGCAGAACGCCATGGATCACGCAGGAGGCGCGCAGAGCAAGCGTGTTAGGCAGTTTTGACAAACGCCGCCTCGACCTGGGCCACGATCTCCGGAAAGTCCGCGATCAGCTTCTTCACTTCGGCCACCACCGATGCGTCGAACGCAACATTCACGCCGTTCGCGCCGGCCGCCGTTTCCGTGGCCTGCACGGCCGCGACCAGCTCGCCCAGCGCGCCGAAGGCAATTTGCTCCACGGCCGCCGCTTGCGGGCTCACCAGCGAAGTGAGCGACTCGATCAGCTTCTCCTCATTCTGCAGCCCACCGAGCGCAATAATCACCTTCTTCGAAACCGTAACAACATCCTTGAACAGGGACGCGAATGCGTGCCCGGCCGACTGCCAGGTGAATGCCATAAAAAATCTCCTTAAGTGTGAAAAAGATGGGCGAAGACCACCAAAGCTTTTACTACTTATCCCCCAGAGCCGGGATCGGACTACTCTTCAAGTAAGCAAACACCGCCAGCAGCGCCGGCACAGCAGCCAGCTTGACCATATTCAAAAACCCCGCCCGGTCAAACGTAAACACGGATGGCAAAGCAATCGCACCGCTAGCCGCCGAAGCAAACGCAGAGATCCCCGCCGCCGCCAACCCATGAACCCAAATCTTGAGACTATTCATGTAACCTCATCGCGCCGTAGCCCGTTGCAAGTCGACATAGTCCACAGCCATGGTCACCGAGCTCGCGCTCAGAGCCGTGGCCGACCACGAAGCAGGGAACTGTGTGCTCGAGGGCATGCTTCCCACGGCAGTCTTACAACCGGTGGCCTCCGTGCCATTGATATACCAATGCACATAAGTGCCATCGTTCACCATCGTCAACCGGGTCCAGGTAGCCGCCACCGCGGCAATGGTGGAATCTGTGCTGGTGGTCCCATACCGGCAATACCAATCATTCACCACCGGGTTAGCCGAGCTGAGATAGAACTGGATCCCCCCGGTCCACGGGTTAGCAGCGGGAACACTGGCCAATCCACCCTGATAGCTGCCTGCTGTGGTGCCCGGCAGCACTGGCACATACACCGCCGTCTCCCAGGTCCAACCCAGCGAACCGCTGTTCGGTGAGACGACCGACGGATTTTCCGACTGGTACCCGCAGGTAATCCCAGTACCCGTACCGCCAGTGCCCGCAGTCAGCAAAAGGTTCCCGGGGTGGTTGATGTCGGTGTAAGTCGTATTCACCGCACAGCTATCCCCAACCGCGGCCCCAATCACATTCGAAGCGTTGTTAGCGCCGGAGTAGTAATCGTCAAATAAAACAGAGTAGGGTCCCGAGGCCTTAGCCTGCGGAAAGAACGTCTGCGCCCCCGGCACGCCGTACCCGCCTGTCTGCTGTGCCAAGCCGGTCCCGGCCATCAACAACCACAACACCAGCTGCGCTCTCATGCTGCCGCTCTCCGCAGCCATCCCGCCCGATACACCGCCAGGTTCGGGTGGCTCTCTATCAAGGCGTCGTAGTAGCTCTCTGCTTCTGCGCGCAGGTCATCGATTACCTTGTCTGGCTCGGCCAGGTCAAGAGCATGCAGCGTCAGCGGACCGATGCGTCCATCCCCTACGACCGTCACCGCATCCTGCAACATCCTGGCTGCGTTCACCACGCCCACATTCACGCCCAGCGATAGCAACTTGTTCGCGATCTCCTGGTTTGCGATCTCGGCAATGCACAGTGGTTGGCAATAACTCATCTCGTATATCCCCCGGGCAATCTGTAGCGCGGCCACCTGGCCCATGGAACCGTAGTACAAGCAATTGGTCAGCTCCGGGTGCCAATGTTCATCGATCCCGAAGCGAGTGCGCTTTCCGTCCGGGGCGCTCGTAATCACGCCTGAGAGCGTAGCGTCTTCCCAGCCCAGCACGTAGTCGATCGCTGCTTCCACGTTGGCCATCTAATGCACCCCTATCAAATGCGCGATCAGCGCAATCAGAGCACCGCCCGCGCCTCCGCCCAGCAGTGCTAGTGTGGTGGCCATCAGCTTTGCTTTGCCATTCGCTTCGCTGTAGCCGGTTTCCAGTTTGTCGATGCGCGCGTCGCACTTTTCCAGCCGTACCTCATAGCGGATCAGCGTCGTCTCCATAATCGGCAATCGTCCATGCTGGCCATCTAATCCAAGCTCCCGGCGCAGCATCTTCAATTCGTTTCCGTTCGCGCGTCCTTGTTCCAGGCTTTCCTCCACCTTGCCCTTGACCTCCGTGAGTTGTTCCAGAATCTGGGCTTGAATGGTGCCGGGCCCGGAGGACTTCGCACGGGGAGTCATCAGAAAGTCACCGGGCCGGAAAATTTCACTGGCCCGCTAATGGTGATGGTGTACGTTCCGCTGGGCATCGCAATCACCATCATCGTCAGGTTGGGGCTGGTGAACCCGCCGGCTACCGCGGTCAAATTAGTACTCCCCGCTGCCACTCCATGCACCACCCCCGTCGTCGCATTCACCGTCGCGTGCCCCGTGTTCGAGCTCGCATACGTCCCCGCCACATTCCCATGCGAGTCCGTCGTGGTGCAGTTCGTCGTCGATCCATCGGAGTAGGTGCAGGTCGCGATCAACTGATTCGTGTCGCCGATAAACAGCGCCGACGCCCCGCCCGTCGTAGCGAGCGATACCCCGGTCAACGTCACCGGCGGATTCGTAATCGTGATGTTCCACTGGTTCAGCGCCGTCGATCCCACATGCGCCAGCGCATAAAGCCCGCTCGGCCCACCAGGCGCCACCGCCGTCGCCAGGCCTGGACTCGCCGACCCCACCTGGCCAATCGTCATGTCGCCAGGAATCGAACTCGTCCAGCTGGTGACCGCGTTGCCGTAGATATCGGCCACGCTGCAATTGGTTGTCGTCACCGGAGTTGTGTTGTATTGGCAGAACGCCGAGAACTGCAGCGTCCCACCCACATACATCGTGTTCGCACTGCCCGGGGTCCCCAAGTACCCGCCGGTCAAGGTTGGCGGAGCCGCCGTCACACTCAGCGTCACCGCGGGACTCGACGTGATCCCCGCAACCACCGCCGTCAAATTCGTCGACCCCGCCGCCACGCCCGTCACCAGGCCGCCCGTGCTCACCGTCGCAATCGTCGGCGCCGTGCTCGCCCAACTCGAAGGCGAATTGCCATGCACATCGGCCGTCGTGCAAGTCGTGGTCGAGCTATCGGAGTAATGGCAAGTAGCGATCAACTGATTCGTCGACCCCGCCACAATGCTCGAAACCCCGGCCGTCGTCGCCAACGTCACCGAAGTCAGCGTCACCGCCGTCGCCACCACCGAAAGCGTGAACGGACTCGACGTCACTCCGGCCGCCACCGCGGTCAAATTCGAGGACCCGATCGCCACCCCGGTCGCCAGGCCTGTCCCGCTAATCGTTACCACCGCGGTCGTCGCCGAATTCCAACTCGACACCGAATGCCCATAAGCATCCGTCGTGTTGCAGCCGGTCGTGATCCCGCCGGCATAGTGGCAAGCCGCGTTGATCTGCACACTCGCGCCCGTAGCAATCGAGGTCACCGAACCCGCCGCGCTCAACGTCACACTAATTCAGCGTCGGCGGCGCGCCCGAGGTGTAAGTCGCCGAAGTCACCGCGCTCGGCACATACCCGTAACCCGTTGCGTAGCTGGTCGGCTGGTTCAGCGCTCCCCACATGCCGACCGCTTTGACCGTGGTGGTCACCGAAACCGCAATCGTTCCGCCGCTCGCGATAAACTGCGCCGTGCCCGACCCAGGCACCGGCGTCGACCCATCCGTCGTGTACCAGATCCCGGTGTTCGCATCCCGATTAGTCCCCGGATTCGTAAACGTCACTGTCTGCGACGTGGTAAACGTCCCGCTGGCCGGCGAAATCGTCGGCTGCACCGAAGTCAGCGCCGCGATGGTCGAGGCATTGGTGTTATTCGTATTAGGGCCTGGAGGCGCCGCCACGCCCTCTTCCGTGCATTGCACCTGGCCCGCCGTGCCCTGGTACAAATTATTGCTGTAGGACGCGCCAGTCTGCGTGAATCCCCAATGCACCCCGCACGAAACGTTCCCTTGGAAGAAGTTGTAATTCTCGTGCCCGTTCCCCCAGAACTCATTGCCCGGAACCAGCCCGCCCGCCTGGCTATAGAGCGTCACCTGCGGCTGGTTGGCCACCTCGACGCTGAAATCCGCGTTGGTAAAGTTGCTGTTCCACGCATACGACGGCGTCGTCGTCCACTCCCCCGACTGCGGCAGCGACCAGATCCAGGACCCATACCCGCAGTTCACGCAATCGTGCCAGTCGTTGTAGAGAAAATTCATCACCGTGTTCGGCGTCTGCTGCGCCTCGATCGCGATCCGGTGGATATTCGCGAAATCGTTGTACTCCACGTTGGTGTTGTTATTGCAAAGCTGGTTGCCGTTCCCCGACCCATTCAAGTAGGTCGCCGAGCACCCCAACTGGCCCGAGTTGCTGCCCGGCTCCAGAAACTTGATGCCCTGCTCGACGTGCTGAAAGCTGTTGTACTCAATGGTCAGGTTGTTGGTGTTGGCGTAGAGCTCGACGCCATTGCAGTACCCGCCAATGTTGTTGTAGTTATAGGAGTTATTGCCCTGGCTGGTGTAGGGATAGAAGAACGTCTGGTAAATCTGGTTATTTGAGCAATCGCCCGAGGTTGCCGACCCGGTGATCCCCGACCCAAAGCGGTTGTGCAGAATCGAAATATTGTTCCAGGTGTAGTTGGCCAGGTCGGTGGTGTTCGTCGCCACCGGCGTGCCGATAAAGACACCGTTGTTGTTGTAAAACTCATAGTTCGCGGCATTGGCCTGCATGCCGTGGATCCAGTTGTACTGGATCGTTGGACCGGTCCCGCCATTGCCGCCCAGACCGCCGATCGCGATGCCGCCGCCGCCGGCGTTCCCCGTCCCCGGCTCCCCGTTCAGCTCCATGTACTGAAGCACCACACCGGAAACGTTGCACCCCGAGGGATACTGCAGCGCAAACGCCTGCGTCGCGGTGTTGACGATGGTCGCCGTCGGCGCCACAATCGTCGGCCAGGGCTGCAGCGCCACCGTCGGCCCGGTAATCGATACGCCGCAAGGCCAGGTCAGCGTCGAGGTGATCGTCCAACTGCCCGCAGGGAACACCACCGTATTGCCGCTGCCGCAAGAATTCAGCGTCGACTGGATCGTCGCCTGGCTGGCCCCGCTCGAGATCGCGCAAGTCGCCGCCCGCGCCCGGCCGCAAAACAGCAGTGCCATGATGACAACTGCAGCGGATACCGACCAACGAGCAAATGCCTTTACCCGCGGGAGCCGCACCGCAACCTGACAAAGCCTCTGAATCATGGGATCGTCACCGCCGTCCAAGTCGTCCCCGCACACGAATACACCGAGGTGCTCGCCCCGCCATCCGTCCTAAGCCAAAGCGACCCACTCCCAATCGGAGCCGTCCCACAAGTGCTCGCCGGCGCCCCCGCCCCACTCGAAATATTCGTCGTCCCCAACTGAATCGACGGTGTCCCCGTACCCGCCACCGAAATATGCGGATTCGAACCATTCGACCCCGGCGGCGTCCCACCGCCCGTCGCCCCACCAAAATCACTGGTCCAGAACTCCGGCCCAGCCCCGCTGGCAATCAACCCTTGCGTCGAACCGCCCACCGTGCGGTAAATCTGAAACGTGTTCACCCCAGCCGCATAAGGGCAAGCCACCGCGATCCCCTGCGGATAACTCCAACTCGCCGCCACCCCGGTCACCGTGACCGTGGTCCCAGGAATCAAGTTCCCATCAAAATCCGTGCCCGAACAAACCCAGCTGGCCGTGCTCGCGCCCGACGGCAAAGCACCCGACAGCGTCGGCGCGCCGATCGTCGCCGTGGTAATTACATTCAGCGACCCCGCATGCCCCCCGCCCAGCGTCAGCGGATGGTACGCGCTGATCTGGCTCGACGCCTGCAGCAAATTCCCCGTCTGCGCGATCGGCGTATTGATCGCGTAAGCGTTCCCCACCTCGATCGGCCCCTGGAAATTGTTCAGCACCGATGGGTTGCTCTGGATGATCTCGCCATTATTCAGGATCTGCAGCGCGTTGCTGCCGCCGTTCACATTGAAAACAACACTGTTGCCGTAATTCGTCGGGAAACCGTTGTTCACCGACAGCATCGTCGGGAACCCGCCCCCATACGTGATCACCGTCGAGGGAGGCTGCTGCGTGCTGCCTAGCACCAGCGACACCGCGATGACGTTGACCCCGCTGCTATGCGCCGCCGCGGTCGTCGTATACGCCCCGCGCGTGATCCCGGCAAACTGCGTCCCGCTCGCAATCGTGGTGTAGCACTCATACTCGGTATCGAGAAAGAAGCATCCCGCCGGCGAGAACCCGCTCGTCGACGCCACCGTCATCGTGGTTTGACTGCTGGTCTGGTTGGCCGCCAGCGTCGTCGCCTGGCCCAGCGTCGGGCAAGTGTAGCCGTTGTTGATCCCCGTTACCGGCGACTGCGCACAACCCGTCGTCCCGCCCGGCCCGTTGAGGTTGGTGACATTGATCGTCTGCGCATTGAATTGCTCCGCCAGCGGCGCAAACGCAAAATAACCAATCTGGATCTGGTCCGCCGTCGTCGCACCCAGGAACTGTACCCCCAACGCGCAACTGCCCCCGGTCGCGCTCGTCAGGTCGATCTGCGTCGAGAAAACGCCGGCCGCCGTCGTCGGCCACGCATTCGTCAGCGGAACCGTCATCGCATGCGAGTAACTCCCGCAATTCGAAAACAGCGTGATATTCGCCGCGTTCGTCGCCTGCGCCGCATCCTTGGCCGAAATATAAAGCGTGTACTTGCCCGGCACCAGCCGCTGCCCCGGACCGATGAAAATCCCCTGCTGGTTAAACTCGTAAGTACTGCAATAAATAAACGCCGTGTTGTTGCCCAGGTTGCAACCGACATAGGAACCAGTGATCGGCGACGTCGCATCATAGGTCCACCCTTGCGACATGGCCTGCGATTCAAACGCAAAGTTGGCGTTGAACTCCTCCGGCGTAATGAACCCGGATTCCGAGCTGGTGTACGGCGCCGTCAGGTTGCCGGTATTGAACGTCTCCGCCGTCTGCGCCCGGATCGGCGCCCGGCTGTTGCCCATCTGCAGGTTCCCGTAAGGTCCGGTCGGCGACGAAAACACCTGCGCCGTGGTCCCCGAGAAGTTGCTGCCCCAACCAAAGTTGATCAGCGAATTCGAGCCGTACACGTTCCCCTTCGGCTCCGACCCCAGGTTCGCCGAGTAATCCGCCGTGTTCTGCGTGCCCCAATTCACCGCCGGCGTGGTAATCGCATTGTTGAAGTTGCCGCCCACCCAGTGCTGCTGCCCGCCCCCGATGTACACCTCTCCGCCGCCGCCCATGTGCTGGTCTTCAATTTCGGAGTTGTACGTGTCCCATTCCCAAATCGGCATCACATCATCGTGCGATCCGCCCTCGTTCTCGCAGTAGAGATTCTTGAAGTGATCGAGCGATAGCAGGCTGGTCACCACACCCGTCTGATCGCTCCACAGCGTCGTCCAGTAGTAGCAAGTGTCCGCGCCCAGAAAGGAACCGTTCGTGGCCCCCTCATTCGAGTACACATTGAAATTCGAAAAGGTGTTCTGATTCCCCAGCGGGATGTTCACCGGGTTCGCGGCATAGATGGTGACGCCGTCCCAGTGGCTTCCATCCGCGGTCGGCTGCGCCGTCAAGTAGTTGCCGTTCTCGATCGACGGCGCACCCATCGCGATGCCGTAAAACGTGCCGAACATGTACAGATTTTGGAAGCCCGCCGCATACGACGGCGACACCATGTAAATGCTGGCCGTGTGGTTCACCGAGAGCGTCCCCGAAGTCCCAGGCCAGGGCAGGAAACTCAAATTCTCAATCTTGGCGTTCGCGCTCCAGGACCCGGTGTGGCCAGTGGCCGAGTTGTACCCGGTGGCAATCGGAAACGCAAACGCCGCGTTGCCCACATTCCACCCAGGGAAGTAACCCGCCGTGCCTGCCGGCGTCGTGTTGCCGCTATTCACCGTCGGCGTCACCGGCCACGGATAACTCGGCTGATAGTTATTCAGCGGCACGATGGTCGCGCTTACCGAATGGTTCGCGCGCGTCGTCCCATTCTGCCCGCAAGCGATGCCCAGCAACTGCATCGTGCTCACGTTGCCGGCATTCGTCCGCCCAAAGTAGCTGAACTGTTCGCCGTCAATCTGCACCAGCCCAAAGGGAGCCACGTTCGACTCGAACCCAGCCACCGGCAAAATCGAGTTGGTAAGCGTGATGCTCGTCGGGCACGTACCCGAAGTGATCGCCACCGCCAGGTTCTGCGGCGAGCTCCCGGCAAACCACTCCGCCTGCGTGTTCGTCGAGCCCGCCGGCAGCGTTGCCGAAAGCGTCCGCGGCGTCGCCCCACCCGAGCAGCTGCCCGCCGTCGACGCCACCGTCGTCGTGAACACCGATGCCAGGTAAGGGAACACCACCGTTTCCCCCACCGTCGGCGCCATCTCCGTCGACGGCACGCACATCACCCCGGAACCCGCGGTAACGTTCGCCACCCCGTTGAAGCCGCCCTGAAACCATCCCGGCGCCACAGGATTATTCGTCACCCCCGACCGCATCGCAATCGGCCGGTACATCGCCGCATGCGCCGTCGTGCCGGAATCGTTGATCGACTGCCAAGCCTGCGTCGCATCGATCCGGCTATCCACATAGAGCGTCAGATCGTGAATGTGCGCCTGGCCCTGGCTCTGGCCCGTCGTCTGGCTGGGGTCCGGGCCCGCAAATACGTCCTCGCCCGGCATCCCAACCACGGAAGAGGTGCTGCCCAACCCAATCGGCGATTGCCCCAGCAGCGTCTGCGTGTGCGTCATGCAAGCGCCCTGCGGAAACACCAGCGTCCCGTTGTACCCAACCACGCTCATGGTGTGCGCGATCGCCGCCGTGTCGTCATGCGCGATATTCATCGGCGCCGCGGAAGCCTGCGTAAACGGCGCCGGCGTCGTGATCACCCCATGCAGCGAGTCGGTAATCGAAACAATCTGCGACTCAAACTGCGTCGGCACCCCGCTCACCGTGCCCACCGCCACCAGCATCCGGCCCACCAGAGCCGAGGTCAGCGTCGTATCCTGCGCCGCAAACGTCGTCGACCCCTGCGTCAGCGTGCCGTACACATAGGTCGCGTCGCACTGCGCCCCATCCTCCGTCACCGACCGCGCCGTATTCGGCACATCCGGCCGGTTGTCCTGCACCCGGTAATTGCCCGGATTCGTAAACGCCGTCCGCCCCGCGCCAGGCTGCAGCACCGCCGACCCATTGTTGGCAGCCGCGCCGTTTATGGCAGCCTGTGGGCTGTAGGTCGACGCTCCAGACGTGGGCGCTGTGGCGACAAAGTCATAGAGATCGACAGCGGCCGTGTTGGTCTGGTTATTTCCCACCAGGTCGCTTTGCAGTGTGCCCAGATTGCCGGCCGTGCCCGTCAGCGAAACCTTGATGTACTGCGATCCGTTCCACTGATACCAGACCGTAGGCACCTGGGTTACATCCACCAGTCCGAGGTTAGCGCTGCCCTGCACAGTACTGATGACGTTGGCCGCGGTGCCGCCCACCGCGGCCACCTGGCCGTACCAGGCGTTGTTCAGAATGATGGTGTTCGTTCCCGGCGTCGTAAGGTTCTGGCTAAGTGCTTCCTGCAATCCTCCGGTGGCCGAGCTCAAATGAAACGGTAGCTGGTGCGCATTCACCGGAGCGATAGAGATCGCGCACGTCACATTGGTATCCACATACGAGCTCGGCGTCACCGTCTCGCTAAGCGACGGGTTAGCATCCACGATGCGTATGGGAGTATTGGCATTGAAGGCAAAGAAGAAGCTAGCCCCGCCCTGCACCCGGCATGACCCCGGAGCAAACGAATACGTGTTCGACGTATACCCGGGCACCGTCCACGTCCCATACTGAGAAGCAATAATCTGCCCCTCAATATTCTGCGCGTGGGCGAAGGGTGCGGCCCTGAAGGGTACGGCATTCATGCCGTACATCAAACCCAATAGCAATGAGAGGGCTTTAGCCGCGGCTCCCGCAGGTAGGAACGTCTGTCCTTCCATCGGTATCCGCTTAGCCCTGGAGGTTGGTTTTTTCAAGATGTTAAGGATGCATTCCGATACAGTCAATTTGGTCCGCCGTCACCGGGTTGGCGCCGCTAGCAGAACCGTTTTGCAGCGTGATCACAAAATTCGTCGCCGTCTGGTTGGAAACAAACACGCCGGTCAGGGCAGCACTGCTGCCCTGGCCGATCCCCGAACTGCACGTGACCGCATAGTTGGCATCCGCAAACGCCGTCGGCCAGGTGACAGTAAAAGCGCAGTTGGCATAAGCTCCGCTGCCCGTGGTGCAAATCCCCGAATTAATAATCAGCGGCTCAATCTTCGGAATCGCGGTCCCATTGCTCGCCGCCGTAATCCGGCCATACTCATCCACCGTGAGGTTGGTGCTGCTGTACGACCCAGGCGTGACCCCGGTCCCTGGAAGCCCCACATCCGTGCGCGTCGACCCCGGATTATCCGCCACCGCCATGGTGTTGTCGAAATTAATAAACGGCTCCTGCGGTTCCAGTGCGCCGGCATGCTGCACATGCTGGTAATAAATCGCCGGCAGACCACCGCACGACCCCGGCCCGAAGTAAGTCCCATTCGATACCAGGCACTGCCCAATCGTCCCCGCGCCGCCAGCAACCAGGTAACCCAGGTTGGTGTTGATGTACCCATTCTCGACATCGATGGGGAAGCTCGGCGTCGACGTGCCCACACCCAGCGCGCTCACGTTGATCAGCGGATACCCGGTCATATTCACCAGCCCGGATATGCTCTGCGGCCCGTGGTTCAACGGCTGCGCAAAAATCGGCTGCGGATAAATCACCACGCCATTCCAAAGCGGCGCGCCATTCGATACATTCACGGTGCCTGAAAGCCCGCCATTCAACTGCCAGGCCTGCGGCCATCCGGGATAAGCATTCCCCGCGCTCGACGTCAGCGAGACGTCATAGCCCGAGTAGGGAATGATGGTGTCATTGAAAGCAACCGAGCAAACGGTTCCGTTCACGGTAGGCAGCGGATACGCCGTGCTCACCGGCGTCTCATTCTGCACGAACGTCCCGGTAGGGCTCGCCGAATTGCCCTGCGCCGTCTCCTGCCCGCTCACCGGCCCGACGAATACCTGCATCGCCGTGGCGCCTGCGGGAAACGACGCCGGCGGAGACACGATCAGCGAACCCGTCCCCGTCATCTGGATCTGCAGTTCCGGCGAAGCCAGCGTCACCGCCCCCGAAGTGCTGATGAACGAAAAAGCAACGTAGTAGGTCCCGCCCGCCATCGTGCCCGATCCATACGTGATGGCCACATCGGGCAGCGTCAGCGGGTTAGCAACCCCCACCACCGACCCATCGTTCGAGGTAAAGCACTGCGCCGTCGTCGGCACCACGCTCCCCGTGCCCACCATCAACCCCGCCTGCTGCAAATGGAAACCAAGCGTAGCGTTTTTGACCGGCAACCCTGAGGGGCCGACCAGGGATCCGGTGATCGTCCCACCGTACGCCGTGGCCGTGCCCATCATCAGGATCAGCAGAGCCTTGGTCATCATCAGAATTCGCCGCCGCCGCGTACCAATTGCATCCCGCAAGTAATTACCTCGCCGTAGCGGTTGCGTGTATAGACCTTTACCCAGGACCGCGCATTCTTGAACGTAGCGGCGTTCTTATGTTTGCCCAGCCACATCAGTTCACCAGCCTTCACCAGCGCGTCTGCCTGGTTCTTTGAGTAGTGGTGGTGGCGGTTGCTCGTGCACTTATGAGCAATGCTCCAGGACGTAAAGCACTTAGCATCGACCTCATTGAGAATGCAGACTTGGACAAGCATCTCTACCTCCATGGATAGGAAAATCGCAGCTCCGCCGGAGGCGCCTCGTAGCTTAGTCCCATGGTCGCACGCGTTGGGAGCGCAATAAGAAGTAAGCGTACGAGAGCTTTTCTTCTTTTCGGGTAATCGTGATGAAGGGTCACCACCTTAGATCCGGAAACACCAGGAAAAGTGACCTAAGGCTCGTATATTTTTCTAGCCTTCTCCTTCGCGCGCTGTATTGACTTCTTCACCCGGCAAAGCGATATGCCCAATACTTCCGCCATCTCCTGCACGGGCATGTCCTCGAGGTAGGCCATCTCCAGAATCCGGCGTTGATACGGCCTCACCGCGCGCAACAAGCGATCCAGATCCAACCGCGCAGCCACACTCTCGAGGTCCTTGTCCAAGCCCGTAAGTAACTCCAGATCCATGTCGGCCAGGTTGGAATCCCCGTTGCTTATCTGGCCATCCCGGCGGAGGATCATCAAGCACTGGTTAATCGCGATGCGAGTAATCCAGGTACGAAACCGCGAGTTACCTGAAAAACTACGCAGCCGCGTAAAGGCTAGGAGAAATGTATCCTGGCACACATCTTCCACATCGTCCTTGTGAAGAATGGCATAACCCACTGCCTTCACATACCCAAGATGCAGCCTATAGAGCTCTGCGAACGCCGCTTCGTTACCCGACCGCGCCGCAGCAATCAACTCCGCCTCATCCATCAGCAGCTCTTTCAGCCACTAGCCAATCTCCACAGGAAATCCGGGGGAGCGCAGCGGAGGGACCTGCAGTGCCCCCCTCCCCCAAACAAATCTCAGTCGTTAGAAACCTCTTATCCAAAGACGCGCTTGTTAACACCCACAACACCCCCATCAATCCAAATCCCCGTCATACAACTCCCGGCGAAGATGTTCCGCCGCCGCCACCCGTACAAACTCAATCATCCCCAGCGTATCCGCGGCGATCTGGCCGCAGCTGTCATAACTGATCTCGCCGTCTTCGGTCCGGGTAACAATCAGCACCTGGGTAACATCATCCATACCTTCCATCTTGGAGATAAGAAACTCGCTAGGGCTAGGTTCATCGCTCATCCACGCTCTCCTTCAAAAAGTCCTGGCTATCAACGCCGCCCGCGCGCTCAGAACATCCAGCGCATCCACGTAATCTTCGTAATAGGAGCTCTGCGCCCCCCGCACCCCCTCGAGAGCGGCCATCACCACCACATGTTCATGCGCCCGGCGCAACATCACCAGCCCGTGTACCGCGCGTCTCGCGCGCCGGCTGAATAGAAGCGTCGAAACCTCGCGTAGCGTTTGTGGGCACAACCCGCCCGTCAGGATGAATCCGTGAATCGCGTTGCTTTTCATAACCTCTACTCCTCCTATCGGATTGCAGGCAGTGCTTCAACCCTCTCCGCGTCGCCCGTGTTATCCGTGCAGCGCGTTGCTCGTCCCACTTGCTCCTACACTTGTCCAGCGCATCCCGCAGCCAGGCCGGGTTCAGCTCATCGGCTAACGCAACCGCCCAGTCATAGTGCTCCTGCCATTTGTTCGTTAGCGGATAAAGAAAGAATTGCGCGCTCCGGTGCTCTTCCTCATCCGTGCTTCGGTAGTCCGTGATGGCAGCCAGGAAGATCGCTACGCCCAAGCTGCGCTTCTTAGCCGGATGTGGCCGTCGGTCTCTCACTGTTTCGTCGGTCATTCAGTCCCCCCTGGTGGGGGAGGATGAGAAGAAGAAGCGCCGCGGCTCATCCGCATCGCGCGCAAGTAACAACGAATCCATTGCCCTTCTATGCGTTCCGCGCTCCTGGTGGCCGCCTCCCCGGAGAAGTTATCCCATCCCTTCACCACCGGATGTTGACTCACATAGCGCAAACCCTGCTTCGCGGATCCCGTGCCTAACAACGTAAGCGCTCTCTCTATCTCCGCCGGTATCGCAGGAGCCGGGATGAGCGGCTCCGTTCCCAGCAAGACCATCCTTCCCGTCTCGTCCTCGCCGAACCGCACCCCACCTCCGTGCGGGCGTCCATCCCACTTGTGCTTTTCCAGATAGCGAAAGACCCATTGCAGCGCCGTCCCACCCTGGCTTTCCTCCGACCATCCCGCCAGTTCCCGTATCTGGCCCGGGCTGGGCCAGTACGTGCAGCTCTTCTCCGCCAGCGCGTACGCCTGCGCCAGTGCGGACGGCTCAATATCCGTCAGGCTGCGCACATGCGCCGCCGTCACCGCGCTGTTGTCTTCTTTCTCCATCGCCGCACGCAACTGCCGCACCGCGCGGGCAATCGCCCCGCGCAATTCAGAGACACTCGCGGCCCCGGCAAACATCCGCTGGTACACATCCTGTTCTTCGCTCACGATGCATTCACCTCCCAATCAAACAGCCCTGAGGACCTTCCAGTTGCAGTAGATCCGCTTGCACCCGCAGTTGACGAACCGTAGGGAAGCGGTCCATCTGTTCCGGTTTGCCCATCCGCAGCGTGCCTCGTCTCCATCCCGTGATCGCCATTTCCAGGTAGGGCCAGGGCACGTCCCGCAGATCCTCCGCCATCAGCAAAAGACACTCCGGTGTCAGCGAAAGTTGTCTGCTCAGCGCCAGCTTGCCGAGTGCGATCAGCGTGCTCTCGAGCCAGTTCCATGGCTCCGTCAACGGCGTTGATGACGCTATTGCGATTGATCTCCGCTCTGCTTGCATGGCCTCCCCCTGCCGATGCCGGCTTGTTGTACTGCGTGATTTCCTCTTGAAAACGCGTCAAGTTGGCAATCCACAAATAAACACGATCCCCATGAGCCACGGCCGACTTTGCGCGGTACTCCACCAACGTGCGGAATTGTGTTTCGCTTAATTGCGGGCTGGCCGCCAGAAGGTCGCCAAGCGCCTTGGCATCTCGTCCCTGCCACGGCATTTCAGGAGAAGCATGATTCTTACTGCGCCAATACTCTCCAAGAATCAGGCGAAAGGGCGCGTGACGCTCATCGATCGGTTGTTCCTCGTTCATCCTCCTCGAAGAGGAGAAAGCTTTTGTTCTTTTTGTATTTGGTTTTGTCTTTGTCTTTGACTGTGAATGTGACTTGGCATCGTCAAGCATGCCGTCAGGAATGCTTGAAGCATTGCTCGAAGCATTGCTCGAAGCATTGCTCGAAGCATTGCTCGAAGCATTGCTTGAAGCATCTTCGGCCTGCTGCTTTTCCTTAGCCCACCGCGTGTCGGCGCCTAACTTGGCACGGTCCGCATTGGTTTTCTGCCGCGCAGTGACCCGGACGCGTTCCCGCTCCAAGCGCTGCTGATGCCATTGTCCACCGCTGATCTTGAAGAACTCCGCCAGCACGGACCGGCAGTTACTCCACGCGCCTTTCGAAAGGCCCGTGATCTGCGCCAGTGCCGCATCGTCATCCTGCAGCATCCCACGGCGCCATAGGTGGAAGAGGAGTAGTAGATAGGCGCCATGCTGCTCCGTACTTAGGTGCATGGTGTCGGCGAGGTAGTCGCCGATGTACACAGGCATCCAAATATCGGTCTTACCTACGCTCAAAGTCTAGGAAATGTCGTGCTATGCCCGAACCGCCTCATAGATTCCTCTCACTTGGTGACATTTCTTGCGCGAGCTCAGCATTGGGGCAGGGTATTGCGAAACTGCTATAAGATGCCACGCATTTTCGCTACGCGCAAGACCTGCAGTGAAAAAATGTAGAGGATAGAGGGGTAGTTATCTCAAAGTTACCCCTGCCATAAGTACCGTTATAGTTACTTTTAGTTTACCCCCCCGCTCTCCTCAACATTCTGGCCCCCTGCCCTTGTCCAATAGCCCGATTGGCAGCACCCTGACAGGTAGTACGCGCCATGGAGAATCCACATGCATCGCTCACCGTCGACCAGATCCTCGCCGCCTCTGCCGTCCTTACCGACCATCAGCGCTCCCTTGCCTGGTCTCCCGAGCCGCCCTTCGCCGGCTCCGGGGCAAGTGACTGCCGCCCGGGAGGGAGTTGCGGTCTTGACTTCCATCGCGAAACCGCCCACGCGCAATGGATCCAGGCCCGCCATCGTTGGCATAAGGAGCATAGGTTGTCGATGCCCCCGGTGTGAGTCGCGTCGCGCGGCCCGTCTGGCTCACGCGTTGCACGACCGGTATGGCAGTGGTCTTATCTCGCCCACGCTTCACTCATTGTTCGCAACCTGAAAATTGTGTTCAATCCTTAACCCAGATCACGTTCCCGCGGGTGTAGGTTGAGTTACACTTAACTGCGATGACGATAGAAGAGATAATCCTCCACATAGACGCCGAAATTAGCCGTTTAACAGAAGCACGCGACCTCGTTGCCGGCACCGCCGTGGGCAAAGTTTCCCGCAGCCCGCGCAAGAGCGGATTGGCTGCCCCCAAGCCCAGGGCCCTGCGCACCAAGCGGGTTATCTCGCCCGAAGGCCGAGCCAGAATCGCCGCCGCGCAAAAGCTCCGCTGGGCTAAGCAGAAACGCTCTAAAGAAAAGAGCTGACCTTCATTCGTGCATGGCGGCTGGGGTGAATGGCCATTCGCCCCTCCGATGCGCGCGAACCATATAAGTAGCCGTTCCTGTGAGCACCACTGCCATCGCGAAAAATAGTTCCCGCGCAAAGTGTGGCCGCGAAAACAATATATAGAGAAATCCCACGATCGCTACGACCGGCGGCAGGGGATAGAGCCATATCTTGAATGGCCGCTCCAGCTCCGGCCGGGTGCGCCGCAACACCATCACGCCCACCTGTTGCAATAAAAACTGCAACAGGATCCTTATTACTACCAGCGCCGCCACCAGATCCACCAATTGCAGCATACAGAACAACATAGAGACCCCGGCCAGCATCAAAAGTGAAACATTGGGAATCCGATGGCGGGGGTGGACCCGGGCAAACATCCGGAAGTAGTTGTCATCCAGCGCCGCTGCATAGGGCACGCGCGAGTACCCCAGCAGCAGCGCGTACACCGAGGCGAACGCCGTCCACACCACCAGCAGCGCCACCACGCGCCCGGCCACGGCTCCATACACGCGTTGTACCACCACCGCTGCTACAGATAGCCGCGCATTCGTACCTGCCTGCCCAATAAGCTCCTGCCACGGTATGGTTCCCAGCACGCTGGTATTCAGCAGCATATAGAGCGCCGCCACCAGCCCCACGGACCACACAATCGCTCGCGGAATCGTCCGGCCCGGGTCGCGCACCTCCGCCCCCAGGAAGCATATGTTGTACGCTCCCCAGTAGTCGTAAGTCGCTATCAGCAGCGCCGCGCCCAGCCCGGTAAAGAACCCGCTCGATAACTGAAACGCGCCGGCAGGGAAGTCAAACGCCAGGTTCGCGTGAAAGTGTGTCAGCCCGGTAAGGATCACCGTGCCCAGCGTGCCCATCACTCCCAGCCAAAGCAATCCCGAGAACCGGGTCACGCTCTGTATGTTGCGATACAGAAACGCCGCCGCGATCGCGCAACAACACATGGCTGCCAAGGTACCCGGTCCCAGCAGAATCGCCAGCGGCACCGTGTGTGCAAACGGAACCGGGATGGGCAATTGATACGAAAAATAAACCTTACGCAGGGCCGGCCAAAGGTAGCCCGCATATTGCGCCAGGCCCACGCATCCGGAGGCGATGGAGAGGGGCGCGCTAAAGCTCAATTGCCATATATAGAGGAAGGAGAGAAATCTCCCCGTGCTCTTGGGTCCATAGATGGTGCGCAGATATTCATAGGAGCCCCCGGCCTGGGGCATAGCCGCCCCCAATTCTGCCCACACGAGTCCGTCGCACGCTGCCAGCACCGCACCCAGGATCCAGCCCAGAATGGCCTGTGGTCCGTGCATGGCGAGCACGATCAGCGGCAGGGTCACGAACGGCCCCACCCCGATCATGGTCATCATATTGACCGAAATCGCCCCGGGCAGTCCGATACCCCGAACCAGCCCCTCGTCCTTCTTCATCCTCAGGCTCTCTCCAATGGGATAACGGAACCCAAACACGCAACTTCCTCAGCCGCTAACAACTTCTGATAGAGGTCACCACCCTGAAATTTGTCATCCCGTCCGCAGGGGAGGGACCTGCAGTGTCCGCGATCTAAACTATGCAACCACCGCAAACCCTAACCGCCCTACCGGAAACCACCGCTGAGTCCTATGCCACGTTAATCCTGTCATATGCTATAGCTAGCAAACCACCTATGAGATGCCGCACCACTGCACCGCTGACCCTCGTCGCCGCCCTGCTCCTCGCCGCGGCCCCTCTCCCTGCCCAGATCCCCACTGCCACCGCCATCACCGCCACCCCTGACTACCAGCCACTCCGCGTGGATCGCGGCTCCGCCGCGCTCCAGCAATCCCTCCGCAAGCTGGCCACCCGGGCCAGCCTGATGATGATCGTCGCCCATCCCGACGACGAAGACGGAGGCATGCTCACCTACGAATCCCGCGGCCAGGGAGCGCGCGTAGCTCTGCTCACCCTCAACCGCGGCGAGGGTGGTCAGAACATCATGTCCAACGACCTGGAAGATCAGCTAGCGCTGGTCCGCACCCAGGAGCTGTTAGCCGCCGGCCGCCGCTACGGAGTCGATCAATACTTCACCCGCGTCTGCGACTTCGGCTTCTCCAAAACCCTCGAGGAAGCCCTAGCCGTCTGGGGAAAAGAACGCGTCCTCTACGACGTAGTACGCGCCGTCCGCCTCAATCGTCCCCTCGTCCTCACAGCCGTCTTCGTCGGCGGCATCACCGATGGCCACGGCCAGCATCAGGTCTCCGGGGAAATGGAGCAGGAAGTCTTCAAGGCCGCCGGAGACCCCGCCGTCTTTCCCGATCAAATCAAAGCCGGCCTGCTCCCCTGGAACCCGCTCAAAGTCTATGCCCGCGTGCCTACCTTCTCCATCACTCCCAAGGGCATGTATGACTACGCCACCGGCAAGTGGGCCCCGGTGCGCTTCTTCGACTACGTTTCCGGCAAGTGGACCAACGCCGTCCCCACCACCAACGTCACCATCCACGAAGGCGCCTACGACCCCGCGCTCGGCAGCTCCTACATCCAACTCGGTCGTGAAGGCCTGGGCCAGCAGAAATCTCAGAACGGCGGCACCGGCATCCCCCTCGCCGGACCCTTTGACGTCCCCTACCATCGCTATGGATCGCGCGTGCCCACCACCGATGCGGAGCGCTCCTACTTTGATGGCATCGACACCTCGATCGCCGGCATAGCCACCCTGGCCCCCGGCCAGCATCCATTCCTCACGACCGGCCTGCAACAAATCGCAGCCACGGTAGCCCAGGCCACCCACGCCTACAACCCGGCAGCCCCGGCAAAGCTCGCCCCCCTGCTAGCCGCCGGTTTGAAACAGACACAGTTACTCATACAAAAAGTAACCGCCTCCGATCTTTCTGCCGAACAAAAATACAACGTCCTACACGAGCTGGATGTAAAGGAGGCGCAATTCAACAGCGCCCTGGTTGAGTCGCTCGGGGTCACGCTCACCGCCGTCGTCGCTCCTGCCAACCCTGATCACGGCCGCTCCCCCTTCGCCGTCGACGCGCAAGACACTTTCCAGACCGCGGTCCCCGGCCAGTCCTTCGCAGTCACCACCTACCTCGCCAACCCCAGCGCCGTGCCCCTGCGGATAAAGAACGTCTCCGTGCGCGCCACCGGAGCAGGGGACTGGCACATCACCGCCTCCGCGCCGCCCCCGTCCACCCTCCAACCCAACCAGCGCCTCACCGCGGACTTCAAGGTCTCCGCCCCCCTCGACGCCCAGGTCACCAAGGCCTGCTTCCATCGCAAAGACGTCGAGCAGCCCTATTACGATCTAGACTCGGTTGATTGCCTCAACCAACCGCTCCCCCCTTACCCGCTGGAGGCCTGGCTGGAGTTCACCGTCGAGGGTGTGACCGTCCGTTCCGCCCAGGCAGTGCAAACCGTGCAACGTGTGGTCGGTCCAGGCGGCGTTTATGGGCCGCTGCTCATCGCCCCTGCTGTCTCCGTAGCCACCACCACCACCGCAGGCATCATTCCGCTCCATGGCGATCAGGAGAAGACGGCCACCGTCAACGTGCGCCTGCTGACCAACGTCAAGGCGTCGGGCGAAGTGCATTTGGATTTGCCCCCAGGCTGGCAATCCTCACCGCAATCGGTGCCCTTTGCCGCACACAAAGAACGGGACGAGCAAATCCTCACCTTTGCTGTCACGCCGAAGAACCTGGCCGCCGCCAACTATTCCCTAACCCCAGTCGCTTCCTACCAGGGCCACACCTACGCGCAAGGCTACGAGACCGTAGGCTACGCCGGCTTACGTCCCTACAACTACTACCAGCCCGCCCCCTACAAACTAGTAGGCGTGGATGTGAAGATGGCCCCTGACCTCAAGGTGGCCTATGTCATGGGCACAGGCGACGAGGTTCCCCAGGCCCTGGAAAGCCTGGGAGTGAACGCGCACCTGTTACAGGCCGCCGACATCAACGAGGGCAACCTCTCCGCTTACGATGTGATTGTGCTCGGCATCAGGGCCTACGCTGCGCGTCCTGAGTTAGCCGCCTCCAACGGCCGCCTATTGGACTACGTAAAGCAGGGCGGTGTCCTCATCGTGCAATACAACACCGTCGAGTATGAGCACAACTACGGTCCCTACCCGATCAGTCTTAGCCGTGATCCGGAAAAAGTGGTGGACGAGGGTGCTGGGGTTCAACTGTTACAGCCGAGCAGCCCATTGCTCTCCTGGCCCAACCACATCACCGCCGCCGACTTTCACGGCTGGGTCGAGGAGTTCGGTCATTCCTTCATGCACTCCTGGGATCCGCATTATCAAGCCTTGACTGAGACCCACGACCCCGGCCAGGACGAGCAAAAAGGAGGCCTCTTATACGCGCGCTACGGCAAGGGAGCCTACGTCTACGTAGCCTATGCTCTCTACCGCCAACTCCCCGAGGGAGTTCCGGGAGCCTACCGCCTCTTCGCCAACCTCCTAAGCCTCCCCAGATCCCCCAACCCATAACCTCGTGTAATCTCCGCTACGAAGGGCACAGGTTCACCCGTGCCCTTCGTGCTACCGATACTCCCCACAAAACCCGGGAGCCCCCTGGCCAATCAGCGCGCAACCCCGCTTGATCTCGTCCACAATCAGCGAGCAAGCATTCTGAGCATTGCAAGGCGGATGAGTCGAAGGCGACACCTGTATACATTCATTCACCAGCTGTCGTGATCGCTCGATCCCGACCGCATTGAGACAAGTCCCAGTGGAGCTAGCCGCCGCGGAAGCGCTCCCCGGCGGCGGAGCCAAATACGGTTCCGGCACCCCATAAGCCTGAGCAATCTGCATGCAACTCCGTCCGCAGCTTCTCCCACTGCGATCGAGTCTGCAAATTCAACTGCAAGCTATACACCAGCGGATCAATCTGCGCCGCCGTATGCACCAGCGCGACCACTTCATCCTCCGCCTTCTGCTGCCGCTTAAACGTCTCCAGCGCCGCATTCGCCTGTTTCGCAAACGTCTCCGCCAGGGCCTTATCCTCCTGCTCCTGGCTGGTCTTGCGAATCGTGCTTTTCTTCAGCGCATTCGAAAAATTCTTCTGAAAAGGCTGCGCATCATCCTTCAAATTCTGCATCAGCCGCTGCAAATCTTTATCGCTCAGCCGCCCCTGGGCCGCCGCCGAGCTCACCATCCCCAGCACGAGAACCAGACAAACCAAACGAACCACGCTGTGCCTCCAATCGAATGCTCTAATATCGCATAAGCAATGTCAGCACCGTACCGCGCCCCAATCCTCACCGACAGTATCGTCTTTGATTGGAAAGCGCAGTCCTTCCGTGCCGACCTCATCTTTGTTCTTCCCATAGCCATCTGTCTCAGCCTCGGTATCTGGCTAGGCCACCCGGCCGGGGGACTCATCGCCGCCGGCGGAGCCTTCACCGTCGGCTTCGGCGCCAAGCAGCATATCGACGACTCCCACCTACTCCCCATGATCCTGGTGTCCTTGGGCATCAGCGCCGCGACCTTTGTCGGCATGATCGCCGGCCACACCAACTTCATCCTGGTGCTCCTCACAGCAGGCCTGGGCTTTGCCTACGGAATGCTTTCCTTGCGTCAGCCCGGCATCAGTTGGGTCGGGCAGCAGTCCCTCGTCTTCCTGCTCGTCGCCTCGGCCTTTCCTTTTTCCACCAAAGCCGCCGCCGTCCGTTCCGGCTTGGTCTTAGCGGGAGGAGCCCTGCAGATCCTCACCTCGAGTATTCTGCTTCGCCTTCTACAACAGCTACGAATCGATCTGCTGCTAGTCGCCCGTTATCTCAAGCAAGAGCATCAAGCCCTGCGTGCCTCCGTAGAGCAGGCCGCCCGCTCGCTCATGCGGCGCAGTCCCGCCCCCAGCGCAGTGCCTTACGCCATTCGCCTCGCCATGACTGTTGGGGTCAGTACAGAAATTTACCGCTACTTCGCCTTCGCCAACGGATATTGGATACCCATGACCGCCTTGCTCGTCCTCAGACCCGGCCTGAGCGACACCGTCAGCCGCGCCATCGCCCGTACCATCGGCACCCTTGCCGGGGCAGTGCTGGCCAGCTTCTTCCTTGCCCACCTCACGCCTGCGCCGGTCACGCTGGCCTGCCTGGCCCTACTCTTCGCCTGGCTCTCGTACTCACTCAACAACGTGAACTACGGACTCTTCACCCTGGTGCTCACCGCCTACATTGTCTGTTTGCTGGCGCTGAACAGCTTGCCCGGCAAGCAGGTCGCCTACCACCGCGCCGTCAGCACCTTGATAGGCGGAGGACTTGCTCTGACTGTAAGGTTATTGGTGATCCGCTACCGCCAGAAGCACTCGACGCCGGCCGTGCCCTAGACGGAAAGTGACACCCACTCGGGCAGGGAGAGCACCCAATCCTCGCCCTTCTCCACGTCGGCGACATTCACCATCCGGCCCTGTTCCACTTCTCGCTTGCCGCCGTCCCAAATCGATCTTGCATCGAAGCGGCTTACCGGCGCAGCCACGGCATCGCGTATCTCGCGCAGCTCCGACGGCCGCCCCACCTTCAACAGGTATTTCCGAATCACCGCAGGACGGTCCAGCCCGTCATACTCGCCCCGCTCCGGCCGCTGCTCCTGGAGCGCATCGAGGGTTTGTTCCAGCTTCCGCACTAACTCCGGCGCCAGGGAACGCAACTCCCCCAGAAGCTCTTCGCGCCGCTGCTTGAGCAAGCGAATCGTGAGTGTCGACTTGGATCTGGGCCTCATCTTGATCTCCAAGTAAGCCGATTTTGGGGGAGAAGGACGCCGAAAATAGCCGGCAAGTTTTACTTGTGTCACAAAGATTAAACGCCAAAATCCACGCAAGGGATAGCGTCAAATGATGCCGGACCCCCTCTTAGTTGCAATTCGAAACAAAATCCGTGCCGCCACCCCGGAAAACTCGCCGACACGAAAGTCACTCCCGCAGGCTATTCTTGAAGTTGAGGATCCTTAATGAAGACATCCGAAGTCATGCACGCGTGGGGCAGCATCCTCGCCGGCCAAAAACCGAGCCTTTCGATTGAGATCACCCGCGAGTGCCCTCTGCGTTGCCCTGGCTGTTACGCCTACGAGCCCGACCACCTGGGAACCGGCGGGGCCACACTGCGTCAATTGTCTGATTACAAAGGGGACGAGTTGGTTCGCCGGCTGCTCGAAATCGTCGATCGCGAGCGCCCCATCCATCTCTCCATCGTGGGGGGAGACCCCCTGGTGCGCTACCGCGAGCTGGACGTCCTTCTACCCCAGCTGGAAAGCCGCGGAGTCCACGTGCAACTGGTCACCAGCGCCTTCAGGCCCCTGCCCAAAGCCTGGAGCGAGCTCTCCAAGTTGAGCCTGGTCGTTTCCATTGACGGCCTGCAGCCGGAGCACGATGAGCGTCGCAAGCCGGCCACCTACGAGCGCATTCTCAACTCCATTCGCGAAAGCTTGGTCACCGTCCACTGCACGGTGACCGGCCAGATTGCCGACCGGCCTGGCTACATGGAAGAGTTTCTCCGCTTCTGGAGCGCCCGTCCCGAAGTAAAGCGCATCTGGATCAGCCTTTTCACTCCCCAGCAAGGTGCCGAGGGTCCGGAAATCATCTCTCCCACCATGCGCCGGGTGTTGCTTGACGAGCTGGAGCGTCTTTTCCCGCTCTACCCCAAGTTCCAGATGAACCGCAAGATGATTGAGGAGCTACGCCATCCGCCTCAATCGCCCGACGAGTGCATCTTCGCCCGCACCACGAAGTCTCTCTCCGCCGACCTGGTAACCCGCATAGGCCCCTGCCAATTCGGAGGTAAGCCTGACTGCACGCAATGCGGCTGTGTCGCCTCCGTAGCGCTAGCCGTGGTTGGCCATCATCAAGTACTCCCCGGCCTAACCGCCGGCCACCTCATGTACGCCTCCGAAAGAATCGGCGCCCTGACCAACCGTCTCCGAAGAAAGCCCGCAATCCTGCCGCCCCCGCCCGCCCCGCCATTGAACATAATCACCAACGCAAAATAAAAAGGAGAGGCGAAAGCCTCTCCTTCACTTTTAACCGGGGATATAACAACCCTCAACCGGAAGCTCTACCCATCCGAATAACCACTTCTAATAAAAGTAACTACCCTTAGATTTGTCATCCCGAGTCCTGCCACGCTGCGCAGGACATACCCTCGTGTGCGGTTTTCCCTAGAAACTCAACCTCCCAGTGATCTCCACATTCCGGGGACCCGCCCCTTCCGCCGTCTGCAACCCCGAAATGGTCCCAAACGCCTGGTCATCCACATACGTATTCGGCACATCATAATTCCGATGATTCAATGCATTCGCCGCCTGCGCCCCAAATTGAAACTGTAGCTGTTCCGTAATCTTGATCGACTTGATCAGCGAAATCGAAACCGCATCCGTTCCCGGACCGACCACATTCCCCACCGAGCTATTCCCAAACCTTCCCGCATTCACCGGAGGCAGCGTAAACGCATTCGGATTCAGAAACACCGGCCCCGCGGCATTCGTGAGGCCCTGCGTCGCCTTAGGCGCCACCCCAGGAACAATATCCGCCCGGGTCACGCCCACCGTATTGAGAATATTCGTGTTCGCCGGATCCACCGACTCCTGCGCCATGGTCAGGAAAGCACCCGTCTGGAACACCAACACCCCGCCCAGCTGCCATCCTCCAACCACCGCATCCATCGCTCGATTGCTACTCCCCATAAACATCTGCCCCCTGCCGAACGGAAGCTGGTACAGCCCCGTGATCAGCACGCGATGGCGCCGGTCAAACATCACATTCCCGTAGTCATACTTGGGGTCGTACTTGTTCGTAACCCAATTACCACCCGCGCCCGCAAACTCCGTCGGTACGCCGCCGCCCGCGTCTGACAAGTCCCGGGTAAGTACATAACTCGCCTGGAACTGCAGTCCATGCGACATGCGCTTCTCAGCCAAGGCTGTCCAGCTGTTGTAATTGCTGACCCCCTGGTTAACCACGCTCTGAATAATGCTCCAGATAGGGTACTGCAGCGTCTGATTCGCGTAACCCGTAGTATTCGGCTGCACCTGGTTAAGGTCGTTAAAGTTTTCCAGGTTGGTCCCGTGGCTTCCAACATACGACAAGCGCATCCCGATATCGTGACCCCAATCATGCTCGAAGGTCAGGTTCCACTGCTGGACAGTAGGGTCGCGGTAGTGAATCGGAAACGCATATTCGAAGGTCGCCGATCCCGGTGGGTACAGGTTCGCCGGGAAGGGAGAAGGAAAGCTAAGCAGCGGTGCGCCGTTCGCCCCGTAATCCTGCAAGTAGGTAGGAACAAAGCTGGCGCTCACCGCCCAACCCGACACCAGCGAAAATCCCAGCGGCGACTCGATAAACCTTCCCCAGCCTCCGCGGATGACCGTCGTATCGTTCTTGTTCGGCCGCCACGCAAATCCAATCCGCGGTCCGAAGTCGGTCATGTCGGTATACCGCAACTTGAGCGGCAAACCGGCCTGCTTTGCCGTCAGGATCGGAATCGGCGAAATGGAGGCGGCAAACCCCGGATTCGTGTAGCTGAGCCCCTGCGCATTCGGCACCGCCACCCCGCCGGCTGCCCCGTCTACGTCGTAATCCGGCAGGAAAGCAGCCGTGTTGTAGTGGGTATCTTTCAACGGGGGATGCAGTTCATACCGCAAGCCCGCATTGATCGTGAGATACGGCGTGATCTTCCAATCGTCCTGCGCGAACATTGCCCAGGAGTAGCCCAGCCCGTTCATCGCCGGATTCGTCACCTGCGACAAGGTGGTCGCATCCGGGTATCCCAGCAGGAATTGCGTGTAGGGATCACCGATGGCTGCTCCCACATCGCTCGATGAGTTGAACACATATTGTCCCGACCGGTAGTTGCCGAACACGTTCTCGTCATGGTCGGTCAAACGCCGAACATCCCCGCCGAACTTGAAGGTGTGCCGGCCCTTCACCCAGGTCAGATCGTCCAGCAACTGAATGATCTTGCTCTGCTGACGAGTCGTGTTCAGACCACCAGTCCGTTGCAGTCCCACAATCTCGAAATCCGGAACGGACGGCACCGTCGGTATGTCCGGAATTCCGGTAATCCCCACCTGGTTGATCAGGTCAGTCGAGTTCACGTCCGCATTCAGCTGCGTACGGATAGAGTTGAACCCTGCGCGAAACTCGTTGTTGATGGCGGGAGTGATGGTGTAGTTGTAGGCCACCGTCAGGCCGCGATCCTGCTCCGGCTGGTCGATGCCACCCAGCAGGGGAGAGATACTGGTTCCGCAGAAACCAACGCAGTTCACTTCGGGAGCGGTCGTTACCGAGCGGTTCTTCCAGGTGTAGCGCCCGTAGATCGACTGCTTTTGGGTAATGCTTTGGTCGATGCGCACGTCGAACTGGTTGCTCGATATCGGCGCAGGAAAGTTGGTGACGTAGTTGTTCTGGTAGGAGGAGGCGCTGCCGCTGTTAGGCAGCGGCATCAGCGTCTTGATGGCGTTCGCCGCCACCGGAGATATGGGAACCGTGCAATTGCCCGGGCCGGTGCAGGGAATCGGCGTGCCGTCGTAGTTATAGATCGGCAGCGGGGTGCCGCCTCCCTGCGTAACCAGGTAATTCCATAAGTTCCCGTTGCGCATATCCAGCGTGGGGAAGCTTTCTACCAGGGGGAATTCACGCGGTAACCGCAGACCCTCGTAGCTGCCGAAGAAAAACGTCTTGTCATGCCCGTTGTACAGGTGAGGAATTCTTACAGCCCCGCCGGCGAAGCCGCCGAAGTCATTCATGTGCAGCGCCGGCTTGCCGGTGAAGGGATTGCCTGCCGTCAGGTCAGTGTTCTCCAGGTTCTCGAACACGCCGCCGTGGTAGTCATTGGTGCCCGCGCGCGACGTGGTCGTCACGTCCGCAACGCCGCTGTATTCCGCGTTGTTATTGGTCTCACTGACGCGGATTTCAGAAATAGAGTTGAACGACGGAAACAGCTCGGCAATCGGTCCGCTGCTCTCTACATCCACGCTGCTAATGCCATCGATGGTGAACGACATCAGCGCCGGCGTGGTCCCTGCGATCACCAGGTTGGAGTTATCGTCCACCTGCACCCCGGGCTCGGTGGTGAGTGTGAGCAGGGGACTGGTCGAACCATTCGACCGGGAGTACACCGCCACCGGCAGATCCACCAGCTCGTGGCCGGTCTTGGTGGTTGCCAGGCTGGACGATTCGGTGGTGATTACGTCGCCTGCCGCCTGGACCTCTACCGTTTGCGCCGCCGCGCCCACTGTCAGGCTGGCATCGAGGCGTTGTTCATCGCGGGCCTGCAGGACGATATGGTCGAAGATGACATCTTTAAAGCCGTTCGCCGCGATGCTCACCTGGTAGGTGCCGGCATCGAGATTAGGGAACTCATAATTTCCCGCGGCGCTGGTCGTCACTGAGCGCGACGCCGAGGTGCCGGTATTCAGCAAGCTAACGCTAGCCCCCGGCACGACCGATCCCGATTGGTCTTTCACCGTGCCCACGATCGATCCGAAGGTGGACTGGCCCATTGCTGGGAGGCCAAACGAAACGACGCAGGCTGTCACGATTAGCAGCAGCCACCTGCAAGCATTGGAACGAACCATAGCTCACCTCCGGAAATGATGTAACCGTAGCTGTATTAAACCCGCCCATCCCCAAACTTGTCATCCCGAGCGTAGTCGAAGGGGACTTGCAGTTGCCCTCCACCCCAAACAAATCCTTAAGGCTGCATAGGTAAATCCATAAGCGGGCTCTTCGGATAGAAATCATAAGGACGAATCGTAAAGTCATGCCACATCGTAGGCATCTGCGGCCAATCCTCTGGTCTTGGCACGTGATGAAACGCCATCGTGTACCACGCCACAATATCCGTGTTCTCGATACTCCGCTTTTGCTTCACCCAAACCGGAAGCCCATCCGTCCCCTTACTGCCCGAAACATAAACCCCCGCCGCATATCGCTCCTTAGCGTCATAAGGAGTCACCCACAACTGGTGATCCGAAAACCCAGCCCGCTTCTGCGGCCAATCATCCAGCGACAGCAGCGAAACCCCAGTCAACCCCGGCATAATCTCAAAGCTCGTAGGCGACCCCAGCTCGTTCTTCGCCGCCGGGTTCACAAACCGCCACATCGCCGGATGTTCCATGCTGATGTTCTGCATGGCCGTGCTCTCGTTATCCATCGTCTTCGGCGCCATCGCCCAAATCGTTTTACGAGCGCTGGCAGCCGGCAGCTTGTACTGCACCAGCTTGTCCACTTCGAAGCTGTTCTTCGGGCCGTCCACATCAATGTCCATGCGGAAGGAGAAGAAGTGGTCATGATCCACCCCATCAAGCCCCGGGGCCACCAGGTGACCGAACTCCACCGGATTACCCTCAGGATCCTTGCCCATCATGTCCATCTTGTCTTTGATCGGCTTCACTTCCAGCTCGCCCGTCGCGCCCACCGCAACGGTAATCGCGCCCTCCTGCTCAAAGCGCCAATCGAGGATGTAGTCATAGTTGCCCACCACCGCGATGCTGCGGAACACCAGCTCACGCCCCGGCCTGCCGGCTATGGACTCCGGCCCCATGACCCCTTCCCAATGGCGCCACGCGGGATCGCCCAGCGTGCGCTCGAACATGCACGCCAACATCGGCCGCACAAACGGTGTTCCATCCTCATGGAAGAACGTTCCGCTAAAGAACGTCGCGTAGTCCGGGCAATCCGTCCCCTTCTGCAACGGCTTCAGTATCCCCAACCCGGTGTTCATGAAGTATTCGCCCGCATCGAGAAACACGTGCGAATTCCAGGTCTCCTCCGGATCCATATAGGGCACATACATCTCAGACAGCGAGCCCTCATACAGCACCGACCGCCGCTTGCCCAGGTAATCGAGCGAGGCCTGGTTCACCACCGGGCCACTCCGCGGATCAAGCCGAAAACGGAAGTGCCAATTCTGCCAGCTCACTTCTCCATCCTTGATGGTGAAGCTGGGCCCCTCGGGCTGCGACACTACGATGGGCTTCGTCCCCGCTGGAGCCGGTCCGCCATCGGAGTCATACGTCTCGCTGACAGGCGACATCGGCGCAGCGCCGTAATCGGTAAAGCGAGTGATTTTCTTGGTCACCATATCCACGGTAAAGAAGATGCCCGCGACTTCGCGGTCTTCCATCCCGTTCTCTGAGTCGATGTTGTACTCGCATCCGCCCCAGCCGATGCGCCGCCCCTCCGTCTGCTCCGGAAGACCGATGTAACCGCCGGGCGTCGCATAGCAGACCACCAGGTTCAAGTCCGTGATGCCGCGCTTCTTCAGCGCATCCACGACCCTGGGATCGTGCTTGATGGCATCGGCGATTTCGATCTCCTCCATCGTCGTGAACGGCGCTTGCATTCCCTTCAGCTCTTCGTACGATTCCACCTTCGCGGTCGAGATATTCACCAGCGCCGCATAGGAGTGGCCCTGGTAATACAGCACCACATCCGCCTTGCGCTCAATCGGTGAGCCCGGCGTCCACGCCAGAACCGTGGACTTCTCCGGCTCGTGCAGCAGAATGCTGGTGAACAAAAGCTTTTCCTCGTTGTGGCCCGCAGCCCGAATCGCCTTATAAACCACCCAATATTCCGCCGGGGTGAGCGCATCGAGGGGATGGTGAACGGCAGGGGCAAGCGCTGGGGCGGGAAGGGAAAAAAGGAGTGCGCTCAAGCATGCGAATGCAGAGAAACGAAATAGCGATCGACAAAAAGACACTTCGGAATAACCTCCGGGAAAAGGGAAGCAGGGAACACTCCCGCCAGATACACTCGTCCTTCTCGTTGGAAGGAACGATGAACAGTTGGGACCTAAGCTGAAACAATTTCAGAAAGCGGGCCGAAAAAAGACCGGGGAAACCTTACTGCTATAAGTTCCGTTACTGGGGTTTCAGTAATTGGAACAGCGAGTTAGCGACAGGGCTATCGCGAGGTTGAACTCACGATAGCGAAGCAGGCAAGCAAAGTCAACGTCTATTCATACGCGCGCGCTAACTACCGCAGCACGAACCCGGTACCGCTCCGTGCTGCACGCTATGTCCATTCGCTTCTCCGGGCAAATCCATCGCCGGATTCGCCGCGAAAAAGTTATTCGGCTTCAGCATAAAGCCCGCGTATTCCACAGGCATGATGGGAAAATCCTCCGGCTTGCAAACGTGGCTGTGACCAAAGCTATGCCACACCACGATGTCCTCATTCTCAATCGGCCGGTTCTGCTGCACCCAGGTGGGCAGGCCATCGCCGCCCGCATGCTGGTTGGGATAATTCCCCGTAGCGTACCGTTCCTCTTCGCTGTACGGAGTCACCCACAGGTGCTTGCTGGCGAACCCTCCGCGGCGCTCGATGCTGCTGCCTTCCTGTGCCAGCAGCACCGGGCTTGGCTGCGCCACCAACTTATACCCTGGATGTTTGCCCACCGCATTACGCCGGTTGGGATTGATGACCTTCCAGAACCGCCCCGTCCGCCCATCCGCTTCGCGGCACGCATCCAGCTCGCGGCTCAGCGTCCGCCCCGTCACATCGAACACATTGCCGTAAGGATTGTCCTTGCCCCACGGCCGCGGATGATACTCATGTTCCGTCACGCTGTTCTGTTCGCCATCGACCATCATGTGCAGCCGCGCGCAGAAAAAGTGCTGATGATTGGGGCCGCCCAGCCCCTCGGCCACCATTCCTCCGTAGGGATACTCCGCGCCCGGAGCAATTGCCGCTGTCTGGATAATCCCCGTCAGCTTCACTTCCAGCTGGATGGTACCGTCCTGGTACAGGTACCAGTAGAAGCCATAGTCATAATTGCCCACGGTCGCAAAAAAGCTGATCACCAGCCGTCGTGAGCGCCGCACCTGGTGCAACCCGGTGCGAAAGTCAAAGTGCTTCCAAAGGATGCCGTAGTCTTCCTCGTGCATGCAGACCGCATTCTTCATCACGGTGGCCGCTCCAAAGTCATCCACCATGGGCATATCGAAGTAGTGGATCAGCCCCAGGCAATCGCACCCCAGCTCCAGCGAGTTGGCCAACTTGCCCAATCCGTACTCACCGCAATCGAAGGCATTCTTCCAGAAGTGGCTGCTGTTAGGGTCGCCATAAGGAACCACCATCTCCGTAACGCTGGCCCGGTACACCACCGGCCGCACGCCGGCGCCATCGTCAAACCCAAGCTGGTGCAGCACCAGGCCCTCGCGCGACGTGAACCCCACCCGGAAGCTCCACTTCTGCCACTTCACCTGCCAACCCTCAACAGAAAAACTAGGTCCCTCGGGCTGCGAGATATGCAGCGGCTTCAAGTCCGCGCGCGGCGTCCCCAATGACTCAGGATCGTAGTTATGTTTCGTCTTAGGCACCGGAATCACGACCTCATCGTCCACCAGGTGCAGCACCCGTTTCGCGATCAGGTCCACCACCGCCACTACGCCCTCAATCGGGTGGGAGTAGGCATTGTCTTTGAGGCTTTCGCGGTAATAACTCACGGCGCGTACCACGCGCTTTCCCGCTTCCAGGGGAAAGCCAAAGTTGCCGGCCGAAAACGGATCCACCTGCACCAGCTTGATATCTTCATCCGTCAGCCCGCGCCGCTTGATCGCCCTGCGCCACCCCTCATCCGCCTTGACGATCCGGTCGCAATTCATAAAGTCCTCGACCAGCACCGGAGGCTGCCCATAAGGATGATCCTCAACCGCCTGCTGCTCCCAGGAAACCACCGTCCCCAGCGTGAGGTTGACCACTGCCTCATACGTAGCGCCCGTAGTAGAGTCGAACACCATCAGGAACGCCGACCGCTCGATAGGCTCCCCAGGCTGATAGGCCAATACCTCCGCCTTGGGTGGTTCGTGCAGATGGACCATCGCGAACCGCAACTCCGCCCCCAGCCCCTGCTTAGCCTTAAGCAACTCGCAAGCGCTAAGGATCTCCGCCGCACTCAAAGGGTCCAGAGGGTGCGATATCAGCGAACCAACCAGATCCGAAGTAGCCAAAGCAACACTCATAATCCTCCTAACTCTCCCTCGAGAGGTACACCCACTCCACGGCGAGCAATCCCCAACGAAACACCCAACAACATCACACCCAACATGATCCACGGAAAACTTCGTACGAACCCATCCTCGCTCCCACTCAGCGCCGGCAAGTTCGTGATCAGCAAATACAGCGCATAACCGAGTCCAACCATGCCCAGAACCGGAGCCACGACCGTATTCCAAACGCGCCGATCCAGCCCATTCCGCCAAAAGAAAACAATCACTGCCGCGCTCACCAGAAACTGCAACCCCACGATCCCAATCGTGGCAAATGCGGAAGTCCAACTAAACACCACCGTCAGAGGATCCGCCCTACTCATCACCGAAGCTGCGACCCCCACCACCGCGCACCCAGTCTGCACATAACTAGCTTTATAAGGAGATTGGAATCGCGGATGCACCTGCGCCAAAAACCCCCACAACAAACCTTCCCTCCCCAGCGCATACAAATACCGGGTAATGGTGTTATGAAAAGCCAGCAAGCAGGCAAAGATGCTGCTCAGCAGCAGCCCCCGCATAATCCCCGTGCCCCAGCGGCCCAGGTACGCATCGCTCTTGGCAAACCAGAAATTCCCCGGATCCGCGAGCGCCGCGGCCACCACATGGTCCACTCCATACGAGCTGATAATCGCCCACGTCACAAACGCAAAGAAAACCATGATGATAGAAACCGCGGCATAGGTAGCCAGTGGAACCGTCCGCGTAGGGTTTCTGCTTTCTTCGCCGTAGATCGCCGTAGCCTCAAACCCCACAAACGACGCCAGTGCGAACATGATCGCGATCCCCGGGTGCCCGCTCACCACCTCGCGCCAGGCGAACGGACGCAAATTAAAGCCCTGCGGCCCGCCCCCATGCAGCACGATCGCCAAGCTAAGCGCCAGCAGGATTCCCATCTCCAGCGAGATGAACAGCCCCAGCAGAAATCCGCTAAGGTCGAGCTTCCGCATGCCCAAAAACTGCACCAACGCAATGGCCACCGCGCTATACATCCACCAAGGCGCCGCGACAGAAATCAGCGGATTCACAATCACCGTGCCGAAAAATCCAAACAGCGCATACACCCCCACCTGCATGGTGGTATACGACACCACGGCAACGAACGCCCCGCCCACGCCAAAGCATTGCCCCAATCCTTGCGCCAGGTACGCATAGAACGCGCCGGCGTTGACCACATGGCGGCTCATCGCTGCATAACCCACGCTGAAGATCAGCAGAATCAAACCTGCCGCGACGAAGGCGCCCGGCACCCCCGCCCCATTGCCCAAACGGATCGCCACCGGAATAATCCCCAGCATGCCGGTTAACGGCGCGGCCGCCGCGATCACAAAAAACACAATCTGCCACATCCCGATGGCATTCTTTTTCAGTGCGGGCACACCTCATCCTCGCCCCACCCGGCAATTTTTGTCATTGCTATCGATGCCACTTTGTTGATAACTTACGCCAACGGCAACAGCCAGGCTCATACATCACGAAGGCTAGGTAGACCTACGTGCGAGACCCGCCGCCAAAGCGGGGATCGTGCTGCACCCAACGCGACCAACCTGTACATGAGACTGGTTCAAGTCGCCAGACTCTCAGTAAGCCGTCTCTCGTCCAATAACCCAGAGGTACTCGATCATGCAGCCGTCCCCTATGATCCGGGCGAATCTATTGGCGCCCATCCTCGAAGCCTTAAGCGCGCAAGCCCACGACACTGCGCCCTTGCTACGCCGCCACGCTCTCCCCTTCGCGCATCCTATCGATCCCTACCAACTCATCCCCCTGGCCAGCTACATAGCCCTCTTTGAGCAAGCCGCCGTGATCTTAGGCGACCCGTTCTTGGGCCTGAAACTAGGCCAGGACTTCAAGCCCGGCCTGCTCGGCCCCCTGGGCTTTATGTTCCGGGCCTCTGCCGATCTACGCGCCGCTCTGCAGCAGTTATCCTCCTACGTCAGCGTCTGGCAAAGCGGAACCCACATGGAGTTGATCCCCGGAGAAGTAACCGCCGGCTACACCTACCAGATCGACGATCCAACCCTGCGCCCCCGGCGGCAGGATGCGGAGTACTCCATCTCGTCCATCTGCAGTTTGATACGCAACCTTCTGGGCGACAAATGGGCGCCGCTGGAAATTCACTTCGAGCACGCCCCTCCAGCAGCGGACCACCGCTCTGCCAGAGCGTATGCGCAAGCCTTCCACGCCCCGGTCTTTTTCCATCAAAATCTAAACCGCCTGGTGATCCACTCATCGGATCTAAGCCGTGCAGCCATCCAGTCGGATCGTTCCATGTTGCCCTTTATGGAGCGTCATCTTCACGATTTAGCCCGTGAGAGCAGGGAACCGGAAACCTTTTCCCGCCAGGTGAACCATCTGATCGCCCGCCGCATTGGCCACGGTCCGATCAGTCTTCCGTCCATAGCCGCGGAGCTGGGCTTACCGCCGCGTTCCTTTCAGCGCCGTCTCGCCGAGGAGCGCACCAGCTTTCGCCGCCTGGTCCGCGACCAGCGCCGTTCTATTGCAGAATCTCTAATAAAAAACCACGCCACCACCGTCACCTCGGTCGCCCACACCGTAGGCTACGCAGAAACCGCAGTCCTTTCGCGAGCCTTCAAGAGCTGGACCGGCGCCTCACCCAGAACCTACGCAAGAGCAACCAGAACAGCAATCTAGTAGCAAAATATAAAAGAGGACCAAAGTGGCGAGACCCCTCTCAGCAGGAACGAAAAAGCCCGGCCTGGATCGCGTACTCGGTCGCCGTGATCTGGTGCTGTTGTTTGTGGTCGCGGTAGCCAACCTGAACATGGTCCCGCCGATCTCCGCCTCCGGCCCGGTCACCCTCTGGCTGTGGCTCATCGCTCTCTCCTGTTTCTTCTGGCCGCAAGGCGCGGCCGTCACCGAGCTGGCGCAGAAGTGGCCTGGCGAAGGCGGCATCTATCTCTGGGCCAAGCGCAGTTTTGGGGAAGAGCACGGCTTTCTTGCCGGCTGGTGTTACTGGCTTTCGAACGTCGTCTACTTACCTACCGTCGTACTCTCCTGTGTAGGCGTAGGCGTCTACGTCTTTGGGCCCAGGATCCAGAAGCTCGCCGACAGCGCAGCCTTCACGGGCATCACCTCGTTGCTGATCATCCTGTTCCTGCTAGCCCTCAACGTGCGCGGCCTTTCTCTCGGAAAATGGATCAGCAATCTCGGCGGCCTGGGAACCATCGGCGGCGGCGCCATCATCTGTTTGCTCGCCTTCTTGACGCTGACGCATCATCACAGCGCGCTCCACGTCGCCGACCTGCACGTTGGTTTTCACGACTGGCGTCTCTTCGCCGCCTTCGGCACCATTTGCTACAGCCTCATCGGACTGGACCTGGCCTCCGTCATGGGCGATGAAATCCGCGATCCCAAGCGCAATCTCCCCATCTCCATCCTGATCGGCGGAGTCCTTGCCGGGCTGATCTACTTTGGCACCACGCTCTCCATGCTCATCGCCATGCCGCAAAAGGAGATCGGAGTCCTCTCCGGCATTCTTCAGGCCATCAACGTCATGAGTGCGCGCACGGGACTGATCATGCTCGTCGCTCCGCTTGCCTTCCTGGAATGCATGGCCATCCTCGGCACCGCCTCTGCCTGGTTCAGCGGCGCCGCCCGCATCCCCTTTGTCGCCGGAGTGGACCGTTATCTGCCTCCCATCATCGGCCGCGTCCATCCTCGCTACCACACCCCTTATGTCAGTCTGATCCTCTTTGCCATACTGTCATCGTTACTGATTGGGACCAGCTTCCTGGGCGTCTCGGTAGGCGAGGCTTATCTCACCATGCTTGATTTGGCTGTCATCCTGCAGCTAGTACCTTCCAGCTACATGTTTCTCTCCTTGTTGAAGCACACCTGGAGCAAGGACAGCCACTTGAACGCCAACAAGTACTATCTAACCTTGAACGCCGCCATGGGACTGGCCGCCACGGGAGTAGGCCTGGTAGTAGCCTTCATCCCCTCGCGCCAAGTCAACTCCGTCTGGATCTTCGAAGCGAAGTTAGTAGCCGCCTGCATCATTGTCTTCGGAGCCGCCTTGTTTTTCTACCAGCGGGCTCTACGCAAGGCCCGTCTCGCTCCTTCCGAAGAGCTAGTCCCCGGAGTGGAATACGGCTCGTGAGCGCCAACCTCCAGGAACCTGTACCACCGCTGAGGAACCCGGGGCTAAAGCCCGATGATTGGAGTTGCAACTCTTTCCGCGACGCTAAAGCGTCGCTCCCCCTGCTAAAGCAGGGGGCTCCCACCGATTTCTCGTGCAAGCTCGACCCCCACATTTATGGGGGCCTCGCTTTCGAAACAAAGCGCCCCCACCGTTTTTGCAACGAAAGCCCGGTGGGAGCCCCCGCATTTATGCGGGGGAGCTCGGCTTTCCAGCCGAGCGGTTCCATCAGCACCTACTCCAGCGGCTTTAGCCGCGGGCTTTTGCTAGGAATTGCAGTGGAGTTGCACCGATGAGGAACCCGGGGCTAAAGCCCGATGATTGGAGTTGCAACTCTTTCCGCGACGCTAAAGCGTCGCTCCCCCTGCTAAAGCAGGGGGCTCCCACCGATTTCTCGTGCAAGCTCGACCCCCACATTTATGGGGGCCTCGCTTTCGAAACAAAGCGCCCCCACCGTTTTTGCAACGAAAGCCCGGTGGGAGCCCCCGCATTTATGCGGGGGAGCTCGGCTTTCCAGCCGAGCGGTTCCATCAGCACCTACTCCACCGGCTTTAGCCGCGGGCTTTCGCTAGGAATTGCAGTGGAGTTGCACCGACGAGGATCCGCGACGCTAAAGCGTCGCTCCCCCTGCTAAAGCAGGGGGCTCCCACCGATTTCTCGTGCAAGCTCGACCCCACATTTATGGGGGCCTCGCTTTCGAAACAAAGCGCCCCCACCGTTTTTGCAACGAAAGCCCGGTGGGAGCCCCCGCATTTATGCGGGGGAGCTCGGCTTTCAAGCCGAGCGGTTCCATCAGCACCTACTCCAGCGGCTTTAGCCGCGGGCTTTCGCTTGGAATTGCAGCGGGACTGGATCCACTTCCGCTTTAAGTCGTGCCGAGGAGTACGGATAATCTTCAGGATGCTCCACCAGCCCACCCTTGACTGGGTTCATCCAGATATATTCGACATGCTTCGCATACTCGTCCGCGTCTCTGATCCTGTGCTCGTTGAAACCCTTCTGCCACATTTCACCTTGGAAGATCATCTCCTTCTTCGCGCGATACGAGCATCCTCCCTTGATGAACTGCATTGCTTTCTCAAGCGACACCAAGGGAGCCGGCGTAATGATCAGATGAACGTGATTTTTCATGAAGACGAGCTCGTGTATTTGAAACCTCTGCCTGTTCCGATTTTCGCGAATGACGTCCAGCAGCAGGTCGCAGAGGGGATTGGACTGCAGTATGAACCTTCTTTCCCACGTTGCAAACGAGCAGAAGAAAGTGCGAGTTTCTTGTGGTGCAGCCAACATGCCAGAGCCGACGTTATCACACCAGCCGAGCGGTTCCATCAGCACCTACTCCACCGGCTTTAGCCGCGGGCTTTTGCTAGGAATTGCAGTGGAGTTGCACCGATGAGGAACCCGGGGCTAAAGCCCGATGATTGGAGTTGCAACTCTTTCCGCGACGCTAAAGCGTCGCTCCCCCTGCTAAAGCAGGGGGCTCCCACCGATTTCTCGTGCAAGCTCGACCCCCACATTTATGGGGGCCTCGCTTTCGAAACAAAGCGCCCTCACCCTTTTTGCAACGAAAGCCCGGTGGGAGCCCCCGCATTTATGCGGGGGAGCTCGGCTTTCCAGCCGAGCGGTTCCATCAGCACCTACTCCACCGGCTTTAGCCGCGGGCTGTCGCTAGGAATTGCAGTGGAGTTGCACCATGAGGAACCCGCTAAAGCCCGATATTGGATTGCGACTCTTCGCGACGCTAAAGCGTCGCTCCCCGCTAAGCTCTCCCACCGATTTCTCGTGCAAGCTCGACCCCACATTTATGGGGGCCTCGCTTTCGAAACAAACCCCACCGTTTTTGCAACGAAAGCCCGGTGGGAGCCCCCGCATTTATGCGGGGGAGCTCGGCTTTCAAGCCGAGCGGTTCCATCAGCACCTACTGGCCACCGGCTTTAGCCGCGGGCTTTTGCTAGGAATTGCAGTGGAGTTGCACCGATGAGGAACCCGGAGCTAAAGCCCGATGATTGGAGTTGCAACTCTTTCCGCGACGCTAAAGCGTCGCTCCCCCTGCTAAAGCAGGGGGCTCCCACCGATTTCTCGTGCAAGCTCGACCCCACATTTATGGGGGCCTCGCTTTCGAAACAAAGCGCCCCCACCGTTTTTGCAACGAAAGCCCGGTGGGAGCCCCCGCATTTATGCGGGGGAGCTCGGCTTTCAAGCCGAGCGGTTCCATCAGCACCTACTCCACCGGCTTTAGCCGCGGCTTCAACCCACCATTACCTGCGTCACCAGTTCCTCCTCATAAATAAGGGGTTTTACAAAGAGGTTGACGCGATCGATGGACTATTCTTCAATAAGCAAATCAATCACAGGTCATCTGCACCGGGCCTTTCTTCTCAGCCAAATCGAAACGCGAGGGTGTCCCGGTGACCCAATATTATGAAGAGACGGATGCCAGTCACGTCCTGACCATGGAAGAAATCACCAACCTTACCGAAGAGGGCGGCAAGCCTGCCGACACCCTCATGAACGTAGTCGCGTTAATAGCCAGCCGCTTCCGCACCGATGTCTGCTCCGCCTATTTGCTGGAACCCGATCGATCGAACCTGGTCCTGGCGGCTACCCTTGGCCTTCACCCACGCTGCATCGGCACCCTCAGAATGCCCATCAGCGAAGGCCTCTCCGGCCTGGTTGCCGAACTAGTTCTCCCGGTCGCGGTGGAAGATGTAAGCAAACATCCACGTTTTAAGTATTTCAAGGAGTCGGGCGAAGAGGTATATCACTCCTTTCTGGGTGTTCCGCTGATTCACCGCGGCATCCTGCAGGGGGTCCTCGTCGTGCAGACCAAAGAACCAAGGAAATTCCGCGAAAACGATATCCGCACCTTGGCCGAAGCTGCCAATCAGCTTGCTCCCGTGGTCAGCGAAGCGCGCACGCTGGATCGTTTCATCGTTCCCACGCAGGAGCGCCTCTGGTCGGTCGCCCACAATCTCTCCTGGTGTTGGGACTACGATTGCATCAGCCTCTTTCGCGACCTCAACCCCACCCGCTGGTGGCAGCTCAATCAAAACCCCATCGCGCTGCTCAACGAAATCCCCTTGGGAGAACTGGAACGCCGCGCCACTGAACTCGGTCTGCATAGTCGCATCAACTACGTCTACCGCCGCCAGCAGGAGTATCTCAAGGCAGACCGCACCTGGGGTTCCATGAACGCAGGCGTGCTCCGGCCCCGCCCCGTGGCCTACTTCTCCGCGGAGTTCGGCCTGCACGAATCCCTGCCCATCTACTCCGGCGGCCTCGGTGTGCTAGCCGGCGATCACATCAAGAGCGCCTCCGACCTCGGCATTCCCCTCATCGGCATAGGCCTCTTCTACGGCCAGGGCTACTTCCGCCAATATCTCGACGAAAAGGGCTGGCAGCAAGAGGAGTACCTCCGCACCGACGTCGATCAACTCCCCATGGAACTCGCCATCGGCAAAAAGGGCGAACCAGTCGTAGTAGAAATCCAAACCCGCGGCGGCTTCATCCGCGCCAAGGTCTGGCGCGTGCAAGTGGGTCGCTGCACCCTTCTGCTGCTGGATTCGAATGTCCAGGGCAACGCCCCGGAAGACCTGGAACTCACCTCGCGCCTCTATGGTGGCGATCGCCGCACCCGCATTCGTCAGGAGCTGCTCCTCGGCGTCGGCGGCTTTCGTGCCCTGAAAGCCATGGGCATTTCCCCCGGCGTTCTCCATCTCAACGAAGGCCACAGCGGGTTCGCCGTGTTGGAGGCGATCCGCGATCGCATGCACGAAGAGGGCCTGGACTTCGACGCCGCATCCAATGACATTCCGCGCGAAGTGATCTTCACCACCCACACCCCGGTGCCCGCCGGCCACGACCGCTTCGACGGCGATCTCATCGAGGAGCACCTCGGTCCTCTGCGCGAGCAACTGGGGATTTCCCACGACCGGCTCATGGGCTTCGGCCGCGAGCATCCCGACGATCACAATGAGCCCTTCTGTATGACCGTGCTTGGGCTCCTGCTCTCGCGCCGCGCCAACGCGGTTTCTTCCCTCCACGGAGAGGTTTCGCGAGCCATGTGGAAAGGCCTGTACCCGAACAAGCCGGAAGACGCTGTGCCCATCGGGCATATCACCAACGGGGTCCACGTGCCTTCCTGGCTGGCGCCGCAGATGTCTCGCCTCTACGATCGCCATCTCGGGGTCGGCTGGCAGGGCAAGAGCTCCTGGCTGCGCACCTGGGAGCCCATCGAGAACGTGGACGACGGCGAGCTCTGGGAAACCCACCTCAGCCTCAAATCCCAGCTCATCGAGTTCGTCCGCCGCCGCGCCCGCGAGCAGGCCGAACGCCGCGACGAGCCGGAGGAAACGCTACAGAGCCTCAGCAAAGTGCTCTCCCCGGATGCCCTGACCATTGGCTTCGCGCGCCGTTTCGCCACCTACAAACGAGCCAACCTGATCCTCGCCGATCTCGAGCGGCTGGCCTCCATGGTCAACGATCCCAATCGTCCGGTGCAGTTCCTCTTTGCCGGCAAGGCCCATCCCCACGACGAGCCCGGCAAGCTCGTTCTGCAGCAAATCGCCGAGATGATGCGCGACAAAAAATTTGGAGACAAGTTTGTCTTCATCGAAAACTACGACATCAACGTCGGCCGGTATCTCGTGCAGGGTGTGGATGTCTGGCTAAACAATCCCCGCCGCCCCCTGGAGGCTTCCGGCACCAGCGGTCAAAAAGTGGTGTTGAACGGAGGCTTGAATCTATCGGTATTGGATGGTTGGTGGGCAGAAGCCTACGACGGTCTCAACGGCTTCGCCATCGGCAATGGCCGAACCCACTCCAATATGGATGTGCATGACACCCGCGATGGGGAAGACCTTTACCGCGTTCTGCAGGAGGAGTTGATTCCTCTCTACTATCAGCGCGACCGCGACGGCCTGCCGCGAGGCTGGATCACCCGCATGAAGCGAACCATCCGCACCCTGGGCTGGCGCTTCAGCGCCGACCGCATGGTCATGGATTACACCCGAAACTGCTACGTGCCCGCCGCCGGCGGCACCTCAAGCGAAATGAAAATGCCCTCCTAGCCTTTGGGGCCTTCCCAAAGGCCTCATAATCATTTTTCCGCGAAATGCCCACCCCATAATCATTTTTCACTACCTATAATCATTTTTCACGTAAACTCCATCCAGAAACCAATTTTCACGCTCCCAAACGGGTTGCAGCCACCATGCCCCCTGATAATCATTTTTCAGGCCCCATAACCAATTTTCACGGCCTAGCCCTCCCTGAAAGAGCCACCCCGGCCGGTTATGCCGCCCTTTTGGACGCCTATCACTTAAAGGCACCCTTACCTCGAACCCTCTTCGCGACCAGTGAGCAACACCGCACGCGGAACGAGGTTGGCTGGAGGATCCTCCCCCTGCGCTACACGCCTTCGCCGGATCTTGAAGGGCACCTCACCTTTGCCTTGAAGAATGAAGGCCTGGACCTGGCCATTCTCAAACGGCTATTTGCCGTCGTCGCCCCGGCAGAAATCGAGGCGATTGTTCGCGCCAAGCCGACCGGGGGATATGCCAAGCGGTTATGGTTCCTCTACGAGTGGCTCCTGGACCGCAAGCTCGATCTGCCCGACGCGCGCATTGGCAACTACGAGTCGGCCGTGAACCCGCAACAGCAATGGGCGATACCGGGGGAGAACTCGCCCCGCCACCGGGTCCGCAATAACCTGCCCGGCACGCCTGCCTTTTGCCCGCTGGTCTTTCGCACCGCGGCGACCGAAGAGTTTGCCGCCATGGCTCTGGTCCAGCGTGCGCAAAAAGCGGTCGCGGCGGTTCCTAAGGATCTGCTCGTGCGTACCGCGGCCTCCCTGCTACTGAAGGACTCGCGCTCGAGCTTCGCCATCGAAGGCGAGCGACCTTCGCAGGACCGCATCAGGCGCTGGGGGCAAGCCATTGCCGAGGCTGGACGCCGCCCGATCGATCTTGAGGAGCTCCTGCGGTTGCAGGCCATCGTGATCGGCGATGCGCGCTTCGTGAAGCTTGGACTCAGAGAGGAGGGCGGTTTCGTCGGCGAACATGACCGCGAAACGCGCGCGCCGATCCCTGACCACATCAGTGCCCGTGCAAAAGATCTGCCTTCGCTGATCGACGGCATGGTCGCTTTTGACCAGGGACCGGCGCAACGTCTCGATCCCGTGATCGCTGCGACCACGCTGGCATTCGGCTTTGTCTATCTTCATCCGTTTGCCGACGGCAACGGCCGCATCCACCGTTACCTGATTCATCATGTTCTAGCCCAACGAGGCTTTAATCCCTCGGGAATCGTCTTCCCCATATCCGCCACGATCCTAGAGCGCATGGATGCGTATCGAGCCGTGCTCCGCGATTATTCGAGGCGACTGCAGCCCGTGGTCGACTGGCGGCCGACCGAGGACGGCAATGTTGAGGTCTTGAACGAGACGGCGGACTTTTACCGCTTCTTCGACGCAACCCCGCAAGCCGAATTTCTTTACGCCTGTGTGCGCAAGACAATCGAAGAAGACCTGCCGCGGGAGACCAAATTCCTGTCGCACTATGATCAGTTTCGCCGCAGCATAGAAGTGATCGTGGACATGCCTGACCGAACCATCGATCTGCTCTTCCGCTTTCTCCATCAAAACGGGGGACAGTTGTCGAAACGCGCCCGCGAAGAGTTCGCCCAACTGACGGACACGGAAGCCGCCGCCGCTGAGGCTGCCTACAAGACCGCATTCGCCGAAGGAGAAATGCAATGAAGACGCTTCTACTGTTGGTGCTCCTGGCCACGGCCACTCTGCACGCGCAGAACGAGGGCCTTTGGGAAGGCTATGACGGCGAATGGAGCCACGTCTCCAAGCAATTGCTGGAGCTTGCCCAGGCCACGCCGGCCGAAAAATTCTCCTGGCGCCCAGCCCCTGGGGTGCGCTCGATTGGCGAAGTCTACATGCACATCGCCATCTCCAATTTCTATTTACTGAGCGTCACCGGTCCCAAGGAGCCGGACCTGCCGGTCAGTGCAGAGAAGACCGTGACCAAGAAGGCAGACGTGATCGACTGGTTGAAGCGATCCCTGGATGCGGTAGCCACGGCGCGTGCTCAATTGAAGCCGCCTGATTTTCAGCGCAAGGTCACGATCTACGGCAAAGTAGCGACGGTGGATGGCATGTATTTGCGCATTATCGTGCACGCCAACGAGCACATGGGCCAATCGATCGCCTACGCCCGCATGAACAACATCGTGCCCCCCTGGTCAAAGCCCTAGCTCTGCTCATGATTTTCGCTCGGCCACCTTGAGCGAAGATTTGCGTCTGGGCGCACGCGCGCGAGATCCGATTTCGGCATCTTGCAGCTTGCGCCCTAGTTCATCATCGAGCGCAAGCTGTTTCAGGTCCTCCTCCAGGCGAAGTACCTGCATCACGCGCGCATAGTTGCCCAGGGAAACTCCAGGATCTCCCCGCTCGATCCGGTAAAGCGTGGCCCGTACGATGCCTGCCCGCTGCACCCCTCCCAAACGCGTTGCCTTAGCGGGGGCCCCTTTGGCCGTTCCCACCACCCTGCTGAGGCGGCCGATTCTGTTGCGGCGGCCTGTTCTGTTGAGGAGGCCGATTCTGCTGAGGCGGCTTATTCCCCTGCTGTGGAGGCCTGTTCTGCTGTGGAGGCTTGTTCCCCTGCGGAGGCCGGCTTCCCTGCGGAGGCCTGTTCCCCTGAGGAGGCTTGTTCCCCTGAGGAGGCCGACTCCCCTGCGGAGGCCTGTTCTGCTGAGGCGGCTTATTTGGAACCGGCTGGATCGTCGGCCGGCCCCCGTTTTGCGGCGGCCTGCCCTGTTGCGGCGGTCTGTTCTGAGGCGGACGCCCCCCATTCGCAGGAGGAGGACGATACCCCGGAGGCCGGTTATACCCTGGAGGCCGCGTGCCCGGCCGGTTATACGAAGGATAACGGCCAGGAGCGGGCGGCCGATAATTCGGTGGCCGGTACCCCCAGTTCCCGCCATAACCCGGCCGGTGGTTATACGGCACCGGGCGCGGCCGATACCAAATACTCGGCGGACGATACCCGCCATGCCAACCGCCCCACGGACCACGGTTGTAATAAATCTGGCGCGCTCCCCAATTCCATCCCCAGCCGCCCCAGCCCCAGGGCTGGCTCACCAGCAGCGCGGTAATCCCGATGCCAATGCCGAAGGTGATCAAACCCGCGCTCAGGCCGGTCCCTGCATACACCACTGTGGGGTTATATACCGGTACGTACACCACCTGCGGATTGACCGGTTGAATCACATAGATAGGCTGACCCGCAGCCTGCTGCACCTCCACCTGTTGTTGCGGAGTGCTGCGCAGCGAGCCGGCAGCGTAGGCTTGCGACCGCAGCCGCTGGATCGACGCCGAAACCTCTTCCTGATTCGCCGTGACCGCCGCCCCGATGGCGGCATAGTCGTCAATGTTCTCCGCCATCATGTCCACCACCTGGGGAAATCCTGCCAAGGCGATGAATGCCGGATCGAAGCCCTGTTGCTGCGCAGCCGCGGTCAACTGCGAGAGCGTCATGCTACTGTTCTGCGCCAACCAATTATTGAAATCCAGAATCTCTTGCGGATTCGTGGAGGCAGTGGTGATCTGGGCAAGCAGAGAGTCGGGGTACAGAGCGACCGGAGCCAGCAACTGATCCAGCTGCTGCGGCGTGGGTGGCGGCGGAGCCTGCGCCTGAAGATCGGGAGCAAGACCCTGAAAAACAATAAGAACGACCAGTAAAAGAACTGCGGAAAGGCTCGGTTGTCGCTGCATCTGGGGACTCCCCGGTATATTCAAACGGTTGAGGCTACTTACGGCTTCGACGCACTTTGGCAAGGTTACTCCAACAGAAGAAATCCTCCTAGAAAGAGGCAAAGGAAGCAGTCATTGCCTACTGCCGACAATCCGAAGGTGGCAGCCGTCATTCTGGCCGCGGGCAAATCCACCCGCATGGGGGAAGCAAAACAGCTGCTCCGCCTGGGTGGGACCACAGTGCTGGGCCAGACCATCGAAAACACTCGCCGCGCTCAACTCGACGAAATCGTCCTGGTGCTCGGCGCCTCCGCGGAAACCATCCGCCGTCAGCTTCCACTCCAGGGTCTCAACGTCGTGGTCAACCCAGCCTACGAGCAGGGAATGGCCAGTTCCTTGCAAGCCGGGCTCTCCGCGCTCGATGAACAAATAGACGCCGCCCTCATCATCCTGGCCGACCAGCCCTTCGTACGCCCGGAAACCCTCGACCAACTAGCCGCCCACCTTAGCAAAGCGCATATCGTGATCCCGTCATACAAAGGAGTCCGCGGCAACCCGGTCCTGCTCAACCGCTCCGTCTTTGCCGAGGTCATGCAACTCAAAGGAGACACAGGCTGCCGCGCCATCTTCGGCAGCCACGCGGAGAGCATAGTAAATCTTGAGGTAGAGGATGAAGGAATCCTGCTCGACCTCGACAACCAGGAGGATTACCGGCGACTTAAGGAAGAGTCTCCGACTCACACTGGCGAATGACGGCATCCACGTCAAACGTCTCGTTCGGTGGCATCTGCTGCACGTGCCCGCCCCGGCGCAGCGCTACCATTTGGCTCATCACGCTCAGAGCGATCTCCTCCGGCGTGGACGCGCCCAGATTGAGCCCGGCCGGCGCATACACTGTAGCGATCTTCTCTTCGGAAACATCCCCGGCGCGCAGATAATCGAGCACCAGCTTCGCCCGATGATGGCTGGCGATCAGGGCCACATACGCGGCATCGCCTTCCAACGCCTTCATCAGCCACAGATGGTCCCGCTTATGTTGCGTAGCAATCACCACGAAAGACTTGGGTCCGATCGGCGTTTCCGTAAGGTCGAAGTCCTCGGTAACCAGCCTCTCCGCCTGGGGGAAAGCACTGCGATCGGCCGCCGGATCATTGACCGTGATGGTAAACCCCATCAGGTCGCCCAGCACGGCCAGCGTTTCTGCGATGCGGCCGTGGCCCACGATCAGCAGTTCCGGTTTGGGCAAAACGGGCTCGATGAAAATATCCATAGTCCCTCCGCAGGGCATGCCCACGCCCAGTTGCTCATCGCTCATATCCACGGTAATCATTCGCGGCCGTTCTGTTTCGATGCAATGGATGGCTTCGCTCCGGACGGCACTCTCTGCGCAGCCCCCGCCCACCCACCCCAGCACCAATTTGCCCGAGGCATCGATAATGGCCTTGGAGCCGCGCCGGGCCGACGAAGACCCTTCCACCCGTACCACCGTAGCGATGGCGAAGGGTTTCGCTTGGGAGGCCAGTTCGGCCGCTTTGGTGTAGAGGTCTGAGAACATCTCTAGGGGGTTATCATACAAGCATGGGGAACAAGCCTTGTATAGCGAGCAGGTACGCGCCCATTACGCCAATCCGCGCAATGTAGGCAGCCTTAGCGAGCCTTCCGGCAAGGCGCTGGTCAAGAGCGCGTTCGACAGTGACACCGTGCTGATCTCGCTGCGCATCGACAACAACATCCTTCAGGAAGTGAAATTCAAGTGCATGGGCTGCGCGGTAGCGATTGCCTGTTCCTCCATGGCCACGGAGATGGTCTTAGGCAAAACCGTAGACGATGCTTACGCCCTCACCGAGCAGCAAGTAGCCGAAGCCCTTGGCGGCATACCTGAATACAAAATGCGCTGCAGCAACCTGGCCCCCGCCGCCATCCGCAACGCCATCGACGACTGGAGAACCCGGATCGCACGCTAAGGCTGGGATGCCTGCTGTCCATCCCAACGCTCCAAATCACTCGATTTCCCTTGCTTGCCAATACTACGGATGGGAAAATCACCTGAATCCGGAGGCAACCTTGGCAACCACTTCAGGAGTAACGGGGACAGACGAGGGCAGCATCCCCCCAGGAGCTCCCGAGGAACTCGCCGGACCACCCCAGCTCGAATCAAATCCCCTGCGGCCCGTGACCCGGGCAGAGCGCATCAGCAGCATGGACGTGCTGCGCGGCTTCTCCCTGATGGGCATCCTGGTGATGAACATCACCGACTTCGCTTACGGATTTACCAATTACGCCATTCCCCTCAGTACCGTGAAACCGGTCTTCGATGGTCCCCATTGGAAAATCAATACCGCCTTCTGGTTCCTGCGCTGGATCCTCGCCGAAGGCAAGATGCGCGCGCTCTTCTCCATGCTGTTCGGCGCAGGCGTGATCCTGCTGACCGAGCGGGCACTCGCCCGAGGCGCCGGCATCAAGGTAGCTGACATCTACACCCGGCGAAACATGTGGCTGGTGCTCTTCGGCATGTTGCACGGGTACCTGATCTGGAGCGGCGACATCCTCTTCTACTACGGCCTGGCCGCCCTGCTGTTTCTCTTTCCATTTCGCAATGTGCGCGTCAAGCGGCTGATGTGGGTGGCAGCGATCCTGCTGGTGATCAATTCCGCATTGGGCACCGGCGCGCAGTACGGTATGTGGTCCAGCGCCAAGAAGGGAGCGGCCGCGGCCAATGCCAAGCTGGCGCAACACCAGGCCCTCACGGAAGACGACCAGGACGCCCTGAAGCAGTGGACGGATCTCCAGGATCAGTTCCGGATGAGCCCGAAGAAGAGATCTAAAGACATCGCCGCCATGCAACAGGGCTACTGGAAGGCGCAGGGGCATGTGGCGAAAAACGTGTTGCTGGGAGAGCTCAAGGGCTCCTATTTCGGCTTCGGCGATTGGGTGGGGATGATGTTGCTCGGCATGGCCCTCTACAAGAACGGCTTTCTGCCCGGCCGGTTGAGCATGAAGACGTACGCCTGGGTCGCAGTGATCGGGCTATCCCTGTCGTGGGGCATCAGTGGCTTGAGCGCGTGGAAAGCCTGGTCCCTGCATTTCGACCAGTTCAAGACTTTGCTCTGGATGTCGGCGCCCTATGACCTGGCGCGCGTCGCCGGCGCGCTGGGAAATGCAGCCCTGCTCCTGCTCTTGCTGAAGGCAGGAAGCCTGAAGTGGCTGCTGCAACGGGTCGCCGCCGTGGGACAGATGGCGCTGTCGAATTACCTGCTGACCAGCCTTACCATGATGACCATCTTCGTCTGGGGACCGTGGCACTGGTACGGCTACGTGGAGTACTACAAGATCTACTACGCCGTGGCCGGCATGTGGATTTTCAATATGACCTTCAGCACGATCTGGCTGCGCTACTTCGAGTTTGGGCCTTTTGAGTGGGTATGGCGTTCCTTGACCTACTGGAAGCGGCAGCCCATGCGCATTCGCGCAGCCTAGCCGACAAACTTCATTCGCACTGCAGCCGGCGGTACCGGGCAAACATCATACTGGGCCGTCAGCCGGTAGCGATTGCGCGCAAACAAGCGATACGCAGCATTGCGCGCAAACCGCGGCACCGCGTTCAGCAGCTTTCCCAACAACCGCCAGCGGCCACCCAGCATCCACAGCAACTTCACCGTCACGTCCGACTGCGTCAACACTCGCTCGTGCTCCGTGCCGGCATCGAGCACCAGGTAGACACTATTGCTCTCGAGCATCGCCGCGCGGTCGATCCCACTGCGGGAAAGAATCTCCGCGGCTAGCGCAGACTGCTGCGGAGCGAAGCGAAACCGATCGGCGTGGTCGCGTTGAATTACCCACTGCACCGCAGTGTTGCATACGCCGCACAGCCCGTCATAGAGCATCAACGCCCGGCCTTCCATCGGTTCGCTCATCGCGGTAATTATCTAACCCCCCAAGCAGAATGATCAAAGGGAAAACCCCTGCACTCATTACCCACGGGGTTCCACCGGTGATTACCCGCGGAGCTCGAAAATCCGAGCGTAGACCTTCTCATATGCCTCCACCATGGTTACGAGAGAGAACCGTTGCTGCACCCGCTGCCGGCAGGCCTCGTCTTTGATCGAAGGTACCCCATCCAGCGCTTTCACCGCCCCGGCCACATCGTTCACCAGAAACCCCGTCACCTCGTGCTCGATCACTTCGCGGCAGGAGCCAAGGTCCATCGCAATCACCGGAACCCCCGCCGCATTGGCCTCGGCCAGCACCAGCCCAAAGCGTTCCGGGAGGGTGTTCAGGTGGAGCAGGGCAAACGCGCGTGCGAACAGGGCATTCTTCTCTTCCACGCCGACCGGGCCCACATACTCGATCTGATTACTGAGATGCGGCTGAACCTGATCCCGGAAGTAATTCGTATCCTGCAAGATCCCGGCGATGAGCAATCGCCGTCCACTCCGGAGGGCGGTCTCGATCGCCAGGTGGACCCCCTTATCGGGATGGATGCGCCCCAGAAAGACCAGCTCCTCCCCGCGGCTCCTGCGTAGCGGATAGAGCGAAAGGTCGATTCCGTTGTAAACCGTGGCCAGATAATTCAGTCCGGGTGCGCGATCCGAGTCGCTTATGGATACGAAGTATCCGTCCTTGTACTTCTCATAAACCGGCATGATCTGGGGCGAGGAGAAGCCATGAATCGTCGTGAGCACCGGCGTCTTCAAGAGGCGTGTATAGACGAGCGCCATAAAGTCATAGTGGCTATGGATCAGGTCAAACTCCGAGGCATGTTCAAACACCTCAGAGATGTGCAGGTACTCAGCAACCTTGGGATCGACGGAGCGATCTTCTTCGTACCCCTTGCTGACGACCGCATGAAGCCGAGCGCGGGTGACCGAATCCCCCGTAGCAAACAGCGTCACGTCCCATCCCCGCGCCACGAGCCCTTCGGCAATGTTGCTAGCCACCGTCTCCCAAGCCCCATACTGCCGAGGCGGAGTACGCCAAGCCACCGGAGACAAAACCGCAATCCTCTTCTTCGACAAACCACTCAACCCCAAAACACTGCACCGCGACCAGCAACCCTATCAGCCACTAGCAAATCCCCATGCAAGCGCAAAAGCCCGATTTGTCTTCCCGAGCGCACCCGGATTTCCTGCTACGCTGCACTGGACTCGACCGCTTGTGCGGTTTTCCGTAGGAGAAAACCGCATGAAGTTCGTCAGCGCCACCAAGGTCAACAGGAAATCCGGCGTAGCCGAGGGACATGCAGTGCCCTTTCCCCCAAACAAAGGCGAAGGGAACAAAACACCTACTCCATAGCCCCCAACACATCCCCGAGCGCCACCGTGGCAAATCCCGTCGCATGATCCGCCAACCCATAAGGAACAATCAACTGCCCCTGGTGCAGCAGCGCCCCGCACGAATAAACCACATTAGGAACATACCCCTCGCGCTCGCTAGGCTCTGGAGTCATCATCGGCTGCCGCAAACGCCCAATTACCTTCGAAGGATCCTTCAAATCCAGCAAGAAAGCCCCAATGCAATACTGCCGCACAGGACCCACCCCGTGGCTCAGCACCAGCCACCCAGCCTCGGTCTCAATCGGCGACCCGCAATTCCCGATCTGCACCAGCTCCCAAGGAAACTTGGGCTTCAACAGCAACTGCCGCTCATTCCAGAAATGCACATTATCCGACTGCATCAAAAAGATATTCTCGTTGTCCTGCCGAGAGATCATGGCATACCTGCCATTCACCTTGCGCGGAAACAGCGCCATCCCTTTGTTCTCCGCCTCCGGCCCGTTCAACGAGATAAACCGGAACCGCAGAAAATCAGAAGTCTCCAGCAACTCCGGCATAATCACCCTGCCGTCGTAAGCCGTGAACGTCGCGAAGTAAACATGCGATCCATCCTCCTTGCGAAACCGCACAAACCGCGCATCCTCGATTCCGTTCTTCTGCGACGGAGTCGAAGGGAAAATGATCCGCTCCGACAGATCCTGCTCCTGTTCAAACTGCACTTCATAGTTAGACCGCGCCAGCATCCAGATACTCTGCGCCCGCAGCTGATCCTCCCCAGCCTCTCCATGCGCTTGGCCCGAGTGTTCCAACTCCGCGGAAAGCGCATCGCGCAGCGCCACCAGCCCAAAGGACCCACCCAACCGCTCCACCACCCGGCTGGTAAACTCGCTCTCCAACCCAAGCTCGCACAGCTTCCTCAGGAACAGCGGCCGTTCATACACCGTGTTGGCGATCTGCCGCGGCTCGGTAAGCAAATTTCCCACGGGCTCCACCTCGATCCGCAGATCGCGATGCACGATGCCGCTGCGAAACGTGATGGAAGAAATATGCCCTTCGCCCGTAGCCCGCAGGCTGAGAACAAACCGCACCGCACCCTCCGGCAAGCCCGTCTGATCCGGGTGCTCCACCATCGACGGACTAAACAGCGCCGCCGACTCCAGCGCGTATTCCGCCAGAAAGTAAGACCCGATCAGAAGCCTACGCTGCGTAGAGAACTCGGCATGGGCCGGAACCAACTCCCGCAGCTGCTCAAACCGATCCAGGAAGCGTTGCCGCAGATGCAGGTGGCGCTGCGCGAAGTCGGCGGAGACCTGCTCCAGCAGCCCTTCAACCATCTCCTCCGGCACCGCCATGATTCTCTCGATGATCCCGATAATGCGGCGCGCGTCGCCAGGCTCAAACTGCCGCAACAGCACCCGCGAAGGATCTGGCCTTAGCACGGTCTTCGAACGTTTCAGCGGAATCGCCAGGGAGGCCACGTTTTCCAGAGCAGTCGCATTTCCCATGTGGGGGTCTCGTTTCTTATCGCTGCCTCTATAGTCGTTTCCGCGGGCATTCTTGTGCAGCTTATTCGCGGAAATTCGGCACAAACGTGCTCCCCCGGCATACATCTTTAAGGGAATCGAACCAGAAGGCGTCTAGTGCATGGCGACGGGCAAAGCAGGATACTCCTCTGCCGTGATCGGCTGTTTAAAGCTGGTGAGCATATTCTGCGCCTGGCGCATCTCTACCAACGACAGCAGAAAGGCCAGCGTGGACTCGGCGCCCTGGTTCCCGTTCACCCGGTCGATGTGCAATCCATCGCGGCAGCCGCCGGTTTCCGGCACGTAGAGTTCGAGACCCAGGTCATTGCCCCCGATGAACCAGTCGAACGCATGTTGCGCCTGCTCATACCAGTGCACATCCGCCGTAGCCCGATAGGCTTCGAGGCAGGCGGCGACGGTCGCCTGGGCCTCAATCGGCTGCTGATCGAAATTGGCTCGCGCGCCGCCGCGATGATAGAAGCCGTTGCTGCCGATCGGGCGCAGATGGCCCTTTTCTGTCGTCTGCTGCTCCGTCAGCCAGCGAAGAGTCTCGAGCCCGCGCTGCAAAACACCATTCTGCCCCGTGGCTCGTCCGCTCACAATCAAGGCATGGGAGAGCCGCGCGTTATCGTACGATAGCTCCTCCTCAAACCAGTGCCAGTCCGCGTGCGCGTGCCGGTCGTAGAGCTCCATCAAACGTGTGGTCAGCGTCTCGCGTGCCTGGTTCACTTGGCTGTCACCGCCCAACCGGCGCAGATACTCATGGATGCCCAACAACCCAAAGGCCCACGCGCGGGGTGAGCTGAACTCAGTCAATGCCGGCAACGCACGCGCGAACAACTGCCCGGACATCATCTGAAAATTACGCAGCGTCGATCGTCCTACGCCCACGCCCAGCGCCCACAGCGCGCGCCCATGGCTGTCCTCCGAACCCTGCTCATCCAGCCAGCGGCGATCGAAGCTCATGTGGTTATGAAATCGCCCACTCGCCGGATCGAACGCGTGATGCAGAAAAGCAGCGCTGGTGCTGGCCAGGCTCCGCTCCTGCTCCGCATCGTCGGCCAATTCTCCAATCAGCACCGCCAGAATGAAGGCCCGGGCATTGTCATCGGTGCAGTAGCCTTCGCTGAAATTCGGCACACTGAAGATGGCGTGCTGAAAAACCCCGGTGGAATCCGTCATCCGCTCAAGATGCGTCAGCTTCAGCTCCGGCAGCTCGCGATGCTTCTGGTCCAGCGTCTTGAGTGCCAGTGATTTCCGCGACAGGGGCGCGCCTTCCAGGCGAGCCAGTTCGAAGCTGTGCATATACATCTGGGCCACGTTCGACCAGATCATCTCGCGCCCCAGCCGGTAGGCGTTCTTGCGCATGTTATTGCGCCGCGTGTCATCGCGCAGCAGGCCAAGAATCTGCTCGGCCATCGCCGTTGAATCGGCAAACGGCACCAGAGCGCCCCGGTCGTCCGCGAGTAGATCCGCCGCATGCCAATAGGGAGTCGAAACCACCGCTTTGCCCGAACCGAAAGCGAAGGAGAGCGTGCCCGAGGTGATCTGCGCCGCATTCAAATAAGGAGTGATGTATAGATCGGCAGCACCCATGAACTCTTTCAAGTTCTCCGGGTCAACGAACTGGTTGCAGAAGATTACGTGTTTCTCCAGCTTGTTCTTGGTGGCCAGAATCTCCAGGCTCAGCCGGTAGGCTTCGCCGTGATTACGTATCTCGTTGGGATGGGTCGCGCCCAGCACGATGTACACCACATCAGGAAACTCGGCTAGAACCGCGGGCAGGGCATTGAGCACATATTCGATGCCCTTATTCGGCGAGAGCAGGCCGAAGGTGAGCAGCACGGTGCGGCCTTCCACCTGGAACTGGTCTTTGAAATACGTTGGATCCACAAACCCAACATCGAGAATTCCGTGCGGAATCAGGTCAATTTTGCTCAGCGGCGCGGCATAGATTTCATGTAACATCTGCCGTCCGCGATCCGCCATCACCACTAGCCGTGTGGAGAGCGCGATCAGCTCTTCCATGGCGCGCCGCTGGTCAGGCTTGGGGTCGCGCAGGATCGTATGCAGCGTGGTCACCACGGGCATTTTCAATTCCCGCAGCATGGCCAGCACGTGGCCTCCAGCCGGGCCGCCGAAGATGCCGAACTCATGCTGCAGGCACACGATATCAACATCGCTGATGTTCAGAAAATCCGCAGCGCGCATATAAGACGGCAAATCCTGCTCTTCGATCTCGAAGCGAACCACTTCCGGATAGTCATACCCATCGGCAATATCATTCACGGAGACGCATAAACACTGGCTCTGCGGATAGGCGCCCTGCACCGCCGAAAGCAGATCGGTGGTGAACGTGGCGATCCCGCACTTGCGCGGCAGGTGGTCGCCCACGAAGGCGATCTTGCGGATCTTTGCGGGCTCTCTTAAGAGGTTTCCGTTTGCCACCATGCTTCTGGACCTCTTCCGTATTCGATTGTGTGATGCGCTGAAGTGCGTAGGGGAGAGGGGGCAATGACAGCAAGTAGGGCAGGGGCTACGCCCATGATACCAAGCCCACCCTGCAACGCGCTGGAATTCTCGTAAGTCCTGCCTATGGCATGCTTTCTATGTGTAACTTGGAAACGGAGCTTTCGTGCCATGAAACTAGCCATCATTACAGGAGCGGCCCAGGGTATCGGCCGCCGTACCGCTGAGATCTTCGCCGTCGCCGGCTATTCGCTCGCCCTTCTGGATCTGCAACCGTGCACCGCGACCCTGGCCAGCATCCGCGCCATCGGCGCCGACGCGGTCGACTTTACTGGAGACATCACCAACGAGTCAGTCGTCGAAGCCGCTGCCGAAGCGATACGCGAGCGCTGGAAACGGGTCGATGTTCTGGTCAACAACGCCGGCATCAGTTCGATTGCCCCAGCGGAGACAGTCGATGTGCAGACCTTTCGCCGCGTGCTCGAAGTAAACCTGGTTGCGCCTTTTCTACTCGCCCGTACTTTCGGAAAAGTGATGTTGCAGCAACGTTCCGGCTCCATCGTGAATGTAGCCTCAATCGCCGGACTAGCGGGCATAGCCGATCGCGCCCCGTACAACGCATCCAAGCACGGGCTCATAGGCCTCACCCGCACGTTAGCCTCGGAGTGGGGAGGGCGCGGTGTGCGTTCGAACGCTGTCTGTCCCGGCTGGGTCAAAACCGAAATGGATCAAGCCGACCAGGCCACGGGAAGCTACACGGACGAAGACATCATCGGAGTCAACCCCATGGGCCGCTTCGCCACCCCGGACGACATCGCGAGAGCGATCCTCTTCCTAGCCGACCCCGAGCAAAGCGGCTTCATCAACGGCCAATCCCTCCCCATCGACGGAGGCTGGACCACCGACGCCAGCTGGCAAACTCTACGCCTAACCCACCGCTAATAAGACCAGCAGCGAATCGGAAGGGTGAGAGGGAAACTGGAAGGGTGAGAGGGAAACTGGAAGGGTGAGAAGGAACCGGACGGGTGCCCCAGCTTACCTGGGTTGAAAAAGATGGGCGAAGCCCTCGACGGCTTTTATCTAGAAGTAGTAACAGTTACAATAGGGATCACTCCACTAATCGCAACACCCTCTCCACCTGGGCCCGCAACTCCGCCACCTCTTCCCGCAGAGCAGCGACCTCCTCAGCCAAACCCGACCCTGATCCCGGGTACTCGACAACCTCACTCACCGGAGCCACCGGCTCCCCCGAAAACAAATGCCCATACCGGGCCTCCTTAGTCCCCGGCTGCCGAGGCAGCACCTTAACCAACGCCGGCTCCCGTGTCATCAACCGTTGCAAGGTACTCTGCACATCGCTAAGCTCCTCGAACCGGTGCATGCGTTCACCGCGCCCGCGCAGCTCCCCCGGGGTCTGCGGCCCGCGTAGCAGCAGAACGCACACCACGGCAATCTCCCCGCGGGTAAAGTTGAACACCTCCTGCAACCGGTGCTCATACTTGGCAACCCGGCTATCCGTGCCCCGTGCAGGGCCGGCCAGCCCGTCATCTTCCAGTTGATGCAGCGCCTGGCGGATTTGGTCTTCATCCAGGTTCATCACCGGCTCGCGATTATTTTTCTGGTTGCAGGCATTGGCCAATGCATTCAGTGACAGCGGGTAATATTCGGGGGTAGTGATTTCCTTTTCCACCAGCGATCCCAGCACGCGAGCGGCAACAGGCGAAAGTAAATGCATCACGGCAAAACCCTCTTTCAGCAGTCTCCATAGTAAACTTTCGTTTTTGCTCGTCAGAGCCTTATCACGGCGTATATAAATTGAGGACCTATGCGGACCATGGAACTGAAGAAACTAAGCCTCATTGCAATTTCGATAGCAATCACTTTACCCTGCCTGGCGCAGGGAACACCCGACCCCTACAACGGCAACCGGCCGCAGAGTATCAAGGATGGAGTGCAGATCCAGACCGTCTACCGCGAGGACCTGGTCGCGATGGAAGACGCTATCCCCACCAAGGCTCCTGCAAAACCGAAGCAGCCGCGCAAAATCCTGGTACTGTGCAAAGCGTCAGGATACGTGCACTCGTCCATTCCCTTAGCAGCGGCGACGGTGAAGGCGATGGGAGAGAAGACCGGAGCCTACGCGGCAACCATCACCTACGACTCGGCCGACATCACCGCCGCCAACCTCGCTCAATACGATGCGATCTTTCTGGACAGCACGACTCTAGCCTTCCTCGACGACCCTAAGGACGCGGCAGCGACCGACGCCCGCAAAAAGGCATTGTTGGAGTTTGTGCGTGGCGGCAAAGGCCTGATCGGCATTCACGCAGCGGCGGACACGTACCACACACCCGGCACGGCCGCTGGGCCACCCACGGGAACCTGGCCTGAGTTCAACAACATGATCGGTGGATACTTCAAGTTCCACTGGATTTACCCGCAGCTCTTGACGGTAAAAATTGACGATCCAAAAAGTCCGTTGACCGCGATGTTCCACGGCGAGGAATTTCAGATTCACGACGAGACCTACACGCTGGTGCAGGACTCCTTCTCCAGAAAGAACGTGCATGTTCTAACCAGCATTGACTACGCAAAGATGAGTGACGAAGACAAGGCCAAAGAAAAGTACAAGCGAACCGATGGAGACTACGCCCTGAGTTAGATCCGCCGCGAGGGCAAGGGAAGGGTATTCATCGAACTGCTAGGGCACAGCGAGCACATCTACTCAAACACCCGAATGATGGAGCATCTTCTGGCCGGCATCCAATACGCCTTGGGAGATTTAAAAGCAGATGATTCACCCAGCATGAAGTAGCAGGAGCGAGACCGGTACCCTGGACTTCGTGCATCACGCTTCCAGCTCGCCAAAGCCCACAATCTTGACCGGCGCACCCTTTGGAAAGCTAGCCAGGATCGTGAGTTCGCCGCCGAGCGCTTCGACCTGGCGGCGTAGTGTCGAGATCAGGAGGTCACTACGCTGCTCGATGCGCGAGATTTGCTCCTGATTGACGTTTAGTTGCTTGGCCAACTCTACCTGTCAACAGAAGCGGCTTCTGCGAACAATTCTTCCTGGACCTCGGCCGGAAGGTCGTCGAATTCAGGTTCGAATTCGTCATGAAACGCTACCGTCCATTTAGTCAAGTATGCTCCAGAGCGCATATGCTGTCGAGCGCATCTAGGATGACTTCGACTCTCTTCCTTACTCCCCAGACTGCTCACGCACCATGTAATCGGCGTACCAATCGGCCCAGTCCGGATCAGCTTTCCCAATCCGCGCTTCATGCTGCGCATGCGCCGTCTCCGCCCGAATCATCGCCTCGGCCAGGTCCCTCGCCGACGAATACGCCGTATCGCCCGCAACGCGCCCGGCAAGCCGCCTCGTGATTTCCTGCAGCACCCACCCGTTGCCGTCCGGATCTTTGAACGAAACAAACGATCCATAACTGAGACGCTCAGGGTGTGGCCCGCTGACTCGGACATCGATGCCCGGAAACCGGCAACCAGTCCCGCTTGCGCAATGAAATATCTCGCTCGCCCCCACGCCCTGCGCGACCAGCTGCTGGTGCGCCGCAGCAATGTCGGAGACGATCAAGAGCATGGCCTGGGCCGAACCCGCAGCCGCCGGCGTCAGGTTCACGCCGAATTGCACCGAGCTACCGGAACCAGGAGGCGTAAATTGAACCAGCCGGAATGCCTCGCCGACGGTCCGGTCGGCGTCAAGCCGCCAACCGAGCCTTGCGTAAAACTCTTTTGCGCGGTCCACGTCCGACACAGGGATGACGAGCACCTCGAGCTTCATATCCACACTTGCGACGCTCGTACTTCCTGTTGCATGGTTACCAGGGACTGCTTGAGTGCTCATGGCTACCTCCTTATCCCAGAAGATTGGATCGAAGGATTCGCAAAAGAGGTCGACCTGGTGAAAAAAAAGTGCTGGCCCGGCATACTTCTTCTGCTGGTGACCTTACCGTTGCGGCCGCAACAATCTGAGCCGCCTACCCCGACCGCCCCGCCCAAGGTTCTGCTGCGCCGCTCGCCCGAGGATCGGGAAAGAGCAAGTCGAGCGCCACGCCACATCCTTATCAGTGTCGTGGTGAACGATGCCTCCGGCAAACCCGTCTCCGGCCTGCAGGAAAAAGACTTTACTCTGCTGGATAACCATCAGCGGCAGCCGATCGTATCTTTTCAAGAAGTAGAAGGGCGGACCGCGAAGCAGCCAGTGCACGTCATTTTCATGGTGGATATCCTGAACAACGCATTCCAGGACGTCTCCCCCCAACTGAGTGCTGTCGAGAAATATCTGAACCAGAATCGCGGGCAACTGGACTTTCCTATGTCGATCGCCGTTATCACTGAGGCCGGCATCCATCTTGGCCAATCCTCTCGCGATAGCAACGCTCTCATCGCCCAACTCAAGAAAATTCATGTGCCCATAGCCACGATGGGCTCCCCAGAGGGCACGAACGCTCGACGCTTCCATCTATCCCTCCAGTCACTCGCCAAGTTGGTGAGCGATCGAGAGGACGTCCCAGGCAGGGTCCTACTCCTCTGGATGGGCCCCGGTTGGCCTATGCTCTCCGATGGACCTTACCCCAGTACGCCCACAGACAAGGCGATCTTCTTCTCTGAGATCTTTCATCTCTCCACTGGCTCTCTGGCGGCTCAATTGACTCTGGACTCGATCTCTTCGCCGAATGTAATGCGTGGCAACGGAAGATCGCGCACGTATTACAAGCCCTTTCTCAAGGGGGTGCAGCGAGCGGATCAGGCCGATCCCGGAAATCTTGCCTTACCGGTGCTCGCTTACCAGAGTGGCGGCCTGGTCTTCGCAGACAACAAAGACCTGGCCGGCGATATCGCCAAATGTATAGCAGACCTGGATTCGTACTACGTTCTTTCCTTCGACTCCCCCCATGCGTCTCAAGACGTCGAGTACCGCCCACTTGAGATCACGGTAGACAAGCCAGGGCTCAGCCCACGCACGAACGCTGGTTACTACGCTCTGCCGTAGTTCACCGGTCCGACGGTCACTCGGAACGCAATGCTTCCATCACATCCACGCGCGCAGCACGAGCCGCGGGCAGCACCGACGCGATCACCGCCACCGCCATCAGCACGAACGCAGAGAGAAACACAGGCAAAGCGCCCGGAGTCTTGACGTCCGGAAAATATCTCTCCGCCAAACGCATCAGCATCCATCCAAAGGCGGCGCCCGCAAGGACTCCTTCCGCAGCCATCGTGGTGCCTTCTGAGATCACGCCCTTGAGCAGTCGCTGCGGCGCCGATCCGAGCGCCAGCCGGATACCGAATTCCCGCGTCCGCGAGCTCACCGAAAAAGCCAGCACGCCCGCGACGCCCACCACGGCAATCGCCAGCGCGACCGCCGCGAATACGCCAAACACCAGCGAATTTAAACGGTCCGGCGTGAGCACCTCGGCACGAACGTCTTCGAGACTGGCAGGGTGCTCCACGGGCTGATCGACAGACAGGTCGTGAATCACGCGCGTGACCGGCGCGACCAGCGCGTAAGGGTTTCCGCCGGTGTGGATGAAAAAGCGGCCGCCATAGATGGGAAATTCATCAAAGGGGCTATAAATGGTCAGCGTGGGCTCGGGAACGATGTGTCCGTCGTCAACATCGGCCGTGACCCCAATGATGCGGTGCGGCGCCGTCAGGCGCGACTTTTCTAGATCGGTCCCCGGAGCGAATTGCAGCACCGGATCCGTCCAATACACATGCCGATTGATCGCATCCTGGTTGGGGAACATGCGGTGTGCGAGCGTCTCGCTGATGATCACGACAGGATCTGCCCCATTCTGGCCATCGAGCACATTGAAATCACGGCCGGCAATGATAGGAACGCCCAACGCAGCAAAGTATCCGGGAGAGATGGAACGCGACTGCGACCGCGGATCCTCGACGCCGGCAGCGTGCACATGTCCGTCGGCAGAGAATTGTAGACCAGGGCCGGCGCCATCTCGCCAGGGAACGACATCGCCGAAGGCAGTCTTACTCACGCCCGGCAGCGCATCAATGCGCCGCATCGCTTCCTTGTAGAAATTGACGACCTGCTGCGGTGTTTTCCCATAGGACATAGCAGGAACATCGACCACCAGCACGTGCTGCGTGTCCAGGCCGGTCTGTGCCTTCTGTAGTGCGATGAGCGTAGAGATCAACGCACTGGCCCCGGCCAATAACACAAACGACGCGGCGATTTGGGTCACCGCGAAAATCCGCTGCCGCCGGTTCGTGCTCCCGGTGACCCGCACACTTCCGCTCGATCCGCTCAGTCCACTCGGCGAGCCGGAGGAGGGCAGGCGCGGGACGAAGGCGAGAATCACGGCGGCGATGACGGCCAAAGCCGCTCCCACCCAAAGGAAGCTCGAATCGACGCGGAAGTCGAGCGCTCGCACGGAGAAGCGAGAGGCGTAGCGCGCCAGAAGAGCCACCATCGGCTGCGCGCTCAGCACACCAAGTGCGGCGCCGGCCCCGCAGAGCAAAAGGCTTTCGGCCAGAAGCATGCGGCGCAACGCGCCTCTGCTTGCGCCCAGCGCCACGCGGACCGCCAGCTCCCCTTCGCGCCGAACCGTCCGCGCCAAAATCAGGTTGGCAACATTGCAGCACGCGATGATGAATACCAGCCCTGAGGCTGCGAGCAGCACCAGCAGCACCGTCCGGGCGCCCGACGTGATCTGGTCACGAAGCAACTTGACCCCAATTTGAAAGTGCGCATCCTGCGGATACGCTTCGGGGTGGTCCTTCTTCATCGCGGCGTAGGCGGAGTTCAATTCTGCGTTCGCCTGTTCGAGCGTAACTCCTGGAGCGAGACGCCCAAAAAGTTCCGTCATGCGATGGATGCGTCCGGTCACCATGGTTGCCGATAGATGATGTGGGCTGGTGACCACGTTGGAAATGATCTCAGTATCTTGCGGATAGGGGACGGAAGGCTCGAGAACGCCAATGACGGTCGCGGACCGGTCACCGATGCTGCCGAGGCGAACGGTTTTGCCGATGACCGCAGGATCCTTGTGAAGTGCGGTCGTCCAGAAGCGATACGTGAGAACAACCACGCCGGCAGCTTTAGGACCGTCATCCGCTGGTCCGATGAGGCGGCCAAGGACGGGATGAAGGCCCATCACGTCGAAGTAGGTGCCGCTCACCACGCCGCCTCGAATGGAACGAGGCTCTCCCAGGCCGATCATGGTGAAGTCCATGCTGGAGAAGTCGCCGAACGCGCTCAGGCTTTTCACGCTCGCCTTCAAATCCTGGATCTCTGGTACAGAAAAGGTAGAGTTGTCGTCGCGGAGGCCGGGGGCGCTCTGGCGGATATAGATCAGCCGGTTCTCGTCACGGTTGACCAGAGGCTTGAGCAGAACTCCGCGCACCAGCGTGAAGATAGCGGCGTTCGCGCCGATGCCGAGCGACAGCGTGAGAATCACGGCGATCGACAACCCCGGAGTCCGAAATAACGAGTGCGCAGCAACTCGCAGATCGCGAAAGAATGGCATGTTCTTATCCTCCCTGGCGGTATGAGCATCCTGCGTGCCAATGCCAAGCGTCACATTCTAACCAGCTTAATCTGCAATAAACGGATGCGCACTGTCCGTTCCGGGACACCACCCTGGCAAATCCGGACACTCGACACCTGGAGCGTTGGTCTGGTCTTATTCGCGAACCGATGCAATCGAGCAGGCAAAGCAAGGGACGCAAGATATCTGAGGAGTGAACCAGAGGATGCGGGCTGACCGCGAAGTCCATGGGTCTATCAATGCAAAGATGGCCTGGCGTCTCTCAGCAACGGCTCGGTGTTTACGCCGGTGAAGAGCAAGAGCGCGACCGACGCGCACAAAAGCGGTCCTGCCACGCTAAACAGAGCCCGGCCGATGGTTCCGGGATTCCCTCCATAGTAGGCATCGAGAGCAAAGGCGGTAACGCTGGTCATGGCAGTGGCGACGCGCCAATTTCGCGGAAATCGCCTCAGCCTCACAAGCGATAGAGGCAGCAGCCAAAAGAATATGTACCAGAAATTGCGGTCCCGGAACGACGAGAGGAAGTGGGACACATACTCTGAATTCTGATGAAGCTCCAGCCCAAAGCCCAGGGGCGAGCGAAAGCCGTGGCTGATCGACGATTGCACCGCAGTCATGGAAGCCATCGCGGCAAACCACGAGACAACCATCCAGGCCCCCGCGGTTGCGGGTCTGTGTAGCTGTCTCCTCGAGCAGAGCCACCACGAGAACGTAAACACCACCAGGAACGGGACGAACGACTCCTTCGCGGCCGTACCCAGAACCGCCCATACAGGCAGCATCCAGTAGTCCTCTTGTATGAGACTCCAGACCAGCGCCATCAGAAACAATCCTTCGCCCGCATCGATCAACCCCGCAAGGCGAAGGTTGGGAACGGCAAAGTTGAGCAGGTAAATCAACGCCGAGCCGAGTGCCACAGGGTAGCTTCCGAGCAGACGGTGAACCACGATGAGCAGAACGGTTACGGTGAGAGCGACGAAAAATGAATTCACCATCAGCAGGCTGAACATGATCGGATCCCAGGACCCGAAATGATTCTTCGTCATTAGGTAGATGGGCCTTGCAAGGTAGGGAACGAGAACCCGGAACCCCACATGTTCGTTCACCACTGGCGCCGTGGGCGCAGTCACCATCTGGGCGTAGGTGAGAACGTCTGCGAGCCCCCCGGGGGCTTGCCGCCAATCGATACGATTCAGGATTGGGTAGCCGAGGCCCCAGCAAATAAACAAGAAGATCACGAACAAGAGCAAGAGTCGCGACCGCGGTACAGGGGCTGGCGCATGGATCGTATCCGTTAAGGTTGCTTGTGCGCCGCCAGGTTGCATCCTCACCTCAAACTAATTGTGTCATGAGTGGATGGCCCAGATTCAGCCATTCGCAGCGAAGAAGTCGAGCAGACTCTGAGGTGAGTTGTTGCCGAAGAGCACCTCTTGCATGCGCTCCGCCTCCAAAGCTTCTACTGCGCTGCGGGAAAAGAGGTTCGTCTCATACGTAATGAGCGCGGCTTCTACGCCTTCCGCGAGGGCCTTCGCGAGTGCAGCGCCGTCGTACATGGCGAGGTTGGCTCCTTCGCCCGATGGCGCCATCAGGTGCGCGGCATCGCCCAGCAGTGTCACGCCCGGTATCCGGTTCCATCGGTGTTCGAGCGGGAGAGCATAGATGGGGCGAGGCACAGGGGCGGTCTCCCCGTCGGTGATGAGCGCAGTTAGCTCCGGTGCCCAGCCGTCGAACTCTTCCGCGACCGAGGCCACGACAGCTGAAGGATCGGAAAAATCAATGCCGGCAATCCAGTCCTCGGGTTTTTTCAAGCCCACGTAGGTATGCACTACCCCGTTGGGCTCGCGGTGCGCCATGATGCCTTTCCCTGGCGCCATCGCAAACATCATGCCTCCTCCAACCGCTTCGGCACTCGCCTTGCGACGGACGTCGCTGTCGTAAAGGTACGTTTCGACGTAAGTGATGCCGGCATACTCTGGCTGCGCGTCGGAGAGCAGCGGGCGAACCTTCGACCATGCGCCGTCTGCCCCGACGAGAAGTTCCGTCATAACGGTCGAACCGTCTGCGAAGGTCAACTCGTGCCGCCCATCGCCGAGGGGAGCCGCACTTCTGAGTTTGTGTCCCCACCGCACCGTATCGGCTGGCAGGGATTCCAGCAGAATCCGGCGGAGTGCAGCCCGTGGCACCTCCGGTCGACCGCCTGTACCGTCATCGGGAAGATCCAGCAGCAGGTTGCCGTGTTTGTCGAGTGCGCGCCCCTGCTGTCCGCCAGGGTGAATGATCTCAAGGAACTTATCGATGAGCCCGGCGTCCTTGAGGGCCAGCTGTCCGTTGTGTTCGTGAATATCGAGCATGCCGCCTTGTGCTCGGGCGTGGGCGGAACCTTCCGCTTCGTAGACCGTCGCTCGAATGCCGTGAACGTGGAGGACGCGCGCAAGTGTCAAGCCGCCCAGCCCCGCACCGATGATGGTGACGCGTGTGTTCAAAGTATTTCCTTCCCACTAGGACTATCATTACAGCGCTCAAGCCCGGTTGTCACCGATGAACTATGTAGACTTACTTTATGAATACGCGTCGCTGCGTCGGTCTCATCGGCGGCCTTGGGCCGGGAGCTACCGTGCATTACTACAAGAAGTTGGCGGCGGCATTTGCTCTGCGTCATCTCCCGCTCGATCTGGTGATGGTGCATGCCGAGACATCGCGCGTGTTTGAGTATGCTGAGGCCGATGACCGTGATGGATTGGCGCGTTATCTAAGCGGCTTTGTGGATCGTTTGCGGTTGGCAGGGGCAGATTTGGCTGTGATTCCTGCGGTCACACCCCATCTTTGCATTCGGGAGCTTCTCGCCATCTCGTCCTTGCCGGTGCTCAACGTATTTGATCCGCTGGTCAGTGAGCTCTCCTCACGTTGGATACAGCGCGTCGGAGTATTTGGGACAAGCTTTGTCATCCACTCAGCGCTCTTTGGTATGGCTGGTCCCGTGGAGGTCGTCCAACCAGCGCACGGCGAAATCGAGTACATTCATCGCATCTACCTTGAACTCGCTCAAACGGGCGAGGGATCGGAGGCGCAATATCGAGGCCTCACGGAACTTGCGCTCCATTTCTGCAAGCGGGATCGTTTGGACGCAATCCTTCTTGCCGGCACCGACTTCTCAGTAATTTTCAACGAAGCAAACATCCAGTTTCCGCATGTTGATTGCGCCGCATTACACCTCAAATCAATTCTCGAACATGTGCTTCCGGAAGAGTAGAAATGGCCTCAAAGTTGGAGGTTATGTCTCGCCAATGACTCCGTCCCGCATCTTCTGCACCGCTTCGCGGACAGTCGTTGCGGAACGTATCTGGGTTCCGTGTTGCACGATGCGGTTGTACTTTCGCGCCCCGCTCACCAATTGCTTACCCTCCCACAGGTTCTGATCAAGACGGGCGGACAACGCAGCGAAAGCCGAGATGGCTCATCGAGGTATCGAGCATCTGCGCTGAACGGGCAGCGGGGCGGAACCGCAAGCAGTAGTTGGGGGCGCAGAGGTGCGACCCTCCCTTAATGACTTTGCGCGGTATTTTGATCTGCGGTTGCGTCGGATCGAAACTCTCTTCCTGGGTCGCACCGCGCGCCAGTGGTGCTCCACAACACCCCTCTGTAGTCTCCGGGAACGGGGCCGGACTGGCCGAATACCAATCGCTGGTCCACTCCCAAACGTTTCCCGCCATATCGTAAAGACCGTATCCATTGGGCGGGTACGAGCCTACCGGCGATGTTCGTTCATAGCCGTCAAGTAAGAGATTCTGCCAGGGGAAATTACCCTGCCAGGTATTCGCCACAGCCTTGCCGCCGGGCATCATCTCGTTGCCCCAGGTGAAAATCGCGCCGTCGAGTCCACCGCGGGAGGCAAACTCCCACTCGGCCTCGGTAGGCAATTGTTTGCCTGCCCAACGCGCGTAGGCTTCGGCATCCTCGTAGGCGACGTGCACAACCGGATGATCCATCAACTTTTCGATGGAGGACTGGGGTCCGAGCGGGCGGGACCAAAGAGCCCCAGGCGTCCAGGCCCACCATTGTGACCAGTCGGCAAGATCCACCGGGCCGCGCGTGCGACGAAAAACGGCTGAACCGGGAACACACAATTCGGGACTGGCGCCGGGATACAGCGCCGGATCAATGGGACGCTCCGCCACTGTTACGTATCCAGTCGCCTCCACAAATCGTGCAAACTCCGCATTGGTGACCGGATAGCTATCGATGGCGAACGACTCTACGCGGACGCGCCGAGCGGGGCGCTCCTCGGGATAGAAGTCATTCGATCCCATAAGAAACTCGCCGCCTGCGATTGCTACGCTCTCACGGGTTGTACTCTTAGCTGCCATCGTTTCTCGACCTTAGCAGCGACTTACCCCTGCTGACAAGTCGCTGCTGACCTGGCCGGCTGGGTGTTCTGGTTCGGCCCGTACGTATCGCGACACTCGCAAGATGGCGTCCCACACGCAATTCCGCATCAGCAGCACTCGCGCAAAAACCAGGCAATTGATGATGGCAAAGGCATGCTCCAGATAACCTAGGTGGAATTCCGCCAGGGCGATACTTTTGTGGGCTGACAGCAATTCAAAAAGAATCCAAAGATAGCCGAAAAGCACCACCAACTTGCTGAGCTCGTCGACGGCTCTTTCCTGTCCGCTCATCTTGCTAGTTTCCGTCATGCAGCTGATTCTCTTTCAAGACGGAGCCATCGCATCACTGTCACTTGCGACAGTATGAGTGCGTTAGCAAGGCCAATCAGAGGCTGGACGGGTGCCCCAGGTTCGCCCCAGCGTACCTGGGTTGAATAAGACAGGCGAAGCTTACGAAAGCTTTTCCTCTATCAACATGCAATTCCGGGGGAACGTGGGCCACCCGTCCGGCTTCTGATGGGTTCTATTCACTGCTTCCTCACGTTGATGTAAAAAAGATCCGTCGCAACTGCAAACTCATCTTTCCCCAGCGCCGTCGGCATCGTCTGCCACGTCGTTGTGGGGTAAACCCTTTGCCAGTGCCCCTTGCTGCCAACCATCACCGGCATAGCAAACCCCGGCTCCTCGGCCTCCCAGCGGTAGTGCACGCCTCCCGGCTCCCACTGCAGATCCAGAACCGGTAATGCTGCATGCCGCAAGTACTGATCGAACACCGGCGTTAGATTCATCCCTGTTTGCTGGTTGAAGTACGCGACCACATCCTCCGTCATGATGTTCTGATACTGAAAGTGCCGATAGAACCCATGTAGCAGTGCCCACCAGCGCGCGTCATCGTCCACCACGCTGCGCAGGGTGTTGATAAATAGCGCGCCCTTGAAGTACTGGTCCTCCGGCGGCGTGCTGTTCACCCCGCGCGCGGAAATAATCGGTTGCACGTTTTTCACCTTACTCTTCAATAAATTCAAGTACGTCAGCGCATCGGCTCGTCCCCACCGCGACTCCACGTAGAGGCTCTCCAGGTAAGTAGCCCAGCCCTCGTGAATCCACATATCCGATCGATCAGCGGCCGTGATGCTGTTGCCGAACCACTCGTGCGCGCTCTCGTGGATGATGATGAAGTCGAATCGCAGGCTAAGCCCGTTGCCCACCCAGTCGCGCCCCAGGTATCCGTTGGTGAAGTGGTTGCCATAGGTCACTGCGCTCTGGTGTTCCATCCCGGAGTAGGGTGCTTCGATCAGCTTGTAGCCATCCTGAGGAAACGGATAGTCACCGAAATAGTGACCAAATATCTCCAGCATCTCTTTAGCCTGCCCAAATTGCTTTTCCGCCTCGGGCTTATCTTCCGGCAGCACATAGAAATCGAGCGGCAGCTCGCCCAGCCGATCCGCGAAGTGCACATAATTGCCAATATTCAGAGACACGTCATAGTTATTGATGGGGTAGTGCACCCACCAATCCCAACGCGTGTATCCGTCCCCCAGGTCCGTCTTGCCCATGAACTTTCCGTTGGAGACATCGACCAGGCCGTTAGGAATAGACACACTGATCTGCATGCTCTCTACCTCGTCGCGCCACTGGTCCTTGTTCGGCCACCACACGCTGGCGCCGGTCTCTTCGCAGGCGGTGTTGATCCAGGGATGGCCGGCCGGGTCTTTGCGGAAGGTGATTGCGCCGAACCTGCCCGTCTCCACCGGGTGGCCCGAGTAGTAGAAATCGATGCTGTAGTCGCGTCCCGACTTTAGGGTCTGAGGAAAGTCGACGAAGACGGCTCCTTCCTCGCGCTGGTACTTGAGCCGGACAGTCCCCAAAACTATCTTGTCGACGTGCAGCGCGCGGTGCAGATCCAGCTGGATCCGCCGGCCGTCCTTAAGCATCCTGAAGCGGATGGTGTTCTTGCCGTGCAGCAACTTTTGGTCTGGATCGACCCGCACATCCAGGTGATAAAAGAGCAAATCATTATTAGCGCGATAAGGCCCGTAAGACCCGCGCAGCACATCGGCGCGCGTCTGCCCCTGGGCGCCTGCTAAGACGGCCGCAAATGCCAGCAGCACCAATGCTGTTCTGGCCCCGTGCCGCAAACCAATCAACCGCGGACCCGCAGCCCGACCACCGTCATATCGTCAAACTGTTCTGAGCCCGCGGCCCAAGCGTCGGCGTGCGCGCAGAGCGCAGCGGGCAAATTCTTTACCGGCGAATTCCAGTGCTGGCGGACGATGAACGGCACTTCCTTATCGTCCCAGAAGACGCCGTCTGGATTTCGTGCCTCCATGAGGCCGTCGGAAACAACCACCAGCAAGTCGCCCGGCCGCAACTCCACGGTGAACTGTTGGTACTCCCAATCGGGAATCATGGCTACCGGCATGCCTCCCCCTTCGAGCCTGGTGAGGCTGCCGTCCGTCCGCAACAACAGCGGTGGAACGTGCCCGGCATTGACATAGGTGATCGAGGTGCGGTCGGGCGAGATCAAACCGCAGAACAGGGTAGAGTAGCGATCTGGCACCGAACAACCAAAGAGCGTGCGGTTCAGGTCGCTGACCACAGCAGCCACCTCTACCGGTTCGCGCTGCAGCAGGTTATGCAACAGTGTCTGCACGCTGGCCATCATCACCGCCGCCGGAACTCCTTTGCCCGAGACATCGCCCAGCGTGAAGGCGAAGCTGCCGCTGGGCAACGCCAGCATGTCGTAGTAGTCTCCCCCCACCGACCTCGCCGGACGGCAAAAGCCCACACATTCCAGGCCCGCCACGCACTCCTGTTCCTGGGGCAACAGATGCTGCTGCACATCCATCGCCAGGCTCAACTCATGCTCCATCATCCGGGCTTTGACGGCCTCCTGCCGTACCCGCTTGCTTTCCAGGGCCGTGGCCGCAAAGTGCGCCAGCAATCCCAGCAGCTCCGCGTCCCCTTCGGTAAAGCCGCTCGGCTTATTCAAAACCTCCAGTGCACCGATCACCCGGCCCTCTACCCGCAGCGGCACGCAAAGCATTTCCTGGGTCGCGAACCCGGTGATCCAATGGGGACTGCTCACATCCCCATCCGGCACATCATTCACCAGCAGCACTTTGTCTTCGCCGATGCACCTTCCCACCGCTCCTTCACCCAGCGGGATCCGGATCGGCGCTGTTCCGCGCGCTACCTCGGTCCAAAGCTGCCCTTTGCTCTCATCCACCAGCCACAGGCTGCAATGCTGTGCCTGGGCCAGGTCGCGAGCGAACTCGGCGTTCAGGCGCACCAGCTCTTCCAACTGCTGTTCCCGGCTGATCAGCGATGCGTGTTCAAAAATGGCGCGCGTAACCCGGTCGCTCTGCCCGGTTAGGTGCCTTACGGGTGTGCTCATCGGCTGTCCCTGTAATCTACCGTCCAGGCTTCCGCGGGGCAAGACCGGAGGCTCCCAGGTTCGATAAACTAAAGGGGTCGCCGGTTAGGTACCAGCTTCCGCTAAGGATCACTCCCCCATGACCCTGCTATTGACCCAGATGGCTATCGTGTTGTTGATTACGGTGGCTTGCGGCTGGTTGGCGCTCAAAGTCGGCCAGGCGCGTGTGATCGGTGAGATCATCGGCGGCATTCTTGTGGGACCGTCGGTCTTTGGAAGATTTGCCCCCCATCTTTCCGCTAAGATCTTCCCCCCCAGTTCGCTGGGCCCGTTTGAAACCCTCTCCACCGTCGGGCTGGTTCTGTTCCTTTTTCTGATCGGAATGGAATTGGATTATGAACATCTCGTCCGCCAGCGCGCCACCGCGATCATGGCCAGCGCCATGAGCATTTTGCTGCCTTTCGGGATGGGAGCTCTGCTGGCGCATTCTCTGCGCATCCGTTTTGCGCCCCACGGCATTGGCAGCATTCCCTTTGTGCTTTTTCTGGGCATTTCCATGAGCATCACTGCCTTTCCGGTGTTGGCTCGGATCCTCGAAGAGCGCAACCTGCAGGGAACGGCCCTCGGCACAACCGCCATCCTGTGTGCCGCGGTGGATGATGTGGTGGCCTGGAGCCTGCTCGCGTTTGCCCTGGCCTTTATCGGCGGCGACCAGGAGGCTCCTACTTCCTTGATCTTCCGTCTCACCGGCCTGGTGATCTACCTGGTGCTCATGCTCGGCGTCGTTCGTCCCCTGGCCGCCTATGTTGTCAGGCGTCAGCAAAAGCCGCAGTTGACTTTGGAGTTGTTAGGGGTGGTGGTCGCCGCCGCGCTGCTCTCCGCCGCGGCCACTGACAGGATCGGCGTGCATCCGCTCTTTGGAGCCTTTCTTGCCGGCGTATGTTTCCCCCGGGTGCCTCACTGGCAGCTTGCCCTGCGCGAGCGTCTCGACATGCTGGTTTCGGTGTTGTTGTTGCCTCTCTTCTTTGCCCTCACCGGCATGCGTACCCGGTTAGACCTGCTCAACGATGCGTCGATGTGGCTTTGGGCGGGGGTGGTTCTGTTAGCCGCGGTCTTTGGCAAAATGGGGGGTGCCGTACTCGCCGCCCGTTGGACCGGTCAATCCTGGAGAGACGCTATAGCCCTGGGAGCCTTGCTCAATACCCGCGGCCTGGTGGAGCTGATCGTTCTCAACATTGCGTACACCGTAGGTGCTTTCACCCCGACGCTCTTCACCATGCTGGTGGTGATGGCCCTGGTCACGACCATGATCACCACGCCGATCCTCACCCTGCTCGGCATCCGCGGCACCGCCAAGAAACAACCCGGATCCGTACCGGTTTCGGTAGGCTGAAAGACCTATGTCAAAGGTTTGGCTCATCACCGGCGCCTCTCGCGGTCTCGGCCGTGCCTTCACCGAAGCGATACTTCGAAGCGGAGATCGCGTTGTAGCGGCGGCCCGAAGTCCAGAGCAACTTGCCGAGCTTGTGAGTCGTTATGGTGACAACATTCGTCCTGTCCAGCTGGACGTCACCAACGAAGCGCAAGCCAAGGCCGCATTTGACAAGGCGATTGCCAGCTTCGGCAGCCTGGACGTTCTCGTAAACAACGCTGGCTATGGTTATGTGTGCCCCGTCGAAGACACGTCACTCGACGACTTTCGCGCGCAGATTGAAACCAATCTCTTGGGCGTGATCATCATGACCAAGGCGGTTCTTCCTTATTTTCGGGAGCGCAGGGGCGGACATATCTTCCAGGTAACGTCGATTGCGGGGCGCATCGGCCCTGCAGGGCGCGCACCTTATGCGGCAGCAAAGTTCGGGGTCGAGGGGTTCTCGGAATCGCTGTCCAGAGAGGTCGCGCCGCTCGGCGTCAAAGTCACCATCCTTGAACCCGGCGGCTTTCGCACGGACTTTGCCGGATCCTCCACCAAATTGAGCGAAGGCCGGCCGGAGTATGACTCAACCGTAGGTGCATCCGTCCGATTCCAGAGAAGCTATCACGGGAATCAACCCGGTGATCCGGCCAAGGCAGCGGCGGTGCTACTGCATATCGCGTCGCTCGCTGAACCGCCGCTACGGCTGTTGCTTGGAAGCGATTGCTACGCAGCAGCCGAGAAGAGCGCTCTTGAGAAGCTTGAGTCAGATAAAAAGTGGAAAGACCTGAGCCGCTCGACCGACTACCCGTCCGCAGGAAAACCAATCTAGAAAAAGCCTATCCGCAGACCTCAGCGGCGCGCTGCATCAAGCTCGCGCACCAGGCTGTTTTGGCTGCCGAAGAGGTCTGGCGAGGCGAGATCGCTAGCCAGCTCGATCTCGGTCTCAACCGATCCCGGCTTGCAACTAAGGGTACGCTGAACGCCCAGGTAAGGTTCCCGTGCGCCCGTTTGGAGAACCGGAGCTGGACGGGTGCCCCAGCTTCCCCAAAGGGTACCTGGGCCGAAAATGACTTTTTCGAATGCTTTCACTCGAGGCGTAACCGAACCCTGGCCCCGGAAACTAAAGCCTTTCGCCGCTTCTCGCCGGCCGTCCCATAAGCCAACTTGCCCAGAATGTTTTTCGTCGAACTGCCATCCCGAGCGCAGCGCTAACCTTTTTACGAAGGGCACGGGTTCAGCCGTGCCATAAAACTCTTGTGCATGCAGGGGGCTTCGCTCAGATGGATGAATCTCCGGGAGAACAAACAAGTTAGCGCTTATGGGGTGCCACCCATAAGCGCTAGCTCCTTCTCAACCGGGACGGCAGTCTACAGCCGCTGTCCGGTACCGACCGGCGCGATGCCGGCTTGGCTCGCCGCCAGCGCGCCGATTACCGGTAGCTGGAAGGTCTTGCCCTGATAGGCCGTGTACATCAGATACGCCCACAAGCAAAATCCGCCCACGGTGATCAGCAAGTTGATGGGCAACTGGATAATGAAAAACAAACCATGCGAGATGGCGCCCAGCATCAGCCCGACAATCATCCAAATGATCCAGAAGGCGATCCACGCCAGGTTGAAGAAGATCGACTGAAACGCATGAAAGCGCACAAAGCGGTCGGTCTTGAAGGGGTCGATCACCAGGAACAGAATTCCCGTGATAGCTCCCACCAGGTAGGCTAGCGCTCCGGCAACATTCGGGGTTAGACCCGCGGCAGGCAGGGGTGCGGCGGCGGGTATGGTTCCTGGAATCGGGCCGGGGATGGCGCCCGGGATTGGGCCCGGCGCAGCGCCGGCTGCGGCCACACCTTGCGTCGCCCCGCACGCAGGGCAGGTACCGCTTCCATCAGGCAAACTGCTACCACACGTTTGGCAAAAGCTCATAGTCTTCTCTCCTTGACAGTTCTATTAGCAGGCCGATGGTCGCGCAGCTCACCGGCAACCTACGCGGCTACCGCCTGCGGCAGGGGGTTGCCGGCACGTCATTGTTGCCTGGGGATGCAGTGTACACGATGCCCAGAGGCACTGTCTCTCATTCTGTGCAATGGCCCATAGCGGGAGCAGTTCGAAACCCCCGGTAACCTTCTAAGCGCTCAGAACCCGGGATCGCGGGATAGCAGGACAACGAAGCAGCGCTTTCGGGCCGAAGCACGATAGCATTCCTGTTGGCTTGTCCTTTTTACCGGACGATTGTCTCGCAACCAGTCTGGACTTCCAAGCACTTTCTAAAGAATTGAGCAAGTGGTTTGACCGTAGCAAACAAGTTATTACTCGCCCTCCTGCTCTTGGTAACCCTGGGCCTCCCGTTAAGCGCGCAACAGCCGGTCGCCGGCGTCACCGGCTGGAAAGGCTCGCTCCGCAATGCAGCAGGGAACCCGCTGGGCGGAGCGGCCATCGAACTGGTCGGCCCAGCCGGACATAAATCCGTCGCGGTTACACAGCCGGATGGCAGCTTCGTCTTCACCAACCTCCCACTCGATATTTATGCTCTATTTGTCACCGTGGATGGCCACCGCGCCGCCTATCCGCAGCCCCTTACGCTCGAAACCAACAACGTCATCCTCACCCTGAGCAGCGAGGGAACCTTAACCCTGCAGGCTGTCGCAGCGGGAGCAGACGAAGCCGGCGTAGTGCTCTCCAGCCACTCGGTCAGTGGGCTTCCCCTCAACAAGCGTGACTTCAGCGCGCTGTTGCTCTTGGCCGCCGGCACCATGACCGACGCCAATGGTGCCACCAACTTCACCCAACAGTTCGCCATCAACGGCCAGCGCGGCGTCGAAGCCACCTTCGCCATGGACGGAGCCGATATCAGCGACCCCGAGATGGGCGGCTCCACGTTCAGCAACTTCAATGTGGACGCGGTGGAGGAGATTCAGTCCCAGTCCGGGTGGATGCCGGCCGAGATTGGCCGCGGCGCCTCCGGCCTTACCAACATCGTGACCCGATCCGGCCGCAGCGGCTTCCACGGCTCTTTCTTTGAGTTCCTGCGCAATTCGGCCCTGGACGCCAGGAACTACTTTGACTACTCCTCGATCGCCAATCCCGGCCGTCTGCCGCCCTTCCGGCGCAATGAGTTCGGCTTTACCAACGGCGGCCCCGTGGTGATTCCGCATTTCTATAACGGCTCCGGCAAGACCTTCTATTTTGGCCAATACCAGGGCTTTCGCCAGGACCTGGGCACCACCCAGGTATTTCCCGTGCCCACGGCGCAGGAACGCGCAGGCGTGGATACCACCGCCTTTCCCGGCGACACGCTGCTGGTCCCGGTCGATCCCGGAATAGCCCGGGTCCTCGCGCGCTATCCATTGCCCAACAATCCGCTGGGTCCCTACGGCGAGCATACCTTCGCCAGTTCCTCCCCGGTGGTGACCAATGCGAACCAGTTTTCCGTGCGCGTCGACCACCAGATCTCCGAACGGTCCCAGTTCTTCGCCCGCTTCAATTTCAACGACCTGTACGGGCCTACGACCAACCCCGATCAGACCACCATTGATCCCGCCTTCGGCGTTCGTTACATCGACCACCAGCGCAACCTGGTCTTCTCCTTTACCCGCACTGTTTCCCCACACCTGGTTTCAGAAACCTCGGTCAGCGCCACCCGCGCTACTCCTTCTTTCCCCACCACCGATCTCACGGACCCTGCCGTCAAGTTCAACGATGGCTCCTACGAGCCCTTCAACCAGGCTGCGGGATCGGTGATCAGCATCTACGGCAATCTCTTCCAGCTGCAGCAGAATTTTTCCTTTACCACGCCCAATCACGCGATCAAGGCGGGGGGCGAGATGCGGCTGAACCGCGACACCACCTACTTCGGGATCAGCCCGAATGGCGAGTATGACTTTGGCGGCGGCACCGCCTATTCCCCCGTCTATATCCCCTCGCAAAGCGGCCTGCACAACATCAGCCCCGGCGATCCGCTGCCTGACACGCTCACCAGCCTGCTCAGCGGAAGCCCCTTCGTCTACACCATCGCGGTCGCGCCGCCCTACTTCTCCGGGGGCGATCATATTGGAGCGGCGGCCATCAACCGAAACGCCTTTGCGTTTTATGCCCAGGACACGTGGAAAATCTCGCCCCGCCTGGTGCTCGACTACGGTCTGCGCTACGAGCTCTACGTGCCCATCTCGGAGCGCGCCAGGAGAACCTCCGGCCTCAAATTTTCCAACACTCCCACTGGCGTCGCGCAACAGTTCGTGATCAATCCCCAGCCCAGGTATCGCTTCAATCTGGATGGCTTCGGACCGCGGGTCCAGCTTGATTGGCTGGCCTTCGCGCAGATCCACGTCCGCGCCGGCGGCGGCATCACCACCATCCCGCCCAATCTCTACCAGGACAATTTTCTTACCGGCTCGAATCCATTTGCCGTGGATCCCCGCCTCACCTCCGCCGCCGCGGCGCCTATCCCGTATGGCTTCCAGATCACATCGAACGAGTTGCCTCTCTCCTACACTCCGGCGGGGCAGAACATCTTCGCCAACGGCACCAAGGCTGTCCATGCCAACACCGTCATGGACATCAACCGCTACCAGCGGGATCTTGCCGCGCTCTCGCCCGCTCACCTGATCACTCCGCTGACCATTAATTGCATCGATCCAAACTTCGGCAACGCCTACCTGCAAACCTGGACCCTCGCTCTGGAACGCCATTTCGGCAACCTGGTAGCCGACGCGACTTACATAGGAACGGCCGCTGCCAAGCTACCGCGGATAAGCTATTTCAACGGCTACGCGGGTGCGGGGCCGGCTTTCGCTCCCTATACCGAGTTCGACCAGGCGGGGAACATCATCGGCGGCTTCGGCACCGAGAACATCATCACCAACGCCGCACATTCTTCGTACAACGCCTTACAAACCTCGCTGCAGGGAACTGTCCCCCATGGCGGCCCAGGCCTTCAGGCCAGCTACACCTGGGCGAAATCGCTCGACGAAACCAGTTCCGTCATTGGCGGATTTATCACTGGAGGTTCGGGTGCGATCTCCCAGACCGCTCCTCAGGATCCCTTCAACACGCATCCGGAAAAGGGTCCGTCGACCTTCGACGTGGCGCATGTCTTTACCCTGAGCCTGGCGCAGGATCTTCACGGGGAAGACATTTCGTTCCTGCAGCCGCTCGGTAGAGTCGTCACCGCTGGCTGGGAGCTACTCAGCATCTCCACCATCACCAGCGGATCGCCCTTCACTGTCTATTCCGGTGTGCAGCAGACTGATGCCGGAACAGTGGGCGCGGATCGCCCTGATCAGGTGGGCATTCCTCACCTTTCGACCGCCCGCAAAGTGCGCCAGGATTACTTCGGGTTGGGTGCAAACAACGCTTCCTATTTCTCGATTCCCATCAACTTGCCCGGGGGCACGGGGCCCAACCAGGGCTTCTTCGGCACGTTGGGTCGCAACACCTTTCGCGGCCCGGCCTATTACGACTACGATTTTTCCCTTATCAAGAGCACGCCGATTGGGCATCGTGCGAGTGGCATCGAGCGCATGGATCTGCAATTTCGCGCTGAGTTCTTCAACCTCTTCAACATCGTCAACATGGGTCTACCGGCCAACACGCTGCTAGGCTCCGGCTTCGGCGAAATCAGCCGCACCGCCGGCACCTCCCGCCAGATCCAATTCTCCCTGAAGCTCATCTACTAACCAGGCAATAAGTAACACAAGCGGTTGCGGAAGCTATTCCGGTCCCTGGCGTCATCATCTCTTTCGCAACCAATTCTCGCAAGTTAGACCTTCGATGCGGGCGAACTCCCTTTGATTGTCGGTAACGAGTATGTAGCCAAGTGCGATGGCCTGAGCAGCTATGAGCAGGTCGTCGCCGCCAATGGCTCTGCCAGCCTGTTCGAGCTGAGCGCGGACCAATCCGTAAACTGCGTCGGCGGGCGCCTCGAATGGAAGAACCGCCATTGCATCAATTATGGTTCGACCCGATGAGTGAGACGCGGCGAAGCTTTCCTGGTGGCGCTATATCGCAGTTCCGCAGCGACGATGATGCTGGTACAGACCTTCTGTTCACCAACTCTTTTTGTATGTTCCGCTACTCCACCCTGAGGATTGCGAATCAGATCGGAAACAATGTTGGTGTCGAGTAAGTAGCGCATCACAGGTCGACAGGATCAGGAGCGTGATCGGGAATTGCCGGAAAATCCTCCTCGAGCGGCTTGAGGGTCGCCAAGAGAGCAAGCAGAGACTTAGGCGGAGCAGGTTGGAGGATGAGCTTTTCTCCGTCCTTACGCATAATCGCGTCCTCGCCGGGAAGCTCGAACTCCCGAGGAATCCGAACTGCCTGGTTGCGCCCGTTTCGGAAGAGTCGGACATGCCGTTCTGGGGTCATTTTTTTGGCCTATGCCTATCTAATGCCTTATGTCCAGTACTGACGGCTGGCCGATTCAGCCTCGCCTGACGATGGCCGCAAAGGTTCTTAGCTGTGAACATTTGCAATGTAGTAGTAAACTACGAATCCGATTACCGGCACGCGGGCCAATCCTGGATCGCCAGCGGGCGGAGGCTACTCCACCGTCGGAGATCTTCTACGATTCGCAGACGCCCTGCGCGAGAACAAACTCCTTGATGCGCAGGACACGAAGCTCATGACGACCGGCGGGGCGATCTTGAAATGTGCCTCGGCTTCAGCTACACAGTGGTCGCGCTGGCAAATGTAGACCCTCCGGCTGCTGAAAGAATCACCCAGGTCATCATTGCCCGGCTTCTGCTTCCACCCCCTCAAGGCACAATGACAGCCGACCCATCCTCGGTCTCATTCTTAACCGCGAGCAGCGCCTTATTGGCGTCCTCTAAAGGAAACACCACCGCCTGGGGACGAATCTTTACCTTGCTCGCCAGCGCAAGAAAATCACGCGCATCCTCACGCGTCATGTTCGCCACGCTGCGAATCTGCCGCTCACCCCAAAGCAGCTTGTCATAGTCAAACGCCGGCATCTGGTCCAGGTGGATCGCATTGATCGCCACCACTCCACCCTTGCGCAGCGCCGCCAGGGCACTGACCACTACCTTTCCGCTGGGAGCGAAGGTGATCGCCCGATCCAGTTTCTTCGGTGGCTCCTCCTCCTCGTTGCCGACCCAGGTCGCGCCCAGCGAGCGGGCTCGCTGGCGATGGCTTTCTCCCCTCGTTACGACATACACCTGGCACTTCCAGGCCTGCAGAATGGCGATCGCCAAACTAGCCGAGCTGCCAAAGCCAAAGAGTCCCACCCGCTCGCCCTGCGCCACGCCGGCGACCCGCAGGCTGCGAAAGCCGATGATCCCGGCGCACAGCAGCGGCGCCACATGCACGTCATCCAACCCGGGAGGCAGCGGAAAACAAAAATCTGCGCGTGCCAGGGCGTACTCCGCATAGCCGCCATTGACCGTGTAGCCGGTAAACGTCGGCTGATCGCAAAGGTTCTCCATCCCGTGACGGCAGTACCAGCACTCTCCGTCGACGCCGCCAATCCAGGAGACACCGGCCCGGCTGCCCAGCGGAAGCTCGGCCGTTGCGCCGCCCACCACTTCTCCCACAATCTGGTGGCCCGGGATCAACTTCGGATGAAGCGGCGGCAGATCCCCTTCCGCGATGTGCAGGTCGGTACGGCAAACCCCGCACGCCAGGACTCGCAGCAGCACGTAGCCCGCCTGCGGTTCCGGACGGGGAACCTCCTCGATCTGCAGCAAGCGGCCAGGCGCCGTCTGGCCGGCAACAAGAACGGCAGCTCTCATGGTCCTCCTAAGCCTTACCCGCTTTGGCCGCAAGTTCTTCGCTAAGCTGATGGGCGTTTGCGGAATGCTCATGCGCCTGCAAGGACAATTCGTGTGCAGTAAGATGATCGCCTTTGCCATGGGCTGTGGCGGCGGCCGAGTGAGCATGAGCTGCAAGGTTATGGAGCTCAGCGATGCGGGCGTGCGGGCTTTGTGGCACGGTCTTCTCCTTGTTTCTTCGATGTCGGAATTGCTTTAAGAGATCTACAGCCGGACTTAAGTCTTCCACCATGCCTGGGCCTGGCGATGTGCAATCCGGTACAGCATCCACCAGTGGAACGTGTAATCCTCCAGCAAGGATGCGAGCACTGAAGGATGCGCATGGTCGCACCCGCAGGTGTGAAAAATGGGTCCAGCAGGCAAAAGAAAGCGTGAGCCCATGCCGAGCAAGCACGCTGAGTCTGACACCTTGGTTTTCCTGGTCGGAGGCGGCATTGCCTCGCTCGCCGCCGCCGCCTTCTTCATTCGCGACGGAGACATCCTCGGCCGCAACATCACGATCATCGAGGAATCGGCAAAGATCGGCGGAAGCCTCGACGCCGCCGGAAACCCCGAAAAACCTCGCCTTCATCGGCCAATTCTGCGAGCAGATATCATCCACGCGGTTTGCTGCAGGCCTTTCTGGCACTGCATGACCAGGACGAACAGGAAACGTTTGCCCTTCTAATCCGCACGGCAAAACGTATTCGTAATGGTTACTAAATGCCGCAACGCGCATTCGCATTTGTCACGAAAAGTTATCTTGGGCCTGCTGCTCGGGTTTTGTCACCAGCGATGGGATCGCCTGCTTCTGGTGGCGTCGCAGCATTGGGGACGCCTGCTGGACAATCGCATAAGCGAACCCGTGGTTACAGTAGATGCAATTCGTTTCGTGCACCTGGAGCACCGTTTCCACCGGCCACCGCGGAAAGGCCCTGAGGCACTCCGGGCAAGTAAGCATGAGATACGCCTCGCCGGGAGTTTGTCCGTTCCACTCGACCCAGACCGGCGCGGGCGCAGGGCTATGTTTCATCGACTGCAGCTGCCCTGGGAGGGTCAACTTTTCCATGATGCGCAACAAAGAACCCAGATTGCTTCCTTTTTGATAGAAGGCATCCGCGGCGACTCCGGCTGGTATCGCGTCCACAGCAAACGCACTGCTCATCGCGATTACCTGGATGGTGGGAAAGCGGCGCCGGACCACGGAAAGAAATTCAAAGCCGGACATGCCCGGCATATTGAGATCGGAAAGAATAATGTCGGGAAGTTCGATGCGAAGCTCCGCCAAAGCCGAGAAACCATCCGCCGCGCAGCGCACCCGGTGCCCAAATGCTGCAAAAATATGAGACAAAGACTTGCGGAGCGCCGCGTCATCGTCGACGACCAGAAGATTTACTGTCGCATCGGGCATCTTGCACCTTTCGCAGCGCATCCAAGAGGGACATGTGCACGTAGTCTCCCACTAGCTTAGCCTTCGGTCTGATCAATTCTGCTCATTATTTTGAGCGTCTCCTCGCCAATTCCGGTTTTGGCACGCGTTTCCCGATTCGCTGGCACTCCCATTACTCACGCTTTTTTGAATTTTTGCAGAAGATGCTGACCCACCAACGTCCCATGCGAGACAATGGCATGTCTGAATGTTGGACATCGTGAAGTTTGAGGTGCAGATCCTTGAATATCATCCATCCCCGAGCCGGACAATTGGCCAAGGCCGCTGACTTGGTCGACGTACCAAAATTAATCACCGCCTATTATGAGGAGCGGCCTGATGCTGGTGTTCCAGAGCAGCGGGTTACTTTTGGCACCTCGGGCCACCGGGGTTCTTCCTTTGAGCGCTCTTTCAATGAATGGCACATCCTGGCCATTACCCAGGCGATTTGCCTCTACCGTGCTCAGCAAAAAACCGATGGTCCGCTCTTCCTGGGTATCGACACCCATCCGCTCTCCCAGCCGGCCCTGGCCAGTGCGCTCGAGGTTCTCGCCGCCAACGGCGTCGATGTCATGTTGGCGAAAGACGATGATTACACCCCGACTCCCGCGATCTCTCATGCCATCCTCACCTACAACCGGGACCGCAAGACCGGGCTGGCCGATGGCATCGTGGTCACGCCCTCGCACAATCCTCCTGAATCCGGCGGCTTTAAGTACAACCCTACTCATGGCGGCCCCGCATCCTCGGAAGCCACTTCCTGGATTCAATCCAAGGCGAATGAGTTCCTCACCGCGAAACTCGATGGCGTAAAACGCGTATCTCTCGCGCAGGCATTGGCCGCCTCCACCACCCATCGCCACGACTACGTGAAAGCCTACGTGGAGGATCTAGGCAACATCATCGATATGGAAGCAATCCGCGCCTTGGGGATCAACTTCGGTGTCCATCCCCTGGGCGGCGCCGGCGTGCATTACTGGGCGCCCATCGCCGAACGTTACGGGTTGAATATGACCCTGGTCAGTGATGTCGTTGATCCCACCTTCCGTTTCATGACCCTCGACTGGGATGGCAAGATCCGTATGGATCCCTCCTCGAAGTACGCGATGCAATCACTGATCGCATTAAAGGACAAGTTCGATGTCGCCGTCGCCTGCGACACCGACCACGACCGCCACGGCATCGTAACTCGGAGCAGGGGGCTGCTGCCTCCCAATCACTACCTCGCGGTGTGTATCCACTATCTCTTTGGGCATCGCCCCCAATGGGGCAAGCAGGTGGCCGTGGGCAAGACGGTCGTCAGCAGCAGCATGATCGATCGGGTCACTGCCGGGTTGGGCAGAGATCTTTTTGAAGTGCCCGTGGGCTTCAAGTATTTCGTCGACGGACTGCTCGAAGGCACGCTTGGCTTTGTCGGGGAAGAGAGCGCCGGCGCCTCCTTCCTGCGGCGCGACGGCACTGTGTGGACCACCGACAAGGACGGCATCATCGCGGCCTTGCTCGCAGTGGAGATCACCGCCAAAATGCATAAGGATCCAGGCGAGGTCTACCACGATCTCACCCAGCAATTTGGCGACCCGCTCTACGACCGCACGGACGCCGCCGCGACCACCCAGCAAAAGACCATGCTCGCGAAGATGAGCAAAGAAAGTATCCAGAGTGCAACGCTCGCTGGGGAAAAGATCCAGACCATCCTCACCCACGCGCCCGGGGACGGCCAGGCGATTGGCGGCGTCAAGGTAATGGCTGAGAATGGTTGGTTCGCGGCGCGGCCCTCCGGCACGGAAGAGATCTACAAGATCTACGCCGAAAGCTTTCGCGATCAAAAGCACCTGGAGCAGATCGAGTCCGAGGCCCAATCCATCGTGAGCGATGCCTTTAGTGCAGCGATGGCGCGTTAGCCAGCAACAGAAGCTGGGTGCCCCATTCAAGCCCTTCTTTTGGGCTTGAGTGGGATACCACGGCACTCGACGTGCGTTCCTCGTCTCAGGAAAACTTGAATAGTCTTTGCGCCGTGAGCCCGCGTATGTTTGCTCGTTCGGCTTCCGGCGCGAAGTCGAACATCAGGTCGAACAACTTCACCTCCCGCGCAAACTCCGCCATGTTCGCGCCTAACCCTCCCCACACCATCCGGTCCCCGCCAAACGCTTCGTACACCCGTTTCACGAGTGGCTTCGCATCCAGATGGGGATAGGGTTCCTTTGAGATAGTCTCTACGCCCGTCGAGGAGTACTTCATGTACACCTGCGGCAGCTTCGCCAATTGGAGCACCTGATCGAACTCCTCCGGAGTGCCTTGTCCCGCACGAGCAAGGTGGTCCAGAATGACCGGCATCTCGGGAAACTTCGCGGCCAGCTCGCCAATTTCGACCGCGTAGTGCGGAATGCAATGAATCTGCATATCCAGTCCCAAGTCGTGCGCTGCACGCCAGGTCACGGCCATCTGGGGATTCAGCAAATCCCGGTCACGAATTGCGCCAGTTGACGTCGAAGGCGTTCCCGCCGCGTGAGTCTCGTGAATCCTGAGCGCCACAATCCGCCCCGGATTTCTTTTTACGAGCGCTTGCATGCGCTTCGGCGTTTCCGGATCGATGGGATCGAACAGGCAGGTCGCTTTAAAGAAATCCGGGGAAGGCTCGCGCGCCAGGCAATATTCCAGGTAGCGATGGTCATCCTGGTAGGGCTCCGGATGGACGATCACCGCATGATTGATCCGGGCCTCGCGGACAAACCGCACATAATCTTCCACTGGTTCCTGCTTGGGTGTATAAGAAGCGCTGTTGTAAGGAAACCGCATCGGGTCGCCGGCGAACAGATGGATATGCGAATCTATTAATACGCCCGACGGCCGCACAGCCGCCAGGTTATCTGCCAGCATGCCCGTTAACCCTTGTGCTCGAATAGCCCATGCATGGGCCACTGCCACGCTCCCCATGAGCCAATCCCGCCTGGAAATCATCCTTCACCTCGTAAGATTACGTCTTACCCGGGAGTAGCGGTAAACTGCTCCAGGCATCTGGTCAGGGGAATATCCATGAATCGAAGAAAGTTTATTACGTCTACCGGCGCTACAGGATTGCTGGCCGCCAACGGCTTCCATACTGCGACTGCGGCGGCCGCCAAGACTCCCGTCAAACCTGCGCTCATGAAGGTAGGGGACCAGACCCCACCCGAACGCGGCGATCCGATGTACAGCACCTGAAACTTTCGGAGGCGCATCCCGCACGTGGCACGTTTTTGCCGAAGCATCGGGTCGGGAACCCGGGAGGGAACACCGAGCTGTTTCTGCGCATCACTTCTTTGCAGGCATGGTGGCTGCTCGCGCCTCACTTAGAGCAGCCACCGTGCCAAAGAAACTCTTCATTTAGATCAACTGCTGATCGGTCATTATTTTCCGGAGATATGCCAAGTCCCTATTCATGGCGGCAATTAGTTCCTGCTTGGGAATGCCGAGTGTCTTGTCGCCGTTCTCGGAACCTCCCAACCCCGGATATTCAAAGTGGAGTTGCACCGGACCGGAAAAGTTTTGCTCTTTTACAATGGAAAGGAATCCGGGAAAATTAACCATGCCCTTGCCCATCGCGCACCAATGGGGCACCCAGGCATTCTCAATCGCCAGCGATTTGTCGAAAGGGTCCTGATGTGTGCTGCCCGATTGGTTCCGCTCCCAGGCGAAGTCCTTAATTGCAATTCCCCTCATGTAGTCCTTGACCAGCCGAGAACTCGCAATCCATCCACCATAGCCACCTTCAACCGTGGCATGACCGATGTCATAGTTAACGCCAATCCAGCGTGGGTCGAGGTTTCGGAACATTTCCCAAAGGTCCCAAATCGGTGCCCCGACAAGCCCGGGCCCTGAATGCGTGTGATACATGCCGCAGATTTGATACTCCTCATTCAGGTCGGCGAGGGCTTTCATCTGCGGTTCGAACTCGGCCAGTTGCTGCGAAATTCCTTGATTCGCCTTGTAGGTCAGACCGCCCCAGCGATATTGACGAATGCCCAGTTGGTGCGCTGCTTTTAAGACCGCCCCCGCATAAGGAGTTGTCGCGCTGGTAATTCCCGTCGTGATCATTGGAACTTCCAACCCGGCCCGGTGCACTATTTCGAATGCCTTGGGGAGATCGGATTCTGCATGCTCGGGTAAGACGTGGCCGCCTGGGCGAACCGTTAGATCAATGCCATCGAAGCCGAGATCCTTGGCAATGGCCGCCGCCTCATTTACGGTGGTCCACTGAAAGTGCTTCGAGAAAACACAGATCTTCAGCTTCCCGGGGGCGCTGGCTTTTGTCTCTGCTCCAACTGCATTCCGGGCGAGCGCATGCACTGCTCCAGACACCGCGGCGCCCACTAGAAGTGCACGACGCGACATCTTGCCTTGTGTAGAACCATCACTCATTTGAATTCTCTCCAATCATTAGTCGCCCCTTCGGCTGGACTTAGGGAATTGGCTTTCCCCAGTTTCCGGTGTGAGGGGGGAGAGGAGACACGCGGCGGGGGGCGCCACATTTTTCGAGCAAGGGAATCTCCGGACGTTATGTTTCCGGCCGGCACTTCACCGTGTCCACGTCCGGAGGAAGTCCTCGATTCGCGGCGCAGTGGCTATGGTCTCCAGGTCGAAAAGGTATTGACTCTGGAATCTCACGGATGATATATCAATTAGGCTGGATACGCAACACGGGGACAGACCTTGAAAACGAGACGAGAGTTCGTCGCAAGCGCAGCAGCCGGAATCATAGCCGGAAGCCTGGCTTCTCGAAAAATGATGCGGGGCCAATCATCGAACGATACGGTGGTACTAGCTCTTATTGGTGCCGGCGGTCGAGGCACGCAATTAGCGGGAAATTTTGCCCAAATCCCGAACGTTCAGTTCAAGTACGTCTGCGATGTGAACGATAAGCGTGGCGGAGAAGCCATCAAAGCGCTAACCGAGCGTCAAGGCTACGCCCCCCAACGCATTGTGGATATGAGGCGGGCGTTCGACGATAAGGATGTGAATGCTGTCGTGATCGCGACGCCGGAGCATTGGCACGCGCTGGCTATGATCTGGGCCTGCCAGGCCGGCAAGGACGTCTATGTCGAGAAACCGATCTCGTTGTGCATTTGGGAAGGCCAGAAGATGGTCGAGGCGGCCCAAAAATACAAACGCGTGGTGCAGTGCGGATTTGAAAACCGGAGCGCACCCTATGCGGTGACAGCGCGCGATTATTTTCAAAGCGGAAAACTGGGGCGGGTTGAGCTGATCAAGGCTTATAACCTGCTTCCCAACGATGGTCCCTACCAGCAGCCCGCAGATTGTCCGCACCACCAGGGAGTGGGATTGGGATCGTTTCGTGGGGCCTGCCCCCAAAGTGCCCTTCAATCCTGGCCGGTTACAGCATTGGGCGAATTTGCTGGGCTTACGGCGGAGGTGCGTTGTCTGGCGATGCAATTCATCAACTGGATCTGGCGCGTGGTGATGAGCGATCAGGAGAATCCAACGTCGGTGTACTGCAAAGGCGGCCGCTTCGCATACGACGATCAGCGGGAGGTGCCGGATGTGCAAGCCATCACCTACGACTATGGCAATTACGTACTTTGACTTGCGAGAGCGGCAACTTTAAGTTCACCGGCGAAATTCGATCCGCGAAGTACGCTATGGCAACACTTGGCCATTCTGGCCGCAGAGCTCCTGCAGGGTCGAAATCTACGGAACAAAGCAGATGATGTATCTCGGCCGCCATGGAGCCGGGTGGCAGGTGCTGGAGAGTGATGGGAAGGTTGTCGCCCAGGACAAGGGATATTATCCCGGATAGTGGGCATCAGCCCAATTTCATTGATTGCGTACGCAGCCGCAAAGAACCGAATTCAACCATTGGACAAGGGCACGTGAGTCCCGGCTTGATCCACCTGGGAAACATCGCTTATAGGACAGGGAACCGGTGGTTGGAATTTGACCCGAAGAAGGAACGTTTCGCTGAAGAACGAGCGAATCAATATCTAAAACTTGCCTCTCGGCATGAGTTCCAGGTTCCGGATAAGGTTTAAATCGCAGAACTCGAAATGATGTCCGGCTCACTCCCCTCCTGACAGGGATATCTCCAGGAAATTCCATTCCTCGGGAGATCAATGAACACCAAGCCATGGATAGGATTTTCACACCAGGCATCCCAATGATTTTCCGTGTTCGACGCGGTGACGCGAGTGCCCAGCCGCGGCGAACTATTTATTCCACTCGGGCAAGCTCATCTTCCATTAACAGGAATCGAAGCACTAACATCTCCCCGAATTTTTCTCCTTGACAGCTATCGATGCTGTGATATATCACATGCCCTGCTGCTTATTCAGGAGACCAAACCGCGATGCATGATCTAGACGATTCCTATGCCGGGTTCGAATGTGCCGCCTGACAGGTAGGAATCCCTGCCAATCTTCTATGCGTGACCGGCTCCCATCCACCATGCGCATCGCGTCCCTGCGACTCATCGCGTTGATGGCCTCTCTCATTATCCTGGCTGCTACGGGTCACGCGCAGATCTCCACCGGCTCGATCAATGGGACTGTCCACGACAACTTCTGGAGCAGTGATTGCTGATGCAATGGTTACGTTGGTCAACAGCGAGACCGGAGTACAGCGGGACACCCGCACCACGGATAGTGGAAATTATTCGTTAACCGAGGTTATTCCGGGAGAGTATAGCCTCTCCATTCGGAAGCAGGGCTTCAGCACCGCGGAGCGCAAGGGTATCGTCCTCACCGTGAATCAAACTCTAACGTTCGACAAAACCCTCGCCTTGGGATCCGTTACCGAGAGCGTGACCGTCAAAACAGATACTGCAAGCGTCGATGTCTCCACAGCAGCAAATGGAACGGTCATTTCCAGCACGGAAGTGAAGGCGCTCCCGCTCAATGGGCGCAATTTCACCAATTGCTCACGCTGACTCCCGGCGCGATATCTGCGAACGTTGATCAAAATGCGAGCAATAGTCCCAACAGCTTCCTGGGATACCGAATTGGACCACCGTATTTCCGGCTATCAATGGTCAAGGCAACCGAAGTAATTTGTTTGTGATGGATGGGCTGGTAGACCAAGGGGTCATGGGTGCGAACTACGCGGTCCAGCCCATCTTGGATGACATCCAGGAGTTTAAGGTCCAATCTCTCAACGATGAGGCGATGTTCGGTGGCGTAACCGGCGGCATCGTTAACGTAGTCACCCAGAGCGGCACAAACGCGTTTCACGGCGCAGCCTGGGAGTTCTTTCGCAACAGTGCGCTGGATGCGCGCAATCCGTTCCTGGCAAAGGTCAGCGAGCTTCATCAGAATCAATTTGGGGGCAACATTGGCGGACCGGTCTTGCTACCTAAGTACAACGGAAGAAATAAGACGTTTTTCTTCCTGAGTTACGAGCAATTTCATCAGATCCTTGGTGGGCAGAACTTATATTCCGTACCCACACCCGCGGAACTGGCCGGCGATCTGAGTAGTCAACCGCAACAGATCTACAATCCCTTCAGTACCCGTCCAGACCCCGCGAAACCTGGGGAATATATCCGCGATCCTTTCCCGAACAATCAAATTCCTCAAGTCTGATTAATCCGGGAATGGTTACCTGGGCAGAAACACTGTTCCCAAAGCCCACCGCCGACCGTAGTCTCAGGCTTCAACGCCGTCAACACCACCCCAACCGTTACCACCCAGTACGAGGGGAACGGACGCCTCAACCATCAATTTAACGAGAGCAATTCGATGTGGTTTCGCTACACCCGTTACAGTCTCCCCGTTCAGTCTCCGGGGGGGTTTTACGGGTTAATCAGTCCAATCGAAAATCGAGGCTGGAACTATGGTCTCAACTACCTTCACGTCTTAGTCCGACCACTCTCATTCAGGGGCAATTTGGCCGCACCTATGACTTTGCGTTCATTCCAACCTCATTCACGTCGGCGCCCGCCAATATTACGCAGCAAATCGGCCTCGCTCCCTCGTTTGTTTGCGGCTTTATTGATTCGGGCTGTCTAGTTCCCGATGTGACGATTCCTGGCTTTCTCAGCGGCGGGGAAGTTTATCAAACAGCCGGAGAGTCAGATTTTTATCAATACAGTGCCGACTTCACAAAAATCCTGCGAAATCACACAATAAAGACAGGATATGCGTTGTTTCCTACCAAGTACGATTCGATTGATGATTACGCCGATCTAGGCTTCAATACTCCTCAGACGGCAAATCCCGAGAACGCGGGAAAAACAGGCAACGCGTTAGCTTCCTTCCTATTGGCCGTTCCTGACAACGCGACCTACCGTAATTCCAGAGAGGCTGAGCGGCATGGAAAAATCATGGACGCCTATATCGAAGACCAATGGAAGGCGACAAAGGCCCTGACCGTCAACGCGGGCCTTCGTTACGATCTGACATTGCTCCCCCCTTACGGACTAGCTTCCAGTGGAACGAACGCTGTAGGAGACGTAGACCTGAACAACGGTACATATATCCTGCAAGTGGATCCAGGACCGTGTGTCACTGGAGGGAAGGCACCCTGTATCCCGCACTGCCCAACCTCATGTGGTGGTTTCGCCGACCGGAAAGATCATCAAGAACCAATACGATAATTTGGAGCCGCGTATCCCCCGGTCAAGCTCGACTACAGTCTCACCGGCCTGAACTCTACGCTGGCAGTAGAGAAGGGATTAGCTGAGGCGGATTGGTATCAATGTGACGTTCCGCGCGAAGTTATGCGCAGCCTGTTGGAGCGCCGGGATGGGCCCGCAATCCGCGACACGATCCTCTGGGTCGCACTTATCCTGGGCAGCGCTTTTGCTACCTATCGCCTCTGGGGCAGCTGGTGGGTTATCGTCCCCTACCTGGTCTACTGCGTGCTATACGCCTCGACCTCCGACTCGCGCTACATAGTCGGGTCATGGGACCGCATTTAAAACTGACTGGCTGAACAATGCGCTTTACGAAATTGCGTCGTTCATGGTCATGCGTGAGTCCACGATTTGGCGCTGGAGCCACACTCGTCACCACAGCGATACCATCGTTGTGGGCCGCGACCCGGAGATTGCAGTCCCCCGCCCACCTGATGTGAAGGGCATCATCCTGGCCTTTTTCAATCTGCGGGTCTATCCCAAGTATTTCGGCCACATCCTGCTCCACTGCGTTGGCCGCATGTCGGCGGATGAAAAAACTTATGTTCCCGAGATGGAGTTTCCAAAGGTGTATCGCCGGGCGCGTATTTATGTTGTCGTCTATCTCAGCGTCATTGGGCTCTCCCTCTATAACCGCAGCATCCTTCCGTTGATGTTCGTCGGCCTCTCAAATGTGTTCGGCACGTGGCTCATGGTGGTTTACGGTCTCACCCAGCACGCAGGTCTGGCCGAGAATGTTCTCGACCACCGTCTCAACTGCCGGACTGTGTACATGAACCCGATCCATCGGTATCTGTATTGGAATATGAATTACCACGTCGAGCACCACATGTTCCCCTTGGTGCCCTACCATGCGATGGCGAAGTTGCATGCAGCTGTAAAGGACGACTGCCCCACCCCGTATCCAAGCCTCTTTTCCGCCTGGCGTGAAATCGTTCCTACGATTCTCCGGCAGGTCAAAGATCCCGTGTATCACGTCAAACGTCGGCTTCCTGAGCCGAGGCCCCGGTTGAACGAAGGCTTCTATTCCTCCGTGGCGAAGCCCGACGCGGAAGGCTGGCTCGAAGTTTGCCCAGCCGCCGGTCTGCGCCGCGCCGACGTGGTCCGCTTTGACCATGCTAAGAAAACCTACGCCGTATATCGTGACCAGGAAGGCCAACTCTACGCCACGGATGGAGTCTGCACCCATGGCAACACCCACCTTTCGGATGGCTTGGTGAAAGGAAAGATGATTGAGTGTCCCGAAGCACAACGGGCGCTTTAACCTGGTGGACGGTTCGCCGGCGCGCGCACCCGTTTGTCGCGGCCTGGCCACCTATCCGATTGAAGAGCGGAACGGCCGGCTTCGCCTCAACGTCGTGCGCGCCGGCGGCGCGGGCGCCCGTGAGCAAAAGACCTTTTAATTCCGGGTGGTCAGCAATCGCAGCGTCGCCACCTTCATTAAAGAACTCGTTCTCGAACTTAGCGATACCAAAGAAATGATTTTCTTTACGCCGGGCGATTATCTGCAGCTTGATATTCCTGCCTACGACACAATCCGCTTCCGTGATTTTGACATCCCGGAACCCTTCGCTACCGTGTGGGAGAGGCAGCACGTCTTCGACCTGGTTGCCCACAACCCGGAATCGGGCCGCCGCAATAACTATTCACTCGCAAGCAATCAGCAAACGGAACATACCTTCCGGTTTAACGTGCGTGTTGCCACCCCGCCCCCAGGTCAGGATTGCGCTCCCGGCATTGGCTCTAGCTACGTCTTTAGTTTGAAACCTGGTGACATCGTTTCCGCCATCGGCCCTTTCGGGGATTTTCATATCAAGTCCACCCAACGCGAGATGGTCTATATCGGCGGTGGTGCGGGGATGGCGCCCTTGCGAGCTCACCTTTCGCATCTTCTGGAGACCGAACGCACCGCCCGTAAGGTGACCTTCTGGTACGGGGCCCGTTCAAAGCAGGAGATATTCTACGAAGATTACTTCAGGGCCCTTGCCACTGAGCATCAGAACTTCGATTTCCGTCTAGCGCTCTCATCTCCCTTGCCGGAAGACAACTGGATTGGCCATACCGGCTTCATTCACGACGTCGTGCTTGAAAATTATCTCAGTGAGCATCTCCGGGCAAACAGCATCGAATACTATCTTTGCGGGCCGCCGATGATGATCAAAGCCTGCAACAGAATGCTCACCGAACTCGGGGTGTCAGCAAGCCAGATTGCGTACGACGAGTTCTAGCTGACGAGAGAAGATCTAATAAATTGATATATCAAACTGTGCGATAGCGCTATTCTGCCGGCAACGAAAACCGCGTTTAGGAAGGAAGTTCTATGTCCATCACACGCCGTACCGCCCTGCAATGGCTTGTCGCCGGTTCGCTGGCGTCCCGGCTGCCGGCGTCTCAGGCTATGACGGCGAGCGAACATGAGCCCTACCAACCGCAGTGGGATTCTCTGCAGCAGCATCGTTGCCCCGATTGGTTTCGCGACGCCAAGTTCGGCATCTACTTTCATTGGGGACTGTACTCCGTCCCTGCGTTCGGGAGCGAGTGGTATTCGCACAGGATGTACCTGCCCAGTCGACCGGAATACGAGCACCAATTGGCAACTTACGGCCCTCTCGATCGATTTGGGTACAAAGACTTTGCTGCAGCTTTCACCGCCGAGCATTTCAACCCAGACGCCTGGGTGGCTCTTTTCAAGGAGGCCGGCGCGCGCTATGTCGGCCCCGTCGCGGAACATGCCGACGGCTTCTCCATGTGGAACAGCCGCGTCAATCGCTGGAATTCCTCCAGCATGGGTCCACGCCGAGACATCGTAGCGGACCTCGGGCAGGCCGTTCGCAAGCAGGGACTGAAGTTTCTGACCACCTTCCATCACCAATGGCTATGGGGCTGGTATGCGAGCCCTATACTCGACGCCGATATTTACCAACCGCAGTGCGCCGATATTTACTGGCCGCAGAAGTACGTGGGAGACAAACAGGGGGCATTTGACCGCAATAACCCCGACCCGCCGCCATCATCCCGCTTCTGCGAGATCTGGCGCGACAAGGTCATCGAGGTCGTAGACCAATACGATCCGGACATTATTTACTTTGATAACCGAGCGACAATCATTCCAGAATCGTACCGAATGCAGATGCTTGCACACTTCTACAATTCCGCGCACCGTGCAGGTCGCGAAGTCGTGATGACTTATAAGTTCAAGGATTTTGCCGTCGACTCCGGACTGGTCAACATCGAGAAGGGCCAGATGGGCGAGAAAGCCAGCTTCGCATGGCAGACCAGTGATGAGATGGACTGGAACTCTTGGGGCTACATCACCCAAGCCAATTACAAATCTTCCGGCCGCATCATCCGGCAGCTGGTGGACGTCGTCTCTAAGAACGGTAACCTGCTCCTCGACATCGGCCCGCGCGCCGATGGCACCATCCCTTCTGAAGTGGAAAGCCGTCTTCGGGAGATTGGCGCATGGCTGCGCGTGAATGGAGAAGCCATATACGAAACCCGCCCCGCCGAACGCTTTGGCGAAGGCCCGACCCACATCAAAGAAGGCCCTTTTGGTTCCGATCCAAAATTGGATTTTTCCGCGCAGGATGTTCGCTTCACGACGCGCGCCCGCGCCTTTTATATCCACGTACTCGGGGCGCCCGGCAACCAGGTGCGCGTTGCTTCCATCAACCGCGACACACCGCTGCCCGGAGGTACGCTGCACAGTGCGGTGATGCTCGGATCATCCCAGCCGCTCCACTGGGAATGGTCCCCCGACGGGCTCGTCCTCCAAATACCGGAATCCCGGCCTTCCGACGCAGCTTTGGTCATCAAGTTGACTTAGTTAAGCCCCCAGCCGTGCAGCTTGAAACGTCACGATCTTCGTATCAAACTTCAAGTCGCGGTTTGCGCTTCGGCTTCTGCATAAACCGTGTGTTGGGGGCCCAACAGAGTCCAGATGATGAATAGCGCCACAAACGGCATGAGACCAAATCCAATGAAAACAGGTACGTACGAATAGTGATCCACCAACCAGCCGGTGACCAGCGCAAACAGCATGCCGCCAAACCCGGAACCCAGGCCGGCATATCCCCAAATCGAGGCGAGCACGCCCGGCGGGAATACATCTGCGGGCATCGCCAACATATTTGCCGTGACGCCTGTATATCCCAGCATAGCCAAAGATATGAAAGCGATTGATAGGCGAACATCTCTCACAAACACCGCAGGAATCGTCAGTACCATGAAGCCAGTGAAAATTGTGATTGAGAGCCTTCTGGCCAAGGATAAGCTCATGCCCCCCCGCAGTAGAGCACCCGCCACCCATCCCCCCAATAAATTACCCAGGCCAGCAACCAGGAATGGGATCCACGCATACTTTCCAATCGCTACCAGGTCGAAATGACGTGCTTGCTTCAAATAAGCAGGAAACCAGAAAATATAAAAGTACCAAACCGGATCAATGAAAATCTTCGCAATCATAAAGGCCCATACAAATCGAGTTGAGATCAATTCTCTTATCGAAAACCGATTCACCATTTGCCTGTTCTCAAATACAGTCGGCGTGTAATAAGTCAGTAGCCAGATCCCCAGCCAAACGAATCCACATGCTCCCACCACGGCGAAGGCAGCTCGCCACCCGAACCTCAGAACCACCCAGACGACCAGAGGCGGGGCGAGTATCGCGCCAATTGCCGATCCGCTGTTAAATATTCCCGCCGCGAGCGCGCGTTCCCGCACCGGGAACCATTCGGCAACAACCTTTACGCCTGCAGGCCAATTACCTGCCTCCCCCAAACCAAGTAGGAAGCGAAATGTGCCGAGAGACCATGGACCGATCGTGAACGCGTGCAACATTGCCGAAGCTGACCACAAGGCAGTGGTCCAAGCGTATCCACGACGTGTGCCTAACCGATCGATCAGAGGACCCGAAACGCCGTTCATAACCGTATAGGCCAGCATGAAGGCAAAAACAATCCGTGAGTAAGTCACGTTGCTCATGTGATACAGGCCAATTAATACAGGTGCCACAACCGAGAGAGTTTGGCGATCAAGATAATTGATGGCAGTTGCCACAAAGACAAGAGAAATCATTACCCAGCGCATGCGTGATGCAGCAATCATTTTCACCCTAGGTGTTCGGTTCCAGAATAGATCGTGCATCCACTTCGGCTCAGAAAATCTTCGGTCCCTCCGATTCCCCTCTGATCTCCGCCGTCTGGGAATAGGTCGCCGTGCCTCCGGTTCTGAACACAGCCCATCGACCACTCCAGGCCACGTCGGTCCAGGCGACGCCGCCGCTGCTCGGGCATGATATATCACAATCGTAGCGGCGTCAAAATGAGGAAGGCCGGAGCGCGAAATCTGTTTAATTACGATGTTTATCGGTAGGCGCCGGCTTCATCTATAGAAAAAACCATCTGATTTGTGATATATCATATTTAAGAATTGGGGCGTCGACCCCGCACGGCGCAAAGGATCGGTTGGAGCTCCAATGAGACGCATTGATGCACATACTCATGTCTACTCAAATGATGATGTTCGCTACCCAACGATCGAAACCCCGACCAAGCCCGATGGAACCTCTGGCAGTTTCGCGTCTCTAAAGAAGGCTTGCGGATGAAAATGACATTTCTGGAATTTGCGTCGTTCAGCCGGCTTCCTGCTACGGCTTCGACAACCGCTTTATTTGCGATTTGGCCCTGGAGGAGCCTAACCACATCGTAGGAATTTGTGCCCTCGATCCCGAAGATGATTCCAGCCCCGCTTCATTAAGAAATTTGCAGAAGCAGTACGGCATCGGTGGTCTCAGAAGCCTCCCTGCTTCTGACGGACGAATCAATCATCCCGGAGTAAGGAACTTATGGAAAGCCTGCGCCGATAGCGGCATCACCATAAATGCCTCCGTAAAGCACGAGAAGGCACACGAGCTGACTGTTTTACTGGACGAATTCGCTTCAGTGCGTTGTGTGATTGACCACTGTCTTCTCCTGACTGCTGGACCATCCCAGGGAGAGATGCTGGACGAAGTATTGAAGCTTTCGCAGTATCCTAATACTTTCGCGAAGCTAAGCTTTTTGCCTATGGGGAGCGCGGAGGGATACCCATATACAGACTTGCATGATTCTTGTCGTCAGATAATTGCAGCCTACACTCCGAGTCGCTGCGTCTGGGGGAGTGCTTTTCCCTGTGAGCTGTGGACGCCGCGGTCGACCTATCGACAGAACCTGCATCTGATCACAGAAGAGCTCGGTTTGGACATCCACGCTCAGGAGGACATCCTTTGGAATACTCCATGGCGACTTTGGTTTGAAAACAAGTAGGCCAATCGTCTTCAGCCAAAACTAAACAATCCGCATCGTCATCCCGCCATCGATGACCAGATCAGATCCGGTGATAAAGTCATTCTGGACAAGTTCCACGATCGCACTTGCGACGTCCTCCGGTTTGCCTTCACGATGAAGCGGAATCCGGTTCTTGAGATTGTTCTCCACCTGTTGAGGTGTTAAGCCATCTTGGAACGGCGTGCGAATGATACCTGGAGAGACACAATTCACGCGGATATTGTGGTCGGCCAATTCACGCGCCAGGACGCGCGCAAATTGTGGCAACGTCCCCTTCACCACGCCATAGGCGATCGCGCCCAGGCAGCCGCGTTGACCGGCCGCAGAGCCGATAATAACGATGGCCCCTTCCCCACCCTCAATCATGTGCGGAACGGCGGCCCGAGCAAGTCGAAACACGGCATGCACATGGACATCGAAAGCTTCAAACCATGTCTCCTCCGTTACCTCGAAGAATCCACCGGGAGCTGCCGCGCCCGCCGCATGCACCAGCACGTCGAGGCGCCCCCAACGCGCGTGCGTTTCGGCAACGGCGCGGGCACAATCCTCGCCGCTGGCCGCATCGGCTTGAATATAACGGGCCTCGGAGCCATGGGCCGCTGCAGTCCTCTGCAGCTCATCGAATGAGTCTTTTCGGCGGCTTCGCCCTGTGACAGCAACGTGCGCTCCGCGCCTGGCAAAGGCGCGAGCCGTCATTGCGCCAATACCGCTCGTCCCGCCGGTGACCAGGCATACCTTGCTTGTTAGTTCCATTCTGTTTGTGATCCTTGATTGGGCCGCGTTCACTTGAGCAATATATATGAGCTAGTCTTGAATTGATGCAGCCTTAGGCGGTGATTTTCACTTATGATATATCAAGCGAAGGCGAGAAAAGAAGGATTGGAAATCGCGATGCCAGGATTGTGCGTAATCGGTCTCAAGATTGATTTTTGCCTTTGCCTTCGCGTCGCCACGAGAGCAGAATGATTAACAAATCCGGATCGAAGAAAATCGTGCGCAAATCAAAGCGGCAGAAGGCCGGTGGAAAATCGTTATCCGACCAAGCCTATCAACAAATTCGAGATGAGATTCTCAGCGGTGATCTTTCTATCGGAGACATCTTGTCGCGCAGACGGTTGGCTGACCGGCTCAAGATGAGCTTTCTTCCCATCACTGAAGCCTTAGGGCGGCTGGAGACGGAGGGCTTGGTGGAGAGCCGGCCGCGGATTGGAACCAGGGTCCGCGTACCGACCGAGCAAGATATCTGCGATAGCAACGTCATCCGCGAAGCTCTGGAATCGCAAGCCGCGAGGTTATGCGCCGAGCGCGTCACCGCCGAGGAGAAGAAAGAGCTTCGTACCAGCGCCCGGCACCTGGATGAGCTGCATAAGGCGTGTGAGCGGGAACCGGAAGACTCGCGATTCATGGTCTCCGTACACACCTACCACATGCAATTTCACATGCGAATCGCAGATCTCGCCCGTTGCCCAGGACTGCGCCGTGCTATTGAGAAAGAACACGTACTCATCTTCAATTGGCTTTACGACATCGCCGCAAAACGGCGCACCCACCCACAGGAATTCCATTCGACTTTGGCCGAAGCTTTGTGTAGCGGTGATCCATTGATCGCGGACACTGCAATGAGGGCACACGTCCGGTATGGCCTCGAACAGGTGTTAAACCGTCTCGCGAATTACAGTAATGGTGACAACTGGCGACTAAAAAGCGGCAAGCTCGGGACAATAGAAGAATCCAAAAAACGTTCCAAGCCTGTATCCGCCTGACAGTATCCCGGCCTGAGCTTGCGGGACGGCGACCAAGTGAAGGAATTAACATGAATCGAAGAAAATTTATTACGGCTACCGGCGCTACAGGATTGCTGGCCGCCAACGGCTTCAATACTGCGACTGCGGCAGCCGCCAAGACTCCCGTCAAACCTGCGCTCATGAAGGTAGGGGACCAGACGGCTCCCACCAACGAAACCCACCTCAAGTACCTGGCCCGTTACAGCGTACGCAATATCTGCGGCTATCCGCAGATCGAAGGGGACCGCCTCTACGCCACCGTCGACGAACTCAAGCGCATGGTGGATCTCGCCGGTAGTTGTGGCATCAGCATAGACTGCACCGCGGCCCCATTTCTCGAATCCAGTCACATCGACAAAGAAAAGCATCCGGCCATCATGTTGGCGCAAAGCCCGGAGCGCGACCGCGACATCGAGTCTCTGCAGACCATGATTAGAAACTGCGCCCAGGCAGGCGTCCCCTCCATTAAGTACAACATGAGCATCCTGGGTGTGGTCCGCTCCGGACGCACACCGGGACGCGGCGATGCGATGTACAGCACCTGGAAGCTCTCCGAAGCGCATCCCGAAACGCCGCTCACCAAAGCTGGGGTGGTGAATGCCGATCAGTTCTGGGAGAGGATCACCTATTTCCTCGACCACGTCATTCCGGTAGCCAATGAGTACAAGATCCGCATGGCATGTCATCCCCACGACCCCGGCATGCCGCCCGAAGGCTATCAGGGAATAAATCGGGTGCTGGGCACCGTCGATGGCCTGAAGAAATTCATTACCATTCAGGAGAGCCCCTATCACGGGCTGAATTTCTGCCAGGGCACCGTCTCAGAAATGTTGGCCGATCCGGGCAAGGAAATCTACGACGTGATCCGCTACTTCGGCACCCGCAACAAGATCTTTAACGTACACTTCCGTAACATTCGCGGTCATCGCAACGATTTTATGGAGGTTTACCCCGATGAGGGGGACGTCAACTTCGTCAAAGCGATTCAGGTGTACAAAGAGGTCGGCTATCCCTATATGCTGATGCCGGACCATGTTCCGGTGGCGCCCAATGACCCCAACGGACTGCAGTCGTTTGCGTTCTGCTACGGCTACATTCGCGCGCTCATTCAGTCCGTGGATTCCATGTGCTCAGTTACCGCATAAGAAGGCGCCCGCGCGATGATGACACCCAAGGAAATGGCAAACAAGGTGGGAGCAGGTCTGCTCTCGTTTCCAGTCACGCATTTCAGCGATCAATTCGACTTCCAACCCAAGCCCTACCAGGAGCACATCGCCTGGCTGCTCTCGCACCAGCCCGCCGGCCTGTTCGTTGCCGGCGGCACCGGTGAGTTTTTCTCGCTCACACCTACCGAATTTTCTGCGGTAGTGCGCGCCGGGGTAGCGCAGACGGCGCAGCAAGTGCCGGTCATCGCCGGCTGCGGCTACGGCACTGCGATGGCAAAAGAACTCGCTCAGGCCGCAGAACAGGCAGGCGCCGATGGAATCCTGCTCTTACCCCCATACCTGGTAGGAGCGGAGCAAGCAGGCTTGGCAGCCCACGTGGAAGCGGTCTGCGCTTCGACCAAACTCGGCGTAATTATGTACAACCGTGACAACGCCGTCCTCGACGACGTAACGCTCGCAGGCCTTTGTGATCGCTGCCCCAACCTGGTTGGCTTCAAGGATGGCGTCGGCGACATCGAGCGAATGACTAGGATTTACGCGAGAATGGGCGACCGCCTTACCTATATCGGCGGCCTGCCGACTGCGGAGACCTTCGCCCTTCCGTACCTGGAGATGGGCGTCACTACGTACTCTTCCGCCATCTTCAACTTCTTGCCCCAATTCGCGCTCGACTTCTACGCGGCCGTACGCAAACGCGACCACGCCACCGTCTTCACCGGGCTGCGCGAATTTGTTCTGCCCTATATCCAGATACGCAATCGCCGCAAAGGCTATGCCGTCTCCATTGTGAAAGCCGGGATGAAGGCCGTAGGCCGTCCGGCTGGCCCGGTGCGCTCGCCGCTCACCGACCTGACGGCAGACGAGCTTGAGGACTTGACCCAGCTGATCGCAGGACGGTCTTGACCTTGGCCGACGCCAAACCATCCCATGTCCGCTACCTGATCATCTCCATCCTCTTTGCCGTTAGCTGTTTCAGCTATGGAGACCGGGTAGCGCTTTCCATCGCGGGCACCGCGATGGCCAAAGACATCTCCCTGGACCCGGTGAAAATGGGCTACCTGTTCTCCGGATTCAGCTGGGCCTACGTGCTCGGTCAACTGCCGTCCGGTGCTCTGCTCGATCGATTTGGTTCCAAGCTGGTTTACGGCATCGGTATCGTGGTCTGGTCGGTCTGCGCCCTTCTTACAGGCTTTGCCGGATACCTTGCCGCGGGCGCTGCCTTTACCGTGATCTTTCTCCTGCGGTTGGTAGCTGGATTTGCCCAGGCCCCCGTATTTCCGGGAAATGGCCGCATCGTAGCCTCCTGGTTTCCTGCCAACGAGCGCGGCAGGGCTTCCGCGATCTTCAACTCGTCGCAGTACTTCGCGTTGATGATCTTCGCCCCCATCCTGGGCTGGATTATTCACTCCACTGGCTGGCGGAGCTGCTTCTGGTTCATGGGTGTACTGGGCTTCGTCTTTGCCCTGCTCTGGGTCAAGAATATCTACGATGTCCGCGAGCATCCCCGCATCTCTCCCGCGGAGATTGAGGTCATCGAGCAGGGTGGGGGATTAGTCAGTGCCGGCACGGGGAAGGGGAGTTTGCTCAACTGGGCCGCGATCAAGCAATTGCTTAGTCACCGGATGTTGGTTGGTATTTATCTCGGCCAATACTGCATTACCACGTTGACCTGGTTTTTCCTCACCTGGTTTCCCGTCTATCTAGCTCAGGCGCGGCATCTGTCGATCATGAAAGTTGGCTTTGCGGCAGCTCTGCCCGCGCTCTGTGGAGGAACCGGGGGAATTCTCGGCGGGGTAGTTTCCGACCGGCTCTTGCGTGCCGGCCATTCGCTCAGTTTTGCCCGCAAAACGCCCATTATTGCCGGCATGCTGTTATCGGTAACCATGATCGGCTGCAACTATGCACCGGCGCAGGCGGTAATGTTGCTATTGATGTCGGTATCATTTTTCGGCAAAGGATTCGGCTCTTTGGGCTGGACCGTGATCTCCGACACCTCGCCCAAGGGCATGGTCGGCCTGAACGGAGCGCTCTTCAACCTCATCGGGAATCTGGCCGGCATTACGACGCCGATCATCATCGGCTATCTGGTCAAGAAAACCGGCTCCTTCGACGACGTGCTCATCTTTGTAGGGATGACCGCCCTCTGTGCCGTCGTGAGCTACGGCCCCATCGTAGGCGAGATCAAGCGCCTGGACCTGAAACCAATCTGAGCAAATAAAAACCGCAGGTCCCTCCGCTACGCTGCGGTCGGGATGACAAATTGGTTTAGGTGCTGGAGGTTGGTACCCAAACAAACTTGTCATCCCGACCGCAGCGGAGGGACCTGCGGTTCACTCCATGAGCAACAATCGTTGCCTGACGAAGGGCGCACCAAACCCCTAAAACTTATTCCAAAGGTACTGGTTATAAACATCGTGGTGATACTGAACTTCCGGCGGTTTCACGAACGTCCCCAGCAACCGGGGGCAGCGATCCGCCGAAGCTCTTTTAAGCTCAGAGTACCGTTCCTTCACATCCGCCCCAAGCAGCGTGTCGTTCCACTCCGCCGCATTGAAGTTCTCGAGTGCCGTATAAATGTTGTCCGGCAAGAACCGCTTCGCCTTGCGAAGATTCTCAATACTCGCGGTCTGTCCCTCGATCCCTGTTCTGAACACGGAATAAAGCACCAGGTAAGGATTGGCGTCGGGGCTGACCGAACGGACCTCCACCCGCATGCTCCTTTCGTTGCCGATAGGAATGCGCACCATCGATCCGCGATCGGTGGCGGAGGCCATCAGCTGGTTGGGCGCTTCAAAGTGGGGATCGAGACGGCGATAGGCATTGACGCTCGCATTTAGCAGCACGCAGATGTCATTACCGTGGGTGAGAATGCGATCGACAAACTCCCAGCCCAACTTGCTCAGCATCTCTTCACCGTTCGCATCCCAAAAAAGGTTTTTACCTTTCTCGCTGATCGAGACGTTGGTATGCATACCGCTGCCATTCACGCCCACCACCGGCTTGGGTAGAAATGACGCAGTACAACCCATCTTCGTCGCCACCTGCCGGCAGATGAGCTTGTAGAGCTGGATCTGGTCGGCGGCCGTCACCACATCGCTGTAGCTGTAGTTAATCTCAAACTGCGAAGGCGCAACTTCAGGGTGATCCTTCTCGTTTTCGAATCCCATGGCCCGCTGTACTTCGGCGCTGGTATCGATAAACGTGCGCAGCGGATCTCCGGGCAGCGAGTGGTAGTAGCCGCCGGTGTTCACGTATTCGAAGCTCTGCGTCTCGGGGTAGTGGCGCTCCGCATCCATGCCCTTGAAGAGAAATCCTTCAATTTCGTTGGCTGCGTTCAGGGTGTAGCCCTTTTGCTCGAAGAGCCCATTAGCGTAGCTCTTCAGCACGCCACGAATGTCGGCGCTATAAGGCTTGCCATCCTTCGCGATCACTTCGCCAAATACCAGCACCTTGCCCGGGCCGAAGAAATCCGACGGTACCCAATAGAACGATCCCCAGTCAATCCCCAGGCGAAGGTCGCTCTCTCTTTGTGCGGTAAAGCCCCGGATCGAGCTGCCGTCAAATGTCAGGTTATCGTCGCTCTTGACGATGAACTTCTTGTCGTAGTCCAGCATGTGCAGCCGGCCTTCGAGATCGCTAAAGACCACCGTGACGGCCTTGATGTGCTTTTCGTCGGTGAGGTATTTCAGCCGCTGTTCGCGGATCTGCTCCGCCGGCACGTGGCGCTTACGTTGATCCTTCGCCTCCAGGTTGCGCTCTTCCAGCTCGGCGTAGGGCATTTCAATGAAATTGCGAAGTGCGTCTGACATGCTTCTCCTCAGGGAATCGTCTTCCCGGCAAGTAGTTTGTACCGCAAAAAGCATAAAAAAACATCAAGATACGAAGGTTCAAGCTCGCCAGAATGCAATGATCATACCGCCCGCCGTGATCAGAGCCCCACCCACATAAATAGGCGCCGTCGGAGCCTGGTTAAACCGCACCTTGGCCAGTAGCTGGGCCACCAGGAAAAACAGCACCACATAGACCCCCAGCAGCTTGCCAAAATCCCAGTGGGGAAGATTGACCGTGAATCCGTAGAGCGCCAGGATAACCGCACCGAAAAGGCAAAAAACTGCGCGCGCCACGCCGGCGGAACGGTAGATACCGCTCTGGAACAGTGAGTCTCCGAAAGCCTCCAGCAAGGCGGCGAGCGCCAGCACGCCAAAGGCACCGGCAGGATGTGCGACTACGCTGTCCAGAAAGTTCTTCACCGAAGACGCCACTGCTCCTCAACCGGCGATTTGGAAAGGTGGGCAGCGTTGCTAGAGAGCGGTCTCCCCGCGTTCATCGTTACGTATCCGGACTGCGTTCTCCACACGTGTCACAAATATCTTTCCATCCCCGATCTTACCAGTCTTCGCCGCGCTGACAATGGTGTTCACCACCTTCTCCGCTATCTCGTCCGGGACCACCAACTCGAGCTTTATCTTTGGCAATAAATCCACCGAATATTCCCGGCCGCGGTAAAACTCCGTATGCCCTTTTTGCCGGCCGTGCCCGCGTACATCGGTAATCGTCATGCCGGAGATGCCAAGCTCGATCAGCGCGTCCTTCACCGTGTCTAGTTTCGACGGCTGTAGCACCGCTTCTATCTTTTGCATTTGCAAACCTCTCTCGTGCTTTCTTCTCGCCCCCCGGGGGCGAAAATCGCTCTAGTTTGCAAAGTCGTAGCCTTCTTCGCCGTGCTGCGACAGATCCAGACCTTCGCGCTCACCCTCTTCGCTGACCCTTAGACCCACAAGCTTATCCACGACGAACAAAATAGCCAGCGTTCCCACTATGGATATCGACCACGCAATTGCGACCGCAATCGTCTGGTTCACCAATTGACCTGCGTTGCCTTCGAGCAGGCCCGTAGCCTTACCGGCTCCAAATATCGGGTTGATGGCGCTGCTCGCGAAAATCCCAGTCAGCAACGCTCCGATCGTACCGCCGGCGCCATGAACGCCGAACGCATCGAGCGAATCGTCATACCCGAATATAGCCTTCACCTTCACCACCATCAGGTAGCAGAATACCCCGGCGATCAGGCCGATCCATAAGGCCGAAATGGGCGTCACAAAACCGGAGGCAGGAGTGATCGCCACCAACCCGGCGACTGCTCCGGAAATCGCGCCCAGCGCTGAACACTTCCGGTTCCTCACCCACTCCGCTCCGCTCCATCCAACCGCCGCCGCGGCCGCTCCGAAATGCGTCGCCACAAATGCTGATGTAGCCAGCGTGCCAGCGCTCAGCGCGGAGCCCGCATTGAACCCAAACCAACCCACCCATAACAAACATGCCCCGATAAAGCTCAGCACCACGGAGTGCGGTGTCATCGGTTCCTTGGGATACCCCAGCCGCTTGCCCAGATACAAGGCCGTGACCAGGGCCGACACACCCGACGTCACATGCACCACGGTGCCCCCGGCAAAATCAAGGCAGGGAAAACGACCGCCCAGAGAGGCATTCAGCAGCCCCCCTTTGCCCCAGACCATATGCGCCATCGGACTGTACACAAATATCGCCCAAAGCACCATAAACAGCAGCATCGCCGAGAACTTCATTCGCTCCGCGAATGCGCCGGTGATCAGCGCCGGGGTAATGATGGCGAACATCAACTGGTAGACCATAAAAGTCTGCAGTGGAATCGTGGCGGCATATTTAATGTCCGGCGCGAGCCCGACACCATGCAAGAGAACGTTATGCAGGCCGCCGATGAACGCGTTTCCTTCCCCGAATGCCAACGAATAGGTCACCAGTGCCCACAACACCGTGATGACGGCCATCATGGCGAATGTCTGCATCATCGTGCCCAGGACATTCTTCCTACGCACCAGGCCACCGTAGAACAGCGCCAGTCCCGGCCCGCTCATCATCAGGACGAGTGCCGCGCTCACCAGCATCCACGCGTTATCACCCGCCGTTTGCGCGGCTGCAATCGCTGCTGTCTGGTCCGCGGAGGCTTTTTCGAGCGCCGCCAGGCGGTCTGCCTGCGAGGTTGCTGTGGGCGTACCTGCCGCCGGCGCCTGCGCCACCGCCATTGCACCCGTAATCCCCACCATCGCCACCAGCAGAGCCACACGTACCAGCACGTACATAGGATTGAATCGTCTCATTAACTCGACACCCCTCGTTCAGCGCTCAGAGAAAACGATCGTCGGGAAAGAGTCCATTTCACTTCTCTGTTCGCTTACTTTACACAAGACCTCCCCGCATCCCAACAGCAAACATCTGCAGCGCTCCCTATCTTTTAGCTCGGGCGCCGAGCCCAGTCCACCAGGCGGATCTTAAAAATGGTAGATCACATCGCCGGCCAGGGTCAGCTGGCTTGTCTTGGTCGGAGGACCGCTGACGCCATTGACGGAGGGAGAATCATAGGCCGGCACACCGTAGGAGTGTTCAAAGCGCAGCTCGGGCCGAAACGTCACCGTACTGCCCAGCCAGAAGTTGAACCCCACCAAGTGCTCGCTGTAGCTGGTCTTGTTACCAGTGCGTTGGCCCTTGAGGTCGTCGAAAAACTCGTTGCGAATATTAAGTGAGCTGTGGTGGTGATTGAATTCGTGTTCGATGTAATTGACGATGGCGTAGTCCGGCGCGAAACAGTGAGTGGCCAGGGGATTGCATTGCGCTCCGTTGGCGCCGGTTATGAGCGAGGGTCCGGTAATCTCGCCGGCATTGGCGCCGATGTTCGCGTTCGACCCATAGCTGATGCATGGACTCAGCCCATAACATAAATTGGGAACCACTCTTTCGAACTGATACCAGGCCTCAGTATCCGTATGCCAAGTGGCATTGATCTTGTGATAGTAGGTCAGATAGTAAGCGGACACGTTGTTATAGGCGTATTTGCCCGAATTGATGGAGTTGGCGCAGGCGTAGAGGTTATCGCCGCCATCTTTCCAGGTGTAAGATGCGCACGCATCTCCCGTCAGTTTGGCGTTGGAAATCCAGGGTGCCGACTCACACCCCCCCGAAACGCCGGCCTGGACGGTCCAATGGTCGCTCAGCTTCGTCGTTGTGTTGATTCCGTTCTGGGTATAGCAATCGTAGGTATAGAGAATCGAGTGGCTATAAGTGTAGTTGTTGGGCGCTAATTGCGCTTCAATATCCGGTAGAGAGATGTATCTTCCTATCCGGATATCCATACCGTTCGCCACATGGGGGACATAGAGGTCCGCATAATACATCACTGGGTCGTAGCCGTAAGTATCATTGTGGGCGAGCAACTGCTGGCTGAAGATGCCCTTGGCCGTCGTGTAGCGGTAATCCAGTCCGTATATGTTCGTAAATCGGAAACCCCAATCGAAATGGTCTGTCTGCACGGTGTTAGGGAGACGCTCGAAGTAGAGGGCCACCTGGTCGAGCTGGATAGAGTTCGGAATAACGTCGTATGCGGTTTCATTGTTAGCGTATCTGCCCTTGTTCGAAGTGCTGGCATTGCCGCCAATATCGAACCAGCCATACATCTTGAAACGGCTTTTGTTCTGGTTAATTGCCTGCATCAGGATATAGGTGCCGTAATCCGGTGCACCGATTCCGACGGTGCCCCCGATGGGCCAGTCCGCTGAAGGAAAGGGGGGTGAGTTCAGTGGCGCCGGCGTCCCACGCCGCTCGGGCGCCGGAGCGGCTGGAGAGCCATTGGAATCCACCGTCCAATCATCCAGGTAGGCATGACCTAAGCGGGTGAAAAAGCCTCGCTTTGCAGGGACAGACGCAGCAGCAGGGACGGCAGCTGTTGCCTGGGGAGACTCGGGAAAGTTGGGAAGCAGATCGGCATCACCGCCAACGCTGCTGGCTGGCGCGCTATTGGGACTACTCTCCGCATGACCAGTGACGTTCACCATGCCGAATGAAAAGAACAAGAGAAGAAAATGTATTCCAAGGAACTTCCGGGCGTGCTGCATGAAAATGGCCTCTGCGCGTCTACCAACGCTTCATTCTTAGTAGATGGCCGGCCGCGTAAAGAATGCGTAAGGATCGATCCTGAGGAACAGAACAGCTACCATGATGGCTATGAATCTTTATGACTTCCTTACGAATCGCAAGGGCTTCGACGACCGCGAGCAAAGGTTCGGCATCCAAGGCATCTACACTCATCCATGAGATCGGTCGTCGAATTGCTCGGCTTGGCCATTGTTCTATTTGTCACGACCAATGTTGACGATCTTGTTGTGCTGGTCGGATTCTTTGCCCATCCGGCGTTCCGGGCACGTGACGTGGTGGCCGGCCAGTTTGCGGGGGTGGCCGTGCTGTTTATCGTGAGCGCAGCCGCGGCCTTATTCTCCCTTGTGATCCCCAAAGCCTATTTAGGTCTGCTCGGTATTTTCCCCATCCTGATTGGCATCCGGAAACTTCTAGGGTTGCGCCGCAATCGCGGCCGAGCGACCCAAACCAAGGCCCCTGGCACCCCAACCGGCGGTTATGGAAACATCGCCGGGGTTGCCCTCGTGACCGTGGCGAATGGAGGCGACAATATCGGCGTCTATACCCCTTCCTTTGCCCTCCACTCCGGAAATCAGGTCGTTATCATCGGCCTGGTGTTCGTCGTTATGACTGCTTTATGGTGCGTGCTGGCCCATTGGATGGCGAATCACCCAACATTCGGAGCGCTCTTACGGCGTTACGCACCTGTCATTGTCCCGCTGGTGTTCATCGCACTCGGTATCCTGATTCTCCTCGACGCGGGCAGTATCCCATCGTTGCCTGGATTTATTTTTCGACAGCACTCCCTTGTCCGCCGTACTTCTCAAGCCACTGCAACTCTTCTCGCACTTTGATGTAGCCGTGCCAGGGATCTTTCTCGAGCGAGTGACCCTCATCGGGAAAGACCAACAGTCTGTGCGGCACTTGCACTTGTTGAAGCGCGCGCTCCAGCAGAAGGTCTTCCAGATAACTCACCCGCACATCCGCATTGCCCGCGACGATGTGGGTCGGCGTACGGACCTTGTCCATTTGGAAGAGAGCGGCCTCGCTCTGGTAAATACCTGGATTCTGCCAAGGCAGAGCACCACCCAGATACCACATGTCGTCATAGGTGGTGTCGTCATTTCCCCAGTTCGCCGCGTGCTCCACTGCGCCCGCGCCGGTTACCGCCGCTTTGAATTCGGTAGTCTGCGTGATAAGCCAATTGGTCATGTACCCACCGTAGCTATACCCGCCCACCGTTAGATGTGTCGGATCGGCAATACCAGCCTTCACCAAAGCGCCCACTCCCTCCAGGATGTCCTTGCCGGGCCGCGAGACCAGGTGCGGAGAAATCTGCAGCATGAAGTTGTCGCCATACCCGCACGATCCGCGATAGTTCGGCCGGAACACCAGCCATCCATTAGCTGCAGCCAGGTTGGCCCATTCGTACCAGTCGGCTCCGAAATAGTCCCCGTTCGCCTCCGCCGGGCCACCGTGAATCAGCGTGAGCATGCGCAGATGCTTCTCCCCCATCCTGTGTGGCGGATAAATCAAGATGCCTTCAACTGCAGTGCCGTCATCCGCCGTCCATTGATAGGGTTTCCACTCCGGCTGCGCGCGCTCCTTAAATATTGGATTGAAGCTGCTGATCGCTTTTGCCTGATCGGGCCGGCCGGCATCGGACGCGATGAAGACCTGCGTCGGCTGGGTAAGCGTCGAATATCTCACCAGCAACCGTGGCGAGTGCAAACCCGCGTTCACGCCCGCGTAGGTGCCTGCCAATCCAGGCAAGGGCCTGGCATGGTCCCCATCGATCCCGTAGAGCTGCGTCTGCGTTCCCTTGAGACCGGTAGCGATTAGCCGGCCATCGCTCATCACGGTGAAGTCAGCGAACGACCCCTGGAACTCGCTCCCTAACCGTTTCACCTTCCCGCTTGCGGCATCCACCACATAGAGCCGTCCCTGGATGGAGCGGAATCGTTCGATATCCCCTTCATCCGCGGCCACCTGGAAGAAGATCCGGCTGCTATCGGCACTCCACTCGAGGCCAGCTTCACGAGCTTGATTGTTGGTCAGTCGGCGCGCCTCTCCACCCGAGCCGCTTACCAGGTAAATCTCGTTGTGTTTGGGATCTTCCAGGCGCAGGGAGACCGAGTCGGTCATGAACGCGATCTGCGCGCCCTTCAGGTCGGGAGCAATCTCGCTGATTTCATCCTCAATAGCCGTGACCTTCCTGGCCAAAGCCGGGAGAGGCAATGCATCGTCGCCTGCGGCGGCTGGATGAGCCGGCAAGTTCTGCTGGGCGGCCGCAATCGCGTTCACCGCTGGTAGCGCAAGCAGCAGATCGCCCCGCTCTTGCTCGCGCCAGCGAATCACGTCTTTCCACTGCGCCTTATGGGCTTCCTCGGCGCTCTTCGAGAGCGGGGATGCGCAGGAAAAAAGATCTGCGATCCGTCAGCCGACCAGGCGAAGGCATGCGCCTCCAGCTTTTCCTTGTAAAGCGGAAAAGACTCCCCGGAATCAGCCGCGATCAGCCACACCCGTTCCGGCCCATCTTTCCCCTCACCCGCCTTCTCATCGTCGTCAGGCAGTCGAAGATCAGAAAGAAACGCGATATACCGGCCATCCGGGGACCATTGTGGAGAGCGCGCATGTCCCGACCGCGTCAGCGGCGTCGTCTGGCCTGTCTTCTCTTTCCAAATCCATAGATCACTGCGGAAACGATGAATCTGCCAATCCGAGTCGACCGTTTCTACCACCGCCGCCGAACCATCAGGAGATAGTTTTGCCCCGTGCACCTCGGTGGCGTTCATGAACTCGTCCAGCGTGATTAAGCTCTTGGATTGCGCCGCGGCGACTGCAATGCAGCCCAGCAAAGTCCAGGCAAGAAGTAAGACAGAGCGAGATTTTCCTAGCAACCGTTGTCCTTTCCGATGTCACTAGCCAACAGCGTCAGAGGCTCTATACTAAACAATCGCAAGGAGTGCCTGATGCCTTTGGTTGTCGCCGGAGCCGGATGGCCCCGCCTCCTCACCTGCTGCCTTCTGCTCACGGCCGCAACCGTCCCCGCGGTAGCGCAGCTGGACCCACCCACCCGCAAGCTCTCGCGCGACATCTTCCAGCAGCTGATTGAAATCAACACCACCGATTCCGTAGGCAGCACAACTGTCGCCGCAAACGCCATGGCCCAGCGCTTGCTCGATGCCGGCTTCGCCAAGGAAGATGTGGTTGTCCTCGGGCCCAACGATCGGAAGGGAAACCTGGTCGCGCGCTTTCGTGGCACCGGCCGGGCCAAGCCGATTCTCATGATCGGTCACCTCGACGTCGTTGAGGCGCTGCGTTCCGATTGGACCACGGATCCCTTCCAATTTGTCGAAAAGGACGGCTACTTCTACGGCCGTGGCTCCCAGGACATGAAGGAGAGCGCGGCCATTCTGGTCACCACCTTCATTCGCTTGAAGAAGCAGGGCTACCAGCCCGATCGTGATCTCATCCTGGCGCTCACCGCCGACGAGGAAGGCGGCAAGTCAAACGGCGTCGACTGGCTGTTGAAGAATCATCGAGATTTGATCGATGCCGCGTTCGTTCTTAACTCCGATGGCGGAGGAGTGGACCTGGAACACGGCAAGGCCATCACCTTTAATGTGGAGGCCAGTGAGAAGCTTTATGGCGATTATCAGCTCACCGCCGTCAACCCAGGCGGCCACAGCTCTCTACCCGTGCCCGACAACGCCATCTACCATATTGCGGACTCGCTCACGCGCTTGCAGGCCTACACGTTTCCCTTTGAGCTGAACCCCGTGACGCGGGCCTACTTCACCACCATGAGCAAGCTCGAGTCCGGTCAGACCGCGAAGGATATGGCGGCGATTCTCGAGCAACCGCCCTCGGCGGAGGCCATCGCTCGTTTGTCTCTGATCCCCAAGTACAACGCCACCATGCGCACCACCTGCGTCGCCACCCGTTTGTCGGGAGGCGCTGCCAACAACGCCTTGCCGCAAACCGCGGGGGCCAACGTCAACTGCCGCATTCTCCCCGGTCATTCGCAGGAAGAGACTCGCCTGCAGCTTATCAAGATCTTCGACAACCCCAAAGTCACCGTTCGTTATGTCAGCGATAGCGGGGAGGTGACGGACAGTGCTGGAGATTCCAAAGGAATCCCACCCACCGCCCTGCAGCCGGAAGTGATGCAACCGCTGCAGACGCTAGTCGCTCAGATGTGGCCTGGCGTCCCGGTGATTCCTGTCATGGAAACAGGTGCATCCGACGGCAAAATCACCAGTCAGGCCGGTATGCCCACATATGGCATCAACGGGATCGCGATCGATATCGACGATGTACGCATGCACGGTAAAGATGAGCGCGTGGCTGTCGATTCCTATTACCACGGAGTAGAGTTCTACTATCGCTACGTGACCCTCCTTAGTGGCGGCAAGTAAGATCTGTAACGGACGGTGGCAAGTTGAAATTAACCCTGGGAATGAGAAGTAGTTTAGGTCCTTTGTCCTGGTTTTCTGCTGTAACACTGGGCACCCTCACTTGTATCTTTGTGGCAGCCAAGCCCGCTTTCGCGCAACACCCCCATCCATGGATGAATACAAGCCTCTCGCCAGACGAGCGCGCCAGCTTGGTGCTCAAGGAAATGACGCTGGACGAGAAGATCCTCCTTATGCACGGCCAGGGCATGCCCGGCTGGAGCCGGCCCATGCCCAAGACCTATCTCGGCAACCAGGGCGCCGGTTTCGTCTTCGGCATCCCGCGCCTGGGCATTCCCCAGATCGAAATGAGCGACGCCGCCTATGGGGTCCGCGCGAGCGCTTCGAACGGCCGCTACTCCACGGCGCTCCCCTCCAACATCGCTGCGGCCGCCAGTTGGGATCCTGAAGCGGCCTGTGATTACGGTGCGCTCATTGGAAGGGAACTGCGCGCGCAGGGCTATAACATGACGCTCGGCGGCGGCGTGAACCTGACCCGAGAACCGCGCAATGGAAGGACCTTCGAATACCAGGGTGAGGACCCACTGCTGGCCGGCACCCTGGTGGGCAACAGGATCAAATGTGAGCAGGCCCAGCACGTCATCGGAGACATCAAGCACTACGTCATGAACGACCAGGAGAATGGCCGCGACGAAGTGAATGTGATCATCAGCAAGCGCGCCATGCAAGAGACCGACATGCTGGCCTTCCATATCGGCATCGGTATCGGCAACCCGGCAGCAGTGATGTGCTCCTACAACGCTATCAACGGCGACTACGCCTGCCAAAACAAATACACGCTTACCGATGTTCTGAAGAAAGACTGGGGGTTCAAGGGCTTCGTGGTCTCTGACTGGGGTGGGACGCACAGCACAGTCAAGTCCTCGGCTGCGGGCCTCGACAATGAGCAGCCGATGGACGACTTCTACGGCGAAAAGCTCAAGCAGGCGGTCCAGGCGGGCACCGTCCCCATGCCGCAACTGGATGACCATGTGCATCGCATCCTGCGTTCCATGTTTCTAGCCGGTCTCTTCGACTTTCCCACGCAGAAGAGTGTGGTGGATGTGGAGGGCGGCTTTGCCGTCTCGCGCCGCATCGCGGAACAGAGCATTGTTTTGCTAAAGAACAAGGGTAGTGTGCTGCCGCTCGATCGTTCCACTGTGCACTCCATCGCCGTGATCGGGCCGCACGCCGACACCGGCATGATCTCCGGCGGCGGATCGGCGCAGGTGGACCCGCAGGGACAGCCGGCGGCTCCCTGGCAGTCGCAGGTGTGGTTTCCCACTTCGCCCTTGAAGTCCATCGGAGCCCTGGATCCTGCGGCCCAGCTAACGTTTGATTCCGGCGCCGACCCCGCCGCCGCCGCTGCTGTGGCCCGGAAAGCGGATGTGGCGATTGTCTTTGCGTATCGCTGGATGAGCGAAGGAACCGACCTGCCCAACCTTTCTCTGGCCGGCAATCAGGATGCGCTCATCGAGCAAGTAGCCGAGGCGAATCCTCGAACCATCGTTGTGCTCGAAACCGGCACCGCCGTCTTGATGCCGTGGATCGACAAGGTAGCCGGCGTGATGGAGGCTTGGTACGCCGGCAGCAAGGGTGCGGATGCGGTGGCCAACGTCCTATTCGGCAACGTGAATCCCAGCGCCAAGTTACCCATGACCTTTCCCCTTAGCGTTGCCGATCTGCCTCATCCCGATCTGATAAAGCCGCCCCCGGGACATGACGCGGGAGCGGGCGCTGTGCTCAATTCCGAAGAGGCCAAGCCGACCTTTACCGTGCATTACGACGAAGGATTAAAGGTGGGCTACAAGTGGTATGACGCGGAGAACAAGCCGGTCCTTTTCCCCTTTGGATACGGTCTTTCTTACACCACGTATCAGTACTCCGGTCTGAAAGTGACGGAGGGTCCGGAGCCCACGGTTCAATTCACGGTAAAGAACACCGGCGCCCGTGCCGGGTCCGAAACTGCCGAAGTCTACGTGGCCCTGCCGGCCGCTGCGAACGAACCCCCCAAGCGGCTTGCAGCCTGGAGCAAGGTGCCCCTGAACCCAGGCGAAAGCAAGGAGATCAGCCTGCAGATCAATCCCCGCGAATTGTCGATCTTCGACGAGAGCACCAACGCCTGGAAGCAACTGCCGGGTCACTATTCTTTCATGGTGGGCGGCTCCTCCAAAGAGCTGCCCCTCCACCAGGAAGTCATCCTCCCCTAAACAGAGGGACCTGCGGTCCCACTCAACCCCAAACAAACGCCGTTTCCATCAACTTGCCACCACCAACCCCTTCTCGTTATCGTGGTCAAGTCCGGCGAAAGGTTCAACCACATGTCTCCATCACGCCGTCAGTTCGTAGCATCACTCACCGCGCTGGGCGCAACGGCCTCATTCACCACAGCAGCCCATGCCTTTGCCCCAACCTGTCCCTTTCGCCTCTCCGTCATCAACGACGAGCTAACACCAGACTTCGAGCGCGCCTGTGAGATTGCCACCAAGGACTTCGGTCTCCACTGGATAGAACTCCGCTCCATGTGGAACAAGAACGTCACCGACCTCGACGCCAAAGAGATCGCCGAATCCAAGCGGATCCTGGAAAAATACCAGCTCCGCGTAACCGATATAGCGAGCCCGCTCTTCAAGGTCGACTGGCCTGGAGCGCCGCTCTCCAAGAGCAGCCCCAAGCGCGACCAATTCCATGCCGGCTTCGACTTCAAGCAGCAGGACCCATTGCTGGAGCACTGCATTGAGCTGGCAAAGCAGTTCCAAACCGACCGCATCCGCTGCTTCGATTTTTGGCGCCTGGAGGACCAAGCCCCCTACCGCGCCGCCATCAACGACAAACTACGCGCCGCCGCAGAAACCTGCGCCAAGAGCAACCTGATCCTGCTGCTTGAGAACGAGATGGCCTGCAATACCGCCACCGGAGAAGAATCAGCCGCGGTTCTGAAAGCCATCCCCAACAAAAACTTCATGCTCAACTGGGACCCGGGAAACGCCGCTGCACTGGGAAGCACGCCCTATCCCGACGGCTATCGCCTCTTGCCTCACGACCGCATCGGTCATTGCCACGCGAAGGATGTAACCCGCGAGACCGGCAAGAAATACGAATGGGCGCCCGTGGGTGGGGGAGTCGTTGATTGGGTGGGTCAGTTTCGCGCCCTCGCGAAAGATGGCTATCACTACGCAGTGAGCCTGGAAACGCACTGGCGCGGCGCGGGCACCCCGGAAGCTTCCACCCGCGTGAGCATGAAAGGCTTAAAGGAAACACTCAGCAAAGCCGGCCTAAACTGCTGAGTGAATTACTGGGTTAGCCGCGGTGCGGGGGGCGCATCACTGACCTCTTTGGCATAGAACATATGCGAAATTCGGGGTGGCTCACTGCCACGGTGGTAGCTCCAAACACGCTCCCGGATAGCGAGATCCGAAGCTGTGAAGCGCTCCCGCTGCCGCAGGTACTCGAGCCAGGATTCGGTGACAAACGTCTCGTTCAGATGCCCTGGATCCGACGCGTCCTGGAAGACTCCCCAGCGAATCGCGCCATCGCGCAGGCGCACATCCCGCAGTTGATGAATGGCCTTGGTAAAGGCGGCGTAGTCCTTGGGATCGATCTGGTACTCGATCGACACTCGAACCGGTCCTTCGCTGTCGTCCCGTTCCGTCGCCAGTTTCGGTGCCGGCAGTGCGTAGCCGTGGGGGCTGAAATCGGGCTGCACTCCGCGCAGCACGTGGAAGCGCAGAGACCAGGGAAGCGTGACCGCTAGCCCAACAGCCGCGCACATCAGCGATTTCGACGTGGAAACGTGCTCCGCGATGTAGCCCCAGATCACTCCACCCAGGGCCATGCCCCCGGCGAAGATCATCTGGTACGCGCCCAATGCCCGCGCCTGCACCCATGCCGGAACCGACACTTGCACCGCCAGGTTCAGGGTCGACATGGCGCTGGTCCACGCGAACCCACCGGCGATCAGCATGGGGATAATGATCAACGGCACCTTCACCAATGCCAGCACCACCAGCGTAGCCACGAAGACGCCAGTGGCCCAGGCGATAATGGCGTCCGCCGAGAGCACTCTGCGAACCCGGGGCAAATTCGTGGCGCCGATCACCGCGCCGAAGCCCATGCTGCCGTTCAGAATGCCGTATCCCATCGCCCCCTGGTGCAGATCGTTGCGCGCCACCACGGCAAGCAGGGCCCATACCGCGCTCACAAAGACGGTGAAGAGGAGCGTACGCATAAACGCAGCCTGCAGCATCGGAGCATAACGAAGGTAACGGACGCCCGCGCGCACCGATCCGCGTATACGTTCTGCCGGTAGTGCGCTCTTGAAAATCGGGTTGCGCTGCCAGCGATACAAAACCAGGATCACGCCCACAAACGAAAGGGAATTAAGAAAAAATACCGAGGCAGCGCCCGTGGTGGCACGGGCGAATAGCGCGACCGCCAAACCCCCCAGGGCCGGTCCCAGTGCGCGAGCCAGGTTAAAGCCGGCGCTGTTGAGGGAGATGGCGTCCGGCAGCTGCGCCCGGGGAATCACTTCCGGCACAATCGCCTGCCATGCAGGGCTGTTCATGGCGGTGCCGATGTTCAGCAAGAAGGTGAGGATCAGCAGGATCCAGGGCGAGATGATGTCGAAGAACGTGAGCACGCTGAGGAAAGCGACTGCGGCCAGCATCCACGCCTGCCAGAAGATCAGCAACCTGCGGCGATCGAAAATATCGGCCGTCGCCCCCGCCAATAACCCCAGCATGACTACCGGCAGGCTGGCCGCGGTTTGCATCAGGGCAATCAGCAACGGCGACGTCGTGAGCACCGTCATCAGCCAGGTGCCGGCTGTATCCTGCATCCATCCGCCCAGGTTGGACACAATGGAGGCCAGCCACAGATCGCGAAACAGCGGCACAGAAAGCGGTTCAAAGCCGCTGAGCTTGCCTTCCGTCTCTAATGGATCTGTCTTTAGAGTCGCCATGGGGGGTATGAGGCTGGGTTTCTCCATTATCCCAGACTGCCACGGCCCACTGGCCGGGATGTGCCGCAAGTGCAACCCCAACCGGCCGACAAAGACGCGGAAGACTTTCTTTCTATTTCTCCGTCTTTATGGGCAGGCGGGAGGGACAAATGACTACAGACATAGCAGTCGGCCGCGGCCAGCAGGTAGTAGGCCTCTTGTTGCAGACGGTGCCCATAGCCGAGCGAATGTTGCTTTACAACGTAGCCCTGACCGCCTGGATCATGCTCCCCACCCTCAAGATGAAGTCTTCTAATTAAGTGGGACTGAACCCGGGAAGGGTGCCCCAGGTTCGCCAAAAGCGTACCTGGGCCGAAAACGACGGGCGAAGCCCATCGACTGCTCTGGCGTATCCTAGTAGCAACTCGTGACCCACTTCTCCCCATCGCGCGCCAGGACCAAGTTCCTTCTCCCGCTATTACTGCTCCTGCTGCTCATGACACAGGGCGCATCCACCGTCTGCGGTGCGCAGTGCATGCAACACCAGCTTCCGACCCCCGCAACCCACGCGATGGTGGATTGCCATTCCATGCAGCCCGAGTCCAACGGCCCGGCACTGAAGACCTGCCAGACCTGCCAAACCGCTGCACATGCCGTATGCGCAATCGATCTGCTGCCAAACACCCAGGCAAAGGCGCTAACCCCGTTGGTGTTTCACACTGCTGTCAGCCCCGGCGCCCTAACCCCGCACCAAGCCTCCGTCCGCGTCACCTCCACACAGCACCTGCTTCGAAGTAGCTCCCCGCCTCTCATCACCGCACTGCGCGTTTAGACGCCGTCCCCTGTCCATCCAGATAGAGGCTGAGTTGCGCCCCTTCGCCTTCCCGCAGTGTGATCTCTCTCGGAGTTCTTATGAGTAACCGACGCACCTTCCTCCATCGCGCTTTCGCGTCTGGCGCGGCTCTCTTCGCGGCCCGCGGCCTATCTGCGCAAACCATGAAGATGGCCATGCCGATGCCCAAGCAGACGCCCTCGGACACCCCCGCCGCCATACACACCCAAATCCCCCATACAGCAGTACCGGTAGTGACCACGGACGTGGGCGATCTTTCCTACACCATGGACGGCTCCACGAAAGTCTTCCATCTCGTAGCCGAAGTACTAAAGCAAAATATCCACCCAACCAAGACCATCGACGCATGGGGATTCAACGGCAGCGCGCCCGGCCCGACCATCCAGGTCAACCAGGGCGATCACGTCCGGGTCATCTTCGATAACCATTTGCCCGAGCCAAGCTCCATTCACTGGCACGGCTTTGAAGACGCGGTCGGTTTCGATGGCATGCCGGTCATCAGCCAGGAACCAGTGAAGCCGGGCGGCCGCTTCGTCTATGAGTTCGACATCCACCAGGCAGGCACTTACTTCTATCACTCCCACATGGCGATGCAGGAGATGACAGGCATGCTGGGCGGCTTCATCATGCATCCCCGCACACCCTACCACCCGCACTGCGACAAGGACTTTCTGCTGCACCTGCAGGAGTACCAGGTGTTACCCAACAACACCGTGCCCAACACCATGAACATGGAATACAACTGGCTCTTGCTCAACGGCAAGGCGGGCCCGGCCACTACACCGCTGATTGTTCGGCAGGGGGATCGTGTACGGATCCGCTTTGTGAACATGGGCATGGATCATCACCCCATGCATCTTCATGGCTATACGTTTCGGGTCACCGGAACCGAAGGGGGCCGCATTCCCGAGACTGCCTGGTGGCCGGGAAACACTGTACTGGTCGGTGTAGCCCAGGCACGCGACGTGGAGATCATCGCCGATCGTCCCGGCGACTGGATGCTGCACTGCCACTTGCCGCACCACATGATGAACCAGATGTCGTCGAATGCGAGCAGCATGAACCGCCAGGGAAACACTACAGACACTGAGACCATCAACGGACCACTCTCGCAGAAGGCGATGCCGGGCATGGCCGCGCCGGGTGATATTGCGGAGAACGCAGACTCAGTCCCGGGCTTTCCTCAGGATGCCTATATGGAAGGGCCCGCGATGGCCATGGACTCCACGGTGGAGAAGCCCGAGAACTACCTGCTTCGCCCCGGCTGGAGCGGTTTCACCATGGGCATGATGACCTTCGTCCGCGTACTGGCGCCGGAGAAATACGACCAGGTAATGGCTCGGATGAAGCAGGCACAAAGGCCGAACGATCCCTACGGAGCGCTACTCGAGCGCGTTTCCTAACCTTTCCCGGAGAACATCACATGAGACTCGCGCCCGTGTTGTGGCTGGTCACCGCGCCGCTTTTTGCGCAGAATGCCCAGCAGCCCCCCATGCCAGGCATGGCCCCGGGAATGAAGATGGACAAGATGGATCATTCCTCGCCGCCGCAGTCGTCCGGCCCCGGCCCCGCAGCTGTCTGCAAGGCATCGCCGGCCGTGCACCGATGAAGCTAGAAACCTTCCTGGCCATGGCCGATCAAAACAATCCGACCTTGCGACAAGCCGCGGCGATGATCCGCCGCTCGGAAGCGGAAGCAAGACAAGCTGCCCTGTATCCCAACCCCACCGTCGGCTACGAGGGCGATCAGATTCGCGGAGGATCCTACGGCGGTGGAGAACAGGGCGGCTTTGTCGCGCAAACGATCATATTGGGCGGCAAGCGCGGCCTTCGCCGCAACATCTATGAGCAGCAAAAGCAGTCCGATACCCTTGCTGCCCAAGCCCAGCTCATGCGCGTGCACAACGACGTCACCCAGATGTTTTATAGCGCGCTGAGCGCTCAGCGCACGGTGGAGGTGCGCGGCCGCCTCACGGCCTTGGCCGCCGAAGCCGCCCGAACCGCACACCGGTTGGCTAACGTGGGCCAGGCGGATGCACCCGACGTTCTGCAGACCGAAGTCGAGGCAGAACAGGCCGGGATCGACTACACCGTCGCTCAGCGCATGTTTATTCAAAAATTCAAGAGTCTCGCCGCCTTGGCAGGCAATCCAACCGCAGAACTCGCTCCGCTCGACGCGGCCTTCGACACTCCGCCGGAGTTGGATGCATCTCACATCGTGGACACTATCGTGCAGCAGAGCCCATCCGTGAAGCAGGTGCAACAGCAGGTCGAGATTGCCCAGGCGCGGCTCAAGGACGCCAGGCGTGAGGCGGTGCCCGATCTGCAGCTGAGGGCCGGGGAACAAGCTAACCTGGAGCAGCTGCCCGAAGCTCCAGGAAAAAAGACGGGAGCGCAGAGTTTTGCCAGCGCGGGCATCGAGCTGCCGCTCTGGAACCGCAATCAGGGCAACACGCGCGCGGCGGAAGCGGAGCTCGAACAGGCGCGGCAGGACGTAACGCGTACTCAACTAAGTTTGCGCCAACAGGCCGAGGTGCTGGCGCAGAATTATCTATCTGCCAAAGAGCAGGCGGAGCGCTACCGTACCGCTCTTCTCCCTCGCGCCCGGCGCGCCTACGAGCTTTATCTGGAGAAGTATCAAGGCATGGCCCAGGCGTATCCTCAGGTCATCGTCTCGCAGCGCACTCTCTTCGAGCTTGAGGTGCACTACATCGACTCCCTTGATCGCATTTGGCAAAACGCCATTGCGCTCCAAAACTTTACTCTGCAGGGTGGGCTCGAAACGCCTGCCCGCGCGCGATGAAAGGAAGGCAGCTTTGAATCTGCAACTGTGGTTGATCCGTCATGGAGAAACGGAATGGAGTCTCTCCGGCGCCCATACCAGCAGAACCGACATCCCGCTCACCGCCCGCGGAGAGAAGCGTGCCGAGAAGATCAGGGATTATCTCAACCACCGCAAGTTCAACCTGGTACTGACCAGTCCACTGCAGCGCGCTCGGGAAACCTGCCGTGTCGCCGGTTATGGCGACGTCGCGCAGGTGGATGAGGACCTGCGTGAATGGGATTACGGCATCTTCGAGGGGCGCACCACGGCAGATATTCGCAAGGAGCAGCCCGACTGGTCCATATGGGACTCACCCGTCCCTGAAGGCGAGCCGGTTGAGCATGTAGCTGCGCGGACGCAACAAGTCATCGATCGAGCCATCAAGGCAGGCGGTCAGGTGGCCTTGTTCGCTCATGCGCATGTCCTCAGGATCTTAGCGGCTACCTGGCTTGCCCTGCCTCCGCGTGCGGGCAGTCTGTTCGCGCTCGGAACCGGCTCAGTCAGCACTTTGGGCTTCGAGCGGGAGACCCGCGTGATCGACACCTGGAACCGGTCCTTCGAGCTCGAGGATTGAGTGTGACCCATCCATCGTGTTTTCACACCATTCTGGTCGGCGATAACGGAACTCCTGAAGCAGCACGAGCCGTTTCAGTCGCCATGTCACTCGGCGAGCAGCTCAAGGCACAGGTGATTTTGTTGGGCGTATTGACGCCCCCGAGTGCAGAAGCCCAGGCAGAGGGTTACGGTCTAGAGACGATAGCGGAGGCACGAGCAAAATTGCAGCAACACCTGGAGCGCGCGGCGCAAGCCGGCCGGCAACGCGGCGTCGAGGTGATGGCTGAGATCGTGGAGGGAATGCCCGAAGCGTCGATTGAGGGAAGAGCGGCGAAGAGCGGGGCAGACTTGGTGGTCGTTGGGCATCGACACATCGGTCGCATGCGCGCCTGGCTCGAGGGTTCAACCTCAGAAAGCCTAGTGCGCAGATGCCCAGTGTCAGTGCTGGTAGTTCCTGATGACGAAATAGATTGCTAAATTTGTTGGATCAGAACGCGATCCGCGCCAGCAACACTCCCAGCCACAGCGCCAGCAGTCCCAGCAGAACGCTGAGGGTTACGTACAGAGTGGCTAGCAGGAATGCGCTTGTTTGCAGCGCGGTAAACGCTTCCCATTCGAAGGTGGAGAACGTACTGTAGGCCCCAATGAAACCGATCGGGATCAGGAACCTCCACGCCGGACTGACATCGGTATGGCGTCCGAGCCACGTCAGCGAGAAACCGATGATCAGGCAAGCCGTCATGTTGACCACGAAAGTGCCGTAGAAAAATCGCATGCCCATTCGGCTAGTAACGGCAGAACCCACAGCGTAGCGTGCCAAGGACCCCAGGGCGCCCCCGAATGCAATCAGAAGATATTTTTGCAAAGGCAACCTCCACAAAATCCATCCACCAACGCTCAGCGGTAGTGGAAACTCAGCTTGGATAGGGAGGCGACGTCGAGGGCATGACTCCGCAACGGGCGTCCCGTCAGGAGTCATCATCTGTCGAGCCGAAGCGGCAGAACAGCGGTTAAAGCGGTTCCGCTTGCTTGGAACCGCTAAAGGTGAACTCCTTCACCTCAGCATACTTATTTACATAAGCTGGCCAGGCGCCGCTTGTCAATCCCCGATTGCTGGACCATTGCACTATGCGCTCTCGACAAACTCCTATACACTTGTCGGGCATCAGGAAGCCTATGCCAAGTACAGCGATCATCAGCAAGGATCAGCAGGATCCCCGTGTAACTGCCCGGTTGATCGCGCGCATCAAGCGGCTCATCGCAGATGGCTCCGTCTCCCCGGGTTCTAAATTTCCGCCGGAGCGCGAGATGGCGAAGGAATTCGGAGCCAATCGTGCATCCGTTCGCCAGGCGCTCAAAGTACTGGAGATGATGGGGGTTCTTTCGCAGCGGGTGGGTGATGGCACCTATCTCTCTGAGAGTGCGGAAACCATCCTCAACGAACCAATCGATTTCCTCGTGCTGCTGGATGATCTCTCCCACCATGAGCTCTTCGAGACCCGGCTCATCGTCGAGCCCGAACTCGCCGCGCGGGCCGCAGAGCGCGCCACAGCCGAAGACATCTCCATCTTGCGGAACTCCGTTCTCGCTCTGGAGCGCAGCAAAGTCATGCGCGAGCGGCTCGACGCGGACATGGCGTTTCACAACGCGATTTTCCGGGCCAGTGGAAACCGCATCTGCCAATTGCTCTTCAAGGGAATTCACCGCACCGTGCTCACCAGCATGAACCAGTTGTCAGAGCGTGCTTCGGTCGAGCAGCCGCTCAAATTCCACCGTAAGATCTACGCTGCGATCCGAGCCCGCGATGCCGAAGCCGCCCGCGACGCGATGCGCGATCACATTCTCGATGCACGCTCCTTGCTAACCAAAAAACCCTCTTAAGGGTGGTGACTCAGGCGGGACGAAGCGAACTGGAAAGGATCAACCAAAATCCAGACTCATAAGCTCTCGCGTGCGGAATAAAGGGCAGCGCACGCCGCTAAGCCGGCAAATAGATTTGCCAAGCACCAACGCAATGGTTCATCATTTCAAAACTCATGCGCCTCGATTCCCACCAGCACTTCTGGTATTACAGCCCAAACGAACACACCTGGATGACAGACCAAATGGCGATCCTGAAGCGCGCCTTTCTCCCTCAGGATCTGCAGCCACTGTTAGCAGGCATCCACTTCGATGGCTGCGTGGCCGTGCAGGCGCGACAGAGTCTGGAAGAAACGCGATGGCTGCTAGAACTCGCCCAACAACACCACTTCATCAAGGGTGTGGTCGGCTGGGTAGACTTGCGTTCAAAAGACTTACCCCAACAATTAGAGAGATTCGCCCGGCATCCCAAACTCGTCGGCGTGCGCCACGTCGTGCATGACGAAGCAGACGACAATTTCCTGCTGCGGCCGGACTTCCGCCGTGGCATCGCGCAGTTGAAGGCATTCGATCTCACCTATGATCTGCTGCTCTTTCCCAAACACCTGAAAGCCGCGGCTAACCTGGTAGAAGAATTCCCTGAGCAACCCTTCGTGCTGGATCACCTCGCCAAGCCAAAAATCGCCGAGCAGCTGTATTCACCCTGGCGCGATGATCTGCACCAGCTGGCGAAGTTCCCCAACGTTACCTGCAAGCTCTCCGGCATGGTAACCGAGGCGAAATGGAATCAGTGGAGCCCCATTGACTTCCACCGCTACCTGGATATCGCCTACGGGGCGTTCGGCTGGAGCCGTCTCATGATCGGTTCTGATTGGCCGGTATGCACGCTCTCGGGCGATTACGAGTCAGTGATGAAGATCGTGATCGACTACGCGCAGCAATTCCCAGCAGAAGCGCAAGCCGCGATCCTGGGCGACAACTGCGCTCATTTCTACCGAATCGGCGGCGTACGCTGTTAAAAATGAAGTTCTTCGTTGGTACAGCGGGCTGGACGGTGCCGAAGCAACACGAAGCACTCTTCTCTGCACGTGGCGAAGGTGCGAAGCGTTCCCACCTTGAGCGCTATGCGAGCCGGTTGCGCTGTGCCGAGATCAACTCAAGCTTTCACCGTCCGCATCGGCGAGCCACCTGGGAGCGTTGGGCGGCAACGACGCCAGATGACTTCCGCTTCGCCGTGAAGGCGCCAAAAGCGATTACGCACATCGCTAAGCTGGTGAAGACCGGCGGTGCTCTGCTGGAGTTTTTCGACGCGGTGCGTGGCCTCGGCAATAAGCTAGGGCCCGTGCTCGTTCAGCTTCCGCCAAAACTTTCCTTCGACGAAGGCGTCGCTCATGAGTTCTTCACCACCTTACGAGAGTTACATTCGGGCGCGGTGGTGTTGGAGCCCCGTCATCCCAGCTGGTTTAGCGCCGCAGTCGATCAGCTTCTGCGAAGCTTCGAAGTTGCCCGCGTAGCCGCAGACCCACCTAAGGGTTCCAAGTTTGCCGCCCAACCCGGAGGATGGGAGAGCCCGCTCTATTGGCGCCTTCACGGTGTTCCGCGCACGTACCATTCGGACTATGACGAGAATTGGCTGCAGTTCTTTGCGAAGCAACTTCTGTTGCGGGAGAACGTGTCGCTGAACCAGGAGATTTGGGTGATTTTTGACAACACCGCGTTGGGTCACGCTACTGCCAACGCGGTCTGGATGCAAGAGGCGTTGCGCGCCGCGCGAGTCTAGCCTCGATCCGCCGCATAGCCTACGCTTCTACCCTGTGCTCGCGCAGAAACCGAAGTTCGGTTTTTGGCTACAACGTGCTTCGCGATGTGCTTGGCGGCAAATTTCGCTCCATACGCAAAACGCATTAGTGGGCCGAACGAATGCGCGGCCGCAGGCCCGACCATATACAGACCGGGTACCGATGTTTCGAAGTGGCTTGAGAGAACGGGCGTATCTTCCACTGTGTGAAGTTCACGGCGCAAGGCTTCGTTGAGAAATCCCATTCGTGAGAGAGAGACTCGATAACCTGTTCCACTGATGACATGATCGGCAACCAAGTCGGTACTGCTTCCATCCTTCTCGACGATCTTGAGGTGCACCCTGCCATCTTCAATTGAAGCAGATTGAATTTCGCAACCGAGGTGCAATGGGAATTTGCCTACTACCTTGTCCCGGACGAACCATCCTGGTGCCGGCCCAAGATGGTCGCGGACAGTACGGAAGCGAAACTCCTGCGGCATGCGATGGAATAGTAGAGGGGCGTCGGTGCATAAGCGTGAGGACCATCCTATGCCGAGGCCGGAGCGGGGATATCGCATTCTTCGATGGAGCGGGCGGGGCTCTTTTGCCTTGGTATGAAAAGCGATCTGCTGCCGTCGGGCAACCAATTGCACCTGGGCGCCCTCTTCATGAAGGATTGCAGCCATATCAACGGCCGACGCACCGGCCCCCAACACCGCGACTGTCTTTCCGCGGAAGGTGCTCAGATCGTGATGTTGTGAGCTATGCGAAACATGGCTGAGAGGCAGATCGACTAGAAATGGCGGCAGGTAGCTGAAATATGAAATGCCCGTCGCCACAATGACGGTGCGCGCATTTACAGTTTGCCCATCTGCGGTCTCCAGTTCGAACCCGTCAGAAGTTCGGATGACCGAAGTAACATTGGTTTGTTCCAGCATGGGAACCAAACGCTTTTGAAACTCAAGCCCATACGCCGAAAAGACCTCAAGGGGAACGGGAGTGCCAATGTCGTCGTAAGGTAAATTCATCTCTTCGCAATAATGGCGCAGAGTGAACGAAGTATCGGGATCATCGAGGCTGGAGGCGAACCCTTCGGACTTGAGCAGCATCCCTTTGGGCATATGGCGCCGCCAACTTTCCATCGGGTAGCCAAATATCCGAAAGGTTAAGTTGCTCTTAGATAGGTGAGCGGCGATAGAAAGTCCATACGGGCCCGCTCCAATGATGACAATATCAGCATCCATGACCTTTGCAGCCCCTGTCTGGAAGTGTATCGTCTTAGTATATGCGGTCGCGGACTGCTCTATTTTTGTTCACCAGCTAGATCAGTTTGATTAGGTAAAAGGTGGTCTTCTTGGGTGAAAATTCCCAGCCAAAAATTTTGATTTGTGCAACTTTGTGGTGGCCCTCCTCCGCCCGGCTTGCGATCGCATTTCTGCGCCATGGCTGTGATGTTGCCGCGCTATGTCCTCCCGGCCACCCGCTTCGTTTTGTCACAGGTATTGGTTCGATTTATCCCTATCAAGGTGTTGGATCGATTGGCCTGCTGCGGTCTGCCATACGCGCGGCGCAGCCTTCACTTATCGTCCCCTGCGATGACATTGCAGTCTGGCAGTTGCACGCACTGCATGCAAGCGAAGCCGACCTGCGGCCCTTGATTGAACTTTCCTTGGGCTCTGCAGAAGCTTACCCTGCCATTCTGCAAAGAGGCCAGGTCATGCGGATCGCGCAAAGTGTGGGCGTCCGCGTGCCGTTGACGAAGACACTTGATTCCCCCGAAGATTTGAAAGACTGGAACTTTGATCAGGCGGCGGTGCTAAAGCTGGATGGAACCTGGGGCGGGCAGGGGGTGACCATCGTCCATTCTCTTGCGGAAGCAACGCAAAAATTTCACTCCGCACCCAAAACATTGAAGGTCTGGATGGCATGGAAGCGGTTTCTGATCAATCGTTATTTTTTCGCATTGTGGGAATGGCGGAGGCGAAAGACGTTGACGATGACGATCCAGGAATTTATTCCGGGACGGCCGGCAACCACCATGTTTGCCTGCTGGCGTGGAGAGCTTCTCGCTTCCAGCACAGTTGAGGTGCTGGTCTCGCAGGCGCCTACGGGTGCAGCGAATGTAGTGCGACTGATCAAGAATAGCGAGATCGAAGACGCAGTGCGATTGCTCGCCCGGAGGTTACGACTAAGTGGGTTTCACGGCCTGGACTTCATACTTGAACAATATACCGGCGCAGCGTATCTGGTTGAGTTAAACCCCCGCGCCACGCAGTTGGGTCACCTGAGCCTATCCGCACAGGGCGACTTGGCTGGGGTGATGGCTGCAAAGCTCAAGAATGAAGCACTGGACAGCGTCGCCGCAAGAAATCAGATTCACGGGGATGCGATCGCATTCTTCCCACATGCATTCAAGTCAAATCCGAGGGGTGCTTACCTGCATGAGGGATATCACGATGTTCCCTGGGACGAGCCTGCGCTGGTTAGTGAATTGCTACGCGATCCTTGGCCAGAACGGCAGTGGGAGAGCCGCGTCTACCGCTATTTAGGATTTCCCAAAAAGCTCGATTCCGATAAAGCCGGCTCTCTTCCGCCGGCATGGCACCCGAAAATCTCAAAATTATTCGGCGGCTGACCAAACCCTGCAGTCTTGGGAATGGGCGCGTGGGAAACGCACGTAGATAGCTGTTACAATGATTGTGCTATTCACCCCGGGGCACGTCATCTCCAAATCCGCCAGGAAAACCCATGCACACTTATTGTGTGGTCCTTCGGCCCCAGCGCTTGTTGAACTCCCTTTATCCGCATACGAAGCGCTACTACCTTAGAGCCAACTCGGCTGCTCAGGCGATGCTTCTCGCGTCGGAGGATCCTGAATGGCGGGTCTTTGGGGTTGAGCCTGCGCGCATGTCTGCTCTCCCACCGCAGAGTGAACGTTCCATACCTTCTGGGAATTCGATCGTTGCTTAGCTAGCCAACCAGCGAACGGTCCGCGTCGAGGCAGGAACGTATATTTCTTCCTTTCCGGCGCAAATCTTCTGCACCACCTCGCCGTGCCGCTAATCGACTAGATCCGATTGACATTAACGAATTTATCCGTTTAGATTTCAATATCTTGGCAAAGCCGAGAAGCCGTTCCGAAGTCGATACGAGTCGGAAACATTGCGCGCGACTCCGGGGTTCGGCGGTCTCATGTGCGCTTGCGGCTTCTGTCCCAAACATTCATTTTCGAGGTCGAAATGCGCAAGGCTTACTGGTTTATCGCAGTAGTTGGGTGGTTGGTTTTGTGGCTTGCGATGGGGGCATACCCGGCGTGGGCGCAAACGGGAGCGAGCCTTTCGGGCGTGGTGACGGACCAGAACGGCGCAGGCCTTCGCGATGTCGCGGTGACCGTTAAGAGTGTCGACAAAAGTGAAACGCGCACGATCGCAACCGACGGCGTGGGGCACTATCAGACGTCTGGTCTGCCGCCGGGGCGATTTCAGATTCTGGCGGCAAAGCAAGGGTTCGCGGATGACACACCCACGGAAATCAGCTTGGGGGTAGGCCAGGAGTCCACGGTGGACATAAAGATGAGGGTGAGTGCGCCCGACGCCTGTGCGAGCGGCCACGAGTTTGCCACCACCGATTGCTCGCTGACCTGGCATGGCGTCACGCTCTACGGTGCGTATGATGTTGGCGTCGGCTGGGTGAGCCACGGCTTACCGGAGAACGGCTATAACTACGAAGGCGCATCCCTGGTAAACAGAAACGGCTATCAAAGTCGATTCCTCGTCGCACCGAACAACCTTCAGCAGACCGGCGTGGGCATCAGGGGCAAGGAAGAGTTTCGGCCGGGCTGGGCCGTTGTGTTCAATGCGAACACGGGCATCAATCCGCAGTCCGGTCTGCTGGCCAACGCTTCGGCCACCCAGACCATCAATAACGGTTTGCCCAGGAAGAGCTACTCGTACACCATCGACGGCGCGCGCGCGGGCCAACCGTTCAATGACGAGTACTATGGCGGTGTTTCGTCCACGCATTTCGGCACGCTGACCTTCGGTCGTCAGCGCGCTCTCGGTACTGATGTGATGTTGCTCTACGACCCGGCCGGCGGCGGCTACGCCTTTTCCTACATCGGGTATAACGGCACGATGGCCGGAGGCGGCGATACCGAGAACAGCCGTTGGGACAGCGCCGTGAAGTATCGCCTCGTCTATGGCCCGGTCCATTTCGGCGCAATGTATAAATTCGCCGACGGGAATGGCGGGTGCTACTCGGCCTCTGCAACGTGGACTGCCGCTACCTGTACTCCGGAATCCGCGCATAACAACGCCTTCGGCTTCTATGGCGGTGGAGAACACGGCAAGCTTTCTGCCGACGTGGTCTTCCAACTTTATAACCAGGCGATCAGCGTATTGAACCCCTTACTCGGGCCGCAGAGTCCGACGCAGTCCTATCAATCGACCACCAACAGCATCAATACCAACCCCATCACCGGGGTCAATCTGATCAGCACAAACAACACCCTTTATGGCATTGTGACCGACAACAAGGCCATTATGGGCGCTGTCAGGTATACGTGGAATCCGTTCAAGTTCTTTGGCGGTTACGAATACATTTGGCAGAATAACCCGCACGACCCGTTGGGCGTGGGCGCCTCGGACCAGGGCGGTTACATCCTGAGCGGAGTTGAAGACGACAATCTTGATTCCGAAAAGTTGGTACAGGTCTGGTGGACAGGCGTGAAATACGCTTACGACAGCAAAACCGACATCACGTTCGCCTGGTATGGGCAGGCGCAGAATACCTTCCGTGTGCCCTCGACGTGTTCGGTCGCAGCCGGCTTCCGCAGTTCCTGCTCGGGCGATCTCGAATTCGGGTCCTTGTATCTCGATCATCACTTCACCAAGCGTTTCGACGCCTTCACCGGGCTTGCCTATTCCTTCGTGACCGGGGGGTTGGCCATCGCCATTCCTCATGGCCCGGGCGTTCCTTATCTCCACAACAGCAACTTTGCTCCAGTACTCGGTGGTCGTTTCAGCTTCTAATCGTTGTAGCGACAGATACAGCCATGCGCCGACGCACCATAGGCCGGCCCTTCAGGAAAGATGACTCTTTCTACATGCTGTTTAGTGGGCCTATACAAAACGAACAGTCATGAGGCTTCAGGGACCTGCTGTTCTCTTCCTGTTCAGGTTTGAGAATCCGAGGGATCAGACTTGAGCTTTTTACTACACCGGTAACAAATGCTGGGTGCCCCATTCAAGCCGTCCTTTGGCTTGAGTGGGATACCAATACTCTGTCCTATAGCTCGAGATTTCAACGAATCACAGGTAAACGCCAAGCTCCACTCTGTCATCTCGACCGGAGCGAAGGGACCCATTCGACTTCGCTCCGGGCAGGCTCTGCTGTGCCCCGCCTGAACGCAACTGCCCTAGCGCCCTATCCGAATTTTGCCCAAAAGTGTCGTTCGATGTGCTCCCCTGCCAGTCAACATCGTCTGTTCTATAAAGAGGATGAGGTTCATTCTGCAGCAACTTGAGCGCGGCGCTCGGTATAAGAGGAGGATGGACTCTCGCGGTTATCGTAAAGTAAGAAATCTACGTGACTTAGGTGCCTGTGGGGCTTCCCTGGCTGGTCTGCTGCGCCGCTTCGAGCGGCGAGAATATGCAGGAGAGAGAAGATTGAGCTTAAAGACTGTCATTCTTGGATTGCTGCTGCTGAATGGAATCGCGTCGGCCGGCCACGCCGCTACAGACATCCTTGACCGCGACCTCGTACAGCGGGCGACGCTCCCCAACGGCCTGCGAGTCGTGATCGTCCAGGACTCCCTGGCTCCTGTAGTCACGATTGAAATGAGCGTGCTGGCGGGAGGCAACGAATCTCCTCCAGACTTTCCCGGCATGGCACACGCACAAGAGCATATGGCCTTTCGTGGATGCCCGGGAATGACTTCGGATCAAACTGCAGCGATTTACTCCGAGCTCGGAGGGCAAGCCAACGCCTACACCGAACAAACGGTCACTCGCTTTGACACCACTGTTCCGCTCGCCGATCTTGACGTCGCATTGCAGGCTCAGGCGGTGTGCATGCGGGGAATCGATGACGCGGACGGTGAGTGGTCGCAGGAACGTGGTGCCATCGAACAGGAAGCCGCTGAAGATTTATCGGATCCGTGGTATCGGCTAATGCAGCGAGTGAAGCAGGATATGTTTGCCGGTACACCGTACATTCAGGATGCGTTAGGTACCAAGAGCTCCTTTGATGCCACCACCGGGGAGATGCTTCGAAAGTTTCACGATGCCTGGTACGCGCCCAACAATATGATTTTGGTCATCGCGGGCGATGTAAATCCGGCCGCCACGCTGGCCAGAATTAAAGACCTGTATGGTGCAATACCTAGTCGCAGTATTCCAGCGAGACCACCAGTTGTTCTAAAGGCTGTGCATCCGGAAACGTTCACCTTGCAGAGTGATCTGGCGGATACCGTCGGAGTCATTGCTTTTCGCTTGCCAGGTACGGATTCTCCGGATTATGCGGCGACTCGAGTCCTGATCGATGTTCTTTCAAGCCAGCGCAGCGATCTTTATCGCATAGTATCGTCCGGCAAGACTTTGAGTGTTGACTTTGATTTCGCCGAGACTTTTCCCAAGGCCAGCATTGGTTATGGGCTGGTCGAACTACCGGCCGGCGCGGATGCCACGCGAGCCATCGGCACTATGCGAAAGGCGCTCGCTGGTTATGCACAAGGAGGCCTGCCGGAAGAGCTGGTTGAGGCAGCAAAACGTAGCGAATTGGCGTCAGTTGAATTCCAGCGAAACTCCATTTCGGGGTTAGCGGCGGTTTGGTCCGACGCGCTGGCATGCGAGGATCGAAACTCTCCTGATGAAGACGTGGAAGCCATTCGCGAGGTCAGAACCTCCGATGTGAACCGAGTCGCCCGGCAGTACCTGGATAGCTCGAGCGCGATTATCGGCACCTTGAAACCAACGCCCTCGCGACACCCAACTGCTGGTAAACAGCTGGCTTACGCAAAGAAGACTGCGGGTTTGGAGAAAGTCACTTCGCCCACTCTGCGACCGGTCGAGCTTCCGTCCTGGGCTGCCGAAGCTCTGGAGCAACTCAAGGTGCCCGCGGCGCATGCGTTGCCCGCGGACATGACATTGGAGAACGGTTTGCGCTTGATTGTGCAAACGGACTCGACCAGTCCGACCGTCTTGCTACGCGGTTCTGTCAAACGTACCGTTGATTCGCAGTCCGATGTCAACGACGATGCCGTGGCGGAAATCCTGAAAGGCCTCTACGCAGGCGGGCCGCAGGATTTGGATCGTCTTGCGTTTGATAAGGCTCTGGATGACATCGGCGCCGATGCGACTGCGGGATACACTTTTGACCTCAATGTGCTCAAAGAAGACTTTTCTCGCGGCGTGCAACTGCTGGCGGACAACGAGCTGCATCCGGCCCTACGAGCCCGAGACTTGAAGATGGTCAAGCGGCAAACTTCGCGCTTGGTTGCCGGCAGGCTCAAAAGTCCCAGCTATCGCACCTCCCAGGCGCTCACCGCAGCATTGTTGCCGGCGAGCGATCCAGAACTTCGAGAACTGAAGCCGAAGGCATTCAAAAAGGTGGATCTTGACAAAGTGCGTCAATTCCAGCAACGAACCATACGACCGGATCTGACGACTATTGTTATCGTAGGCGACGTCTCGCCGAGTGAAGCCAAAGCGGTGATCGAGCAATGGTTTGGGGAATGGAAAGCTGTCGGCCCAACTCCAAATACAATCTTGCCGCCCGTCCCGCTTAACAAGGCCTCCTCCGTTCAGATTTATGACCCTGGTGCAACTCAAGATTCAGTGACCATCGCAGAGCAGCTAGATCTTAACCGTTTCGATCCGGATTATTATCCACTGCAACTGGCGAATACCATTCTGGGCGGCAATTCCGAGGAGACACGCCTCTATCATGACCTACGGCAGGTATCAGGTTATGTGTATAGCGTTGACCTCGACCTGGACGCTTCAGAAACACGAAGCGTCTACTCCATCAGCTACGGATCGGCCCCGGAGAATACGCTTCAGGCGAGAGCCTTGATTCAGCGAGATATCGAACAAATGCGAACTGGCGATGTGTCTGCCGACGAACTACACCAGGCGAAAGCATTTCTCCTGCGACAAATACCCTTGAGCGCATCGAGTGAAGACCAGGTTGCCGAAGATCTTCTCGATCGAGCAGAAAGCGGTTTGCCACTCGATGAACCCATCCGGGAGGTTGAAAAATACTTGGCTGTGAGCGCCAACGAAATCAGGGCGGCTTTTGCCAAGCGGATACGTCCCGAGGACTTTGTTCAAGTGGTCCGCGGCCCATCGTTCTGATCGCCCGGACCGATGGCGGTAACATCGTTAAGTGAGGTGATCCGGATGAGCAGCGACATGCAGCTGAATGAGATCGGAGTCTTGAAGCGGCGTGAGATCGAAGCGCGTCTGCTAGCGCCCATCGTCGATGCCCTTGGCGATAAGTTTGGACGCCAAGAGGTTCTGGAAGTCGTCCGGAATGTTATCACCGGAATTGCGCGCCGGCAGGGCAGGGAATTAGCCACTCATCTCGGTAGGAATGATCTCCAAACCTATGGGGATTCCTTGGCGCCTTGGACCAGAAATGACGCGCTGGAACTGCACATTCTGGATCAAAGCGAAGGTGTTCTGAATTTCGACGTGACCAGGTGCAGGTATGCTGAACTCTACCGCAGCTTGGGCATCGAAGAGCTTGGCAGCATTCTCTCCTGCGATCGTGACGCAACCTTTATTGAGGGGTTCAACGGAGAGATCGCGCTCGAACGCGAACACACGATTCTGCAAGGCTCTACGGCTTGCGATTTCCGCTTCAGCAGGCGGCAACCTGGCGACAAATCGTGAGACTCCTACTCATGGTACCGTCGCTCGCCTGCCGGAAGAGCGACGGCCAAGCGGTTCTGCGGTGGAGGTAAGGGGCAGGTCGCATAGGCAGTATAGGCGCAGGGAGGATTTTCCAGTCGATTGAAGTCTAACCAGAGCTTCCCCGGTTTACTCAGGCCCTCGTCCGGAAATGCTGTGTACAAGAATCTCGCAGCTCCGTAGGTCGTAGTCTTGCTGGTTGCATCGCGCAAGATAAAGAAAAGTTCCGTTGCCTTCGGCGACTCAAGGACCGGCTCTAATCGGATCCTGTGCCCGTCGACGACAAATTCAGCCACACCCGGTACCGGCATCTCGATCGTAGTTCCGAGGATCGTAGGGATCTTCACCATCCTTGCGGGGACATAGGGAATCCATCGTGCTGCAATCCGGTATTTCTCATTCGGTGCGTACCACTTGAGTCCGTGGAATTGAAGCCGCGCAGAAGAGCGAGAGTCTTTGAGGCGAAGAGCATACCGGTCTCCGCGGTGAATCACAAACATGCTCCAGGTGCCATCCGTAAGGGTGCTCGGAGAAGCTTCGCTGGCAAGCACCTGAGCTCTTGGTTTGTGCCCGTCTAACAAGAGCCCGTGGGGAAAGCCTTCCGATGGGGGCGCAAGGCTCACCTCATTGTTGCTCAGGCGTAAAACTCCTAGGTGAGGAGCAATTTCTGCCTGAATCCGAATCCTATTATCAGGTGCCGATCCAAAGGTGTTCTCTCCTTCGTTTAACCACTCAAGGCCGGCCACGGAGAGCCATCCATCCGGCTCCTGCAATTTGTTTGCCTGAAGTTCCCTCCACGTGAGCAGATCGCTTCGCCAATTCGCTACAGATGTGTGGCTGGTTTGGGGTAGAGCAGACGGATGAGCAATCCAGAGCAGTAGTGATATGAGAGCAATCGATCGATAGTTCATCACTCCACGCTCCATTCCCTAAAACCAAACAGACTCATGGTTTCGCTCCGGAAATCTCGGCTCAGTCCTGACATCTTTGGCTGCAGGTCCTCGATTCATTCAAGAGCGTGAGATAGCAGTGATAGAAAAGCCTGCTCAAATAAAGACGTGAGCAGGCGGGCGGGAAGCGGAACCACAATGTCCTAGCGAGAGACTCAGCGCGCGTGCTACGTGTGTGTGCCGAAACAACAACCGCGCGCGTGAAATGGTGAAGCCACGGGTTGATTCTAGTTATCTGACATCCAGGGCGTCAAGACGGGCGTCATGGCGCAGACCAGTGCTTGTTCAAACAGAGTATTGTTCATCAGAAAAGCGAGTTGACGCCACAGGTTCTCTCCGGTAACTTTCTTTCATGTCGCTCCCTGCTCGTTTCCGTTGTTGTTTCTTCTGCATCTAACAAGTGGGTTGAGCGACCACGCGGTCATGGAGGCAGCCGCTTCCGTTCCACGGCCTCCTGAGCGATCATTCCACGCTGCAACGCCGCCGTAGCGAGGGCCCTCTGATGAAGCCGACATTGGTGAAAAACCGTACTCACTGCCTAAAGGGACATGACCTTCGCTTTCATGGCTACTACTTCGGTAGCAATCAACGTTGCCGGGTGTGTAACCGTCGAAAAGTCGGGGACGGCCCCCCGCTTGTGCAAGATGGGCAGTATGGAGCAGTCTTGTTTGCGGTCAATCCTATTCCAAGCGCCCGCGATGGGATTGCGAAAGGCGCGTCAACAGGTAATAACGTCAATGATCCGGGTCAGCTTCTACCACGGGTAGAAAATGTTCCGGTTCATTCAGAAATCGAAGGTTAGCCAGCTCCTCAGGAGAATTAAAGTGAAGGTTGCCAACAGTTTTTTCCGAAGCGTCGTCGCAATAGGCGCTCTCACCCTGATTTCGGCCGCCGCACAAGCTGCAACGGTCAATCTGAAGGCCGATCTGAAGGCCTCCGCCGAAGTCCCTCCCAAAGACAGCGCCGGTACAGGTACTTTAACGGCCACACTGAATACTGCAACCGACGAATTTACGTATCACATTGAGTTCAGCGGATTAACTGGTCCAGTCGCTGCGGCGCATTTTCACGGCCCTGCGGCCGAGGGAGCGAATGCCAAGCCACAGCTCCCGATCAAGGCGACACCTATCACAAGCCCCATCGAGGGCAAAGCAACCCTGACAGCAGAACAGGCAAAGGAACTGTTGGACGGCAAATGGTATTTCAATCTCCATACCGCGGCAAACCCCGGCGGAGAGATTCGCGGTCAGATTGTGAAGTCTGAATAAGCAGATAGATTCATGCCTTAACCTAAGCCCGCTCGCCATGCTCCGGCGCAGCGGGCTTTTTCTTTGAAGAGAGCTGTCACCATCACCTCGTGCTCAGCTGATCCGCATGGTGAGCTCGACGTCGTCGGCGAAAGGTACGGACAGGTAACCGTTTGCGGATGAGCGCACGCGCGCCAGGTAATCGGGGCTGTAATCGGCGTTATCGGCGACGAGGAAGGCGCCCGTCCTGAGGCGGCTTTCTAGCAAGCCTAATATCTCTGGATAGAGGGCCTTAGCGCCGTCGAGCAGCAACAGATCGATCGTTTCCGGCAGATCGACGCTCAGTGTTTTCAGCGCGTCTCCTTCGCGGATCTCCACCAGGTCGATGAGGCCGCCGGCCGTCAGATGTTTGCGGGCGCGCGCGACCTTAGACGGCTCGAACTCGCAGGTGATCAACCGGCCGCCTCCGTTATCCCGCAGGGCCGCGGCGAGGTGCAGCGTAGAAATGCCGAACGAGGTTCCGAACTCGACGACCGTCCGTGCGCCGCAGCCCCGCGCCAGCATGTAAAGCAGGGCACCGGTCTCTTGCGAGACGGCGAGCGGGAAATCTTTCAGGCCCCCGTAGAAGTCGAGGTAGTCGGTTTTGCTCCGCATCCGGTGTTCCCGGTCCTCGAAGAGATTGGCCGCCGCAGGGCTCGTCGCAGGCGACGCCGCCGCAGCCTCCGCGAACAAGCGATCCAGCAATGGCGCGACGGGTGTAGTGGTGAGTGTAGTCATATAAATCTCCGGTGTAAGATTGCGTTCCTCATTAGCTAGAGCTAAAATACGACTAATTATTCGTGTTTTCAATTCGCATTTGGAAGCTGCCCATGAGCGATCGTCGAAAACAGCAAATTTCCTCGAGAAAACAACCAAAACAGGCCCGCTCCGCTGAACTCGTCAGCACGATTCTGGAAGCGGCAGTTCGTGTTTTGACGAAAGAAGGAGCGCAACGCTTCACCACGGCGCGAGTGGCTGAGAAGGCTGGAGTTAGCGTCGGCTCGCTTTACCAGTATTTTCCCAACAAGGCAGCCATCCTGTTCCGGCTCCAAAACGATGAATGGAGGCAGACGAGTGAGTTGCTGCGCGCCATCCTGGAAGACGTCACGAAACCGCCGCTACAACGGCTGCGCACCCTGGTTCACACCTTCGTCCGTTCGGAATGTGATGAGGCCCAGTTGCGCGTGGCCCTCAGTGACGCCGCCCCTCTCTACCGCGGCGCACCCGAGGCAAAGGAGGCGAGGGCGTCGGGAGAGCGCACGTTTCGGGCCTTTATGCAGGAGGTACTCCCGAAGGCGCCAAAGGCGACTCGTACATTAGCCGGCGACCTGGTAACGACAACGCTCAGTGCGGGTGGAAAGCAGTTCTCGGAAAGCCCACGAAGCACCGCAGAGATCAAAGCCTATGCCGAGGCGATGGCGGATATGTTTTGCGCGTATCTTCAAAGCCTCAACGAAGGTTGAGGGCTGCCAAAACCGTTCAGACGGGCGGCTATTAATGGTCCCCCAGAATTACCCTGAGCTTGTCGAACACGACTGGGAGCATGGGAGGATCCCCGCAATCGTGCAGGGGAGCTCGGCTCTTAAGCCGAGCGGTTCGCATGAACCGGAAGGAACAAACCGGCAACAAATGCTGGGTGCCCCATTCAAGCCCGGGTTTGGCTTGAGTGGGATAAGGGCTCTCGATGTGCCCGTCCCCTTTTGCAGGGATTAACAGCTTGTGAAAGAGCTGCGGCGTTTGAAGCGCGCGTTTTAAGCTTATCTGGATGGAAGCCTACGACGACGAGTTAAGAAGGTTCGAAGCGAGTGGCGCCACGCCACTTCCGTTCGCGGACCGCTTGGGGCATATCGAAAATGACGGAGCCCGTATCTGGTATAGCGCTTACGGCATTGGCCCAGCTGTGATCCTGCTGCATGGTGGTCTCGGCCACAGCGGCAATTGGGGATACCAGGTTCCGGTTCTCATCGCGAATGGCTATCGTGCCGTTTTGATCGATAGCCGCGGCCACGGTCGCAGCACTCGCGACGAGCAGCCGTACTCCTATGAACGGATGGCATCCGACGTGTTGGCCGTGATGAACGCCTTGCATCTCGATCGGGCGGCCCTGGTGGGTTGGAGTGACGGCGCTTGCACCGCGTTAATTCTTGCGGCGAAATATCCCTCGCGCGTTGCGGGCGTTTTCTTCTTCGCCTGCAATATGGACCCGACCGGCGTTCGACCGTTTGAATCCACTGCAGCCCTGGAGCGTTGCTTCTCGCGCCACTCGGAGGATTACAAGCAGCTCTCAGCTACACCGGAGCAATTTAAGCAATTCGTCCATGACGTCGGACTAATGCAGCGGACACAACCGAAATACACCGCGCAGGATCTTGCGAAGATACGTGTGCCCGTCAGGATTGCCCAAAGCGAGAAGGACGAATTCATCAAACGCGACCACGCAGAATATCTGGCTCGGACCATTCCAGGTGCGTCATTTATCCTTCTTGATCATGTGAGCCACTTCGCCCCGTTGCAACGTCCCCGGGAGTTCAATACGGCGATGCTTGCATTTGTAGACGAAGTCTTCAAGCGTTCAAACCTCCTCTGATTTTCCGGCGGAGAATCCGCCGTCGACCGCCAAGCTAATTCCGGTGATCCAGCGAGATTCATCAGATGCGAGGAATAGAACGGCCATGGCGATATCCTCGGGCTCGCCCAGCCTTCCCAGCGGGTGCATGCTAACCAGCCGGTCGCGCCGGACGACATCGTCCAGCAGGGACTGAGCCATCGGAGTCCGGACGAAACCAGGACAGACGCAGTTGACCCGGACGTTGCGGCCGGCTAAATCAATGGCCATATTTCGCGTGAGCGCTACCAAAGCACCCTTGGAAGCGCTGTAGGCTGCGCGATTGCGCACGCCCATGATCCCGGTTACCGAGGAGACGTGGATGATGCTTCCGCCCTCCGGTCGAAAGTGTTCGAGACAGAATTTTGAGCAGAGGAACGAACCGCGAAGATTCGTCTCCATGATGCGATCCCAGTCGTCCGCTTCCGTGTCAGAAAGAGTACGTCGGATTGCGATGCCTGCGCTGTTGAACAGGATGTCGATGGCGCCGAAGTGTTGCGCGGCTCGTTGTGCACTCTCGCGAACCTGAGTTTCTTCTGCCACGTCACAAGCCCAGGCAACGGCGTCTCCGCCCCACTCACATATTTGCGTAGCGACTCGTTCAGAGCGCGACAGATCGTGATCAAGAATCGCTACGTGGGCGCCTTCGGCGGCGAACAACCTGGCCGTGGCCGCGCCGATGCCCGATCCGCCCCCGGTTACGACTGCGTGTTTCCCCATCAAACGCATGATGAACGTGACCTACTGTAACTCCGCCAATTCTAGCGGAGGAAGAATTTGAGCAAAATAGAACAGACAATCGTTGCGGAAACCAAAATGTCTGACCAGAAAGGTCTTCAAATCTTCTCATTACAAAAGTATGACCAAATGGATGGCGCAAACCAAGGATCATATTCTTATGGCAATCGGCGTTCCATCCCTTAGGCCAACTGAAAATGAGAGTGCCGGCACGGGTGTTGGCTTGCCGTCTGTGAGTGAAGACCACCCAAACGGGTTGACGCCTGAGCATGCGCCGATGCTCGCGCTTTCGCGCGATGCACAAAGGCTATCGCTTAATTGGCTGATATTGGGCTTCATGGTTCTCTTCCACGTTGGAGCCATCGCGGCGCTCTTCTTCTTTAGTTGGCCCGCACTGATTGTCGCCATCACTCTTCATGTCATTGCGATCAATGCCGGAATCGGCATGGGTTACCATCGCCTGCTCACGCACCGCGGCTACCAGGTGCCGCGATGGTTGGAACATCTGTTGGCAGTGTGCGCCACGCTGAGCCTGGAAGGTGGGCCCCTGGTTTGGGTTGCCACCCATCGCGTGCATCATCAGCTCACTGACCGGCCTGGCGATCCTCACACGCCGCATGAAGGCGGATGGTGGTCCCACGCGGGCTGGGTCATCCACGGATCAGGCGCAAACGCTGAACCTGCCCTCTTGGCCAAATACGCTCCAGACCTGATGAAGGACGGCTTCTATCGTTGGCTAAATCGCTATCACTGGGTTCCACTCACGGTACTCGGCTTTATCCTCCTGGCGGTTGGCGGCTGGCCATTAGTTCTCTGGGGCATCTTCCTACGGGTGACGCTAGGACTTCACGCCACCTGGTTCGTCAACTCGGCAACCCATATGTGGGGATCCAGGCGCTTTGACACCCGCGATGACTCGCGAAACAACTGGTGGGTCGCTTTGGTTACCGGTGGCGAGGGCTGGCACAACAACCACCATGCACACCCCGTCTCGGCCCGCCACGGCCTCGCTTGGTACGAGTTTGACCTGAATTACTACGGCATCTGGATGATGGGGCAGCTAGGTCTGGCGAAAAAAATCAATGCGCACACGATCGCGCAGACAGCGCTCGCAATACCCTTAGACCCGGTGGGGTAAACAGCTTCAGGACATACGCGTAACCCGACGGAATTCGCAAAGCACCCGTCGGTAGCTTCCTCCAATACAGCCCAGCACGCACCCGTTCCTTTCTCTGATGCGAGGGATGGCTACTGCCATGGCTCAAAGGTGGTACATCGGCAATGGGGAAACGGTCGATGTATTAATTGACCGCAACTAAACGCTGGGTTGACGGCACGGCGGGCAAAACCGATGTATCAGCATGAAGCAGAGTTCCATCAGGTGATATTAAAGCGGCTTCGTACCCTTCCGGCATTTGCCGAGCAGGCCGAGCCTTTTCCTCAGATCTGCAATGTTCGTTCTGTTGATCCGGAGCTACTTAACAGCGAAGTCAAATTGGGATGCGCGCGTGGCGTGGTGTGGTCTTGCCTCTTCGAGGCAGCGCTGATCATCGCGGTTGCAGTTTGCTGGAAGCTCCGCCTTTCCTGGCATTAATCTTGCGACGCCGGGGTGAACTATGGTTGCAAGCCGGTGCCGGAATCTTGGAAGGACCCAATGAGTCGACAGATTCTTAACGGATGGAAAGAGATCTCCGATTACATGAAGCGCAGCGTCCGCACCGTCCAGCGTTGGGAAGCCCGGCTGAGTTTGCCGGTATATCGGCCGGCGTTAAAAGATAGAAGCGCAGTCTTGGCCTTCTCCGATGAGCTCAATCGTTGGATCTCGCGTGCCTCGCCTGAGGGCGGCGAAGAGAGTGTAGAGCGGATTGGCTACGAGGGGAGCGATGCTGTCCTCTTGTGGGTGCTCGACAACATGAACACGATGATCCTGGACATCGCTGAGCTCTCCTCCCGGATGCGGCTTTTGCAGGAGCAACTGGGCCAGTCGCTTAATGTTCGCCATCCGCGGGTCGCATCGGGAACGCGTGCCGCCACTGCTTCGGCATCTGGTCGAGGCAACGGCCCCGTGCTGACCTTTCGCCCCTCGCAACGCGGTTAAGTGTAGACGGGGCCGAATACCCGATGAAGGCTAATCTCGTGATCAGTTCTCCCCCACAGGAGACGATCTTCGCCGACCCCCTGATCCTGAGTCCCGGAGACAACTCTGCAACTTCCGTCGAACGGAGGTCAGCGGCCCGACAAGGATCTCGTGGGGACAAGCGCAGGATCTCGCCGGCAGTCATCGTGCGCATCGTGCAGGTGTCTGATTTGCTGTTGCTGCTCTTGAGTGGTTTGCTGGCCAAGAGCGTGCTCACACCGCGCTATTGGCTGCGCTCCGATGGAGCCCTGTTTCTCGCGACCTGCGTAGGCAGTGTTATGGCCGCCGTCTTCCTCTCCCGAGCCGGCGCTTACCAGTTGCACTCCCTTTCTCCGCTCGGCAAGTCGCTCCAGATTTTAACTCTGCCGGTACTGGTCGGCGGAGGCAGCATCATCGTCTGTCTATTCCTGACGCGCGATGCCGGCACCATGTTTAGGCAATCGCCTTTCCTGTGGCTCTTGTTCAGCGCAGCTCTCCTTACGGCATCTCGATGTTGTCTTTCACCGCTGCTGGGCCGCTGGATACAGTCGGGCAAACTGGCCCGTAGAGTTGCAGTGATCGGAGCAGGTGAGTTCAGCCGAGAGTTTATCGAACGACTGCGAACCGAGCCGCACGCCTACACCGTGGTAGGTATCTATGATGATCGGCGTTCACGCATTCCTGGGGCACAGAACGGGGTTCGAGTGCGCGGCACGGTGCGCGACCTTCTCGAGCGTAGCCGTGAGGAGCGGATCGACGTAATTGTCATTGCGCTCCCCCTGCGAGCGGCGGCTCGCATCGCGAGAATCCTCGAGGAAGTTGGGAGCGCGGTGGCCGACATTTACCTGACCACTGATTTAGCCGGTTTCCGCTACAAGAGCAGCCAGATTTCCAATGTCGGCTCCAACCCCGTGGTGTTGATCGACGAGCGGCCGCTCAAGGATTGGCGGGCGGGAAAGAAGTTGCTTTTCGATACCGTAATCGGATCCTTGCTGCTCGTCGTGCTTTCTCCATTCTTGGCGCTGATCGCTTTGGCGATTCGCTTCGACAGCCCCGGCCCTGTCCTATTCCGCCAGCCACGCCTCGGCTTTAACAATCGGCTATTTACCTGTTACAAATTCCGCTCCATGCGTCATGGGATGACCGATCTGATGGGCGATCGACAGGCGACGCGAGGTGACCCACGAGTGACCAGGCTTGGCAGATGGCTGCGCGCCCTAAGCCTCGATGAGTTGCCGCAAATATTCAATGTCATCAAGGGCGACATGTCCCTCGTGGGGCCTCGCCCACATCCGCCCAACACCAAGGCGGCGGACAAGCTGTTCACCGACGTGGTGGCAAAATATGCGTTCCGGCATCGGGTCAAGCCGGGCATTACGGGATGGGCTCAGGTAAACGGTTGGCGCGGGGAAACAAAGACCATAGAGCAGATAGAAAACCGCGTCGCCTGCGATTTGGCCTACATCGAGAACTGGTCGGTCTGGCTTGACCTCCGGATCATGATGCTTACGGTCACCCGCGAAATTCTGAGCAGCCACGCGTTCTAGTGGAGAGTGAGGCGGCAGGGAAGCAAGGCTTATCATGGGGAATGGTTCGAAAGATCCTCCATGTGGACATGGATGCGTTCTACGCCTCGGTCGAGCAGCGAGACGATCCCCAACTGAGGGGTAAACCCGTCGTGGTGGCTTGGCGTGGTAATCGTTCCGTCGTCTGCGCGGCCTCCTACGAGGCAAGGCGCTTCGGAGTCCGTTCTGCGATGCCGGCGGTGCGCGCGGAACGATTGTGCCCGGAAGCGATCTTTGTTCCCCCTGATTTTGTGCGTTATCGGGCCGTCTCTCGTGGGGTGCGGGAAATCTTTCATCGCTACACAGATCTCATAGAACCGCTCTCTTTGGACGAAGCGTACCTGGATGTAACAGAAAACAAGTTCGGCTTGCCCACAGCGACCCGGGTCGCAAAGGCGATTCGCCAACAGATTCGCGACGAACTGCAACTGACTGCCTCAGCGGGAGTAGCGCCCAATAAGTTCCTGGCCAAGATTGCGTCCGATTGGCGAAAGCCTGATGGCCTGTTCGTCATTCAGCCGGATGATGTATCGGCATTCCTTCTACCATTGCCGGTGGAACGGATCCCCGGTGTCGGCAAAGTGACTCAAGACAGACTTAAACAGATAGGCGTTCAGACGGTGGGCCACCTGCAAGCCTTGGACGCCGCAGTGCTGGAGGCAAGCTTTGGAAAATACGGGCATCGCCTGTACGAGCTTGCCCGAGGGATCGACCATAACCTGGTGATTCCAGACAGACCCACCAAGTCGATCTCTGCCGAGGATACATTCGAGCGGGATATTCCTCTATCCGAGACTGGGGAGTTGATCCAACGGCTGGCGCAAAAAGTGTGGTCTGCTTCGCGCCAGGAATCGCGCGTCGCGCGGACTGTTGTTTTAAAGCTCAAGACCAGCGAGTTCAGCATCCTCACCCGAAGCTACACGCCTGCAATCCCTCCGGCATCTTGCGAAGAATTGACAGCCATCGCTCTGTCGCTGCGGGAACGCATTTCTCTCGGAGCGGGCCAGCGTTTTCGTTTGGTTGGCGTTGGTCTGAGCAATTTCCGTGATCCGGAAAACCTGCAGCCGCCCCTCTTTCAAGACATCTCGGCAGAGCCAGTGCCCTAACCAAACCCAATTAAGAACCGGACGGGTGCCCCAGGTCCGCCAAAGCATACCTGGGCCGAAAATGACATGTTTCGATTGCTTTTTGCCGTTCAATTTCGAAAGAGCTGTCGTGGGCTTCGCCCGTCTTGAAAGAAAGTCCACCCTAAGATCTACTTTCCTGGGTTACGGGGAGAAAGAGGACAAAAACAGTTCCAGAAGCGGAAGGGCGCTGGCTGCTGCGAACGCGCAATTCTCCCCCATGGCGCTCGACGATATCCTTGCTGATCCAGAGCCCCAAGCCGGTTCCATTCATGTCTTTGGTGGTGAAAAATGCATCGAAAATCCGCTGCAGCGTTTGCTGACTCATACCGCCGCCTGTGTCGGCGACCGTGAAGGCAACCCCGTGCCGGCTCGTCTTCCAATGGGTCGCTACGCGGCAGCGGACGAGCAATCGTCCTCCGCGCGGTTGCATCGCATCGATGGCATTGGCGACTAGATTGGAAAGTACCTGTCGTATCTCCCCCTCGAAGCACTTAACCGATGGCGAGACCCGGTTACGCGTTTCGACGATGATGTTTGTGTTGAGAAAGCGACCCTGGAATATGGAAAGAACACTTCCAATCAGCTCATCACAACGAACAGACCGCGGATGCGTGGATTGCCGATGGAATCGCAAAGTCTGGTTCGCGATGGCAGAGACCCGGCGGAGTTCTCGGTCCGCGCTTTCCAGATATTCCTGCACCTCGGGAAGCAAGGCCCTCTGCCTCGCCAGATAGATAAGGTTGGTGACTGCCTCCAGAGGGTTGTTGATCTCGTGCGCAATCGAACTCGCCAGACGGCCTACTGCAGCCAATTTCTCGCTTTGCATGAGAGCCTGTTCCACCCGGTCGCGCTCACGTTCTGCAACCCGGCGCTCATTGATATCGCGAAAGACAAGAACAATGCCGGTGAGCTCCCCTTCCTCATTGCGAATGGGAGCTCCGCTGTCATCGATGTGTGTCTTGGTACCATCTTTGGCCAAGAGAATGGTGTGATTCGCCAAGCCAACCACGGTACCTAGGCGCTTGACTCTTTCGACGGGACTTTCCACCGGCAGTCCGGTGTCTTCACGGACAATACGAAACACAGCTGTCAATGGCTGACCTACGGCTTCCTCAAGGGTGCAACCAGTCAGAGCCTCCGCGATCGGATTCATGCGCGTGATGGAGCCTTCCGCGTCGGTCACAATGACGGCATCTCCAATGCTCTGCAGGATGCGCGTGGCGCGCGCCTCGCTCTCCTCAAGCTTCCGTGCTGCGATCACCTCTCCGGTCACGTCCTGAAGCGGGCCAAAGAGGCCGGCAATCCTATTTCCTTCATAGATCGGATTAAAGGAGTAATTCAGGTAGAAATTCTGAATTCCGCTTTCGGTGGGAAGGGGAACCAGCAGCTTTTCGTAGAAGAAGGTTTCGCCGGTGGCGAAGGCTTTTTCCAGCAGAGGGCCGACAACGTGCCAGGATTCGCCGTAGACGTCTCGAGCCGACCTTCCCAAGGCTGCAGGGTGTCGCGGCCCCGGAATGGGACGATAGGCGTCGTTGTAGATCAGAATGAAATCCGGACCCCACATGGTTCGCGCAGGAGAAGGAGAACAGAGGGTCAGGTTCACAATCGTTAGTAGCTCGATCGACCAGGTTTCGATAGGGCCAAGCGGGGTGGAGCCCCAATCATGGGCACGAACCAGGTCCGCCATCTCGCCCGACCCGATGATCCTGCCAAGCCGGGAATTGGAACGCCCTTCCGGCTCGCTCCTCTTGAATCGTGTCGAATCCATGCCGATTGGTCCCTTTCACCCTGTCCCTGGCATGGTTCGATGCGTTACGGGCTCAACTCGTCGAAATTTCTAAAGAAAACGCAGCCAGGCAGGCCTTATGTCCGATGGGCTTCTTAAAGGACACTGAGTTGCATGAACACCGTATCGAGCCAGCGCCCGAACTTGAAGCCTACGTCTTTCAGCAACCCTGCATCTGCAAAGCCGAAGCGGCGGTGCAAGTGGATCGATGCCTGGTTGTTGCTGTCGCCGATGACCGCGATCATCTGACGCATGCCGCACGCCTGGGTCGCCAAGATGAGAGCGGGCATCAGTAGGCTGCCCACGCCCGTGCCCAGCCGGTCGGCACGGACGTAGATGGAGTCTTCCACTGTATACCGGTACGCCACGCGCGGCCGATACGCCGCTGCGTAGGCATATCCAACCACGTCACCGTTGTCGTCAGCGACCAGCCAGGGTAGGCCTTTACCCGTTACCTCGGTCCAGCGCCGGCCGATCTCGTTGCTCTCTGGAGGTTCGGTTTCAAACGTCCCAGTACCGTGGTTTACATAATGCGCATAAATATGCGCGATTGCATCCATATCGGATGAAGCAGCGGCTCGAATGATGACAGGCATGAACGTGCCCGGTGAGTGGCTTTGCACTGATCAGTGGACGCCCGGATAGACTCCAGGAATCTTTAAGGAAATGCGATAGATGCTCGAGCTTCCGGCGATATAGAGCGTCTTGTGATCGGGTCCACCCCAGGCAACATTGCCCACCCGCTCCGGGATGTCGAGTGTGCCCAGATGCTTGCCCTCAGGGGAGAAAATCCAAACCCCCGCCGGTCCCGCGCTATACAAATTCCCTTGTTGATCTACCTTCTGCCCGTCGGGCGCTCCATCGCGGGTATCAGAGGTCGCATCAAAAAAGACCTTGCCGTCGGTGAGTGTTCCATCAGCCTTCACCGTATAGCGCATCCACTTCTTGGGGTCGGAGTTGTTCACGTAGAGATACTTCTCATCCGGAGAGAAGCAAATTCCGTTGGGACGAGGCAGATCGTTCACCAGCTGCTGTAAGTGCGCGCGATCCGGAGCGGCGCCGGGCTTCTGAGCAGTCGCTCCGGGTACGCGGTACACGCCGTTCACTTGCATTTCCTTGGTTGGATCTTTGTCTAGCGTCGGGAGCCCGTAGGGCGGATCAGTAAAGTAAAGGTCGCCATTGGATTTGTACGCGAGGTCATTCGGGCTGTTGAGCCGCTTGCCCTGGTAGCGATCGGCGAGAATCGTTACCTGCGCTTTGGGGTCCAGTTCCTCCAGTCTCCATACGTCGCGGTGCGCGTGACCTGCGACTGTGAGGCGGCCGCGGCTATCAAGGGTCATGCCGTTCGAGCCGGGCTCGGGCCCGGTGAAAGGAGCAGAGTCTCTGTACCCGCTGGGCTGCATAAAGACGCTTACGCCAACACCCGGAGTCCACTTTCGAATGCTGTTGCTGGGAATCTCAGCGAAGAGCAGGTAACCGGCCGGTATCCACACCGGCCCTTCGGTCCATTTGAACCCTGGCCCGGTGGCGACTTTCTCCAGAACGGGCTTGCCCGGAACGATAGAGTCCAACCCCGGATCCAGGCGTTCTACTTTCATGGCGACCGTGCCGAGGCCGGTAGCAGCTCCAAGGAGCGCATGGTGGGCCCGCGAAGAGGCGATCAACAAAGAGCCGCTGCTGATCGCGATTGCACTGAGAAACAATACCCGGGAAATCTTTCCTTGGATCACTGAGCGCTTCTCCCTTTTTCCCGGGACATGCTTAAGCCGCACCCGGAAACAGACGGGATCATAACACTCAGCGAACGGAACTTACTTCAAGAATTTCGACGGATTGAGGCCCGGAAAAACCGACCGGAACTCCGTGGGCCCACTCGTCTTTCGTGAATGTACCCAGATCTTTGTTGCTGACCACGGAACGCACTTTGAAGCTACCTGCCGGCATGAGAGGCAGTCGAATGTTAGCCGTAGAAATATTCGACTCATTACGAAAGACAGCGACCACGCCGCTGCCGGTGTGCGAGAGGCGGGCGAATCCATCCCAGTCCGCCGCGGAAGGCTGACGCCAGTTGCCCAGCGCCCAGAAGCTCTCGTCGATGTTGGTGCTGCGCCTGAGCTGCTTGAACCATCGGATGTGGTCCTGGTACCACTGCTGATCTGCAGCGCTCAACTGCCGCAAATCGCCCAACAGGAGAGGGGCGGAGCCGATGGCGGTGGCAAATACTTCCTGGGCGCTTGGTAATCCCGCGTGCAGGTTGCCGATGAGCATGGTGTCGACGGGCATCGAAGGCGCGCGCTGATACAACAGAGTGCGTGCTTGCACGGCTCCGGCGGCGTCGGGCTGAGCATCCTTCACATTGCTCATCCAATCGAGGTCCCCGGCCGCCAGAAGGCCGGCATCGATCACGTGCTTTTGACCCCAGAGCTCAAAGGTCAAGTCGAGAAGGACGTCGGGATGTTTTGCATACACTTTGCTGGTCACGTGGCTGATGCCTTCATAGATCATGTTCAGCGACTCGGCCCAGTCGCCGTGATAGTGCCCCTTGGCCCAGCAGCCGGGGGCTTCGCCGTACGCGTTGAAAATAGTCGTCAAATCGAGCTTCACATAGGCCAGATGGAAGCGTTCGATCGCGTCGTTTACCCGGTCGGCGGCCGCGTCCTGAAAGGGGCTCGCCAAACACATCACAACTTTGGAGCCACCCATAGTCGAGGTAAATTTCGGTTTTCCTGATTGATCGAGCGATGCCCAGTCCGGATGGTTAACGTAGTCCGCTGTCTTTTGGCCGATGGAGGCGAGAGGGATCCATAATCCCAAGCGCATGCCTTTCGCTTCCACAGCTTTTTGTATAGCGTCAAGACCACCTGGAAAGGCAGTGGGGTCGACCGCGTTCTCACCGTATTCCTGCTGCCAACCGTCGTCGATGGTAAAGATATCCATCCCCATGAAGCCGGCGATGTCGATTAGCTGTAGGGTAGTGGCGCGGTTGATGGTCCTTTCGAACGGTTCCCAGGTGTTGTAAATCCACGGCGCACCGCGCGCATCAAGCCTCCGCTCAAGCACCGCTGCGGTGTAGGAGGGCACTATCCAATGCGGATCGTTGAAACCATCGCTGTTGCGAAAGAAGAGCAACGACACCGCAGCGGTCTTGAATTCCGCGCCTGGGGCGATTGATCGTTCGAAGGGCATCAGGTCGGTGTCGTACATAACCCCAACCCGCCGGGGATTGGTCCACGCGTTGATCTCCGTGCGTTTCATATAGCCCGGAACCTCGCTCAGAATAGCGAAGCCGTCGCCGGTGCGCGCATTGGATATGAACAGACCCGCATCTTCTGACCGGCCGGTGTAGAAAGTCTCTCGAGGAATGGCGCCGTACTGCGCATTCAATACTGTTTCATTGGAAGGTCCGACCGACGGTGCAATGGCTTCGATGTTCATGTGCGTCAGGTGCAACGGAGCGGAGCCGGTGTTTTTCAGTACCAGCCATTTACGTATCGCCGGATGCCCGTTGTAAACCCGGTATACGACGGAGACCTCAAGCGGAAATGTCTTGCTGCGAAGATGAATGGTGAGTGATTTTCCATCTGCCAAAGAGTTCTCGTCGGCGCGCAATAATTGAAAGGCCGAGCTGGCTCCGGTCAAAGTTCCTCCGTTGCAGGCAAATGAAAATTCCGTGGCTGGTTTGCTTTGGGTCGCGATGAAATCGTAGTGCGTCGAGAGGTCGGCGAGCCGTGCCGTAAACAGCCCTAAGGCAGGATCGAAGCGAATCGTTCTCTCAATCTGTGCATTGCCAATGGTCCAGTTTTGCGAAAACACGCTCGAGGCATAAAGCCACAACCCAGCCAGGATCAGAGACTTGAATCGCATTAAGGAATGCTCCGCTTTAACGAAATCGCGTGCCAACAAAGAAGCCGGTGAGCGCGAACTGCAGAAACATCGTTATACATGGTTGCGCGCCGGCTGCCCAGCAGGATGCATGCAAACACAAAGGCAGCGGGATGCCAGCCGTCGCCAGACTTGCTGCGGAGGGTACAAGACGCAAGTGCCAGGCGCGATTTGGTGCGCTTTATCTGCCATGGCTCGCATCCGTGAATGGTGACAACAATGTTGGCAGCTGTTCCTAAATCTCACCTCGCGCTGCCATGTGCCCAGGCCGGCGCTGCTCCCACCGCCGCGCCCTGCGCTCCTGCTGACCGCAAGTGGATCCTGATCGCCATTATCCTCGGATCGTCCCTGGCCTTCATGGACGGATCGGTGGTCAACGTAGCCCTGCCTATTTTGCAATCCACCTTCCACGCTACCGCGGCGTCCATTCAATGGGTGGTCCAAGGCTATGCGCTGTTTTTGGCTGCGTTGCTCTTGCTGGGAGGCGCAATTGGAGATCGCTACGGGCGGCGGCGCACCTTCCTATGGGGAGTGGCGCTTTTCGCCTTGGCCTCCGCCGCTTGCGCCGCCTCTTTCTCCCTGGGGCAGCTCATAACGGCCCGCGGCATTCAAGGAGTGGGCGCCGCGCTGTTGGTTCCCCAGGGCCTTTCCATTCTTTCGGCATCCTTTCCGGAGGAAGAACGGGGCCGAGCCATCGGCACCTGGTCAGCCTGGATCACGGTCTCTGCTGCCATCGGGCCGGTAGCAGGGGGCTGGCTTATCCAGGTCTATTCCTGGCGGTGGGTTTTCCTGCTGAATCTTCCCGTCATTGTGGTGATCTTTCTCCTTGCGCCGCGCATACCCGAGAGCCGCGCCGCCGGCGACGGCCTGGCGCAGCCCTTGGACCGCTTGGGGGCTACGCTGGCCACGCTCAGTTTCGCGGCCGTCGTCTACGCGCTGTCTTTTGCCTCCCAACTCGGTTGGAACAACCGGCTGGTGAGTTTTCCTCTGACGGGCGGACTCATCCTGTTCGTGTGGTTTCTGCGTTCCCAGTCAAACCGGCGCAACGCCATGATGCCCCTCTCGCTCTTCCGCATACCCCGCTTCCTGGCGGCCAACCTGCTTACTTTTCTGCTGTATGGGGCGCTCGGCGGCTCGTTGTACGTTATTCCTTTCTATCTGATCCAGGTGCGGCATTACCTTCCGGCGGAAGCCGGCGCGGTCTTCTTGCCTCTGATCGTGCTGATGTTCCTATTCTCGGCGCGTGTCGGCGCGCTGGTTCCCAGGGTCGGCGAGCGCTTCTTGCTCTGTGTTGGGGCGGTGGTCGCCGGCACCGGATTTGCCGCCTTCGCCTGGCTTGATACCCTGCACGGGTATTTCCTGTCTGTCTTACCCCCGGTGCTTATTCTGGGTTGCGGTATGTCGCTTTGTGTCGCGCCCCTCACGTATGCGGTCATGTCATCGGTTGCGGAAAATCAGACGGGCATCGCTTCAGCGGTAAACAACGCACTCTCCAGGCTCGCCGGGCTGGTTGCTGTATCCCTGCTCGCCCTGCTATTGGCTCATGGATTCGTAGCCAGCCTGGCCGCCCAGCTTGACCACTCGGGCTTGCCGGTCGAGGTGCGGGCTCAATTCCTGGCTAACCGCGCACGACTGCACGATATTCCCATCCCGGCCAGCCTTACAGCCGGCCAGCGGATCCAGGCTGCTGCGATCCTCGATAGCGCCTTTCTCGCCGGCTTTCGCTTAGTCATGCTGGCTTGCGCGGTCAGCTCCTGGAGCGGTGGGCTGGCTGTCCTTCTGCTGTTGCCTAAGTCCAATACTGTTGCAGTGCCACGGTAAACCGACAGACCGTGGCTTCCGTCTATTGGGGCGAGAAGGAATAGGGGCCGGTAGCGGTTGCCTGCCCCCGCCAGCTCAACCGTCGAGGAGGAATTATGAAGCCGTCGCTTGCACTACTTGCAATCCTGGGGCTATTGCCGTTCGCCCAGGCGCAAACTCCACCCCCGCACACCCCGCCGACCCCAGCAGCGATCGCCCAGCGCCAAGTCCAACGGTACACAACGCTGTTAACCCTCAATGCAAATCAAGTCGAGCAAGCTACCACCATATTTACCACCGAGGCCACCACCGAGCAGACTTCACGAGCCAGCGAGCACGCTGCTCACCAGGCTCTGGAGGCGGCCATCAAGGCAAACGACACCGCTACCATTCAATCGACCTCGACCACATTGGGCCAAATGAGCGGAGAAATGATGGCCGCTCACTCTCTTGCCCGGGCTCAATTCTATGCACTGCTCACCGCCGACCAGAAGACCAAGTATTCTCAACTGGAAGAAGAACACATGATGGGTGGGCCGGGACACGGACCATTCATGCGATGAGCGGCTGTTGGCAAATCAGGCTGGCCCTTGACGGTGCCCAAACAGGTCTTTCGGCGTAAACTGCTGGCCAGAAAGGTGCGTCTATGGAAGCAGTGGAGCGGCTTATCTACGCTGGAGAGCTTTCACCCGTGCGAGACCGGATGATTGCAGAGCTTGCCGATGTAAACACGCTCTGCGCCACCTACCGGTCTCGCATATATCGTTATGCTTTGCTCTCGCTGAGGGATCCCGACCTGGCAGAAACGGTGACCCAGGATTGCTTCATGAGGGCGTACAAGGCCCGCGAAGAGTTTCGCGGGGATTGCAGCGTACCCACCTGGCTGACCCGGATCGCGACCAACCTCATTCGCGATGCCACACGGTCGCGGAAGTTCCAGTTTTGGAAAGCGGCGAACTCCACCGCTGCCGAGGTCGGCGCTATGGCCGACCGTCTGCGCTCGCCGGGGCTCTCCCCTGAGACCTTTTTAGTGGTCAGGGAAGAGCTGCGCGGAGTGTGGGATGCCGTGGAAACCCTCCCCGGCAAACAGCGCAGTGTCTTTCTTCTGCGGTTTGTGGAAGAAATGGAACTGCCCGAGATCGCAGCCGCAATGGGGCTGCATGTGGGGACAGTGAAGAGCCACTTGCACCGCGCCTTGGCTGCGGTGCGCAAGGCGATGGAGAGAACGAGATGAAGACTAACCATCTGTCACCCTGGGAGCAGGAGGAGTACGTCCTAAAGCAGCGGACTCCCGAAATGCTTCGCCACCTTACGGAATGTGCCGATTGCCGGTCCGCAGTGGCTCGCCTGGAGCATGGCGTGGCTATTTTCCGCAGCGCTGCGGTGGAGTGGAGTTCAGAGTGTTTGTCGACCCGCCCGCAGCAGTTGACCACTTCTGCCAAAAGAGGGTTTCCCCTGCTCGCCCTGCGCTGGGCTGTTGCCGCCGCGCTTCCAGTCTTGCTGCTGGTTTTTGCCCTGTTCTCTTTTCGCCCCTCGAGCACCCGGCCGGTCCCCACCATCACGGCTTCAGATATCAGTGACGATGCATTGCTGGAACAGGTGGACCAACAGCTTTCCGTTGCGGTTCCCTCGTCGATGGAGTCGCTGACCAACCTGGTTACGACCGAGAGCCGCAACGGATCAGTGGTCGCTACCTCTGCGCCAGGGAGCAAACACGTTGCCCAAAACAACTAGCATCCGGCAAGGGCGCATGGCACGGGGGCTTTGCCTGGCCGGCCTGCTTTGGATTGCTTGTGGATCACACGCTGCGATTGCCCAGTCGCCCGGACCGCCGCCGCAAAACGGGTCCCCAGACGGTATGGGACCACCCCCCATGGAAGGCCGCCGCCCCCCTATGGAACGCGCGTTTCATCTGGGACCCCACGGGCGCTGGTGGAACAATCCGGAGTGGGTGCAAAAGCTGGGTCTTACGCCGGACCAGCAAAAGAAAATGGAGGCCGTATCAGAGCAAAGCCGCCCCAGCTTGATGGATCTTAGTTCCACCCTTCGCAGAGAGGAGACTGCGATGGAACCCTTGCTGGCGGCTGACCAGCCGGATGAGGGGAAGATTCTTGCCCAGATCGACCGCGTGGCCCAGGCTCGGGCTGAGCTGGAAAAAGCCAACGCCCGTATGCTGCTCGGTCTGCGCCGGGTGCTGACTGCGGATCAGTGGAAGACGCTTCAGGCAGAGGCGCCCAAGGGAGGCGGCCGCTACCCTCGCTTCGGCCCGCCACCAGGATCCGGCGGCGACGCGGGGCCCAATCACTAAATCAGTTTCGATTTCGTAATTGGCGTGGCGGGCTCTATTGGAGCGCGCGTCCCTCTTGTTCTGCGACCCCGGTTACATAGCGCGCCAGTTCTACTCGGTTTGATATCCCGAGCTTTTCGAAAACGTGGAACAAAGAATTTTTCACTGTGCTTTCGCTGATTTTGAGAGAGCGCGCGACCTCGCGGTTGCTCATGCCTTCCGCCACCAGGCGGGATATCTCTTCCTCCCGCGGGCTAAGCAGCGTGCGTCCGCTCATGTCAGTAAATCGCGCGTTGGGTTTTAGCAGTCCATCCAGAACTAATCCGAGGTCCGTTCCCCGTACCCATACTTCGCCGCGAGAAACATGGCTGATACAGTTTGCCAACTGAGAGAGGTTCTCATTGCTGTAAACGATTCCCCTGGCGCCTGTTCTGAAGGCCTCAATCACGCGTTCATAGCGACCTTCCTGTATGAGGAAGACAATGCTTAATTCGGGAAAGCGCGCGCGCAAGTGCCTGGCCATTGAATACCCGGTGCCGCTCATACCGTTGTCGGAGATAAGCAACACCCATTTGGGATCGATAGACAGCAGGTCAACCAGAGACTCGAGGTTATCGGCGCGCTTTATTTCAAATCCAAGCGCCAGGCTTGCCAGGCCTGTGGCCACCAATTCGCTTTGCAAACTGCTGCTGTCATAGACGATTACGCGGTGAATGGCAGAAAACATAAGGCAAGCTCCATGTGAGCGAAAATCCAAAAACGTTGGATTGTTACTGAGGGAGATGCCGCAACTTAGGTCGGTAAGACCGCAATGAGTGAATCTGGAAGTTTTCGATTACCGTCCGGGGAGACAGAATCGTTTGCTTCTACTATGCGAAGCCAGGTCTTTGCGATCGAACCCAATCGTCTCGCGTGCTGTTGTGACTCTACAGTATAGAGGAGAGAAAACACCAAGCTTTAGTCGCCCTGTACGGCATAACGTTAGTACTCAGAACGTGTCATTACTTGTGGCTTCTGTCCGTTTCCTGATGGATTCTAAGCGCTTATGCAGCATAACTTCGTTTTGCGAGGAGATAAGTAAAGACGGAAGTTAAACTGCCAATGGGTTAGTCGTACTATTACCAGGACAGGTTACTGCTGACGTTTTGCAGAGCTCATGTTTCAGTGCGCTGCATCTTGTCCAGATTTTTTCCATGCACGCACGTAATCAATCGAGAACACCGAGGGTAGGTCGCTGTCCTTCGGCATGCCAAACCAGTCACCTTGCGTTTCGGCGTCAAAAATCATACTTGCCGGGATATGCCAACTGGTGTTCTCCAAGTGGCGCCGTAAGCGGCCGTCCACATAAAAGTCGATCGATTCCGGGCTCCAATCCAGGCCATATACGTGGAATTCATCCGCAACGTTCGATCTCATCTTTATGAACTTGGTGTCGTGTATATCGAGCTGCACGCCGTTTTCCCTAAAGTTGTGCACCGACATATAGACTCGCCTGGTAAACGCCGGAAGGGCTCCGGCCATTTCGAAAACATCGATCTCGTTCCAATTCTTATCGTTCTTGTCCGCAAACAAGAATGCACTTGATCCCGCGGACTTCATGGCTTTAGCCCGAACTTCAAAATATCCGTAAAGCACCGTTGCTACACTCTGCACCGCACCAGTGGTGTAGTCGTGAAAGCCCTCTTTCGCGTACTCAATACTGACGGGCTCTTTTCGCATCGTGATTCGAAGATCTCCGTGACTCACTTCAACATTGTGATCAACAAACAGAGCGGGAGGTCTGCCATCCCACCCTGTGATGTTGGTTTTCCACTTTGAGGTGTCGAGATGGGTTCCATCGAAATCGTCGCTCAGCGGCTGATAAAACACCCAATCTCCCTCGTTCTTGGGATCCGACAAGGGAAGCAACGCTGTCGATTGAGAACCCGAAACCGCGGCTCTGGAGCCGGGAAGAGCTGCCTTTCGGGTGAGCTGCCCAAAGACTGGCAACACCGAGCCGAAAACTAGAGTGATGCAGACCTTGTGCAGGATCTTGTGCTCGCGCAGCCCGCTCCGGCGAATTGAAAATGTATCGCCCCTTCCGTCGCAATCCTGCAGGTGGGCGGCTGATGTGACGCGGGAAGGAGGCTGACTCGACATTCTTAGCTGTGTCCGGGGGCCTGAAACCCGTCGATCTTCTCGCTGAAGGGCGCCTTCATCTCCGGAACCTGTAACGAATGCCGGTAGGCGTAAATAATCAGGCCAATACGGTCTTTTACCCCAAGCTTGGAATAGATGGAGGTGAGGTGATGCGCGACTGTGGGTTCAGAGATCCGCAGTTCGAGCGCGATCGCACGGCTCTTCAACCCTCGGCACGCCATTTGAATCACTTGCTTCTCACGAGTTGTGAGCTGGCTCAGACGATCTGAGTTCACGGTCCGCGTGCGGCCATCCGACAGTTCGTGGTTCAGAATCGCCTCTGCGGTCGTCTTGCCGATCCAGATCTGCCCACCGGCGACGGTCAAGACGGCCTTACGTATATCAGCGGCAGATTGGTGCTTGCCAATGAATCCACGAGCGCCTATCCGCAAAGCGTGGCGCCGGACCGCAATGCTCTCGGGCATTGCAGAAAGAATGAGTTTGCTGTTTTCAGCAATTCGCGTCGCGCTCTCGAGCGAGGTCATTTGCCAGTCAACAATGCAGACACAACCCGGGTTCTGCGCGAGCGCCTCTTCCAGATCGCTCAATGTCGTGACCTCGCGAATCACCCTGACGCGAGGATGTTTTTCGAGGAAATTCCGGAACCCAGATACCACCACTGGCGAAGGATCGGCCAGGATGACTTCAACATGAAGCATAATCTTCCCTCGTTGGAGCCGTTCAGCGATGTACGAAAGGCAGGAGCGTCCGCCGCTGCTGAGGATCCTCATGTAGATTTTTTGCTTTTAGATGGCCCGAGGGAGGGACGGCTTTAAAACTTAGGTGGATCTTTCTCCACCATTCTTATCTTCAGGTTAACGAAAGCATTTCATGAGTCTTGAGTCGAGTCAAGACGTTCCTTGTCTATATCGATGTCCCAAATTTCGTGAGGCCACCTAGTAACAATTGATCAGTTCAGGATTCACCAATAGCGAAGGTACTACGGAGGCTACCGGCAGTTACCACTGGAGCAGCTATCTACGCGATTCGCGTTACCGAAGCGCGAAAGTAACTTTCTAACTTCCAAAATTGCACACTGAGAGCGGCAATAGGGAGCGTACTGCTTCTTCCGGAGCGCTCCCGCTGCAGATTGGGAGTAGCTAGAACTTGCCGGTCTGTGAGTAGTGAGAAGTTGCTACCGATGCATAGCAAAAACTAGCTACAAAAATTAGCGGATGTTGCCATTGCTATGCAGGTTTAAGTTTTGCAGAGTAACGACACGCATAAACATTCGTCAGACGCTCGATCATGCGCGTGCCGCAACGGCGCCGCCGAAGGAATGAGGTCATGCTGCCGATTAGCAAGGTATTAAATTTCACAGCGCTGCTGGGATTAGGCACGACAGGTCTATTTGCTCTCGCGCCTGCTCGCCTGCTTGCACAGTCGACGTTGCAAGCCCCCCCGCAGGCCGCCATGGCCGCAGCCTCGACTCCTGAAGCTGTAGTGCCTGCGGTGCAGGCACCTCAAGGTGCGATGTCGGCAACCGAGACTCCCCAAGCTCCACTGTCTGCAGCCGCAAACAGTCAGGGTGCCGGGAAATCCGCGCCCACTGCGCAGCTGGTTCGTAGAAACGCACCCTACCGATTGCGGCAGGGAGACCTGATCGAAATCGTCTTTGAATTGTGCCCCGAATTTAACCAGAACGTGACCGTACAGCCTGACGGGCAGATCAGCATAAGGGGCGTGCCTCCCATCAATGTCGAAGGCCAGTCGCTGACAGAAGTGACGGCCAGCGTGACTCATGCCTACACCGCCATCATGAAAGACCCGGTAGTGGCAGTCTCGCTGAAGGACTTTGAACACCCCTATTTCATTGCGGCTGGTGAGGTCAACAGACCTGGCAAGTATGACCTGCGATCTTCATTGACCATCACAGAAGCCGTGGCAATCGCGGGCGGATTCGATAAGGACGCCAAGCACTCTCAGGTTGTGCTCTTTCGGCCGGTCGGTGATGACGGGTTCCAATCGAGGGTGGTGGACGTCAAGAAGCTCCTGGCCGACCGCGACCTGAATCAAGATGTGCGCCTTCTGCCGGGCGATGTGTTGTACATACCCAAGAGCAGAATGTCTTATGTCCGGCCCTATATCCCCAATTCGAACATCTTCTTCAACCCGATTCCCTAAAAAGGCAAACTGTCTATGGCGATTGTAAAGTCCGAAGATATTCAAATCGAGCCTTACAGGGCGAGTCCTCTCCCCACCCCCAGAGAACTCGGAGCAGGTCTCTTCCGCCAACGTTGGGTGATCTTGATCACGGTCGCGATCGTGGCTTATGCGATGTGGCGATCGGGCATCTGGGTTCCCCAATATGTCGCCCAAATGAAAATCCTGGTTCTTCGGCAGCGAGTCGATGCCGTTATTTCTCCTGAAGCGACCTCGCCGGTGGTGTGGGGCGGCGACCAGGTCAGCGAAGAGGATCTGAACTCTGAAGTAGAACTGCTGAGGAGTACAGACCTGTTGCGCAAGGTAGCGGTGATGACTGGCCTCGATAAGGACCCGCTCATCGGCCCACAAAGCAATCCAGAAAGAGGCATCGCAGCGGCTGCCTACCTGCTTGAGTCACATCTGAAGATCGAAGCCATCCGCAAGACCAACATGATCGCGGTCCAGTACGAATCCACGAGTCCGGAGATGGCGAGCAAAGTACTGAACGCGCTTGCCGAGGCGTATGCGGAGAAGCACATAGAGGTGCACCGCCCCTCGGGAGAGTACAAGTTCTTCGACCAGCAGGCGACACAATATAAACAGGCTTTAGCTGCGTCGCAGCAGAAGATTCTAGAGTTCAACCAGCAGCGCAATGTAGTGGCCCCGGCGATGGAACGAGATCTCGCCTTGCAGCGCACCAGTGAATTCGACGACGCGGCGCGCCAGGCGCAGCAGTCAGTGGCTGAAGACACGAATCGTCTGCAGGTTCTGCGCCAGCAGTTGGCTACCTTGCAACCGCAGATAACTTCTCAGGTGCAGATAACCCGTAATGAAGCGCTCATTGCAAACATGAAGCAAAACCTCAGCACGCTCGAGCTCAAGCGCACCGAGCTGTTGGGTCGTTACACCCCTGCATACCGGCCGATTCAAGATCTTGACGGGCAGATTGCCGAGATCAAGGCCACGATCGCAAAGGAGAGCAACTCTCCGATGCGTCAGGAGACCCAAGGGGTGAATCCGGTGTACGCGTATGTGCAACAGTCAATAGCACAGACGGAAGGCGAACTCAGCCAATTGAAGGCCCGGGCTACCGCAGCGGCGGCCAACGCGGCTCAGTACCACCAGCAGGCACTGAATTTTAGCCAAAGTAGTGTTTTGCAGGAAGACCTGGTAAGGGACGAAAAGGCACAGGAAGAAAATTACATGTTGTATATGCACAAGCGAGAGGAGGCGCGCAGTAGCGATGCTTTGGATCGGCGCGGTATCGTCAATGTCGCGATTGCGCAACATGCCGTAACTCCGTCGTTTCCTGTCAGGTCCGCGCAATACGCGGCACTCATGACACTTTTGATGTGTATAACGTTTGGTGTTTCCGCCGCCTTTATTGCAGAGGTGATGGTGCCATCCTTCCGCACCCCGGATGAGGTGACTCGGTATCTGGATGCGCCCGTTCTGGCCTGTCTGCCAAAAGGCGAGTCTTTGTAAAGATCGGAGAGTGTGCAACACGGCTATCGATCATCTTCGCGCTCCCATCCCCCGGCTGTGCGAGGCCCAGTGTCACTCATCGACGTAGGGCCGTAAGTGGGCCCATCGTGAAAACAGTGAAGCTAGAGCTTGAAAACTTTTGGAGGAGTTGGGATGCCAGTTAATGAAGATGTGTTCGAACCCATGGACTCGGGTCTGGAAGATTTTGCTCCATCGGTCAGCGCCTGGAGGCAGAAGTTGCGCGGGATCATGGATGCTATTCGTCCTGCCACCACCGAGCACATCCGCCAGTTTCGCACCAAGGCGCCAAAAAACAGGGGACATGATGAGATGCTGCAGCTGGTACAGCGCATCTTTCTCGCGCCGGCTGTGCTCGCTCCCAAGAGAGTCATGTTTTGCGGCATAGATAAGAACAACAGCAGTCATGTGTGCGCCAGCGCCGGTCGCGTATTGGCCGAACAGACCGGTTCTACGGTTTGTCTCGTGGACGCAAATATCCACGACGCACCGCTATCGAAGCTGTTCGATGTGGATCGAGAGAATCCGGGCTACGGAACACTAGCTCCCTGGCGGGAACATTGCATGCACGTCGGCAAGAATCTCTTTGTCGCCGGCACGCGCGTTCTCGAAGGAAGCGACGGAGGGCTGGCCCCGTCAAGCGAGATCAGGGAGCGGATCATGGCGCTCTCCTCCAGTTTTGAATATTTGCTCTTCGATGCGCCGGGCGCAAACAAATCCGCAGATACTGCGCTCCTCGGCCAAGTTGCCGGTTCCGTCGTGCTCGTGCTCGAAACGAAGTCTACGCGGAGGGTAGCGGCGAAAAAGGCCAAAGAACGGCTGGAAATGGCCCACATTCGCATTTTGGGCACGGTGTTGAATAACCATTCGTAGCAACCTTGCTTCCCCCAGCAAGCCACTTAGCAAGCAGTCCTCGGGGTACGTGTGCTCGCACCATTACGACGCACTCCCTGCTATGTAGACCGCTGGTGTCGATTCCGCGGAGCCGGGTTGTATCCGCGGAACATCGTACCGGGCCAAAACCACACGAGAAGGTGATCGCTGGAATGGATGTCCTTTTACTAGCTCCCGTAAATCCATTTGATGCTCGCGATGGGCACAGGATGGCTGTGGCGAGCGATGCGCGTGCCATATTGGACAACAATCTAACGCTGGGCGTAATCAGCTTTCTTTATAAGTCGCAGCAACCGGCTTGCATGAAAGATCCCAAACGCTGCGATGCCAGATTCTTTCCCGTGCGCCAGGGATCGTTTCCGGTAAGGTTCATGCGCGGACTCTTTGCACGGGTGCCGCCCTCGTCAGAAAGGCTGTATTCGCCGGAGTCCATCGCCGGTGTCCGCTCGGCCCTGAAAGATTGGCAACCCAGGTTCGTCATTGTGGATGACGTTTCCATGGCTGGTTACATCCCCCTGGTGCGCGAAATATGCCCCGGCGCCAAGATAATTCTCCGGACCCACAATGTGATGCAGGATGTACGCCGTGAGCACCTCGAGCAAACCAGGGGCTTGCTCAGGTTACCGGTAGGACACGACTATCAGCGCTATACCGAGTTTGAAACCAAAGCCATGCAGAGCTGTGACGCTCACTGGGCTATCTCGGAGGAAGATGCGTCGCGCATCACCCATCTCTATGGGCTGCACTCGGAATGCTTATCTGTGTCGATCCAACATGAGCGCTATACGGCCGTCGGTATCGGTGAGGGGATGAGGAATTCCTTTGTTCACATTGGAACTCTGGATTTTCGACGCCGCGCCGATCTCGAATCGTTTCTCCGCGTCAGCTGGCCGAGAATTCGAGCCGCTGCCCCGCAGGCTGCCGTCAACTTTGTGGGTGAACTCGTTGGCCGGCCCATCGATGCGCCTGGAGCAACTTACTCCGGTCCGGTAAAGGACGACGTCGACGCTTACCGCACGGGACGTTTCGCCTTGAACTTCCAGAACACGACCGGGGGAATCAAGTTGAAGACCTTAACCTCGCTCGCCGCCGGAAGAACGTTGGTGAGTACCCTTCGGGGGGTGGAGGGCTTGCGCCTGGTTGCGGGCGAGCACTATTGGGATATGCCTTCGTTCCTATCCGCAAACCACCTGGCGGATGTGATTGAAGACACGGAGAGCACCAGGAAAATGGGTGAAGCAGGGCGGGAGTGGGTAATACAGAATCATTCACGTGCTGCCATCGCTTCACAATTCAACCGCTTGCTCGGTGCCGCATGAAGCTTACCTCGAAGTCGACCATCTTCTACTTGTTGTTCCTCTTCGTACTGGGATGGGTCACACAGCAATTTACGTTGTTTGATGTGGGGCGGTATTCGTTTCCGCTCATCCTGTTTGTTGGTCTGCCGTTTTGCCTGCGCATGACCTACCGGTCTCTGAGCGCCTTTGCCCTTCCCATCGCCTCGACAGTCTTCACCATCCTGGTGGGCTGGGTGCAGGGCATCGCGCTAAGTCACATGCTGAGCCAGGCAATCCTGGCGGGTCTGGCCATCACGTTCGGCGCAGGTATAGCCGCCATCAACTGGCACAAGCACAGGGAGAGCCTGGAGACGGCGTTGATCGCCATCGGTATCCCCATCGTGGTTTACGGCTGCTACCAGATGGTCGCCAGGATCGCGCATTTGCCCGGCGCATTTCTTCCGGTTACGAACAAACAGTACTATGCCGACGGCGGAATGCAACTCGGTTGGGACAAGCCCATGCTCACCCGGGCCTCCTCGGTATTTTCCGAGCCTTCGGAATTCGGCTACTACTGTCTTTGGCTCTTTGTCATCGGCCTGGCGTCCCAAAATAAGAAGCTGCGTTTGGTCGCTTTATCGCTGTCGGCGGCCGGCCTTCTGGCTTCGCAATCGCTTTCAGCAATTCTGGGCGCGGTGGTTGTCGCGGCAGTATTTTGTGGTTTACAGGGCATCAGTAGACAACTTCTCCGGAACCTCTTTTTGATGCTGATTCTCTTTGGGGTACTGGCAGTCGTACTCAAGGCGGTTGCGCCGGCTGCCTACTCCAGCTTCTCTGAGCGCATCGTGCAGGCCGTTTCCCTCGATGAACGTGCTGACTCCGGCAGAGTGGATCACTTGCCGGCCTGTTTCGCACTCATCGAAAAATCGCCAGTGTGGGGCTACGGTATGTCGGCCCTGGCGGGCGCTGCCGACAGCAATGGATCGGATGTGACCACCGTGAACTATGTGCTGGTGACCATGGAACGCGGAATCGTTGGCGCGGTGATGTTTTTCATTCCCTGGTTTGCATTCGCTATCCGCGCATGGTTGCTGCCCAAGCGTGACAGCGGAAGGACCCTTGTCGTTCTTCTCATGGTGATGACGCTGGTTTCCTTCTGCTCGTTTTCGATTACTTACTTTTTGCCATTCTGGCTGGCGTATGGGATGTCGGCCTCGCTGGTGTTGCAAACCCACGCGGTGGCTGTTCGCAAGAAGACGTCTGTCGTGCAGCCGTACCGTGAGTCGTTCGCAAGCTGATTTTGCAGCACTAATTTAGTTCTCCAAACCGCGCAAGGGGATAGGTCTAATGAATAAACCGCTTTCGAGAATCCGTAACCTGCAGGCGCTTCGCATCTATGCGGCCGTGCCTGTGATTCTCTATCACACCGGCTTTAAGCTGCCGGGTCTTCGTCCCATTGGCCTGTTTGGCGTGCATCTGTTCTTCCTGATGAGCGGTTACATCATGGCTGCAATTTGTGACAACGACACTACGGCCTTCATGCGGCGCCGCCTCATCCGCGTCATTCCCCTCTACTGGACCCTCACTCTCATGCTCTACACCGTCGCCTGGAAGTTTCCCCACCTGATGGGGGCCACCCAGGCGCGTCCGTCCGAACTGTTCAAGAGTCTTTTCTTCGTGCCTTTCGTGAAGAGTAACGGTCTCTACCAGCCCATCCTCTTTGTGGGCTGGACGGTCAACTACGAAATGTTCTTTTACATGACGTTGGCCCTGGCCGTTCTCATAAATAGGAAAAGGGCCGCTATTTTAGGCGCCACCATGGTGCTCTCCGTGATGGCCGCGTGCAGCTTCTTTGCTCAGACGAGTGCGATTGCACGTTTCTATTCGGACCCCGTTCTGTTGGAGTGCGTACTGGGTCTCGCTGCATACTATTTTGTCCGCGCAGCAGCGCGGAAACTCACCCCAGCGCTAAACCCAGTGTTGCTTACGTTAGCCATTGGCTCGCTCATTCTTTTGCCGGTCATCGATGAACTTCACGCGATGGATGCAGTTCCGGTGATCCTGCGTTTTGGGCCCCTGTGCTTTCTCCTCATCTCTACCGCCTGTCTTCTTGCTTTCTCCGGACTTGATATAGAAGCCAAGATCCTGGTTCTGCTCGGCGACGCAAGTTATGTAATGTACCTCACCCATCCCTACGTCGAGGAGTTTCTTGATCGCGTGGTGGGTAAGTACCTGCCTATTTTTCATATCAACACACCGGTTGGCTGCTTGATTGCCATGTTGTTTGTCTTGCCGATCAGTGTCTTTCTCTATCTGAAGATAGACAAACCTACAGTTAAGTATCTCAACCAGGCTATTTGTGGGCGCAAGCGAACGGATCCTGCCCTGGCAATGAGTGCTCCCCCAGCTGAAACAACGGCGCAGGCGGCTTCCGCTGCAGTGATCTCAGGTCCAGCGCCCGTAATCAGGGAGGGAACCCTAGCGTGACGTTTGGCACCCAACTGAACCAAGTGAGCCATCGATGAAGAAGTTCGTCCAGTTCTTCTCCTTTGCCGCCATGACCCAGGTCATCCTCCTGCTGAACCAGGTGGTCCTGCTGCCGATGCAGATCAGGTTGTGGGGCAACAAGGAGACGGCGTTGTGGTACGCCGCGATCGCTCTGGCCACCGCCACTACCGTGGCGGACCTGGGCTTGCGCACCGCCGGCCATGTGGAGTTGCTGCGCCTCGTGCGCTCCAAGGATCCGGCTGCAGAGGAGGAGTTTGCTCAGTTGTGGACGTGGATCAGGTTGCTCGTGGTCGGTGTGACCGCGACGCTGCTGATCGGAGACATTGTCTACCGGCTATGGCATGGGACTGGAAACGCATTCGGACACGGATGGGCCCTGGGCCGCGCGCTATTGACCCTGGCATATGCCTTTGAGACAGTTCTCATCATCCGCATCGTCTATCTAGACTCTTTGGGTGAATACAGCCGGGCGGAATCGAGCTACTTTGCCTTCGGGGCGATGCGGCTCGGGTTGGCAGTGCCTGCGTTGTTGATTTTCAAAATACATTCCATTGGATTGTGCTGGCTCTTCTTCGCCACCTCGGTCGCCGGCCTCATACTCCAAGGGTGGTTGTGCAAGATTCCTCCTCAACTGCGGCTCTTCGGTCGAGTACCCAGGCGGCTTTCCTTACGTACCTGCTTCCAGGCGCGTTACACTCTGGCCGAACCCTGTGCCAACTGGGTCCGCATAAGCCTGCCGGTACTAGTGATTTCCGCCATTGGATTCCCCACGACGGTCACCACCTACGTGGCCTTGCGCGCCATTTACGGCGCGGGCCGCACCACGATCCAGCAGGTTGCGCGTGTGGCCTCGGTCGAAGTTCTACGTTTCCGCAACAGCGGGCGTGCCGTTACGGGCGAATCGCTACTGGCTTTTTTCCTTATGCTCACGGCTCTCATTGGCACCGCGATGGCCTGCCTGGTTTCGCTCGATAATTTGCGCTTGCTGAGCCTGTGGCTGAAGCATTTTGACCGCCATTTGTTCCAGAACATCAACCTGGCCTTCGCGCTTACCGGATCCTTTTATTCGTACCAGGTCCTGGTGGCGCTTTCTTTCCGAGTCGGTCAACTCGCGACCATGGCGCACCGGCAATATGCCTATGTCTGCTATTCAGCAGCTTTCGCGGCGGCTGCCCTGTTTGCCAAATCGCTCACCGTGTATTTAGTCCTGCTAGTGATTGCTGAAATAGCGCTCTCGATATCGTTTATGGCGCAGCAGAACATTGGCGGCGTAATGGGATACAAGACCAAAGCTGGTTTGCGAGGTCTGGGGGGCTCGTTCGCGGGAGCGCTGCTGGTCCTCGCTTTTTGGATGAGCGTGCGCCATGCGAACACAGATTTCTTTTTGCGCACGTCGATCGGGACCGCACTGCAAACGGTTTGTCTATTGGTCGTCGGCCTTGGTTTGTTGTTGTTGCTAGAAGTAACGGCCAACGCCGGTATCCTTCGCAATTTGCGAACGGCGATACGGCAGCCGGCTGCAGCGGTTCAAGTCTCTTAAACCGTTTACGGGCTCTGGGCTAAGCAAGAAAGCAGCGGGATGATTCGCTGAATACGAGGGAGCAAGAATGCGGATTCTGGTGAACGACTACGCGGGCCATCCATTTGAACTGCAGTTGAGCCGCGAGCTGGCGCGCCGGGGTCATACGGTCTTGCATACGTACTTTGCTGCCTATCAAACACCAAAGGGCAGAGTCGACGATGATTCGGTGGCAACCGGACTGCTTACCATCGAGGCAGTCGATATTAAGCAGGAGTTCTCTTCACATTCTGTGATCTCTCGGCGGTCCGCGGATCGTGCCTATGGTCGCGAACTCAGTCAGAAGGTCGCTCGGTTTCGGCCTGACGTCGTCATCTCCGCCAACACTCCGCTTGATGCGCAGCAGAAACTGATGTCCGCGACCCGGAAGCAGGGAGCAAAGTTCATCTTCTGGATGCAGGACCTGCTGAGCTCGGCAGTCGAGTTCGTGCTACGCAAGAAGGGCGTGCCCTTTGCTGCCTTGGCAGGCAAGCTCTACTCCCGTCTGGAACGGCGCCTCTTGCGCAAGAGCGATGCCATCGTCTGCATCGCGCCAGAGTTTCGGGAGGGCCTCAGAAAGTGGGGCTTGGACGACGAAATGATATTCGTCATTGAGAACTGGGCTCCTCTGGATGAGATTTCTCCGCAGCCGCGGGAGACGCCGTTCTCGAGCGAGCAGGGTCTGGACGGCAAGTTCTGCTTCATGTATTCCGGAACGCTGGGGATGAAGCATAAGCCCGAGCTTCTATTGGAGATGGCGCAGCACTTTAGCGATCGTCCGGATGTTATGACCGTGGTTATTGCCCAGGGTAAGGGCGCAGATTGGTTACGTGAGACGGCGGCCAAAATGTCGCTGAACTCCCTGCGGATTATGCCCTTCCAGCCCTATGAGCGCCATGCCGAGATTCTCGCCAGTTCTGACGTGCTGATTACCTTGCTCGACTCAGAGTGTGGGAAGTTTGCAGTACCGTCCAAGCTCCTGGCGTATATGTGCGCCGCGCGTCCGCTACTGGTGGCCGCTCCACCGGACAATCTGGCCAGCAGGATTGTACGCTCTGCTGGTGCAGGCCTGGCTGTCCCTGCAACCAAAGCTGGTTTTCTTGAGAGCGCCGACAAACTGCTCTCGGATCCAGTCCAGCTGTCAGAGTACAGCACCAATGCAAGAGCGTATGCCGAAAAGACGTTTTGCATTGACCACATCTGTGCGGAATTTTTGGATGTGATTGATTACGCCGTTCGCGGCAGGGAAGAGGCCCAAAAAGCTGTCCCCATCTCGCCCTCGCCACAACTACTCCGGAGATCGAACGGAGTGGAATCCGAGCGAGTTAGTCCTCTCGCCGCAGACAATTTTCAACTAAGGAGAGTCAAGTGAAAGCAAAAGAGACTGTAGTAGTTACCGGAGCGGGTGGATTTATTGGTCATCACCTGGTCACCTACCTCAAACAACAAGGCTACCGCGTGCGCGGGGTCGATCTTAAATACCCGGAATACACGGATGTGGATGCCGACGAGTTTGAGATCGCCGATTTGCGCCGTTGGGATAACTGTCTCCAGGTGACACGCGGGGCTAGCGAGGTGTATGCCCTGGCAGCCGATATGGGGGGCATGGGATTCATTCAGAATCACCACGCCGAGATCCTCTACAACAACGCTCTGATCAACTTTCACACATTAGAAGCAGCGCGCAGCAATGGCGTGAAGCGCTACCTCTATACGTCCTCGGCGTGTGTTTATCCCGAATACCGGCAACTGGACACGCAAGTAACTCCGTTAAAGGAGAGCGACGCTTATCCTGCTGATCCACAGGACGCTTACGGCTGGGAGAAATTGATCACGGAACGTCTCTGCAAGTACTTCAGCGACGACTACGGGATCGAGACCAGGATCGTGCGCTTTCACAACATCTTCGGAGAGCTTGGGACCTGGAAGGGCGGCCGGGAAAAAGCACCTGCGGCTATTTGCCGGAAGGTCGCTACCGCGAAACTTATCGGCAATCGGGAGATCGAGATTTGGGGAGACGGCGAGCAAACCAGGTCTTTTTGCCACGTGGATGACTGCGTGCTGGGGATCTACAAGCTGATGCGGTCTAACTTTTCCGAGCCTCTCAATCTTGGCCAGGACCGGATGGTGAGCATCAACGAACTGGCGGACATGGTTGCGCGGATCGCGGGCATTCCCATCACCAAGAGACACATCCCCGGCCCACAAGGAGTCCGAGGCCGGAATTCCGACAACACGCTCCTTCGTCAGGTACTCGGCTGGGAACCAGAGATCTCTCTGGAGCAAGGTCTTCGCCGTACCTACGAATGGATCGAGGACAAGCTGATTGAGGAAGGCGTAAGCCAACCTGCGCAGGCTGTGCAGTTGGCCTAGCCATAGGCTCCTCGAGAAGTAAAACGCCAGGATATCGCGGGCGCGGGAAGCAGGTAGTTCGGTATAGGAACTCGGGCCAGTTGATGGTTTGGCTTTCCGCACACCCGTTCACAGGGCCATTTGCAAGATTAGGAACTCGGAGGAAACGACGATGGCTTTCGTAAGGCCCGCTAATAAGTTGAGGGTATTGATTACCGGAGGTAGCGGTTTCATTGGCTCTCATGTGGCCGATCAGTTCCTGGCGCACGGTTGTGAGGTTGTCATTCTGGGCCGAAACTCTGATCGGGAACGTCCCCTGGCCAGAGAGGTCAAGTTAATCCAAGGGATGGTAGGCGACCGGGCGTTGCTGGAACAAATATTTTCCATGGGCATAAACGGAGTGATTCACCTGGCGTGCAGCACGGTCCCGGGAACTTCGAATGCGGACAAAATGTTTGATGTCAAATCAAACCTGGTGGAGTCGCTCGAGCTGCTTGAATGCTGTGTCAAATATAAGGTGGGGAAGCTGATCCTTGCCTCCTCCGGGGGTGCTATCTACGGGGTTCCCCGGCAACTTCCAATCCCTGAGGAAAGTCCGACGAACCCGATCTGCTCCTACGGAATTGTGAAGTTGGCGCTGGAGAAGTATCTGGACCTGTATCACCATCTTTACGGCCTTAAATATGTTTCTCTACGCATCTCGAATCCATACGGTCCGCGTCAGGATCCGAACGGAGTTCAAGGGGTCATCTCTGTCTTTGCTGCAAAGATGCTTCAGCACAAGCCCCTGACCGTGTGGGGCAAGGGCGACAGCGTAAGAGACTTCATTCACGTTCGCGATATCGCACGCCTCTTCTATATGGCGATGCTTTCGAGCGAGCAGGGTATCTTCAATGCCGGAAGCGGTGCTGGTCTGAGTATCAACGACCTGATCGCGATGATGAGTATTGAGTTGGGTGTTATTCCCAATATCATCCGGTTAGAGTCTCGCAAATGCGATGTTCCCGCGACGGTGCTGAGCTGCAGGAAGGCCAAGCAGGCATTCGGGTGGCAGCCGCAGATCACGATGGAAGAGGGTATCCGCGAGGTAGGAGCTTGGCTGTCTACTGGAATTATCCCCCCAGCTCAGACCCAGATCATTCCTCAGCCTGCCATCATTCCGGCAGCAGTTGTAGCACAGATGGCCTAAAAGGGGGAAAAGTGAATCAGGAAGAACGCTATCCGATCAAGCAGCTTAGCCTTAGTTACAGAGTCCTGAGAAGGTTGTTGGACATCGTATTAGGCGGTATATTGCTGCTTGTTTCGTTGCCAATTATCCTCATAGCCGCCTTGGCAATTCGCCTGGAGACGAAGGGAAACCCATTCTTCATCCAGCGGCGTATCGGGCTGGGAGGAAAGCCGTTTCATATCGTAAAGCTGCGTGGAATGTTCGTCGACGCCAGGGTGCGGTTCGCCGAATTCTATGACTACGGACGGCATGCAGGCTTGAATCGCCAGTTTCACCCCCAGGAAGACCCGCGTATCACGAGAGTGGGTGCATTTATACGCCGGACCAGCATCGACGAACTTCCCAATTTCCTCAATGTCGTCTTAGGGCAAATGGCTTTGGTAGGCCCGCGCCCGGAGATACCAGAGATGATTAATCTCTACGGCGAATACAAGGCAGCCTATCTGTCCATCAAGCCTGGTGTAACCTGTATCTCCAAAATCTCTGGCCGAGATCATCTGTCAAAGCGGGATTCCATCGAGTTAGATCTTACCTATCTCGATAAAATGAGCATGACCACCGACTGCGATATTTTATTGAGCACGCTGGTGGGCGTCATCCTGCGCCGCGGGGTGTACGACGGAAGGTTGCCATCTGAGCCGGTGAGCCGCGAAAGCCGTTTCAAGCGGCAAAATACCAGTGCTTCCCCTGCCCGGGAAGCCACGGAGGTTGCAGCACATGACTGAACTGAGACTCATATCAACCAACGGTGTGAGGTCAACCATTGCCATCCGGCAGAGGCGGGGCAAATTTGTGACCTTCGAGGGAATGGATGGGTCGGGAAAAAGCACCCAGCTGGACCGGCTTTCTACCTCTCTGCAGAGGCTTGGGGTCAATGTTGTCCGCACCCGAGAACCCGGCGGAACTCCTCTTGGGGAGGTTATTCGCGGACTCCTGCTCGATGGCAACAGCAATCGAATGCATTCCACGACCGAGCTTGCACTGATGTTCGCATCCCGCGCGCAACTTGTCGCCGAGGTGATTGAGCCGGCGCTCGTGAGAGGCGATTGGGTGTTATGCGATCGCTTCGTTGATTCGAGCGAGGCTTACCAGGGAGGCGGCAGGGAACTGGGCAGCGATGCGGTGCTCGCGATGCATCGCGCTCTTTTGGGCGGCTTGAAGCCGGATTTGACGATTCTGCTTGACCATGATGTCGTCGAGAGCGTCTCCCGGGCGCGGGCTAGAAGCACTGCGGAGGAGGGCAAAGAGAGTCGTTTCGAGGAAGAAGGCCTTTATTTCTTCGAGCGCGTTCAAGAGAAGTTTTTCCTGATCGCTTCTCGAGAGCCTAAGCGCGTTTTCGTGACCGATGCCAAACGGCCTGTCGAGGAAATCCACGAAGACATACTTGCCGAAGTTTCGCGCCGTTTTCTTGCAGATCTGCCCTTGCAGGCCGAACTGGAAGAAGCAAGTCACTAGCCCCCTGGCAACGATGGATGCAATGCCGTGAGTCGATAACCCTCCCCTGAAGGGAACAGCTACATTGAACGCAGCAGCAGGTACATTACAAGAGCGCACGGAAGGCTACGCCGAGAAGACAGAAACGCTCGACGGACGAGGCTCGGCTGACAGTCATCAAATACACTACCGTCCTGACCTGGACGGTCTGCGCGCTGTGGCCGTACTATCTGTGATCGCATACCACCTTTCCAATAAGCTCCTCCCGGGCGGCTATCTTGGCGTTGACATCTTCTTTGCACTCTCCGGGTATCTCATTACAAAAGTTATCTGGCGCGAGGCGCTCAACGGCCAATTTTCAATCGCGCGATTTTATGAACGCCGTATCCGCCGCATCATGCCCGCGCTGGTTACGCTCCTGCTTGTCGTCTCCGCCGCTGCCATCGCGCTGTTGCTGCCAATTGACCTGGTAGGTTATGCCAAAAGCGTTTTCGCCACTCTGGCGTTTGTTGCGAATGTCTACTTTTGGCGGGATACGAATTACTTCTCCCAGCTCGCAGAAGAGAAGCCACTGCTGCACGTGTGGTCTCTGGGAGTTGAAGAGCAGTTCTACATTTTCTTTCCGCTATTAGTGCTTCTATGTATCCGCTGGCGCCGTTCCGCTCTTTTGCCGCTGGTCTCAGGTCTTGTCTTCTTATCGTTGATTGCCGACACGCTGGCTATGCACTTCGGGGCGGCCGGGCCGGCCTTTTATCTTATTCCGACGCGCGCATGGGAACTGGGTGCAGGCGCGCTTCTCGCGCTACTTCCGGCGGCAAGGATTACCATTCCTTGGCTGCGCCACGCCCTTGCGCTTCTGGCAGCTGCTTTCCTGCTTATTGGTCTGTGCTCTAACCAAGTCGCGCTGTCCCTGGGGGGAGAGATTCCAAACCCCTTATTGGTCGTGCTAGGCACGTGCCTGGCGATGTACTTGGGAAATGCCGGCGGCAGCTGGCTTACCCGTGGCCTTTCCACGTCCGTGCCGGTATGGATTGGGCTCATCTCTTATTCGTTGTACCTATGGCACTGGCCGATCCTTGTTTTCACTCGCTATTATCTTGTGCTTCCCTTGACCCCGGTAGTGACGATCGCTGCGATTGCCCTTATGTTCGTGTTGGCGACGCTGTCCTGGCGCTATGTCGAGCGTCCATTTCGCGATCGGTCGATGCCCATTCGTAAGGTTTTGGCTTGGGTCGGTTCCGGATGTCTGGTGGTTGCGATCATCTCGGTCGCCATCCTCGCGCGTCATGGGTTCCCGTCCCGGCTCAACGCGCAGGCAGCGCGCATTAATGCAGCTGTTGGTACCGAGTATCGTTGCAACATGGGCGACTATATCGCCTTTGGAGCATCGCGCGGCTGCGTCATGTCCTTACCCAGCCGTAACCCAGCGGATGCCACAGTGGCTCTCGTCGGCGATTCGCAAGCGCAGATGTATGCCCCGATCGTTACCGCGATGTTGCAGGCAGACAAGCGCGAAGGCCTCCTTGTTCCAGCCAATGGCTGCCTTCCCGTCCCCGATTTCAATGAATCGTCGCGGTGCATGGCGATCGCCGCCAAGAACCTCTCTGCGGTGGAAAGCCTACCCCGTGTCCGCATCGTCATCCTTGCCATGACGTGGACGTTTATACAACCGATGTACACGCCGGCTGGCCAGGTGCCGGCCGGAAGCGAATCGACATATCTTACGGCCAGCCTCGACCGCGTGATCCACGAATTGCAACAGCGTGGCAAGACGGTGGTGCTGGTCGGGCCGCTTTCCGTACCTCAGTGGGATGTTGCCTCGATAGTCAGCCGGGAATTGGCATTCGGTCACAAAATCGTTCAGCCACTATTTGTGCCTGAAGAAGCATTCATGGCGAAAGAAGGCGAAACCATCACGCATTTTGCTTCCCGTGACGACATCACGTTTATCCGTCCGGACCGAATTCAGTGCCAGGCTGGCCGCTGCGACTACTTCCGCAACGGGGAATCGCTGTTCGCGGACACCAATCATATCGCCGAGGCTGCATTACCGTTTTTCCGCCCAGCCTTTGAGCCAGCGTTACAGAACGTGCTTATGCAGCCGGATCAGCCAAAACGGTAGGCTAGGGTGGGATACAGCAGCACCTGTTTGGACAAATCTGATCCTAGGCAATCTCTGAACCGTGCATGCGAATCGGATAGACCTGCGGCTGCCGAGGCTCACTACCGAAGAAGGGCAAGCTTTCACTGCTCGAATCTCGAGGTACCGCATCCGGAATCGCTTGCGTCAACAAGGCATCTCTACGCCGTCCGAGCGCATACTTGGCGCAGACCGCCTTTACTAACGCCTCGATTCGCTTGCGATAAGCCGTGGAGACGAAGGCTGCGTCATCAAAACGCTGCCGGTACATCGGTTCGAGCGCAGGAAAGTGCTCCCGGATAAACCCCAGGTAGATCTCCTTCGAGCAGGGCTTAAGGAAAAGTGGCTGTGCGCAAAAAAAATCTGCGCCGGCATCCTTTGCTCTCTTCGCCATCCCATCCAGTGCCTTGCCCGTATCGGTGATGCCCGGCAACAGCGGCGAGCACAATATGCCGGTGCTCAGGCCGGCGTCGCGGAGCCTGGCAACCGTGCGCAGGCGCAGGTCGGGCCGCGGCGCCCGCGGCTCAAGCAGCCGAGCCAATGCGGCGTTTGGAGTAGTAATGGTCAGGTGAAGCACCAGGGTATTTCTCTCCGCAATTCTTTTGAGCAATGGAATGTCGCGTTCGATCAGGGTCGACTTCGTGACCACCCCGATGCTCAGACCCTTCTGCCTGGCCAGCACTTCCAGCAACGACTGGGTGACCTTGGCCCGGCGTTCGACTGGCTGGTAGGGATCGGTCGCCGTACCGAGCGCGATCTCCTCGTGCGGGCGAACTTGCCTTAATTCCTGCTCCAGCAGCCAGGCTGCGTTTTGCTTGATAAAGATGCGACGTTCAAAGTCCTCTGGTGACAGCTCCATAAATTCGTGGGTGTAGCGTGCATAGCAATAGCGGCAGGCAAACTCGCATCCGCGATAGGGGTTGATGGACCAGGCAAAACTAAGCCCTCGCCGGGAGACACTTCGATTGAGGATCGAGCGCACCCCGAGCGAACGTATTTGCAGTTCGTGTCCCTCGCCAGCCGGCTCGGAGGCCGCCGCCAACCGGGCAATACCAGTCAGAGCGGTGCGGGATGGGGGAAAATCCGCTGTGACAGCAGGGGAGGTGGGTAGGATGGGGAAGAGTTCCAGGTTGGCATTTAGGGCGCGATCAATGTTCGCCATTTGTTCGCCTCAAAAGCCAGCGTACTCTCCTCCCGTCACTGGGTCAATTGGGTGCAACCGGCTAGGCCGGACGGCGATCCAAACGCAGGTAAACGCCGCCTTTGGGGCGTAGCGAAATGGCCGGCTGCATGGCCAACTCCCGGGGTGCATCGCTGGGCAGAGTGAGCAGCCAGTGGCGCGCCACAAAGGAGAGAATCAACACCCCTTCCATCCAGGCGAGGCCTTCGCCAATGCACTGACGCGCGCCGGCGCCGAATGGGAAGTAGGAGAAGCGCGGGCGGCGCGCTTTGTTCTCTTCAGTAAACCTTTGGGGGTCGAAGCGCAGTGGATTGTCCCAGAAGCGTGGGTCTCGATGGGCGACGATTTGCGGAGCCAGCAGAGTGGCTCCCTTGGGTATCGTGATCCCGCGATACATGTATTCTTCGGCAGCGGTGCGTGCCGTCACCCAGACCGGGGGATACATGCGAATCGTCTCCGCGAACACCTGGGCGGCATACGGGAGCTGACCATAATCTTCCGCAGCCGGCAAGCGATCCCCGAGCACTGCGCGGGATTCCTGGTAGAGGCGCTCCTGCACGTCAGAATTTCTGGCTAGCTCCCACAAGGCAAAGCTCAGTGCATTCGCGCTGGTTTCATGTCCGGCCAGCATGACGGTCAGGCATTCGTCGCGAACTTGCTTATCGGTCATGCCGCCGGTGCCTTCTTCGGTATCGACGGCGGCGAGCAGCATCGATAACAGATCGCCGCGGTCGCGCGCATCCTTTCGCCGCTCGGCAATCATCCGGTAGATGAGTCCATCGAGATAGGCCTGGCCCCGGCGAATGCGGGTCATGAGAGGGAGGGGAAGTTGAAGTACTACTTCAGGAAATGGAAGGAAAGCCAAGGGTAAAAAGCCCATAAAGGAATCCACTGCGCGGGCAATCTCGATCACTTCTCCTTCCACGTTGGTATCGAAGAGAGTCTTGCCGACAATGCGCAAGGCTAGCAGTAGCATCTCCGGATGCAGATCCAGGACCTTCCCGCTCTCCCAGCGGGCGGTCATCTCAGCCGTGTAGCCGGCGATGATCTGCCCGTAGGAGGCGATGCGTTGCCGGTGGAAGGCCGGTTGGGCCAACCTGCGCTGCCGCAGGTGTAGAGGGGCTTCGCTGGTCAGTAGACCTTCGCCTAGAACTATTCTTGCTCGCTGCATGACCAGGCCGCGATGGTGGTGGGGGGCATCGCGCAGGAGCAGTTCCTGGATCAATTGGGGATGGTTGAACTGGAAGATCTGCCGGCCAAGACCAGTGTAGTGGTTCAGGTCGCCAAACCGGGTCGCGGTCGACAGCATGAAGTCGGCCGCGTTCTGACGGAAGAACTCTCCCGAAAAGAAACGCTGCACAAACCTCGGGCCCTCAGGATAGGGAGCGCCAGGACGGCTAACGATGTGGGGTGGGACCGTCTCGGCTGCGATGGGAAGGCTCACAGCTAAAGCTTAGCCCACGGTAGTCAGCCGCCTTTCAGCCTATGAACAGGGCTCAACTCGATTTTGCTACGCCAGGCCCTCCGATGAGCTCGCAACTTTTACCCAAGTGGTTTGTTTGGCTGGACACTCACACCGCATTTCCACCGAAGTTTGCGCGACATTGACGAATGTGTTTGTCAACGGTGATAACACGCCGTTGAACGCTAAAGTAACCAAACAGACCCAAGTTTGAACGGATGTAATAACCCATAAGTGGGATTCGATTGACCCATAGGTGGTATCCCATTCACCATCGATTCTGCAGCCGGCCACAAAGCTAATACGGCCAGGTTCCCCCCGGGCGGCAATTTCGCGGTTGCGTCTTTCACGGGGGATACGTGGAGAAACACTGTAGTTCTTGGATCACTTTTTGCCTTCTGGGTGCGCTCTCTATTCCAGTTGTGGGTTGCGCTGGTGGGTCGATGGCGGCCAGCAAAGCTGCGGCAAGCACAGTTCCGGCGACAGCCACAGGCACTCCTTCTATCTCCTGGAATCCTCCGGCGCCGATCCAGTATGGCTCCGCACTGAGCGATGTAGAACTGAATGCTACGGCAAGCGTCCCCGGTACCTTTATCTATTCACCAGCAGCCGGGGCGGTGCTCCAGGCGGGGCCCCAGAAGCTCACTGTAACCTTCACGCCCTCTGACACAGCCACTTACAGCACGACCGCTTCCACAGTGCAGCTTACTGTTACACAGGCTACTCCGGTTATCACTTGGGCCCCCTTGTCGCCCATTCCACAAGGCACCGCCCTGAGCGCGGCACAGTTGAATGCGACGGCGAATGTACCAGGTACGCTCTCATACAGTGCGACGCTGGGCACCGTTCTGGCTGCGGGCACACAGCAGCTGACAGCCACGTTTACGCCGGCCGACGCAATGGATTATAAGCCGGTTACCGCGCACGACTTACTCACCGTCACAGCGCCTTCGAACGCTCCCGTCATTAGCTGGAATACGCCGGCACCGATCCAATATGGGACCGCCTTGAGCAACATCCAATTGGCTGCTACTGCGAGCGTCCCTGGTAACTTTGTCTATTCACCTGCTGCCGGGGCGGTGCTCCAGGCAGGTTCCCAGAAACTGACAGCTATCTTCACGCCCGCAGATACAAGCGAATATTCCGCAGTTACATCGAGTGTGCAGCTTACAGTTACCCGGGATACCCCGGCAATTACGTGGGCTCCCTTATCACTGATTAAACAAGGCACCGCCCTCAACGGATTACAACTGAATGCGACGGCGAATGTGCCAGGTACGTTCTCCTACAGTCCGGCGGCGGGCACCGTTCTCCCCGCGGGCTCACAGCAACTGACGGTGACATTCACGCCTTCTAACGCGACCGACTATACGGCAGCAACGGCGTTCAACTCGCTCATAGTGAGTGCCGGCAGTAGTAGCGGCGCGGGGACACCCGTGAACGGCGCATGCGGGCCGGCGAACGGCACCACTGCGAGCGTTGCGCCCAGCGCGGGCCTTTGCAGCGCAGGCACTGCTTCGGCAATCACAGGCACTGGCCCCTGGGCCTGGCAATGCACAGGCAGCAACGGCGGAACCACTGCGAGCTGCACGGTTTCGACTCCGGCCCCGGAGGCAGCTTCCGCCTTCGTGCAAAGTCTCGGGATCAATACGCACCTTGGTTATCCTGGTACGGCCTATTATGGCCAGTCGCAAAGCGTCATCTCGGCTCTGCAATATCTGGGCATCAACACCATCCGCGATGAACCGCCCGGTTACAACCATGATGCGGCCACGTCCGCCGCGAACGACGCAGTGGCCGCCGCCGGCATTCAGCTCGACGCTCTTCTGGTCGGAAACGGGAATGTCGATATCACTGACACGATTGCGGACATGGTTGCCTTCGAGCAGGCTTACCCCGGTTCGATTGCAGCCATCGAAGGACCAAACGAAATCAATGCGTGGCCCATTACTTATGATGGCGTCACCAATACCTACGCTGCGGGAGCGTTAGTCACCCAGGACTTATGGACAGCGGTCCGAAATACCCCGTCGCTGCAAACGATCCCTGTCTATGCGCTGACGCTCTCGTACGGAATCACCGGTGTTCAAGCTGGTGAGGAGCAGGTTGGCGACCTCTCTCCCTACGTTACCTATGGCAATGCTCATATCTATGACTGTTGCAATGTGTGGCAGGGAAACATGCCCTATTGGCTCCCGATACTCAAGCAAGATACCCCGGGCATGCCCATGGTGATTACGGAAACCGGATATACAACCACTCCCAGCCATGTGGATGAGCTATCCGCAGCTAAGTACAACCTGAATCTTCTTCTTGAAAATGCACTGAACGGGATCGTGAGAACCTATCTTTATGAGTTGGTCGATGAGAACGCATCCGCGACGGATACGAATGTCAGTGATTATTTTGGAGAATTTCACAAAGACTGGACGCCAAAAATCGGCGCCACCGCAATCCACAATCTAACCACCATCCTGAAAAGTGCTGGTAGTGGAACGGCCTCGACCACGTTGAATTACAGTGTCAGCGGATTGCCCTCGACCGGGCGCAGCTTTCTTCTCGGCAGCAGTACAGCATTCGATCTCGCAGTTTGGATTGATGCGACGGTTTACAATTCGACGGATGCCACTGACATCGCCGCGCCCGCTTATCCAGTTACGGTGAATCTCGGTGCTGTATTTTCAAACATTGCGGTGTACGACCCAATGGTTGGCACGACGCCGATCGCAACCTACAGCAATGTAAGCACCCTCAGCATCAGCGTCATCGATCATCCGCTGATCGTGCAGGTCAACTAGCCTGGCAGGCGCAGCTTTCGCGTCTTTCAGGATTTCTTGTCGTCCGGCAACGGGGCGCGCACTGCGTAATCGACCCCAGCCTGGGGTCCCTTTGCGCGTCCTTCTCCGAGATGCGCGCCCTGGGCGCCGTCCTGCACTCGCCGGCGAAGCCCCGTCAGAGTTTCTTGCTTATCGCGGGCATATTCAGCTGCCAGCCGGGTCAGCGCATGCGTCACAATGTCGCTGTGGTGCAGGTCTTGCATCTCCGGATCACGACGGAAGTTCAGCCACAGCCGGTGCACCAGCTCCACATCATCTGCTTGCAACGATGGCGCATGCGGGCCAATGTGGAACGACTCCGCCTCACCGTTCGGGGATACGACGTAGAAGGTGATCTGCTTCTTAGGCTCGGGCAATGCTTCCCAGGCCTGGCCTACGCGGTAGGCCTGCTCATGCGCGGTCATTTTGCTGGAAAGTCCAGAAACCACCGCCGCCGCCTCGAGCGAATTGGCGGTCTGCACCAGCGCGGCGAAGATGTCGCCCGCCGGAACCACGAGAAGCGAGATGTGTTTGCCAAAACTCTCCGCCACAGAAACCGCCTTGGTAAACAGCATCTGCTCATATTCGCTGAAGAGCTGATCCGCGGTAGAGAGCAAAGCCGGGCCACCCGCGCCCACCATGCGCGCTGTCAATACGACTACATCCTGGTCGCCGGTATTCGTACGGGCTAGAGTCCACTTCAGCGCAAAGGGGTTATTTGCATCGCGCATGGTGACTACTACGCATCCAGGATTGATCTGCAGCACATCACGGCCCACCGTGTCTTCGTGCTCCAGCTGGAAGTGCTCTTTCATTTGCAACTCGGTCGTCGTTCTCCGCCGCCGGTTGTCCCGTTCCGAGAAGGTGAAAATAATAAAGAAGGTAGCCGCAAACAAAATCCCGCTTACCGTGGCCACCGATTTGGTGAACAGGTTTACAATCGCGGTGGTCAGCAGAACCATAAACACCGAGATCAACCCGATCGGGATCTCGCGCTTGCCGACACGCAGATTCGGCGGCACCTTCCAGCCGCGCTCGCCCTTGTACTTCCAGCGAAGCACCAGCATGGCCAGGCTATTGAAGGTAAAACTCCAGATCACTCCAAATGCGTATGCTTCACCCAGGGCGATCACGTTTCCCCGGCTGGCGACGATCGTGAAAAGCTGCATGCACGCGACCAGGTTCACGATCCGGTAGCTGGTGCCGAATTTGCGATGCGGCCTACGGAACCAGTCGGTCAGCACTCCATCTTCGGCTATGCGCATCAACACGCCAGTGGAACCGATGATCGAAGTATTAATCGCGCCGGAAAGAATAAGAAAGCCGACCAGAACCACAAAGACGCGGAAGATAATCCGCAGCACCTGCGGCCCTACCATGTACATCGCCAGGCCGGCAATCAGATTGTCACGGTAAATCGGAACCCGTACTGAGTCGGGAATCAACATCACCGCGAGCAGCGAGCCGAAGCCTGTAAATAGAAAGCTATAAATCGCAATGACAATCGCGGCGCGTTTCAGGTTCTTGAGCTTGGGGTGCTCGATCTCACGATTGACCTGTGCCAGTGTCTCTTCGCCGCTCATGGCCAAAACGGAATGCCCGAAGGCCATGATGATCCCGAACAAACCCAGCATCGATGGCAATCGCGTGTAGTTCAGAAAGCCGAGTGCATCCTTGCTGAAGTGCAGGGTAGAGGGCGTGGGCCATGGTGGCAGGTGAGCTCCCACGTGGATGGCCGAAAAGATTCCCCAGGCCAGCAGAATCACCACCATGACGGTGGTAATCTTCATTACTTCAAGAGCCTTATCGCTGGACTCTTCGATGCCTTTCAAGTTTTGCCACCAGTAGTACACGGTGACGACTACTGCAAATGCCGCCGAGGTAAAGTCCACGGGAAGCTGCGGCGCCACATGATGGCCATGAGGCCCGCCCAGCATGGCTCCAGGCAGCCAGCTATGAGCGGCGGCGACGGTCATCAACTCGTTCAGCAGGCCAGTAATGTACTGCCCCGCGGAAACGCCCGAGATGGGGCCGGTCAGGATGTAGTCGAACATCAGCGCGGAAACGCTGAGTTTGGCAAAGGTGCCGCCCAGAGCCTCCTTCACCACGCGATAGACACCACCGCGCGTGAACATAGAGCAGCTCTCCACATACACGGCGCGCACCGCAAAGGAGAACAGCATTACACCCAGGATGAACCACGGAGCAGACTTGCCCACCGCTTCTTCAGCAATGCCGCCGGCATAGAAAGCAGAAGAGCCGAGATCGTTCAGCACCACCGCCGCGGCGCGCCAGAACGATATGAAGGTGAGCATCACCGAAGAGGCGACGACCAGTTTTACCCGGTTGGAGGCAATGGATGGTGCACTGGTTGTTCGCTCGGAAGCCATTCGATATAGGCTAGGTTGTCAATCCCGCGACCGGGGACAGTCGCGGTCTGGATCGAAGCTCAGACCTGAGTCTATGTTGGTTGCCGCTCAGCGTCAACGTAGATAACGGGGCTTACTCACCGCTCACCAGCAACTGCAAATCTTCGATAAAACTGATCACAACCACGATCGCGGATCCCGCGATCCCGGCGAAGAACATGACCTCGAAGAGCCGCATGAAGAATATCGCAACCAGCATAGGTCCCCAATTGTATCCCTTTCACCGCACGCAGGCGGCAAGAAGTTCATCCCACACGGGATGGTAGACTCTCCGCCATGGCAAAGCTGGCACGGCAACCCTGGGCGCTCGGCATCATCTCGGCCGCGCTGCTTTTGCTGCCTTTTTCGATTATGGGCCCGGTACCTTACCGGCGCACTTTCTTTGCCTGGGTAGCCTTTGTGCCGCTGTTCTACGGGCTGCTCTGGGGTGAAAATCTACGCCATCCCAGGGCTTTGATACGCGGCACCTTGGCTGCTTATGTCATGGGTGTCCTTTGGTTTGCCGGCAATTGCTACTGGATCTACCAGACCATGCTCTACTACGGAGGCTTGCCTCCGTTCATTTCGGCCGGCATCCTGATTGCTTACAGCCTGATCCTGGGGCTTTACTTCGCCGCCTTCGGGCTGGCGCTTACGGTGACCGCGAGGGCGTTCCGTCATCCCGGCTACGCGCTTATGGCTGCGCCCTTCTTCTGGGCGGCCCTTGAAGTATTATCGGCCCGGCTCACCAAGGTCCCATGGGATTCGCTGGGCTATTCCCAGATCGATAATTTTTCGCTGACCAGGATCGCGCCGTTCACCGGCGTCTACGGCCTCAGCTTCGTGCTGCTCGCGGGCAACGCGCTGATTGCCTGGGGGCTGGTCGCGCCGAAACGACGTCTATCCATCGTTATCGGTGGCCTGTTGCTCGCGCTGGCGTTGCAGAACGGTGATCACTTTGCTCCGCCTGCAGCGCCAGTGCAAGCGACGGCGGTTTTGCTGCAGCAAAACTTGAACGTGAACCAGGACAACAGTTGGCCTGGCGCCGAGTATGACGAGCACATGAATCAATTCCTCAAGCTCAGCACTCGCACCTGCGGGCCCTACCTTGCCGGCATGCCCGAACTCAACGCCTATCCGGTTACCCCCGACTGTCCTGTGGCGCCGGTCACCCCCGACATCATTCTGTGGCCCGAATCGCCCGCGCCTTTTCTTGACAAAGACCCGCGTCTGCTTGCCAACCTACACACGCTGGCGCTCACCATGCACGCGCCGCTGGTCGTGGGCACCACCTCCCTGGATCCAAATGGTCCCCGCGCCGACATGTACAACTCCGCGCTGTTCGTGGGTCTCGATGGCGCGATTGCGGGCCGCTATGACAAAATCCACTTGGTTCCGTGGGGCGAGTACATACCCTATAAGCAATTCTTCTCCTTCGCCAAGAATCTGACCCAGCAGGCCGGCGACATGACCCATGGATGGCGCCGAATCCTCTTTAAAACCGGCGACCACAGCTTCGGCGTCTTCATCTGCTACGAAGAAATATTTGGCGATGAAATACGGTTGTTCGTGAAGCGGGGAGCCGAGGTACTGGTTAACATCTCCAATGATGGCTGGTACGGCGACACCTGCGCGCCCTGGCAAACACTCGACATGTCGCGCATGCGCGCAGTTGAAAATCGCCGCTGGGTGCTGCGCGATACCAATACCGGCCTCACCACCATCATCGATCCCTACGGCAGACTCACCGCCAGCATTAAGCGCCACGCGCTTACCTCGCTCGCCGCCAAATACGGCTATCGCAGTGATCTCACCTTCTACACCGTGCACGGCGACGTCTTCGCCTACCTCTGTGGGATAATCAGCGTAGGTATCCTCGCCGCTGCCGGACGCGCGCATCTCCGCCGCCCGCGGCGACTGCACTTCTAAGAAAACGGTTAAGCCACATGTCGAACGAACTCGAATTTGCCTACGCTCCGGTTCGCGCAAAGGTGCGCGACCTTCGGGAGTATCTTTGACCGCGCACGCATCGACAGGGAACTGGCTGTTTTAGAGTCGAAACTTTCCGATCCCGCCATCTGGTCCAACCCATCCGAATCGCAAGTGCTCATGCGCGAGCGGAAACGTCTCGAAGGACAGCTCGCCATGGAGCAGGAACTGGTGCGCCGCACGGGTGATATCGACGCCTACTTCGAGCTCGCTCGCGAAGGTGAGGCGGTCGGAACGGAGCTGGAACGGGAGATCAAAGCCCTCAGTGAATTCGTGGAGCAACTCGAGACCCGCACCATGCTCTCTGAGGAGACCGATCCGCTGAATGCCATCGTGACTGTTCACCCTGGCGCCGGAGGCACTGAATCGCAAGACTGGGCTGAAATGCTGATGCGCATGTATCTCCGCTGGGCTGAGCGCAACGGATTCAAGACAGAGATGAATGACTATCAGGATGGCGAGGAGGCGGGCATTAAGTCCGCTACGTTTACCGTGACCGGTGAATTTGCCTACGGGCAGCTTTCGGGGGAAACAGGAGTCCACCGGCTGGTGCGCATCTCTCCCTTTGACCAGGCCAAGCGCCGTCACACCTCATTCGCCAGCGTCTTTGTCTCCCCTGAGATCGATGACTCGATCACCATCGATATCAGGCCGGAGGAACTGCGCATCGACACCTATCGCTCCGGCGGCAAGGGCGGCCAGCACGTGAACACCACTGATTCTGCGGTGCGCATTACCCATCTGCCGACCAACATCGTGGTCCAGTGCCAGAATGAGCGCTCTCAGCACAAGAATAAGGAAAAAGCGATGAAGATGCTGCGCTCCAGGCTCTACGAATATGAGCTGGAGAAGAAGAAGCAGATTTCCAGGAAGCTGGAAGACTCAAAACTCGAGATCAACTTCGGTTCCCAGATTCGCTCTTACGTGTTGCAGCCCTATCGCATTGCCAAGGACCTGCGTACTCGCGTCGAAGTGGGCGACGTGGATCGCGTGCTCGACGGCGATCTGGACCCGTTCATCCGCGGCTATCTGATCATGCGCCGGCAGGGCGGCGTGCCCGCTGCGGTCGAAGAGGCCGCCGACGTCGATTGAAGCATCCAATAGTCAACGAGGAGATGCATTGAACGAGCCTGAAACCATTCGCACGATCCTGGAAAAAACCAAAACCATCGCCGTAGTGGGGCTCTCCGATAAACCCGACCGTCCTAGTTTCTACGTCTCCAAGTACATGCAGCAGCAAGGCTACCGCATCATCCCGATTCACCCCACGGTTACCAAGGTACTTGGCGAAACCGCCTATCCAACGCTCGATGCCGCTTATGCGGTCGAGGGAAAAATCGACCTTGTCGACGTATTCCGTGCGTCCGAATATGTCCCGGAAATCGTCAAAGACGTGATGCGGCTCAAAATTCCTTACCTATGGCTGCAGGAAGGCGTCTGCCACGAGGAGGCGGCGAAATGGGCGGAAGAGGTCGGCATCCTGGTGGTGATGGATCACTGTATCTACAAGGAGCACGCCCGCCTAGGCCGGGCCCGGGCGTAGAGCGTGTAGTTCACGCAACCCCAGCTAGCGGCTACAATATAAAAGAACCGCTGCGCCCTCCTATGCCCAGGTTTCGTGAACGCGCCCTGTTTCGGAAATCCTCTTGGCTGCTACTATCCGCCGGTTTGGCACTTGCCCCCGCTGCGCATGCGGCCGACTCACCCAAACCTGCTCCGGTAGCTGGCCCAGTTAAGGCCCAACACCTCACGGTGGAGCTGCTTGCGCTCCACGATTCCATCCAGCCCGCAAGCAATGCTCTCATAGGCTTGCACTTCACCCTGGAAAAGGGCTGGCACGTCTACTGGACCAACGCCGGCGACTCCGGGGAGCCGCCAACTATCAAGTGGACGCTTCCACCGGGCATCACCGCTGGAGCGATGCAGTTTCCCGCGCCCCGCCGCCTGCCTCTCGGCCCTCTGATGGACTTTGGCTACGAGGATGAGGTGCTCTTCCCCATTACCCTGAGCGCGGACTCTACCCTCAAGGCGCCCTCGACCGCCCCGCTCGCAGCCCATGTAAATTGGTTGGTCTGTCGTGAGGTCTGCATCCCGGGAAGGGCTGACTTGGCCCTGCCGCTGCAAGTCGCGGCTCAGCAGGGGCCCACTGACTCCACCCGGCAGGCGCTTTTTGATCGCTTCCAGGGCCTCCTGCCTCAGCCGCTCCCATCCTCCGCTAAGGCTGTTTTTGGAACCACTCCCAGCGGGTTTGCGCTCGCCGTCACTGGTCATCCAGCCACCAACGCCCAGTTCTTTCCGCTGGACGAAAGCCAGATCGCGAATGCAGCGCCGCAACCTGTCCAGAAAGTGGATGACGGGATAGAGATCTCTCTCAAGCGAGACGCGAATTTTCATGCCCAACTAGCACAATTGAATGGGGTTCTTTTGCTGGGGGACGGAACAGCCTATCTCATTCACGCTTCGCCCGGCGTATTACCGGCGGCGGCCGCTGAAGGCTCCGCTGGCGGTTTCCTCAAGCTTCTGCGCTTTCTTTCCCTTGCCTTCCTGGGCGGTGTGATCCTGAATCTCATGCCCTGTGTTTTTCCTGTCCTCTTCATTAAGGGTCTGTCCCTGGTAGAGGCTTCCCGCCACGAGCACAGCGAAGTGAGGGCTCATGGTTTGGTGTACACGCTGGGAATTCTAGTTTCCTTCTGGGCCGTGGTGGCTCTCCTGCTTGGTCTCAGGGCAGGCGGACGCCAACTGGGATGGGGCTTCCAGTTCCAGTCTCCCGGTTTTGTCGCGGTCATGGCGCTTCTGCTCTTTTTTCTCGGCCTGTCGCTGGCTGGCATGTTTGAGATCGGGCTTACAGTCACCAATACTGGCTCCAGCCTTGCCGCCCGCCAAGGCTATGCCGGCAGCTTCTTTACCGGCGTGCTGGCCATGGTCGTAGCTACCCCTTGCACCGCTCCCTTTATGGGCGCGGCCATCGGTTTCGCTTTGGCGCAGAACGCAGCCGTTTCCTTTGCCGTCTTCACCGCACTGGCCCTTGGCTTGGCCGCACCTTACGTGCTGCTCACTTTCCATCCCGTCTGGATGCGCTATTTGCCCAAGCCCGGCGCTTGGATGGAAGTGTTGAAGCAAGCCACTTCCGTCTTTATCTTCGGGACCGTGATCTGGCTGGTCTGGCTCTTCGCCTCTTCCGCCGGAGTAGATGCCCTCACCGCATTGCTGGTGGCATTCCTGTTGCTGGGGATCGCGGGATGGATTCTTGGCCGCTGGCCGGCGCGCCGGCTGCCCTCGGTCTTTGCCGTGGCAGTCATCGTTCTCGCAGTGGCCACGCCGCTTTACGCGCTGTGGAAGTTTCCTGCGGCCGACTCGGGGAGCGCACGCACAAACGCTCCCAGCCAGGCTGGCTGGGAACCCTACAACCGCGCAGCCATCGAACAATACCGCGCCCAGGGCCGTCCCGTATTTGTGGACTTCACTGCTCGCTGGTGCCTAAGCTGCCAGGTCAACGAGCGTGCTGTCTTGAATCGAGCCGATGTGCGGCAGCGCCTTCGTGACTCTGGCATCGTGCTGGTCCGCGCCGACTGGACCAAGCATGATGAAGCGATCGGCTCGGCCCTCAGTGAACTGGGTCGCAGCGGAGTACCCACCTACGTCTTTTACCTTCCGGGGCAGTCGCCCATCACGCTACCCGAGGTGCTCACACCGGGGGTCGTTTTTGGGGCGCTCGATCAAGTCCAGAATCGCCCCAAGGAGAAACAGGAGGCAGGGCTCAAGCAAGAGAGCCCGCCTCTGACGGAGCCATAACTGCAGAGCGTATACCCGCCTTTATGGAAGCTCAGTTAAAGACGCCCAGTAGGGCAGCGCCTTTCCTTTGTGTCTGCGGCGTAGTCTTGGCCGCGGTGACCAGCTCGATTCACGGGCGTCTCTTCGCTGCGCAGGCGCCCCCACCGGCGGGGATGCAGCAAGCAGAACCACCTGCCGATCCGCATATCGCGGAGGAGCAAGCGGCCGAACGCCAGGCCTTGGGCTTTCTCGGCTACCTTGACCACGCGCGCTACGCCGACAGCTATGCCTACACAGGCATGCTGATCCGCACCCAACTCGACCGGGATTCGTTTGCCAAGCAACTGGAGAAGGCGCGCGCCGGGACAGGCGCGCTGTTGTCCCGTGAACTCATCGATGCCAGCTACGCCAATACAGTGCCGGGAGCTCCAGAGGGGCAGTACGTAGTGCTTCACTACGCCGCCAGCTTTGCTAATCGGCAAGAGGCAGTAGAAACGCTGACCCTGGCTTTCGCCAAGGGCTACTGGCGAGTGAGCGGCTACTACATCAAGTAGCCTTGTCGGTTTGGCTCCCTAACAAACGACGGGTGCCCCACATCTCGATTTTGAGATGTGGGATTCCGCTGCTCTCTCCCTCTGACTTCCAATTCGTTCGGTGCACTCAATCGAGCCGTGCCATGATACAAGGGCTGGTCTAGTAACGAGCAGGGAGCGCCATGTTCACACCGCAGAGCTATGGGGTCGCGCTCTCCCTGATGACGCTCACCATGCTGTGCTGGGGAACCTGGGCGAACACCCAGAAGATCACCCGCCAATGGCCCTTCGAGCTCTACTACTTGGACTACACGCTGGGCCTGCTTCTGTGTTCCCTGGTCTTCGGCCTCACGTTGGGTCAGCTCGATCCCGCTTCGCCGCAGAGTTTCTTTCCGAATTTGCGATCCGCGAGCGAGCGAAGCCTGTCGTTGGCCTTCGCCGGAGGCGTCGTCTTCAGCGTGGGCAATATTCTGATTGTGGCCGCCATCTCTGTGGCTGGAATGGCCGTCGCCTTTCCCATTGGCGCAGGACTGGCGCTGGTTCTCGGAGCGATGCTCAACTACGTCGTTGATCCGGCGGGCAACCCAGTCCTCATCTTCTCGGGGATTGCTTTGGTCTGCATCGCGATTGCCCTCGATGCCTTGGCCTACAAAGGGATATCGCAGGCAGGTAGCAAGCCTGGAAAGGGAATTCTTCTCAGCGTGATTGGAGGCATTGGAGCCGGTCTCTTCTATCCGTTGGTCGCCAAATCGCTGGCCGGCCCAGGGCATCTGCAGCCTTATACCGTGAACGTCATCTTTTCTGTGGGTGCCCTGACCTCCGCATTGCCTATGATTTACCTGCTGATGCGCAGGCCCGTCACCGGCTCTCCGGTTCGCTGGAACGATTATGTGAGCGGCCGTTGGAGCGCACATGCCTGGGGCGTCGCCGGAGGACTTATCTGGGGAGTGGGAACCATCGCCAATTTCGTCGCTTCTTACGTGCCGATGATCGGACCGGCAACCTCCTTCTCCATGGGTGAGGGAAACACCATGATCTCCGCGTTATGGGAAGTCTTCGTGTGGAAGGAATTCCGCGGGGCCAGCACCCGTGTCCGCCTGTACCTCGCGCTGATGTTCCTTTTCTTCCTGCTGGGACTTACCTCGATCGCGCTGTCACCCGTGATCAAATGACGGCGCGGGGAAAACATTACTTTGACTGTAGCGTATAAGATTGCGACGGGGTTCCATCGCAATCGAATTGGTCGAATCGCATTCGCCCTGACCCAGTGCTCGACGCGCCTCACGGCCGATTTTCGGCGACCTTCTTAAGATTGTCGAGCCCGGTTTCGAAGTGCTTCCCCATTACGCGATCCATGGTTATGAAGATATTCACAAGCTTCATGACATAAAGGTTAGATCCCTGCATCGACCAGGTGACTTTAGTCGCCGGCCCATGTTCCAAAATGAATTCATTCAGGTTATGGGCGACGAACGGCTTAACGAAATCAACCTTGATCACAACCCTGGTCGGCGGCGCGGATTCTATGATCGACATTCGCCCGCTGCCCGCCCTGCCCGTGCTGTCCCAATCCGATACGGCGCCCATGCCGAACGAAGGCCCGCTATAGGTTCTCTTCATGCTGGGATCCTCTTTGTCTTGGGGCGCCCAGCCGGACCAATTGTGGATTCGTCGATGAGAGGAAAAATGTTTTCGCGGCCGGCATCGATCGTCACCGAACGTTGCACACGAAAAGTGTTGGGTTTGCTGGCAGCAAGGAGAACCACACAAGCAAGAACGGTCGCGACCGCTACCGCAATAATTATTATGATTTTGAGAGTCACGGGACCTCCGTACGCTTGAGAAATAGTTGTACACTTTTCGAAACACAGGAGCTGCCGATGATAACGACTCAGGCCCTGAACCCCAAAGTGGACGCCTACCTGGCTAAGGTCCAGCCGTTTGCGCTGCCGATCATGGAGCACCTGCGGAAGCTTGTCCACCAAGCCTGCCCCGAAGTCGAAGAAACGATCAAGTGGAGCCGGCCATTTTTTGAGTATCACGGCGTGATTCTCTGCAACATGTCGGCGTTTAAAGAGCACTGCAGTTTTGGTTTCTGGGGCGAAGAGATCGCGGCCGTGCTGCGTGAGGCCAAGGTGCTGGATGGGGACGGCATGGGTTCGTTTGGCCGCATTGCCAATCTAAAGGATCTACCCTCCGACAAACGGATACTGGGTTGGATTCGCCAGGCCGCGGCCTTTGTCGACAATGGCCAATATACGAGTCCGATTGCCGCCAGGCGCAAAGTGGTCAAGCCGCAAAAGGCGCCGGTCGACGCGCCCCCGGAGTTCACGGCTTCTCTCAAGAAAAATAAGCGGGCCGCGTCGGTCTTTGCGGCCTTTAGCCCCAGCTGCAAACGCGAGTACGTGGAGTGGATCACCGAAGCAAAGCGCCCGGAGACGCGGGATAAACGGATCGCGTCCGCCATCGAGTGGATCGCCGAGGGCAAGCAACGCAACTGGAAATATCAGAACTGCTGAACAAAACTCAGACTTAAGTGGGAATGGATTTTTTCAAGGGTACATTCTGCCGATCACGAGTCTGCTCGACTCGCGTGTCCCGCGGCTGCAGATTCAAAAGGACGAGGCCGGCAATGGTGATAGCCACCCCGAGGCAAGCGATCAGCCCAATGGACTCGTGCGCGAACAAGCCCCAGAAGAGCCCCCAGATGGGAAGCAGATAGGTGACCGCGGTGACATGGGTGGCGGAAACCTGGGAGAGCAAGCGGTAATAGAGCAGATAAGCGAAGCCGCTGCCGGCAAAGCCAAGGACAGCGATGGCGAACACCGGAGCGAGGCGCAGGGCCGAAGGGTGTGGCCCGGCAAGAGCGATCGGCAGGATCATAAGCCCGGCGAGACTAAGCTGGGTGGTCGCGAGACCGATGGGGTCGAGTCCCTGTAGTTTGGCCTTGGCCAGGACGGTGGCGATGGCATAGCCGAGGGCCGCGATGGCAATCACAATCGTGCCGCGAAGAAGGCCGCCGGAGACGTGCTCGGCAGCGGGATCATGAGCGTGGCTCACCACCACGACCAGAACGCCGCCGAAGCCGAGAAGAACGCCGCCGATGGTGAGCAGCGTAGCTCGCGCGTGGTGGATAGCCATGGAGAGAATCAGCGCCCAAATCGGTGTAGTGGCGTTGATCACGGCCGCGATGTTGCTGGGGACGGTGCGCTCCCCCCAGGCAAAGAAGGTGAAGGGGATAGCGTTATTGAAGAGGGCGACAGTGAACAGCCAGGGCAGCAGGCGGCGCGGCGGCAGCTGATTGCCGCCCAGGGTAAGGACCGTCCAGAGCAGGGCGGCTCCCAACGAACAGCGCAGGAGCGCGACCCAGAGCGGCGGAAACGTGTCGCCGGCGACGCGGATCATGAGGAAGGAAACTCCCCACACCGCCGAAAGCAGAAGTATCTGAAGGACCGATTTCGTCTTCATTCCTTAACGATGACAGCAGGGGATTAGCGCGTCCAATGAATTGATCGGATGCGATCCATCGAAATTTCTGATGCATCTGCTATATTTTCGCGAAGGAACGACTATGAAAAAATTGCACGGGAAAGCGCAGACCATGCGAGGCGTCAAGTATCTTGGTTTTTCTTGTGTGCTATTGATTCTCGGGTGCAACTCCCGGCCGCCGACGGATACACCGGCCGCTGATGAGGCGGCTGTTCGACAGACCGATCAAAACTGGAACAAGGCTGCCCAGTCAAAAAAAGTGGACGACTGGGTAGCGTTCTATTCCAAGGATGCGGTGCTTTTGCCGCCAAACGATAAGAAGGTTGATACGCAGGAAGGCGTCCGCAAATACATCGGGGAGTTGTTAGGAGCGCCTGGTCTAGATATCCATTGGGAACCAGCCAAAGTCGAAGTAGCCCGATCGGGAGATCTTGCCTACACCCAAGGCAGCTATACGCTCACTGTCAACGACGCCCAAGGCAAGCCAATCACTGACCATGGGAAGACGCTCGAGATCTGGAGGAAGCAAGGGGACGGCAGCTGGAAGTGTGCCGTCGACATGTGGAGCTCGGATCTCCAGGCGCCTAAGGCTTAAGAATCTCGCCGCTCGACTGATCCAGGATGTACGGCCGCGCGTCCGGGTGCGCAAAATCAAACATCGCGTTGATGGTGCCGGCGATGGCGTCGAAAGATCCTCCACCCACGCGCTCTCCGTTGAGCCAATTGTCTTCGATGAAGCGTAGGACAGAAGTCTGATCCGTCAGACTGTGGTCAACGTAATTGCGCCGGGCAAAGGGAGAGATCACCAGCAGCGGCAGGCGAGGACCATATCCGCATCGACCTTGCGCATGATCGACAGCGGGGCCGGGAAGGGCAGTGCTTCCATCGCCGCATTGCCCCGGTCCGGTTAAGCCATCCGCTTTGCTGCTCGACTGGTTCGCGATCGGCCCCATCTGATGGTCATACCAGCCATCGGAGTCGTCATAGGCCACAATCACGGCAGTGTCTTTCCACTCGGGTTGGTGCTCGAGGAAGTTAATCACCGTGACCAACCATGTTTGCTCATCCAGCGGATCAGAATAGCCTGCATGCCCATCCTGGTAGCCCGGAGCCTTCACGAAACTAACCGCAGGGAAATTACCTGCGCGCACCGCGGTGAAGAAATCGTCAGTGTCGTACTGATGATTTGCGCCATCGTCCCTGCCGATCATCTGCACGGATGAGGGGCGGGTGTGCAGCAGATTTGCTGTGGGGGTGTAGTACTGGAAGGGCTCGTGGTGCGGGATGTAATCTGACGTCAATACCTGCGTGACTTTTGACAGAGTACTGCGCTTGCAGCCGGTGCTCCCGTTGGGATTTATTTTGGTCAAATCGAAGCCCGCTTCGAACCAGCCCCAGGTTACGCGCCGCTTGCTCAGCATCTGGCCGATGTTGTTGCCGGTGTAGCGCATTTGACCCCAGGTAGAGCTGGAGCACTTGTCCCCAATAGGATCCGCATCATCCACCTCGGTATAGGTGCCATTGCCCCCGTCGACCAAAAAACTTGCCGCGTTGACTTGATCAGTCACGCCGTTGCTTTGACCAGAGATCAGCTCGATGGCCCCCTGGGTCGATTGTCCGAACGTCGATGCGTACGAGTTGTCGTTCAGGGCATAGCGTTGGGCATAGTTCCATAACGCGGTCACCGTATTTCCGTCGAAGTACCCCATCACCAATCCCTTGGTCTGGTGCACATATTCCGCTGGAGCGCCCACCAGGCTTTCCGGGTGTAGTTTCTGGGTTGCAAGCGCGGGAAGGCCCGTAAATTGCGGAAAAGAATCCATCAGTCCGCTGTGAAAGGCAAGTTGCTCTTCGGTATATCCGTGATTTTGGTCGGCCGTTGCCGCCTGCGCCGGGCCCAGGCGAAAGGGATTTACCGAGTAATTCAGATTTACTTTTCGGTTCAGAAAATTTGGGTTGCGCTGCAGAAGTAGTTGCGTCAAGCCGTTCACCCGGGGCGTTCCCGCGAGCGCCTTGAACGGCGTTTCGTGCGGCGGGTTGAGCGCATCGGGATAGGTGGCGAAGTAGTGATCGAAAGAAACATTTTCGTCAAAGATCACCACCAGATGCTTGATGGGGGTCGCAGTCGGGCTGCCGGCAGCTTTCTGCTGCGCCAGGCCTGGCGCCAATGCCGCAATCCATGTCGCAGCCAGGCAAGCTGCGGCAAGCTCTCTCATGCACTCTCCTCAAGTAGGGGTGACTCCAGGCCGGTATACTTCATCCGCTTATCAAAGTACCATGCAGACTCTTCAAGCCGCTACACCAGCAACAAATGCTGGGTCCCCCACATCCCGCTCGTTTTTCGCGAGATGTGGGATTCCACGAACCTCACCCCGTTTCTTCTCAGTTCTCCGCAAGCTCCAAAGTCATGCCGGGAGACACCAATCGCGAGTTTTTCCCAGTAACAAATTTTCTTCCCCCGACCGATCCGTTCTAATTAACAAAATCGTCTTCATGGTGCAAGGAAAGAAAACGCCTGGAGAGGAGAACAACATGAACACGACCATAGAAGTGACGAAAAGGGTCACGACACTGATCAATATCCTGACTGTCGAGCCTGATAAGCAGCAAACCCTCATCAAGCTCCTGCGTGAGAATACCGAAAGCGTCGTCAGCAAGCTCGATGGCTGGATCTCGACCAGCTTCATCGCCGCCGCGGATCAGGCGCATGTAGCCATCTACTCGCAGTGGCGCGACCTTGCTTCGGTAGAAGCGATGCAGACCAACCCCGATATGGTCGCTTACTTCCCGAGAATCGCCGCGCTCGCCGCGTTCGACAGCCTTGCTGGCGACGTCGTCTACAACCACCACGCGTGATGTGTCCGGAGGAAGCAAATGAGCATGCCGAACCTGAACGGAAAACGTGTGGTCATCACCGGCGGCAGCCAAGGGCTGGGGCTCGCGATGGTGGAGGCCCTGGCTGCCTGCGGCGCGGACGTAATCGCCATTGCCCGCGATCGAGCGCATTTCTCTTCGGCCGAGCAGGCCGGTGCTGTCGTCATCGCCGGCAACGCAACCGACGCTGCCCTTATGAACAAGGTTGTCCGCGAGGAGGTGCCGGATGTGCTGATCCTGAACGCCGGTGCCCGGCTACCGATAAAGCCAATCGACCAGCAGAACTGGGATGAGTTCTCGACTGTCTGGAACACCGATGTCAAGGCAGGGCTGGTCGGCATTCAGGCCGCACTCCACACGCCGATGAAACCAGGTAGCCGCATTCTAATCATGTCTAGCGGAGCAGCCATGGTGCTTGCGGTTCCGTTCATCGCGCCTGAAAACCTGAGCCTCTCTGGAGGCTACATAGGCGCCAAACGGATGCTGTGGTTCATGGCTCACAGCGCAAACGCGGTTTCGCGCGAACGTGACCTCGGAATCCATTTTCAGGTACTCGTGCCTATGCAGCTGATTCCTGGTACCACGCTCGGGCATCAGGTCGCGGCCGCCTGCGCCGAGAGCGAGGGTGTCCGCATCGAGGACTATGTCATGCAACGTTATGGCTCGATCCTGCGCCCAGCGCAGGTTGGAGAACAGGTAGCCGAGCTCCTCGGGGACCCGCGTTATATGCTACGGCGTCGCCTACGGCTTTCGCAACGAAAGCGCCATCATGCCGCTCGACGTAACGTATGATCCAAATATTCCGAGGGCCGTGATCGCCAATGACTGATGATGCGCGTGATCAGTTCGAGCAGTTAGTGGGTGAGATTCGTCCAAAGCTCCATCGATACTGCGCCCGCATGACCGGCTCTGCCGTCGATGGCGAGGACATTGTCCAGGACGCACTGATGAAAGCTCTTGCCGCGCTGTCCACTGTCGGTGTCATCGACAACCCTGAAGGTTGGCTGTTCCGTATCGCCCACAACACCGCGCTGGATTTCCTCCGTCGCCGTGCGCGCGGTCCGATGATGCAGCATGACGAGGCACTCGACATGATTGCTGCTCCGGATTCCCCCCATCAAGACCATGAGGCCGCCACGATGAGTCTGCGTACTTTCATGCGGCTTGCGGCGCTCCAGCGGAGCGCGGTCATCCTGAAGGATGTGCTTGGGCATTCCCTGGAGGAAGTTGCATCGATTACCGGTGCCAGCGAGGCGGCCGCGAAATCCGCGCTCCAACGGGGGCGTGTCCGTTTGCGCGAGTTTGCCAAGGAACCCGCCGATATCTCACCGCCCATGCTGTCCGAAGGAATGCGCGCCCGGCTGACCACATATGTAGAAGGGTTCAAGATCGGAGACTTCGATACCGTCCGCGCCATGCTGGCTGACGACGTCAAACTTGACCTCGTCGCGAAGCTGCGCAAGCGAGGAAAAAGCGAGGTCGCGGAATACTACGCTGCGTATGCAGCGGCCAAACGGTGGGCTTACGCGGCGGGCGTCGTGGATGGACGAGCCGCGATGCTGGTCTACGATCGCGAGATCTCACTCGAGACGCCTGCCTATTTCGTCGCCCTGGGTTTCGCAGGCGATCGTGTGGTCTCGATCCACGACTTCCTGTATGCCCGTTATGCGATGGACGGTGTCGACTTATCCCTTCTTCATCCCAATCCCCAGGAATCGCTGCAATAAGCTTGCTGGTTGGCCCGTGGAAGCCTGAGGGGAACTCAAACAAAAGCTCAGAAGGAATACCGCAGAGCGAACTGCAAACGCCGTTCCTGGGATCGCACTGCACCCGGATTCTGGTTCGAAATATTGCCAAACTCGGTATCGGTAATACCGATATCCGGGTTCCCATAACTGGCAATATTGAATACGTTGAAGGCATCAAAGCGAAATCCAAATGCCTGGCTTTCTGTAATATGAAAATCTTTAAACATGGAGGTGTCGACGTTCAGATACCCAGGTCCGCGGATAACTCCATTTCGGGAAGTACCGAAAGTATTGCTGGCTGGGGCGCCAAAAGCACAAACCCCGTTGTCCACCCCTGGTTGCGTGCACGGTGTAGCCGAGGGATCTGTACCGAGCCAGTTATCGATCGAACGGTGAACGATCCTCAGCTTGCGATATTGATTCGCGCGAGAAACTCCATAGCTATTCGAGTTGTTGCTGGGCCCTGTAATGCTATCGGGGAAACCGGAATAAGCAACGCCGGAAATCGAAAGCTTCCATCCACCGATAACCTCATCCACAAGGCGATTTGTGTGTGCAAGATAAGTTTGCCCGCGGCCGACTGGAAGAGCGTATACGCCAATCCCTGAAACGTTGTGGGTCACGTCGTAGCCTGCCGGGCCATAATCGGCGGCGCTATCATAGTAGTTTTGGAAGGCTCCGCTATACCCGTTCACGTTTAAGAAGTACATACCCAGGCTGTTGGTCATCGCTTTGCTATAGGTGTAATTCAGGGTAAATTCCAGGCCCCGGTTCAGATGCTGGCGCAGAGTTGCCTGCAGAGCGTTGTAGTTCATCATGGCTCTGGCTTCGGTGATCATGACAATATTCGATCCCAGTCCCAGGTTGGCGCTGTTGTAGAAAGGGGCCGAGGTGGGATCGCCATTTACGCGATACTGGTTAAGATTTCCATAGTCCTCGATATGCTGTCCCTGCTCACCGATATATCCAACTTGCAGCGCCAGCGAGTTCGTAAAAGCATATTCGCCGGTCAGGTTCCATTCTTGAATGTAGGCCGGCTGCATGTTCTGAGGCCATATCTGGGTCGCGGGACCGGATGCATTGGTGCTGGGAGTGGAAAATCCTTGTTGGACTGTGCGGGGAGACCCGCCGCTCGCTGGAGTACTTCCCGAAGCCGCGGTGGGCGTAATCGTGGTGAGGCTTACCGCCTGCAGGAACGGCGGGTTGGCTGACAACCTCTGATTGTACGAGTTGCCTTCAAAGTAGCTTGTGGCGCCATAGCCGCCGCGGATCACGGCTCGTTGGTTCGGCTGATAGGCGAACCCGAGTCGTGGCATAATCTGCCGGTAGTTTGGCTGATAACAACCGCTGTTTGAGCAAACCCCCGACCCCGCGGGTGCCCCCACCGGAACATGGCCGGCATAAATCAAAGTTTGCGTCGTGAGGTCGACATTTGCAGTTTTGTTGTTTTGTTCAATCCACGGCTGGTCATATTCGTAACGTAAGCCGAGATTCAGGGTCAGATTCGGGAGAACCTTCCAGTCATCTTGAATGAATCCTGCCGCGCGCCACTGGCGTTGTCCAACGCGAATGCTGGCCAGAGAAATACCCAGGCCATATACGCGATTCAGTACAAAGTCCGCTCCAGGATAACCTCCGGCATTGGCCAATACCGGGTTGCTGGTAAAGGCTCCGGAATACTGCAGAGCACCCAGCGGTTGATAGTTATTGGTCGGTGAAAAGTTATTCTGATAACGCAGCGCCTGAACCCCAATGCTTAACAGGTGCAGGCCGCGCTGCCACGTTACGTTGTCAATGTAACTATAAGTGTTGTCAACGACCGCGGGGCCGAGTCCCTCGGTACCCACATCCGTGATGTTGATGGAACTGCCGCTGCCGCCAAAGCCGGCCGACGCACCGAAGCCTTGAAGACTGAAGCCTAAAGAAGGCTGCGCGCCAAAGGGAATGCCTACCTGGCTGTTACCGGTCAGCCCAAACTGCCCGGATGGATCGGTCGGAGTGCTGGGAGGAAGGTTGGTCCGGGTAAAGCCAACACGCGCCATATTAATGAATGCCGGCGAGAAACTATGCACCCAACCTACCCCGAAAACGTTGGTTGGGGAGTGGTCGGTTACCGGGAATGTGACTGGCAGGACGGATGTCTGTCCGTCATAACCCGTCGATGCTGAATAAAACCCGGTAATTTTGTCATTGAGACGGGCGTCATATTCAATTTTGACGTCTCCCTGATTGTTGCCCTTGTAGGAACGAACCGGCCCTTGCAGATTATTCTGCGTGACGCCGTCGGATGGTGTCGCATTGGGCAGTGGGTAAAGCGAAGGATGTGCAAAGAGAAATTGCGCCACTGGGTTCAGAATCGGGACGCCGGTATTATTCAGATAGGGCGCAAAGCCATTTTGCGAGTCGTAGAGCTGGATTGGATTCGAGGAACCCAGAAGAGAGGAGAAATCGCCGTTCCGCATTGCTTCAGAGAAAACGCTCGCTTGGCCCAGACCTCCCTGGTGATAGCGTGCGCCCAGGTAGTCGACGAAAAAGAAAAGCTTGTTGTGCCGTATTGGGCCGCCGATGGTTCCACCGAACTGCGACTGCGTAAAGGGGTTGATCGGTATGATCGGCGTCTGATGGTTGTTGGTCCAACTGTTCGCGTTGGTCTTGGAATCCTGTAGATAGCCATACGCAGAACCATGGAATTGATTGGTTCCGCTTTTGAGTACCGCCACCACGCCTCCCCCGCTCACATTCCCGTAGTCCGCCGGCGCGTTCGACGTCAGGACTTTGACTTCCTCCAGCGACTCCGGAGCAGGGCTGTAGGATGGAAAATTGCCAAAGGTTTCATTGATGTCGATGCCATCGAGGATGAAGTTGTTGGACTGCGAGCGGTTTCCATTCATGTTAGGCGAGTCGAAAACCGCAGAATTGCTCGCGCTTCGTTCAATCACCGTCGTACCGGATGTCCCGTAGGTGCTGACCGTCCCCGGCACATACAAAGTGAGAGCGGAGTAATCGAGGCCGTTCAAGGGTTGGTTTTCGATCGCATTCGAGCTAAGGGTTGTACCCAGAGTGGGATCACTTGTGTTGAGAATAGGCGCGGTGCTGGTCACACTCACCGTGGTGGAGGTGCTTCCGACCTCCATCGTTATGTTGAAGGTGGGCGTCTGCAATGCCTCGAGGGCAAACGGCGGTACCGTCGCCGTTTTGAATCCGGCGACGTTTACGCTCATCTGGTAGTGTCCTGGCGGCAGAAACTCTATGCGGTAGAGACCAGCCGAGTTGGTCGTAGCAGGGTACTCAACCCCCGTATCGAGATTGCGCGCCACGACCTGGGCGCCTGGTAGGACGCTATTGCCGCGATCCGAGACCAGGCCGGTAATTCCGGCAGTTACCTGTTGCGCCCATGAAGTCGCGGCCGACACTAGGGTTGCCAACACCAATAAGGCCAACTTGCCCCGGAAGGTTTTCATTTGTTTTCTCCATCTTGTTTTTGGCGAATACGGTAATCCCGAGCGGGCTACATCGTGCGACGGTGCTATATAGCTGTGAAGTTTCAGCTATACATGTCCCATTTTTAAAAGTCAACACGATTCGAGAGGTCGTTCGGCGAAGCAGCATCTAGTGAAGGCGTAAATACCTAGGGCGCTCGCTTGCAATTTAATGCGGCCTGCACTGGTGTTATTGGGGATATGCTATATAAGACTGGCGCTATGAGATGGCCGTCGGCATCTGGAAGGAAGAGCAGTGGTTCGAAAAAAGCAGGGTGTTGCCGTTCCGGCGTATCGCCAGATTCAGGACTCGATTCGCAAACGTATTGAATCAGGCGAACTGCGGGTTGGTGACCTCGTCCCGCCTGAGCGGCAACTGTCCAGGCTTCACAAGGTCAGTCTGATGACGGCGCGCCATGCCGTCACTTCGCTTGAGCGGGAGGGATTGGTCGAACGCAGGCAGGGCGTCGGCACATTTGTAAGCAAGCCCAAAATCCTAATCAACGAGTTGTTAAGCACAACAGAACAAATGGCTGCTCGCGGTCAGTCCGCAAAAGCAAAGATTCTTTCGGCGCGTACCGTCAACGACGAACAGGAGATTGTGGCCCGGCTCGCATTGCCTCTCGAAAGCAGTCTGCTCAAGCTGGAGCGCCTGCGGCACGCGGATGGCGAACCTTTTTCGCTGGAAATCAGCTACTTGTCGAAAGTGCGATTTCCGGACCTTAAGAAAGCCACCTTCGCCCGTGAGTCGCTCTTCAAGCTCCTTGAGGTAAAGTACAACGAGACCTTGGGCCACGCCGATGAAGAGATCGACGCGACCATGCCGGACGCCAGAACCGCGGACCTTTTGGGAATTGCCAAGAACCAGCCGGTCCTGCGTATTCGTCAGATCATTTACTCAACGTCCGGAATGCCGCTGATCTATGTATTGGGCTTCTATCGCTCGGATCGATACAGCGTAGCGGTTCGCCGGCTTCGCCGCAATACATCAGGTCGTTCATGAGTCTCAGGAACGGCGAGGAATTGAAAATGCCGCAAAGGCTGCTGGAAATTTGCGTAGACTCGCTCGATTTGGCGCTTGCCGCTGTCCGGGGAGGAGCCGATCGCCTCGAATTATGCGGTCCGCTCTTTGACGGAGGCATCACTCCCGGCGCTGGATTCGTGGCTGCCGCGAGGCGCATGATTGATCTTCCCCTGGCCATGCTCGTCCGCCCGCGCGCGGGGTCCTTTACTCCTTCCAACGCGGAGTTTGAAGTGATGCGTCAGGACATTCTATACGCCCGCAACATGGGGGTAGACATCATCGTGCTGGGACTACTTCATTCAGACCAGACGGTCGATATCGAACGCACCAGGAAGTTGGTGGAACTTGCGCGGCCTCTCGAGGTCACCTTTCACCGCGCCTTCGATGTTTCTCCTAACCTGGAGAAATCGCTAGCGTCGGTCATACAGACTGGAGCGACCCGTGTCCTGACTGCGGGCGGTCAAGCTTCGGCGGTGTCGGGTGCGGCCACGGTCAAAAACCTCAGCGAAACAGCCGGCAATCGCATCGGATTTCTTCTCTGCGGAGGTATCACCGCAGCGACGGTATGCTCTGCTTTAGAGGTATCCGACGTTGTCGAGGTCCACGCCGGCTTGCGAAATAGCGCGCGGACTGCACTCTCTGCCAGGAGCTTCGAGGTGTTTACCGCTTCTGTCGATGCTTTGCGCCAAAAAATCCGATCGATGGATAAAAGTGCAACTGGCCCAGATAGTTGTGCACAGATCCGCTAAAGATGATGCTGCCGTTGTCATTCAGCAAAAGAGCGGCTGAATTGACGGTGAAGAAAGCGCCGTTGAGGTTGATGTGGATGATGTTCTCAAAGACGGCTTCGTCAGCCGCGCCGGTAGGCGTCCTGCCCGAGATGCCGGCATTTGCGAAGACGATGTCGAGCCTGCCAAAATCTCTGGCGAGTGCTGAGAAGAGCTGCTTGCGATCCTCGGCAATAGTGACATCTGCACGGTAGCCCCGCGCGCTCGGTCCGAGTTCTGCGACGGCTTCGTCAAGCGTCTTCTGGTCACGGCCGGTAATGGCGACCTGGGCGCCTTCCGCAACAAAAAGACGGGCGGTGGCAAAACCGATGCCACTGTTGCGCCCGGTGATGAGAGCTTTCTTTCCTGCGAGCTTCATAATTCCCCCTGTTTTTTTGATTCAGGAGCGTCGAAGATGTTCCTCGTCCTAGTCTTTTATGATGATCGTTTCAGAAGGAAGACGCGGCGAGCGACAGACGGAACATTACTCTTGCTTCAACGGCTCTATTGAGTGAGTAAACCTTCTGCCTTTCCCCTAAGGCCATAGCCCACGACAGAAAGCGGAGTAGAATACCGCCTGAGGCCGGGCATGATTCCGCGTCGTCTTGTGTTCTCCGCTCTTTGGCTCGCGACTCTGGTGGCCCCTCACGCGCTGTCGCAGACGCAGGTGACCCTCGAATCCCTTGTACTGAACACTTCCTCCCAGACTGCGGATTTTACCTTGATGTTGCCGTCGAAAGATCTTGACTGGAAAGTTGCGGGTAATGGGAAGAGGCAGGCAGACCTGACATTGATCACTGCAAGCATGGACAAAAGAGGAGATGTTCTCGTCTATGAGAGGGAACCGATTATAGTCACGGCAGATACTGGGGATGCTCTAAAACAAGCCGTGGCGAATACGCGACTTAGGGCCAAGGTAAAGATTCCGACAAAGACCAACAAAGTTCGGTTTTTGATCCAAGCAGATGATGAACGGGAGATCGGTGCATTTGAGGTTGACCGCAAAACTATCTATGCCCCTGCCGCGCCCGAACTGCCACAGCTTCCGTGCAGGACTCATGGTTGGTGCTACCCGTGAAGCGGGGTGTTTTGCTGCCTACCTAATCTGGCCCGCAGAGTTTTCCAGAACTACATTGGAGAGCACTGCGGTATCGGACTTATCCGGTAAGTGCGAACAGAAGCCAATGCCGGCATAGAAGGGTCCGTCGATGTGCAGATGGATGGGTGGGCCGAACGGGTGCATCGGTTCGCCTTCCAGGCTTACGAAAAGGGCAAAAGAGTCGCCTTGCTTCTCGATGCCGATGCGCTTGGCGAAGACCGGGACGAGGCTGTCAGGGCTGGCGCCGCCGGGACGTCCGCGGCCCCCGACGCGAAACTCCATGTCCTTGACGCGCACGTCCTTTTCCGCGCGCTGCGCGAGCTGGATCATGCCAGCACCGTGCAGCGCGACGATGGCCTCCTTGGAATCGTCCTCGAGATCCTGGCGAATGATGAGGACTGCCTTGCGATCGCCGTAGCCCTTTTCATCGGGGAAGGTAATGTCGGCGGCGAGCGAAACGTCGCCGGACATCTTCTTCCACAGATAGCGAAACTCATCCCGCGTGTACCACACGTTGTAGCCGGCGGAGTTGATGGTGTACTGCGCGGTAGCGGCATCGTAACTAGCGCTGCCCGGCACCAACGCGCTGCCAATGTCCGACTGGCCCTCGAAAATACCGATCGGTGTATCGAAGTTCTTGCTGGGCCGGTGAAAATCTGCAGGTGGCGCCACCTGCGTATGGTTTGCCGAACCTGGCTGCGACCACGCAGGCGCGGGCGCCTGCCCGTGGAGCAGATGCAGCGGCACGCCCAGCGCGATCACCAGCAGCGATTCACGACACTTCATTCGCTGTCCTTGCTGCAGGTGAAGTTGGCAGCATCATTGGTATCACCGGCGCCCTTGTACTTCGCTACCGCGGGATAGGGGCATAGGGGCCGGGTTAACATCACCTTATTGTCCGGCGTGTATTTGGTGGCGATCACGTTTTCCGCCGGAACGCCTTTCTCTACCCAATCGACGAGGGCATCAAAGACTCCGTACTTAGGGCCGCTGCTGGTGGGGATGCCTAGCTGGCCAAAAGCGGATGGGCCCGGTCCGCCGGTGCAATGCTCCATGCCGGGCGCCATGTAAAGACGCATGAACGAATCTGTCTTCTCCGCGCCCATTGTCTTCTGCACGCTCTGGTAGTACATGACGCTGCCCCAGGGTGAGATGGCAGGATCATTCCAACCGTGATACATAATCAACTTCCCGCCGCGCGCTGAAAATGGCCGAAGATCCGGATTGGTGGAGTTCAGAGCAGTTGCAGTTTCTTTGCTGGCTGCGGCGAGTGACGCATCTACATCCGCCGTCAATATGTTCCATTTGGTGTTGCCGGTCACCATGTAGCGAAAGTAGTTCTGCGCATACTGGACTCCGGCGCCCGATCCTGGGCCCTGCCCAAGGATCCAGGCGCGCCAGGAGCCTGACTCGTCCCCCATCACATACCCCGGGAAAATGGATTTTCCCTGACTATCCACACCGCCCGCATAGAGCTTCTTCAGAGCGTTCAGTTGCGGCTGCGTGAGGCAATCGAGGGAGTCCGCGGCTTTGCATAACAGCACCGAGGGATCGAAGTGGCACTTCGCCGGATCGCTGATGAAGCCGTCTTTCACTCCATCGCACGCCGCCAGCGCAGCGCGTTGTATTGCGGGCAACTTCATGCTGGAGATGTAAGCCCGCGGGTCACTGATCGTTCCCTGGGCAATATCTACCCCTGAAGACAATAGGTGGGTCCAGTTATTGGCCGGCGCGCCCGCCAGGATTCCGTCGTAGTCTTCTGGAAAACGCTGCGCTTCCATCAGCGCCTCGCGTCCGCCATCCGAGCAGGAATCGAAGTAGGCCTTGGTGGCGGTCTTGCCGTAGTACGCCTTGACCACGTCCTTCGCGCGCTCGGCGGTTAAGTGGACGGCGCGCCATCCGAAGTCTTTGATCTTCTCCGGATGACCAAAGGCCCAGCTCGCATCTTCACCTTCCGCTTGATGGCCGGCGTCTGAGCCCGCCGTGGCGAATCCGCGGCGCAGATTGCCGCCCAGTTCTCGATAGCCAATCGAGCCGGCGAACCCCCCGTTGCCTACTCCGAGAAAGCGACTGTTCCAATCTTTTTCCGGCAGCCACACTTCGAAGTGGATGTCTGAATCCGCTGTCGGTCGAAGCACTCCGGTCACGCGGCAGAATGGCGGTAATTCGTGGAGTGGGGGTTCGATCCCAGGCCCTTCCACATCGCCCGCAACCTGCTCGGCCGTGGTGATGGTTGTGTCTGGAAGCTTCAGGTCCTTGATCGCCGTGCAGTTGTCGGCATACAGCGCCGGGGCCGAAGCAAATGCTAGAAGAAAGGCGAGAACGATTCGGGTCGGTTTCATTTTCGAGTGAGTCCGGTGCTCCGTATGCAGATGACTGCATTGTAGCCGGATCTACGCTCGCAACTCACCGCTTTAGCCTTTAAGGAGGTTTGTCACATAAGCGGGGGTGAGCGGGATTCTGCGCGCCGGAACTCCGGTGGCATCGAAGAAGGCCGCGGCGATTGCCGGCGTACAGATGGCATTGGCGGCTTCTGAACCGCCTCCAAATCCTTTGTCGTCCCGCGTAATCTGCACCACCTTGATCTCGGGCATCTCGGCCATGGTCAGGATCTTGTAGCGGCTCCAGCTGGTGCTGGTGATTTTTCCCTTGTCAAAGGTGACCTCTTCTTTGAGCGCTTCGCTGACACCCATGACGACGCCGCTCTTCATGCATCGTTCCAGTTGCCGGGGGTTGATGATTTTTCCGCAGTCAAGACCGATGGTGAACTTTGTCACCTGGACCACGCCCGTATCCGGCGTTACTGCCACTTCGGCTATACCCATCCAGTAAGAATTCTGGCGGACCATGATGTCTACTCCGCGGCCGGTCACAGGTTCGGTTCCGGTACGGCGTGCGCCCGGGTGCGGCGAAGGTCGTGGCTCCCATGCGGCCGCCTTGGCCGTGGCATGGATGATATCGATGAGCCGCTGGTTAGTGGTGTGCAGAAGCCGAAACTCGATGGGATCGATGCCTGCGCACGATGCCGCCTCGTTGATCAGGGATTCGAGCGCGAAATTCTGCTGTCGCTGCCCGGGGGTGCGCATGATGAGCCCGCGCAATCCCGCGGTGTGCGCATCCGCTCCCAAGTTCGGCATCCCATACACTTCTTCCCGCCGGTCTTTAATTTTGTCGTATGGCCACTCTGTGGCGATCCAATAGCCTGGCTTGGGCTGGCTGCAAGGCATGCCGGCGAGAAGAGCGCCGACAATCCGCGCGTCATTCGATTGTAGAGAGTAGAAGGCGCTGTGTAGAGCGGTCACGCAGCCCCGGTCATCGAGGCTGCAGGTTATGTCTTCGACCCAACCGGGCGAGGACGCCGACCATGCCAAGTCGTCCTGCAAGGTCCACTGCACACTCACAGGTTTCCCGCTCAACTGCGAGAGGATGGCGGCGTCGCCCTCAGCGCCGTCGCCTCCGAAGGTGGTGCGCCCAAACTGGCCGGCGTGGTCTAGCCAGCGGACGACTACTTTTTCGATCGGTGTACTCAGAGTATTTGCAATCTGCGCCCGCAAGCCTTGCGAGTTCGCAGAATGGGCCCATACCGTCGCAGTGCCATCGCTGCGCACGTCGGCCACTGCGACAAAGGCTCCAATGGGAGCATGTTTGATGTAAGGCTGTTCATAGGTCGCCGAGACAGTTTTGCCTGCCTGCGCCAGGGCCGCATCTACCGCTGCTGCATTCCCCCTGCCCTCCGATGGCGCACCCCACTTGTTGTCGCGAAGCGTCCGGGTCAAATTATCGCTGCCGGGCAGGCCAGACCATTCGGTCCACTTGGTACCGGACGCGACCGATCGCGCCGCGTTCACCGCCTCCCATTCATTGGGAGACAGCACGGCGACCAGATTCTGTTTGCTGATCACTTGTGCGTTGGGAAAGCGCGTCTTGTCCAGCGCGCCGACGGTGATCAACGTCGAGCCCAGCGTTGCGGGTCGCACCATGCGCGCGTGAAGCATTCCGGGCAAAGTGACGTCGCAACACCATTGTGTCTTACCCGTAACTTTGGCGGGGATGCCCGGCATGGGGTGAGATTTGCCTACGACTTTGTATTGGTTCATTGGCTTGGTCGGCGGATCTCCCAGCACCGTGAGACCGTCCAAGCCTGCCAAGCCATTCCACTCCGCGGGGTCGACCTTTGCCGGCTCCCCCGAGACTGGAATCTTCAGATCCAGCTGTTGGTCTTGAACCAGTTCTCCGTAGCCGATGCTCTTTCTGCCGCCCGAGACGATGCCATCCACGACGGTGAGAGAAGAGACCGGAACACGGAGTTTGTCTGCAGCAAGCCCTAGTAGCGCTTGGTACGTGTAGGCGCCCACTTTGCGCAGGTTCGCTGCTCCGCTAAGGAAGCCGGCAGAATAGCCACCGTCCGGCGTCTTATCGGTGTCCCCCATAAGGAGCGTGATCGATTCTGGTTGCACGCTCAATTCTTCGGCAATCACTTGCGCATAGAACGCGCTCATGCCGGTGCCGATCTCGGTACGGCCGGTGCGCACAAGAATGGTATTGTCCTGCCTGATCTCAAGCCACGACGCCAACTGGCTCGTTTCCCGCTGTGTTTCCGCGCCGATGGCGGAGAGCCCGGGAAACGTGAACGACACCATGAGAGCGCCGCCCATCTTGAGAAACCCGCGTCGGGTGAGGGTCGGCATAACGCCGCTGTTGATTGGGTGATCAGTCTTCATTAGCATGGTGCTCACTCTTACAAACGCAATAGGAACTGGACGGGTGCCCCAGGTTCGCACCAGCGTACTTGGGACCAAAACCACGGGAGCGAAGCCCCCGCGAACGCTCTTGATATTCCGTCAAGTGAAAGCATTCGAAAAAACCCATTTTCACTCCACGTACGCTGGTGCGAACCTGGGGCACCCGTCCAGTTCCTATTCAGTTTTATTAGAGACTGACCACTGCCGGGTTGAGTTCACGCAAACACCAAAGCCCTCATAGCGGTGGCTTCGTGCACCACGGCTAAGCTAGGCACTCATGCTCTTAGCTGCCAACTGCACAGCTTCGATGATGGCCGCATAGGTTCCACAGCGGCAGAGATGAGGGGAAGGGGGCTTATTGCTAAAGGCATCCTTGATCTGCACTACAGTAGGGTTGGGATTCTTTTCCAGCAGCTCCACGGCGGCGATCATCATTCCACTCTGGCAGTAACCGCACTGCGGCACTTGCTCGTCAATCCATGCTTGTTGCACTGGATGTAAACCTGCATCGCTCAGGCCCTTCTTCCTGGCCCACACCTGGGGCAGCCCCTCGATCGTCGTTACCTGCTTACCCACGGCGGAGGAAAGCGGTGCAGTACAAGAGCGGACCTCCTGTCCATCCACCAGGACGGCGCACGCGCCACACTGCGCTATCCCGCAACCCAAGCGCGGCCCCGATAAGTGCAGCTCATTGCGCAGCACATAGAGCAATGGGGTGTCTGAGGAAGCGGTCACCGAATGCTGAGTTCCGTTCACGGATAAAACTAGTTCGTCCGCCATTTCTCCCAACCCTTCCTAGCCTCGCTCTTCCATGCCATCGCCACCAGGTACCATGCCGGCCAACTCAAAGCCCAATTGGGAATCCACGAGCCCTTGCTGCCCCAGGTAGGAATCGTGAGCAGGGTGATGGCCGCGGCCAGAATAAGTGCCGATCGCAATTTGATCTGGGCAATTTGCAGGCCCTGGCAAAGTCCCCAGATCGCAGGGAGCAAAAAGAGAAGCAGGCAAAACCGCGACAGCGACTCCACGCGGAACCTTGCCAGACAAAACACGCAGGGCAGAAAAGAAATGGCCGCGCTTACTCGCACAGTTCGCCGCGAGATCGATCCCATGACGAAGCCACCAGTCCAGGACCAGCCGATCAAGAGAATGACATTGCACAAGAACAAAGTGAAACCTGGACCCACCGTCAGCCCGATGGCCTTGAAGACGGTTGGGTGGATGAGCCGTTGATAGGTCTGGCTGACCGAAAGCGAGAAGCCCATCAGAAGCAGGCTGCCCGGCAAGGCCATACCGAACGACGCGAGCCACGGGCGCCAGTCCTTCCAAAGCCCGAGGTGTCGCCGGACCGCTAGACCAAAGACATCCAGCACCCCCGGCAAGCCGCTCTCGCCGGCTTCCAGCAAATCACCCAGCACCGCCTCGCGCTCGCCACGTTCCAGCAGCCGGGCGGCAACCTCCACCACGGACCAGCCTATAGTTGTCATCACGCGCTCCCACTCCGGTTTGCTACCCATGAGGCGCCGCGGCTTACCCGAACCACTACATCGTAGAAGTCCTTGGCCGCTTTCACGCCTTTTGGGGTTACGCGAACCATACGTTTGGCGCGGCCCCCTCGTTCCGGCGTCGCCTCGCCCATCCAGGTAGTGAGCAGTCCTTTCTTTTCCAGCCGCTCAATCGTCGTATAGAGCGCACCAATGGAGCACTTGCGCCCGGTAGTGTGTTCAATCTCTTCCCGAATGGCAGCTCCATAGGCCTTGTCTCCAAGTCCGGCCGCCGCGGTGATCATCAGGTACTCGAATTCGCCAAGCATGATTAGAATTACATTGTGATATTAATCGCCCGTTCCGTCAAGGTACTCTTCTTGATATTCAGTACTCTCGGCAACCGGCACCTCAAGCACCCTCTTGGAGACGGCGATGATTCCCAGGATCTTGTCAGCACTACTCCTTCTTTACGCGGCCAGCCCGTCGCGGGCACAGAAGCTCGATCTCGTGATTCGCAACGGCTCCGTTCTCGATGGCTCCGGCTCCCCGGCACAACAGGTGGATATAGGCATTCGCGGGGATAGAGTCGTTCTCATTGGAAAAAACTTGACGCAAAAGGCCAGTCGCGTCATTGATGCCCACGGCTTGGTGGTCGCGCCGGGATTTGTCGATCCCCATACACACACCTTTGAAGACCTCTCCAACCCGGTGACCAGCCGCAACGATGCGTATCTGATGCAAGGCGTAACAACCGTAGCGACCGGCAACGATGGAAGCAGTCCGCTGCAAATTGGCGATGCGCTGCACAAGTGGACACAGCAAGGCATCGGCACCAACGCCGCCTTGTTTATCGGCCAGGGCACCGTCCGCAGCGCTGTCATGGGCATGTCGGATGCAAAGCCCACCTCCGAGCAAATGGAGTCCATGAAGGCGCTGGTGGACCGGGGAATGAAGGATGGGGCAATCGGCTTGTCTACCGGGCTGTACTATGCGCCGGGCAGCTATTCCAGCACCGAAGAAGTGATTGCTCTGGCCAAGGTGGCGGCCGCGGACGGAGGCATTTACGACACCCATATGCGAGACGAAAGCACATACAACATCGGGCTGCTGGCTTCCGTGCGCGAAACCATCAGGATCGGCAGGGAAGCCCACATGCCGGTTATGATTTCCCACGTCAAGTCGCTGGGCCGCGAAGTGTGGGGGCAGAGCTCGCAAGTGATCGCCTTGATCGATGAGGCCAGGGCGGCCGGCGTGCGGGTGACGGCAAGTCAATACCCCTACGATGCGTCGGGAACCAGTGTCGAAGCTGCCTTGATACCACGGTGGGCGGAGGTTGGGGGCCAGGAGGCATTGTTGCAGCGGATCGGCGATCCCGCCGTGAGGCCACGCCTGGTGGCAGAGATGCAGAAGAATCTCGACCGTCGCGGCGGCCCCGAGTCTTTGCTGATGACTGCGGCGCCGGACCAAGAGTTTATCGGCAAGACCCTGGCCAAGATCGCGCACGAACGCGGTGTCTCACCGGTTGAAGCAGCGCTGACCATCATTCAAAAAGGCGGCGCGGACGTAGCCTCCTTCAATATGCAGGCGAGCGACATACAGAACTTTATGCGCCAGGACTGGGTGATGACCTGCTCGGACGGCAGCCCAGGCCATCCCCGGAAATATGGAACCTTCCCCCTCAAGCTGCGTAAGTATGTCTTCGACGAACACGTCATTACGCTCCCCTTCGCAATCCGCTCCAGCACTTCGCTGCCGGCAGAGACGTTGGGCCTGAAAGACCGCGGCCTTCTCAAGACCGGCTATTTTGCCGACGTGGTGGTATTCGATCCCAAGACAATCGGCGCCCGGTCGACCTATCAGCAACCCAATCTGCTGGCAACCGGCGTACTCTTTCTGCTCGTGAATGGGCAACTCGCGATCGATGGGGGCGCGCTGACGAAAGTCCACGCAGGGCGGGCGCTCCCGCATGGATCTCCGGCAAAACTGTGAGGCTGCTCCATCGGTTTGGGGAGCGACGGGGATATATTGGTGGTCTGAGGACATCATGAAATTAATCTCCGCAGCACTATCCTTGGCCGCACTTCTCACCGCCCAGGGATTAGCCCAGATGAACCATACGATGGTTGGTTCAGACACCATCAAGATTTCGGATCACGTCTGGGCGATCATGGGCTTCCCCAACATCGCCATCGTGGTCGGTAGCCGCGCGACGCTGCTGGTGGATACCGGTATGGGTCAGAAAAATGGAGCGACCGTCGCGGCCATTGCGGCGAAGCTTGCGCCCAATAACACGAAGCTCTTTCTCACCACCACGCATTTCCATCCCGAGCATGCGGCGGGCGAACCAGGTTTTCCTCCGGGCACCATCCTCATCCGCGACGAAGTCCAGCAACAGGAAATGGAGAAGCACGGGCAGGAGATGATCGACATGTTCAGCAGCCGGTCGGCGGAGAATAAAGAACTGCTCGCCGGCGGGGTGTTGCGTCCACCCGATGTCACGTTCGGCCAGGAAGCCACCGTTGACTTGGGCGGCGTCACAGCGCGGCTGCTCTGGTTCGGGGGAGCCCACACCAAAGGTGATGAGCTCACCTTCGTCGAGCCGGATCGCACCCTGGTCTCCGGCGACGTAGTGCAAAACAAAACCATGCCGAATATCTTCGGCGATGGTGGCACACCCGCGACCTGGCTCGCGGTGCTGGACAAGGTGGAAGCCTTGAATGCCTCGCATGTTCTACCCGATCACAGCGAACCTGGCGACGGTTCGCTGGTGGCGGCGGAACGAAGCCTGATCTCTGGGATCCGCACCCGTGCGCTGGCGCTTAAGGGGCAGGGCATTTCCGCCGAGGATGCGGGCAAGCAGATCAGCGCCGAGCTCAAGACACAGCATCCCGACTGGCCCAACACCAACGCTGCCGGCTTCGTCAAAAGCGTTTACGCTGAGCCTAAGTGATCTGCGATGACTCACTCTGTCCGCAGGGCGCGCATCGGGTCTACCCTAGCCGCCCTGCGGGCTGGGAAGTAGGCGGCTGCCAGTCCACTACTCAAGAGCAGCAGAGTGACCGTCCCCATCGTCCATGGATCGTGAGGCCTGACTCCGTAGAGGAATGTGCGCAGCACCAGGCTGGATAGGTAAGCCAGCATCAAGCCCGCGGCCCCACCGGTAAGTAGCATCCAGACCGCCTGCCGCATGACCAACCAAATCACTTGACCGCGCTGCGCACCTAAGGCAATTCGCACCCCTAGCTCGCGTGTACGCTGGGTCACCAGGTAAGCCAGCAATCCGTAGATGCCGGAGACACACAGCAGCAGGGCCGCTCCGCCAAAGATCTCCAGCAGCCGCGCAGCCAGCTGCTGGCTGCCATAGGAGTCTTCGACCACCTGGTCCATGGTGGTGAAGCTGCTGCCCATCAGCTCGGGGCCCGCGGCACGCATGATGGCGCGCAGTTCGGGCACGATCGAAGTCGGATCGCGCTCTGTGCGCACCGCGAGATCCATGGCCATATTTTCGGCGCCATCGTAGAACATGCTGTCCGGGGTGATCTGCGGCAGGCAAACCTCAATCTCCGGCTGCGACTGCTCAGCCACCGACACCTGGCGCTCGTCGTCTAATACACCAATCACCACCGACCGTCGATTCTTGTCATAGCTCACCAGGCTCTCGCCCAACACCTGTGCCGGATTCGCGTCTTCCCCTTCATACTCCTTCGCAAAAGCCCGGTTTACCACCACCACTGGTTGCGTGGTCGTCGTGTCGCCCTGGTTGAAAAATCTTCCTTTCAGCATTCTGAAGCCGAAGACCTTTTGCATATCCGGGCTCACCACCCGAAACTGCGACCGCATGTCGCGCCGGCGTACGTCAGCCGCGCTCTTGCCATCGCCGCCAAGGGTAAAGATGATTCCGAAGGTTTTGCCCAGCGGTACCTCGGTCATCAGCGCCGCACTCTGCACGCCCGGCAGATGCTGCGCTCGTTCCAGTAGCGGCTGGTAGAGCGCACGCTGAATATCTGTTCCTTTGTATTTGTAGGCCGGGATGCTCAGGTGGGCTACCATCACGTGGTCGGTACGAAATCCCAGGGGAACGTGGCGCAAAGCGTAGATGGTGCGCAGCAGCAGACCGCAGCCAACCAGTAGGGTCAGTGACATTGCGATTTGCAGCACCACGAGCAGGGAGCGCGTTCGGTACTGACCTTGAGCACCGCCGCTCTGCGCGCCGCCCTGGCGCAACGCCGGTTCGATGGCGGCTCGTGCCGCCACCGCCGCAGGCCACAGGCAAGAGATCAATGCGCTGGCGCAGGTTAAGCCGAGGACCGTGCCGATCACCGGCAGGCCCGGCGTCATGCTGGTGTACAGGTGAAACTGTGCTTTCAGTGCGTACTCAAATCCCTTCAGCGTCAACATGGCCAAGCCGGTGCCCAACACCGAAGCGCACCCGCTCAGCACCAATCCCTCGATCAACAACTGCTGCACGATGCGCCACCGGCCTGCTCCCAATGCGCCCCGCACCGCGATCTCACGCCGGCGGGCGCCGGCCCGAGCCAGCATCAAGCTGGTGACATTCACGCAGGAGATCAGCCACAGGACGCCCGATGCTCCAAACAACGCAAGCAGTGACTTGCGTAAATCAGCGTCCACCAGCGAGTCGCCATATCTCTGCACCTGGATGGACTTTACCTGGTCACGGTCATACGGGTCGGTATAGCCTTTGGCCACCTCCGCCTGGATAACCTTCAGCTGAGCCTCTGCAGTTTTTGGACTGACTCCCTTTAACAACCTTCCCACGGCCTGGTACATCGGATTCTCGCGCCTGGTCCGAATTTTGTCCGTGTCGTCGAGAACGATCGGTCGCCACACCAGTGGATGCGCGGCACTCAAGGGGAACGAGAACCCGCGCGGCATGACGCCAATTACGGTGTACGGTTGCCCGCTGAACCTCACCACCTTGCCCAGGATGGCGGGATCCGCACCGTAGGCGTCGCGCCAAATGGAATCGCTCAACAGCATGGTGTGCTCATCTTCTGCGCGCACCGCATCGCTTTTAGGATCCTCGCTGAAGCCCCGGCCGAGTGCAGGACGCACGCCGAGCGTCGGAATCAGATTGCCGCTGATACGCGGAGCGCTCACCTGCGTGGCGGCGCTGTTACCCTCCAGAAAATCAACATGGCCCGGGCCGCTCGGAAGCTCGTAGAAGGCTATGTCTCGCAGGCTGTGGTTACGCTGCTGCCATTGTTCGATATCGAGAAACGGCGCACCCCAATCGACAACGCCCTTGTTGCCGGCCTCTTTGATTTCCACCAACTCTTGCGCGCGCTGGTAGGGTAGTGCGCGCAGCAGCACGCGATCGACGACGGTGAACATGGCGATGGTTGCGCCAAGGCCAAGGGCCAGCGTTCCGATCGCCGCAATCGCGTAGCCCGGCGCCTTCCGTAACTGCCGCAGTGCGTACTGTAAGTCTTGTGCCAGCCGTTCCAGCCATAGCCAGCCCCACATTTCGCGGGTGACGTCACTTACCAGGCCCAGATTTCCCATCTCCCGCAGGGCTCCGCTGCGAGCATCCTCGGCAGATTCCCCGCGGTCCCTGCGGTCTGCGATGGCCATTTGCAGATGCGCCTGAATTTCCTCCTCCAATTCGTTCCTGCGCCGATTGAAGGGATTCCACCGCCGCTTCATGCGTCGTTTCCTTCCGGCTCGCCATGCATGATCGCCGCCACAGCGGCCACCATTTGTTCCCACCGTGTCCGGTCAGTCGTCAGTTGTTTCTTCCCAGCCGCGGTGACGCGGTAATATTTTGCGCGCTGATTGCTTTCCGTCTGTTTCCACTCCGCCCGCACCCACCCTTGGCGTTCCAAGCGATGCAGGGCGGGATACAGTGATCCCGTCTCTACCTGCAGCACGTCGCCCGAGTTCACCCGAAGCGCCTGCACAATGCCATACCCATGCTGCGGCCCCCACTGCAGCGTGCGCAATATGAGCATGTCCAGCGTCCCCTGGAGCAGCTCCACTCTGTTCTTGTAGCGATTCCGTCCGATCATAGATGTAGGCACTCTACTCCCAAGGCATGTAGAGTGTCTACTAGCTAGGCTTGCTGGTGTATGGCAGGGAACTCTCCCCTGACCTTGAGACGATGAAATGCGGCCCGAATCTGAGTCGGCCTGGTTACTCCGAGCGCAATGCGGTTAAGGGATCGACATTCGCTGCCCGAGCAGCAGGCACCGCGCTCGCTGCCAGGGCAACCAGGGCTACACCGGCCACCGCCAGCAGGTAGCTCACCGCGTCCGAGGGCTTGACGCCGTACAAAGATGACGTCAGTGCGTGCCCGACCAGCATCGCCAAGGGAATGCCTATTAAGACGCCGATGCCTGTAAGGAGGAGGCTGTCCTTGAGGATCATCCAGACCACTTGCTCGCGTCGCGCGCCCACCGCCATGCGCACACCGATCTCAGCCGTGCGCATGCTTACCCGATAGGCAAGCGTTCCGTAGAGTCCTGTCGCCACCAGCACAACCGCCAGCAGGCCAAAAAACTCCCCCAGCCGGGCAAACATAAGCTGCTGTGAGATGGTCCGTTCAAATTGCTTGCGCTGTAACATCGGCTGAATCAGCGGTAGATTGGGATCCATCTGCGCGACCACCTTACGTACTTCAGGGAGAGTGGCTAGCGCATCTCCGCGCACCCGCATTTCTACATTCATCGCGCCCTCTTCAGGCGCCTGTGTATAGTTCCACCACGCCATCGGGACTGGCTCCTCGTTCATGCTCCGATACTTGTGGTTTTTCACTACACCTATGATCGTCAGCCCGTTGACGTTGTGTCCCAGGGGGTTCCGCTTAGGGAGAAACCTTTGCACGAAAAGCTCGTTGACCACCGCAACTTTTTGCGACGTAGCGTTGTCGGCATCTGTGAATTCTCGTCCCAACACGACCGGGACGCCGAGCGTGTGAAAGAAGTCGGGGCCAATTTCATTGGTTCGTACCAACGTTGTGCCCTTGCCTGCGTCCGGGTCTTTTCCGTCAACCATCACATTGCTATTGTTCGACCACCACGACCCAAGCCGATCATTCATCACTGTTACTGACTCCACACCCGGCAGGACGCGCAGACGGCGCTGCAGCTCTTGATAAAAGGAGATCACCTGGGTCTCCGAATGGAGGCCCTGAGGATTCAGGCCGAACACCACCAGCCCATCCGTCTGCATGCCCAGGGGAATATTCTCCAGGTTGCGCAGGGTCCGAATCAGTAACCCACCGCCCACCAGCAACACCAGGCACAGTGCCATCTGCAGTGCGACGATGAGCTTCCCGATTTGCGTCTTGCCCGGGTCTACGCTTGAAGTAGCTGCGGAGGTTTTCAGCGCCAACTCCGCGCCGCCGGCAATCGCAACCCGAAAGGGGGCCAGCCCAAATAGCACCGCCGCAAAGGCTAGCACGCCCAGGGTGAATACCAGCACCGTCCTATCTGGAGCAAGGCTCGACTCAATCAGCGCCCACCGCCCTAGCATCCGCGTCGCCAGCTGCGCGAAACCCCACGCTATCGCGCCAGCCGCCGTTACCAGCAGCAGACTCTCGGTGAGCAGCTGTCGCAGCAACTCACCGCGCCGCGAGCCTAGCGCAAGCCGCAAAGAGAACTCTCGCTGCCGGGTGGCATTGCGCGCCATCAGCAACATAACCACATTGGTAAGCGCAATCAACAGCACCAGCACAACCATCGCCATCAACATGCGCAGCGGCTTGCCGTACATCCCGTCATAACCGGGAAAGTTCTTGGCATCTGCGAAGCTCAGCACCGGCGGTTTTTCGCCCTCCATCGGCGAACCCAACCCAACATAGGCCGCAGTCTGGAATACCTTCTGCAAGCGCAGGACTGCCTGCTCGCGGCTTACTCCCTGAGCCAGCCGCCCCATTAGCCGCAGGCACCACCACGTCTGGTCCTGTTGATACAGCTTGCCTTTTTCCGGCGGATTGCCCAGCACGTTGAACTCGATCCTATCCTGCAGCGGAATCCAGAAGTCCATGGACTGGCCCGCCTCTGTGCCTTCAAAACCCTCTCCCGTCACGCCTACAACGGTGAAGGGAACACCCTTCACATACAATGTCTTCCCCAACACGTTAGGATCGCGAGAGAAGCGGCGGGTCCAGTAACTGTAGCTGATAACCATCGTCTGCGCGTGGTCTGTTTCTTCCTGGGTGGTGAATCCGCGTCCGCGAGCTAGCTGTACTCCCAGCGCGCTGAAAAAATTCCCACTCACCATGTTGGCTTCCGCCGTCTCCGGCTGCGCACCGATGCGCACATTCACCTTGTCCGCCGATAGCTGCGCGATCGCAACCACGTCGCCCAGCACGCTGTTCTGGCGGCGCAACGCGTCATACACGGGATACGAGAACGTATCGTAACCATTGATCGTCCCCGTTCCTCGCGGCGCGTTTGAGGTGTTTAGGAGCACTACCTGTTGCGGGTTGGCGATCGGCAGCGACCGCAACAACACCGCGTTCATCACGCTGAATACCGCGGCGTTCGCCCCCACTCCCAGCGCTAACGTTAGGATCGCCGTCACGGCGAACCCGGGACTCTGGCGCATGGAGCGCAAGCCAAAGCGAAGATCGTGCAGCAGCTTGTCCCACCACACCCACCGGTCTTTCAGGTAAAAGCGTTCCTGCGCCGCACGCACATTGCCGAATTCACGCCGCGCCCGCCATCGCGCATCGTCCTCGCTCAAACCTTCCTGCTTCAGTTCGTCGGCTTCGAGTTCAAGATGTGCCTTGATTTCTGCAGCGAAATCTTCCGCACTGCGTTTGCGCTGGAACATAGTTATGTCTCCTCTCGCTGAGGCCCTTTGCTCGACTCCAGGATCAAATTCATGGCCCGGGTCAGCCGCCGCCACTCACTGGTCTTTTCCACCAGCTGCTCACGCCCCTTCGGAGTCAACGAATAGAAGCGCGCCTTACGGTTGTTGTCGCTTACACCCCATTTCGCGCGAATCCAATTCTTGTCTTCCAGCCGCTGCAGTGCCAGGTAAAGCGACCCGTGATCGACAAAAAACACTTCTTCCGACTGGCGCTGGATCAATCGCGCCACGCCTTGCCCGTGGCACGGCCCCAGCACCAGCGTCTTCAGGATCAGCAGGTCCAGCGTCCCCTGCAATAAGGCGATACGGTCGTCGTTGCTCTCTTGGGTCGTCATTCGACCCAAGTATTCTCTCGTTCGGGTCGGATGTCAACCCAAACAGGAGAGGGATCCGTTTTATGCCGTTAGTAAAATGCGGCGAACACGCTGGTTAGGATGGCAATTACTAAATAATTAAAAGAGTGTTATTTTTGGTTTGAAATGGGAATCCGTTGGTAGATACTTGCGTGGCTGTGCATTTTTCGTGGAGTATTCGGCGCTAGACTGCAGAGACTATGAGACGCTTCCGTGTACTGCTCCTGCATCTTCCGTTGGCCTGTGCAGTCGTATGCCCGTCGTCGCAAACTGCGCTCGCCGACAGTACCTCCGCACATTCAAGATTCGCCGGGGTCTATCGTTCGCAGTTCGCCAGCCCGTCCATGAACCTGAGCTTGGGGCCGGACGGAACAGCAACAATTACAGAAGATCCGGGGAATGGCGCCACGACTTTGTTTGGTCACTGGGTGGATTCCGGCAGCCAGGTCACGGTCACGTTCGATGCCGTGGAGGGTAAGCCGGCCGAGCCACCCATGGTGTTTCTACCCGCGCACGACGGGTTGCAGGCGATTACCTGGAATCATGCTTCATGGGGCAAGGTAGATCCGCCACCTATGAAAAAGGGTTCCAAGGTGAAACAACTCTATTGGTTGACCACCGGACCATGAACCGAGCAAGCGCTGCTCATCGGCCTACGTGCATCCTAGAGAGAGGAACGAACAGGCCGAACAGATTAGCTAGCCAGATCACCACAATGATGACAACCACCCCGTTCAGGATGGATTTGATGCTCGATTGCATCGGTATGAAGCGATTTACCAGCCACAACAGGACTCCAACGGCGACGAGCGTAATGACGAGCTGCATGAGCGGCATCTTCTGTTCCTCTGTCAGCTCCGGAAGCGGATCTTGAAGCCTAGTGTCTAGTGTTTCAGGACAGGGAACGAGCGTCTGAGCTAAATAGCTCAGATTGGTGCGCTTATCGCCACCGCTTGAGCTCGGGCCAGGCGGTTTGCAGATTCCACTTGAGCCCCCGGCAGTGATAAATAGGATGCCATTCATCCCTCCGGGCGAGCGGGTCTTTGAGTTCGCCGACAATCGAATAGCTGGCGCAATCCGCCTTCATGTTGCTCTCCTCTCCCTCACCCAGGACGATCAGACTCTCACCCGTGTAATCGCGCGGTCCCCATATCCAATAGTTCTGGTGGCCCCCGATGGCCTTGGGAAGACCATACTTCGGCCCAAAGAAGTCGATGGCTCCTCCCTCGCCATAGTTATTGGCAAAGATGGCGGTCTTCCGCTGTTCCTCAGGGGATAGGGTGCGGTAGTACGCCGCCACCTGCTGCGCCATCGCCTCCCAACCGAACATGTCTGCATAGAGCTGGGGAAGCACCCCGGGCTGCATGTGCTCAAACTGCTGCTGCTCGATACCCAGCGCGTGCTCGTAGGCCAGAAAGTGGGGAACGCTGAGAATCGGCAGAATCGTGGGAGCATAAATGCCGGCGATGGCCGCGATGCCCAGGGCAAGTGCTGGCTTGGCCCAAACCCACTGCTTTCCTTCGGTGGCACGCTCCATCCACACCGCGCCGGCAGCGAACAGCATTGGGTAGACGGGCGCGACGTAATACATCTTGCCGCGAAGCGCCATCATCTCGCCCAGAAAGACCAGGTAGGCCCATCCAAGAGCGCGATAGGGCCGCCCTTGCCGGGAAAAGAAGAACAGCAGCGCAAACAGTACGAGCACGGCGGCGACAAAACCGAGCATCTGGGCCTGTGCCTGAAGATAGGGCAGCGGCGGAAGCGAGATATCGCGCCCGCTCATGCGGACATTGTGCATCAGTTCGAGGAAAGGGAAGTGACGCCGCCACTCCCATAGGAAATTAGGCGTGGCGATGACTGCGGTGAGCACGCATCCCAACCAAAACCACCGCTGCCGCAGGCTGGAACGAAGCGCCGTCATGCAAATGCCAACCACCACTCCACCCAGCCAGAAGAGGACGGCATACTTGTTTAGGATGGTGATCCCCGCGAGCGCGCCGACAACCAGCCAGATCCGTTGGTTTCCGCCCCGGGCGATGCGTGCCAGGAGGTAGGCGATACCCGTCCACAGCAGCGGGTCGAAGGCGTTCATGGTGAATAAGTGCGATATGGCCAGCAGAACCGGCGCCATGAGCGCGGCCAGCGAGGCAAGAAACATAGCCCAACGTCGGCCTCCGAGTTCCCGCGCCAGTAGGCCGGCAAGAAGGATGGTCGAAGCTCCGGCAAGGGCGGGCAACAGGTGTAATGCCCAGAGCGAGGTACCGATGGTGTGCTGCAGCAACCATGCGATCCACGCTATCAGCGGCGGCTGATCTACATATCCCCAGGCCGGATGTTCTCCGCATGCCAGGTAGTAAAGCTCATCGCGAAAGTACCCGTAGTAGGGTCCCGCAAACAAGTAGAGAACGATGCGCACCAGCGCGACGTACGCCACGATGGCTGTTCCCGACGCGAACGGTGAGGACTTAGGGACTGCGCTGACGTCTCTGGCTGAAGGGGTGCTCAGGCTCATCCTGATACATACGGATGATAGAGACAAAGGTTCCTTCGAGTTCCGACATTCAACGCTGCCAAAGGATCTGGCCGGCTTCGAGCGGGGTAGAGACACTCGGATGATAAGGGACGATGCGTGGGGTGTAGTCACTGGCCGGGCGGCTTGCTGCTACTTGCGCCGTGTAGGTCACGATTCCTTTTGCATCGGCGCCCTTCGCGGTTGCAGCCATGGCTTGGACCGCGAATTCGCTTTCTCGCAGTGGCTCGGCGTAAAGCTCCACCCTAAACGCCTCCAGTGGGAGATCACCCGGTAAGACGTATACCGAAAAGACTTGGAGGTTGTCATGGGTTTCGACGCTCACCGCACCGAAACGTAGTGAGTTCCATTGTCGAGCGATGGTCTGCTGCCAGGCGAGCAACTCAGCACCCAGTGCGCTTTCTTTTTGGGAGCGTTGAGCATAACCAGAGGCAGCGGGCAGGTAGTGATCCTGGGTGTACTCACGCAGCGTGCGGCCGACGGAAAACGCCGGCGTGAGCTGACACATACTCTCCCGGATACGGCCCAGCCACTTGGACGGCATGCCCCGTTTGTCTCTTTGATAGAACTCAGGAACGACCTCCCGCTCCAGCAAGGTATACATCGCCTCGGCCTCCAGGGCATCCCGCGCGGGATCGTCGCCGTGTTCCAAGCCATCGCCGATGGCCCAGCCCACCAGGGGAGAGTAAGCCTCCGCCCACCAGCCGTCGAGTTCAGAAAAATTCAAGCCGCCATTGACCAGCACTTTCATGCCGCTCGTCCCGCAAGCTTCCCAGGGACGCCGCGGCGTGTTGATCCAGAGATCGATGCCTTGCACTAATTCCTGCGCCATCTGCATGTCGTAGTCGCTCAAGAAGACAATATGGCCTTGGACTTCAGGACGCTGGATGAAGTCATTCCATCTCTTGATCAGCGCCTGTCCAGGCCGGTCTTGCGGATGTGCTTTTCCGGCAAGGATTAGCTGGACTGGGTGCTCGGGATCGCAAAGCAAGCGAACCAGCCGCTCAGGATCGTGCAGCAGAAGGTTCGGCCTCTTATAGGTAGCGAAGCGGCGCGCGAATCCAACGGTGAGCACCTCTTCATTTAGTAGGTTGCTCAAATCGTGGGAAGCGGCATACTCGGATCCAAGTTGATGCGCATAACGCCTGCGCACATGGCCGATCAGATGCTTGCGTTGGAGGCTACGCATCTGCCATAGCTGCTCGTCCGTTGTCTGATGGATGCCGCCTGTTTGGGACCCATCTCCGCGCCAGCGCTTCTTGCCGCACAGGCTGGTCCAGAGTGCATCTGACTCTGCTGAATCCCAGGTAGGCACGTGAATGCCATTAGTCACCGAGCCGATGGGGACCTCGCGCTCGGGCCATCTGGGAAAGAGCGGCTGGAAGATGTGGCGGCTCACTTGCCCGTGTAGTTTGCTTACACCGTTGATCTGGCCGCTGCCACGCACAGCAAGATAGGCCATGTTGAAGGGTTCCAGGTCATCGCCTGCGTTCTGCCTTCCCATGGCGAGCAAATCCTCCAGGGAAATGCCGAGTTCATCTTCCGCGTAATGGCGCAGATACTTACGCATGAGCTCTGGATCGAAACGGTCAAAACCTGCCGCGACCGCCGTATGGGTCGTAAACAGATTGCCCGCGCGGGTGACCGTCAGGGCACGCTCAAACGATACCTTGTGATCCTGCATGTAGCTGCGCGCCCGTTCCAGAACGGCAAACGCCGCATGGCCCTCGTTCAAGTGACACACCTCGGGCTGCAGGCCCAGGGCACGCAGTAATCGCCAGCCGCCGATGCCCAGCACGAGCTCCTGCTTCAACCGCATCTCGGAATCGCCGCCGTAGAGCTCGCTGCTGATGCCGCGATGAGCGGCGGAGTTGGCGAAGTCATTGGTGTCCAGAAGGTAGAGCTTGTTTCTCCCAATCGACACCACCCAGCTGCGCAGCCAGATCTTAGATTCGGGTAGCTGGATCTGTAACCTCAGCCATTCTCCATTCGCTTGACGCAGTGGGCGAATGGGCAGTTGGCCGGGATCGTTGACCGGGTAAAGCGCCTGCTGATTGCCATCCAAATCAAACGCCTGGCGGAAATATCCCTGGCCGTAGAGCAGGCCGATTCCGACCACGGGCACGCCTAAGTCGCTCGCCGCTTTCATCTGGTCGCCTGCCACATTGCCGAGGCCACCCGAATAGATAGGCAGCGCTTCGCTCAACATGAATTCCATACTGAAGTAGGCGACAGAGGAGAGAGCGGCGCCCCGGTGTTTCTGCTGGAACCAGGCGTCCGGGGATTCATGGTTTTGCTCAAGTAATTCCTGGATGCGTTGGCGTACGTCCGGCGCCGCGAGCAGAGCGCGGATCTTCTCCTTGGAAACGGTACGCAGGATGAGCCACGGATTTTGCGTTGCCTCCCAGAGTTCGGAGTCGAGACTCTTCCATATCTCGTCCGAGGCGTGGTTCCAGGACCAGTGAAGGTTGAGCGCAAGCTCAGCGAGTGCGTCCATCCCGTCGACGTTGGGCCAGATATTGACTGTGTGTGTATCGCTCATTGGGCCTCCAACAAAAGCTGCAGCATGCGCGGGAAAATGTGATGGGAGGGATTAGTTCTTGGTTAGCTGCTTGCGGATCGACTGTAATTCCTGCCGTCGCTTCGAGGTGGTTTTCGGAGGTTCCAACTTGAGGCTCTCCAGCGTGTCCAATAGAATTTGGGCAATGATCAGGCGGGCGTTCTGCTTATCGTCCGCGGGAACGGCATACCACGGCGCCTGGTGTGTGCTGGTCGCGTTCAGACACTCCTGATACGCCTCCATGTATTGCTTCCAATATTTGCGCTCGTGAATATCGGCGAGGGAGAATTTCCAATTCTTATCCGGCTCATCGATGCGCGCGAGAAATCGCTTTTTCTGCTCCCCCTTGGAAAGGTTGAGGAAGATCTTGACGGTTCGGGTCGCATTTCGGTAGAGGTGGCTCTCCATTTCGACGATCGACCGATAGCGCTCCTCCCAGATGTTTTTCTCGTCGAGCAGTTCTTTCGGGAGGCCCTGGTCGCGAAGAATCTCGGGGTGCACCCGGACCACCAGCACTTCTTCATAATACGAACGGTTGAAGATGCCGATGCGCCCTCGTTCGGGAAGTCGGCAAATGGTGCGCCAGAGAAAATCATGCTGCAGTTCTTGCGCACTCGGTTGCTTGAAACTGGAAACCTCGCATCCTGCGGGGTCGATGCCGGACATGACGTGCCGGATCGCCCCATCCTTTCCGGCGGAGTCCATGCCTTGAAAAATCAGCAGCAAGGCATATTGATTAGTGGCGTAGTGAAGCTGTTGCAGTGAACCCAAAGCCTCCACGTGTTTCTGCATGAGGGCCGTAAATTGCTTTTTCGATTCATAGAACGGTTTGACAATGGTCGGCCGGTCACTGAGTTTGAACTCTTTTCCGGGAGGTACACGGAATTCTTCAGAGTTGATCTTCATTTTTTTCTGATTCCCCTGGCGGATATTGGACTCACGAGGATACTAGAGGATTTTCAGTTCACGCTTCATTGAACTATAAGAGGGGAAGGGCGGCTGCGGCTATTTTGCGACCTTGCCAAGGGCGACCACGCCGGAGAGACGGCGCTTCTGACTCTTGGATTTTTCCTGCGGCGCGGTCGCGAGCACCGGTCCGGCGGCGTTTTGCTCCGTAAGATGATCGTGCAGAATCACATTCAGGAGTGACTTATGCACCTTGATGCGGCCGTTGTATTCGATGAATCCGAGCTTGCGAAAGCGGTTCATGAAGAAGCTGACCCGGGACCGCGTGGTCCCGATCATCTCTGCCAGGGTTTCCTGCGTGATCTTCGGTATGAGACTTTCCGGTTCGCCCGGCATGCCAAACTCCGCCATCAGGAGGAGAATCCTGGCCAGGCGCTTTTCGCTGGAGTTGAATAGCTGGTCGACCAGGTCGGCCTGTGTGCGCATGCTGCGGGCAAGCAGAAACTTGAGGAACAGATCAGAAAAGGCATGCTCTTCATGCATCACGCGGATCATCTCTGTCCGCTCGATTTTAAGGGCGGTACACGCGCTGATGGCCGTTGCTGTCGCCAGCCGTCGCCCCAAGGCTCCTGCAATTGACTCTTCTCCAACAAAGTCGCCTACGGTGAGTAGGGTGATGGTTGCTTCCTTACCAGCTGCCGAAACAACAGTCAGCTTGGCTCGGCCCTTGAGAAGATAAAAAATGGAGTCAGCTTCGCTTCCCTGGGAAAAGAAGGCCTCGTGCGCCTTCATTTGCACCATCCTTCTCCCCAGCCCGGTGCTGGTAAGAAAGGCCTCTGGATCGAAAGCCGGATTTTTTGGATCTGTCACGGCTGCGACCTCTTCCTGGTAGCGAAAGCTCTGGAGTTTATCCATAGGATACCCGCTACAGCAGCAGGCTGCCCTAGCATCGCATTAAGTGAAACAGGGAATCTGTGCATTTTTGCTCACTTTGCGGGTAGGCGAAAGGGTGGACGAGAACGCTACGAAAGGGGGCACTCGATACAGCACCATTTGGGCTTACGCCTTTTTGGGGTGAGATCTAGTCTGTTGTTAGACCGAGGAAGTGTGAGGATCCGCCCCCATGATAGCGACCGCGCAAGCCCAGCAAACGACCTTCGAACCCCTGTGGACCAACCTTATCGATACCAGCGACCCGGGATCGGATGGGCCGCAGCTAGTTCAGGAAAATAGCTGCTTGCGGGCGATTATCGCTGAGCTGCTGATCAAGAACCAGCACCTCCGTTGGGAGCTGCAGCGAGAGCAGCAAAGGATGGCAGGCGCTTGAGTACGTCCATGGGCACGCCGTTGCGCAGAAAGTCTCGCACTTTGGTCATGCCGTATCGGTCGCAAAGCAGGGCGGCCATCCCGGCCGCCAGTTGGTGTGCTTGCCGCGACGCGGCGGCATCGGCCGGGTGGGCCAACGTAGCATCCAATTCCTTTCCCGGCATAACATTCCTGAAATCCAAGTCAGTCTTACCCGGGTTAGCCAAAGTCTCGACCAGGCCCTCCCGCAGCCAAAGCGGAGCTTTCTCTCCTGCCTGCTGCTCCACCAGCACGTGAAGAAACTCGTGTAATAGCAGGGCTTCCGTCCCTCCGTTGCTTTGCCGCACCGCGGCCGGCTGCAAGAATACGTTGCTGCCGCGGGTCGAGGCCAGCATCCAGCCCGGTTCTCCTGTGGTCTGGCGAAAGAGCTCCGTGGTGGGTAGCTCTTCGACCGTGGGGGCAGCCGCAGAAGAGCCGAATCGCGACTGCGCTTTGGACCAGGCAGCATTTCCCTCGGCTACCAGCTCGCTGGCGGGACTGGTGGTCAGGAGCGTCCATCCCGCTCCCGCGATGCTGTGCCATCCGTCGCCGGCGGGTGTCATGCCTGCGACGGCTCCAGGGAAGTAGAACCTGAGAATCTCTATATCGCTGCGGCCTTCTGCCGCCATCTCATAAGCGCCCGCTTGGCACAGGCCCACGCCGTGCCCATAACCGCGGCCTTTTATCTCCACAGCATCGCCGGAAACGCTGACGGTATACCAATCGCTGCGCATCTGGTTCCAACCCAGCGCCCGGTCCACGGCGAAGTGAAAGCTGCCGGCCGAGAGCTTAGCGGGCGCGCCGCGGCCGGTTACCTCCAGCAACTCGGCGCGGCCGCTCGCGCTGTGCTTGATTACACGGATGGCGCTGATCGGCGAGGGTGTCTGCCAACCCTGGGCACGAAAGATCGTATTGAGCTGGGCGAGTTCCATGCGGGTGTGCCACTCGGCCGAAGACCGGCGCAGGCAGTACGGATCGGCGCGATTTCCAACCAGATAGCCGGCGTGCTCAGTAGGCCAAACATCGGCCCCCGCTTCGCTGATGCCGCCGCAGTGCTGGGTGTAGTAGACGTGCGCCCGCTGGCCGCCGAACCACAGCGTTTCCCCGGCTGTTTCGCGCACGGCGCGCTCCACCTCTGGGCGCGCTTTGCCCAGCCTAAGCGCCTGGCAGTGGGTGCTGTCGCAGAGCCCAAAACCATCCGCGCTATGCCGGCTCGCGTTCACCAGGGCAAAGGTGCGTATGCTGATGGCCATCGCCTTCAGCGAGGCCATCGGCTCATCCGGCGCGGCTTCGCCATGGAGCGCCGCAAGTACGTAGTCTTCGCTGGGCAGTGTCAGCAGCACACGCAGGCCTTCACGGCGCCAGGTGATGGTCCACTTGCCCGCAGCTGAAATTTCCTCGGCATCGGCGCGCAAGCGAAAGCTTCCGCTTAACGCAAGTCGCTTAACCGTTGTTTTCGAAGCGAGCCGAAGGCCATCCGGCGTCCATTCCACCTGCGTAGGCGTTAGCTGTCCCAGCGGCGTTGCCGTCAGGGTCTTCACGATTCGGGTCGAGAAAAGCTCGACCGTAAGCGAGCGAGCGCTTTCCGGCGCCGGTGGTCTGGCGGCGAGAAAAAATTCGTGCGCCAGCCGTGCGGCATCAGCTCCGTTACCGAGCGGAAGGTAGATGACGACCACCACTTCGTCGTGACCCAGGTATCCGGTACCGGCAAACCATCCATGGCTGCGGCCCTGCGGCCCATCACTCGCAGTCCCGGTTTTGCCCGTGATATCCATACCCGGCACCGCAGCGTTGTGCGCCATGCCGTAGCTCACCGAGTCCCGCAGCCCCTCTTGCACCGCTGCAGCCTTGGCCTCAGCGAGTTCCAGAGCCAGCTTGCGATAGGCGACTGCCATCTGTGCCGGCGAGACGGCAATTCCCGCCAACCCCAACACCAGGAGCTCTTTCTGTTCCCGGCTCTGCGGCACGGGTACCTGCGCCAGCCCGTAATGCGCGAGGACGGCTGCGGCCTGCGTTGGCGGAATGCGGTCGGCAAGCTCTGCGAAGTACTGGTTACAGGAGTAGGCGAGCGCCTCTTTCGCGGCGAAGGCGACGTTGCTTTGAGGATGGGTGCAGGCCAGGTTCCAGTCCCTGGTTCCGTCGCCGACCTGCAGGTTACGCCGGCAAAAGACTGTGCTCTCAGGCAGTACCTCGTGATGCTCGAGAGCAGAAGCCAGAAACAGCGGCTTGAGAATGGATCCCGGTGCATGGCGCTCGCTGGTGGCTTTTACCGAAGCGATCTGACGTCCAGTTGCTAGATCCACAACCAAGCCGACCGCCGGACTGCCGTGCAGCGCAGAACTGAGAGCTGCCTGGGCCGAGGTCTGAGCCGAAAGGGTCAGCGGAGAGAAAAGGAGCAAAAAGATATGTAGAAGAACAGGACGGGGCTTTATTGCAAAACTCTGTCCTAACGACATATCGGCCCCCGTCGTTCGCTTGCTTGATAGAGCCTCACAAGGTGAGCTCTACAGCTAGAACTTAAGCTCCCGCCGGCCTTCCATGGCGCGCGTCATGGTGACCTCGTCCGCGTACTCGATATCGCTGCCGGCGGGCACGCCGGTGGCAATCCTGGTCACGCGCACCGTCGCCGAGCGTAGCAAATCCGCCAGGTAAACCGCAGTCGCCTCGCCCTCCACCGTTGGATTGGTCGCCAGGATCACTTCTTCCACTTCACCCTGGGCCACCCGGGCCAATAGGCTGTCCGTTCTCAAGTGCTCCGGGCCGACCCCATGCAGGGGCGACAAGGTACCGTGCAACACGTGGTAGACGCCGTTATAGCTGCGCGTCTTTTCAATCACCGCGATGTTTCCCGGCTCCTCCACCACGCACACCACTCGCTGGCTGCGCGTCGGGCTGGCGCAGTAGATGCATGGATCGACATCAGTAATGTTGTTGCAGGTTGAGCATAGCAACAGCCGGGCCTTTAACTCACGCACCGCATCGGCCAGTGCTCCCGCGTCTTCGGTGCTTGCGCGCAGAATGTGGAAGGCAAGCCGTTGCGCGCTCTTGGCTCCGATTCCCGGCAATTTGCGCAGCTCTTCAATCAGCCGCGCCATCGGTTCTGCAAATTGAGACAAGGCTAGAGAAGCCCCGGAGGCAGATTCAACCCACCCAGCATTCCAGTCAGATTGGACTTCATCGCTTCATCCGCCCGCCGGCCCGCCTCGTTGAACGCCGCGGTGACCAGGTCTTCCAGCATTTCCACATCGGCCGGGCTGGAACTCAAACTCATGACCGCGGCCGCATCGATCTTCAGCTGCAGTACCTGCTTCTGCCCGTTCATCTTCACTGTTACGGCTCCTCCGCCCGAGGAAGCTTCCACGACCGTCTGGTTCAGCTTCTCCTGCATCTGGTCCTGCATGTGGCGCGCCTGTTCCAGCATTTCCTGCATCTTCAAAGGATTCACAGTCATCCGCCTCCGATATCAACCTTTACTGCGGGAATCATTCCCCTGGTCTTCCCTTAGATCGAGCACGCTGCGCACTTCGGCATGAAAAAGCTCCTGAGTATGCCGCACCAGCGGATTTCCCAGGGCCAATGCTTCAATGCTATCCCGCGAAAATACGCGCGGGCTCCCGCTGGAAGTCTCGTTCGTTTCGCCCGGCACCACGGTCATTTTTTGCGTGGCACCCACCCCGCGTAGCGCCTCGCGCACGATCTTCCACGCTTCAGCATTCATGGTCAGGCCCAGCATGGTTTTCTTGACCCCTACCTCTACCCGAATTGCGCCATCCTCGTCGAGACTCCAGCGGCCAGCTCCGAGCAGGGAAGCCGCGGTGTTGTGACCCTGCTGGTTGAGTGCAGTGGTGACCCCTTCGCGCAGGCCATCCAGGTCCGCGGGCGCAGTTTGGACCGGCGATGGCGCCGCCTCGGTCTTCACTTCGGCAGCAACCTTTACTTCCGGAACAACCACAGGTGGCGGATCCGGCGTCGGTGCCGTCTCTTCCGGCTCGCTACTGTTCACCTTGCGCAGTCGATCGAGCTCGAAGGGTGAAAGCGCCGGCGGCTTTGCCGGCTCGACCGGGAGCGGCCGCGACGGCTGCAACGGGGCCGGGGGTGCGGTCGCTGCGGGCCTCTGGCTCACGCTACTCTTGCCCGCGCCCAAAGCAGCGGGAGGACGGCCCGCACCCGGCAGGCCGCTCAGGATCTGTTCCAGCGGGATCAGCCGCTGCAGGTGTACCAGCTTCATCAGTCCCAGCTCCAGGTGCAAGCGCGGCTCCTGTCGGTAGTTCAGCTCATCGAAGGTGCGCAGCATGACCTGCAGGAAACGGGTCAGGTCCTCTTCGCTGAAGAGGGTGGCAGTGCGCACTGCACGGTTGCGTTCGTCGCCCGAAATCTGCAGCAGCTGCGTCTTCTCGCCGCCCAGCTTGGCCATCAAGCAGTTGCGCAAGTAGCGCACCAGTTGGCGAGCCATCTGCGACGGGCTATTGCCCGCATTGAGCAGCCGGTTCAGCTCCTCCATCACGGCCGCGCTCTGACCTTCGCCGATGGCTTCTAGAATGCGTTCGAAGACGGCATCCGGCACCGTGCCCATTAACTCGCGGATCTCGCTGCCATCGAGCTTGGCGCGGCCGTCCACCAAGGGCGCGCTGGCGATCGCCTGGTCCATGATGGAAAGCGCATCGCGCATCGAGCCATCGCCCGCTTCGGCCAACAGGGCGATCGCCTGCGGATCGGCAACAATGCCTTCCTGGGTGGCCACCTGGGTCAGTTGGGTGACGATGTCATCGAACGTAACTGCGTGGAAGCTGAAATGTTGGCAGCGCGATCGGATGGTCTGCGGAATATCCTCCGGTTGCGTGGTCGCCATCATGAAGACGACATGCTCCGGTGGTTCCTCAAGGATCTTCAGCAGTGCATTGAAGGCCGCATCCGTGATCTGGTGGGCCTCGTCGAGCAGGTATATCTTGTAGCGGTCGCGCGCCGGAGCGTAACGGGCCGCCTCGCGCAGTTCGCGAATCTCGTCGATCCCGCGATTGGTGGCGGCATCGATTTCGATCACGTCGAGGGAATTGCCGGCGCGAATCTCCGTGCAGGAGTCGCAAACGCCGCAGGGCTCGGGCGTGGGCCGTTGCGCGCTGCCAATCTTGTTGCGGCAATTGAGCGCCATAGCCAGGATCCTGGCGATGGTCGTCTTACCGATGCCACGGTGCCCACTGAAGATGTAGCCGTGGGCCACTCGCTCCTGCTCGAGAGCGTGGCTCAGGGTACGGGTCACATGATCCTGTCCAGCGACATCGGAGAAGCGTTGGGGACGGTATTTGCGGGCGAGAACCTGGTAAGCCATAGGGAGGAATTCAGACTGCCGGCGGCTCAGGCCGGGAAGCCGGCCAACCGCCTGCAACTCTGATTGTAGCCCGAGTACCGGTCGCAGCAGGAATCGCAAACTCTCCTCAACCAGGGTCAATCCGGGCGAGGAAGTGTTTGCTACTCTTCATGCTGTTCCTTAGGAGAAGATCGATGTCCACTCTCGAGATCGTGTGCGCGATTTTCGCCATAGGCATACTGTCAGGCCTTCGGGCGTTGTCGCCGATTGCGGTACTTTGCTGGCTGGCTTTGCTGCAGCGTTTGCCGCTCACCGGCTGGGCGTCTTTCGCGGCGAGTAAGGTCGCGGCCGGCCTGTTTTCGCTCGGCGCCGTGGGCGAACTGATCACTGACAAACTACCTAAGACGCCAAGCCGCCTCAAGCAACCGGGCTTCTCTGTCAGGATTGTGATGGGAGCCCTGTGTGGCGCGCTGTTAGCCAGCGCGGCGTCATTCTCTCTGATCGGAGGAGCGTTGCTGGGCGCGATCGGAGCGGTCGCTGGATCCTATCTCGGCTATTTCGCTCGCAGCCGCGTCACCGGAAACCTCGGCCTCCCCGACCTACCCGTTGCGCTGGTGGAAGACGTAATCTGCATCGCCGGTTCCTTCTTTGTGGTCTCGCTATTTTCGCTGCGCTAGCACAAAGTCCGATTGATTGGATGTGAGGGGTAGGGGCTTTACAAGCTGCGGAAAAACTCGTTGTTGTGCCAGCCCCGGACATTGGCCTAGGGTGAGGGTTCGAACCGCTCGGCTTGAGAACCGAGCCCCCTCGCATCAATGGGGGGCAAAGTTTTCCGAAAAAGAATGCATTTTGTGAGAGAAAAGAGAGAAAGTCCACCTCGGCCGGCGGTTCCATGCGAAAAAGATTGAGCGAAAAGCGAGATAAGACCTACTAGCCCCGTTGCTCGTTCCACCACGCACTTTTTGCGCAGCATGTGAAGCCCGCATCCCTCCGCTTTCTCCGCGCCTACTTCCGAACCCCGCTAGCCTTCCGGCTCTTCTTGACCGCCTTCTTAACCTGCTTCCGCGCAGCGGCTTTCCGGCTCCGGGCCTCTGCTGCCCTGATGGCTTTCCGCCGGGCTGCTTTCTTCCGCCGCGCCATCTCTTCGGGTGAATACATAGTCTTGCGGCAATTTTTGGCGCCACAGTAGCAACGGGCATCGCTCTCGTCGCCGTCGAACAGGTTGTAGTCGTAAGTCAGTTCTTCCCCTGGCGCAATGGAGCGCAGCGACATGATCCACACCCGCCCATCTACCTCTTCCGTCTCGCAGTTGGGGTCGCAGGAGTGGTTGATGTACATGGCCACGCCCATCCCGTTGATCACGGTCGAACCGTTACCGATCGCGAACAGGTAGGTAATCCTCGAGTCTTCGAAGCGCTTGTCGGCCTCTCGCTTGCTGATCCGGGGGCCGGTGTATTCCACCACCTGGACACCCTTGGCGATAGCCGAAGTTGTGTAGCATCCGGCCGCATGTATGGAGGAGGAACGAATCATCAAACCCATGAGTAGTTATTTTTTAACATGAGGCACAATCAGAGCCCGGCGTGCGCGCTGGAAAGCCCGAAGCCGAGGGTCTAGACTTGAACCAGCAACGATGTCTAGCCGTCCCCTAATCGTCGCCTCAATCGCCGCCCTGCTAACCCTCGCAGCCAGCGCCTCAGCGCAAGCAGCGCCCGCGCAAAGCGATAATCCCCAGTCGATTCCCGATGCACCCGCACCGCAGCCACAGAAAAAGGCCGCCCCCAAACCACAACCGCCTGCGGATTCCACTGACTCTCATCCCACCCAGCCTGCGGACGAGAATGCCCCTAACCAGCCGCCGGGAAAAGACGACAATGCCTTTCCGGAAGCCGTCTCCCGGGATGCCGCCAAGGCCGCTTCCGATGCCGCGGGCAGCACCAAGCCACCGCCGGCAAAGGACGACAATGCTTTCCCGGAAGCAGTTTCTCGCGATGCCGCGAAGGCCGCTTCCGATGCCGCGGGTAGTACCAAGCAGCCGGCGGCAAAGGATGACAATCCTTTCCCCGAGGCCGTTTCACGCGAAGCCGCCAAGGCGGCCGGCAATGATCAGGACCCGCAGCCGGCCACACCCAAGCCTGCTCTGCCCCCCGGTGTCAGTTCCAGTCAATCCACCGGTGATCTTGAGGATGCGGACACACCGCCTGGGGCAAGGCGTCAGCTACCCAATCCGGGTCGCGCGAAGAAGGACACCGAAGTGGGCGGCTTTTATCTGAATTCCGGCAACTATCAGGGAGCATTAGAGCGTTTCCAGGACGCACTGGCGACCGATCCCACGAATGTCGACGCCATTTTTGGTTTGGCGGAAGCACAGCAAAATCTCAAGAAGAATACCGATGCGGCACGAAATTACCAGCTTTATCTCGACATTGTGCCCAATGGTCCCAAGGCCAAACAGGCAATCAAGGCCCTCAAGACGCTTCAGCCCGTAAAATAAAGCCCCCTCGGACCAAAGTGGTAGTTCCTGGGAAGATTCTGCCCAAATTTTAGGTTTTCTCTCCTAATCTCAGTGTTCTACACTTCCGCAGACTGGTCTGGTTTGCCAGGGGACTCCCCCAATGCACGCTGTCCTGGAACGGGTTGTAAGCCAAATCAGTAGTGAAGTGCTCGGCCTCGACGCGGAGACGGCCCAGCTACACCCCAAAGGCCTGGTCTACAAATGGAGCGCGCAGCAGGTCGTGGAGCACCTGGTCCTTGGCTATCGCCAGACCTCGGGCGCGCTGGAGAAGCGGCTCGCCAAAGGGCGGCCCTCCCGCAACCAGAAGCGTACCTATCTGCAATGGTGTCTGCAGCTAATGATCCTCACCTTTGGGAAGCTTCCCCGAGGAGTGCCCGCATTGGATGAGACCGTCCCCGTTGCCGATCTTTTTGCTGCCATGGACGGGAAGCAACTGAGCGAACTCCTGCGCCGGGAGATCGACGCCATGGACAAGCTGTTCGATGCTTGCCGCCGCAAGTTCGGCATGGAGCGGGTCGCGGTGCATCCCTTCCTCGGCCCACTGCGCGTGGATCAGTGGCGGCGCTTCCACGTGGTGCACGGGTTCCACCACCTGACCCAATTACGGTCTGTACTCGCGGACGTGGCGCCGTTGCAGGTTCCGGTCAAATTAGCCGGCCCCACTTTAGTGGAAAAACTTCAGGTACCAGCCCAGCGTCCGCTCGCCTAGAAAAATGCTGTACAGCCCGGCCAGGCTCAGCATGGTCCCAAAGGGAACCGGCAACTGTCCCGGCGAAGTATCTTCGCTGCGACTCCACAGGATCGTCCCCAGCCCGTAAAGAGCACCCGCAACGACGGCGAGAAACAGCACCAGACCGATTTGCCGCAGGCCCAGCCAGGCGGCCAACATGGCCAGCAACTTCACGTCTCCCATTCCCATGCCCATGCGCCGCCGCACCAACCAATAAGCTCCGGCGATGGACAGCAGGACCGCTGCCGCCACAGCAGCAGCCAGCAGAGACCACGCGGCCGCCCGGCCCGCACTCCCCCATGCCCAGCCTGCGCCCTCCAGTCCGGGCCGCAGAGCCGCGAATAGGACCCCTGCCAGCAGTCCCGGCAGGGTGAACAAGTCAGGCAGCAGCAGGGTTTCGGCATCCATCACCGCCAAGCCGAGCAGCAAGAAGCAGAGCAATGCCCAAAACCCCACCGACCAGCCCGGGGAAATCCAAACGCAGCACATGACAAAGAGCGCGCAGGTGGCTAATTCAATGACGGGATAGCGCCATGCGATGCGGCTACCGCAGGCCCGGCACGCAGCCCCCAGGAGTAGGTAGCTCAGTACCGGAATATTGTCCCGGCCGGCAATTGGCTGGTTACATTGGCGGCAGTGCGACCGCGGCCAGACGACCGATTCGCCCGCGGGCAATCGCAGGATGCAGACGTTGAGGAAGCTGCCCATCAGCAGACCGCATAATCCGAAAAAGATGCAAGGAACCATGGGAGCGTTCGGGGAAGAGCCTTTGTCAGACCACACTAACAGGAGAAAAGCAATCCTCAATCGCATCGTTTACATTGTTGGAATGAGCGCTGAGCGCGACCCGGCCGCCGGTTCGGCTGAACTTTTCGCCGAAGCTGTGAGGATCATGGCCCGCCTGCGTGGTCCCGATGGCTGCCCCTGGGACCGCGAGCAGAGCTTCGACACCATCCGAAAATATACCCTCGAGGAAGCCTACGAGGTCTTCGACGCGATCGAGCGCCGACATTGGAAGGACCTGTCCGAGGAGCTGGGCGACCTTCTATTGCAAGTGCTCTTTTACGCCCAGATGGCGAGCGAGTCCGGCTACTTCAGCATCGCGGACGTAATCGCCGGCCTCAACCGCAAGCTGATACGCCGCCACCCTCATGTCTTCGGGGACGAGGCCTCGGTGGCCGCGGGCAACTCGGTCAAGTCCGCGCTTGAGACCTCGGGAATCGACTCCAACCAGGTGCTGCGCAACTGGGAGGCGATCAAGCAAGCTGAAAAGTCAGAACCACAGTCGCAATCCTCCGTGCTCGATAGCATTCCGCGCTCTCTCCCCGCGCTTCTGGAAGCCGCCAAGCTGGGTAGCCGCGCACACAAGAGCGGCTTTGACTGGCCGGATCTCGAAGGCATTTTCGCCAAGCTGGACGAAGAAACAGAGGAGTTGCGCCAGGCTATCGGCGACCATTCGGCCACTCCGCTTCCCGGCGCGCAGGACGCTATTGTTTCCGAGGTAGGTGACCTGCTCTTTACCATGGTCAACCTGTCCCGTCGGCTCAAGGTGGAACCGGAGTTTGCCCTACGCCACACCAACGCGAAATTCCGCCGCCGTTTTGCCGCCATGGAGGCTGCCTCTCCCCAGCCCCTGGAAGCACTGTCTGCCGCCGAACTGGAATCGCTTTGGAGCCAGGCCAAGCTGGAAGAAAGCCCCGCGGCCTCGCCTTCCCGATGAGCCCTTCCCGCAGTTCTATCTTGATTCGCCCTTGCGCTGGATTGGAGGAGCTCGCCGCTTGCGTGGAGCTGCAGGTCGACGTCTGGGGATACCTAGATCGGGATGTGGTTCCGCACCGCGTCTTCATTGTTGGTCAAAAGATCGGCGGCCAGGTGGTCGGCGCTTTCGACACCGCACCGCCAGGTGTCAGCCCGGAGGGCGAGGCCGGCAGTCTGGTCGGGTTTGCCATGGCGTTGCCCGGCATCTCCCGTGGCCGTGCCTATCTGCACTCCCACATGCTGGCCGTCCACCCCGATTACCGCAACCAGGGTATCGGCCGGAAGCTCAAGCTCTTCCAGCGGGACGAGGCTTTGGCGCGGGGGATAACCCGCATGGAGTGGACCTTCGACCCACTGGAAATCAAGAACGCCTTCCTCAATATCGCCAGGCTGGGGGCGGTTGTTCGTCGCTATGCGCCCAATTTTTATGGTGTAACATCGTCTCCACTACACGGCCAGGTTCCCACCGATAGACTCTACGCGGAATGGTGGTTGGAGAGTGATTGGGTTTGCTCGGCCCTGGGCGGCGAAGCGATTGCTGTTCCCGCGATTGAGCAAGAAATCTTAGTACCACACAAGATTGCTCATTGGAGGCATGCGCCGGCGGACCGGAAACGTGTTCTTGACATCCAGAGCAGGAATCGAGAGCATTTTGAACAAGCCTTCGCGCGCCAGCTTGCTGTGGTCGGTTTTAAAATCGATGCAGAAGGTAATGGGGTCTTCCAACTTGGGCGCTGGAAAGAGCCACTGTAGTTTCTTACGTTCACTCCAACCGGTATCGGACAGGTGTGCATGAAGATTGAATCGATTGTCCTGCGTGAGCTCAGCATGACCTTAGTTCACCCGTTTGCCACCAGCTTCGGCGAAACCAAGGAGCGTCGCGTGCTGCTGGCGGAAGTCCGCGCCGATGGACTCTCTGGGTGGGGCGAATGTACCACCGGGGAGCATCCCTACTTCAGCGAGGAGTCTACGGATACAGCCTGGGTTACGATTCTGCAGGAGCTCGGGCCTCTGCTCGCGGCCGCCGAGGACCAGAGCGGTGGCAAATGTCCGGAGATCTTTCGCCGCGTCCGCGGCCACCGCATGGCCAAAGCAGCGCTTGAGAATGCGCTATGGGATCTCGAAGCCCAAATGCAGCGCATACCTTTATATGAGCTTTTGGGAGGCACCCGCGAGACCATTGCCTGTGGAGTCTCCATCGGCATTCAGCCTTCGCTCGAGAAGCTGATGGAAAAGGTCGGCACGGCCCTTTCGCAGGGCTACCAACGAATCAAGCTGAAGTGCAAGCCGGGCTGGGATCTGCAAATGTTCGAAGCGGTGCGCAATCGCTGGCCGGATATTCTCCTGAGCTGCGATGCCAACTCGGCCTATCGGCTGCGGGATGCCGAACACCTGGTCAGCTTCGACCAATTCAATCTGCTCATGATTGAGCAGCCGTTGTGGGCCGACGACTTCTACTTCCACGCCATGCTACAGCAGCGTCTGGACACCGCCATCTGCCTGGATGAATCCATCCGCAACCGCCGCGACGCCCTGGCCGCGATCGAGATGGAGTCCTGCCGCATCATCAATATAAAGCTGGGACGGGTGGGCGGGTTCAGCGAGGCCATCGCTATCCATAATGCGACCCTGGAACGCGGGATACCTGTCTGGTGCGGCGGCATGCTGGAAAGCGGGGTGGGTCGCGCTCACAATATTGCCGTGTCTACCATGGAAAATTATTCGCTGCCCGGGGATGTCTCCGCCTCCAGCCGCTACTGGGCTGAGGACATCATCGAGCCTGAGGTCACGGTCTCTGCCGCCGGCGAAATTCGCGTGCCCACCACGCCCGGTCGTGGATTTGAAGTACGCACCGACCTGGTCGAACGGCTGACCGTCCGCAAGGAAGAGATCAAGGCCCTGGCGCTGGTTTCCTGATCCGTCGCCGTTCGCAGCGGCATCCAACGGAACGAGTATTGGAGACGAGATGACTCCCCAAGAAGAATCCATGTTGAACGACCTGATCGGTCGTGTCGAGCAAACCCAGCTGACGGAAAAAGATCCCGAAGCGGAGCAGCTGTTGTTGCAGAGACTTGGCCGCAATCCAGACGCCCTCTATATCCTGGCGCAAACCGTGTTAGTGCAGAAGTACGCCCTGGAGCAGGCCACTGGGCAGATCAACCAGCTGCGCCAGCAGTCCCAGGCGATCCAGCAACAGCCCGCCCACACCACCAGCTTCCTGGGCAGCCTGCTAGGCCACCGTGATCCCGCGCCGCCGCCTCCGCCGCCCCAAGCTCCGCCACCCCCGCCCGGTTACGGCGCTCCACCCGCGCAGCCCTACGCTCAGCCGTGGTCCCAGGTGCCTGCATACGGGGCGCCTCCTCCGCCTCCCTTTGGAGGAGGCTCCAGCTTCCTGCGCACCGCCGCGACTACCGCCGCCGGCGTGGCTGCGGGGGCATTGGCCTTCGAGGGCGTGGAATCATTGATGCACGGCTTTGGGCATCCCAGCGGATTCGGCGGGGGCGGCTACTTTGGCGGTGGTGGCGCCCCCGAAGAGATCATCACCAACAACTATTACGACGACCCTGGACGCGGCTTGGGTGAAGGGTCCCATGATCGCGTGGATAACACTAGCCTTGGGGATAGCAGCAATGACGCCTCCAACCTGCAGCAAGCCAGCGACGACCTAAGGGATGACGGGAACGATCAGGATGATTTGAGCCTGGATGACACGTCCTACGACGATTCGTCCTATGACGACGATTCATCAAGCAGCAGCGACGACTTGGCGTAAGTCCCTACCATGAAAGGGAAACAGCAGGTGCCTCCGCTCCCCCGGATTTCCTGTTGAGATTGGTGGCGTTGGCGAACTTCATGCGGTTTTCTGCGAAGCAAATCCGCACACGCGGATGTGTCGGGCGCAGCGTGGCAGGAAATCCGTAGCCAAGTAGAGGGACCTGCTGTTTCCCTGCAATTACCTACTTAGACGCTACCTGGGGAGTAGCGGGGCTTTTCTGCAGCAGGCGGATTGCCTCCTGGTAGCCCAGCTCCTGCTGCTGCACCTTGAAATCGCTATAGTCTTCGGTGGTCGAGTAATCCACGTTCTTCATCATCAGCAACTTGCCCTGGAGCGCCAGCTTCATATGGATGGTTTCCCAGTGGTGGAGGCCCACATCGGCGTTTTGCACCAGGATGCTGCCGCCCTTGTAGAGCCGGCCCAGCACCCCCCAACCAAAGTTCACGTCCGAGATCAGGTGAGCATCGATCTTGGCTAGCCTCAACTGCCCCTGGTCTACCCAAAGCTCGCCCACCATGCCGTGGTAAACCTCACCCTCCCGGTCTGGGGGCGTAAAAGCGGGATTCGGCTCAAATTTTAGCCGGTAGCAGGGACCACTCGGGCCCTCTACCATACCCTCATAAGTGAACAAAAAAGCGTCCGGCAGCATGCGCACCATCTCATCGCCCCGGGCGCTGTCCTCCTGCTCCTTCTTGTGGCGGTTCTGCTGCACCTCTGGATGGGCCAACAAGTGGTTCAAGCGGTCAATTTCGGCCTGTTCCTCCTCGGGAGGAAGCGGCTTACCGTCCTTTTCGATCAGCCTCGCCACATCCCCGTCTTTGGTTTCGACGATCTGCTTCACCGTGGTGCCTTTGGGCTCCGCCTTGCGCTGCACATAGCTGAAGGAACGGCCTGGACTCTTGGCGTGAAGCTCATTCCAGCTGGCATCGCGGACGATTTTCTGCGGGTCGGGGGTGGGGCTGCCAGCCTGGGGAGCAGCCTGGCCGCTCGCTGTCCCCCCTGCCAGCAACCTGGCAGTAGCCAACAGCAGGACCAGGGTAGACATCCTGATGGGAGGGGGAAGTGACCGATGGCTAAAAGATCGCATAGTCCTCATATCCAACTCCGAATGGGCGGCCGATGTTACCTTAGTGAGATGCAAAGCAATACCTACCAGTTTACATCCGAGAGGCTCACTCCCGATCTAACCTGTTTTGCCGGTTGCGGTTACCTTTGCACCTTGCGTATAGTTCGGGCAGAGAAGCTTCTGCAACCGCAGGGAGGCACCAGATGAATGCAGGAGATAGTGCCGTCGCCGTTATCGGCAAATCGGTCCAGATCCGCGGTGAAGTAAATGGAAGCGAAGACCTGGTAGTTGACGGCCATGTGGAGGGCACCATTACGCTGGTGGAAAGTCGCCTCACCATTGGACCCAATGCACACGTGGCGGCCAACGTATCGGCAAAAGATGTGATCCTGCTTGGCCAGCTGAGCGGAAATGTAACAGCGACCGGCAAGGTGGAATTACGGGATGGCTGCGATTTAGTCGGGGACATCTCGGCCGCACGCCTATCGATTGAGGAGAGCGCTGTCTTTCGCGGCAAGGTAGAACCGCTACAGGGCGAAAGGGCAGCGGGCATTGCACCGGCGAAGGGCGCCGAGGTTCCGGCGGCAACCTCTCCAGCCAAACACTAACGAACGCTGGAGGGCTCGGCTATGATGAATATATTCCCAGCAGGCAACACGGGTTTGCGTTCGAAAACTGACGATGTAATGCGCAATATATTTGGCAGGCCACAACACGACCCTCACGCGTCCACGAGTCCCACGGTCCTGACCGGTCCAAGGGTGCCGAGACACTCCAGTGCCTGGAAAGATCTGCTCAAGCATCTGAAGGCGGAGCAGGGATTGCGCATTTTGGATATCGGACCTACCTCACCCACCAATATCAATTTCCTCACCACGCTGGGCCACGGTGTCTATATGGCGGACGTGGTGAACGAGGCGTTGCACGGCAACTGGACCAGTGTGCCGGATGAGAACGGTGTCACGCACTTCGATGTCGAAGGCTTTTTGGACAACAACCTTGATTTTGCCGGAAGGGAATTCGACGTCGTTCTGCTTTGGACCACGCTGGACTACATTCCGCAAGATCTGGTCGGCCCCATGATCAAGCGCCTTCGCTCGTGCCTGCGTCCCGGTGCTCGCGTGCTCACCTTCTTCCACACCAAAAACACCGGTCCGGATACCAGCTTCTGCCGTTATCACGTGACCGACACCGATAGCATCGAAGCCCAGGAAACCACAGGCTATGCGGTGCAGCGTGTTTACACCAATCGAACGATTGAAAAGCTCTTCGAGACCTACGCCAACACCAAGTTCTTCCTGGCCAAAGACAATCTCTACGAAGTAATCATCACTCGCTAGAGTGATGCCGCGAAAAACTTGAACGGATAAACTGAAGAAAACCGATCGCCTCAGGCGCTGAAGAGCCGGCGGAAAAGTTCATGCTTTGTATCAGGGCACGACTTTATCCGTGCCGTAAATGACAAAAAAGAACTGGGCTTTAAAGCCCTGATTTTTTTTCACGCTTAAGGGCCCAACATGAAAGCGGAAGTGGATCCAGTCCCGCTGCAATTGCAAGCGAAAGCCCGCGGCTAAAGCCGGTGGAGTAGGCTGATGGAACCGCTCGGCTTGAAAGCCGAGCTCCCCCGCATAAATGCGGAGGCTCCCACCGGGCTTTCGTTGAGAGAACGGTGGGAGCCCTCTGGTTTAACAGGGGGAGCGACGCTTTAGCGTCGCGGTTCATTTGTTGCCGGTCCAAACTCTCTGGTTCTCACGCAGACTCTTTAGTCCCTGCCATCACGCATCCGCCAAAGAAAGCCCAGGGGCTGAAGCCCTCAGAGATGTAGCCTTTGCGGCACGACTAAAGTCGTGCTCTGATACAAAACCCGAGAGCCGTTATTCAATGAACTTTGGGGACACAACGCTGGGGCAGTTGCACCAGAAGTTAAAAGCGCTAGAGCGGATGCCCCATCTTCCACAGTAGCTGGCGCAAGACGCCGATCCATCGCCGGGCATCCGACTGACTCAGATTTATGCGCCGCACCATGCGCCGTACTTCCGTGCGCTCGGCGCTGGCCGGCCGCCGCCGGGCGTATCCGATACCCGCGAGCACCTCCGCCAGCAGCGCAGTCAGCCGTTCCAGATCCTCTGCACTCGCCATCGGCTGGGGTTCGTTCAGGGATACGGTGTCTGTCTGCCGAATCAACTCGTACAGGCACACGGCGGCTGCCTGCCCCAGATTCATGGACGCATGCCGAATCCCTGGACTCTGATGCATGGGGATGGTCATGATCCAATGGCAGTGGCTGAGGGCTTCATTGCTCAGGCCGGTCTTTTCCGATCCGAAGAGTAAGGCCACCCGCGCCGACTCGAGTGCGGTGCGCATCAACCCTTCCCCTTCCGCCAGCGTATACAGCGGATGCAGGTGTTTCCGTTCTCCGACCGCGGTCGTGCCCACGACCAGGCTGCAGTCTGCCACTGCCTCTGCAACGGTGGCGAACTGCTTTGCCTCGGCCAGGATCTCGGACGCATCGACAGCCGAACGCGCTGTTTCCAGGCCCACGGAGTAGTCATTCACTAAACGCAAATCGCTGAAGCCAAAACCATGCATGGCGCGCGCGACGGCGCCTATGTTGTTGGGGTTGCGCGCTCGCACCAGGACTACACCTACCCGCGCGCGCTGGTCGTCACTCAGCATTCAGGTCTCAACATTCAGGAAGCGTGGAAATCATGGCCTTTCCGTTCAGGTCCGAATCCGAAGATCAGGAACAAACAGAAAATCACGCACATCTCGAAGATAGTGAGCGCCCACTGATAGCCGAAATGGCGGCGCAGGGTAAACTCCACCACCACCGATGGCGCCGCTATCAATACTCCAAGCTGATAAACGACGCCCGGGAATAGGCTGCGCACACTGCTCGGAGACAGTTCGTTCAGGTGGGCGGGAATCACCCCGAAGGCTCCCTGCACCCCGAACTGCATGGCGAACGAGCCCAGGGCAAGCAGGACGATCGTCGATCCGAAGGCCCACAATGGAATGGAGAGCGAAGAGATGATCAAGGCCAGAATAATGGCAAAGCGGCGCCCAAGGCGGTCGGAGTAGTGCCCGATGACCAGTGCACCCGCGATGGCGCCGATGTTGTACAAGATCGCGATGTTGGAGACGACGACATTGGAGAAACCATGAACCGTCTTCAGGAAATCCGGATAAAGGTCCTGGGTGCCGTGGGAAAAGCACGTGATAGCGGTCATCATCAGCACCAGGTAGACAAAGTCCTTCTTGTGCTGCCAGAGGACCACGACCACCTCAGAAAAACTGGCCAGACGATGCTTCTGCCAAGATGCAGACTCGGGCGCGAGCAAGGTAAGCACCGCGATCACAGCGGCGAGAACCAAGCCGCAAAGAAACATCCAGCGCCATCCGAAGCGAGGCTCGATGGTCCGCAGAGCCACGGCGGCTAGCAGGTATCCGAGGGAATAGCCCGCTTGCATGATCCCGGAAAAGAGGCCACGCCAGCGCGTGGGAGAGCTCTCCATGACCAGCGAAGCGCCGATGCCCCAATACCCGCCCATGCCGATTCCATAAAGAGCGCGCAGCACAACAAAAGCCAAATAGCTCGGTGCGAAGGGTGTGAGGGCCGTAATGATGGAGAAGTAGATTACGCAGGCGATCAGCGGACGGCGCCGCCCATACCGGTCGGCCAACGAGCCCAGGACCAGTGCGCCCACCGGCCGCATGGCCAGAGTGATGGTAATGGTCCAGACGATGTCGCCTTTGCGTACGTGGAAGTTGTTGGCAAGAACATCCACCAAGAAGACCAGGACGAAAAAGTCGAAGGCGTCGAGGATCCAACCTAATATTCCAGAGGAGACGGCGAAACCCCATCGGGGTGAGACGGCTTCTACGGGGCTCGTGACGCTGGGCGCATCCGGGGCGGACCGGGACTGCTTCATCCATTCCATCAATCGCGTTTGCCTCTTTAGAGTCTAGCCACGGTAAGACCGCCGTCCAGGACCAGAACAGCACCGGTCGCATAGGGAAGTTCCCCCCGCGCCAGCATGCGGACGGCTGTTCCGATATCCTTTGGGGTTCCCCATCGCTTCTCGAGCAGGATACCGCCTTCAATCAGGGCATCGTACTTGCCCTTGACGCCCTCCGTCATGTCGGTTTCGATAATGCCGGGCCGCACCTCATATACTCCGATGCCGTATTCTGCCAGGCGCACTGCCCACAGTTTGGTAGCCATGGCGATGCCTGCCTTGGAGATGCAATAGTCACCCCGGTTCACACTGGCCAGCGTGGCGGAGACAGAACTGATATTGATGATGGAACGCTGCGCCGTGGGATCTTTCGCGTGCTGCCGGATCATCCAGGCGGCCGCGCTCTGGGTTAGAAAATAAGGACCGCGCAGATTGGTGGAGATGATCTCGTCGAAGCTATCTTCGCCGGCATCGAGCAGATCGGCGCGAATACGCGGCGCAATACCCGCGTTGTTGACCAGAACATCGAGCCTGCCTAGTCGATCGCCAATATCGGCAAGCAGCCATAGCCGGTCGGACGTCGAGGAAACATCCGCATTCACGTAGATGGAGCCCTTGCTGTATTGCTGAATTTGTTCCAGCACCGGCTGCACTTGCTCAGGCTTGCGCCTGCCAGAGATGGCCAGGGTGAAGCCAGCTTTCGCCAGTTCGAGTGCTATGCCCAAGCCTATTCCACGGGTCCCGCCGGTCACCAGCGCTACTTTTTCTTGCTGCATCCGTCCGCTCCGAAGAAGGTGTAATAACGGTCATTCGCCATTCGGGTGATCAGCAGGCAAAGCTCCAGCAGATGGTAGTCACCCCACATGCTGGATTCGCCGTAGGGGACCTTCGCGCCGGGAGGGATATAGTCCCATCCATTGGGGTGGTGGTAAATGCTTTGCAGCAGCAGTCCTTCGTGGTCTGCCTGGGTTGAGAGATAGGGTTCTTCGAGCAAGCGTGCCGCGACGGTCAGTCCGGCCCGGGTGTAGATGTCGTTATCCAGCAAGTGCCCCAGGCGAAGCAACCCCTGGGCGGCGATGGCGCTGGCCGATGCATCCACCGGCTCGTAATCGTTGTAAGGATCAGCCGCTTTGGCTTGCCAATCACCCAGACGGTGCAGCTGCGGCGCGCCGGTATCCCAGTAGCAGATGCCATCGAGCGCCGTCGCCTGCTGCGTGTAGAAATCGCAGCCGGCGCGGGCGGCTCGCTCCATCCAGGCCAATGTCTCTTGTTTAGCGGGAAGCTCGGCATCCGGGACGATCTGGATAAACTCCATGAGCTCGGCAAAACCGAGCATGCCCCAGGCGAGGCCGCGGGTCCAGGTGGTGAATGCAGAATAACCCTGCTGCGTCGAAGGGCAGCGGAAGACGCCGCTCGCTGGATTGAAAACGGCTTCGTGCACGGTTCGGCCGCGCAACTCCGGCCGGTCGTACTGATCGCGTCTCTCGCCATAATAGAGGTTGAAGCGGGCGGTAGTTTTGGCGTGGGTCAATGCCCGATCGAGCAAGCTGACGCGCGTATCCTGTTCCCCTTGCAGAGTATGTCCCAGCTGGTGCGCGACACAGCAGATGCGCAGTGTGCGCAGTGTGTCGATAAAGAGCGAATGACTGCCGTTAAAGGAGTAGATGTAGCCCAGGCCGTCCTTGAGGCTGGTCCAGCGGGCGGCCTGCACGGCTCCACTCGCCTTCAAAGCCAGCTCGTAAAAGTTGAGTTCCCATTCGCCGGTGGGAATGCGGCCCTCGAGCATCAAACGACGCAGGTTGCCATAGGTGGAGATGTTGTTGAAGCCGTGATCGTGCACCCCGGTGTGGGTCACGTGCTCCGCCATGTCAGTGACGACGTGCCGCCTGGCCGCCTCGAGCTGATCTTGATCGCCAGTCATGTCGAAGCAGAGCAGGGCGTTGCCGTATTGAAATCCCTGCGTCCACTGGGTCCAGTTGCGGGCTGTATAGCGTCCAGCGAAGGTGACGACGGGAGCGCCATCGCCGGCCTTCCAGCGCCGGTCAAGGCGGAGGTTTTTTTCTGTAGCAAGTCCCAGTGCACGTTCGACAGCCGGCACCAGATCCCTTGCGCTCAGGGTTTGATTGGATTCCACTTGATGTCCTTATTGTCTGGGATCAGGAAAGTCGGGGCGGGATATGGTTCCGCCGATTACGGTTCAGCGTTAGCCTAGGGTAGGCCGGAAACCAAGTCAACGAAACACTTTGAAATTGTTCCTCGGGCAGGGCAGGAAGTGCACAGCTGGTTCTGTTCAATGCGAGCGTGGCAGGAAATTCGTGCAGAGCGCTACGCTTTTTGCAGCCTTTAAGACCTCCTAGGCTGCGCTGATATGGTACGGCTAAACCCATGCCCTTCGTTGAGCATGTTTTGCGCAGGTGATCTTGGTCGCAGGAAATCCGGGTGGCCGAGGGACCTGCAGTTCGCGTTAGTTAATGGAGAAACGAAGGCCGATGGCCGGTCCTTACACCGGCCACTTCCACTCGCGGATCTCTTTCTGGTCAATCCCGTTCTCGTGTGCGTAATTGACTGCCTGGATGATCTGCCCCTTCAGCCACTCCACGGTATGGGCACCCTTCTCGGCCATCTTGGGTACGCGCTCAATCACATCGATTGCCAAGTTGAAGCGATCGACCTGGTTTAGAATTGCCAGCTCCAGCGGCGTATTAATGTTGCCCTTCTCCTTATACCCTCGCACGTGGAAGTTAGCGTGGTTAGTCCGGCGGTAGGTCAGCTTGTGGATGAGCGATGCATAGGCATGGAAGTTGAAGATCACCGGCTTGCTCTTGGTGAACAGACCGTCGAACTCGCGGTCGGTCATGCCATGTGGGTGCTCGCGGTCTGGCATCAGCCGGAAGAGATCGACTACGTTGATGAAGCGGATCTTCAACCCGGAGCAGTGTTCACGCAGAATCGCCACCGCTGCCAGCGCCTCGGACGTCGGTATGTCGCCCGCGCAGGCAATCACCGCATCCGGCTCCTCGCCGGCGTCGGTGCTAGCCCAATCCCAGATGCCGATCCCCTTGGTGCAGTGCTCCACCGCGGCATCCATGGTCAGGTACTGTAGGTGAGGCGCCTTATCGGCGACGATCACGTTGACGTAGTTGACGCTGCGCAGGCAATGGTCTGCCACGCTCAGCAGGCAATTCGCATCGGGCGGAAGATAGATCCGCGTCACCTCCGGGCTCTTGTTGGTCACCACATCCAGAAATCCAGGGTCCTGATGGGTAAAGCCGTTGTGATCCTGCCGCCATACCAGTGACGTGATCAGCAGGTTGATCGAGGAGATGGGCGCCCGCCACCGGGTCTCCAGCTTGCTCTTCTCCAGCCACTTGGAGTGCTGGTTAAACATGGAGTCGATGATGTGGACAAAGGCCTCATAGGATGAGAAGAAGCCGTGCCGCCCGGTCAGAACATAGCCCTCGAACCAGCCTTCGAGGGTGTGTTCGCTGAGCATCTCCATCACCCGCCCGTCAGGGGCAAGAAAGCCGCCGTCCTTATCTTCGGGCAGCATCGCTTCCATCCACGTCTTGCCGCTGGCCTCGTAGATCGCCTGCAATTTGTTGGAGGCGGTTTCGTCCGGCCCAAAGACGCGAAAGCTGGTCATGTTCTGCCGCATTACGTCGCGCAGAAAGTGCGCCATCACATCGGTGGACGAGACTTCGACCTGTCCCGGCTGTTCCACCTTGACCGCGTAATCACGAAAGTCAGGCATTTCCAACGGTCGGCGTAGCAAGCCGCCATTGGCATGCGGGTTGGCGGTGATGCGCCGCGTCCCCACCGGGGCCATCTCGCGCAACTCCTCGATCAACCGTCCCGATTCGTCGAAGAGCTCCTCCGGCCGATAGCTGCGCAACCACGCCTCCACCTGGGCCAAGCTCTTCGGATTGGTTTGCGGGTCGAGAATAGGAATCTGGTGCGCTCGCCAAAAGCCTTCGACCTTGTGCCCATCCACTTCTTTGGGACCCGTCCAGCCCTTCGGCGTGCGCAGAATAATCATCGGCCACTTCGGCCGCTCTACCGTTTGTCCCTTCGGGGCGGAGCGAGCCTTCTCTTGAATCGCGCGGATATCGAGCACGCAGCCTTCCAGCACCTCGGCCATCTTGGCGTGCATCTTCTCCGGGTCATCGCCTTCCACCACGTGCGGCGTCCAACCCAAACCTTTGAAGAGCATGTCCAGCTCCTCGGGAGGTATGCGGGCCAGGATCGTAGGGTTCGCGATCTTATACCCATTCAGGTGCAGTATCGGAAGGACAGCTCCATCGCGCACCGGGTCAAGAAACTTATTGGAGTGCCAGCTGGTAGCCAATGGTCCGGTCTCCGCTTCTCCATCGCCCACCACCACGGTCACGATCAGGTCCGGGTTGTCGAAAGCCGCCCCAAATCCATGGGAGATGCTGTATCCCAACTCGCCGCCCTCGTGGATCGAACCCGGAGTTTCCGGAGTGCAATGGCTGCCGATTCCTCCTGGAAACGAGAATTGCTTGAAGAACTTTTGCAGGCCAACGATGTCCTCGCTCTTATCTGGATAGACCTCGGAATACACCCCCTCGAGATAGCAGTTGGCGAGGGTGGCCGGGGCTCCATGACCGGGGCCGGAAAGATAGATTAGGTCCAGATCGTACTTCTTGATGAGCCGGTTCAAGTGGACCCAGGTAAAGCTCTGGCCCGGGTCCGATCCCCAATGGCCAAGCAGCCGGTTCTTGATGTGCTCCGGCTTGAGCGGCTCCCGCAAGAGCGGGTTGTGGCACAGATAGAGCATGCCCGCGGAAAGATAATTGCAGGCGCGCCAGTAGGCGTTCATCTTCCTGATCTCATCGGCGGTCAGCGGCTCGAATTGGGCCGCCGGGGAAAGGGTCTCGACGTTGCTCATGATTCCTCCTGTGATTCCATCTGGCCCACATGCACTGCGATCGTTCGATCTTCCTGCGCGGTAACCACCCACACCGCGACCTTGGAGTCCGCGTTGTTCACTCGCCGAAGCTCATCGCCCCCGGTTTCATTGGCAGCTGCTTCGAGCTCCACGCCAAAGCATTCCAGCCCGCGCAAAATCTCCGCCCGGGATTTCGCGTCGTGTTCTCCGATGCCTCCGGTGAAGACCACCGCATCCAGGCCACCCAGGAGCCAGGAAAAGGCGCCGATTGCTTTGCGTACACTACGGGTAAAAACCTGGAGGGCGAGGGCGGCATCGGAACTTCCTGCATCCGCCGCCTTCCGAGTAGCGCGCATATCGTTGGGTTGGCCGGAGAGGGCAACCAATCCCGAGTTGTGATTGACGATCTTTTCCACAGCGCTCAGGGCCGCTACGCGGTCCCCATCCGCCTGACGCAATAGATAGAGGACCAAGCCAGGATCGAGATCTCCTGGTCTGGTGCCCATCACCACACCGCCGGTCGGGGTCAACCCCATGGTGTTATCGACCGACCGTCCATCGAGCACCGCGGTAACGCTGCACCCGCTGCCCAGATGCGCAATCACCATGCGCCCGGGAAAACTTGCCTGTCCTTTGTCTGATGCAGCCCGCAGGTCCGCGACCACTCCCTCACAGGAAAGCCCATGAAACCCATATCGGCGCACTCCCTGCTGGCGATATTTGGCGGGTATCGGGTAGGTGGATGCCTCCGCCGGCATGGTCTGGTGAAACACGGTGTCGAAGCATGCGTAGTGCCGCGCCCGGGGAAATCGCTTCATCATTTCCCGGATCAGGGCGATGGCCGCGGGATCGTGCAGGGGGGCAAAGGCCACGGCCTGCTCAAGATCAGCGAGTACTTCATCGGTGATCTTCTGGTGCCGGTCCAGCCGCGACCCGGGATGCACCACGCGGTAGCCCACAGCGTCGATCGCCGGTATGCCTGCCCCGCAGACCGCATCCTCTAACAGATCGACTGGGTCATTTTTCGTATTGGGCTTGGAGGGGCCGCTCAGCTCCTGCCCGTTGGCGTCGCGAAAGGTAAACTGCAACCCTGCCCCGCCTAACCCGCTCACTTCACCGGTGAACAGGACAAGCGGCCACCCCGGCCCGGCCGTTGAACCGGAATCTTGGCCAGCGTCGAATATGGAAAACTTGATCGACGAAGAGCCGCTATTGATTACCAGTATGTGCAACGACACCATCCTGCCGGTGGACCCAGCATACCCACGCTACACCTGTCGTGTCTCTCGCAGATGAATTCCACCTGCATGGCCTACTTCATAGAGTCGCGGAGATGGATTAAGGTGTCATCGGTGTGGGTCAGGCGGATGAAGCCCTGGCGGGGGTACTCGATCTCCAGCGTGGCATAGACGGTGAGTGTGACCGTGAAGGCAAATGCGACGGTATAGAGCCAGCTTCGCTTGGTGGTAGTCATGCCGTAACCGGCCAGGAAGGCGGAGCCCCCGCTGAGAACGAAGAGGAGAAGGAAAATCACCGCGGGCGGGTGCATGTTGAAGGAGTTTTCGCGGGTGCCGGTGATATCGATCATGGTATTCAGGGCCGGGAGCAGCAGCTTGGTGGCATCAGGGTTTGCCCCTGGCGACGTGGCTGCGGCCACAGACTTCTGCCAGATCTCCTCCTGCAGCTGTTCCGTTGCCGGGGATATCTCCGGCGCGACGCTGTCGTACAAGTGCAGGCGCGAGGTGACGTAATCGCGGAACAGCTGGCGCAACGCCGGCTGAGCCTGGGGTGGCAGCAGGTCGAGACGGAGATAGGCCGTACCAATATCGTTGCGCTCTTCCGACACCATCTCGCGGTGGGCGTCGTAACGCGCCACCGCCCCGGAGAAGGTGAAGGCCAGCAGCAACCCGAAAAGGGCGAAGACCGCGCCTTCAATGGCATTGCTTTGCGGGGAAGTGGTTCTCCGCAGGCGAAGCCCGTGCCCAATCTGCTGCAGGGCGATCATGGCAGGAAGCAGAAAGAAGGCGTCTAAGGGCGTGAAGGTCATATATCTGCAAACGATAGCAGAGGGATCAGCAGCGTCCGACGGAGGGAAATGATAGTTTTCCGGCAAAAAACACGTAGTGGCGACCCCTGTATCACCTTCAGTATCAGCCAGCCAAACGGGCAAAATAACGCATCGGATGCGCGTGTTCATGACGGCGCAACATTGTCTTGACTATGGTTTTTGCCGCGTGATAGCTTTGCGGCCGTACCGAAAAGACTGTTGCAAAATGCGCACGCGGCAATGGCTCTACCTTTGCGTGGCCGGTCCTCATTCGCGACACATAGATACATAAAAAGATTCGGTCGCTGTATCTGAAGGGCATTTTGGGAGGTTTCTGTGATGTTAAGGCTACCTAAGTTATTTGCTGTCTTCTCTGCGCCTGCTAACCGGTTATCCCGCCTAGTTTCAACTCTTCTCGTCATCTTCGCTTCCTCTTACATGGCGTTCGGACAGGTAACCACGGGAACCATTCTTGGAACCGTTCACGACTCTACCGGTGCAGTCGTCGCAGATGCCACTGTGACCATTACCGATACGGGTAAAGGAACGGTGTCCACCTATAAAACAGACTCGAATGGCGACTATAACGCGCCCTTCATGAATCCGGGAACGTACAATGTCGCAGCGCAGAAGGCCGGCTTTAAACAGGACGTTTCCAACAACGTAGTCCTGGATGTCGACCAGCATGCGCGCGTGGACTTCGCTATGCAGGTTGGCCAGGCAACCGAGACCGTTGAGGTAATCTCGTCTGCCCCGTTGGTACGTTTGGACAGTGCAGAATTAGGCGAGGTGGTGGGCAAGACGCAAGTGCAGGATTTGCCCCTCAACGGGCGAAATTTCGCCCAGTTGGTGTACCTGGTTCCCGGTGTCACACCCGGTCAAGCCAGCGAAAACCTATCCGGATCGAGCTCCTTTAATCCGCGCGCGGCGTCGAACTTCAATGCCTTGGGTAGCCAAGCGAATGCCAATGCCTGGGTGATTGACGGCATCGACGACAATGAGTGGACCTTCAATACGGTGATGATTCAGCCTTCCGTGGAATCGATTGCCGAGTTCAAGGTCTTGACCGGAACCTATTCGGCGGAGTTCGGTCGTGGAGCAGGCGTAGTTTCTGTCTCTACCCGCTCGGGTTCCAACACACTCCACGGCGAAGCTTTCGATTACTTGCGCAACAGTTATATGGACGCGCGCAATTACTTCAATCCGCTCACTCAGGCGCAACCCGCTTATCGCCGCAACCAATTCGGCGGCGCAGTAGGTGGAAAAATCATCAAGGATAAGGTGTTTTTCTTCGCCGACTATTATGGCCAGCGGTCACTCAAGGGGATTGTGAACCTGAACAGCGTGCCCACGGCCGCGGAGCGGGTGGGTGACTTCAGCCATTACACGACCGCAGCGGGTCAGTTGATCCCGGTGTATGACCCGTATACCACCACGATTGTGAACGGCGTAACCACGCGTAAGCAAGCTGAGTACAACGGTGTGCTCAACGTATTACCGCCCGACGAACTCAACCAGGTGGGATTGAATCTCGCCAGTATTTATCCATTACCGCAGAATCCGAATCTCAGCTTCAATAATTACCAATCCTCGGCGGATCAGATCATCGACGACAACGGCGGTAATGCCCGTATCGACTACCGGATCGGTGAGAAGGATTCAGCATTCGGGCGCTTCAGCTACGAGCGCTTCATTCAGGCTGCGCCCAATCCGCTGGTCGGTGGACAGGGAACCTGCTGCCTGCCCACTCCGCCCTCCGCCGCCGCCCAGTTTGACCTGGGGCCGTATGTAGCCGGTATCCAGAACACGACATTGATCGCCCAAGGCCTGGCCATCAACGAAACGCATGTGTTCAGCCCCACTGTGGTCAACGAGTTTCGTACGGGCTATTCGCGCACCAACCCGTTTACCTTTCAGTCGGATTATGGGCACCAATCTTCCACCTCGCTGGGCATTGAAGGATTGAATGTAACCAAGTACGCGACCGGTCTCCCAAACATTACAGTCGGGAGTTCCTGCGGGTCTGAGTTTACCTGCTTGCAAGGTGGGACTGCCTTCTTGCCCGCCCATCCCGTTCAGACCAATGTTCAGATTGAGGATGCCCTTTCCTGGACGAAGGGTCTCCATCAAATGAAATTTGGAGGCCGCTACATCAAGCAGATGATGTCTCCCTTCACCAATACCACTACTCGTGGCGGGCTCACGTTCAACGACAACTTCACCAATAACCCGCAACAGGTTTCCGGTACCGGCTCCGGGCTTGCTGGAATCTTATTTGGTTTTCCCAATAGCGGCAGCAGGAACTACCTGCAGCAGACCTATTTCGTTTTCGACGGTGAGTGGGCCGGCTATTTTCAGGACAACTGGAAGGCGACTTCCAAGTTAAACATAAACGCCGGCGTGCGCTACGAGGTGTACACGCCTGAGACAGAACGCCACAATCGGTTGGCCAATTTTGATTGGACAACTTTGACGTTCATCTATGCGGGGCAAAACGGCATCAGCCGGCAGGCTGGAATGCAAACCCGCTATTACGATGTAGGACCGCGGCTGGGCTTTGCCTATGACGTGAGCGGCAAAGGCACCATGGTCATTCGCGGTGGTTATGGCATCAGCTTTTTCCCGCTTCCGTACTCTGCCTCCGATGAACTTGGCCAAAATCCACCGTTTACCGTTTCCCAGACTTTCTCTCCCAACACATACCTGCCAGGTACGGCGTATGCAACGCCGTGCACGGGGGCCAATCTTGGGGCGGCGTGCGTCACCACGATCAACAATCCATTTCCTCAGGGCGTTACTACGGTCGGGCCCAACATTACCACCAACACCGCGCTGCTCAATGCCGCACACCCGGCAATCATCAGCCACCAGCTCAGCAATCCAACGCCTTATTCCCAGATGTGGAGTCTGAGCGTGGAACGCCAGCTTACTGCCACCGGAGTGTTGGAACTTGCCTACGCGGGCAGCCACAGCCTCCACCTGACGTTGGCCTTCAACCCGAATGAAGTGGAACCAGGAACGCCGGGGGTCGATTCCGCTCCTTCGCAAGCCAGCCGCCGCCTGATCCAACCTCTCAACAACGTTTCCACCTGGGTGCAGGAAAGTGAGATCAATGCTTCCAATTACAACGCTCTGCAGGTGAAATTTACCAAGCGCTACTCCCATGGGTTGACGGAACTGATCAGCTACACCTACAGCAAGTCGCTGGATTACGGTGGGTCTGCGGCCAGCGGCGGCGGCAGTTCGGGAAATCCGCAGACGATTACCTGCCTGCAATGTGGCTACGGCGCATCAGGATTCGACCAAAAGCACCGCTTCGTCAGCAGCACAACCTATGAGTTACCCTTCGGTCCGGGCAAACCCTTTTTGCAGCATGGGCCCGCGGCCTGGATAGCGGGTGGCTTTGAGATAGATGGAATTGTGACCCTGGCGACCGGCAACCCCTTCACCGTAACTCTCAATAGCGGAGTGAACTTCGGGGCGCCGAGTTGGCCGAACCGAGTAGGATCGGGCGGCCTTCCCAACCCCAAGCCTACTGCCTGGTTTAATGTTCACGACTTCGTCGCGCCGCCGTACAACACCTATGGCAATTCGGCACGAAGCGTTCTCTACGGGCCTGGCGAGTCGAACGCCGACCTGTCGATACAACGAACATTTCACATCCACGAATCCATCAGCCTGGCGCTTCGTGGGGATGCGTTCAACGCTCTGAACCATCCGAACTTCCTCAACCCGAATTCTGCCATTGGTTCGGCAACTGCCGGCGTAATCACTGGCACAAACCTTGATAACCGCGATATGCAGATCTCCGCCAAGTTAGTCTTCTAAGAGCTTGGCTATAGATATCGCCGCCGAGAGGGGTCTTTCCGCCAGGAAAGGGCCCCATTTCGCAAGAACAGAGTAAACAGGTCATCAGGCAAGCGACCACGAGGAATATGTGGTTAGACAACTTATCAAACAAGTGGGTTAGTTTTGATCGGCATCGAGTTACTGTCACCTCATAACTCCCCAAGTTAAAGGTTCAGCCAATCTATGCCTCCCAGGTCTCCCTCCCCGCTCAGCGGGTTATAGAGACCAGAATTAGCACCCTGGATGCCGTACTCCAGCTCCCCCGCAACATTTCCTTGACTAACGTTTTTTCAGCGTGATAGTTTTCCGCCGTTATGTGAAACGACCGTTGCATGATGCGAAGCAAGCAGGGAATGGATGACCCCGCTTAACCGTTTCGCCTGCGTGCAAGGGGCTAGATAGTTCAAAGATTCGGCAGTCGTAGCAGAACGACACTTTCGGAGGCGCTTCGCATGTTAAGGCGTATAGGGTTGTTTCTCTCTCTCTCGTTGTTTTCAGCTTCCGCCGTCTTGGCGCAGACCTCGGGTCAAATCTCCGGACACGTCACCGACTCAACCGGCGCCGCGGTTCCCAAGGTGGCCGTCACCCTAACAAGTGCAGCTACTGGTGCGGCACGCTCCACATTCACCACCAGTGACGGCGACTACGAATTTCCGGACGTTCAGCCGGGGAACTATACGCTCCAAGCGAGCCACCCGAGTTTTAAGACCGACACAGCTACCTTGGAACTGCAAGTGCAGCAATCATTGCGTCAGGATTTCGCGCTGCAAGTCGGTCAGGTGACAGAATCTGTGACTGTCGAGGCGGCCTCCGCTCTGCTGCAGGCTGACAACCCCACCCTCGGGACGGTGGTTCCTACTCAAACCGTCAGCCAGATGCCGTTGAACAGTAGAAACTACCTCAGCCTGGTGGCAGTCTCGGCGAACACGAACACGCTCTCAACGTACACCGGCCAGGCGAATGCGCGGCAGGGCGGCCAGCGCGCCCAGGAGGCGATCTCCGTAGGCGGTCAGCGCATCATGTACGACCACTTTACGATCGATGGCATCAACAACACCGACGTGGACTTCAACACCTTTGTGGTCCAGCCCACCGTTGACGCTATCCAGGAAATGAAGGTGCAGACCGGCGTCTATCCGGCCCAATACGGTTACAACGCAACGCAGGTCAACGTGGTCACCAAGAGCGGCGGCAATCAGTATCACGGAACTGCGTTCTATTTCCTGCGTAACAACTACGCGGACGCACGAGGGTACAACTACAGCACGATCCCGTTCCCTCCCAAGCTGCCCTTCCGATATAACGATTACGGATTCGTGCTCACCGGTCCGCTCTCGATTCCCAAGCTCTTCGACGCTAAAAACAAGCTTTTCTTCATGGTCAATAAGGAGTGGTTTTCGCAGAGCCAGCAGGTTCAAAACAACGCGACCCTGCCCTCCGCGGCTGTCGAGAGCGGAAATTTCGCCGGGTTCCAACTCAAGCAGGGCGGTCCCGTCATTCCGATCTATGATCCCGCAACAGGAAACGCCAATGGCACGGGCAGGACGCAGTTTCCGGGCAATGTGATTCCCGCGGACCGCATCAATCCGACGTCGGCTTTAGTTCTTCAACAGTTCTACCACCCGGCTGCGACATCAGCATTTACCAACAACTACCAATACTCCGATCCCAATACGGACGACCACGACCAGTTCACCGTGCGCGGCGATTATGTCCAGTCGCAGAAGTTGCAGTGGGCCTTCCGCTTTAGCGATGGGGTGGAAACGGTCAGCAATCCGGGTTTCCCGGCACTGGGCGCGACCGCCGGCACCAGCATCGTCACCAATTTCTACCAATACATGGCCTCCAATACCTGGACCATCTCGCCCACCATCGTCAACTTCCTGACGCTTGGCTACACTGACTTCTACAACAGCATCGGCACCCTTTCGCAAAACAAGGTGGATGCGGTGGCCCTGATCAATGCCGGCATCCCGAACCTCGAACCCGGCGCTCCCGCAACGTGGGGCATACCCAGTTTTTCCTTTACGCCAGACCCCTTTACGGCAGTTGGTGACAGCACCGATGGCCCGTATGTTACCAGCAACCTCGATAAGTCACTCAACGACAACTTCACCTGGGTTAAGGGCAAGCATTCGATGGATTTCGGTTTTCAGTACGACCGGATGACCTTTAGCGAACTGGGCAATCAGCAATCGCGAGGCAATTTCGTCTTCCAGAGAAACGCCACTGCGGAGGTAAGCACACCGGGGACCCTGGTTGCAAACACGGGCTCCGGATTCGCCGATTTTCTGCTCGGTGAGCCTTACTCCTCGACCTACGCGGTGTCCATCGCGCACGCCAATTACGAGCTCAGCGCAGAGGCCTTTTACTTCGACGACAGCTACAAGCTCCTGCCCAACGTCACGATTTCCGCCGGCCTGCGCTATGAGCTCACGCCCCCGTGGTTCAACACCCTGGGTCAGGAGTTCATCGTTGATCTGAAAACGAACAACACACCCATAACCCCCAACATCGGTACGCAGGAGCCTGAGAACCTGTGGCCAATCTTTAGACGCCAGGGCAACTGCACTGATCCGTATCAGGGGGTAAACGTTCGGTGGGTAGGGTCCAATGGCGCCCCTGTCGTTCCCGCGCCGGAGTGCTCCAACGGCCAATTTCCCAATAAGCTCATGCAGACTGACTACACCAACTGGGCGCCTCGCCTGGGGATTTCCTACACGCCGACTCCTACGGTGGTTGTTCGTGCGGGGTATGGCATTTACTACAACCATGACATCGCCAATGCCCGATTCGACGTGGCGCGCAACCTGGCGGGGCGGGTCACCAATACCTCCGGAGGTGGAACTCCGGGTGTGGCCACCATCAACTGGGGCAACGCGGTGGGCCCCACCGGTGGCCCTGGCGTCATCGCTACGATTCCGCCGCCCTACTCCTACACGAACCAGTACTCGCACAGGACCGCATACAGCGAGGTTTTTCTGTTCGACGTTCAGAAGCAGTTAGGCAAGGACTGGATGTTCGAGGCCGGATATATGGGCAACGTCAGCAGACACCTTTACGGGTTCCGAAATGCCAACTATTCCATTCCCTATGGTTACATTGGGAACGGGGCGCCGACTTCCATCAGCTCTCGAACGCCCTACCCGAACTACGGCGTGATTCAATTGGTGCACGACTCAGGCATTGGCAATTACAACGCTTTCGCCTTCCAGGTGAACAAGCGTTTCAGCAACGGCTTCAATCTCATCAGCTCCTACACTTACTCGAAGTCGATGGACGACACCAGCGGTATCCGCACCCAGTCATCGGAGCTCTTTCCGCAGAACGACCGCTGCATCAGCTGCGAGTACGGGCCATCGGACTTCGATGTCAAGCATCGCGTCGTGGCCTCGGCCATTTACTACCTGCCCGTCGGGCAGGGCAGAAAGTAGGCGCCTTCGTCGAAGATCGTGGACGCGGTGGCCGGCGGATGGGAATTGGCGACCCTCATACAACTGCAGACCGGCGTACCCTGGAACCCCGGAGTCAACGCCAACACTGCCAACACCAATACCATTTCCGGTGGCACACCGGCGACCCGGCCGAATCTCGTCTCCAAACAATTTAAAGAGCCCCACCCCACTGTTGGACAAGCGGGCCAATATTACAATCCCGCGGCCTTCGCAGAACCGGCCCCCGGCTTCCTCGGGAACGTTAGCCGCAACATGCTCTATGGACCGGGCGTGCAAAACTACGATATTTCGCTCGACAAGAATTTCGCTATGCCCTACAACGAACACCACCACCTACAAATCCGTTTTGACGCATTCAACGCCTTCAACCACACCGATTTCGCCAATCCTGGGGTTGCCGGGACCAAATATATAGACCAGGCGGGATTCGGCCAAATCACTGGTACGAACGCGTCGTTGCCCCCGCGGCAACTGCAACTGGCCGCCAGGTACACGTTCTAAGCGGTGGGACCGCCGGAATTCGCTCATCAAGGGGGCTGTCAACGTTCGCTCCGTTTGGCCCTGGCTTTGGGCCAAACGGAGCGTTTCTCTTGACTAAGTTTTTTTGAGCATGATAGTTTGGGCGCCGTATGTGAAATGGCCATTGCATGATACGACGCGATCTTTCGGGCAATTGTGAACCCAGAAGACGTGTACCGCGGAAAGCCCCCGCAACCGCACCAGAAGAAAACTGACCAGGAGAGGAACTCCGTAATGAATCGATTCACACGAAGGTCAATGCTCAAGGGTGCGGCCGCGGCCTTACCCGCAGCCGGAATCTTTGCGCTGCCCTCGCTAGCGCGGGGGATTCAAGAGAACAGCACGCCCCAGCAGAGGCCCAAGGTCAAGATCACCGATATCCGCACCGCGCAGGTGCTGGTGCACGGGCCCGCAAACCCACGTGCGCGTTTACACCGATTCCGGTCTCTATGGCCAGGGTGAATCGACCGACGCCGCGGTGGGAACAGCGTCGCTGGTCCATGGCTTTCGCCGCATGCTGATCGGCCAGGATCCGCTCAACGTAGACGCTCTGTGGGAGAGGATGCGCGTCGCGGGAATCTTCGCCGGCGCCCAGGGCGGACAATACGTGACCGCGATGACCGGGGTCGAGATTGCATTGTGGGATCTCGCGGGAAAGCTTCTGGGGCTTCCCGTTTATCAGCTATTGGGAGGAAAATTCCGCGACAAAGTTCGCATGTACTGCGACTCCGACATGGATAATCCGATCGGCGCAGAGTCGGACCGCAAGCTTCCCTGGATCAAGGAGCAAGGCTTTACGGCGATGAAGATCGACCTTGACGACGCTACTGATCCGGCCCGCTTCGACAAGGTGAATTGGACTGCGAGCAACGGCGAAATCGATCGCATGGTCAGCTGGGTCAAGCACGTGCGCGAATCGATACCCAAGGAAATGGACCTGGCCTGCGATATGCACGGCCGCTATGACGCGACCACTGGCAAACGGGTAGCCGTGGCGCTGGAACCTTACCGGCTGCTTTGGCTGGAAGAACCGGTGCCGCCGGAAGACATCGACGCCATGGCCGATATCCGTCACTCCACCACCACGCCGATATGCTGCGGCGAGAATCTGTACATGCGTTGGGGTTATACCGAACTGCTGCAGAAGCGCGCGGCAGACATCATCATGCCGGACATTCAAAAAGTGGGTGGACTCTCAGAGGCGCGCAAGATCGCCAACATGGCCCAGGCGTATTACGTTCCGTTTGCTCCTCACTGCGTCGTATCTCCCATCGGCACGATGGCCTCGGCCCATGTGTGCGCGACCATTCCCAACTACCTGGTTTGCGAGTGGCATTGGATCAACCATTTGAAGGTCTGGCAGACATTTGTGAAAGAGGGCGAGATCATTATCAAAGGCTACGTCACCCCGCCCGATAAGCCTGGCCTGGGTGTGGAGATGAATGAAGAGGTGGCCAAGACGGTGCAGATTCCAGGTACGACATGGTTCGAGCCGAATAAATAGATAAGGATAGGGACCCGTGGACCATTTGAATGATCGATTCGTTCGGCAACTCAGGCGTGCGGCAGTGGGAGTCGTTTGCTCCTCGATGATCTGTGGCGCGAGTCTGAGTGCCCGCGCGCAACAGGCATTTTTCACTCGCGAAGATGTGATCAAGTACACTCCCGACTGGACGGGGGAAAGATTTCCTGACGGACGGCCGAAGGTCCCTGATTCCATCCTCGACCGCATGAAGAACGTCACCCTCGAGGAAGCCTGGGCGACGCTCCGCACTCACAATTTCAATCATGAGTACGAGGATGGATGGTTGTCGATCCATCCGGATAAGGTACTCGTGGGCAGGGCATTGACGGCAACCTGGGTGCCGGGGCGCCCCGATATCCAGAAAGTAATCGAGGCGCAGGGCGCTGCAGGATAAACGCCAGGGCGCGATGAACGCCTGGCCGGTGGATATGCTGCAGCCGCGCGACGTCTATGTGGCCGACCACTTTGGGCTAAAAACGGATGGCCCCTCGATCGGCGACAACGTAGGCAACGCGATTTATGCTCGTTCGGGGAACGGGATCGTCTACGACGGCGCGGTCCGCGACATCAACGGCCTCGACGAACTGCCCAACTTCGTTTCCTTTGTTCGCTACTACGATCCATCGCATCACTTCGGGTCGCTGGCCTCCGGTGCTCGTCTCAACTCGACGATGGTTAGCATCAACGGTCCCACGCGGATCGGGCATGCGACCGTGATGCCGGGAGACGTGGTGCTGGGGCGGAATGGTGGAGTCCTCTTCATCCCTGCGCAACTGGCCGAAGAAGTAGTGAAGAACTCCGAATCTACTCATCTGCGGGACACCTTTGGTCATCAGCGGCTGGAAGAGAAGAAGTACACTGCCGGTCAAATCGACGCTCGTTGGACTCCTGCGATCGAAGAAGACTACCGTGCATGGCTGAAGCAGAACGAGGATCACCTTTCCGTTCCCAAGGAGCGGGTGGAGGAGATTCTGAAGGACAAGGAATAGTCCGCTCGAAACTCTGGCCGAGAGTGGATGACAAGTTTGCTTTGGGTACTAACACCGAGTCCCCCAAAAAAAACTTGTCATCCCGACGGGAGCGGAGGGACTAGCCTCACAACAGAGTACGGAGCTTTATTTTACTGCGGACTTAGCCCCCGCTCCTTCAACATCGGCTTGACGCTGGGATCGGCTCCCAACCAGGCTTTATACATTGCACCCAGATCTTCGGTATTGCCGCGGGAAAGGACCATGCGCCGAAAGCGGTCACCATTCGCGCGGGTCAATCCTCCGTTGTCCAGAAACCACTGGTATGCGTCATCATCGAGCATCTCGCTCCATAGATAGGCGTAGTAGCCCGCTGCATAGCCGGTGGACCAGATATGAGAGAAGTAGCTGGAACGATAACGCGGCGGCACATAGCTGATCGCGAGATGCGTCTTCTTCAACGCCTCTTTTTCGAACCCGTCGCTGTTGTCAACCTGCGTGCCCGGGCTCAACGTATGCCACTGCATATCGAGCTCCGCCGCCGCGAGAAGCTCGGTCAGCGCATATCCCTGGTTGAAGGTCTTCGCCTTTTTCAGCTTAGCCGCCAACTCCGCCGGCATCGGCGCGCCCGTCTTGTAATGCCTGGCGTAGTGATCAAACACAGCAGGATACGTCGCCCAATGCTCATTGAACTGAGAAGGGAACTCGACGAAGTCGCGCGCTACTGAGGTGCCCGACAGACTAGGGTACTCAGAGTTCGCAAACATGCCATGCAGCGCGTGTCCAAACTCATGGAACATCGTGGTCGCATCGGTAAAGCTGATGAGCGCCGGTTGGCCCGCAGCGGGTTTGCTGAAATTAGCCACGTTGTAAACCACGGGAAGCGTGCCGAGCAGCTTGGACTGTTCGACCAGGTTGCTCATCCAGGCCCCGCCGTTCTTGTTGTCCCGCTTGAAGTAGTCGCAGTAGAACAACGCCAACGGTTTACCATCCGCATCCTTCACTTCGAAGACGCGCACATCGGGCTGATAAACGGGTAGATCTGTACGCTCGCTGAACGTGATTCCGTAAAGCTGGGTCGCGGCATAGAACACGCCGTTCTGCAGCACCTGGTTGAGTTCGAAATAGGGCCTCACCTCGGCATCGTCAATGTCGAACTTAGCCTTGCGCACTTGACTGGAATAAAAGTCCCAATCCCAGGGCTGCACCTCGGCGCCGCCCTTTTCCGCTTCCAAAAGATGCCGGATGTCACTCATCTCGCCCGCCGCGTTTGCTGTGGCCGGCGGAACCAGATCATCCATGAAACGGATCGCGGCTTCGGGGGTTTTGGCCATCTGGTCATCCAGTTTCCAGGCGGCAAAATTAGGAAAACCGAGTAGCTTGGCCTTGTTGGCGCGTAGATTGGCCAGCCGGATAATGGTGGCGCGCGTGTCGTTCGGCCCCCCGCGTTCGGCACGGTTCCAGGAATCCTCAAACAGCTTCTGACGTGTCGCGCGGTCGTTCATGTTTGCGAGGTAAGGTTGTTGGGTTGTGTTCTGCAGGGTCAGCACCCAGCCTTCCTGCTTTCTCTGCTTGGCTGCTTCCTCGGCCGCGGCGTATTGCGCGTCAGTTAACCCGGCCAGCTTGCTCTTGTCTGTCGTGGCATACGCAGCATCCCGGGTAGCGGCCAGAAGCTTGGTCCGGAAGTCGTTCTCCAGGGTCGATATCTCCTCATTCATCTTTTTTAATTCGGTCTTGTCCGAGTCGGAGAGATTGGCCCCGGCGTGCACGAACTCGCGATGATAGTACTCGACCAGGCGGAGCGACTCGGGGTCGAGCTTGAGCTTCTCGCGCTGCTCATAGATGGCTTCGACGCGACGGTAGAGCTGGCTGTCCAGGTAAATGGCGTCCTCGTGCGCGGCCAGCTTGGGCGCTTCGGCCGCTTGCACTCCCTGGAGAGTGGGGTCGGTGTTGGCCCCCGTTACCGCGTCAAAGACTGACATCACCCGATCCAGCAGGCGTCCGCTCTTCTCCATCGCGACGATGGTGTTTTCGAAAGTAGGCTTATCGGGACTATGGGCAATCGCCCGTATCTCTTCGAGCTGTTGCGCCATTCCGGCTTCAATGGCCGGCTGGTAATCGCTGTCTTTAATCTTGTCGAAGGCGGGCGCTTGAAACGGCAATGTGCTCGGCGCATAAAAGGGATTGCCGGCATCGAAGGTTGCCGCAGTGGCGGGTGCAGCGGTTGCGCTGAGCGCGATCGCACTGGCGGCGGTTATGGCGTAATGAATGCGTGGCCTCATGTTCTCCTTGTCCGTGGGGGTCACCTCTCCTTCCCTGCAACGCACCCTGATCTTTCGATTGTAGACTGGCATGCTTTGTAAGCCACCTAACCACAAACAACCTTCCACGCAGAATTTTCATCAGCGGCCGCCATCCAGTTGCATCCAGCGTGCGTACCCTCAGTACCGATGGTGCTGCTCGTTCCTACGCTTCCCCGCTCGCCTGACCGGGTCTTGCGCCACTGGCAAAGAAAGCAAGAGGGAGACACGCATGCCAAGACGCCAGTCCTTCGCTGGACTTGCGATGTGCCTGCTGCTGATTACCCCACCCGGAGTATTCGCATCAAGTCATCGCGAAGCACCAATCACCGCTTTAGACCACGCAGCAGACATCACAGATTTTTACGCGTTTGTCAGTTACGACCATCCAGACCGAGTCACATTCATCATGAATGTCGATCCTTTCCTCGAACCCAGCAACGGTCCCAACTACTTTCCCTTCGATCCCAACGTTCTCTACCAGATCAAGATCGATAACAATCACGATGCCCTTGCCGACGTGACGTTCAACATTCAGTTCCAGACACAGATTCGGGCCCCGCAGCTCTTTACCGGCTTTGCCGGCGCCGGCGCAGGAATCAACGCTCCCAAGAACTCGCCAGCGCCAGTCGCTCCGGGCACGCCCATTGTTCCCCCAGCGATTACCTCGCTGAACGGAGCAGGAGCAGCCGGCTTAAGCCTGCGCCAAACCTACACGGTGACCATGTATCGGGGTTCCCAGAGGATCCCTCTCACACCGGTCAGCGGTTCCACTCTGTATGCCGTTCCCACCAATGTTGGTCCCCGGACCATGCCCGACTATGATGCACTTGCCAAGCAGGGCATCTACACCGTTGCAGGAGACCGCGGAGACGCCCGCGTGTTTGCCGGCACGGTTGCGGATCCTTTCTTCATCGATTTGGGAGCAGCCTTTGACACCTTCAACTTCCGCACCGGTGCGGGAGGCGGAGTGCTAACTGCGGCGCAGGATAAGGACAACTATCTGAACCTTGCGCCCAATGCCGTCTCCGGCTTTAACGTAAATACGATCGCCATCGAGGTGCCCATCTGCTATCTAACCAGCGATGGAAACGAGCACCCCGCCACTGACCCGAAAGCGACGATTGGAGCCTGGGCGACCACCTCGCGGGCCCAATTCACCATCCGTCGTGCTCCGGCTACCCCGGAGAATTGGGGCAACTACTCCCAGATACAGCGTCTCGGCAACCCGCTGATCAACGAACTGATCATCGGCACTGGCTACAAAGACACCTGGAGCATGTCGCAGCCGGTGAATGACTCGCAATTCGCCAGCTTCGATCTGGACCCAACGTTGGCGCGAGTATTGAACGCTGCTTATGGCATTAATATCCCCACTCCACCCAGGACTGATTTGCTTCCGCTGGTGACCTACGCCCCGCCGATTGCCGCTGCCGGCACACCGGCAGGCCCGGTCGCCGACCTGTTACGGCTCAACACCGGGGTAAAGCCTACACCGGAAGCTAACCGCAGCCGGTTGGGCCTGCTTGCCGGCGACGGAGCGGGCTTTCCCAACGGTCGACGGCTGACCGACGACGTGGTTGACATTGCAGCACGCGCTGTTGCCGGCGTGCTCAATCCGAAATTCAACGTCGCTCCCAATAACCTGATCGGCGATGGTGTCGCTGCTCCCGATGTGCCCACACAGGAAACCTTCCCGTATGTGCACTTCGCTTACAGTGGTCGCGATAGCCGTCACATAGACCCAAGTGAAACGGGTTGCGGTGATCAGCCAAACCTTGGAAGTAGTAATCAGTCGGACGCTCCACCGGCAGACCAGGGCGGCAGCACGACCTGCCCTGTGCTGTAACTCGGTAAACCAGCCGAAGGTTTCCGGGCGTTCCACCCAAAGGTGCGCCCGGTCACCTTCGCTCTTCAGTAAAGGCACGTGATGAAACTTTCTTCTGCAGTCTTTCTCATCGCCGCTTCCGTGCTGTTTGCCAGGGCGGAAACCCGGCAACTAACTCCCGCTGAGCAACGCATCGCTGCTGCAAGGCAGCAGGTTGCGGCTGACCCAAAGAAATCCGAAGCCTATAACAATCTTGCGTTGGCCTTCATCAGCCGCGCCCATGAGACGGAATCGCCAGTCTACGATGGTCAGGCAGCGGAGGCCATAGCCACCGGCCTTGCTCTCGCCCCGCAGGATTTTCAGCTATGCAAAGCCCGCGTGGCTCTGCTGCTGGACCAGCGTGAGTTCGCTCGAGCCAGGGATGAGGCCAAAGAGTTGCACCTTCATAACCCAGACGATGCAACAGTCCACGGATATCTTGCGCGCGCCTATCTAGGTCTTGGCAATTACCAGGAGGCCGAGGCCTCGGCGCAGTGGATGCTGAACCTGCAGCCTTTCAATGTCCCCGGTTTGCTGATTGCTGCTGACTTGCGTGAGCACTATGGCGATGCCGAAGGCGCGTTGGAGGTACTCGATCGTGCTTATGCGGAAACGTCTCCCAGCGAGACCGGCGAGCTAGCATCGATTGCGAACCGCATTGCAGCCATTGACATCGGCATGGGTAAGTTGGATTCTGCCGGCCAGATGCTGCAGCGTGCCGATGAACTCTTCCCGGGTTATCCGGAGACGAGCAGAAATCGGGCACGGGTGGGGGTTGTTCCGCCCGCGGCAGAAGCCTCTGCCCCATCCTTTTCGGCGCGGATGGAGAATCACGAGCCGGCGATATCTTCCCCAATCGTCGCTCCGGTCGTGTTCTCTCCGGTGCCGGCCGCATTGCTGATTCCTCGCGCCACGGGCACCCAGCGCATCCTTCAAACCATGCAGAGCCGGGTACAGAGCAATCCCAAAGATCCGGCTGCTTATTCTGCTTTGGGCGCCGCATTTTTCCAACGCGCCCGCGAGACCGGCGATGTGGAAGACTTTCAGTTGGCCGAGCAGGCACTGAATAAGTCCCTCGATTTGAACAATGCGGATTTCTCTGCCGATGCCGCCTACTCCACGATGGCGGAAGTCTGCATGGGAGAGCATCGCTTCGGCGATGCCATCACCTATGCGCAGAAGGCCCTGGCCCTCGGCTCAGGCGATCTCTCTTCATTCGCCATTGTGGGGGATGCGAATGCGGATATGGGCGAATACGAACGGGCCGCGATTGCTTATTCGCGCCTTGACATCTCTGGCGAAAGCGCATCGCAGCCGCGCAATGTCTATGTACGCGACAGCCGCACTTCTTATCTCAAATTCGTCTCTGGCGATACTGCGGGGGCGATCCGCCTGATGCAAAGTGCGGTTACGGCTGGCACTGAAGCTCGCTTGCCTGCCGAAAATCTAGCCTGGCTCTACTACGAACTGGGCGAATACGAATTTCAGGCGGGCGATGTTGCAGCAGCCAACCATGCATACCTGACCGCGCTCAACATTCATCCCGGCGACTACCGTGCCCTGGCGGGGTTGGGAAAGCTCCGCGGCAACCAGGGCCGGTACGCAGAAGCGATCAAGCTCTACCAGGGCGCCATCGCGGTCGTACCCATGCCCATGTATGTGGCCGAACTGGGAGACTTGTACAGCAGGGCGGGGAACGCGGGCGAAGCCAGGAAGCAATACCAGTTAGTGGAGTACATCGGCTTGCTCGGCCACATCAACCAGGTGTTGCACAACCGCGACCTGGCACTCTTCTACGCGGACCACGATATCAAGCTGGACGAGGCCCTGGCCTTGGCGCACAAAGAGTTCGAGGTTCGCCACGATATCTATACCTGGGATGCCCTTGCCTGGGCCTTATACAAGAATGGCAAGTACCAGGAGGCAAGCGATGCCATAGAAAATGCGCTGCGCTCCGGGACACGGGACTCTCTCTTGCTCTTTCACGCCGGCATGATCGCAAGCAGGTTAGGGCAGGCGAGCCAAGCCAAGGAAAGGCTGCGAGCGGCGCTCAGCATCAATCCCCAGTTTCATGTGATCTACTCCGGCGTTGCCAGGCAGGAATTGAAACTGCTGCAAGACCAACCTGGACTGACCGCGAGCCAAGGGCAAATCCATGTTCCATAGGCGGCTCTATTTCCTGCTCGCTCTTTGCCTGTGGCTTGCGCCCAGAAGCTTTGCTCATCCCATGGGCAACTTCAGCGTGAATCACTATTCCAGGATTTCCCTGGACCGCGATGGCATTAGGGTTTCGTACATCATTGATCTGGCTGAGATTCCCACCTACCAGGAGTTACAGCAGGGAAACGTCACCGCTGATGTGGCGGATCCCGCCGTGACCCGATTTGTGGCTTCGCGCGGCGCCGAATTCGGGCGTGGTCTAAGCCTCATGGTCGATGGCAAGCGCTTGCCCTTGCATCTGCTTTCCAGCCAGGTGATTTTTCCGCCGGGGGCCGGCGGGCTTCCCACCATGAAGATGGGATTCGTCTTTCAGGCGGCCTATCCGCCGCGCGCCGACCGCTCCTTCTCGCTCGAGTATGCCGACAACAATTTTCCCGGTCACGCTGGATGGAAAGAGATTGTCGCGGCTGGGCTTACTGCAAACTTGATCAGCAGTTCAGTGCCGCAAACCGACCGCAGCGCCCAGCTGAGCAACTACCCAACCGACCTGCTCAACAGCCCACCGCAGGATCTGTCCGCGGCCATCCAATTCCGTTATCCGGCTGCAACCTCGAATAAAGGAACAGCAGGTCCCTCCACTGCGCTACGCTCCCCCGAATTTCCTACAGGAAATTCGGGGGGGCGAAGCGGAGCGGAGGGACCTGCTGTTCCAAAGCATCTTCCTAAACCAGCCGCCGAGGAGAGTTCACGGATCATCCCGACCAACCCTGCTGAGCCGTTGCACTTACAAGCCAACGAGCAAGCAACCCCGCGCAGTGCCTTCACCGAACTAATCACAACCCGCAGCGTGAGTCTCTGGTTTCTCATCACCGCAGCCTTTATCGCGTTAGGACTGGGAGCACTGCATGCGCTGGAGCCCGGTCACGGCAAGACGATCGTAGCTGCGTACCTCGTTGGCTCGCGGGGAACTGCTTGGCATGCCGTCCTGCTCGGCCTGATCGTCACGGCATCCCACACTGCGGGGGTATTCGCGCTGGGCGCTATCACTCTCTATGCCTCGCGCTACATCGTCCCCGAGCAGCTCTACCCGTGGCTGGGTGTATTCTCCGGCCTGACTATCGCCGGGCTTGGCGGGTACATGTTTCTCCGCCGCTGGAGCGGTCTCGACTTCGACCACTCCCATAGCTCCGGTCAGCTTCATAGCCACTGGTTTTCATCGCGCAACGAGAACGCTGCCCCCTCGCCTGTGGACAGCAAAAAACACGTGTCGCTCTACCAGCTTTTCGCTTTGGGCATTACCGGTGGCATCATCCCATGTCCCGCTGCGCTGGTGGTGTTGCTGAGCGCCTTCGCCCTGCACCGCATTGGACTTGGCTTCTTCTTGATTACTGCGTTCAGTCTGGGCCTGGCCAGTGTGTTGATTGGCTTCGGGATGCTCATGGTTTACGGGCGTCGCTTCATGGCCCGCCTGCAAGTCAAAGGTCCGCTCACCACGCGCTGGCTGCCGGTCGCCTCCGCGGCCTTCATGACTGTCCTTGGCGCTGCTGTCGCATTGCGCGCTTTCGCTACCACCGGCATCGACCTGCCCCACTTCAGCAAAGAAAAACTCGGCCCCTTTCTATTTGTCGCAGGCTTGGGGTTGCTCCTTGGCATGCGCCACTCCACGGATCCCGACCATGTCGTCGCGGTTTCAACTATCGTGAGTAAGCAGCGCAGCATCCGTCAGGCCGGCTTAATCGGCGCCATCTGGGGACTCGGCCACACGCTGACTATCTTTGCCGTCGGGAGCATGATCATCCTTTTCGGCGTGGTCATTCCGCCCCGTCTTGGCTTATCGATGGAGTTCAGCGTCGCCCTGATGCTAATCCTGTTGGGCGTCCTCAATCTCACCGGAGTGATGCAGCGCATGACCTCTTATTTCACTCGCAAGCCCCTGGCAGTGCCAACTATCAGCAACCAAGCGGAGACGCTGCTCGGTCGCTTCAGTGTTTACCAATGCGTACGGCCGCTGGTGATTGGCATTGTGCACGGCCTGGCTGGATCGGCCGCGGTTGCGCTGCTGGTTCTATCGACCATCCACAGTCCGGTGTGGGCGACGGTGTATTTACTGGTCTTTGGCGCAGGCACGATGGTGGGCATGATGTGTATGACCGCCGCGATGGCTGTTCCTCTGGCCTTTGCGGGTAGCCGCTTTACCAGCATCAGCCGCGGTTTCAGCGTCGCCTCAGGAGTGGTGAGCGTTTGCTTCGGGTTCTTTCTCGTCTACCAGCTGGGTTTTCTAGGAGGACTCTTCACTAGCCATCCGCAATGGACGCCGCGTTGAATCATGCAATGCCGTACTTCTCGGCCAGAAATGTTTTCACTTTGTACGGCATAGCCGAAGCCAGTTCCTGCCAGGTGACCAGGCTCATCCTGCATCGGAGCTCCGAGTTCACCACGGCCGCCATAACCTCGAAGCAATCCTCGATCAAATCCTGACGACGCTGGTCGCAGAAGACAGCAAACGATGCTGCGTGGGTGTGCGCCGCGAGTGCTCCGCGAATCAGTTGGCAGGAACGAAAGCGTTCTTTATTCCTGGGCAGTCGATCCACATCGAAAACCGATTTCAGATCACGATAGCGCTCGACCAGGTCTTGCCTTGCGCTCTGGAAATCCCCTTCCGTCAGCTTGGCTTCGATGAACAGCGTTCCCAGCTTGAGGTCTATTTCACTTCGATCCTGACCTCCGCTGTTCAAGGGGATTCCTGGTCTGAAGCCAAAGGTGGGGTGAAGGCCAGGCCCGATCCCGAGCAGGGAACAGAGAGCCGCGCGGCGCAGGATTCCCGGGTAGCAGAAAATATTCATGAGCAGAGCGTCCGAGCTGTTGGCGCATTCGAGCTCGCGCCGCGTGCGATCTGCCTGCCTGGGCAAGAAGCGCGAGCCGGTATAGACCTTGGCGAGCCGCGCCTTCCATGCCGGTTGCCGCAGGATGCGCTTGTACGAGGCAGGCAGAAAATTGCCGTGTTCCCCAGCTTCATTTTCGGCGTAGACAATGCTCGGCACCGGGCCGTAGCTCATCTCCGCCGCCCACCCGGCCGCTCTCTCTGCGTTGCGTTGGCTGAGCTCCCAGCGCAAGCCGCTTGGGCTGACGGTCTTGAGAGGGCGTGTCACAGCCCTCAGGATAGGCGAAACATAAGCGAAAGTCATCCCCGCTAATTCCTCATCACTATTTCTGTTTGGACGCGGTCGTCCGGAACGCCGAAAGTGGTTCAGGGAGTAACCAGGCCATGCAACACAGAAAGACGATCTTTTTCCTCGGCCTTCTTCTTGCCGCCAGCGGCGTGGTCTCGCCGGCCGTCGCGCTTGCGGGAGGAATCGCTTTCGGCATCACCGTCGAGCATCCATTCCGGGCGGAGAGCAGTTCGCTCGCCAAGCTTTTGCTGCAGGCATCTGTCGTTGCGCTGGGATTTGGCATGAATTTAAAGCAAGTGGTGCACGCCGGCCGTTCCGGTTTCTTTTACACCGCCGTTAGCATCAGCTGCGCCATGCTGCTGGGCCTGCTCTTTGGCAGCCTGCTTAAGGTCGCTGGAAAGGCTTCCTTTCTGATCACCGCGGGCACCGCCATCTGCGGCGGAAGCGCGATCGCTGCCATCGCCCCCATCACGGGCGCGGACGAGGAAGAGATCAGCGTTTCCATGGGAACGGTCTTCGTGCTCAACTCTGTCGCCCTACTGCTCTTCCCCGCGATTGGCCATGCTCTGCACTTGAGCCAGAATCAATTTGGCCTTTGGTCCGCGCTCGCCATCCACGACACCAGTTCCGTGGTGGGCGCTGCCGCGAGGTACGGCAACCAGGCACTTGCCGTCGGCACCACGGTGAAACTGGCGCGCGCCTTATGGATCGTTCCCGTCTCTCTGCTAACAGCCGCCTACATGGCGAGGCTGGCCACAAGAGCTGGGCGCGCACACAGTCAAGCAAAGATCAAGATTCCGTGGTTCATCTTCCTCTTTTGTCTTGCCGCTGCCGCCAGCACCTATCTGCCACGTTTTGCTGAGCAATACGGGACGCTGAATCATCTCGGCAAGGCCGGCCTCACCGCGACGCTCTTTCTCATCGGTACCAGTCTTTCCAGGAGCACCCTGCGTCAGGTGGGCGTCCGGCCTTTCATCCAGGGTGTCACCCTATGGATCATCGTTGCCGGGGCTTCTCTAGCCGCGATCTACTGCCACTGCATATCTATTTAGCGCCCCGGCGGAACCCAGTGTAAGGGACGGGTGTAAGAGTGCGACGGGGCCCCTCGAGGTCGTTGTCGCGAAGAGCTATCCGCTTTAGCAATGTTCTCCCACGTCCATCTACAGATCGGTGGCCCAGTCCATCACGTTCAGCAACGGCGCCACTTGCAGTAATGCCTTATCGTGTGTGACCAGAACAGCATGGGTGGCGATAGCGTGCGAGGCTATCAACAGATCCATGGCTGAGAAACTCCTACCTGCCGCTGTCATGCGGGCGCGAAAAACTGCGTAGGCCTGAGCGGCTTGTCCATCCCACGCGAGTACGGGCAGTGCCTGGAAAAGTGCGGCAACAGCCGCGTGGAGCTGCGTGGCTGCTGGTTTCTTCTCCAGTCCAAACAAGATCTCGGCCTGTGTGATCGCGGAAATTGATACCGTCGAGTGCGTCTGCTCCGACCTGAGCCGGTCCCGGGCCTTCATAGACCGGCCGTTCACGATATACGCCACCGTATTTGTATCGAGAAGATAGCGAGCAGCGGGGCTCATAGCGGTTCTCGGTCACCGGGCGGAGTCGAGTCGCGGTCGAGGGTAAAACGGGCAGCACCCGCGGCGTCCAACTGTGCATAGATCTCATCGAGCGAGGGCGCAAACGGCCTTTCAGAGAGGGTGAGCGCCCCGGTTTCAGGATCGCGGCGAACGTAAACCTCGTCAGTGTGGAATCGGTATTGCGCAGGAATACGCACGGCCTGGCTCCGGCCATTGCGGAAAACGCGGGCTTTTTGAACCTCCTCCATGACCATCCTCCGTGGTATATATCATGATGTATACCAGTCCAGGTGGTCAATGGTTTTACAATGCGAGCAGCCGGCTATTCCGTAGTGCAGATACCTTCGCTGGCGGACAATCATTTCAATCGCACAGGCGGTCGGTCAGCTCCTGAGATTCTCAGGGGGTCCACAAACCCGGAGCTTAGTCCAGACCCGATAACGACGCCGTCACTGAGACAATATCCTCCGGCCGGTCGCCCGCGGAGCTAACTCCTCCGCCCTCTGCAGCACAAAGCGCTGGAAGGTGCGGGCAACCCCAGCGACCTCAGGGCCGGCGACGGTCGCCAGCGAGAACATCCGCGCCAGGTTCACCCCTCGAATCCTGGCCAGTTTCAGCGTTCCCAACGCAAGCTGGTTGCGCACCGCCCAGCGCGAGACAAAGGCAATCCCCAATCCTGCTTCCACCGCGCTGAGAAGGCCCTCAGTCGAATCAAACGTCATCGCCAACCGCAGCTTCTTCACTTCCAGCCCGGCTTGTTCCAGGGCCTGCTCGACAATCCTGCGTGAGCCCGAACCGAGCTCCCGGGCCACCAGCGTCGCCTGCTGCAATTCCTTCACGTCGACTTCTTCGTCCGCCCACTCATGGCCCGCCGGGACCACGCACACCATGTGATCCTCCATGAATGGTTCCACCTGTACATCCCTCCGCATGGCTGGACCCTCGATCAGGCAGAGCTGCACGCGATGATCGACCAGCGCCTCGAGGATAGTCTGCGTGTTGCCGCCCAATACGGTGATCTCAACCTTCGGGTTTTCCTGCAGGAACCCGGCGATCAGCTTAGGCAGCAGATACTGGCCGATCGTCTGTGAGGCGCCCAGCACCAGCCGTCCAGCTTGGGCGCCGGCAGTTGCTGCCACTGCTTCACGGGCTTCTTCCGCAAGCGCTGCGATTTGGTTTGCCAAAGGCAGCAACGCCGCACCGGCCGGCGTAAGCGAAACCCGCCCGCCCGCCCGATCGAATAACGGAACATCTAATTCCGATTCCAGCGCCTTGATCTGCTGCGTCACCGCAGACTGCGTCAACAACAACTCCTCCGCCGCCATACGGAAATTGAGGTGGCGAGCAACGGCACGAAAGACCCGCAGGCGAAAGTTCTCCATGGCGTAAGAGTATCCCCTTCGCTTTTTGGCCGTACACTGGCCTAGAGCAGAATCGAAGGAGCAAGAGATGGCGGTTCTTCTACTCGTTGGCGCAACTGGGTTGGTGGGCCAGTCGGTTTTGCAGCAGGCCCTTGCCGACAGCAGGGTCAGCAAACTAGTCGCAATCACGCGCAAGCCGTTGCCGCCGCGAGACGGTCTGGAAAATCCGCTCGTTGACTTCGACGCGTTACCCGCCGATGCGCCCTGGTGGGACGTGGATGGAGGCATCTGCACCCTAGGCACGACCATGCGCCAGGCTGGTTCCCATCAGGCCTTCCGCAAAGTGGATGTCGACTATCCACTATCCGTAGCGCAGCTATTGCACCAGCACGGCGCAAAGAGCTTTGCCTTCAACTCCTCGATTGGCGCCGATCCAAAGGCCAGGGCCTTCTACATGCGGGTCAAGGGTGAGGTGGAGCAGAGGCTCATCGCGGGCGGCTTTCCATCGCTCACCCTGGTGCGGCCTTCGGGCATCCTGGGCCCGCGCAAGCCGCATCGTGCCTGGGAGGCGCGCACCATCCGGGTCTTTCATTCGCTGCGGCCGATTCTGCCGCGCCATTACCGGGTGGTTCCTGCAGACAAGATCGCCAAGGCTTTGCTCGAGGCCGCCATCACGGCTCCCCCGGGAGTTCGTATCATAGAATCTGAGCAGTTGTGACCTAGACTTCGGAAAGGAACGGCAGGCGCGGCGCCAGCGCAAAATTGAGCTGGACCAGCACGATGAACACGATGCTGACGTAGGTGTTAATCAAGCAAAGGCAGGCACCGAAGGCATACAGGCCTTGGGCCACGACGATTCTGCGTTCCACCGCGCATTGTTGATCGTGGGTAATATTCTCCCGTAACAAACCCGCACGCTCCGCATAGCGCCAGCTGAAGTAGAGCACCACGCCGAGCAGCAGAATATTGGCCCAATAGGCAATGAGGACAGTGCGATACGCGATGAATTCCGCCAACAGCCGGGTAGAGAAGGGCATGATCGATACCGCGAAAAGAAACGCAATATGAATCCAGGAAAGATGCCGGTCGCTGCGTGTAAATGAGTTGAGCTGAGCCTGCTGGCCATTCCAGAAGATCCCGAGAGTAAGGAAGCTCAACAGATAGCTGATCAGCTGAGGCGTAGCGCCAGCGAGAGTGTGCCATAGTTCGCCCTGGCTGTGAATGACTTCGCTGGCCGGTACATGCAGATCGAGAACCAGCAGCGTCATGGCCACTGCGAAGATGCCATCGCTGAGAGCGGCAAGCCGCTCAAGGCTTTGACCGGTAATTTGGTTGTAGGACGTAGGCATGGCGTGGCCGGTGTTAGTGTATCTGTTGCGCAGCGTCTTGGCAGCGGCAATTCAAAGGAGCGAGCATTTCGAATGAGCAAGAAATTATGGACAGCGGTCGACCAATACACCGAGAATCTGCTTCAGCCTGCGGACGCCGCCCTGGACGCGGCGTTGGCAGCCAGCAAGGCCGCCGGGCTGCCCCCGATCAGCGTGAGTCCAAGCCAGGGTAAGCTGCTCATGCTGCTGGCCCAGCTGGGCGGCGCCAAGCAGATTTTAGAGATAGGTACGCTGGGAGGCTACAGCAGCATCTGGCTGGGCCGGGCGCTTGCTCCCGGCGGCCGTTTGATCACGCTCGAAGCGGACCCCAAGCACGCCGAGGTAGCCCGCGGCAATATCGCTCGCGCCGGTTTTGCCGAAGTAGTGGAGGTGCGTTTGGGCGATGCACGCGAAGGCATACAGCAACTCGCGGCAGAAGGCCTTGGTCCATTTGACCTGTTCTTCATCGATGCGGATAAGAAGAGTATTCCGCACTACCTGGAGTGGTCGCTCAAGCTGTCACGCCGCGGCAGCCTGATTATCGTGGACAATGTAATCCGTGATGGAGCCTTGATCGACGCCAAAAGCGACGACCCCAATGTACTTGGCTCGCGGCGCATGCATGAAATGCTGGCTGCCGAACCACGGGTGAGCGCGACCACCATCCAGACCGTGGGCAGCAAGGGTTACGATGGCTTCACCCTGGCGCTGGTCACCGCCGGTTAGCCCGCGTTTCAGAAGGAGGAACGTATGGAGAGACGAGACTTTGTCACATCCGCGATTGCGATGGCGGGGGCCGCGTTGAGCGGCGGGGAGGGGAGAGCAATGGCGCATGCAGCGCGGGAGTTTTACCACTTGCGGAAGTACTCACTGCAAACCGGACCGCAGTTGGCGCTGGCGCAGAGCTATTTCGAGTATGCATTGATCCCGGCGCTCAACCGGATGGGAATGACGCACATCGGCGCCTTCAAACTGGATGTGGGCCCGGAGACGCCGACCTATTATCTGCTCATCCCGTCCGCCTCAGCGGAAGCGCTGGTTACATTGGACCTCCGGCTGGCCGAAGATACAGCTTTTCTTAAAGCATCTACATCGTTTTGGGAAGCGCCGGCCTCTGCACCGGCCTTCGCGCGCGTGGAAAGCTCGCTGCTGTCTGCTTTTGCGGGCTGGCCAAAACTGGTTGCGCCGAAGGCCGAGAAAAGGATCTTTCAATTACGCACCTACGAGAGCGCAGGCTATGCAGCGCATCAACGCAAGGTACAGATGTTCAACGAAGCAGAGATAGCGATCTTCACCCGCACAGGATTGACGCCTGTCTTCTTCGGAGACACCTTGATTGGGCCTCGGATGCCGAGCCTGACCTACATGCTGACCTTTGCGGATGTGGCCGACCTGACTGCGAAGTGGGCGGTGTTTGGTTCGGATCCAGCCTGGAAGGAACTTTCGCACCGGCCGCAGAATGCGGATGCGGAAATCGTAAGCAATATCTCAAATCTTTATTTGAGCCCCTTAAGCTGCTCGCAGATCTAGACCTGTTCGCAAACATAAATGGAACCGCAGACCACCCCACTGCGCCACCCGGATTTTCTGTCGCAGTTCAAGAGGCGTCGTTGAACTGTATGGCCGGTTCTCAGGGGGCCACGTAACAGCAAATCCGGGGAACGCAGGGTAGTGAAGGAAGCTGCGGTTCCGCCCCCACCCTTGAACCGACCAACAGAATTCAAGGATGGGGAATCCGTTCGTGGAGTGATTACTCGCCGTTGGCGCCAGAATCGCTCGCTGGATGAACAACGCGGTAGGTGGTGCCACCGTTCGCCCATACCCGCAGCAGCATATCCTTGCCCGCCGGCAGTTGCTTCACTTCGTTGCGGAACTGATCGGCCGAGGTGACCGGCTTGCGATTCACTTCCAGGATGACATCGCCTCCGGTCAATCCAGCATCTTCTGCAGGGCTGCCCGGCTGTACTTGCGCAACTGCTACGCCTTGTACATCAGAGCCCAACTGCAGCTGTTGCCGAACATCCGGGGTGAGATCGGAGATCGCGATACCCAGCCTGGCGTGGCCAGATTCGTCCGAGGCTGCTGCCGCGACTTCCTGGTTCTTGTGATACTCGCCAACCGTCAGGCCGATCTTCTCGGGTTGGCCGTTCCGCATCACGTCCAGCTGGATCTTCGAGCCGGGCGCATCCTCACTGACAATCACCTGCAGGTCATTGCTGTTTTCAACCGAGGTGCCGTTGACAGCAGTCACCACATCGCCTTCCTTCAAGCCGGCGTGGCTCGCGGGAGAGTCGGGTGTTACAGAAGCAATCAGCGCTCCGCTGTTTCCAGTCAGGTTGAAGAACTTCGCGTTGTCAGGAGTTACATCGTTCAGTCCAACTCCCAGGTATCCGTGATGAACTACACCATTCTTAATCAGCGAATCCACGACCGGGTGTATGGTCTGGGTCGGGATAGCAAAGCCGGCGCCAGCGAAGTTTCCTGTTTCCGAGATAAGAAAGGTGTTGATGCCCACCAACTGACCATGAGCATTCACCAGCGGGCCACCGGAATTGCCCGGGTTGATCGCAGCGTCGGTCTGAATAAAGCCACCCGGCTTGCGAGCGTCATCCCTGAACGGATTCGACCGATCGACCGCGCTGACGATGCCGCGCGTGACCGAAAACTGAAATTGGCCGAAGGGGTTGCCGATTGCCAAAACGGACTGCCCGGGAACCAGCTTGGTGGAATCACCCCACGCGATGGTAGGCAAGTCAGTGGCATTGATCTTGACCACGGCCAGATCTGTAAGTTTGTCGGTGCCAATTACCTTGGCGGGAAAGCTTCTGCGGTCATGCAGTGTTACCCGCACTTCCATCGCGCCATCGACCACGTGATTGTTGGTGATGATATATCCGTCCGGAGAGATGATCACACCGCTGCCAATGCCGTGCTCGATTTGCCGTTGTCCACGACCCATGCCTGGCATACCTTGCTGGCCCTGTCCTTGTCCCGGACCGAAGAACTGGGAAAAAGGATTCTCCTCCTGGTCGTTGCCGCCACCCTCGCTCTCCATCGCCGGCTGCTCTGACCGGTGGGAAGTGACTGCAATGTTGACCACAGCGGGAGTAACGCGCGAAGCCACTGCTTCGGTTGCCTGGTCGAGCGCCAGAAGGGGATCGATGCTCGCGTTGTTGATCGGGGCGGCGGAATTCTCAGCAGCAGTCGCGGCGTTCACGTGCCTGTGGCCGACGAGGATTGCTCCAGTGGTTAAGACAAGAGCAAAGGCCGCTACCGGGGCAGCGTATGCCTTGGCTCTTGCTCTTAATAAATTAGTTTCTTTGGTCATGACTTTCCTCTTTCAGGGTGAAGTTTTTTTAGATCTGGAAAGCTATCCAGTGATCGGGTGAGGGTGGGGTTGTCAGGGACTTGCCGTGAGAGACCTTCTGCGGGACCTCCACGGTAAAGAGAACCATGGTAATGACTCCGTCGCCCTGGTCCTCTGTCAATTGGACGAACTGGAGACGGCGGGTGGTCTTAACCTGCCGTGGGGAATGCGGCTTGGGCAGAACGCTCGCGCGCTCCGCTTGCCCGCTCATGTCGGGATGGAAGACGGCTTCCTGATACCGGGCCTGATGCGGTTCTGCGTAGACCGGTGCCATAACAGGAGCAGCAGAGACCGATTCATTGCCGGCAAAAGTGATGATGCCGGGGCAGCGCTGCAGTACGAACACGCCGGAGAGAGAAACAATCAAGCCCGCCGCTACCAGGCCACGAGAAAGCATCGGGCCCAGGTTGCGCCGGCGGTGGAGGATGTTCTCCACTCGGCCTGCCAGTTCTGAATGACGCTTCCAAAACCCAGGGGCCAACAAAGCCGCACGCTTGACCAGCCTGCTCTCGGCAAGTTTCGTCAGACAGGTGGCGTAAGCGCGGGCGTTGCCGGCAGCATCCAGCACGGCATCGTCACAAGCCTGTTCACGCTCCAGGGAAAGGTGACGCTCGGCCCAAAAGAGCGCCGGATTCAAGGGGCAGAGGGCTCGTAACAGTTTCTGCAGCAAATTAGTCCAATCATCTGCGCGATCGAGATGGGCCATTTCGTGGAGGATGATCTGCTTCAGTTCGCACGGCGCAAGCTCGCTCCACAATGAGCGAGGCACGATCACTGCCGGACGGAAGAAGCCGAGAACGCTGGGCGCGTCGATGGCATCAGAAAGGCGTACCTCGACCGGGCGTGAGCCAGGCCGAACCACAACGGATTGCAACTCCCTATCGAGGTCGCGGAAGGGAACTGGCGTGGAATTCCGCCACAGTGATCTCATCTGCCGCGCGCTGGCGCCCAGCCGTATCAGGGAGAACAGGGAAGTGAGCACCCAGAGACCCTCGATCACAAAAGCCCACGCGCTACTCAAGCGCAGGGAGAAATCGGCCTGGTGGATGGGGGAGGCGGGGGAGGGATCGATGCCGAACAGCGCATGGCCAATTGCAAAACACGGCAACAAGGCCACTAGCGTGAAGACGATCATCCACAACGTAAAGCGAGTAGAAGCGCGCAGCCCAGGAGCGAGTTTGAGCACTGCCCAAGCCAAAGCGGTCAGCAGCAGGCCCTGCCAGATGCTGGCAATCAGCAACTCTGCTGGACTGGTCGAAATGAACTGCTGCAATAGACTCGCTTCCATCGGATTATTCCATTTACTCGCTTTTCAGCGTTCAGGCTCATCCGCCTGCTGGATCGCATTCCTTAGACGTTGCAATTCATCTGCTGTTATCTCGCTGTCGCCCAGCAGAGATAGCATCAGCTTCTCCCGGGAATCACCGAAGAAACGCCTCAGCACCAGCCGCACCTCAGAGATGCCGGCTTCCTCTTCCGCCACCAGCGGTACATAGAAGAAAGCCCGGCCCTCTTTCCGATGTTGCACATACCCTTTTTGTTCCAAAATTCGTATGGTTGTGAGCACGGAGTTATAAGCCAGCGCATTCTTCTCCGGCAGAGCAACGGCGATATCGTTCACCGTCGACTCCCCCCGGGCCCAGAGAATTTTCATCAACCGCAATTCTGCTTCGGTCAACGTGGGCGATTTTTTAGGCGGCATACAGTAAGTCCTGTGTGGCCGTTCAAGCCACATAAATCCTGAAAAAAGCATATCGGCTAGTGGTTCCGGTGTCAACTAATTTATTAATACTTGATCCCAACGCGTATCCTGCGGAGGGAAACAACCGCCAACGGAGGCCACTTTGTCCTTGCCGACCGATCTTCAATCGAGTGCACGGCCCCCGATCGATATCATCACCAGCCCCTTTACGCGCTTCGCCAGGATGGAGGCAGCCGGGGGGATTCTGCTGCTGCTGGCCACCGCAGCTGCGTTGGTGTGGGCTAACTCGAGCTGGGAACACAGCTACCACGAGATTTGGTACACGCAGGTCGCAGTCAGCCTGGGGCACCTTTCGATTTCCGAGAGCCGCCACGAGTGGGTAAATGACGGCCTGATGTCGATCTTTTTCTTTCTCGTCGGCCTGGAAATCAAGCGCGAGCTTCTGATCGGCGAGCTCTCCACCTTCAGGCAAGCGGCCTTTCCCTTTGTCGCTGCCCTGGGTGGATCGATTGTCCCGGCTCTGATTTATGTCGCTCTGAACAAGGGCGGAGTAGGCGCCAATGGATGGGGCATCCCGATGGCGACAGATATCGCCTTCGCGCTCGGCGTGCTGGCGCTACTCGGCAGCAGGGTTCCGGTGGCGCTCAAGGTCTTCGTCGCCGCCCTGGCCATCGTCGACGACATCTTCGGCGTGCTGGTCATCGCCTTGTTCTACACCCAGCACATTTCGTTGCTTGCCCTGGGCCTTGGTTTCGCGGGCGTCGCCGTCTCATTCGCCGCCAATTGGATGGGTATCCGCAATCCAGCAGTCTATGCCGTGATCGGCGTCTGTGTATGGTTCGCGGTGCTCAACTCGGGGGTACATGCAACCATCGCTGGGATCCTCCTGGCCTTCACGATTCCCGCTCGCAACTCACTCGACAAGACGGAATTCCTGCGCAAGAGCCGTTGGCTGCTCGATCAATTTGAAACCCACGATTTGAATTCTTCGCAGGCCCACCACGCCATCCATACGCTGGAGCAGCAGTGCGAAATGATCGAGTCTCCGCTGCACCGGATCGAGCACTGGCTGCAGCCGTGGGTCAGCTTTCTGATCATGCCCGTCTTCGCTTTTGCCAACGCGGGCGTCCACGTCCTGGGCAAGATCGGTGCGGCGGCAACCCATCCCATAAGCTTGGGTGTACTGCTCGGCCTGCTTCTCGGTAAACCTCTGGGCATCACCCTATTCGCCCGGATCGCATCGCTAACCGGCTGGGCATCGCGCCCAGCATCGGTATCCTGGGCCCAAATCTTTGGCGCCAGCTGGCTCTGCGGTATTGGCTTCACGATGTCGCTGTTCATAGCCTCGCTCGCCCTGGGCGATGGCGACTTGCTGGATATGTCCAAGATCGGAACCATGGCCGCCTCGATCGCCGCCGGCTGTATCGGGAGCCTGCTGCTGCGATCAACCAAGCGCATGGCTTTAGCCATACCGGACAAATAGACACTGAGAACCGGGTGGAGGTACCCGTTCGACTTCGCTCCTGGCAGGCTCTGCTGTTTCTCTAATGGCTCTCACAGAACTCATTAACCCCGAAGTACGCCTTGGGGAAGGCTGGGTTAGTGCCTGAACTTTGGTAACCAATGTGCGCACTACCGTGACCATCTGTAGCGCAATGCTTTGCCTCAAGGTAACCCGCCATCGAGTACCCTACATTCTCGGGAGGGCAGTGTCTGTCGCACTTGTCTCCCGACACCATAGGTCTACGGGGCATAGCAGAGATTCACATGGGCTCACACACTCGGGTTCCGCTGTTCATCAATCGTTATTCACTCTCGCAGCGCACGGCGATTGGCGTACAAACGCTTCGTTTGCTTGGCCCGCACCCGGACTGGCTGCACTTTCATTGGGGAAGCAGCAGCCTTAAGCAGCAGGACGATCCGCGCTCGGTTCTCTTTGAAAACACCGTTCTCAGCCGCTTCTCCTTTCTCCATGGCCCTAAACCCGTCGTGCGCCTCTGTGAACAGCTGGGCATCAGTTCATGGATCGGCGGCGATCTGCGCCCCTCGCTCGCGAAACAACTCACCACCCACTATCGCGAACGGGTTTCAAGCGCGTATGTGGCGCCGCTGGGCGAAAGCGATGCAACCCGATGCCTTGAGTTGACCAACCTGGTGGGAGCTCCCTTCGTCCTTCACCTTTGGGACGTTTTGGACGGCGACGTCGCCAGCGGGGCGCTGAGGCAATTGGTGGATCGGGCAGAGCGTGTCTTTTGCGTGAGTCAGCCCTTGCTAGACGATGTCTTACGAATACGCGGCGATGCCGACCTGCTCTCCTTTTCGAGAGATGCTTCGCAGGCCACGGCCAGGGCGCCGGAGCATGGCCCGATCAAGGTGGTGATGCATGGCAATGTCTGCTCCTATGCGGAGGGCCTCAATGACCTGGATCAGGCGATAACCCTGCTGGAGCGCAGGGGGATAGAGGTCGAGGTCTCCTTTCTCGGCTCTCCCAAAATTCTGCGCCTGGCCAACACCACGCTCAAGAAGCGAGTGAAGGTCCGCGGGTTTATGCCTACGCAGAGAGAACTGGATCACGAACTCAGCGCCGCTCACGTCGGTTTCCTGCCCGGGCCCAAGCTCGACCCGGAATTTGATCTAAGGAGCCGTTACTCCATTCCTTCGCGCATCCTCGACTACATGGCGGTGGATCTCCCCATTGTCGGTGTGGTGCACGAGGCCTCTGCCACCGGCGGCTTTGTGCGTAAGTTGGGTCTCCATCCTGCGGCTACCTGTCCCGGACCGGAAGAGGTGGCCGACTGGCTGCTCCGGCTCTCGCGCCCCACCCACTGGAGGGAGCAGAGCGCCAAGTCGCGCGCGGCCTTTGACCTCTTGCAGCGCCAGGAATCTCCTGCGCAAAAGTTAAAACGGACCCTGGACAAGATAGCCTGATGCCAGCTTTTAACCCCCACCCCTGTGCAGAAGACCGGCTCACAGGCGAAAATGGATGCCGTGACTATTCTTCAGGACGACCGTCTTTTTCCTGCCGAACCGACAGTTCGTGCAATCGCCCGCAGGCTTTACGGGGCCGTTCGCAATCTACCCATCGTTAGCCCGCACGGGCACACCGAAGCGCGCTGGTTTGCAGAAAACGAAGCCTTTCCCAATCCCACCAGCCTCTTCATCGTTCCCGATCACTACGTCTTCCGCATGCTTTACAGCCAGGGCATCGCCTTGGAGGACCTGGGCATCGGGCAGAAGAACCTGGAAGAGGAGCAGGCCCGCAAGATATGGATTCGCTTCGCTGAGTCCTATTACCTTTTCCGCGGTACCCCCACGCGCATGTGGCTGGATCATGCTTTCCAGGAGCTGTTCGGGTTCAAGGAGCGTCTTTCCGGGAAAAATGCGGGCGAGTATTACGACGCCATCAGCGCCAAGCTGGCTACTCCGGCGTTCCGTCCGCGAGCGCTTTATGAGCAATTCAATGTGGAAGTGCTGGCGACGACCAACCCTCCCCTTGATCCGCTGACCTACCATCAGGCGATTCGCGATTCCGGGTGGAGGGGGCGCGTCCTGCCGACCTTCCGCCCCGACTCCGTGGTCGATCCCGAGTTCGATGGCTTCCTTCAGAATGTGCAGCGGCTAGGCGAGATGCACGGCGCAGATACTTCGCGCTGGCCAGGTTATTTGCTCGCTCTACGCAATGCCCGGGAGCGCTTTCAGAAGCTGGGTTGTACCGCCACGGATCACGGGCATCCCACGGCCCGGACGGCTGACCTGGACGCCAGTGCAGCGGCCGCGCTGTTCGATCGCGTCCTCGCAAGCAAGGCAGACGCGCAAGAGCAAGAGCTCTTTCGCGCCCAGATGCTCACGGAGATGGCGCGCATGAGCGTGGAGGATGGGCTGGTGATGCAGATCCACCCTGGCAGCCGGCGCAATCACAACCGCCAGCTCTTTACCCGCTTCGGCCGCGATGTCGGAGCGGATATTCCCATGCCGACCGACTACGTGCACGCGCTGCAGCCGCTGCTGGATCGCTTCGGCAACGATGCGTCGCTGACCATCATTCTCTTTACCCTGGACGAATCCACCTACAGCCGCGAGCTGGCGCCTTTGGCGGGGCATTATCCCTGCCTTCGTCTGGGGCCGCCGTGGTGGTTCTATGACAGTCCCGAAGGCATGATGCGCTTTCGCGAGCTCGCTACGGAAACCGCGGGCTTTTACAACACTGTGGGCTTCAACGACGATACGCGTGCCTTCCTCTCCATCCCAGCGCGCCATGACGTGGCTCGCCGTGTGGACTGCGCCTACCTGGCAAGACTGGTGGCCGAGCATCATCTGGATGAAGACGAGGCCTTCGAAGTCGCTCATGCCCTCACCTACGACCTGGTGCGCAAGGCTTACCGGCTGTGAAGACTGGAAGGAAGCAACCATGAGTCTCTATTGTCAGCAGGGCGGCCCAGATGCCGAGCTCTCATCGGAATGTCTGCGCCAATCACTTTACCAGGCGCTGGATCAGCTGGGAGACCGGCGCCGGGTTCTTGCGGTGCCCCCTGATTTCAGCCGCTTTCATTCCCAGGCTGGGCCACTCACGCAATATGCTTACGGTTACTATGGCGACCGGCTGGCCTGCGTGCTGCCTGCCCTGGGAACCCATACCCCGATGCCAGCCGCAACCCTCACGCGCATGTTCGGTGACATACCGCACTCTCTCTTCGCAGTGCACAACTGGCGCACCGATGTGGTCACCCTGGGCGAGTTGCCGGCAAGCTTTATCCAGGAGCAGTCGGGCGGCCTGCTCGACTACACCTGGCCGGCCCAGGTGAACCGCATGATTCCGGAAGGGAATTTTGACCTGGTGCTATCCATCGGCCAAGTCGTCCCTCACGAGGTCATCGGCCTGGCTAATTACAACAAGAACATCCTCGTCGGCACCGCCGGTCCGCTGAGCATTCACCGCAGCCACTACCTGGGAGCGGTGGTGGGCATGGAGCGGATCATGGGGCGCAAGGATAATCCCGTCCGCCGGGTCTTGAATCGCGCCGCCGATGAGTTTCTTCGCAATATCCCTATCGTTTATGTCTTGACGGTGGTCGGCACCAATTCCGCCGGCGAGCTGGTGGTGCGCGGTCTCTTCGTGGGCGATGACCTGGAATGCTTCCGGCTGGCCTCTGAGCTGAGCGTCAAGGTCAACATCCAATTGCTCGATCGGCCGATAGGCAAGGCCGTGGTGTACCTGGATCCTGAAGAATTCCACAGCACCTGGCTGGGGAATAAGGCGATCTATCGCACCCGCATGGCACTGGCCGATGGAGCGGAGCTGATTGTGCTTGCTCCCGGGGTGAAGCAATTTGGAGAAGACCCCACCATCGATCGCATGATCCGCAGATACGGCTACCACGGTACCCCGGCTACGCTCGAGAAGGTAAAGCAAAACCCCGACCTGGCGGCCGAGCTTAGCACTGCCGCCCACCTCATCCACAGCTCCTCAGAAGGCCGCTTCAGCATCACTTATTGCCCGGGTGGCCTGAGCCGAGAGGAGACAGAAGGCGTAGGATTTCGCTATGCCGATCTGGCGAGCAGCCTGGCGCGTTATAACCCGGAAAAAATGCACTATGGGTACAACGTCGTCGATGGTGAAGAAGTGTTCTTCATTTCCCATCCCGCCCTCGGCCTCTGGGCCGATTCCGAAAAATTCGCGACCCTTTAGGTACGTCGTCCCGCTTTATACGCCTGCCGGGGCGAAATTCCGCATCGAACAAAGAAACCGGCTACAGCATTTTTACTTCTGGTGTTACAGAGCAACGACTTTCCGACCTGGCTTTTCCCCGAGAAAAGCCACACCAAGCACAACTTGACCGAGCAGCGCAGAAGCGAAAGTGCATTAAACATGCAGTCCTGGGAAGGTAAGAAATGGAATTCCACGTTGCAAAAGAAGCACGCGACCGTTATGAATTCAGCCAGAAGTTGTTTTCTTTCAGTGGCAATGTAGTTTTCGCGAACCTCAGCGCCAGCCGGGAGTTCGCCTTCCGGATGAACGAGCGCCGCGGCGCCGATAAAGATCCCACACAAGCCATCCAGCCGGGCGCGCTCTACGCGATGGGCCTCATCGACGAGATGAGTCATGCCCTGGTCGAGTATTACCGCCTGCGCCTGGATCCCAAGGTGATGGCGGCAGCGCTGGAATGGTTCGATGGACGCCTCGGCAAAGCCGACCTGGATAAGACGATCCTGGCTTTCGTGGAGCAGTTTCCCACCACAGACGTCTACCGCAAGGAAAAGACCCCCGAGGAGTGGCTGGCGGCTTCGACGGATGGCATCACCCATAGGGCAATCGCCTTTGAAGAGATGATGCTGTTGTGGTTGGCCAACGCCAATCCCGCCTTTAAACCGTTCTCGGAGCTCTTCACCGATCAGTCCCTCGCCGCCGTCACGCGCTATCAGCAGATCACCGCGGGGCTGCGCGAATTCTTCAGCACCCGGCCCACGCTGGGCCCCAAGAAGCAAAACCTGATCGACATGCTGCGCGCCCCGGCTTTGGCGTCGCCGGACTCGCTCAGCGGCCAGCTGGCCTACATCATCGAACACTGGGCCGAGCTGATCGGCGATGCACTCTCCAAGCTTCTGCTGGCCATCGACGTGCTCAAGGAAGAGGACATCGCCATCTGGATGCGGTTCAATCCTCCCGGATCCCAAGCGGCCCGCAGGGGCAATTTCCCTTGGAATGTCGATAAGAAGGGGGAAGTGCCGTCCTACGTGGAAACGGCCCAGGAAACCGAGCGATTCAGCCCCGACCAGGAATGGATGCCCACCACCGTGCTCATCGCCAAGAGCACCTACGTTTGGCTGGAGCAGCTCTCCCGCTTCTATGGCCGCCACATCCATCGCCTGGACCAGATTCCCGATGAAGAACTGCGGCGGCTTTCCGGGCACGGCATCAACTCGCTATGGCTGATTGGCGTTTGGGAGCGAAGCCCCGCGTCCCAGACCATCAAGCAACTCTGCGGCAACCAGGAAGCGGTCGCCTCCGCCTATTCTCTCTATGGTTACGACATAGCACACGATCTGGGCGGGGAAGAGGCCTACCGCAACCTGCGCGACCGGGCTTTTGCCCACGGCGTCCGGCTGGCTAGCGACATGGTGCCGAACCATATGGGCATCGATTCCAGCTGGGTCATCGAGCATCCGGAATGGTTCATGTCCCGCTCCGACAGCCCCTATCCTGCGTATCGCTTTGAAGGGCCCGATCTTTCCCGCGATGGCCGGGTCGAGATCAAGATTGAAGATCATTACTATGAGCAATCCGATGCGGCCGTAGTTTTTCGCCGCCGGGATAAATGGACGGGCGATACGCGCTACGTCTATCACGGCAACGACGGCACCAGCTTTCCCTGGAACGACACCGCCCAGCTCGACTACCTGAACCCGGCCACGCGCGAGCAGGTGATTCAGACCATCCTGCATGTCGCCCGCCTCTTTCCCATCATCCGTTTCGATGCCGCGATGACACTCGCTAAACGCCACTTTCAGCGCCTGTGGTTCCCGATTCCTGGTACCGGCGGAGCCATTCCGTCGCGTGCCGAATACAGCATGAGCAAGGCCGACTTCGATCGGGCGATGCCGGAGGAGTTCTGGCGTGAGGTGGTGGATCGTGTGGCCCGCGAGGTGCCCGGCACGCTGCTGCTGGCCGAAGCATTCTGGCTCATGGAGGGGTACTTCGTCCGCACCCTGGGCATGCATCGGGTGTACAACAGCGCCTTCATGAATATGATGCGCGACGAGGAGAATGCCAAATATCGCACGGTGATCAAGAACACCATCGAATTCGACCCGGATATTCTCAAGCGCTACGTGAACTTTATGAGCAATCCCGATGAGCGCACGGCCGTTGACCAATTCGGCAATGGTGACAAGTGCTTCGGTGTCGCGACCATGATGTCCACCCTTCCCGGGCTGCCCATGTTCGGCCACGGCCAGATCGAAGGCTTCACAGAAAAGTACGGCATGGAATACCGCAAAGCCCGCTATCAAGAAGATCCGGACAGGGAGTTAGTGGCGCGGCACGACCGCGAGATAGCACCTCTGCTGCACCAGCGCTGGCTGTTCGCCGAGAGCGAGAATTTTCTGCTCTACGACTTCTTCCGGCCGGATGGCTCGGTGGATGAGAATGTCTTCGCCTACTCCAACCGGCGCGGCGAGCACCGGGCGCTGATCATCTACCACAACAGCTTTGCCACGACATACGGCACGGTCAACCACTCTGCCGCCTATGCCGACAAAGCGGCCGGCCACTTGCGCCAGCAGTCTCTGGGGGGCGCATTCGGGCTGCCCAACGACGGGAACCTCTTCCTGGCTTTCCGGGATGTCACCACCGGACTGGAGCACCTGGAGCGGGCGTCAAAGATTGTTTCCAACGGCTACTCCCTGGAATTGCAGGCATACAAGTGCCACGTCTACCTCGACTGGCGAGAGCTGAGACCAAACGAGAATTACCGCTGGGACCTGCTGTGCGACTCATTGAACAGTCGTGGAGTGCCTAACCTTGACGAGGCCTTGCTGGCGCTTGAGTTGGCTCCGCTGCACCAGTCGCTGGTTTCTCTGCTTGACGCTGACGTGATCGAGAGCTTCGCCCTGGTCGCTACAAGTCAAGAGGCGCTACCCGCTTGTGGGGAGCAGTCTGAGATCAGCACACCGGCAGCCGAGCTGCTGCAACGGCTGGAGGGCTTAAGCTTGCGCTTTGCCGGCGAGGCTCTGGCCATGTATGCGCGAAAGGCCGGCGAACCGCAGGGCGACGCCAACGCTGCATGGGAGGCGATTTGCACCCAGCTGCAAGCGGCGGCCGGCCTGCCCGTACTGGAGGCCGAATTCGCCGAGCCCTGGTCCACTGAAGCCAAGGCAGTACTGCCCAGCAGGAGCCCCGAGCTCCACGCGAAGGCGACCTGGGGTCCGGTGCTCGCGTTTTGTGTTCTCGAAGGGATAGCGCGCAGGATTGGGGCCAAGGATAAGGCTGCTACCGCGCTCGCGTTCTTCGATCGGCTACGCCTGCGCGAGCCGCTTGCTCGGGCCTTCTCGCTTGGCGAGGAGATCACCGAGGACGGCTGGCGCGCAGCCGCCCGCGTCCGGCTGGCGTTCCTGCAGCTGACGCCGGCGACGCCGGCCAAACCCGCGAAGGGTGCCGTAGAGGACGTGTTCGCTGGCTTTCCCCGAAAAATCTGGGACGACCCGGACGCCCGCTGGTTGCTCAGTGTGAACGAGTCAGGCGGAGAGTGGTACTTCAACAAGGAGCTGCATGAGCAGCTCCTATGGTGGGCGCAGTTGCCCGACCTTCTGGCAATCAAGGCTCCAGCCCCAAGCAAGAACGTGAAATCTGCCCCGAAAACCACCCTCAAATCGATAGCGGCGATCGAACAAGCGATTGATGAGGGCAGCGAACAGGCGGAAGAGTCCGGCTACCGCATTGGGAAAAAGAAAGAGGCAGTGGCCAAACCTGCGAAGCGTGAAAAGGGAGCCCTGGCGAAGTAGTTTGTCGGGGTAAGCACGCTACGCAGCCTTTCATCCTTGACCCTCGTAGTCCGCGCCAGCCCGTGTCGGCGCATGTCAGTCCGTGTCAGCCCCGGACTTCAATCCTGGGAGCTGGTTTTTAAGCCCGCAAGAACGGTTTATCTTGCAATAATCGGGCTTTAGCCGTGGTGAGAGCGGCGATAAGCTCATGTTTTGTGTCAGGGCACGGCTTTAGCCGGGCCGTACAGGACCTCAACGACGAGGGCTTTTAGCCCCAGAGGACTTTTTTGCATCTTGTTAAGCAGGGCGGTACCTGATCAATCCTTGCCGTGTGGCCAATGGCTACAGGCGTCTAAAATGACAACTGATTTTGGCTCCGGAGGTTTATGGCACGAGTGGTTTCTAAACTAGTTAGTCGCACGGGCGACGCAGCAGCTCCGATCACTCTGGCCATCGATATCGGCGGTAGCGGCTTAAAGATGCAGGCGCTCAGCCCGGAGGGCCGGCCGATCAGCGACCGGCTGCGTGTGCCCACCCCAATTCCGGCATCCACCACCGCGATCCTAAGCGCGCTCGACGAATTGAAGGTGAGTGTTCCTCTCTTCGACCGTGTTTCCGTCGGCTTTCCTGGAGTGATCAAGCAGGGCAAGACGCTCACGGCCGCCAATCTGGACCCGGGATGGATCGGTTTTCCGCTGGCGAAAAGCCTGGAGAAACGATGGGGCAAGCCGGTGCGGATCGCCAACGATTCCGCAGTGGGCGGCTATGCCGTGATCCAGGGGCACGGGGTTGAGCTAGTCATCACCCTGGGCACCGGCATGGGCTCGGCTCTGTTCACGGAAGGCGTTTTGTGCCCGGGCCTCGAATTGGGGCATCATCCCTGGCGCAAAAAAACCTATGAGGGATATCTGGGCAAGCGCGGGCTGTTGAAGCATGGCGTGAAGCGCTGGAACAAATTGCTCAAACTTGCCATCGAGCAGACTGCCGCGACCTTCAACTGGGACACCCTGTATATCGGAGGCGGCAATGCCAAGAAGGTGACGCTCAAACACGGTAACAACATCAAAATCATTTCCAACGAAGAGGGTCTGCTCGGCGCCATGGCTTTGTGGAGAGATCGGCAATAACGGTTGCGCCGTCTTCACCTCTTTGAAGTACTCGACCAGGCGTGGTGTCCGCGGGCTGTGCGCCTGGGGGCCACGGATTTTCTGGAAGCAATCACCAGCCGGGGAAACATCTATCGTCCCGTTCAGGCGGAAATTTTTCGCGCCATTGATGGTTGCGGCGCCGAACGCGTGGTCGATCTCTGCTCTGGCGGCGGAGGCCCGTGGCTAAGCCCGGCTTGGCGGTCCGCGCTGGCCGAACACGCGCCGCTCACAGTTGTCCTGACTGATAAGTTTCCCAGCAGTGCTCTCCATGCTCGGCTGGATACAAACGTAACCTGCGTCAACTATTCCGTAGATGCCGCGCATGTCCCTGCGTCGTTGCGGGGTTTTCGAACTATGTTTTCCTCTTTCCACCATTTCTCCGACACCTTCGCGCGCGAAGTTCTGGGCGACGCGGTGCAAAGTGGACAAGGATTTGCGATGGCCGAAGTAACTACGCCCACGCCGCGAACATTCGCGACCATGTTGCTAATGCCGGTCTTCGCCTGGCTGCTCACGCCGGGGATGCGACCGTTCCGCTGGTCGAGGCTGTTGCTGACTTACCTGCTCCCCGTGATCCCGCTGGTCGTTTTATGGGACGGCATCGTCTCCTGCTTTCGCACCCGAACCCCAGAAGAGCTGTTAACTCTGACAAGTAACTTCTCGCACTATCAGTGGCAAGCCGGCTACGCCCGCGGCCAGGGAAGCTGGCTGCCTGTTGTGTATTTAATTGGACGGCCTGAGAAATAATGCTGATCTGCGCGAGTTAGCGGGGGCCTATCTTTTGGAGTACGCCGTGAAAATGTAATCCTTTGAGGCCGCGAGCTCGTGGCATGCGGCGCCGCATTTGGCGTCGTGCCCCACCGGCGGCTTGCTGGCCAAAGTCGCAGGCTTGAACTTACCGGAGGAGACGTGGGAGTGAAACATTCCATATCCCCAACCGTGCGTGTCTGACCATCGCTGAGCACATGGAAAATAAGGAAGAGACAAACAACGGCTAAGCACGATTGGCTATTACCAGCCCATCTGTCGCATTCGCTCCATAATCAGCGCGCTGTACTGATTCATGCGCGCCGGCTTTCGCTTTAGCGGAGCCGGCAGAATCGCGGCCAACCGTGACGCTTGTTCCCGGTCTACATTCTTGGCCGCGGTCCGGTCGTAGTAGTGACAGGCAGCGTCCGCACCATAAATCCCAGGTCCCCATTCCACCACATTGAGATAGAGCTCTAGAATGCGCTGCTTGCCGAGAAACAGTTCGGCCAGCGGCACCAGCGTGAACTCCGCGCCTTTGCGGAGTAATGAGCGGCCGGTTCCGAAGAAAAGATTTTTTACCAGTTGTTGCGTAATGGTAGACGCTCCGCGGAAGCGTCCACCCTCCAAATCGTCGCCGGCGGCGATTTGGATCTCGTGCCAATCGAAGCCATGATGCTGGTAAAAGCGAGCATCTTCCGCGGCCACGACAGCGTGCTGCAGATTGGGTGAGATTTGGCTGACAGGGATAAACCTATAGCGCTTTTGATAGGGCGTGTTATCCGCCCAGGACTGCAAATGACGCTGCATCTGCACTGCGGTGGTCGGTGGATCGATCCACCGCGCGGAGAGAAGCAATAGCACCGCGAGCAACCAGAGAGACGCCACACCGATGACAAGCCATAGAGCAAAGAATCGCAGGAAATCCTTCTGAAGGAACGTACTCGGGTGGGCTAGGGTCCATTTAGTCACTTGTCAGAATCATAACCGGGTACTACTTCACGACATAGGTGATACCGGCGGTGAACTGAAAACTATTGCGACGGAAACCTTCGGGCGGGTCGCCCAGGTAGTTGTCCGTGGATGAGAGCGTGAAGTTGAGCCGCTTGTAGAACGGAAAGACGAAGTTGGCGTTGGCCACACCGGAATAGGCTCTGACCACGTTGTAGGTGGGCGTGAGCGTGATGTACTCGTTAAACTTGACACTGTGGGCAAAAGTCCGAGACCAGCTCTCATTGAGATCGGCGCCGATCAAGTTTACCGAGGGCGTCCCGAGGCCACTTTCCACACCGTTGTAAAACTGTTGCTGCTGGTAGAGCAAGGTCGCTTTGATATCGAAGGTTTCTTTCGGCTGCTTGATTATGCTCCAGCCAAGACCTGCGCCGTAAGCCTGCTGCAACTGAAGGCCGTTACCAAAGTTGTGATCGGCACTTGCGTTGACCAATCCAAAGATGGACGTCGACAGGTATTTGTCCCATTCCGCATCGCCGTGCAGGATGTCGGTCTTGCTGATGGAAGCGGTTTGATATATGTCTCCGTTGGTGATGATTTCCGGGTTCTTGGCTAGGCCGTAGGTACCGCTCAGATTGAGCGTGGTCTTGTTCGCCGGCGGCAGCCACGCGCTGGTTGGGATAGAACGCATAAGAGCAACGGAACCAGTGTAGGTCTGGGCGCTGTTGGTGGCTTCCACCAGGCTGGCGCCGAGAGTGATAGAGCCAGCCCAGCCATAAAAGAAATCTGACTCGTTCTGGATCTCGCGATGAAAGGCGGCGGCATCGAGAACCGAGGCAACCTGGTCTGCTGGAAAAGTTTTCTCTCCCGCCTTGGGTGGGCTAACGCTGAGCGAATTGTTCTTGACTGCGATGCTGCCGACTGGAATTTGTTCCACGGCGTTCTTCCGCGTAACCCGCTGATCTTTCTCTACCACCGCGAACGGATGGGCCGTGTTGAGCGTCTTGACCTTTTCCCAGGGCACGGTCACGTCCCCGAGGATCTCGCTGTGGAACGTGACTTTGCCACCGAGGACACTGATGAGCTTGCCGGCCAGTTGCTCTCCATCGCTAAAGGTGATGGTGTCCGGAGTTTCTGCATAGGCCCGGCTTGTGCAGAGGAAAACCAGAGTACATAAGAGAAGGAGGGATAGCGATTTCCGATTAAACATGTTTTTCCTATGATGAGGATTGTGAAGCAGGCGCTGGATCGATCGGATGACGAACCGGTCATCTCTCCCGATTGCGGTCGAAGCCGTCGAGTGTGCGACAATCCGCTATTCGAATTTTGACTACTCCGCGCGTGATGCCCGAGGCCCCCAGCAAGCGACGATTCCTTATTGCCATGATGCTGTTTGTCATCGCGGTAATCAATTACCTCGATCGCAGCAACATCTCCATCGTGGGACCGCAGCTCTCACGGGGGCTGAACCTGACGCCAGTCAAGCTGGGCATCGCTCTGTCTGGCTTCGGCTGGACCTACGTCGCGCTGCAGATCCCTTGTGGGTGGCTGGTCGACCGCATGCATCCGCGCTATCTCTTTGCCTGCATCCTGGGGCTGTGGTCGCTGGCGACCCTGTCGCTGGGTTTGGCCACTGGCTTTGTGGGCCTGCTGTTTCTCCGCCTGGCAGTGGGCGCATTTGAAGCGCCTGCCTACCCTATCAACAATCGCGTGGTCACCACCTGGTTTGGGGAAGACGAGCGCGCGGGCGCCATCGCGGTCTATACCTCCGGGCAGTACGTCGGTCTCGGGTTTCTGACCCCGTTGTTGGCCTGGATTGACCTCTCCTATGGTTGGAGAGCGGTCTTCGCCCTCACCGGCGTGCTGGGGCTCATCTGGGCCGTGGCCTGGTATGTGTTCTACCGCGATCCAGTAGATTTCCGTGGAATCAACCAGGCGGAGATCGATCACATTGCGGCCCGGGGAGGCATTCCCGACCTCAGCCAGCGCATCCGCGGGCAGAAGAAAATCCTCACCTGGGCAGACTGGAAGATTGTCCTGGGAAGGCGAAAACTATGGGGCATTTACCTGGGGCAGTTCGGCATCAACGGGACCCAGTGGTTCTTCCTGACCTGGTTCCCGACCTACATGGTCACCTACCGTCACGTAAGCTTTGCGAAATCGGGACTGCTGGAGGCGCTGCCGTTTCTGGGCGCATTCGCCGGCGTACTTCTGGGAGGCTTTGTTTCTGACGGTCTGTTACGGAAAGGAAATTCGCTGACCATGGCGCGCAAGCTGCCGATTGTCGTGGGCATGCTGCTTTCGAGCTCCATCGTGGTGGCTAATTATGTGAGCGACCCGCTGACCATCAGCGCCTGCATGACCTTTGCCTTCTTCGGCTGCGGCTTTGGTTCCATCACCTGGTCACTGGTTTCGGCCATTGCCCCGGTGCGCCTGATCGGCCTGACCGGAGGAGTCTTCAACTTCGTAGGCAACCTGGGCGCCATCGTAGTCCCGTTGGCCATTGGTTTCCTGATCAAGGGGAACGATTTCACGCGTCCGTTGATTGCCGTTTCCGCCATGGCCCTGCTTGGAGCGGGGTCCTACATTTTTCTAGTGGGCAAGATCGAGCGCGTCTCTGAAAGCGGTCAATCCGCATGACATCCTTCTGCGACAAATGGTGGGTGCCCCATTCAAGCCGGGGTTTGGCTTGAGTGGAAATGGCTCTCGATGTTCAACGTCAAGGTGTGCACGGCCACACGAGGGGAGGTCTCGTCTGTTCTCAAAACTTGAATTTGAAGAGAAACACGACTAGATCAATTGCGCCAAGGGCGCAGAAAACCCCGCAGAAAGTTCGCAAGAATTTGGGGAGCTTAGGTTCTCTCGCTAAAAAAAACATCAAGAACGCCCCGGAAAGAAGCATCACCTTGAGTATGGGGACCGGAATCTCCGTACCAAGAATTCCGTTCATGAACTGGTCGGTCCAGGTCAAGCCGCCAAGAATTGCCGCGACTGCCACTGCTACTTCAATGGCTCTTGACTTTCCATCCTCGCTCGAGACGGCTATCGCCGCGCTGTTTCTCTCTTCGTTGCTTTCGGCCATACCGTCCTCTCTACCGCAATCATACTTGTTCTTTCCTCTCAAGGAAGGAATGTTATCGCGCGTAAGGTTCTTCTGAGGACAGAGACCGGTATCCTGTGGGTGGGTCGCCAAAAGGAGCTTGATGGCAAGCCAAACAGCTTTAGTCGTCGGGGCAACCGGCATTGTGGGTCTCAACCTTGCACAGCACCTTGCAAATCAACCGGACTGGCAAGTGTACGGCCTTGCCCGGAACCCTTCGGCTGGTGGAAGAGTTAAGGCGGTGGCAGCAGACCTGCTCAACCTTGACGGTCTTAGCCGTGCCTTGGAAGGAATTGAGCCGACGCATGTCTTTTTGACAACCTGGCTTCGCCAACCGACAGAAGTTGAAAACATCAAGATCAACTCCACTATGGTGCGCAATTTGCTGCAAGCCGTTTCCAGGACCGGTTCGGTCCGGCATGTTGCCCTGGTCACAGGCCTGAAGCACTACCTCGGGCCCTTCGAAAATTACGGCAAGGGCAAGCTCCCCAACACCCCGTTCCGCGAAGAACAGGGCAGGCTTGACGTCGATAATTTCTACTATGCCCAGGAGGATGAGGTCTTCGCAGCAGCCGAGCGAGGCGGCTTTACCTGGACTGTGCACCGTCCGCACACGGTGATCGGGTACGCAGTGGGCAACGCCATGAACATGGGCGTGACGCTGGCCACGTATGCAGTGATCTGCCGCGAAACCGGCCGGCCCTTCCTGTTTCCCGGTTCGGCAGTTCAGTGGAATAGCCTTACCGACATGACCGATGCACGTTTGCTTGCGCGGCATCTGCAATGGGCATCGACCACACCCGCAGCGAGAAACGAGGCATTCAATGTTGTCAATGGTGATGTCTTTCGCTGGAGCTGGATGTGGGAGAGGATTGCACGATGGTTTGGCGTGGAGCCTGCGGAGCTTCCCGGCGAAGGCACTCCGCTCGAATTACAGCTTGCCGGCGCGGAGCCTATCTGGGCCGGGATCGCACGCAAACACAAACTCGTTCAGAGTGATCTGAAGGTGCTTGCATCCGCATGGCATACCGACGCCGACCTCGGCCGGCCGATCGAAGTATTGACCGATATGAGCAAGAGCCGCAGGCTAGGCTTTCTCGACTACCAGGCGACGGATGACAGCTTCTTCGAGCTCTTCTCGAAGCTGCGCGAGGAACGCCTTATCGCCTGATGCGATTGGTGGCTTGGCAACATCGCGCCGTGCCAAAGAAAAAAATACCCGCCGGCGGAACATCTTCGTTCCCGGGACATCGAAGGGGTGATGCATGCACTATCGGGCCTAGAAGGCCCGATAGTGAAGGAGAACACACCATGCCTGAACTTATGCAGGGAATCTGTGGGTCTGTCCGCGGGTTGGCGGGTGGAGCGGAGGTGATCGCGCGTGGCGCTAAAACACAAGCTGATGCTTGGCGTGATCAGTGCAATGCTGGGCGCTTTGCTTCAAGGTTGCACAGCGGACAAACCTCCTTCCCAGGGGGAAACCAGCCTGGCCAATGCGGCTAAAGACGTGACCATTCCATTGGAGGCAGGGAAGATGAAGAACCCGCTGCCTGAGACGGATGAGGTCGTGAGCCAGGGCCAGGAAGTGTTTCTTGGGTCTTGCGCCCAATGCCACGGTGCGGATGCGCGCGGAGACACGGAACTCGGGCGCAACATGGCCCCGCCTGCCATGGACCTGACCTCACCCCACGTGCAGCACTGGAGCGACGCGGAACTGTTTTGGATCATACAGAACGGAGTTCGCCTCACAGGCATGCCTTCCTGGAAGTCGAGCATCTCCGATAACGACACCTGGAAGCTTGCACGTTTCATCCACAACCTTCCGCACCTCGACGCTGCCTCCGCCTCCACAGCAGTCCCGTCACAGGCACAAGCCGCCATTTCCACGCAGGACAAGTACGCCCTCAAAATACCGAATGGCCTCGCGTTCTCTGAGTTCAGAGGATACGAAAGCTGGCCGGTGATCTCCATCAGCCATAACGGAGATACGCTCGCTGCGATCCTCGGGAATCCTGTGATGATCAACGCCTATAAGGCGGGCATTCCCGGTAACGGCAAGCCCTTTCCGGATGGCGCCAAGATGGCGAAGGTCCATTGGAACGCGAAAGTGGATACCAGCTGAACCCGGTGCGCCGACGGTGCCAGGCACCCAGCATGACGTTGATTTGATGGTGAAGGACAGCAAGAGGTTCGCGGACAGCGGCGGATGGGGTTACGGCGTGTTCGAGTATGACGCGGCGTCCGATACGTTCAGGCCCGGCAACCTTAACTGACAAGCCGCCGCAAGGGAACGACGCCAAGTGCGGGTTCGCGTGCCACACGCAAGTGAAGACAAAAGATTACGTTTTTACGGACTTACGGGCACAGGTGAAGCGGAGAGCTTGATTCTGGCGGAGTTTTCGATCAGTATCCGAAACGATCAATTGCCGGTGAGCATCGCAGACAAAGAGCGGACCGTCCACGGTAACGCCGAGCGTCCTTTGCGGTTATGGGAATTGATCTTCCCTGACTGAGGTTTTTGTCTCTGAGCGAAAAATTTGCGACCCATGGCGCAACGAATTCATCCTAAGAGTGCCGAAAAACGCGGAGCCGGATTGGTAAGCACGGCTCACTGCGGAACCTTCCGCAGTTAAGTCAACTCCCAACGTCTGGGAGAAGGGACCCACGGCGATAGGGGCAGTGCTACGGCATTGCTCGCTGTCGCGTGGTGCGTTCCGGTATAAGCCTGATAGCCACGCGATGGAACTTTTTTCTACCAAGGAGATCGCGATGGTAACGCTTAACCACACTAACCTCACCACCTACAACGTCCCCGAGCTCAAGGAGTTTTTCCGCTCGGTTTTCGATTTTCATGTGCTGGAAGAACGAGGCGACAAACTTGCGGTGTTACGGAATCCCGACGGATTTTTACTGACGCTGATGTACGACAAGCGTATGACACCGGAGCAGGGTTACCCTGGACTGTTTCACGTGGGCTTTTTGCAGCCCACGCAGCTTGCGGTAGACCGCATGCACGAGGCGTTGATTGCACGCAGCTACACGGCTCCCCAACCTGCCCGGTTGCAGCGCGGCGGGCCGCACACCTACGGTTTTTACTGCGACGCCCCTGGCGGCGTTCTGGTCGAGGTAAGTACGATGAACTTCGCTGGAGCGTCCTGACCCCGCATCAGCGATCTAAGCGCACATCCTCTTCTTCAGCAGCGGCGATCGTCTCCTGGTGATAGAGGATGTGCCACCCATCCGCAATGCTTTACCAGATCGTGACGCGACCGGTGATGCGCTCGCCCTGATGCAAAGCCGGCGAAGGCCGTAGTCTGAGATTGCCATCCTGCCAACCCGGGTCCGCGGCCCCTTCTATTAGAAGAGCTTGAGCGCGTTCAGCAGGGTGTAGTAAATGCCCCATGCGGCGGGTATCGAAACCACGAACCAGGCAGCCAGGATTAGGATCGGCGATGTCTTGTTCTCATTTGTGACCATGGATGGATGCTCCTCCGGTGTCCGGCTCTGCTCAACGTGCTGCTCTGAACCTGGCTGCTCGCGCTCTCGAGCCAATACTTCTGTGCCACTGGACGCACCAGGAGATTGGCGATAAAACCCACCACCATAAGGGCAGCCATGATGTGCAGGATCACCGGGTAAGCCTGCTGCTTTCGGCAAGTGGTTGGCGACGTAATGGTCGAGGACGCCGTTGACGATGAGCGGCCCCACGATGCCTGCGGTGGACCACGCCGTCAGCAGCCGTCCATGGATGGCGCTCACATGATAGCCGCCGAAAAGATCCTTGAGATAAGCCGGAATGGTCGCGAACCCTCCGCCGTACATGCTGATCAGCACGCCCGCAATCAGCACAAAAAGCGGGACGGAATTCAGGTGCGTATTCCCCGTGAAAGGAAGCGCCAGATAAAGCAGCAAGCCCAGGACAAAAAAGACGAAGTAGGTGGTCTTGCGTCCGATGAAGTCCGACATCGACGCCCAGACGAAACGTCCTCCCATGTTGAAGAGGCTCAGCAGGCCCACAAAACCGGCCGCCGTGATCGGCGAGACACGCCCGCGGAAGAGATCCTGGATCATCGGCGACGCCTGCTCCAGGATGCCGATGCCTGCGGTCACGTTCATGCACAGGATGACCCACAGCAGCCAGAACTGCGGCGTACGGGAGGCAGTGTTGACCTCCACCCTGTGGGTAGAGATCAGGGCCGATTGCGTTGCCCTGGGAACCCATCCCTCCGGCTTCCATCCCTCCCGCGGCACACGAATCGTAAAGACGCCAAACATCATGAAGACAAAGTAGAGAAGGCCCATCGTCACCCAGGTGGCCGCGATGGGATGCGCGGACGCTCTGTAAAACACCATCAGCTTGGTCCCCAGCGGCGAACCGATCATCGCACCTCCGCCGAAGCCCATGATCGCGAGGCCGGTAGCCAGTCCCGGCCGGTCGGGAAACCACTTGATCAGCGTCGAGACCGGTGAGATATAGCCCAGCCCCAGCCCGACTCCACCGATGACTCCGTAGCCGAGATAGATGAGCGCCAGAGAATGTGTCGCTGCGCCTGCGGCCGCCACCAGAAATCCGGATCCGAAGCAAGTAGCCGCGACAAACATCGCCTTGCGAGGTCCCGCCGTCTCCAGCCATCGGCCAAACAAAGCCGCGGAAAGCCCGAGCACCGCGATGGCGATGGAAAAGATATAGCCCACCTCTTTCAGATTCCACACCGCGCCGTCCGCGCCCTTCAGCGCTAGCAGCGGATTCTTGAAGATGCTGAATGAGTAGACCTGGCCGATGGCCAGATGAATGGAGAGTGCAGCGGGCGGCACAAGCCACCGGCTGAAACCGGGATGGGCAACAGAGACTTCACGATCAAGAAATGACAGCATGCGGGCGTGCCTCCAACAGCGGAGCTCATCGGACAAATTGATTAGACAGGGACTGACCAGAAGTTTCACACCTCAGTCTGTTATCAACGGGATGACACCATTTTCTATCACATATGATGTTGCGACCGGCGACTGAGGCTCAAACTCTCTCCAATGCCGAGTCGCAGTCGCTTCTGATTGCGCTAAGCAGGCCTTGCACAAATTGGTTCCTGTCTTCAGGTTCCATATGCGAGAATTCCCAGGTCAACACTTAGGCCCAACGTTCGTTATCTTCCCAGGAGCAACCCATATGCCTGAAGAACCCGAAAAAGTTCTGACCTTTGAAATCGAACGTGACGGGGACACCGCCGTTGTGAAATGTCACGGCCGATTGGTAGCAGGCGCCACCGAAGAGCTCTACCAGGAGGTGAAAGATCTACTCCCTCAGGCAAAAGTGGTCGTTGTTGACTTAGCAGAACTTACCTACGTGGATAGCTCGGGACTTGGCACGTTGGTGCGACTGCATGCATCTGCCCGGAAACAGGGTTGCGAGTTCAAGTTGCTTCACCTTGGTAAGCAGCTTCGCAATGTGCTCAAGCTGACGAACCTTCTTTCGGTTTTCGGCCAGGCGGAAGACCACGGCATCACGATTGCTTGATCACGCGTGACTTCGGGCATCTCGAATGGAGTACGGCCCTATTGTGTTCTGATAGGTGGGTGAAGCTGCCGAAGCCCAACGTCCAGGGAGTGGAAGTAGATACCGAGACCCGGTGTGCCCATTGGTGCTCTGCCCTCGACATCATTGCTATCAAAATGGCTTGTTGCGGCGTCTACTATGCCTGCAAGGATTGCCATCAGCTTCTTGCCGGGCATCCCATCCAGGTGTGGCCGCGCTCAGAGTGGAACGTTCGAGCAATTCTGTGCGGAGCCTGCGGGCACGAACTGACGATCCGCGAATACATGGCGAGTGGGTATAAGTGCCCCCTCTGCAGCGCCGGTTTCAACCCAGGCTGCAGAAACCACTACCACTTCTATTTTGCTGATGAAGACACGGCTTGAGTCCGCTCGATAAAGCTGCCCACGATGGCCGCGCACTTTTCGAGGAACTCCCGGTCTTGGGCCGAGAAGGCAGCGAGGTCGTGGCTGTCGATGTCGATCTCACCCACCACCGAGTTATTGGCTCGAATGGGAACGACGATCTCGGATTGTGTTTCCAGCGAACAGGCAAGATACCTTGGATCAGAATGGACGTCGTCCACAATCACTGTATCGTTCTGCGCCACTGCGGCTCCACAGATTCCCTGGCTCACGGGAATACGCACGTGCTCGGTGGGCGCTCCGCGAAACGACCCGAGCACAAGTGTCCCCGAATCCTCAGGATCGAGCATATAAAAGCCCGTCCAGTTGTAGTAGGGTAGGCGTTGCGGAATGATCTCGACGATGAAGTTCTGCAAAGACACAAGATCCCCTGCGGACTCCGCAAATGCTTCCACTTCGGCAAGAATATGACTGAAGGCAGTCTCAGGCATATCTCTATTCTGCAGGAAAGTGGTCATCCATGGGCGACGTTAAGGGTTTTCACCCGTCTTGCCAACGATGCGTACCGAAGAGTCTTCCCTGAGCTTGTCGAACGGGGCTGAGAATGGCCCAGGACACGGTCCTGGGGAACTCGGCGCCTCACGCCCATGTTGATAGGCGATCAAGACTTCCCTGGCGGTGTTATTGATCTGCGAGCGGAACCAGATATCCTTTGAACAGCAATGCGAATAACGAGACCGCTGTTGAGGATATTGCGTGAAGAAACTTTTGCCCATTGAGGCGATTGCAGCAAAGCTGGGTTTAGCTGAAAATCTATACGAGAAACGCAGCCCGGTCAGCGGGAAGTTAAACCTCCAGCTCCTGAGTGATGTGCGATTTAACCGCCGCGGCAAGATGATCCTGGTCACCGCCACCACACCGACGGTTGCCGGTGAGGGCAAGACCGTCACATCGATCGGATTGGTGCAGGGGCTGGAAGCGATTGGTAAAAGCGCGATTCTTTCTTCGCGGGAGCCGTCGCTCGGGCCGGTGTTTGGCATGAAAGGCGGAGCGGCCGGGGGCGGGCGCTCGCAGGTGGAGCCCGCGGCCAAGATCAATCTGCACCTTCACGGCGATTTCCACGCCATTACCAGTGCGCACAACCTGCTCGCGGCACTGATTGATTCGCACATGTTTCATGGTAATGGGCTAAATCTCGACCCGGACGCGATCACCTGGCCCCGCACCCTCGACATGAACGATCGCGCCCTCAGGGCCATCACGGTCAGCGTGACGGGCGCTGACAAGAAACGGCGCGACGGCAGCAATCGGCCCAGTGGATTCCTGATTACCGCAGCATCGGAAATAATGGCGATCCTCGCGCTCACGACGAGTCGCGAGGATTTGCGTGCGCGGTTGGCACGGATCGTGATTGGATCGAACCGCGAAGGCCTGCCGGTGCGCGCATCAGACCTGCACGCAACCGGGCCGATGATGGCGTTGCTCAGCGAGGCCTTGCTGCCAAACCTTGTGCAGACCACGGAAGGAACACCGGCAACCGTACATTGCGGGCCCTTTGCCAACATCGCGCACGGCACCAGTTCGGTGATCTCGCAGCAGATGGGCTTGCGACTGGCCGACTACGTGGTGAACGAGACTGGCTTCGCATCCGACCTCGGCTTCGAAAAGTACATGGATCTGGTAAGCCCGTCCTCAGGGATTAAGCCGTCAATCGCCGTCTTGGTGACCACCGTGCGCAGCATGAAGCAACAGGGCGAGGGCGATCTCGAACGGGGATTTGCGAATCTCGATACCCATATCCGTATTGTGAGAGGCTTTGGACTGCCGGCGGTTGTTGCCATCAATCGCTTCCCGGATGACACGGAAGCAGAACTCGAATCGTTGCGGGCCTATTGCGAGGCGCGGGGAGCAGCCTTTGCGCTTTCCGAAGCGTTTAGCAAGGGTGGTGAAGGAGCGGCCGCTCTTGCGCGCAAGGTGGTTGAGGCGATCGAGGCCCATCCAGGCATCACGCTAACGACCACCTACGAGCCCCACGATTCCGCTGTTGAGAAGATCACAAAGGTGGCGCAAAAGATTTATGGCGCAGACGGCATTGAGCTGAGCGAACGCGCAAAGGAAAACCTGGCAAGGTTTACGCGTTGGGGCTATGGTGATCTGCCGATCTGCATTGCGAAAACCCAGTACTCGCTGAGCGACGACCCCAAGCGATTAGGTGCGCCCCGGGGATGGAAGTTGCATGTGACGGACGTAGGACTCTCGGCGGGTGCCGGATTCCTGGTGGTGATTTCCGGTGCGATGATGCTGATGCCAGGGCTGCCAAAGGCGTCCCGTGCTTTGGGCATTGATGTGGACGAGAATGGCGAAATTACCGGCATGTAAGGCAGTCTCGTTTCTGGTAGCATTCCCTGAACACGACTGCGCCGTAGGCAACCCCATTTGGGTTGGCGGAGTCTACTCACATTAGGAGGTGAATGATGCAATCGATCCATGAAGGGCAGTGCGGGGTATGCAGCCATTTCGGAGAGCACCATAAGACTGATGTGCTTGTGAGCATCCTCACCAGCAAGAAGGCTGATGAGTCGATGGTGGACGAGTGCGGCCATCCAAGGCACGCAACTCTTCATTTGAAGGTGACCCCGATCAGCGGTTGCGATGGCTTTGTTCCCGCTGCGTCAGCCTGATCCCGCGTATCGAGTTGTGAAGTAAGAAAGCCATCCCGCGGGGGATGGCTTTTTTATTCTGGGCGAGCACTAGTAGGAAGGCGATCGCCAATCTGTTTCAACCATCGATGTGCGCAGCGCATTTTTTGCACGTGCCAGCCTTGACTTTACTGCCGAAACAGTGATGCCCAGCGATTGCGAGATCTCCCGCAGGGAGCGCTGCTTCACTTCCTGGAGTTGAATCACCTCGCGATAGATTGGGGGCAATTGGTGGATGGCTTTGCGTAACAAATCCTGTCTCTCTCCCCGCACGTAGTGGCTCTCGGGATCGTCCAAAGGGGACCGCGGCTCCCAGGCCGTGGGGTTTCCCTCGCGGTCGTCGCCACCGTCCATTGGAATCTCGTAGCAATTGCGCTTTTTGCGCAACATCATAAGCGATGAGTTGATCGCAATCCGCGTAAGCCAGGTGGAGAAACTTGATCGTCCCTCGAAGTTCTTGATGTGCGTGAACGCGTTCAGGAAGGCGTCCTGGAGTGCATCCTCGGCATCCTGCCGATTTCTGGTGATTCGATAAGTGGTTTGAAAAATCCTATTCGCATGGCGTTTACTGAGTTCAACAAACGCGTCCATATCTCCAGATTTCGCTCTCGACGCCAACATCTCGTCGCACATCTCAGTCGGGCTTTCTTTGATATCCATGCTAAATACTGCAGGCATCGGCAGACTCATAATGACCTCGTGTGTGATTGGTCTCTGCTAAGTGTTCGTTCACTGATTCCAACAACACTCTGAGCTGTTGGTTCCGAATGAGAAGTTCGCGCACGCATTGCTGCAATCTCCGCGATTCTTCTTGCAGGTCTTCCCCAGGGGAAAAGCACGGATCCACAGGCAGCGCTTGACTAGCTTGTGATGTCATAAGGATCCTCCAATGCAAAGTGAAGCTTGTTATGTCTCGTCCATGCCATTACGCCAGAAGCACGATGCCGAATCTATTAGACGATGGTATCGGCGATACCTTGGTATCCTGGCGTTTAATGGCGCGCCTGAACTTAATCACGCGAGTTAAGGAGGGCCGTAACCGCTATGCAGTTCCATTAACTTGTATTGACCGATACCTTGGTCTAATAGATTCCTGGTCCTGGTTCCGGCTTAATGAAGCTAGGCTGATTGGAGGGATTATGCGCGAACCGGAGCTTCTAGGACAGACTGTTGTCGTGATTGGCGGAAGCGCCGGGATTGGGCTCGAGACAGCGCGAAGAGCCGGCGTGGAGGGAGCGAAAGTGATCCTCACCGGTCGCGATCCTGAGCGGTTGAAGCGCGCAGCGAGCGAGGTTGATGCGTCAGGCGCTACCGCTTTTGACGCCACGGATCCAGCGCAGCTCGATCAGTTCTTCCGCGGCCTGCCCACCCAAATCGATCACATCATGGTGACCGCTGGCCGGCCTTATTTTGGCCGCCTGTCCGACCTGGATAGCGCAGAGGCGCACCGCGTGCTCGACGAGCATCTTGCACTCCTCATCAAAGTTGCCCGGAACGCAGCCGACAAGGTGAGGGATGGGGGAACTTTGATATTTATGGGGGGAACCGGCGCTCGCCGCCCGGCGCTTGGTCTCGGAATCCTATCGACCCTGAGCGCAGCACTTCCGGCCCTCACTTCTAACCTGGCGCTGGAGTTGGCTCCTATTCGCGTGAACCTGATTGCCGCCGGGTTCGTCGACACGCAGTTGTCCGCATCCATCCTGGGCGATGGATTGGAGGATCGCCGCAGCCAGCTTAGAGCCAAACTTCCCATCCGGCGAGTTGTTCAACCAGCAGATGTCGCCGCATTGGCCGTGCACATCATGATCAATACCGCCCTGACGGGGGCAACCTACGACATCGACGGCGGCCAGCAATTCGTAGCCGCTTAACAAATTGCGTGCTGGGGAGTTCGGCTTTCAAGCCGAGCGGCTCGCGCAGGAATATCCTCTTCCGGCTTTAGCCGTCCCTTCGGGACTAAAGCTGAACCGGCGGTTCTCACGCAGACTCTCAGCCCGGGAGGGCTTCAACCGCGGAGTTTACTCACGACATCTCGTGAAAAAACCAAGCGACACGTGGGATTACCGAAATCACTGATGTCCGTCCTGGGACTGAAGCCTTGTTGCCTGCGGTTGATTCCGCAACAAATTGCCCGTCGCGAACTCAAGGTTGACTGCCTCCAGAAACAATTCTGATCGTGCGGAGACACTGGAAAGCCGGGCTCGCGCCAATTGGTCTTCCGCCGTCACCACATCCACCAGATTCTTCACTCCATATTTGTAGGCGTCGAGCGATGCCGAGTAAGACTCGTTCGCGGATGCGAGAAGCGCCACAGCGGCCTCGTGCTTTCGCAACGCAGTCCGGAATGCTATGTAAGCGCTCCAGACCTCGCGTGTCGTCTCATCATCTTTCGTCGTCAGTTCGTCCTCCGCCTCGCGGCGTTTCGATTCGGCGATCAACACTTCGTTCTTACGCATACCACCGTCAAATATGCGCCAATGAACGCCGAGTTCGACAGACCAGGTGGGCTCGCTCGCGGCGCCTAGCTGGCCGTAATCCGCCGTGGGCCAAATGGACGTTTGGGCAGCCGATCCCGACAGACCGATCTGCGGTTTGTACTCTGCCTTGGCCGCACGAATGCGAGCCTCAGCAGCTCGGATTCGTAGACTTTGCGCCATCAGTTCGGGCCGATCCTTCATCGCGCGATCGATCAGTGCATCGATGGACATGGTGAGTTTCTCCGGCAACGGCGCACTTTTCTGGCTATCAATTTCGATGTCGGGAGACGGATCAGCGCCCACCACTTCGGTCAGCGTCACCCGCGCAATCTTTTCCTCCCCGTCGGCGTCCTCCTCGTCGAACACAGCCTGCGACGTTGCGGCCCGGGCGTTGAGAACATCGGGAAGAGTGGCGAGTCCGTTATTCAATCTGTTTTCGGCCGCATCCTGCGTAGTTTGTGCAGTGCGTAGCGTGTCCTGAGCGGCCTGTAATCGTTCCTGTGCCGTCATCAGCTGGTAATACGCACTGGCCACGTGAAAGGCTACTGCTTGATTTAGCTGAATGATGTCTGCGCCCGCGGCGAGCTTCTCCTGTTTCGCGGAGTCTACGCGCGCTTCGCGTTTACCAAAGTCGAAGATCAGATATTGGAGCGCGACTTCAGGCCGAACGACGGGCACCTCGACCAGGACGTATCCACGGGGAGCGAGCGGTTTCGGGAACGGATTGATCAGTCGCTCGTCGCCGAAAACAGCCAAACCCTCTAACTCGGGATAATAAGCGGCTTGCTCCAAACCAAGCTCGCGCGCCTTCTGCTTAGCGCGTTCCCAGATGGTGCGTGTGCTCGGATTGTGATGCTCGGCAACGTCGATCAATTCGGCCAGAGTGTAGAGATGAGCCGGATCAAGAATCGCTTTTCCTTCGCGCGGAATCTCGCGAGCAGCGCAATCAGCAACAAATGCCGGCGAAGACATTTTGCCGGCACATTGCCCCGGAGTTCGCTCCGCGCAGAAAGCCAGAAGTAGCGACAAAAAGAGATTCCGGTTCATTGCCATACCATTTGGTCCGGGTCCAGCCTCCACCAGTGATTAAGACAGAAGTGCGGAGCCAAATCTATTGGACGAACGTATCGGTTGCCTATGGTCAAGATACGTTAGCTGTCCGGGTGATGCTCTGATACGAAAGTATGAACCGATACCTTAGTCCAATAGATCCGCTCCTTGACTCAGTGGCCTAATCGAAACGTAAGTTCGAGGCCGCCCACGAATGAGCATTAAGCCCACGGAGCATAATCTGCGGCGAGTGACTTCACTCGGCCCCCTCGCTGGTTTATCTCTGGTGGCGCCGCTGATGTCGGTTGGTTGCTCCCACGCGCCCGAATACAGCATCTTCGGCTCTTTTTTCCCCGTGTGGATCTTCTGTTCCGTTGGAGGTCTGCTACTGGCAAGCGGCGCACGCGCCGTGATTGCTCGCACTGCTATCGCCGAACACCTTGCAGCACCCATGCTTTTCTATCTCGGCATGGCGACCTTCCTTGCGTGCGTGTTATGGCTCTTGTTCTACAGCTAGGTGAACGCAATGTCGACCCAGGACACTAGCCAGCCCGAGCAAGACAATCGCCTCGCAACACTTCAGTGGTACGGTCGTGTGTTGACCGCAGCCATGGTGTTACTGGCGATGGCCGGCCTGCTAGCTGTGTACCTGGTCACAACTCGGCACCCCCAGACCGATGATGCCGAAATCTTTGCCAATTACATCGGGATCGCCCCCGTTGTCGGCGGCCCCATACTGCACCTGAACGTCGCTGACAATCAGTATGTCAAGCAGGGCGATCTACTTTTCGAAATCGACGATCGGCCCTATAAGTACGCTCTTGACCGCTCAGTGTCGGATCAGGCCACCTTGGAAGGCCAGGTCGTCGACGAACAGCGGCGCATCTCCGCTGAAGTGCACGCCGTCACCGCCTCCGGGGCGGCAACCCGCAGCGCCGGCGCGAACGTCGATCGAGCGCAGGCCTCTATCCGCGAGGCGGAGGCGGATGTTGCCCACTCTCAGGCGGCATTGGATCGAGCTAAGGCTGAGTCAGCATATGCAGAAAATAACCTGCACCGCGTCGAGCCTTTGCTTGTCAAGCAGTACGTTACCGTCGACCAGGTGGACCAGGCACGTACGACCGAGCGGGCGAGCGCGCAATCCGTGCACGAGGCCGAATCGCAATTGGCTCTCAATCGAGCCCACCTCAACTCCATGCTGGCCGCCCTCGCTGTGGCGAAGGCTTCGGCGGACCAGAGCACGGCCCAGCTTCAGCAATCCCAGTCCAGCGTACTTACCCTCGATCCCTTGGTGGCGCAGCGGCAGGGACGTGCTGCCGCAATCGCCAATGCTCAATATAACTACAACCAGTGCCGCGTCTACGCTCCCTTCGACGCACGCGTGACCAGTCTGGTCATCTCCGAGGGCGCTTACGCGCATGTAGGGCAGGAGATCTTTACGCTGATCGATACGCGCGTGTGGTGGGCGATCGCAAATTTCCGCGAGACGCAGCTCAAGCACATCCAGCCAGGTATGACTGCGGACGTATACGTCATGTCTGACTCAGAACGGCGATTTACCGGCGTGGTTGAGAGTACCGGGTACGGCGTCATCCCCGATCCTTCACTCACGGGCCGGATTACACCCGGCCTGCCCGATGTACAACGCACCCTGAGTTGGGTACACCTGGCCAGCCGCTACCCCGTCCGCATCCGGATTCAGTCACCGCCCGCTGATGGCATTCGCTTGGGAGAATCTGCAGTCGTAGTGATCCGCGGATTCCAACGGAAGCCCTAATATGGCTAGCCGGGCCTTTCAACTCCGCCACCGTCCTGCGCGCCCAAGTGTTTCCTGGGGTTGGTTTCGCGAGTTTCTGCGGTGGGAAGTTGCTCCGTATCCAGGACGCGCGAACACAGTCATCCGCATGACGATCGCGGCTACTCTGGTCATGATCATCATCGTGACCTTCCGCATTCCGAACGCCGCCTTGGCGGGCCTATTTTCGCTTCTGTTGGCTCGCGAAAACCTCTCTGCTACCTGGCGCGGGGGGCAATTCATCGTCCTCGGATTTGTTCTCGCGAGCCTTTACACCTTGCTCGGTATGATGCTGTTCCGCGGTTACCCCATTACACATTTCTTCTGGGTGATCGGAACGTTTTTTTTGATTTTCTTCGTTGTGCGCACGACGACCAACTACGCGGCAGCATTGGCTTTCGTCATTCCAATTGGCGTTGCCCTTCCGCTATGGGACCGCTCCGCGCCCAGCGAAGCGCAAGTGGAGGGTACTCTGTGGCCTATCGTGTTCATCGCCGTGGGTGCCGGCGTCACTGTTGCGGCTGAAGCGGTATATCGCATCTTCGATCGCTCGGATCCGCTCATCTCATTCGCGGACGACCTGTTGCTTGCTGTGCAGCAGGTAGCGGAAAACGTCGCTGCTCACCAGGCCTCGCCGAAGGCGGTCCGCGAAAGAATTCTTCAATACCAAATGATCGGCACTGGCCGGCTCAGAATGACCTTGCAGCGCCAGGGTTTGGACCCTACTCGGCGGGCGCAGCGCGCCGCCCTGATTTCCTGGGCAGGCCGCCTCATTGGTCTTGCGGCGAATCTCGAGCCCACTCCCTCCCAGCCGAAGGACGACGACGCGATCCGCCTGCGCGTACTCGCTGACAGGATCAGAGCGATCCGAGCGGAACTCCGCGAGTCAGGGGTCATTTCCGTGTCTGCTCCTGTGCTCGAGGGTCCGCCGTCCCCCAGTTTCCCCGTGCTTCAAGAGATGGAACGAACCGTCGCGCTCATCCCGGAAGTCTTTCAACGCGATGAGGTTATCGCTGGTCCGCAGAACGCGCAAAAAGGGGACTGGTGGCGCACGCTGCTTGTGCCGGACGCATTCCAGAATCCGGAATATCTACGCTTCGCGTTTGCCGGATGCCTGGCTGCCAGCACGTGTTACGTACTCTACAACGCGCTCGACTGGCCTGGCATCTTCCCCGCCGTTCTTACTTGCTTTGTGACTGCTCTGGGCACGACCGGCAGTTCGCTCCAGGCACAACTTCTTCGCTTCGCCGGATTTGTTGTCGGCGGGTTGGTCATGGGGATTGGGGCCCAGATCCTGATCCTGCCCGCTATTGACAGCATTGTCGGGTTCGCTCTCTTCTTCGCGGCCGGGACCGCGGTCGCTGCGTGGTTCGCAACCTCCAGCCCGCGGCTTTCCTATCTTGGCGTGCAAATAGCGCTCGCCTTTTACTTCGTCAACCTGCAGGATTTCAAATTCCAGACCGACCTCACGGTCGCGCGCGACAAGGTAATCGGGGTGTTGTTGGGGATTATCGCCATGGGCTTTTTCTTCAACCGCCTCGGAACGAAGAGCGACGCGGAGCAGTTGCAGAAACTGCTGGTGCAGAACGTACGCTTGTTGGCGCAGCTCGGAGTTTGTCCGATGGCACGGGACAGAGCCATCGCCGTTTCACAGTTGAGCCGCCTCCGCACCCAGATCAACGACAACTTCGCCGGCCTGGAATCGCAGTCGGATGCGGCGCGGTTTGAGGTTGAGTTTCGCCATCAGAGCATGGAAGAGGTCGCCGAGTGTGAGCGGATTGAGAGGGCTCAACCGGCATTGCGTTCCATTTACCTGTTGGAACTCAGTCTTCTCTCCCACCGTGGACGACGAGAGCCCGACTCCGAATTGACCCCCCAGCAAAATCAGGCGCTGGACCACTTTCTAAGGGAATATAGCGATGAACTGACCCGCATAGCAGCATGGATCGCACACGAAGAAGACGCGCCTGCGCCGATCACCGATGATTCCATCCGGCAATTAGAGCAATCCTTCCACGACCACAGCTCGCGGAACTCGCAGGCTATCGCTGATATCTGTCAGAAGATGTTCTCCTCTCTCTTCATCCTGCGCGATGAGTGCTAACTTGTATCGTGCGACGCCCACAGCAAAGTGTGTTCAACCACCAAGGTCGGAACACACACCCTTGATTCCAAACAAAATTGTCATCTCGACCGGAGCGGAGCGACCTGCTGTGCGCCTTTCCCGCTCGCAAATGCCAGTAAGTAGTCAAGAGCCTGCCCTGAACGAAGTCGAACGGGGATTGCGCCTTTCTTTTCTGTTGTTCGCCTAACACCTATCCAACTCTGAGGGAGGCGCGAACGCAGGCCGTCTACGCGCACGAACCTTTTCCATAAGACAACGGGCCAGCTCCGCCATATCACTCGGCAGGCTGGCCCGCAATAGTCCTTCGATTTCCTAACGTTCTTTTAGTCAGCAGCTTGTTGCGCAGCGTGCTGCACTTCTCGCAGCAGACCGGTCTCCACGTCGAAAATGAAGCCGCGCACAGGGATGTCCTTGGCGATCCACGGATGCGATCTAACTTTCTTGATCTGCTCCTGAGTATTTTCCTCGGGGTCCTTAAACGAGAAGAACCGCATTGGGGCCGGCGAAGCATCTCCGGTGGAATTGCTCAGCTTCGCGTTCAGCTCCTCATCTGTGAAGGTGGTGAACCCGCACCCGGTATGGTTGAGTAGCAAAATCTCTGTGGTTCCGAGTACACGTGTAGAAACAACAAGCTCACTGAGAACATCCTCTGTCACCGCGGGTCCGCCGGTTCGGATAACGTCGAGATCAGCTTGCGGCAGGCCCAGGATCCCAGTGAGGTCTGAGAGTCGTGGATCCATGCAGGTCACGACTGCGACTTTGGGGGCGGGACGCTTTCCCAGCGCCGGATAGTAGTTTTTTGCATAATTGCGGTTTGCTGCTAGCGCTTCATCGATAAGGCTCATCGTAAGTCTCCTTGATGGTGGATGTAGTCTGTCGTTCCATGCGGTATCGGGTCTTGCAATGCCCGATGCAGTAACGCCATCACATCACGAGCACGAGGGCAGGCATATAGGACGAAGGTATCGTCGATACCTTCGTACGGCCAAAGAGGACGCTCAGTGCAGCCGGCGACGCAGGTTTGGCTGCAGTCACCATACGCTGAATGCAATTGGGCGCACCGTGCCCGGCACGCCTTTGACGATGTCGACTCGCAACACTACCTCGAGATTCTTCTGTCTCCAGTCCGGGGGAATCGTCTCCAAGAACTTACTCAGGGCGATAGGATCCGTGACAAAGTCTCCCGCGGCTCGAGTGCCGGCCGATCGCAGGCCTGCTGCAACGATGACTGGTTTGCGAAACACCGAACTTGAGAGGCGAGCGACGATAGCATACTCTTCGTTCGCCGCTCCATTGGGTCCGACTATATGTGTTACCCAGACTCTTTTCTGCCCGGCTTGCTCGACGATCTCGTCTGTCTCGCCCCCGATGACCTCAAAGCGAAACGGGAGAGCCTCGGAAACCTGCATCGTCCACCTGTTATCAAACGCACCTAGAAAGATGGCGGGTGCGTGTTCCAGGTCCTCAGCCGAAAGACCCTCGCCGGTCCTCACATCGGTGTTGCGCCGCAGTGAACCCAGTAGAGAAGCTATCTGAATGGAAGCTGCGATATTACCGGCGGAGACAAGGTCGTGGTTCTCCGCGTAAACGTCGCTGGCTTGGAGTTCCTCCCCGGGGTTCAAGTCCGGCAGGCTTACGTCGGTTCCCCGCTTCTCGTCTTCGTCAAACGGGTGCGACTCGCGGATGCGTTTCATGTAAGACTGGGTCGGCATGAAAGCACTATTCTGGCCCAGATAAATGACGACGGTTTGAGAAGAACCAAGCAGTGGGGACCAAAAGGCATCGAGTAAGGAAACGCGACGGGAATCTCGATGGTAGAGGACACCGATCAGAAGGGCGGCCCCGACGGCACACATAGCAAGCAACAAAATCCAACTGTGGAACGATTTTGTTAAATCTCCCTCTGTGGCAGTCGGCCGAAGCACGGAGAAAGTGGGTTCCTCGCCTCGGGAACCTTCCGATGCGAGTTCTTCTTTGCGGTCGGAATCTCCCTCCGGATCGGGGTTCGCCTCTGGATAGGCGAAGGTGACCCGATAGGAACCGGTTGGTATGGCAAAGTGTACCGCGTGCAGATCGGTTAGCTCGGACTGATAGTACCTGGCAAGTCTCTTCCGCACCTCTCCGACCCTGGCCCGAACGATTGGGTCATCCCCGGTGTTGTAGTCATGGGACCTTCCGAACACGTTGACCCCGATCATGCGTTCCTTGAGCGATCCATCGTCGTCGAGCTCGGACTTGGCAACCAGATATCTCAACAGGGCCTGACACTGTTTACTGGCCGCGAACGCCCTGCTGTCCAGCACTCTGTTTAACGCTTCTTGAACCCGAGGATCTCGAAACTCGCCATTATTGATCATGAGTCATCTTTGAACAGCCCCACACTCTACCGTTGAGCATGTACCGTTGTCCACTCTTTGAACTCCGGCCTGCAGGGCTCCCGCACCTCCGGGATGCGCGTGCCCGATCTACCCTCTGCATTGAACCACTACTAGGGGACAAAGGCTGGGTACAGTACCGTACACTACGTTCCCTCCGCCGGAGTAAGGGCCAGCCCACGCGTGCCTGGCGGCCGCAGCTGGTAGATGGCCATCACGACAATCTCGTGAACCGTACAGCACCTTGCAAGTACGGCCTCTCTGAATATTGGATGGTCGGGGTGATTACAAAAAACCAACGGCTTCTTGCGTACAGGTTTTTATTCAATATCCGGTTGGATTGCCGGAGCTTCACCTCAACGGCCTTGCAGGGGCTGTGCAATGGATCGATCAGGTAGAGTCCTATGAGCACTTGGACTGCGGTCTGCGGAGAATATCAAAAGCTCCTGCAGGAACTCACAACAGCTGTTCAGTTGTGTGCAGAATACGATAGCCCTTTCGTACTCCCGATTGATTCCCGGAAACTTACGCCAGAGCGTGCGGAGCAGCTTCGCGATGCAGCAGTTAGACAGAGAAATCGGGTCGAAACGCGCGTCTTTATTCACCGCTCTACCTGCCTGCTTTGCTTGCGCTCGCCTTGAACCGGCAGTTGAAAAAAAACAGTGTCGGGAAGGAATATGTTAAATCAGACAGATATCTGGAAGCAGACTTTATACAAAACGCTTGAAGACTCCGAGATCACGCAGACGATCGTCATCTTCGAAGACGATATTTCCGCCTTCAGGGTGGTACAGCTATACGCCCTGAGGAGACATCGAGCCGGCAGGAAAACGGAAGCCTTCGTTCCACGCCGCGTTACGTATTCGCGCGATTCTACGTACGAAACCAGAGAAATGGCCATGCAAGAGGTACGACGCTTGGTCGCCAAATACCTGACGGACCACTGGCTAATCCGCCGCAACGAATTGAGCGCGTAGGAAGCGACGGGCTACTGCCGTAAGAGCTGACGAACAATTTCTCGGAAAGCGCAAGGTGCTCGTGGTTGAGTGTCTCAAAATGTACGTGGTCTTCTTCACCGAAGCGGCGCTTGGTTTTCAGATCGTCATCGCCGGAAGTTACCGCATCGAAGGCGAACATCTCATCTTCCTTACAGAAGACGGGAGACTGGCTGCCTTATTTCTCTTAGAGATCGTGGAACATTGGTCAGGCACTGATATTGCGACCGCCTAAGCTAGTTGGTTAGCCGAATCGGGGTAGAGGCAACTCATGAAACGAAAAGAAATCCGCAGATAGCCTACGGCAGGGCCTCGTAGAGAACATAGGCGAAGCGCCTGGAGTCCGGCGCCCACGAATTGACATTGAACGTTCCTTGGCCGCCAATACCTTCCACCAGGACCTTTTGCGTGCTCCCGATCTTGTCGTGATGGACGGCAACGAGCTTGATTTTGATTTGGACTGTTCGTGGATTGTGGGTCGGCGTTCCGGTGGGATAGCCGATGTACACGAGCTTTTTTCCGTCGGGCGATGGGTGGGGAAACCAGTCCTCGAGGCTGTCGCTGACCACCATCTGCGCCTTCTCATCCTTACGACCCGCACCGCTCGAAGGAAAGCGCCAGAGGGCTTCTTTGCCGGATCGGTTGGAATTGATATAGATCCACTTGCCATCGGGGGAGTAGTCAGGGCCATCGTCCTGGTGAATATCTTCGGTCAGCTGCTGCTCCGGGCCGCCGCCGGCAGGCATGCTGTAAATGTCATACTGGCCGCTTCCGTTGCGCTGGGCGACGAAGGCTAGTGTCTTGTTGTCGGGCGACCAGCCGTGAAAGTAGCTGGGCGAGTCGGAGGCCATGAGCTTGACTTCGCTGCCGCCGGAGTTGGCGAGAAAGACCTGTGAGCCTCTTTGCGGAGGTACATTGGCCGAAAAGGCGAGCATCTTGCCGTTGGGCGAGATGGCCTTGTCGTTATTGCAGCGATGGTCGTCGGGGATCGCAAGCTTTTGCGGCGTTTCCGCTGTGCCATCCGGCTTAAGCACGATCTTGTAGATAGCCCCGCCGGAGTTGGAGATGAGATAGGCGCCATCGGGCGACCAGTTGGGAGCCTCCCAGATGGCATCGGCGGCGAAGACCTCATGGGAAGCGCCGCTGCCCAGATCGTAAATAAACAGGTGGCTCCGCAGATGGTCACTGGGTTGCGCCGCCTGGGCAAGCAAAGCGGGTGCTGCCCCACTGAAAATCCCCAGGGTAACAAGCCACCTGTATCGCGCTGGCATCGATCGGAGGTTCATCATCTTAATGCTCCTTGTGACAGAGACCACATAGGTAGCATATCCGTCCTGATATAGTTCACGCGTGCGCCAAATACCCATCGGATGGAGAGGATGACCGGGCCAAGGCGGTCCGCTGAGGAATTGTTTGGGGAAGCGCTGGAGTTACCTCCGGAAAGCAGGCCTGCTTTCCTCGACCAGGCGTGCGGCCATGATCCGGAACTTCGGCGCCTGCTCGAACAGCTTCTGCTGGAGGATGCCCGCGCCGGAAGTTTTCTCGCGCGGCCCGCTTTTACCCCGGATAATACAGGGACTGTGTCGCCAACCGCCCCCTCGGTCTCTGGCCGCTTCCAGTCCGGGCAGGTCATCGCCGGCCGCTTTACGATTGTTCGTTTCCTTGCTCGTGGTGGCATGGGCGAGGTCTATGAGGCCAAAGATCAGTTTCTCCAGGCCTCCAGCGTAGCTCTCAAAATTATCCGGCCCGAGATCGCCGCGGACGCAACCGCCTCCGCCCGTTTTGAGCAGGAGGTGCTTCTAGCGCGTAAGGTGGTCCACCCCAATCTCTGCCCCATCTATGAGATTTTTCGCTGCGATGAGCCCGCGCCGCCTTTTCTATTCCTCACTATGAGGTTGTTGCCGGGCGAAACTCTCTACGCCCGGCTCCAGCAGTCCAAAAAGTTGGAATCCACCGAGGCAGTGGACATCTATAAACAGCTGTTGGCCGGTGTGGCAGGTCTGCACGCCGGCGGCGTGATTCACCGCGACCTCAAGCCCAACAACGTCATGTTAGAAACCGGCGCATCCGGCTTGCATGTCAGCATCATGGACTTCGGCCTTGCCCGCCCGCATGAGGCTTTAAACACCTTGTCTGGAACCGGCCTGATCGCCGGCACACCCGGATACATGGCGCCCGAACTATTGCGGGGTGAGCGGCCGACCAAGGCCACTGACCTCTTCGCCCTGGGAGTGGTGCTGCACGAGGTGCTGACCGGGGAGCGCCCGATTGCATCGCAAGGGGGACTCTCCCTTGCTCCGTCGCCCACTCTCCGTTTGAGCCGCGCCCCGGCGGAGTTGGTGCAAACGGTGGAAAGGTTTCTTTCGTCAGACCCCGAAAGCAGAACCCGCGCCTTCGATCGCATCTGGCCGGCGCAGAATAACGCCGCTAGCTTGCCGCGCCGCTCCTTATGGAAGGGAAGTGGTATTTGGTACGCAGCCGCTGCGATCGCCCTATTGCTTGTCATTGCAGTTGTTGCGCTCAAGGGCCCGTCCCCGGTTGCAGCCCCACTCGAGTCAACCCAGATCACCTCATCGGCGGAGCCCAAAGATGGGCCGCTGTTTACCGATGGATCGCGGCTCTATTTTGACAGCCGGGGAACCCCCTCTGAGATGGCGGTGAGCGGAGGCCCCATTGTGCCCATGCGCATTCTCGAACGCGGCATGTTGTTGCTCGATATCTCGGCCGACGGGTCAAAGGCACTTGGTTTAGAACCCGACGGCCAGGATACTCTGGGGCGCGGCACACTGTGGACAACAGCGATGTTGGGCGGAACTCCGCGAAAACTGAGCGATCACCTGGTGAACGGGGCGAGGTGGTCCCCGGATGGACGCTCGGTTGTGTTCTACGACCTGAGGACCATCTACAAAATCGGTGCGGACGGCGAAAACCTTACCAAAGTTTGGCAGGCGCCGAAAGATGTGGACGATCTCGCCTTCTCGCCCGATGGCCGGCAACTGAGCGTGACCGTAGCTACTCCTCCCGACACTTCGCGGCTGTGGCGTTTGAGTGCCGACGGGCAGAACGCACAGCCATTGCAGTTGGATTGGCCTGACGATGTCGAACAGTTTGCCGCCCAGTGGACGCCGGACGGGCGCCACTTCGTCTTTTCGTCCAATCGCGAAGGACGCGACAATATATACGAGGTGGTTGCGCCGCGTTGGTTTGAATTCTGGAAGAAGCCGGCGCCAGTAAGAATAACGGGCAACCAGATCCCCATCCTGGCCTCCACCCCGAGCCGCGATAGCCGCAGCCTGTTTGTGCTGGGCAAGATGGATGAAGGGGCGATGCGGTACTATGACCCACAGTCCAAGAAGCTGACGCCCTTTCTCGACGATCTGTCGATGCTGGGATTCGTGATCTCGCCCGACCACCAATGGATGGCATATACAGACTACCCGGCCAAAAATCTGTGGAGGAGCAAGCTGGACGGCAGCGAGAAGTTGCAGTTCACCCATTCCTACGCTGTGATGGAACAGTGGTCGCCCGATGGCAAATGGCTCGTCTACTCCGATTGGAAGCATCTATTTCTCGTCTCGTCCGATGGGGGCGCTCCGCAGAAACTAACCCCGGATGGCGAAACTCCAGTTGGACCAACGTGGTCCCCTGACGGGAAAACGATTGCGTTCAGCTATTTTCCAGTTCCGGAAAAAGTGCCCCAGATTCTGGTAATCGACTTGGCCACCCGGCAGATTTCCGCGATGCCACGGGGCGAAGGATACTACTATCCTTCCTGGTCGCCCGATGGAAAATACCTGGTCGCGATGGCGGTCAACCCTTCGCGTATGGCACTGTACTCCACGGAGACGAAGACGTGGAAAGATTTGCATGGGTACCAGGACCAATGGGGTTTCTGGAGTTGGGCACCGGATGGCAAATCCTTGTATACGGCTCTGTTTCAAGGGAAGTCTAGCGACGGTGTTTACCGCATCCCCATTCCCGAGGGCCAATGGGAGAGGTTAACCAGCGCAGAAGGCATCGACCCCGCCTCTTCGACCGAGACCTTTGTGAGCATTACGCCCCAAGGCCAACCGGCGGTGATGAGCCGCACTGGTGCGGCCCAGATCTATTCATTGCGTTGGCCGCAGTGAGCATCCAATCTGCTCGTGCGAGAATGAATCGCTCCAAGCGAGATCTGATTGCGGCCATTTATCGTTCGTAAAGAGACTCATCGGGCCTTTAAACGCATCTAAATCCGGCGGGGGCTTTCGTCCGTCGCACTGCGATGAATGGAGCCGAACTCCTTCGGAGAGGGGTCGCTTTCTTGTACGCAATCGTCCTCATGGTCTCAATTCCGACTGGGCTCTTTGTGGTGGGCGTCATCGCGCTCATCTTCCTCATTGCCTTTGTGCTGTCAGGCATCTTCGGTCCCACTCCGAAGTATGACATTGCGAACCGGGATGAGTTGCCTTCGAATGATTCGCCCAGTTTCCTCCTTCTGCTCGAATCGATGGTCGATGCCAAAGTAAACCGTACCGGCAGCCTGGAAGTATTGAAGAACGGACCTGCCTTTTATACCGCTGAGTTGGAGGCGATCCGCAACGCCCGGTACAGCGTGAACCTGGAAGCGTACATCTTTCAGAAGAGTGCCATCGGGAGCAAGTATCTTGAGGCAATGGCGGAACGTGCGCGGTCCGGCGTGGCGGTCAACGTGGTGCTCGACGCCTTTGGCAGCGCCGGTGCGACCCGGTCGTTCTTTCGCCCTCTGCTCGACGCAGGGGGCAAGGTCAGCTGGTATAACTCGCTGGCGTGGCACCGGTTGACCCAACTGGACAATCGTACCCATCGGGAGCTGCTGATTGTCGACGGTCAAATCGGCTTTATCGGCGGAGCCGGCATTGCCGATCAGTGGTACACCGGCGCGCACGGGAGCCCACGATGGCGTGACACAATGGTGCGCGTGCAGGGGGAACCGGTCACGAACTTGATGGCAACCTTCGCGGAAAACTGGCTGTCCGCCTGCGGCGAGTTGTTGACCGGCGAGGCATATTTTCCTGAAATAAACTGGCCGAATAGGACGGCTGCGATGGTCATCAACAGCACGCCTACGGTCGGCGGGTCCACGCGGGCCCGCATCCTGTTTCAACTGCTCCTGGCCTCGGCCAAACGCAGCATCTCCATCACCACGCCGTATTTTCTGCCCGACAAAAGTCTGACGCGGGAGTTGTGCCGGGCTATCGAAGATAGGGGCGTGAAGGTGCGCATCCTGGTACCTGGGCGCAAGAGCGACCACCTTCTTACGCGCAGCACCAGCCGAGCCGGTTACGGTCCACTGTTGAAGGCCGGGGCTGAGGTCTACGAGTACCGTCCTGCGATGATTCACGCCAAGGTTTTGTGCGTCGATGGGCTATGGGCCGTCGTCGGCTCAACCAACTTCGATAACCGCTCCTTCGGAATCAATGACGAGGTGAACCTCGCCGTCCGCGATGCGGCATTTGCGGAGCAGCTGGAGCAGGACATGACAGGCGATCTGCAGCAGAGCCGGAGGGTTTCGCTTGCCGAATGGCGAAAACGGCCAATGACAGAGCGCGCGCCGGAGCTGCTCGGGTGGATCCTCGAGCGGCAGCAGTAATGGCAGATGTCACCCGCTTCCGGGTAGCTACCTACAACATCCACAAGTGCCAAGGTTTCGATCGAAGGACATCACCCGACCGCATCAACGCGGTCATTAAAGAGCTCGAGGCGGAGATTCTCTGTCTGCAGGAAGTGGTCGATGCGCCGGCAGGCCGCCGGATCTTCGATCAGGCCGGGGAGATCGCAAGAGCATTCCCGGAATATTCCTCGTGCTTCGGAAGTAACCGTGCTCTTCGCGGCGGCAATTACGGAAACATGACACTGACACGGTTTCCTATACGCAGCTGGCGCAACCACGATATAACCCACCGAAACCGCGAGCAGAGAGGCGTGTTGCAGGCCGACATCCAGATCGGTGTGAACCAGGTGCTCCACGTCTTCAATATTCATCTGGGTACCAGCTACACGGAGCGCCGTTCTCAGGCGGCCCGCCTCCTGAGCTCGGACGTGCTTGGGCAGCAGGGGCTTCGCGATCCCCGATTAATCGTCGGCGATTTCAACGAGTGGACGACGGGGCTAGCCACCAAACTGCTTCGTGGAAGTTTCAAGACCTTTCAGCCGCAACATGGTTTGCGCTTCCCACGCACCTTTCCGGGCATGCTGCCATTGCTCTCTTTGGACCACTATTACTACGAGCCGCCGCTCGAGCTCGAGGAGGCGCGCCTCTGGCGCAGCCGAAGAGCGCTGATCGCCTCCGACCACCTGCCGTTGATCGCCGACTTTCGGATAGGACCGTAGGCTGCTGCTTTAACAGCCATTCGTCTGATCGGTTTTCAAACCTTTTCTTTAACGGGTTTTTAAACCCGCGGGAACTCTCTATTTAGCAGTGAACGCGGGAGAAAAGCGGGAGCAGACCTTCGACGGCATTGCAGATGTGGTCGGGGCGAGCCGCTTCGATCTCCTCCAGCGTACCGTAGCCATACGTGACAGCGATCGAAGCTACGCCGTTCGCGCGGGCGGCTTCGATATCGAAGTGGCGGTCACCAACCATGAACGTGCCGGCCCGACCAAGGGATTGCTCTTCCAGTAGACGGCGAAGCAGGGTCGTCTTGCTGTGATGGAGCGATCCGGCTGTGTCCGCGTAAACGGCAATGAAATAGCGGCTCAGGTCGAATTTTTCCAGGATCCGCAGGCTGAAATCCTCGCGCTTCGAAGTGCAGAGGAAGAGTTTCCAGCCAGAAGTCTGAAGGCTCTGCAACATTGCAGGGATGCCGGGATAAACAGAATTCTGCTCCCAGCCGGAGGCGTCATAACACAAACGGTAGTCGTGCAGCAGGGCGGCGCGGTGAGCCTCGTCGGCATCCGGCATGAGGCGTTGAAAAGACTGGCCGGCGGGCGGGCCGATGAACCAGTCAAGCGGCCCAGTCCAGGCGATCTGGTGGGCTTCGAGGGCTTTCGTGAGGCATCCGAGAATGCCTGGCTTTGAGTCAGTGAGCGTGCCATCGAGATCAAATATTGCGGACCTGCAGATCGTCATATGACCAGTATCCGTGCTTTGCGGTACCCTGCAAAGATGATCATCGGAAATGATTGGCACGCAGCATGGCATCGTTGAATGTGAAGTTGCTCGATGCATCGGCGAAACTGCCCACAGTGGCTCACCCCGGCGAGGATATTGGATACGACCTCTACGCCAACCAGGATCACACCCTCGTGCCCGGTCAGGTTCATCGCGTGCATACTGGCGTGGCGGTTGCCGGCATGGCCAGCGGATCGCCGGTCGGGTTTCTGGTGAAGGATCGTTCTTCCATGGCAGCCAAAGGTGTGTTCACCCATGGCGGCGTGATCGACTCAACTTATCGGGGAGAGATCATGGTGCTCATGACCACACTGACCGACGTTTACGAGATACGTTCGGGAGACAGGATCGCCCAGTTGGTTCCAACCCCTGTGCTGACCGGCCTTGTCACAGAGTCGGCCGAGCTGACGAGCGGCGCCAGGGGTAGCCAGGGCTTTGGCAGCTCTGGGCGTTGAAGATTCAGAGTTTGGCGGGAGCCAGCGCGAGCCGTGTCTGCAACACATATATAGTGGCGCTCACGCCGATCACGGCGAACACGCCCAGTATCTCCGCGCGTGAGCCCATGGCCAGGAAAACCAGCATGCTCGTAGTAGCAACGACCATGGCAGCAGTGAGCCCGCGAAAGTTGAGAGGCACGCCATTCTGGGCCACCCCGTCGCGTGCCAGGCGCCAGGCAGCGACACTCCCGGCCGCATAAATAACGGCGACTCCGAGCGTTGCCAGGACTGCCAGCTCGACGAAAGTGCCGGTCAGTGCCAGCCCCATTGCCAACGCCGCATAGCAAAGGATCGCCACATGGGGCACATGGGAGCGCGGATGCACGCGTCCCAGGGCCTGGGGAAGAAGCCCATCGCGCCCAAACGCAAAGAGGATGCGTGGGCTGCTAAGAAGGTCGCTCGCAATCCAACCCACCATCGAGGCTGTCGCGCCGGCAAGCATCACCATCCTTAGCACGGGGCTGATGCGCGCCATGGCATCTGCCAAGGGAACCGTCGATTGCGAAAGGGAAGCACCCATGATCCCTTGAGCCACGATCTGGATCGCGACGTACAGGAACGTCACGAACACGAGGGTACTCGCCAGGGCTCGTGGAATAGTGCGCGAAGGCTGCTCCACCTCGCCACTCGCGCTGAGCGACACTTCCATCCCGGTGAGCAGGTACAACACCAGGATGAGGGCGCGCCCCAGGCCTTCCTTGCCGGGCGGTACACTCTGGACAAAATTGGCACGATGGATCGCGGTAACGCCTACAGCGAGAAAAAGGAAGAGCGGAAGTATCTTGATAGTAGTTACCCAGCTAACAAGCCGCGTCCCGCGCTTGACTCCGCCGAGGTTAACCATCACCACCACTCCGATGACGCCGATGATCACCATCATGTGTGCGGGGGCCTTAAACGGCTGCGGCACCACGCTTACCACCACATCGGCCAGCGCTGCCGATATCCCCCCGCATACGAGAGCGTCACTCAACCACAGCAGCGTGCCGGCAATGTAACCGGCTAGCGGTCCAAAAGCGGCTTCGATCACGCCATACGCTCCGCCACTCGTCGCGACGCGACTGCCGCCCTCAGCAAAGCAGATGGTGACTGCGCCCATGGCGACGGCGCAGAGCACGAATGCAATCGGCGCGGACCTTCCCATGCAGGCGGCAAGCGCCCCGGGTGCCACGAAAATGCCTGCGCCGACTATCGTATTAATGGTGCTGGTCGTCAGGCCCCGAACACCGATGGCGCGCACCAATCCGGCGTCGCGTCGATTTTCAAGCATGGGCAGACTTTAGCACGCTGTGCAAGGCTCTCAAACAAGAAACGGTCGAGGCCGAAGGCAAAGCCCGTACGGTTACCAGCCCACTCAAGAGCGGCTTTCTGGATGGTTACGAAAGGCCGGTAATTTGATGGAAAGAATCACGCCGATGGCCATCAGACCCGCTATGACTGCATAGCCTCTTTGTGCGAGAGGGTCACTCACCGCAGGGAGCAGTGCGGCCACGCCTACCACTCCACCGGCTCCCCACCCACTTAGCACCAGCCCTAGCAGCCGCGAATCTGATCCCAGCCGGCTCTTGGCAACCAACTTAGGAATCAACCCGAACCCTCCGCCGTGACAAGCGAGGCAAAGGATTGAGAGTAACCAGGGCCGCGCAGAAGGCGGCGAGAAAAAAGCAGCGGCAAATACGCCTGCGCGAACCGAGAACATGAGAAGAAAGGCCGTACGCTCGCCAAAACCGATCGCAACGATCCCCCAAACTGTTTGCCCGATCGGCAATGATATTAAGACAGCGCAGAACGCCAGGACAGCTTCACCAATAGACCATAAGTGGGCGTTACGAAACCATGGAACAGCGATCGCGAGAACGGCCATTCCAGGCGCCGCGTTGAGTGACAGCAAAGTCCAGAAATAAAGCAAGTGAGGAAGCAGGTTTCTAGCGTGTGTCGTCTCTACCGGTGTAATTGGTACAGGCGGCTCGGCCAGGAGCAATAGAACCAGGACGCCCAGCGCCAAAGCCCCGAAGCCGAACGCCCGAGAGACGTGGGCGACCCTATGGATTGAAGGATGAATCGCCTGTGCGAGGCTGAGGATCGCCGCACCGGCGGCAAATCCTAACGGCCCAATCAATCCACTGATCACCGTCGGCCTGGCAAACAGGGTTCGGAATAACTTCACCAGGGCCAGGTACGCGACACCGACGCCGGCGCCAGCGACCACAGCCAAAATGACCAAGGGAGCGCGAGAGCCGCGGGAGAAGCCAAACTGCGAAAACACCAGCAGGGCAAACCCCCAAGTGATCAAACCTGCCGCAACAGTTCTTGCGTAACCCAAAGCAGGGAGCAATACCCCGGAGAGGACGACTCCTGCGCCAATGCCCGCAGCCAATATCCCGAAAACGGAGGCGGTCGCCTGCACCGGCCATGGGGTCGATCCCGCGAGTATGGCCGCCGTGGTGCTCCATCCATACACGGAGCCCACAGTAGCCATCGCTGCCATCACGAGTGCAAATTGCAGGGACTTTCCCGTCATTCAAATGTGCCTTCTGGCTAGCACGAATCCTCCCTCGGCCCGGGCTTATGTTAACTCTTTCGTAATAATGCCGGGTTCCCGGCGCATGTAACGGTTCACCCTCCTGGCGCACCATATCAGCGTTGGGGATTGCCTATGCTGCCTAAAGAAGACTTTCGATTGATCATGGTCGCGGTACTTTTTCTCACCTTGTTAGCCATGTTGGCATGGCCGAGCCCTACGCCGGTGGAAGCATCGCCGTGGGCTTCCAGCCATACGCCACCTCACCGTTGAAAATCTTTTCTCGCGGCGATACCTTTGTAAGTCACTGCCGGTCTGCGGGAGGAGCAATGAATCTTGAAGCAACGGTCCTGATCCATCGCACGCCGGAACGGGTGTGGGCCTATTTGGGAGACGTGTCCAACGTACCGAAGTGGGATCGCGGCGTCGCCAAGGTTCGGCACACGTCATCGACTGAGCCCGGAGTAGGCTTCGAATTCGACACCGTTGCCCATCCCAGCCTGGGAAACGCTGGTGAGGATCCGGGGAAGATGTCGTATCGCATAACGGACGCCGACCCCGCACGAGGCTGCACCGTTCAGTTGACTAGTTCCAGAGGCAACGCTCGGTTTTTCAAGACGGCAGAATGGCGTTTCCAGGTGAAGCCCACTGCGGAAGGGTCACTGGTCATTTGTGCCGCTCATTTCACGCTTCGCTTGCCATACATTCTCTTGACTCCCATCTTTTATGGGATGAGGAAAGCCATTCGCTCGGACCTGGAGAATCTAAAACGCATGATCGAGAGTGATTCGGCAACTGCCTGCGCCTAGTTCCCAGGCAGTGACTAAATCAAACCGAGCTCCTGGAGCGCCAGGCGTGCGCCCTTGAGATTGGCCAGTTTCATCTCGGAATACTTTCTTGACAGAATGACCCCATCGGCGCCGCCGTGGATCGCCGCGAGCACCGCATCTCGCGTTCCCTCCGGAGTGCACTTGCTGTGATTCGGAGCTGTCGGGATATCAATGTCGATGCCCGGCCACAACTGAGTCTTGGCGCCCTCGAGTCCCGCGCGTGCGCGTTTGGTTTCGCGGTACACATAGTCGGCCGACCATCCTGTCAATGGAATCTCGGCCAGGCTCTTTTCCTGGTAATCCAGCACCCGGTAGTGGAAGTCCAGCAACTCCTGCTGCGGTACATCTCCGTACAGCGTCTGGTGGACGCTCTCAATGTACTCGGCCATCCGTTCGCCACCGCAATTGTGATAAATAACAATTTTCAAGAAGTCAGAAACCGGCGCGATTGCCGCCAGATCCTGTTCCGCGCGGTAGATTGGATTGAAGGAGTTCGTGTGCCAAATGTGCCAGCCAACGCCCAGCCCCGGTTTCACATCCTTCACCTGCTTATAGATGGCTGCGTAGGTTTCACGGAGGCTGTCAGTCCACAGCATTTCCCAGGCCAGTAGTTCCGGATAGCGCAGCATCAGCCGCCAGAGGGCGACGTAGTATCCATCCACCGGCCTCTGGCCTTGGCGGCCTGCATCCACAAATTTCGCTAGCTCCAGGAATCCTTGCCGCGCGCGTTCGGGGCTGATGCCGCGCTCTCTTGCCTTGGCCTCGCAAAATTGGCAAAAGCAGGTCACGTTGTGTGGATTGTTGGTGCGGCCGCCCGCGCTCGCGCCCAGCGCATTCGAAAATGGACCCTGGCGCTCCGATCCCCACATCACTCCATCGATATCGTAGGAGTGGGACCAGTCGTCAACGATGCCTAAAAGAAAATTCCGGTAGTTGGGATTGTTAAAGCACAGCGTGGTCGCATTTGCGCCGGACAGTTCTTTTTCTTGTAGTTGGTCGATGTTGGGCAGGTCTTTGCGGAAGACGTCTTCGAACCAGCAGATAGTTTTGATGCCACGCTTCTTCGCCGCGGGCAGAACGGCCTGCAGCACATCGTAGTCACCCAGGTCGGTCGCGCGCGTGCCGCGAAAAATTGTGTTCTTGTAGTACTGCGGGTGGATGGTGGCGTAGTTGCCGCCATAAAATGTGCCAGTGTCGTATTCCTGCTTGCCGTGATCGGGCAGTGGCTGCCCAGGAACCTGCCGTCCGGCGATGCCCCTTCCATAAGTAAACGTGGCCAGGAAAAGCGTGTTGACCGCAGCGTCCCGCTGAAATTCATCCAGCACCTTCTCCGGTCCTTCGTCGAAGAAGGATACGGCGCCCACTTGAATTCCTATCATCTTTTCTTTTGGCTTGTCAGGCGGAGCCCCAGCCCGTGCTGTTGCCGGCATGGAAGCAGTCAGCGCCGCAGCGGCAGCGCTTTGCAAGAAAGCCCTTCGATCCACATTTACCATTCAGTCTTATCAACCTTTCCGAAGCGCATCCCTTATGAAACTCCACATCGTTCGACGACGCGAGTGATTCTCAGGGTACTCTCGCTCGGACCTAAAGCCAATCAAGGTCGAGCATAAGACATGCTCCACACCGCCTTGTCTCCCGCGTGGTATTCGTTGCCTTCCCATGGGCTCCCGCAACCATGCAAATAGGCATAGGGCGTGCCGGCAAACATGACCCAGGCACCCTTGTCTCTCACCGTTGTCGGAAGACCATTCGACTCGGCATCAAAGGGCCAGGTAATCATCCAGTGTGGCCCAATGGGAATCGCAGGACTGGTTCTATCGGAAGGATCCGTGTTACTCCTTTGGGTTGCCCCGCACAGCATGTAGATCAATCCTGGCGACGCGTTGGTCGGCTTCGGCTTTCCCTGCATAGCATCCATCATCCACTGCATACCCATCGAATTCATGCACATCGGCGGAGCCCCGATCTTGTTTCCATTACCAGGTACACAAACCCACTCGTTGCTTCCTTTCAACAGAATCGTCATCGACCGATCGCTGCCGAGTTCAGCGACAGTCGCGTTCCTGGTGATCTGCTCGGGCCCGGCAAGGCGTGCCCGCGTAATCCGTGGATCTTCCGCTTGATCCTTCACGTCTTCTCCTTTTTCCCCAGTATCAAGATTGTTAGACTCCAGTCAGACGCCGTTGCTCGCTGAAGAAGCTTCTGCGAGCAAGTGCGAGCTGCCACTCAACCAGGCAGCGCCGGCTATTGTTGTGGCGATGAAATCTCTCCTGGTCTTCATTCGCCCCTCACTTGCCCGCGAAATAGACGGCTTCGCCCTGCACTGGAACCTCATCTGATAGGTGGCCATCCACCCATTGACTGATGTCCAGCAGGACCACTTCCTTATCGGTGTCGTTCAGCAGGTCGTGAAAACCGCCCTCGTAGAGCTTAAGCGTCTTGTCAGTGGAACCGGCCGCCTCATAAAAGTGCCGGCTGCCGCTCGGCTTTGTGTTCTTATCGGCAGTGCCGTGAAGGATCAGGAGCGGCAATGTGATCAAAGGAAATTCCTTCTTCAGTCGCTCATCGGCGCGAACCAGAGCGGCCATCGTTTGTGTAGGCTGCGTTTCATGAGCGATGAGTGGATCGTTGTTCATTGCCTCGACAACTTCGGGGTCGCGCGAAAAGCTTTCGTTCGGCAGGTGCAGCACATGTGCGTGTGGCGCGATATGGCTCAACCCTTTGAAAACGGCGAGGGCAAACTCGGGCGCCGGCAATTCGTGAGCGAAACTTTCAGCAATCAGCCCCACCATGTCGGCGGGGTGGTCAAGCGTGTAGAGGCAAGCGACCACGCCCCCCGCGCTGTGGCCGAGCATGAAGAGTGGAAGGCCAGGTTGCCGCGCTTTTACAATAGCCATCACCACCTCAACATCGCGCACATAGTCTTCAAACGCTTCCACATAAAATCGCTCACCATCCGAAACTCCGCGACCGTGCAGATCCACCGCGTAGACGGCTAGACCCTTCTTAACAAACTGCTCGGCTACCCATTCGTACGAGCCGCTATGAGCATTGAATCCTGGGACCACCATGATGACGGCGCGAGCCTTTCCCTCTGGATGCCACGACCGGAAAGCAATTTTGTGACCATCTGCATCTTCGACTATCTCCGGACTGGTAGTACTCAGGTTCTGCTGCATTGCGTTCTCCTTAAGTTAGGTTTTCGAGAGCTTATGAATGAAAAGCGGCGCTGACGGCGAGCGCAGCCGGCTGACAATAGCACGCAGAGCAAGAGAGTGCAGAACCACGGCCAGTGGAACAAACAAGCCGGGAATAAACAGGAAGGGAAATGCACCCAGCAAACGGTTGGGAACTTCCGCGTGGATCAGGTGGAGGGGACCAGGTGCTGTTAGGACTGCGCGTGTGACCACATTGGCAAGGGCGAAAAGGCCCAGCACGTTCCAGGCAAGTGCGATTTTCAAACCCAATCGCCCCCTTGTGGAGAGCCAGGCAATGAAAGGCGCGGACGCTGCCACATAGATGTCCACGTTGGCGCCCTCAAAGGTCAGCATCTTCGGCACCAGCCCGTCGATCCAAAGACGGTGCAGGAAGAGCTCGACAAAAATTCGAAAGCTCTGCACGCCCAGGAGCATCCAGAGCGGAAAGGCCAACGCCACCCGCGCGCTCGCGCCAGACAGAACAACAAAAGCAAGGAAGACTAGGAGAAAGAGAAGCACGGGAACGACCAGGAAGACGATCCCAGGCGGATGCGTCGTCATGTTTTTGAGAACGCCCAAATCTCCCAGCAGGCCGGCGTAGCTCAACCACGCCAGGAGACCGGCTAGCACAAACCATGCGGCTCGGCCACCCAGGTAGCGCGCGGTGGCTGCTATAACTATCGCCGCCATGATCGCCACAAATCCCACAAACACGATTGCGACCATTGCATCCCCTCAATTGATCGCTTCGTTAGGATTCAGCGGCAGTCGATAGCATCGCTGTGGCGACCTGCTGCGGTTCATCAATCTGCAACCAGTGGCCTGCCGGCACCAGGATCAGGGAGGCATGTTTTAACTGAGACTTGCGCTGCTCTGCGACTGCCATCGAGATGTAGGGATCGAACTCTCCCCAGATGAGCTTGAACGGAATGTCCAACGCTCGCAGTTCCGGCAGACGTTGAGCGTCCTGACTAAGCGTGGCGAAGAACTGGGCAGCCACCTGCACAAACGCTGGGCCTGAGCTGGGCTGGACGAGGAAATTGTCGCTGATCAGTGGTCCGGCGAAGGCGCTGAAATGGGGCTTCTGCGCGTCGGGGAGCGCGGCCACAAACTGCTGCTGCTGCCACTTGAGCAGCCAGCCGAACTGCTCCGGACTTTGCGCAATAGCCATTGCGAGCGCCCGCAGACTCCGGGTGGCAAAGAGCGTGACCAACTCGGGCCACACCACCGTGGCGTCTTCGGCATAAGCGGAGTTCAGCATGATGACGGAGTCCACGCCCTCAGGGTGCGCCAGCGCGTAGTTGATGGTCGCGATCCCAGAAGAATCATGTGCCACCAGGACAATCTTTCCCAGGCCCAGGCGCTCGATCACCGCTTCAAGATCACCCAGTTGCTTTTGGAAACTGTACGAAGCGCCGGCGGGCTTGTCCGAAGCGCCAAAACCCAGGAAGTCGAAGGTGACCACGCGCCGCCCGCTCTCCAGCAAGTAGGGGATCAGGTCATCCCAGATGTGCAGGTTATCCGGGAAACCGTGCATGAGCACAAATGCGGGACCATCGCCTTGGTAATCGCGTGCGTAAACCCTTCCTTGCTCCCGCGGAACATGGTGTTCCATGAAGGCAGGTGCTGCGTTTGGGCGTTCGGCGGCTCTCTCTTTTATCGCGTCGTTGCTCATGGTTCTGCTCCCTCCAGCGTTCTTCCACTGCAATCTGCGCGTGCTCGTTGTATCCTCGCAACGAACAAGATTCCTAGTGTGCCCTTTAGAGTGCGGACGTAATCTAAGGACTCATGACTCTTTGGAGGGGGGGAAGGCAATGCGAAAGTCCCGGGCGGAAACGGCCCAAACCAGGGGCAGGATCGTCCTGACCGCCGCGAAAATGTTCCTCGAGAAAGGTTTGAGTGGGGTGGGCATGCGCGATATTATGGGCGCCGCTCGCCTTACGCAAGGCGGCTTCTATCGCCACTTTGCTTCCAGGGAACAACTGATTGCCGAAGCGAATGGCAGAGCGTTCGATCAGCTGCTTGAAATGTTTGTTAATGAGATCCAAGGCATGTCGCCACCCGAAGCGTTGAAGAAGATCGTCGCTATTTACCTGGGCCAGTCGCGGGGCAAGAAGCAGGCCTATCTGTGTCCTCTCGCAATGCTTGGAGCCGAACTCAGTCATTCCGATCAGCAGGTACGCGCTGTCGCCATCAATGGGTACCAGCGTCTCGTCCAGCTGGTTGCCGATCAACTCAGGCACCTGAGCAGGCGCGAAGCCCTAGCCAGAGCGAGCGGAATGGTGAGCGCATTGGTGGGAGCCGTCACATTGGCTGAGATCGCCTCGGATCGGGCGACTGCCAACGCTATCCTAAGCAATGCTCGCGCCCTTATCAAAAACCAAATCGGGGATCAAATCCCGCAGGCCTGAGGCAGGTCGCGCAAAACGTCGGAAAGGTACGGTTCAGGCGCTTTGGAAGAGCTTATACGGCTGTTATGATGGCTGGCATGGCTTGGAATGACAGAGTACGTCCTTGGCAGGCAGCTGTGATCGCTCTGTCGAGTGCCGCCTTCTTCCTCTTTATTCCCTCACGGGGCAAAGCACACCATTGGAGCTATTGGGCTTTGGGATTTGCTATGGAGTTGGTGATCATTTTGTTTGTACTTCAAGCAAGTCCGCCCAAAAACGCCTAGATTCAAACCACAAACCCAATCCATCCATCTACCAGAGGGGCTATGCCCCGGTCTTTCGTTTCGTAGTGTCGCCACAGATAGAGGAGCTTGTTCATGACGAGTCTGTTTGACCCAATTACGTTCGGTGCGATTGACGCGCCCAATCGAATTATGATGGCTCCTCTTACCCGCGGGCGTGCCACCCGTAGCCATGTTCCGACACCACTGATGGCCGAGTACTACAGTCAGCGCGCCTCTGCTGGACTTATCATCTCGGAGGCCACCGGCATCAGCCAGCAAGGCTTGGGCTGGCCGGGCGCTCCTGGACTCTGGTCGGAGGAGCAAGTGACTGCGTGGAGGCCGATCGTGCAGGCGGTTCATGATGCCGGCGGTCGCATGGTTGCGCAGCTTTGGCACATGGGCCGGATCGTGCACCCCGACTATCTCGGCGGCGCCAAACCCGTGTCTGCGTCGGCTACCACCGCTCCGGGAAAGGCATACACCTACGACGGCCCCAAGCCTTACGTGGAATCGCGAGCGCTGGAGATAGGCGAAATTAAAAACATCATCAGCGACTATAAACTGGCCGCTGAGCATGCGATGGAGGCCGGTTTCGATGGCGTCCAGTTACACGCCGCAAACGGCTATCTGCTCGATCAGTTCCTCCGCGACGGAACGAACCACCGCACCGATAACTACGGCGGCTCGGTCGAAAACCGTATCCGGCTGTTGATCGAGGCGGCCCAGGTGCTTATCAGCGTAGCCGGCGCCGATCGGACGGGTGTGAGGCTTTCTCCCAATGATGACCCACAGGGCTGTGGCGACAGCGAATCAGAGCGCTTGTTCACCAAGGTGGCCGAAGCCTTGAACGGGCTTGGCATAGCTTTCCTGGAAATGCGCGCGTCGCGCCCCGAAAGCACCTTCCATGCCCGCGACGCGGCAGCTCGTTCCCGCCATTCGCCAGGCGTTCAAGGGTGCGCTGATCCTGAATTCCGATTACCTGCTCGACGATGGGTCGCAGGCCCTGCGCCTCGGCGAAGCCGACGCCATTGCATATGGCCGGCCTTTTCTGGCCAATCCCGACTTGCCGGCGCGGTTTGCAAAGCGGGCCGCGCTCAACCCGGCCGATGTCTCAACGTTTTACACGCCGGGGCCCGTCGGGTACACAGACTATCCGACCTATGCCGGGTCTGGCGCCGCCCCCTTACCGTCCGTGTGAGGTTGGCCCGTTTCGATGGGGTTGTAGCTTACCGTTGAGAATGACCCTGCTAGCGTGTACCCTTGCACCCACAGCTTCGTGCTCCGCGCCCCGCGCTCAGCATTTGCGGGACGCGTGAAATCCCTTAGAGAAAGCCGGCCTGCTAAATTTTGGAAATTGGCCCTTTTTGGCAGCGAAATCCGCTTACTCAGTGGAAGGTAATTTCGCAGCTCTGCGCTATGAAGGATTCCACGTATGGGTACGCATCCGGAATGGGTCGAGCAGGTGTTCGAAACCGCTCTCTTGCTGGAGCCGGAGAAGCGAGCGGCCTACCTGGGTGAGGTGTGCTCCGGTGACTCGGAGCTGAGGCGCACGGTTGAAGATCTGCTCGATCAGGACGCAAATGCTGGAAGCTTTCTGGAGCATCCCCCTTACGATCTCTATAACTCTGCGCTCGCGTGCTCTCCTGCCGTAGTCGACACTGCCGACTCCATAGGCAACCCTACGATGTCTGCCGCGTCCCCAGACCAGGGGCGCCTTAAGGATGGATCCATCCTCATCGATCGTTTCCTCATTGTCCGCTTCATCGCAAAGGGAGGGATGGGCGAGGTCTATGAGGCGGAGGACCGCTTCCTGCAAGGCGTGCACGTCGCGCTGAAGACGATTCTTCCTCACATCGCCGATGATCCGGTCCTCAGGCAACGCTTCGAACGGGAAGTGTTATCGGCGAGAGAAGTAAGCCACCCCAATCTTTGTCCGATCTATGACATCTTTCATTGCCAGGAACCGGCGCCCGATTTCCTGTTTCTGACCATGAAACTTCTCCCCGGAGACACCCTTGCCGCGCGATTGCGGTCAACTACGCCGATCCCGATTGGCGAAGGAATGATAATCCTCAAACAAATGGCCGCCGGGCTCGCGGCGATTCATGCTGCCGGCGTCGTTCACCGCGACATCAAACCAAACAACATCATGCTCGATGGCAGCGGATCGAATGTGCGGCTCTACATCACCGATTTTGGATTAGCTCGCGCCCATGAGGCTGAGCCATCCCTTTCGGAAAAGGGCTTGATCGCCGGAACCCCGGACTATATGGCTCCGGAGCTGTACCTGGGGCAGACGCCCTCGCAAGCCACGGATCTTTTCGCCTTTGGTGTCGTTCTGCACCAGGTCTTTACCGGGCAGAAGCCGGTTGTGTCCCCGGACGGTGGTTCTGTCACCATCCATCCGCGGTTGAACGCTTCCGGTCTTCCGGCGGTGTGCGTCCAGCTTATCGTCGAATGCCTCAGTCGAGATCCGAAGCGAAGGTGCCAGGCTTTTGAACGCGCTTTGGACTTTCTTCATGTCAGCGCCCGTCCTGCATCACGATGGACACGCCGTCAGTTTGCCGGCGCGGCCTTGGGCGTTTGCTGCGCCATGGCCGGTGGCGCATGGTGGCAGTGGGATAAGGTGGAAGACCTGCTGCGTCCGCTGCCTAGGAAGCGTTTTGTCGCTCTGCTAAATTGGCCAGAAACCTCCGACAAACAATTGATACCTGTGCTGACCAGCGTCTTAACTGCTATCAAAGGGGAACTCACACGCTTTGAGACGCTGGACAGGGATCTATTTGTGATCTCGCCCGAGGACGCGAACCTGAGCGTAGCGGGCATGAGTCACCTGAAAGACGTCTGCGATCCCTTGGGTGCCAACCTGGTGCTAGCCGCTTCTGTTGTACCCGGGGCGAAGGATTTCTACCTTTTTCTGCGGGTCCTGGATCCAGTCACAAATCAGCCACTCAGGGAGAAGAAACTTGCCTGCGCTCCCGCAGAGGTGATGTCGCTTCCAGGCAAAGCTGTTCACGCCGCCGCCACGTTGCTTGACTTAACCCCGTATGTGAAGAACGCGTCGGGAGCAGGGCCGGCAACGCATTCTGCTGCAGCCTTTACTGCCTTCCAGTCAGCTGAAGCCGCGATCAAGCGGCCAGATCGGGCATCACTTGATGCAGCGATAGAAGGCTATAAGCAGGCGATAGACCTGGATCCCCGCTACGCACTTGCTTATGCGAAGCTGGCACAGGCCTACGTGAATCTCTCCGTGACCGAGCGAAGCGCTGCTGCGCTCGCACTTGCTCGAGGCAATTGTGATGTCGCGCTAAGGCTTGACCCTAATCTCGTGGACGCACATCTCGCGTTGGCACTGATCTTGCAGTGGTCCGGGGAGGAGCAAGAAGCCTTGCACGAGCTTTCCAGGACCTTATTGCTCGACCCATCCAACCCGATGCCATTGGTGTGGCAGGCGCAGATTTATTGGCGACTCAATCGATGGGAAGAGCACCAGAAAGTCTTGGAGAGAGTGCTAAAGGAGCACCCCAATGACTGGCCGGCTTACAATCAGCTCGGCGCCGGTTTACACGAACAGGGAAAGTTTCAGCAAGCCATCGAGGCTTTTCGGGTGGCAACTCTGGTTGCGCCTAAAAGCCCCATGGCCTGGAGCAATTTGGGCTCGGAATACATGCAGGTCGGTCAGTTCGCCGAAGGCACGGCAAGTTTGCGACGAGGCTTGGTCCTCGATCCGACCTCTGACGACGCGGCGGCGAACCTCGCCCAGGCGCTCCGCTCTCAGGGCAAGAACGAGGAGGCGCTCCCATTCGCTCGCAAAGCCGTCGAACTGAATCCAGGGCTCGATACGAACTGGTTAGAACTCGGTGACTGCTATTACTCGTTACGTAATCATCAGGCCGATGCAAAGTCTGCTTACACGCGAGCAGCACAGGAGGCGGAGCGCCACCTAATGACGGATTCGAGTGATGGACAGAGTTGGATGTTGCTTGCACTTTACCAGGTGAAATCGGGTCGACCCCAAAGTGCGCTTTCCTTGATCGAAAAGGCTGAATCGCTGGGCGCCCATGACATGGATTCACAGCTTAGCAAGACAAGAGTATTGGAGTTACTCGGAAAACGTAAGCAGGCATTGACTACGCTGGCCGCGTGTTTTCAGAAAGGCGCCACCGATCTTCAACTCTTGGCATTCCCTGAACTTCAATCACTACGCAAGGATCCTGACTATGAACGTATGCGACGCTGAGAGCTGCCCTTGCCAACAGCAGCGGTTGCTTGCTGCCGGCCGCATGTTGCGAGATCGTAGGTTGAGTTATTTACCGGCAGGTGCTCCAGCCCGGGCGCCTACGTGAGAACCCAAGGCACATGGGCCTTAAGTAATTGTGATATAAGGTTGTGCGATCATTCAAGGGATACCTGGCTCGACCTGCTGCGTATCTCTTAGCGTTAGGCATTTAGCTTGCGTAACTGTTCCCAGATAGCGAGGAATCACAATGTCCCGTAAATACGAGATCTATCTGAACACCGACGAACCGGAGACGACCGAGCACGCTACCAAAATCGTCGATTTTGGCAGCGAAGTGATATGGACAAACACGTCCGCTCAGTGTCCTCATTTCGAAATCGTTTTTGAGGATTCCAGTCCAGCCAAGGGGGGTGAGAAGTTCACCGGAACATCTAAACATCCCGTATCCGTTCGTATGCCTGAGGAAAAGAAAGAACTTAAATACAGTGTTCATTTCAAGAAAGCGGATGGCACTCCCTGTATCTATGGCCAAAGTTTTTCCATCCGAATCTGTCCGGGCGGCCACCCCTGTTGAGGCTATGATGAGGGGATGAGCGGATTTCCGGTGACAGCATACTTATTCACCGGAGTCGGGGTAGCTGTGCCTGCATGGTTCGACATGCCCGGCAAGGTCGTCCCCGGTCCGTCGACCTATGTTACTCAGCGGGCCGCTGCCGAGTTGCAACACCTCCTTGAAGTATTAGCCGTTGCTTTGTGGCTCAGTCTAGAGCGGCAGATTCGCTCTCGCCAGTTCTCGCTTCTCATATTCCGCACGGTTTAGATCTACGGTTGGCTGGTTCTCCTCAGCCCATCGTACGAGAGGTCCCATTGCTTTGGCGAGGGACCGCCCGAGAGCGGTATTCGTATATTCGACGCGCGGTGGAATGGTTGGATAGGCCTTGCGTTCGATAAGGCCGTCCCGATGCAGACTGTTGAGGGTGTGGCTGAGGACACGGGGCGAGATGCCCTCGATTGCAGCTTTCAACTCACCAAAGCGATGTGTTCCTCCGAGGAGGGTCTGGATAATTAGACAGCTCCACTGATCGCCTATTCGATTGAGAACTGCTCGCGTTGAACAACAAATAGGACGTCGCATCTTGCCCCCTTAGGCCTTGGTTACTTCCAGGATAGCTTATTACTTCCAGATCCGTACTTGCTTTGATTCGGATATCGACCTAGGCTCGATTTGGAGGTACAACATGAGTTTTGCAGACAAGCAGCTTCTCGTAACGGGCGCCAGTGGACACCTCGGAAAGGCCGTCGTGGCAGCGCTTCGGCGACTCGGAGCGAAGAAAGTGATCGCGGCCACGCGTACTCCGGGGAAGCTCCAGGAGCTTGACGCGTTGGGTGTCGAAGAGCGCGAAGCTGATTTTGATCGGCCCGAGACTTTGCGGACAGCATTCCAAGGAGTGGAGCGCCTGCTTCTCGTCAGCACCGATTCACTGCACGCGCCGGATGTGCGGATCAAACAGCACCGGGCAGCCATTCAAGCTGCTGTGACTGCCGGGGTGGAGCACGTCGTCTATACGTCGCTACCCAATGCTCATCCGACGGTGGGACCCTCGATCCCGGACGATCATTTCTGGACGGAGGTTGCGCTATTCGAGAGCGGGCTCGACTGGACGATCCTGCGGAACAATCTGTACGCGGAGGTCATCCTCCGGTTTGCCCACTTCGCTCTCAAGACCGGAAAACTGGTCTCCGCAACGCAATCGCAAGGCCGCTCGTATGTAACTCGCGAAGACTGTGCAAGAACGGCGGCAGCGGCGCTGCTCAATGCCACCGGCAACGCCATTTACGATGTGACGGGCCCTGCCTCGATCACCCATGACGAGATCGCGGGTATCCTTTCGCGCCTTTCCGGCAAATCCATTCAACATGTGAACGTCACACCGGACGAGGTTGAAAAAGGCCTGGTAACAGCAGGCATCCCTCCGTTCGCTGCGAGGAGTGTGCGTGGGTTGGACGAGGAAGCGTCTCGCGGCTATCAGGCAATCGTTACCTCTACGGTGGCGAATCTCACTGGAAGAGTTCCCGAATCGGTCGAGGACTTCTTGCATTCAACTGTGCCCGCATTGATCGCCTAACCAGACCTGTGAGGAGACCGCATCTGTTTTATGCGCGGTCTCCGTACGATCCTACGGTCCCTTTTAGCTGCGAGGCGCCAGGATCTCGGTCAGGTAATCATGGGTTGAGGGGATTCGCTCCAGGTGAGGGTACTGCAGGCCTCCCGCGTACTGGATCTCTCGAGTTTCTACTGTGTCAAAGTTGCGAACCACCAGCGAGATCTTGCCATTTCTGGGGTGCGCGATAGACTCGTCCAGCAGTTCTGGAGTGAAGGCTTTTCCGTCGACGGACACCACGGTCATATCCGGTCCCAATCCGGCATCGTACGCGGGTGTTCCCGGCCAAACGTCGGAGATCTTCCCATCCTTCTGCAGGTCCATCCCAAGGGATGCCGACGCAAAGTAAGAGGGAACCCCAGGAAGGTCAGCATAATAAGGTTTGTTGTTAGGCGTTGCATTATAAACCAGCCGCCAACCTGCTGCTTCAAGACCCTCCGTCGGCGGCAGGCTGTTCACCTCGTAGACGTACTTCTCGAAGAAGCTATGCCAGTCATACGGGCATATCGCCGAAAGAGAAGCTTCCACATCGGCCCTGGTGTAGGGAACGACAATCGGGCCGGTGTCGCGCTGGCCGAAGAAGCTGCGGAGAAAATCGTCGAGGGTAACCCGGTCGTGAGATTGTTCGCGAATCACCATATCGGCGTGCAGCCAGATTAACGCGCCCTCATCGTAGTAATCCTGGCTGCGACGCAACGGCTGCCATCCCCCGCGGGCGTGGCGCAGTACCCAATTCTGCGCGGCCGTATCGACCAGGGGTGTCGTGGTGCGCCCCGTCTCGTGGGCGAAGTTTGAAGTGATACGCGCGAGGTAATCGCGCATGTAGGCAGAGTCGTTGAAGCCCGCGCGGGTGGCAAGCAGCATCCCTATGTATTCGTTCAGACCCTCATACACCCACAGTAACGTCGTCTGTTCAGGACCTTGGTAGTCTGGCTTGGAATAAAACTCTGCGGGACGCCTGTACTTGCCGTCCCAGGAGTGCGATTGCTCATGCGCCAGGAGTGGCCATCCTAATCTTTCCAATTGCTCTTTCTGCGAGAGACCTGCGTCACCGATCGCGTCCCAGGGAGAATCCTCATGCTCCAGTCCGTCGAAAGGAAGGGCATTGCTCTGCGAGACCAACAGGTACATCTTTTGCCAGTGGCGGAAGCCGAACATGGCCTGATCCTGATCAATCAGCCTGGCAAAGAGAGCGAAGGCATGGGCATCGTCCGCCTTCTGGATGGCTGGCTGGCTATCCGCGGTGAAATCGAGTTCTGCCGGCCATTTGGACGCCAGAGGCACCGCGCGGAAAAACTCACCGGCCAGGACCGGGGAATCGATCAAACGTTCGAGCGAAGTGGCCGCAAACGTAACCCGCCCCCCGGCCTGGTTGGTCACAGACAACGAGCTGCCTTGCTTCCAATTGGGTGGGAGAACGATAGAAGGCTCAATCAGCATCTCGCGCTTATCGATGCCTTGCGGGTAGAGAATAGCCGTATTCCAGGCAAGCAGGACTTGATGGTCTGAAATGGTGTTTTCGAGCAGCACATCGAAATCGACTGTGACCGTAGTGGTGTTCGGCGGCACGTCAATCCTGATCGTGTTGATGTCCGCAGGGTCGCGCGTCCAGGGCAGCGCCGCCTCTTCGGAACGCACCCGGAGCGCGGCAAAGTTTTCGATCGGCCCGGTAGGCCCATGTTCGCCTGGAATCCACCGCGGATAGGCGAGTGCGACGGGTCCTGGCTGCACGCGAATTTCTTCATGCACGAATGCTATGCGCCGATAGGCTTGTGTCTCGTCGACGACGAGTCTCATTGTGGGCGCCGGAGTAACTTGGGCTACCACGTTGCTGCTGGTTGCCGCGAGCATAAGCAGCGCAAGAGCCGGAACAGCCGTGTAAATCCGCATAACCATGCGCTTACTCTAGTACAAACGATGAGTGGGAGGAGGATTTTCCGAGCTTGAAGTTTCGGGGAGGGTAATTGAAGGAGGTCTACTAAGTTAGTAGGATCTTTAAAGGAAAGGTAACCTTCCGCCGTCGCATCTAGACCAGTCTCTCCTGGTCGCGGTCGTCCCTCCCGGTCTAATATGCGCCCTTAGATCTGTACCAGCCGCCGTCAATGGAAGCGGCTTCTACTGCACCACCACGGTCATGGTTGTGTTATGGCTCAAGCTCCCCGACACTGCCGTAACAGTTGCGGTATAGGTCCCTGCCGGAGTTCCGGGCATGGTCGTTGTGTGCGGAGGGGAAGACGACCCGCCGCCGCAGCCTGTAACGGACACGCCTGCGAAAGCAATGGCTGCGATCGCCATCAGCAATGCGCGCCTCCGCTTCCAGGGCAGCAGCGTGCCCAGCAGGATCGCCGCCCACGCTACGGGAGGGCCACCAAAGGGAGGCTGGGACCGAGACGTAGTAATTGCCGTTGTGGTGATCGTAGCCGTTACGGTAGCGGCCGTCTCGCTGAGCTGCACTGTAGAGCTTGACAGACTGCACGTAGGCGCTGGGGTCGCAGACGGCGTGATGCTGCAACTAAGGCTCACCGTTCCGGTGAATGTACCGGCAGGTGCAACCGCAATGCCGAATTGCGCATTCTGCCCGGCCGCAATCGATTGCGATGTTTGCGAGCCGGCGGCTAATCCAATCGTGAAATCCGGAGCCGCCACGCCACTACCGGAGAGCGCAAGATTCTGCGGCGCTCCGCCGCTCTGGGTCACGGCGATCATCCCGGTCGCATTTCCCGCAGCGGTAGGCGAAAACGTAACCGAAATCTGGCAACTGCTCCCCATCGCCAATGAGGTCCCGCAGGTATTGGTTTCCGCGAAAGCACCCGAAGCCGTGATGCCGGTGATGGCAAGGGGAGCGTTTCCGCTATTGGTCAGCGTTGCGGTTTGCGCCGTGCTCGTGGTACCCACAGTTTGCAAGGCGAACGTAAGCGCGGTGGGGCTCAGGCTAGCAGTGGGCCCAACTGCCGTGCCTGCCAGTTCTACCGTTTGCGGACTGCCAGGCTCCGTTCCGCTAATCGAAATGCCGGCCATCCTCGATCCTGAGGCCGTGGGGCTAAAGGTTACGTTGACGGTGCACGTGCCTCCGGGTGCCAGCGACGTACCGCAGTCATTGGTCTGGGTAAAGTCCGCGCTATCTTTGCCCGCAACGCTGATGCCGGTGATGTTCAGCCCGGAGTTTCCAGTGTTGAGCAGCATGACCGATGTGGGCTTGCTGCTGGTGCCAACAGCCTGCGAGGGAAAGATGGACCGGTCCGGAGTGACGATGAGCGCTGGTCCATTCACCCCGGTCCCACTGAGAGGAATGGCGGTCGCGTTGGTTTTGGTACTGTCACTGAGCGTGATTAGGCCTAGCTCCACTCCGGTGGCCGTGGGGGAGAAGCTTACTGTAATGGCGCAATGGGCTCCAGCGGCAAGGCTAGCTCCGCAGTCGTTGGTCTGACTGAAACTTCGGCTGGCAGCGATGCCAGTAATGTTGAAGCTCACGCTGGCCGGGTTGCTGATGGTGATGGTTTGCGGGGCGCTGGCCGTTCCCACGCCCTGCGATCCGAAATTGAGTGCAGCGGGTGCGACGGACTTAAAGGCGGTGCTGAGTAGTACCACAATCTCGCTCGCCGATGTGCTGTAGCCCGTCCCTCCAACAACGTCCGGTACCCCATCATGGTTGATGTCCACAACGGCCACGATCCCGGTTCCGCCAGAAACTCCAAACGGTTCTCGGAAGGTTCCATCCCCGTTGCCCAACATGATCGTTGAGCCGCTCAGGAGGAGGTCTGGTTTCCCGTCTGCATTGAAGTCGCCGACGGCAGGATATCCGCCGACGGCGCCGGCGGAAGGAGCCGCGGCTTGGAATGTTCCGTCGCCATTCCCCAGAAGAATTACCAGGGGCTGCGCATCCTGTTGCGTTGACACTGCCAGATCCAGCTTGCCATCGCTATTAAAATCTCCAGTTGCAAAGGGGCCTGCTTCACCGATAACAGAGTCCAGATGTGGCTGGAAGGTTCCATCCCCATTCCCTAGAAGAAGGGACATTCCGGTCTCTGTGGTAACGACCAGGTCCAATTTGCCATCTCCGTTGAAATCGCCGGAGATGATGTTTCCCGGCATAAGTCCGGTCGGGTACTCCACATGTGTTGGAAACGTTCCGTTGCCGTGATTGAGGAGGATAGAAATATTATTTGAGGTGGAATTGGCAGTGGCCAGGTCGGGTTTGCCGTCTCCATTGAAATCGCCGATCACCACGGAGTCAGGCTGCAAGCCGGTGGCGTACGGCACCGGCGTCTGAAACGTACCGTCGCCATTGCCAACAAGGACGGCTACATATCCCGGCAGACAGGCGCCCTGGGTGCAATTGGCGTAGACCATGGCTACATCTGGTTTGCCGTCGCCATTCAAGTCTGCCGCCGCGATGTCTCCGTTGCTCGGAACGGTCGTAGAAATCTGCGGCTGGAGAGTGCCATCGCCATTCCCCAGGTACACAGCCAAGGTACTTGTGGCTTGTGCGGTATAAGGGGCCTGGGCTGCAAAATCAGGCTTGCCGTCTCCATTGAAGTCGGCCGAGATCACTTGCAGCGCCGGATTCCCCGATTGAAACGGGTATGGCGTTCCCCCAACGAAAGTGCCGTCGCCCAAGCCAAGCAAAACAGAAATGCTTGCCGGGGCGGTGGTTGTGCAGCCAAATGGACTGCCGCACCCGGAGTTAGCAGCCGCAAGATCGAGCCTTCCGTCCCCGTTCACGTCTGCCACGAGCACATCGTTCGAGTAGTAGGACCCAGCGTACCCCGCGGTAGCCTGAAAGCTGCCGTCGCCATTTCCAAGAAGAACCGAAATCCCTCCATTCTGCTGAGCGATGACCAGGTCAGGCTTTCCGTCGCTGTTTAAGTCGGCGGCGGTTGCGGCCGAGCTATTGGCAACGGCATAGGTTGCGTGCAGCACGAACGTCCCATCGCCGTTTCCGAGATATAAAGCGCCGCCCGCGTACAAGTCCAAATTGCCATCGAGATTGAAATCGGCCGCGGCCAATGCGGGCCCAGTTTGCTGCGAAGAGCCGGTATAGGTGATGGGCGCTTGAAAGGTGCCATCTCCATTGCCCAGCAAGATAGAAGGGCCGCCGACCGCCAAGTCTAGCTTGTGGTCGTTGTTGAAGTCGCCAATCACCAGGTTTGAACCGACAGCCACTTTGTAGACAACCTGCGACTGAAAGGTTCCATCCCCTTGACCGAGCAATACGGAAACGCTGTCGTCCTCCGCGTTGACGATTGCTAGATCGAGTTTGCCGTCGCCGTTGAAATCGCCCGCCGCAAGCGCTGTGGGATTCTTACCCGTAACGTAGTCAAGATGCGGTTGGAAGCTTCCGTCGCCGTTGCCCAGCAAGATGCTCACCGTGCCGGCATCACACACCAGGTCATACAGGGCCATGCCCTCCCGCTGGTAGGCGCAGTTCCCATCAGTGACCGCCAGGTCCTGGATGCCGTCGTTGTTGAAGTCGCCGCGGACCACGGCAGTGGGCTGGGCTCCGGTTGCATAACTGGCCGGCGGATTGAAGCCGCCGTCTACGTTGCCCAAAACCACCGATACGGTGTTGTCCGCCTGGTTTGCAGACACAAGGTCGAGGATGCCGTCGCCATTGAAGTCGCCGGTAGCGATCGAAAAGGCGCCCGGCCCAACGGGTAAATCCGTTCTCCCGAAGACGTATGTTTGGCCGTAACCCGCGGTAACCGAAAGCAGAAAAGAAATAAATAAAACGACAGACCGATGGCTGCGAATAAGTGACCCCCCGTCGCCGTTGCCGGTCTTAGGGAAACCCTTACATTCTACTTAATCCCCTTCGCGCGCGGAAGGGAATTCCGGCAGCGGTAGTTTGCACCGCAGTAACCACCACGGGTTCGAAGATACTATCTCGTGTTTTGGCGTAGCGGCCGGCGAGCTATACTCCGCCTGAAGCACGGAACCAGGCTTGCAAGCCCCAATCAAAACCGCTGCGCGGTTTACCACGGTCGAAAACGCCTGCGTTTGCAAGCCCTATAAATCCGTGCAGAAGCGCCCAGAGAGCAATGGCCGCCTCTGGCGCCTTCTTTGGTCCGGTGACCCGGTCAACCTGCTCCAGCACAAAGTTCCACAAAGCCACATGGGCTGCCTCCCCTTCGGGGGTCTCGGTGCAGGGTTTCAGAAACACATCGTAAAGGTGCTTCTGCTCGTGCGCAAAACGAAGGTAGGCGCCAACGAGCGCCTGAATCGCCTGCTTTGGCGCCTTGCGTCCCGCTGCTTTGCGCAGACCTTGATGCACATACTCGGTGATCTCGGCCGCGATCGCAGCTTCTAGTTCCGAGCGGCTGGCAAAGTAGCGGTACAACGCGTTCGGCGCTAGATCCAGCGAGGCCGCGAGCGACCGCAGAGATAGCTTCTCCATGCCGTCGCGGCGCAGCTGTTCCATGGCAGCGGAGAGGATGCGGGTCCGGTCGGTCTTGGCTGGAAATACCATGTCACCACGGTACCCGATAAACACCCGTCGTGGGAAGGTGTACACTGTACATATTGATAAAGATGTACACCGTATATCTTGATCGGAAAAGGAGCACAGGATATGGCTGAGCGAAAGAGCGTCGTGGTCACCGGAGCATCGACAGGGATTGGTTACGCCATTGCCGCGGAGTTGGGCAAGCGGGGAATCGAAGTATTTGGCGGCGTGCGTAAACAGGCAGACGGGGAGAGATTGCAGCGCGAGTTAGGGGTAACGTTCACTCCGCTATTAATCGATGTGACCGACGACGAGCAAGTGAAAGCCGCGGCTCTCCTGGTTGCGGAAAGGCTTGGCCGAGGCACCCTGTTCGGCCTGGTCAATAACGCCGGCATTGCCGGAGGCGGCCCGTTGCTGCACCAACCCATGGATGAGTTCCGGCAAATCCTCGAAGTCAACCTGCTTGGACCATTCAGAGTTACCCAGGCATTTGCGCCGCTGCTGGGGGCCGATCGCGCGCGCGTGGGAAAGCCCGGAAGAATCGTTCAGATCACCTCGGTTGCCGGCAAGCTAGCTTTCCCGTTTCTTGGGTCCTACGTGGCCTCAAAATTCGCCCTAGAGGGAATGTCAGAGAGCCTTCGCCGCGAACTATTGCTCTACGGAATCGACGTCATTATCGTCGGTCCCGGCGCAGTGAAAACCCCCATGTTCGACAAGGCTGAGCAAATCGACCTCTCACCGTACCTGGCGACGGATTACGGATCTATCCTGAAACGCTTCGTGGAATACTTCCTCAACGAGAGCAAGAAAGGTCTGCCCGCCTCGCGCATCGGAGAGGCGGTATTCAAGGCATTGACAGTGCGCAAGCCGCGTGTGCGTTACGCAGTCGTGCCGCAGAGGCTAAAAAACTGGACCATCCCCAGAACCCTGCCTGAGCGCATGCTCGATCGCATGATCGGCAAGCAGAGTGGGCTGCTACGGTGAGCACCAGCGTCTTTAGCTCTGTGCGGACAGCGGCGACGGGTCTGGTGGTTTCGCTAACTCCGTTGTGCCCACCAACTGCTCAAACAAACGCTCCAACCTATCCGTGAGCGAATCGTCTTCTTCCGTAAGAATCCCCGTGTGCACCGCCGACGTTTGGATGATTGTGCTGCGCGGAGCGATCAGCCATTGGAAGCGTTCTCTCTGCGAGAGCTGGGCGACCGGGCCGGCTGTCTCGTCGCCGGCGCAGATGCGTACCACTGCGTCGGCGTGCTGCTTCACTGTTTCGAGGTCGAGCATCGGCCACAAGGTGCGCAGCCGTGCCTCGTCGACCTGCACCTTGGCTTCGAGCAGACGCCTCTCCAGGCAAAAGACGATGACGCCGACATTGAGGAACTCCTGCCGCTCCACGCGCGGGACCACGCGCAGCACGGCGTAGTCAAACGAAGCTTTGGTGAGCACGGATCGCCTCCTGTTCGAAGTTTACTGCTGCCGCCAGGCGGCGACTCAGGTACGCAAGGTAGCGTGCGCGCTGTTGTTCAGCCGTCGTGGAGTCAGAAGCGATCCAGGCATCGGGGACGTGGTTAAGAATTGCGCTCAGCACGGCGGGCGTGAGGCGTTGATGGGCCGCCGCCGCCGCGTCTGCAATTGCGCTCGCCCACGGCAGTAGCACATGCTGCTGAATGGCCGCGAAGGGGGACTCCGCCTTCTCCTCCGCTGTCGCCCAGTCGTGATGGAAATAGAGCGACGCGCCGTGGTCAATGAAGTAAAGCGAATGGTGCCACAGGAGCAGATTCGGGTTACGCGGGTTGCGGTCTACATTCTGCACGAAGGCGTCAAACCACACCGCCAACGACGCAATCTCGGGGGTTGCCCGGTCGCCCGCCGCAAGGTCGAACGTCGTCGAGCCAGGCAGGTAGTCGAGTGCAATATTCAGCCCCGCGCTGGCCTTGAGCAGATGACGAATCTCAGCCTCCGGTTCGTTGCGCCCCAGCGCTGCGTCCACTTCGGCAAAAACCAACTCCGGCACCTTCAGCCCCAGGGCGCGGCCGATCTCACCGGCGACTAGTTCCGCGACTAGCGCCAACGGGCCTTGTCCTGCGCCGCGGAACTTCACCACGTAGAGTCCAAGGTCGTCCGCCTCAACGATCGCGGGCAGCGAGCCACCCTCGCGTAAAGGGAGAACGTAGCGGATAGTTTGGACGGTACGCATCTGTGTAGTGTATCGATAACCGCGGCAGGGCGGGCCAGGCGCTGAGCACATAGGAGCCGTCCTGTCCCGCGGGAGGTAATGGGGGTAACAAAATAGCGATCATGCCTGTAACCGAGCTTGCATCGCAAGGCAATCACTGGAGGAAGCGTGTTCCTGTTCGGGCGGGCCGACCATGTGGGCACTCTCCATCCACAGCCGCCTCATTGCCGTGTCGCTTTGCGCCAGCTGCGAAGGATCCGGCCAAGTTAGCTTACCCCTGACCAGTGAGGCGTATATGCGGCCGGCCGGAGGAACGTCCTATCCGCGAAATCTAATGGTGGTCGAGTTGGCTCTCATGCGGTTGTTCCTGGGGGGCGGGGAGGAATCCGGAAACTCCGGCGACGCGGGCGGTGGGGAAGGCGGCAGGGTAATGCTGCTGTATCCATGCGGTCATTTGTTCGCGGACAAGGCAGCGGAGGTCGAAGTTTTCGCTGGCGTTGCGTGAGCTGACCAGGCAGCGAATCTCCATAGAATGCTCCGTGAGATTGGTGACCTGCAAGCCGCAGACTTTTCGGTCCCACAGATCGGAAGCGTGCACGACCGTGTTGAGTTGCTGGCGCAGATCCTCGACGGGAATGGAGTAGTCGACGTAAAGGTACGCTGTGCCCATAATGTCGGCGGCCTCCCGGGTCCAGTTCTGGAACGAGTTTTCGATGAAGTAGCTCAACGGGACGATGAGCCGGCGCAGGTCCCAGACTTTGATGACCACATAGGCCGAATTGATTTCCTCCACGCGTCCCCACTCGCCCTGGACCACGACGACGTCGTCAATGCGAATCGGCTCGGTGATTGCGATCTGCAGGCCGGCAAGAAAGTTGGCCACGGTGGATTTGGCGGCGGTCGCGAGGATGATCGAAGCAACACCCGCGGAGGCTAGAAGGCCGGAACCATAGTGCCAGATGCGGGGATCGTTGAAAGTCCACAGCAGAGCCCCGATATCGATGATGACGACGAAGCTGATGAGCATGCGCCGGAAGAGTTGAAATTGGGTGTGAACCCGGCGCGCCCGCACGTTGTCTTCGGCGCCAAGGTCGTATCGTCTCAGGGTGGCAGCCTGGAAAACGTAGATGCACCCCACTGCGAACCACCCGAGGGCCGCGACCAGGGCCATAACGAGACCTTGTCGGATGAGGGCCTCGATCCCCGCAGGCACGAGGGGAACGGCAGGTAAAACGATCAGCAGACAGGTGATGAAAAAGATGGCTCTCGCCGGGTGGCTGAGGTACTGCTGAATATTGGTCCAACGGCCGTCTTTATTTTCTTTCTCCCTGCGCCGCAAAACACGGAAGACGACGTAATGCACGACGTTGCTAAGCACGACAACGCCACAGAAGAGGAATACGGCAAAAAACCAGGTTCGATGAAATTGGCTTCCGGCGATGGTACCCGGGACCTGTGCAGCAAGTGCGACCCGGAGCATGTCGTTTGCAGGCACTCGTCGGCCCTCCCTGCATCGATTCTAAGCGTCAGGCCCCTGTGCATGAAGACGCGCTCCGCCGCTGCGGCGTTATCCCTGCGGGAATCCGAACATCAACCAGGACTGATTGGCTACCCAGTGCGGGTATAGCTGCGTCATCTGATCGAACAGCTCCTGGTCCGACGTCGCGGTTTTCTGCAGCCGATCGAAGTCCTGCAGATAGCGTTTGGTGTCCTGGATGGTCGAGGGAGAATCGGGCGCGCCAGGCTTCTTGTGACCCGCGACGACCATGGTAGGGTTCAGCGCGGCCAGCCGGTCCAGCGCCGCGATCCAATTCTTTCGACTCTCCGGCGTAGTGTCGCCGACGTACATGCGGCACTGGTTGTACACCACGTCGCCGGCGACGATCAGGCCGATCGATGGAACGTATAGAGAGGTGGTATCGGCGCTATCGGTGTGGCCCTGCTCGATGATGCGCAATTCCTGGCCCTCGAGAGTGAACGTGTCGTGCTCATAGGGCTCAGGCGCAACGAAGTGGGCGGCTAGTTGCCCAGGAAACAGCCGGCGGGCTAACCGCTCCACCGGGGGAGCGAATGACATCTGCATGGCCTTCAGCGTCTTGGGCGTTGTGATCGCTCGAGCATCCGGGAAGCGGTCGAGCAGAACGCTCAGACCGTAGAAGTGGTCGAAATGGGCGTGCGTGATATAGATGGTTTCCAGGTTGCGGTTGTGCAGCGCAATCCAATCCGCGAGAGCCTCGGCCTCCGCTACGGTTGTCATTGCGTCTACCAGCACCGCGTCGTACTCGCCGAAAATTAAAGTCGACGTCATCGGGTCAAAGCCGAGCGCTTCGCCGAAAGGCTTTGGCCGCTCACCGGCCATAGTCTTTCCCGGCGCCGTAAAAACGTTCACACTGAGTTTTGCTCCATTTTTGCCGTCCATTGGTGGGTCCTTCCGATGTCAGAGGGCGACTATTCACGGCAAGATTGGCAGAAGCACGACGACGGATCCATAGGACGAACGTATCGATCTATACCAAAGTATTGGTGGGACATCGCCTGGAACCAATGGGTGATAACTCCCGCGATTTGGGTTATTCAGGTCCGCGCTATGGATTGGATACTATCCGCATATGAAGGAAATTGATGGGAGCCGCCACCCGCGGTTTGCTGCGGCTGCGCGAGCGGGAGCTAAGGCCGTGGCCGTTATCGTACTGGCCGCCGGAGTCAGCGCGGTTCCCGCAGCGCATGCGTCGACAACCGGTCTGCAATTTGTACCTGTATCTCCATGCCGGGTAGCGGATACCAGAAATGCCAATGGGCCCTTCGGCGGCCCCGAACTGGGTGGGGAAGCTACTCGCGAATTTGATATCCCGCAAGGTCCTTGCGCCATCCCAACGAGTGCCGTGGCTTATTCGCTGAATGTGACGGTGGTCCCGAATGGCCCGCTCAATTACCTGACGATATGGCCTAGCGGGCAACCGCAGCCCGTAGTATCGACCCTGAACTCCGATGGGCGCATCAAGGCAAATGCGGCGATCACCCCAGCGGGGACGAACGGCGGCGTCAGCGTCTACGTCAGCTCGGCAACCCATGTGATCCTTGATATCAATGGCTATTTTGTAGCCCCCGGAACCGCTTCGGCGCTGGCCTTTTACCCGGTAACGCCGTGCCGGGTGGTGGATACGCGGATTCAGGATGGACCGCTGGGGGCTCCATCCCTGGCGGGCGGCAGCAGCCGGAGCTTCCCCATGCAAGCCGGCAGTTGCGGTCTGCCCGCCGCCGCGCAGGCTTATTCGCTCAACGTGACTGCGATCCCAAGCGGCACCCTCGATTACCTGACTCTTTGGTCCAGCGGAGGTCCTCAGCCATTCGTTTCGACGCTCAACGCTTCCACCGGGGCGATCACCGCCAACGCAGCCATCGTTCCGGTGGGCAGCGGCGGGGGCGTTTCCGTCTATGTATCCGATCCGTCCGACGTGTTGCTTGATGTAAATGGATACTTCGCACCGCCGGAGCCGAACGGGCTGGACCTGTACACTGTGACTCCGTGCCGCGTGCTCGACACACGTTCTAGTTCGGGACTGTTGACCGGCTTGCTGAACGTAAACGTTGCCGGCAGTGCTTGTGCTCCGCCGTCGACCGCTCATTCTTACGTTCTCAATGCGACTGTGGTCCCGCCCAGCCCGCTGGACTTCCTCACTCTGTGGGCCGATGGAACTAACCAACCCGACGTCTCGACGCTCAATGCCAATGACGCGGCCGTCACTTCCAACATGGCCGTTGTTCCGGCGACCGACGGAATTATCTCTGCCTTTGCCTTCAGCGCTACTCAGCTCATACTCGACATCTCCAGCTACTTCGCACTCGCTCCCGGTTCCAATGCAGACTACGTGCTGGCCGTGTGCAATGGGGAATGTACGGAGAGTGATACCACCTGGACGGTGGGACAGTATTTCCCGCTCGATCTCGTCCTTACCAATCCAACAGCTGGGCCGACGCCGAGTGCGACGATTACCTTTCAGGGGCTGCCGCAGGGTATCGGTTTGCTCGAGAACAGTTCTTCCGGTCCCCTCATTACGGCAAGCTCCAACACCGTGAACGGGTCATTGGGCGAAGGCTTCACGTTTCTCATACAGAACACCGGAGCCGCGCCAGGGAGCTATCCCATCACGATCACATCCTCTGGAGCAGGTATAGCAACGCAATCCATCACGTTAACGATCGTTGTCCCTTCAAACTGACTCGCGAGCGTCGGCGTTCGAATTGGAATAAGCTGGCTGGGCGCACATTTCTTGAGGAACGAAGGCCCATGCCACAGCACCCACCCACCTGGACCCGCCGCGATCTTATGCGTCTTGCCATTGCTTTACCGGCAGGGGCGTTTCTGTCCAATCTGAAACTCTTCGCCGAACCGCACGCCGGCAAAGTAAAAATTGTCGACATCAAGGCCATGGGCCTGGACCACATAGCAGGGAACTGCCTTATCCGGATCGACACCGACAGCGGTCTCACTGGCTACGGCGAGGCTGGGGCGACCGGCCCGATCGCGCGTGCTCGCATCGAAACCATGAAGCCGCTATTGATCGGCAAAGACCCGCTGGCCATCGAAGTGTATTTCCAGCAGATGAGCTCGTTAATGTACAACTACGTGGCTCATATTCCCACGGTGAGCGGCATTGATATCGCACTGTGGGACCTCGCAGGAAAGATCACCAATCTTCCCGTCAGCACGCTGCTCGGCGGCCGCTTTCGCGAAACCATACCGATGTACTCGCACGGCATCGGCCTCGACATGTTAGACAAAGCATCCTGCCGCGCATGGGCCGCCAGAATCAAACAACTGCCGGAAGGCTTCACCGTCTACAAGAACAATATTCATGAAGTTCTCCATGTGACCTCGGGGGTCTATGCCACCACCCTCACTACGGCGCAACTGCGCGACGTGCGCGTGGGCTATGAGAATGTGCGTGAGGCGGTCGGCGACGATATCGATATAGCCGTGCACTGTCACGGAGAACTGGATACACCCAGCGCTATCGGTGTGGCCAAGGCCGTAGAGCCCATGAACCCTCTCTGGATTGAAGATCCACTGAATCCGGTTTTCTCCGAAGGCTGGATGGAACTGCGCCGCTCCACCAATCTCCGTTTACTGACGGGCGAGAAGATGGAACTGGTGCGCGGCTTCCGCCCCTTCCTGGACAACGGAGCCGTAGACGTGATCCATCCTGATCTGTGTTTCTCCGGGGGCATTACCGGCACGAGAAAGATCGCGGACTATGCCGCACTTTCCCGCACGCCGCTGGCTCTACACAATGTAGGTGGGTTGGTCATGACTTGTGCCAACGCGCAGTTTGCCGTATCCATCCAGAACTTCTTCAAGTGTGAAAGCGCTCTTGCCCATCCGGGCCGCTACGTGGAGGCGATGGCAGCCTCCAATCCACCGCAGGTGAGCAAGGGGGAGATGACACTCCCCCAAGGTGTGGGTCTCGCGGTCGACCTCAACCCCGATTTTCTCAAGAAGAACCTGGCCCCGGGCGAAACCTATTGGGGCTGAGGAGGAGATGCTCCCTTGGCCATCACGCCCTCTATAAAGAGGCCTTGGGGAAGATGTGAAGCTCCTTCACGTCAGTGCACTTGGCACTTAGGCGGCCACCATTCACCCGACTGCTGCAGCGTGACGGTGATCGGCGTCGGCTTCGGCGACGCCGGGTGCCCAGGGGCGGCTGGCTGATGCTCGAGCGTTCCTTTTGCCTCGATCCTGCCCGGTCCCCATACACCGGTAAGCCTCACGTAAGGAGAACCAGGCGCCGTCATCTGGGTGACGCTGCGGGCGAAGCTACTGATGTCGATCGATTTCCCGACAGTGTTCAACGGCAGATGCTTGTCCATATCCGCTTCCACATGGAGTATTAGCCGCTTGCCCGACGGCGTGCAGAGGTGGCCGTCTCCATCCAGGGCGGTGCGGAGGGTTGGGTGGGAGCCGGTGTTCATCGGGCTCAGGTAAAGGTAGAGCTGGTACGTTCCATCCGGCCCCGCGAAGCTTCCCGCTCCTGCCCACCAGGGCACCACATGAAAAGAGCCACCAGTGAAATGGGCCCATGGAACCCAAAACTCCGGTGCAGCAAGGTAGCCGAACCCAACAACGACCAGAATGAGATACAGCACATGGCGAGCCCGCAAGGGCGGGCGCTTTTGCGGTAATACGGAAGATGCATCAGACATAGGACTAGATGTACGACCCGAGGGTCCGATTGAGCATGGCGGCGAAGGCATGCCAGGCGGGAGTCATTCCAATAGGTACGGCGAGAGCGACGGACGCTAAAATCAAGGGCGCTGCCCACATGGTCGAACGGTGGATGCGACGAATAGAGATAAGTTCGTAGACGATGAGCATGACGAGCACGATGCCGATTCCGGTTACCGCCCCAGCGGCGGGCGGCAGTCCGAAGCGGGCCCAGGGAAACCGGCCGAAGGCTGCGCCAACCAGGGCCGTTGTGGCGATCAGCACCAGGCGCTTGTGCGCATCGGGCCTGCGCCGGGCCCGCCACGAAGCATAGATGACGATGGCGAAGCCGGCGATGCCGATCAGTGGGATGGCAGCGGAGACGGCCGCGTCAAGCGGGCCGATTTGGACTCCACGATGAAGTGCGTCGATGGCAGCCATCACGCCGAGCACCACCATGATCGGGGGAAGGCAGAAGGCAACCGTGCCGAGGGAACGATGCCATTGGACGCGGCGCGCGGAGATGAGCGCGGCCTGGACGACGAACAACAGCATCCAGAGGGTGAACACCGCGCCGTGGACGTGAAGAATGGGACTAGGGAGCGGCGCCCGTATCATGCCTGCCTGAAAGTAAGTTGGGGAGAAGCCGATGTAGACGGAGATGCAGAGCAACGTCGCCATGCCGCTATAGAAGACCCGTTCCACCGTACGATTGACAGGTCTATACCTGGGCTGGTGGCCGAATACAGGCCTATGGATGGCGTCCGTTGCCATGGTCTTCCCCCATTGTCGCTGGATGAGTTTTGCTTGGCGAGACTCAATGCAAGGTTAATGAAGAAGTCAAGCTGGTTGCGATCGTAAGCCGTATTCTGAGCGGAAAGCTATCCCCTCAAGACACCAGTAAAGGCACGGAAAGAACAGGATGCAAGGGTTCGGGGGGCGAAACTCTATAGCGACTCGATCCGCTGGCTAGCCACGTCTAGGGCGTGTGCTTGGAGGCGTAATCGATTCCGAAAGGGGCCAGAACAACGAGAACGTTTGCCAACAAGACGACGACGAGAACATTCCACATGGCACGAATGCGCGTCGTATTAAGGGTCGACGAGAACCAGATAACCTCGACTGCCACTTACCAGCAGAGCGCTGCGCGGTAGACCAGAACACCTGCGATCATTTGCGGCGTATTTCTGAAAGAACGCCGGCGAGCTTCATCTGTGGCTGAATCACCTTTCCGAGCAGATAAGCAATGAGTAACGTGAGCAAAAGAAAAATGGGCGGCCTGAATTTATCTGTGTGCTGTTCTTCCTCCACCTGTTCAAGCTCGCGGTCCGAGTAGCGCAGCATCTCGATGGGGTTCAGAACCGAGCGAATCGACGTTGCCGGGTAAAAAAGGATCCAGCCGACAACCTCATACAGCAAGTCGTCGAGGGATTTGAGCAACTTCATGAAATCCATGTTGAGTGCCTCCCTGGTCTGAGTGGCAAATCGACGTTACCAGAGTGGTCGCACGCGGGCCGGTCTTATCGTCCAGAGCCGCGGAGAAAAATATGGGGAAGAAGTTGGGGATCTGTCCCTTCCATATATTAAGCACATCCTTATGGTGGCTTTCCCCGCATGGCATACACTGGGTCCCGTGCCAAACAAGCGGGCATTGCCTAAACAAGCGGCGAGTTTCATTGAGACGATGGATTGCCTTCCGGTCTCCACGTTGCCGGATGGACCGCAGTGGACTTATGAAATCAAACTCGATGGCTATCGGCTTGAGGCGGTACGCACGGGGCGTGCCACTACGCTCTACTCCCGCCGCGAGAATGTGCTCAACCAGAGGTTCCCTTATATCGCGACGGCATTGCAGCATCTTCCCCACGACACGGTGATCGACGGAGAACTGGTAGCCCTCGGCCTCGACGGCCGGCCAGACTTCCATCGACTGCAAAACTTTCGTTGCGCGGAGTCACGCATTCTCTACTACGCCTTCGACATCCTGATGCATGAGGGGCGCCGTCTCACCGAGCTTCCACTCCTGGAGCGCCGAGCTATCCTTACCAACGTTGTTGAACCCGGGGAGCACGTCGCGCTGTCCCAGGTGTCTGACCGGCCGGCGGCGGAAATGCTGCAGTTCGTAAAAGACCACGGACTGGAAGGGGTGGTCGCGAAACGCTCTGACAGCGCCTACCAGCCTGGTCAGCGAACCGGGCTCTGGAGCAAGTACCGGATCGATGTTCGCCAGGAATTCGTGGTGGGTGGCTACGTCCCAAGCAACCTGGGCATTGACTCGCTGGTGGTGGGCGTCTACCGCGGTAAGGATCTCATCTATGCAGCTCGGGTGCGCGCTGGACTCGTGCCTGCTACCCGGCGAGAGGTCTTCGAGCAGCTGAAGCATTTGAAGAGCCCGAGGTGCCCGTTCGCCAATCTCCCGGAAGCGTCGGCCGGCCGCTGGGGCCAGGGGCTCACTGCGGAAAAGATGGAGGAGTGTGTTTGGGTACGGCCGGAAGTGGTCGCGGAGATCCAGTTTCTGGAATGGACCGGGGCTGATCATCTGAGACATACCAAATTTGTCAGGCTCAGAGACGATAAGGATCCTTCCAAAGTGATTAAGGAAACTTAATGTAACGATCGGCAGCGCGGGTTTTTCGGGGCACGTATGATCCTGCTATGGGTACCGCTCATAGCCTGCGCAAGTTAGTCAAGGAGACCAGCAGCTCGACCTGCACGCGCATCATCTGTCTCGAGGTTAGCTCCGATTGGATCTCAGTAAAAGTAGAAGAGTATTTGACCGACTGGACGAGGTCATTCCCTCGTACTTCACGGAAAGCTTCAACATGGCTAAGCCACAGCCTTGAGGATGCTGAACTTTATGCAAGCGATTTATTTGGGGTTAGCTTGCAGGATGGTTTCGTCTGAGCTCGCTAGCCAGTCACGAACCCGGATGGCGGGGACTCGGGGCGGGTCCGATGGAACGATACCGTGACCTGCCGTCCAACATCGTACTCGAATGACTCAGTGACAAACTCTCCTGAGAGTTCTTGCTTCTTCATCGCGTTGCCTTCATCGGTAGAACTGTGGTGGTCCCGCTCCACCGTCCCGTCTGTAAGAATCGTAGAGGAACAGATCGGGACGCTCGATGGAGGACTATTTGAGAGAGAAACAAATCGAAATTGCAGCCAGTGCGGCAGATTCATCCCCAATCACCGAAACTATGGAGTCGAACTCTCTCTTCACCCGGCGTGAAATGCTGGGAATGACCGGTATGGCCGGTTTGGCCGCTTTGACCGGTATCGCGCCCGAAGCTGTTGCGCAGACAGCACAGGCTCCACAAAAACGGCCTCGTATTGCCTGTCTCGTCAGCTATTGGGGTCTCCCGACGTCCCATGCGGACTGGATTGTGAACAAGCTGCTGGACGGTTATTGGTGGAAGGGCGCCCACACTCCTTCGCGGGTGGACGTGGTGTCCGTTTACATCAATCAGTTCGACACCAGCTTACTGGGCCAGAAAGTATGCAAAGCGAAAAATATTCCCATCTATAAGACAGTCGGCGAAGCCGTCACGCTTGGGGGTAGCGAACTTGCTGTGGATGGTGTTGTCATCGTCTGCGAACATGGGAATTATCCAACCGATCTCAAGGGGCACTGGCTCTTGCCGCGCTGGTGGATTTACCAGCAGGTTATCGCGGGTCTTCGAGCGGAGCAAACGCTCGGTGCCCGTGTTTAACGACAAGCACCTCTCCTACAATTGGGACGACGCCAAGTGGATGTTTGATAAATCCCGTGAACTGAGCTTTCCCCTCAGCGGGGGGTCCTCCATACCGACCTACTTCCGCAAGCCCGAGATAGAACTCGCTATCGATACGCCGATTAAGAACTCGATCGTGGTGGGAGACGCGGCAGATGAGGGAGCCATCTTCCACTGTATTGACGTGCTGCAGGCCTTTGTCGATCGCCGCAAGGGCGGTGAGACAGGCGTCAAGTCAGTGCAGTCCATTCGCGGGCCGGAGACATGGAAGTGGGTCGAACGCACTCCCTGGGCCGGCAACCTGCTTGAAGCAGTGCGGAAAACTTTTGACCTGAAGCCGGGATACTTTCAGGAGGGCCGGCAATCCGAACGTCTGCATCGTGGAGTATAACGATGGGACCAATGCGGCGGTAATTTCGGGCACGGGTGTGGGCTGGACCTACGCCGGCGAAATCGAAGGGCAGAAAGACCCGACGATCATCTCCATGCTTGGCTTTCCCGGCCCCGTCTCGCAGTACCACGCTGCGAACGCCCACGAGCACTGGATCATCGAGATGATGCTGACCGGAAAGGAACCGTTCAACGCGGAGCGGCTGCTTCTGTCCACCGGGATTGTGAACCACTACATGGATTCAAACTGGGAGAATGGCCGTTACTCCGCCGTCGGACGCCGCATCGAGACGCCGTACATGAACATGAAATATCACTCGACACACGGACCGCTCTTTGAAACGGGGCCGCGTCCGCCGAACACCCCTTACATTCGGGGATTCGCATCATAGGCGTCCATGCGTCGACTTGATCCTTATTCCCCTCTGGTTTGGTTCGTGGTATTGGTTGTGGGTTGTTACTTCCACGGTAGAACGGTTTTTGAGCCGCGTCTTTGGTACCAGGCGCCCGGTTACTCCAGCATCGCGCAAGGAGGGGATTGCCGCTTGGGCCGGCTTAGTCTCACTCATGCATTGTTACCGTCTAGTGGCCGGCGGGATAGATCTAGACGATGAGACAGGGACTCATGGCTTTTATCGGAGAGTTACCGCGAGAGATCTCACCTGGCTATTTCTCATGCAAGATTTTGTGATTTAATCCGGGTCGACTCGGATAGAATCTGCGAGGCCTTTTCAAAGCAAGACGACTCTTCTGGTTACCCAGTGTAAGGGCTACGTGCGTTCGGAAGCTGCTATAGGGGGACCGGGGGATGCTTTTTGCTGGCGTACAGGGAGGGTCACCCTCCAGATGGCTTGTGCTCAAGGTTGCGGCCGTGCAGTTGGTGCTCCTGGGTTTGGCCGCGGCGCAGCCCCAGGCGACCGTGACCACGATGACCCTCACTCCGGCGACAGGGGAGGCGTCGTCCGTGGCGCCGGGTACCGTTGTTACCTTGACCGCAGCGGTGAGCATGGGCGGCAAGCCTGTCATCCAAGGGCAGGTGAATTTCTGCGATGCCAGCGTAAGTTACTGCACAGACGTCCACCTCATGGGGACGGCGCAGCTGACTGGCGCAGGAACGGCCCTACTCCGGTTCGTCCCGGGGATCGGCAGCCACAGCTATCAAGCAGTGTTTGCAGGGACACTGAATTGCGCTCCCAGCACTTCCACTGCCGTGGTAGCCACCGTGACGGGCACGTATCCAACCACGACGAATCTCAGCGCAAGCGGAGTTCCAGGAAATTACACCCTGAATGCGTCCGTGGTCAGCGCCGGTGGAACGATAGCGCCCACGGGTAGTGTGGGGTTCATCGATACCGCGAACGGAAATGCCTTATTGTCGACGCAAGCACTGGTGCCGAACTCGTCAAATGTCAACTGGAACAGCCTGGTTGAGCCATTCTCAAATGTCTACGGCCCCGTTGTACCTGGTGACTTCAATGGCGACGGCAAGACGGACCTGGTCTACGTGGAGATTGGCCAGACAAGCCAATTGGCGGCGCTGTTCGGCAACGGTGATGGAACCTTCACCGCCGCCATCCGGCCAAGATGAAAGCCATCACGGCGGGCAAAAAGAAAAGCGATACCATCGATGCGCGAACCATCGCCGACCTGGTGCGCTGCGACTTGCTGCCGAGTTGCTATGTGTTACCAACAGATTTGCGCGATCTACGTCGCCTGCTACGCTATCGCCACATGATCGTGCAGCAAGCTGTCAGGATGCACAACAAAACAGCTGGCCTGCTTATGGAGAGCGGAGTCTGCTTCCAGAAGACCACGCTACAGAGCAAGAAATACTTTGCCAGTCTGATCGAAGGGTTGGAAGAAGTGCCGGAGTCGGTCAAGGACCTGCTGCGCATGAGCCGAGGAATGCGGGATATGTTCGAAGGCTTGCAAGCGCAACTCGTGCGAAGGCTTTTGGCCGATGCGGCGTTGAAGCAACGAGTCGAATGTCTGAGCAGCATCGATGGGGTGGGACCCATCACGGCCCTGACCTGGGCGCTGGAAGTGGGAGATCCGCACCGCTTTTCTTCCATCGCCGAGGCAGTGAGCTACTGCGGTCTAACGGCGGCTCTCCGTTCTTCTGCGGGCAAGCAGCAACGTGGACCCATTTCCAAACAACGCAACGCCTGGCTGCAGTCTGTGCTGATCGAAGCTGCAAAACTGGCGCCGCGTTGGAACCAGCAACTGGCTCAGTTGCACGCGCTGCAACTGGAGCGAGGACATGCCAACCGGGCCACCCTACAGCTGGCCCGCAAGCTGGTCTCTTACCTGCTGGCCGTGGACAAGAGTGGCCAGCCTTTTCAGGTGCGCACACCGCCGCCGAAAAACCTTCCCACGAAAACAACAGCAAAGAGGCGACTGGTCACGGCTGCCTAGCTGGTGTTGAAGTATCGTGGGCTCGTTCTGTCAGCGATCTACCAGCCGGTCCTCACGTTTTCAGGGACTGTGCACGGGAGCTTATTCTCTCTATACACCCTACCGTCTGTTTTGAGGCTGGCTGGTTGACTCTCACTCAATCTTCGCGGACGAAGCTCCGGCATCGTTCCCGCAAATGGATGTCTGGCCACGCTGCTACTGCGTTGGCGATGTTTAGAGATCGAGGACAGCGCGACACAACTCAAAGTCTCAGGCCTGGGGAAACCGATCCGCCAAGCAAAGGGAAATCTCCGTTTTCCCTTGCCAATTACCTATCATGGATGTCCCCGATCTCTTTCTTCCAGCAAGGCGAACTCCGCCTCGCTGACCTTGGTGCCGACTGATTTTGTACGGAGCGGCGGCTTCACAGAGCACCGCCTGAGATGGGGAAGGGATGGGGGCCGCACCATGCCTGTGCGTCGCTCGGAAGGACAACAGGGGGACGGAGGCGGGCTAAGGGGTTTGAACTCATCAGGTTCCCCTACAGCAACTTTCGCTCGCCTCTAGGATACCGCCTTCCGCCTAGTTTTTCTCTTAGCCGCCTGTTTTCAACAAGTTCCTCTTCGGTAACCGAAGGTTACTCTACAGCTCCCGTTCCGGGGTGGTGTGTCCAGGCTAAACCCGCTGCGTAGCAGCGCGCTCTTGGGGATGCTGGATCAGCGGTACAGTTTGCGGAAGAGAAGATCGTCGTCGCCCGCGTCAGCGTCAGCAGGGGCAGGCAGGATGGAGGCCAGCCGGTCTTCCACGTCCAACTGGAACGCGGCGGCGATCTTGGCAACGTGGACACCGAACGTCCCGCGCAACTCGCCCAGCGCACCGTAGAAGGTCCAACTGGCATAGTGGCCGTGATCGTTGGCGAAGTGGATCACCCGGTCACCGTCGGTGCCGACACGCTCCAGGAACTTCCGGCAGGCTGCCCGCATCGCCCGCAAGCTCGCGGCCAGCTCGGAGCCGTTGTCCAGCTTTCCTAGCTCCTCGCTGAGACAGCGCCGGATTTCTATGACCGACTGGACACAGTGCGAGGGCACCTCCATTTGACCCGGCTCATAGAGCACCCGGCGGTCCTCCAGGAACGCGATTACCCGACGCGCCGCGCTAACCTCAAGGTCGGCAGGCTGCCACGATGCCCGGCCGAACGGAGTCGAGATGCCCGTCAGTCGGTTCGCTATTTCAGAGAACTTCACACACCCTCCCCAGCAAGGTCGCTCCCCGAAACGGAACCACCTGCGGCTGGAACTCTACTGCGGCATATCGAACCAGCGGCGATCTTCGGCGGTCTTGATTAGGTCGCCGATCCGCAGCTCCTTGCGTTCCTCGCTGCTCTTGCAGCTCACGGCATAGAGGATGTGGTTGAAGAGACCGGCCCCCTCGGGGCCGATGTACTTATTCAGATCGACCTTCTCCGCAGGGACTTGGTATCGCCTGCACAGCTCGTCGATCAGCTCAACCGCATCGTCGCCGTCGATGCCGAGCTGGTAAAAGGTCTTCTCCGGCGTAATGCTGCTCTCCGGTCTGCCGGTCCTCTTGGCAACCAGGGCGATCACTTCCTGTTCGGTTGACATCTTTCAGGCCACCAACGGCAGCGGAACCACGGTCTTAATGTTTCTTGAACTTGGGTGAAAATAACCCCAGAACGGAGCCTAGAGGATTCGACAAGGCTTCGATAAAAGAACCGGGAAAGATGTTTTCCGGACGAAAGGCCCAGTGAAGGGCTATATAAACAGTGTTTTGCAAGAGGAAACTCGTCAGGATAAGGAAGGCCGCCCTCCCTCCGAACAATTGGTCTCTTTGATTTCCTGCGACGATAAATGCCCCAAACCAGACGGCGAAGTTTAAGGTAGCGAGACCAAATAGTGCTTTCGCAAGCCTGACGCGACCTTGCGTTACAGCCAATAACGGTTGCCACGGAGGGCGAACGTGAGGCTGAAATGTAAAACATGCCGCGATGCCATGCAACATGAAAACAGCGACGACCATTCCCCAGTTAGAGGGAAAGCTGAAGCTCCCTCGCAGCGCCGTGACATACCAAGCGAGAGCACAGAGCGAACCCAAACACCCGTACCAGAATCCGTATAGCTGTATCAGTTTTCTCAATTCGCATCCTTGCACTTGTAGAGGTCATAGGCAGCAGAAGCCGTATTCGCCAAATTCGCGATTGTCCCCGCTGTCCCGGCAGCCTTCACAATGAGGTCAGAAGCGTCCAACCCGCTCGCCGCTGCCGTCGAAATGGCACTATAGGCCGATGCCAATCCATTTGTGCCCCACAAGATCCCCTTCAAGGGATCAGTAATTGTTGCACCGTTATCGAACGTCACAATACTCTTCCCAGCGGTCAAATTTTGAACAAAATTAAAGTTTGCCCCTGCGAGAGTGCCGACTAATTTGGCAGCGTTGTAGCCGGGAATAAAGCCTAACCCGTAATTGATCAACACGTCCGCAGCGCAGGCTGCTTGAGCTTTTGTAATCCCTTTACTTGGGGCACCCGCTCTACCTGTGCTCGGGGTTGACGGAACCTCTCCAGCCGAACCGAGCCACGCTCCCAAACCGGTGGACCAGTTGACTCCGGTCATCGGTACGTTGAATGTCCAAACACCATCTTGCATTCCCGCTGTAATAGAACCTGGATATGCGTATGAATAGATTCCGGAGTACGTAAGGCCAGAAAGGCTGCCATCTTCTGATCCTCCGACGCCCTGCTTGCATCCCTGCACATGAATGGGGCAATAGAGTCCCAGCGGATCGATGAAGCTGGCCGGATTATTGAGCGCGTAGGCATACCGGTTGAAACTCTGTGGGTTAGAGAAGTCGTAGCTACCCATGTACGGGTCGGGCGCCAGCCAACGCCCCTGCGCCGAGGCATAGTTCCGGAATTGCGCGTGCTCCGTGTCGCTCTCCGCATCGTGCTCCAGGCCGGCGAAGTGCAGATTGTCCTGGTCGGCGCCGCTGTTGTTCACTGTAGCCGTGTAGGCATCTCCCCATGGCAACGACGTGTAGCTCGAGCCGGCCGACCCTCCGTAGTTTGTCCGCATGCGCTCCGTGCCCAGCGTGTCCTGATGGTCAAAATAGGTAGTACCGTCTGTGGAGCGGAACCCGATCTGCTGGCCGCCCCAGTAAATCTGGCCCTCGTTGCCGTGGTTGTTCGGCGATAACCAGGTCGAAATCCTGCGCCCGGCGAAGTCGTAGACATACTCATTGGTGGCACTCGCAGTCTGCACGTGCACTCGCTGATTCAATGCGTCGTAGACATATACCGCCGTACTGCCGCCATCCACCTGGAGAATGTTCCCCTCGGCATCGTAGGTATAGCTATGGACGGTGTCGTTGGTCATATTGCCTGCCGCATCGTAGGTGAAGCCGCTGGTCGTGATCCGGTTATTGGCCGAACTAATCGTTGGATCGAAAGTATACCCTCCCTGCAGCGGAGTTTGCGTCAGCCGATTGCCATACTGGTCGTAGGTGTAAGTGTAATTCTGCACCGTACCAAAGGTCACCGTGCGCGAGGTCAGGCGGTTAAGGCCATCGTAGCCATAGGTGATGTGCTGGCCCAACACCGTATCGGACAGGAGTTGCAGCTGCGAGCCCTTCCATTGACCTGCGGTTCCGTAGACCTCCGTGCCCCCGGTGCAGTTTTGAGCTGCCGGGCCATTGCACACCCACTGGCCATAGAGGCGGCCCAACGTGTCATAGGAGCGATAGACATTCAGACCGTTGCCCAGCGTATAGCTCACAGGTCCGTCCGGACCGTTCACCACACTCGAGACCAGATTCGGAGGGTTGTAAGGTAGGTTCGTATACGTCGAGTTGGTGATGGAGGTCACCTCGCCGGCGATCGAGCGGCCATAGTTGATGGTTCCGCTCACGTTGTCCGATTCCTGGGTAAGATTGCCCGCCCAGTCGTAAGCGAAGGACAGCGGACGAGCCGTTTGGTATCCCGTTCCACAGGTGGCCGGTGCGCAGGCCCATATGCCCACCACCCGACCCATGGTGTCGTAGCTGAATAACGATGATTCGGGACAGACGAAGTAACTACCATCGAAAATGCACTTATCTGTAAGCGGGTGGACGAGTGGGGGTTACTTCGTCTGTCCCGAATTGCCCAACACCTTCTCGTCTGGCACACCACTGTCCCACCTTCTACCAACGGAGGCCGGAGTTTGGGGTCATTTCGTCTGTCCCCGATCTCTCACGATGGCTTCTCCGACGACGGGAACCCACCTTCCCACGACTCCGCCCAGAACACCCGATGTCGCTAGTGGATTCATCAGCGTTGGTGCCCATGTACTTTCAATCGCCTGCGGAAGAACGGCGCGAAAGAAGCTAGACGCAGCTGAAGTGCCAGGAGTCATACCGGCAAATTTCCCTGCCGTCGAAAGCGCATTTGTTCCTGCGGCAACTGCGCCTCCCGCAGCGGCAGTCGATAGGCCAAACGAACTGGCAGCACAAGACTTCGCAGCTTGCCCGAATTCCTTCCACGTTTGCCCTTTACTTGGGGCAATACCAAATGCACTAGCGGCAGACCCCATCGTACACATATGCAGTTCGATTAAGTCTTTTTCATCACCTTCTCGGCCAGTTTGATTGCCCCGTACAAGACGGCGTAGTCCACTACCGCAACGGGAAGAAGGGTGATGCCAGGATAGCTCCGACTTGTCCAAGGAACGAGCAAAACAAGAGGAACCTGGAGAGCCACTAAGATCGCCAGCGTCACCCAAAACCATGCGTACTCCTTCAAGTCCCAGCGAGCTCTAGCGGCCAAGACTAGCAGTCCGACCGCGATCAGGGCAGCTCGCCCTCTTCCCGGATCACCTAGATAAGCGAACAAAACGAAGAACGGGACACCGCATAGAAGAGCTATAAGAGCCCATTTTCGATTTAGTAGTTTGTGAGGCTTAGTGCCGTTCGGTTCACTCATTCGTGACCCGCCAGACATGCTTGATAGTCTTTGTACGTGCCGTAGAGGTCGTTCACTGCTGCTGCGCCGCTGATGAATTGCCCGATAACCGGGATCGATTCTGCGAAGCCGACACCTGCATATTTCGCAGCTTGGGCGACAGGCTCTATCTGGAAAGAACCTATCCCTAGAAGCGATCCTCCGACATCCTGATGCACTGCGCTATTGACGGTCGCCGTAACGGCCACGCCCATCCGAACTCCCGCCGCTGCAAGACTCTCACCGGGAATGAATGCGGCTGCATCTAGTCCGAGTGCAAGCGCGTTCTTCTTTAGAGCTTCACCGGCACATTGCTGTGGTGTTTTTGGCATCCCGTTATTTGGGGCTCCGCCGCCACCACTTGATGGATAGCTTGGCGTGGTTTGAAGGGTAGTGGTATTGCCTGGATTTTCTGGAGTGATACAACCCTCCGTTCCGCTGGCGACGCAATCGCCCGTGGAGGCACAGGCCGTGTCGTTGGAGTCACAATCGTAACAGCCACGTTCATTGCAGATCACGACGAGCCCACTTGGATCTATAGAGCTGGCGGGATTGTTCAGCGCGTAGGCATACCGGTTGAAGCTCTGCGGATTAGTGAAGTCGTAGCTACCCATGTACGGGTCGGGCGCCAGCCAACGCCCCTGCGCCGAGGCATAGTTCCGGAACTGCGCATGCTCCGTGTCGCTCTCCGCATCGCGTTCCAGTCCTGCGAAGTGCAGATTGTCCTGATCGGCGCCGCTGTTGTTCACGGTCGCCGTGTAGGCATCTCCCCATGGCAATGACGTGTAGCTCGAGCCGGCCGTCCCTCCGTAGTTTGTCCGCATGCGCTCCGTACCGAGCGTGTCCTGATGGTCAAAATAGGTCGTACCGTCCGTGGAGCGGAACCCGATCTGCTGCCCGCCCCAGTAAATCTGGCCCTCGTTACCGTGGTTGTTCGGCGATAACCAGGTCGAAATCCGGCGCCCAGCGAAATCGTAGACGTACTCGTTCGTTGCACTCGCAGTCTGCACGTGGACCCGCTGATTCAATGCGTCGTAGACATAAATCGCCGTACTACCGCCATCCACCTGGAGAATGTTCCCCTCCGCATCGTAGGTATAGCTATGGACCGTGTCGTTGGTCATATTGCCTGCCGCATCGTAGGTGAAACCGCTGGTCGTGATCCGGTTGTTGGCCGAATTAATCGTTGGATCGAAAGTATACCCTCCCTGCAGCGGAGTTTGCGTCAGCCGATTGCCATACTGATCGTAGGTGTAAGTGTAATTCTGCACCGTCCCAAAGGTCACCGTGCGCGAGATCAGCCGGTTAAGGCCGTCGTAGCCATTGGTGATGTGCTGGCCCAACACCGTATCGGCCAGTAGTTGCAACTGCGAGCCCTTCCATTGATTTGCGGTTCCGTAGACCACCGTGCCCCCGCTGCAGTTTTCAGCTGCCGGACCATTGCACACCCACTGGCCAGAGAAGCGGCCCATCGTGTCATAGGAGCGATAGACATTCAGACCGTTGCCCAGCGTATAGCTCACAGGTCCGTCGGGACCGTTCACCACGCTCGAGACCAGATTCGGAGGGTTGTAAGGTAGGTTCGTATACGTCGAGTTGGTGATGGAGGTCACCTCGCCGGCGATCGAACGACCATAGTTGATGTTCCCGCTCGCGCCGTCCGATTCCTGGGTAAGATTACCCGCCCAGTCGTAAGCAAAGGACAGCGGACGAGCGGTCTGATATCCCGTCCCACAGGTGGCCGGTGCGCAGGCCCATATGCCCACCACCCGGCCCATGGTGTCGTAGCTGAATAAGGAGCCGGTGTGGTGCGAGGCCAGATCGGAGCCGGCACCCATCACGGCAAGCCGTCCTTTCAAATTGGTTGCGGTCGGCGTCCAATAGGAGTTGACATCGTAGACGAACTGCTTGTTCGGCGTCAGATTGTCACTGTAGTTAACACTTAAAACCCGGCCGAGCGAATCGTATTGCGTCGTGGTCGTCGTGGTCGTGCTGCCGGTTTGATTGGCTTGTGGACGGACCCGCGTGACCGTCAAACCATAGCCAGCCGTTGCGCTGTAAGCATAGCTATAGGTCGTGGTCCCCGATTCTGGCTGCATGACGGAGGTTGTCCTGCCCAACCAATCCGTTTCAAAGGTGCGGGTCTGTGCGCTGCCCTGGGCGACAAGGGTCTTCAAAGCGTTGCCCGCCGTAGTATCCGTCGTATAGGTGTACGTGGTTTTAAAGCCGTTCGCGGTGATGTCCAAGCCGCATGCGGCGGAGCCCGGCGTCCCTGATGCTACTATTTCGCAAACGGCTGTCGGCCGTCCCAGCCCGTCCACTTGCACGATGCGGCTGACCCCGTTCTCGTCCGTCACTTGGGTCGCTCTACCGGTGTACGCATAGTTCACCGTGGATAAATCGCCGTGCGTGATGGTCAACACGCGGCCAAGGGTGTCATAGGTGTAAGTGTCGCCACCGGAGCCCGAGCAGACGAGGCTGCCTGAACTAAAGGGGTAGGACACATACTGAACGTTGCCGTTGCCACCGTAGCAGTAATTTTTCCAGTAGTAGCCCCCTGACGCATTCTGTACCGCGACCCAGCTGAGACGGCCATAGCTTTCCAGGCTGGTTTGTGTGTTCGTGTGCGTACTGGCATTCATGTAGCGGTAGACCCCCGTTGGAAGTGGGAGTGTAGCTGGCAATCATAATACCCCCATCCGGGTAATCGATCTCCGTGGGCCGGAAGAGAGGGTCGTAGCGTCTTGTAGGTCACGGTCTGGCTGTTGGGGTCGACCGCTGTTAGGGGCAGGCTGGAGTTGGGGTCGTAGGTTGCCGACGAGGGCAGAGAGATGCCGCTGGAAGGGGTGGGCGGCGTGGCCGTGACGGTAAATGCATGAGTGGCGGCATCGTATGCGTAGACGGACTCGCCGGTAGGCCCGGTAACGTTGAGCGCGTTGCCGGTGTCTTCGTATTGGGCTGCGGTGACTACAGATTGCTCGCTCGGCGTTGGAATATCTGCATTAATCGTAGTGAGATTTCCCCGCTGACCGCTCTCGGTCGAATGTTGCGGAAGTCCCAGAAGTGGTTACCAGCGTTGCATGGCCCGTGCCCGTAGTTTCGTCGTAGAGGTAGCTAGTTAGGCTTATTGGTTGTTTGAACCATCCGTGACAGAGTCGAGGTCAGCAGACCCACTAATCCAGTGGTTGGATAAGTCCACGTCTCTTTGCGCAGGGCGCTACCCCGGGTCGAGCTTCCGAAATCGTAATCCGTCTCCGAAGTCTGCAGTCCATAGGAATTGTAGGTCAGCGTCGACCCATGTTCCTCGTTATTACCCAGTGTTTCATAGGTATCGATCTGCGTTATCGGTAGGTTGATCGCCGTCGTCAGGCACGAGCTTCCGGAATTGTTGTAGCAGGTCTGCCGTGAGAGTATCACCGGGTTGCCCGTCGTGTTCCAGTGGATCGTCCGGTTGGTCTCATAGAATGCCTCCGGCGACCCCGCCATCACGAAATCAAAGCCCGAGTCGTCGGCAAGACCGTCTTCAAGATCGGTATGGCTGCTGGTTGCCGTGATCGCACTGCGGACGTAGGTTCGGTTGCCGTCTGTGGTCAATCTCGTCAAACCGGTCGGCGTCCCATCCGCACACACGATTCCATTATTGGCTCCCGTGTATTCGTAAGTAATGACGCCACCCTGGGGGAGCGTGAGCTTGGCCAGGCGGCCAGTGACGGCCGAGGCATTGCCCGGTGTTTCCTCATAGTTAAATTGATAGACACTTCCGTCCGCAAGTGTGATCGTATTCACCAGGTCCTGCGATAAGTTGTACTCGGACCCACCGCATCCAAAGTTGGTTTGCACAGTATAGGTCTGATAGGTGACCGTAACGGTAGCGGTTCCCGTCGGGGTGCTGTATTGGAAGTATTTCGGTGAGCTAGCCGTGCCGGCGCCCGTGATGGTTAGTGCGGTCTTACCCAGCGTGTCAGTAAAGGTCCCGTTACCGTTGTTGCTAATGTAATTGCCGTTCGTGTCCGTAGCGCTTCCGCTTCCAGTCTGGCTGTTGACGGGGGGGTGATCTGTTTGCCGTCCGGGGTGGTGACATTCGTTCCCGAATAGGAGTATCCGGAACCATCAATCGACGGACCTGCGCCGGTGACCGTTTGGGTGCACAAATTGTCTACGTAGGCGAAGGGGTGCGAGACTCCAAACTGGTCATGGTAGACGTAGTCATTGAGCATAACCGAATAAGTCTTTCCGCACACTATGCTGTGGCCGCTATAAGAGAGATAGCCCTGGAAGCCTTCGTTGAGTTGACCATGAAGTCCCCAGCCCACGGCAGGCGTCCAGACCGGCGAACCCTGGGAACCAACGGGCGTCCAGATCAGCGAATCGTAGACCAGTTGATACTGAAATGGCAGACCCCTGCCCTGCTTGGTGACCACCGGAATGACGAAGTGCACGTTGAGGCTACCGCGATCAATGGTCTCGGGGCCCGGACTGTCGAAAGAGCCGTAAGGGTAGAGTCCGGCCTGTACTTGCGCCAGCGCAGGCAGCACACTGAACGCCAGCAAGAGAGAAAGAACGGTCTTTTTGGTCACAGGTCCCCCATCGGTAGCGGTCGCGGTAAGAGTTGATCAGTTGACTTGGGCAGAGCTGACGGAGATTTCGAGCTGGAGAGACCCGTTGATGTAACGCTGGATTGTGAACGGTATCTGCACGCCGTTGATGGGCTGATAGTTGGAGTAATGAATTTCTACGGCAATCGGTATCGGGGCACCACTGTCTGGGCGTATCGAATAAGCCAGCACCGCAGGATGATTCGGGGACAGACGAAGGAACTACCATCGAAAATGCACTTATCTGTAAGCGGGTGGACG
>CAVYCQ010000004.1:0-61399 GCA_963767045.1 uncultured Acidobacteriaceae bacterium | reverse complement strand
ATTCCTGGCAAGCTCTTGCGGGATACACCGTACCTGCCGTATCTCACGTTCGCTCCCAGCGCCTTCGTGTTCCCGCTTAAGTTCACGGGTGGTGGCGTGAGCGGGGGCGGCAAGCTCATGTTCGACAGCCAAGGCAACGCCTGGGTCGCCGACAACTTCTCCGTCGGCGCGCAAAACCAGGACGCCTCATGGACCGGCAACGTCAGCAAGTTCGCTCCCAATGGTAAACCGCTTTCACCTAGCCCCCTGGGCTTCAGCGGCGGAGGTCTGGCAGGCCCCGGTTTCGGATTGGCCGTCGACGCTCACGACAACGCGTGGGTCACCAGCTTTACCGGCCAGAACATCTCGAAGTTCGATAAGAACGGCACCCCGCTTTCGCCACCCGAGGGCTGGAACTTTAACCGGCAGATCAGCCAGATGCAGGGCATCATCGCTACGCCCGGCGGCGACATCTGGACGCTTGACCTGATCAAGGGTCAGGTCCTCAAACTACCCCAGGGCGATCCATCCAAGGTCCAGTTCTACTGCCAGAACAAGACCGGCGATCCGCTGAAGAACCCTTGCAAACTTGTCGGGCCCTTCGCTCTCGCCATTGATCAGCAGGACCGAATCTGGATCACCAATGCTGTCACGGACAAAGTGGTTCGCTTCCCAGCTTCCGATCCCACCAAAGTCGAAACGTTCAAGGTGGGATACTCCGCGAGCGGCCTCGCTATCGACAGCCTGGGCAACGTATGGGTGACGAATAAACTTGGCAGCTCGCCCAAGGGTGAATTGAAATTCGGGGAAATGCTGGCCGCATTTAAATTCAACTTCGACAACGACCCCGACGCCGGGGCAAGAGCGACTAAAGTCCTGGTTCCTGCCATGGCCGTGGAGAAATCTGGCTACGAAGGCGGCAGCGTTACGGTGTTGCGCCCCGACGGCACCGAGGCGCCCTTCTCGCCGGTATATGGCAAAGGGATAGTCGGGCCTTGGGCGGCTTCCGTCGACGGCAATGACAACGTCTGGATCTCCAACTTCGCCTCCTCGTCGGCCGGAATAGTAGAGTTGTGTGGCTTCCGCACCGAACACTGCCCGCCGGGCGTAAAGACAGGTGACGCCATCTCGCCTCCAGGCGGTTACGTCGGTGGCGGATTGCAATTGCAGGTAGATGTTGGCATCGGTCCCGCCGGAGATCTCTGGGTCACCAATAACTGGCAGGACTATAAGGACGCCCTGGGCAAGACTGATGAAGCAGTACAAACGCTCGGCGCCGGCCAAGGGGTGGTGGTCTTCTACGGAATGGCGAAGCCGGTTAAGGTGCCGCTGATCGGTCCAGCTCGTCCGTTCTAAAACGACCCGGACGATAGGTTAGATAACGTAACGGAACACCACCCGGCGGAGGAAACGCAATATGTCGCTCATTACGGATCTTTTGGAAAAGCCATCTAACCTATCCACCACCTCCAAGTACACGGTGATGAACGGCGTCCTTTATCTCGGAGCAGGGGTTCTCATCATTGCGTGGCCTGGTATGGTCCAGACGCTTTTCAGGGACGCACCTTTCGTTGGCCAGGAGGGTGCGCTCTTCCGGGTGGTTGGTCTATTGCTCGTGGTGGTCGGTTGGTTGTATTTGTTCGGCGGTCGTTCCGGCGCGCGCCAACCCGTCGCTGCTTCTGTGATCGACCGATTGATATTCGTTCCGCTGGTATTTCTCCCCTTGGCATACGCTGGGGTCTTCCCTCATTTGCTGGTGGCCTTCGCGATCATCGATCCCTTACTGGGAATTGGCGCCTGGATTCTCCTCAGTCGAAAGGCATAAGCCGACTCACTCAAACCAGTCCCGAAATGAATTTGACCGCCGTGATGCTGGGCAAGAAGCAGTAAGCAGTGGCTTTCGTCCTAAGGAAGCTTGAGAACCCGGTGATCTCGATCGGGGCAGCGCCATCCGCTTGGGGAATCACAAAAATACTTTCCGCTGGGTCTTGTGTGCCAACAATAGGATCCTTCGATTTCGGGTTTAGCCGAACAGCTCCGGCGAACTCGCTGTCATTGACCCAGTTATGCAATACAAACTCATATTGGTTTTCGATGCTCGCGTTGATGAAGTAACCAAGAAGCCCGCGCTCTATGCCGTCATAAGGTTTACCCGGATCATAGACTGGCCCGTAAGGCATACCACGACGGATCATTCTGTGTGCATTGTTGCTCCCGCCAGGTTCGCCTTGTCCTGCGACCGGCTGGTCTCGAGGATTTGCGCGGCGTATGTGCGCGCCAACGGGACAGCGAAGCCCCCTTGGATCCCCCGACCCATCGGCATTGACATACCCAAAGTTATTTAGCTGGTCGGCCGAAATGCCGCCGGCGGGGCTATCAGTCTCTGGTGACAACGCCAGAGGTACGCCATTCCGCCACCGCCCGCACATCTTTGCAGCGAGCAGTTCGGGGTCAATCTTGTCCTTGTTTTTTTGCAGGTTATTTTCGAACCCAACCACATCGGTCAGGATTATCTTGAAGACAGAGAAACTGCCGTTAAGGCCTAGTTCTCGGGGCTCGGGCACATTGTAATTCTCAGCTCCATCCTGTAAAACGAACAGCCACGGTTCGCAGGGCTGCTGATGATCCGGCTTGTACTTCAGCGGGCCACCGCGAATGGTGGTCATGCTTATTCCGTCGGTGTAGCCGAAGTGGAGCTTGGAGGTGAAGGTGGGCTTGCCATCAATCACCTCCGTTAACGCCATCCCGTCGGCGCGGTAGATCTCCCGAAAAGCATCGCCTTCGGCAAACAGAGCAGACAGACGCTCGCTGTAGCTAGTCATCGCCTCCGGGCTCATGGCGTACAGCGTCACCATCACATGGTCCGATCCCGTCCCGAAGCCGCCAACCCAGTTCTGTGGCGCGCTCGCCCCAGTGTCCCCTATAAACGCTGCTCGTTCCGCCGCTCCCGCCATGAATGACTGGAACGACTGGAAGGAGAGCGTCGGGACGCGATCTTTGACTTCCAGAGCGATGAGTCCCGCCCACGTAATGCCCAGATTAAGACAGTAGTCTGGCTTGTGGCTTGGGCGTTCAGAGAGATTGTCTCCCGGGCCAGGCGCAAGGCCCACCTGCCACTCTTCTGCATTGGTTATCTGCGGCGCGTCCGCCTCGTCGCCACTGACGAGTCGGCCCAGCATTTTCCGCGCCGCCGCCGGCACGCCCACCGATAGCAGAAAATGCCTCACCACAGGCATCCTGTAACCGCGGAGAATGATCCCCTGGATATCATTGAGGTCAAGTGTGGATTGCCCAGCCGATCCCGAATGGGCATCGCCGGCAGACGGCTCGATCCGGTCGAGTAGGCGGCGCAAGAAACCCTCGCCTTCCTTTGCCTTTGGCTCCTCTGTTCTGATGTCTTGGCTCATAAGCTTCTCTCCTACTTGACCCCCACGAACACGTTCGGGCTCCGGCCTCTTCTCGACGATTGAAACGAGCGTGGGAAATGAGGGATTAGTCAGGCTCTTGACGAGCCCGTTTGTCAAGCACAGGTTACTCGCGGATAACCAAACTCTCCCACTGTCTCTTGTGACAGGTAGAGCAGTGACTCCTCTCATGGTGGCATCACTGTCACTTCTGCCAGTAGTCTCGCCGCACTGGCTCCCCCTAACCTAAACGTGTTTTGAAGCCTTCAAAGGGGATCCTTATGTCACTCGCGAGTAAAGTTGCAATCGTCACTGGAGGCAATAGCGGCATTGGCAAAGCCATCGTGCTCGAGCTCGCGAAGCAAGGTGCAAGCGTCGTCATCGACTATGTCTCTCACCCCGACGCGACAGAAGCACTAGAACAAGAGATCGTCGCTTTAGGTGAACGCGTTATCGGCGTGGACGCCGACGTCAGCAAGCTGGCTGACCTGCAAAAGATCGTCGCCTCCGCAGTAGAGAAATTTGGACGTGTCGACATTATGGTGAACAACGCCGGCGTAGAAACCCGCACATCCATTCTCGACACCACCGAGGAACAATATGAGAAAGTTCTTGAAATCAATCTAAAGAGTGCATTTTTCGGTACCCAGTTCGCCGCCCAACAGATGATCAAGCAAGGCGGCGGAGGCCGAATTATCAACATCTCTTCCATCCACGAAGACTGGCCGATGCCCGGCAACACAGCGTATTGCCTATCCAAAGGCGCTATGCGCATGTTGACCCGCACAGCAGCTGTGGAACTCGCTCCCCACAACATCCTGGTCGTGGGCGTGGCGCCGGGCGCGGTCGCCACGCCAATCAATCTCTCCACCATGACCGATCCGGCGCTGATGGCTAAATTGAATGCCGCAATCCCGCTGGGCCGAATGGCGAAACCTGAAGAAATCGCCAGTGTGGTTGCCTTTTTGGCCGGAGACGGGGCCAGCTACATAACAGCTACGACCATCATCACAGACGGCGGCATGATCCAGAGCAGTCCTGGCCTGTGAAATTGGTCGCTGAGGCACAGGCGTTCTACTTTGCGGATTTAGTCCTGTTCTCCAAAGGCTGGTGAAGAAATCCAAAACGAGGCAAAACTATGAAAGTCCGCCTGACATCGCTCTGGACGTTTCTATTCCCGCTACTCCTCCTTGTCGGTTGCTCCAGCAGTCCTACGCCCTCCAGTCCGTCCGCCTCTGGTCCCTCCGCTTCCACTCCCTCCTCGGCAGCAGTGGATCTTGGCGCGGATCCACTGCCCTCCTGGAACCAGGGGCCGGCGAAGCAGGCAATCATCAACTTTGTCCAGACCACCACCGACAAGGCTAGCCCCCAATTCGTGCAGCCGGCGGACCGCATCGCCACCTTCGATCAGGACGGTACCACCTGGGTCGAGCAGCCCATGTATTCGCAATTGTTATTCATGCGCGACCGGCTCGTTGCTCTTGCACCCCAGCATCCGGAGTGGAGTAAAAGACCCCTTTTCAAAGGTCTAATCGTCGGAGACCTCGGGGCATTGGCGAAAGCCACGGACAAAGACCTCCAGGACATAAGCGACGCTACCCAAGTCAGCATGCCTGTGGATGAGTTCGCCTCCATGGTGAAGAGCTGGATGGCGGCCGCCAAACATCCGCGCTTCGACAGACCCTATCCGCAGATGATCTACCAGCCAATGCTGGAGGTAGGTAAGTATCTGCGCGACAACGGCTACCGGACCTACATAGTTACCGGGGGCGGCCAGGAATTCGTGCGCACTTATTCGCAGCCGGTATACGGCATCCCCCAAGACCAGGTCATCGGCTCGGTGCTGGAGACCCAATACACCTACGACAAGCAGGGACAGCCCGTCCTCATCCGCAAGAAGGACCTTCTGCTGAACGACAACGGCGTCGGCAAAGCGAAAGATATCTATCTCTTTCTCGGCCAGCATCCGAAGGCTGCGTTCGGCAACTCCACCGGTGATCAGCAGATGCTGGAATACACCCAGGCTGGGGGCGGGGCGTCGCTGGAGATGCTCGTCCTGCACGATGACGCCCAGCGTGAGTATGCCTACGGCCCGGCCCAGGGACTGCCCGATACCAAGGTTGGAAAATTCACGCAGCCGTTGTACGACGAGGCTAAGGCCAAGGGCTGGACTGTAATCAGCATGAAGAACGACTGGAAGCGCATTTTTGCCTGGGAGAAATGAGTCGATCCCATCCAGAACCTGGGCGCGATCTATCATGAGAGAGTCGGCGTGAAGAAAGTCAGCCTATTTTGGGAGAGATCGTGCGACGGCCGTCGGCGCTCCAGACTCGGGTGGGAGCCCCCTTGCTTCAGCAGGGGGGAAGCGACGCTTTAGCATCGCGGAAAGAATCGCACTCTAAACAATCGGGCTTTAGCCTCGGGCCAGCACATCCACCGCGTCACTGCTCACTGGGTGGGAGCCCCCTGCTTCAGCAGGGGGGAGCGACGCTTTAGCGTCGCGGAAAGAATCCCACTCTAAACAATCGGGCTTTAGCCCTGGGGCCAGCACATCCACCGCGTCACTGCTCACTGGGTGGGAGAGAATCGCACTCTAAACAATCGGGCTTTAGCCTGGGGCCAGCACATCCACTGCGTCACTGTCACTGGGTGGGAGCCCCCTGCTTCAGCAGGGGGGAGCGACGCTTTAGCGTCGCGGAAAGAATCGCACTCTAAACAATCGGGCCGCGCGGGGCCAGCACATCCACTGCGTCACTGTCACTGGGTGGGAGCCCCCTGCTTCAGCAGGGGGGAGCGACGCTTTAGCGTCGCGGAAAGAATCGCACTCTAAACAATCGGGCTTTAGCCCTGGGGCCAGCACATCCACCGCGTCACTGTCACTGGGTGGGAGCCCCCTGCTTCAGCGGGGGGGAGCGACGCTTTAGCGTCGCGGAAAGAATCGCACTCTAAACAATCGGGCCGCGCGGGGCCAGCACATCCACCGCGTCACTGTCACTGGGTGGGAGCCCCCTGCTTCAGCAGGGGGGAGCGACGCTTTAGCGTCGCGGAAAGAATCGCACTCTAAACAATCGGGCCGCGCGGGGCCAGCACATCCACCGCGTCACTGTCACTGGGTGGGAGCCCCCTGCTTCAGCGGGGGGGAGCGACGCTTTAGCGTCGCGGAAAGAATCGCACTCTAAACAATCGGGCCGCGCGGGGCCAGCACATCCACCGCGTCACTGTCACTGGGTGGGAGCCCCCTGCTTCAGCAGGGGGGAGCGACGCTTTAGCGTCGCGGAAAGAATCGCACTCTAAACAATCGGGCCGCGCGGGGCCAGCACATCCACCGCGTCACTGTCACTGGGTGGGAGCCCCCTGCTTCAGCAGGGGGGAGCGACGCTTTAGCGTCGCGGAAAGAATCGCACTCTAAACAATCGGGCTTTAGCCCTGGGGCCAGCACATCCACGCGGGTAGCCCAGCACGTCAGTGCTGTGTGTACGCGCCCAGCAAGACCAGTCCCGGAAAATGTCCCAGGACGCCAGTCCTGGGTTTAGATGGATTTCCTGCACGCAGCTCTAGACAGGTCAGTGTATGCGGCTTTCTTCACGGAAAGGCTCGTTGATTCCGCCCGGTTGCACAGGAAATCCGGGTCCATCCTGGGACATTTTCAGCCGTCCCTGGCGGGACCGGCTCGTAGTCTCAAACCTGAACCGGCGGTTCGCACGCAAACACTTCAGCCCGCACGGAACTAGTTGCACCCGCGTCCGGCTTTAGCCGCTGGGGGACTCTTCTCCCCGGCCGAGCTTTTGCCCGCTGCCCTTCATCGACCTCGAAACAACCCGCAGCATACAATCGCAATCTGACCTGCAGAGGCAACGGTACCCAATGGCTGACGCGAAATCAAAGAAGAAGAAGGCAGTAAAGCGCATCAAGAAGGCTGTCCAAAAGGCTGTGTCCAAGGGCGTAACCGAGATTGAAATTGCGCGAACCGTCGATGCGTCGTTAGAGAAGCCAAAGAAGGCTGCCAAGAAAGCAAAGAGCAATTCTTAATGCAGCAATACATCCCGCTTTTCAGGCAGCGCCCTGTCGTCTACACACCGCGCATAGCAGGCGATGGAGATGCAGAGTATCCGCGGCAGTGTTCAGTTCTACCAATGCCTCTTGCCGGAGTGCTGTGGCTTGCTGCAACTGGTCCTTACCCGGCGGCCCGATGCTTTGAGGTTGTGCATACTGAGCCCAGCGGCGGATCGCACACGCATAATCCCGTTCGAGTTCTAAATACTCCTCGCAACTCATGGTGGATTTGATGTCCGCCGCACGCAATCGATCAATCGTTTGTTTTGGTTTTGCTTGCCGCAACCAATCGACCACGTATCAACGCGTGTCATCAACATTTGCTAAACGTTGCTCCGGTGTTGACTCGCAACGTGAAGCCTGCATCGACTGAGTCAATGCAGGCTCGGCCACCATACCTTAGCGCGTTTTTAATGGGTCAACAGTGACGTCACGATCAAGCTCGTGGTTGCGTAGGTGCGTCGAAAGGCCGGGCTCCGATGTTTCGATGCTGCGTGTCTAACTCTCTCCTCTCTCGTTAGGTGCCCAAACAGGATTCAAGCAGTAAGCGAATCGTGAATTGACCCCTCGACATAGCATTCCATCGCCTGTCGTAGTTGGGAGTCCACCTCATCCGCGATGGTCATTACTTGTGACAGCAGCACGCCGAAGTCGATCGTAGCTAAGTTCGTTTCAAGCGTATGGAAAATACAGACCTGCAAAATGCGTGACTCCTCGACCATCATCGCAGCGGAATAACCCTGCCGGCGTCGGGTCAGCCCATGTTTTGCCGCGAATGATGATAGCGGCCCGCTGCTGCCAAAAGGTAGAGACGCCCGGAGGCGAGCGATCAGATCGCGGAACAACTGAGGCAGATGACCGGACCGCTGTGCCTGCGTCAAGGGCACAAGTGACAGCTTACTATCTCGCTGAACTTCCACAAACCAGTCTTCGATACAACTCGGAGCCGTCCGCTCAAGAATCGTTGCCACACTCTCAACCTTGCGCTGGGTATAATCGGTTCCCTTCGCGATCCGCCGTTTGATCGATCCGAGCAGCTCTGTTAAGTCCGTCCCCTTGATCATGATCTCATCGGCTTGCCGCAAAATAGCCTGGGCGGCTACATCCATCTCTGGGAACCCAGTTAGCAATATTGCGATTGCATTGGGATTCAGGTGGCGCATTGCACTGATGACGGTGAGACCATCGGCCGCCCCTGGCATATGTAAATCGCTCAGAAGCACATCGTACCGTTCTGAGCTGATGAGCCTTAAAGCTTCTGCAACGTTGCCCGCAACCGTTATCTCGAAGCCCTCTTGCTCCAGCAGACTACGCATGATGGCATTCTGGGTTTCATCATCGTCCACGAGCAGAATCTTGATCGCCGCCATGCAGGTTCCTTGAAGAATCAGTTGTGCTGTCCTTTTTTTCGGCGGACACGCAGAAGAGTTAACGACTGTATTGTTTTGGGACAGAGACATCGTGAAGTACCTGAATCGTGGCGCCATATTGCGACATTCACGACTCGATCTGTAGCAACTACTCTTAATCGCTGCAATAGCCGATAGCGCGTCTTCCTTCCAGGAACTTGAGGCGGTAGCCGAAGAATTGGGAACTGGCGCATGTGACGGGCAATCAGTGGATGCGGATAGTACATATTCGGCCCTCCCCCTGATTAGATGCCTATTCTAAATTGTTCATGCCCACATTTTGGACACACAAAGGGGGTCACGGCAACAGCGTAGCGCCCTGGCGGGGGCTGATTGCTGCATCAAAAATCTCACACCTATCCATCAGGCATTAAGATGCAAACAAATGAGGAAGAATATCGGCAGAGCGGTCACAGAAGTTGGCTTCATTGTCTTCCTGTTCTATTCCAATCTTCTTATGGGCGAGTTTGAACGTTCAGGCATGGGGGAGAAAAGAGGCTTGGCGTGGGCAGTGCGGGATGTCTTCACCTCTCACAATTTTGTGATTGCTCTGATTGCCGCAGTGGTCGGCTACGTCCTGTTCGAATCTCTCCGAAAGAGATTGTAGGCCAGCCGTGTGGTGCAGGGCCGTCACCCCCGCTGACTCTCTACCCAGCTTCCATCCGCCGCAAGGCCCATGTCCGGTGGCGTGTATAGCACTGCTGGCAGACCGGGATCACGCGGCTATCGCTTTAGGTCCGAAATATCCGCTTCACTGTCCCCTCGTGTTTTACAAAGTGCCACTTCCCTCACCAGCTCTTAGAGTGGATTGGAATCTAGCTTAATCGCAGGTCTGTTCACCTTGTGGAGTAGCTTGCGGCTTCGCGCTTTCATCGCAGGCGTACCGTTCCTCCCTGCGGACATCAGCAGATCGTGGACAAGCGGTATCAGAGAGGGCTCTCGCACCGTCAGATCAGCGAGCCCCTGTAGGGCAAACGTTTTTACAATGGAGCTTCTTGAATCCATGCATCGCAACAGAACCTGACCAGTTCGGCGGCGCTCACGAGCATTGAGATTCAGGCGTGGTAGCAGTACGGCCAGGTGCCAGCACAACTCCTGCTGTTCGGTCTCTTCAAACAACCCGAGCAGTACTGCTGTGTAGGGCTGCAACTCATAAACCCGCTCACGTGACAACTTCTCCAGCGCATCTGCCGCTCTCATGCGAATAGCTGCATCCGGGTCGAATGCGCATTCCACTAAAGATGAAGTGAGTTTTGGGTCGCGAAGTACTGTGCGAACCACCGCGGCGACCTTTCCCGTGGTTCGCCGGTCTCCTTGCCGGAGGAGTGAGCGAATTTGCGGCCGGCCCTGCATCAGCTTAGCTTAGCCGACGTTTGGATGAGTCTTCAAAATACGCTGGCATCTCAATGCAGGACCGTTGGGTTCCCGGAAGACGGGATCTTGCGGTAGCCTGCCGGAAGCCCTGGACGTTGCCCGTTTCCTTGCTGCAATCGAGGGGCTGAGGTTCTCAGAAATTATGCGGGCTAAAGCGTGATCGAATCCAATTTTGGCCGCCCGTGGTCCGAATCCGATATGGTCCGTTCCCAATATAATCGGCGAACGTAAGGCGAAAGCCATCCACCGGCTGCACCCCTGCGTACCGTAGATATGGTCCATCTGAGCGATTGGCACCGATTCGATCCGAGCGACAGGAAGACCTATCCGAGAGTGAACGCTACTGTTCAGGTCAGGTTCGAGGACGGCAAACTGGAAGAAGGACTTAGCCGAACGTTCTTTCCGCCTGGTAAGCTGCTTCCCACCTCATCGATTCGTGCGTGGCGATACATCAAGGCCCAAGCTCAAATCTAGAGTCTTCCGAAGGATGACCGCCCGCCCGAATAGGCACGCACTCCCTCCCTCCGCGAAAAGGCGCCATCGCAAACAAGATTGCAATGGTGAATGCTTCAAGCATCCTCCAAGCAATGCTCCAAGCACTCATAAATCGATGCTTGGCGATGCCAAATCACAGTCACAGTCACATTCACAGTCAGAGTCACACTAAGAGCTCACACAACATCTTCATCCGATGGCCTCAAATGACTTCACGTTGAACCAGCCCGGATAATTCGGATAACCCGATTTCCAGTGAGGCCTCCCTGCGGCTTTCCGCTAATAAAGCCGCGCATCCCCTCCCTCAACGCGTGCCGCGTAGCAGGAATCCTGAAAGAGGGGGTTACTTTTAGTTAACTGCCCCGCTATCCACATCTTTTTTCCAGGCGCGCTTGCGCGATGCAACAGCCCATGGCATCGTTGGCGTAGATGCGCACTATCGGAGGGCCGAATCATGCGACGGTATCTCATCAGAATCACCTATCGGCTTAGTCAGCGGCGACGCGCAAGTCCTCGACCAACATTGCGCAGCCAACGCAGCACTGCGAACAAAAAGGATGATAACTAGTCGTAACTAACAGTGCGAGCTGATGAGCGCCGCAGTTATCCGCAGCCAAAGCATCACAGAATAACCAGCTAGGTTACTTATTAAGTATTTGGTAACTTATGACGCAGTGACTAATGAGCGTTCCAAAATCTACCTGACTTGCCTTGAAGAAATAATGAAACCAAAGAGGTGTCGAATATGCTACGAGATTCATTCAGAGGTTTAATGGGCCCGAGCTTTCCCAGCCTTGAGAGCTTGCAACAACTCAGAACCGAGCTACTCGATCCACCGACCCAACCGCAGGCCGGGCCGCCTGAACACAACCCGGATCGATCACCCAGGCCAAACCCAGCGCGACTGTCGGCCAATCCCCTGCTGGGCGAAGCCGCCCTGCATGGAGTCACTGGGCTCGCGGTCCGTACCATCGCTCCCCACACCGAGGCCCACCCAGCCGCCATTCTCCTCCAACTGCTCGCCGCCTTTGGCAACCTGGTCGGCAGGGGGCCCCACTGCATGGTCGACGCTACCCGCCACGGCCTCAACCTCTTCGTCGTGCTCGTAGGCGATTCCAGCAAGGCCCGCAAAGGCACCAGCTGGAGCCAGATCGCTCGCCTCTTCGCAGAAGTCGATCACCCTTGGCTCTCCAACTGCGTCAACAGCGCCCGCCTCACCGCCAGTGGCCTCGTCCACGCTCTCCGCGATCAGCATCCGCCCACCGACCGCCGTCTCCTCGCGCTCTCAGAAGAGTTCGCCTCCGTCCTCTATGCGCTTAAGCGCGGCAAGGGACAACTCTCGCCTCTTCTCCGCGGCGCCTGGGATAGTGGCGATCTTCCCACCCTCGATATGCATCAGCACCTGCACGCCACCGGTACCCATATCAGCCTCATCGCTCACATCACCCAGCGCGAGCTGGCTCAAAGTCTCCATCGCACCGAAGCCCACAACGGCTTTGCCAATCGCTGCCTTTGGACCTCGGTGCAGCGCAACAGCTGCCTTCCCGAGGGCGGCAACCTCGACGCCAACGATCTATCCGCCGTCGCCCGCGAACTGCGCCGCGCGCTCGACCAGGCCGCTGCCACCCCCGAGATCCTCTACCGCCGCGATGAGGCCGCGCGCGCTTTGGCACGATTGCTATCCCACCCTGAGCCAGCTACGTCCCGGCCTGCGCGGCGCCGCGACCAGCCGCGCCGAGGCCCAGGTCCTGCGCCTCAGCGCCATCTACGCTGCTCTCGACTCCAGCTCCGTCGTCGGCCTGCCCCACCTCCAGGCTGCTCTCGCCGTTTGGGATTACTGCTCCGCCAGCGCTTCGCTCCTCTTCGGAGACTCCACCGGTGACCCCATTGCCGACCGTATTCGCGAAGCACTCGAGCAATCCCCAGTAGGATTGTCGAAGTATCAAATCATTCGTCTCTTCCATGGCCATGTCCCAGGCGACCGCATCGATGCTGCCCTCGAACAACTGCTGGCCCTCGACGCAGTCAGCTGCCATAGCGAGCTCACCGGGGGCCGCCCCACCGCTCTCTGGTCGGCCTGTGCAGAGCAAGAGCAGGAACGAAACAACGCACCGGGAACCCAGGGAGAGGAGTGGACGACGGAATAGGACGGGCGTATCGCGCCCTTCTACTCGGGCGCCTTATGACGCTTATGACGCTTATATCGCACTTTTAGTTCACCAAATCGCTACCTGGCTTGCGGTTCCCTCGATGCGATCGAAGGGTACAGGCTTCAGAGTCTGCGTGAGAACCAGAGAGTTTGGACCGGCAACAAAAGCGTCGCTCTCCCTGTTAAAGCAGAGGGCTCCCACCGTCCTCTCAACCAAAGCCCGGTGGGAGCCCCCGCATTCATGCGGGGGAGCTCGGCTTTCAAGCCGAGCGGTTCCATCAGCCTACTCCACCGGCTTTAGCCGCGGGCTTTCGCTCGGAATTGCAGCGGGACTGGATCCTCTTCCGCTTTAAAGTCGGGCCCTTAAGCGTGAAAAAATAAGGGCTAAAGAGTCTGCGTGAGAACCAGAGCGTTTGGACCGGCAACAAAAGCGTCGCTCTCCCTGTTAAAGCAGAGGGCTCCCACCGTCCTCTCAACCAAAGCCCGGTGGGAGCCCCCGCATTCATGCGGGGGAGCTCGGCTTTCAAGCCGAGCGGTTCCAGCAGCCTACTTCACCGGCTTTAGCCGCGGGCATTGGCTTGCAATTGCAGCGGGACTGGATCCACTTCCGCTTTAAAGTCGGGCCGTTAAGCGTGAAAAAACAGGGCTTCAGCCCGTACGTCACGTGGACCTCGAGAGGGCGACTAGAAGATTTCTAGTCCCCCTCTCTATCTTTTGCTAGTATCCCCCTGCGAACGCCACTCTTTAGCCTGAACCTAACCGTACCATCTCGGAAAGAGCCTCAGTACTAGCTGATCTGGACCCGCCGCAGCTCCTCGACACTCAGGGAATGGCTTCTTGGGTAGCCCGGGGCGCAACTTCCCCAAAAACGAGGAGAGAAACATGAAGCTAAGCCGTGTCCTTAAGTTCGTTTTGCTGCTTTCCCCACTCACCCTGACCCTGGCAACGGGAACACACGCGCAACAGCAATATCCAATACTGGACAAACTTGCTGCCAAGGTGATTCAGAAATATCAGAGCACCCCCTGCCAGCAGCTGATAGCGCAAAAAGAGCAGCCGCAACCGCCCTCGCCGGAAAAAATCAAAGCCGTGCAGTTCCTGAGGAGCGATCCACAAATGCGCGTAGTGTTCATCAACAAGGTGGCAGCCCCCATCGCCAACAAGATGTTCGACTGCGGGATGATCCCATAAAAACCCCAACAGCTTTAACCTGTCGCAAGTGACAGTTCCTCATCGGCGCAATCGGTGTGAACCTTGCAGGGTAAAGCAGTCGACAGCTCTTCCCGCGGGATACCCAAAAGGGGATTCCGCGGGAAAGACCCTGTTCCCCGTTGCCCGCGGCAGCCGCCAGTTCCCCACCCCAAATGGCTGAGAGGAGAAGGACACGATGGATCACCTTCTAACACGCATCGCGGACGACATGATCGCACGAGTGACGGGTCCCATGAAGTTCCGTCTCTTGCTCCAACCGTGCATGGCCACCTTTTTCGCCATCCGCGATGGGTTGAAAGATGCCCGAGAGGGCAAGCCGGCTTATTTCTGGGCTCTCTTCACTGACAAGGGCGAAAGAGAAGCGGCCATGAAGGACGGCTGGAAGGGCGTAGGCAAGGTGTTCATCCTCGCGGTGGTGCTCGATGTGGTCTACCAGCTCATCGAGCACCGCTGGCTGGTCTATCCCGGCGAAGCCGTATTGGTCGCGATCATTCTGGCTATCATCCCCTACCTGCTGTTCCGCGGACCCATCAATCGCATCGCGCGCCGCCGGCACACCGCTGTTAAGGAACGGCTTGCAGGAGACTAAAAGCCCAATGCCCACCACCTACCAACCCGCACCAACGGTCAGGGGGCACGACCCACCCACGTGACGATCCGCAACTTCTTTGTGACAACGATTCAACCGGTCAAGGCCGACAACTTCAGCGCAAGAACTCAACCTAAAAAAGGAAGAAAACAATGGCTAAGCAACCGAACATCCTAATCCTCTGGGGCGATGACATCGGCACTTGGAACATCAGTCACTTCAGCCGAGGCATGATGGGCTACACCACCCCAAATATCGACCGTGTTGCCAAGGAAGGCGTCATGTTCACCGACTACTACGGCCAGCAGAGCTGTACCGCTGGGCGTGCGTCGTTCATCTGCGGCCAGAATCCGCTCCGCACCGGCTTGACTAAAGTTGGCATGCCCGGCGCCACTGTCGGACTTCAGGCAGAAGACCCCACCATCGCCGAAATGCTCAAGCCGCTCGGCTATGCCACGGGCCAGTTCGGGAAGAACCACCTGGGCGATCGCAACGAGTATTTGCCAACCGTGCACGGATTCGATGAGTTCTTTGGCAACCTCTATCACCTGAACGCAGAAGAAGAGCCCGAACTCCCCGACTATCCCAAGGATCCGAAGTTCAAGGAACGGTTCGGACCCAGAGGCGTCCTTCACTGCTTCGCAACCGACAAAGATGACCCGACGACCGACCCCCGCTGGGGCCGCGTAGGCAAGCAGACCATTGAAGACACAGGCCCCCTCACCAAAAAGCGCATGGAGACTGTCGACGAAGAAATCACGGCCGGCGCCATCGGCTGGATGGAAAAACAGGTCAAGGCCGACAAGCCTTTCTTCCTCTGGTACAACTCGACCGCCATGCACTTCCGGACCCACCTTGCCGACAAGAACCGCGGCAAGAGCGGCCAGGACGACTACAGCGATCGCATGGTCACCCACGACGAGCAGATTGGTGAGATCCTCAACAAGGTCGATGAGCTGGGCATTGCCGACAACACCATCGTCATGTACTCCACCGACAACGGCCCCGAGAACGATACCTGGCCCGATGGCGCCAATACACCGTTCCGCAGCCAGAAAGACACCAACTGGGAAGGCGCATGGCGCGTTCCATGCTTTATGCGCTGGCCGGGCAAGATCCCCGCGGGCTCGGTGCTGAACGGCATCGTTTGCCACCAGGATATGCTGCCCACATTGGTGGCCGCCGCAGGTGATCCCGATGTAAGCACGAAGCTTCTCACCGGCTACAAGGCCGGGGACAAAACCTTCACGGTGCATATCGACGGCTTCAATATGCTGGACTATCTCACTGGCAAGGTGAAGGAGAGCCCCAGAGAATACTTCTTCTACGTCAGCGATGATGGCGGCGTCATGGCAGTCCGGGTCGGCGATTACAAGCTGGTGTTTGAAGTGCAGCGTGCACTCTCAACAGCGGTTTGGCAAGAACCGATGGTCAAGCTGCGCCTTCCCAATATCTACAGCCTCCGTCGCGATCCCTTCGAGCGCGCCGATTTCAATTCCAACGTCTACTACGACTGGATGATTAATCACGTCCCGCAACTCTATCTGTGCCAGGCGGTCGTCGCGGCCCAGATCGAAAACTACGTGAAGTATCCGCCTCGCCAAAAGGCGGCTTCCTTCAACCTCGACGCGGTGATGGCGTCGTTGCATCAAACACAGGCCGCTGTCGCAGGACACAAATAAACTGCGCAGCAGCTTGATGGACAAGGGTTCCCCGGCTGACAATAGTCTGCCGGGGAATTTTTTTTCAATGAGCCAAACCGCAGACGACGCCCCACCATTGTTCGACATAGCGGAGCGGGTCCAGGACTTCTACGAGCGTTACCCCTATCCTCCGCCGGTCGACAGTCTGGAACAATATCGCCTGCAATGGCAGGATGAGCAAAAGCGCCGCGCAGACTATCATCTCTTCTGGCCGTTCAAGCCTTACAGGGATGACTACTCCATCCTGATCGCCGGCTGCGGAACATCCCAGGCCGCCAGGCACGCGATGCGTTGGCCTCGAGCGCGAGTGACCGGCATCGACCTGAGCACGACCAGCGTGCAATGCACGGAAGAACTGAAACGCAAATACAACTTAACCAATCTTCATGTCCATCAACTTCCGATCGATCGTCTCGGCGATCTGAAAGAAGACTTTGACCAGATTGTGTGTACTGGAGTTCTGCATCACCTTGCGGATCCGGATGCCGGGCTGGCAGCTTTACGCAGCGTGCTCAAGCCGGATGGCGCCATGCACCTGATGGTGTATGCACCCTATGGACGGGCCGGCGTCTATATGCTGCAGGAGTTCTGCAGACGGACTGGCACCCACGCGACCGATGAGGGAATTGCGGAGCTCATCGCTGTCCTACGGGCGTTGCCGCCAAACCATCCGCTGGCAAATCTGTTGCGCGAAGCCCCGGATTTCCAGCAGGAGGCAGCGCTTGCCGATGCCCTCCTGCACCCGCAGGACCGCGCCTATTCCGTGCCGCAACTCATGGAATTTGTTGAGCGAGGAAACCTGACCTTCCGCCGCTGGATAAAACAGGCGCCCTATTCCCCCCATTGCGGTGCGATCGCCCGCCTTCCCCAGGCCTCGAGGATTGCAGCGCTTCCACCGGCAGAGCAGTATGCAGCTGCGGAACTCTTCCGCGGGACGATGGTTCGCCACAGCATGATCGTTTACCGAGACGATCCACCACCGGGCCGGCAATCAATCAATTTCGCCGGCGACGCCTGGCTGCGCTATGTGCCGATCAGGATGTCAGAGACAATCTGTATTCAGGAGCGTCTGCCTCCGGGAGCCGCTGGGGTTCTGATCAATCGCAGTCACACTTACACAGATCTGTTTCTGCCCATCAACGAAACAGAGAAGCGCCTGTTTGAGGCCATCGACGCCCAACGCACGATTGCCGAGATCGTAACCAGCACGTCGCAGCAAGGCAAAGCTCGCTCCTTCTTTGAAAAGCTCTGGTGGCAGGATCAGGTTGTCTTCTCCACCTGTCCCAAGTGACAGTTCCCTAAACGCCCATCGCTCGTCTATGCTTTGGCTTGCTTATGACACCTGCCCCGCTGGCTCCATGGAGAACTGATTGGCTTTGGAGCATACCGCTCATCATCGTGACCATAGTCTTCCACTCCTATGGTCTGGGGCAGCTCAGCCGGGGATTGCGTCGCCTCCTGAAGGAAGAGCAGAACAAGCGTCTCAGCCGTACCCTGTCCGTCTTTGTCGTCGGCGGATCTTCCCTCTGCGCCATCTTCCTGCATGGTCTTGAAGCGTGGATGTGGTCCGTCGCTTACCATCTGCTGGGCGCATTGGGAGGCGACCGGAAGCAGGCAATGCTGTATTCGTTAAGCGTCATGACAACCGTAGGGGGCACGAATCTCCGCCTGGAGCCGAACTGGCAACTTATGTGGCCGCTCGAAGCATTGGACGGATGGATTCTGTTCGGCCTGACCGCTGCCTTTTTGTTCGCTCTCATCCAGAAAGTCTGGTCGCTCGAGCACCACTAGCGACGGTTTCTAAAAACCTAAAACGGTCCAGCCTTCAGCAACACTCCGTAGAATGTGACGATCCCGATCAGGATGACAACCAACGCCACAACGATGGAGATCGAAATCGTATGCTTCTTCTCCGATGTCCCAAGTGATTTCAAAAACTGCCTGTGCTGCCAGGCGGCGCCGGCCAACGCGAACGTCCCCACAGCGATGAAGGTCAACCCCAGGTTGCGCGGCGCGTTCGGACGGGCGATCTTACCGGAAGCTATTTCGTCAGCCTGGTATTGAAAGAACTTGTAGATCGTAAACCCGAAGCCAATCATCGAAAGAGCGGTTCGGATCCATGCCATCAGCGTTCTTTCCGCCGCGATAATCGTGCGCTGATAGGCAAGATCGGTTCGCTCTTCGGCAAGGATTGTCGCTCGATCCTTTGCCGGTTCAGCAACGCTCATCGGATGACCCCCTCAAACTTACGGCATAGCGTAGCAGAGGATAGACTTCGGACGCCATTAGTCAGCAAGCCGTTCACGCCGCCGGGCCTTCGCCGGGCGCGACCAGCGGCACGAAGGATCCCCAGTGCTCCCGGACCGCAACCACGCGGAAAACAAACGAAACCAGCACCGCGATCAATGTCACGGGAAAGAAGGTGGTGCTGTCCTTATAATGCACCGCGATCAGCGTGTAGACGGTGCTTGCCAGGACCGCTGCGGTGACGAGTTGCTGCGCCGGCCTTACAATCTCAGGCGTGACCCCGGAGAACAAGTCGATGAATACCCCGCCCGCGGTCGTGGCGATGAGCCCGATCATGATCGCCGCGAAGATCCCCAGGTTGTGATCCAGCGCCTTGTGCGCACCCAGGATGGCAAACCAGGGCAGCGTGAATGACTTGAAGTAGGCCAGAATCTTGGTTCGGAATTGCTCTTCCCTCGACTCGGCGAACTTATAGATGGCCAACCCCAGCAAACCCATCAGCGGGCACACGATCAGATAATCCGGGCCCTGGAGCGGCCCGGGGATGTCATTCAGTAGGAGGTCGCGGGACACGCCGCCGCCGATACCGCCAAAATAGGCCATGATCAACAGCCCAGCCATCGTGTAACCACGGTTGTGCGAAGGATTGCGGGCCACCAGCACGCCGTTCAGCGCGTTGATGCCGGCGGAGAACAAGTCGACTTGGGGAAAAGAGGGTAGGTTCATTTCAGGGTTCTCCTACGCATTCGGAATGGTACACGTATCGATGGCTTACATGAGCCCTAAAACGAACAAGATGCGTTGCGAATCGCAACGCATCTTGTCTGCAACTACAAAACTACATGGTGCCCTGAAGTCCCTTGTTCACCACCAGTTTTACGTCGACGCGCCGGTTAAGCTCGCGACCCTGTGGATCTGTATTTTCAGCCAGTGGATGGGTGGCCCCGTAACCGGCCGGTGCAAGAATCCGCCGCAACGGAATGTTCCCCTGGTTGCGAAGATAGTTTGCCACCGCGGCTGCACGATCCTCGCTGAGTTGCTGGTTGGCATCTTTCGATCCCGTCTTGGAGGCATAACCCGCGATCTCGATCATATAGCCATCGGTTGACAAAGCGAGGGCAGCCAGCTTGTCGAGATCAGCCTTTGCCGGAGCATCCAAAGTGTATTGACCCGTAGGATAGAAGATCGCGGCTTCAGCCACGGTTTGGTAGTCGTCGAGGTCAGAAACGCGCTTGTTTACCATCTCTACAGCCGCTGCATTCGTAAGCGCAATTCCGCCTGCTGCTGTGGCCACCTGACCTGCTTGATTAGCCGTCGCTTGCGCCGTATTTGCCGAGGTCTGCGCTGCGCCTGCCGCGCTCACACCCTGGCTGGCTGTCGATTGCGCACCAGCGGCCGCTGCCTTGTTGGCATTGATCTGCTGTTGCTGCGCAACTTCGATGGCGAACTCATCGGGCGAGAAGGTGAGCTTGGTCGCTTCCAGCTGGTTGGCCGCGTTCCCTACCCCTTCGGCGCTGATTGTCAAGCCAGGCACCATGGCCGTGACGTCCATGTCTTCGTGGCGGTGAAACGACACCTTGGACTTGTTGCGAATAATCTTCGTATCGTCGGTGATCTTGACGATCGCCGTCGATCCGGTTTTCGCATCCTGCACTTTGACCAAGTCGCCGCTTCTGGAGATAATCGTGCCCTTGATCTTCCCTTTTTCCCCGGAGCTGAATGTCTGTGCATACGCCACGGATGCTAATGTCATTACGGTAAGCAGGGCCGCGCATAACCTTTGCGCCCCTGCGCGTCTGAAGCTGCTAGTCGCTGATTTCATCGGAATCCTCTCCATCGTCGGTACTAGGTTAACGAGCTGATTGAATCGTCGCGCGTAACTCGGCTAAGTCGCTCTGCGCTCACCAATGCTTTCAATTTCACGGTACCGGGAGATAGGGCGGATTACACCTGTCACTAGCGACAGGTCGGTAGGATAGTTGCCTGCACGATCCTTAGGACCAGACATCAACAAATGGAGCTGAAATGGCCTCCGCTCAAGACAACCTCGATCGCATTCTCGAGGTCAGTACTTAGACGAGACTTGAACACATATCCGGAAGCACCCAAGCCGAAGGCAGCGCCAACAAAATCCATGTCTTGATGGAGCGACAGGAAGATGATCTTGGCCGGGGATCCCGTCTTCTTCAGTCGTCTGGCAACTTCAAAGCCACTCACATCTCCAAGGGAAAGATCCAGGATGATTAGATCCGGCACGAGGATGGCGGCCTGCTCCGCCACCACGGCTCCATGAGACAACATCCCTGCGATCCTATAGCAGGGCTGCAACATTTCGACCAGAAGTTCCAAAAGAGCAGGATTATCATCGACCAGCAACAGCGTGGGAGCATCGCGCGCCGCCGTCTTTGTCGCAGCCGGCTCGACACCCGATCTCGCGTCGCGGCAGACCGGGCAATACTGGACGTGCTCATTCCACGCTGTGAAGGCCTTATCCGCAGCGCTTTTCTTCTCCTCATAACGCATCTGGGCCTCCACGCTCCAGTTGAGGCGCAGATTGTCCGTGGCGATGCGAAGCCCAATCGCGGCGACCTTCTGCGCATCCTCACGCAGAAATCCCTCAGGGCAATGTGTACGGTCCATTGGTTCGCTCCCGTGCCCGTCGTTTGGCACATTGATGGTTTTGCAACTTCTCCGCCCGAGCCGCCGCCACAGTTCCTGGCCGCTTGATTTCTCGGGGATCCGGGAGAGATTTGGCTCCGGCCTGGCGCGCCGTGCGGCGGCCTCAAGGAGGAGGCTGGCGGTGGCAGATTCTTTATTTCGCCCGCCAAGAAAAGATTACAGAGCGATGAATGGCCTGATCGTTGCTCCAGCGCAACTAGGCAAGTGATATGCCAGACTTTAGTCACGTAGGCCCGGGGTGGCCTAAACTTTTCTGGCCCGCCCTGTCCGAAGTGACAGTTGCAGCCTTTACTCCCCATTCGTACGCTCAGTCCGAAACCTGAATCACTTCTCCACGTGGCGGAGGTATCCAAAGTGTGTTGTGAGGAAGGATCCCCGGGAAATCAAGCGCATGAATAGGAGAGCAAGATGAAGAACGCTCGTATGATCGCAACTGTGATAGGTGTGGTGACTTTACTGGGCGGATTGTCCGCATCAGCACAAGACCCGCGGTATAACTTCACGCTTTCGTCCGGCTTCTATGCAGGGAATGCAAAGATGCCGGCTGGAAGCTACACCTTAAGCCAAGTGGGGAATGAGCCCAATATCTATGAACTTAGTAGTTCCTCGAGCAGCCACTCGGTCGTGTTAGAGACTCGACAGTCTTCCAAAACGACAAAGGCAAAGACGGAAGTAGTCTTCAACAAGTATGGAGATACTGACTACTTGGAGGCTATTTTGACTCCGGATGGTAATTCAGTAGCCATCATACCCAGTACGGCAGAAAAGCTCGCTGCCAAGAAGGCTACCGCCCAGCCACACTCCGTGTTCATGAAGTAACAGCAACGCCGTTTGGGCGGCCCTTAAACGGCCGCCCAAACCATTAAATGAACACGGCCCATTTCCTTCTCTCCGGGAAGCGGAGCTACACTCAGCTGGGTACGCTTATGCTTGCGAATTCGGGAGGGGATTCGCGGTCGCGCCCACGACTATCTTGGGTTTACGAAGTTTGTGCGTATGGCTCGCACACTCATCGAGAACATTTTGTGGAACAGATCGCCTGAGGTATTTGATGCCTAGGGAGACCACGAGCACGTCGTCCATCTGCCCGACAATGGGAAGGAAGTTGGGAATGATCTGGATCGGGCTCACGACATAAAGCACCGCGCACCCGGCGACCGCTTTGGCGTGCCAAGGCACTTCAGGATGCACGAGAGCCCGTCGCATGATCCTGAACTCCTGAAAAACCCGTTTGATGGAACTCTTCAACTTTTGTACCGCCGGCTGTTGCGGTTGCTCCTGCCGGGTTTCCTGAGCAATCTCCGCTTCTCCCGCTGCAGGTCCGGGCTTGCGTAGAATGCAGCGAAAACCAATGTGGCTCATGCCGGTGTCGATCATCTGTGGCTGGCGAGCCGCCGGACGGTACCGTAGGCAGTAATTGGGAGCGCAGAGGTGCGAACCACCCTTGACGACTCGTCTTGGAATGCGGAACGCCGGCTGCCTCGGGTCGTAGCTCTTATCTGCATTTGTGATACGCGGGTTAACCGCCGGGCCGCAGCATGCCTGAACCACCGCATCCGCATGGCGCTGGATATACCAGTCGGAAGTCCACTCCCACACGTTCCCCGCCATGTCGAATAACCCGTAACCGTTGGCTGGAAAGGAGCCCACGGGCGAGGTTCCGGCAAAGCCATCGACCAGCTGGTTTTGCCACGGGAATTCGCCCTGCCAGGAATTCGCCATGGCCTTTCCATCGGGAAAATGTTCATCGCCCCAGGTGAATTTCTTGCCCTCCAGCCCGCCGCGGGCGGCTCGCTCCCATTCGGCTTCCGAGGGCAAGTCTTTGCCCGCCCAGCGCGCGAAGGTTTCGGCGTCTTCATAAGCAATATGAACGACCGGGTGCTGGCCAATGTCATCGATCGAGCTCTGCGGCCCCGCGGGATGGCGCCAGCTCGTCCCCGGCGCCCAAACCCACCAGTTTCGGTAGTCCTTCAGGTCAACCGGCCCGCGCGATTTCTGGAAGACCAGCGCGCCCGGAACCAGGTTTTCCTTCGGCGCCCCGGGAAAGTCGGCGGGGTTCAGCGGGCGTTCAGCGACCGTGACGTAGCCCGTCGCTTCGACAAAGTGCGCGAATTGCTCGTTGGTCACCACGTGCCGATCCATCCAAAAGCCGTCGACGTTCACTTCATGGACGGGAGCTTCCTCAGGATAGAAGTCTTCCGAACCCATGAGGAATGTTCCGCCTGGGATCCACTGCATATCCGGCGGTGCTTGCGTCTGCGTGATCTCTGGAGACACCTGAGTGCTCATCCTATTGGGCCTCTTCGCTTCCGCGTCTATCGATGATACGTTCCAGCGGCTTATATTGGGAAGTTCACGGCGCGCACGCGTTCACTCGTGATGCCAAGCTCCCATCGATGCTACTCCCGGGACGCCTGGGCTCGTACCTGTCACAACAGACAGTTTTCTATGGTTCCCAGCTGCCGCCAAGCGCCTGGTACAACTACCGGAGGATTCAGAGAGTTTAGCGGAACGTGCCTGTTATTGGGGGAAAAAGGCGATTAAGTCGAGAGCGCTGCCGATTCGACGAGCATTCGCAGCAGACAGCTGCGCACTGTCTCAGCCTTTTCACCACCTGTCACTAATGACAGTTCCCAGACGGCTGATATCAGAGTGATCTAGTACGACAAGCCTTTGCAGGAGTTCGGCCCCCGTTTCGATACTTACTGCTTCTGCCGGCGCGTGGAGACTAAATCGAAGTGATGGCCCTGCGGAATGCAGCGGCGGGAGAGCGAACATGCTTATTCGAAAATATTCAAAATTCTTCGTCAACAGCCTGGTGCTGGTGACTTTAGTCGCGGCAGGGCGTCCCGGTTTCGCCCGGGACGGCTACGAAACCATCGATGCCACGGCGTTTGGCACGGGGACCCAACTGGGGGCGAACATTGGCGTGACGTTGAACATCTATCAGTTTTCCACTCCGGCGGACAAGCAGATCCTGGTGCAGGCATATGCGAAGGGACAAAATCAGGGGCTGACCAATGCTCTGTCGAAGATGAAGGCGGTCGGGCATCTCGAGATCACCGGCACGCTGGGAAACGACTGCTCCTACATCCGAATGTTCAATACGCCGACGGGTCGCAAGATCGTCTTTGCCACCACTCGCCAGATTCGCATGGCAGAGGCATGGACAGACAGCAATTCCATGTCGTTCGATCTGACTGCGGGAGTTTTGGAAATCAATGATCAGGATAAGAGCAAGAGCACCGGCGCTCTGTATCCCGCGGCGCAACTGGTCCTAGACAAACAGGGCGAGCTGCAGTTGGATCTGCTGCAAAATCCGTGGCGGTTGTCCGACATCATCGACTGGAAGGGAACAGCGGGCGTCAACTAACTGCAGTACTTTGATCGGAAAGGAATGAGGTGTTGTATGAAGACTCAGCAGACTCTCTTTGTCCGCACTGGAGCCCTGACCTGCCTTGTGGTGCTTTTGAGCTGCGTCGCAGCGCTGGCGCAGAATGCCAAGTATGCTTGCTCAGAAGCGGATCCACAGTCGGTATGTAACCCCGGGAACACCTGTGGATCCAGCTCCAGCCCCTGCATTGTGGACGTGAAGCGAAGCGACTATGGCGCTTCCGCGACCCCCAGCATTGCCAACGCCAAGGCGAACAGCACCTTCTGCGTCAAGAGCGGCACCAAGATCGTGTGGAAGAGTACGCAGAAGAATACGGGCTTCGTTGTGGACTTTGGGTCGGCGGCCGCTTTCGGTTCCGACGATGCGATTATGGGTGGCGCCACACGTCCCATTTCCGTGACCGCCAAGAAGGCCGGCTGCTATAAGTATTCAGCGGGCGCATGCATCTCCGGAGAGATTCAGGGAATGTGCGGCTCCAGCACCGCGGAAGCGATTATCATTCCGTAGGCTCGCCGTTCCACAAGGCGAGCCTGCGAAGGGAAATCGACATGGCCATCAGAGCGGCTCGTAGTTTCTCGGGCCCCAGAATGACGCTAGCGCTATTCCTGTTGCTCGGAACCGGAATAGCGCTAGCGCAAAGAGATCCACTCCCCTCCTGGAATGACGGACCCGCCAAACAAGCCATCCTTACCTTCGCCAAAGACACAACTGACAAACACGGTTCCAAGTATGTGGAGCCAGCCGATCGCATCGCGACGTTTGACCAGGACGGAACCCTTTGGACGGAACATCCTTTGTATACGCAAGCCGCGTTTGCGCTCGACCGCATCGCCAAGCTCGCGCCGCAGCATCCTGAATGGAAGCAGAAACAACCGTTCGCGGCGGTGCTCGCGGGTGACCGCTCGGCGATGGCCAAGTTCACTGAGGGGGATTGGCTACAGATCGTCGCCGTAACCCACGCCGGGATGAGCACGCAGGCATTTGCCGACCTGGTGAATCAGTGGATCACCACCGCCAAAGATCCTCGCTTTCGTCATTTGTATACCGACCTCGTCTACCAGCCGATGCTGGAGGTGATGCGGTATCTGCGCGAAAAAGGTTTCAGGACTTACATCGTGACGGGCGGTGGCCAGGAGTTTGTGCGCGTCTATAGCGAACGGGTCTATGGCATTCCACCGGAGCAGGTGGTGGGATCGAGTATCGTCACCACTTACAAGGAGGTGGACGGCAAGCCGGTGCTGATGCGCGAGCCGAAGGTATTCCTTATCGACGATGGCCCGGGCAAGGCAGTCGGGATCAACCTTTTTATCGGCAAGCGGCCGATTGCTGCTTTCGGTAACTCCGGCGGCGATGCCCAGATGCTGCAATGGACGCAGGCCGGTGGCGGAGCGCGGCTGATGATGCTGGTCCATCACGACGATGCGAAGCGCGAGTACGCCTATGGCCCGGGCGGAGGGTTGCCGGATACTTCTGTCGGCACATTCTCTGACGCATTGATGGGCCAGGCAAAACAAAATGGCTGGGTAGTGATCAGCATGGAGAACGACTGGAAGCGCGTCTACCCTTTTGACAAGTAAGTTGCTATGCGCGGGGGAGCGTCAGGATACGGTAAAGCGGAAGACACAATAGGAACATGGCGATCAGCAATAGCCCGATCCGCACCCCGCGCGTGCTGAAACGCTGACTGATGGCGACCAGCAGCAACACAGTCGCCAGTGTCACGGTGGCGCGTACGTATAAGTCGGCGTAGTCGCGGCCCTTGGTTCCCTGGTCGAAGACAGCGGTGGCCTGGTCGTTCAACTTGGCGGACGCTTCGGCCTTGGAGCTTCGATATTCGCCCATCAACTGCGGACCTGCTGGGGCATTGGGATTGTTGAGCGGGTCAGTCTTCTTCCAGGCTTCAAAGGCGGGACGGAACTCGGGCAGCAAGCGCCGCTCAAAAAGGTCGGCGAGCTTGGTGTCGTGGTGGGCCTCGGCGATCAGCCATTCAACCACGGTCGATGCGTTGTACAGGCGCTCCTGATTTGCGAACGTAGCGGCACCCTCGGCTTGAATCCGCAGCTTGCTCGCTTCGCCATAGAGTTCTGACTGATGTCCATCCCAGAGCGCCGCCTGATAGCCGCTCCAGGCAGTAGCGATCGCGACGATGGCAAGCAGTAATGCCTCCGCTACCTCCAGCAGCTCAAATCCAACCGACTCCTTGTGCTCGCTGAGGTGGTGGGCAATTTCTATGTTGGCGCCGCCGGTTTCGGGCATTCAGAGGGCCTCCCAGCCCGATCAATCATAATGGAGTTCCGGCAGACGCGGGAAGGATTGATAGCCTAGGGCAAAACGGAAGGCCCCAACTCGATACCGACAGGCACGACTGCATGGATCGTTGTTCCACGCTGAAGTTGCGAATCGGTGGACAGTGTTCCCTTCAGCAGCTTTACCCGCTCCTGCATGCTGATGAGACCGAGTCCTCGACTGGCCCTTGCCGCATCCACGTCAAAACCTACGCCCGTATCGCTCACCATGAGATGAATCTCATCGGCCGTTCCCCACAGGCGCACGACAAAATGGCGCGCTCCACTGTGTTTTGCCGAGTTGTGCAGCGACTCCTGCAAGACTCGGAAGAAGCAGAGGGAGACTTCCTGCGGCACAGTGACCGGCAGATCCCGGGTTTCGAAGTCGATCTCGACTTTCTGCTGTTGGCCGAATTCCTGGCAGAAGCCTCTCAAGGCGACCGCAAGCCCGAGATATTGCAGTCGCGACGAGTGCAGCTCGTGAGACAGGGATTGAATATCCGACGCTATCTCGGAGGTCTGCTTCTGCAGTTCGCTTATCAGGCCAGGGAGTTCAGACAGGTTGGGATGACGTTGTTGGAGATGCGCCAGCCCGATAGCCAACAATGCGAGACGCTGGCCTATGTCGTCGTGCAGCTCTCTGGCGATCCTGCGACGTTCTTGTTCCTGGGCCTCAATCAGCTTGCCGCTCACACTGGCCAGAGCCGCGTCCGACAGTTTGCGCCGGGTGATGTCGACGAACGCTACCACGGTGCCAACAATCTCTTGCCCTCTCCGCTGGGGATAGCACCAGTATTCGACGGGGAAACTCGTTCCATTGGCGCGCCATAGCACTTCATCCTCCACGTGGACTCCTTCCCCAGTGCGCGCAGCCCGGAAGATTCGGCACTCCTCGATGGGGAAGGCCGTCCCGTCCGCGCGCGTGTGATGAGTCAGGGGGTGCATAGCCTTCCCCAGGAGGTCGTCGATCCGTTCATACCCTAAAGCGCGCAGACACGCGGGGTTGCAAAAAGTGCAGCGGCCTTCGAGGTCGCTTCCGTAAATGGCCTCGGCGGTGGAGTCGAGAATCAGCCGGAGTTTGTCCTCGCTCTCACGCAAGGCTTCCTCTGTTCGCTTGCGCTCCGTGATGTCGACCGCGATCCCCAGCATCCTCGTGGGCTCTCCACTGGTGGCGTAATAGTATTGCCCTTTCGCGGCCACCCAGCGCACTGTCCCGTCAACCCGAACGACCCGGAACTCCGCTGCGTAGGTATTTTCTGTTTGCCTGGCTTCGGCATTCGCTTTCTCGACCAATTGCCGGTCCTCGGGGTGCACGTATGGATAGAAATCCTCCCTTCGCCCGACGAACGTATCGGACGGAATTCCCATGATGTTCTGCAGGTCCCCGAACCAGGAGAGTCTTCCTGACTTGATGTCCCATTCCCACCCCAACGACTTCCCTGCTTCCACCGCCATGCGCACCCGCTGGTTGGCTAAGCCGAGTTGTGAAATCAGTTCGCTTTTGGCAAAGTATTCCTTTATATAGGCGACACTCGTCAGACAGACGATAGCGACGATGGCGACGAATAGGCGGAAGGTACGCATTCCGCCGGTTTCGTCTCTCTGGAATAGCTCCCACACCATCGGGATGGAGATCATGACAACCACGACCATGGCCCAGGTGGACGCGCGAGTGTCCCGGCCGGTATCGAATCGGGCCATATTTCCTTCGGTTTCAGTGGAGCGCCTCGCCCGCAGTGGCAGCCAGACAAACCAGCAGGCAGAAGTGGTCAGACCCAAACCGTAGAGCTTTCCATAAACATAGCCCCCAGAGTCGACGGCGCAATTGGCGACCGCTGAGCTTAAGGCGTACAGAGCGGACGCACCCAACAGATGGAGATAGATTGCCTTCCAGGGGGGCTGCACGCGCAGGCTCTGAATGCCCACGACCGCCACCAGGACCAGGTTTTCTACCAGGTAAAGAATGTCAAATCGCAAGGCGTAGGTGGTGGTATTGGAGAACAAATACTGGTAGGGAAAAACAGCGTACACGTAAAGAGTGCTCCAGAAAAAAACCAACAGCAGAGAGTTGGAAATCACTCGATAGAGTTTAGGTCCCGGTATGTGCAGGTTCGGTACGATGGCTGCCGCGGCAATCAACGGTACGATATGCAGGAATAGTACTGAATCGGCGATCGAATTGTCGGGCACGTCGTTGTGGAGAACAAATTCGTGAAACAGGAAAATCGATTGGTCCAGCAACCACAGGCCATAACCGATTGCGAGCAGCAGCCAGAACGGCCTGCTCCCCAGGGTGCGTTGGATTGCGTTGCGTAAGGCAAAACCTGTCGCCAACAGCAGAAGAAGCCAATAACTGGTTACACCGAATGACAAGATAGGAGAGCCGGGTTTGGCGGTGTAGGAGACGATTGCCCGAGTCACCACGATGGCGATGAGAGCTGCCGGCCAGGAAACAAATTTTCGACGATTGCTGAGATTCGACGAGAGCCTTTCCATCATCCTTCCGTAAGACCCTCAGTACAAAATTCGTAAAACCCGGCTTGGCAAAGCTTAGCTCGTTCGATCCCGTATACCGTGGCGGCCGAGAGCCTGCAAAATCCACTTTCTACAGAGGTTATACTCGTTTTTCGCAGGCGCGAGGCAGCGCGGTGATGGAGCAGGCGGATAACTCCCGGATTGAGGAATAAAACTTCCCGACATGGCGCATCTAAGGGATTAGCATACTGTCATCAAGTTGTAACGAAGACCGCCGTTTACGGAACAAATACAATCCCGCCATACAGGAGTCCCGTTGGTCGAAAAGCAGCGTCAGCCTGGAAAATCCTTCCCGGAACCACCCTACACTGACGCCAATCGAAGCGGGTCGGTTGTCCGCGTGCTGGTTGTGGAGGATAATGAGCCGTTTCGACGGTTCCTTTGTTCGGCTTTGGGGGCAAAGCCCGAATTGCAGATCGTAGGCAAAGTCGGGGATGGGCTAGAAGCCGTTCAAAAGGCCGAAGAGCTTCAGCCGGATCTGGTTTTGCTCGATATCGGCCTGCCAGGGCTCAACGGAATCGAAGCCGGGCGAAGGATCCGCAGGCTTTCTCCGAAATCCAAAATACTTTTTGTGAGCCAGGAGTCCTCAACCGATTTTGTGCAGGAGGCTCTCCGCCTGGGGGCGTTAGGCTATGTGGTCAAAGCGCACGCCGGCAGCGACCTGATGGTTGCGGTGGAATCGGTTCTTCGCAACAAGCAATTTGTCAGGGCGCGAGCAAACAACGGCAACGGCCACGGCTGACGGCCAACAAGAAAAACGCCGGCAGGCGAAGCATCCTTCACCTGCCGGCGTCGTGCATGCTCGCTATCCGCCGGATGCCGCGGAGCTCATCATCTTGAGTGCGTCATCGATGGTGAAGGTGTTCGGCTTCTGAATCGGCGGAAATTCCTTGAAGGTCGCCGCCCACAGATCTGCAATCGTATAAGCCCCGTAAAGAATATAGTCGTGATACAAGAACCAATCGTAGTAACTGTTCGAGGTGACGTCGGCAAATTCGTAGGGGTCGGTTCGCAGGTTATAGACTTTTGGCAGCCGTAGTTTGGTAAAAGGTTCAGCCCATACTCGCAGCGTGCCCTGACAACGCTGTTCCATAAACGTGACCTTCCAATTGTCGTAGCGGATTGCGAGCACGTCGCCATCGTCGCTCAAATAGACGAACAGCTTGCGCGGACTCTCCTTCTCCTCCCCGGTGAGGTAGGGCAACAAGTTGTAGCCATCGATGTGATTCTTGTAGGTTCTACCGATCGTGTCATAGCCCTTCTTCAATTTCTCCACCACGTCCGGGTCGCCGGCCATAGCGAGGAAAGTCGGCAACCAGTCGTGGTGCTGGATGATTTCCTTCGATATGGTGCCGGCCTTGATCTTGCCCGGCCAGCGAGCCAGCAGCGGAATGCGGAAGGCGCCTTCCCAGTTGGTGTCTTTCTCACTGCGGAACGGCGTCATACCTCCATCGGGCCAAGAGTTTCTGTGTGGTCCGTTGTCGGTTGAGTACATGACAAAGGTGTTGTCCGCTATCCCGAGCTCATCCAGATAATCGAGCATTTCGCCGACATTCTTGTCATGGTCGATCATTGTGTCATGGTAGGGCGACTGCCAGCGGCCTGCTTGTCCAAGGCTCGACGGCTTGGTGTGCGTGAACAGGTGCATGTGGGTGAAGTTGAGCCATAGAAAGAACGGCTTGTCGGCTTCGGTCTGCCTTTTGATGAAATCCTTGGCCGCGGCGGCAAACTCGTCGTCGCAGGTCTCCATCCGCTTCTTGGTCAACGGCCCTGTGTCCTCAATTCTTTGCTTGCCGACACGTCCCCAACGCTCTTCCACCGTCGGGTCATCTTTGTCCGTCGCCCAGCATTTGAGGACGCCGCGCGGCCCGCTCCTCTTTTTGAAATTGGGGAAGTCCTTCTCCGGGAAGTAATCGTACATCTCCGGCTCTTCCTCAGCGTTGAGATGGTAGAGGTTGCCAAAGAACTCGTCGAAACCGTGATTCGTCGGTAGGTGTTTATTCAAGTCGCCCAAGTGATTCTTGCCGAACTGGCCGGTTGCGTATCCCTGGTTTTTGAGGCAGCCTGCGATCGTCACCAGTTGCTCATTCATGCCGATGGGAGCACCAGGAATTCCGACCTTGGACAGGCCGGTACGGTAAACACTTTGGCCGGTGATAAAGGAGGACCGGCCCGCGGTGCAACTTTGCTCTCCATAGGAGTCGATAAACATCACGCCTTCTTTGGCGAGCCGGTCGATGTTAGGCGTCTGGTATCCCATGAGCCCATGGCTGTAGCAACTGAGGTTGGAAATTCCGATGTCGTCACCCCAGATGACGAGGATGTTCGGTTTCTTTGCAGCTTCCTTCGCTTCTGGCATTCTCTTTCCTCCACGGTTCGATTGAAAACGTAATCCTAAGGGCCCATCCATTTGAAACAATTTGTGTGAAAGACTAACGTAGTACCCGCCGAAGGATTGCCTTTCTACTGACGTTGCTCTTCGCCAGCCGGCCCCGACCCTGATGACGATACGACTCTCGCGGAGTCACTGGCAAGTTTTCCAATCGGTTTTGGGCAGTATTCACAAAAAGTTTTTTTGCCCCAGGAGTCTTTGATGAATCCGATTTTTCGTGCCAACACCGCACTTCTCCTGGCTGCCGCGGTCTCGACGATGAGCGTCGCGTCCGGCTGCAAGTCGGCGACACCGGCTCCGGCGGCAAGTCCTGATGCCGCCCAGTCCGCGCCTGCAAATGCTCCCGCTGCCGCGGCCCCTGCAGCTCCTGCCGCGCCGCAAATGAGCGTCGCCGACCTGGTGGCGCCGATCGCCCTCTATCCGGATAAGTTGCTGGCGCAGATTCTTACCGCATCAACAAATCCACAGGAAGTTCTCGATGGAGGCAATTGGCTGCTGCAGAATCAGACCCTCAAGGGGGATGCGCTCGCGAATGCGGCCAAGGGGGTCGGCCTAAGTCCCCCGATGCAGTACCTCACCGCTTTTCCGCAAGTGGTGGACAACATGTGCCAGCAGATCGACTGGACGACCCAACTGGGACAAGCCTTCCAGGCGGACCCAAAGGCGGTGATGGACGCCGTTCAGCAAAAGCGTGTCGAGGCGCAGCAGCAGGGCAATCTAAAGTCGAGCCCACAGATGACAGTCGCCACCAAGACTGAAAACGGCCAGAGCTACGTGGAAATCCAGCCTGCGAATCCACAGGTGGTCTACGTTCCCCAGTACAACCCAGTGACCATCTACAACACGCCGGCGCCGACCACGACCGTGGTGCAGCAATCCAGCGGAGTGAGCACAGGAACGGCGGTGGCCATCGGGCTTCTCTCGTTCGGTGTGGGCATGGCCATCGGTTCGAGCTTTAACAACAACAACTATTACCCCTACCCGGCTTGGGGATATGGACACGTCTATTACGGTGGCCGCCCTTACTATCCACCTCCGTACCGTCCCGTTTATCCGGGCTATCGACCTGCGTACGGATACCATCCGCCACCGAACTATCACTGGAACAATTACAACCGGACGGTCAACACGCACTACAACAACAACAGCTATTACAACCGCTATAACAACAACACGGTTCGCAGTACGAATGTGAATGTGAACAATGTGAACGTGAACCCGAATAATCGGCCGGGCATGGCGGGCGGCAACCCCAACAACCGTCCCGCCAACCAGCCAAACTGGAAGGGTCAAACGACCTACCAGGGGGCTCGGCCTGGAAACGCGAACAACGCGAGACCGGGCGCGTCGATGGCGGCCGTGAACCCCGCCAATCGCCCTAACGGGAATAACAATGGCTCCTTCGGCAATCGCCCCAATGGCGGTAACAACGGTTCTATGGCGAATCGCCCCAACGGGAATAACAAGGCTTCCCCAGGAAATCGTCCGGGCGCAGGTAATGCCGGTGCCGCGAGGCCGGCACCGAACACGACCGCCATGGCGCGGCCTGCGGCCAGCCCAACAAATATGAATCGAGGGGGCGATCGCGGCTACGGGGGTGGCGCTGCTCGTCCTGGCGGTGGATCATCGCCCGCGGCGCGCCCCGCCGCGCAAGCGCAAAATCGCGGCGGAGGAGGTGGCGCATTCAGCGCCAGCGGGAGCGCTAAATCAGAGCGCACGGCCAGCAATCGGGGACAGGCGAGCTTCGGCGGCGGGGGCGGTAATAGAGGAAAGCGACACTAATCGAAGGAAAGCCCCGCAAGTATCTCTCGGAGCGCATTTGAGGATTGAAGACATGAGCAGGATTTATAGAGCCGCAAATCATTTTGTTTTACTCGTTCTCGCGCTGGGCGCGTTCGCCGGCCCGGTGCACGCGCAGGCCGTTGGGCAGAAGACCTTCTCCAGCCCTAAAGAGGCGGTCAACGCTTTCGTCCAAGCGTCGCGCGACCATAACACATCGGAATTGCTTGCGATCCTGGGCCCAGGAAGCGAGGAGATCATAACTTCGAGCGATTCCGTCGCTGACGAGAAGGCTCGCACTGTGTTCCTCGGCTGGTATGACGAGCGGCACGCGCTGGTCTCTTCCGGTACCGGAAAACTCACACTTGAGGTGGGCAAGAACGATTGGCCGCTCCCGATTCCGCTGGTGAAATCGAGTAGCGGTTGGTACTGGGACGGAGCCGCGGGCAAGCAAGAGATTCTCTACCGCCGCATTGGCCACAACGAACTCGACGCAATCAATGTCTGCCATGGCATCGTGGCCGCGCAGCGAGACTATGCCGCGAGCAGCCACGATGGCCGGCCGGCGGGCTCGTATGCGACGCGACTGGTGAGTGAGCCCGGCAAGGAAAACGGGCTTTACTGGGAAGCGCAACAGGGCGAGGCGCAAAGCCCCGCCGGGCCGATGCTCGCCTCCGCATCGTCAGAGGGATACGACGTTTCGGGTCGGAGGACACCCTACCACGGCTACTACTACCACATGCTTCCAAACGCCGGCGGTTTCGGCTTCGTTGCTTATCCCGCGGATTACCGCTCCAGCGGCGTGATGACCTTCCTGGTAAACCAGAAGGGCGTTATCTACCAGAAGGACTTGGGCGAGAAGACTTCCGAGATCGCGCAGCAGATGAAGACCTTCGCGATCGATGCGTCGTGGACGCCGGTGAAATGAAAAGTCGAACCCTAGTTTTGGAGGGCAACGCAGTCGTTAATCCCATAAGCGCAGACGCGATTTTCAAGTAAAGGCGCATGAAGAGCGCGGAACCCATCGAGCTTTGCAGAAATCGGGATGTGGAGCACCCGTCCTTGGTTTGGGAACGAGAGCAGAACGGAAAGAGCATCGCTCACACAAACAAACTGATTCTTAGTTTGGTGCTGCAGGCTGCATCGGCGGTTTTTTCCAAGTGCCGTTGAGGACTGCTTCTCCCGGCATGTAGACGCGGTAGATGCAGTAGAAGGGCCCGTCGGGCGAGGGCAGCCAGTTGGATTCCTTATCTTTGCCGGGTGAATTCTTCTGAATATAGAAGGTCAGCGAACCATCAGCGCCGTACTTATATGACTTGAGCGTGGTGGAGTTGAGCAGATAGCGCTGGAGGGGGTTGGCGACCAGGAGCTGGGTCTTGCCGTCGTACATGGTCAGCGACCAGAAGGCATGGTACTCGGGGATGGCTCCGTGCGCAAAGTGCAACTCGTAGTTGTTCTTCGAGGCATCCAGCGGATGGTGCGCTCCATCGACGAAGTAGCCGAAGTAGGCGGCGTCGGCTCCGGAGTTGCCGTAGAGACCGAGCTTGGCCCCTATGAACCGGTAGAGATAGTTATTCTTGAGAAACTCGCGCGTCCCGAACAGGTCAGAGCTCTGAACCTGGTCGGTATTGATCTTCTTCATCATCAGATCGACATCGGCCTTGGTGTCGGCGATGCCGTCGATGATCGCCTGCTGAACCGGCGGCGCAAAACTCGCCAGGTCGAAGGTCTTACCGGCACCCAGATGGAGCTGCTCGAAACGCGCCATGAGTTCCGTTTCAGATGGGTCAGAAGGGCAGAACTGCAATAGGAAGTTGAGATACGGAAAGATGGCCGGGGTGGTCAGCATATCCGCGGCAGGCTTGGGCCAGCCGACGCCAGGAGCGGCGGGTGGTGCGGATTGGCCAAGGAAAGTGCTGAGGGGTTGCGCCCGGTAGGCTGCCTGGATCTTTCTGACGTTGACGATGTCGGCAGCGTTGAAAAGTTGAGTACGTATGAGAAGGTAGGCGAACTGAGTCTGGGTGCGAAGGACGGTCTTGATACCGGCCGGCGTTGGTCCATTCCAGTTGGGGCCGGCGATGAGAAAGTCACCGCCGTCGTTGCCGAAGCTGCGCGTGCCGAGATAGGCGAAGTTGAACGTGTAGAGATCGATGAGCTGTCCGGTGTAGTAGCGTTCTTTCTCGATCTCCGGCATGGTGACGACGATAGGCTCCGCACGGAGGTCCATCCAGAGATAGGAGTACGGCGTGTCGGAGTTGGGGGTGACGACAAACTTGTCCTCTGGTGTGGCGACACTGCTGGCGTTGGTGAGAGTGTTGAAGGGCGCGCGGTAGTCGTGGCTTGTGGTGTCGATGGCCTGCTTGTGGAGGGTCTGATAGTTGGCGGCCATGGGAAAGGCGTAGATGTACGCCTCTTTGGCAATAGCGCGTGCGTCTTCTGGAGTAAGGGAGGTGTCGTCTGGTTGTTGCATAATAATTCTCCTCGGTTAGTTTACCCGGACAACTGCTGGAGACTTCCAAGTGCCCTGGATGAGCTCGAGCTTGGGCAAGTAATAGCGCATGGCGAGCATGAAGGGCGCCTTGGGAGCAGGTAGCCAGTTTGACTCGTTGTCTTTGCCGGGAGAGTCGGCTTGGATATAGATGGTGAGGCCGCCGTTGGAGTCGAGGGTTAGGTTTGGCAGCATGGGCGAGTTGATGAGATAACGATTGATCGGGTTCTTCACTAGAAGCTGGTCCGGAAGGTTGTACATGGTGAGCGACCAGAAGGCGTCGACCGGTGGGAATTCTCCTTTGTTGAAGTGAAGTGTATAGCGCGCCTTGCTCCCGTCGAGGAGGTCGCCGCTGGAGTCTTTCTCGTAAAGGGGATACATGGCTTCTTCTTTGGAGTTGGCGCCGATTCCCATCTGGGCTCCTGTGGCACGGGCGAGGTAGTCGTTGTGCAGAAATGCGCGCGTCCCAAAGAAATTGCTCATGTCTCCGCCACTCGCGGCGCGGCGATTGTCGATCTCCTTTTGTCCATCTGCCATCCCAGCTTCAAGAGCAGCCTTGGTCTCCGGTGAGAGCGCGGCCAAGTCGATGGTTTCACCGGGCCCCACGCCGATGACAGCAAAACTGGAGCGCAGAGCGGTCTCGCTCGCCTCAACCGGACAGAATTGCAGCAGAAGGTTCATCACATTGAAAAAATGCAGTGAGGTCGTCATCTGGGTTGGAGGGACGGGCGGGATCCACTGGATAGCAGGCGCGCTGGGCGGAGCGGACTGGCCCAGGAATAAAGACAGTGGCTGTGCTTTGTATTGGGACTGAATCTTCTTTACGTTGTCGAGGTCAGCAGGATTAAAGAGTTGGGTACGGCCGACCACGTTGATGAACTCGGTCTCCGGACGGAGGACTTTGGTAAATCCGGCAGGGACTGTACCTTTCCAGCGCGGACCGGCGACCAGAAACGTTCCTCCGTTATTTCCGGTAGTGCGGGTGCCTAGGTAGTCGAAGTTGAAGGTATAGAGGTCCATCATCTGGAAAACCCAGTAGCGGTTCTTCTCCACCGCAGGGACGCTGAGCACTATGGGTTCAGCGCGCAGATCAAGACTCAGGAAGGTGTAAGGGGTGTCGGAGTTGGGGGTGACGAAGGCACTATCGTCGGGAGTGAAGACACGCGCGAAGCTGAGCGGCGCGTTGAAGGGGCCCTTGTACTGAGGATTATGGGTGTCGATGGAGAAGGCATACATGGTGAGGTAAGTCTGCACCATGGGGTAGCCGTAGATGTAGGCGCTCTTGGCGATGGTGCGGACGTCATCCGGTGAAATTGTAATCTTTGTCATAAGAGAAGAACTCGACAACCGAGACAATCATAAACCCGCCCATTGCACTCTAGTGTGAAGAACCTCGCCGAGTAATTGTGATTCCCAGTGCCGGCCCCCAGCGCAATCCTTCGATTAAAAAATCAGAGCACAAATGGAAGACCTGGTCCTGAAACCTGTATTGTTGTTGGCGAGACAGGCGGTGATTAAATCTGCTTCCCCTCTCCCTGCGCATCACCCTGATCTTTGGGCTCCCCGCTTTTCGTAGTACTCAGCCCGGGGTACCCGGAGTGGGGGTGCTGGGCGACTATCTATCTTTTATCTGGGCTTTCGTTTATCGTCTCGGCATCCGCGGCCCCATGGAGAAGCGCCTGAGCACAAGTAGCGCAGAATTTACGATGGCCCGTGAGCAGCCGTCGCAGCTTGCAGCTTGGAGAAGGAACGGACGTAGTTCACCAGGTTCCAGGTATCGTCGGGCTTGACGCGCGCGCCTTCGCCCTCCATCTCGCCTTTGCCCTTATTGATGATGTAGTAGAGTTCGCCGTCGGTCTGTGCCTTAAGTGCCGTGGGGTCGCGGAAATCGGGCATCTTCGCCTTCATGTTCTTGGCCACGTCGCCGGCGCCACCGCCGTCTTCTCCATGGCAAAGGGCGCACTCGTAGCCGTAGATCTTCTTGGCCCGGGCCAGGGATTCGGCAGTTGGTTTCACGGGGTTCACCTGGTGTGCGGCTTCCAACGGAATGCTGAACGCGGCCGGCGGAGCGGGAGTTGCGGCTGGCTGCGCCTGCTGAGGTGACGCGATGGCGCCGGTTAGGAACACGGAGGAAAGGATCAGGAAAGGCTTCAACATGGGAGCCCCCTCGGAGTGAAATGGAATGCGCTGACACTCTACGCCTAAGACCTAACCATGCGACAGGTATTTCGTGACTGGCGACACCCGGTAGACCCTTATTGGAAGCGAAGGATCCTTTGTAATACCATTCGACCCGGAGAAACTATGCCTTTTCTGCGGATTTGCCTGCTGTTTTCCTTCGTCTCCGCGGTCGCCCTGCTCGCTCCAGCCCAGGACGCCGGCCAGAACCGATGGCAGGCCGCCTCTCCCAATGGACAGATCGTCTTTGTGCTTTCCAACGCAGCTTCGGGGGCCGGACCAGCCACCCTGCGCTACTCCGTCGATTTCCGCGGCAAGCGACTGCTCGACGAAGGAGAGCTCGGGCTGGAACTGCAGGGACATCCGGCGCTCGGTCCCGGCATGCACTACACCGGCGCAAAGCCGGGGAGCGCGGATGAGACCTATACCATCCCGGTTGGCAAGACGAAGGAGGTCCGCGACCACTACAACTCGCTCATCGTGGATTTCGAGGGCGAATCCGGATCCAAGTTATCTGTGGAGGTGCGGGTGTTCGACGACGGGGCGGCTTTTCGGTATGTCGTGCCCGAGCAGCCTTCGATGAAGAGCGTGTACATCACCGCGGAGCGCACCCAGTTCCGCTACAGCAAGGACGCGACCCTGTACCCGCTCGTGGTGAGCGGCTTTCAATCGTCTTATGAGGATGATTACCAGATGAGAACCGTGGGCAGCTTGCATCATGACTGGCTGGTCGCACTGCCACTGCTGGGCGAAGTTCCCGGCACCGGCTGGGTGGCGATTACGGAGGCGCATATCGATAACTATGCGGGCATGTATCTGCGCAGCGATAAGCCGCTCTTCAGCCTCAAAGCTGAGCTATCACCCAAAGCGGACGCGCCCGGGGTTGTGGTGGACGCAACAGCCCCTTTCCAGACGCCCTGGAGAGTGCTCATGATCGGGGACGCGCCCGGGCGGCTGATCGAATCGAACATTGTTCTCAACCTGAATCCCCCTTCGAAGATTGCTGATACCTCCTGGATCCGGGCGGGCAAATCAGCCTGGGACTGGTGGTCGGGCGACTGGGCGACGGGGGTGGATTTTACTCCGGGGATGAACACTGCAACGTTAAAGCATTACATTGAGTTTGCGTCGGATTCGGGCTTTCCCTACATGCTTATCGATGCCGGCTGGGCACTCCCGACGCCCGGAGCGAAGCCCGGCGATTATGCCGATCCGGCAGACATTACGCGCTTCAACCCCAATGTTGATCTTCCCGAATTGCTGCGCTACGCGAAGGAAAAGAATGTCCGCATCTGGCTTTGGTCGCACTGGACCTCGGTCGACAAATACATGGACCAGGCCTTTCCTCTGTTCGAGAAGTGGGGCGTCGCCGGGGTCAAGATCGACTTCATGAACCGCGACGATCAGTGGATGGTGGACTGGTATCGCCGGGTGGTGGAGAAGGCCGCAGAGCACCACCTGATGATCGATTACCACGGAGCCTTCAAACCGGATGGGCTGCGGCGCACCTATCCGAATTTGGTGACCCGCGAGGGCGTGATGGGCAAGGAGTACTCCAAGTGGTCGGCGCGCGTCACCCCGGTGCACAACACCACACTTCCCTTCACCCGCATGCTGGCCGGTCCTTTGGACTACACGCCTGGCGCGTTCAACAATACGAATCTTGAAAATTTTATCGGCCGGAACCAGATGCCGATGTCGCTGGGGACACGCGCGCAAGAGCTGGCGTTGTACGTGGTCATTGAGAGCCCACTGGAGATGGTGTCTGACTATCCGGAACAGTACAAGGGACAAAAGGCCTTCGACTTTATCAAGCAGGTCCCCGCCACGTGGGATGAAGTGCGGGTGATTGACGGGTTCCCCATGCGCTACATCCACCTGGCTCGACGGAGCGGCAAGGACTGGTATGTTGGCTCGCTGACCAATTGGGAAGAGCGCAACAGCAAAGTGCCTCTGGACTTCCTGAGCGAGGGAAAGTATGTCGCCGAGATCTATGCGGATGCGCCCGATGCGGCCGGCAAGCCAACCCACATTGCCTTCAGCAAGCGGCCTGTGGACCGCACGACGGTGCTCGACATCCACATGGTCTCCGGCGGCGGCAACGCAATCTGGATACACCCGGCGGGGAAACCTTGATGGTCTAGTTCAAATTAGCAGCATTGAACGTTCCGGTATTCACGTCTCTCATGAGAGCGCTACTTGTTTAGTCTGTTTTTTGTCAACCCACCTTACAAATTCGTCATCCTGATCGAAGCGCTTCGCTCAGGATGACGAATTTGTGCGGGTTGACAGAAATAGACCAAAAGAGAGCTGTGACCGCCGGAACGCCCGCTTCGCCATCCTAACCTCGTTCCCGCATTGGCTTGCCCAATAAAATCAACGCCACTGAACAGCTCTGAAACCATGACCGTCAGCGTAGTTATGACCGTGAAGTGACAAGCCGGTGACAATTGTCGATCGCAGCTCCTGCGACGATGAGTTGTGCGCGCACTGCATCATTCTCGCGTTGTCTGCTGGCTGGAACGTGGTGTGCTGTTGCTGTCACTGTTTTATTTGTGCCTGCACACCATGCCGCGGGCATGGGGCAAGCTGAATACCGACTTTCCTAATTACTATCTGTCGGCACGGATTGCGCAGGAGGGCTTTGACACCGCCCGGCTGTATGAGTGGGCGTGGCTGCAACGGGAGAAGGACCATCGTGCCCTGGATGCCAGAGTCATTGGACTTGTACCGATCACGCCGTTCTCGACTCTGTTCGTGTGGCCGCTGACCGGACTGGCGCCGCTGACCGCCAAGCACGTGTGGTTGTTGCTGAATCTTTCCCTGCTGATTCCGCTTGGCTGGCTGCTGCGCTCCCTGAGCGGGTTGTCGTATCAGCGGATTGCGCTGGTCTTCGGGTTAAGTTTTCCACTTCACCGCAATCTGCTTTATGGCCAGTTCTATTTAGTTCTGCTGCTGTTGATCGTGGCCGCTTGTTGGGCATATCTGCGCGAGTATTACGTTTTGGCCGGTGCCCTGGTAGCGATCGCCGCGGCAGCAAAAATCTTTCCCGTTCTGTTCTTCATCTTTTTTTTGCGGCGGCGATCGTGGCGCACTCTAGTCTCGGGGGCGGTGACAGGGATGGCCTGCCTCTGCGCCTCTGTGGCGGGGTTCGGTTGGAACCTGCACCGAACCTACTTGCACGAGGTTCTGCCCTGGACGCTGCGCGGCGAGTGCCTGCCGCCGTATGCAACGGCGAGTGCTTCGATCTCCAGCGTTTTGCATTATTTATTTTTGGTAGAGCCGCAATGGAATCCGCACCCCTGGCACAACTCTCCGCTGTGCTACGCGCTGCTGCAACCTACCCTGCAGGTGCTGGCGCTGGCGCCGGCTATCTTGCTCATCCGCAGACACGACCGCAGCAGCGGGCGCATCCTGCTGGAGTGGTCCGCACTTCTGGTAGCATCGCTTGCCATCTCCACCATACCGGCGTCGTATAACTTTGTGCTGCTGGCGTTGCCGGTGTGCGTGCTGGCGGCTTTGTTGCTGCAACGCGCATGGTATGGATGGCTGGGCGCTCTGCTGATCGTTTATCTGGGCATCGGTTTTCCCATGAGCAGCCCCACCGGGATGGTTGGTCCGAAGATCCTGTTGTACGTTCCACGACTGCCTCTGACGCTTGCTCTTCTCATGGGAATCTATCTCCTGCTGTGGCGTGACCAGCGAGCCGATAATTCTTCATGGGACTGGACGCACTCTGCATGGGCGGCCGCCATGGCCGCTGCCCTGCTGTTCAGCGTGCATACCAGTCTTGATGTCGAACTGGCCATGCGGCAGGAGTATGCGTACCGGCTGCCCTTGCGGACACAAGCGCTACTCGCGGCGAGCCCCGCGTCGCAAGGAACGGAGGTTCGCTACGTTGCGTTTACCGAGAGCGGCTACCACCTGTCGGTTGCTCCCTCTGCGGACGATGATCTGTCCTTCACCGGCAACTCTGCTGATCTTTGGGTAGAGCGAGGGTTGAGTCCGTACTCCACGATTGTGAACTTGCGTGAGCCGGCGCGCCTTGTGGTTACAGACGCACGTGAGCCGATGCTCTCTGGCGATGGGCAGAGCCTTGCTTTTGTGCGCGACCACGCGGGTCGAGGACAGTTGATGGTGCGCCGAGGATTTCGCTCCGACGAGGCCGTCGACGTCCCACTCACGCCGGTCTCGCACAACGTTTACGAAGCTTCGTTTCTGTCTGAAAGGGAATACGCCTTTTCTGCCGTGGTAGACAGCCGCCCGCCGCAGATTTATTTAACTGACGGAATGCACGCCAACATACCACTGCCGCTGGGAGAGTCTCGCTATCCCGCGCTTTCGCCGGATGGCCGCTGGATGGCCTACAGCCATCTGGAGGGCGGGATGTGGAATTTGTGGTTGCGCGATCAGAGAACCGGGGTGACGCGCCGTCTCGCCGATGTGCCGTGCAATCAGATTCAGCCGTCGTGGGAGGACGGCTCGAAGACATTGCTCTACGGCACCGACTGCGGCCGCAGCTTGTGGTTCACCGCGGTGGCGCGCCGGCGCGTGTTTCCGTGACGGCCTGCGCATTGCGATTGAAGCAAAGCAGGCTTTGTAATACCATTCGACCCGGAGAGCGGGGCTAAACCTTGATATCAAAAGAGTCTTCGCGGCCGCTAGCACTCGTCACCGGCGGCACCACGGGGATTGGCCTTGGCATCGCGACCGCAATGGCCGATGCTGGTTACGAAGTGACCGCCACCGGACTCACCGACGATCAAGTCGCTGCAGTTCCGGCGCGGCCGCACCTCTCGGCGGTGAGGCTGGACGTTACCTCTGCCGAATCGGTGGCTGCGGTGCTGGAGCCGTTTCATGAGCTGGCTGCCCTGATCAATTGCGCCGGGGTTATTTTTCGCGGTGGCGCAGAATATGACATGGCCAACTTTCAAAAGGTCATCGATGTCAATCTGACTGGGACCATGCGGATGTGCGTTGGAGCGCACGCGAAACTTGCTGCGGGGCGAGGGTGCATTATTAACACCGCGTCGATGCTGTCCTATTTTGGTGGCCCATTGATTCCCGCCTATACGGCCTCAAAGGGCGGAGTGGCACAATTGACCAAGGCCCTTGCCGTTGCCTGGGCTCCTGAAGGCATTCGGGTCAACGCGATTGCCCCGGGTTGGATTGCGACTGAGCTTACGCGTGGGCTGGTTGAGGATGAGGGCCGGTCTGCTGCCATTCTGGGGCGCACCCCGATGCAGCGTTGGGGAGAGCCGGGAGACGTTGCGGGAGTGGCTATATTTCTTTGTTCCGAAGCGGCACGCTTCATCACGGGGGCGATCTTGCCCGTGGATGGAGGCTACGCAGCAGTATGAAAGCGAGGGTCTACCTATGAGCAATCTCACCGTCCATCGTCCGGATCAAACCGCAGCGGATGCGCGGATTCCCTACCGGCATCCGCAGCCAAAGGAAAGCTTTCCTGAACTGGTCGTTCCCAACGCCATCCCGCAGGATGAGCGCTTGTGGGTGCCGCAGATGGAAAATGTATGGTTCCGTCCGCTCTGCTTGTCGGCCAGCCGCGGATATTGGATGAACCTTCTTCGCGTGCGCAAATCGGGTGTGCTTTCGCGCCACCGCCACCCCCAGCCTGTCCATGGTTTCGTGCTGAAGGGCAGCTGGCATTACCTGGAACATGATTGGACGGCCACGGAAGGTTCTTATGTTTACGAGACTCCAGGCGAGACGCATACGCTGGTCGTGGAACCCGACGTCCCGGAGATGATTACGCTCTTTCAGGTCAACGGTGCGATGATCTACGTCGATCCCGATGGCGGAGTTTTGGGATATGAGGATGTGTTTACCAAGATTGAGCTCTGCCGCAAGCACTATACGGCCGTCGGGTTGGGAGAGGGATACGTCGATCAGTTCCTCCGTTGAGGGCGCCGCATGCGTGAAGATCCCATCCGCGATAGACTCATTGCGGCAGATTTATGAGACAAACTCGATTCATCGGAACCACATGTATCTGGGCCGGCGCCGCTGTGGTGCTCGTGACTGGTATCGCGAGCTTACGGGCGCAGGGACCGGAAGGCGGGCGAAATGCCCAGGCAATATTTACAGCTCTCGATCCCGACAACGATGGCACGCTGACAAAAGCCGAGTTGGAGTCTGGCTTCAACTCCTGGTTCACCGCCTGGGACACCAATCATGAAGGGACCCTGGACCAGGATGAAATTGCGGCGGGGATCAGCAAAGTGCTGCCTCCTCCGCCCGCGGTCAAGCCTGGGCAATCCGGCACTTTCAATCCAGTGGGTAATGCAACACCGTTCCCTGCGCCGCAAGCGGCTGTGGACGGCATGATGGCAGCCTTACCCACAACTCCTGGAGCGAAGCCGATGCACCCGCGCAAGGTGCTGGTGATGGCGCATACGGGCGCGGGCGGGTTCGTGCATGCCTCCATCCCGCTGGCTGCGAAAACGGTGGAAGCGCTGGGAAACCAGGGTGGTTTGTGGACCACCACGGTCAGCTACGACGCCGCGGATATCAATACCGAGAACCTCAAGAAATACGATGCTATTTTCCTGGATAGCACGACTGCATGCTTCCTTGACGATACCGATCCCGCGGTGACGGCCGCGCGGCGGGCGGCGTTGCTGACTTTCGTAAGGAGCGGCAAAGGCATCGCCGGCATCCACGCGGCGACGGACTCTTATCACACCGATTGCCTGGCAAGTGAGGAAGCGGTAAAGAATGGCACACCGGGCCAAAGCCGGGGCGCAGTAGCTCTAGCCGCCCGCCTCCTCGCGGCAGCGGATAAGGATAACGACGGCACCGTCGACCGGAAGGAATGGACCGCCCTTGCCGATAACTGGTTCCAGCAGTTGAACACGGGCAATACTGGAACCGTGACTCGCGCAGATTTCGTTTCGCACTTCAACTCGTTGTTGCCGTCGCCGGCCACGCATCGTGTCGACACGGAACCGAAGCCAGTGCTGCAATGGCCGGCATTCAACAAACTCATTGGCGGTTACTTCAAATTTCACTGGCCCGATCCTCAAGTCATCTACGTGAAGATCGATGATCCGAACAGTCCTTTAACGGCCATGTTCCACGGCAAGGAATTCGAGATCCACGACGAGACCTATACCTTCCAGCAGGAATCGTTTTCGCGCAAGAACGTGCATGTGTTAACCAGTATCGACTACGACAAAATGAGCGCTGAGGATAAGGCGAAGGAAGCGAATCCGCGAACCGATGCCGACTATGCTTTGAGCTATATTCGTCGTGAGGGCAAGGGGCGCGTGTTTTACGAAGGCCACGGGCACAGTGACCGCGTTTACGCCATGACGCCGATGCTGGAACACATTCGCGCCGGCATTCAATATGCGCTGGGCGATCTAAAAGCGGATGACAGCCCATCGGTGAAGTAAGGTCGGCTCCCGGCACAGCGTGAAGACAAGAAGCGGCTCTTCCTACAAGGAAGAGCCGCTTCCTGGTTCAAGTTTGATTGATCAGAAGGCAGGCCCCACCGCAATGCCGGCGGTGGCGGTCTTGTTTAGCCAGAGTTGATATTCGTTGTTCTCCATGTCAGGCGTGATGGGCTGAGACGCCACAACGGAGTTGGCGGAATAATCTCCGGGCGACGCAGGAAACGATTGATCCTTGCAAGAGGAGTTCCAGCAGGCCCAGCCGATCAGGTTATCGTGCATGCTGTTGTTGTATGTGTTTCCACCGTTGCCATCACCGTTAGCCATGCCTACATGTTGCGCCGCGAGCCTGGTCCCATCCGCCAGCATTCCGCTGGAGATGACACGGTTGTTCGCGGCGATGTTGTCATGCCCGGCCGTGAACGCGATGCCGTAGTTCACGGTGCCCACCACCTGGTTGTCGTGGATATTGTTGAAGGCAGGTGCTTCCTGCGCGCTGTCGTTAGGGCTGCCCTCGGTCTTGATTCCGCCGCCATCATAATTAGCCTGTGCGGCGTACGGATAGGCGCCCTGAATGTAGGTGTCGTGGATTTCGAGTGGCTGGTTGGGCGTCCCACTGGAACTCCTGACCGCAATGTTATCGGCCACCAGGCTGCGGCCGGGATAGTTGATCACTTCATTCCAGCCCACATCGACGCCCGGCACAGCCTGCACCTTATCCAGTTCGATAAAGCGCGACACGCTGTGGTTGGAGCCTGCTCCTGGCAGGTAACCACCGTTGCCATCGCTGAGCAGGCCATTCAGATTGCGCGCCCGGTTGGCGCGGATCACAATGGTCTGCCGTCCGTCGCGATTGCCGGAATATCCGTGCACCAGGACCCCGCCGCCCGCGTTCTCAACGTAATTGTTCTCCACATCGAGCCGGGCCGGGAAGGAGGCGTCCACAAAGACGCCGTTTGCTTGTCCCTTGACCCCCGGGTTGACCGCCGCGCCGACACTGTTGCGAACGGTCACATCACCACCCGCAACGGAGGTCTTGATCAACCCCGCCACACTGCTGATGTGCGCGTTCTCGATGACCACGGGAGCAGTGGTGGCAATCGTGACTGCCGGCGTCTTGCTATCGGTGCTGCGCCAGTTGCCAGAGTACGTGCCGGCCTCGCTGATAACGATGGGGCCGCTCCAGTCCACTGGGCCGATGGCGCTGACCGCCGGCACCGAGGCCTGTCGTCCCTGGTAGCTGCCCGCGATGGTTGCCTTGCCGCTGGCCAGACCAGAAAGCAACCCGGAAGAAGTTGCGGTGATGGTGCGCGTGTCCGACGAGGTCCACGCAAAGGCCGTCGTGACATCCTTGGTGGAACCATCGCTGAAGGTTGCGATGGCCTTCAACTGGGTGGTGCTGCCAATTGCCACCGTTGCCTGCGCAGGAGTAATCGCTACGGAAGCCAACGCTGCTCCCGCGACCGCTCCCGTTTCTGTAGCTGCGACCGTGGCGTTCCCAGCAACAGTAGACCTGACCTTCGCGCTCGGCCGCGCGGCCGCTGCTGCCGGAGTGTAACTGGCACTGACCACCGCGCTAGGCACATAGCCATAGCCGGACGCGTAGGCAGTAGGCTGGTTGTACTGTCCCCACATGCCGACGGCTTTCACCGTGGCCGCGCTGCTGACTGTGATCGTTCCCCCACTTAATATGAATTGTGCTGTGCCGGAACCCGGAACCGGGGTCGACCCATCGGTCGTGTACCAGATGCCGGTATTGACGTCTCGGTTAGTACCGGGGTTCGAAAAGGTGACGGTTTGCGATCCGCTAAACGTTCCACTGGCCGGGGAAATGGTCGGCGCGACCGAGGTCAAAGCTGCGATCGTACCGCTCGAAGTATTCCCGGACTGCGTAGGATTGGGATTGGTGTTCTGATTCTCCTCGTTGCAAACCGCCTGGCCGCTACCTTGATAAGTGTTGTTGCTGATGGTCCAGGGAGCATTTCCAAATCCGAATTGAACACCGCAGTCGTCGGAGTTTCCTTGGAAGAGATTGTAAGTGGCCGATCCGGTGCCCCAGAACTCGTTTCCTGGTACATATTGCCCGGCGTTGCCGTTCAATGTAGCCGCAGGAACGTTGGACACGAACACGTTGTAACTCATGTTGGTGTTGATATTGCTGTAGGAGTACCCCGCCTCATCGTACTGTGGCAGCGAAAACATCCACGAACCCCATCCAGGGTTGGTCGCGTCGTGCCAGTCGTTGTAGTTCACATTAAGGGTTGTGTCGGGGGTTTGCTGGGCTTCGATCGCGATGCGGTGTATGCCGGAAAAATCGTTATACAGAATATTTCCATTCACCTGCATATACTGATTACCGCCTGTCCCTTGGCAGCCGCAGGGATTCTCCTGAAGCTTGAAACCTTCTTCCAGATTTTGGATCCGGTTATTCGCCAACAAGAGATTCGTGGTACTGGAATGCAGGTTGACTCCGGCGCAGAAGCCTCCGGCGTTGTTGTAATTCGTGCCGCCATAGTAGAAGGTGTTCATGTAATTGGCGCAATCGCCTCCGCCCGTCGTGCCTAAGACGTTCCAGAGAATATTTATGCCGGTCCACATTACGCCTGAGGTTGACCCGTTTCCGTCGATATAAATCTCTGAGTACGCCGAGGAATAATTAACCGTGCCATCCCCTTGTACGCCGTGGAAGTAGTTGTACTGGATCGTAGGTCCCGTCCCCCCGCCGTTGCCTAGATAGATTGCGCTGCCACCGGGCACGGCTGCAGGGCTCGCCGTAACCTCAATCCCTTGAAACACCACGCCGGTTACGGTGCAAGAGGAAGGATAGCCAAAAGCGGCTCCACTGCCTGTCCATTTGATAACTGCGGATTGAGAGGTCCCAAATGACGGTGCCGAAGCAGAGGATATGGAGACACCGCAGGGCCAATTGAGCGAGCTTGAAACGTTGTAAGTGCCTGCAGCGAACACCGCCGTATTGCCGCTTCCGCAGGAATTCAGTGTCGACTGTATGGTCGCCTGGCTTGCACCCGCTGCGATGGGGCAGGCATTCCCAGGATAGGTCGCATTCGTTGGAATGGTCGGGCTGGTGGGTTTGCTGGACGAATTCACCACGAGAGTATTTTTCGCCGTAGACACCGCGTAGTCGGTGGTGTCGGTGGGCGTAAACGTGGCTGTCAGCTGCAGAGTGCCGGCCGCAGGAACATTGCCCGCCGCGGGATTGTAGGCAAACACACCGGGCACGTTCGCGGTAGCGTCCAGTTGGGCTGCGCCCAGGGCAGTGCCTTGCGTAATCGCCGCAAGCGGGGCCCAGGTGAGCGTCGGCGTGACCTGGTTGACGGTGAGCTGCACCGTGGCCGTCCCCGAAGAATAAGTGGTGGTGTCGGTCGGCGTGAAGGCTACCGAAAGCGTTTGCGTTCCGGCCTTAAGCACTGTGCCGGCAGCCGGCGTGTAGGCGAAGGTTCCAGCCACATTGGCGGTTGCATTCAATTGCGTCCCACTCAACGCCGCGCCATAGGAGATGGCCGCGGGCGTGTGCCAGCTGATCGTTGGAGCGGTCTTGCTGGTGTTCGCCGCATTCACGGTAAGTGCATTGTGCGCCGTGACAGACCCATAGTCGGTCGCGTCGGTGGGCGTGAAGGTGGCCGTCATCGCGAGTGTGCCCACCGCGGGAACGGTTCCCGCACCTGGGCTGTAGGAGAAAGTGCCCGGCACATTCGCCGTAGCATCCAGCTGGGCTGCGCTGAGAGCCGTGCCTTGCGTGATGGCCGCCGGCCGAGGCCAGTTGACCACCGGATTAACCTGGTTCACGGCGATCTGCACCGTGGCTCTCGCCGAAGAATAATCGCTCGCGTCGGTGGGCGTGAAGACCGCGGTGAGCCTCTGCGTTCCCGCCTTGAGCACCGTGCCGGCGGCCGGCGTGTAAGTGAACGTTCCGGCCACGTTCGCCGTTGCGTCCAGTTGCTCGCTACTTAATGCTGTTCCATAAGAGATGGCCGCGGGCGTGCGCCAGCTGATAGACGGAGTATGCCCACCCGGCGCGCCCACGGTGATCGAGTTGTAACCCGTGAAAGGCTTGTAGTCCGTGAGGTCGGTGGGCGTAAACGTAACCGTAAGCGGCTGTGTACCCACCGGAGGAATGGCGCCCACCGACGGACTGTAGGTGAAGGTCCCGGGCACGCTCGCGGTGGCGTTCAGCTGGGCCGAGCTAAGAGCAGTGCCTTGCGTGATGGCCGGCACTGGAGCCCAGGTGATCACAGGGTCGGCCTGATTCACCGTGAGCTGGACCGTGGCGGAGGCCGCGGAATAAGCTTTTGTATCGGATGGCGTAAAGACCGCGGTGAGCGTCTGGGTTCCGGCTTTCAGCACGGTGCCGACCGCCGGCGAATAGGCGAATTTTCCCGGCACGCTCGCCTGCGCGTTTAATACAGCACTGCTCAGCGCCGCGCCGTACTGGATGGGCGCGGGCGTACTCCAGGTGATGGTAGGCGTGGTGGTCGTCGTTCCCGCCGCCGTGATGGTGACCTGTGCCGAGGAACTCAAAGGCTGCGCTACGGAGCTTGCCGACGATGAGGATTGCCCGGCCGGAACGACCATCACATACGCGCCCTGCACCGTCAGCGCACCCGGCGCCATGGCGGTAAGTACACCGCTGCCCAACCTGGCTAACGAGGGATTAGACAACGTCCACTGCGTGCTTGAAGTTACGTCCTGCGTCGTGCCATCGCTAAAGTGCGCTGTGGCCTGAAGACTGACTGCGCCGCCCACACTGACTGTTGCCGGCGTCACCTTGAGCGTCAGAAGGTTCAAAGTCGTGGACGAAGGATTAGAGCACCCTACGAACAGAATCAAGAGACCGCTTACGAATGCGGAGCACACGCGCGAAATACGGGGGATGCGCATACATCTGCCTCACCAACGTCGGAAATTTCGAATCATCGAGGCCTGGGGACGAGGCCAAAGGGACGCAAGCGGTCGCGCGCGTCTTTGAGACACGTTGTTCCACCAGCGGACATCTGTTATCGACTTTGGTGCTACCTTCGCGCAGCTTCGGGGGCCACTGCAATCACCCGAGAGGGCCATTACGCAAGTTTGTAAATTGCTTATTGCAAAGGACTTGAGGAGGGAATTTTTTGCCGGGCGACCGAGTATTTCGGGGTTCTGCCGGGTGGAATTGTTCCAGAGCGTCTGTTACTTTCGTTCGCGCAATTACCACCCTCTACCCATTGTGGAAACAGAAATGCTTCAAAGCAGAGTGGGTCCCTAGGGACAGTACCGGCGTCCATTGACTGTCGTATTCCAATGGGAATAACATTTCCTCTCAATGGGCTGTTCACTTTACGGCGGCCGTCGCGTCCCCCTAAGTTCCACACGGAACGACAACCTATTAAGGAAGGGCCACCTGAGGCACGCTGGGGCAATTGTGAGGCGCACTCTGCTGGGAACGGCTGCCTGGCTTGCATTCGGCAGCGCAAATCTTCCTTTTGCCGCCTATTCCCAAAGCGCCCCAACGCCTAGTCCCCGGCCCGCTCCGCAGATCGACCAGCAGTTCGAACAGACGGTTAAGCCCTTTGTGGGCAAGTACTGCGTGGCTTGCCATAGCGGCAAAACAGCCCCTGCGCAGTTCGATCTCAAGTCCTATACCAGCGTGGATATGGTTGCGGACGACTTTGCCCGTTGGGCTCTCCTTGCTGAGCGGCTGAAGAACCAGGAAATGCCGCCTAAGCCGATGCCGCCCCCGCCGGCGGCTGAAACGCAACAGGTAATCGCTTGGGTCGCAGCCGTGCGCGCGGAAGAAATAAGGAAGGCAGCCGGCGACCCGGGCGTGGTGCTGGCACGCCGGTTGAGCAATGCCGAGTACGACTACACCATTCGCGACCTCACCGGGCAGGATATGGATGTCGCCAGGCAGTTTCCCGTGGATCCCGCCAACCAGGCCGGTTTCGATAACTCGGGCGAATCCTTGACCATGTCGCCGGCACTCCTAAATAAGTACTTGAAGGCAGCGCGCGAAGTATCCGATCATGCGGTCCTTACGCCAGATGGAATCAACTTCGCGCCCTATCCGATGTTGGCCGAGACCGATCGGGAAAAGTACGCCATCCAGAGGATCGTGGGCTTTTACGCTGCGCAGCCCACGGACTACGCCGACTATTTCGAGGCGGCCTGGCGCTACAAGTATCGCGTGGCTCTCAAGAAGCCCAACGCCACCCTGGCCTCCACTGCGGTGGACGCCAAGGTGAGCCCGAAGTACCTGCCCATGGTGTGGCAGATCCTGCACGACCAAAACGCGGTTGGCCCGGTGCTCAAGCTGCAGAAAATGTTTCAGGCCCTCCCCCCTCCTGACGCGGCTCAGACCGGTGGCCTGCGGGTAAAGTGCACGGCCATGCGTGATTTTGTCGTGAAGATACGCGCCCACACCGCCATGCAGTTTGCCGCGCCGGTGGTGGCGGGTTTGCCCGGCCAATCGCAGCCTCTTCTCAACTGGAAACTCAAGCAATACGCCGAGCACCGGCGTGACAGCGATCCCAAGGATCTGCGGAACGACACCGACCCACCCCCTGTGGTTCCGGCGATTCCTAAATACGCTAAGCTTCACGAGGAAGCCGCGCCCCGTTGGGCCGCTCTCTCCGCCCAGGCGCGCGCCAATGATACCGACCTGATTGTGCCCGCCGCCCAGCGCGCCCGTTATGAGGCCGCCTTCGCCCGCTTCGCCTCGGTCTTCCCCGATCACTTTTACGTTTCAGAGCGCGGCCGCTATTTCCCTGACGACTCAGAGGACAAAGGCCGGCTGCTCAGCGCCGGCTACCACAACACCATGGGCTATTACCGCGACGACCTTCCCTTGGCCCAGCTCATCCTCGATGACAAAGGAACCCAGGAGCTGAATCGTCTTTGGAACGAGTTCGATTACATTGCAGATTTTTCGGCGCGCACCTGGACCCAGTACTACTTCAACCAGAGCGGAGAGGTCTTCGGCAAAGGAGCTGAATCCAGCTCTGACCGCCCGACCGATCACGCTGTCACCGACACGGCAGTCATCTATAAGATGCGCGACGCCTATCTGGCCAAGGCCGCCGCCGATCCGGCCAATGACCCGGTAGCTGCGAAGGCGATTCGCGAGCACTTTAACCAGGTGAACGCCACGCTACGCAACCTGGAAAAGGAACGTGCCGAGTCGGAATCGAGGCAACTGGAAACGCTTCTCCAATTCGCAGCGCGAGCCTACCGGCGGCCCCTCACCAACAACGAGCGCGCGGATTTGCTGGCCTTCTATCACCAGGATCGAACCCAAAATCAGTCCTCCCACGAACAGGCTTTACGCGATGTGATCACCAGCGTTCTGATGGAGCCGGATTTTCTTTACCGTCTCGACATGACAGACCCGCAAGTGGCTTCTTCTACCCGAGCCGGGTCCCACGCCGTTGTTCTGAAAGCATCGAGCGCAATTCCCTCTGCGCCTTTGTCCAGCTACGCGCTCGCGAGCCGCCTGAGTTATCTTCTCTGGGCCAGCATGCCCGATGAAGAGTTGTTGCGGCACGCCGCATCGAACGACCTGCAAGAGCCGGCAGTGCTGCTGGCGCAAGCGCGACGCATGATGAAAGATTCCCGCGTGCGCGGCTTTGCCACCGAGTTCACCGGCAACTGGCTCAACTTCCGTCTCTTTGAAACCAACAACGCCGTCGATCGCGCCCGCTTCCCGCAGTTCAACAACGATCTGCGCGAAGCCATGTTCCAGGAGCCCATCCGCTACGTCGAAGACGCGATTCAGAACAATCGTTCCGTGCTCGACCTTATCTATGGCAACTACACTTTCGTCAATCCTGTGCTGGCGAAACACTACGGCATACCGGGAGTGCAAGGCGACGTGAACCACTGGGTGCGTGTAGACGATGCCGGGCAATACGGGCGCGGAGGTCTGCTGCCCATGTCGGTCTTTATGACCCAGAACTCACCAGGACTGCGCACCAGCCCGGTGAAGCGCGGCAATTGGGTAGTGCAGAAGGTACTGGGCATCCGCGTTCCTCCTCCGCCGCCGGTGGTTCCCGAGTTGCCTAGTGATGAGTCCAAGTCTGATCTTCCTGTCCGCCAAATGCTGGCCAAGCATCGGGCCAATCCTTTCTGCGCCTCCTGTCACCAGCGTTTTGATTCCTTTGGACTGGCCTATGAAGGTTACGGACCGATAGGCGATGTGCGCACCAAGGACCTTGCGGGCCGGCCGGTCGATACGGCTGTCACCTATCCTGGCGGCGTAAATGGCGTGGGCTTTGAAGGTCTGCGCAGTTTCATCCACGATTACCGGCAAGACCAGTTCATTAACAACCTTTGCCGCAAGCTATTGAGTTACTCGCTCAACCGGTCGCTGCAGTTATCCGATGAAGCCCTGGTAGATAGCATGCAGAGCAATCTATCCGCGCAAGGCTATCGGTTCGATTCCCTGCTGGAGACCGTCGTGATGAGTCCCCAATTCCGAAACAAACGAATACTAACGCCTGAGAAACCACAAACGCAGGTAGCATCCAGAAGGGTGAATTAGCATGTCTCGATTGGGCAAGAAACTCGCATTTCCCCTTTCCCGCCGCGCCGTACTGCGCGGAGCCGGTTGTACCGTGGCGTTGCCTTGGCTCGAGTCGCTGCATGCTTTAGCGGATGTCCCGCCGCCCTCCGCCTTCCCCAAGCGTTTTGGCATCGTCTTTCTAGGGTGTGGCGTGAACGAGGATCACTGGAGCGCCGAGGGCGATGGCGCCAACATGAAACTCTCGAAGACGCTATCGCCGCTGGAGCCGATCAAAGAAAAGATCAATGTCATCGACGGTCTCTACGTGAAGTCGCTGACCGGCCAGGGCATTCATCCCGCGCAGACGGGTAGTCTCTTATCCGGTGCGCATATTTCGAAGGGCGCCATCATCCACTCCGGCATCAGCATTGACCAGATGATTGCCAACCACGTGGGCGAAGAGACACCACAATCCAGCATCGTGTTGGCCTGCGAGCAGCCCATGACCGGTTACCACGAGTCAAACTTTTCGCTGGCCTACAGTTCCCATCTCTCCTGGCAAAGTCCGGAGTCGCCTGTTCCGGTGGAAGTCTACCCCTCGCTCGCCTGGGACAACTTGTTTGACAACCGTGGCAGTCTGCAGAACCTCAGCATTCTGGACCGCGTAAAAGACCGGGCCCAGGACCTTTCCAAGTGCATCAGTGCCAGCGACCAAGGCAAGCTCGACGAATACCTGACCAGTGTGCGCGAAGTAGAAAAGCGCGTAGAGACCATGCGCAAAGACATGGGCGACGCCAATGACGCAGCCAAGGCAAAGAACACCATCGCCGCCACCATGGAACGGCCGGCCAACGGACTGCCCGAAGATTTACGCGACCATTCGCGCCTGATGTGCGACATCATTGCGATTGCGTACCAAACCAACAAGACGCGCGTCGCCTCGTTGATCATCTCTCATGATCTCTCGGCCATGTATTACCCCTTCCTGAACGTGAAGGACGGGCACCACTCCGCTTCACATAACAACAATTCCGACGACTACGAGCGCATCTCTCGTTTCCACGTCGAGCAGTACGCCTACCTGGCGTCCAAGCTGGACAGCATGAAAGAAGGCAACGGCACGGTGCTGGACAACACCTGCCTGATGTTCCTATCCAACATGTGGATCGGCCGCAAACATGACAACTTCCGCCTGCCAGTAGTGCTGGCCGGAGGATTAGGCGGAACGCTGCAAACCGGGCGTTCGCTTAACTATCTAAAGGACAGCGAAGACAATCGCAAGATGTGCAGTCTGTACCTGTCGCTGATGGACCGGTACGACGTAAAGCTGGAGCAGTTCGGCGACTCGTCGACGCGGTTGGAACGGCTCTAAGCCGCGGACACTGGGGGATCATTGTTCAGCGTAGACGGTGTCCGCAAATTCCATGGCTGGACGCACGCCAGCCTGAACCTGGCGCTGGATCACCTGTCTACACTACCCACCAACGACTACGTGACGGAATTATCCGGCTTCGGCTTCCGCACGCTGCGTGAACAGGCCATCCATATCTTCAACTGCGAAGGGTTCTGGATCCACACGCTGCGGGGCTTGCGCTATGTGGACCGGACCCCTCAGCAATGCCCGCTCCTTGCCGATGCAAGGCTCCTGCAAAAAGAAGTCAGCCAGGCGACCCACGCTTACCTGTCGACCTTGACCGATCAACAACTCAATGCCGATGCTGAGCTTCATTTCTCCGATGGGGACGTCTCCGTCAGCACGCCGGCGCTTGTGCTTCATCATGTGCTGACGCATGCCTTTCATCACAAAGGCCAAATCGTCGCCATGTGCCGCGTGTTGGATCATCCAGCTCCCGATACCGATCTCAACCAGTTTGCATGATGACGGAAACGAGTGTTCGGGCTGTGAACACCCGTGCAAAGGTCCAGGCGCAAATTCACTGCATTTTGATGCTTCCCGGACAGCGAACCACTATGAAAGGGATGCAACAATTTTGCATTTGCAAGGAGACCTGGTCTTGAAAAACTCCCCGGTGGCTATGAGCATCCTCGCTCTTAGCCTTGGACTCATCCCCGCCATGCCTGCCACGGCACAGAACTTTCCTGTACTGGCAATTGGCACCCTCGATCAATCGCGAGCCGGCTCGTTTGCCGATGTTTCCGGCCTCACCTACAACCTCGAGAACGGCGTGCGAGCCAATGAACTCGGCGGCTTCGGCTCTGCCATTGCCTATGCTTCCGGAAACACTTTCCTGGCCTTACCAGATCGTGGCCCTAACGCAGTCGAATTCAACGATGCGATCGACAACACGGCCAGCTACGTCAACCGCTTCCACACCATCCAGATGAACCTGCAACCCAACACCAGCGGCAGCGGGTATCCGTTCACACTAACGCCTGAGCTGCAGCAGACTACCCTGCTCTGGAGTTTGACTCCTCTTGTCTACGGCAGCGGAGAGGGTCTCGACGTTGGATCGGGCAAACCGCCGATCAACAACTTTCTGCAGCACTTTTTCACTGGCCGCTCCGATAACTTCGATCCTTCCAAAAACTCAGGCGACCCTGCGGACGCACGCCTCGACTCAGAGGGCATGCGCCTTTCCAACGACCAGCTCAGCGTCTTCATCTCGGATGAGTACGGCCCGTACGTGTACCAGTTCGACCGGCTAACCGGCGTCAGGATTCGCTCGTTCCAATTGCCGGAATCGTTTTTTGTCACCAACCTCAGCCCGGTCGGCAATACGGAGATCAGCAACAACACGGTCGGCCGCACCGCCAACAAAGGTATGGAAGGATTAGCCATCACACCCGATGGACGCACACTGGTCGGGATTATGCAGAATGCCCTGATCCAGGATGCGAATGAGGGCGGCGCCGCGGCCAACCTGCTGCGCATTGTCACCATGGATATTGCCACTGGCCGCACCACGCACCAATATGCCTATCTGCTCACTACAGGCACCGGGGTGAGCGAGATCGTAGCGCTGAACGACCATGAATTCCTGGTCGATGAGCGAGACGGCAAGGGCCGGGCAGACGCCAACAATGCCAAGGTCAAGCAACTGTTCAAGGTTGATCTGAACGGAGCCGTGGACATCAGCAACATGGATGGCCTCACGGCGGCCACGCATGCGGTGGCCAAGACGTCCTTCCTGGATATCGTGCAATCGCTCGTCGCTGCCGGCGTCCCTGCTGGCGAGATTCCAGCCAAGATAGAGGGCGTTGCCTTCGGTCCTGACGTGAAGCAGGGATCGACCAACTACCACACGCTTTGGATCGCGAACGATAACGACTTTCTGGAGACGGTACCGGACGCCAACGGCAACATGATCCCCAATCCCAACCAATTCTTTGTCTTCGGATTTACCGATTCCAACCTGGGCGGCTCCACTTTCGTGCCGCAGCAGTTCTTCAAGTAAGGCCTGTAACTCGCAGTGTGGTGAAAGGGCACGGCTGTCGGCCGTGCCCTTTCGTTTGCGCGCATTGCCTTGATTTGCGTTCGGCAGACAAGGGACAGTTACCACTCTTGCCCAAACACAGCACTAACCGGTTCGGGGGCAAGCTCATTGTCTCCATCGAAGGCTAATATGAAAACGATCCTAGGGATCGTAGAACAAGCGAACATTGGACGCCTCCTCAAAAACCGTCGTCACGCTGGTCCACGGTACCTGGGCCAGGCGCGCAAAATGGGTGCAACCCGGTTCGGCGTTACGCACGCTGCTGAACAAACATCTGCCAGGTACAGTCCACTTCGAGGTCTTTACCTGGCGCGGTAGCAATTCGTCCCGAACCAGGCGACGGGCCTCGGAAGAGCTCGCACAACAACTACGTCAACAGCTGCTGGACTACCCTGATGCCCAACATTTTGTGGTGGGTCACAGCCATGGGGGGAATGTGGCGCTTGCAGCGGTTGGGCTCGCCGGCCTTTTTCATTCCGTAGGAGTGATCTGTATGTCCACTCCTTTTTTTGCGGTCTCTCCCAGGAATTATGGGGGCTTACGCGAGAGCATGGCTTTCCTGCTCGGCACTTTTATCAATATTGAGTTTCTGTGTTTAGTTCTTGGTTCGCGCTTCCTTCCCGGGGCCAAGTACGTGGATATGCTTTCTATCTTGGTTACGTTTGCCCTGGTGGTTCTCGTCGTGTTCGCCCTGAAGCGCTGGTCAGAGTCAGCGTCGAAGAAAGCCAGCCTCTTTCACGCGTCTGCGCCGCCGGGCTCGCGGCTCATGGTGATAAGGACGAATGGAGATGAAGCCACCAGTGTGATTGCAGCCTTCCAGTTTGCTGCATGGCTGCTTGCTGCGTGCGTGCGAATCTATCTTTCCCTGCTCGGGGCAATCCACGAGGCATCCGAGGCGTTTGTAAATCGCCACGACAACACGCGTAACTGGAAGGTATTCACGTTTATTTTCCTCGCATTCGCGCTGGCGATCTCCGCATCGTTTCTATGGGTTGACCACCCACTCGGCAACTTGCTTTCGAAGCTCGTTGCTTTGGTCTTGTACCTCCCCATTCTCTATGGATTGCTGTTGTTGCTGGCCTATTTTGCGGACCTGCTCCTGTTGGCCACGCTTTCGTGTCTGCTCCCCTTGGTCATGGGAATCATCGTGCTGCCTGTCCTACCCATGGGTTTCGATCTTGCCGTGATCAGCCTCTTCTTTCAGGTCTCGGTGGAGGCTGTTCCGATCGGCGACTGGGTCGTGCACCAGTTCGCCACGCCGCCCGAGGAATTCCTTAGCCACTCTGCCGCCCACGACGATCCGAATGTCATAGTCGCCATTCTGCGCTGGATCATGAAGACCGAGGAGCTCACGGGATGACGTGAACTTCTCGTCCCCTATCTGGGCCGCGAAACCTGTTGAGAACGCCACCCTATTTCCGCGTTAACCTAAGTAGCATTGGTACCCGATCTGGGCCGACCGGAGGTTTACCGGATGCGAACAGTTCTCCTCTTTTTCGCGATTCTCTCCGTCTCGTTGCACGCTCAGACCACGGGCGCGCCCAAGTCCTTTGTCATCGCGGATGTCCACGCCAGCCCATTCACGTCCAATCCCTTTATGCACGGCAACTCGATCCAGGGCGACCGATATTTTCTCACGCAGGCCACTATGGCTGACCTCATTGCCACCGCTTACGGAGTCGATGTGGCCAACGTGCAGGGAGGGCCCACCTGGCTCGAGCGCAATCGCTACGATATCCGCGCGAAAGTGCCGCCCGGTACCACACAGGAGGACGTGAAGCTCATGCTGCGCGCTCTCCTCGCTGAGCGCTTTCACCTGGTTGTGAAAACTGCGACTGCTCCCGTACCAACCTACGTCCTCTCTGCCGGCTCCGGAAAGCCGAAGATGACGGAATCGGAAGGTTCGGGCGATGGCTCCTGCGTCCCTGTTCCTCCGCCGGCAAACAATCCAGCCAGCGGCGCGGCCATCGTGCTGACCCCAGGAATGAACTTGTCGAACAACAGCGTGAGCCGTCCACGTTTATAGAACGACTCCGCGGAGCGCAGAACGCATCCTTCCGGATCGACCGAAACCTGGCACAGAAATTTCAAGATCGTCCACCCCATATGGCGGCCGAGGATGTAAAGCAGTGAGTCTGCCGACAACATCGTGGCGACCGCACACAACGCGACCGCCGGCCCATACAAAGTCCCCGCCGCAACCGCAGCTCCGCCCGCAGAAGAGCCACTGCGCCCGCCTCTGTACCGGTTTCCCTATGGATACTATTTTGCGGCGTCAGCGAGCCCTTCATGGCACAATCCCGCGATGCCGCACCTGCCTGCGAAATTCCGTATACTAGAAAACTGCTTTCGCTTTGCGGGTATACCTATGAATCGACGTGAATTCCTATACACTACTGCCCTGGGGTTGGCTGCGGCCGCTGTAGCGCCCGCGCAAGAATATGATCGCGAAAAACGCCGGCGAGTTGGTTTGATCGGTTGTGGATGGTATGGAAAATCGGACCTGTTCCGGCTGGTGCAGGTATCGCCGGTCGAGATCGTCTCTTTATGCGATGTCGATTCGCAGATGCTCTCGAACGCCGCCGACATGTCCGCCGCCCGGCAGCGTTCCAAGAAGAGGCCTCGCACCTACTCGGACTATCGAAAGATGCTCGCCGAGAAAGATCTGGACTTGGTGCTGATTGCACCGCCCGACCACTGGCATGCCCTGATCATGATTGAAGCCGCAAAATCTGGCGTGGACATCTATGTTCAGAAACCGATTAGCCACGACGTTCTGGAAGGCAAGGCCATGCTGGCCGCTGCCCGGCAGAACAGTCGCGTTGTCCAGGTTGGTCTGCAACGCCGTAGCACGCCTCACCTGGTCGAGGCAAAAGAGCGCTTTATTGAAGAGGGTAAGCTCGGGAAGATCGCGCTGGTCGAGATCTACTGCTACTACCACATGCGCGCGACAGCAAATCCCCCCGATACCACGCCGCCGGCGAATCTGGATTACGACGCCTGGACTGGTCCTGCTCCCATGCGGCCTTATAACAGCCTGGTTCACCCCCGCGGCTGGCGCGCGTTTATGGAGTATGGGAACGGCATTGTGGGTGACATGTGCGTTCACATGCTTGACATGACACGGTGGATGCTCGGATTGGGCTGGCCGACGAAGATTGATTCCACCGGTGGAATCTTTGTCGATAAGAAGAGCAAGGCCAACATTTCCGATACCCAGACAGCCACCTTCGACTTCCAGGATCTTCGAGTGGTGTGGCAGCACCGCAGTTGGGGCGAGGCTGCGGATCCAAAGTATCCGTGGGGCGCGACATTCTACGGCGACAAAGGAACGTTAAAGGCGAGCGTGATGGGATATGACTTTATTCCCCTCGGCGGCGGACAGCCTGTTCATAAAGACGTTACCTACGAGTTGGAACAATACCCTGAGGACCAGACTGAAAAGGAACTCGAGAAACACGTCGCGCCCGCCATCCGGCATCATATGCAGAACTTTCTAGCCTCGGTCGACACGCGTAGCCATCCGGTCTCCGACATCGAGCAGGGCTACATTTCAACCGCGTCATGCATTTTGGCGAACAACTCGATGAAGCTAGGCCGAAGCCTGGCGTGGGATCCAGAGAAGCAGTTCGTGGTCGGAGATTCCGAGGCAAACGCACTGTTACGCCAGGAATATCGGGCGCCTTACACGCAT
>CAVYCQ010000003.1:0-858266 GCA_963767045.1 uncultured Acidobacteriaceae bacterium | reverse complement strand
ACCGGGCTTCGGCAGCGGATAGAACTCGTTGAGCAGCGCGAATATTTTGTCCGGCTGGTGCCAGGGGAAGGACGCGACCACTTCCACCGCAAGAAGCGTATCCGGTGGAGCGCCGCCGCTGGGAGGCGCCGTCGCCGCGAAGAATTGGCTGCACGCATCTGGCTTTACCCGCGTGATACAACCGGCCATCACGTCGGCGAGTGTGCCGAAGTTGGCCATGGTCGGTGTCTGCGCGCTGTTGAGAGCGTCGAGAATCGTCTGCCCCCAACTGCCTGTTTCCAAATCGACGAAATTGGGCACGTTGCCCGCGGCAATCCGCAGCTGGAGCGGTGCGCCTTTGATGGTGGTGTCGTCGATGAACTGCGCATGTGTCACCACCGACGCAATGGTAGTGAACTCGTTGATGGTGACGCGTGCCGGGGGATTGCTTCCCAGGACCGCGATCAGAGCAATCGCTGGATTGTCGCCGGCTCCTTGATTGGCTGCAGATACACCACCGGTAGCCACCAGGTAGAGGCTGGAGTCAGTCGTGCCAGTGCTGTTGATCACGAACCGGCCATCGCTGTCGGTTTTGGTCTGTGCGAGTTGTTTGGGCTGACCTGCGCTCGCTGCCATTAGGGTTACCGTTGATTGGGCGATGGGCTTGCCTGCGCCCAACACCTGGCCGCTGATGTCGGCAGCAAACACCCGTGTTACAAAAAACAGGTTGCAAATCATGATCGCCGCCAGCGCCGGTCTCGGAACAGCTGATCTCCATTTCATGTGGTTCTCCTTAGACGAATATGAGTTGCAAACCTTTGAGCACAGTGGATGGGGTAACTTGGCCCGATTGGTTTGACTTAGAGGCGGGCACCGGAGGCTATGCTCATCCTCCGGTGCGTAACCCTGAATCGTTGGTTGGCTAAGAATTAGCGATCAACGCGCAGCAACTCCTACTTTGGCATCGGCGAGCAGGGCCCGGACATCTTGAACCGCCAGGCCTGGATAGGCGCTGTAATACCCGATGCCGGGGCGATTCATTGCCCCAGAAAAGTCCAGGAACGCCTGGGCATTCTTGGCGACAGGGCTTGGGGGCGGATCACTGACATACTTGAACATAAGGTCGAAAACCGGCCCGATCTTCTCCGTAAAGTCCCCAATGTACTTCTCGAAAGTACCGTCGAAGATGGTGAAGAAGCCGAGGTGGGTGTCGGCGACGGGAACAAAGTGAGCGAAATGCAAGGTGCCAATGGAATCCGCGCCTTCGGTCATGGTCTTCGCCGCTGCTTTCAAGACAACATCCTCAAAGATAAAGGCGGCCAGTTTCGACTTCATAGGCAGAGTGATCAGCAAAGGACTCTGCTGGCTACTACCCTTGAAGCCCGTTGCGCCAGCGGCGGCCTTGATGTCCTGAACCGAAGCGTTTGCAAAAGCGGTGTAGCCGATAAGAGGATTCGATGAATGTTGTTTGACCCATTTGATGAACGCATCCGAGTTGGCGGCCACCGGCGCGGGAGGAGGTTCCGCGACGTGCTTGAAGATGGCGTCAAACACCGGTCCGGCAGACTTCGCCAGGTCTCCGCTGAACTTTTCGAGATCGCCGTCTATGTCGGCGAGGAAGATGAGCGAGTTGTCGTCGAAGGGCAGGAAACGGGAGTAATGCACGGACCCGATGGCATCCTGCGCTTTCGCGAAATCGGCCATCAAGTAGGGCAGCTCTTCTGCTATCGCCCTCGCATCTGCGGGTGTCTTAATCGGAAACGTGATCGTGAGGTGACTTTGAATCAAACTCATACTAGGCTCCTTTCGGGTTAGTCAAAGCAATGACGTGGTGTTCGCCGCACAGGCACCTCGCCAGCGGCTTGCAGTGGGTTAAGGGTTGATTCGTTCCATTGGATTGCGTGGCACATTTGTTTGCGTGGCTGTCATCCGCCTTCGTAATGTATGCAAGAGTAGGTCACGCAGAAAATCACATACGCGATCTTTAGTTCACTCCATCCCAGCTGGTTGGAGAACTGTCACTTGCGACAGGTGCGATGGCCTTCGCCGGCGTGGCGCTTGAGCTTTGCTGGTTATTGCGGCTGAGTTCGTGACGGCCTAACACGTCGTGAGACGCTCGTTTGGACCGGTTGGAAGACTCGGAATTGCTCATGGTAGAGCGTTAATAATCATCTTCTTGACAAAACGAGAGTCAGCCAGCAGGATGAATTGACCACTCATCCTATTCGTATATTTCTAAGGTTGCGACTTGCAAAAAGGCGCAGCGAAGCCTTCAGTTCGCCTGCAGCCCTATGTTTTTTGTTGATAGCTGGGCGATATCTATCGCCCCCGCATTGTTCATCGGTCACCGCGCTTTGGGGTGCCGAGGACGCTCATGCTTTTCAAGGAAGGGGTACTCGCCCGTGGCGCTGTCTGCGAGGGTTCGTTTATCGTTGTTGGCCGGCTGCTGTATGGTCTTGTCTCTTGGTATGCAGGCACAGCAAACTGCCGATACAGTTCTTGTACATGGCAAGGTCTACACGGAAAACGCCGCTCAACCGTGGGCCGAAGCGGTGGCGATCGGAGACAGCAAAATTCTGGCCGTCGGCAACGCGGCGGAGATCGCAAAATATCGGGGCGCTCAGACCCGCGTCATCGATGCTGGCGGAAACCTGGTATTGCCGGGATTTGTCGACTCTCACGTTCATTTTATTGGCGGTTCGCTGAACCTCGCGACCGTGGCGCTCGATACAGCAGAGACCGTTGCTGAAATCCAGAAGCGGGTCAAAGAATTTGCCGCAGCCCACCCGGAAAAGAAGGCGATTACTGGATTCGGATGGATGTATCCGGTCTTCGGCAAGGCCGCTCTGCCTGACAAGAAGTATCTCGACGAGGTTGTTTCAGACCGCCCGGTCATTCTTACCGCTTACGACGGGCACACCACCTGGGTCAACAGCAAGGCGCTCGAACTGGCCGGAATCACCAAGGAGACGCCGAGCCCTTTGAATGGTGTGATTGTACGGGACCCCAGGACTGGGGAAGCGACCGGGACATTGAAGGAGTCGGCAGGCACATTAGTAGCCAAGCTGGATCCGCCGCCGGGCGACGAGGAGACGATCTCCGCTGTTGTTGCGGGGATGAAGCTGGCCAATAGTTTTGGCATCACGCGTGTCGACAGCGCCGGGGGCGACGGGGAGCGCATCGAGATCTTCGATCAAATCCGCAAGCGCAATCTGCTTACCCTCCGCTTCTACTTTTCCATCTTCGCTCAACCGCCCGCGGTTACGCCTGAGTTCATTGAGAAAGCTGAAGCGCTGCGCCGCAACTATCATGATGAATGGCTATCCGGCGGCGCCATCAAGTTCTGGGCGGATGGCGTGATCGAATCGCATACCGCGGCGATGCTCGCGCCTTACAGCGACGACCCTAGCACCAGCGGTCATCCCAACTGGACACCGGATGCGTATCGCGCCGGCGTCCTCGAGTTTGATCGCCGAGGCTTCCAAATATTCACCCACGCGATCGGCGATAGGACGATTCGTATGGCTCTTGATACGTACGCGGAGTCGAACGCGAAGAACAACCGGCCAGATGCTCGTGACCGCATCGAACATATCGAGGATCCGGATCCCGCCGATATACCGAGGTTCGGTAAGCTCAAGGTCATAGCCAGCATGCAGCCGCTGCACGCGTATCCAAACTCGGACGTGCTGGATGTGTGGGCTAGAAATGTCGGCCCAAAGCGCGCTCAGAATGCGTGGCCTTGGAACGACCTCGAAGCGACTGGAGCACATTTGGCCTTCGGCAGCGATTGGCCGGTGGTGACGCTCGATCCGTGGAAAGCGATTCAAACTTTGCTGACACGCCAGACCTTGGAAGGCACGCCCCCCGGTGGTTGGATTCCCCGGGAACGAATCAATCTCAAGCAAGCCATTGACGGCTACACGTTGGGAGGAGCGTATGCCAGTTTCCGGGACAAGACGGAAGGTTCGATCGAAACAGGCAAGCTGGCCGACATGATCGTGGTCTCACAAAATCTGTTTGAGATTCCTGCTACCAAGATCCACGAAACGACGGTTCTTTACACTTTGGTGGGTGGCAAGGTTGTCTACCAACAGGGGCCTTCAAGTAAATAGGGTCGCTGAGTAGTCGACTTGGCCCCTTAGAGCCCTGATTTTTTCACGCTTAAGGGCGCGACTTTAAAGCGGAAGAGGATCCAGTCCCGCTGCAATTCCAAGCGAAAGCCCGCGGCTAAAGCCGGTGGAGTAGGCTGCTGGAACCGCTCGGCTTGAAAGCCGAGCTCCCCCGCATAAATGCGGGGGCTCCCACCGGGCTTTGGTTGAGAGGACGGTGGGAGCCCTCTGCTTTAACAGGGAGAGCGACGCTTTTGCTACCGGTCCAAAATCTCTGGTTCTCACGCAGACTCTAAAGACCCTGAGGTACGCGTTTCCACGCTTGCCCCCGAAAAGAACCTTCCTTATATCAACCGTGCCTCAGCGGCTGAAGTCGTGCCCTGATAACAGAACATCTCATTTGGACAATTTCCAACTATTCCGATGGACGCAGCGGGGTTTGCGAACGGAGCAGCGTTCGGTGGCGACGCATCAGCAGCACCAGGGCTCGTCGAATATACATGGCGAGCAGTGGCATCGCGATCGCGGCCACCAGGCCCCACACCAACAGCGCATGCCATTCCCACTGCCAAATTTCTCGAACCAGGCGCCAGGGATGATAACTCAGATGCTCGATCTGGCGGCGGTTCAGCGGAAGTCGGCCAGTGTGAAAGAGATGTACCCCTAATTCGATGAACGGGATGAACAGTAGCAAGTGTATTGGCGCGACCGCATGCGAACCGATCTGCGAGGCGATCTGGTCTAGGCCGAAGGCCCAGGCTAGCACCACCACCAAGAGAGTGGTCATGCCCACTGAAGGGTTGATGCCGATGACCATCCCCAAGGCCAAGCTCCATGCCAGGCGGCGGGGTGTTACCCCACCGCGTAGTTGACGCAGCAGCGGACGCAGTATCCTGCATCGAAAGAACTCGCGTATGGATTGGGGCACGAGCACACATCGATGGGACGCCTTGAGGCGGCTATTGGTTGTGAAAGAAAATTTCGTTTTATGACCAGCTCGACTCCACGAGACAAGCCGGTCTATCGTTGGTGAGGGTCGAGCAAGAAAAGATGATCGTCGTCCGCAGTCTCCGCCGTCGCATTAGCCAGACAGAAGATCGCTTCGATCCGGGTACCAGAGCCAGGTTTCGTGGTGATCATGAATTTTCCGCCAATCAGGTGGAGTCTTTCACACATACTGATCAGTCCAAGTCCGCGTCTCGCTTTCGTAGCGTCTTGCACGAAGCCTACCCCATTGTCAGAAATCGTGAGATGGAGAAAATCAGACGTCCCACTGAGTTGAATTTCGATCTCTGTTGCGTGGCTGTGCTTCGCAATGTTGTGAAGAGACTCCTGCATGACGCGAAAGAAGCAGAGAGACACCTCAGGAGACAGGTTTTCGGGAACGCCGGAGCACTGGCAGCGAGCTTTGATCTGGCATTGCTCTGCGAATTCACGACTTAGCGACTTGACCGCGACTTCAAGACCCAACAGGTCGAGCTTCGATGAGTGAAGGCGATGCGACAGATTCGATACATCGTGGCTGACTTCCTTGAGCCTGCCGGAGAGACTTGCTAATCGCGCGACGGTGTCGAGCGAAGAGTCAGTGAGAGACGTCCTGGTTCTTTCAAGATCCATGATGAGCATTGCCAAGGAATGGTTGATGCTATCGTGAAGCTCCTGCCCGACCCGTCTGGACTCCGCCTCTTGAGCGTTGATCAAGCGTTGGGACAAAATCAGCCGAGCCTCTTCCGATTGCTTGCGCTCGGTAATGTCCTCGGCGGTCACCAATGCACAGGGCCTGCCGTCAAACTGTATGATCTCCGCGGAAAGGAGCGTGATGAGCGGTTCGCCGCGCTTGGTTAGGAAGACTTGCTCACTTTGGGGAACGCGGCCGTGCGTGAGCAAGGTTCGAAACATGCGGTCGCGCTCTTCTACCGTGCTCCACAGACCCAGGTTCAGGCTGGGCTTGCCAAGGACCTCGGCGCGGCGGTAGCCCGTGGACCGTTCGTAGGCATGGTTGACGTCAGAGTACCGAAGGCTGTTCAGTTGGATGATGCAGAGGATTGCCGGGCTCGCCTGGAATATGGTGGTGAAGTTCTCCCGAGCCTGATGAAGGTCATGGTCCATTTCTTTTGCGTCGATCGTTGCAAGGGTAGCCATTTTGCTCATCCTCCTGGGAATATGCGGCCATCGTCATCTTGTCGCGGGGCCCGGAGTGGCAAGACGGTTAGGACGCGAACGAATGGCGTCTTTGGTTACTTATGCCGGGCGAAGAGCCGGATTGTGCCATGCAAAGAAAATTTTTCTTTCGCGGAAGGGAAGAGGAGACTGCGAGAGCCGGCCCCTCGCTTGACCGAAGATCGGACCTAGAACAGAAGCTTGATGGTGAGCTGGCCGGACCGGGGGCCGCCGATCTGATAGAGAGGATTCAAGAGGCCGAGGTCCTCATTGAGCGTTTGGGTTATCTGGCCGAAGCCCGGATGGCCTAAAACATGGTTGAAGGTGTCGGCGGCGAACATCGGGTGGTTGAAGAGGTTAAAGTACTCCGCGCCGAGGAACAGGCTGGTGCGTTCGGTGAGATGAAACTGGCGGCGCAAGGAAAGGTCAGTCTGGTCGATGGGAAAGCCGCGGAAGTAGTTGCGGGGCAGGTTGCCCTGCTGTCCTGGAGGTGGCGTGGTAAAGGCGTTTTCGTTCAGAATTCTGCCACCTGGCTGTCCAGGGGCGGGAAGGTAGAAGGGAACTCCGGGCACCACGTTGGGACGCGTTTCATAGTAGATGGGAGAGTCAATGTCGGCAGTTACCCCGTATGGCTCGGCTGAGCTGATGCGGACGATGCTGTCGAGCTGCCAGTTCCGCAACAGAACGTCGCTGGGGCCGTTCCAGTGTGGGGAGGGTATCTGCCAGGAGATCGCCGCAGAGAACGAATTGCGCACATCGAAGTCGGAGGGCGCAAGGTCGGAAGCGACGTTCACATTGGTCAAACTGGTGGTCCAGATTCCGCCGGCTGTATCCGTCGAGGCAGTGTCGATGGACTTACTGAAGGTGTAGGCGATGAGGGCCTGGAAGCCGCGCGCCATGCGGCGCTGAAACTGGAGTTGCAGCGCGTTGTAGTTGGACCAGTCGCCGTTGTGGGTGGCAAAGGTATCATAGTTTCCCAGGTTTGAGACGATGGTGTCTTCGCGGAGGAGATTCTCTCCGTGGCCGCCGACGTACGTCGCCGACACCGACTGATTCGCTCCAAGCCCGCGCTGGACCGCTACATTCCACTCATAGGTAAAAGGGACTTTGAGATGAGGATCGATCGCATCGATATATGCAGTGCCCTTACCGGGCGTGAGCGTAAAGGGAGGCGGCTGGAAGGCAGGGTTGTTCAAATTGAACGGCAGGGGACCGAGGACAAAATCCGCAGCGCCATAGGGAAAATAGATCATAGTCCCTGCGAGCGCTCCCCCATAACCCAAGTCGTAGTAAAGTCCAAAACCGCCGCGAAGCACTGTTTGCGGAGTCAGCTGAAAGGCGGCACCGACACGGGGAGCAAAGTTGGTGAACCGGGTATGCCAGAGTGGAGTCCCTGCGGGGGCGAGACCAAATGGTTCAGAGTCAAAGATCCCTGTCACCGCATAGAGTGGTTTCCCGGGAGTGACGGAGCGTATCGGGGTATTGATCTCCCAACGCAGACCATAGGTCAACGTCAGACGGGGTGAGGTCTTCCAAATGTCCTGGGCGAAGAAGGAATAGTTGTCAACCGCAGCAGTGATCGCAGCGCCGCCTTGGTTGAACACATTATCCACAATTCCTGCCTGCAGACTGGCGTAACTATTAGCTCCGATGGAAAAGCGGTAGCGTTCGCTGTCGCTCGCAGGATTCAGGTGCCGAAAATCAGCTCCGAACTTAAGCTGGTGAGCCCTGTGCGTAATAGCGAAGTTATCTATGAAGTTGAGCTGTTTCAGGGCATTCGACTTCTGCGGGCCTTTGCTGATCTCGCCATCGGAGCCGGGCGGGGAAAACCCAAACTGGCAAGCTCCACTACTGTAGCCCGGCGGAAACATCGCCGCATCGGGGGGTGGCACCGCGCCGTGAAAGCTGTCCATAACGGAATAGTTGCCGCCCATGTCCCGGCTCCAGTTTCCTCTGAAGTCATTGACGATTGCTGAGGTGGAGGCCCAGGTAGTACCCACGGTGACTGAGTCGGCATTGTCAGTGAAGTTCTGGTCTGCTGACCAGTTGCGTATCGATTCTGCGGACGGGGCGTGATTGTAACGGCCAAACAGGCTCAGGTGCTGATTGATGGTGTAGTCGATACGAAGGCTATAGGCATCCAGAGAGGTGGGGTCGGAATATCCCACGGTGAGAGGCGCAGTGAGGCCATCGGAATTGAGGGGGCCGTTGGGCAGCGGAAAGGCCGCCATCAATGGCTGGTAGGCAAGCGCGACGTTTTGACGCGCTGCCGCTGTATAGAAGTTGCCGGTGGCGGTCTGCGGCAGCAGCAGCCGCAAGCCCTCATAGGAAAAGAAGAAAAAAGTGTGATTTCTGATGAGGGGGCCTCCAAGCGTCCCCCCGAAGTCATTCTGACGGAGTGGCGGGATCGGCAGAGGAGGTTGGTCGAAGTAGTTACGGGCATCCAGGAAATTGTTTCGCAGGTAGTCGTACACCGTGCCATGAAACTGGGCGGTGCCGGAGCGGGTGACGATGGATATCTGTGCGGGGCTGCGCCCATACTCCGGGGCGAAGGTGGAGGTTTGTACGCGGAACTCCTGCATGGCGTCCACCGAGAGCAGCCCATTGGTCCCTCCGCTGACGGTCAGTGAGGGGAGGGTACCGCCCAGGGTTTGTCCAGGATCGAACTGAAACGACGAACCTGAGTTGGCGCTTACGCCATCCACGGTGAAGTAGTTCGAGTTCGTCCGCTGCCCATTGATGCTGAACTCACCGTTGCTGGTTCCTCCTCCTCCCCCGCTTGAGGGAGCGAAGTTAACGCCAGGCGTAAGGCCGATCAGCGATTGGAAGCTGCGGCCGTTCAGCGGCAGGTTCTCCACAAACTGCGGGTTGACCACGGTGCCAACCGCGGGAGATATATTGACGGCTTGGCCGGTCGCGGTGATGGTGAGGGACTCGATGACCGACCCGATCTGCATGGCAAAGTTACGGCCGACCGCATCCTGCGCGCTCAGGACCAAGCCCACCAGCACAATTTGCTGGAAACCTTGATTGTCGACGATGAGCCGGTACTGCCCGGGACGAAGATTGTGGAGCACATACACGCCGTTCTGGTTGGTGAGTGCGGTGGATCGAGTGCCTGCTTCCACATTGACGGCCCGCACTTGCGCTCCGACCAGCGCGGCGCCCTTACTGTCTGTGACCAGCCCGGAGATGGTCGCTGTGTCGCTCTGTGCCAACAGGAGAACGGGCGTAAGGCATAGAGCGAGAAGAAGGGAAGCGACGAGGCGGACCATGGCCGTCATGCTCCTGGTCTAGAGGGAATCTTCGGTAACTATAACGTAGCGGTTAGGGGTGATTGGCATCGCCGAGGTAGGCGTAGAGAAGGCGCTGATTGCTGGGCTTTTTGGCGCCGCCCTCGGGTTCCACTGTGACAAAGACGGAGTCGATTTCCGCTACGGCCGCAGGATCGTCTGTCTTGAGCGCCCAACGGCGTTGTGCCTTGTCGTCGACATATAAGAAACCGAGGCTGCGCAGGGATGTGGCTTTCCCTTCCTGCTGCCCCCACACCTGGAAGGTTTGTTTGGCGTTCATTTTTTTGGCGTCGGTCAGGTCGAAGGCATAAAAGATGAGCGACTTGCCTTCTGTCAAGAAGACGCGGCCGAAAGCTTTCCCGGCCTTTCCATTTGGATCGGTATCGCGAACATCCACTACATGCAACTGACGAGCGCCCATAAGGTCGCGAACGTCTTTGCCTGCGGTGGCCAGCTGACGCTCCATGTCGACATTGGTGGTAGCGGTCTTTAGCTGCTCCGAAAGCTGGTTGATATGTGCCTGAGCGGCCACCAGGTCCGCCTGATCGGAAGCCCTTGCCTGATCTAACCGGGCCAGTTGCGCCGTGGTATCGGCCAACTGCTTTTCCAGCAGCTTGCGTTGCGCTTCTGCCTCGTGCAGTGACTGGGCGTCGTTGGAGGCGGATACCGTTGCGGTTGATAAGGCCTGCTCTTTATCGTGCTGGGCGTTGGTCGCCGCCACACGTTGGGAAGCCAGTTGAGCGCGCAAATCATCCGTTTCACGCTGCTGTTCAGCCAGCTGGTGCTCCAGCCTGGATACTGCTCCGTCGAGTGTGGAATTCTGCTGCGTGAGCTGCTCAAGCTGCTGCTGTTGGGCCTGGGTTGCATTTCGCTGACTCGGTTGAACAGGAGCATGACCGGAAAAATGCGAACCGACCGTGAACGCAATGAGCAGGGCAGCGAGTCCCGCGGCCGGCGCAGCGAAGCTCGAATGCCATCTGGGGGAGGAATCGAGCTTGTTGACACCGGGAGAGAAGGCAATGCCCTCCGAAGCGGCCCTTTGGATAAAGCGTTCCGCGGCACCAGGATCGGGCCTTCGCATGGCGGTGCCGACGAATCGGTGAAGGCGACTCTCGGTAAGGGGCAAACCGAAATGGACAAGTTCGCGGAATTCCGCGAGCGCGTTGCTGCATTCCGCGCAGGTCTCCGAGTGCGCCTGGAGTTCCCTCAGTTCCTCTTCGCCGAGGTATCCTCCGGCTGCCAGGGCAGCTAACTCCTGGTAATGTGAATGCTCACTTATCATTGCTTGCTATGGACCGGATCACTGGTTGAGTGATGAAAGAACGCAGTTTTTGAAGCCCTCGATAATAATGGTGCCGGACGTTCGAGACGGAGTCTCCAGTCTTGTCTGCGATCTCCTTCATGGAAAGTCCTTCGTAATTGGCTAGCTGGATGACCCTCTTTTGCGGTGCGCCCAGCGTTTCCAGCGCTTGATTCAGCAATCTTTGCAATTCCCCTGGTGCGTATTTCCCGCCGGCAAATGCATCGCCCGCGGAGAACGGTCCCACGTCTTCTATATCGTCCTGGTTGTAAAAGCTCCTGGTATTCAGGTACTGCTTGCGATTGAAGGAGCGATGGTACGCATATTGGAGCAGCCACACTTTAAGTGTGCCTTTACGGGGGTCGAATTGTGCCATCGAGTTGTAAATTTCCAGGAAGACGGTCTGGGTCACGTCCTCCGCTTCGCCACGGTCGCGGACGATCTTTAGGGCAATCGCGAAGACGAGCCGATGGTAGCGCTCGAACAGGACTGCAAGAGCGTCATTGATGCCGCCCTGCAACTGTAGAATCAGGTTTTCATCGGTCAGCAGCTTCAGATCTGCGAGGCTCGGCGGGGTAGCGCGGGAGCTCGGACCCGATTCCGAATTCACCAATGAACCTCCGGGAAAAGGGTGAACGCAAGAGTCCGAAAAGCGGTGGTCCCATACACAATAGTGAATGCGTCAAGGCAACGTTACCATTATTTCATCCCCCTCTTTTCTAGTGACCCTGAAAAATATGCACCGACACTGGTGCAGTTTTCGTTCTCACCGCCGCGTGCCAGAAACAAAGCGGCGTCCACCCAGGGCCTCGTGGATAGCCGGGACCAGATCTGTCGAGAGGCGAGTCTTGATTACGTACCCGAAGGCGCCGGCCGACAACGCTGCCGCCACGAAATCAGGGTCATCGTGCATGCTCAGGAAGATGATTTTGGCTCGGGAATTGGCCGCCTGGAGCTGCCGGGCGGCTTGTATCCCATTGAGCACCGGCATCGAGATATCAAGGATGAGTGCGTCTGGATCCATCCTAAGAGTGGCATCAACAGCCTGACGGCCATTCACGAATGAGCCCAGAACTTCAAACTGGTCACCAAGTACGTCGCGCGTCTGCTCCATTATGGATATGTGGTCGTCGGCGAGGACCACTCGAATCTTGGCCATGCGGCTCCTTTCTTAAGTGCAGGGCCGCCAAAGCGAAAGCACGCCACGACAAATTCTTAGATCCGTGGGCTTTCCTCGACAACTGTCACTTGTGCCAGTTGTGGGTGGTAGCGGGCTTTCGAAGACAGGTCAGCACGTCAGGAGCATCGGAGAGGGAAGCCGGGCGGCTGGCGGAACACGGGCTCCGAAAGCGTTATTGCAACTGGGTCCAGGTCTTATCGGGATTGAATGCGGTCATTGTCTTCGCCACACTAGCGGTATCTTTCCCGAGGTCTTTCTCGAAGACGACTCCTTCCTGGTTGATGAGGAAGGTCTGAATACCCGTCTCGTCGTATTTCGCCGGGTACGCAACGTAGGCGAAGCCACCGGTCATTTTTCCATTGATGAGATAAGGTTTGGCGCCGCCCTTGGCATCAGGACCTTGATTGTCCAGCTGGCGGAAGTAATAACCGTAGAAGGGTTGGGCTTTGTCCGCGGGGATCGTGGTTTCCTGCGAGGCGAACGCGACGTGTGGTCCGAGCGGGCTGCGAGGAGCGCTCTGCGCAGACTCCCAATACAATCCGTTCTGCTGGCCGGGATCGCTGTTGAACTTCTGCGCGTACTGCTTAACGCCGCCGCGTTTTTGGGAGAAGTATTGGAACTGTGATTGCGCCAGTGCTCCGCAAACATAGATCGCGGCGATTTCGTTCCGGCCTATGCGGCGCGCCAGGAGTTCTCTTTTTCCAGCGGGCACATTGAAAGACCATTGGCCGGCAGCATTTTTGGTTAGCGGGACGGGAAAAGCCTGGTTGTCGGCACCCACCAGCAATACTTCCTCGCCGTCGCCGAGTTTGCGCCAACGGTTCATGACCTGGTATGCCTGCGCGAATCCGCCAAGGGAAGCTTTGTCTTCAGCGGCATTGCCGGAGGAAATAATATCCGCCGATCCTGGACCTAGAATGGCAAGGATCGTATCTTGACTTTGCGATTTTGCGGCGTCCGCCAACGCTTTGCCCGCGTCTGCAGGCGAAGTGAAGGTTTTTGGCGGGGCCTGTTCTGACGCAGCAGGCTGAGACTGCTGGTTGCACGCTGTGAGAGAGAGCAGCAAACCGCAACTCATAGTCAGGGAAAAGAAGGGCCTCGCAAAACGGTTGCGATTAGGGACTAAGTAAAGCATCTTGCTCCTCCGATCGATGTTGGTCTTGTTGCCGGTGTTCGAGAGTGTTCGCTACCGCCTGAAGCCGCCACCACCCCTGGCCCCACCCCAGCCGCCCCCGCCGCCCCTGCTGCCCCAACCACGCGAACTCGCATCGCGTGAAGCCCAGCCACCGCCAGAGTCGTCAGAGTGGGCGCCCCAGCCACCGAAAGCCGAACTGTCGCTATGAGAATCCGCGAGCGAATTCCCGCTGCTGCCACCCCAACCGTGTGCAGCATCCGAATTAGAACCGGCATTTCCCCAGCCGCTTCCGGTGTTCTTGTAGGCGTTGCCGTTCACGTCCGCGTACTTGTTACCATTCGAGGTCTCGGCTGTTCCTATCGATCCTTGAGCACTCGAGTAATGCTGCGTGTCCGCAGTTTGGCCGTTCTTGGAGAAGGTCGAGCTTCCCCAGTTGGAATAGACGTTGGAACCCTGATGGGTGGCGCCATAGGCACCGGTGTAAGGGTTGTAGGCCTGGCCTACTTTTTGTGTGCCGTAAGCGGTGGAAGTCGATGCGCCGCGTGCGTAGGTCCCGGTGGCGGGGTTATAGCCAGAGCCATAGTGCGCACTTCCGTAGGCTCCGTAGGCGCTACCGCTGGCGCCATAGTAGCCGCCGTGCCAGGCGTCGTTCCCGTAGTAGGCGCCGCCATGATAAACCGCGGCGCCGCCGTACCAATTGCAATTCCAGCTGGTATACCCCCAGCCGCAGCAGCCACCGCTCATCATTGCTCCCACGGCCATTCCGACGCCGAAAGAAAGCACGCTCGCGGCTACCAGATCTCCGGTGCTGTAGCCGGGAACGACATAGGGTGTGCCGTAGATCACGGTAGGGTTGTACTGCGGGACGTAGACAATCTGCGGGTTGGTTGGTTGGATGACGATGGTCTGCGGCGACTGCTGGACGACGGTAATCTGCGGGCCAGAGTTCAAATTACCGGCGGCCTTGGCCTTTGCGCGCAGGGTCTGGATCGCCGTCATAACTTCGGCTTGCTGGTTGTGATAGTCCTCACCCAACTGCGACGTCCAGGCAAGGTTTTGAGCCATGTTGTGCAGTACAGACGGAAATTGAGTGAGTGCCTTCACGCTCGGATCCCAGCTTTGGGTATTCACGGCCGTCATCAGGGCGCTTCCGGTAAGCGCCTTGTTCTGCTGGAGCCAGTAGTCGGCGTTGGCCACCTGATCAGGAAAGGTGGCCGCAGCGAGGATCTGTGCGACCAGGGAGTCTGGATAGAGGGCGATCGGCGCGACCACACTCTGCAGCTCATCGGCGGTTGCCGGCACGCCCTGTCCGGGATAAGTGGACGTTGTGCTCTGATAGGCCATGCTGGTCATGTCTCCGGGGCCGATGGTCAAGATCAGAAGGATGCTCAAGCCAAGTGAGGTGCCTTGCCTGGCCCTTGTAATGCAGTTCATAAACCTGCCTCCTTATCGCGAAGACGATCGCCAGGCGATGCGTACCTCAGGGGTTAAAGCCCTCACCTTTTTGATTCTTAACGGCCCAAAGTCGTGCCCTGACACAAAGCCCAAGAGCCGGATCCTTGAAATCAGCGGGAAGGAATGCTTTCTGGCATTCCTCCCGCTTGCTTCGGTTGCGATTACAGGCCCCCCTGAAGCCCTTTGTTTACGATCAGCTTGACGTCGACGCGCCGGTCCAGCGCGCGGCCCTGCGGATCGCTGTTGGAGGCATCAGGATGAGTAGAGCCGTAACCGGCTGGCGCAAGGATCCGCCGGAGAGGAATATTCCCGTGGTTGCGAAGATAATTTGCCGTGGCGGAAGCGCGGTCCTCGCTAAGTTGCTGGTTCGCCGTTTTCGTTCCGGTCTTGGAGGCATAGCCCGCGATCTCAATCATGTAGCCATCGGTGGACAATGCCAGAGCAGCAAGCTTGTCAAGATCCGCCTTTGCGGCGTCATCGAGAGTGGACTGGCCGGTGGGGTAGTAGATAACGGCCTCGGCAACGGTTTTGTAATCGTCGAGGTCAGAGACGCGTTTATTCACCGTTTGGATGGCACCAGCATTCATCACCGCGACGGCTCCAGCTGCCTGGGCGGTCGCACCTGCCTGGTTGGCCGAGGCTTGTGCTTGATTAGCGGAGGACTGGGCGCCGGCTGCCGCAGCCACACCCTGATCGGCTGTGGATTGTGCACCAGCGGCTGCTGACTTATTCGCTTGAATCTCCTGCTGCTGCGCAACTTCAACCGCGAACACATCAGGCGAGAAGGTGATCTTGCTCGCCTCAAGTTGGTTGTCCGCATTGCCTACACCCTCGGCACTGATGGTCAGCCCAGGCACCATGGCTGTGACGTCCATGTCTTCATGGCGGCGGAAACCGAATTTGTGTTTGTCACGCAGAACCTTGGTGTCGTCTGTGATCTTAACTACCGCCAGCGACCCGGTCTTATCGTCTTGTAACTTAACCAGATCGCCACTTCTAGACTTGATCACCCCCTTCACCTTTCCTTTTTCCCCGGATGTGAACGTCTGCGCATAGCCTACGGAGGCTAATGCGATGGCTGCAAGCAGGACCGCACACACTCTTCGCGGCATGCATGTAAGATGGCTCTTCGATGATTTCATTGGACGTCTCCTCCTCTCGTTTGTTTGTAGCAAGCTGATTTGATCCAGGAATTCGCAGCGCCGAAAGAGGCCGTGGTGCGAGCTCCTCCAGGGATAGACCGTGGTCGACTATCGGCGATCCCGTCCATATCAGCCATAGGTTATGGCCGATCAGGCAGCTTTGAAACTGTCTCTTGCGACAGGTTGAGGGGACTAAGTTCTTCGCCGGCGATGGCGTAATGGGACGTGAGCGTCCACTCGTCCGCAAAGATGAATACTTGATTAAGACGAGAGTTTCATTCGTCGTTTGTACAGTTGGAATAAATACGAATGTTTCAATGCACCCGCTAGCGTCCGGGTATCATCTACTTCTCGGTTTGCCTAGCGGCCATGGCGGCAGGAGTATGCTCCCAGTATCCCAGCAGCTTATGCAGCGACCAAAATGCCTGTGGGTGTGGTCGGGACAGAGAAGGTTAGAGCAGCCGTCTTGCGTGCACTTAACAAGGACAACAGTCGCCCCGCAGCTAACGCATCCTGGCAGCATTCGGATTCCCTTGTGCCGACGATCCAGGATCGGCATCCATTTCGTCTGGTCAAAATTGCTCACTTCGATGGGGGCAGAGGAAAGAAGAGGAAAGCCGTTTTTGTTGGTTCACCCTAGGGGCGGCCGGGTATTGGCTTCTTCTGTTGCGGATATCAGTGGTTCTGCATCAGGGTGTGCCACGAACTCGTCCGTATTTCTGCTCAGGTTCGAGAGTCCAGAACTGAGCGTCAGATTGTCGTCCTGATCCAAAGGCGCGATGGCATGGACCGTTGTACCACGCTTGGGTTGGGATTGAATCGAGAGCCTACCGTTCAGAATCTTCAGACGCTCTTGCATGCTGATCAGGCCAAGTCCCCGGCCTGCTTTCGCAGCCTCGAGGTCAAACCCGGATCCAAAGTCGCTCACCGTGAGATGAAGCTGGTTCAGAGCTGCCCAGCAACGCACTTCGGAGTGGCTGACCCCACTGTATTTCACTGAATTGTGAAGCGCCTCCTGAAGTACCCGGAAGAAGCAAAGAGAGATTTCCGGCGACAAGGACCTGGGTAAGCCATGTGTGTCGAAGTCGATATTGACTTTCTGCTGCTCGCCGAACTCTTTGCAGAAGCTTCTCATTGCTGTAGCGAGGCCCAGATATTCCAGTTTCGATGAATGCAGTCGGTGCGAGAGAGCTTGGACATCGCTAGCTATCTCGGTCGTTTGCTTTCTTAAGTCGCCTACCCTGCTGTGCGTTGCAGGCAGATTGTGGGATCCGTGCTGAAGTTGCGTCAGGTTGATCGCCAGCAGCGCGAGACGTTGACCAATGTCGTCGTGGAGCTCTCTGGCAATCCGCGCGCGCTCCTGCTCCTGCGCCTCAATCATCCTGCGGCTCACACTGGCGAGGGCTGTTTCGGCCAACTTACGGTCGGTGATATCAAGGCAGGTTCCGATGTAACCAACAAAAACGTGTTCCTGCTCAAACCTCGGCACGCCGATATCAAGGACCCATCGATATTCTCCGTCGTGACGGCGAAGGCGGTACTCAATTCTGAACTCCTCATGGCGATCAAACGATTGGGCGTAGGTGTCGAGGCATTTCGGCAAGTCGCCGGGGTGCACTCCCTCTGTCCAGCCGTCTCCTAGTTGGGAGGCTATGGAGCGGCCGGTGAAGTGCAGCCAGCCTTCATTGAAGAACGTGCATTTCTTATCAGGGCCTGACATCCAAATGAGGACCGGAGCGGTATCTGCCACCAAGCGGAAGCGCTGCTCGCTCTCGCGCAGTACACTCTCTGATTTTTTCAGTTCCGCATTGCTGGCGAGTAGGGATTGCTCGAGCTGGCGCTTTCTGGTTCTCTGCCACAACAGGGCAAGAACGAGCAGGGTTTCTGCGAGCACCACAAAAATAGTGGCGAGGATGTATTTCCTGTAGGCTTCCCAGGCGGTCGGAACGCGGTTCAACAGGATGCTGCCTGCGGGGACGCGGTCTTCACTGATCCCCCAGCGCTGCAAGGCCCGCCAATCGAACATATAAACGTTGGCGTCTTTCAGGATGGGTATATCTTGCGGCTTTTCTCCTTTTAGAATCCTCACAGCGAGCGTGCCGGCGACGCGACCTTCGTCACCATAAGGGGTGACGTAACCGCCCGTAGTCCCCTGGCCAAGGAAGGTATCCTCCATCACGAAGACGGGTGCGTTCGCGGCGGCGACCACCATGGGAAGAGATTGAGTTTCGTCAATGAAGTTGGTTCCGGCAGCATCCTGGGAGATCGCGGTGTAGAGGATGATGGAATCTTTCGGAAGGCGCCTTAGCCGTTCCAGAAGCGTGGGCATTTCCAGGTTGCTGAGATAGGTGAAGTCGAGCTTGGATTCGTAACCGTGGAGTTGCTCCTTGACAATCGCCTCAAGGCGTTTGTCGTACCACATGACACCCCCACTGACCACAACTACGTGCCGGGTTCCCGGCTGCAGTTGCAATGCGGCCTGGAGGGTCTTCTCCGCGTTGATCGTTCGCCAGGCTCCGGTGAAGCGGGCATCCAGCTTCAGGTTGTCTAGTTGGTTTTCGGTGGTGGCGCAAAAAACTATAGGGGTATCCGCGCCAAATTCTTCGTGTGACTCGGCCATGAACTTGATGGGAGATGGCCCAACGGCAATGACCACGTCCGGTCTGTGATTCATGTATCTGCGAATGAGCCCCTGACGAATGACTCCCTGGGAATCCGGATCGGAGAACAGGATGCCTTGCAACGTCTCCACATACAATTCAATTTGGTAAGGCGAATGATCCAGGGCGGCGCGGATTTGCTGATCCACGAGAACGGATGCGGGGGATGAGAGTCCCAGTGCATAGAAAATAAGAACGCGCTTCACCTGTTTGGGCGGCGCCGCGTCGACGGACTGCGATAGGAGGCAATAGACAGCTAGGACAAGGGCAAGTCTTACGAGCCACCGGTTTCCACGTTGCCGTTGGCCGTTTGGTTCACGGAGGCAATCTCGGACGGTCGTGTTTTTCGGCGGTAAGCCGCAGCAATTTATTCGAGCGGCCAACGAATCACCTCAAAACTGGATCACTATCGCCAGCGTCTTCGAAAAAGGCAGCTAATCAGCTGAGGCTCCAGCCTCAGCCCCCAAAAAGTGCACGCCGGGGACGGGGGGTCCGCGGTCGCCCGGATGGTTCAGCTTGATCGGATGATATCAAACCCATCGGTCCGCCAACCACTTACCAGCGGTAGCGAATGGCGAGCTGGATGATGCGCGGTGTCACTTCTCCCGCGGGCCCACCAAGCCCATTGAAGTCCTTTGCCGCGTTGAAGGTTGCCCTCTGAAAGTTGGCCAGTGTCAACGATTGGCCCTTGGCGCCCAGGTACAGGCCCGTAAACGGGTTGAGACAGCTTGCCGTGCAGTTGAAGTGAGGATTTGGCGTTCCGTTCACCGTTGCGGGCGGGAGGGGGAGAAGGTTCAGAACGTCGAAGGAGTTGTTGAAAATGAAGCCCGGGGTGTTGAACAGGTTGAAGACGTCCATCTTCAGTTCGACAGCGGATTCCCACCTTGGAATCCTGATGGACTTGGTGAACGAGACGTCGAAGCGATATATCGGCAGGCTTTGACCGGCGTTTCGGACGAGATTGCCGTCGATATATTGAAATTCCACGGGCGTGCCGGAGAGGCTATCGACCGGCCCGGATGTGCTGGCTCCGGCAGGCGCGGCAAATGTGGTTTGCAATGCGGCGCAGTTGGCTAACCCTGCGGCAACGCAGGTCGCCACCCCACCGGGCCCCACTTCAAGATTCGTGCCCGACACTGAGGCGATATTGGTGGCTACCAGTGTGCCGTTGGGTGCACCGGCGCAACCCGGCAGCGACGATCCCGGCCTGCAGATGTTCGGTCTTTGCATGGTTTCCGCGCCCAGTGCGGAAAAGTTTAGTCCGGTAAAGGAAGCGTCGCCTGTGGAGACCGGAAACGGTCGTCCGGCTTGCAGAGTACTAAGCAGGCCGAATGTCCAGTTGTTCAGCAAGCTGCCAAGCAATTTGGTATGCAGCAGGTTGTTTGTGTCCGCTACGAAGCTGAAGTTAACCAGGTGTCGGAGATCGTTTTGGGCGGAAGCATTATCCAGAGACAGAGGCTCGAGTGGATTCCCCGGCTCGGAAAGTCCGAAGAAGTCTTCTCCGTTAGAGAGCGTATGGGACCAGGCGTAGCTGCTCTGGAGCTGGATGTGGTGCGTCATCCGCTTGATCGCCGTGATAACCAGCGCGTTGTATCCGGATTCGCGGTCGCTAAAGACGGTCCGGATTGGGCCAAAGGCCGGGTCGGGAACGTTGGGCATGTAGAAGTAGCCCGGATGAACAGGGTCGGCGATCGGCGTGGGATAGTTGGTATCCCTTTCGCCGAGCAGGCGGTGTGAGAATACGCCTTGATAGCCGAGGCTGTAGGTAAACGATGATCCCAGTTGCCGCTGGTACACCAACGACGCCATGGTCACTTGTGGGTTCTTGAGCGTCGGCGATATGGGGCGGACTCGTCCGTAGTAGCCTACTGGCTTGAAACGGGCCAGCACATCGGCGCTGGGCTCACCTGGATAAGCTTGCAGGACTTGCTCACCGGTGGTCACTCCGTCATTGCCTTTCGATCCCGCGGTGATGCTTTGCGTGAAAAGGTTATTGCCGTCGAAGATCAGCGAGTTGACCACCACGTTCAGATCGACCGTTTCGGTGTATAAGCCGACTGCGGCGCGCATCACGGACTTGCCGCCATCTCCAAAGAGCCGGTGCGCGAACCCATTCTCAAAGTTCGGGCTCCACGCGATGCCCAGGCGCGGCTGCCAGTTATTGTTGTCTGATCCGCAGGCGGGGATGAGGCCATTAGACTGCAAGCAGCCTCCGGGGGCGTTTGGGTCGGAGATGGTTCCACCTTTGAAGGCTCCCCTCTCATTGTCGTAACGCAGTCCATAGTTCACGTTGATGTTTCGTCGGAATTGCCATGTGTCCTGCGCATAGAATCCGTAGATTGTGTCGACTGTATCGGCGGTTCCTGAGCCCAGTCCTATGGTGAATTGTGTCGGACACTCGCCATCGGCTTGGGGAAAGAAAGAATTGGTGCAGGGACCGGGGGCGAAGTTGGAGTATTCGCCGTAGTGAAATTGTTGAAACAAGGCCTGAATAGGGAAGTGGCTGATGTTGGCGCCGAACTTGAAGGCGTGGCGCCCCCGGGTCCAGGACAGATTGTCGATGTATTGGAAGCGCTTCTGGTTATCGCCCTGGGGGCAGCAAAAGTTCGCCCCGACGAATGCGTTCGGCAAAGACTCCGCCGGCAGGGTACTCTCTCCCAGGGTCGACAGCAGGAAGCGGTGCCAGTAAAACCGTGCTTCGTTCACGGTTTGTAATGTGAGCGTAGAAATCACTCCTATGTTCAACCCATTGTTGTGAATCACCGAGTTAACCAAGCCGCTTGGGTCGGTGCTGCCCGGGGGCGTTTGCAGCAGCACATTGGAGGAGGTATCGCGCTGCACGTTGTAGCGCACCGACAGCATGTGTTTGGCGGTGAGCTTCGCATCCGCTTTCGCGGACCATAAGAGTTCGTGGGTGGGCTGGTTCACCGTGATGGCATTGCCGAAGGGCAACAGTGTTGCCGGAGAACCCTGTGCTGTATCTTCCAGGCTGGTAAACCAGAACAGCCTGTCCTTTACCACGGGCCCACCGGCCGTGAATCCATATTCGTGTTTGAAGAAAGGGGCGCGGGATTCCGGATTGGTCAGGTTGTAGAAGAAGTTGGAAGCTTCCAGGTTTCGGCCGCGGAAATATGCGTGCACGTCGCCATGAAAGTTGTTCGTTCCGGACTTGGTGACGACGTTCAGGATAATGCTTCCGGCCTGGCCGTATTCCGCGTTGTAGTTGTTGGTCAGCACCTGGAATTCCTTCACCTCTTCTACCGAAGCGCCAAGCGCGTCGCGGGCGACGAGGATCTGGGCCTGGTCCCAGACATTGCCGCCGTCCACGTTCACGACGATGCCGCGGTCATTCACGCTGCCTGGGCCCACCAGGTCAGAGGAATCGTTTGTATAGTCGTATCTCACGCCGGGGGCGGACACGGCGAGGCCTTCGAAGTCATTGGATACTCCGCCGACTGCTTCAAAGGAGGTGGTCGTGGGAAGATTTGCCACGTCCTTCTCGTTGATCATCGTAGAGACATCTGTCTTGGTCGTCTCGATGAGCGGCGGCTCCGAGGTTACGATGAGGACCTGCTTGTCCCCAGCGGGTTCGAGGTTGAAGTGGATGTCGCGCTGCTCGCCTACCTGCAATCTCACATTTTTCGATTCAACTTTGTTGAACGACCTGGCTTCGATGGCGACGTCGTAGATGCCAGGCGGGAGGTTATCGAGACGATAGAGTCCGTCCGAGGTTGTTTGGGTGGTGCGGACGATCGCTGTTTCAATGTTCGTAGCGGTGACCGTCGCGCCGGGTACCGACGCGCCCTGCGGATCAAATGCCCGGCCCGTAAATGCCGCGAATGCTGCGCTCTGGCCGAATACGCCGTGCGCCGCAAGCAGCACCAACCCTGCTGCGGCCGCTATGAATGCTGTCCGCAGCCGGTTCCTCACGCTTCAATTTAGCGAATTCTCGCGTTCCGTTCAAACGAAAAGCACCGGCTGGGGCAGAGGGAGAATCGATCGATCCAGTAGAATCGCGCGATGGAGAGACACAGAATCTGTAATAGCCCTCCACCCATCCTGATCATCTTTGGCGGACTACCCGCTAGCGGCAAGACCACGATTGCCAGGGAACTGGCGAGGCACCTCGAGGCAACCTATTTGCGCATCGACACGATTGAGCAGGCTATCCGCGATTCCGCAACCAACGGCCAGGCGATCAACGAAGTGGGATATCGTGTTGCCTACGCGGTGGCGGAGGACAACCTTCGCCTGGGTCGAACGGTGGTTTCGGATTCTGTGAATCCGGTTCAGTTGAGTCGCGATGCCTGGATTGCCGTTGCGCATCGGGCCCATGCACGCGCTTTTGAAGTGGAGGTCATCTGCTCTAACCCGCAGCTGCATCGTCAACGGGTGGAAACACGAACCGTAGACATTGCTGGGCTTAAGCCGCCCACCTGGAAAGAGGTGACCGCTCGTGTATACGATCCTTGGGATCGGGAGCGCATCCTGATTGACACCGCCGGGCGAAGCGTCGCGGAGTGTGTCGAAGAACTTCGAGGGGCCCTGCCGAAGTGAGGGCGCCGGTCCTACTGAGCCGCGGTTCCGTCCGACCAGTGTCCAACGGGAATCATGAACACGGTCAGTTGGCTCTGAGTATCTTCGGCTCCGATGATGGGTGAGCCGGCCAGGTTTGCGCCCCAACTTGTCGGGTTCGCTGGTGGAAGGAAGAACATCACGTGAGGCTTCCAGTTCCCGGCACGATCGTTCAGGTATCCCTGCTTCGACATCATGTAGCACATCGCGCCCACTTCCGGTGAGGGCAACTCCTTCTTGTCCAAGGCGGTCTTCAGCGCGTCAAACATCTGCGCCTTCGATTGCCCGGCCAGGACCCATTCGGTCCGCTTAAAGGTCTGCGGCAAGAAGCTTCGCACCGCCGCCGGATTGAAGCAGATGGGCGCCCGCAGTTTGGGATTCCAAAAGTCAGGCTCGTTTTTATCGGCGGTCCACGACCGCTCGACAATGCATACGAAGCCGTTCTTGCCCGTCTCCGCGTTTTCGTAGCCGTGCCGGCCCATCACCATCACCGTGGCATCGTGTGAGATGGACTCGGGAGCCGCAGTCCGCGCGAGCGCCACCTCCGCGCTCCGCTCCATCATGTACGCTTCTACCGGAGCCATGCTGGGATATTTCGTATCCTCTGCCGGCAGTGGGCCCGCTGTACCGAAGACAATCAACAGCGCGCAACTGGTCGATGCAAGCTTCTTCAGAGTGTTTCGCATTACTTATGCCTCCTGGGAACCGTGACCCAAGCCCGTGGCCCAACCTGGCCGCCTACTCCGATCGCAGCGTTTGCGCCGCGTTCACGCTGGCCGCGCGTGCCGCGGGCACAGCCGACGCGATCACGGCCGCAGCCAGAAGTACAACCGCTGATGTGACGAATGCCAGTGCACCCGGCAACTGCACCCCGGCAACATATTTTCCGATGGCGCTTGCAAAGGCGAAGGCAACTACCACACCTGCCGCCACCCCGATGCAAGCGATCACAAAGCCCTCCGCTAGAACATTGGCGAGGATGTTGCGCCGCTGCGCGCCCAGAGCCATACGGATGCCGAACTCGCGGGTGCGGCCGCTTACGGAAAACGCAAGCACACCGGCTACGCCGACAACGGAGATCAACAGCGCCACGCCGGCAAATCCGCCGAAGACGATCGCATTCAGGCGGTCTGGGGTGAGAACCTCTGCGCGAATGTCTTTGAGCGTGCTGGCTCGCTCCACCGGCTGGTCTGGGGCCATGTCGTGCACCGTGCGGGTGATGAGGGGAACCAGTGTGTATGGGTCATGATCCGTGCGCACGAACAAACGGCCTAGCCACCCTTCCTGGTCGGATGGCTGATAGATCATAGGACTGGGCGAGGGAATGATATTTTCATCATCCACGTCAGGCACCACGCCGACGATGCGGCGCGGCTCTTCGCTGATGCCGATAAACTTCAAGACCGGGTCGGTCCAGCGCAGATTGCGATTCAGCGCGGACTGCCCGGGAAACAGCATCCGCGCCACGCTCTGATTGATGATGACCACGCGTTCGGAGCCCTCCCGATCCGAGTTTCGGAAATCGCGGCCTTGCAGAAGCGGGAGACCCAGGGTCTCAAAGAATCCGGGGGAGATGGACCGGAAGTGCGCGCGCATGTCGTCCCGCCCGTTCTGGCGCGCCGCGCCGTCCATGGCGAAGGTGAGGCTGAGGTTCAGTGCCTGCGAGTCACGCCAGGGAACGCCGAAGCCTGCGGACACTTGCTGCACGCCCGGCAGGGCGCCAACCCGGCGCTGCACTTCGCGATAAAAATCCTGCACCTGCTGCGGCGTTCGCCCATACGACATCACCGGCAAATTCACGGCCAGGACCCTGGCGGTGTCGAATGGCGGCTGGGTGTTCTCGAGCACAAACAGGGTTTTCATCAGCGCACCGGCTCCGGCGAGCAGCAGAAACGAGGCCGTGATCTGGGTCACGGCGAAGATGCGCAGCCGCCGGCTACTGCTGCCGCCCGCGACCCGTAGTCCGCTGCTGGTCAGGCTGAAGCTGTGCGATGGATCCTCGGAGGGCAGCCGCGGAACATACGCTAGGAAGACAGCCGCGGCCAAAGCGAGTGCAATCCCAATCCACACCAGGGTGAAATCAAGGGTCAGGCCGTCGGCGCGCACGCTGAAGCGCGCAGCATAGCGGCTGAGCACGGCTACCATCGGGGCGGCGATGATCAGGGCGCCTAATACTCCACTGATACACAGCACCAGGCTTTCCGCCAGCAGGGCGCGGCGAAGCGCCTTCTTGTTGGCTCCCAACGCCGACCGTACGGCTAGCTCCGATTCACGGCGTACGGTGCGCGCCAGTATCAGGTTGGCAACATTCGAGCAGGCAATCACAAACAGCAGTCCGGAGGCCGCGAACAGAACCCACAAGATGGTGTTGGCACGCGAGTTGATCTGGTCGTGCATGCGGGTGACCGTGATGGTGTAGTGGTCTTCGGGTTTGTAAGTCTCCGGGTGTGCGGCCGTCATGCCCGCATAGGTGGTCTGGATCTCTGCGCGCGCGTTGGCCAGATCCGCACCGGGCGCGAGCCGGGCAAAGACTTCAGTCATGCGATGTTCACGGCCGGTCACCATGGTGGCGGATAGATGGTGCGGGCTGGTGACCACGTTGGCCATAAATTCGGTGGCCACCGGATAGGGAACCGACGGCTCCAGCACCCCAATGATCGTCGCGGTGCGCGAGCCCGTTATGCTATCGAGCCGCACCGTCTTTCCGATTACGTTGGGATCCTTGTGCAGGGAAGTGCTCCAGAATTTATAGGTCAGCACCATCGCGCCGGCTGCATTTGGGCCATCGTCGTTGGGAGTCAGCAAGCGTCCGAGGACGGGGCGCAGGCCCATCACCTGAAAGTAGTTGCCATCCACTACACCGGCGGGTACTTCGCGCGGCGTGCCGAGGCCCACGATGGTGAAGTCGACCTCGGAAAAGGTGCCCAGTGCCTGGATGGTCTTTAAGCCGTGGCCGAGGTCCTGAATTTCCGGAACGGAGAACGACGTATTTGCCTCGCCGATACCTGGAGCGCTCTGGCGCAAGTAAAGCAGACGATTTTCGTCGCGATTCGCGAGCGGGCGCAGGAGCACAGCGCGAACCACGCTGAAGATGGCCGCATTCGCGCCGATACCGAGGGCCAGGGTTAAGGCCACCGTGATCCACAGCGCGGGAGTACGGGACAAAGAACGCAACGCAATTTTCAAATCACGAAAGAATGACATCTTCTTGCTCCTGCCAATACGACGAATGAGTTGTTACAGAAACGACAGCTGCGGAAAATAAAGTTTCCTGGCAGCTCTGGGCTTGGCCCGTGATGAGCGTAGCGCTTGTTTCCTTGGCCTGCTTGACAATAAACGTTGATATCAACATATTAGTATCGTGTCAAGCGAAGCCGTTGTTCCTTTTGAAATGACGCTGCGGGTGCGCGATTGTTGCCTCTGTTTGCATGTGCAGAGGGCGGCGCGGTCGCTGGCCAGGTATTTCGACGAGGAATTGCGGCCAGCCGGACTCACTAACGGTCAATTCTCCTTGCTCATGTCATTAAATCGTCCTGAGCCGCCGGGCATGGGGCCGGTGGCCTCGCTGCTAGCCATGGATCGCACCACCTTGACCGCCGCACTCAAGCCGCTGGAACGGCGCGGCCTGGTTAAGGTGAGCCCAGACCCGGCTGACCGGCGTAGTCGAAGACTCAGCCTGACGCACAAGGGCAAGACACTGCTGGCCAACGCTACGCCGATCTGGGAGGCCGCCCATTTGAAGCTGGAAGCGATGCTGCCGGAAGGCGAACCAGATCGCTTACGCAGCAATCTGCGGGCGCTCTCCCAGTCCGGTGCAAACTCTGCAACCAGAATCGCCGCTTTCGCCCATTAGAGGAAGTGAACTGTGACGAATGAGCAGAATGCGTTGATGAACGGGTTCGACACGCCTCAACCTTTCGGTTGAGGTGGTCTCTTCCGGATCCATATAGGATTCCGATGTGATTCCGACTGAACCCATTGGCAGCATCCCTCGCCCGTTGCGGCTTATTCAAGCCATCGCAGACTATGAGGCGCACACGATCGCTCGTGACGCGCTGGACAACGAATACTCCGCGGCGCTTCGCGACACGATCGACCGGCTGCAAGAAACCGGGTCGCCGGTGCTGACCGATGGCGAACAAACCAAACCCAGTTTCGCAACGTACCCGCTTACGGGACTCCAGAACCTTGCCCCCGGCGGGGTCGTGATCCCGTTCGCGGACGGTCATCAGCGCCAGTTGCCCCAACTGACCGGCGGGCCATTTCGCTATGGCGTGCACGCGGATACTTACGTCAAGGCTATCCGTGCTTATACCCAACGGCCCGTCAAGCAGGCGGTCATCGCGGCCTCCGCGCTGAGTCTGCTGTATCCGGCTAAGGAAATCCCGGGTTACTCGCGAGAGGCCTTTCTAGCGGATTTAATCGACGAGGCTGCGGCGGATATTCGTGGAGCTCTCGATGCGGGCGCTACTACGGTTCAGATCGATTTTACGGAGGGCCGGCTGTCTCTCAAGCTCGACCCGTCGGGGAATCTGCTACGCAGCTTCGTTGCCCTTAACAATCAGGTACTGGCGCGCTTCACTGCTGACGAGCGACGCAAGATTGGCATCCATGTCTGCCCCGGCGGCGATCATGATTCGACCCACAGCGCGGACGTTGACTACTCGGGCCTGTTGCCCGACTTGTTCCAGTTGAATGCGGGCAGGTTTTATTTGCAGATGGCCAGCGAGGCGGACAAGTCGCGCCTGTATCCAATCATCAAGGGTTTGGCGAAGGATAAACAGCTTGTTTTCATCGGCGTGATCGATCCAATTCATCCAATGGTTGAGACTGCTGCCCAGGTGCGTGACCGGGTTCTCGAGGCAGCGTCTTTCCTGCCGGTCGAACAGCTTGGCACCACAGACGACTGCGGTTTCTCTCCGTTTGCGGATGATACTTCCACCGCCCGGGATACAGCTTTTCAAAAGATTCGTGCAAGGGTGGAAGGAACGGAACTCGCCAGCCGGGAGCTGGGTTTCTGAGGCCGGCCAATTGCTATTTGGGTTTTGGGCTTTCTTTGAACATGAAGTGGAAGAACTGCCTCAGGGGCTACAACCCTCGTAGCGAAGCTTTTTACGGCCCGACTGAAGAGGCTGCGGAAAAATGCACCTTTTTAAGGAACTTGTAGTGTCTTTGGATGTACTAACAAGGAAGCATGCGTTGTGTGTCAACCCTCGGCTTTTAGCAACCGCGCGATCGCAGAGGCCCGCCGCGTCCAGTCCGCGGTTTCTTCCTCCAGTTGCTTTCGGCCGGTTTTTGTCAGGGTGTAGAACTTTGCCCGCCGCGAATTTTCTGTCTGGCGCCATTCGGCATCCAGCCAACCGGCACGCTCCAGGCGCTGTAAGGCAGTGAGAAGAGATCCCGGGTTCACTTTGAAGACTCCGCGGGAGACTTGTTCCACTCGGCGCGCGATTCCAAAGCCGTGCATAGGCTCCAGGCTCAGAGTCTTCAGTATGAGCATGTCGAGCGTACCTTGAATTACATCCGTATTCGCATCGGTCATAGGAGGAGACGTTAGCACCCACTCATGATGACCGTCAAGATGTGATCATCGGGAGAAGAGGCACGCTACTTCGTCTTTTCGGCGCTGTCTTTTGGCAGATCGAGGTAGACAAGGCCGAAGCGTGTGGAGCCGGGATGAGCGTCGTCAATTCCTACGATGCGGAATTGATGGGGAGATCCGGCGCGAAGTTCGTGATCGGTATCGGAGTCCTTGTTCCCGTTTCCAGGCTGCCCGCAGGTAAGCCCACTGCGCGTGACGGTCAGGGCGCCCACGGGTTTACCGTGGTCACACTCCAGGACCTCACCGTAACGGGAGAGCGGTTTGCGGTAGAAGGCCAAAACCCTTGGCGCAGCGTCGCTGGTTATGTAATTGACCGCCAGCAGCGCAAAGTGAAAGTCGCCGGCGGTAAGCCCGAGGTCGGCCCCGGAATCGTTGTCGCTGTCTTTATATAGAGTTGCCCCTGGATACGAGGGCAAACCGATGTCTGATGCGCTGGTGTGCGAGTTGGCGTGGAGCGCGAGGTTGACGCCTGAATCCTGCCCAGGGTATACCGCGCCGGCAGCCGACAAGGCGGCCGCGGACAAGACAGCTGCCACTAAAGCCCGGAGTAACTGAATATTTACAGACATAAAAGACCCTCTGCAGCCATGAGCTACGGGGAGAGATACGCGGCGGCTGCGATCAAAGTTCCCGAATTTTTGTTCCCTCCAGCCGACCGTGTAGTACCACACGGTCGCATGTGTAGCACCCTCTATTTTGTTTCCCGCCTGTGAGACCTATTTTCTTTCTAGAGCTTGCGAGGATTTCTATGAATACGAATTGGATAAAACAGACAATGTCGATGGTGGTCTGCGCGACCCTGATTATTGCGGGCGCGCCCACCGAGCTTCTTCAGGCACAGGATGCCTCCCAACCGGCGCCGGCGGTGGCGCCGCTGACCAGCAGCCAGCTCGACGCCTTGGTTGCCCCCATCGCACTGTATCCGGACGCATTGGTGGCACAGGTGCTGGCTGCCGCCAGCTACGCCGATGAAGTGGCGTTCGCGGACCTGTGGCTGGGGCAGAATCAGAACCTGCAAGGAGCCGCGCTGACCGACGCAGTTAACCAGCAATCGTGGGACCCTAGCGTAAAAGCGCTGACGCAGTTTCCGTCGGTGCTCCACAATCTGGCAAAAAATCTTGCCTGGACCTCGAACCTGGGTCAGGCCTTCGAAAATCAGCAATCCGACGTGATGGCCGCGGTACAGGTCATGCGCGCCAAGGCGCAGGCCGCCGGAACGTTAGAGTCTTCCTCGCAGATCAAGGTAGTACAGCAGAGCCCGCAGACCATCATCATCGAACCCGCCGCCAGTAACGTGGTCTATGTTCCGCAATACAACCCGGCAGTGGTATATGGCGCGCCCTTGGTGGTGCCAGCGTATACGCCGCCTGTCGCTGTGGCCGCCGGTCTTTCTTTTGGCGCCGGGGTAGCGGTCGGCGCCGCCCTTGGCGGTGGAGGGGGCTTCGTTGCCGGCGGCTTCGGAGGAGGCTGGGGCTTTGGAGCGTGGGGCATGAACTGGGGCGGCGGCGGTGGTGGGGGAAACATCAATTACAACCACAACACCTACATCACCAGGAACAACATCAACCGGAACAGCAATAACAACAACAATAATGGAAACCGGAATAACAACAACGGCAACCGCTACAACTCCGGCAATGAGGCCAACAATTGGCACAACGGCAACCGGCCGGATGTGCCGAACGGAGGGCGCAACGGCGATCACGGCCTGATCGGCGGCAACGGAGGGGTGCAGCACCCGGTGACTGCTAACAATGAACGCGCCGCCGCTAACGACCAGCCGCGCTCCGCCATGAGCGGCAATGGCAACCAGGCCCGTGCCGAATCCGATCGCGGACGCTCGAGCATGCATCCCGCTAACTATCAAGGCCAACGGCAGGCTCCGCAGCGGCAACAGCACTTCCAGCAACAACGCCAGCAGCACGTTCAGCAGTCACGGGAGCAGCACGTTCAGCAACCACGCCAGCAGCGCGGTGGCGGCGGCGAAGAGCACGGCAGGGGACAGCGTTAAGCCGCAGCCTAAAAAGTCCTTAGCACCACAATTGAATGGAATTATAGAAAGGATAATCACGTGAAGAGCTTGACCAGGCAGCGGATTCAATCGATCGCAGTGGTCCTGATGGTTGCGGCCGTTTTTGTACTCGGCTGCTCGAACAAACAAGACAACTCCACCGCGAAACAGAACAACCCCATCGCGGAAACACCGCAGAAAACTTTTGCCACAGCGGCGGAAGCGAGCCAGGCATTGCACGCGGCCGTGCAGGCCCCAGACGACAAAGCGTTGATCCAGGTGTTGGGCCCGAAGGCGCAGAAATTAGTAAGCTCAGGGGACCGCTCAGAAGATAAGCACGCGGCCGAATTGTTCGCCAAAAAATATGAGCAGATGAATCGTTTGGTGGCGATGACCGATGGCAGCCAAGTGCTGTATATCGGGGCTGACAACTACCCGTTCCCTGTGCCCCTGGCCCAGGACAGCTCATCGAGGTGGTACTTTAACGCTGTTGCCGGCGATGAAGAATTGCGCATCCGGAGGATCGGAAGCAATGAACTTTCCGCCATGGATGCAGTCCGGCTAATTGCGAACGCCGAGGAGGTCTACCACCAAAGCACGCACCAGTACACGGATACGATTGTGAGCACGCCGGGCCAGCAGGACGGCCTCTACTGGGAGGTCTCCGAAACTCAGGCGCCCAGCCCCATGGGCAAACTCGACCAGTTCGCAAAAGGGATCTTCCGTGCTTCCGCCCCGAGCAAGGAAGTGGTGTCCCATGGATACTCCTTCCGCGTTGTGACCACGAAAGCGGGTTTCACCGTGTTTGCCAGCCCCGTCGATTATCATCAATCGGGCATTATGAGCTTCAGCCTGGGCCGTGATGGCGTTATCTACCAACAGGATCTCGGCCCAAAAGCACCCGATACATTAACCGCGATCGATCGACACAACCCAAGCGACGGATGGACGCAGGCGGAGTAGCTTGCGTCCAGCACGTCCACCTGCTGGAGGAGTTCTTATGAAGCGCTATCAATTACCTTTCACTTTGCTGGCCCTTTTGTTGCTGGCGCTGGGCCATATATCTCTTGCCCAGCAGCTGCCGCCAGAGGAGCATTCCGCGGCCAACGTGGCCGGCACGTGGATGGTTTACACCCGGGGCGACGATGGCAAGACCGGCACCCACACTGTGCAGATCATTCAGAACGGCAACACTTTGACCGGACACTTCAAGGGTCCGTACCAATCGGGAGGAATCGAAGGCACGATGAACGCACGCCACATTATCTTTCGCACCAAGACGCGCAACGTGCTCACCTTCCGCGGAATGGTCGATGGAAACACCATGGAAGGAAACTTTGGCGTCAATGGACACCACGGAACCTGGCAGGGAAGACGCGCAGACTGATTGCCGTCGATCAAAGATAGGAACGCAGAGTCATGAAGAACTCATTCAGTAGACGTAGCTTGCTCAAGAGCCTGGCGGGCGTTGCAGCGGCAGAGCTGGTCCGCCTGCCGATGCAGGCGCTTTGGCTCCCGCAGGACGACACAACCACAGGTCAACAGCGTGGCGAGATCGGACGCCTGGCGGCCGCATTCAAAAGGAGCTACAACGTACCCGCGCTATCCATTGCTATCTCACGCGGCGGTCAGTTTGTTTTCGATCGGGGATTCGGCTTCAACCAGGGATTTCGTGCCGGTAATGTGAAAGACATGGGGCCGACGGACATGTCGAGCCTGTTCCGTATCGCAGATGTGACCATGCCCATTACGTCGGTGGCTATGTTCACCCTGGTCGAGCAGGGCAAATTGAATCTCACCGACAAGGTATTTGGGGCATCGGGCATTCTCGGCACCAAGTATGGGAAGAGTCCTTACGGACAATACGTAACCGATATCACGGTGGACAACCTTTTGACCCACACCTGCGGCGGCTGGGCGGCCGATATCAACGATCCTATGTACAAAAGCAATTCCTGGGATCAGACCAAGCTGATCTCGTGGACACTGGAGAATATGCCCCTCGCCAATCCACCTGGAGAGCATTGGGCTTTCTCGAACTTCGGCTACTGCCTGCTGGGGCGGGTGATCGAACAGATCACGGGCCAACCCTATGCCACCTACGTGCAAAGCGCGGTGCTTGCGCCTTGCGGCATCAGCGGAATGCGCATCGCGGGGAACAGCCTGAAGGACCGTGCGCCCAACGAGGTTGTGTATTTTGGCCAATACAATGAGGACCCTTACAAGATAAACGTCTCCCGCATGGACGCGAACGGTGGATGGATAGCGACTCCCTCTGCCCTGGTTCAGTTTCTCAACCATGTGGGCGGCTCGGGGACGATCCCCAGCATTTTGAAAGCGGCAACGATCCAAACCATGACGATGCCCACTCCGGTGTTTCCCAGCACCTCCGCAGCTAAATATGCCCGGGGCTGGATGGTGGGTTCGGGCAACTGGTGGCACAACGGCAGTTTTCCAGGTTCCACCACGCTCATGGTGCGCACGGCAACCGGAACGTGCTGGGCTGCGCTCACCAACACGCGCACCGAGCCGCACGACGAGATCGACATTGCACTCAATGGGATGATGTGGAACATGGTCCGTAGTGTGCCCGAGTGGAATGCCTAAGCAGTTGAGATGTATTGCAAGGAGCGACTCATGACAATATCGAAAGTGTTTTTTCCGGCGGTGATCCTGGTTCTCTGGGCCTCGCCAGGCTTTTCACAGAAAACCTACTCTGATCCGGTGCCTTATTGCAAGGCCGTCGGAACCATCGATAAACCCGACGCGCGATATACGGGTCCCAAACTCCCCGCGTGGATGGCAAAGCAACTGAACATGCAGCCCGACCAGGCGAAGCTTATGGAATGGCGCTGTGCCGGGGGAGCTGTGCTGGCTTGCCAATACGGCGCGAACATTCCCTGCGATTCGAAGGCCGTTACTAACCAAAAACCGACGCAGCCGATCGTTGATTACTGCAAACAGAATCCCGGCTCGGACTTCGTCCCCATGTTCGTAACCGGCCACGACACGGCGGTATCGTGGGCATGTCACGGATCGACACCAGCCGTGATCCGCTCCGCACAAGTGGATGCGCAGGGTTACCAGGCCGACTATTGGCACAAGGTATCACCGTAGTTACGAGGGATTAGCTGACCAGCCGGAGGTGTTTCGGCAGTGATAGGAAGCAGCATGAAGATATTGATTGTGGACGATAACGCTGGCATGCGGCGCTTGCTGCGCCGCGCGGTGGAGGAAGCTGCCAGCGACATATGTGAGTGCACCGACGGCGCACAGGCTCTGGCAGCATACGCCGAATGCTGCCCAGACGTGGTGTTGATGGATGTTCGCATGCCGGAGATGGATGGGCTTGCGGCCACGCGCGAAATTCGGCATATCTATCCTTCCGCTAAAGTCGTGATGGTGACGGATTACGATGATTGCGACCTCCGCATAGCCGCAGCGGAAGCGGGCGCTTGCGCTTACGCCCTCAAGCAAGATCTCACTAACCTGTCTGCCTTGGTTCGATCGGTCACCGGCAAAGACAAATAGACCCGGCAAACACATCGAGGAACACTCGTACTAGAATGGCATTGCCGCATGCCCCGTCCTCGCCCATCGCGGTTTGCGAATCCCGGCCGCATCGTGTGTCTGCTTGCCCGGTTGGCAATTTTCTTTTTCATGGTCGAGCCGGCGCAAGCCCAGTACGGATTTGAGGTCTGGACTGTCGACAATGGTATGCCGGAGAACGAGATACGCGGCATTACTCAGACTCCTGACGGATACCTTTGGATTGCCACGTTTAATGGACTAGCGCGCTTTGACGGCGTCCACCTGACTCTCTTCAACAGAGACACCCCCGGACTGCTTTCCAATCAGTTCGGCACCATGCTGCAGGGAAAACACGGGGACTTGTGGCTCGACAGCGTCGACCGTGGAGTGGTGCGCTATCACGAAGGTGTGTTTGCTGTTTATGGAATGCAATACGGAGTGCCCGCGGATGTAATCAACGGACTCACTGGAGACGACCGCGGCGACGTGTGGGTGCTTTCCGGAGACCGAATCGTTCACTGGGATGAAGCTTCCAAGCACTTCGTCGATGTTGCGCCGCAGAGCCCGAGCCTGGGGTATCGGTCGCTGCTTTGGGACTCAGCGGGATTCTGGGTCCGCGATCATGAAAAGATCCGCTGCTTCACCCATGGCAACTTTGTGGACTTCACTCTGCCAAAGGAAATGCTGGACCAGAAGCTTTGGGGCGCTGCGCTCGATCAGAGTGGAACACTCTGGCTGGAGACGATCGGCGGGATGCGGGTACGAGTCACCGCGGACAATGTGAGCCACACGATTCCTGCAAAGTCTACGCAGGAAGTGACCGTGGGTACTACCTCCCACAAGTCCCTGGTGATGCATGTTGGCCCGCGCCTTCAGCGGACGTTTGACTTCGTCAGCTCCAACCGGGTTGTTTCCGTCACTCCCTGGCACTTCTATGAAGACAGACAGGGAAACCTCTGGATCGGCACGCAGGAGGCAGGGCTCTACCGGCTGCAGAAACAATTAATGCGCAGTTACGCCCCAGAGCAGGGACTGATCGACCGCGATGTCTACGGCACTTATCAGGACCGCTCAGGCGCCGTCTGGGTGGGGGCATGGCATTCCGGGCTCAGCCGTTTCGCCGACGGAAAATTTACCAGTTACACCATGGCTGACGGGCTGCCAGACCAACTTGTGACAGCGCTGTTTGAAGACCGCGACGGTCGTTTCTGGGTGGGTACGCATGGCGGCCTTAGTATCTTCGACCATGGGCACTTTCGCATTCCAAGCGGGCCCATCCTTCCTAGTGAAGCGGTGGTTCAAGCGATCTGGCAGGATCGGCAAGGTACTCTATGGTTCGGAACCAGGCAGGGGCTGGCCCGTTATGAGGATGGCGCTACCCGGTTTCTTACCCAGAAGGACGGCCTTGCGGCAAACGACACCCATGCGATTCTCCAAACATCCAACGGCGATTTATGGGTGGGCGGTTATGGCGGTCTCACGCGAATTCGCAACGGGCAGTTTACCCGCTGGACCGAAAACGACGGTTTGCCGAGCGACAACATCTGGTCGTTTTACGAAGATAGCGACGGCGTACTATGGATTGGCACCTATGAGGGCGGGCTGATCCGCTACAAAGACGGTAAGTTCACCACTTACTCGGTCAAGGATGGTCTCTACGATAACGGCGTGTTTCGGGTTCTTGAAGATGCGCATGGGTACTTCTGGATAAGTTGCAGTCGCGGTGTGTACCGGGTAAGTAAGCACGATTTGAACGCATTTGCCGCGGGCAATCAGAACAAGATTACATCCACGGCCTACGGCAAAATCGACGGCATGTTGGATATCGAATGCAATGGCGGAATCGATCCGTCGGGCACCAAGACTCGTGATGGCAAACTCTGGTTTCCAACCCGGGATGGAGTGGTAATCATTGATCCGGAGTCTGTCGTCCACGATGCGATTCCTCCGCTGGTGATGATTGAATCTGCTTTGGTAGACAACGTGAGAACACCCGTAGATGTTCCGCTGCGGCTTCCGCCCGGGAGGCCCAACGTGGAAATCAACTACACCGCCCCAAACTTTATCAACAGTACGCAAACCCATTTCAGATACAGGCTCGAGGGGCTGGACACAGACTGGGTGAATGCCGGAGGACGGCGTATAGCCTATTACTCGCACTTGCCACCGGGCGAATATGTCTTTCACGTAATCGCGGGCAACAGTGACGGGGTGTGGAACCAGCAAGGCAAGACCCTCGCCATCACCGTGCTGACGCCTTTTTATGAGACCCGGTGGTTCCAGTTACTTTTGCTGCTGGCCTTGATTACGCTGGTCGCAATGGCATGGAGATATCGAGTGGCGCAACTTGAGCAGGCACAGGCTGCGCAGCAGGCCTTTTCCCGGCAGTTGATCGCCTCCCAGGAAGCCGAACGCAAGCGTATTGCCGCCGAGATGCACGATAGCCTGGGTCAACGGCTGGCGGTGATTAAGAACCTCGCGTTGCTGCTTCTCCGCCCAAAGAAGAGCACCCCAGTCGATGACGAGGATGCGCAGACTATCGAGGAGATCAGCGATGAGGCCTCTTCGGCGATCGCGGAAACGCGCGAGATTTCCTACAACCTTCGCCCCTTTCAGCTCGACAGGTTGGGACTCACCAAGGCAATCGAAGCAATGATTCGCACGACGGGCATCGCATCCGGAATCTCATTTACTGCAGAGCTGGATAATATCGATGACGTTTTCCCCGAGGAATTGCGGATCAACTTTTACCGTATCGTTCAGGAATCCCTGGGCAACATCATGAAGCACGCGCAGGCGACCGAGGTAAAGGTCTGCATCAAGCGGCGCGTCGAGAATGTAATTCTGACTATCGAAGACAATGGCCGCGGATTCACGCCCGGCGAGCGAAGCCCTCACTCCTCACACAGCGGCTTTGGGTTGGCGGGTATGGGCGAGCGGGCTAGGCTGCTTGGCGGTGAGCTCAAGGTACGCTCCTTCCCAGGGAAGGGAACAACCGTCCTGTTCGAAATTCCGTTGAGACAAAAGCAAAGTGGATGATTTGCGGTTGTGGTACGGTGAGGGTGGAAATTCCCGATTGAGGACCAGGGCTTGGACGGCGGGATCAGCATTCTGATTGCAGACGACCATCCGCTGATGCGGAGAGGGCTTAGGCTCAGTGTCGAGGAAGATCCAGGCTTGAAAGTAGTTGGCGAGGCTTCGGATGGTCAAGCGGCTTTGTCGCTCATTGGCACCCTTCATCCACACGTCGCGCTGCTGGATATTGAGATGCCCAAGCTGGATGGTCTCGGCGTCGCACGGGAGGTGTTGAAGCGCAAGCTGAAGACAGAGATCGTTATTCTGACGTTGCATTCAAATCAGGATCTCTTTCGCAACGCCATGGAGCTCGGATGCAAAGGCTATATTCTCAAGGACAGCGCGGTCCAGGAGGTGGTGGCCGGCATTCATGCGGTGGCGTCGGGACGGCCCTACATCAGTTCAGCCATCACCGCTGACCTGCTGCACAACCGCAATCAAGCCGATGCCAAACCAGGCTCGGCCTTGACCAGCAATCTCACTCCTACCGAGCTCCGCATCATGAGGCTGATCGCCAACGGCAAAACCAGCAAAGAGATCGGTGCGGACCTTTCTATTCATTACCGGACGGTAGAGAACCACCGGACGAATATCTGCCGCAAGCTTGAACTGGATGGCGAAGGCGCAAATGCGCTGCTTCGATTTGCTCTCCAAAACAAAAGCCTTCTCTAACGCGCCCCGGCTAGCCCTTCACCTTGGCCCAGCGTTTCCTCTGGGCTGCTACGATCCTTGCTCGTCCTTCCGCGCTCATCGTTCTGGGTTTTCGAGCCGGCGTGTCTTGTGCGACGGGAGGTAGTCCGCGCTTCATTGGTGCGGTATGACCCGACAGCAGCGCTCGCGCTCGCTGAAGTCTGTCAATCTCCTCGTCGATGCTCTGCAAAATAGCGTCGAGGTCCATATCCTAATCTAAAACTTTTTTAATAATTCCCGAGAACTAGTAAAACTACTAGTTTTACCTGAATCGTCTCAATATTCTGCTTCGCGGCGAAGATAGGGCGAAATCACCCCTAACGGTAAACTTGTGCTGCATGAAGAAAATCGGCTTCCTCTCCTTCGGTCATTGGACACCTTCACCACAGTCCCAGGTTCAGTCGGCAGCCGATGCGCTCCTGCAATCCATCGATCTCGCGGTGGAGGCCGAGCGGCTGGGCATGGACGGAGCCTACTTCCGTGTCCATCACTTCGCGCAGCAACTGGCATCGCCGTTCCCGCTGCTCGCGGCGGTCGGTGCAAAGACGCGGCGGATTGAAATTGGCACTGCCGTGATTGACATGCGGTATGAGAACCCTCACTACATGACGGAGGATGCTGGAGCTGCGGACCTGATCGCCGGCGGGCGCCTGCAGTTGGGTATCAGCCGCGGTTCGCCGGAACAGGTGATCGATGGCTGGCGCTATTTTGGCTATCAACCGGTTGAGGGCGAGAATGATGCAGACATGGGACGGCGGTACACCGAGGAATTTCTCGACCTGCTGGGCGGGAAAGGTTTTGCGCGGCCTAATCCGCGTCCCATGTTTCCCAATCCGCCGGGGCTGCTGCGCCTAGAGCCTTACTCCCAAGGATTGCGTGATCGCATCTGGTGGGGATCAGCTTCCAACGCGACTGCGGCCTGGGCTGCGAAGCTGGGAATGAACCTGCAGACCTCAACGCTAAAATTCGACGAGACCGGCGAGCCGCTGCACATTCAACAGGCCACGCAGATTCGCGCTTTCCGCACAGCCTGGAAGGAGGCTGGCCACGCTCGCACTCCGCGCATCTCCGTCAGCCGCAGTATCTTCGCGTTAGTCGATGGCCGTGATCGTGCTTATTTCGGACGCAGCGGTCAGGAAGGTGACAAAATAGGCTTCATTGACGAAACCACACGGGCGATTTTCGGCCGCAGCTATGCTGCCGAGCCGGATGTGCTCATCGAGCAGCTTAAGAAAGACGAAGCGATTGCAGAGGCCGACACGCTCTTGTTGACCGTTCCAAACCAACTAGGCGTTGCCTACAATGCCCATGTTTTGGAGTCTATTTTGACCACGGTCGCCCCGGCTCTGCATTGGCGCTAAATTTTGTTGCAGTGTGCAACCGAGCTTTTGCCGAAAGCGCAATTGGCCGCCGCGGGCTGGATGGTCGATCATTGCTTCGTTCCTTACGTTGAATCCCAAAATCGCGAGCGACTGTGCGCAGGCGGAATAGGTCACCGCGCCGATGAGAACGATGGGAGTGTTTTTGTCGACCGCGAACTGCTTCAATCGTGAAATCAGACGGGGCACCGCCGCCCGCAACAGTGCAAGCTTTTGTGACGAGGATGCCCGGTCGGGCATCGGCACCTCGCTGGCGTCGATGAGGAAGTATCCGTCGCGCATGAAACGCGTGAGCAGTTCGGACTTGCGGCGACGTATTCCTTCAGCAGAACTCCCAGGCGAGAAGTGGTTCTCTGTGAACCCCACCGCTGAACCGTAGAGGGTCTTTATCATTTCAAGGAATAGAGTGTCACCATCCCGTACATGCTCGAAGTAGAACAGGCGGTTGAATCGAAATGCCGGCGGAGCCTCCGCGATGAAGAGCACCCGCAGAGTTGCGGGCTTGTAGCGATTCGTGGCTTTGGCGAATGCAGCTCTTGAGGCGTGCCTTTCGCGGTCAATATCGATTGTTCTCATAACCCTTTACGACAAATCGCAATGGAAGATCGGCGGCCTTTTGAATTCCGATCCTTGGTGTCACGACGACGCTCGAGACATGGTAGTCGTCGTCTAGTATCTGTAATGTCGAGCCCTGCCGGGTGACGTCTACTCCGTTGTGAAGCTCACGGGTGATCCCCAGCGCCTGGCACAGCTTACCTGGACCACCGCTGATTCGCGATGCGCGAGACGTTTCGGGCAGGCCCCTCAGCCGGGCCATCGTCTTTACCCCTTCGATCGGCTCAATCGCGCGAAAGAGAACGCCACCGGGCACGCCCGCCGGCAAACACGAGACATTCAGGCAGTAGTACATGCCGTACACGAGGTAGACATAGGCGACCCCAGGAGGTCCGAACAGGACTCGATTGCGCTCGGTTTCGCCAATGAAGGTGTGAGAGGCTGGGTCATCCATACCGAGGTAAGCCTCCACCTCAACAATTCGGCCGCTCAGCCACTCGCCCCGGTAATTGTGCCGCACTATTTTTCCCAATAGCTGACGAGCGACCACGTCGGGAGGGTGGTTATAGAAAGCCCTTCCCATCCGGGTGCGTCTGGAACGGACTTTACCGACCACCGCAGCTGCCGTGCAACGACTCATCAAGCAAGCCTATCGTATCGCGCGTATGAGCAAACCAGCGGAGGAAGCAGGTTGGAGTCCTCCCCCCCGGGCATAGGCGCACCCGTCCTTTGCCGGCGAACAAATAGATTTGATCGACCAGTTAGCCGCCCACAGAAACGCGCGCGGCAGAGGGACGCTTGAGACGAAGACGGGAGGCCATGTTCACTAGTTCTGCGAAGGAGTTGGCCTCCATTTTGCGCATCAGGCAGCCACGGTGGGCTTTTACGGTAATTTCGCTGATGTGTAGTTCGTCGGCAACCTGCTTGTTCAGGAGGCCGACGACGACCAATCCCATCACTTCGCGCTCGCGCGGGGTCAGTCGAGCATGCCGCGCCTTCAATGCCTCAAGCTCCTCGTGGCGTGCGAAATGAGCTGCGCTACGAGCCATCGCGCTGCGCACGGCACTCAATAGCACGTGGTCGGCGAAGGGCTTCGTCAGGAATTCGACCGCGCCGCCTTTCATCGCCTGTACCGTCATCGGAATGTCGCCGTAGCCCGTTATGAAAATGATCGGCATATCCTGCTGTTCCGCCGCCAATCGCTTTTGCAACTCCAGGCCGTTCAGGCCGGGAAGAGAAACGTCCAGGACCAGGCAGCTTGGCGCAGAAGCACGAGGATGCGCGAGAAATTCTTGAGCGGATCGGAACGTCTCCACCTCCAGGCCTTCGTGGCGAATCAGCAGCTCGAGAGATTCTCGAACGGAGATATCGTCATCGACAACGAACACAGTCGGTAGAGTTTTGGAGACGATGCGGGATGTCATTTGAGAGCCATACTGACCGGCGACAATCATTCTACCTCCGAATAACTAACGAATGGTGATCAAAGTCTACTTAGGAAGGGCTGCATTCAGTGCCTCGAGCAGAGCCGTATCGCTGAACGGCTTGAGCAGGCATTGCACTGCGCCTTGTTCCAGGATGTCTCTCCGCATCGCCTCATCCCGGTGAGCGGTGATAAAGATGACCGGGATTTGAATACCGCGGCGTTTTAACTCGAGTTGCAGCTCCGGGCCGCTCATGCCCGGCATGGCGATGTCCAGGATCAGGCATCCGGTTTGTAAGGGCGCAGGCGACTCCAGGAACTCTTCCGCGGAGGAAAATGTTCGCGCCGCAAAACCCAGCTCTTTCAGTAAATCGGGTAATGATTCGCGCACGGATTCATCATCATCCACCACCGAGACCAGTAAGCTTTTATCCGTCATGGATCGCTCATCCCGGGTCTTCGGCAGGGTGAAGGCATTCGCGAAGTGCGCGGCAAATGCGAATGGCAACGATGCCGGCCCAACAGATGAGTTTTCCATGAAGTCCCTTTTTGGCAACAGCTACCAAACAGAATGCTCCGCGCAGGCGAGAAATCCTATTGTACTTTGGTATTGGTTTCCTAAGCGCGAGGCGATCGCTCGTGATTGCACGGAATACAAAACGCAAACGTCGCGCCCGGTCCCTCGTTTCTTGCGGCCCAGAGGCGGCCGCGGTGGGCTTCGACAATGGATCGGCTCAGTGAGAGGCCGACCCCCATTCCTTCTTGTTTCGTCGTAAAGAACGATTCGAAAAGCCGATCCGCTGTTTCGGGATCGAAGCCCACGCCACTGTCCTGGACAAACACATGGACGTCATCGCCCTCCGTCTGTGTCCGCACCAGCAGCCGCCTTGGCCTGTCGTTTACGTCGGCCATGGCATCTGAGGCGTTACGGACGAGATTCAGGATGACCTGCTGCAGCTGAACGCGGTCGCCCATCACCGGGGGCAGAGTATCGCCAAATTGCTGCTGCAAAATCACGCTGTTCTTTTTGAGTTCACCCGACAAGAGCACAATCACTTCCCCCGCGGCTTCATTCAAGTCCACCGGCTCAATATTGGTTTGCTTCTTGCTGAAAAGTGTGCGCAACCGGGTGATGACATCCGTGGCTCGATTGCCGTCGCGAAGGGTGCGGCGGACGGTCTCTCGCGCTCCGTCGAGATTTGGCGGGTCACTGTGCAACATCCGAAGGCAAGTACTTGCATTCATGATGATGCCGGAAAGGGGCTGGCTAACCTCGTGGGCGATGGAAGCAGTGAGCTGTCCCATCGTCATCACGCGCATCATGCGTGCCAGTTCCGCTTGCGTGTGCCGTAATTCTTCCTGCGCCTGTCTCCAATCGTCTTGCGCGCGCTTCTTTTCGGAGATGTCCCGAATGAATCCGGTAAATATCTTGCCCTCATGCGCGGTCATCTCTCCAAACGAGACTTCGACCGGAAAGTCGGTGCCATTTGCACGCCGCGCGATCACCTCAGTGCCTCTCCAATTGAGACGCCGCTCTCCGGTCTCTAAATAGCGTTTGTAACCGGCTTGGTGTAGCGTGCTCATGGCCTCCGGCATGAGCACTGTGAGCGGCTTGCCGATCAGTTCTGCCGGTTCGTGGCCGAAGACTGACTTCGTCGCCGGATTGGCAAGCGTGATCATACCGTGCTCATCAATGCTAATTACCGCATCGCTCGCGGCCTCAACCACCAACCGATGGCGGGCTTCACTTCGCTTGAGCTCCTGTTCGGCCCGTTTGCGTTCGGCGATTTCCGTTCTCAGGACTTCGTTGGCGGCAGCCAGTTCCGCAGTTCGTTGGGCAACGCGCCTATCGAGCTCAGTGGCAACCCGCTTCTGTTCCTCCAGCAGTAGAGCCTGCTGTAACCCAACCCCTGTCTGATTTGCGGCGACGCTAAGGATAAGCCTCTCGGTCTGCTCCGGAAAGCCGGCTCTCTGAGATCCGGCCACGATCCATCCGAGCGCCCCTTCCTGTCCCATCGGCATGGTAAGAACAGAAATCTTCGGTTTTTTCAGATGACCGAGGACTCCATCAGGCGATCGGTGCGCATCGTCTTTGAGGTACCGATTCAGCGCTTGGCGAATTTGTGCCGGGGAATGGCCGACCTCATTGTGTTCAGTAGTCCTGAATACCTCGGTCGGCTCGTCATGGTAGTCCGTTCTTACCCGCGCATAGAGGAAATCGAGGTCGAGCATACCCAGCAGACCATCGAGGAAGGTCTCCAGGATTCGACTCGGCTCGCTGCCAGTCCAGACGGCTGGAAGGGCGAGCAGGCTGACTAAATCATTCATGCAGCGCTGCAGGCGCTTGACTTCGGACGCAGGTCCGTCGGTTGCTGGCGCAGGCTTGTCCGTCATTCCTGGTGACTTGCCCGTCCAGCGCGCTTCCCGCGATATTCGCGGAGGAACTCATTGGGACGCGTGAAAAACGGGTTCTGCTGAAGATGCCCGCCGATAATCACCGTGGGGTGCGTGCGCATGATGTCAATGATGGCATCCCCTCTGAACTTACCAAGATGGTACGTACAGATAACGGTGTCGTCGTAGCGATCCCAAACATCGTTCACGCGCGATTCAAATTCAATTACATCCTCAATACGCGATGGATCAGCCGCCCAATCCATGCGGCAAACAATACGGTTTGAGGGAAATTCGCCCGCGGCCCGCGCGGCAGCTGCTATCTCCTCAAAGGTTGCCAGCATTCGGTCCTGGTCAAAACGGCCATCTCGCAGATAGACGTCGGTATTGTTATGGATCTGGAGTTGTCCACTACGCACATAGGTGGTTGCGTCGATGCCTTTATCGGCGAGCCGGCCGAGATGCTCCTGACGCTGCTCCGGGTTCACTACGTGTACGGCCTTGTCCCCGCATGCCAAGCCTTCCCGGATGAACGGGAGTAACACCCGGTATTCCTCCTCGTCGTTGGCGAAGAAGGCACAAATGTGACGTAGTTCTCCGAGCTGAGAGCCGGCAAGAGAAATAGGCTGCGAAGTCCTGTTCATCCTTGATCCCATCTAAGTTGGCCCAGCAAACCTGATCTATCAGGATTTACACATTGCCTATCAACATACAATGAACGGAGATGGAAACTTGAGGAATTGTGATTTGGGTCCTGGTTTTTCCAGGGGAAAGGCTTGCGGTTCTGTGGCACGTAAAGGGTAACTGAATATTTCTCGTTACTGATTTGCGGCCAAGGCGATGCAGCGTCGCCCCGGCCGGTGTGGCAGATGGCTGGTCTTTTCCAGCAGTGAGGCCCTAGGCGAGAACCTGGGCAAATACGTTGAGAAGCGCCTGGGCTGCGGCGGTGGAAGACGCCGGGTTCTGCCCGGTAATCAGCCGGCCATCCACCACCGCGTAGCTTTCCCAATCAGGAGCCTTCTCATAAAGAGCGCCCACTCGTTTGAGTTCGTCCTCCACCAAGAACGGCACAACATGAGTAAGTCCCACCGCCGCCTCTTCGCCGTTGGTAAAGCCGGTCACGCGTTTGCCTTTCACCAGCGGCTCGCCGTTGTAGGTGACGCGGTGAAACACAGCGGGCGAATGACAAACGGCTGCCACCGGCTTGCCGGAATTGTAGAAGGACTCGATCAATGCGATGGAAACGGGATTGTCGACAAGATCCCACATGGGACCATGACCGCCCACATAGAAGATGGTGTCGAAATCTTCTGCTTTTACATGGGATAGTTCGACGGTCTGGGACAGAGCCGCTTGTGCCGATGGATCCTTCTTGAATCGTGCCATTGCGCCTGTTTGATTTTCTGGCAAGTCGCTTTTTGGATCGATCGGCGGCTGGCCGCCTTTCGGTGTGGCCAGGGTTAACTGAACACCAGCGTCTGTGAAAACAAAATAGGGGGCCGCGAACTCTTCCAGCCAGAATCCTGTCTTACGGCCTGTGTTGCCGAGCTGATCATGTGATGTCAGCACCATCAGTATCTTCATATGCCTTCTCCTTCGCTTCCCATGCTGTCGGGTTGCTGAAGGCGATCACATCAAGACTCCGAGCGCGGCACAATAGGACGATGGTATGGTCGATACTTTGGTGTCATAGATTGAAGCCGGTTTGTCTGGCTCAATCATCGTGGGAAGATTGGTTGCACAAGGTAAATAAAAGGTGTCAAAAAAAGCAGACGCCGGTCACCCGCCCGGCGCATCTCCCATTCGAGGGGCGAATGCCGAAACTTTTGTCCGTCAATGTGGGCCTTCCACGAGAAATCGCTTGGCAAGGTAAAGTAGTCCGCACCGCGATCTGGAAAAGCCCTGTCTCCGGGCGCGTCGCAGCTCGACGGCTTAATCTGGACGGCGATGGCCAGGCCGACCTCCAAGGTCACGGCGGTGAACATCGTGCCGTCATGGTTTACCAGCTCGAAGCCTACCGATACTGGGAGCGCGAACTGGACCGGAACGACTTCGAGTACGGCCAATTTGGAGAGAATTTCACCGTAGAAGGTCTCCCCGACGATGAGGTCTGCATAGGGGACCGGTACAGGATCGGCACCGCGGTCTTTGAAGTGACTCAGCCCCGCGTGACCTGCTATCGCCTCGGAATTCGCATGGACAATCCGCAGATGGCGGCTTTGCTGGTTTCGCATCACAGGCCGGGATTTTATTGCCGTGTGATCACGGAAGGCGAAGTGGGCGCCGGTGACGAAATTGAGAAGCTTGTGCAGGGGCCGGACAGTATCTCGGTTGCAGAAATTGATTCTCTGCTTTATACAACGAATCATGATCTGAATCGCATAGCGATCGCCGCCCGTATTCCGGCCCTGAGCCCGGGATGGAAGGGCTCATTCGATGGTTTTCTTGAAGCAGACAAGCAGGGAGTCCACGACGGCAATCCAGGGCTCTCATCCTCCGTCTCGATTCCGCCAGCCTGGGACGGTTTCCGCTGGGCGAGGGTCGCGGAAGTACATCGGGAAGCTGCTGAGGTCGTATCGATTGTTTTGGCAGCCAGGGACGGATCGCCCCTGCCACCCGCGCTCCCCGGTCAATACCTGGTGTTGCGTTGTTTGCCTAATAAGAACACAACGCCTATCATCCGCAGCTATTCCATTTCGGGGGCTTCCAACGCAGGCGCCTACCGTATCAGTGTAAAGCGCGGTACGGGCCCCGGCAGCCAGCATCTTGTAGACACCGCGCAGGCGGGCAGCGAGTTGGAGATCAGTGCACCTCGCGGCGAATTTGTTTTGCGGGCCGGTGGGCGGCCCGTGGTTCTGTTGAGCGCCGGAATCGGCATTACCCCGGTTCTTTCGATGCTTCACGCACTTGCGTCCGAGAGCGCCAAACCTCGTCGGGAAGTGTGGTGGATCTATGCCGCCCGCAATGCGAGAGAGCATGTCTTCGCGCAGGAAACCCGGCAACTGCTCGCCTCTATTCCCGGAAGTCACGCGGCTGTCGCGTACAGCAAGCCGGATTCGGCTGACCGGCCTGGCCACGATTTCGATATGGCTGGGCACTGGGACTTGGAGAGCTTGCAGAAACTCGCCCTTCCGATGGAGGCTGACTATTACGTGTGTGGACCACCCGCTTTCCTCAAGGGTACGAACCGCGATCTCATCTCTCTGGGAGTGTCACCAGGCGCGATCCATCACGAGGTGTTCGGAGCAGCGGAAAGTATGCAGCCAGGTATAGCGAGGGCGGAAGTAAAGCCGCCGCATGCTCCGGCTTCTGTTGGGACCGGACCGATCGTGTCTTTTACCCGTAGCGGTTTAGCCGTGCCGTGGGATAACCGATTCGGGAGCATACTCGAATTGGCTGAGGCATGCGACGTCCCTGTCAGGTGGTCTTGCAGGACAGGGGTGTGTCACTCCTGCGAATGCGGCATTCTGGACGGCCGGTTGCACTACGCGCCAGACCCACTGGATCCGCCGGCACTGGGCAAAGCTTTGATCTGTTGCTCGACACCAGAATCACCCGTCGAGTTGGACCTATAGCTCATAGTTCACCAAGGAGTTTATCAATGCGTTCTAACATTGTCCCGGGGAACACTTTCCCCGACTATCAGCTGCCTGACCACACGAGCACACTGCGTAAGCTCAGCGAAATACAGGGCGACGATCCACTGATCCTCACGCTCGCGCGCGGTCATTACTGTCCGAAGGAGCATCAGCAACATCTGGAGCTGGCCGGATTCTATCCAAAAATCGCGGTCAGCTATACGCAGGTCGCCACTATCTCCACTGACCCCCATCACACGCTACAGGAGTTCCGAGCGTCCGTCGGTGCGCAGTGGGCCTTTCTGTCAGATCCTGAACGAACCGTGCAGAAAGACCTCGACATCCAGGAGTACACCGATCCGGAGAACAATCCGATGATCCCGCACACGATCGTGCTTAAGCCTGGCCTCGTGATCCATCGCATCTACAACGGCTACTGGTTTTGGGGGCGCCCTTCGCTGGCCGACCTGTGGCAAGACCTTCGCGATGTCACATCGGAAATCCGTCCAGACTGGGATCTGAGCGCTCCAGGGCTCCGCGATGCCTGGAACGCGGGCGACCGCTCGCCCTTTCACGGGTATAACAAAGTCGCGAAACCGACACGGTGATTGATCGAGTGAGAACTATCTTTTAGAAATGCAGTCCCTGCGGGACAGATCGCGGAATGACCCACGATTGGCCCCTGGAGATCGCGGATCGCACGCGAATGTCGGCGATCCATCAGGCCAATCCGATCCTTTTTAACACCAACCGTCGGACTTATACCAAGGTATTAGCCGATACCTTAGTCCAATAGATACCCTTCCAACCCGCATGGCCTAATCGGTCTGTGAGTATGCGATGAGGCGCGGGCAATTATCTTGCCTGTTCATACGCTGGGCGAATATCACGCAATAACCGAAGTTAAGGTTTGACATGCGACGAAGACTCTGGAATCAGCTGCTCATGCTTAGTGGCACGCTTCTCGGCGGAGCAGTGGCCTTCGCACAGTTCAATCCGCCAGCCACGCCTGCGCCGTATAACCCGATTGCCCTGGCCGAAATAACAGGAACTCCCAGGGCAGCCGTCCAAGCTGGACAAAGTAGCTACCAAACACTATCGCAAAACCCCTACCTCGGAGGAGTTCCCTCAGGAACGCTCAGCGTAACGCCGGCGGCGCTTTCCCTGGAAGACGCCGTCACACGTGGACTCAAGCAAAATCTTGGTGGAGTGTTGGCCACGGATGTCGTTACCGACGCGCGTGGAGAGCGCTGGCAAGCGCTGAGCGAGATTCTTCCCAATGTCGTCACCGATACCGGTTTTGGAGTTCATCAGATCAATGTAAAGGCGGCGTTCGGTCTCACCATTCGTGGAGAGCCCCCGATCATTGGTCCATTCGGCTATTTCGACTCGCGGGCCTATCTCACGCAGTCGGCCTTTGATTGGACATCCATCGAGCGGGCACGATCTTCCAAGGCGCGGGTGAACGCGGCGGAGTTCAGTTCCAAGGATGCTCGCGAGATTGTCGTGCTTGTGATTGTGTCTAACTATCTACTGGTCATCGCGGACCAGTCGGAAGTTGAATCAGCCCTCTCTCAACGCGACACCGCCAAGGCGCTCTTTCAACAAACCTCCGACCAGAAGATCGCAGGCCTTGCCTCGGCCGTGGACGTTCTACGGTCACAAGTGCAGCTGCAATCACGCGAACAGAAACTGATTGTGGCGCAAAATAATTTAGCCAAGCAGAAATTGGTCTTGGCGCGAGCGATCGGTCTGCCCCTGGGCCAGAGGTTCGAGATCACCACCCGTGTCCCTTACCAGGAGCTGACACCGTCGAGCCTCGATGAGGCGATCCAAAGCGCCTACAAGTCTCGCGCTGATTTTCTGAGCCAGATCAACCAGGTCCGATCCGCTGAGCTCGCGAGAAAAGCTGCTTCCGCCGAACGGTATCCATCGGTAGGCGTGGAGACTGACTATGGTCTCTCGGGAGTGAACCCGGGCTCGTCGCATGGCACCGTGGATGCGGCTGCCACACTGCGCATTCCTATTTTCCAGGGTGGAAGAGTGCACGGAGATGTTCTTCGCGCGGACGCTTCGTTGGCCAGGGAAAAACAGCGGCTGGAGGACTTTCGGGCCAAGATCGATCAGGAAGTTCGCGACGCGTATCTGGATCTGGAATCCGCCGCGCAAGAAGTCTCCGTCGAGAAAAGCGCTGTCATGCTCGCCACTCAGACCTTGGAACAATCTCGCGATCGGTTCGCTTCCGGAGTTACCGACAACCTTGAAGTCGTGCAGGCACAAGATGTGCTGGCGGTGGCTACTGACAGCTACATTGCCAGTCTTTACAGTCACAACCTGGCAAAGATATCTCTGGCAAGAGCGATTGGGGTCGCTGAATCAGGCTTTGCTAAATACGTGGAGGGCAAATGAGTATGGCTGAGCAAACTCAGGCGGCAAACGCACCAGCCGCAAGCGCAGAAGTGTCCGATCCGACAATCTCCTCCTATCCGAGCAGGCGCTCACACAAGCGTTGGATGTTTCTAGCCTCGTTCCTTGTTCTCGTGGTTGCCGGTATCTTCCTGTGGCACTATTTGTCCGGCTTCGAATCCACCGACGATGCGCAGGTCGACGTGCATCTTTACCCGGTCAGCGCTCGCATTTCCGGATACATCCAGAAGGTCAACGTGGAAGACAACCAATGGGTCGAAGCAGGTTCGACACTCGTCGAAATCGATCCCAAAGACAATGAGGTGGCACTAACAAGAGCCCAGGCAACGCTCGATACTTCAGAGGCCGCCGCGAGAAGCTCGAATATCGATGTGCCGATTTCTTCCGTTGATACCTCTAGCCAATTGCAATTCACCTCGTCGGACATCAAGAATGTGGAAGCGGCGATCCATGCGGCAGAAAAGCGAGTAGCCGCTGCCCACGCCCGGGTGGTGGAAGCGCAAGCGGAAAATGTAAAGACCCAAGATGACGTAACCCGCTACCACCTGCTGCTGGCGAAGGAAGAGGTACCGAAGCAGGTCTACGATCACGCTTATGCCGCCGCGGCTAGCGATGCCGCCGCCGTAGCCGCCGCGGAAGCAGACGAGGCCGCAGCGGAACAAGCTGTTCAAGAAGCACAGAGCCGTCTCACTGAGGCTCAGGCACACTATCGGGATGCCCAGGCCGGCCCGCAACGCGTGGCCTCAACCCGTGCCAAAGCCCTAGCGGCCCTGGCAGATGTTCACCAGAAAAGAGCTGCTGTCGAACAAGCGCAGTTGAACCTGGGATACACCAAAATATCTGCGCCTGTAACCGGAGAGGTCACGAAGAAGGTGGTTGTTGGATTGAACGTGGAGCCTGGGGAGCAACTGCTCACGGTGGTTCCGCTGGACCAGGTGTGGATTACGGCTAATTTCAAAGAGACCCAGCTTAAACATATGCGCGTGGGTCAGCAAGCAAAAATTAAGCTCGATTCGAATGGCCGCACCTACCGCGCCCATGTCGATAGCATTGCCGGAGCAACCGGGCCTATCTTCAGCTTGCTGCCGCCCGAAAACGCAACCGGCAACTACGTGAAAATCGTTCAGCGGGTGCCGGTAAAGATTGTTGTAGAGCCGGGCGAAAATCAAGACCACCAGCTTCGGCCGGGTATGAATGTCGAAGCCAAAGTGTACCTGCGATGAGCGCGACAGCTCTGGCTCTTCCGTCACAGCAGGCCGCCTGGCGCCCTAGGGTGAATCCTTGGGCGATTGCCGCCACCGTGTCGATGGCAGCGTTTATTGAAGTCCTGGACACGAGCGTTGCCAACGTTGCTTTGCCTTACATCGCCGGAGGCCTGGGCGCCAGCTACGACGACAGCACCTGGGTGCTTACCTCGTACCTCGCTGCCAACGCGATCGTTCTTCCCATCAGCGGATGGCTGGCGGAGTTGATAGGCCGCAAGCGGTACTTCATGATGTCGCTGGCCATCTTCACCGTGAGTTCACTGCTTTGCGGGTTAGCCCCCAATCTGCCGCTATTGCTGTTGTTTCGCGCGGTGCAAGGCGTCGGTGGCGGCGGGCTGCAACCGATGGCGCAAGCCATTCTCAACGATACGTTTCCTCCCGAGCAGCGCGGCTCGGCGTTTGCGGTCTACGGTATTACTGCAGTGCTCGCCCCCACGGTCGGCCCCATGCTGGGGGGCTGGATCACTGACAACTATTCCTGGCGCTGGATATTTTTCATCACCTTGCCGGTGGTTCTGCTCGCTCTCTATTTGACGTACACCCTGGTTCAGGACCCGCCGTTCCTCCGTCGCTTAAAGAGCGGGGGCATCCGGGTGGACTACATCGGAATATCGATGCTGACGCTGGGAGTCGGTTCGCTGCAGGTGGTTCTGGATAAGGGGCAGGAAGACGATTGGTTCGGCTCGCGTTTCATCACGACCCTGGCAATCACAGCAAGCGTTTGCCTGATCTCGCTGGTCATTTGGGAGTGGTTTCGTAAGGAACCGATCATCGACGTCCGCATGTTCAAGAGCTTCAACTTTGTGGCGGCGAACTTGATGATGTTCATGATGGGTTTCATGCTCTTTAGCACCCTGGTCTTGATCCCGGAATTTCTGCAGACCCTCATGGGCTACACCGCAGAGCTAGCAGGCCTGGTCCTCTCCGGCGGCGGAGTGATCTTGCTGGTGATGATGCCTATCGTTGGGCGGCTAACCTCGAAGATTCAAGCAAGATGGCTGATCGCGACGGGATGGCTGTGCATGGCCATTGGATTGTTCTATTGCGCACACCAGATCGATTTGTTCGTCAGCTTCAAGTTTGCGATGTGGCTGCGCGTGGCCCAGGTGATAGGTATCGGATTTCTATTTGTTCCCATCACGGCAGCGGGTTACATCGGAGTTCCTCCAGAGAAGGGCAACAGCGTCTCCGGCATGATCAATTTCATGCGCAATATCGGCGGCAGTATCGGAACGAGCGTTGTAACCACCATGATTGCCCGGCGGGCGCAATATCACCAGCAAATCCTCGTTGCCCACATTACTCCCGATTCGCCTGCATATCGTTCGGCACTCCATGCCTTGAGCTCAAAGATCGCGCACTCTGGGCTTCGCGCCGCTGACGCCCGCGACCAGGCGATTGCAAGGTTTTATGAATTGGTGCACCGGCAAGGCGGCGCACTTTCCTATATGGACATCTTTTGGGTCTTGGGCGTGCTCTGCTCGATCATGTTCGTTCTAGCGTTTTTCTTGAAGAAGAATGATCCAGGGGCGGGCGGAGATGTCGCGGTCGGTTGAGGTGGGAACGCAATGATGAACGCCATAACTATTGAACGAGAGTTCGGCTGCGGAGCCTCCGAAATTGCCAGTTTGGTAGCCCGCCGTCTGGGATGGGCTCTGTGGGATGAACGGCTGACCCAGGAAATCGCGCGGCTCACCGACAGTACTCCGCAGGCGGTCGAGCAGAGAGAGTGGCGAGCCGATCCTGTCGTCTACCGGCTTTTCCAGGATTTTCTGCGCGGCGGGTTTGAGGGAGGCTTGCCACCCACCAACCGGCTGCGTTTGCTCGATGCGCGCCGCATAGCCGCTGTTTCCGAAACTGCTGTCCAGACAGCACTCGCCAGCGGTCCAGCGGTGATTGTCGGCCGAGGTTCCCAGTTTTTCCTGCGCAATCGCAAAGATGTCTTCCATGTATTTTTTTATGCATCGCGCGATCATAAGATCAGCAGGCTGATCTCCAGGGGAGAAACGCAGGACAAGGCGATCGAACTAGTCGACACAACGGATAAGTCAAGAGCTGCGTTCGTCCGGCAGTATCTCAAGCTGAATTGGCCGGAACCGCACCTATACCACGCGGCGTTTAACACCGGGATGGGCGAGTCCTGTACGGCGGCGATGCTGGTTGAGTGTCTGCAACTGTTCCAGCGCGATTGAGTTGGCTGCCTTACCAACGCATTCCCGCGCCTCTCGCTTCGTCGAACATGGCGATGAACCACGCGCAGTTGAGCAAAATACCCTGGTAGAAATCGAAGAACGGCGAAAGTAATGAAAGACAGATACGATCCCGATGGGCGACGGCGTACAAGCTTCCCGTCATCACATTGATCAACACTGCAGCCGCAGCCCACGGAGCTAGGTTGGAAAGATCTCCTCCGTGGATGAAGTACAGAAGCATGTTCGCGAGAACGATAAAGTAAAGTGCGGGAAAAAAGAAGAAATCCGGGATGAATGCGACCGCAATCCATGTTTTGACCCTCAGCGGCGACTTACCTCCGCGCAAAGTTCTGCGCAGGTACCACAGGACGACCTGCATGGTTCCGCGGTTCCAACGATATCGTTGGTTGATCAGCCCCTTCAGCGTGGAGGGCGCCTTAGTATGCGCTATTGCGTGGGGCTCGTACTCCACTCGATAACCGAGGGAAAGCATGGAAAGTGAAAGGTGGAAATCCTCGGCAAATGTGAGGGGCGAAAACGGCCCTTGTACCTCACCATCCTCCCAGCTGCGCCCGCGTTCATTTTCCGCTTGCACGCGTTCGAGCGCCTCGCGTCGGAAGAGCCCGATCGGCCCCGGAACAATCATGACAGAACCCGTGGCGCCTTGTGCGAGACGAAGTGCGCCGTTGGCAAGCACGTATTCAAAGGCTTGAAACAGCCCGGCCAAAGACTTTCTATTGCGCACCCTTATTTGACCTGAAACGGCGCCCACGCGCGGATCTCGCATATGCCGAACCATTAACCGGAGTGCGCCTGTTTCCACTCGTGAATCCGCGTCGATACAAAGAATCAATTGTCCACTCGCGTGCTTCAGACCGTAATTGTGGGCGCTCCATTTACCCTGGTTGGGCTTGGTGAACACTCGCACATCGCACACACCGTGCTCCGAGTAATGAGTTCCGGCGAAGGAACTCGCAAGCTGGTACGTGTCATCCTTCGAGCCGTCGTCGACGAAGATCACCTCGTATGCCGGATAATCCATGCGCACCAGCGCGCTCATCGCATCCTTGACGCAAGCAGCCTCGCAATAAGCCGGCGCCAGGATCGATACGTAGGGTAGGGAAGCGTCGCGCGGGGTCTCAAGCTCCTGATCATGCCGGGACATTTGTGCATAGGACAAGATGAACAGAACGCACCATCGCAGACCCATCAGGCCCGATAGGGCGGCCATGAAGTAAAGGCCGAGCGGGGTGAGAGTCAGACCATTGTTATCGATGAGTTGAACGGCCCCAGAGCAAAACCTGTATGGGGCGAAAACGGCCAGGAAGATCCCAAAACTAAGTGTCATCCAGAAAAGCCACGAAGTGTCTTCGCTTGTTGGTATCAGCCGCAGTCGCGCATCATCGGTTTTCATCGCGCCACGGTCTCGCGGGCAGATAGGCCAAGTTGTGTGAGCACGCGGTCAACCTCTTCCGCGTCGGCATTTGATCCGGTGACCCGCCGTACCCAGGTGCGTACCAGAGTGACGAACCACGCAATCACCGAGAGGATCAGGAGCGCCACTCCCGTTTGAGCGAACCGGTCGGTGTAGATCGGCGGCCGCCATTGCAGGGTGACAGGGATCGTTCCTTTGGAGAGGCCGGCGAATTGCTCCGGAGGAAGATCGCACGCGATCAGCAAGTCACGGCGGTCCGGGTACCCGGAAACCGCCTGGATAGACTGCAGCCGGCCGATAATCTCCTCGCTTACCAACGAGTGGTTGAGTTTCATTCTTAGTTGCTGGCCGGGCATCAACATCGCAGCTTCCCTTGCGGGAACCTGCACCCTTGCCATAAAGCCGGAGCCTTTTGCCAAAGCGAGTATGACCTGGTCATCTTCAGCCAGCGCGGGGGAGGGGTGGCGGTAAACCACCGTTCCCCCGAAGGGCGCGGCCACGCTGCGCTCAAGATGAAGCTGGAGCAAACTCGTCCGTAGCTCAGAGAGTCTCGCCTCAAGTTCCGCCGATTCCGCGGATCGTTCGGCCTTGGCGCGTTCGTAGTCGTGAGCGATCGCGGACTTTGCCTGTGTTATGGCCTCGGACCCTGCCTCCGTCTCTTGAATCAGATTCTGCCGTTCGCGTAGCTTCTGTGCCGCGGTTTGTGCCGCGGCCGCCGCCGCGTCCAACTTGCTTCGAGCGAGGATGCCATCTTTCACCAGCGCTGCCGTTCGTTCGTACTGCAGTTCGGCCGAAGTGCTCTGAGCTCGCTGCGCTCTGACCAGTTCATCGGGACCGGCTTGCGCGCCGTGCAGTACTCCATAACCGAGTTGAGCCAGGCGGCCACGTTGCGCGTCGTTCACATCCTGAGATAAGCGCAGGACTTCCGGATCTAACACCAAGGGCTTCAGTAGAGTGTCGGCGATTTGTCTCTCCAGGATCCCCATATCTCCGCGAAGGCGCTGTTCTTCCCGGTCGCCTTCAAGATCATCAAAGCTGGCGAGTTTGGCGCCCTGATCGACTGAGTCACCCTCGACGAGATGGGGAGTCGTCCTGGCATGCGCACGCACCACGAAGAAGTCGGTCCCAAGAATCACCCCGGCGCGTCTCGTCAACTCACGGTTCAACCAGCCCCCGGCGAGCGCCGCGAGAAATAGCAGGAGCCCAACGTACAGCAGGCCACGAGAATTGCGAGGACCGCCTTTGGCATTCCGTTTTTTCCAAACCGCGGTGGAGTGCGAAATACAAAATACCAACCAACCGACCACCGCCGCCGCTAACGCGATATGCAAGGCCCCGACTGAATCATTGACCATGACATTCCTCGAACATCCCAGACTTTGTAATTAAAGATTAGGATGTTGGAAACGGAGAAACAATAGAGACTACTACACGGCGAACCGTGTGGTACCACACGGTTCCTTGGTGACGCGGTGGCACCCGGTGCAATCGGCGATACTACGGATAGGCGAGGAGGAGCCATCTTATGAAAATCCTGATTCTGAGTGTTGCGATTGCATGCCAGCTTTCGCCGTTGGTTTCCAGAGCGGTATGCGAAGAGGTCAAATCACCGCCGGAGAGACTTCACTTCGCGTTCTCTTTTCCGCAAGGACACAAAGTTCTTTTCGAGTTGACCGCGATGAATGCGCAGCGTGTTCCATCGAGCCAGATCCTTCAACTGACGGGAAATGTAGAAGTACGGATGACCACTTGCCCGCCGCAAGGTCGCGCATGTGTTGCGAGCCCGATGCTTCTGCACGCAGAATCCGTTGACTATAACGAGGCCACGGGCCAGCTCGATGCCCACGGCGACGTATACACAACCTTTATTGAGGTTCCTACGAAAGGGCATCGTTCGCCCACCTATGAACCTGAGCCACTGGAGCGCCCTGTGCTAGCGCGGTAGCCGGTACCGTTGGACAGGCGTGATGCCGAGGGTCAGCCTAATTTCGCCCAGTGGTCTGATTCGAAGCCGCGAATGTGCCATCCGCTAGATTAGTTTAGATATACTATTGCTAAAATAGTGTCGCGAAGCCTACCATCAGTACATGGTCAAGAAACCCGAGTATCGGGACCTCTTCCCCGGCGCACTGGAATTGATGATTCTCAAGACGCTCAGCCGAAAGCCCATGCATGGATACGCCCTGGCGCAGCGAATCAAAGAAATCTCGGACGACCTTCTCCAGATTGAGGAGGGCTCTTTATATCCGGCGTTGCAGCGCATGTTGAAAGCCGGCTGGCTAGAATCGGAAATGGGTCTATCACCGAGGAACCGTCCGGTACGCATCTTCAAACTGACCCAGGCGGGCAGGAACCATCTGGAACACGAAATCTCGAGCGTCGAGCAGATGTTCGCCGGAATCAGCCGCGTGCTTGCACTGGCAAGATCGTAGGAATTCTCAGATGCTCAGAAAAGTCTTTACTCGCCGGCGCCGATATGAGGAGCTCTCGCAGTCCATCCAGGAACACCTCGAAGAAAAAACTGCCGGCTTGATGGAGGACGGCATGACGCGGGAAGAGGCTGAACAATCTGCCCGTCGCGCGTTCGGCAACGTAACGCTGATGGAGGAGAGAAGTCGCGAAGTCTGGCAGTGGCCAACGCTCGATTCTCTGTGGGCTGATACAAAATACGCGCTCCGCCGGTTGCGCGCGAGTTCTGGCTTTACGATCATTACCCTGCTCACACTCGCCCTTGGCACCGGGGCAAATACCGGCATCTTCACGCTTGTCGATGCCGTTCTATTGAAATCCTTGCCCGTGCCCAATCCCGAGCAACTATTTATCGTGAAACAAAGCGATCACCCCGCAGATAAAAGCCGCTTCCCTTATCCATTCTTTGATCACCTAAGGCGGCAGCTTCCAGACACTGCATCCATTGCGGCTACGAGCTGGCCTGACGATTTCTATGTGAGCATGGCGAAAACGCAGCCGCAGCCCACAGAAGGGCAGCTTGTCTCGGGCAACTACTTCCAGGTATTCGAGACTTACCCGGTGCTCGGCCGACTGCTCGTTCCGGCTGACGACGACAAGGTTGGGGGCAGCCCCGTGGCTGTCATCAGCTATGGCTACTGGCAGCGTCAATTCGGGGCCGATCCCGGTGTGGTCGGCCGCAAGCTGGCAGTGAACGGCGTGCCACTCACGATCGTCGGGGTAGCACCGCAAGGGTTTTTCGGGTCCCGGGCCGGAACGCAGCCGGCGTTCTGGATTCCCCTGACCATGCAGTCTCTTGTGGACTATCACGACCACTACAGCGACTTTGGCGCAGAGCCACTCAAACCATGGATTCCGCAGGCCAATATCGACTGGCTGCTTTTAGTCATGCGGGTCAAGTCTCCGGTTGACGAGCCTCGGATAATGACCGCCCTCAATCAGGAGTACCGGAGCCATCTCGAATCCCTCACGCAGCACATCTCTGATCCTGAACAGCGGGAGGCGATGCTACGGACTCGCCTTACCCTCGAGCCGGGGCAGCGAGGATTCGCCAACCTCAAAGAGCAGTTTGAGCAACCGCTGACGCTCCTGATGGCCATGGCGGCGATCGTGTTGCTCATCGCCTGCGCCAACGTCGCCAACCTGCTCTTGGCTCGCGCCGCCGCCCGCCGGCATGCGCTCGCGGTGCAGCTTTCGATCGGAGCCAGTCGCGCACGTCTGATCCAGCAAATGCTCGTCGAGTGCCTGTTGTTGTCGGTTGGGGGAGGAGTTCTAGGGATCGCCGTCGCGTTTGAGTGCGCTACAGTTCTAACGCGCTGGGCCTCCACAGGAAAGTCGGCCATTCCCCTCAATTTGGCGCCGGACGCGCGCATTCTCGCCTTCGGCGTAATCGTCGCAGTGGCTACCGGCGTTCTCTTCGGGCTTGCTCCCGCGTTGCAAAGCGCAAGGGTCGATCCGGCGTCCGTACTGAAGGGCGGCGTTCCGTCCATCGCAGGCAGTGACCGAGGCCGCCGCTGGTCATTGCGCAAAATGCTGGTCGCCGCCCAGGTAGCGCTCTCTCTGCTACTACTCATAGGGGCCGGCATGTTTCTTCAGACGCTTGAGAATTACAGCCGCCTCGATCCCGGATTTGACCGGAACCACCTTCTCAACGTTCAGATCGATACCCATCTGGTGGGTTACCAGCCCAGTGAATTTCCGGTGCTCTACCAACGCCTCACCGACCGAATGGAGGCTATTCCCGGGGTGCGCTCTGCCAGCATCACCAGTTGTTCACTCGTCGCTGGATGCCTTGACGCGAGCAGTGTCGTCGTCACCGACGGCAGCGGACGGAGAATCGCTGGGGCCAATGCTCAAACCAACTCCGTTTCGCTCAATTACTTTGCAACCACTGGAATTCAGCTTTTGCAGGGAAGGGAATTCGCCACCACCGACGATGCTTCCGCGCCTAAGGTGGCGATCGTCAACCACACCTTCGCGCAGCGCTACGTTGGAAAGCAGAATGCTGTCGGCCTGCAATTCTCTTACGCGGACAGTGGAGCTGATCGCTTTGAAATCGTAGGCGTGGTGTCGGATGCGCGTGTGAACGATATTCGTGAGACCGCGCCGCCCATCATTTATTTCCCCATTGCTCAGAACGCCGGCAACATCGATGGCCTTGAAGTCCGCACCGCCGCCGATCCACACTGGGTGGCTGCACAAGCGCGCCAGGCAATCGCAGATGTAGATCCCAGAATTCCCATCGTGAATGTGGCGACCCTCAACGAAGCGGTGAAAGACAATCTTACCCAGCAGCGCCTCATCGCCCGCCTCACCGCAATCTTCGGTCTTCTGGCATTGACCCTGGCCTGTCTCGGGCTCTACGGAGTGATGTCGTACACCACGCAACGCAGAACCAGCGAGCTCGGTGTTCGTCTTGCCTTGGGTTCTACCCGGCCTGCGGTTCTTTGGCTCGTGGTCCGTGAAACGCTGATTCTGGGGGCATGTGGCGCGGCATTGGGCATCGCGATGGCCAGTGTCGGGATGCGCATGGCGGCCAGTTTCCTTTATGGTCTCTCGCCCGAAGACCCGCAAATTATTGCCATGGCGACCGGTTTACTTCTGCTGGCATCGGCAATTGCCGGGTTCGTTCCCGCCTGGCGGGCAGCCCGTATCGAACCGGTCAAGGCCCTACGAAGCGAATAGGTTCAAGCTGCAGCTTGCGGCGGTCGGCCGGTTCCCCGGCGCCTCCGTTATACTTCTTCACATCCCCATCATGAAACGCCACGTCGTCATTTTCGGTCTGGTCGGCGGCCTGCTCATCGCCACCCTCCAATACACCGAATACCGCTTTGTCATCATCGAGCACTCCGTCGAGCTGTACAGCGGGCTCGTGGCCATCCTCTTTTCGGCCTTCGGGATCTGGTTAGGGCTCCGCATCACACGGGGTCGCGAAACCATCCGCGAAACGGTCGTGGTGAGAGAAGTACTTGTCCCGGCGGAAGCGCCCGCCCTCGAACCCTTCGCCCCTAATACGGCCCGCCAGCAGAACCTCGGCATCACGGCACGCGAGCTAGAAATCCTTACCCTGATCGCCCGCGGCCTCAGCAATCGTGAGATCGCCACCCAGCTTTTCGTTTCCGAAAACACCGTCAAAACTCACTGTGCCCGTACCTTCGACAAGCTCGGAGCCGCCCGCCGCACCCAGGCCGTCCTGCGCGGCAAAGAACTCGGCCTGCTGCCGTGAACGCATCACCCAAAAGCACGATTTTGGCTCCATTCCTCCAAAAATCATCCGAAAGGGTGACGACATCCGGCCCCGTTACACCGCATCGTGACTCCATCCTCAGTCGCACCAGGAGCCTCGTATGAAGAAAACAGTCCTCACCTTTGGCCTGATCGCCGGCCTGATCATCTCCGTCCTTATGGGCGGCTCGCTCCTGCTCTCGGACAAGATCGGCACCGGCCACAGCATGGTTCTCGGCTACGCCAACATGGTGGCGTCATTCCTGCTGATCTACTTCGGTATCCGCAGCTACCGCGACAACACCCTGGCTGGCCAAATCTCCTTCGGCCGCGCCTTCGCCTGCGGCATTCTGATCACTCTCATCACCACCGTCTGCTATGTCGCCATGTGGGAGGTGCTCTACTTCAACTTCATGCCGCACTTCATGGATAGCTACTTTGCCGCGCAGATCCAAAAGGTCCAGTCCTCAGGGCTTGACGCTGCCACCACCGCTGTGCAGGTCGCTGCCATCCAGCACTCTCAGCAGCTCTACCAGAACCCGTTCGTTAACATGGCCTACACCTTCATGGAGCCCTTGCCCGTGGGGCTTATCATTACATTCATCTCGGCCGGCATCCTGCGCCGCAAAGCCCGGGTCGAACGCACGGCGCCTGCCGCAGCGCAGGACCACATCAACGAAAAGGCTGGCGCGTAAAACTCCTTTCTTCCGTCTTCTAAGCTTTTAAACAGTTCTCATCAGGAGGTTGCATGGGTTCAATCACTGGATTTGGCGGTATATTTTTGCGAGCGAACGATCCAAAAGCGCTGTATCAATGGTACGAGCGGCATCTCGGGCTGGTGAAGGGCGACGGAGCCTTCGCCTTTCCTGCTCCGGCGCCCCGCGCTCAGGTTATCTTCGCCCTTTTCAAACAGGACAATGCATACTTCCCTCCAGCGCAGAAGGCAATGATGAATCTCCAAGTGGACGACCTGGATGGTTTGCTGGACCGTCTCATCGCCGAAGGGGTGACGGTCGATCCAAAACGTGACACCTATGACTTTGGAAAGTTTGGCTGGATCACCGACCCGGAAGGAAACCGTGTGGAGCTTTGGCAGCCTATCGGCGACTGACTCATGCCGAGCCGCTACAGCATTCGCCTAGTCGCAGCGAAGCGCAATCATCGGGTCGATAGAAAGAGCCCGGCGCGCGGGAACCAGGCAGGCGAGCGCAGCGACCGCAATGAGCAGCATCGAAACGGCCAGGACCATGATCGGATCATGCGTGCCATTTTCGATCCAGCGGCCAAAGATGCGGTTCAATCCGAAACTAAGCGCAAGCCCGGCGGCGACACCAAGGCCAACACCGGTTCCGGCGGAGAGCGCCACAATGCTGAGCACATCGCTGCGCCGTGCTCCAAGGGCCACGCGAACCCCCAGCTCGCTGGTGCGCTGTAGAACCGTATAGGAGACGACGCTGTATAGGCCGACCGAGGCGAGACAAAGCGCGAGGATGGAGAACGCGCCAAAGAGCATGGAGATGAGACGCGCTCTTGCAAACTCCGGCTCACGCTGGATCCAGCCTTCGAGGTCGCGCACGTCGCTGAAGATCTGCTGGTCGGGATCAAGCGAGGCGATGCGCTGGCGCACGGTATGCAGCATGGCAAGGGGCTCGCCTTGCGTGCTCACGAGCAGTTGTGTAAACGGCAACGTGAGCAGCGTGTAGGGGGCATAGACCGCGGGCGCCGCTGGTTTATCCAGGCCGTCATTCAGCGAATCGGCCACCACTCCAATGATCGGCAGCCATCCATCGCTTGCGGTCGCGGCCAGCCGCAGGGGAGGAGCGTTTGCTAGTTGCGGGATGCGTACCGAGCGGCCCAGCCCATCTCCGCCCGCAAGGTAGTGACGAACGAAGGCCTGGTTCACAAGGACCAGGGTGGCTCCGCGGGCAATCTCGCTCTGCTCCCAGGAGCGCCCCCGGAGCAGCTTAATTTTGAGCGTGGTGAAGTATTCAGGGCTGACCAATTCCACGTGCGCGTCTTGTGCCTGGGCGGCGACCTTTCCCAGGATTTCGACCGGAACGGTCAGACCGCTGTTCGGCGGAGTGGCATTGGTCGATATACCTACCCGCACCACGCCGGGTATTTCTGCGACTTTCTCTCGAAGCTGCGCGAAGAAGCGGCTGCGTTCGGCCCATTTAGTGTACGCATTTTCCCGCAGCGGAATGACGACTGACATTACGTGGTTCGGCTCATAGCCCAGCGGCACCTGATTCATGCGAATGAATGCCTGGATAGCCGCAACGGCCGCCGTCATCAGCAACAGGGTCAGTGCGATTTGTCCCGCAATCAGCGTGGTGTGCAAGCGTCTGCCCTTCACGCTGCCGGTTAGCCGCTGCGTGCCGGCCTGCATAACCTGGCTTATCTCCGGCCGCGCCGACTGCAATGCAGGAAAGAGGCCGAACACGATCCCGCTGAGCAATGCCAAGGTTACGCTGAAAAACAGGACACCGCCATTGATGTGGAAGTCGGCTTCATAAGGGTAAGAGTGGTCTGGCAGGCGCGGGATGAGGAACCCAATGCACCGGTAGGCAAGCAGGATGCCCAGTCCCGCTCCGGTCGCCGATAAGAGCACCGATTCGGTGAGCAGTTGGCGCACGATACGGATGCCGCTCGCTCCCACGGCCGAGCGGACGGCAAACTCATGTTGCCGCGCCGTGCCCCGCGCCAGCAGCAGAATCGAGACATTGCCGCAGCCGATGAGCAAAAGCAGCGCGACCGCCCCAAAAAGCAGGACCATCGTTTTTTTCAGATCGCGCGTGTACGTCTCCGCCAGCCCGCGCACGCTGAGCTTGAATTGCTTGGGAAAAATATTCGGGGTTTGCCGGTCGAACTCCTGGAAGAGTGGCCGAAATTCTTCTTCAGCTGCGGCGGTGCTGACGCCGGGCTTCAACTTAATGTTGGTTCCATACCGGCGGGTCTGGTTCGATTCCAGCTTGAGGGGCAGATAGACGTCGCCATCCATCCACGTGAAGCGCGGCGGCATCACTCCAAGAATTGCGTAGGTCTTGTGCGTGAGCTGGATGGTCTTTCCCACCGCGGCAGGATCGCCCCGATAGTGCCGTTGCCAGAACTTATAACCCAGCACTGCCACGGGCTGAGGATCCTGTCCGTCAGGCGCGTCGGAAGGGACGAAATATCGGCCCAACACGGGGGAAAGGCCGAGGAACTGGAACCCGGACCCGGTCATCATGATTGCGGTGACGTCATCGGGCAAATCACTGCCTGTCACTGTCTGGCTGGTGTATTCGAAGGCGGGTATGTCCTCAACGGCGTGCGTTTTGCGAAGCTCACGAATCTGCGGACCAGTCAGCCCCCAGGAGTTCTCGTGGCCGGAGTTATCCGTCATCGAGACGTCGCAAATCCGATCCATTCCCGCGTACGGCCAGGGATGAAGCACAGCGTCATAGAGGATGCTGTAGACGGCTACGGTTGCGCCAATGCCAAGGGTCAGCGAAAGGACGGCGGTAAGAGAAAAGCCGGGGTTACGGAGGATTTGCCGCAACGCAAAACGGAGATCCTGCAGTAGCACTTGCATCGCGCCTCCTATGGAAGGGAAGAGCCGGGCCGTTATTTACTAACACGAAGCACGTTAGGGGCCACGCCTGAGATCGTCCGGTTAGCACTCACCAGGAATACGTTTTGCCCCACTGGTTCGGCAAGAGGGGTTAATGATCCCGATTGAGGCGTGGCGGTCACGTTTCTTTCGAATCAAGCGATGTCCGAATTCGCACAGTGCTTTGTAAAAACGAACAGCGTGCTAGGTAAAGGCGAGGGATCAGACTTGAGCTCTTTGTTACCGGTGCGGCAAAGCTCAAGTCTGACCCGGGTTCGGAATTTTCGAGCGTTGGTGGTAGAAATCGACGCAAGCGATTCGACGTATTTATAGAACAGCCAAAGTTGGCTGAAATCGATGTAAAGGAGACTTTTGATGCGCTTCATGATGATGGTAATTCCCAAAGGGTATGAAACGGCGACTGCGGACGCAGCCCCTAGCGCGGAGGCGGTGGCCAAGATGATGGAGTACAACAAGAACCTGCAGAAAGCGGGCGTACTGCTCGGGCTCGACGGGCTTCTCCCCCCTTCAACCGGGGCACGTGTCTCCTACACAGACGGCAAGGCAACTGCTACCGATGGCCCGTTCCCTGAGGCCAAAGAGGCTATCGGAGGGTACTGGATCATCCAGGTACGCTCGCGAGAAGAAGCGATCGAGTGGGCCAAGCGAGCACCGATGGCCAACAACGAAATCATCGAAGTGCGCCAGATCTTCGAGATGAGTGACTTTCCCGCAGAGGCGCAGAAGGCCGCCGAAGGCTTCAACGACCTTCCGAACACGGCTGCTGCGAGGGCATGAGCGACATTCACAAAACGATTGAGGCCGTGTGGAAGATTGAGTCCACGCGGCTGATCGCTGGGATTGCCCGAGTTACCCGCGATATCGGCATTGCGGAAGAACTCGCCCAGGACGCGCTTGTTACGGCCCTGGAACGGTGGCCGGAGGAAGGCATCCCGGATAAGCCGGCGGCCTGGCTGATGACAGCGGCGAAGCGGCGCGCAATCGACTCTCTACGCCGCGGCCGGATGCTTGAACGAAAGCATGGAGAGATTGCTCGCGAGCTTGAATTTCAACAGCAGCGGCTTTCCGAAGCTCTCGACGAATCGCTGGACCTGGTCATTGATGATGACATCCTCCGGCTCATCTTTACCGCCTGCCATCCGATTCTCGCAGTAGAAGGGCGCATCGCACTCACGTTGCGTTCCATTGGCGGCCTCACGACCGCAGAGATTGCCCGCGCCTTCCTGGTATCGGAGAAGACCCTTGGCCAGCGAATCGTTCGCGCCAAGAGAACTCTCTCCGAAGCCCATGTCCCATTCGAGATTCCGCGTGGAAGCGAGCTGCGTAGCCGGCTGGAGTCCGTGCTCCTGGTGGTTTACCTGATCTTCAATGAAGGATATACGGCGACGTTCGGAGATGAGTGGATGCGTGAAGAACTTTGTAATGACGCGCTGCGGCTCGGGCGCATTCTGGTGGAGCTTCTTCCCGGGGAGTCTGAGGTCCACGGTCTTCTGGCGCTGATGGAACTCCAAGCCTCGCGCACCGCAGCGCGCAAGGGGCAAAGCGGAAAAGCCGTTTTGTTGCTGGAGCAAGACCGCTCCCTGTGGGACTATTTACAGATACAGCGAGGAATGGCCGCACTCAGTTCTGCGCAAGAGTTGGGTGGCGGGGCGGGCAATTATGCATTGCAGGCGGCAATCGTCGCCTGTCATGCGCGAGCGCGCACAGCCGCGGATACCGATTGGGAGCGCATTGTTTCTCTCTACGACGCTCTATTCCAAATGAGCCCATCTCCCGTCATTGGGTTGAATCGAGCGGTCGCCATTGGGATGGCACACGGCCCAGTCGCTGGGCTCGCTGCGTTAGATGCTCTCGATTCTGGCTCAACCCTGACGGGCTACCACTTGCTGCCCAGCGTGCGAGGAGACCTGCTGATGAAGCTGGGCAGATTTACCGAAGCTCGCGAAGAGATTCAGCGCGCAATCGCAATGACGGAAAACAGGCGGGAACAGAATTTGCTGGAGGAAAGACTAAAGCAGATACCCTCCTGAGAAGATCCCGCGCCACGTTGTTATGATGGAATCGCAGAGCGAACAGAGGACCACACCCTAATGAATGATTCGGAGAGTTTGCTTGGACGCATGTATGAGGCCTTCAACCGGCGAGACGTGGATACCGTGCTGGCGGCGATGCACCCCGCGGTAGATTGGCCGAACGGCTGGGAAGGAGGCCGAGTCATCGGCCGCGACGAGGTGCGCTCATATTGGCGCCGCCAGTGGGCAGAGGTGGATCCCACCGTTATCCCGGTTGCCTTTGAACAGGCGCCCGACGGCAAAACTTTCGTTCGCGTACAGCAAACGGTAAAAGATTTATCCGGTAACCTCCTGGCGGACAGCGAGGTCATACATGTATATACATTTGAAAACGGGTTGATCAAAGCGATGGATATTCAGACTGATTCCAGGCCGCAGTGAATCACCAAGTCGTGTTCATTTGCGGACACCCATGCGCATGTTTGAACACTTCTCCACACGGAGTTTCCATAAATCGCACCTAAAGCGCTGAAACGGCACGTCTCACGCGAGCTCAGTGTGGCACGCCAAGTGCATCCTCTTCCTACGAACGGAATATGAGGAGCTCTATGCAGACGTTGTTTCTCGATCTCAAATTCGCGGCCCGGCAACTCCGCAAATCTCCAGGATTCACCGTCACAGCGGTGTTGATGTTGGCATTCGGCATAGGGGCGACGACCGCAATTTTCTCCATCGTAGAAGGCGTTCTGCTGCGACCGCTCCCGTTTCCGAATCCAGACCGGCTGGTCATGTTGGGAGATAACATTCAGGGAACGGAGGACGTGAACGAGGTCACCGTACCGGATATTCGCGCCTATACGCGGGATTCCCATTCCTTTACCGCCCTGGGAGCGTATCGATTCGCGATGTATGAGCTTGCCGGAGCCGGCGAGCCCGCCCAGGTGAGGGCTTCGCGCTTGACGGCCGGAGTTTTTCCAGCCCTCGGAGTCGCACCGCTGCTCGGCCGCGCATTCACCGCAGAGGAAGACGAGCACAGCCAGCAGGTTGCCGTTCTGAGCTACGCGACCTGGCAGGACCGGTTCCACGGTGACAACCAGATTTTAGGCACCAAGATCCTGCTTGATCGCAAGCCCTATGTGGTCATCGGCGTCATGCCGCAAAACTTTGAATTTCCGCTGATCGCGGGGCAGCTTAACCGCAACGAGCTGTGGGTTCCCATGAGCTTTACAGAAGAGGAGCTTTCCTCCTCGGATGAAGCGAATTGGAGCTACAAGATGGTGGGGCGGCTGAAGCCGGGCATTACGCCGGCGGAGGCGCAGGCCGACGCGGAGCGCGTGGCGCAGGAGATTATGCGCGACTACCCGGCGTATATGGCAAGCCTGCGTATCACGTCCGTGGTGCGGCCACTGCAGGAAGAAACAGTCGCGGAGTCGCGTCCGCTGTTGAGGACGCTCTTCATGGCTGTGGCGGTGGTGTTGCTGATCGCCTGCTTCAACCTGGCAGGGCTTATGCTGGTGCGCGCTATCCGGCGGCAGAGGGAAGTCGCCGTGCGCCAGGCGCTGGGCGCCACCGCGGCGGCACTCCTACGTCAGGCGATTCTTGAGAGCCTGCTTTTGAGCGTGGGCGGCGGAGTGCTGGGCCTGATGCTGGCAGGCGCGGCGCTGCGCGTTGGTAAGAGTCTGCTGCCACAGAGCCTGCCCAGGATCAGCGAAATCGCGCTGAATTGGAACGTAGTGGGGTTTGCGATGGTGCTCGCCGTAATCACGGGGTTGTTTTGCGGATTAGCCCCTGCGTTTGCTGCTCTTCGCACCAACGTCAATGCCACGCTGAAAGAAGGGGGTCGCAGCGGCACGACAGGCGCGGGCCATGCGCGTCTGCGCTCGGCGCTGGTGGTGACGGAGATCGCCATTGCGCTGATTCTGCTAACTGCTTCGGGACTGCTGCTGCGCAGCTTTGAGAAGATGCGCTCGGTCGATCTGGGATTTCGACCCGAGAACGTGACCACCGCAGCCTACTCGTTGCCGCAAAAACAGTATGCGACACAGCCGGCCGTGAATGCCTTCAACAACGAGTTGCTGCGCCGCCTCAGGCAGTTGCCGGGTGCAGGGGCCGTAGGCCTTACCAGCCTTCTGCCTGCTTCCGGGCGCGGCAATAACCAGGCCTTCGTTGCCGAGGGTTACATAGCGCCTAAGAGCGCAAACATGAACCTGGCCACCACCTCGCAGATAACCGGCGACTACTTTCGTGCGATGGGTACCCAGCTGTTGCGCGGCCGCTATTTCACCGACGCGGACAAGGCAGGCGCTCAGTTGGTGTTGATCGTGAATCACAAGCTCGCGCAACACTTCTGGCCCAATCAGGATCCGATTGGGAAGCGCATGCGCATAGGCACTGCGGAGATGAAGACTCCTTGGGCGACGATTGTGGGAGAGGTGGCAGACATCAAGCTATCTTCTCCTGACGAGCCCACCAAGGAGGAGTATTACGTCACGGTCGATCAGGCGGAAGACGCGGTCGGCTCCTTCGGCTCTCCCAGCGATTTGAACGGCAATGGGGGCTACATTGTGCTGCGCTCGGCGCTGCCGCCGGAACAGATGGAAGACGCACTTCGTGCCACGGTGCGATCAATCGATCCGCAACTGGCACTGATGCAAGTGCAGACGATGGAGCAGGCGGTCTCTGAGAGCGAAGCGCCTCGGCGGTTTAATACGGTCTTGATCAGCAGCTTCGCCTTCGCCGCAGTGCTGTTGGCGGTGCTTGGCATCTATAGCGTCATCGCCTTTTCCGTTGCTTCGCGGGTGCAGGAGATGGCCATCCGTATGGCGCTCGGTTCGCAGCGCTCTGAAATCATCCGCCTGATCCTGATCTCTGGTGCGAAGCTGGCCGCCGTCGGCTGCGCTCTTGGACTGGCGGGTGCTGCCATCAATGCAACCCTGCTGCACTCCTTGCTCTTTGGAGTGAGCCCGTTTGATCCCTTTGTGCTGACGTTAGCCGCAGCAGGTGTTTTGCTGTTGGCCCTCACCGCTTCTATGCTACCGGCACTTCGCGCGGCCTCCATTGATCCCATGCACGCATTGCGCGGGGAATGAAGTCAAAATCCGCGCGCGTGCAGGTAAAAGACTATGCCTGAGGCCAGCAGGCAATAGATCCCAAACAGGTACCAACGGCCGCTCTCAAGCCAGCTGCTCAGCCATTTGAGGGCGACCAATCCTGCCAGGAAAGAGAACACCATTCCCAGCAGACTGAACAGCACCGAGCCGGTCAGATCGATAGGCGAGCCAGCCAGCGCAGCGGCCTGTGACGCATGGTGCAGGCGCAATGCCTCGGCTGCCACCACGGCCGGCGTCAAGATCACGGCCAAGGCGAAACTGAAACGCTCCGCGCGCTCCTTGGCCGCGCCAACCAGCATGCCAACGGAGATGGTAGAGCCCGACCGCGAGAAACCACGGAACGGCAGCGCGAGTCCCTGCACCATGCCCATCCAGCCGGCCTGGCGAAAGGTCACGGTGGCGTAGGGCTCCCCAAGTTTTCGATCTCTCGCGGAATCCAAAACGCCCTCCATGACATGCCTTTTTTCGAGCAGGCCTGCGATGAGGATCAGCACGCCTGCGGCGGCAAGAGCAGGGGCGATGAGTTCCAGGTGGCTGAACAACTGTTCGATCTCGGCCTTCTCCGCGCCGTGGAACAAGGTCTTTTCTATGACCTTCTTGATCGCTTCGCCTACGATTCCGGTGAGCAGAGTGGCCCAGATCACGAGCATGGCAAATTGCTTGAACGCAGCGCTACTGGAAAAATAAGCCTTCTTCCAGGTGTTCCAGAAGAAGGCGATGACGGCGAACATGGTCCCGGTATGCAGCATGACAAGAAGCAATGTCATTTGCGGTGAAGAGGGATCGAGTCCCATCAGCTTCTCGGCCACGACGACATGCGCAGAGCTCGAAACCGGCAGTAGTTCAGCAAGACCTTGCACAACGGCAAGGATGATTACCTGCAAAATGGACATGGCGCCAGTCTACCGGCGCCAGTTTACGGAGAGTTGAAGCGTTTACCCGGAGAACAAGACTGGTCAAACCCAAATCGGGAAATAGGGCCTGGAGAGCCGATAGCTCAATCTTACGAATGTTTGGTCCCTACTTGTTCTTCTGTTTGCGACGGAGGCGCCGCTGATCGAGTTTCCCCGTCATCGTTCCAGTTGATGTGCAATTCTTCTGGGCGGTCGAGAACCGCATCACCACGGGCTCCGCCAAAATAATCCCAGGCCCACTCCATAAAGGCTTCGATCCTTGCGCGGGTGGAGGAGAGCAGGGCCGCATGTACTCCCAGCCACGCGGCAAAACCGATGGCACCGTGAACCTGAAGTCGATGCTCGCCCACTTCGGCTACACCGGAGTTCTTGCCGATGATCGCCATGATGCCTTTGTCCAGATAGTGGAACGGGACCTTCGGCTTGCCGGCAATTTCCAGCAGGATATTTTTGCCGCACCATTTTCCGGACTGTTCTGCAACCGACGCCAGCTGGGGCAGGGGTGAGCCATCTTTGCCGGTTATGTTGGCGAAATCTCCCAGGGCATAAATGCCTGTCAGTCCAGGCACGCTGAGGTCTGCTTCCACGTCTATGCGTCCACCACGGCCGGCGGTGATTCCCGTATTCTCAGACAACGATGCAGCTTTGAGTCCTCCTGCCCAAACCACAGTGTGGGTCGGGATGCGGGTGCCGTCGGAAAGCAGCACGTGCCCGCTCCCGATCTCGTTCACCCTGGTCCCCAGCAGCAGTTGGACTTTACGTTCCTCAAGATTCTTGGCCGCGTATTGCTGAGACGCAGGAGAAAAGGCACTTAGCACCGCATGGCCTCCGTCCACCAGGAAAATCTGCGCTCTTTCCGCAGAGATATCTTTGAAGGGCCTGTCATGCGCTTTTTTCTTCAGCGCCAATAGCAACATATCCCCAAACGCGCCAGCCAATTCTGCGCCGGTAGGGCCCGCGCCTACGATCACAAAATTGAGCGCTCCCTTGTCAACCACCGAAGGGTCGCGTTCTGCAATTTCAAGCATAGCCAGAGTGCGGGAACGTAACCTTTCGGCGTCTTGTAGTGAGTACAGTGGATAGCTGTTCTCCTGTGCTCCCGGCGTACCGAAGAAGTTCGGCTGAGAGCCCGCGGCCAAGACCAGATAATCCCCTTGGTATTGCGTGCCCTCGGCGGTTTCGACCGTTCGCGTACGGAGATCGATGGAGACGACCTCTGTCATCTTTACGTCGACGTTGGGATATTGCAGCAGAGTGAAGCGCAGATTGAACGCGATGTTGTCTGGGGAGAGGATCCCCGTGGCCACCTGGTAGAGCAGTGGTTGAAATTGATGGTAGTTATTCTTATCCAGCAAAGTGATCCGGACATTCGGATTCGCGGCGAGCTTGCGGGCACAGTTCAATCCGGCGAAACCACCACCGACGATCACGACATGCTTGGTTTCTTCGATCGGCGTCATCACGCCTCCTTTGTATGTATTGCCACGCAGGATTCTTGAATGAACAACCGCCGGCTCGATGCACTAAACGGCAACGCCACGTTCCTTCTTAGTCGTCGGAGATATGGAAGATTGCGTGGTTGACATCGGGCCAGTACTCCTTCGCAGCGAAGGTGCCGAAATCCAGCAGAACATTGGTCAGCCAGCGCTGTCCAATCTTTGTCCAGGTGCGGTACTGGGTTGGGTAGTAGAGCGAAGAGATGGAGGCTGCCGTGCCGGCTCCAAAGATCTCCGAGGCGTTGAAAGTTTCATGTCCCGAATCCGTACGCGTAATCATCGTTCGCGTCACTGCATAGAAGCCGCGCTTGATAAAGCCACCTTTGCCGAGCGTGTAGTAGCGGCTGTCTTGATGCAAGACGACCGGCAGAATGCCCTCTACCCAGAGATTCTCATCCGTCTGGTCGGCGAAAGTATGCCAATAATATCTGCCATATCCGGCGGCGCCCTGATGAAATGCAGGATAGGAATTCGTTGCCTGGGCTATACCCGCCTGGATGCCCACGAAGATGAATGAGGAGTAGTCGAAGCTATCCAGGGCGCCGGTCTTGAACTTCTCCTTCGCCGACTGCGGAGGCAACTTTGCCCCTGCGCTGACCGCGCGAAAGTTGGGTACGATATACAGGATGCGTTTGGTCTGCTTCCCCTCCTCAGGGTTTGCCGGCGCGGTTGAGGTTGACGAACTCGCAGGAGGTGCCGTGCTTTGCTGGCCTACAGGCGTGGGCGCGTCGGGTATGGCTGTGTCCGCCACCTCGGTCTGCTGGGTTGCGGGAGGTGGAAGCAAGGAATCTCTGTCTTGCGCCAAGGCCGGCGTAAGAGACAAAAGACAGAGCGCAAAGGTGATCTCAAATCGTATCAAGGTGGCTGCTCTCATCCAATCAATTTCAGTCGAATTCTCACGGTCAATCAGCGTTCGTGTGTGGCTGTTGGACTACGAAACCGGTAGAACGTCAGCGGCAAAAACGATGAAGGTCCGTTGGGGTGCCCTCACGATTTGTAGATAGGCATAGTCCGGGCGAACCAGCACATATGATACAGGCACTGGTTGCCTTGGGCGCCCGTCGGGCGGTTCCGGTCATATGGCCTGCGTTGAATTGACACTTCCAATCGACGAACTTTGATACGACAAAGTTGACCTGGGGGCGCCAGAAAAAGCAATTGCAGCAACGAGCGGCATATCAGGGGCCAATATAAGGAAATTCGGATCCTGCTCCGTCAAATTCACGTGTGTCCTTTCCGTTTGGTTTGATGTCCGGCGCGACCTTTGGTTCTACTTTTTCTTCCAAAGGCAGACCCGCCAGGTGCCGGCAGTCTCGGGGAACGATAGAGTACCTTAGAGGAGTGCGTATGCCCTACTGTCGGTCAGTCCTGCTCGCCGGTCTCTCTTTGGTTCTACTCTCCCCGGCTCTGGCGCAGGCGTCACACGCTGCACCTTCCAACGCGCAACTCGCCGGCCCGCAGATTGAGCAGAAGGTTGACGCGCTGCTCAAGCGGATGACGCTCGACGAGAAAATAGGCCAACTGGTCCAGTACAGCGCGACAGAGGCGCACCCCGCGCCCACCACCGGCAACTCCACTGCGGCTCTGAACGTGAACCCTCCCGCCCCCGGGGGAGTGGATAGCTACGCGCTGGCTCAGAAGGGCGAACTTGGCTCCATGCTCAACACGGTCGGGCAGGGCATTACCAACCATTTCCAGCACGCCGCCGTAGACGACACGCGGCTGCATATTCCGCTGCTTTTCGGCGCTGACGTGATCCACGGCTTCCGTACCATCTTTCCCGTACCGCTGGCCACTGCATCCAGCTGGGACCCTGCGCTGATCACGGATCTCGCGCATCTGGCCGCCGTTGAAGCCCGGACAGCCGGCATTGACTGGGTGTATTCACCCATGGTCGATATCGCCCGCGATGCTCGATGGGGCCGCTGCACCGAGGGCGCGGGTGAAGATCCCTACCTGGGCTCCGCTATCGCTCGTGCCTATATTCGGGGCTACCAGGGGGACAGCCTGTCTGCACCCGATTCCGTTGCCGCCTCGGTGAAGCATTTTGCCGCCTACGGTGCGGTCGAAGCCGGCCGTGACTACAACACCACGGATATGAGCGAACTGCTTCTGCGCCAGGTTTACCTGCCGCCCTATCACGCGGCGGTTGAGGCCGGTGCGGCCACCGTGATGTCATCCTTCAATGCCCTGAATGGCGTGCCCGCGACTGCGAACCCATTCCTGCTGCAGACTATTCTGCGCAAGGAGTGGGGTTTTGATGGCGCTGTGGTCTCTGACTACACTGCGGTCATGGAGCTCAACCATCACGGCATCGCACTGGATGCCGCGATGGCCAGCGAAAAGGCGCTTGTTGCCGGCGTCGACATAGACATGATGTCGCACTACTACGACGCCCAGTTGCCCGCGCTGGTGAAATCCGGCCGTGTGCCGATGACTGTGGTGGACGAGGCTGTGCGCCGCGTATTGACTCTCAAGTTTGCGCTAGGTCTGTTCGATCACCCCTTCACCGAAGGCCCGGAAGTAACAGGCGCAATCCCCGAGCATCGCCCGCTCGTCCGCCGGGCTGCGGAGGAGTCTTTCGTTCTGCTGCAGAACAATCCCGCGCCCCAAGATCCCCTTCTTCCCCTGGCGAATGTGACCAAAAGGATCGCCCTCATCGGCCCGCTCGCGGATGACTCCAGCGATATGGTCGGCGCCTGGTCTGGGGCCAACAATTTCGGCGATGTGCGTACCCTGCACGCCGCGATGACGGAGCGAGCGCAACAAAATAGCGCGACCCTCACGTATGCCAAAGGAACCGAGATCTCCGGGACCTCAGACTCCGGATTTGCGGCGGCCGTTGCCGCTGCACAGAACTCTGATGTCGCCGTCCTGGCCCTCGGCGAGTCGAGCGATATGAGCGGCGAAGCAGCGTCGCGCGCCCACCTCGACTTGCCCGGGAACCAACAGCAATTGCTGGAAGCAGTTGTCGCCACCGGCAAGCCTGTCGTCCTGCTCGTCTTTTCCGGCCGTCCACTGGTGCTCGACTGGGCCGCTCAGCATGTTTCGGCCATCATGGAAGTCTGGTTTCCTGGCGTGGAAACTGGGCCCGCGATCGTCAACACACTGTTCGGCGATGTCGCCCCCAGCGGTAAGCTGACCATGAGTTTCCCGCGCGCTGTTGGGCAGGAGCCGCTTTACTACAACCAAATGCCCACCGGCCGCCCCATCCAACACGCGGATCCGGCTCATCCCGGCGCCTACGTTGAGATGAAGTATGTTTCGCGGTACCTGGACGTGCCGAACGACGCGCTCTTTCCCTTTGGACATGGTCTTACCTATTCGACGTTCGGCTATTCGGGCGTGTCGCTTTCGACGCAATCGATAAGCTCGGCTGCACTCACGCGTGATCAGAAGAGCCAACGCGTAGTCGCAACCGCCACGGTCACCAATACAGGCAAGCGGCGTGCCACAGAGATCGTGCAGTGCTACGTTCGTATCCGGGGCGCTAGTACCGAGCAGCCCGTACGCAATCTCAAGGGCTTTGCTCGCATTACAATCGACCCGGGCCAATCCCAAGTGGTTCACTTTCCCCTGGGCTTTGGCGAACTGTCTTTCTACAACGCGAAGGCTCAGCAAGTGGTCGAGCCGGCCGACTATACCGTCTATATAGGAGGCACTTCGACCGCCACCAACGCTGCCCACTTCACAGCCACCCCATAGGTACGAGAGCCCACGGGTGCCCCATGTTCGCCTCTGCGTACTCGGGCCGAAAAAGATGGGCGAAGCCTCACAAGCTTTAAATTAGGATGTTTTTTTTCCAAACTCGACGAAAAACACCCTAAACAAGTTAACGCTTATGGGGCTTCGCCCCCAAGAGAGCTTTTACGATATCGACCTGCGATGACAATAGGCGCACGCCTTCCTGGACCATCGATCTGTGCCTGCGATAATGGACAAAGTTGACATGCGATTCGTTCGATTTTAGGTGTTTCACACGGAGAACCGAACATGCAGGGAAATCTATTCTGGCGCCGGAAGTGGAGTGCGGTCTCCCTGCCGGCATTCTTTGTTCTGGCTCTTTACGCACAGAACCCGGCACAGACAATCCGCGGAGGGAATGGGGTCACGCTTCCTCCTCCTCCGCCGACCCCAATGCACCCGGTGAGCGATGCCTATCAAGGGACGCAGATGGAGGATCCCTACCGCTGGCTCGAGGACGCCAAAAGCCCGGAGACACGCGCCTGGATCGGCGAGCAGAATAAGTACACGCAGCAATATCTATCCCAGCTGAAGAATCGTCCGGAAATTATTCATCAGCTAACCGAGCTGGAGCGCGTCGACGCGTACTCCACACCCGCGCTGCGTGGAGGGAAATACTTTTTCGAGAAACGGTTGGCGAGCGAAAACCAGGCGTCGATCTACGTGCGCGAAGGCTGGAAGGGAACTGACGATCGCCTGATTGACGCCACCAAGCTGAGCAGTGATCAGAACACCTCCGTGGTCATGGACGATATCTCCAAGAATGGCAGCCTGCTGGTCTACGGCGTTCGCCAGGGTGGCGCTGACGAGCAGTCCGTGCACGTCATCCAGGTGCGGGACCGTAACCCACTGCCGGATGTGTTGCCCTCAGCGCGCTATGAGAGCGTGAGCCTGGCCCCAGGGGACAAGGGAATCTACTATTCCGTCTTCACCCACCAGGGTACGAACGTTTATTTTCACCGCTTCGGCACGCCCATCCAAAGCGACGTCAAGATCTTCGGCGGCGAATATCATGGCGAGAAACTGGGCGAGATCGATCTGGTTGATTTCGCGGTCAGCGAGAACGATCACTTCCTGCTGCTCAACATCGGTCATGGCGTTCCGGCCACTCGAAATGACATCCTGGTGAAGGATCTGCGCCACCCTGAAAGCGATTTTGTTCCGTTGGTGTATGGCGTTGAGGCGCAGACGGTTGCCCTGGATATCGGCGACCGCTTCTTTCTGCAAACCGATTACCAGGCGGCCAATAAACGCATTGTGGAGGCCGTGCCCGGCGGCAAGCCCGAGGATTGGAAAACGATTATTCCCGAGGGCAAGGATGTCATTCAAGGATCGAGCATCGTGGGCGGCAAGCTCTTCGTCACGCGCCTGCACGATGTCAAGACCGAGACGGCGATCTACACGCTGGACGGCAAATCAATCGGTAGCATTGACTATCCGGGGATCGGATCGAGTTCAGGGGTATCGGGGCTCCCCAACCAGAAGGAAGGCTTTTACAGCTTTGAATCCTTCATTCAGCCGCCAACGATTTTTCGCTACGACACAAAAACGGGATCCTCAGAAGTTTTCGCCAAACCCACCGTTCCTTTCGATACGTCGCAATATGAGGTGACGCAGGTCTTCTACAACTCGAAAGACGGCACGCGCATACCGATGTTCATCGCCGGCAAGAAAGGCTTGGAGCACAACGGTCAGGCGAGGCTCTTGATGACCGGGTATGGGGGCTTCGATGTGGCCATGCTGTCCGAATGGAACTCCGAATACGCGTGGTGGATAGAACAAGGCGGGTTTTTCGTGCTCCCCAACCTGCGCGGCGGAGAGGAGTATGGCGAGCCCTGGCACAAGGCGGCGATGTTCGAGCACAAGCAGAATGTGTTCGACGACTTTTTCGCGGCCGCCGAGTATCTCATCGCCAACCACTACACCGTACCGGAGCGGTTCGCGCTCCGCGGGCGCTCAAATGGCGGCCTGCTGATGGGCGCTGCGATGACGCAGCGGCCCGATCTGTTCGGAGCTATCTGGTGCGGGTACCCCCTGCTCGACATGTTGCGCTATCAGAAATTTGAGATGGGCCGGCTTTGGACCACAGAGTACGGGAGCGCGGAGAACACAAAGGATTTCCCCTACTTGCTCAAATACTCTCCGTACCAGAATGTGAAGCGGGGTGAGAAGTATCCCGCCATTATGTTCTTCACCGGCGACAGCGATACCCGTGTCGATCCGTTGCACGCGCGCAAGATGACCGCCCGCATGCAGGCCGCAGACGGCGGAGACCGCCCCATCCTATTGCACTATTCCCTTGCGGGCGGGCACAGTGCGGGCGTGTCGCTTACACAGCTGGTGGCCGACCAGGCGGATGAACTAGCGTTCCTGTGGAATGAAACCAGTGGAAAGTAAAGTGCCCTCTGTCGTAGTCGGGCTACGGGCTTTCCGTGTCCGGCCGGGCCTCCGGCCAAACAGTTAGGTAGCCGCGGCAAAGATCGAAGCCGGCCAGCCGTTTCACAGGCTGGTGCGGCCCCATTTCGCGATACTCCACGTCAAATACCTGAGCGGCCAAGACAAGACTGATGAGCACACCCAACCACAGTAAGCGGTCCCGCATAGGGCTTTCCTCAGAGTCATGTTCGATCGGGCGGCCCGGTACCTCAATGCACGGGCAATAGCTTGTACGTATTGAGTGGTTTATGCGCCGGGAGAGAGGTGGGAGAGGCGGCGGAGAGGTTTATCTTCGGCAAAATAGTTGAACAATTGATTACCCTTTTGCGTAGTGAGAAAGCAGAGTAAGAGTGATGCCTGAACCTTACATAAATGGGGAAGCAAACGGTCGGAATGGGCACCGCACGGTCCGGTTTGGGGCCTTCGAGGCGGATCTTCATTCGGGAGAGGTACGTAAATCGGGTAACCGCGTCAAGCTCCAGGAGCAGCCCTTCAAAGTGCTGCAGATTCTGCTTGAGCATCCCGGAGCCCTGGTCACGCGCGACGAACTGCAGGCGCGGATATGGCCTTCAGAAAACTTCGGAGATTTCGATCACGCAGTGAATGTTGCCATCGGCAAGCTTCGTACCGCCCTGGGTGATACGGCGGACAATCCTTGTTTCATTGAAACGGTGCCGCGCCGCGGGTATCGGTTTGTCGGCAAATTGGAGGATCCCCCGGTTGAGATCGCTCCGCCGAAGCCCCCGGAAAGCGAGACGCCACCGAGCGGAACCCCGGTAGGGAACCGGCGCGCGCTACTGGCTCTGCTGGCTGCGATCGCGGTCGCTGCGATCCTGGTCGGATTAGGAGTGTTCCTCGGCCACCGCACGGCCCGGCCGCAATCGCCGGATTTTCAACGCCTGACCGTGCGCCACGGCACGGTGTACAACGCTCGCTTTGCGCCTGACGGACGCAATGTGATCTATGCTGCCTCGTGGGACGGCGCCCCCATCCAGATCTTCTCCACCGATCTTAATTTGAATACCTCGCGAGATATGGAGTTGCCGGCAACCCATTTGCTGGCGGTTTCATCCTCCGGGGAAATGGCAGTGTTGCAATCAGTGGATCCCCTGTTCATGTTGACCGTCCAGGGCACTCTGGGAAAGGTCCCCTTGACCGGGGGAACGCCTCGGCAGATCGCCGAGCATATCGAATGGGCGGACTGGGGTCCGGATGGCAAGACGCTCGCCGTGGTTCACGATAGCGGAGAAAAGCGGCGTCTGGAATTTCCCCTGGGGCATGTGCTTTACGAGACTGCCGGATGGATTAGCCATCCCCGGATTTCGCCCAAAGGGAACTCGATTGCTTTTCTCGATCACCCCTCGCAGGATGATGACCAGGGCATGGTCTCGGTCGTTGATCTTGCCGGGCACAAGCGAGTGCTCTCCACCGGCTGGGAAACCGAGGAAGGCCTGGCATGGTCTTCAGACGGGAACGAAGTGTGGTTCTCGGCCGCACGGGCAGGGCTTGAACGTCGCGTCTTCGCTGTTGACCTGACCGGCCATCAACACCTGGCTTACCAGGCATTGGGCGGGGTCACGCTGCAAGACATTGCTCCCGATGGCAGAGTGCTGCTAACCCGCGATGAAAACCGCGCCGGCATGATCGGCGCCGGTCCCGGGGCAACCAAGGAACAGGATCTTTCCTGGGAGGACTGGTCTCTCCCCGTGGATTTGTCTCGCGATGGCAAAACCTTGCTCTTCGATGAGCAAGGGGAACAGGGCGGACCCACTTACACCGTGGCCATGCGTAGCATGGACGGCTCACCAGCGATTCCGTTGGGAGAAGGGATGGCGGGCGACCTTTCTCCCGATGGCAAGTGGGCAGCTACCGATGTGGGGTATTCCCAGATTATGCTCCTGCCTACGGGTGCGGGGACGGTCAAGCGAATCGACAAGGGGGATATCGAGCGCTATGGGCACATGATTCACTGGATGCCCGACAGCAAGCAGATCATCTTTGTCGGCAACCTGCCGGGGCGTGGCTTTCGTTGCTTTATTCAGAACATTGACGGTGGCAAACCCCGGCCCATTACTCCCGAGGGCGTCGGCTGGTGTCAGGCCTCGCCAGATGGGCAATTGATTATCGGCCACAATCTCGTCGGCGGAGTAGCCAGCTTGTATCCTACGGATGGTGGACCCCCACGTGCCATCCCGGGTCTTTCGCCGGATGAGATGTATGAATGGAGTTCTGACCCACATACGTTGTACGTGTATAAGGTGGGCAAGGAACCGGTCAGGGTTTATCGCTTGAACGTGGTCACTGGCGAGAGGGAATTTTTCAAGGAATTTCATCCCAGCGATATAGCCGGACTAGGCAGTATGTCTCATATGTCTCACCTTATTATTAGCGCGGACGGCCAGGCGTACGTTTACAGCTATGTCCGGATGATCTCCGAACTCTATCTGGCCAAAGGGCTGAAATAAAGAATCATCGCTTCGGGCTCACAACAAAAAACAAGGGCGGCTCACATGTCGATGTCCCGGTTTGCTCTCATCGTGCTCATGGCGTTCAGCGCGTGTGCGCCCCAAGCACTTACACAATCGACCACTGCTCCATCCACACAGCCGGCGGAAACAATCTCGGCTCCGGAGCTACTGGCGGCGGATACGTCGCGCGTCACGCCTGGTGGCGCCACGTTTACGGTGCCGGCCGGCTGGTCGATCGCGAGCGGTAAGGACCTGGTCATTTTGACTCCGCCGGAGCCCGATACGCATATCGTCATCTTCGACTCCGCGGCGGCCGATGCAAAATCGGCGGTCTCTGCCGCCTGGGCGGCTTACAAGCCGACAGCGAAACGGCCCGTGAAGCTGGTCACGCCACGTCCCGCGCGCGAAGGCTGGGAGGAGCGGCAGGTCTTTGAATATGAGACCTCTCCCAATGAACGCGCAGTCGTGCAGGCTCTTGCCCAGCGCGCCGGGGGCGAGTGGACCGTGTTTATTGCGGACGGCAGCGAACCGACCGTTGAGAAGCGTAGCGCTCCGATCGGACTCATCTTCCAAAGCCTGCGCCCGAAGGGCTACAACCGCGAATCGTTTGCAGGCCGTACGGCCCAGCCGTTGGATGCTGCTCATATTGAGCAGCTCAAGCAGTTCGTCGAAACCTCTATGCAGCAGCTTGGGATTCCGGGAGTTGCGATGGCCCTCATCGACAAAGGCAAGGTCGTTTATGAGGGCGGCTTTGGCGTGCGCGAACTGGGCAAGCCTGATCGTGTGGACAAGAATACGCTTTTCATGGCGGCGTCTAACACCAAGGGGATGACGACCCTGTTGCTGGCAGAACTCGTGGACGAGAAAAAGTTAAAGTGGGATGAGCCGGTGATTGATGTCTATCCGAGCTTCAGGCTGGGCAACACAGACACCACAAAAAAGGTCCTGGTCAAGAATCTGATCTGCGCCTGCACCGGTCTGCCGCGGCAGGATATGGAGTGGATTTTTGAGTTCAAGAATGCCACGCCGGAATCTACGCTCGCATTGCTCGGCACCATGCAGCCGACCAGTAAATTCGGCGAGGTCTTTCAATACAGTAACCTGATGGCGGCGGCTGCTGGATATATCGGGGGACACCTGGTGTATCCAAACATGGAGCTTGGCGCCGCGTACGACCTGGCCATGCAAAAGAAGGTTTTCGATCCGCTGGGGATGAAATCGACCACCTTCGACTATGCCCGCGCTCTCGCAGGGGATCATGCCAGTCCGCACGGTGACAATGTGGATGGCAAACCCGCCGTAGCCAATATGGCTTTCAATTATTCGATTCAGGCTGCGCGACCCGCTGGTGGAGTGTGGACCTCGGCGGACGATCTCATCCGCTATGTGCAACTCGAACTGGCTCTCGGGAAGCTGCCCGACGGGAAGCAGTTGGTCTCCTCACAAAACCTGCTCGAACGCCGCGCCCCGCAGGTTTCCCTCGGCGAAGACTCAAGCTACGGCATGGGGTTGATGGTGGATCGAAAGTACGGCGTGACGCTTGTCGATCATGGCGGCAGCATGGCCGGATTTAAAACCAACCTCTATTTCCTGCCCGATTCGGGCATCGGGGCCGTTGTGCTGACTAACTCGGATACTGGAGGCATGCTCCTAGGCCCGTTTAGCCGCCGTTTGCTGGAGGTGGTTTTTGACGGCAAACCGGAAGCAGCAGGTAATGTCGCTTCTTCCGCAGCCGCCTACAAAGCGCGCCTTGCCAAGGAACGGGAACGACTCGTCGTCCCGGCCGATCCTACCCTGGTGGCTGGCTTGGCCAAGAGCTATTCCAGTAAAGAACTTGGTGAGCTTGAAGTGGTGGACAAGAACGGCGTGACCACCTTCGATTTCGGCGAGTGGAAGAGCGCGGTGGCGTCGCGAAGGAATGACGATGGAACCATCTCCTTCATCACCGCCGATCCCACCAATGACGGATTTGAATTTGTGGTTGGCGATCGCGAAGGCAAGCGAGTGTTGATCCTGCGCGACGGGCAGCACGAGTATGTTTTTTCAGCGACCGTTTGATCTCCTACTGGACTGCTAACGCGATGCTGACCGCGTGCTCCGATCCACCTGCGCTGTCAGCGGCGTTCACCGAGATCGTATAGGAACCTGCAGGTGTCCCTGGGTTTGACGGTGGATTGTTATTGCCGCCACCACCGCAACCCACTACGAACAGCGATAAGGAACCTAAGACCAACCCCCAGCTGAGCAGGCGAAGTTGATGGTTCCAACGCTTGAACCGTTTAGGAGCAAACGCGAGGCCCATGGCCCCCGCGATAGCAAACCCGCCTGCGGGAATCCACGGAGGGAGCGATGGGCTGGATGGCCGCTCCTTGTTGAGCATGGCTGTAGTACCCGCCGTTGTGACAGTCAATGTGCTGGAGACTGGGGAACCGCCCGACGGCGCCACGCTTGATGGAGAAAACGCGCACGTCGCCATGCTGGGTAGCGTTCCGCAGGAGAATTTCACCGTGCCCGAGTACCCCGCGACTGGGCTTACCGTGAAGGTAAAGGTTGCACTTTGCCCGGGAGTCACGGATGCGGTTGTGGGCGTCGCGGCAATCGTAAAATCGGGTGCGGCGATCACGATGGTGATGGCGCTCGAGGTGCTAGCCGCGTTGTTCTTATCTCCCTGGTAGGTTGCCGTCGTTGGGTAGCTCCCGGCGGCTGAAAACGACGTTTGCAGGGTGGCCACACCATTCGTAAGCGTCGCTGTTCCCAAGCTCGTTGTACCTGATGCAAACGAGACCGAGCCGGTCGGGCTGTCGCCGCTCACATTGGCTTTGAAGGTGATCTGTCCGTTCACATTGCCTGCGCTCGGCGTCGCTGCCAGAGCCGTAGCGCTGGTAGCCGGCGTGATCGTGATGGCGACGGCAGAAGACGTGCTGGCCGTATTGTTGCTATCTCCTGTATAAGTTGCCGTGACCGAATAGCTGCCTGCATTGGCAAAGGATGTCGTCAGCGTCGCGATTCCATTGACAAGAGTGTCTGTACCCAGGTTATTGCCATTGGCGGCAAATGCGACTGAACCTGTCGGGCTAATTCCGGAAACAGAGGCTGTTAGCGCGATTGCGGTGCCTGGAGCGGCCGTTGCTAATGACGCCTGCAGGCCGGTTGTACTAGTAAGGGGCGCCGGGCTAGCTGGCGCCGGATTGTTCTGGTTTAACAAGGAAACGAGATAAGCGCCGCCACTCTGCTGAGGGAGCGCGACCAGGACGTCTAGCTTGTTGTCCTTGGGTAGAGCTGGGGCCTGATTGTTGAGCCGGGTTGGTAGCGTCGAAGCAGGATTTGTATTTATGGCGATGGAGTAGCTATTCGTGTCCGCGGTGAAGTTACCGTGTCCGTCTCCGAGCAAAACCGCGAGAATCGGACCGTTGATTCCACTCTCGCCAACAAGGAGATCCGGATCGCCATCCCCGCTCACATCTCCCGCAGCAATCGAGTATTGGTACTGGTAGGGCGCCAACGGCACTGTGAAGAAGGGCGTGCCCTGGAACGTGCCATCTCCATTCCCTGCGTAGATCGTACTACCGGTACTGGGGCCGCTGCCCCGGCCCGAGACTGCATCCAGGATGCCGTCCCCGTTCAGGTCGGCGAGGGCTATTACTCCACTCCCGGCGGGAATGGTGAGGGGAATCTGCTTGAATGTTCCGTCACCGTTCCCCAGAAGGACCACGCTGCCGGTAATCAAATCCAGCTTCCCATCGTTATCCAGGTCGCCAACGATGGGTGCTGACGAAGCATTCTGTGAGTTGAGGTTAATAGGGGTGCCGAAAGTCCCATCTCCATGCCCGGGCACCAATAAGAGTCCGGACCCCTCACAACCGTAGTAAACAATGATGTCGAGGTTTCCGTCGGAATTGAAATCACCGGTCACTGCCGAGCTTGCTCCACTGACTCCGAGAGCAAAACCCGTTCCCTCAGCCTGGAACCCTCCGGCTCCATTTCCGAGAAACGAGAGCAGTTTGGCATCTGGAGTTACACAAGTCAACGCGTTAGGACCAGCGGATCCAGGTTGCATCGCAATAACGTCGGTCTTGCCATCGCCATTAAAGTCACCGGTAATGAGCACATACCCAGTGGGTGCGGCGGGGACAGGCGTCGTTTGGTTCAGGATCGCGAAGCTGCCATCTCCTCTACCGAGTGCCGTACCAAAATAGTTTCCTCCCTGCGCCGGAAGAAACACCATGTCAGCGAGGCCATCGTTGTTCACGTCAGCGACTGGACCGGAGACTGGCGTGCCAGGCGGCGCCTGAAAAGTGCTGCCTCCATTGCCCAGGAAGATGAATACGCCAGGAGCCGTGCTTGGGACGATCAAATCCTGATTTCCGTCTCCATTCACATCCGCAAACAGATATCCCGTCCCACTCGGCGCTCCATTTGCTTGAGCGGAGACGGCATAGGTGCCGGTGGGCGTAAAACCACCCTTGCCATCTCCATGGAAGACGTTCATGACATTGGCATACAACACTAGATCGAGATTGCCGTCGTTGGTGAGAGCAATCGCGGTCATCGGAGCCGGCAAACCACCGAGTGGGGCGGCGTCCACAGGGAGCGCCGCGCCTTGGCTGAAACTTTCGCTGTTACTGCCAAGCAGAATCTGCACCGAAGTAAGAACGCTATTCGCCGCGGGAGCCAGCAGCAAGGCAAGATCCGTAACTTCATCACCATTAAAGTCGCCAGACGTAAAGCCGTAAAAGGGAGCAACCGTTTGTGTCTTTGGCGCATTCAGCGTGCCGTCCCCATTGCCGTTGAGAATCGAAAACGCATTGAAACCACTCTGACCCATCCCAACGGGGAGGATAGCTGTCACTAGGTCCTGTTTGCCATCGCCGTTAAAGTCGCCGACAGAGAGGCCAGTCGCCCCAGTCGGAGCCGTATAGACCGCGGCAGCTGAGAAGGCGCCGGGCGCCATGGCGCCCTTGTTCAGAAAGACAACTACTTGAGTAGAGGCGTTCGCGACGTAAACAAGGGTGGCAATATCCAGGTACCCATCGCCATTCAGATCCGCGAAGACGGGTGGGGTCCCCGGAAATTGGCCGAAATATGTAACAGGCTGAAAGGTGCCGTCACCGTTCCCAAGCTGAATAGTCAGAAAGCCATTGCAGGAATAAACAAGGTCCAGCTTTTTATCATTGTTCACATCCGCAAAGCTCGGCTGGCTCGCGCCCGCAACACAAAGGGTCGTCGTCACGGTAGTCGACGCGCTGCTATCGAAGCTCAGCACGATCCCTACAGACGAAGGAGCGCTGCTGCCGGTGGGTAAGTAATAGGCCAGGTCAAGCTTGCCGTCACCGTTGAAATCGCCGGTAAAGATGGGATCGGCGCCAGCAGGAAGACCGACGGAGCTAGGAATAGGAAATGTCGGCTGGGAACTTTGCGCGTTGGCTAACCTGCCACAGCTAACAACGATAAACAATGAGAGGGAAAGATAGGCAGTCCGAAGAGTATTTCTGCCCAAGGCAAAGGTATCCATGACGAAGGTCCCACAAACGGCTCATTTGCTTACAATAGTGCACCTAAGTGTCCCGGACGGCTGGCCTAACTGTCAACATCACCTTGGACTAACCCGGCTTATAGTCCCCGGTTCGGTGCTGGTGCTTCGTCGCACTTCTTGCGGCTTTCCTTAACGAAAGCCGCACATGCGGTTGCGTCCATTGCAGCGTACAGGAAATCCGGGTTCAGCGCTGGTGGTGTGCCTTCACTACTCCGTGCGCAGCGCCTGCATCGGTTCAATGTGCGCAGCCCGGCGCGCCGGAATAAAAGCCGCAATCAATCCCACCGCCAAGAGTGTCACAGCCACGGCGACATAGGTCCACGGATCGAGCACTGGCACCTGGTACAGGAAGCCCTTGATCAACCGGGTCGTGGCGAAAGCCAATAGCAGGCCGGCGAGAAGCCCGGAGCCGATCAGGATTGAACCCTGGCGGAGAACGAGTTCGGCAACACTCTTCCGCGTTGCACCCAGCGCCATGCGGACGCCTATCTCGCGGCGGCGATAACTGACTAACTGAGTCAACACACCGTACAACCCGGCGATCACCATGGCCACTGCAAGTCCCGCGAATGAGCCCACCAGGCTCAACCCCAATCGCTGGTTGAACGTGTTCTTTTCCACCGCCTCCTGCATGGTTTGGAATCCATCCACCGCGAAGCCCGGAGCGGATTGTTGGAAGATCGCACGCATCTCCGCCGCAACAGGAATGTCCCCGCGCGTCTTCACCGCAAAGTTGACCACGGTTTCCAAGAGCGCCTGGTAGAACAGGGAGGTGGTGGGAATTTGCTGTTGAGGAACCAGGATGAATGGATGAACGTCCCCCCCGACCTTGCTATCCACTTGGTCGGCAAGAACGCCAACGATGGTGTACGGCTTGATCATGCCCGTGTCTTTGCCGCCCAGGTCCATCTGTTTTTGCAGGGGGTCTTTGCCCGCAAAGTATTTTTTTGCGAGAGATTCGTTGATGACCACGACAAACGGAGCCGTGGCGACATCGTCATCGTCAATCATGCGCCCACGCAAAACCGGTGTGCCCATGGTGCGAGCGTACTCTCCACTGACGGCGGAAATGCGAGCTTCTGGCTTATTGGCCGGATCTTTCGGCTGGTTGAGGATGGAAAAGCTCGTCTGCATGTCCATGCCCGAGAGCGGCGGAGTGGTAATTAAGGCGGCACTCTCCACTCCAGGAACCTGGCGGATGCGTTCGAGCACAGGCTGGTACGTGACGGTGGCGAGAGAAGGCGGCGCATTTCCCGTGTCCTCTGAGACCGCCATCCCGCTAAAGCCCGCAGCATTCGCGGGCGTAGCCGAAAACGTGGTTACCCGGGCCGTCTCAAAACCGAGCCTTGACTGTTGCAGATTCCACAGCGTGTGAAAGAGCAGGCCAGTCCCAACCAGAAGCAAGGTAGAGAGAGCAACTTCGCCTGCGACCAGCCATCCGCTCAGCCTTCTGCTCACAGAGCGAGAGCCGACACCGCGGGAAGCCGCCTGCAGCGCTGCTTGTGGATTCGCGCGGGCCACCAGCAGCGCGGGCAGCAGGGAAGAGAGCACCGTGGTCACGATCGCGATGACGGCGAGGGCCAGCACAATTGTCCAATGGATGGCAACGGAATCGGCTCTTGGGATAGTCCCCTCAGGCAGTTTGCGCATGGCTACCATCGCCAGCTGCGCCAAGATCACTCCTACGGCGCAACCAGCGAGGCTCAGCATCAGTCCCTCAGCGAGCAACTGCCTTACCAGGCGCAAGCGGCTGGCGCCCAGGGCGGCCCGGACCGCGAACTCCTTCTGGCGGCCCAGGCAGCGGGCGATCAACAAATTGGAAACATTTGCGCAGGCGATCAACAATACGAGCACCAGGGCGGCGAACAGCGAATAAAGTATGGGGCGCACCGGGCCGGTGAGCACCTCCTGGTAGGGGGTAGCGCGGAAAGCCAGCGCATCGTCGCTCTTCGTCTTCGGAATGTGGGCAGCGATCGCGTCCAGTTCGCGCTGGGCTTGCACCGTGGTGATTCCCGGACGGAGTTCAGCTACGATATTTTGGAAGTGGTAGCCCCGGTCCCTGGTCATCTCAGCGGTCGGCACCATCGGCAGCCATACTCCTTTGCGAATGTCCGGCTCCGTGCTTTCAGGAAAATGAAACGAGCCCGGCATGACTCCCACCACGGTGTGGGGCTTGCCGCTGATCTTGACTACCTTCCCGACGATCGCTGGATCGGCCTGGAAACTCTGCCGCCAAACTCCTTCAGAGAGAACCACGACGTCTGGGGCGCCGGCCTCTCCTTCACTCTGAGTGAAGGTGCGTCCCAGCAAAGGTTGTACGTCCAGCATGGTAAACAGATTGGGCGTCACGCGCGGGGCGACAACGCTTTGGGAGGCATTCTGGGTCTCGACGACGCCTATGTCCTCTGAATAAGCCGCGACCGTCTTCAATAGTTGTGACTGGTCACGAATATCGCGGTAGTTCAGCCATGATGTTGTACCAAAACCCGGGCTGTCGGCCGGACCGATATAGAGTAAGCGGTCCGCATGCGCATAGGGTAGCGCCCGCAGCAAGACGCTCTCGATGACGGTGAAAATTGCCGTGTTCGCGCCAATGCCGAGCGCCAGGGTAAGAATTGCCAGCAGTGCAAGTCCCGGTGACTGCCGAAGTTGGCGCACGGCTCCCGTTAAGTCGTTCGTCCAAGTTTGCATAGACGCCTCCGCGCACACCACCGCGTGTCTAAGTTTAAGCACTTCGGTCGCCAATCCCTTGGCGCGCAGGTGCTGCGTTTTCAAGCGATTCCACTGCTGCCCCGCATAGTGTGTCCGGAATTGAACAAGGCTGTTCGCAAACGAACAGTTCCATCGTTCCGGAGAGGGCACCACGGTAGACTGGTTTGTCCCGTTATGGAGGTTTTGTGCGCTTCACCCAGCTTTCAGCAGCCGCAGCATGCCTAATTTCCGCTTTGAGCTTCGCGGCTCCGGCTGCCGTTACGAAACCGCATATTTTTCAGCTGCCCTCACTCAGCCGCGATCTGATTGCCTTTGGCTACGCCGGCGATCTGTGGACGGTGCCCCGCGCGGGCGGGCGAGCCACGCGCCTCACCACTGGCGTGGGCATCGAAACCGCTCCTGTATTTTCACCCGATGGGAACACGATTGCCTTTACCGGAGAGTACGACGGAAACACGGACGTGTTCACGATTCCTGCGACGGGAGGCGTGCCCTTTCGCGTCACCTATCATCCCGCGGCGGATGCTGCCGTGGGATGGTCGCCGGATGGCAAACAGATATTGTTCCGCTCCAATCGGCAGTCGGTGAGCCGCTACACCCAGATATATTCCGTTCCTGCCCAAGGCGGCGTCGCCACCCCCTTGCCGCTACCGATGGCTTACCAGGGAAATCTCTCTCCCGATGGCGCCCATATTGTCTATTCGCCTCTGCCGCCCGCGTTCGGGTTCAACTACGTCTCTTTCACCGCTTGGGGAAACTACCATGGCGGCCAGGCGGGTACGATCTGGGTCACCTCGTTACCGGGTCTCGACTCAGTCGAGATTCCGCATGAACAGGCATCTGATTTTTCGCCGGTTTATTCCGGAACGCAGATATTCTTTCTCTCCGGGCGTAAGGGCGCTATTGGTGTTTTTCGTTATGACCCCGCGGCGAAAACGGTGACGGAAGCCTTCCACAATACCGGGCCGGATATCCGCACTCTCGCAGGCGAAGGCAATACGCTGGTCTACGACCAACTGGGCGAGATTTATCTCTACGACACTGCGAGCGGCAAGAGCCATCTTGTCCCCATCGAGGTCGACGCTGACCTGCCGGAAGTGCGCCCCAGGATCAAGAACGTTGGCGAAGAAATCGAAAATACGTCGCTCTCGCCCACCGGCCTGCGTGCCGCCGTGGAGGCGCATGGGGAGATCTTGACCGTCCCAGTGAAGCACGGACCCACGCGCAATATCACCGATACCCCCGGCGTGATGGAGCGTTCCCCGAAATGGTCACCCGACGGGCAGTCCATCGCCTACTTCTCCGATGAGTCGGGACTCTATGCCCTGCATATTTCGTCTCAAACCGGCGCCTCGCAGCCTGCTGGTCCCGCGGTGAAGAAGTTTCCTCTTGCCTCTGAACCTGCGTACTACTTCGACCCATTGTGGTCGCCGGACTCGAAACGCATTGCATTCCATGACAACCGGCTGAACCTCTACATGCTCGACACCACGACGGGAAAGCTAAGCACCATCGGCGAAAAGAATGTGTATGGCGGCTTTTCGCACCAGAGTTACGATTTGGCCTGGTCCCCCGATTCGAAGTGGATCGTCTATCCCCATTCCCTGCCGAACCACCTGCACGCTTTGTTCTTGTATTCCGTGGAAACCGGCCAGTCGACACAGGTCACCAGCGAAATGGGCGATTCCAGTTTGCCGGCCTTCGATCGTGACGGAAACTATCTCTACTTCACGGCCAGCACCAACGCCGGCGCGACCGCCTACGGGTTGGACATGACCAGCGACCTCTACGACATGACGTCGAATATCTATGCGGTCGTGCTCGCCGCCGGCCAACCCTCGCCCGTGGCCCCTGAGTTGGACGACGAAAAGACGCCTGCCGAAATCGCGGCCAAGGCGAAAGATATTCCCGACACCAAAGCGGCCGCCAAAGATGGCGATGATAAAACTCAGCCCGCGGTTAAGCCTTCCACTCCGCCCAAACCGGTGAAGATCGATCTCGCCGGAATTGAAACCCGCATTGTTGCGATGCCCTTACCATCCGCGGCTTACACCGCGCTCACTGCAGGACCCAAAGGCAGCCTGTACTTTCTTAGCGTTCCCAAGTCCGGCCGCTTCGCTGACTCCGCTGCTACGCTTAGCCGGTTCGTGTTGGAAGATCGAAAGACGGAAAAGCTGGCGGATGGTGTCGAAAGCTTTGAATTATCGGCAGATGGCGAAAAGATGCTGCTGGCTCTCTCCAGTACCAAGCCGGACGCGCCTCCCGGATCGGCTGGAGACAAACAGCCTGCCTGGGTGATTGTTCCCAGCAATGCCCCAATCAAACCGGGCGACGGTGCGCTCTCCTTCGCCGATCTGCAGGTTAGGGTCGATCCTCCAGCGGAGTGGTCGCAGATGTACCACGAGGTGTGGCGCATCGAGCGTGCATATTTCTATGACCCCCATTTTCACGGCACAGATACCGTAGCCGACGAACGCCGCTTCGCGCCATACGTGGCATCGATCGCCTCTCGTGCCGACCTTAACTATATCTTCCAGGAAATGTTAGGCGCCTTTTCTGTCGGCCATCTCCGCGGCATGGGCGGAGCGATTCCAAAAGCAGATCATGTGCCCGGCGGCCTACTGGGAGCTGATTACGCCATCCACAACAACCGCTACTGCCTGGCGAAGATCTATACCGGCGGGCTATTCAATGCCACCGAGAAAGCGCCTCTGGCGCAGCCTGGCCTGAATCTTGCTGTGGGTGACTGCATCCTTGCGATCAATGGGCGGGAGTTGACCGCGTCGTTGGACATACAAAAGCCGCTCGAGGGGACCGCTGAACAGATCATGACTCTTCGCGTCGCTTCCGCCGATGGCGTCAACCCGCGTGATATTTCCGTCAGGCCTATCGCGAGTGAAAACAAGCTTCGCAACATCGACTGGATTGAAGCGAATCAGCACAAGGTCGATAAGTTGTCGAGCGGAAAATTGGCCTACGTCTATCTGCCGGATACGGGAGAGGGTGGATTCACAAACTTCAATCGCTACTATTTTGCCCAGACGCAAAAGCAGGGGGCAATTATCGACGAACGATTCAACGGCGGGGGCCAGGTCGCCGATTACTTCATTGAGGTCATGAGTCGTCGCATCGAATCCTACTGGTCGCCCCGCTACGGTGCTATCGAGCACACGCCCAACGCGGGCATCTATGGGCCAAAGGTCATGATTGCCAACGAATATTCGGGGTCCGGCGGAGACGCATTACCCTGGCTCTTTAAGCAGGCCAAGCTTGGCACCCTGGTCGGCAAACGAACCTGGGGTGGATTGGTTGGCATCGGCAGCATCCCCGTCCTCATGGATGGCGGGCACGTGACCTCGCCCAGCGTCGCCTTCTTCACTCCAAAAGGCGAGTGGGATGTCGAAAACCACGGCGTCGATCCGGATGTGGTCGTCAACCAGGATCCGAAGGCGGTCAGCGAGGGCCACGATCCGCAGTTGGAGGCGGCGGTTTCCATCGCGTTGCGCGAACTTGACCAACATCCTCCCACCCAGCCCGAGCGGCCAGCTTATCCCAACTACCATCGTTGAAAAGCTCTTCCGGTTCTCACGCAAACGCTAGAAGCCCATCCTGTCATCGGCTGAGGGGCCATAGAGCGGAGGCACGGGAAGGTTATTCAGACGCAGATAGACCCCGAGCTGTGCGCGGTGATGGATCTGATGGTTGAGAAACATGGTGCGAAACAGCAGTGAGCGCGGAGCATCCGCGATGGTCTTATCGCCGAAAACCATCATCCAATTACGTTCGAGCGCGGCATCGGGTTGTTGGAGAAGAAGATCACGTAGTTCCGACGAGAGCTGATCAAAACTGCCTACGGCACCCTCAGTGGATTCAAACACCAGGGGCGGAAATTTCTCTTTGCTGAGATCCATTTTGTCTGCCCTGAGCATGGCGGTGGCGAACCTCGGCAGCGTGGCCACGTGCATAGTCAACCGGCCCATCGGCATCGATTTTTCATGGGGTTTGAATTCGGCAAGATGAACGGGGATACGCTCCAGCGTAGTGCGGGTATTCTTGGCCTCAACGTCGTAGTCTTGCACCAGAATTTCGGCGATAGTCATGTTTAGCCTCTGGTGAAACAGGATAACCTCCTGGAACAGCGCTCAGAAGTGGAAAACCGGACCCATCTCGTAGGTCCAGGTGGATTTGTTCGTGTAGCTGTCATGAGAAAGCCAGCTTAGATAGGGCGGGGCGCCGTTGCCTGGCGGAGTTCGCACCGCATTGCGATAGCGGACGATGGTCGCGCCAAATGACGAGCGGATGGCCAGGGACCCGGAGATCTTGTAGTCGTTCGACAGCATAATCGTCGTCGCCGTATGGGAAACGCTTGCCTCTACTGGAGTCGAACTGGTGCTCGACGAAACGAAAGCATGTTCTGTAACCAAGCCGGGCCGTATGGCAAGCGAGATGGCGTTGCCGGGCCGGTCGTGGATCAGACGCAGGCCCAGGCCGGTCATTACCGTCGAACCGTTGGCCGTCGCTGCTTTATCCATAAGGTTTTGCTGCTTGCTGGCAGCAAAGCTGATGGCCATCCACCGGGTAAAGGACAGATCGGCCTCCACGCCGCCTCCAGGATTTTGCAAGCAAAACGTACAAGGGTGAGCGGCTGTGCCAAACGGCATCGAAATAAAATAGGGCGTCACGGCAAACCTGCGAAAATTCTGTGCCTCCTTCTGCGCTTCCTGGATCGACTCGTCCGAGGGCAGAACGTGGACACCGTACAAGTTTTCCAACTCAGGATCGTGCTGGAAATCGCGGTACCAGGGAGACTTGAAACGCAACGCATTGGCCATGGTCCTGCTTGGATTCAAGCCACCCCTCAGGATCTTAGGCAAGATGCGCGAACGGTTTCCCCCCTGCACGCGGTCGCTGATAAAGCGATCTATTGTGTCTTCAGCGAGCAACCAGAGTGTTCCCACTGTGGGCGTAATAATGAAATCAACCCACCCGGTATTGTTGGTGTATTTCTTATAGGTGCCGGGCTCTGCACAACGCGTCATATGGCAATGAATGGGGTAGGTCCAACCGCCCTCATTGCCTATGCCCGCTTCACCGAGCGGACTGATCTCGGAGTGAGTGCTATACGCGGTCGCCCACAAGAAAGCCTTGAAGCGGCTGTTCCAATAGGCCCGGGTGCCGCTGATCTCCTGCTGCCTGCCGGTGGGGTCGTTCTGTATCTCGATGAACCCGCTTACCGCACCCTGCATGGGATGGCCAACGTAGTTCACCAAAAAGTCATCGCCATCGTTCCAACGACGCATATTGAACTGATGGATCGACGCAATGTAATCGTGCCAAAACGGTTTATTGGCGAGCAGCATGCGGATCTGATCATCACTGGCAGAGCGGAAGGTATTCTCGATGACGTTGAAGAACAGTGACTGACCGATCAAGCCGCCCCAGTGATACTTTTCGCCGGCCCAGGGCTCATCTTCCCTTGGATCGGGTAATGGCTGATCCTCGCTGTTCTGGGAAGGCCGCCGCTGCAACGCGCGGTTAAACGCAGCGGACGCAGTCGTCAGATCGACACCGTCGAAGAGAACGTCGCCACTCGGCAGCTGAATGTTGCGCGGCGTTTCACCTGGCAACGGCTGGAACATTTTCTGGGAAGACCACGAGTCGCTGGGGACTTGGGTGGACAGAGAGTCATGCAAGTCCGGAAGTAGGAGGCCTTCTGCGTTATCAAAACCGGTCAAAGCGGGCGCAGGCATGTTGTTGAGAAACGCCTCATCCATACTGCGAACGCGTCCGGTCAAGGCGTGACCCGTGAGGGCCGACTGAGCGCAACCAACCTGAACTGCCCATAGAAGAAATAGGGCCGTAGGCAAAAAGAACCGGCCTTTGGGCGCTCTCGCAGCAACTGAAAACATGTCTTCCTCTTAGCATTTGGAGTTGAGTGAGACTTGCTCGAGGGGCCCCAATGATCGCCGACTCCAATGGAGATGCGTTTTATAGAAAGCGTGCCTGCGATGTGCAGGACTGTTAGCAATGCCTTGAAAGACAACGGCTGAAAGCGCCGCCCAGCCCCAGTGATGCGCGCTTCGCGAAATCGGGTTGCCCTATGAGTGCAGCTCCTTTCCGAGCTTTTCGACACCGCACGGAGAACACCGTTTGCCAAGCGCAAAATGCCACATCGCAAGACACTGACACAGAGCTCTTATGTTTTGTTTAGAGCAAAAGTTGCATTAAAACAGGCAATGATGTAACCCCTGTCTGGTTCTACTCGGGTTTGCAAATGCCGGTCACCCTTAGGGTCGCCGATTGAGGTCTTCTCGCACAACTGTCACTTTTGCCAGTACCGGAAGTCAATAAGCGTCGCTATCCTGACGCTATTTGGCGCGCCCGGGAACGATTCCATCATCAAAGGTGAAGCATGCTACCCACCCAAGATCTTTTGTGAGCCGGAGCGGCACCGCTCGCGGCTATGAGGTGCGAGGCTGGCGATACACAGGGGAGGCCGCCTGGCATTTGAAGGTGAGACAGAAAGGCGGCCGTCGCGACAAGGCCTATTTAGTTCGGGAAGGGGAATTCAATCCCAAGGCGGCAAACCGGAAGGAGTCACTTGCCGTCCTGGGCCTTATCGCACAATGGGAAGCCGAGCCGTCGGAAAACTCTCTTTCTTCTTGAATACGCGCCGCCATTGCCGGTTCGTCAATGAATGGGTAATCGCGAATCTGCGAGACCACCGATCACATCTAAAGACCTATGAAATTTAACACTCTTGGCCACACTGGCCTTCTTGTCTCCGAACTTTGTCTGGGCACCATGACTTTCGCGGCGGGCGAAGGCATGTGGAAGCCGATCGCAGGCGTTGAACAAAAGCTTGCGGATGAACTTCTCCGGCTCTCCGTGGATGCGGGCATCAATTTCGTCGATACGGCGGATGTTTACACCAACGGTGAATCGGAGAAAGTGCTTGCCCAGGCGATCGCCAACCTGGGCATCGCTCGCAAAGATATTGTGATCGCTACCAAGGCGTATGGACGGACCGGGCCCGGCCGCAACGACGTCGGCGCTTCGCGAGGCCACATTATGGATGCGGTAGAGGCCTCGCTCAAGCGGCTCCGAACCGACTACATCGATCTTTATCAGATCCACGCCTCTGACCAGGTCACTCCTATTGAAGAATCTCTCCGCGCTTTGGACACCCTGGTGACGCAGGGAAAAGTTCGCTACATCGGCTGTTCCAACTGGTATGCGTGGCAGATCATGAAAGCCAACGGCATCTCCGAGCTTAAAAATCTCGCCAAACTCGATACCTTGCAAGCCTATTACTCCATAGCCGGCCGTGACCTCGAACGAGAGATCGTGCCGCTGCTTGAGGATCAGCGCACCGGGCTTCTGGTTTGGAGCCCCCTAGCCGGCGGACTGCTTTCGGGCAAGTACACACGCGAGCATCAAAAGCCGGAGGACTCAAGGCGTTCCGCCTTTGATTTCCCGCTGGTGGATAAGGAGCGCACCTGGCGCATCCTTGATGTTCTTCAACCCGTTGCCAAGGCCCATGAGACAAGCGTGGCCACGGTGGCGCTAGCCTGGATTCTCGCCAAGCCGTTTGTCAGCTCCGTCATCATTGGGGCCAAGCGCGTTGATCAATTGCAACAGAACCTGTCCGCGGTCGACATTCAGCTTACGGAAGAAGAGATGCAAAAACTCGACGAGGTCAGCGCCCTTCCGCCGGAATATCCGGGCTGGATGGTTCCTTTTCAAAACAGGAATCGTCTCGCTGACGTGCCCCGCTTTTAATGTGAGACCGGCCTCTGTACCACAGGGGCCGAGATCCTCGATCAAGGCCGAGGGACAGCCTGCCGGCGGGCATCACATTCGTCAATGCTGACAAGGCTCCGCGGCCCGTTGCCTTCCTGTCTATGACCACCTGATCCTTACCTCCAATGGTGTATTCTTGCCCTCGCGAGGTGGTTTGTCTGGTTTGCGCGCCGTCGACACCTATCTAGACGCGTTCGCCGTATCGACACATGACAGGATGGGAAATGACCAACCGCGAGCAAGCGGCCGAGCAGCTGTTTGGAGAAGCGCTTAGCTTGCGGCCGGAACGCAGATCTGCGTTTCTTGATCGGGCTTGCGGCAAAGCGCCTGAGCTGCGACAGCGGGTTGAGGAGCTTCTTCGCGAGAACGACAAAATTGGTAGCTTTCTCGCTGAGCCGCTGGTCGGCCCGGGTGCTCCATCGGCGTTGTTGATTGGTGACACCGTCTCGCACTACCGTATCGTTGAAAAACTGGCGGCGGTGGCATGGGCGTCGTCTACAAAGCCGAAGATCTCGTCCTCGGCCGCTCGGTCGTGCTGAAGTTTCTTGTCGACGACCTCACCCAGGATGCGCAAATACTGGAACGCTTCCGCCGCGAAGCGCGCGCGGCTTCCGCTCTCAATCACCATGGCATCTGCACCATCTACGAGATCGGGGAGCAGGGGGGCAGGCTTTTCATCGCGATGGAATACCTAGAGGGCATAACGCTCAAGGACCTCATCGCAGACAGATCGATAGACGTCCAGGTGGTGCTGTCGCTGGCCAGCGAAATCGCCGACGCGCTCGATGCTGCCCACAGCGCAGGCATCGTGCATCGCGGCAGCGATACGCAGGTGATTGCGCCAGCGGAGGCTGCTTACGGAGAGATCTCCTTTTCTGCTGACGGCAACTATATTTACTTCCTCAAGGCCGCGTCACTCGCCGGCTTGCGATTCGATCTGCTGCGAGCCCCTGTACTGGGCGGCGCACCGCAAGTCGTGGTTCGCGACGACGACTCGGGAGCAGCCTTTTCTCCCGACGGTACGCGCATAGCCTTCACGCGTTCCAGCGATCCGGAAAACGGAAAGGTAGCCCTTATCACGACTAATCTAGATGGCACCGACGAAAAGATTATCGCGAGCGGCCCGAAGACTTTCTTTTCGAATTTGATTGCCTGGTCGCCCGACAGTCGTCAGATCGCGTTCGCTATATTGGGCTCCGAATAGGTTTTCTGAGCGCACGCAGATTGGTTTCATCTCTTATCCCGCGGGGCATTTCCACACCATCACGAACGACACCAATCACTATAAAACGCTTACTGTTTCCGGCGATGGCAAGACCCTGGCGACAGTTCAGCAGAAGACCACGCAGACTCTCTACCTGATGTCCGCAGCGGCTTCACCGGTAATCCTCCTCAACCAGCGGCGGCACAAAGCAAAGACGCAGCCATGTTTGGGTGGGCGGGCAATAAAGACATGTACATGGGCGAGGGTGGCAACCTGTTACGCGTGTCCCTCGATGGCACCAGCCGAACTACGCTTCTCAATGACCCATCGTCGCAGGTCATTCGTCCGAGTAGCTGTGCAGGCGGCCGTTATGTTGTATTTATCTGGGCAAATCATGGTGGGAATAAGAAGGTAAACCTATGGCGCGTGGACGCGGATGGTTCGAATCCTATGCAGCTGACTCACGGGACTACGGACGTGAGTGGAAATTGCTCACCTGACGGACAGTGGGTGTACTACGAGAACATCGACACACTTCGGATGATGCGCGTTCGCGTCAATGGCGGAGATCAAGAAGAAGTACCTGGCACGAGCGACTCGGAAGCCTACCAGGGTTAGGGCTCTCCCCAGATGGCAAGACGCTTGTGTTTTTTCAGGCGCTCAGGAGAACTCGACCGCGTCCCCGGGACGAATCGTTCTCGTGCCACTGGATGCTGGTCCTAAACCGCAGCCAAGGTTTCTTGAGCCCGACCCGAGGTTCGCGGTATTTCCGCAATTTACGCCCAATGGCAAGTCGGTCGTTTATATTATTCAAGATAAGGGCTCAGCCAATCTGTGGCTGCAACCGCTCGATGGATCGCAAGGTCGCCAGCTTACTAGCTTCCAGGGCGACGGAATTCAGTATTACGCTTATTCGCCCGACCAAAAGACGTTGGGTGTATTGCGGACTCATAATGAATCTGACCTCGTGCTCCTGCGTGACACCGGTTCTTCGGCACAAACTCATTAGCGAGCGCTACCCGCGAGCGGTTCTTTTTCACTCTCAGCATAGTGCTCTGTCTGGATCGATGCAGCGATCATCAAACCCGCTGCGACGCACTCTACCAGGATGCGCACTGCCAGGCGTGACTCGGAGACACCAAAGATCCATATGGCTGCTCCGATCGCGGCTCCCGCCATTGCTCCGATGAGCAAGCGCGTCGACCAGCGGCGAGGGACTCCGCCCAAAGCAAAGAACCCTAACACGAATAACCCGCTCAGAAGAGCTTCGGACGCTCCCAGCTCGATCTCACGAATCGGTATCTCGCGCGGGAGCCAGGGAAGAAGTCGCCTGGGTAACCGAGGTCTTATCGCTCCCAGATCTGCATGCGCGACCAGTTTGCCGTCCACGTACAACCTGGAGTCGCGTCCGTCGTAGACTGCCGCTACAAACGCCGTGCGCTCGGGCGAAAGAACAGGTCCGGAATAGAGCGCAGGATTGGACCCGTTCGCGCCAGAAGCGGGTGTCCGCAGCCGGAAGGTGAGCGTGTCGTGGAGCTGACCCAGGGTGAAATTGGTGTTGCCGCGATCTTGAGAATACGTGATGATGCGCGCCGGACCCCTCTGGTCGAGGTTGTTCGTCCGCATGGAAAGCAACAGTGTGAGCTGGTTTTGTTTCACGAGCGCGTCGTAGAGGCTGAGTTCCTGGTCGCTGGACAGAAGCGAATGGCCGTAAGGCGCATCGGAAGCCGCCACTGGTATTAGCCCGCCGCTCGGAAACCCGGCGTTATCCCCATGAGCTGCCTGACGCGCTAAATCGTCAAGCTGTGATGGAGCCATGGCAAAGGGATAGATTTGAAACTCAGTGACTGTTCCAGCCCACGGCCGGTCATGGGTCAATTCGTTTCCAATTGCCAGGTGAAAGGTGGGACTCCAATTGGAGAAATCTGATCTTGTGGGGTGATCGACGAGCAGGATAACGCCGACAATCACCGCTGGAATTCCCAGGGCTGCGAGCGGGCGAGATATTCGCACCGATTTTGGATCGATGCCGGTTGCCCACACCCAAGCCAACGCGAAAAGGTAGCCAACGAGCGCTCCGCAAGTATTGCTTGTGATATCAGCAACTGACGGAACGCGGTCAATGTATCCCAGCTGCAGTACCTCAGCAACAGTGGACAAACAGAGGCCCCAGGCAAATGTGCGCAAGAGCGATGAACCGCTTAGCGCGATCCCCAGGGGCATGTACAAGAGAATATTGTTGAAGAAATCGGCAGGCTCAAAGTTGTTGTGGATATACCTGAGCGACGGATGCCGAAGCCCTACTGGGATCATCGTGGCTACGACAATCAGGGCGATGGAAGGAGCCAGCAGGCGAATGCGTAGGGCGGGTAATGAGAATAGCTTCAAAAGAGACTCAGCGGCATGCCTTCCTGGTGAGTAATGTACAGGACAAAAGCCAAGCGTTGGCAGGCAAAGTGCGTGCCGGAATCACCTGGACTCATTATGAAACATTGGGGTTTCGTTATCATTAAGGGGCAGCGGTGCTCTGTCGTGAAGTAATTCTTACCGCGAGACTCGTCTATGCGCACACCAATATTTCAGCTGGATGCTTTTACCAGGCGCCGCTTCGCGGGAAATCCCGCCGCAGTGATGCCGATGAACAGCTTTTTGAGCGATGAAACGCTACAGGCGATTGCGGCCGAGAACAATCTGGCGGAGACCGCGTTCCTGGTCCCGGAAGGCGCCGATTACCGGTTGCGCTGGTTCACGCCCACTACCGAGGTCCCACTGTGCGGTCACGCCACCCTGGCCAGCGCAACCGTGGTCATGGAAAGGCTGGAGCCGGGGCGCAGCAAGGTTGTGTTTCACTCGGCCAGTGGGCCGCTCACGGTAAAGCGGGTGGGGGCGGGCTATGCGATGCAATTCCCGGCGAGGACAGCCGCGCCGGTTTCAGCGCCACCGGGGCTGGCTGAAGCGCTGCGTGTGGTTCCCGTCGCCGTGTTCGCGAACGCCTTCAATTACATGGCATTGCTTGAGAATGCGCAGGTGGTACGTGAACTTTCTCCGGACATCCCCGGCATCGCCCGCCTGGATCGCGCCGGATTGATTGTGACTGCGGCCGGGGACGGCGTTTACGATTTTGTCAGCCGTTACTTCGCGCCCGCCAAGGGTATACCGGAAGATCCCGTGACGGGCTCGGCCCACTGCATGCTCGCGCCCTATTGGGGCGAGCGCCTCAACAAGAAAGAGTTCCACGCATTTCAGGCTTCGCAGCGGGGTGGGGACGTCATTTGCCGGCTCACCGAGATCGGCGTCGAGTTGGAAGGTTCCTGCGTCTTTTATCTCGAAGGCGAGGTGGAGATCTGACACTTGTCGACCACCCTAGGTCCCTTGCAAAGGACGGGTGCGGTGTTCACCCCAGCGCACGTGGGATGGGAAAGACGCGCGAAGCCCAAAACTGTTCTAGCTGCATAAACAAAGGAGACGATTCAGGAAGGAAGACCGGTTCAGCCGGTCGACTAGGCAAGGGGCCGCCCAGCGTCAAATTTTCCGCGTGCCAGGGGTCTTCAACCCAGTCTTAAGTTTGTTGTTGACCTCTCTCAGGATCCGCGCGGCGAGGGTATTCTTATGCTTTTCAAGAAAAGTCCTGGCCTCCTCTGGATGCTTCTTAGCTATTTCACGCAGAGCCCAGGAGAGCGCCTTCACGACCATGTCTTCCTTGTCTGCCGCTAGCAGAGCACAAATCCGGGAAACCCTACGAAGGTCATCCTCGTTTCCGCGCCGGCTAAGGGCAACGGTGCTCACAAGCGCAGTGCGCCGCCACCAGTGGTCTTTGCCGTGTGCCCACGCGGCAATCATTCGCTCCGAGATTCTGCCCTGTGCCCACAGTGGCCCAGAAAGATACATCGCGAAACAATCGACTGAAGACCAGCTATTAAGTCCTTTGCCCAACTGCAAAAGGTCATCCGTTGTGAGTCGTTCGAATGCCAGCCGATGATGACTAATTAATTCATAAGAGAAAAATCGAAGAAGACCTGAGTTTTGGTTGAGCAGGTGAAGGGCAAGTTCAACGACACTGTCGGGCGGTGCGTCTGCAATGCGGCGGGAGAACTCCCTGCGAATCGCACGGATCATCGGGGTGCTGACTACCGTCTGCTGATTTAGTCGCGCGAGAATCTCCTTCGTCAGACGGACATTCTCGGGCGACGGCTTCATATTTCGGTGGGTGATTCAGTCTGCGGACTTGTTGTGCGTCAACCGCTCTTTCACCTTGGAGCGGCTCTTCATTAGTGGCGGATTGGTCTTGCCCCAGGTGGCATGATTCCAGGTCACGGCCTGTAGTCCATCGTGGCCGGGCTCAAAAACCATCGGAGGCTCGACCGGCTTACCCTCAACGGCGTCAAACGTGACCTTAACCTGGCTGCCGGAGTCGACCCAGTGGCCGAAGAGGGTGGTCGTGCCGCTGCCCGGGTCTTCAGTAACGGTCGCCGTGCCGTCCGCGCCCAGGCTTAAATCCATGGACGGACCAGCCTGCGCGTCGTCTTTTGGATGGGATAGATACGTTCCGACAAACTTCGAATGAGTCGTGGTGCTGGCTGGGAGTGCGGTCGACGCACCCAGCAACCAAATTGCACAGACCGAAACCTGAAGCGGGAAGCAGTGGATAAATTTCATTGCTTCTCCATCATCGAATGCGAAAGCAATCCTTGCAAGCGGCTGGAACTGCCAGCAGGCAATCACGGAACGCTTGTAGTTGACAAAGTCAACTATCATAAGTGACCATGTACCGTATGGCATCGCATACCAAGTCGCCGCCAGGCCTAGCCAGCGACGCTGCAAACTTCCGCCGCTTTAACCGGATGTATACGCGATTCCTCGGGACGTTGAACGAAGGGCTCCTCAATACTGATTACACTTTGGCGGAAGCCAGGGTACTCTACGAACTGGCGACGCGCGTCGCGCCGAAAGCAAGCGACATCGCGGAAGGCCTTGGCGTGGATCCCGCGTACCTGAGCCGCATGCTGGGAAAATTCGAGGGCGCCGGTCTCCTACGCAAAAAAGCTTCTGAACAGGACGCCCGCTACGCCGAACTGACGCTCACGGCGCGGGGTAAAGCGGCCTTCAAGAAGCTGAATGCTCTTTCTGAGGAGCAGGCTCACAACGTCCTTCAGGATCTGCCGCCTGCTGCTCGAATGGAACTCGTCCATAGCATGCAGACCATCGAGAGCATTCTTATGAAAGTCGATCGCAACCGGCCACCCTTCCTCCTGCGGCCGCACCGTGTGGGCGATATGGGATGGGTCGTCTATCGCGAAAGCGTCGGCTATGCGGAGCAGTTCGGATGGGACAACACCTTCGAAGCCCTGGTCGCAGAAATTGTGGATGATTTTCTCACCAACTTCGATGCCGCGCGGGAGCGCTGTTGGATGGCGGAGATCGATGGCCAGAATGTGGGCCACGTCTTTCTGGTCAAGCATCCCAGCGAACCGCGGACAGCAAAGCTTCGTCTCCTCTTTGTTGAGCCATGTGCCCGTGGCCTCGGCCTGGGGGACGCCTTGGTGATCGAATGTATTCGCTTCGCCCGTTCGGCAGGTTATCGCAAGATCGATCTCTGGACCCAGAGCATTCTTACTTCTGCGCATCGCATCTACAAAAAGGCAGGCTTTCGACTGGTCAAGGAAGAGCCTCACCACAGCTTCGGCCATGATCTCATTGGCCAGGAGTGGGAGTTGGACTTGACCCGGTAGTCACAGGGCCGGTATGCAAGGGATGTCTCGCGGATGCACTCAGCGTTTTCTGAATTCCTTATCTGCGAATTCGATAAAGTAGGGCCAGTTGGGAGCCGGCGTGTGCCCATACTCGTGTTGGCGGAAGGCGACATCGCCTGAATCGATGAATGTATTCATCGGCGGAAACGTAGTTGTTCCCAGCCCCTTGGCGCCGAGCAGATACCAGACTGGGCTGGCAGCAACGGCAGCGATGAACATGCCTTGTGCGTCTTGCCAGGCGTCGCCGGGAGCATACACTGGATCTGTGAGCAGCGCCCCGCCGCCGATGAAGATAGGGCGCGGCGCCACCAGCGCGATGAATTCATGGCTATCCACCGGCATGTCGTTAGCGGAGTGACCAACCGCACCATACTTGAGGAAGTTGCCAGCGAACCAATGAAATTCGCTCGTCCCCGTGATGTTGCCCATCGCCTCGCCATAGTTGCGACGATAGAGATCGGCGCCCCCCGCACCCGAGGAGGAGATGAAGCCGATCGCGAAGCGCGGGTCATCCACTTGCGCCACCAGCGCCGCTTTGCCACCGCGTGAATGACCCATCACGCCAACTTTCCTGCTGTCGACATCGGGATCGGTCTCGAGATAGTCGAGCAGCTTGCTGTCACCCCAGGCCCAGGCACGCAGCACTCCCCAATCGTCGAGTGAGCGCGGCTGGCCCTTGTTCACCAGACCAATGATGCCTTTATCGAGCCCTGCGCCATTGTCGGCCTGTACGTCGTTGGAGTTGCGGCCGACAAAGCCCCAGCCATGGGCCAGCAGTAGCTTGGCGGAATCAGGCGCAACGGGAGGGGAAGCGAGCTTGTGCACCACCTGCCCCGGGGCGGGTGGTGGGAAGACCGGGCGCGGGCGTATCGAACCGCCGCCGATAATCACCGGCACCTTAGTGCCCTTGGTGCTGGCCGGCGTTACCACGTCCGCATGGATATCAACCGTAATCGCCGGATAAGACGAATTATCAACATGGCCGGTGATGTGTTTGACGATGGCAGGAATGCCCTGGACGGTCATCTGGTCCACGCTGTCCACTTTCCACCTCACGGCGGGAATGTGCGCAGGGTATTTCCCGTAGACGTTCTCGTCGAACATTACCTTGATTTCGGCGCTGCGCTTCTTCCATTGCGCCGGCGTGGTCACCTTGGTCCCGTCGTTCATGGTCAGAACGTCAGGAAGTTTGGGATAGGGGTTGGCCTTGGACTCATCGAAGTTGGCGTTACCCGGCTTGCCGATGTCATAGGCCGTCACACCAGGCTGCATGGCGGTGATGCCCAGCAGTTTAAGCTCGCGATCGCGCTCCGCCGCGGAGGCAGCAGTCATCGCGGCACGATCAGCCGCGGTAGGCGGCGCTGGCGGTGCTTGGGTTTGCGCAGAAACGGCCGCAGCCAGGGCTACGGAAGCGCCGAAGGCAAGCACCTTGGCTAATCTGTATAGGATCGCGTAAGTCATATTCCCCCACATGTGTTTGTGAAAAAGGCCACACGACCCGTTACACGACATGCATGAGCGAAGATCATCATCAACGCGTCACTATACACTTGGGAAATCAGGCAAGAAAGAGCGATGAACATGGCCAATGCTCGTGAGAAAAACAAGAAAGCCACGGCTCCTGCGCAGGCGGGCCATTCGGGGTTTCGTCGCGGGGCCATCAGCGCCTTTATCCTGTTTCACTTGATTGCTATCACCTGCTGGGCCGCCCCCACAAACTTTTGGCTCGTGGCGGGGATCAGAGGACTGGTCAGCCCCTATATGCGATGGAGTGGCCTCTTCCAATCATGGGACACGTTTGCTCCCAATCCGCCCAACGCCAACTCTTATGTTAAGGCCGCAGTGGTCACACAAGATCACCACATTCGCGTCTGGGCTTTTCCCCGCATGGAGGAGCTTAGTTACAGCGAGCGGTATCGCAAAGAGAGATACCGCAAATTTGCAGAAGTCTTATTGCAAGCGGGCAACGCCGCCATATTGCCCGACGTTGCGAAGCATATTGCGCGGTCATTCAAGAGCCAAACTGATCCGCCGGAAAAGGTATTACTGGTGAACTACCAGACGGAGATCACGCTTGGGGCGGATGAGACCCGCGAACCCACGCCCAAGCCAGTTGTTTTTTATGACGATTACATCGAGCCCGAGGATCTGAAATGATTCTGCGCGTTCGAGAGGCCTGGGATAAGTTCTTTTTCGCACCGCAATCACCCCTTCCTATCGCTTTGTTCCGCATTCTGTACGGTCTCTGCGTCTCCGCGACGCTCATCCTGCTGCACTCGGATTGGCTGGAGTGGTTTGGTGTGCATGGGTGGGTAACCCTATCAACCATGAAGGCTGTGGAACCAGGCGCGCGGCTGAACCTGTTCACTCTTTTGCCGCAGGATGATCGTTGGATCGCAGCATTCTTCTGGATTTCTCTCGGTTTCGCCGTGCTGCTGACGGTAGGCTTATTTACCCGAGCGAGCAGTGTCGCTGTTTTCCTCTGTCTCACTTCGATAGAGCAGAGAAATCTCTTTATCGATCACAGTGGAGACACTTTTTTGCGGGTCGCCGGCTTCTTCCTGATGTTTGCGCCGGCTGGAGCAGCCCTCTCTCTGGATCGTATGATCCGGGTTCGCAAGGGGCTGGAAGAGCCGGGGCTTTCGGCGAGAGCCCCGTGGGCTCAACGGATGATCCAGTTCGAACTGGCGCTACTGTATCTAGTCTCATTTGCCTGGAAAATGAAGGGGGCCGCGTGGCTAAACGGGACTGCCATTTATTACGTAGCCCATCTCCATGCTTTCAAGCGCTTTCCGCTACCCGGATGGTTACAGTATCCCGTGATATACAAGACCGGCACCTGGTGCATCATGGGCCTGGAGCTTTGCCTGGGAACCCTCATCTGGTTCCAGCGGTTCCGTTATCCGCTGCTGCTGCTGGGGCTGTTGCTTCATCTGTCGATTGAATACGCTATCAACGTCCCCATGTTTCAGTGGGATATCCTGACGGCATACATCCTCTTTGTCGATCCGGCAGATCTCGACCGGGCGTGGCGCATCATTTGGCAGCGTGCGCTACGAACCAGCGGTGCGGGACTTTGAACCTGCACTAGGACTTATAGGCTTGCTATCGGGCCTCAATGGCGATGTACTTTGACTCCCGGCTGCCCACCTTCACATAAAGATGCCTGCCATCGTCTCGCATCAGGATCGGTGTTCCCGCCTGCTGGTGATAGAGCGAATCACTCCTCAACATATATCTGCTCCAGGCCAGCATCAACCTGTCGCTGATGCTCCCCGAAGATTCGCCGGCGGGTGTGAGGGCGTAGAGAATGCCCTCGGACTTAACCATGTATTCCGCCTCGTAATCGCTGTTGCAGATCTGGTCTGTGCTGCGAGTGCAGCTGCTTCCAGAAGCCTGCGAGGGATCCGAGACAACAGTTCCAGCATGATAGGTGGCCGGCGCAAGGTTAGCGGCAAAGGCTGTCCCGGTACACGTTAACAAACCCACTATGAGGAGTTTCATCTAGATATTGCCCCCGTCCAGCGGCATTCCCATTACCCTTTTAGGGAATGCTCTGACCTAATTTGTCAGAGCCGTTGATTCTTTCATCTCCCCCGAATGGACCAGTGACGGTGAAAATCCCCCGCCGGTAACGTAGCTCACAACCGCGCGCTGGCTCGTTCGAATGCGCTGGAGAGAGGCCGGTAACCGGTTGTGTGTTCTCTGGCGAAACAGGTAAGAGACTTCAATTGGGACAACTACCTGCTTATTTTCTTTGCCTTAGGTGGAACTCGCTCGATGGGTACAAGGGAAACTGTGTTGCAGTGAGTGATCGATTTGGCTATGCAACTACCTAGGCGGCAGCTTCGCCCCAACTGGTGACCAACGTCACCTCGAAAGCCAACTATTGTTCGCGGAGCAGGTTTGCCGGATCGATGTGCAGAGCGCGTCTTACCGGGCCGGCGGCCGAGAGAATGGCGGTGAACGCCATCGTCAATGCAACCGCGACAAGCACGAATGGATCCTGCGAGGACGCCTGGTAGACGACTGCCGAGAGCAAGTGGCTCCCTGCCGCCCCCAGCACGATGCCGACTGCACAACCGCTCCCGAGCAGGATCAGCATACGACCGAGCGCTGCCGAGAGAATCTGCTTCGTCTGCGCGCCAAGCGCGACCCGAATACTCAGTTCGCGCAACCGTTTGCTGACCGTGTAGGAGGCAAGGCCGAAAGTTCCGGCGATCGAGAGCAGCAATCCGAATGCGCCAAAGATGCCTAAGGCGACCGTAGCCACCTGGGCTACGAAGAAAGCCAGTCCAAGTTGGTTTCTCCAGGCGCCGGATTCCTGGACAGGAACGGTGGGATCAAGATCGCGCAGCACTTTGCGAACGGTATCCGCCATCTCATTCGTGGCTTCGCCGGAGTAACCTGGCTGAGTCCGTACAATGAGGGATGTTTTGGTGCTTCCCAACTGGGAGAGGGGAAAGAACGCTGCGTCATCCTGTTCTTCGCTGAGCGATAGATATTTCCCATCAGCTACGATGCCCACGATCTGGGTCAAGACGCCGGCGTCATTTTTGAAATAGCGGCCGACCACGTGTTCGGAATGGAAGAGCTCCCGGGCGAACTCCTGATTCACCACTGCAACAGGCGGTGTCTTGGCAGTGTCGCTGAAACTTAGATCACGTCCCTCGAGGAGTGGCGTTTGAGCGGCGGCGAAATATCCAGGCGACACCTCGTATACGTACGTATAAAACGTATGATTCGAGGGCCTGAAGTCGGTAGTTTGTTGCGAGTAGATAGCAGAAGTGACCGTGTCCTGGGAGAGAGGTGTGGCACTTGCATAAGCCGCTGCTTGCACTCCCGGCAATTGCGAAACTCTTTCCAATAACCGGCGTTGGAAATGATCGGCAGACTGCTTCGAATAGCCGGCGTGGCTGAGCTCGAACTTGGTTACCACGGCATGCCCGGGATTGAAACCCAGGTTCATGGTCATGGCTTTACCCAAGCCACGCAAGGAGACAAAGGCAGCCGTGACGGTGACGCAGCAGAGAGCAACTTGCGCTGCCAGCAGCACATCGCGTAGCGCCCAGCGGCGGCCAGCAGAAGAATGACTGCTTCCGCTCTTGATGGCGTCATTGGGATCGGTCTTGAATATCTGGCGCAGCGGAATTAGCCCGAACAGGGCGCCCGCGAAGGCAGAGATCAGCAAGCCCATCAGGATCAACGAGGGTTGCGGTGCTATATGGAATTTCATGGGGACTTCGGTGGGAGGATGCCAGTTCGCTAGGCCGGTGATGGCCATCCATCCTAAAGCGCAGGCGCAGACACCTCCGAGAATGGAAATCACAAGGGCTTCGAGCATGATTTGGCGCACGATTCGCCAGCGGCTCGATCCAATCGCCATGCGAATGGCAATCTCTCGGCCGCGGTCTGTGGTGCGCGCTACGAACAGGCTGCCCAGGTTGGCGCAGGCGGCGAGCAGCACAATCCCGGCCAGCCCCATCACCCCGGTCAGAAAACCGCGCACCGGCGCGCCGAAGAAGTCGCCCATCAGCCCAGGACGAGTCAGCTTAAATCCGATCTTTTCTTCGTCTGCGGGATACTGCCGGGCCACGCGGGCGGCAATCATCTTTAATTCAGACTGGACCTGCGGCGTCGTTACGCCGTCCTTGATGCGCACGATCCCCCAAACGTTGTGAACAGTGCGGTCCTCAAGATTTGGCCCTCCCAGGGATGCTTCATTTGCCAGAGGCACGAAAAGGTCAGGGTTGCCAATTTTTTCAGTCCCATAGAAGCCTTGCGGAGTGACACCGACGATGGTGTATGGCTGCTTATTGATCCGGATTGTCTTTCCCACGACGTTGGGATCCGCGTCGAAATAACTATTCCACGTCGGCCACGAAAGCACTGCAGCCTCGGACGCTCCGGGATGGTCATCATCGGCACGCTGCAGCAGACGCCCCAGGTACGGCTTGATGCCGACCACCTCGAAGTACTGTCCACTCACCGGATATCCCCAGACAGGACGGGTGACACCGTTGGCCTCCAGGCCGAAACTCGTTATGCTCATGGCGGCCACGGCAGAAAAAACTGAATTGCTATCGCGCACGTCGCGCACTTCCGGATAAGAAAAAATGGGATAGACCTGGTCGGTGCGCGCCAGCGTCATCACCCGATCTGGATGAGGCACATCAATGGGCCGCAAGATCAGCGCTTGCAGTATGCCGAAGACAATGACGTTGGCGGCAATTCCGAGTGCCAGGGTCAGCACAGCGGTCAAGGCAAAGCCGGGCGAACGACGTATCTGGCGAAGCGCAAATCGCAGATCTTGCAACATGGTGGTCATGGTCGTACTCCAAGTCAAGTTATTGCTCGCGCAGCAGGTGGGCCGGATCGATGTGCAGGGCCCGTCTCACTGGGCCGGCGACAGAAAGTGTTCCGGTGAGCACCATGGTAAAAACAACCGCGGCCAGCACAAATGGATCCTGCGCGGAGGCTTGGTAGACGATGGCTGAAAGTAGCCGGCTTGCTGCGACGCCGAGAACGACGCCAAGGAAGCAGCCGCAGGTGAGCAGGGTCAGCATCCGGCCCAACGCGGCAGAGACAATCTGCTGCGCCTGCGCGCCGAGCGCAACCCGAATACTCAGTTCCCGCAGCCGCTTGCTGACCGTATAGGATGCCAGGCCGAAGGTGCCGGCGATGGATAGCAGCAGGCCGAAAGCGCCAAAGAGGCTGAGGGCCACGGTAGCCACCCGGGAAGGAAAAAGCGCCAGTGCTATCTGGCTTTTCCATTCACTGGATTGCTGGATAGGAACCGTGGCGTCAAGATCGCGGACCGCTTTGCGAATGGTGGCAGCCATATCCGCGGTGTTGTCCTGCGGCCGGACGAGGAGCGCTGTGGACGTATCTCCCAGTTGCGCGATCGGGTAGAACGCTGCCCCTTGCGGATCTTCGCTGAGCGATAGGTATTTTCCATCGGCCACGATGCCCACAATCTGGATAGGCTTTCCGGTGCTGTCCTTGTAGTAGCGTCCGACGGCGTGTTCGGTATGAAAGACGCGCCGGGCAAATTCCTGGTTCACCAAAGCAACAGCCGGCGCCTTCTTGGTGTCGGTAAGGCTTAGATCACGGCCTTCGAGCAGCGGGGTTTGCGCGGCGGTGAAATATCCAGGAGATACCTGAAAGTAGTAAGTCGTGAACACTTTGTTTGATGGTCTGTAATCGGTCGTTGCCTGCGAGAAGACATCAGACATGGAGCTGTCAGCGCCGAGCGGCAGGGAGTTGGCGTAGGCTGCGGCTTTCACTCCCGGGATCTGCGCGACCCTTTCCAGCAGCTGACGTTGGAAGTGGTCGGCAGTCTCTGCCGAATAGCCGGCCTGGCTCAGATCGAATCGCGTCACGATCGCGTTGTGCGGGTTGAAGCCAACGTCCATGGCGAGCGCTTTGCCCAGGCCGCGCAGGGCTACGAAAGCAGCCGTGACGGTGACGCAGCAGAGCGCGATCTGTGCGGCCAGCAGCAAATCGCGCAGGGCCCAACGGCCTCCCGCGACGGACTGGCTTCCGCCCGCTCTGACCGCTTCATTCGGATCGGTATTGAAAATCTGCCGTAGTGGCATTACCCCGAAGAGCCCGCCGGCCAGCACTGAGAACAGCAACGCCATGAGGATCAGGGAAGGCTGCGGCAACACAAAGAATTTGATGGGGTAATCCGTGGGCGGATGCCAGGTGGCCAGGCCGGTGAGCGCGATCCAGGCTAAACCGCAGGCGCAGATACCCCCTAGAATGGAGATCACGAAAGCCTCGACCAGGATTTGGCGGACGACGCGCCACCGGCTCGAACCGATGGCCATGCGGATCGAGATCTCACGCGTGCGGTCTGCCGTGCGCGCGGCGAACAGGCTGCCCAGGTTCGCGCAGGCGGCGAGCAGTACGATTCCGGCCAACCCCATCACCCCAGCCAGAAAACCGCGAGCCGGTGCGCCGAGAAAATCACCGAAAAGGCCAGGTCTAACCAGCTTGAATCCGATCGTCTCGTCATCCGTGGGATATTTTTTCCGCATGCGGACTGCAATCGCGTTCAGCTCGGCCTGCGCTTGGGGCAGTGTCACACCGTCCTTGAGGCGCACGATCGCGAAGATATTCCTCTCGTGGCGTTGGTCGAGCCAGTTGGTCTTTTCGATCAACACTTCGTTGGCCATAGGTACGAAAATGTCGGGCTGCAGGAATCTGTCCGTGCCGTAGAAGCCTTCTGGGGTAACGCCGATGATGGTGTACGGCATCTTGTTCACGCGGACCGTTTTTCCCACGATGTTGGGGTCCGCGCCAAAGAGAGCTTTCCATGCTCCCCAGGAGAGCACCGCATTGGAAGAGGCTCCGGGATGAGCATCATCGGCGCGCTGCAAGAGCCGTCCCAAGAATGGCCGGACGGCGACGGCCTCGAAGTATTGCCCACTCACCTCGTATCCCCAGACGGGCCGCGTAACTCCATTGGCCTGCAGGCCAAAATTCTGAATGCTATGCGCGGCAACCGCGGAAAATGCCGTGTTCTCATCGCGCACATCGCGCACTTCTGGGTAAGCAAAAACCGGAAAGCCAACATCGGTGGGCTGAAGCTGCATCAGTTGGTCGGGATGAGGTACGTCGAGGGGCCTCAAGACCAAGGCCTGCAGCACGCCGAGAACGATGATATTGGCGGCAATCCCGAGCGCCAGGGTCAGCACAGCCGTCAAGGCAAAGCCGGGAGAACGGCGCATTTGGCGAAGGGCAAATCGCAAGTCCTGCAACAGGTTCTTCACTGGGAGGCCTCAAGTGGATATGTGGCTCGATGGAGTAAGTGCAATTGGGCGGCCAAAGCATGTCTACGGGAAGCAAACGGTTTGTGACGCAAGCAGGGGAGGTGCTTGTCCGGTTTCACCGCAGGGTGTCCGAGAATGAACAGGGGGAGCGGCGTCCCGGCCCCCCCCCCAAAAAATCCGGAGCTTTAAGAGGGCTGGGCGGAGAGAACTGATGATGCTTGATAACCACACCATGAGCAGAATCGTTGTCCTGCCGGAGTGGCTTGCCCGCACTGCGGGCAAGGCAACGCAATCGGTTTGCGCAAGGCGAAGTAGAGAAGAAATCCCAGCAAGTTAGGGATGAATGCTGCGATCAGGGTCCAAAGGATGGGAGGCATGCCGCGCCGGCGGGCATCTGCATAGACGTAACCCAGGCCGAGAATCCAGGTCGCTATCACGACACCCACGAGCAAGCCTAACCCGGCCGGCAGACCCGGGACCGCGGCGGCACGGGGGGAAAATAATGTGACGGCCAAGCCGATCACTACACCGCCTCCCGCGATCACGGCGGCGACTGTTTTAACGAACTTCGGAACCACTTCCAGGAACTGACGAACAATCATTGGGATAATCCTTTCTCATTTGTCCAACCCAGCGACAACCGGTGCAGGACGGGAAACAGCAAACAGAAACATAAGGACGGCACTATCCACAGGGCGAGCAGTCCAATGTGGAGGGGCTCCGGCTCTATATGAAAGACAGCACCGGCGAAACCGCTAAATCGAGCAGCCGTGAACGAACCGGCCATCGTGAGCACCAGCGCCGCCAGGTAACTCCACCACATGGGCCTTTGCTGGACCCTTTTGGTTTGCAGCTGTTGGGCGCGTAGAGTGAGGGCGGCGAGCACCTTTCCCTGAAGGTCCGGGTTCACCTCGAAGGAGAACCCCCCCAGGCCGGCAATGGCTTGATGGGAGGTGCTCAGATACTCCTGGCACGCGGCACAGGCAAGCAAATGTTCGCGCAGGGTTTGCTCTTCTTGCAGGGAGGCCGCACCCGCGAGGGATCGATCGATGATGTGGCGGATCTCCTGGTGACGATCAGCTTGCATTGGTTGCTCCTTCCATTTGCGCCCGCAGTGCCGCGAGGCCGCGATAAATCCGTGAAGAGACGGTCGAGACGGACGCTCCGATTACTCCGGCCATTTCCTGCAGCGACAGATCTTCCTGGAAGCGCAGGACGAGTGCTTCTCGATACATGGGTTCCAGCATCTGCAGCGAGTGAGCGAGGCGCTGGGCATCCTCCGTGCGTGCTGCTTGCTCGAAGGGTGAGGGCGCTTGCGAAACAGGCGTGAGCGACTCGAGATCCGGTTCTAGAGAATCTTTGGAGTCGAGACTGAAGACTCGCCGTTTGCGCACATAGTCGAGGGCCAGGTTGCGGGCGACGGTAAAGAGCCAGGGCTCGAAGCGAGATTTTCCGTCGTAGGAGTGGCCGCGCTCAAGAACGCGCAGCCATGTTTCCTGTACCAGGTCGTCAACGGGCTCGCGTCTGCCCAGGAGGTAAGTAAAGTAGCGGACAAGACGATACTGGTATTGCCCGACTAAAGCATGCAGGAGAGCGACGTCTCTTTGGCGAAGGCCACGCGCAATGTGGGTTTCGGTGCTCACGATCGCCGCCAATGTCCCTTCGTATTCGAACATACGAGGGGTATACGGATCGGGCACCCAAAATTACGCAAGGATTAAGGAGAGAAATGGATTTTCTTTGCTAACGCCCCAAAACGTTCGCTTTTCGCCTGGCGGCGTGTCGAATCGTCAGCACCCATACCTTCTGCTTCTGTTCCTGGACTTCATAGGTAACCCCGTATACCTGGGGCTTCTTGCCGTAAAGCAGATGCCGTAGTTGTCGTTCCATCCTTTGGGATTCCGGGGCAGTAGGGCAGCGGTGGGGATGCGTTGTTAGCGAGTACACAGCTTCTTCCAGACCGTTGTACCATCGAGCGGCGATTGAGATTCCGCGGCGTTTTTCGTTAAATACAAACTTTCGAGATCGCGCGCCGCGCGAGCGGTCATCTCAACGAGGTATGCCATATTTGTGGCGAATCTCGTCAAATACCGTTTTCGCCGGCCGGGTGCGGCCGTGGGCCACATCTTCCAAACCCTGGCGAATACCTTCCTCGACCTTCGCGCTGGCGGCGATGTCGAGCAGCCGTTGATAGGCCTAGGCATCCTGCACAACAGCAGCCGCCTCCCCCTTAACCGTGAGCACGACAGGGCGTTTACTCTTCTTTAGCTGCTTCAAGAATTCCCCAGACCGGCGGCGAAATGTCGTGAGCGACTGAATATCCTTCGTGATGTCCAGCATTGACCATTCCCCTATTGGGCACCTTTTTAGGTGCTATCGGAATATACGGTTTAATAAGAAGACGATCATGAAGCCTTTCGCAAATTGTTTGGCGATTGCTTGCAAGGATTACCGCAACGTGGTGGCAAAGCTTAACCTGGCTGGAAGAAACCTTTGCGGGCCTGGACGGTCAGCTTCTTGTCTTTCGCCTTCAACTCCAGCTTGTGATAGCTGTTCGGCTGGGTGTCTGGGGGAGGCGTGTAGCCCAGTTCGTACTGCAACCGCAGGTCATCGGCGATCTGGGCGAAGATATCTCGCAGGCTCGTGGCGTGCGAAACAGTAAACACATGTCCGCCCGTACTCTCCGAAAGTTTCTCCAAGGCTCCCAGACCAGTATCAAGCTCGGGGGCTCGCCCGGTGTTGCCGCCGCTGAAGCTGTTTCGCATGCTGTAAAGAATGGAGTAAACCTGGACATCCGCGCGCTGCGCCTGCTCGATGGCTTCGACGAGCGAATGGCGGCTTCCGACGTCGCCGCCATCGCTGAGAATCACCATGGCCTTACGTCCTGTCTCCTTCGCAAGGACGTCTTTCGCCACCGCGTAAATCGCGTCATAGAGAAGAGTTCCTCCCTTAGTGGAGGCTTCCTGACTCATGCGCGACAACGCGAAATGAAGCGCACTGGCGGAGTTCGTCATGCCTTTAAGCTGCAGGACCCTGGTGTCGAACTGCACCAGCATCGCGCGATCCTCCTTACGGCCCAGCATGGTCTCGAAAAAGACGTCGCTTGCCAGCGATTCATCCCCGATGAACGTTTCCTGGCTCCCGCTGGTATCTACCATGAGCGCAAAGCTCAGTGGAACTTCAGACCCCTGAGAAAAGTAGTGGATGGGCACATCCTTGCCATCCTGCTTGAGCACGAAAGTCATCTTTGGTCAGCCCTGTCTTGGCCGCGCCATCTTTGCCCTTCACTACGGCAGAGATTGCCACCACACGCGTAGTTACCTTGAGAGTGGTCACCTCCGGTGGGGTTTGGCCCGCGTCTTGCGCGGGCGAGGGCGAGCCGGCCTGTCCCCACCCCGGGGCGGAGAGGATGAGCAGACACAATGCCCGGCTAGTCTTTTTCAATGGACCGCTCCATGTTCGGACTATTCTACCCATCGAGGCAAAGAGTTTGCGGGCAACGAATCTAAGATGCGTTGATCCGGTTAAAGCGTCTGCCTGGGAACCGGACGAGAACAGCAGGGCAGGCTCTGCTGCTTTTTTTCTGGCGCTTACGCGGACCCTTCCCGGCCTTGGCAATGAGAGGGACCCATTCCAGGAAGCACTTTTCCATAACCCACGTGCACTCGGTATGATGGTTTCCGTACTATCCTCAAACTTCACCTGCCAGGTCTGCCCATGATCCGCTCCTGCGCTGTCTTGCTCCTGCTTTCCACCTCCAGCCTTCTCTCCTTAGCTTCCGGGCCTGCAGACCGCGTGCCTACAGATCCGAAGAGCGTGGTTTCCAACGTGCACGCCAAGGCTGCTCCAGTGCAGGTAGCTGATTTGCTGCAGACGACCCATATAGCCGAGGTAACCCTATCTCCTGACGGTCACCGCATCGCGTATGTCGGCGATGCCTCCGGGCGCTTGAACCTCTGGCTCATGAACGCGGATGGCACGGAGGCGCGACAGCTGCTGCATGCAAATGATCGCCAGGCGAATCTCACCTTCAACCATGACGGCAGCGAAATCCTTTACATTCAGGACAAGGGCGGCGATGAAATGTATGACATCTTTGCCCTCCCACTTGCCGGGGGCGAGCCCCACAACCTGACCAACACAGACCAGACGAGCGAAACCGGACCCCTCTTTTCACACGATGGTTCGATGCTCGCCTTGGTCTCCAAAGACAAGACCTCACCGTCTCCCAATATCGCGGTGATGGCGTGGCCTTCCGGACCCATCCGGTTGCTGACTCACGAAAAAGATCCGAAAGCTTCGTGGAGCGTAGCCTGCTGGAGCCCGGACGGCGGCGTTCTCTTTGCCAACCGCCGAGTGGGGCTGGACGACTCCGATGGATACCGCATCGATGTGCACAGTGGCGTGGCTGAGAAGCTAACCGGGCACGAAGGCAAGGAACTGGTGTCGATCAGTGATGTATCGCCGGATGGCGGGCACCTGCTGCTCAGTTCTAACCGCAAGGCGGGTTACCAAAACGTAGCCTTGCTTGACCTCGCCGCTAAAAAGTGGAAGTGGGTGACCGATACGCAATGGGAGGCCTCCGCCGGAGAATTCTCGCCCGATGGCAAGAGCTTTACCTACGAGCTAAACGCAGACGGACGAGCCAGCGTTCAATTTGTCGATACGGCCACCTTGAAGGGCGGCGAGCGCAACGCGCCCTTGGGACTGAATACGGGGGCAGCTACTCCTACGTCGTTCCTGCCCGATGGCAACTACCTCCTGCGTCATCAGGACTCGACACATCCGGCGAATCTGTATGTACTGCATACAGACGGTGATCTGAAGCAGATCACCCACAACGAATCTCCTGGGCTCGCAACCGCCGTTGTGGCCCCCTCGCAACTGGTGACTTACAAGAGCTTTGACGGACGATTGATTTCGGCCTTCGTATGGGTGCCCTTTAATCTCAAGCGCGACGGAAAAGCCGCTGCCGTGGTGATGCCGCACGGCGGACCCACAGGCCAAACTGTGGATAGCTTCAATAGTCGCGCCATTCTGCTGGCATCGCGTGGCTTCGTGGTGATTGCGCCGAATGTACGCGGTTCCACAGGCTACGGAATGGATTTTCAGAACGCCAACGTCAAAGACCTGGGCGGTGGCGATCTAAGGGACGAGATCGCTGGTGTGGATTTTCTGAAGGCGACCGGCTTCGTGGATGCTAAGAAGATTGGGATCTGGGGAGGATCGTATGGCGGCTTCATGACCCTGATGGCTATCGGAAAGACTCCTGAGGTGTGGGCGGCTGCGGTGGACGAGTATGGAATTTTGAACTGGTACACCATGCTGCAGCATGAAGATCCCTATCTGCAGGAATATGAGAAAACGCTGCTGGGAGATCCGGAGAAAGACCGTGCCGTGTACGAGGCCAGTTCGCCGCTGAAATATATTCGCAACGAAAAGGCTCCGCTGCTGGTATTGCAAGGCGACCGCGACATCCGCGTACCGAAGGAGGAGGCCGAGCAAGTAGTCGCGATCCTGAAGGCGGAGGGCCGCACTGTCGATGCTGTCTACTATCCGGAGGAAGGCCACGGCTTTTTGAAGCGGGAACATCAGACAGATGAGCTAACCCGCGCGGTAGCCTGGTTCGAACGCTATCTGCAGGGCAAAACCGCGGCGGCCGCAGGAGGGGCCGAATAGCCTTACGGCAACGGGGGCTTTGTTACACTCCTCGCGAGAGGTTTAGGCATGGCGCCCGTAGTGGAGCTCGATCATGTGTCGAAAGCGTACGAGCAAAAGGTAGCGGTCCGCGATTTGAGTTTGCGGATAGAGCCGGGAACGATGTTTGGGCTGCTGGGGCCGAATGGGGCGGGGAAAACATCGAGCATCCGCATGATGGTGGGCATTACGGTGCCGGATTCCGGCACCGTCAACCTCTTTGGCCGGGCGTTTACGCGCGAGGGCCTGAAGAAGGTTGGCTATCTTCCGGAAGAGCGCGGACTCTACCGAAAAATGAAGGTGATGGACCAGATCATCTTTATGGGGCAACTCCATGGGCTCACCGCGGAGATTGCCGCCAAGCGTGCGCAAGCATGGTGTGAACGGCTGCAAATCATGGATGCGGCACAGAACAAAACAGAAGAGCTTTCGAAAGGAATGCAGCAGAAGATCCAGTTTATTGTGACGCTGTTGCACGAGCCCGAACTGATCATCATGGACGAACCCTTCGCGGGGCTCGATCCAGTGAACGCCACACTGCTGCAAGATACCCTGCTGGATCTGAAGAAGGAAGGACGGGCGATTTTGTTCTCGACCCATCGCATGGACCAGGCAGAGAAGCTCTGCGACGAGATTTGCCTGGTTCATCGCGGTCAGGTGGTGCTTTCCGGCAGGGTGCGCGAAGTGAAATCCCGCTATGAGCGCAATCGGGTGATCATCGACTTCGACGGCGAAGACGGGTTTCTGAAACATGAGGCGATTGCCGACTGCAAGGAGTATCCGGGCCACGCGGAGATTCGGCTAATGGAGCACGGCGATGCGCAGGCATTGTTGCGTGCGGCCGAACAACACGCGCGCATTTACCGCTTTGAGTTGGTAGAGCCGTCGCTGGAAGAGATTTTCATCCAGACAGTAGGGGAGAAAGTGGATGCGTGAGGCATTGCTCATCGCACGGCGCGAGTATCTGGAGCGGATTCGCAGCAAGGCCTTCCGCATCAGCACGGTGCTCATTCCGGTATTTTTCTCGCTGATTTTTGGCGCCGGCGCCCTTTCCGGCAAACTAAGCGGTGGCGCAAGGCACCTTGTGGTGGCCTCGAACGATGCTTTATTGGCGCAGAGCGAGCAGTCGGAGTTAGTGGCGGCTGAAAAGGACGCGCCTGAGACGAGAAAAGACCCAGCATCGCAACTAACGATAGAGGTGAAGGCTCCGCTCACGGGGGGCGAACTTGCGGCCCTCAACGCCGAAGTCGAGAACAAAGAGATTGATGGCTACTTGTGGCTCAATCTAACGCCAGGAACGACGCACCTCGAGGCCACGTATGTTTCCCGCGGATCGGCGGATTTCGTGGGAAGGGACAGGATGCAGGATGCCATTGGCCATGCACTGGTGCGGCAAGAGCTGGTGAAGCGCGGCGCCACGAGCGAAGAGATTCAGGCATTGCTGAAAGGTGTCGACCTTAAGACGCAGCAGGTGAAGAACGGTAAGGCCGTGGCGGCAGACGCGAGCAAGAGTTTCTGGGGCGCGTATGTGATGGCCTTTATGCTGTATTTTGCCGTGGTGTTTTACGGCGTCAACGTGGCCCAGTCGGTCGTAGCGGAAAAGACCTCGCGAGTGTTTGAAGTAATGCTGGCTTCGGCCAAACCGGAGTCACTGATGCTGGGCAAGTTGTTGGGGGTAGGCGCAGTGGGGCTGACCCAAATGGCAATATGGATTGTTTTCCTCTTGCTGCTCAGCACGTCATCCATCTGGATGACGTTGGGGCTCGGAGGCCTGGCCGCTTACGGGGTGACACCGCTGCAACTTATCTTTTTTCTGCTCTATTTCATCCTGGGGTTTTTCTTCTATAGCGCTATCAGCGCAGGTCTGGGCGCCACCGTCAGCCAGGAGTCCGAAGTACAGCAGTTCAACATGATTATCGTGTTGCCACAGATCATCGGGCTGGTGCTCATTGTCTACATCCTAAGCAACCCCGCAGCTTGGCCGGTGGTGTTGTTGTCGCTGTTTCCACCATGCACGCCGATTGTGATGTGTTTGCGCATGGCGGCGATGGCGGTGCCGGCCTGGCAACTCGCTCTCTCCCTGGTGCTGCTGCTGTTGGCAACCTACGGGATGGTTTGGGTTGCTTCGCGCATCTATCGCGTCGGCATCCTGATGTATGGCAAGCGGCCGACACTGCCAGAGATACTGCGCTGGCTAAAGTACAGCTGATGTCCGGTCTATAAAAGAGGAGAAACTCGATCAGTCCGCAAAAGATCAAATCAACCTTTGAAGCGAGCCGCACCATTTCTCGCCGCCAACTACTGCAAGGATCCGCCGCCTTCGCCATCCTGTCAGCGCTAAAACCGGTCCGCGGGTTTGCAATGGAAGGCACGAATCGAAAAATATTCGTGTATGTGGGCACCTACAGTAGCGCGGCCGACGGCGGGGGAGGCAACGGCAAGGGAATCTACCTCTTCGAGATGAACCCCGCTAACGGAGAGCTGAGCCTGATCAAGTTGGCCGCCGAAGGTCGCAACGCTTCCTGGCTCTCCCTTGACCCCTCCGGGCGCTACCTCTATGCCGCCAATGAAGTGGCAGACTTCGAGGGCAAGAATGGGTCGGTAAGTGCCTATGCTGTGAACCGCTCAGATGGAAATCTTCAACTGTTGAATGTAGTTTCCTCGGCAGGAGCGGGGCCGGCTCATCTGAGTGTCGACGGGTCGGGCAAATACGTATTTGTCGCCAACTATGCCGGCGGGACCGTCGCCGTGCTGCCCATACTGCCAACCGGAGCGCTGGGGCCGGCGACGTACGTTCATCAGGACACAGGCTCGCTGGGACCGGCGACCGCATCGAGCAGACCGCCAGGCAGCTTTGCATTTAGCGGTCATGACAGTCCGCATGCCCACATGATCCACGCTGACCCCTCCAACCGCTTCGTATTGCAAACTGACTTGGGGCAAGATCGGATCTATGTGTCCGCCTTTGATCCCGGTGCCGGCAAACTGACTCCTGTTGAAGACGCTCCGTTTGTTGCAGTGCCTCCGGGGGATGGGCCGCGTCACTTCACCTTCCACCGCAATGGACGCTGGCTCTATTCGCTTCAGGAAGAGGCGTCCACGATTGTGTTTTTTCATTTCGATCCGGCGACCGGGGCGATGAGCACCCAACAAACCATTTCGACGCTGCCGCCAGGCTTCAAGGGAACAACGTTCACTTCCGAAATCCTGCTCTCGCCCGACGGGCGTTTTTTGTACGCAGCCAATCGGCTCCACGATACGATCGCCATCTTCTCCCTGAACGGCGAAGGCCGGCTGCATTACCTGGGCGAAACCTCAACCATGGGCGATTACCCGAGGCACATACAAGTTGATCCCAGCGGGTCTTTTCTGTATGCGTGTAACCAACGCAGCGATTGTATCGCGTCTTTCCGCGTGGACCGGAAGACGGGGCTGTTGACGTTCACGGGAAGATATACGTCGATTGGCAGCCCAGCGTGTACGGTCTTCCTCACCTGATTCAGTTCTTGCAGAACTAAGGATGGAACCGGAAGCCAACCTTTCGGTGGATGTGCAGCCGAGGCGCACGCGCTTAGCGTTATCTTTGCAGGCCGAACCGCTCCCTGCTCCCGGCCGGCGCCTGCTCAATACTATTGAGGTGGAGGACAACCCATGGCCTATATCGATTTGCCAGTCGCCCCGGAGCTAGGCCGAGAGTTTCCCGGCATAGTCGGACTGATGACCTTCCGGCCGGAGACCGCCGCGCCGCTGAACGAGCTCGTGAACCTTCTGCTGAGAGGGGAAAATACTCTCACGCGCGGTGAGCGCGAATTGATTGCCACCCATGTCTCGTGGCGCAATGACTGTTTCTTTTGCCAAAGCATTCATGGAGCCGTTGCGGCCGCTCAGCTCGGACACGATGAGCAACTGGTGCAGACGGTAAAAACAGATTGGATCAACACCGATATTTCACCCAAGTTGAAAGCGCTGCTGAACGTCGCCGGCAAAGTGCAACAAGGCGGCAAGCACGTAACTGAGGATGATGTAGCCGCTGCCCGAGAGCAGGGCGCGACCGATCGGGAGATCCACGATACGGTCCTGATCGCGGCGGTCTTCTGCATGTGTAACCGATATGTGGATGGTCTTGGAACCTGGGCTCCGCACCAGCGGGAGATTTACCGCGCCAACGCGGAGGCGATCGTGGCCCACGGTTATTCCGCAGTGACCGAGTCGGCAACCGCCGCGGTCGCGCGCTAAGGCGAACCCGTGCCAGAACAACCCAATCCGCGACGCCCCAAGCGGGATCAGTACCGGCCGAAATCAGAGACGCTTGCCCTGCTCAAGGTTTCGGGCAACCCAATCAACGGGCTCGGTGAGCCGGCGGAGCGAAGGCCATCGCCATTCTTCTGGCATCCGCCCGATCAACATCCCTATGGCGAATTGCAGTTGGTGGCGCGGCAGAGTTCGCGCAAGTGCCCAGGTTCAGCGCCGGCGTTTATGGCCGCCTACAACCATCCCGAGCTCCTTCCGATAGCCGAGGTGCGCAGCGAAGCCTCCGCCGCTGAGCTCGCCGGTGCGATCACCGTCTTCGCGCTCTCTCACGAAGCGGACGCGATAGGGAGCGCCCATGGACCCGCTCTATGTCTTCGAGGGCTACGCGATCGAGGAGCCCTGGGTGATCGTGCTCGCGCTCGCCCACAACTACGAACGGCTCAAAGAGGTTCCTTCGGACGAAAACAACGGCGTCGGCGTCACCGACATCGGTGACCAGTACGCGCGTGGCACGCGAGCTTCCTATGCTCTGGCCAATTGGATCCGCTCCCAGGGATACAACGCCGATGCATATCCCGGACCTTCGGCAGACGCGCTGCTGCTGATTCCGCCGGCCATTGCCTCCGGCTTGGGAGAACTGGGCAAGCACGGCTCCTTGATCAGCCGGCGCTTTGGCTCAGGCGTGCGGCTCGCCGGTGTCACCACCGACATGCCGCTGGTCGCGACGGCGCCCGACCGCTTTGGCGCGGACGAATTTTGCGCGACCTGCCAGATCTGCAGCAACGCGTGCCCTCCGGGTGCAATTACGGAAAAAAAGCAGATGGTGCGCGGAGTCGAGCGCTGGTATGTGGACTTCGACAAGTGCATCCCCTACTTCGCCGAGTCAGCCTCGTGCGGGATCTGCATTGCTGAGTGCCCATGGACACGGCCCAACGTGCGTCCGAAGCTCTTGGCCACCATGGCCCGCCGCCTGAATCAGGTCGAATAGCTCGACGACACCGCTGCTAGCCCTGCGGATTCGTTGCCCAGGTTCTTGGTCCAGTATCCATCTACGGCCATTTGATCTATATTGTATAAGAAATGGCCGATCGCGATTATCTCGGTGAATTTGAGCACATCATTGTCTTGGCACTATTGCGCCTGGCTGATCAGGCCTATGGAGTCACAGTAAGGCAGGAGATTGAACTTCGCACCGGGCGTGAGGTGTCCATCGGGGCCGTTTATGCCACGCTGGATCGTTTAGAGGCCAAGGGATACGTTAAATCCCATCGCGGCGATCCTACCCCGGAACGTGGCGGTCGCGCGAAGCGCTTCTTCCGCGTTACCGCGAAAGGGAGTGCGGCCGTGAGCCGCACACATCGCGCACTCGAGAGCATGACAGAAGGCCTCGGCTTCATCAGGAGCTACTCATGAGAGCACAACCACGCTTCGTTCAGCCGCCGCGTCTGGCGGTGCGGCTCCTCACGCTTTTTGCCTTAGACGATCGAGGAGAGTCCATCCTCGGCGACCTGCTCGAGGAATTCTCCCTGCTTGCGTCAACGTCTGGAGTTCGTTTCGCCCGAAGGTGGTATCGGCGGCAAACGCTGAAAACCATTTTGCAGCTTGCGATTCTGGGCTTTCGCACTGCTCCGTGGTTGGCAACGGCCAGTGTTGTGGGAGGATTTTTCCTGCGGAGGGTTGCCGGTCGATTGGTGAGCCCAACGCTATTTGCGGTACTTGATAGATACCAAGTCTACCAACATCACTCCAGCATGTTTATATTCTTCTTCTCCACGGGGTTTGACGTCGGACAGGTCATAGCGTCCCTGTTCGTTGGTTTCATGGTGGCGCTCGTGGCCAGGGGAAGGGAAATGGCGGCCACGACGGTCCTGAGTCTTATCTTTGGCGCGATGATGGTTGTCGCTCTTCCCCTCATAGTGACGCACGAGGGATACGGTGTAGCCCTGTCGAGGGGGATGTGGAGTTTCGCTGATTACCTGGCGATCGTGATTGCTGGAGCAATTGTCCGAACGCATCGGTCCGGTGTAGCAGCGCGAGGTCAGCTCTGACGGCCGCACTCTCCACGTCGGCTGCCAGATCGGTTTCAGCAGCACTCCCAAACATGACGAATAACATGGAACCGGTGAGGGGGAAGAAGCGTACATCCTACAAAGAGCTTCGCCTCGCGGGGATAAGAGATGACAATAAGTTGGCCGAATCTGGCAATCGGGTCCGTGTTGGGTGCAATTCTGGGCGTGATCGGTGATTGGCAGCTTGGCACCAGGTTACGCGCATGGTCTGAACTGCGGGCGCTCAGCAAAGAGTATGGTTCGCTGGCTGGCCGGTATGTGACCTATCGCATTCGCGATGACGGAACCCATGAGCCGACTGGTGGGACAGTCGACATCGCATGGCAGCCGAAGGACGGCCTACTCGAAGCCTCAGGCTTTCACGAAACTGGGAACCCGGAGTGGCATAGCTACATCAGGATGAACCGGGAATACGCTGGGACAGGCATCGGCCACTACAACAACTCGAATTCGATTCATGGTGGAATTCAACAAGTCATCTACTCGAAGCACACCCGCTCTTTCCAGGTGATGGGAATCAGCCATGCCCGAAAAGAGTTTGCCCACTGCTGGAAACCCAAGGAATAGTACAGTGGACCCTTATGGAAGACAACCAGAGACCACTCGAACCGGGGATCGTGACGGATTTTGCAGGCCGGCTTAACTATTCCGGATATCTCTGCCTGCCAGAATTGTTGGCTCAACAGCGCCCCTTGTCTTTGCCCCCACATCACGATGAGATGCTCTTCATCATCCAACATCAGGTGGCCGAATTATGGCTCAAGCAGCTGATCCATGAGCTGACCGCTGCGATCCGCTTCGTGCAGCACGACGAGCTCGATCCGTGCTTCAAGATTTTGTCGCGGGCCAAGCTCATTCAGATGCAGCTGTTCGAGCAGTGGGGGGTGCTCGAGACGCTCACGCCTTCGGAATATCTGGAATTCCGTGGCGTACTTGGCAACGCGTCCGGCTTTCAGTCCTTCCAGTACCGCAACCTGGAATTCCTGCTGGGGAACAAGAATCGCGATGCCATTCGCGTCTTCGAGCATGACCCCATCATCTACGGTAAGCTGAAAGCTGCCCTCGAAGCTCCCAGCCTGTATGACGAGTTTTTGCGATACCTGGCGAGGCGAGGTTTTTCCATTCCACCGGAATGCACGGAACGCGACTGGACCGAGCCGTATCGTAAGAACGAGGCGGTCGTACAGGTCATTCGCGAGATTTATGAACATCCTCGCAAACATTGGGATACTTATGAAATGTGCGAGAAGCTGGTGGACGTGGAAGAATATTTCCAACTTTGGCGCTTTCGCCACATGAAGACAGTAGAAAGAATCATCGGTTTCCGCCCCGGAACCGGTGGCTCCTCTGGCGTAGGCTTTCTGAGGCAGGCCCTTGAACTCACCTTCTTCCCTGAATTGCTCGCCGCGCGCACAGAGTTATTGCAGCGATGAATGCCAAGCTTCAGGAGGCCATGTCGCGCTTGGGCGAGGGTCCGTTGCAGCAGGACCCTATCCAGGAACATATTGCGCCGCTCTTTTCCCGGGTCTTGTCGCGCAACTCCATCTATCTCGCAAATCACTCCTTGGGCCGTCCGCTGGATGCGATGGCCGATGACGTCGCCGAAGCAACCGCAGCCTGGTACAGCGAGCTTGGAGATGCGTGGGATGACTGGCTTGAGGAACGACAGGCTTTTCGCGCTCGTGTTGCAAGGCTGATCGGGGCTGCTCGTGCCGACTGCGTAGTGCCCAAGACCTCGGCGGGGCAAGGCCTGCGGACCGTGCTGAACGCGCTGCCGGGAAAGCCGCGCGTGGTCAGCACGCGCGGGGAATTCGACTCGATCGACGTGATCCTGAAACAGTACGCCGCGCTCGAACGCATAGAGCTGCGCTGGGTTGAGCCGGGTGCGGAGGGTGACTTCGCCATAGAGCCGGTGTTGGATGCGGTGAACGATGGAGCAGAACTGGTGGTGATCTCTCAAGTGATGTTCATGACCGGCCAGATCGTCAGAGGCCTGGATACACTTGCGAAGGCTTGTCATCAGCGGGGAACGAGGCTGCTGGTGGACGCCTACCATGCTGTTGGAGCTATCCCGATGAACGTCGTCCGGTTGGGAGCCGACTTTGTGATCGGTGGATGTTACAAATATCTTCGCGGCGGCCCGGGAGCCTGCTTTCTATACATAGCGCCTGAGGTAATGGATGCCGGCTTGCGTCCACTTGACATCGGCTGGTTCGCCAATGCCGACACCTTTGGATATCAGCGGCCGGAGTTGCCGGTGCTCAACTACGGAGGCGATGGTTTTCTCGAATCCACTCCACCCGTGCTGACGTGGTACCAGGCCCGCAGCGGTCTGGAATTCACGCTGGCCATGGGAGTCGAACGACTTCGCGCGTATAGCCTCAAACAACTCAACGCCCTGCGTGCCTATATCACCGATGCCGGCGTAAAGACATTGAAAGGCGGCGACCAGGATCACGGAGCATTCCTTGCCATCCGCCTTCCAAAGGCAACGGAGTTTCCAGCCAGATTGCAGAGCGAGGGCATCGTTTGCGATGCTCGAGGGCAGTGGCTGCGCCTCTGCCCCGATTGTCTCAACAGCGATGAAGACCTGCGCTGCGCTGCCGCAGTCTTGGCCAAATTAGCACGCGCCCGGATCTAGATCATCTTGCGGCGTTAGGAGTAAGCGGCAGCCATATCTCAACGAGGCCGCGGCCGGTCATAGAATCGAAATCCTCACCATACAACTCGAAATGCGGAGCGTCCGCCACTTGCCTCCCCGATTCTGGCAGCCACTTATTCCAGATCGTTGACCAGGTGCTCCGAATCGTCGAGATGTGGTCGCGATGGGTAAACACGGCATACTCCTGTGTCGGTATCCTTACCCGGGTCCAATCAGCCGGAACTCGCGAGAAGTTCGACACCTCGACTCCGCACGTATAATCGAAATTTTCATCATCATCAAAGTTGCACTTCACGCCATAGGCCTTCGCTCCTACTTTCCCAGGTACACTCCCAAGATAAGGTATGAACTTCTGCCACTGCGCCGGAATCCCGACGCTACTTTCACAGTTATATCGCTCGCCCATACCTGCGATCAGAAGCACCTTGCCCTTTTCCAAGCGTGCTTCCACTCTCTCCAACAATTTTTCCTGCATTTTCATTGCCTCCATTCCTCGGATATTTGTCAGATTTCCTTGCGCCCGTACTGACTCAGGTGTCACCCCAAACTGCTCACGAAACGCTCGCGAGAACGCCTCATGCGAACCATATCCCACGTCGAGCGCCACACTCAGAATGTCCGGGGCGCCGTCCACCAAGGCCCGTGCTGCTTCAGTTAACCGCCGACCCCGCACGTACCGCATAATCGGACAGCCCATCGTGAGAGCAAACGACCGAGACATGTGAAAGCGTGACACGCAACAAGCGTCCGCAATCTCTTCAAGGGTTAGTTCTCGGCCAAAGTGGCTCTCAACGAACCACAGCGCACGGCTTACCGGAGTTGCACTCACTTCATTCATCTCTAACCTCATCACTACGAAACCAAGATAGCCGAATCATTTGGCGGTGTGCTTGATCGCCGTTGCTGTTTTACCGAAGTCAAGTTAAATTTCCAGAACCTCGCCCTTGCACACGTTGGGCGGCGGACGCCCCCGACTACGGTTTGTTAACCAAACCGCAATGTGTGGTCAAGGCCCGGCTGCGGAAAATCGGGGAGCGAGCAAAGATGTGATGGTCTTTTGCGGGAAGATGTATTCTGTTCGCGAGGCGTCCTCCGTGAGCATGCTTTCCGCAATGGCAAGCGCTATCTCGGGTATGGTCTTGCTCTCTGGAGTGGCGGCCAGCGCGCAAACTAGCGTTCCTTCATCGCCCTCATCGCCTGGCTCGCCGGTCACGGCGATTTCTGTGCGCTCGAATCTGGTGCTGGTGCCGGCGTTGGTAAAGACCAAGAGCGGCGAGTTGGTCTTCGCGCTGACTGCGGACGATTTCATCCTTGCCGATAACGGCGTTCCTCAGACGCTCCAGCTGGTGCCCGATACCGACGGCCAGCCAGTGGCGCTGGCCATCATTGTGCAGACCGGTGGAGGGGGTGCGGCACACCTGGGTGACTACCGCGATCTAGGCGGCGTGCTGGATGCGGTCGTTGGCAATGTGCCCCATCGCGTTGCCGTGATCACTTTTGATAGCACGCCGCGCCTGGCGAAAGACTTCACCCCGGATACCGATGAGGCGATGCGGACCATTAGCAACCTACGGGAGGGAGATCCCGGGGCGGCGATTCTGGACGCGCTCAACTTCGGGGTCAGTCTTTTGCGCCAGCAGCCACCGGACTATCGCCGTGCGGTGCTGCTCTTTAGCGAGACGATCGACGACGGCAGCCAAATCAGCCTTGAAGAGGCTATTCGCACCGTCGACGACACTAACACCGCGATCTACAGTTTCGGCTTTTCCAGCACGAAAAGGGCGGTTAAGCACGAGGCGGCAAAGCTGCCCCGGCCGGGTGGTACTCCCTATGAGGATGAGGCGTACGCGAAGGGTGGCTGCATGAGCCACGCCGCGGATGCGGACCCGGATGCGAAAGGCAATCGCGGCGTTCAGGCGCTGGACTGCGCGAGTGACTTGATCCCACCCTTGCGGCTTGCCCGGATGGCGTACATCGCGGCGAAGGACGGACTCCAGCGCAACGTCCCCGAGTCGGTTGCGCAACTGACAGGGGGAGAGTACTTCGCTTTCAAGGACGCGAAGACGCTCAGCCGGCACCTGGTAACGATCTCCAACGACGCGCCGAATTACTACGTCCTGAGCTTCCATCCGCAATCGCCGGTCCCAGGACTCCACGCGCTGGATCTGAAACTCAAGGACCGCCCGGGGTTGCAACTAAGCGCGCGCAATTCCTACTGGGTCGACGCCGCAAACACGGCGAGCAATAAGTAATCGCGGCTGTTAGCCAGTCAACTGTTCTCGCGTGCGATTCGGTCCATTGCTTTCTGCTCGGCTCGTTCCTTGATGCGGCCGAGTTGATGGGTCCAATACCGTTCGTAGGGTTTCACCCAATCGTGAACGGGTTTCAGTTGAGCAGCGTGCAGCCGGTATAACCGATGCTGCCCACGCTTCACAACCGTCACCACGCCAACCTTGCGCAGTACGCCCAGATGCTTTGAGACTGCCGGCTGCGCGAGCTTTACGCGCGCAACGACGTCGTTGACTGCCCATTCCTGGCCGTCGTTGAGAAGGCCGATGATCTCTCGTCGCCGCGGTTCCGCAATTGCATTAAAAACATCAGTGGTTGTCGCTGCCCTAGCCATGTAATTTACATATATAACCATATCGGAATATCTGTCAAGTAGGAGTTCGGCGACTGGCGCAGAAGTTGCGCTATTCACAGATTTCGGGAAACATAGTTCTCGACCCGAGCGGGCGAGAGACTTGGGAATTGAGAGCTGAAAGGGAATCCATGGCCATCCAGAACAAAGAGGTAACGCGGCTTCAAGTGGGAACGCTGAAACTGGAGATTCATCCAACTCGTCAGGCGGCCGGGGAAGCCGCGGCCCAGGCGGTGGCGCAGGCATTCCGTCAGTTCGGCTCTGCCGGTAAGGACATCGGGGTCATTTTTGCCGCGGCTGCTTCCCAAATCGAGACCCTGCGCGCATTGACCGCTATGCCCGATCTTGCCTGGAAGCAGGTCCTCGGGTTTCACATGGATAGTTATGCCAACCTGCTCGAAGATCATCCCGCGTCCTTCCTCTATTTCCTGCGCCAGCATCTGACCCAGCGAGTGGCGATGAAAGAGTTCTTTGGGATCGATGGCAATGCGCCCGATCCGGAGCTTGCCTGCCGGGATTACGCGGAAAAGCTGCGTGCGGCGAAACCGCAGTTGTGCCTGGCCGGGATTGGGGAAAACGGGCATCTGGCATTCAACGATCCACCCGAGGCGGACTTTAACGATCCACTCGATGTAAAGATCGTTGAGCTGGATAACGTGACCCGGCATCAGCAAGTAGCCGAGGGATGGTTCAAGCGCCTCGAAGATGTGCCGACGTCTGCCATCACTCTTACCGTACCCGCACTCCTTCGGGTCCAGAAAATCATTGCGTCGGTCCCCGGCAGCCGCAAAGCGGAGATTATCCGGCGGGTCGTCGAGGAGCCGATATCCACGAATTGCCCGGCAACCATTCTCCGCACTCACCCGGATGCTACGGTCTTTCTGGACGCGGAGTCCGCCGCTCAATTGGATCCCAGTATGCTTCCGGAACCATCCCCCGAGCGCTAGAATCAGCTAAGCGAGGTCATCCATGCCGAGTACTGTTCTTCCGACCGAGGTTAAGATCGCAAAGACTCCGGAACCGCCTTCCTTCGCGACCGCTGCGGAGGAGCGCCTGCACCGCAAGCAGCGCCTGGCCTCCGCTTTTCGGCTGTTCGCAAAGTTCGGTTTTAGCGAGGGAGTCGCGGGACACATCACAGTTCGCGACCCTGAACTACAAGATCATTTCTGGGTCAATCCGTTTGGCATGCACTTTGGCCACATTCGCGTTTCCGACCTGGTCCTCGTAGATGAAAAAGGCGTAGTCGTGGAAGGCAAGCGCGACGTTAATGAGTCCGCGTTCGCCATTCACTCTCGGCTGCACATGGCACGGCCGGAGGTAGTGGCGGCAGCGCACGCGCACTCTCTTTATGGCAAGACCTGGTCCTCGCTTGGGCGCTTGCTCGACCCCATAACCCAGGACGCGTGTGCTTTCTACGAGGATCACAGCCTTTTCGATGACTACACGGGCGTGGTCTATGACAATTCTGAAGGGGACCGCATCGCCCAGGCACTGGGGCAGCGGAAGGCAATCATTCTGCAGAACCACGGGATCCTGACCGTGGGGCGTACCGTGGACGAAGCAGCCTGGCTGTTCATTACGATGGACCGCAGCTGTCAGGCACAGCTGATGGCGGAAGCTGCCGGAAAGCCACGTCCCATTTCCCATGAGAGCGCCTTGGTGGCGCAAAAACAAGTAGGCAATCCCCGCGTGGCCTGGTTCCAATACCAGCCGCTATGGGATCTCATCATCCGCGAGCAGCCCGACCTGCTGGACTGATCAGCTTTCTCAGCCCAGCCATTGCGGGTTGTTGGTCGTGCCGTCGTAAATTTGCGACGACTTGTACGCTTCGAACTGTCCTTTGGTCGCGACAGGCGCCGTCTTTTCCAGCACTGCGAGTTTCTGCTCGCGAGTCATGGGCTTGAAATTCCGTGCCACACTAAGCGCCTGTTCCAGGTTCGCCATGGATTGGCAGCCGGTAATGGTCACCGTCACAGGCACGCTCATGGCGTAGTGCAATGCCTGCGGAGCAGTGATCGTACCCGTCTTGAGAATGGCGCCGTTGGCCAGCGGCTTCATTCCCAGCACCGCCATACCGCGTTTTTGCGCCTGCGGGATCACCTTCTGGCAGAAGCTTTCGTAGTGTTCATCGAGCGCATTGACGGGCATCTGCACGGTATCGAAGGTAAAACCATGCTGGTCTGCCGTTTCGATCATGTGCAGGTGGATGTCGGGGCTCTTGTGGCCGGTGAATCCGATAAAGCGAATCTTGCCCTCTTTCCTGGCCTGCTGCAGCACCTCAACGATGTTGCCCGGCTGGAAAGCCTGTTCCGGGTCTCCCATGCGAATCACTTCATGAATCTGCACCAGGTCGATATGATCGGTCTTGAGCCGGGTGAGGGACTGCTCCAACTGCTGCTTAGCCGAAGGGCCGGTGCGCCCGTCGAGCTTGGTCATCAGGAAGGCTTTGTTACGGTAGCCATCGGCGAGAGCTTTCCCCATGCGCTCCTCGCTGGCGCCGTCGTTGTAGTCCCAGCAGTTATCAAGAAAATTAATACCCTGATCCAGGGCCGCGCGCACGACGCGAATGCCCTCCTGTTCGGTAACGTCGGAGAGGCCTATATGGTAGCCGCCGACGCCAATGATGGAAACCTCGACATCGGCGCGGCCTAGTTTACGCCGGCCGATGCCATTGGACGTGCTCACAACAGGTAAGGGAGTACTTGCAGCTGCGCCGGTTAGCTCTGTGCTCCCGTTCGTGCTTTGGCCTGCGGCCGCTTTCCATCCGGCCAACGCGGCCGCGGCTGCCGCTTGCTGTAGAAACTTTCGCCGTTCCATGCTGTCTCCTCCAAGGGGTAAGTTTACTGCGATTCCTGCAATCCCGGTTCAGGGGTGTTGGAGCGGTACAGGCAAGGAACTCTCGATATATAGTGATTATGATATATTCGGTAAATATATAACGTATGAGTTCTATTCAAGATCAGATACGCAAGGCGCGAGAGGAGAAGGGGCTTACACAGGCCGAGCTCGGACTCCGTCTGGGGCAGCCCCAAAGCTCCGTCTCCCGCGTCGAGCGCGGCGGGGATGTTCGTCTTTCGACGGTGCTGGAGATAGCGCGCACCCTCGAACTGGAGCCCATTCTTATTCCCAAGCTTTTTGTGCCTGCCGTGTTGGCGCTTATACAGCGTGGTAGCGGGCACGAGCGCGGCTCGCAGGAAATTTCTGGCACATCCTTTGTCGGGGGAATTCCAGAAGATGGCGAAGACGCGGTCGACTAAGGCGAGCTTGCCCTCCGTTTTGGAGGTCCGCCTCCTCGATACCGTGGTGGGCACACTTACCAATCTGCCCAATGATCAGAACCTGTTCGTCTTCGATGCCGCCTATCTCGCCGATCCGGCCCGGCCGATCTTGAGCCTCAGTTTCCTCGACGCCTACGGAGAAGTGCGCACGGACGTTCGATCGGTAAGCCGCCGCCTGCCGCCCTTTTTCTCGAACCTGCTTCCCGAAGGCCCATTGCGGGATTACATTGCGGAGCATGGCCAGGTGAATATGCAGAGAGAGTTTTTTCTACTCTGGCTGGTTGGCAAGGATATGCCTGGCGCAGTCAGCGTCTACAACGTGGACGGCAAGAACCTTCCGCCCACCAGGACTGCCCCAACCACAGCGCGTAGCAGAGCCGGTAAGGACGTTCTCAGGTTCTCCCTTGCCGGCGTGCAGCTCAAGCTATCAGCGATCGGCAATCCGAACCGTCAGCTCTCCATCCGGACCTCCGGCATGGGAGGACACTGGATCGTCAAGCTACCCTCGCCGGCCTATCCAAATCTGCCGGAGAACGAATTCTCCATGATGGAGTTCGCCCGCGCCGTGGGAATGGACGTGCCCGAGGTCGGCCTCTTACGCTTGAACCAGATCGAAGGCATCCCTGAAGCCTGGCAAAACTTGAAGGGTGACGCTTACTACATCCGGCGATTTGATCGCGGAACCAAGGGCAAACGAATTCACGTCGAGGACTTTAACCAGGTTTATTGTCAGTTTCCTGAAGCCAAATACAGCAACTACAGCTACACGAACATGGCCGCCGATCTGTGGCGGCTGCTGGATGAATCACAGCTGGCAGAATTCGTTCGCAGGCTGATCTTCAACGCGGCGATTGGCAACAACGACATGCACCTGAAAAACTGGTCTTTGATCTATCCGGATGGCAGGAACCCGCGCCTCGCTCCGGCATACGACTTCGTCTCCACCATACCGTACCTCGCCGATAACCGAATGGCACTCTCGATTGCGAAGGAGAAAGCGACTAACCGGCTGACGCCGGAACTTCTGGGAAGGTTCGCTCAAAGATCCCAGGTTCCGACTCGCCTCGTGCTGCAGACGGCCCGCGAGACCGCAGAGAAGGTGCGGACGCTGTGGCCGAAGATGCGCAAGCATCTACCATTGGACCGCAAAACTAGCAACCGCATCACAGACCACATCAAGTCCATTCCTTTACTGCGATAGACCTCATCGCAATACCTTCAGTGTCCTGCTTTGGCTACGGCTTGGAAGGTTGGGATGTTTCTCATCACAGTCAGGAAATACAGTGAGAGCGCGATGAGTATTGCGCCGGAGCCGGCGAGCGCCCAGGAGATGCCAACCATGGGGATCAGCTTTCCCAGTGCCAGGCTCCCTAGGGGTATTCCGGCGCGGAAGGCGAGATTGTAGACGCTCATCACCCTGCCGCGCATCTGGTCGGAGACGATCACTTGAACCAGCGAAAGCATGAGCGATGCCGACGCCATAATAGCCGCGCCGGCGAGAAAGATCAGAACGCAGGAAAGCGGAAGCCAGTGCGAAAAGGCAAACCCGGCGGTCACTGCTCCCAGCGCGAGAAGGGCCAGCAGCGCCACATGGCCTTGTCCCTTCAAGCGCTCCATAGCGGCCACAATCAACGCGCCGGTAATAGATCCCGCTCCAGAAGAGACGAGCAGCACTTGATACGTCTCCGGGCCCTTGTGAAAGATCGTCTGCACGATGACCGGTAGAAACCCGGTGATGGAGAAGCCGAGCAGAGTAGTAAAAAAAGCCAGCACAACCAGCGGACCCAGCCCCTCGCGGGTGCGTATGAAGCGGATTCCCTCACCCATACTTTTCAGGATGGACTCCCGCGAGGTGGGAGGCACAAATTTCACCTGGATCATGAAAAGCGAAACGATCACTGCAATATAGGAGATCCCATTCAGGGTGAAGCACCAGGTGGCGCCCAGGGCCGTATACGCGAGCCCTCCAATCGCAGGACCGAGGACGCGCGCCAGGTTGAACTGGATCGAGTTCATGGCGATTGCGTTAGACAAGTCCTCGCCCTTGACCAGTGCAGGCAACAGCGCAGAATACGCGGGTCCGCCGAAAGATTGGCCACAGCCGACGATGAACGAAAGTGTGAGGATCACCGCGATAAAGGACATGCCCTTGAGCGCGTGGGTTACGAACAGGCCGGCCAGCACGAACGCGCAGGTCATTTGGATGTACTGCGAATACAGCAGCATCTTTCTGCGATCCATGCGATCCGCGAAGACGCCGCCAAAGAGCGAGAACAACATGATGGGAAGCTGGCCGAGAAATAGATCGAGGCCCAGGTAAAACGGATTCTTGGTTAAATCGTAGACCAGCCAACTCTGTGCGAATTGCTGGACAAAGGTGCCCGTCGTGGAGACGCAGGCCCCGATCCACATCAACCGGAAGTCACGATGGCGAAACGCGCGGAAAATACGACGGAGAAAGGCTGAGCCGACCACTAGCAGCAGGTTCCTTTCCACCGACATCGGGGCCCGTCAGGATAGAGCGGTCGAACGAGCGGCACGCGTCTGGTCATTCCTTGAGCTTAGCTGAAATCAAGGAGATCCCGAACTCTTGCCCTCGAACCGGGCATTCATGGCATCCTGGGACATGCTATTACGGCCGGCTGAGCCACCAGACGCGATGACTGTTGCCAGGGTGCACGTCCGGTCGTGGCAGGCGGCCTACCGCACGCTGCTCCCCGATGATTATCTCGATCAACTTCGCCCCGAAGATCGGGCCAAACACTACGATTTCGCGAGCCTTGACCCCCTCAAGCCACGGACGATCGTAGCGGCTAAGGAGGGGCTGATCCATGGGTTTGCCACCACGGCGCCATCGCGCGAGCCTGACCTGGTAGACCATGGAGAGCTGTGCGCGCTCTATGTCGATCCCGTACAGTGGGGTCGAGGCATAGGCGTCGCCCTGGTCTCGGCCGCTCGTGCCCGACTCCTCGAACTCGGATTTAAAGACGCGTTCCTGTGGGTGCTGGCAGGGAACGTTCGCGCGGATCGCTTCTACCAAATGGATGGGTGGGCCCCCGACGGAGTGACCCGAACCGACTCGATTTGGGGTGCTACAGTGAACGAGGTCCGTTATCAACGGCCACTCTAGGAATGTGCTGCGCAGTATTCGGCACTATAATCGGGCCTTGCGCTCGGGCAACGATCAAGCCGGTTGCGCATGAAATCCTTATAGAGTTCGAGATAAAGTAGGATTTTGGACAACGAGGAGGCGGAGGCCACTTGGAAGCGTCAGCAGTCCGGGTTCTCATCGTCGATGATTACGAACCCTTCCGTCGATTCGTTCGTTCAACATTAAGCAAAAGGCACGATTTGCAGTTTATCGGCGAGGCTTCCGATGGATTAGAAGCGGTTCGCAAAGCCCAGGAACTGCAACCGGACTTGATTGTTCTCGACTTAGGGCTACCCTCACTCAATGGGATTGAAGTGGCTCGACAGGTCCGCAAGCTCTGCCCTCGCTGCAAAATACTTCTCCTGACTCAAGAAACTTCGATGGATCTGGCGCAGGAGGCTTTCCGCTTGGGGGCAATGGGCTATGTCGTCAAAGGACACGCCGGAGGGGAACTGTTAGCCTCGGTGGAAGCGGTTTGCCAGGGTAGGCAGTTTGTCAGCAAAGGACTATCAGACCACCCATGGGCCGGCTCTACCCCTGAAAGTACTCACTGCCATGAGGTTCAGTTCTATCCAGACGACGAAGCTTTTCTATCCGGCCTTACCGCTTTCATCGAAGTTGGTCTGAAGGCAGGAAATCCCGTGATCGCGGTCGCGACGGAGGGCCACCGGAAGAGCCTTCTTGAAAGATTGCTGGCGCGTGGCGTGGATGGAGTAGCCGCCATGGAGCAAGGGCTCTATCTCTCTTTGGATGTTGACCAGGCGCTCTCCACATTCATGGTGGGTGATTTGCCTGACCCGGTTCGATTCCGGAAGGTCTTCGGGGATGTACTCTCTTCCGCGGCCGAGATGGCGACAGGAAAGCATGCCCGAGTTGCCGCTTGTGGCGAATTTGCACCTACCTTGTGGGCGCGAGGTAACGCGGAGGCCGCTGTCCAGGTCGAACATCTCACGGATGAAATGGCTAAGACCCGCAACGTGGATATTCTGTGCGGGTATGTGTTGAACAGCTTCCAGCGCGAGCAGCAAAGTTACATCTACCAGAAGATCTGCGCAGAACACTCAGTCGTTTATTCCCATACCCACTAATAAGTGCCCCTCAAGCCGAACCGAGAGGCACGCGAGCGTGGATCGTTGTACCACGCTTAGGCTCCGATTCGATCGATAGGGTTCCACACAGCAGCTTGAGCCGCTCCTCCATGCTGACCAGGCCAAGCCCCCGACGTGCTTTTCCTGCTTCGCTGTCAAAGCCGATACCTAGGTCACTCACCATGAGATGAATCTCATCCGGCGTCCCCCACAAGCCCACCTCGACCTCGCGTGCCCCGCTGTGTTTTAGCGAATTGTGCAGGGCCTCCTGAAGCACGCGAAAGAGGCAAAGAGAGATGTCCGGCGGCAGGGGACTGGGCAAATCGTGGTTTTTAAAGTCAATCTTCACCTTCGTCTCTTCCCCCAGCTCCAGGCAGAGGCCGCGCATGGCGGCAACCAGGCCCAGATATTCCAGTTTGGTCGAGTGCAACTCGTGCGACAAAGTTTGCGTATCGGCCGCGAGCTCGATGGCCTCTGTGTGCAATTCGCTGATACGGCGGCGGATTTCAGGCAAATCATGAGGGTCCTGATGAAGTTGTTCCAGGCGGACGGCCAATAAGGCAAGACGCTGGCCAATGTCGTCGTGAAGCTCTCTGGCGATCCGGCTGCGCTCCTGCTCCTGGGCATCAATCAGCCTCCGGCTAACGTCTGCGAGCGCTGCTTCTGCCAGTTTGCGCTCCGTAATCTCTGTCACCATGCCGACAATCCGCAGCATTTTGCCTTGCTCATCAAAGTGCGCGAGACCGGTTTTCTCCACCCAAATGACACTACCGTCTGACCGTACCAAGCGATGGCTTACTCGAAGGAGAGGGTTTTCCACGCTCAGCGCAGCATCCGCGGCCGAAACTTTCTCCCGGTCGTCGGGGAAAATCTTAGCCGATATTTCTCGACCAGTCGTGAGTTGCGATGGCTTATCGGTGCACATCAGCTCCACGGCCTCTCCCGAGCGCACGATCACATCGCTAGCTGCATCCCACTCGTAGGAGAACATTTTTCCCGCGTACGCCGCCAAACGAAACCGCTGCTCGCTATCACGCAACGCGTTCTCTGTTTGCTTCCGTTCGGTAATATCCTCCAAAAAGGCAAAGACCAGCGGGGAGCCTATCTCGGTGTTATTCAATAGAGAAACATTCAGACGCCCCCAAATCTTAGTGCCATCTTTTTTCACATAGCGTTTTTCCAGTGAGTACTGGTCGATGAGCCCTTCTCGGAGCTGCTGAAATAGAGCCCAGTCGTCCTCGGAATCTTCGGGATGGGCAAACTGGGAACAGTTCATGCCGCACAGTTCGTTCTGCCCGTATCCCAGCATGGAGCAAAGTGCCGGGTTGGCGAGCAGGAGCGTCCCATCCGGATCCTCCACCGCGATTCCCAGTGACGCTTGCTGAAAAAGATAGTGGAAAAGCTCTTTAGCCTGTGTCGCTAATGCTTGCGTCGACATAACAACTCCGTTAGTGAAGAATTCTCCGGGACGTCCTAGCTTAACAGGCGGTGCCGGGCCTCGTCCCAGCGCAGCCGTTTCCCGACAGTAGCCTCCTGGCACGGTAGTAGGATCAATCCAGCGAGCTTTTTGCCGCATCGAGCGACCTCGCCAGTGCACAACTCCGGATCCCTGAGGTTTTTGGATGGACAAACAAATCGGGAGAAGTATGGCTCCCGGAGCACGGTGTGTTGTTGTGGTCCCCTGTTATAACGAAGCAGCCCGACTGCAGCCATTTCTCTTTTCCGAATTCCTCGCGGAAGACCAGCAAGTGGAATTCTTATTTGTCAACGATGGCAGCACGGACCCAACTCTGAGCGTGCTTGACGCATTGCGGACAAAACATCCCGAGCGCATTCACGTCCTCGATAAGCAGCCAAATGGTGGTAAGGCGGAGGCGGTACGCGCTGGTATGCTGGCCGCCATTGCTCTGGAAGATGTCGTGGTCACGGGATTCTGGGACGCGGACCTGGCTACGCCATTAAGTGTTATCCCTCGGCTCCTAAACAGATTGATCGAAGATCCCGACCTGGAAATGATTTTTGGCTCTCGAGTGCGGCTTCTCGGGCACTTCATCCATAGAAGGGCCATTCGCCACTACCTCGGGCGTTTCTTCGCCACCGCTGTTTCGATCATGTTAGAGCTGCCGATTTACGATACGCAGTGTGGCGCGAAACTCTTCCGCGTTACCCCCGTATTGAAATCGATTCTCGCTTCGCCCTTTCAGTCGCGCTGGATCTTTGACGTCGAGATCATTGCCCGCTTTATGGCCTTACACAACAAGGATGCGTCCTTCGCCGATCGGGCAATTTACGAGTACGCATTGCCGCGCTGGGAGGATGTCGCTGGGTCGAAGGTGAGGCCGCTCGATTTCTTTACCGCATTCTATGAACTAATGAAAATTCGCAGATCTTTCCGGCGAACAACGCGAACTTAGCTGTCGACAGTGATGGCAGCGCCCCAGATCAGAAAATCGCGCCACCGCATTGGCGCACTTACTCGCTGGGAGTTAGAGGAAGCATCGAAGGCGACTTCCTTTGGCGATCCTTTCAGGTCCAACGGCGCAGCTGTTCTATTTCACACCCTTGCTTGGGTCCCAGGCACCTTGCAGCTTGCGGACGTAAAGAATCTGGCCAAGGTGGTAGGCGTTGTGTGCTCCCACGTGGGCGATGAGGGAGGCATTCTCAGCCAACTTCTTGTCGTCGGCTCTTTCGACGGCTTTCTCCCAATCGGTCATCACCTGGTTTAGCTTTTTCACCAAGTCGTCCCATTGGACGGCGGTGAAATTGTCAAAAGTCTCGTTGTTGTTTCCGTCGAAGGGTGCAGGCTTCTCGCCTTTGAACCGGCTAAGCGAGCGGGCGTCCCAGTACCAAAGATGGTAGGCCAACTGGCCGACTGAGTGGTTGCCTTTTCCGGGGCTCCATTTGGCCTGTTCCGCAGTCAGGCCTGCTACGGCGACGTTTGCCGGGACGAACCAGTCCTCATCGTCGTGCGTGGTGCGGAGCTGCTCCAGCAGTACACCCCGAAGGGTGGTAGGCGGCTTCTTGTCTTGAGCTGGAGCAGCAAACGGTATAGCCAGGAGCAGCAGGAAGACCAGTCTTCTCATGTGGACCTCGGGAGCGATTTCGATGTGTGGGAAGTATAATCTCGAAACCCATACCTCCATGTTTAGTTTAAGTATTTACCTCAAGTGCAAAGCGAAGCGCGGCTTAGCATTTTGCCAGTCTGACCCTTCCTGATTTTTCTGTTGTTGGGCAGGCTCCCAGGGGCGCGCGGAACGCAAGAAAGATAATGCTAATTTCCAGGCGGAGGCAGCACCTGAGTTGTTTTAGAGTATCCAATACACGAGGACTGCAATGAGACCATATTTCCTCTTGGGACTAGTCTTGTCGATAAGCCTCGGCTCCGCATTCACCCCTCGAGTCGAGGCGGCAGCGGGCACTCAAACCGCGCCTGCAAAATCGCCCGTAGGTCGATGGAAGACCGTCGATGACATTACAGGTAAGGCGAAGTCGGTGGTCCTTATCTGGGAAGAGGGTGGCAAGTTGTTTGGGCGAGTTCAAAAGCTGGTGAACCCCGATCCGAAGGACCCGAACCCCACCTGTGATGGCTGCGCGGGAGCACAGAAAGGAAAACCGGTGGTTGGGATGCGGATCCTTTGGGATCTGCAAAAAGACGGCGACGAATGGTCCGGAGGGACGATACTCGACCCGGCGACTGGTAAGACCTACAAGTGCTTGCTTTCCGTCGAGGACGGCGGGTCCAAGCTGAAGGTGCGCGGGTTTATCGGCATTTCCATGCTCGGGCGTACGCAGTACTGGCTTCGCGAATAGCCCTGCCTCGCGTAACGTCGGTGCGTCAGCTTCTCGTTGCAGTCGCCGGTTGAGCAGAGACCAGCTGTTCACCGGAGTTAGGCGCAACCGGCGCATCGACGCCCTTGTCGCTGGTCAACCGTTTCCAGAGAATGCGTAGCGTAGCGACGGCCGGGACCGAAACCAGGGCCCCGACAACCCCGGCAATTTCTCCTCCAGCCAGCACCGCCAGGATTTGCACCAGAGGCGAGATCTCGAGAGACTTGCCCATAATGCGCGGGGCATTGACGTAGTCCTGCAGCAAACGCCAGCTGCCAAGAAAGATCACAATCCAAATCAAGTGAGGGTAGCTGGTCAGCACTGCGATCACGAAGACAATGATTGCTGCCACGGCCGGACCGATCACAGGAATAAACTCGAATATCCCCGCGAGAGGACCAAGAATCAAGGCGTATCGCAGGTGCAGGGCGCTCAGCACCAGCGTGTATATCACCATGGTGAGCGAAGCAAGAATGAGCTGCGCGCGCATGTAGCTGCCGAGCATGATATTCACATCCGCCACGATCCCGCCAACCGTCTTCCTCTCTTGCGGGTCGCGTCCCATCGCGGCCAGATTCTCACCGATGGATTTGCCGTCTTTTAGGAAGAAGATGCTGAGTATGGGGATAAGAATCAGCCACCAAATATGTTGCGCCGGCACTGCCAGCTTCTGGCCGATCGCCGCACCATAACCGAGAATGACATCCTTATGCGAACGGAAGAAGCTTTGGATCTGGGCTTGCCGGGCTCCACTCCATCCATGCTCTTGGCCCACCTGGGTGACCAGCTCACCAGAACCTGCCTGGTTCAGAAGTGTGGGAAGGCTGGCGGCAAGCGATTTGCCCTCATCGGCGACCTTGGGCCCCACCAGAAAGCCGAGGCCAACCAGCAGAGCAATCAAGACCAGGTAGACCGCGGCAATCGCTTGAATGCGGCCGCGCAAAGGTCCTTCCAGCCGCGAAACCAGGGGGGCGAGAAAATACGCAAACAGGATGGCAAAGAGGAACAGCGTCAGGGTCTCACGCGCGGCGTGTAGAAAGGCCAATCCCAGAACAAAGATGAGCGCCGTACACAGGATTCGGGCGGTCTTCGGATCCCAAACCTTACTGAGCATGTCTCATCTTAGACCCTCAATTCGGGAAGTGGTCTTACCGGTGCTTTTTGCATCAGCGCCCATGCCCGGCGCAGGCCCAATAGGTCACTGCAAAAAACGCCAGAAGTACGGCAAAAATGGCTATGGCGCGCAGCGAAGGTAGCCAGTTCATAGCCCTCTAGCATACCGCTACCCAGGCAATTTGGGTCGGCCGGCCCGTTGCTAAAATGGTTCTGTCTCTTCCGTTTGCTGAAAGGGCCAATGGCTGCCTCCGGGAATGAACTTTCGCGGCTTGTCGACGAATTAAATCGTTCGCGGGCAACCACGATAAGCGGCGGAAATTCCTCGATCGATCGCCTATTGGTGCTCGCTTCCCAACGAGGCGCTTCGGACATTGTATTGGTGGCTGGTTCGGCGATCGCGCTGCGAGTCAAAGGCTCCCTGACCCCAGCTGCCGGCAAGCCGCTATCGGCAGAAGAGATACGCAGCTTACTGCTTCCGTTATTAACCGCCCGTCAGGCAGAGGAACTGGAACGGAACAAGTCGTTGGACTTCTGCTTTGCGCGCGGGCAGATTGGGAGATTCCGAGCCAACTTCCACCACCAGCGCGGTACGCTGGCGGCCTGCATTCGCCTATTACCTGCGCAGATTCCGTCGCTCGAATCGTTGCACCTGCCGCCCGCACTGGCGGAGCTGGCGGAACGGCGACAGGGGTTGGTTCTGCTCACGGGCCCGACTGGTTGTGGCAAGACTTCGACACTCGCTGCGCTGCTTGGCTTGATCAACGACCGTCGTCGCGATCACATCATCACCATCGAGGATCCCGTCGAGTACGAGCATGCGAACCATAACTCCATTGTGGAGCAGATCGAAGTGGGCCATGACACGCCCTCGTTTGCGCAAGCGGTGAGGGCTGTATTACGTCAGGATCCCGACGTGATCCTGGTGGGAGAAATGCGCGACGCGGAGACCATGTCTGCTGCGCTCACGGCAGCCGAAACCGGGCACCTGGTGCTCTCCTCCCTGCACACTAACGATACTTCTCAGAGCATCTCGCGCATCCTGGATATTTTTCCGGCGGGGCATCAATCTCAGATTCGGCAGCAGCTATCCCTGGCCCTCGTGGCCATTGTCACCCAACAGCTCGTGCCGGCTGCAGATAACGGGGGCCGCTACCCCGCCGTCGAGATTCTGATGGCCACGACAGCCATACGTAACCTGATCCGGACTGGTCAAGACCACCAGATTCGCTCCCACATCTCTACCGGCCGTGCAGAGGGCATGATGACCATGGAGCAATCACTGGCCGAGTTGGTCGGGAGCGGGCGCATTCTGCGTGATTCGGCGTTCTCCCACTGCTACAACGTCGCCGAGTTGCGACAATATATAAAAGAGTCGCCAGGCCAGCCCTGAAGTTGGAAGGGCGGGGAACTCCGGGGCTACGCGGCCCGGTGGGAGCGAATCGTGGCTTCGATCTCGCGGCGCAGCTCCTCATTCACACGGCCGGCGTTTATCCAAAACGGTGTGCTGCACTGCACTTCCAGGACTTCCGACTGCGGATCATAGTTCCAGTGGATTCTGATTCCATCCTTCTTCGCGCTGCCAACGCGCTTCGCGACGGGGAAACCGATTCTGGAGGCCTTCTTGCGCAAACGCGCAAACAAAGCGCGTGTTATCCCCCGAAATGTCTGCTTGGGATCTGTGAACATCAAATCAACTCCTGTTGCGTACTTCTAGAGAACTGGACGCAGCAATCACCTAAATAGTTCTAACAAATTCGACGAGCGTTCGTGCTCATGCGATGTCTTTTTCCAGCAGGACAAAGTGCAAATCGTCCCGAAGTGGTCTACCGAAGCGTTCGTCATGGTAAGGAAAGGGTTGCGTTTCGCCCGTCAGAAGGTAACCTCGGCGTTCATACCACGCGATCAGGGTCTTTCGGTGGTTCACCACCGACATGCGGATGCGGCTAGCGCCGCGCTGCTTCGCGTACAATTCTGCAGCGGCTAACAGCGTTCGGCCCATCTGCCTGTTTTGTAAATCTGGACGGACAGTAAGCAGGCCGAGGTACCACACGCCATCGTTCTTTGGCTCCAGCCAAACCGTCCCCAGCAGCTCGCCGTTCGGGTCCTCACGATAAGTTAACAATAGCGCGTGAGGCTTTGCCGCCAGGTCTTCTTTGAGAAGAGCCTCGGTCAAGCGTTCCCCCTCGAGGAACTCTGCTTCTGTGTTCCAGCTGGCTACGGGATCAACGCCACGAAAGGACAGATTGATGAGGTCAACGATTGAAGCGTAGTCCACTGCTTGAGCGCAATACAGGAACATGGGTTCAGCCTACGATTTTCTGCAAGATCACGATTCTAAGTATCATGTCACCGTAGCGGACAGGTGCCCCATGATGTTTACCAAACGGCTTCGCGAGGGAGTTCGCCGCGGAGAGATTACGTGCAGCGTCCGATTCTGGCTGCGTCCTCACGTTACGGTGGGCGCACGATACGGCATGGACGAGGGTGAGATCGAGGTGGACTCGATCGAGACCATCGGTCTCCCGGATATTACTCCAGCGTTGGCGCGCGCATCGGGCTTCCTCGGTGTGCTGGACCTGCTCAAGGTAGCCAAGCACGGCAAAGGCGAAATTATCTACTTGATTCGCTTTCACTATGTGCCGCCGCGTAAAGTCAAGCGACCAGGGACGAAAACTAAATCAAGCGCCGTCAAGACTTAGCCTCGACTTTCCCTGCCAATCCTATTGGACGATAAGCGTGCAACTCGTTGTGCTTTGCGTCGCTCCTGCCGTCGCAATCACTTGGAAGGTATAGGTGCCTGCAGGCGTGTTACCAGAAGACGACGATGACCCATTGCCACCACAACCCAACGGCAGCAAAGTGATGCCGATGAGTGCAAGGATCATCCAGTACGCGCGGCGTCGTTTCGGCCAGAGTAATAGGCTGCCGGCAAAGATCCCGCAACTCAACGTTGTCATGCCAGGTCCCAGGAAGGGTTTGACCATACCCCCCATATTGCCGGCTGACGTGGAAACGGTCAGCGTGGATGATTGGGCCGTGCCCCCGGCAAGGTTGACAGTGGCCGGATTGAAAGTGCACGCCGCACCTGGCGGCAATGCGGTGCAGGTCAAGGTGACGCTGCCGGCGTAACTTGCCGCACCCGTCACGCTGAGCGAAGCGGTCGCACTCTGCCCTGACTTGACCGTAATCGTCGGGCTTCCACCACTACTCTGTACAGAAAAGGCAGAAGAGTTGGAGATTGCTACCAGCGGAAACGGTGCCGAAGCAGCGACCGAAGGTGCAGCGAAGACAAGGTTCGGATAGGCATTTCCTGCAGGTCGGATGGTTCCCAGGGAAGCGATGTTGACGTAGTTGATCGCAGTGGGAAGACTGGGTATAGCCACTGCCACCACCGGCGTGCCCGCAGAAAAATCACCTTTGCCATCTCCCACTGCTACCGCCCCACTACCAAACACTAGATCGAGTGCGCCATCCAGGTTGACATCTGTAACAACCGCATTGCCTGCCGGCGCCTGTGCGCTCGTGGCGCCCGCTTGCACCGTGGTGCTGATCGTTGAATTGATCGCTGTCCCGAACGTGCCATTGCCGTTGCCGGGCAAGAAAATAATTTGCGAAAGGTAGGTCAAGCTTGTTTGGTTAGGCGGCGGATAAACGAGCGCGAGATCCACCTTGTCGTCGCCATTGAAGTCGGCTGCCAGCGCACCCAGCAACTCGATCGAACCGCCGTTTTGTTGTGCCGTGTAATTTACCGGCTGGGCAGTCGCAAAGCTTCCGTCGCCGTTGTTCAACAGGGTGGTGATCGTGGCCGGCATAGCTGCATTGCCGAATCCAAGGAAGTACATCTGCGTCACAAGATCCAGTTTTCCATCGCCATTCAAATCAACAAAACTGAGCGAGGCAAGGGAAACGGGTCCCGGCAGTCCTGTCCCGAGCGTGAAGACCCCGAGCGACTGGAAGTTGCCGCTGCCCTGGTTGGCAAACACCGTAACCTCTAAGGGAATGCTGGAACCCTGGGATGCCGAGGGAATTGGATTCACTGCGATGATGTCGGGTTTGCCATCTCCCGTGACATCGGCCGCGTAAGTTCCCTCAAATCCTGATGAGAGAAATGAGGGTGTCACTGGCTGCTGAAAGCTGCCATCGCCATTGCCGTAGGCCACCGCTGCGCCGATCAGCAGGTCAAGCTTGCCGTCGCCGTTCACATCGATCGCAGGTGGCGTTGAAGCGACCGCAACGTTGCCTGAAGGTATCGCCGGCAGCGTCAGTTGCTGCACTGTGCCGGCGGTGAAGCCCCCTTTCCCGTTCGAGGTAAAACTCTGGACCCTGACCGGGTAGGGGCTCGCGCCATTGTTAACTATTCCGTAAATAACTAAATCCGGTGCGCCATCACCATTGAAGTCTGCGGTCACCTGACCCTGCAGGTTGGTGAAGGATGGATCAATATTGGCGCCAAAGTATGTGCTGAAAGGTGTTGTGCTGAAAGTCGCACCAGCTGGGGCAGCAGCCGAAGTAGCCATCGGAGCCGTACCGGTAAGGAATTGCACGGTTTGTGCGCCGGCGATTGAACCAGGAAGAGTAGATAAAAACAGAACGGCAGGGCCGAGAAATCGGGGCATGGTCACACCACGGTGAATTTGCGCAATCCGTCCAACTGAATGCACGCGCGCAGTATAGCCGCTGGAACCGTCATTCGCTCGTAAATTCTCTGCTCGAGTTACTCAATCGTCATCACTCGGAAACCAGGTCCGCCAGGAACTCTTTATGGGTGAGGATTCGGGCAAACATGGGCAAGTTTTTCTCGAACGTAAACCGTTGTTCCTCCTCGGAGAGCGTCGCCGCGCAATCAGCGAGAGCAACCACGCTGAACCCCTTCTCATAGCCGGTACGCGCCGTCGATTCAACACAGCAATTGGTCAGAAATCCCGCAACAGCCAAGGTTTTAATTCCGCGGGATCGAAGGATGAAATCTAAATTCGTGCTGGCAAAGGTATCGAGCCCGCGCTTTCCTTCGATCACTATGTCTTCGGGGGCCGGCGAAATCGCGTCCGCGATGGCAGCGCCCCACGTGCCGCGTACGAATGCATTCGAGTCCACCACACCTTTGAGAATGCCATAAGGATGCGAGGTGATCTCCCGATACCCCTTGGCAAACGAGATTGGAGCGAACATCACCGTGACTCCTGCCGCTCGCGCCTGGTTCGCAACCTGAACCGAATGAGCGAGCATGTCAGTGCTCTGCATCACTGCCTTCACCCCTTGATGCAATGCGCCGCCTTCGCTGGTGAAATCATTTTGGTACTCGATAAGCAACAGGGCGGTCGTCTTCGGATCAATGGGCATTCTGTCCCCCTACGAACAATCATTCTTTCACAGCCACGCATGCCCGCTCCCTGATTCACTGTCCTGGGCATTTGTCGCTCAGCGAATCTGTCAGCCCTTGCTGCTCGATGCTAAACTTCAAATCTTTTTTCCCGTCCACGTCCGTGATCTTAAAGATGTAAATCCGGTCGTACTCGTCGTTCGGCCATTCAGGAACAACCGATGGATCCTTCCCATAAGCTTTGAGCAGCCGCTTTGCAAATTCATTCAGATAGGCGTGCTCCCAGGCCAGATAGATTACCGAATTTGCGTTTTCCGGGTCCAGCAGCTCTTTTCTTAGCTGCCCAACGTTCTTGAAGCCGATCAGTGCATTCACCGGCATTTCCAACTGGATAGCTGTCGGCTCAATCGTCATCAGTGGCCGCACGTAGGAATAGTTCAAATTGCCCAATCGCCCGATCCGTGCACCGGGGTCTGGCGCATAAATCCGGGCCGGCTTTCCGTAGCGTGGAACGAGCACCTTGGGCAATGCCAAAGCGCGATTCAGGCCCTTGCAGGTGAGCTGCCCAAGGCTCGCCGGGGGCTTCTCGGCGTGACGGATAGCAATGATCGTCTCCTGCGCGTGGGCGCGAGGAATAAATAGCAGCAGACAAAGAGCGCTTAGCAGAAATCGCGCCGGCTTCCTCATTAGTTCCATCCATGAAGTCTCTCAAATTTCGAACGCAGAGGGCCCTTTTCCGGCGCTGAAATTGTGCAGCGCCTCCCTTGAATCCAATAGTCACACCTTTTGTGTTACCCACGACTAGGAAAATCCCACGCTCATTCACTGTTTCGGAGGGAATATCGTAAAGTAATCACCACCACCCCCTGCGGTTGTGCAGTCTTCGCTATGGCCTGCAAAATTAACAACTTGGGCAGAGGGGGAGGGCGCAACTACGAAATCGCTACCCCCCGAATTTGTTATGTTCGCGATGCGGAACTACACTCTGAGAGCTTTAAAATAAGTTGGGAGTGAGGGAGGTTCAGTGTGGCGAGCGATTTCGATTTACATTCCGAGGGCAAAGGCAAAAACGGCCAACGCCCTGCCAGGCGGGATGTAATTCCCTTCGACTCTGTGCGCGGGGATAGAAATGATTTTCGGCCGATCGATTCGATTAAGGCGAAGACCGAAGGCTCATGGCCGGGATTCTGGCCGCGTAGTTTGGCAGGCAAAGGTCCCATGGTCCTTCTCGGGATTGCTGTTTTATGTGGGCTGTATACCTTCATATCATTCAAAAAGCCCACCAGTGCAACTCTAAAGCCAGACAATCAGCTCCAGGCGGGCCCAACATCCCAACCATCTTCACCGGCGCAACCGGCGTCAGCGCCATCTCCAAACGCTCCGGTTGTTACGGCACAGGCCGGGGATCCGATCGTGCCGGGCAAAGCTGCGATGTCGAAGTTGCCCGGTTCCCCAACGCCGCATTACCGTCCGATGAAATATCAGGCTACCCATAAAAAGGTGTTTGGCAGTTGCACCGGCCAACTCGAACTGACGAGCTCCGAACTCCATTTCAAATGCCCGAGTGAGGCTGACCTGAACATTCCGGTCGGATCCATTGCAAAAGTTCATAAAGATGGTGTAGTTCTTGAGTCGGGCGAAAAGTACCACTTCCTGATTGCCAATCATACGAAAGACCAAGCGGAAGCAATCTTCATCCTGTGGCTGAACAGCGCCCAGCAATCTCAACAACAGGGCCGAAAATCATCGTTCTGAGGATGGAATGATGGAAATTACTTCGGTCTCTCGATCCGTTTTCGATCCTCACCGTCGTGGTAGCCCCAGCGGTCCTCACCAACGCATCGTCCGTTTTGGCCCTGGGTACAAACAATCGCCTCGCACGCGTGGCCGATCGTTCTCACGCTGTGACCGCGCAATTAATAAAGCTTGAACCGGGCACCAGGGATCATGAGGTGTCGGTTGTCGAGCTTGCCGCACTGCAAACGCGCGCTCAACTGCTCTTACAAGCGCTTCGCTGCTTTTACTTGGGTCTCGGACTGTTTGCCAGTTCGGCGCTCATCTCGATTGCCGGTTCTATCCTGGTGTATTACGGCTGGCCATCGGCCTTCCGAATAGCAGCTGGAATTGGCGTCGCCTGTGGAGCATCAGCGGTCATCGCGCTGGTCTGCGGCTGTGTCCAGATGATTCGCGAAACGCAGCTCGCGGTCAAAGGACTAGCCTACGACGCAAGTCTCACATAGCCTGGTCAGATTCTCCCGCACCTTGAAAATCACCCGGCGCTGCTCGCATTTCTACGGGCCTCTGAACGAGAGCAGCTGAAGCCTCCATCCATTGGTGTGGCCCAGCCTCATCCATTCGGTGGAGGCAGGCGCAAAGAACATCCTGCCATTATGTTACTTGCTACAGTAATGACAGTGTCGAGCCTCGATTCCGTATCATGAGCTGAATTGGTCTCATTTGAATCGGCCGCTGGCCTCCCACCCAAGTGTCGTTGATGACGATTTTCGAGGCGCATGATGAATCGGCGAGATTTCTTGCGAACGAACAGCACGATATGTGCTGGTTGGGCTCTCTCCAGGGCGATCCCGGTCCTGGCCGATACTCCATCCGCAGCCGGGTGGCGAACATTTGAGATCGTTACCCGGGTGGAGTTGCTGCAGCCAGATGGGGTCAGCCACATCTGGCTGCCGGCGCCGCTAATTCGCAACACGCCCTATCAACACACGCTCTCGGCGCATTTCTCGGCAGAGGGTGGAACCGCCACACTGAGCAAAGACAAGCAAAGCGCTCTCGGGATCGTGTCAGCGAAGTATGCTGCAAACGTGAAGCCTGCGCTGAGCCTGACCAGCCGCGTCGCGCTGAAAAACTATGCCGTCGATTGGAACTCCCGCGCCACGCCGCCATACGCTTCACAGGCAGAGCTGGACTACTTCCTTCGTCCGAGTCAATTTGTGCCGACGGACGGGATTGTCAAACAGACTGCGCTGAAAGCGACCGCCGGCGCGACCACCGATACCGAGAAGGCGCGGGCTATTTATGAGTGGGTGGTCGCAAATACTTTTCGAGACCCGAAAGTCCGTGGGTGTGGGCGCGGCGACATTCGATTCATGTTGGAGTCCGGCGATATGGGCGGCAAATGTGCCGACTTGAACGCTCTGTATGTCGGCCTGGCCCGCTCGGTGGGCCTGCCGGCGAGGCATGTCTATGGATTGCGCATCGCGAAATCAAACCTGGGCTACAAAAGCCTTGGCGTGCCCACCGAAATAGCAACCAAGGGCCAGCACTGTCGCGCAGAAGTCTACCTGCGCGAGCATGGATGGGTACCTGTGGACCCAGCCGATGTGCGCAAAGTAGCGTTGGAAGAACCTCCGGGGAATCTTCCATTGAACGCGGAAATAGTGTCGCGGGCGCGCGGTTCTTTGTTCGGCTTTTGGGAGATGAATTGGATGGCCTACAACTACGCTCATGACGTAGCCTTACCCGGATCTGCCGGCAAACCGTTGGTGTATTTCATGTATCCGCAGGCCGAAACCTCAGCGGGACGGATCGATCCTTTCGACCCGGATAATTTCAAATACGTGACCACGGCAACAGAAATCAGCTAGCGCTTGCATACTCGCCGAAAAGGCCCCTACTCCATCTTCAATACCTGCATCGGGTCGGTGGCTGCAGCGCGCCGGGCCGGCACAATCGCTGCGATCGTAGCGGCCAACAGAAGCAGCAATACGCTGCCGCCTATCGCGATCGGGTCCATGACGGGCGTTTGATAGAGAAGAGTGCGGACCCAGCGCAGTGCGATCGTCGTCATCATGAGTCCAATCCCTGTGCCCAAGAGGACGGGATACGCAGCCTGCCGCATCACCAGCGCGATCATAGCGCTCTTACCGGATCCCAGTGCGATGCGGATGCCGAACTCCTGCTGGCGCAGCGTGACCGAGTACGCAAGCACGCCATACACTCCGAGTAAGGCCAGCAATAATGCCGCCACGCCAAAACTGCTCAGAATCGTGGCTTGGAAACGGTCGCCTGCCACGGAATTGCTGATCTGATCATCCATGGACTTGAGCGTTGGAATCGCCACCTGGGGATCGATCTGCCAGAGCTCATGCCGCAATTCGGGAATTAACCCTTCGCTGGTTTGCGAGCTGCGCACCAGGAACGATAACGTGAGCGGCGTATAGGCCCAGTAGGGGAGATAGACCATGGCGGCCTCGTCCTTAAGCCCATTAATGCGCGTATTGGCGACGACTCCGATGACGGTGACAGCATGTTGGTCGTCGGGAACAATATCGGAAATCGTTCGCCCGATGGGATTCTCGCCAGGAAAGCCTTCGCGCGCCGTTTTCTCTGAGATGAGCGCGACATAGGGGTTGGCGCGATCAGCCGGGTCGATGTTGCGCCCAGCGACAAGGGGACTTTGCATAGTGAGCAGATATGCGGGATTAATCCAACGCACGTTGATCGCCGGCTGCTTCCCGGCTGGCACCGGATGATCCGGCCGCGAAAGAGTATCCACCCAGGTTTCGCCGGCTAACGGCGCCACGCTGGTGAGGGCGACCGATTGCACGCCAGGCAATTGACTCAAGGCTGCGAGCGCCCTATCGGCAAAGGCCAACCTGGCTGTATTCCCCTTGGGACTGGCGTTGTCGTATTGCAACGCGAAGAGGTCGGCCTGCGCGATCGTGACATGGCTTGCGTCGAAGCCGCGATCCTGCCCCAGAAGGTGAGAGAGGCTACGCAGTACCAGGGAGGTAACGATGAGCAGGACCATGGTGCAAGCTACCTGCCCCGCCACCATCAGGCTACGCGTGCGGCGGCTCCGTTGCGTGCCTGCCGCGCGTGTGGACCTTGCTTGCAGCGCAGTTTGCGGAGCAACACGAAGGGAGTGCAGGAAAGGCAAGATACCAAACATGATTGCTGCTGCAATCGACAGACCGGCGCTAAAAATGAGGACAGGCAGGCTTACCCGCACCTCGTCGAGACGAGGGATATTCGCCGGCGCCCATGCGATCAACAGCCGTACGCCGCCGAAGGCAAGCGCTGTGCCGGTTGCGCTGCCGGCGAGTGCCAACACCAGGCTCTCGGCTAGGCGCGACCTCACCAGTTGGCCGCGGCTGGCGCCCAGTGCGGCGCGCACGGCAGTCTCCCGTTCCGCATTGACGGCGCGGGCGAGTTGCAGATTGGCAAGATTCACACACGCGATCAGCAGCACTGCCCCCACCGCCGCAAGCAGCAGCCACAGCGCGCCGCTTACCCCGGACGCGACATCCTTCTCCAGCGGCGTGAGGGCAATGCCAAAATCAAGCGGTAGATGCGCGGAAAGCGTGTAAGCCTTCTGCAGGGTCTGCAGTTCCGTATTCGCCTGAGGCAACGTCACACCCGGCTTGAGGCGCGCGATCGCCTTGTAGTTGAAGTTGCCCATATCTTTATTCAGGTCGTACTCGCTCGGCGTCAGCGGCTCAAAGAGCAGAACATCCCCGGCGGTTTCCTGAAAAGCGATCTTTGGCGCCAATGCGATTTGCGGAAATCGCATACCCGCCGGCAGCACACCGATGACGGTCATCGGATGGCCGTCGATACGCAGCGTCTTGCCGATTACCGCGGGGTCGCCTGCAAAGAATGTCTGCCAGCCGCCATAGCTCAGGATCACGACGCCTCCGGCATTTTGCCGCGCGTCGTCGCTGACGAAGTCCCGGCCCAGGATGGGTTGAATCCCAAGCAGGCGAAAGATGTTGGGCGAAGCGGTCACGGCGCCCACGATGCGAGGATGATCTCCATTGGGAGAAACGCTCTTTCCCTGTTGAGCAAAGATCGCCGCGTCTTCGAGGGTCGCCGCGGTTGTTTTCAGTCGCTGGAAATGCCGGTAGTTGTCTGGGATTAACTCTCGCTCGCTGGGCGCCTTGTCTTCTACCGCCTCGCGCAATACCACCAGGCGGCCCGGGTCGCGAAAGGCGAAGGGCCTGAGCAAGACGGCATTAACCACGCTGAAGACCGAAGTAGCGGCGCCGATGCCCAGCCCAAGGGTAAGGATGGCAGTGAGCGCGAACCCGCGCGACTTGCGCAGTTGACGAACGGCATAGCGGAGGTCGCGAGCGACCTCTTCGAGCCAGGGCAGGCCCCGCTGAAGGCGGTAGGTCTCGCGGATCTGCGTGACGCCGCCAAACGCGCGCAAAGCCGCGTCGCGTGCCTGCGAGGCACTCATTCCCCGCGCGCGATTTTCTTCAATGGCCAGTTCAATGTGCGTGCGCAGCTCTTCATCCAGATCGGCGTCCAGATTCCTGCGGCGGAAGAGTGCTGCGCCCCGGCTAAGCAGAATGTGGATCCAGTCCATAGTCACCTCCTGACTTGACGGTGGGCGCCTTTGCTCTCATGTTGACCGTCCACCTATAGCTTGAGCGCGTTATAGGTGGAATGTCAACAGGTTCGGGCTGCAGAATCCTGCTGGCAGTAGAATCGGAAGGTTGCGATGACCGTTTCGTTTTCGAGTGATTATTGCGTGACAAGGAGGAAGCATGCGAGTTTCAAATTGGTTGGTGATCGGTTTGCTCATCGCGGCGGGAGCGAGCGGTTCGGCACAGGCGAGAGATTTCCAGGATACGTACACGGCTTCGGATGCGGGCAAGACCATGGCGCCGGCCAAAGCACTGGACGTCATGCTGGCCCAGTTAGAGACCGAAGTGATGAATGTGGCTCAAGCGATGCCGGCGGATAAGTACAGCTTCGCGCCCACGACAGCCCTATTTGCTCCTGGCACGCCGGTCAAGTTTGGAACGGTTCGCACCTTTGCCCAGCAGCTGACGCACATTGCCGGCGCGAATTATCACTTCTACAGCCTGCTGAATGGAGCAACACCGCCGGCGGCGGCGAAGCAGGTGCGCGATCTGAAAACGAAAGATGAAATTCTGGCGGCCCTCAAGGAGAGCTTTGCCTATGGTCACGCCCAGATCCTGACGATCACGCCGCAGAATGCCTTTACCGGCATCGAGGGACTCGACGGATTTCACACACCGGCCACACTCGCTGCCTTTGCCGTGGCACACGGGTACGACCACTACGGCCAATTGGTGGAGTATCTGCGAATGAATGGTGTGGTCCCACCGGGCAGCAATTAGGCCCTGGCCCTATTATTTCAATGCCGATAGATACTGCTGCCTGGATGGTAGTGCTGCCAATCGAACCAGAAGTCTTTCAGAGCATCGATCCGTGTCAGACACTGTCCTTTGAAATCTCCAGAAACCGCGCACCCTTCGAAGCTCCAGTCGCTGAGCGTATTGGAGTCCAGAAGTACCCAAGGCTCGCCAGTGTTTCCCCCGCCACGGCCATAAAACTCGAGCGCGTTTGCACCCACCTGGCGCGAGAAGACACGGATCGATTTGCCATCTGGCCCAAGCACGAGCATGATCGGCTTCTCTCCGACGTCATCGATCAGCACCGGAGACTGTAGCGTCAGCTTGCTCACTGGAAAGGCACGCGCGGCTCCGTTCAACGACACGCCCAGGATGGTTTCCCGGTCGGGAAGTGTCCCCTTGGTCGCGTGAATCACAGTCGGCAGTTTTGCAATCTCACTTTCCCAAGTCGCTTTTTCATAGTGGGCTGCATCGCGCCTCAGAGGAGCGAGCACAGTGCCGTTCGGTTGTTCTTTCTTCCACAACCCGAACGTGAGTTCATCCTGGGGAACCAACGTGAGCTTTGAGCCTTTCAGCGGGCCGGCGATCGCGGTCCCGTTGATCTGCTGCCAGAAGCTGCCTGTCTCCTGGTCGCGCATCAGGAAATTCTGATTGTTGATGCCGGCCAGGTGAAAGTGCAAGTCACGCCCCTGTATGGTGCGGGTCCAGACCAGACCCGTGTGGCAGAGCGTTCAATAAGTGACGACGATGGGCAGCTGATGAAGGCGATCATTTACGACGTGGTGATAGCCCATTTCTCGGATGGGATACGCGCGGCTCTCTCCGCCCAGGGTGACCGCGATGACCATGTCTTTAGCGTCGATACCGGCTTGCTGAATAGCCACGTAGTGCGGCTCTCCGAACGGATGAAACATGAGCTGTTCGTAGGGATTGAAAAATGCCGCGCCGACAGCGATCAGAGCAATCGCCATGGCCGGCCCCACCAGCAGAAGTCGCACCACCCAGCCCGCACGCCGCCAGAGAAAAAGCCCACACAGCGTGATCAGGAAAAAAAGCGCAAACAAGATTACCTTGTCGTGCAGCTGAACCCAAAGGGCGCGCGCAAGGTCCGCCGGCTTTTGCTCTACGAAGGGCCGTATGACGTAGATGGGATAAAGCGCAAGTGCCAAAGTAGCAAGTGCTGCCAACAGCAGGCCCGCCCCCGGAACCAAATTACGTAGTCTTCTCTTCGTGCGGACTTCGGTGGCAATCACCATGCAATCCTACCTAATCCCGGCTCCTCGGCAAACCAGCGCATACCTGGAACACTATCGCGACCGGGCGGAGGGCCGCATCCACCGAAAGGTGGAGGTTCCCATTGTCATCCCGTCTGGAGAGGTTACGCGTGAGAGAAACTGGGCGGGTGCCCCAGGTTCGCCAAGGCGTACCTGGTAAGAATAAGACGGGCGAAGCCCTTCGAAAGCTCTTATCCTATCGAACAAGTCGCGGTTGGAACGAGTGAAAGCAATCGAAAAAACCACTTTCTCCCCAGGTACGCTGGCGCGAACCTGGGGCACCCGTCCAGTCACCAGGGTCCCGGCAAGCCACGCGCTGCGCCAACTTCAATGTTTCCCATTCACTTAGTCATCTGGTTCATTTCAAGATAGCCCTGCGGCGCAATACCGAAGGCGTCCGCCACGCGATTGAAAAAGGCAAATAGCGCAGTGATGTATACGGCTTCCGCAATTTGAGGCTCGCTCCAACCATGTTGACGCAGTTTTTGCACATCTTCCGGGGTGGTGCGATACGCCGCCTCGGTCACCTTAGTGACATACTCCAGCAGCGCACGGTGCGCGTCGTCGAGTGCTGCCTCGTCGAGCTTGCCCTCCGCCAGCGCCTGGACTGTTTGTTCTTCTGCTCCCTGAACCCGCAGGAAGTAAGCATGCGAATCCAGTCAATAGGGACAGCGATTGAGCCAAGAGACCCAACTGGCGATCGCTTCCTTGGTCCTGCGCGTGAGGTGCCCTTCAGAAAAATGGACGGTGTTGCTGAAGCTCATGACTTCGCGCAGGAAATCAGGGCGATGGCTAAAGCACTTGAGAATGCCGGGCATCTGCTGGCGGCCCGAATGGGCGCGCCATTCGTCATAGACCTGCGCTACCTCGCCCGTCGCGTCAGCATCCTCGATCAGATCGATTTTCTTCTCAGGGTCCGTCATGGTTCCGAGCCAAAGATTAGCACAATCCATGCTAGATCACCAGGCGCTGATCGCCTATTTTACGCGTAATCCTTTGCCGATCGAGATACTCCAACAAGGGGATGGCGTACTTTCTAGACAAGCCGGTTATCTGTTTGAAGCGGCCTACATCGATAGTCTGGCCGCGAAGTTCGCTTATCGTGGCGCGTAGTTGATCGAGCGCTTCATGGTGCATCAGCAGATTCTCGCTTCCCATCGGCACGAGGATCTTTTCCCGCAGCAGCAATGTGATCAGCGCACGCAATTCGCTCTCCTTGCACTTCAGCGTGGCCGCTACTTCAGAGATCAAGGGAGCAGACAGCCCAGCCTTGCGGTAGACGGCCGCGATCGTGGAAAGCTTTGCATCTTCAGGAGCGGACGGAGGAGTGCCGGCTCCCGCGGGATAGACCAGCTCGCCTTTTAGCCGGATCTCCTGCGAGCCGGCAAGCCGTTGGAGCGAAAAATCGAGAACCTCCGGAGTGAGCGAGGTCCGGCTTCTGAGCTCGGATCGCTTGAGACCGCTCACGTGCTGTTGTAAGACTCTGCCAATACTTTTGCAGGCTGCATCGAGGGCCGCTCCGGCAAAGAGAAGCTCGCCCGGTATCTGCAGCAAACGATGGCTTAGGATAAGGGGCTGCAGCCGGCGCTCGGCGGCTTCGCGGGCCAGGCCGGTTTCTGCCATCAGACGCTGGAGTGTAAGCCCTTTTGTGCCGCGGCGCGCTACCCGAAGGAAAAGCCGTTCTCCTTCCGGGGCGCTTTGCAAAGATTCCAGCCACGCCATAACTTCTGCTTTGCGCAGTTTTGCCACGGGGTGCGCATCCAACACCCGTCCACCCCCAATGGTCGCCGGTGGTGAAACCTGTCGCAGCACGAATGGATCGCCGGTGGTGAGCAGGATAGGGGTCTGGAGTTTGATCCGGAGCAGCCTGTTCGCGCCTGCCTCGAACCTGCTGCGGCCATATAGCAGTGCTGTGGCCAGGACGTTCGAGGTAAACGCGTGGAAATGAACCACCGCGCCATGCTTCAGCGCCGAAGATCCAGGCAGCAACCAGGCTTCCACGTCGATCGAAGTAACAGCGGTGAGTGTCTCAGGAGCAACCAGTGTCTGCCCCCGGCTCACTTCCGACACCTCAACACCTGAGAGGTTCAAGGCAACGCGCGAGCCGGAAAGAGCCAGATCTTCCGCGCGCCCATGGCTCTGCATTCCGCGCACGCGCACAGAACGTCCTCCCGGCTCCAGGGTGAGCGATTGTCCCGCACGGAAACTGCCTGAGAGCAGGGTGCCCGTAACCACGGTGCCAAATCCCTTCATCACGAACGCGCGGTCTATGGGGAGCCTGGGCAGGTGATCGAGATCGCTGTCGCGCGCCTCCTCGGCAAGCCCGATAAGCTTTCGCCGCAGCGGGTCTATGTCTTGCCCCGTGATTGCGCTTACCCCGAGAATCTCTGCACGCCCATCGCCGAGAAAACTTCCACCAAGGAATTCCTTCACCTCCAGCTCCACTTGTGCGGCACGGGCGGGGCTAACGGTATCGATCTTGGTAATCACTGTTAGGCCGGTGCGCACGCCAAGCAGGCTACAAATAGCGAGATGCTCCACGGTTTGTGGTTTCACACCCTCCTGCGCGGAGATCACCAGCATCACGGCTCCGATGCATCCAGCCCCGGCGAGCATGTTGTGAATGAATAGGCTGTGGCCGGGCACATCGACGAAGCTGATTCTGAGTGGGCGTCCAGAGGAAGACACAGCCTCGAGAAAGGCGAAGCCAAGATCGATGGTGATGCCGCGCCGCTTTTCTTCCGGCAAGCGATCTGCATCGATGCCCGTAAGAGCCCGCACTAACGCAGTCTTGCCGTGATCGATATGACCCGCGGTGCCGATCACTACGGACTTGACCGGTTGCGTCATGCTAACGCTGAACCATGCGTCGCAGCTCGCGTCACTGGTGCGCGGCCTTTTGCGCAGTGACCAAGCCAGTGTCAATCCGCTGCAGTAACTCGGCCAAGGTTGCGTCGAATTCCGGTTCGACAGTGCGCAGATCGAGCAAGACCTGCTCTTCGTGGATGCGGCCCACCACCGGCGGCTCAAGCCGGCGAAGAGCCAGCAGCAGTGCCTGTGGTTGTAGCAGCGCGTGACGAAGAGAAACTGCGGCGCTCTGCAGCCGGGCCGTGGGCGCCGTGCCGCCCCCGATCAGGCTCTCCACCGGTACGGCCTGCGCGGCGAGTTCGGCGGAGTTGACCTGGCGGCTGATCCGCTCACAGCGTGCGAATACTTCTTCCGCTGCCATGTTCAACATTCTCTGCACTGGGATGCTCGAATCTTTCTGCGCAACGTGGTCCATGAGAGTTGCTTCGAGTGCCGCGTAGGTAAGCTTGTCGACACGATAGGTGCGGTACAGAGGATTCTTGCGGATGCGCTGCACTAGCTCCGTACGCCCGATGAGCAAGCCGCATTGTGGACCGCCGAGCAGCTTGTCACCGCTGGCGGCAATCAGATCAGGACCCATGTGGAAGCTATCTGGCAAAGTGGGCTCAGAGCCGATGCCGAGCAGTTCGAGCGAGCCAAGCAAGCCGGTTCCCTGATCGTGAAATACAGGCAGATTGGCGCGCATCCCAAGAGAAACCAGGTCGCGCAACGTGGGTCGTTCGACGAAGCCTTCCATCGAGAAGTTAGATTGGTGCACCCGCAAAATAAGCCGCGTGGCGGGTGAGATTGCATTTTCGTAATCGGCCAGCCGGGTGCGGTTGGTGGTGCCCACCTCACGCAGCATGGCGCCGGACTTAGCAAGAATCTCAGGGATGCGGAACCCTCCGCCGATCTCCACCAACTCCCCGCGGGAGACAATCACCTCGCCACCCTCCGCGAGCGTGTTGAGGGCGAGAAACGTGGCTGCTGCACAGTTATTGACGACCAGGGCCGCTGCCCCCTGCGCCGCCACAACGCGCAGCAGAAGTTCCTCCGCGTGAACATCGCGGCGGCTGCGCTCGCCCGATTCAAGATCGAGTTCCAGGTTTGAGTATCCGCACGCGGTCTCGACAACGTGTGCCAGTGCGGCGAGGCTCAACGGAGCGCGCCCGAGATTTGTATGCAGAACCACCCCGGTGGCGTTGATTACGCGCTGCAAGCTGTAGCGCGCACCCTCGGCGATTTCGCCGGCAACCGTGATGTGCAGCAATGCCAGCTCGCGTTCCAGGCTTGCCTGGGTGTGATGGCCTTCTGCAATCTCCTGCTTGAGGCGTGCCAGCACGGCGCGCACCGCAGACGTCGCCGAGTCGCGAGAGTGGGTCTCGAGCAGTGCAGCAAATCCCGGCGTCAGCAATAGCTCATGCAGAGAGGGAATCAGCCGGTATAGATTGCCCTCGCTGTGATCGGTCACCGGTTGCTTCGGTTTCATGAGCTTGCCAGTCTGTCTGGATTCTGTTTATCGCAGCAGAATCGCCGGCTCGCCCGAGCCCGCGGCATAGGGGCCGAGCACGCTGCCAATCCTGGCTGCGGCTACACCTGCAGCGTTCAGAGCCTGCAACAATGCGTGGGAGCCGCCGGCCGCAACGGAAACCAGCAGACCGCCTGCGGTTTGCGGGTCATACAGCAGGGCGCGCACCTCGTCCGCAATCGCAGCCCCGGGTGCATCCGCGCTTACGCATTCGGCAAACTCGCGATTGGCAAGCAGGCCGGCGGGAATAGCCCCCCGTTCAATGGCATCGAGCGCGCCTTCTATCCGCGGCACCTGCTCGACAAAAATCTCAATACGCATGCCGCTCCCGATGGCGAGCTCACGAGCATGCCCCATCAGGCCAAAGCCGGTTACGTCCGTCATGGCGTGAACACCCTCCGCGCCTGTCACCACTTCCGACGGCAAACGGTTGAGCGTGGTCATGGAGCGGATTGCCTCCGCCACCCAGGCCGGCTCGGCCTTTCCTTGTTTCAGCGCAGTCGTAATCACTCCTGTGCCGATGGGCTTGGTAAGTATGAGATCGTCGCCCTGTTGCGCGCCCGCATTAGTCAGCACACGATCGGGATCGATGAGCCCCGTCACCGCGTAGCCAAACTTGATCTCCTGATCGCGCACGCTATGGCCACCCAGGACCACGCAGGACGCTTCGGCAAGTTTCGCCATGCCCCCGCACATAATCGCCTCAAGAACCTTCAGGTCCCCGTCCTGGGGAAAACACACGACGGAGAGGGCAGTAACCGGCCGTCCCCCCATGGCATACACGTCACTGAGCGCATTGGTGGCCGCAATCTGGCCGAAGGTATAGGGGTCATCCACCAGCGGGGTAAAGAAGTCCACAGTCTGCACCAGGGCCAGGTTCGGTGCGATGCGATAAACCCCGGCGTCATCGGAGGTATCGAAGCCAACCAAAAGATTGGCATCCGTCTGCCGCGGCAGCTTGGAAAGCACTGCTGCCAGCAATCCTGGCGGCAGTTTGCTCGCGCATCCGCCGGCTTTGACCTGCTGGGTCAGTCTTATTGCTGTGGAAGCGGCCAATCGATCACTCCTCGTCGGTTAGGATAATAGGCTACCAGCAACGAAGGCTGGGTGCCCCATGCAAGCCCGGTTTTGGCTTGAGTGGGATACCACTAATCTTCGAATGCCGGTCAGGCGAGGGAAGTGCTTAGGTTCCGGTGATCCTCCCGGTCTTCAAAACCGGTGGTCGTTCTTAACGGGCGACGGTGTGTTCGACTCGCACGCACTTCCGCCAAAATTATCGGGTTTTCTCAGCTGCCGGGTGCTTCCCACTCTCAGGCGTCGCATAAGCATTCGCGGCAGGAATACTCAGCTCCAGTTCCGTGCCCGCATCGGGTTCACTTCGCACCGTCAGCTTGCCACCCAAGAGTTTGGCGCGCTCCCGCATACCGCGCATGCCGTAGTGTCCTCGGCCCCCTTCTTGGTTCACGAACTTTTCGTCAACGCCCTTTCCATCATCTCGCACCCGCAATCGGAATTGCCGTTCGAGATACTGAATTTCCACTTCGATCCGCTGCGCCTCTGCGTGCTTGAATGCGTTGCGCATGGCCTCGACGGCAATCCGAAACACTTCGTCTCGCGATATCGGATTCAGGTCGCGCGACGCGCCTTCAACCCTGACATGAAAAACCGCATGATGTGGGTTGGTTTCACCGGTCGCGAGTTCTGCGCCCGATGTGTTGATCGCCGCGGCAAGGTCGTTGGTCAAGACCGTCGATGAGCGCAAACCACGCACCGCATCACGCCCCTCGGCAATCGCTTCCTCTGCCCGATCAAGCGCGCTCTCCAGTGTTTTCTGCGCTTCCTCTGGCCGTTCTGGCAGAAGATACGTCGCCGCCTGAAATCGCAGCAAAAGTCCGTGAAAACTTTGCAGTAGCGTATCGTGCAAATCCCGCGCGATGCGAGTCCGCTCGTTGATACGCTCTTCCAGGCGCATGTTGAACTGCTGCTCCAACTGACGCAGCCGCAGTCGATGGAGCCCTCCCAGCAGCACCAGAAAAGCTGTCAGAGAAAGAACAACAGCAATGAGTCGCCATGACTGGATGACCCCATTGAGTGCCCGTGCGGGTGGATATATCCGGGAATTGACCGCCCAGTCGACCTCTTTGGCGGCCTGGCGCACGCCGGGTACGTCCCCTTCCGCCATACGGCGCCAAACCCGTTGAAGCTTTTCCATCACGGCGGGATCCTCGATGACCGCCGTCCATCCTGCGAAGTCCGGGTATCTATGCCCCTGGTCGATAGCCTGGCGGACGGTTTCACCGAAAAGGCGTGCGTCTTGAACGTCCCGCTCATCCTTGATGACGGATGCGACCAACGCGTCTGTCCCATAATCAGGTTTGCCGGAGGCCAGGAAGCCGGCTTGGCCCAGCCTTTCCGTATATTCCGGGTCGGTTGCCAGAGCGTCAGCCAGCTTGAAAGCCAATTCGGGATCTGGTTTCGTGCTCAGAACTACGAGTTCGCCGCCACCTTTAAAACCTCCCGGGGGTACTACGGCCGCCGCGTAATCCCAAAATCGTTTCGCCTTGTCCTTCTCTTGCGGCCGCCCGTAGAAATCGTAGGCCCATCGGGTCATAAAACTGGCGGGTTCCAAGGTTGCCCGATAACCGCCGTTTACGAAGTCACGCATTGCTTCTTCATGGGTAGCTTCGGGAAAGCTGACCAACTGACGAGCTTCACCCTTACCGAGAGGAACCGAGGAGTGTTCGGCAAGATAGACCGGGACGGAAAGTGCGCTCTGGCTGGAGAGAGACAGACGAGAACCGAACAGATCCTCATGAAGAATGGACTGGCTTCCGCCGGCCATGACCAGCGAAACGTAATCGTAAAGCAGGTTAAGGGAGTTCCCGGTTGGGAGCGTAATTGTTTCACCGGAAGACGTTCCGCTACGGAGAGAGTCGAGGATAGCCGGCCAACTAGCGTTATTGAGAGACAGCGCAGGCGAGTCAGGCGCAGCAGAAGGCAATCGCTTCCAGTAGAAAAGAAGGCGGACATCGGTAATCAGCGGCAGCGCGCAGGCTGGGACATTCAGCACGTCCCGCCACTTTCCCCTGCTCTTTTGCCAATCCGGGCGGGATCGGATTCTACCGCTCGCAGCTAGATTCCCCGTCCACGTCGTACCAACTTCCATCACGTCCGGCAACGCATCGGGGCCAGTCGTGTGCGCGGCGCGCAGCAGATCGGCTGCCTCGCGCCATGTGATCACACGCAAAACGACGTCAGCATTGTTCTGCGCCGCAAAACGCGCCAGCGCCGCGAATGTCCCTCGCTGATTTGCCACCGCTTGAAAATTCGGAACTGTGTATTCGGGAAACCAGCTGCCGGTCTTCGCCGCCAACGGAGCTTCCACATTAAGCAACCGTACGCGGGTTCCCGCGAGCGACAACCGCAAGGCCTCCATGCGAGACGGTAGGTCCGCTCCCTGAGCAATGTCGTTTGGACCCGATCCCTCCGACGAAATAATCCAAATGGAAACGTGCCTGTTCGCGTCTGCGGCCTGAGCATGGAGTGCGCCGCACAGAAGAGCCAGCCCCATCAACAGAATGCCGACGCGAGACTTCATCATTCCCCTCTGTTTCGGCATGGTGGCGACTGGATGCAACTTCAGTTGTGGGCTGGTGAGATGGGTCAGCCGAGTATTCGTTCCATATCGTGCGGGGTCTGGTCGAAGAACACCATCCCATCATATATGCGCTATTTGCATGAGCTCGGATGACAAAAAGGCGGGTCGAGCGCTGTGGAGTCCCACACCCCGAATTTCCTGTACGCAGAACTGGACATCACCGCGTGTGCGCCTTTCTTCAAGGAAAGGCGCATGAAGTGCGCGGAACCCATCGAGATTCGCAGGAAATCGGGGATATGGGGCGCCCAGCCTTCGTTGCTGGTGGGTGAGAGAAGTGCGTTATCGACCGCTTTATGGTTTCGTAACGGTCACAACGTAGTCTGCTGTTTGTGAGCCGTCGGGCGAGGCTACATGGACCGTGACCGGCGTCGACTTGCCGGAGAGAGAGACAACGTTGGCCGAGCCGGTCTTCGCGGATTTCCCGTTGACGGTGACCACGCTCGATCGCGAGGACGTTGCTTCCACTGACAAGGATGCGGTGGAGCTGTTCTTGGGCAAGACCGCGGTGTAGCTCTTTACATTGGGCGAGAAGGCCGGTTTCAGCACCGCGCCACTGAAGTCGAGGAGCGTAAGGCCGGCGATCTTGTCGACAGGAGCCGGAAGGTAATGCGCTTTGTTGACATTGATCGCGACCCAGTCCGGGTCATGCATGCGATCGCCAATGGTGACTTGCAGAAGGCCCGTGGGCCGGTAGGACGGCACAAGTACCGCGTCTCCCTTGTCCATCAAAGATTGCAAGGCCGACTGCAGGTTATCGAGGTACTTTTCGCCGGTCAACGGATGATCGTTGTGGCCGGTCATCAAATGCGTGACCTTGCCGCGAAAGTACTGCCTGCTGGTCTTCACCGTCGCCAGATACGCATCCACCGGGGCCTGACTGAATTGGAGCCAGAGCGCATCCGGGATGGTGGGCGAGTTGCTGCCGTACGAGTCCCCGGTGAACAGATTACCGGTCTTCTCGTCAAAAATCACGATCGATCCGGGCGTATGCCCAGGAGCATCGTAAATTACGAGCGAGCGGTCACCCAAATCGACACGTTCTCCGTTATGAACCGATACAAGGTTCTTCGCGATCACATCGTCGGCGACGCCCCGGCCCTTAAGCAGCTTCTCCGTTGCCGGCCGATCCGCTTCACCAATGCGTTCCACTGAGTCGGCGATGAACTGGTCTGCCTGCCCGATGTGATCTCCGTGGCTGTGGGTGAAGATCGGCAGAATGGGCAAGCCGCCCGTGTACTGCGAGAGGTATTCCTTCAGCGCGCCGCGTCCCTGGCCGCTATCAATGAGCGCGAACGCCTTCTCGCCTTTCACCAGAAACATCTTGTCGTTGTCAGAATCGCGGATCATGCGAACACCCGGAAGAATCTCTTCCGAGACGTAGGCGGTGTAGTCCCGCCGGTCCACGACGAACTGGAAATTGGCGATGGCGCTGTTGGTGTGCCCCTCATGCATGGCGACTGCGCGTATGGTGTAGCCGGCCTTCAGGCCGTGATTGCCCTCGTAGATGCCGCCAATGAATAGCACCTGCGACGGGTCGTACACCGGACTCTTTGACGTGGGATTGCTGCCGTCCCAGGTGTAGTGGATCGTGGCCTGCGGATCAGCATCCATCAGTGTGACGGATTCCGTGGTGGGATACGTGCCGGGATCAGGAAATACGGTAGGGGGTTCGAGTTTGGGCCCGGACCCTTGCGGTTCTGGTGGCCCAAATTGTGCCTGCAGACAAGGGGGGACGCAGAGCAACGTTACCAGCATCCACCGGCGGGTGCTCGAAAGCAGCCCGGGTGCAGCAGCGAGGGTTCGCAACAAGAGTGCCTCCAGAAAATGGCCGATTACGTCGTCTTTAACTTGTAAACCCGGTGCCCGTTTTCCCATACCAAAGTATGGAAGAGCTTCGGGGTGGTATTGGCTTTCAACACCGTGAGGGTCTCGCGGGCTACGCACTTGCCCGCCAGCCTGGCCGCGCCGGGGTTGCCTCCCTGCGAGACGCCCGCGCCATGTCCGTCGGTGCACATACAGTCGCTGCCAAAGAACAATTTCTCTTTGTGCCGCTTAAGAAAATCGGCAGTGAACCCGGGATCGCGAGTGAGCGCATTGTTGCCGGAGTTCGCGGAAAGGTCAGCGTAGAGGTTGGGATAATCGGAAAGCCATTTGTCGGTAATGCCGCCCCGTACGATGGGTGTTCTGGGGTAGTCCTTGTCATTGGCATAGTCCGCGCTGATGTTGGCCCAAAACGCATCGCAATGCCCCACGAAGGTGGTCTTGGGAAACTCCTTCAGCACGGCGTCGAAGCGCTTGAACCCGGTATTGAATAGGCCTTCGGTTGGGGTGTGCGGCACTTCCTGAAAGTGGATAGTGATGGGTACGTCGAGTTCGGCAGCGGCTGCGTAGAGCCGCTTCATCTCCGGCCCGTCGGCTTCAAGATGGTATTTGACCTCGCCGAACCCGTGGGCTCCTGCCTTCACTGCCTCAGTCAACAGCTTGACCGCGTCTGCAGCGGAGGGGTCCGTGCTCACGGAGTAGCCGGCGAAACGGGTCGGCTCCTGGGCCATGAATTTCTTGCAATCGTCGGCCCCGGTAAGCCGCGCCAACATATACGCAGCCTGACAACCCGATCCATTCAGGTGGGCGAGGTTGGCCTCGATCGTAGGCCGCGGATGAAAATGACAATCGATCACAGGGCTTCCCCACAGATTCGCTGTTTCCGGCGGCAGTTGAGCCTTGACCACGCGCGCCGCCGCGACAGCTACCATGGACGCAAGAAATCCTCTGCGATTGATCCCCATTAGTGACGCTCCTATAAGCAGTTAACCCACAAGAGAGTATATGCCACTTGAACTATTTTTCGTTCGCCAGGATCAGGCTCGTGAGCCCGCCGTCGGTCGAGGATCTGGTTTACGATCGGCGGCGGCGGTGCCTTTGGGTCGGACTGACCGCTGCTTCGTTTGGTTTCTGCGCCGATGTTGCTTCGGGGAAAGCTACCCCCTCAGCGGCTAAAAGCCGGTTAGTTTCGGCACATTTACGTACGGCCTGAAGGCCGTACATAATCCTCTGCATTGAATTCGGCTTTAGCCACCGAGGGAGTGTCTTCTGATCCCAACGACACTTTTTCCGCAGACTATGGAGTCCGGGGCAGCATAAATCGGAGGCTCTCTTCCTCCGGGCCTCGCTACTCGGTTCTCAATGCATGCATTGGTTCGACGGTCGCAGCGCGACGGGAGGGCAAATAGCAGGCAAGATAAGCGACGGCAACGACGCCGATAGTAATGGTGGCGTAGGTGAGCGGATCTACCGGGCTCACATGGAACAGGATCGACGACATCAGGCGCATGGTAACAAAGGCTGTGACGAGACCACACGCTGCGCCGATGAGGGTGAGCCGCAGTCCCTGGCGTACAAACATCGCCGTCAGCATCTCCCGCTGAGCGCCCAATGCCATGCGAATGCCAATCTCGCGGGTGCGTTGCGATACTGAATACGAGATAACACCGTAAATTCCGACAATCCCGAGCAGCAGAGCCATGCTTCCCGCGACACAGAGCATCACCAGGGTAAAGGAAGTGCGCGCCATGGATTTGGTATAAAGCGTGCCGAGCGTGGAAACCTCCGCCAGCGGCACATCGGGATCGACGGACCAGACTCGCTCCTGAACCTCGTTCATGAAACTGCGAGAACCGGCGCGCGGACTACGCAGGGTGAACGCAATCGCGCGGTGTAATGTCTGTTTTTGGCCTTCGAAATTGTCGAGCATCACGGGCCAATACGCCGAGCTGGGTGCTACTTTGTCCACTCCGTCGTCATGCACATCCTGAACCACCCCAACGATCTCGCGCCAGTCGTCGGTGTTGGCTACGCGAATCCTCTTGCCCAGCGCGCCATTGGGGTCATGCCAATACTGCCGTGCGAGATTCTCAGAGACGATGGCGACCGGCCTCTTCTGGTAGGTGTCGGTCCAGGTGAGATCGCGCCCAGCCAGGACCGGCGTGCCTAGGGTTGCGAAAAATCCGGGCGAGATGAATTTGAAACGGCGTATCGGAGGCAGCTCACCCTCGCCATACACATGGTCCTGGGCAAACAGAACATCGTTTGAGCTGCGCCCATCCATGGGCACCGCGGTGGAGAAGCTGACGGAAGAAACTCCTGGAATGGCGGCAAGCCGATGCAGAATCTCTTCGTCCATGCGCACAACGCGCTCCGGCTGATCGTCTGGTATCTGCGCTTCAGGTATGTAAAGACGGAATGTCTGCACCGCGTTGGGTGCGACGAAACCGGGAGATACATGCATCAAGGCACGAAAGGTGCGGACCATGAGCCCCGAGCAGATGAGCAGAACCAGGGCCAGCGCGACCTGCACCACCACCAGGATCTGACGTGCGCGATGCCGTTCCCGGCTCTGGCTCAGCGCGCGGCCGCCTTCGCGCAGACCGCTGGTAGCCCTTGCGCCTGCATATTTGAGGATCGGGATGATGCCGATGAGCAGACTGGTAAAGAGGCTGAGCCCCAGAGTGAAGAACAGGACTGGGAGATTGATGCCGATCTCGTGGACGCGGGGGAGGCCGGTTGGCGCCATCGACACCAGAACGCGCAGTGCGCCGTAGGCCAATGCCAGCCCGATCAGGCCGCCCGCCACCCCCAGGACGACACTCTCGAAGAGCAGCTCCGCCGCGATGCGTCCCCAGCCCGCACCCAGGGCAGAGCGAATCGCCAGCTCCTGACGGCGGCCTTCGACGCGGACCAGTAAAAGATTAGCGACGTTTGCGCAGGCAACCAGCAAAACCAGAACGATCGAGCCCATCAGGACCCACAACACGTTCCCCACATTACCGACCACATCTTGCTTGAGTGGACGGAGATTGGGCGCGAGCCGCACTTTTTCAAACATGCTGGCGCTGAATCCGTCCGGGGCTGGGAAGCTGCGCAAGACCACGGGAAGGAGCCGTGCCATATCAGTGCTTGCCTGGGCCATGGTGACTCCAGGCCTCAGGCGGGCAACTCCGCGCTGACTGAAATTGCCGAGTTTGGTTTTATTGCGATCCCATTGGAAAGGCAGGAACAGCGAGACATCCGGTTGATCGAGGAAGTGGAATTGCTGGGGCAGGACGCCGATGATTTCTCTCGGCTTTCCATCCACGGTAATCGAGCGCCCAATGACAGAAGATGCGCCGCCAAACTTCCGTTGCCAATATCCATAGGAAAGCACCACGGTTTGCGGAGAGCCCGCCGAATCGTCTTTGCGGTTAAATAACCGCCCCAGCATCGGTGCCACGCCCAGGATAGGCAGTGTGCCATCGGTCACGTCGAGCCCTGGAACGTGTTCGGGTTTGCCATTGCCGGTCACGTCCAGTGAATCCCCATCGTAGGCGCCAATATCCTGGAGCGTGGTGTTCTGCTCGCGATCGATAAAGTAAATGGACGGCGCCATATTCAGTTCCGCGATGCCGATGCCCGGCGCAGAATGCCAGACGCCAATCAATTGGTCAGCATGGGGGTAGGGAAGCGGCTTTAGCAGGACACCATCTACGACGCTAAAAATTACCGTGTTTGCGCCCACACCGATGGCGAGCGTAATCAGCGTGATCGCGGTAAACAGCGGCGCCCGGCCGAGTCTGCGCAGGACCTGCTTGAGTTGGTCAACAAACATCGACATGCGTAGGCCTCCCGGCACAGGTACTTGGCTACCAGTGACACCTAATACGCTATCGAGCAACGCAAGGTTCCATCGACTTCGAGTATGCGCAGGATAGACCTGATTTGGGAAGGACGGACGCCCCTTTCAAGCCTAGTCTCGGCTTGAAAGGGACTCGGCTGGAAAGCCGTTGTTTACGCCGCCCGGTGAGGAAGCTTCCAATCAGGGCGGATGTAGTGGCAGGTGTAGCCGTTTGGAATGCGTTCCAAGTAGTCCTGATGTTCCGGCTCAGCTTCCCAGAAGGGACCGGCCGGCTCTACTTGAGTCACGACTTTTCCCGGCCATATGCCCGAGGCATTGACGTCGGCAATGGTGTCTTCTGCCACACGCCTCTGCTCTTCGGTCGTGTAGTAAATCGCAGAGCGATAGCTGGTTCCGCGGTCATTCCCTTGCCGATTCGCTGTGGTTGGATCATGAATCTGAAAGAAGAACTCCAGCAGCTTGCGGTAGCCCAGTTTCTGCGGGTCGAAGACGATCTCGATCGCCTCGGCATGGGTTCCATGATTGCGATAGGTGGCATTGGCAACATCACCGCCGCTATAGCCGACTCGCGTCGAAATTACACCCGGGTAACGGCGCAATAAATCCTGCATACCCCAAAAGCAGCCCCCGGCTAGTATTGCGGTTTCGTGGGAGGATGACATTTTCTATTTCTCCTTCTTGGACTCGAATAGCTTGAGATATTCACCGTAACCTTCGTTTTCCATCTCTTCCAGGGGAATGAAGCGAAGGGACGCCGAATTGATGCAGTAACGCAGTCCGCCGGCATCCCTGGGCCCGTCATCGAATACGTGACCCAAGTGGCTGTCAGCGTGGGTTGACCGCACCTCAGTCCGGCTCATGCCGAGCGTGTTATCAGACCGCTCCTCCACGTTTTCCGGATCCACGGGTTTGGTGAAACTAGGCCAGCCACAGCCGCTGTCAAATTTGTCCAGGGAAGAGAAGAGCGGCTCGCCGGAAACGATGTCCACGTAAATGCCTGGGGCATCATGATCCCAATAAGCATTCTCAAAGGGATGTTCGGTGGCACTCTGTTGGGTTACCCGAAACTGCTCGCGCGAGAGATGAGAGATTGCGTCCGCGGATTTTGTGTATTGGGCCATGAAACCTCCTGGCTGATGCGATCTTCTGCCGGCAACCCATTCGATCCCTGCAACCGCCAAATGGATGCAGGGAAATGCGGATTCCCCCATACGACATGATACCGTTTGCGGCGGTTCGGCTGCTCGCCAGTAAGCCGCCTGCGGCAGTCTTCAAGTAAGCTGGTTGCCATGAACCCGCTTGTCACCCCGTCATGGCTGGCCGGCCGTCTGCACGATGCCGCGGTGGTGATCGTTGATGCCACGCTCCCCCCGGTGGGTGTCAGCCCAAAGGTGGATACCCGCGCGCGCTACCTGGCCCAGCACATTCCCGGCGCAATCTTCTTTGATATTGAGGAGCTCTCCGACCACTCCAATCCGTTGCCGCACATGTTGCCTCCGCCCGATGTTTTTTCCCGCAGCCTTTCGGCTCTTGGGATCGGCGATGAGATGGACATCATTATTTACGAGCAGGAAGGAGTCTTCTCCGGCCCGCGCGCCTGGTGGATGCTCAAAACCGTGGGAGCCCAAAATATTTACCTGCTGGATGGCGGACTTCGCGCCTGGATCGATGCCGGCCTGCCTACAGATTTCGGAGAGGTGCACCGTCCACCGGCCGCGTTCCATGACAAACTCGACCAGGATGCGGTGAAAGATTTTTCCCAAGTCCAGGCCATGATCGCGGCCCATGGGCAGATTCTGGATGCCCGCTCGGCCGGACGCTTCGCCGGCACCCTACCGGAGCCGCGACCCGGCATAAGCCCGGGGCACATGCCGGGGGCTATCAGCATTCCGTTCACGGAATTGGTCGCGGAGGGCCGGCTTAAGGGTGCGGAAGAACTCCGCCGGATTTTCGCCGCAAAGGGCGTGGATGTAACCCGGCCCGTCACTACTACGTGCGGCTCCGGAGTGACCGCGGCTGTCATCGCGCTGGGACTTGAAGTCGCGGGCGCAAAACAGGTCAGCCTCTATGACGGCTCCTGGGCGGAATACGGCGCTCACCCGGAAGCAGTGATCGAGCAGACCGCTTAACTATCTTTGCGATAAGAGGTGAAGTCTTGACTACTCTGCTGCAAGACGTCCGCTACGCATTCCGCATGCTGCTCAAGTCTCCCGGCTTCACCGCCGTTGTGATTGTTACCCTCGCCCTTGGCATAGGCGCAAACACCGCGCTCTTTTCGGTCGTCAATGGAGTGCTTCTCAACCCGCTGCCTTATCCGCAGTCCACACAGCTCGTTGCTCTGTACGAAAAAAATGCCGGGATGGATCGGGCCCCCATCAGCTACCTCAATTTCGTGGACTGGCAGCGCGCCAACCAGAGCTTCTCTTCACTGGCGATCTATCGCCATGAAGACTACAACCTGACTGGCCGCGGACAGCCGGAACGCGTGAATGGATTTATGATCTCCGCCGGCTTCTTCCCGACGCTCGGCGTCCATCCTATCCTCGGTCGAGACTTTCGCCCGGAGGACGATCGCATCGGAGCAGCCCCGGTGGTTATGCTCAGCGACGGCTTTTGGCATAGTCACTTCGGCGCTTCAGCGAACATCATCGGCAGCTCCATCGACCTGAACGGCACGGACTACACCGTGACGGGTGTACTCCCCCCAGACTTTTCTTTTTACGGCATCCAGCGCGATCTCTATACCCCCATCGGCCAGTGGAACGACCCTTCTTTCCTCGATCGCCGCGTCGATCTCAGCTCCCATGCGATCGGGCGGCTCAAACCCGGCATCACCCTGGCCCAGGCCCGCGGCGACATGGACTCCATAGCGCACCATCTCGCCCTCGCCTATCCCGAAGCGGACAAGGGTGTCGGCATCGCTCTCTTGCCGATGAAGGAGGACATAGTCGGCGACGTTCAGCCTCTCCTCCTTGTGCTGCTCGCGGCGGTTGCCTTCCTGCTGCTTATCTCCTGCGCGAATGTTGCCAGTCTGTTGCTCGCGCGATCCATGAGCCGCTCGGGCGAGTTTGCGTTGCGCCGCAGCCTCGGAGCCAGCCCCATCCGCATCATCCGCCAACTCCTCACGGAGAGCCTGTTGCTCGCAGGCCTGGGAGGCGCATTAGGATTTCTCCTCGCGCTCTTCGGTACCAGGGCCATCATCAAGCTTCTGCCCGGCGGAATTCCGCGCGCCGGTGAAGTTTCCATGGACGCTCGCGTGCTGCTGTTTACGCTCGGCGTGTCTTTGCTTGGCGGCATCGTCTTCGGCCTCGCGCCCGCGCTCAGATCTTCGCGCGCCAATCTGCAGCAGGTGTTGCGGCGAAGCAGCCGCGGTGCGGGCGACGGGCGCCATCGCCTGCAAGGGCTTTTTGTTACGGTTGAGGTGGCCATGGCCTTCGTGCTCCTCATTGGTGCAGGACTCATGCTGCGCTCGCTCGCCGCTCTATGGCGCGTGAATCCCGGCTACCATCCGGAGCACGCCATCACCTTCTCACTGTCGTTGCCCTCTAATTCCGGAACCACCCCGGAAGAAACGCGCGCCCGCCTGCGCCGGTTCGACGCTGACATGCGCGCCATTCCCGGGGTGGAAGCCGTTTCCGTCACACTCGGATCGCGCCCGATGATTCATGATTCCGGATTGCCCCTCTGGATCGACGGTCAACCCAAGCCCGCCAATCTCAACGATATGCATCAGGCGATGTTCTATCTCGTAGAGTCCGGATTCAAGCAGGCCATGGGTGTCACTCTGAAACGCGGCCGCTTCGTGAGCGAACAGGACAACGAGAACGCGCCCACCGTGGTTGACATCGACGACGTGTTCGCACGCAGCTACTTCCCCAACCAGGACCCGATTGGTCAGCACATCCATATTGCCGGCTTTGACGTGGAAGCGGAGGTCGTCGGTGTCGTGGGGCACATTCGCCAGTGGGGTCCAGGCAATGACCCGAAGACCGCCATTGAGGCGCAGTTCTACTACCCGTTCATGCAGCTTCCTCCGAAGCTCATGCGGCTGGTTGCGGATGGAGTCGCCGTCGTTCTGCGCACCCATCAAGATACGGAAGCGATCATGGGACTCGTGCGCCGCAACGTTTCGGAGTTCGATCCAGGCGCCGTTGTTTACGCTGTTGAGACCATGAACGAAGTGATCTCGAACTCCATGGCTGCCCGGCGCCTCTCCATGATCCTGCTCGCTGGGTTTGCCGTGCTTGCACTCGCGCTTTCCTGCGTGGGCATCTACGGTGTCATCTCCTATCTGGTCGGAGAACGCACGCGGGAAATTGGAGTGCGAATGGCTCTAGGGGCGCAGCGTGGTGACGTCTTGCGTCTCATCCTCGGCCAGGGAGCCAGAATGGCTCTCCTCGGTGTGCTGCCAGGCATCTTTCTTGCACTCGGGCTTACGCGCTTGATGAGCAGCCAGCTCTTCGGTGTTACCCCTCATGACCCGCTTACGTTCGCAGGGGTGGCGTTGGTCTTTGTGATCGTCGCCCTTGCGGCCTGCTATATACCCGCGCGGCGCGCGGCGCGGGTTGACCCCATGGTTGCTCTTCGGTACGAGTGAACGCTTGTCGTGGAGCAGAAACTTGATAGGGGGAATGGGAGCGTAGTGTAGTGGAGGGACCTGCGGTTCTCACTTCGTTAGCCACGGCATTCGGGTACGCTCCGGTCGGGATGACAAGGGATAGGGTGGAAATTCGGTCAGCATAGGCTCCTGATTGAGAGACCACTCCACTCCCCTATGGTTGACAAGGTTACTGTGACACCGTCGCTGCTCTCAGGAAATCGAAGTTGCCCGAACTGGTGATGTGGATGTTCTGCAGGCGCCGGGTGTGCACCAGCACCGCGTCCAGATACCAGAGATTAATCGATGGCAGCTCGGCAGCCAGGATTTGCTGCACCTTGACGTAGTCGGTGCGGCGAAGGGCCTGGTCGCTTGATGCCGCCGCCTCTTTGATCAATCCGTCTAGTACGGCGTTGGTATAGCGACCGCGGTTCGCGCCGTGGGGCGGAAACATTTGGCTGTCGTAGGCGTAACGGAAAATGTCAGGATCTTCATTCCCTCCCAGCCACCGCAACGTGTACATCTGGAAGGCGCCCTTGCTGATGTCGGCGTAGAACGTCGCAAACTCGAAGCTCCTCACCTCGAGCGCAATCCCTATATCGCGCAACTGCTGTTGCAGAATCATGGCCAGCAGCCGGCTGGTCTCGTCCGTAGAGGTCTTCATGGTCAGATGAAAACGAACACCGTCGCTGCCTCGCCTCCATCCGCCGGCGTCGAGCAGCGCGTTGCCCTTGGCCGGATCGTGCGGATACTGCTGCACATCGCCGGTCCACGCCCAGTGCTGCGGAGGCAGTAGGCTCTCCGCCAGTTGCGCGCGATCTCGCCACAACGAGCTGATAATCAGCGGGCGATTCATGGCATAGGCGATAGCCTGGCGCACGCGGAGATCGCGCAACACCTTGTCCTGAGTGTTGAACGAGATGTAATTCAGATTGGTCCCGGGTCCACTCTCTACCTGTAGATTGGGTCGCTTGATCAGCGCGGAGACCATGTCCGCGGTCAGACAGTTGATGCACACATCCGCTGAGCCCTTCTCCAGCTCGAGCGCGCGGGTGATTGCATCGGGCACAACAGCGAAGCGGATCCGCGGAATCGCAGGACGCGGCTGCCAGGAATTTTCGTTTCGCTCGATAATGACTTCGTCATCCTGCAGCTGGCTGACGAAGCGGAAGGGGCCGCTGCCGATCGGGTGGAAGGCGAAATCACGGCCGCTGCCCGCAGGAACAATCCCGATGGCTCCATCTGAAAGGTTCCACAGCAAAGCCGCATCCGGCTGCTTCAGATGGATGACCACTGTCGCTGCATCGGGCGCGTCTACGTGATCGATGTGCGCCAGCGCTCCCGCCTTCGCCGTGATCACGGTGCCGTTGCGCATGGAGTCCAGCGTGTACTTCACATCCGTTGCGGTCAGCAGTTGTCCATTATGAAAATGCACATCCGTCCGCAGATGAAAGCGATAGGTCAGCGGATCCGGAGTCTCCCAGCTGGTGGCAAGCCAGGGATCGAGGTTGAAGTGCGCGTTCTTGTGTACCAGGCTGTCGAAGATCAGGCTGGAGATGTGCTCCGACTGGCTATCCACACCGATGCGCGGATCGAGGCTGGTGGGGCTGCTCTCAATCACCATGGTCACCGTTTGCGGTGAGGGAGGGGCGGCCCCGCATCCAGCCAGCGATAAGAGAACCGCCAGCGCCAGGGAGCCTTTAAACATAGGTGATCTCGCCCAGGATCACCGGCCGCGCAGCGCCGGTCGCTGATGGAACATTTCCCGGGCGCCGATGCCAGGTCTCATACGCCAGCAAAGCGAAGGCAGCCGCCTCCTTGGCCTCTGCCGGCAGTCCCAGGTCGTCGCTCGCTCGCACCGTGCACCCCTGCGGCTCCAACTGCTCGCCCAGCATTTGCAGCAGCGTGAGATTGCGCGCGCCCCCACCGGAAACAATAAAATCCACCGGCGAGTGCCGCATCTTCTTAAACAGGAACCTGGAGTAAGCCAAGCCTACACTGCGTGCGGTCAGCGCTGTCGCGGACGCGATGGTATCTTCGCGGCTTCCGCCGGCTGTGCGGCACTGCTCAAGAAAATGCGCCGCGTAGTCGCTGCCGAATTGCTCCCGGCCGGCGCTCTTGGGCGGACGCGCGGCGAAGAAAGACTCGCGCAGCCGCGCACTCACCACTGCCTCAATCACTGTGCCGTGTGCCGCCGTTTTTCCCCCGCGGTCGTACCGTTTCTCGAAGAGTTGCTGCATCAGTTGATCGATCACCATGTTGGCTGGGCCCGTGTCAAAGGCCACCACCTGCAAGGGCTCCGCGCCGGCGGGCAGAGCCGTCAGGTTTCCAATGCCTCCCAAATTCTGCAACACGCGGCCCCGCGTTGGGTGGCGAAAGAGCACGTAATCGAGCAGGGGAACCAGCGGAGCACCCTGGCCTCCCACCACCATGTCGGCGGGACGAAAGTTCGAAACCACGGGTACTCCACTTTGTTCGGCCAGCATCGCCATCTCGCCGATCTGCCACGTACAGGCGGCGTCGCGTCCCAAGTAGCGCGCAGGCGTGGCCTGGTGATAGATGGTTTGACCGTGGCAGCCTATCAGGTCAAGCCGGCAGGGATGCCGTTCCAAGGCCACGGTCAGTGCTTCGGAATAGGCTTGCCCCAGACGCCAGTTCAGCCGCGCCAGCTCTGCTGTCGCAATGGCTTCCGCATTCATTGCCGCCAGCACGGCACGGCGCAGTGCCGGAGGAAAAGGAAAGCCGGCATGCGCGAGAAGTTTTAATTTAGGAAAAGCCGCATCGTGCGCGTCCGGGGTGATGCGGGTAAAGGCTACGTCGATTCCATCGGCTGAGGTGCCGCTCATGATGCCGGCTACCGTCATCGCTTTCAGTTCACTCATGCTTTGGCGACCTGCTCGGTAAACTTCTCGACCGCACTGCGCATTTTATCGACCGCAGCCGTCGTGGGTGCGGGGGGCAGCGCGATTCTCTTCAGGTGCAGGGTATGAAATGATTCCGCGCGCGCAGCAGCCCGGCGCAGCACCCGGGCAAATGCCGGCGAACTTTCGGCCTCCTGCAGCAGAGCTTCGTAGGCGGCAAAGACCAGCGCCGGGTCGCGACAAATCTCCACCACATGCATGCCCGCGGCAAGCGAACGAATCGCCGCCTCGGCAATGCCCATGTAATTAAGGATGCCGCCCATTTCCATATCGTCGGAAACGATCAGACCCTGGTAGCCGATCTCGCGCACCAGGACCTCGCTAATCCAGTACGCGGAGACGGAGGCCGGCGCAGGCACGGCCGCGGGATACGATGCGTGCGAGATCATCACCATCGGCAGCTGCGCGGCCAGTTGGCGGTAGGGCAGCAGATCTTCTTTCCAGAGCAGGTTCAGGGGTTTGGTGATCGAGGGAGTGGCGTGGTGCGAGTCCACCTGTCCGCTGCCGAGTCCGGGGAAGTGTTTCCCGGCGCCCAGCACACCCTGCTGTGCCAGGCCTTCTAGAAAGTGCGTGGCGTAGCGAATGACCTCCGCTGCATCACCCGAGACGACGCGCGTGGTCATCACGCTCTCTGAGGCTGGAGTCCGCAAGTCGAGCACCGGCGCAAAGGTGGTGTTCAGTCCCAGCAGGTGTACTTCCTGGCCGATGAGGCTGCCATGCTTTTTGAAGAGCGCAGGCTTATTGGTGGCTGCAACCGCAAAGGGCGATGGCATGGGCGCGATCAAATCGCGCAGCCGGTCCACGCTGCCCCCCTCGACGTCGATGCAACGCAGCATGGGCGAATCGACGGCCTGTTGAACGGTGTGCAGCAGGGCATGGGTCTGCGCGGCGCTCTCGATATTGCGACGAAAGAGAATCACTCCGCCGGGTCGCAGCAATCGCAGCCACGATGTTTCGAGCGCGCTGAGTTCGACGCCCTCCAGGCCGACTATCAACACCTGGCCAGCAGCCTGTCTTAATGTCATCGAGCTCACGAATTTACCCCGCCGCGAATCTCATTCTTTAACTCTTCGAGCAAATTCAGCGCCTGCAGCGGAGTCAGACTGTTGGTGTCAGTCTGCTCCAGCCGACCGAGAATTCGCTGCGAGAGCGGAGTGAACATGGTCAGCTGCAGGGGCGCATCTGTTTCCTGGGCCACATTCCTCTTTTCGGACCGCTCATGCTGCACCAATACCTGCCGCGCGCGCTCAATGACCGAGAGTGGAAGGCCGGCCAGTCGAGCCACTTCAATGCCGTAGCTCTTGCTGGCCGCACCGGGCTCGATGGCGTGCAAAAAGACAATGCCTTTGGGGGTTTCCTTCACCGCGACGCGGAGGTTTTTCAGTCCTGGCAACTGCTCGGCCAGCAGCGTGAGCTCATGGTAATGGGTCGCGAAAAGCGTCCTGGCGCCGACTTGCGCGTGCAGATACTCAAGCGTCGCCCAGGCCAGCGAGAGGCCGTCAAAGGTCGCGGTGCCGCGGCCCATCTCATCCAGCAGGATGAGCGATTGCGACGTGGCCGTGTTGAGAATGGTGGCTGTCTCTGTCATCTCAACCATAAAGGTGGAGCGTCCGCGGGCCACGTTGTCGCTAGCGCCAATGCGGGTGTAGATCCGATCCACAATGCCCAGCCGCATGCTCTTGGCGGGAACGAAACAGCCCATCTGGGCCATGATGACCAGCATCGCGGCTTGACGCAGATACGTAGACTTGCCGCCCATGTTGGGCCCAGTGATGAGCAGCAGGCTGGGACCGCCGGTTTCAACGTAGAGGTCGTTGGGGACGAATTTCGTTTGCCCGGCCGCCTCCAGCAGGCACTCCACCACGGGATGGCGAGCTGCTACGGTTTCAAGCACAGCCGTCTCGACGAGCTGAGGCCGCACGTAACTGCGCAGGGCGGCGAGATGGGCGAAATTGGCCAGCAGGTCGACCTCGGCAATCACTCCGCTGGTGACGCGAATGCGGCCGGCAGACTGCAGAATGGCTTGGCGGAGCTCGGCGAAGATGCGTTTTTCAATCTCAATCGAGCGCTCATGCGCGGTGAGGACGCTGATCTCGTACTGCTTCAGCTCGGGAGTAGTGAACCGCTCGGCATTGGCCAAGGTCTGCTTGCGTTCGTAATCCGCGGGCACAGACGCCAGGTTGGCGCGGGTTACTTCGATCGAATAGCCGAAGACATTGTTAAAGCGAACCTTTAAGGAATGGATGCCGGTGCGCTTTCGCTCCCGCTCCTCGATGGTGGTGATGGATTGGCGCGCATTGGCACCCAGCGAGCGCAGCTCGTCCAGCTCTGCATCGACGCCGGCGGCGATGGCACCGCCATCGGCTAGGTTCACGGGAGGCTCGGGCAAGAGCGATCGCTCCAATCGGTCACGCAAATCGTGCAGCAAATCGAGCCGCTGCGCGCTCGCCTGCCAGCGCGGGGCTTTGAGTCTGTGCAAAGCCGCAAGGAGGTCGGGCAGGCGAGCGAGCGAGGCTCCCAGACCGGCCGCATCGCGGGGGCCGGCGCTATCGAGCGAGATGCGGGAGAGCATGCGCTCCATATCCTGGATCGCGCCCAGTGTCTTGCGCAATTGCTCGCGGTCGATCAGCTCGCTTTCTGCCACCGCGACTGCTTCCAGCCGCGACTCGATCTCCGCCCGGTCGATCAGGGGGCGCACCAACGAGGCGCGCAACAGCCGTTTGCCCATGGGGGTCATGCAGCAGTCCAGGTTCGAGTAGAGCGTTGCCTCGTTGGGCGCCCCCGCCCAGAGAGGTTCGATCAACTCCAGGTTGCGCACGGTAACTGCATCCAGCTGCAGGTTCTCGGTCCGCTCGTAATACCGGATGTTGTTGATGTGCTGCAGTTCAATCTGCTGCGTGCTGCGCGCGTAGTGTACGACCGCTCCGGCGGCGACTGCGGCCGACCGGGCGCCGGCCAAGCCGAAGCCTTCCAGTGAGTTTGCCCCCAGTTGCCTTTCCAGGAGCGGAATGGCGTAATCCGGGGTGTAGATCCACTCCTCCAGGCGGGTCTTGGTCCCGATCTTGTCGATCTCTGCTTCCACTTGCGGATCGAGCGGAGGCATTCCCGCCGATAGAAGGACTTCACTGGGCTGGGCCTTGATCAGTTCATCGATACAGAAGCCGATGCTCCCAGCCCCGGTGAACTCCATGGTGCGGAAGTCGCCGGTAGAGAGATCGAGCAGGGCGAGAGCCGCCGCCGGACCCGCCAGGTGGAGCGCTGCGAGGTAGTTGTTTCGCTCCGAAGCCAGGGTTGGGTCGATGGCGGTGCCGGGGGTGAGCACCCGCGTTACTTCGCGGCGGACAATCTTCTTGGTGAGCTTGGGGTCCTCCATCTGTTCGCAGATGGCGACACGGTAGCCCTTGCGCAACAGCCGGGAAAGGTAGGTGTCGGCGGCGTGGTAAGGCACTCCGCACATGGGCACCGTGCGCTCTCTGTCTCGAGCGGTCAGGGTAATTTGCAACTCCCGGGAGGCGACTTGCGCGTCTTCAAAGAACAGCTCGTAGAAGTCGCCCATGCGGAAAAAGAGCAGGGCATCGGGATTTTGCCGCTTGGCGGCCGCGTACTGCCGCATGAGCGGCGTAGTGGCCGCTTCGGTCGCTTCGGTCGTGGGAGCTGGAGGAAGAGTAGACACGGAAAACGCCAGCATATCGTGAATGACGTGCTGGCGTTTAATGGAAAGCCGGGGAGGGCTGCCTAGTTCAGTCGACAATCATCAGGCGACGATACGGGGTTCTTCGTTCACATGGGCATCGGAGCCGTGCTGTTTCACCATTTTGTTGTAAATGCCCAGCAAAAGGAAGGGGGCAGCCCATTGCCCAACAAACAGGGCATGGTGGTCCTTGCCCGAAGTTTTAAGGATGAGCGAACCCACGATCGACGCGAGGGCCGCGCCCAAAAAAAAGCTGGTGGGCAGTTTGGCGGAGTAGCTTTCCATCAGGGCGGTGGTTTGATCTTCCGGTATTTCTCCGGCGCGTACACGATAATCCATGGTTTAAATCTCCTGTCTCAAGAACGGTGAAGCAAATATTGGTGGGACTCGAGCCGCGCAAAATGCGGGGCAAAATGTCTCTATCGGCTGTGAGGACGGGACCCATTAAAAGGATGCACCTTCTGGTGTCTCATTCCCGTGAATTCCCCGAAGTTGAACAGGGTCAAATTTTTACGCCACTTTTTGAGTGCAAGGCACGGCTGGAGTATCTCCGTGAGAACCGGAAGGATCAGACCGGCAACAAATGCCGGTGTGGCACAGCTCAATACCCCATCATTCCCGGACGGTTATACTCGAAGATTGCGGGAATTGGCATGTTTCTACTGTGGTTGAGAGTGGCTGCGGTGTTCTACGCCGTTGCGAGCATTTCTGCACTGCCGGCGGTGCTTTATGACAAGCCCGGCTGGAAGAAGCTCTGCGTTCCGGCGGCTGTCGGCGGCTTTTTCTTCCATTTTGTTTCCCTCATCGAGATGCTTGCCGCCGCGCACCACTCCCTACCGGTCGGCATGCACGAGGTCCAGTCCCTGCTGGCGCTGCTGATTTGCGCTGCCTTTTTGCTGGTTGCCGTGCTTTACCGGACTGTTTCTTTTGGCATTTTTGCCCTTCCCCTGTCGCTGCTGCTGGTTTTAGGGCCGGCCATGGGTCCGGACCACTGGACCTTCCAATCTCCCATGATCCGTAGCGGATGGCTCTCGCTGCACATTATTGCCCTGCTGGCCGCCTATGCCGCCCTCATCTTCAGCCTGATTGCCAACTTCCTCTACCTGTTGCAGGAGCGACGCCTCAAGAGCAAAAGCAACGTTGGTTTCCTGGCCTGGCTGCCTCCGCTCGAAACCATGGAGCGCATCGCCTCCGGCATGTTGCTGATCGGGTTCCCTTTTATGACCCTCGGCTTGCTGGCAGGATCGTTGATTGCCCAGGAGAGCGTCGGCCCCGTTTATTTTAAAGATCCAAAAGTGTTGCTCTCTTTTGCCATGTGGGCACTCTATCTAGTGATGCTCTTTGTGCGCCGCCAAGTCGGTCTTCGGGGGAGGCGAGCTGTCTACCTCTCCAGCCTGGTCTTTCTGGTCGTGATCAGCGTCTGGGCGGCCAACCAGCTCAGCTCTGTCCATAGGTTCACCGCGCCATGAATATTGTCCTGTTAGGGCTGAACCACAAGACCGCGCCCATCGAGTTGCGCGAGCGGCTGGCTATTGGACCGCAGCAACTGGAGGAGGCGACGCGCTCCCTGATGCAGGCGCCGGGGGTCCTGGAGGGCATGATTCTCTCCACCTGCAACCGGGTCGAGCTGCTCACCAGCCTGGCGCCCGGCGCGCCCCACCTGATGGACTTTATCGGCAGCTATTTCAGCATCGATCCCGAATTGCTGGCGCCGCACATTTATGAATATCGGCAGGAGAATGCGGTCCGCCATCTCTTCCGCGTGGCCTGCAGCCTCGATTCCATGGTGATTGGCGAGCCTCAGATCCTGGGCCAGGTCAAGAGCAGTTACCTGGCGGCGCGGTCCACCGGTGCCATCCGTGGCCACTTGGATAAGGTGCTCCAGCGCGCGTTCGTCGTCGCCAAGCGGGTGCGGACTGAGACCCAGATCGGCAACTCGTCGGTATCGATCGCTTCGGTCGCGGTGGAGCTGGCGCGGAAAATATTCGGCTCGCTCCAGGACAAGAAGGTACTGATCGTCGGCGCAGGCAAAATGAGCGAGCAGGCAGCTCGCCACCTGATGAACCAGGGCGCCGGAACCGTTCTGGTAGCCAACCGCACCCACGAGCGGGCAGAGCAACTGGCCCAGCGCTTCGGCGGCAAGGCTCTCCGCTTTGAAGACCTCTACGCGAGCGCGGACCAGGCCGATATCATCATCACTTCCACTGGGTCTGCGCGGCCGGTCTTTCGCCGCGAGCACGCGCAGCACTTTCTGCAGCAGCGGCGAGGCCGGCCCATGTTCTTTATCGACATTGCGGTGCCGCGAGACGTCGATCCGGAAGTCAACAAGCTGGATGGAATCTTTCTCTACGACATTGACGACTTGCAGTCGGTTGCCGGATCACACCTCAAAGAGCGCGGCAAAGAGGCAGAGGTGGCCGAAGCGATGATCCTCGCTGAGGTCACTAAGTATCAGCGGCGGCTGCATGCCCTGAACGTGGCGCCGGAGATTGTGCAGCTGCAGCAATCCGCGGAGCAGATTCGTCAATCGGAGCTTCGCCGCGTGGCCAGCCGCCTGCAGACGCTCTCCCCCGAGCAGCAGGCTGCCGTCGAGGCCCTCACCCGAGGGCTGGTCAACAAGTTTCTCCATCAGCCGGTGCAGGCCATCAAGGCGGCTGCCACCGAAGGAAATGTGGTTGCGGTGGATGCTATCCGCGACGCCTTCGGCGTAAGCGGGCCGAGGCAGCGGGCGTCCGAGGAAGATTTCTTCGAGGACTTGCCGGACCTTGAAGACCAGGAACACAAAAGTTGATCCGCATCGGTTCCCGGGGATCGCAGCTAGCTCTTTGGCAAGCGAATTACATCGCAGACGCACTGCGTGCGCTGGGGCATGACGTTTCTATCGATATCATCCGCACCACGGGCGATCGCATGCAGAACATCGCCTTCGCCTCGGTCGGCGCCAAAGGAATGTTCACGCGCGAGATCGAAGAAGCCTTGCTGGCGGGGACGATCGATTTGGCGGTACACAGCCTGAAGGATCTACCGACGGAGTTGGGCGATGCGTTCAGCTTGGCGGCGATTCCCCCACGAGCGGACGCCCGCGATGTCTTGGTCTCGGAGCGCTACGCCGGCTTCGATGCACTGCCCGCGGGAGCAGTCGTGGGCACTAGCAGCCTGCGCCGCCAGGCCCAATTGCGCGGGCGGCGGCCGGATCTTGAGTACGTTGAGTTTCGCGGCAATGTAGACACCCGTCTGACCAAACTGGCGCAGGGCAAGGCGGATGCAATTATCCTGGCAGCAGCGGGCCTGGATCGACTCCAGAAAAGCGCCGCCATCCGCGAACGATTTGCGCCCGAGGTGCTGTGCCCCGCGCCGGGCCAGGGGGCCCTAGCGATCGAGTGCCGGGCAGGAGACGTTGCAATCCATGCGGCCCTGCGGCCGCTGGAGGACCAGAACACGCGCATGGCCATCACTGCCGAACGCGGATGCCTGGCGGCTCTCGGGGGCGGATGCCTGGTACCTATCGGCGCCTATTGCCACCGTGATGGAGACGAGTTATCATTGCGCGCCGTGGTCGCATCGGCAGACGGGCGGCAAATTATCTGCGCCGAGAGGTCGCACACTGACCCGGAAATACTGGGCGTGCAGTTAGCGCGGCAATTGCTGGAGCAGGGCGCCGGCGCAATTCTCGGGCTGGAAGAGCGGCGGACGTGAGTACGTCGCATCCCTTGGCCGGAAAGCGGATCCTCGTGACCCGCGCTCGTCACCAGGCAGGCAAGTTGGCGGAGGCGCTGGAGGCCCTAGGCGCCGAGGTGCTAAGGCTGCCCACCATCGAGATCATCCCACCCGAAACCTACGCTCACCTGGACGCGGTGCTGGAAGTGATCAGCGGCTTCGATTGGCTGATCGTGACCAGCGCCAACGGGGCAGCCGCCCTGGCCGACCGCATGCGTTTTTTGGGAATTCATGCTGGGCGTTTGGGACATTTGCAGGTGGCCGCAATTGGGCCAGCGACTGCGGTCGCGTTGGGCCGTATCGGCCTGAAAGTGTCCGCCATGCCGGACGAGTACGTGGCGGAGGCCGTAGTCGCATCACTCAAAGAAAAAGTTATGGGGCGCCGTGTGCTGTTGGCACGCGCGGCGGTGGCCCGCGACGTCATCCCCGAACAGCTGCGGCAATGTGGAGCGGATATCCACGTGGTGGAGGCCTACCGCACCGTAATCCCCAGTGACTCGATTGAGCAGGTTCGCGAGTTGTTGGGAGAAGGGAAGCCGCTGCCCGACGCGGTGACCTTTACCAGCTCTTCGACGGTCAACAATTTTTTTGCGCTGCTCGCCGCGGCCAAGATGGAGAAGCCCCCAGGGCTGCGTGCCGTCTCCATCGGACCAGTTACGACGCGCACTCTATCTCAGCGTAAGTGGGAGCCGGCCTGCGAAGCCTCTCCCTACAATATTCCCGGGGTCGTTGAGGCTTGTGTAAAGCTGCTCGCGCATTGACCGCCGCTCCTCCGCTCTTAGCGTTCCGCTAATAAGGTTTCGATGGTCTGCACGTAGGCTGCCTTGACGTCGGAATGATATTCAGTGCTTCCGGACGAAGGAAAACCTGTCTCCACTCTCCGGACAAGCCCGTGGCGGTTGAGGAAGAAGGTGGTTGGCCACGCGTTAAGATTCTCCGCCTGCGGAAGCTTCTGGTTGACCTCAGCTGGAATACCCGCGATCAGAAACGTGTAGTCAAGTTTGTATCGCTGAATGAACGCGTGCAGGCGAGTCAGATTTGTGATCTGCTCCGGCTCTTCAAAATCAAGCGCCACAATCTCCAACCCCTGGGCGTGGTATTTGGAGTAAAGTTCGGCGAGAAATGGCGCCTCATCGTGGCAGTTGGGGCACCAGCTCCCAGTGATGTTCACCAGCACGACCTTGCCCCGAAAGCGTGGGTCGTTATTGCTTACTACTTTTCCATCTAAATCTTTTCCGGAGAAAGCGAAGGGCTGCCGAGGATCGCGCACGACCGTGTGCGCAGCGAAGTCATCCGGTTGTGGAGTACTCGCTACCGGGCCGGGCCTGATCGCGTGCCACATAACGAACGCGGTTCCTGGCGGTGCGTTCACATGGGTGGAGAAGAACTTGAGCGTGAGCGTGTTGTCCCGCTCCGGGGTTATCTCCAACATTGCCGGCCGCACCTCTTGGAAATGGCTGACGATAAAGCGGCCGTCCTGATAACTGCCGTGAAGGGTGCCGGTGTCGCCGTCGACGCGCAGGATGGTAGCGGATACATCTTCTCCGTCCTGCCGGATGACCAGGCGCCAGGCATGCTCCCCCTTGGGGCTTTCGGTGGGTATGATCCACGTGCCATTGATATTGGGAACGTTCGCGGCGGTATGCACTGCTTCTTTCGGCGCGGCCTGCAAAGTAAGTGGGTAAGAGAAGCGCCCGCTATCCGCCGAGTAGGCGCCGGTAAGTTGATCACCCACGATCTGACCATGAAAGGTGACGGCGTAGTGTGCAAAGTGCAGCGTCACCTCCTGCCCAGTTAGCTCGCCGGAAGTGGAGGTGGTTCGCTGCGGACCGTCGACGAACGAGCCGACGAGGGTCGAGCCTTTGCCCTCCAGTTGCAGGTGCACAGGGATGGTGAAGGTTGTGCCGTTGGTCGCTATTTGTGCGCTGCCCTGCCACTGCGTGACCCTTGCCGGGCTCTGCGGCCTTGCATCCGCTGCGAGAAATAGCAGGGAGACGGCGAGTGGCCACCATCGTCTTGTGCTCATTTTGTTTCCTCGTGATTTACTTGCGCTTACCGGTTCGCTTGGGATGACCCAAGAGGGCGCGTGGAGCACACAGCCTTCAGTAATAGGAATCGCCCACCCAGCTACTGGATGCGGGAGCGACAACAACGTCGAGGAGTGACGTTGACCATGGGACGAATCTACTCGTCGGCGGCCCCTGCGTCAATCGGCCTTGCTACGTCGGCCACGTCCCCGGCAGAATGTTGCAACGATGAATGCTTTTGGCTTACGCCTCTCCACGGTTCTCGCAGGGTTCCTCTTCGCTACGGCACTCCAAGCGGCAACTCCCGCTGATCTGCTGGTCTACGGCGGTACGGCATCTGGGGTGATGACTGCGTATTCGGCGGCACGCGAGGGACTTCATGTCGTGCTGCTGGAACCCGGCGTTCACCTTGGGGGCATGGTAACCGGCGGCCTTTCGGCTACCGACCTGGGACACTACACCATCATCGGTGGCTACGCGCGCGACTTCTACATGAAGGCCGCCGCGCACTATGGCGTGCTCGACCTCAACCGTCCAGCCAACTGGCTTTCCGAGCCGCATGTGGATGAAGAGATCTTCCGCACCATGTTGAAAGATGCGGGAGTAGAGGTTCACTTCCACGAGCCGATGCGGGAGCAGGCCGGCGTCGATCTCCACGGCACCCATCTGGTCTCCGTTACTACGTCGGATGGTACCCGCTGGCCGGCAAAGGTATTTGCTGATTGTAGCTACGAAGGTGACCTGATGGCGCAGGCTAAGGTCAGCTATACCTGGGGCAGGGAAGCAGCGTCTGAATATGGCGAAGATCTTGCCGGCGTGCGAGACAACACACCCAAACACCAGTTTCTCTGGCCGCTCTCGGCCTACGACGAGCAACACCGTCTACTGCCGGAGATTGACCCAGGACCCTTGGCTCCGCCCGGTTCGGGTGACAAGAAAGTTCAGGCTTATAACTTTCGCCTCATTCTTACGAATGACCCCGCCAACAGGCTTCCTTTTCCCCGACCCCAGGGATACGACCGTGCGCGCTTCGCCCTGCTGGAACGCTACCTCAATGAATTTCAGCAACACATGGGACGCGTGCCCGGTTTCCGGGACGTTACTAATCCAGTGATGATTCCCAACCACAAGGCCGACTTCAACAATAATGGTCCGGTTTCGACAGACTATATCGGTCACAGCTGGAAGTATCCGGAAGCCAGTTACGCCACGAAGGCAGCGCTGTGGCAGGATCACTTGCTGTACACAAAATCCTTTTTCTATTTTCTTTCACAGGATGCCAAAGTGCCCCCAAGCTTGCGGGCTGAGGTGAACCAATGGGGTTTGCCGAAAGATGAGTTTGCCGACACGGACCACTGGCCCAATCAGCTCTATATTCGTGAGGGCCGCCGCATGGTTGGGGAGTATGTGATGCGCCAGTCGGACTTACAGACCGAACGCACCAAGGCCGACTCCATCGGGATGGGATCGTACAACAGCGATTCGCACAACATTCAGCGTGTCGCCATGCCGGATGGCACGGTGAAAAACGAGGGAGACGTCCAGGTCCCGGTGGAACCCTATGAAATCGCCTATCGCAGTATCACACCCAAGCGATCGGAGGCGGAGAACCTGCTGGTGCCGGTGTGCCTCTCCGCCAGCCATGCTGCGTATTCTTCGGTACGCATGGAGCCGCAGTACATGATCATCGGTCAGGCTGCGGGCGTGGCTGCAGCGCTCGCAATTCGCGGTCACACATCCATTCAGGAAGTCTCTGTGCCTGCTCTGCAACAGAAGCTGCGCGAACATGGCGCGATACTGCACTTGAGTGAGCAGTTTTCCGCGGCACGCTGACTACTTACGCGCGAAACCTCTCGGCGCTGCGAGCCTTGGCCTTTGCTGCTTCTTCTTCCCGGCTTTTGGGCGCCGCATTCGTCTCCAGCGAGTAGAGGAGTCGGCTAGAGATGGCGGCCACTTCCTCAACTGCCGCCAGAAACGCAGCTTCATTTGCCTTCGACGGCTTATGGAAGCCGCTGATCTTTCTCACATATTGAAGTGAGGCGGCGCGAACCTCTTCGCCGGTTACCGGAGGATCGAAGTTGAATAGCATTTTGATATTTCGGCACATACCCGAGGACCTCGTGGATAAGGACTACTCCCGCTCCAATATACCCGCTCGCCAGCGCATTTAGAATGGGCCGGGGTGCCTGATGGAGTCGAAGAAATTCTTGCTGCACGCCCAGCGTCTGCAGGCCATCGCTCAAGCTGGGATAGCCTACGCCACTACGCCGTACGATCTGGAACGTTATGAAGAGATCCGTGGAATCAGCGTCAGCCTGCTGCAGGAACTGACCGATGAGCCGCGCGAGAAGATCATTCGGACTTTTGCCTCCGAGTCGGGGTACCAGACGCCAAAGGTGGACGTCCGGGCGGTCTTGTTTCGCGCAGACAGCGAGATTTTGCTGGTCATGGAGAAGAACGATCAGGGGCGATGGACCCTCCCCGGCGGCTGGGCGGACGTTGGCTATTCGCCGTTCGAGGTGGCCATGAAAGAGGCGGAAGAAGAGACCGGATTGCGCGTTCGGGCGGTGCGTCTGCTGGCTCTCTACGATAAGCGAAAGCACCCCCATCCGCCGCAACCCTGGTATGTCTACAAAGCCTTTGTTCAATGTGAAATTGAGGGCGGAGAGCTGGCGCAAGAGACCGCGGAAACCACGGGCGCAGCCTGGTTCCGGGCGGAACAGCTATCGTCCCTAGAGTTATCAACGGATCGAGTGACACAATCGCAGCTGATGACACTCTTCAAGTTTGCCTCCGATCCGAGTCTCCCGGCCTTATGCGACTAGCCCACAGGAACTGGACGCGTGCCCCACTTCGCACCAGCTTAAGCGGGTTTAAAAATAACCGGGCGAAGCCCCACCATTGCTCTTGTCGTATGGAGACCGGTTGAACAATCAGTAGAAGCTTGTTGGGTTTGCTTGGGTGGAACTTCCGTCGCGGCTATTTCGTAGAAACGTTGGAGGGTTCTATGCGGAGACTTCTTGATGATCTGCGCTATGCGGGGCGGCAACTGCGTAAGGCGCCCGGCTTTGCCATCACCGCCGTCTTGACACTGGCGCTAGGCATCGGGGCAACGACTGCGATCTTCACCCTGGTGTACGACGTGCTTTTAAAGCCGTTGCCGTATAGTCATCCGGAGCAACTGGTAGTGATGGAAGAGCAAGTCGCGGAGTTCCGCGATATCTATCCCACCCTGCCGATGAATGCTAACCATTTCGTCTCATGGCAGCAGCATAGTTCCCACTTTCAGTCGATGGCCCTCATGCAGGAGATCTCACTTCCGCTTGGGGTGGGAGGACATCCACAGCAGATAGGCGTGTTGAACGCAACCCCGGACGTTTTTTCTGTACTCAGCACCGTCCCGGCGCTCGGCCGGGCCTTCTCGCCGGGGGAGGCGCAGCCCGGCCACGAGCATGTGGTGGTGTTGATGGACAGCCTTTGGCGGAGCCAGTTCCAAAGTGATCCAGCGGCCCTGGGAAAAACCATCACCGTCAACGGATTTCCCTACACCGTGATCGGCGTAATGCCGCCCTCATTCCATGTACCCCATATTCAGAACATCTCCAGCGGGGATCTCACTCGCGCGCATCCGGTCGAGGCACTGCTGCCCATCGCCTTTAGCAAGGACCAGTTGCAGGAAGTCATGGGCGATTTCAACTATTTCGGATTGGCTCGCCTGCGACCGGGAGTGTCGGTGGCTCAAGCGAACGCGGAAATTAACGCGTTGCAACGTACCATCACCAGCACACTCTCTGGAGACGAAAAAGGTACTCTTTCTGCGGCCCTGACGCCCTTCCAACAACAGTTGGTGGGCAGCAACCAAAAGCCACTTCTGATTTTGCTCGCAGCCGTCGTGGGACTGCTGCTGGTTGGATGCGTGAACATCACCAACCTTCTCCTGGCGCGTGCGGTTGCCAAGCGTCAATCGATGGCGGTGGCGGCCGCTCTAGGAGCGGGTCGCACGGAAATGCTCCGAATGGCTCTGCGGGAAACGGTGGTGCTGGCAACGCTAGGCGGCGCGCTGGGTATCTTGCTGGCAGCAACGCTTATACCGGCGATGCAGCATTACCTTCCTCCGGCTCTCGATTTCCGCGGCTCTCTTCACCTGGACTGGGCGGGGGCCGGCTGCGCCCTTCTGCTCGCGGTGCTGGCCACGTTGTTGGCCGGCGCCGCGCCGGCCTGGATGACTGCCGGCACGCCACCGCAGGAGATATTGCACAGCGAGTCGCGGCTGGCCAGCGAGTCGCGCACCAGTAAGCGGATGCGGAGAATACTCGTCGCCGTGGAGGTTGCAGTCAGTGTAACCCTGGTGTTGATGACTGGACTGTTGACCACCAGTTTCCTTCGACTGCTACGGTCGGACCGGGGTTTCGAGGCGGCACGCGTCGCAACTGCCGTGGTCGATCTGCCAACTAAGTCCTATCAAAAGCTGGGGCCGAAAGTCGCGTTTTACAAACAGGTGCTGGAGCGGCTGTCCCAGCTTCCGGGGGTTGAGCACGCTGCTGTCGTTAGTGAACTGCCGTTGACCAATGACCGATGGCTCGACATGATCCATCTTCCGGGCGATGCCAGACCCATGTTCCAGCAGCCCACCGAACACTTTCGCTGGGTGAGTCCCGGCTATTTCGAGACGATTCGTTTGCCCCTGATCGCCGGGCGCTTATTGAGCGCGAGCGACGAGGGCAGACATTACGCCGTCATTTCTGAGCTTACGGCCAAAACTTTGTGGCCCGGAAAGAACCCCATCGGCCACCAATTTAACCGCGCCGGCATGGCTAAAGAAGAGCCGTTTACCGTGATCGGTGTAGTCGGAAACGCACGGACCATTTCGCTAGTGGCCCCTGACCCCATGATGGTGTACATGCCGTACTGGTATCGCAGTGACACGAATGCCGGCCTCCTCATGCGAACCCATCAAGACCCGGCGATGATAGCGGATTCCATGCGCAAGGCCATCTGGAGCGTGGATCCTGAAGTACCGGTGCCCGAAGTGCGGATGCTGGGCGGTGTGGTCGAGGACTCGGTGGCTAATCGGCGTTTCGAGATGCAATTGCTGCTCCTGTTCGCCATCAGCGCTTTGCTGTTGGCCGCTTTGGGAGTTTACGGCGTGGTGACGTATTCCGTGGTCCAGCGGCAGCGAGAGATTGGTTTGCGGCTGGCGCTGGGTGCGCAACGGCAGAATATCTACCGCCTCGTGCTGCGCGATGGTCTGGCGCCGGTGCTGGTAGGGGCGGCTGCCGGGGTTGCGGTGGCCTTTGCCTCCGCACGCGTCGTGGGTAGTTTGTTATACCAGGTAAGTCCGTACGACTCTGTCATCGCGACCAGCGCCGTCTGTGTGCTGGTCGCGATGGGGACCGTTGCCTGCCTGCTCCCGGCACGCCGCGCCGCCTCTGTCGATCCGATGGAGGCGCTCAGAAGGGAATAGTGTGCTACTGCACAGTCACTGTAACCGCCATGGTCGAACGCCCGTACTGGTTGGTTGAGTTTAATGTGTAAGTGGTCGTTGCTGTGGGAATGACCGTTTGCGTCCCTCCACGCACCGGGCCGACGACATCGATGAAGTCGTAGGAGTCGTTGGCGACAGTCCAGCTCAACGTTACCGGCGTGCCGGCCGGTACCGTGGTCTGCGAGGCGGTGAAGCTGCTGATGGTGGGTAAGGCGCCCGTCGGAGCGGTCGCATCATCGTACACGGTTCCCATTTGCACTACGTCGAAACTCGATGCATCGATCGCTTTCAATGCGTCCAGATCGTTATCGTCCCAGTTCGCATTCGGCGCGCCCTGGAAGAACATATTGCTCCCGTTATCGGCGACGATCAGGCCGTAATTTTGCATGGCTTTGAGGATCACCTGGTTGGCCGCGCTGAAGCCGGAGATATCGAAACTCGCCTTGAGCCGCAGCCGCATACCCATGATGTTGTTGGTGGTTGAGTTGTTGCCCGACGCATGGGTGGCCGGAGCTACAAAATATCCGCCGTTGGCATCGCTCTTGGTTTGGGCCACGGTTACGCGGATGGCGTGCTTGATCGCGCCGGCCGCCACCTCGTCATAGCGCACCAACCCGGGAAAGATGGGAAGACCCGCGGCATCGGCCGAGGTCCATCCATAAGGTCGGTGCTCAGTGCTGCTCAGATCCCAGATGGCTCCGTTGGCCGCACTCCACGCGCCGTTGCACAGTTGCGTCTGCCAAGTCTCATAGATCCAACATTGATTCTTGTCCACCACGATCAAATGGTTGTCTCCCGTGGTGGAGCAAGTGGGCGGGAAGCCTTCGATGGGAGCAGTCAAGGGAATCGGATAGAGAGTGATGTCGCTTTCGCTGGCATAGGTGTTCATCGTCACCGGCACGCCTGGAGTGACGCTCGAGTCCACCACAACGTAGGGTATTCCGTAGTTTCCATCGACAACGTTGGAGAAGTCCGGGTGCAGGTTGCTTCCGGTAAGCGCGGTGATGATGGCCGCTGAGTTGGGATCCACCGCGGCGGAGGCAATGTTTGTGTTCCAGAGGTTCGAGGCTGGCAAGGGCACGTAGCCGTTGAGACTGGCTCCGTTCCCTGTGCTCATGTTGCCGCATGACGGCCCGGCTGTTGCGTTCACCGTGATGCTGAGATTGCCCGTCTGCGAAAGCGGAGTGGGCGTATTCGAATCCACTACCTGGACGGAGAAGGCCGTGGCTCCCGTTTTGGTGGGTGTACCGCTGATCACGCCTGCGGAGGATAGGTTTAATCCCACAGGTAGCGCAGCACCAGCGGCAAGAGTAAAGATGTATGGAGGCACTCCACCCGCTGCTGCCAATGTCGTTGAGTAGGCCATGTTCACGGTGGCGTTCGGCAGTGCGGTCGTGGTGAGGCTAAGGGCCGGCCCACCGGATATGGTAAGCGAAAGCGTAGACTGGGCGGTCTGCGGAGGAGCAGAAGAATCCGTGACTACGAACGTCAGCGAATAGGGTCCGCCGGACCCAGCCGCAGGCGTGCCGGACAAAACTCCTGCGGCAGAAACATTCAACCCCGCGGGCAGGCTGCCGCCGGATGCCAGCGCCCATGTATAAGGACTGACCCCGCCGGACGCTTGCAGGGTAGTTGATGGATAGTGCGACGCTACCGCGCCGCTGGGGAGAGACGTTGTGGTCACGGCCAACTTGGCCGGGCTGATCTTGATGCTTAAATTGGTGGTAGCCGACTGCGGCGAAGGGGCTGTCGAATCCGTCACCTTGATAGTTACTGAGGCAGTCCCCACGGCGCTCTGCGCCGGCGTGCCCGTGATGGCGCCGGTCGCGCCGTTGATCGAGAGGCCGCTGGGCAGGCTGGCCGCGCTGTAGGTGTACGGCGTGGCGCCCCCAGATGCGGCCACCAGACTGGTATACGCTGCGCCCACTGTTCCTGCGGGAAGGGAAGTTGTGGTGAGCGTCAGGGTACTCGGTTGGGTTGTACTCGAAGGGGGCTGGTTGCCCGAACTGCATCCAGCAAGAAGTGCTGTCGTGCCAAGGATCAGACTCCATCCCAATTTCCGCATGGTTTAGCCCATCCCGATGCTAAACCACGAGTTTGTAACAGGTGAAGAGTGTATCTACACAGGACTGTACGCCAAAGTTGTAGTTACGAATCAGGCAACGAGTCCCGTGGCAACTCACTCAAGTCAAACAAACAAGCTTGACCCCATTTCCTGCCATGCGGTGCAAGTGGGGGTCCGCGCGTGCGCCTTTCGTTATGGAAAAGCGCATGGAGTCTATCAACGCCACAAAACTCCGCCAGGAAATCGGGGCAATGGGACACCCAAAAGTGGTTGCTGGGTGAGCTTAGCGGGCAACGCAAGTTAAGGGAGGAATGAACAGTAACAAAGATTGGGTGCCCCATTCAAGCCGTACTTTGGCTTGAGTGGGGCACCACAGCACTCGACGCTTCTCTTTTGTCATTAGAAACTATTTGGCCTTTGCGCGCCGAGCACCCTTTTTCTTTGCCGGCCGCATGCGGACAGGTTTCTTACGATCACCCTTTTTCTTGGTTGGCGCGGACGCCCCGAGGACGCTGATAACTTTGGACCCAATAGGAGAGCCGAGACCGGTGCAGGCATCCCAACCGGGGCCGGCGGAAAACGCGCCGTTGTTTCCTGAGACAATATCGCGGAAGGCGGACGCCGCCTTTGCAGCATAAATCTGGGGTTGGATAAAACCAGCGCTCCTTCCATTCTGCTGATTGTTAAGCGCGATAAGCCCTGCCCAAAGCGGAGCAACCGCGCTGGTGCCACCGATAATCAGGGTCTGGCCATCCACGCGCACCTGGTAACCGGTCACCGGGTCTGCGTCTCCACAAACATCGGGAACACCACGGCCGCCTTTACTTCCCGAGGGTTTCGGCACTTTGGCATTCGTCTGCCACGAGGGCAGGGCGAACACGTTGCTCACTCCGCCACCCGACGCGCCCTCGCCGCTGGCCTGTTCATTCCACACTACTTCCGATGTGATGGTGCTGCCGCTGCCCACGAGCTTGGTTCCTCCACAGGCCAGTACATGCGGGCTGGAGGCAGGGAAGTCGACGTTATTACCGGTCGCTCCGTCGCTCGAGCCGTTGTCGCCCGCAGCGACGGTTATGGTGATGCCAAGGGCGGCAGCGGACTGGCAGGCGGCGTCGAGCGCGGTCATGGCCTGTGCGGTCCAACTGGATTCTGGCCCTCCCCAGCTGATCGAAATCACGCTCGGTTTGTTGGTCGTGTCGTGGACCGCGCTGCTGACAGCATCGATGAACCCCTGGTCCGTATTGGGCGCGAAATAGACAACGATCTTTGCCCCCGGGGCGACGGAAGCCGAGACCTCGATATCCAGCATGACTTCCCCATCTGCCCCGCTCGCGTCGCCCGGAGTGTTTTTCCCCTTGTCGACGGAGACAGCCGTGACCTTGGGCGCCTTTTGCCCCAGTCCTTTGAAGTAGGCAGTAAGATCCGCGGTGCGATAGCCACCACCCAGCTCGATGATCCCGATGGTCTGGCCCGCGGCCGCAGTCGCCCCCTGGGGAAATTGGTATAGCTGGCCCACCTGGACCGGTGTAAACGAGCTGCCGGATGCGGCGGCGTGCGCGCGGGCAAAGCCTTGCGTGCCGCCCGTGGCTGCATTGAAGGTCGAACCCAGTACACGAAAGTGAGGTTGGGCCTGGGGACGATTATCGAGCCCGAGCACAGCCTCGACCGCGCCCGCAAGTTCGGCCGGCAGATGAATGCTGCCTTCGCGAACGCGATAGTTGGCGCCGTCCAGAACCTTTTGCATGAGTGTAACGCCAAACGCCTTCTGCATAGCCGTGACGGTGCCGGTGAGCTTGACGGTGCGGCGCTCGGGCTTTGGCGTGTCCTTTTCTGCTGTCAGCCCGAACTCTTTCGCAAACGCGCGCACCAGTGTCACCGCGGCTGGATCAGCGGCATGCTGCTGGCGATACTGCGCGCGCGTCAGGCGATCTTTGCCCAAGCGCTTAGTGTTGAGCGGAGTCTTGCGCCGGACGATGACAGAAACAGTGAGGACGCTGCTGGGCCGCGCAGGCTTTTCGCCGGTGCCCGCGGACAGGGAGGCCTTCTCGCTCCCGGCGAGCACTACGCGTTGCTGGGAGGAGAAGCGGGAGGAGGTTGTTTTAGCGGCCATGGGGAGGTTCTCCGAAAGTCGCCACCATGATATGCCGGTATACGTTTCCAAGGAAGTTACGAGTGGAATTCGTGGCCTATGCCCGCCATACGCGGTCGCTCGCAACTCTTAGACAGGAATGCCGGTAGAATGAGTAAAGCAATGCCCACCTCTCTTGATTGGCCCCTGAAAAATCCGCGGCGTCGCCGCCGCCGCTTCCTTATCCTGCTCGCGGTCATTGCGGTGATTGTCTTTGGCGGCCGCACCGCGGTTTCCTATTTTGTCGATCTGCTGTGGTTTCGATCGCTCGGCTACGGAAGCGTGTTCTCGAAAACGCTGGTTCTTCAATGGAGCATCTTCGCGCTCTTTGCCGCAGCCACCTTTTTCATTCTGTATTCATCCTTTCTCGCTCTGAAGCGGGCGCATCTGCCTGATCTGCCGAGCAGCCATACCTTCTTCTTTGGCGGACAACCGGTGAAGCTCCCGGTCGAGCCTGTGATGCGCTTGCTGGCCCTCGGCGGATCGCTGGTGATTGCCCTGGTTACGGGCGCAGGCATGATGGCGGAGTGGCCGACGCTGGCTCTCTTTTGGTACGCACCGCGCGCCACGGGCAGTGTGGTTGATCCGATTTTCGGTAAGCCGGTAAACTTCTTTCTCTTTACTCTGCCGGCGTGGCAGCTCATCTCCGGCTGGCTGCTCACGCTCGCCGTTATTACTTGCGCGGTGGCCGTCTTCTTCATCATCATCACCGGGGGCGCTGGCGCGCTCGCCAAACGCCGCAGCTATCTCACCTTGCCCTGGCGCGGGCTTTCCATCACGTTCGCTTTTCTTCTGCTGATCCTGGCCGTGCGTGTGTACCTGGGCCGGTATGATCTGTTGTTCGACGATCATACGGTCTTCGGCGGGGTTACCTACACCGACGCGCACGTCACGCTCGCGGGCCTGCTGCTCGTCTGTGTAGCGCTCGTTGCCGGGGCCGTGGCTGCTGTCGCCAACGCCCTCACGGTGGCCCGGGGACGCTGGCTGATAGCCGCGGTTCTTCCGGCCGCTCTCTGTTTTGCCGGCGTCCAAGTGGCCGATTGGTGGATGAGCAGCTTCATCGTCAAACCGAATGAGCTGGTCCGCGAGCAACCTTATATAGCGCACAACATCCTGATGACGCGCCAGGCGTATGGATTGGACAAGTTCGCGCAGCGCGAGTTTCCCGCGGAAACCACTGTCGGCGCGGCGGACCCGGCGAACAATCAAGCGACCTTGCAGAATATCCGCTTGTGGGATTGGCAGGCACTGCAGGACACGCTGCGGCAGATTCAGGAAATCCGTACCTATTACGACTTTCCCGATATCGACATCGATCGCTATGTCATCGATGGCACGTTGCGCCAGGTAATGCTCGCCACGCGGGAGCTGAACGTGGATAAACTGCCCGAGAGCAGCCGTAATTGGATTAATGAAAAGCTGATCTATACCCACGGCTACGGCATTACCATGAATCCCGTCAACGGGTTCACGTCGGAAGGCTTGCCCACCCTATACCTGAGCAACATGCCGGTGCAGAGTACCGTGCCCAGCCTGCACGTGACTCGCCCGGAGATTTACTTTGGCGAGCTGACGAATACCGATGTGTACGTAAAAACGCGCCAACAGGAATTCGATTACCCGCAGGGCCAGGGCAGCAACCTCACCTCGTATCAGGGCAACGGCGGCATCGAGCTGGGTGGCTTTTTTCGCCGCATTTTGCTCGCCATCGACCGCGGCGATCTGGGAAAGTTACCATTCAGCGATGACGTGAACGCGCAGAGCCGCCTGCTGATGCGGCGCAACGTGCGCGATCGAGTCGCAGCCTTAGCTCCGTTCCTCACCTACGATCCCGATCCCTACATGGTGGTCGGCGAGGATGGCAGGCTTTCGTGGGTGATGGATGGGTTCACCACTTCCGATCAGTATCCGTACTCGACCCATTACCGTTTGGGCGACGATCTCATCAACTACATGCGCAATAGCGTCAAGGTGGTCATCGACGCCTACGACGGATCAACTACCTTTTACGTTTTCGATAACCAGGACCCTATCCTCGCGGCCTACCGGAATATTTTCCCCGGCCTATTCAAAGATGGGGCAGCAATGCCCTCCGGCTTGCGCAAGCATATGCGCTATCCCGAGCTGTTGCTCAAAATGCAGGGAGAGGTCTATGGGCTATACCACATGACAGACCCGGCGGTGTTCTACAACCGCGACGATTTGTGGACGGTGGCCACCGAAGTCGGCATGAGCGAAGGGGGCGGCCAAACCACGCAACCAATGCAGCCCAATTTCGTATTGATGAAGCTGCCGGATGAAACCGGCATGGAGTTTGTAGAGATTCTGCCCTTTACACCTGCCAACCGCAACAACTTGATCGGTTGGATCGGCGGGCGCAGCGATGGCGACCACTACGGCACATCGGTGGTCTACAACTTTCCTAAGAACAAGCTGGTGGATGGACCACTGCAAATTGAGGCGCGCATCGATCAAAACGCGCAGCTCTCCGGGCAATTGACGCTCTGGAATCAGCAGGGCTCGCACGTGCGCCGCGGAACTTTGTTGGTGATTCCAACCGGGCGCGCGCTTCTGTACGCCGAGCCGATCTATCTGCAGGCGGAACGCAGCCCCATGCCAGAGCTGCGCCTGGTGGTGCTGGCGCTGCAAGACCGCCTGGCATACGGGTCAACCTTCGAGGCGGCGCTCACCGCGCTCTTTGCGGGAGGCGGTTCCTCGTTGACCTCAGTGGAACCGCAGCGAGCTGCTCAGTCATCGGCTCAGCCGTCCGCCGCCGCGCCCGGGGCCCAGCCTGCAGTGGAGTTGAAGCCAACCATTGCCGAAGCTGCCAAAGACTTTACCGACTATCAAAGGCTGACTGCGGAAGGCAAGCTGGCCGAGGCTGGGCAAAAGCTGGAAGAGCTGAAGCGCGCCATCGATAAGCTGAACACACCCCAGCGATAACCCTCGTTCCCAAACGAAGGACGGGTGCCCCAGGTTCGCACCAGCCCACCTGGGTTAAAAAAAGACGCGGCGAAGCCCCACCAAAGCTCTTGCTATCGGGGAGAGGTTACATTTGGGAATGCGTCGTTATCTACTAACCCTTATCTATTGCCTGGCACCGTTCACGGCAGCGGCCCAACAGCAAAGTTTTCCCCAGCATCTGTTCTTCCGCGTTACGCTCGGGCCGCAGTTCTCCTCTCCAGTTTCTGGGCGGTTGCTGCTCTTTGTTTCCAAGGGGCACGGCGACAAAGCAGTCGATAGCAACATGATGGCACCCGCCAACACCTTCGTTGCGGCGAAAGAGGTACGTTACCTCGCTCCCGGAGAAACCGTAAGCGTCGATGCTGACGATGTCGTCTTCCCCGGACCCTTGTCGAACGCACCTTCCGGCGACTACGAGGTGCAAGCGGTGCTCGATGTCGGGCATACGTACAACTATTCCGGGCGCACACCGGGCGACTTGGAGAGTGACGTTGCCGAGTTGCCGGCTTGGAATCCTCAGCAACAAGCGCCGCCCGCGTTAACCCTCACGTTGAGCGTGCCGGAACCGCCCGATCCGCTCAGCAATGCGCCGGAGTTGCGCTCCGCGCTCGAGCCGGTCGACTTCCGCAGCCAGGTGCTAAGCAAATTTTGGGGCCGGAATATTCCCATGCGGGGCTGGGTCCTGTTACCGCCGGGCTATCGCTCGCATCCGGCGCAACGCTATCCGACGGTTTACTTTACCCACGGCTTTGGCGACACGTTGGCTTCCTTGCGCAGCCGCTACGCGCCGTTCCTTTATCAGCGCATGCAAAGCGGAAAAATGCCGCAGATGATATGGGTGCTGCTCGATGAGAGCAGCCCGGCCGGCACCCACGAATTTGCTGACGGAGTCAACAACGGCCCCTGGGGAACAGCGCTCACCACCGAACTGATTCCATACCTCGAAGCCCACTACCGCATGGATGCGCGCCTCAACGGACGGTTTTTGCAGGGCCACTCCTCCGGTGGTTGGGCGACGCTGTGGCTGCAAACAGCGTACCCAAAGATCTTTGGCGGTACGTGGTCGACGTCTCCTGACCCCAGCGACTTCCACGCCTTCAGCACAGTCGACTTATATGCGGCGCATGCCAACATGTTTCACCGTGAGGATGGATCGGCGCAGCCGATTGTCCGCGTGCATACCAAGGTAGTGGCCACCATGGAACAGCTCGCGCAGCTGGAGGCTGTCTTAGGCGACTACGGCGGCCAGCTGTCCTCATTCGAGTGGGTGTTCTCGCCTCGCGCTCCGGATGGCCGTCCGCTTGAGATGTTTAATCGCACCACCGGAGCAGTGGATCCCAAGGTAGTCCAGTACTGGGGAGAACACTACGACATCGCGCGCCGGATCGAGACCCATTGGAACAGCCTGGCGCCTGACCTTCGTGGCAAGATTCATCTGTTTGTCGGAACCGACGATACCTTTTATCTGGATGGAGCTGCACACCGCTTGCAGGCCCTGCTGGATCGCTTGCACGCGCAGGCGCAATTCGACTTTATTCCCGGGCGCACACACTTCGATCTGTATCGCGAGGCTGATGATGAGTACGCGCTCTTCGACCGGATCGCCGCTGAAATCTACGCGGTGGCGAGACCCAACAGCATCAAAAGGCCTTAGGTTGATTGCCGTTTTCGCATGCTAGCGATACGGGCCGAGGGAGATGACCAGAATTTCAGCTAAAGCGTCTGACTCATTGCGCCATTGGCGGGCGGTTCCGGCCACAATCGTTACCGAATCACCACGTTCGAGAACCTGTTCGCTTTCCTGCAGCTTCAAGATCACTTTGCCTGAAAACACCATGGCAAACTCGTCCGAAATGGTGGGCGTGGCATGGTTTCCCGTGAGGCCGCTTGGCTTGACAATGAGCATCGATGCCCTGAACTGCGACCCATTCGTAAGCGCGCCCAGCGATGCTATTTCTGCCCGCGACCAATCCAGTGCCATATGGGCGCGGTCACTCGCCCGAACGATGTTGACCTGTTGATTTGCCGAAAGAAAAAACTGACCTAGCGTTACGCCCAGCGCGTTGGCTATCTTCTCCATCGAAGAGATAGAGGGTGAGCACTGGCCATTCTCTATTTGTGAAAGAAAACTGGCGGAGAACTCCACACGTTCAGCGAGTGCGCGCAATGACATGCCATGTTGTTCTCTTAGATAACGTAGAGACGTTCCGAGGGTCTGTTCAATCATTCTGGCGCCAACTCGATAAGGCCATTCTTGATATTCGTTAACTGGTACGTAACAGATATCAGTGCCTAAGTATACCGAGAAGGATGCCCCAAAACGCTACGACAGCGGTCGCACTTGGGCTATCTAATGGTCAGTTTTAGCCTATCTATTGGACAAATAAGATTCGCAAGAAAAGCGCCCTAATGGCTGCTCCAGGTCTTATCACCCGAGTAACACAGCGGCTCGAGAGTGCAATCGGCGCAGCGAGGTTTGCGGGCGATGCAAACCTGGCGTCCGTGATGGATCATTTCATGGGAGAAAGCAATCCAGTGATCCTGAGGAATGATCTTCATCAGATCCTTCTCCACCTGGATCGGCTCGGTAGCCTTGGTAAGTTCAAGACGCTTCGATAGCCGAAGCACGTGGGTATCCACCACCACCCCCACGGCTTTGCCGAAGGCCACGCCCAACACCACGTTCGCGGTCTTGCGCGCCACCCCCGGCAACGTCAGCAGTTCGTCCATGGTTTGCGGAACTTTGCCGCCGAATTCAGCGGTCAGTTTGCGCGCGGCGCCATTCAGCGACTTCGCCTTATTGTGATAAAAGCCGGTGGAGCGGATCTGCTCTTCAATCTCCACCAAGGGTGCATGCGCGAAATCAGTGGGCGTAGGAAATTTCTTGAACAGCCCCGGGGTCACCATATTAACCCGCGCGTCAGTACACTGCGCGGAGAGGATCGTGGCCACCAGGAGTTCCCACGCGTTGCGGTGGTGCAATGCGCACTCGGCGTTGGGATAAGCCTGCGCCAGGCGACCCAGCAACGCAGCGATGCGCTCGGGAGCCAGGGGATTTCGTCGCGGCCCCTTCTGGACCGCCTTCTTCGCCGCGGTGTTTTTCCCCTGTTTGGCTTGGGCGGGTGTGGCCTTCTTTGCCTTGGCCTTCATCGGCGCCGGCCCTTCGCTTCCTGGGCCGGAGTGGAAATTTTAAGAATAAGCGCTTCTGCCATGCTGTCCTGGGTCACGCAACTCAATGGTAACAAAGCGTCCGGGAAGGTCTTCTCACGCAGGCAAGCTATACTGCCTGCGAATGACTGAGAAAATCTTAGCTGTCCTCGCCAACTTCATCATCGCCGTCATTTCGTCTACGGGTTATCTGGGAATTGCGCTGCTGATGGGCATCGAGTCGGCCTGCATTCCGCTGCCTTCTGAAATCATCATGCCGTTCTCCGGGTACCTGGTCCACACCGGCAGGTTCCAGCTTTTGTGGGTGGCTACTGCCGGCGCTTTGGGTTGCAATCTGGGTTCCGCAGTGGCTTACTGGGTCGGGGCCCACGGAGGCCGGCCGCTGGTGGAGCGTTTTGGCAGGTACGTTCTGCTCAGCCGGCATGACCTGGAGCGCACTACACAGTTCTTTCTGAAATACGGATCGATCACAGTGTTTCTGGCGCGGCTGCTCCCGGTGGTGCGTACCTTCATCGCCCTACCCGCCGGAATCGCCCGGATGCCTCTGTGGCGCTTCCACATCTATACCTTTCTGGGCTCCTGGCCATGGTGCCTTGCCCTGGCGTACGTGGGCATGCGGCTTGGCAACTCATGGGATACTGATCCGCGCTTCAAGCAGGTGTTTCACCGCTTTCACCTCGGCGTTGAGGTGGTGCTGTTGGCGGCCATTGTCTGGTTCGTCTGGTCGCATTGGAAGCAGCGCACCGCCGCCGCGTGAACGGCACTCTACTCCTAAGGCACGGTTGGTTACCATTAAGCCGTGCTTTCTCTCCTTTGGGCGGCTCTGATTTGCCAAAGCAGAAACGAAAGATGAGACTGAAATGGTGCTTTTCCCGGCGTGCAAGCCTGGCGAGCGCTTCCGGTCATAAATAAAGCCCCGAGAGGATGGACCCGCAAGAAATGTCTACGCCTAAGAGCAGCAGCCAAGCGTCTGCTGACAGTTCACCGATTCAGCCAGCCAACGGAAAATTAGGAATCATGATCCCCGGAATGGGGTCGGTTGCGACTACCCTGGTGGCCGGGGTCGAAGCAGTTCGCAAGGGAATCGCCAAGCCTATCGGCTCCCTCACCCAGATGGGAACCGTTCGCCTGGGCAAGCGCACCGATGGCAATAGCCCTCTCATCAGGGACTTCGTCCCCCTGGCCAAGCTGGATGATCTCTGCTTCACGGGCTGGGACATTTTTCCGGAGAACATGTTCGAGGCCGCCCGCACGGCGCACGTTCTCGATCGGGATCAACTCGAGACCATTCGGCCCTTCCTCGAAGGCATCCGGCCCATGCCTGCGGTCTTCGATCAGTACTACGTCAAGCGCCTCAAGGGTTGCCATGTCAAGAAGGGAAAGAATAAACGCGATCTGGCTGAGCAGCTGCGGGCGGACATTCAGGCCTATAAGAAGGTCACCGAGCGCCAGGTAATGATCTGGTGCGGCTCGACCGAGATTTTTCTCACCCCGACGGCTGTTCACCAATCCCTGGCCGCGTTTGAGAAGGGACTGGAAGAAGACGACATCAATATCGCGCCTTCCATGATCTATGCCTACGCGGCCCTGCAGGAGGGAATTCCCTTCGCCATGGGAGCGCCCAATCTGACCGTCGATCTGCCTGTGATGCAGGAGCTCTCCCGCAAGAACAGCGCGCCCATTACCGGTAAGGATTTCAAAACCGGGCAGACGTTCATGAAGACGGTGCTGGCGCCTGCTTTCAAAGCGCGCATGCTGGGCGTGAGCGGTTGGTACTCCACCAACATTCTAGGCAATCGCGATGGCGAAGTGCTGGACGATCCGGAATCGTTCAAGACCAAGGAAGAGTCCAAGCTAAGCGTGCTGGACTTCATCCTGCAACCAGATCTGTATCCCGACCTATATAAAGACATTTACCACAAGGTGAGGATTAACTATTATCCGCCGCGTGGTGATAACAAAGAGGGTTGGGATAACATCGACATTTTTGGCTGGCTCGGGTACCCGATGCAGATCAAGGTCGATTTCCTGTGCCGTGATTCGATCCTCGCGGCTCCCATCGCTCTCGACCTGGTGCTCTTCCTGGACCTGGCGGCGCGCACTCCAGAACTGAAAGACCTGGGCATTCAGGAGTGGCTGAGCTTTTACTGGAAGTCACCCATGACCGCACCCGGACTTTATCCGGAGCACGATCTCTTCATTCAATTAATGAAGCTCAAGAACACGCTCCGCCACATCCAAGGCGAGTCCTTGATCACCCACCTGGGCCTGGAATACTACGACTAAGCGAAATCTATCGTGCACGATCGAGCAGCACCGCTCCTCGATCGTGCAGGGTGGTTCGAATGGCATCCAGTCCCAGCTCCAGGGCTGAGATGTTCTCAACCAGCTTGGCACCGTCTTGGTGCTCCACCATCGATCGCAGCAAATCGCACTGACCTACCAACCGCTCATCGTGCTCCGTTAGGACCTTGAGTGTGGCCGCCTCCTGCCGGTAGCGTTGGGTCATACGATCGTTCTCCGGAACCGGCTGCTGTTGAATCGAGGCTTCCAGTGCGCCGATATCTCGGGCCAGCCTTTCCAGGCGCTGGGCCCCCGTGACTGCGGCCGCGTCGGGAAACGGCTTGCACCGCGACGGTGCCGCAAGGAACTCACGCCGGTAAGCGCTCTCGGCAGTCTCTACGCTTGCCATCGCGATACCGAGCAGCGACGCAGCTTTGCTGCGAACCAGTTGGTCGTCGGCACGCAACTGGTTCTCGACGCGATAGAAGTTGTAGCCCCAGCCATAAAACAGGTTGGTGGCGATTTGTCTTAGCGCGCCGGCATCATAAAATCCGTCGCTTGCCATCATTTTTCTCCTGCTAATCCGGTGCCCGCAGGGAAGAATCCGCTCACTGGAGCGCCGATGTTGAAGGGCAAACCAGCCGCGGCGTTGGGTGCCGAAACCAACCCCTTCTCAGCCATTTGCAATGCCAGGTAATAGCGCACCGCTTCGATGGGGGTAAGACCGATCGCCTGCAGCGAGATCAACTCGCGCATGCGCTCGTCCTTCGGCATGATGAGGATCTTCAAATCGTTGAGCGTAATGCCGTAGGTCTTCAGGAAGTCAGAAAGATGGGTCTTCACCAGCTCGCGCACCTCGTTAATGTGCTCGTTGATGTCTTCCATCTTCGTCACCTGGACGATCTGGTTGATAGCTTGTTCAATCGCCGGCCCGGCGTAGTCGGAGACTTCTCGGGTGTCGATCACATGGCCATTGAACGGTAGATGGGTAATCAGTTGCAGCGCTGCATCCTTGGTGTCCACGTGGATGTAGTAATCCACCTGGTAGGCCATTTCGGCCATCTCCTCACTGGTGGCCACTCCCTCGCTGCGGATCAACAGCTTGGAGCGGTTGACGTAAATCACCTCGTACACCCATGGGGAGGAGCCGCCAAAGAATCCCTGGGCAATCGAACCAAAAATGGGCTTGTCGGGAGTGGTGAGGGCGTATTGCCCCGTCTCGTAAATATTCAACACCGCGCCCCGCGATTTCAAAACGCAGAAGTGATTACTCTCGACCGTGAGCAGCGAACCGGAAACGATGCTTTCGTCTGCAATCTTGACAGCCAGGCTCTTGGTTCCGAGCATGTCCGTCCCATCAGGGAGAATGGATGTGATAACCTGCCGTGCGATCGCCATAATTTACACTCAGCCTCGGCCCCAGGGTAATCGGGGTGGTTAAATGTTAACGCCTTAGGGAGGGAACGTGTCCCGGCTACGCCGCGCTTCTTTATATTGCCTATTCGCATTACTTCAATTCAGTTTCGCGCAAGACGTTACCTTCCGCATTCAACCCCTGCATCCGATCGATGAGCTACGCGCCGCGGCGCTCAAGGAGCAGCCGCCCCCGGAGCAGGGAAGCTTCCGCAAGCCTGAACTGGTTGAGTTGGTTACGCTAGATCCCACGATTAAGCTCGACGTGCGGTACGCAACTACCAATAATTTCTTAGGCACCCCGTTATATACGCAGGCGCGGGCGTTTCTTCAGCGACCCGCCGCGGAAGCCCTGTTACGCGCCCACCATGAGCTCAAGGCGCAGGGGTACGGCTTGATCATCCATGACGGCTACCGCCCGTGGTACGTAACCGAAATATTCTGGCAAGCCACGCCCGGCGACAAAAAGATTTTCGTCGCCAATCCGAAAGAGGGCTCAAGGCACAATCGCGGCTGCGCCGTCGACCTCTCCTTATATCACCTGCAGACCGGCAAAGAAGTGAAGATGCCCAGCGGCTACGACGAGATGACCAAGCGCGCGTATGCCGACTATCCCGGGGGCACGCCCGAAGAACGCGCTCGCCGCTTGCTGCTGCGCCAAGCAATGGAAAAGCAGGGCTTCGCGGTCAACCCCACAGAATGGTGGCACTTCGACTATAAGGACTGGAAACAATATCCAATCCAGAATGTAACGTTTGAAGAACTAAAACCGTAACGCAGCTCTGGCCTTCAGAATTCGCGTGAGGTCCAGAGTGGCGCTCCCGCCAGGGACGGTAAAAAGAAGGGCGAAGCCCTACGACAGTTTTCCCTTTATCAACCAGCACACCTAGCGCCAGGTTAGAAAAAGCAATCGAAAAATATGAAGCAGTCCCCTTCGTACAGCGCCTCATAGCCGTCAAGACTGATCGCGATCTCCTACGTTACACAGAACGATGTAACATCACGGATTTGCTCCGAGCCCAAGAGGGCTTAGCAGCGTTGAAAATCGCTCATCAGAGCGAATCGAATCAAACTTCGGATCCACGCGACTCGAAACCAGCTCGTATGACCTGGACTTGTAAGCTACATCCAACCACTCCAGGCAGGACTCCGGATTGCCCAACCCCAAATGCACCAGCGCAAAGTCGAAGGGCGAAACATACGTGATGAGCGACAACTGTTTCAGTCGGTCGAGAATTTCATGGGCCTCAGCATGCTTCCCCCAAGCAGCGTAAGCATGTCCGAGGCTTCCTAACAGTCGCGGAGTATCCGGCGCCAGCGACAAGCCTTTCTGGAAAGCCGCAACCGATTCCGCATAAAGCGACAGCCCCTCGTAGGCAAGCCCGAGCGCCCAGTAACCGCCAGGGAAATTGCGATTCAGCTCGATCGCACCCTGGCAATGTTCAGCGGCTTCCTCGTAACGGCGGCTGTAATAATGAATGACCGCAAGATCCCGCTTGATGCTGACCGAGAACGGATCCAGCTCTTCTGCCGTTTCCATCTCTGTGAGCGCCGCATCCAGCTTTCCGAGCGGGGCTAAATACGTGATCGCATACCAGTGGTGGGCGGTTGCATACGAAGGATTCAAGGAGATCGCTGTTTGATATTCCTCGCGAGCGGCAGGCCAATCCCAACAATACGTGGCCTTCACGTGGCCCAGCGCAGTATGGGCTTCGGCTAGCATCGGATCAATTTCAACTGCCCGCAGCGCCGCTGCCATCGCCTTCGCCTTAACCTTCTTCGCCGGGAACACGCCGTAATTGCCCAGTAACGAATAAGAATCAGCGAGGCCGGAATAAGCCGGCGCATATTGCGGATCGAGCGCAACCGCCTGTTCGAAAAATTCGATACCGCTCTTCAGGCTGCGTTCCGACCGCTGATTCCAGTGATATCGGCCTTTCAGGTAGAAATTGTAGGCGTCGAAGTTGTCCGTGTACCGGCGGACCAGCTTCCTGCCTTGACCGGACACAATCTGCACTTTCAACTTGGTAACAATGGCCTGCGAGATTTCTTCCTGCACCAGAAAAACATCTTTCAATTCGCGGTCGTACGTCTCCGACCACAAATAACAACCATCTGCCGTGCTGATCAGTTGCACCGTGATCCGCAACTGGGAGCCAGCCTTCCTGACGCTGCCTGCGACCACCACGCCCACCTTCAGCTGCTGCGAGATCTTCAAGATATCGTTCGTCTTGACCCGCAAACGCAGAGTGGACGTCCACGCAGACACGTGCAGGCCGGGCAGCTTGGTCAGAGCGTTGATCAGTTCTTCCGTCATGCCATCGCAGAAGTACTCCTGATCGCGATCGGGGCTGTGGTCCGCGAACGGCAACACCGCGATCGAATTCAAACTGTAGGTGGGAGCCTGTGTGCTGCTCTGGTTCTTATGAGCAAAACGCGGGACATACCCACCCTTTGGAAGTTCGATGACGAGCGAATCCTGGAGCCCCTCGGCCTGGTAATAGTGCTTGAGACGTGTCCGCAGACGGCCAGCTTCCACGCGCACGATCGCGTCATAGCGCGGATCGAAGGTGTCGCGCTTATCGAAAACTGCGAGCGCGACCGCGTATTCTTTCAACTGGGATGACTGGCGCCGGGCGGCGGCCTGCACGACAAAACGAAGGAATCGGCTTAGGCGTCCAGAATTCGTGAAGGTCGAGCTGGAGAGGACCTTCTCCAGTTGGGCCATGACTTTGGCTTCCGTGAACTCTTCAGGAACATCCAACGTCGCAGATTCATGAACAGCAAGCATAGGTGGCCGAGAGCGGTCCGTGGGAACCGAATTTGGTGCAATTTTGATCGCTGACAATCCTATCACCACGAAGCCCCGGAGGTCATCCGGAGCCCTGTACTGCTGATGTTACCGTAACGTAACGTGGAAACCGCCTTTTGCGATGGTAGCCTCCGTCAGGTCACAGATCTTCGCATCGGAAACCGGAAACCATGTCGTTTAAGCCGTTTAGAAAACTCCCGATCTTCCTGCTTCTGCTCATCTCCACACATCTGCCGGCGCAGCTATCAACATCCTCACAACTGAACGGAACCGTAACCGATAGCACCGGAGCCCTGGTCACCGGAGCAACCGTGACGGCAGTCGATACCGCGACCCAGGCAAAGTCTACGGCGGTGAGCAATCAGGACGGCACCTTCGTTCTCAGCGGACTGACGCCGGGTATCTATATCGTCACGATTACCAAGCAGGGCTTCGAGACTTTCCAGGAATCGCAGGTCGAACTCCATCCGGCAACTCCGCTCGCGATTGCCGCGCAGCTGCAAGTGGGGCAAGCCACCACCCAGGTCTCCGTGGTGGCTTCCGCCGCTCAGGTGGAGACCACGTCGAGCGCGGTGTCTAGCCAGGTATCGGGTGAGCAAACCAGCCAGTTGCCCTTGAATGGGCGGAACTATCAGACCCTGTCGGCGCTGATGCCCGGCGTGGTCAATCAGAGCGCCGGCACCGCGCTCGGCACCGGTGGCTACACGACGAACAACGTCATGGTGGTCGGGGGTTTGCCCACCAATACAACGTTCTACGCCCTCGATGGTGTCTGGAACGAGAATACCGGCAGCATGGGACAGACGGCGATCACCCCGAATCCTGACACCATCCAGGAAGTACGTGTACTGCAAAACAACTACGATGCCAAGTACAGTTTGCTGGGAAGTTCCGTGGTCCTGATCCAGACCAAGAGTGGTACGACGTCCTACCATGGCCTGCTGTTTGAGTATCTCCGCAATAACGACCTCAACACCCGGAACTACTTTAGCCCCAACGTTCCGGTGTTGCGACAGAACATCTATGGCTACACCCTCGGCGGGCCGGTGCCGATCCCGTTCTACCACGGACCCAAAAAGACCTTTTTCTTCGCCAGCACGCAATGGGTGAGCTTGACGAATGGCTCGGTCATCCTGGGCGCGACTCCGACGGCCGCTCAACGCGAAGGGACTTTCACAAGCAGCATCAAAAATCCCGCCACCGGGCTCCCGTTCCCGCAGACTTCCCCTGGGGTGTACCAGATTCCTGCTGCGCTGCTGAATCCGAATTCCCTGGCGCTTGTCCAAGCCCTCTATCCGCTGCCGAACGATTCGGCGAACGGTTTCGATAATTACCTCAATACGACACCGAACACGTTGACGCAGCGGGACGACGAGTTCAAAGTCGACCACAACTTCAATGACAAATACAGACTCACCGCCGAGTACTTCGACGAAGATCAGGATTCGCTGCTGAGCTCCGAGCCCGATAGCGGATCGCCGTTTCCTACCAACCGCCGCAACGACGTCACTTCCAACCAGGATGCGCAAGTCCAGTTCAATGCGGTGCTCTCGCCTACCATGGTCAACACCGCAACCATCGCCATGAACCGGACCACCTACCAACATAACCTGGTAGGCACATGGGAAGTCGTTCAGGTTCCCGGATTCTCAGAAACACTGCCGTTCAACGGAGTGCTGTCCAATCGCCTTCCGCTGCTGACGCTTTCCCAGGGTTATTCGCCCCAGGGCATCGCCGCCGCCGTTCCCCGGCATGCTGACGACCTGGACGATACCATCACCGACGCCTGGAGCTGGTTGCGGGGCAAGCATTACATCTCCGCCGGGTTCACTCAGGTGTTCAACACCAAGCGGCAAATTCCATCCACTGCTTCCAATGGCCAGTGGACGTTTACCGGCACTGCCACCGGAAACGCTCTCGCTGATTTCCTGTTGGGCTACGGAGCTACCTTCACCCAAATCAGCACCACCCCCGAAGCCAACATCCACGCCGCCGGTATCTCGCCCTACGTCCAGGACCAGTTCCAGATGACGCCTCACCTTTCGTTCACCGCCGGACTGCGCATCAGCTTCATGCCGCTGCCTCATACTCCGGCTGGATTTGAGGCCAATTTCAACCCTCTTCTCTACCAGCGCTCTGAGGCTCCCATCGTTAACAACAACGGGACCCTGACCTTGACGCCGAATTACAACCCGAGCAATGGCCTGGTGATTAACGGAGTCGACGGCGTTCCGAGGAACTTCTCAACCGAGCACCAGTGGTATTGGGCCCCGCAGTTCGGCTTTGCGTGGGATGTCCGTGGAGATGGAAAAACCTCTTTGAGAGGTGGATATGGCATCGCGTATACCCGAATCTTCACCGGGCAGGACTGCTCCTACAACTGCGCCACCAATCCACCCATCATTAATTCGGTCAACCTCGTCAATCCTGCCTTCCCGAGTCCGGGAAACAGCGGTTCCGTCAAGTTCAGCGCACAGACCATCTCCGCGGCCTCTTTCAATATCCAGGCGACCCAAGCGCAAAGCTACAGCCTCAGTCTGCAGCATCAATTCCCCGGCAATTGGCTGGTGATGGCCACAGGCGCGGGTAACCAGGCCCGTCACCTTCCGGCCACCTTCAATATCAACCAGCCATTGCTCGATGCGCCCTATGATTTCAATCCGGTCATCAATACCGGCAAAGTCTTGGCTTCGATCTACGGTGCTTACTACGGGTACGGTCCGATTAACCAATTGGGTACCAACGTCAACTCCAACTGGACCGCGATGGAGCTGAGCGCCAGGCATCCCGCCGGAAGAAACCTGTTCGTATCGCTTTCCTATACCTGGTCGCACGGCTTGTCGAACCAGACGACCATCAATTACTACAATCCGAACGAATACTACGGCAATACGCCCCTCAACGTGCCCCAGGTGTTTACCGCAAGCCTCATCTACACCTTGCCCTGGTTCCTGAATGACTCCGGATGGAAGGGGTTAGCTCTCGGCGGATGGCAACTGTCGGATATCACAACCATCGACGACGGCTATTCGCTTACCTCCGGCCTGAGCATTCCGCAGCAGGGAAATGCCGCGCGGCCAAACATCACCGGCGCGCACCTGGGTGGTCCGAAGAGTGTAGCCGAGTGGTTCAACACGGCCGCCTTTACTGCGCCGGCCGCCGGCTATTTTGGCAATGCGGGAACCGGAATTATTCGTGGTCCTGGTTTGGTCAACTTTGATATGACTCTTCAGAAAACATTCAAGATCTACGAGAGCGTAGGGCTGGAATTCCGGGCCGAGGCATTCAACGTATTCAATCACACGAATTTCACCACCGTCTCGACCAACTATGGCTCGGGCTCCTACGGCCGGGTTACCGCGGCCGCTGATCCGAGAATCTTGGAATTCGCGCTGCGACTTCACTTCTGAGGATCGGATGATCTTAGTCAAAGTTAAAGAGGCCGCGATTTCATTTGAAGACTTTATGTACCGCGCGCCGATGAAGTTCCGGGCTACGGTTGTGGACCGGGTGACCTTGCTGAATGTCAACGTCCGCGTGGAATCGAACGACGGCCGGGCCGCAACCGGCTTCGGTTCGATACCGCTCGGCAACGTCTGGTCGTTTCCCTCGGACACGCTTCGCTACGATCAGACGTTGGAGGCGATGAAGCAGTTGGCGAAGAAAATTGCCAACATCACCGAATCGTATGGCGGCGCCGGCGATCCAATTGAGCTCAATCATCATTTAGAGCCGCAGTATCTCGACGCCGCCCGATCGATGCCGGTGGAGGGCACACCGATTCCTCCACTCTGCACCCTGGTGGTGGCCAGCGCCTTCGATGCCGCCACCCATGACGCATTTGGAAAGTTACTCGGCAAGAACTGCTACGGCACGTATGGGCCAGACTTCATCGCCAACGATTTAAGCCGCTACCTGGATGGGCAATTCAAGGGAGAGTATTTAAATCAATATGTCACCGCGGATCCGCGGCCTTGTCTGCACCTCTACCATTTGGTGGGCGCGCTCGATCCGCTTACGGTCGCTGACCTCCCCACACGACGCAATGACGGACTCCCGGAGACGCTTCCGGACTGGGTCAAAGCCGACGGTGTGGACCACATCAAGATTAAGCTCGATGGCAACAACCTCGATTGGGATATCAACCGGGTTCTTGCCGTGAACGCCGTGCTGAGCGAACTTGCCGGCCAGAAAAGCTGGTGCTATTCGCTCGACTTCAACGAGCGATGCCAGGACGCTCAATACGTGATCGATTGCTTTGCACGCATTCGCGAACGGAGCCCCGAAGCTTTTTCCCGGATCGAATATGTGGAGCAGCCCACTAATCGAAACCTCAACCTGCCGGGAACGCCGGACATGCATGAAGCGGCAAAGATCAAACCGGTGGTGATTGACGAATCGCTGTTGGACTACGCGAGTCTACTGCGGGCACGTGATCTAGGCTACTCGGGCGTGGCCCTGAAGGCATGCAAAGGACAATCGAACGCGTTGTTGATGGGCGCGGCGGCACAGAAGTTCGGTATGTTTACCTGCGTGCAGGATCTTACTTGTCCGGGAGCCTCCCTGCTTCAGTCCGTGGGGCTGGCTGCCCACATCCCCACCATCACCGCTGTCGAAAGCAACGGCCGGCAGTACGTGCCTTCGGCGAATGCTGCGTGGGCGGATAAATTTCCGGGTATTTTTCGTCCGGAGAATGGAATGTTTCGAACCGCCGGCATGTCCGGACCAGGATTGGGAATTGTAGAATGACAAATCTCTCAGCAAAACCTCGTCGATCTCGAAACCGCCTCGGGCTGTCTGTCGCAGCGCGCAATTTTGGGGATGTTTCCATCCAGAAAAGCCTGGAAACCATCGCAAATATCGGGTTTGATACCTGCGACAACTTTGATTGGCGGGACGCACCCTTGTTCGCCGAGTACACGGCTCTGCTCAAAAAGTTCGACCTGGGCGCTGGTGTACTCGTGGTGAATAAGAAACCCGATGTCAACGCGCTCGGTTGCAGCCTGGTTTCACCCGAAGATCGGGAGGGATTTCTAAAGGAGCTGCGGCTCTGCATCGAGGCCGCCAAGTCTGTCGATTGCAATCGCCTCGAAGTGTTGACCGGGAACAGCCTGCCTGGCGTTCCGCGCGAAACTCAGATGGACAACTGCGTGGCCACGCTCAAAGCTGCGCTGCCACTGCTTGAAGCCAACGGAATGACCGCAATTGTCGAGCTCCTGAACTCCAACGTCGACCATCCCGGTTATTTCCTGAACACCGTGGAAGATGGGGTCGAGATGGTACAGCGCGTCGGCAGTCCGCACGTGAAGCTGCTGTTCGACATCTACCATGTGCAGGTGATGCAGGGGAACTTGATCCAACGCATTCGTGACAGCTTTCAGGAAGTTGGCCAATACCATTTCGCCGACGTGCCGGGCCGCCATGAACCGGGCACAGGCGAGGTCAATTTCCGCAACGTATTTCGAGCCATCTACGACTTGAAATATGAAGGCTTTATCACCGCCGAATACCATCCCACTGATTTCACCTTCCGCGATCTCGAATTGGTAAGAGACCTTGCGACATTTTCGGATGAGGATCCCGCATGCGAGTAGCTTTTGTTGTTGCTCTTCTCGTAGCCTTGGCGCACCCGGCATCGCCACAGACGATCAATAAACTCACGCCCCAGGAAAAGAAGGACGGGTTCACCCTTCTTTTCAACGGCAGGAATCTGGATGGATGGGATGGAGATCCCGTGAGGTGGTCTGTTCAGAACGGGGTCATCGTCGGCAGCAGCGACGGCCATCCCTTCAAGGTGAATACCTTCTTGATTCGCAAAGGGACGTATAAAAATTTCATTCTGAAAGGCGATATCAAGCTTCGCAACCACAACAGCGGGATCCAGTTTCGCAGTGAGCAGCTTCCCGGCGATGGCTGGATGGTGAGAGGGTACCAGGCGGATGCCTCTGAAGTCGGGGACGATAAATCGGCGTGGGGCAATCTGTACGAGGAGCGCCTGCGTGGCCGCAATATAATGAAGACTCCCGATGAAGGATGGGTGATCGCCAAGCCGCTCACCCATCATGATGATTGGAACACTTATGAGATTCTAGCGGATGGAGATCACATTCGCCTCACGTTCAACGGTGTCGTTACCATCGACACTCACGATAGCGCGTCATCGAGCGGCATCATCGCGTTACAACTTCATGCGGGACCCGAAATGCGCGTGGAATTCCGAAATCTTAAAATAAAGGTACTTCCATGATCGCCAGGTTCCGAATACTCTTCGGCGCACTCTTTGTGCTCATGTTCCTTCTTCAGGCCGAGGCCGGCCAATGGACAACGTTCGGGGGCAACCCGCAGAGAGACGGTTGGGCTCGCGATGAAACCATTCTCTCGCCGCAAAACGTCAAGGATATGAAGCTGATGTGGAAGATCCAGCTCGACAGCCCCTTGAAGGAGCTGAACTCCTTGAGAGCCCCCCTCGTCGCCGAAGGCGTTCTGACGGCCCAGGGCCACAAGGACATTGTCGTGGTTGCCGGCGGGGCCGACACCGTGGATACCGTGGATATCGACACCGGCAAGTTGCTGTGGCACAAACAATTCACGCAAGGCAGCCAACCCGTCAGGCCGGCCGGATGGCTCTGCCCTAACGCTCTGAATCCCACGCCCGTAATACAAACCGGAGGAATTTCTCCACGGGATCGCACCGTGCTCGCGATTTCTGCCGATGGCAAGCTTCATTCACTCAATCTCGTCAACGGCGAGGATCGAACACCGCCGGTCGATTTTGTTCCGCCCTTCTCCAAGAGCTGGAGCTTGAACCTGGTGGATAACGTTCTCTACACGACCACATCGCAAGGTTGCAACGGAGCAAAATCGGGCGTTTGGGCAATGGACGTGAAAGACCCCAAAAAACCGGTCTCCTTCTTTCAGTCCGACACATCGGGTGGTGGAGTCTGGGGGCGCGGTGGAGTTTCTTTCGGACCCGACAATCAGACCATCTATGCCGCAACCGGCGATGGTCCGTTCAACGCGGAGGCAAGCAAATACGGCAATAGCTTCCTGGCCCTTTCACCGAAGGACTTGAAGCTGAAGGACTACTACACACCAAGTAACTGGGTCTTTCTGAACAGGAAGGATCTCGACTGGTGCGTAACACCCGTGGCGTTTCATTACAAGAACTGGGATCTCGTCGTAGGGGGCGGAAAAGAAGGGCGCCTGGTTCTTCTCGATGCCAAACAACTCGGCGGAGCGACCCATCAGGATCCACTGTTTCAAAGTCCCGTCTACTTGAATGAGGATCTCTATTCCGCGGGACGAGGATTTTGGGGGTCGCTCACCACCTGGGAGGATAAACAGGGTACCCGCTGGGTCTTCGCGCCGGGCTGGGGACCGCTCGCTGAGAAAGCGCCTCCGTTCGCCACCACCAATGGCGCGGTGCCCGACGGCGCCCTCATGGCTTACAAGGTCGAAGAGAAGGAAGGCAAGCCGGTTTTGACTCCTGCGTGGATTTCGCGAAACATGAATGTTCCCGAGTCGGCGATCGTAGCCAATGGAGTCGTGTTTGTCGTAGCGAGCGGCGAGAATGCCTTGCAAGTGGATTCTGAAGGACGGTTGATGAATTCCGAGCAGCGCATGAAGAGCGCGAAAGGTCACGCAATCCTGTATGCGCTCGACGCCGCGACCGGCAAGGAACTATACAGCAGCGGCGATCAAATGCCGGCGATTACCCATTTTAGTGGTATCGCCATCTCAAATGGACGCATCTACGTGACGACCCTCGATGCCGTGCTCTACTCTTACGGATTGGAAGGGCAGTGAAGATAGTCATCTCACGCACACTCTTAAAGCCATGAGCAGATGGTTGCTGATCCCGCTCGCGATTGCACTGCCCTTTGCCGCAGTCGTCCACGGATCCGACCGGTCGCCCGATATCCGATTCCGCATCCACATGATCGACCCGGGCTTCAGCGAAACCGTAGCCGTGGCGGATCTAAACAATGACGGAAAACCGGACATCATCTCCGGTGAGAGCTGGTACGAAGCGCCAACCTGGACGAAGCATCCTCTCCGAGACATCATTTACGGCCACGGACACATCGACGACAACACTGACTTGGCGTTGGATGTCGATGGCGATGGTTGGATCGACATCGTGCAATTCGGCTACGTCGCGCACAACATTGTTTGGTTGAAGAATCCTGGAAAAAAGGGCGGCGAATGGAAAGTTACGGAGATCGACAACAGCGGTCCCACCGAATTTGCTTTTTTAGTGGATCTGAACAATGACGGGAAAGCGCTGGAATTGTTGCCGGAATTTGATCGGCCGAATGTGCCGCTGGCGTGGTTTGAGCTGCGAAACGGCAAATGGGTAAAGCACATCGTGTCGCAACGAAGCTATGGTCATGGCATCGGCGTGGGCGACATGAATGGAGACGGCAGAAACGACATCTTGACACCGCAGGGATGGCTCGAAGCCCCGGCTGACGTGGAGGCGCCCGGCGATTGGACTTTCCATCCGGCCGGTTGGGACCAAAACCCGATTCCGCCGGCAGGTCGATCGGGCGCCGCGATGCCCGCACCTGCGGGAGGTACCGCCGGCAGCACGTCCGGCAACAAGGTCAAGCCTGCACAATTCGGATACATGTATTTAATCGATATCAACGGCGATGGCCGCAAAGACATACTCACCGGTATGGCACATGATTATGGCCTCGCTTGGTACGAACAGACCGAGGATGGAAAGTGGATCCAACACGTCATCGATAACAGTTGGTCCCAGGCGCACGCGTCGGTGCTGGTGGATCTGAATGGTGATGGTCATTTGGATTTCGTCACCGGCAAGCGCTATTTCGCGCATAACGGCTTTGACCCGGGCGAACGCGAACCGATCGGCCTCTACTGGTATGAGTTTCGCAAGGCAGCCCGCGGGGGATGGACCCCTAACGGCGCGCCCAACGGCGGTGCGCAGTGGTTCCGTCACATCATCGATTACGACGGTCGCATGGGCGGGGGGAACGAGATTGTCGTAACCGACATGGATGGCGACGGAGACCTCGACGTCGTGAGCGGCGGAGAGGCCGGGCTATATCTTGCTGAGAATATGACCAAGTCACCGAAGGGTGCAAAACGTATCCAGGCAGATAATCAGTAGCAACAAATGATGAAGATCCCGTATCTCGGCTCGCTTTCGGTTTTGGCACTGGCTGTTTGCGCCACAGCAGCGCTCTCGAACCAAAACCCAAGTGGTGACTGGACAACCTGGGGCAAGGATGCAGGGCAATCCCGCTTTTCACCCCTAACCCAGATCACGCCGGCAAACGTGAATGAGCTGAAGCCAGTATGGGTGTATGACCCTGCCACTTCGGGCAGCTCCTGGGAGACGACACCGATTGTCGTCCAAAATGTAATGTACTTTACCACCCGTTCAAGCGCTGTGGCCGTCGATCCTGACACCGGCAAGGAAATCTGGAAATTCTCTCCGGGTCTCGGTGGCCATCAAGGCAAGGGTGTTTCCTATTGGCCGGGTGACAGTCGTTTCAGCCCGCGCATTCTCTACCCGGTCGCCGATAGACTCTACGCGCTGGATGCGAAGACCGGCACCCCTATCCCGGATTTTGGGGAGAACGGTTTCGTAAACTTGCGCAGCAATGTCGCAGATAAGTTCCCGAAAGGTCAGTATTCGATCTCGGCGCCGCCGGCCATCTACAAGAATCTAGCGATCATTTCGCCCTCCACGCAGGAGTTCGGCAGCATTGGCCCGAGCGGCGACCCCCGGGCCTTTGATATTACGAGTGGCAAGATGGTGTGGAGGTTTCGTACGGTTCCTCAACCTGGCGAACCTAATAGTGATTCCTGGGGGCCCAATGGCTATAGAGACAGGGCCGGACCCAGTGCATGGGGAGTGGCAAGCGTAGATGTAGCGCGTGGAATGGTGTTCATTCCCATTGGCAATCCCACTGACAGTTTCAACGGTATCGATCGTCCCGGAAAAAACCTCTATGCGAACGCCGTCGTGGCCTTGGATGCCGCCACCGGTGACCTCAAGTGGTACTACCAGCTCACGCATCACGACCTGTCGGATTACGATGTCGTGGCCGCGCCGGCATTGATCGACGTCCTACGCAAGGGCAAAAAAATTCCCGCGGTCGTCGAAATATCCAAGCCGGGATTGATGTTCATTTTGGATCGTCTTACCGGTAAGCCCATCTTCGGCGACCTGGAACGTCCGGTTCCCCAGAGCGATGTGCCAGGCGAATCCTACTACCCAACCCAGCCCTTCCCGATCAAACCTGCCCCGTTGGTCCCCATGACCATGACACGGGCAGATATCAGCAACATAACGCCCCAAGCAAATAAATTCTGCACCGCCCTCTGGGATCAGAACCAGATGCACAACGACGGTGCTTACGCCCCTGTCAGCCTCAAGGGAAACACGGTAGAGGTCCCGGGGTCGATCGGAGGAGCGGATTGGGGTGGTGTCTCCTTCGATCGAAAACTCGCTTACATCTTCGTCAATGTCAGCAACAATCCAATCTTCCACAAAATGGTTCCGGACGGAAATGGCGGCTATAAACTGGTGGGCTCATACACACGCTATCTCGACCAAAAGCTCTACCCTTGCATCCAGCCACCATGGGGAGAATTGGTCGCTATCAATGCAAATACAGGTGATATCGCTTGGCGGTCGCCCTTAGGCATGGCGGATGAGTACGGCCCGGCTGGCGCAAAAACCGGTACGCCGAACCTCGGCGGATCGATTGCGACGGCCAGCGGCCTAGTGTTTATCGGTGCGGCCACCGATTCACGCTTCCGCGCTTTTGACTCCAAGTCCGGCAAGGAAATCTGGACCATGTCTATCCCGGCATCGGCCGTGAGCTCTCCGATGACTTATATCGGAAAGAGCGGCCGGCAATATGTAGTCACCGCTGCCGGCGGTCCCGGACTTGCGCGGAAGGGAAGCAGCAACTATAGGCAGATTCTCATTGCTTTTGCTATCCCGAGACCGGGTGAGCGGCCGGTTGACTTGGCCGCTTACGCTTCCGTTCTAAACCAGGCTCCAGTTGCCATGGTTGGAGCGAGCGCGCCTCCCGCGCTGCCTCCAGCCGTGTTGCCCCCCGGTCCGGGCCGCGAAGATGTGCTGTCGATGTGCAGTGCCTGCCACGACGTCACCACTGCCATCTCCGAGCGTAGGACACCAGCAGGGTGGACGGCCATCATCGAGGAGATGCGAGGCCGCGGTGCCCGTGGCGATGATGCCACCGCGGCCAGGGTACAACAGTATTTGTCCCGGCATTTCGGTCCGTAAGCAACGCCTTGGCCTTGCGAGCCGTGACTGTCGAAGTTACCGTAACGTAACGTGGAAACTCGATCTTTCGATGATAGGATCCATTACCTATGGATCTCTATAGATCATCGCATCGGAGACTTAACTTCTTGAATGCTCGTCAATAGAGTTCAAGAAGTACGCCCTTAGCGCCTGCTTTCCCATCGCCCCTGGAAACCGCTTACCGCGCGGGAATCCCACTTGCCACAGCTTGTACGGCTGCTGGTCAACCAATCCGGCAATTTTTGTGCGCCGAACGCCGGACATCATTAGGGAGAGAAAGTGTCAACGACGCTACCGCGCGGTTCCAACACAACGGGTCTGACAGAGCGCTTCTACGGCTGGCGGATCGTCGCCACCGCAGTCTTCACCTTTGGTATCGCAGTCGGGGTTCCCTATTACAACATCCCTTTCTTCTACGACTACTTCCAGAAAACACATCATTGGCGGCTGGAGCAAATCACTCTTGGGTTTCCTTTAGCAGCGGCCTTGTCGATCTGGATCGGGCCCCTCTTGGTACCGCGGATCGGCCCTCGCAAGCTGATCATTTTCGGCACCGGGCTGACCGCCCTATCGCTGTTCAGCTTCAGCAAAATGAACAGCTCGCTGAGCGTTTATTACCTGCTCTGCTTCATTTACATGGTGGGCTTCATCCTGTGCGGATCGATCCCGCACCAGATCCTGGTTTCGAATTGGTACCAGAAGAAGCGCGGCCGAGCGATGGGGATCGTCTACGCAGGCGCCGGTTTATTTGGCGGACTTGGTTCACTCTTTGTGCGGGGAGTGACCGAGAAATTCGATTTCCAGACCGCGCTTATGGCAGTTGGTGCGCTGACCTTCCTGACCTGGCCGCTTTGTATATTTATCTTGAAAGACAAGCCGAGCATGGTGGGCCAATACCCCGACGGCGCCGACCGCCCTTCCGCCGACGCAAAGCTCGCTCCTCATAGCTTTGCGCACTTGTTTCGCAGCGGGTCGTTCTGGCTGCTTCTGTTGGGCAGTATTTGTTCGGTTGGAGCCATCGGCTCCATCAATGTGCACATGAAGTTTGTGTTCCGCGACGCGGGATTCACCAATCAAGCGGCTCTGAATGCTGCCTGGAGCCACGCATCCAGCATTATTCTTTGGTCAAGCATTGCCGGCCGCCTCAGTATTGGATACTTCGCCGATGTCTTCTCCAAGAAAAGCGTAATGACGGCGACCTATTTCACCGTCGCGGGCACCATCCTTCTTCTACTCCACGTATCGCCCAAGTATCCTTCGTCCCTTTACATCTTCGCGGTGGGATTCGGCTTCTCCATGGGTGCCGACTATATGTTGATTCCCTTGATGGCGGCCGAACGGTTCGGCATCAATACGCTAGCCCGTGCGATGTCGATTATCTTGCCCGTAAATACGATCGGGCAGACCTGGTGTCCCTACCTGGTATCGGCGTTGCGAGAGCACTATGGCACCTATCAGATTGCAATGGGAGTCACTGTGGGAATCGCCATGGTTGGAGCGGTCGCGATCGCAGTTCTCCCACGCTATTCGCAATTGGTCGCGCCGCCGCCCCTATCCCTGCAGGAAGAAGAAGCGAGCATTTGAACTTGGATTCTGCGTTATCAAGTTGCCTTTACCTCTCATTCACGGTGGACAACGGAAAATGGAAAACACTTCACAGTTGATTCTTGGCGCAATTACCGATGAATTTTCTCCCGACCTGACGATCGCCGCCACTGCGATGGCCGGCTTGGGTCTAACCAGCGCGGAGCTCCGCCTGGTGGGTAGCAGAAATGTGGTTGACCTTTCTGTTCGCGAAGTTCGGGAAGCAAAACGCTTACTGGCCGACCACGGCATTCAGATACCCGCGCTCGCTTCTCCCTTGCTCAAATGCGAGTGTCCTGGCATCGGCGAGACTCAAGACGAGACAGGCAGAGACATCTTTGGTTCGGCCTATTCCTATGCAGACCAGGCGGATCTGGCCAAGCGCACTTTCGAGGTCGCCAATGAAGCAGGCGCGAGCATCGTCCGTGTGTTCTCCTTTTGGAGAGTTCCAGAGCCTGCTGGCGTCTTTGACCGGACCGCTGAGGAACTGCGAGCCCTGGCCGAAGTTGCACAGCGTGCAGGCGTGATCATTGGCCTTGAAAACGAACAAGCTTGTAACGTCGCTACCAGTTTAGAAGCAGCGAAGATGGTTATGGCCGTAGACCATCCGAATCTGCAGCTTGTGTGGGACCCGGCAAACGGTCACGTATCCGGGGAGTCGGCGTTTCCCGAGGGTTACCAATCTATCCCGTTCTCAAAGCTTGGACACGTTCATGTAAAAGATTGCCGTGTGATCGCAGGACATCCCACATGGGTTCGCCTGGGAGACGGGGAGGTCGAATGGGAGCAAATCATCGGCGCCCTTGCGAGGCAGGGATATGCGGGTAGGATTCACCTTGAAACCCATTGGGCAGGGCCAAACGGCGATAAGCTGGAAGCCAGCCGCGTGTGCACCGGCGTTCTTCGAGAATTGGTCCAGTCGGCGAACGCAGAAGTTCTTTGATCGAAAACAGTATCCGATACATATCTCGGATTTATTGAGAGCGCAGGCCGTCGACTGGATCGGCGGATGCGGCTCGGGCTGCTGGGAGCGCCGATGCGAGAAGCGCCAACAACATCATCGTGATGACCGCTCCCACGTAAACGAGAGGGTCGGTAGGGCTGACCTCGAAGAGGAACGACCTTACCAGCCGGGAGATGGCGAGCGAGCCAAGCACGCCCAGCGCGCAGCCGATCATCGCCATCCTGGCGCCCGACAGCAGGATCAACTGCGCGACCCCGCTGCGCGGAGCCCCCAGGGCCATGCGGATCGCAATCTCCTGTGTGCGCAGCGAAACTGAAAAGGCAACGATCCCATAGACGCCGATAATCGCGAGCAGCAAGGCTCCGGTAGCGAAACCGGCGATCAGCTCGGTATTAAAGCGGCGCGGCGCTTCAATGTTCGAAAGCACATCATTCATGGGTTGAACCGGATCGAGAGCGAGCAGGGCATCGATCTCGGCTACGGTCGACCGCAGAATTTTGGTCATCTGCTCGGGCGGCAGGGCGGAACGGAGTGTAACGTATCCACTCGCTGGTCCGCTTAGCCCTGCTGCCGCGTCGCTGCCGTCAAAGATGGCGGGCTGCTGGGCCGGGTAATACCACTGGTCAGCGCTTGGCTCATCCCGCGATCCGAGCTTGGTATCGGCAACAATGCCCACTACCGTGGCCCACGGATACCCCTTGTGCGGGTTCCCCACGTGCATGCGTTTGCCGATGGCTTGCTGCCCAGGCCAGGAATGCTGGGCCATGGATTGGTTGATGATCACCACCAACGGCGCGTCGGCACGATCGTTGATGGTAAAGGTCCGGCCATCGAGCAGCGGAATGCTCATGGCGCGGAAGTAGTCCCCCTGGGTGCTCGCGAACATGGCGAACTGTAGTTTCCAACTGGCTACGGGCACGCCCTCGATGGTATAGGTGGCGCCTCCGCTCATTCCGCTGCCGGGCAGGATGTTGGTGATCCCGGCGGCAACAACCCCAGGTTTGCTGGACAGCCGGTCGATCACCGCCTGGTTGAATTGGTCAGCAGAAATATGGGTGGAGTACTGCTTAAGCGGGAGGTGATAACCGGCGACCAGGACCTGCTCGGGACGGAAGCCCGGATCCACCGCGAGCATCTTATGGAAACTGCGCAGTAAAGCGCCCGACACAGTAAGGAGCATGAGGGCGATGGCGATCTCAAAGATCACCAGCGTTGAGCGCAGCCACGCGTGGCTCAAAGCACCGCTTCCCGTGGGCGCCCCTGGTTTGAAGCTCTCCACCAGGTTGGTGCGCAGAGCGGCGAAGGCCGGCGCAAGGCTACAGAGAGCCCCCGTGGCAAGCGCCAGGAGCAGGGCGAAGAGGACAACTCCTGCATCGATGGAGATAGCGTCCACGCGCGGCATAGAGTCCGGCAACAGATGTAAGGCGACGCGGATAGCCGCTGCGGCAAACGCCAGGCCCAACAGCGCACCGGTCCCACTCAACAGCAGGCCTTCGCCAACAGCTTCCCGGATGATGACGCTGGAACGAGCTCCGAGGGCCAGACGGACAGCGTATTCACGCCGGCTTCGAATGGCCCGGACGAGCAGCAGGCCTGCGACGTTGACACAGGCAATCAGCAGCACGACAGTGACTGCAGCGAACAGGGTATTTAGCACAGGCCGCGCGTCGGCCACGGCGTGTTCACGTAGTGGTTGCACATCGCCTCTTATGTGAATGGCAGACATGCTGGCAGGAAAGGTGCGCATGATCTGCTGGGCAACACGGTCGGTATCCTGGGCTCCCTGGGCGAAAGTCATGCCATCCTTGAGGCGCCCGATCATATGGTAGCCCCACATGCCGGCGTTTTGGTCAGAGAGTTCATCCGGCGTGAGAGCCAGGGGTACCCAGAGTTGCGCCTGGTCGAGATGTCCAGTCTCGAGAGGGAACTCAAAGCTGCGCGGCATCACGCCGATGATGGTGTAGGGTCTGCGGTCGAGATCGATAACACTGCCCAGAACACGCGGGTCGCGATGGTAGCGTGTTGACCATAGAGCGTAGCTGATCACCGCCAAGGGTTGATGCCCAGCCTCTTCCTGCGCAGTGAACACGCGGCCAAGCACCGGGCTGACGCCAAGGGTAGGAAAGACTCCGGCGGTCATGCGGGCAGCGTTCACCTGCTCCGGACTTGCGCCGCCGGAGAGCTCATAACTGCTGCCGGTATAGCCGCCAACGGAAGAAAAGGCACTGGTCGCGTTGGAGTAAGTCGCTATCTCACGAGCGGTCACAGGCGTATTTGGGCCATCTCCCAAATGATCCCCCAACAGAACCAGCCGGCCGGGATTGCTGAATGGGAGCGGTCGAAGCAGAATGCCTTCGACCAGCGAGAAGATGGCCGTGGTGGCGCCGATGCCCAGAGTCAGGGTGAGGACAACGGTCATCGTGAAGCCTGGCGTCCTGCGCAAGCGGCGAAATGCGAAACGAAAATTTTGGGCCAGTCCGTGCATGCATCCTCCCGGGCAAGAAATCTTATGTGCCCCATTCAAGCCGCTCTTTGGCTTGAGTGGGATCATCAACCCCCATTATTCCACTCAAACATTTGTTGCCGCCAGCTACACTGGCAACCATGAAGGGAAACATGGCTCGCCGCGGTTCGAATCTAAACAGGATATTGCTAATCGTTTCCGCTCTCTTGCCATCTCTCTCTGCGCAGGTGCTCCCCAGTTTCCCCTCCACTAAGATCAATCCCGACCACAGCATCACCTTCCGCTATCGCGACCCGGGCGCGACAGCCGTCCTCTGTTCCATCGAAAACGTTGCCAATCCTCTGCCTATGCACAAGGACGCCGAGGGCATCTGGGCCATCCACTCCAAGCCGCTGCCGGCCGGTATTTACCGTTATCACTTCGAGATCAACGGCATCTCTTTTCTCGACCCTGCGAATCCTGTCATCTCGAACTCCCTCATGCGCCCGGCCAACATGGTCACTGTGCCGGGAGACGGACCACAGCTTTGGGATGCGACCGCCGTGCCTCATGGGCGATGTCCATCATCACACCTACACCACGACGGTCGTGCGTCGGGTTGCCCGGCAACCAGAGCGACTATTACGTGTACACGCCGCCCGGCTACAATCCGGCAGGCAAGCCCTATCCTGTCCTCTATCTCCTTCATGGTTGGACCGACTCCGCCTTGGGCTGGCTCTACAACGGCCGAGCCAACTACATCCTCGATAACCTCATCGCCCAGGGCAAAGTGAAACCGATGATCGTCGTCATGCCACTTGGCTACGGTGACCTCGCCTTCATCCATAGTCCCATCGACGTCTGGAAGGACCCGGCCAGCATCGACCACAACACCGAACTCTACACCAAGGCCTTCCTCACCGAGATCATGCCCCAGGTCGAATCCATCTACAACATCTCGAAGGACCGCAACGACCACGCCATCGCCGGCCTCTCCATGGGTGGCCTTGAGGCCGTAACCATCGGCCTTGCCAATACCGATCGCTTCGCTTCCGTCATCGGTCTCAGCGCCGCGGTGCAGAAGCTCGACTTCAGCAAACAGTTCGCAACCCTCGACCCCAAAACCGCAAATCTCCGCCTACTCTGGATCGCCTGCGGAACGGAAGACGGCCTTATCAACCCGAACCGCAAACTAGTTGCGTTCCTCAAGGAAAAGAACATGCCAGTAACTCCGATCGAGATTCCCGGTCTTCATACCTGGCTCGTCTGGCGCGACAACCTGATTCACTTCGCACCCTTGTTGTTCCAGCCATCGCCGAAACCGTAAAGGCAGTCGACAGGCTTTCTCTCGAGTTCCAACCAATTCGTCATCTGAGCGCCTGTGACTTTATTGATCGTTCGTGAGAAGTTCTCGAGTTTAAACAAATTCGTCATCCTGAGCGTACCGCTCTCCGATTTATGGCGTCACACAGGGCTGGTGGCGCGGAGTCGAAGGACCTCGGCCGCGCTTATCTCACCAATGCTGCTCGGAGCTTTTCAACCACCGAGCTCGGGCCGAAAAGCAGAACCTGCCAGTTCCCAATTGACAAAGCCTAAAACTGTATTAATGTATTAATACAGATGATGATCCGTGTGCAGCCCGGCCTTGGCACTGCGATCTATCTCCAGATCGAATCCCAGGTAAAGCATGCCATTGCCGCCGGCGCTCTCAAGCGCGATGACGCGCTGCCCCCCGTGCGCAAACTGGCCGCCGAATTGCGCATCAATCCGAACACCGTCGCTCGCGCGTATCAAAACCTCGAACGCGACGGTGTTCTACGCACCGTCCCCGGAGGCGGTTGTTACGTGAATGGGCAAAGCCCAGGCCTGCTGAAGTCAGAAAAAGTGCGCCGCCTCCGGCCGCTGGCGACACAACTAGCAGTCGAAGCCAAACAACTTCGACTCTCCCGGGAAGATCTACTGCAATTGCTGGAAAACTCGTATGACGAACTCGGAGAGGCGCCATGAGCGATCTCGTTATCGAAACGCATTCTCTGCATAAGCACTACGGCGCTACGCATGCCGTCGATGGGCTCGAGATGCATGTGCCCCGCGGTTCTGTCTACGGATTCCTCGGCCGTAACGGCGCGGGAAAAACCACGACCATTCGTTTGCTTGCCGGCCTGGTTCGACCCACCGAGGGTCATGCGCGCGTCCTGGATCTGGACCCGCAAAACGATCGCATCGCCGTTCTCGAGCGCACCAGTTTCGTCATCGATAAAACGCTCCTACCTTCGATGACAGGCAATGACCTGGTGCGTTTTAATCGTGGATTCTTCCCCCGCTGGTCAGACACGCTGGCGCGCAAATACACTGACGCGCTCGAAATCCCCATGAACCAGAAGTTCCGCAAGCTCTCCTCTGGGAACCAGACCAAGCTTTGCCTGCTGATGGCCCTTGCGCAGGGGGCAGAACTCGTGATTCTCGATGAGCCAACCGCCGGACTGGATCCCATCGTCACCGATCAACTACTGCGCATCATCATTGACGATTTTGCCGGGGAAGGCCGCACGCTGCTGCTCTCTTCGCATCATCTTTCGGAAGTCGAGCGCGTGGCCGACTGGATCGGGATCATAGACCACGGCAAGCTATTGCTCGAAGCGCAGCTTGATGACGTCCGGGCGAACTTCCGCCGGATTCGCGTCGTGGGGGAGAACCTCCGTTTCTCGGCGCGCAACGAGGTTCTCAACAGGCGAACTGGCGAGGGCACAACGGAGTATGTCTTGCGCGGAAACGCTGAGGATTTTGCTGCAACTCTACGAAACCAGGGCGCGACTGTGCTCGATGTATCACCCATGAACCTGCAAGAGATCTTTCTCGAAGTGGTGGGGAAGGGAGGAACCAATGTACCTCTGGAAGTGTTGGCGTGATACACGCAACGTTCTGCTGGTCAGCCTGTTATGCATCGGTGTTTTGTTTGTTACACTCGTGGGCAAAACTTTTGTCCTCGAGCCACATGGACCCTTCGAGAGGTTTTCGAACATTCTTCCATTTGCCCTAAGCCTTCAGGCTTTTCCGATCGGTTTTGTTGCATGGTTACTGGGCTGCTTCGGAGTCGGCATGGATTTGGGAAACCGAAGCGGATCATACCTATTTACCAGGCCGAAGGGCCGCGCCTATTTCGTCTGGTGCGATTGGGGTGTAGGCATGGCCCAACTCCTGCCGATCGTTGCGCTACTGAATTTGGTGTTGGGATTTATGTTGCACCGGTTCATCGTTGCCGCCGGAGATCCGTTGCATGGCTGCGTTCCTATTGCCGGCAAGCCGGTCACGCTGGCTTTCATCGTCTGGTTGAACTTCGGCGCGGCATACCTCCTGGCGGGGTTGGTTTTCAGTTTGACGTACTTTTCCACGATCATCGCGAAACACGCCAAGGGCATCATCTATGGCGCGGGCGTCCTGGTGGGCTATCTCTTTCTCGAACAAGTGGTGCCGCACTATTGGCCGGGAATACACTTGCCCAGGCTGGTGCTGCAGGAATTTAACTCAATCCCGCCTGGAGGTCACAGGCTTTTCCGACTGCTTGAGAGTTTCGGCGCTAATCCGCGCCGTTATCATCCTGCTCTTTCCGATCTCTGCGCAATTCGTCCTGCAGAAGACTGATATCGATTGACGTATAAGTCCCTCCCTGCACCCTGTCCTATTGCGTTCCCATAGAGGCCCGTGTCAGAATTCATATGGGCAACCAAGAGGAGACTGGCGGGCGCCAGCCGGGGAGGGATGATGCGCAACGCCAAAGCGCTATGGATGCGCCTTTGCGGCCTGCTACGCAAGCCACAAGGCGACGCTGATTTCGAGGCCGAGCTCGCCAGCCATGTGGCGATGCACACGGAAGACGGCGTCCGCGCCGGTCTTAGTTCCGAGGAAGCGCGCCGCCAGGCGTTGGTTCGGCTGGGCGGAGTGGAGCAAACCCGGCAGGCTTATCGCGAGCGCCGTGGACTGCCGTGGCTGGAGACGCTCGCCCGCGACCTAGGCTACAGCCTGCGCCGGCTTGTCCAACGCCCCGCAATGACCGCCATTGCCGTCCTTTCGATCGGCCTGGGTATCGGTGCCAACGCCACCATCTTCTCCCTCGTCAGCCGGTTTGTCTTGCGTCCGGCGCCGGTCGGTGATCCATCCACCCTGCTGGCCGTGCAAAGGCGTGGCGAGAATGCGCTTTCATGGCCGCTCTTCAACGACCTGCGCGAACAAGTGAAATCTTTTTCCGGAGTTGCCGGCTACTTTGTGCTGGTGCCTGCCTCCATCGGTGGTCGCGGAGAACCGGAACGCGTATACGGCCAGGCAGTCAGTGCAAATTTCTTCGATGTCACGCAACTTCGCATGATGCACGGACGCGGTTTCATGAACAGCGAAGAAAACCAGCCTGTGGTGGTATTGGGCGCAGGCCTTTGGCATCGCCGCTACCACGACGATCCTACTGTGGTGGGCAAGACAGTCACTCTCTCGGGCCACATGTTCACGGTGGCGGGCGTCGCGCCGGTTGGTTTCCACGGCACTGACCAGATTCTCGAGGCCGAGTTCTGGGTGCCGCTCGGTAGCGCTGATCAATTATTTCCCAACCTCCCCAAAGGCCCTGACCGCAAACAAAACTGGCTCTTCGTGGTTGGCCGGTTGCGACCCGGAGCGACGCGCACCCAGGCTGCCGCTGAACTGAAGGCGCTGGCCGAACGTTTAGCGCGTAGCTATCCAAACACCGACAAAGACAAGCCCTTTGTCTTCGCGCGCACGGGCATATTGCCGCCAGACGAACAAAATGAGTTGCTGATCTTTCTCACTGCGCTGTCTGTGGTGGCGCTGTTGGTACTGGCCATTGCCGGCGCCAATGTAGCCAACCTTCTGTTTGCGCAGGCGTCTGGCCGCCAGCGCGAGATGGCCGTGCGCCTGGCCTTGGGAGGCACCCGCGGTCGGCTACAACGACAGATGTTGGTAGAGAGTGTCTTGCTGGGATTGGGCGGCGGAGTGTTCGGTGTCCTTCTATCGTTATGGGCTACGCGGACACTCTCGGCGCTTCAATTGCCCATACCCGTCCCTGTCGACATGCGCATCGCAGTGGATTGGCGTGTGCTGGTCTTGACCTTTGCTTTGAGCATCCTCAGTGGATTGCTGCTGGGAGTGGCCCCAGCATGGGCCGCTGCGCATCCGCGGCTAGGCAGCGCGCTCAAAGGGGAGGATGCGCTGGCTCGCCCGGGCCGCCGTTGGACTCTGCGAAATTTGCTGACGGTCGTGCAGATCGCCATGGCGGTCATTCTGCTTTCGATGACCGGGCTCTTTCTGCGCAGTCTCAAAACCGCGGCCAACATCGAACTCGGCTTTCGCCCGCAGAACGTTCTGAGTCTGTCGGTCGATCCACGGCTTGACGGCTACACTCCGGAGCGGACGGTCGAGTTTCTCAATCAGTTGCGGGAGCGCGTAACAGCTTTGCCGGGTGTGGCTTCGGCCGCGTGGACGGACTTTCCGCCGCTCTCCATCGCCGGCGAAGCGGTCAGGTTCCATAAGGGCGGCGGCCCAGACTCCGGCAAAGAAAACCCCGTGGCCAATCTCACGCGGGCGACGCCACATTACTTCGAGACCATGGGCATACCGCGTGTTGCGGGCCGCGACTTCGCTGGGGAAACGGCGAGTGGGCCAAAGGCCGCTGTCGTCAACCGCGCCTTTGCAGAGCGCGTCTTCGGCGACGAAAATCCCATCGGACAGCAGGTGACCGGCGGTGGCGAGACCTACCAGATCGTCGGCGTGGTCGGCAACGTCAAAACCACTTCGCTAGGCGAGGATCTTAAGCCGGTGCTTTACCGCTCGCTCCAGCAAAACCTCGGCGCTGACCCTAACTTGCTCGGCTATACGCTGGTGGTCCACACAGCCGGCCCTCCCGCGGCAATGGGCGACGCGCTGCGGCGCCAGATCTACGCGCTCGATCGCAACATGGCCGTGTTCAACCAAGAGACCATGCAGGAACACGTCCACTCTGCCTTCTTCCTGCCTCGCCTGGCGGCCACGTTGTTCGGCGTCTTCGGCGCTATTGGGTTGGTGCTGGCCACGGTAGGCCTCTATGGTGTGATGAGCTACGCAGTCAGCCGGCGCACCCGCGAGATCGGCATTCGCATGGCGATGGGCGCGCAACCCGGAACGGTCGAGCGCCTCGTTCTACGCCAGGGCCTTGTGCTCACGCTGATCGCCGTGGCGCTCGGTTGGCCAGGCGCATGGATGTTATCCAAGCTGGCGGCCAGCTTCCTTTACGGCATCCACCCGCACGACTCGTTGACCTTCACGGTTGTGCCGCCATTCCTGGCCTCGATTGCCCTGATCGCGTGTTGGTTTCCGGCTCGCCGCGCCGCGTCGATCGAACCCATGCAGGCCCTGCGAACAGAGTAGCCCGCTAGCGACCGTAGCGCGTCACTGTGGCTTCGGGGTCATGGGATGCACTATCCAACAAAGGTTCGTTCGCCCCCTTCAGGTATTTATCGAGGAAGGCAACCGTGAACGACTGCGTAAGGCGAAGGTTGTGCATCGCGATTTGAGTTTCGGTTACCCGGCCCTGGGCCGCCAGCAGGCCGTAGTCGCTGAAGCTTCCGTGAAAAATGCCCGGCGCCTTGAACACGACATCGTAACTACCCTTGGGACAATCGTTGAGTTCTGCTTCCTTTTTCTTTAGATAATCGTTGTACTGCGTTTCGCTGTACGGTTTTCGATCGCCCGTATGGTCTACCTCGAGAAGAAGCACGGGCTGTTGGAACCGTTTGCCATCGGGATACTCGGGAAATGCCGACACCGGTGGCATCCCTCCATCCATGCTTACGCAAGCTTTGATGCGCTCGTCGAGCTGGCATGCTCTGGCCGCAGCATCCCCTCCAGCCGAGTGTCCCATCGCCGCAACCTGTTCTAGATCGAGCCTTCCGCTGAGCAGAAAATCAGGCGGCCGGGCTTCATTCAGTTTCTCCAGCTGGTTCAGTACAAATATCAGATCGCTTGCTTCGGTACTGATCTCTAAGCCCGCTCCGGCCATCATGCGTTTCAAGCGTTCGTCGGCAGAGAGATTGGCTGGTATGGCCTCGCGATGAAAAGGAACGATCTTACCGTGGGTAAATTCAACCGCCACGGCTGTATATGTGTGCTCAATCGCAGCCACTACGTATCCGTGGCTCACCAGTTCCTCAATCAAGGAACTATATTCGAAGCCCGTGCCGCCCAGCCCGTGTGAGAGAAGCACAACGGGAAATGCCTTGGGCGTGTTGGCGACCGGAGCGTTTTCGATTGCGTGCGGTCTGATCTTTCCAGAGACAATCAGTGGCCACGCTGCTTCAAATTCTTCCTTCAAGTGGGGTTGAAGAGCCGGGTCAGCATCCATCTCCTTGGCCCCGTGCAAGTACCATCCGGGTTCCCCAGTATTTCCTCGCGGCGAGGGATACCAGAGATAAACCATCAGGTCGCGGTGCGCCTGCGGGTCGGTCGAATAGATATCATGGCGCGAGGCATCGATCCACTCATAACCGATTCGGCCAATCCCATATGTCCCCGAAGGAGCAGGCAAGATTGCAGTCGCTGTATTTGTCTGGCCAGTCTCGCCCAGTCCGGGCTCGAGCGACAGGGCAAAGCTTCCGGCAATAAGAGCGCATAGCAGAAGATTCTTCATACTGTCCTTTCTCACTTGACATGTACTATAGAACTAGTACACTAGTCAACGAATGAAGAATCGGATACAGATCGCAGACACCGCCTTTAGCTTTCAACTCGATGCGCATAGTGGCGTTCCCGTATACCGGCAGATGATTGACCAGGTGCAAGGCGCGCTCGCCGCTGGCCGCCTGAAAGCCGGCGATCAGCTGCCTACCATTCGCCAGGTCGCTGTCGACCTCGCGATTAATCCCAATACCGTAACTCGCGCCTATCGCGAGATGGAGATTCGCGGTATGTTGGAAACCCAACAGGGAACGGGCACGTTTATCGCGGAGCAGCCGGTCGCGACCGACAGCCGCGCCCGCAATCGGCACATGCAACAATTTGCCGCCGACGTGATTGCCAGGGCAGGTGCAAATGGTTTTACTCTTACCGAGCTGATCGACGCTCTGAGGGAACACGGCAATGAGCAAAGTACAAAGAGGAGATAGCAGAATGATTCAGCGTATCGACATCAGCGCGCCCGCAATAACGGTTATGGTGGCTTGCATGGGAGCCGGTTTGGCCGGAATGTTCCTGACTGGAAGTAACCTGCCACTGCTAGCCGGAATTCTCCTCGGTCTCTTCTTTCTCTTTTCGATCAAGGTCGTGCGCCAATGGGAGAAGGTGGCCGTGCTTCGTTTCGGACGCTTCCAGAGGCTTCAGGGGCCAGGGGTATTCATGCTCACTCCGGTCATGGACACGCTCAGCAACTTTGTCGATCAACGGGTGCGCATCGGCACCGTCACTGCGGAATCCACGTTGACCCGGGATACCGTTCCCGTGAATGTGGACGCGATTGTTTTCTGGCTGGTGTGGAATGCTGAAAAGTCGATTCTCGAAGTAGCGAATTTTGAGGATGCGATCGCCATGAGTGCGCAAACAGCGCTGCGCGAATCCATTGGGCGTCACGATCTGGCTAAGTTGATCACGGATCGTGACGCCCTCGGCCAGGAACTGCAAAAGATCCTCGATGCCAAGACTAACCCGTGGGGAATCACAGTGCAGTCGGTAGAGATACGCGATGTGCGAATTCCGCAGCCGCTGGAAAACGCGATGTCTCAGCAGGCCCAGGCAGAACGCGAACGGCACGCCCGCATCATTCTCGGCGACGCGGAATTGCAGGTGGCCAGCAAATTTGCCGAAGCCTCTGAAGTGTATGCCAACAAGCCCGGCGCCTTGCACCTGCGAGCCATGAACATGCTCTATGAAGCCATCAAGGAGCGTGGCTCGATGGTGATCGTGCCCTCATCCGCAGTGGAAACAATGGGTCTTGGCGGCATGCTGGCCACGACTGCGCTTAACAAGACCGGCGAGCGCTGAGGCACGCCGGTCCGCGTTTCTATTTACTGGTAATGGCACGCGGCTTAGAGGGCAAAAAACCCGCGAGTAACCCAATCGCCGGAAGATACGCGCATATCTTGTACACGGTGAAGATGCTGGTCGCATCGGCGATCCTGCCCAGGATGGCCGCGCCGATGCCGCCCATGCCGAAGGCAAAGCCAAAGAACAGCCCGGAGATCATCCCCACCCGTCCGGGCACGAGTTCCTGTGCGTAGACAACGATCGCAGGGAAGGCGGAAGCCAGCATCAAGCCCACCAGCACGCTCAATACGCCGGTCCAGAGGAAGTTTGCGTAGGGCAGAAGCAAGGTGAGTGGCAAGACTCCGAGAATCGACCACCAGATCACTGCCTTGCGGCCAAAGCGATCGCCAATCGGTCCGCCAATTAGGGTTCCGGCGGCGACGGCTGCCAAAAAAGCAAACAGGTGAAGCTGCGCGCTCCGCACCCCGATATGAAAGCGGGCCATCAGGTAAAAGGTGTAATAGCTGGTGATGCTGGCCAGGTAGAAAAACTTTGAGAAGACAAGAGCGATCAAAATCGAAATCCCTATGACCACTTTTTTAGGGGGCAAACCATGCTCATCTTCCGCTTGCTTTGCCGGCCGGGTTTGCAGATGCAGCAAGCGCGCTTTGTACCAGCGGCTTACCCGCAGCAGAACCACCATCCCCAGCAGCGCCAGGATGGAGAACCACGCCGCCCCCCGCTGTCCATGGGGAAGAACGATAAAAGCGGCCAGCAGCGGCCCGATCGCCGATCCCGTGTTTCCGCCTACCTGAAAAATCGACTGCGCCATTCCGTGCTGCCCGCCGGAGGCCAGGCGCGCCACGCGCGACGACTCCGGATGGAAGACCGCCGAACCCATGCCAATCAACATTGCCGCCAACAAGAGGATTGGAAAAGTCGGTGCCACCGACAGCAGCAGCAGGCCCAGCAAGGTAAACACCATGCCGGCCGGCAGCGAGTACGGCAACGGCCTCCGGTCGGTGTATTGCCCGATAAAGGGCTGCAGGATCGACGCCGTCATCTGGTAAGTCAGCGTCAGCAGACCGATCTGGCCGAAGTTCAGGTGGAACGAGGTCTTCAGGATGGGGTAAATGGAAGGCAGCAGGGCCTGCATCGAATCGTTCAGCAGGTGGCCAAAACCCACCGCGATGAGCACCCGAAATAGCGTTTTCTCTTCGACCAGGCCAGGCCCCTCGACCTGGTTAGGCGAAACAATCTGCGTAGTCATGCCGGTTCCCAGAAATCCCCTCCACCTATGCTACTGCTTGGGAGGCGAAAGCGAGAGCAGGGAACTCCCCTGTCAACAACCGGGAAGGGCATTCCTCTTGTAGCGGGAACGAGCCTCGGATAGCTGTTGCAGATGATCAGCGGAGAGCGGCTGGGGGCAGCCGAGCTGGCGAGCTACCAGGCAAATGTGAGCAAAGTGCTCGACCGTTTCCATGCGCATGAAGGCATCCTGCAGGTTGTCGCCCGCGGTCACCACACCATGGTTGGCGAGCAGCACCGCGTCATGATCGACGATCAAGGGCTGGATGCTGGAAGCAACGTCCGCCGTACCCGTGGTTGCATAGGGCGCCAGCGGGATCGACCCCAGCGCCATCACGATCTCGGAACACAGGGGCTCTTCCAGGCCCAGGCCGCAGGAAGCAAAGCCGGTCGCGATCGGCGGATGGGCATGGACCACCGCCTGCACATCCGGCCGTTGGCGATAAATCGCCAGGTGCATGCCAATTTCGCTGGTCACGTTGCGGCTCTCACAGACGCGATGGCCTTCCATGTCGACCACCACCATATCCGACGCCTTAAGCAGGAACTTGCTCATGCCAGTGGGTGTGGCCAGAATGCGGTCATGGCTCAGGCGCACCGAGAGGTTCCCTGCCGTGCCCGGTACAAAGCCCAATCGATACAACCACTTACCAAACCGGGCAAGCTGCTTGCGATGAAAGGTTTCGGCGGACCGCTCGGGAGCGGTGGAGCTTAAGGCCATGTTCAGAGTTGTAGTGAATCCACTCTTCTCCAGAGCCGTTGGATGCATACGTCAGCAAATCCCCGTTTCAGCGCTTTCTCGCAGTTTCCGACGGATAGGCGCGAAACGCAACAGGGAAAACGCGGATAATGATGAATTCCGTTGCGGGAGGACCAGCCCGGTCTGAGAAGACCGGCCCGCGCTAACCCAGATAATGCAGGAAATGGTGAGCCGAAGCTAACGAATTATTGCTGTCGATTCAGATAAGTGCCTTTCTGTCAAATACCTAAAGCGAAGAATTGAATCATTTGTTGAGGTCTCATGAGGCTGATCATCATCTATGGCTTGCCGGCGACCGGTAAGCTCACTGTCGCTGCTGAGCTGGCGGCGATGGCAGGCTACAAACTCTTCCATAATCACTTGGCGGTGGATCTTCTGCTATCGGTCTTCGACTTCGGCAGCCCAGCATTTGTCGAGCTGCGGGAACAAATCTGGCTCTCGGTGTTCGTACAGGCTTGCCGCAGCCAACTACCCGGGTTGATATTCACCTTCGCGCCTGAGCGAACGGTTCGGCCCAGCTTCATCCGTGAAGTCATGAGCACCGTGGAGAGGGAAGGCGGCCAAGTCGATTTTGTCGAGCTCGTGTGTCCTCTAGAGGAGTTGAAGCGCCGTATCGACAGCCCTTCGAGGCGCGCCTATCAGAAGCTCTCCTCCGTCTCCTTTTTTGAGCAACTCCACGCGGATGGAGCGTTTGATGTCCCTAACATGCCCGAACCTCGCCTCTCAATCGATACGACCCTCCGCACCCCGACCCAAGCGGCGGCGGAGATCGTCCGGACCCTCAAGCTCTGATTTCGCGGCTCGGCCTTAGCCATTTCTTGATGACAGTCTCTCTGGCCTGATTTCCCCCAAGCTCATACGATGGTCAGCATGACAACGGGTCTTCCCCACGGCGTCCTGGAACTGGATGGACAGCCACTCTCACTCCACGAAGTAAGCCGCGTAGCTACCGGGTCTACCAGCGTAGCGATTGCGCCGGCAGCTCTTCCACGAATAGCCGCATCGCAAGCCGTAGTCGAGCGTATTGTCACCAGCAATGAAACCGCCTACGGAATTAACACCGGCTTCGGCAAGCTGTCTGATGTACGCATAGGCATCGAAGACCTCCAGCAATTGCAACGCAACCTGGTGCGCAGCCACGCCTGCGGGCTGGGCGAGCCCCTGGAAGAGGCGGAGGTGCGCGCCATGCTACTACTGCGCGCAAACGTCCTGGCCAAGGGCTTGAGCGGCGTCCGCCCTCAGCTAATCGAACTGCTCATCGCCCTGCTCAACAGCCGCGTGCACCCGGTCATCCCCAGCAAAGGCTCGGTCGGCGCCAGCGGAGATCTAGCGCCCCTGGCCCATCTTGCCCTGGTGCTTATCGGGGAAGGCGAAGTATTGTTTGCGGGCGCGCGGATGCCCGCCCAGGGCGGGTTGGCAAAGGCAGGTCTCACGCCCCTGGTGCTTGAAGCCAAAGAAGGACTCGCGCTGCTGAACGGAACCCAGGCCATGTCCGCAGTCGGCGGTCTGGCCGTACTGCGCGCAATACGCGTGAATCAACTCTTCGATCTGGCCGGCGCGATGGCGCTGGAAGCGTTGCGCGGCACCCCGGTGGCCTTCGATGAACGCATCCACCAGGCCCGGCCGCATCCCGGCCAGATGCAGGCGGCCGCGCACCTGCGGACGCTCCTGCGCGATAGCGAGATTCGCGAGTCCCACCGGGAGAACGATCCGCGGGTGCAGGATGCCTATTGCCTCCGCTGCATGCCGCAGGTGCACGGAGCAGCGCGGGGCGCACTCGAGCATGTGCGCGAAGTGATCGAGATTGAAACCGGGTCGGCCACCGACAATCCTTTGATCTTCTGCGAGCCCGGGCCCGGCGTCGGCGAGGTGCTCTCCGGAGGAAATTTCCATGGCGCTCCGTTGGGCCTGGCGCTGGACTACGCAGCCATCGCCGTCACCGACCTGATGAGCATCAGCGAACGCCGCATCGACCGCCTCATCAACCCCGACGTCAATGAGGGCCTGCCCGCCTTTCTTGCAGAAACCCCAGGCCTCTCCTCCGGGCTTATGATTGCTCACGTGGCCGCGGCCGCGTTGTTAAATGAAGCCAAGGTGCTTGCTCATCCGGCGAGCGTGGATAGTTTGCCCACTTCCGGCGGTAAGGAAGATCATGTATCCATGGGCATGACCGCTGCGCTCAAGCTGAAGCAAATTGTGGAGAATGCGGAGAAGGTTCTGGCCATCGAGCTGATGACCGCGGCTCAGGGGTTGGAATACCGCCGGCCACTCAAGGCGGCGACAGAGATCGAGCGAGCGCGCCAGTTTATCCGCACGCTCGTCCCGCGGCTGCAGGAAGACCGGGTCATTGCTGGAGACATCGAACGCTTGGCAAAGGGGATTCGCGATGGAGACTTTGATAGCTGGTCCGCATAAAGACGTGATTCGCGCGCCGCGAGGAACCCGTCTGCGCACCAAGGGCTGGCAGCAGGAAGCTGCCCTGCGCATGCTGATGAACAATCTCGATCCGGAAGTGGCCGAAGCTCCGGACGAGTTGGTGGTTTACGGCGGCACCGGAAAGGCTGCGCGCGACTGGCCCTCCTTCCACGCCATTGTGCGCGCGCTCGAGAGCCTGGAGAACGATGAGACGCTGCTGATCCAATCGGGCAAGCCGGTGGGCATTCTGCGCACGCATACCATGGCTCCGCGGGTGCTGATCGCGAATTCCAACCTGGTCGGCAAGTGGTCCAACTGGGAGGTCTTTCGCGAGCTCGAACAAAAAGGGCTGATGATGTACGGACAGATGACCGCCGGGTCCTGGATCTACATCGGAAGCCAGGGCATCGTGCAGGGCACCTATGAAACCTTTGCCGAAGCAGGCCGTAAGCACTTCGGTGGCAGTCTGGAAGGCAAACTGATTGTATCCGGCGGCATGGGAGGCATGGGTGGAGCGCAGCCACTAGCCGCCACCATGGCCGGCGCTTGTTTCTTGGGCATCGACGTGGACCCGAAGCGCATTCAAAAGCGTGTCGAGAGCGGCTACTGCGACCGCATGGCCACCACGGTCGATGAAGCGCTGCAGTTGCTAGCGGAGGCCAAGAGGGAAGGTGCCGCTCGTTCCATTGGCCTGGTAGGCAATGCTGCGGATGTGCTGCCCGAGTTGCTGCGCCGCAATGTAATTCCCGAGATTGTGACCGACCAAACCAGCGCGCACGACCCCTTGAATGGATACGTGCCCAACGGCTTGAGTTTTGAGGCCGCGCTGGCCTTGCGCCACCAAAACAGCGAACAATATGTTGCGCGATCCATGCAAGCCATGGGTAACCATGTGCAGGCGATGCTGGAGTTGAAGCGCCGCGGCTCGGTGGCCTTCGATTACGGCAACAATCTTCGTACCAACGCCAAGTTGGCTGGGGTCGCCGATGCCTTTGATATCCCGGGATTCGTGCCTGAATACATTCGGCCGCTATTTTGCGAAGGCAAAGGGCCGTTCCGCTGGGTGGCGCTCTCCGGGGATCCGGAAGACATTCGCAAGACCGACCGGTTGGTGCTCTCGCTCTTTCCTGGAGACGAAGCGTTGAAGCGCTGGATCAAGCTGGCCGGCGAGCGCATTCAATTCCAGGGACTGCCTGCCCGCATCTGCTGGCTAGGTTACGGGCAACGCGCAAAGCTGGGCCTGGCCATGAATGAATGGGTGCGTTCGGGTGAGATTACCGCACCCATCGTGATCGGCCGCGACCACCTTGATACCGGATCGGTCGCCTCTCCCTACCGTGAAACCGAGGGCATGCTCGACGGCTCGGACGCAGTAGCCGACTGGCCGCTGCTGAACGCGCTCGTGAATACGGCAGCGGGAGCCTCCTGGGTCAGCATCCACAATGGCGGAGGTGTGGGCATTGGCTATTCGCAGCACGCGGGCATGGTAGTAGTCGCCGATGGCACCGACGAAGCCGCCCTGCGCCTGGAGCGCGTACTGACCACCGACCCAGGAATGGGCGTGCTGCGGCACGCGGACGCCGGTTATCCTGCAGCACGAACCTTCGCCCGGAATTCCGGCTTACGCCTGCCCATGGAAGAAGCCTGAGGAGGAGTCGCTTTTCGACTCTCTCCATCCATCTAACAGAAAGTTAAGGAAAGCCGCGGTCCTATACTTTGGCATCCCGAGCTACCTGCAGTTCTCTTTCCCTCACGCTGAGGTCGGAGGTACTGATTGGCCTTACTCGCAGTAGTGAACTGCTCGCAACTCGTAACACTCGCAGGAGCGAATCGCCCCCGCGTGGGAGCAGAAATGCGCGAGCTCGCGATCATCCCTGACGGAGCCATGCTGATCCGCGACGACAGAATCGAAGCAATCGGCACCCGCGGCAAAATCGACGCCCTACTCGACACCGATACCCAGATCGTCGACGCCGGAGGACGGGTAGTAACTCCCGGCTTCGTGGACGCGCACACCCACCTCGTCTTCGCCGGCAACCGCGCGGATGAATTTGAAATGCGCTGCTCAGGGATCACCTACCAGGAGATAGCCCGCCAAGGTGGAGGCATCCGCTCCACTGTCCGCCGCACCCGCGATGCAGCCGAAGACGACTTGCTAGCCGTCGCCCAAAAGCACGCCGGATGGTTTCTACGCGGCGGCACCACTACCATCGAAGCAAAATCCGGCTACGGGCTAACCGTCGAAGCAGAGATGAAAATCCTGCGCGTGGTGCGCGAAACAGAGCAGACCACTTTATTGCGCTGCGTGGCGACCTTTCTCGGCGCCCACGAGGTTCCGGACGAGTTCGTCGGCCGCACCGGCGCTTACGTCGAGCTGGTGATCGACGAGATGCTGCCCCTAGTAACCCTGCACAAGCTGGCCGGCTTTTGCGACGTCTTCTGCGAGCCGCACATCTTCGACCAGCACGCCGCTGGGCGCATTCTCGAAGCCGCGCGCCGCTTAGGTCTTGGCCTGCGGATCCACGGCGACCAATTCAGCTGCTCCGGAGGAGCCCAGCTCGCGGCGCGTCTCGGCGCTGCCACGGCCGATCACCTGGAGCATACCGACACTGCGTCGATTGCCGCTCTGGCTGCAGCGCATGTGCAGCCTGTTCTGCTGCCTGGTTCCGTGTACTCCATTGGCTCCCGGCATTACGCGCCCGCGCGCGAAATGATCGAAGCCGGTCTCGCCGTGGTGTTGGCCACAGATTTCAACCCCGGCTCTTCCCCCATCGCATCCATGCCCGTCATCATGTCGCTGGCCTGCACGCAGATGAAGATGACGCCGGCGGAGACTCTCACCGCGGCGACTATCAACGCAGCGTGGAGCCTCAACCTCGCCGGCCAGGTGGGCTCACTCGAGCGTGGCAAGTCGGCCGACTTTGTCGTTCACGAGGCCGCCGACTACAGAGAGATTCCGTACTTCCTGGGCACGCAGCGGCCGGCGATCGTCTACGCCAGGGGGGAATTCGTCGATTGAAAGTAGCCCCGCAGAAACTCAGCGCGATCGCCCCTTGGCTGGCCCTGCTGTCTATCTCCGTTCTCATCAACTACGTCGACCGCGGAAATCTCTCCATCGCCGCGCCCCTGCTCAAGGATGAGTTACACCTCAACCCCTGGCAACTGGGAATTCTGCTCTCCGCATTCTTCTGGACCTATACCGTCTTGCTCTTCGTGGTCGGCTGGCTGGTAGATCGATTTGAAGTAAATGTGGTGATCGCCACCGGATACCTCGTCTGGTCGCTGGCCACGGTGACCACAGGCCTGGTGCATGGATTTGCTCTACTGCTCGTGACGCGCTTAGTCCTCGGCATCGGCGAGTCCGTCGCCTTTCCGTCGTGCTCGAAAATTCTCGCTCTCCATGTCTCGGAAGAACGTCGCGGCTTCGCCAATGGAGCCATCATCACGGGCATCCGGTCCGGTCCCGCAATCGGCATGTTTGGCGCCGGGCTGCTCATGGCAAAGTACGGTTGGCGGCCAGTCTTCATCGGCATAGGGTTGGTGAGCCTGGTATGGCTGCCTGCATGGAAGAAGTGGATGCCCCGCGGCCATGTCGTGGCCGGCTCAACCTTCAAGGGGCTCGCTACCATCACGACGATGTTGCGCAAGCGCTCCTTTTGGGGCGCCTCCGTAGGACACTTTTGCGGAAACTACCTGTTGTATGTGATGGTCACCTGGCTACCGTTCTACTTGGTGCGCGAACGCCATCTTTCCATGACGTCGATGGCCAGAGTCGCCGGTCTATATTTCCTGGTGGATGCGACATCGGCAATGGTCGCAGGTGCCCTTTCAGATTTATTCATACGCCGCGGCTACACCACGACCCGAGTCAGAAAATCCGTCATGGCGATCGGGCACACGACCGGAGCGATCGGCATGGCAGCTTGCGCGCTCGCCGGCCCACACACTTATCTGCCCTGGCTACTAGTCGCGGGCGCAGGATGTGGAACCGCAGCCTCCGGCATCTACGCATTTTGTCAGATCCTAGCCGGGCCCAAAGCGGCAGGAACCTGGACTGGCTTTCAAGGTGGCTTTGCCAATTTCGCGGGCGTGATCGCACCCGCGCTGACCGGCTTTATCGTGAATCGCTCAGGAAACTTTCGCACCCCTTTCCTGATCACCTCTGCGATCGCACTGACCGGCGGCATAGCCTGGGTCTTTGGAGTCGGCCGGGTCGAAGCAGTCACTTGGGCTCCGAAAGAGACCATACTGCCCCCTGCCTTCGTCGATTCACTTTAATCAGATGCGGGACAGACGAAATAATCAGATGCGGGACAGACGAAATAACCCCTGAATGGATGTCGAGGGCCCCGCGCGAAGCCATAATAAATCTATTTTAATAATTCCGTGTGGCGAGCTTTCATCCGTCCGGCTCATGACCGACTTGCAGGGTCGCTGTATCGGAGAGAATGCTCAGAGGGCTGGGCCACCCCGAAAGCGGCGACACCGATGGCCCTGATCGGTGATGCACAGGTCGTGAACTGGTGCGATTCGCTCGGGTTGTAGCTTTAGACGTTGCTCATCACATCACGCAGCGCGGGAATGCGCGGCGCTTCATTCTGGAGACTGACATGGAACGCGGGGTTTACCTTGATTTGCTCCAACAAGGCATTCGGCGATATGGCGTCGAACTGATCGGCTACTGCTTGATGTCAAATCACGTACATATCGTTGCTGTGCCCCAAAGCAAGGACGCCTTAGCCCGCAGTTTGAAGCAAACACATGGCCGATTCGCTTCTTACTGGAACGCGGTAAACCGCTCCAGCGGACATGTGTGGCAAGGGCGCTACTACTCCTGCCCGCTTGACGACACCCATCTTTGGGAGGCCCTGCGCTACACCGAACTCAATCGGGTACGCTCTTTTCTGGTGACCTCTGCCAACGATTGGCCTTGGTCTTCTGCGCCTGCGCACTGCGGTACCGGACCGATATGTCCATGGTTGAGCCTCGATGCCTGGCAGCGCCGATGGTCACGCGACGACTGGCGAGCTTATCTGCAGGCCGCCCAACCAGAGTCCAGTCGGAAAGCCATCCGTGATAGCACCTTCAGCGGGCGGCCACTTGGTTCAGCAGAATTTACGCGCGCGCTGGAAAGGCAGGAACAGCGTCCACTGATCAGGCGGAAGCCCGGACCCAAGAAGCGCTCCGACTCCGCGCAGGAACAAACCACCATCCTTTCCTTCGACCCCTCTTGATCACTCCGTAGAGCCTAGCCACAGCTCTAAGATCGACCGTTCAATCGTTCGACAAGTGATTCGCGCCGGTGTTCCAATTCATTAGGGATTATTTCGTCTGTCCCATCTGGCTGCAGCAGAAAATTCATCAAGTTGATGCCGGTGCTGCATCTAAGTACGAGAAGCAGGAGACAACACGGAGGAACATCAGCATGGCAAAGTATGCGTTATATGTTGCATTGAAGGCCAAGCCCGGGAAGGCCGCAGAGGTAGAAGCATTTCTCAAGCAGGGCGCGGAGATGGCAAAAGCGGAGAAAGGCACGTTGACCTGGTATGGGATTAAGGAGGACGACGGCGCCTACGCGGTCTTCGATACCTTCGATGACGAGGCCGGCCGCGATGCCCATCTCAACGGTGATATTGCCAAAGCTCTGATGGCCAAAGCAAAAGAGCTGTTCTCAAACGAGCTGCAGATTCACAAGATTCAGGTGATTGCCAACAAGTAGGGCTGCACGTTCAGAGAAGATGCGCAGAGAAGATGCGCAGAGAAGATGCGCAGGGAAGATGCGGGAAGATGCGGGAAGATGCGGGACATAATGAAGATGCGGGACAGACGAAATAACCCCTAAATTAATTTGTACATCGCCGTGAACCGCTCTTGGCCTGAATGCAGCGAATGAGGGAAGGTCGGAACAGCTTGATCCGCGATCTCTAAGGCAAGGCTGTCGACACTCCCGTCCTTCGATCCGCACCAATCTCTGTGGGCGGTGGTGTGGGAAGTGGCTTGCCCCACCACCGCCTACAGAGCAGGTAGCCGACGGGCCCGCCGGCAGCGACAAGCATTCCGAACAGCAACGCCGGCATATGGGCTGCGTGTTCGGACCGGGATGGATAAATGGCGTACACCAGCGGCGCCACCGGACAGAACGCAAACCACCCACACGCCGGCCATGGACGGCGAAGAACCGCTTAGATCTAGACGTACAGCGAAAAAGATCAACGGCAAGTGGTTGTTGACGAAGGTCAGCTCGGCTTCGGTTGGAATTCCGATTCCGTAGAAGGCTTGCCATGATACGCGTCGTTGAAAGCTGGGGGGCAACTTTGCTTTGTATGAGGGCACGGCTTTAGCCGGGCCATACATTCCTCAGCGATGAGGGCCTGTAAAGCCCGTCGTGGGGGGCGACTCTTTCCGCGACGCTAAAGCGTCGCTCCCCCTGCTGAAGCAGAGGGCTCCCACCCAGGGGCTATTCAGCCCCTGAGGTCTGCACTCGGATTTCCCACCACATCCCTGACATCGCGGAGCTGGTGAACACCAGCGACCCGCGCACTCGGTCCACTGGCAACTTCAGAAATAACAGATTAAATATGGCGAAACCGTACCCATTCACCCCGGAGATGCGGGGACATCCTCTCTCAGCCCACAAATAGAACCGGACCTTACCGTGTCAAGAACGCCACGACAGATGTAAGCGCCCCAGCGCCGCGCAGCCATCCCACCCACTGATTACCAATACCCGCAGGGAGTAACTTCCAGTTAACTACCCCGTCTTCCTCATGTTTATTTTCAAAGCTCCTTGTGCGTAAGAAATAACCGTGGGATCGTTAATCGAACCACGAACCGAGGGGATCTGTAACCACCACAGAACCTATAATAAGCAACCAAAGGAGTGACCTTTCATGGCAACCAATCAAAGCCAAGTCTCGCAAGACCTCACCACCCCGGCCCCCCACGTCCACACCCGCGCCGAAGCAGAACACCGTCTAGCGCAACTGCAAAGCCGTCACCTAAAGCCAATCCCCAACCCGCCACCCGCCCCCGAACAGCCAGAACCTCCGCCCGCAGCCACACTTCAACCACCCACCCATCAAGAGCTCGACAAAGCCGCCCTCCACGGACCCGCGGGACGCATCGTCAGCAGCCTCGCGCCCCACACCGAAGCGCATCCCGCTGCACTGCTCCTCCAATTCCTCGCAGCCTTCGGCAACCTCATCGGCCCCGGCCCCCACTGCATGGTCGAATCCACCCGCCACGCCCTCAACCTCTTCGTCATCCTCGTCGGCGATTCCAGCAAAGCCCGCAAAGGCACCAGCTGGAACCTCATCGCCAACCTCTTTGCCGAGGTCGACCCGTCTTGGCTCTCCTCGCGCGTCAACAGCGCGCGCCTCACCGCCAACGGTCTCGTACGGGCCCTCCGCGATCAGCAGCCGCCCACAGACCGCCGTCTCCTCGCCCTCTCAGAGGAGTTCGCCACCATCGTCCACTCTCTCAAAAGCGGCAACGGTCACCTCTCTCCTCTACTCCGCTGCGCCTGGGATAGTGGCAACCTCCCCACCCTCGACATGCACCACGAACTGCGCGCCACCGGCACCCACCTCAGCCTCGTCGCGCATATCACCCAGCGGGAGCTCACCCAAACATTCCAGCGTCACCAAGCCCATAACGGCTTCGCCAACCGCTGCCTTTGGACCTGGGTCGAGCGCAGCAACTGCCTCCCCGGCGGCGGCGACGGGCCCGCCTATGAACTATCCGAAATCGCCGGCACACTGCGGAGCGCCGTTACCTGGGCCACCGCGCGGCCCGAAATCCTCTTTCGCCGCGACCAGGAGGCTCAGCAGCTTTGGGCGGATTGTTATGAGTCGCTCAGCTATCGTGATCCCGGCCTGCGGGGCGCAGCCACAAGCCGTGGCGAGGCCCAAGTCCTACGCCTCAGCGCCCTCTATGCCGCGCTCGACTGTAGTGAGATGGTCTGCCTCCCCCACCTCAAAGCAGCCTACGCAGTATGGACCTACTGCTATCGAAGCGCCGTCCGCCTCTTCGGCCTGGCCACCGGAGACCCCATCACCGACCGCATTCGCGAGGCCGTCGAAGCCGCCCCCAACGGTCTCTCAAGGAATCAGATCGGCCGTCTCTTCTATGGCCACGTCAATAGCGAACGCATCGATGCTGCGCTCGAACAACTGGCCGGCTTCGGCGCCATCGCCGCTTACAGAGAGCAAACAAGCGGTCGAAGCGCCACCGTCTGGCTGGCCATCCAACCCTAGCAAATCGAGGATAAGTAGGGCTTATCTCGCTTATCGCTCAATCTTTTCAGGCATGAAAGCGCCGGCCGGGGGGCTCATCTCTCTTTTCACTCATAAAGCGCATCCTTTTTCCGGAGAGCGCAATGTGAGCTTGCGGCTATCCAGATAGGACGCGACCGCTTCCGCGCGGCCGGCACTATCCGCCAACGCTACGTAGCCATCAGGCCGCAGGAGATAGATTGCCTTCCGCCGCAGGCCGGCCCGAGCGGCCTCCGGGCTCCAGGGGAAAACGTGCAGCGCCAGCGCTCGCTCATCACACAATCTTCGGATCTCGGAGTGAGCCTCACCGTAAACATCTATCTGCCAAGCCAGCGAGGCAAGTTGTCGCTGCCGTTCAGCGCCGATTTCACCCCGCAACGCTGTTTTCGCTAAGGATGCGCAAGGCCGCCCCATCCTTGGGGGAAACGTTCACTCGCCCCTGGGCAGCAGCAGAAGCGGTGAAGAATATGCGCTGTTGCAAAATAAAGTCGCGATGGTGTGGTTCGATACAAGTGAATTGCTTCGCCATGAATGCAGCACCTCGCCCGAACCTCTATTCTAGCCGGGGCGGAAGACTGCTACTCGGTTCTCAGAGCTTGTGAGGGGTTGGTCGAGGATGCACGCAGGGCGGGGATGAATCCTGCTGCGGCTGCTGCAGCCGTCAGGGTGAGGGTGGCGATGGCGAGGACGGTGAGGTTCATGCCCTTGGTCTCGTAGAGCTGGGATTGGATGTAGCGTACGCAGAACCAGGCCACGGGGATGCCGATGGCGCAGAGGCCGATCGCGGTTTGGAACATGGCGACACCTCTAAATGGCGTGTTGTTCAGGAAGACCACATCGTAGACTTTCGCTTTGACATCTCTGATCGCCTTATCTCCAAGGATGGACACAACCACCTGACCGGACGTAGACCGCACATGAACTCCCTGCAATGTCGGTTTTCGGTAAAGTGCCCGGAGCTGGGTGCCCTGGTCACTGGCGAGGATAACGTTGCTTTGAGAAAGCTGGCGGGCTTGAAGAGTCTGCGTGATAACCCCTTAACGAGCAGCGCATGCAGACAGTTTGGCCCCTGAAGTACCGCGCGAAGGTCATTTCAGAGATAGAGAGGTGCCCAGGATTGCATCCTGGGCCATTTTCAGCCGTGCCCGCTCGACAAGCTCAGGGCAGGCTCTTCGGGACTCGACTCGGCAAGGATGGTTCTCGCGCAGACTCTTTAGGGCCGGAAGGATACTAAAAACATGCCACCTGCCTTAATTCTGAACGCGGGAAATTACTCTGCCCGCAACGCGATCATCGGATCGGTCTTGGTCGCTTTGCGTGCAGGCAGGTAGCAAGCCGCAAGGGCCATCGCGATCACAAAGACAGCCGCCGCAGAATAAATCAGCGGATCCGATGGGTTCACCTCGTAAATCATGCTCTTCAAGACGCGCCCCAACAGAAGCGCAAAAGCCATTCCCAGCACCGCTCCGCATAAGGTCAGCACCGCAGCCTGCCGCAGCACCAGCAGCAGCACATCCATCCGCTGCGCACCGAGCGCCATGCGCAAACCGAACTCCGGGGTTCTCCGGCTGACTGAGTACGCAATGACGCCGTATGTCCCGATCGCGGCCAGCAGAATCGCCAGCCCTGCAAAAACACCCACCATCACGAAGGCGAATCGCGGCGTAGCCACCGTAGCGTCGGCGACTTCGCCCATCCATTGCACCTCGGCTACGGCCAGTGAAGGATCGATCCGATGCACGGCTCCGCCTACCGCCTGTGTAAGAGCCTGGGAATCGGCATTTGCGCGCACTACCACAGACATCTGCGAGAACGGTGTCTGCAACGCCGACCACCAAAAAGCTGGATGCGTATTTGTACTTTCCGGTTTGTCCTTCACATCACCGACGATCCCCACGATGGTTAGCCAATCTGAATCTTTCGGATGGTCATCAAAAGTAATTCTTTTCCCTAGTGCGTCGTCTTTGGGCCAATACAGATTCGCAAGCGCCTGATTGATCACGATAACCTTTGGCCTGTCCGCATTGTCCGCCCGGGTAAGAAATCGCCCTCGTTTCAGCGGTATGCCCAGAGCGCGGAAATAGTCCCACGTAGCCACGTGGTACCGTGCTCCAAAGTCCTGGTGTGGCGGAGGTTGCCTGCCTTCGATCGAAAAGCTGATGTTGTCGTCCCAGCCGGTCCAGGGCAGGTCACTGCCGAGCCCGGCACTGCTCACGCCCGGAATCGACTCGAGCTCCGTCGCGAGCCGCTCATAAAAGCGCGATCGCTCCGGGATAGTTTTATACGCAGCGCTCGGCAGCCACAGGTTCGCCGTCAGCACATGCTGGTGTTGAAAGCCTGGATCGAGGTGCAGCAGATTGAGTAGACTTCGAAACATGAGTCCCGCGCCAACCAGCAGCACGCAGGCGAGGCTCACCTCGGCCACAACCAGTGCATCGCGCAGCCGGCTCATCCTTGCGCTGCCCGTGGCTGCGCGTCCGCTCTCATGCAAGCCCTGCCGCGGATCGGTCCGTGATGCCTGCAGTGCCGGAACTAACCCGAAGAGAATTCCCGTCACAGAGCTGACCAGAAAGGTAAAGAGAAACACTGGGGTGCTGACGTGAATCTCGTGCAGGCGTGGAAAGTCCGACGGTAACAGGGAAACCAGGCTCTTCACGCCGCCCAATGCCAGCAATAATCCAAGCGCACCGGCGGTGAGCGCAAGCAGCAGACTCTCCGTCAGCAGTTGCCGCACCAGTCTTGCCCGAGATGCACCCAGCGCCATCCGCACGGCCAGTTCTCTCTGCCGGGCAGCGGCCCTGGCCAGCAGCAGGTTCGCGGCATTCGCGCAGGCAATCAGCAGCACCATAGCTACCGCACCCAACAGCACCAGCAGCATCTGCCGGTTCGGTCCCACGATCTCGCGGTCAAGCGGAACTACGAGCATGCGCCAGGGCCCCATATCATTTCCGTGCTCATGCGTAATCGTGTTCATCATGGAGAACACTTCACCCTGCGCTGTCTCCGCAGTCACGCCATCTTTCAACCGCCCGATGCCTTCGATGTAATGCGAGCCTCGCTGCGCCGGATTGCCCTCGAAGGCAAACGGGCTCCACAAGTTCACGTCCTCTCCGTAGGAAACAGCGTGATACTCATTTCCCGGATGTGCCGTGCCCGGCGGCATCACGCCCACGACGGTGAAGGGTTGAGCATTCAAAGTTACCTTGCGCCCAATGATCTTCGAATCCGCGCCGAACTGCGTACGCCATAGGCGGTCGCTCAGAATCACCTGCAGTTCGTTCCCGGGGATCTCAGCATTTGTGTCGAACTCGCGACCCAGTTCGGGTTCAATTCCCAATACGTGAAAGAAACCCGCGGTGACGTGGAAGCCGTTCTCCCGAATTGGGTCACCAGAGCTGACGGCCAGCTGCATATCCGATCGGGTGTAAGCTGCCATCGACTCGAAACTCCGGTTGCGTGTCCGCATGTCGCGGAAATCGAATGGGTTCAGCGGAAACTTCGGAAACGCCTCTGAGGTCATAAAGATGCGCGTCAGTTTTTCCGGATGCCGGTAAGGCAGGGAGTGTAGCAGGACGCTATCAATTACGCTGAATATCGCACTGTTCGCGCCGATGCTCAGTGCGAGCGTCACTACCATCACGACTGCAAATAGCGGATTCTCGCGTAACTGCCGTAGTGCATAGCGCACATCCTGCAGCGTTGTTTCGATAAAGCTGGTCCCGCGAGCCTCGCGGCAGTCTTCCTTGATCTGGGAATCGCCGCCAACCGCTAACCGCGCCCGGCGACGCGACTCTTCCTCCGTCAAGCCGGAACGCATGTACTTCTCTACTTCCTTTTCAAAGTGGAAGCGCAGTTCCTGATCAAGCTCGGTCTCCACCGTATCACGGCGAAACAGCGCGCGCAGCCGGTAACGCAGGTCGCTCAGCATCGCAATCTCCTCACATGCTCTCGAGAATCTGTCCGACGGCGACCGTCAGCCTGCGCCACGCCTCCGTCTCCACATCGAGCTGTTTCTGACCCGCGCGCGTCAGCTCGTAATACTTTGCGCGACGGTTGTTGTCTGATGTGCCCCACTTCGCTTTAATCCAGCCGCGCCGCTCAAGCCTGTGCAGCGCCGGATACAGCGAGCCCTGTTGAATGCGGAGCACGTCACTCGACACCTGCTGTACACGCTCGGAGATAGCCCATCCGTGCTGCGGCCCCAGGGCAAGCGTTCTCAGGATCAGAAGATCCAGTGTCCCCTGTGGAAGATCAATTCGTTCTTGGCCCAATCATTCCCCTTTAGCTTCTACAAAAAGACGAATACACTATTCTTTTGTAGAAGCGCAAGGGGAAATCGAAGAGGGTTCGCGAGAGTGCCCGATGTTGGTGTCCCTTGACACCTTTTTCGCTTGGCCTAAAGGTGTCATAGGCGTACTTTCTGCCTATGCATACGGTGGTCGAAACCAGCGTTTTATCTGCGCGAATCCAGCAAGCCTTGAGCGACGCTGAGCGCGAACGTGTTGTTTCGACGATTGCGAAGGACCCGGAAATCGGGGATGTGCTTGCCGGAACTGGGGTTTCCGTAAGATTCGCATCGCTCTTCAGGGATGAGGAAAAAGCGGCGGTTCCCGCGTCATTTATTACTTCTGCGACGAAACCATGCCGGTGTTTCTTATGCAGATTTAGGCGAAGAACGAAAAGGCGAACCTCAGCGCTGGTGAGAAAACCGACTGAAGAAGCTGTCGGAGGAATTCACAAGAAGACACAGGTGGTAGGGGATGGGAAGGATGTTCGATGATCTTAAGAAAGGGCTTGCGGAAGTAGATGCTTTCATGTCCGGGGAGAATATCGGCACGAAGGTGCATATCCCCGCGGCCATCGACGTAAAGCGCATTCGCCGCAAGCTGGGGCTCACGCAGGCGGCATTCGCAAGCGCCTATGGCTTGAGTCTTGACGCGGTGAAGAACTGGGAGACCGGCAGGCGCGTGCCCGACCGCAGCGCTGCGACGCTGCTCACCGTCATCGAAAGAAATCCGAAGGCGGTTATCAAGGCACTTCGACAGGAAGGCGGAAAGAAGACACGCAAAATTGCTTGAGGGAGGCGTCTTTTGCCTGCTTTCCTCTTTGAAAACGAAGGAGTGCGTCAGCATGCGCATCGCTCATGAGATCACGCTCCCTGTTCCCGATCGCGATGATGGTTGAGCGGTCGATCTGTCGAGGTCACTCATTTCGTCTGACCACACCTCCCCCGGCTGCCCTCGGAACCGTCGCCGTAGAGTTTGCGTATCCCTCTTTGACACCACCTTCCCTCGGAGGACGCATGCTGGCAGATATGCGCGATGCGCTGCGGCAAATACGAAAGGCCCCCGGCTTCGCGCTGACGGCGATCTTCACCCTCGCCCTGGGCATCGGAGCTACCACCGCCATCTTCACCCTGGTGCACCAGGTCATGCTGAAGTCTCTGCCGGTGGTCAAGCCCGAGGAGCTATGGCGGATCGGCGACAAGATTCGCTGCTGCAACTGGGGTGGCTATGTACAGGGAGACGACGGAAATTTCACCTTATTCTCCTGGGAGATGTACAAGCATTTTCGCGCCCACACACCGGAGTTCAGCGACCTGGCGGCTCTGCAGGCAGGCAATGCGCCGCTGGGCGTGCGTAGAGCCGGATCACAGGCTGCGGCAGATACGCGCAACGGGCAGTACGTGTCCGGCAATTTCTTTCGCACCCTCGGCATCAATCCCTGGATCGGGCGCATGATGACCGATGCCGATGACCAGCAGGGCGCGCCGCTGGTTGCGGTGATGAGCTATCGCATCTGGAAAGAGAAGTATGGCGGCGATCCCACCGTCGTGGGCGCGGGCTATCAGATCAACGGGCATCCCTTCACCGTGATTGGCGTCGGACCTCCAGGCTTCTATGGCGCGCGGCTTGGAGGCGGCGCCACGCCAGACTTCTGGCTTCCTTTGACCTCGGAACTCATTATCGATGGAGCGACGGCCCGCCTCAAACGGCCGGATGGAAACTTTCTCGACCTGCTGGGCCGTGTGCGGCCTGGGGTAAGCCCGACCCAGCTGGAAGCCAAACTCAGAGTGGAATTCCACGATTGGCTGGCCAGCCACGTGCCCGATATGCAGCCGGGAGAGAAGCAGCTCTGGCAACAAGACACCCTGCACCTGACGCCAGGCGATGCCGGGGTGGCGGCGATGCGCGATCAGTATCAGGACGGGCTGAAGCTGCTGTTGGTGGCGGCGGGCTGTGTGCTGCTGGTGGCCTGCGGCAACCTGGCCAACCTGATGCTGGCGCGGGGGCTGAAGGATCGCGCACAAACATCGATACGAATGGCCCTGGGCGCATCCCGCCATCGCCTGGTGCGCAAGGCCCTGGTCGAGTCAGTGCTACTGGCTGTGAGCGGAGGCGTACTGGGGATAGCGGTGGCCTATGCAGGGACCAGGCTGATTCTCTACCTGGCCTTCGAGATGGGTAACCCGAACAACTATGTGCCGGTAAGCGCGTCCCCCTCTTGGCCTGTGCTGCTGTTCGCGCTCGGGATCTCGCTGCTCACCGGCATTCTGTTCGGGGTCGCTCCGGCGTGGACGACCTCGCATGCGGATCCGGTCGAGGCGCTGCGCGGGGCGAATCGCGCGGTCAGCGGGCGTGGCTCCTGGGCACAGAAGTCGTTAGTGATTGGGCAGGCCGCGATGTCGATTGTTCTCTTGTCGGCCGCGGCTTTGCTGGGCAAGAGTTTGCGCAACCTGGAACACCAGAATTTCGGATTTGCGACCGAGGGCCGCTATCTGGTGTGGATCAACCCCTCGCTGGGCAATGACAAGCCCGAACAAATGGAGCAGAAGTTCCGGGAGATCGATGATCGCCTGCGGCAGATTCCTGGTGTGCGCATGGTGGCGCCTGTGCTCTACGCGCCGATGTCGGGGGATAGCTGGAATAACGGCGTTCGCATCGCCGGCAGACCCGAGCCCCCGGCCAAGGAAAACACCAGCGCCGGCTGGGCGCGCGTGATGCCGGGCTTCTTCGAAACCATCGGCGCGAAGATGGCCATGGGCCGTCCCTTTACGGAGGATGATACTGGCACGACGCGCACCGTCGCTGTGATCAATGAGGCCTTCGCCCGGCGCTTCTTCAAGAACGAGAACCCGCTGGGCCAGCATTTCGGGCCGGACAAGATCCAATATGCGTCCAAATATGAAATCGTCGGCGTGGTGAAAGATATGCGCTACATGACCTACGACTACAAAGACCCGATCGGGCCCATGTACTGGATATCGGAGACGCAGACCACCCAATGGGACGATCCTGTCTATAAGGCTGGGGAGATCTGGTCGCACTACCTGTACAACATCGTGATTTGGGCGCCCGGCAATCCTCCGGGGATGGAAGCAAAGGTACGCAAAGCGTTGGCGAGTGTCGATCCCGATCTGGTGCTGTATGGGGTGGACTCCTACGACAGGGTTGTCCGTGGAGACTTTCAGCAGGAGGACATGATTGCGACCCTGACGACGCTTTTCGGTGGGCTGGGACTGTTGCTTTCGGCGGTTGGCCTGTACGGCGTGATGGCCTACATGGTGGAGCAGCGCACGGGGGAGATCGGCGTGCGCATGGCGCTGGGCGCCGATCGTGGAAGGGTGTTGCGCATGGTGCTAAGGGGCGCCTTTTCCCAGGTGGCCATTGGATTGGCGATTGGCATTCCAGCCGCGATCGGGGCGGGGAAGCTGATGACGCAGCAATTGTTCAGCGTAAGACCGTGGGATCCGGTGATGCTGGCTTCGGCTACGTTGGCGTTGGGGTTCGCTGCGTTACTCGCTTCGGCGCTGCCCGCGTGGCGGGCAGCGGGTGTGGAACCTATGGTGGCGCTGCGCAATGAGTGAAGGATGGGTGTCGTGACAGACCAAATATAAAGGAATCTCGCGGACTTGCAGGGGCTGGTACACAGGGTGGTTATTTCGTCCCGCATCTACCGCGCCCCGCATCTAGCTGAAGGGAATGGAAAGAGCTGGGTGACGAGCTGGGTGACAGACAGAACTGGAACTTTGCCGTTCCAATTGCCGCCAGTAGAAGCGCCCCTCGCCGTGTTTGCAAAGTGCCACCTCCGTCTGGACGGAAGTCCTGTCACCGAATTCCGAGGACCCCGGCAAAACTAATGCTTACCTTGACCTGGCTGACAAAGCATTGTGTGATATGGCTGGGAGCCGACCTGACCAACCCGAGACAAAACCCACGGTGAGGTTGATAAGCTGTCACAGGTAAACGGCTTCTCGGGTGGCGAGCTGCGCGGTCTGTAATCGCAATCAGTAAACCTCCCGGAGACAACCTAAAACGCTTCTTGCCCTTCTATTGTGCATGGTCAGGCCCTGCTTTCTCGTCATCGATATCGAATTTGCAGGAGCCATCTCCACACGCAAGCTCGTCATTGAAACTGCTAAGTTCAACGTCATAACCGCCTATTCCGCGGAGGAAGCCCTCGACACCTTAGCAGCTTTTCCTTCCGTCACTGGAGTCGTGATGGATGCTGATGGAAGCGGTATGCCGGGCGAGCAGTTGATCCGGAGCCTGAAGCAGATCAAAAGCGGGATTCCCGTCGTGGTGATCGTCGGGGCCGGCCATAATTATTGTCCAAGCGCCGACTATGAACTGGCCACGTTTCAGCCACAGAAATTACTGGAGGTCCTCTGTTCGCTTGTGCCAGCCGCGGCTGAGAAGATAGAACGGCACGAGTGGGAACTACGCGCCGATGAAAGCTTGTCGATTCATCCCAACGAAGGTAAGGTGCAAAGTTGAAGACCAGCGAACGGGTCTTTCACGCTGCCTCCTGAGCTACAACGGTTGAACCGAAGGACGGGACGTTCACTAACCCACTGATCGCTTGTCGCATCAGGTAAACTTCCCGTCCCGCCCCGGGGTTTAGCCCGAATTGCTGAACGGGTTTACTTCGGCAGGCCCGCGAAGACAACCTCGACGCCCCTTGCGGTGGGCCTTTTCTCGATGATGTCGATCAGTCGGAGATCGCACCGAGAGCACCTCACCGTGATCTTTGCTGTGCCGTCCCAGTCAATCGCGAGTTGTTCTGCATGGGTGGCCACGAGTGCGGGCTCCTTCTGGATTCATGGGACAGATTGAGTTTGGCATTCGCATCGACCAACCCACGATACTGACTAACGAAAAGATCAACAGCCACGGAATACTGAAAAGCCGGGACCTCGCACTTGTAGGATGTGACGCTTGTCAAGACATCCCTGCGATTCCTCCTTCCCTTAGTCTGTGCGCTATACAAAACAAAGTAGACGATCTACCTCCAGTGGGCGTAGAGTGTCTACATCTATGAGCGAAAAAGACCAGTATAAGAACCGGATTGAGCTGTTGCAGGGAACACTCGACATGCTCATTCTTCAAACGCTGCAGTGGGGGCCGCAGCATGGATATGGCATTGTCCAGGCGTTACGTGCGCGATCCGGAGATGTGCTTCAGGTGGAGACCGGATCACTGTATCCGGCTCTCCATCGATTGGAGCGTCAGAGCTGGGTGCAGTCTGAGTGGAAGCAGTCAGAGAGCAAGCAAAAAGCGCGATATTACCGAATCACGGCCAAGGGAAAAAAGCAGTTGGCCTCGGATCTGGGCCGATGGGAGCGGATTGTCGAAGCGATTGGTTCGGTGATGTACGTCAAGCCGAAGGAGAGTGAGTCGTGAAGTGGTTTCCGAGCTTCGGTTTTCAGCGGCGCAAGCGCGAATTGCAGGAAGAGATTGATGCGCACCTGCAGATGGCGATTGCAGATCGAGTGGCGCGAGGCGAGACGGCAGAGAGGGCGCGACAGGCGGCGGCGCGGGAATTTGGAAATATTCCTCTTGTGCAAGATGTGACGCGCGACATGTGGGGCCAAGGCTGGCTCGAACAATTAGGCCGGGATGTCCGTTACGCGTTCCGGCAACTGCGCAAGAGCCTCGGCTTTTCGATCACCGCGACCTCGATGCTGGCAGTAGCTATCTGCGCCAACAGCACAGTGTTCAGTTGGATCGACGGCACAATGTTGCGTCCGATTCCTGGCGCGCGGGACATGGGCGATCTTGTTAGCCTGCAGCGTGGGGAACGGAATTTCTCTCCGACTCCGCCCTTCTCGTATCTCGACTATCGCGATCTGCGCGAGCAGAACCATACCTTCGCCGGAATACTTGCATACCATCACGATTGGATCACGCTGACTGGCGGCGCACAGCCGGAGCGTGCCTATATTGCGAATGTGTCGGCGAATTATTTCGATGTGCTTGGCATCAAGCCGGTGCTGGGGCGTTTCTTTCTCCCTGAAGAAGAGACGCGTCCAGCCGTTCCCAGTGTGGTTCTGGGCTATTCGCTCTGGAAGACGCGCTTTGCCAAGGACCCGGCAATTGTGGGCAAGTCGATCGAGATCGCCCGGCATCCTGTGACGGTGATCGGTGTGTCGCCAGAGGGGGTTGTCGGAGCAATGCCCGGAATCCGTGAAGATCTGTGGGTAACGCTTGATCCACTGGGGACGGATGGGTGGCGGATGACGCATCGCAGTGGTGGGGCGGTCTGGCTGAACGTAATAGGAAGATTGCGGCCGGGCGTGAGCCGCGGCCAGGCAGCCCAGGATCTCGATACCGTGATGCGTCATATTGTGGCGGCGTATCCGGACGATCATCTCGGCGATAACCGGATCACGCTGGATCCGATGTGGCGTTCGCCCTTCGGCGCCAACGGGTACATGGCGGCGACGCTGCCCATTCTGCTGGCCTTCGCCGCTGTGGTGCTGTTGCTGACCAGCGCGAACGTGGCTACGCTCACGCTGGTGAGATTTGTATCCCGGCGGCGAGAGCTTGCCATCCGGCAGTCGCTCGGGGCGAATCGCCTTCAACTGGTGCGGCAGATGGTGCTGGAGGGCGTGGTGCTTTCCATCGTCGCAGGAGCCGTGGCCCTGGTGTTGACATCGTGGACTTCGAAGACATTCGCACGGTTCTTTCCGGCGAACTCTAATCCCCTCATACTCAACGGGAGCATGGACGATAAGGTGGTCATCGGGATTGCGGTGTCGTCCCTGTTGGCCGGCATGCTGTGCGGCGCTCTTCCCGCCTGGCGTTCGTCCCACGCGCCGGCCATTGAAGTACTCAAGGCAGAGTCTGCAAGTATCTCCGGCGGCTCACGGAACGGGAAATTGCTCAGCGGGCTGGTAGTGGCGCAAATCGCGCTTTCACTTCCTCTGCTGTTGTGCTCCGGGCTACTTCTGCGAACACTACGGAATCTCGCCGGCGCGAACCCCGGATTTGAGCAGGACCACATTCTCACTGCGTCCGTGGGGCTGAATATTGCCGGCTACAGCCACGACGAGGAGCAGGTGATCCGTCACAAGATTCTTGATCGCGTGTCGGCATTGCCTGGCGTGAAGGTTGCGTCTCTTACGGACTGGATTCCGATGACCCTGAGCCACAAGGGTGAGGATGCGTATCCGGAAGGGTATGTGCCGCACCCGCATGAATCTTTGAAGGTGGTGCATGCCGAGGTGTCCGCGCGGTATTTCGAATCCCTCCATATCCCCGTTCTGGAAGGACGCGAGTTTACGCCGGATGACAATGACAAGGCCCCAAGGGTCCTCATCGTCGATCAGGCCGCTGCCAGGCGCTACTGGCCAGGACAGGACCCGCTGGGAAAGAACCTCATGGTGTGGGGCAGGCTTTTCACGGTAGTCGGCGTGGTGAGGAATTCAACCCATACCTTCGTGAATGAGTCGCCGGAGCCTATGGTGTATATGAGCTTTTTCCAGGCCGGGTACGAAACGATCGTGCAGGTGGAGACCGAGGGAAATCCGGTCGACTTGGCGCCAGCGGTGCAGAACGCCATCCACGACATCGATACACGGCCACCGGTCTTCGATGTGCGGTCGATGCGAGAGAGTACGCAGATGGCGAGCAGTTTCGCTGTCATACAGAGCACCCTGGCGGGAATGTTCGCGTTGATTGGGCTGGTTCTTGCGATAACCGGAATCTACGGAGTCGTGGCCTATCGAACCCAATTGCGAACCCACGAGATCGGAATACGAATGGCTCTGGGCGCTTCGCGCGTCGATGTGCTGCGGCTCGTGCTGTCGCAGGGATTGTGGCTCACAGGCATCGGGCTGGCGCTAGGACTGGCGTTTGCGTTGGGACTGACACGCATTATCGTCCGGCTATTGTACGGAATCGGCGCCAACGATCCGGTCACCGTCGTTTCCGTCGTCATGCTTCTGGGAGCAATGTCATTGCTAGCATGCTACCTTCCCGCACATCGAGCGATGCGCCGAAACCCAGTGACTGCGATTCGCGAGCTGTAAGCCGCAGTTAGGATTCGACCCGAATTGCGCGAATTCGGCGGGTGCGCGACCTCCCATTGATTGGCGAGAAGGACAACTGGATTTCACAGGCCAGTGCCGCCCAGGCCACGTGTTTGCTTCAAGCTGCGGGCTAAGGCGTTCTTGCTTTGGGGCACAGGTTGCGAGCATCGAGATAGGATGCGACCGCTGGTGCGCGACCTTCGCGATCCGCCAGGGCCACGTAACCATCAGGTCGCAGTAGATAAACAGCATTCCGCCCCAGGCCGGCCCGAGCCGCCTTCGGGCTCCAGGGGAACACGTGCAGCGGGAGCGAGCGCTCATCACACAGTCTTCGGATCTCGGGTTGAGCCTCACCGTAAACATGTATCTGCCAGGCCAGGGAGGTGAGGGGAGCGAAGTTGTCGCCGCTGTTCAAAGCCGGATTCACCCACGGAAGGCGATCGCCACCGTGCACTTCTCCCGCTTGCCCTTTGCTCAGGCTGCTTCCGTGATAATTCACCGCTGTTTGCGAAACTGTGCGGAACATCAAGCGCCGCACTGCCGTCAGCGAGTAAAGGGACGGGAGCAAGAGCGGCACGATATGCAGGCGGATAAGCCGGGCCAATGCGCCCGTGCTGGTCACCGCGGTGAACGCTCGATCGGTGGTCGCCACCAGGCGCCGCGCAAAGGCAATTCGTTCCGGCTCATAGCTATCGAGCAGCGACGCGTCGGCTCCCCCCTGCAGGACATCAGCCAGCTTCCAGGCGAGGTTCACCGCGTCGCCGATGCCGGTGTTCATCCCTTGTCCACCTACGGGGCTGTGGATATGGGCTGCGTCCCCAAGCAGGAACGCGCGCCCCTTGCGGAAGTGCCCAGCCACGCGATGGTGCACGCGATAAGTCGAGAACCAGTTCACGCGCTTGACGTCGATGGGCATCCACTCGAGGACGCGCGTGCTCACGTCATTCCACGACAGCTCTTCACTCGGATGTTCGGCTTCCTGGCGCACGGTGCCGATGAGTCGCGCCCGCCCGTCACCCTTCAACGGGAACACGATGAGGAAGTCAGTTGTGTCCAGCGCTATATTCAATTCTCCGTTGACGGCCGCTCCGCCTGCCTCCACATCCGCAACGTAGAAGAGATGGGAGTACACTCCTCCGGGAAAACCGATCTGCAACGCGCCGCGGACTGTGGAATGTGCTCCATCGCAACCAGCAAGGTAGGCGACCTCGCACGTCTCTTGCTCTCCATTGGGGCGTTTCAGACGGGCGATGACGCGACCAGCGGCATCCTCGAACCCTAGGAGCTCCGTTGCTCGTTCGACTTGCACCCCGATTTGGCTCAAGCGCTCAACCAGCAGACGCTCGTGTTCGTCCTGAGGAAAGATGAGCGCGTAAGGGAATGGACTAAGCCCGGCGCCCATCTCGCCCAGCACGGCATGGGCAACGCGTTTGCCGGCCACCCACAGATTCGCGGCGATCGTTTTCCGCCCGCGCTCAACCACCGCGCCAGAGAGCCCCAGCTGGCTATAGAACTCAAGCGTCCGCGCTTGAACGGCCAACGCGCGCGAGGTTGTCCCCGGCTCAGCCGTCTTATCGACGATCCGCACCCGCACGCCCAGCCGCGTCAGCCAAAGCGCCAGTACGAGGCCCGTCGGTCCTGCGCCGACGATCAGGACGTTGGTTTCGGAAGGGCTATTCAAAAGGACTCATGAATCCCAGTCGGGTATCCATCAATACTGAACGCATTCTTCGATCGCCGGTACTCTTCCATTCCGGATTCCCCTTTCGCCTCTGCCCACCGGGTCAGTGTCCGGCGTTCGTCGACGTATTCAAAGAGTGGAACTCCATATCCACAAGAAGTCTGGACCAGATCGACGGCAAGCACTACGATCTGTCGCGAGCCTGGGCGTTCGTCATTCTCGAACGCGGAAGCGAGCAAGGAGGAGTAAGCGGAGCCGCCACGAGAGAGAACTCTGCCTTGCCCATACAGGCGCAGAATCAGCGGCGCCCCGGCCAAGGCACAGAACATGATCGTCATTCGTCCACTGGCGCGCAGGTGAGCCGCGGTTTCATTTCCGCTACCGGTTTGGTCCAGGTACGCAACGCTGTTTGGGCTAAGGATGCGCAAGGCCGCCCCATCCTTTGGGGAAACGTTCACTCGCCCCTGGGCAGCAGCGGAAGCAGTAAAGAATATGCGCTGTTGCGAAATGAACTCGCGGTGGTGTGGTTCGATGCAAGTGAATTGCTTGGCCATGGTGCAGCACCTCGCTCAACCCTCCATTTTAGCGAGGAGGGTAGATGAGACACCATCCCGCAGGTCTCAGGCGACGGTAACTGCTGGATAGGCTTCTATGTATTCCTCGCCATTGCAACCCTGGTAAGCCACAGTGCGTGCTTCCAGATCCACTTCATAGCGCACGACACCCGCTCGCCACGAAGCGTCCAAGAACTCTGGGAAGGTGCTCTTGCCGGCCTGATCGACGCGAAGCGCCCGGATGAGAGCCTCTTCATCAAAAGCGGGTACATCGACGGCGCCATGAACCAAGGGGGCGCCTTGCATGACGACTGGTCCCTCCTGCGTTAAGTAAAGACTTTGGCAGGAGGGCAGCGACCAGATGTTGCGGGTCACACCGGCTTTTCGCAGAACCTCTGCCAGGTAGGGGAAGCCACCCACGCGGGGACGGTTCGCGCCGGCAAATTTCATGGCTTCCGTCAGGCTATCGATCGCTTTACTCATGAAAGTTTCTCCTTATTCGGTGGGGGTCTCCTGGATGCGGTTATGCTCTGTGACCTTGGCCAGCAATTCCCGGAGAGTGGTCTTCTCTCTTGCACTCAGGCAAGCGAAGTAGCGCGCATCGTTTTGGTCAGCAATCTCAGCAAGAATGGGCAGACTGCGCCGTCCCGCCCGTGTGAGAGAAAGCAGGCGGAACCGGCTGTCACCCTCTTTTGCTTCCGTTTGGATCCAGCCCTTGGCGTCGAGCTTGTCGACAATTTTTGAAACTGCACCACGAGTCAATCCCAAGCTGCCGGCCAATTCGCCCGGCGCAGTTTGTCCGCGTTCGTGAAGCTCACGCAGAAGCACCCATTCTGCAACCGAAGTCTGCTTGTCCTGGAGGGCGCGGGCAAACGTGCCGGAAACCGCATTAGAGACGCGTCTGAGCCAATACCCAAGGTGGCTCTCTAAGCGGGGCAATGGCTGGGTCTTGGTTGCCGTAGTTTCCATGGAAACTATATTAGTATCCATGGAAACTGTAAGTCAATGAAAATTTATGGCCAGGTACTTACGGGGAAGACCGCGAACCGCCTGCCGATGGGGTTCTCGCCGGGCTTGAAAAATCTTTTGACGAAGGACTGATTCACGACAGCGACGGCCGCGGAGGTTGGCGTGTCTTGAGTGGTGAAGCCTCGTCCCATGAGGACGTGGGTGCCCACAGAGTCGAAGTATTCTGCATTGCCCCTGACCCACGAGGAGCTTTGATTGAGAGAAGGCTGACCCTGTATCTGGACGGCTTCGCCCCAGTTGTTCTCCTCCATCGGAGTGTTGGTGGAGATGCCAACTTTTTGCCCCCCCGGAATGGCGTGGAATCGTTCTTCGATAGTTCGATAGAGGGCTTCCACCTGGGAGGAAGCGTAGCCGGCTGCCTGCGGATTGAAGTGGACGATGTACCGGTTCGTCGAGTTGAGCTTGAGATCGATGTTCCTCAGCTTATTCAGGCTTTGGATAAACATGCCTGCTCCAACCAGCAGCACCAAAGCCAGAGCCGACTGCAGCACGATGAGGCTGCGCTGCAGCAGTGACGCTCCGGAGGTGGTTGTGCGGGTACCACTGCGGAGAGCGTCGGCAGGGTCTGCGCTGGAGGTCATCCATGCCGGCGCCACGCCGAAGAGAGCGTGGACGTGTGTGGCATTCACCAGAACCGGCATCGATTCGATGGGGACATAAAGGTCGGGTGGGGTGCTGGACAGGCGATCGCCGTAACAGACGTCCGATCTGCGGCTGAAGGCCAAAGGTGCGGAAGTAGTTGCCGGAGACAAACTCGCCGTTGACGGAGCGGGCGCTCTCCTGGGTCTTGCCGCGTCGTCCGATGATTTGACCGACGCCAGACTGCATGGCGGCTAATTCTTCAAACTCCGGGGCATTCTTCTGCAGCTGGTGCCAGGTCTCTGTGGGGAATAAGGCATAGTTGCCGTCGTCCTCCGGCCCCCAGTTAACGCAGCACTGACTGGCGTTGGCTATGCGGACGAGCGTGGAGGGGTCAACCACCGGGAGATTCTTGAGCAGGACGGCGTTTACAACTGTGAAGATGGCAGCGTTGGCTCCGATGCCGAGCGCGAGGGTGAGGACGGCGGTGATGGTGAAGCCGGGCGTCTTTCGCAGCTGCCGCAGGGCGTAGGTGGCGTCTTGAAGAAGAATTCCAAAGAAGAAGCCCGGACGCTGTGCATGTGACTGCGCACGCGCGCTCTCAACTCCCCCAAACGCAATAACAGCCTTTCGCCGTCCCTCTTGTGCAGTCATTCCTGCAGCGATGTTCGCGAGCGTCTGCTGCTCGATATGAAATCGGACCTCTTCGTCTATTTCTCGCTTAGGTTTCGGCGACATCAAATAGCGAAGACGCGTTAGCCATTCTTTAAGCATGGAACACCTCCTATTTGAGCACCAGTGCGATGGCCGTCGAGATACGGCCCCAGTCTTCGAGCTCAGCTTGCAATTGCTTCTGCCCGGTCTTCGTCAACGAGTAGAACTTGGCCTTGCGATTATTTTCAGAAGCTCCCCACTCCGCCTTGATCCACCCCTTGTACTCCAACCGGTGAAGAGCAGGGTAGAGCGAACCCTGCCCAATCTGTAGCGCCTCTTTCGACACTTGCTGAATTCGTTGTGCGATACCCCAGCCGTGCATAGGCTCCAGTGCGAGCGTCCTCAAGATCAACAAATCAAGCGTTCCTTGCAACAGATCGGTAGCTGCCATATTCCCTCGGCATTCAACAAGAGAATGCGTGAATGTCTTGTCGAATGTCAAGGGGTGACCATCCATCGATGGTTTTTCGCACCACGGAGCCTTGCTACACTATCCCTCGGGGGCCGGCTTGAAGAAGTTTCTCGCTTTACTGGTTGTCTTGTGCACCTCAGGGTGTGGAGCAAGCTTCTCTTACAAGCCTAGAGTTGTGTTCGTGGGCGACTCGATCACTTCCGGCTGGAATTCAAGCTGGTCATTGCAAGCGCCTACCTTCGCGGAAAACGATTGGCTTGACGTGGGCGTCGTGGGAACGACATCAGGCGAGATCGCCGCGGGTTTCGATGCCTATGTGCTCTCCCTCCAACCAGCAGCGGTGCATATCCTGTGCGGCACCAATGACGTCTATCCCGGGTGGCAGCTCTCGGTGACAGCGAACAACATCGAGTCCATGGTGCAAAAGGCGAAGCGGCATCATATCGGCGTGGTGATTGGAACCATTCCGCCTTGGGGACCGGGAGCCCTCCCGGAAAAGGCGGATCCCAGTCCGGAAAGATTCCAACGCATCGTTCAGCTCAACCAGTGGATAGAGCAGTATGCCGCGGCGCAGGGCATTCAGTTGGTGGATTACCACACGCTGCTTGAGGCCCCGAATGGAGAGAACTATGTTCCGGCCTATACCGTGGATGGTGTTCATCCCAGCGCGGCCGGCTACGCGGTGATGACGCCGCACACCGAGCTGGCACTGCGGGCTGCAATGGGCACTGCTTCCGCATCCCAGGCGCTGCTTCCCGCACCTTAGATAATCGTCCCGGCAGGCGGCACGGGCGCCTCCCGGCATTTACCATTTTCGAGCCACAATTTCTCCTGCCGGGAGGCTCTCATGAACAGCTTCAACCCCATGCGTCGTGACTTTCTTCGCTTCGGCAGCGTCGGCATGGCTGCTGCGGCCGTGCCATTGATCGGCTGGTCGCAGGAGACTGCCGGATCCGCGCCAGGAATATACGATGTGCGCAAGTACGGCGCCACCGGCGACGGCAAAACACTCGATACGGACGCCGTGAACCATGCCATCGAAGCCGCATCGGCAGCGGGCGGTGGAGTGGTGGTCTTTCCTCCCGGGACCTACCTCTGCTTCTCCATTCATCTGAAGAGCCATGTGCATCTGCAGCTGCAGCAGGGAAGCACGATCCTGGCCGCCGACTCGCCTCTGCCCGGCGAGCAGACCGGCTATCGCGGAGGCGCCTATGACGCGGCCGAGCCGAATACCCCCTGGGAAGCCTACCAGGACTACGGTCACAACCACTGGCATAACTCGCTGCTATGGGGCGAGAACATTCAGGACTTCAGCATTACCGGCCCCGGCCTCATCTGGGGCAAAGGCCTGTCCAACGGGCGCGGCCGCAAAGGAGACGGCGCGCCTTTTGTTGCCGAGCAGGCAGGCGTCGCCAACAAAGCTATCGCGCTCAAGAACTGCCATAACGCCCTATTTCGCGACTTCTCCATCCTCAAGGCTGGCCACTTCGGTCTGCTGCTTACCGGCGTCGACAATACCACCATCGACAACCTCAAAATCGACACGGACCGCGATGGCATCGATATCGATTGTTGCCAGAATGTCCGCGTCTCCAACTGCACGGTGAACTCGCCATGGGACGACGGCATTTGCCCCAAGTCAAGCTTCGCTCTCGGATTTGCCCGGCCGACAAGGAATGTGACCATCACCAATTGTTGGGTGACTGGCTATTACCAGCTTGGGACCGTGCTGGATGGAACATTCAAGAAATTCGCTCCCGAGGAGCGTGTACCCCGCACCGGCCGTATTAAATGCGGCACCGAGTCGAATGGTGGCTTCATCAACATCGCCATTTCCAACTGCGTCTTCGAAGGCTGCCAGGGCTACGCGCTGGAATCAGAAGACGGAGCGTTGGTGGAAGACATCACCATCACCAATACGACCATGCGCGATATCGTCTCGGGGCCGTTCTTTATGCGCCTTGGCTCCCGGCTGCGCGGCCCTAAAGAGAGCACCAAGGTGGGCAGCATCAAGCGCATACTCATCAGCAATCTCGAGTGCTACAACGCGGGCACAAAGGTCAGTTCCATCCTGAGCGGCATTCCAGGATATGCAATCGAAGACGTGAAATTTTCGAACATTTATGTAGAGGCGGCGGGCGGCGGCTCCGCGGATACCCCTCTACCGCCGGAGTTCGAAAACAAGTATCCGGATCCGGGGATGTTCGGCACGACTCCCTCCTTCGGCTTCTTTCTCCGCCACGTGCGCAATATCGAGATGAGCCACGTGGAAGTCGCAAGCGCGATTCCCGATGGACGCCCGGCCTTCTATCTTACTGACGTCGAGCGGGCCGACTTCTTTGCCATCACTGCGCCCAAGGGCGCCTTTTCCTTGCACGGAGTAAAAGACCTGCGTATCGGATGGAGCCGAGCCGCAGCCGACACTACGCAGGCCAACGTCGATCATCAGACGCTATGAGCAGGACGGAAGAAGAAGAGCGTTCATGCATAACAAGGTAATCATCAGCTGTGCCATCACGGGCGCAATCCATACCCCGACCATGTCTCCACATCTTCCGTTCTCGCCCGAAGACATTGCCCGTCACGCGATCGAGGCAGCGGAAGCCGGTGCTGCCATTCTGCACCTTCATGCGCGCGACCCCAAGACCGGCAAGCCCAGTGGCGATCCTGCCGTCTACCTGGAGTTTGTCACCGCGATCAAAGCGGCTACCAACGCCGTCATTAATATCACCACCGGCGGCGGATTGAGCATGAACCTCGATCAGCGACTCGCGCCGTCTCTGCGCATCAAGCCTGAACTGTCCTCGTTCAACATGGGCTCCATGAACTTCGCCATCCATCGATTGACACGGCGGCACAGCGAATGGAAGTACGAATGGGAAGAGCCATACCTGGCAGAGACCGAGGGCAATATCTTCCGCAACACCTTCGCGGATATGAAGCGGGTATTGAAGGAACTGGGAGAGGGATGCGGCACCCGCTTTGAATACGAATGCTATGACATAGGGCATCTCTACAATCTGGCTTATCTGCTGGACGAGAAGTTAGTCGAGCCACCGCTGTTTCTGCAGACCGTCTTTGGCATTCTGGGAGGCATGGGGACCGATGTTGAGTTGCTGAGTTATGTCAAGGCCACCGCGGACCGGCTCTTTGGACGGGAAAACTACCAGTGGTCCTCACTTGGCGCCGGCCGCCACCAGATGCGCATCGCCACACTGGCCGCGCTGATGGGCGGCAACGTCCGTGTCGGCCTCGAAGATAGTCTCTATCTCAGCAAAGGTGTGCTCGCCGCCTCCAGCGCCGAACAGGTGAAGAAGATTCGCGCCATCCTGGAGGAGCTTTCCTTCGAGATTGCCACCCCGGATGAAGTAAGAACGAGGCTCCGCTTGAAAGGGGCTGACCAGGTGGCCATCTAATTATGGTTGCGCGCTCCGAGCAGGGAGATCAGGCGCTGAAGAGTTTCACCATTTTGTCACGCGACGCATCCACGTGGACTTGCATCGCATGGCGCGCCTCCGCCGGTTCGTGCCGCTCGATGGCGCGCAGAATTTCGGCGTGACCGATCCAGCCTGGCACGGTCTGGGTACAGAGCGTATCGAGCCGGGCCACGTAACCCAGCGTCAGATTGAGTTGACCCACAACCCTCTGATTGCCGGCCAGCTCACACAATCGCAGATGAAAGATCTGGTTGGCGGCGAGGATCTCTCCCAGGTTGGCTTCGGGATCTTTTTCGGGAGCGACAATCGCCGCCAGCTCCCTGATCTGATCGTGGCTCGCTGTTTGTGCCAGCTTTTCCGCCGAATAGCATTCCAGCAGCTTGCGGTAGTCGTACAAATCCACAATGTCACGCACCGATATGGGCGTAACCATGAAGCCCTTTCTGCGGATTCGGGTCAGCCAATGGTCCTGCATCAGGCGAGTGCACGCTTCCCGCACCGGCGTTCGACTGGTCCCGCATCGTTCGGCGAGGTCGGCTTCGGAGAGAAACTCGCCCGGAGGCAGCTTGGCCGTGATTAACCAATCCCGCAGGACGCGATATACGCGCTCCACTTCTCCCAACTTGTTGGCCTTGGCGCGGTTTGGTTTGGTCAATGGCGGGTCCCCAGCGTGAATCCACAGAGAATACCACCGGTATCGTAAGCTTGCGGCGCCGGGCCGGCGTCAAGTATTGCGTGTGTCATCATTGAATGGCGACGCATCAGGAGTTGGGCATGGCGATCAATCATCGGTTCGCACACATCTTGGCGGCAACCACACGCGTTGGCATGCGCCTGGTCTTGTTCTGCGCGGCGTCCACGTCCCTCGCCTTGGCCCAAGCCAAGCCGGCTCCCGTCGTACCCGATCGCCTTCCTGACTCCTACCAGATCTATTCGCTGCTCATGCCCGGTCAAGTGTTTACCGATATGGACTCAGGCCAACCCTGGGCCATCAGCGAAACCACGATCAGCGAGGATGACATGAACCCCAAGCTAGCGCCGGAGGCCACTCTTCAAGCGCCGACGGACAATCCTCGCGGCTTCCACGAGGCGGTCACCGACTACAACCAGCGCAAAAAGGAGCGGCTTACTTTAAAGCGGCGTTTCACTCTGAACCGGCCATACGTGCTGATGGGGGCGGCGGATGCCGCGCAACTCCGTGCCACGCGCACCTCCATGAACGCCACCTCCGCCATGCGGTCTACGTATGGCGACTACCTGGGCATCACCTACTTCAGCGAGGTCTATTTTAATGTTGCGCAAACCGCTGCACTGGTTTACATCCTCGACTGGTGCGGCAATCTTTGTTCTCAGTCGGAGTGGGTGTATCTCGAAAAGCAGAACGGCGCCTGGGTACGCCGGTCCGGCAAAGCGCCGCCACAGACATAAGAATTTCGGAGGAAATATGCGGTTTGCTGTCCGGGTGTTGGTTTCCTTTGTCTCAACTTTCCTAGGCCTGGGCAGTGGCGCAGTGATCGCCCACGCGCAAGGGACCGAGCCGATTAAAGTTGCGATCGTCGGTTTGGAGCATGGGCATGTCTCGGGTTTCCTGAAGCAGTTTCCCAACCAGCACGAGGTGCAACTGGTGGGCATCGTGGACGCGGACACGGCGCTCTCCCACCGCTACGCGCAACAGTTTCATCTCGACCCCAGCCTTTTTTATGACCAGCTGGATGCGATGATTGCCGCTCGTCATCCGCAGGCCCTGCTGGTATATACCTCTGTTGGTAAGCACCGGCAGGTGATCGAAGCCGCGGCCCAGCACGGGCTCAGCGTGATGGTGGAAAAGCCGTTGACCATGTCGCTTGATGACGCCCTGGCCATTCGCAGTGCGGCCCGGGAGCACCACATCCAGGTGCTGGTGAACTATGAGACCACCTGGTACGCAAGCAACAAGGCTGCTTATGACGAGGTGGCCAAAGGCTCGCTCGGGGATCTGCGCAGAATCGTGGTGCACGATGGCCACGAGGGACCGAAGGAGATCCACGTGCCGCCGGAGTTTTTGAATTGGCTTGAGGATCCGGAGCAGAACGGCGATGGAGCCTTATACGACTTTGGCTGCTACGGCGCGGACCTGGTCACGTGGCTGATGCACGGCGAGTCCCCCTTGAGCGTAACTGCCGTGACCCAGACGGAGAAACCGGAGATCTATCCCAAAGTGGCGGATGAATCCACGATCATCCTGCGCTATCCCAAAGCCCAGGCAGTGTTGATGGGTTCATGGAACTGGCCGTTCGCCCGCAAGGATATGGAAGTGTACGGGGCGACGGGTTCCCTGATCACGGTGGGGCCGAACCAGGTGCGCCTGCGGACCAAAGGCCAGGCCCAGGATACCGAAACTACCGCTCCGCCGCTGGCGCCGCCCAACGATGGATCGCTGCACTACCTTGCCGCAGTGTTGAACGGAACGCTGCAGCCTAACGGCGACCTTACGTCGCTTGAAACCAACGTGGTGGTGATGCAGATTCTGGATGCTGCCAGGCAGTCTGCGCGCGAGGGAAAAACCATTTCACTGGCGCCTTTGCCTAAATAATCAGCGACCTCTGCCGGCCGCTACCCGAGTACTGCCCAGTGAGCTGAGCTGGGCGGTTACGGGACCTCTTTTTCGCCGCACCACCAAATGCGGTCTGCCATGGATGACCTCGGAAGGCAGATACCGGCGTTTCTCTCCGCACATCGAGCACACCACGAATACCGAGCTGGCAGGGAAGCCGTCCGTTCCGCTCAACACGTCGTGGCCGCACTTCTTGCAGCAAACGACGCAGCACTTGGGGAAAGTCAGAGTGCGCATAGCGACCAATATAGGGGAATAAAAAGAGAAGATCAAGGGCGAAGTTCAGGCGAACCCATTCTTCCTAATTTTCACCAAGGCCCGGGGGGAAACGAAACCTGCGAGGGATGAATTAATTACTTTCAGAATCCGCCGCAACCTGAAGATGCCAAATCAATTGCCCGCAGCAGGCTGGGTGCCGCCTTTCTGAGTCTTGATCCAGCTCTCCGTGCGCGTGTCGAGCAGATCGAGGGGCAGCACACCGCCGCTCAGCATCTCGTCATGAAACGTGCGTAGGTCGAATTTCGGCCCAAGTTCCTTTTGCGCCCGCTCACGAAGTTCGAGGAACTTGATCTGCCCCAGTTTGTAACTCAACGCCTGCGCCGGCCACGCAATGTAGCGGTCGGTTTCGCTCTGGATCATGGGCTCGTCGATGGTGCCCGATTTGCGGAAGTAATCGACCACCTGTTCGCGCGTCCAGCCCTTGGAGTGGATGCCGGTATCAACCACCAGGCGCACCGCGCGAAAACGCTCGCTGGCCAGCCGGCCGTAGTCTGAGACAGGATCCTGGTAGAACCCAACCTCCTTGCCCAACTGCTCGGCATAGAGTGCCCAACCCTCGATATAGCCCGAGTTGAAACTATGCTGGCGGAATTGTGGCAGAGCGGTCATCCGCTGGGCCACCGACTCCTGCATGTGATGGCCGGGGATTCCCTCGTGATAGGCGGTCGCTTCATCATCCACGAACGTCCGATGCGAGAAGTCGGAAGTGGCGACGACCACCCGGCCCGGCCGTTTGCCATCGGGCGTACCGGGTTGATAGTGGGTCGCTGCCTCCGATTGGAACGAAGGAATCGCTTCTACCGTTACCGGTGCGCCGGGAATGTAGGTGAACAGCTGCGGCAGCTTGCCCTGCATCTGGCCAAGGTACTTGCGATAGCCATCCAGGATCTGCTCCGCCGAGGTAGGAACGTACTTAGGGTTTTTCTTCAGCGACGCGCTGAACGAAACTACATCGGGATATCCTTCCTGGCGCGCGATGGCAAGCATTTCGGCCCCGATCCGGTCCACTTCCTGCAGGCCAAGCTGGTGGATCTGGTCGGGAGTCAGATTGCTCATAGTGGTGCGGCTGCGAATGTCATGCTCGTATCGGCTCGCGCCTCCGGGAAGGGAAGTGACGGAGAGAGTCGTGCGGCCGTGCGGAGCGTATTCCGTGGCAACGAAGTTGCCGAAAGCCTTGTAGGCCGGCAGCACCTCGTTCTTGACTACTTCTGTGATCTGCTGCGTCAACCGTTCTTGGTCGGCAGCAGAGATATTGCTGGGATACTTTTTCGTGGGCAGCAGGAACGGGTCTTCGGCGATCACGCCATCGCATTGGGCGGGAATTTTCTCGAGCAAAAAGCGAACCGGCATCAGGTTGTCTTTCATGCCCGCGCGCAGAACCTCTTCGGTCTGGGTAAAGACACGAGGAATCTGGTGCAGACGCGCGATGTAGTCCTCGTAGAACTTTACGGTGCTGAACGGAGACGAGAGAGGAAGGTCGGCCAGACCAGTGTGCGGGCCACCCATCTGCGAGATGGGCATCTCGAAGTCCTTGAAGGCGTAGTCCTCATTCCGCTGCTCGAGCGTGCGCACAAGAAGTTGGTGCGAGAGAATGTCTTGCTCCGGGAATCCAGTGGTAGGGATTGCGTTCAACCGCGCCAGAAACTTTTCGTCGGTCGCGTGCTCGCGCGCGGCCTCAGCCATGGACGCGTCATCCAGTAGATCGTTGTAGCGGTAGTCCCCGTAATCGGTCGCTGTTTGCGGCGATGCTTTCAGATCGGCCTGGTACTGCTCTTCAAAGAGAGCATTCTGCGCTGCCAGGCGCGATGCGACAGAATCGGGGGCGGCGGCGAGAGCGAGCGAGGCAGACAGTGGTAAGCAGGCGGCCAGAACAAGGCTGAGTGTGTCGGTACGAATAAACAAAAAAGGACTCCTGGAAATGAGATGGTAACAAACGAAATTGTCATCACCCCTGCGCAATGGCGTGGGAGCGGGGTGGTCCGCCAGGATTTGGGGTGCAGCGGGCAAGAACGATGGTGATGTCATCCGGCTGTTCGGCCGCGCCAATCCAGTCCGCAACCGCGCCGGTGACGATTTCGGCAATCCGCGGCAGCGGCTTGCGCCGATGCTCTTTGACTAACGCAATCAGGCGGTCCTCGCCAAATTCTCCGAATTCGTTTTCCGGTTCGGTGACCCCATCGCTGTAGGCGACGAAGATATCGCCGGGCTGCATCACGACGGTAGATTCCTCATAAGTGACGCCGTCAAATAGGCCGACCACGGTGCCGTTGATATCCAGGGGAAAGGCTTCGCCGGTCGCGCGCACAATGATGGGTGGCAAGTGGCCGGCGTTGCAGTACCGCAACACGCGCGCGTTAGGGTCATAACAGCCCAGGAACATAGTGGCGTACTTCGCCGCCGGCGTGCTGCGGTAAAGCTGGTAGTTCAAGGTGGTCATCAGCATGGCGGGAGCGAGCTGCGATTCAGAGCTCCCGTCTCCGCGGTAGTACATGCGGGAATCTCCCTGCGACTGGGCTTCATACTGCAAGGCCGCCGGTACCAAGACCATCTCCGGCTCCAGCGAATAGGCGCGAACAAAGGCATGCACCGTAGCCATCAACAAGGCTGCGGAAATGCCTTTCCCGCTGATGTCGCCGACGGCCAGCACCATCCGATCAGTGCCCAGCGGGATGAAGTCGTAGTAGTCCCCGCTGACTGTGCGCGCCGGGACGCAAACCCCATGAACTTCGAGCGACGGCAGGTCACTCACATCGTCCGGGAAGAGCAGCTCCTGCACCTCGTAGGCAATGCTGAGTTCGTTCTCCAGCCGCTGCTTTTCTTTCTGCTCATCGATCAGTTTGGCTAGCGAGCCGGTCATGGAGTTGAAGGATCCTTCAAGCGCCGCCATCTGGTCCCGGCCCTTGATCTGAATGCGATGGCTTAGATCGCCGCGGTTCACGTGCTCAGTGGCCCGGTACAATTCGGCGACCGACGCGGTCATGCTGCGCGAAAGACGAACGCCGATATATAGCGCCGCCAGCTCAATCACTCCGAAGAAGACCGCGATCGCCAGCAGCAGGTCTCGCCAGATCAGCGCCTTGTCTCCCAAGGTGGCGAACAAGGTGGCGTAGAGCATCGAGGGCCGCGTGGCCACATAGATAACTCCAGTCGCCGCTTTTTCCCCGTTCTCCCAATCCACTACATCGAAAGTGGTGGGGAAGTAGAGGGTTATGTCGAACCAATGGGTGCGAGGAGACACCTGCCCGGCTTTTACGGGTTTGCGCTTTACCTCAACGTTGTCTTTGCGGTCGATGGGAAAGGCATACAAGTTGATCGAGCCCAGGCGTTCGGCGGTGGGCAAGAGCAGGTTTGCCGTGACCGGGAGGTCGGAGATCAAGGCCATGCGGCGATCGGAGGAAAGCCGGATCACGCGCAGATGCAGGGCATCTTGATCGATTACGAAGGCGGTGAAGTCTCCGTTGATAAAGTGGGGGATATCCGCCGGTTTGGTTGCCAGGCGCGCTCCTTCGGTGGAGAGGACGAAACCTTTGGCACCTCGCGCTACGGTAACGGTGCGCCCAGGAAACCGCTCATCCGAAGCCCGGGTGAGCTCTTCCGCGGTCTGTTCGTTTAGCTTGCCCGCAGCCTCCAACGGGAACAGCTGCGCCGCCAGCGCATCGTTGGCCGCCTGCAGATGCAGCAGCTCCGAATGCAAGTCAGAGATGGCCACGTAGTTGGCGAATTGGCCTGCAAATAAGTAGCCGGCCACGCCGAACATGAGCAACAGCAGCAAAATCGGCATGACGCCGATGAACAGATAGGTGACGATCAACCGGTTGCGCAGGCGCCAGAGCAGAGGGCGGTAACCCCAACGGCAGAGCAGGACCAGGCCAAAAACCAGGAAGAAGAAGGTGAAAAACGACGCCCAACCGCCCAGGCTCACTCCCGGTACCAGATTGATCAGCCATAGAATTAGGCTTATTCCACCCAGCCAGACCGTGACGCGGGCCAACTTGCCGGGGGGGCGCAGTATCCGCCTCAATCGCTCCCTGAGAACGCTGGATTTTGCTAAGTTAATGGCCATAAACCGTTGCTGGAAAAGAAACGCCCGGGGCTCCTCGTAGTATAGGCCAGTCGCAGGGGATGCTCTTTATTTGCGATGATAGGGACAGGGGCGGTCACAGATGCTGCAGGAACGCGTTTTTGAGGAGAGCTGGGCCTTGAGGAAGTGCTGGTGAAAGAACAGTCTCGCCTTCTCACCCTCATCGAAAGCGGATTTGCTGCACTACGCATCCTGGTTATCGGCGACGTGATGCTGGATCGCTCTATCTGGGGGGATGTCGACCGCATCTCGCCTGAGGCGCCGGTCCCGGTGCTCCGTTCGGTACGCACCACGGTTGCGCCTGGGGGTGCGGCCAATGTCGCCATGAACCTGATCGGCCTGGGAGTCAAAGCCGCGCAGGCGGGTTTCTGGGGCAATGATGCGGAAATGCGCGAGTTGAGCGCAGTGCTGACCCCGGCCGGCGTGGATTTCTCAGGCATGATCGTTTCCGCCCATGCCACCATTTCGAAAACCCGAATCGTCTCCCGCAACCAGCAGTTACTGCGGCTCGACGTGGAGAGTGCCGATCCCCATGCCGCGGCCGAACAGCAGGCATTGCTGAAGCGGTCCCTGGAATTGGTGCGCACGGTCGACGCGGTGGTTCTTTCCGACTACGCCAAAGGCGCGTTGAGCCCGCAGCTTTGCCAGGCGGTGATCGCCCTGGCCCGCGAGCGAGGCATCCCGGTATTGGTCGACCCGAAAGACCGGGACTTCAGCAAGTATGCCGGCGCCACGACCATCTGCCCCAACCTCCAGGAGCTAGGGCTGGTCACCGGCATTGACCGCCGCAACCTGACGGAGCTGCTCGCCGCGGCGCAGAAGTTGGTCCCTCAGCTCGATATCGATTACATGACCGTCACCATGAGTGAGAAGGGCATTCGCATTCTGTATCCCGATTCCGTTTTTCATTCTCCGACCCGGGCGCGCGAAGTCTTCGACGTGACCGGCGCCGGCGACACCGTCGTCGCCACGTTGGCGGCTTCGCTGGCGGGCGGTCTGGATGCGGAGACTGCTGTTACCCTGGCAAATATTGCGGCCGGCATCGTGGTTGCCAAGACCGGAACGGCGCCCATCACCCGCAATGAGCTGGTGGCAGAGTTCACTGCCTCTACCCAGATGAAGGGGCCGGACAAAATTCTTGATCTGCAACATCTGCTGGTCCGTTTGGCGGAGTGGCGTGCCAACGGCGATCGCATTGTCTTCACCAACGGTTGCTTTGACATTCTGCATGTAGGCCACATCACGCTGCTGGAGCAGTGCCGTGAATTTGGCAACAAAGTCGTGATCGGTGTGAACAGTGACGCTTCTGTAAAACGACTGAAGGGTCCGACGCGTCCGGTGGTTGGAGAAAAGGAACGGGCCCGCATTCTGGCAGCGCTGGGCGCAACCGACGCGGTCATCATCTTCGATCAAGAAACTCCCCACGAGCTCATCCAGTCCGTGCGGCCCGATGTGCTGGTCAAAGGCGGAGACTACACCAGCTCAACCATCGTGGGTGCAGATGACGTGGTCACGTGGGGCGGCCGGGTAGAAATCGTGCCCACCGTGAACGGGGTGAGCACGACCAACACCATCCGCAAAATGACCGCTAACCCCTAGCTATTCGTTTCTTAGCGTATCCATCGGATCGACACTGGCTGCACGCCGCGCCGGTATCGAAGCCGCGAACATCGCCAGCAGCAACATCACCACCGGCACCGCACAGAAGGTCAGCGGATCGAGCGCACTGATGCCGAAAAGGAAGCTGCGCAAGAACTGCGTGAGCAGCGCGGCTACGACCAACCCGGCTGCAGAGCCTCCTACGGCAAGTAGCAGGCTCTGCTTTACAATCGGGCCCACAATCTGCCATCGCTTCGCACCGAGCGCGAGCCGAATACCGATCTCCCGGGTCCGCCAGCTCACCACGTAGGCGATCAGACTGTAAACGCCCACGCCTCCGATCAATAGAGCCAGCGCGCCGAAAGAAAGCAGGAGAATGGCAAGGGACCGCGGAGCTGATACCGACGCCACCACCACCTCATTCAGGCTACGAACCCGAGTCACCGGCACCTGTGGATCCAGCTTCGCGACTTCGTTGCGCAGCGCTGCCGCCGCCTCCGCAGTACTCGAACGCGTACGCAACAGAACGTACATGACCGGCTGTTCGCGCGCCGGAGCCATGGGCAGATACACTTCGTCGCCAAACCCGCCGGCGAGACCGCCGCCGTGAGTGTTGCTGACCACACCCACCACCACAGCCGCAGCGTCTTGATTCCATACCGCCGGCGTTGACTCATCTTTCACGTCGATAAGGTGCCTGCCCAACGGATCCTGGTGGGGCCACAGCCGCTCCGCCATGCCCTGGTTGATGACGACCGCGTGGCTGGCTCCTGACTCGTCTTGATTGGTGAGCATGCGCCCCCTCATCAGCCGCATGCCCAGTGCATCGAAGTAACCAGGCGACACCGTTCGTCCGGTGGCCATGAGTCCTTCCTGGTGCGCGTCCCTGGGATGACCCTCCGCATCGTAAACGTAGTTATCATCCAGCCCGCTGAGCGGCAACGAGTCGCTCAGTGCAACCGCCTCTATTCCCGCAATACCCTGAGCGTCGTTCAGCAGAGTGGTAAAGAATCCGCGACAGCGTCCCTTGTCCTGACAAGCGGTCGCATCCAGCGATACCTCCGCGGTGACCACCCGCGCCGTACGAAAGCCGGGATCCACTTTCGACAGACTGTAAAGACTGTGCAGCAGGAGACCGGCAGCGGTGATAACCACGACGGACAAACCAATCTGCCCGATGACCAGCGCCATGGACAAACGAAACTGCGAGGCTTTTCCGGCAACTGCGCGGCTGCCGGAGCCCAACATCTCGCGCAGATTGGGCGATGCCATCTTCATCGCCGGAATAAGTCCAAAAATAAATCCGGTCAACAACGAAGCGGCCGCGGCAAACAGAAATACCGGCCAGTGCAGCGCTATCTCGTTCAGCCGTGGAGTATCCGCGGGGAGCAACTGCACCAGGCCACGCAAACTCGCGGCCGCCACCAGCAGACCAGCACCCCCAGCCATGGCGCCCAGAACCAGGCTCTCCGAAAGCAACTGCCGGATCAACCTACCGGAAGAGGCGCCCAGTGCTCCGCGGATCGCCATCTCTCGTTCGCGGCCGGCCGCCCGCGCAAGCATCAGGTTAGCTACATTCGCGCACGCAATTAGCAGGATCAAAGCCACCGCGCTAAACAGGAGAAGCAGACGAGGCCGGGTTGCGCCGACCTCCGATTCCAGCAGTGGCACGACCGTCAACGCGGAAGCCCACGTATCCGGCATCCGCCAGGGAAACAAGGGCAGCAAGGCCCCGTGCAGCCGCCGCAATTCGGCTTGGGCTTGGTCCGGGGAAACCCCATCCTTCAGGCGGCCAAACATGCGCAAGTCGAAGGGCCGCCAGGGATCGAGCGGATCCCCGCCTTTGAACGCTTTTGGAATGACAAACTGGGTGTCGGCGTAAGGGAACCGCACGCCCGCGGGCATGACGCCGATGATCCGCCGCGAAATGCCATCCACGCGGATAGTCTGCCCAACCACATCGGGATTCTGACCGAAGCGCTGTTGCCAGTAACCGTAACTCAGCACCACGACAAGATCGCGCCCGGTGATCCCCTCGTCCTGAGTAAAAAAACTGCCCGCTGCAGGATGAATTCCCAGGGTGTCAAAAGCGTTGGCCATGACCTCGGCGCCGAATACGCGGTCGGACGAGTCGGTTCCGGCTACGTTCGATTCAGCATCCGCGCCGAATCCACTGATGCGGCTGAAAGATGCGGAATGCTCGCCCAAAGCGCGAATCCAGCCCTTGGGAAAAACTTCGCCGGTGCCGTATTCAATGCGTGCCAACCGATCTTGCTGTGGAAAGGGCAGCGGGCGAAGCATGATCGAATCGATGAGCGAGAAAATTGCCGTATTCGCGCCGATCCCCAGGGCCAGCGTCAACACCGCCGTCAGCGTAAATCCTGGTGACTTTCGCAGCTGCCGTATCGCGAACTTCAGGTCTTTGAACATGCTGTCATTCCTAGTGCATGCCGCCGGCCACAACCGGACCCCGCCAAGTGACCGAAAACAAATGGTTAGGGCAGAGATACTCCCCCGGCTGTTGTCCACGAACGAAAAGTTTGTTCGAAATCGAACACTCCACACGCACGGGGTCTAACGCGCGATGAGGCTGGTAATGCGCGAACGATACCCTCGGCTCACCGGGAACTTGTGCCCGTCTGACATGGTGACGAAGCATTCTCCCTCGTTGCCGTCGGTCCGAAATTCTTTAACGTGTTGCAGGTTCACGATCGCGGAGCGATGGATTCGTAGAAAAACATCGGGGTCCAATTTGGTCTCGAAGTTAGCCATGGTATTGCGCAGCATGTGGGTTTCGCGGCCGGCGCAGATTCTCACGTAGTTCTCTTCCGCGCTAATCCAACGAATATCCGCGATCGGCAAAAACAGGATCCGGCCCTTGGATCGAAACACCAGGCGATTGGTATATTCCTTCTTTTGTACGGGTCGAACCGCGCCCTGGGTCCGCCGCCGTTCCCGGTGTTCGCGAGCATGCTGCAGCGCCGTCCGCAACCGCTCCCGGGTAAAGGGCTTCAACAGATAATCGACCGCATGCACCTCAAAGGCCTTCAGTGCATATTGGTCGTGTGCGGTGGTGAAGATAATACTTGGCAGGTCGAGGGAGGGAGATCCGCTCAGGGCTGAGACGACATCGAAGCCGTCCATGCCTGGCATGCGCACATCGAGTAGTAGCACATCGGGCTGGGTAAGCTGCACCAGGTCGATCGTTTCCAGAGCGTTGGCCCCTTCGCCCACTACTTGAATGTCTGGTTCTTCTCGCAGGAGTTGCAACAGCTTTTGCCGGGCAAGAACTTCGTCATCCGCGATCACTACCTGAAGCGGCATAGATGGGCTCCGCGTGGTCATTGCTTGGACTGTTGGCCATCTCCAGGGGAAGCATAAAGACGGCAGTCACATCTCCTGGAGCAAGCTCCCGGATGGAAAAGCTTTGCCGGCTTCCGTAGTGCAACGCCAAACGGGCCTTAACGTTCGCGATGCCGACGCCTTGACCCTTCGGGGGATCGCCGAATGAGCCTGCTATACAACCCGCATTGCGGATCGATATGCAAAGCGTATCTCCTTCGACGGAAGCCTTGATGGTGATCGTTCCTTCTCCGAGAGACTTTGAAATTCCGTGAACATACGCGTTTTCAACAATGGGCTGAAGAATCATTGTGGGTACAAGGGCATCCCACGCGGCCGGTGCGACTTGAATGCTATGGCGTACCCGATCGCCGAAACGGAGCTGCTGAATTGAGACATAGAGTTGGACGACATCCATTTCCTCTTGCAGGGGAATCCGTTGCGCTTGCCCCTTTGCCAGGGTGATACGCAAGAGGCTGCTCAGTCGTTCCAATATTTCGTCAGCGCCGTCGGGGTCTGACCGCATCAGGCTGGAGACGGAGTTCAGGGTGTTGAAAAGGAAATGGGGATTGAGCTGCATTTGTAAAGCCTGCAGCCGGGCCTGCACAAGCTGCGCCTCGAGGCGCGAAGCCGTCTGCTCTCGCTCGCGAAAGCGCTGGTAATAGCCAATGCTGCGGTAAAGAGCAAATACGATCCAGAAGATGGCTACGTTGGTGATCAGGTCAGAAGAAAGATAATGTCCGAGCCGGACTAGAAAACCATAGTGTTTGCCCGGAGCCTGGTAACGAAAGATAGCCACGAAGATGACTTCAGCGATGATGCTGACGAGAATACTCAGAGGTAAATACCGCGAGAGCATTTGCCGAGGGGAGGCGCTCTGTATGCTTGCCCGCAAGAACCGCCACATACCAAGGAAGATCAGACCCCACAATGAAAATTCGAGTACCCAAGCGGTGAGGGGAACCCAAAGGGGAATCTTCCAACCGCCGAGGGACACCTCCGCAAATTCCTGGAGCCCAAATAAAAGCCCAAGGACCACCCAACCCGACAAGAACACGGCGGGGCGCATAAAAAAGGGACGGGATTGTTCTGCCTGTTGCCTGGTAATGCTATTCAGGTTGCTTCCCAGCCTTCTGGTCCACAATCAGACCTTGCCCGGTAGCATACACCTCTTGAATGGGAAAATATTTTGGGTCGATTCCGTTTTTGTAGACGAAGAAATCGTGATTCGGATGCATCTGTTGCCACGCAGTGGCTTCCTGGTCGATAGCAGCACGGTTACCGACGCTGTTGGCTAGACGCTGCAGCTCCGGTTGCACATAAGTCTCTGCGGGGCTTCCGCCCTGTAAGACGGCGATGCGGTACCAGCGGTAACCGGCTCGTTGATCTTTGGGCAAGAGTCGCCCCTCGCAAGCCAAGATACCCAAGGCCGCGGAGGATTGCCAGGAGCCTTCGCTCGCCGCGGTGAGCAGTGCGTTCACCGCCTCGTCGTTGGCCTGCGGCAACTCTGGATGGTGCATGAGAAGGAGCCCCAGGGTATGAAAGGCATCCACGTAGCCGGCCGCGGCGGAGCGTCGCAGAAGCTCTGCGTCCCCCGCGAGGTCGGGCACACGTCCGGGTTCCTTGGTGTCGAATAAGGCAAGAAAGTATTCCGCTTCCGGATCGTGTTGTTTGACTCCCTTTCTAAACCAAGCTTCCGCAGCGGAATGGTCGACCGGCGTCCCCGAACCCAGATAACTAGCCAGCCCAAGGTATGCGTCGGCTCGGCCGTTCCCTTGGTCCGCGGCCGACTTCAGGAGCCGTTGCGCCTCGTCAAAGTCTTGCTTGACTCCGTCTCCGTGCATGTACAGGCCGGCCAGGTTCACCTTCGCGTTCGGAGAACCCGAACTAGCGGCACGGCGATACCATGAGGCCGCCGCAGCTGCATCTCTCGAAACACCTATCCCGGCTCCATACAAATAGCCAAGGTCTACCTCTGCCGCGGGATCCCCCTGATCGGCCGCCTTGTGATACCAGTACACGGCTTGGGAGAGATCTTTCGGCACTCCTTTTCCTGTGAGGTAGTCCGCCGCGAGTTCCAACTCCTGTTTGACATATCCGTGCGCCGCCATGGTCTGCAATTCAGGGACGCTGGTCGGCTCTTGCGATGTATCACCTCGCTTAGCTTCGGCGCCTGCCGTATAGAGCAGGCAAGACATGGAGACAAGTACTACCGGAAACTTGCGTGACCACTGGAATGCCATGAGGACCCCCATCTGCGTTCCCCTCTACGAATGACCATGGCCAACCTGGGGAGCACGAGATCATATTCACGCATTCGCAGGGCTCTCAAAGAAGCGCGGACCTCCTGATTTGAGCAGTGGATCGTGGATTCGCCGGGGTTCATCCCGCCTTATCGGCTGCTCGTCACATTTTCTGCAGATATGGATTTCTTTGGGGCTAGCGATTGCGGGGGGTCCGTATAACGGCCGCAGCGACGGCAGCGAAGAGTGAGACGGCCGCAACCAACTTTAGAGCATGCTTCACGTGACGGAGCTTGGGCTGCTCAAATTCGGCTCCGAGGAGCGGCGCCGCGATGTGCTCACCGGCGTATGTGTTGTTGCCGCCCAACCGAACCTGCAATGCGCCCGCCATTGCACTCTCCGGTTGGCCGGCGTTGGGGCTCTTGTGCTTTCCGCCATCACGTCGCCAGGTCCGCAAGGCCGATGTGGCACTCGTCTCGCTCCCCAGCCCTGCCGCTGTCGCCAGAGCGAGAGCCGTCGCGCGCGCGGGAAGGTAATTGGCCACATCATCCAACCGCGCAGCGGCCTTGCCAAAGTAGAAGTAACGTCGGTCGGCGTGCCCGATCATGGAATCCAGCGTGTTCACGGCTTTGTAGGCCATGGCCATGGGGATACCGCCGATGGCCATATAAAACAGTGGAGCCACGATGCCATCGCACGCGCTCTCGGCCAACGTTTCGATCACAGCGCGGTGGATCTCGGTCTCACCTAGAGAGTGTGTATCCCTACCCACAATTCGCGACAGCCTTTGCCTGGCCTGACCGAGGTCGTCCCGTTCCAGCGCCTGAATGACGGCACCGCTTTCATCGATCAGGTTGCGCGACGCTATGCAGGTCCATCCCAATAGAATCTCCGTCGCCATGCCCGTGACTTTACTTGTGCGATAAGCCATTTCGATCGCCTTCGCCGTGCCCAGGTATGAGACGCCGACTAAGACGGCGGTGAGCGCTGCTCCCCGCATCAGTTCACCGTTTGCACTTTGCCCAGGCTGGCGTAGCAGCGATTCCGCTAGCTGCGTGAAGCGCCCCATCCACCGCACCGGGTGCGGAAACCACTCTGGATCTCCTGCGATCCAATCCAGCAAGCAGACAGCAGCGATGGCTTGCGAGCGGGTCATTGGTAATCCACGCCTACCCAGCTAAAGATGCGTCGCATGTCCAATGATCGGCTCACTTGGTAAGCTAGCCGATCGAGAGATTCCTCGCGTTGTGCCTTCCAAGCATTGAAGACGGATGGAGGGGTCAACTCGCGGAAGGTGCGCGCGGCAGTTACGAATGCATGACGGAAACAGTCCTGGTCGAAGATCCCGTGCAGGTAGGTTCCGAGTATCCGCCGGTCGGCGCTGATGCAACCGTCGAGCTCTCCGGAGTTTAAGGTCGCGAAAGGCTCGGCGTGATCCAGGTACAGGGTTTTGCCGACGTGAATCTCGTAGCCGGCGATTCGCGCCTCGGGCAGCGATTGACCCAAGAGGCTGCCGCCATGGATGTTGCCGGAGCAGAGACGGGTCACCTTCTGCGCCTGCATGGTCGTGCTGATAGGGAGCAGGCCAAGCCCTTCCATGCGGCCGTGCTGCTCGATCCCGAGCGGGTCGGCGAGTTCCTGGCCGAGCATCTGCATACCGCCGCAGATACCCATGATTAGACCGGACTGGGAGTGGTGGTGAACCGCCCGGTCGAGGCCGGCCCCCCGCATCCATTCCAAATCGCTCATGGTCTGTTTACTTCCTGGCAGGATAACCACATCCGCGTTCGCCAAAGACGCAGCCGAGCGGCAGAAGAGCAAGTCAACCGCAGGCTCGGCGCGAAGAGAGTCGAAGTCGGTAAAGTTGGAGAACGATGGCAGCGCGACTACCGCGATGCGTAGCGGACGGTCTGGAGTGTTGTTGCTAACAGACCAGCCTGTGCGGCTCACGAGTGGGAGACCGACGCTATCTTCTTCTTCCAACGCGAGGGCATGCAGATAGGGAACTACGCCCAGGCAGGGTTTGGCCAAACGCTCTTCCATCATGCGAAGGCCCGGTTCCAGCAGGCTGAGGTCGCCGCGAAATTTGTTGATGCAGAAGCCGCGAATGCGATCGCGCTCTGTCGGATCGAGCAGCTCGACTGTGCCCAGCAGGGCAGCGAAAACTCCGCCGCGATCGATGTCACCCACCAATAGGCAAGCGGCGCCGGCCATTTCCGCCATGCGCATATTCGCGATGTCGTGCTGTTTGAGGTTGATCTCAGCCGGGGAGCCGGCTCCTTCCAGGATGATTATTTGATGACTAGACGCGAGAGTCTGATAGCTTTCGCGTACCGCCGGCATCAATTCTTCCACTCGCCGCTGGTGATAATCGGCAGCGGATATCTGTCCCCAGATCTTGCCCCGTACAACCACCTGGGACGTGCTGTCGCCGGAAGGTTTGATGAGCACAGGATTCATATGGACGGACGCTGCGATGCCGGCCGCTTCGGCCTGCAGCGCCTGCGCGCGGCCGATCTCCAGGCCCTCGATCGTCGCGGCTGAGTTGAGCGACATGTTCTGCGATTTGAATGGCGCGACGCTGTAACCTTGTTGCGCAAAGATGCGGCAGAGCGCCGCCGTCAACAACGATTTGCCGACATGGGAACTGGTGCCGAGAATCATGATGGCGCGTGCTTGACTCATGACGCTCCTAAGGAGAAGGCCGTTTGAGGGAAGAGGGCACAGCAGGTCCCTCGGCTACGCTGCAGTTGATTGGATAAACCGGAGCGGAGCGACCTGCAGTGCGCCTTTCCCCCTAACAGTTGTCCAGGGAGTTCGCTCTACCAGGCCCGCGACCACTTGGGACCGGTTTTGGTTTCGTCGCGAAGGCGTGCGTCGATGCCAGCGTTCAACTCGATCAACCGGCCGAATAGCCAGGCCAGATCAGAGAGGCGATTCAGGTAAGCTAACACCTCCGGCTTGACCTCTTGTCCACTCTCTGCCAGCCGAACGGCCGCACGCTCTGCGCGCCGGCACACCGTTCGCGCGACTTCATACGCAGCGGACTCAGTATGGGCGCCGGGCAGTGACCAATCAGCTAGGATCCCTTCCGTCGCTTCGATCTGGTACACCAACTGAGTTAAGAACTCGACGTCTTCTGCCGTGATGTAGGGCTGTGGCTTGTGGCTCTCTGGTGGCGTCGCCAATGCGGACCCAAGCCGGAAGAGCGTCTTTTGAATCTGCTCGGTCCATCCGGCGATCTCCTCATTCTTGCAGATGCTGCGAGCGAACCCGAGCACGGTGTTCAGTTCATCCACTGTGCCGTAGGCCTCTACCCGCACGTCCGCCTTCGAGATACGAATCCCGCCGGCAAGCCCGGTCTGTCCTTTATCACCATGTTTCGTTGCGATACTCATGCCACTTCTCCTTTCGACTCACTCATAGCGCACCAAGGAACAGTACGCTTGAGTTTGTCGCCATGCTTCCTCATCCGAACGACCGCAAAGATGCCGCAAGACCACGCGTAACACGCCCCCATGCGTGACCACCGCGATGGGTCCACGGCTATCGTCGAGAAGACGAGTCACTTCTCCGAGGACGCGCGCCTCGAATGCCTGAAAGTTCTCCCCAGAAGGCGCAGCCAGGTGCGGATACCGTGCCACCCACTCCCGCGCGTATTCCGGATCGATTTGTTCGATCTGCTCCCAACGCAACCCTTCCCATCGCCCGAAATCAATCTCCCGCAGCGCCGGCCTTACCACCTGCGGTATCTCTCGAACCGCGGCGATCGCTTGCGCTGTTGCACTGGCCCGGCGGAGGTCGCTGCTGTAGACCATATCGATTGGCTCCGCGGAGAGCAGGTTCGTCAACGAGGCGAGCTGCATCCGTCCCTGGGCGTTCAAATCCGGGTCGGAGTGGCCGCAAAACCGACCTGCCATCTCCGTCTCCGCGTGGCGAATAAATAAGGCGCGGCTCATGGCTTCCACACCCCGCAAACGTACACCGCGATCTCGGTGATCTGCGTGGTGGCGCCAAAGCAATCGCCGGTTACGCCGCCGAACTTGCGCAGGTAAAGAACACTACTCAGCAGGGAAGCAACCAATGCCGCCAGCACCGGAGCAATCGCGGCCCTGCGCAAAACAACAACCACGGTGACGATAGTAAAAAGAGAACCCGCGATCAGGGAGAAAGCAGAAGTCAAGCGAGCGATCCGCGCCCCCTGGCCTTCGCTATCACGAGCCGGCGGAAGGTAGTAGCTGAGGGGCAGGACCGACCAGCGCGAGAGCACATGAGCGGAAACCATGTAGGCGGTGAAGCGCTCCAGGGGCAGCTCAGCCAGGAGCACTCCACGGCTGAGCAATGACAGTGCCAGCGCCGCGGTGCCGTAGCTGCCGATGCGGCTGTCATGGAGAATGGCCAACCGCTGTTCGAGATTCCAACCGCCCAGACTATCGGCGACATCGGCGAGACCATCTTCATGTAAGCATCCGGTGATGATCACTAGATAGAGCAGCACAACCAGTCCGGAGACGGGCTTACTGAGATGCGGGGACAGTACCTTCTGCAGTAGCGCCGCGCCCAGCCCAATCACCAGGCCTACTAGAGGGAAGAACTTCACCGCGCGCGCCAGGCCGTCGGGTGCGAACGGCACTTGGGGAACCGGCAGACGGGTGAGAAATTGAAACGCTACCGCCATGTCCACGACAAATCGCGGAGCGCGCAAGCTCATGCATTGGCTCCACTGATGCCGGCCGAAGCAAAGGTGGCCATTTCCTGATAGAGATGCATGGCTGCTTCAAGAACCGGCATGGCCAGGACTGCACCGGTACCTTCACCCAGGCGCATCTGCAGGTCGAGGATGGGCTCGATCTCCAGGTGAGCCAAGAGCACCCGGTGGCCCGGCTCCTGTGACTGGTGGCCGGCGAACAGGTAGGGCCGCACCGCGGGCGAGAGGCCGCACGCGATCGCTGCGGCCGCAGTGGAGATAAAGCCGTCCATGACAATCGCCATCTTGCGCCGTGCTGCGCCCAGGATCATGCCCGTCATGGCGGCGATTTCCAGGCCGCCGGCACAGCGAAGAATTTTGCGCGGGCCGGCGGCCTGGCCAAAGTGTAGCTTCCGCACCGCCTCCACAGTGGCGCATTTGCGGGCGTATCCCTCCTCATCGAGGCCCGTCCCTTTACCGGTGACCAGACTGGCCGGCAGCCCGGTAAGCGCCGCAGTCATCACGCTGGCCGCAGTGGTGTTGCCAATGCCCATTTCGCCCACTGCGATCAGGTTCTTTCCTTTAGCGTGGGCATCCTCCGCCATGGTGAGGCCGACGGAGAGCGCCGCGGTTACCTCTTCGGGACTCATGGCCGTTTCCCGCAGCATATTCCTGCTGCCCTTGCGCACCTTTCCGTCCGTCAGACCGGCATAACCAAACAAGTCCGCATCGACGCCAACGTCCACCACTTTCACTTCCACCTGGTGGAGTCGAGCCAGCACATTGATGGCTGCTCCTCCAGAGAGAAAGTTGAGCACCATTTGTTGCGTCACCTTGGCGGGGTAGGCGCTTACTCCTTCTTGAGTGATGCCATGATCCGCGGCGAAGACATAGACTGCCTTGCTCACCGGGGCGGTTATGTTTCCCTGACGGATCGCGAACCATTGCGCCGCAAGATCTTCCAGGCGTCCCAAGCTTCCCAACGGTTTGGTGAGCGTGTCGAGTCGAGCCTTCGCCTGCGCTAGATAAGCTTCCGGCGGAGCGATGATCGCCCCGATCACTTCTTCGATGTCGGGTTGCAGCTCTGTGTTCATCGGGCTTCTTTCCGGTAGAGTTCGGCGCGCTCGATCAGCAGCGGATGACGGTCTGGTGGACATTGAAAAGCTAGTTCCAGAATCGAGGGCCGCAGCATCTGCTCCGGACTTCCGCTGACCAGGGGCTGTCCCGGGCTCAGCAGCAGCACGGTGGAGAAGTTCTTATCCACGAGGTGGAGATCGTGCATGGAGGCCAGGATGGTGATGCCCTGATCCCGGAGAAAATGCAGCAGATCGATCAGCTCCACCTGTCTTCCGATATCGAGGTTTTGGGTGGGCTCGTCCAGGAGCAGCAGGCGCGGTTCCTGGGCTAGCCCAAGCGCGATCTTCACCCGCTGACGTTCTCCTCCGCTGAGCTCGTTGAAGATGCGATGGCGCAGGCTGGAAAGATCCGCAAGGTCGAGGGCCCGGTCCACGGCCGCGCGGTCACTGAATCCCGGTCCCCGTAGCATACCCATGTAAGGGGTTCGTCCCTGCTCCACCACCTGCTGCACCGTGAAGTCAAAGGGAAGCTCGAGTTGCTGTGGCACCAGGGCGATGGTGCGCGCGATCTCTCTCAAGGAGATCGTCTCCATCGGCCGCCCCCGCAAGAGGACCTTCCCGGATGCCGGGCGCAACACTCCGGCGGCAATACGCAACAGTGTCGTTTTGCCCACGCCGTTGGTGCCGATCAGCGCGCTGCAGCTCCCCTCTTCAAGATCGAAGGTTACCTGGCGCAGAACGCTGTGGTCCTGGTAGTCGAAATGCACCTCGCTCAAGCGCAGCAGGCAGCTCATACCGTGTAGCTCCGTTTCATCTTGCGCAGCAGGTAGAGGAAGAACGGTCCGCCGATGAACGCCATGAGGATACCCACCGGCACCTCTGACGGAGCAATGATCGTGCGTGCCAGGGTATCGGCAAGTATCAGGAAGATGGCACCGGCCAATGCCGTTACCGGCAGCAGGCGCACGTGATCGGGCCCTAGCAGAAGCCGTCCGACGTGGGGAACGATTAGTCCGGCGAAGCTGATCATGCCTCCGAGCGAAACTGCCACGGCCGTCAGCAGCGATCCAATCAAGATAATGTACACACGCGCGGACTCGATCCGGATCCCGAGCTGCTGCGCATATTCATCACCCAATGCCAGGGTGTTCAGTGTTCGCATCAAAGGCAAAGAAGCCAGTGAGGCCAGACCGAGCAAAACGCCACTGATCGCCAACTCTGTCCAGGCTGGTATGCCGATATCCCCGTGCAGCCAGGAAATCAAGATGCGGTTGCTGGCGCCGTTCTTGTCGAGGATCTCAAAGAAATAACTGGTATTGGTGAACATGGCGCTGATGGCAAACCCAGCCAACAGAAGCGTGACCACATTGGTCCTGCCTGCGGACCGTGCAAGAGAGTACACGACCGCCATCGTGGCCGCCGACCCGGCGAAGGCAAGCAATCCGGTGGCGCCGAAACCGAAGACCGACCACTGGGAAAAGAAAAAGATGCCGATGCAGGCGCCAAAGATAGCGCCTCCGGAAGAGCCGGTGACGTAGGGGTCGGCGATAGGATTGCGGAAGAGCCCTTGAAAGAGAAGACCGGCGAGGGAAAGCGCCCAACCCACTACCCCGGCGGCCAGCACGCGAGGGAGCCGAATGTGGAACAAGATGAGCCGCTGTGTCTCGGTCAGCGGATGATCCAAAAACATGGCGGCAAGGAGTACGCGCGGCGAGATGCGCACCGCGCCGGTCGCGAGCGAGACCAGAGTAACCACCAGCAGCGCCACCGTCAGCAAGACGATGAGTAGCCATGGACGCATCCTGCTCTTTCCGCCCTCGGGCCCTCCAGCGTGGCGGCGGCCGGGAGGCGAGGCAGCCTCCGTAGCACTTGAAACCGTGGCTATTTCAGTTGCCAAGATTCGCCTCCAAAGCTGATCTTTACCCCGGCGCGAAAGGTGAAGGGAAGCGCAGGGTAACCAAAAGCCTCGCTGTAATGCTCGCTCAAGAGATTCTGTATATCAGTGTAAGCCGTAAGGGTTCGCGTGAACTGGTATCCACCGCCAAGTTCGAGCCGTTGGTAAGCGCCATCCAGATTGCGGTTGGGCAGCAACAAAGTGTTGCCAAAATTTGAGTCGGTAAGAAAGGTACTGTCGTCGCGGCGGCCAACCAGCGTGCCGGTAAAGGAGCCATACCATTTGGAACGGTTATACGTAAGACCGAAGTATCCCGACTGCGGGGCGCGCCGGAACGGCCGTGCGCCTACCAGGGGCGAAAAGGCCCCGATCGCAATGGTCGGAAAGTCCGGGTTGTAGGTGGGCTGTGATTCGCTGGAGAAGGATTGCTGCACCACGGCATCCAGGTAGGTATAGCCGCCGCGCGCGAAGAGGTGGCTGCCGATCTCGAACTCGGTCGCGATCTCTGCCCCCTGGGCGCGAAAGGCCTGGGAGTTTACGGCCGCTCCGTATTCGACTGCGGGATCGCTGGCCGCGGGCAGTCCAAGCGCGAGCAAGGCCGATTGCGGCACGAATTCGACGCCGTTGGTGAATTCATTGTGAAAGTAGGTCAGGGTAATGCGGGCCCGGCCGTTCCACAGTTGCTGATCGACGCCTCCATCGTAGTTGCGCGAGGTCTCCGGTCCGATCGGCGAGACGTGATATTGCTTGATGAGCTCGGGGCCGTTTGGCTGGGCGGCCAGGATGTCATAAAGGGAGATGCTCTGGTAGTAGATGCTCGGCTCCTTGATGCCTTTGCCGAAGCTGAAGTTGAGTTTGGTCCCGTTGAGCCAGTGGGTGTTGGTTGGACGAAAGAGGTAGTAGGCAAGGGAAGCACGCGGGGTGGCCGCGAAGCCGAAGAGCCCGTTGTCTTCGAGACCGCTGCCCAGTGTGTAATAGAGGCGGTTGCGAATATCCCCTTCCAGCTGAATGGTATAGCTGTAGTTGCCCCGCTCGATGGCGGTGGGCGTTCCTCCGGAGGTAAGCGTCGAGCCGCGCTCGGACTCGTATTTGAATGCCCCCAGGGCGACGATATGCTCATTGAGCCGGTAATCGGTCTGGGCATACACAAAGTCCCGCTTGCTGGGAGCGAGATAGTCGTTGGGATAGGTTTCACCGTAGCTGGCGCCGTATTGAAAGATCGCCTGGCCGCTTACGCTATAGCCGTTCGCACCCTTTATGTTGACCGGAGCGCCGAGGTACACGTCTTCATCCGGGTCATAGATTCCGGTCGCAGCAAAGTCAATGTAGTTGTAGTTCAAACGCAAGCCGCCGTAGCGTATCTGGTTGTGCCATTTCTCAGTGGTCTGGTTGTTCCAGGCGCCGCTGTAGTAGTCGTCATGCTCCTTCACGCTTGTGTCATCGGGAATGCCATAAAGCAGGATGGCGTTCGGTTGGTCGGCGGAGACTGCTAAATGGCGCACGGTAAAACGCAAATCGTTGGCGGTATTGGGTGTCCAGCCAAAGTTTCCGGCGTACGTCGCGTTGTGAAAATCGCTATTAGGGAAACTATTCTGCGTCTGCGTCACGGCCAATGCTGAGTAATAGTCGAAGTGACGGTAGGCGCCGCTGAGCGTGCCCACCTGGCGGAAGCTATTAAAGTTGCCTCCATCGCCGGAGTAGGTCAGTAGGGGAAGGAGCGTGTTGCCGCGAGCCGTGGTCAGGCTCACCACGCCTGCCAGGGCATCGGACCCGTAGAGTGCGCTGTTGGGCTCCCGCAATACCTCGATTTTCGCGATGCCCACACTGTCGATGTTGGCGAACTCAACCGCTCCGCCTATATCGTCGGCCGGCACTCCGTCGATCAATACCTTGTTGGCGTTCACGTTGCCGCCACGTATCGAAAGGCCCGTGGTGCCGCCCGTCTGCCCCGTCTGGGTTACCTGCGCACCGGGAATCAGGCGTATTGGATCCTGCACTTCGGTCGAGTAACGGTATTGATCCGCGTTCAGCACGCTCACCGCTGCGCCCACCTGCGCTTCGGGCGTGGGGGTTCCGGTCGCGGTGACTGTCACCTGTTGCGTGAGCGTCTGCGTGGCCAGGGTGAGATCTACTTCCGCTTTGCCAGAGCCGCCCACAAAGACTGCATTGCTGGTGGTGGACTGGAAGGTGGGCGCGACCGCACGCACCTGGTAGCGAGCGGTTTTTTGCAGATGGAAGAGATAGCTACCGGTGGCATCGGTGGTGGTTTTTCCCGCCACGGAGGTGCCGTCGAGTAACTCCACGGTGGCCGAGACAACGACCGCGCCCAGCGGGTCGGTTACGGTTCCGCGCAAAGTGCCGCTCTCGGCGGCATAGGTGGTGAATGGCGCCAACAATAGAGACAAGAAGAAGATGCTTCGCAAACTCGAACGATCGAACACGTGCGTACCCCCTCGGGTGAGTGGAGCAAGGCCGTTCTCCTGACTTACGCGTCAACAAACCTTGGCTGCCTTCCCAGGATTCATCCCAGTGGCTTTGATCGTCCTTGCCGGGTTCTCTGCGTTCACAGTTACGGGGTAGTGGCGGATTCGCACCGCCTTCTCGTTACCTTGCCGTGGTTGTGTCGAAGAACGGAGCCTTCCGTCCTTGTTTCCTATGGGTGAAACTCCTTAGCCAACTCCTCCAAGGCGTCGATGGCGACTGGGCTTGGATCCTGTATGCCGCTGTCGACGTAATAGACTTTGCCTTTCTGAATGGCCGGAAGCGTACTCCAGCCGGGGCGCTTCTGCAACACACTGATGTCGATCTTGCCGCCGCGAATCAGCAACAGGGAATCGGGGGCCCGGGTGATCACCGCCTCCAAACTTATTTGCGGCCAATCGGCGCTCAGGTCGTCGGTCACCGATCTGCCTCCGGCGGCCTCAATGATCTCGGTGATGAAGGCGTGCTTGCCGATGGTGATGATGGGGTCATACCAGATGGGGACCAGGACTCGCGGAGCGGGCTTACCAGCGGTGCGCGCTTTGACGGCTTCGATTCGCCTTTCCAGGGTGGCGTTCAGCGCAGTAGCCTGCTGCCCGCGATTGAGCGCTTGGCCAATGCTTTCGACTGAGTGCAAAATGCCGGCAAGACCGTGCGGGTCGACGAGGTAGACCGGTATCCCAATCTCCTCTAACTGGTTTGCGGTTTCCGCCGATCCCGGTATCTCGGTCCCCAGCACCAAGTCGGGATGGAAGGAGAGGATGGTCTCGATGGAAGGCTTGACCAGGCTGCCGATACTCGGTTTCTTCAGTGCCGCGGGAGGATAAGTGGTGTAGTCACTTACGGCCACTACATCATCTCCCGATCCCAGCGCGAAGACAGTATCGGTGACACTCGGCAACAGGCAGACTACACGATGCGGGTGGTCGGGCACCGTGACTTTGCGTCCGCTCTCATCGGTAAGGATGCGACTCGCGTACGCCGGAAGCGCCAAGCCGGCAAGCATCATGAACACAACCAAGGGCCGCTTCACGCCGTGGCCGCCTGTGTAGAATTCGCTTCCAGTTGGCCTTTGAGGACCAAGGGAAGGCCGGCAACCAGCAGAAGCACGTTGGACGCGACGCGAGCGACGCTCTGATTCATTTCGCCCAGCAAATCGCGGAACCGCCTGCCCGACGGGTAGGCAGGCACAACTCCACTCCCCACCTCGTTCGACACCAGCACGATCGAACAGGGAGGTGACTTCAGGGCCGCACAGAGAGCCTCGATCGGCATTTGCTCGTCGCCTTGGGCATCGAGCAGATTAGCGGCGAAGAAGGTCAGGCAATCGATGATCATCAGGTCGCAGCCGGACCCGTGGCGGGCGATGGTCTCCGCCAATTGCAGAGGTTCCTCGACAGTTTGCCAATGTCGCGGGCGGCTGTTTTGGTGGCGCTCGATTTTGCGCTGCATCTCATCGTCGTCGCCGGTCTGAGCCGTGGCCACAAAAACGACGCGCCCGGCGCGCTCGCCGAGTTGCTGTGCGTAGTGACTTTTGCCGCTGCGCGCTCCCCCCAGCACGAGGGTCACCGTCTTACGAGGACTTGATTGCATACAATCGCCTCTGGCACAGGGCAAAAGCCCGGCGCGAAGCGGGATAAAAGCAAAAAGGCAGCGTCCGTGCTAACCAGCAAACTACGTCAGCGAGGTTGCTTTCCAGCTCTCCCATCGAAGCTGAAAACGGCCCTGGTGGGCATCTGGCCGGTCTCCTGACTTACGCTTCATCGAACTTGAACAGCCTTCCCGGGATTCGCATCCCAGTGACTCCAGCTAATTGGTTCAAGCTCTCGGCGCTTACAGTTACGGGGTAGTGGCGGATTTGCACCGCCTTCCCGAACACCAGATTGTTCAACGATAGCTTGGCCGGTGCGGTGCGTCAATGGTGGCGGAGGGACGCATGAATCCCCTCAGCGTGAGAACCTCCGGTTCAGGTTTTAGTCCCGAAGAGCCTGCCCTGAGCTTGTCGAGTGGGGACGGCTGAAATCAGACTTGTCCAAATTCCCGGTGGGGGCCCCGCATTTATGCGGGGGAACTCGGCTTTCAAGCCGAGCGGCTCGCGTAGGACTATCCTCCTCCGGCTTTAGCCGCAGGGTTTTGCCAATCCGGTTTCGGTTGCCCGCGTTCTCTTCTACTATTCAGCAAGTTGTGCCGTCCACAGGGCTGCCCAGCACGCCAGTGTTGGGTAGTCCCTTCAGGCTTCGATGGCGATCGGATCAACCAGGGTCTCGGAAAGCGCCGGCAAGGCTAACGATGGCAGGATGCTGGCGATGGCGGCGTAGACCAGGAGTCCCCCGTAGAGCGGGGGACTGACGGAAAAATTCTCCCGCAGGATCTCCGCAATCACCAGGGTGAAGATCAGGGTGGGTGTAAGGGCGATGGAAACCCGCAGGCTGCCGCGGTGGCCCCTGTGCTTCATAAAACGGGACTGGAGCCAGACCACGCCCAGGCGTACCGGGATGATGCACGCCGCAAGCGCAAACCCGTACCAAAGAGAGTTGGCGACCAGCGCGGCGCTGGGCACTCCGAGTCCATTGTGAAAGAAATAAAAGGGGACGAAAAACGAGGCGAAGAGACTGATCGCTTGCAGATTTTGCTCTGAAGCAAGAGTGGTCATGCGTTTACGAAGCGATCGCGCGACCAGTCCGGCGACAAAAGCGCCCACCAGGTAATAGACGCCCAGCGTCTCCGTGATAACTGCGCAGATGAGCCCCATCATGACTAACAGGGAGAACTCAGAGCCGGGCGCGTAAGGAACCACATAGCGTCCCAGGGCCAGAAAGACCAAAGGCATGAACGCGATCAATAAGGCGATCGCGCCACCCGAGATGAGCAGGGTCTTGACCGAATCCGCCTGCGAGATCACGAGGAAGAGAAAGACGGCTGTTACCTCACCGGCAACCGCGTGCAGAGCAACTTCCGCTTGCTCCGTGTGGTCAAGCCCGGAGTGGGGCAGCATATCCAGAATAAAACCGGTCGACGGAGTAAGCAGTGCGAGCGCCAACAAGCAGTCGACCTGCCAGCCCAAGTGGAGATACACGGCGGCCAGGCGGGCGCAAGCCACCAGCACCAGCCCGCGTACGGCGAAGTGCGCGGCCAGCGATGGCAGCTCGCGGCGAAGCTCAGCCAGATCCACTTCCAGGCCGGCGAAGAGAAACAGCGCCGCTATCCCAAGGGTCGAGAGGTAAGAGATAACGCTGTCGCCCACCAGTGGCTTGAAAAATCCGGCCACAATGATTCCGAAGGCAAAACAGGTGAGCGCGGCTGGGAGACGGAACCGCTGCAATGCGCGCGGAATGACGAGCAAGCCAAAGACCACGGATAGGTAGATAAAGGTGGCGCGGGGTCCTTGCAAGGCGTCCCTCAGGGAACGGAAATCTAGAGTTCTTTCAGCAACCAGCGCACGGATCGCTTCTGTATCTCGATGTATTGCGGAGCCCACATGGCATGGATCGTATGGCCAACCGCGGTAAATACCACCCGCCCCTGGCCGAAATCGTAGGCCCACCCGGAGACCGACTTGGTGCCCAAATCCTGGAACCGTAGCCCGTCGACATTCTCCGCTTCCAAAATCACGTACTTCGGGTCTTTATCGTAGATCACGTAGTGCTGCTCGTCATTGACCATGAATGCGCTCATCCCTTCCGTGATGGGATGTTTGTTGGTGGTGGCGTGCACCTGGAACGGACGCAGCGGCGGATGGCTGATGTAGGCTCCGCCCATCACTTCACGGTAGTTCTTCGAGCTGAGCGAGATATTGCTGCAGTTGTGAAGGGCATAGAAGCCGTTCCCCGCGGTCACAAAGTCTTTGATCGCCGCACCCTGCTCCTCCGTGATCCAGGTTACGGGCTTCGGATCAGGAAAGGTCTTCGGGGTTTCCAGGTCTGCTTCGTACGCCGCGTATGCATCCGGTCCGAGGTAACCATCGGGCCAGATCATACCGTCGCGCAAGATCAATAGCAGGTGATAATTCTTCAACAGGGTTGCCGAGATCTGGTCGTATTGAATGGTGTAGTCAATGGGAATCTTGAGGTCATTGAAGACCTTGTCCAGGCTTACGCGAATGTAATCCGGGTTGTGATAACGATCACCGATCAGCGCGAGGGCACGCGGCTTCCCATTGCTCTGCGCAGCCTGCGACTGCGCAGTTGTACCAGTGCCCAGGCCAAGCAGCCCGGCACCGGCCACGATGCCGGCATTCTGAACCAGGGTTCTGCGGGAAAACTGCGAGCGGAAGAATTTCATCGGGCCCTCTTTCCATCGCGTCGTTGCGCGCCCTATTCGGCTGGCACAAACAAAATGCAGACCGGCGCTGGAACATCGAGAACCTGCCCCGCCGGCTTTAACTGACCATCCTTTTGATCTACGTCGAAGATCACCATCTGGTCAGATTTCTGGTTCGCCGCCACCAGGTACTTGCCCGTGGGATCGATGGCGAAATTTCTGGGAATTTTTCCTTGCGTGGGTACCAGTTGCACCTTGGTCAGCATTCCCTTGGCTGGATCGATGGCAAATACCGTAATGCTGTCGCTGCCGCGGTTCGAGGCATAAAGAAACTGCCCTGACCGCCCCACTTCGATCTCTGCCGAGTTGTCTTCCCCTTTGAAGTCGGAAGCCAGGGTGGAGATAGTCTCCAGTGGTGTCAGCGCTCCCTTTTCCGGGTCATAAGCAAAGTCCACAACGCTCGATCCCATCTCACAGATCGCGTAGGCGAACTTTCCTCCGTGGCCAAAAGTGAAATGCCTCGGCCCCAAACCCGCCTTCACCGTGGCGAACGGAGGATCGTTAGGAGCGAACGTTCCCTTGGCTGCGTCGACACGATAGATCTTGATCTGGTCCATGCCCAGGTCGGGCACGAAGAGGAAGCGATTATCGGGCGAAAGCACGACTGCATGAGCATGAGGCCCCGTTTGCCGTGCTGGATCAATGCTTGAGCCGGTGTGTTGATCGAAGCCTGTTCTTTCACCGATGCTGCCGTCGGCTTTGATCGCGAACGAGGCGACATTGCCGCTGCCGTAGTTGGCGACGAAGATCATCTTACCGGTCTTGTCTACCACCAGGTGGCATGAGCCGCCACCGCCCGCATCCACCTTGTTGAGAAAAGTGAGGGCGCCGGTCTTGGGATTGATGGAGTAGCTATTGATGAAGCCGTTCTTCTTGTAGTTATCTGCCCCTTTTTCCGGACCCATTTCCGTTGCCGCATACAGGAAGCGATGCTGCGGGTCGGTAACCAGCCATGCCGGGTTCGGCAGCTCGGCTACCAAGCCCGTGGCGGTGAACTTTCCTGTCTTGGGATCGAAACGGAAACCATAAATACCCTTGCTCGTGGGTCCGGTATAAGTTCCGACATAGACGAAATAAGAGCTAGCTGTTGTCATATTCTTCGCCGGCGCAGCCATGGCTTGAGGGACGACGCCCGAGGCGGCTGCGAAAAGTCCCAGGAGTAGCAAGTACACCCCCACCTTTGAACCTCTCCGAAGTCGATCGCCCATCTTGTTCTCCCCTTCACCAGGGCCCTCATGCCGTGTAATTCCTAGCGATAGTTCGTCTCGTCCACCTTGCTGAGGTCTGCGTCGTTCATCACCCCAATGGTAACGATTGCGAAGGTGAAGACTTCAGTGCCCGGTTCGAGATGGCCCGCGATGACTCTGTCCGGGGTCGCTAGAGTCATGTGGGGATGCAGCCGGCCGTTGATCACGTAGCCGTTCATGCTGACCAGGTCGGCCGGTTGGGCGGGATTTTTTTCGTAGGTGATCTCTGAGGGAAGGGTCCGGTTGGAGACCTGATGCACCTGGTAGCCGCGCACCGATCCGACCGCCGAAAGAATCACCCCGTTTTGAATGTGCTCCTGCTTCACCATTTTTTGCAGGCCCGCGAGCAGGTCCGTCTGGTACTTGAAACGGAGAACAACCACTCGATCGAAGTGACCGGTGATGGCGTAGACGTCAGGGACCTGGTCGCTATTTGGTTTGGCGTCCTCGGCGGAAGGAGGTTTGGTGACGGCGCGCCGAGTCTCTTGCGCGAAAGTCATGCTCGCCGTCAGCACCAACAGAAGCAGCGTCCTCATACCATTCTCCAGTCCCGAAATCCCGAAGGAGCAGTAAGGACGCTCCGATTTAGAATGCTTCTTTCACGAAATGAGCCGTTTTGACGCCAGCCTTTTCCGTGTAATACACCGTTACCTTGGCGCTCTTCTCGGTGCCCTTGCCGATATCCTTGCCAGTGTCCTTGGCCGCGGTTTCGGAGAAATGGAATGTGTCTACGCTGCCATCGGCAGTCTTGACCGCAATGGTTTTGGCTCCTTTGTCCACACCGGTAACGGTGCCCTTGGTGGCCTTAAGTCCATCGTCACCGATGTTGTCGAACTCCTTGGCCGTCTCCTTGCTGCCTTCCACCGTATAGTGCACGGCAACTTTGCTGCCCTCTTTCACTCCGTCTACGGTTCCCTTTGCTCCACCCTTTACGCCGTGCACAGTCGTGTCGCCGACATAGTGAAAGGTGTGTTCTGTACCGTCTGCCGTTTTCACTACGACGGTCTTCGTACCGGAGTCGACCTTCTCGACCGTGCCATCCACCGCGTGGACCACGTCATCTGCTGCGAATCCCAATGATGTCGATAGTGCCAAGGCACTGACCAGGGCGATTGTCTTGAGCATGACCATCCTCTTTTCTAAAGTAGTAATAAATGGGCCCGGTTTAAGTGAACACCTTCCCTTATACCACCTCACAAGCCCGGTCTTGAGTTGGAACAACCAAGCCGGTCCAGGTAGGCGGCCACTTGATCCCAGCCGTCCTGTCCTGCCACCAAGGCGGTATAGCCATCCGGTCGAACCAACCAGAGTCCGCCCTCATGGAAGGGCTTTCTTACATGGGCCTCGAGCATGCCGGGATAACGTGCAATCAATTGAGAAGCTGGGGCGCCCGCTTCGGCAAACAGCGCAAAGCGGGGAGTTGCCCCCGCCCCGACGGGCTCTTCCTCCGACACGGATGGGTGCTCGCTCACCCGGCGCTGGGCCACCGTGACTGTGCGCGGTTCCACCGTTGAGCGGACTATGGTGATAGCCAATGGAAAGCTCCGTGAGCGCCTCAGTAATTACTTTGCGTATGGGCGGCAATCCGAAGATAAGGGAGGCTATATGGTTACGAATGGATTGCTTGATTTCGCCCCTAAGTAAGCCAATATTCGTGGCACGCCCGGTCGCCGCGAGGACCTGCTTTCCGACCTCACTGCGCTCCAGGCTGTAACTGCCCAGCAGCGGCTCAGCCGCGCAGCTGCCGCTATGGACCAGGGCCAACTTCCAAGCGAGGTTGCAGGCATCCTGGATACCAGTATTCATTCCCTGTCCGCCCGCCGGACTGTGAATATGGGCAGCATCGCCGGCCAGGAACACCTGGCCCGCCCGATAGTCGGCGACCTTGCGCTCGTTGATGCGAAAGCCGGCAAGCCAGACTGGCTGCGAAGCGACGATTCCACCCGGACCACGCTGATCCAGTAGGGTCTGCACCTCTGCCAGGGTAGGTTCGGACTGTTGAGCAGTGACTGGGGTATTGCCCACGTCAGCGATGATCCGGTATCGGCCTTCCGTGATGGGAAAGAGCGCCAGCACGCCATCTGCGTGCCAGGCGATCACTACCTCTTCCTTCCAGGGAACATCGCTCAAGTGGACGTCGGCCAGTATCCAGCTGCTGGGCATCGTGTCCCCCACGAACTCCATTCCTAGCTGATGACGCACGGTGCTGTGGGCGCCGTCGCATCCGATCAGCCACCTGGTTTCGAGCGTCTCCTCCTGGCCGTTCTCATGGCGTAGCGTCGAAACCACATGGTCCGCGGAAGCTGCTAACTGGGTCAGCTCGACGCCGCGTTCCACCTGTACTCCGAGGCCGTTCAAATGTTCATCCAACAACCGCTCGGTCTCGCTCTGCGGAAGCATCAGGGTATAGGGATGTGGCGAGTCCACTCCGTCGAGAGTGAGGTGACCTATCTGCTTGCTCCCTTCCACCAGGCTGACGGCTGTCACCTTACGACCGGCATCGATCAGGGATCGACTACAGCCGGCGGAATCCATAAGCTCCAACGTCCGGCTCCATAGCACGATGGCCTTCGACTTATCCGTGCGTCCCGCCGACTTATCGACAATCCGGACGGAAAGGCCATATCGGGCCAGCTCAACCGCCATCGCCAATCCGACCGGCCCGGCGCCTGCCACAAGAACATCGATCTTCATGTCCTATTTCTTCTCCGTTTCCCGCAGAAACGCGACCAGGTAATCCTTCCAGACTGCTGCCTCGGTGTGGGTGCCGTGTCCCCGGGTAGCATCCGGGATGGGAATAAGGTCGAACTTCGCGTGTGACATTCTCGTGACCATCTTTTGCGCGATGCCGAGTTCCAGTGGATTGATAAGTCGTCGGCGGAATTGATCCACAGCAGCGGCGCGTAATGTTGCTGAGCTTGGGCTCCGGATTTCAGTTGCGTGATGAATCCACGTCATCACCAATCCAACAAACCCGCCAGGACGAGCCGGTTGAAGGGCATTGCTACTGGCCCCCGCCGTATGGGCTGGGAGTCTTGCGTACCGGAGGTTTGTAATCCACCAGCTCATCCACCGCTCTTTTTCCCGCCCATGCGATGCCACGAAGCAGCATGGTTTGAATCTGCGGATTGGCATAGTTGGCGTAAGTGTGTCCCTGCATCCAGACGAAAGCCCGCGCCGGTTGGCCGCCAGCGAGCGTGTGCTCGTACGTCCAGATCTGCGGCACCACCTCTCCCTTGTGCTTGCCGGCGCTGGGGGTTCCAGGGATCACCGCGGTCGCGAGCACATGGATCGCCGGATCCTTGGCCCAGGTCATGTTGTAGAACGCCTCATCGAAGATGGTGATGTCCGTCATACCAGCCATGATGGGGTTTGCTCTGTCCACGATGGTGTAAGGGATATCCGCACCCAAGGTATAGTTCACTTCGCCATGCTTCTTGGCGCCGCCCACCAGCGTAGCGAAGTAGGCAGGATCTGGGCCGCACAGCGAATCGTGGAGACTGACGATGCCTCCGCCACGTTTGACGAAAGCTTCCAGTGCGCTCTTTGCGCTATCGCTCATGTAACCATCGTCACCTTTATAGATGACAAGCACGTCAACACCTTCTAGTTCCGCAGCGCTGGGTTGATGCAAAGAGCCGTCGACGATGGCTCCGTGCTCGGTGAGGACCTTGCTCCAGTCCGCGAGAAACTGTGGATAGTCGTGCTGGCCGGCCTGGTGCGTCTTCAGCCCGGCCTGGAGGTATACGTGCATCCCATTGGGGTTCTGGCCCCATGGCTTGGGTGCGCCTGGTTGAGCGGGAGCGGATTGTTGCGCTAACAACGGCAACAGCGAAAAACTGAGGCCCAGAACGAGGGCGAGGAAACGCGACAATTTCATTCTCATAACCATCCCTTGAGCCCCTGGACCCCGAGGGGCCATTACCTGGAGCATCCCATTCGGATCGCTCGCCATTATAGTACTTCGACACGAACCTCGATCCTAGCCAGTTAGTATCGCTTTACAGTAGTAACGTATCGCGATACTATGCTTCATGATCGTCAGCTTCGGCGACGCAGATACCAAACTACTTTGGGAGACAGGCCGAAGCCGCAGAATTCCCGCTAACCTTCGACGTGTCGCGTTGCGAAAATTGATGATTCTGAACGCCGCCCTGGATTTGGAGAATTTGCCGGTACCCCCAAACAACAGGCTGGAAGTATTGACGCAGGACAGGAAAGGTCAACATTCGATTCGCGTCAACGATCAATATCGAATTTGTTTCGCCTGGAAGGCGGGAAACGCCTTCGACGTGGAAGTCCCAGGCTACCACTGAAAGATCGAGGAACCTTTATGCCTCAAGCAGCACAGCAGATCAAGTCAGCCCATGCGATTCATCCAGGAGAGATTTTACTTAAGGAATTTCTGGAGCCGATGGGACTTACACGATATCGCCTTGCGAAGGATATTCACGTTACGCTTCCGCGGATCAATGACATCGCACACGGCAAGCGATCCATCAGCGCGGATACCGCACTTCGTCTCGGCACCTATTTTGGGCTTCCCGCGCAATTCTGGATGAATTTGCAAGCGGAATACGATTTGCGCTTGGCACGCACCAACAAGGATCTGAAGAAGATCAAGCCACGGGTGGCAGCTTGAGCCGATCCTAAACACCGCTTAACCGGGTACTCAACTCCTCTTCGCGATCGCATAGTAGGGCTGGTTCGAAAGCGTCGCGTTGAATGCGGGGTAGAGCCATGCCGCGTCGACTCCGCGCCGAAACGCAAAGTAGTACTGCAACGGGAAGACGGAACTTGTGTAGTTGCCGGGAATGGCAACACTGTAACCGTTGTGGTCGCGTCGCATTTCCACGGACAACCACCGCTCTGCCTGATCCACATGACGGTAATAAAGAAAGACGGCGCTGGGCGCTTCGTGGGCAGCCACGTTGTGAACAAGCAACGACAACGAGAGCGGCTGGCTAGGATGAAAGCTTGCCGGTGGCGTGTGGCTGCAGGGGACTGAAGGCCGGTTCGGTTTCCCCGTGGCCCCTTGAATCGCGCGCTCGGCCTTAGGCCCAGACGCAGCAGGGGGAGTTTGCAGCGTGCTCTCCATGGCTGCAATATCCTTATCGATCTCCGGGAGCCGGTCGGCCCAGTTTCCGCGCCGCATGGGTATGTTGCCGTAAGTGATGTCTGGACGGTATACGCTGTTTGCGCGAGACGCCATGGTTGCCCACGCCTCTCGCGCTCTTTTGTATCGGGCTAGCGCTTGCCGGCCAGCCTCTACATCGCCGCTTCGCTGGTAGATCTCAAACAAGACGCCGCTACGTAGCTTGGCGGCGAAAAAATTGCCCAATCCATTCTGAATCAGGACGTCCTCTTCGATTCGGCGAAACTCGGGCGAGGTGTGCGACGTTGATTGCAGGCGCGCGCTGGCCAAAGCCTTTGCGGATGCACCCGTGTAATCTTCTAGCCACTGCGCGACTTCGATCGGTGAATATTTCGCATTCGCCCGCCCGCCGAGCAAGTCCACGGTATGTTCGACAACAGTCGAGAAGAGCTGGGGGTCGAGCGGGCTTACGGTGCCAAAACACTTGGGCGTAGGGGTGTCGCTGTAGGACGACCGCTCGCTCCCGGGGACGATCGGCATGTTGGTGTATATCTCGGCCCAGAACGCGTGATTCGAAGCCGAGGGCAGATGGGCCGATGTCACTAACGCCAGAACGCGGCTGGCATTGGCTAAAGCACTTTCTACTGAGGGCGCTCCTGGTCCGAAATTGCTTTTCAGATAACGTCGCCAGCTCTCCGGATCGGCGTTGGGGTTGTAGAGGCATCGCCCCCACACGCGGTAGAAGTATTCAAACTTTTCCCAGTCGCCCGACTTGGGATTGAGGGACGCATCCGCGTAAGCACAACGGCCACCCGGCAGTCCGGAACCTTCGCGCCCCTTGAACGTGAGCGGCTCGAATATGTCCAGCCCGGCCGCGCCGCAGAAGCTGGAGGTGCGGCCGAAGGCCGCGGCCATCTCCGGATCGCCCGAGAGCAAATGCCTCTGCGTTCCAGGCCACAGGCGAAAGAGCAATTGATAGCGGCTACCCTGCCGAAAGAAGTCAGCGTAACCATAGCGCGTGAACCGGCGGGCCCCATTGCTCACGCTAAAAACGCCCGTCTCCATGCGGTCAGGCGCCGGTATCTCCAGTTCGCGAATATCCGCCTGGTTGTAACCCAGACTCTGGTGTTCCGCGGAGTACTTAGCTCCCAACTTGACCGGCATGCCTGTTTCCGTCGCCATGTCGATCATCGTCTGATCGACTCCCTTGGCGTGCATGTCGATCTCGATCTCACGGCCACAACCCGAGATGGCTTCGAACAGCGTCTTCCAGAAAGGATAGCTGCCTTCGGGAATCCCGCTTTCTCCGTGCACTCGAAGGGTCAGCCCCTGAATCTGCGGGCATTCCTTCAACAACATCGCCAGAGCGTCACGGCAATAGGCGGCATGGTTTTGGGGAGTGAGCCCTTCGATCCGGTGATGTGCGTGCGGACTATCGGTCCACTCGTAAGCATGGGTCCACAATCCCAATTGGAATTGCAGTCCCCGCGCGCCCGTTTCGGCGGCGATAAAACGCAACATCTGAAGATTCTTTTCCCGTTCGTCCGCGGTGAACGGAGCAAGATTCTGTTCTCCGGTCTCGCTGCCAAGCCGGACCACCCGCACATCGTAACCAGGGACCTCGACGAGGTACGGGTAAGGGAAGTGGAAGTAGTCGCCGGTGACGCCGCGAGGAAAGTCGTAGCCTATTCCGAAGGTAAAGTTGAAACGATTGAAGCGGCTGGCCACGAGGAGATCCAGGTAGCCTCGCCAAAAATCCTTATCGTAGTACCAGGCCTTATCTTCGACCTCACTGCAGAACGCACGCGCGATGCTTCGTACTTCATTCGCGGGTTCTTCTTCGATCGGCCGAGCTAGATGCAGTGCAGCTACCGCGTCCGATTGGAATTGAACCCGCTCCGCCAACTCGAGCAGCCCGTAGATGAATCCTCGTTGGCCGCTCGCAGAGACCAGGGTGGCAGGCGCATCTGCCAATCGCCCGGGCGTAAGACGGAGACTTTCTCGATTGCCGAGAGCCGCACCCCCTTTGGAGAAATTCCGCGCCAGGCTTGAGCCCGCACCAGCCACCGCGATCACAAAGGTTGAGCCTTGGACGCGATCCGCAGAGGGAAGGATATCGCATAGGAAGCCTTTGTTCACGAGCGTATTGCGAAGCCGGCCGGCGGCCCATTGGACCGGATCGCTGGAGGCAATTGGCTCGTTGCCGTCGACGACGATAGAAATCTGGCGGCTGGGACCCGCAAGGGCACTCGGCGTAAGACGAAATGCCGTCATCGCGCCGGTGAGCTTGAGGAAGGCCCGGCGCTGCATTCTGGAGAAACAATCCGTCGCCATGCGTTGGCCTTACACTATAGATGGTCGCGAGCGCTGCTCGCAATCGATCGTGCGGTTTTACCTAGTTTAGAATTCTGGAAGGTTCTCTTGACGCGCCCAGGCCGGCACTTTCTCCAAATACCCGGACCCACAAACGTCCCCGATCGGATCCAGCGGGCGATGCATCGAGCAGTCATCGATCACCGCAGCGCAGAATTTGCCAAGCTGGGCTCCGAGATTCTTGAGAACCTGCGTCCCATCTTTCAAACCACAGGTCCGGTGATCATCTATCCTGCCTCCGGCACGGGCGCCTGGGAAGCAGCCATCGTCAATACCCTATCCGCGGGCGATCGTGTGCTGATGTTTGAGACCGGCCACTTTTCCCTACAGTGGCGGCAGCTCGCGGAGCGCTTCGGGCTCATCGTGGACTATGTGCCGGGCAACTGGCGGAGTGGCGTAAGCGCGACGGAAGTAGCTTCGCGCTTGGATTCCGACGACCGCCATGCTTACAAGGCAGTGATGGTGGTCCATAACGAAACCTCCACTGGAGTGACCAGTTCAATCGCTGAGATCCGGCAGGCGATCAATCGGTCCAACCATTCGGCGTTATTGATGGTAGATACCATCTCTTCGCTGGGCTCCATTGATTATCGCCACGACGAATGGGAAGTAGACGTAACCGTCTCCGGTTCACAGAAGGGCCTGATGCTACCGCCGGGCCTGAGCTTCAACGCTATTTCTGAAAAGGCGCTCGCCGCCAGCAAGGGCGCAAAATTACCGCGTTCCTATTGGGACTGGCAGGAGATGCTGGGCCCCAATCGCAATGGTTATTTCCCGACCACTCCGGCAACCACCTTGCTCTACGGTTTGAAGGAGGCGCTGGCGATGCTGCAGGAGGAAGGGCTGCCCAATGTCTTCCATCGCCATGACCGTCACGCGGAAGCTACGCGCACCGCGGTGCAAACCTGGGGCCTGGAGATTGTCTGCGAGGAGCCCCGTTGTTATTCAAGCGCGGTGACCGCGGTCTTTATGCCGCAAGGCCACGATGCGGATCGTCTGCGCAGTATCATCCTCGAGAATTTTGACATGTCTCTCGGAGCAGGTCTCTCCAAGCTGGCCGGCAAAGTCTTTCGTATTGGCCACCTTGGCAGTTTCAATGACCTGATGCTGGCAGGAACGCTCAGCGGAGTCGAGATGGGCCTGCGCCTGGCCGGCGTTCCTCACCGCGCGGGTGGAGTGACAGCCGCTCTTGAGTCCCTGGCCCCTGTCGAAACCCCGGCATCTGCGAGCCGCTAGGCAAGCACATGCAGCCTCTCCCTCCCCTCCCGCTCAGTTCGCACGCAAAGCCGGTGGACACCTTCCCCTATGCGGCTGAGCTGGAAAAAGAGTTAAAGCAAAACATTAAGGGAGAGGTTCGTTTCGACCGGGGAAGCCGCGCCATGTACTCCACCGACGGATCGAACTATCGCCAGGTTCCCATCGGGTTGGTGGTCCCGCGCGACGCCGGCGATGTAGCCGCTGCCATGGCGGCCTGCCGCAAGTACGGAGCGCCGGTGTTGGCCCGTGGAGCAGGTACCAGCCTGGCAGGGCAGTGCTGCAATGTCGCAGTGGTTTTCGACTTTACCAAGTACATGAATCAGATTCTCGAGCTCGACCCTGTGCAACGCTTTGCCCGCGTGCAGCCTGGGGTTGTGCTCGACACGCTGCGCAGCCAGGCAGAACTTCACAAGTTGACGTTTGCTCCCGACCCGTCCACCCACAACCGCTGCACGATTGGCGGCATGATTGGCAACAACTCCTGCGGGACCCATTCGCTGTTGGGCGGCAAAACAGTAGACAACATTCAACAGCTGCGCATTCTGCTCTATGACGGAACGGAGATGACCGTCGGCTCAGCGACAACGGACGAATTTAATTCCATAATGCAGAAGGGAGGCCGTCGCGCACAGATCTACACAGCTCTGCGCGCGATCGGTGATCAGTACGCGGATCTGATACGGGCCCGCTTCCCGCAGATTCCCCGGCGCGTCTCCGGCTACAACCTGGACGAGCTACTGCCGGAGCGTTTCAACATCGCTCGTGCGCTGGTGGGAACGGAAGGCACCTGCGTGACGGTGCTCGAAGCCAAGGTGAAGCTGATACCCAGCCCGCAGCATCGCGCCCTGGTTGGCATTGGATACCACGACGCATTTGTCGCTGCGGATGATGTTCCGGAGATTCTGACCTTCCAGCCGATCGGCTTCGAAGGATTCGAGGGAAGCATCGTGGACGGGCTGAGGCGCAAGGGTGCTCCTAAACTCGACCTGCTCCCTGAAGGCCGCGGCATCGTGCTGGTTGAATTTGGTGCCGACGATCCGCAGCATGCGCGCAGCCTTGCTGAGCAATTGATCGATCGCCTGAAGCGCATGCCTGAGCCGCCCAATACCCGCCTCTATACGCCGTCTGAGGCTCGCGCCGTCTGGCATCTGCGGGAATCTGGCCCGCGGGCAGCGGCGTTTGCGCCCGGCGCGGCGCCGCAATGGGAGGGATGGGACGATGCGGCGGTGGCTCCGGAAAAGCTGGGCAGCTACCTGCGGGATATTCGCGCGCTGATGAATGAGTACGAGTATGAAGGCGCTTTCTATGGCCACTTCGGGCATGGCTGCATTCACATGCGGGTCAGCTTTGACTTGCAGAGCGAAGCGGGCATTCGCGACTATGGCGAGTTTGTCGAAAGGGCTGCCGACCTCGTGGTGAGCTATGGAGGTTCACTTTCCGGCGAGCATGGCGATGGGCAATCGCGGGGCTCTTTGTTGCCTAAAATGTTTGGCCCTGAGCTGATGGATGCCTTCCGCCAGTTCAAGGCGGTGTGGGATCCACAGAACAAGATGAATCCTCACAAGGTAGTGGATGCCTACCTGCCCACGGAAAATCTGCGTCTGGGCGCGGACTACAAACCGCTGCAACCGAATACGCATTTCAAGTTTGTCGACGACGCTGGCTCCTTCGCCAATGCCGCCGCACGATGCATCGGAGTGGGAACCTGCCGCAAGCAGGACGGTGGCTCGATGTGCCCGAGTTACATGGTGACCCTCGAAGAAGAACACAGCACCCGAGGACGCGCCCACATGCTCTTCGAGTTGTTGCAGGGCGAAGTGATTGACGGTGGTTGGAAGAATGAGCAGGTCAAGCAGGCTCTCGACTTATGCCTGGCCTGCAAGGCCTGTAAGTCGGAATGCCCGGCGAACGTGGATCTCGCCACTTATAAAGCGGAGTTCTTGTCTCACTACTATGAGGAAGTGAAACGCCCGCTGCACGCATATGCGTTCGGCATGATCGACCGCTGGGCTGCTTTGGGTTCGTTCGCTCCGCGCATCGCCAACCGCATGAGTAACGCACCCTGGTCGAAGCGCTGGTTGCAGCAAAAGCTCGAGCTTGCGCCACAGCGGGAGATGCCGCAGCTCGCTCCCGTCAGCTTTCAGAGGTGGGCCTCGAAGCAACGGTTTGCGAAAGATGGCGAAGCGGGGGTGGTTCTCTGGGCAGATACCTTCAATAATTACTTTAAGCCAGAAACCAGCCGGGCTGCATTTGCTGTACTTACGCACGCGGGGTTCGAAGTAAGGGTCCCGCGGAGCCACCTGTGCTGCGGCCGCCCGTTATATGACTTCGGGATGCTCGACCGGGCCAAGCAATACCTGCAGCGCATCATGCGCGTGCTAGCGCGGGAAATCGACGCCGGGTTGCCCATCGTGGTTCTGGAGCCGAGTTGCGCCTCGGTATTCCGCGACGAATTGCGCAACCTGTTTCCGGAGGACGCACGTGCGGAACGTCTGCGGCGACAAACCTTCCTGCTCAGCGAGTTTCTGCAACAGAATGAGTATCAGCCTCCGCAGCTGTTGCAGAAGGTGCTTCTTCATGGGCATTGCCATCACAAGGCAATCATGAAGATGACGGAGGAAGAAGGGCTGTTGCGTAAGATGGGCGTGGATTTGAAGACGTTGGACGCGGGTTGCTGCGGAATGGCGGGGCCATTTGGCTTTGAGCAAAAAAAGTATGCAGTGTCCCAGGCCATTGGAGAGCGAGTGCTCTTGCCGGCGGTTCGTGGAACAGATCCGGACACGCTGATCGTCTCCGATGGATTCAGTTGCCGCGAACAAATCTCGCAAGCGACAGGCCGGAAGGCCCTGCACCTGGCTGAGGTTCTACAGCGTGCTCTGCAGCAACAATAAATTGACCTTATATACAGAGGCGACATAATGTATATACAAGGGGAATCACCGATGGCTGTGACAATGACTTCGATCCGACTCGATACCCATCTGGCCGACGAGGCGGCCAAGATTCTGGGAGTGAAATCTCGAACTGAGGCTGTTCACATTGCGCTCAGGGAAATTGTCGCACTTAAGCGCTTCAAGAACCTTATGAAGAAGAACGTGGGGAAGCTGTCGTTCGATGGTTACGTCGAGTAGTCTTGTCATTTTGGACACATCGATCCTGATCGGTTATCTGCGCACCGGACAACACCAGGATCGAATCAATTCGCTTGCGGGCATATTGAGGAATTCTGCCGTGGTGCTCGCCGAGTTGTGGCGTGGTGCCAGCAAACCAGCGGAACGGGCCTACTTGCGGAACCTGGAGAAAAATCTTCCCGTTTTAGTCCCTTCCAAACAAAACTGGCTAGACTCCGGTGAGCTCTTGAGCCGGATGCGCCAGGACCGAGGTTTCACGCCCGAAAAACTGCGAAATCTTCATTTCGATGTATTGATCGCTCTGACAGCGCGATCTCATGGGGCGCGCCTGGTGACGTCCGACCGTCCGGATTTTGAACTCATTGCGACCTACAAGGCTGCCAAGGCGCTCAGTCTCGAGATCTGGTAGATCCGCAACAGGTCCATGTCTCCCGAGCATCATCAGCCGATGTTGCTTGGCGTCACTTCGCCTGCATGGAAGCCTGTTCAACGCAAATGCGCATGTCTCGGCAAAACTCGTCGATACGTTTGCGATCCGTATCCCATGAGCACATGAATCGAGCCGCGCCGCCTATAAACGTATAGAACTTCCAGCCTCGTTGGCGCAGAGCTTCGAGCACGTCGTCCGAGGCATGGACGAACACTGCGTTTGCTTCCGGGGTAGAGACGATGTCGACGCCGGGAATATTCTGGAGCTGATCTGCCAAGTACCGTGCGCACGCATTGGCATGCGCCGCGTTGCTCAGCCACGCGCCACTCTTAAGCATCCCCACCCACGGAGCAGCAAGAAAGCGCATCTTTGAGGCGAGTTGCCCTGCCTGCTTGCAGCGGTAGTCGAAGTCCACGGCAAGTGATCGATCGAAGAAGAGGATCGCTTCGCCCACCGCCATTCCGTTCTTCGTGCCCCCGAAGCACAGCACGTCGATGCCGCTTTTCCAGGTTAGCTCTGCGGGCGAGCAGCCAAGGCTGGCGCAGACATTTGCGAAGCGCGCTCCATCCATGTGCAACCGAAGCCCGTGTTGCCGGCACTCGTGCGAGAGGGCGCGCAGTTCCTCAACGGTGTAGACGCGGCCTGTTTCGGTGGATTGACTGATGGTGACGGCCCGCGGCTTCGGATAGTGAATGTCTTGCCGATTGGTGGCGATCTTGTGAATGGCAGCCGGTGTGAGTTTTCCGTCGTCGCTCTCGGCGGTAAGCAGCTTGGAGCCGTTGGAAAAGAACTCCGGGGCGCCGCACTCATCTGTCTCTACGTGGGCGGATTGACAGCAGATCACCGCGTGATACGACTGGCATAGGGACGCGAGTACTAATGAATTTGCCGCAGTGCCATTGAAGGCAAAGAACACCTCGCAGTCGGCCTCAAACAGCTCCCGGAAGGCATCCGCTGCAGCCGCGGTCCAGGGATCATCTCCGTACCCGGAGACGTGGCCGTGATTGGCTGCCTCCATGGCCGCCCAGGCCTCCGGGCAGATGCCGGAATAGTTGTCGCTTGCGAATTGCTGCAGAAGATCGGTGCTCTTGATATCGGCCATACCCCTACTTTAATCCCCGGGACCAGGCCTGCTAAATCACCTCAATATCCCAACCTAATCCTGGACTGTCCGATGGTCGCGCATAGATGCCTTCCGGCCCGCGAGTGATGTGGTTGTCCTCTTCAAACCGCCGGTACACCTCGTCCGGCCCACCGGGTGGGGGCATGAACGTTTCCGCCCACGGACTGTTCGGCGTGGCCAGGATGAAGTGAATCGAATCGAAGGCTCCCCCGCCATGGGGAATCACCGGGATATCATAGGCGGCCGCCATCGCCCCGATTCGGCGCAGCTCCGTCATGCCACCGCACCAGTGGATGTCGGGTTGCCAGATCGCTGCTCCGCGGTGATCTAGCAGCTGACGGAAGGCATACCGCGTGTACTCGTGTTCACCGGTGGCGATGCGGGTGGATTTTATTTCCGCGCTCAAGCGCCCAAAGCCTTCATAATCTCTCGGCTGCAGGCATTCCTCCATCCAATAGATGCGATACGGTTCGACCAGCTTGGCCATCTCGATGGTGTACTGTTCGTTCCAAGCCATATAGCAATCGAGCATCAGGTCGCCGGCTGGTCCCAGCTGCCCGCGGGTATTCTTTACCAACTGGAGATTTTTCTGCTGCCCGTCCCAGCCGTCCGCGGGGCCGTAGGGAATGGCCAGCTTCAACCGCTTGTAACCGAACTTGAGATGTTGCTCTACATCGTTGCCGGTGCAATAGGCGGGAATGCGCGGCTTGGTCTGGCCCCCGAGTAGTTCGTACACAGGAAGATTGAGCGCCTTGCCGATCAGGTCCCACAATGCCAGGTCGACTCCGCTGATGGCGTTGATGGCAATGCCCGCCTGTCCATAGGGCATGGTCGACCGGTACATGATGTCCCAAAGGCGCTCCACGTTGAACGGATCTTCGCCAACCAGGAGCTTCACCAAATGCTGCTCCACTACCGCCCCGCCGCCCGCCCCGCCGGAGCCATAACCGGTCACGCCTTTGTCCGTGGAAATTTCAACCGTGAATCCCGGCATCTTCCCTGGATCAGGATTCCATAGTGACCGGGTGGCCTTGTATTGCGGATAGATAGACATGGGATTCGCCACCTCGACCCCTTGCGTCGACCATGATCCCGGAGACGGCGTGTAGTTCGGCACTGGATGTTTCGGCCGGGTTTGCACCAGGCGCACTCCCGTGATCTTGAGCTTGCTCTTTTCCTCTTGGAAGGCGAGTGCGGGAAGGGTGATAGCGAAGAGTCCGCCAAGTTTAAGGAGTGACCTGCGATTCATCGGAAAGGCTCCGCCGGACAGTGGTTGGGAAAACCGCTGCAAGTATACCCGCCTGGCGGAAATCCTTCTGGTGTCGCTCGGCCCCTCATTTACACAAAAGCAGTGTGCACTGAAATCGTATGAAAAACATTACGTTAAGCCTGAACGCGGCCTTCAACGAATGGCTTGCCCAGTTCACAGCCAGCGCGGGAGATACGCAAAGTTTCGACGCTTTGATGAAGCGCATGAAGCATATTGACGCCGGAAAGCAGTTCAGTAGAGAAGAGATGAATGAGCGATAGATTCTTCCTTGCCACCAATATCTTCGTCTATTCGTTCGATAGAGGCTCCGCAGCAAAGTCGCGGCAGGCGACACAATTGATACGAACGGCGCTCAAGATCCAGAAGGGAATTGTTAGCTATCAAGTGGTTCAGGAGTTCTTTAACGTTGCGTTGCAGCGCTTTTCGCAACCGATGAAGTTTGATGAGGCAGAACAGTATTACAGCACCATTTTTCGTCCACTTCTGAGCATTCATTCTTCTCATGCGCTCTACCTGGAAGCTTTGCACCTACAGGCGCGGTACCGCCTTTCGTGGTACGACTCTCTCATCGTGGCCGCAGCCATCCAGGCGCAATGCGATCTTCTGCTCACCGAAGACCTTCAGCACGGCCAGAAGTTTGGTGGTCTGCAGATAGAAAACCCGTTTCTATTGCCGGCTTCCTGACGCAAGCCGCCGAACTACCAGGCGAAGGTTGGCCCGGCTCGATCTATTCATGGCGCTCGTAAGGCGCCCTGTGTACACTCAGAAATCAACCACCTGCAGGCCCCCTCCCCGGATTTCCTGTGGAGCTTGGTTGGCGTTGGCGCGCTTCATGCGGCTTACCTTGATGAAAGCCTCACACGTGGTCGTGTCCAGCGCAACGCACAGGAGATCCGGGTCACTAGGGAAGTGAATTCGAACGCTAGGGGCGAGGAATGATCGAGTCTGGCACTGTCTTTGGACCCTATAGAGTCATAGAGAAGATAGGTGCCGGCGGAATGGGCGAGGTCTACCGCGCTCTCGACCCTCGGCTCGAACGTGAGGTCGCTCTCAAGATCATCTCCGACAGCTTTCTGGTCTCGGACCCGACCAGCAGTCCCTCGCCCGCGGGCACTCCGCGCACCCGCGCAGAGGTCTCCCATGAGCGCTTCCTGCGCGAGGCCCGTGCAGTCGCCACCCTGAACCACCCCAATATCTGCGCCATCTACGACGTGGGCGAGCAGGAAGGGCAACCCTATTTAGTGATGGAGTTGTTGCACGGGGAAACGCTGCAGCAATATCTCAGCCATTACCGCCTCACCCCTTCCGAGGTCATCTACCTGGGCCAGCAGGCGGCCAGTGCGCTCGGCGCCGCCCACGCAAGGGGCATCATCCATCGGGATATCAAGCCGGCCAATCTCTTCGTGACGGAGAGCGGCCGCGACCGCAAGCAGCTCAAGATTCTCGATTTTGGGGTGGCCAAGAAGCAGGGCGCTGAAGCCTCGCTCGATTCCCGCTTCTTTGACTCGCAAAACAACACCGCGACCATCACCGGTTCCGGTGTCATGGGTCTCACCACGCCCGGATCGACATTTGGCACCGCTGCCTACATGTCTCCCGAGCAGGCGAAGGGCGACCCACTCGATCAGCGCACTGATCTCTTCAGCCTGGGTAGCGTGCTTTACGAGATGGCGACCGGGCAGCCACCTTTCGGTGACCGCAGCACCGCCGGGGTTTTTGCAGCCCTGCTGATGAAAGAACCGCCCCCGGTCAGCAGCGTCAACCCGGCCATGCCCACCGGGCTGGATGCCATCATCGCCAAGCTGCTAGCCAAGGACCGCGATCTGCGTTACCGCAGCGCCGAGGAACTGGGTGCGGACCTGGAAGCGATTTCCGTTTCGGTCGCAGCTCCCGCCGGCACTGGACCGGTGGCGGTTTACACTCCTCCACCCGCGGCGGTCTCACCTCCTCCGCCGCCGGCAGGTGGCCGTCCGCTCCGCGCCGGCATGCTGATCATTGGCGCCGTGCTGTTAACGGTCTTGGCGGGCGCGGTTTTTCTCTTCCGCAAGCATTTCAGCGCCAAACCCGCGCCCGCGCCTGCGGCCGCGGCTGCGAAAAACAGAATTGTGCTCGCCGACTTCGTCAACAAAACAGGCGACCCTGTTTTTGACTCCACCCTGAATCACGCCCTGAGCGTGCAGCTAGGCCAATCCCCCGTGCTCGATATCATCAGCCAGCAGCACCTTCGGCAGAGTCTGCAATTCCTCGGCCGCAAGCAGGACGAGCCCATTACTCCACAAATTGCCCGCGAGATCGGCGAGCGGGAGGGCGGCAAGGCGATCCTTATCGGGACCATCGCTCCGCTGGGCAAGGCCTATGTCATTACCCTCGACGCCCAAAACGCCGCTAACGGCGACGATATTGCCAGCGAAGAAGCCACCGCGCCAGATAAGGAGCATGTGCTGGATGCGCTTAACCAGGTCGCGACCGGCATGCGCGCCAAACTGGGGGAAAGCCTCTCCAGTATCCAGAGACTCAATGCTCCCTTCGGCCAGGCCACTACTCCTTCGCTCGAAGCTTTTCGCGCCTACGCCCTGGGTGACGAGGCACACCAAAAGGGAAATGACATCCCTGAGGCCGAGGACCACTACAAACGCGCCCTGGAACTTGACCCCAAGCTAGCGATGGCTTGGGGCCGCCTGGGCGTCATTCGCCTCAACGCCGGCGCGCTTAGCGAGGCCACGGACGACTTCACCAAGGCATACCAACTCAGCGACAACGTCAGCGAACGGGAGAAGCTTTACCTTACGTCCCATTACTACTCCACTGTCGTGGGCGATCTGAACAAGAGCATCGAGACCCTGCAGGTCGCCACCGAGGAGTATCCGCTGCAAGTCGACACCTTCGTCAACCTCGGTGTTTCGTATCTCAGCGATGGGGATGTGGAGAAGAGCGCGGCCGCCAATCGCAAGGCCCTCGCCTTGCAACCGGACAATGCCGCCGCTCTGGATAACGGAATCGCGGAAGCGGCCTCGCTGGGTGACGCAACGGAAGGGAAGAGATACATCGCGCAAGCGCAGCGGATCGGCCTGAACGGGACTAATCTTTTCCGCACCGAACTTCAGTTCTACGCCACCCAATCTGATTGGAACAGCGTACAGAAGATCGTCGCCGAAACGGCTGGTCGACCCGACCAATTCGTCGTCACCTCCATCTGGGGCTCGCTGCTGCCACAGTTGGGCCAGATTCAGCTGGCGAGGACCACGTTGCTACGCGCAGCTGACCAGGCGGCGAGCGTCAACCAGAAGGACGCCCAAGCCAGCAGTCTCCTCCACGCCGCCAACGCAGGCTGGATGGTCGATCGATGCTTCGACCCGGATCAAACCGTCAAGCAGGCCCTGCAACTCGATAAAGGAAAGGTCACGCTGATCGATGCAGCCAACACCCTGGCTCTGTGCAATGAGCAGAAACAGGCGACGGAAGCGCTCACCGCTCTCGAAAAGCGCTACCCGCAAGACACGCTCATTCATGAACTGTGGGTGCCTCAAGCCCGCGCGTGGCTTGCCCTTAAGGCAGGGGACGCGCAAGGGGCGCTGGCGTTACTGGAACGGGTTCGCACGCACGACGAAGCTTCCTACGCACCCTACCTGCGAGGTCTCGCTTATCTTCAACTCAAGGACTCGTACAACGCGATCGACTCATTTCAGAAAGCGACCCGGCTGAAGGGCCGTGCGTATATCAATCTAAGTCCATACGCCTTGTCCTACCTGGGGCTGGGCCGCGCCTACGCCATGGCGGGCAATCAACAAGACGCGAAAAAAGCCTACGACGCTTTCTTCTCCGAGTGGATGAACGCCGACGCTGACTTGCCTGTGATCGCCGAGGCCAAGAAAGAATACGCCCAGCTGTAAACGAGTCTGCGGTTTCTCTTCCTGTTCGCACACAGACTGTAACCGTGCTGAGCGAGTCATAGCGCGTGGCACGATCCCTGTGTACACTCAGGAATCAACCACTTGAAGATTTCCCTCGCGGGGATGTGAATCTGAACGACTTGGGGCAAGCATGATCGCCGCCGGAACAGTCTTTGGGCCCTACAGAGTGATCGAGAAGATTGGCGCCGGCGGTATGGGTGACGTCTACCGCGCACTCGATACCCGGCTCGAACGCGAAGTCGCCCTCAAGCTTATCTCCGACGGCTTCCTGGTTTCCGACCCCCCTGCCAGTCCCTCCCCCTTGGGCACTCCACACTCCCGCGTGCACCTCTCCCATGAGCGCTTCCTGCGCGAGGCCCGGGCGGCAGCCACCCTGAACCATCCCAATATCTGCGGCATTCACGACGTCGGCGAACAGGAGGGGCAGCCCTACCTGGTGATGGAGTTGCTGCGCGGGGAAACACTCAAGCAGTACCTAAGCCATCACCATCTTTCCCCGAGCGAGGTGCTCACCCTGGGGCAGCAGGCGGCGAGTGCGTTGGCCGCTGCCCATGCCAGGGGCATCATCCATCGCGATATCAAGCCGGCCAACCTCTTTGTGGTAGAGAGTGGCCGCGATCGTAAGCAGCTCAAGATTCTTGATTTCGGCCTGGCCAAGAAGCAGGGCGGCGAGGCCTCGCCGGATTCCCGCTACTTCGACCCGCAAAACAACACCGCCTCGGGCACGGCCACCGGGCAGATGGATCTCACCACGCCTGGCTCAACCGTCGGCACCGCGGCCTACATGTCCCCGGAGCAAGCCAAGGGCGACCCGCTCGATGCGCGCACGGATCTCTTCAGCTTGGGCAGCGTGCTCTACGAGATGGCGACCGGCCAGCCCGCGTTCGGTGGCCGCAGCACCGCCGAGGTGTTTGCAGCTCTGCTGACCAAAGAACCGCCCCCAGTCAGCAGCGTCAATGCAGCGATGCCCAAGGCTCTCGATCCCATCGTGGCCAAGCTGCTGGCGAAGGACCGCGATCAGCGGTACCGCGGCGCCGAAGAACTGCTTGCTGATCTCGAAGCCGTTTCCCCCTCGAGCTCTCCGTCAGCCGGCTCTGTTGCGCCGGTGCCGGCTTCTTCCGTTCCACCTTCGGTTACTCCCGTTGTGCCGCAAGCAGATCAACGTCGCCTTCGCTCTCGCATGATCGTCATCGGGGCTTTGCTGCTGGTGGCCCTGGCCGGCGGAGTTGCACTATTCCGCCACCACCCTGAAGCCAAGCCCGGGCCCGCACCCGGTGCTATCGCGCCGCCATCTGCAGATCAGAACGCAAAGCCCGCCGCCTCGAAAGACAGCATTATCGTTGCCGACTTCATCAACAAGACAGGCGACCCTGTCTTTGACGCCACCCTGAACCAGGCCCTAAGGGTGCAGCTAGGCCAGTCTCCTGTACTCGACATCATCAGCCAGCAACACCTTCGTCAGAGCCTTCAGTACCTTGGCCGCAAGCAGGACGAGACCATTACCCCGCAGATCGCCCGCGAGATCGGCGAGCGGGAAGGGATAAAAGCGATTCTTACCGGCAGCATCGTCACCCTGGGTAAGGCCTTTGTCATAACCCTGGACGCTCAGAACACGGTCAGCGGGGACGATATTGCCAGCGAGGAAGCGACCGCGCCAGACAAGGAACATGTGCTCGAAGCGCTCAACCAGGTCGCCACCGGCATGCGCGCCAAATTGGGTGAAAGTCTCTCCAGCATTCAGAGGCTCAATGCACCGTTCGGTCAGGCCACCACACCGTCGCTCGAGGCTTTCCGCGCCTATGCTCTGGGGGATGAGGCGCATCAAAAGGGCAACGACATCCCTGAGGCGGAGGACCACTACAAGCGCGCCCTGGAACTTGATCCCAAACTCGCCATGGCTTGGGCTCGTCTCGGCGTTATTAAAATTAACAGCGGTGCGATCAGCGAAGCCGCGCAATACTTCACCCAAGCCTGGAAGCTCAGCGAGAATGTCAGCGAGCGAGAAAGGCTTTACATTGCCGGCCATTATTACTCCTCAGTCCCGGGAGATCTGAATAAGACCATTGAAACGCTCCAGGTGGTGACGCAGGAGTATCCCCTTCAGGTCGACAATTTCGTGAATCTGGGTGTTGCCTACCTTTCCGTTGGCCAGATCGAGAAGGCAGCCGCCGCCAACCGCCGGGCCCTCGCACTGCAACCGGACAATGCCTTCGCGTTGGAAAACGGGATCGGGTTGGCTACCCAACTGAACGAACCAGCGGAAGCGGGAAAGTATATCGCGGAGGCGCATCGTATTGGCTTGAATGGAACATCGCTCCTGGGAAGCGAAGCTGGGTTTTACGCCAGCCAGTCTGACTGGAGCGCCGTCCAGAAGATCTTGACGCAAACCACCGGACGTCCCGACCAGTTCGTCATCACCTCCGGTTGGGCCACAGCCCTTACACAACTCGGTCAGATTCAATTGGCGAGGAATACCCTGCTCCGCGCGGAGGACCAAGCGGCAAGCGCAAGGAGCCGGGACGCGCAGGCTGGTGCCCTGCTCAGCGCCGCCAGCGCAGGCTGGATGGTCGGTCGATGCTTCGATCCGGAACAAACCGTCAAAGAGGCCTTGAAATTGGATAAAGGCAAGAGCACGCTCATCGCTGCAGCGACCACCCTGGCTGCTTGCGATGAGCAAAAGCAGGCGAACCAGATGCTCGATGACCTGGAAAAACATTATCCCGACGACACCCTGGTTCAGGAGTTGAACGTGCCTCAGTCCCGTGCCTGGCTTGCCATCAAAGCCAGTGACCCGCAGAAAGCGCTCGTTCTGCTGGAGCGGGTTGGAGCGCACGATGCCGCTTCTTTTGCGCCCTACCTGCGCGGCCTCGCTTACCTGGAGCTCAAGGATGCGCGCAATGCTATCGCCTCATTCCAGGATGCGACACGGCTGAAAGGCCTCGCCTATAACGTCGGCAGTCCTTACGCTTTGGGATATTTAGGCCTGGGCCGCGCCTACGCCATGGCCGGCAATAAGCCAGATGCGAAGAAAGCCTACGATGTCTTCTTCTCCGAGTGGAAAAACGCCGATGCTGATCTGCCGGTCATCGCTGAGGCCAAAAAAGAGTACGCGCAGCTGTAGCGGACTTGAAATCGAAATGTCGCGCGGCACCCTGCACTGTGTACACTCAGGAATCAACCGGCCGCGGTCTCCTCGCTGGGACCTGACTCTGAACGCTTTGGAACGCTGATGATCGCCTCTGGAACTATCTTTGGGCCGTACAAGATCGTCGAAAAGATAGGCGCCGGCGGCATGGGCGATGTGTATCGCGCAACAGACGCCCGGCTCGAGCGCGAAGTCGCCATCAAGCTCATCTCCGACAGTTTCCTCACTGCAGAAACACCCGCAAGCCCCTCGCCCGCGGGCACGCCGCACTCCCATGTGCACCTCTCGCACGAGCGATTTTTGCGCGAGGCCCGGGCTGCTGCGACCCTGAACCATCCCAATATTTGCGTCATCTACGATGTCGGCGAACACGAGGGCCAGCCGTACCTGGTGATGGAGTTGCTCAACGGCGAAACCCTCAAGCAGTACTTAACGCACCACACCCTCACCGCAGCCGATGTAATCACCCTCGGTCAACAGGCTGCCAGCGCTCTCGCTGCCGCGCACGCCCGAGGCATCGTCCATCGCGACCTGAAGCCAGCGAATCTTTTCGTAGTCCAGGGCGGCCGGGACCGCAAGCAGCTCAAGATCCTGGACTTCGGTTTGGCCAAGAAGCAGGGAACAGAAGCTTCTCCGGATTCTCGTTACTTCGATGCACAGAATGGCGGCGCTACCGGAGGGATTCCCGGAGCTGTTACCGGTACGCTGGACCTTACCACGCCCGGTTCGACCGTCGGCACTGCGGCCTACATGTCACCCGAGCAGGCGAAGGGGGAACCGCTCGACGCGCGCACCGACCTATTTAGCCTAGGCAGCGTGCTCTATGAGATGGCTACCGGCCACGCAGCCTTCAGCGGGCGAAGCACTGCGGAGGTCTTCGTCGCCTTACTCACGAAAGAGCCGCCGTCGCTCGCTAGCGTCAATCCAGCCATGCCTGCCGCGCTCGATGCGGTGGTCACCCGGCTTCTCGCCAAGGAGCGTGATCAGCGGTACCGCAGTGCGGAGGAATTGCTTGCGGATCTCGAAGCCATCTCGCTCTCTCCCGGCAGTGCTCGACCGGCTTCTTCACCTTCCGCGTCCGCTGTGACCCTCCCGCAGTCGCCCGTCCGACCCCGGCGCACGCTGGTGATCGTGGCGGGCGTTCTGCTGCTCATAGCAGCCGCGGCGGTAGTCTTCCATTTCCGCAATCACCAGGCAAGCACGACTACTAGTACACCGAGCCCATCCGCGACCGCGGTGGCTCCCGGCCAGGCGACCAAGCCTGCTACCTCAAAAGATGCCATCATTGTGGCAGATTTCGTCAATAAGACGGGTGACCCGGTCTTCGACAGCACGCTCAACCAGGCTCTCCGCGTGCAACTCCAGCAGTCCCCCGTGCTCGACATCATCAGCCAGCAGCATTTGCGCCAGAGTCTGCAATACCTGGGCCGCAAACAGGAGGAGACCATTACGCCGCAGATCGCGCGCGAGATTGGCGAGCGGGAAGGCGTAAAAGCTATTCTCACCGGCAGCATCGCGCCGCTTGGCAAGGCCTACGTCATCAATCTCGATGCGCAAAACACCATTACCGGCGACGATATCGCCAGTGAAGAAGCGACCGCTCCCGATAAGGAGCACGTGCTCGAAGCGCTCAACCAGGTCTCTACTGGGATGCGGGCGAAACTGGGAGAAAGCCTGGCCAGCGTTCAGCGCCTCAATGCGCCGTTTGGCCAGGCCACCACGCCTTCGCTCGAAGCCTTCCGCGCCTATGCCCTTGGGGACGAGGCGCATCAAAAAGGAAATGACATCCCCGAGGCCGAGGACCACTACAAACGCGCCCTGGAGCTTGACCCCAAGCTGGCTATGGCCTGGGCTCGCCTCGGGGTTATCCGCCTGAATGCAGGAGAAATGAGCGAGGCAGCCGAGCACTTCACCCGTGCTTACCAGCTCAGCGACAACGTCAGCGAGTACGAGAAGCTGTATATTGCGGGCCACTATTACGGTGAGGTCAACGGTGATCTTAACAAGGCCATCGAGACACTCCAGGTTGCCACCCAGGAGTATCCTCTGCAGTCTGACAATTTCATCAACCTTGGCGCTTTCTACGCGAGGAACGGCGATACCGAAAAGGCGGGCGACGCGATGCGCAAGGCTCTTGCGTTACAGCCTGATGACGCCACCACCCTGGAAAACTCGATAGATTTTGCGTTTATCGGCGATGATCGTGCTGACGCCGACAAGTATATAAAGGCAGCAAGTGGGCTAGGCCTTAACGGAACGTCGTTACTGGGGCAGGAACTGGTGTATTACGCCAGCGTATCCGACTGGAACGAGGTGCAGAAAATCGCCGCCAAGACTGCCGGCAGACCCGATCAGGGTTTTATCACTTCAACTTTAGGCGTCGATTTATCCGCAGTTGGGCCAGTTCCAACTTGCCAGGGCCACGGCGCTTCGGGCTGCGGATCAAGCGGCTAGCGTCAAGGCAAAGGACGACCAGGCTGCGGCCGTTCTGCTGGCAGCAAGCGCCGGTTGGGTGGTGGACCAATGCTCTGATCCGGAAAAAGTCGCGAAGCAGGCCCTGCAGTTGGATAACGGCAAGGTCATGCAAATCGCGGCTTCGACGGCACTGGCATTTTGTAATGTGGCCAAGCCGGCAGAAAAGATGCTCTCGAACCTTGAAAAGCGATATCCGCAAGACACGCTGGTGCAGGAGTTGAACGTGCCCCAATCCCGCGCGTGGCTTGCCATCAAGGCCGGCGATCCGCAGCGTGCACTGGCTCTGCTGGAACGGGTGCGTGCCCATGATGATGTTTCGAACGCACCCTACATGCGCGGCCTGGCCTATCTACAGTTGAAGGATTCCCACAACGCAATCATTGCTTTCCAGAAGGCAAGCCGTTTGAAGGGCCAGGCCTACGCTATTGGCAGCCCCTATGCCTTGTCTATTCTCGGATTAGGCCGCGCCTGTGCCATGGCCGGTGACAAGGTCTCGGCTAAGAAAGCCTACGACGTCTTCTTCACTGAATGGAAGAACTCCGATGCTGACCTGCCTGTCGTTGCCGAAGCCAAGAAAGAGTATGCCCAGCTGTAAAGACCATATGCGTGCCCTCGTCCTGCAACGTCCCGGCGATCCATTCAGGCTCACTGAAGTGCCGGTTCCAGCGGCCACCTCCGGCCAGGTGCTCGTGCGCATCAAGGCCAGCGGAGTAAACCCACTCGATACGAAAATTCGTGCTGGCAATGCCGCTCATGCACGGGTGGAGCTGCCCGCCATTCTGGGGATGGACATGGCCGGCGTGGTCGAAACGGTTGGCCCGCAAGTCACAACCTTCCATCCTGGAGATGAAGTATACGGAATGGTCGGGGGCATCGCTGGTTTGCAAGGCACTCTAGCGGAGTTCGCGGCTGTCGACGCAGATCTCCTGGCCATCAAGCCGGCAAATCTCTCCATGCGCGAGGCGGCGGCGCTGCCACTCGTTTTCATTACCGCGTGGGAAGGCCTGGTGGATCGCGCCCAGGTACGCGCTGGGCAAAAAGTGCTCGTTCACGCAGGAGCCGGCGGCGTCGGGCACGTTGCTCTACAGCTGGCTCACGCGTTGGACGCGCAAGTCTTTGCCACGGTTTCTATAGACAAACGGAAGATTGCCGAAGACTACGGGGCCACCGCGATCGACTATAAGACCACGGCGGTGGATGCCTATGTAGCCGAGCATACCGCCGGAGAAGGCTTCGACATCGTTTACGACACCGTGGGCGGAGCCACCCTCGACGATTCGTTTCTGGCCGTAAAGACTTACACCGGCCACGTTGTCAGCTGCCTCGGTTGGGGCGTTCACAAGCTCGCGCCGCTTTCGTTTCGCGGGGCTACTTACTCTGGTGTCTTCACTTTGCTGCCCATGCTTTCGGGCAAGGGAAGGGCACACCACGGAGAGATCTTGCGCGCGGCGACGCAGCTCGCCGAGGCGGGCAAGTTAAGGCCGCTGCTAAGCCGGGAGAGGTTCACGCTTGATACGGCTCTCCAGGCGCACATGGCGGTGGAATCAGGTATGACCGTTGGGAAAGTCGTCGTAGAGGTCGAACAGGCATAAGCAGTGACCCGACTGCATCTTTCTGACACTAGCCGCCGGATCGGGACTGAGCATATCCAGGCGGCTGGTTGCACTCATGCACGGCCGGATTTGGGTGGAGAGCGAGGTTGGTATCGGTAGCTCCTTTTGCTTCACCGCGCGATTCGAATCGGCTGCCCAGGTGATCGGGACGGAAATCGATGTCAACCCTAAGCCCCTGCGCGGGTAGGTATTTTGGTCATCGACGACAACGCCACAAATCGCCGTATTCTGGAGCGCATGCTGAGCACTTGGGGCATGATCGTCGATCTCTCCGCCAGCGGGGCTGAGGCACTCGCCCTGCTCTACCAGGCAGTGAACGCTCATCTAATTTATCCGCTGATCATCGTCGACGGACAAATGCCGCACATGGACGCACTCACTTTGCTGAGACGCATTCGCGAAGCCAGGGAACTAAAGGTAGGGAACGCCCTGATGAAAATCTCACAATACGCGTTGAAGCCAGTGGCCCGGAGCGACCTACTTCGTTTGTTCCTGCTAGCTCTACGTAACGAAAGCACTCAGGAACCAGCCATGCCTTCGCCGGCGGCCGGTCGGCCGTTGCACATCCTATCGGCCAAGGACAGTTTGTTTAACCAGAAGGTCGCCTTCGGTATGCTGGCCACGGACGGGCACACCGTTACGGTGGCGAATAACGGTCTGGAAGCGGTGGAAGCCTTTTCGAAGCAGGCGTTCGATTTGGTCTTTATGGATCTACAAATGCCGGTGATGGACGGCCAAGAGGCAACGGAGAGAATTCGTCGTCAGCAGAGAATCAGTGGGATGCGTGTTCCCATCATCGCCATGACTGCGCACGCCATGGCCGGGGACCGGGAAAGGTGCCTGGCCGCCGGAATGGATGACTATATTTCCAAGCCGATCGGCCGCGATGAATTGGCCGCCGTGGTTGCCCGCAACACGGATTCGGCGGCGTATCCCGTTGCAATTACGCCATAGCCGCAATAGTGAGGCCGCCGCTACGACTTCAGCGGCGGCCTGGCGCACCTGTTGCTGGCTAACTTAGTTGGAGCCGGAGTTAGACGCAAGGTCAGCGGCGGGCTTCTGCGCAGACTTAAGCGCCATCCGCTGCTTCTCAAGATCCGCATTCTCGGTCTCGAGCTTCTTCTTCTCCTCCGACAACTTCTTGTTAGAGGCGTCCAGCTTTTGCGCTTCCTTCAGCAATTCCTGGTTCTTCTTGACGATCGCGCGCTGGGTGGTTACCTGGCTCGTCAGGACCTTGTTCTGTTCGGCCAGACGCTCACGCAGGGCGGAGTAGTCCACGGACGCATCGTTCGCATTCGCGGGCAGGGCTGTGGATGAATCGGTGGAGGCTACGTTGCTGCTCTGGCAAAATCCTGGTACGGCAGAGAGAGACAGCAGCAGGGCACAGGTGGGAAGAAGACGCATTGTTACACCTCGTTCCTTTTGGGTTGAACCTTCTCGTGCGGCGCCCGGGTTTGGTCCCGTGCGATCTGGCATCGATTGGCCTAATCCTAATGAGAATGGGGGTGTCTTGTGAGTATCACTTTCGGGCCACTTACACCCTTAAGTAACTAAGGGGTACGTTGTTGTAAACAGGCCGCATGCGGCTCTAGAAGGCAGGTAAACCAATCGGAATCATTAGGCTATAGCGTTTGACGAAGCGCTGTTCAACTCCTGTTGATGAAAAGAGGCACTCCACTTAGCCCGTATTTTTTTTAAAACCCCATCAGCCCTGGCAGCAGGACGGGTGCCCAGGTTTTTGTAGGGGAGGGGCGCATCTCGCTGCTCCTACCTGGCTCTGTTATAGGCCGAAGCAAAGAATATTCGGACCTGCCGCCACGGCAACATACTGCTTGCCGTCCACCATAAACGTCATGGGCGAGGCCTTCATCGAGATGTTGGTCGGAAATCGCCAGAGCGTCTTTCCATTGCGTTGATCCACGGCAGCAAATCCTCCGTTTGGTTGACCATAGAAAATCAGGCCTCCCGCGGTGGCGAGAACTCCCGACCAGGTCTTGGCACGCGCTGCTCCCGGTTGCGGAACTTCCCACACGATCTCTCCCGTTTCGATATTGAGCGCGCGCAGAAAGCGTCGGCCTTGCTCATTGGGGTAGCCGTTATTGTGGTCGCTGACGCATTGTTCCAGTGCCAGAAAATAGTAGAGGCGCGTCTCCGGAGAGAAAGCAGTGGAGTCCCAGTTGGCGGCATCGTTGGGGCAGCCACGCGGGTCCTTCACCACCGGCCGGCCATCGGGCGAGATGATCGAAGCCCAGTCGATGCGGCGAAGAAAGGGCTTGGCCAGCAGCACCGCACCGTTGGTGCGATCGAGCACATAGAAGAAGCCGTTGCGATCTGCGTGAAGCAGCAGTTTCGCGGGCTTGCCTCGATAAACGGTATCGACTAAAACATCAGGCTCCGCGGCGTCTCGATCCGCCAAATCGTGGGGCGTGAACTGGTAATACCATTTCAATGAACCGGTCTTGGGGTTGAGAGCGAGAACACTGTCCGTATAAAGATTGTCGCCCGGCCGATCGCGGTCGTCGCCATCCGGCCAGGGATTTCCAGTGGGCCAGTAGAGCGTGTCAGACGACGGGTCATAGGAGCCGGTGAGCCAGGTGGAACCGCCCCCAGTGATTGGTTCTTTACCCTGCCAGGTGTCTATGCCGGGCTCGCCTTGACGGGGTACAGTCCAGTGCCGCCAAACGAGAGCGCCGTCCTCCGGTTTGAAAGCTGCGACCAAGCCTCGAATGCCTTCGTCTGCACCGGCGACGCCGGCGATGATCGTATCGTGCACGATGAACGGAGCCATCGTTCCGCCGTAGTGCTGACCTTCGCTTTCGGCCGCGATCGGCGTATCCCAAAGTAATTTTCCTGTGGCTCGCTCCAGCGCCAACAGATGGCCATTGTCGGTAACAAAAAAGACCTTATCCCGCAAAATCGCGGCTCCACGATTGATGCCGAGCTTTGCATCACCCACCATCCCAACGCTCGCGGGCCGCGAATACTGCCAAATCATATTGCCCGTAAGTGCATCCAGAGCGAATACCTGGTTAGGGCCGGTCACATAGAGAACTCCGTCGGCTTCGAGCGGCGTCGTTTCGAGGCCAAAGTCCTGGATGGGGAACACCCACTTCAGCTTCAATGTGGACACATTGGCCGTGGTGATCTCTTTGAGCGGACTGTAACGATTGCCTGAGTCGTTTCCGTTGTAAGTAAGCCAATCGCCCGGCTGCGGCGGTCCCCAGGTGATGATTCGCGCGGATGGCGAGGCGATGGCCGGCCGGACGATGGTCTCCACATTCAGGCGGCGGAGATACTTGGCGAGCACTGCCCGGTCGGCGTCGGAAAGATCAGAAAAGGAAGGCATGCCGCCGGCGATATCGCCCTGGGCGAGAAACGCGCTCAACTGTTCCGGCGTTTGCCCCGCGATTCGTTGATTCATCAGCAAGCTTGGAGCCTTGGCCGAGCCGCGTGCGTCCTCCCCGTGACAGCCCGCACAGTTCTTCTGGAATAACTCCTGCGGCGAAGAAGCCTGCTGGCAGAGCAAGGGCAGAGGGAAAAGGAAAAGGCAGAGAGCCATCCGTGCGTGCGCAGCCATGTTTCCACCTTCGGGTTTAACGCAGGTCCGACGGGGTGAGACCTTTGACATAACCGTTGTAACCGAAGGGATGCGGATGATACTCACCCACGATTCCCACCTTTGCCTGTGGTTTGATTTGCCGCTCCAGTCCGAGCGCCCAGTAACAAGCGTTCACCAGCAGCCGACGGTTCGCTTCGGTGAGCAAATCCTCTGAAGTGCCAAGCGTTGTAGCGAAGACCCGGGCCGTCTTACCCGCGCTTCCTGTGTAAGTTTTTGTCCATGCGATCGGCATCATAGGATCGTTCACTGCGCCCGGAGCCGGTGGATCTTTTCGGTCCATACCGGACAGTACCTTGCCGGACACCAACGGCTCGCTATCTCCGGGAAGGGGCAATCGAACCTCGTAAACATCCGTCTTGCTCCACAACTCGCCGTCATGAATGCCCCTCAGTATCGGGTTCTTTCTCTCTTTCGGATTGAGAACACCCATGGTGCTTTGTTTCCCGTGTTGCCCGTGATGCTTAATCCAGGTCTCTCCCAGCACCATGCGTCCGAAACCGCCATCGGGATTGTTCCAGCTGTACCTGGCATAGGTGGAACTGGATTTGAGTTGAAACGCGTGCGTCGCCGTCCGGATGCCGACAATCGGTTTGCCTGAATTTACATAGTCCACGATGTGCTTCATCTGATCATCCGGCAGGTCGCGAAAGCGTGTCAGGAGCACCATCAGATCGGCAGAATCGAGCGCCTCCAACCCAGGGATGTTGTCCAGCTGATTGGGATCGATCGTTCCATCTTTTGGCCGGATAGCGAAAAGAACCGTGCAGTGGAAGCCATGATATGTAGATAGTATCTTCGCTAATTGAGGCAACGACTCCTCGGAACGGTATTCTTCGTCACCGCTGATCAAAGCGATGTTCTTTCCTTTAGCGTGCCCGTGGGCCTCAAAAACCAGCAACGGCTCCGCCGCATTCAGCAGCAGAGACGGCCCAGCCAGGAATACAAAGAACGACACCAACCAGAAGATGCGGCGCATAGGCGATAGTCTCACGATGGTCGTCCCCTGCCGGAGTGCTTCAGCTTGTGCTTTGCATGCGCCGGAGAATCTCGGCCAGACTCACGTTGTCATGGGACTGCGTGCCTGCAGGGAGAGAGGGGCCAATCGCGACTGCTTCACTATGGCCTTCATACCAGGCTAAATAAGCGGATTGGTTAGATCCAGAGAGTCGTTGCAGATTGATCCAGGTATAGTAGGCTCCCATATCCGCATCGGCCAGCGATCCTGCGGGATCGAGCACGGCTCGCTGCTGTATGCCGGCTAGTTCCTCATCGGCGGATTCCTCCGTTTGCCGCGGTGAGAACCTTGCCAGCAAGGTAAGCGGTTGCGCCCGGCGAAGCGCCTCGCGCGCGGCCCATTGCACAAAGGTCGTGCTGTAGATCTGCGTTCCCGAGCCATCCGCAAGCACACTGATCGCAAAACGGCTCATGACAGGATCGTCCGTGGGACGATTCATCCCCACTTCGGAAGGGTCCGTTTCTGCAAGGCGTGTACGCAAGGCTTCAGGGCCGGATTGGGTTGCAGAGATCTGCTGCATTTTACGAATGAGCGTCTTGCGGACAGGTTTCAGCGATCCATAGGCTACGGATGCGACCTGGGTATTCAGCAGAGTTGGCGGATCCGCTCCGTCAATGCACCAGTGGGCATAAGGAGAGGGATGCGCCTGGGTGCGTGCAGCGACCGCCGCCAGGAGCACGTCATAAGCACTCCCGGAGTCAACCTGATCGAAGTAGACGCCATGCGGGCGCAGCTTACGAAAGAGCGGATAGTTTGCCTGGCTGATTTCTCGATCGATGACGGCTATGCCGAGCCGCGTAGCAGGCGCAGCCGCGTCCGGCACAGCGGTATTGAATGCCGTGACGTAGTTTTCGGCAGCTTTGCTGAAGTCGTCGATCTGATGAGTTGACCATAGATAGGCCGACAGCTTCTCAGAGAAGCGGGAAGGTGAGCCAACCCAATCCATCGCCTCCAGGGTTGGCGAAAGCTTCAACTTTTCAAAAGAACTCATCGCGCTGGATAATTGCGCTGCTGTCAGGCCCCCGAGGTAACGAAACTGCCGGTCAATTTCGTTTCGCTCGGCTGGAAACTTCCAGTCGTAGACGATGACCTCTCGTAAGAGAAGCGGCAGAAATGCCAGGGGAAGCTGCTGCAGCAGCGCGATATTGCTAGTTGCGACTTTCTTCGCTTCGGGCGGGTAGCCTTGAAACTGTTGCGCGCTCAGCCGTTGGGCGATCATGACTACAGCACCTCCGGCAGCGATTTGCCTTGCGATAAGCCCGGCGAAAAGCCGAAGAGCGAACCAAGCGTGGGAACCAGGTCCACCGATTCCACGGGCCGGTCGACCACCACATTTTCCCGAACGCCGGCCCCTCTCACCATCATCCACGTGGTCCTTGAGAACGCGTCGCCCGTGCGGTGATGTTGAAAGCCGTTGCCGCCGACCGTGAAATCCGAGTCGCGCCCGAAGTCCGGCAAAATAAACATCGTCGTCTTACCGGCATATTCCGGCTCGCTTTGAATCATCTGCCAGATCTCTGCGCAGAGCCGGTCCGAGCGTTTGATTGCGTCGACGTAGAGCGAATAAGTGCCTGCGTGCGCGACGTCAATATCGTGAAGCGTGATCCACAGCAGGCTGGGCGCCAGCTGGCGCATCAGTTGTCTGGCCACATAGACAGAGAGTTCGTCCGGGCTACGGAGGCTGCGAGCGTGGGCCGCGAAATCCGCCACTGAGATTTTTAACATCTGCGCCATCTGGTGCAATTGCTCGTCGCTTACGCCCAACGCCGGGGCGTAGACAGGGCTCTCATAGTTGTCGCGCAACAGATGGTCATAGCCGGACGAATCATTTGCCGGCATAGCCGCAGCCAGCAACCGCTTGGGGAGAATTACGCCTGCGCCCAACCCGGCTCCATGCGAAGAGTGGCTGCTCTCGCCGATGAGACCGAAGCCATTACTGGGAGCCACCACCCATGCATCGGAGGCTGGCCGATTGAGCGACTTACGAAAATATTCGAAGACCGTCGGATTTTCCGGCGCGACCGCGGCAAAGTTATTGAACGTTTCGTACGCGCCCGTGACCAGGCTTGAAGTCGCAACGTAGTGACCCAGGATCCCTCGATTCACGACCTGGGTGAAGAAGGTTCCCTGGGGGATGAAGTCTGCCAAGAGGTGAGGGATGTTTTCCTGCCCTTCGGGCATAAACGTCTCTTCATCCCGCGTGCCACCTCCAAACGTAACCACGACTGCCTTCTGACCCTTGCGCGCCGCCAGGGCCCGCAGGGGAGAGAACGCCGACAACATAGCCGCCGCGGTTGCTCCTGTGGCTGTGCGCAGAAATTCGCGCCGGCTCCAAGAGATCGCGCGTTCAATGTCCTGGGAAGACCGCAAATCGCGAACGCATAGGGCCTTTTCATCCATCCGGATGAGTATAACTCGCGAAATGCTACGGTGGCCTTCGCAGTGATTGCGGAGGGAATAAAGGCCGGGTGCCCAGTGCCCCGTTTCCCTGTGGAGCGTGGCAACAAGTGGTGGGTGCGACATTCAAGCCCAGGTTTGGCTTGAGTGGGATAATGGCTCTCGATCGGCACACTCCGCGTGCCAAAGCAGAACTCAAACGGAGTCTCCTAAGCCTTCATGATCTTATCCGGGGTAATTGGATATTCCCTTATCCTCTTGCCGGTCGCATTGTAAATTGCGTTCGCCACCGCCGCGGCGGTCCCGGTGATTCCAATCTCTCCGATGCCACGTGAGCCAATGGGATTGAACTTAACATCCGGTATTCCGAGGACGGTCACGTCAATCTCGCCAACATCCGCGTTTACCGGGACATGATATTCGGCGAGCGATTCATTCGCCACCCGGCCATACACGGGATCCACTAGCGCCTCTTCATACAGCGCGAAGGAAATGCCCCAGACGATGCCGCCCATCAGCTGATTGAGCCCAGTCTTTTTATTAAGCAGCGTTCCAATGTCGTAAGTGCCGACAACTTTGCGCACCTTCACCATGTGCGTGTCCTTATCGACTGCCACTTCAACGAAGACCGCGCCCCAGGAATAGGAGCTCATCGCGTCCTTAGCTTCCGAAGGCTCTGCCGAGCCGTTTGCCTCTACCGGCTTGTTGCCGTTCCGCGCAATCAGCTCCACGAGGCTATCCGCTTGCCCGGGGTTGTTCTTATTGAAAAGCTTGCCCCCCTTAGCCTCGATATCCAGGGTCTTCAGCCCATGCAAGGGAGAAGCTGCATCCGCGATCGCCAGATCGGCCAATTTCAACTTCAATTGGGTGGTTGCATCCTGGATGGCCGGCAACACAGAGGCAGAAGACTGTGACCCTCCTGACACCGGAGCCTTAGGCAGCGTTGAATCACCAAGCTTTACCTCGACGAGTGAAGGATCAATTCCCAGCCCCGCCGCCGCCTGCTGAGCCATGATGGTGTAAGTGCCGGTGCCCAGATCCTGCGTCCCGGATCCTACAAACATTCTCCCACCCGGCAGCATGCGTACCACGGCTTGCGCCGCGCTTCGATTTGCGGGATAGGTAGCAGTCGCCATTCCGTAGCCGATCATCGCATTGCCTTCGGTGACGGTGCACGGCGTTGCGTTACGCTTCGACCATCCGAAGCGCTGTGCCGCGTCGGTGTAGCACTCCCGCAGATGCTTGTCCGTCCAGGGGCGATCGTGGCTGGGATCCTTCTCCGCGTAATTCACCACGCGCAACTGCACCGGATCCATCTTGAGCTTCTCGGCAAGCTCATCCATGGCGATCTCGAGCACCGCTGTTCCTGGCGCCTCGCCCGGTGCGCGCGTAAACGTGGAAACTCCCAAATTGACCTCGACCACCTTCTCGGTCACAGAGTTCGCTTCGCTCATGTACAAGGTTTTCGTAGGGCCGGCGGAATGCTCGGTGAAGTCTTCCATCACCGAGGCGTTCATCGTGACGTCCTGCTGCATGGCTAGCAGCTTGCCATCCGCGCTCGCGCCCAGCTTGATCTTGTTTACCGTCGATGGGCGCCCGCCCACCGGCCCAAACATCTGTTCTCGTTCCAGAACCAGCTTCACCGGTCTTCCAGTCACCTTTGCCGCCATCGCGCACAGCGGGACATGGGACCACATGGAACCTTTCGATCCAAACCCGCCACCCACCACCGGGTTCACAACGCGGATATAGTCAACCGGGATATCGAGAGTCTTGGCCAGGGACATCTTGACGCCGGAGATGTACTGGGTCGCATCAAAAACGTTTAGTCTTTCACCCTCCCACCAGGCGATCGTCGCGTGGGGCTCCATCGGGTTGTGGTGCTGGATCGGCGTGATATAGGTCTGCTCGATGATCACAGATGACTTTGCAAACCCCGCCTGCACATCCCCCCGGTGATTTCCCGGTGGCTCTTTGCCCGGGTTCTTCGGCCACCGGGCATCGCCCAATCTTTCCGTGAAAGTTACCTGGGCAGGCTTGGAAACGTACTTGATCTTCAGCAATCGCGCCGCGGCCTTTGCCTCATTCAACGATCTCGCCACCACCACTGCAACTGGTTGTCCGTTGTAATGAACATCCTTGTCTTGAAGCAGGCTGAGATTTCGCCTCGCGGGTGGCTCGGGCGGACCCTGGTTGAGTTTCGGCGCATTGAACGGCGTAAGAATAGCAATGATCCCCGGCGATAGGTCAGCCGTGCGGCGATCGATCGAGGCGATCGTCCCATTCGGAATCGTGGACTGAACGATGTAGGCATAAGCAAGGTCTGCCTTGGGAAACGGCTGCGAGAACTCCGCGGCGTATTTTGCTTTCCCAGTGACCTTGGCAATGCCCTCGTAGCGGTGGTTAAGTTGTTTCGCCGGCGTGGGTGCCGTCTCGGTCGCCATTATGCCTGCATCCCTTCTGTCGTGCCCTGCGAAGCGAGCGTCAGCGCCCGCACCACACCCTGTTTTGCCATTTCAATCTTGAATTGATTGTGCTCGTAACCTTTTGCGTCACGCAGCAGCATTGCGGCGGCTTGCTGAAACGCGTCGGGACCCGCGGGCTTGTCCACCAACGCCTTCTCGGCTCCTGTCTCTCGCCAGGGTTTCAGCGCCACGCCGCCCAATGCCAAGCCGGCGGACCTAATCAAGCCACCCTCTAACTCGAGACCCGCCGCAACAGAGATCAGCGCAAAAGCGTAGCTGTTACGATCACGAATCTTGAGGTAGTAAGCATTCTTGGCAAACCTGGCTGGAGGCAAAGTGACTGCAACGATCAATTCATCCGGCCTCAGCGTCGTGTCCAGCCATGGAGTAGAACCCGGCAGTCTATGAAAATCTTGGAAGGGAATCGTGCGTTTGCCCTTGGGGCCCTCCACTTCGATCTTTGCGCCAAGCGCCGCCATGGCGACATTCATGTCCGACGGATTCGTGGCGATGCAGCTCTCACCGCTCGTGGCGCCTTTGTCGCTTTGCCCCAGGATTGCGTGAATGCGGTTGTAACCCTTGATCGCCGCGCAGCCAGAGCCTTGTTCGCGTTTATTGCAGGCGGGAAAACTGATATCAGTGAAGTAGTAGCAGCGCGTTCGTTGCAGCAGGTTGCCCCCGGTCGTGGCCATATTGCGCAACTGCGGAGAAGCGCCACTCAGCAGTGCCTGCGAAAGCAGCGGATATTGAGTCTTGATTAAAGGATGATTGGCCAGATCGGAATTTCTAACCAGGGCGCCGATCTTCACTCCACCGTCAGGATCGGCGGCGACTTCCTTCAACTCGAGATGATTGATATCGATAAGTGTCGTCGGCGACTCAACCCCATATTTCATCAGGTCGACGAGGTTCGTGCCACCGGCCAGGAACTTCGCGCCTCGGGCCGATCCCGCGTGGATCGCAGCTTCCGTTGCTGTCGCGCGTTCGTAGCTAAAAGATTTCATGCGGACGCTCCTGCCGCTGCGCGAACCGCGGCTACGATGTTGGGGTATGCCCCGCAGCGGCAGATGTTTCCGCTCATGCGCTCCCTGATCTCATCATCCGTCATCTCCGGATGATCAGTCTTGCCGGTATGAAAGCTCACGATGGAGAGTGCCCCGACCTTATGCTCATCAAGCACTGCCACCGCCGAGCAAATCTGTCCCGGTGTGCAATATCCGCATTGGTAGCCGTCATGCTCAAGAAACGCGGCTTGTACGGGGTGCAGTTCGCCGGCGTCTTTCGGGTCGGAGCTTTTCGCCAACCCCTCGATGGTCTTGATCTCGGAGCCCTCTGCCGCAAACGACAGCGTCAGGCAAGAGTTCACTCGACGTCCATCGATCAAGACAGTACAGGCCCCGCACTGTCCGTGGTCGCAGCCTTTCTTCGTGCCGGTAAGATCCATCGACTCCCGCAGCGCATCAAGCAGGGAAGTACGGGTGTCGAGCGAAAGCATCTTCGACTGCCCGTTCACGCTTAACGTGATTGCCTGGGTCTTCGATGCCGGAGTCTCGGTGGCTGAAACACTCGGCACGCCCACTGCGATCCCAGCTGAAATTACCCCGGCTGTCTGCATGAAGCGGCGCCGGCTCAGCTCAAAGTGCAGTCCGTTCTTGGCAAGCTCTTTCTCTTCTTCTGCAAACTCCTGGCCCTCAGGCTCGTTATCCAACGGAATACTCATCTCCACCCCAAACACATCCCGGAAAAAGTTGCAGATGTCGTTTGGTTTGGTAGATGAGCAGGGTTCTGCTAAGGATGCTCCGTTCCCGAGAGCAGGCCGAGCTTGTGCTTTAGGAGGTTGCGGAAGTCGCTCAACGAAGGGCACGGGTTTTTCCGCAGCCTGTTAAGCCGGCACTCTTCGTTTCCCGATTCGGGATGGTACTCGTCGAATGGAAGGTCGATTGACTATCGTGAAATGGGAGCTCTCCATGGGATCGCTGTTATATGACGTGCGTTATGCGCTGCGGCGGTTGTTCAACTCTCCAGGATTCACGCTGACCGCAATCCTGACGCTGGCGTTCGGCATCGGAGCCACTACGGCTATCTTTTCCATCGTTGCGGGTGTGTTGCTGCGGCCGTTGTCTTTTCCCGATCAGGCCACCCTCGGCGATATCTTGGAGGGAGTCAAGTATGGTGCGGGTGCACCCGGTGTCACGGCGCCCGGCATTCGCATCTGCATGCGCGACACCCATGCCTTCTCCAGCCTGGGCGGTTATCAGCCCTCGACTTATGAACTGTCCGGCCAGGGCTCCCCGGCTCAGGTCACCGCCGCACGACTCACCGCAAGTATCTTTCCAGTGCTCAGCGTTTCACCCTTGATGGGCCGGACCTTTACGTTAGAAGGAGGATGAGAGTAGCGAGCAGCTGGCACTCCTCAGCCACCAGACGTGGCGCAGCCGGTTCTACCGTCGTGGGAGAAATTGGCGACGTCAAGGAGCTTGCAGCCGATGCGCCCACAGAAGAACAGTTTTATCTTCCTTCCAGCCAGGCCAAGGCGGATGCGGGATCATTTCCACCCCCAGGCATGCTCAATCGCAGTTCCACGCCGATAGGAGTAGTTCGCCCTCAACGAAACCCCGAATCATTAAGATCGACGAATCTGCATGACTCTAATCGGCGATCCTATGTGGTTTGTATTACAGCGGGGCGACGAAAGGAAGATAGGAGTTATCCCGCACCGCGCACCGTCGACCGCGTGCACGTACCTGCAGCTGCTTGAAACCAGTGGAAGTCAAGCTTTGATAATATCCAAAGCCAAGGCCCAAATTCTTGCGAATCCTCTGCTGGCCAAATCGTGGAGTAAACAGATGCTCACCAAATTGACTATCAATAACGTGGCCGCGACGGTGGACGTACCACCGGATATGCCCCTCTTGTGGGTCCTGCGCGATGTATTGAACATCAAAGGCCCCAAGTACGGGTGCGGCGTTGGACTCTGCGGAGCCTGCACAGTGATTGTTGGCGGCGAGGCGGTGCGCTCCTGCCAGATAGCAGTGAGCAGCGTCAGTAGCCGGCCGGTGACTACGATTGAAGGGCTTTCGCCGGACGGCCAGCATCCGGTGCAGGTGGCTTGGGAAGCAATCGACGTGCCCCAGTGCGGCTACTGCCAGGCAGGTCAGATCATGTCGGCCGCCGCCTTGTTGCATCGCACCGCGCAACCTAGCGACGCAGAAATCGACGCTGCGATGAGCGGAAACATCTGCCGCTGCGGAACCTACACGCGTATTCGCCAGGCGATCCATCAGGCTGCACAAACAACCACCGTAACCAGCAAGCTGTAAAGGACGGGCATACCATGCGCATGCACCGGAGATCATTTCTGCAGTTGACGGCCCTGGCGGGCGGTGGGCTTGCCCTGGGTCTTTATCCTTCTCAACCGGCTCGAGCGCAGGGTCCGGAGAAATCGCCGGAACTGACGCCGCAGGCCTTCATCCACATCACCCCGGATGGCGCGGTCACTATCCTGGCGCGTGCCTCGGAGTCAGGCCAGGGCATGCGGAATATGCTGCCGATGCTGATTGCCGAGGAGTTGGATGTCGACTGGAAGGACGTGCGCGTCCAGCAGGCCGACCTGAACGAAAAAATATACGGCCGGCAGTTTTCCGGAGGCTCGGCGAACACGCCGCAGGGCTGGGAGCCGATGCGCCGGGTCGGCGCGGCCGGACGTCAGTTGATAGTTACGGCGGCTGCGCAAGCCTGGTCCGTGCCAGCGGCTGAATGCACTACCCAATCCGGCCGCGTAAAGCACGCAGCCTCGGGCCGCTCCGCGAGCTATGGAGAGTTTGCCGCCAAGGCTGCCGCATTACCCGCACCCGACCTCGCTCGGGTGAAACTCAAAGATCCCAAGGACTACTGCATCATCGGGCACTCGCAGCAGGGCGTTGACACTCGTACGATTGTCACCGGCAAGCCGCTCTTCGGCATCGATGTCCAACTGCCGGGAATGTTGTACGCAAGCATTGAAAAGGCTCCCGTTTTTGCCGGCAAGGTGAAGAGCGCGAATCTCGATGAGGTCAAAGCGTTGCCCGGCGTACGCCATGTCCTGGTGATCGACGGCGGCATCACTCCTGCGGCCTTTACGCCCTGGGAGCCGGGCATGGAACCCGGCATCGCCATCGTTGCAGATACCTGGTGGCAGGCACAGCAGGCGCGCAAGAAACTCAAGGTCGACTGGGACTTGGGCCCGGCGGTTACACAGAGCAGCCAGGGCTTCGCGACCAAGGCGGCTGAGTTGCTGAAGGCTCCGCCACAGAACACTGTGCGCCGGTACGGAGATGTGGATGCGGCATTCCACGCATCGCCCAAGGTGGTCGAGGCAACTTACGAGTTTCCATTCATCGCCCATGTCACTCTCGAGCCCCAGGGCGCGACTGCTCACTGGAAGGATGGCAAGCTGGAGATGTGGTCGACCAGCACGCTGCCGGCTGATGGTTGCACCCTGGTTGCCAAGACACTGGGCATCCAGGAGAGCGACATCACGACGCATATGGTGCGCTCAGGAGGCAGTTTCGGCCGAAGGCTGCAGAACGACTACCTGGTGGAGGCCGCCTGGATCGCGAAACGTGTGGACGCGCCGGTCAAGCTGCTCTGGTCGCGCGAAGATGACATCGCTCACGACCCCTTTCGTCCAGGTGGGACGTTTGGCCTGAAAGCAAGCCTTGACGGGCAGGGAAAAATGACTGCTTGGCGGCAGCATTTTGTCACCTTTGGAGACGGCAAGCATGCAACATCCGGCGGTGGCATCGGTCAGGATGCCTATCCAGCCGGCTTTCCTCCTGCCTATGCGCTTTACACCTCCATGCAGCCCCTCATGCTCCGGACGGGAGCGATGCGAGCGCCCGGAGACAATGCCTATTGCTGGGCGGTCCAATCCTTCCTCGACGAGGTGGCTTGTGCTGCCGGGCGCGATCCACTCGACTTCCAACTCGACCTGCTCAGTAACAAGCAAATGGCCTGGTCTTCAGGGGAACATGACGCCGTGGGCGATCACGAACCAACCGGGCAGTCGGTTCTTATCCCGGAACGATACAAAGGCGTGTTGCAGTTGGTCGCACAAAAGTCAGGCTGGGCGAACCGGACGAAAACACCGGGACGCGGCATGGGCATAGCTGCATGGTTTTGCCACCTGGGCTACTTCGCCGAGGTGGCCGATGTCAGCGTTGATAAGCAGGGCAGGGTCACGGTACATCAGGTATGGGCGGTTGGCGATGTGGGCAGCCAGATCATTAATCCCAACGCGGCCGAGAGCATGGCGCAAGGCGGAATCATGGAAGGCATGGGTCACCTGGCTCAAGAAATAACGCTGAAGGACGGCCAGGTGCAGCAGTCAAATTTTTATAACTTCCCGCTGATGCGCATGAGGCAAGTGCCAAAAATAGAAGTATATTGGCGCAAGACTGACTACGCACCCACGGGGCTGGGCGAACCCACTCTGCCGCCTATTCTTCCCGCGGTGACGAATGCCATCTTTGCCGCTACAGGTAAGAGAATACGGACCCTGCCGCTTCAGCGAAGCGGGTTTAGCTGGGCGTAGGACCGGGTGAGGTCTCAGCTATGCTTGTCGGACGGTCGTTGACACCGGGGCAAGCTGAGTTACCGGATCATAGCGAAGGTGAAAGCAAACAGAGCATAGGAAAGGCATCACCTGGCCTTCGAACGCGAGTGCGCCTGGCTCTAACCAATTGAACTCTTCTTTGGTGAGAACAATCGCTTCGGTAGGTATCATCGTCTTCGTCTTGCACTTCGGACAGAATTCCTTATCTTTACTCATCGCGAATATGTATTTACCTGAAATTAGCAGGAATGAGAAGAGTCTTAACGACTGTTAAGAAGCACTTATCGTCGCCATGTCAGTCAGTCTTAATACTGTTTCCGCCGGACGCCGCATAAGTAGTCGCGGCAGGTAGGCTCAGCTCCACTTCTGTGCCGGAATCGAGTTGACTACGCACCGTCAGCTCGCCGCCCAGGAGTTTGGCGCGCTCATGCATACCGCGCAATCCGTAATGTCCGATGCGCTCCCCGTCAGCTACGAACTTGCCTTCGAGGCCTTTTCCATCATCCCGCACCCGCAGGCGAAAGTGCCGCTTGAGATACTGAATTTCCACTTCGATCCGCTGCGCCTTTGCATGTTTGAATGCGTTCCGCATTGCCTCGGCGGCAATCCGAAAAATCTCGTCTCGTGATATCGGGTGGAGGTCTTGCGACGTCCCTTCCACCGCAACCTCAAACACGGCATGGTTCGGATTGCTTTCACCAGTTGCGAGTTCTTTCCCCAAAACGCTTATCGCCAACGCAAGGTCGTTGGTTAACACCGTTGATGAGCGCAACCCCTGCACTGCATCACGGCCCTCGGCAATCGCTTCCTCCGCCTGATCAATCGCGCTTCTCAGCCTCTTCCGCGCTTCCCCTGGACGCTCAGGCAGTAAATTCGTCGCCACCTCAAAGCGCAGCAACAAGGCCTGAAAGCTTTGCAGCAACGTATCGTGCAGGTCGCGCGCTATGCGTGTTCGCTCGTTGAGGCGCTCTTCCAGGCGCATGTTGAACTGCCGCTCCACCTGCCGCACCCGCCGTCGATGCAACTCTCCCAGCACAAGTAGAAAAGTGGCCATACAAAAAACAAGCGTCACCCAGCGCCAGGACTGGATCAAAGCATTCAACGCCCGAGAGGGCAGATATACCTGGGAGTTGACCGCCCAGTCGACCTCTTTGGCCTCCTGGCGCACGCCGGCGACATCCCCTTCCGCCATCCGCCGCCAAACCCGCTGGAGCTTATCCAGCGTGGCGGGAGTCTCGATGACCAACCCCCAGTGTTCAAAGTCCGGGATTCTATGCCCCTGATCGATGGCCTTGTGGACCGTTTCACCGAAAAGGCGAGCGTCTCGAACATCCTCTTCCCCGCGGATGAGTGAGGCAGCCAACGCATGTGTTCCGTAATCGGGTTCGCCAGAGGCAAGAAAGCCGGCTTGACCCAGCATCGCGGTATATTCCAGGTCGGTCGCCAAAAAGTCAGCCAGCTTGAACGCTACCTCGGCATTTGGTTTTGCGCTCAACACTACGAATTCGCCGCCACCCAAAAAATTTCCCGGGGGAATGACGGCCGCCGCATAATCCCAAAATCGTTTAGCCTTATCAGTCTTTCGTTGCCTCTCATAGAAATCGTAGGCCCATCGGGCCATGAAACTAGCGGGTTCCATGGTCGCTCGATAGCCGCCATTCACGAAGGTACGTGTTTCTTCTTCATGGTTAGTCTCGGGAAAGCTCACCAGCTGCCGCCCCTCACCATCACCAAAAGAAACCGCGGATTGCCCAGCAAGATAGACAGGGACGGCGAGAGCGCTCTGGCTGGAGAGGGACAGACGCGTGCCGAACAGGTCCTTATGGAAGACAGACTGGTTTCCGTTCGCCATGACCAGCGACATATAGTCGTAAAGAAGGTTTAGGGAATTCCCGATTGGGAACGCAACTGTTTCGCCGGAGGAAGTGCCGCGACGCACAGAGTCGAGGATTGCCGGCCAACTCGCGTTATTGAGAGACAGCGGGGGGGAATCAGGCGCAGAAGAAGGCAAGCGCTTCCAGTAGAAAAGAAGACGGACATCGGTGATTAGCGGGAGCGCGCACGCCGGAACACCGAGCACGTCCCGCCAGTTTCCTGGGCTCGATTGCCAATCGGGCCGCGATCGAATTCTCCCGCTTGCAGCAAGGTACCCCAACCACGTCGCGCCCACTTCCATGACATCCGGCAACGCATCGGGCCCGGTGGTGCGGGCGGCGCGCAGCAGGTCGGTTGACTCGCGCCAGGTGATCAGACGGAGATTGACGTCGGCATTGTTCTGCGCGGCAAAACGCGCCAGCGCCGCGAAGGTGGTTCGCTGGTTTGCCACTGCCTGAAAATTCGGGACTGTGTATTCCGGGAACCAACTACGGGTCTTCGCCGCCAGCGGATCTTCCACGTTCAGCAAGCGAACGCGGGTTCCTGCAAGCGACAAGCGTAATGCCTCCATGCGAGCCGGCAGGTCCTCCCCTGGAGCAATGTCGTTCGGACCCGCCCCCCCTCCTCCCCCCGAAATAATCCAAATGGAAACGTGCCTGTCCGCGTCTGCAGCCCGAGCCCTGGGAGCACCACAAAGAAGGGCGCATCCAACCAACAGAATGCCAGCACGAACCTTCATTCGCAGCTCCTCTTCGCTTCGGGCCCGCACCAGGCTGTTTTTCTTTCGCTGGGATCACACTTTGGATATCACGGGAGGCAAGGAAATACCGCCGGTATTCCCCAAATTTAATCGTGCACCGGCCGGAGGGCAACTCCGAGTCTAACTCGTCTCAGGGCGAATGCAGTGCCGGCCCTCCGCTGCCTGCAAGTTTATGGGTGTTCGCTGCAAATGAATGGAATCCCAACGATAGGGAACTCAGGCTGGTTAAGTATGGCTAAAATGACTCGCTACCCGCTCGGCCTCTGCATCCTCTCACTTGCCCTGGGGACGGAAGGGCAAATGCTCACATCGCAATATGACAACGCCCGTAGCGGCGCGAATCTCAACGAGACGGAACTGACGCCAAGCAATGTGAACCCGCAACAGCTGGGCAAGCTCTTCACGCTGCCGGTGGATGGAGACATTTATGCCCAACCCCTCTTCCTGGGTGGCGTTGAGATTCCAGGGAAGGGCCGGCACGATGTGCTTTTCGTTGCCACGGAGCACGACAGCGTGTATGCCTTTGATGCCTATGGCAGACCCAAGACTCCCCTGTGGCAGGTTAGTTTCCTTGCAGACGGCGTCACTGCGGTTCCGGCACGCGACGCGCGCTGCCCCTTCATCGCGCCGGAAATAGGAATCACCTCAACACCCGTCATCGACCAGGCCCACGGGACACTCTATGTGCTGGCGCGCACCAAAGATTCAGGGGGCCGGTACTTCCAGCGCCTGCACGCACTCGCCGTGGCTACGGGCAAAGAAAAGTTTGGCGGCCCGGCAGAGATTCAGGCCAGCATGCGCGGCAGCGGAAGAGGAAGCAGCGACGGAAAGTTGGACTTCAATCCTCTGCGCGATAATCCGCGAGCAGCTCTGCTGTTGAGCCATGATGCGGTTTACATGGCTTGGGCCTCAGCCTGCGATGTCGGTGCCTATCATGGGTGGGTCATGGCTTACGATGCCCGCAGCCTTAAGCAGAAGGCCATGTTCAATGCATCTCCTGATGCGGATGACAGCGGCATTTGGGAAGGCGACACCGGGCCGGCGGCAGACAACGATGGGCACATATTCGTTGCCACGGGCAATGGCGGTTTCGACGCCGCCAAAGGGGGTCGCGACTATGGCGATACCCTCCTCAAGTTAGATGGCAAGAGCCTGAGAATGAGCGACTACTTTGCGCCGTTCAACGTGGACGCATTGGATGCCGGTGATCACGATCTGGGTTCCGGGGGGCCGATGCTCTTGCCGGACCAGTCCGGACCTCACCCCCATCTGGCCGTTGTGGCAGGCAAGGGAGGTACCCTCTACCTCGTGGACCGCGACCACCTGGGGCGTTATCAGGCTGCGAGCGACAGCCATGCCGTGCAGACCATTGCGCTCAAAGGCGGTGTCTTTGGCTCGATGGCGTATTGGAATCATTTTCTCTACGTGCTCAGCGACGAGGATGGGCTTCGTGCCTTTGAAGTAAACGATGGAAAGCTTTCGCTGAAGGCGACGAGTAGCAACCCATTGCCCGCCGTATCCGATACACCCACGGTGTCTGCCAACGGGGCTAGGGACGGCGTTGTGTGGGTGCTTCGCTCCAAGGTTTGGAACGCGCCCGACCGGCCGGCGGTTCTCTACGCCTATGACGCGACGGACGTTGCCCATGAGCTCTACAACAGCGAGCAAAATCCTAGCCGCGACCGCGCTGGCCAGGCGCTTCGATTCAATATGCCGACGGTCATGAACGGTCACGTCTATGTGGGCGCCAAGCATGAGGTGGACGTCTACGGTCTACTGCCCACTGCCGGCAAATGAGAATGGCCACCAAGCGCGCATGGCCGCTACGTTACCGCCCTGCCAGTCTATCCGAGGCGTTGGGCTCGCAATGGATTTAACCTGGTTTGCTCCAGATCGTCACGGTAGAAGAGATTGAATGTGTCGAACGGGATCAGCCGTTGCGCATCCGGATGAGCAATGTGAATACAGGTCTTGCGAATCGAACGCAGGTCGAAGGCGTCGGCATCAATGAACTGTACGATCAACACACGAAAAAGATTGTTGTAGGTCAAGTTTCGTGGTGCGAGCAGTTGCGGCATGCAGCACAACAAATCGCGCAGCGTAGACGCCTGGGACTGCGGCGAGTGATTGGTCGAGAATAGTTTGAAAAGCCCCTCTTTTATGGGGTTGGCAGCAGCCTTGGCAAGCACCTCGGGATGCTGCTCGAGATGACGCCGGACTCCGGGATCCTGCTCGTAAATAATGGTGTTTGCCGCGCCATTGATGAGAACGTCCGGCGGAATCAAGCTGGTGAGCGGAGTTACATTCCCCGCCAGTTTCAACGCGTATCCCATGGCTAGCGAATCCGGGTGACAGGGGACGGGAATGATGTCCTCCGGCTCGAAGACCGCGGTCTGCTCCAGGATGCGACGGCGGACCTCCGTCAAGGTCAGGCGGTGCTGCCCGGCATCGTAACCTTGTAGCCTGCCTGCCTGTTGCACCGGTTGAAACGTCACGCCGCGAATGCAGGGTTGCTGCAGCGCGAAATCAATAATCGCACCTAACTCGCCGTCGTTGACGCCTCGTTCTACCGTGACCACCAGGGTGGTAGAAATACCCAGGTCGTTGAGGCGCTCGAGCGCCCGTTTGCGCAGGTTGCGCAGGTCGGCCCCGCGTAACTGCAGCAGGGGATCGCGTTCGAGAGAATCAAATTGGAGATAAAGCTCGAACCGCGGCATATAAGAGGCCAGCCGTTTCGCAAAAGCCTCGTCCGTGGCCAGCCGTACCCCATTTGTATTCACCATCAGGTGCTTGATCGGACGTTGCCTGGCCGCATCCAGTATCTCGAAAAACTGCGGGTGAATGGTCGGCTCACCACCGGATATCTGCACGATGTCCGGCTCCAGCTCATTGTTGACGATCATGTCGAGCATGCGCTCGACCTGTTCCAGGGGCCGGTGGGTCTTCCGGTGGGTCCCACTGCTGGCATAGCAGACAGGACAATCCAGGTTGCAAGCATCGGTTATCTCCAGGAGTGAGAGACAGGAGTGCTGCTCATGATCGGGACAGAGACCACAGTCATAAGGACAACCAAACTTTACCGGCGTGTTGAAGTGTCGTGGCATTTCCGGGGGCTTAAGGAAGACCTCGCGGCAGCGGCGATAATAGTCCACATCATCGGCGACCAGCACTCGCTGAAAGCCATGTTGCGGACAGCGCTTGAGCAGGAAGACGCTGTTATTTTCGAAGACGATCTTCGCGTCGACACGCTGGAAGCAAGTGCCACAGAGAGAAACCGCGGTGTCGTAGAAGAGATAAGGACGTGTCGGCGCGCTCATGGTCGCTTACCGATTAACAAATGCCAGAAGAGTTTCACCAAAATCGCCAGGCCGGAGAGCAATATGCCGGCTACCCCGATCGCCATGCCACACATCTCAAGAACCCCAGTGATCGAGAGCACCGGCCCCAAGGCCTCCAGGACCGGGTGTCTCCCGGGAGCGCCAAGGGGATTATGAAGCAGGGAAGAGGCCTGGATGTTGAGACCACACAGACCAACCGAAATCCCCAAGGTAGCGGCGGAAAAGGCCAATATCCGAACCCATATGGATGGATCGCGAAATGGGTTGCTCATCGATTTGGCGCCTCCCGCGTCATGGGGTTCAAGGTTAGTCCTGATGCGGCGTTTCGTCGATCACGCACATACCGTATGCCGATGGCGACCAGCCCGCCACAGCAGGCCCACTGGATCAAAGAGAGGTCCGCGAGCAACGGCTGCGGTTTAAGAAAATCGATCAGAAGTCGCCAAACCAGGTACGCGGTCAGGAATCTCTGGAACAAGTCTCCAGGAGCATGGGGACGCTTCGCCAATCGGTGCAATACCAAAGCCAGCCCAGCGAGAAACACAATCTCATACGCCTGGACCGGATGCCGTGCAATGCCGTCGCCCAAGTCCATGCTCCAAGGGAGTCCAGAGGGCTTTCCGTAGGTATCGTCCGCCAGTCCGGCCAAATAGCATCCTACCCGCCCAACTCCGATGCCGAGACAAAGGGGTAAGGCGAAGAGATCACCGGTGCGGCTGCGGATGCCCTCGATCTTCTTGACGATTTCGACTGCAATCCATCCGCCAAGAAGGCCTCCGACGATGGTCTTTCCGCCGCCCGGGGTAAACCATTGCGCGAGGGTGATCGGCAACCGGGGCGTCTGCTCCAACACGCCAAGCACACGGCTGCCGGCCAGGGCTCCGACCATCGCCGCCGCAATCACACTCCAGCGTTGCCGTTCTTGAAGCACGTCGCCGGCATGGCGGCGCGCGGCCTTGTATGCGCCAAACCCAAGCGCATAGCCCAACGTTTCAAAGACGGGGTGCAGCTCGGGATGAGGAGAGAAGTGGAACATGATCTGGGCGGTGTTTGCTCTCTAATGCAGCAATTGGCTTTGATTCGGGGAGTCCAGCGAGAACGTTGGTATCTCAACATCGAATCGCTCCCCACTCCCGCTTTCCATTTCGTAACTCCCGCCCATCATCCCCGACGGCGTGTTTAGACGCGCACCGCTCGTGTAGGTATGACTTTCGCCAGGTTCAAGGAATGGTTGCTCGCCAATCACACCCGGCCCCCTGATCTCAGTCAATTCGCCGCGCGCATTCGTGATCATCCAGTACCGGCTTAATAATTGCACCGTTTCCCGTCCCTGATTCTCGATAGTCACACGATAGGCCCAAAGATATTGCGAATCGGAAGGCGATGAATCCGGCTCAAGGTACGTAGGCACAACGCTTACTGCTATCCCTCTTGTGATTGCTTGGTACCGTATCCCATCTGCCATAAAGAGAAGATTAGAACAAAGTCGGGCGATGAGCCATGGGGGCTCATCGCTCGACCTAAACTCTGAGCTCTCCCGTTCCGTCAATGGATGTGAGGTTGGGACATGGACAAGGTGCAGCGTCGTGCCCTGAATGGCTCTGAACGTGATGCCCGATCCTCGCAAAATAAGACGGGTGATCCAAACGGGACGGATGCCCCAGGTTCGCCCAAGCGTACCTGGACCGAAAAACAGGGCGCAGCCCTACGATTGCTTTCTTGATGGTTATGCAGCAAGCCATCCACACCCGATGAAGGTCGCGGGTTGAACCTGCCTCCGGATGGGCGCCGCGCTGGAGGTTTGGTATCGGATTGCGCGCAAAGGATCCTGGGGGTCTCTGGCAGAACGGCGTTCGAGCTTATACGGTCTTCAACATCAAAGGGAACGGCTATCGGCTAATCACGGTGATACGTTATCCGAAAACACTGTTCATTAGAGACGTACTAAGCCATGCCGAGTACGACAAAGGAAGGCGGAATAAATGACTGCGACAGCAGTAGCAACAGTGGCGTACAAGAAACTTGTCGCTGAGACTCCTCCCGGAATCCTTCACAGTGAAGAGCAGAACGAGCAATACATTAAAGTTCTGTTTGATTTGACGAGTCGCAAGATGACAAATGAGGAGAGCGAGTTTGCAGACTTACTGACACTCTTGATCGAGGATTATGAAGAGAAGCACTACGTCTTGCCGAAAGCCTCGCCGACCGAGACGATCAGGTTTCTCATGGACCAGAACAGCCTGAAGCAGAAAGACCTGATGGACGTTTTTGGAACGCCGAGTATCGTTTCCGAGGTGCTGAGAGGCAAGCGCGCATTGAACAAAGACCACATCAAACGGCTAAGCGACCGCTTTCACGTTTCACCGGAAATGTTTTTCTAGGGCATGGATTGTTCATCCAGGTAGAGGGTGTGCGCTTGCACGCGCTTTCGCCTGTACGGGCCACTTAGCAGGTATCAGCTATGCTTGGGTGGTAGCGACAAGAATTGGAATGGGTTAGCCTCGAAGGCTGAAAGGTAGCGGATAATGCTTCGTTTGCTTCTGCACTGGATTTTGAATGCGGTGGCTTTGCTGATCGTGTCGCATTTCGTGGCTGGCTTCCTGGTCGGCAGCGTCGTTTCCGCCTTGATTGCTGTCATCGTAATCGGACTCTTCAACGCAACACTCGGCCTTCTGCTCAAGATCATCACGCTGCCGCTCGGCATCCTGACGTTCGGCATCTTTTTCCTGGTGATCAACGCAGTAATTCTCTGGTTCTCGAGCCGCTTCGTACCTGGTTTCGCCGTCACAAGCTTCCAAGCGGCCTTTCTTGGAGCATTGGCACTTGCGGTACTTCACTTGCTGTTTGGCTTTATTGGTCGCTCCGTCAAGGCTAGCAAGTAGCGGCCGAAAACGTCCAGAGGGCCGCTGGGAGTGGACCGGGACTGTCTGCGCGGCCCGATGCGATATTTGGCGGAGGACACCGGAGCACTTTCGCCTTTTGTTCGCTATAATGGCTCCATGCCCCCGCGCAAACTGACCCCGGTCCAGGTTCTTGAGCGCCTGCTCACCCGCCTGGAAAAGCGCATGGAAAACCTACAGCGCGTGAAGTTGGATGGCTTTCAGATGGTCATATCTGAGCTCGAAGTGGAGCAAGATTACCTGCGCCGGGCAAAACGCTATTTAGAAGAGTGATCCACTCGAGGCAGACTTCACGGTTGTGCGTAGTATACGTATTTACGGCTGACAAGAGCCCGCAGTAGACCAGCACGTGACGCATCCTTCGGGGTTCATCTTTCCCTACGATGCGGCTGGAGAAAGTCCAGCAAGCTTCACGCAAATTTCCCCGAAAACTTATTGTGGTGATGCTGGTAGGATCCCTTTTCGCTTTGCCCTTGGACCTCCCTTTTCGATGAGCATCCGGCGACGAATATCACGGCGAGAGTAATGGACAAGAAGCCAAGGAAGAATAGGCGGCCTATTCTTTTCATATTCGTGCGCCTCCTGATCTACAGAAAGGCTAGACACGATTCGGTCGACCCGCGACTGGCAGAAGTGACAGGTCACCCTCGCTGGGATTGAGATGCCGGGCATACAACACGGATGTCTATCTTCCCCTCCAACAGAGCGGCACTATCGTACGTAGATCTTCACGAGGCCGCCGATGACCCGCAACTAAAGCAGGTCTTCCAATCTCACCTTCAGGAGCAAAGAGACCGATTCGGGTCCGATCCGCGACGCTGGTCTCATCGCCACTGCTCGGAAAATAGAGCAATATGAGATGGCCTCATATGGAAGCGCTCGGGATTGGGCAATGCAACTCGGGTTGACCGACCACGCGGCAATCTTGCAAGCGACGCTAGATGAAGAGAAGCATGCAAACCATCTCCTTTCACAAATTTCACACCGGGCCAATAGACGCTTCCACTGTGGCAGCCTAACTGATCTTCATTTTCCGTAGACCGGTCCCTCTCCATCGCAGGGCGGACCGGCTGCGGCGAATATGGCACTTGCGTCAAACGAGCCCGGCCTCCTTTGATGCCCCCAGCGCTCCCTCATCAGCTTGACCAGCACGGCGTTCCTAAGAGCCATGCGCGTTTGACTGTACGAACAAGCGACTCGCTGTTTTGCGCGGCCGGCAAAGCTCCATCGCACTCAACTGCATCCCAATTAGAGTGTGCGTAACTTTCAAAGAGGTAAATTGATGGCAAACAAATTGGCGCTGGTCACCGGAGCGTCGAGTGGTATCGGGCTTTCACTCGCGGCCGACCTGGCCAAGCGCGGCTATGATCTGATTGTCTGCTCGGCAAGCGATCGTATACAAACTACGGTTCAACAACTTAAGGCGAACCAAATAGATGTGGTAACGGTACAGGCTGACCTCGCGTCCAGCGACGGCATTGAAAGTCTATGGGACGAGGTAACCGCCAGCGGAAGAAAGATAGACATCGCCTGCATCAATGCCGGCGTTGGCGTGGGCGGGTTGTTTGCGGAGACCGACCTGGATGCTGAATTGAACATGGTAAATCTGAACTGTGTCGGTACTGTGCATCTGGCAAAGCATGTGGTGCGGCACATGATGCGTCAGGGGGAAGGGAAGATACTGTTCACCGCATCGATTGCAGGCGAAATGGTTGCGCCGCGCGAAGCGGTTTACGCTGCCACAAAAGCGTTTGTTCTTTCCCTCGCCCACAGTCTGCGCTACGAACTGCGCGACTCGGGGATCTCCGTCACCGCGCTGCAACCCGGCCCGACTGACACCGATTTCTTCCATAGGGCTGGAATGGACGATACCGAGGTCGGTTCCAAAGGGAAGCAAGAAAGCCAGCCGGACGATGTCGCCCGCCAGGGGATCGACGCGCTGCTGGCCGGTGATGATCATGTGTATGCGGCTTCGATGAAAACCAAACTAGAAGGTAAGTTAGCCAATGTAGTGCCCGGTGCGATGAAGGGCGCCATGCACGAGAAGATGGCAAAACCGCTGGAAGAAGAAAAGGCCGCACGCTAAAAGATGATTCGTCGCCTCAAGCAATTGCGAACCAGGGCCGTCTCTGGTTCGCAATGACGACGCAAAGCATATGAGGAGAAATATATGGCTCTATTAAACAAAGAAACAATCGCGAGGAACGCACCCCGGGCTGCTACCGTCGTTCAAGGCGGACGCTACCTGCCTCCACCCGAAGATAAAGATGGCAAGCTCTGGGTGCGGACCAGCGCGATCATTCAGGCCGCGCCCGATGAACTCTATTCTCTGTGGCGAGATATCGAAGCCGCGCCCCAATGGCAGGAGCAGCTAAAAGAAGTGACCAAGACCGGCGACAAGACTTCCCACTGGGTGATGTACCAGGGCGACAAAACGATCGAGTGGGATTCAGAACTGCTGATCGATGAACCGGGTAAGCGCCTCGCCTGGCGTTCCACGGGCGGTGAGGTCGATACGGCAGGCGAGGTTATCTTTGCGCCCGCGCCCACCGGGCGAGGAACGATGGTGACCTTACTGCAGGAGTTCAAACTGGGCAAGCTCGCCAGCCTGTGGGAAACACTAACCGGAAGAAATCCAAAGCAAGGGGTGATCGAAAATCTTCGACATTTCAAAGCGTTGGTGGAAACCGGAGAGATACCGCGAACACAAGGTCAGCCGCACGGCCCTCGAGGGCTCGTAGGCAGCGGAAAAGCGTCTGCCTATGGCGAGAAGATTTCCGTTCCCGATGGAACCCGACAGGCGAGCTAGTCACAACACTGGATTGGAGTCACGCAATGAAAGCAGTTTGCTGGATGGGAAAAAACAAGCTTGAAACCCTGACCGTGCCGGATCCAACGATATTGAATCCGCATGATGCCATCATCAAAGTCACACGCACCGCTATTTGCGGATCTGACCTGCACCTCTTCGATGGATTCATTCCTACCATGGAGTCGGGAGATATCCTCGGCCATGAGTTCATGGGTTTGGTAGAGGAGGTGGGGCCTGGTGTCACCAACTTGAAGCGCGGTGATCGGGTCGTTGTCCCCTTTACCATCGCATGCGGCAGTTGCCAGTTCTGCAAGAAGAAGATTTGGGCTGCTTGCGACAACACCAATCCCAACGCCCACCTGATGGAAGCAGCCTATGGATACTCCGGTTCCGGGCTCTTCGGCTATTCCCACATGATGGGTGGATATGCGGGCGGCCAGGCGCAGTATGTGCGTGTGCCTTTTGCAAATGTTGGGCCGCTTAAACTCGAGACCGATCTCCCAGACGAGAAAGTTCTGTTTCTCTCCGACATTTTTCCTACTGGCTATATGGCGGCAGAAAATGCGCAAATCCAGGACGGCGATACGGTGGCCGTGTGGGGTTGTGGACCCGTCGGCCAATTTGCGATCGCCAGCGCCTTTATGCTGGGTGCGGGACAGGTCATCGCGATTGACAGAATTCCCGAGCGGCTTGAGATGGCCCGGTCGGTCGGCGCAGTAACCGTCGACTACTCTCACGAGGGCGTCAGCGTGCTGACCGCTCTAAAAGACTTGACTGGTGGTATTGGTCCTGACGCCTGTATCGATGCTGTAGGTCTGGAAGCCCACGCGGCAGATTTACAAGGAGCCTACGACGCGATGAAAAATGCGCTGCTGCTCGAAACCGATCGGCCGGCGTCTTGCGCCAGGCAATTCAGGCGGTGCGCAAGGGCGGAACCCTCTCTATTCCCGGCGTGTACGGAGGACTGCTCGACAAGGTCCCGTTCGGTGCCGCTTTTGGCAAGGGCATCACCATGAAGATGGGGCAGACCAACATGCACAACTACATGAAGCCGCTGCTCGAGCGCATCGAGAAGGGACAAATCGATCCGAGCTACATCATCTCCCACCGCATTTCGCTCGACGAGGCTCCGGAGATGTATAAGGTATGGCGGGACAAAGAAGATCGCGTAACCAAAATTGTCATCGACCCCTGGGCGGAACGCAGAGCCGCCTGAAAGGTGGAGGAGGGCAGCTTAGTTGCAGCTGCCCTCCTCCTTTTTCTCGTTAACTTATGTGGTGGCGTCCGCCGTCTTTTTATCCTTCAGTGTTTTCTCCGCGTCGGCACGTCTCTCCTTGGATTCCTCCGTCCCGGCACCATTCTGTTTTGGCTGGTTTGCCAATTCGTCGGATATCCGTTTTTCCGCATCCTTCTTCTCTTGTTCATTTGGGCTCATGGAAACACTCCAGTAGCCGATGAGATGGATCGATTAGGATGCCGGTTGTACTCGATGGCAGTGCGTCCGCGTAGGGGAGGGCTTTCTGCTGGCGGAGAGAGTGGGATTCGAACCCACGGTACCTTGCGGTACACACGCTTTCCAAGCGTGCGCCTTAAGCCACTCGGCCATCTCTCCCGGTCTGTAAAACAGCACATCGCGATTGCCGCGTTTGCTCAGCCGTGCCTCATTGACTTTACCATCTTGAATTTGCCCACCGCAAAGATTCATCAGTTAAGGTGAGAGGAGCCATGTCTTCCCACGCTCCAGTCACACAGGTGTCCCCCCGCGCGCGCTTTCGTAGCGAGCTCGCGGCCCTGCTGCGGCTCGCCATCCCAGTCGTGCTCTCTGAACTGGGATGGAGCGCCATGTCCATGGTGGATACCATCATGGTGGGGCGCCTGAGCCCGGAGGCCATCGGCGCTGTAGGCATCAGTAGTGCCATCTTCTACGCTCCGGCACTCTTCGGCATAGGTCTGCTGCTGGGGCTCGACACGCTGGTGTCGCAGGCCTTCGGCCGCGGCGATTTCGATGACTGCCACCGGGCGCTGGCCCAGGGCGTGTACCTGGCTATCGGATACGCACCCATCGGCATGCTGGTAATCGGCCTCGCGCCCCAACTTTTTCCGATAATCGGCATCACCGAGGCGGTGCGCGGTCCCGCCCGGGAATACATCAGCCTGCTCAACTGGAGCACGCTTCCGCTTCTTTTGTATGTCGCTTTCCGTCGCTACCTGCAGGGGGTGGGCAAGGTCCGTCCGGTGACGTTCGCCTTGATCTCCGCCAACCTGGTGAACTGGTTTGGCAACTGGGCGCTCATCTACGGCAAGTTGGGACTACCCGCCTTGGGTGTGCGCGGATCTGCGCTTTCCACCTGCGTGGCCCGCATCTACATGGCTTCCGTATTGATTTGGTGGGCCTGGAAGCACGAACGAGACCGCGGCCACCCACTCTTCGCGCACTGGCCAGGTTTGCGGCCGGCCCTCTTCCTGCGGCTCCTGGCACTGGGCTGGCCGGCAGCCTCGCAATTGATCTTTGAAGTGGGCGCCTTCTCCCTGGCGACGTTGTTGGCCGGAAGGCTTTCGCCGGATATTCTGGCTGCCCACCAGATCGTCTTGAATTCCGCCAGCCTCACCTACATGGTGCCGCTCGGGCTTTCTTCGGCGGCGGCCATCTCCGTGGGCCATGCCATTGGAGCAGGGAATCATGCGCTCGCCCGCCGCAAAGGTTCCATGGCTATCGGCATCGGCGCGGCTTTTATGGCTGTGGCGGCAACGCTGTTCCTGACCATGCCGCGGCAGCTGGTACACATCTATACCCACGACCCGCAAACTGTCGCCGTGGGTGTGCGGCTGCTTGCCGTCGCCGCCATCTTCCAAGTTTTTGACGGAATCCAAGGCATCAGCACCGGAGCCTTGCGTGGTCTCGGCAAAACCCGGGGTCCCATGGTGATCAACATCATTGCGTATGGCGTGATCGGTTTGCCCATAGGATATCTGCTGTGTTTCCACACACAGTGGAGCATCTATGGCCTCTGGAGCGGGCTGACGTTGGCCCTCATCTTTGCCGCCGGAATGGTGGGAGCGCAGTGGCTCAGGGACTCCAGGCTGGCTTAGTTTTGTGTCCGATAACATATATTCTGTTAACTAACACTCCGCCTCGCAAACCCCATACCCTAAAGCTGGGTGCCCCATTCAAGCCCCGCTTTTGCGCTTGAGTGGGATAACGGCTCTCAATGCGCCAGTCCCCTGTGCGCGGACTACATCTTGTAGCGGCCCAGGTCCTCGTCGTTGAGACCTTCCAGCCAGCGTCGCAATTCTTCCGGCGTTGTCTCCGCCATGCTGGGCGCTAGTTTGGCGATCCGGATCACTTCTTCGCTTACGTAGATCGGACAGTCGGAGCGCAAAGCCAACGCCAAGGCGTCCGACGGTCTGGCATCCAGGCTGACCACCTCGCCGTCTTGCTCCATCCAGATCACGGCGTAAAAGGTGTCGTTCTTAAGTTCAGTAACCACTACCTTTTGGACGGCGGCATTCAACCCGCGGATGAGGTTCTTGAGAAGGTCGTGCGTCATGGGCCTTGGGGTCGACGACTTCTCGATCTCCAACGCAATGGCATTGGCCTCGTACATGCCAACCCAGATCGGCAGCACGGTGTCGCTTTTGACGTCTTTGAGGATCACGATTGGCATATTGCTCGCCGGATCCATGACCAGACCGCGGATTTTCATTTCCACATCCATGGTCAACTCCATCGTCGGCTCTAGACTGCCTCGCCGACCAGGCTGTTGGGATAGCTTTGCGTGATCCGCACCGGCAGGTAGCTGCCCGGAGCGGGACTGATGGGGTGCGGAGTCGTGAAATTGACAGTCTTGTTTTGCGAACTGCGGCCGATCACCTGGCCTCTTTGACTGTTGTATCCCTCAACCGCTGCTTCCATAACTTGCCCTATGTGACTGGCGTAACGTGACCTTTGGATTTCGCGCTGGCGCTCCAGCAGCACCTGCAGGCGCCGGCTCTTCTCCTCTTCTGGGATGCTGTCTGATAACGCGACGGCGGGAGTATTGGGCCGGGGAGAAAACTTAAACGCAAACACAGCGTCGAAGCCCACTTCCGCACATAAGCTCAAGGTTTGCTCGAAGTCTTCCTCAGTCTCTCCCGGAAAGCCGACGATCATATCGGTAGTGATACTGATGGGACGATGGGCGGACTGAATCCATGCGATTCGCTGGAGGTACTGTTCCCGGCTGTACTCGCGCTGCATGGCTGCCAGCATCCGGGTCGAACCGCTTTGTACCGGCAGGTGCACATGGTCGCAAAGCGTGGGCACAGCATCAATGGCCGCGACGATGTCGGGCGTAAAGTCACGCGGATGGGAGGTGGTGAAGCGCACCCGTCGAATGCCGGGAATTTCGCCCACAGCCGATAGCAGTTCAGCGAACGTGCGCTTCCCTTCGCGGTCATGGTACGAGTTGACGTTCTGCCCCAACAGTTGGATCTCGGTGTAGCCGGATTCGGCCAATCTACGAGCCTCGGCAAGCACCGAAGTAGAAGTGCGGCTGCGCTCCTTGCCGCGAGTATATGGAACCACGCAATAGGCGCAGAACTTGTCGCATCCTTCGATGATGGTGATGTAGCCGCGGTGAGGATTGGTGCGCGCCGTGAACTCAGTTTCAAAGGTTTCTTCGGTCTGGCGGTCGTCCAAGCCGGTAATGCGCGACTCCCCTGCTTGCAGGCGGACCAGCATCTCCGGCAGTTTGCGGTAGGAGGCTGAGCCCGAAACTATGGAGACGTAAGGCGCACGCTCGAAGATCTTCTCACCTTCCTGCTGCGCCACGCAGCCCAGCACCGCAAAGCGTTTGCCTTGGGCATGCAGCTTCTTGTAGTCGTTCAGGCGGTTGAAGACTTTTTGCTCGGCTTTGTCGCGGATGGAGCAGGTGTTGTAAAGGATCAGGTCGGCGGCAATCTCGGTGTCGACCTGTTGGTAGCCCTCATGGCAAAGAGTGCCGATGACTTTCTCGGAATCGTGCACATTCATCTGGCAACCGAAAGTCTCGATATAGAACGTTTTTTCAGGCGCCATGGTGAGACCGAGTATACCGCAGTGAGAGATGGGGTTCTTCCTCTGGTTCCCTCACGAATGACGGCTGCCCCATCCATCCGTGACAAAACCAACAAACACCCTGGCCTGTTAAACTTGAGATTCGGAAACAAGTAACGCGCGCGCGATTGCTGGAGGGAAAGATGGCAGAGACAAACGGAACCTACCCGGGCGGAACAGGATTGCGGCTGAAGCTGGGCCTGGCCGAGATGCTCAAAGGCGGCGTCATCATGGACGTGATGAGCACCGAGCAGGCCATCATCGCCGAGCGGGCCGGCGCAACCGCCGTGATGGCGCTCGAGCGGGTGCCCGCGATGATCCGCGCCCAGGGCGGAGTGGCGCGCATGGCCAAGCCCAGCCTGATTAAGCAGATCATCGGCGCCGTCTCGATTCCAGTCATGGCTAAGGCGCGTATCGGCCATTTTGCTGAAGCGCAGATCCTGCAGCATCTCGGGGTCGACTTCATCGACGAGAGCGAAGTCCTCACCCCTGCCGATGAACTTCACCACATCGACAAGCACGCCTTCACCACGCCCTTTGTCTGCGGAGCGCGCGATCTGGGCGAAGCCCTGCGCCGCATTTCAGAAGGCGCAGCCATGATTCGCACCAAGGGCGAAGCCGGTACCGGCGACGTAGTGCATGCCGTCAAGCACATGCGGCAAATCGTAAAAGAGATGAAAGCCCTCACCGTGCTGCGTGACGAAGAGCTCTACGCCGCGGCCAAGGAACATCGCGCGCCATATGAACTGGTGCGCATGGTAGCCAAGACCGGCAAGCTGCCGGTGCCTAACTTCTCTGCCGGCGGCATTGCCACGCCGGCCGACGCCGCACTGATGATGCAGCTAGGCGCAGAGGCGGTCTTTGTCGGGTCGGGAATTTTCATGAAAGAAGGAGCGACCCCGCTGGATGTGGAGCTGGATGAGAAAACCGGCGCCATCCGCAATCCGAAGGAGCGCGAGGAGGCCGAATCGCGCGCCAAGGCCATCGTGATCGCAACCGCGCATTACAACGATCCCAAGATACTGGCCGAGGTGAGCGAGCAGATGACGGGCTCGATGCACGGCCTGGCGGTAGGCGGGCTGCAAGAAGCTGATCTGTTGCAAACCCGCGGCTGGTAGGCATGGGCGAAGAACGTCCGCGCATCGGCGTGCTCGCCATCCAAGGAGACTTTGCCGCTCACGCCCAGGCGCTCGAAGAGTCCGGCGCGGAAGCGGTCGAGGTCCGAAAACCGGCCGAACTCGACGGACTCGACGGTCTAGTCCTGCCCGGGGGCGAATCAACCACCTTTCTAAAGTTTCTGGAGCGCGACGGCTTGCTCCAGTCGTTGCAGCGCTTCCTGGCCGAAAAGCCCGCCTTCGGCACCTGCGCCGGTTGTATTCTGCTGGCCCGGAATGTCACCCATCCCCCGCAGCAGAGCCTGGCCCTGATGGACATCAGCGTGGAACGAAATGCCTATGGGCGGCAGATCGACAGCGCCATCCAAACCGGCCCCACCAAGTTACCCGGCGGACCGCTGGAGATGGTCTACATCCGCGCCCCGCGCATTGCCGGCGTGGGCCCGGACGTCGAAGTGATGGCCGAACGCGACGGTTTCCCCGTGCTGGTGCGGCAAGGCAGATTACTGGCCGCCACCTTTCACCCTGAGCTTTCCAGCGATCGCCGGGTTCATCAATTTTTCGTCGACATGGTGCGCGAGCAGCGCAGCCGCCCAGCCTAGGTCTTTTTTCTGACGAATAGGCGACGAGGGCCCTTCTTCAGCATCCAATCCGTCAAACGATATGACTACGGAGTTCACGGCAGCGAAGGAGATTTCAAAATGCAGTGGGAGCCGGAGGCCAAACAGGAGTAATCTTCGAATGTCGGAGTTGAACCATGCCTGCTACCTTCACTCGCACCCCTGTTGAGACAGAGCGCAAGGATCCCGGATTTGGCGGCAAACCGCCGGTTGCCCGCAGGCCGACAGGCGGCGGTGGAGACGGCGAGAACTGGGAGAACCGGCCCCCTGGCAGGCGTGGACCCCGCGATCTGTTGAGCCGCTACCGCATGGTGTTGTTTTTTGCCCTGGCCAGTGACCTCATGTTCTTCGTTGCCCTGGTGAGTGCTTTCTTTGCCCGCCAAGGCAGCGGCCATTTTACCGTCAACAACAATTGGGTTCTTGACTGGCGCCCCATCGCCTTGCCCCCCATCCTTTGGATTAATACCGCCCTGATTTTGCTCAGCAGCGTGACCATGGAAATCGCTCGCAGGCATTTCTTCCGTGAAATCGACGTGATGGATGAGTGGTTAGGATTAGGCCGTCCGACCCTGCGCCGCGCCGCCCCCTGGCTGGCGGCAACGGTTTTGCTGGGAGGATTGTTTCTGGCCGGCCAATGGATTGCCTGGAAGCAACTGGTCGAACAGCGGGTCTTTTTCGCCTCCAATCCAAGCAGCCACTTTTTCTACCTGATCACCGGCACCCACGGCCTCCATTTGCTCATCGGCGTGCTGGCGCTGGGGGGCGCGATGTTGGCGCTCATCTTTTTGCGCCGTATTGAGCTACGCCAGGTGGTGGTGGACTGTACCGCCTGGTACTGGCACACCATGGGCGTCTTCTGGATCTTCCTCTTCGGCATGCTGGTCTTTTGCCAATAGAGGCGGGTGTGAATATCTGGCCTCAACTCAAATGGACAGACTGGCAGAAGACTGCGGACACCTTGCACATGTGGACGCAGATCGTGGGCAAAACGCGTCTCGCGCTGAGCCCTCTGCAAGCGCACTGGTGGAATGTTCCCCTCTATGTGAGTGCGCGCGGATTGAACACCTCGGCGATGCCCTATGAATCTGAGTTTCTCGATGTCGCCTTCGATTTCGTCAGCCATGAACTGAAGTTTGCCATGAGCACCGGCGCCACACTGTCGACTCCTCTGCGCGCGCAGTCGGTGGCGGAGTTCTACCGGGAATACCAACGCAGCCTCGCCGCGCTCGGGGTGAGTGTAGAAATCCACGGCGTACCTGTGGAGCTACAACACCCGATTCCCTTCGCTGAGGACTTCGAGCACGCCTCGTATGATCGCCACGCGGCCCATCAGTTCTGGCGAGTGTTGATGCATGCGGACAAAATCTTTCAGCAGTTTTCCTCCCGCTTTATAGGCAAGGTGAGCCCGGTGCATTTCTTCTGGGGAAGCTTCGATCTGGCGGTCACGCGTTTTTCCGGACGACCTGCGCCGCCTCGCGAGGGAGCCGACAAGATTACCCGCGAGGCCTATTCGCACGAAGTAATCAGCGCAGGTTTCTGGCCGGGCAACGGCGGTTTCGGCGAGGCCGCCTTTTACTGTTATGCCGCGCCCGCGCCCAAGGGCCTCGACGCCGCATCGATCAAGCCTGCCAAGGCCGGCTACAACAACACCCTCGGTGAGTTCATCTTTCTCTACGAAGATCTGCGCCAAGAGCCCTCTCCGGATGAGGCCTTGCTCGCCTTCCTCCAAAGCACCTACGAAGCAGGAGCCACGCTGGCAAACTGGGATCGCAACGCGCTCGAGCGGTCGTAGAGGGTGCGGAGAAACTCACGCTTTGTAGCAGGGCACGACTTTAGTTAGTCGTCCCACAAATGACTAAAAGAGAACTGGGCTTTAACGCCCTCCCGGTTCAAGCAAGCTTCTTTAAAATCCAAAATCCCGCACAGCTAAGCCACAGCGGAAGCGGATAGGCCGCCACTCGTTCGACCGTACCTGTATTCCATCCCAGTGCGACCCAGGATGGAGTGTCGCGAAACCCCAGGGAGAGAGTTGCCAGCAATCCAACGGAGCCGAGTGCAAAGGTGATCCAACTCTTGAAACGCGACGGCAGAGGCTCGCACACAGATTGTCGAATCAGCAATAGCCCCAGCAGGATCATGGCCAGATTGCTTCCCAAAAAATGGGCAATCGCGCCCAGCTCATGCAACCTGGAGTTGACGTCCTCCGGGACCAGGCCTACCTCCAGTACACCCACACCTGCAATGACAAACAAGAACAGCGCGATCCGATAGACAGGCTTGGCAGGGAAAAACCCACGCACCAGGACAGCGCCAAAAACGATCAGCAGTCCCTGCAGAACAAACGAGCTGTTCATCACCCAATGCAGCGAAGAACATGCCGCGCCGCCGCCACAATGCACCGCGCCCAGGTCGCTGATGTAATTGCGCGCCATGCTGTACTGCCCCGTCCAGCCTGACCGCGCGATTTGTTCACCCACAAAAAACTGAAAGCACAACAGCCATAAGCCAGCCCCCAAGCGGCAGATCATCGCGTTTCTCCGGATCGCACGTCTCGTTTATTCTTGCACTATGGAATTCAGACGGCTTGGACATTCGGGATTGAAGGTGCCGGTGCTCTGCTTCGGCGCAGCGACCTTTGGCGGTCAAGGTGAGTTTTTTAAAGCATGGGGAGCGACGGACGTCGCCGAGGCAACGCGCCTGGTGGACATCTGTCTGGAAGCGGGGGTGAATCTTTTCGATACCGCCAATGTTTACTCACGAGGGATGTCGGAAGAGATCCTGGGTCAGGCTATCGCAGGCCGCCGGGACAAGGTGCTGATATCCACCAAGGCAACGTTCCCCATGAGCGACGAGCCCAACGATATCGGTTCCGGACGGCACCACCTGGTGCATGCCTGTGAGGCCAGCCTCAAGCGCCTGGGAACCGACTACATCGACATCTACCATCTCCACGGATTTGACGCGCTGACTCCGGTGGAAGAAACCCTCGATACTCTGAACACCCTGGTGCGTAGCGGCAAGGTACGTTACATTGCCTGTTCCAATTTCTCCGGCTGGCACCTGATGAAGTCGCTGGCCGTCTCGGATCGCTATGGATGGTCGCGCTATGTAGGGCACCAGGTCTATTACTCGGTGGTAGGCCGCGACTACGAGCAGGAATTGATGCCCCTGGGGATCGATCAGGGAGTAGGCGCGATTATATGGAGTCCTCTGGGCTGGGGGCGCCTAACGGGAAAGATCCGGCGCGGACATCCTTTGCCGGCGGAGAGTCGTCTGCACAAAACCGCCGCCCAGGGTCCGCAGATCGACGATGAGTATCTCTACAAGGTGGTCGACGCCCTGGACGAGGTAGCGAAAGAAACCGGGAAGCCCCTTCCGCAAGTGGCGCTGAACTGGTTGCTGCAACGCCCGACGGTAGCCACCGTAATCATCGGCGCACGCAATGAAACCCAGCTGCGTCAGAATCTGGCCGCGGCCGGCTGGAACCTGACGCCGGCGCAAGTAGCTAAGCTCGATGCCGCCAGCAAGACCAATGCTCCCTACCCATACTGGCATCAGCGGCAGTTTGACTCGCTCAACCCGCCGCCTGTTCCTCAGTAATGGGAATCCGGCGGGAGGGATCAGTTCCCTCCCGCCGGATTCATCTATTCCGCGTCCAGCGCCAAGCTATCGTTCGTGCCCATGGGCCGCCGTGCCACGGCCTTCATCATCCGCCAGCCGGTCCAGGTAAGCCACAGTTGCAGCGGGTATATCGCGAATCGTTCGACCAAACCCGCATAAAACGCTAGTAGGGTCCCAGGATTACCGGGGGTCCCGGAATTAGCGTTGATATAGATCAGCAGCCGCAATGCCCCCAGGCCGATTACCCCAGCCGCCAGGGTGACCTGGCCGTTGGAGCGGAGAACTCTCAACAGGCCTAGCAGGATCATCGCAAGATTACCGGCCAGAAGAAAATAAAGAGCAGCCAGACCGTGCACCTTGATATCAACATCCTCGGGGTACAGGCCCACCACCAGGATGCCCGCACCGGAGACCACGAACAGCAACAAGAACGCCCAGTAACGCACCGGGAAAAACCCACGCACCAGCACCGCGCCCACAGCGATCAGCACTCCCTGGACCACAAACGAGACGTTCATCACCCGGTGCCAGGGCGAGGCAACCGCACCCAGGTCACTGACCCAATTTCCCGTCATGCTGTAGTTTTTGTTGTGGGTGGTCCATGCCAGCTGGACGACCCCTTCGACAACAAAGAACTGGAAGCAGAAGAACCACATGCGAGCGCCTAAACGGCGCGAAGCTTTTAAAAAGTCCATCTCATATTTTTGCATTTTGGCGTTCACACGTCTTGGAAAATCGTGATTGCAGGGGAGATGGGCTACGCCCTACTTGGCGTCCAGCGTGAAGCTATCCTTAAGCTCGACCGACTTCTGTGCCGCATCCGGATCCACGACTCGGTACATCTTCACGTCCGCGTGCTTACCCTCCAGCGTGATGACGAGATAGTGAAAGTTGGGGTAGGTGCGGGCGCGATAGAGGTCCTGATCGCCTCGGATGAAGATGGGATAAGGCCGCGCACCCCCACCTCCGGTGATCACGTGCGTGATCCCATTCGTTTCAAAACGCTCGTAGTTGTGAATATGGCCGTTGAATACTACGAATTTGGCGTGGGATGTGGCTGCCTGGGCTTCGAGATAATGACGCAGAGCGAGTACGTCAGGGGTGGGAATCCCCAGCATGAAGGCAGTTTGCAGATCCGAAATCAGTGGTACGTGGAAGAGGAAGAAAACAAAATCCACCGACGAAGGAAGATGAGCGAGTTGTGATTCCAGCCAGGTACGCTGCGGCCAACCGGCATTCAAAAAGTTGCTGCTGTCCAGGGTGATGAGATAGATGTTTCCCATCTGCACTGAGTACCACGAGTGGTTGCCAATCTGCGGATAAGCCGCAAAGTAGTTCCTCATGCCCTTTCGCGGGTCGGGGAGCCCCTCATGATTTCCGATGGTGGGATAGATGCGCAGCCCTTCCTGCGTCCACAGCGCCGTTTCCTGGAAATAAACTTTCCAGTCATCCGAGTCGCTCCCGTGAAAGGGCATGTCGCCGGTGAGCAACAACAGGTCCGGCTTCTCCTCGCCAACTTTCTGCGCTAGCCATTTGCGCACTCCAGGTTGCGTATCCGAAGTGTTGGTTGGATTGGTAAAGCGCATATCACCGTAGACGACGATCCGTAACGGGCGGCCCACAGGCAGATCGGAAAGGGTAAAGGTCGGGCCGCTGTCGTTAGCGTGGCCGCTAGCCGAGCCGCTGCCTTGGGAGGCCTGCGGGGCCTGCTGGGCCAACGCCATGCCGGCGATGCAGGCAGTGGCCAGCACAAAGCTTGCTGCCTGGCGGACGCGAAACATCAGGCGCGGCCACCGCCAACAAAATGCACAATCTCCAGGCGGTCCCCATCCTCCAGGCCGATGTTGGCCCACTCCGAGCGGGGAACAATGTTGCCGTTATGCTCGATCGCCACCCGGTCGCCCTGGAGTCCCAAGTCAGTGATCAAGTCCTGGAGATGGGCCGGGACCGTCAATTGCGGAAATTCCCGCGATTGACCGTTAAGGACAAAATGCATACAGGGAGAGTATCACCGGAGCATAGTTCACGAACCCAACAGCCACCGCCTGACGCGACCGGTCATCGGCTGCGCTTGGAGTTGTACCTGCGTGCCAAAAAAATAAATGTCGCGGTTGAGCCCCTTCAGGATCTGGATAGCTGCAACGCGCGGGTCAGCGTTTCCCAGCCGCCCCTTATCGGCAAGGTCATGTGCATACTCGTCCGCCAGGTATTCAATCGCGTGGCCCAGAATTTCCAGGGCACGGCCACGTTCCGGTGAGAGCCGGCAGCGCACAAAAGGCTGAGGTTGAACCCGCGGCGCTGACCCAAGGGTTCGCGGGGTTGGTGGCCCACTCCAATCGAAAAAGGGAACGTCGTTTGCGGAGCGAGGAGCGGCCTCCGGGGACCCTGCGCGACGAAATTTGAGCATGATTCCACCTCATGCCGGTGCTATCGGCCAAAAGGAGAGATCCCTGAATGGCCACGGGCAAAATCACCCCGGTGGATGGAAGCCTCTGAAAGCGCCCTCGCTTGACTCTGGGAAGGCGAAAACTTACAGTCGAGACTGAGCCTAGCCTCGGACCGCGAGTTCAAATGCAGACGCACGATTACTATTGGAACTACCTCCCGCTGCTGCTCCAAATACTTGTCGCCGTGTGTTTTGGGGCTGGCATCGTCACTGCCTCCTGGTTCATCGGGAAGCATCGGAACACGGCTGCCAAGCTGGACACCTACGAGTGCGGTATCCCCGCGGAAGGCGATGCCCGCGGCCGTTTCTCGGTTCGCTTCTACATGGTCGCCATGCTCTTCATCCTCTTCGACGTGGAAGCAGTATTCATGCTCCCCTGGGCCGTCGTGTACCGAGATCTCCCCAAACTGGTCGGCTCGCGCATGTTCGGCTTCTGGGAGATGGTGGTCTACCTGGGCTTCGTCCTGGTCGGCTTGTTCTACGTCAAGAACAAGGGCATCCTCGATTGGTCCTCCGATAAGGCGGACCTCTAATGGACGCCGTCAACGAGAAAGAATCGGTTCTGCAGGCCCACGCCCAGAACCATGCCATCACGGCCCTGCTAGACGCCAAGCCCTCCTGCATCACCAATGCCCGCTTCGATCGCGGTGAATTGACTCTTTGGATTGAGCGTGACGATATCCGTCCCGTCTGTCGCACGCTGCAGAAAGCGGGCTACAACTTCCTGATCGACGTAACTTGCGTGGACTGGTACCCCAGCGAACCCCGCTTCCAAGTCACCTACCACATTCTTTCCCATAGCCTTAAGGAGCGTCTGCGGCTCTGCGTCCTGGTCGATAGCCTGGATCCTGAAGTGGCCAGCATCACCCCGGAATGGCCGTCGGCCAATTTCTACGAGCGCGAGGTCTGGGACCTGTTCGGCGTGCGCTTCGGCGGTCACCCCAACCTGCGCCGCATCATGTTGCCGGATCAATGGGAAGGTCACCCCTTACGCAAGGATTACCCGGTGGAGGGCTACCGCTGATGGATGCCGCCGATTACGTCATTGCCCCGCTGATCGAACCCCGCGTGGAGGAGGGCTCCAAGGACCGCACCATGGTCATCAACATGGGGCCGCAACATCCCTCCACCCACGGTGTGCTGCGCCTGGTCTTGGAGATCGACGGCGAAACCGTCCTGCGCCTGGTGCCGGACATCGGCTTTCTGCACACCGGCATCGAGAAAACCTGCGAGGCCAAGTTCTACCAGCAGGTTGTCCCGCTCACCGACCGCATCGACTATCTCAGCCCCATGTCCAACAATCTCTGCTACTGCCTGGCGGTAGAGAAGCTGCTGCAGTTGGAGATCCCGCCCCGGGCTCAATTTCTGCGCGTGTTGCTCAACGAGCTCACCCGCATCCAGTCTCACCTGGTCTGGCTGGGCACGCACGCCATGGACATCGGCGCCCTCACCCTCTTCCTCTATACCTTCCGCGAGCGCGAAGAAATTCTGAAGGTCTTTGAGCATGTCAGCGGCCAGCGCATGATGGGTTCTTACTTCCGCGTGGGAGGCATTTCGCTCGAGCCGCCAGTCGACTTCTACGAGCGGGTACAAGGCCTGCTCAAGATGATGCCGGAAAAGATCGACGAATACGAGAACCTGCTCAACGGCAATCCCATCTGGACGCGCCGTCTCAAGGGCGTGGGCTACCTGAGCGCCGCCGACGCCATTGCTTTGGGAGTGACCGGCCCCCCGCTGCGCGCCAGCGGCGTCGATTGGGACCTGCGCCGCGACATGCCCTACTCCGGCTACGAGAAATTTCAATTTAAGGTCCCAGTCTCCGATGTGGGCGACGTTTGGACCCGATACACGCTGCGCGTTCAGGAGATGCGTGAGTCCCTCAAGATCTGCCAGCAGGCGCTCGACGGCATGCCGACGGGTCCGCTGAAGGCCGACGCGCCCAAGGTGGTGTTGCCCGACCGGGAAAAGATGAAGACCCAGATGGAGTCTTTGATCTACCACTTCAAGATTGTGACCGAAGGGTTCGCGGTGCCGGCCGGCCAGGTTTACCAGGGCATCGAATCCCCTCGCGGAGAGATGGGCTATTTCGTGGTCAGCGACGGCACGGCCAAGCCCTATCGCGTGCACATGCGGAACCCTACATTTGCCTCCCTGCAGGCCCTGGAAACCATGTGCGTAGGGCGGCTGTTAGCCGACGTGGTGGCGGTGATTGGGTCGATCGATATCGTTCTCGGAGAAATTGACCGATGAGCGATCCAGGGGATGTCCGCTCACACGTTTGGGATTCGCTGGTGAGCATGCTGCGGGTGTACGCACATGCAGCCAGCCTGAACGGCAAGGAATACGTGACCACCGCTGGTTCAGACTTTGCGGTCGTCAAGGATGGGGACTCCGCGCTGAACCTTCACTTTAGTTCCGACACTGGTGAGGGGAGCTGGTGTGTCACCCATCCGGAACGAGAAGAGTGCGGTGCCTTCCGGGTAGAAGAAGACGGCACGCTAACCTTCCCGATCGGACCAAAGGAACTCGATGCGGCAGCTATGGACTGGCTCGACCACTTGGGGCGAAGCAAGGTAACCGAGGGTGAACCGATGAGTCCGATCGCTCCCACGGTTAATCCATGACCCCGTAGGTTGTGCAACAAAATTGTCAACCCGACCGGAGCGGAGGAACCTGCGGTTCCACTTTATTAGCCTGACGACAACTATGAGCACACAGATAAACACCATTTTCAGTCCCGCCCTGGCCGCGCGCTTCGACCGCATGGTGACCCTTTATCCCCTGCGCCGCTCGGCCCTGATCCCCATGCTGCTCTACGCCCAGGATGAGGTCGGTTATATTTCTCAAGCGGTGATCAGCGAAGTGGCTGCCCGCATCGGGATTACCGAGCTCGATGTGCGCGACGTGATCAGTTATTACTCTCTAATGCGCACCGCTCCAGCGGGCAAGTATCATGTACAGGTATGCACCAATATCAGTTGCATGGTGCGGGGCGGTAATGAGCTGCTGGCCCACTGCAAACAGCGCTTAGGCATCGGCAATAAGGAAACCACGCCGGATAAGGTTTTTTCGCTGGAAGAAGTAGAGTGCATCGGCGCCTGCAGTTGGGCTCCTGCTGTCCAGATCAATTACGACTTTCACGAAAACCTGACAGCGGATTCGATGGACAAAATTCTCGAAGACTACCGCTCTAGGACGTAGGAACGCGCACCCGGAGAAAAAATGGCCTCTCTCGTTTCCCATCCCGATGAAGTGAAGTTGATCTCGTCCCGCTTCGGCAAGGGAGCGACCGACATCGACAAGTATCTCGAACTGGATGGCTACAAGTCCGCCCGCAAGGCCATCGAGCTGGGCCCGGAAGGAATCATCGCCGAGATGAAGGCGTCGAACCTGCGTGGCCGTGGGGGCGCCGGCTTCCCTACCGGCATGAAATGGTCCTTCGTTCCCAAGCAATCCGCAAAGCCAAAATACGTTCTGGTCAACGGAGACGAGAGCGAGCCGGGCACCTGCAAAGACCGGCTGATTTTTGAACACGATCCCCACTCGGTGATCGAGGGTGTGATCATCGCCGGCCTGGCCATCGGCTCGAAGATGGGCTTTATCTATCTCCGCGGGGAGTATCGCTACCTGCTCAAGATCATGGAAAAGGCTATCGACGACGCCTATGCCAAGGGCTTTCTGGGCAAGGGGATCTTTGGCAGCAACGTCGACTTCGACGTGATCTCTCATACCGGAGCCGGCGCCTACGAGGTAGGCGAAGAATCGGCATTGATGGAATCGCTCGAAGGCAAGCGCGGAATCCCGCGCATTCGTCCTCCCTTTCCCGCGGTGGTCGGGCTCTACGGTGGGCCTACCGTCATCAACAATGCTGAGACGCTGGCGACCGTACCCCACATCTTCCGCATCGGGGGCGCAGAGTACGCCAAGATCGGCACCGAGCGCAACGGCGGCACGCGGCTCTTCTGTCTCAGCGGCGACGTGGCCAAGCCCGGCGTCTACGAGTTGCCCATGGGCTACAACCTCAAGAAGATGATCTACGAGGTAGGGGGCGGCATCAACGACGGCAGGTCGCTCAAAGCAGTGGTTCCCGGCGGTTCCTCGACGCCCGTGCTTTTGCCCCACGAGATCGATATCGGCATGGACTTCGACCAGGTAGGCAAAGCAGGCAGCATGCTCGGCTCTGGAGGCGTGGTGGTTCTCGACGACACCGTCTGCATGGTGGAATTCGCCCTGCGCACCATGAAGTTCTATCAGCACGAAAGCTGTGGATGGTGTATTCCCTGCCGCGAAGGCACCGACTGGCTAAAGAAGACGCTGACCCGCGTACACGCCGGCGGCGGCGTGGCCAAGGATATCGACAACATCCGCTACCTGGCGCAGAACATGTTGGGCCGTACCTTCTGTCCGTTGGGCGACGCTGCGGCCATGCCCACCATCGCCTTCGTGGACAAGTTCCGCAAGGAGTTTGAAGACCACCTGGATGGCAAACCGTGTCCTTACGCGCACCAACCAGAAGCGGCCTTAGCCGGCGCATGACACACAAAGATAGGAACCCATGGCTGACGTAACCCTTACCGTCGATGGCAAGAAGGTCACCGCACCCGCAGGCAGCCTGCTGATTGAGGCCTGCCGTGCGGCGGGTATCGCGGTCCCCTCTTTTTGTTACTACCCCGGCCTTTCACTGGCTGGGGCCTGCCGCATGTGCCTGGTGCGCCTGGAAAAGGTGCCCAAGCTGCAAACCGCCTGCACCACGCCGGTCGCCGAAGGCATGGTGGTCCACACTGACAACGAGGAGATCACGCAGGCGCGCAAAGGCACCATCGAGTTGCTGCTAGGCAATCATCCCCTGGATTGCCCAGTGTGCGATGCCGGCGGCGAATGCGAACTGCAGGACATGACCTTCAAGTACGGGCCGCCGGAGTCGCTCTACACCGAGGTCAAGCAGCACCGTGAAGAACAGCAGTGGTCTCCGGTAGTGTTCTTCGACCGGCCGCGCTGCATCCTTTGTTACCGTTGCGTGCGCACCTGCGGTGAGGGCATGGACGTGTGGGCGCTGGGGGTACAGAATCGCGGCGTCACCAGCATCATTGCCCCCAACCAGGGCGATCACCTGGACTGCGAAGAGTGCGGCATGTGCATCGACGTGTGCCCGGTGGGCGCGCTGACCTCAGGCGCCTATCGCTATAAAACGCGGCCCTGGGAGATGAACCACGTCTCCACCGTCTGCACCCACTGCGGCGATGGATGCAAGACCACCTTAGGGGTGCGCAGCGTAATCAACGGTTCTGAGATTCTGCGCGGCGACAACCGCGACAAGAGCGGCATCAACGGCGAGTTCCTGTGCATCAAGGGACGCTACGCCTTCGACTTTGCCAACCACACCGATCGCTTGACCAAGCCATTAGTCCGCCAGGCAGACGGCAAATTTGCAGAAGTGAGCTGGGAGCAGGCGTTGGCGCATGCAGGTACCAAGCTGCGCGAGATTCGCGAGAGCCGCGGCGGTAGCGCCATCGGCGTCATCGGCTCCAACCGCACCACCAACGAAGAGAACTACCTGCTGCAAAAGCTGGCGCGGACAGTGCTCGGAACCAACAACATCGATCATCACCGCACCGCCGACTACACTGCTTTCGCCCGCGCCATCTCCGGACAGAAGGATCGAGCGGCCTCGCTGCGCGACTCCATGACCACGGCGGCGATCCTGGTGCTGGGCAACGATCCCACCGAGCAGCATCCTCTCCTGGCCTGGAACATGCGCACCAACGTGCGCCACAACAATGCCCGCATCTACCTGGTGAATCATGCCGGCATCAAGCTGGAGCGGCAGGCCCATGAATCGCTCGTCATTCCTCAGGATGGCTACGCCAGCGCCGTACGCTTTTTAGCCGGCGAGGATGCCACCTTCCCTGGCGCCCAGCCGCTGGAAGAGGCGAAGAAGTTCCGTGATGCACTCCGCGCCGAACCCAACCTGCTGATCGCCTTTGGTTCGGAGTTCCGCGGCCGCGATATTGAAGCCTTGGTGAACTTTGGTTTAGGGCTACCTCACGCTCGCTTTGCCTGCCTGGGCGACTACGTCAACTCCCGCGGCGCAGCAGACATGGGCTTACTACCCGGCCTGCTGCCCGGCTATGTGCCCGTGGATCGCGGCGGCCCGTTTGCGGAGGAGTATGGCGACTTCCTGCCCACGGTTCCCGGCATGGACCTGGTGCAGATGTTCGATGCTGCGGAACGCGGCGAACTGGCAGCGCTCTACGTCGTGGGCGCCAACCCTATCGCTCGCTACGGCATCGATCCGGCTGCGCTCAAAAACACCTTCGTTGTCGTGCAGGATATGTTCCTGACCGAGACGGCTTTGCTGGCGGATGTGGTGTTGCCTACCTCCAATCTGTATGAGAAGTCGGGAACGGTCACCAACACCTATGGCGACCAGCAACTGGTCAAGAAGGCGGGCGACCGGGCCGGCGTGCGCAGCGACTTCGAGTTGATGGTGCGGCTTGCCGACACCATGGGCGCAGACCCCAGGAAGCTGGTTCCGTTCGGCCGCGGAGTCCATGCCGATATGGGCCAGACCCGCGGCGCGCAGTCCGGCGAGGCGGACCGTCACAGCGTCTGGCTGGCGGCGCAAAATCTGGAGCCGAAGCTTAGCCCCTTCGACCCCTTCGCCATTCTGGATGAGATCCAGCGGTTGGTGCCGGGTTACCAGGTTTCGCGTCTGGAGCTGTTAGCCGGCAACGACGTCCATGTGCAATCATCACTGGTGCAAATCGAAGCCGGCCCTGAGCGCCACGCACTGATTCTGCCCGCCGAAGACACTCTGTTCACCTCCGGCACCTTAGGCCGTTACAGTCAAGTCCTGCACGCGGTCATGGAATCGCACACCACCAAACCCACAGAAACCGCGGCGGACTAAAACGAAAAGAGGGGTTCTAGCGAATTGCATCCTCACATCCGACTAACCAAGGTTCGAAGTATGCAGCAACCCTACATTTTGTCATCCCGAGCGAACCCGGATTTCCTGCCACGCTGCACTAGACACGGCCGCGTGTGCGGTTTTCCGTAGGAGAAAACCGCATGAAGTTCGTCAGCGCCACCAAAATCAACAGGAAATCCGGGGTACCCGGATTTTCTGCCACGCTGCACTGGACACGGCTGCGTGTGCGGTTTTCCGTAGGAGAAAACCGCATGAAGTTCGTCAGCGCCACCAAAATCAACAGGAAATCCGGGGTAGTCGAGGGACCTGCAGTATGCCCTTCCCTCTAGCAAACCTCTAAAGGGTTAGGGCTGAACGAAATCGGCTTTGTATCAGGGCACGGCTTTAGCCGTGCCGTACAGCGCCGCAACGATGAGGGCTTTAGCCCCTGAGGCACTACGGTAAAGAAAGAAGAACCTGTGAGCTTCCTGATCTTTTTCCTTCTGAGCTGTTTGAAGATCGCCGTCGTGCTGGCGATCTTTCTCGGAGCGGTCGCCTACACGGTGCTGCTTGAGCGCAAACTGGTGGGGCGCATTCAAAATCGCTGGGGACCCAGCCGTGTAGGACCGTTCGGCATGTGGCAACCCATGGCGGACGGCCTCAAGCTCTTTCTCAAGGAAGACATCATACCCACTCACGTCGATCGGCCGCTATACATCCTGGCGCCCATGATTGCCCTCGGCTGCGCATTGATGTCGATCGCTGTCGTCCCCTTTGGAGCGGAGATCACCTGGCATGGCGTCGACATGTTCCAAATCGCCAATGTGAATATTGGATTACTGGTGATTCTCGGCGTGACCTCAGTGGGTGTTTACGGAATCACGCTGGCCGGCTGGTCGTCCAACAACAAATACTCGCTCATGGGAGCCCTGCGCTCCAGCGCCCAGGTGATCAGCTACGAGCTTGTTCTGGGACTTTCGCTCGTGGGCGTGGTGCTGCGGGCAGGCTCATTGAACCTGCGCACCATCGTGGAAAGCCAGTCAGCCCACGGCCTGCTCTCGTGGAACTTCTTTGGCGGCTACCAATTCGTCGCTTTCTTCATATACCTCATGGCGGCCTACGCTGAAACCAACCGCGCCCCATTTGACCTACCGGAAGCGGAGACCGAGCTGACCGCCGGCTACCATACCGAATACAGCTCGATGAAGTTTGCTATGTTCTTCATGGCCGAGTACGCCAACATGATCACCGTCAGCTGCGTGGCCAGTTTGCTCTTCTTCGGCGGATGGACGAGTCCTTTCGGATCGCTGATTCCCCCATTTGGGGGAATCGTGCTGCAAGCCATCCTTCCCGTCTTCTGGTTTGTGTTGAAGGTCTTCTGTTTCTTGTTCCTGTATATATGGGTACGGGGCACGCTACCCCGGTTCCGCTACGACCAACTGATGAGCTTTAGCTGGAAGTTCCTGATGCCCCTGGCCATCGCCAATATTGTTGCCACCAGTCTGTGGCTCGCCTAAGCGACTGCACTGAGAAGCACGACCGAAGGTGTTCTACAATCAGCTTCGGGCCCGATCTAGGAGAAAAGCACTAGCATGTATCTGGTTCTCTTCATCTTGTTTGGCGGCCTTTGCGTGGCAGGAGCCTTGAACCTTCTGTTCCAGCGCCACCCCATCAACAGCGCTCTCTCGCTGATTGTGGTGATGAGCTCGCTGGCCGTGCTTTACCTGCTGCTCGGCGCTGAGTTCCTGGCTGCCGCCCAGGTCATCGTCTATTCCGGCGCCATCATGGTTCTGTTTACCTTCGTCATCATGTTGCTCAATGCCGGGGCGGAAGAACGTACCCACGGCAGCGGCGCCGCCTACATCGTCGGCATTCCGGGAGTAGCGATCCTGGTCTGCCTGTTGGGGTTCATCTTTCTTTCGCCCCACACCCGCATGGCGCGGGCTCGCCTGGGTGACTACGTCGTCTCCACTTCCGACCTCAGCAAGGTGCTTTTCAAGGACCTGCTCCTTCCCTTCGAAGTAACGTCGGTTCTGATCCTCATTGCCATCCTGGGCGCGGTTGCGCTGGCCAGCAAGGAGCACTGACATGACTGTTCCTATTTCCTACTACCTGGTGCTCAGCGCCATCCTTTTTCCATCGGGGTGGGCGCCTTCCTCATCAAGCGCAATATCATCACCGTGTTCATGTCGATTGAATTAATGCTGAACGCGGTGAACCTTACCTTTGTGGCGTTCGCCTATCAATGGCACCGGGTGCAAGGGCAAATATTTGTCTTCTTCGTGATGGTCGTCGCCGCCGCGGAGGCCGCTGTGGGCCTGGCCATCATCATCGCCATCTTCCGCTCGCGCAGTACGCTCAACATCGACCAAATCAACCTGATGAAATTATGAACGGAAATCCATCCCTCCATCTGTGGTTGATCCCGCTGCTGCCCTTCGTCGGCTTTCTGCTGAACGGATTGCTGGGCCGTTTTCTGGGCAAGGCTATGGTTTCGACCATTGCCCTGCTCTTTACCGCGGCTCCGCTGGCGCTCGTCCTCGGCGTCGCGTTCCGCTTTGGCAGCCTCACTTTGCCGTATACCGAGCGGCTGCCGTTTCCCTGGATGCTGACATCCACTTTCCGCGATGATTTTGCCTTTCTACTCGACCCGCTGACCCTAGTCATGCTGCTGGTCGTTACCGGCGTAGGCTTCCTGATCCACATCTATTCCGTCGGCTACATGGCAGAAGAAGACGGATACTGGCGCTTCTTCGCCTACCTCAACCTGTTCATGTTTTTCATGCTGACGCTGGTGCTGGCAGAGAACTTCCTGCTCTTGTTCGTTGGCTGGGAGGGCGTGGGACTAGCCTCCTACCTGTTAGTCGGCTTCTACTACTTAAAAAATTCGGCAGCGGACGCCGGCAAGAAGGCGTTCCTCCTCAACCGCGTCGGCGACTTCGGCTTTTTGCTCGCCATGTTTCTGTTGATCGCGCACTTCGGCTCCCTCAGCTTCCACCAAGTGTTCAGTACGATCAGCCAGAACCCGCAGATGCAAGGGGGCTTCCTCACCGCCATCGCGCTGCTGCTGGTGCTCGGTGCGACCGGTAAGTCGGCGCAAATACCGCTCTATGTTTGGCTGCCGGATGCCATGGAAGGCCCGACTCCTGTCTCCGCACTGATCCACGCCGCCACCATGGTCACCGCCGGCGTCTACATGATCGTGCGCGCGCACGTGCTTTTTGACCGCTCCCCGTTCGCCCTCGGCGTGGTCGCCATCATCGGCGCGGCCACGGCTTTGTTCGCCGCCACCGTCGGTATGGTGCAGACGGATATCAAACGCGTGCTGGCCTACTCCACCATCTCCCAGCTCGGCTACATGTTCCTGGCCTGCGGAGCCGCCGCCTACTCCGCAGCCATCTTCCACCTGGTCACGCATGCCTTCTTCAAGGGCTTGCTCTTCCTGGCCGCCGGAGCTGTCATCCACTCCATGGGAGGCCAGCAGGATATGCGCGCCATGGGCGGCCTGCGTAAGAAAATACCCATCACCTTCTGGACTATGAGCGCCGGCGTCTTCGCCATCTCCGGCATCCCGCCGTTCTCCGGTTTCTTCAGCAAAGACGAAATCCTTTACCAAGCCTTTCTCTCGTCGACAGCGGGCCCGATCCTCTGGTTTGTCGGTCTTGTGACCGCTGGGCTGACCGCCTTCTATATGTTCCGCCTCTGGTACCTCACCTTCTTCGGTGAGACCAGGACGCACGACGCTCACCCCCATGAAAGTCCCTGGTCGATGCTGACCCCGCTGATCCTATTGGCCGTGCTAGCGCTCGCCGGAGGCTGGATAGGCATACCCAAAGCGCTTTGGGGAGCCAACCAGTTCGAGCACTTCCTCGAGCCGGTGGTCAACGCCACGCCCAGCTTCGAGCAGGTCCGCATCACCATGGACGAGCAAGGGATCGCGCGCGGAACCGCCATCTCGACCCCGCAACCAGCGCGCCGCGTGGGCATCGAGAGTCAGGAACGCGTGTTTAGCCTGGTCTCCGTGGTCTTCGCGGCGATCGGCTGGTTTTTTGCCGATCTGCTCTACCGCCGCAAGCCGGGCCTGCCCGATCGCCTGGCGGAGCGCATCACTGGTCTTTACGGACTGCTGCTTCATAAATACTGGATCGACCAGATCTATACCGCGCTCATCGTGACTCCGCTGCTCGCCGTTTCGCGTTACTTCCTGTGGGGCGTAGCCGATCGCGGAGTGGTCGACGGCGGCGGCGGACTAGCGGCCTACGGCGTGCGCGGTGTGGGTGCGCTTGTGCAGCGGGTGCAGTCGGGAAACATCCGTTCCTACGCAGGGTGGCTGGCGCTTGGCGCCGGGGTCCTGCTCCTGATTACTTTTTTCGGCTTTTCCATGCAACTCTAAAGGCTGGCAAGGGACGACTTGTGCTGAACGATTCGATATTGACGCTTACGACCTTTGTGCCCGCTGTAGGAGCGGTGGTCGTGGCTCTGCTACCGCGGCGGGGCCGCATCATCCAATGGTTCACGCTGGTGACCACGTTGGTCACTTTTGGACTGACCCTTCATTTGCCCGCCCATTACGTCTACGGTCAATCCGGCTTTCAATTTGAAGTCAACCACGCCTGGATCGCCAGCCCTGCCATTCGTTATCACCTGGGTGTAGACGGCATCTCTCTATGGCTCGTGGTGCTGACCGGCTTCCTGGCGCCCCTTGGTGTACTGTCCTCCTGGAAGTCCATCAATCACCGCACCAAGGAGTTCTACTTCTTCTTTCTACTGCAGCAGACAGCCATGATCGGCGTCTTCGTCTCCCTCGACATGTTCCTCTACTATGCCTTTTGGGAGCTCACGCTGGTCCCCATGGCAATCATTATCTCCATGTTCGGCCGGGATCGCGGAACCGAGGCGGCGATCAAGTTTTTCGTCTACACCTTTCTCCCCTCGGCGCTGCTGCTGGTAGCGATTGTCTGGTTGTATGCCAAGACCGGCACCTTTGACTTTGTGCGCCTGCAGTCCATCCTGGCGCAGGACACTTTGGGTCTTCAGCCCAAGGCGCTCTTCTGGGCCTCGTTGGCATTTCTCGTCGCCTTCGCCGTCAAGGTCCCGGTCTTCCCCCTGCATGGTTGGCTAGGGGATGTTTTCAGCGAAGCGCCCGCGGCGTTGGCCATGGTGGTTGCAGGCAAGCTTGGCCTCTACTCCATCCTGCGCTTCAATCTAGGCCTCTTTCCTACCCAAGCCCGTCAGGTGGCGCCATGGATGATCGGTCTCGCGGTGATCGGAATTCTCTACGGCGCGCTCGTGGCGCTGGTGCAGAGCGATATGAAGAGGCTGGTAGCCTTCTCCACCGTAAGCTCGCTCGGTTTTTGCATCCTGGGCATCTTTGGCTTCGCGGTCTCGGGACTGGACGGCGCTGTCTACCAGACCCTGAACGAGGGCATCTCCGTGGGCGCGCTGCTCATTCTTCTCGGCTTCATGTACGAACGTTATGGAACCTATGAGATCGCCTCTTACGGCGGCTTAGCCAAGCAGATGCCATGGCTATCCACCTTGTTTGTCGTCACTTCGCTTTCGCTGATTGGTCTTCCGCTCCTGAATGGCTTTGTGGGTGAATTCCTCATCCTCAGCGGCACTTTCCCCGCCCATGTTGGCTGGGTTTCAGCGGCCACGGCCGCCGTTATCCTAAGTGCCTCCTACATGCTGTGGATGATCCAGCGCGTCTTCTACGGCGACGTATCAAAGATGGTTACAGAATTGAACGTAGTAGATATGGGCGGTCGCGAACACACGGCCCTCTGGCCCATGGCTGTTCTCATATTGGTGATGGGCGTCGCTTCCCCCCTCTGGATACGCGCCATTGATGGTGCTGTGGTAAAACTGGCTTCGCCCGCGCCCACCCTGGGCATCGCGGTGACCCAGTGATACAAGTGCCCCAGGTCTATCGCATTCTGCCCGAGCTATGGCTTGTCATCACCGGCGTGCTCATCATGCTGATCGAGCCGTTGATGCCGACCTCTATGACGCGTAAGCCCATCGGCGTGCTCGCCCTGGTCGGCGTGATTGGCGCTTTGCTGGCCAGCGTGTGGCAATTGGGACTGCCGCCCGGAACAGCCTTTTATGGCACCGTGCAGACCGACGCCTTCAGCGTCTTTTTCCACGTCTTGATTTGCAGCATCGTCCTGATTGCCTTGCTCATCGCCTTTGACGTCTTCGATGGCAGCAAGGAAAGGCCGGCTGAGTACTACTCCCTGGTCCTCTTCGGCGCCGTAGGCATGTGCCTGATGTCGAGCGCGGTCGAGTTACTGCTGGTGTTCGTCAGCCTGGAGATCTCTTCCATCGCGACCTACATCCTCGCTGCCATTCGCAAGCGCAGCGGCAAGAGCCCTGAATCCGGGTTGAAATACTTTCTGCTTGGCTCCTTCGCTACCGCCTTCTTCCTCTATGGCATCGCCCTGACCTTTGGCGCTACGGGAACCACTAACATTGCCGAGATTGCCGCCGGCCTTGGCCAGAGCCCGACACCGGGGTTTGCCAACCTCGCTGTAGCCATGATCCTGATTGGCATTGGTTTCAAAGTTTCTGCCGCGCCCTTTCAGGTCTGGACCCCCGACGTGTACGAAGGGGCTCCTTCCCGGTCGTCGCCTTGATGTCCACCGGTCCCAAGGTCGCCGCGTTCGCCGTCCTTTTGCGCATCCTGTACGGCGCCTATCCGGCACTGCACGCTCATTGGCTGTTGCTGATCTGGATCATGGCTGCCCTCTCCATGACGGTGGGCAATCTGGGCGCACTGCGCCAGCACAATGTGAAGCGTCTGCTGGCCTATTCCTCCATCGCCCACGCCGGCTACACGCTCGTCGCCTTCACCGCTCTCTCCAGCGAAGGCATTGCTGCCGTGATGTTTTACGTAGCGGCGTACGCAGCGATGAATGTGGGCGCATTCGCCATCATCAGCCACGCCGGCGGCTATGACGACAGGCTCCTCTCAGTTGCGGACTACCGTGGCTTGGCCTACCGATCGCCATTGCTGGGGGGCGCGCTGGCCTTCTTTCTACTGTCGCTGATTGGGATCCCCTTCACCGGCGGCTTTTTCGGCAAGTTCTACGTCTTCACCGCGGCTCTGCATGCCGGTGAAGTTTGGTTGGCCATTATTGGCCTGGTGAATAGCGGCGTCGCCGTCTACTACTACCTGCGCCTGCTCTTCTCTGTTTATGGCAAACCCGCAGACGACGCTCCCGTGCAGTTGGTGCCACGGTTAAAGGGCTCGCTCACCTTTGCCCTGCTGCTCACGGTCTCCGCTACGCTGATCCTGGGCATCTTTCCCGGCAGAATTCTCTCCATGGCCCGAGCCGGAGCCGCCACCTTCGCCAACATAACCGAAAGCAGCCTTTCGCTCCCTCATTAAGGGTGGGTGCCCCATTCAAGCCCCGGTTCTGGGCTTGAGTGGGATACCACAGCACTCGACGCGCCTTCTTGGTCGAAATGAACAAACACCCCGGCGAATCCGTTCCTTCGGATACAGAAATACGCGACCTTCTGATCGAACGGATTGACGCGCAGAAGCAAAGCGTTGGGATCGTGATCGGTGTGATTGAGTCGACCGGAAGCCGGATCATTTCCCATGGCAGCCTGGCAAAGGACGACCAGCGCTCGCCGGATGAGAACTCAGTCTTCGAAATCGGTTCAGTAACCAAAGTATTTACCGCGTTGCTCCTGGCGGATATGGCCCAGCAAGGCGAACTCGCGCTGACCGATCCCGTAGGAAAGTACTTGCCTTGGTCCGTAAGGATGCCGGAGCGCAGCGGCCGGCAGATCACATTGCTAGACTTGGCGACTCACACCTCCGGCTTGCCCCGTCTTCCATCAAACCTCAAGCCCAAGGATCGGACGAACCCTTACGCAGGCTACTCCGTCGAACACCTTTACCAATTTCTATCCAGCTACAAGCTACCGCGCGACATCGGTTCCAGGTACGAATATTCAAACCTTGGAGGAGGGTTGCTCGGCCATGTTCTAGCACACCGGGCTGCCACGGATTACGAGACGCTCGTGCGGACCCGGATTTGTGCGCCTCTGCACATGAACAGCACCGGCATCACACTTTCTCCAGAGATGAAGTTCCGGACCGCTACTGGATACAATGCAGCCTTGAAGCCTGTTCCCATGTGGGATCTCCCTACCCTCGCAGGAGCCGGCGCATTGCGCTCCAATGCAGTTGACCTACTAAAGTTCCTCGCCGCGAATCTCGGCTACACCAATTCGCTGCTTGCTGGGGCAATGTCAGCGATGCTCGCGATACGCCGTCCAACCGGTAATCAAGGATCGGAGGTCGCCCTTGGATGGCACGCGCTCAAGCGTGACACACGCGAAATCCTCTGGCACAACGGCGGCACAGGCGGATTCCGATCATTCTTAGGTTTCGACCCGACGAACGGTGTCGGTATCGTTGCCCTTTCGAACGCAGGAACAGCCGCAGGCGTGGATGACGTCGCACTGCGCCTACTCAGCCGTACCAAGGGTGACTAGCCTGACGAAGCGAATCCTAATCGCAACCATCGGGTCACTCGGCGATCTTCATCCATGCCTTGCTATGGCGCTGGAACTCACGCGCCGTGGCCATCAAGTAACCGTCGCCACAACTCCTTATTACAAACCGAAGGTAGAGGAGCTCGGAATCAAGTTCCGCGGAATTCGCCCTGCTTGGGATCCAACGAATGTAAACCTGATCCGCAAGTGCGAAGACCTGAAATCCGGCCTGGAAGTCCTTTATCGAGAAATACTCTTGCCAGAGCTTAAAGGCACCTATGAAGACCTGCTGTCGGCTGCAACAGATGCCGATTTGATGATCGCGGGAGAGGTTGTATACGCCGCCCCGCTTGTAGCGGAGAAGCTCGCCCTGCGCTGGGTGTCCGTTATCTTGTCACCGCTTTCTTTCTTCTCCTCTTATGACCCTTCTGTAACGGTGAACGTTCCCGCCCTTATCCATCTGCGTAAGGCTGGCCCGGCCGCCTACAGAATGGGACTGAGCCTTGGCCGGCTCGCGACCCGGCATTGGTCCAATCCGGTGCGTCGCCTTCGGCGTGAGCAAGGCCTCCGATCGGACTGCGATCCAATATTCCGAGACAAGTTTTCTCCCGGTCTAGTGCTGGCGCTCTTCTCGCCTTGGCTCGCCCAGCGTCAATCGGATTGGCCGCCGCAGACGGTGCAGCCTGGTTTTGTTTACTTCGGCCAGCCATCTGCAGACGCATCTTCGCAGCTCTCGAGCTTCCTTTCTGCTGGAGGTCCGCCTATCGTCTTCACGCAAGGATCGACCGCGGTGCACAATCCTGGTGATTTCTATGAGGTCAGCGCTGCGGCGGCAAAGCGTCTGGGCCGCCGCGCAATCCTGCTCGGTGGCGGTGAATCCGGCTCGCCGGATCTTCTCGCGCTGCCGTATGCGGCCTACTCGCAGGTATTTCCCCACGCGACCGTCAATGTGCATCAGGGCGGTTCCGGAACAACTGGCGAAGCGCTACGGTCAGGCCGCCCGATGCTGATCATTCCCTACGGCTGGGATCAACCTGACAATGCAGCCCGCATAGCCCGGCTAGGCGTAGGCTTGACCGTCCCGCGCACCCAATATTCAGTCAACACCGCAATAACAGCCCTGCAATCAATATTAGAAAGTCCCCGCATCTCTGCTCGCGCTGCGGAGGTGGGACGTCATGTGGCTGCAGAAGACGGACTAGGATCGGCCTGCGATGCAATCGAGGCCATGCTTGGTTACCAAAATAAGCACGGAGACCGTTACACAAAAGAACCATAATCCTGATCGAATATCAGTCATTCTCTCGTGTAGCATGCTGTGTTATGCGCCGTATTCCGGCTTTGATTGTTTGTTTTGCTGCCTGTGTTAGTTTTGCCCAATCGGCCCCAACGCCGCCCGATCAGTACCGCGACGAGGCGCTTATCTGGGAGCATTACGACACCACCATCCGCATGCACGCCGATGGTACCGGTGACCGCACTCTCCGTGTGACCGCTCGCTTGCAGTCCGAGGGCGCCGTTCGGCAATTCTCTGTTATCCAGGTAGGATTTGCCTCGGCTTATGAAACAGCGAGCATTGATTACCTGCGCGTCCACAAACCAGACGGAACCATCGTCGAGACGCCGGTCGCGGACGCGATCGAGATGCCCGCTCCCGTTACCACCGTTGCCCCGCTTTACAGCGATCTGAAGGTAAAGCAGCTTCCCGTCCGTTCCCTCTCCGCCGGAGACGTGATCGATTATCAACTCCGAACCGTGCGCACGAAGGCGGAAGTGCCGGACCAGTTCTGGGGTGCGGAACATTTTCTGAGAGATGCCGGAGTCGTTCTTTCGCAGACGCTGACCCTCGAGGTGCCCGCGAATACTTACGTGCAAGTATGGGACCCGAATCATCCCACCACACCCAAGCAGCACGACGGGGTACGAACCTATTCGTGGAGCACCTCCCAGCTATCTTCTACTGGCAGCGCCAAGAAGCAGGCCTCCCAGGAAAGCGCAGTTCAGAAAATCAGCGATCCGGACGAGGACGCGGAAGGCCGCAAGCTGCCTTCCGTCGCCTGGACGACTTTTCACGGTTGGGCGGAAGTGGGCAATTGGTATCGTGGTCTAGCGCTTCCGCGCTCCGCCCCCACCCCCGCCATCGTAAGCCGCGCAAATGAGCTGACCAAAGATGCGAAAAGTCCTGAAGAGCAGGTACGCGCGCTCTACGACTTCGTTTCTGCGCACACGCGCTACGTAGGGATTGATTTCGGGGTGGGCCACTATCAGCCGCATGCAGCTGAAGAGGTGATGGCGTATCAGTACGGCGATTGCAAGGACAAGGACACGCTATTGGAAGCGCTCCTGCGTGCCAAAGGATTCACTACGGCCCCGGCTCTGATCGGCGTGGGCATTACTCCTGTGCCTGACCTGCCCTCGCCCGCTCTGTTTAACCATGTCATAACCACGGTCGATTTGCCGAGCGGCCGAATCTGGCTGGATTCCACGCCCGGCTTCGCGCCATTCCGCCTGCTGGTCGCGCCTATTCGGGATCAACAGGCTCTCGTTGTACCCGCGAGCGCTACGGCGAGTCTCGAGCGCACCCCGGCCGACCCGCCATTCCCATATTTTGAGCGTTTCGAAGCAGTCGCCAGCCTGGATAAGGACGGCTTGCTCAAGAGCCATATGGATCTATCCATTCGATCCGACAATGAACTAGCCTTCCGCTTTCTCTTGCAACGCGCAGCGCCGGCGCAATGGAATGAGGCGATGCAATCTGTCTCCCAGGCCATGGGATTTCAAGGAACAGTAAGCAATACCGATTTTAGGCAGAAAGAACCTGCAGGACCGTTGCAAATTAGCTACGACTACACGCGGCCGTCATTTGCAGACTGGGATCATCGCAGGATTCTGCCATTGTTCCCCGTCCTTGAAATCAACATTATCGACAAGGACAAGGCTCCTGACCACGATATCGATCAAGGTTGGCCGCGCAAACTTACCGCCGTAACACGCATCAAGCTGCCTGAAAGATACAAAGCTACACTACCTGACCTCATCCACGTTGATCGCTCCTATGCCACCTTCGACCAGACCTACCGGATGGAACAGGGAGACCTCGTCGTGGAGCGGACGTTCGCTGTTCTCAAGAGGAAGGTACCCAAAGCAGAATGGCAAGATTACTACGCATTTACCAAGGATATCGGCGCGGAGAATGGCGAGAAGTACATTTCACTGAATGCGCGTCCTCAAGAAAATATAAACCCCGGTACCCCACGGTTCGCGGCATCAGAAGCCCTGGCCACGGCGCGCCAAGAAGAGACACAGGGAGACTGGGAGTCAGCTCGTAAGACACTCAACAACCTCAAGGCTGTCGATCCGAGCTACCCCAACTTGATGAGTATGCTCGGGGTTATTGCCAACCATGATGGCAAGACCTCTGACGCAATTCAAGATTACGAAAACGAGCTGACCAACCATCCAAACGCACCGACGACAACTATCGGCCAATTAGCGAATCTCTATTTGTCTCAGCACCGGTATAAGGACGAGGAGACGCTCCTACGCAGGTATGAAGACCGTAATGATGACTACATATACTCCTTGTTGGTGAACGCGCAGATTCGCTCGGGGGACAATGCCGCAGCATTAGCGACACTGCAAGACATTATGGCAACCCACCCGGACGACACTACCTTTCAAGGGATGCTGGCCGGCCTGTTGCACCAGTCGCACCGGGACACGGAAGCGATAGCGATCGCTAAGAAGTGGTTGGCATCCGACGATCCGAAGATGATCAACAGCGGCGCATACCTGCTGTCTGAAATGAACCTGGAGCTGCCTCTCGCCGAGGCAAATAGCCGTCGCGCCATCGAGATGATGGAGACGGCTTCGGCACAACGGAGCCTTCAGGATGTCGACGACAGGGCCTTCTTTCAGACGGACGTTCTTGTATTTGCGTGGAACACTCTGGGTTGGATCCTCTTTCAAGAAAACAAACCGCTGGAAGCGGAACCCTACCTTCGGGCTGCTTGGTTTAATCGAACCGACATGTCTGTGGGAAACCAACTGGCACAAGTACTCGAGGCCCTGGGAAAACCGTCCGAGGCATTAGCCATGAACCAGCTCGCGCTGGCCACCGACGACAAGACCGGAAACATCGATAATCGCGCCGAGGTAGAGCGTAACGTCGAGCGCCTACAGAAGGCAGGCGCGAGCAGCACCATGGTGGATGCAAGGCAGGCCCTGGACAGAATCCATACATTTCAGATTGCCAAAGCTGCTGACTTCGAGGGCTCGGGCGTTTTCAAGATAGTGATCGCAGAAAATCGCATTGCGGGAAATTCCTTAGTGGATGGACCACCCGAGATGAGCTCGTTGGCCACGGCATTTGATCAGCTGAAACTGCCGGGTGTACTGCCCCCCGGATCGAAGGCGCATCTTTTTCGAGGCGGGAACTTGTATTGCGGTTCCGGAGGTAGCACGTGCCAGCTGCGTCTGACCCCAAGCATCGAGTTCTCTGCTGCACGCCCGCACGTGAAAAGAAAAGATGCGGCCCTCCTTGATCAGCGCTGACTCAGGACCGTTCTTCGGCATTCCATCACCAGTATCCAGTGCAAAGGAACCGGACGGGTGCCCCATGTTCGCCAAAGCGTACATGGGCCCAGAAAGACATCTTAAGCATCTTCCAACTCGCCACAGACTCGTCATCCTGAGCAAAGCGCTTCACAGCTTAATCGCGGGGCACAGCGCTCGGTGCGGGGAGCCGAAGGACCTCGGCGGCACCTGTCTGACCCGTGCTGCTCAGAGCTTTTCAACCACCGGGGCTCGCAGCAGTCGGAGCGCGCCGCCGCCGGCCTCCACAAGCAGCTAGCGCTGACTCACCGCGAGCAAACTCTGCCAACCAGCTTTGCTCATCCGCAAACGCTGGCCGGTCTTCAAAACCACCGATCCTTCGCTTTGTCCTTCGCGGAAGATCTCGCTTACCTGCTCCACGTTGACAATGACGGAGCGATGGATGCGCACGAATTTCTGCGGGTCCAGTGTATTGGATAGCTCCTTAATCGTCTCCCGCAACATAAAAGACCTAGCACCCACATGCAGGCACGCGTAGTAATCCGCCGCTTCGATCCAATCGATCTCACTGATATTGACGAACGAATCCCGGGCGCCGTTAGGCACAAGAAGCCGCTTGGGAAAATCCTGTCGCGACACACCGCCATTCTCCAGGCTGTTCAGCACGGACTTCATCTGCTCGTGCGTCATCAATGCAGCCTCCGAAGCAATTCGTTCCCGCACTCGAACCAGGGTCGCCTTCAGCCGCTCCGGTTCGACCGGCTTCGTCAAATAATCAAGCGCATGCACGGCAAATGCCTGCACCGCGTATTCATTGTGTGCGGTCACAAAGACCGTGACCGGCATCTGTGCCTGCCCAATCTGCTCGATGACCTCGAATCCGTCCCTCCCCGGCATCTGTATATCGAGAAACAGAACATCAAACCGGCTCTTCTTCAGCGCAGCAATGACCTCTTTGCCGTTGCGGCACTCCCCAGCTACCTCGACCTCGTCCTGTGCGGAAAGCAGAAAGTTCAGTCGCTCCCGTGCCAGCGGCTCGTCGTCCGCGATGAGGGCTTTGAGCTTCATACTTCCTGGCATTCGTAGGGGATCGTGATGGCGACTTCGAAGCCGCCGGTGCTGAGTGGTTGTGCCTTCATCTCGTAGGCATTCTGATAAAAGTGGTCGAGGCGCTCGCGCGTGTTCCTGAGCCCGATGCCATGTCCATTCTGTGGAGCGTAAACCGCTCCTGGACCCGTGTCCCGCACCCGCAGATGGAGCTCATCCCCATCGCGAATAGCGGATGCCTCCACCAGCCCGTTGTGCTCGCACCGTGCAATCCCGTGCCTGATCGCGTTCTCCACGATCGGTTGCAACAGAAAGCTCGGCACCAGGCCGTCCACCGCGCTCGGGTCCACGTTCATTTCCACCCGCAACCGGTCGGCAAAGCGAACCTGCTCGATGGCCAGGTAGTTGCCCACAAGCTCCAGCTCCTGCGACAAAGGCACTTTCTCCGGTGTGGTCCTGGCTAACGTACTCTTCAGAAGTGCGTTCAGATGCCCAAGCATTTCAGCCGCGGGCTTCTGTCTTCCCAGTTCAACCAGCGTGGTGATGGCGTTCAAAGTATTGAAAAGGAAATGCGGCTCCAGTTGCATCTGTAGCGCGCGCAGGTGTGCGACAGAGAGCTGGCGTCGCAACTCCAGCGACCGCATGGCCTCGCGCTGTGCTCGAATCTGCAACTGAATCACGCCGGTGAGGCCGAACACGAAGCCGTACATGAGCAATTCCATGCCAAAGCGGTTGATGCCGAACTCGCTGGTCCATATCGAGAGCGCGCTTGCTTTCGCCTGCCATCCCGCTAAGCTAAAGCCGACACTTCCAATCAAGAGAAGATGCACCACGCCAAGCGCCGACGCCGCTAACACATGGGCGGAGGTGGTCACCGGCGTCAGGCTGGACATGAGAGGCACACGCTCACCGATCTTCCAAAGAGCGCTGGCGACGCAAGCCCACCATCCCCAAAGAGCCAACCCATAAAGGAGTGAAGGAATATGGGTGATCGAATGACACTCACTGGCGGTGACCAGGGCAAGCGCGAGCGCGAACGAAGAGATAGTGAGATACCCATTGCACCAAAGTGTCCGGCCCGTGGTAGGGGAGGTGCTCTCAGCCACAGGCAGATCTACCCAGGGTACGATGTTGGCTACGCGAGTGCTCATTTGCATCCTTTCAAATCGCCAGCCGGTTTATCGGAAACCGTTGGCATCTATGGTACATCCGTTGCATTGCCGCGACTCTAAAGCGGCCAGCGCGCTGCCGGCTTCTTTTTCCAGTCGTGCCCCTTGCTCCTGAGCCCCCGAGGCTCGAAGAATCTGCGCGTATTCCGTCTTAGCCGTCAAATAGCCAACCGTATTCTTGCCTATGTTTATGTCATCGATGGCGAGTGCGTGTTGCACGTCCGCAAGTGCGCGACTATAGTCCCCGGATTTTGCATAAGCCTGCGCACGCAAGAGATATGCGGTAGCAAGCATGAGATAACTGGATCCATGACTATGAATCCAGAGGTCGATCGCTGCCTGAATCGAGGAGATCGCCTCCTGCACTCTTCCGTCATGCAGTGCCAGTGCGCTCTTTACGGAATACAGGAATGCAAAATCGTCATCCTTCAATTGGGTCGTAGCCCGCGCTTCCTTCAGGGCTATCTCGAGAGAGCGTCGCGCCGTCTTGTAATCCCTTTGCGCATACGCAAGCCCGGCGAGATTTGTCGATGCAACAGCAATGCCTGCAGGATCCCGGAGCTGCTCATAAATACGTCTCGCCTTCTCGCACAGTGCTCGTGCTGAATCCTTCTGCCCCAAAGTCTGTTCCATGGACGCAAGATTGTTGAGCGCCGCCGCATATTGGGACTGCGCAGTAGGAGCCGAGCGCAGTATCTCGATTGCCTTGCTGTATGCCTGCCTGGCGCGATCAAAAATCTCCAGGTCCTGGTAAGACGATCCGAGAAGATCCCAGACCGCCCCGCGCTCCTCCTCGGTAAAGTTTTGCGAGGGTAGCTGCAACATGGGCTCAAGAACCGCGATCGCCGCCTTGGGCTGACCGCTCCTCCACAGTTGATAGGCCTGCACGATCGAGGCCTGTGCAGGTTGTTGCGCCTGCGCCGGATGATCGGGAGGAGCCAGGGCCAAGACGGCCAGAAGCAGAATTGGGGCTCGCATGTAAGGAATCATGGCCGCTTCCCTGCTGGCCTTCCACGCCTTTGCAGCGAGCGGCAGGATTTTTGCAGGGAGGCAGGTGCGTGGATTTTCCGGCCGTCCCGGCCCCCCTTGCTATAGTGTTCTTGATGAACCGACGACACTTCGCTGGCCTTGCCGCCGCCACCGTACTTCACCATGGGCTCCAGCCGGCATCGGCGCTCGCCGCCACGCCCTCTTCGGCGATTAAACCGTTCGCTCTAGGCTGGGTGATGACTCCCTTCGGCTCGCCTGAGGAGCACTTTCGCACCGCGCACAATCTGGGGTTCACCACCTGCTTTCTGTCTTTAGATAAATACATCGGTAGCTTTACCGCGGCCCTGGCAGCGCAATACCGCGAACTGCTCACTAAGTACCAGCTCACTGCAACCGCCGTCGAAGTGGTAGGCCCGGGACTCCTGGAGTGGAACTTTACCCAGGGCCCTTCGACGGTTGGCCTGGTACCCCCCAAGACCCGGGCGGCGCGCATCGATGCCTTGCGGCAGGTTTCCGACTTCGCCAAGCAGGTGGGTATTCCCCAGGTGCAGACGCATTGCGGCTTTATTCCTGAGGACCCGGCCGACCCCCTCTACCCCCAAGCCGTCGAAGCCATCCGCGAAGTCGCCAGGCACTGCCACGACAATGGGCAAGCCTTTTTGATGGAAACAGGGCAGGAGACGCCCATCACCATGTTGCGCGCCATCCGCGACGTCGCCATGCCCAACCTCGGCGTCGGGCTCGATACGGCCAACCTGGTTCTTTACGGCAAGGCCAATCCGGTAGAGGCGGTCGACATTCTTGGTCCCTATGTACGCAATGTCCACGCCAAAGATGGCCTCTGGCCGAAGGACCCCGACAAGCTGGGCGAAGAGGTGATCATCGGCAAAGGCGTAGTCGATTTCCGCACGGTGTTCACCAAGCTCCATCGTCTCGGCTACAACGGTGCTGTGTCGATCGAGCGCGAGACCTCGGGCGCACAACAGGTTGCCGATGTACTTCAGGAAAAGATCTATCTCGAGCGCGTACTGCGCGAGGTGTTGGCATGATGAACCGTCGTGAGTTTCTTAAGACCGGAAGTGCTTGCGGCCTGCTTCTGCTAAAGCCCAGCACTGCGTTCAGCTACCAGGCTAACTCTGCCGTACGGCTCGGCCTGATCGGATGCGGCAATCGCGGCACCACCGTCTCCACATCGTTCTCCAAGAACACCACGGCTCAAGTGGTGGCGCTGGCTGACATCTTTCCCGATAAGTTGGCGCTCGGCCGTAGTCATTTTGACCAGCTCAACGCCAGCCTGGGCCGCGCATCGATCGACAGCAAGCTGCTCTTTCACGGTCCGCACGCTTTTGAACAGTTGATTTCTTCCAAGGCTGTCGATCTCGTTCAGATCTCCACGCCGCCGTTCTTTCATGTGCAGCACCTCGAAGCCGCAGTCGCCGCGGGCAAGCACGTCTACTGCGAGAAGCCGGTCGGTGTCGACGTCGTTCAGGCCAAGCATGCGCTCGAGATCGCGAAGCGCGTGAAGCCCACGCAGAGCGTCGACGTCGGCTTCCAGTGCCGCAGCGCGCCGCCATTCGCCGCCATCTCGGAAAAGATCAAGGCCGGCGCCCTGGGCAAAATCGGCGCCGTCGCCGGTTACTACAACGCACCGGCTTCGGAAGAAAAGGTCCACCCCGGCGCATCACCCGATGAGTACCGCCTGCGCAACTGGCTATGGTATCGCGAGCTCTCTGGAGACATCCTGGTGGAACAGAACATCCACATCATCGATCTCGCCAACTGGATGCTCGGCGCTCATCCGCTAAAGGCGACGGCGACCGGAGGCCGCAACATCCTGACCCACGCCGGCGATTGCTGGGACAACTACCAGGTCGACTTCATCTATCCCGGCGACGTTCGCTTCGCCTTTGCTTCCACCCAGTTTGGCAACCCCGGTTTCAACGCTGGGCTCAGTCTATACGGCGGTAATGGATCAGCGACAGTTCCCTATTCCGGCGCGGTACAAATTACAGGCCCACAACCTTGGGTCTGGCAGGATTCCATCAAGACCGCCGCGCCCGCCAAATTTGCCGCCAACGGCAGCTTTGAAGACAACCTCGCCTTCGCCGACCGCGACAAGGAGCGCACCTTCATCCAGAGCATCACCTCCGGCCAGTGCCATAACCAGATAGCCGCGGGTGTGGAGACCGCCCTCAGCTGCATGCTCGGCCGCATGGCCGGCTACGAGAAGCGCGAGGTCACCTGGGATGAGCTCCTTGCCAACGGAGAAGCCTACACGTTAGGCATGAACATCGACCAATTCGCCTGAATTTGGTCCTCCAGATGTTAGTCGAAGAAGTGCCGATCCTCGTCTGCCAGGTGCGTTTTCGCGGCCTGGACATTGAAGGTGACACCCAGACCCGGCCGATCCCACACATTGATAAAACCATGATCGACGATCGGGTTTGGAAGCCCTTCGACAATGTCGTACCACCACTCTGGTTGACCCAGCGGATACTCGAAGGCGATGTAGTTTTGCGGCAAAGCAGCCGCCACCTGCACATGCGCGGCCAGTCCAAAAAGCCCATCGAAAATTCCATGGGGAGCAATCTGGATGCCGTGAAGGTCGGCGTATTCCGCGATCCACTTCATCTCCGCGATCCCGCCCACATCTTCCGGATCGGGCCCGACAATATTCACCGCCTGCTTCTCGATCAAATCTTTGAAATTCTCCCTGAGGTAAATCTCCTCTCCGGTATGAATCGGGATCGTCGTGCTCACGGTGACTTCGCGAAATAGATCAGCGTTGGGATAGGGCATGTAGTCGCCCGTAATCAGGTCTTCGAGCCATGCGATGCGCAGCGGTTCGATTGCTCGCGCAAACGTGATCGCATCCTTGACCGTCCATCCGGGTCCACAGTCAAGGGCCAGCCCGATCTCGCTGCCGAGCACTTTCTTCATGGCTTCGACGCAGGCGATCACATTGTCAAGTCCGCGTTCCGTCATCATTCCACGATCGGGATGATTGGCTCCTTTCCGCGACGGTGCGTCGTACCACCCATTGGGCACGGCCGGCATCATCGCCGGATCGTGAAAGCCGACGGCTTGTTTAATCAGCGTGAAGCCCTCTTTGGCATCCTTCATTTTCTGCATGTTCTCGGCGTAATCCTGCGGCGTATGGCCCGTCATGGGGAAGCGCACGCCCCCGTTATAGATACGGACACGGTCCCGGATCTTGCCCCCGAGCAGCTTATAGACCGGCACTCCGGCCACCTGCCCCGCAATATCCCAGAGCGCTATCTCGATCGCGCTCACCGCCGCGCCCCACGGCTTGAACGCGCCCAGCCGGCGAATCTTCAGCAATATGCGTTGGACGTCGGTCGGATCTTCGCCCAGCAGATAGTCCTTGTAGAAGAGCACCATCGGCTTGAGATACGGCTTGTAGGACTCGGCCTGTCCATACCCGGAGATGCCTTGGTCCGTGACGATGCGTACCGTAGGGTTACGGCCAATGATGGCGCACCGAAGGTCAGTGATTTTGATCGATATCTGCCCTGCCCGTTTTTCAGAGATCGGCGGATTCTTCTGCTGAGCGGCGAATGCCTTTGCGGCTGCTGCCGCCGAAAGTGATCCGATAAATCCCCTACGCGTCCAATGAGCCATGAGTCCCTCGTCCTGGAATGTCTTACTTACACGACGAGCCATTATAGGCGAGGCGGAAAACGGAGCACCGGTCACTGTTTCAAAAGAGCACCGACGGTAGCCAAGCCCCGGAAGGGTCCCATCCCTGCCTCCTTGGTTGCGCACAAAGTGTACCAGCGGCATTCTCCGATGATGTGGGTGCAGCCATTCCATCCACCCGCACAAAAAACGAGAGGGCGATGTCTCTTACGAGACCTCGCCCTCTCTGTTCCGATTTTCGGAGATCCGGTTCTGGTTCCTGATCACAACGCTTGCCATCTTCTGAATCGCTCGGCGACCACGAGCGACAGCTCGTGCTCTAACCTCACTCTTCTATGATCACACTCGCTGCAAGAGCCTTCCAACCGCCGTCCGTTTCCAGTTGCCTGGACCGAGTCTCGTTACCGATTCTCGAAGACCTCTATTAGTCCGCTCTCTCCTTCAGGAAGATCACTCTTCCGCTGAAACCAATAGTACTATCCACCAATGGAAATGCTAGTGGTTCTGGTAATTTTCTACTGTGGAAATGGAGTTACATAAAGTGGAAATTTTGCAGGTAAGTGATGGACAATCAGCCGTTGCACTCATAACTAGCCAACCAACGTTGAGTAGAAACAGATGGCCCCCAAATGAACTCCCTATTAACCGTAGTATAAGTTGCTCTTTGTGATCTCGACTCTAGAAAGTAAGTTACAAATTCGGCGAATAAAAGCATATCGATAGGGCCCACCTCCCGCCCTATATAAATATCGGATCAACGATCACCCCGGGGTGATCTCGAGTTCACCGCGCAAAAGACCACTCCCGTGCCCGCGCGTTGCCCCGGCCGGCACAGCCCAAAGTGGCAACCCACGAAGCTGTAATTTTCAGCCTCTCGGCCGCATTTTGAAGTCCGTCTTCACAAAAACACGCATTCGGGTTAACCTGGTCACCAGTATGCAGACAACGCAGCGCCAGTCATTTTTCTTTACCTACCGCTACTGGTATCCAGTAGCGGCTCTGGCGGCGTCTGCGCATCTACGATTTTGATTTTCTGATCTAAAGAGCGCATTCACCATCAAGGGCCGCGACCAAGTCGCGGCCCTTTTCATTTCTAGCCAAAGAGAGGATTCCGAATATGCACAGCCTTACTGTAGAGGCGGATACAAACCTTAGGGGAACGGGAACCCCCGGCAACCGACGATCTGTCGTTCGCGTAGGCACGGTGGAAATTGGGGCTGGCCGGCCTATCGTCATCGCCGGGCCCTGCTCCGTGGAATCCTATGAGCAGACCCTGGCTACCGCAGAAGCCGTCAAGTCCGCCGGCGCCGTGATCTTGCGCGGCGGAGCCTTTAAGCCGCGCACTTCTCCTTATGATTTCCAGGGGCTGGGCGTGGAAGGCCTGCAGATCCTGGCCAAGGTTCGCGAAGAAACAGATTTGCCGATCGTTTCAGAGATCCTGAGCACCGACGATATCGAGGCGGTCGCGGAGCACGTAGACATGCTGCAGGTGGGTGCGCGCAATATGCAGAATTTCGCACTGCTTCGCCGCCTCGGACAACTAAGAAAGCCTGTTCTGCTGAAGCGTAACCCGGCGGCCACCGTAAAGGAGTGGTTACTGGCTGCCGAATATTTGCTGGCCGGCGGCAATACCCAGGTCGTGCTCTGCGAACGCGGTATCCGATCCTATGACCCCGATCTGCGCAACACTCTCGATTTAGCCGGCATGGCGCTCGCACGGCAACTCAGCCATTTGCCGGTGATCGCCGATCCCTCACATGCGACCGGCAGGCGCGATCTGATTCCCGCAATGTCCCGGGCAGCACTGGCAGCAGGCGCCGACGGCCTGATTATCGAAGTGCATCCGGACCCTGCAAATGCATTGTCAGATGGAAAACAGTCCCTGGACTTTCCAGGATTCCGCAGCATGATGGAAAAGCTGTGGGCTTAAGCTACTTCGCCAACTGCTCGCGGTTCTCTTCTGCCCAGGCGCTATCGTGGGGGACCGCCTTCAGGGGTGGGCCGCCGTGGGTCCCGCAGGCGCAAGGCCCTTCGGTCTTGGCTTCGGTCATGCAATCGCAGGATTTATTTCCCAGGCAGGCACAGACGTAGACGACATCGCTCTTATCATTCTTTTTTGCTCCGCTCGGCGTAGTGGTGAGCGCCAACAGCAGCAACAATGCGAAAAGAGCGACAGCGGATCTGATGCGATTTCCCATGGCAGTCCCTTTCCGCCACTATCGCTGCAAATCCGTCTGGAAGCAATATCCACTCAATACGTGCGTGCTATAGCCACTCCGAAACGGTAAATCTATCCCTGATAAACCGTCTTCCCACCCACCACCGTGCGGACAATTTGGATGTCCTTAATCTTCTCCTTATCGACGGTGTGGAAGTCATCTGCCAGCACCACAAAGTCCGCCAGCTTCCCTGCGCTGATTGATCCTTTGATCGTCTCCTCGCGCGCATTGTAAGCGCCGTTCAGCGTATTGACCCGCAGCGCCTCTTCGATGGTGATCTTCTGATTTGCTCCCCACGTCTCACCATTCCAACCAGTGCGCGTGACCATTCCCTGCATAGCCATCAGCGGTGCGAACGGGCCCGGGCTGAAGTCCGAACCGGCCGCGGGCGTAATGCCGGCGTCAATCATGGTGCGGAACGCCGTCATGTGCTGCATCACCTCTTCGCCGTAGAAGTGAAATTTATCTGCATTGTAATAAGCGTAGGTGCTGAACTCGGCGGGCACCACATCCATGGCCTTCATGCGCGCCACCAGGCTGGCATTCACCAGGCTGCAGTGCGTAATCTTCGGCCGCACGCCAGCGCGCGGATACCGTTTGAGCGCGCGCTCATATGCGGTGAGAACGCGCTCGATGGCTACGTCTCCGTTGGCATGACAATTGAGGCGGATGTTGGCCCGATGGACTCGTTCCGCCCAGGCGTTCAGGTCCTCCTGCGTCTCGGTGAGATTGCCATGATAGGGCGGAGAAATATCCTTATAGGGAATGCTGATGGCCATCGTGCGTTCAGAAAAGGAGCCGTCGACCGTGTGCTCGGCAGTAGCGCCGAAGCTAATGTACTCATCGCCGAAGCCGGTCTCGATGCCGTTTCTGATCATGGCGTCAAGCAACTCGCCATAGGGCTCATAGCTAACGCGGTGCAGCAGGCCCCCGCGGATGCGCTGCTCCTGCATAGCCGGGAGCACGCCTATCTCGTCGTGATGGACAGTGGTCAGCCCGTACTGGACGAACTTCTGCGACATGAATGCAACGCCGTCGAAGACGCGCTTCTGCTTCACTTCCGCCGAGTAGGTCACGCGCTGCCCCGCCTTATCAACGCCTCCCATCGCGAGATCGGTCACCCGGCCGTTGAGCTGGCCTTGTGCGTTTCTATCGTAGGTTCCGCCATAGGGGTTGGGCGTCTCCTTGGTGATACCTGCCATCTCGAAGGCCTTGCTGTTGTAGAAGCCTGTATGCCCGCCGCGATGATGCACGCAGACCGGGTGCTTGGTCGAGACCCGATCGAGGTCCTGGGCATTGAGTGGTCGCTTGTCCTTGATCTTGGTGTCATCGTGGAAATACCCCTCGACCCAGTAGCCGGGTGGCGTGGCCTGGGCGCGCACACGCAACTTTTCGACAATGCTGTCGATGGTGACGAACTCCACCTGGTACGGATTGCCCACCAGCACGTCATAGAGCAGCCCCTCGCCGCCGCCGTGGTTGTGCGTGTCGATGAAGCCGGGCACGATAGTCATCTGCTTGGCGTCGTAAGTCTGTGTCTTCTTGCCGATCAGACCCTTGATATCCGTCGTACTACCAACCGCGACGAAGCGCCCACCCTTGACGGCGAAGGCCTCGGCTTGCGGCATGCGCGCATCCACGGTGTACACCTTGGCATTGAACACAACCAGATCGGCGTCGTTGACGCCTGCATTCTGCGCGAAGGCGGAGAGGCAAGAGCGGCCGGCCATGCCGGCGACGCCTAGGCCCATAAGGTTCAGAAAATCTCGGCGGTTGGTCATCCTCGCAATACTCTAATGCAAGTCAGCCACCGTAGCGTCCGCCATCTTCACGGCATGAGCAACTTCAGGGCGCTCTGTGTGCGCTCCTTCATTGGTTTGCTTTGCCGCGGCGCTGTAAAACCCTCGTGCCTCTTCCGGACGCTTGGCCCTTTCGGCTGCCTCACCGGCGCTGAGCAATCCGTTTAAGCGATTCGGGCTCAGCGTAAGAGCCACGCGATACTCCGTCTGTGCTTCAGTGGGCTTGTTCTCCAGCAGCAGCAGATCGCCTAGCATCTCGCGCGCGGGAATATCTACCTCCGACTGCCCGAGCTTGTCCTGCTGGTCGGCGGCCTTGTGCATCGCTACCACCGCCGTATCGGGATGACCCTCCGCGAAAGCCTGCCAACCCAGAATCTCGTTCCGCCTGGGTTCGAGTTCACTCACAGCATCTGCCATCGGCGTCTTCTTCATCGCCTCCAGGCTTGCATCGAAACCCTTCAAGGCCGCAGCAGCCAGCTTCGCATCACGCAGATGACCGGCCGCAAGCCCCTGCCCCCAATACGTATAGAACGTGGCCGTCTCCTTGGATCCAGGCGCCGGCGTCTGCTCGGAGAGCGCCTTCCAGTCGTGCATCTCCGCTTGCATAAATGACTCTCACCTCGTTGTCGAAGATTGGCCCGACATCCTTCATGTCGTCCATGCCCTGCATCCCGCGCATGCGTTCGCTGACTACCCGCATGTTATCGGTCAGGACCTTTGCCTTTTGATCCTGCCCCACTTGCAAATAGGCATAAATCAGAAACTCCTGTGCATGCATCTGATGCGCACTTCCGGGCTGGCCTGCCGCTTCAGCCTTTTCCGATGCTGCTACCGAAGCCAGGTTCGAATCGATATCCGCTTGCCACATGCCAAGCCGGGCAAAGATATGTGCGGGCATGTGTAGCGCATGCGGAGACGATGGCGCGATCTTGGCATACTCCTGCGCCGCCCCCAGGGCCGTCGGGCGCCAGGGCCGGCGTGTCGCAGGTATGGATGATGTAGTGCGCCAATCCTGGATGCCCCGGATGCGCAGCGAACAGCGGCACCAGGATGGCCAGCGCCTGGTGTTCATGGGTCAGCGAGGTGTCGTCCGGCGCCGCTGAAGCCAGTATCGAGAGCGCGTCGAACGCCGCTCCTCCACGTCGGTAGGAAACTCGCTAATGCAGCGCGTTCATCTTTCCCTCGTAGGCATCGGCCCGTTGCCGAAACGGAATATCGGCGCGATTAAAGAACGCGCTGAGCGCAGCGATATACGCCTGCTGGCGCGGCGTGATCGCCGCCGGCGGCGCAGCCAGAGTTCGAGCCTTGGCCATCTCTTCCGTGCCCAGCTTCATTGCCGCCGCGTCGGGGCGCCCCCACAGTTCCTGAAACTGCGTCATCGCAATGCCCCAGTGCGCCATTGCGCAAGCAGGATCATCCTTCACGATGGCCTCAAACTGCATCTGCTCCTCGGTATATCCAAAGGAGTGCAACAGAGCAACACCGCGCTCCATAGGCGCCTGCGACCGCGCAGCACAGGAGGTGGGGAACGACACGTGCCCCAGCTGCTCGGACGGATCGTCGTGGTGATGATGCTCCATACCGGGCATCGGTGAATCAGATTGGGCGTACGTATAACTGGTCAGCAGCGCGCCGCACACAAGCAGAAGCAGAATCGTCGTTCGCATAAGCTTCCAGCCTACCCCTCATGGACGCACATCATCCTGATTTCACCGCTGTGTTTGTCCAAATCGCCCTCTCTCGAACGTCATGTGAGTGAAGGAGGCCGGTTTTGGGATCAGTCACGCAACAGAGAGATCGGCGGCCGCCCCGCGGCTGCGTTCATCTCTGCAATGACCTCGTCGCGCAAACTGAGCGGCGCAAGAACATGCGCGCGCGAGCCAAAACCCAGGGCCACAAAGCGTGCCTCCTCCGAGCTCTCGAAGAAGACATGAAGGACAGCCCACTGATCTGGAATAGCCCCGGCGTGTTGCTCTTCCGGCGCAGGAGTGGCGCGGCACCAGCGACGGAGCACGACCGCTGCATCGGGAGCAAGAGCCAACGTCGCGCGAAATTGCTCGCGCTTCTCTTGCAGCTGCGCCGTTGCGGATTTCCAATGGCCGGCAAGATCAAAGTTCGCTGGTCGCTCGAACGTTACGGCGAGCACCACCGCATCCTGCATGCGAGAGACGCGGTAAGTGCGCATTCCCGCCGGCGCCCGCGCCACCAGATACCAGGTTCCCTGCTTAACCACAATGCCGAACGGATCCACGGTGCGCACTCCACTCTCGCCATCAGCGCGCGCATAGTGAAAAGTGAGCTTGCAGTCGCGTGCGATGGCGTCCTGGACGATAGGCAGCAAATCGATTCCACCAGAAGTTGGGTGCCAGCCCACCGGATCGATGTGCAGCCGCGCGCGAATGGAGGCCGCCTGGGTCTGCATTCGCTGCGGCATGGCTGCCAGCAGCTTGCCAAAGGCCCGCTCCGCTGCGGCGGCAAGGGCGGGATGCCCCAGTGCACTCGGCTGGGACATAAGCAGCGCGCTCAGCTCTGCATCATCCAGGCCGGGAACCTTGGTGCGCCAGCCCTGCGCCAACTCCCAACCACCCTGCGCGCCGCGCAGCGCGAGCACCGGAATCCCGGCGGCGCTCAGCGCCTCCATATCGCGATGTGCGGTGCGCTGCGACGTTTCCAGCCGCTCAGCCAACTCCCGCGTGGAGAGACGTCCGTGCGCCTGCAACAACAACAAAGCGGAGAGCAACCGGTCCGACTTCATGGGCGTGGTTTTCTCCTTCTTTTTTCAGTTTATTCAGCATATATGACAGCCGATGTCATATATGCAACTTTAGGTTGATGGTGAGGAGGAAACCGATGGGATTGAGGGAGTTTTTCCTATGGCAGTTAGAGCACGAGGTAGAAACCTCGCGCAAGGTGATCGAGCGTGTCCCTGAGGGACGAAACAGTTGGAAGCCGCACGAGAAGTCAATGGAACTCGGCTACCTGGCAGCGTTGGTAGCCTCGATGCCGGGATGGGTCGAGTTCATGGTCAACCGTCGTGAGCTGGATCTTTCCGATCCCGCGAATGAAGTGATGCGAACCAAACCGGTGAAGACGCGCGCAGAGTTGTGCCACATGCTGGCCATGGCGCTGGCTAAGTCGCGCAAGGCACTCGAAGATACAACCGAAGACCACCTGCTAGGAATGTGGCGCTTTCGTATGGATGGCCACGTAGTGAGCGAAGGGCCCCGCTACGCCATGATCGCCGACGGAGCGATGACCCACTTAGCTCACCATCGAGGCCAGTTGACGGTGTACCTGCGCTTGCTGGGGTCGAAGGTTCCAGCGATCTATGGTCCATCTGCGGATGAGGCTTACTAACGGGAGGGGTGGAGAGACCGGCAGTTCCTCTCCACCCAAACCCAGCAGGTCCCGCATCTTCAGCCACACCCTGCCTACCCCAATCCCCGCCCCTGCCGCCCCAGAAAAAGCAGTGTCATCCCCTAGTTCAGTAGGAGTATTGTTCTCCTGTTGGAAACTCGGGACAGCTCACAGGGCCATTCCACGGAGAGGTTCGAAGCATGGGGGTAATTTCGCGAAATTGGGCAAAATGCGGTTGGGGCCTAATCCCGCTCTCGGCGTCCATATTGATCATAGGTTCGCTGCTGCACGGCGCCCGGTCTGTCCACGCCAATCAAGCCGCGCCCCCTACTGTGAAAGAGATCAAGCTAGGCACGGCCCGCCCCGGCACTCTCTATGCCTTCACCCTGGGGGTGAAAGATCCCGCGCAAATGCAAGGCAGCGACGCCATCCTCGCCACGGTGAAAGACGCGCAGGGCGTGATCGACTCCAAATGGCTCCATACCGCCGACCTTGATTTCTATCTGACCCTCCGCCCACGCGCTGCCGGCCCGGTCACCGTGAGCCTCTCCTCCACCACGCCGGCGCCGGAAATCAGCACCTCACTGCGCAAGATCCTGGAAGCTCCAGTACTCCCCACCGAAGGCGGCCTGACGCCGGGAGTAATCGCTGCTGCGCCCAACGGCACCTGGCAGACCGCCCAGCCCTTCGAGTTTGGCCAAACCATTTATGGCAGCGACGATGAACGCCCCTACGCGCCCTCGCGAAACGAGGACGGCTACGCTGCCATGGTCAAAGGCTTCCAATGGTTCAAGTTCATCTTTAAGGAAACCAAGCCGCGCCTGGTGTACTTCACCCTCAACGTCACCGATCGCGATATCCCGCTCGACGTGGATATCTTCCAGCTAGGCAAAGACGATGTGGTCCCTTTCAACACCGGCGAGTTCGTCTACCAGGTGGAAGCTACCCAGAATTATCCCGGCCTATATAAGTTCCGCACTCGCATCCTGCAGCCGGGCCAGGAGTACTACGTGCGCGTGGCCGGCAACCACCCCGCCTACCAACTCCACACTTCGGACTTCCCGATCCCCCCTTACACCGACCCGCACCTGGCCGTGCGCGCGGGTATGGACTTCCTGGTCAACATGGGCGACTCCTGGCTTTCGAATACACCGCGCCGCGGAGCCATCGCCTTGCGCACCACCATGCAGCACTCTGAGACCCAGCTCTGCATCGCCTGCCACCCGGCCCAGTTCACCACCCGCGGCTATCTCACTGCGGTAAAGAACGGCTATGCGCCGACTCAGCGTTCACAGCTCGAATTCCTCATGGACCGCATTTACAACAACACGCGTCCTTTATATGGAGAACCCAACACCAACTGGGTGCGCGTGATCTATACCGCGCGCACGGTCTCCAGCCGTCTACCCCTGATCACCAACCAATTCGAGCAGAACGTAACCCACGATCCGCCGCGGCAGAAATTTGACAAGCCTTACGCTGAGTACCTCAAGATCCACTACAAGGGCCTCAAAACCATGCCCGGCGACGAGGCAGATGGCTGCGAGCCGGACGTGAGCCCCTTCGAGATTGCCACGCAAAGCTGGCAAACCTTCGACATGGTCTACAAGCAGACCAAGGATCCGCAGTGGCTTACCGAGCGTAACCACGTCGAGACCCTGGCGATCGCCTACGAACCCAAGAACATGATCGACCTGAACTGGAAGATCATGCTCCTGTCGACCATCGACCGCGCCAAGTACCAGCCGCAGATCGACCAGCTCATCACCCACCTCTACGAATATGAAACCCCCGCAGGCGGCTGGCCTTACCCCTTCGACAAGAAAGCCAAGACGGCAGACTTTGTCTCCTATAACGCCGTGCTCGCCGTGGCCATGGCTGGCCGCCGCCCGGAGAGCGACGAGCACCTGGCGCGCGCAGTGAAAGCCATGCTCGCGGCCCAACGGCAGGAAGGCAGTTGGGAAGGCGACCCCGTCTACCAGGGCTTCAATACGCCCTTCCGCGCCACGCAGTTTGCGGTCATGGCTCTTTCCACGCTCTACCCGGGAACCACACAAGCCAAGAATTGGGACGCCGGCTTTCCCGCTCCACCCACCAAGCTGGCTAAGAACAATCTGCCCCTGCTGCTCGCACAACTCGATCAGTTTTGGGACCTGGCTCCAGAGGCGGTCCTGAAGCAAATCCGCGAAGTGCTCATCAAGAGCGACCAACCGCTGGCCCGCGAAGCCGCAGCCCGCGCGCTCGGTCACATGGCTGACCCAGGATCGCTACCCGTCTTGATGCTGGCCCTCGGCGATCAGACAAAGATGGTCCAGGCCAGCTCCGCCTACGCCGTGCGCATGATCCTCTCCCGCCGCCAGGATGCGGCCCCTGCCGGACGCATTCAACTCATAGCCGCGCTAGAGTCGCCCAATGCGCGCGTCCGCTGGGGCGCCGCCCGCGTCTTCAACCAACACTTCCGCGACCTCACCGGCGATAAGGACCTGCTCGCCGCGCTGGAGAAGGATGTCAACGACCCCGTACCCTTCGTCCGCTTCGAAGCGGCGTCCGGACTATGGCGTTGGTACTACTGGCAAGTGGATCAACCGGCGATGCGCGATAGCACTCTCGAAACCCTGGCCACGCGCATGAACGTAGAGACCGATGCCATGGTCCGCCGCGGCCTCGAAGAAAGTATCTACGACTTGCTCGACGAGAACACCGGCTACCTCACAGCATGGGTGCGCGCCAGCGCCGAAGATACGGACAAGAACGCCATCGGCGCCGGCTACGAAGCCGTGGTGCATGACCAGGCCCAGGTGCTGGCAAAAGTTCTGCGCAACGGCACACCCCTAGGCCGCGAAGGCATTCTCAATGCTCTGTGGGATTTTCATGTACGCCATTACGCTCTGCCCACACTCAAGGAAAACACCGTCTCCATCGGCCTGCCCGCCGTGTTGACTAAGTACGTCAGCGGAGTACCCGACCTGCATCGCCCAGGCTATGAGTATCCGCCCTATCGCGAGGCGGTCGACTTCAAGTACGACGTGCACAACGGATTCTTCCAGACCCGCGTAGGTAACGATAGCGACCTCATCCATTTCTTTAAGTCTTCCGGGCCGGAGCTGGAAGAGGCTCTACTTGCCTGCCTCCAGGGCGCCGACGACATCATGAAGATCGAGGTGCTCAAGGCGGGCAGCACGCTCAGCGGAGCCGGCGACGAGCGCTTTACTCTAGCAGCGCTCAACCTCTCCGAAGATCCAAACCAGGAAGTACGCCAGACAGTCCGTTACGTTTACGAGGATGGCCAACGCGGCGTGCTCAACCTGGATGCTCCGGCCGCGAACGACTCCCACACCCCGGCCCAGCCGGACCCGCACTTGGTAAGCAAAGTCGTCGACATCCTCAAGCATGGCAATCCCGATAGCCAGGCAGTCGTGCTGCCCTTGCTGGCGGCGCTGCCCAGCGATTCTCCCTGGACCCAGAATCCTGAGGTGTTAGGTGGCTTGCGCACCCTGCTCGAAGAACAACCGCGGCCCGCGAACTACGCCCAGGTCCTAAACGCTGCCTCGTCGTTCAAGACGCTAATGCGGGAGACGGATCTGCAGCAGCAGGTGCTGGCCGGCCTCAATGATCCCAACCCGGAAGTACAGCGCGCTGCCGTTCGCGTTTCGTTGGAGCACTTCCTGGCTGACCCGGCAACCGCGCCCCAGGTAAAAGCGGCCTTCGCTCACCTAAACCCCTCCGGCGTCGAAGTCTTTTTGGAAGAAGTGGGCGACCCCAAGTTCATGAACCGGCATGCGGGTGTCTCGGGCGGCGCCATCTCGCAGGATCAGGCCTACTTCCTGAACAAGAACCTGGTAGCCATCAAGCGCCCCACGGACCTGCTCGACAATCCGCTGGTGCTGAGCACGGTGCTGGCCAGCCTGCAAAACCCTGACAACAACGTGCGCGCCGCTGGCCTGGACACATTACGCAAGGTCAAAGGCGTGGAGCAGCGGCCGGAGTTCCACGCCGCCATGGAGCAGCTGCAGAACGACGCCAATCCCCGCCTCAAGCTAATCGCCGTGAGCGTGCTGCAAGGCAAGAAGCTCAGCGAAGCGCTCAAGGACGTGCAGCCCGGCTCGGTGCTCGACTTCAACTACTTCGTGGCCAAGATCGAACCCATCCTGGCGACGCAAGGCGCGGACGGCAAGGCTTGCGTCTTCTGCCATGCCAGCCATGTGATCTTCAAGTTGCATCCGCCCAATGATCAAGGCGTCTTCTCTGACCAGGACAGCGAAGACAACTACAAGTACGCGATGCACGTGGTCGACATCAACGACCCCACCAAGAGCCTGATGCTGATCAAGCCCACCCGGCCGACCGACAGCGCCGGCAACGTCGGCGATTACCTGGCCACGCACAACGGCGGCCAGCGCTGGCATGGCAATGAGGATAGCTGGCAGTACCGCACTATCCTGGAATGGATTCGCGGCAGCCGATTAGAAACCGCAGCGGTGACGAAATAACTATTCGCGTGAAAAAGCGACCTTGTGGAGCAGCGCCTGGAACTGCGGCTCGGAGCGAAGCCCGTCGAAGCGCGGATCGTAGGGCAGGTAGATAAGCCAGTTAGAACGCCCCTTGTAGGCGCGATCCAAAGCCATCTGCGCTTTCTCATTCTCACCGGCCGCCGCCCACGCCGCCGCGACATAGTAGTCAGGCATCGGCGCGCCGTGGGCTCGCGCGACCAGGCTCGGCCAGATCCCGGCCCGCTTCCGATCGTTTGCCAGCTCCTCGCTAACTCGTAATCAATCAGCATCGGCGTGATGGCGCTATCGTTCTCCAGCGTTTCGGCCTGCTTTAGTTCGGCCATCGATTGCTGGTCTGCGTTCGCCTGCGCGTAGACCAGCCCCAACAGTTGGTGAGCGGGAACGAAATCGGGATACAGTTCCAGAACCCGTTTGCATTGCTCGACGGCTGCTTCATGCCGGCGCAGCAGAAAGTATCCCCAGGCCAGCGAAGTTTGCACGCTGGGCGAAACCGGATCCAACTCCGCCGCGTGCTTCATGGCGACGATGCCTTCCTCGCCTCGCGCCATGGCGAACAGCGCATAGCCGTAATACTGGTAAGCCACCGCGTAGTTAGGGTCAATGGCGATCGCCGCTTTGAACTCACGCTCCGCGCCCTGCCAGTCCCAATCGTAGTCAGTGTAATGTGGAGAGCAAGGAGACATGGGCCTGCGCGAGCGAGTTATCCATCGACAACGCCTTCAGCGCGGCATCCTTGGCGCGCGGGTACGCCTCCGAGGGCGGCGCGAAGTGGTAGAAACCCTGCAGCTGGTAACAATCGCTCAGCGCCGCGTAGGCGGAGCATACTTGGGATCGATCTGCGATCACTTGCTGCAGCAGATCAATTGCCTTCGCCACGGAGCTTTGCGTGCGCATGTTGGCAAAAAATTCCGCCTTCATGTATTTGGAATAGGCCTCCGGCTGGGTGGTATCGAGCGCCCGTTTTCACCGCGCTCATGGCGAACTGCGGTATCAGCGCGCTCGCAACCTGCTGCGCGATGGAGTCTTCCGTATTAAAAATGTTGTTGCTATCCGTCTTGAAATTGCCCAGTCCAAAGCGTCGCCTTGCTGGCGCTGTCGAGCAATCGGACGCTGATCGCGAACTTGATTGTCCACCCGGTGGATCTCTCCACTCACCAGCGCCTGGACCTCCAGTTTGCTGCCCGCCGAGGCAGGATCCGGATGCGGACCCAGGATCGAACCAACGGTCGTAGAAGAGCGAACCTGCAACTGGGGCACGGTATCCAGTTTGGCAGCCACGGCGTCGGCCAGTCCCGAGACCAAGGTATTGATCCTCTTCCCGATCGCCCTGAGCACTGAAGGGCAACAAGGCGAGCGAATGGATAGACGCCGGCGCGGCCGCGCGGCTAGGCGCGCCGCCCTGCAAGCGATGCGCATAAAAGACCACGGCCAGCACCGCAACCAGGGTGGCGATAGGAACGGAAATCATCCACGCCCTTGCTGGCATCCTTCCGGATGGTGCGGCCTCAGCAACCACCGAGGGCCTCGGATTTCTCAAGCGCCGCCTCCGTCTTGGGGACGGTGGCCGAACTTGGCGCCAGCTCCTGATCCGGCAACTGCTCGAAAGGACCCACATAACAGTAGCCCAGCCCCCAGCGAGTCTCGATAAACTCGGAACCCTCCGGCTCGCCCAGGGCTTTGCGTATGCTGCCGACGGCTTTGCTCAGGCTCTGGTCGTAGACCTCCTTGCCATCCCAAAACCGCTGCAGCAGCTCCTCCCGCGAGACCATGCGGTGGCGGTTTTCAATAAGGCATAGAAGCACCTGGTAGGGTTTGCGTTGCAGCGTAACGCTGCGGGTGCCAATGGTCAGCAGTTGCTTACCGGGGTCGAGCGTTGCAGAGCCTAAAACAAACATTGCGGTCGTACCATTTTTTCTGGGAGACGACCCGCAGTATATCTACTCATCTTAACGATTTCATAATTAATTCCGAATTAGGTCGGATTCAGGTAAGGATCTCCCCCGTCAGACGGCCTACTGTCCTCCTGCACTCCGGAGGACGATCGATTTGGGGGATAAGTGCGGGAAGTCGCCCCTGGATGCATCCAGCCATGATCACGAAACTCGTTGAAAAACTTGGGCTAACGCCCTATCTTAGCCGTTTGGCTGCCACGCACCCAAGCTTGGTTCTCCAACCTTTCACCCGGCTCCTACACCGCGCGCAAAACAAGTGGAGGCGCACCCCGCCCCGCCGCCGCTTTGCCCGCATCTCAGGCAGCTTGGCCTTCGTCGGTATGTCGATATTGACCATGGGTAATGAGGGATGCTTTGGATGCGCCGAAGAATTTGGAATCCCGCACCCGCTTGCAACTTTGCTCACGAGCGCGGCCTGGGGCTTGGCCGGTTTTGGCGCTTCGGGCCCGAACTCCATCGCCGGATCGCACCCCGAAACCATGGAGAGGGTCACGCCTCAGGTCACACCCATGCTCACCGGGACCGACGGCTCCCAGACTGGCACTGCCAGCTTCCTGGGTAACTTCACTACTATCACCGAACCGTCGCAAAACTACTTCGTGATGTACCGTAACTCCGACTGCTCGCTCACCCTGGTCGAGGGCAACTCAACCCTGAATAACTCGGCGAACCTCACCAACGCCACCACCAACTACGAGCGCACGCTGCATCAACTCGCTTCTCTCACCACCACCGCCGATGTTTTCCCCCACGGATGCGTGGAAAACACCATCGGCCTGGGCACGCGCGCTGCCGTCGCGGTGGAGAAAGTGGCAAACGGCCCAGCCATCTTCGCCACCGCCGAGGCCAATGGCAACAACAACGCCGTCTTCGTCCAGAGCACCAGTGGCGATCTCACTACCGGCACCCTCACAGCGTTGCCCGGCACCACCGCCGCCACAGCCCTCATGACCGCCGACTTCAACGGAGATGGGCACGGCGATCTGTTCACCGTCAACGCCTACAACGCAACCAGCGCCTACATCTCCATCCTCCTCGGCCACGGGGACGGCACCTTCGCCGCGGCGGTCAACTACCCCGTCGCCGGCAACTACTCCGTCACCGCCGTAGCCGACGATGTCACCGGCGATGGCAAGCTCGACATCGTCACCGTTTCCGGCGACCAGCAAATCTCCGTGCTGGCCGGCAACGGCGACGGCACCTTTCAGGCGGCGAAGAGCTTCGCAGCTCCGGCCCTCCCTGGGCCGGCCAGCCCTACCGCCACCCCCATCCTCAACCTGATCACGGCAGACCTGCGGGGCATCGGCAAAAAGGACCTCATCGCCTCCAACGGCCTGGTCCTGCTGGGCAATGGAGATGGCACCTTCACTCCCGCCACCGCCGCGGCCTTTCCCTTCACCCAGGGCAACACCAACGAGGGACCCAACCTCGTCAGCGGCGATTTGAATAATGATGGCAAGCTCGACCTGGTGCTCAGCAGCAACGGTGGCGTCTCCACTTGGATGGGCAAGGGCGACGGCACCTTCACTGCGGGCAACAGCTATAGCTCCCTCAACGACACCGGCTACGTCACCGTCTCCGACCTCGATGGGGACGGCAATGCCGACATCTACACCGGCCTTTCCAATTACGGCGTTTACAGCGGCGACGACAGCAGTTTCGCCGCCGCCTACGCGCTGATGGGCCACGGCGATGGCACCTTTGCCGGTGCGCCGGCAATCGCCGGCGCCTACACCACAAACAACCTTGGCGACGTCAACGCCGACGGCCTGCCCGACCTCATTACCCGGAACATATCTTTAGCTAACTCCCCAAGCCCCACCTTCAACGTGCAGCTGGGCACGGCCAAAGGGGCATTTGAGCCCACCTCCACTATTACCGCCCCCGCCAGTTTCACCATCAATAGCCAGACCGTCACCGGCGCCGACACCACCCCCGCCGCCGCCTTCGCCGTCGGCGACCTCAACGGCGACGGCAAAGCCGACCTGGTCTTTGCCGATAACAATCTTCCCGGCACGGTCGGTAATGAGCTTCCCGTCTACTTCACGGCGCTCAGCAAAGGGGACGGCACTTTTGCCGCTCCGGTTCCTTACCTCTTTCCCCAGATTGCGCCCGCCTCCGACTACGATGTCGCCCTCACCGTCAGCGGCTTGCAGATCGCTAACTTCACCGCCGGCGGTCACAACGACCTGATCTTCGTCTTCAGTGATCAATACGGGGGCACCTCAGTCACGACTCCCTATCTCGCCGGCTTCGCTGTCCTTCCTGCCAATGGCGACGGCACCTTCAAGGCGCCCGTCATCACCACGACGTATAGCAGCGCCACCACGCCTGCCCCATTGGCCACGCCGCAAATCGTCAGCACCATCGACCTCAACGGCGACAGCAAGTCCGACCTGCTCGTGATCGTGCCCAGCTTCAGCGTTGCCGCCGGCGCCACCACCCAGCTCGAACTCTACCTCGGCAACGGCGACGGAACCTTCAAAGCGCCCTCCATCATCACCACCGCCGCCAATCCCAACGCCAACGGTGGCGCCAACATCCCTCTGGTCCTGGCCGACCTCAATAAAGATGGCAAGCTCGATATCGCCTGCCTGGGCGAAACCAGCGCCAGCCAGGCGCAACTCGCTATCTCCCTCGGCAATGGAGACGGCACCTTCGCCGCGCCCACCATCCTCAACATCAGTGGTGGCGACGCCGTGCACAGCGATGGTATAGGCGCCGCAGACTTCGACGGCGACGGCAACGTGGACCTCGCCTTGCTCGACCCCAACGACTTCAGCGGCATCTACTACGGTAAGGGGGACGGAACCTTCACCTCCGTACCGCTGAACGGAAGCGTAATTCCCAAGGACCTGATTAATCTCGACGCTGCCGGGGCAACCATCGCCATCGATCTGAACCACGATGGCAAGCCCGACCTCCTCACCGGCAACACAGTCCTGCTCAACCTCTACGGATCCGCACCCACCATCACACCGGCCACAGCGGCAACCAGCACCGCCCTCACCTCCTCGGCCGCAACCATCACCGCCGGGAGCAGCGTCACCTTCACCGCCACCGTCACAGGGGCCAGTGGAAGTACGGGTGCCCCCACCGGCACGGTTACGTTTTTGGACGGCACCACCACTCTGGGCACGGGCTCCGTGAATGCCTCAGGCGTCGCAACCTATGCCACCACCAAGTTAGCCACCGGAGCGCATAGCATCACCTCACAGTATGGAGGCGATAGCAACTTTACCGCCTCCACATCTGCCGCCGTGACGGTTACGGTTCAGGCGGAGGTTCCGCCTTCGTTCAGTATCAGTGCCGGCCCGGCGAGTTTGTCCATCGCCCCCGGCAAGACCGGCGGCACGACGATCACGTTAACCCCGGCCGGAGGCTTCGTACAGCCGGTAACGTTTGCCTGCAGCGGCCTGCCTTCCGAGGCCAGTTGCACCTTTTCACCAGCTTCGCTCACTCCGGCCGGCGGCCCCATCACCACGACGTTGACAGTCAGCACCACCGCGCCAACCTCGTCAGTCGCGCGCAGTGGGATTTACTGGACTGGGATCGCAGGGCTTCTGGCCCTGGCCAGCTTGCTTCTGTTGGGGATGCCTGGAGCGAGCAGTGTCGCCCGTGGAAGCTATGGGTGCGTGTTGCTGCTTGTCTTGGCCCTGGGCGTAGGCATGGTCGGCTGCGGCGGTGGGAGCAGCACTGGAAGCAGCGGCACGGGCGGGGGCGGTACCAGCACAACCTCCGACCCGGGAACGCCGGCGGGCGCCAGCACGGTGACCATAACGGCGACCGCCGGAGCCACAAAAGAAACCGCAACCTTGCAGCTGACCGTGCAGTAGCGCGGTCCGCTGCTATCTACCCTGCGCGCTCTTCGGCCTCTCCGGCATCCCCGAATACCTCTTCGCGGATAATTCGTTCCGTCGCCTCGTTGAGATAGGAGTCCAGAGCACCTTTGAGTTCCAGGTACTCGGGCCACAGCTTCTTCTCGATAACTGTCCTCGGCGCCCGCACCACCACTGTCGTGTACCGCTGGCGCGGATACCGATATGGCCTGATTTTGTGGCGGCGGCATAAAGCGGTAAACAGTAAACGGCTCCAACGATCGGACAGCCTGAACTGCATTTCAATCGTGGGTTCCACCTTTTCAGCAGCGCGAAGCGCGTCCAGCACACGCTGGCTGGCGGCAGCCGCGGCCTCGCGCTCGCCAGTCGTCGTGGCGCCCTCAAACAGCGCGGCAATCTTGCGCAATTTTTCCCGAAGTTCTTTTTCCGTAGTCACTCTTTCAGCATAGAAGAGAGCGCCTCCACGGATTGTGGGAAACGAGGGCCTACTGGTGGAATGGCAACTTGCTTGGGCGCTCCTCCCAAAACGAACAACAGGTCTTTGAGGCCGCGTTCGCCCTCAAACGCGGTACAGGGGAGTTCGAGGACGCCTTGATCGGTACTCTGGACGCCTGGGCCGGCTGCCCGCACACCTTGACATTTGATAAGAAAGCCCTACGGCTGCCTTACTTTCAACTGATTACCTGATCGAGAGCCCCCGCATAAAAGCGAGGGCTCCCAGTGGATCATCTCGCCATGCCCCCGCTATTTGTAAGTGGCGTTCGTGCGCGCCAGCTCATCGTGGTGCGCGCCGATGTCGACCATGGATTCAAAAGCCACTCCGCCCAGCGGATTAGCCTTCATCGTCTCTTCCAGCGCCGCGTTCACCTTATCCAGGCCCTCCGCGGTCGCGGTCATGTAGATAATCGAAAACGAGCCCGGCGCTTCGGTATGGATCGCCTGGGTATCAATTTCGTACTCGCGCAGCGTGCCGTCGGCGAACAGTTTCTCCAGCAGCGGCACAATCAGGCGTTTGCAGAGCGTCGACACCGAGTCCTCCGGCGCATCCGGCTTCAACCGATACGACGCCTCATAGGTGTACCCATCCTTCACCGCTCCGGGGTGCCAGTTGTAATAGTGGCTCTCGTAGACGTTATCGGAATGAGCGGTGGCGCTGTCCAGGACGGACGTACCTGACCCGGAAGCCTTCTCCACCTGGTCCAGCATGTTGAGCGCGCCGGCCAGAGACGTGGCCGACCACCAATCGTCGTGTGTAATGCCGTCTCCCTGGTGGACCAGGGTTCTATCGGTGCCATAGCCCACAATGGTGCCGTCGGCGATGGCCTTATCCATCAGCTTCTCGGTAGGCGCGTAGGACTTCTCCATGTCTGCCCATTTTTCCCGGGGAATATTCCACTCCGCGACATACGTATACAGCGCTGGCTTTTCTTTTACCTCGGACATCTGCGCGCCTGCCTGCGCGGACATTGTAAGTACGCACACGGCTGCGAAACCTTTCCACACTATCTCGTTCATGGTCGTTCTTCCTCCATAAGTTAGGCCCACCGAAGTGTACAGGCTGCCCACAGCGGCCGGAAAAGAAACTGTATGATACGAACTCATGAAATCAAAACCTGGTTCCCCTAAGCCCTGCCGCTTTCCTGCGGGGCGCGGCGCTACTGCTTGTCCTGATCTATCCCGCGACCTATCGAGCTCTTAGCCAATCACTGCCTGCCCGCGAAATCCCGGCGCGTACATTGCCGACGCCTTCCACCGTCAGCCCCGAGCTGCAAAAGGAGATCGCACCTGCGTGGGATGACAGCACGAAACCAGTGAAGCTGACCAGCGAGCAATGGAAGGCCCAGATCCAGACGGTAAATAAATCCGAAGCGGACTCCGTCGATCCCCTGCTGAAGAAGTTGCACGTCACCATGGAGCAGAAGACCATCGCCGGCGTGCCTGTGTACCTCGTGAAGCCGGAAACTATCGCGGAAAAGAATCGGGGCCGCCTGCTGGTCCACGTACATGGCGGGGGCTACGTATTCTTTGCTGGCAAGGCCGCGACACCGGAGGCCATCCTGATGGCGCACTACGGCCAGATCGAAGTCATCTCCGTCGACTATCGCATGCCTCCGGACTTTCCTTTTCCTGCAGCGGTCGACGACACCGTGGCCGTCTGGAAAGAGGTGACGCGGACCCATGCGCCCGGCAGCGTTGGACTGTTGGGCACCTCCGCCGGGGGCGGCCTGGCGCTGGCCACGGTCCTCAAATTGAAGGAGCTGCGGCTTCCCTTGCCCGGAGCGTTGATGGCCGGCACCCCCTGGTCGGACCTGTCTCAAACCGGAGACAGCTATTTCACCAATGAGTTCGTCGACAACGTGTTGGGCTCGTACCGCGGTTCGCTAGAGGCCGATGCGAAGCTGTATGCCGGGACGCACGATTTGAAGGAGCCGCTACTCTCGCCCATCTATGGCGACGTATCCGGGTTCCCTCCCACGATTCTTTTTTCCGGCACGCGCGATCTATTCCTCAGCAACACAGTGCGTATGCATCAGAAACTGTTGCAATCCGGCGTGCGCGCAGATTTGCTGGTCTTCGAAGGTCAATCGCACGCGCAGTATCTTATTGTGGAGGACGCTCCTGAATGCGCAATCGCCTTTCGCGAGGTGGCCACCTTCTTCGATCAAAATCTGGCGAAAGGATAAACACCTACTGCCGTTTCTTTCTGTCCATCCGATCCGACCGCTCCTCACAAAAGTCACCACCCTCCAACTTGTCATCCCGAGAGCCTGTGACTTTATCGATCTTTCGTGAGAAGTTCTCGAGCTTAAACGTCAGCCCAGCCCGGAAGGGCTGGGGATCAATCCGGCAATGATCTGAGCGCCGTAGGCGCGGCACTAAAGCTCGGGCTCGACCGCGGCTGTGTCATTAGGAGCGAACTCCGGATTTCTTACGCTGCATTAATCTGACCCGCGTGGCCAGACCGGCGCAAGAAGGAGCGCTGGTCTGGCCATGCACGCATTCCTTACGGAATCCGCAGAAAGCTATGGTAGACACCATTGGCGCCCGCATAATACCCCGCAACGATCTCTGAGTCGTTGATGCCGGCAGGAAACGTAAACAACGACCCTTTAGGCTGCACCGTGACAATGTTCCCTTCGGGGTTCCGCAGATACACGTGGTACACATTGTTAGCATCGACATAAACCCCGGTGACTGCACCCGTGTCGTTCACGCTAACAGGACAGTCCGACGAACACCCCGTCCCCTGGAAGGCGCCAGTGCCCGCACCGGGAGCGTCGAACGACTTAATATTCCCATCAGTACTACGAATAAAGCCGTGGAACACGTTGTTCGAGTCCGTGTAGATACCCGCGATCGCTCCAAACTGATTGAGCCCTAGGAAACATCCGGGACACCCCGTACCTTGGTACTGGCCCGTGCCCGCGCCGGGCGCGTCGTACTTGGAAAAGCTACCATCGGCATAGCGTATGAAACCGTGCTGAACAAAGCTGTTGTCCATCAAGTTCCCGACGCTGAGCCCCAACAAATTGATGTTCGAAAGCTCGCTACCGTAACAGCCTTGCGATCCATTAGTTTCGCACTGACCAGGAGCAAAAAACGTCGAATACTTGCCGTCGGCATAGCGAACGAATGAGTGGAACACGTAGTTCGCGTCCGTGTACCACCCCACAACGGATCCCTCCAGGTTAATGGCGATCGGATTCGTACCGTATCCGCCCACGCCTGGCGCATCGAATGTGGTGAATTTCCCAACGGGACTGCGGATGAACCCGTGTTCGACGCCGCTCGCGTCAACGTAATAACCGGTGATCGCCCCCAAGTCATTGATACTGGTCGGAGAGGTGCCGTTGTACGAACCAGTGTCCGCGCCGGGAGCCTCAAAGGTGATGAATTGGCCCTCAAGTGTGCGCAGGAACCCATGGTACGCACTGTTCGTGTCTTGGTACGATCCCGCAATCGTTCCCAAAATATTGATCCCGGCAGCGTAAGTCCCGTTGTAATCCCCCGGCGTCGTATCCGCACCGGGAGCGTCGAACGAAATAATGGAACCCAGCTGCGCGTGGGCGACTGCACTCAGGGACAATGCGCAGGTTAAGACACAGATGGAAGGCTTCACTTTGGAAAACAGCCCAAAGCAATTTCGAAAAGCACTCCTGTTTCTTCTCACGGTCGTTCCCCTTTTTTGAGTTGTTGGATAGGAGGCCCGGAGCCCGAAACATTCCGCCCTGGATGGAAAGACGCTCCACGTTACTCGCCCTGAAGATGGTCTGTCGAGTTAATTTTGGCAGCCCAACTGGCGCCCCGGGCAAACGTCGTTGACCTTCCGTTAGCCTATCCTCCATGGTGTAGGCGCCCATAGGCCACTCAACCTTCATGATTGGAACCAGGGTTTCCCGCTACCAGATCCTCGAGAGACTTGGCAGCGGCGGCATGGGAGTCGTCTACAAAGCGCAAGACCAGGAACTGGGCCGCTTTGTCGCCCTGAAATTTCTTCCCGATGAGCTGACCAGCGATCCCCTCGCGCTGGAGCGCTTTCGCAGGGAGGCGCGTGCCGCCTCGGCTCTGAACCATCCCAACATCTGCACCATTCGGAGAATCTGCTTCACGGTGGGAGCCCCCGCATTTATGCGGGGGAGCTCGGCTTTCAAGCCGAGCGGCTCCACCACCACGCACACCACCGGCTTTAGCCGCGGCGTTCTTGAATCCATCACTCAATTCAGCGTCCAGCTCTGATTAACCCCGCCATTCCGCGTCCACAAGATAATGTGAGCCCCCGAAGCCTTAGTCCAGACCGGTCATCAGGTTTGTCTCTTGCAATAGAATTGTCTTCCCGCCTTGAGCGAAATCGAACGGGGGCCTGCTGTTTCAACCTGGCTAAGAAACCTAACGAAGCCTTGCCGTGCGCATCGCGGTGGGAGCCCCCGCATTCATGCGGGGGAGCTCGGCTTTCAAGCCGAGCGGCTCCACCACCACGCACACCACCGGCTTTAGCCGCGGGTTCTTGCCCCCCTCACTCAATTCAGTGTCCAACTCTGATTAACCCCGCCATTCCGCGTCCACAAGATAATGTGAGCCCCCGAAGCCTTAGTTAAGCCGCTATCATCCATCACCAGCCCGGTAGCTTTATTCGTAATCACCAGGCCGCTGCTGGTCGACGTAACCGACCACAGTTGCGCATCCGTATTCAGCGGAGTGTTCTGCTCCAGCGAAACCCCAGTCGACGATGAACTCCCGGGATCCGTGAGGAAAAGCTTGCTCGACACATTCTGAATGCTGTAGTACCCCTTACCGTTAAAAGAAAAAAACCACTTCTGATTCAAGCCGCCATTAGCCGGCCATTGATACATCGCCACGCCCGACGCGTTGTTGCTTATAAGAAACTCCTGAGCACTTAGAAAGAGGGCTATGCTCTACCAGACATCGATTTGAACTTAGTGACCTGTCTTCTGGGTTGTCGATACACAACAGCGCAAGTTGTACAATCTGCAGCGACGACGGACTCAATACGACTGGGTCATGGTTGAGCCGTTCCAACTTTAATCATCTCGCCACGGCGTGAACTTCCGCGCCATGTGCAACCACAGCCTGGTTGGCCTGTCCACCGAGCGCAATTAACAGCGCGTTGCCATCAACACTTCCCCAACCCGTACACGCATCCCACCCCGGCCCCGAAGTATACCCAAGCGACGGACCGCCGGCGCTACCATCCGGATTGGTCCACGATACCGCGTTCGTCAGCCCCATCATTAATATCCCGAAACACCCCACTCCCGCCCAACCCATACAGCGTCGGATTCAAATACCCCACCCGCTTATTCAAGCTAGCGTTGATCAACCCAATCAACCCGGCATAGAGCGGAGCCACCGCACTAGTCCCCCCCACCACACCAAAAGGCTGGCCCTCCCCCGGCCCCGACGTGACCTTAAGCTTGGTAAGCGGTTTTCCATAAAGCCACAAATCATACCCGCTATTCGGGCTCGCGTTGCCCGCGATATCCGGAATCCCGCGGCCTTGATGGTGATCGGCATTCACGGACACAGGCACCTTGGCATTCGCCTGCCAAGACACCGGACCCGCAAGATAACTGATCCCTCCGCCGGTGGCGCCCCCGCCCACGCCCTGGGCCGTTACCTGGTTGTCGTTCCACGTATCCTCCGACAGCGGAGCGAGCTGGTTGATAATCGTCCCCCCGCACGAAAGCACCCACGGGTCGGACGCCGGGTACATCACATGCGCATTGCCGTCCATCTCCGAGCAGTTGGAACCGTCATCGCCCGAAGCGGCCAACACCGTCATGCCGATCGCCGCGGCCGATTGAAAGGCTTGCGTCATTTGGTTGAAGGCCTGCTGCGTCCACTCGAAAGGCCACGGCCCTGGCTGTTGCAGGTCCGCATCGGCCTCCAGTTCCGACCAGCCCCAACTGATGGAAAGCACGCTGGGATCATTCGCCGTGTCGGCGACAATCTGCGTGATGGCATCCACCCATCCCTGTTCCGTAATCGGTGCGAAATACACCACGACGTTCGCGTGCTGCGCGACCGAGACAATCACCTCGATGTCCAGGTTCACCTCGACGTCCGCATCCCCGGCGTTAAAGTTTTTCTCGCTGCCGCCCGGAACATTGCCCGGCGCCGCCGCCGTCTTATCCACCGCCACGGACTTGACGTGGGTGCTCACCAGCTTGCTGCCGGTGGTCGCGTTGAGATGCTTAATGAATCCGTCGATGTCGCTTTGCGCAAATCCGCACGTTGCATTGCTCAGCGGAGCAGTCGTGGGCCCACTGAACTCCAGGATGGCAATCGTCTGCCCAGCCGCGCCGTTGGCCGGCGTTGGGAAGTTATAAGCTTGCGCCACTTGTGGAGGCGTGACTGGGGACGCCGCGGCGGCGGCCTTCATCCGACGGGCCATGCGCCGGTTATCCAAACCAAAAATCCCCTCCACCACCCCTGCGACCTCGGCCGGCAAGTGGATAGCGCCTTCGCGTCCGCGATAGCCTTCATGGGCGGACTGGTAGAGTCCCAGCTCGACCTGGAGCGCTTTGGAAAATTGCGCAACCGTCCCGGATACCTGCACCAACCGGCGCGCGGCATCCGTATGCTCCACCTTCAGCCCCGAGGACTCCGCAAAATCCGTCACGACCTTGAAGTCTTTGGGCGAAGCGCCCTGAAGCCTGGCCAGGTCGCCGCGCGTGAGAGGCTCTCGCCGGTGAGCCGGCGTCTCGGCAAAATGCCTTTGATTCGGAAGCGCCGGTGCGTCGGTCCGCCGGCGCACATAGATACTGACTAAGAGCCTCTCCTCCGGGTCAGCAGGGCCCACGCGCCTCGCACCCTTTCTAACCCTACGTTCACTTCCCTCTATCTTCCGGTAATCCATCGAAATGTTAGCCATCGCGTTTCTCCTTTCCGGCGGCGGAAGGAATGCTATGGATGGAAGGGGCTCAGCTCATCTCGGAAGCATCCGTCGCTCGCTCCTAGACGAATACAGAACAATAGTGATGGCCCCATTTCGTTTCGTTTCTACGTAAGTTGTGGATTTCGAACTGTCCTTTATCCTCATCTTTTTTTCATACGCTCTGGCGCGTTAGACAAATCCGTATTACCGTCCCAATAAGAGCCTCCAACTTACTAGAGTCTCTCCTTCCCCAACGGCACCCAATAACCCGCAAGATGCGGAACGGAAGAGTGCGCTCAAAAATGAAAATGGTCACCTAGACAACTATGGGGGCGGGAAAAAATAAAAATTTGACCATCTTGGCAAAACAAAGAACTTAGCCGCCAACCAACAAAGCGCCGTCATGGTTACCAAAGAATTCTTCTAACCGCTCTGGCGCGATTCAAAGAGCGGTGCTACTGTGGCAGCAAGTATCCACTCGTCAGCGCCGTCTTATCACGACGGCCCTGCTTGGCCCTGCACCGGAGCCCCTTTGCCCGTGCATCCGCCGCCAACCGCCGGAAAAGCTTCAGCGCTTGCCAGCGCATCGGCCCGGTGAAACCAAACAAATGCTTCAAAACAGGGTGCGCCCAGAGCGCCCTCTTGACTGAGCAGTTTTGAAAACTCGGGAAATACCCGCGACCAGCCCCCAGGATTACTCGAAGGATGACCCGGGGACGTTCACCTCACTTGAAGCGCTCCTCCCCTCGCTGGTGGGAGCCCCCTGCTTCAGCAGGGGAGCGGCTCTTTAGCGTCGCGGAAAGAATCGCACTCTGAAGAGTTGGGCTTTAGCTCTGGCATTAGATGGGTGCGGAGGAGTCGCCCGCCAAGAGACACTGCGGCACTTGGGCAAAGCTGTACTTCCCGTCCGGCTGATGCAGCGTAAGCACGAAGACCACATCGAATCGTTCCTTCGGCCAATTCGGCAGGGCGACATTCGGGCCGAGGATGGCATTCACGATCAGGTTAATGTTTTCATGCTGCCAGGCGATCAGCACCGGGCCATGACACGCCTGGGCGGCCGCAGCCAGATCCTTCTCTTGGCCTTTGCTGAACATCAGGTTGACATCCACACCGATCCGCTCAGCCAGCGGCGCCACCGTCCCAAGCGAACGGCGGCTCCTGGAGTTGCCCGGCACCGGGTCGTCCACAGCAGCAGAGGCAAAGATAAACGCGGGCGTGGCCAGCAACGGGTCCTGCAGAGGTCCCCGGGCAGGTGCGAACAAGCAGGCCAGCGCGCCTGCCCTCTGCCATCCGCGCACAATTAAATGATGAGCACTGCTCGCTCCCGTCTCATCGACGCCGGCAAAGTGCCCAACCGGCTTTTCCGCATGCCGGATAATCATGATCTTCGGAGCCTTCGGCGGCATCACACTAATACCATCATGAGCGAAGAATTCGAACAAGCCCACGAACACCTCGAGCATGCGGCCCATGGCCATAGCGGCAAGGGCCACGTCCGCCCCGCCATCATCATTGCCATCATGGCCGCGGCCTTGGCCCTCATGGAGTTCGCCGCCAAAGACGCGCAAAGCAACTACCTCATGAACCATATTGCGGCCAGCGATACCTGGGCCCAATATCAGGCCAAGGCTGTCCGCCGAACCGTCTTGACCTCTGAGGCGGAGCTTCTGCAGAGCCTACCGGCGGCCAATGATCCCGCGGTACAGAAGCGCATCGCCGACGCCCAGGGGAACGCCCACCGCATGGGTTCTGAGCCCGGCGCAGACGGCATGGAGCAGCTCGCCGAGAAGGCGCATGAGCAGGAGCACCTGCGCGATCACGAAATGCACCGCAACCACGAACTGGAAATCGCCAGCGGCGGCCTGCAAATTTCGATCGTTCTGGCTTCCATCTCAGTGGTCGTCGAACTGCCCCTGTTCATGATCGCCAGCGTTGCCCTGGGGCTGGTTTCGGTGATCTACGGGCTGCTCGGCGGCCTATCCGTGCTGTAGTGGTTTTCTACGGTTGACTGAGATCGCAGCCCAAGGAAAAACGCAAAGCAGCGCAGATTTCTTTCATGCGCGCCGAACTCAGCCGAGCCACGCGCTTTCCCAATCGGTCCTGAGAGACCGTGATCGTATTGTGCAGGTTCACGGCGCAGGGTGCTTTCATCCCATCTTCCTCGCCCAAGACAACTTCGGACGGCACGCCGCGGATACTAGAGGTTATGGGCGCGACGGTCACTGTCGACAAATAAGATAGGGAGCTGTCGCGCGTGAGCACCACCGCTGGCCTCGTCTTATCAGGCAAAGCAAAGCTATAAAGAAAGATATCTCCTCGCGCTATTCCGCCGGCCACGCCGCCTCCGCCTCCCACAGGACAGATTCGTCCCGAGCCTGCGGCTGCCGTGCGTAACCCTCGCGGTCGCGTTCTTCGCTGCTTCGCACTTCTAATCTCTTGAGGTGCTCTCGCAGAGCTTCACGTACCAATGCGGACCGATTTCGTTTCAATCGCCGTGCGGCACGATCGGTTGCTTGCAGAAGACTTTTTTCGAGCACAATCTGGATTGTTTCCATATGTCGACTTCTGGTCCACAGTATACTCCACACCCTTGAGCCGGACGCAATGCTGTGGGCCGAAGACCTTAGCAAGGGATGAGGGCTCACCCAGGGGCGTTAAGTAGTTGTAAACGTTTGCACTTTAGCCCAATTGTTAAATCGCAGCCTGAGCAGAATTGACCGGTCTGCACAACCAAAAGAATGCGAAGATCCTCTCACTAACGCGAAATGCTGAAGGGTACGGCCTACTTCGCCCGCAGCGACCATCTGGCCGTATTAAATCGCATGAAGGGTACGGCCTTTGCCCGCAGCGACCATCTGGCCGTATTAAATCGCATGAAGGGTACGGCCTTTAAGGCCGTACATAGATGCTTTGCAAGAATTCGGCTTTAGCCGCCGAGGGACCGTCTGCCAGTGCCAACAGACGTGAATCTCATAAGTTGTTTCTTTAGAGGAAACGCATGCGTACGAATCATTCCCTCCGCTTTCTGTTCATCGCGTTGGCGATGTTCCTTTCATCCGCTGCTGCCTTCGCGCAGATCGGTATCACCGTCTCCTTCGGGCCGCCCGCACTGCCCGTTTATGAGCAGCCCATTTGCCCCGCCGACGGCTGGCTGTGGACGCCCGGCTACTGGGCCTGGGACGCTGATTACGGCGACTACTACTGGGTGCCGGGTACCTGGGTGGAAGTACCCCAAGTCGGCTATCTGTGGACTCCCGGTTATTGGGGTTGGGGCGGCAGCGGATTCCTGTGGCACGAGGGATACTGGGGCCCGCACGTGGGCTTCTACGGTGGAATCAATTACGGTTTTGGCTTCTTCGGCAATGGCTTCGAGGGCGGACACTGGCAGGGCCGCCAGTTTTACTACAACCGCAACGTCACGAATGTGAACGTCACCCTCATTCACAACGTTTACGACACGACAGTCGTCAACCGCACCACCATCAATCGCATTAGCTATAACGGCGGAGAAGGTGGCATCCCTGCGCGGCCGACCCCACAGGAAGAATCGTGGGCGAACGAGCGCCGTCTACCGCCCGTGGCCGCGCAAGAACAACACATCCAGACTGCGCGAACCAATCCGCAGCTCCGCGCTACGGCCAATCACGGCAAGCCACCCATTGCTGCGACGGCCAGGCCGGGAGAGTTCACGGGCACGGCCGCCATCCCGGCAAAAGAAGCCGGAGCTCCCTACCATCCGCCCGCCAACCGCACTGCGACCGCAACACGGACCACTCCGCCGGCCCATGCCAGCGAACTTCAGCCACACCAGGCGCCCGCTCCCGTCAGCACGGGCAACCCGAAGGTCGATCAGAAGTACCAGCAACAGCAGGCCCAGCTGATCGCGAAACAAAATCAGCAACACCAGCAACTGGCGCAGAAGCAGGAGCAGGATCACCAACGCCAAGTGCAGCAGAACGCAGACGAGGCCCACAAGCAGCAGACCGAGCAACATCACCAGCAGCAAACCACCCAGATGGAAGCGCAGCACACACAGCAGCAGGAGCACCTGCAACAGAAACAGCAACCGCCACCCCACAACAATGAGGGGAAGCCCAGATAAATCGCAGTTCCCTACTTTGATGCTTCGGTTTCCCCATCCCCATATCGACGCAACTCGCGTAGGACCTTCGCGGTCAGTGGCCTTCGATAACGGTGGGGCAAAATGCTGGCGCGGTAATCCAGCCAATTCGATCCGATGATGTACACCACAAACCACAGCGACGCGACCCCCCGGAATCGAGGTCAGCACCAGCGCATAGGTGATGTTGTGCGACGACATGAAGGTTCAGTGAAACCGGCCCCCAGGACGCTGGGCTTCCCAACGCTGCCCGATTTTTAAAGGACTGTGATATTGCCGGACCTCTGGGGAGATAACTTCTTGCAGGTGAAGCTGCTCTCCCCAAGGCGACGCTCCCCCCGGAGACATCTCATTTGCGTCTTGGGGCTGCTTGTCACGACTGGCTCCGCCGCCGCCCAGGTCATCCCCTCAACCGGTTCCCTACCCAATGCACCCACACCAGAACCAAGAGGTCCCATGGCCGTAAACGGCGCACCGGAATACTCCAACGCCGCCCCCCAGGTAAAGCAAAGCATTGAAGACCAGTCCGACGATCAGGCCAGCCCGGCCTTTGCCCTGAACCACCTGTTCCGTGACCGCTACTGGGTTTCCGGCCAGTCCAACTTCATCTTCCAGGCTCATACCCCATTCCATTCCCCTTACTCGGGTCCGAACAGCTTCCACGGCTACGGCGAGAACGCCATCTCCCGCACCCTCACCCTTTACACCGGCGTGCGGCTCTTACGGTTCACCGAGGTGATCGCTAATTTCGATGAAGCCGGTGGCTCCGGCTTGAGCAACGTTCTGGGCTTGGCCGCTTATGTCAATGCCGATGCCGTCGATCCTCAGTCAAGCCGGTCGGTCTATCTTTCCCGCACATTTATCCACCAGACCATAGCCCTCACCCCAGACCGCATTGATGAGGATCCGAACCCTTTCTATTTGCAGCCGTCCATCCCCCGCCGGCGCCTGGATCTGACTTTTGGAAAGATCAGCATGCCCGACTTCTTCGACGTAAATGAGGTTGGCAGCGACAGTCACCTGCAATTCACCAACATCGCCATCGGCAACAACGGCATCTACGAATATCCCAGCGACGTTCACGGCTACACCCTGGCGGGTATGGTGAACTATCAGGGTCCCAAGATAGGTGTGCGCTTTGCCGAAGCGCTACTACCGAATATCAACTCCGGCGCTCTGGATTACGACTTTCTCCGCGTTCACTCCGACAATTTCGAGTTCGATTATTCCACTTACACCTTTCAGGGTTATGGCAGCCATGTGCGCGCGCTCGCCTTCCTCAACCACGCCGATCTAGGGAACTACAGCCAGGCGAACAAGGCTTATCTGGATGGAGAAGATCCAACCCCCAACATCACCGCCCACCGTCATCCAGGGACCGCCAAGCCCGGGGTCGGCATCAACCTCGAACAGGACCTTCCCGCCAACTTCCGCGCCTTTTTCCGCGCCGGATGGAACGATGGCAGTTACGAATCCTTCACCTTCAGCGAGATGAACCATACCATCTCCTTCGGAGCCGACCTTACCGGCGACGCCTGGCACCGAAAATACGACCGCATCGGGTCCGCCTACGTGAACAGCGGCCTCAGCCAGGTCCATCGTGAGTACCTCGCACTGGGAGGCATCGGCTTCATGTTAGGGGATGGCGCCCTCAGCTACGGGCGCGAAAGCGCAAGTGAGACCTACTACACCGCACACGTATTTGGCGGCCTCTATCTCGCGGCGCAGCTCTCGTTTGTCAACAATCCCGGCTTCAATCGTGCCCGCGGGCCTATGGTGGTTCCCGGGCTCCGCGCCCACCTCGACTTTTGAGTATCAGAACACCGGTCGCGCGAGCCGGGGGACCAGGGCGGACCTGGACTAGATGGGATGCGTTGGATCGATCGAGACGCCGCCGTTTACCGTTTGAAAATGAAGCGTCGCGCCGCCCTGGCCGATGTTGGTGTCGATTTGATGACGGATCTTACCCTGAACGGTGATTGGGAAACCTACAGATATACCGCCGTTGACCGTCTCCGCGATCAGGTGTGCGGAATACTGGTCTGGAGCCTTTACGGTGACGCCGCCATTCGTCGACCTTGCCACCAGGCCGGCCCCGTGCCACTCATGCCCGTCCAGCCGTACATCCAATCCACCATTTACGGTCGTGGCATGTACGTCGCCGCTCAGGCCATCGAGGGTAAGACCGCCGTTGGTGGTATCGACCTTAATCACGCCCACCAGGTTCGTCACGTTGATGCCGCCGTTCACCGTTTGCAAAGTGGCAGCCACATGGCGCGGCACGCGGAGACTCCAGTTGACACTCCAGTTGCGGTGAGAGAAGCCCCAACCCGATGGTCCTTCGGCGTGAATGGTGCCGGTGGTGACGAGCTTTACTTCGCGCAGCAGCGACTCCGCTTCCTCGCGGCTCGAATCCTGCGCGATAACCCGTGCCTCCAGGGCGATATCCTGGCGCTCCTCGCCGATCACGTCGATGCCGCCATTCTTGCCCGATACACTTACCTGCCCATCCACCAAAGGAAGCGTTGCGCGCCGCAGCTCGCAAACATGTTCCTGGTGGCCAAAGGTCCAATTGTTATTGTGAGTGTTGCCTTCATCGTTACCGCACGGGGCGGTAGTAAATGATTGGGCAGGAACGCGCCCTGCGAAGAGAAAGGCGAAAAGCAGTAAGACGGCAAATCTGCGCATCGATAACTCCCGGTAAGCGAGCTACCTAGCCCATACGCAAACCAGGGTCATCAAGTTCCCAATAACGCGGCGCTTAAAAACGATCTCCGGATCTATACTGAGCAGAAACCAACCCCGAATATCGGATGTTTTCCATGCCCGCCACTGCGTCCGCAACACGGGTCCATCGGGATTCCCTCGAAGATCAGCTTTTGCCGGCGCAGCTAAGGCTGCTGTATGCCAACGCAAACCTTGGAGTGGTCATCAACATCCTGGCGGCCACCATATTAAGTGGCCTGCAATGGGGAATCGTTCCCAAACCGGTAGTTCTCGGCTGGTGGCTCTACATTACTTTGGTATCGGTCGCCAGGTACGCGCTGGCCCGGGGCTTTTGGCATGCCTCCCCCGCCCCCACCAACGTAGGCAAGTGGCGAGCGGTGTTCACCGCCGGCGTGGGCTTAACCGGCGCCGGTTGGGGCGCAGCGGGCATTCTGCTCTACCCGGCCGCTCACCTCACTAACCAGCTTTTCCTGGTCTTCGTCCTGGGCGGGATGATGCTTGGCGCGTCCTCCGTGCTGGCGCCCCGGCCGGAGGCCTTCCTCACCTTTTTGCTCCCGGCAGGCTTAATCCCGGCAGTCCGGCTCTTTCTCTCGGGCGATGAAACGCATGTGGCGATGGGCCTATTGGCCGCCGTCTTCACCCTCGCCACCTTAATCATTACCCGGCGCATCTATCGGACGATCGACTCCTCGCTCCGGCTGCAGCTGGAAAACCACGACCTGGTGGAGGATCTACGCACCGCAAACCAGGAGACCGCGGCCCTGAACCATGCTTTGGAACGCCGTGTCCAGGAGCGGACAGCAGAACTGCGCAAATCCACCGAACAATTGCGGGCGGAGATTGCCCAGCGCGAGCAAACGGAAGAGGAATTGTTACGGTCTCGCAAACTGGAATCGCTCGGAGTCCTGGCCGGCGGTATCGCCCACGACTTCAACAACTTCCTGACTATAGTTCAGGGAAACATTGAAGTTGCTAAAAGCCAGTTGACTCCGGCCGAGCCGGCTCAGCACTTCCTCGACCAGGCCGCAAGTGCCTGCCAGCGGGCGAAATCCCTATCCTCTCAGTTATTGACCTTTGCCAAAGGAGGAGCTCCGGTCAGGCGCCTGGTCTCCGTCGCCCAACTCATCACCGACGCTGTGCATCTGGCCCGAACCGGCTCCCCGATTCGCATTGAAGTCACGATCGCCGAAGGTCTTTGGTCCGCCCAGGTCGATCCCAGCCAGATCGTCCAGGTGCTGCACAATATCCTTATCAACGCGCGAGAGGCCATGCCCAAGGGAGGCGCGATCGAAGTGCGTGCGGACAACGTTCACGGAGACGCTGAGGCTCAGGTCCGCATCTCGATCCGTGACTATGGCTGCGGCATTCCGCCCGGAGTGATTGGGCAGATCTTCGATCCCTATTTCACCACCAAGCCGGGGGGCACCGGCCTGGGCCTGGCGACGGCTTATGCCATCGTTGCCAAGCACGGCGGCCACCTCTCCGTGGCATCGACGCCGGGCGCCGGGACCGTGTTCACGCTGGATCTGCCGGCTTTGGACCTGCCGGTATTACTCGAAAGTCCCGAGTCCCAGGCTCGCATGCCCGTCGCTATGCAGAGGGGTACCGAACGGCTCCTGGTGATGGACGATGACGAGCCTCTCCGCATCCTCTTCAAGGCGGTGCTTACCAGTCTCGGTTACGAGGTGCAGGCTGCCGCTGACGGAGCGGAGGCCATCGCCCTTTATGAAACAGCGAAGGCTACAGAGAGGGGTTTTGACGCCGTAGTACTGGACTTGACAGTGGCCGGTGGAATGGGCGGCGTGGAAGCAGCTGCCAAATTGAAGGAGTTGGATCCCTCCTTAAAGCTGATTGTTTCCAGCGGCTATTCAGACGCGCCGGTCATGTCCCAGTTCGCCCAGTACGGTTTCGAGGCCGTGATCGTAAAGCCCTGGACGGTGAAAGAGATGAGCGAGGTGCTTCGCCGTGTGCTGGTGGCCGATCCCGTGGGAGGGCCTGACAGACACGACAGAAGGATGCCCGACTCCACAAAATAGCCATGTCGCTCACCCGATTGGTGTCATACCCTAACTGCATGCGAAACGGCTTGCTGCTCGCGTTTGTGACCTTCGCTTCGGTAGCCATTGGGGCCGCCGCTGAGCAGAATTCCGCGTCGAGCGGCTGGCGCCAGGTGCAGGGGCTCGGGCCACACACCAGGGTCTATATCAAGACCGACAAAGAAAGCGCTCTTTGCTATGTTCATTCCGTAGAAGAGCAAGAGCTAACCTGCGGCCGTTCGGAAGAAATTGGCTCTCCCGTCCTGACCTTCCCGCGCGCGGAGATCAAGACCATCAAGCTTTTGCGGAAGGGCCTTGGCCTCGCGGCGACACTTAGCGCCGGCTATGCGGACGACCTCATATCTGGTCCCGTCGTCTATCAACGCTAAGGCTTTCAAGCCCTGGGATTGGCTAATTCCCTGTTGCCTCAGTGGGCGGCGGGGGTGCGCTCTGTGATCATCACCGTGCGCACGAATCCACGGTTGCGATCAAGAATGGATTCCGCTTCTTCCCCGCGATCGCCGGCATGAACCAGAACGAACATCCCATCCGTTCCCATCTCTTCGGCAAGCAACTTGATGGTATCTTCCGCGACCCCCAACCCGCGCAGAGTATCTGCCAGGTCGATATCTGTGTAAGCGGGCTTCTCGTCGTTGGCTGCGGCAGCATCCGGCCGGCTCGATAGGCCGCCCCCAGGTGTGTGGAGATCGTGATTGATGCTATGCCGCACCTTCCAGCGAATGCTGTGCTTGCCGTCTAAATCGGCGGGCGTGCGTACGGCCTCGAGCTTCGACGTTGCGACGCCGATATCACTACAACGGAAGCCGGCGATCTTAAGATCGGCAATCGCATCCCTGGCTGATACAGGCTTCAAAAACAAGGCTGCGACCAGGTTAGAACGCGTTAGTCCCATTCTTTTTAATGGATGAGTCCACATATCGGTCATCTCCCTTCTGCTTGGATGCCCACGATGGGGCTGAGATGTCCAGGTGAGCGCCGCTCAATTGGTTCCGAATTCCCTTTCGGCATGCTAGTCTGACAGCTTCGAAAGGGTGGATTTGATGGCCAAGAGAGTGCGATCTGTCTGGTTGTTGCTCGTCTTTGTCTTGTCAGGGTGGATATTTGGTCAGCAGACAACCGGCTCCATCCAACTCACGACGGCGCAGCTTCAGGCGCTTAGCGGCGAGTATACCTCCGCCGTGGAACCCGATCTACCAGTTAGTTTCTATCTCCGAGATGGCCGGCTCTTCATCGAGTCGGAACGTCACTTCCCTTTCGCGTTGACCTCGGTGTCCGCGACCGAATTTAGTGACTCGATGGGCCGCTACCGTTTTTCGCTGGATGCCTCTGGCCGCGCTTCCAAGGTAAGCGTCGACTACAAGGGCGATCCCGCGACCTACGTCATGTCACGGACCGGCGAGGCAGTGCACCATCCATTTCCTCCCTATGAGCGGCAGGAAGTGACGATCCCGATGCGCGACGGAATCAAACTTCATGCCGTGGTCCTCACACCCACAGGCACGCCCGGCCCTTTCCCCATCCTCATGGACCGTACTCCCTATGGCGCGGACGCCTTGACGATGGACAGTATCTTTAACCGGCGGCCTGAGCTGGCGCGGTCGCAATACATCTTCCTGGGAGAAGACATTCGCGGTCGATTCAAATCAGAAGGCACCTTTGAGCTAAGCCGAATGGTCGTGGATCACTCGGATCCAAAGGTTACGGATGAAAGTACCGATGCGTACGACACCGTGGCGTGGCTGATCAAAAATATTCCCGGGAACAATGGACGGGTTGGGGTGATTGGCACCAGTTATGACGGGGCTCTCACGATGGCTGCGGGCATTGACCCTCACCCGGCGGTCAAGGCTATTTCTCCCCAGGCGCCCATGATCGATACCTGGATGGGCGACGACTTCTTCCACAACGGCGCCTTTCGCCAAACCTACGGCTATGACTACGCCGCGGGACTGGAGCAAAACAAAGAGGAGTCAGAGGTGAGTTACGGCAAGGACGTGGACGGCTACGACTACTTCTTGCAGCGTGGTTCGTTTGCCGAGGATGTTCGCCGCTCCGACGCGAAAACGCTCGAGGGTAAGGTATTGCCTTCGTGGCAGATATTCCTGCAGCACCCGTCGTATGACAATCTCTGGTATGTGCGCGCCGTGCAGCACCATATGACAGCAGTGACCGTTCCTACCCTGGAAATCGGCGGCTACTATGACCAGGAAGATATGTGGGGGCCCCAGGAGGTTTACGCGACCCTCGAGCCGCGCGACGCCCGGCACGAGAATTTTCTGGTGCTCGGACCGTGGCGCCATGGCTCCTGGTCCAGTTCGACGCGGAGTCTCGGCGCCCTCAAATATGGAGAGCCGATCGGCACCGAATACCGCAAGCAGATCGAGGCTCCCTTTTTTGCCAAGTACCTGAAGGACCAGCCTGGTTTTGACCTGGAAGATACGGCCAGCTTCCAGACTGGCTCGAATGTTTGGAAACGTTACCCGCATTTTCCTCCAGCCCAGGCCAAACCGGTCAAGATCTATCTAGCGACAGACAAGCTGAGATGGCAGATGGGTAAAGAGAAAGTGAGGGCCAGCTATGTCTCCGACCCAGCAAACCCCGTTCCCTATCGCCATCGTCCCATCCAACCGACCTACGCCGCAGACTCACAATGGCGCAACTGGATGACCGAAGACCAACGCTTTGTCACCGGGCGCAAAGACGTTGCTGTCTGGTCGATGGGCGCGCTTGACCATGACCTAACCGTTACCGGAGAGGTGGTTGCGGATATATTTGCCTCCACTACGGGGAGCGACCTGGACCTGGTCGTGAAGTTGATCGACCAGTATCCCGACGATGATAGCGATCCGGCGATGCGCGGCTACCAGTTGATGACGAACGAGGAAATATTCCGCGGGCGCTACCTGCAAGATTTTGGCCAGCCTGCAGCCGTTTCTGCGAACAAGCCGCGCGAATTTAAATATAGTCTTCACGCGGTCGACCATGTTTTCAAGAAAGGACACACCATCGTGGTTGAGGTGCAGAGCACCTGGTTCCCTCTCTACGACCGCAACCCGCAGACATTCGTTCCCAACATCATGTCCGCGCACCCGGGTGACTACCAGAAGGCCACGGTCACTATCCTTTCTGACAAGGCGCATCCGTCGGCGCTCATCCTGCCAGTGGTGAACGACAAGTAAGCCAGACGCACTTTACAATTCAGACATCCCTATGAAGACTGATCGAATTGTGTTCGGCGTGACGTTTCTGTTCGCGCTTCTGGCGGCTGCTTTTGCCGTCGGGCGCGGTCAAGTTTCAGAGAACATGACACCTCTTCTGCTTGCAGTGCAGGACGCCCCCGTACCTTTCATGGGCTCGGACGGGCAGGTACACCTGGTTTACGAGTTGGGCGTCACGAACTTCTCCAGTGCGGAGGTCGCGGTTGAGAAAGTCGAGGTAGTCGGCGACGGTTCCATCCTGCAAACTCTCGACACCGCCGCGGTTGCCGGGCGTCTGCAGCCGGCGGGGGTACGCGAGTCCACGGGAACACTTGCCAAGAGCACTCGTGCTCTTCTCTTTCTCAATGTTGCGCTCGCTCCCGGAACCAAGATTCCCTCTAAGCTGTCGCACCGAATCAGCTTGCGCGTGAGCGCTGCACCGCCTGGGCACCAGGAGCTCAGCGAAAGTGGGGGCGCCACCACGGTGGATAAGCGATCTGTTGCAGTGATCGGTCCTCCGTTGCAGGGAGAGCGTTATATCGCAGCGGATTCCTGCTGCGACGCCACCCGTCATACGCGGGCGGCTCTGCCGGTGAACGGCCGCGCGTGGGTAGCGCAACGCTATGCTGTGGACTGGGAGCAGATGGACGCAAGCGGCCGCATCTATACCGGCCCACAGAAGAAGCTTGAGAGCTACGCTATCTTCGGCCAGCCCGTGCTCGCGGTGGCAAATGCTCTCGTGGTTTCGGTCATCGATGGAGAGCCGGAACAGACGCCGGGCAATTATCCGACAAACATTGCGCTCGACGCGGCGGATGGAAACTCGATCATCCTGGATCTTGGCGAAAAGCGCTATGCGCTCTACGCCCACCTCCAACCGGGTAGCATCAAGGTGCACCGCGGAGAGAAGGTTCACCTTGGACAGGTGATCGCGCTGGTTGGCGATACGGGCAACTCGATCGTGCCGCACTTGCACTTCCAGGTGACCGACGGACCGTCATCGCTCGCTTCCAATGGGCTACCCTACGAGATCAGCGCGTTTGAGGCGACCGGGAAATCCCACGGCACGGAAGCCTTCGACCAGGCGGAAACAAATGGAACTCCGCTGCCGGTCACCCCGATCTCACCGCCGCAAACGGTCAAAGAGGCGATGCCGCTTGACCAGATGATTATCTCGTTTGCGGGGCACTAGAGGGTTAAAGGCCAAAAAAGTTCAACCCTAGCGTGATCGTTCCGGCGACAAACACAACGACGCCGCAGAGGTTTGCACGGCGCATGGCCGCCACGCTCACGGCTGCCACGCGCCGCGCGGCACGCCAGTAAAGCAAGGATCCCGCTGCGACCAGGGCGAATTCGAGCGCTGCAGAATACGCAGGATAGCGCCATAATCCGAATCCAAGTCGCAACTCGCCGCCGGGCAGTATCGGCAGGTCAGGTCGATGCACGATCAGATCGAGCACCCAATGCGACATGGCCATAAGGCCAAGAATGCAGCCGCGCATACGACCGTACCAAAACGCAGCCACCCCACCGAATACGATGGATAGCAGCGCGGCGCCAACGAACGAATGCGTGTAGTCTGCGTGGATAATCACGGCGCCATAAGCGCCTTTGGCGGCGCCTTGTATTGGCTCCAGTGTTTCGATGCCGGCTACGAACAGCACGGCGAATACGACGTCTAGCCATTGGCAAGCGAGCATCAAGGTCCACAAAGGGACGGAAGGCGCCTTCGCTTTTACTGCCGCAGCCAATCCGAAATGGCCGGCGATCATCGCTGCCCTTTCGGAGTGTCGGCCTGCGGCCATGGCAGTTTGGCGTCGAGGATCCCGATAATCACTACATAGGAAATCAATCCGAAAAAGAACGACACACGCGACTCCTAGTCTTCTCCTACTGTAATGCTCTATTGTGTTTTCCGGTCTCTTGCGTACGTCGTGTATTTGCTTACTGCGGAACTCCGTTGAATTCCATATAGACCGTGAGCGCGACGTCTCCAGCTGGTTTTCCGCTTTCGGTCATGCTCCAGCGCAATTGCTGCGGGGGCGCATCTGGCTTGAACGTGGGGGCGGTCAGGAGTATCTGGGCGGGATAGGAACTGTGCGGCTCAAGGTGGTAAAGGATGTCCTTTGCGGGCGGAGTCCAGCCCTCGGGGAGCGAGGCGTGGAGGATAAGATCCCGCGACTGGTCGCTATCGTTGCGGAGCAGTAGGGGCACCCACAAGCCGTGATCTGCGCTCAGCGCGGTTTGCGGTTTGAGAAAGCTCATGACCGACGTCAAGCCGTGGGCCACATAGAACTGCTTGTAAAAAGCCCACGGGCCACCCAACTCGAGACTCACCGGAGGGCGCTGTACAGGTTGGTAGCAAGGCGGTGGCGCGTAGGCGACCGGCGTAGGGTCGATACCGTCCCACACATCTGCTTCCATCGATGACTTGACCAACGATTTCGCAAGGATCAGGTAGTCCGGCATGTTGACGTAGTAGTCTTCCAGCGGATCAATCTGGGTGGCATACAGATCCCAGGCGGTCTTGTTCAAGGCTGCGAAGGAAACTCCCTTGCTGCTTGAGATATCGCTGGCAAGATACTTCGGACCATGATGTTCCAGAAAATCCTGATGGCTTGCATCCGAAAAGAAGTAGAGCTTCTTGGCTTGCCAGGGATGGAGCCCTTCCCCGTAATTATTGATGCCATGCTTCTGACGGGGTGCGTTTACTTGCTCGGCAAATACAGCCGGATCACCCGCTATATCGAAGGCTTCCGTTGCCACCACGGAGGACGCCTGATGGTCGCCGTGGTTCTCCCCCGCCACGTAGCCAGGCATCCAGGTGAGGACGACCTCAGGCCGGGTCAACCGAATAATGCGCACCACCTCATCCAACGCCTCGCCATGCCCCAGCGTTTCGAGCGAGTGGAGCACGTCCTGCGTCGCCGTGTCGGACCCGTGCAGAAACCAGATGTTGCTGATGCCGCTTACCGCTAACGAATGACGCGCCTCCATCTCGCGCTCGTCGGCCATTGCCTTGGATTGCTCCATGCCGACAGCGTTACCGCCGGAGTTGCCCCGGGTGGTGAAGATGACAGATACCCGCTTGTGCTGATCCAGCGACGCGCGGGTGATGTAGTTCAAGATGCCGGTGTCGTCATCGGGGTGGGCGACCACCAGGAGAATATCGGCTTTGTAGCGATCGTCGGGCTTGGGTATCGGCGGTGCGGTCTGCACCGCCTGTCCGTGCAGCCGCGGCGGCAGCAATCCGCATAGCGCACTGCAGGCCAGCAGTGCCGCTCCGATGCATACTTTCATTTTCCACCCCTTGGATTCTTCGTGTCCCGTGCTATCCAGCGCCACCTTAGAACCGGAAGTGAAGACCGAATTGCATTTGCCGCATATTCGCTCCGGGCAGTAGCGAGGTGATCTGTCCTGCGTTCGCTTCATCTACCAGGTTGGCGGGTGTGTTCAGGTTGACATGGTTGAGCGCGTTGAAGTTTTCCCAGCGGAACTCGATCGTCTTTTCCTGGTAGATGGTGAACACCTTGGCCAGCGCCAGGTTCATCAGGAACAAACGAGGACCGACCATAGAGTTCCGGCTGACGAAGCCATCGCGATAGAGGCCCTGAGGTTCAACAAACGCTGCCGGGTTATACCATTGGGCGCGGCCTTTATTGGGGACGCTCGAGTTGCCAACCTGGTCCGGCCGGACATTGTTGAAGTTTGTGTTGAGCAGCGGAGCATTGGCGACGTTGACGGTAAAAGGGTAGCCGGATGTGGCCGAGGTGATCCCGTTGAACTCCCAACCACCAGCCACCAGATCCGCCACACGATTGATGTTGGAGCCAAACCGTTGACCCCGGCCAAAGGGCAGCTTCCATACGTTGGAAACGGCGAGAATCTGCTTGCGATTGAAGCTCGCCGGCCCGTAATCAGCCGTGTAGTCGAGGTTGTTATCGTAGACCCCGCCCAACTCTGTATCGTCCAGTGCCTTGGAGTAGGTGTAGGAAACGATGAAGTCGAGACTTCGCGCCTGATGGTCGACCCACTTCACCTGCAGGCTGTGATAGTTAGAATTGTCGCAGTTGCAGATACTATAAAGCCCTTGTGTCAGCCCGTAGTTGGGATAGAACCGTTCCCTGGGAAAGAGCGCTCCCGGCCCAGGCACGGCCTGATTGAGGTTAGCGTTGACATAGATGTGGCGGCCAACATTGCCTACGTAGGCAGCCTCAATCGACATGGTGGGCGTGATCTGATGTTGGATGGCGGCATTCCAAAACATCGCCAGGGGGACGCGGTAACGATTGGGCGGGTCAAACCAGTAGTAGACCCCGAGGTCATTGGGCAGCGGAATAGCGCCACCCGACCCTGCAGGCAGCGTCGGCAACGGTGGCCCGGCGAACAGGTTATAAACGCTGGAGTAGGGAGTGGCGGGGTTCAACTGTTGCGGGAGCAGAATCGGTGGATCATAGTCGGGGGCCTGGCCAAACACCGCACCCAATCCGGCCGGAGTAAAGCTGCTGCCAAAGCCGCCCCGGATCACAGTCTTCGGCTTCAGCAGATAGGCCACACCAAAGCGGGGAACAAAGCCGCTCTTGTAGGCAGTTACGTTCATGCTTTTTGACACCGGTGCTACGCCGGCAATGAGCAAGTTGCCAGTCGTAGGATCAAAGCTCCCGGCGCCGCCTGGATAGGCAGCGTTCTGGGGTAGGTAGTTTTCGTAGCGCAGACCGTAGGTTAAGGTCAGCCGTGGCGTTGCCCTCCAATTGTCCTCCACAAAGAAGAACATGCGCGTCTGCCGCAGGCCCGGGCGCAGACCAGAACCGGTAAAGTATCGCGCGAATGACTCCGGAACCCCCAAGATCAAAGAAGCAATCCCGGCCCCGGTGGTCAGGCCGGAGTTCTGACCGGCAAGATCGGAGTCGTAATTGCCGGTGGTGGCGGGATCGAAGGTGATTTCGCCCGAACGGTGGCTGTCGCTGGGAATGCGCGTTTGTTGCGCCCGGCGAAGGTCAGCTCCGAACCCGATGGTGTGCGTGCCTATGATTTTTGTCCAGTTGTTGACCCACTGGAAGTGATTTTCAGTTTCAGAGAGGGGGCAATTGCAGGAGTTGATGGCCAGCGAATAGCCGAACTCAAAGGCCCCGTTCCCATTTACATAGAATGCGGGCATGCCGCTGGTCGCGTCAGTGCCAAGGTTAAGACCAGGAATACCAGCATCATTTGCAGGCGTGGTGCCCACGTCTCCCGGTTGTACCCGCACCCTATATCGATAGGTACCGAAGCGTGCTTCCGTGATCAATGTTGGACTGAAGGTTCGCGTGTAACCGAGCGCCAAGCTTTGATTATCTGTACTGGAAGAGCCGGCAAAGTTGGCGCCGCTGAGTGCGGGGCCTCCAGCTTGTACTCCAAAGGCGCCCGGGGCCGAGGATGAATATTGGCTGATGGAGTATCGACCGAAGATGCGCGAGTTGGCATTCAGGGTATAGTCGATGCGGCCATCTTCCTGATCATCATTAAAAGTCGACTTGCCGGTGCCGATGTAATTATTCACGATGGCGCCCGCACCGCCCGTGTTGGGTTGCGGAAGGTAGGCCAGCAGTTTGGTGATGGAGGCCGGAACTCCAGGCAACACATTCACTTGTCCGTTGGTAGAGATCGCCTTTCGTCCGCTGCCATCGCTATTGCCGGTGGTTGGATCGAAAACCATGCCAGACTGTGGCGCAACAAAGTTGCCCTCGGTCGTTTGAACCAGCGGGGCACCCGCGATGACGGGTCCCAAGAGCGCGGTCAGGTCACCTGCGCGTTCGGCGGCGGTGGGCACGGTGGTGATCACCGGGGCGCCCGTCGTTTCCCGGATGCCCTGGTAGTCGGCGAAGATGAAGAGCTTGTCTTTCAATATCGGACCGCCGATAGAGCCGCCGAATTGGTTCCAATGCAAGGGCAGACTTCCGGGCGAGAATGGGTTCTGGGCAATAAATTCGGTGTTGCGCAGATACTCAAACGCGGAACCGTGGAAGGTATTTGTGCCAGACTTGGTGGTGGCCTGGATCAGCGTACCCGCCACCGAGCCGAACTCGGCGTCGTAATTGCTGGTGGTCAGTTTCATTTCCTGCAGGGAGTCGATATTGGGATTGATCACCGCGATGCCGAGAATTGCGCTGTTGTTCTCTATGCCGTCGAGCAAAAAGCCATTGGCAAAATACTGCTGTCCATTGGTGGCAAACTGGTAGCCGCCCTGCGCGTTTTCCGCATCGGAGACCTGAAAGTTGGCCAGAACCGTGCCCGGCGCGGTGAATGCCAGTCCAGTTGCGTTGCGCCCGAGCAGGGGCAAGTCCTCGACCTCTGTGGTCGTCAGCTGGGTGCTGATCTCGGCCCGGTCCACCTGCAGCAGCGGAGTCTCATCGGTGACTTGAACCGTGCCGGAGCCAGAGCCGACCTTGAGGCTTGCGTCCAGCTTGACCGTGCTGTCGACGTGCACCTGGATGGTGCTGGAAAAGCTTGAAAAGCCGGGGGCGGTGATCTCGACCGTATAAGGGCCGGCCAGCAACTGACCCTGCTCGTAGCCGCCCTGCTCTTTGGTGACGGTGTGGTATTCCGTGCCGCGATCCAGGTCTTTTATGGCCACGTTGGCGCCCACGATTGCGGCGCCGGATGGGTCGGTCACGGTGCCCGCTATGTTGCCGAAGATGGCTTGAGCGCCGGCTTGTGGATACACGAATAATACTGATGTCAACACAGAAAGAATGTAGATCGCGGATAGGTAGCGGCGCTTCATTGAAACCTCCGGAACAGGATCCAACTGGAGTACGTCTTAAACGAGTGAGCCGTTCCCCGGCAGCTGCAGGAAATGAATAGCTGGGAGGAAGATCTTGCAAAAAACTGTATCGGAATACAGCGACACGCGGCAGCGGACTATCCGCAGTACCCGCAGCGGTCGATCTTAAGCAGACATCGCCTCGGGAGACCGAAGCCCTTAGTCGGATCCAAGAAATCGCAACGACTCATATTCGCTTCCAGTACGCACCTGTTCTCAGATGGAGAAAGCGGAAGGCGACCACATCTATATCTGGTATTTGGTAACCGGTGCGGTTTCCCTCAGCAGAGATTCAGCCTACTTGATTGAAAGATATATCCCAACGGCGCGAAAAATTCAATCCAAATGCTCTCCCTTTCGCTCAACTGGCAAGAAACAGGTCGCAACTGATCGGTATAACAGGAGGTGTGACTCTTCTGCATCCGATCCCCTCGCGGCGAGTTCGCTGGTTCGTAGTGGCCACGCTCTTCGGGCTGAGCTTCGCCAGCTACATGGAGCGGATGAACCTTTCCGTTGCTGCCGAGCTGATGATGCCGGCCCTGTCCTTGACGAAAAGTGATTTCGCCGTCATCTTCAACAGCTTTCTGTTCGGCTACGCAATCTTTCAGGTCCCCGCCGGCTGGCTGGGAGACCGCTTTGGGCCGCGCATCGTGCTGGGATTATCGGCGCTTGCCTGGGGTGTGCTCACCGTGCTGAGTGGGCTGTTGCCGGGTGTCATCTCTCGTACGGCCGCGGCCACAATCGCTTTGGTGGTAGCGATTCGCTTTCTGCTGGGTGCTGCCGAGGCCTCTACGTTTCCCGTGGGTGCGCGCGCCGTGCACCAGTGGATGCCTCCTGAACGCCGGGGCTTCGGCAGTTCGCTCATGCTGACGGGCAGCTCGGTTGCCTCCGCATTTACGGCGCCCTTTGTTTCCTGGAGCATGTTGCGTTTTGGGTGGCGTGCCTCCTTCTATCTCACCTCGGTGGTTGCCTTCGCCATAGCCCTGCTTTGGCTTAGCTTTACGCAAGCGCCTCCGGTTTCCGAACATCCGGTTCCTGTGGAGTCTTCACGGGGACGGTCCGGCCAATGGCTGAACACGAATGTCGTGCTGCTCTCGCTCAGTTACGTTTCAGAAGGCTACCTGCTCTTCATGTTCGTATCGTGGCTATACATCTATCTGGTTGAGGTGCGGGGCTTCAGCCTGGCCAATGGAGGGCTGGTCGCCGCACTGCCCTGGTTGGCTGCCATCGCTGCCACTCCGTTGGGAGGGTTTCTCTCTGACCGAATTGCCGTGCGCTTCGGCAGGATCGCCAGCGCGCGCATTCTCATCATGACCGGGTATACATCGTCCGGGGCGCTGCTGCTGGTGGCGGCTCTAGTCCGTGCGCGCCCCCTTGCGGTGCTGGCGCTCTGCATCAGCCTTGGCTCTCTTTACCTCGCTGAGTCTTCGTTTTGGACGACGGCAGTCTCGATCTCCGGAAGCGATGTCGGCGTGGTCGCTGGCTTCATGAACACGATTGGCATCCTGGGCGGAATTGCCTCTACTAGTATCGTTCCACCGTTGATCAAGCATTATGGGTATGCAGGTTGGATCGCCGCGTTTAGTTCGGGCACGGTGATGGGGCTCTTCTCTGCCGTGGTTTGGTGGGTGTTGGGGAAACGGCTTGCCAGGTCTGCCCATGAGGCCTGAGGCTTGAGGAAATGAGGTCAAAGGCCGTTGTGGGCTTCGTCTGTCGTATTCGAGTGTTCAGTACATCAGACTGCGGTTCGTTTCCTGGGAGACTGGTTGCTACGTGTATGGTTAACGCACAAACGCTCTTGTACAGGAGGCGAGCAGAGTGAAAGTCGTGGGTATTGGTCTTCTGTCGCTGTTTGGTGTCATCGCAGGATGGGCGTTTTGGCAGCCGACTAGCTCGTCCAAGTGGACCTTGACCAAGGAGTCCGAAGCGGTGGTTCCGGACGCCGAGCTACGCAACCAGATATTCAAGGCTTTGGACGCGGCAGCGAATGTTCACACCGATCCGCCCATCTCTCACTTTCAGGTGCGCGCCGCCACCGTGGTCAAGGTCAATGGCAAAGAAGAGGTAGTGCTGGGCGGCAATTCTGAATATGGCCGCCCACAAGGGATCCATGGCGAAACTTCTCTGCTGAACCACGTGACGGTCCAATTTGGCCCCGAGGTGACCCGCCACGCGGTTCGCTTTGTCGCCTTCTATGGTCAAACCTGCGGCACTACGGGGAGTTGCGGCGATTGCCGCGATTACCAGATCGCCACCACCGACTACGAACATCTGCTCGTTGCCTGTGGTCAGGCGTCTGACCACACGGTGCGGGTCCATCCCTTCATGGATCAGGTCGCCTGCGAGCGGGACTTCCCGATCGTCGATGCGGCAAAGATTCCGCTGAGCGCCGGCGAACTGGCTACGTTGGTAAGGTTGGCTGAAGAAGCACGCAGCGCCGGGATCACGCTGTTTACTCCAGGCCACAACACCGCAGCCGCGGGATTGTCCTGGTCAGGAAAAAACTACCGCGCGGCCGGGGCTGATGATGCTGCCTTTCACTACCGCTATCCCATCGGTGGATTGCTACAGCAGGCGGCCACGGAGAGCGATTACCTGTTGCGCGCCATCGTTGTTGCCGGCGAACCGGGACATTGGCCCGAAGTGAGCTATCGCGATCGGCAGTATGGCTACGAGGTGAGCACGTTCAATCATGCAAAAGGCAAGCCGCCGGTCACGCTGATACTCACCGATGGTCATGGCAACTACAAAGTCACCACTTTCGAGTCTGCGCTCCCCTATGCCTTCAGCACAGCCGCCTTCATGCCCGACGCACTCAACGCCTTCTTGAGCACCCATCCGAATGCCAAACCGTAACATGCAAAGCTCAAGATACCATTGAGGCATACAGCATACGGAGTTTGAATGAGCGGCGGAAATAAAGCGACGGCGGTTCAGGGTTTGGATTCGTTTCCAGCGCCCGTCTATCGCAGAACAGTACTCGAAGAAATATTCAAGCATGCGCAAGTTTATTTTCTGGAACCGCTACTAGCCATTGAAGGCGCACACACGCTGATGCTCGCCAGGCAAAAGATTATTCCCGAAGAATGTGCGGCCATCTGCTTGCGCGGGCTCCAGCGATTGAATGTTGAGCAGATACGCCGTGAGCCCTATGACGCCGATGTGGAGGACCTTTATTTCTATATCGAAAAAAAACTGATCGAGCTTTGTGGAGCCGAGGATGCGGGCCGGATGCGGATGGCGCGAAGCCGCAATGACGTCGACATGACGATGTATCGCATGGTCTTGCGCTCGCGAACCCTGGCAGTGTTGCGATCACTCTTAGGCTTGCGTGAGGTGATGGTGCGGCTGGCGTGGGATCATCGAGCCTCTTTGATTACCGCATACACGCATCAACAGCCCGCGCAACCCACCACCTTGGGCCACTACCTCATGGCATCTGTCGAATGGATGGAGCGCGATGCTCGCCGTCTTCAGGCTGCCTACACCAACTTGAACCGCTCTCCGCTGGGCGCGTGCGCCATCACCGGAACCGGGTTCCCTGTCGATCGCGATTACACGGCCTCACTGCTGGGGTTCGACGGTCTCCAACTCAATACCTTTGGGGCGATTGCCTCGGTCGATTATTTGACTGAGGCCTGCTCCGTCTTGATGGTGAGCATGATCAACGTGGGCAGGTTTACCCAGGATCTGCTGCTGTGGAGCACGGCTGAGTTTGCCTATCTCACGCTCAGCGATGCCTTCGTCCAGGTGAGCAGCATCATGCCACAAAAGCGTAACCCGGTTGCCCTCGAGCACGTGCGCGCGCTCGCCAGTCGTGCCCTCACCCAGGCGCAAGGTGTTCTGACGTCGTTGCACAACACTCCCTTTGCCGACATGAATGATGCGGAAGACGATCTGCAACCTATGGCGTACAGCGCTTTCGAAGATGCTGGGCGTGCATTCGATCTCGCAGCCGGCGTGCTCGAGACCGCCAGGTTTGACATTGCGCTCATGGAGGAGCGCGCGCACAGTAATTTTCTGACTGTCACTGAGCTGGCGGATGTGTTGGTCCGCTCGATCGGAATCAGCTTTCGTAAGGCCCACGAGATCGTAAGCCAGGCGGTGAAAGAAGCGGGGCAAACGGATGGCAGCAAGGATCCACAAAAGATCATCGACGGTGTCGAGCGAGCTTTTCCTGAAGTGACTGGGAGAGCATTAGCACTTGATCGGCAGCTTCTAAGGCGCGCGCTCGATCCCAGGCATTTCGTCGATGTGCGCAAAACTGCGGGCGGCCCCGCGGCCGACGTGTTGGGGCAAACCATTACGGAAGCGAAGGAAAAGCTGGCCGTCGACACACACTGGGTAGATGCGGCTGCGGCTCATCTCCAGCGAGCGCAGCAACTGCTGGAAGAACACACCGAAGCGTTTCTTAGCAGTCATCCTGCAGCCTGAAATCTTAGGAGACCGTCCATTGTATCTGAGATTGTCGCAGTGTTTAGGAGTAGCGGGAACCCTCCTGATGGGGTTGACTTCGTGCGGACGGACTCATGTTGCGCCTCCACCGCTCGAGATCCGCGTGGTGGTTGTGACCACCTTTGAGGTTGGCAAGGATACGGGTGATGAGGCGGGTGAGTTTCAGAACTGGGTCGAGCATTACCCGTTGCCCGACGTGCTGTCGTTCCCGCAGGGCAGCCACCACTTGCGCTACAACGCAAACGACCATGTGCTGGGCATCGTGACCGGTGTCGGCAAGTCTCAGGCGGCAGCCTCGATCATGGCCCTGGGCCTCGACCCGCGCTTCGATCTCAGCAAGGCCTACTGGATCCTGGCCGGCATCGGCGGCATCGACCCCGACCGCGCCTCGGTCGGCTCGGCGGCTTGGGCCAGTTCCATCGTCGACGGCGACCTGGCCTACGAAATCGATGGCAGAGAGATTCCGCCGCACTGGTCCAGCGGCATCGTGCCCTACGACCGCTCGACGCCTCTGGAGCAACCTGCGCCGCCAGCCGTATCAGTAAACGGCCAGATGGCTCATGAGCTGAATGACGGGTTTGTTACCTGGGCCTGTGATCTGACACGTGGCGTGGCGCTGGCGGACGATGACAAGCTAAAGGCGGCGCGCGCCGGCTATCCTGACTTTCCTAACGCGCAGCGGCCGCCTTTCGTATTGAAGGGCGATACCTTGACCGCGGACCGGTTCTGGATCGGCGCCAGGATGAACGACTGGGCGGAACAATGGGTCCCGTACTGGACCAAGGGCGTAGGCCGCTTCGTAACTTCGGCCGAAGAAGACGCGGCCTATCTGCAGGCGCTTACTTTTCTTTCTCATGCCGGCCGAGTTGATCTGGCACGCGCGCTCGATCTGAGAACCGGCAGCGACTTTACAGTCCCGCCCAAGGGCGTGACCGCAGCGGATTTTCTCAAGACAGAGGCAACGGGTAACTACGCGGGCAATGCGGAGGCCATCGAGAATGCCTATCGCGTGGGTAGTCCCGTGGTGCACGAGCTTGCGCAGCATTGGCCACGCTATCGGGAGACCGTGCCCGCAATTAAACCCTGAGAGAGACGGCTCTTGCTTTCAGTTCGCCGCGGGACGCTCCGCGGTATCGACCACCAAGGCATCTACCGGCCCTTTTGTCGCCTCCAGCTTCAGGCCCAGTTCTTCCTGGATAGCCTCAAACAGTGGCGGGCTGGCAGCGGTCGCGGACGCGGGCGGCAACGCGCCGCCGAACTGTGTTTCGTCCGGAGCCCAATCTAAATCGAAATCGTATCTACCAGAAAGCCCCGTTTTGTCTACCACCGGGCGATCGAGTATGGCGCGCTGTAGTAAGGAGACAAGATTCCCTGTGGTCGCGTTACGTCCCGGCAGCACCACGCGCTGCGGATAAACCACAGCCGGGCCGACGATCGCCGGCTCATCAGCAGCCGCCGTGCTTGCTTTGAGTTTGGGGCCGTTCTTCGCGACGTCTAACTCGTAGATCGAGAATTCTTTTGGCTCGCGATGAAACGTGAGTTTGAATCGATCGGTAAGCAAGCTTCGCAGCATCGACATCTGCTCATCATGATTGGGCCGGACCTCACCCGGAGTTAGGGCAAGGATGTCGTAGTGGTCGGTGGTCATCCATGAGGGACCACCGGAGATGGTTCGCGGGTTGAGATCGTAAGCGGCCGCGATCAGCAGCTTCAGCGTGTAGTCTTTTTCGACGAACCGGTTCGTCCCGTCCATCTTGATGAACCGGCCGCTCTTGGGGCCGGAATCTGCCGGCTTTACAGTTGCTACTTCAAAGGCGTCGAATTTCGGGCGAGGGGCTGGAGACTGCGCGAGCGCCACGGAGGTATAAATTGTTAGCGCCGCCAATCCGAATCGTCGGGCCATAACACCCCCTGTAGGGCCGGTGCCCATCTCATTCGGAGTGTACCTCAGGCTTCGCCGCCAATGGCAAGTCGACCGCGGTCCTACTTTTTTTAATTTCTCCGGGCGCTGTGTGACCGGGCGGTGACTGACCACCCGGCCATACGGTGTTTGTTGGTCTAAGCCTTGCGAGCAGCCGGTGTGGCAGGCACACGCTCCACTTCGACCTGTTGGCGACGGACAGTATCGTGCACGGTTTCGACGTGATCAGAGCCTGTCTTGCCCACAACGACTTCTTCTGCGATGTGCGAAGACTTGCTGACGACAGCCTGTTCAGCTGTTTCGACTATCTCAACGGTTGTGTCGGACCAGTCGATGTCTTGCACGTAAGAGGGATCCGTGATGGCACGGCGGACCACCTCGGCGTGCTCCTCATGCAACGTCACTGACGCCTCGGCGGGCTTTTCTGTTACAAAGCGGCGAATGCGCGTTGTTCCTTGCTCCACTAATTTCTTTCCTACTTCTAACTGTTCTTCGGCCAGACGCAGGACCTGCTCTTTGCTCACATCACTGGTAATCGGTTTCGCGGGCACCGCAGCAGCGACAGCAGCAGGAGCCGATACTCTTTCGTCCTCGTCCAGCAACCCGTGCGCCACCGCTCTCTCTTGCACGTCCACCGTATTGTGTTGGTTAAGAATGCCCATCGCCTTCGGCACGTCGGGATCAGCCGCGCGTAGCGTGAGCACGACGCCGCCGGTTTCCACTGCCTTGCCGTACACTTCGGCTTCATGCTGCTCGATGTCACTGCCGAACAGGCGATGCCAAAGCCCTGGTTCACGCAGCGCGCTCCCCGATTTTGGCAACTCTGAGGCGCTGACTACACTCATGTCGGAGTCTGAAAAACCCGCTTTTTCCAGGTTTAGCTTGGCTGCTTCTGCATGTGCAGCGGTGTCGAACAAGGTGACGATCTTTTCGTAACTCATAGATGCTCCTTTGCGTCAGAAATTCCGTGGTGAGCCTGTTCGGCTGTTGCTTCGTCGATTGGCAGCCGAGTTACGACTGCTTCCTGTTTGCGAAGGGTTACTCGTTCCTGATACCTCTCTGTCCCCTTAACGCGGCGAATCCGGACCTCCTCTTTCAACATGAGAACCCGCTGGACCTTCACGACTTCTTCCACCACGGGGAAAATAAGACAATCTCCTTCTTCACGCACGGACGGCATGCGATCGATCGGTTTGTCGATGGTCACCCGTTCCACCTCGACTTGTTCGCGCTCGAGTAGTTCGTCGACCAGCTGTTCGTGGCTGTGCGTGACGCGGGAAACCTGCACCCGGCTGGTCTGAACCACTTGCTTGGAAACCGAAAGCTCTTCCTCAAAAAGAGGAATGACGGTTTCATGAGAGTGATCGGCTGTAGATACTTCGGTTGCATCTACAGCCGCGTTTGTACCATCGCTGCGAGCGTCGGCCATGAATCGCCTCAATTGAAAAAGTTATGGTCTTAGCTCACTTTTGCGTAACCAGCATCGAGATGCGGCGGTTCTGCGCGCGACCCGCCTCGGTCGAATTGTCCCCTATCGGGTGTTCTTCGCCGTAGCCCTTCGCCACCAGACGAGCCCTGGCAACGCCAAGCTTCACCAGTTCTGCCGTTACGTTGTTGGCTCTATCCTGAGAAAGCTGCAGGTTGCTTGCTGCATCTCCAGTGTTGTCGGTGTAACCGCCGATGGTGAGATGGGTCTTCGGGTACGCCTTCAAGATGGCCGCAATGTTTTTAAGCTGTTCCAACGACTGTGGTTGAAGCGTTGCAGAGCCCGTATTGAAGAGCAGCCGGTCGAAATCGAACCAGGTTGTTCTGTCCGGTTTACTGGCCGGATCCTGAATGAACGCCAGCAACCTAGCCTCGACGCCATGTTCTGGAACATGAAGCGTTGTACCGTCGACAAGCTGTTCAGACACGAAATTTCCGAGGTCTGAGGTTACGGGCGCAGCGGGAGCGGCGGGCGCCGCGGTTTCCACGGGAGCGGGCGTTTCTGCTACTGGAGCGGGTTGACCCCGGAACAAGAACCAAAGGAGAAGACCGAGCAGGAGGAGCAGAAGAGGCAAGAGCCAAATCCAAATTGATCGCTCCTTTTTCACTGTCTGTGCAATTACCGGATCCACATCGATTCGCCTGGTTGTCACACTCTCGTTGGGCGGCGTCATAGGGGTTGTCGCCGGCGCCCCATAAAAACCTGCAGGCAGAGACTCCTTCATCCTCGCGCCTTCGGCTTGCAGAAATGACGCGAGCGAGGTAGCGGTCATCCCTTCCGATTTGACGCGCGTTCCGATGAAGCTAAGAACGGATTGCGCCGCAACCGCGAGCATCGTTGCAGCGGAAGTTGCGCGCAAACCAGACTCGCGACTCACTGCATGGAGAGTCGCGTCTTGTGTGTTGCCAAAGACAGAAGCTAGAAATGTCTTTCCGCTGGAGATCAAAGGAGAAGTGGGACTAGTAAGTTGGCCGGCAATCACCGCCGAACCGACGTCTGCGGGCCCTTTGGAGCCCATGTCGATTACCTGGCGCATCACTTCCGGCTGGCCCGTCAGCCGGTTTAGACCGTCGAAGATGGCAGCGGTAGCGAGGTCGAATCCTCTGGAAACAGCAGCTTCGGATTCACCGAGAGTTCTGGCGATCTCTTCGCGGGTAGTTAGCTTGACAGTAGAGGATAAAGAGGCGAGCAGAGTGTTTGGCATGAAACCTCCGTCGAAGCGTAGTTGCTTCCCTGGCCCGTCTTTCTCAACACGCCGGAGCATATACCCCTTCGTGTTCATCTGCGGTTACAGTTACAAATAATTTATGAATTCACGTGCGTGGTTTTGATGATGCAAACAGTGCAGGCGGGAAGATGCGGATGGTAAGTGAAACAACTCCTATGGCACCTTGAGGTTGACGCGGAGTAGTGCCCATAGCGAGTCTTGCAGAAATTATCGTGTAACTAACGCATGTTTGTATGATTCGTCTTGGCTGAAGTTATTAACAGATGAAATCAACACCACCAGGCCTTTGAGTCGAGCCAGATAAGTGCACCATCGGCTGCACTGGAAACGTTGCGGGTCAACGAGGGCGTTCTTGCAAATCTCGCTCACGCTCCAGCCTGGCCACCAAGTGCGTGGCTGAGGTCTGTTCCGCGCCGGGGCAAATACTCCGGACGTATTCTTTTGCAATCTCGTGAATTGCCTTCGGTTGTACTTCTTTGAACTCCGCTACTGTGTCACCATGAGGAGTGACGACAACGACGCGGTTCCCGAGCCGCCTCTCTTTCAAAAGTACCGTGGCCAGAGCAATTCCAACGCTGATGATTTCCTCGGGCGTATAGCCATACTCGTGAGTCAGGGATAGCACCTTTTCCGTCAAATCTGAGTCAAGCTTAATTTTCATTTCTGGCCCCGAGCGACGATGAAGTTGCAGTCACTAAATCCTTTATCGTGAAAGTGTTTGTCTCATTTAACCTGCATACTTCGCCGCTACCAATGCAACTTCCGGGCAGGTGCGTGCACGGTCAGCGGCATCGACTGGGCGGCAGATGTGGGATCCCGCGTATATTTGAAGTCCGTTAGAAAACTTGTGCACTTCCGGGCCGGAACGCATCCATAGTGGTAGTAGCAGTCAATTTGGCACAAATAAGCGAGGTTACCCGATGGGAAGAATGACCCGGTTTGCCCTCATTGCCGTCGGCGCCGTAGTGGCGCTGGTCCTTCTTGTGGCAATTTGCCTGCCATTGTTTCTGAATGCTGACAGTTTTCGCGCACGGATTGAGTCCACACTGACTAAATCGTTAGGCAGAAAAGTGACCATCGGAAAATTGGATCTATCCGTATGGTCGGGCGGAATGGTGGCTACGAATACCACCGTGGCCGACGATCCGGCGTTCAGCACGCAGCCGTTTATTCAGGCAGATAGCGTCAAGATCGGGGTGGAAATTTTGCCCCTGATTCTAAGCAAGGAGATCCATATACGTGGATTTTCGCTACTATCGCCGAAAGTGCAGTTGCTGCGCGCTGCGAACGGCACCTGGAATTACTCCACTATCGGAAAGTCGGCGGGGACGCCCCAGGATGCAGACACCAAGCAGGCCTTCCCGGATCTGACAGTGGGACATGTAACGGTAGAGAATGGGCGATTCACGGTGGGAATGCAACCGGCCCCCGGCGCGGCGGCAGGCGCTCCCGTCCGGGTGTACGACCAGGTAAATCTTGAGGCCAAGGACTTCGGCTTCAAGAATGCGTTTCCCTTTACCGTTTCTGCCCACCTTCCCGGGGATGGCACGGTCGACCTGAAAGGAAGTGCAGGACCGATCAACCAGCAGGATGCTTCCCTAACGCCCTTCTCAGGGAACCTGGAAATGAAGCATGTGGACCCCCTGGCCGCCGGTTTTGTCGATGCCTCGGACGGCGTGACCGGCCTGATCGGCGATATGATTTTGGATGCCAGCTGGAACGGGCAGCAAATGCATGTGTCCAAGCTGCTGGTGGATACACCCCAAATTACCCTCGTACGCAGCAACGCGCCCAAGGCTCCGGCTGCGGCACCAGCCGCTGGCAACCCCGAGGGGACAACGATGCTGCAAAATCTCTCGGTCGACGATGCACAGATCAAGAATGGCTCGGTCACGCTCAAGACTGCAGGGCAGCCTGGAGCGGCCCTCTATCAACAATTAAATGCGCAAATTACAAATCTCACCCCCAAAACGTCATCCCCGTTCAATGTGAGCGGCCAGCTTCCTGGAGGGGGTGCGGTAAGCGCCAACGGAAAGGTAGGACCCTTTAATCAAACGAACAATGCGGCGACCCCGGTCGATGCGCAAGTGACCTTGAAGCACGTGGAGCTAGGCTCGGCCGGCGTTCTGCCTCCGGATGCCGGCATTGCCGGTACCGCGGATTTGCAGGCTCAAGTGCAATCCAATGGGCAAACACTGAATGCCAAGGGCTCCACGCAGATCGCCGGCCTCAAGCTGGCGAAAGATGGACAGCCTTCCGCCAAGCCGGTTCAGCTTCAGTTCACCATCGCCCAGAACGAACAGGCGATGACCGGGGAAGTACAGCAGGCAATCTTCACTGTGGGCCGGGCGATCATCAACATGGCCGGGACTTACCAGACGAGCGGCCCGACCACCGCGATCAATTTAAAGGTGAACGGTAACGGCGTGCCGATCGATGACCTCGTGGCCTTTCTACCCTCCGCGGGTGTGCGGCTGCCGCAAGGGTCGCAGCTTAAAGGAGGAACCTTGACCACCGCGCTGACGGTTTCAGGGTCTTCGGCGAGCCCGGTGATCAGTGGACCCGTCCGGTTGGATAACACGCAGCTCGCTGGCTTTGACCTGGGATCGAAATTGCAAACGCTCTCGCAACTTACGGGCGGCAAGCTCGGGGGCGCGACCGGTTCCGGAACCAACATTCGGTCGCTGAGCATGAATATCCGCGAGGCCGGCGGCGCGATCCAGACGGATAACATCGCGTTGGACGTAACTGGCGTAGGAACAGCTACGGGTGCGGGCACCGTGAGCGCAGCCGGAGCGCTCAACTACAACGTGGTCTTGAAACTCACCGGCCTGGTGGCAGGTGCATCGGGCGGCAAAGCCCCTGCCCCTGGTGCTGCCGGTGGCAACGCTGCGCTGGTCGGAGCGCTTGCTGGAATGATTCCCAGCGGCGCAGGCGGAGCGGCGGCCGGTATGGGTTCCATCGGTGGGCTGGCGAGTGCCGCGTTGAAGAACGGGATCCCGGTGGCCATTGGGGGCACGACCAGCAACCCCACCTTTACGCCTAATATGCGCGGGGTAGCCTCCAGCGTGGGAGCAGGTGCGGTGCAGGGGCTGCCGAAGGGCAAGAGCAATGGAACCCAGGCCAATCCTCTGGGCAATGCGTTGGGCGGCCTTCTGAACCACCACTGAGAAAGGACCTTCGATGAGCGGCAAACTGGATTTCAATGTGGACGAATGGGATCTTCTGCGCTCTGCCCCAGTGATGGCGAGCCTTCTTGTCGTGGCTGCGAGCCCGAGTGGGCCGGTTGGCCTGGTGCAGGAAACGAGTGCCGCGGGTACGGTCATTATGCAAACTCCGCAGACCGCGCAGACGCCATTGCTTAAGAGCCTGTCTGAGGATGTGATGCAGACGTTGGCGATTCCCAAGCCACCGCCCGGGGCTACACCCGAAAAAGTGCAGGAGGCCGCGGCGGAAATTCTAAGGCGGACTTCGGCGCTGTTGAGCACCAAGGCCACGCCCGAAGAAGGGAGCGAAATAAAGGCATGGCTGACGAAGATTGCCCAAGCAACCGCCCAGGCAGCCAAGGAAGGTGGCTTTCTCGGCTTCGGTGGCGCCTCGGTTTCTGATCAGGAAAAGGCCGCGCTGGACATGCTGAACGCGGCTCTGAACTTTAAAGTGGCTCAGTAACGGCTATTCCCGCGGCATTTGTTCGCGGTTGAGAGAAACTGCAGATCCCTCGGCTAACCTTGGATTTCCTGTCGAGATCAGTGGCGTTGGCGAACTTTATCCGGTAGGCCCTATGCGCTGCCGGGTCCGGTGCAGCGTATGCGGTTTTTTGGAGTAGAAAACCGCATAAAGTTCGCCAACGCCACTGATCTCGACAGGAAATCCAGGGTTAGCCAAGGGACCTGCAGTTTCGCTCAATCCCAAACAAATGCTAGGGGAAAGTAAGACCATTGCCGCACATTGTCAACCAAGGTCGAACAGTGATCCTGTTTAACGCCGGAGAACGGTCAATCCTTCGACCTTCTCTCCACGTCTGATTCGCCTGAGTTGGCGCTCAAGATGCTTTTCGGGGGTCTCTGGTTCTCCTTTGTCGTCGTCATCCGCTTCGTCGTCGAATTTCTCAGCGAGCACGTACTCGGCTTCTGGCTGCGCCATCGCTTGCAACGCTTGCAGTGCGTTGCCGGCGGAAGTATACGTCGGGAAGAAGCCGAGCTTGCGCTTTCCCTGCCGTTTTCTTCGCCTCCAAAGAAAACGTTTTACGCAAAATACGATGCAGCACGAAAGTATGACCAGTGCGTTGAACGCATAAAATCCACGCACGAAACCCAGAGCAAAATCCATGGGCGCGCTTCCCCTTGATCAGCTGAATCAATAGAAAGATCGGCGAGTGCCGACATAGAACGGCACGCGCGTAGCCGGATTACTTAAATGCAGGCAGGCGGAGGGCGCTGGAATCGGGACGGGAGGTCTGGAGATTGCGGAAGGTGCTCCTCGCTCACTTGTGACGGGAGCCACAACGTCCACGGAAGATGGACTATGCCGAAGAGGAAGACAATGGCGACCACTGGAGAGGCCACGACCGCGACAGTGAGGTGATGGGAAAGCGGAAGAAGAACTAGCAGCAGAGTAACCAACAGAATCGAGGCAGTTATTAGCTGCCATGCACGGTGCTCTTGTCTCCGGCTCATCGCGTCCCATTCTAATCGAATGGGTGGTTCATCAGCCACAGTGCTATGAACACTGTCTCGATTAGAAGCACGAGAAACAGCATAATCATGCTTAGCTTCTCAGAGCGCCTCCAATGAACCAGTCGAACTTTGCGTTTGCTGCCCTTGCCGAGGTTAGACACTCCCACCACAAATACCTCCTTCAAAGTCTGCTTTTAGGGACGGCCAGTGCAGCCGTCCCTAAAGCGGGTGAACAGACCAGTGGATTGTGGTTAGAAGTGGAAACCAACCTCCGCCGATAGAGCTCGCGGCGTGACGTAGTGGGTGCCGCTGAAGGTTGATAGGAAGTTGTAAAGCGCGTACTTGTTGGCGATGTTTATGGCGGAAAGGCGCACGCTCCATCTGTAGTTGTCGCCTTTGAAGATGTTGTCTTCACCGATGGCGGCATCGAAGAGGTTGCGCGGTTGAATGCGCTGCGGATTTTTATCGTTGTTGCCCGTATTGGGCGCCGGAATTTTTACCAGGCTGGAGGTGTATTCCGAAGCTGGACACGGCGTTGGCAGCGGGGTGGTCGGAGTGGCTTTGATGCCCTCGCAAGAAAGTCCCGCTTGGAATTCCTCGTCCGCGGTCAGCCCACTCAAGTCGACCGCCGGTTGTCCATTGAGGGTTGTCGATGTTCCGTCGCAGGGAGTGTTGGGATCGGCTGACGCTAACCCATAACACGGCACCGACCCCGCGACCAATCCGCTGTCATACCGCCAATTGAAACCAATCCAAGGCCTCAGGAAGCCTGAGCCGGAAGTTTGATACTGAACATGTGTGGTCTCGTTGAAACGCTCGTCATGGTCAATGCGAAACGGATATCCGCTCTGCCCAACCGTAGCACCCGCACCGGCAACCTGTGGCGGGAAGAAGCGTGCGGCAACCGAAGACATGACCACGAAGGCGCTGATGTTGTGATAATTGGGAACATCCGCGCGTAGCGCGAAGCCGGGGATCTTCGAGTTGTGCCAATCAATGGGAAAGGTGATGGGAGTATTGCCCAAAACGCTGAAGTCGAAGGCGTTGTGGGTGTACTTCCATATGTAGTCTCCGCTAAACACGAAGTTCTTCCCCGCTGCCTGTTGAAAGCCTGCGTGGAACTCGTTGCGGAAACCAGGCTGAAGGGTCCCCGAGACGCCGGGGGTGCAAAGGAGCAGCGGTGCCAGCACAGGATTGGAACATCCAGAGCTGGATAGAACGAGGTTCTCGTTGAATGGGGATTCCAGAGTGCGCGCGTAAGAAACTCGCAGCACTGTGCTGGTGGGCTTGAGGCTGTAAGCGATGCCGACACGCGGCTCCGCCTGGCGAGCAACGGTTAGACCGTTGTACAGGTCGCCGCGTATACCGACATTAAAGAGCCAGTTACCCGCCTTGATCTGATCCTCGACATAGAGCGCCAATTCCTTAACGTCGGTGTGACCGAAATAGCTGTAAAGGCCGCCACCACGTGTCAGGTCGTACGGCGCGAGGACGGAATTGTAGGTGCCGGCGGGGTTCACCGCCGGATCATTGGAGACAAAGCCAAAGCCTGCGCATTGCGTGGGATCGGAAAATCCTGGCTGAGCATTGCCGTTGCCGTCTACGCAAGGCGAGTTGTAAGTGGGGTCGACAACGCCAAGAGTGTCATTCTCACGCAGGAACGTTTGCTGGTAGACCGCCCCCAGCTTGATATTGTTGATTCCCTTCTGATAAGAGAAATCGGAGCGCAGTCCGGTGTTGGTGAGTGTTCGATACTGTGCGATCGAAGAGGTTTGCAGGTTCGCGGGACCGCGGTCCGCCAGAGGATCACCGCTAGGATAGTAGTTGTAGGCATCCCGGCGAACGTAAGCGCCGAAGTTGAGCACCGCATTGGTTCCGAAGATGCGGGTATAGGTGGGCGCGATATCGAAGGTTTCAATCTTGGAGAGCTGGTCGGTGTTGCCAACGTTGCCGAAGACTGGATCGGGACTGGAGCCGCCGCTGACCACGTTCGATACGTTCAGGTTGTCGTAGGCATTCGGAGTTTGGAACCAAGAGCGGCTGTAGTTCAGGTTCAGGTGGACGGAATCCACCTGCGTGAATTGATAATCCACTCGGTCAAAAGCATTCTCCTCGTTTCCTTTGTCGTGGAAGACGACGAACTCCGGTGGATCGAGGAATCGACCGGTATTCAGGCCATCGAATTCGACAAAGTTTCCCCAGTTTTTGGCGCCGTAGCCAAGGTCAAAACTCCCCGTCGCTGAGCCGAACGCTCCATACGAGGAGGCAAAATCACCGGTTGGCTTGGCAAGCCCTTGACCCGACCGTGTGGTCGCTATGATCACCAGGCTGGTCTTTCCGCCGTACTCCGCCGGGGGCGCGCCTGAGATGACCTCGATGGACTGGATCGAGTTGGACGGTAGCTGATTGGAGAATACTTTGCTCTGCTGATCTGTAATCGGCTGGCCATCCACCGAAAACGAATTGGATGCGTGATCACCAAGGCCATGAAACAGACCGTTGGAGTCGGCGGCGACGCCGGGTGAGGAAAGAGTTACGAGTGAACTGAGAGAGGATGACTGGCTTTCGAGGGGCAATTTCTGGAAAAGCCCCCGATCGATATCGGTGTGAAACGTGGGATCATTCTCCAACAGATCCGCTGAACCTTCGACGGTCACAGTGGTCGAGGCGCCCGCTACTTTCAAGGTGATGCCCACGTTGACCGGGACAGCGGATCGCACATCGGTGTCTTGAGCCACTCCGCCGAAGCCATTGGCCTTGGCCGTGAGATGGTACGGATTGAAGGGTAGATTGCTGAACTGGAAGCGTCCAGCGCTGTCTGTCTTTGCCGTGCGTAGATATCCGCTGACGGGGTTTTCTATGGTGACGGTTGCTTCGGGGACGACTGCGCCGGACGGATCGGTGACGGTACCACTGATAGAACCAGAGTTAGATTGCGCCTGAAGCGGCCAGAATATCGCTGAAAATACAAACACTAATGCGAACGAGAGAATGCTGCGCGTAGAGGTGCGCATAGAGAGCCTCCTGAGATTCCTGATTTTTGAGACAGAGCTGCTTAGGCGTTGGCAGTCTGTGCAGGCGGAGGCCGAGTGAAGAGGGAGAATACAAAGAAGACTTGGACACGAATCGGCTGCAGGGCAGTCGATACCCTTGCCACGACCAAGACTGTGCGCGGCAGAAGCTGGGGAACGGATGGTTGAACGACCAGGTGAGCGACGTGGCAAAGCGCACAGTCGGACTGGATCGATTGACCGTCCGCGTGCGTGTGCCCGGCTTGCACGATTCCGCCGAGAGTGATGAGCGCGCAGCAAAAGAAGCCGAGCGCCACCCACAGCAGACGACGTGTTCTTAGATTACGGCTGCCCCTTGGCATAGGCGCCTCCATAGATCCTGTGTGCTTGCGTCAGAAGTTGTTTTATGCGAAGACAACGTCCACAGGTGGAGGCCGGGTGAAGAGAGAAAATACGGAGTAGTGCTTAGGATGGACCGGCTGCTGCCCGATAGATACCGCAGTCACCACGCGCACGGTTGGCGGCACAGACTGCGGAATCGATGGCTGAACAACTATGTGGGCGGTATGGCAAAGCGCGCAGTCTGCCTGAGCGGCTTGACCGTCAGGGTGAGTATGCCCAACCTGCACGACCGAGGCGCAAACGATAAGTGCACAGCAGAGAAAGCCAAGCGCTATCCACAGCGCGTGACGTGCCCTCTGATTGAGACCGCAACTTACCATTGCTAGCGAGTATAACCCAGAAATAGTTCAAGACTGCAAGCGGGCTACGGGCCGGATTGCCCTCGCCTGCGTCTAACCCGTCAGACGCGAAGCGTAACTGCTTGCATCAATCGTCTCGGATCTCGCGTAGCGATGAAGTCCGAGTTCGGCGGGTGTTCATTACCCGTCAAGTCGATGGCTCGGACCCTGGGATGGGACTCACCGTTGGGAAGGCAACTTGGGTATGTCGAAAAACGTCGGGATACTTCGACGCATAGAAGCCTCGCGTTGCGAGTGATCGAACTCGTTTAGCTGATCTCTCTGGCTGGCCTGAATGTGCTCGGCGAGGGAACGCATGGCAAGCTCCTTGTCCTGGTTGGCGACGGCATCCAGCACGCGCTGGTGGTGTTGATAGATAGATTCCAGGAGCGGCGCATCGTGACCAGGACGGTAAAGGGAAAATATCCGAATCAAGAGGCGAGTCTCACTTATGATCTTCTGGATGCGTTGATTATGGGTCATGCTCATCAATAGTGCATGGAAGCCGAAATCGCAGGCCAGAAATCTCTGCATTTCCTCACTGCCCAGTGCAGTTTTCCCGGAACTTTCGAGCTCCGATTTGAGCCGAGGAATCTCGTCGACGAGGTGTTGCAGACGATCTTTATCCGCTGGGCGAAGAGGAAGTTCGGCAACCTTACCAACGGAGTAAACCTCAAGCGCCTCACGCAAGTCGTAAAGCTCGACGATGTCATCGCGCTTCAACTGAGCCACCAGCATTCCCCCACCGGAACTCTGCTCCAAAAAGCCTTCGGCGGCGAGCTGGTTCATCGCCTCGCGAATTGGTGACCGGCTGCTGCCCAACTCTCTAGCCAGGGAAAGCTCCGAGATACCACTGCCCGCAGCGAGACTGCCGTTTGCGATTTGTTGCTGGATGTGGAGATATGCTTTTTCGCGAATCGAAAGATCGCTCTTGCCTTGTCCGATTTTCGGTCGTCGACTCACGTTAAGAGGATACATGACGGTAAGACAAATGTCGACATTGTTGTCTAATTAGCAACATTAGCTAAACAGCCACGCAGTCCAAATAAGACACTGAAGCTTGCTTGCGCGCTTTTGCGGCCCAACGTACTGTGTCGACATTATGACGACGCAAGTTTAGACCTTCTTAACCCGCGTCCGCCAGCGCTGAAAGCCGGTCTGCGATAACCAGCTCAACCTAAGGACTAGTTGATGGTAACGTCGTCTACGTTATAAGTAGCAGCGGCAACAGGCTCGCCGGCGTTGGGAAGATCCCGAAGGCTGGGCCCCTCGGACTTGCGGGTCGGTTGGATATACAGGTCGCCGGTCCGAAAGACCAGTCGGTTCACATCCGAGGCAGGCTCCATCAACGAAGCATTCTGCGCGATTGCCTTTCCGTCCAGAGTGGCATCGTATTTGCCCCCGGCCGCGTCCACCTTGATACCGACGGTGTACCACTTGTTCGCTTTGTATGGCCCCGCGTCGATCGATTTGCCTCCGTCGCTGACTCGGACGCGGCCGTCCGCCCCGAAAACCAAGCTCACCGCCCGATTGCCGGTATGGTTCACAACCTCCACGTTCAGCTGGCCGGTGTTTGTTTGATGTGCGTACACCTTGGCCGAAATGGTTTTCGAGGCGGCCTGGGCAAAAACGCGCTCTGCTTTGGCGTAATTGTAAGGATCACGGTCCGCGAGCTGAAGACTCTTGTTACTTGCGCTGGGGAAAGCAGCAATGCCCACGGGTATCCAGGGCCCATGAATGATATTCCAATCCTTGATAGGTCCGTCGACTTCCATATTGTCGAAGTTGTCGGAAACGGGTCCCTCCACGGAGCCGCGGATCGGCACGGGAACCCGGGCGACCCAGATATCTTCCTTGGTGCTGTAGGTTAGCCACATGTTACCGCCGGGCGGCCTTCCGTTGCCCTCTGAGATACCACGGATGTATTGAAAGGCAAAGTCCTTGGCGCGACCCGTGTAGCGCAGTGGGTACACGTCGCCGTCCACCAGCAGCATGTGATCGAAGGTGATCCCGTCATCCCCGGAAACGAGGGCAAGAGGCCAGCGATGGGCTCCGTCGCTGACCGGGTTGTAGACCAGGGCATAACGGCCGTCCGCAGTTCTCTGGCCCCAGACCTTGGCGCCTGCGGTAATGATGCTGGGCACGGCCACCACGTTGGACCAGGTTTTGCCTTCGTCGGTGGACAACGCCGCTCCGCCCCATTTCCACACCGAAACTGCGACGCCATCTTTGCGGTGATAGACCGAGGGCGCCTGCCAACGCGGTTTGTCTGGTGGGTACAGGCCGGCAAGCCATGGTGGGTAGCGATCAGATTGCCCCTTTTTCAGCGTGAACAGCGTGTCCGGATTCCCTTCCTCCTCCCACCACTGCATGGTCTTGAGCCGATCCGCGAGCAATGCGTCGCAAGCCTCAACGAAGCCCGGGTCGGGGGAGTGCTTGTAGTACAGCACCGGCATGGGCGCATCGCCCGGCGTGAACGGATTCTTCGTGTTCTCCTCGTTCCAGCCGGGATCTTCCTCATGCACCTGGCGTCCGTAGGCTTGCCTGAAGTGCGGATTGTACTTGATGAAATAGATTGGACCGTAGGATCCGTCCTTGTAGGCTTCGCGCACGACCCTGCCGATGCCTCCGGGACCGAAAGGATTGACCCAGCCATAATGGGCAAGGACTAAGAGTCGACCATTGGGGGCCACGTAGAAGCCCATCCGCTGATGCATGATCGCCATATCCGGCTCGCCGATTGCCTCGTGGAAGGGTGGCTGGTCGAAATAATAAATCGGAAACACAACCGTGCCCTTGCTCCAGTTGCGCCCGTCTTTCGAGGTCGCTACCAGGGTGTGGCCCGGCGGTATCTGCTCGCCGTAAGTGTTGGACAGCCACTCGAGATAAAAGACGCCGTTCCAATAGCTGATGTACGACTGATGGTTGTAGGTGAAGCCGAAGTCTTCCGCCCACTCTGGGTGCGCGCGGTTAGCCCGCAATACCTGTATCGCCTCAGTGCCTAACGCCGGGGTCAGTCCGCCGTCGTGCCGATCGAGGTCGATGTGAGCATTAAGCACCCGCACCGGCTCTTCCGGCGTGCCCGGGGTCGTAGCCGGCTGGTCAGCCGAAGGAGAGGACTGAGCCAAGAGGGTCCCGCACAAGCTCACGAACAATAACCCGAGCATAACCAGTTTTCTGGGAAGGACGGAAGGTTGAGAGCCAAACATACAAAACCTCACAGTGGATCGAAATGTCGTCGAAGGATAAGTGGCAACAGCAACAGGGTCGCCGACGACGAACACCCCTCATTGGTTTTTGAAGATGCTTAATCCAGCAAATATTTTGGCCCAAGAATTATGCCAGACACGGGTGAGGTAGACAAGATGCCGACATCTGGCTCATTGCCAGAAATTCTGCACCTTTCTGGCCCCGCCCAGAGCCTTCCGATCTGCCTTCTGGACTGCCCACACGGACTAAACAGCCTCCAATTTGAGTGATTTTTCAAGATACGGGTGGCCACAGAAGACCGAAACAAGCCTCTGTCGACACCACGGCGACGCTATAATGTAGTTGCGTTTCCGAGAGAGTGATGAAAGAGAAAATCGTAAAGGGTCTTTATGCAGCGGTGCTCACGCCTCGCGACCTCCATGACAACGTAAACCCTGCAGCTTTGCGAAAAACCCTCGAGTTTCTTATGGAGATGGATATCCATTCATTCGCGTTCAATGGCGCGACGGGAGAGATGTGTCTCACCACGCCGGAGCATTTGCGCACCATACTCCAGGTTGCACATGAGGTCGGCGGGGACCAGGTAGAGTTCCTCTGTGGCGTGGGCGCTGCGGGTACCGCACAGGCAATCGAGTTCGGCAAGATTGCCCAGCATTTTGGCGCGCGGGGCTTGTTATTGCCGATGCCGTATTTCTTTCCCTATGAACAGGACGATCTCGAACAGTTCAGTCGAACCGTTGCGCGCGGCGTGAATTTGCCAATCCTGCTCTACAACCTTCCCCAGTTCACATCAGGACTGCAAAAGGAAACGGTTCGAACACTTATCTCCGAAGTTCCGAACATTATCGGCATCAAAGATTCGAGTGGTTCCCTGGATATTCTGCGCGACCTAACGGAACATGCGCCGGACGCCTGCCGGATTGTTGGAAATGATAGAGTTTTGGCACCCGCTTTATTGGAGAAGGTCTGCGATGGGGTCATCTCCGGTGTGGCCTGCTCTCTGCCGGAGTTGATTCGGGAAATCTACGCATTACGAGACCGGAAGGAGTCGGCAGACTTCGAGAGGCGATCGCGGCTGCTGAACGAATTCATCGAGCAGCTCAGTGCATTTCCCACCCCCTGGGGCCTCAAGTGGATTTGTGAAGCACGAGGGATTATGCGAGCAGTCTTCGCCCAGCCGGCTTCGGAACGTCGCACGACGCAGAGCCGGGAGTTGATGAAGTGGTTTCTTGAGTGGCACGCATCTATGATTTCATCGAATACCATTTCGCATTAGCGCGGACGGCAAACGGATATGGGTTTTTCAGAATGGTTCGGGCTTACCGGGAAGCGCGCAGTCGTGACCGGCGGAAGCCGCGGCCTGGGCCGTGAAATTGCGCTGGCGCTGGCAGAAGCCGGCGCAGATGTGGTGATCACCGGCCGTACCCAGTCAACACTCGATTCGGCCGCGGAGGCGATCAGGAAACACGGCCGCCAAGCCTGGACCGTGCGAGGTGATATGGCAGTGCCGGAGCAATGCCGATCCACGTTCGAGCAAATCCTTTCCCAACTGGGCCCGATCGATATTCTCGTTAACAATGTGGGCAATCGGGTGGAAAACGTCTCGATCGAGGAAGAGACGGTGGAAACCTGGCTCCACATGATGGATCGAAACCTGACGAGCTGTTTCCTCGGCACGAAAATTATCGGTACGGACATGCTCGCCCGCGGCAAAGGTGGCCGGATCATCAACATTGCATCGATCAGCGGAATGATCGCTAACCGGGGCATAGGCGGTCGGCACTACGAGGCCGCCAAGGCGGCCGTCATACACTTCACGCGCTGTGCCGCAGCCGACTGGGCATTGCACGGAGTGACTGTGAACGCAATCTGCCCGGGGCTCTTCATGACCGACATCAACCGGAAAGCGAAAGAGAAGAGCCCGGAAGTGATCGACATCTTTGTAAAGAACGTGCCCATGGGGCGGGCCGGCGAGCCGCACGAGATTGGTCCGCTCGCCGTTTACCTGGCCAGCCCTGCTGCTGCCTATGTCACCGGCGCCTGTTACGTGATCGACGGCGGATACACGTTGTGGTAAGTGTTCGTCGGGGCTACAAGATTTCCGGCATGACCACGGGGTCTGCTTGAACGAGTGGACCCGCAGCCACACGCAGCACATCCGATTTGACATAGCGAACGGCAGCCGTGAGCAGGAATACCGCGGCGAATAAGTAAACCGCCGAAGCGACGCTGATACCGAAACCTAAACCATGATTGCGCGCTATCATCCCAATCACCAAGGGTGCGGTGCCTCCTCCACCCAAAAAGCCGACCATATTCATGAGCCCCGCGGCCCGGCCACGGGCAGACGGCGGAACGACGTCAAACACCGAAGCAAAGATATTGGCGTCGTACAAGCCCTTGAAAAAACCCCATGCAGTGAGCGTGACAATTAGCCAGAGCACTGAATGGGCGAGCCCACAAGCAGCTACAAATGGAGCGCCTCCCAGCACGCCCATGAGTTGCACTAGAATTCGGCCGCGCGGCGTTTTTCTATAGAGAACATCTGCTAGCCAGCCTCCGCAGCTTGAGCCGGCAACGCTGGCCAGTTGCGCAAATACCGTTGCTGTCAGTCCGGCCATTGCCAAGGTCAGATGAAATCGCGAATACAGGAAACTAGGCATCCAGCTAAACAGCACCATCGCGACAAAATTGCTGCAGACGAAGGCGGACATGAGCAATAGAGCTGTGGGCGTCGTGAATAAAAGGCGTAGGATCGCGCGCTCGTCGGCCCAAGTGGCAGATGCTTGTGCCGGTAACGCAGGCGGTTGAGCGCCGGCGCGTGGCGGTTCTCTCAGCGTCCATATCAGGATTGAGCCAAGAATAAGGCCTAGCCCCCCAAAGACCACGAACGACAAACGCCATCCGTAGCGCTGACCAATGTAGCCTGCAAAGAAACCGCCCCCGATGGTTCCGAGGTAAACGCTGGTCTGGTGGACTCCCAAAGCACGCGAACGCGTTGCCGGACCATGATACTCACTGAGCATCGACATGCTCGCCGGTTGGTAAAAGGTTTCTCCCACTGCTTCCGCGGCTCGATAGAACATGAGAGTGAGGAACCGGCGAGACAACGCCGTAGCCATGCAGATGATGCTCCAAGCGTAGAGACCGCTTAAGATTGCCCGCTTACGGCGAACCCGATCCGCGATCGCCCCGGCAAATGGAGATCCCAAGCCGTAGACCCAGGCAAAGGCGCTGCCCAGCAGCCCTAATTGCACGTCATTCAGGTGCAAATCCGCCCGTAGGAGTGGAAAGACGGAGAAGATTGCTTGGCGGTCTGCGTAATTGAAGAAGCATATCGACCACAGCATACCCACCACGGCCCATGGATAGAACGTTGAAGCGGGTTGGGGCGGGGTCGAACTTCGCGCGTTCTTGTTGGCGTCTGGCATCTTGGAGTGAGTTAACTCGTCATGCAGCAGCTCTAATCAGAGCTGAACGCTTGCTGCTGTTGCCGAGCCATGGGTGTGGGTCTAAGCGCTGCGCAGCCAGACCAGTTGGAGGACTTAAGGAAGCTAATTGATGGAAACGTCGTCGATGTTATAGGAAGCAATGGCCACAGGCTCGCCAGCGTTCACGACATCCCGGCCGCCGATATCTCGATCGGTCTTTCGGGTGGGCTCCATAAACAGGTCACCGGTGCGGAAGACCAGGCGGTTCACGTCGGAGGCAGGCTCCATGAACCGAAGCGTTGCGGGCTATGGGCTTTCCATCCAAAGTGGCGTCGTACTGTCCCATAGCCGCATCCACCTTGATGCCGACGGTGTACCACGTGTTGGCTTTGTACGGTCCGGCGTCCATCGATTTGGCGCCGTCGGAGATCCAGACATGGCCGTCCGGCCCGAAAACCAAGCGCACTGCACGATTGCCGGTGTGGTTCATGACCTCGACGTTGAATTGGCCGGCGTTCGCCTGGTGCGCGTACACCCTGGCCGAAATGGTTTTCGAGGAGCCCTGTGCGAAGACCCGTTCCGCTTTGGCGTAATTGTAAGGATCACGGTCTGCGAGTTGGAGACTCTTGTTTGTCGTGCTGGGAAAAGCGGTCACACCCACCGGTATCCAGGGACCGCGAATGATATTCCAGTCCTTGATCGGTCCATCCACTTCCATTTTGTCGAAGTTATCGGAAACCGGGCCCTCCACGGAGCCCCGGACTGGCACGGGAACCCGGACAGCCCAGATGTCTTCTTTGGTGCTATAGGTCAACCACATGTCGGTGCCGGGAGGGGTTCCATTTCCTTCGGAGATGCCCCGGATGTATTGGAAACCAACCTCAATGGCACGGCCCATATAGCGGCGGGGATAGACATCACCGTTGAGCAGGAGCATGTGATCGAACGTAATTCCGTCGTCCCCGGAGACTATGGCCAGAGGCCAGCGATGATGGCCATCGAGGACCGGATTGTAGACCAGCGCGTAACGCCCATCAGAGGTTTTTTGGCCCCACACCTTGGCGCCGTTGGTGATGAGGGTCGGCACCGCGACCGGGTCGCTCCAGGATTTTCCTTCATCGACGGACAAGGCTGAACCCGACCATTTCCACATGGAGACTGCAACGCCATCTTTGCGGTGAAAAACCGAAGGCGCTTCCCATCGCTTCATTTTTCCATCTGGCCCCTTGAACAGCGTTTCCGGATTCCCTTCCTCCTCCCACCACTGCATCGTCTTGAGGGGGTCGGCCAGGAGCGCGTCGCAGGCCTCGACAAAGCCCTGGTCCGGCGAGTGCTTGTAATACAGCACCGGCATGGGCGCGTCACCCGGCGTGAACGGATTCTTTGTGTTCTCCTCGTTCCAGCCCGGATCTTCCTTATGGACCACGGTTTCAAAGCTGGGCTTGAAGTGGGGATTGTACTTGATGAAGTAAATTGGCCCATAGGTGCCGTCTTTGTAGGCTTCGCGCACGACGCGACCCACGCTTCCGGGACCGAAGGGATTGATCCAACCATAATGGGCCAGGACTAACAGTCGCCCATTCGGCGCTACATAGAAGCCCATCCGCTGATGCATGATGGCCATGCCCGGCTCGCCCTTTGTATTGATGAAAGGCGGCACGTCGAAATAATAAACTGGGAAAACTACTTTGCCCTTGCTCCAGCTCCGTCCGTCTTTCGAGGTCGCTACCAGGGTGTGGCCCGGCGGAATCTCTTCACCGTAGGTGTTGGACAGCCACTCGAGATAGAAGGTGCCGTTCCAATAACAAATCATCGGGGCGTGATTGTAAGTGAAGCCGAAGTCCTCCGCCGTTTCACGACGGGTTCGGTTAGCCCGCATCACCTGCATCAGCTCAACACCGACTGCCGGGCTGAGACCTCCATCATGACGATCGAGGTCGACCTGGGCGTTTAGGATTCGCACCGGTTCTGCCGGAGTGCCTGGCGTCGTGGTGGCCGATTGCCCAGGCGAAGGCGAGGACTGGGCAGCGAGTGTCCCGCACAGGCTCATCGACAGAAACGCGACCGCGAATGGTTTTCTCATGAATTCAGTAGAAGGCTCGCTTTTCAACCGGCACACCGAAAATGCCCAAAGGCTTCAGGATCTGCTCCGCACCTAACCGGAATAATCCCAGTTCGGTTACTGACTGGAAAAACTGGAATCCCTGCTTTCGATACTCCGCTATCTGCTCCGCCGTGCCCGCTGGGCGCCCCAGGAATTTTCCATGCCGCTTCGCCGCGTCCACGATGGTTTGGATCGCCTGTTGAAGAGCGGGTTCATCTTGTCTGCCACGCAGACCCAGGGAAAAGGAGAGATCGCTGGTGCCGATAAAAAGCACGTCGATACCAGCCACCGAGGCAATCTCATCGATATGCGACAGTGCTCTCGCTTCTTCGATCACACAGATTGTGAGTACGCGCGCGTCGGCGGAATCGTAATAATTCCCTGCCTCCGGCCAGGTAGAAATAGCTAAACCAGCGCCTGAGCCGCGTAACCCGGCGGGCGGATATCGGCAGGCGTGCGCTGCTGTTTGCGCTAGTTCCGGATTGGAGACAAACGGGAAAATAACTCCGCTGACACCTTGATCCAACACCCGCTTTGCTGTCCACAATGCGATTACTGGGACGCGCGCAAAAATAGGCGTCTCCAGGCCGCGCGTAGCTATGACCATTGCGCGCAGGGTTTCCAACGTGATGGGTGAGTGTTCCATCTCGATCCATAGAAAGTGGAATCCTTGCTGAGCGCCCAACAAAGCAACTTCGAGATTGCTGGTGGTAACCGTCAAGCCGATTACAAAATCTCCAGCCTTGAGACGCTCGCGTACTGGATCCAAGTTTCCTTCTCCGCTGCCGGTAGACGCTTGCGATGGGTTCGCCATGTTATTTCTGCTCCGCAGGTGGAACCGGCATGAGCCAGACCTCTGCAACCTGACAACCCGTGCCGTTCCCACCCAGGCCAGCTTCGCGAGTCCAGGAAAGTTTTAGCGATCCTTCACGGGTTGCATCCGCGGGAATTGCGAACTCCTGGGGCGCGGGTGGCCAGGCGCGCGCGATGTAAGGATGAATCTCTATATGATCGTTGGCTTGCAACCGTATTTTGAAGCGGTTGCCGCCTCCCGAATAAACAACGCGTACTCGATATTCGCGTTGCGGATCGAGCCCTTCGTACTTCATTTCGATCGCGGCATCATAAAGCGAGCCTGCCCAATGCTTCCAGGCGATCGGTGCCGCAGCTCCGAACCGGTCGGGATAAGTGGATTGAATATTTGGAGTATGGCGAAAGTCAGGATCTGCGACTGATCCCAAGCCAAGCACCAGATGGGGGCGGTTGGCGACGTTTCCTAATTCATCGTAAAAGCCGCCCGGGCCCGGATTCGTTCGGGACAACAGATCCCGGATCGCTTGGACCTGTTTATTCGCTCCCGTCATATTTCTGATTGCGGCGAGTTGCTGCCGCATCCAGGGCACGTCACTTACGGGCGTATCGAGGGTATCCAGGTTGGCCGCGCGTTCGACCGCCTCCCCTTGATAGCGCTCCACGGCGAGCTGCATACGGATACTCTGAAACAGCGCGTACCCCAGGCCAGAAACACGCGAACGCAAGACTTCACCGGCAGGATGGATTGCGGGTTCATTCAAAATCTGTTCCGCTCCATCCAGCAGGATGTTAGGATCCAGGCGATTCACCGGATACGCAGGAGGCGTATCTCCGATATCGAGCGGCAGCCCAGCCCAGCCCAGCTGCCACACGCGGCTCAGTAAATCTCTGGCGCGCGCCAGCTGTCCGTTCTCGTCCAGCAGGCGACGGCGAACAAAGGCATCGTAGTAAGCGCGATAGAGGGCTTGTTGCCACCGCCAGTTTTGTATTACTGCCGGGCCTGCGGTACTCTCCATCTCTTGAAAGCCCGCAAGGGTAACATCCACCTGCTCATTCGTCGCTAATGGACCGCGCCAGTTTCGCTCCAGATTCAGCAATCCCTGGGCGAAACCATCCTCCTGCGGCGCCCCGATAAAGTAGCGAGCGAATTCGCGCAGCAAGGAGGCAATTGGTTGATCGGGATTCCATCCAAGCCCGCTCCATACAAATTTGTTTACGTCGTCGTTACAACCTTCCGAGTAGGTGATGAAACCGATCGATTGCGGCAGCGTTAGCCGCAAAATATCCGCCTGGCTCTCTGGCCGGGGATTGATGACCTCGCGGCCCTCGGTAAGCGCATAAGCAATATCCCATTCCGGCACGGGATATTGGCAGGCGAGGCTATGGGTAATGTCAGGATAGAGCCGAACTGGATAGTGCTGAGGAACGGCTTTGCGGAACTCCTCTGAAGAGAGTCTCGATTGTGGCCCAAAGACGACTCCATCCAGCCAGCCTTCGGTCTTGGGCTCGTTAAGGATATCCATGAACTCTGTCATCCACGCTGCGTCGAAGCCCTGTGGGGATACCCACATTTGCACCTTGGGGTGAGCGCGGCGTATGTTTTCTTTCTCCTTCTCGAGCAGCGCCAGCAGATATTTCGGTTCGGTATGACCTGGGTCCCCTCCCGGCACAAAGACCGCGTCGAGTCGGGGCAGAGTCTGCAGGACTTTACCCCACTCTTGAATGGCGGCTTCGACCGTATGCGGATCGCTGTAGTCCTTGTCCATGGCTGGATACCACACCCAGACATCTAATCCATAGTTATCGGCGATCCGTGACATCTCCACCATCATGCGATCCGGTGGCAAGGGAAAATGCGGACTATCGGGAAGATCGTCCGAGCGTGGCGGAGCTAGCTCAATCGCATTGGTGCCGAACACCGCCATATCGCGGATATACTGGTCCCACATCTCAACGGACCAGGCGTCATAAGCATTTGTTTTCGGACGATACCCTAGCTGATGCCCACGTAGAGCACAGCGGGGGTTGCTGGAAAGATTGAGGACGCTTGCGTCCACCCGAGCGTTTTGTCTTGAAAAGATAATCGAACGCAGCAGCTTCCCGACGCCGAACAACACACCCCGCTCGTCTGCTCCGTATACGGCAATCCATCGCCCCTTCGCATCTGTTCCCGTTCGAAGGGCAAAGCCATCCGCAGCTAAAGTTTGGACGGAAGATGCCACCCCGACCACACGCTGACCAAATTTGCTCCAGGACGTTTTCGTTCCTGCGTAGATGGTGACCGCACCGGACTGCGCTTCCGTCGACCAGTCCAGTCCGCACCGCTTGCGTGACTCTTCTACCAGGACTCGAGCCGCATTCGCTTCGCGAGCACTTGAACCAGAAACCACGGCCACTTGCCGCAGGTCGATCCAACCTTCCGCGGCCATGGCCCGCAGCCAAGTGGGACATTCCGCTCCAGCCAGAGCGGCGGTTGTTATCTTCAGGAACTTTCTACGCTGCATTTGCCCTCGGCTCTCGTCTTTCGATCAATATTTCTAAAAATGGAGGCGCGCCGCGAATTGTATTTGACGCGCATTTGTCACCACGCTCGTAATCGTCGCGGCGCTCGCCGACCCAATGCTGGTGCCGGGGATTCCAAAGTTGGCGTGGTTCAATAGGTTGAAGGATTCGACGCGGAACTGCAGGCCCAGGGCTTCCGTTATCCGAAAATCTTTATCCAAGCTAAAATCCAGGGTCTCGAGCCCAGGGCCAATCAAGATATTGCGTCCGGTGTTGCCGAAGCTGTACGGCGGCGGACTTACGAAACACGCCTTGTCATACCATGCATGAATCGTCCGTTGAGAACCCGACCAGTTGCCGTTGCATAAGCGATTCGGCCGCGTAAACGTACCGGTATTCGCGACCGAAGTGGCCATGGAGACAGAGAAGGGTGCTCCCGATTGCAAGGTGAGAATCCCGTTGAGTTGCCAGCCGCCCAGAAATGCATCCGTCACGGCGTTGTCATTGGCCAGGTATTTACGTCCGCGCCCAATCGGCAATTGATAGATGGTGCTGCCCGTAAAGCGTTGAGAGTAATTGAAATCCGACAAGCCATATTCGGCAGCAACATCCCTTGCGTTCTGTACATTGCTCCGCGATTCGCTGCTGGAAGAATTTCCTCCGGCCCCTTCGTCCAGGCTTCGGCTATACGTATAAGCCACTAGAAAATAGAGGCCGTTCTGCAGGCGGTTCTCTGCCGAAAGCTGCAATGCATTGTAGTTTGAAACTCCAATTGGCTCCCAGCCCTGCATCGAAGCATAACTGGTGTAAGGCTGATTATGCGCGACTGTGCCCGGCATCGGATACGCCTCATCAGGATTGAGGGCAATGTGCAAGTGATCCCCATGCGTTCCCACATACGAACCCCTTACCACCATACTGGAGGTTAGCTGTCGCTCCAGGGTCAAGTTCCACTGGCCGACATTCGACGTTGCATTGCTGACGGGTTGATAAACCACCGCACCAGGGAGCACGCCCGCGCCGGCCACATTAGGAATACCCGTGGATGTATTCAGGCACGGAAGTATGCTCGTACAGTTCACGCTGACGGTAGTTGCAAAGGGATAGTTGATCCAGAGGCGCGCCGAGCTGCCTGTACCCTGCTCGTCGAAGAAGAACAATCCGTACGCGGACCTGACGACCGTTTTACTATCCAGTTGGTAGGAGAAACCGACGCGCGGGCCAAAGTTGGTAGCAAGCGTCTTCAGAATACCGGTGGAGATACCGCCCACACCAGCCAGCGCTACGCTGGAACCCGGATTATTTATCCCTACGAAACCATTCGGGCCAGGAATGAAATTGGATTGCCGGTTTTGACGTTCCACGGGATTGGTGAAGAGATCCCACCGCAAACCGGCCGTAATTGTCAGGCGGGGCTTTGCACGCCAGGTGTCCTGCGCGAAAGCGCCAATTTCCGTGTAAGTCAAATAAGGCGGACCAAAGTTGCTCGTACTCTTTGCGGAGGAGGCGGGTAATCCCAGCATGAAATCCGCAAATCCCGCACCGGTTCCTGTGGAATGGCCAGGGTTGTTGGTATAGTTTCCGGTCCAGGACAAACTGCCGCTTATATCATTCGGTTGGAAGAACCCAAAGGCGTTGTGGATCACGTCCACACCGAAGGCCGAGACGTGGGAACCCTGTATTCGGGAAACCGTGTCGGTATATTCGAACGTATTTTGCGGTACGATCTCGGGCAAATTTGCTGAACTGAAACCAGAAAATCCGGAAATACTAAGAACGGCTAGTCCACTCCCTTGCCCCGGCGAGTTTGAGCCAAGGAGACCCAGTTTTTCTGAAGTGTTGAAGCCCTGATCCAAGGGGGTAACATTGAGTGCCTCGCGGGTGTAACCGAAGGCTGCCTGGTTGCTGAGGTTGGGAGAGAAGATATGAACTTCCTGGATCGTCGCTTGCTGACTTGGATCGTAATTGTTCCGTAGTGTATTAGAGGCCGGTGGCGCAAAGGCGAGAGGATTGATGGCCCCATTTATAGTTACGGGGGTGTCAGGATAAGTGACGGAAGCCGTCGCATAGGTGTAGCGGCCCCAAATACTATCCTTGCTGTTGATCACGTTGTCGACGCGGGCATCGAACTGGTTCTGGTTATCTACCTCCAGGGCATTCACCCGCAGGTTATTTGCCTGGCCGGTGAGATTCGGTAGCGGCATTGTTGCCAGCAGGTTGAGTGCGATGGGGTTAAGTTCTGCCGTGGGAATCTTGTTGTTTGGAAAGGGTGTCCTGGTATTGGTCGCCGGGTTGTAGGTGGTAGGGTCATAGATCACGTCTGGATAATCGCTGAAATCTCCGGTACGCAACGCGGCTGTGGGCTCAGAAAGGATTCCCGTGAATGCTTCGTGTATTCGCAAACCCTGGTAGTCCCCGAAGAAAAATAGCTTGTCCTTACGGATTGGGCCGCCCAGTGATCCGCCAAATTGATTCTGCTTGTAAGGGGGAATCGTGTTGGGTGCATCGAAGTATTGGCGTGTATCCAGAGCCGAGTTGCGGAGGAACTCGAATGCAGACCCATGCAACTGGTTCGAACCCGACGCCGTGGTTACGTTGATCACGGCGCCACCGCTCATATATTCAGCATCGTAGTTGCCAATCTGGACTTTGAATTCCTGGACGTCTTCAATATTGGGAAAGACCTTGATGGTGCCGATCAACTGATCGTTGTCATTCAAGCCGTCGATCAAATAGGTATTGAAGGTGCCGCGTGCTCCGTTGGCTACGATATTCGCGCCCGCTCTTATGGTTTCATTGCCAGAGCCGGTACTGCGCGTTCCGTTCACCTCGCCGCCATTGGTTCCAGGCACCAACAGAGCAAGTTGAGAAAAGTTGCGACCGTTAAGCGGAAGCTGGATGATCGGAGCTTTCGGAATGACGTTTCCTAAATCTGTTGTTTCCGTATTCAAGAGCGGAGTACCGCCCGAAACGGTCACCTGTTGGTTCACGCTGCCGACTTTTAACTGAAAGTCCTGTTGCAATACTTGCGCGACTTCCAGAGTGATGCCGGTACTGACTGCCACCTCGAAGCCCGTCATCGTCACTTGAACCGAGTAACTGCCAGGTTTCAGCAAGGTGACAGAGTAAAAGCCACCCGAATTTGTAACGGTCGTTGAGGTCACTCCGGAGGTAGTTTCTGTGATGAGAACGGCTGCCTTTGGCACTGCGGCGCCGCTAGAGTCAGTCACTCGACCCGAAATTGTTCCGGTCGCCACCTGGGCTTTGGCCGGCGTCGCAGTCAAGCCGAAGAGCACGAAGAACACTAAACAGGCGAACGGGAGGCCTGGAACGAACCACCGCTTCTGTACATGGAGGAGACTGGGCAAGCTCGTCTGCGCGAACTCGCGTGCTTCTAGGTTGATCCGTAGCATTTATACCCCCCGAAAATGTAAGTCAGATCGCGCGTTCCAGGCTTGCGTTCGTACGAACGGCGGTTTACAGCTTCTCAGTCACTCGCTTACGCGAGTGCTTTCAAATCCAGCTTTAAAAAGTAAATATCCTCTTTGTTACGCGAGAAGACGATATACATCTTGCCCTCTGCAATATCGCAGCTCGGATAACCGTAGACGCCTCCCTTATCGTGCCCGGGAATGCGAGGCTTGGTCCCGGAAAGGCTGCCAAGCTGATAGTGTTGGTCGAATACGACCCCGTCTCGGCTCGTCGCCAGAACCAGCGGAGTGCGGCCGCCCTGTGGGTTCGGACAGCTAAGGCCAAAGAATCGACCATCGGGAAGCCTCCCAAATTGGAAGCGACAGGCACAGTCGGTGTAGCTGGTCAGCATCGGCTCTGACCAGGTCTCCCCATTGTCCACGCTTTCCGTGACGCCCAGCAGCCCCTCCTTCGGCTTCTCGTAAGGGGTGATTGAGTCGATTCGCTGCATCATGTGGATTACGCCGTCATCCGTTTGGAAAAATGACGCTTCGGCATACATGCGCGGATCGTGCCGAAAGAAGCTCGACTTGTAATATCCCTCCGGGTCGTCTACCGCCCAAATAGGAAGGCGCGGTAGGCCCGCGCTTTTCCAGCCTTGTATTCCCGCCGGATCGTCTGTGTACGGGTAGGTCACCATGCCGGGCATGATGAGCCTTCCGCTACGTGTCGGAAAAGGGCGCAGATTAGGAACGAACTTCTCGATAATGCGAATGGGCGGTTCCCAGGTGCGCCCACCGTCGCTTGAAACGCGAACGGAAGTGAAACTATCACGGTGCGCCCATTCCACTGGGCTTCCCCTGTAGTCATTGAGAGATCTTATGTTCGGAACACCGTTGCGATCCAAAGCGAGATCGGTCCATCCATAGTGTCCGTAATAAGCGATCAGCTTCCCCTGGTAGGCTCGAATGCCCTCCCCCGTATAGGTGGAGGTCTTCTCCATGGGGGGAGGGGAGATTTGCGAATCCGTCGACCAGGTTTTTCCGTCATTGTCAGAAACGGAAAACAGCATTCGCTGTCCCGGATTATCTTCATGGACGATGCCGTTGGACCATGATGCGTAAAGCCGTCCCCGGTCGAACACAATCTGTTGATGGTGGTTATACGCCGCTCCCGGCGAACCACGAAACACGCAGATCTCTTCCAGATCGAGCTTGGTGCTCCTGGCGACTCCCCACATGTTCGTAATGGGTGATTTTGGCTCGTCTGCGCCAAAGGCGCGAGGTAGCCAAGGTAGAACGACCGCAGCAGACCCTGCCAGCAAAAAACTCCGCCGCTCCATATTCCCGGCCATTCCTTCTCCGGGATTTGGACCCGGAATTCTTGCTGCCCCATTCCTTAATGCGGTACTGGGTCGCGATCTATTTTTTCAGAACAGGTTGTCATGGAAAAAGCTATTGGCAGAGGAATATAAGTGGCCGCAAAGTAGGTTGTCAAGCGACATTTTGGCACCATGTCGACGCTCGATGTACATGGCGTAATCCTGCGAATTATCCAATTGTGACTGCATAATTGCTTGATTATGGATCGTAGTTTGCGAATGCAGAGAAAGATCTGTCGACATAACGGCGACGGGACGCAGCCGAGCGGAGGCACCACACCTCACTATGCTGGTCACGGCAAACCTGGCCTCCTTGTTGCGCGTCCGTTTGTCCCTTTCGAGACCTCCCGCTACGGACAGGGCTGATAGAATCTGGCGAAACGTACTCATACCCTTCGCAACGAGATGCCGTCATGCGCGCTCCAAATTCCCTACCCCAACGTTTCCTGACATTTACCTTGATCCTGGTCGCGATGGTTGCCGGCTCCTGCGTAGTGAGGGGCCAGGAAAAGGTCAAGCTCGCTGGAGAGGATTGGATCCGGCTATTCGACGGAGACGATCTGAATGGCTGGACCAAGATCGGCAAGGAGAGCTGGACGGTGGAAGACGGGTTGATCCACGGAAAAGGGCTGACCCAGGACTATGGGTATCTGCAAACGGCCAAAGACTATAAAGACTTTCAGCTTTCGCTGCGCTTCAAATGCGTGGGCGATGGCAACAGCGGGGTCTTCTTCCATAGCGAATTCAAACCGGGCACCGCGGACGTGACGCAAGGAATGCAGTTTGAGATCGACTGCAAGATGATGCATCACACAGCCGGCGTATATGCCGAGGATGGGCGCGGATGGGTAGTTTGGCCGGCGCCGGAAAATGAGGGCGTCGTTCGTATGGGCGACTGGAACGACTATCTGGTGGAGGTAGACGGTAACCGGTACCGCTCCCGCCTGAATGGAGTGCCCATGGTGGACTTTACTGACCCCAAGCCGACTTCATTCGATGGCAAGATTGCCTTGCAATTGCACGCCGGCGGACAAGGCAACATGGAATTCAAAGACATCTGGATACGCGATCTTTCTCACCGCTAGCTATTTCTCACGCAGGGACCGGTACACGGTAGCCTTTCCGTCGACTACGTTGGCAACGTAGCGGCGATCTGCCATAAATTGCATCACCTTTTTACCTTCCTGTGCGAGTTTCGCCCAGCGCGAGCTTGTATTGGCATTTTGCTCGACGCCGCGCAGAGAAGTACCTTCGAATTTGAACTCCACTTCCCGCAATTTGGATCGCGAGGTCCGACGGACAGGGTAGCTCTGATCGTCGAGCGTTACGGTTTTGGCGTTTTCGGCCATCACCTGCCGCCACACGGAAACAACCGCATCTTCTAAGCTCGTGGCCATGGCACTTCTCCGCAACTCGGGGGCTATGTTCTCAGATGCCGCCCATCCATGGATAGGATCTCCTTGACACCAAACGCACATCGGCATTTAATCGCGCTCGTTCCACTTCAGCGTTGGAGATTATGCGCCGCAGCATCTCGCTTCTTCTTGCCGGCTCCCTGCTCATTTCCTTCGCTGGGTGCCAGCAATCGCCTTCCGCAACCGCCGCCGGCGATGGGGCAGATTGGGCCATGTACGGAAGGACTACTGACGAGCAGCGGTTCAGCCCCTTAAACCAGATCAATGAGCAGAACATTGGGCGGCTCGGCCTCGCCTGGAGCAAAGAACTGGGCACCACCCGTGGTCTCGAAGCGACGCCCATCGTTTCCAACGGAGTGATCTACACCACCGCCGAATGGAGCGTCGCCTTGGCGCTCGATGCCAAGACCGGCGCCATCCTGTGGACGTTTGACCCCAAGGTAAATCGCGCGCACGCCCGCACCATCTGCTGCGACGTGGTTAATCGCGGAGTCGCCCTCTATCACGACAAGATCTACCTGGGCACGCTCGACGGCCGTCTCATCGCGCTCGATGCCAAATCTGGACATCCTGTTTGGGAGGTACTGACTGCAGATCAGTCCCATCCTTATGCGATTACCGGAGCTCCCCGCATTGCCAAGGGAATGGTTCTGATTGGCAATGCCGGCGGCGAATTTGGAGTGCGGGGTTACCTCTCCGCCTATGACGCGGAGAGTGGGAAGCTGGTCTGGCGCACTTACAGCGTGCCCGGGGACCCGGCGTTAGGGTTCGAGTCCAAGGCGCTGGAGAACGCCGCGAAAACCTGGCACGGAAAGTGGTGGGTTGCGGGCGGCGGAGGCACTCCGTGGGACTCCATTGTCTATGACCCCGATCTGGACCTCATCTACACCGGCACGGGCAACGGAGTGGTGTGGTATCGCGATCTGCGCAGTCCGGGCGGAGGCGACAATCTGTACATCGCTTCGATATTGGCGCTGCGGCCCAGCAATGGAGAGCTGGTCTGGTACTACCAGGTAACCCCGGGGGACACTTGGGACTACGACGCCACGCAGCCTTTAATGCTCGCGGATCTGAAGATCGACGGCACAGTGCGCAAGGTCATCATGCAGGCGTCGAAGAACGGATTTTTCTACGTGCTCGATCGCCAGACCGGCCAGTTCCTTTCTGCGAAGCAATTTGTCGGCGGTGTTACCTGGGCTAGCGGAATCGATCCTGGGAGCGGTCGGCCGATCGAATCGCCCACCGCGTATAACGGTCTGGAGGCGGTCCTCGTTTCCCCAGCGCCAGGCGGCGCTCATAACTGGTATCCCATGGCGTTTCATCCCGGCACTGGGCTGGTCTACGTCCCTGCGCGAGAGAGTTCGTCCGCGCTGCACGCTCCCAACAAGCATTGGACTTCCAACACAACCAACTGGAATCTTGGGCAGGATGCAGCGTACAACGGGCCGCTCGTGGCTGAAGCCCGATCTCGCCCGCAAATGACTGGCCACCTGATCGCCTGGAATCCCGTTGACCAGCGTGCGGTGTGGAATGTCTCTCTTCCGCTAATTGAAAGTGGCGGCGTGCTGGCGACCGCAGGCAACCTGGTCTTCCAGGGCCGCTCCGACGGAATGCTTTGCGCTTATCGCGCCACCGATGGCAAAAAACTTTGGGAGTTCTACGCGGGCACAGGCATCATGGCTCCGCCCGTCACCTACCTGCTCAATGGAGTGCAATACATTACGCTCATGGTGGGGTGGGGCGGTTCCGCCGGTATCAATAATTTAACCGGTAGTGGCCCGGTCAAACCCGGTTATGGCCGCGTCCTAACCTTTTCTTTGGGCGGCAACGCGAAACTCGACATTCCTCCTTACGGACATCAAGGGCCGCCTTCCCCTGCGATTCACATGAGCGCCACACCGGCGACTCTCCGCGAAGGCGAAATCCTATACATGCAGCAATGCTTCTATTGCCACGGGGTGGGCGTAATTTCCGGGTCCGGCGTTCCTGACCTGCGCTATGCTACTGCCGCCACCCACCATCAATTTGCGGCCATCGTGCTGGGAGGCGCTCGCCAGCAAGGCGGCATGCCGTCATTCAAAGACGCGCTCAAACCTGAGGAAGTGCGGGCGATTGAGGCCTATATTTTGTCTCGCGCTGCTGCCGCCGAGCCGCCCGCAAGCAAAGTCCCTTGAGTGCTGTAAGCTTTACCTCCAGACAAAACAATTTCCGTTAGGCTTTGCCCCGGAGGCAACTGCTATGAACGAACTGCAGCCCGACCACATTTTTCAGGTCGGCATGGGTTTTTTGGCGTCAAAAACACTGCTGAGCGCAATCGAGATGGAACTATTCACCGAACTTGCTGACCGCTCTGAGTCGCTGGAAATACTGCAAGGCCGCCTGGGACTGCATCCCCGATCAGCCCGAGATTTTCTGGACACGCTGGTGGCTCTGAAGTTTCTCGAGCGACGTGATGGCAATTACAGCAACACACCGTCTACCGCGTTTTTCCTCGACAAGCGCAAATCGTCTTACATCGGCGGCATTCTCGAGATGGCCAATCATCGGCTCTATCTGCACTGGGGACATCTTACGACCGCGCTGCGCACCGGCACTCCACAAAATGAATCCAAGGATGGAGGCGCCGACCCGTTCGTCTCGCTCTATGCCGATCCTGCGCGTTTGAAGCAGTTCCTTGGTGCCATGACGGGCGTGAGCCGTGGCGGCAACATGGCGATCGCCCGCCTCTTCCCATGGCAGCAATATCGGACCGCTGTTGATGTCGGAACCGCCCAAGGGGACTTGATCACGCAAGTAGCTTTGGCGCACTCGCATATCGAGGGAACTGGATTCGATCTGCCAGCGGTTGGTCCCATTTTCGAAGAGTATGTCGAGGCCAACGGGCTCACCAGCCGGGTGAAGTTTTCCCCTGGAAGTTTCTTCGAGCAGCCCCTGCCGAAAGCTGACGTGGTGATGATGGGCCATATCCTGCATGACTGGGATCTGGAGACAAAACGCATGCTGGTCGCAAAAGCCTTTGAAGCACTGCCACCGGGCGGCGCGTACATCGTTTTCGAGAGCATCATTGATGACGATCGTTCGAGCAACGCCTTCGGCTTGCTGATGAGCCTGAATATGCTGATCGAGACCGCCGGCGGGTTCGACTACACCGGGAGCGATTGCATGCAATGGATGAAGGAAGCAAATTTCCGCGAAACCCGGGTGCAGCACCTGGGGGGGCCCGACTCCATGGTTGTAGGTATCAAATGACGGCAAGTAACGATTTACTGATACGAGCGGCCGATAAGAATGATTTCCCTCAATGGAAAGTACTGTGGGACGGCTACAACGCGTTTTACGGCCGCGAAGGACCGACGGCGTTGCCTGACGCGATCACAAACATGACGTGGTCGCGCTTCTTCGATAGGTATGAGCCCATGCAGGCCCTGGTCGCGGAACAATCGGAGCAGCTCCTGGGCCTCGTGCATTTTCTCTTTCATCGCAGCACGATTTCGATTGAGTCCATCTGCTATCTGCAAGACTTGTTCACAGTAGAAGCGGCAAGAGGCAAAGGCGTGGGTCGTGCGCTGATCGAAGGGGTCTATCAGCGCGCAAAAGAAGCAGGCTGCAGCAGGGTCTATTGGCACACCCATGAGACGAATGCAACGGCCATGAAACTATATGACAAGGTCGCGGAGAAGCCCGGATTTCTTGTCTATCGAAAGCACCTTTGAAAGCTTAGGGACCGGCCCGTCGGGTGCTGCATCCCACTCAAGCAAAAATCAGGCTTGAATGGGGCACTCAACCCAGATAAACGCTGTCTCAGCAACTCTTTCTGTCACTGACCTTACCCCTTGACATTCGACAAGAGGTGAGCGATACTGTTGTCGAATGCCGAGGGGACAATGCCGCCATCCACGCTCTGTTGCAGGGCATGGTGCCATGCTCGTGATCGGCTGACGGGAGCGATCAATCTAGTAGTGCAGAGGACGTAGTTATGTTGAGTGGGTGGTGGTCGCGATTGCGTTATTTCGTGGCGCGAAAGAAACGCGCGGACGTCGAAGAAGAGATCCAGTTTCACCTGGACCGCGAGTTCGAGGCCAATGTGGCTGCGGGCATGCCGGCTGCGGAAGCGAAGAGGCGAGCGGCAATCGCATTCGGGGGCCGAGAGCGCGCTAGAGAGCAATGTCGAGAGAAACGGCCGTCGTTCTTTCTGGAGTCTCTGGGCCGCGACGTGCACTACGGGCTGCGGGGCCTCCGGCGGAATCCGGGTTTCACGGCTGTCGCGGTACTGACGTTGGCGCTGGCGATTGGGGCGAATGCAACCATCTTCAGCTTGATCGGCCAGGCACTCATGCAGGCTCTGCCGGTGGCAAATCCGAATGAGCTGGTGGTACTCAGCTTTGCGGGGTCCAATCCAGGCCATAAAGATTCCGAGGGCGGTAACAGCCCGGGGCGTTTTCACGAATTTCCGTACCCGATCTACCGCGACTTGCGTGATCGGAACACGGTGCTCAGCGGGCTGATCGCCGAGTCGCCGGTGACCCTGGGCGTGGCGTGGAACAACCATGCCGAGTCAGTGCCGGCCGAGATGGTGAGTGGGAATTATTTTGCCACGCTGGGTGTGCGGGCAGCTGTGGGAAGTCTTTTTGGAACGAACGACGAAACAGCGCCGGGCGCGAATCCGGTGGCTGTGCTCAGCTTCAACTACTGGAAGTCGCACCTGGCAGAAGCGCCTGTGGCCGGCAAAACTCTTTTAATCGACGGGAGCCCCTTCACGATTATCGGGGTCGCCGCCCCCGGATTCTCGAGCATGGTGTGGGGGCACACACCGGCCCTATTTGTGCCCCTCACGATGGAGCAAGTGCTGAGGCCACAGCGGCCGTATCTGAATGACCGCCAGGCGTACTGGATCGATGTAGCGGGGCGGCTCAAGCCGAATGTGACCCGAGCGCAGGCGGAGGCATCACTCAACACGCTGTTCCTGGGCCTCCGCGCAGCAGACTTCACGCTGCTGCGCGACCAATCGGAACAAGCCAGGCAGAAGTTCATCACCCAGGCGCACCTGAATCTTGAAGCGGGCGCGAAGGGATTCAGCCCGTTGCGCGATGACGTACAGATGCCGTTGACGATCATCATGGGGATGGTGTTGCTGGTGATCGGGATGGCGATAGTGAACGTGGCCAGCCTGTTGCTGGTGCGTGCAGCTGGTCGCGCGCGCGAATTTTCGGTGCGCTTCGCTTTGGGCGCGACCGGCGCGCAGATTATGCGCCAACTACTGGCCGAGGGAATGTTGCTGGGATTGGCGGGGACAGCACTTGGCCTCGTGATAGCGCCCCAGACGCTGCGACTGCTTATCCATTGGATGTCGGCAGGGTCTGAAAACGGGCTACCGTTTACGGCGACGCTCGACTGGCGGGTGCTGGCATTCACGTTGGGAATAACGGTGTTGGCGAGTTTGTTCTTCAGCCTGGCGCCGGCGACGCAGTTCAGGAATCCACGGCCGGCAGAAGCCATGAAGCAGCGGATGGGGGCTGGAGGCGGGTCGTTGAAGTTCCGCCGCACTTGCGTGGCGTTGCAGATCGGGTTCAGCCTGCTACTGATTGTGGCAGCAGGGCTGTTTGTGCGAACCATCGATAACCTCCGCGGCGTGAATGCGGGATTTGCGACGGATCATTTGTTGGCGTTCGATCTGGATCCGTCTCTGGCGGGATATCGGGCAGAGGAAGTCGCTCGGGAAGATATACGGGCGCTGGATGCGGTGAGCGCGCTGCCAGGCATCCGTGGAGTGGGTGCGACGAACGATACCGACCTGGCAGGAGACGATATTAACGGAGATATGGTTCCGCTGGCGACCACGCAGAAACCGGAGGAGGATTTCACCGTAGAACTGCCGCGGGTCAGCGACGAATATCTCCAGACGCTCGGGGTGCCGCTGCTGGTGGGACGCTACTTCAGCCCAAGTGACACGGCAACCTCGCAACGAGTAGCGATTGTGAACGAGAGCTTCGCGAAGCATTACTTCGGCAGCGCCCAGGCGGCGCCAGGCCACCAGGTCCATGAGCCGAACAAGCCTACCGCGGACGCGACGATCGTGGGAGTAGTGCGCGATGTGAAGCACACCAGCGTACGCGATCCGGCAGTCCCTACCTGCTATACCCTGTTCGCGCAAGCGCAGCAACTGACCGGCCTGACGTTTTACGTGCGCACATGGCAACCGCCGAACGCGACGACGGCGAGTATTCGCGCTGCCCTCGGGCATCTCGACACCAAGCTGATTGTTAGCAACGTACGCACTATGACGCAGGAGATCGACACCAACTTGCTGGCGGAACGCGCGATCTCCATGCTGGCCACGGCATTTGGCTTTCTGGCGACGCTCTTGGCAGGCATTGGGCTCTATGGAATTCTGGCGTATTCAACCGCGCAGCGGACGCAGGAGATCGGGCTTCGCATGGCACTGGGGGCTCAGCGCGCAATGGTGATGGGGCTGATTCTGCGCGAAGTGCTGCTTCTGGCCGGTTGCGCGATGGCGGTGACCATTCCGCTCGCAATGCTCGGAACGCAGGCTGTGCGGAGCCAACTGTTCGGCGTTTCGGTGGCCGATCCCGTGACGTATGGGGTGAGCATTCTCACGATCAGCGTGGTTGCTGCCTTGGCCGGACTCATTCCCGCAAGGCGCGCCGCGACCATCGATCCGGCGCAAGCATTGCGCAGCGAGTAGGCCAGTGTGTTCAGCCAGATGTTGGATCTGGAGATTCGGCCGCGCCGATGCGCGTCGTTGTCGGTGTCGTGGGTGATGTAAAGGCGGAAGGCCTGATTGCTCCTTCGATTGCTGAATCGTATGTTCCCTATGCGCAATTGCCGATGATGGACATGTCGGTGGTTGTGCGCACCGAAACCCCTCCCGCAGACCTGGTGCCCACGTTGACGAGTGAGGTCCAATCCCTGGATCCTTCGCTGCCTCTGCTGCACGTCAAGACACTCGACGACTACGTGAGCGATTCGGTCGGTGGTATTCGCTTTGAGGCTGTCCTCCTCGGCATCTTCGGCGGCCTGGCATTTCTGTTGACTGCTGTCGGACTCTATGGAGTGATCTCGTACACAGTCGCGAGGCGCACAAGAGAGGTGGGGATTCGGCTCGCACTGGGTGCCGACCGCAAGGCAATCACCAAGATGGTTGTCGGGAACGGAACGCTTCTGGCTTGCATCGGAGTCACGATCGGGCTGGCTGCCGCGTTCCTGTTGACGCGGCTTGTCGCCGGCTTGCTCTACGGCGTCGGACCCACCGACCCGCTGACGTTCGTTTGCGCCCCCATTACGCTGATTACCATTGCCGTGCTTGCCAGCTACCTTCCCGCACGCCGTGCCGCCAACGTGGATCCCATGGTCACACTGCGACAAGAGTGACGGCTGATCTGTCGAGGGTGAATGCGGTAGCCAGCACGTGACAAACCAGTGACATCCGCGTGACAACTAGGCCCGGCAATCGTTCTATCTTCCTTCTTAAGCAGGGAGTAAGCGTTGCCAAAGTCACGCAAAATCGTATTCTTTTTCCCGTCCTTCGCAAGCTCTGATGCGACTGCCCCGTTGGGCATTCTGGCCGTTGCGACCCCTCTGCTCCGTGCCGGATATCAAATTTGCCTCATCGATTCGACCATCACTCCAAATTATAAAAAGCGCGTACTCGAAGAAGTACGCGATGCCCTCTGCCTTGGTATCTCTCTTGTGACCGGACCGATGATCCGGGAAACCGTCGAAATCGCACGTGCCATCAAGGAATGGAATCCAGACTTCCCTATCATCCTGGGCGGTTGGCACCCTTCGCTACTGCCTACACAAACACTGCAGGCGCCGTATATCGACTATGTCGTTCGAGGACAGGGCGAAGAGTCTCTGCTGGAACTAGTCAGCCATATTGAGAAGGGATCAGCGCCTGACTTTGTCGCGGGCATCGGCTTCAAACGCGACAACAAGTTGGTCTTCACTCCGGAACGTCCCCTGAGGCCGCTGGTCGATATGCCTCCAAAGGCCTATCACCTGGCGGATTTCGATGCCTATGAACGTTTGTGCGGGCGGCGCTGGGCCATGTATACCTCCAGCCTGGCCTGCCCCTTCAATTGCGCCTACTGCACCAATGCGGGCGTCTACGGGCGCAAGTGGAACGCCTTACCGGCCGAACAATTTGTGGAAGAAACGGTTGATCTAAGCCGGAGGTACAACCTCGAGATGCTGTGGATCGTCGATGACAATTTCCTGGTCGACCTTGACCGGGCACGGGCCATCTCTGAAGGATTGGTGCGCGCCGGCGCCGGCTTCAAGTGGAGCATCCAGGCAACCACGAACCTCACTGCACGCCTTTCTCTCGAAGACCTGAAACTGCTGCACAAGAGCGGGCTGCACCAGATATGCCAGGGCGCCGAATCGGGATCCCGCAAGGTCTGGAAGGCGATGAACAAAGACTTTCAGGATTTCCCGACCATCTATGAAAGCGCGGCGCGCTGCCTGGAAGCAGGTATTCGCCCATCGTTCAACATCATCTTCGCCTTTCCGGGCGAAGGCGCGAAAGAGCGAAGGGAAACGATCAGCTTTGTGATGGATGTATGCCGGCGTTTCCCGGGCGCTGAGTTCTGGACCAACATTTTCACCCCGTATCCCGGGCGCTCCCATCATGGACAAGATTGCAGAACTGGGCGTGAAGACGCCGGACTCGCTCGAAGGCTGGGTAGACTTTTTCCCCCGCTATACCAAACTTCCCTGGCTAAACGGCCGCGATCACCAGGAACTGCAGGTCATGCGTGATTATCTCCGCATAGCCTTCGATCGCATCCCCATCTCGGCGGATACGCGCAAGCCCATCACGCGCCTGGCGCAGAAATGCATCTCGCTGCCTGCGCGGTGGCGTCTAGACCACGCTGCTTACCGCTTCCCTGTCGAGCTCTGGCTGAATAAGAAGCTCAAAGAGTACAACGCCGCAGCGCTTAAGCCTGCCGTCGATGCAAAGCGGTTGGAGCCAAATCCGGTGGAGGCCACGTGCTGACGCGGGGAAAAGTCATCCTGTTCTATCCCGCGTACGACGGGCCGCCACTCGGCGCACCGCTCTGTCTGCTTGCGCTTGCTTCCACGCTACGCCAAGCCGATTTTGACGTGGTGATGATTGACGCAGCGATTGAGCCTGATTATCGAACACGCATTGAATGTGAGGTCGTCGATGCGCTGTGCGTGGGTATCTCCGTACTCACCGGGCCCATGATCAAGGGCGCGATCGAGATAGCTGCCGCCATAAAGAGCGACCATCCATGGCTGCCGATTATATTTGGCGGCTGGCACCCAACCCTGTTGCCCGATGAAACGCTGAGCGAGCCGTTTGTCGATGTAGTCGTGCGGGGGCAGGGCGAGGTCACCATCGTGGAACTAGCTGAGGCCCTGCGGGCGAAGAAATCCTTGGATGGAATTGCCGGGGTTTCCTTTAAGGACCGTGGGCGCCGGATGCACAACGTCGACCGCCGCGTGGAGCCGCTGGACGCGCTACCAGTTCCCGCCTTTGACCTTACTGATTTTGACGCATACGAGAAACTCAGCGGCGCCAGGAAGATCGGATACGCGACCAGCGTTGGGTGCCCCTATGCATGTAACTACTGCACCGACATGGTTTTTTACAAGCGCCGGTTCAATGCGCTTACTGCTGAGCGCGTCGTTTCCGAGATGACCGGACTGGTGAGCAAGTATCGCATCCAGGAAGTCGCCCTGCTTGATTCCAACTTCCCGGTCAACCTGGGCCGGGCGCTCGACATTGCCCGCGGCATACTGGCTTCCGGGGTTAAGTTTCATTGGACCTTCCAGGCTTCTACAGATTTTCTATGTCGCATGAGCGAAGACGAAGTGCGATTGCTTGGCAATAGCGGCGTGTCACACATGGGCTTCGGTACTGAATCGACTTCTGAGCCTGTGCTGAAGCTCATGAACAAACGCCATCAACGAGTGAATGAGATGTATGAGACCGCCCGTAAGGCAAACCTGGCCGGCATCCGTGTCACGTTCAATCTCATCTTTGGCTATCCCGGTGAAACCGAGGCCGATCGCTCCATCACCTTTCAGACCATGAGCGATATAGCGCGTCAATTTCCCAATGTGAGTTTTTCGCCGAACATCTTTACTCCGTATCCCGGCATTCCGATCTGGCCACAACTGCGGGAACTTGGCGTCCCGGAGCCGCACTCACTGCGGGAATGGATGGACATGCCCTTGGGGGCGAACATGCTGCCATGGCTCAAAGGTAAAGAGCTGACGCGATTGGAGCGGATGGTTGAATATTTTCTGCTCAACAGTCAGTTCTGCCGTCAGACGACACCCCATTCAACGTTGCGGCGAGCGGTTAAATTCGTCATCCAAACCCCGATCCGGTGGCGTCTGCGTTCCAGTCAATCCGCTTTCCCCTGGGAACTTTGGGTCGCACGCATATCGGAGCGGCTGGCCTTGCGCCGTTCGCTGGTAACTGGCCAGGATCTTCCCAAGTTGCCCGCAAGTGCGTGCTAGTGAACATGAAGTATGTGAGGTAAATCGTGGCAGATATTCTCCTAGCGCACTCCTACCATCTCGCGTATGACCCCAAGCAGCTACGGAAGATGCAACCCTACCCGCCGCTAGGCACTCTCTACGCGGCCACAGCTCTGAGGGAGCATGGCATTTCAGTTGCCGTCTTTGACCCCATGCTGCAGGACCCCGTCTCTGCTTTTCCAGGGGTATTGAGACGGCTGCAACCCAAGGTTCTCGCTATCTACGAAGACGACTTCAACTTTCTCTCCAAGATGTGCCTGACACGGATGCGCGAGCTTGCCTGGCAACTAGCGCGGGCTGCGCGCGATGCCGGAGCGATTGTGATCGTTCACGGCTCGGACGCAACCGACCACGCCAAAGAGTATCTCGATCATGGTGCGGACTTTGTTCTGGTCGGTGAGGCCGAGCAGAGCCTGGTGGAACTTTGTGCGTCGATCCTGAAAGAAGATCAATTGCCCAGCAGCATTCCCGGTGTCCTCCATCTGGATGCAACAGGCAATCTTGTGCAGAGTCCAGTTAAGGCAGCGCGCAACGCAAATTGGAAGAACCTGCCAATGCCGGCGCGTGACCTGGTTGATCTTGCGCCGTACCGCCAGGCGTGGCTCTCGGCTCACGCCCAGTTCTCTACCAACGTGGTTGCCAGCCGTGGATGCCCCTATCGCTGCAACTGGTGCGCGAAACCGATTTCCGGCAATAAGTTTCAGCTTCGTTCACCGCAGCTGGTTGCGGCTGAAATCTCTGAACTCAAAAACGTCCATGGGGTGGAACATATCTGGTTTGGGGACGACGTCTTTGCCCTGAACCAGCACTGGGTCCAGGAGTTCGCCGAAGCCATGGAGGCGCTCGACTGCAGGTTGCCATTCAAGATTCAATCCCGCGCCGATCTTATGACCCGGGACACGGTCAGCGGCCTGCGACGGGCGGGCTGCGCCGAGGTGTGGATGGGAGTCGAATCGGGATCGCAGAGAGTTCTCGATGCCATGGATAAGGGTTTGCGTATCCCACAGATAGAGGACGCCCGGGCACGCCTGCGCGACGCAGGCATTCGCGCTTGCTATTTCCTGCAGTTCGGCTATCCCGGGGAGCAATGGGAAGACATAAGGAAAACGATTGCGCTGGTGCGCGACACACGCCCGCACGATATAGGTGTCTCGTTCTCTTATCCACTTCCGGGAACTGCCTTCTTCGACCGGGTGCGGGAAGAGATCGGACCCAAGAAAAACTGGACGGATAGCGATGATCTCTGCCTGATGTTTACCGCGGCCTACAAGGACGAGTTTTATCTCGCGCTGCGCAATGCTCTCCACGCCGAGGTCGACTCCTGGCGTGATGATGGCTCGGCGAAGAGCGCGGCGTACCTGGCTGGTCTTTGGCAACGTGTATTTGCCCTTGAACAAACCAGCAGGAACGCAGACGCCACCACTCTCACCCATTATGAAGGGCCGCCTAAAGAAACCAACCAGTACCAACTCGTTCGCCTGCAGGGCGCACGGGCGAGCTGAGGAAGGGGGAGACAATGGCAGAACTCTTGCTCACGCACGGTTACTTTCTCTATGAAGATCCAAAAGAACTTCAGATCATGAAGCCTTATGCCCCCCTGGGTATTTTGTATCTGTGTTCGCACCTGAGGCAACAGGGCTTCGCTGTGGACGTGTTCGACACCACGTTTTCCAGCCGTGAGGCGCTCTTTGCCCATCTGCGCAGCGAGGCGCCTTCCGTGCTGGGCATCTATGCCAACCTGATGACGCGCAAGAACGTGGTCGAGATTCTGAAGGTAGCGCGCGAGGCGGGCTGGAAAACCATCGTCGGAGGCCCAGAGCCGGGAGCATACGCGCTTGAGTATCTGCAGGCAGGAGCGGACTTCGTAGTCTTTGGCGAGGGTGAGCTCACTGTAGGCGAATTACTCGCCTCATTCCGTGGCGGCGCAAAAGCCGCCTACACAGAGATCTGCGGCCTCGCCTACCTCGACTCCGCAGGCCAAATGCACGAAACCGGGCAGCGTACTCAGATCGCAGACCTCGACAGCCAACCCTGGCCGGCGCGTCAGGCTATCGACATCACCCGCTATGTAAAGACCTGGCGCGACGCCCACGGAAAGGGATCGATCAACTTCATCACTGCGCGCGGCTGCCCTTACAAGTGCCGTTGGTGCAGTCACCAGGTTTTTGGGCAAACGCATCGCCGGCGCAACCCGGTGCTGGTGGTGGATGAGGTGGAGTGGCTGCTACGCACGTATACGCCAGACATGGTCTGGGTTTCTGACGATGTATTCACCATCAACCACCAATGGCTCCGCAGTTACGCCGCCGAAATGCGGCTGCGCGGCTTGCGCATCCCCTTCGAATGCATCTCCCGCGCAGATCGCCTCAACTCCGAAATGCTCGATCTGCTCGCGGAGCTGGGCTGCTTCCGCATTTGGATCGGGTCAGAAAGCGGATCGCAGCGAATTCTCGATTCCATGGATCGCGGAGTCAAGATCGAGCAGGTTCACCAGGCAGTGGCCATGAGCCGGGAGCGCGGCATTGAAAGCGGAATGTTTCTCATGTGGGGTTACGAGGGAGAAGAGGTGGAAGACATAGAGGCGACCATCCGGCACGTCAGCACATCCCAACCGGACATCTTCTTCACCACGGTCTCTTATCCGATCAAGGGAACGCCCTATTACAAGAAGATGGCCGATCGCCTGGTTCAGCTGCAGCCGTGGGGAACCAGCTCCGATCGCGACTTGAAGATCAAGGGCCGTCATTCGCAACGCTTTTACAGTTATGCCGACAAGCTTCTCAAGGAGGAAGTGCAGCTGGCGCGCCTGGCCGGCACACCTGCGGCAAACTCCGAGCGCGCAGCTAGCCTCCGCCAGAGTATCCAGTTATCGCGCGCAGGGCTGCTCTCGTCTGTCTCAGAGGTGGATGCATGATCGCCGCCGCTGAAGTTCAGAATGAGGCGCTTCTCGCCTTTGACACCATTGCCGCAAGTTATGACGAATTATTTACTCGCTCCATGATCGGCCGCGCCCAGCGCGGAACCGTATGGGATGCGCTTCTTGATACCTTCGAGCCCGGCGCCCACATTCTGGAACTCAATTGCGGCACTGGCGAAGACGCCCTCTTCCTTGCCCGGCATGACATGACTGTTGTTGCCTGTGACGGGTCGGAAGGCATGATCAGGACCGCGCGCAAGCGCAAGCAGGAAGAAGAACCGGATGCGCCGATCCAGTTCGAGCTTCTTCCCACCGAGCGACTGGCACAACTTCACCCCGATCGCGTATTCGATGGAGTTCTATCGAACTTCTCCGGATTAAATTGTGTGTCGCACCTCGATCCGGTGGTGTGGGACCTGGCATCCCGGGTTAAGGCGGGTGCTTCCGTGCTCATCTGTCTCTCCACCCGATTTTGCCTCGCAGAAACGCTCTGGTTCCTCTTCCATGGTGACTTTCGCAAGGCCTTCCGCAGAAGTCGAGGGGTTGCTTACGTAAAAGTAAGCGGGCTCACGGTGAAAGTACATTACCCGACCTTACGCCAGGTGAGGGAATCGTTTTTTCCGTGGTTCCGGCTGCGTTCGTGCACTGGGATCGGTGTCGCGGTTCCACCATCGTATCTGGAACCGATAGTCCGCAAATACCCGCGTCTGTTCGTCCTACTCCGTTCGATCGATAAACGAATCTCCCGCCTTCCTTTGCTGCGCATTACGGGAGACCACATGCTTCTTCATTTTGAGCGAGTGGAGTGCAGCAGATGCTATTGAGTCCGCAAAAACAACCGAAGAGTGCTCGCAGCGAGGTAAACGCCGGCGTTCGGCTGCGCTGCCCTCATTGCGGCAACTCGATCGGCGGGTTACCCGGCGATAACCACACCGTTGCCTGCTCCCGCTGCAAAATGAATATGTCCTGCCGTCGCGGCGTTTGGCAGGCGTTCTTGCCGGAGCGCGCGGCACACTTCGCGCGCTTCGTCGAAGACTATCAATACATTCGCGCCTCTGAGGGCCGAGGAAGCGCAAAAGACGGCTACTACCTTGCGCTTCCCTATCGCGATCTCTCCGGACGCAATAGCGGGCAATGGGCAATCCGCGCCCGTACGTTTCGCCACATTGAGCGGAAGATTCTGCCCGGCATTATTACCCTCGCGCGCCCTGCGCTTCGCGTTCTAGACCTGGGTGCGGGCAATGGATGGATGAGCTACCGCCTTGCGAAGCAAGGCCATACGCCAATCGCAGTCGACCTCTTGACCAATGACCAGGATGGTCTCGAGGCAGCAGAGCATTACAGGCGATCGCTGCCCAGTCTCTTCCCGAGATTTCGGGCGGAGCTCGACAACCTGCCCTTTGTCGATGGTCAATTTGACCTTGCGATCTTCAATGCTTCGTTTCATTACTCGGAGAATTACGAAAAGACACTAGCCGAAGCGCTTCGCTGTGTCCGGCGGAGCGGCAGCGTGATCATCGCTGACACTCCGTGGTATCGCGATGAGCAGAGCGGACAGCGCATGCTCATGGAGCGCCGCGCCGGGTTCGTAAAGCGTTTCGGCTTTCCCTCCGACGGCCTCAGAAGCCTTGAATACCTCACTAATCGGCGATTAGCTTGCATGGAATCGTACTTTGGTATCCGCTGGCGGATGCATGAACCTTATTACGGAATACGCTGGCAACTGCGACCCTGGCTGGCAAAACTACGACACAAACGCGAACCCTCCCGCTTCCGAATCTACGTAGCCAATAAGGGCAGCCAATGATTATCCTCTTCCATCCCCGCGCAACCCGGCCTCGCAACTGCAGGCTCCCCTTGGCCGTACTCGCGCTTGCCGCAGTGCTCGAAGGCAGGGAAGAATACAGAATCATCGACGGCAATCTGGAGGATGATCCCACAGGAGCGATCATAAACACGATTGACCAACACCAGGTCGAGCTTATTGGCGTTTCGTGCATGCCGGGACCACAGATGGTCGCCGCCATGGAAACATCGCGCGAGATCCGGCGTCTACGTTCCCATGTGCGCATTGTTTGGGGCGGCTACTTCCCTTCTCTCTATCCTGACACCGCGCTGAACGCCAAGTACGTCGACTATGTGGTCCGTGGCCAAGGGGAAGACACGCTGCTTGAGCTGATCGACGCGCTGCGCGGAAAGCGTGCGCTCGAGTCCGTCCTCGGCCTCTGCTACAAAGACGCCTTCGGCTTCCATCGCACAAATCCTGAGCGGCCGATGAAAGGCCCGGACGACTTCCCGTGGTCGCCCTTTCATCGCCTTCCGGTAGACAAGTATCTGCGGCCTTCATTCTTTGGCAAACGCACCGCGGTTCATCACGCCAGTATCGGCTGCCCTTTCAATTGCAGCTTCTGCGGTGTCCATGCAGCCTACGGAAGGGCGGAGCGTATGGAGTCCCCCGAGCGAACGGTCAAGATTCTCAACTACCTGGTGGCTCGATACGGTGCAGACTCGGTTCAGTTCTATGACATGAACTTTTTCCTTCGTGAAGATCACGCCCGGGAGTTGGCTGACCGGCTCGCGCCACTCAACCTTAGATGGTGGTGTGAGGCGCGTGTGGATATCATGTCGCGCTACTCGGATGCCACCCTGGAAGCGATCAGGAAGGCCGGATGCACGATGATCTTCTTTGGGGCGGAATCCGGATCCGATTGGGTACTGAAAGAAATGCAAAAAGGAATTACCACTGAGGAGACTCTGGCGATGGCCCATCGAACGCGCCAGTTCGGCATCATTCCCGAATTCTCATTTGTCATCGGCAACCCCAATGATCCGGAACGCGACACGCGAGAAACGGTGAGCTTCATCCGCAAGATCAAGCGAATCAACCCCACCTCCGAGATCATCGTGCAGCACTACACCCCCACACCCCAACCGGGCAAGATGTATGGTGATGTCGAAAATCAGATCAGCTTTCCAGATAGCCCCGCGGGATGGGCCAGCAAGGAATGGCTGGACTACACGCTGCGCATCGATACCCACGCCCCATGGTTGAAGCCCAGGACCAAGAAACTGATCGACAACTTTGAGACCGTGGTTGCGTCGCGCTGGCCTACCGTGCAAGACATCCGGGCCCCGCGATGGAGCCGTGCGCTTTTGAAGATTCTCAGCTGGTGGCGCTATGCGCTGCGGATCTACTCCTTCCCTTTCGAGCTTCAGTTAGCAAACGACTTCATCCATCTTCGCAAGCCGAAGCGGGAAAGCCTATGACACAAGACTCACCGTCACCCGTTGAACTGGAGGTCTTCGACACCTGGGCCGAGGTATATGACACCCAGGCGAACCCTCTGCTGGCGCTTGAAGAGCGTGTCCTCGGTTCCCTCATGCCCGACGTTCGCGGTCTCGACGTGCTCGACGCGGGCTGCGGTACGGGACGATGGCTACAGCGGCTGGTCGATCGCTCTCCCAGGAGCCTGGTTGGTGTCGACATCTCCCCTGGAATGCTGCTTCTCGCCGGCATCAAGCTGAGCGACCACTGCGACCTTCGCCTCGGTAGCTGCGCCGCTCTGCCTGTGAGCGACACGGCGTGCGACTTGGTGTTGTCTTCCTTCGTCGTCAGCTACCTTGAAGATCTGGAAGCTTTCGCGCGGGAGATCGATCGAGTTGCCCGTCCGGGCGCAACCATTTTTCTAACCGACATGCATCCGGAGACCGAAGCGTTCCGCGGTTGGAAGCGGGCATTCAGGGTGAAGGGCACGGAGATGCAAATCAAGGCCAGGGGATGGGATCTCCAGCAGATTACCCAGGTTTTTCAAGCTCGCGGATTCAAGCTCATTTCGCTGACTGAACCTGCCTTCGGTCCGCAAGAGAGGCCGATCTTCGAAGGGAATGGAAAGCTTGAGCTGTATCACTCGACAGACACTCTGCCGGCGATTTACCTGCTACAGTTGCGCAAGTCTACGAGTGCCCCTCGGCTCCGCAAGGTCACGTCGCAATCGGCCGGAGCTTTTGTCCTTAAACAGGGGCGCTATGCGACTGGGCCGGATACCACCGCTGCTGGTTCGATCGCGGTGGTGGGCGAACGCATTCAGTCGATTCACAATCGATCCCGAGGTCAAGTCGACGCCTGGTACTCGATGGATGGGCAGTCTCACTCCTACATGGGCTGCAGTGTCGACCTATCTGGATATCTTGTGCTGCCAGGACTCATCAATGCGCACGATCACCTGGAGTTCAGCCTCTATCCTAATATTGGCAACGGCCCCTACTACAATGCGGCCCAATGGGCGCGGGACATTCACACCAACAGCGCGCCCCTGATCGCGCAACATCGCAAAGTGCCGCGATCCACCTGCTTGTGGTGGGGAGCGATCCGCAACTTACTGTGCGGCGCCACCACCGTCTGCCATCACAACCCGGTTTTCCCCGACCTGATAGCTCCCGGTTTCCCCATCCGCGTTGTGTCGGAGTTCGCCTGGGCCCACTCGCCTGCAATGGAACCGGATCTTGCCGGCAAGTTCCGCGAGAGCCGAGCTGACCTGCCCTTCATTGTGCACGCTGCGGAAGGGGTCGATGAAGCAAGCGCTCAAGAGATCTTCGAGCTGGATCGAATCCACGCTCTCGACCAGCGCACGGTGCTTGTCCACGGGCTAGCGTGTACGCCGGAATCCATCTCGCTCATTAACCAACGGCGTGCCGCGCTCATCCTATGCCCTACGTCGAATGAATTTCTGTTCCATCGATCTCCGTCGGTCGCGTTCATTCGTTCACTCGACACTGCTGTCCTGGGCAGCGATTCGCCCCTCACTGCGGCCGGCGACCTGTTGGATGAAATCCAGTTTGCTCACACGCGGATTGGCATCGACGCCAACACCATCTACGCCATGGTGACCCATCGCCCGGCTGAAGTGCTTCGCCTGCGCCGGGGTGAAGCCGGCATCACGCCTGGTGGGATAGCGGACATGTTAGTCCTTCGCGACGCAGGGCTTAGCCCAGCCGAGACGGTCGCGCAACTGACCAGCGATCAAATTGAACTGGTTGTGCTGGGCGGCCGCATTCAACTCGCCGGTCCATCACTCATCGAGCGCCTTCCCGGCGTGCTCAGGCAGGGGTTGCAACGTTTCGAAGTGGATGGCCAGCCGCGATGGGTGCGCGCTCCCATCGACAAGCTATTGGCCGAAGCCCAAGAGGCTCTGGGAAGTGACCTTCGTGTAGGTGGAAAGAGAGTACGCCATGCCCCTGCTGCATGATGAAGCCACAGCCTCGAGCCAGCCGGTGCAGCTCGGTTCGGAGCTGGCATCGATGCCCATTCTCATCCTGAGTGTTCATAGTCACTGTAACTGCCGCTGCATTATGTGTGACATCTGGAAGCGGGAAACTCACGAGCAACTCCATGTTTCCGATCTTGATCGGCATCGTGCGTCGCTGCGCAAGCTTGGCGTGCGGCACGTGGTCCTCTCCGGTGGAGAGCCCTTACTGCACAACGACCTCGCGGCGCTGTGCGATTTTTTCCGCGAGCAGAATATACGACTCACCCTGTTAACCACAGGCCTGCTGCTGTTCAAGCGCGCCGAGGAGGTCGGTAACCTGTTCGATGACGTGATCGTTTCCATTGATGGTCCTCGGCAAGTGCACGATGCTATCCGACGAGTGTATGGAGCATTCGACGTGATCGCCAAGGGGGTTGCGGCCATTCGCGCGCAGCAGCCGGACATGCAAATATCCTGCCGGACGACGATCCAGAAAGCCAATCACCGCCATCTTCGCGCCACCGCCGCAGAAGCCAAAGCCATCGGGTTTAATTCGATTTCCTTTCTGGCGGCCGATCTGACTTCTGAAGCCTTCAACCGGCCTCTGATCTGGCCAGGAGATAGACAGAACGAAATCGCTTTGACCGTCGCGGAAGTTGCGGTGCTGGCGGACGAAATCGAACAACTCATCCTGCAACATGCGGATGACATTCGCTCCAAGTACATAGCGGAGAATCCCGAGAAGCTTCGCCGCATTGTTGGCCGCTTCCGTTCACATCTCGGACAAACGGCTCCCGAAGCACCCACTTGCAATGCCCCCTGGGTTTCATCGGTGGTTGAAGTCGATGGATCGGTAAAGCCCTGCTTCTTTCATCGTTCCATCGGAAGCATCAAGCACTCGACGTTGGAAGAGGTTGTAAACGGTGAGGCAGCCCGGGCCTTCAGGCAGTCGCTCAAGGTAAGTGAGAACCCTACCTGCCAGCGCTGCGTGTGCTCGTTGAATTATCATGACTAAGTAAGAAAGTAGTGCTTAAATCCGTGCCAAGAGAAGGACCATGCGAAACAACCTTTCTAAAATGCTCTTCTCCCTCGTGTTGATAGGGCTTTGCCCCGCGAATCCAGCCATTGCGAACACAGCAACTCCTGATCTACAGCCCGGCGCCAAGGCTCCCGGCTTCACTCTGCCCTCTCAGGACGGAACTCCGGTCAGTCTCTCGGATTATCGGGGTAAATGGGTGGTGCTTTATTTCTATCCCAAAGACAAATCCAGCGGATGCACCATTCAAGCGCACGAGTACCAGAACAGTTTGCCGCAGTTTGAGTCGCACAATGCGGTGGTGCTCGGAGTTAGCCTCGATACCGCAGAGAGCCACAAGAGCTTCTGTACTCAGGATGGGCTGACCTTCAAGCTCCTCGCGGATCCGCAAAGACAAGCCGCCGATGCCTACGGTGTTCCCTTGATGACCTTCAAGGATATGAAGTTTGACGAGCGCGATACTTTTCTCATCGCGCCGGATGGAAAGATCGCCCAGGTTTGGAGAAAAGTAGATCCACACGAAGATAGCAAGATCGTGCTCCAGGCCATCGCAACCCACAGCAGCCACTAAGCAATTATTCAAAGACAGGACGGGTGCCCCAGGTTCGCATCTCGACAGGAAATCCTGGGGTAGCCGAGGGACCTGCAGTTCCCCCTCGGACGCAACAAAGCCAGAACTCTCCATCCCAATAACCAACGCCAAGGTCCGCCTACAAGTTAAACTTTGTCATCCCGAGCGCACCAGGATTTCCTGCCACGCCGCACCGAACAGTGCAGCGCATGCGGTTTTCCGTAGGAGAAAACCGCACAAAGTTCGCCAACGCCACTAATCTCGACAGCAAATCCTGGGTAGCCGAGGGACCTGCAGTTCCCCCGTCGGACGCAACAAAGCCAGAACTCTCCATCCCAATAACCAACGCCAAGGTCCGCCTACAAGTTAAACTTTGTCATCCCGAGCGCACCAGGATTTCCTGCCACGCCGCACCGAACAGTGCAGCGCATGCGGTTTTCCGTAGGAGAAAACCGCACAAAGTTCGCCAACGCCACTAATCTCGACAGGAAATCCTGGGTAGCCGAGGGACCTGCAGTTCCCCCGTCGGACGCAATAAACGCCAGAACTCTCCATCCCAATAACCAACGCCAAGGTCCGCCTACAAGTTAAACTTTGTCATCCCGAGCGCACCAGGATTTCCTGCCACGCCGCACCGAACAGTGCAGCGCATGCGGTTTTCCGTAGGAGAAAACCGCACAAAGTTCGCCAACGCCACTAATCTCGACAGCAAATCCTGGTTAGCCGAGGGACCTGCAGTTCCCCCGTCGGACGCAACAAAGCCAGAACTCTCCATCCCAATAACCAACGCCAAGGTCCGCCTACAAGTTAAACTTTGTCATCCCGAGCGCACCAGGATTTCCTGCCACGCCGCACCGAACAGTGCAGCGCATGCGGTTTTCCGTAGGAGAAAACCGCACAAAGTTCGCCAACGCCACTAACCTCGACAGGAAATCCTGGGTAGCCGAGGGACCTGCAGTTCCCCCGTCGGACGCAACAAACGCCAGAACTCTCCATCCCAATAACCAACGCCAAGGTCCGCCTACAAGTTAAACTTTGTCATCCCGAGCGCACCAGGATTTCCTGCCACGCCGCACCGAACAGTGCAGCGCATGCGGTTTTCCGTAGGAGAAAACCGCACAAAGTTCGCCAACGCCACTAACCTCGACAGGAAATCCTGGGTAGCCGAGGGACCTGCAGTTCCCCCTCGGACGCAATAAACGCCAGAACTCTCCATCCCAATAACCAACGCCAAGGTCCGCCTACAAGTTAAACTTTGTCATCCCGAGCGCACCAGGATTTCCTGCCACGCCGCACCGAACAGTGCAGCGCATGCGGTTTTCCGTAGGAGAAAACCGCACAAAGTTCGCCAACGCCACTAATCTCGACAGGAAATCCTGGGTAGCCGAGGGACCTGCAGTTTCACTTTCGGGCACAGCCAATGTGTGATGGTCAAATCTCGCTCGGACCCATTTCCCGATTGGGATAACAATGTTCCAGCGTACCTGTGTTGAAAACGATGGGGCGTAGCCCTCCAAAGTGCTTCCTATCCCGGTAAACATTCGATTACCTATAGGGTGAAAGCATTTGAAACAACCATTTTCAACCCACGCATGCTGGTGCGAACGTGGGGCACCCGTCCTGGTCCGTCAAGATGACTGACACCGTCTTCAGGGGTGCTTACTTTGTCTCCGAGTAGTCGTCGTAGAAACCGCGGCCGGACTTGACGCCCAACCTTCCGTCGTCTACGTAACGTTGCAGCAGCTTACGCGGCCCTTCAGGAATTTCCTTGCGGACCTCGGCATAGTGCTCTTCAATCGCCAGCACGACATCAAGACCAACCTTATCCATCAGGCGGAAAGGCGGCGGCTGGTTAGCGGTAAATAACTTCCACATCTTGTCTACGTCCTCGAGCTCGGCTACACCTTCCTCAACCACAGACAAGGACTCACGCTTGATAGCTGCCCAAATCCGGTTGAAGATGAAGCCGACGCTCTCCCGCTTTACACGAAAAGGCGCCAAGCCATAGAGTGGCAGGCGTTCCATGAGGAAATCGATGATCGCCGGATCTGTCTTCCCACAAGACATCAACTCGACCATCGGCAGTTCCGGAGGCATGTAAAAGTGCATGTTCAACACGCGCTCCGGGCGCGCGACTTTGTCGATGAGTTGACTCGAAGGATACGACGAAGAGTTGGTTGCTAAGATCGCATCGTGCGGCGCCACAGCATCGAGTTCGGCGAAAATACTTTGCTTGAGGCTTAGCTGTTCCGGAACAGCTTCCACGACCAGCCAGGCATTTCCTACAGCGGCTGCGAGGTCTGTTTTTCCTTGCACACGCCCGGCGACGGCTCCGGGAACCGACGCGATCACGGCCGGAAGTGCTTCCGTGACATGTTTCAGTCCCTCCTCAAGGGAGCCTTGGTGCGGGTCAAATATGCGCACCTCTCCGCCGCGTGTACTCGCCATAAGGGCGATGCGGCGGCCTAAAGTACCACAACCGATCACCGTAATCGGGCGACCGTCGATTTCGTCTGCCATCCACTCGCTCATTCAAGTGACTCTGCTCTGCCTATCAGTCCCGGCTCGGTCGCGTTTGGCGCCGGCTCCAGCGGAAAAAAGACCTGAAAGACCGTTCCGCATCCACTCTTGCTTCGCACCGCCAGGTCCGCCACGTGTCTCTCAAGAATACCCTTTGACACCCACAGGCCCAAGCCCGTTCCCACCTCTCCCCTCGTCGTAAAAAAGGGGCGAAAGAGTCGATCCAAAGTCTGCTTGTCCATGCCCGTTCCGGTATCGGCAATCGTGACCCGCACTCCCTTGGCGCCCCCTACCCTCTGCGAGAGTCTTATGGCTAAAATCTAACGCCCGTGGGCCGGCAGGGCGTCAAGCGCATTGCCAACCAGGTTGGTAAATACCTGCTGTATTTCCCCTGGCATTCATAACACCGGGGGCGCGGTTCCACTGGCAGGTAGCGGAAGCGCTTGGATAAGCCCTCGATGGTGATCGCGGACTTTGCGTCCAGAACCTCCTTGACAGGCCAAACCGCAGTCTCCTCATCGGGCGCAGCCGGCTCCCCTGCCTTGACGCCGGGACAGCAAACCAGGCGCAGGTGTTCCCCGCTTTCATCCAAGAGGTAGGTCAGCGTGAATGGCAGATCCCTTTCGTCTGCCTCAAGTCCTCGTTTGACAGAAAGAGATACTCGTCCGGTAATCGTCTCTCATAGGAAGGACGCGAGGGTACGCAGCAACGTCATTTGCCGCTCACCGATCACTCGCGCGGTTTCTTCGATGACTACACAAAACAGCCCCGCGATCTCTCCATCCGACCCGGTCAGCGGGCTGTAGGAGAAGGTGTGATAGGTCTCCTCGGTGTACCCATTACGTTCCAGAAAGAGCAGCAGTTCCTCATCCCATGAGGCCTCCTGTGTTTCAAAAACCCGCTCGATGCGGGGGCTGATGTCGGTCCAGATTTCCGACCATACCTCCGATGCCGGGCGGCCCAGTGCCCAGGGGTGCTTCTCGCCCAGGGTCATGCGCGCGTAAGCGTCGTTATAAATAAAGGTGAGTTCCGGTCCATCCCATCCACATGGCGAAGCGGGAGGTCAGCAGGATGCGCACGACCGTCTTAAGGCTCTCTGGCCATTGCGCGGCGGGAACTAGTGGCGTCTTACCCCAATCGAATGCCCTGACCAGTGCGGCCATATCCGGCGCTGCATTTGAAATTCCGTCCGGAACAGGCCCTTGGCTCTTGGGTTTCAGTGATATCGCGGGGCATGAGGTTCTTTGTGGCACCGGCCGCCGCTAGGGCATAGCTAAGATAGCCGGTTCAAACGAATGGGTTGGGCAATCCTGAGGACGACTCCCTTTGTATTGGGAAATGCTTAGGGCATCCAAAGCCTATCGTATTGTCTGAGAATTGGGTATTTCTGGCGGCAAATGGCGCATCTCATGGCATGCAGGTCAAGAAGCTTTGGGACCTAGGAACGAGCCTGGCATCTCAATTCCAACGACACAGCGAGCCGAGAAGGTTTCCATCACCACTCTTTCTATCACCGTCAAGGAGAACAGCATGTTTGAAAAGAATTCAGAGTATCCACCCATTCCCGCGGACGACCTTAAGCGCACTCTCAAATTCGCGGCGCCCGAAAAAGAGGATGGAAAGCTGCCACACCTAGGTCTGGTTGGGGACACCTACACCATTACCGTCTCAGGCGACGATACCAATGACCAGTTTTGTGTGATCGACATGCACGTCCCACCCGGCGGTGGGCCCGGTCCGCATCGGCATGACTTTGAAGAGACGTTTATTCTCCTTGACGGAGAGATCGAAGTAACCTTCCGGGGCAAGACATCGATTGTCCGCGCAGGCGAAACGGCCAACATCCCATCCAACGCGCCGCATCGCTTCCACAATGCCTCCTCCGCCTCGGCACGCATGATCTGCATCTGCTCTCCAGCGGGCAACGACAAATTCTTCCTGCAGGTTGGCGTACCCGTCGCGACGCGAACAACGGCGCCGCCTAAGCTGGACGAAAAGCAGATGAAGGAATTCGTGGAGAAGGCACAGGCACTCACCCCCAAGTACCGCACGGAACTTCTGAAAGAAGCGTAATTCGTCTCAAGCAAATCCAGCGAGAATGCACGCGGCTACTATGGCTAAGAAGAGCAGGTCAGAGTTGGTTTTCATAGTGCGTCCTTTCTCCTGGATCATCGTTATGATCCCCTGCGGACCGTCTTTGTCAGTTCCGCAGGGGATCTGCAACCGATGTAAATTAGAAATGGTCGACGTCGACCACCGCCTGCGCAAAGGCCTGCGGGGCTTCTTGGGGCAGGTTGTGACCGATGCCACCGGTGATGATCCGGCTTTCATATTTGCCTGTGAATTTCTCACGATAAGCTGCTGGGGCCGGATGGGCAGCCCCATTTGCGTCCCCTTCCATGGTGATGGCGGGCACGGTGATCACCGGAGCCGCGGCCAGCTTATTCTCGTAAATATCGTATTGGGGCTCGCCCTCCGCCAGGCCTATCCGCCAGCGATAGTTGTGAATAACGATCGCGACATGATCCGGGTTATCGAAGGACTTCGCGGTGCGAGCAAAGGTGGCCTCGTCAAAGTTCCATTTCGGAGAAGCGGTCTGCCAAATGAGCTTGGAAAAATCAACGCGGTTTTCGTCGTATCCGAGCTTGCCGCGATCCGTGGCGAAGTAATACTGATACCACCACGCAAATTCTGCTTTGGGCGGTAGCGGTTGCTTGTTGGCTGCTGGGCTGCCGATGAGATAGCCACTGACTGCGACAATCGCCTTGCAACGCTCGGGCCACAGTGCCGCCATGATATCGGCGGTGCGCGCTCCCCAATCGAAACCTGCGACGATCGCCTTCTCGATATGGAGCGCATCCATCAGCGCGATGATGTCGATGGCCACCACAGATTGCTGGCCGTTGCGGGCAGTATCACTGGAGAGAAAGCGCGTTGTGCCATAGCCACGTAGATAAGGGACGATTACCCGGTAGCCCGCAGAGGCCAACAATGGGGCGACATCAACAAAGCTGTAAATGTCATACGGCCAACCGTGCAAGAGAACAACCGCAGGGCCGTCGGCGGGGCCAACTTCCGCGTAGCCAATATTAAGCAGGCCGGCATCGACCTGCTTGATTGGCGCAAAGCATGTGTGCGAACCAGGCTTAACCATGGGCAACTCCGCAAGTATCTTCCCGGCGGGTCGGGATTGCATGCCTTCCGCAAACAGACCGTGTGGCGCGAGCAGAGTAGCTCCCGCGGAAAGACCGGCCATGGTGACAAGACGACGACGTGATATCTCGATTACTTTGGCTTGCGGCATAGTTCATCTCCTGGGGAAACGATTTGTCCGCGACCCCTAACGGACGCGCGATCATTGAGCTTGATCTCAGTATCCTGATACCGCGAATCACGCGAAAGCCTCATTCGAGCTGATTACCACTGCCCTTTAGAGTGCAGTGGAGACGGTCCTCCACTAGCGTTACGCCCTATCCGCCGGCATGGAGAATCAAGTTAAACGGAAGAAAACGCGCCCGCGAGCAGCGTTGCTGGATAGTAGGCAATCCGAAAGAGGGGGCGCGAGGGCATCCTATCGGGGGTATGCCATGCGCCAATCGGGAGCGCGTTCAACGTTACCCCGGGCGAACGGAGGTAATACATCCGCTCCGTTGCACGGCTACAACTACAATCTTCCCCCTTGCTACCCAAGACACATGGCGGATTTCCTGAGAAACGATATGCTCTTTTCAAGCGGCGATTCTCCAAAGTCCCTCCGCGAACTCCTCGGGGGATGGGCTCGATGAGGGAACAAGGAGAATCGCTGTAACACTAGACGTAGCCTTACTTTGTGGTTCGCAATAACTGAATGAATTGCCTCTGCCTTGTTGCTCTCGTGAGTTGTTTTTAGTTGTACTCAATCACTCGAACGATCCATTAGCTTGCCCTATCAGGTCGCACTGGTAGGGTTTTCCGTTGTCCAGAGCTACCCAGAGGGACCACAATACGGGTGGTTCCCACCCTCACTCCGTGCGCAGCAGGATTGCTGGATTCACCGACCGCGCGCGTTGCGCCGGAATCCGCGTAGCCAGTAGCCCTAGCAACGCCATGGCGCCCACCACCCCAGCCAATACCAGCGGATCACGCGGGGTGGCGGTCGGACGCATGCCAGTTTAAGCTGGCGGTCTCTTCGCACAAGCGCTTACGGCCAGCCGGCGTGAGGGCGTAGAACTTGGCGCGTCGATTGTTCTCCGATGCGCCCCAACTCGACTTGAGCAGACTCTGGCGAACAAGGCGAAACAGCCCGGGGTAGAGCGCTCCTTGTTCAATCAAAAGAGCGTTGTCAGAGATCTGTCCAATGCGCAAAAGGATGCCGTAGCCATGCAGCGGGCCGAGCGAGACCGCCCTCAGGATGAGGAGATCGAGAGTACCAGGAAGAAGCTGAGCTTGGTTCGACACCGCCCCCCCCTAAACTGATTAGGAGGCTAGCGCGTTCACTCCTAAGCCGTCGAGGAGAGGATCAGGAAAGGTCTGCGGCGGATGCCCCCGCCTGGCAGGGCAGTTTGAGGCTGACGACCAGCCCGCCTTCCGGCCGATTCCGCGCCCATACCTCTCCGTGATGCAGCCGTACCGCGCGGTTGGCAATCGCCAATCCCACTCCGAACCCGCCGGTGTCGCGCTGTCTTGCATCGTCGGCCCGATAAAATGGGCGAAAAATATTCTCCAGCTCATCCTCTGGAAGCCCAGGCCCGCAATCAATGACATCAAGGGTCACCATGGGTGGTCCGACTTGATTTTCGCAACTCAGCTTGAGCTCCACTACCGATTGCTCGCGGGTGTAGCGAACCGCGTTGCGCACAATGTTCTCGATGGCGCGGTAGATCAGCTCTGGGCTTCCCTGCACCACGCAGTCACAATGGTTCAATAAGCGCACCTGGCAAAGCCGTTGTTCTGCCTCGAATTCCACGTCCGGCAGCATCTTTTCCAGTAGCGCATTCAGAAGGAAACTCTCTGTAAAATTGGCCGCGTCGGAGGATTCCATAGACGAAAGGCGGAGCAGTTGCCCGATCAATTGGTTCAGTCTTCCGGCTTCGCGTTCTATGCGATTGAGGTGCGCCACCATGGCCGGCGGACACTCTTCGCGCGCCAATTCGAGCGCCACACTCAAACGGGCCAGCGGCGATCGCAACTCATGGGAGACGTCACGCAATAGCAACTTCTGCGCTCCCACCAGCCGCTCAAGCCGCTCCGCCATGTAATTGAAATCCCGTACCAGACCCTGGATCTCGTCCCCTCCGAATAAACGCTCTTCTCCGTCGGGCTCGGGAACCCTCGTGGCCAGTTCGCCATTGGCCAGATTGCGAGCGGCGACCCGCAGCTTGCCGATCGGCCGCATGAGCAGGAGAACGAGAACGAAAGTGACCGCTCCGCAAACTACAATCGCTACCCATAGCTGAGGAAATGCGAAATGGACAAGATCGCGCAGCCAGTGTCTGTTCCCAATGCGCGGCCGGCTGAGGAGAAACACGTAACTGTGACCCGTAGCAGAATGAATGGTCGCACTCCACAGATAATAGTCACCCGCCGGGGTGGAGAGCTCTCCAGGCTGTTTCTCCGCGGCCCTCAGCGCATCGGCAGCAACCGGGGCACCGGCAGGTTCACAAAGAAAGTGATCGGGCGTATTGGAGAGATAGATGGTCAACTTGCGCGATGCGGCATACTCTTGCAGACCGGAGCATCCAGCCGTTTCGTAGGTGTTCACAACAGCCGCCCCCTCCGTTGGAAGGGCTGTCTTGAGAACATCCATAATCTCGTTCGGCCGGACGAAGCTACGCTGCATGATCAGCAGGGTCGAGATGGCGAACGTCACGCTTTGTGCGATCCAGAAGCCGAGAAAGATCTTGGTAAATAGCCCTCGCATCGCCTATCGCTCTCCCGCGAGCTTGCGCTGTGCCGGCACTGCAAGTTGATAACCCACGCCGCGAATGGTCTTGACCTGGTCGCCAAAATTGTCCGCCAGGTCTAGTTTGTGGCGCAACCTGCTTACGTGCATATCGAGACTGCGATCAAAGGGATGAAACTTACGCCCTAGCACGGCCTCGGTGAGCTGCTCCCGTGCCACGACTTCACCCGCGGAGCGCATCAGTGTTTGCAGCAACCCGAACTCGATATCCGTCAGATCGAGCAATGTGCCGTTGCACCGCGCCAGCCGGGCAGCGGTATCCAGCTCCAGGCCGGTCACGACCAGCAAATCTCCCGCTGGCGTTGCTGCGTCTGTGTTCCCGCTTCGACGCAGAATGGCCCGGATCCTCGCCAGCAGCTCGCGTGGGTTGAAAGGTTTTGGCAGATAGTCGTCTGCGCCGATCTCCAAACCGACAATGCGATCCACATCTTCGCCGCGAGCCGTCAGCAGCAGAACATTCATGGGAGATCCCGCGGCGCGCAATCGACGCAGCACCTCAAAGCCATCCAGGCCAGGAAGCATCACGTCGAGTAGCAGCATCGCGTAGCTGCCGGCCAGCGCCCGCTCCAGGCCCGTCTTGCCATGATGGACAGCGCTCACCTGGTAACCATGGCGGCCGAGGTAGTCGGTCAGCATAGAGCAAAGCTCCACATCGTCGTCAATCAGAAGAATGGGCTCCATGCCGGTGTCTTTCTGTCCTTTCCGAGAGTACGCCGATCGGCCCCCGACGGAACTCAAGAAATGTAACAAATTGTCACAAGCAGGTGACACTTCGTTACTAAGCATTACTCATTGTGACCGCATAGCCAGGTCTATCGGTGTCTCCTGAGGGTGGTGACAAACACTAACACCACCAGGACCTCAGGAGCGATCGAATGCGTACTTCCGGTGTAACCCCAAGTGTGGCCTTAATACTCCTCTGCCTGAGTCTCTTCTGCACGGTAAACCTGCTTGCGTTCCAGGCCACTGGATCGCTTCACGGAGCGGCGACCGACCCTTCTGGAGCACGCGTCGTCAAGGCCACCATCAATGCCCAGGCGGCGGATGGGACTACATCCAGCACGCAGACCGGCGCGGATGGCGCCTATGTTTTTCCCCAGCTTGCTCCCGGTAGCTACACCATCACGGTCAATGCCCAGGGACTGGCGCTCGCGCAACCGCAAGTGGCAACAGTCTTGGCCGGGCATGCCACACTGCAGAATCTTGCTCTCACCATTGCCGTCGATCAACAGCAAGTCACCGTCAGCGGACAGGACGCAGGACTCGACACCAGCCCCGACAACAACGCCAACGCCATCGTGATCAAAGGCAAGGACCTGGATGCGCTTTCCGATGATCCCGATCAACTCCAAGATGAGCTGAATGCGCTGGCCGGTCCCGCAGCCGGACCCAATGGGGGTGAGATCTACATTGACGGCTTCTCCGGAGGGCAGCTCCCGCCCAAATCCTCCATCCGCGAAATAAGAATCAACCAAAATCCCTTCTCCGCGGAATACGACAAGCTCGGCTATGGACGCATCGAGATTCTCACCAAACCGGGCACCGATAAACTGCACGGGATGGTGATGGCCAACGGCAACTCTTCCGCGTTCAACTCGCTCAACACATTTGTTACCAGCGAGCCGGCATACTACTCCACGTTCTTTCTAGGTAATGTCAGCGGTTCTCTCAACAGCCGGACCTCCTGGTTTCTCAGCGGATTCCGGCGGGACAACGATGCCAACTCGATCATCAATGCCCAGTTGCTGGATCCTACGGGGGGAAGCTATAACTACTCGGCGGCAGTACCGAATCCGCAATCGCGCCTGGATATAAGCCCGCGCATCGACTTCCAACTTACCCCCACCAACACGCTCACCGTTCGCTATATGTACGACCGGCAAAAAAGCACCAACAATGGCGTGTCGCAGTTTGCCCTGCAGACCCAGGGCTACGATACGCTGGACCAGGAGAATACTTTGCAGTTGAGCGACACGCAGGTGCTCAGCAGCAAGGTAATCAATGAAACGCGCTTTCAATATATCCGCGATCGCAACGATCAAACTCCGCTTTACAACACACCGACCATCACCGTACAAGGCGCCTTTACCGGTGGCGGAAGCAACGAGGGCACGGTTCGCGATGCCCAGGATCACTACGAACTGCAGAATTACACCACCGCCGCGCTCGGAACGCACACCATCCGATTCGGCGGGCGGCTGCGCACGGTGCGGGATTCCAATGAATCCACGGCGGGCTTCAACGGGAACTACACGTATCAATCACTCAATAGCTACTCTGACGGGCTACCGTCGCAGTACGAGGTAACGGTGGGCACCCCGGCCGCCCGCGTCACGGTGTTCGATGCAGGTCTTTTCTTCCAGGATGATTGGCGGGTTCGTCCAGACCTCACGCTGAGCTATGGAATTCGCTACGAGGGACAAAACTGGATCAACGACCACGCTGACTTCGGACCCCGTTTAGCTTTTGCGTGGGCCGTTGGGGGTGGGAGCAAGCCGGCAAAGACGGTGATCCGTGGTGGCTACGGCTGGTTCTTCGACCGGTTCCAATATACCAACGTGCTACAGGCTATTCGCCAGAATGGTATCAACCAGCAGCAGTATGTGGTGAAGAATCCTCCCCCCAACATTACTGCAACAACAGCCTCGCAGGCCGCCAGCGAGGCAGCACCGACGATTTATTCCATTGCACCGAACCTCAGGGCTCCAGTGAACATGCAGGCAGCCATCGGTATTGAACACAAATTTGGACAGAAGATCACCATTGCAAGCACCTATATCAACTCGGTAGGCCAGCACCAGTTGTATACCGACAATATCAACGCTTTCTTGCCCGGCACCTACGACCAGGCCACCGGGACCGGTGTTCGGCCCAACGGCATCAATGAGAATACATATCAATACCAGTCCGGGGGCATCTACAACCAGAATCAATTGATTACCAACTTCAGCATCCGCGAACGCAAGATCACGCTTTTCGGGTTCTACATGCTGAATTTTGCCAAGGCCGATACCTCCGGGGTCGCGTACTTTCCTTCTAACCAATTTGATCCCCGCGCCGACTACGGCAGATCGACCTTCGACGTTCACAATCGCTTTCTGTTGGGGGGCAACTACCTGGCGCCGTTCGGCGTTTCCATCAGCCCGTTCCTGGTGACTAATTCGGCGACGCCCTTCAACATCACCGTCGGGCAGGACCTCAACGGCGACAATCAATTCAACGACCGCCCCGCATTCGCCACTGCCACCAGTACTGATGTGATGAACACCAAATACGGTGATTTCGACCTGAACCCCGCAGCAAACGCGCCACGCATTCCTTACAACTACGTCAACGGTCCCGGCCAGTTCAGCCTCAACCTGAGAGTAAGCAAGTCGATCGGCATAGGACCACGTTCTGAGCGTGGGGCAAGCGGTGGTTTCAACGGGCCTCCTCCAGGCGGAGGCGGCGGCCGTGGCGGACCCGGGGGCGGCGGTCCTGGAGGGGGCGGACTAGGCCCGGGAGGACTCAGCAGTTCTGGCGGAAGGCCGCCTATGCTCGATCAGCAGGCAGCACGGCGCTACTCGCTAAACTTTACAGCGATGGGCAGAAACGTCTTTAACAACGTGAACCTTGCGCCGCCGGTAGGCGTGTTGGAATCACCTCTATTTGGTATGTCAAACGCCCTGGCAGGCGGATTCTTTTCGTCGCCTTCGTCGAATCGAAGCATCGATCTCCAGGTGTCGTTCAATTTCTAGGGCAGCGGGAAAGCCACGCCAGTCTGGCTCTCTTATAAGGACGGTTGCTCGCGCTTCTTTGTCCTGTTCCCCGATGTGGAGCGCTCTGCCCGCCGTTGCTCAGATTCATTCCCGCCGAATTGAAGCTCTACGCGCGCTGTATTCGCCACCAGGACCTCTCGGGTCCGGGCGAGGAAATCGGCGATGACAGATTGCTCTCGCTGAGTGTAGTTCGCCATCACCGTGGCCATGTCTTTGCCTAGCGGCCCAAAGATTGCGGGCAAGATCGTATCAAGCCGGCTGTTCGGTTTCCGGGCAACAACGATCCTGCGGCGGTCTTCCGGATCGCCAACCCGTTCTGCATAACCGGCTTTGACCAGCCGGTCGATGATTCCGGTGACAGCTCCGGTAGTCAGCCCGGTAAAACGGGCCAACTCACCCGCGGTGACTGAACCTCGCGAGAGAAGGTCGAGGCACTTGCGGTCCGTTGCGCTCACACCGAGACAACGGCCGACGAGGTCATGGAATACGACAACAGCAGCGATGAAGTCCCGTCCGAGCAAGATCCCTGTCTCAGCATGCGATTTGCGCGGTGGAGAAGGGGGCTGCTTTTGGGATGAACGAGTCATAAAATAATCTTACCGCACTAATTATCTTAGCATTCTAAGTTAATATTATGAAGGATTACGAGGTCATCGTGTCATCCCGACCGGAGCCTACCCGGATTTCCTGCCACGTGCTCATGACATACCCACGCGTGCGCTTTTCCGTAGGAGAAAACCGCATGAAGTCCGCCAACGCCACCAAACCCTACAGGAGATCCGGGGGAGCGCAGCGGAGCGATCTGCGTTTTGCGTTTATGGAGAAACGAAACTCGAGGTGATTCCCCCACAGCACAGTCGCTCGTACGCAACGCTAACCAGCAGTCGCTCCGCTCCGGTCTCGGGATGACAAATCTAAGGCGGCGACTACATCCCCATAAAAAATCCCAAAAAAAAGCTTGCACCTGGTGTGGTGATGTAGTTAACTACATCACTAGAGAGCAAACAGGATGGATCAGTGGAACGACAACCAACCGATTTACCGCCAACTGAGGGACCGCGTCGCGGCCATGATCCTCGACGGAGTGCTCAAAGAAGGCGATCCCCTGCCCTCGGTGCGCAATGTCGCGGCAGAGTTTCGGGTCAATCCGATTACCGTTCTCAAGGGCTATCAAGAACTGGTCGACGAGCAGCTGGTGGAAACGAAGCGAGGTCGTGGCATGTTCATCAATGAAGGCGCGCGCAACCTGTTACTGCAAGGAGAACGCCAGAAGTTTCTGGACGAAGAATGGCCGCGCGTCTACGCCACCATTCAACGCCTCGGCTTGAACGCGAAAGAATTGCTAGCTGACGCAAAGGAGAAGCCGAAGCCATGAACGTAATCGAAGCAAGCGGCCTACGCAAGTCCTTCGGCAAAACCGTCGCCCTCAACGGTGTGGATTTGCATATCGAAGAAGGCCGCATCCTCGGGCTGATCGGACCGAACGGCGCAGGCAAAAGCACCGCGCTGCACGCCATTCTCGGCCTCACCCCCTATCAGGGAGAACTGAAAGTGCTCGGGCGTGACCCCTGGAGCGAGCGCGATCAGCTCATGCGCGATGTTTGCTTCATCGCCGATGTCGCCGTGCTGCCCCGCTGGCTGCGGGTTTCGCAGGCGATCGATTATGTCGCCGGCGTGCATCCCCGATTCGATCGCGCGAAAGCCGAGGGCTTTCTTGCCAAGACATCCATCAAGCACTCCAGCAAGGTTAGAGAATTATCCAAGGGCATGGTGACCCAGCTGCACTTGGCTCTGGTCATGGCCATTGATGCCAAATTGCTGGTGCTGGACGAGCCAACCCTGGGCCTCGACCTGCTGTACCGCAAGCAGTTTTACGATTCCCTCCTGAACGAATACTTCGATGGCAACCGCACCATCGTGGTCACCACCCACCAGGTGGAAGAGGTAGAGCACGTCCTCACCGATGTCATGTTCATTCAACACGGCCGCATCGTGCTCAATTGCAGCATGGAGGCATTGGGCGCGCGCTATCAGGAAGCGATGGTGCTACCCGAGCAGGTCGCCGCAGCGCGGGCGCTCAAGCCCATCCACGAGCGCCAGGTCTTCGGCCGTAGCGTGCTGCTTTTCGACGGCGTCGGGCGCGAACAGCTCGCCGCGCTGGGCGACGTGCGCACCCCGGGTATTGCCGACTTGTTCGTAGCTTTGATGGGAGATAAGGGAGCCGCCCAATGAATACTCACTCCTCCCAAGCCCCGCAGCTGATCGCGGCCACACCGCGGCCTTTTTACTGGTCGCTGCGACGCGAATTGTGGGAAAACCGTTCTATCTACACCGCACCCCTGGCGGTCGCCGGCTTAGGACTATTTGGCTTCCTGATCAGCCTCATACACCCGCCGAAGGGCACCGGGACGGGACTGACGGCAATCGACCCATCGTTTGATCCCACCGCGCTCTCCATGCCCTACAGCCACCTTGCGATGCTGCTCACGGTGACCGGGATCATTGTCGTCATCCTCTACTGTCTCGACGCGCTGTACGGGGAACGCCGTGATCGCAGCATCTTGTTCTGGAAGTCCCTGCCGGTTTCCGACCTCACCATCGTGCTCTCCAAGGTCAGCATTCCACTCGTGGTTCTGCCCGTGGTTGTTTTCGTGATCGCGGTCGCCGTGCAGTTCGTCATGCTGTTTCTAAGCGTCGTAGGGCTGCTGATGACCGGCGGTAGCGTCGCGAGCCTGTGGAGACAATTGCCGTTCTTCCAGTTGCAAGCGGTCCTTCTCTACACTCTGGTCGTGATCACGCTCTGGTATGCGCCCATCTACGCGTGGCTGCTGCTGGTCTCAGCCTGGGCCCGGCGCACGACATTTCTCTGGGCCACGTTACCGCCGCTGGCGATCACCTTGGTCGAGGCGATTGCCTTCCACACTTGGTATTTCGGATCCTTGTTACGAGATCGCTTCATTGGCTTCGCTCCCAAGGCCTTCAACTTCAGGATGCCCGACGGCTCCTGGATCGATCCCCACTTCATCCCGATAACCCAAATCACTCCGGGAAGCTTCCTGGCCAGCCCGGGTCTGTGGAGCGGGCTCCTATTCGCGGCCGCATGCCTGGCCGCAGCGATCCGGCTGCGCCGTTATCGCGAACCTATTTAATTTCTCTGCCCCAGGGATTTCATTCGATGTTCAGGAGGATGTATGGAAACCGTGATTGCGCTCAATTCAGCCCCCACAGGCCCTTCCCTCTCACCCAGTGCTGCGATCTGGCAAGACGTCCTGGCACAGGCTATGACCGGCGAGTTAATCGCCGCGATGAACTACACCTCCCTGGCGGAGATATGCGACCATCCCGATGAAGTAGCCGACGCCTTGGAGCACGCCGACGGAGAACGCTGGCATGCTGCTGCTTTCGCCAGCGAGGGACGCAAGCTGGGACTGGATGTTCCCAATAACGTCAACGCCAAGCATTGGAAGCGGCTGCGCGAAGCATTCCTGCGCTGCATCGCAGGCCGTGACTTTATTGGCTGCCTGATCGTTCAGGAGATCATGCTGGAATCCTTCGCCGTCGCCAGCTATGCCCGAGTGGGAAAGGTAGGCCCGGGGAGCCTGGGCAAGACTTTTGCCGCTATCGCAGCCGAGGAAGAAGGACATATCGACCATGCCATGGCGATTCTCAAAATGGAGAGAGCCCGGGACGCGCAGAGCTTCGACGACAAGGTCTACCGGCTGCATCTGGAGGTGATGACTACCCTCGCCGAGATGCTTACCAAGGAATGCAGGACTGGACATTGCGAAGTGTGCCACGGCAGCTGTGTGAAGCCATCCTTGCCCGAGGTCATGCTGTCGGCTGCCGAACTTCGCGGAGTGTCACTGCAACAGTATCTAAAGACGCTCGACAAGCTGGGACTTCCCGGAGAGGTGACACTCACATGGGTGGCTCAGTTGCCAGTGTAGCTAGGGGAGGGCGGGAGATCGATTTCGCCCTCATCGGGCATCAGGAGAGTTGGCGGGCGGTTGCAGATGTGCTCGCGGTCCTGCGCGGGCCGAAGCATTCTCCTCTGCCGGACGACGAGATCAAGGACATCCTGCCCTGGATTCCGCCCCGGCCCGTCTGCCATGTGGATGTAGGATCGATTGCCGGCGCGAAGGCGCACGGCGTGTACATTGATTCCTTTATCCCGCCCGACCATCTCGAAGCCGCCTTTATGCATGACAACATCTCCCGCGTTCGCGCGGCCGCGGCCTACGCCATCAACGCAGGAGCGAAGGTTGTCAGTCTGGGCGGCTTCAGCTCCATTTTGATCGAAGGCAACTTCGATCAACTTCCCGAGCATCACGACACGGCCTTCACCACCGGCAATACATTGACTGTTGGCTTCATTGTTCAAGGCATCCAGAAGATGTGCGCGCTCGAAGGCCGCAACCTCCGCCGGTCAACTCTGCTTATCGTGGGAGCCACCGGGGACGTGGGTTCCGGCTGCGCCCGCTGCCTCGCTCCGTTTGTGAGAAAGGTGCTGCTCGGCGCACGCAACCTGGAGCGTCTTCGCAACTTCGCCGCCGAACTCGAAGCCGATGGGATTCAGGTGGAAATCGCAACCGATCGACAGCAATTCTCCGCCCCAGCCGACATTGTGATCTGCGCCGCCAGCCTCCCATCAGCCTCCCTTCTGTTGGGCCGCATCGCGCCCGGCGCAATTGTGTGCGATGCCGGCTACCCCAAGAACCTTTCCCCAAATGCGCAGATGCCAGATGCGAGAATCTTTTACGGTGGCCTGGGCCAGATCACAGCCGGATTGCACTTCACCCCCGATTTTCGTGGGGTTCTGAACCGGCATCCCTTCCCCGACGTGGTGCATGGTTGTCTGCTCGAAGGCATGGCCCTCGCCCTGGAAGGCCAGTTCGAGCCCTTCTCTCAAGGAAGAGGTTTCATCACTCCTCAACGCGTGGAGGAGATAGAAGTGATTGCTGCGCGCCACGGGATTCATCTTGCCCCGCTTTACAATGCCGATGGACCCCTGGACGACGCACTCGATGACGAGGCCGATCTCGAGAGCATGAGTGCCCTCACTTCGTAGAGCAGCCCTTCGTGTATCGTGGGAGCACTCGATGGAATGACGTGGCGATGCTCGACGCACAAACTGTCCCGGTAAGTAACATGGCGGCATTCCTGCGACGATGGGCGCTTTGGCTATATATTGCCGCCCTCCTGACCCTATGCGGCCTTCAAGTGGCGCTCGGTTCGCTGCCCACCCGCACTTATGCGCATGACTTCTTCATAGTCCTCGATGGAGCTTGGAGATTGGCCTGCGGTCAAATTCCCAACGTCGACTTCTACGCAGGGTACGGGGTATTGATCTTCAACCCGATACGGTGGGCGCTAGCGCTTTACGGCTACAACGCGGAGGCGATCGGCCTGGCGCGGGCGTTCTACACCGCCACCATCGGAGTTTGGTTTCTATTGCTCTCCAGGCGCGATCCACGGCGACTCCAATCTTTGGTGCTGGGGCTATTCCTTCTGATGTTTGTGTCCGCTGCGCGGCCGCTCGGAGAATATCCGACGTGGGTGTCGCATGCCATGTTCTACAACCGCATCGGCTACGCATTCCTCTTTCTGGTTATTTTCGAACAGTTGCGTGCCTCCCGGTTTGAGGCCGCTGACCATCCTGCTTCAGAGCGGCAGCCCCGCGAACGGCACTTCTGGTGCGGTCTGTCAACGGGCGCCGCGCTTGCCTGCACGATTCTGGTAAAAATCTCGTTTCTCCTGCCCGGTGTCGCCCTGCTGGCGTTAGGGCTATCACTCTTCGGCGTCCATCGAAGGCATCTGGTGGGAATGCTGGCCGGAGGTCTCGCCGTGTTTGCTTTCGCCGTCACGTGCCTGCATTTCCGGCCACTGCCCTTCCTGCATGAAACCCTGATCCTCAGTCTTCAACGGGGACGTATTACAAACGGGGTCATTAACACGTTGGTGCAGGATATCGGCGGGATCGCATTTACTTTGGCTGCGGGGTTGGTCATCTGCAGCTACGGATTCGCGAACCGGCGTATCGCCAGTAAATACATGGTTACCACGATCGTGATTGCCGGCTGTGATATCTTCTGCCGCGCGACGAATGCCATGCGCGGAGAACTGCCGCTGGCAGCATTCTGGTGCCTGGGCGGCGCAGCTCTCTTGTTTTCTGTTCCTGCGATCGCAGACGCATCCACGCTGTGGCGGCAGCGCCTGGTTGCTCTGCTCGTGCTATGCCCGCTCGCCATGCCGATCTTCCTGACGGATTTAGCGAGCTCTGCTTACGCGGCCTACGAAACTACGGCGCTACGCAGACATCAGCAACTGCGCTTCGACTCCGCCCGCCTGCGATCCTGGCTTCCGCAGGATTGGTTGGGACAGGATCAGAACTTCGTAAACGCGAACGGCAAGCCGCTCATCCTGAGCACGAATGATGGCTTACGCCTGCTAAATAGCCTGAGCAGCCCCGACGAAACTGTCTTCTGTCTCGCTTACGACAACCCCTTCACCTTTGCCCTGGGACGCCGGCCGGCGGAAGGCGGGGCACTCTGGCTCGACCTGGACAACAACATAAGCGTCCGTCATCCGCTCCCTGAAAGCGTGATCATCGGGCATCCCGATTTGCTGATGGTGAAACGGACCAACGATACACACGCGCTCACCACGGCTGCGATCCTTGCGCAGTATCCCAATCTGCTCGCCAAAGAATTCACGCTGGTAGGCAGCAGCGAGTACTGGACGTTGTATCGCAGAAGATCCTGACGCTGCGGACCCCGGCTATTCGCTACGCAGGGCCTGCACCGGATTGATGGAGGCGGCCCTCTGCGCCGGAATAATACTGGCGAAAAGCGCGCACACTCCAAGCGCAATGACAGATCCGCCAAGAACCAAAGGATCCCAGCCCTTGACCTGGTAGAGCTGAGCGGCGATCAGGTGTGCGCATCCAATCGAGGCTGGAATGCCGATCAGGAGGCCTATCAGCACTTGCAGGAATGCTCCGCCTAAAACCAGTCGAATCACGTTGCCCCGGTTTGCGCCCAGCGCCATCCGGACGCCGATTTCGCTGGTGCGGCGCTCGACCGTATAGGCAGTGACTCCATACAATCCCACCGCAGCCAGTATCAGGGCGAGGATGCCGAACAACCCGGTCATTTGCGCCACCGCCCGCTGCTGATCAAGCCGGTTGGATACCTGCTCCTCCATCGTGTGGATACTCAGAATAGTCAGGTTGGGATCTACCTCAGTGAAGACGCGGCGAATTTGGGGTTCCAGACCTTCCATGCTTCCTTGCAATTCTAGAACTACGTCCTCGATGAGGTGGGTGCGGTCATCGATCGACTGCAACATTGCGATGGGGTAATGCACATGCTGGGCCAGCGGCACGAAGAACAATGGCCGTCTAAAGTGACCGCTGGGGTCAGTGTAGTTCGCCTCGCGGACCACTCCGACAATCTCAAAGGTTCCACTGAAGTCTGCCTTGTTCAAGCCGAAGTGCGTGCCTATCGGCTCCTCTCCATTTTTGAAGAATTTGCGCACGAAAACCTCGTCCACGACCGCGACGTTCCGCGTGGCCGCTGTGTCCTGCTCCGTGATGCTCCGGCCGCGAACGATGTGCTGCCCCATCAGCTCAAGATAGCCGGCGCTGACGTGGTCCCACGAGGAGCCCTGATCCTCGTTCACATTGGGGATGCCGTGGCCTTCACGGATGACCAGCTCGCCCCAGTTATCGGTGAGGGGGGAATAGTGGACGGGAGCGGCGCGTTTCACCCCGGGGATGGCGGCCAGGCGAGCTTGCAGTTCGCGATAAAGAGCATCCAGCTTTTCCGGGGAGTATCCGGAAAAGGGCGCATTCACGCTGATGTTGATGCGATGATCCGTCTCAAAACCGAAGTCCTGATGCTCCATCTTCTGCAGGCTGCGGATCAGCAGCCCCGCTCCCGCGAGCAAGACGATCGAGAGCGTAGCCTGCACCACGACCAGCATTTTCTGCGGCAGTGACGAACTGTCGCGGGTACTGCGATTGGCTCCCCGCAGAGCCTCTACCGGGTCGGCATGCGAAGTAATCCAGGCCGGTGCGGTGCCAAAGAGTGCTCCGGTGAAGAGCGAAAGACCAAAGGCGAAAGCAAGAATGGGGAGCGAAGGCGTGGCATCGATGGGTACAAAATGCGCGCTGTGAAAGGCCACCATGACGATCGCCTTAACTCCGAGATAAGCGACAGCGATGCCGGCCAATCCGCCCATGCAGGAAAGGACAATGCTTTCCGTGAGCGATTGGCGAATGAGACGCTTTCTTGAAGCTCCAAGGGCGAGACGCACTGAAGTTTGCGCCCTGCGGGCGGTGCCGCGAGCCATGAGCAGGTTGGCGATATTTGCGCAGGCGATCAGCAGCACCAGGCAGCAGACGATGAGCAAGATGCGGAGGCTGTCTTTGTAACCCTCTTTCATGGTCCCCACGCCCGCGCCTGCCGGCACGACCTTGATTTCCTGCTTGGGTAACATCCCCTTTATCTGGGGTAGATACTCCTTCAGCATGTCACCCACAAAATCGGTTACCAGCCATTGCCGCATGATCCCCGTAAAGCGGGCGGCAAGGCCATCAGTGGTGGCTCCGGGCCGGAGCCGGCCGATCACGCGCAGCCACGCATTTGTCTGCTTCAAGATTGAGTTTGTTCCCGCCAGCATGGGCTCTTGCTGGAGCGGAATCCATAAAGCCGGTGGGTCGCTACGCAGGGTTTCACCAAAGAAACCCGGAGGCGTGATGCCGACGATAGTGAACGGACGACTATTCACGACAAAGCTTGAGCCGATAATCTTCGGGTCGCCGCCATATTCCTGCTGCCACGCACGATAGCTCAGCACGGCTGCGGGCGATGCCGAGGGCTGGTCATCGGCAGGCACGAGCATTCTGCCTGCAAAAGCCTGAATACCAAAGGTGGCGAAGTAGTTGCCGGTGACAAACTCACCCCGCAGCGGCTTGGTGTCGCTGTCGGTTTCGCTGCGCCGGACGCTGTATTGCGCTCCGCCCGCCTGAAAAGCAGCTAACTGTTCGAATTCCGGTGCGGCCGATTGAAAGCGCTGATAGAGCTGATAGGAATACATACCCCAGTTAGTCTGCGGGCCGCCCTCCATGCAGCAATCATTGCCGTCCCCCACGCGATAGAGGCTCGACGGATCGACCACCGGCAGCGACTTAAGCATCACGGAATGGATCAGCGAAAAGATCGCCGTGGTCGCGCCAATGCCCAGGGCCAGGGTAAGCATGGCTGTCAGGGTAAAGACCGGGGACAACCGCATTTGCCGCAAAGCATAAGAAATATCTTGGCGCAGAGTTTGCATAACCGCCCTCAACCGGTCAATACGAGCCCTCGAGGGAGGATGTTCCCAGGCCTTACAAATTTTGTTCAGATGTCTTCGGAAACTAGACGCAACGCTATTTCTTGTCTCGCATCCATGGGGTGAAGGTAAGTCCTATCAGTATTCCATCTGGATCGAGAAATCGCCTCACGGTCAGTCCCCAAGGTTCCCGCTTGTTCTTGAGAAGCATTGGATACCCCATGGACTCAATCTCCGCCGTGGCGCTCTCGACACTATCCACATCAAACTCAAGCCAGGCGTGGGTGCGGGCAAAGTATCCGGCCAGGTGCTGCTGCCAAAACAAGATTCCGCAGCTTGAGAGAGTGGCCAAAGAGCGAACGTTTTTGCCCCTTGAAGGCCATCGGTGTGGAGATAGCCTCCATCCTCTTCTTTGAAAGGAATTTCGAGGGCCTTCGCGTAAAGTTTGCGGCTGGTATCCACGTCGCGGACGATGGGTCCAAAGCCCGCGATGAACAGAATTTTGATGTTCTCCAATCCTTGCATCGCATCTCCTCTCACAGCCACCATTGCGTAGCCGTTGGGCAGTTCTTGATAATCCAGGCACACCCTTTGAGTTATGTTAACCGCACGTATGGCGAAAGTACTGCGGAGACCGCGGACGTGACAGAATAGGTGGGGGTCAATCGATCGAGGCAAGCGATGGCGCAGCAGAAACCCACCATTCTGAAGGACCTGCCCCCTATACTTCGCTTTAGCCTTGCCATTGGGTCGGTCGCAGCGGCACTCGGCTTGGCGCTGCTCCTGGAGCATTACAAATTTCGCGGAGTGGAATTCCCTCTTTTCCTCTTCGCCATTGCTCTAAGCGTCTGGTATGCAGGCCTGTGGGCCGCGGTTCTAGCCGTCATACTCTCGAGCCTGGCCTTCAATTACTTCTTCACCGAGCCTATCTACACTTTCTACGTCTCCCGTGTAGATGTGCCCTACTATGTCGTTTTCATTTTATTTGCGTCGTTGCTGACCTGGTTCAGCACTGTCCGGCGCCGGGTCGAACGGGAGCTCTTGCAATCCCGCGACGAACTTCAGAAGGAAGTAGCGGAACGTACCCAGCAGGCCAGCCTGCTCAACCTGACTCACGACACCATCTTTGTCCGTGACATGAGCGACGTCATCACCTATTGGAACCGCGGCGCAGAGGAGTTGTACGGCTGGCCGGCAGAAAAGGCAATCGGCGAGGATAGCCAGCAGCTCCTGCAAGCGCAGTTCCCGATGCCGATCGAGGAGGTGCGCGCCGAGTTGCTGCGCACAGGCCGATGGGAAGGTGAGCTGCGCAAGACCAAAGCCGACGGATCAGCAGTGGTGGTGGCTAGCCGATGGTCCCTGCGTAAAGACGAGTTGGGCCGCCCCCTGGCAATTCTGGAAACCAATAATGACATCAGTGATCGCAAGCGAAGGGAAGAAGAAATTCGCAAGCTCAACACCGAGCTCGGAAAAAGAACCAACGAACTGGAAGCAACCAATAAAGAACTCGAAGCATTTGCTTACTCCGTATCTCATGACTTGCGTGCACCTCTTCGGCATATGGTCGGGTTTACCGAGCTGCTGCAAAAGCACATCGCTACCACCCTGGATGACAAGAGCCTTCGATACATGAGGATCATTCTCGAAGCGGCGAAAAAGATGGGCACCCTGATCGATGACCTTCTTGCCTTTTCAAGAATCGGGCGCGCGGAGACCCGCGAAACCATGGTCAGCCTTCAACAACTGGTAAAAGAAGTGCTCACTGACATCCAACCCGAGACCGGTGGGCGCGCGATCGTGTGGAAGGTCGGTGCATTGCCCGATCTGTATGGAGACCGTTCGATGCTGAGGCTGGCGCTCATCAATCTAGTCTCCAATGCGGTCAAGTTCACCCGGACACAGCCGCAGGCCGAAATAGAAATAGGGTCTATGGAGAAGAAAGAAGAGGGCGTGATAGTGTTTGTAAGGGACAACGGGGTTGGTTTCGATATGAAGTATGCCCACAAGCTGTTTGGGGTATTTCAACGTCTCCATCAGTCGGATTCCTTTGAAGGGACCGGCATAGGTCTAGCCACCGTACAACGTATCGTCCATCGTCACGGTGGCAAAGTTTGGGCTGAGAGTTTAGTCAACCGAGGCGCAACCTTTTTCTTCTCAGTCCCTACCTACAGGAGATAGGAAATATGGACAATCTTGGACGCATTTTGCTGGTGGAAGACGACCCCAAGGACGTGGAGCTTACCCTCGTGGCTCTAGAGGAATACAACCTGGCCAATGAGGTAATTGTGGTCGGCGATGGGGCAGCGGCTCTGGACTACCTTTACTGTCGCGGCGAGTTCGCGGCAAGGAAGAGTGAGAATCCCGCTGTCTTACTGCTTGATCTCAAGCTGCCCAAGGTGGACGGCTTGGAGGTGCTGCAGCAAATCAAGTCAGACGAAAGGCTGAGAGCGATTCCGGTGGTGGTGCTGACCTCTTCGCGTGAAGAAAGAGACATGATCACCAGCTATAAGCTGGGTGTGAACGCTTATGTCGTCAAGCCGGTTGACTTTCACGAATTTGTCAACGCCATCAAGGAGCTCGGGGTTTTCTGGGCAGTTATCAATGAGGCGCCGCCGGGAAGCATTAAAAAGAAATAGCCACTTCGACCATGACAGAGGATTGTGAAATCTCCCTTACGCATTCTGTACCTTGAAGACGATCCTAAGGATGCAGAGCTCGTTCAGGCGACGCTCGAGGCAGAGGGTGTTGCCTGTGATGTGACCCGCGTGGAAACGCAGGCTGATTTCCTCGCTTTACTGGAGCAGGATGGTTTTGACCTGATCCTGGCTGATTATTCCCTTCCCTCCTTCGACGGTATTTCGGCATTGAAACTCGCAGTCGTACAGCGTCCCGAACTCCCATTCATCTTCGTTTCCGGAACCATGGGCGAAGAGGTCGCGATCGAAGCGCTCAAGATCGGGGCCACCGACTATGTTCTCAAGACGCGCCTCGCGCGCATACAGTTCTCAGTACAAAGAGCCCTGCGCGAAGGCCAGCAAAGAGCCGAGCGCACCTTTGCTGAAGAAGCCTTGCGACGCAGCGAGGCTTACTTAGCCGAAGGGCAGCGCCTGAGCCACACCGGCAGCTTCGGCTGGAACGTGCAAAGCGGCGAAAACTACTGGTCCGAGGAGACCTACCGCATCTTTGAATTTGACCCAGCAGTCAAGGCCCATGTGAGCCTGGTTTTCGAAAGGGTTCATCCCGAAGACGCGGCCATGGTGAAGGAGACCATTGAACGCGCGTCGCAGGATGGCAAGGATTTTGAGCACCAGTATCGCTTGGTTACGCCGGATGGTTCTATCAAGCATGTTCATGTCGTGGCCCACGCCATAAGCGCTGTCGGCCCTGGCCTCGAATTTGTTGGGGCGGTGATGGATGAGACCGCAGCCAAGAGGGCCGAGGAAGCGCTGCGCATCAGTGAGGAGCAATGGCGGGATGTTTTTGAAAATAATCCCATCATGTACTTCATGGTGGATGCCGCCGGCAAGGTGATGGCGCTCAACCCCTTTGGCGCGGAGCAGCTTGGCTACCGAGTAGATGAGTTAGTGGGCCAGCCGGTGCCCTGTTTTTTTTATGAGGCCGATCGTGCAGAACTCAAAACCAATCTTGCGCTCTGCCTGGAACAACTGGGACGCGGCAAGAGCTGGGAATTTCGCTGCGTGCGCAAAGACGGCACGGTGCTCCGGATGCGCGGATCGGCCAAAGCCGTCGCGCGGGTGAACGGCCCCATAGTGTTAATCGCCTGCGAGGACATCACCGAGCAGAAGCGTGCTGAGGAAGCTTTATTCCACGTCGGCCTGGAAGCGCGCGTGAGCGAACGCATGCGCATTGCGCGGGAGATGCACGATACCTTGTTGCAAAGTCTTCAAGGGTTGATGCTCCGCTTTCAGGCGGCCCGCAACATGCTCCCCCGTCGCCCCGAGGAGGCGATGCACGCCTTCGATGGCGCTCTCACCCGGGCAGACCAGGCCATCGCCGAGAGCCGGGATGCGATTCAGGGCCTGCGTTCCACGCCCGTCGCCGCCATCGATCTCGCCGACTTGCTCACGGCCATGGGTCAGGAATTGGCCGACGCGCAGGACGCAAACGGCGATTCGCCGGCCTTTTGTGTGAGGGTGGAGGGAGAGCGGCAAACCCTGGCGCCGGACCTCCAGGACGAGGTCTACCGAATCGGCCGCGAGGCACTACGCAATGCTTTCCAGCACGCGGATGCGCGCCACATTGATGCCGAGATTCGCTACGAGGATCACCTGCTCCGCTTGCGTATCCGCGATGACGGCAAGGGCATTGCTCCGAAGGTGCTGGAGGAGGGTGGGCGCGCTGGCCACTGGGGATTGATCGGTATCCGTGAACGCGCCAAGCGCATGGGTGCGCAATTGGATTTCTGGAGCGAACCAGGTACGGGCACTGAGGTGCAACTGACGATTCACCTTGCATGCCCAGAACCAATCGAGAACTGGACGGGTGCCCCAGGTTCGCCCCAGCGTACCTGGGAGGATTAAGTTGGGCGAAGCCCCACAACAGCTTTTTGCGAGTCAACCAGCAAAAGCAATCCCCTTCGTGGCCAATCTAGCTACCCAGTAATGCCCGTTAAGCCCTCGGCGGTCAATACCTTAGAGGGGCTAGTTCGATAATAGGTTCAACCCCCGTGAACCCTCCACGCACCCCAGTGCATCCGTTGTATCAATATAATAAGGAAGAGGGGTAGCGCCGCGTCTGGTCAAGCAGCCACACCGGAGGCAGCCCAGGAAGCAATGATGAAAGCACACCGACATCCTCTGCAGAAGATCCTCGAGAAACGCATCGCCATCATTGATGGTGCGATGGGCACCACCATCCGCACCTACGGCATGAAGGAAGCGGACATCCGTGGCTCTCGCTTTGCGGACTCAAAGAAGGACTTGCTGAATAACGGTGACCTCTTCTCGCTCACGCAGCCCAAGATGATTGGTGACATCCATCGCCGCTTCCTAGAGGCCGGGGCCGATATCATCGAGACCAACACCTTCGGCGCCACCAACATCACCCAAAGCGAATTCTTCGTGGAAGATCCGCGGGAGCACGGCGGCCGCAAGGACCCTGACTTCTACCAGAAGGTGATCGAAGATCCCTTCCTCAATCGCCTGGCCTGGGAGATCAATGAAACCTCGGCGCGGCAATGCCGTGAATGGGCCGATCGCGTCGCCAATGAAACTGGGCGTCAACGCTTTGTGGCCGGGGCTATCGGGCCGCTGACTGTCTCTCTTTCCAATTCGCCTGATCCCGACGATGCCGGCTTTCGGGTAGTCACCTTCGATCAGGTGAAGAGCGCCTACGCAGACGAGACGCGCGCCCTCATCGCAGGCGGAGTCGATCTGTTACTGGTCGAGACCATCTTCGACTCCCTCAACGCCAAAGCGGCTTTGGTCGCCATCCGCGAAGTCTTCGATCAGGACGGCATCGAGCTGCCGGTGATGATCTCAGCAGCTGTAGGACGCGGCGGCGAGACGCTAATCTCCGCACAGACCACGGAAGCCTTCTGGAACGCGGTGCAACACGTGAAGCCGCTTTCGGTTGGGCTAAACTGCTCGCTTGGTCCAGACTTGATGTATCCCTTCCTGGAGGAGCTCTCTGAGAAGGCGGACGTGGCCATCTCCTGTTACCCGAATGCCGGGTTGCCCAATCCCCTTTCGGAAACCGGCTTCGACCTGGGACCGCTAGATATGGCCCGTTACCTCGGCGACTTTGCCCGGGGCGGGCTGATCAACATTGCCGGCGGTTGTTGCGGCAACACCCCTGAGCACATCGCCGCCATCGCCAAAGCGCTCGAGGGCATGGCTCCTCGGCCTTTAGGAGCGCACGCGCACCCGCTCGAGATGTCCGCATGAGCGTAGCCGTGGAGCCCAAGCCGCTCCGTCTCTCCGGGTCCCAGCCATTCACCCAGCAGCGAAACGTCTTCATCATGATTGGTGAGCGGACCAACGTTGCCGGTTCGCCCCGCTTTGCCAAGCTGGTGAAGGAAGGCAAATTCGAAGAAGCGGTCAGCATCGCGCGGCAGCAAGTAGAGAACGGAGCCAACGTCCTCGACATCTGCATGGACGAGGGCATGATCGATGGCGTCGCCGCCATGAGCCGCTACCTACAGCTGCTGGCCAGCGAGCCCGAGGTGGCCAAAGTTCCCTTCATGGTGGACTCTTCCAAATGGGAGGTCATCGAGGCCGGGCTCAAGTGCCTCCAGGGCAAAGGCATCGTCAACTCCATCTCGCTGAAAGAAGGCGAAGAGAAATTTCGCCACAACGCCGCCACCGTCCTAAAGTACGGAGCGGCGGTGGTGGTGATGGCCTTTGATGAAAAAGGCCAGGCTGCGACCTACGAAGAAAAAATCCGCATCTGTGAGCGCGCCTACCGCATGCTCGTCGACGAGGTCGGCTTTCCGCCGGAAGACATCATCTTCGACCCCAACATCCTCACCGTCGCCACCGGCATGGAGGAGCACAACAACTACGCGGTCGACTTCATCAACGCCACCCGCTGGATCAAGGCTAACCTGCCCCACGCCAAGGTGAGCGGCGGAGTCTCAAACATTTCTTTCAGTTTCCGCGGTAACAATAAGGTGCGAGAAGCGATGCACTCCGCGTTCCTCTATCACGCCATCGCGGCGGGCATGGACATGGGCATCGTGAATGCGGGCATGCTCGAAGTGTATGAGGAGATCGACCCGGAACTTAAAGTATTGGTTGAAGATGTGCTGCTCAACCGTCGTCCGGATGCAACTGAGCGCCTTGTCGACTTTGGCGAAACCCTTAAGGGCGCCGGTACCGTAGCCAGCGAGAAGAAAGCCGAGGAATGGCGCAGCGGCACCGTCGAAGAGCGCCTGTCGCACGCCTTGGTCAAAGGCATCGATGCCTACATCGAGATCGACACCGAGGAAGCCCGCGTTAAGCTGGGCCGCCCACTGCTGGTGATCGAAGGCCCGCTCATGGATGGCATGAGCGTGGTCGGCGATCTTTTCGGCGCGGGCAAAATGTTCCTGCCCCAGGTGGTTAAGTCGGCCCGGGTAATGAAGAAAGCAGTGGCCCACCTGACTCCCTATATGGAGGCGGAGAAGCTCGCCATGGTTGCCGCCGGCCAGGTCGTCAAGGCCCAGGGAAAAATCGTACTCGCCACAGTCAAAGGCGACGTGCACGACATTGGCAAAAACATCGTCGGCGTAGTGCTGGCTTGCAACAACTACGAGGTCATCGACCTGGGCGTCATGGTCTCGAGCGAGAAAATTCTGGAGCGCGCCAAGGCAGAGAAGGCGGACTTGATCGGGCTAAGCGGCCTGATTACGCCATCACTCGACGAGATGGTCCACGTAGCCCGTGAGATGGAGCGCCAGGGCTTCAAGATGCCGCTGCTCATCGGCGGGGCCACGACCAGCCGTGCGCACACAGCGGTCAAGATTGCTCCGCATTACAGCGAGCCCGTGGTCCACGTGCTCGATGCCAGCCGGGCGGTCCCGGTAACGACCTCCCTTCTGAGTGAAGACGGCAAGGCAGCGTTCGTGGTCCAACATCGCGCCGACTATGAGTCGCTGCGCAAAGCTCACTCCGCTCCCAAGCAGACTGTGGTCTCGATTGAAACCGCGCGCAAGCGGCGGACCCCGATTGTGTGGCGCGCCGAAGACATACCCACGCCCTCCTTCACCGGAGTGCGTGTGCTAGAGAACTTCTCGCTGGCGACGCTGCGCGAGTTCATTGACTGGTCCCCCTTCTTCCACACCTGGGGACTCAAGGGCATTTACCCCCGCATCTTCGACAACCCGGACTACGGAGCGCAGGCGCGCCAGATCCACACCGAAGCCAATGCCCTGCTGGACAAGATGGTCGCGGAGAGACTGATCGCGGCGCGTGGCGTATACGGGTTATTCCCCGCCAACGCCGTCGGCGACGATGTCGAGCTCTACACCGACGGCACGCGCACCAAGGTGCTGCAGCGCTTCCACTTCCTGCGGCAGCAAGCCAACCGCGAAGGCAGCGAGCCTTGCCGTTCGCTGGCCGACTTCATCGCCCCCAAAGAAACGGGCCTACCTGACCACATCGGTGCATTCGCTGTGACCAGCGGCATTTGTCTTAAGGAACTCTGCGACACCTTCCGCGCCAAGCAGGACGACTACAACGCCATCATGGCGGAGGCCATCGCCGACCGCCTGGCAGAAGCCTTTGCCGAATGCCTGCACAAGCGCGTGCGCGAGGAGTGGGGCTACGGCGGTACCGAAGGGCTGAGCAATGCCGATCTCATTGAAGAGAAGTATCGCGGCATTCGGCCGGCCCCGGGTTATCCCGCCTGTCCCGATCACACCGAGAAGGGTCCGCTGTGGCACTTGCTCGATGTGCAGAAGAACACCGGCATGCTGATCACGGAGTCGTTCGCGATGTGGCCAGGCTCGAGCGTAAGCGGCCTCTACTTCGCCCACCCGGAGTCGCGCTACTTTAGCCTGGGCAAAATCGATCGCGATCAAGTTGCCGACTACGCCCAACGCAAAGGCATGACCGTGGCCGAAGTCGAGCGCTGGCTCGGACCTAATTTGAACTACGACCCAGCGGTATGAGTATTTTGCGGCGCGACTAAACCGCTTGTGGAACAACTCCAGCTTTTGAAGAGTCGGGCTTCAGCCCGTACGTAAAACAAATTGCAATCAATTCCGCTTCAGCCGCTGAGGGGCCTCCTTTCCTCCCTCGCCGACCTTTCCGAAAGTTGTAAAGTCCGGACTACAAAACGTGGGATCGCGCTACTGGCCATGCTTAGCCACAATGTGCTCTTCGAGGATCACCGTAACCGAATCGCCGGCCCTGCAGCCGATGGCATCGAGGATTTCAGCTTTCACCGGTAACTTGTGCCGGCCGTCGCCGAGCGCCATGAACGAAGTGCGGAAAGCCACGCCATTCACAGTGCCGCGCACCTTTACCAGACCGCGCGTCCCAAAGAACGCGACGGACTCCGGCCAGACCACATAGGTGTGCCCACCTTTAGCGGGCGATTTCTGGAGTGTAGCGGTGAACGATCGAGGTAAGCTTTTCATTGGGCATGGTCGGCGCTCTCTGCGTGTAACCAGTCTGGCATGGGATGGGTCACAAGTGGAGAGGTCCACATGGGCCTGGCCTACCAACCATCGTTCTGTGCAGGCTGCAGCAGCCGGCGTCAACTCTATGGTTTATGGCAGGACTCCTGGAGGGACGAGGGAAAATTTGCGCTGTGCAAAAAAATGGCGCGGATCAGGCCGTCCCCTTTTCTTCCGCGGGGCAGCGCAATTACTTATAATCCGTTTCACCGGCCTGTAACATTCCGGTTGATTTCGCCTTTTTACAGGCCCGCAAGACCCTCAGCGCTTCCTGAGCAGGAACTTCACGATCACCGTGCAACTCGGCCGACGTCCTGGCAAGTTCTTCCACGGCTGCCCACACGTACGGAATGCGCAAGATCGACTCCGCGTATCTTCGCACGTAGTTGAAAAATCCCCGCTGATCGTCGGTAGTGAAGCACTCCGCCAGCATTCCGAGAATTCTAATCTGATTGTTGTCGTTGCTGTTGTCCCAATCAGAGGAAGGGTTACCACGGAATTCTTCATGCAAGTTATCTGCGGCCTGTCCAGCGGCACAGCCTATTGCGCTGTCGGTATAGTCACGGCGATATGTCTCAGGCAAGAGAGTCACTTGACCTGCCGTCTCGCCTTCCGCATCCTCTTCCATGGGCAAGTCAACTAACGGCAACTTCAGCCAAGCCATGACAACGGCGTGCCCAGCCTCATGGTACGGAGTCTGTTCGGCCTGTTCGAACAATGCCCCAAGCTCCTTCAACTCCTCTACCGATGCGCCCATTGATCGCCCCTGCTTTGTCCCTACCCTGCAACAGTACGGCACGAATGGGTAGGGTCCAAGGCCACTTTCGTGGGAGACACGCTTTGGAACCACCGGATGAATTGGAGTGCCGTCCGACCTGATCGCTCAATTCAGCCACATTGCGAAATCCCCTGAAGAGGAATAATCGGCTCTCCACTATCGCACCGCTCCGCACGGATATAATCCACGGTTGAGAATCGAAAGAGGAAGAGAATGGCGCAGGACAATGCAGCGGTCGTCCGCCGGTTTGTGGACGAAGTGATCACAAAAGGGAATATCGAAGCAGCGGCAAAATATGTCTGGGAAGACGTAGTTGAACAGGTTCCGTTGCCTGGGCAGGGCCCAGGACTAATGGGTCTACAAGACGTCATTCGCACCATGCGCACAGGTTTTCCCGACATCGTCTTTTCCATCCAGGAGCAAATCGCGGAAGGCGACAAAGTCGTTAGCCGCTTCGAATGGACCGGCACCCACAGGGGCGACTTTCTCGGCATTCCCGCCACAGGACGGTCTGTGCGCGTCTGGGGAGTAGTCATCGATCGCCTGAAGGATGAACGCATCAAAGACACTCGCATCCTTATGGATACCGTCGGCATGATGACCCAGCTCGGCCTGTTGCCTCCTTCCACTAAGTCCTAAGGATTGGAGGATCAGCGACGCCACCGTTCGCAGAGCGGCATCAATAGCAGTCCTTTGACGCGTGCTCGAAAAGTCGGCTAGTAGGAAGCGAACGCGACAATCCGCTTAGAACAGCTCATCGAGCAGACAGAAGCGTCTGAGCAGCTCCTCGTCGTTGCAGTACGACGGTATGTGCTGCCGAAACCGCTGCTCACCTTCACTCCCAAATCTGCCTCTCATGCTCCTCAACGCAAGTGCCCAATCCTGCGCTGGATGCGCGATGCCGGCTCGGCCCACGTCAACTATCCCGCTCAACCTCCCAGACTGCATTAGGAAGTTCTCCAGAGTCGCATCGCCATGGGTGAAACAGCGCCGGGCTTTGTCAAACAGACGTTTCCCGTTGATACTGCAGAAATCACGCCTCAGGCGCTTACGATCGTGCTAAGGTCGCTTGACAGCATACCGGACATAAACTATTGCGGGCCGCGTCCATCGGTCAACTACAGTCCTTTACGACCCAATAGTCCGCACTTGATCGGTGTTGTGCGGGAGTACTCCGATGCGAAGCCGGTTAGAAATGCCGCCGTTGAGTTGTGGCGAAAAGGCGAAGGGCGTCCTGCATTTGCGTCTTTTTCAGACCAAACAGGCACGGTCAAATTCAATGATGTCCGAGCGGGTTATTATGATGTGCGAGTATCACGACGAGGATACAGACCGGCGGAGTTAAAACAACTCCTGATACCAGGCGAAAGTAGCACGTCGGTAGATTTCCCTATACTTAAGCGCAAGTGGCTTGTCGCCTGTGAGTAGCGCGATTCCAAGAGGTCCGTCCAAGCCTCGGACCGGTCGCCAGGCACAGAGGTTTCCAGGTTCGGCGTGTCGGTGACGGAGGAGCCCCTAATCTAAAATGCGGTGGCTACTCCGTCTGTCCTGCTAAAACATGTCGTGCTAAAACAAGAACTTCAACGCAAACTGCACCTGCCGCGGAGACTCCGCCTCAAGGATCTGGTTGAATGTCGGCGAACTGATGTCACAGTCGGGCAGCCGGAAATTCGTGCGGTTTAGTATGTCAAACAACTCCGCACGGAACTGCAACTGTTTCGATTCTGTCACTTTGAAATTCTTAAGCGCTGCGAAGTCCCAGTCGGCATAAGCAGGACCAAGATTCACGTTGCGGCCTTCGTCGCCGAATTGGCCGGCGTCGAGTGTGGGATCAAGCTGCTGGTAAGCGCCGGCGTTGAGCCAGGCGCCCACCGAGCGCGGCCCGTTGTTGGGGTTGCCGATGAGATTGGGCCGCTGCGCCGAGAATCCAGTGATTTCCGGCGCGCTGCCTTGTGCCGAAACGTCGTTGGAGTCGAAGACGGTGAACGGCGTTCCACTCATTAGTGTCGCAATGCCATTCAATTGCCATCCACCCAGCGCCCACTGGTACCAGCTATGAGGCTGCGTCCAGAACGGAAGCGCCCATTCATAGCTGGCAACGAACCGGTGACGCGCGTCGAACAACGAGGGGCCGCGCTCTGCTCCCAGATTGAAGGGATCCTGGGCAAGATCATTCTCGCCTGCGACCGGCTTCGCCGCCGATCCGGTGATGTTAAACGAAGAAACGTCGTCGATCACCTTCGACCACGTGTACGACAAGAGGAACGACATACCATGGTTCCACCGTTTGCGCATCGACGCTTCCAACGCGTTGTACTCCGAGTTTGCGATGCCCGCGATCTCGCCGGTCGAGGAGAACACGCAAGTGCTGGGCGAATCGGCAAGCGTGCACCCGGAATAAAGCCGCCGCTGATCGGCATTGCTCGAATTCGAAATCGGCTGACCGTCCTCGTATCCCGGAACGAATACCGCAGGATTCGCTTCAATAAAGCGCGGCAGGCGCGTGCCCTTGGTACCGACGTATCCAATCTCAAAAAGCCAATCGGCCCCAAACGACTGTTGCACATTCAAGTCCCAATCCTGGGTGTACGGGAGTCTCAAGTTTGGCGCCAGAGTCAGGTTTGTGAGCGAGGGGGAGAACGTCCCTGCGGGCGGAGGAGTGCCATTGAACGGATCCGCGAAGTCCGGCAAGCTTACTTGCGGCGTTCCCAGGAAGGGAGGCGCGCTGATCGGCGCCTGCAAGGGCCCGCCTTGCCCGGTGTAATACGGCTCATAGAAGATGCCGTACGCCGCGGTTACGAGCAAGCTGCCATTACCGGCGGGGTCCCATGCAACGCCCAAACGCGGTGCGAAGGCCTTCCAGTCGGTGGGAATCAAGCCCGCGGGCACACCGGGATCGCCCGGATAGAGCAATCCTTCCGGCGCATCCGCTAAAACTCGAGACTTCTTCCCCGGCTCAAACAACGACAACCGGTTGTGAATTTCGGTATACGGCTCGGGTAACTCGTAACGCAGCCCGGCATTGACGGTTAAATGCGGCCTGACTCTATACGTGTCCTGCACATACGCATTGCCATTGTTGCCGCGAATACCGCGCGAGAAATCGCCGATGCCTTGCAGGAACACCACGGGCTGCCCGGTGAGGAAGCTGGCGAATGCATCTGTGATCGGGAATGGCGAAAATACGAAAAAGCCGTTGGTCGCGATCCCTTGCAGCACATTGATCTGCTGGCGCTGGTATCCGCCGCCGAATTTCAGCTCGTGCTTGCCGCGCACCCAGCTCAGCGCTCCCGATAAGTCGTAGACATCTTCATAGGTGTTGCGCGGTCCGGTGATCGGATTACCCACCTCGGTATAGCCGTTTATCTCAATAAATGGCGGTCCGGCCGCGATAGCGAGACTCGGCGTGTAATTAAATCCAAGAGCTGAGGGCAACTCGTGGTTCTCGCTTTCTCCGAAGAGGAACTTGTTACGGAGAAACGAGAATCGCGCAACCCCGACGACATTGGGCGAAAAGGTGTGCGTTTCCTGCGCGACGAAGTTCTGTGCGCGCTGGTTTTCACCGACCGGGAAGCCGGGTACACTGGCGCCGCCGGGCGACAACGGATCGGTCTGGGAGAGCTGGTTGAACACGTATCGAAAGGTCAGAGTGTCGTTCGTACCGAGGTAATGGTCGACCTTGATGCCGAACTGATCGGTGTTATTGCTGAAGGTTTGGGTTACGGAGAACAGATTCGTGCCGGCGTTCGGAGGTGGAATGAACGATGCCAGCAGGTTCTCTGAAACCGGGTCGAATTGATTTTGAGGCACTAGGTTATTGGGGTACGGCGCGTTAGCAAAGACGTTGAAAAGCTGGTTCGCCGGATTGTTGCAGAAGCCGTTCGTGAAGCCCTGCGGGCAGAGCTCAGAGAAGTCGCCGGTACGCTGCTTTAATGACGGCACTGTGGTCAGGGCGGTCTCCCCCTGGCGATTGCGGAAACCTTCATAGAAGCCGAAGACGAACGTCTTATCCTTTTTGATCGGCCCACCGGCGGCGGCGCCAAACTGGTTTTGTTTCAGCGGCTCCTTGGTGAGGGCGAAATAATTATTGGCGTCCAGGTAGTCGTTGCGCAGGAACTCCCACAACGTGCCGTGGAACTGGTTCGTGCCCGAGCGCGTGATGATGTTCGTTGTCGATCCCAGCGCATTTCCAAACTCGGCATTCGCGCTATGGGTGATGATGCGGAACTCGCTGATCGCGTCCACCGGCGGCTTGAGGACGAATCCACCGTCGACGCCGTTCACATTGTTCGCGCCGTCGATGAGAAAGTTGTTGGATTCGGGGCGCTGGCCATTGACCGCATAAGCCTGTCCATTGCGCAGCGATCCGCCCGCTTCGGCTATGCCGGGCGTCAAGGGAACGACCCCGGGTTGCAACAAGCCAAGCTGCGAGAAATTGCGCCCGTTCAGCGGCAGGTCCAACAATTCTTGCTGTTCCACGACCTTGCCCATGCTGGTCACGGTCGGCTCAATCAATGCGGCATCGGCCCGCACCAGCACCTGTTGCTTTTCCGATCCGACCGCGAGATGTGGCGAGACCGAAGCCGTCTCGTTTACGTTGAGCGTGATGCCATCCTGCACATATTCCTCAAAGCCTTTCGCTGCAACCTGCAGCCGGTAGTGCCCGACCGGAAGTTCCAGAAGAACGTAGTTACCCTTGCTATCCGTGGTCGTCGTGCGCGACAGGGCCGTTTCCGTCTGCTGTGCCGTCACCTCGGCGCCCAAAATCACAGCGCCGCTTGGGTCTGTCACTGTTCCGCGAATATTCCCCGTGATCTGCTGCGCAGAGGAATTGAGGCAAGCCAGCACTACAAATGCCAGCACAATACGAACGATCTTCATGTAGTTTTCGAGTCTCCGGAAAGATTTGGCCCAAACACCGAAGGACGCCGGTGCTTTGCGTCACATCGTGTTGCATGAATCGCTGTCACATGTGCGCCAGAGAACATGCCGCGTCGTCAACTACACAATTGCGGCGGGGAACCCAAGCAGCAAGGGCCCACTCATATCCAGGGAAAGCGCTCTGCGGGCTGCACGTGAACGGTAATAGGTAACACGTGAACAGTAATAGCTGAGTGATTGATTGTCCTGCACCAATCGGTGGAAGGCTTACCCAATCTTTCGGTGGAGTGCCCTCCTGATCGGCAAGGGCTGATTCCCTTTTAGAACGCGCAGCAGAATATCAAGGGATCGCCGGCTATGGCTGGGGGCCCGCGCTTTCGCGAGCGCTGCAGGTCTCGCGGCCTCACCTCCTGCGGCCGTCCCGACATCGGACCACAGGCTGTTGCCGCCTGCCCGTAAGAGCGCATCCACTCGCCGTCAGCAGTAATGACTTGGCGTGCTATGTCGGGAGCGGTCATTGTTCGTCGAAGGTGCCGCTGTTGCGATAGTGAGCTGAACGGGTCAACGGGGGGAGCTAGCCTCGAACGCACATCACAATCGTGATCACGAAGCGTCAGCATGGGGTGATTCAGAGCAGAGAAATGCGTGAATCTGTGGCGGATCCGAGGGCAGTTTACTCAAGATGCGACTTTGCGGGCATAAAGCCTACGATGAGTGACTCGGCGATTTTTCGCTCGTTGGTGCGTCTGGACTGCTCCGATAGTCCACCAGAGTTGTCCAACTATGGACACTCGGCGTTGGAAACTGGACGGTTTGTTGTTTCCCTCCCCCTCAAGGCTAATGGGTCGGGCGCACAATTTATGGTCCCATACTTGCAAGTCAACGTGCATGGCCTTTTCCCGAGCAGCTCTGACACTTCTGCGATCCGCCAGAACATTTGCTCGGACTCCGGGGCTGTCACTAGCCCTCATACTCACGATTGCGTTTGGAGTAGGCAGTAATGCTGCCGTTTACGGTTTCGTGCAAGGGCTGAGTCACCCCGCATCTCCGTACGGTCTGAGCGACAGGCTTGTCTCCATTTACAACCAGAGCGTGCCGCATGAGGCAGGGCCATTTTCTCAGAGCGAATACGAAAGGCTACTTAAGCGTTCCGATACCTTCGATTGGGTCGACGTAGCTAGGATCACCCCAAGGGAAGTTTTCATCCGCGATCACACAGAGGTGATGAACACTGCTGTGGTTGGGGAGAACATTGCCGGAGCACTCAACCTGAAGTTGCATGACGGGGTCGTACTGAGTGATCGCACGTGGCAACGTGAATTTGGTGCAAGGGCTCTCTCCATCGGCGATCACGTTCTAGTCGATAACGAGACTTTTCCCATAGTCGGGATTGCACCAAGCGGACTGGAAGGTCTTTATCACGACCGCACCGTCGATGTTTGGCTACGCTCGCAAGATCGATCGCCACAAGGCCTGGATGGACAGCATAGGAATCTGTGGGTCGTTGCACGCGTTCAGGGGAGTCTCTCCATGAGTCAGGCGCAAGCTGCGGCTCAGACAAGTCTGGGTGCACCCGTCGAAATGGTTACCTTCCGTGACATGACGCCCAGAATGGCCCACACACTTTCGCGCATTAGCATCTTAGTCACGCTTGCAGCTGCCGCCGTATTCGTGCTCGCTTGTACCAACGTCGCTTCTTTGCTGATGGCGAGAGCTTCGAAACGCTCCCATGAAACTTCTCTTCGGGTCGCGCTCGGAGCATCCCGTAGAGAATTAGCGGCAGAGCTCTTGTCAGACAGCGTCACGATTTCCGTTGCTGGCGGAGCCGTCGGGACGCTCTTAGCTACGTGGACAGTGCATATAGTCCCAAGTCTTTTATTTAAAGAGGACGCAGAACGCCTTGTGTTCACGCTGAATTTGGCACCTGTTGTCGTTGGCGCGTTGCTATGTGTAGCCACAGTCGTATTTTTTGGAATGGTGCCCCTTGCAGCAACTGTAACGGATCGCCCATGGACAATTCTGCGCTCCGAAGGCGGATCACCATCAAGAGCACAAGGCAATGTGTGGGCTGGAATAATCATTGGGCAAGTTGCATTGTGCTGCCTGGTGTTCATCGCTACAGTTCTCCTCCTACAAAACCTGCGCCAGCTTCTGAAGCCCGGCGGTGGAGCGGGGCGAGACAACCCGATCGTCGTAACGGGACCGGGAATCGATCCAGGTTCTTTCAGAGAAGTACAGCGACAGGTGGGACCGATAGCCGATCTTCATGCACTGACGTGGGCCGCCCGTCTACCCGGCAATGCTCCGACTTGGCGTTCTTTCAAACTTACCGCGCCATCGAAACAAGTCCGCGACGTGAAGATGACTATTGACTGGCTTACGCCCGACGTTGTCGACACGTTGGAGAACCCACCAGTTGCCGGTCGGCTCATCTCCTTCGGAGAGCAGCCGTTCCGTGTTGGGGTCGTGAATGAGGAAGCGGCGGCAGAGCTCTTTGGCCGGGATACAGTCGGAACGATTATCAAAGATTCGGCCGGTACGCAGGTCGAAATCGTCGGCGTAATCAGGACAAAAGCGACAGCGCTATCGAAAGTCCAGCGCCCGACTATCTACTACAGCTACACCGGCCGCTCAAATGCGGCCGCACGCATCGAGAGCGCGACGTTTCGCGCGCCAGTTGCCTCGCCGATATTACATGTACCGCTAAGCGTTAACATCGTCTCCTCGAGCTACTTCAGCTTTTTTGACCTACCGCTGATTGCTGGGCGTGGGCTTCCTGAAACACAAGCGCACGATCATTTTCGGGTTGGCGTGATTAACCAAGAAGCTGCTGACCTTTTTTTCGGGGAGAAACCATTAGGAACGGACATCGTCGACGATCTGGGTGTGCGAACTGAAATCATCGGTGTAGTGGGATCTCGAGGGCCCGGGGCTTTTCAGCGTCCCGCAGATCCTACCGTGTACTTTCCGGTTTGGCAGGATTCCGTTCCCCACATGGCACTGATCATGAGCGACCGGAATCGGAACGGCCGGCTGCTCGCTGAATTGCGACGGAGAGTCGATGCAGCGCCCGGCCGCGATCGAGTGCAACCGACGATAAACCCACTGAGTGCTGTATTGAGTCAGTCTGCCCTCGCACCGTTGCGAATAGTGCGACTGATCGCCCGCACACTGGTCTTTGTCGCTACCGTGCTCACCGTTCTTGGTCTATTGAGTAGCCAGAGTTATGCCGCATTTGAACGTAGACGCGAGCTGAGCCTTATGATCGCTCTTGGCGCCGCGCGCCGTAATATTTTCCTGAACGTCATCTCGGCAGGCTTGCGGCTGACGTTCCTGGGCAGCCTCATAGGTACGTCAATAGGTTTTGGGCTCCTGTGCAGCCTGGGAAGGGACACCGCAGTGATCGGCTTGCGACCGCTGTGGGTGTCGTTGGCCGGCCCGCTCTTGTCCGCTATATTGGTACTACTTGCCAACTCAATTCCCGCGTATCGAAGCTCGCGCTTGGACCCTATGACAGTTATGCATGGTGAACAGCCAAATCGACGTTAAACAAGGGACAGGCTCTTAGCTCATCCGTCCTTCACAGGGGCTTCTATGAATCGGCGCTCTTTCGTCTGGCAGGGCCTTTGTTCGTCGCTTCCGTTCCTCGCGGGGAACAGCTTTTCAGGGCAGGTCGCGGCACTTCCCGTCTCGAAGCCGCGTGACGCCGATTTTGCAGCCTTAGCGCGAGCACTTACCGGAAAAGTCTTCCGCCCCGGCGACCCCACGTACGAGCAGCTTCGCCAAGTATACGCAGCCAAGTATGCCGCGCATCCGGCGCTCGTAGTGCGACCAGCCAACCCACAGGACATCCAGGCCGCCCTGAGCTTCGCAGGCTCGAACCATTTGCCTCTCGCCGTGCGCTGCGGAGGCCACAGCTATGCCGGATACTCCACTTGCGATGGAGGACTTGTGCTCGACATGTCGGGTTTCCGTAGTATGACCATTGCTCCTGACAAGACTCATGCCCGCCTGGGCGGCGGAATGTTGTGTGGCGCAGTTGAGATTGAGACCGCGAAGGCGGAAGTCGCTACGGTGCTCGGGCAGTGCCCTTCCGTGGGCGTTGGCGGGTTTCTCCTCGGCGGGGGCGTCGGCCCGCTCATGAGCAAATACGGCCTCGGCTGCGACAACATCCTGGCCGCAGAATTGGTTCTGGCAGATGGACGCCTGGTGCGCGCCAGCACGCACGAGAACCAGGACCTCTACTGGGCCATTCGCGGGGGAGGCGGCAACTTTGGGATCGTCACTGAGTTCGAGGTAGCACTGCATTCTGTATCGAACGTCCTCGCTGGGATCATCACGCTTGAGTCGGAAGACCCGCGTCATTTTTTGCGAGCTTTCAGGGACTTTGTTCCGACGGTTGCAGATGAGTTGACCCTCATCGCTTTAATGTCCGCCCAGCCCGGCCAGAAACCGCAATTGAGCATCGAAGCATGCTACGTCGGCGACCCCACTGAAGGCGGCAAAGTGCTGGCGCCTCTTCGCCGACACCCAGGCGTCCTCCACGACACGATTCGAATAAGGCCGTATCTTGAGCTTGAGCAGATGACACCCGCCGTGATTCCGCCGAGTTATGAGGAACATTGCAGCGGCTTTTTCGCAGAACTGGATGAGCACCGAATCGAGATTTTCGCTCATGCGTTTTCCAGCGCGGCATTTCCTGTCGAATGCTTCCTTGTTCATCTTCACGGCGCAGTATCGCGAGTGCCGCTTGCGGCGACAGCCTTCCCTCTGCGCAGGGCTGGGATCACGTTCGACGTCTCCGCTCCATGGAACCCGCCAAATGGTCAACGGGCGGCCAGTGACTGGATTGAGGCGTTGAAAACGGAGCTGCCTGTGAACCAAGACGGCAATTACGTGAACGTCATGGACCGGGAGGGACAGAACAGTGTGCGCCGTGCCTATGGCCCCAACTACGCGAGGTTGCAGCAGATCAAAGCGCACTATGATCCTCACAACCTGTTTTCCCTCAACCAAAACATACCGCCGGCATGATGGCCCGGCTAGCAGGTCCTATATAGAATCATGTCGGCGCATTAGACCTCACATGCTTAGACCTGCAGATCAAATATCCCGCCACAAATCCTACGGCGACGGCCACAATTAGCCTTTTGACCGCTGACAACTCTACGTACCGCGCTCCCGCATCCGTAATCTCGATGTAGCCGACAGGCCGCGCGCCAACTCCACCCGCTCCGCTACCCCCTCCAACGGTTTCCCCGTTTCGTCCGCCAGAAGTCGCTCCCAGCAGGTATCCGACCTTGGCGACAGGGATGATCGTTCGGCTGGCGGCACGGATTGGTTCTCCGTACACGCTTTTAGCGTTTGCTCGGGCGGCGAAATTATCACCGAGCTTTAATACAGTGTCCTCCGCCCTTGTGAAGTCTTTGGCACTGTCCTTTGGATCCTCTGTCATATCAATCTCCAATCATCGAGCACGCTTCTCGCGGTTCCGTGGCTAGGTTCGCATCGGAAAAACGTCTTGCTGAGTTACGGAGAGACAGCGGGACACGATACCCGTCGCAGCCAGATTCTGGCTTCATCCACAGACCAAAATCTTACACGTCAGACGGCTGCTGAAATCCCCCAAACCTTCTACTCCTAAAACCACCGCATCCGATGTTTCTAGCAGTTTGGACTCGAACGGGGCGCTGATCCACCTGTCGCAGGAGACAGTTGTAGGCTGGTTGACCGTCCAGTAATCTCAACCTGATAGCTGAACCGAAAGCTATCTAGCCGCTCATCGCGTAAAGGATGCCGCCGCTGAATTTTCCAGGCTTTCATACAAAAATCATAGTCCTATGAATCTATTCATTCTTCGACACGCCAGCGCCGGTACTCCCGGCTCGAACCCTGTTTTGGACAGGAAGCGCGCTCTCGACAAAGAAGGAGTTCGCCACTGCCTTCTGTTGGCGCAAGTCCTCAACGCTACGAAGGTAAGCTTCGATGTCATCGTCTCAAGCCCGCTCAAGCGAAGCGTTCAGACAGCAGTCCTCGTTGCTACCGAAACCGGATACAAGTCGAAAGTCTTGCAATCCGACGGCCTTGCTCCGGAAGCCACTCTCAAGGATTTCAAGAAGCTTTTGAATGAGTACCGCGATCGGGACAACATTCTTGTGGTAGGCCATAACCCCAACTTAAGCGACTTCCTGGGTGCCCTGGTCGTTCCTGCCGGCAGCCCCCCGGCCAAGATCCGGCTTCGAAAGGGCTCCCTCGCCAAAGTGAATATTACTCAAAGCGGCAATACCTTGCAGTCCGTGCTCGAACCTCGCATCGTCCGCAATCTAGAGCTCGCTCCAGTGAAAGGCCGCAAGGGTAAATCTCGCAAAAGTAAGCCGAATGATTAACTGCCGCCAAGGCTTAACTTCTCCGCTTCCTGCACGCTGATGTTCAATCCTCAGCGTGCCTAAGCCCTTCAGGCTCATCTTGTGTTGGAAACACGGCCTTCCTTCAGGCTCACCTGGCATTGGAAAAGACTCGCTCTGGTGCGTATTCAAAAGCCGTGCTATTGTCTCAGCAAGTATCCACACGTCGGCGCCGTCTCGGATGACGGCACTGCTTGGCCTTGCATCGGTGCTTTGTGCCCGTGCAACTGCCGCCAACCACCGGAGAAACATCAGCGCCTGTTAGGCGCGATGGTTCGGGTGAAGCAAACAGAAATCTGCCATCAGATGCGAAGGATCACCTCTCTCCGCGGCATTCCTGCGCCTGCGGAAAGCAGAGTTGCATGCGTAAACAGGGAGCGCCCAGTGCGCCCTCTTGACTAAGCAATATTGACAATCTGCAAAGCACCACTGGACATCAGCCTGAACCCGTCCCAGGTCGGAGTCCGGGCTATCTCGAGGCAGCGAGCTACCTCCCGCAGCGAGCTACCTCGCCGCAGCGAGCAGCCTCGCCGCAGCGAGCAGCCTCGCCGCAGCGAGCAGCCTCGCCGCAGCGAGCATTGGCCCGGACATTCATTTCCTAAGGGCAGGCACCCTTGCCGGGGGATGACCGCTCATCGAGCGACTGCCCGCCGCTGTTGCCCTACAAATGCCAAAAAGGACCCAAAAAAATCTAATTTTAAAAATGACTGAACAGGACCCCCCGCCATGCAAGATGGTCAAATTAATTACTTGATTGACCATCTTCGTGAAACAAAGGACTTATTTGGCAACCTTGCCAGACCTTTCGCCGCACCAGGGCACTCGTTTGCCCAAGAAGCGAATGGCGTGCCCTGATACAAAGCATCAGGCAGTGACTCCCGGAACTCGCGCATTCCACTGATTTGGATCTGTCCACCAGCTCTGAGCCTGAGGGCCGGAGCCCTTCCCACGGATAGACTTCCGCCGAAAATCCCGTGGGTTTCCTCACACGCTCAAAGGCGCGATAAACCTCGTTCGGAACCCCAACCCGGTCGCTCGGCTCGCATTTAGCCCCCCCAAAACCGAAGATTTCATGATTTCTTCCGATTCTGGTTGGAATTAGGTACAGATTTTGGAAGGTCCCTTGCCCCAAACTTGCCCTCGGCGTTGTTCGAGGACCTATGACATTCGAGAAAGACTACCCAAAGCTATCCACCTGCGTTCGGCGGTTCCTGAAATCCTTTTCTGACCTTGCTTCTCCAGCAACTCGGCTCCTCCTGATCCTGTTCCTCTCGCAAGTCCTCTTGCCCCGCCCACCCCGGTTGCACGGGCAAACCACCGGTCCAAGCAGGGTCATCAAGAGGCACGCCACTGCGAAGTTCACCGGCTCGGACGGCTCAACGACCGGCACGGCGGACTTCCAGGGTAACTTCACGGCGATCTCGGCTCTCCCGGGTCAAGCGCTAGTTCTCTTTCGCCAACCGGACTGTTCACTGTCGCTGGGCACCGGTAGCTACCTGGTCGACTCCGGCACCTACACCGAGACCGGCCTGACCGACAACTATGAACGTACCCTCCATACCGAAGCCGGCCTGACCACGACTCCAGACGTGTTCGCCAAAAAGTGCAGCTTTTCGCCGGTGACCGGACTGAACTCCACCCCATTTGTCTTTGTCGGCACCACCACCAAAGGCGTCGGGGTGATGGCCGCCATCGGGCCTGGTTCCACCGGCAATGAAAGTCTCTACATTGCTGCCGGCACCATCACCTATACCCTGACCAATTTCGCCTTTGCCGCTGCCGGCGTGATCGCGACCGCGGACCTGAACGGAGACGGCAACAACGACCTGGTCATCACCAATACCGCCGTTGCTCCTGCGGGCGGTGGGGTCACCGTCCTGTTGGGGAATCCCGACGGCACCTTTCAGATGGGCGTCACCTATCCCACCACGGGAACCGGGACCGATGCCGTGGTGATCGACGATTTCAACGGCGATGGCAAGTTGGATCTCGCCGCTATCTCCGATACCGCCCAGCAGACGCAGCAAATTTCCGTTCTCCTCGGGAAGGGAGACGGAACCTTCGCCGCCGCCCAGAGTTTTGCTGCACCCATCCTCCCCGGCTATACCACATCGACTCCGGCCCTCGGCCTCATCTCCGCCGACTTCAGAAACAGCGGCAAGAAAGATCTTGTGCTCTCTAACGGCGCCGAGTTGCTGGGCAATGGCGATGGCACCTTCACCGCGGCAGCCAACCCAGCGTTTCCTTACTTTGCCACCGGCGCCTATATCTACCTTGCCAGCGGAGACGTGAACAATGACGGCAAACTAGATATTGCCCTCAGCCTTGGCGGCCTTATCTCGATCTATACCGGCAAGGGCGACGGCACCTTCACCCTGGGAAACTCTTACGCCACCATCGGCTCGAGCGGCTACGTGGCCATCGACGACCTAGACGGAGACGGAAACCCGGATATCTATGTCGGGCTCGGCGATGGTGGGGTGTACATCGGCGACTCCTACGACCCGAACCTTTCTTATGCGTTGATGGGGCACGGCGACGGCACCTTTGCCGGCGCGCCTGCCATCCAGCCGCACGCAGGTACAGACAACACAATAGTCAACGGATATACCGGAACCAATATGGCCGATGTGAACGGAGACGGATATCCCGACCTGATCGTCCCCGGCTCCTCCACCACCTACAACGTCCTGCTCGGATCCGCCGCTGGGACCTATAACGTTGCATCGACGATTCAGGTGCCCGCCAGCATTACTCTCTTCGGCAAGACCATCACCGGAGCCACAGTTTCATCCGACGCGGCCGTGGCTGACTTGAACGGCGACGGAAAACCGGACCTGGTTTTTGTCGACGACGGGCTGAACCCCTATACCGCCACCGGCAACGCGTCAAACCTGCTGCCGGTGTACTTCGTCTCTCTGGGCAACGGGGACGGCACCTTCAAACCGCCCGTTGCCTACGCATTCCCCCAGGTAGCGCCCAGCAATGACTATGACATCAACCTCGGGGTGGCCGGCCCGATGGTGGGCGTCACCACCAGCAGTGGACGCGCGGATCTGGTCTTCTCTTTCGCTGATGTGGTGGGCGGTACTAGTGTGGCCGATCCCTACGTCACCGGTTTTCTCGTCCTGGCCGGCAATGGAGATGGCACCTTCTCCGCAACGCCCATTGTGACCACCACCTCTAGTAGCGCAACTGTACCTGTCGCGCTGAATCCGCAACCGATTTCCGCCCTGGTCGATGTTAACGGCGATAAGAAACTTGATCTGTTCAATCTGCTCAACACCTTCACAGTGGCCAATGGGGGCAGCAACCAACTCCAATTGCTTCTGGGCAACGGGGACGGCACTTTCAAGACCCCGACCAACGTGAACGTCACAACCAGCGGAACCACGACGTCCACCTACTCAGTGCTTGTTACTGATTTGAACAATGACGGTAAACCCGATCTCGTCTGCCTGAACGAGACCACCGTCGCGAGCCAGGCGCAGCTGGCCATTGCCCTCGGCAACGGAGACGGCACTTTCCAGGCGCCCACCCTTTCGAACCTCAGTGGAGGGGACATCATCCGCGGTTCGGGCACAGCAGTCGCCGACTTCAACGCCGACGGCAAAGTCGACCTGGCGCTTCTCGACCCAGGAGACTTGAGCGGCATCTTTTATGGGAACGGAGACGGAACATTCACCTCCATCCCCTTCAACGGCAATATCTATCCCAAAGATCTGCTCAACGTGACCGCCGGTGGAGCGTCGATTGGGATCGACTTGAACAAAGACGGCAAGCCCGACATTCTAGCCGGCGGGACGGTACTGCTCAATATTTATGGCGCCGCTCCGGTCCTCACGCCGCCGGCTACCTCGACCACAACGCTGAAGGCTTCGGCCGCCAGCGTGACTGCCGGCACAAGTGTAACCTTGACGGCTACGGTTGCGGGGTCTTCCGGCAGTAGCGGGACACCGACGGGTACAGTGACCTTCCTGGACGGCGCCACCAAGCTCGGTACCGGCACGCTGAGTGCAGGTGTTGCCACGTATGCAGCTACGTCGCTGGCGACCGGCAGCCACAGCATCACGGCACAGTACGGTGGGGATGCAAACTTCGCCGGTTCTACTTCTTCAGCAGTCACCATCACGGTGACCGCCGTGGCCCCTTCGTTCACCTTGGCAGCGAGCTCCACGAGTCTCTCGATCACCGCCGCCGGCTCGAGCGGGACGACCACATTAACCGTCACCCCATCCGGGGGCTTTGCCCAGGCGGTGAGCTTCGCTTGCGCCGGTCTGCCGTCGGAAGCGAGCTGCACGTTTAGTCCTGCGACCGTGACACCCGGCGCCAGCGCAGTGACCACGGTGTTAACCATTTCGACCACGGCGGCCAGCATCGTCAAGAGCTCCGCCAACAACCGCCCCGCCCTGGGTGGGCTAGCAGCCTTTGCCAGTCTGGCGATGCTGCTGCTGACCTTCCGCCCAAGCGCCGCCCGGATGCGGTGGTTGATCGTGGTGTTCACGCTGAGCGTCGCCGCGGGATTAATGGGTTGTGGCGGAGGCTCGAGCGGTTCGAGTGGGAGCGGAGGAGGCGGAGGCAACACCAACCCCGGTACACCCACCGGCACCAGTACGGTGACCGTAACCGCGACCGCCGGCTCGCTCAGCCAGACCGTCTCTCTCAGCGTAGCGGTGCAATAAACGTTAGGTGCCATTCGCCTCACCTCTCCTGCTGAGGTTTGGGCGTTGATGAACTCCATGCGCCTTTCCTTAGCGAAAGGCGCACACGCCGACATGCTTAAACCTTTTGTGCGTGGACGACTCTAGCCATGCCCTTCTTACGGAGCCCTGCAACCTTTTCTGTCCGCGGGCGCGCCTGCAGCTTATGCCCAATCGATTACGGCAACAACCCCATTTTCTTTCTGTGTGAACGACCAACCCTTCTCGATGGGAACCTACCAGTTCACGGTCCTACCCGAGTGGCTTCTTTCCATTCGCAACGTGAATGGGGGGAGCCAGAGCTTGTTCCCGATACGTCCTGAAATCGGCGGCGCACGGAAGTCGCTTAGTGTTGCAGTGGGACCGGTGGATGGTGTCACTTTTCAAAACTCCCGGGGTCTTAGAGAGCTCAAAGCAATTCATATAGTTGGCGCAACCATGACCTTCGAGCTGATCGGGGAGGCACCCCCAATCCACAGGTCGAAAGCTCGCGGGGCGACATCTTCAGGCGCCCTTGGGTGCGAAGCCTGGCAAGAAAGTGTTGAATAAAGTAATTTTTGATCAGCGAAACATGCGCCCGGAAGATGCGATCTTCTCGGGCACCCAAGGCGGAAACATGAACCGGCGGACACTGATCAAATCACTTGCGCTTACGGGAGCGGCAGGAGCACTTGGCAGAACGGCTGTACGCGCAGAGGAAGACTCCGCCGGTAGCTTCCGCTTTCTATACTTCACAGATACGCATATCCAACCCGAACTGGATGCGGCGGGCGGCTGCCGCATGTGCTTCGGGCAGATGGCTCATGATCCCGCGGAGTTTGCCATCTGTGGCGGAGATCTGGTCTTCGACGTTCTTGCTGTCGACCGCTCCCGGGCTAATATGCTGTGGAACCTGTACAAGCAGACCTCCGCGTCTCTCCATGTTCCCGTGCACTATGCCATCGGCAACCACGACGTCTTCGGCCTAACCCCGGCGAGCGGCGTTGCTCCCTCTGACCCGGAATACGGCAAGAAAGCTTTTCAGGACCGGTACGGTGCGACGCACTACTCGTTCGATCACAAAGGCTGGCATTTTGTCGTACTGGATTCGATAGGCCTCCACTCGGATCGCACTTGGACGGGAGAGGTTGGGGACGAACAACGTGCGTGGCTCCGTGCTGACTTGGACAAAGCCGGCAAGACGACTCCCGTGATTGTGATCACGCATGTGCCGCTCGTCACAGGAGCGGTGAACTACGTCACGCGCGCTGAGTGGCTAAAAAAAATACCGAATGTGGGGAGCCTGGTAGATACGCTGATGGTGACTGATGCAGCAGAAGTGATCCAAATTCTTTTGGACTACAACGTCCGCGCCGTGCTGCAGGGACATACACACATAAACGAGGAGATCGATTTTCGTGGCCTGCGGTTCATGACGAGCGGGGCTGTGAGCGGCAACTGGTGGCAAGGCATCCGCGCGGGCAGTGCGGAAGGGTACTCGATCGTGAGCGTGGGACCGCACGGTACGGTCACGCGAGAATACCGCACTTATGGTTTCAAGGCTATCGTTTGACGGATCAAGCAACTGATAATGCAGCGCATCTGACCGTAACTTACGGGATGAAACTCCTCCTTCGTGGCTGAAACAGAGCAGAGTTTGGGTGAGTTCGGGCTTTGCCCTCAAAAGGAGACTCACCTTGAAAAATCTGTCCTCGGTCTCATCACTAGTTCTTAGCGCCGTCTTCGTTCTCGTTCCAGGCGCCATCCAGAGTCAAACTCAATCACCTGTCGATGTGAGCACCGGCAAGGTCCTGGCTACCGGGTTAAACGATCCGCGCGGACTGGCGTTCGGGCCCGATGGAGCACTCTATATTGCCGAGGCCGGTACTGGCGGCACCACGTCCACCGTAGGGACCTGCGTCCAAGGGCTTCCACCCCTGGGTCCTTATACCGGAGGACCCAGCGCACGCATATCCAAACTCGGGCCGACGGCTAAGCTGACCGTTCTTGCTACCGGCCTGCCTTCGTTTAACGCTCTGCAAGGCGACATCATCGGGGTTGCTGATGTCACCTTCCTGGACGGCCAACTCTATGCGCTGATCGCCGGCGGTGGGTGCTCGCACGGAAACACTGACCTGCCAAATGGCATCGTGAAGGTGGACCGTAACACTGGCAAATGGACCTACCTTACAGACCTGAGCAAGTTCTATATGGAACATCCCGCCGCATATCCCGACACCGGAGACTTCGAACCCGATGGGGTGCCGTATAGCATAATTGCCCACGATGGCCTCCTCTACGCGGTGGAGCCGAACCACGGCACGATTACCGCGACATGCGTGGACGGCTCAACATCAGAAGTTATTGATGTCTCGTTCTCAGAAGGCCACATTGTGCCGACGTCGATCGCCACAAAAAATAACAATTTGTACATCGGTAATCTTGGTCAGTTCCCCATCACATCTTCTTGGGAAAAGATCACCACACTCTCCCAGGACTTCGGCTTCACCGATAAGACGCTCGGCTTCACGACCGAGCCCTCGGAGCTAAAGAGCTTCAGGATCGCCAATTCCCGCGCGGGTTTTACCACCATCGTCAGCCTGAAGTTTGGTCCCGACGATCTGCTTTATGCACTGGAGCTTTCAGACACTCCCGGTGGTTTCCCGACCGACGGCGACGGTAAGGTGCTAAGAGTGAATGCCGATGGCACCATCCAGACGGTGATAACCGGACTGACGCTGCCGGGGGGCATGACTTTCGGTCCGGACAAGGCGCTATATATATCGAACGCCGGCGACAAGGGGCCCGGAATGGGGCAGATCGTCCGCTTCGCGATTCCCAAATAACAGCTCTTTGACCTGCACCTGCGGTTTGCGCGCCCGATACCCATTCGGTTTGCCAGACCGCAGGTGCGCCGATCAAAAGGCTACGTGCGAGGTGCTTGCAGGTGCGCGAGCCGCAGCAGCTCGGGAAAGCGCGGATCGCTCCGGATCGTATCAAGGAGCGGCTGGACGGGGACGGAGTCACCCAAGAAACATCCGGCCTCAATTCCCCGGGCGAGCCAGGAAAATGCCCGATCCTTATCGCCCAGACGGAGATAGCTCTCCCCGACCTCATAGAGGTCGCACCCGTTACCGGGTTGCTTGGCGATCAGTTCGATTCTAGCGGCCTGATAGGCCTTCCATCCGCCCCTCTGATACGCCAGGCGTAGCGGCGCGAGCTTCGCGGCGGGGAGGCGAATGCCCAACTTTAGCAAATCAGAGCGCTCGGCGTCGTCATAGCGGAAGCTCATCTCATAGACGGGCGTAATCCAACCCTGCACATAGCCCGATCGCGAGGGCTCTATCTCGATGGCCCGCTGCAGATAAGTAAGTGACTCGCCGTAGTGACGCGTGAAATAGAGCACAACGCCCATTTGCCGGTTCATGAGAAAAGATCGTGGGTCGAGTTGAAGGGCGCGCCGCATGTGAGCCACCGCATCCTCCGACCGGTCCATAGCATCGAGGTAAATGCAGTAGTTCATCTCGGCCAACGAGTCGCTCGGGCTCAGGGCGATTGCTTTTTCGAGATCACGTCCCGCGGCTGCCCAATCCTTTCCATAATTGATCTCAACCAGTCCCAGCGCTGCGTAAGCTTCGCCGCTGCCGGGGTCTAACTCAATAGCGTGTTTGGCTGCAGCAAGGGCTTTCGATTGCTCCTCAGGGTGTGCGCTTCCTCCAGAGACGCCTTGGGTCGTTAACGCCTCCGCAAGGCCTGCGTAGGCCGGCGCATAGGAGGGGTCCTTCGCCACTGCCTGCTGCAGATACGAGACACTTTTATCAATCTCCCGCTGATTAAGGAAATAGAGACCATGCAGATACAAGTCGTACGCGCCAGGTTCGATGCGCCCGGAAAGAAGCTTCTCCTGCGACGGCGCCAAGGCCGCCTGGGCCTGAAGCGCAATTTCGCGAACCAATTTATCCTGCAGCGCCAGGATGTCGGTCATCTGCTCTTCATAGCTCTGCGCCCAAAGGTGCCGGTCGTCTCTGGCATCGATTAACTGCACGGTGACGCGAACCCTATCCCCCGATCGCACGACAGAGCCTTCTACGACTGCGTCCACGTTGAGTTCCGACGCGATTTGCCGCAAAGGCTTCTTGTTGCCTTTCTCCTGCATAACTGAGGTACGGGAGACCACGCGCAGATTGGGAATGTGCGCCAGTTCGGTGATCAACGCATCAGTCATGCCATCAACGAAATATTCCTCATTGGCATTCATGGACAGATTTTGCAGGGGCAATACCGCAAGCGAACGAATAGGGCCAACTCTTTGCAACCGTCGTTTGCCGAGCCATAGCCCGATCACCACGACAGCGGCAATCACCGCCAATACGACAACAACCCCAACGGTAACTTTGATCCGCCTGGTGCTGTGCGGAGTCCGGCCGGTAGGAGAGGACGCTGCGGTGAGGTCAGGCGCAAGCACAACTGCCGCTGAGTCGGATACTTGAGTACGAATGAATCCCGCCCCAGTGGCATTTGATTTTTCCTGTAAAGGGCTAGCTGCATGGGAAGCTGGAGAATGCGTGTTCCCTTCACGAGAGGTGAAGACAGCCCCATAGCCGCCTTTAGGGATCTCGATCAGAATCGGGTCAGTCTTTCCCGCAGTGTCGTAGTACTCCCGCAGCCGTTGGCGCAGCCGGCTCGCTTCCACCCTTACTGTGGCGTCTATATCTGGATCGTAATCGGCGCCCCTGCCTAGAACCTCTACAGCAATCTCAAATTCCTTGGGCGCAGAGTTCAGCAGCGATCGTTCAACCACATAGTGGAGAAACATCCGGCTACGCTTGGCGGTCGAGAAGACCCTGGAGGAAAGGATACGATCCAGTTCAAGCCTGATCTGTTCGCCGTCGATAATGGTTTCAGCTTCGGGAGCCACTTTAGAACCCCGCGCGTGGTTCCTTTTGCTGCCCGGCGAGGACCCGCAGCATAGCTCTAGAACCCGATAAGAAGAACGTTATCATAGCCGCCGGAAGGTTCCACGTAGACCCGGGGATCAGTCTCCATAGGAGCGCGGGCAACCACGCTGGTAGAAATAGTAATGCGGCCATAACCGAAAGCAACAACAAGAAGCCGCCAGATGCTCTTGCGTTCACGAGACCGGCGTCCCCAGACTTGCGACTTTTCTTTTTTTTCACCCCTACGGCTGAAGCCTGGGTAGGGTTGGCTGCGCTCTCGCTCTGTCTTCTAATCGGCGAGGGAAATATTCGAAAAACGTTACAATAGAGATTACAGTTACAAACGCGGCGCCTAGCACTTTTACGATGTGTTTCTGAAGCCCTGCATTCAGACCCCCAACGGAGCGGCCCATGTCGTTTCCTTCAAGTTCATAAAGAATGAACCGGCCGCAGCAAGGTTTCAAAGATTCTCCCCGAGTACGAGGGGGTCAAACAGAGTAGTCTCACTCGAGCGGCCTGCCTGGCCGCGCGTCATACACTATCAGTGTGACCCACCCCGCCGGATCTTCTTCAACCCGGCTCGCCCCGGAAGAGCCAGTGGACCACCCACTCGGGCTCCCCAAACTCACCGCTCCCAGCTTCTATCTCACTGGGCGTCAGCCGCTCAGCCCAGGAGCCATCCTGCTCGCCATCGTTGCCGCCGTCGGTGCGCTCTCCCTGGTCCTCTATGCCCTCAGTCACACCCGAGGCGCCGTCGAGAAAGAGGATGACGATCCAAACCAGGTCGACACGGTCGTCGTCGGCGATCCTACAGACGCGCCTGTGCCCGCTCGCCCCGGAACGCATGTCAGCCCAGTTCACCCCACGATTATTGTTCGCCTTCCTCGCTCCGGCGCCCAGCTAGGCCTCATCCCCAACTCCCCCGCCGGCCACCTCCTCTACAACTGGCTTGCCGCCTTTAACCAGGCAAGCTACCCCGGGCTTGCGGATGCTCTGCCCACGGTTGCTCTCGCCTCCGCGACCGCCGCACAGATCGAACTCCGCAGGCACACCGGCGGCTTTAGCTTGCTCTCTGCCAAAGAGGTCCAGCCCGGCGTGCTCATCTTCCGGCTCCGCGGCGAGACTCCCTCGGCAACCGAGGTCCTTGGCACCCTCCAGGTCCGTCACAACTCCAGCCCCGCCACCATCACCAGCTTCAGCCTCCGCGCGGTTCCCTCACCGCTCCACAACTCCACCGCCGGGGCCACTCCGCTTCCACCGAGATGAGCCGGCAATCGCGGTTACTTCTTCGCGGGAAGAGCCGCGCCGTTTTCATCAACTCCAGTACTCGTGACCGGGCCCATGCCCACTAACTCCAGCACTGCGGGCTCGCCCCCTGCCTTGGCGCCATCCCAATGCACGGTGTTGGCACGGTCGACGGCAAATGTGCCGGCCGGTAACGGATAGGCCATGGCTGGATCGAAATGCGAGCTGGAGCTTACCCACCAGGTGCCCGACACGACATAAATCCAGCGATCCGAGGAATGGAAATGCGGATGCGAAAAATTACCCGGCATCCATTTAGCTAGAAAGCCATAAGGGCCCGGCTTGCTTGGATCGCCCCACAGCGTGGCCGTGTATTCGCCGCCATGCGGACCCGTCCATTGGATGTTCGCAGGCAAGGTAAAGGGAATATGTGCCGGATCGGGCGGGGGGCCTTGTGCGGAGCCAACACTAGCTAGGTTCGCGGCCAGGACGGACGCTAGAAGCAGTTTCAAAATCGAGCGCATGGTGGTTCCTTCGCTTTGTACTATGGCGGGATCATAGGCACGCAAGAGGGCAAACGGCAATAAGCAAAAATGCGGCTAGTGCCCGTTCGGAAACGGGCGCGGCATGCCAGGCTTCCAGTTGGGTATCGCGTATCCATCCCGATTCGGCATTTTCACTTGCGGCAGGGTCGTTTCGGCGAGGACTTCATCCTCCTGAATCACACCGTTCTTATAGAGCAGGAACGCCGTGAGCGAGTAGACCTCGTCCGGCTTGAGCGAGCCTTCCTGGCGGAAGGGCATGCCCCGATTGATGTAGTCCCAGATTACGGTCGCATAAGGAGCATGCAACGCCATGATATCTCCCGGTCGGATGCATGGCTCAAGGCATGGCGTCGAGCTTTTCACGGGAGTTTCGGGCTTGATCAACATGGGAGCGAGACCGCCCGAACCGTTTTGTCCGTGGCACATCGCGCATTTCTGGGCATAGATCGCCGCGCCCTCTTTTGCGCTTCCCTTCCCGGGTGGAAGATTCTTTCCGTCCGGGCTGATGGTGATGTCCTCGGCGCGAATCTCCTCCGGCGTCGGCGTCTTTCCGACTCCGTAGGTCGGCGATTGGGCCCGCGTAGCGCCACACGCGCACAGAATCAACGCCGGAAGCAGAACTTTAAATCGCATTGTGCACGCTCCCATCGCCCGCTACACGCCACGGCTGAATCGTGTTATCGGAGCCTTGCACGCCGTGAGTCTTGTAATGGTCGGGGGGCACCTTGAAAAACGCAGCCAATTGTGCGCGCGACGGTTGTACCTGGCCGAGTTCATCGGTGCAACGCGACTGCAACACGCATTCCCCTCCGTTCCACTTCCATTCCATACCAAATCGCGTATGTGCTTTGGTGTGGACCGGCCCCCGTATCTCTGCGTCTTTCCACGTTTGCCCGCCGTCGGTGGAAACTTCTACGCGCCGCACCGCTCCACCACCCGACCACGCCAACCCGGTCAGCTGGTAGATTCCAGGGCCGGAAAGCTTTTGTCCTCCTGACGGAAAGGTGATGACGGATTTCGGCCCCCACTGGAAGCGTCAACGCGGCCACTTCTTCATCCTTCGAGATATGTCCATAATCGTTGTAGGTCATGTAGTAGCGATCCACGACCTTGATCCGCCGCAGCCATTTGGTGTTGTAAATCCCTTCGAACCCCGGAACGAGCAGCCGCAATGGAAAACCTTGCTGCGGGCGTATGGGCTCGCCGTTTTGCCCGTAGGCCACGATGCAATCGTCCATCGCCTTCGACAGCCGGATACTGCCGGCGCCCTTTACCTCTTCCGCGCCTTCCGACACGACCCACGAAGCATTCTTTTGCACCCCGCACTCTTCGAGTAAGGCCGAAAGAAGCACACCTGTCCATTCGCTGCTACTCGTCAGGCCGTGTGTCTCCTGCACGGTCTTGTCTTCCGGCTTGGAATGGTTGCCGAGGCACTCTATGAAATGAACGCGCGATACGGAGGGAAAGCGCTTTAGATCATCCATGCTGAACTCGAGCGGCCGGTCGACCAGCCCATGGATCATCAGCCTATGCTGCTTGGGGTCGATATCGGGCACGATCGCCCCGCGATGGGTCCCGATGAAGTGGAGCGATGATGGTGTGATGGTGCCCACGAAATCCTGCAGCGGCGCTAACACGTGAAACGTCATGCCAAACTCGTCCGGCGAAGGTCTGCCATCTACCGCTATCCGCTCAGAGGTTACGTAGTGTGACCGATCGCCGTACGCGACCTGGTCTTTCAGCGACTTGGTTTCGGCAGCGGATGCTTGTCCGGCCGTGGTTCGCATGGCACCCAACGCGGCCGCCGCGGCGCCCGTGGTTAGAAATCTCCTTCGGCTGGCCTTCGCCAAATCGGCGGCCTTTTTCGATGCCGGGTTTCTTTTCGAATCCATCGGGTTTCCTTCTCCCGCTGTTTGGCACCCCGCCAAGCGAATATTTCGCGGGAACGTCTTCTCGCAGTTTTCCTTGTCGCAAAATGTACGCCTGCTTTAGGGCTTAAAGCAAGGTTGGATAACCCTCAACGGCTTTAGAGTCTGCGTGAGAACCAGAGAGTTTGGACCGGCAACAAATGAACCGCGACGCTAAAGCGTCGCTCTCCCTGTAAAGCAGAGGGCTCGCACCGTTCTCTCAACGAAAGCCCGGTGGGAGCCCCCGCATTTATGCGGGGGAGCTCGGCTTTCAAGCCGAGCGGGTCCATCAGCCTACTCCACCGGCTTTAGCCCCAGGCTTTCGCTTGGAATTGCAGCGGGACTGGATCCACTTCCGCTTTCAAGTCGGGCCGTTAAGCGTGAAAAAAAATGAGGGCTTGAAAGCCGAGTCTGTTGAAGAGCCTGTACGTCTGGCCTGAGGGACGGGGTTGGCACCGCTCGACTCTACGGCTTGTGAGGAACTCTTGTTCTTGAAGGGTTCGGGCTTTCAGCCCGTATGCGGATGCTTGTTTACCAGGTCCGGCTTGAGCCGCTGAGGGTGCGCGGCGCGGTTAGCTGTGTAAGCCGGCCTTTGCTATGAGATATACCGGATGTGGATCCCGGTCTCATCCTCATTGGCAATCTTAACCAGTGCCAGCCCCGCTTCGGGGACGCTTACGGTTTCGCAGGCGGCTGTTTTCAGTTCTAGCCCGTACACGTACGCGCTGCCCGCCTCGTGAACTTCCTTGACCGTGCCTACCTGGCCGGTCTCTGTCAGTGTCACGATGTCATCGTGAATAAACTTCGGTGCGCCCATGATAAGACCTTGGTCAATTCGATGCGAGTACACCGAGCGCAGATGCCTTCCATCCTTGTAATCCTGAGACCGGCAATGCGGGGGATCATGCAGGAGTAAAATTCTCTGGAAGCCAATAAAATATTGCTCCTTGATCCCCATCACAAAGCCTATTTAGATTTCTCAGGCCTCACGGGCACCAGACTTCTCGCTCTTTGCCGCCAGTCCCATAGTGGTCGCCATGCTCAACAGCGTCGGGGAGAACTGCCGCATGATCTCTTCCAACTCGGCGTTGCGGCTGCGCAGTGCCTGGGTCTCGCCTTCGCGGCGGGCCAACACACTTCGTAATTCCCTGTTCTCACGGAATATGTCCCGGGTTGCTTCGAGGCGCTCTGCTATGGCGCGCAGCTCATCTTCGGTGACCGGTTTCGCTGCTGCCGGGGCGGTGGTCCTGGGTGCTTCGGTGGCGGGGGATTCTTTCCACATAGATCGTCTCCAGTGTTGCGGGCGGTTGATGTTGCGTTTGCGGCGGCCCATCTCGTCGTAGAGCTATATCACCTGAAGTTGGTTGCTCCTCAGGATGACGAATTTGTGCCGATCAAGAACTGAGCGGTGGAAGCATCCAATGCAATGCTTCGCATTTCTTTTGGCCCGGGGTACACGAGAACACATCTATGGGTATTGCCCATCTATGTTATCCATAACATGATTCGCCGGCACTTTCCACGGCCGTCTTCCTGAAAAATCGGTGCCTTGCTCCAAAAAGGGTGCACATCGAGCGGGTCGTCTTCGTCGCCCCATTTCGGTTTGATGAGGGGCAAAAAACATTTCCCACAAGCCTGGATCATGGTTCGCGACGCCTATAATTTTTCGCTGGGATGTGGCTCATTTCCTGGGAAACCACGGCCTACGGGAACGTGGCAACGTACGGTAAACAATCGAGCCGGGGATGCTCAACGCGATCTCGGTGCCGCTGCCAACGCCGCTCCAGATGGTGAGGTGGGCTCCGATTTGCCTGGCGCGCTCGCGCATGCCTGGCAGCCCGTAGTGGCCGTCGCGGCCCTCTTCCAGCGTTGCTTGCTCGATCCCCTTCCCATCATCTCGAATGCGCAGACGGAACTGACGTTCTGCGTAGATGAGCTCCGCTTCAATATGCTTCGCGCAAGCGTGGGTGAAAGCATTTCGCAGCGCCTCGCGAGTAATGCGGTAAAGCTCGTCACGAATGAGCGGATGCAAGTCCCGCGGCGGGCCTTCCACCATCACCTCGAAAGTGGCAGCGTCGGGCGCCGCCAATTCATTACCTACACTCCGCAGGGCCTCCGCGAGGTCATTCGTAGTGGTGGCGGACGAACGTAAGTCATACACGGCGTCTCGGCCTTCGGCGATCGCCTGATCCGCGCGTTGCAGCGTCTGCTCGAGTTTGTCTCTTGCTTTTCCGGGTGGAAGCAGATTCTCGACCACCTGCAGGTGCAGCATCAATCCTTGAAAGCTCTGCAATAGCGTGTCATGCAACACGCGGGCGATGCGAGTGCGCTCGTTCACTCGCTCTTCCAGGCGAAGTTCCAGAATGCGCCGCGCTATGGCCCAGCCGAAGAAAGCGGCAACCAAGACGGTGGAGAGGGCCGTTATCGGCACGATAAGAAAAAGCCTGCGCTGCACATTTTTCATGTTTGTGACAGCACGTGGCAGCTCTTCATCCAGTTCGCGATCAATGCTCTGGACGTAGCCAGAAGTCGTATTCTCAATTCGCTTGAGTTCGTCGTCGAGGCGAAGGCTGACAACTTGCCAGTCGCCTGCCTCAGCCATGGCGGCGATGTCATCGAGTTGAGCCGGCAGAGTGATCTCAATGGTATCCAGAGCGGTTTGAAATGCGGGATCTACGCGGAACTCAGGCGGCAGATAGGCGAGTGTGCTGCGTGTTTGTTGGGTCTCTTTGAGGAGTGCCGCACGCAATGGCTCGGCTTCGGTAACCAGGCGATGCGCATCCTTGGAGCCTGCGAGATCATTGAGCTTCTGATGAAATGTGCGGAGGGTTTCCTGAAGCCGCAGGACGGCGATCAGTTGCTGGCTAACGCCGGTGAGACGATCTGTTTGGAGTTGAGCTCGCTTGAACTGGTAAATGACGAGCCCGTTGCCGGCCAAAATCAAGACCACTAACAGGGCCAAGATAAGCGCCAAACCTCGGCCCATGTTGATGGTGTTGCCTTTTGGGGACGTCATTCGATCTCGTTTAGACCAGCCGTACAGCTACTGCACTGTGTTGCCCGCCGATTTTCTGTCGCCTTGTGGAGGACCGGAACGGAAGCCGGTGATTTCGATCAGCTGCCTTTCCAGTTTAGCTGCGGCCTCGGGCGCGCTGATCTGTCCGACCAGGACCGAATGCACGGCGTCGGAGTAGGCTTTCGAAACCGCCTTATAGGAGACACCGGTCTCGATGGAAGGCCGCGCGACTATGAGACTTGCCCGCTGGTTCGGGACGAATGGCTGCGCAATCGACGGTGGATCGAAGGATCCATCCTGCATCGGTCCCCCTGGGCTGTCCTGCTGTTCCCCTTCATCGATCAGGCTGCGAAGCTGGAAGCGGAGGAGCGCAATGGCTTCCTGGCGATGAGGCGAATGTAAGGAGATGGCTGTGCCGGTACCACCCAAGGTTCCAGCCGAAGTTTCGGTTCCTCCCGGCAATCTGGAAAAACCCGTCTGCACAACCGGGAGTGTGCTCCGCCAGGCAACCTGCCGGGCCTGCCCGCGGCTGCTCATCGGGGTCAGGATCCAGATGCGGCTAAAAGCGGCCCTGCCCGAATCAAATACAAGAGTCGTATCGGCCTCGCGGTATGACACCACGCCGGGCGGCGATATCCAGCCTATCCAATGCCTGGCGCGTTGCCATGCCCCAATGGCCGCCGGATTATTGACGCTGACGGTCCGATCCTGCTCGATGATGCGCCCTCCTCCGGCGGCTGCTTGCCACTCCAGTGCGTTGCAGGTCAAAGATTCGGCGGCATTGCCTTGCCACACGAAACCCCAAAAATCCTTCTTTCCCTTGGCGCGCTCACCAGTTTGGATCCGCTCGGCCATCTTCTCCAGTTCGTCCCAGGTGCGGGGAGGATGATCGTAGCCGTACTCGCGCAGCAGATCCGTTCGGTAGGCCAAGCCACCAAGCGGAACATTGAAAGGGACCGCCACGAGCTTTCCGTTCACTGAATAACTGCGCAGCAATTGCGGATCAAGAAGCGCGATTTCGGGGGCCAGGTAGGGGCGCAGATCGATTAAGTCCGGTTCGAGAACCGGGGTCCAAATCAGATCAACGTTCAGGAGATCGGGACCGGAGCCCTCCTTGAGCAGCTTGCGTGCGAGGTCAACGTACTCCCGACTGGCCTCCGGAATCGGAATGTTCGTGACATGAATTCCTGTTTGCTGCGTGAATCGCTGTAACAGGGCCCTCTCCTGCGGTCGATCCTCGTTCCAGGAATAGGCATATTGCAAGGCCGCCGGCTCCTGGGGAGACTGCCGGCAACCAATCAGCGCGATCCCCAGCAGCAAGACCAACCCGCACCTGGCCTTACCTTCCATCAAAAACGTTCGCTCCTGGAGCGTTCGCTGCGCTCGATGCGATCATGTTATACGACCCGCCTGGGGCTCTAGCGAATATTGAAATCGTTCACCACCAGGCGCGTGTCCACCATGACGTGCGGCGTGATGGCGTGGAAGCCCCACATATGGACCCAGGCATTTCCGGTGCGGAAGGTGAGGAAGGACTTCATCAGACCTGCTGGAAAGAACGTGAGCAAAACAAAGATGACCGAAACTGCTGCGTGGTAAGCCGAGTCGTAGCGCGTCCATGATTCGAAAAGGTGCATGAGCGGGTAGCTGACGGCGCCCACAAGAAAAGCGACTGGCGGAGAGAACAACCGCGCGTAGCGCGGCAGCAGAATCGCATAGATGAAGATCATGATGGGGAGATCTGTTCCGCACAGATGCAGCACGAAGGAGAACGCTCCGCCGGCCAGTTGCTGATGGAGCGTGAGCTGAAAGATGTTGGGGCCGGTGAGCTCATAGGCACAGCCGATAAGCATGACCACCGCGATGATCAGCGCGTCGTTCTTCCAATTGCCGGAGCGCAGGTTGAGCGCCGCGCGCGAGTAGCCACGCCGGCGAAAGATGAGATACGGAAGAAGTGCGAGGAAGACGCCGTTGTATGCAGCCCAGGTGTAGACCGCAGCCGGTGTCTGGATGTGCGTTGGGCCAAAGAGGCAGCCGTTAAGATGCAGCGCGAGCGCCTCGCCGAAATAGTGCTGTCCAAGGATGCGTCCGGCGAACAGGACGAAGACGCCATAAATCCACATGGCCAGCATTTCGCGCAACGCGGTTCCCCGCTCCGGAGCGCGTTCGGCTAGATCGGGAAGTGGTCGGCGACGCGCTAGAAAGGCGACGATGCCGATGAGCAGGATGATCAAAAAGAGACCGATGGAGTTGTTGAGCACATCGGTGACCGGCGGTGTCATCGAGAGTTCGGGCCGGTTGAGCGGCACGCCGTTCCTGCAAAGGAGGATGGCTGCCGCACTGAGCAGGCACCAAATCATGAGGGCGATCCAGAGACTTGGCTGACGGACAAGATACCGGATAGGTGACGCCGGCGCATTCGTCACTCAATTGTACCTTTCTCGGCCTATCCGGCGCCGGACACCCAGAGGCAACAGGAAGAGTGTACAGGCTGGCCGAAAGATAAACCCAACGATAGCTGCTCGGTCTTGGACCTTCCCGTCTATAGAAGCGGCGGAGGCTTATGGCATCTCTTGATACTCGGCCGGTGGGCATCAGTAAGTTCGATGGTTTGCTCGTGCCTGCGGCTGAACTCTGTGCAGTCGTGAGAGCCTCCTACCTTAGTCCCTCTTTCCCATTACCTCTTTGTTTCGCATTGTGGCAATACCTGCGGCGATGCCACGTGAAGCTGTTTCCACGAGAACTTTGATGTCCCCTCCCGTCCCAGATCGTCATCCCAATTTTTCAGCAGATTTGTCGGCAAAGATGAAACGTTGCGGCCCTGATAGACACCATCGCCTAAAAGAGGATGGGGGGGGTACGTGGCAGAACGTCCCTATGTCGCAGGCGCTGTTGCCATCGGCATCGTAGCCGCGGCGCTTCACCTGGGTAGCGCGCCGGCGCCGCTTGCGCCTCCTTCTTCTCCGTCGTCCGGGGGCGCCCACATCCGGCGCCCCGTCCAGCACCCCGAGACTGGCTTCGACAAGGTTCCCTGGGCAGCCGAGATGAAAGACCATCCTGAGTATCTGGGAAAGTTAACGGCCCAAAAGGAGTTTGACGACACAATCAATGATTTCTACACACCGCCGACTGCAGCCGCCAGCGCACTCGAGGTGATGATCGCTATCGAACCTGACCCGGTTCATACCCACCTTTCGCTCTTGTTCGACCGCGATATCGATGCGCTTGAAGATGCTATGCAAGCAGCAGGCTATCTGTATCAGTCCAATTGGCTGCCATGGTCGACCCCGTCGTCGGGCCCCTCAACCGCGGACCGTTTCACTGATCAAGAGGAGCAGCACCTCTTCCTCGAAGGCCGTGAAAGCTATCCTGGAGTTATCCTTTTTCGTCCGCGCTCTGCATCGCAAAATCCGCCGCTCGCCGTCTTCGTCGTCGGCAATTCTCCGACTGGAGGCATCAACCGGACGCAGTTTGAAGAGGCAATTTCGCAGTTAAAGTTGCGGGCTCACCTACAAACGCACCTGCGTATACTCGGGCCTACCTTTAGTGGTTCCGGCCCGTCTCTTCGGACGCTTCTTAGTGAAGAAACGGTTGCCAATTCGGGTTTGGCGGAGATTACGATCGCCAGCGGGTCGGTTACCGACTCTCTGTGCAGTGACTTTCTGCCACACGATCCTATTGACGCGAACGGCCAGTGCGTCAGTAAAGGTGAACCCAGAATCACGTTCGTCTCTTTCGGGATCGACAAAGCCTGGCGCAACGATCAAATCGGAGCATTCCTGGTTAAGCAAGGAGGATTCAAGCCCGAGGAGATCGCAGAACTGACGGAAGACGAGAGCAGCTATGGGCTGAACAGCGAGGATAGATCGGGAAACGACAACGAAAAAAAGTACCTGTATCTGCACTTTCCCCGGAACATTTCCCACCTGAGAACCGCTTACCAAAACAGTAATATTTTTGGCTTCGGCGTGTCCGCTCCCGGGGCCGGCAATGTCAGTCTAAGCCTTGACCTGAATGAGACCAGTGATGAGGACGATGCAATTCCCGACTTTGCGCAGCAACAAATGCCCGTCTCCCAAGACGGTATCATGCGCGAGATCACCCAGATTCTTGAGCAACATCAAATCAAGGTAGTCATGCTGAGCGCCACTGATGTTCTCGACGAACTTTTCGTCGCAGAGATCCTGGCGCGCGAGGCGCCAAATGCACTGATTGTTATCAAGCAGGCAGATAATCTATTTCTTCGTTCCACGTCCCCTAATGATTTCACCAACATGTATTTCGTTAGCCCGTTCCCGTTGATTAATTCCGGGGGCTTGGGGAAATTCATTTTCCCCAGCGACATCTCGGAGGGTCTTTATATCGCTGTGCTGTATCTTTACCCTCCCAGGAATCGGGTCTCGAATATTCCTGGCTATGGCTCGCCGGGTTCACGTATAAATAGGCCGGCTCTTTGGCTTTCGATGGTGGGGCATGGAGCCTACTGGCCGGTTGCCTTACTCGAAGACCCGGATAGCACACGGCGCAGTGGCTTCCATTTACCGCCCCTTGCCAACAAAGTTCCGAGCACCGGTGGGCAGCTCATCGACTTACCACATTTGTCTGTGAATCTCATTTTGCTTCTTCTTTGCTTGATTGCTCTTTATCACACAGCGAAGGCCTTCAATCTTCGCGCCATTAAAGACTTTTCTTTCCGCTACGCAATCAACGATAAAGACACTCGTGCGCCGAAACTTTTTCTTCAACTGGGAATAACGCTTCTGCTACTCGCCGCTATTACGCTCAGCATGAGTCCGTCCTATAACTCACCGATAGCCAAGTATGCGTGCTACGTTGCAGCCGGCGCGCTTTGCTTTGCTTCTGCACATCTCATTTGCCTTGTGATCAACCCGGTTTGTGGCTGGCTGTTTAGCGGCATGACCAAAGGACTGACCGGGAACAAAAAGAAGCTTATATCCGCCCTCACTACATGTGTGCTCGCGGGGGTAACTGGTCTCGTGTGGTTCCTGTCTTGGAATCAACTGTGGTATCGGATTTCCAGTCAGTCCCTATTTCCTGATTTCTTTAATTACAGAGCTAGTTATCCGCTTCGGGGTGTTTCTCCCGTATTTCCTCTTGTTCTCACCATTTTCGGCTTTTACGTCTTTCTTTACTGTCACCTTGATCGCATTGCCTTCACCGACAGCCTTCGTCCTCGTCTCCCGGCCAAGGTCGATGACCTCCCTAACTGCCCGGCGGATCTCGATCTCGAACGGATGACGGATCTTCTCATCTGGCCGCCGAAGTGGCCTACCATCCGCAACAAGTTGGCACTGCTTGCGGTTGTGGTGGCTCTTATCTGGACGGGCATCAAGGCGCTACATCTGCGGCCGCGCATGTTTGATGGATCTAGTATTCAAAAGTGGTTGGGTTTGGCGATGTTTCTCCTGGTGGTCGCGATGTTGTGGGAACTCACGATGGCAGCCATCGTGTGGCACAGGTTGAAATCGTTGTGCCTGGAGCGCCTCGAGTCGTCGTCTTTACGACGCGGCTTCAGCTCCATCAGTGGGCTTACGTGGAGATCCTTGTGGATCTTCCGCGGGAGCCTACCTTCGCGATACCGCGTGATTCAGCGTCTGCTCGAGCAGACGGGCCGCGGCGTGCTCTATGCCGAGGCTCGCCGCCCAAACGGTGGCACCAACCTGGAGGAGAAGGTCAAGGGGCTTTACAACGCGCTTTCCAAAGATAGCGGTCTGCCAATCATCACCGAGGAATTCGGAGCGGTACAGAAACAGATTGCGGCTCTTGCCGGCCGACTTCTAGGCAGGCTAAAGGCGGCGTGGATCAAAGAAAATGGAACAATCACCGCCTGCGATGCGAACGACGACAAAGAGGCACAACCGTGTGTTGTGAAAACAGGACCATCGATTTCAACCGAGCAACTGGTTTGCGAAGAATGGGTGGCTCTTGTCTATGTCCACTACATTCGTATGGTTCTTCTGCAGGTACGAAGCCGCCTGGTCACGGGCTCGGCTCTTTACGTATTTCTCATCTGGGCGGCCACCTGCTACCCGTATCTCAACCGACATGTCTTACTGATTGCGTTGGCTGCGTTACTCGGCCTGCTGTCGTTCAGCGTGATTCTCGTTTATGCGTCGATCAACCGCGACCCGATTCTCAGCAGGACCACGAACCACACCCCAGGGCACTTAGATCTCGACTTCTACCTTAAGACGGCGTCGTTGGTGGGCATTCCGCTGGTTGGGTTTATCGCTTCTCAGTTTCCTGAGGTCAGCGGTTTTCTTTTTTCCTGGCTTGAACCAGGGATGGCTGCGATCAAGTAGCCTTGAAAGGCACTGGGAGGGTTGTCCGGATTTAATGCCGCTCCTACGGCGCTCATCGTCACTTCGGGATTGATTCCCACCCTTTCGGAGTCTGAGTGAGCGCTCCCCCGGGAGCGCAGTGGAGGGACCTGCGGTTTTCTGGTTCTCACGCAGACCCTCCCGGACTGGGCTCACCTTTGGCGCTTCTCACGCGGACCCTAAGGGCTGGAACCTTAACCGCAGATATGCGAGACTCGGTCCTGTAAAGAAGAAGTGTATCGCCGAAGGCGAAGGAGATCGGAACTATGCCTAAGTTAGGCCCACTACGGCTTGCCGCCTGCGTCGCATTGTTGACCAGTCTTGTGCAGGCTGCGTCAGCCGCTGAAATTCTTATCGTTGACGACAAGTCCCAGCCAGAGAGTTTAACCATGGCACCGGGTGGGGTATTGATCGTCGGTAGCGCGAGCACTCCGTTCATCTACAAAGTGCGCTCAGGATCCACCACTGCAGAGAAGTTCGTCGATGCCAGCGGTGAAGGCGCCGGTACATTTTTCTTTGGCATGCTTGCCGACGCCGCTACCAAGACGTTGTGGGCATGTCAGCTAACGCCGGTGCCTGGCACAACGCCGGTGCAGCGTCATACCGCTCTGAGGGGCTTTGATCTCTCCACCGGCGTCGAGAAGCTTCGTTGGAATCTGCCCGGCGACAACAGCACCTGCAACGACTTCTCGATCGGACCAGACAAAGCCCTCTACATCAGCGACACCGCTAACAGCAAGATCTACAGGCTCCCAGCCGGGGCCACGACTGCCGAACTTTTTCTCGAAGACCACGCGCTCTATGGCATCGACGGAATCACTTTTCTGGACGGCACGCTGTACGTAAACAATGTGTTCTCGAACAATCTCTACCGTATTCCTGTGGACGCTGCCGGCAAGGCCGGCCATCCTGTCGATATCTGGATGGACCAACCCGTGAAAGGGCCGGATGGTATGCGCGCGGCGAATGGCAAGCTACTTCTCGCTGAGAATGGCAGCGGCCAGATTGCCGTGATTACGGTCAACGGCGATAAGGCCAGCGTCAAGGTAATCAAGGAAGGCCTCAAGACACCGACCGCAGTCGAGCCCGCGGGCGACACGATCTGGATCGCCGAACGTGGCGCCGGCAAAGCGGTGTCGATTCCGATGCCAAAATGACCGGGTTGATTTTCTCTGAAAAAGTGCGCCCGCTTCCGGGCGCATTTTTTTGTTGACACCACTTATCGGTGCGTGGCAACTTACCGTTAGTGGACGCTTACCTACAAGCCGGGCTGGACGCATTGGCTGATGCGACGCGCATGGCCATCTTTCAAAAGCTCGCAAGCGGGCCCATCGCCGTAAACGAGCTTGCGCGGACGCTCCCCGTCACGCGCCCGGCGGTTTCACAACACCTCAAAGTGCTCAAAGACGCAGGTCTAGTCGCCGACAGCAAGGCCGGAACGCGGCGCCTCTACCAGCTGAATCCCGAAGGTGTGGCGCGGCTTCGTGCCCACTTCGACCAGATGTGGACCCAGGCGATGAGTGCTTTTCAAGTCGCAGCAGAAAAGGAACCATTGGGAGAGAAACATGGCAAACACCGTGGAAGCAGCCGTCGTACGTAAGAGTGTGCGCGTGCAGGTGCCAATCGAGCGCGCATTTAGCGTGTTTGTTGAGCAGATGGAGACGTGGTGGCCTGCGTCGCATCACCTCGGGAAACACGCTTTTGAGGTGATCCTCGTCGAGCCGCGCGTTGGGGGGCGCTGGTATGAGAGAGATGTCGCAGGAAATCTAAAGGACTGGGGCACGGTGCTGGCGTGGGACCCCCCGCACAGGGTCACCCTTTCCTGGCATATAGGACCGGGTCATGATCAACCGGATTGGGTGTGCGACCCGGACCCGGCCAAGGCGAGCGAAGTCGAGATTCGATTCTCTGCTGAGGGGCCTGCTACGACCCTTGTCGAGTTGGAGCACAGCAAGTTGGAGCGACATGGCGAGGGCTATCAAAAACTCCGCGAGATCTTCGACGGACCCGGAGCCTGGGGCCATATCCTCGAACTTTACGGTAACAAGGTGGACGGCAAGGAGGCACAATGAAGCCGGTTGTTTTTATCCGCATTGCCTCGCTGCTTATGCTTATCCACGCAGTTCTGCACACCATCGGCGGGATCTTCGGTAAGGTGGACCCGGGGCCGGCCGCAGTGGCTGTCGCGGCGATGAAGGCCAACCAGTTTATGACGATGGGAAACATGCGCAGCTTCTGGGATTTCTACACGGGGTTTGGTCTCGCAGTAACCGTCTCGCTCACCATGGAGTCTGTGGCGCTTTGGTTTCTGGCGCCGCTGGCGGCAAGCCATGGGGAGAAACTGCGGCCGGCTCTGGCCGCGTTTGCCATCGGCTATTTGGTATTAGCGGTCAACTCGTTTCGCTACTTCTTTCTCGGACCGGTGATTACGGAGCTACTCATCGCAGCCTGTCTCGGGCTGGCGATCGCAACGGCTAAATCCGAATTCCCAGCATATGAAGGCACGACCGTGCGGGTTTGAGAGCGCGGAGTGAGGGCGCGAGGGCCGATCCGGATCGCGGAACGCATACTCCCTACCTAAACCTGTTGACGGAGGTTCGGACGGAGGGTGAGCGAGCCGTCATCATTCAGCTTCTGGTGACAAGCCCAGCGCACGGGATAGCGCATTCCCTTTACTTCGATCTCCGCTTTAAGTTTCAAGCCTTTCCAATCTGTAATGTTTGGAAGCACAAATTGTGCCTGGCGAATCTTGCCCGGTAATGGGTAGCCCGCGTCTAGACAACCGCTCTTCAACACTTTTCCATCCTGGCTCTCTACGGTCACCCGCAATACACCCGGCACACCGGCTATGCCGTCATTGGCAAAGCCGGCTATCAGCCCCACGGAACCAGCGTCCTTATAGCTCCAGATGAAGGACGGCCTCACTTTATAGCCAATGCGGCGGCTGATATGGTCGAACGCCGCGGGATAAGCCTGATAGTAGCTCATCAAATTCTTGGCATTAATCTGGTGAAAGTTCCAGAGCGACCAGTAATTGACGCCCACATCCATCACGTGAGCGATCATATTTTCTGCCGGGGATATTCCTTCCTGCGCGAGACGTGGATCGGGAGGCTTGCCGGGAAGCGCCTGCTCGAGCAAAGCCGCGGTCCAGGGTGGGCGATTGCTGAGCGCCTCAATCTGCTCGTTCTCGATGTAGATGGTATCGCTGCGAATCCAATTGTTGCTGCGAACCGTGCGGTCCAGCAGTTCTGAATTACCAACCCGGCTAAAGTCTGGTTGCGTGTTGGTGAGGAGCGGCGTCTTGCTAAAGTGCTCAAGCTGGACCCCGAGCATTTCGGTCCAGGTGCGCTCTGCGGTCTGGTAATCAGGGAAAGGATTGTTACCGAATGGCCAGGTGTGGCCTTCCCCCCAAAAGCCATACATAAAGGTATCCATAAACTCGACCTGCGGATTGCCGTCAAATTCCGCTCCCAGTTGACCGACCAGTTCCTTGAAGGCCTGCTGAAAAAACGGATCGTCATACCGCGGCTGATAACGCGAATGGGGGTTCTGTATGTATCTCTTCGCCTCTGCGGCATTTTCCTGGTCGGTGAGCACCAGATCTACTTTGGGCACCTTGTCGAGAACGAAATCCGGAAGGGCCGCTTGGTGCGTGTAGTCTGGAGCGCACATCTGGACACGGAAGCCAACCCGCTTGTTGTGGGACTTGGCCAATGCAAACACTTGCTTCACATAGTCGGGGAGTTCCAGGCGGCCAGGCCGCGGCTGTATCTCCCTCCAGGTCGGACGAATGTAAAGCTGTTCGCCTAAGGGAAATTGAACCAGGTCTTCGATTGCCTGCGCGACGTTATCTGACTTGATTTCCTCTGTTCCCATGTCCGCGGTGATATAGGTGACGAGACCCTTGCCGTAGTTCGGGACTACGTCTTGTGAAGGAGTGGTGGTCATCACTACGTCGTCTGTGGGGATAACGGCATCCGGCGGGTATTGCGGGAAAGGACCTTGATTGAGGCGATCCGGCACGTGCGGACCAGGGCCGAAGTCGTAATTTGCCCAGTTGTGGGCGGCCACCTTGGCGTTCGCCTTGCTGATTCGAAGCTCTGCGGCGAGGGCAACAGCGACGGTGCTTTTTAGAAAGTCTCTACGCTGCACGGGATAGGCTCCTCTTTGTAACTCTTCGGCGGGTCGCGTGGAACTTCAGGTTCAAACATAAAACGAATTTAAAGCGCCTATCGAACCTTTACCTTTTATATCGTTTTGTTTCGTTTGTCCACCATAAAGTCTACGGATACCTCCCGGCATGAGGAGGCTCACGATGGGTCCCACCGCCTTTTCGGGATGGAAACAATTGCGTTCGTAGGGCTACGCCCCGCCCTATTCAACCCAGGTACGCCCGGGCGAACCTGGGGCACCCCTCACTCGTTCGGGTTGGACCGTCCGCGGTTAGAGTAGGGGCAGTTGACTTTGCGGGTCCTTCCTTGTATTACGAAAGCTTGCGTTCCCTTCCATTCAACTGGAAAGATGCTCAATGTTTCGAACCATAGTCCTCGGTGTTGTATTGACGGTCTGTTCGGTCGCTGCGGGTGCGGAGAGCCCGGCGGCTCAGATTCAGGGCGACCATCTTCGGGTTGAGTTTGACAGCCGGCTGCAGAGCCGGGTGGTTGCGCGTTTTGATAAGACGGAGACGGTGTTAGGGCCGTTCACTGCCTCGGAGACGGTAACCACGGCTGGAAAACTGTGGAACCGATTTCTGCTCAGTTCGCAAAAGCACACGCCGGTAAAAGATGCCTTTGGGGTGGGTGAGCGGCTCACCGTAGAAGGAAAGGCGGGAACACTCACAAAGAAGGTGTCCGTCACCGTGTACAACGACTTTCCCGCGATGGCGTTCTTCGATGTTCAGTACACCAATACTGGGAAAACTCCACTCGCGGTCAAGAGTTGGACAAACAACGCGTACACGATCGATGCGCAACCCGGTGCGGGCCAGCCTCCCTTCTGGTCCTATCAGAGCGGCTCCTACGAGAAACGTCCCAACTGGATCTTGCCGCTGCACGCCAATTTTCAACAGGAGAATTATCAGGGAATGAATGCCAGCGACTACGGAGGCGGTACGCCGATTGTCGACGTCTGGCGGCGTGACGTTGGCATGGCCGTAGGACACGTGGAGACGCGGCCGAAACTGGTTTCGCTGCCCGTCTCCATGCCCGATGCCGCACACGCCAAGATCTCTGTCCGCTTTGCCAAAGAAATCGAGTTGGGCCCCGGGGAAAGCTTTCATACCTTTCGCACCTTCGTCGCCGTCCATCAGGGAGATTACTTTCGCACACTCACGGACTACCGCCGCTTCATGATGAAGCAAGGATTCGAAATGGCCACCGCTCCCGAAGATGGTTTTGGAGCAATTTGGTGCGCGTGGGGATATGGCCGATCGGTACAGCCGAAGCAGGTTTACGACACCCTCCCGACGGCAAAGCGATTGGGATTCAAGTGGGTGACGCTGGACGACGGTTGGCAAAATAATGTGGGCGATTGGCAGCTTGACCCGAAGAAGTTCCCCAACGGAGATGCCGACATGAAGGCCCTGGTTGACCGTATTCACCAGGAAGGATTCAAGGCCCAATTATGGTGGTCACCGATGAGCGCGGTGCCAGGCTCGCAACTGCTTCACGATCATCCTGACTATGAGTTACTGAACCATGATGGCTCCACGAGAAAAGTCTCCTGGTGGAACTCGCTCTATTTGTGCCCTGCGGATGGCAATGTGGTCGAATATCACAAGGCATTGGTGCGGAAGATCTTGGTGGATTGGGGCTTTGACGGGCTGAAGCTCGATGGCCAGAACATGAACGGCGTTCCAGCCTGTTACAACCCTGCTCATCATCACAAGCAGCCGGAGGATTCTGTCGAAGCCCTGCCGGATTTCTTCCGCGCCATTTACGACACGGCACAGGCGGTCAAGCCTGGGTCACTTGTGGAGTTCTGCCCTTGCGGCACCGGTTATTCCTTTTTCACCATGCCGCACTTCAACATGTCGGTGGCTTCAGATCCGGAAGGCTCCTTTCAAGTTCGCTCGAAGGCAAAAACCTTAAAGGCTTTGATGGGCGACAACGTTCCCTTCTTCGGCGATCACGTCGAATTAAGCGACGGAGGCAACGACTTCGCGTCCACGATCGGGGTGGGCGGAGTAGTGGGAACGCAGTTCGTTCTGGCTTCTGAAGTGCAGAAGAAGAGCAGATCCGTTTTGACTCCGGAGCGGGAGCAGAACTTCGAAAAGTGGCTTCGCATTTATCGGGAGAAGATGTTGTCAAGAGGACAATATCTCGGCCAGCTCTATGACATTGGCTTCGACTTGCCGGAAACTCATGTCATCCGCAAGGATCAGACCATGTACTACGCCTTCTATGCCAAGCAGTGGAAGGGACCCATCGACCTGCGCGGCCTCGAAGACCGCAACTACAGTATCGTGGACTACGTCACAGGAAAAAGCCTGGGGACGGTAGCAGGACACAACGCACATCTACCGGTCGAGTTCGACGGAGATCTGCTGGTGGAAGTTCGGCCGCAATAAGCATCGCTCCCCGCAAATCGGCCTAGGTCTCGTGAACAATTGCGAGAATATTAGAACCATTTCGGTTACGTTATACGAGATGCTCACTACAGCACGCGTTCAGTATCTCTGGACTAATCCATTACACATCCTGGTACGGCTCCCCAAAAGGTAACTTTCCTGAGTTCTACTCATTGGTTTAGGTTGAGTTGGGTTTTAAAACCAGACCGACTTTGAACGGAGAAAGAGACCATGAAGAGACTTGCTTCGGCTGTTGCTCTCACACTGGCATTTTCGGCGGGTGCGGTAGTATCCGCACAAGTCCACGATTGGCATGATCTTGACGACGTGCACAAGCATGTCATTGAATCGATCAATGAGATGGAACGTGCACGTCAAGCGAATCACTACGACATGATGGGCCACGGCGCCAAAGCCGAGGAGCACCTCCATGCTGCAGAGCGCGAACTGGGTCTCGCGATTGATGCTTCCAAGGCATCCGCTCGGTAGATTAAGGCTCTAAGAATCAACGACAGCGTTACCTCCGCGCGAAGAGCTTGCATGGGATCTACGTTCACGGCTCTTCGCGCCGGCACTCAGGCCCAAGGTCAACCTGCACAACATCTGCTCCAATCACGTGTCTAATCAGGCAGCAGTGGGTGCGCCTTGGCGCTACCAAATTTGTCGTTATTGGGGTAAACCGTAATGAGTATTTCTTTTCCGGGTCGGAGAAAAGGCCTGCGATGGGTGGTCGCAAGAAGCCAGGCAGCGCTGTTTCTAATGGCTATATTTGTTGCTGTGCAGGCCTACGGCCAGTACACGCCCCCTCCTCCGCCTCCGCCCCCCGCTCCGGATCAGAGCGCGCCGGCCGGGATGCCTCCCGGGCCGCCGCAAGGCGAGCAGCAAGGACCACCGCCGATGGTGGCCCCGCAACAGCTTGATCCTTTGGTCAGCAGGATCGCTCTCTATCCTGACCCGCTGCTAGCGCAGGTTCTCACCGCGGCGACCTTTTGGCCTGAAATTCCAGACGCCACAAACTGGTCCAACCAGCATGCCGGGCTAAACGGCGACGCGTTGGCACATGCGATCCAGCAGGATAACCTGCCCTGGGATCCGAGCGTGCTAGCCTTGCTGCCGTTTCCCCAGGTCTTACAAATGATGGCGCAGGACCCAGGTTGGACCCAGGCGTTGGGCAATGCGGTTCTCGTACAGCGGCCTGATGTGATGGACGCTGTGCAGAGAATGCGTCAACAGGCGTATGGCTACGGTTATCTGCGGCCCACCCCGTACGACAACGTCGTCAGTACCGGGGGATATATCGAAATCACGCCGATAAATCCAGCCTACCTCTACGTTCCTGTGTACAGCCCGGCGGTGGTTTTTGCTGCACCGCAACCTGGGATCGCGGTGGGTCTCTCTATCCACTTTGCTCCCAGCATATATATCGGCCCTGCCTTCGTGCCCTATGGTTGGTCGAGGCCGGGCTTTGCCTGGGGTACGCACGCCATCATCATCGGCGGAGCTCCGTGGGGCCGCACCTGGGCCAATCGCACGGCGTATGTTCATCCATATGCCTACCACCCAGCGCCTGGGCCTCGCGTAGAAGATCATCACGCGGTGGCATACCAGCACCCGAACGAGCATCCTAACGAGCATCCTCATGAGGAACGCTACCACTAGGGCCTGAAGAGCCAGTGGTTCCCGTCCTTTGCAGCAAGCCAGTGGTTCCTACGGGAGGTTTGCGGGGCAGTACTGCTTGGGTGGGCACCCGGCCACGTTCCAGCCACACCCAGGCGGCAAGCGCCGCACCCCAAACGAACAGCAGCGGGATCAGGCTGGGCAATCCGTGCAGACCGATGAGCATTCCCAAATTCTTATCGATGAGGCCGGCGCGAAAAGCCGGCCAGAGTAATTCCTGCACAGGCGCTTTGGCATCCGTTGCGGGCATCACGACCGTCGAAACCGCGAGCAGCGTAATCGCGGCACCGTAAAGCCATAGAACGGCAAGCAGCGAACGTACGGCGCCAGAGCTCTTGGTCCAAAGAAGAGCAAGTGGTAGACAGAGAAATGGCAGCGCCGGCGATAAATGGCGAGGGCCGTAGCTCCATCCCCCATCCCAAACTGCGTAGCTGGCATTCAAAAGCAGGTAATAGAGGGCGATGGCCGCTATCGCTAGCGTGATGACGCGGGCATTCGCTCCTTTCCACAGCAGTCTCATTCCGAAAGGTGCGGCGGCAATCAAGGGGGTCAGGAGTAGGAGCCCGCGATAGCGCCCCACCAATATCTCGCGCAGCACATAGGCCTTCGGATAGGTTACGCCCATGAGACCCTGTCTCATTTGTGGCCAATTCTGCTGGGCCGAGATGGAATATCCAAACTTGAAGGGAGAACCGAATACAAGCAAGTTGTAAACGGCAAGCACGAGGATGCACGGGAGCGCGCCCACGGCAACTCCCGTGATCAGTCGAGCGAGGCGTCCGCGTCCGCCGGGCCATGCAAAAGCGATCATCAACAGAACGATTATTCCTGCGGCGGGGGCGGCGGGAAATTCCGTGACCGTAGCCCAGCCGGCTGCCAACCCCACGACGATGCTCAGGAACAGGTCGCGCCCGCGAGAGTGGAATTCACGGAGTGATACGGAGCAGACGAAGGCAAAGAAAAGACAGGCAGCCGAGAGAGCGTGCCCCCAAAACAGTGTGGCGTAGCACCAAAACGGCGTAGCCAGCCCCAACACGACCGCAGCGAATCCGGCGCCGTTGACAGAGGCCCCGAGTTTCACGGCAAGCATGAAAAGGCAGGCCGCCAGGGCCGCGCTTGGCAAGGCGACACACATCATCGTCGCCAGGTACATCTCAGCGGTAATCGCATTTGGTTGAGAAGGGTCTTTGTGGGCTGCCTGTAGAACTAGACGACTTACCTTCAAAACAGGGACCGCACTCAGTGCCAGGCCGGGTGCCTTATCCGAATAATAGTGGCCTTGCCAAAGCGCCTTATCGCTGGTGTTTTGTTGGTAAGCGTCGATGCAGAACCTGTGCTGCTCGACTATGGCGCGCACCAGGTCGAAGCGGGAAGCTTGATTCCAGCCGTCCCGGTTGCCGTAGAAATACGCGTAGGAGACGAGCAGCGCCGCCGCGATCAGGGTCGCATGCCACATGGTTGGAGTCCAGAGCCCTCGGGACTTCAAGGTCACTCCTTTGCTATGCGTTCGATTGCGAGCCGGCCTCGTATCTTGGCTCTTGGACTTCTTTCAGTGCACTCCCGTGGGTTTCCGCAGGTCAGTATCTTTGACGCATGATTTCGCTGATCTGTGGAGCCTACCAGAAATAAATGTGGGCATACCGCCGTTGGTCAGCGGATGCCAGCAGCAATTTCTTCACTGGGAGTGGATGGGCGCTAGTCGGCTACGACGGGGTTATGGGTGGGTTTGTGCAACGTTATGGAGAGCATCCACAGGTGGTGCCTGCCCCGCCGGTAGGGCGCCTGGATAGGTGCAGTGATAGACCACGGTCAAACTGTCTCCGCTATAGCTCCTCGGAAGGCGGTCGAAAGTCTGGATTTGGTCTACAGCCCCCAGACATGAATTATCAAGCGACGCGAAGCCACTGGATGTTTCCATCATCGGCGGTTCGTGCGTACCACGCCGCCGTATCGTAAATTGAATGTAAACCGTTGCGCCCGCAGGAATATCGCCGGCAACCTGTGACGGGTTCCATTTCAGTGCGACCTTGGTTTTCTCCGCTTCAATGTATGCGCTTAGCGGTAGAGCAGGACTTTCTACCGAAGCAGGCCTTGGTGACATTACCGTCTCTGCTGGCGTATTACTTGGCGATGAATGAGCGTTCGTCGCATTGAGTTGGTTCGCCGGGATCGCATGGCCGCCGCCTTTCCATGCGACAGGCGTAGCCGGTGCATGCGCGGTTGCGGCGCGAGCCGACGGAAACAGTGGATTAGAGCTGGGACGACTGCACATGAGGCATATGGCTACCAGGATCATTCCACTGGCGACCGCCCCCGCCCACCTTGCTTTCTGGTTATCCGACAACTTGGAGTGCCGAGAGATCAGCCAAAGTACAGCTGCGGTTAACAGCACGAGCAAGGATATCGACGTGCCCCGGCCTGCCTTTGCACTGAGCGCGTTGAAAATGCCATAGAGAAGAAGGCAAAGCACCGCACCGGCTGCCCCGAGAATGCCGGACACCTCGCGTCCAATCACGGTGGGTGGCTGCTGCGGCACCAAGGGCGGCTGATTGGTTGATTCTGGTGCTGTCGCCTGCTGCGCCTGTGCCCTCGAATACCAGGCGTCGTGCGGCACGGGCCGGGCGGGAGGCGCGGCCTTCGGTCCCAGAACCGCTCTCAGTGCTACTTCATCACGTCTCGCATAGGCATCATTCGCCTGTTGCGTGAGCCGTTCACACCTGCGCCTATCCTGCTCATCAACCGCCAGGGCAGGATGAACCTGCTTGAGAACCTGGATCCACAGTCTCTTGAGTTCGGGCGACGCTGCAACGACTGTGTTCAATTTACTTCTCCGTTGTGCGATACATCACGGCCCCAGTCTTCCAACGCTCGGTGTGCACTGAGGCTGGTTGTATTTGACCAGTGACTGATGGTCCGCACCATTACCCTTTCCGGTATCAGGGCGGCCATACTCGTATCGAAAGATCACGCAGGAGGGCCCAATGGGCATCATTTCTACTCCGAAGTGGCAGTCCTCTGCCACTTGTGTAACCGTTACGGATGGTTACCAGCGGTGCGAATTCGCTTGAATGGGGCGACCAAGACAGTTGCGTTTGGGAGGGGCGCACAGCAGGTCCCTCGGCTCCGCTCCCCGGATTTACTGTTGACGTTGGTGACGTTGGCGGACTTCATGCGGTTTTCTCCTGTGGAAAAAGGCACACGTCACAGTCTCTGGGATGACAAGTTGGAGGGTGGCGCCTCACCTTGGCGGCGGTGGACGGGGATGGAAAGAGTCAACCGAAGACGGTGCCTACGCGCTTCGCGATATGCGCATCCTACTTGGCTGAGGAGAATGGTGAATGAAAGGTCTTGCTTGGGTAATTGCGGGTGTAGGAGTCGCTGTGGCGGCGTATGTTGTGCTCAACCAGCCTGGTCCGCAGTATGCGACCGGAGACGATGATGTGGAGTATGCTGCTGACCGAACCGCTCTGTGGGGCTCGAAACAACGCCTCTCCGGCACTGGAGGACGTTTTGCCGGAAAGCTAAAAGAAAGCCTCGGCAGAGTAACCGGGGACGATCAACTGGCGGGCGAGGGGGCAGCTGACCAGCTGGCCGGAGCGGTCAAGGATACGGCTGGTAGAGTCGCGCAAGCGGCCGGTCAGACTATTCACGATCTGAACCGTTAGTGAGTAGGGAGTGCCGTTCCCTACGGCGCTCCCACATCGCGCTGAATCAGGGTCAGGCTCATGTCGTCCAAGGGGGGACTTCCGTTGGCGAAGTCTTGTACAGCGGCCAGGAGCATCATGAGGGTCGCCTGAGCGGATTCCTGCCTGCCCTCTAATAATGAGGTCGTTAACCGGTCCAATCCGAACTCTTCTTCCGCCGGGTTGCAGCATTCGAGCACGCCGTCGGAGTAGGCGACCAGCGTGTCCCCGGGTTCGAGCATCAGCTCGCCTGATTGGAAATCCGCCGCCTCGAGCGCACCGAGCAGCGGGCCCCCCTGGTCGAGCAGATCCATATGACCATCCCGGCGCAGCAGTATAGGCGGAAAGTGGCCTGCGTTGCAATAAGTGACCGCCCCTGAGTCGCAATCGATTTCCGCGATAAATGCCGTGACAAACGGTGCCACCGGTTTCAGGTAACAGAGGTGGCGATTCATTTCCGAGGCAATTCTTCCGGGGTCAAAGTCTGGACGGCCATAACTTTGCAAAAGGCCCGCCAGATGAGTGAACCACATTCCAGCCGCCACGCCTTTACCAGCAATATCTCCAAGTACGGCAAGAACCTTAGAACCATTCTGCGAGAAGGTGGTGAAGTCCCCGGCGAGAAAGCGAGCGGCGAAGACCTCGCTGGCAAACTGCACGTCGCCGCAGTGCAGCATACGTGGGCCGCTGAGCTTGCGCTGGATCTGTGCGGCATCGAATAGCTGCGCATGCAGATCCATCCTTTCTCGCAGGAGCGAACGCACGTCATCCTGCAGCGGCAACGTCGAAGACGGTACAACGATCGACGACATCACCAGGGGTTGAAACCGGGATTGAACCTTACTTCCATACTGGTGCGTGCCGCTGCTCCCCGACGGCCAGTCAAATGGCACTACTCGGTAGGTGTTCAACATCCACCTCGTTTCGTTTTGTTCGCTCTATCCGACGAACCGGTAGCCGGTTCCGTGTACGGTGAGAAAGTATTGTGGTTGTTCAGGATCGGGCTCGAGCTTTTGACGGAGATGCACCAGGTGCGTGTCCACGGTCCGGGTGGTGGGAGAGTTCTCGTATCCCCAGACATCCACCAGGAGCCGATCGCGGCTCAGCGTTTCACCCGCATGGCAGATGAAGTACTTCAGCAACTCGAACTCCTTGGAGGAAACATCGAGCACCTTGCCTGACCTGAGCACACGACAGCGACGCAGATCCACTTCCACGTCAGAAAAGGAGTGCTGATCCTGATCTTTGGGAAGAACCGCCGTGCGCCGTAGTACGGATTTAACGCGCGCCAGCAGCTCGCGAATCGAGAATGGCTTGGTCACGTAGTCATCCGCCCCGAGTTCGAGGCCCACCACTTTGTCCACTTCCTGGCCGCGAGCGGTCAGCATGATAATGGGAATAGAAGCACGTTTGGCGCGTAACTGCCTGCATACTTCCAGGCCGCTCATGCGAGGCATCATGACGTCCAAAATCACAAGGTCAGGAGACTCATCGATCGCGCGCTGAAGCCCCTCGGCCCCATCGCGCGCTGTAATGACTTCGTAACCTTCGAACTCAAAGTTGTCGCGGAGTCCAGCCACCATGGCCGGCTCGTCCTCCACCACAAGGATCTTCGCCGGTCTATGCGCTTCTGTTCGCTTTGTTTTTTCTTCTTGTTTCATGCCGGCACCTGTTGAACCTGCGAATTTTGTAGCGGTAATGTGATGATGAATTTACTGCCGCGTCCGGGCGCGCTCTCAACCGCCACGACGCCTCCATGAGCCTGCACGATGTGGCGCACCAGGGATAGTCCCAGTCCGCTGCCCTTGGTGTTATGCACCAGGGGATCGCCGACGCGATAGAACTTCTCAAAGATCTTGAGCTGCTCTTTGGCAGGAATGCCGATTCCGTGATCGACGACCTCGAGGTGGACGGTACCGTGGTGGCGGTAAAGATGAACGCCGAGGTATTTTTCGGCTGCGGAGTACTTCACGGCGTTGTTCACCAGGTTCAGCAAGGAACGAGCGATGGCTTCACGATCGACCCGCAGTTGCGGTAGATCGTTGTCGATCTTCTGTTCGAACTGAAACCCGTTCTGCTCAATTTCAAAACGATAGGAGTCAAGCGTGCTCCGCACCAGGTCGGCCATGTCGGTTTCGCGGAAGCTGTACTCCTTCTTGCCCGCCTCGATGCGGGAAAAATCAAGAATGTTGTTGATCAGTGAAGTCAAACGCTCACTCTCTTTGCGGATGATTTCGTAGTACTCCCGATGTTTGCCAGGGGTGGAGATGCGTCCAAGCTCCAGAGTTTCTGCATAAAGGCGGATAAGCGAGAGAGGTGTTCTCAGCTCGTGCGAGACATTGGAGACGAAATCAGATTTTAATCTTGCCAGTGCAAGTTCCCGAGAGACGTTTCGATAAGCGAGCAGCATTCCGCCCCCCATCAGCAGCGAAAGTGCGCCCAGGGCTGCAAAGGCTAAATGCGTCCAGTGATTGCTCATCTCCGCAATCGTTGTCCCGTAGGGTCTGATTCCCAGAACCAGGTGCGGGAAAACACTATCGAAGGGACGCTCCACTTCGGGCGCGCCTCCATTCCAGCAAACCGAAGTAGCCAAAGGTGTGTCGTCCTTTTCCTTTCGAACCGTGATCGCTGGTGGAGGATGTGACGGGTCGTTTCCCTTCTGATCGGGCAAGACTTCGTTTAACGCTTGCGGGAAAAAGCTGCTCTTTAAATACTCTTCGTCGTATAGGAAGCCGGCGATCGCAGGATGGTCGGGGCTCAAGCCGCGAGGAAGGAGGTACACGATGGACTCATATTGCATTTTGGTACCCCTGGGCACCATCGTCTCGGCAGAAATTACGACGTGCCGCCCTTCCATCTCTGCATTCTTTTTCACCATGTCGATATGGTCTCCAGCCCACAGGTCAAACGAAGCCTGGAGATCGGAGGACAGCGCTTTATGTTCTGCTAGAAAATCAGGATCGGTCATCCGGGCAGGCTGAGATCGAAAATCGAAATCGCCCTTTCCGGTCCAGAGAAATGCATGAGCGATCTCCGGATGGGCAGCGAGAAAAGTATCCAGCTCTTCAGCATGGTCTACATCGGGAAAGTCAGCGCCCGCCTTCTCTGCTGTGTCATAGGCTCGGTCAATGATCTGCTTTTCGGCGATCTTCAACCTTTGCTCATAGTCCATCTGGATGGCGGCCTCAAGCATCTTGCCACGCTGAATATGCCTGAGGTAGCCGGCACTGGCGATGATCAGCGCGGCTGCCGGCAACATGACTGCCAGCATAAACACCAACATCGGTGGCAGTTTGCGCCAAAATCGCAGTGTAGGCTTCACCATAGGTACGCTTCCAGAGAGATGCTCACAGGATCGAGGATAAGCATACAGACCTGCGGCTATGTCATAACGGCGCAACAAATTGCAAAAAGTTGTGAACTCACGGGGTTAGGGTCGCTTTACAGGCCTTCCGGGAGGGGGATAGCATGGCATCGCACGGCCTTGGGGTCCTCTTGAGATGCGTAGGCTGGCCTTACTGTGTTTTCTGTTGGGAATTGCACTGCCCGCCCTGGCGGTGAAACGGGTCACGGTTGAACAGCTACAGCAGATAGTGGCCGGGATGCATGGTAAGCGTGACGATGAGGCCGCTCGCCAACTTTCTAATCTTGAGCTGGTCGAACGCTTGAGCGGCGACAAACTCGCGCTGTGGCAAGCAGACTTGCCTGGCCCGGAAGCTCGGCTGACCTTGACTAACCTGGCCCGGGAATCGGCTTTCCTCGATCTTCCCCGAGGAGAGCTCCCTTCCCTGCCCACTCCGGACCTGCCAGAGCAACGGCGCATCATGACCCTCACGGTGAATTACGTGAGCAAGACGACCCACCAGCTGCCAAACTTCTACGCGACCCGGGAGACGACCCGCTTTGAGGACACGCCGCAAGGATACGACCGAGCCGGGCATTTCGTGCCCTATCGGCCTTTACATGCCGTGGGCAATTCCAGCGCCACCTCCATGTATCGCGATGGTGAAGAAGTAGCCGATTCAAGTACGGCTAAGAAATCGCAGGAGCCTACAGTGGGCCTGAAGACATCGGGCGAGTTCGGCGCCATCCTGCAGACCGGACTGTTGGATGGCGCACAAAGCAAGCTGGCCTGGAGCCACTGGGAACCGGGTGCGCAGGGACCAGAGGCGGTTTTTGCCTTTTCGGTGCCCAAGGAAAAGTCGCATTACCAGGTAACATTTTGCTGCCTCTCAGGGGGCGCCGCTGACCTCGTGTTTCAACGATATGCCGGCTATCAGGGGGAGATGGCCATCGACCCGGCAACCGGGGCCGTCCTGCGCTTGACTATCCAGGCCGACTTGAAAGCTGACGCTTCCATGACCCGGGCGGACATCATGGTCGAATATGGGCAGGTGGAGATTGGGGACAAAACCTATATCTGCCCTACACGGAGTATCTCCATGTCCGTTGTACCAGCGGACAGCTACCGTTCCCCTGCTGCATCGATTGGCCTGGGCACGCTTATCCAGGCGGGAGGGCTGCGTACCTCTCAGATCAGCGATGCTGACGGCAGTGTCGTGCAATCTGCTCCGGGAGCTTCGAAGAAGCAACTGAACGAGGTGGTCTTCAGTGGGTATCACCTGTTTCGTGCGGACACACGCTTGCTGGCTGGGACGGATGCCGCCACTGAAGCGATCCCAGCCAGCAATAGCGCAAACTCCATTCCGGCTCCGGGCACAAGCCACAGTGACGTAGGAAAGGCCAGCCCGGCCGCCACGGCGGTGAACGAAGCGAAGGCTGCTCCGGCAGAGAGTCCGTTGCCTCCCGGTTCCGCGGCGCCGGTTGCTGAGGTGCACACGCCAAACCCAGTGTTAGCTACCGTTGCTGAAGCACTCCCTGAGATAACCGATGCGACTGCAACCGCACTGCCCACGAGCCCTCCGTCGGACACGGGTTTCGTGTTGCGGGAGTCGGCGCGTTTGGTGGACGTGGATGTAGTTGCTTTTGACGCCAAGGGCCATCCGGTCACCGGCCTGAAACCGGAAGACTTTGAGATTTACGACAACGGACGCAAGCAGAAGGTGCAGGTTTCTGGTCGGGCAGCCAACCTTACGGCTCCGCTGCCCGGTCCTGCAACCGAAGAACCGAGAAAGTTGACGGCCTTTCCAAATCATCTCGCAACAGTTGCAAATACGACGCCCCAGCATGCAGATGGCAGTACCACCATTCTTTTGATCGATTCCAGCAATCTGGCATGGACAGATCTCACCTCCGCTCGCCAGGAAATGCTGCGGTTTCTGCGCGGGCTCCCCGCGACCGACCGGGCAGCCATCTATGTGCTGAAAGCGAGTGGCTTTCAGGTACTTGAGGAGCCGACTGCCGATCACTCCTTACTTGAAACGAAGCTGGCCCAGTGGATGCCGAACGCGCAAGACCTGGCCCGCGCGCAGGAGGAGGAACGACGCAACCGGCAGCAAATAGATTATGTTCGCCACCAATCTGACCTGCAGTACGTGAATGGGAACACCGTCAGTGCGCCCGAGACGTTCATGCCTGCGGATCCCGCAGCTGCGTGATAACGAGAGCAATCCTGTTCGAGGATCACTTGTTGATCCTGGTAGGAGTGGCCAGGCATCTGGCCACGGTTCCGGGCCACAAGAACGCAGTGTGGGTTACCAGCGACAACGTACTTGCCGACTGGACGGATAAGGCCGTAGGCAGTGACAAAGGCAGCAAGCACCTTGAGGGATTTGGCTTGCGCGTTCAGGAGGCCATGAATGAAGCCCACGTCGCGCTGTATCCGCTAGATGCCTCGCAGCTTGAAGGATCCGGCATCAACGCCGACCTGCAAACCCGTAACGTAGAAGTAGACCCGGGGGCGGTGAACGTTCCCCTGGAAAGTAAACAGCCGGCGCTCCAGGGTCTGCCCGTGTCCGGCGATGCGCGAGGCGGCCGCAACACCGCCCAGATGCAGCAGGACGTTCATGCCATCCAGGGCACGATGCGCCAGTTAGCAGAAGGCACGGGTGGACGCGCGATTGGGCGTTCGGGCGACATCACGAGCGCGTTAAACGGCGTGGTTCAGGACGGCTTGGCCACTTATCAGCTCAGCTTTTCGCCCGACACAGCGGCGGACGATCAATACCATCTGCTGACCGTTCGACTCGCAACTCGACGCGGCATCACTCTGCGCTACCGCAACGGATACTTTTATGCGAAGGAAGCTACCACGCTCAAGGAGCGTTTCCAGCGGGCGATGTGGCAGCCGGTAGATCTCAACGAGATCGCGGTGAGCGCGCACCCTACCACTTCTACAGGCGCGATCGCCCTCATGCTAAACATTGCCGCCGGCGACCTGGATCTGAAGCAGGATCATGACCGTATGGTCGACAAGCTGGATATCTTCCTGATCCAAAGGGACAGAGAGGAAGTTCACGCCCATGTGAGCGGCCAAAGCCTCGGTCTCGCGCTGCTGCCCGCGACTTATCAGAAGCTGCTCGCTCAGGGTCTCCCGTTCGAGCAGGCCGTTCCACAGATACAAGACGGCGGTTCGGTACGCATTGTTGTGGTGGATGGGAACTCCGGCCGCATGGGCTCGATCACCGTTCCTGCCGGAGTCCTGATGGGAAAGACACAGTAGCAGTTCGGTGTTTTCCCTGGAGCTCCTTCACGCAGCGGTAACCTATTCGAAACACTGTCTGTGCGTACAGCATTGGTGAACAGCGATCGACATCGCCGATCGATTATGAAGAAAAGATCAATATCCCGTTAATTTCGTTACCGCTTTTGGTGCAACTTATGGTGTAATCCAGTCCGAATCTCTCCCGGCCAATTCTGTGCATGAACGGGGACCCGCCGATGTCAAGGGCATCAAGCCTTTACCCTTCGCCTTACTCACCTTCCAGATATCGAACCTTTTTTCTGGCCACCTTTGTTTGTGTTATCACGCTATTTATTGGCGTATTAGCAGCCAGGCACAACGTCGCAACTGTTGTGGCGGACCATCACGGGTGGTGGCACAACGATTTCGACTTATCCATCGAGTCCCATCTGAATCGATACGCCAACCGCTGGCCGCGATTTGATGCGGTAATGTTGCTGCTGGTCAATCGCAATCTGCTCAAGGGCGCCCCAATTGTGTTCCTTTGTTGGGCTGCGTTCTTCGAAAAGCGACGTGACCAAAGTAACCTCGTGGAGAGCCGCGCCAAGCTCGCTGCCACCATCCCGCTGGCGATTGCCGCGGTAGTGTTTGCCCGGGTTTTGGCCAAGGTTCTTCCTTTCCGGCAAAGGCCTTTCCGAACCGATGCCCTGCACTTCCAAATGCCGCACGGTATGTCGATTGAAAGGCTCTACTCGTGGAGTTCTTTTCCGAGCGACCACGCAGTGCTATTTGCGGCGTTAGCCGTCGGGGTGTTCTTTGCCTCTCGCCGTTTGGGCGTACTAGCGATCAGCTACGTACTCTTCTTTATTCTCGGCCCGCGGATGTATTTAGGTTGGCACTGGCCTACAGATTTACTGGTGGGAGCATTGTTAGGGATGGCGTTCGCGGCCGGCGCGACCATCCCAGCTTATCGTGATTTCGTTTGGCGATGGTTGGAGAAAGCCTGGCGGTCTTACCCGGGGCTTTGTGCTGGAGCCCTGTTTGTTCTGAGTTACGAGATCACCGATTTGTTCGACGCGCCCTTGGCCGTTCTGTTTGCGTTGTTCGGGCAGAGGGTATCTTGAAGGGATGTCCTACGGATCGGATGGGCTGGATTTTCTGAAGCGAAGTACTGCGTACGCTCTTTTATTGCTCTTGCCTGCGTTCGCTTTTGCTGCCGAGCCCGGGAACCCGGCCATTGGCGCGGCGGTAGAGAAATTTATCGACGCACAGGATATTTCCGGAGCAGTCATAGTGGTCGCTGCGAAGGATAAGTTGCTGGCGCAACAAACCATTGGCTTGGCAGATATTGCGAAAAAAAAGCCGATGGAGCCTGACACCCTTTTCTGGGTCGCCTCCATGACCAAGCCCTTCACCGGGGTCTCCATTCTCATGCTGCAGGATGAAGGAAAGCTGAAGGTGAGCGACCCGGTTGAGAAGTTTATTCCCGCGTTTGCCGGACTCAAGACACCCACGGGTCAGCCGGCGCACATCACCATCGAGCAGATCCTCACTCATACTTCGGGCCTGGGTGAAGGGGATACGGCGGCCATCAAGAGCGCCCATACTTTGGCTGATCTGATCCCCATTTATCTTAGATCGCCCATGCTGTACGAACCCGGTGACCACTGGCGATATACACAGTCCGGCATTAACGTGGCAGCGCGCATCGTTGAAGTGGCGAGCGGCCTCTCATTCACTGATTTTGTAAGCAAGCAAATTCTCAAACCGCTGGGCATGAAGAACACCACCTTCTACCCCAACAAGAAGCAACGATCTCACCTGGCAACGCCGTATATCAAAGACCAACAGAGCGGCAAGCTGACCGCGGCGCCCTACGCCGACTACGGAAACAAGGGGCAACCACCCTTCGGGAACGCGGGACTTTTCTCAACCGGGCCGGACTATGCGCGCTTTTGTCAGATGCTGTTGAACGGCGGCACGCTCAAAGGCAAGCGTTATCTCAGCCCGGCTGCCTTTCAACAGCTCACCACCGTGCACACGGGCGAGCTCAAGACGGGTTTTCTGCAAACCGACGAACTTGGAAACCGGGGCATGAATTATGGCTGGGGAATCGGTGTGGCAATCCTTAAGGTCCCGCATCCGGGCGTGGCGGAAATGCTCTCGCCTGGCACCTTCGGTCATGGGGGAGCCTGGGGCACACAGGCGTGGATAGATCCGGTGCGCGGGATTGCCTACATCCTGATGGTGCAGCGCCCTGGTACGAACGGCGACGCAAGCAAACTTCGCCAGGAATTCCAACAGGCGGCTTCCGATGCGTTTCCGCAGCCATGAGGGCCCTTTACTTTCGTCATGGAGCGGGGGTGAAGGTTACACCGAGTTCCTGAAACAGAAATGTATACACATCCGCCACCTGTTGTTGTAAATCCGTGGTTGAACTGGCGCCGTGTCCGGAGTCTGCAAAGGTCCTTAGCAGGATTGGGTTCCGCGAACCATTTGCCGCTTGCAGACGGGCAGTAAATTTGCGGGATTGCGCTGGATTGACTCTCGGATCGTTGTCCCCCGTTTCCATGAGTACGGCAGGATACTTCACACCATCCACCACGTGGTGGTAGGGCGAGTAGGCATACAGTGCCTGGAATTGTGCGGGATCTTTCACCGTTCCATACTCCGTTATGTTGAACTGGCCATTCGGGTCCAGTTCCACGCGAAGCATGTCATAGATGCCCACCTCGGAAATGACGGCGCGGAACTGCTCCGGGTGCTGGGTGATTTCTGCTCCCATGAGCAGACCGCCATTCGAGCCGCCAAGTGCGGCCATGTGGGCGGAGGAACTCCAATGCTGGTCGATCAGGTATTGCGCACAGGCGGAGAAGTCGTCGAAGACATTCTGCTTGCTGGTCAGATTTCCACCGAGGTGCCACGACTCACCATATTCCGCGCCTCCACGAAGGTTGGTGATCACCAGGGTGTAACCCTGTTGCAGCCACGTCGTCCAGTAGATACTGCCCACGAATTCCGGCGATAGACTAATCCCATACCCGCCGTACCCGTAGACCAGGGTTGGAACGGTTCCGTCCATGGCAGAGCCGCGCCGATGGATAATGTTCATGGGAACCTTTGTCCCATCCTTTGAGGTTGCGAACGTGCGGTCGACTACGTAGCCGGAAACAAGTTTGCTTGCGGGCTGGGAAAGCGCGGTCGCTTGTGTGGAAGCATTCGGGCCAGGTTGATAGGTCAGATAGGCAGGTGGGGTTAAGAAACCGCTCGCCTGGATTGCCACAGCCTCAGCGCCAATAGCCGCTACTTCTGAGACCCCGGAGATTGGTGGAAGCGGGACTTCTGTAAGTGGGCTGCCTTTGTGGTCGTACACCAGAACACGGTTTGGTCCCCCATCGATGGTCGTCACGTAGAGACGGTCCCTGGTGACCAGCAGAGGGTGGGAATTGGATTCCGGATCGTCGTGTACTATGCTCGCTGCCCCCTGGGGAATGATGGTCTTTGCCTGGGCAAGCACGGGCTTCGTCGCTGAGATTTCAAGGATCTTACCGAGCGGCGCATCCTTGAGCGAGGTTAGATAAAGCGCATCTCCTTCTGCGGTACCTGGAGTAATGGCCACGATCTCGTCACTATAAGTTGACACCTGCTGCCAAGAGCCATCGGGCTTACGCAGGAAATTCGCGTACTTTCCCCCGTCGCCATCTTCGGCGCTGGCAACGATCCATTTGCCGGACGGATCACTATCAAGCGCGATCTGTGCCAACTCCGTCAGCCCCTTGTCGAGGACAAGGCGATCTTCCGTCTCCGCGGCGCCGAGGATGTGTTCGAATACCCTCTCGTTTCTGAGGACGGTGACCTGAGCGGCAGCGGCTACCGCGGGAGTAAACCCGGCGTACAGAAAACCCTTGTTCCCCGGCAACCAGGCCACGCTCCGTCTACCGTGGAAGCCCATGGGCACGAAGGCTGCGCCTACCTGCTTGCCGGTAGCGGTGTCAAAAACGGTGAGAGCCTGGCGTTCGTTACCGCCAACCGCAAGCCCGACTGCGACCAGGTTGCCATCCAGCGATGGCATGAACCAATCAATCGAGGTATGGCCCGTTGGGTCAAGCTTCGTAGGATCAAGAAGGACAGTGGCATTGGACGGTGCAATGCCGGGTGCTCCAAGGTTTGTGGACGTCATCAGGACCGACTGCTGTTGCATCGTGCGATCCAGCTGCAGATAGAAGTAGCGTCCCTTCCGATAGTCCAGGCTACGTTCGCTGGCGCCTTCTTTCTCTTGAGGGTTCTTGAGGTTTTGTAACACTAAATTCCAGCTTGGAGCATGCTGGAAGTAATGCAGCGAGTAAGCGTTTTCTGCCGCGAGCCATTGCTGTGTTTCTGCGTTCTTGCCGTCTTCGAGCCAGCGATAGTGATCTACTACTTTTACGCCGTGGTATTCGTCGGTTACCGGTCGCTTCATTGCGACGGGCACATCCTGGGCGAAAACAGTGGCGGTGATCAGTAAAGAAAAAAGCAAAGCTCGCATCGGCGAATGCTCCTAGGTACGTCTTCTCCGCAGCCTTCTCCTGTTGTGGGAGACCCCAGATCCACTCCAGACGACGATCGCAACCACCAGGTGTATCAAGAACCACAAGTCGAAGCCTTGGTGCGCATGAATAAATATAAGGACCAGCACCCTGGGAAGAACAGCCCACAACACGGCGGCCCAGGGCTGAGGGACGAAAAACCACCACATGTGGATCCATCCGATAAACAGTGAAAGTCTGGGCAAAAATAAGCTCAGAACAAGGAACCAGAGAGGGATCCCATGGGTCAGCGTCATTATTGGCATTGGCATGTGTTCGCTAGGCCTTTCCAGATCAGCGGTGATTGTTCTGCTTGGGAGCTGGAACCTTCCTCGGCGGTGGAGGGTACGGCGCCGGATGATTCTGCTCCTCAGAAGGTGAGTAGCGCTTAGGACCGCTCGTCATCGTTCGCACCGAGCCGCCAGCATCGACTAGGTTCAGGATGAGGCCGCTGTCCTGTTCATTCAAGAAGAGGTTGGCTCCTGCCATCATGTCACGCCCATCAGTAGTTCGGTACGACCACCAGACATTGCCGTTCTGGCGGAAGTAAATCGTGCGGCTCACTTCACCCTCGGCCGGTAGCAGATCGGCTACCAGGGTGCGGGAGCCAAACAGCGGGTAGTGGATGGTCACGAAGTGTAGCGGCGGCCCATGATTGATGCTGTTTACCGTGAGCATACGTCCGGAACAGCCAAGCAATGCCAGGCTCAACAGGGCGCTCGCTCCGTACTTCAGCGATGATCGAATAGGCGTGGATAGAGTCATGATTTCAAAGCGCAGCAGGAGCAGGAAGCGATATCGACGTATTTTGCCCTGTGCCGGCCGCCTTGTCCATCTGTAAGTGGTCTGAGGACTCTTCATCCGGCCTGTCCGAGGCTATTCGATCACTCCGCAAGCGGGCACATATAATGCTGGAGGATGAACGATCTTGCGCTCTATGGAAGAAGCCTCATGTCCACTGGAAAGTTAAGTCGTCGTGCGTTACTCGGGTCGGCCACTGCAGCAGCGTGTTTGGCGGCGTTGCCTAAAGCGGGAGCGCGGCCACAAGAATGGAAGCCGCGTCTTGGCATTTTAGCCAAATATACCGAAGCCAATCTTGACTTCGCCCTGCAGGAAGGATTCAACAACATGATCCTCAATGCCGGCGCGGGCGTTCCGGGGTTGAATACAACGAGTCTCACCGACGAACAAATCGGAAACATCAAGAATCATCTGTCCTCGAAGGGCATGTACGTTTCGGCCCTTCAGGTCAATGCAAATCACATCGCCCCAGATCCAGCGGAGCGCGAACGGGTAAACGCCAACTTCGTGAAAACGATTGAGCTGGCGGGAAAACTAGGCGTCGCTTATATAGGAACGCAATCCGGCAAGGATGCCTCCAAGACATTCGAAGCGCAAGTCGACGAGATCGCGCGCGTCTACCAGGAAAAGTATTTCGCGGCCTGCCAACAGTACAAGGTGCGCATCCTGTGGGAGCCTTGGCAAGGGGGCCCCAACATTGCCACCAGCCCGGTGGGGTTCGAAGCGCTCTTCCATGCCTTCAAGGATTCCCCCTATGTCGGCCTGCAATACGATCCCTCTCATCTACTGTGGCAGATGATGGACCCCATTCAAACGGCGAAAGACTTTATCGACAAGATCTATGACGTTCATCTGAAGGATACCGAGATTCATTGGGACATCGTGCGGCGAGGAGGAATCGTTCCGGTTGACCAAGCTAAGTGGTGGCAATTCCGCATCCCCGGTATGGGCAGTATCAACTGGCCTGGGTTCTTTGCTGTTCTACAAAGCGTTGGCTATCAGGGTGCAATGAGCATCGAGCACGAAGACGCCCTCTACGGCGCGGCTGACAATCCGGGGCCAGATTTTAGCGAACCCTATAAGGTTGGGTTCCGCATGGCCAAGCGCTATCTCAACACGTATGTGCCGGTATAAGCCGAAACCTACCAGGTCTTTTTGATCTGCGCATCCACCGCAACGCCACCGCTTTGATCGCGGGTGGTGCTGATTGCCAGGCGTGGCGAAACCTGGTATTGCCCCTGTATCGTTTGGTTCTGCGTCGAAGCCACATTGCTTGAGAACGTTACGAAAAGATTTCCCGTGACCCGCTGCTGAATGGTGATATTCGCGCCGGGGGGCCCTTGGCTGGTTCCACCCGCCAGCACCGGATTGATGGACAGTTGGGAGATGCCGGCAACCTTCGAGATACGGCTGGTCACCTGGCTGCTAACCTGCGACGCCACCAACGACTCTGCCGCCTGGTTCGCTGGAGTCGAAGTGGCGGCATCCGCCTCGGTGGTGGTTCCGAACGCCAACAGGTTAATGATGTCGGCAGCGGGCAGCGAAGGATCAGAGGAGTAGTTTGTGCGGAGCTGATCGATCGGACCGTTGAACCGCATCGAGATGTTGTATTGCTGGATGGTCGTGTTCAGGGCAAGATTAACCACCGGTTGAGTCTCCGAAGGATTAACGAACTCAATCGTTCCCCCGTTGAGTACGAATCGATCCCCGTTGAGGATAATGTCGCCCCCGCTTAGATTCACACGGCCCAGGATCACCGGTTCAGCCGCCGTGCCACGCACGCGCAGATTCGCTGTGCCGTTGATGCTGAGTGTTCTACTCACCAGGCTGATATTGTTTTCCGAAGTCACACCCAGGTTCAGTTGAATATTCTGGCTGATTCCGGGCGTAGGCGGTGGCGAAACTCCGCCGGAGAATTGGTTGATGAAGCTGTTCAGATCAAAGGCTGGCGTGAAGGAGAGATCGGCCAGATTCACCTGCCCTCCCAGCGTCGCATTATCGGTAGTACCGGCTAGTCGAACATTGGCGTTCACGCTCTCCCGAACCCCTTCCGGATATAACACACGCACGCCATTGGCAGAGAGCCCCAGGTCAAACTGGATCGAGGGACGGTACGCTACTCCACCCTGGGCCGTAACCGTGCCACCCCCCACAGTGCCTTGAAATTTTGTGATGTTGAGCCGGTCCTTGGTCAGGGACAGCACTCCGTTACCATGCTGTAAGCCGACGGGCAGATCGCCGCTGGCAAAGTTCGCATCGACGATATCGACTTCGCCCGCAAAGTTGGGACTGTTGGTTACTCCGTTGGTATTGACATTAAATTTCAGTTCTCCGGAGCTTCTGATATCCGGTTCAAACAATTGCGCGATCTGTAGATTCACAGTGCCTAACAGCAGCAAGGAGACAGGTCCATCCGTGGCCGTGGACATGGAGCCAGAAAACTGTAGATCGGTGTCGGTCCCTTTGAGACCTGACCGCTGCAGGGTGACTACGGTGTCTTTGTAGTCGACTTTGATGGGAGCGGTCTCCGCTAACTGGATGGTGTTGCTATAGCCAAGCTTCAGTATAGGAATCGTGATGTGCGCTTCCAGCAATTTCTGTTTCTTGAGCGGCCCATGCAAAGTGCCATGAATCTCGGTCTGCCCACTCAAGTCCGCTGCCTGGGCGGGAGCATAGATCGCAAAGATAGGCTGTAAAGGAATCGTCTGCGTGTCGAGTGTGGCGTCCGCCGCGTAGTCGCCGGTCAAGTTGACCTTAGCGTTCGCCTTGATTTGCGTACCAACCGCAGCAGACGTCAGGTTGGCCGTAGCCAGATGATTGGCGACGTTCATCTGCAGGTTGACATCCGCTATCTTCTGATTCTGTAAATCGATTTGAGGGATCTGCAGCGTGGCATCGAGTTGCGGGTTATCGAAGGTTCCCGCTCCCTTTGCGTGGATACTTACCACTCCTTTAGCGGCGATGTTCTGCGCTTGCAGGGCCTGCAATTGTTCCAGGCGAATACCCGAGGCAACCAGTTGAGCGTTATAACTCTTCTGCCGCGGCCGAACACTCACCTTACCCTGAACGTCGCCCGCGGGAAGTTGCACGCCGAGATCGCCGTGCACTTCATCACCGGTGCCCTGGAAGTTTACCTTTGCGGAGGTGATCGGCTGGTCGTACGCAGTCACGTGGGTCAGCGATACATTCCCCTGCCCGATCGGACTTAATTCCGTGCCATGCACTTGGATATTCGCCGCTAATGTACCCATCACCGGCACCTGCTGCCCAGATAGCTTCACCAGATCCTGGACATCCAGTTGGGAGGCGTTGAGATCGACCTGCAAGGGGCTGTTTTCTGTGAAGGCCCACTTGTGCAGACCGGTGCTGGCGTTGAAGGTGATCTTGCCATGCCCAGCGGGTTCCAGATCCGCGTGTTGCAGGCTGGCCAGTGATGGATCCACATCTACATTGGTGCGCAGCACGCGCCACTCGGTTCCGTTGACTTTGAATTGGGAAGCGGTCAACTGCCCGGTCAAATGGGGCGCGCTGGTAGACCCGCGCACGGTGCCCTCAAACAGCGCCGTGCCGGCAAGGCCTAGCGGCTGGGCCGGCGTGGTGAAGAGATCCGCGATGGTTTCAAGCTCGGCGAGATTATTGGACTGAAATTTCACATCCAGGCTCGAGCGCTGGCTCACCACCCCATTCATGGTTAACGTGCTCTGCGCAGTTCGCAGATAGCTCTGCTTCAGTGCAAGTTCCTGGTTGCCGCCGGTGTACGTGCCATGAATCGCACTCTCCACCGGAACAACCTGCGAGGTGCTCTTCGATACGGACGCGTGCATGGTGGCATCGGCGTGGGCAACAACGTTATCAAAAGTCTTTCCCCAGGCGGCATTCGCGTCTGCGTTCAGCACGCCTCCCAGGGCAATGTTTTTGGGAACAGCCGAAGCTTTCATGGCATGGTTCACGTCCGCTAGACGGATGCCGCGCAAAGAGGCATTGAATTTCGAATTGGACTGCGCATGCGGATCGCCGCCGACATTGGTCATCTTGCCGCTGCTGGTGAGCACGCCGCCGAGAAGATTGGCACGGAAGTCCGCAAGCGTAGCAGCTCCATTTTCGAGGGTGTAGTGGGCAGCAATATTTCTGATCTGGGAGCGGAGGTCCGGTGTTTGCACATCCAGCTGCTTACTATTCAGATCGCCTTTCACCACCACGGTGTCGAGTAAGGAACGGTCGGCGATCTGCTGATAGTCGACGGTGCCGCTCGCCTGAATGAATCCAACCGGCAGTGCGGCATTCTCCAGGATCTTTCGAAACTGGCTGGCATCGAGGTTTGCGTCATAGTGCGCCTGGACGCGGGGATGACTGTAGTCCTGAAGGGTTGCGGTCAGGACCAGCTGCGATGTGTCGCTAATTAATTTCGCCTGGCGCAAATGAAGGGTGCTGGGGGTGGCATCGAACTCGGCGTCCAGGCTGTGCGGAATCGGCTTGAAGGTCCCGGACTGAAGGTGGCCATCCGCGTAACTGATTTTGCCCGAGTACTTCTGCAGCAGACTGTCGAAGGATGCGCGGAAGTCTACGTTATGCAGGTCGGCGGAGAGGATGCTCCGGCGATCGTTATAGTAGACCTCGCCCTGATCGAGCACGGCGTGGCGAATTCCTAAATCGAACAGGCTGGTGTTGCTACTGCTGGAACCGCTGCTCTTGATCACTGGGATGTTGTTCACGCCGTGAGCATCGGAGAACACCTTCACCACCGGGCGGTCTATGACAAAACTGTCCAAATACCACTTCTGGCGCAGGACGGAAACAATGCGTACGCCCACCTCGGCGTGGGCTACCTGCAGCAGCGGCGGATCTGGATACGGAGCCGCACCGTGAACCGTCAGACCGTAAAGATCCAGGCTGAGGTTCGATAAGTTCAGGGAGAAGTTTTGTAACTGTACTTGCGTCCCCAGGGTTTCACTGGCCTTCCTTTGCACGGTGGCAAGAATGTAGTTATGGAACCGCGCACTATGCACCACCACCGTAACGGCGATCGCAGCCATCAACACGAGGGCCACCAGGCCAACAGCGATCCACGCAGCGACCTTCCGCAACCGCACGTGCCGGCCTGGTTCCGGCGTTAGCTTGGAATGAGATGATGCAGCAGCGGTGCTCAAGAGATTACCCCCATCAAAATGCCTGGCCGATGCTAACGAAATATTGGGTGGACTTAACCCCGGGCACCGGGTTGAGGTTGTGACCAAGATCGATTCTTACCGGGCCGACTGGCGTCGCATAGCGTAGGCCCAGCCCCACGTTGTTGCTGTAGAGCGAGGCAAAGTCGTGGAAGCCCACGTCGGGAAAGACGTTCCCTCCGTCGTAGAAAACAACCAGGCCCAGGCCTTCCTTGATGGGCAGCGGAATGCGAAACTCCGTGTTGAGAATCAACTGCTCGTTTCCGCCGCTGGGCACCTGGATATAAGAGCAGTCGGTGGAAGACCCGGTACTGCACACCTGCACCGGCCGTTGCGGGCCCGCGCCATCCAGGGGAAAGCCGCGCAAGGTGTTGCCGCCGCCGGTAAAGAACGCCTGGCTCAGGGGCACAAAGCTATTGTCGAAAGGCTGCGCCAGGCCGATGCGAATGCTATTGGCCCACACGATCTTGTGAAAGATTGTGCGGTAATACGCCTCCTGCGCAGTCAGCTTTGCGAAGTTGACGCTGGAACCCAGCTTGCTGGCATTGAAGTCGATCTCGACCGTTTGATAGGTACCTTTGTGCGCATCGAGGGGATTGTCGCGCGTATCGTGCGTAAGGTTGGCCGCGATCGTGGAGAGGCGAACGTGCTGATCCTGGGTTGGCACCAGCTCCGGAATGAGGATGCGCGTCAAATCAGTCTGACTGAAACTGTAACGCAGGAAAAAGACGTCCGCCTTCTTCTTATCCAGAAACCTCTGTACCTGGTAACTAGCCGTTTCGATCTGGGAGGAGTAGACGGGATTTTCCTCGTCCTTCTCTACCTGTAGCGATGTCGTCGAGCCCCATTTTGACCAGCGGAAATTAGGATCGATGTAATAGGCTGCTCCGCGCTGATCCAGCCGCCCGGCGAAGCCGGTGAACGACAGGGATTCGCCCTTGCCGCGCACGTTATTCAACGTGTATTGAATGGATCCCCGCGGACCATAATAGGTGGCCTGGCTGGTGGTGAAATTGGAAGGCAATCCGACTGGTGGCAGGCCAGGCAGCGCGACGGTGCCACTGGGAACGCTGCCGCCCCGATTGACTACTTCGAAACCGAAGCCGTAGGTTAACTGGTGCCGCTTCGCCTCGTGCACTTTGACCAGCACATCTTCCTTAGTCTGGGTGGTTATCTGGCTACGGGGATCGACCTCTGCCCAATCGAAGACCCCCGTGTGACCGTAGAGCAGGCTCTCCGAGGTAAGCAGCGATCCCTCAGTGAGCGGTTGCCCGGGAACAATGGTGTCCACATCCCTATTAATGAGCCTCTGCTGCGTGCGCACGCGCCCCAAGGTTAAGACATCCTGGGTAAAGACCTGTGGGCCTTCGTAGATGTGATAGACGACATTGATGTGATGAGGATCGCTCTTCGAGACCACGGTGGCGGTTTCACGAAAGCTGGACGTGAGATAGCCGGCCTGCAGATAGTGAGCCACGATATTGGCTCGATCCGCCGCGACCAGTTTCTGCGAGTAGGGCTTGCCCTCACCGAGCTTAAGACCGCCGGGCGCGAATTTCGCCGCTGGAAAGGTATCGGCTCCCTCAATCTTGAGGGAGGTCACGGTATCCCGAGGCCCCTCGACCACGTGGAACGCCACCGCCAGATTGCCTTCCTTCTTGCTAACCGACGAGGTCACCTGGGCGTTGCTAAATCCCTCAGATTGGTAGAGCGCCGTCAGATTCTTCACGCTGGCGCGCACCAGCTTCTCGCTGTAGTTGCCGGGGGAAAAGAGGTGCGACTTTTTTACCGTGACCAGGGCCATCAGGTCTGGTGTCTTGACCTGGCCGTTGCCGGCCACACTTACATCGGTCACTTTGTGCTTTTTGTTTTTGGTGATGGTATAAGTGATGGTGTCCGCTGTGTCCTGACGTTGGAACTGGGAGTCGACGCTGACGTCAAAGAATCCTTTGCCCTGAAAATAAGAGACCAGCGCCTCCCTGCCCTCCTGAACCAACTCTGGATCGACCCCTACACCCTGATAAACCGGTAGCAGTGATTTTTTCGTCCAGCTCCAGAGGTGTGCTCCCTTCACCTCCACATGAATCGTCGGCCCCTCCTTCACGTCGAAGTGGATATCGGCGCGGTTGCTTTCCGCGATGTATTCCGCACCCGAGAGTTTCACTTGCGCGGCCAGCTTCTCCTTTTTCTCCAACCCCTTTTGCAAGTATTGTTGGGCATTGGTCAAGGTCTGGCGACGGTAATTCTTTCCCGGACGAATAGCCGCTCCCCTCACCCGCGCCTTGATGCCCTGTAGGCTCTTGGTCATTTGCGCGGCCTGTTCCTGGGTGGTATTGGCGATGTCCACCGCTCCAAATTTCGCCTTGCGATTGAGGCTCACCATAAACTGCACATTGGCCAGGTTGTGGACGGTGTCCATGTTTAACTCGGGACGCACCTCAGCTTCAAAATAGCCTTCCTGCTGAAAAAAGCGAAGCAGCGCGTCGCTGTCTTTCTGCACATCGCCGGCGTTGTACGGCGCCTGCGGAGGATAATTCGCAATTTGCACTAACTTGGAATAGGGAAAACTTTCTGCTCCGGGAAACTCGAAGATACCGAACCATATCGCCGGTTCTGCGATCATCAAGACGCGCACGCCGTTTGCCTCAGGTTCTACCTGTAGCTGCACTTCAGTAAATTTCCCCGCGCTTTTCAACGTCTCAATGCTGGCATCCACCTTCTCCTTGGAGAAGGGTTGGCCTGCCTGCTGCTGAAAGAGCGGTGTTAACTTGCTGGTATCCAGGCCAGGACGACCAGCGATGTCAATCGCGGTAACGTTTTGACCTTCATAGGTGGACAAAATGCTCGCAGTATTTGGAGCGGTCTTCGGTAGCTGCGAGGGCGGCTCCGGGCTTTGAGCCGGCAATCCTGTCGAAGAAGCCAGGAGCGCAGTAGCGGCGAGTGCCGTAAAGCGTCGCTTAAGTCCCGTCCTGAGGTGGTTCACGCTCGTTCGAGCCAGTATTCGAAGATATCCCACGACCAGCTCGATCCACTCCATCACCCCCTGTGATGCGCAAATGCGTGCTCGTGGTTTGATGAACAAGAACCGGTGTCGCAAACTAAGACGGCGCAATGGACGGCGTGCTCACAATTTCCGGTTTCAGCACTCCCGCGGCAGCCAAGCTCTTTTCCTTGACCGCGGCCTCAATTTCGCTATTGATCTCGCCTCCCAGCAGCAACATTAGCCCGCTCAGATAAAACCAGGTGAGCAGAATAATGACGGTCCCGAGCGATCCATAGGTGGCCGAGTAGTTGTTGATGTAGTGAACGTAGACTCGAAGTCCCATGGACGCCAGCAGCCACCCCAGCATGCCGATGGCCGCGCCAGGCGTCAGCCAATGCCACTGGCTCACTTTGACGTCCGGTCCGAAGTAGTAGATCAACGCGAACAGCAGGGACAGAAACGCGGTGGCGGCGATCCATCCCATAGTCCTCAGAGAGATGGCGGCGCTTGCGGCCAGAAAGTGATGATAGATATGGAGGCGGGCGAGCCGGGCAAAAAGGTCAGCAACCAGCAACGAAGCCAGCATCAGCGTAATAACAATAGAGAGCACAAAGGTGATGCCGATGGCTGAGAGCCTGGCTTTCCAATAGGGCCGGCTTTCCTGCACGCGGTAAACCACATTAAGGCTCTCCTGGATGGCGGAAAAACCTACAGAAGCTGACCATAACGCCGCTACCAGACCAAAGGTGAGTTTCCCACTGGTCGCCGCGGCCGTAGTTTGGTTAAAAGCTTCCAGTACGGTCCCCAAGGCACCGGGAGGAACCACGATCCAAAGGTATTGCAACAGATGTTCATAGATGTGGGCGGCTGAGCGGGCAGCCAGGCCGAGGATGGAACAGGCAGTGACCAGGGTAGGAAACAGCGCAAAGATGAAGTAGAACCCGAGCTCGGCAGAGCGACCCAGAAGGTTGTCGGCAAACAGCGCGTTCCAAGTGTTCTTCACGATCACACGCACGGGTATTCCCTGAAGATCCCACAGCGACCGCAGGGGAGAACGGGACACATAGCTCCAAACATGGCGGCGGAAGCTGCGCGGGTCCTGGGACGCGCGGACCGGAGCTTCACTGAACTCTTGAGACCGAAGCGGAACAGTCACGGCTGTGTCTCCTTGAACGGTCTGATGCAGAAAGTTGTCTAACAGCGAGTCGATCCTTTGCCATTGTTTGTCAAATTAAAAGTGCGCAATAAGAGCGATAAGCGAGATAGGTTCCCCTCGTCGTCCGGCTACTCGTCTCGATCGCCTTCCATTTTTAGTCACTCCTCAGGGCCTTGACAGGGTCGATCGCCGCGGCTCGCTTCGCCGGAAGAATGGCGGCCGTACAAGCAGCCAGCACAAGGGCCCCGATTGCCGCTATCAAGACGCCCGGATCTCCTCCGGTTATGCCAAATAGCTGGGACTGCACATAGCGTGTACAGAGCAGAGCCACCGGGACCCCAATGAGGAGACCTAGTCCAGCCTGCAGGATCGCTCCTTGCATCACCATGCGTACGATGTCGCCACGTTCGGCTCCGAGCGCCATCCGTATTCCAATTTCCGCTCCCCGTTGCGCCACCGTGTAGGCCGTTACGCCGTATAGTCCCACCGCCGCCAGGGTGAGCGCGAGCAGCCCGAACCACAGCGTCAACCGCGCCACCAGCTTCTCCTGGCGTAGCCGGTCGCCAATCTGCCCTTCCAGAGTTTCGTAGTTGTTGACGTTGAGGTTTGGGTTGATTTCCCCCAGGGCTTGACGTACCTGATGCTCCAGCCCAGGAATCGGTCCCGTGGTGACCAGGATGATCGAACCGATGTACAACGACGAGACGTCACGGGATTTTGTGTCGCTCTTCGCGCGCTGCAAGAGGGACAAAAAGAACATCGGTTGCTGCTCTTGGTGCGGATTCTGATACTTGGCATCCTCCACCACGCCGACGATCCGCCAGTCAGCAGCGCTCTTCTCGCCATCCATGCCAAAGTGCTGGCCGAGGGGATCCCCTCCGTTCGGAAAGAAACGTTTCACGAACGCGCGGTTCACCACTGCTACTCCTGGTGAGTGTGCCGTGTCGGTCGAGAGAATGTTGCGCCCGCGCACCAGGTGCTGGCCAATCGCATCGAAGAGTTCCGGGCTCACCCGGTCCCATGACGAGCGAACGTTATCGTTCGGTCCCGGTTGCGGCCGGCCTTCCACAAATACATCAGAGTCCCAGTCATCCCCATCGAGTGGCGCATACAGGGCCATTCCCGCCTTGGTCACGCCTGGCAGAGACAACATCCTGGCGCGCATTTGGTCGTAGAGTGGCTGCAGTTGTTCTATCGTATAGCCGGCATTTTGAGCGTTGAGACGGACCACCACGCGATGTTCCACCTCGATGCCAAAGTTCTGATGCTGCAGATTGACCAGGCTCCTGGCCAACAGGCCTGCGCCTATCAGCAAAATCACTGACAGCCCGGCCTGCAACACCACTAAGGAACGCTGCAGTAGCGAAGCGTGACCGCTGCTGGTGCGATTCGATCGACGCAGCGCGTGCGCCGGCTGCGCATGAGAAGTTGCCCAGGCAGGCGCCATGCCGAAGAGCAACCCCGTGAGCAACGACACTGCAAATGCAAACCCCAGAACCTGCGGCGATGGCGTGGCATGGATGGGGGAAAACTTTGCATGCGGGAAAGCCAGCCTGATCATCATTGCCGAAACCAGGCAAGCGATCGCCACCCCAACTACGCCGCCCATGCACGCGAGCAGAACGCTTTCCGTGAGCGTTTGCCTGACGATGCGGCTGCGGGCAGCGCCTAGGGCAACGCGCACAGATATCTCACCATTTCGTGCCAGCCCGCGGGCCAGCACCAGGTTGGCGATATTTGCACACGCAATCAATAACACCAGTCCAGAGATCCACAGCAAGAGATGCAGCCCGGCGACCATGTCTCGCGCCATCACGGCTATCCCGCTATGTCCCGGCGTTAACGAAAGACGCCTTGATGCGCTCCTCTCGTCCAGATGCATTGGATGAATACGGTAGCTGAGAGAGCAGAGGCACTAATTCGGCGCGCATTTTCGCCTGCAGCGGCGCCAGCGCCACACCGGGCTTTATACGGCCCAGAATGTAGAGCCATTGCTCCGCAGGGTTATGGGTAAAATCACTCTCTCCCAGTAGGGGCTCCGTCGACAACGGCACAAACAAGTCAGTGGGATAAGCGGTGATGCGATCCCCGTAAAACGGCTTCGGCACAATGCCTACAATGGTCACGGGATGGGTGTTTATGGTGAATACGCTGCCGATGATCGACGGGTCGCCGGCATATTCGCGCTGCCACATCGAGTCGCTCATCACTGCGACCATGGGCGCCCCCGCGACGTCATCCGTAGGCTGCAGTAGCCGTCCCGCCGCGGGCGTAATCCCCATCATGGCGAAGTAGTTTCCCGACACCCACTCGCTCACCTCGCCATGAGGTAACTCGGCCACTCCCTGCCGGTGCAGCGTGAGCCATGAGTTGTCAGGGGAATATGCCTGCATGGCCGCCAACTCTTGAAATTCAGGCGCATTCTTTCTTAGCTGGTCATACATTTGGGTCGAGAACGATGAGATTCCGCCACGATAACTGTCGCCCACGCGTATCAACTGTTCCGGGTGCGGCACCGGCAAGTCCTGCAGCAGCGTGGCATGAATGAGAGTGAAGATCGCAGCGTTGGCGCCGATTCCGAGACCCAGCGTTAGTAAAGCGGTGACGGTAAAGCCGGGGTGCTTACGCAGTTGCCGTGCGGCGTAGCGAACGTCGCTAAGTAGCGATTCCAGAAAAAGCCGGCCCAGCTCGACCCGATAACACTCACGCGAGAGCGCCGCGCAGCGGCTCAGCAGAGTTCGTATCCAATCCATCGTGCTAACCCCTCGATCGAAAGGTTAAATGGGTTACCCGCCGGAAAGTCTGAAATGTGCGTTGGGAGCCCCCTGCTTCAGCAGGGGGACGCCTGAGCGTCGCGGAAAGAGTCGCATTTCTATGCATCGGGCTTTCAGAGTTTGCGTGAGAACCGGGGGGTAGGACCAGCAACAAATGTCGGGTGCTTCCACCTCGCAATTTTCCCGGTCTGTCACTACCTGCTTGCGCCTCAATACTCTCGCTTCGAACACGTTGAACTTCTCACGGGAGCCGCGTACTATTTTCAGCTGTGGACGGCAAGGCCTTGGCAGCCGAACGCGCTGGGTGAGTTCTCTCCGGCGATGGTCATTGTGGCGAATAGGGATCGTTCCATATAGCTCGTCATCCGGCCATATCGGCGGAATCAGTCCCCCTAACACTGATTCCTAAGCTGTGGAAATTCCTATACCCAAGGGCCCCTGTGGAGTTCAATTACTCTCTCAAGGATTAAGCGTATGAAACGCTTGCTTTCCATTCTCTCCATGCTCTCTGTCTTGGGGGCGCTTTCCGCGACCGCGCCCCACGCTGCAGCCCAGGCAACCACCACAACAACGCTCACGGCCACGCCCAATCCGGCCATCACTGGGAAACCCGTAACCTTTACGGCTACGGTACAGACCACCGGCTCGTCACCCCTGACCGGCTTTGTGGATCTGAGCATTAACGGCAACTTTACCCCGGGCCTCAGCGTGGTGAACGGTGTGGCTACGACGGCGATTCCTTTCAGTACTGTCGGGACTTACGTGGTGGTGGCTACCTACACGGGTGATCCTAACAATGCAAACTCATCCGGAACGGTCAGCGTGGGTGTGCAAGCAGCGCTGGGCCTGTCACCAACCACGACAAGCGTGATTTCGTCGGCGAATCCAGCGCAAGTCGGCGAGTATCTTACCTATACGGCAACCGTTGCGGGCAACGGGGCGAGCACACCGACAGGAACGGTCAACTTTTTCTTTGGCAGCGGCGTAACCCCGGTTCCAGAGCCGCTGGGGAGCAATGGGACAGCCACGGCGACCACCGCCTTCCCCAACGCAGGAGACTACCCGATCACGGCTACCTATTCGGGCGATGCCAATAATGCGGGGTCGACGTCGGTGGCCTTCGGGCAAAGTGTTTCGCTGGTCGGAACAGGACAGGGATTGAGCTTCGTGTCCATTGCTCCCTGCCGGATAGCAGATACCCGCGGTGCTGCTGGACCCTTCGGCGCTCCTTCCATCACCAAAAGCAATCCGCGCAGCTTTCCGATCCTACAGAGCGCGTGCAAAGTCCCATCGACAGCCGTCGCCTATTCACTCAATGTGACCGTACAGCCGAAAGGACCCCTCGGCTTCCTGACGGTGTGGCCGACCGGACTGGCACAGCCCGGTATCTCGCTGATGAACTCTTACGACGGCAGAATAAAAGCGAATGCTGCCATTGTGTCGGCAGGAACAGCGGGAGCAATCAGTGTTTTCGCCAGCACTGCAACTTCCACCGACGTGATTCTTGACATCGATGGATACTTTGTACCTTCTACTGCCACCAGCCTGGCCTTCTACTCGATCCAGCCATGCCGCCTCCTGGATACTCGCGGCTCCGTGAATGGACCGCTGGCCGGACCCGCCCTGGTTGCCAAACAAGCCCGCTCGTTCCCGATTCTGTCTGGCAAGTGCAACATCCCATCGAATGCGCAGGCCTATTCCGTGAACGTTACAGCGATGCCTCCGCAGGGGAAGACCCTCGGCGACCTGGTGATATTCCCCACCGGGCAAACTACACCTGCCTCGTCCACTTTGAACGCACCTACGGGAACGACCACGGCTAACGCCGCCATAGTCCCCGCGGGGACAGGAGGGGCCGTCTCCATAGCCGCTTCAGACGAGACCGACGTTTTGCTGGATATAAACGGCTATTTCGCGCCGCCGGGGGTCGGAGGGATATACCTGTACATGGTTCCGCCGTGCCGGGTTATCGATACACGCGCAGTCCTCCCCTTCCCGCCGTATCCAGGACAACTGGACGTAAATGTAGAGGGTAGTACTTGTGCCCCGCCCGATACCGCAGCAGCCTATGTTTTGAATGCGACTATCCTACCTACTGGGGCCGGTTCAGTACCTGACTATCTGGCCTGCTATACAACCGCAGCCTTGATCTCCAACCTCAATGCATACGACGGAGCGGTTACGTCTAACATGGCCATCGTTGAGACGAATACTGGTTCTGTGTCCACCTATGTTCCTGGGCCCGATACGGGTAACTCTGCTCGTCGACCTCTCCGGCTACTTCGCTCCATGAGAAATCGGCGTTGAGTTAGTCTCCGGGTCCGGGGTATTTGACCGGATCCGGAGTGTGGCTCCAGAGTTAGGGTCCAACGAATGGATCGCGGTTCCCTCTTTCCACACGAACTATTTCGCTCGCAACCAATACTAAAGCATACTGGCGCGGCCTTCGAACCCAGCCTATTGTGGAGTCGTATGCCATCCAACCCGATACGAATCCTGGCGGTCGACGACCATCCGATTTTCCGTGACGGGATTACCGGCCTTCTGGCGGAACAGCCCGACATCATGCTGGTCGCCGAGGCCTGCAACGGACGGGAAGCAATTCAGCAATACCGGCTGCATCGTCCCGACATTACTTTGATGGATCTGCAGATGCCGCAGATGAATGGGCTCGACGCTGTCATCGCAATTCGTGGGGAGTTCCCTGAGGCCAAGATCATCGTGCTCACCACTTATACGGGCGACGTCCAGGTACTGCGCGCGTTGAAGGCCGGAGCCCGCGCGTATTTGCTAAAGAATCTGCTCCACAAGGAACTGCTGGACACGGTACGAGCCGTGCATGCCGGCAGGAAGGTCTTCTCGCCCGAGGCATCGTACGAATTTGCGGAACATGCCGCGGATGACCAGCTTACTGCGGCGGAAGTAGAAGTGCTGCGGTTGATCGCAGCAGGAAACGCCAATAAGCAGATCGCCGATCGGCTCTCGATTACGGAGGAGACGGTCAAAGGCCGAGTGAAGAATATCCTCTCGAAATTGAATGCGAACGATAGAACCCACGCCGCAACCATCGGCCTGAAGCGGGGATTCATAGAACTTTAAGGCAGCTTCGCCATTCACTCGGGTTCTTTATGATGGCCATAGAGGATTCCCAGGTGGCCACTGTAAAGCTCTGGACCGATGACGAAGTAGCCGCCGTCCCGGCGGTGAAGGCCGTATTCGACGACATACGCGCGACGCGCAAGTCAGATTTTGTAAACAATTTCTGGCGTGCCCTTGCCAATCAGCCCGGCCTTCTCGAGCGGACGTGGGCCGGCGTGAAACAGGTGATGATTGCGCCCGGCGCCCTCGACCCGCTGACAAAAGAGCTGGTCTATATAGCGGTATCCACGGCCAACAGCTGCAGTTACTGCATCCATTCGCACACAGCCGGAGCGCGCGCGAAGGGCCTCTCTGATGACCAATACGCTGAGTTCCTGGCCGTCATCGGCATGGCTGCTGAAACAAATTCCCTCGCCAACTCGATGCAAATTCCCGTGGATCAGGAGTTTCTAGTCAAATAACCCTACCCGCCGGTTGAGTTCACGCCATTACAATATCCTTTTTCTCAACAAGAAGCGGGAGACATGAATGACGTTCTTTGAAAGCCTGCTAGCGCTTCTGCTTATCGCCATCGTCTTATTACAGCTCGCTCGCCGTCTTTCTTTGCCTTATCCCACGATGCTCGCCGGGGCGGGCGTGATCGTCGCGATGATCCCCAACGCTCCTTCGTTTTCGATCGATCCCGCGACCTGTCTCGCCCTGTTCATTGCGCCGGCTGTGGTCGATGCCGCATTCGATTTTCCCCCGGGCGCGACCCGGCGTTTTGTTGCTCCGTTGGTCACTTACGCGGTTCTGGCCGTGATCTTGACCACGGCGGCAGTGGCCTGGACGAGTTGGGCGTTTCTTCACTTGCCGCTCGCGGCGGGAATCGCCCTGGGCGCCGTGGTCTCTCCTCCGGACGCGGCCGCTGCCACTGCGGTGCTGAGAAAATTCTCCCTGCCTCGCCAAATTGATTCCGTGCTCAAGGGCGAGAGCCTCTTCAACGACGCAACCGCCTTGCTCCTGTTCAGCGGTGCATTAACGGTGCTCCGGCTCGGCGGACTTTCGTTATCGACAGGTTTGCGCCTGGGATTCGCAGCGCCTGGTGGCCTGCTCCTGGGGATTGCGAGTGCCTATTTCTTCGTTCGCGTCAGCCGCCTGGCGAAAGATACGTTGGGGGGCGTTCTGCTGCAGTTCGTGAACTCCTATGTTATGTGGATCGTGGCACAGCACCTCGGCCTGTCGGCGGTACTTTGTGTGATCGGGTTCGCCATGACGATTGCCAGCAAGCTGGGTCCGGACGAGATTGATGCCCGGATGCGTGTTCAATCGTATGCAGTTTGGAGCGCGGTGGTGTTCACGCTCAATGTGGTTGCATTTCTTCTGATGGGCATGCAGGCGAAATCGATCATCGCGCGTATGCATGGTGCTCACCTGCGCGAGGCTCTTGCGTTCGCGGGATTGGTCGTGCTCGCGGTGGTTTGCACCCGCATGATTGTTGTTCTTGGATATAGCTATCTCGAGGCCAGGCGACAGAAATCCAGCGGAACATTCAAACAGGGCATCTTTATGGGATGGTGCGGCATGCGAGGCTTTGTCACCATCGCAACCGCCTTCGCTCTGCCTGATTCATTTCCGCATCGCGATACCGTGGTGCTCACGGCATTCTCGGTCGTTCTGGCGACTCTCGTTCTTCAGGGTCTCACGCTGGCGCCACTGGTAAAACGTCTCGGGCTGGACCGCTCAGAGGAAGCAATACTTGAGCTTGCGTCTGCCCGGGTCACCCTGGCACGGACTGCGCTCGCGAGCATGGGAGACGAGCATGGCCCGGAAGCGGAAAATCTACGGTATCGCCTTTCTCTCAAGCTGCAGAGGTGCGTGGACGGCGACAGATGTGGACCGCTTGGATCGCCTACGCGATCTTGGACTGACGGCGGTGCAGGCAGAACGCATCGAACTGGAAAACCTTCGCAGCGAGGATAAGATCGGCCCCAACGCTTACCTGGGATTACAGGAGCAACTCGATTGGAATGAACTAACCATGCTGCGCGATTCCGAAAGCCAGATCGAAGAAATCTAAGAGCAGGCGAATAGGTCTATACTTCTCGGACTGGACATTCGTCCAGAGAAGGAGGGCTCTGTTATGGTCAAGCCAATCCCCGACGGATATAGCTCTGTCACTCCATATCTCATTTTCGAGGATGCCAACTCAGCGCTTCATTTCTATGAGAAGGCATTCGGCGCGCAAGAACTGTTTCGCATGCCCATGGGAAACCGAATCGCACACGCTGAGCTCCAGATCGGAAACTCCCGGATCATGCTGGCCGACGAGAACCCGCAAATGGATGCGTACGGCCCCAAACACCACAATGGCTCACCGGTCAGTCTGATGCTTTATGTGGAAGACGTGGACAGTTTCACCAAGAGGGCGGTCGCAGCAGGAGCCAAAGTCCTGCGTCCGGTGAAGAATCAGTTCTACGGCGATCGCACTGGCACATTTCTCGATCCGTTCGGCTATCAATGGACGATTGGCACGCACGTGGAAGACGTCTCATCGGAGGAGATGGAGACGCGCATGGCAGCTGTCGCTGCCGGCTAGAATTCTCACTACCTCTGGGCCCCGGTCACGGTGTCTCTCCCGTGGCCGGGGCCCACCTGCCTACTGTACGGGCTGCGGGTAGATGCGCGCGGCGTTGTCATGCAGGTAGCCGTGCGCAAATTTCAGGGCCTGCTCCTCCGTGACTTCTCCATCGAGAATCATTCCGGAGAGTGCCGCGGCGAGCGCCGTGCGCGCGGACTCGACTGCCAGCCAGTCGCTCTCTTCCGCACCGATGGCTTCGTTGAACGGAAAAGCATCGGAGCCGAAGACGACCTTTTCGGGATAGAGCAGCAGCCAGTGGCGTAGCACGACGGCCAGATCCTTCGGGTACAGATAGATACCCATCAACGATGAGTCCAGGTATACATTTTCCCGTGCGGTGAGCCAGATGGCCTGGTCCTGAAACGGGTAGCCGCCGTGTAGCAAGACAAAATTGACGTTGCTGTAGCGAGGGTCGCGCAAGACGTTCTCAAGATTCAGCACGTTGCCGCCGGTTACGTTGAAGAAGTCGCCGGTCCCTACTGCGGTGTGAATTTGTACAGCCAGGTGGAGACGCCCCGCTTCCCGCAGCAGGTAGCGGAACATATAGTCCTCGAAGATTGCGTGGTCCGCAGCGGAGGGTTTGCCGCCGGCGTGATAGCGGTCGTAGATCTTCGCCGCCTCGGCCTCAGGCGGATCGTCAAAATGCAGCGTTCGGAAATAGGCAATCTCAAATTTGATGGAGACGCCACCGTGGCTGCGATTCTGCTCCAGGATTTTGCTGACGAAGGCCAGGTACGCAGGGAAGGTTGCGGGTAACGCGTTTAATCCTGCCTGTGTGAGCTCACCCTTCAGCTTTTTCTCCTGCATTGGGACGTAGACGCCCTCATCGATATTGCGTGCGATCAATACGCTGTTGTCCAGCGGGAAGAGAAACGAGTCCACGAAAAATACCCAGTGGAAACGTTTGGGGTCGAGGTAGTTCCCGATCGCAACCCGGTTGGCCATCATGGTCTCGACGTTGAGCTTGTCCAGGATGCGATCGAAGTATTGATAGCCGGGGTAGGTCTGGCGCAACTCCGCTTTCTTGGCGACTAACCACTTGATGTGTTCCGGGCTGTTATCGGTGAACGGGTAGTCGAAGAGGTCCTTCGAGGCGGCGATCAGCTCCGGATTCTCCGGGCTCACGCGCAGGGGCGCATGGCCGGGCGGTGAGGCCATTGCGTCCACGTCCGTATCTTCTGCAAAGCCTGGATGGCCGTGGTCGTCGAAAATGGCGATCTGGCGAATCTGTTGCAGTAAACGATCGTAGGTCTGCTGATATCCCGGAGCCATATTCGGACTGGCCTGCGCCCAGAGAGGAGAGTAGGTGGCGAGTAGAAGCGCAATGGTCAAACGAGTCATCGGCTAGCTCTTCACCTCAGAGTTCAAAGCGACTTCCTCCGCACATGCATCCGTTATCGAACGAACTGCAACAGCAGGTCCCTCCGCTGCGCTACGCTCCGGTCGGGATGACAATTTTGTTGCAAAGTCGGCGAAATCGTCCGATCTCATCGTTCTCAAACAAAATTGTCATCCCGACCGAAGCGGAGGGACCTGCTGTTTCTCTCAGCAAACCTAAAGCCCCTTGAAGGCGCCACCGTCGACTAGCAGGGTTTGGCCGGTGATGTACGAAGCACGGTCAGAGGCCAGCCAGATGATTGCGTCGGCTAGTTCTTCCGGCGTGCCGACACGCTGCAGAGGCACTTCTGCCACCAGGCGCGATTCGAACTCTGCTGGGCTGACACCCAGGTCCTGCGAGCGCTTGCTGATCAACTGCTTCAGGCGCTCGGTCGCGGTATAGCCAGGCCCCACATTGTTGACCGTGATGCCGTCTTTGCCAAACTCGTTGGAAAGGCTCTTGACCAAACCAAGGACTCCGGCACGCACTGCATTCGAGTAAATGAGGTCGGGGACCGGCTGGCGCACTGTGATCGAGGTAATCGTCACCAGGCGGCCCCAGTGGTTCTTCTGCATCCAGGGCAGAACCGCGCGGGCAAAGTGAACTATGCTCATGAAGTTCAGTTCCAGCGCGCGATGCCACTCCTCAGTGGTGGTCGCAAAGAACATCTTGGCGGGCGGCCCGCCGGCGTTGGTTACACAAACATCCACGCCGCCGAATTCCTGCGCGACGTGTTTCACAAAGGCTCCGACAGCGACAGCATCGGTTACATCCAGCACCTCCGCGATAACCGGAACGGCATAGCGTTCACGGATGACCCCTGCCGCCGCATTCAGTTTGTTGGCGTCGCGAGAGCATAGGGCCACTTTCGCGCCTTCAGCGGCGAATTTTTCCGCGGCCGCGCGGGCGATGCCATCGCTCGAAGCAGCAACAATCACATTGCGGTTCTTTAGTCCCAGATCCACTTGACTGCCTCCCGGTTATTTGCTTGCACCCTGACGAAGATAGGCGTCGTCTTTGTCGAGCCAATCCTGGCGTGGGGGATTAAAGATGTCCAGGTCGACCGTATCCTCGAGGGCTACGGCTTCGTGCGGCATATGGGGCGGGATGCAGAGCACTTCCCCGGCAGAGACAGTGATTTCGCGGTTGTCGATGAAGAAAAGCAATGCGCCTTCAAGGATGTAGGTGACCTGCTCATTGTGATGACTATGCAGAGGCACTTTCGCGCCCTTCTTCAGCAGGACACGGGCAACCATTACATTGGTGCCGACGATCATTTGCCGGCCTATGAGCGAGTTCATGGGCTCTACTTCGACGTCATTCCACTTGGTGTGCTTTGCGGTGATTTCTGCCATGTCGTTTCCCCTGCAAAAGTTACCACAAATCGGGGAGACGCATTCAGGAGTGTGGTTTTGCCGAGGCACTCTTTTTATCGGCCGTTCCTAACCAAGTGACCGCGCCGAAGGCTCCCAGCCAGGAACCGATCGCCGCGAAGACCACGTAGATGGGGTTGCCGGTGTAACTGATCACGGCGAAGGCAGAGAGCAGGTACCACACGCTGCTCCAGCTGGCCGCGATGCCCCTACGGCGTGCGGCTACCGCGGCGGTGAAGAGAACGTACACCGCGTCCGTGGCCGCAGTGGACGCGACCACTCCTAGGGCAATCAGCGGATTCGGCGCGTGCATTATTTGGTCTCAGGGCTGTAGGTTACACCAGAGTTCAAAGCGACGCGTGGTGACAGTAGTTCGACCGCGATCATGGCCACCGGCACCAGGTAGAAGAGCGAGCCGATTACCCACATCAGTGCGCCAGCCGCCGCCTGATCGGCGAGGGGCGAGATGTCAAAGACTCTGGGCGCGGCGGCATAACTGGGATAGATCACCTTTCTGGAAAAGGTGAGTGAAGCGGAAAATACTGTATTCACCAGGTCCGCGCCGGCCAGGTAGGGCAACAACACCCAGCGAGACACCTGGTTAACACTTGGCCAAGGCTGAATCAGAGGAAACCAGAAAAGTAATCCGGTGAGGAGAAAGCAGGCGTGCTCCAGCGTGTGCCAGCTATCCGAGCTGAGCGCTAGTTCGTAGGCATAGGGAATATGCCAGCCGAGGAAAATTATATTCATTGCTAGAAAGGCGAAGATGGGATGCGTGAGGAAACGGAATAGCCGGTGCAACCACGGGGTGCGAAAGAAAGGGCCCAACGCGGCTTGAACGAGCCAACGCGGCAGCGAACGCAGCAATGGAACCGCCGGAGCACCCAACAAGAGCAGTGGGGGCGCGATCGACATAAAGATCAGGTGCTGTGTCATATGGGCGGTCAGCAGCACGTCGTCCAGCGCATCGATGGGTGAGCCGACGGCAATGTAGAGAGAAAGAAGGCCACCTAGAAAGCACCACGCGCGCCAGGAGGGAAAGAGCTGGGACCGGGTGCGGCGAATTTTGCGGAAGCCGCGGAGATAGAGCAGGCCGGACGCGAGCAAGCCCGATGTTGCCCAGAAGGGAAAGGACCAGCTATTCCATGCGGCTTGTGTTGCGGGTTCTGACATGGCGTTTGTGAAAGCGCGTTGCTGGCGGGTCGAGGGGAACTGCTGGTTTCTTACTGCTTCGGTGGATCGAGTTCGCCCGTCGCCACAAATTGCCGTGAGGCATCTCGCGCAGGGGGTTGGCCCTCGGGATGCAGGGTTTCGAGGAAGCTGACGAGCGCGGTCACTTCGGCCGGGGAAAGGTTCTTCCCGTAGGCCGGCATGTTTCCTCCTCCCTGCAGAACCTGGCGTACCAATTGGTCGTAGGTCAGCCGGGTGGCCACTCCATCAAGCGCCGGACCGCGCTGGCCGCCTAAGCCACCGATCATGTGACAATTGCGGCATTGTTTTTCCTGAAAGACGATCTGGCCCTGCCTACCCAACGGCGTGGCCCCGTGCACATACTTCACAGGAACGATATCGCCGCTCCAGGCTTGCATCTCCGGGCTCCAGGGGGTGTAAGTTCCCAAATGTTCGCACACCGCGAAGGCAACCGCGAGCACCGTGATCGAAAGCACCGCAATCGGCCGCCGGCGCCAACTCTTCTCCCCTTCTCCGGCAAAGAAGGGTAATGCCAACAGGAACAGGATGCCCACTGCCGGAGCAATCAGGATGAATGGCGTCTCCAAATTCTCCGGGAGGAAAGAGAGAATGGTGTAAAGCCACAAGAAGAAGAAGTCCGGCTTGGGGACAGTTTGAATGATCGTTGGATCAGGAAATCCGGTTGGCCCAAAGGGCCCCAAAAACACGGCGCACAGCGCGACGGCGCCCAGAATCGCTGCGGAAAACATCATGTCTTTCCACACCGCCCCGGGGACGAAAGGCATGCCGTCCTTCTGCGTCAGCTCGTGGTAATCGTGAATGTACGTGGTCCGTTTAACAAGCCGTCCGGGCATGGGCCAATCGTTGATGCCCAGCCCCACCACCATCCAGATATGCAGGGCCGCGAATGCCAGCATCATTCCCGGGATGACAAAGACATGCAGGGCGAAGAACCTGGATAAGGTCGGACCCGCAATGATCGGTCCGCCTAAGAGCAGCTGAACCAGCGGGCCGCCCAGGAACGGTACGCGGGATACGATCGACGCCCCGATCCCTAGCCCCCAGTACGCATCCTGATCGAAACGCATGACCTGCCCGGTGAACGCCATACCCAGCGTCATCAGCAGGAGGAAGACACCCAGGATCCAGGTAAGTTCGCGAGGAAACTTATAAGCGCCAAAAAGGAAAACCTGGCACATGTGGATAAGCACAACGGCCACCATGAAGTTCGAACCCCAGCCGTGCATGGCGCGCAGAAACCAGCCCAGCGGCAGCTGCTGGTTCAGCACCTGCAGGCTGTTCCACGCCTCGCCGGCCGAGGGAACATAGACGAGGGCGAGCAGAATTCCGGTGACGATCTGCAGCATTAACAGAACGAAGCTGGCACTGCCGAAGACGTACCACCAGCTGGCCGTGTTTTTGGGCACCGGGTGGAGAACCGTGTCCTTGATTGGCCCTTCCAATTTCAACCGGAACTCTAACCAGTCGTAAGTACGCTTTAACCAGTGCATGTGGAACTCTCTTTCCGCACCGATGCGCTGTTTGCCAACGTAGGCATCTGGCCGCCGTTGATCATCAACTTGCCGTTCTGCACTTTGTAGTCGTATTCGAAGAGGCCTCGTGGGGGAGGCCCCGCAGCCCGCGAGCCATCGGCGTAATAGACGCCTCCATGACAGGGGCACATAAACAGCTCGGACTGGGGAAACCAGCGGACGGGGCAGCCGAGGTGGGCGCAGTTGATCGCAAAAATCTGGAATTTTTCTTCCTGCGTCCGGCGCACCCAGCAGGCAGCCTTGGCGGTGGCGCCATCCCACGGCATGCTCTTGGGGTTAACGAAGCTGGCCAGCCGCGTCTGCCCCAGGGCAAATTGAGAAACGTCACCCAGGTCGATCCAGGAATTGTAACCGCCGTTCTTACGAATGGGTCCCAGCAGGTAGCCTACGACCGGGATGGCAACCAACAGGCCGACAGCGCCATTGAGCAGCGCGCCGATCGACACCAATACCCACCGCCTGGTTACTGCTGCCTTATCGTCACTCATCGCGCGCCTCCTCCGGCTTTGTTTTGCTGTGCGCCGGGGCGCTGGCTGGAGAGCCAGCCCACCACGTCGGTCACTTCCTGATCGCTCATCGGATGCCCGGGCAAATCGTTTCTCCAGTCTGGTTGGCCGATGTCCGGCCGCCCGGCAATCACCACGGTGCGCAAGACCTGGTCACTCACCAACGATAGGAACGCTGGATCCGTGATCGAACCTGCTTTGCTCTTGCCAGATGCTCCGGCGGCGCCGTGGCACGAGGCGCAGTAGGTGGTGTACACCTGGCTGCCCTGTGCCGTGTTAGCCGGCTTCGCGGCTTTGTAGGGCGGCGCGTTCGCACCATCGAGAGTCCCCGTCTTAAACCAGGCGGCGCGCATGCCGTTCACCAACGCATCGACCTGCGGATCGGTCAAGCTTCCCCCGGCACTGATCGCAAAAGGCGGCATGTGCGTGCCCGGTTCGCCGTTGGCAACAATCTGGTGCAGGACCTGCTCATCCACCAGCGACTGATAAACCGGATTAGCCAACGGAAAGGACGGCCCGTTCATTCCCTTGGCGCCGTGGCAACCGGAGCAGTTCTGGTCGTAGAGCGTCGCAAAGTCCAGCACCGAATCGGGGTTCGGCACCAGCGGCCCGGGCTTGGGATGCCCGGGGAGCTGTCCGTTGCAGCCAAGCACAGACATGCAGGCGATGAGAGTCAAGAGGCGTGCCATCACTTCGGTCCATCCTCCCGATTGTCTCCTTCCATCATTCCCGGGGTTTCCAATCCCACGCGTGCGGCAAAGGGGAGATATTGTTCGGTGCGGATGTGGATTTGCTTTCCCACGACCCAGCCGGCCACCAGGCCAAAGGTTACCTGGGACGCGACAAACCACCACCAATCGATGCGCGCATCAAGATATGGATTGATCAAGCCCAACGTGGCATGCAATACACCAGTCCAAAGCAGCGGAGCGATGATGCCGCCCAGCAACACCGGGTGGCGCGGCAACATGGGGAGCATGGCGCCGTAGAGCAGTCCGACCAGCAGCGAGCCCGCGACATGGATGATGGTGGCGAAGATCAGGGCACTCAGGCGGAAATGCGTGATCTCCGCCATAGTTGGATTGGTCCACCCGGCAACACCCGCTCCTCCCAACAAATTCACTGCGTACCAGATGCTGTGGTAGCCGATAAGGCCGTAGAGTACCGCGGGCACGATCATCGCGATTCCACCCGCGATGCCCCCCTTGACTCCCGCCATCACCGAAGGGGTGTGGACCGGCAAACGAGCGCGATGGCTTTCGTCGACTTCGATCCGCGCCACCTTGGTGCGAATGGATGTGAATTCAAACTTCTGAACCTTGACCGGCACGGCAACATGCTGCGCATGCGGCCAAACTTGAAAGAACCATCCCAGGCAGCCGGAAACGATGAGCAGCGCCCCGAGGACGCTTATCCCCGCATTGGTCACCAACCCGGCGAGGCCAAAGGTCAGGCCGAGGGCCAATACCAGCGGCCACGCTGTCGGCCTGGGCAGTTGTACTACTTCCTCGGATATGCCGTTGTGTCCGTGTGGCTCTTCCATGCCTTCTCTTCTCTTTCTTCTCAGCGGCCAATGATGTAGACGACAGTAAAGACCACGACCCAGACGCCGTCGACAAAATGCCAATAGAGCGAGAGCACCTCGAGTTGTTTCGAGTGCTCACTCTTGAGCTTCCCGGTGAGTGAAAAAATCAGCACGATCGTAAGCATGGTGAGGCCGATGATGACGTGGCTCGCATGCAGGCCGACCAGCGAATAGAACGTGGTGCCAAAGAGGTTGGTGCTGATAGTCAGCCCATCGTGATAGATCAACTTCTTCCATTCGAGGCCGGTACCGACGAGAAAGATCGTGCCTAGAGTCACCGTGACCGCCCACCACAAGCTGAAGGCCGCCATGGAGCTTTTCTTCAAGGCTCGCTCCGCTATCCAGATGGTGAAGCTGCTGGAGAGCAGGCAGACCGTATTGAAAATGGGAAGCTCCAGAACCTGGCGCGGCTGCGGCCCGGATAAGCTCCTGCCTATGTAATAGACATAGGCAACCACGAAAATAGCAAAGATCGCGGTCTCGGCAACGATCAGGGCGGCCATGGCTACGGTGCCGTGATAGGGCAATACCCAGTCTTCGTCGGCTGCTCCGTGAGCCAGGGGAATCGTGCTGGCGCTCATCCTAAATATCCTCGACGATCAAAATCATTCGTACCGCGAGTCCGGATCTTCCGGGTGCTTCAGATCCCACAACGGTCTGCGGCTGGCTACCACCGGCGCGCTGGCAAAGTTGTATTCGGGTGGAGGCGAGCTGGTGGCCCACTCCAGCGTCCAGGCATCCCAAGGGTCTGGTCCGGCGTCCTGGCCTTTGAAGTAGGAATAGACCATGTTGTAGGCAAAGATCAGCGTGGCGACTCCCTGAATCGCGCCGCCGATGGAGACGATCATGTTCCAACCGTCCCAGCCACGGCCCGGCTCATAGGTGTAGATACTTCTCGGCATGCCCAGCAGCCCGGGGATGTGCATGAGGTCGAAACATACGTGGAAGCCGATCAGGAACAACCAGAAGTGCCACTTGCCCAGCCGCTCGCTGAGCATCTTGCCGGTCATTTTCGGGAACCAGTAGTAGAAGCCTCCAAAGAAGCAGAAGACAATCGCTCCCACCAGTACATAGTGAAAATGAGCGATCACGAAATAAGAGTTGTGCAGTTGCCAGTTCCAGGGGGCGATGGAAAGCATGATCCCGGTCAAGCCGGCGAACAGAAACTGAAGCAGGAAGGCAGTGCAGAAAAGCATGGCCGTGGCGAAGCGTATTTTGCCTCCCCACATAGTGGCGATCCAGTTAAAGATTTTGATCCCAGTGGGGATCCCGACAAGTTCGGTGGAGAGCACGAAGAAGGCATTCTGTGCCGAGGTCATGCCCACGGTGAACATGTGGTGCGCCCACACGCTCAGGCTGATCAAACCAATGCCGGCTGATGCGGCCACCATCGCCGGGTAGCCAAAGATCGCCTTGCGCGAGAAGACGGGAATCACTTCGTTGGCGATCGCGAACGCCGGCAACACCAGCACGTAGACCTCGGGGTGGCCAAAGATCCAGAAGAAGTGCGACCACACGACGGGCGCGCCGCCGGCTTGCGAGTCGAAGAAGTGTCCACCGAGATAGCGGTCGATGGTCAGCATGATCTGCGCGGCCGTCAAGGGGCTGATGGTCACCAGGATCATTCCCGAGACCACCAGGTACAGCCACGCCAGCAGCGGCATGCGGAACATCGTCATGCCTTTGCAGCGCATGCAGACGGTTGTGGCAATGATGTTGACCGCGGCGCCGATGGTGCCGAATCCAGAGACGATCAGCGATAACGCCCAGTAGTCCGTGCTATGCCCGCGCGAGAATGCGCGTTCGGTCAACGGTGCATACGCCCACCAGGTTACGTCGGGCGCGCTGCCCGCTCCCTGCAGGCCGACTCCGCCGATGAAGCTGTAGTACAACAGCAGGCCGCCCAGCGCGGTCATCCAGAAGGCGAAGGCGTTCATCCTGGGGAAGGCCATATCCCGGGCGCCAATCATCAGTGGAACCAGGTAGTTGGCAAATCCAATGATCAACGGCATTCCCATGAGGAAGACCATGGTGGTGCCATGCATGGTGAAAATGCGGTTGAAGACTTCGGGGGAGAGGAAATTGTTGTGGGGCACGGCCAGCTGAATGCGCAGCAGGATCGCCTCGAAGCCGCCGACCAGCAAAAAGAACACGGCGTAGCCGATATACATCAAGCCGATCTTTTTGTGATCGACGGTGGTCACCCAACTGTGCAACGTTTCGAGCCACGTCCCGTAGGTCTCACTCGGCGGGGTGAGGTCGATAGCGCTCCCAATAGGTAGAGTCGAATCAGCCATAAAACTCCTGTCTTTCGTAGCCCGTGTCCCAGTTACTTCAACGTATCGAGGTAAGCGACGATTTTGTCGATTTGGTCATCGCTCAATTGCATCGCCGGCATCAGGCTTCCTGGCTTGATGTAGTCCGGGTCTTTGATCCAGAGCTTGAGGTTTCCCGGGGTATTGTCGGCCGCTCCGGAAGCCAGCGTATCGCGGCTCATAAAGTGGGTAAGGTCAGGCCCAAACTGTCCCTGGGCGGCGGTGCCGCGCACCACGTGGCAACTGATGCAGGCCTGCGATTCGAACAACTGCCTGCCTTCGGCAACTGCTGGATCCTGCACCGCGGGTTCCTGCTGGTTTTTCACCCAGGCCGCGAAATCCTCCGGGGTCTGCACGTAGACACGGAGCAGCATCTTGGCATGTTCCACGCCGCAGAACTGGGCACATTGGCCCACGTACATGCCAGTCTTATTGGGATTAAACCAGATGTGGTTCACCTGGTTCGGGATCAAGTCGATCTTGCCGAAGAACGCAGGGACCCAGAAGCTGTGGTCCACATCGGCGGAAAGCAAATTCAGAGAGGTGATCTGAGGAGCCGGCTCGGTGCTAAGCGGCACGTGCAGCTCATTGGCAGTGGTGAAACCTGCTTTTTTGTAGTGGAACTCCCACCAGAACTGATGGCCGACCACGTCCACATCGAGGGCAGATGGCGGCATTTTCTGATCCTGGATGGCAAAGAGAATGCGGGCAGTGGTGAGGAAAAGAACGAGGACAATCAGGACGGGTATCACGGTCCAGGCCAACTCGATCTGGGTGCTGCCGTAGATTTGGGGCGGCTCGCTGTCGTCGTTGGGGTCACGCTGGCGGAAGCGGACCACGACGTACAACCAGAGGGAGGCGACGACGATAAAGATCGCTCCCGTAATTTGCATCACAAAAAGCGACAAATGATGAATCAACAGCGCCGGCCCGGAGTGAGGGTCGAAGATGGTCGGCGTCTGGTAGACAACGGTGTCCGTCGGAGCAGCCCAGGCCGCGTGTCCGGCACTGCTCACTAGCAGCAGCAAAGCATAAACGGCTGAGCCGGGCCCCTTGCGCTGCAGCCATCTTCCGGACATATTTGCGGGCCTCCTCCGCTAAAGAGAATTTATTGTAGCGCTCTCTGTCGGCTGACCGTATGAATAGTTCGCCGACGAGGCGGCTTCTTCATGAAGTCCGACTTAAATTCAAACCTTTGATGCACGAGAGAGCAAAGAGGAGCCTTGGTACACTGCAAAAATGAAACGCCTGATTATCAACGCAGACGACTTTGGTCTCGCGCCAGGCGTTAACCGGGCGATCGTCGAGCTTCAGCAGTCCAGCGCCCTCACTTCTACCACGTTGATGGCCACGGCTCCCTACTTCTCTCCCGCCGTTTATCTGGCCTTTGCGCAACCAGCGCTGTCGGTTGGCTGCCACATCGTCCTGGTGGACGGCTCACCGCTGCTGCGCCCCGATGAGGTGCCTTCCCTGCTCGACCCCCGGCGTCCGGCAGCGTTTTCTCTGCGGCCTACGGTGGGAAGCTTTCTTCGTGATCTGATGCGCGGGCGCATTCGCGAGCAGGAGATTGAGGCCGAGGCTATCGCCCAGATACGGCGGATCCAGTTGAGTGGGGTGACAGTCAGCCATATCGACTCGCACAAACATATCCATGCGTTTCCCCGTGCGCTGGCTCCCCTGCTGCGTGCGGCACAGAAATGCGGGGTGGACTGCGTGCGCAATCCCTTCGAGCCGTCGTGGAGCCTGCGAGCTACGCGGGCCGCTAGCGCATGGCGGCGGGCGCAAGTGCACGTGATGAGGAGCCAGCGCCGGGCGTTCTCCAAACTGGTCGAGGAGCACGGTATGCTGACTGCCGACGGGTCGATGGGGGTTTTGGCTACCGGGATTCTCGATGAGCAGGTGCTTCGCTCGATGCTCAAGGCGATGCCGAGTGGGACGTGGGAGCTGGTGTGCCATCCGGGGTACCGCGACCGCGCGCTGGAGCAGGCGCATACTCGGTTGGTGGCTTCGCGGGATACGGAGCGGTGTGCTCTGCTTGCGGTGATTCCCGAGGCGGTCAGGAAGGATCCGGAGTTGTTGCTTACGGATTTTCACCAAGTCGGGCAGCGGGTTTAGGTGGGGTTTGATTTTGTTGCGAGGGCAAGTGGAACTGCAGGTCCCTCGGCTTCGCGGGCTCTGCTGTTTTTTCTCCTTGCAGTTCTTCGCTTGACCTAGGGGTTGTGAATGAAAATTGGGATTACGTGTTATCCGACGTACGGTGGCAGTGGGGTGGTCGCTACGGAGCTCGGTATCGAGCTCGCGGCGCGCGGCCATCAGGTGCACTTCATCACGTATTCACAACCGTTCCGGCTCACCGGGCGCGAAGAGGGCATCTTTTATCACGAGGTGCCGGTTTCGAATTATCCGCTCTTCGAGTACCCTCCTTATGATTTGGCTTTGGCTACGCGGATGTCTGAGGTGGCCGAGTATTATGCGCTCGACCTGCTTCACGTCCATTACGCGATTCCCCACTCGGTGTGCGCGCTATTGGCGCGCCAGATGCTAGCCAAACGCAGACATCTACCCTTTGTGACCACGTTGCACGGTACCGACATTACCCTGGTAGGGCTCGATCGATCGTACTTGCCGATTACGCGCTTCGGCATCGAAGAGAGCGACGGCGTTACTTCGATATCCAGCTACCTGCGGGAAAAAACGGTGCACGACTTCGGTATTCTGCGGCCGATCGAAGTCATACCCAACTTCGTCAATTGCGACGAGTACAAGCCCCTGGGCGAAAGGCGAGCAGACGCCCGCGCTCGTTATGCCGATCCGGAAGAAAAGATCCTGATCCACCTCTCAAACTTCCGCCCGGTGAAACGCATTCTGGATGTGGTGGAGGTCTTTGCCCGCGTCGCACAGGTGATGCCGGCACGGTTGTTGTTGGTGGGCGACGGTCCGGATCGCTCCTCGGCGGAGTGGCTGGCCAACAGCAAGGGTATTCAAAGTCGCGTCCACTTCCTGGGAAAACAGGAGCGGGTGCACGAACTGCTACCGATAGCCGACCTGATGCTCATGCCCAGCGAACTGGAGTCTTTCGGCCTGGCGGCACTGGAAGCAATGGCCTGCAAGGTCCCCACTATCGCCACGCGCGTAGGCGGGGTGTCGGAGTTGATTGAGGACGGCGTGACCGGACGGCTTTTCGCCGTCGGCGATGTGGACGCGATGGCCGCCGCGGCGATCGAATTACTGTCCGATGCGGACCGTCTGGCCGCGATGGCGGATGCGGGGCGGCGAGCGGCCCAGGATCGCTACTGCGCGTCGCGCATCATTCCCGTATATGAGGCCTACTACGAAAGGGTGCTGGCGCGCGCCGATGTCTGATCAGCTAACACCAGTACGTTGGGCGCCATCGGTATTTCCAGGGTGACGCGCGTCCCCCGTCCGGGACGGCTGAAGACTTCGAACAGGGCGCTGTTGCCGTAAAGTACCTCAAGCCGTTCGCGCACATTACGCATGCCGATGCCGGCTCCCCGGCTGGGAAAGCCGACTTCCCTTACCCGGCCCTCGGCCATACCCACGCCGTCGTCTTCTACCTCGACGACCATCTTGTCACCCTGCACACGGCTGCGCAGGGTGATGGTGCCTCCTTGCAGGCGCGGCTCCAGGCCGTGCTTGATGCTGTTCTCGATCAACGGCTGCAGCAGCATGCAGGGCACCAACAGATCCAGGGTCGCGGGATCAATCTCTTTCACCACGCGCAGCTTCTCCGCCCCAAAACGCACCACTTCAATGCCCAGGTAGTCGTCGGTAAACGTCAGCTCTTCGCGGAAGGGCACATAGGCGTCGTGATCCTTGAGCAGCGCGCGCAGGATGTTACCCAACTGCACGATCATCTCTCGCGCCATCTCGGGCCGGAAGCGGACCAGGGATGCGATGGAATTGAGGGTGTTGAAAAGGAAGTGGGGGTTGATTTGCCGCTGCAGTGCGTCGAATCGCGCCTCCAGCACCAGGCGCTTCTGCTCCTTGAGCTTGATTTCGATGCGGCTTGAGTTCCAGATTTTCAGCGGGATCGCCACCACGACCGCCGGGCAAACGCAAATCGCGAGCTTTACCAGCCAGCCGCGAGCATTCAAAGTCCAAAGGAGTCCGGGATAAAGGTCCGCTATCCACATTCGGACCATCTGCATACCAACGATCAGCATGAGCAGCAGGATCTGGCGATCGAAGCGCGGCTCCAGCAGATTCCTTCGCACCCAGCGGTAGATGCTGAGATCGACGAACGGAGAAAACGACCATACCTCTTCCGGCTCCACAGCGCGGCCGTACAGGCCGGAAACGACGGCCACGGCAAGGAAGAAAGGCAGGGTCAGGTATTCGTGGTTCACCATGGCAGGGATGGAAAGTACGGCTCCGCCAAAAAGAGCGGAGAGCGGGCCGAGCAGGATGCCGAGGATGATGACGGTTTCGAAACTGATGTCCGCAGCATAGAAGTTGGGGACGATGAAGCGGACCCACACCCCTAAGGTCAGCGGAATGCAGAGGAAGGCCAGCAGTCCGATGGTCTGCCCGGTGGTGCGGCGCTCGGCAAACAAGAGACGTTGAAACGTAAGCGCCCGGGCAGTCACCGCCGAAACCGCCGCGGCCACACCGAGCTTGATCAGCAGTGATATGAGGACGAGCTTGGGCTCATACACGCTCTTACTTTACGCCAGTTTCCCCGGCTGGACATGGGGCCCGCAAAGAGGCTCTAATTAACTATGCCGTTGGAAAGTGTTAAGAAAGTGGCGGATGCGGATTTTCCCACCCGTTGGGGTCATTTCCGCATTCTGGGCTTCGAAGGTACGCGGGTCGATCCGGAACCGTGCGGACCGGGGATGACTGCGGTCAGCAGAAAGATCGAAGGCGCGATCGCGCTGGTGCTGGGCGACATCCATAGCGCGCCGCCGGTGGTGCGCATTCACTCGCAGTGCCTTACTGGCGATGTTTTCGGTTCCTTGCGCTGCGACTGCCGCCCGCAATTGGAATTGGCAATGCGGATGATCACCGAGGCCGGGGCCGGCATCCTGCTCTACGAGCAGCAGGAGGGCCGGGGCATCGGGCTGATGGCCAAGCTGCGCGCCTACGAACTGCAGGACCAGGGACTGGATACGGTGGAAGCCAACGTGCGGCTTGGTTATAAGGCGGATTGCCGCGAGTTCGAGCTGCCCGCGGAGGTTCTGAAGATACTGAAGGTGAGCTCGGTGCGGCTCATCACCAACAACCCGGAGAAGGTCGAGGCTCTGGAGTCAGTCGGTATTCGCGTGGTGGAACGCATATCCGCCGAGGTTGAACCGCTGGACAGCTTCGAGCGCTATGTTCAGGTCAAGCAGGAGAAGATGGGGCACATTGTGGACCGTGTCCCGGAGCTTGGCTAGTTTCTTTGCGCCACTATCAGTTTGGCGGTAGTGATCGCCTGCCCCACATGGCGTTGCGTGTGCTCCGCGGCGTGAATCAGTAGTCCTGTCAGGGTTGTGGGCAGGGCTTTGCGCCCGATGCCTATCGGGAGATCTGGCGGCTGGCGGACGATCGCGTCCAGACGGTGACGGGTGTTCTGCAGGCTCTCTTCCAATTCGTTGAAGATGAAGTCTTTGCTTCCGCTGGCGTCCATTTCGGCTGCTAGTGCGATGAATTGTTTCGGGCTCAGCGGTGTTCCCTCCGCATAGGTGCAAAAGCGGTCCAGGCTGCGGGCGATGTGGCGTAACTGGAATGCGACGGAGGGGAGGTGGAAGGGGCGGGCGTGGAGTTCCTGTTCGTCTAAATCGCGGCACCACTTGGCGGTGTCTTCCTGGGCCATCTGCAGCGAATGGAGCAACGCTCGCTGCACTACCGGCACTTCTGAGAGCGTCCCTCGCAGCCATGGTTCTGTCATTTCACTTTATCTCCTGAAAAGTACCGACGGGATATCTTGGGTCCTTCCCTTTAAGTTTGCGTCGCTGCGGGAATCTTCGCAAAATACCGCTGAACCGGGACAAAAACAGCAGGTCCCTCCGCACACTTACAGGCCGTGGGATTGGCGGAATTCTTTTACTACTTGGGCTGGGTCGCGATGCTGGCCGTCGACGGCCTCGTTCATGGTTTGCATTTCTTCTGCCGTGACTTTGCCGGCCAGGCTGGCGAAGGCTACTCGCAACTTCGGCCAGCGGTCGAGAGCTTCCTGCCTCACCAGGGGAACTGCCTGGTAGGGAGGAAAATAATGCTTATCGTCCTGAAGGACCGCGAGGTGGAAGGCCTTGATGGGGCCGTCGGTGGAGTTACCGGCGATGATGTCGACCTGGCGCCCGTTTAGCGCCCGGTAGAGCAGTCCCAAATCCATGAGCCGGGGTGAGCCGTCGAACTTCAAGCCGTACGCTTGCTGCAGGCCTGGTAGCCCGTCGGGACGCTGTTCAAATTCGTAGCCCACCCCCAGCTTCCATTGCGGACTATAACGAACCGCCTGGCTCAGCGTGGTGAGGTGAAGGTCCTGGGCCTGCTGCCCGCGGATGACCATGGCAAACGTGTTCTCGAATCCCAAGGGAGCTGTGACGGCTACCTGGTAGCGCTGCTGATAGAGGCGGCGCACCGTTTCCAGTACGCGCTGCGGGTCTTTGTCCACCGGCTGTTTGAGAATGGCCGTCAGAGCGGTCCCGGTGTACTCGACATAGGAGTCGATGCGGCCCGCAATCAACGCCTGGTTGCAGATGTAGCTGCCGGCGAGATAAAAGCGGCGCTCGACCTTCATGCCGGTCACCGCTTCGATCTGCTGGGCCAGTAGCTCGCCTAGAACCACCTGCTCGGTAAAATTCTTGGCGCCAATCACCGGGTAGTCCGGACGCGGCGGAGAGCAGGCGGCAATGAACAGCAGCATGAGACTGGCGCAAACAGCCGGGCCGTATTTCACGTGCGCCCCGGGGCCGGAACCCGCAAACGGTTCTCCACCCATCCCAGCGCGGTATCGGCGCCAATCGCCAGCAGGGCCGCGGGGACCGCTCCAGCGAGTACCAGGCGATTGTCGACGGAAGCCACGCCGCGGAAGATAAACTCGCCCAGGCCGCCGGCTCCCACCGCCGCCGCGATAGTGGCAATGCCCACCGCCAGCACAGTTGCCGTGCGCAGCCCGGCAAATATAAAGCTCGCAGCCAGCGGTAGCTCCACCTTCCGCAGTCTCTGCCCGTCCGTCATGCCCAGGGCCTTGGCCACCTCCAGCACCGTGGGATCGACTCCCTCGATGCCGGCATAGGTGTTGCGCACGATGGGCAGCAGCGCGTAGGCAGTCAGCGCGGCGATGGCGATGCGTGCCGCGCGATCCCCGATCCACGGCAAGGGCAACAGGAATCCAAATAGCGCCAGGCTGGGAATGGTCTGGATGACGTTGACCACGCCCAACACCGGCTTTGCCCAACGCGGATGCCGGGTTAGCCAGATGCCGGTAGGCACGCCGATGGCTGCCGCCAGCAACATCGCCGATCCAGTCAGCCAAAGATGCTCCAGGGTCAGCTCGGCAATCTCCGATCCGTGCTGGGCTAAGAAACCGGGCATCAGTTCACTGCTTCCTGGCCGCGGTGCACGGCCCGCACGTAGGTCTGCACCGCCGGGATCTGCGAGCCGAGAAATTCTCCGGCGGGAAGATTCGCTACCACCTTGCCGCCTTCGAGCAATACGAGGTGCGAGGCCAGGTAGAGCGCCTCGTCTAGATCGTGGGTTACCAGGAGCACTGTTTTATGAAGGCGTTTCAGCAACTCGAGCAACATGTCCTGCATTTCAGCCCGGGTCAACGGGTCGAGTGCGCCAAAGGGCTCGTCCATCAGCAGCAGTTTCGGTTCGGCTGCGAGCGCCCGGGCCAGCCCGACGCGCTGACGTTGTCCACCGGAAAGCTGATAGGGCAGGCGCCGGGCAAAGGTTGCGTAGTCCAGGCCGACCTGGGTAAAGAGTTGGCGCGCACGTTCGACGATCTCTTGCTTGGGGCGACCCTCGATTTCAAGCACGGCGCCGATGTTGCGCTCGGCGTCGAAATGCGGAAAGAGGCCCGTCTCCTGGATGACGTACCCAATGGACCGCCTCAAGGCGATGGGATCCCAATCGGTGGTGGCCCTGGCTTCTACCAAGACCCGGCCGGCGGTGGGCTCGATCAGGCGATTGACCATGCGCAGCAGCGTGGTTTTCCCCGAGCCGCTGCGGCCCAGCAGCGCGGTGGTCGAACCCTCCGCGATCTGCAAGCTGACATGGTCGAGGATGACGCGTCCGTCGGGCGTGGTGAGACCGACCTGATCAAAAGCAATGGCCGGCTCTGGCTCGCCCGACGTCAAGAGCTGGGCGGCTCCACGACGACCCCGTCCATCTTGAGCGGCGGCGCGCCTTTGACCCGCACCATGGTGATCTTGGTGAAGCCTTCCTTGAAGCTGGGCGGACGCAAACGCTCTGCCATCTTGCGCATGATGTCGTCGCTCACGGTGCGCTCACGGCGGCTGTTGCGCTCCATGCAAACCTCCAACGGAACGTCGAAGAAGACGGCTTGCGCCTCATAGCCGAAGCTTTTTGCCATTTTGATCCATTGCCGGCGTTCGTGGGCCGAGAGGTTCGTCGCGTCCACGTAATTCCAGGGCATCTTGGCGATCAGCCGGGCACGTAGCAGCGAACGCAGGGTCGAAAAGACCAGTCCCTGGTAGCGCTGTTCGGTGATGTCGTCGAAGAGAATGCTCCGCAGCATGTCGCTCGAAAGCGGCGTGACCCCGCGGCGCTTGAACCAGGTCGTTTTGCCGGAACCGGGCAGACCGATGGCCAGCACGACGTAGCCTTTCAGATCTTTCTGGCTCGCCGAGGGCGCTTCGGGAGGAGGTACCGAGGGTGATTCCGGCTGCGTTTCTACCACCAGTTTTCCCGAGTCCGGAGTCGCCGGCGCCTCGACCGGGTGGACCACCGCAGGTGCAACTTCGGCTGGCTCGCCGGCGACCGGGTCGGTCACGGGCGGACTATTTTTGGCAGAACTGTTTACCGTTGGGCTCTCCGCAGAAGGCGCGGGCGCCCGGCCCCGCTTGTCTTCCGGGTACATCGGCTGTAAAGGCGTCGGCTGGTTGGCTGGAATCTCCTGGCCGATCTTCCCGGTCGATTCCGAGTCATTCGCTCCGCGCTTGCCACGTCGTCTCATTAGGGCGCGCATCCATTCGCGCATGATGAGGATGTAACACATCTGCTGCTATCGCAGCAAATGGCGGGCGGCCTTCCCGGCCGCCGCTCTTTGGTACACTCAAGTTTCGCGCTTATCCCGCGAGGACACGACCATTGCTCCCGCACCCCATGACGTAAAACCCTGACCCATCTTCAAGGAGATCTCAAAGTTTATGGCTGTAAAGGTTGGCATCAACGGCTTTGGCCGTATTGGCCGCAACGTTTTTCGCGCGGCGCTCGGAAATCCTGAAATTGAATTTGTAGCGGTGAATGACCTGACCAGCCCAGCAACGCTGGCCCACCTGCTCAAGTACGATTCCATCCTCGGCAACCTGACCCACACCATCACGGCGGGCGAAGACTTCATCACCGTCGATGGCAAAAAGCTCAAGGTGTTTGCGGAGCGCGATCCAGCCAAGCTCGACTGGTCCTCGACCGGCGCTGAAGTGGTGATCGAATCCACCGGCCATTTCACCGATGCCACCAAGGCCAAGGCTCACCTGCAAGGTACGGTCAAGAAGGTCATCATCTCCGCGCCCGCGACCAACGAGGACCTGACCATCGTGCTGGGCGTGAACCAGGATAAGTACGACGCCAAGAAACACAACGTCATCTCCAACGCCTCGTGCACCACCAACTGCCTGGCGCCGTTGGCCAAGGTGCTCAATGACACATTCGGCATCGCCTCCGGCATCATGACCACGATCCACAGCTACACCAACGACCAGGTGATTCTCGATTTCCCGCACAAGGATCTGCGCCGTGGACGGGCCGCTGCTCTGTCGATGATTCCTACATCGACTGGCGCTGCCAAGGCTCTGCACCTGGTAGTGCCAGAGCTCAAGGGCAAACTGGACGGCTTTGCGATTCGTGTTCCCACGCCCAACGTCTCGGTCGTGGATCTGACCTTCACGTCGGAGAAGCCGGTTACCAAGGAATCGATCAACGAGGCTCTCAAGGCTGCGGCGGAGGGGCCGATGAAGGGCATTCTGGGCTTGGAGAACAATGAGCTGGTCTCGAGCGATTTCAAGGGAAATCCGCTCTCCTCGATCGTTGACAGCCCGCTGACGAAAACGGTCGGCAGCAACATGGCCAAGGTCATCAGCTGGTACGACAATGAGTGGGGCTACTCGAACCGGGTGAAAGACCTGGTGCTGTTCCTCGAGAAAGCTGGGCTCTAAAGCACATCTCGCGCAGCGATGCGCGAGATGTGTGAACGATCAGAGGCGGCTCTCGTAAGACTTCTTGAGAGGAACTCCCATGGCGAAACTTTCCATCCGCGACCTGGAGCTGAACAACAAATATCTCTTTGTCCGCGTCGATTTCAACGTACCGCTCTCCGAGAGCGGTACACAGATTCTCGACGACACCCGGATCAAAGAGACCTTGCCCACGCTCGAGTACGCGCTGCGCCATCACGCTAAAGTGATCGTGGCCTCGCACCTGGGGCGTCCCAAAGGAAAACCCAACCCTAAATACAGCCTGCGGCCGGTGGTGGACCGGCTGCGCACGCTGCTCGACCACGCGCTGGGTGAATCGGTGAACGTGGCCTTCTCGCCCGATTGCGTGGGCGACGTGGCTACGGAGATGGCTCGCCAGCTGGAATCGAGGCAGGTGCTGCTGCTGGAGAATTTGCGCTTCCACGCTGGGGAAGAAGCCAACGACGAGCACTTCGCGCGACAACTCGCGAAGCTTTGCAACGTCTATGTGAATGACGCGTTTGGGAGCGCTCACCGGGCGCACGCTTCGACCGAGGGCATCACTCATTTTGTTTCTCAGTCCGCAGCCGGGCTGCTGCTGGAAAAGGAGCTGAACTACCTGGGCAAAGCCCTGGAAGCTCCGGAGAAGCCATTTGTCGCCATCCTGGGCGGGGCCAAAGTCTCGGACAAGATCGAGGTGATCCACAACCTGCTGAGCAAGGTGGATGCGCTGCTCATCGGCGGTGGCATGGCCTACACCTTCCTGAAAGCCAAGGGACAAGACGTGGGCAAGTCGCTGGTGGAAGCCGATAAGCTGGATGTGGCTCGTGAAGCGCTAAAAGAAGCCGAGGCCAAGGGAGTGCGTTTTCTGTTGCCCGTGGATCACGTGCTGGCCGACAAATTCGCGGGCGATGCCCGTACGCAGATCGTCGAGGGCGATGGCCCGTTCCCTGCTGGATGGATGGGGCTCGATATAGGTCCCGCCACGGTGGAGCTGTTTACGACAGAGATCGCCCGGGCCCGCACCATCGTATGGAATGGGCCCATGGGCGTATTTGAAATGCCGGCCTTTGCCCACGGCACTACGGCGGTGGCGGAAGCGCTGGCGGAGAATGCGGCCGCGATCACGATTGTCGGCGGCGGCGATTCCGTTTCGGCGGTGAAGCAGGCCGGGGTGGCCGATAAGATCAAGCACATCTCCACCGGCGGGGGCGCGTCGCTCGAGTTTCTCGAAGGCAAACGGCTTCCCGGCGTGGAGGCTCTCTCGGAAGCACCTGGCTCGTAGACCATGGCTGTGGTCAGTCTCGAACTGCCGCTGCTCATCCTCATCGCGGGCCTTGTCTGCGCGCTGATCGCATGGCTGCTCGCGACCTTTACCCAGTTTCTTCGCGGCTACCGGTATCGTGCTACGTTTGGCCTGATCGCCTTCCCACTCGGCGGTCTGATGGGCTTCGTCTCCACGCTCAACGCGCTCAGCACCTTCGGAGATTGGCTTGGCAGCAAGCCAATGTCATTCGTGCTGACGATGGGCTGTTGCGGATACTTTGTTTTCGGCTTTCTTAGCTGCTGGACAGTGGTGCGCGTGGCCGGACGGTTCGATCGCAAACACACCCTTTCCGTGCTCTACAATTTGGTCAAGGAACACAAGAAGCGAGACACCCAATAGCATGCGCAAGCTCCTCGTCGCCGCCAACTGGAAGATGTACAAGACACCTAAGGAGGCGCAGAGCTTCCTTCATACTTTCCTGCCGTTAGTGAAGGACGAGACGCACGGCGAAATCGTGATCTGCGCTCCGGCGGTGGATTTGCCGGCCGCGGTGCACGCGGTGAAGGGCTCAGACGTTCTGATCGGCGCGCAGAATATGCACTTTGCCGAGGAGGGCGCGTTTACCGGAGAGATTTCCGCCTCCATGCTGGTTGACCTGGGGGTTAAGTACGTGATCATCGGCCATTCCGAGCGCCGCCAATATTTCGCCGAGAGCGACGATGACGTCAACCGGAAGCTGAACGCTGCCCTCAAACATCACCTGGTGCCGATTGTTTGTGTGGGTGAAAACGAGGAACAGCGAGAGCGCGGCTTGACGGAGGAAGTGGTGTGCCGGCAGGTCAGCCGGGCGATCCATCAGATCGATCCGACCAAGCTGCGCCCGATGATCATCGCTTATGAGCCCATCTGGGCTATTGGAACGGGAAAGACAGCTAGCCCAGCCATTGCCGCGGAAGCTCATCTCATCGTCCGCAGCGAGGTGGCGCGGCTGGTGGGCCGGCCCGCGGCCGATGCACTGCGCATCCTGTATGGGGGCAGCGTCAAGCCGGACAACGCCCGCGCACTGCTCAGCCAGCCGGAGATCGATGGCGCGCTGGTGGGAGGCGCGAGCTTGGATCCGCATTCGCTAACTGCGATTGTTAAGGCCGGGGTTGCTGGTTAGGAAAGTCCCGTAGGGGACGGCTGAGAGTAGCCCAGCACGTAGTGCTGGGTCGGTTTTGGAAGTATGAACCAGTCCCGTCAGGGACGGCTGAAAAATGTCCCAGGACGGACCCGGATTTCCTGTGCAGCTCTGTGGAATCAACGAGTCTCGTGCGGCTTTCCGTGAAGAAAGCCGCATACGCAGACCTGTCTAGAGCAGCATGCAGGAAATCCGGGGCAGTTCTGGGTTTAACTAACCCCGAATCCGGAATGGTCCATTTCAGAAGAAGAGGTAGCCAGGATTGACGGCCTATACCCCAACGAAAACGTCTTCCCCTTCAATACTTACGGGATAAATTGCAACCTTTTCCTGAGAGTTCTGCGTTGCCCCTGTGGCGGGATCGAAGGACCAGGCGTGCCAGGGACAAATCAGCTTGCCGTTCTCAATCATCCCCTCGGCCAGCGGACCGCCTCGATGTGGGCACTCGTTGTCCAAGGCGCGGATGATGCCATCTATGTTAGCAACGCACAGAATTCGGGCGCCTGCACTAAATTCCTTGGCTTCACCGGGTCGCGGCAACTGGCCCGTGCTGCAGATCTTGACTAATTCGCTCATCGTTCGTTGAGTCGCTCCGTATACACCAGAAGTGAAAATGCTTTAGGCTCTGAATTCATGGACGGCATTTCCCCTCCCACAGTATCTCAAGTGCCTCCAGCGGTTGACCTCTGGTGCCCTTCGTGCGCGCGGGCTGTTCATGACCCGCTGGTGTGTGGCGACTGCTCTGCGGTTCTTTGCCGTATCTGCGGGACTCCGCTTGAATCGGCGGACGAACTCGCTTTCGGCTAACCATGGCAAATCGCCGGTCCGGCCGCAAACGAATCATGCCCCAAAAACACACACCTCCGCCCGGATGGGTCAGCCCGCTGGCCCCACAGCAACCGCTGGCCAGCGCGCGCTGGATCCTCGGTGGCCTGGCGGCCACCCTTTTGCTAGCCATGATCTGCGTTTACGCGACCCTCTGCCTGCTTTTCTGGCAAGGACAGTGGCAACTGGTCTTTAAACCTTCGCGCGCCATCACGGCCACGCCGTCCTCACTAGGTCTGAAGTACGACGAGATCCGGTTTGACTCGACCGAGACCGGCACCCTCCAGCTCAACGGCTGGTGGATCCCTGCGGCTGCCGGCGCACCCGCCAATACCCTGCTCTTCTTACATGACGGCTCTGGCTCGCTTTCGGATACGCTGCCGCAGTTGCAGGCCCTGCATAACCTCGGCTTGAATATTTTCGCCTTCGACTATCGCGGCTTTGGGAAGAGTGTGAACATGCATCCATCGCAAGCAAGCACCTACGAGGATGCCGATGCCGCGTGGACCTACCTTACGGACACACGTCATCTTCCTGCGCCCACGATCGTTCTCGACGGGGTCGGACTGGGCGCGGCGATTGCAGCGGAAACCGCACGCCGTCATCCGCAGGCACCAGCGTTGATCCTCGAAGAGCCCAGGCCGCCGATCCTCGACTCGCTACAGTTCGACGCCCGCACGCGGCTGATGCCGATTCGCCTGCTCTTTCATGACCGCTTCGATCCCATGCAGACTCTGGCTGCTTTGCGCACCCCTAAGCTGATGCTGTACTCGGCCGCAAACGGGCTCTACTACGACCAGGCTGCGGAGCCGAAGCAAAGGGACACCCTCGCGGCTCTCTATAAGGACGAGAATTATCTGCCCTCTCTGCGAAGTTTTCTGGGCAAATATCTGCGCGGCAATTAAGCTTGCCTACAACACTGATACCAACAGGAGTTCCCTTTGTTCAACTGGCTTAATCGCTTTCAGTCCCTTGGTGCTCTGGTCATGCGGTTGGTTCTCGGCATCATCATGGTGCGTCATGGATACGACAAGATCATTCCGTCTGGTGCGCTCTACAATTTCAGCCACATGGTCACCCGGCTGCACCTGCCGGTCTGGCTGGGCTACGTCTCCGCTTTTACTGAATTTTTTGGCGGCATGCTGCTGATCGTTGGGTTGTTGACCCGACTTGCCGCGTTGATGGTAGCCATCGATATGGCGGTGGCCATTCTCAAAATCCACCTGCATGGCGGACTGATGGGGCCGAACTCCTTCGCCTTTCCACTGGCGCTCTTCGCCCTCGGCTTGATGCTGGTGTTTACCGGCTGCGGCTGGTTGGGGCTAGATGATTTCGTGGGTAACAGGGGCGCGCGGGCGAAGGCGGTAAGCCGGTAAGGCCCTATTCGGCACCTTCGCTGTGTCAGATAAGGGACCCCACAACTGACAAACCCATAAACCTCCAGCCAAAGTCGCAAGCCCCCCGACTTTTGATTCGGCCTTAACGGTCCTGAGCCCGAAAATCGTGGTTTCCCCACCTGACACAGCGAACGTGCCGGATAGGCGGAATCTGCAATGATGATTGCGGGCCCGGTTAACTCGATACCAGGTTCAGGAACTGCGTCGTCTTTAGTTCCGACCCGGGAAAAACCAGTTCCAGGTTGCGCGCTCCCAGGGTCTTGAACGCTGCTTCCCCTAAAACCTGGCGGAAATCTGTCGTGATGGCCAAGTCGCGATTCTGATAGAGCTGCTCGGTCGCCATGCCTGGCCACTTGCCGTATACTTTGCCACCCTTGACTGCGCCGCCGAGCACAAACATGACATTGGCATGCCCGTGATCGGTTCCACCGGTCCCGTTCTGCTGCGCCGTGCGCCCAAATTCGGACATGGTCACCAATAGTATATTTTCTGCGTCGCTTCCCATGTCAGTCCAAAAGGCGGAGATACCCTGGCTGAGATCGCGCAAGCAGTTGGCCAGTTGACCATTCACGCTGCCCTGATTCTGATGCGTATCCCAACCGCCGATATCCGTAAAAGCTGCTTCCACCCCCAAATTTGCCTTTAACAACTGGGCGATCTGTTTCATGTTGTCGCCGAAAGCCCCGTTGGGATAGTTGGCGCCTGGCCCGGGCTGGTAATGCGCCGGATCAGTGGCCTTCAACATCTTTACTGCCTCGAAGGTCTCCTGGCCCGTACCGTGGAGGACGGTGTCTACAGAATTAGCATACATTGCCTCAAAAGCGGAGCTTATTGGGGCGGCATTTGCACTCTTTCCTGCCACACCAAAATCCTGCACCCGGTTGACCGCGACGGCGGAAATTTTCCCGTCCAGCGTGCGGGGAACCTGGGACCCCAGGGCGACCGCACGGAAGGCGGTGTGCCTCTGCTGGCGATGGAGATCTTCCGCCTGCAAAGCGCGGTTCAGCCAGCCGTCCGGCGTAGCCTTTACGCCGGGGGTTCCACTCTCCATGTAGTCCTGGGCGTCGAAGTGCGAGCGGCTGTTGTCGGGCGAACCGGCGGCCTGGACCATGGCCAGATGACCCTGGTCGAATAAGGGTTTAAACGATTGCATGGCCGGGTGCAATCCGAAGAACCCATCCAGGTCGATGAGCTGGTTTTGCGGAATGGCGATGGTCGGCCGGAGCTGGTAGTAGTTGTTTTCTGCGTGGGGAACCACGATATTGAGCCCGTCGGCGGCGCCGCGCTGGAAGATCACGACCAGCTTTTTGCCCTGGGCCTGCGCGCTGGTGGTTTGCGCGAGCACTGACCGCTGCAGGAACGTTGGCACTACCGAGGTGCCGACCAGGGCCATCGCCCCGCCCTTCATGAATGCGCGACGTGTTGCCATTTGCAGCTCCAAACCCGGCCCGAGTGCGGGCACATTGGTTCGAACGCGGGGCGAAGGACAAAGTTGTGCTCTAAGGGGCTGATTTGAGGCATTTTTCCAGGGCTGGCGCCGGCGCACCGGCTGTGGAAAATTTTCTTCCCTCGCTAAGGACCGGGTTAGTACTTGCCCAGGTCAGCCATGGCTCGAAACAGGTCTTCGGGTTGGGGCAGAATGGCGTCTTCCAGGATCGGTTGATAGGCCACAAAGGTGTCCATGGCGGCTACCCGTTTCACGGGGGCGTCCAGGTACTCGAAGAGCTCGTCTGCGATGCGGGCTACGATTTCCGCTCCATAGCCCCAGCTCAACATGTCTTCGTGGGCGACGATCACCCGGCCCGTCTTTTGGACCGAGGTGGCAATCGCCTCCCAGTCGTAGGGATTGAGGGTGCGCAGGTCGAGCAGGTCGACCTCCAGGCCCAGCTCGCTGCTGGCTTGCTGGGCGGCGCGCAGCGCCCGGGGCACGACGGCTCCGTAGGTAATCACGGTCATGTCCTTGCCCTGGCGCACCAGGTTGGCTTTGCCAAAGGGGATGGCGTATTCGGGCCCAGGGTAAACAGCCCGGCCAAAGGTCTCGCGATAGAGGCGTTTGTGCTCAAAAAAGAGTACCGGATCATCACAGCGGATCGCGGTCCGCAAGAGACCGTTGGCATCGAGAGCATTCGAGGGAAAGACCACGCGGATACCAGGCGTGTGGGTGAAGATGCTTTCGCTGCACTGGGAGTGGTAAACCGAACCGCCGGTCAAGTAGCCGCCAATGGCCACGCGCACTACAGCGGGCGCCGAATAGGTGCCGTTGGAGCGCCAGCGCAACAGGCTGAGCTCGTTGCGCAATTGGTGCATGGCGGGCCAGATGTAGTCAAAGAACTGGATCTCGACCACGGGCTTGAGTCCGCGCGTGGCCATGCCAATCGCGCGGCCCACAATATCGGCTTCGGCCAGTCGAGAGTTGTACACGCGGTCCGGTCCGAACTCCCGCTGCAAGCCGGTCGTGAGTTTGAAGACGCCACCCTTTCCCTTGACCAAGCCTTGACGCAGCTCCTCATCACGGCTGGTGTCCGCTACGTCCTCACCAAACATCACGATGCGCGGGTCCCGCTGCATCTCGTCCTTGAGGCAGCTGTTGATCAGGTCGGCCATGGTCCGCTCCAGCGCGTCGGAGGTCTGCACCGCCGGACGAGCCAGGTTTGCGCTGGTGGGGTCGAGGTCTTCGGAATAAACGTGGCGCTCAATCGAAGCGATCTCAGGAAGCGGAGCGCGCAGGACCCTCTCGGCGGCGCTGCGTACTTCTTCGTCCACTTCCTGCTCCAGCCGGTTGATGGCCGCGGGGTCGAGAATGCCGTCACGCAGCAGGCGCATTTGCAACTTGGGCAGAGGGTCGAGAGCGGCCTCCCGCTTGCGCTCCGCTTCTGACCGGTAGAGCGGTTCGTCGTCGGAAAAGGAGTGGGCGTATTGCCGGATGACGTGCCCGTGAACAAAGGCCGGCCCTTTGCCGGAACGGCAGTGGGCCACCGCCTGGGTGAACGCAGCATAGCTTGCGACAGGATCGGTGCCGTCCACCTCGGCAAAGAAGAAATTAGGGAAATTGGCGACCAGGCGCGAGATGTTCCCGCCTGGGATGTTTACATCCGCCGGAACCGAGATGGCATAGCCATTGTCTTCGACCACGAAGAGGACCGGCAGGCAAAGGACGGACGCTGAACTGATCGCCTCCCAAAACTCCCCTTCGCTAGTTGCGCCTTCCCCCAGCGAGACATAGACCACCTCGTCCCCATGAAAGTGGGTGGGCCTGAAAGCGCTATAGTCCCCCTGGCGCTGCTCGGCGGCCGCTGGATGGGTGGTGAGGTATCGGCCCGCCTCTGCGCAGCCCACAGCCTGCAGGCATTGGGTGGTGACCGAAGAAGACGAACTGACAATGTTGAGCCGCGGACTGCTCCAATGCGAAGGCATCTGCCTGCCGCCGCTTGCCGGGTCGGCGGCCGCGCCCACGGATTGCAGAAGCATTTCCTCCACGGTGGTACCCAGCGTCAGGCAGAGGGCACGATCGCGATAATAGGGGTAAAACCAGTCATAGCCGGGCTTGAGGGCCATGCCGGCGGCCACCAGTAGCGCCTCGTGGCCGGCGCCGGAAACCTGGAAGAAGATCTTTTGCTGCCGTTTGAGGAGGATCTCGCGATCGTCCGTGCGGCGCGACATGTACATCAACCGGTAAATCCGGATCAATTGTTCCGGCTCCAGCCCGGCATAGGACGCGACGCTGGATTGCTCAGTGGCCGTAACCGCCTTCGCCATGCCCACCTCATAGTGACGATACAGTTAAGGATAAATTGGCCGAGGCCAACGCAGATTGTAATCTTTCGTCACCGCTACTGGCCAAACCGGTAAACAATCCTGCGGCGACGGCATCCAAGTTTGGGCGTGTTTACCGCCCTGCCAGTATGATGACGATGCGACGTTGACCAACTTTTTCCCATCGTGCTCTAATCAGCCGGTTTGCAGGTGTTTGTGCCCGCGGCGGGCAGAGCAACCGGTAACCCCAGTAGCAATTACCTCTGGAGGCGTTTGAATGCATTTCTTCTCTCTATCGGCCACTGTCCAAGGACAGGGCTTGACCGCTGCCCTGGACACAAGCGGCAGCACTTTTCTCTGGATCGCTATCATTGCCGGCTTGGTCGGCCTTGTGTTTGCTCTTTTTCTGGCTCGCTCTGTACTCGCGTTTGATACCGGGACGGCCGAGATGCGGGTGATCTCAAACGCCATCCGCGAAGGCGCGGAAGCGTTTATGACGCGCCAATATACGACCATCGCCGCGCTGGCCGTGGTGCTTGCGATTGCCCTTTTTGTGGGCTACAAGTTCTCTGACTTTACCGCTCCGTTGGCGGGCAAGGTAGTGATCAGTTTCCTGATCGGCGCCATTTGCTCGGGTTTTGCCGGCTACACCGGCATGTTTGTTTCCATTCGCACCAACATCCGCGCGGCGAGCGCTGCCCGTAGCAGCCTGGGCAAGGCATTGAAGATTGCCCTGCGCGGGGGTGCGGTTACCGGCATGGTGGTGATCAGCCTTTCCCTGCTCGGCGTGGGCAGCCTGTTCTTCTTATTTGGCGGCCTGACGGACCCGCAACACGTTCCCTACCAGCTGGTCGGCTTTGGCTTTGGCGCTTCGCTGGTGGCTCTTTTCGCCCAGCTGGGCGGTGGCATCTACACCAAGGCTGCCGACGTGGGCGCCGACCTGGTGGGCAAGGTCGAGGCCGGGATCCCGGAAGACGATCCGCGTAATCCCGCGGTGATTGCGGACCTGGTGGGCGACAATGTGGGCGATTGCGCCGGCCGCGGTGCGGACATCTTTGAATCCACTGCGGCGGAAAACGTTGGTGCGATGATTCTCGGCACCGCCCTGTATCCGGTCTTCGGCATCAAGGGCATTCTCTTTCCTTTAATCGTTCACGCCATCAACCTGGTGGCCAGCTTTGTGGGCGTGCTGGTGGTGCATAGCCGCGAGGATCAGGATCCGATGGACGCACTGAATCGCGGCTATTACGTGACCACCCTGCTGGCGCTGGTGGGCTTCGCTGGTGCGGTGTACTACATGCTGCAGGGACGCTGGTGGCTGCTGAGCTGCGGGGTTGTGGGTATGGTGACCTCGTTTCTTTTTGTCCGCATCACCGAGTACTACACCGAGACACGGTACCGGCCGGTGCAATCGATTGCCAACGCCTCGCTGACCGGGCCCGCAACCAATATCATCAGCGGCCTCGCGGTCGGCATGGAGACGCCGGCCATGCCGGTCATCGTGATCAGCGCTGCCCTGCTGCTGAGCTACTACTTCGGCGTGCGCGGGCTCGCGGATGCGACCATCTCTGACTACGCCAAAGGCATTTACGGCACTGCGATTGCTACGATGGGCATGCTCTCGTCTGCCGCCTACATTCTAGCGATGGATACGTTTGGGCCGATCACCGACAATGCCGGCGGGATCATCGAGATGTCGGATCAGCCCGAGTCCGTGCGGGAAAAGACCGACAAGCTGGACGCGGCGGGAAACACCACCAAGGCGCTCACCAAGGGCTATGCTATTGGCTCTGCGGCGCTGGCGGCCTTTCTGCTCTTCTCCGCTTACCTGGAGACGGTGCACGGTATCGTGGCGCAACGCTTCACCGATGCGGGCCAAGTGCTCGACCCGAACTGGAGCTTTACCAATATCAACCTGGCCAGCGTGCCTGTTTTTGTCGGGGCGCTGCTGGGTGCGATGTTGATCTTCCTCTTCTCCTCATTCGCGATCAAAGCGGTGGGCCGCACGGCGCAATACATCATCGAAGATGTGCGCGCGCAGTTCCGCGAGAACCCCGGCATTATGGCAGGCACCTCTAAACCGGATTACGGCCGCTGCGTCCGCATCGTTACCGGGGCCGCGCTCAAGCAGATGGTTTTGCCCGGCGCGCTTGCCGTGCTCACGCCATTGGCGGTGGGACTGGTGTTCAAGAATTTGAGCGGCAGCTTCCACATTCACATTCCGGGAGAATACTCGCCTGTCTTGAACGGTCATTCCATCGACCTTGCCGGTGCAGAGGCGGTGGCCGCCCTGCTCATGGTGGGGACCATCGTCGGCATCCTGATGGCCATGCTGATGAATAACAGTGGAGGGGCGTGGGACAACGCCAAGAAATACATTGAGACAGGCGCCCACGGGGGCAAGCGTTCGGATGCGCACAAGGCAGCGGTAGTGGGTGATACGGTCGGGGACCCGTTCAAGGACACGGCCGGCCCATCGCTGCACGTGCTAATCAAGCTGCTGGCGACGGTTACGTTGGTTCTGGCGCCGCTGTTTTTGTAAGGGGCTGGGACAGTCGCCGGAACAGTTGGAACTCGGTGGAAGCAACCCACCGAGTTCTTAGATAACATCGCAGCATCTCCTGCGAGATGAACCCTTTGAGAGTACGGCCTTCAGGCCGTACATAGATGCTTTGAACAGATTCGGCTTTGCCGCTGAGGGATGATCTCGTAAGAAGAGCGCAGGTAAACCTCAACGGGAATGGCAAGTCATACTCGGCCTCGCCCAGCTTTGGCAAAGAAAAAGTACGACCGCGGGCTATGATCGAACGCATGCGTTTTCGATCATGGTTAGCGGCCGGCGCCGCTCTTTTGTTGATGCTTCCCCACCCCCAGGCATGGGCTTGGGGAAACGAAGGCCACAGAATTATCGCGGACATCGCCTGGGAACACTTGAACGATTCCACGATTCAAGCGCTGCGGCAGTTCCTGGGGGACAACGACCTGGCGTCCATCTCCACCTGGGCGGACGACATTCGCAGCGGCCGGCCGGAGACCGGTCCCTGGCACTACGTGGATATTGCTCCTGCCTCCGGCGGGTATGAGGCGAAAGACTGCCCCGACGATAATTGCGTCGTTGCCCAGATCAACCGGTTTGCCCGGATCCTGGGGGATCCGACGCAGCCCTTTCAAGCGCGGAGCGAGGCGCTGAAGTTTCTGGTTCACTTCGTCGGCGACCTGAGCCAGCCGTTCCACGCCATGGCTGACGCACGCGGGGGAAACGACGTTTCCGTGACCCTGTTCGGTGCGACCCAATGTGGCGATTATCCGTGCAATTTGCACAGCGTTTGGGATACCGAGCTGATCGTTCATACCGGATTGCGCGAACACCGCTATGCGCGCACGCTGGAGGAGATGATCGAAACCGATCATCTGCAGGCCGGCTCTGCGGACCCGGTGACGTGGGCCAACGATTCACTGCAATTAGCCAAGCAGGCATGGGTGCAGCCGCAGACAAATATAGACGAGGCCTACTACCTGCGGGAACGGCCCGTGGTCGACCGCCAGCTTGCCGTGGCGGGGTTGCGCCTGGCAAGGCTGTTAAATGAGGAATTGGGCGGCGTAGCGAAATCCTGAGTCTAGAGAAAGAAGCCGAACATATCGAGGACTTCGTCGCTGACTTCCACGTCGCTGAGATTGGCTTCTTCGATGAGCCTTAATTTTTGGCGGAACCGGTCCAGAAGGCTGGAGTTGATGTCGGTCTTCTGGTCCAAGGTCCACATCAGTTCTGCGGCAGTGGTGCGATGTTCACAACGAGCAGCCAGGCCGTGCGCCGTTTCAATCGTCAGCACAAGGGGCAGACTGTGAAACTCCTGGTACAGATGCATGGGGATACGGGCTTTGATGTTGACTCGCATCGTAGGAAGAGGATGCCACGCCCAAATGGAGTCGGCCATACTACCTTTGGTAGGGAGTAACCAGCCGAGGGTTGCAGCACTACGAAGGGAACCGTGGGTGCCGTACATCAATATTTTCCGGAGTGAGCAATATTGACCACAAACCGTTCGCAGATCCATGCCTTAATTCTTGAATGGATGGCGCTGACTGGGAAGACGTACGGGAAGAGGTTTGCACACTCCTCGAAATCGGGATGAGTAACGGTGAAACAGAACTGGAGACCATGACCCGTATGCTCTGGCTCGAACGGCGTAACAACTTGGAAGCTATTGAGAGGGCAGTGTCCGCGGCGTTAGAGCGCGAGGGTGGATTGGCCTTGAGCAAGGCCAAGGTGCTTCAGTGGAAGTTGCCTTTGCGCTCACACCGCCCGTTGTAAAGCACCATGCCCGAGAAAACGGACTAAAGCACCGGGTAAGACGCTCCGGCAGCTGACCGCTTCGACCGCTGAAATTTACTACGAACACCTAATATTTTGCGACGCTGAAGGACTGCTGGCGGCTCTCTTCCTGTTGGAAATCGTTGAGAGCTGGAACGTGATCGCTTCCGTTCATTCTTTCCAGCACGGCAAGCTATCGCGGCACGGAAATAACGATTCGCCCCAACATCGCCTCCCGAGGTTCGCAAGCGGAGCCGGTTCGGATCTATGACATAATTTAAGACATAGGTGATCGAACCCCACGAGAGCCTAGCTTGTAACCTGTTGAATTTAAAAGACGGAGAGATGGCAGAGCGGTTGAATGCACCTGACTCGAAATCAGGCATACCTTCACGGGTATCGGGGGTTCAAATCCCTCTCTCTCCGCCAGAACCCACGAATTCAATCATTAACTCCCTCCTTGCGCGATCATCCGGCAAGGCGTTTAGCTCTCTCTCGGCCAAGCTTCTTTACCCGTTCATCTGTAATTGATAAATTTCCTTCTCAAGGGCGGGCGCATGCGACGACATTTTGCTGGTTCTCTGCTGTTTCTCTGGGCTACGCTCGCGTTCACGCAGTTGCTGCCCGCAGCAACCACAACGGTGACGATTACCACCTCGGCCAATCCGGTTACGGTGGGTCAACCAGAGACCATCGTCTTTACCGTGAAGAGCAGCGGATCTTCCCCGCTGACCGGCACCATTGGGATTGCCAATGGCAATCTCACCCAGATCCATTCGTTGGTCAACGGCGCATACACCATCACCAGGGCCCACCAGAGTGGTCCCGCCAGGACGGAAACCATCATGGCCCGGTACCTGGGAGATTCGAATAATTCACCGTCCGCCGTGGCGACACTGAATCTGGTGATTGTGGAGGCCGGCGGATCGGCGACGAAGATCGTGATGAGTACCTCGGCCAATCCAACCTATGTCGGCCAGGTAACGACCTACTCCGCGGCGGTTCTGGGTACGGAAAGCCCGCTCCCTTCGGGCACCGTCAGTTTCGTCTTTGGGGATGGCTCGGCACCGTCTGTTCAGCCGCTCGCCAGTTCAGGGATAGCGATCGCAACCCACGCCTATGCGAAGCCGGGAACGTTTCCGGTAACCGCCACCTATTCCGGGGACAGCAACAACCCGGCAGCCGCGGCGCCCACAGTCGGGCAAGTGGTGATGGGCGCTGGACCCTCGCCGGCATTGACGTTTGTGCCCGTACCGCCGTGCCGCCTGGCCGACACTCGCAAGGCAACCGGACCGCTGGGTGGCCCTGCGATCGCAAACGCGGCAGTGCGAAGCTTCCCAATTCCGCAAGGCCCGTGCAATATTCCCGCGACCGCCGCGGCCTACTCGATCAATGTGACCGTAGTGCCCGGTGGCCAACTCAACTATCTGACCGTTTGGCCAACCGGGCAGCCACAACCCGTGGTTTCGCTGCTCAACTCCATCGACGGCCGGGTGAAGGCCAATGCCGCCATCGTGCCGGCCGGAACTGGCGGAGCCATCAGTCTCTTCGCCAGCAGTCTAGCCCCCACCCATGTGGTGCTCGATATTAATGGATACTTCGTTCCTTCGGCTGTTTCCGGGCTGGCCTTCTACCCGTTAACGCCGTGCCGTGTGGCAGATACCCGAAGGAACACCACAGGACCGCTGGCCGGACCATCTTTGGTTGCCGGCCAGGCGCGCTCATTTCCCGTGCAGTCAAGCAATTGCAAGATACCTGCGACTGCCCAGGCCTACTCCTTCAGTTTCGTGGGCATCTCTAAAACAACTGGCGGTTACGTAACTACCTGGCCGACGGGACAAAATCAACCGACGGTTTCTACGTTGAATCTCAACGCAGCAACGCCCACGGCCAACGCTGCCATCGTCCCTGCCGGCACGGGCGGGAATATCTCAGTATTTGCCAGCAGCAACGCAGACGTTGTCCTGGACGTGAACGGCTATTTCGCGCCCCCTGGAGCGGGCGGCATTTACCTCCATGCTGTGACGCCGTGCCGCGCTCTGGATACCCGCAGCAATACGTTCCCGCCGTTCCCAGGGACATTTACTTTGAGCGTTCAGGCGGGCCCCTGCGCTCCGCCGGCGGCAGCCTCGGCCTATGTGTTCAATGCCACGGTCGTACCCACCGGGCCGGTCAGATTTCTTGCTCTGTGGCCATCGGGATCGGCACAGCCTGAGGTTTCCACACTGAACGCCTCAGACGGATCCATTACCTCGAATATGGCGATCGTTCCGACCAACAACGGTGCTATCGATTCGTACTCGCCGGATCCGACACAGCTCCTGCTCGACCTCTCCGGTTACTTTGCACCTTGAGCGAAATCGGGGGGACGTCAGATTCAGGCAGACACTTTGCTGAGGATCAGCGCAACGGCGCCTGTGAGACGCGCGCTGTTGCCGTGGTTGGTGCGGCGAAGCAGTGGCGCATTCGATAAAGAGTTTCGCTTCATCTCGGCATCAATCACCGGCTGCAGGAGATGCCAGGCGGAACTGAGTTCGCCCACGATCACGACTTCCTTGGGGTCGAGACCGGAAATGATCATACGAATGCCGCGGCCCAGGTACGAGGCCATTCTGGTCAGAGCGTCAATTGCAGCTTTGTCTCCGCCTAGAGCGATTTTGACCAATTCCCCGAAACTGGGCTCCTTCTCCTCCGAAGCATCGGAATCACGAAAGTAGCGGAGAGCGGCAGTATTGGACGCCAGTGTCTCCCAGCATCCGTAGTTCCCGCATTCACACCGGAGACCAGGGTCCGGAAAGAGCTGTACGTGGCCGAATTCACCGGCCATTCCGTTGTGACCGCGCAGAATTTTACCGTTGGTGAAGATGCCCGTCGCGATGCCCTCCGAGACGTTGATCACCACCAAGTCGTGAGCGCCGTCGCTGTCTCCGAACCAGACTTCCGCCAGAACGCAAGCATTGGCAACGTTATCCATTTCGACGGGCAGCCCCGTCGCTCGATGAATTTTCGACTTCAGCTCAGCGATTGGCCAACGAAGGCGAGGTGCGAAGATAAACTTCTGCAAAGTGCGATCGGCTCGGCCGGGAAGACAAACACCAACGCCGTCAAACTGCATCGACTTGTTGGCGTTCATCACTTTTCGAATGCCTGCGAGCACAGACGTGAGCGCCTTCTTGGGATCAGGCGGGATGGTGAAAACATTCTGCGAGATCACCCTGCCGCTCAAATCCGCAACCGCGATCGTTACTTCCGACGGGTGGATATCTAACGCCAGGACTCCGCGCTGATGGTTCAGCTGGATCATGGTTGGGCGGCGGCCACGCGGAAGCAGACCGATTTCACCTTCCACGATCCACCGCTTAGCAATCAGTTCCTCGACGATTAACGAGACAGTGCTTCTCTGCAAGCCCGTTCGGCGGGAAAGTTCCGCACGCGAGATCGGCTGCCGAACGCGCACCTGATTGAAGATGAGACTGCGATTGATGTTTCGTGGAGTGGTCCTGGACGCGGACTGCTTTCCGGTGAGCGCAAGATGTCTCATGGAGCTTTTCTCAAATCGCGCGGTTCGAGCGGAAGGCCTGGAAAGAAGGTCTGCGGAGCTCGGGCGATGGGAATTCCCCGCCGCCAGGCCATCCGTTTGCGCAGGTGGCGCCGGCTTCCGGCTGCGAATACTCTTTGAAGAAGATTTGCCTTGCACCATCACTGCCGATCTGATCGGGGCGGTGCAGACTTGCCCGTCTCGCCCAGCTTACAGCAACGAACCCGCCGGGCACTCCCCATTTCGTGGCCTCGTCACAGCAATCTACCAGAGGTACGATCGCTAAGCAAAAACCACCGATTACACATGCAACCCCAAAGTTTTCTCGATGTATTCCTTGTTGATGGCGGCGGACTCCTTTGCCGTAGGCACAGTACCGGTGCGCTTTCCATCCAACTCGACGATCACCCATCCCTTGAAGTGGATGGAACGCAAGGAGGCCATCACGGCGGGAAAATCGACCGTGCCATGACCTAGCTCCGTAAACTCATAACCGCTGCTCGATGACGACGGCTTCACGTCTTTCAGGTGCAAACAAATCAGCCGATCCTTGTATTTCTTGACCGCTTCAGCGGGGTCCCCGCCGCCCTGCTTGTAGTGCCCGGTATCGAGCAAAAGGTGTACGTACTTGGGGTCGGAGGCATCCATGATTTTCTCCAACTGTTCCGGCGATTGCGCAATCGAACCCATGTGATTATGAAGGCCGGTTTTCACACCGTAGGCCGAAACCCGCTTTCCGACCTCAGTGAGCAGCATCGCCTGACGTTTGTAGTCGTCGTCGGAGAAGGTCGTGTCGCCATGACTGAACGTTCCGATCACCTGCAGGAAATTCCCCCCTACGGCACTTACATACTTTGCATTGGCTTCATGCATAGCCTGATTCGCTGCCTCCTGGGCGGGATCGATCAAGACATCGCCGCTGGAAAATGCCGCGAGTGCGAGCTGATGTTGAGCCAGAAGGTCTTTCAGGGTATGAGGATCGGCAAACTCCTTGACGGCATTGGCCCTTATCTGAATACCTGGATAACCGAGGGAAGAAATGTCGGTGATGGCCTGCGTGTCATCTCCGCCCCAGGCAATTGCGGCATAAGCCACCTGGATGGAAGGGCTGTGCGCTGCAGTTTTATAGAAAGGGTCCAGACTGCAAGAGGGATTGCGTAATGCCTGGCCGAGAAGCGGAACGGCCCCTGATAAGGCGGACGTGGTCACAGCGGCACCCACGGTGCGTAAGAACTGTCTACGGGAAGATTTCATGAGCGCTTTACTCCTCTTGGTTGGGACCTAATCCGTCACCATACAGATTTCCTGATACAGGCATCGCTGCATATCAAACGCGACCAACACTTTAGTTCTAAGAACAAACAATAGTCAACGGAAAAGACAATACGGTGGTACTCTGGCTCGGTTGCAGACCTTACAAACGAGCTGGAAGGTTTCCCCATGCGCGTATCACGACCCCTGCGTAGCGCTCTCCTCGGCGCAGGGATTTTGCTTGCTTTTATCTCCTTCGCCTCTTCCGGCGTGACCGGCCCAACCGCGCCGATCGGTGTTTTTGAGAGCCAGGCGGAGGTCGGTACCGTTTTGCATGCCGGCTCGGCCCAGTATGACAGGGCCAGTGATACTTACACCGTGACCGGCAGTGGGGCAAACATGTGGGCGGACGAGGATGACTTTCATTTTGTCTGGAAAAAAGTATCTGGAGACGTGTCTCTTGGCTCTGACATAGACATCCTGGGAAAGACAGGCTTTCCGCATCGCAAGGGAGTGTTGATGATCCGGCAAAGCCTGGATACCGACTCCGCCTTTGCCGACGTCGTTTTGCATGCCGTGGGAAAGAGTTCGCTTCAGTTTCGAGAAACCAGGGGCGCACCGATGCACACGATCGCGTCCAATGTGTATTTCCCGCGGAGAATCAAGATCGAGAAGCGTGGAGACTATTTTTACGGCTTCCTATCCGGCAAGGACGGCAAACTTGAACCGTCAGGCGCGTCTACAAGAGTTGTCTTAAAGGAGCCTTTTTACGTGGGTATTGGGGTGTGCGCCCACGACAAGGATGCGCTCCAGACCGTGCGTTTCTCAAAACTACAACTCGATGTCAACCGGCCCACCGGCAAACAGCCTGCGACGCTGTTCAGTACCCTCGAGACGGTCTCGGTGGGTACGATAAAAACCATCTCGAGTGATCGACAGGTGGAGTATGTGACTGCCGGACGGATCGAGGCTCCGAACTGGTCACGAGATAGTTCATTCTTCCTCTTTAATCGGGACGGACGATTGTTTCGTGCTGCCGTGATCTGTGGTGCGGAAGATGTAGTGTGTGCCGGGAGAACCGCGCCTACAGAGATCGGGTATGGGCTCAGTGGCTGTACCAGCCATCATGGGATTTCGCCCGACGGCCGCATGCTGGCGATCAGCTGCCAAGGTCAGAAGGCGCATGGTCCTTTTGTATACACAGCGCCCATCAACGAATCGACGACGCGGCAGGTTACTGGGAACGGGCCATCCTTTTGGGGTGGATGGTCACCGGACGGCAACACCCTGGCATTTACCGGCGTACGAAAGAGCAAGGCAGGCATTTACAGGATTTCCCAAGCAGGCGGTGAAGAGACACGATTGGGCACCGGCGGCGGGCCGGATGACGGGCCGGAGTATTCTCCCGACGGACGTTTCATTTACTTCAGTTCCGGTCGCACTGGAAGCATGCAAATTTGGCGAATGGCAACCGACGGCAGCGCAGAGGAACGAGTGACCTCGGATGCCGATAACGACTGGTTCCCTCACGTCTCGCCGGATGGGCGATGGTTGGTCTTTCTTTCGTATGACAGCGATGTGAAGGGGCACCCGGCAAACCAGCAAGTCCGCATCCAGCTGATGTCTCTCAACGAAAAGAAAGTCCGCGTTCTGGCCACGCTATTGGGCGGCCAGGGATCAATCGATGCCCCGTCCTGGTCCCCGGATAGCAAGAAGCTCGCATTTGTGAGTTACGAATTCTTGCCAGACAGTGCCCAAGCAAACTGACTGACAGGACTCGACGGTCTGTCTCATAACTCTTGAGATAAGGGAGATATCGATCCTTTTATGGAAGACAAAATCAGCAGGCGAAGCTTTTTGGTGGAGACAACGTTGGCGACGGCGGGTATTTGCGCCGGAGAGCCGCTGATGGCGATGGCCGAGCGAGCCGTTGCACCTTATCCAAGCCCGCCGGGGCCAGGGTCCCCCGCGAATATCGCCAGGAACCGAGCCGCCTATCAGTCGAGTTCGGCAGACGACGACCACACAGCTCACCTGGCGACCGACGGAAGCGAGCGGACGTACTGGGAGTGCAAACCGGCCGGCGAGCAGTGGATATCGATTGATCTCGGAGCAGTGCAACCGATCGACGGGATAACGCTTCACTGGGGCAAGGCTTACGCACAGAACTATCGAATCGAGGTCTCCAGTGAAGGTCTTCATCCAAAGCGCTGGGTTTCGACGCATGTGAATACGGAAGGCAAAGGAGGTGTCGAAGCGGTGCCGCTGAAAAGCATCTCGGCCCGGCATGTGCGCATGGTTGGAACGGCGGAGGGCATGGCCCAGGGTTTTTCGATTACCGAGTTTGAGGTCTGGGGAAAAGAGCCCGGCAAGGCCGCTTCCCTGCCGAAGCCGACCGCAATCCTGGGCAGCACCACGCTGTCAGACGGCTGGTCGCTTCAAAGTGCGATGTTTACCTCGGACACCCCCGAAGAAATCTCCCTGGCCACCTATCCTGGAGGCAGCTGGTTGCCGGCTGTTGTGCCAGGAACGGTTCTGGCAAGCTATCTCGCAGGCGGCGCCATTCCAGACCCAAATTTTGGGAATCAACAAACCCAGATCTCGGAAGAATTCTTCACCAAAAACGACTTCTGGTATCGCAACACTTTTTCACTCTCATCCAAATGCCGCGGACAACGCGTTTGGGTTGCGTTTGATGGCATCAATTGGAAAGCAGATGTCTATCTCAATGGGACACGCCTGGGCACAATAGAAGGCGCCTTTATCCGTCGAAGATTTGATATCACGAATATTGCTGCATTCGGGCACGAGAATTGTTTGGCCGTGCTGGTGCGCCAGGTGGCCCACCCCGGGCCGGTGATGCACAAGCAGTTGGGCGGAAGCTATAAAAATGGCGGAATCCTTGGTTTGGACAGCCCCACATTTGTATCCAGCATTGGTTGGAATTGGGTGCCCACGATTCGAGGACGGAACGTCGGGATTTGGAACGACGTTCGCGTGGAGACGACCGGGAATACCGTCCTGGTGGACCCGTGGGTAGCTACCCAACTTCTATCCCCTGACAACACACGCGCTGAGCTCACCGTAAAAACTGAGCTGCGCAACCTATCGGACCAAACAAAAACATGTGCCCTGATTCTTTCGTTGGACAAGTGGTCGTTTCGCAAGGAAATCGCGCTTGCACCTCAAGAGACCAAGGCAATCACCCTTGATAAAAGGGAGTGGACAGCGCTGGCCATGACGAAACCGCGCCTTTGGTGGCCGAACGGTTATGGTGAGCCAAATCTTTACACCATGAAATTTCGGCTTGAGTCCGATGGCAGCAAGAGTGACGAAAAAGAAGTCGTTTTCGGCATCAGGCAGCTCGATTTCAAGGTCGAGAACAACATCTTGAACATTCTGGTAAATGGGCATCGCATACTCTGCCGGGGCGGGAATTGGGGCATGGAGGACGGGATGCTGATTTGCGACAAGGATGGTTATGATTTGCGGGTCAAGATGCACCGCGACATGAACATGAACATGATTCGCAATTGGGTCGGCATGGTAGGCCGGGACGCGTTCTATGAGGCTTGTGATCGCCATGGGCTGCTCATCTGGGACGACTTTTGGCTGGCGAACCCTGTAGATGGCCCGGACCCCACGGACCACGCCATGTTTATGAGTAATGCGCGGGACAAGATACGCCGGGTGCGCAGTCATCCGAGTCTCGCGCTTTATTGTGGAAGAAATGAGGGGGTGGCTCCCCCCGATCTGGACGATGGCATGCGCGCAGCAGTATCGGCCTTAGACGGAACCAGGTACTATCTTCCCGCCTCCGCATCCGGGGTGGTCACTGGACACGGCCCCTACGAGAATCGGGATCCCGAGTGGTATTTCGCGAATCGCGGCGCAACCTTTCATAGCGAGCTTGGCATTGTCTGTGTTCCCCCGGTCGAAAGCATGCGGGCCATGATGGCAGAGGAGGATTTGTGGCCCATCAGTGATGTCTGGGCGGTTCATGACTATCAAAATCCGCGCTCGGTTCTTTATACGAAACGTATTGAACAACGATACGGAGCGGCCGCGGGCATCGAGGATTATTGCCGGAAAGCGCAGATGGTGAATCTGGAATCAGCCAAGGCCATGTATGAGTGCCTGCGAAGTCGGCGAGGAGGCGGAGTGCTCGTGTGGATGACCCAGTCCGCGTGGCCTGCTTTGATTTGCCAGCTATACGACTACTACTTCGAGCAGACAGCAGGCTATTTCGGGGCAAAGCTCGCGTGTGAGCCCTTGCACGTTCTTTGGGATCAACATCGAAACACCATCATCGTTGCCAACGATACCTTGCAAGCCCACGAGGGGTTGCAGGTAAACGCGTGGGTCTACGACCTTGATGGAAAAGAGCAGTGGCATAAAGAAATGGGACTTGAGGTACCGTCGACCAGTGCGCGCGACTGCTTTGCGGTGCCGGAAACGCCGGGACTTTTTTTCCTGAAACTGAAACTGAGCCGAGGTAAAAGCATCTTGTCAGAAAACTTCTACTGGAGTAATCGGGCGGATGGAGACTGTACTGGCCTGGGCAAATTGGCGCAAGTCGCATTGCATGCGTCTGCCCAGATAAGAGGCGAGGGAGGCACGCGCAGACTCACCGCAACGATCTCCAATCCAACATCCACAGCTGCTCTTGCCATCCGGCTAAAAGTTGTGCGCGGCGGTTCTGGCGAACGAGTCCCCCCGGCGATGTATCAAGACAATTACTTCTCGCTCCTCCCTCACGAGAGCAAGACCGTTGACGTGCGCTTCCCGAGTTCTGCGCTCATGAGTGAGAGACCTCGCTTGGCTGTGGAAGGATGGAATGTGACCGCAAGCGCGGTCGAGGCGCGCTCGCTATAAACCGGCCAACCTCACCGCCACTTCGATACGCCTCCAGCAGATAGCGTGAACGCCAACCATCAGCAAAAGCGGGGTTTGCGTGGGCTAGGCTCGCTCCATGCGACCAGGAATTATTTATCGAGCCTGATCCCTCGTCACATTCCACTTGACATTTGTTCGTCGTTAGAACTAAAGTCCTCCCCGTGCCGAATCAAGGGGTGCGGGGGTATTTGGACGACACCTCATTTAAGGGCCAACAGGCTATTGGAGGCAGTAAATGAAAGCCGTGTTACAACGCATTCGGCCAATGATGTTGGCCTTCTTTGTGGCCACCGTCATCGTTATTTCGCAGCCTGGAATCGGTCAGCTGCTGCAGGGAACGTTAAACGGCTACGTAACCGATCCCAGCCAAGCAGCAGTGCCTGGGGCCGAGGTCACAATATCGAACCAGGCAACTAATTTCAGCCGGAGCTCGGTTACGAATGCCCAGGGCGGATTCAGCTTCGTAACCCTCGAGCCTGGAACCTACACGCTGGTGGTGAAGGCGCCGGGGTTTGAAAGCTACACGAAGAACGGAATTGTTGTGAATGCGAACGAAATCACACGTTCGGATCTCTCGCTGGCTGTCGGGCAAGTCAGCCAGAATGTCACCGTGTCGGCACAAGCCAGTGTTCTGCAAACCGATCGCGCGGACGTGCACACCGACTTAAGCGCCAAGAGTCTCACCAATTTGCCCATTCCCCTCGGCCGCAACTACCAACAAATTCTCGCCGTTGTGGTACCCGGAGTTTCGACCCCGCAAAGCGGTCAGTCTTTTGGAGCGAACGCGGTGCGCGCTGTGGCGCTTACCGTAAACGGAGTCGGCATCGCCACCAACTCCTACCGGGTGGACGGCACCAGTTCCACAAACTTCAACTCCACCGGGAACCCGATGTACAGCCCCGCACTGGACGCGATTGAAAACGTCAATGTGGTGACAAACTCGTACGACGCGGAGCAGGGTCTGGCCGGCGGAGTGGCTGTCAACATCACCACCAAGAGCGGGACCAACTCCATCCATGGCTCTCTCTTTGAATTTCACACCGACCGTTCGTTCCAGGCGTATCAATGGGGCGCGAATGGAGCTCTGCCCAAGCCGGAATATATTAACAACCAATTCGGAGGCACCGTCGGCGGCCCGATCAAGAAGGACAAGCTCTTTTATTTTGTAAGCTACCAGGGTACTTACGTAAGCGTGGGCAATGCGCTTTATGCGGAGAACCCAACCGCGGCCATGAAGGCCGGGAACCTTGCGGCTTCACCGACACCTATCTATGATCCAACCACGGGAGATGAGAAAGATTGCGTGCCCGGGGGCAATCCCAAGTTGTGTGGTACCGGCCGCACTCCGTTCCCCGGGAACATCATCCCGCAATCGCGAATCGACCCCGGTGTTCTGGCTCTCCTCGCCTATGCGCCGTGGCCAAATCCCAACACAACTGGCACCGGAAGCCTGGGCCTTTCCAGAAACTACTTGAGCACGGGCGTATCGGGCGAACACCAGAACCAGTTTGATTCCAAGCTCTCATGGAATCAGAGCAGCAAGCTAAGCATGTTCGCACGCTTCGGCATCAACCTTGTCTCGTGGTCGAATCCTCAACAATACGGCGTATTGGGCGGCCCGGGTTACAGCGCGTCCAACACCGCGGTGGGAAATGGCCTTGGGCATGTCTATAGCGGAACCGGCTCCGCGACGTATATCTTCAGCCCAACCTTGATTGCAGATGCTTACTACGGGTACACGCGAAACAATGCCCAGGCGCTCCCGGAGTTGCTGAATGAGAACCTGGGATGGACGCTGATGGCGATTCCCGGCCTCGAAAGTTCCGACCCCAGAGAGGGCGGCTTGCCTTCGTTGCAGATCGACGGTTTTGGTGGCACCGGATCCAATATCCCTGAAGCCACGCTCGGACCTGCCAATAACTTTCAACCCCAGTACTACGGAAACGTTGAAAAGGAGTGGGTGGGGAACGTCACCTGGGTCAAGGGCACCCATAATATTCGCGCTGGGGTGGACTTCGATCAGCAGCAGGACAACGAGGATTTCGAAGAGGCTACCAACTGCAATTACTGCACCGGTTCGGGCGGATTCCAATTCTCCCAGGGATCGACGCAGCTCAATGGGGGACCTGCCGGCAACGACTACAACGCGTTTGCGTCGTTCCTACTTGGGCTTTCCTCCAACGCCGGCAAGGTGTCGTTGATTCCACCGGAGTATAAGGACTATCAGAATATCCTCGGTTTCTACGCTCGCGACCAATGGCAGGTGAATAAAAAGCTAACAGTCACCTACGGGACTCGCTGGGACTACTACCCGTATCCCAACCGCGGTAGCCGAGGGATGGAGTATCTCGACATCCCGACGAATGAGATGGTGATTTGCGGTGTGGGGGGCAATCCCAGGAACTGCGGCATCACCAAAGACGATCAACGTTTTGAACCAAGAGCCGGCATTGCCTGGCGCATGACACCCAATACGGTCTTCCGTGCTGGATATGCCCTGAACACAGACCCGACCAATACCGGAGGCGTCCTGGGAAATCGGCAGAATTTTCCCGACAACGTCACGTCGACTATCCCCACCACCAACAGTTTTGCCTATGCTACGAGTCTTCGCGAGGGTCTACCCCCTGTCGTGGTCCCCGACTACAGTTCTGGCCGGGTGCCAGTGCCATTGACGACAGGCGTTTTTACCGTAAGCAATCAGCAATACGTGCGCGGCTATATCCAAGGGTGGAATGCCACGTTGGAACAACAGCTGCCAGGCTGGCTAACATCCATAGCTTATGTGGCAACGCGTTATATCGACCCACAGTCGGCGATCAACGCAAATTGGGGCACCATCGGGACCGGATCCGCGGGTCAAGTGCTCACCATGGAGACTGGACGAACGGCGACCACGACGACGATCGGCAGGTACGGGACAAACAAATACGACGGGCTGCAGGCGAGCGCAACACACCCGTTTGCCCACAATTTCCAGATCACGGGAACCTATACGTTTGCCAAGGGACTGTCCTACACGTCGAGCGTAGCCATTCCTCAGTATTACAGGTTGAACTATGGCAACACGGCAGGCCTCGCGCGCAATACCGCCGGAATCGCTTTGACCGTCGCCAGCCCCTTCGGAGCCAATCAGATGTGGTTAACCAGCGGATGGGCGGGGAAAATTTTAGGAAGGTGGCAGTTCGAAGCGATATCGACGCTCCGTACTGGTACTCCGTTCACGGCGACTGGTTCAAGTACAACCTTGAATGCCAGCGGATCTACACAATTCGCACAGTGTATCGGTCAACCGGTTAAGCTTGGCGGCATCCGTCAGTGGTACAGCAAGGCTTCATTTACCGAACCAGCCACTGGTCATTTTGGGAATTGCGGAACTAATACTCTGTTTGGACCTGGGCTGAACACGCTTGATACCGCGCTGTCCCGGACATTCCCTGTTTTCCGGGAATCGTCGTTGGAATTCAAGGCAAACATGTTCAACACACCCAACAATCCCCATCACGCCAACCCGACCAGCAGCCTTACGAGCAGCTCCTTTATGCAAGCTCTGGGCATCGCCAATACAGGCCGGGATGGTATCGACCAAAGAACGGTCCAGTTGAGTTTAAGGCTGGTGTTTTGATGTTGAGTACCTCGGCACAGGGCCGGATAATGTTACACGACCGAGAGCAAGCACCTCACCAGGAGGCGAGTTCAGCCCGTTCCAGCAGCAAAGGAGAGATTCCATGCGTATACCCAGCTTCGGTTCGATGCAGCCAAAGCGGAGCCGAGTCGGATTAGCGGTTCTAGGCCTTAGTCTTCTGTGCGGTTTCACCGCATGGGCGCAAGACGACACGCCGGTGACAGCGAACGTCCCGCCGATCCTGAAAATTGGCGCCTCTGCCCCGGACTTCAATCTCATGGGCGTAGACGGGAAAATGCACAGTCTGAAGGAATATGCCTCCAGTAAGGTCCTGGTCGTTATCTTCAATTGTGATCACTGCCCGATTGCATCGATGTACGAGAAGCGCATCAAACAGTTGACGACTGATTACAAAGCCAAGGGAGTGGCCGTGGTGGTAATCATGGGAAATGATCCGAAAGCGATCCACCTCAGCGAGAGGGGTCACACCGATTTAGGGGATACGCTTCCGGAGATGAAATTACGGGCCGACTACCGGCACTTCAATTATCCGTACTTGTACGATGGCGATACGCAAGCCGTTGCGCTGAAGTACGGCCCCACAGCTACCCCGCACGCCTTTGTTTTTGATCAACAGCGCATTCTGCGCTATGAAGGCCGGATCGATAGCAATGCGCGCGAAGAGCTGGCCACAAAACACGAGGTCAGGGATGCCGTCGACGCTCTACTGGCCGGAACACCCGTGAAGGTCACGGACACACCAGCGGTCGGTTGCTCGACCAAATGGGCCTATAAAGAAACAGGCGCGAATGCAGAGATCGCCGAGGGAGACCAAAAACCGGTCACGGTCGATATGGTGACCACCGACCAACTGACGGCGTTGCGCAAGAACGTAGGCACCGACAAACTTTTGTTGGTGAACTTCTGGGCCACCTGGTGTGCACCCTGCACGGAAGAGTTCCCTCAGCTGCAACAGATGGTTCGGATGTATGCCAAGCGACAGCTGCAGATCGTCACCGTCAGCATTAATACCCCAGACGAAAAGAAATTCGTCATCAAGTTTCTCCAGGAACAACACGCCATCAACAAGAACCTGCTGTTCGCGGGAGATGATTCAGCGGACGCGGTAAAGGCTTTCGGTACAGATTGGTCTGGCGGCGTGCCGTACACAGTGCTCATCGGTATGAATGGCGAGGTACTTTACAAAACCCAGGGCGGCATGAATGCGCTAGAAGTGCGGCGAGCGCTTTTGAAGAATCTCCCGGACGATCGTTATGTCGGACAACACGCTTACTGGAACAGCGTTTTTTAAGGGGAAACTCGATATATCTCCTGTTATAGGCTGCGGTAGGCTGCCGAGCTGCCGTTGAACAGATGTCGGTCTACAAATGTGTACGCTGAGGGCTACTCACTTGCTAATTACTCGAATTGCGCGCTCGAGCGCAAACCGCCTTGTGCTTGCGTTCCTTTGCGGAAGTCTTTTATTGGCGCCCGGTCTTTCCGCACAGACACCCCAGCGGCCGAAAATAACCGGCATTTCCCATTTCGCGATCTATGCCCACGACTACGAAAAGTCGCGCGCCTTTTACGGCCAATTTCTTGGCTTTCAAGAACCCTACGACCTTAAGAACCCTAACGGAACACCGTCTATGACGTTCTTCAAGATCAATGATCGCCAGACCATCGAGCTGTTTCCCGAACGCCAGGCAGGCTCTGACCGGCTGAACCATATCTCCTTAGAGACCGACGACATTGAGGCGCTCCGGCTCTATCTGGCGTCGAAAGGGGTCAAGGTTCCAGACGAACCCCATAAAGCTCGCATTGGGAATCTTAGTTTCGACATTACCGACCCGGAAGGCCATACGGTGGAAATGGTGCAATACATGCCCGAGGGCAAAACCATGCTCGCCAAGGGTAAATTCATGAGCGATAAGGCCATCTCAAACAGGATGAGCCATGTTGGGATTGTGGTTACTCATTTGGATTCCGAGTACAAGTTCTATACGGAGATACTCGGATTTAAGGAAACCTGGCGAGGCAGCAAATCAGGTGATGTGCTTTCCTGGGTCAATCTGAGGGTGCCGGATGGAGAGGACTACATCGAGTTCATGCTCTACAAAGACGCGCCTGCAGCCACAGCGCGAGGCGGTGCTCATCACCTCTGTTTGGTAGTTCCGGATGTGGATGCGGCGGTCGCGAAGCTCAAGGCTGAGCCGTATTACGCAACGTATGGGCGTCCCATTGAAATTCATCTTGGAACCAATCGCAAACAGCAGGCAAATCTCTTTGATCCCGACGGCACCCGTACCGAAATCATGGCGCCTACCACCATCGACGGCAAGCCGACTCCGCCTTCCACTGCCCCTCCTCCACAGCAATAAGAAGCTAGAAGGTGCAATGTGGAGGGGTTAGGAACTGAATGGTCCGCCGGGAAGTAACGCGTCGTCAGATTCTCCGGGCTGCCGTGGTCACTGCGTTAGCAGATGGAGTGCTCCAGCCGTTTGCTAACGCTGCCCCCACTCCTGGTGATCAAGATAAAACCGCGATGCCCCGGCTCTTTTCCGGCTGTACTGCGTTCTCTTTCGGAAAGCAGCTCAGCACCGGCAAGATCACACTCGAGGACTTTATTCTCAAAGCGGTGGACCTGCGCGTCGACGGCGTGGACGTTACTACCTACTATCTGAAGTCCACCGATCCCGCATACCTGAATAACCTTCGTCGTCTAGCCAATCAAAATGCTGTCGTCATATCGGGTGTGTCTTGCGGGGTAAAGATGGTCGAGGCTGATCCGCTGAAACGCGCCGAGATCGTGAAAGAGATTAGTCGTTGGGCGGATGTTACGGAGCGTCTTGGATCCTCACGTCTGCGAGTTCTTGCCGGAAAGGTACCCGACGGCACCTCGATGCAGCAGGCCGTCGACGGCGTTGTCGAAACACTCAAGGCGGCTACGGATTATTCCGGACAAAAAGGAATTACCCTGGCGATGGAAAACCAGGCCGGCGTGTCGCAAACCCCTGAGGCCTGCCTGGAAGTCTTACATCGGGTCGACTCTCCTTACGCCGGACTCAACCTGGATATCAGCCACTTCGTCGCTTCGGCTGCGCAAGACAATTACGCGCAAATTAAACTTTGCATTCCTTACGCGGCGACGACCCATGTCTCCAACCAGTTCGACGATCATACGACGATCGATTTAGACGGGGTCTGGCAGCTCTTCGCACAGGCGGGGTTTAAGGGATACATGACCGCCGAATACCCAGGAAAATCCGCAGAAGATGAGGTAAGCAACGTTCCTAAACTGGTCGCGCAAATCAAAACGCTCAACCAACGATACTCCACGGTGTGAGAACTGCCGTTCACCTCAACCGGAGCTGGACGGTAGTTCTCACACAGACACGGTAGCGCTTAAGGAGCGGTGGCCGATTCATTGATGGTGATAATCTTCCATTCTCCCGGCGCCTGCTCACGGAACCAGACCTCTCCGTTGCCGACCATAGCCCCTGAAGAATTGCCAAAGAGACATTGGGCCGTCTGATGCAAAATGGCATCGCGCACAGGTGCGGTGAAGATGAGCGCGTAGTTGGTCACCAATGTCTGCTTCTTCTGTACGTAAGTCCTTTTCCCTGAACGCAGAACTAAGAGCGGGTAGCTGATCATCCCGGCAATCTGTTGCTTGTTGTTCGACTGCGCCGCCGACTGCAGTTGGCCGAGAAAAGCCCGTGCGCTGGTTGCAGTTTTTTCGCCCAGAGCGTCGACCGTGCTGCTGCCTCCGCAGGCCTGAGAGAGACCGCTTGCCTGCCCTTTCAGGGGAAACGGGGCGGCGCAAACCATGAACAGTAAAAGGGCCGGAACCAGACAAAATCGGGGCCTTGAGCGGCCCGGGCGTAAGCATTCCATAACCCCAGCATAGGGAAATGGGAGACGGATATCCAGACGGTTTTTAATTAGGTACAATCTGCCTTTTGACCAAGACCCGCGACCCATAAAGCGAGACCCTCCTCATGGCAATGACGAAATATTTACTGGAAAGTACGATCGTCGGGGCCCTGGGCGGCCTTCTTTTTGGTTTTGACACCGCTGTGATTGCAGGCACGACGCAGCAATTGACGGTCGTTTATCACTTGACACCCTTCACGCTGGGCCTGACTGTGTTTATCGGGCTGGTGGGCACGGTGATCGGCGCCATGACCGCCGGGGTCCTCGGTCAGCGGATCGGCGGCCGCGAGGCACTCCGCATCATGGCTATCCTCTACACCATCTCAGCGCTGGGGTGTGCCTTCGCCTGGAATTGGCCCTCGTTGATGGTCTTTCGCTTGATTGGCGGGCTGGGCATCGGCGGTTCGTCGGTCCTCGGCCCGGTCTACATTGCCGAACTGGCGCCGGCCAAGTTGCGGGGCAGAATGGTAGGACTGTTTCAAATCAATGTGGTGGTCGGTGTCCTGCTTGCTTACCTCTCTAACTACCTGATCTCGCTCCTCAACCTGGGCCTGCTGCAATGGCGCTGGCAGCTCGGGGTTGCGGGCATTCCTTCCGTGATTTTCCTCGTCATGTTGTTCAGAATCCCCCGCAGTTCGCGCTGGCTGGTGACCAGGAACAGAACCGACGAGGCACTCGCCATCCTCAACATGATGGGCTCTCCGGACTCTGAGGCGGAGCTTCGGGAGATTATGGACTCCATCCACATGGAGCGCGGGATGGCGGCCGAGCCGTTGTTCAAGCGGGAGTACCGGCTTCCGATTTTTCTCGCTGTGAGCATCGGACTGTTCAATCAGCTCGCGGGGATCAATGCGATCCTCTACTACTCCAACTTCATCTTTGCATCGGCCGGCTTCAGCCAACTTTCGAGTTCCCTGCAAACGGTGTTGGTCGGCATCATGAATTTGTTCGCGACCCTATTGGGCATGTCGCTCATCGATAAGCTGGGACGAAAGACGCTGCTTCTTATCGGCAGCGTCGGCATGACCTTTTGCCTGGCCGGCGTGGCGGCTGTGTTCTTCACCCATAGCCACGCCGAAACCCTGGTGTGGCTCCTGGTGGCGTATATCGGGTTCTTCTCCGTCTCCCAGGGCGCAGTGATCTGGGTGTATATCGCAGAGGTGTTTCCCAACCGCGTCCGCTCCAAGGGTCAGAGCCTGGGATCCTCTGCGCACTGGATTATGAACGCGATCATCTCGCTGCTGTTTCCGGTGCTCGCAAAGTATTCCGGCGGGCTGCCTTTCGCATTCTTTGCCGCGATGACTACGGTACAGTTTTTTGTCGTGCTGTTCGTGTATCCGGAAACGAAAGGGATTTCGCTCGAGCAATTGCAGCGCAAGCTTGGCATTGCGTAGGGTCATCGCGCCATTTTTTAGTGTTGTCCACGTAAATTACGTGCTGCACGTCAATTATGTGGGCGGATTGCAGTATGACCCAGATCCGGAAGCGAAGACCTGAACGCAGGCCGGAGTATTGCCGGCATTCGCATTGTCAATCCTTTTGCAAGCCTCAAGTCAAGATGAGCGTCGATCATCATGCGCTTTTCTTACGTGATGGGAGCAGGATTGAACAGAGCAAACTCGTTGTGCAGACCCCAGTGGTCGGCCCAGGTTTGTTTGCGGCCGCTGGCAACTTCGAGAATGTGGTGGAAGATCTGCTCGCCCACCTGCTGGATCGTTGCTTCACCCGTGGCGATGCGCCCGGCATCGATATCGATCAGGTCGGACCATCTGCCGGCAAGAGCGCTGCGGGATGCCACCTTGATGACTGGAGCCATGGCAAGGCCATAAGGAGTTCCGCGTCCAGTGGTGAAGACATGCATGTTCATACCAGCGGCCAGCTGGAGAGTTCCGCAGACAAAGTCACTCGCCGGTGTGGCCGCAAAGATGAGGCCCTTGCTGGTGACCCGTTCTCCGGGACCGAAGACGCCGGCCAGTACGCTGGTGCCTGCTTTTGCGGCCGAGCCCAAGGCCTTCTCAACAATATTTGTCAGGCCGCCGGTCTTGTTTCCCGGAGTGGGATTGGCACTGCGATCGGCGCCCCCACGTTCGAGGTACGCGTCGTACCAGGCCATTTCACGAATCAATCCGCGCGCTACCTCCTGGTTGGCGGCGCGCGCAGTCAGCAGATGAATCACGTCGCGGACTTCAGTCACTTCAGAAAACATCACGGTTGCGCCGGCACGCACCAGCAGATCCGCAGCATAGCCCACGGCCGGATTGGCGGTCACGCCGGAGAAAGCATCGCTCCCCCCACATTGCAGCCCAACCACAAGATCGGCCGCGGGCCGCTGAACGCGCGTGCGTGCATTCAGACGGGCCAAGCGGTTTTCCGCCATCTCCATAATGGCGGTGACCATGTCACCAAAGCAGCGGTGCTCCTCGTCCTGCAGGCGAATGACATAGGGAGTACGGGATAGCATCGGGAGGCTGCTCGGGGGCAGCATTTGCGCGGGCTGCATTTTTTCACAACCCAGGCTGACCACCATCGGGGCCCCACCAAGATTTGGATTCAAGCTGAGATTGCGCAGCGTGCGAATAGGAATCTCGGAGCCGGGAGCATTGATCGCAATTCCGCATCCGTAGGGATGAGTGATGGCAATCACATCGCTGACGTTCGGGTATCGGGGCAGGACCTCTGACCGGATGCGCCGGACCGCAAATTCTACCGTGGCCGAAACACACTGCACGGTGGTGGCAATGCCGAGGATGTTTTTAGTTCCGACTGAGCCATCGTCGTTAAGGAAGCCGTCGAAAGTGTAGCCCTCAAGCGGCGGCAATGGATCGGGCACGGCGGTCGAGAGAGGCAGTCGATCGAGGGGAGGCGGTGCAGGTAGGCTCATGATCCCCTCATGCACCCAGCTTCCCTTTTTGATAGCAGCTTCTGCGTATCCGATCACGACTCCATAGCGGAGGATTGAAGCGCCTTGAGCAATCTCAACCAGCGCGACCTTGTGGGCCTCAGGGACAGCTTCCAATAGCGTCAGGCCGGAATCAAATTGCGCGCCCCGCGCCAGACCACCCTCATTAGCAACAATCGCCACATTATCTTGCGCATGGACCTGGATGTAGAGGGGATGACCGTTGCCCGGCATGCTATCTCCGTTTCTCACTACTTCTGCTGCACGTTCGCATGTTCCATCAGGATGAGGGGCTCGCCGCCGGCCGCCTTGACGACAAAGTCATGCGCGGTGACGGTCGCATTGCCGATCGTCATTCCCTTCTCCGCGCTGATATGCACGTTGCTCAACGTGATCGACGTGATTGGCCTTTCCGGCAGCCCGATGATGAAACCGGCAGTCTTAGCCCCGGCCGCGCTCAGGTTTGTGATGCTGATGTCGTGAAAATGAGGAGTGAGCCGGGTCGCCGGCTGCGGGGAATCCCGGTCGGGAATGCGCGGGTAGTACTCAGTGATAAGGACGGGTGTGCCCACATCTTCCATGATCACATCACGAAAATCCAGGTGGCCAATGTCGGCTCCGCGATCGCGATTCGATTTTACGCGCACTCCATTGGCCGTACCTTTGAAGTGCACCCGCGTCACACGCACATTCTGCACGCCGCCAGACACTTCGCTGCCAATCGACATGCCATGCCCGTGAAGAAAGGTGCAGTCTGTAACGGTGATGTTTGTACTGGGGTCATCTGGCCCGGTGGAACCAGGCTGTCCCGACTTGATGGCTACATTGTCATCACCGACGTCGATGGTCATATGGGAGATGACGACGTGATGCGACGAGAAAGGATCGACGCCGTCAGTGTTCGGCGAGTGCTCGGGAGCAAGAATTTTTGCATTCCGCAGCGTCACGTCGCTTGAGTAGTAAAGAGTCACCTGCCAGGAAGCTGCATTCTGGATAGTGACGCCCTCAATCACAATATGCGTAGAGTGGTCGAAGAAAATGAGCCGCGGACGCTTGGCCGCGACGTATTCCGGCGAGTCTTTATGGGCGTATACCTCTGCCCACCAGGGCTCGCCTGCGCCGTCGATGGTTCCGCCGCCGCGGATTGCGACATCCTGGGCATTCGTAGCGCTGATCAAGGGCTGTACCGCATCCTCGCGCATCTCCCGCATTCGAGGATAGTCGGCCTTATCCTGGCTCCCCAGCAGAGTTGCTCCCGAGTCGACTTGCAGAGCGATGTGACTCTTCAACAGGATCGGGCCGCTGCGATAAACGCCACGGGTCAGCTGTACAGTGCCGCCGCCCTTCCCAGCGCAGTCATCGATGGCTCTCTGCAGCGCGAGGGTATCTTTCACCGTTCCATCTGCCTTTGCGCCGTAGAACCTGGCATCGCAAACGGTGGTGGCATAGGCTGCGGCCCCACAGCCCTGCGCGAGCGCAAGCGCGAGAAGTGCGCGGGCGAGCTTCTTTCTTGCTCGTTTGCCTCCCCGCATCATGACTTCCCAGCCCGCCAATTCAGGTCCCACCTTCGCAGGTGAGGATACCATTTGCCGGGCCGTGGACTCCATGAAACACTGACGTAACTCTGAGCAGAGAGGAATAATGAAGAGCAAGATGACCCGCCGCGACGCGATCAAACTGGGGACCGGCACTGCGCTTTCGGCGGCTATCGGAAATTCCGCGACCGCCGCAGGACAAAATACTGCAGCCTCCCATCCCGGGGAAGAAATCTGTTTCATGCGTGCGGTCGACACGATAGCCGCGATCCGCGCCAAGAAGCTCTCTGCGCGCGAAGTCATGCAGGCACACCTGCAGCAGATCCAACGAGTGAACGCGCGTGTCAATGCGATGGTCACCATGGTTCCGGAAGAGCAGTTAATGGCTCAAGCGGCAGCGGCAGACGAAGCGCTGGCTCACGGCAAATGGCTAGGTCCATTGCATGGGCTACCGGTTGCGGTGAAAGACCTGCACGATACAGCCGGCATCCGCACTACCTACGGCTCTCCATTGCACAAAAACAATGTGCCGCATTCCGATTGCCGGGTGGTGCAGCGGGAGAAAGAGGCGGGTGCGATCGTGCTGGGCAAGACGAACGTGCCGGAGTTCGGCCTCGGCTCGCAAACTTTCAATCCAGTCTTCGGTCCCAGCCATAACCCTTATGACACCACCAAGACATGTGGCGGAAGCACCGGCGGAGGCGCGGTCGCGGTCGCATGCGGTATGGCTCCTTTGGCCGACGGCAGCGACATGGGCGGCTCACTGCGCAATCCTCCTAACTACTGCAACGTGGTGGGCATCCGCACTTCGCCGGGGCGCGTGGCGAACGAACCCACTAATTTAGGTTGGTTCACCCTTGCGGTTCCCGGACCCGTTGCTCGCAATGTTACGGACTGCGCCTATTTCCTGAGCGTGCTTGCCGGCTACGATCCTCACTCCCCGATCTCCATTGAGCAATCAGGCTCGCAGTTTGCGCAGCCGTTGGGCAACCGAAGCTTTAAAGGAGTACGCGTAGCCATGTTCAAGGACATGGGTCTGCCGTGGGATCCGGAGGTAAAAAGCGCGGTACAAGCACAGCGGAAGGTATTGGAATCGCTGGGATGTATCGTTGAGGATGCCGAGCCGGATTTTTCAGGCGCCAATGAAGCCTTTCTTGCGTGGCGGCATTGGTCCATCGAACTGAGCTTTGGGGATTTGTTGGCCACACATGGCGACCAACTGAATGAGTACATTCACTGGCACGTAGAAGAGGGACGCAAGCTTACAGGTCCTTACTTATCTCGTATCGAAGCCAAACGTACAGCGTTGTACGAACGGATGTGCGCGTTCAAAGGAGAGTATGAGTATTTTATTTTGCCTGTGAACCAGGTGCTTCCTTTTGATGTGAACACGCACTATCCGACAGAAATAGCCGGCGTGAAGATGGAAAACTATCTCGCGTGGATGAAGTCCGCCTATTACATTTCGGCGGCAGGAAATCCCGCGATGTCGGTTCCCTGCGCATTTTCTTCGAGTGGGCTTCCGATTGGTATGCAGATTGTTGGCCGCCATCATGACGACTGGGGTGTACTGCAACTTGGCTACGCATTCGAACAGGCCACTCACATCGGGCAGCGGCGTCCAGCCATAGTGTAAAGAAATCATCACGGCTGAACGCACCTCTGTGGCTCTTGATCTTGCTGTAGAGCCTTGTTAAAGTAACGAGCTATGCCCTGGTTCGGGACCCCGTAGTCCCTCTGTACCGAACGTTTTCTCTCATTTTCAAAGGCAGTTTCGCAATACTGTGGCCTGATCAAGATCGCGCGGTGTGCCTTTCTTTGCGAGCAGACCATCGGGCACTTACGATGAGCAAGTTTTCAGTGGATATAAGTGCGGGACATATTTCAGGGGGACATTCCATGTTGCGGGACCATCATTTCCTCAAAGGTTTATTAACGCCGCTCGAGCAGCTCTGCTCCACCTTTAGACCTGAACAATCTTCGAAGAGACGTAGCCGCGAAACAACTGCCGTGGCCCTCGTTTGCCTCCTGCTCATTTGCTTGTCGCCGACACGCAGCGTGGCGCAGTCCACGTTCGGGTCGATTGTGGGCACGGTTAAGGACGCCTCCGGCGCGCTGGTACCGGGTGCTTCAGTCCGGTTGACCAATAGCGGAACGGCGGCGGAACGCACGGTGGTCACGGACCAACACGGCGACTACAGCTTCCTCAATCTCAATCCCGGAAGATATCAGGTCAACGTCACGGCGAGTGGCTTTGAAGGCACAGACTTCTCTGATCTGGACCTGCAGTCGCGCGAAACCAAGCGTGTCGATGCAACTCTCAAACTCGGCGCAGCGAATGAAACAGTCATGGTACAGGGTTCATCGGCCGGGGTGATCACCACCGATGTCTCTAACCTCTCTGAAACCAAAACCGGCCGGGAGCTCACTGAGCTGCCGGTCGCCGTCTACTCTCGCTCGACTGGTTCCACCAGCCCTATCGATACGCTCAGCACCGAACCTGGCGTCCAGGTCGACGACGATAATAACCTGGTGATCGATGGCACGACGCCCGCGCTCATGTCTTACACCATCGACGGCATCAGCAGCGTCGATGTCGAAAACAGCGGCCCCATCAACGAGCTCTTCCCTTCTTTCAACTCCATCTCTGAAATCCGCATTAGCGGGAGCAACAATAACGCTGAGTTCAGCGGTGTTTCTGACGTCACGACCACGTCGAAGAGCGGAACCAATGTATTGCATGGCGGGGTCTTCGAGAACCTGCAGAATACCGTCCTGACCGCGGGCAATCCCTTTACCCATTCCACGCCGACCATCATCATGAATGATTTCGGCGGATTTCTTGGCGGCCCGATCAGTATTCCGCACCTCTACAGCGGGAAGGACAAAGCCTTCTTTTTTATGAGCTATGAGGGCTTGCGGCTTCCTCGGCAGGTGCCGCTGATCACCAACGTGCCGTCCAACGATATGCGCAATGGAAATCTGGTAAATTACCTGAACGGCACGCCGATTTTCAATCCGGATGGCAGCTCCATCGACCCGGCCAATGTACCTATCTCGCAGGTATCGGCCAACATGCTTCAATACTTCTTTCCGCAGCCCAACTCCGGTTCATCGAGTGACTATCAAAACAACTATCGCGTGAATTATCCCGCGCCTATCTCCAGCGATCAGGCTGACCTCCGTCTGGATTATGCCCTTACGTCTAAACAGTCCATGTTTGCGCGCGGCACCTACAAGACCAGGTCCGTCATCAATCCACCGAACCCCAACTGCACCGGCTATTGCATTAACGCAGGTTCTCCCATAACCGGCGGCTTTGGATACCCTGAGGACGATCAGGGCGTTACCTTCTCCTATAACTACGCGATTTCCAGCTCGCTGGTGAACGAATTCCGCGCTGGTTTCAATGGCATCCACCAGACCTACGCGATGTTGGAGGGAACGAGCGCCGGCTACCTGGGGCAGGCCGGCATTCAGGGACTTGTGCCCAACCCTGTCCCTACGGCGCCGGATGTGAACATTACCGGCTTTATGATCACCGGCGGCGGTAATCCGTCGGTGCAGCACAGCAATATTGTCCAATTCCTCGACAACGTCACCTGGAGCAAGGGCAAACATACTTTCAAGTTCGGAGCCGACTTTCGTCACATGAGCGATCATGACGATAACGTCTTCGGCAACTACCGGTCGGGCCAATATTACTTCAACAACACGACCGCATATTCCGATGTAAATGGAAATCCCGTCTCGATTGGAGATCCATACACAGCATTCCTGCTCGGCTATCCTGACTACACCGCCCTTGCCGAACAGGTAGATTACCCGGCTATGAATGGCCGAGGCTGGGGTTATGGTTTCTTCGGCCAGGACGATTGGAAAATCACTCCCAGGCTCACACTGAACCTCGGTCTACGCTACGAGCTTCACCCTCCCCTAAAGGACGCCGACTACAACACGGCCGCCTTCCTGCCCAGCTACAACGTGGGTGGAGTTACCGGCGCGGTCGTGGTGCCAAACCAGAAAGCGCTGGGCTACACCTCATCGGACTTTGCCGCGGCCATTGCGCCTTCGCCCATCCTCACCGCTGCGCAAGCCGGCATTCCTCAGGCTCTGCGCTATACCTACCTGAAGGACTGGGGTCCACGCCTGGGCTTCGCTTGGCGGCCTGCCGGCACAGACAAGACAGTACTTCGCGGGGGGTGGGGACGCTTTATCGAACAGCCTCTCGGCTTCTCACTGGTTTCCGGATGGGCGGTAAGTTCGAGCTTTGTGAACTACGCCTATCAATCGCAGACGGCGCCCGGCGGTGCTCCAACGATTGCCTTTCCAAGTCCGTTCGGAGCGGTGGTTCCTGGGGGCGCGTCGTTCCAGTATGCCTTCCCCATCCATTACTCCGACCCTTCGGTGCAGCAGTGGAACCTTACTCTCGAACAGGACCTCGGCCATGACATCGGCATGCGTCTTTCCTACATTGGCAGTCACGGCTCAAACCTGGAAACGTTCGTTGACCTCAACCAGGTGCCACCCAACACCATTGGATGGTCGAATGCGTTTCCCCTTTACGCACCCTATCAAACCTGGGGATATGTCGAGAGCATCGTCAACGGTGCCCAAAGCAACTACAACAGCATGAGCGCGTCGTTGAATAAGCGTTTCGTCAATGGACTGCAATTCCAGGCCAGCTACATGTGGACGCACGACCTTTCCGATGCCCAGGGATACGCACCTTCCAGCATCACCACTGAGGGCGGTAGTGTCTCCTCGGACCGCTTTAATCTCGGTCTCGACTATGGCAATGTGAGCTTTGACCGCCGCAACCGCTTTCTAGCGACTTATCTCTACGAACTCCCGTTCGGAAAAGGCAAGCGGTTTTTGAGTGGTGGCGGTGCAGTGAACACGCTGGTCGGCGGCTGGCAATTCGGTGGAGTGGTTGTTCTGCAAACCGGCGCCTTTCTCACGCCTTATCAGGCCACCACCGATCCTGGGGGGACCAACCTGCTCAGCAACGCGGGAAGTACGCGTGCTGACAGGGTTGCTGGCGTTCCTGTTTATCTTCACGGCGTACCATCGGGGGCCGGTGACCCGACCTTCCTGAACGTCAACGCTTTTGCGGACCCGCCAAACAACAGCGCCAGCTTCGGCAGCGCCGGCGTGGGCAATGTTGTAGGGCCGGGAACGGATAACTGGTCTATGTCGCTGATCAAGTCGACGCAGTTGTGGGAAGGGGTAACGTTTCACTTCGGCGCTGAAGCGGCGAATGTCTTCAACCATCGCAACTATGAAACGCCGGACATGAATGTCGATGACGGCCCTACCGGCTTCGGCATCATCACGGCTCTGCAGACCGCGGAAGGCGCCGGCCCGCGGAACATCGAGATCACTGGCCGCATCAGCTTCTAGGGGCTTACTGGCCCGTAGTTGGCTACGAACAACAACAATGCGCTAACCACGCTGCAGGCCGGAGCGTCGACGTCGGTTTACGCCGCCGCGCAGCTCTGCACTCATATCGCCGGCGGGGCGCCGCAGGCCTCGCGTCTACAGATCTCGATTTAGCTCTTCTTCCCTCTTTTCGATGGCGGCGGCCTCCTTCGGCAACAACGATTGCAACAAGGCAAGCAGGTGGCGCGGGTCAAATGTTTCCAGCTCATGGTCGGCGTCGGGACAGGGATGGTCGCCAGGCCCGCAAATGGCGATGATTGGAATTCCTGATTTAACTTTCTTGAGCGCTTGCACAAGCTCTACGCAGGACATGCCAGTAATCTCTGAGTCGAGTACGACTCCACTAATCGCCGAAAACATCCTGAGTGTCTCAATACTCTCTTGAGCCGAGTAGGCGGTTAACACGTTGAACTTGGCGGTCTCGATCACCAACTTTCGGGTCGAGATGCTTCCGGGAAACTCCCGGTCAATGACGAGAAAACACGGTCTAACCATAGTCACCCCAATATCAGTCGGCACCACCCGCTATAACGCGCTTCATCTAGTTGAAAGAGAACGAGTTAGCGATAAAAATGTCGATGCCACACTGGTAGGATGCGTAGAATAAGCTTGCAGCGGATGAAATTTTACAGACCGCTGGAGGGCGCGTAAACCGTGCTTCAAGTGCCAAAGGACTCCGCACCCGCAGTGGCGCCTTCACATTCGAGAGCGGACAACATATTCGGGGCCGGCGAGATGGCCGGGCTTACGCGGACATTTGACTGGGATCAAACCCCCATCGGATCCATCGCAGGATGGCCGGACGAATTGCTGGTCACAGTCAATACCCTGCTGGCTTCTCCGCACCCCATGTTCCTCTGGTGGGGCCCTGACCTGGTTCAGTTTTACAATGATGGCTATCGCCAATGCCTGCGTGACGACAAGCATCCGCGGGCGCTCGGTCAAAAAGGAAGGGATTGCTGGCCGGAGGTGTGGACCACCATTGGACCACAAATCGAGCTGGTCATGACGAACGGGAAGACCGTCTGGCAGGAAAACCAGCTTATTCCGATTATTCGCGACGGCCGGCTGGAGGATGTTTACTGGACGTACGCTTATAGCCCGGTTCGCTACCTAGAGGGCAATATCGGCGGCACGCTTGTCGTCTGTACCGAAACGACAAAAAAACAGCTAGCCGATCAAACACTACGGCAAGAGCTGAATAGACTCGGCGACCTCTTTCAGCAAGCCCCTGCTTTCTTCACGGTGTTACGCGGACCGCAGCATGTCTTCGAGAGAATCAATCCCCTCTATCAGCAGCTACTAGGACCGCGCAGCCTCATTGGCAAAACAGTGCGCGATGCTGTACCGGAAGCAGAGGGCCAGGGCTTCATCAAGGTCCTGGATAAGGTGTATCAAACAGGGGAACCGTTCATCGGTCGTAGTACACCAATCCAACTGGCTCGATTCGGCTCGGAAGTTCTCGACCAACGCTTCCTGGACTTTGTTTATCAACCCATGCGTGAGGCGGACGGAACGGTCTCCGGCATTATTGTTCTGGGCGTAGACGTTACCGAAGCCAAGCGCGCCGAAAAGGTGCTTTTACAGACCGAGAAGCTGGCCGCCGTGGGCCGCCTGGCAAGCTCCATTGCGCACGAGATAAACAACCCACTGGAATCGGTAACCAACCTTGTATATCTGGCAAAGACAGCTGCCGTTCATCCGGCAACGATTCAGTATTTGAAGCAAGCCGAAGAAGAGTTGCGACGCGTCTCGGCGATCACTAATCAGACCCTTCGCTTCCATAGGCAATCGACCAGGCCTAAACTCACCGCCGCCAAAGACCTGATCGACGATACGCTGGCTATCTTTCAGAACCGTTTCCTCAATTCCGAGATATCGCTTTTCAGGCGCGATCGGGCAGTCTCTCCTCTGCTCTGCTTCGATGGGGAGATTCGGCAAGTGTTAAGCAATCTTATTGGAAACGCGATCGATGCAATGAGTGCGCAAGGCGGAAAACTGTTCTTGAGAACACGGGACGGCCGCAACAAGGCGACGGGCACTGGCGGCCTGGTCTTCACCATAGCCGATACCGGCCCGGGCATGACGCGCGAAACGTCAATGCGGATCTTTGAGGCGTTTTTCACCACAAAGGGAATCAGCGGAACAGGCTTGGGCCTCTGGATTAGCCGCGACCTTATCGAACGGCATAAAGGATCCCTGAAAGTCAGGTCGAGTCAGCGCGCAAATAATCACGGTACTATTTTCACGGTCTTTCTGCCGTATGACGCTACAGGATAAATTCCGCAGAACGCACCGGCGGATCAGCATACCGGATCGTCGCGTCTTCTTTGAGAAAGTAGCCTCGCAACTTCCTACCGCGATGCCGCCTTAGCGCCCCCACAGAGTCCCGCGATGCTTTCGTGACTCTACAAAATAGGCAGTTGCGGCCGGAACGCTGACGTCCACTTCCGTACCCGCGCCGGGTGTGCTCCAGATGTCCAGCTTGGCGCCGATGCGAGACGCTCGTTCCTTCATTCCAGTCACGCCCCAATGACCTGCCGGCGATCCGGCTTCCAATTGCTCCTTGCTCATGCCTTTGCCGTTATCCCGGAAACGCATGCGGAGATGCGTCGGCGCATAATTGATCTCCACTTCGATTCGGGTCGCGGCGGCATGGCGCAGAGCATTCGTGATCGCCTCCCGGCCGATCGAATAAACCTCGTCATGCACCACAGTGCGCAAGGGTCTTGGTTCCCCCTCCACCAGGAATTCGATGGGTGTCGCTGCCTTGGATCGGACCATGGAACTTACCTGGGCCAAAGCGTCGGGCAAGTCCGTTGCCATGCTCTCTTCGGATCTCAGTGTGCGCACACGTTCACGTCCCTCGGCAATCACCTCTTCGGCGCGATTTAAGGTCTTCTCCAGCATGCCGCGCGCCGGCTGGTCCTCGGGCACTTCCTGGATATCCGAATGAAAGCACAGTACCAGCCCTTGAATGCCCTGCAGGAGCGTGTCGTGCAGATCTCTCGCAATGCGTATGCGTTCCTGAGCTCTCTCTTCTAACCGGCGCCGCATCTGCGCGGTTGCATACTGCAATCGCAAACGAAAGAGAATGCCCAGCAGCAACAAAGCGGCGATCAGACACAACGCCAGGAACCACCACCGCTGATAGAAAGCCGGCATCACTTGAAACTTCAAGGGCGCGCTCGCTTCACTCCAGACACCGTCCCCATTGGAAGCGGCCACACGAAAGGTATAGGCGCCAGGCTTAAGGTTGGTATACACCGCTTCTGTTCTGCTCCCGACCTCTTGCCAGCCTTGATCCTGACCCTCGAGCAGGTAGCGATAAGAGACCCGTTCCGGAGCGCTGAGATGCGCACCGAAATAGCGAATGCGTAACGTGTGCTTGCCGGGATCGATCTGCGGCAGAGCTTCATACCTTGGACGTTCGTTATCGGTGAATGCCTGAATCGATGTGATCGCAGCAACGGTGTCTCGATGGACGCTGTCGGGATCCACATAGACCGCCGTCGAAGAGGTTGCGATCCAGATTCGGCCACTGGGCGCAATGACGGCGCTCGGCAGCTCGTAGGTTTGATAGGCAAAACCCACGAGCCCATCGCCCGAGAAGCGCTGCGACTGCATGCGATATCCACCCCAGGAAAGCGCCTGGGTCAACTCTGCGGCTTGTATGCGGAATACACCCCGGGCGCCGTTCAGCCACAGGTCGCCACGATGGTCTTCGACCAGGCCGGAGACACCCTGCACCGCCTCCGGATCTACGGTAAGCAGCGATTGAAAGTGGTCGCCGCGAAGCGCGGCGAGACCGTGCGTGCCTGCGGCGAACACAGCTTTTTGTCCAGCCAGGTTCTCTCCAACCAGGATGGCCTGTACACTCCCGACACCAGGAGTCGAGTCCACCGGGTAAGTCTTAGCAGCGGCACCATCCAGATATCCGACCTGGTTGTCGACGTAGCCGGTCCACACGCGGCCCAGGCGATCTTGTGTGAGCGTGACCGGGGCCTCGGAGGGATAGCCTGGAGCCTCCACCTTCGCCCATCGCCCACCGGCATGGCGCCACAAACCGCTGCGAACGCACGCAGCAAAAAGATCGTTCGCGTCGCCCACAAGCTGCACCACACAATAGGGCATGCCGACTGGGGGAGCAGGGAAGGTTTGTTCTTTGCCATCCTTCCACTGCGCGATCTCTCCGCCCCGGTTAAACCACACGGTGTTATGCCGGTCGCAATACAACCCCCATAACTCGCCCATCTTGTGATGGGTCAGCACGTCTCCGTCGATAGAAATCAGGAAGTCGCCACTCCCCAGCCATACCCTTCCGTTTGGGCAAGCGGCGACACCCACGTCGCCCTCCACATTCGGATCAGACAACCGGGTCAACGTTGGAGTTCGAAACCGATCGAGACCTCTCGATGTTCCGGCCCATACGGTCCCATTCGCATCCGGAAACACGGCTAAGGCTGCGATGCCGCTCAGCCCCATGGCGCGGTCAAATTTCTGCACGCCGGGATCATTCGAGCGAAGGATGCCTGACTTCTGCCTGGTCAGCGCCGCCGCTGAAAGCCGGATCACGCCTTCGCGATTGCTGGCGACCCACAAATTCTGCTGCGCATCCGGAATCATGGTCATGCCCGCCACAGCGAAACGAAGGGGCTTCGCGGAGTGTCCGGGCACGGAAATGCGGCGTACCGCCGCAGAAGGCTGAAGCTCATTGATCCACAAGCTTCCGTCGGACATCTCGGCAAAGTCGCTGACACTGCCGCAGTTTTCTTTGGTCTTCTGAGGAACGGAACTGCCTTTAGGGACAAAGTATAGGAAGCTCCTGGTCGCGATCCACAAAACCCCTGCTCGATCGAAGAAGAAGCAGGTCACTTCGCCAAGTTCTTTCGCGCCGGTAATCGCTTCGCTCCAGCGATCGCCTGCCTGGCGGTAAAGCTTGCCACCATTCAACGCCCACATGGAACCATCAGGCGCCTGAAGCATCTGCACAACGGGTGTTGCCGACAGCCCATCGCGCTGATTGAAAATGCGTACCTGCCCGTCCTTGATGCGGATAATATCCTTCACCCATGGCATAACCCATAGAGCGCCGTCCCGGGCCATATACAAGGTTTTTAGATCGATCGCCGGGAGCGAAGGCTGCCCTGGCGGAGGCAGGTAGATGCTGAAGTGGAGCCCGTCGAAGCGATAGAGGCCACCCCTGGTGGCCAGCCAGAGTGTGCCATCGCTCGCGGCGGCGATGTCGTTGACACCGATGGGCGCCCCTTCTGTGGCCGTCCATGCCGTGTGATCCACCTGCCTTAGCGTCAGATCCTGCGCGACCAGGGGGCCGGCGGCTGCTGCGGCGCAAAGGCTGAACGCCATGGCAAGCCTGGAAAGCAGAACTCTTCCTCGCACCAGCAGCTTTCTCAAAGGCATCGTCTTTATCCCCTGGGAGCAGGCAAAGGCAGGTTCGCCCACAGTATAGGCTGCCCAACTTTCATGAGCACCACACGAAAGGACTGCTGCGCGGGAGTCCCAAAGTAGTTTTCACTCTTGTCTCAGCATACGTAGCATGAGCGATGGAGTGGAGTATGCAAAGGCTTTTTGGTACGTTTCCCAATCGAGGCGCGGGTTTGGCTCTGGTCATTCTTCGTCTTTCGGTGGCTGTGGCCCTGGCATCCAGTGCCCGCCTCTGCACTGGGCTCGGGGCTGAGATATTGTTGGCACTTTCAAGCATCGCCGCAGTTCTAATTGTGGTTGGTTGGTTTACCCCGCTCGCTGCGGGGTCGGCTGTGGTGATCACTCTCAGTACTTTCTGGTTTTGCCGCGAAGCTGCGGTGAATGGTCTAATGATCGCTACGTTGGTAGCTATCGGTTTGCTCGGGGCCGGAGCGTATTCCGTGGATGCGAGGCTGTACGGCAGGCGCAAGCTGGTGGTGGGCCGCCCACCCGGTAAGGCGTAATCAATCAACAGGGTTGTTGGAGGGTACGTTGCATGGGTACGACAGCAGTCACGCCAAATAAAATCCGCATTCTGACTGTAGATGACCACCCGTTGATCCTTGAGGGCATTGCAAACGTCCTGCAAAGGCAGCCCGATATGGAGGTCGTCGGCGAAGCTTCGGATGGTCACGAAGCCATCGAGGCGTTTGCCAAGTACAGGCCCGATGTGACGCTGGTGGACCTGCAGATGCCAGGCATGAACGGAATCGACACCATCATTGCCATCCTCGAGAAGTGGCCAACCGCTCGTTGTGTTGTGCTCACTACTTACGCCGGCGACGTGCAAGCGACGCGTGCTCTCAGAGCCGGCGCCAAAGGCTATCTGCTTAAGAGCATGTTGCGCAAGGACCTGGTGGACACGATTCGCATCGTTCATTCCGGCAAGAGTCGCATTCCGGCAGAAATCGCTTCTGAGCTGGCCAGCCACCTCTCCTCAGACGCTCTCTCCGCGCGGGAGATTGAGGTGCTGCGTATGGTTGGGGAAGGCTGCTCCAACAAGATTGTCGCCGACCATCTCAAGATTACGGAAGATACCGTCAAGGGGCATATGCGCAACATACTTTCCAAGTTGAACGCCAATGACCGCACACATGCGGTCATGATCGCAGTGAAGCGTGGTTTCCTCGAAGGCTGACCGAGAGCATCCTTACGCGATAATAGCCGGCCTGTCCGCCCCGCTCGTCTTCTGCTCAGCAATGTAACGATGAACGTGCGACACCACGACGGATCCCTCCCCCACGGCGTTGGCCACTCGCTTCACGGATCCGGCGCGCACATCACCCACCGCATAAATGCCGGGCCGGCTGGTCTGAAAGACACAGCCGTCGCCATCGCCGGATGCCGTCATCACGAAACCGTTGGCATCCAGGTCGAGCTTGCCGCGAAGCCATTCCGTATTCGGGAGCGCGCCGATCATCACAAACATGTGCCGGGTCTGACAAGTGCGCTTCTTGCTGGTTTGACGATTACACCAGGTGACGCTGCGCAGGTGAGCGTCTCCGTCGAGTGAAGTGACCTCGCTGTTGGCGTGGAGTGTGATGCGGTTGGAGGAGGAAATCCTCTGAATGAGATAGGCGGACATGGTTGCCTTGAGCGCTGCGCCCCGGATGAGCAGGTGAACGTGGCTAGCCGATAAGGCAAGATGAAGAGCAGCTTGACCGGCTGAGTTGCCGCCGCCCACCACCACCACTTCCTTCCCCACACAACGGGCTGCTTCCATGGCGGTTGCGGCATAGTGGACGCCCTGACACTCGAACTTTCTGTAGTTAGCGACATCCAGGCGCCGGTATCGAGCCCCGGTAGCCACCACGATGGCATAAGCAAAGATAGTTTTACCGCCTTCGAGCGAGAGACGGTATCCTCTGCCGGCCGGTTGCAGGTCGACAACGTCGCGTGAGATGGCGAAGCGTGCGCCAAATTTTTGCGCCTGAACGGTGGCGTTTTGCGCCAACTCATGACCGGATACCCCGGTCGGAAACCCTAGATAGTTTTCGATCTTCGAGCTGGTTCCCGCCTGACCGCCCGGGGCAGTCCCCTCGATCACCAGGGTCGTAAGCCCCTCGGACGCGCCGTAGACTGCTGCGGCAAGACCAGCCGGACCACCGCCAACGACTGCCAGGTCGTAGTCGGTGTCTTCGCCCAAATCCTGGTCAAAACCCAACTTGTTGGCCAGGACGGTATTCGCCGGCCTGCGCAGAGCGGTCCCGTCTGGGAAAAATACGAGTGGGAGGTGGTCTAGCTCCGCATCCAAGGCCCGCAGCAATATTTCTGCTTCCGCGTTGGTGTTGGAGTCGATCAACTGGTGCGGGTGGCCATTGCCAATCAAGAACCGCTCGATGCGCATGGTTTCCGCAGCATCACTGTCTCCTACAACAATAATGCCGCCTTGCCTGTGATTCACCAGGCGAGCGCGTCTTGTGATCCACTCGGTGAGAATCAGTTCAGCAATGTCCAGTTCGCTGCTCATCAACTTCCGGATGGACTCGCGGGAGATGCGCAGCACGCGGCTAGTTCTGATAGCCCGGCAGTTGAGCAGCGTTGGCCGGTCATTCAACAAATCCAGCTCACCGGTGAACTGTAGCTTCTCGAGGGTTGACTCCACCGCGCGTGCGGTCCGCCCCTTCCGCTCGTAGAGTTCCAGGCCGCCTTCGATGACGATGAAGAAATCCACCAGTCGCTCGCCTTGCTCGAAGAGATGGGCTTCGCGGTCCACGAGCTCAGTCGAACCGTAGCCGCGCAGCCGCCTCATCATGGCTGCTGTCAACAACGCGGGTTTACGCGCAAACTTTGAGCCGACCGCCTGAGGACTAACGATGGACATCCTGGAATCCCTCGAGTTGACCCGATACTCAAGCATTCCTACAGGATTTGCTACCTCATCTTGGGGCGATTTTGCCCAGCACTTTCGGGGGGGCTATCGACTCTCCGTCGAATACGTCCGACTATGCACCCTAAACCCACGGGTCGCCATTGCCAAATGACCAATCGGACCGGTCAACGAAGACCGTGTTGATCATGATGTCATCAGGGCGCACGGACAGCTTGCTCTTTAGTTCGTCTGCGATATATCGGAAGAAGGCAAGCTTGGACTCCTTATTATTCCCAACCGTGCTGGTCACTTGGATCAAGATGAAGTCAGGCGATCGATTCCAGCCGAGAAAGTGTTGGTCGTAGATTAGATTATCCGGTGACTGCTCGTTGATCACGATGAAGCGGTCGCCGTCTGGGGCCTTCAGGACATCGACAATCCCCCGGTATACAACCTCAGCCAAGGTCGCGCGATACTCGGTGGTCTTTCCTTTAAGCAGATCGATACGTGCAAACGGCATGATTCTCTCCTGGTAGTGCAGATCTGGGTTGACGGCTGACCGCTAACACGAACTTCCTTGGCTTTATGCCACTTCAGCCGTTCTTGATTGCCGAATGCTTTCAAATACGTGTCACGTACACTAGCCTACTACGGCCGTTATAACGGTGCGGGAACAGAGAGCCCTGGTGAAACTCGCGACGTTCAACATCAACAACATCAATAAGCGGGTTGATAATCTCCTGTCGTGGTTAGCCAAAACTGCGCCGGACGTGGTGAGTCTCCAAGAGCTCAAGGCCGAACAGGAAGAGTTTCCCGAGAAAGCCCTTCTGACTGCGGGCTACCACGCAGCCTGGCAAGGGCAACGATCCTGGAACGGAGTCGCTATTCTTGCGCGAAACCACGCTCCCGTAGTGACTCGTACAAGCTTGCCAGGAAATCCTGACGATAACCAGGCCCGCTACATCGAAGCAGCGGTTGAGGGAGTCCTAGTCACTTCTATCTACCTCCCCAATGGGAATCCTCAGCCCGGGCCGAAATTCGATTACAAGTTAGCCTGGTTTGAACGCCTCATTGATCATGCCGCCGAACTCCTCGCAAGCGGTGCCCCCATTGTGTTGGCAGGTGATTTCAATGTCGTGCCCACACCGCAGGACATCTATCCGACTCGATCGTTGGATAACAACGCACTGATCCAACCCGAAAGCAGGAACGCCTTTGCGCGTTTGCTAGCTCAAGGCTGGACGGACGCGATGCGGAGACTCTATCCCGATGGGCCGCTTTGGACCTTCTGGGATTACAAATTTGATCGGTGGTCGAAAGACAAAGGCATGCGGCTCGATCACTTTCTGCTTTCGCCGCAGGTGGCGGAGCGGCTTGTGGATGGGGGCATAGACCGGTGGGCACGCGGAGAGACAAATGCCAGCGACCATGCGCCAACGTGGATAATGCTCGATGTTTAGTCGGCTGCGATGCGACAGAACTCAAACGAACAGTAATCCGGAAGCGTATGGCAAGCCCGTCGCGATGCGCCGCCAGTTTTGCGAGCCCGTATCAGAACGCCATAGATTTCCTCCGCCATCGATGATGGCAGCCTGTCCGGGCCCACTGGCAATCTGGTTTGTGTCGACCTTGCCTTCCAGCCATTCGGGCAGACCGTCTCTTACCGCTTCGAGTTGCATCCCTCCGATTCGCCAGCGCCACAGCTTGGAACGTGTTGCGAACGGACTTTCCTGAACACTAAAGAGAACCTCGTCGTCGATAAAAGCAACAGCCAAGGCAGTCCTTCTTTCCTCAAGGCCCTGGTTCAGCACCACCCAACTCTCTCCGCCGTCGTGGCTCACGCATAAACCGGCGGCTGCAGCAGCCGCAATCAAGTTTGGGATATGCGGATGCGAACGCACCTCGTGAACATCGAACTTGACGGGGATGGTTGGGCTCCACGTTTCGCCACCGTCTTCAGAACGAGGGATACCACCCACGTGAACGGCCGCCAGGAGGGTCCTTCCATCGCTGGTTTCCGTTATGGCGCGGACACCCAGCGGTGGTCCCACAGCAACCCATTCGCTGCGACCCGGAACCACTTCGAAGCCACTTAGCCTTACTGGCTCAGCGTTTGGTGAAATGCGAACGATCGCGGCCTCGCTCATCCCTCCACAAAAGATCGCGGCCCGGCCGGAACAGATCGATTGCAGTTCCATGTAGACCTCAACGAGTCTGCGCCATGTCCCGTCGCCGAGACGATGCCAGACCTCCCTCCCGTCGACGACCGCAATGCAAGTGCCATCGACATAGGAGGCAATTGGTCCCACCCGCCTGCCGGCCAGCTCGATCCTTCCCTCTCCGAGCTCGCTAAAAACACGACACCCCGCGTCGGTGCCGACCAGAATCTTAGTCATACCAGGCCTGCTCCTGTGGGTGCCTTCGGGACTGGTCAATTCTCCCATGATCTACATGCACCGAACTGGCGCAAGATCTTCTTGATTGAGCACTACGACTTGGCGACAAGTGCTATGCCCCCAATCAACAGTAAGCCTCCGATGATGCGCCCAGTCGTCAAAGGATGAGGTTGCATTCTGAACCAACCGAAGTGGTCAATGAGCAGGGAGGTAATGAGAGCTGCGGTCACGGTAAAGCCGACGAATGGACCTGCACCCACCTTGTTGACTAGCGTGAGGCCAGCATAGACCTGCACTGCTCCGACCAAACCTCCCACAACTGCCCACCAAGGCAGTTCGGCCAAGTCCTTCTGTGTTGGCACAGGGTGCGGATGAATGAGCGAGGCCCCAGCGAAAAAAAATGTAATCAGTGCAAAGGAGATGGCTGAAGCCAGCCACGGGTTCACGACATGCTTGTTGAGTTGACCGTTCATGGCCGCGCCACAACTTTGCAACGCGCCTCCCAGGATGATGAAGGGGATGATCCATCCAGCGTTCATACTTGTCTCCTTGTGGGTTGAAGTTGTCCGACGAGCATCTGCATCAGGATCGCTCCGCCAAGCGCGGCAAAGAGTCCAATGTCATCGCGACTGCACCGACTTCCAGAAACTTCCAAAAGCTCACGTCGAACTTTTTTACTGCTGCACCGTTGCCAGAGTCCTCGCGAAGTGCCCCAGCCATAGGATGGTTGGCAGCCAACCCATGGCAGAGAAATTTTGGTCCGAGGATCGATAAAGGGAAGATAAGGGGCCGGGACGAACTAACCCCCAGAAAGGCCGCCTTTGCTGGGCGCCGTTCGAGTTTGGGGGCGGCCTCTTCAGCTATTTTTAAAATTAGATATTTTCGGGTCTTTTTTGGCATTATTGGCTCAACCATGGGTGGGCGGGCGCTGTAAGCGGATGAATGTCCGGGCTAAAGTTCGCTGCGGCGAAGTTGTTCGCTGCGGCGAGGTAGCCCGGACCTACGGGGCGTCCGAGGCCACCGGGTTGAGCGGCTTGAGGCCCAGGTCCAGTGGTGCTTTCCAAGTTGTCAAGACTACTCAATCAAGAGGACGCACTGAGCGCACCCTGTTTACGCACTCATCTCTACTCTCCGCAGGCGCAGGAATGCTGCGGACAGACGTGATCCTTCGCTTCTGATGTCAGATTTCTGTTTGCTTCAGCCAAGCCGTCGCGCCTACAAGCGCTGATACTTATCCGGTGGTTGGCGGCAGTTGCACGGGTAGAGCGCACCGGTGCAAAGCCAAGCAGTGCCACGGTGTTGAGAGGGCACCGACGTGTGGGTTATTGCAACCACAGTAATACGGATGGTGGGAAGTGTCCAGGAACTCTTTGGTAACCATGGCAGCGATTTTTGCTTAGCGACCTCGCAGTAGATGGCGGCTAAGTCCTTTGTTTTACCAAGATGGTCAAGAATTGATTTTTTTCCGCCCCCATAAGCTGCTTAGGAGAGTCTTTTATTCTTTTGGACTCCTGGGTAGGACGATATTACAGCTCGGTCTTATCGTCCAGAGCCCCGGCGAAAAGATGTGAAAGAAGGCAAGAAGTGACGGTCGTCGCTTCTTAATCGTCCAATAGGCCCCGTTTGCGCGGTCTTCATTGATATCGATCGGATATGGTTTGCCGCAACGCTTGGCTTCCCTATTTAAAACCTGGGGTTCGACCTCAGGGGCGGCAGACGGAATGTTACGTTTTGATTCGCAACTGCCAACCGGTTCTACATTTCATCCCGGTCAACAGGTCGCCTGGCCAGCTCATATGGCTTAAGGAAAAGGTTTTACCCTTTCAGTATGAGCGAATTCTACGAGCGTATCGCGAAAGCCGCGCCAGGCAGAAAAGACGCTGCTTATCGCCGCTGGATCTACGTTCCCTATGACCGGTTGACCGATGGCGCGGGCCCGCTGAGCGAAATGACGGCTGCGGAATCGGGGATTGTCATGGTGGAATCGTCGGAGAAAGCTCTGCGTCGCCCGTATCACAAGAAAAAACTTGCCCTCCTGCTTGCCAATGAGCGCCATTTCGCTTTGGAGCAGGCAGCGCGCGGTGTGAAGGTGATCTATCTCTACACACCTGGGAGTTTTGGCGACGGCTTGCTGCAGGCGCAGGCCAAGTACTCGCTGAAACAAATCACGCTTATGCAACCGGCAGAAAGAGAGCTACGGCTCGACCTGGCCGGAGCCCGCCAACAAGGGCTTATGCTGCAAGAAGTAAAAGATGCAACCTGGTTGACCAGCGAAGCAGAATTTGACCAGGTGTTTGCCATCAAGCAGGGCAAACGTCCCGCGGCGTTCGTAATGGACCGGTTCTATCGCGCGATCCGGCAGCGAAGCGGGTTGCTGATGGAAGCCGGAAAGCCCGTCGGGGGCAAGTTTTCCTATGACCATGATAACCGTAAGCCTTTCCGCGGAGAAGTACCCGTCCCGCAACGCCCGCGTTACCAGCCCGACAACATTACCAAGGAGGTTCTGGAGCTGGTAGCCTGGCGTTTCCCAAAACACTTCGGGACCCTGGATGGTTTCGATTTACCGGTCACCGCTCAGCAATGCAACGAAGCATGGAACTTTGCCCTCACCCGGCTGCTGCCCCACTTCGGCCCCTGGGAAGATGCAATGGCCGCAAACGAACCCGATCTATTTCACAGTAGGATTTCCGCCTTGATGAATCTGAGCCGCGTGCTGCCGCGTAAGGCAGTCGCCGATGTGGCCGCAGCGTACGCGAACGGGCAAATCTCGCTGGAGAGCGCGGAGGGGTTCATTCGCCAGGTCCTCGGATGGCGTGAGTTCATGCGCCATGTCCATCGTGCCACCGACGGCTATCGGAATCTGCCGGTGCCCTACGAGCAACAGGCGAGGGGAAGATATGCAGGAGCGGCGCCGACGGCGCTTAACGCCATTCGGCCATTACCCGCCGTCTATTGGGGCATAAGGAGTGGATGGAACTGTATGGACACGGTGGTTCACCAAGTGGTCACCGAGGGCTGGTCGCATCACATTACCCGCCTCATGGTCCTGAGCAATCTGGCGACCCTGTGTGGCTTTTCGCCGCGCGAGCTTACGGATTGGTTCTGGATCGCTTACGTCGATGCTTACGACTGGGTTGTCGAGTCGAATGTGCTGGGCATGTCCACCTTCAGCGATGGGGGAGTGACTGCCACCAAACCCTACGTCAGTGGCGCCGCCTACATCCATCGCATGAGCAATTACTGTGAAGGTTGCAAATTTGATCCAAAGCGGTCGACGGGTGAGGGTTCGTGTCCGTTCACTGCTTTGTATTGGACCTTTTTAGAGCGTAATCGTGATCGGCTCGGCAGCAATCATCGGCTGGCTATGCCCTACGCGGCATTGCAGAGAAAGTCCGCTGGCGAACGGAAGGCTTTGCACCAGCGGGCTAGGGAGGCCATCGAAGAGCTGGCAAATGTGCCCATTCCAGAATACGAGGGGAGCCCGGGGCGAGTGCGAGGATCAGGCAAGAAATGAGAAGTCACCCGAAAACAAAATGTCGCCGAGTGCGCCTGCCAAGCGCAGGAGGCGTCGTCTGGCGAGGGACGCCGAGTCGCGGTCCTGCTGGTGCAACAAGAATCCAAACTGGCTAGCTTTGGATTGCTTCCCTTGGGGGAACTCGGGGACCAGACGGGACATTTACTAATCACTAGACGTCTGCAAACACCAGCAGAAAAGGCTGCTTCAAGAAAATCCCGGTCCTCATGAACTGTTAGAAATATGACCTTGGCTCGGCAATCAGCCATCTGGAGCTGTTTGGCAGCTTCGATGCCGTCTAGCACGGGCATGGAGATATCCATGACGAGTACATCGGGATTCAGCGCAAAACGGCTTCCACGGCTTGCTTACCATCGTCCGCCGTACCCACAACTTCAAATTGCTCCCCGAACGCCTGGCGCACCGTTGCGATCATCTGTTGATTATCATCAGCGAGCACTACGCTGATCTTGATCAAGGCGACACCCGGGATTAAGAGTACGCTCTAGGCTTATCCTGCGCTACTGTTCGTTAGGTTCGCGGCACGGCCTCAACTCCAATAGCTCCTCCGTCACATATCCGGCGATTGTTCCATCTGAAAATGTCAGCAGCAAACTGTCGTCGTCTTCGAGTTCGACATTCAGTATCCGTATCGGTTCGGCCATACCCAAGGAGTACAGGCTAGCTGAACCTTTGTGCTGCATCATTTTGCTCACCAGTTCTGCAAATATGCACTAGGAGGCGTATCCGCGCAGTGAAAGGGACCACCTGCTCAGGATTTCGGCTTGGTTTCCTGGCGACTGATTTTCTCCGCGACAGCCAGGCTGATGAAATGGTTGAGCGAAACTCCGTCTCGAGCGGCCAAAAAACCGTGGCTCGCTCTCTTAGTGACGCTGCTAGGCGCAAAGGAAAGCTGATCCGATTAGACCTAGTGAGACCCGCTTACTGTCCTGGAAGAACCATGCGGGAAGTGTACGCCCTTGTGGGAACGTCCTCGGCCTAGAATGAGCAGCACATAGCTATGCTACAAGCCACCCTACGCATTCAGCGTGACGATTGGTGAGACGTGCAATCGAAACTCGAGGACGTTTCAGGACTTAGCCGAAAAGCTGAAGATGGACGTTCACGACCCCCATGAAGCTGTGCAACGGCAAGACACCACCCACCAAAGCACTGGTGAAGGGTCTGGCGCGTGCGCTGGAAATCAACGTGTCGCAGTTCGAAAAGCTCGCCGAAGAGGTGCGGCGAGATCATCCACAGTGACCCCAAGCTCTACATCTCAATAGTGACGTTCTTGATGTGCTTACCCGAGCTGCACATTTCTGCTAACGATGCACGCGCCGTTACTAAACGGGTTGCTGCAGCAGGCTTGCTGAGGTCTATGCGGCGTGAGTTGATGGCAGCTGTGATCCTCTTGCTGACGAGTATTTTCTTTTCGATGCTCATGGCGGCTTCTCCTTGTGGAAGGCAATCGGCCTTCACTCACTAAGGCGCAATCGCTCACCAAAAGGGGCCACTCGTCCTGAAGAGCCGGCCGGGCGCGGCGGCTGCTGCTTGAGCCGACTCCCGAGGTGAATACAGGGGCATCTGCGCTATCGGCCAGGCTGATGATTCTTTTATCTTCCCCGACGTCTGCGGCGTTTTGCAAAAAGCCGCTTCCGTCTGTCACCGACGTCCGGAAAACGGTTTACTGACAAACCAGGGCACGCCACTCATCCTACTCATTCCAGCCAGCATGTTTCTGCCAGTCCAGAATGCGGTAATGCGGATAAGGCCAGTGATAGTAGCCAAAGTGGTTTGGGGAGGCATCGCGCCGCAGGTTCTCATACGTCGTAATCTCCGCCTGCTGGTGGTTCCCGTCTTGTGTCTGGTAGTACCAGCTAGCTTCCTGGCTGAGAGTGGCCGCTTCTCCCGAGACATAGAACTGCAGCTTTTCGTAGGCATAGGGCGCGTGCTTCTGCGGGCCGGGGCCATACACCTGATCGACAACCAGTTGTGTCGCAGGGGAGAGTTTGCCCATTGCGAGAAGATTCTGCATGGCCTTGACGACCACCCAATTATTGGTTCGATGATCCACGTGTCGCTCATCGGGATGGCCTGTGAGAATCAGATCAGGGTTGTATCGCACGATGAAGTCTTCGGCTGCTTTAACCACGGCATCACGGGCATACGGCAGATTGGGTACGGCGACCGTGCTGTACGGGGAGTGCTCACTCGCTAGCAGAACTGACAGGTATGGCTTTGCGCTATCTGGATAGTTCGACCAGATCTGCTCCATGCCTCCATCTGGCAGCCCAAGAAAAAAGACGTCTTCGCTTCGTACGCCGAGGTGCATGAGCGAGGCACGTGCCTCAGCCATCCGAACTTCGCCGAAATCCATGGCACGGCTTGGATCGCAAGAATGCATGTAATACCGGTCGCAGCCGCCCGCATCCCCGCTGGTGAAGTACACCACGTGAATGGGGATTTGGTTCTCCACCGCAGCTCGAATGATTTCTGGCTGCGCCGTATCATCATCTTCATGGGCGCAGAACAATAGAATGGATCGTGGCAGATCGTTCACGGCGAAATCAAGGCGACTGGCGGCCACGGCCGAGCCGTCGCGCCGCAAAAGCCGGACCTCCAAAACGAACAACCCTGCTTGCATGGGCTCCAGAGTCACCTGGTGCGATCCGGGCGCTGCATCGCGGAGTGTCTGACGATGGATGATCTTTCCTTGGTGATCAAGCACACGAAGCTCTGTTCGGGCGCCCTCGGGATGGGCGTCGGGAAAATGAACGTCAAAGGAAAAAGAAAGTGCCTTGCCGGAAGCAAACATCGTATGCTTCGCGTTGAAGCTGATCGTGTCAGAGACGTAAGCGGGAGGATAGAACCGACGATAGTGCTCTGAGATGGGAAGGTTCGACAAATCCGAGTAGAGGTAAAGCATGGGATACGCCTTCGACGTCGCGCCCCCGACTGGCGCTGTGATCGCAGGCAGCGCGAACGCCAAATCATAGATATGGTCAGGTTGCCTGGCGTCGCGGATGACCGCCGAGTAGTAGATATTGGCCTGTTTATGTTCTGTATGGACGACCGCCGCATTTTCCAAACGAAACTCCCTGGTGGCGCCTGGAGCAAGAGTCAGCGAATCCGTTGCTACGGTCTTCCAGCTTGGCTTTTCATCAGCAGCTCGAGCGATCCAGGGGTAGGTGTACGCTTCAAATTCGACCTGAAGATGGTCCAGCGGTTGATTCGAGATGTTTTGCACTACGATGTGCGGAGTCACCGGGTCGCCTGAAGTGTAGAACGTCTTATCCAGGTCGAAGGCCACCACCTTGGCTAACTGCCGATGCACCGCGAAACTGGCGACGTTTCGTTTGACATCTCCGTTGCTCAGGGTGATGTCGATCTGGTATCGGCCGGTCTTTGCCGACCAGGGTATTTTCCACAAAAGCCGGTACGCGTCACCGTGCAAAGAAACGCCGGTCTCCAAGGGCGTCGGCTCTCCAGCGTAGCGGACAGAAGCGGTTCCCACACTGGCAGAATCGAACCGGGCCATGACGTCTGAACCAACGTTGTAGTTCGTTTGATCGACCGCAACGGCCGCTTGGGGGAAAACTCGAAGGTTCGCTGGCCCTGCACAAACGAGTAAAAGGAACGCTAATCTCTTCATTGCGGCATGCTCCCCGATCCGCATCCCGCTGCTTCCGCCGCCAGCGTCGCATATCAGCTCTCGCCGGCCGCAGGGCACATCAAGCGACCCACGGCTTTCCGCCATCTGCTTACACTGCGACTCTTCGACTACGAGATGCTTCTTGCCATTATCCCTCGACCGGTAGCACTTGAGCTCCCGGTTGGAGTCCAGCGCCGTCTCCCGTTTGGAGACCACCCACTCTATTTTCTTCAGGCCATGGAGCTTCACTCATGTGTGTTGTCCTCCTATAAAGAGAGTATGAGCAAAAGCTCACTTTGGGTACTCGCGTCTCCAGACATGAAGAAAACAGCGAAGAAGACCACGCGAAAGCCTCGTAAAACTCCAGCGCAGAGCCGGTCGGCGGAGACGGTCGCCGTCATCGTGGAAGCGGCTGCTCGCGTTTTGGAAGAGCGCGGCCTGGAAGGCTTCAATACGAACGCGATCGCTGAGCGCGGCGGCATCAGTATCGGTTCGGTGTACCAGTACTTCCGGAACAAGGATTCACTGCTTGCCAGTTTGCACGAACGCGAGGCAGAACCGTTTGTCTACGCCCTGGAACACCTCCCTGCAAGAGTCACGTTCCAGGCCGCGCGGTTCGCAGTCATCGAAGCTTCCGTCCAACAACAGCTGCGCCGCCCGGAGCCGGCGCGGCTCCTCGACTTCGTGGAAAAGCAGTCAGGCTTTGGAGATCTGGGCAGGAATACGGCCTACCGGGTCCAGCACGTCATGATGGCCCTGCTTAGGCGCAAGGAGGCGCCGGCAGTTGAAGACCGGCCCACGACGGCTCTTGCATTGCTCCGCGTCATTCGCGCATTGACCGATGTGGCAGGTGAGCGCCGCGAAAAGAACCCTTCCCGGCTCGTGGACCGGATTTATGCAGCATTCTGCGGGAACCTCGGAATCCATGCCCACGTCAGTTGAGACGGTTTTCGAGGATTTGTTGCGGTAAGTCGGCCAGTGCTTGCCAATCTCACTGGGCACGATTGACCTTTAGTCGACTGCACTCATTGAGCTATCGGAATCGCGGACTTCCTGGTCGCGCTCTACACACACGAGCCCTTCCGCCAAACGAATTCCGGCCCTTGAGGGTGTTCGCGAACATATCGACACTCAGACCACCCTCAAGTGCTCTCTCAGCAAACTGCATCAGCGCGTTTAGCGATGCCAGACAGGAGAACGTTGGAACTCATGCAGCCGATTGATATCGTCGGCTACCACCTGGCGGTCGCGTGGAGAAAGGCGGTTATCTTTTGCCGTATTTTCCATCTCGTTGACCACGTCGTTCAGCAGGTTGTTGTCATCCCGGCCGTGGTCCATGTCGTCCTGAAGCTTGGAGAGCCTGTCTTTGGTTTGCTCTATGCGGCGGTTTTCGTTACCACCGGCAAATTGGGCGCTGTAGATATGATCCAGGTCGCTCCGGACCTGGGAAAACAACTGTGGCCGCCAATTATTGCCCGCGAACACTTGCTCACGTTGTTGATACCAATCCTGCGCGAACGAACTCCCTACCAGGGAAAAAGCCATTAGCAGAGCTGTTGGGATGATGCGAGTCTTCATACAACCTCCGACGTACACACGGTTTGGCGCTGTCACACCCAACGCCCAGCGGATTGGATGCAAAACAGAAGGCCGGAGGTTGATCCTCCCCGCAGAATCGCCGCTACGGGTGGGTAAGTAGGGTCAATTCGGGTCAAGTAGGGGATCAAAATGGAAAGGACAGAGTAACAACCCTTTAAATGTGGTGGTTACTCCGTCCTATGAGCCCATTCAGGGCCGGGCACGAACCCCCAGTTCATTCTACTGTCGTGCCATGGCAACGCGCATATGCGCCATAGATGCTGCGCTTGAGAAGTCCTGGTTGGCTCAACAGCAAGGCAAGTCTATGGACCGCGATCGGGCCACATTCGAGCGTTTGTCCCCGAGGGAGCGCCAGGTTTGCCTCCATGTGGCACAAGGCATGCTCAACAAGCAGATTGCCGCAGAGTTTGGAACGAAGGAGCGGACGATCAAGAAGCAGCGCGGAAGCCTTATGCAAAAGCTCCAGGTGGACTCTGCGGCAGATCTCGTCGAGCGGCTTCGCTCCGTCGGATACTTCGCAGGAAATCGACAGTAGCCACAATTTTCGACCGAACCTGCGGCTCTGCACATCAACCAGTTGCTTTCATGTGGAACTCTTTACAGCCCTGCCTGATCCACTGCTCTTTGGCCTCATCGCTGCACTCGCAGGCCTGCTCCGGCCCGTAGCCACAGCCGCCGTCCACTTGAGAGCAACGCCAGACTGCTGGATTCGGTCTAAAGAGTCCTATGATGAACTTGAAAATGTAGATCGTGGCTGCTATGCCGACAAGTGCATCGACCATTGAATCGCCTCCTCCGTAGCTGGTCACCGATCAGAACAATTGTCCAATCAAAAGCGCGATGACGCATCCTTAATAGGATAGGCTCTGCGCCTGAGTAATGAATGGAGCCCGGGCGTTGTCAGCGCTACACTTGGGTCATGGCTCGAATACCGGCTGCGAGCGATGGGTGGCATGCTGAGGACGAATCTTTGATCAAGACTGATATGGAAACTAAGGTGAAAGACCGAGGCCGGTCTCAATGAAACCCGTCAACTTCACCAAGGAACATGCTATCGCCTTGTATTCGAAACTCGCGTTGACGCCACCCGAAAAAACACGCGGGAGCCTCACCGCCCAAATCCAAGCTTGTCGAAACTTGTATCGAGACCTCGGGCACGAGCCGGCCCTGAAGATACTTAGCGAGCTGGCAAACATTGATGCTGCCAGGACCAAAGGGCACCGCCGCGGCCAGGAAGCGGCGGCACAACTACTGAAACGCCTCGTATCCTCGATGAAAGTGGATGACAGTCGAGGAATTCAATAGCACCTGGGCATTAGTTCCGATCAATCTTTAAGTAAGGAACCGTGGTGGGCCGATGGTCCGAAACTTCGCCATAGCTGCCTGCAGAAAGTACTGAAGTTATGGAAGGATAATTCCCCGCCACAATCAAAGCAATGCCAACGAGCTTCCCCTTCGCCGCCGGACCCATCGCTACAACGAGTGACGGCCATGGGCATTAGGCAGTGCCGATTTTCACAACGCGCCAAGCGCCGCGAAGCTTCTTCTATACGCGAGAATCCAGGCATCGCTGCGCTCAAACTAAAATACCCCAACGATGGCTCATAACAGCGGCCACAGTCGGACACCCAACACATCATAAAGTCACTCGTAGAGTTAAGCGATACAGGAAAGTAATACATCGGTCCGCAGTGACAGTCACAGAGAACGGCACTGTCCATCGCCCCCTCAATGTGAGGCTCAAAGGGAACAAGCGGCGGGTCGAGAGCACAAACCGGCGGATGGCGACGGCTTTCGTCCCCCATGGGCTGGGATCCTCCACCCTCTTTATCGGCATAAGAGGCTGGACCTGAAGGTCATACGAGATGCCCTTGGAGGATCTACCGTTCGTTCTCGGCGTGCGAGATTTCCGTCTCAGTCCGCCGTCAGCACTGTATCAATCTGCTACAACAGCGCGTGATCGGCCGGCGCCGATCTCCGTAGACTATTCGCCGTTGCGGACTTTCAATGGCGAAGTGTGAGGTATCTTGACGAACACAAAACGGATGAGCCAGCTCTCCGCTAAAAGAACAACCACGGCGGCCAATGTGAATAACAAACCGCCGTTGAGGAGCATCAACCCTGCAGGGATGAGTGCCCCGGCAGCGATGAGCACACCGACGCTCCATTGCTGCCCGCTGGTATAGAGCAACGCATGTGCCGGCCGAAGGTTGGCAAACAACAGACCTAAAGGAATCACATTGAGCGCGAGCAACACGATAAAGCAAATGCGCAGGATGGCGGTCGCCTGCGTTTGCCCCACCAGGGAGGACAAGACCAGCAGCTCGGCGCAGCCCATAAGGAGGGCCGAATTGGTGAGATAACCACCCAACCAGCGCGCGTCTTTCCAACCTGGTTGCGCATTCGTGCTGAGCAAGACGCCTTTGTAGGCCGCAGAGAAGAAGCCGGGCAGCAGTCCCACGACCACCGCCAGTAGGCGAGCCCACTCGAAGTCCCATCCAAATTCGGCCAGCAAGCTGAGACCCGCTGCCGCGGTCAGCGGGAGCGAAAAGATCGTCAGACACCACGTCCCCAAGGACATGGGGGAGCCAGGCTTGAAAACCCTGAGCATGTGATGGAAACGCAACGGATCGCCCAGATCCAATACGAGCAATCCCAGGTCAACGAGCAAAAGCACGAGAGCGACCGGATAAGCCAATTTCGCCACGCGCATGAAGATTGCGGGCGCCGCCAACTCGCTGACCGCAGCGGCCAGGAACAGTCCGGTGGCCATGCCATTGAGCAAAGCATCCCAGGCGATGATGCCGTGCCACCCCGGCACCTTGGTCACCGGCATATTTTCATAGCCGGGCTCGCTCCCTGTTTCCGGCAAGGGAGTCGTGGTAAGACCGTGCTGCGTGCTGGAGTTTCCGTGCATTAGGGCTTCAAAAGAAACACCACCGAGAGCAGTACTGCGATTGCGGTCAAGCCGCCCGCGACCGAACGAACGTAATCTCCCAACATATGCAGCCACGGATTGAATGGAGCATCCGGAAGGCCATAAACGGAAGGGCGATCGACCAGCAGATAGAAGGAATTCATTTCGGAATAGGTCGCAGTAGGCGAGTCGCCATAAAGGTACGCCTGCGGCACGCCGCGTTCGTGGAGTTCCTCCACACGTTTGCGCGCCTGCTCGACCAGCTCCTCGATCGGGCCGAAGTGGATAGACTTGGTTGGACATGCCTTGGCGCAGGCCGGCTCCAGGCCATCGCGCTGGCGGTCATAGCACAGCGTGCATTTGTGCGAGTGACCGCCCATTTCGCTGCGCGTGATCACGCCGAATGGACAGGCCGCCACGCAGCACGAGCAACCGTTGCAAATGTCAGCCTGTATATAAATGTTCTGAAACTCATTCTGAATAATCGCGCCGGTCGGGCAGGCCTGGTGGCAAGGGGACGCCACGCAATGCTTGCAATGGTCGCTCATCATCAGCCAGCGGTTAAGGGCCGCCTCGTTTGATATCGTGTCGAGCGCAGCCACCTGGCTTGGCGATTCGAAGGCGAATTGCTCAATGAATTTCACATGGCGCCAGGTAGTCGCCGACAATTCAGTCGTATTGTCGTAGCTATTGCCGGAAAAGTTAAAGCCATCCGAGGGGAGTTGGTTCCACTGCTTGCACGCCACCTCGCAAGCCTTGCAGCCGATGCATACGGTGGTGTCCGTGTAAAAGCCAGTAGCCGGACGGGGCTGGGGCGCTTCCCCGCGCTGGAACGGATAGATCAGGCGCGCGAGCAGCTGCGACAGCCGGCTGCGCGGCGCATCGCTGGTCTGATGCAATTCGGACAATTCCATTTCTCTACTTGCCATGTCCGATTCTCCCTTCTGGTTGGGCGCTGGCCGGCGTGTCCGGGATCGGATCGAGGGTTGGCCAGGGGGATGTGGTTACGGTTGGGCCCGCAGCTTGGCCTTCGAGCCGCCCGGCCTGCACTTGGCAGGTAAACGCCTTGCTTTCGTGCATGCTCACGTTGGGGTCGGCCAACAGCGCGGTCAAGTCGTTGGCATTGCTGCCGACGCTCTCCCCGGCGAAAGCCCAGTGGAACGGAAGGCCAATCTGGTGCACCACGCGCCCTTCGACGACAAAGGGCCGCAGCCGCCGGGTCACCATCGCCCGGGCCTCGATTCGACCACGCGGCGTTTGAATCGTCATCCAACCGCCGTGAACAATCCCGCGCTCCTCGGCCAGCTCGTAGCTGAGCTCGGCGAACATCTCCGGCTGCAATTCGTTCAGCCAGCTATTGAAACGGCTCATGGGCCCACTCAGGTAATGCTCGGTAAGCCGGAACGTCGTGGCCACTACGGGATACTCGGACGTCGGCATGTGGGCGATGTGGTTCAGCGGTCCTGCGAAAAAGCGGACCGTCGGGTTGGTATTGTGTTTGGGATAGAGCAGGTTGCCCAGCGGCGACTCGACCGGCTCGTAATGCGTCGGAAGCGGGCCATCCTTAATGGCGGGCGAGTACAGCCAGCCCAGTCCGTCGGCCTTGGTGATGAAGGGCTGTGTGCCGGCAATGCCGGCCATGCCCGTCGCACCTGGAGCCGGTAGGTAATCGGGCGGTTTGTTCAACTCGAAGTCCGGTTTGTCGTCTCCCACCCAGCTCCGCTTTTCGCTATCCCACCAGACCAATTTCTTACGCTCCGACCAGGGCCGCCCCTCGGGGTCGGCCGACGCGCGGTTGTACAACACGCGCACATTGTTCGGCCAGGCGTAGCCCCAATCCGGTTGGATTGGGTTATCCGTGATCTTGCGTTCATCGGCACGGTTGCGGCCCGGCTCGGGGAATACGCCGCTGTACACCCAGCAGCCGCATGCTGTCGTGCCGTCGTCCTTCAACTCTGAGTAGCCGCTCACCAGACGAGGCCTGCTGGTACGCGGGTCGATCTCATCCAGCCGGTGACCGTTTATCTCCATGAGCACCTTCTCCAGGTCCGGTTCCCCTTCGATGCGGCTAAGCGTTCCATCGGGCAAATGTGGCTGCTCGTCGAAGTCGTAGTCCCAGGTTAGGTTCAGCAGCGCCTGATCCCTAGGATCGGTCGAGCCGGCGTAGAGCTGCTTGAGGCGCTTGCCCAGGTTATAGTAGAACCAGGCGTCGGAACGGCAATCACCGGCGGGATCAATCGCTTTCCTGTGCCATTGGATCAGCCGTTGCGTATTGGTTAGACTGCCCTCCTTCTCCTGAGCGGCGGCCGCGGGAATGAAGAAGACCTCGGTCCCGACCTCGGCCGGCGGCGGCCCATGCGGGTCGCTCTTCCAGAAGATGGCGCTCTCCGTTTCGAACCAGTCGAGAACCACCAGCCACTCGAGTTTACGCAGGCCGGCGCGATGCACATTGGCATTGGGTCCGCCCCCGGCGGGGTTCTGACCGGCCAAAAAGTAGCCCTTCACTCCACCTTTTGACATGCGATCGAAGTACGCCAATTGCGAGTAGTCGCCGTCCACGCGCGGCACCCACGAGAACCCAAAGTCGTTCTCCGGCGTGGCAGCGTCGCCGTACCACGCCTTGAGCAGGCTAACGATGAACTTGCTGAAGTTCGACCAGTAGCCGGTGGGCATTCGTCCAGACTCGATATAACCAGTCAAATCCTCATGCGCCGGGTCGTGTGCAGTGGGTTGCGGCAGGTAGCCGGGCAGCGTGTCGTACAAAGTCGAGATGTCGGTCGCGCCCTGGATAGTAGAATGGCCGCGCAGGGCCATGATGCCGCCGCCTGGCCGGCCCATGTTGCCGAGCAACAATTGCAAGATGCCGGCAGTGCGTATGATCTGTACCCCGGTCGTGTGCTGGGTCCAGCCCAGGGCGTAGGCGATGCAAGTGGTACGCTCGCGTCCGGAGTTGTTGCAAAGCAGGTCCGCAACGCGCTTGAACTGCTCCGTCGAGCAGCCGCACACCTGGGAAACGACCTCCGGGGTGTAGCGGGCGAAGTGCCGGCGCAGAATCTGCATAATGCAGCGCGGATTCTGCAAGGTCGGGTCGCGGTGTGCGTGCGTCTTGCCCGAGGACGGCGAGCTATTTGGCTTGCCGCTGCCATCCATACTGTGGCCCTGAGGGCCTGGTGGGCCCGTCGCGGGCTTCGCTTGCGATCCGCCCTGCCCCGCCTGGCCGTCCCCGGACTCGTCGAACCCCCAGTGGCCCTGCTTGGAATCATAGGTGTCGTGCCGCTGGTCAAAGCCGCTAAACAGCCCCGCCAGGTCTTCGGCATCCCGGAAGCCTTCGTCGATGATGTTCGCCGCATTGGTGTAGGCGAGCACGTACTCGTGGAACCAGAGATCGTGCGTTAAGACGTAATTTACCAGGCCGCCGAGGAAGGCAATATCGCTCCCGGAGCGGATGCCCACGTACACATCGCACACCGCCGACATGCGGGTGAAGCGTGGATCCACATGGATCAGGGTCGCGCCTCTCTCCTTGGCCTCCATGGGCCAGCGGAAGCCGACAGGTTGAGCCTCCGCCATGTTCGATCCCATAAACAGGATGCAATCGCTATTGGCCATGTCCTGCTGATAATTTGTGGCCGCGCCGCGGCCGAACGAGGCGCCCAGACCGGGCACCGAGGCGCTGTGTCATATTCGCGCCTGGTTCTCGATCGACACGACTCCCAACCCGCCGCCGAAGAGCTTCTTGATAAGGTAGTTTTCCTCGTTGTCAATCGTTGCCCCGCCCAACGTGCCGATGCTACGCACCGAGTTGAGCAAACGGCCTTGCTCGTCGCGAGTGGTGAAATCGGCGTCGCGGGTGGTTTTGACGCGTTGGGCAATCTGGTCCAGCGCCCAATCCATTGTCTTCGTCTCCCAGTGGTCGGAGTAGGGAGCGCGGTAGAGCACATTGCGGACGCGATGCGAATTGACAGAGAGCTGGAAGGCATTGGCCCCTTTAGGGCACAGGTGGCCCCCGCTGATGGGGCTATCCGGATTGCCTTCAATGTTGATGAGTTCCCCGCCCTTGCTGTAGATGAGTTGGGCGCAGCCGACGGCGCAGTAAGGGCAAAGGCCCTCGGTGACAGTGGCGCCTCGCAGCCGCGAGGCCTTATCCAGGGTCTCTGTGCTGAAGGGTTCCCGAGAAGTTTTCGATTTCTTGGTTAGCGAGAAGCGGAACATAGCACCCCCTGAGCGAGCTTAGTTGCGCAGAATAGCATAACCACCTCCAACAGACGTGCCTATGCGGCCAGCAAAAAAGCGTTCCATGCGCCGCCCATCCCTACAAAGATCCGATGCAGGCAAGACCGCGTTGGTGTCGTCGCTGAAGGGAGCGCACGGCGAAATAGTGGCGCAAGGGGCTGATTGGCCGCTTTCAGTCAGGCGTTCCTGAGAGGGGCTAGCCAATTCACGATTGACCTCATCACCATCTCGTCACGCTGATTGAACACGGTCGTGCGGGAGCGAACAATACCGTATCCCGGGCGGCTCACGGAGCGGCGAACCTCCAGCACCTCCGACTCGGTGCGGAGCTTATCGTCAGGACGCACGGGATGGGTCCAGCGCATTTCGTCGACGCCTGCGCCGATCATGCCTCCCTTCACCTTGATCGATTCCACTCGAAGGCGCATGACAATCGCGGCCGTTAGCCATCCAGAAGCGCAAAGACCACTGAAGAAGGAGTTCTCGCCCGCACCCTCATCGATGTGGAACGGCTGAGGATCATAGCTCTCGCCGAAACTGATGATCTCCCGGGCGGTTACGCGGTAGCTGCGTAAGGAATTGAATTTCTGGCCAGGATAGAAGTCTTCGAAGCACATCTCCTCGTTCATTGATCCTCCCATGGACTTGCGTTCATTTCGCCGCCTGCGCAGTCTCGCTGATGGCGGATGTTCCAACACTCTGAAGCTTTCGGAGCCCCGGAAACAGGCCCATCCAGATAAGTGCAACCACTACGCTTCCCACCCCGCCGACCATGGTAGCCGGTATGATTCCAAGCCAGGATGCCGTTACACCCGATTCGAACTCGCCGAGTTGATTCGAGGTTCCAATGAACAGCGAATTCACGGCGCTGACACGGCCTCGCATCTCGTCCGGAGTTTCCATTTGCACGAGCGAGGAGCGCACCACGACACTGGTGACGTCTGCGGCCCCAAGTATAGAGAGGATTGCCATCGACAGCCAGACATTCCGCGACAAGGCAAACGCAACCGTGGCCACTCCAAAGATAATCACCGCCGCGAACATGCGTTGTCCGGCCCTCTTCCGTATTGGATGGCGGGCGAGGAAGATAGAAGTAAACAAGGCGCCCACAGCTGGCGACAGCCGCAAGAGCCCAAGCCCCCAAGGACCCGTGTGCAGGATGTCTCGTGCATAGGCCGGAAGAAGCGCCGTGGCGCCCCCAAGCAGCACGACAAACAGATCCAGCGAAATCGCACCAAGGATGTTTTTCCGTTCGCGGATGTAATGGATTCCTGAGAAGAGTGATTTTGCGGTAACCGGCCCTTTGCTGGGCGTGCGCCGCTTCAGGAGGATGGTCGAAGATAACGTAGCCGCGGCCGCAAACAGGAAGGCGCACATCCCGTATGGCACATGCGCCCCAAACGCGTACAGCAGCCCTCCCAAAGCCGGTCCGACAATCGATGCGGTTTGGTTTGCTGAAGTGGACCACGCGATCGCCTGAGGCACCTTTGAACCTTCGACTAACCCAGGAACCATTGCCTGGGTCGAAGGACTCTCAAACGCGCGCGACGCTCCAATCGCCGCGATCGCGCAGTAGATGCCTAACGGATGCAGCCGATGAAGGTAGCTGCCGACCGACAAAAGCACCATCGTCGCACTTTCAACGACCTGGCATATGCTGACGATCGTCTTGCGATTAAAGCGGTCTGCTACATGTCCGACCAGGAGAGTAAGCAGCAGCATGGGCAAAAACTGCACCAGCCCCACCATCCCAAGCGCGAAGGTGCTGTGCGTGAGTGCATACACCTGCCAGCCAACCGCAACGGCTGCCATCTGGAAGGACAACGTCGAGCATATGCGAGCGAGCCAGAACCGCAGGTAAGATGGCTCTCGGAAAACCGACTCTTCCCCCGCGCTGTGCGTATCATCCGCCATACCCGTCTCGTCGATCTTTACGTGTCCGGGTGGATATGTCCAGCGGCGCTTTCGTTCATCAACCGTCGACGATCGGGGAATCTAACGCAGTTGTGTTGCGCCCGGAGAGCGCACGCGAAACAAATGCGCTCTCCGTGGCGATTCAGGACAGGGCGCGATCCGTGCACCCGAAACCTTAGTGCTTGAGAGCCGGCGCAGCCTTTTTCTCATCCTCTTTGCTTTTCTTTTCGGAGTACTTCTCTTTTCCCGTCTTGGGTTCTTTGTCCTGCTCGGGTTCGGCGGCAGCTGCTTTAAGAATCGGCTGCGCTGCAGCCATTATTTTGTCTGCTGCCGCGAGCTCTTCGTTCAAATTTTCCGTAAGCAGGCCGGCAACTTCGGACATGCCCAGGATCTTTGCCATCGTGATCGTCGCCGTATATCCTGCGATTTCATAGTGCTCAGTTCGCAACGCCGCGCCCACGATGCCAGAGTCGAAGGATGCGCCTTCTTCATCTTTCTCGAGTGCGTCCTTACCTTCCTCAATCACGCCTTCCATACCGTTGCAATGCTCCCCGGTAGGTTTTTCGTCCAGGAGTTCGAACACCTGCTTCAGGCGGTCTACCTGGCCCTTCGTTTCCTGCAGATGCGCAGTAAAAAGCTCCTTGAGCTTGTTGTCCTTGGCGCCCTTTGCTAGCTTGGGGAGGGCAACGACCAGTTGATTTTCCGCACTGTACATATCACGTAGCTCGTCGAGCAACACTTCGCTTAATGCCATAAGGCCTCTTTTGCATGGGTAAGATTGTTGGTTGGAATCGAAATGACGGTGAGTCACTTCGAGCATCGTCAGTTGTGAATAATGAGATGCCGATTCGCGCGCGGCGCAAAATGACGCTTCCTCCGTGGACCAAACCGAAGGCTGGCGACCTTGAGCTCATCAAAAAGCCGCCGCCTCGTTTCCCGCAAGCATTCGACATCAGGTAATCCAAACGGAATCTCCCTGCATCGCAGTGCGGACGGGCTTTCTGGTCAATGAATCGCTTTCTCCTTCTTAGCCTCATAGCAACCACGACAGCCTGAGTTCTCATTCGTACGGGCAAATCGGCCACGCGGGTCATTCCTGCGAAGGAAGCTGCGGCCAAACTACGGCAAGCATGGGCGGACCATCACACGACTGCCTAGTCTTGACCCTGGCCGCCGCGGCATCGCCGCCGGCTTCTCAAGTGTTCCGCGAGCCCGATTGTGCTATGGTTTCACCCAGCAATACTCTTGGGCTCCAAGCCATACAAAACAACAATTTGCGGGTCGAAAACGGTTTCTGCTCCCCACAGATGACACCAGCTCAGGGTTACCAAACGGCCGGCTGGCGAGGTTTTTCGGCTCGGAATTTTCGTTACGGGATCCGCTTAAGCTTCACCATCACGATCGAAAGCCGTTCGGCACACTTTATTGTGAACGGGGGGCCCCAATCCACATGGAGAGATGACGATGTCGCGCTTGCCAGTGCTTTGCAGTTTATTGCTAGTTTCTGTATCCACAGCGGTCCTGGCTCAGAGCCCCTGTCCCACCCAGGAAATCCTGGGTTCCGCTGCCAAGCGATCGTCCGACCTGGTTTGCGTTGTCCCACAGGTGTATGGCCCTGGCGGGTTGGTCGGCACGGACAATGGCGGACCTCTCACGGCTACAGAATTCCACGAGGTCCACTTCCAGGCTTCGAGCATTAACAGCTTCGGTCCCATCAATGCAGAAATCGGCGTCCAACTCAGCCAGGTGCCGCTCGCATCCCCTGTGTCCGGATTCATCTTTGCCAATGGAGTGATGCAGGAGGCCACGAGCTTTGGGCCCGTATTGACTGATCGCGCAGAAACCCTGGGCAAACGACGGATCTTTGTGGGCGCGAGCTATGAATACTTCGATTTCGATAAAGTGGATAGTGTCAATCTCAGATCCTTTGGCGCTGTTTTCCAACATGAGTTGGAACCAACGATTTGCGAGACCATCCCGACCACACCTTGCCTCGGCGGCGAGCCCATTTACACCCGAGACATCGTCGCCTCGCAAAACCGCATCGATATCAAAGTGAATCAGGTCACACTGGTAGGCACGTACGGCCTATCAGACAAACTGGATGTGTCGATTGCTGTCCCCATCGTCGGCGTGCGTGTGGGGATGAGCTCAAATGCCACCATTTACAACTTCGAGCCGCCCCCCGTGAACCACACGTTCGCGCCCATCACCAACAATCCGCGCGAAACCTACATCAACCCGTTCAACGCGATTCTGACAAATAGCGATTCGGCTACGGGTATCGGTGATTTGCGGCTTCGCGGCAAGTATGTTGCGTGGCGGGATGCAAAAGAAAAGTCCGCGGTCGCCGTCGGCATGGACCTTCGCCTTCCGACCGGCGACGCCTACAAATTTCTCGGATCAGGGACCTGGGGCATACAGCCGTTCGTTATTTACTCGTATTCAGCCAGAGTTTCTCCGCACGCCAGCGCCGGGTTTCAAGGAAACGGCAATTCTATTCTGGCGGGCACGGTCACTTCGCAACCCGTGACGAAAGCACAGCTGCCGAATGTGTTTACTTACACCGGAGGTGCGGACGCTTCGATACGCCGGTGGGTGGGTGTCTCCGCCGACTTCATTGGAACGTCTCTCTTGAATGCGGCCCGGATAGAGAATTCTACCTTCACGGATTACCAGGGGAACGTCCACGCGAACGTGAGCACCTTTACCTCTACCGTCAACCAGGCAAACATCTCGCTCGGAGCCAAGGTGAGGCCGGTTGCCAGGTTGCTCGTGACGGGCAATGTCCTATTCCGTCTGAACGATGAGGGGCTGCACTTCAAGCCCTCGCCACTGATCGGCATCTCGTACGTATTCTGAGCTGCGTTAGCGGACAGAAGTGATGTGCCAGGAGTTGTTTCCGTCTTTTTTCAAGGTCATCGTCACTTGTGATTTTGCCGCTGCATTGGTGACGATTTGCTGTTGAAAAGTGACCATGGCCACATTCCCTGCCAGCTCTGGACCTTTAGTGATGGAGTAAGTCAGCGTGACTTTGCCCGCATCGTGGAACGCTGCCCGCAGCCCGCTCACCTGTTTCGGGCTCATATCCGGCCAGAGCTCCTGGAGCCTAGCCAGATCCTTATTGTCATACGCGGATTTATACCCATCCAGAACGGCGCGAATGGCATTTACATCCTCGGAATCGTCGGAAAGCCTCGGTGTAACCGGCGGAGGAGGAGGAACTGGTACAGGCGCCTGGGTGGGCGGGGGCGCAGGTGTCACGACGGGCGGTGGAGCAAGCCTGGCCAGCTGCGTCTCCGCTTCCTCCTTGTGTCTGCCTGAGGGATAGGTACCCAGGTAGCCCTTGAGATTTGCGGTATCTCCCTTACGCTGTGCCTCACGCCAGGCAAGATCGTCGAGCAAAGCCACGGCGCGATCGTGATAAGGGCCAGCGGGATTTTGCTCCAAAAACTTCCTCACTGGAGCAGGATCGGTTGTGTTTTGGAGAGCATCCCAATGGAGCGCCTCAAGCTTCGACTCCGCTTGCGACCGAAAGGAAGAATTCGGATAACGGTGGACGAAGGCCTCCACCGCCGCAGAGTCGCTTGTGCTGCTGATACGGTTCCAGGCTAGCTGCTCTTCTGACGTTGCTGGAGCGGGCTGCTTAAAGTCCGCCCGGTTGAGGATGACGGTTGCATTTGCCTTGAAGGAACGAGGTTCTGCGACCAGCTCTTGATTGCCGGCGATGAGCCGCAGGCGATGAGAGCCCGGCGTCAGCTCCCACCTCCCGGGCGGTCCACTCGCAGCAAGACGAACATCGTCCACAAAGAGCTGATCACCAGGATGCACTCCTTTAAGGATGAGACGGGCCGTCACCGGCGGCTGGAGAAGCGCCGGCGCAGGAAGTGCCGCGGGGGTGGAAGGCGCCTGCAGAACCGCAGGGGTGGAAGGTTCCTGCTGGACAGCGGGAGTGCTCTGCGCGGTATGGACGGAAGGGTGCGGGCGGCTTACAAATCTGATCAGGAAACCAACGATCGCCAGCAGTATGCACGCGAGGACCGCGACCACGAGCAGCCGTTTGCGGGGCGTCTGCTCTGGGCGCGACGCAGCCTGGATTTGGCGCTGCCTGATCTTCTCCTGCTCCGCTGCTTGTTGCTCGTGTAGTTTCTTCGCCGATTTCTGTGCGCTTGCCAGCAGTTTCTCAAGCCGCTTTTCCCCAGGCCATTGCTGGCACGCAACCTCAAGCAGCGCGGTGGCCTCAACGTAGCGACGGTTCCGCAGGAGATCCTCGCCTTTGTCCACCGCAGCCTGCATCGCCGCTCTCTGTGCGCTGGCCTGACGCTTGATCTCCTCTTCTGCCTCGAGCTGTTCTTTGCACTGCAGCAGGAGAGACTGTAACTGTGCGCTCTCGGGATACTTTAGGGCGGCCTCTTCCAGGGCGCTCAGCGCCTTGGAGCCCTGCCGCGCTTCCAGCAGCCGCGTATAGGCCTTGACCTCAAGATCGATAGCAGAAGCACGAGCCGCCGCCTCACTGCGCGCCCGCTGCGCGCGCTCAAGGCTGTCTTCTGCCCTAAGCAGCATGCCGCGGAGTTCGGTGCTTTCGGGATAAGTCTTCACCAACTCCTGCAGCTTTTTTACCAGCGATGCTGACTCGGTTGTTCCCGGCTGCAAATTGGAAGGATCGACCGCCTCATCCTGCGACAAGCGGCGCAGCTCGATCTGCAACAATTTTGCACGCGCATCGCGAACATCCCTTTCTACCTGGGCACAGAGAGCTGCGATGGCCTGATCGGAAACGTGCTTGTCCCTTATCTGCAGCGCGCGACTTTTTATGAGGTCGAGATCAGCCGGCGTAAGAGCCTGGCTCACCGAGGCGCTCAGCGCACTTAATTCCTCGCAAACCAGGTCATGTTCAATACGGCGTCCGTGGACCTGCGCGGAAACGCGGCCAATGGTCTCCTGCAGGTCATCGAGTTCAGGGTGGGCTGAGGCGAGCTGTTGCGCCTCGGCGAACAACTGCTCGGTCTGCTCAACGTCCAGAGCCCTCAGGGCGCGGTCCGCAACCTGATTAATTTCGGCCTGCAAGCGGGAGATTGTCTGACGGCGAGCCTCAGCCACGGCCTTCACCTGATCGAGAGCTGCCAGGACGTCCGGCTCTCCCGCGGCGGTCGACGCGACCGAGTGCGCATTACTGACCAATTGGGAGAGCCCGCTGATCGACCGGGCCTGGGCGGAGGCACGCTCCAGTTGCGCGAGTTCATCAAGCAGGGCTTGCCGTTGCGCGAGGCGGCGGTTCACCTCGTATTCGATCTGCTGAATCAGGGCGCCTACTTGCGGCTCGGTTGAAAAGTTCGACGATAGGCCTGCCGCCTGGGCGAGGAGGCCAGTCGATTCACTGAGCGGAACCTGCTTTACCGCTTCGGCTATCTTGCCCAGCTCAACCAGAGTTCGTTCGTGTTCTTCTCCCCTTGCATCCAGGGCCCGCACAACTTCTTCACAGGCGTCGCGAACCTTTCGCTCATGGGGAAAATCGGCCTGGATCTCCTGCAGGCGTGTTTTGGCGCGGACTCTGGAACCAGGGTCGAATGAATCATCGACGCTCTTGCGCAAGTCCTGCAATTCTGCCGACGCCTGCTCCTTGGCCAGCTGCCGGGCGCGCACTTGCTCGAATATCGGATCGAACGATCGACGGGTCGCCTCGTCGAACTCGACGCCCATCAACATGCGCCTAAGTTGCAAGGCAAGATCTTCCAGATGCTCCACTTCCGCTCGTTGGTCCAGGGCGTCGCGCACCGTCTCCGCCTGTCGTTGCGCAGCCTGGTTCTGAAGCAGAGCGCGCTCTGCAGCTTCCTGCATGACCTGAGATTGGCGGTCCACCGACTGCTGCTCCGACTCAGTCCGTGCCAACGCCAAGAGAGCCTCCAGGTTGGGCTCTGCGGGAAGCTTTTGCAGGGCGGCTTCGAGTATTCGAATGGCTGCGTTGAAGTCGGCGCGATCCAGCGATTCTTTCGCCGCGATGCTCTGGTCCTGCACAAACCTTCGGCGCTCGGCGATATCTCTCTGCTTCTCTGCGATGGATTTCAGGCGCTGCAAGGTCGGTTCGTTGGGGTAGCTCCCGAGCCCTACTTCACAGATGGTGTAAGCGGAGGAGAAATCTTCAGACCGCAGGGCATCATGAATCTGGTCGGTCAGATCGAGCAGATCCTTACGACGCTGCTCCTGATCCTGGCCACGGCTGGCCCACTGCAAGAGCTCACGCACATTGGAGTCGCCGGGATCCAACCGCTCGGCCTTGCGCAAGGACGCAATCGCGTCCCCAAAGAGACGCTGGGCAATTCCCTGGCGCGCGCTGTCGACCAGTCCTTGTACCTGCAGCCTGCGTGATCGCTCTGAAAACTCCTTATCAATAATCTCGGCCAGGGCTCGCGCTTCGGCGCTATTAGTATCGAGACTAAGAGCCGCCTCCACAGCTTCTCTGCCCTCATCGAAGTCACCGGCATAGAGAGCGGACTCGGCGCGACGGAGCGAATCGCGAACGGCCTTACTGAGCGAAATGGCCTTCTGGATCTCTTCGCGCAGCGCGGCCGAAACCTGGTCGGCGGGATCCAGTTGCAGGGCCTGCTCCGCGCAGCCAAGGGCCTCTTCATATTGCTGACCGGCCAGCGCCACCTGGGCCTGCGATCGCATTTGAACGATTTGCGCGGAGCGCTGTTGCTCTTGAATTGCCTTACGGACTTCTGCCAGTAGCCGGTTTGCCTGGTCGTGATGGCGATCCAGACGGAGGATTTCCTGGAGATGCTGTTTTACCCGTTCGAGGTCGCCGCGCTGCATCGCCGATTCGGCTCTCTGCATGAAATCGGCGGCCATGCCCTGCTTGATTTTCTTTTGTATCTGCAGCAGGTCGAAGCCAAATTCCTCCGCCGCCTGATAACGGTCGTGGGTCTTTTTGGCGAGCGCCCGGTTGAGGCACTCCTGGAGTTCTGGGGGAACGTCGCCCAGGTATTTCGATAGAGGCGGGGGATCCTCGCGGAGTATCTTTACAAAAACTGCTGCCGGCTCGTTGGCCTTGAAAGGCAGGCTGTAAGTGAGGAGTTCGTACATCATGACGCCCGCCGAAAAAATATCGGTGCGGGAATCGATGGGCATGGAATTGATTTGCTCGGGCGACAGGTAAGGCAAGCTGCCCAACAATTGGCCGGTTTGCAGAGTGGAGGTTTCGACTCCGACGACCCGGGCTATACCGAAGTCAACGATTTTGGCCGTTCCATCCTTGGAGAGGATAACGTTTGCCGGTTTTATGTCGCGATGGATGACCTGGGGTTTTCGATCGTGCGCATGTTGCAGCCCGTCGCATACCTGCACCAGCAATTCCAGCTTGTCCACGATGGGCATGGGGCGGCGCTCGCTAATGATTCGCGATACCGGTTCACCATCCAGGCACTCCATAACGAGGTACGGGTTCCCATCCTGCTCTCCACTCTCGTAAACGGTGACGATGTTTTTGTGTTGCAGGCTGGCGGTAGCGCGTAATTCACGGGCGAAAAATTGCTCCAGCATCGCACTTTTGTCGTCTGGCGCGCCCACCCGCTTGAGCATCTTGATGGCTACGGTTCGATTCAGCGCAGCATCCTGCGCGCGATAGACGATGCCCATCCCGCCCGAGCCGATCACGTCAACCACGACGTACTTGCCGATCTTCTGTATGAGAGGATCAGAACTTTTATTCAAACGGCTCTTGGCAACCTCCGCTGTAGCTTGGCTGAATTTCAGGGCGGCGTTTGTTCTTCAGTGCCGACGTCGTCGGACTTCGCGTGGGTTTTGGCCCAAATTTTACAAGGCACCATCGTAACCCAAGCAGGTGCCACAATCCCAAGCCCATTTCTGTCCGGCCGGGAAGCAGATATACAGAAGTGCACCCGGGGGGGTTGCCGTTACAGCCGGCGTGTTGCCGGGGCTGGTGCAAGGGCCCGGAAACAGATCATCCACCTGGCAGCAACTGATTGATTGCAAATACTTTAGGAAGCGCGCTAGGATTTGCGAGCGAGAAAGGCGCACAAAATTCGCAGGCAGATAAGACCAGCTTCAGTACATGATTTGGAAGGAGCCGAGTGCGCGCACAAAGGCCTGGCTTCTGCGCTGCGGATCGCGATCAAGGCATTCGGTGATCAGAGTGACACAAAACGAAGGCATGCGCGAGGTGTTCAATCGCGGGCTGACGACGACAGAGGATTTGTCGGGAGTCTGCAGGGGTTTCTCCCCGGTAAAGACCTGGTGCAAAACAACGCCCAAGGCGAACAGGTCGCCGGCTTGCGAGGGCTCAAGGCCGCGACGTATTTCGGGAGCCATGTAGTCCGGTGTTCCTGCTGCCAAAGCGTTCCCTGGAAGGAAAGCTTCCCCGGTATACGCGCGAGCCAGGCCAAAATCGGTAATGCAAAGGCGCACCTCCAGACCGGCACCATCGAGCATGATGTTGTTTGGCTTGATATCCCCGTGAACGATGCCGGCGGCATGGATGGCTGCCAGACCGGCGGCCATTTGCTTGAGGATGGCCAATCCTTCCCTGATGGGTATCGATGGAGTTTTCCGCAGACGCGCCGCGAGGGTTTCGCCCGTCAGCAGCTTCATCGTCAAGAAGAGGAAGCTCGGCGGCGGCTGATGACAATGAAAGATGTCATAAATGGGGCAGAGATTCGAATGATTGACTCGCCTGGCGAGCAAGACCTCCGATTCGAAACGTTGCTGCAGGTCTGGATCACGGGCTATTTGAGGAAGGATAGTTTTAACGGCGACTTTAGCGCCTTGCAAGAGGCAGTCCGCTGCCTCGTAGACCTCGCCCATACCACCTTTGGCGATAAAGCGCACGATGACGAAGCGATCAATCAAGATTTGATTGGGGACCAGCCGGCCGCCAGGAGGCGTTAAATCCATCTGACTCAAGTCAAGGGGCCCGGTGTTAGCGGATAGGCGGGCGCACATGTCCTCCTGTTCAAGAAACTCAAATGGCGGGTGCTCAAGAAAGCTGCCTGCGTTTGCGTAGTCGGCCAACAGCTCTTCGACCGTGCGTCTCAACTCCGGATTGTGGCTGCAGGCCTGATCCAGGAACGCCGCTCGCTCGCCCGGCTCGCGGGCCAATGCAGCCTCGAAGACTTGCTCCACTAGCTCTGGCTGAGCCGCCATAATCTCAGTCCTAAGGCGCTGGTGGGCTATGGAGGAAGAGGTAGGAAGGCGCCCCATCATCCCCCAGCGATTATTAGAAAAGGTATCAGGTTTCCAGCGACGGGGGCTTCGACAGCTCTGCGAAAGCGAGGGACGCCTTGAGGATAGGTCTTGCCTATGCTCAGCCTAGATAGAGATCAGCGAGCATGTGTTGCCCGGGCGTAAGGTTGACCGCTTCCTGAATCTGTTCTTCGGATGCTCGCAGGGCGTAGCGAAGTTGGGATGTGTAGACCTTGATATCCCTAACTTGCCAACGGGGGACGGCATCCGCTAATCGCGTTATTTGCACTCGACTTACCATGGTGTTTACCCTCAATTGCCGAACGCCAATGGCCCTCAGGAGCACCATTCCGTAGATCGAGCGTTATGCTTGATCGATTTCTGTTGTTGTCACGACGGCAGGGGGTAGTGTGATTAGATTTCCATCACGAAGAATCACGCGTGCCCTTTCCGTGGGCTGGGATTCAGTGCGATGAGGCAGGTCGCCAGATCTGGTTGAGAGGTGCTTCTTCATGTCGGACTTTTTGAGGAAACTCATACGGTTCTCCAGCAAATCTGTTGTCTGTGAGGAGCGCCCGTCCGAAGCCAAGCAATTGACAGCTGGAGGCGAGGAGGAAAGCCGGACTATCTATTCATCATACGCTTCGCGAGTGACCAAGCGGCTAAGCGCCTGTTCATGCGGTCGCGTTCGAATACACGGTTTCCCATTCGCGAATCAGGTGCAACACAGCTTCCTTTTGAGGGATAGCCAACATCTTCAACTCGAATTCGCCGCCCGTGACCGTGTAGCCGATCCACTCACTTGGACGCGTCGCAGGCCATAATTTGACATGCCAAGTCGCACTGTCAAGGTACCGCCAACCACTCACATCGTAGCCGGCAAAGGTGCCTCTACCTGTCTCTTTTTTAAGCTTGCCTTCTCTTCCACTGTCGTTAGGACTTACAGCAGTAGCAATGGCGGAGGTCTCTGCTCCCTTGCGCGTATTCTTTGGTCGTGTGATTTCCATGCACGGGTGCGTGTGTTTTGTCGCGGGAGAGGCTTTCATGCAGCGATCTTCCGGGGCAAGTCCTGCCGGCGCCGGGGACACGACGGTCCGGTAGGCCAGCTTATACGGAAGTTTGCCAAGCGTGAAGGTCCGAAGTTGTAGCGCAGGAGATCACCGTCAAGGATGTGCTGGGATCAATCGATAACTCGCCTGAAACTCACAAACGGTGCTGTCCGTCTCTTGTCAAGCCAACACCTCCCAAAGGCCTGGCCTCCGGAGCGGAGACGGGCCTATTTTTTTGCCTTTTTTCGGGCATTGCTGCAGCACTATTCGTACTGCGGAGATAATTTCAAGATTGAGGGCGCGACTGGGTCCGGTAGACTGATGAAACTTTTTAAGTTTGCGCAGGAAAGGCTGGCGATATGACCGAACCGTCTGTTCTGGAAAAGCTGAGAGCGGGAGTGCGGAAGTTCGGGGCCGAGGTCCATGCGAAGAATCCTGAGCACTATCAGCGGGCGGCATCTACGCCGCAGAAGCCGCACGCGCTGATCATCGCCTGCGCCGATTCGAGGGTCGACGTAGAGACGATCACGAGCTCGGGACCGGGGGAAATTTTCGTCTCACGGAACATCGGCAATATGGTGCCTCCCTACGGCGGAGCGATGGGAGGCGTGACCGCCGTGATCGAGTATGCGGTCACGGCAGTTAAGGTAAAGCACGTTGTGGTGTGTGGGCATTCGGACTGCGGGGCCATGAAGGCGCTCCTGCATCCGGAGTCGACGGATAAGATGCCGACGGTGAAAAGCTGGCTGCATAACGGCCACGCTGCGCTGATGGTGGCTGAAAGCATGCAGCACAAGGAAGACAATCCGAACGAAAAGCTGCGCAGCCTGACGGAAGAAAATGTGCTGATGCAGTTGGTGCACTTGATGACTCACCCGAGTGTGGCCGGTGCGATGGCGCGGGGCGAGCTGACGACGTCCGGATGGGTATATGACATTGGGACCGGGGTGGTGCGGATCGCCGAGGCAGGACAGAGGAAATTTGTGCCGGTGACAGAGTCCGGGGGAGCCGAAGGATGATTGTTTCGCTCAAGCTTCCGCAGCTGATGACGATGATTCGGGGCTTGGGATTCCCGCTGCTGATCCTTCTGGGATGGGACTTCGCGATTGTGCTGGCTTATAAAGTCCTGCACTGGAACTGGGTAGGCTCACGAAGTGTACCTTTGGCGATTTATGGAGTGGCCATCGGGATCTTCGTAAGCTTCTGGAACAACTCCGCATACGCGCGCTGGTGGGAGGCGCGGATACTATGGGGCGCAATCGTCAATAAGAGCCGCACGCTCGCGCGGCAGGTCCTCACGACCATGTCGCCTGGGGCAACGGCAAACGAACGAACGGAGGTTGCTGCCGTACAACGACAGCTGGTCCTCTATCAAGTGGCATATGTGCACGCGCTCCGCCAACAGCTCCGAGGGCTTGACCCGTTGGCCGCTCTGGCTCACTTGTTGCCCCACGAAGATTCGGCGGAACTTGCCCGCGAAAAGAACCTGGCGCTGACACTGCAACAGCGAATGAGCACGATGATTTTCAAAGCACGGCAGCGTGGCTGGCTAGACCAATGGGAGTGGCAGGCGATGGATGACAGCATGGCTGACCTCATGGACGCGCAGGGCGGCGTGGAGCGCATCAAGAATACCCCGATGCCCCGGCAGTTTGAGCATTTCCTAACGTTCTTCGTGCACATTTACTGCCTGATGCTGCCGGTGGGACTGGTGGAAACCCTGGGATGGTATACACCGATTGGTTCGACGGTGGTCGGATCCATGTTTCTCGCGCTTAAGAAGGTCGGGCATGACCTCGAGGACCCCTTCGCGAACACCGTCTATGATGTGCCGATGACTGCGATCGCGACAACCATCGAGATCAATCTGCGGCAGCTGCTGGGCGAAACGGAACTACCGCCGCCAGAGCGACCGGTGCGCGGCGTCTTGTGGTGATTCGAGTGAGTTGCGGGGCTTATTAATAGACATCGCGAAGTAGCGGCTACTGGTGCCCTATTGGACCCGCCTGGTTTACGGCGTAGTCCGTACCAGACTTCTGACGCAATACACCACCGGGAATTGGCGGAAGTCGAGAGCGGCCCAGCACATTTCCGTACCTAATGATGCCCGCGGCCAGGGCCATGACCCTGATTGTCCTCAGACGGTTTTGCCAATCGCTGTTGCCCTTCATACGGCGAATTTACAATCCCGGGAGACGGTTTTCGTTCGCGGCGTGAGTGCCGGCAGGTCTCACCAGCTCAAGATAGATTCCCAACACCCATTGGCTGCCGCCAAGCTTAGAGATCTGCTGGACATGGTATTCGTGCGTAGTTTTGTTGTGCTCCTTGACAGTTAGGCGCGCATCGGTGCCAATGAACCGAACAGTGTCTCCAATCCTGAATTTAGCTGGTAATGGCACGGTCCGAGTTTAGACTCTTGCGTGCGCCAAATTGTCACCAACCTGTCAATTCTGCCCGTTGCTGGAGCTGTGACCCGTTATCCATGATGGGGGCGAGAGCATGGTGAGGTGGCCGCACTAACCCCGCTCGGCTTTGGGCGATTGTTCATCATCCGACTGGTAGGCCAGTAGATCGACAATTCAAGCTGGATTCGTAGTCGCAAGCCGCGCGGCTGGCCCAGTGGCGGGAGCCGATTTGTAAACCCCCTGGGTGCGCCGCCAGGTCACGATCGTATTCACTCCGTAATTCCAAACTGAGCTGATCGCCAAGCCGGAAAGTCCGGCTACATACCACGGAAGGTCTGCGGCCAATAAGCGGTGCGCGAAGCTCAAATTGACCAACACGCCCAGGGAGCAGGCGACACAGAACATAACGAATCCGCGAAGCAGGGCAATTCCTTTCAGCCTGCGATCCCGAAATGTAACCAGGTTGTTCAAGAAGAAATTAAACGTCATCGCACTCAGTGTGGCGACAAACTGTCCCATCGCAAATGCGGGTGCGTCGACGAGATGGAAAATTCCTAAGATCGATAGGTGAATGCAAAGCCCTAATGAGCCCACGCCAAGAAAGACCACAAATCGCGCGGGAATATAGCGGCCGACGATTTTATCAACAATAAGAAAGAGATACTCGAGCTCAACATTCACATCGAGCTTGCTCTCTCCCGCGGTTCGATTCCGAAATTGGTAGGGCACTTCAGCTACCCGGGGTGTGGTCGGACTCGACGCCAGGATGTCAACGAGTAGTTTGAACCCGGCGCCGGTCAAGTGCGGCACCGAGGCCCTGAAAAACTGGCTACGTAGAACGAAAAACCCGCTCATGGGGTCGGTCACATCGCAGTGGCAGACTAGTTTGCTGACACGCGAGCCAAGGTCGCTCAAACGAACGCGCTTCTCGGCAAACTCGCCCATGCTGCCGCCGGCAGTTCTTCTACTGCCGACGACCATGTCCAATTTGCTCGATTGCAGGAGAGTAAACATTTCCGGCAAGATCTTTTCGTCATGCTGCATATCAGCGTCCATGACCGCGAGACAGAGCGCTGGGCTCGCCATCATTCCCTCAATGCACGCAGAGGACAGCCCTCGGCGCCCGATCCGCTCCAAAACCCTAACGCGCGGATTGGTCAACGCCAAGTCGCGGATGACATCGGCGGTATGATCCGGAGAGTGGTCATCTACAAATATGACCTCCCAATTGACACCCTGCAGGGCGCGTTCCAGAGAAAGTACGAGCGGAGCAACATTCTGTCGCTCTTTATAGGTGGGGATCACTACGCTCAGTTCAAGAAGCGGACGTTTGAAATTAGCGCCAGCTTCCGCGGACAAGTTGTTGATCGCACTAACCATGGCAAAGTCTCCACTAGCAAGGGGGGAGAACTTTAGTGAATCAGGCGCTATCTGTTCCTCGTGTCATGAAAACGTAGGTGAATCATTCATTGGACGACAGGAAGTTCCCGATAGTTTCAGCTCGATGTCCCAGGTTTACCAGGCTTTGCTTTCGGCTTCACTCCGTCACCACCTCGTCCGGTCCCGTCGGCACTCTTGCAAGATCCATTGACAGGTGGCTACAGTCTTAGCATGTTAAGATGGCGGGGTCAACGTTTCTTACTTTATTAAGATTACGTTGAAGGGTAGCTCGATGCATGGTCTAGATCAATCTGCCAAATCGCGAGATTGATCAGACTAACAATTTTATGGCCTGCTGGCCGCTGCCAATCGGTAGCCGAACGGCGGACCTCTGCGCTAAGGTCTTAGCGTAGTAAGATTTAGCTTGCCAGGATATCTTGGGCGATTAAGATTGACCCAAGGTTGGTGCCTTCGAGTCACTCTTACCCAGGCGCCCCTTCAGCATTGACGAGATAGTTCTTGAGGCCATCTGCGGAGGAATAGTGAGCCAGTCTGCAAATATGGCCGGCGTCGCTCGCGCAATTTAGGCCCAAATCCACCCGACAGGAGACGGACATTGATGGATGCACGGGTTTCACCGCGCCTGGAGTTCGCCCTCGAACTGAACGTCTGTATTGGACCTGTATTCGAACTGGGGTGGGGTTCCTTTGGGCTCAGACGCACGGTTCCCATCAAAGGCGGTACTTTTCGGGGCCCAGGGATTTCCGGTCGCGTACTGCCTGGAGGAGCCGACTGGCAGTTCGTCGACCGTGACGGACTTACGCTGGTAGATGCCCACTTTGTCATCGAGACTGTGGACGGAGTCCGGATCGAAGTCAGCCATCCTGGAATCCGGCATGGCGCACAGGATGTATTGGATCGTATTGCCGCCGGCGAGCCGGTTTCCCCCAACCAGTACTACTTCAGAACGGCGCCCCGCTTTTACCCCCCCGATGGAAAGTATGACTGGCTGAAGAGGTCGATCTTCCTGGGGGATGCTGAACGACACACCGAACACGTCATCGTGAAAGTTTGGAAAGTCACCTGAACGGGTTCAATCGCTTAGCGGCCGAACAGGTCGGAGCCGCCTGGCCCGCTTTCTCCAACGCCACTTCAGGAATCCCCAAGGTGGGGAGCCAATTGGCTCTGGTCTCGAACTCGCCATCACTTTTGCTGGATTTCAACGACTGCCCACAGCATTTGGATTCTGACCTTGGCAATCGGCGTTAGCGGCCCGAACGCCAACCCGCGACGCCGACGCAGGGATCTTTGCCGCAAGACCATTCCCGAAAGAACGTAGCCGGCACGCGGCTTCGAAGGTCGTTCACACGACTAAGATCGAACCCGTTTGATAGGATCCATACCGAGTGTCCCGCCGCTATCGCCTGCAGAATTTCGGGTTCTGTGATATCCGCAATATGAAGCTTGCCGGCCGCCGCGTTCATGATTGTCGGACGCAACGATGCCTTCCAATGACGAACGTTTTTGATTTGCGGGGCATAGTAGGTCAGCACCATGGGATCGGAAAGAGGGCTAAGGACCACCAGATCCGCCCGTTCCAGCTCAGGCGCCACCGTATGCAGACCTTCTCTCCAGGGCTCCTTGTTGCTACCCGGCGTTGCTATTTGAAAAAACAAGCCAGTTCCGAACGCGGCCACCACACTGACTATGACAGCATAACGGGCACGTCCGGCCACGAAGATTTGACTTCCAGCAATTAAGCATAAGGGCACGATCGCCCAGGCAAGCACCCTCGGCAACAAAATTGGGCGCGCAAAGCTTAAGACGAACACCAGCGCGACAAAAAGGCAAGGCACGTCGATCAGCGTGACCCTCGCTCGGATAGGAAGACGGTGACGGTACAGCGAAACGAGCACAGTTACGGCCAACGCGGCCGCCAGAAGGAACCCCGGCCACGGATACGGTGTCAGTTCTCCGGTCAGGACCTTCGAGATGGAGTAGATGAGGGTGCGGATGCCCACCGGTGGCATCCAATCAAGCCCGCCACCGTGGCTGGCTGCAATCGCATGAACGAAGTAAGGAGTGCCGAGCAGCAGAACGAAAGCGTTCAACGCGGCCCATTTCAAGAGCACGGGACGTTCGCAAACTCCTTGCGTCAACAAGGACAGCAACACGGCTCCGCCGCAGGCTAAAACAAACAACACTCCGGTGGCATGGAGATAGAGACAGAGAGTACCGAACAGGGCGTAAAAAGCGGCGGCACTCCTGGAGTGTGGGTCGCGCAGGAACATGGCGGCGGCCCAGAGAACGATCGACGTAGCCAACATGAACAGGGCATAGACCCTCGTCTCCTGAGCGAAATACAGGCTCATGGGACAAAGTGCAAAGAGAAGAGCGCCGAGCGCCGCCCGCGGCTTCCCCATCAACTCGCGGCCAAACAAGTAGGTCACGATAACGCACAGCGTAGAGGCCACAGCCGAGAGCGAGCGCAAAGCTCCTTCGCTTTGGCCCCACAGCGCGACCCAGGCGCGAAGCAAGACATAATACGTAGGAGGGGTGGGCTCGCTCGACAGCCCATCGGTAAAGAGGTAGCGCAGTCCAAACAGATCTGAGTAATACCGCGAAAAGATTTCGTCACTCCACAGAGAGGCTGCCCCGATATGGTAGGCTCTCAGCGCCATGCACAGAACGATGATGACTCCAAGGGCGAGGATCTCGAGATAAACCCTTCCGAGAACAGCCGATGATCCACCTGTTTGCTCGGCCGAGGTAGGCTCGCTTGGCAGTGCCGGTTTAACCATCGAAGCTTTTTTCGCGAGCATAGGCAGGGAGGGCAAGGCGATGGTTACTCCATCGGTTTGGATGCTGGAGGTGACACCTCTGCGACTAAACACCCCGCTGGGTTGTTATTCAGTTCTGCAGCGGCAACGGTGCTCTGAACGATACAGCCACTCGCTATATGGATGTAGATCTGCAAGCAGCAAACCCCGCCAGCCCAGCTGCCACGATACCCCAAGGTCTTCCAGTTGTGGCGGCGATCGAGGCCAAGGGGCGACTACCGGACGAACAAGCATTGCCATTTATTTGACCAAACCAATGACCCCTTGACCGGTTTCAGCAACCTTTTACCATACATTTGGTATCCATTAAAGGGTATTGAGTAACGACGTCTTAAAGATTTACGCTGACCTGCTCACTCCTTGTACGGCAAGTCTTACGATGTTAAGCATAGCTAACGACTTTTGTTTTCGATAAAGTCTTACATTTTTAAGAATTGTGTATCATATTTTTCTGGTAGAGTACTCGGTGGCGCCCGCTTTGATCGTTTGGCGCGATTCCAAGAGCGTTTCCCACTTACTATCCCCCCGAAAATCAGTTGTTCCGGGCCCATATTGGGCCACAACAAAGGCAGGTGACTTTGAGCTTTGATCGCACAGGCGTAGTCATTGTTGGCGGAGGCCCCGCTGGACTAGCGCCGCTTCTTGCGGCACATAGACGTGGTTATCTCGCCGAGATACTCAACGAGGGGGTGACATTAGTGGAACAGTCGAGTTCCGTTGGGGACGGGACCATTGGACGCTGGTGCATTAACTCCGACAGTACAGCTTTCACCTTTGCGGACTGCCTTGCGGGTCCATCCGGTAGCGAGCTTGCGCCATTACGGAGTCATCCTCTGACCGAGGAGTTTCATGCACTAAAAGACGCCACCGTCCCACTGGTTCGTGCAAGCGAATTCCTAAACCTGGTCGGGAAAGCGATGAAGCAGGTGCTTGAGGCCTCAGACAATGGCCAGGTTCTCACGGGATTTCAGGCGGTTTCGACTCAACGCACAACCACCGGTTGGCTCACCCTAATCAGGGACGCCGAGACTGGGCGCGAGCGCACGATTGACTCTCGCAACGTAGTGCTGGCCACCGGCGCCTCGCAGCCCGTAGAGCGCCTTGAGCGTGAGGTAGTGGCGGGGGTCAACCTGTTCGGGCGCTATGGCAAAAAACTTTTGCAATCCGGGGACGTGGTGAGTATCGAAGGTTTTCGAGCGGTTGCAGGCCGTCTGGCCGCCCTTGGAAGACCTCCCCGCGTTGCCATCGTTGGCGGTTCTACGAGCGCAGCCGCGGTTGCTTATGCCTTATTAAATCGCATGCCTGAGGTCACTTTCGGTCCGGGCGGGGTTACCATCCTGCACAGGCGGGAGCTGCGCGTCTTTTATCCCAACGTGGAAGCAGCGCTGGCCGACGGCTATACAGAGTTCGGGGCCGATGACATATGTCCGATCAGCGGCCGAGTGTTTCGTCTGAGCGGATTCAGGTTGGACTCGCGCGAGTTGATCATGCGCGGACGCGGTATCGGCGGCCGGCCGCCTGAGCCACGCCTTCAGTTACATCGCCTCGGCGTGGATAATGCTTCTTCCCTCGAGCTGCTGGATCAGGCAGATATTGTGATTGCCGCGTTGGGATACCGGCCCCGGGCGCTGCCTGTTTTTGACGTCGAGGGCAGAGCGGTTCCCCTTCAATCAGAGACCGGCCCGCAGGCTCGGCTTGTGGACAACCACTGTCGCGTACTCGACGCCGGCGGCAAACCACTCCCTCACTTATTTGCCATCGGATTAGCCGCCGGGTTCGTGCCTTACGGAAAGCTCGGGGGCGAGCCAAGTTTCCGGGGTCAGGCAAATGGTCTGTGGTTGTGGCAGAACGACGTAGGGGCAATGATCGCAGATGCGATTCTGTCTCCCGGATGTACGCAAGACTACCTCCTTGAGCCATCTGCGCGTACGAACGTGGAACCGGCGAGGACAATTCAGGAGCTTGGGGCATGAAGCTATCGTTCGTTCGTCCTGCCGCACCGCATGTCTTGCTCGCAGTCGCGGAGTTGCAGTCGCTCGACGGGCGCTTGGTCTTCAGCGACTCCGGCTCCTTCAATGTGCGCTCCGAACCGGAGATGCTAGAGCGCTTTCTCGACGATCATGCCGATTGCAATGCGACCATCCGGCGTATGCCGGCGATAAAACGCGCGTTCGATGAGCGGGTCGCTGGGGCCCGGCCCTGCACCTGGGGAGTTTCCTTTGAATAAGATCGGCAGGATCGAGGCGTTAGATTCGGTGCGTGGCATCGCTGCATTCATCGTGGTTATCCATCACTGCTTTCTGGTGCAGCCGGTCTATTCCGACTTCTTCTTTTCCAACTGGAAAACGAATGCCACAGGAGTGGTCTCGTGGATTTTTCTTTATTCACCGGCTCGCGTTGTTTGGGCGGGGTACGAGGCGGTGACGCTGTTTTATGTACTGAGCGGACTCGTGCTGGCGTTGCCCTGGCTTGAAGGACGGCCCCTCGTATACAAGAAATTCGCTCTAAGACGTATGTGCCGCCTCTATATTCCCTACGTAGTTGCCATTGCGCTGGCTGCGGTGCTCGACATTAGTTTAATGCAGCATGGATACGTGAGCGGAGCAAGTAGATGGGTGAACGAGATGACCTGGACAAATCCGATCACCCCATCGGTGTTGTTTGATCACTTCGCTGTTATCGGGCATCACAATACGATCGACGGTGTCACGCACACATTGGTTTGGGAAATAAGGGTGTCGCTTCTTTTCCCATTGATCATTGTTCCCATATGCCGCTGGGGCGTGAGGGGTGGACTTGCCGTCTTGGCATGCCTCTTGGTTCTGATTGTGGGTCTGCAGCCGCTCTACGGAAGTATCTACGCGCTGGGCGACTTATTGATCTCGCTGCACCATCAGAGTCTCGCCAACAAGCTGGCAATCGAACTGCAGTGGACCGCCTACTACGCCTGCTTTTTTGTCTTCGGGAGCCTTCTCGCAACCCGGCTAGGCCCGATCCGTATCCTTTTTGCGCGCGGCGGATCGTGGTTAGGCTTCGTGCTTCTGGGCTGCGGTTTGTTGGTGTTTCAGGGCCACTGGTCGCACTGGCATGCCGTACAGGAGTTCATGGTAGCCGTTGGATCAGTGTTGATATTGTCCGCCGCACTTGCTCCGGGTGGTGTGGAGAAGATGCTCTTGAAGAGATTTCCACGCTATCTTGGCAGGCTCGCGTTCAGCCTTTACCTGGTGCACGTCCCCATCATTCTGACGCTGACAATCCTCACCCATGGGACCCTCCCCTTACCTCTGCTCATTCTGGTTGTAGTCCCTGCATCGATCGCGATTGCTGATGTCTTCGACGATCTTGTGACGGCTCCAAGCGCAAACCTGGGTCACCGTCTGACGCGCGCTAGCCGTGATGCGCGCCTGACGCCGCAACCCATTCTTCGGGAGAAACAGATATGACCACTACCCGCTGCGCTGTTGTCTTCAAAACGTACGCTTGGGACGAGTTTGTTGCGCGTCAGGCGCGGCGCCTGGCCGACGCGGCCGGCGGGTTGGACTTCTTTGTTTCGGTGGACGAAACCAACGGGCCGGCCGGACCTATTCCCTTCGACCATGTGCTGCGTTTCACATGCGCCGATCTTGCGGCTGCCGGCATGCCAATGCGCTTCTCGGTCGGCGGCGTACTGTGGTGGAATCCGGATTATGCTCACTATCAGTTTCTGGCGCAGTATCCAGACTACGAGTATTACCTGTTCGTTGAATATGACTGTGTTGTGCAATGTTTGTTGGATCAGTTCGTCGCAAGTGCAGGATCACGCGGCGCTGATTTCGTTGCTTTGCCGATCTCAAGACCCTTCCACGAATGGCATTGGATGCCTTACCAGCACGATGTCTATCTGGCAGACGAGGTCAAGCTCTCCCTGCTGAACGTGTGTTTGTTTTCTGCTCGCGCGTTGAACCTGCTGCATCAACGCCGGCTGGCGCTGAATGCCGATCCGTCTCTTCGCTCATGGCCCAGCAGTGAAGTGTTTGTGCCAAGCGAGATTGCGCGTGCAGGGATGACATGGCTATCCCTCGCGGACTTCGGTGACGTTTCTCACTGCGATTGGTTCCCACCGATGATGGAAGAAGATCTGAAGCCAAGCGATCAGAATGCCTTCTTACACCCTGTGCTCGACCGGCGTCGTTATGTCTCCTCGATGCTGCACAACCGTGGTTCACTCGCGCCCGGCGAGCTGAAGCACGCCCTGGCCCGTTTCAGGCGCGAGGAATATGCAAAGCTTATCTGGCCCGCGGCTCGCCAACGCGCGGTAAGGCGGGTGCAGCACAAGCTCCTTCGCTGGCGGCAAGGCGTGGGTTTGTAAGTTTTTGCACGTGGCCACTGCGGTATAACGCTAGCTTCAAAGGTGCGGCGGCGCAAACACAGCCGAGGATTCTCATCCAAGAGCTGAGCCGCAGGCTCGTACCGCACACAGGAATCAGTGTCGACGTTCCTGATGAGCGAAACGGCCGGCACCGAGCCGTTCCCCGCGCAACTAGGTATATATCAAAACGTATTGACAAGTTAAGTCTTAATACGTTGAGACTTAATATTGAGAGGCCTTTTCGCGGTCCCGGCTTATGAATGCCGGGCGGCAACAAACATGAGAGAGTGACCGCCAACAATAGCCAGCGCGAAGGACGGTGCCCGGATCATGGTGAACAATTATTGGACGCACGGCAGAGAGGATCGCGGGCATGCAACTGCACTCACACGTACTGGAGGCTATTGCGCTCCATCCGGCAGACGGCCGAAGGACGCAGCAGGCGGTGAAGGGTAACAAGGTACGCGATTCCCTCTCTAAAGCTCGTTTGTTGAGTGCTTTTGCCTCCAGCCTCCCCCTACCTGGGCAAACCGAGCCGCAACTGCTTGGGGCGCTGTGCCAGGTGCTGCAGCTTCCTGGTAGCCTCATTCGTGCTCAACTCGTGTATGAGGTCGCTTGCGCGTATCAAGTGCCAGATGATCAGGCGCAAGAGATGGCCATCGCCATCGAGTATTTCCACAGCGCTTCGCTGCTCTTCGATGATCTCCCTTGCATGGACAACGCCGAACAGCGTCGTGGAGCGCTCTGTGTCCATCAGGTTTACGGAGAAGCACCCGCAATTCTTGCCGCATTAGCGCTGGTCAATCGAGCATATGCCCTCCTCTGGCAGGCGCTTGCACGATTTTCATTAGATCGGCAGTCTGCCGCCCTGACGTATCTGGAAAGGTGGCTTGGTGTCGAAGGCCTGTTGAATGGCCAAAGCCTGGACCTTCACTATGCGGGTGGCCCACATAGCCAGTTTGCTTCTCAGCAGGTGGCCCTCAGCAAGACCGTATCCCTTATCAGAATATCTCTCGTATTGCCGGCGTTGGCTGCAGGCGCACCGGTGGCCGATACGCGCTTGCTCGAACGTCTAGCATTATTCTTGGGCTTGAGCTATCAAATTCTTGACGACCTCAAGGATGTTTACCAGAAAACTGCCCAAACCGGCAAAACAAGCGATCGGGATGCCGGCTTACAACGTCCGAATGTCGCTTTAGATATCGGCGCCGAGAAATCCCTTCAACGTATCGAGCGGCTCATGCGTCTGGGTGATGGAGTGGTCGAAAGGCTGGTGCGGCGCTTGCCCGCTCTATCATTTCTGCAGGAGCTTTGTTGCCGCTTTCGCGAAGAGGTGGCTGCCCTCAAAGCCGACCGGTCAGCGCGAGGCTCATGATTTTTCTTAAGCTCATCATCACCAACCTGCTGCGACACCGCGTTCGTACGTTAATAAGCATTGCCGGCATTGCCTTTAGCGTCGCCGCCATGCTCACCGTAGTCACGATCCTGCAGGGAGCCGTCGCAATGTTTTCTGGAATACTATCCAGCGACAGCGAGCTGATTGTTTTCGAGCGTAACGTATCCGACCTTTTCTTCAGCAACGTGCCGGATGACGCAGTCAGGCAGATCGACGCTTGGCCCATGGTGGAACATGCCAATCCGGTCTTGTTCGGGATCGTATCCAGTTCTGATCATCCCATCATCACCTGCTTCGGAGTGACCGCCTCGGATGTACGCATTCGCAACGCCACTTGGCTTTCGGGTAGTCGAGACGAATTCGGTAAGAATGATTCCGCGATTGTGCTTGGCGAACGAGCCGCCGAGTTCCTGCAGGCTAAGGTGGGTAATCAGGTTCAGATCGGTCACGGTCGCTTCGATGTGCTTGGCATCATCCGGACGGCTAATGGATTTGAAGATGGGGGCGTCTTCATGCCGCTCAGAACTGCCCAAGCTTTCTTTCACAAGCAGGGCGTGTCGTCCGTAGCCACGGTGAGGCTCAGAAACAAGGATGACGCCTCGGCTTTCAAGCGTGCCGTACAAGCGAAATACCCAGAACTCATTGCGCTTGAGGACGAGGAATTCAATCAGTCATATTCACAATTCAAGATCTTGAAAGCGACGGCCTGGGCGGTCGGCGGATGCGGTGTTCTGCTCGGGGGCCTCGGCGTTGCGAACACCATGATCATGTCGGTTTTCACCAGGATTCGGGAGATCGCCATCCTGCGCGTGAACGGATTTTCGAGCCGGCAAGTCGCGGGCATGATTTTTGGCGAATCAGCGCTGGTGGCGCTCGTCGGTGCAGCCGTGGGCCTGTTTATCGGCCTGGACGCGATCTTCGCGCTCAAGTTCGTTCCAGCGTTACATGGGTACGTCGATTCTCACGTTCAGCTATACGTAATAGTCGCCGTGGTGGCCCTTGCTAGTACTACAGGAATCGCCGGAGCGTTATACCCCGCTTTCTACGCTATCCGGCTTCGCGCTGTGGAGGCATTGCGCTTCGAATGATTGACGTCGCGGATTATCCGTCTACATCCGAACTTGCGGTCGTTCGCGCCGTGGATGTCCGGAAGAGCTATGACCACGGCAGCATCAAGGTGCTGAACGGAGTTCACTTTTGCGCGCATGCGGGCCAGACGGTAGCGCTGTGTGGTCCGTCCGGCTGCGGGAAGAGCACCTTGCTCCATCTCGTCGGAGGACTCGATACGCCTGACTCGGGCACCATCTCGGTGAACGGAGCGCCACTGCGGATCGGACGCGGCTCCTTGCGGCTGCTGCGTCACGAGATAGGATTCGTCTTCCAACTGCACAACCTGATTCCTGATCTAACCTTGCAGGAGAATTGCCTTCTGCCTACCGTCGCTGCCGGAACTAACCAGCGTGATGCGAAAGCTCGCCTGCTGCAGCTCACAGAACGCACTGGCTTGGCACACAGGCTCGACCAACCAATCCAGAAGCTTTCCGGTGGCGAACGTCAACGCACTGCGCTTTGCCGAGCCTTGATGAATCGGCCCAGAATTCTTCTCGCGGATGAGCCGACCGGTTCGCTTGATGAACACACCAGTCGCCAGGTCTTTGAGCTACTGCTGGAACTAGTCCTCATAGAGGAAATCACACTAGTGATGGCGACTCACGATCGAGCGCTCGCGGAGAAGTGCGACCGCTTGATTGAGATGCGTGATGGCAGGGTCTATGAAGCCGCTAAAGCCTGATACCCCGGCTGCTCCCAACGGTCAGCAATACACTAGGCGGGCCGTGTTTACCAATGCGGCTTGGCATGCGCTCGCGTGGCTAGTAACGGCAAATCTAGTGGGTATGCTTCTGGCTACCTTATTACTTTTTCCGGGCTTGAACGACTGGCTGGCCCCATTTACCTACGGTCGATGGATGCCGGTGCACATCAATCTTCAGCTTTATGGCTGGTGCAGCTTACCGCTTGTCGCCTTCCTGCTAAAGCTGTACCAAGTGGATCACTTGCCCGCTGCGCAATGGAGCCGCACCGCTCTCTGGGCCTGGTCCGTGGCGCTCGCGGTCGGCTCGCTCTCGTGGCTCACGGGCCACTCCAGCGGAAAGCTTTTTCTCGATTGGACCGGCTATGCTCGCGTAGTTTTTCCGCTAGCCATTCTTCTCCTCTGGCTGCTTCTGGTCTGGTCGCTAAGCCGGCATTGGAACCATGAGGAAAATGCGCTGTGGTGGACACGACTCTTTAAGGTCGGGGGGCTGGCGCTGCTCTTGCTGATACCGCTGCTCATCTATCGGTCGGCCGATCCTACAATTTACCCAGCCGTGAATCCCGACACCGGCGGTCCCACGGGTGTAAGCCAGCTTGAGTCGACGCTCACGGTCGTCGCCATCCTGCTTTTACTTCCATTTGGCCTGAGCCGCAGAACACCAAGTAGCGGCCGCTGGATGCTTGCTAGCGCCCTCGTGTTCGTGGCGGAATCGCTGCTCTGTCTCGTGGCGGGTCAGGGCAGCGTAAGCCATCACCGGCCGGCACAATATATTAGCCTGGCGAGCGCGCTGCTCTGGGTACCATTGGTTCCTGCTTTCTTTAGCGAGTTTGAGTGGAGACACCCTACCCGGCGTTGGCGCCTTACCTGGTCTTGTTGGTGGGCGGTCCTGGTGCCGAGTGGCTGGTTCCTGTTTCTTCCTGGCGTACTCGATCACTTTAAATACACCGACGGGCTGGTTGGCCACGCGCTGATGGCTATGGCCGGATTTGTCACCAGCCTGCTTATATTTCTCCTCGTCGTCCTGCTTGAAGAAGATGGAGAAATATTCGCTGCAAATTGGGCATTTGTTCTATGGCACGCGAGCACTGCCGGATACATCACCATCATGCTCATCGCCGGTTGGATCGAAGGAAATAGTCCGATGTTTAACATGGTCCCGGGTGCAGGGCGGAATGTGATTTATAGCCTGCGCCTGCTCCTGGGTGGCCTTATGACGGTCGCATCTGTTAACTGGTTCTGGCGTGCGTCCAGGTTGGCCATGGCTCAATCGGAAGACGTCATGGGCTGTGCCGCATCGGCCGCCCCATCCGATCTCACAAGTGCAAGACCCATATGACACAGCCCCGCTTGCCCGAGTGGCTTATGGCTTTCAATTATCTCGCCGGCCTCAGTGACACTTTCACTGGTATTTTGTTGATCCTCGCGCCGGCATGGACGTTGACATTGATGGGCGTTCATCGTCTGCCGCAACCGATCGAGTTCGCATCCTTCGTCGGTGTGTTCGTGCTTGGTGTCGGCTTGGCTTATTTTTCGGTTAAGTTCCCGTTGAATGAAATCGATGTAACACGATGGCGAACCGTGTGGCTTTTGACTGCACTCATCCGCACCCTGGTGGCGATCTTCCTAGTGGCAGAGATTCTGGCCGGGCGGATGGAACCGGCGTGGATCACGGTTGCGATTACAGATTGCGCTGTCGCCGCATTCCAGTGGGTCGGCTTAGAGAAGGGCTGGTTAGACATTGCAGTCTAATCGGTATTGCGAAGGCTGGCGGGGCGCCACCCTGGTGGCCATCACTTACGTATACTTCCTCATCTTCGCACAATTTGCCTTTCTCAAATATCTGGCCGGCCTCGGCATCGAAGGTGGTTATCTAAAGTTTGTGATGGGCGCTATGGCGGTTGGCGGTATTCTTGCCAGCCTCTTTTCCGTTCCGCTCGGCGCCGGTTGGCCGGCTCATTATACGCTGCGAACGGCATTCTCAGGCTGCGCCGTTGCTGCAGCCCTGATCTGGCAGCGTTTGAACCTGGCGGAAAGCCTTGCAGTCGCTTTCCTTATTGGAATCTCGCTCGGCCTATTAACAGTAACCCTGGTCGCGCACCTGCGCGCTTGGATTGGCGCCTCCCATTCACTATTCAAAGTGGGTCTGGGAACGGGACTTGGCTATTTAGTCTGCAATTTTCCCCCACTGTTTACCGCGTCCGCGAGGACCCAGGCAGGCGTTGCTGCTGCTCTTTGTCTTCTCGGCATCGGAATCACCAATTGCCAGCCGGCGGAAGCATCGGACGAGGTGGCTACGGTTAGCCCCTCGGGAGCACCGCCCTTTCTGTTTGTCCTTGCCTGTTTTACTGCCCTGGTCTGGCTGGATTCTGCAGCGTTCTTCATTATTCAGAACACTCCTCAGCTCAAGGCAGGCACGTGGGAAGGTAGGATCCACCTCTGGGTCAATGGCTGCCTGCACCTGGGCGCCGCCTTGGCCGGTGGGTGGTTGCTGTATCGTCGTGGGCTCATGGTCACATTGGTGGCCGCCTTTGGCTTTCTCGCGTGTGCCTGCTTGTTGCTCTACGATCCCGGCCACGCGATGTTGGCTTCCGGCTTGTATCCCATAGGCGTCTCACTCTATTCCGTTGCGCTGGTTGCCTATCCTGGGTTTCTTGCCGGAGTACCTTCGGTGGCACAGCGCGGCCGTCGAGCCGGTTTGATTTACGCCATCGCCGGTTGGGTTGGTTCCGCTTTGGGTATCGGCATGGGTCAGAATCTCGGACATATACCACCTGCGTTCGTACTCGCGGCCTCTGCCTTGTTGGTCTCCCCTTGGCTCTGGCAGATCTTCAAACAGCGAAGAAGAGAGTCGGTCGTGACGGTTACATTGCTGGCTTTAGCGTTTGGGGTGCAAGAGCTGGCTTCCGTTCACCACGCCCGTCAGCAAAGAGCGCAGGCTGACTCATTGATAGCATTGGGGCGCCAAACATACATAAATGAAGGTTGCATCAACTGCCACTCGCAATATGTCCGACCAAACTCCAATGACGTATTGATGTGGGGGCCAACGCTGCCGTTGGAAGCGGTCCGCCATGAGCGGCCTCCTTTGATCGGCAATCGACGCCAAGGGCCGGATCTGGCCGAAGTAGGTGCCCGCCGCTCTGCGTTGTGGCTCAAAGTTCATTTCATCACCCCAGCTGCCGTGAGCTACGCGTCGTTCATGCCTTCGTATGGCTATCTGTTTCGGGACAGTCGCGGCGATGCTGTCGTGGCGTACCTGGAAAGTCTGGGGAGCCCGAGCGAACGTAAGCAACGCGCCCAAATGGCGGAAGGATGGAGCCCGTCACCCAAAGCAGTCGCATTGGCGAAGCAGATGAATGGGGCAGCGCTCTTCCAGCATCACTGTGGCACATGCCACCAGGCAACAGGCGCAACCCAGATAGCATGGCGAAAAGATTTCCCGCGATTACCTCCCAATTTGGCTTCTGATCCATTATTTTTCGTTCCGGCGTCTTCCTATAGAGCCAAGCGATGGACCCGCTTATCTGAGATCGTCAAATTTGGACTTCCGGGAACGGACATGCCCGGACACGAGTATCTGAGTGATGCCCAAGTAATCGCCATCACCGATTGGGTGAACGCAGCTGCAAAGGGTAGAGAGAGGGCGGGAAAGGTCGCCGAGAGTCATTAACATTTTATCGCGATTAAGTCTTAATATATTAAGATTAAAGTGGCTGATTCGATGCGCGCTCTCACGAAGCACAACGTCGTACGAGGAAACAAATGAAGACACTCACCCCTGCTTTAGGTATCGTGGTAGTAGCCGTGCTTGTCACACTGCCCGTCCGGGCCCAACACCAAACGTTTGCTATCGACCCCGATGTCAGTGACGTCAAAATGACGTTGAAAACAAATCACGAGCTCGTTGATGGCTCTTTTCATCTTGAACCTGGGTCAATTGTCTTCGATCCAAGCACGACTACAATTTCCGGCACCGTGATCGTTGCCGCGGCAAGCGGCAAGACGGGAAATGACAGCCGGGATAAAAAGATGGACAAGGACATCCTAAAGGTGCAACAGTACGCAACTGTTTCCTTTTCGACAAAGAGCTATTCAGGGAGCATCGCTCCGTCCGGTAATTCCACCATTCAGGTTTCAGGAGTATTGACCCTACTTGGGACGCCGCACGACATCACGGTTCCCATGCAAGTGCACATCGACGGCGCCAGCTGCACCGCTAAAGCACATTTTATAATTCCTTATGTGCAATGGGGCCTGAAGAATCCCAGCTTTATGATCTGGAAGGCGGACAACGATGTTGCCATTGATTTGAGCCTCGCCGGTCACCTGTCGAGCTAACTCAAGCATAGATACCCACCGAAATCAGGAGCACCAAAGAACCCAGGGTGACTGCAACCGTGTTCATATCCAGGTAAAGAATCCTGCCGCCCATGCGCACCTTGGTGGGTAGAATCCCGTTGGGATCGAATAACGCCCCACCATACAACCGCATGCCCGCGAGGGCTCCCCAAAAGGCTACCAGCATAATTGCAACCAGGCAGGCTGCCACATAGAAGATCTCTACTAATCCCGCCAGGGCGACGTTTAGAACCTGCCACACGAGGTGAAAACGCGCATGTCCCATCCATAGAGGATTGGTGGCATGGCTTCGATGAAGATCAATCTTCAATGCAGCCATGCCGTGGGTCGCAGCGAGTCCTGTCAACAGAAGGCGCGCTAAGAATTGGTGAGCCAAATCTCGTCTCTTCGTCGCACCTGCATCTCTTGGAAGCGAGTGCGTTGTTGTTTGCGGCGGGTGTTTACGGCTTAGGCAGCTTGATTAGGGCGGGTATTCCACGTTCGTGTGCCGGACCCGGCTTTCCAGAACTGTGCCCATGGCCGAACACGAGGCCTTCTCTACGGAAAGCGGAAGCAGCAGTTAACTTAATGGCGATCGATGGAAGCGATTCGTTGATAGACGCCGAAGGCGGTTGTGGCAGTCTGCTTGACGATCGCTCCTTTATCGTCAGCTTTAACCGGCTGCCCGTTGGCATCTGTGTCCACCAAAGTGACGGTTTGCTGTTTTGCGCTCTTGTTGCCAGTGGCATCACCACGATGAAGCAATTGCAGGCCTGAATCACTCCCGGGAACAGTATTCGTAATCTTTGGATCTGTTTGCCAGTCTGTCGAGGGTTGATAAGCTTCGATCGGGCCAGGACTCGCAGCTGACGAATTTGCGATAGCTGTCAAGGGGCGAGTTTTCTTGCTTGGCCGCGTTCCAGTTCGGTCTTTAGGGAGATGACTATCGACGACCGAGCTGACGGCATTCTCGGCTGGCTGCTGAGGCGCAAAGGAGAGCAGTACCGCCAGTGACGGCGCTATACCAAGAAACAGGGCAAAGATCGTCACTCCCGAAGCAATACGGAGGGAAAGCAGCCAACCGGGAGACTTCTTCGAGTCAGCCAAAATGGAATGAACACGAAGCGTGAGATGAGACGAAGCAAAATCGATTCCCCAGCCTTTCGATTCTTGCATCACGTTTAGCCGCGCAAAACGCAGGAGACACTCTGCGTACTTTCCCCGCCTGGCTGGGGACTCTGAGACCACGGCATGGTCGCATGCTAACTCGCGGTCGACCTGCATCCTTCGCATCGCGTACCAGACCGCGGGATGAAAAAACAGCAGCATTCGCGACGCGAGCGCAAATCCGTTCCATACGGCATCGCATCGGCGAACGTGGTGGAGTTCGTGGTTCAGAATATCTTCCAGTTCAGAGGGATCGTCTTGAAGACAGGAGGTTGGTAACAGAACGGTTGGCCGAATCCAGCCGAAAGTTGCGGGAGAAGCAGCCCCCGATAGAATCAGCAGCCTGGAACGTCCGGCGTGGAGCTTTTTAGCGAGGACCGAAAAGCTCTGTGCGATTTCGACTGGAGGTTCACTGGTGAATTTGAGCACCCACCTGAGGTGGCGGTGCTTCCGATAATGAAGGAAGACCAAATAACCCAGGATCAGGAGGTATACGATCCCTATCACGCGCAGCGTGACACCGAGGGGAAAGGCCCAAGCTGCTGGAATCTGCCAGGCCCCCGCGGTGGAACTTGCGCGTGGCAATAGAATCGCGGGTGCCGCCGTCGCCTGCTGTCTGCGCGGCCAAAGTTCGCTCGCCAAGTAGAGCCAATACGCTGCCGACCCGTAGACGAAACCGGACCAAATGACAAATCTGGAGTTTGCCGAGACAACGAGCCGGCTCAATGCCAGGCACGCCCCGAAGGCCAGGGTTGTCTTTAATAGGTAAACCGCAACGGCAGCAACGATACTAAGCAAAAAGTCTGGGTTCATGGATCACTCCCGCCTAGCCCCGGGTCTTACGATACTCCCGGATATACGCTTCGAGCTCTTCCAATTCACGTTTTTTGATAGGAGTGGATTCCAGCAGGTTGAGGAGCAGCCCGGCTGCTGATCCGCGGAAATTACGCGATACCAGGGTTTTCACACATAAATCGTCAATTTTCTTCCGGGAAACCAAGGGCCTAAAGACGAAAACGCGCCCTCGTGCCTCGTGTCCGATGAAGCGTTTCTTCTCCATGATGCGCAGTAAAGTCTGTGTTGTCTTGTAGTTAGGCCGGTCTTTTGGACTATGGGCGTTCACTACATCTTCGACCGAGCCCTCTTCAAGATCCCATAAAATTTGAAGCAGGCGCATCTCGGCTTCGGTCGGTACGGTAAGCTGTTTTGCCGGCTTAGCGCTCAAGGTTCGTTCCCCATCGGTGCGTCACTATTGGATCTTAATGGCTTAAGATAAAACCAAGGTATCTTTTTTCCTTGAGTATCAAGGTTTTAACCCGTTCCCCAACCCGAGTGCATGGCGAAAGGAGCATGTTTAAGGGCGATTTGAGCGCCATGAACGTCCCGGGACAGCAAAGTTGCTTCGTATCGCTACATTTTATATCCCGATTGTTCGCTCTCATGCCTGTGATCTTCCTTCTGACAGCCTCTGTCCGTGGCCGCGCGAAAACGATCGAGATCCCATCCGGCAGCCCATTAGCGGTCGAATTGCTTCGGCATTCACCCATGAGGGCCGGCGAACCGCTTGAGGGGCGCCTGCTTTATCCCGTCTTCTTTGACAACAGCATAGCAATACCTGCGGGCTCCCTTCTGCGCGGAAGGGTTGTTCGGCTTGATCCGGACCGAAGCCGCCGGATCCATGCGGGCCTCCGTGGCGATTTGACGCCTTTTCATATCCCGGTCGTGCAATTCGATCACTTGGTTATAGAGGATGGCACCCCACAGGCGATCGTATGCGAAAGCGCCAAGGATGGCATGTTGATCCTGCGCCTATCCCCTTCGCCCGGGCAAAAAAAGGGCTCGTTCATCGGCCGCCAATGGGGGGAAGCAAAGCGGAAGGTAAAAGAGACGGCCGCCTTATTGACGGCACCCGGCCGGGGCGACCGATTGGTTCAATTTGTCTACGGCCAACTTCCCTATCACCCACAAAGGATCGAAACCGGCACCACATGGACGGTCCAATTGGCCCAACCGCTTCGCCTACAGCTTAAGGATGACTCCGAGGCGGGCTCGGTAGTTCCGCCTCTCACCGCAACCAAAGATCAAGTGCCGGACCAAGCACCTGATCTTAATAAGCGGGCATCGACGCAGGTCGCCGGATGGCAGTTGCGGGCTTATTTGCAGCGAACCATCAGCTCCGCCAAAGACAAACCGGGAGACACCTTCGAGGCCTATGTCGCAGAACCTGTTTTTAACGCCGACCATGCTCTGGTAGTTCCCGAGGGATCGTTGCTCGTGGGAGAGATTACGCAGGCCAAGCCGGCTCGCTCTTTCGCCCGCCAAGGAAAACTTCGCTTTCACTTTAAACAACTGAGGTTTCCGACCGGCTTCTCGCTGCCTGTCGAGGGTTCGCTCACCGGTGCGGATTCGAACAAGTCGGCTAATTTGCAAATCGATCCCGAGGGCGGCGTCGCGCCGCAGGCGCAAAACCGGATTGTCGCACCGTTGATTCTGACCTTTCTGGCCGGGCGGGCTTTTGACAGCGACGAGAGTCGAACGTTCAATCACGCTGTCGCTTCTAACGGCTTGGGGTTGGCAGGCCGGATCGTCGGTATGGCGATAGGCTCACGCAACGTCGCCGCCGGTATAGGCTTTTACGGTGCCGCGCTTTCTTTTTATGACCTCTGGCTAGCGCGCGGCCACAATGTCGTCTTTCCTAAAGAAACACGAATTGAGATCACCACAAGGCCGCGAGGCAGCACATTAAAGGCCGCAGACGCTCCTTGAGCGAATTTGCCGGCAGACGCTCCGACCGCTTACCCGTCGGCGTTGGGACTAGATATCCTCCGTCCTCCAATAGATGGTCCCGCATTCGGAGCAACGATTTTTAACGTGGGTAGCCCCGCAGACTCTCTCGCTTTCCGTCGGCTCTATCGGGCTGACTAATCCACCGCAATCGGCAACAGCGCAGCCGCCTAAACGCAGCGAGGCCTCCCGAACAACGTCTGCTAGAACCAGTCTCAGCAGTTCCTGGTTCACGTCCGACCCAACCGGCTTCCGGTATACCAGGATTGGTGAGATGACTCCAGAGGCTTTCTCTGAAAGTGCGATGATCCTCCAGTCATACTTTTCTTGTCGATGGGGATTGTTGCCGGTTGGCCTGTAAATGCAAAGTTCCAGTTGAACGGTGGCCTGGACTTTTCTGGTCTGGTGGGGCACCCGCTGTTGGGATATCCCCTGGACAACTCTTTCGAACTCGGACCCAAGACCCGGATCTGTCAGACGCCATTGTTTGCAAAGACGTTGGAATTGGTAAAACAGCTCACCATCGATCCTGCTTTCTGACAGGTGGGTCTTGCGGTAGGCGTCGATGTGGGCCTCGCAGGCAGCCATCAGAGCCTTAGGCTGGGAGTCCCTGGCAAGAAACACTCCTTCAAGAACATCATCCAGATCGTCTGTCCTCTCCTGAAGCCTCGTGACAAGACTTCCCAGCAGGGGAAAGCGCACGATCCTTGCCGCTTCAGGTGATCGGAGAAATCGCGCTAGTATTGTGTGCGCGTCCTGCATCCGAAGGCACAGCCTATGTTGTTGCGAATCGGTGAGTGAGTCTAAGTAGTCCTGCGAAAGGAGCGAGACGAATTTTTCCAATTCTGAATAAACTTTGAGCAAACGGTAAAACATTACATAAGCGCTTGGCGCCTCGGCTGCCAGTATTGCGTACGCTAAGGCCCGGTTTGCGCTGAATTCAATTCCGCTGAATTTAAGTTCTGCATTGGACACTGCTTGGTACACGGTTTCCGTCGGCATCTCCATGAGTCTCCGAAGAATTACTCTTAATGCATTAAGAATACGTTTACAATTATACTCTTAATTGCTTAAGACTTGTACCTACCGTGCATAGCTCAATGGCCCTTGCGTCGAGTCAAATCATTTGGGCCAAATGTCGGGGGGGTAATGGATCAGCCTGAACTCGGACGGTACCTTTGCGGGGGGTCGGTTGCGGAACAGAAAGGAAGAGTGGCGCTGGACCATTTCCTTGCTTGTCGCCTTGGCAATTGCTGGTGTCACCTATTTAACGGGCATTATCGCTCCGCCGGCTCTGATGGACGACGCCGATGCCGTAGACGCGCAGATCGCCCGCACCATGTTGACTACAGGCGATTGGGTGACGGCGCGGCTGGATGGCGTCCTCTATCTAGAAAAATCACCCCTGAACTGGTGGTTGATGGGGGCCGCCTACAAACTGCTCGGCGTCCATGACTGGTCAGCCAGAGCCCCTATAGCCCTTACCTCGATTGGCCTGGTATGGCTAACCGCGGCCTTCGCCAAGTGGGCCTTCGGCAGAAAGGCCGGTTTCGCTGCGGGGATCGTGATCGCAACCTGCATAGGGCTTTGGCTATTCACCCGCATCCTCATTCCGGATGTAATGCTCACGTTGACCATCACGGCGGCCATGTGGTCCTTCCTTCGTGTCGTCGATGACCAAGAGCCGCATCCTGAACGGTCGTCGTGGATCTTTTTCGTGAGCCTCGCGCTCGGCATGCTGTTGAAGAGTCTTATCGGGGTCGTTTTTCCTGTCGCTGCTGCTACGCTGTTCCTCCTGCTGACGCGCCGGTTCTTCTCGCGTCAGACATGGAAGCGGTTGAGCCCCTTCTCGGGAATAGCACTCTTTCTGATTATTGCCGCTCCCTGGCACATCCTGGCCGCGCTGCGAAACCCGCCTTACTTTGCCTGGACATTGAAGAGCATGCCAGGCCACTATCATGGCTTTCTTTGGTTTTACTTTATCAACGAGCAACTGCTTCGTTTTCTCGACCTGCGATACCCTCGCGATTACGATACCGTCCCCCGCCTGTGGTTCTGGCTCTATCACCTGGTCTGGCTTTTCCCCTGGAGCGTTTACCTGCCGGCGGTCACAACACTTTCCTTCAAGCCGCTCGACCGCGCGGGACAGACTCGTCTTCTGGCGCTTTGCTGGATTGGTTTCGTGCTGGTGTTTTTTACTTTTTCAACAACCCAGGAGTACTACTCGATGCCGTGCTATCCGGCGTTTGCGCTCCTACTCGGCTCTGCAATGTGCGGCGATAGCAACTGGATCCGAAGGGGGACACAATCCCTAAGCCTGATTACAGGTGTGGCGGCCTTATGTTGCTTCGGCATCTTGATCGCGGTGCGCCACCTAGCCGCCCCGGGCGACATTACAGCCGCGCTAGTGCCGCATCCGAATGCGTATAAGCTATCCCTCGGCCATATGCAGGATCTGACACTGGGCTCATTTGCATATCTGCGTCTCCCGCTTGTGATTGCGGGCGTCGCTTTTGCCCTGGGTTCGATCGGCGCGCTGCGAGCAGTCGCCACCCGTGCCTTCATGAGGGGCTATATGGTGTCCGCCGTAATGATGATCGTTTTTTTTCAGGCCGCCCGTCTGGCGATGGTCCAGTTCGATCCCCTGCTTTCCTCCCGCTACCTGGCGGGACTGATCCTGCAGGGACCGCCAGGTCAGCTAATCGTCGATCATAATTACTACTGGTTTTCGTCCGTTCCCTTTTACACCGGCAGTTCGGAACTACTGCTCAACGGCAGGATAAACAACCTCGAATACGGATCGAACGCTCCTGGCGCACCCGATGTGTTCATCGATGATAGTCAGTTGGCCGCTCTATGGTCCCAGCCGCAACGCTACTACCTGCTGGCGAAATCCGATCAGATCGCCCGCCTCAACAAACTTCTAGGGGAAGGTAGATTCGGGGTTGTGGGCACAAGTGGAGGTAAAGTATTGCTTACTAACGGACCCGGCTAACGCGGACTCCCTCGGTGACAGCCGGGAGGCTAGACGCACGCTGTTATCTAGGGGAAGAGGTCAAGTTGAAGCGGTGTCCACAAGATTTATCGCATGATTGGCAATTGGCGCCAAGGCGTTCCGATGTTCGTTGAATATGACTGTGTTGTGCAATGTTCGTTGGAACAGTTCGTCGCAGCTGCAGGATCACGCGGCGCTGACTTCGTTGCTTTGCCGATCTCACGACCCTTCCACAAATGGCATTGGATGCCTTACAAGCACGACGTCTAAAGGCCAAGACGGTGGCGAAATGAATGGATGGACAGGGATGCAGGATAGGCAGACTGTTGACCTATGTGGGTCAAGGTCGGCCGGCAAACTATACCACCGCTCCTGTGGTGTGGCTCACCTACTCAGAAGGTCGGAGGGGCGAGCGGCGCCTGGCTCGACCGCCACCAAAAGGGTGGCTGCTCGCGGTCTTCATATCCTAAGCCGATACGAGGATAGCCGGCTATCTCAGCCATCCATCGGAGGCGTTCACTTGCCAGACGGTTGGATTTTCAAATAGCACTCCCTATCGAGTGTTGCAATTGGCGGCACTTGATCTGTAAGTGGCTGACTTCAGCGCAGCGTGAGCCTCTTGAAACCACTATTCAATGCAGACCCGGGAAAGAATCACCCTCTATGACAGCCATGCACGATCTTAACGAAATCGATGAGGGAAGAGCCCGGTATCGTGGGCTGCTGGCAGCTGCCCCGGATGCGATGGTGGTAGTGAACCAGAGCGGGGAGATCGTCTTGCTGGACGTTCAGGCGGAAAGACGCTTCGGATATCGGAGTGCCGAACTCCTGGGACAGAAGGCGAAGAATATCATCCCTGAGGGCTTCGCGGAGAGGTTGATCGCGGATGGAAATTGAACTGCGGCGGAAGCGCTGGCGCAGCAAATCGCTACCGGTATTGAACTCAACGGGCGGCGGAAGGATGGAAGTGAGTTTCCCATCGAGATCATGCTGAGCCCACTCGTAGGTCAGAGGGGTGCCTCCAGCCAGAGTTGTCCTGGGGACTTCCAGCCCAGCTGTTGCATGCGGCTCACATCGAGAACTTCTGTGGCGTTCCGTCGGGCTTTGACCTATCAAAGACCAGCTTTCCTTTGAACCCGAGTACGGCGCAGACCTGCTCCGCCAGTTCTCGTATGGTTACATCCTTGCCGGTTCCGATGTTGATCCACGGCGAGCCGGCCAGCAATGAGGAATATATGTCTTCCGGCAGAGTCATGAGAAAGACAAAGGCTTGGGCCAGGTCCACTGAAGAGGAGTTCGCGGCGCGGTGTGCCCGTTCCCCAAACAACGATCTGCTTGTGCGCCAGCGTTTTTGCGTCTACCACTTTCCGGAGCAGCGCAGGTAGGCAGATCGCCGAGCCCACCAGACCGCGGTCGCCGGTAACGTAGATGAGACTGTTCTTCTCGACCGCGTTTGCTTTCGGTTACGATTCGTGAACGGTACAGACCTGATACCCGTGGCGGGTGACCAGGGCGTCGCGTTCTGCAGCCTTTAGATCTTCCAAAGCCATTTCTTCGACGAGCGAGCGAAAATCGATCCGGGGTGACCAGCCGAGTTGCTTGCGGGCCTTGGTTGGGTTGCCGAGCAGGGTTTCTACTTCCGCGGGCCGAAAGTAGCGAGGGTCGACGGACACCACGACGTTGCCGTGCTGGTCATAGGCATGCTCGTCGAGACCTGCGCCCTTCCACTCCAGGTGAATATCGAGAAACGCCGCAGCCATGGTGACAAAGTCGCGGACGCTGAATTGCACCCCGGTGGCAATTACGTAGTCTTCGGCGTGATCCTGTTGCAGCATAAGCCACTGCATCTCGACGTAGTCGCGCGCATGGCCCCAGTCGCGCAAGGAGTCGAGGTTACCGAGGTACAGCTTCTGTTGCAGACCGAGCTTGATGCGCGCCAACGCGCGGGTGACTTTCCGGGTGACAAAGGTCTCTCCTCTGATCGGAGACTCATGATTGAACAGGATGCCATTACAGGCATACATGCCGTAAGCTTCGCGGTAGTTGACTGTGATCCAGTACGCATACAACTTGGCTACACCGTACGGGGAACGGGGATAGAACGGGGTCGTTTCTGACTGGGGAATCTGCTGCACCAGCCCATACAACTCTGACGTGGAAGCCTGGTAGAAGCGGGTCTTCTCGCCGAGGCCCAGAATGCGGATCGCCTCCAGTAGCCGGAGCGGCCCCAGTGCGTCAGAGTTCGCCGTGTATTCGGGCTCTTCAAAGGACACCTTGACGTGGCTTTGCGCTGCCAGATTGTAGATTTCGTCAGGCTGCGACTGCTGCACGATATGGATAAGACTCGAAGAGTCGGTCATATCTCCATAGTGGAGCACCAGCCGGCGCTTTTCCTTATGTGGATCCTCATAGAGATGGTCGATGCGATTGGTGTTCAGCAACGAACTGCGACGCTTGATGCCGTGTACTTCATATCCCTTATCGAGAAGAGACTCGGCGAGATATGCGCCATCCTGACCGGTAATTCCAGTAATCAGAGCTCTTTTCACGAGGTGTTACTCCGTCTTGGTTTAGAAGTAAGGACGATCAAGTACGCACTTATATGATCGGCTTGATCCAGCAATGCCTTAGCGTGCCAGAACGAGACTACCCAAGCACCAATGGATGACTCTAGATAGTAGCCACAAGTTGTAGCTGACGGCCGAAGTCTGCGCCGATAACGTAGCAGTGAGGCCTACATAAGCCCAGCTTTACTAACCCACCGGCGCTTTACACCTTCTCAGATCATGAGACCGCCGATTGTTTCCTTCCTGGCGGATGGTCGGATTGAGGACTCAAAACAGGCCTGGAGGTCGTCCTTCGGTGAATTGCAACGATAGGACCGATAAATGAATCCCGTTAAGTCGAAAACTGTCCTCTATTTCGCACGAGCTGTAGGAGCCCTGTTGGTTGTGTTTACGCCGTTGCTGGCAGGCGCCCAGGTGATCCCGGCAATGCGGAGGCCGCCCAACTTCCGTGTGTTCGGCACCGCTACCTCGGGCTACTCCGACGGAAACAACAGCACAGGATTTACCCTGGGCGGATATATGCAGACCCGGGATGTGTGGGGGTTCGAGCTTCGCGGAGCTTTCCTGCACTGGGCCACGAACGAATTTCGCTACGATGCGGTGGGCGGACCTCGGGTTGCGCTGCACTTCGGCAGGCTCAGTCCCTACGGCGCAGCCATGGGAGGCGAGGGGCACGTGGTTAAACGGAAGGACGGGCCCAAGTCGGCTTTTGAAAGCAACAGCGGCGGGGAATGGAAGGTACTCGGCGGGGTGGACTTCTATGCAGGCCACCACTTCAGTGTTCGACTTGGGGAAATTTCCTACACCACGGCTTATGTATTGTCCCAGGGCATCTCGTCCGTCGATTTTAGCAGCGGATTCGTATATCACATTCCCGTGCGAGAGCACTGACCTGCTCCCGTTCAACAAAGGGCAAACTTCGGTGATCATCATGCCCGTAACCTTTGAGCCGATACAACAGCACAGGGCGGCAGATGGCCGATCCAGTTGTCTTGTATAAAGCACGTGTTCACAGTTGTTTTCCGAGAAATGGAGATTTGCTTGCTAAGTAACGATGGCGGAGCCTTGTGTGAAACAACTATCCAGGGCCCGGCGGCGCCCGGGGAGATACACGGCCAATGGTTTGCTGCCTACACCATGTCGCGGCACGAAAAGCGCATAGCGGTACAGTGCGAACGCATCGGCATCGAGCACTTTCTGCCGCTTTACGTCTTGCATAGGACATGGAAGAATCGAGTTCGTGTCGATGTGCAACTACCTCTGTTTCCCAATTACATCTTTGCCCTGTTATCGCCCGGAGAACATGTCGCGCTGCAAAAGCTCTCCGGCGTACTGAGCATGGTCGGCAACGTGGCCGGGCCGATACCGATTCCGGCGGTCGAGATGGATACGTTACGGCATCTCGTTCGCTGTAAGGCTTTTCTACCTCATGCCAACATACAGAGCGGAGATGCAGTGCGCATTCACCGGGGGCCACTGAAGGGACTCACGGGCGTTGTGCTCAGAAAAAATAACGGCCTGCGGTTCGTCGTGACGCTCGATCTGATCGGGAAGAGCATGGCGGTAGATCTCGACGCGAGCGAGTTCGACGCCTATGGTCCGCAGAGTCTGTTCCTGGGAGAGCCGAGAAGAGGGTCGGCTTAGAGCGTCACCAGGTTTGCTGGCAAGCGTGTTAGCCCTCTCGACTATCTTCGGAGAAGTTCATGTCCCTCATCACAGCGCTCATCCGACGGTATACTCCACAAAATCTTCGCGGCACTTTGTTGGCGTACTCGTTTGACTGCTTCATTTTTTCCGTTTCGGTTCTCTTTGCTTTCCAGTTGCGATTTGATGGCGTAGTGCCGGTCATCAACGTTCATGGGATGTGGGTAGCGGTGAGCATATGGACCTGGTTCAAGTCAGCCGCGTTTATGGTGGGCAGGGTGAACCGGGGCTATTGGCGGTACACCTCTGCGCACGAGGTAGTGCGAATCTTCTCCGCGAATTCTCTGGGGTCGATTCTGGGGGGAACGATCATCTTTCTATACGGAGCGGGCATACCGCGCTCCGTGTACATTCTTGAGTGGCTGGTTTCCTGCTTCCTGATTGTGGGCAGCAGGCTCGTCGTCCGCGTAATATCCACTCCCAGGCGGAGTGAAGCTGAAGGCGAGCGGATCCGAACCCTTATCTACGGTTCGGGAGCTGCCGGGATGGCGCTCGCGCGGGAGTTGCGCCACAACCAGTCTCTGATGTGCGATGTGGTGGGCTTTATCGACGACGATTCGCGCAAGGTGGGCTTGACCTTTCATGGCAAGCGAGTTCTGGGGCCGGGAGAAAGCCTTCCCGGGTGGGCCAGGAAGCTGGGAGTGAAAAGGGTTCTAATTGCGATCCCTTCGGCGATCGGGCCGGAAATGGTCAGGATCCTGAATTTTGCGGTCGCCGCTGGGGTTGACTACAAGATGGTGCCGAGCCTGGGAGAGACTCTGCAGGATTCGGAGATGGGCAAACAGATTCGCGACGTCGCGGTCGAAGATCTGCTGGGTCGAAAGCCGGTACACCTCGACCAGAAGAGGATTCGCGCGCGCATCCAGGGAAAGGTGGTGATGGTGACGGGCGCCGCGGGCTCGATCGGTTCGGAGATCTGCCGGCAGATCGCGGGTTTCGATCCGCTGGCCATCATTGGCTTCGATGAAGCGGAGACACCGCTCTTCCAGATAGACCGGGAGCTGCGTGGCAGCTTCCCGCAATTGATCTTTCATCCGGAGATCGGCAGCATCGCCCGTCCCGACATTCTGCGGAACGTCATGCAGCGCCACCGGCCATCGATTCTGTGTCATGCCGCCGCATACAAACACGTTCCCATGATGGAGCGGCATGTCTTTGCTGCGGTGGAAAACAATATCTTCGGCACTTATCAGGTTGCCCTGGCATCGGTTAACCAGGGAGTCGAGGATTTCGTGATGATCTCCTCTGATAAGGCCGTGCGGCCGACCAGCATGATGGGCGCCACCAAGCGCGCGGCGGAGCTGGTCATCCGCTCGCTACAGACGGAAGGCGGCACCAGGTTCATCGCGGTGCGTTTCGGCAACGTTCTGGGTAGCAACGGGAGCGTGGTCCCCATCTTCAAGGAGCAGATTGCCGCCGGGGGGCCGGTCACCGTCACCCACCCGGAGATGACCCGTTATTTTATGACCATCCCTGAGGCGGCGGAGCTGGTGTTGCAAGCCTTCTCGATCGGTCAGGGCGGCGAGGTATTCGTACTCGACATGGGTGAGCCGGTCAAGATCGTGGATCTCGCCCGGGATCTGATCCTGTTATCGGGATTGCAGCCTGACCGCGACATCAAGATTCAATTCAGCGGCCTGCGGCCAGGGGAAAAGCTGTTCGAAGAATTGAATCTGCACGGCGAGTATCTGCGGCCGACCTCTCACCCCCAGATCAGGACCTACGCCTCTCCCTTCCATGTCGACGCGGCCCAGATGAAGAAATGTCTTCGTGATTTACAGCAGGCCGTCCACGAGCAGGATGTCGCACGTCTTGTGCTGCTGCTCAAAGATTTGATACCGGACTACAATCCGGATGCCCAGCTGCTGAAACTGGCTCTGTCGAGTACGCCGAGAGAGGCCGAAACGGGTGAGGTCCAGACGCTGTTCGATCAAACAGCGAATCATCCGCGGACCACCAGCTCGACTGCCTAGCTTCCGGCAGAGCCGCGTGATGAGCATTGCGGTCTGGATTAGAGTAACTCTTCTGAACAACGCTATGAGTCCGAAGAGTGTCAAGTTGTGAGGCATTTAGGGGCGCTAGCATGATCTGTCCTGGCTACTTTGCCGATGAGTTACCTAGGCGCGGACAAGTCTTGTATCCGCGCAAGGTTCCTAAAGCGGCGCGGTGAAGCAGGAAACCGCCAGCATTCGGATGATGTGAGTCTCCGGGCCGGAACAAAACAGAAAAGTTACTTGCTAAGTGACAGTGGCGAAGCCTCGCCTAAACACAGTAAAGCTAGCCGTTGCATCGGTGTGTTAACGGACCGGAGCCCCTTCCGTTCAGGCGCTAAGCTCTCCGGACGATTGGATGCGTCTGACCTTTCGGTCGCTCCTTTAAGGACCTGAGTGAGTAACTACGAAGGACCCTACGCACCAAGGGAGACAGCTGTCAGGTCTGCTGCGGTGTCTGTTCATGATCCGTCCCCGAATCCGCACACACGGCAGAATTTCATGCGGATCTGGACGAAACACAAGATATGGATCATTGGTTCGGTCGCAATTTGTGAGCTGCTTGCCATTCTTTTTACCCTGACGATGAAGCCAATTTATGACTCGACCGCGACCATTGAGCTAAACAAGAGCGGCGGTTCATTGGAATTAGGAATGGATGATGCCTTGTCTCAGCAGATGAGCTCGGGCGCCGAGAGTCTCGGCACAGATCTGCAGACAGAAACCACAATTCTCAAAGGTGACTCGCTGGCTCTGGCAGTGATTCAGCGGCTCGGGTTGGCGGCGCAGGCTCCGTTCCTGGTCAAGGCCGGCGTCGGTTCTCCGCCAGATCCAGAGCAGGGATTGTCGCTCGAAGAGGCGCCGCAGACGCGAACCCGCCTGTTGGGCATTTTCCGGGGGAACTTGAAGGTTGCACCGATCCGCGGAACCCGGTTGATTCAGGTTACCTACGAAAGCCACCAGCCAAAGCAGGCAGCGGAGATTGCCAACGCATTGATCGAAAGCTACAAGAACCAGTATCTCCAGTCTCACTACAACGCAACCACGGAGACCTCGGCCTGGCTGACCCAACAGTTGTCAGATCTCAAGGCCAACGTGGAAGATTCGGAGAAGAAGCTCACCGACTATGAGAAAGTGAGCGGCATCATCAGCCTGAGCACGGGGTCGAGTGGTTCCGGCGGGGGCGGCGGAAGTGAGGCGGAAATCCATAGTGTGGTGATTCAGAAGCTCGATGCGTTGAGTGCCGAGTTGACCGCGGCCGAGGGCATACGGATCGAAAAGGAAGCGATCTATCGCATTGTGCAAACCGGTAATGCCAATGTCATCACCGGACTTGGCAATGATCCGCTGGCTGCGCAAAGCAACTCCATGGTGCTCACCCAGGGCGGTGGGCTCTCAATCCTGCAGCAGTTACAGCAGCAGCAAGGCCTGCTGAAAATTGCTCTCGCCCAGGCGGCGCCGACCCTGGATGTGAATAATCGCCACTTTAAGGACCTGCAAATTCAGATGCAGGCGCTCGATCAGCAAATCCAGGACGAGTCGCAGCAGATCATCAAGCGAGCACGCGTCGATTTCCAGTTGGCGCAGCAGACTGAGGCCGCCGTTCAGAAGGTTTTCGACCAGCAACAGATCGAGGCCAGCAAGCTCAACGAGAAGGCGGTGCAATTTGCCGTATTGAGCCAGGAAGCTTCCTCGCGCAAGAAGCTCTATGAGGATCTCTTTACCAAGCTGCAGGAAGCGAACGTCTCCGCCGGTATAAAAGCGACGAACATCACTATCGTTGATCCCGCGCGCTCGCAATCCTCCCCGGTCAGCCCCAACCAGGGGAAGAACATGGCGGTCGGGCTTTTGCTGGGAGTCTTCCTTGGACTCACCACTGCCTTCGCTGCCGACAATCTCGATCGAACCGTGACCAGTCCTATGGAAGTAGAGGAAATTACCGGGAAAGCCGTGATTGGTGTCATCCCTACATTCGAAGACGGCGGCAGGACGTATGGCTCGCCCCGGAGAAACGGACGCAAGCCGCTACCGAAGCTCCCACTTTCCTCCGCTGTCCAGATATTGAGTCTACCCCACTCCCCCGCTGCGGAAGCCTGCCGCGCGCTGCGCACTTCCATCATGCTTTCACGCTCCGGCGGCGGCCCTAAGGTCATCCTGGTCACGAGTTGTATCCCCGGGGAAGGCAAAACGACGGTCACCACTAACTTGGCCGTTGCCTTTGCGCAGCACAATAAGACGGTCATCATCGTGGAGGCCGACATGCGCAGGCCGCACTCCAGGCAAGCCAGGGATACCGGCAACGGAGGAGGTCTCAGCAATGTGTTGGCCGGAGGGTTTACCAGCGAAGAGGTGATTCTTCACGGGGTGCATGTGCCCTCCCTCGATGTGTTGCCGGCCGGTCCGCGCCCGCCTATGCCGTCTGAGACCCTGGGCTCCATTGCTTTCGACGAGCTGCTACAGGAACTGCGGCTGCGTTACGACATCGTTCTGATCGATAGCCCTCCGGCGCTCCTGGTCACAGACGCCGTCGCCATCTCTGCCAAGGTAGACGCCGTACTTTGGATCGCTCAATCCGGGGTCATTACCCGGCCGCAGCTAGCCCGCGCGGCTGAATTGATTAACCGCCACAACATGCCGGTGATCGGGTTTGTCGTGAACCGCATGGAGGCTAACTCAGCCGCCTATGGATATGGATACGGGTACTATGGCGCCTACTATGGTGAGGAGAACATGGATGAATCATAGAGCAGCTCGACCATGGCTTGCCCTGGCCCCTCTGCTGCTTTTGTTCGCGTCCGCAGCCATGGCCCAGCTTAGCGCGCCGCAGACATCTGGCTTATCGGCCGCGGGCTCCTCCTCTGCTAAGCCAGGCGCCTCCGCCGCAATGGGCAGTTCCGGTTTGAGTACCGTCCCAGAGGACTTTTCAAAGTTGACTTTGGCTCCTGGGTTCCTGGTGAGCCTGAACGTTCTTGACGATTCGGACTTTGGGGGCACGTTTCGCGTCGACCAGCAGGGCGGAATCACGGTGCCGATCCTGGGAACCATGCATGTGGCCGGCGAGACTGTCTCTCAAGCCAGGGTTCAGATTCGAAACAGGCTTCTGGACGATAGATTTCTAAAGGATCCCCAGGTGAACCTGGCCGTGATCGAATATACATCTCCCCAGGTGACGATCATCGGAGAAGTGGCGAGTCCGGGAAAGTATCCTTTACTAGCTTCTCGCAAATTGGTGGACGTGCTGGCGCTGGCGGGTGGAACTACGGTGACCGCTGCCGATGAAATCCAGATAACCAGCGCAAGTGTGGAGCGTAAACCGCTGTTGGTCCACTATTCGCGAAGGACGAACCCAGAGGCAGTTGAGGACGTCATGGTGCAACCCGGCGACACCATCCAGGTAAAGCGGGCGGGCATCGTGTATGTTTTGGGTGCGGTCGTTCGGCCTGGCGGGTTTGTGATGCAGGAAGAAGGCACGCTCAGCGTGCTGCAAGCGATCGCGTTGGCGTATGGCACAACCATCCTTGCGGCGAACAGCAAGATTTACATCATGCACCAGAACGCTGATCGCTCTGTGGCTTACATTGCGGTGAATTACAAGAATATGACCCGGGGAAAAACCGCCGACATTCCACTGCATGCCGCAGACATCTTGTTTGTCCCCACCAGCAAGCTAAAGACGATCTATTCCAATACTCAGCAGCTCATGAGCCAGGCAGCGCTGGTCGGTCTCTATAGCGTCGCGGGGACTTAAGCGTCTCGTATGAAGACTCGCGCGCGTCTATTGGATATCTACACATTTCTATTTTCTCGAACGTATTTTGCTAAGGGCAACAGACTACTTTTTGATGCGTCCTTGCGAGGCCTTGGTGTCCTTAATTACAAGAACGACGTGGTCAGCGGCGAGCGCCACTTTTTGGAGACGCATCTTTCGTCATGCCACAAACCGACAGTCGTCGATGTAGGCGCGAACGAGGGTCTTTACAGTAGGGATGTTTGGGCAGTCAACCGGGATGCGCATGTGTTCGCATTTGAACCGCACCCTGAGACATTTGCCCGCCTGTTATCGCGCGCCTCTCAAGCGGGGAAGATGACCGCGGTCAACGCTGCTTGTGGAAGCGCGGCAGGCCAACTCTTACTCTACGATTACGCAGGCTCCTCGGGAACCGAACACGCATCCCTGCATGCCGGGGTCATCGAGGAAATTCACAAAGGGGAGTCAGGCAAATATGTTGTCGAGGTGATCGATCTCGACACTTTTGCCAAAGAGCACGGCGTTGCCCTCATCCACCTGCTAAAGATTGATGCTGAAGGGCACGAGCTCGAAGTGCTGAAAGGAGCGGCGAATCTGCTGCGCGAGCATCGCATCAGGGCGATTCAAATCGAGTTCAACGAAATGAACGTCATCAGCAGGGTCTTCTTCAAAGACTTCCATGACTTGCTTCCTAATTACAGATTGTTCCGTATGCTTCGCGATGGTTTGGTAGCGCTGGACCCCTACTCTGCACTTCGCTGCGAGTTGTTCGCTTTTCAAAATATCGTGGCGTTACCTGTGTTGGAAACGAGAGAGCAATGCTAATCAAGAGGGCTGGCCGCATACTGGCTTGCACACGTTTCCGCGCTCGTGGATGGGTGGAGGTCCTGATCGGTGGGCCTTAGGTTGAAGCCGAGTCTGACACGGTCTTCCCCGTCCGCTTCTCAAGAGACCGCATCACGGCTCAATGTCAAATCTCGAAGGGGACTGGTTTTTGGCAATGTAGTGTGGCTCTTTGCCGATAAGATCCTGCGCATGGGGCTCGGTGTCAGCGTCAGCCTGGCGATCGCCCGTTTCCTTGGCCCGGGGCAGTTCGGCAGCCTGAATTACTACAGCGCCCTGGTCGGTCTCTTTGGCGCTATAGCCGGCCTGGGTTTGGACCAGATCGTGGTTCGCGATGTGGTGCACCGGCCTGAATGCGAACCCGAGTTTACCGGTACGGCCCTCGGGCTCCGATTTTGTTCTTCGATTCTCTGCTCGGCGACGTGCCTAGCAATTCTTTACTGGACGGGAGCGCTCGGTCGCGGCAACTACCTTGGGCTCTTCTTTGCCCTGATGCTTCCTTTTGACAGCTCCGCCGTGTTCGAGTTCCTATTTCAGGCGAAGGTGCAGTCGAAATATACGGTGATCGCGCGTAACAGCGCGTTCGCCGTGATAACAGTCGTACGGTTATCGTTTCTCTATTTGCATATGCCGCTCGTCTTCTTTGCGGCCGCCTATCTGATGGAGTCTTCGCTGGGTGCGGCGCTCATGTTGATCTCCTACGCGCGGCACAGCGGCCATGGCCTGCATCTGGGTTTTAGTGCCAGTCGTGCGCGTGAAATGGTGAAAGAAAGCTGGCCGGTCATCTTGTCAGCTTCGGCCATCGTGATCTACCTGAGGATCGATGTCATCATGCTGCAGAGCATGGCCGGTTCGCCTGCGGTGGGCATCTACGCGGCAGCTACGCGGGTCTCGGAAGTATGGTACTTCGTTCCGATGGGAATCATGACTACAGTGTCGCCGCTTATCACCTCCTACCGGATCAACGAAAAACTTTACTACGAACGGCTGCAGCAGTTCTTCTCTGGCATGGCGGCGTGTTCTGTCGCAGTGTCGCTTACTGTCACCCTGGCATATCCGTTCATCATGGGGCGCCTGTTCGGGCCGCGCTTTGCCGCCTCCGCCCCTATCCTGGCAGTTCATGTGTGGTCGTCGATCTTTGTCTTCCTTGGCGTGGCGCAGCTTCCCTGGATGGTGACAGAGAAAAGGCTGAAGATTTCGATGTTTCAAACCTCACTTGGTGCGGTCGCCAACATCCTCATTAACGTCATTCTGATTCCGAAACTGCAGGGTATGGGGGCGGCGATCGCGACCGTCATCTCATACGCCATCTCTGGTGTCTTTGCCAATCTTCTCTTTCGCGATACACGGCACATTTTTTCTATGCAGATGAACGCGTTCCGTTTTGCCGGACTGCCCGGCTTCATTTCGATGATGTATTCGAGTATTCGGAAACCCTCCAATGCCTGAGCCCGACACAGGCTCCTCGTATACGGGGTCGGTAGTGTTGATCGTTTTTAATCGGCCTGCAACGACACGACGGGTCTTCGACAGAATTGCCGGGGCTCGTCCCGCCAAACTTCTGATCGTCGCAGATGGTCCCAGGCGAGATCGGCCTGGTGAGGAGATCCTCTGCCAAAATGTACGAGATATCGTGTCTTCTGTTGATTGGCCATGCGAGGTGTTGACGAACTTTTCGCCCTGCAACTTAGGATGCGGCCAGCGGATCATCACCGGGGTTGATTGGGCTTTCTCGCTTGTAGAGGAAGCAATCATCCTTGAAGATGACTGTTTGCCGGACATGTCGTTCTTCCCGTTCTGCCAGGAACTGCTCGAAAGATATCGCGGGGATTCCCGCATCGCCGCCATCTGCGGAACCAATCTCGTTGAGCAGCACCTGACTACCCTGGATGACTATTATTTCTCGCGATTAGGGGGAATATGGGGGTGGGCCACATGGAGATCGCGGTGGCAGGTGTATGACAGATATTTGAGCAGCTGGCCTGCTCTGCGTCGATCTTCGGCGCTCGCGGAAATTTTCGCCCGGCCGAAGGATATCGCATTTTGGACCCGGATATTCGACATGATGTTCGAGGGTCGAGGACCCGATACCTGGGACTATCAATGGGTATACACAAATTTCTTTGGCAATAGACTCACCATCGTTCCTCGCGTCAACCTGATCATCAATATCGGCTTTGGAACTGGGGCAACAAATACTCGCAACGAGGATCCGCGGCTTATGCCCAGGCTGAAAGCTATCAAGTTTCCCATTACGCATCCTGCAGCCATCATCCCGGCTCGTAGCCTTGACGTCCATTTCCAAGAACTGTATCAGGTACCGATCTGGCGGCGGCTCGTGCTGAGGTTGGGCCGAGTGATCGACCACATCCGTAAGAGCTGCCAGGGGGTGAAGCCGCACCTGAGCGAACGATAGGTTCGCAAGAAGAGAAGACCCATGTGCGGCAAACATGCTACCCAGCGATTCCGACAGTCACGAAAATCGCAGGAGAAACTTCCATGATCACCATCTCTGCGGCGCGATTATTAAGGTTAGGGATCAGGCTATTGAGCTACCCGGAGTGGATCGTGGAGAGCCTTAAAGATTGGGAGCGGCGCGAACACTGTGTAGCACACAAGACTGCCCGCCTCCTTCCGGGAAGTCTTATTGTGAATAAGTCGCGCTGCCGCCAGCAAATCCAGATCGGTGCTCACACCATCAGCCGCGGAGAGTGCATCGTGTCCAGTCCCACCGGAAGTATCAAGATCGGCTCTCATTGTTATATAGGGGATCACACCCGGATCTGGTCGGCAGTTGGCGTCACGATTGGTAACCAGGTTATGATCTCGCATTCAGCCAATATTCACGACAATGATGCACATCCACAATCGGCCCTAGCCAGACGTCGCCACGTGGTTGCAGGGTCAAATCCAGACATGGCTGACGTAGCTATGGCTCCGATTGTGATCGAGGATGATGTCTGGGTGGGCTTCAATGCCGCGATCATGAAGGGCGTAACGGTCGGCAGGGGTGCAATCATCGGCGCTGCAGCCATGATCACGAAGGATGTTCCGCCGTACGCGCTCATGGTGGGAAACCCGGCGCGGCAGGTTGGCACCGTGTCCGACTAATCCAACAAGATATGCGCTTGATTAAGAGAATTATCAATCGGTTCTTTTACGATCCGTACGACGTCGTGGCACGAAGCAAAAATGTGCGCATGGGAAACTCACAGTTGGGCCCTTCCTTCCGCCTCCGCTTGGATATCCCGCGAGCGGATGTCGCGCTTCAGATCGGCGACCGCTGCATCTTGCAGAACCATTTCATTTTCGAGAGCACCGAGGGCAAAATCACCGTGGGCGACGGAGTATTCATCAACAGCGGAACCAAGGTAATCTCCCGCTCTTCGATTGAAATTGGGAATGCGGTAACGATCGCGTGGGGATGCGTGATCTACGATCACGATTCGCATTCGATGTCCTACTTGGATCGAATCGCGGATCAAGACCAGTCCTTGCGCGATGCGGCTCTCGGCAAACTCGTCGCGAACAAGGATTGGAGCAGGGTAGTCACCGCCCCGATCAGAATCTGTGACTTCGTGTGGCTGGGTTTTGATGTGGTGGTCCTGAAGGGCGTAACGATCGGAGAGGGCGCGGTCGTGGGCGCGCGCGCGGTGGTAACCCGAGATGTGCCACCATGGACAATCGCGGTGGGAAACCCGGCGCGGGTGGCGAAGGAGATACCACCTGAACTGCGAAAGCAATAGGCTCGGAATTTCAGGGCTGCTTAAGCACCGCCGGATTCTGGTGACCGGGGGAGCCGGTTTCATTGGCAGCCACCTGGTAAAACGCTTGGTGTCGCTGGATAGTTGTGTCATTTCCGTCGGTAGCAATCGAGATGCCGCCTTGTGTGCAAAGGGCGCGCGCTATATTTTCGGGGACATCTCAGGCGACACGCTGGAGACCCTCGATTTTGTGCCGGAAACGATCTTTCATCTGGCTGGAGGAGCTTCCGTACCGGCTTCCGTGGCCGACTCCCCGGGCGACTTCATGAAGACTGTGTTCTCCACGGTCCTGCTACTCGACTTTATGCGCCACCACTGGCCGGAGGCGCAACTGGTTTATGTGTCGAGCGCAGCCATCTATGGCGAGGCCACGCACAAGAGAGCAAGTCATGATCTGGCCTGCCTGCCGGTCTCACCCTACGGGGTCCACAAGAGGCAGGTGGAATTGCTGTTGCTGGATCATGCGCGCATGTATCGAACCGCCTCTGTGATTCTGCGACCCTTCTCGGTTTACGGACCAGGGTTACGTAAGCAATTGTTATGGGACGCAATGCAGAAAGCAGGTCGCGGTGTCTTCGACTTCTTTGGGTCAGGAGACGAACTTCGTGACTGGGTGTATATTGCCGATCTTGTGGAGTGCCTGCTGCGGGCAAGCGAACACGCCAGCGCCGCCGTACCCGTCCTTAACGCCGGTACCTGCAGTGGCGTGTCTGTGCGTGATGTGCTCTCAGAGCTGTTCCGTCTTGCAGGCATCCTCCAGGACCCTGTCTTCCTGGGCCGGCCAAAGGAGGGTGACCCCGGCCGACTGGTGGCTGACGATTCAGCAGAAGATCTCCTCGGCCCGTTGTTTCATACTTCGCTCCGTGATGGTTTGTGCGCCTACGTAAAGTGGTATCGAACACGAGTAGGGGATGATTAAGGCCGGCTTAGTCCTTTCCCTTCGCGGATTGTGGCAGGGGGGAGTGAACTATTACCACAACCTCCTTACTTGCTACCAGCGATACCCTGACGATGCGCTTCGCTTAGAGGTCTTTACCGACTATGAGGAAGATATTGCGCGTTATCGCAGCGATGCGATCGAGATCCATCTGTGCCCTGAGGTGTCACTGCGCGGCCTACAGAGCACACCGCGGCGTGCGGTTAACAAACTGCTCCACTACGATCCCGTGTTGTTAAGGGCCGTGCAGCGTCATCAAATTGACCTGCTGACCCATCGAAGCATCGGAAGGCAGAGGACGGTGAACACGCTACCATGGCTGCCTGATTTTCAGCACAAGAAATACCCCGAGTTTTTCACTGCCAACGAATGTGATAACCGCAACGCCTCGGTCCACAATGCTGGCCTCTGGGGCAATATTCTGCTCAGCAGCCGCGCAGCGGTCAAGGACTTTCGGCGTTACTATCCCGAACTCTCCTCAGTCGAGACGCGGGTCTTGCATTTCTCGAATACGGCGGCACTGAGTATTGTTCCTCTCCTGCGTGAAGAACTGCAAGCACAGTACCCGGTAGATGAGCCGTACTTCTTCTTGCCGAATCAGTTCTGGAGGCACAAGAATCACGCGGTGGTGGTGGAGGCGCTGCGTCAAACCCCGTCGGATATTCGAGTGATTTGTACGGGGGCCATGGAGGACACACGCGATCCGTCCTACGGCCCCAGCCTTCTAGGAAAAGTAAAGCAGGCGGGAGTGGAACAACGGTTTGTTTGTCTCGGTACCGTGCCGTACCCCGCGCTCGTGAGCCTGATGCATCACTCAATAGGTGTGCTTCAGCCGTCTCTTTTTGAGGGTTGGAGCACCTCAGTAGAAGAGTCCAAGGCCATGGGCAAGCAGATCGTTCTATCCAACATCGACGTACATCGTGAACAGGCTCCGGAGAGGGGCGTCTTTTTCTCTCCGGACTCACCGGAAGAACTTGCTGCATGCATGATGCGGGCCCAGGCTCGCTTCGACCCGGCGACGGAACAACAGTATGTGGATCAACGCCCGTTCTCCAGGGCGAAACTGGAGCGCGAATGGATCAAGGAGTTTGCACGCATACTGAAGGCGGTTTCTGCCGATCAGCGCTGAGTGCGCGTGGTTTGGACCTGATTCGGGAAGCGCCAAAGTTACTCCGTCGTGCATGACAAGAATTTCATGGAAGACCACTCAAAGGACGATCCGGCCTCGCAGGCTGGACAAAACGCAACGGTACTGCAGGAGTTTGTTGCAGGACCGCACTTCGACCATGTAAGCGGACTGATTAATGAAGGCTCTTACACACGCATCAGCATCGTAATGCCCGCCTATAACCAGGCGCAGTTTATCGAACGATCCATTCTCTCGGTATTGAATCAGAACTATCCCAATCTCCAGTTCATCATCATGGACGGAGGCTCTACGGACGGAACTCTGGACATACTTCGCAAGTATGGGGCGCGTCTCACCTGGCGTAGCGAACCCGATCGGGGGCAGTCCGATGCGATCAATAAGGCGCTGAGCTTTGCGGACGGTGAAATCGTCGGTTGGCTCAATTCAGACGATGTCTACTTCCCGGGCGCATTGTATCGAATGCATCAGGTAGCCCGAGAGCGGCCAAAAGCTGTACTGTACAGCGGCACCGTCGCGATCATCGACCGCGACGACCGCATAGACCACATTGCAAAGTTCATTTGTCCGAGCGCTCGGCGCCTGCTCTATGAAGGTCTTGCCATGTCGAGCCAGGGGGTATTCTGGCGTCGCGAGGTGCAACCTCTTGCGAGGCAGTACGATCCGAACCTGCATCACGCGATGGACGTTGACTTCTGGCTCAAGGTGCTCGCCAAAGGAGATGCGGAATTTGTACCCGAGCTGATCGGCGGCTTCCGCGTATATGAAGGCACCAAGACGTCTGCAACAGGGGAGCGTGGGTTAACGGAATTGAACGCCATCCGAAAAGAATACGGTGTCGATGACCAGACGATGAGATGGAAGCTCATGCGCGTCGGACTGCGTATCTCTCGACTTATTCAATGGACGCTTTTCATCAGACATCGCTGCATCATAATGACAGTGGAACCGTAGTGCGGGTTTGAGCGCACAGGCCATGACTATGGGGTGCAAACCTTGGCTGCTCTGGTTAACGCAGGTAGCTCTTGGAGTTCTTCCGCCCACGCGTTGTTTCCCGTTGCGGTGCAAACTACTGCGGATGAGCGGCGTCGATATTAAGCCGACCGCGCGGTTGTGCTCCTCTGTCAGGATCGTAACCTCCGGCCATTTAGTGATAGGGGTCGACACGTTCATCGGGCATCAGGTACTGATTGCCGGCGGAGATGCTTCGATCATTATCGGCAGCTATTGCGATATTGCCCCCCGCGTGACCATCATCTCCGGGAGCCATGAAATTGCAAGCGCAGGTCCGAGAGCTGCGGGGCCCGGCCAATCGAGACCGATTGTGATCGAGGATGGCGTTTGGATTGGCGCTGGATCAATCATTCTGGGTGGCGTTCGCATAGGAAAGCACTCGGTGATCGGCGCGGGCAGCGTCGTCGTTCGTGACATTCCAGCAAATTCTGTGGCGCTGGGCTCCCCGTGTCGAGCGACACGATTCATCTCAGAAGAGTCCAAGCGATAACTAACGGGTCCGAGGTTGTGCCGGCGGCCCGCGCCATCGTGTTTGCCGTATCGCTGGCTCAGTGGGGCTGGGTTGTGAAGTCCGTTCGGGCGGCAATGAGGCGACCGTCCAACTCTACCGTAGCCGGAGTCCCGCCAGACTGGAGCGCAATGAACGCAGAAATCGAAAGGTCAATCAGGAAGACATTTCCCTTTGCCGTCCGCATGGCCAAAAGGACTGCCTCTTCTGTAAGGCACCTGCTCTCAAAACAAAAAATCCGGCGGCTTTTAAGAGAACGAAGCGATCTCTGTGTCGAAGTAGGAGCCGGGAACAGAGCCGGAGAGGGCAACTGGATCACCGTCGATGTCACCAGGGGCTGTGACATCTTCTGGGATCTGCGAAAGGGCCTCCCGTTCCCTAATCAAAGCATCTCCAGAGTCTATTCCTCCCATTTTTTCGAACATCTATCGTTTACAGAAATACAGAAGTTCCTTCAGGAGTGCCGGCGCGTCCTCATCCCCGGTGGACAATTCTCTATCTGTGTACCCAATGCAAGAGTGTTTCTCGAAGCCTACTTCAAGGGGGCTGAGTCGAAAAGAGAACTTCTTCAGTACCAGCCGGCTTGCAACCACACGACCGCCATGGACTATGTCAACTACATCGCCTACATGGCCGGTGAACATAAGTACATGTTCGATGCTGACAATCTCCTCTATCTCCTGAACGCCGCAAGCTTCAAGGACGTTCGTTCCAGGCAGCTAGACCCGGCCCTCGACCTGCAAGAAAGGGATTTTGTTTCCATCTATGCAGAGGCTGGCGCCTAGCCCTTCGCATTGCAAGCGACCGATTCCGTCATACACTCGCCGCTCCCTTGAGGTGTGATGCAAGAAGCGAACCCAAATGCCTCCAGCATGGCGGGACAAACCGGGGCACTCATCCTCTTGATTGGGGTCGCGTGTATACCACGAATCGGACAGGAGGTCGCGCTGAGCATCCTCATCGTGACCGCATGTGGCAAGCCGGCGTGGACACTCAGGAGTCTGGCGGCTGGCACGATGGTAGCGTTTGTCAGTTCGCCTCTTGCCTCGGCTGGCGTCGACGCAGGTGTTTTCGTAAGCGTTCTTAAGTGGCTCCTTCTGTTCGTCGCCTGCGGGAGAAGCCTCCTCTCGCGTACGAAGTCTGAAAAGCCGTATGGTCATCTTGTCAACTACTGGGTGATTGTAACGGCAGTTCTCTTGGCTAATTCGTTATTCGTAAGCTCGTTTCCCTTGATTTCGGTCTTCAAGACCGTCAGTTTCTCTTTGGGCCTCTTGTGTGTAATACGACTGTCGGTGTTGACACGGAATCTAAATAAGGAAATGCTGCTCTTCGTCGCTGAGATGGGGGTTGCTGTCTGGGCAACTTCTGCTGTACTTTTGCCGCTTGGGCTCGGATATTCCCGTAATGCGCGTGGTTTCAATGGGGTCTTGAATCACCCTCAGGCCTTGGGGGTTTTTCTGGTCATGACGGGAGCGGCGACCTTTGCCGCGGCTTTCAAGACACCGCGGCAACAACAAATATTAATTCTTCTGGGAATCGCTCAATGGTCGATGATCTTTCTAACCGGAGCGAGGACAGCGCTTGTAGCAATCTCTCTGGGTGGAGCAGTCTACGCGTCCGAAGTTATCATGCAGGGTTCCAAGAAAAGTCGTATTAGTTACCTGCCCCTTCCGCTTGTAGCTATGGCGAGTACTGGTCTCATATTGCTCGTAACGGTCGCCCCAGGTATCAGAGAAAGCTTCGGCGCATTTTTGGAAAAGGGAGACGAGCAAGCACTGGATCATCCGGAGAGCGCGCTGGATGGATCGTCCCGTTCCGGCCAGATACACGACGCTCTCGAAGTGGCGGAAGAACATCCAATGCTGGGATACGGCTTTGGCGTCGACCCGGGTTCTCAATCAAACATGGAGTCGAACGGCGCTCAGTTAGGGGGCATTCCGCTTTCAGCGCCCGTCGAGCAAGGCTTTCTACCACTTGCGACCGTAGCCCAGATCGGCCTTCTTGGGTCGCCTTTCGTCCTCGTGTTTCTGTTCTCGATTTACCGACTCGCGCGAGTGGATTCTGGGGAAACCTCAGCGCTGTTCGCAGCGGTTGTCGGCGTCAATCTGGGCGAGATGATTTTCTATTCTGTTGGCGGTCTCGGAATCCTCATGTGGTTGGTGCTGTTGCTCTTTGCAGCCAGCGGCGCCTTTCCCCACCGATCCCTTAATGGCAAAGTTATATGAACTGGACGCTCTGGCAGAATATCGTGAGCCCCCATCTGTCTCCAATAGCCCGCGCTCTAGCATCGATGCCGGACCAGACTGTTACCATAGTGGCTGAAAATGAGTTATCCGAGCGAACCCGGGCGATGGGATGGAACGCCCCGGACTGCTCACCTGCGCGGGTGTTGATTAGGCCAACGGACGCAGATGTCGAGCGACTCACTGAAAGTGATCCAGGGCAAATTGCGGTTCATCTGCTGAATGGATTGGCGAATGTCCGGCTAAACCAGCGGGTCCTCCCTCGTTTGGCGAAAAGCGGGGCGTTGGTTGGGCTTATATCGGAAACGGCGGATAACCGCGGCTTGCTAGGGCTAGCTCGAAGAGCTAAGTACCGTTTCGACCGACGCAGTGTTAATCAAAATCTCGATTTCATTCTCGCTATGGGACAGTTGGGAGTGAAATGGTTCGAGTCTGCTGGATATGACTCCTCACACATATTTCCGTTCGCATATGTGACAGAGAGGCCGAGCAGGACCTCCGAGGGTAGTCGCGAAGGGAACGCGCCTGGGACGTTTCGCATGGTATATCTTGGGCGAATTCTTCGGTTGAAAGATGGAGTAACCGCTATCCGCGCATTAAAGCGAGTTTCAGTCAATAACTGGCAATTCGACGTCATCGGGGATGGCCCGGACCTGGGACGGTGGAAGAGAGTAGCCGCCGAGAACGGGGTTTCCGGGAAGATTCGCTTTTGTCCAACCGTCGATAACGCGATGATAGGTAATCTACTTCACCATGCAGACCTGCTCTTGCTCCCAAGCAGAAAAGACGGCTGGGGCGCTGTGGTAAACGAAGCCCTGATGAGCGGCGTTCCAGTTGTTTGCAGCGACAATTGTGGTGCAGCCGACCTTTTGCGCGAGCCTTGGCGGGGTTCGACCTTCAAGGCCGGATCAGTGGAAAGCTTGCGAGGTGTCTTGAACGGCTGGATCAAATGCGGGAAGCGCACGGACGAATCCAGCGCGCGCATCAGAGAGTGGTCTTCTGTGTTGGAGGGACCGCAAGCCGCGCGGTATCTGATTGACGTCGTTGCGTACATGCAGACGGGCGGCCTGCGGCCCTCTCCGCCCTGGTACTAATTGTTCCGCCTCATCGCTCTCCACGGTCGGCGCGCAAAGTTAACGGGCTCACACCGCGTTGTGGAGGCCGGACGCACAGAAAGAAGGGTGTCATGAAAGCGCTGAGTGCGCCTATCCCGGAGGAGGTATTACAGCCAAGGGACGAAAACGATCTTAAACGTGTGCTGGTTTGCATCGGGCGCTATCTACCCGGCAGTAAAGACGGCGGTCCTATCCGCTCTATCGCAAATATGATTGCCCATCTCAGCCCATATTTCGATTTCTATGTCGTTACAGCAGACAGAGACGTGAAGGATATCCAGGCCTATCCGGGTGTGACGCCGAATAGATGGCTTCGCGTCGGAAGTGCACGGGTGTTGTATTGTTCCTCCGTCGGGCCGGCAATCATTCGCCGGGCCTTTCGAGAGGTAAGGCCGGATGTTGTCGTCCTGAACTCGTTTTTTGATAAGTTTACCCAGATTGCGGTTTTGCTGCATCGTGTCGGCGTATTTGGGAAGACTCCAACGCTGTTGGCCCCGAGGGGCGAGTTTTCTTCCGGTGCGATGCAGATCAAACAGTTGAAGAAAGACCTTTACCGCCGCGCGGCGAAACGGCTGAGGCTCCATGAAAACCTGCTTTGGCAAGTCTCCACGGCTCGTGAAAAGCTGGAGCTATTGGAGGCGGCGCCGGTGCAGCGGCTTGATCCCGATTCCATCTACGTTGCGTACAACATAACCGATCCGGTTGCATCGACAGCATTGCATCTAGCAAAAGAATCGGGGTCGGTTAAGCTGGCATTCATTTCCAGAATAAGCGAAAAAAAAAACCTCCACTACTTGTTGCAGACGATGCGGGAGATCAAAGGGCAGGTTCAATTAAACCTCTTTGGTCCGGTAACTGAAAAGGATGCACCTTATTGGCGGCAATGCAAAGTGCTCCTCAACCGGCTTCCACATAATCTCAACGTCGAGTATCGAGGATCACTCGACCATTCTGCTGTGCCGCAGGTATTGCATGACCATCATTTCTTCGTTCTGCCTACAAGAGGCGAGAACTTCTGCCACGCGGCCGTGGAATCGTTCGTGAACGGCACTCCGGTCATCCTGAGCAATGCAACTCCTTGGACGGGTTTAGGTACCACGCACGCGGGGTTTGATATTTCTTTGGAGGATCGAGCGAAATGGGCCGCTACGCTCCAAGAATGTGTCGATATGGATCAACAGACCTATGCAATTTACTTGAACGGTGCGAGGGAATACGGCCTCCGGTTTTCCGTAGGGGAAGCGGTAAAACAACATCTTGCGATGTTCAGGGCCGCGCTTGACCCGCGACCGTTCGACAACTCCGTATTGCATGACGTCCCGCAAATCGGTCATTGAGTTCGGTGCGACGCACCGTTGCGGAGGGACTCTGCGAGACCTGACTCCCTGTGGCGACCTCACCCCCGGCACTTGAGCAGCGATGGAGAGAGCTTAGAGAGGTCTTAGTCGGCTAGGCCGGTGCGTGTGCCTCTATACGCCTGAACCTAGACACCCATGTCGTCATGAGATACAAGGAGCAGGATTAGTGATACACACGCATTGGACCCGCCCCTGCAGCGACATGGGAATTCTAGCTCAGGAAGAGGAACACTCCCTGCGAGTGGAGATCCCAGTAACTGCAGCGGACCAGATCTACTACCGCGTTTGCAACGATTCCGTCGAGGTCGTAGACGACCTACGGCGGTTGGTACGACCGACCGACAACATAGATGAGCGGGCAATCTTTTCCCTTCTGCAATTTGGTGCGGCCATTCCCCCATTGAGTCCCTGGACGTCAATTAGCCGCGCGGTGCCGGGTAGAATCACAGAGTTTCGGGACCAGCCGGCGCGGTCTGAGGAGACCGAGTTCTTGCCCGGCCAACTGTGGGATCAGGAGAACCATCCTCTCAACCTTAATCAGCAAATCTCCACCATCCTCGCTACACTCGATAGCCAACTTCTTACATTGCGTCAGCGGCATCGCCTCATCATCCTTTTCAGCGGTGGCATCGATTCCGGCCTGCTGGCTGCGCGAGCCGCTGCTCTAGGGTTGAAGGACACTCTCTTGGTCAATTACTGCTTCGGGCCAGACGACCCGGAGTCGCTTCTCGCGGAGGAGATGGCGAAGCATCTTGGTCTGAGCTTTCATCGAATCCAGGATATTAATTCAGGCGCCGACGTCGAAGACGTCTTAACGCATGCGGGCAGGGACTATCGGACGCCATTCGGTGATCATTCGACTGTGCCCACCTATAGGTTAGTTCGATCTGTGATCCGCACCTTCGGAATTGAATTCACTGTGCTGGACGGTACAGGCGCGGACGGAGCATTCGGATTGTTTGGCCGGGCACGTCAGTGGCAAAAACTCAACTCCACTCCTCGCGGTCTGCTCCGCATTGGATCCCAGGGATACAAGTCGCTCCGGCTGTGGCAACGGGAATCCAGGTGTGAGTATTGGTTCAGGTTGTTGAGGCGGGCATCCCAGCACCGTTTCCCGCTTGCTGCGGTTGCGCAGAACGCGCTCTCTGGGATCGCCTATCACTTGCCTAAGCACGTTTCCGATGAAGTCGAATCGTTGGGGCTCAGTTGGCTTCGCTCGATCTCACCACCAACCCCGGACCTCCAACTAACGGCGCTCGATATGTCGTTGGTGTGTAGCTGCATATTTGCCCAAAAATCAAAGTCATTATTTGCTGCCTCGGTTCTTAGTGTCAACTATCCCTACCTGAGTGCGGAAGTGTCGCGGCTCGCCTTCGCTTCAGGTAATTGGACGGGGGCTAACCAGGAAGCGAAATGGCTGCTGAAGGCTGCATTGGCGCGGCACGTTCCTTCCGAAATGGTGTACCGGTCGAAGAGTGGTTTCGTTGCCGCGATTGGCGACAAGTTCAAGAGCGATGCCTTCCTTGCCAGTTTCGACAAAGTGTTCGATGGCGAATCTCAATTGAGTCCCTTTGTCGAAAAGAAGTTCCTTGAGAACATCCGGGGGACAGTTACCGCGGGAGGAAGTTTGCCCGCGCAGACGAACAACGCAGTTTGGGCGATTGTCTTTGTCAGCGAATGGTTGGAACAAGTCTCTTTGCAGGCCAGGGAATTGGGGTGGGCTGCGCGGACGAGTGCGGATGTGCTTTAGGTGAACAGCTGAGATGTGCGAAGAAATAGCAGGGAAAATGGATTACCGACACATCCAGGCGAGTTCAGATTGACACAACGGTGGAACGGATATGAGGGCGCTGCTAGTTCTCCTGGTGGTCGTGGCCCAAATGCCGGTTGCGCTTGCACAGGACCACACGGCTACTCGCGCTTCTGAATTTGTTGTCTATGACGGAACAACCTATGCACAGAAACCTGATCTGGCGAATTCTGGAATCAGGCCGATCACGGTCATCTACTCGGGATCCATGTGGAAGAACACGGAGGATCGGGTGAGTATGCCCAACTCGACGGTGATCCGCAACCTTGCCGTTGAGGCCGCCGCAACTACAGGAATCGCGGTGGTCGACAACGAGAGTTGGCCGGTCGTCGGAGCTCCCGCCCCGGACAGCATTTTGAAGTATCAAAAGATGATCCGGTTATTCAAGCAATTTGCCCCATCACTGACGGTCGGGTACTACGGATTCCCTGTGCGAAACTACACGGCTCCCATGCTGGGGAGCAGTTCGCCCCAGTACAAATCATGGCAGGCTTTGAACGATGGTTTAGCGCCAATCGCTCAACTCTCGGATGCTCTCTTTCCCTCCACCTATACATTCAACAAGGATCCAAAGGACTGGCCGAAATGCGCAATCGCACAAATTGAAGAGGCTCGCCGCATTGGACCTGGAAAACCCGTCTATGTGTTTCTGTGGCCACAGTTCTATCAGGTCGGCAAGATCATCGATTACTTACCGGGTGATTACTGGCGGTTGGAACTGGAGACAGCTCGGCAGCACGCTGACGGGGTCGTGATCTGGGGTGGTACGGGGCAAACGTGGGACAACAATGCGCCGTGGTGGCGAGAGACGCAAAGATTTCTTAAAGAGATCCATCGACGTAGGTAAGCCGGACAGAAATCGCGGGACAGGCAGCAGAAAAGCATGGCCAACCAATTGACCTCAGCCATATTCACGGATAAGACCCTCCTGATCACTGGCGGCACGGGTACCTTTGGCAACGCTGTTGTCGACATGGCCTGCAAGACCGGCTTCGGAGAAATTCGCATTTTCAGCCGCGATGAGAAAAAGCAGGACGACATGCGGGGTCGTATTCGGAACGCAGCGGTCAAATTCTATCTTGGCGACGTGCGCAGCTACGACAGTGTTCTGCAGGCGATGCGCGGCGTCGACTTTGTCTTCCACGCAGCAGCCCTGAAGCAGGTTCCCTCCTGTGAATTCTTCCCCATTGAAGCGGTGCAGACCAACACCCTGGGCGCGGAGAATGTGATGAAAGCGGCGCTCGCTTCCAGTGTTGGTCAGAGTGATCGTGCTCAGCACGGACAAGGCGGTCTATCCGGTGAACGCGATGGGGATGTCCAAAGCGCTCATGGAGAAATGCATGGTGGCCAAGGCGCGGATGTATGGCGTCCATCCCACGGTGTTCTGCGGGACGCGGTATGGAAACGTGATGGCTTCCCGGGGCTCGGTGATACCGCTGTTTCTGAATCAGATTCTGGCTGGGGAAGCCGCTGACCGTTACCGACCCATACATGACCCGATTCATGATGACCATCGAGGGCGCAGTAGACCTGGTGCTTTACGCATTTGCCCATGGCATACCGGGAGACATCTTTGTCCAGAAGGCTCCTTCGGCGACCATTGGCACCCTGGCGGAAGCGCTGCTACGGCTTCTGGAGGCAGACAATGAAATTCGGGTTATCGGTACGCGGCACGGCGAAAAACTCTATGAAACCCTTCTGAACCGCGAAGAGATGGCGCATGCTGAGGACCTTGGCGACTATTACCGAGTCCCGGCCGATGGGCGGGATCTGAACTATTCCAACTTCTTCAGCAAAGGGAAAACCGAGGTATCCGAATCCGTTGACTACAATTCCCACAACACCAGGCTGTTGGACGTGCAAGCGACGATGAACCTGTTGCTGCAGCTGCCGTGTGTGCAGAATGCACTGAAGGGCAACGCGGTACCGGCTTGACAAGGATCCTCATCACCGGCGGACGGGGCTTCCTGGGCCGCAACCTGGCGGCCCATCTCCTTGAGCGGAAGGAGTGCGCAATCACGATATTGGGTCGGGAGCACTCAGCGGAGGACCTCAGCAACAAGCTGCTTGAGGCAGACCTGGTCTTCCACTTGGCCGGCGTCAACCGCCCGCAGGACCCGAACGAATTCCAGAGCGGGAATGCGGAGCTGACGGAGCGCCTATGCCGATTGCTTCGCGAAGGCCGACGTTCTCCGAAAATCGTCTTTAGTTCCTCAACGCAGGCCACGCTGGACAATCCATATGGAGCGAGCAAGGCGACGGCAGAGAAGGCGCTGCGGCAATTTGCCGCGGAGACGGGAGCCCGTGTCCGCATCTACCGCCTGAAGAATCTATTTGGGAAGTGGGGCCGCCCCAACTACAACTCGGTGACCGCAACCTTCTGCCACAACATCGCCAACGATCTGGCTATCACCGTTTCCGACCCGGCCTGCGAGGTGGAGTTGAGCTACGTGGACGATGTCGTGGCGGCGTTTCTGGCCGAGATCGATGGGCCGCAGAGCGGAGCCGAGGGCGGAGCGGAGATCCCAAGCTACCGTATCCGGCTCGGCGATCTCGCAGGCAGAATCCAGGCTTTTCATGAGATGAGGACCACGCTCACGCTGCCGGATTTCGCGGATTGGTTTAACCGGGCTCTCTATGCAACCTATCTGTCGTATGTTCCACCCGAGGATCGCCGGTACAGCCTGGAAATCAGGTCGGATGCCCGCGGCAGCCTGGCGGAATTTATCAAGCAGGAGCACTTTGGACAGGTCTTCGTCTCCCGAACTAAACCGGGCGTGACACGCGGAAGCCACTACCACCAAACCAAAGCGGAGAAGTTCTTCGTGGTAGAGGGGGACGGCTTGATCCGAATAAGGCCGGTGGAGGGTGGCCCGGTTGCAGAGTATTCCGTGACCGGCAGCGCTTACCAGGTGGTCGACATTCCACCTGGATTCACGCACTCGATTGCCAATGTAGGCACAGGAGACATGGTGACCTTGTTCTGGTCGAGCGAGATATTCGATCCCAATCGACCGGACACCTACTATCTCCCGGTCGATTTCGAGCAGCGGAGCAAGTCTCTGACACTGGAACACGCATGAAGGTGGCCACGATCCTCGGCACCCGGCCGGAAATCATCCGGCTGTCGCGGGTGATCGCGGCCCTCGACCGCTACACGGAACATGTGCTGATCCATACCGGGCAAAATTATGACTATGAGTTGAACCAGGTCTTCTTTGACGATCTGGAGATCCGCCGTCCCGATTACTTTCTTCAGGCGGCGGGTAAGAATGCAGCCGAAACGATTGGGCTTGTGATCGCGAAATCCGACGATGCTCTCGCCCAGGCAAAGCCGGATGCTGTGCTGATTCTGGGCGATACGAACAGTAGCCTGGCTGCGCTCGCGGCCAAACGAAGAAAAATCCCTGTCTTTCATATGGAAGCCGGAAACCGCTGCTTCGATGAAAGGGTTCCCGAGGAAATCAATCGGAAGATTGTCGACCATATCAGCGATATCAACATGCCGTACAGCGACATTTCCCGCGAATACTTGCTGCGCGAGGGGCATCGCGCCCGATCGGATTATCAAGACCGGCAGCCCGATGTACGAGGTTCTGCATCACTACCTGCCGAAGATCCGGCAGTCGGATGTGCTCGAGCGGCTGTATTTGAAACCAGCTGAATACTTCGTCGTGAGTTGCCACAGAGAAGAAAACATAGACGAACCAGCTTCATTGAAGAGTTTCGTGAGGTTGTTGAACAGCCTCGCAGAGGACTACAAACTTCGGATTGTTGTCTCCACTCACCCGAGGACAAGAAAGAGACTCAATGAGCTCGACCTGGAACTGAGACAGGAGGTCGAGCTCCGAGACCCGCTCGGCTTTTGCGATTTCGTGCAATTGGAGCTGAACGCCAAAGCAACCTTATCAGACAGTGGGACGATTACGGAGGAGTCTTCCATCCTGGGCTTCGCGGCGCTGAATCTGCGCGAAGCGCACGAGCGGCCGGAAGGGATGGAAGAAGCTTCGGTGATGATGACCGGATTCGATGTTCAACGGGTGAAAGAGTGCCTGAGAATCCTTGTCGATCAATCGCACGCCAAGCTTCGAGTTGTGCAAGACTATCGGGCGCCGAACGTTTCCGATAAAGTCGTCCGGATCATTCAGAGTTACGTGAACTACGTCAACCTCAACGTCTGGCGCAAGGGCGCAGAACCGCGGGGCACTTTGAGATGCGATGCTAGCCGCGCACGTTGTTGGAGCGCTTCAGCAGAAACCGCGTCCTCAGACGGCGTCTCCCCGAAGATTTTGGCACCGTTCCCATTCTGGTTTCTCCGGATGCGAGTCTCAGGTTCTGGAAGCTTCGCCTCGAATCCGATCTCTTCGAGTTCGCGCGCGAATTCGTGCAGCCCGGCAGCGTGGTGTGGGATGTGGGCGCCAATGTTGGCCTGCTAAGTGTTGCCGCAGCACAGCGTGCCGGAGCTTCGGGAAAAGTGATCGCTATGGAAGCGGATATTTGGTTGGCCGGCCTGTTGCGCAAATCGGCGGCCTTGCAGCCGGCAAGCTCCGCACCTATTCAAGTCATTCCCGCCGCTATCTTCGACGCTCCCACGGTCGCGTCGTTCCATGTTGCGCAGCGATGCCGCGCGGGCAACTTCCTGGAGGGAAGCGGGGGTTCCTCGCAGACCGGAGGTGTACGCGAAACAGTGAGTGTGCTCACTATCACCCTTGACTGGCTGCTGGAGCAGGAAGGCATACCCAGTGTATTGAAGATTGATGTGGAAGGCGCCGAGTCCAACGTTCTCGTGGCGCCCGACGCGTGTTGGCCGAAGCACAACCTGTGATCCTCTGTGAGGTCCGCGACCGCACCCGTGATTATGTCACTGAGATCCTTCTGAGATACGGCTACACGCTTTTCGATTGGGATGCCAGCCCCCGCGTTCCGCTGAATCGCGCCTGCTTCAATACGCTGGCCATTCCGCCAAATAGACGTGTCGAATGACAGAGGAAACAGGCCGAATAGATGCTGTGGATTCTCATCGAGGTGTATTACCCAGAAGAGACTGGGACCGGATACTACATTACTCAAATCGCCGAACACCTCGCGTTGACCCGGCGTGTCTCAGTGTTATGTGCCCAGCCGGCATATTCGCGAGCGGGAATGAAGGCTCCCCGTAGCGAGGTCCACCGGGGGGTGCATATCTACAGGTGTCCCTCGCTCGTGCTTCACCAGCGATCGATTTGGTCGCGCCTCCTTCGGATGGTGTCGATCACGCTCTCGATGCTCGGCATGGCGCTGTTGCGAATTAGGCGTGGCGACTCAATCTTGGCGGTGACCAATCCGCCATCGGTACCTATCCTGACGGCCATCCTCTCCTTTGTCCTGCGTGTTCCTTACTCGCTCGTGGTTCATGACGTTTACCCCGACATTATCGCAGCATGTGGCCTGACCTCGCGCGAGTCGTTTTCCTACAAGGTGCTCGAAAAGATCAACCGGCTTGTTCTGCAAGGGGCAGAACAGATCTTCTGCATTGGGCGCGACATGCTGGAGCACCTTGTGCTCATGCGTGGTTTGGGTACCAGGGAGGGTGTTCGAGGTAATTCCGCTTTGGGCCGATTGCTCGAGACATCTTCCCTTCGCCGAAGGAGAGCAATTCGCTGCTGCGGGAACTGGGTCTGACCGAAAAACTGGTCGTTCTTTATGCGGGAAACATGGGGCATCCCCATGGAATCGAGACGCTTGCCGCAGCGGTAAAGATCCTGGAGCCGGATGAAGAAATACACTTTATCTTCATGGGATCAGGGCCCAAGCAGAAGATCCTCGATGCCATGGTAAAGAACGGCTCCCGGAATCTTGTTGTACTGCCCCCTCGTCCCAGGTCGGAGCAGAGCGAATTCCTGAATGCTTGTGACGTCTCGATCTTATCGCTCGTGCCCGGGATGCTGGGTCTTGCTGTGCCCAGCCGAACATATAACCTGATGGCCGCGGGCAAGCCCATCATTGCCTTGGTCTCAGAATGCTCAGAAACGGCGTGGGTCGTTCGCGAGGAAGGGATTGGCTGGGTGGTAGAGCCCGGAGTCGACTTTGGAGCGGTGGAGAAGACAGTGCAAGTCATCCGCGCGGCGAAAGCGAGTCGCCAATTGCTTCAGGACATGGGTGCGAGGGCGAGGCGGGCTGCCGAAACCAAGTATTCCTCCGAGGTCATTCTCAAGCAATTCGATGCCTTTCATCCACTGCCGCCGGCCACAGATGCGAATGGTGACTATGACTAATCCTGCGGTGCATCCCGCCACCCTGGCGGTGATCATTCTCACCCGCAATGAGGAAACTAACATCGCGCAGGCTCTCAATTCCATCGCGGGCTGGGCGAATGAAAGTTTTGTTCTCGATTCATCGAGCACGGACCAGACGGTGGAGATTGCGCATCGATATGGCTGCCAGATTGCGGAGAAGAAGTTCGCCAACTTCGCACAACAACGTAACTACGCGCTCGATCACTTTGCTGATAGGTTGCGAGTGGGTGCTTTTTCTGGATGCCGACGAATGGCTTCCCGATGCGCTGAAGCAGGAAATTTCTATGCTGATTTCGACGTTCCCGGCGGAGAATGGCTTCTATGTCAACTGGCGTCTCATATGGATGGGGCGCTGGATACGCCGCGGTTATTACCCCTCGCTGGATATTGCGGCTGTTCCGGTACGGCGAGGGGCGCTGCGAGGATCGGACAGTGAACGAACATTTGATCGTCGATGGCGCGATAGGTTACTTGTGCTCCGATCTGATGCACGAGGATCGGAAGAGCGTGACCGATTGGATCGCCAAGCACAACGGTTATGCCACTCTGGAAGCCCTGGAGTTGGTCAATGCTCACTCAGCTCCGGGCTATCGCGAAATCGACACCCGACTATTCGGAACGCAAGCGCAACGCAAGCGCTGGTTGCGCCACAAGGTTTGGAATCGCTTGCCGCCATTGATCCGGCCACTTTTCTATTTTCTCTACCGTTATGTGTTGACGGGCGGGTTCTTGGATGGGCGAGAGGCATTCGCGTACCACTTTCTCCAGGCGCTATGGTATCCCATGCTGATCGATGTGAAGTATCTGGAGCTGGTGGCCAAGAATCGCCCGCCTTTGCCCCAATAATCAGGAGCAAGTATCTCGTACCTGGGCCAACCTGAGGTTTGCGCGGTCTCGACTTGCAGCGTCACCGGAGCCACCAGCCCCGTGGGTGACCAGCTTGTAAGCAAGCTGCTCGCCGCAGGATACGTCATTCATGCAATCGGCAGAGGTAAGGGTACACCGGGCCTCGGTCCATCATTTGCTTGGCACCAGCATGACCTGAATCGAACAAGCGCCTTTCCGCAGTTTTCCGCACGAGTGCTCTTCCACGTCGCTTCGATCTGGTTGTTACCAGGTCGGATGGAACAGTTCCATGCAAATGGTGTGCAACGCATCATAGCTCTCAGCTCAACCAGCCGATTCAGCAAAGCCAGTTCAAGCAGCCCTGCGGAGCAGGCTGTGGCGGAGTCTTTAACACGTGCCGAAGACTCGGTTGCGAGCACCTGTGCACGGCTCGGCATTGCCTATACGATCTTCCGTCCGACGCTGATCTATGGTGTAGGACGGGACCGCAATGTCGCGGACATCGCACGCTTTGCCAAGCGCTTCGGCGTGTTTCCAATCCTGGGAAGAGGTTTGGGATTGCGGCAACCGGTGCATGCCGCAGATCTGGCGCAAGCGTGCATGTTGGCGATGAACTCCTCGGCGACCTTCAACCAGATCTACAATCTCAGCGGCGGGGAAACCCTCACTTACCAGGAGATGGTAGAAAGGGTTTTCCAGGCACTAGGAAAACCCGCACGCATAGTCCGCATTCCCGAGCCCCTCTTCCGCATCGCGATCCATTTCGCTCGACAGATTCCGGCATACCGGCATTTGAAACCAGAGATGGCATCGCGCATGGGCCGGGACCTCTGTTTCGATCACACCGCCGCAGAGCAGGACTTCGGCTATTCCCCGCGCCCATTTCTTCTGAATGATCGAGCACTGGGATTAAAGGGATCATCGGTAGTTACTGGCCAGTGAAACAAAAGCATTTCCGCTGAGTTGGAGACCAGGTTGCTTCCCTATAAGCGCGCCTTCGATATTTGGTTTGCACTGCTGCTCATCATCCTACTGTCGCCTCTGTTCCTCATCCTTGCGCTGCTCATCAAGATGACATCGAAAGGCCCGGTCCTTTATTGGTCGGATCGGGTGGGAAAGAACAACGGGTTGTTCCGTATGCCGAAGCTCCGCAGCATGCGGATCGACACGCCCCAGGTGGCCACGCATCTGCTGCCGGATCCCGCGCTTTATCTGACTCCCATCGGTCCCTTTCTCCGCCGAACGAGCCTCGACGAGCTGCCCCAGTTGTTTAGCATTCTTATGGGAGACCAAAGCTTCGTGGGACCGCGGCCAGCGCTCTTCAACCAGGAGGATTTGATCGCCCTGCGCACCGAGCGTGGTATTGATCAGCTTGTTCCGGGCCTTACCGGATGGGCCCAGGTCAACGGACGCGACGAGCTCCCCATTCCGGTGAAGGTGGAATTCGATCGCGAGTACCTGGACCGGCAGTCCTTCGCGTTCGATTTTCACATTCTCTGGATGACTGCGTTCCAAGTTATGCGCCGCGAAGGGGTGCATCATTGAGATTGGACCACGCATGCAAACTTGCCTTCCTCGCAGTCTAAGAATCGCAAAACAAAGGTGAGATGGGAGCGAAGGCTCCCCGCTCACCTTTTGTCGCGTTTACCCCTATACGCCAAGCCCAAAATCTCAGTAACTGCAGCCAGCGGCCGCGAGGGCTTCGGAGATTCCCGTGGTATTGAAACTCGCGTGGATCGGATCCTCTTGCGAGCCGCCCCGAAATTCAAGGATCAGCGTATCCGTGCCGGCAACCCGCTCGATCCAGGAACGGTTCTTTCTCCCTTGCATTACTTCAGAGTAGGGCGAGATCGTGTGGCCGCCATCCAACACTGCCCAACTTTGCGCCTCCGGGCCATTTCCATTCACCTGAAAGGACACTGGTGTCGTCGGCACCGCGCCGCTGAAGTTCATCGCCTGCTGGGAAACAGGCGTATCGGTTTCCACCGCTACCCGATAAAGTTTGCCTTCCTTGCAGACGGCGTCCAGTTTAATCTCAACTGGCTCGCCTTGTGCATCCTCAGCCTGTTCGAGCGACTTCGTTTGCAGCAGCGTTACTTGACCATGACGGCCGGCCAGCGAATAAATAGACCATGCGCCAGATGTCTGGGGTGTTTGGGCGAATCCCATTGCAGTGCAAAGCAGAAATAACGTAGTGGTTGCAGTCTCTTTTATCAATTGCGGCCTCCGCATCGGATGTTCAGATCCGGATGAAGAATAACCAGCCGCGGTACTTGACCCTACCACTTAATAGTCATCTGCCCAAGCGAACAAGTTACACCCTTTGGAGTGCTGTTATCTCCGTTCGTGTGTGCGCAGGCGTGACAGAAGAACACGAAGGGTATCTGAGTGTCCACCTTTGAAACACAAATGCACTGCCAGCCAGCTTAGTAGAGCATACAGGCCGTCTTCTGAAGGCTGCACCCCCATCCAATCATTCCCGATTTGGGATTCGTCATCCGGCCATCGCAGCGCGGGTCAAACTGCCAAGCCTCCTCTCCTATCTAGCGGCGCGCGATTTTCGCCTAAGGCCGAACCTTCGGCTTGACGATATTTTCGTCGACCGGGCTGGTACCTTCCTCGGAAAAGGAAGCCCCCAACGGTACGAGAATCGTGTCCACTGTCCGCTCGGCTTGCAGGCCGGTGCGCAGCTCTATCCGCGAAGCGTCAATTTCCTTGTCGTGGACAAGATATTGCTTGGCGTTCACCGCTCGCTGTTCGGCTGCTCCGGGCTTGTCCGTCGAGCCGGCATGAGCCACAATAACCAGCCTGGCATCCGGCTGTGCGCTGAGGGCGAGAGCGACATCGTCGAGGCAACCCTTGGCTTCGTTGTCGACGCGCACGGGACGCTTGTGGTCGCGCGTGAACGATACGCTGCACAAAGGCCGCGCCGGTGGAGGCGGTGGGGAAGGCGGCGGAAGAATGGTGACGTTCGTCATCGCCGAGGCCGTTTTGCCAAGATCGTCCACCACGTTGCACGTCACAGTCACGGTGCCAACCGGAACGCCCTCGGTGCTAAGAGTCGTCGTGTTGCCGTGCACACTGCTCACCTGACCCCCATCCGCTGAAAAAGTGTAAGTCAAGGGACGGTTCTGCGGGCTAATCCCGCTAGACGTAATTAGGGAAGTCTCGCCTGGCTTCACCCTGTCCGGATTGGGCACGCAGGTAAGGGTAGGGGGATCATAGGCCCGCACGGTGAAGGACGCCGCGCAGGTAGCCCGCTGCCCGGGCTTGTTTCCTTCAACAACTGCGGCGGTTACAGTATAGCTGCCCGCGGTGAGTCCCTTGGTATCCACCGTGACCGCATCACTCGTGCCGTTCACCGTTCCCCCGGTGGAATTCCAGGAATAGCTGGCCTTGAACTTGGGATTGAGATGGGCGGTTTGCAGGGAAACCATGACACGTTCTCCTACAAAGACGGTTTCCGGATGTAGCGAGCACGAGGCTTGCAGGGGAGGCAGGGCAGGCTCGAAGGAGCCGAGGCGAAGCACGATTCCACTCGCCAGCCGGTAGTCCCGCAGATCCACCGTGCCGCCGGCGACCCCAGATGCATCCAGCGGGCCAAAGGAGACATGCGAATACTGCCAGTCGGCCTGAATCAAGCGAAGGGCTAGTCGATTGTGGAACGGGCGCAGAACGTAGTCCATGCCCAGGCCTGAGGTCACACCCCAGCCCCAACTGCAGGGCTGAAACACCGGCCCCCCAATCTTCGCGCCTCCGCCAAGCACGTGCACAAAAGGAATCCAACGTCCTCTGGGCAGCCGGAGGACCGGGCCCCCCTGAGCTGTGTAAACACAGTCGTTAGGACCGTCTGGATGGAAACCGCCCTCGGCCTGCACCCCGAAATAGCGCCCAAAATAAGTGCTCCCGCTGGTCACTGCGCCGGTGTTGATGGGTTGGTAAGCATAGCCTCCGATCTCCCCTGCATAGGGATGGAAGTAAGCGAACCCGCCGAAAAGATCCACGCGCGACGGCGGCGGCACGAGGTTTCTTTGCGGCGCGGACTGTGCATGCGAACACACCCGCAAGCCAACCAGGCAGACGAAGAGAAGAAGTGTTGCAGATATGGTTCGGGGGCGAGCTTGCATGGGTCTATCCTCCACAACGGCGTCCACTGACTACTGCAATCCAACTGATAACTGCACCGTCGTGGACTGCGCCGGTGGGCCCCCCAGCGTGCTGGTGCCGGTCACGGTGACGGTGTAGGTCTTGAAGTTGGTGTTGAAGCAGTTGCATCCACTCAGGCCCAGAAGGCCAGGCGTGATGGCAGCCATAACCCACAGCCTCATCGGGCGCCGGGAACGAACCTTGCGGTGGCGGCGGAAACCCGCCAGCAACCCACTACTCATTTGGAATGGCAGCAGGAAAGCGCAGCTGAGCTGCCTCGCCAAGTCCATGCCGAGAAGAGGCAGCTTCAAGGCGGCGTCATTCACTGTGGTGGTGGTCGTCATGGTGGTCGTCGCCGCAGTGGCGGCAGTCAGGGTGAGGGTGCCCATAGCGAAGGTGCAACTCGCATCCGACGGCATTCCGGAGCAGGTCAGGGCAACCGGACCGGAGAATCCCCCAGTGGGGGTGACCGTCACTTGCCAGGTGACCGATCCGGCGCCGCGCAGGTACTGGCTTGGCGGTGTGGCCGCGATGGTGAAGGCTCCTAGCGGCGCTGTAACCCCCTGGGTAAGGCTGGCGGAGCTTTTGCTAAAGTTCAAAGTTCCCGGGTAGGTCGCGGTGATGGTGTCCGTGCCCACAGCGAGCGAAGCCGTGGTTAATGTGGCCACGCCCGAGGCGTTGAGCGTGCCGGTCCCCAGCACCGTATTGCCATTAGTAAAAGTTACCGACCCCACGGTCACGGCACCTAAGGCAGAACTTACAGCCGAGGTCAGGGTGACGGGACTGCCCACCTGCAACGGCGTACCCGAGGTGGTGATGGTAGTTACCGTGGGTTGTGGAACAACCGTCAGCTGAGTGGCGGCGTTGATTGAGGCATAATTCGCATCGCCGGAATAGCTGAAGGTGACCGGGTACACGGCTACGGAAAGTCCGCTGTTAGGCGCGGCACACGTGGTGGTCGTGCTCATGGTCCCGGTAAAGCTGCACAGGGTCTGCGTTCCGGTAGAGAAGGTAATCGTCCCCGTGGGCGCCGCCCCGCTCACGGCGAAAGTTACGCTTTCGGGAAACGGTTCTCCATATACCTCGGTCTCGGGGGGGAGAGTGAACGCGGGCGGTACTGGGGGAGAGGAATTGCCGATCAGGTTCACCGTTCCTGGATTGAGATAGGAGTTGTTGGCCACGCTGGCGATGCCCACTTGGGCTCCATGGTCGATCGGTTGGAAAATGAAACCCATTTCGCAAATACCGCCGGCCACCAGCGACGTGCCACAGGTCGTAACGCTGCTCGAGCTGTCCAGGAGAAAGTTGACGTTGTTGATCGCTAGAGGATTGGTCTGGCCCAGCGAATCGGTCCCGCTGCTCCAGAGGGTGGCAGTTTTTGCCGGAGAGGTTGCCCCAATCAGCACGGTGCCAAAGTTGATGGTGGGCGAGGGGTAGGTGATCTTGCGCACCGAGCCGGCACCACTGTCGATCACATAAGTGTTTCCCGAGCCATCGATCCCCAGACCGAGCGGATCGTTGACTTCGGCAGCGGTGCTGGGTCCGCCGTCGCCGGTGCTGGCCGCGGTGCCGTTGCCCAAGAGAGGCGCCGACCGCAGCAGCTGTGAGCCGGTGGCAAAGACCAAATACAGAATGTTGGCCGGAGGATCGGCGATGAAAACGTCGCCGGCCGCATCCATCGCCAGCGACGTGGGGCCGAGCAGCGCGGTGCCCTGGGGAGTCGAAGAAGTCGTAGTGGATGTGGTTCCGTTGCCGGCGACGAAATGAATAATGCCCGATGTATCGACGGCGTAAACGCGATGACCGCCGCTGTCGGCAATATAAAGAACGCCGCTGGAGTTGATATGGATGCCGCCGGGCGCAACAAACTGCGCGGCCGTGGCGGCAGTGCCGTTGGCATTGGGCACCGAACCACTTCCGGCGATCGTGCGCTCTCCGCCGCTGGCGTAGTATTCGACCACATTGTGAACATCGCCTCCCTGCGCCACATAGAGGTTGTCATATCCATCGACGTAGAGAGCCCGGGGCGAAGTGAGATCCGTCAGGTAAGTGGTGCTGGGGCTTCCATCTGCCCAGAACTCGGTAACGTTTCCGGCTGTCTGATCTGCGACAAACAGGTTGCCCGCACTATCTCTGGCCAGGGCCACGGGATCGCTGCCAATGCCGGAACCGGCGGCAACTGCCGTCTGCACCGTGCCCGTAGCCGCCACCAGCTCTTTGATATCGGCCGTCGCACCTCCCGTGCCTCTCTCCAGAATGTAGGCATTGCTGTCAATGTCCACTGCCAGGTCAACCGGATTCGCCAGACCACTCGCCACGGTATTGACTACGCCAGGAAAGAACTGCAGCTGGGAGCCTGTGGCCAGTCCTTGCAGCCCTAATATCACCTTGGTGTGCGAAATTGAGTCAGTCAAAGTCAGCGGGGCGTTTCGTACTCCAGGCCGGGTGGGCGTGAAGGTTACAGAGACTTGGCAGGTGTTTGCCGGGTCGCCCACGCTCAGACTGCCACTACAAGTATTCGACGTGATCGAATAGTCCGTGCCCACGGCCGCGGCAAGATTCACACTCTGGCTAATAACAAAGGTGATCGGCTGCGAATTGGAAGGGCTGTTAACGGGGGTAGCGCTAAATACGGTATTGGGAAATAGCTGGCGAACGATGTGGTTGGCGCTATCTGCAACCGTGATATTCCCGTAGCTATCGATCGCCAGTCCCTCGGGCGTATTCAAGGGATCTAGTTGGCCGGCTTGCCCGTCCTGCGTGGTGTCATACGGGCCCGAAGTATTACTCGTTAGACCAGCCAGCAGGGTCAACGTCGAAGATCCAATTACATGGCGAAGTACCTGGTTTCCATCGCTGATCAGCAACGCCTGGGTTTGGTCAAACTGCAAGCCATAAGGAGCCGTCAGGCTGACGTTCGCGGTTCCGCTGCTGTCATTCGTGCATTGCCCGACAATGGTCTGGATAGTGGTCATCCTCGTTATCTTGCGCACACACTTGTTGCCCGTATCCGCAATGACGAGGCTGCCTTCGGCGTCGATCGTCAATCCTGTAGGCCCACTCAGCGTAATGGTGTTGTTGGTCACCGTAGAACAACTGGTGGGTACCCGGATTGACGTCGCACCAGCCATGACACACAGGTTGGTGGCCGCCGTATCCACGGGATGTTTCAAAACCTGTTGAATACCGTTGGCGGAATTCTGGATAGCGATATAGAGGTTTCCCGCGTCGTCCAGGACCACGCCGCTGGGAGACGGCGTCTGCGAGTTCAAGGCGGCGGATGTGCAGGTGCCCGCCACGGTCACCAGACTGGCGGTGTTCAACAACTTGTCGGGCAATCGGCGAACGCAATTGTGTCCCGAGTCCGCGATGTAGAGGTCTCCGTCTGGCGCCAGCGCAATACCCGTCGGATTTCGCAATCCTTGGGCAGGGGTGGGCGTGGGGTTGGCTACCGCATTGCAAGTGTCTCCGTGGCCGCCGCCGACGACCAGGCCGGCGATAGTCGATGCTGTACCGCCGGTATCGATGACGCGCACGCAATTGCTGCCCGTATCGCTGAAATAGAGATCTCCCAATGCGTCGAAGGCGGCAAAATTGGGCGTGTCCAGAGCAACCGATGTGGCCGTGCCGTAGTCCAGGGTAAATAGGACGACGCCGGCGCTGGTCGTTCCAGCGATCTTGGTCAGGCTCGGCGTCAGGGTAACCGCCTGTGCCCAAGCGGGCCTCTGTAGCAGGTGGGAACAAGTCAGTAAGGCGAGAATGATAAGGCATTTGACAGCGTGATTGCCGGTGCGGTGTCTACAGACGCTTTTGGAAACCTGAACAGCCAAAGGGCTTATCTGTGGCCAGACGCTCAGCAGATGCGGAAATACTGTTCCGTCGGATCCGGTGGAACTCAAGCGTGAAACTCGCGCTTCCTTTGCCAGTACCGGAGAGGGCTTGTCTTGTCGTGGGAATATGACACGTTGTCCACTAGAGCTACAAAAACAGCGATCCAGACCGGACGGAGCACGCGATCGATGGCGGACGGAGCAGCACAATTGAGAGCTCCTAGTGACAGCGACAGGCGTCATAGCGACAGGTTGGTTCAGCTGAATAACTGATTGCGGATAACTTCCCCTAAATGCTCTTCGGACATACTTAGGTGCTAGGAGGGAGAGCATTTTCAGAAACCTCTCCTCTAGATATTCCCGCAAATCCCGTAATTCTTTTGTTATGACTAAGAAGCTGTTATCCACACGGGCAGGCTCTGCAATTACTTTCATGACGACAATATCGGCAGGACCCTAAATATCTTCGTCGGAACCCGCTTTTTGCCATAACTTCTTCTCTCTCCGGGCCTAAATCGAATAAACATTGACCAGTAATTTGTGCCGAAATGGCAGTACATAACTACCAGCAGGTCAACTTTGATCAGGCAGAGCAAATCGTGTTCGCGAAGGCTCGGGCCTCTTACCAACGCAGGCTAAACGAAGGCATTTTCCCAGGCATACGCGCCGCTGCGAACTCGCACTCCTCGTCGTTTTCCGATAGAAGTCGGGCGGCGGCCCCAAGAATCGGTGTTTCCGAGGACCACAAATGAGGATGTGTTGGTCGATGTGTCAGAACTAGGCATCTTCGTAGGCCGAACTGGCCTGGTCCGATGCAAGAACGGGGGAAACACACTCGGGCACTAAGCGAGTGCGGGACCTTTTCGAATGTTGAAGTCCTCGCAACTCCTGAAATTGATCCACGAGCCTCTTGACCGCCGCGGCGTCATAATACGTCCTTGTGATTGGGATGCTCAAGCGCGCAGCGCATCGACCGTCGCTTCACTGACGTAACAGTCCATTGCCTGCCTAAGTTGCGAGTCCACCTCGTCGGCGATTGTCATCACCTCGTAAAGAAGGATGCTGAAATTAATATTGCCTAAGTTCCTCTGTAGCGTATGGAAGATGGTCACTTGCAATATGCGTGATTCTTCTACCAACATCGAGGCCGAATAGCCTGCCCTGCGTCGGTTAACACCGTGCTCCGCCGCCGATGCCGAGAGTGGACCTATGGTACCAAGAGGATGCTTAGTCTCTAGACGCGCAACGAGATCGCGGAAGACTTGGGGTAGATGGCTACACCGTTGTCCGCGCGTCAATTGAACCTTCGTCAGCTTGTCATCTTGCTTGACTTGCGCATACCACTCTTCGATACATAATAGCGTCGAGCGCTCCAGGATGGCTGCCACAGATTCGACCGACCGTGAAGTGGAGGGCCCTTCGGATAATCTCTTCATAATGGCTGCAACCAGCGCGGACAGCTCCATCGGTTTAACTAGGATGTCATCAACCTGCATCAGGATCGCATGAGAGGCGGCTTCCATTTCGGGGAAGCTACTCAACAATATTGAGACAGCTTTGGGACTTGCATGATGCATTGCGCTGACAACCGTGAGACCATCACCCGCTCCTGGCATATGGAGATCGCTGAGAAGCACGTCGAAAGCCTCTGAGTTAATAAGCCTTAAGGCATCTGGGACGTTACCGGCGCTGGTAACAGCGAATCCCACATGCGTCAGAAGCTTGCCCAAGGCTAGGCGGACGATCTCGTCATCGTCAACCAAGAGAATTGATTTTGGGATCATTCATTTTCTCCGTACATTGGTCCCAGCGTTTCATAGATTCCCTGGTGGTATCTGGTCAATACAGAACGCTAGCCAATTAACAGCGCCCACGGCTCAGCCTAATTATTTAAATAGATATATCTGCGGCCTACCTATGTACTGTTATCAAACACATCGTGTGCCACAATAGGTGTTACTAGTTAACCTGACGATTAGGGCTCTGTTCGCGCGCTGCGCTCGCTCTGGGTTGGTCGTGCCCATCTTACCCGCTACACAAGGGGTCTCCGCTGAGCGTCGCGGTGGGTGCAGAACTCATAGATGGCCGGGTCCGACGTAGCTAGTCCCGCGCGTGCCAACACGGTCTCATGGTCAACCGCCTTTTTTAGTTGACCTCTTTCAGAACGAAACGCAAGAAACAAGCTTTCACCGACATCTAGGAGACGGTGATCGAAGCCTAGGGTATAAAAATGTTCTCTACTTTGCTTATCGGCAATTCCCAAGAAATCTTTGCCTAGAGCGAATCTAGGGCTTGACCCCCATGCCGGGATCGCGCCACAGTGCTTGGCAATTGAGCTGCGCTCATCGCTTTCGGTGTGCTCCCTGGACCGAAAGAGACATATCATCCAGTAGTCCGACGAACTCCCAAGATCGGTGTCGTGGCACCCTGGTAGTCGGTGACATGAACTTTAGCTTCGGTCACCGATTGTTGTGTCCCCTGATTCATGTCTAAGCAATCAAGCGGAGCAGTCGAAGATATTGGGAGACTCTTGGTGTGCGCGTTCCGGCTTTATCTGACTGCTACCTGGCCCATAAGCGGGCTACCTGTATTACTGATGCGCGGCCGACTGTCACCGGGGGGACCCTGTCGATGTTAGATATCTACAATTGGATCTCGCAGAGGGGGACTCATGATGTGCGATGGGAGAAGTAGAGCGCATCAAGCGATGGTCGCTCAAGGCCACAGAGAGGCCGTTTTGCATGCGATTGTGGAATGGAAAGCGGAACAAAGTGGATCCTGAACCGGGGACGGTCCTACGCCATCAAGTGAGGAGCGGTTGGACCACCCACTTCGGTATCAGCTTCGGATGAGTTGTCCCCACGCTGTAAATCATCTGGCCAGTTAAGCCTGTTCGATCGTAGTCGTGGAACTATCCTCCAACACGAACTAGGAGATAAAAGGCACACCTTCCCGCATTCCTACTCGACTCTGCTCGGACATCTTGGGTCACACATCAGAGTCCGGCAGGATTTGTTGCGGCATTCATCGGCGCGACTGACCCTGAACACCTACAAGCAAGCCATCACGCCGGCCCAACGGGAGGCTCAAAATGCGGTCGGTCAAACTTGTTCCGGCCGAGTCAGAACCTTTTGTTGCCCCCGCGACAAGCGACTATAAACACTTAGGGCCAGCAATCCACGCTCTCGCGTGGAGGGGTTGCACCTTTCTGCACCTATGAGGGGGTTCGCCACACTTCCCTTAAGTTCTTGGGAATGTATGGCGGGGACGACGGGGCTCGAACCCGCGACCTCTGCCGTGACAGTCTTGCACTCTGAGGTTTTTCAACGACTTACAAACCCGTGGGGAACGCCTAAGACCACCGAAGTCGTAATAAGCCGTGCATTTTGTGGATTAAGTTGTGGATCAGGAATTGAAGCGTAAATGAGGGTGAAGAGCCCCTCAATGCTTGGCGAAACTTCGCTTCCCTAAGCCCCACTTGTCCGGTAAGTCGTTAGCCTTGATCGGAAATGCTTCGGGGCCGGATGCTGAGGGGAGCGAGAGATTGCTCCGAGGCCTTTTCGATGAGGAGGCTTGAAGGAAGGCGCTGGCAGTGGTGGGCGCTGCTATGGAGCTGCGGGCGAGACTCGATATCGGTAAAAGCGGGTAGGGGCATGGAAGTGAGAGGCGGGACCTTGACCCGGCACCAAAGTCGCGGCAAATCAATCTCAAAAAATCCCTCAGTACTACCGAGCCTTTGATCTATGCGCCTGGCTTGACGCCTACGGAGCAACTTGAATGCTCTTAGGCTTGGGGTGAATACGTGCTCACTTTACGTTGGGATCGTACTTATAAAGTGCTGCGACCTTGAATTTCGGTACCAATTCGTCCCACTTCAGGAGTGGCTTGATCGCCTCCACCGAGGACGCTGTTCGGAAACGGATGGTTACGATTTGTTGGGGACGGATCGGAAAACTATACTTCGGCCCCCCTTCTAACAACTTGCTGTGGCCCCCCAGCATGTCCGTCAAGGCGCCCCGCTCGTGGGGCAGGGCCATTTCAACTTCAGCTGTTCCTGCTACTCCAAAGCATTCCACCAGCCGCAGCTCAATGTCTGGCCCTTCTAGTCGCAGCGCCTCCACAATCACATTATCGGATGTTTGAAGAAATGAATCGGCTGGTGACGCTGCCCTTCCCGGCACCATCACGGCGGGATTGTTGAATTCCCAGGCCATCTGCGGAATTCGCGCCTGTTCCCAATCCCCTTCGTGAGCTACCAAAGCATATGAAAACTGGTGCGGCCCTTTCCCGCTCAGCCACGGAGTAGGAAAGGTGTAAAACCTGTCGGTCGTCGCAATCAGATAAAGGAGTGGTATCTTGCCATTCAGTTCGCGCCCAGGAACTCCCCGATCAAGGATCGCTAGGCCGCCGCCTCCGGCCAGGGCATAATGGGACCAGCGCACTGCCGGAACAATGCCACGTTCCCAACCATACAGGTTGGCATTGGGTTTAGCCCAGGCCGCGTGGGAAAATCCATAAGGAATGCCGCGCCGAACTTCTTCGATGTCATTCGCCATGGGAAACTCCGCCAGCACGATCGTCGGATTGGGAATGTCCTCTAACTCAGTGCTGAAGTCGATACGCGGGTAACTGTCGTAGAATCTCATCACTCTGCGGCAAGAGCTCCCTCCGAAAAAGGCGCTTTCGACCTCGACCCTAGTGACCAATGGACCCGTGCTGACAGTAAATTTCGGCACGAACTCGTTCGAAGATGCTAATCGTATTCGTTGCTCCGGTCGCTGCATTATTTGTAACGCTGGAGCATCCCATGCGACCTCAGGTTTGTTGCGCTCTGCCCATAGGACATTTCCGGGACCGCCCAGAATTTCACGTCCCGAAGGCTTGGTCTTCAGGCTGGTCAGAGCTCCAGTCTTCCGATCGACACGCGCTTGATAGTAACGCGTTTCTATTGTCTCGGGCAGATCGATGCTCTTGGAGGGCTTTACGGATCCGCGAGCAAGGCTCAAGCCTCGGATCCCCACCGAAGGCAAAGAGATAGAACACAAAGTACCCTGCTCATCCGGAAGCTCCTGACACTGCGCCTCGGCAACGCCTGTGCCTTCCGGTAGGGCCAATAATAGAGGCTCATTCCGCTCCCAGTTAACTGGATTAAACAATCCCGCGCCCGCCCCCGCAGGGAGGAGAGCGCCGACCGCCTGCTTTTGCACCCGGGTGCTAATAGCCTCCACCATTTCCAGCCGATCTCGCACGTCCCACGACGTCGGACTTTCACACACATTGTCGCGAATGTCGCCCCAAAGAACGTCGCGTTCAGAATTCAGGAGCGTGAGAATCCAGGCATGGTAGAGGTGCTGGACCGGATAGTCGGACTGGGCCTTGAGACTGGCAGCCGTGGCTAACGACTCAGCCGTCTGGAGGCCATGCTCGTTACGGCGAAACCACTGCTTGACTATGGGCATCTGCACCCAGAACGAACTAAAGATATAACCCGTCCCTCCCCGCATCGTAGGGAGCTGAATCTCACCCGACTTGATCCCAGGAAGGATGGAATTGAGATAGGGTGCGAGGGTCGTAACGCCTATCTCGGAACTTGGATTGACTTTTTTCCACTGCTTCAGAAACTCGCGGGGGTAATCTTTTCGTAGTGGAGCCAAACCGTAGTCCCCGTTTCCCGCCACGGCAAAAAGGGGGGCGGGCGCTGGGGTGATTTCTCGCTTGTCTTCCACGTATTGCTGTAAGTCCTCAAGTTGCTCCTGGCTCAGCAGATCTTTGGTACGGAACATCGGCATGAACTCAAAGTAAATATTCGTGTTCGTAGCGCACAAAGCTAATGCCCGGGAGCCATCGGGCGACTCTGCCCAATGGAGCGTACTTCCAACTTTATTCATCCTGGTGTACACCATGCCATCCAGTCCCACGCCCGCGCAGATTTGCCCCATCTGGGAATGTAAACCGCAGATGTCAATCATCCATGCAACACGCGGACGCACGCCCATTACTTGCTGTTGCCAGCGAAGCCCCTCGACCATCTGTTTTACCAACACTTCGCCACCAGAGAGATTGGGGGTTGCCTCCACAAAAAAAGCATTGACCAGCTCGACGCGGCCTTCCTTGATTCGTTGCTTGAGCTCCTCGAAACGGTCGGGAACGAGGTCCTTTATTGCAATAATGTTAGACACTTCCGAGAATACGAAGTTATAAGTCGGGTCATCGCGCAGACGGTCCAAATGATTCAGGTAAATGTTCACGACATGAACTCGATCCTCCGAGAAATCGTGCTTCCATCCACAACTGGACACATGGAAGCCGGGGATCAAGGATATCTCCTCTTTCGAGGTGCTAATAGTTGAGTTGGACGCGCGACTCTCTGTCGCCAGTCCCGCACGCAAAGCCGCGCTGCCCGCGAGGATTTCCAGAAAATCCCGTCTACTAATGGAGTTGTCTAAATCGCCTCGTTGCATGAACCTGTCTTTTCTCGAAAATCACTTACTGCTACTATTCAAGCTCTATCTGCATGAACGGCCGGGGCAATAACTTCGCAGTTTCGCAAACCGGCCCTATAAGCAGTCATACAGGCCGTATGTCTTTTACATATAGATAGTTCCTAGTGCCCTCTACTGGCCACCCAGTCACCATTACCTTTTGCCCTGCATAGCGGCGCGCCTTACTTTCAGCTTCGGTGTGCTCATCAAAGCAATAAAACGTGTATGTAATTCCCCGCACAGGCTTCGGACGAAAGAGGAAGAGTTTAGGAATTGTTGCATCCGCGTCGTAAAGAGCAAACTCGGCGCCGCTATCGATGCATTTCAGAATATATTCCTTATAGGCTTCACCAGAGGTCGCATTCGGCTTCTGTTCCTGCGGGCCCAGCACAGCGGAGGTGCTCGCCATTATTACGCCGCTAAACTTGTTGCCTGTTTCGTGGGCGAAATTCCGCCGCTTCCCGTTCCCACCCGATGCACGGAAGGTTTCACTCATGTTCGCTTGACTGTCGAGACCGCTAACTCTAAAGAGTGCACAGGCGATATTCATCCATATGCCTTTAATCACGGATCCTCCTTCGTGCCACCTATAAATGTTAGTTGCTGGTCGGATTCACCTCCCGCCACTGCCCCGTAAACCGTGTCGGTCGGACGGTTCCATACCGACAGCGGTACCGTGCCGCCCTCCCCATCCGCGCGTCGGAAGGAATGCTGGTCCGGCAAGCGCTCCTCCCTTGGCTACCCTTCCGACCTAACAACTCACGACCAACTCATTAATTTCTTGACAAAGCATGGCGGCCATTTTTATCTTTTCAATCATGCCATCATACCACCGGAATACTCTACCACTAAGCATGAGCGGCGCTTTTTCCCAAATCTCCGAAAATTCTGGATAGCCAAATCTGCAACCAAAAGTCTCACCGGGCCAAGGAAAGGCGATATCTAGGCGCTAAAGGTTGGGACCTGATGCAGTCTGTTTCGCTCGAAAGAGTTTCTGGGATGTGTCGGACTGGCCAGTAGTGACGCCTGTAGGCGGGTACAACATATAGATCAACATTCTTGCTTTTTAGTGAGTTATGGAAAGATGAACAGAAGAGCGTTTGTGGAGCTTCGACAATCAGGGATTACTGGATCTGAACAACAGGGTATGTCGGTACGGCGATCGAACTTTGGGCTTTCCGGCAAGGTTCATGTAGAGGCCGGTCTGCCACCACATAGGAGAAAACTCTGCTTTGTCAAGAAACTAATGGGAGTAGATCGGTTCACTCGATCAGGTGTCGGTTGAAATCTCCGTTTTCAGCACGCCCCCGCCACCGCCCGGCTCTCGATGCTGCAGAATCTGGTTGAAACAGGAGCCTCCGGCTCATTGTGTAGAAACGCTTCAAACCTATCGCTGAAGCATTCTTGAACCATTTTGGCCGCATTGTTACCGTTTAGGTCGCGCGGCGTGAGACGCCGATGCGAAAGGAAACGTGTGTAGGAAGGTTGCGGGATTGCGAACAGAGGAGATTAGATGGCGTTGGGAATTCGCAGTATTGTTGCCTCATTGACCTTAGCAGTGGCGACGGCCTTTTCAAGCGGTCCCGTGTCTGCGCAAGATACGCAGAATGTGTTGGGGGGGCAGCAGATTCCACCTCCTGCCTGTTACACACTTTTCGGCGCGAATACAAGCACATACACGCCTTGTACTCCCTCAAGTCACTCTGACTGGCTCTCAAACCTTACGCATTGGAGGACCGAGCAACGCAACCGTATCGGCTACGACTCTTGGCGTTATGAGATGCCCGCACTCAAATGGGCTCAATCCGCATTTATACAGCCGCAGATGATGGTGGAGGACCGGTACTTCTATGATCCGGTCGCCCACAAATATACGGTGGAACGCTATCTCGATGACGTCATTCAACGCTACGGCGGGATCGACGCTGTACTGATCTGGCCGACCTATCCCAACATCGGGATCGACGATCGCAACCAGCTCGACATCCTCCGGTCGATGCCGGGCGGTGTCGGGGGCGTGCAAAAAATGGTGGAGGACTTCCACCGCCGGGGTGTCCGGGTACTGTTTCCGATGATGATGTGGGATCAGGGCACGCACGATCCCGGCAAGCCTTGGCCCGACGCCATTGCTAAACTCATGAAAGAGATCGATGCCGACGGTGTGAATGGCGACACCCAGCAAGGTGTGCCACTGGCATTTTCTCTGGCTGCCGAAAAGATTGATCATCCTTTGGCCTTTGAACCGGAGGGCAGCCCGCATGATGAAGGAATCGCATGGAATATTTTGACCTGGGGCAATTACACGTTTCAATTTGTGCCCACGGTTGACCGCTTCCGCTGGTTGGAGCCGCGTCATCAAGTCAACATTCAGGACCGCTTTGTTCGCGACAGGACCGACGATCTTCAATTCGCTTTTTTCAATGGGGAAGGCTGGGAGAGTTGGGAAAACGTCTGGGGCATCTGGAACGGTATCACACCGCGAGACGAGCAGGCAACGCGCCGAGTCTCCACCATAGAGCGAGCCGTAGCTCCCTTCCTCGCGAGTCAGGAGTGGGAACCGTTCTATCCCATGCGCCGATATGGCGTTTTCGCCAGCCGCTGGCCACAGGGTGATCGGGCGGTGTGGACAATTGTCAATCGTAATGAATACAACATCGATGGGGTACAGATGACGGTAGCTCACCGCAATGGAATGCATTATTTCGATCTCTATCATGGTGTCGAACTTAAGCCGGTGACAGACGGCCAGCAAGATATGTTGCAGTTTGCCACTGAGGCCCATGGCTATGGCGCCGTCTTCACTACCGCCGAAGAACCCGACTCCCACGTCAAGGAATTGATGGTCAAGATGAAAGAGATGACAGCTAAACCCCTTTCGGCCTTTTCGCACGAATGGACCGCACTTCCGCAGACAATTGTAGACATTCCTTCTACGGAGCCGGCAAGTTCCAGTCCCGAAAGGATGATTCGCATCCCTGGTGGCCCCTTCAATTTCAAGGTTGAAGGTATAGTACCCGACGGCACAAATGGCATCGGCATGGATGTGCAGTATCCATGGGAAGATAGCGCGCGCCGATTCCACGAACATCCGATGGAAATCAAGCCATTTTACATCGACAAATATCCGGTTACCAACGCGGAGTTCGCGAGGTTTCTTGGCTCGTCACACTACCATCCAAAAGACGAGATGAATTTTTTGAAAGACTGGAAGAATGGCACATATCCCGTTGGGTCAGCCAACAAGCCGGTCACTTGGGTATCGCTTGAAGATGCTCGCGAATATGCAGAGTGGGCTGGCAAGAGGTTGCCGCACGAGTGGGAATGGCAATATGCCGCGGAGGGCAACGACAATCGTCTGTATCCGTGGGGTGACTGCGACTGGCAGCCGGCCGTTGATCAATATACATACGCTGGCGTGCCCAAAGCGGCAACGCATCCACCATCGATTGCACTCTGCCATTTCGGATCCGACCCCAAGGATTCCCCCGCACCGATCTCAGACCATGGCCGCCTAATGGGCTCCGCGAGCGACGTTGATGCGCACCCTAATGGAGCGAGCCCGTTCGGTGTGATGGATCTGGTGGGAAACGTGTGGCAGTGGACCGACGAGTATGTTGACGATCACACGCGGGCAGCAATTTTGCGTGGCGGTAGCCACTACAGACCACTAGGCTCAAACTGGTACTTTCCTGAGGCGTACAGGAATGATCAGCACGGCAAGCTGCTACTGATGGCTCCCAGCTATGATCGTTCCGGCGCCGTCGGCTTCCGCTGCGTGAAAGATGCTAGTGGGAATCGCTGAGCATCCGGCGGCAGGCAAAAGTGTCAGCTAAAGTCCAAGGATCACTAACAATTCGATTGAGCCCAATGACAGCAATTCAGAACAAATACCTAAGCAGCCCGGATTCGCACTAATCCAATGGGCACCTCGACCTGTTTAGGAAGATAGAGTCTGAGGCGGATTCTCGCCCTTTCACGGGGCGTGACCGGAGGGCAAGAAATTAGGTCGTCACTTCGCTACTTCGCTCAGGCCCACTGGGTTTCCTTCGGAAGCGCGCTCGCGCAAACGGCAAACCGAGACCGTGCCTGGTAAGCTTCCCTGTATTTTAGGTTTACTGGGCTTTCAAACCGTCTGAAGAGTCGGCGAACGGCCAGGACCCACGCCTTCTTGACGTGATGAGAAAGGCTACGCTACCGAAAGCCAGGGTGAGCAACCCGTAAGCGACGTACCGTGTCCCGGCACTCAGAAAAACATACCCCCAGCCGAAAAAGGCAACGGCAGCAGGCAAGGGATAAAGATACATCTTAAAGGGTCGAGGAATCTCCGTGCGAAACTTGCGCAAGAAGCCAACGGCGACAATCTGGCCCACGAATTGCACGAGGATGCGCGCCGTCATGAGTGCTTTAATTACTTCATCGAGAGAGAAGAAGCTTGACACCACGGTCAACCCTCCGATTAGTAATAAGGAATAGTGAGGAAAATCCTTTCCTGGGTGCAGCCTGGAGAAAATGGAGAAGAAATTACCGTCTCGCGCTGCCGCGTAAGGAACGCGCGAATATGCAAACAACAGTGCGCATGTCGCAGCGAAAGCGGTCCAGAGAATCAAAATCGCGATGATCACCCCCGCCCAGTTACCATAGACCCTCTGCATAAATTCAGAGGCGACAAACTGAGAAGCGGCGGCCTCTTTCCACGGTACCACGCCAACGATGCTGAGGCTGATCGTATAAAAGATCACGGCAACGGTTATCACCGAAATGATCATGGAGCGCGGCAGGTTCCGCGGCGGATCGATGACCTCGTCACCCACAAAGCACACGGCATAGTAGCCAAAGTAGCAATACATAATGAAGAGTGTGGACGACCCTAGTCCCCCGAAAAAAGCCGCGCTGAAGTTAAAAGCCTGAGGAGGAAACGAGAAGGCTAGGTGGGCGTTAAAATTCAGGGCCCCGGAAACGATCACCCATACTACTGTGACCAACATCCCAATCCATAGTGTGACCATCAGCTTGGCGATCGAGGTGATCTTGCGGTAAAGCAATGCCGTAGCCAGAACACCCGCGCCCGCGGCGACCAACTTGATGTCCAGTGGCGTCATGTCACGCCACAGGTAGCTTACGTATTGCCCTATACCGATATTGGCTGAGGCAATCTCGAGTGGTCCGCTCGCAACGATCTGGAAGATAAAGAGGAAAGCCAAGAGGCCCCCCCACTTCTCTCGACCAAAGGAGTTGAGGAGATAGACATACGAGCCGCCCGAGCCGGGATAGGCCACGGACAGTTCACTCCAGACCAAAGCGTCGGCGATGGCGATGGCGGCGCCGAGAAACCAGCCCAGCAAAGCCTGTGGACCTCCCATCGCTCCGAGGATGAGCGGAAGAGTGATAAAGACTCCACTGCCCACCATGCTGGACATATTGATGGAAACGGCATTTAGCAGGCCGAGGCGGCGCTCGAGGTGCGGTCGACTGTTTTCCACTTGTCCTCTACAGACTGCTAAGTCGATCGCAGGCAACTCCGCCGCCGCAATGGCAGGACACAACCCAGCGCGTCAATCAGCATTTTTGATTTAACCGCGATGATTTTGTGCCATCGCTGTTACCCGCCATCAGAATCATAGGATCTGGGCACGGTCAAGCAACACCTGCTGGAGCGCCTGGGCGGCGCGTGCCACACCGATGCGGTCTGATGTATAGGGCGACTCATGCTCAATACTGATCACGTGGTGATAGCCGACGGCCTTCAAAGTCTCTGCAATCGACTTCCATACCACGAGGTCATGGCCAAAACCAATGTCAGCGTACGACCAAGAACGGTGGGCGAGATCGCTATAAGGCGTCAAATCCACAAGCCCATTCACTGCTGTATTCCCAGGGTCGATCCAAATATCCTTGCCATGCATGTGATAGATGCATTCCTCTGCGCCCAGTTTCTTCACTACTGCAGTCGGCTCGACACCGAGCTGAAAGATCCCGCTAAAGTCGAGATTCGCGCCGACGTTGTCTCCCGCTGCGTGGCGAAGCTTCAACAGCGTCTCCACGTTGAACACTGAATTGCCCGAATCCATTTCTACCGCAATCTTGACGTTGCGCTGCCGACCGTAAGCGGCCAGATCTTTCCAGTAGGGCACAAGAACTTCTTGCCACTGCCACTGAAGCAGTTGGACCCACTCCTCGGTCTCGAGCGATTGAATCCAGTTGGGGTGTTTCCCCGTCCCGTCCCCCGGACAGCCCGAGAAACAGACCATCCGATTGACCCCTGTTTGTGCGGCCAAGTCGATGGTCTGGCGATAGACACGATCCTCACGCTGGGCTTTCTCGCGATCTGGATGAACTGGGTTGCCGTGGCAACTGAACGCGCTTATCATAATGTTGTTTTTTTCGAAGAGCGCGACATAGTCGCGAAGCTTTGATTTGTCTGCGAGGAGTTCTTCCCTGTCGCAGTGAGGGCTGCCCACTTGGTTCCCCGACGCCAATTCGACAGCTTCAATCTTAAATTCCTTGATAACCTCGATTAATTGTTCAAGTGAAAGGTCGCGGAAGGCGGCATCAAAAACTCCAATGCGGATGAGTGTGTTGGGGTCGCGGATCTCCCTGACCTGGTCCACGCCATCAACGGGCGACGCTAATAAGCTCGCGGTGGGCCGAAGCAACTCCGCAAATGAAGCCGCGGTCAAGCCAACGGCCGTATTGCGAAGAAAGGCACGGCGACTTTCATGATTTCTGCCCGGATTCTGTTGACTGGTGATCACGGCAACATCCTTTCAGTCTCTGACCAATGATTCATAATTTCTGGTTCAGGCTCGAATCCCACAAGTGTTAAGGCACAAGTTCTTCTCGGTTCAGCGACCGATCTAAGACGGACGCGCATCAAGCCTGAAGTGACCGAGTTCAGCAAGATGAGGGCCAACTCAAATGTTTGCGTGTTTCATCTCGTCCATCAGGTAATCGCAGGAGCGAACACAAAGAGCCATGATTGTGAGCGTTGGATTTTGACAAGCGGTCGAAGTGAACCCAGACCCATCACAGACGAAGAGATTCTTGATGTCGTGGGTTTGCTGGAACTGGTTGAGGACAGATTTTTTCGGATCGTCCCCCATTCGGGCGATGCCCACCTCGTGGATCCCTCGGCCCGGTTCGCGATCAGGAACGGCAAAGGATCTTATATTCTTTGCCCCTGCGGCTTCCATCATAGCCTCGCCCGATTGCCGCATGTCTTCTATCATGGCCCGTTCGTTTTCACCATACGTCATGTGGACATGAAGAACCGGAATCCCGTAAACGTCAACAAGGTTAGGATCGATCTGAACGTAGTTGTCCCATCTGGGCAGGCATTCACCAAATCCACCGATCCCCAAAGTGGTGACTGGATCGAATACTCCTCTCTTAAATGCATCTCCAAAGCCTGTCGCAGACATTCTGAAGTTCGCACTGCCATCGCCTTCGTAACCATAACCGCGCAAGAATTTTTTCGAACGCGGCGCTCCGGAAAGATTCTGGAAACGAACAACGTAGATCCCGCTCGGCCGCTTAGGGCCATTGATGTCGAGCTTTTGGTTGGGCTCAGGGAATTCGCCTATTGCCCCGCCACCAACAAAAATGTGATCCATTAAATAATGGCCTAAGACTCCGCTCGAGTTAGCCAAGCCATTCGGATACCGTTGATTTGCTGAATTCAGCAGAATCCGCACCGATTCGAGTGATTGGGCGCCAAGAATAACCGCGCGGCCATAAACCTCCTTCGGTTCGCGGGTTTCACGATCGATATAAAGAATTCCTCGAGCCTTGTTGGTGTTCATATCCATCAGCACCTGAAATGCCATTGCATTCGGAATATGAGTTAGATTCTTGGTGGCTAGAGCATCCGCCACGGTAGTGTAAGCCGAATTGAAATAGGAGTGAGTAACACAGCCTCGCTGGCAAGGGCCGCAGTAGTGACAGGCTGCACGGCCGTTGATGGACCGGGTGAGGTTCGCGGTGCGCGCAGGAGTTACCGTCCATCCGAGATTTTCTTTTACCCGATTGCGTAATTTAGTTTCGGAGCACGTCAACCCCATGGGCGGTTGGAACTTACCGTCAGGCAGTTGCGGTAGCCCTTCTGCCAATCCTGCGACCCCTACATACTCTTCGACCAGATCGTAGTATGGCTCGAGATCTTTGTAGCTGAGGGGCCAGTCTTCGCCATAACCATCCTCCGAGGCCGCTTTGAAATTAAGATCGCTTAGGCGAAGACTCACGCGTCCCCAGACGTTCGTGCGGCCTCCGGTCAAGCGTAGACGTCCCACCCAACTAAATGGTTTGTCCTTCGGCGTCGTGTACGGCTCTTCGATGTCGTTGCAAAACCAATCGTAGTTGTATTCGTCGCAGCCGGTAAGACTTTGAATAGGACGCGTCTTACGAACAATTTCAGGAGCAAGATTCCGGTACTTGAGCGCAAAAGGCGGAATGTGCTCGCGGTAATCCTTAGCGGTGTGGGTTCTTCCCGCGTCGACCAAAACAACTTTAAGCCCTGCTTCCGTTAGTCTCTTGCACGCCCACCCCCCCGATGCACCCGAACCCACCACGACTACGTCGAACTGGTCACTGGTCTTCTCGTTCATTGAACCCTCCTTCGATCGAGCAGACAACACATCTTCTCGATCGCTGACTTGCACAAACAATCCGATCCTCCAGGCAGTCACGATTCATTAGAAGGTCAACTTAAGCTATGTGCATCCAAGTGTTCGCAGCCGGGAAAGCTCTCGTAGAAATGCTGCCCCTTCCAACCGAGCTCGCGCATTCCTATTTCAGAAGAATAGTAAGCCTCACTGATCCAGCTTTTCAGGTTTTCAAAGTGCTCCCGAAGAGTGACCAGAATTGGCTCTGAGGGCGTGTGTGAGGGAATGGAAAACCACTCCCAGTCTTCACTAACAGGTATGTTTCCGCGTTTCTCCGTTGAGGCATGGGTAAGGATCTGGGTTCGTTGACCCCCGGTAATTCCCGTGAATGGATGGCCGAAACGGTTCCTGGATTCGATCTCGAAGGCGCCGAGAGATGCCAGGAAGTTCCCCTTCCTTTCTCGGGTGTCAACCGTCAATAAAAGATCAATAAATCGGTTCACCTGCGCCTCGGTGGAACCGGGAATCATGCATTCAGCCAGTGCAATCAGGCTTTCGTTTTGCTGGACGTCGAGAAACTCTGGCGCCCACTCCGCGGCACCTGGGGTGGCCGCGGCTTCCACAGTGGTTCCATCGAACAACATTTTGTATATTGGGCCCTGAGAAATAAGGGCAGGCACAACCATCAATCCGGCCGGCCCGGCAAGCAACCACTGCACGGCCTCTCTGCGACTAATGCCGCAGCGGGATGGCGAACGACTTTTGTCGTTCCTCTGAAATAACGCACACATACGGACCTCCGACGCAACCTCTCCTGGCAGGTTGCTGAAAAGTAGCTTTATACTGTTGGTTCTTCCTTTATTCGCTGGTGCTTAGCCATTTGGGGTCTTTGTTCGTTGCTTTGGGCTCTGTGAGCGCTTCATTTTGAGCTCACAGAGCCCTCTGCAGTAGCGGTTTTTCGGTTCGACCTGCTCGGATCTCACATCGCACCACGTTCTATGACGCCGTCACGAAAATGAAGATCCATCCGACTCTAGTCCCCGATGTTTCAGCTTGTGCATCCCCGCAACCTCTTTCAGCCAGCCAAAGCATTCTTCGGTTCGTTTCCTCTTTCTCTGCCATGACGCGATAAGCGGCATTCCTTACAGGGCGGCCGCCGATAGCGCTGCCACAGGGGCGAGCCTTGTTCTGCGCTGCATGCGGGATCACATTCATACGTTTTGCAGAATTTCACCGAGACTTGCTGAATCACGCGCTACCGCTTGATAGTCTGGACGAAAACATCGCGTGCGCCGACGCCTTGTTTATGCAATGGCCGGAGGTGGATGCCATCATTGACAAACTCGGTATTCAATCAAAGAACAAGCCGCAACAAAAGTTCGGGCCGGAGTACCTACGTCGTTTGAGACACTGGTATTAAGACGTTCCAGGCGGAGCAGACAGTTTCTTGGGTGGCGCAATGACAATAATGTTTTGTCGCAATGGCCGACACATCGGAGTTTCTATTCCATGCCCTAGGTATATATCTGACGTCAGCGAAGGCTGGAAAGAGAAAACCGTACCTCCAACCTTCGGGACGGACGTCAGCTTTAATCACATAGCCTCAGAACATCACTTTTGCCGCTAATTGGAAATTTCGCGGGTTGGTCACGGCTCCGTTCCACTGTCCGAAGTTAGGATTAGCGGCGTCTGTAACGAATGCCGAAGAGCCGGGACTTATAAAGCCGTTATACCCAGCACCGGTATTAAAGTCATGCCAGTTCCAGACGTTGAATGCTTCGCCTCGGACCTGCAGGGAAACACGATCGCCAAATGAGAATGTCTTGAAAAGCGAGAGGTCCTGGTTAGAGAAGCCGGGCCCGCGCAGATTTGAAACGGGCGGTCCCTGACCAAGATACGAATTGAAACTATTCACGTTCTCGAATGCGGCTACATTCAACAGCGGACCCTTGCCGGGTTTGTAGCTACCAGAGGATTGAAGAAACGGCTTGGCGCCTGGTATTAGAGCAGGCAGACAAGTCGCGTCAAATTGAGTTGGAACGTTACAGTAGCTAGAGTAAATCACTAGCGGATTCCCTGAAGCGGCCCGAAATAGCGTATTAAATTGCCATCCCCCGAAGACTTGGTTAGAGAGGCCACCCTGGGTCAGGAACCGTTTGCCTTTTCCGAACGGCAGATCATACATCAAACCTAATGAAAACACCTGCGGCAAGTCGTATTCACTCAAGGCTTTGTCCCGATTCTGCTGAAATGGTGAGATAAAATTTTGTGTATTTGGCCCCAATCCCGGCTGGTATGGCCCTCCCGAGTCACTTATCATTTTGGAGACGGTGTAGGACGCTGTAAACCATAAGCCCTGCGAATTGCGCTTAATTGCTTGCAGCTGGAGGGCGTTGTAAGTCGAATTGCCTTCATTCTCTGTATTCCCAGAAATGGGTCCGCAAAACTGTGGATATGGCAACAGTGCCTGCGCCACCGTAGGTGGACATGCGGCCAATTGGTTCACCCAGCCTGCATAAGGCGCCTGGACTCCATCGAGTGTTGTTTGCCCGGCCTGGAACTGGTCGTTAAGCGCCTCTCCCATCGAGAGTAGACTTGGATTCAAGGTATTTATTGCCGCGATGGATGAAGGGAGACGTGTGCCTTTGTTTCCAACGTAGGCGGTACTGACGTGAAAGTTGCTACCGAATTGGTGGTCGATTGTTAAATTCCACTGCTGGGTATAAGGGGGGCGATTGCTATTCAACGGACGGTACAATGGCGCCACCTGGCCATTTCCAGCGCCCAGATTGAAAAATGGTGGCGACTGGAAGTTCTGAGGTACGCCCTGACTTAGCAGGAAAGCTGGCGTTATACCGCCGTTCGAACTTGAAAAGGTTGCACTCTGATTAAAGCCTTGTTGACTTGAGCCGCCACTCCAGCTGGCGTAGGCTTCAGCCGTGTAGAATATGCCATACCCAGCACGCACAACAGTGTTGTCATTAACGGCATAGGCGAGCCCTAAGCGAGGTCCGAAACCCTTGTAGTAAGTGTTTTCTGGATGTGTAGTTCTAGCTGCGGCGGTGCCATAATCCGGATTTGTTCCAGCGAAGACTAACGCCCCAGGAAGATTTGCGGCATCCGGATTTGGTCGACTTGGGTCGAACCACGAAAGCGAATTATGCTTTTCGACCGCCGGGGTATCCAGGTCCCAGCGCAATCCATAGTCGACGCTCAACTTCCTCGTCATCTTCCACGTATCGCTCAGGAAAAGGCTGACTTGTTTGCTTCGCATCTGGGACGTCGTGGTGGTTGGATAAAACGCACTGGCACTTCCTACATTCTCAAGGAGGAAGCTGGCAATGTCGTTTCCACTGTTGAAACCGAGCAAGCCTGTATTGAGCGCCGTGAAATTAAAAGTTCCCGATTGATTGCCCGTGTTCACACTATTTTGCTGGAGAGCCCGAAAATCACCTCCCCATCTAAAGGTGTGCGCTCGATGAACTTTTGTTGCTAGGTCGTTGAAGTCCACGACGGGTCGCGAGCCGTAGTTCAACCCATTGCAGCTCAATGCGGTAAAGTTTTGAAATGTAATAATCGGCGTGTCCGCATGTGAAGACACTCCAGCAATTTGTGGCAATTGGTCAGCGAACGGCCGCGAAATGCATACGCCATGGCCTCTTTCATCGTTGTACCCGGCGTTGAGCGTATTGAGCAATGTTGGCGAGAACGTGTGATCCCAACTTACCCGATTCATCCATGGACCCTGCTGGTTTCCGTCCGGGGAATACGGGGCCTGACAAAGTGCTGCCGGCAACACGCACTTCTTATTCTCAATTACAATATGATAGTGAAGTACCACCGAAAAGTGATCGTTCTCGCCTTCGTAGTGGTCTCCTCGGAAGTCCCAGGCGGTCCTATGGTCAGTAAGCCCAGACAGGTCGGGAGTGGGGGGGCGGCATAGTTGTTTGTCGTCCCCGGCAAATTAGGAGACGGCAGAAAGCTATACCACTGAAGTGCTAGCGAATTTTGTATCCGGCTCGAAGGAATAACATTACCGGGAAACTGTTCTCGGGTAAACGGCTCGTTTGTTTGGCCTGCCGGCAAGCTCGGATTGAAAGCGGGGTTTGCGCTAGTTGTATTCGGATCGTAGATGGGAATCAAAGCCCCGTTTGCGTCACGCCAATCACTAAAGTCTCCCTGTCTCTCTTGCATTGTGGGAACACTCAGAATTTGTTGAGTGGCACCACCTCGAGGGATCCATTCGTCAAAACTAAAAAAAGCGAAGGTTTTTCGTTTCTCAGACCAGACGCCCGGAATATGCGTGTATTTCACCGGTCCGCCAACGCTGAAGCCGAATTCATTCTGGATATCAAGAGGACGGGTAGGCACACCGTATTGCCGAGCGTTAAGGAACGTATTATGAAGAAATTCGTGAGCCTCGCCATGGTACTCAGTGGTACCCGACTTTGTCACGAGCGTGATAACTCCACTGGTGGTTGAGCCGAATTGTGGATCATAGTTCGACGTCAACAACGTTACTTCACTGATGCCCTCCGGCGTGATCGGTTGGTCTCCAACCATAGAAATTCCGCCGCTTACACTTGAAATTCCTTCGACGACGGACACGCCATCAAGGAGTCCTTCGTTACCTCCGGGCATTCCGCCGTTGATGACCGTGCTGAAGGGATTGTTATCGGTAACGCCTGGAGCAAGGATAACGAAGTTAGCCGCGGCTCGTGGCGCGCCCGATACTTGAAGGGGAAGCTCGTCCACAGCTTTGGTGGGCACGCTTGTCTTCACCGTAGGATCTTCGAAGTTGAGAGTGGAAGCTCCACCTTGCACCTGGACCGTTTGATTTGTTCCCGTTACTTGCAGCTGAACATTGGCCCTGACAACATCACTCACTTGAACGGCGATCCCGGTTTGGACGTACCTGCTGAAGCCTGAAGCGGTTACCGTGAGCTCGTATGTTCCCTCTGGGATGTTGCTGAATCGATACGCACCCGTCTGGTCTGTAGTGAAGTGGCCTACTCTACTTGCCGTCTTGGAGGACGTCAGGGCCACTTCTGCACCGGGTACTAAAGCGCCACTCGGATCAGTGATGGTGCCCGTCACAGACCCCTCGAGTGTCTGGGCGAAGCTCAAGATCGGAGAAAGTAAGCAAATAACGACCGCTGCCCACAGCGCTAAACCTTTAGCAGACATTTTCGTAATCCTCATTTCCGTCGCCATAGACAACGTATTGTCAGCTCATCAGATGAGTGGCGCTAGAATCCCATCTTTCCAGCGCGTCTGTCAAGGGTAAATTTTTGGTTATTCCCGTTCTCCCCGATTCTTTGACAGACGTTGGTTATCGGTGCGCTTAAGGCTGATCTCGGTACGGCTACGCGGCGATGGTAAGGTGCAACTGAACAAGGTCGATACACACCCCCGACCGGCGACTATGCCTAGTTATCTCGCCAGCCCACAAGCGTGTTGGCCTCTATCAGTATCGATACCGTGCGCAAACCCGCGTTGCAACCCTGGTGTTGAGCAAGGATTGAAAGTTAGTTTTGCACGATCGCAATTGGGGGCGCGGGGTCGATGCGTTGAGCCAAGAAGACTGGACACCACGTTCGCGGTCAACGTCAAGAGCATGTTTTTTGTGCGAAGTTCGCCATTCCGGCGATGCGCGCGCGGGGCGGTGGCGTCATTATCAGTCAGTCGTCGGAAACCGGATTCATCGGCTTCCCAATGCACCCGGCTATTGCTCCTCGAAAGCGGCCGTGATCAATCGCACCCGATCGATGGCCACCGGCCACGCGCACGAAATATCCGTGTCAACTGCATCTTGCCCCGGAAAGTTACCACCCCGCTCCATCACGAATTCATGTCCAGCCTGGCGGATAAAGAGGCGGTGATCGGTTTTTGTCACCAAAGCGCACCCGCTGGGGCTCGGAACAGAAGAGGATATCGCCTGCCGCGATCTATCTCGAACCCGACGAATCGCGCTGCATGACGGGTGCGCCGCTGATATCGACGGCTACCTGACCGCAATCTAACAGATGCGATGAGCGAAGCAACGTGGCTCGGCGGCGTGTTGGTGCTCGCCGGCAGCTCTATGATCGGCAGTTTCACCCTGGGGGAGTGGCCGGTCGGGGAAACGCACTCTAGCCTTCACGTTTGCCTGTCTCGCCTTGCTGGTGACCGCGATCGACATCTGAGGGTCCGAACCGCATGTGATCGAGCGGATCTCGTAAGCAGGTTTAGCGCGCACTGTGATATCCTCCAACGTGGTCGGATAGTATGATGAGCCGTTAAGGAGACCACTGCGCATGCTAAACCGCAGAGACTTTTGCAAAACCATTGCGGGCATCGTGGGCGCGGCAGCCTGTACCAACTCGATCAGGGCGGCAGCCAAGCCTCTCAACATCGTTTTCATTCTGATCGACGATATGGGGTGGAAGGACGTCGGCTGCTACGGCAGCCGGTTCTATGAGACGCCTCACATTGACACCCTGGCCCGGCAGAGTATGCGCTTTACCAACGCCTATGCGGCGGCGCCCATCTGTTCCCCGACCCGCGCCAGCATCATGACCGGAAAATATCCGGCCCGCCTCCATCTCACTTATGCCCTGCCGCCGCCGGTAACCGGTCCCAAATCGCGGCTGCTCGACGCTCCTATCGTACCGGCGCTCCCGCTGGGAGAAGTCACCATCGCCGAGGCGCTGAAAACGGCCGGCTATACCAGCGCTCTAATCGGCAAGTGGCATCTGGGAGATAAAGGCTTCTACCCGGAGGATCAGGGTTTCGACGTCAACGTTGCCGGCAGCCGTGTCGCCATGGTCAACGATTATTTCTACCCGAACTGGACGCAGTCGCCGGCCCGCATCTACCCGCAAACCGATGGCGTTCTCGACCTTGATGGGAAACCCGGACAATATCTGACCGACCGCCTCACCGACGCCGCGGTACAATTCCTCGACGATCACAAGAACGCTCCGTTCCTGCTCTTCCTCTCGCATTACGCGGTGCATATTCCGCTGCAGGCCAAAGACGAGATGGTAGCGCATTATCAGGCAAAGATCGACCCCAATGATCCGCAGAACAATCCCATCTACGCCGCCATGATCCAAAGCGTGGATGAGAGCGTAGGCCGCGTGCTGCTGAAGATCGACGAATTGGGACTGGCCAACGACACCGTGGTGATCTTCACGTCCGACAACGGCGGCCTCAATACGCCCGAAGGCCCGCGCACCCCATCGACTTCGAATGCGCCGCTGCGGGAGGGCAAGCATTTCCTTTATGAGGGCGGAATCCGCGAACCGCTGCTGGTCCGCTGGCCGGGAGTGGTTCGGCCCGGATCGATCTGCGACGTCCCGGTAATCAGCACTGACTTTTACCCGACCCTGGCCGAAATGGCGGGAATTAAGAAGGACCCGGGCAACCCGGTCGATGGCGTGAGTCTCGTACCGCTGCTCACCGGCAAGGGAAAACTCACGCGCACCGCGTTGTACTGGCACCTGCCGCACAACGGCAAACACGCGGCGCACCCGGGCAGCGCCATCCGGCAGGGCAACTACAAGCTCATCGATTTCTTCGACGCGCGCGGCATGGAGTTATATGACCTGGCGAAGGATCCAGGCGAGAAGAACAATCTCGCGCCGTCCATGCCGAAAAAAGTGGCCGAGTTGCGCAAGCAGCTGGACAGTTGGCGCGAATCGGTAGGCGCGCAGATGATGGCTCCGAACCCCGGGTACAAGCCGATACCGAAGTAGCGTTCGGTCGGATACTCGCGCAAAAGTGATACACCGTGCGTTTAGAAAGTGGGTCAGTTAGCCTCAAGGGATGGTCCACATCACTTGCACCTTCCAGCAGCCAAGTATTTCGACGCGTATAAAAAGTGGGGCCGCCTAAGGCCGCTGGATTAGAATTCTGCGCAATCGTTCAATGCTATGTTCCGAATCTTCATCTCTTATTTTTATGAACCGCTGAGTCTCCACTCCGATCCTGGAATCGTTCGTCCGTCGATAAAGAAGCATGAGGTTGAAGTGGGCAGTATAGTTATCCGGTTCAATTGCAACTGCGCGCTGGAGTGCTTGCTCGGCCATCTGGTAGTTGCCTTCCCTCAAGCGAATCTTACCGAGCTCAGCTTCCGCATCTGCATACTTGGGATCCGCTTCTATTGCCTTTTCAAGCTCCTTCTCCGCCTCATTAAACCGGCCGTCCTTTTCGTACGTCTGACCTAGGAAGAAGTGGGCACCAGGTGCCGTTTCTGGATGCGCGGTCGACGAGGCGAGCTCCCTGCGGGCCAAGTCGTAATCGCCTTTATAGAAATAAGCTACTCCCAATGCAAAATGCCCATGGGGGTCGCGCGGCTTGCTATCAGAATACCGCTTGAACGCGGCAATCGCTTCTGCTGGTTCTTCGTTAAGCGATACTAAGCCGAATGCAAGGTTGTAATATGGATTCCCTGGATCCAGCCTCACTGCAGTTTTTAACGAGTCATAAGCTTCTTTTGGCACATTGTCTTCAATACACACGACGCCAAACAGATAGTCAATCGATGCTTCATTTGGTTCTAGGTCCCGTGCGTGAGCGAGATATCCTAACGCGCCCGTGTAATCATGTTGATGCTCGGCGACATTGGCCAGCTCGGTTAACAACCCGACAGAATTGGGCTGCTTCTGTGCGGCGTTTTCAAGCATCTCGCGAGCCTGACTCAAGCTTCCCTTTCGTTCATAAATCTTCGCGAGTTGAATCAAAGCCCCCTGCGAAGCCAGTTCCCGAGCAGTGATGGCTTCAAGCAGTTCTACTTGAGGATTATCAAAATGGGCTGATTCGAGCAGTGGGAGGATTTCAAGAACGTCAGTTTCTGATAAGGACTGGCGGGTAACCAGGTGGCGAACACATAATTCAGTTTCCGGGCGGTTCTTATTGCCTGCGTAATCGGAGCAGCGTACCGACAACACATTGGGCTGGCCCTGAATGTCAGCTGGAACGTGAGCAAGAAACTGAAGCGAGCTTCCGTAATCGCCAAGCTGCATCAGGACTACTGCGATTTGATAATTTGCTTCGGAATTGCCTGGATCAAAGCTCAATAGTTCACGGTAGACTGTTATAGCCTTCTTTAAGCTGTCTGGGCGTGACAAGCCCCGTGCTTGATCCTGATAGAGGTGCCCGAGGTTGAGATAGGCGCTTCTGAAGTGAGAGTCGAGCTGCGTAGCGTGCTTGAAACTAAGTTCAGCGGCACGATCATCTCCTTGTTGAGCTTCGACCACGCCAAGAAAATCATAAAATGCGGGCTCCTCGGGGTATTTTCTTATGGCCTCGTGAAGCTCATCTTTTGCCTGGTTGAGATCTTGTCGATCGATGAGCGAGCGAACGACTTCTAGGATCTGAGACGTTTGCTCTACCGCCGCATCAGGGTCTACATCGGAGATAAAACCACCGGACATATCGGTAACCGTTCCGAAAACGGTTACAGTGCCTTGTGCGCATAGAGACGCCGCACAAATGACAACGAGGAGCGACAACCTGGTCATGAGAACCTCACAACGGAAAGATTGAAAACCCCTTGTGCTATCATACCATCGTACCAGTGCTCGAATAGTTTATTGGTTGCCGTTTCCCGGAACGGTCTGATTTCCTGCCCGCATTATGTAGGCAATTGCAGGGCAGATAATCAAGGAACAAGACTGTCTGGCCGCTTTGATCTATTCAAGGAGTACGTGTGAGGCTTTCAGAGGAGTTGCACATTGAGCCGAGGCTGGTCGCGCCAACGAGTTGCAACATTGGAGAGAATCCTCTTTGGCACCCCGAACTCGAGCTCATTTTTTTTCTCGACATTTCCGTCGGCCACGTATATTCCTACAATCCGGCTACGGGTGCCCATGACCTTTTCAGTCAAGGCCCGGTTACCGGAGGGATGACGCTACAGGAAGACGGGCAAATTCTCTTGTTTCAAGACGGAACTATTTCGTTGATGGACAAGACAGGCAAGCAGCAAATAGTACGGCGACATTGCTGTACGGGTAATGATCGCTTCAATGATGTCGTATCCGATCCTGAGGGTCGCGTGTTTGCCGGCGCCTTAGGCGGCAACGGGCGATTGTACCGGATCGATCACGACGGAACGATAACGGAACTATTCGACGGTATCGGAGTGCCCAACGGCATGGGATTTTCGCGGGACTTGCGCCATATGTATTTCACCGATTCCGTGCCGCGGAAAATCTATCTCTTCGACTACGAGCGTGCAACCGGAACTCTTTCGAACCGTCGCGCCTTTGCTGAGGTTCCCCTTGAGCAGGGCGTTCCTGACGGCATGACGGTCGACGCTCATGGGTACGTTTGGGGGGCTGTGTGGTTTGGCGGTCGCGTTCGGCGCTATGCTCCCGACGGCCGCGTCGATACCGAGGTGTTATTTCCGGTCGCGCAGACTTCAGCGATCGTTTTTGGCGGTTCCGATTACACCGACGCTTACGTGACCACGGCCATGACGGATGAGGCCGACTCGATGATGCCGCCCAACTACGATATTTCTCGTCCTCGAGGCGGCGGACTTTATTCATTCCGTTTGGACGGAGTCAAAGGCACGCCACTGTTTCGGTCGCGCGTGCGTTTCTAGGGAGCGATATGGGTACACGGTTACAGGGAAAGGTCTGTGTCATCACTGGCGCCGCCCGCGGCATCGGGTCGGCGAGCGCGCGGCTCTTCGCCAAGGAAGGTGCGGCGGTGGTGATCGCGGACTTGAAGGACGAACTCGGAGAACGATTGGCTGCGGAAATTCGCGCGCAAGGCGGAAGAGCCGCCTATGTGCACGCGAACGTCACCGTTGTAGCTGACGCTAAGAACCTGTGCGAGCGCGCGGTCGCTCAGTTCGGTGCCATTCACGTACTTTTCAATAACGCCGGCACGGCGATTCAGGGGAAGGTCGATGTACTCAGCGAGGAGGACTGGGACACGACGTTCGCCGTGAACGTCAAGAGCATGTTCCTCTGTGCAAAGTTCGCTATCCCCATCATGCGCGCGCAAGGCGGAGGCGTGATCATCAATCAATCGTCCGAGTCCGGATTGATCGGGTTTCCTATGCATCCTGCATATTGCGCCTCCAAGGCGGCCGTTATCAATCTGACGCGTTCCATGGCCACCGGGCACGCGCACGAAAACATTCGGGTGAATTGCATCTGCCCAGGAACCATTCCGACTCCGCTGTACCACGAGTTTATGTCGAGTCTCGCAGATAAGGATGCCGTGATCGATTCCATTACCAAAGCGCATCCGCTCGGACTAGGAACAGAAGAGGACATCGCCTTCGCGGCACTCTTCCTGGCGTCGGACGAGTCGCGCTACATGACCGGCGCGCCTCTGGTTGTCGATGGCGGCTTGACGGCACTGTAAAGGCAATTCAATGTTCCCAAGCGCCTGGCTCGGCATGCTTATGGTTGTGGCAGGCGGGGTCATGACCGGCAGTTTCACGCTCCCTATGAAAAGAATCAAACGCTGGGAGTGGGAGAACACTTGGCTCATTTACAGCATCGTCGGTTTGTTCGCTCTACCGTGGGCCGCCGCTTTCGCGACCTGCCCGAATCTCGCCGCGGTCTTCGGCATGGTCCCGGCGCAAACATTGTGGGTATCGGCCGCGTTCGGTTTCGGATGGGGCATCGCTAACGTGTTGTTCGGCCTGTCCGTGGCGATGATCGGGATGGCCTCAACGTTTGCAATCGTGAGCGGTATGAGTGCGGGCTTCGGCTCTCTCCTGCCGCTGATGATTCTTAAACCGGAACAGTTGGGAACGCCACGAGGGCACATGATCATCGCGGGTGTTCTCATTACCATACTTGGAGTAGCTTTGTTGGGCAAAGCGGGACGGCTGCGCGAAAAATCAAGACAAGCGCCCGGGGCAGACCGACCAATGGCGCTAGGCCTCGTTTTGAGCATAGTGGCGGGGTTGCTGGCGCCGATGCTGAATTTCAGCTTCATCTTCGGAGCCCCCATTGCTGCAGCTGCAGTTCGGGTAGGCGCTCCCCCGGGGACCGCAGTGAACGCAGTTTGGGCGATCGCTCTGCTTGGCGGATTCTCGGCTAATGCAGGCTACTCAGGGCTCCAGCTTTGGCGGAGGGCGACATGGCCGCTCTTCCGCAAGACTTCGCCGGAATGGGGTTTGGCGCCGATTACCGGAATTCTTTTCACGCTTGGATTTCTTTTCTACGGAGGGGGCGCCACAAAATTGGGAGATTTGGGCCCCTCGATTGGGTGGCCGGTGTTCCAGGCGACCACGATCCTGACCTCGAATGTGGCCGGAGCTATCTCGGGAGAATGGCGCAATTCAAGTAAAAGCGTCTTAGCCCTCACGCTCGGCGGGTTGGGCTTACTCGTAACTGCGATTGTCTTGCTGAGTGTCGGCAATCGCGCGTAATTGCCCGGGCAATCGTGTAACGCTTCGCACGTGAATCGATCGGGAAATAGATCACGAAATGTGACTGACCAGGGCCTACGCAGCGGCCCCCGATCTCTCGGTCGATTCGCGCCAGCACCAGGAGAGAGGATAGCTAGCCGCCCACAGACGGGCCCATTCAAGACACCGAGTACGCTACCGAACTCTCGACAATCCCAGCGAAACCCAAAGTAGCTTTGGTTAGTGTTATTGCATTCTCAGGTTTAATGATCGGTGGCTTGAGCGCTACTGCCGTACTTGGAAGTCATCAGCGCCTCTGCCATAGAGAAGAGGTGCTCTGTCATCCGCCTTCTCGCCTCGGCACGGTTCCTCTCAGCGATCGCCAGAAAGATTGCTCGATGCTGTTCAACGGCAAGTGTCGGAACTCCCTGCACACCAGAGGCATGGCCCATCCATTGCTGCATCAAGTTGCGAATAAGCTGCAGGGCGGTTAGAAGGATGCTGTTGTGTGAGGCGCTTGCGATGGCCAGATGAAAATTAAAATCGGCTTCAAGGAACGACACAGGGTCGGAAACCGATTTTTCCATCAAGTCCAGATATTTCTCGATTTCCGCCAGGTCTTCCGTGGTCGCGCGTTCTGCGGCTAGCTCGGCCAGCTCCTTTTCGAGGACGCTTCGCGCTTCGGCCATCTCCTTAATGTCCGAAGGAGAGTTGCCTGCCGTGGCCCACAAAAGCGGTCGATAAAGAAATTCAGATCGATGACACACGAAAGTCCCATTCCCGACACGGACCTCGATCATTCCCATGATTTCAAGTGCCTTCAACGCCTCTCGAAGCGAGGCGCGTCCAACGCCGAGCATTTCGCAGAGTTCGCGCTCCGACGGGATTCGGTCTCCTTCGTTCCAGTCACCACGAACCAGATGACTCATCAACTTGCGACACACTTCACTCGTGAGTGTGGTTCGGTCCACGGCGTTAATAAAGTCGTTTGGCTTAGATCTCACGAGGCTCAAATTTCCGTGTCGTCTGATCATCGCATAATTAAACCGCGTTTTCCAAGTCGCCTGCTTGATAGGAGGCACCCCGAAGTGATCATAACTATCAGATATGATGATCACTCCGAAACGCGACAGACCTATCATGAGTTGGAGCAAATGCACACTGGCAACGGGCCGCAGTCGGAAATTGAACCCGGAATTCATGAGTTCGTTTCCTGCAACTGTGACGCGATCGGGTTTAGTACGGGCCTCGCGCTAGTCGATCCTGGAGCGGTGCCGCCGCATCACATCCGCGCGTTCAGTGAAGCGATTCCGATCGTCGGTGGAGATGCCGAGGTCGCCGCCCATGGAAGAACTTACTGCGTGGGCGTCTTGGATTCGGTCCACCTGCCGAGTGGGATTGCACGCCGTGAGGTGACTCATCTGAGAGGTCCCGCTGATTGTTCACTGGACTTTCGGCTGGGCCGAGCCGACCAGGAAATTTGTCGAAGATCACTTCACCCGTAAGGGGGCTTGGCTCGAAGGGTGCGAGCTCCGATTGCCCAAAGTTAATCACCCGATTCCACGCCATACCTCGGGCGTCAAGTCTCCACCGTACTGCCAAATAAGGGTCTTCTGATCCAAATCAAGAGTATGCTCCACCCACCATTCGCTCTCCGAAACTTCCACTCTGGCCTTTCAAAGAATTCGGCCGGCGCGCCTGGATCGGCCCGGATATCCGAGTTTCGCCAAAAGCCACGCATTCATCGCACACACTTGCGTGTCATTTAAAACAGCCGCCGCGTTGCGAACGCGACGCTTGTCAATGACGCTGAAGTTGCGAACGAACGTTGACACTCATGACGTTCTTCGATTGAGCACAAGTCCTCCTACGTGACCCGCAGCAAGTAGAGCAGCACCATGCTGAACCCGAAACTTAGCGTCAATAGAGCCAAACCGATTGTGAGCTCGCCATGCATTTTGAACCAGAGATAAATTCCGGTGGCTCCGAGGCCAATCAGCAACAGGGCGGTCACGCCCAGTACCCAGCCCCACACGTTCAGCCAGAAATAGTGGTGGTTGATTCCCGCGAGGTGATGAAGGCGGTTAAGTAGGAAGAAAATATCTGATTTCGTTTCGATAATGTTCGCCTTCCCTGCGGCCGAGTCATACGTTACCTCGTACGTGGCGCCCGGTCGCTCGATGCGAATTTGTCGCGCACTTTTGATCGTCTCAATCCGGATAACCTCTCCCGACACACCAGCTCGTGTCATCAGCACGCGTGCCAAAGCTCTGCCGTCAGGCGCCTCCGACGGCATTACGGGTACGGTGATTTTGATTGTCGTGCGAGTGAGATTGAACCATTGGGCGTGAGCCATCTGAATGGCACTGACCGCGTACATCAGGAGGAACGGGGTCGTCAAAAGGCCGATTGCGACGTGAATATTCCGCGCCCATTTGCGCATCGCTATCTCACGATAACCCAAAGAAAGAAGAACAAAATCACCCCTGTGCAGAAGCAAAGCTGCGCCGGGCGATACCGCGGGCGCGACAGAAGCCACATCAGAATTCCGGAAATGACGAGAGCGAGCAAAGACCAAATCGACAACTCGGTGTAATAAGACCAAAGCTGCAGAATCGGTGCGAACTGTCCTGGTTGTATGGTTACCTGGTGCATGTCGCTAACGTATCTTAAAAGGCTACCTACGTGTTGTTCTACTCGAATCATGCCTTGCTCTTCGAGTACTGTGGCGTCCAGGATGGCCCCGGGTCGATAAAACTTAACGAGCAGATTCTTGTGCGCGTCATGCTCCAGCGACATGACAGGCAAGGGTCCCGCCAGCGGCGGCTTGACAAGGTCGAAGATCTCCTTTGCGATCTCCTGGTCGGTGGCTTCTTTTGGTGGTCTGTAGGCGATAGTTTTTTCAAATGTTGCCGGTTCAGTTCCCTCCTCATTGTGCGCGAGCATGGCGTAGATACCAGTAACTCCCCACACCAGCACTATCGAAAGGTTCAGCAGCCCGATGTACGCATGACCTTTCTTGATCCATGAATGAAGTCGAACCGACAAGGCCCGGTTTACCGGAGGCTTGCTGGCCGGTAGGATGATTCTCGTCAGCATATGCCCCACCCTGGGGAAAGCTTACTACACATCAGCTGTTCAGACCAATCACATCGCGGTTTTTCCTGAGAATGAGCATAGCCAGCTGTTAATCTAGACGAGAGGATATGTAGCAAGATCAGCTCATCATATTAGTGGTGGAAACGAAAGGGGGATCGATGAATCCGGTCAAACAGAAACTAGCCTCGGGAAAAGTGGCTCTGGGGCAGATCGTTCTGGAACTCTTCACGCCGGGCGTGGGCCCCATGCTGGCGGCTTCTGGAATGGAATTCGTCTTATATGACATGGAACACGGCCGATGCGATCTCGGATTACTGGAGAGCATGGTAATTTCCTGCCGTGGTAGCAACATCGTTCCACTCTGCCGTGTGCCGGATATTAATTCCGCACCCATTTCGCGAGTGCTCGACTTGGGCGTGAAGGGAGTCATGGTCCCTAGAATCGAGACGCGCGACCAAATGGAGACGGCTGTTAGCGCTTTGAAGTACGCGCCGGAGGGCAAGCGAGGCGTGGCGCTGGGAGTAGCGCACGATCTTTATCGCGCTGGGGCGGCGGAGTTTCTTCCCAAGGCCAACGAGGATACGCTGGTTATCGCCCTGATCGAAACCGTCAAAGGCATGGAGAATATTGATCAGATTCTCTCGGTTCCGGGCGTCGATGTTGCTTGGATGGGCCACTATGATCTGACAGTCTCGATGGGCATCCCCGCGCAATTCACTCATCCTCGATTTCTCGCGGCGATGGACACGATACTCGAAGCCACTAGTAAGCGTGGCATGGCGGCAGGCTTCATGGCCGGGTCGCCGGAGGATGCAGTTTATTGGATCAGCAAGGGGTTTCGTGCGATCAGTGTAGGCAGCGACATCATCACCTACATGACTGCGTGCCGCAATAACATTCGAGCCGTTGCCACCGCAATCGACGCACGGCATATCGGGGTCGAATCACCAGTCCACTGAATCGATGTCGTTGCCATGAACTTCAGTACGGAAGACCACCGCAATTCGAACACGTCATCCAATCGCTCGAAGGCTCCGGAGCAGAGAGAGTCGTGTGGCACGGAAGTCATTGCCGCAATCTCTTGCAGCTGCGTGACGCAACCAATAAATCCCTTCCAGCGGTCTCGCCCATCGCGGCAGCGACCCACATGCTAGGTCATCCTAAACTGCCACAATACTCACTCGCGAGTGAACAACCATGTCGCTGTCGAGTCGATCTGCGCATCCCCCGTTAATCAAGCAGACTTCCCGGCCGGCCTCCGCGCGTTCATCGTTGCGTTCTCCAAGTTAATACTCGACGGCGTAGATACGTCCTTTCAGCACTGCAGGCTCCTTCTCAGCCGAGGAGCATCTAATCGTGATCGGCTGTCCTCCTACCAACGAACGATTGCGAATTTCTCCTGAACCCCAAGAGGTTCCTCCGTAGTTAAGCTTGTCTTCCTGATCACTCTTTACCTCCACATTTTTGCCGTTTTGTTGTGCCTCGATCTTCATGACCTGGTTAGTACGAAGCCGTCGGGGATCTAGTTCGTTTCCGTTGGCAGCCCAACCAGGAGAGGTCGCTCGGACCGATCCGTCCTGAGCGTATTGCCGGAAGATGATCCGCAGGTCGGCTCTTGAAGGGGCGGAGAGTGTTGTTTCAATGACATTCTTTGCTGTGCTGTGAAACGAAGCATCTATCAATTCAATCTTCCGCGGAATGATGACGTCGTGTTGAATACCAAGGTCGTATTCCTGCTCCGCGTAGCTACCAAATCCTGCCACTGCCATCTGGCCTGGACCTAGAACTATCTGGGTGTGGTGCAAGAGTGGGACAAATCCCGCATCGCGAAAAATCACACGTCCACCTGACAGTGGACCCTGCACTCGCGATAAGAGCGGGAAATCGATCGTGCGGACCTCCTGGGTGGGATTTACTACTGTGTAAATCGCACCGGTTCGATCTAAAGAGCCGAAACCGTAGGGTTCGACTTCACTGGGGACACCGCCGAAAGTTTTCGTCCTGCCCATCGCCAGCAATGGGGCGTACATTTTCTGAACTTTAGCGAACCAACGAGCATCGTCATCACTCAGGAGCTCAAGGTTGCCGTAGATAGTTTTCTTCCAGCCACCACGGGCTGCGGTGAGAAGTAACATACCCTTCCAGGCACTGGCCTTGCGATAGTAACCGAACCAGGTAGTCCCCATCACGAACCCAACGGGATCGATCCGCTCCAGGGGGACAAAACTTTGTTCATAGCGGCGCACCATGTCGTCGCCGTAAAGGTCCACGGAGCGCCAGAAGTTCACTTCCGGTACGTCGGAGACCCTGATGTCGCCACAATAGAGCGTATCGAAAACTTCAAGCCAGCGGAGATCCACTGGATTTTTCGGAGCGGAGGCATTTGGCGTGGAATTCATATTTTCACGAAACCCGTTGAAGGCAACCAGCATCGCGTCAGGGTTCTTGCGGCGAAACGACCTGAGGGCATCCCTGAACGCAACTTGGTTGCGCTGCCGTATCTCCTGTTCCGATTGAGTTTTTCGGGCTGCGGGCGTAGCCGCATCAAAATCAGCCATGTCAAATTCGAACAATCGGATACCTCGCTCATACCAATATTGGAGCGTTTGCATGAAGTCGAGCAAAAACCCTCCCTCATAAAGTGACATGGAATCGAGGTGAAACTTTTCTGTGTGTTCCTGTTTGAGTTCCAGAGAATCCTGCCATTGTGGCGCGAGATTCATTTTCCAAAGGACATTCGTAGCAAACCATAGCCCCGGCTTCAGGTCGTTTTCCTGGCAAGCCGCGATCCATCGATCGGGCCCATTGGGCCAATCCGGTTTGCGCCATTCCCGGTAAGCACCATCGGGCGCAAACCAAAAGGCATTCATCATGTAGTAGTCGAAGTGAACCCCAAGGCGCTTCAACCGAACCAGTTCATGCAGTTCTTTCATCGCCAGCTCTTCGTTCAGCCGTGTATCATCCGGCACCGTTACCCCATCGGTATAGGCTGACCAGATATCGTAGACCCAAACCGGATCGCGCATCATTGGCGCACCGAGTTGGCTCGGCTCCCCCGGAGCGGGCTTGGCGGGGTTATCACTCAGAGCGAAGAAGGCTTTGCTGGTTGCACGAACGTTCACGGAGGACAGCAGGCCTATGGTGCTCAGTGCCTGCATCAATTGTCTGCGAGAAATCGTCGTCATGTTAGGCATCGTCCTTTTCATGGGCTTTCGAAAGTCACAACGTGGATTCAACGATCGGGAGTACGATGCTGTCGGCCCAAGTATCGCCGTCGCCATCTGGAATGGCCTTGAAAAGCCACCATTCTTCCATGTGCTGGATCGTTCCCCCTGGCGCCAGGCTTTGAAGTGGTCCCAGCGTCTCCAACTCTAAAAAGCCCTGCTCGGTATATATTTCGAAATTGCAACCGAAATCGGGGTACCTGGCTCCTTTTTGAACCTTGGATCTTTTAACGAATAAATTGCCGTCCCGGAAATATGCGCCCCAACCTGATGGATTGTAGATCCCAGCCATTTGTTCTTTGAATTGCCCGTTTGGACTTGAGCTCTGCTTAAGCTGAATGTATTTCGTTCCGACAGTCCACCGCCGATCTGCAAAATCGGTATAGGACCATAGCGCTACAACGCCTTCTGGCTGTAGCCGATCCTTGCTGACCGGCGCCCTTGGCGGAAGAGGCAGGATAGCCCTTCCGCCCGGCGCCATGACCGATAAGGCCCAAGGAGCCATCTCAGTTGCTTCGTTTCCCCGATTGAAGATCCGATGGGTTACAGTAACGTGCGTACCGGTATCGTCTAACTTTATTTCGATCTCCTTCTGGAGATTGGTTCCCGGCGGCGTAGATTCAATCGGTGCGGTTAACGTTATCGCCTCGTCGCGAGAAGATATGCCAACCTGAGCGTTGTCGGGATAATACGTACGCTCGACCTCCGGGGCGACCCACAAGCGGTGTCCACCATAGCTGCGAAACTCATTGCCTGTAGTCAGGCCAGCATGCTCGGGTACTTCGTGAAATTCATTTTCGCCGTCCAAGAAGCCGTAAAAAAGGATGCGCGGCCCGATATCCGTCAGCACGATGAGCCGAACACTGTCATTGCAGATGTTATAAGCATTCTTCCAACCGCGATATTCGCTACGATTTACTTTGATTGAACCTGCGCCACTAACAATCGACATGGTTCGATGCTCCTGACAATCGATAGCGATTGATCCTATAACTACTTCAACTCATGGCACTCCTCTATACGCACGCTGCGCACAGAGGAGAACTCAAGGACTGGCACTAGCCTGAGGGCGATTCCGGAAAATACCAGCAGGCATTTCGAAGCCATTCTGCTGGGCGAACACTTCTATTTCCGAAAAGGTGCCGAATCCAGGAATGCTCTCGCGGACGGTGACGGCTCGCGCGGCGGCCAGGCGTCCGAAATGTGCTGCGTCGATAAGAGGAATGCCTTGACAGAGACAAAAAGCGACACCGGATGTGAAGGCGTCCCCAGCTCCAGGAGTATCCACCGCTTGGACTGGCAATGCGGCGATCAGCTGCTGCTTCTTGCCGTCCGCGACCAACGCGCCTCTTTCTCCAAGCGTGATGATGACCTGCCGAATCCCAAAGTAATTTTGAAGTTCCCGGGCTAGGTTTTCAGGCGATGAACGAGTACCGGCCGTCTTCCCGGTTAGGGTGAGTGCTTCTCCCTCATTTGGAATCAAGAGGTCAACGGCTGATAGGGCGTCGGACGGGAGAGGTTCTGCCGGGCCCGGAGTCAGGACGGTAAACGCTCCGAACTCTTTTGCCCGCCGGAGTGCGTAAAGCGCGCTGGTCACCGGAATCTCGAATGTAACAAGCACGAGCTGTGTGGTCGCCAGCAGTGATTCCGCGCGATCGATGTCGGATGGGGAGAGTTCCTCATTAGCGCCTAGTGCGGTCGTCATCGCCGGGATACCTTCGCGATTGATCATGACGAATCCGCATCCAGTAGTCTTCGGTTTCGCTCCGAAAAAGATATGACAGATCCACGCCCGCATCGGACATCCATCCGGCTCCAATTTTTCCCAACCGATCATTGCCCACACGGCCCACGAAGTGTGTGGGTAAACCAAGCCGGGCACACGCTATTGCCTGATGCGATCCTTTACCTCCATCGAACGCTTCCCGGTAATCCCAACCGAGCACAGTTTGATCGGGCGAAGGGAAACGGGAGACCCGCATAAAGAGACCTTGAACATGGCTTCCAACGACAACCACACCTTTCTTTCCATCTCGGCCTCGTGCTCTCATATCCCAAGCGGCGGACAGGCTGCGGTGGCAACATCGACCGTCACGACGCTGTCCTTGGCTCTTGCACGTAGGTCGCCGGGATTTCCGGGCTCACGTTGCCAAATAACAGGATGCGAATTACCGTCTGCTTCCAGGCACCCGTCTCGCTGTAAAGCCGGATGCGCCGCGCTGCCAGCAGCTCCCGCATTCCAACAGTGATCACCATCGGGGGTATTATGTCGGTGCAACCGCCCGCGCCCCGCTGACTCAGAGCGATGAGCGTATCTTCATTCAACGCCAATACGCGGGTTGTGCAATTTCGGAACTCATCCTTACTAACTCGGTGCCACGGAGAGCGGGGCGGCTCGTTGAACGCAATGTGCCCGCGGTATCCAATGCCGCCGAACACGGAATCGATCCCACCTACTTGCTCGATTGCCTCTGCCATCGCATCCAGCCGGGAAACATCAGGAAAGTGGCGTTGATGCTCTGGCACATTGATAGCCGGATCTAATAGACCGTAAAAGTTCCGCATCATCCAGCCCTTATAGCTGTAAGGGTGGTCCAACGAAAGGTGACGGCCCTGCCAATCCAAATGGTCGTCCATATGGAAAACATGCAAATTTTTCAAACTGATATGCTCGCGATTTACTTCTTCGGTAAAGATAGGATACTGGCCGCGTGGTCCACATGGAAGAATCCACCGCGTCGGCTTGTTCGCCGAGTTGTTGGCCTTCAACTCATCGATCATCGTAGTCGCGATGTCTTCGTGCACATCCTTCGGTGTGGGCACGATTCTAAATCTCACTTTTGCATCGGGATGGTTTGGCAGCTCCTCGGGCGGAATCTTGCACCACGCGTATAATTCCTGGGAACTCTCATAAGCAGTAGACATTCAAAATCCCCGTTACCTACTAACCTTTTTTGCTACGTGGCAAGGGCCTGGTTTTTTTGTACCAGATTGAGCGTTAGTTTGCGGCGTGTTCAGATTGCGGGCAGATGAGTAACATTCGTCTGCCGGTTGAAGGGTAGCTTGAGAGCGGTTAGTTGAGCCGCGTTTTATACATCCACAGCAGAAGTCGGAGCTCGTTCTAGCGCAGGCCTCCGCTGCGGTTAGTCCTATCTTTTCACTTACCGTTGACAATCACGTTATCTTCACCATGCGGGGCTTGCTCCGAATCGGGAGATGGCGTTTGGCCCGTGTAAACCGCACTAAGAAGCATGCCTCCCTTTGAGGTCGGTGCCCCGGCCGCCTCCATCCGAAATGTTCCCTCCGTTCCCACGTAATAGTTCATATTCGGATTGGCTGCATCGTTCATGATCCACTGCACAATGGCATGTACTTGGTCTTCTGTAAACTGCTCTTGCGGGGGCATACTGTCTCCCCCCCCACACTCCTGTGGAGCCCGCACGGATATGTTGGGATAAGGTGTCGCTCGTTGTTTGGCCCGCCGGAAATCTGTTCGCAATTGCGGCAAACGATGGACCGACCGCCTTCGCTTTAAATTGATGACAGCCTAAGCACGTAGATTTGGTTATGTACAGAAGGCCGGTCGGCGTAGGGGCGGCAGTCGGAGCTGGTTTGCCAGCCATCGCTGATAAATCCGTGATATAAGTCGTCTCAAGCAGTACTTCATTCGAAGGAATCTCTTGATACTGCGTCGATTTGCCCTGATAGGTGACGAGGATGCTGTAATTGACCAAGGAATTCCAGCTAAGAGTACTGTTATTCTTGGGGGCCGTGATCTTTACGAGTGGCAGCCCATCATCGTTGCTCTGGCCGCTGATGCTGGCAGAGATGACGTGAACGTCACCCCATAGGAATGCACCTGACAGCGCAAGAGCAGTGGAGATAACAAGAGCAGCGGCTCCCTTTTGCCTGAACGTCATCATGCTTCCTTGATGTCCTTGGCTACCCGCTGCGCAGACCGAATGCTTGACTCCATCCCGCGACTAAGTAGATCCGCATACGTTCCCGCAAAATAGATTCTCCCCGCCGGCTTCAAGATCTCGGGCCAGAACCTGCGCATCTCTCCTATAGGAAATGGCCGCATCTCGCAGTTGGGCGCAAGCTTGTTCTGTGTCCAATCCTTGGTCAGCGCCTGTACGATCGTGTCCCTCTTCCCTGGGTATGCTTCGCGAAAAGCTGCCAACCACCGTTGAGGAGAAAGCCCTCCGGGGCCGTTGGCTTTCAAAATAACCCGGGTGGTCTCTATTTCGCTTGGCACCTCCCAAATCGATTTGATATCGGGGTGCTCGAACTCCATGTTGATGCTTTTGAGGCCATCATCGAGCCAAAACTTAGAGCTTGCCTCAAACACACAAAACGGGTGAGACGTGTACGTCAAATTATTCACTACATACTGCTTTTCCGGAGAAAGCGGAGGCGTAATGGGAATATTTCTGAAGACTGTTAACGTGATGCAGGCCACAAAACAATCCGCCTCCAAGGTCTCTTCCTGACCGTAGCCATATTTACGATAGCTCACCGTTACCTTATCGTCGCTTTGATGGATCGCGGTGATGGGGTGCGCGAGTTTTACTCGGGCGCCAAGCCGCCTCGCGAAGGCAATGCAGAGCTGTTCGTTCCCGCCCTGCAACCGCAATATCTCGCCCCCAGAAGATGGCATGCCAAGAGACTGGGTGGCGGCAAGTCTCCAGATAGAGTAGAGTGCGCTCGTATGCTCTCCACCGAGTTGCTTGATGGCTGCTTGCGAGGCGCCCTCCTTGTTATAGATCTCGGTCGTAGGGACATTGTCAAGGTCGTCAAAGCCCATGCCATAGGGCTGATAGGGGTCTTTGATCTTATCCGCGTAGTGCTTTAGATAGAGGCCCTGGAGTTCGTACCATGGATGCTTCGACAGGAAGTCGACTTCACGGCTGTTAAAGCCCAACGCGGTGAGCGTCTTGGGATCGGCCAGCATCTTATTGGTATAGAATTTTCCGCCGATCATTCTTAGACCGTCGTTATCGTATGGGAGCCAGGAGCCCTCGGCATTGGGATATGGAATCGCTGGAATGCGGAACTCTTCGGCATACGCTAGCAGCCGTTCATATCCTGGCTTAAGGATGTGGTCGGCCCCAAGATCAGCATACAAGTTATCCGATAAGCCATCCCTAGCGGTGTACACATGACCGCCATACCTTTCCGAAGCTTCAAGAATGGTCACATCGAAGCCGGCCTTCATAAGTTCATAGCCACAACATAAGCCGCTAATCCCGGCACCGCCGATCACGACTTTCTTAGATCTTGAGTGACCAGCAGCTGGCGTTGCCTTTGCCAAGGCATCTCGCGCCATCAGACTAGGATCGATGATGGAGGCCCCCGCCCCAGCTATGACCGTCTTCAAGAATGTTCTTCGAATCATCCGTCGCCTACTCATTTACGTTAAGTAACTTGACAGCGCTGCCTAACCTTTTCAGGAAAATCTTTGGTTTAAGGAATCATCACAATCACAACTCCGATCGTAACGCGAGCTATAGAACACGCGGAGCGCTGCTTCCGCTAAGGCTGTTGATTTGGCCGACTGCGGAAGACGAGACGTTCGATAAACGAGAATCTTGATTTTCCACAGCAAAACCCTTGTAGGGATCTGACAGAGTTCAGACCTTTTCCAGCGCCGAAGCTTTCAAGATCTTGGATCACACGAATCTCGGCAATCTAGAACCAAGACCTATCAGGCTGTTCTGTTCGTTGTCCCCGAATATTCCCGCGGCAATCACCTTATGGGCTTTGTATTGAAATATCCCGCCACCTGAGAGGCCTTCGAAGATTGGCCGATGTACGGATTGCTCACGAGCTCTGCGTAATCCGTTTCGACTCCGTTCTGCGAATTGTCCACGCTGGATCTGACCGTGAACGGGACCCCTTCTGTAACTCAAAATGCCCTTCGTTTGCCAACCTTCATTCAGGCTTTTGAGCAGGTATTCTCCGTTCGAGAGCCTGAGAAGCTGCCAGCTCAGTGAGGCTACGGACGACGGCGGAATATCGAAGGGCGAAAGTCGTCGATTCACGACAATGTTGAATGTGTTGAAAGCGTCGGTCCGAACTGGCACGACATTGCTACCATCGCCGTCGGCCGCGGTTTGACGCTTTGCTTTCGCTTTCAAAGTCGCAACCGCAATTGTTTCGTTGGGAACCGCAGCACCGCTAGGATCGGTGACTGTGCCAAAAATCGTTGCCTGAGTTTGCGCATGAGCGCTCGGAGCGATCAGCAGCAACGCTAAGCAGACGAGATATAAAGACCACACCATGAGCCTGCCCACGCGAATCGTATCGGGTAGCCGAACAAATCGCCACAACTTAAGGCTTGGCGACATACGTTCCCTGTTAGCCCCCCAAAGTCCATAGCTGCTTGCTTTCGTTATCGTGCCCTGTACTGCAAGGAACAGCCCAGGAAAAACCTTCGAGTGAAACAGTCTGCGCTCATACCAACGTTTTTAGTACACACTTTGCCTCCTGGACGATGAGACTAGTGCGGGCGCAGTTTAGTATCCAGAGACCACATGATCTGGTGCTTCGAGGGCGAAGATCAGCTGCCGAATAAGAATAAGGGCATAAGGATCGACGCAAAAATTGAACCTGGCACATTATCGATAGTTTACCCGTAGTGGTATGATGGCTCGAACATCTGAATGCTAGAGCGGGCCGTTTTATTTGTCAAGGAATTTATTGGTAAATTGGTTGATCGATCAGACCAGGCCTTTCGTGGAAATGTTTTTCAACCCAGCGTTTTCTCTCGCTCTCATCGGAGTACTTTCTCATGGCGGCGGTAAGCATAACCTTCCTCCTGGCACTTCTCGGATTCTTCGCCGCGCAACCTGAGAAATACGAGGGGGACGCCGCGTGCCTGTCCTGTCATCAAGACCAGGGCGATCCTTACCAGCACACCGCGCATCATCTGACCTCCCAGTCAGGGAATAAGGATTCGATCCTCGGGTCATTCAAAGATGGGTCGAATTTGCTGATGATTGCCGATCCTGCGAAGGCAAGCGATGAACCAGGCCTCTACTTCAAAATGGAGATTAGAAATAACGGATACTATCAAACCGCGGTCGCCGGTTGGCCGGGCTACCTGCAGCAGCGAAGCGAACGGATGGAGATCGTAGTTGGATCAGGCGTGCGGGGGCAGAGCTACCTCTATTGGCACGGGGAGCAATTGTTTGAACTGCCTGTAAGCTACTGGTCGGACGGCGGCCGGTGGATCAACAGTCCCGGCTTTAAGGACGGCACAATGAATTTTGCCCGGGCAGTCACGCCTCGTTGCCTGGAGTGCCACGCTACCTATATTGAACCGCTCTCGCTCGATCCTCTCACTAATCGTTATGACCGAAAGAGCCTGGTCGTCGGGATCGCCTGTGAACGCTGCCACGGTCCAGGCGCAGACCACGTAGCGCTTGAGCGGACGAAATCTCCCGCCGGTGGTGGGGAAGCCATCTTGAATCCAGCTAAGTTCTCAAGAGATAGGCAAGTGGATCTGTGTGCGCTGTGTCACAACGGTATTCGCACGGAGGAGCTCGCCCCGGCGTTTTCGTTTATGCCAGGCAAACCTTTGGACAACTACCTGCAGCCAAATGCGGGCGAAATCGCAGCCCATCCTGACGTGCATGGGAACCAAGTGGGATTGTTACAGAAAAGCCGCTGCTATCTCTCCTCGCCGAAGATGAGTTGCTCCACGTGCCACGACGTACACCAGCCGGAGCGCCCGGCCGCGGCGTATTCGGATCGCTGCCTAAGTTGTCATCAGGTCGAAGGCTGTGGCATGTCGAAAACCATTGGGCACAGAATAGCGGAGAATTGCATCGATTGCCATATGCCCGTGGAACCAACAACGGCGATCGCTTCCCAGACAGCGGGCGAGATTATCAGGCCAAAAATGCGCAATCACTGGATCAAGGTTTATCCCTGAGCAAGGGGGAAATCGGCGACGCCATGGCCTACGATGCCGACTCCAGAGGCATGGCTCGATTCAAGGCGCTATCGGCTGCGAGGAGCAAGATTCCCGAATCGTTGTCGCAATCCCTCATTAGGCTCGCCTTTCCAATAGCAACTTGTACTTCTCCAGTTTTTTCAGAAAGCCCGGTCGGCTCAGGACGTCGCGATTCACCACGCTGGCCGGAATCTCTCCGCGATAGATTGCCAAGGCGCCCTCACAATCGATACGCCCCATATCCCGGAACAATTCCTCTGTCCAGGCGATGGAATGCGACGTCAGAATTACGTTATCCATGGACGTTAGGCGGGAGTCGCGCGGGAGCGGCTCGCTTTCAAAAACATCGAGCGCAGCACCGCCTATCTTCTTCGTTTCAAGTGCTTGGATCAGGGCATGCTCGTCAACGATCGGCCCTCGGGCCGTATTGATTAACACCGCATCCGATTTCATCAACTTGAACTCCCGCTCGCCGATGAGTCTCGTGGTCTGAGGTGTCAGCGGACAGTTGATCAAAACATAGCTCGACTGGCGCAGTAACTCTTCAAGCGAAACTAGTTCTACCCCAAGTCCGGCCGCAGTCTCGGGAGATGCAAACGGATCGAAGGCAAGAAAGCGTGCGACATCAAAATTCTTTAGCAACCCGATCGCATCCGATGCGATCTTTCCCAAGCCAACGGTACCAACGACACGATCGCGAGGTTCACGTCCCAAGCGGCTGGAGCTCTCTTTCCAGTGACCCTGGCGTACCAACCGGTCTTTCAGGATCAAATTGTGCGACAAAGCCAGTAGGAATAGAACGATGGACTCGGCCACTGGACGGACCACAGCAGCAGGCGTGATGTAAACAGCGACATTGTGTTCCGTGCACGCATCCAGATCCACATTGTCGTAACCGACTCCACAGCGTCCGATCGCGCAGAGCCTATCCGTGTCTTTAAGAGATGCGGCCGTGATTTTCGGTTTTAAGGAGATCACGACATCTTGGTTTGCCAATTGTTCTGGGGTATATTCGGCGTGATATTCCGAGATAAATTTATAGGAAAGTCCTGAAACGCCTGTCAACAGAGACAAGCCGATATCCGGAAATATGAGGTTTCCTGCGTCGTCGCGGAAGTCCGCCGAGAATGCCACCCGGAAGTCTGTACCATTATCAGCCATGAAATCTTCTCCCAAAACTATCTCTTCTGCTCCAGAACAATCATCCCGTCACGCACGGTCGGTAGAACCGGTGCAATCCAGAATCCGTTTCTTGTTTAGGCCCAGCTGGCCTGACCCGGGGGTTTGCGCCGCACCTTGCCAGGGCGGCTCACCCCAGGAGTTGCCGTACGGCAACTTACCTTACGCCTTGGGCCGCTTGTTCAACGGTAGATCCCATTCGCTCCGTATGTACGTCCGCCGGCAGCGCTAAGGATTCCGACCAGAACATGAACCGCTGGATCTCCTGCCGGCTCGATTGCATGATTCCTTCGTAACAAACCTGCGCGGACCCATTGGTACGCTGAAAGTTTCGCCTTACTCCAACAGACCGAGCCTGTAGCAGGACGGCATGCTTCGCGTAGCCGAGGATAAGCGCCCCTTCGAACATGGCGACAGCAGTCCTTTAATCTGGCTTGGAAGTACCCGGCGGATGGGACTATTCAAACGGCCGCGCTGGCCGGACGGGCTGGAGACACTGAGGTCGGAGCGGATTCAACTGGGCTTCACGCACGCCGGAGGGCAAGCCGATGCAACGCCGGCAAAGGAGAGTTGGTACGGTCCAGGGCGTCCGCGCGTTTTCGCTGATTCCAGGCACCTTCTTGTTTTAGCTCTTCGAGCGGTTTCCTGCACCGGATAATGAATCTGAACAGTACCCAGCGTCCACCAGAGTTCTTTCCGGCTCGTCCCCGGCATAGACCCAGATCATGGCCATCGGTTGGTCCGAGACATTTAAGAAACGATGAGCACGACCCTCGGGAATAAAGGCTGTATCGTATCCGCTTAGCTTGTACTCGCGCCCCTCCACCTGGCAGCGGGCCTCGCCCGTAACGATCGTGATTGACTCGTCGAATTTGTGCACGTGGCAAGGCAAGGAGGATCCTGGACGAAATATTCCATACCCGCCGCAGATGCCGACGGAGCCTAAACGTTTGGCGAAAAGATCACGGAATATGGCTCCATCTGCTAACTCGTAGCGCTCAATTGCTTCGAAGTGGCGAATTCGCTCTGGAGCTATACCATCGCTCGCGTCACGGTCTGAGGATTCCGTCGAGTCGTCCACAAAGCATCGTGTAGGTTGCGGCTCGGCGATGGTCGAATGTGCAATCATGACGCCTTCCGAAGCTTCATTCCAAACCTCGTGGGGAATCCATGCTGGGACATGAATGCAGTCAAATGGCTCCAAGGTATATCTTCTGCCCTCAACAGACACAGCCGCGCGCCCGGCTAGAACCGTGATCGCTTCGCTTACTGTGTGGGTGTGGCGAGGCAGCACGGCTCCGGGCTCAAATGCGGCCGTGCCGGTGTAAAAAGTTGTCGCGCCACATTCGCCGGAAACGAAGGTTCGAAGTGCGATGCCAAGCGGGCTGTTCTCGATGGGGGCGCGTCCACCCGAGATAATGTGCTCGCGAATTGTTCCATTTCCCACGCTCATCCTCCGCATGATGTCCGACCATCTAACGTCTCGATGATATCATATCTCTACCAGCTGATAACCAGTTGTGGTACCGTTATCTGCCAGCGGGCGATAAATTTGTGGCAACGGCGTCGGTTGCCTTTAATTGTGTGTTCACTCAGACGGCAATTTCACGCTCATCCACTCTCGTGGTTTTCAACGGAAGAAGGAAGAAGGCCACGGATTAGCGTCAGGCGGATATTCCCCGAAGAAGAAGCGATTAAGGCGTTGGGCGGGGCCGTAAGTTCCGCCATGGTTTCCCTCGCTGTCGTCAAAAACCATCATGGCGCGACGTCCCACACGCGCATGAAGCCATGCAGGTCGCACAATGAATTCGGCCGTGCCGGCCGAATCGCCAATTCCTAGCTTCGGCGAAGATGGACGCATCGATTTGAGAAAAGGACTCCGCGGAAACTATATGGACCAGCCGGTTGTCCTGACGAGTCCGGCCATCATCTATAAAGATCTGATTTCGGCTCAATTGGTGTCTTGATTCTCTGTTGAAGAGAAATGCACCGCGAACGCTGAGAGAAGACTATTGCGTTTAAGAAGGGTGCTCCGAGATGAGCGGTAACAGGGGCAGGAATGTTCACCTAAGCCGACCGCCGTTGTGCAACCAAGCACCGAGATTAAAAGAGCGCAGGATTAAAGTTTGAGGAGAACGCATATGTTGAATCGTCGATCTTTTCTGTCGGGGGGATATAAGGTTCTCGGCGCTCTGGCTATTTCAAGCGTGGTGCCGTCATTTGCCAGGGGAAAGGCGGTTTCCAAAGAAATTTCGATCCGTTTGAAAAGTGCTCCCGCCTTGGCACGCATTTCGGATGATTTTGTAGGACTAGGATATGAGATGTCCTCCGCTGCGCGTTTGGGTTTGCTTTCGGTGCACAATGCTCCCTACGTGCAACTGGTCAAGAATCTCGGTCGAAAGGGAGTGCTGCGGTTAGGCGGCGACGTGTCAAGCTTCTCAAAGTACACGCCGGAAGGCCAGATCATCGCCGAGCCAAAGAACACTGTTCTCACACGGGCAAGCCTAGAGCAACTCAATGCCTTCCTGAAGGAGGTTGGATGGACGGCAATCTGGAGCGTGAACTTTGGCACGGGAACGCTGCAAGATGCCGTTGCAGAGACGCAGGCCGTTGCATCGATATTGGGAGAAAATCTTCAAGCGATCGAGATTGGCAATGAGGTGGACCTATATGGGCACTATGGTCAGCATCCACTGCGCACCCCACCCTACAACTACGAAACTTACCGTGCAGAGTACACGGTCTGGCACCGCGCCATCTCCGAGGCGGTGCATGGGTTGCGGTTCGCAGCGCCAGATGTTACCAACTCCGCAGTTGATTGGGTCGAAAAAATGGCGAAAGATGCCGACGGCGAGGTACAACTGCTCACGGTCCACTACTACCGGAATGGTCAGCTTCTCGGAACTGCCGAAGAGTTGACGCTTCCGGATCCTATGTTGCGAAACATCCTAGAGCGCCTAGAGATGGCTTCCCGGCAAAGCGGCATCCCGTGGCGGATGTGCGAGACCAATTCTTTCTACGGAGGTGGGAAGCCGGGAGTCAGCAATTCGATGCTCGGTGCTCTTTGGACTTTGGACTACATGCTCCTGCTCGCGGGATACGGCTGTTCTGGAGTCAACATTGAGACGGGGGTGAATCAGCACGGTGTTGTAAGCTCGTATTCGCCGATTCAGGACGACGGCAAAGGAAACAACACCGCCGGCGTACCCTATTACGGGATGCTGGCCTGCGCCACGGCGATGGATGGCTCAGCGGAAGTGTTACCCATCGATATCGACCTCCACGGTATGAACCTAACGGCATACGCGCTTGGAAGGTCGGTAAGCACACGCGCTCTGGTGATTGTCAACCGCGAGAACTCGCAGGATGTGGAGGTCGGATTCGCGGATCTGAAGATGGGCAGAGTGCACGCCTTACGCCTGTCCGCGCCTTCCGAATTTTCTCAGGCAGATGTCAGATTCGCGGGCGCGCCAGTGGATGCCGACGGTCACTGGAGACCTAAGAAGGTCGAGAAGGTCCGCAGCGGAAAAATTATCGTGCCGCCTATGAGCGCTGTGGTTTTGCTGCAAGCGATTTGAGCTCGGCGAACGGCGTACGATTAGGAAGAAGAGATTTTCCAAAGATGCTTTCTTTGGGGGGCGGTGCGAGATCTCGATCGTGTCCGGTCTCTTTGGTCCAGGCTTTGCTGAGCAGTTACCCCCCTGGATGGGATTGCGACGATCGATCTAGCCAGATAAATCCACCCAGTTGCCGCTCATCGCTACAAATCTGCTGGCTTCTGGGTTCGACCGTCCGATAAATTGGAAGTAGAGTATCGACTCTATGACACAGCAGTATAGTAAGAAGTGCGTGCCCCGGAACCATAGCCGCATTTAGCCAATCGCGATGATCGCTGTACAGCAACAATAGTGTCTGGTCGGGTTAATTGTTCCAACATTATTCTCTTGCGTCAGAAGATTACATAGGCCGCGAATATCCCTGACGCTTATAGGTATCGAGCAACTTCAAGAGCCGTTCCACGATGTCAGGGTGTTCCTGATAAACGTTGTACATTTGACCCGGGTCTGTGGCCAGATCGTAAAGCTGCCCCCGGGGCCCTCTGGGTGCTTGATCGACGTGCGACGGACCAAACTGTCTGGCGAATGGAACTTCAATCCACCCTCCGGAACCGAGCGCCTCAGCCAGCATCCAGTGCCCCTCTTGAATGCCCAACATGCCGTCGACGGAATGATAGACGATTGCGTTGCGAACCGGCCCCTCATTTCTTCCCAGCAGGATCGGAAGCAAGTTGTAGCTATCAACGCCAGCGTCCGGGGCGAGTTGTTGACCGGTGATGGCCGCCGCGGTGGCCATGAGGTCACACAGACAGCCAAGTTCATTCGAAACGGAGCCAGGTCGAATGTGCCCTGGCCAACGGATGACAAACGGGATGCGATGCCCTCCGTCCCAGACGTCGCCCTTCTCCCCACGCCAGGGGCCGTTAGCGCGATGTTCATAGTGCGCCAAATCCACCGGCCCCCATTCGGCGCCATTGTCGCTGGTGAGAATAAAAATAGTGTTGTCCGCCAGCCCGGCCTTATCGACGGCCCCCATCATTTTTCCCACCATGTCGTCCAATTCCGCCACAAAGTCTCCATATGGCCCCGCCCGGGATCGTCCCACGTCCTCGGCAAGTGGGACCCAAGGCTCATGGACAGCCGGGAGGGCAACGTAGAGAAAGAATGGTTGCGATGGATGAGATCCCCGCTCCTGGATCACCTCCACGGCCTTGTTGGTTATCATGGGTGTGGCCTGCTCAAAATTGAAGTGCGGTGCGATGGGACCGGGGCGCCAACAAACGCCACGCGTGCTATAGTTTCCGCCTTCCTCGCAGCCCTCCGTATAATTTCTGGCTTGTTCAACTACTTGATCGTCGTTGAAATACAGGTATGGGGCCATGTCTAGCGCCGCTGGGATCCCAAGGTAGTAGTTATCGAAACCATGATCGATTGGCCCGGGACGAAGAGGCTTGGTGAAATCCGTCTTGGGCAGGCTGCCGAGCCCTAGGTGCCACTTCCCCACTCCCGCCGTATAGTAACCCGCGGACTTCAACAGGGACGCGACCGTCGCACGGTCTCCAATCAAATCGGGAGACGAGCCCTCCAACACCCCACGCTTCAAACGCGTACGCCAGCAATAGCGTCCCGTGAGGATGCCGTACCGGCTTGGAGTGCACACCGCATCCGAAGCATGCATATCGTTCCAGCGCATTCCCTGCTCTGCCAATCGTTTCAGATTCGGGGTTGGAATGGCCGAGTGGGGATTGTTACACTCCAAGTCTCCCCAACCTAGATCGTCGGCCAAAACATAAACGATGTTGGGCAGTTCCGAATCCGTCCGCGAGGCCATCCCTCGCATGCTGGTCATCATTGAAGCTGCGGCCAGGCCTTTGCAAAAATCTCTCCGGTTGGCTCCTGACATACGGTTTTCCTCTTTGTTTATGCCTTGCCCCGGTACTTCAGCCATACTTATTGAACTCAAAGCAGGGATCGAACTTCTAAAATTGCCGCATCCAACACGTACCAGTTGGGCCTTCAGAACAAGAGTTGTAGTGCGAACTGTAGCTGCCTAGGAGCGGTAGTGGTAGACGTAGTGCGTTACCAGGTAAGTCGATTCTTTGAAGCCATTTCAAGTTTCATTCTGTATCGCAATGAAGGGCTTCGCGTTGCCCGTATAATTTGTGTCTCGTCACGGACAGAGCCCGTTTCTTGGGCACGCTCGGCCGTCAGCCGACGGATGCGATGAGACTGCTGCAAAGACAGACAGCAATTACAGCTAAGCACTTGTCGACTCTCCTCCGCACTTCGCTAAAACTTAGGTCCAAATTGGCCCGACCATCGGACGTGTAGTATGGTTAGCAGAGGGTTTGGGCCGTTGTCAATGTAGTGAGCCGTGAGAAAGGATCAATTTCTCGCCGCCGTCCTTTTCACCGCAGCAGTTTTGCGGGGAGAATTTCCATGCTGATAGTCGTGAGTACCTTGGCATTCGCTGCGTTGCCATTAGTTGGCGCAGCGCGGTTGCGCAGGCAGATCTGAAGTCAATGTGGCAGGTCCAGCAGCTCAAAAGCTTTCAGGAGGCGCTCCGGAACGAGCTTGGCTTTTCGTTTTTGTTCGACGAGAAGCAGATCAGTCCCGCTCTGCCCACGAACTGGACGGTCGCGGTAAAAGGCGATGAGATAGTCACTCGCGATCCAACTGGCCTGCAGTGATTCAGCGACTCCGATCCAGTTGAGTACACGGTCCGATTCCGCAATGAGGAACGCATTCGCTCCTCGCGACGAATGTAAACCATTGCACGTGGCACGCGCCAGTGCATACGGGAGATTGAAGGATGTCGACGCGTAGGAAGTTCCTGAAGCAGAGTGCGGCTGCGGCTGCAGCGACAATGGTGCCGGGTACGGTGTTTGGGCAGGCGACGTCAGGCGCTTCGGGATCGCGGCCGAACATCGTGCTGATCCTGAGTGATGACATGGGATTTTCGGATATCGGGTGCTTTGGGTCTGAAGTGGACACGCCGAACCTGGACCGGCTGGCGAAGATGGGCATGCGATCAAGCGCGTGGTACAACAATCCGCGCTGCTGCCCTTCCCGTGCGTCGATCATGACGGGATTGTATCCGCACCAGGCCGGCATGGGCATGATGGTGAGTGACCATGGACGCTACAAGAGCCCGGCATATGCAGGCGATATTCACGCGAACACGTGCACGATTCCGGAAGCGTTGAAGAAGGCCGGCTACCAGACGGCGATGGTAGGCAAGTGGCATCTGAGTCCGGAGAAGCCAGCAGGTGGGCCGAACTGGCCGCTGCAGCGTGGGTTCGATCACTACTGGGGCATTGTGGCGGGCTCGTCGGTGTACTTCTACTCGAATGTGCTGGTGGATGGCAACAAGGACCTGCCGCGCGTCGAGGACCCGATCTTGTATACGACGGATATGTTCGCGGACCATGGTGTGCAGTTCATCAAGGAGATGACGATGGGGACGAAGCCTGCGCCGTTCTTCCTGTACGCCGCGTTTAATGCGGCGCACTGGCCGATCCAGGCTCCGGAGCCGGTGATTCAGAAGTATGCGAACCGCTACAAGGGCGGATGGGACAAGCTCCGCGCGGAGCGGCATGCCAAGCAGCTGCAGATAGGCCTGCTGCCGAAGAGGTGGCAGATGACTCCACGCGATCCTCGTGTGCCGGCATGGACGGAGGCTGCGGACAAGGAATGGGAGATGCGCCGCATGGCCGTGTACGCGGCGATGATCGACATTCTGGACCAGAACATCGGCAAGCTGATCAAGGCTGTCGAAGACGCGGGGCAGATGGACAACACGCTTTTCGTGTTCATGAGCGATAACGGCGGCAATGCGGAAGAGATTGGCGGCGGTGGTGGTAAAGGTAACAGCAATAACCATCATCTCGTTACCGGGGAGGGTCACATCGCGGACGGGCACGGTATGGTGCGCGGGAATTTCCCGGACGTGATGCCGGGCGGTGCGAATACGTTCCAATCGATCGGTATTCCGTGGGGCAACTGTGCGAATACGCCGTTCCGGTTGTACAAACACTATGCGCATGAGGGAGGGATTTCGTCACCGTTCATCGCGTGCTGGCCGAAGGGGATCAAGGGCGCCGGACGTATTGAAGCGGCGTTGGGACATGAAACTGACCTGATGCCAACGTTCCTGGAGATTGCGGGCGCGACGTATTCGACAAGCAACACAGCGGGGCAAATTCCGGCGATGGTCGGCGAGAGCCTGGTGCCGGTATTTGAAGGCCAGGGCCGAAACCGCAAACCGATCTTCTGGGAGCATGAAGGCAACAAGGCCGTGCGTGACGGCAAGTGGAAGCTGGTGTCGAAGTTCCCGGATAGCTGGGAGTTGTTCGACATGGAAGCCGACCGGACCGAGCTGCATGACCTGGCGGATGCGCAACCGGAGCGCGCCAAGGCGATGCAGAAGCAGTGGGAAGAGTGGGGGAAGTTCGTTGGCGTGGAGCCCTGGCCTATTCCGGGGACGCCTGAGGGCGGGAGCGATGGAGCGATGCCTACGCCGGGGTATTTGAAGAAGAAGGCGTGAGCACTTCTCACCGATGCGAACGATGGGCGTCGATGACCCTGCATCGCTTTGTGGGCCAGGCATGGAGCGTGGCGTGTAAGCGCAAGCAATGTGGCTGTGGTGGCCACTTCGTGGACTTGAGGTTGAAAGTCCTCTGCAGGCCCCTGATGGTGGGAGCTGCTAGCCGAACAGCAAGGGTGTCCTCATGAGATGGAATCTGAAGGAAGCTGTAAGCAAAACTGCGGTCCGAGGAACAGCCAGCGGATATAGGTTGACTCATCTGGGCGAGAGGACAAAGCGACTCAAAGCCCGATACGATCCGGAAGGTGAGAACGTAAATCCGACAGATATATGCAATGAAGGTCACGCCAATTACCCTGGGGCGGCAGATTGCAGGAGAGGTCGTAGTAGCCGCTCGGAACCGGAGGGTGATGGACCGACCTGTCATGAGCGGATAGTCACGCGGGTTCTCTGAGCGATTGGGCAGAAGCTCTGTGGCAACACCGAAGCCTGACGATGGAGATAAGGGCCGGAAGGCCTGACGGAAATCGCGATGCCTATAGCACGCCGGGAACACAACGCACGCAACCAGCCTCGCTGCCGCAGATTAGATTCTGCCGAGTCGACAGGAAGCGCTGGATACCGAACGGTCTGTCCGGTGGTGCAGGGACGGCGGGAGCAATCCCACCTCCTACCCGATTGGTGGGTTGCCAAAATCGAGCAGGCGCGAAAGCACAGGATGGTATGGCTGCTTCAATTTCTCGGTTTGTTTTGCTGCCGAGCTCGCATGCCCGGGTGCATGTTCACTTCGACAAGAGCGCGACGTTGGAACATGAATTGCGTGCGGTTGTGCGTGGTGCGGTCCGCTTCGATGAGGCGTCGCGTGCGCTTTACCCGACCGACGCCTCGAACTACCGGCATGTTCCGATTGGCCGTGTTGTAGCGCGTCCCCGGGCGGAATATGCCTATGGACTTCACTCATGATTTTGATCGAATCCAAGGGTAAAGATTGCCTTGCGAAACTCCAGAACTATTGACTCGGTTCAATATTCAAACTTCGCCATTAAAAGGACACAGAATAGCAATTGGCCTGACCATCCGATGTGTAGTATGGTTAGCAGGCGATTGGGCTGTTCTCAATGCGTGGTAGCGGGACAAGGTTCAATTTTTCGCCGCCGGCCCCTTTCACCGCGATAGTTTCGGGAGGAAACTTTCTATGCTGACCGTCGTGAGTATCTTGGCTTTCGTTGCTTTGCCGTTAGTTGGCTCGGCACAATCAGCACAGTCAGATCTGAAGTCACTTTGGCAGGTCCAGCAGTCCAACGGCTTTCGGGAGGCGCTCCGAAGCGAGCTTGGCTTTTCGTTTAAGTTCGGCGGGAAGCAGATCGGTCCCGCTCTGCCCACGAATTGGACGGTCTCTGGAAAAGGCGACGAGACGGTTTTTCGCGATCCAACCGGCCTGGAAGTGATTCGCTCAGCAAGGCATTTCAACAACTCCGATGCAGTTGAGTACACGGTCCGATTTCGCAATGAAGGAAAGCGTTCGCTCCCGGCTCTCAGCAACGTCAATGCTGTTGACCTCACCTTCGCTGGTAATGTTGTGCTGCAATCGTCAGTAGTCAGCAGCGGTGGTGATACCGCTGACGCAGTTTATCCTCCCAGGAGTTTCGCCATCACGAGGCGGTATTTCGCACCCATGATGCCCATTGAGCGCGGCGAAGTCACCCTATCGACCGGCGAAGGGTGGTCCTCTCAGGATAATCTCCCGTTTTTCTTCTTGGAAAACCAGGCAAACGAGGAGGGGATCTTCGTCGGACTAGGCTGGACGGGGGATTGGAAACTATCAATCCGGATGAACTCAGATGACCGGGCGATTCGAGTTAAGGGCGGCATGAATGGAATCGATCTGTCTCTGGAACCCGGCGAAGAGATCTCCGGCCCGGTGATTCTCTTAGGCAGTTATCGCGGCACGCTAGCGACAGGCTCGAATCGGCTACGCCGCGTGATTCGCGATCAATATCAGCCACGCGTTGCGGGCAAACGATTATCGCCGCCGATGCTTTTCACCACTTGGTTCGATGTCGGTGCCGAGCTGGACGACAAACTCTTCCGGTCGCTGGTCGATGGAGCGGCAGCCATCGGACAGGAGGTATTTCTACAGGACGCGGGATGGTATGAAGGCGTAACTAAGACGCCCTATACCGATATGGGAGCGACGTGGAAGAACATCAGCAATGCTTTGGGGAATTGGGAACTGGGCGAAGATCGAACTAAGTTTCCCCAGGGTTTGAAACCACTTGCTGATTATGTTCGGTCAAAGGGGATGATGTTCGGACTGTGGTTCGAACCGGAGCGCAGTGGACCAAATTCTCTCATTGCCCGGCAGCATCCCGATTGGGTGACATTCATTCCGAACCGTGCGTGGGGTATGGTGGACCTCGGAAACCCTGCGGTGCAGGCATATCTATGCCAAATATTTGAGCGTTACATCAAAGAGCTCGGCGTAGGCTACCTTCGCTGGGACGAAAACAACAACCTACTGCCTTACTGGGAGAGCAAAGATCGTCCAGGGCGGGTTGGCCTCGCCCAGATTCGGCACGTTGAGGGATTGCATCACATCGAGGATTGGATCCAGAAAAATCATCCCGAGGTGATTCTGGAGAGTTGTGCGAGTGGCGGGCGGCGGATCGACCTACAAACGCTGGCGCGCCGGCAGACCGTTTGGCTCAGTGACGAAACGATGGATCCGCTAATTGTGCGCTTTCATTTGGAGGGCGCCAATCTTTTCCTGCCGGGAAACGGCCTACTGGTCGGATTCACTCCACCGACCTCTGTCTATGAGAAAGCAGGAGTTCACGTGCCGGATATCGCATTTCAGAGCTATTTCGGCGGTGCTTTTGGGGCGGCGGGGCGGCTGTTCGACTGGCCACCGGAACTGAAGGCTCAGGCTCGAAAGCACTTCGATGCGTACAAGAAAGTGCGCAGCTTCCTCGCAGAAGATTATTATGCACTGGTCCCACAGCCGAAGACGTTGGAGGAGTGGGCGGGATGGCAGTTCGCGAATCCTAACAGCGGAGAAGGGTTTGTCCAAGCCTTTCGGTTGAATTCTCCCGAAGCGGTCAAGCTGTTGCCTCTGCATGGATTGGATACAGATGCGACATATGAATTCACGGACGTCTATACAGGAGAGAAGTGGAGCGCTAACGGGTCGACCCTAATGCAACGCGGGCTGGAGTTCCGATTACCTGAGATGTCATCTAGAGTGCTGTTATATCGCAGATTCAACTGAATCCTTGAACCTTCGTCCGAATCAACCTAGGCCAGTAAAATTGGTAATCCTTTCATCGGGGAAGACTTAGATATCCTCGCCAGAGTCGCAAACGATAACCCAAACGGAATTTGTTCTTGATACTCGAGAGATCAGCCAAACGAGAGAGCATAAAGAGAACGTGCAATCGCGATCAATAGCTTTATCGCAAGCATCATACTCGGCGCTGCCGAGTGACCCGGGCAGTCGAGGAGCTAAATCGAGCAGCCTTGCTTGACGAAGCGGATCCGCAGAAATCGATGAACAGTCAAGACGGGAGCTGCAGATTCTTCAGAGTCTTAAAAGCAAAGAGCCTTAGCCTCGTTCTGAGTGATCTCGATGCGACACGTTGTGCCATCGTCCTAAACGCTGGACGGGCGTGCAGATGTTTAGAATCGCCTAAGCATCGGTTACGAAACTAAAAAGTCAGCAGGAGGCTCGCAACAGTCAGTGATCACCCGGCGAAATTTGATGAGTATTGGCCTAAGTGCCTCGGTGGCCTTAGCGTTGTCGGATCTTCCTGCGTTCGCCACCGAAGCAATGGCCAAATTCAAGGTTGGGGTCACCGACTGGAACCTAAAGCAGGAGAGCAAGGTTGGGTCCATCACCCTTGGCAAGGAATTAGGCTTCGACGGGGTGCAGGTCAGCATCGGTAAAGGGACTAACAAACTGCCCCTTTCAGACCCCGGCTTGCAAAACGCGTTCCTCGACGAAGCACGACGGGTGGACCTGAAAATTTCATCGTTATGCCTCAATGTCCTCCATCAGAACTATCTGAAATCGGATCCTCTAGGCCAACGATGGGTAGCCGACTCGGTCGCCATCGCCTCGGCGATGGGCGTGCGTGTGGTGCTTCTTCCGTTCTTTGGCAAGGGAGCACTGAATAGTGTTGGAGAAATGAACACGGTAGCACACGCCCTCCGGGAGGTCGCTCCGCTAGCGGAGAAGTCAGGCGTTATTTTAGGGCTCGAGGACACGATCTCGGCTCGGGACAACGTGCGCATTATGATCGAACCAAGTCCCCGGCTGTCCTCACCTACTACGACGTCGGAAACTCGACCGAGGGTGGATTTGACGTAGTAGAAGAGATTCGATGGCTAGGCGCCGCGCGAATCTGTGAGGTTCACCTTAAAGACAACCCTCACTATCTTGGCGAAGGGGCGATTGACTTCAGAGCAGTGATCGGTGCCCTGGCGGACATTGATTTCGACAAGTGGGCCCAACTTGAGACTGATTGCCCTACGACAGTCGAAGGCGATATGCGCCGAAATTTGAAGTTTATTCGGGCATTGATCGCGGCCCGCAACAACGGCTGACTTCAACAGCGTGAACCTTTCACTGGAGCTGGAATAGCGTGGGAAAAATAAGTAACGGGTCTTGGATTTTAGGTTCGCTTCTGTTCCTGATTGTTACTCCGGTCAGAAGTGTAACAGCGGCGGACTGGTTGACTTTCGGGCACGATTCTCAACGATCCGGATGGACCCCGGAGAGCGTCATTTCCCCAAAAAATGTTCGCGATCTGGAGCTTAAGTGGGCTAGTCAACTGGACAACGTTCCGCTTGCGCTAAACTCCTTAACGGCGCCCCTTGCGGCAAGCGGCGTAAAAACTCCGCACGGGAACAGAACAGTAGTGTACGTAGCCGGCTCTTCGGATACCTTCTTTGCTCTGGATGCCCAAGATGGAAAAATTCTCTGGAGCCGCACCTTTGACTCGGCGGTCCTACCGAATAGCGAAAGCTTCTTCCTTTGTCCGAACGCCGTCAACGCGACACCGACGATTGATCGAAGGCGGGGAATTGTGTACACGATTGCGCGCGATGGCAAATTGTACGGCCTCGATCTGGGATCCGGAAAAACGAAATACGGACCTTTCCAATTTGTACCTGCCTTCGCCAAGCCGTGGAGTCTGAGCTTTTACGGGGGGGTGGTGTACACCAGCACCTCTCAGGGTTGCGGACATGACCGCTCCGCTCTCTACTCGATGGACGTGACCGATACAATGCGCCCGGTCATCCATCAGTTCTCTGTTCGAACAGGCTACGGTGCCGGAATGTGGACACGGGGAGGGGTGGTGATCGGCGAAAATCATAGGCTATACACCGCCACAGGCGATGCAAACTACGATCCGGCTGTCGGTGACTACGGAAGCAGCTTCCTCTCTACCGCATTGCGAGATTTCCGGCTGCTCGACTATTACGCGCCCACAAATTATAAAGACATCAACAAGTACGACCTGGATTTATCCTCAGGTGGCCTAGTTGCCTTTTCCTACAAACATCAAGACCTGATCGCCGGCGGCGGCAAGGAAGCGGTGCTTTACCTGCTGCGCGGGAACTCGTTGGGCGGTAAGGATCACCACACCCCCCTCGATACTACACCGACACTTGCCAATGACGACAAGGCGCTGGAGCAAAAGGGTATGTGGGGTGCCCCAGCGGTTTGGATAGATGGCAAAAATAGCCAGACGTGGCTCTACGTCACTATATGGGGTCCGGTATCGACACATGCTCCAGCGTTTCCCATGACGAATGGAGAAGTTTCCCATGGCTGCATCATGGCGTTCAATGTCGTCGACGATAAACAGACGCATCAACCTGTTCTGCGACCGGCGTGGATTTCACCCGATTTCGATCTTCCTGACCCGCCGGTGGTGGCCAATGGCGTCGTGTTTGCCATCTCCACCGGCGAAAACCCTCACCAGACGCACAACCAGGCGCTGCTTCAGTTCAACAGCACCGAAGAGTGGAAAAAGAATCTTCTCACAACACAACAGAGAGCTGTGGGGACTCATCCCGCAGTACTCCATGCACTTGACGCCCGAACCGGGAAACCTCTTTATGAAAGTGGCGAAGCGATGAAGACCTGGGTTCACTTTAGCGGGCTAGCTGTGAGTAATGGGCGTGTGTATGCGGTTGATCATGATTCTCATCTTTATTGTTTTGGCCTAAAGAGCGCGACACAGAATGATCATAAGTAGAAAGATATGTTGGTGGCATCGCCCTTCGTCGCCCCAGGAACATCCGGGCCTGAACGTGCGATACCCGACACCAGATCCGGAGCACCGTCCTCGTTGATGCAACGTCTCGCAGTGTCTGAAACGGCGTGGCGATACTTCTCGCTTCTCCGGCACAGAAACGGCGTTTTGATGCGCTGGACCCAGGATTGGTCACTTAAATCGGATACCTGGAGAGGTAACAGCTGACTGCGAGGAGGATTCTGCACGGCGCGCCCTGTTCGACGATGGTTGGAACGTGTCGAAGGTGGCATAGGAAAACTTCGGACTAGGCGTCCAGAAGGTTGCTACTTGTCTGTTGGTCTGATATCGAGATATCCTAATGCTTGGTGAGATGATGATCGGCGATAAGAAAATCAAGAAGGGTGCGGCAGGCGCTAAGAATTTCCTGACTCCCGTTACTCGCACTACTTTGACGGCGGATGTGTGCCGTGAGATGGTCTCGCACTTGATACGGGGCGATTGGAGCGTAGGCGAGCAAATTCCACCGGAGCGTGAGTTGTGCGTGCAACTCGGGGTCGGGCGGGCGTCGCTACGCGAAGCCATGAAGGCGTTGGAAATCATGGGCATGATTGAGACGCGTCTCGGCGATGGAACTTATGTCTGCCACCGCTCCGAGTTTTTATCGCGTCCCTTGCTTTGGGCAATTACCGGCAGCACCTTTGCTGAGGCTCATGAACTGGTGGAAGCACGGTCTCTGATCGAAATGGGGACTGCGGGTTTCGCCGCCGATCGCGCGACCGGCGAGGATCTGAAGGAGATAGGCGATCATCTGGACCGAATGGAGGCAGGTCTAAACGACGTGACTGCCTTTGAAGAAGCCGACATAGGTTTTCACCTTGCGGTGGCTCAGGCCGCCCACAATCAAATTCTGCAGAATGCGCTCCTGTTGATCCGAAACCTAATGAAGAAATGGATGGACGAGGCCTTGAGGCAGCCGGGGGTCGCGGCCCAAGCGCTGGATCAACACAAACAGATCTTTCTTGGAGTTGCAAAGCGGAATCCGGATCGCGCCAGAGCGGCCATGCGCCATCATCTGGATGCGATGGCTCGATTTTTGCAAGAGGAGCAAAAGGAAGCAGTTGCCAGAGTAGATGCCGTAGCAGTCGCAGAGGAATGAAGTCAAGTTCCCCACGCGGCGACGCCCCTCCTCCGCAAATCTCGAGGTCATGCCCGATTATCCCAGGATCTATCAAGAGCTCTGGCCCGTAGATCCTGTTTTCACCGGGTATGGGCCGGCTCCGTCAGTTTTGTCGATGTCCTTATTCCTAAAATAGTAGTAGAAGATTCACTCAAAGCAAAGAGGGTGCTCCGTTAGGAGCCCCAAACATCGGAGGACTGATCGAGGGCATGCCGTGGAATATCCGGCAAACCCACCGTACGCATACGGGCCTGCGGTATTGTATCATCCCGACAATCGCGGAGTAGGATTGAGCGACAAACCGGCGGGGAGTTATTCCACGGAACAGATGGCAGACGATCATGCCGGACTGCTTGACGTGCTGGGAGTCGAAAGCGCGCGCGTGGTGGGCTGCTCGATGGGCAGCACCATCGCCCAGCAACTCGCAATGCGACATCCGCACCTGATGCGCAGTGCGCTTCTCATGTGCACGTGGGCAAGATGTGACCGCTATGCGCGGGATGTATTCACCCCATGAGCGACATCAAGAGCCGCTCCGGCCGGAAGAGTTCGCAACTTATATTCAGCTGCTATCTTTGCCAAAATATTGGGTCCGGGACGGCAGCTTCGCTGAGTTGTTGCAGGGACGAAAGAAGGCGGCTAGCGATGTAGTGCCGCAACTACTGCAGGGCTTCGAGGGACAAGCGGCGGCGTGCGTTACCCACGATACCCTCAACCACTTGCAGGATATTCGCCGCGCCTGCCTTGTCCTGGGTGGGAGCAGCGACATCTTTACCCCAGTATGGATGGCAGAGGAGGTCGCCGCCGGAATTTCAAGTAGCGATCTACATCTATATGACGGAGCGGGACATGCGTTTCACTGGGAGTGCTAGAAGACTTCAACCCGAGGGTGCGAACTTGTTTGCGCGCGCACTGAGATATTACGAGTTTTGCCGTTGGACATGGCCCGATTTTTGAATCTGTCTTCCTTTTGGTTTTGCCTCAAGACCTGCTCAGAGCAATTCTCCTGGTTTGCATCGTCGCAACCACAAGAATCCGACCCAAGACGAACGTAACCTCGAGTGGTATCGACCACCTTTAAAAATTGAGGCTATCGAAAGTAGAACCGAACACGGCGGTGGCGAAGTCTACGTGCTCCGGGATCATTCTTCTCGCCCTCTTAAGCTGGGTTTTGGGCAGTAGAATGGAAAGCGGTCGCAACCTGCCATCGATCCCGGAGTTGCTATGATGATTCTTATTCCGTTTAAGCCGATTATTCTGGTGCTGGGTTTGCTGACCGCATTGATACTCGTTGGTTTCGTAGGATCGTCTCTACTCGACGGTAAAGAACCCTTTGTGGTGGACAGAGGCCAGGCGAGGCGCGCCCTTGCAACGCAAGATCATCCGCAGAAAGCTCCTTCAGCTCAAGTCCGGTAAAACCCTCTGTGACCGGAAAGCCGAACATTCACAATCTCGCGATCTAAAACCTATTTCTCCGGACGAACTGCAAATAGTTTGTGGCCTTTGCAGCAAGATGCGTATCGCGAACTCCATTCGGTCAAGGTGTTCATGAGCTCCAATACAGCAAAGCCGCCTGAATTCGAAAGAGAATACTCCACGTGCCGGAGCCGGCCACTCAAGTCGGTGCGGATGATAAGTCCGTCTCTCTCCATTTCACGGAGAGACTGAGCGAGCATCTTTTTTGACGCTTGCGGAAACGTCCTGCGCAACTGGCTCAGTCGCACGGACCCTCTTTGGACACTGGAGAGAATTCCGATTTTCCACTTCCCTTGAATCAGCGCAATTGCAAATTGAATAGGCCGGTCGTCCCCGGCTCGGCCCTGATGACAAAGCTCCGTTACTCCTTCCCGTTCTTGTCGCTCCGAATATCCGCGCCGAATGGGTATGGGTTTGCGCACGGTCCCCAACATGATCCCGTCGCGCTTCTCGCCTGAACTCGCTTTAACGTATCCTGCAGCGTCGCCAATCATCTCTCACCGCCGGCGTCCGAGATATTCCATCCGAGGCTTCGCCGCTTCGATGCGAATCCCCTGTAATTACTAAAGGCATTTTGGAATGTCTTTTGGGGCAAACTTTTTGTATTTCTTTGTGCCTGGTCCGTGAAAACGTATCCTATACTATTGCTTAAAGTGGTCATTTCCCCGAGCGGGCGCTCGCTAATGACGCCAAAGTGTTCTATCGGGCAAGGGCTGACGTGGAGTTGGGCCTTTTCGACCGGGCATCCCGCTTCTGATCAGAGATTGGACGCTGCCGCCCAGGCGGCTTGGTCCTATGCTCTCCTATGTGCTTGGACCTACCTCAATGACGAAAATTCGGCCTATGATCTGATGGATTTTGCTGTTCAGAAGGCTGCTGGCTACGCCGCACGTCACCCTGACTCAACCCCGAACAAGCTGACTGGCCACATTAAAAGCGCTATCAGGCGCCGCGCAAAGCAGCTCGCTGCTGCGAGAAGTCGTGAGCTCTCGTATGGGTCTCTGCTCGCTTTCGAGAAGGTGTATGCCGGTCAACCTGAGGCGGAGCAGCGGGTCTTTGCCCATGAGCTGCTTGCGCGACTGTCGCCATTTGGCCAATCGATCGCTAAGTGGCGCTCGATCGGATATTCGTGGCGGGAAATTGCCAGCCAACTACATATGGACCACACCGCTATTCGTCGTGCATACTTCCGGGAGATAGAGGCGATGTTGAAGAGCCTTTCCCAACCTGGAGATTTTCCCCGATGCGATTGACTTGGCGCCGATCGGTGCGCGCTGAGGACCGTTTTGAGACATGGCTCGCACAGAGATATCAGAAACAAGTTCTTGAATCGGGAGTGACTGCTCCCGGTCCTTGCCCAGACGAAGCATTCCTTCGGGATCTTGCCCACAAAGCGAGTCGAATCTCGTTGTCGGACCCGAGGGTTGATCACGCCGCGGGTTGTCCCAAGTGCATGAACAGGCTACTCGCGCTCCGCGAAGAAATTCACTCTCGGCGCCAAAAGCTGGTTCTTGCATTGGCAGCTGCTTCATGCCTCGTGGTCGCTGCGGCCCTCATCTCTATGGCTCGAGATAAATTGCGCAGGCCAGTTTTTGAGGCCAACACCACAGTTGTTCCTGAAACTGTAAATCTCTGGGACGCCGGCACGCTGCGGGGCCAACAAACCAGCCCCCTGCAATCCGTATCGTTGCCCGCCAACTTGGTTCGGGTGAAGATCGTCCTTCCCCGCTTTAGTGCGCCAGGCCAATACGAAGTGGCCGTTACCCGCGACCAAGCGGGAAACGATGTTCAGGCACACAACACTGTTACAGCAACGAGTAATCGTGGCCGCGAAGAGGTCTCTGTCGATCTCGACCTTAGGAAGGCCGCGGCGGGACCGTATTTTCTCTCTACGACCCACGAACAGGACCAGGCGTCGTACTACTACCCTCTCCAGATCAAGTAGGGTGCCTTCCAACGAGACCGACTAATCATCGAGCCTCGTGACGTTGCCGACTTTAACTGGCTCGCGCGGTTCGCTCGTTACGAATGAATTCAATGGCTCGCTCCAATTGGCCATCAATGCCGGCCCTTCTTCGATGCCAATCAAACTCAACAGGCTCGTCGGGGATGATCGAGGATCCTTCAAGAACCCAGCCCTTCCAGGTGTAGTAGGCTCCGGTAGGCAGCGCCAACCGGAATCCGTGGCCCACTTTTACCGAAGTGGCGGAGAGAAGCCTGCCGGCAGTCTTCTCTCCGACGATGGTGGCAAGATTGTTCTCTCGTGCAAACGCAACGATCATTTCCGCCGCACTCGCGGTATGGCGGTCCACGAGCAGGGCGATCTTCCCGTGGAATGGCTTGGGACCCAAGCCTTCCGTTTGAAGCACCACGGGCTTTTTCGTCATCATGGCCGGGGCAAACTGTAAGGCGAGCGCCCAGAGGGCCGTCTTCGATGAAGGAATGCGCGAAAATCGGCGAAATTGCCGCTTCGCTGATTCGAGATTTGCTGGAGCACGACGCCTATCAAGGGCGAATCCTACAGGAATTCTGCCTGGCGTGAGTATGCTCATGACACGAAGCGCTCCGACACCTCCTCCAGTATTCCCGCGAAGGTCGATGATCAACCGGTCGACTCCTCCTAACCGTTCGACTGCACCCGAGATTTCGTTTGCCACCTCGACCCCGACCATGCCGGGGAACATCGCAATCTTCAGGTAACCCAGACCGCCTCCGAGTTGGTGGGCCTCAACGAGCGTTGGCTCGACAAAATGCAACTTCTTCCCCTTGGGACGCGCCACGTCGACAGAAACAGTCCGGCGACCGATCATCCCTGCCGACGATCTCGACACTGCTCTGCTTGCCCATTTGAAATACTGGATGTTCGGGCGCATTAATTTCCCGCCCATCAATGCCAAGAAGAATGTCCCCGGGTTCAATATCCGCTAGCGACGCAGCACCCCCCGAATGGACATCTTGAAATACCCACCGTTTTCCGAAGGGCGTCTCGTCCGCAAGATAAGTAGCGCTAAGCGCAGCTCTGCTCGATGCTCTGCGGGCGCTGCTATGAAAAAAGCCGATATGGGAAGTGCGCAGTTCGGCCAGCAGCTCGCTCATGGACTGTTCAAAATCGTCAGCAGTGTTCGCGTTCTCAATCATCGGGCGGCATCGTTCTACCGCAGCCTGCCAGTTTTCATTTAGCTTCTCGGGCGAATAGAAACGCTTTTGCAGCGCCGCCAGAACGTTATTGAGAATGGCACGTCGATCACGCGTGGAGATCTGGATTCGCAATGCCGCGCTGGTGACGGAATTCACTGTCATCGGTTGCTCCTTGAAGAGAGGTGAATTCCCGTTTCCGGGAATAGGTTGCCGTTCGGTTCGCCGTCGAGTACAAACCCGGCCCAGTAGAATGGTGGTGCACCTGAATTCAGGATTTCGAGCTGTGCCTCTCTCAGCGCTTCCGCCTTCCCCTCGCGATGGCTGAGGTCTGCATAAAAGCCGGTCATCAGATGCGCGGTCGCATGATCTTCAAGCTCCCAGAGTGTCGAGACAACGCTCTGAGCGCCCGCTTCGATGAACGCATTCACAATGTTGGCGGCTCCCTCCTCGCCGACTGGCCCTACGCCCGTGTCGCAAGCAGAGAGCGTTACAAGACTCGCGTTGAAGCGAAGGTCTCTGATCTCACGAACTTGCAAGCAGACCATCATCGGTGTGTGGCTGCTCCGGCGCGAAGACGAGAGCAGAGCGATCTGGGTACTCGGGATCGACGTATCCGTGAAGCGCAAGATGGATGACATTGTATTGGTTGAGCGGAAGCTGCTTGAAATTTGTCTCTGTTGCGCGTGCACCCAGAAGGACGGTACTAGGTTTGGGGAGGTCGGCCGCAATGGTCTCGACCTCGTAACGACTCTCCGGCAGTGCAACAAGTTCGCGTTTGCTCGGCCCTGTGACTGCGCGGCGAATGCTCGCGAGAAGCGTGGTCGTGGGTTGTTTGGAGGTCCACGCTGCGACACCAACATACGGTAGATCGTCACGGCTCACCTTATCTGCTCGATGCCTCAGGATGTGAAGTACAGTTCCCGAAGGGGTCACGGTCACAAGATGGGAGGTGAGAATGTATTGTTTCTGGTTCACTAAGGCGGAAAACGGTAGAAGGTGAAGATTCCCATCTGGCACCACAATCAAAGCATGCTTTGCTTTGAACTCCGGAATACCGCCGAGAAGCCGATCGAAGAGTTGTTGCCCAGTGGATTGATCCGTCTTTTGTTGCATCAACTCGGCACGGTATTGACTGACTTCACGTTCCACCGTGTCTTTTGAGGGGAGCGTATAGCGACGAGCACTACTCTGCGTCACAGCAAGCGCATACGAGTGGGGATTCGCAAGAACATACTCCACAACAATCTCAGGAGCTCGCAGATCATGTTGAAGCTGGCCAAGCGAGACAGGCGTGGGTCGCGCTTCATCTGCCTTCGAACTGTCGAGCTGTTGCTCGGTGCTATAGATCGCGTCGAGAATGTGCTCCCTGGCCGATTCATCATCGGTATCGAGCAGTTCAACGTTGAGGCTGGTGAGATGCTGCTCGGCCAGATTGGGTTCGTGCGGCGGGATCACTTCGTGATGCGCAAGGGCCTGAGCCTCCACTCGCCCACGTGCGCGCTCGATCACGTGGAAAGCGTCTGCAAGTTTGCCTTGGTCGCAGAGAGAAACGAAGTATCCGGCGTAAACCACGCTTAAATCGCTCAAAAGCTGCCGTTCGACGGTGGGCGTAGGAACCTTACTGAGGAGAGCATCCAGAAGGTCCGCGCTTTTTTCGTAAAGATCGTTTGACGCCTTCGTGTTTCCTAGCCGCTCCATGATCTGGGCCTTGATGGCGAGGTTCCTCGGAACGAAATACAGTTCATCAGGGATATTCTTGTTGGCCTCAATAGCTTCATCGATTGCGGTCAAGGCCGGTTGCAAAGTCCCTTGATGCAAATAAGCTTCGGCAAGCAAACCATCCGCCTGGGTCAAACCTCTCCAATTGGAGAGCTGATTTGCAAATCTGACGGCCTGCGTGAGATCGGATACAGCTTGATCCCATTGTCCCATTCGCTCGTAGACACCAGCTCTCGTCTGGTAAACCTCATAAAGGTGGCCGGCCAGGTGGTAGCTTGAAATCCGCCGCATCTCCTCTGCGGCCAGGGCCAGGGCTTCCCTGTTTTCTCCAAGGCCGCCGAGTGCCTCGATCTTCGCCGTGACGGCGATTGTTGGGTACGCGACCCCACGCGTCTTGTTTGCAACCTGAATTGCCTCGTCGAGTGGCCCTATTGCCTCCTTATATTTGTGCAATTCCACCAAGCCAGTGCCATACATGCTGGCATATCGAATATGAGCAGCTGGGTCGGCAACCTTTGCGATCATCCACGCTTTTAGTACATCCTTTTTCGCCGTTGCAATGTCACCGAGCAGAAACGCCGCGATTCCCTGCTCGCCGATTGCTCGCGACGCCAGCAGATAATGGTGCTGGCTGGTCGCCAGGGACTGCACCTCGGCCCAAGTCTGTCGTGCCATTCCCGAGTCGTAATTCACTTCCAGCATGCCGAGGATGGTCAGAACGCGAAGTCGGGTCTCGGGGTCCCGCGCCTCTGGCAATTCCAGGTCACGTCTAAGCGAGGCAATCTGCGATGGGAAACTTGTCGACGATTCGCTACGGGCGGGAATTTCACTAACACGCGCGTAGAGGGCCTTTGAGTGTTGACCTTTTTGATTGAATTGAAGTTCCGCTTGCCGGTAAAGAGGTTCAGCCGCAATCCAGTTATTGAGCCATGACATCTCGTCGGCTCGCGTAAGGAGGGCCTCTGGAGCGCCAGAATTCCTCCTCCGGAGGACTTGATATCCGACACAACTCAGCAGGACGGCCAGCAGCAAACCGGCAGCGATGCGAAGGGTGGAGGAGAAGGCGATTCGCATGGCGCCTGTTTATTTACTCAGTAATAGTGCCAGAATGATCCGAATGAATCAACGGGGTGCTGTACTTTCGTCACTACGTACAGTTTGTTTGAGCGGCCAGAGCAGCCGTTGCAGTCCCAATGTGTAAGCGTGTGTGTTGCCTACTAGGTCGGGCTTCCGATGCGTTCTTCATCGGATTGTTACAAATAGAGCGCCAAGCCCTATCTTTCGATCTGAATTCCCAAAATCTCACACGCAGCCAAGAGGTCCGGATCATCCAAGTGGATAGCCTCTGCGTGCTGTTTGTCTCGAATTTGGAATGGTTCGAACAGAGCCCAGTTCTCGAGGTCATGTCCGTACCGAGAACGGTAATAAATTCCGTTCAGGCCAGCCTTGTAGACCTCAAGTGACGAGAGTTGTGTCAATCGCCGTGGTTTTCCTTGTTGGAGAATGGCGACGTCGAGGTCCTCGAGCCCGAGTTTCATGCATTCAGATGCTAAGGTTTGGCGCAAACGGCCAACCCAATAGGCAGAGTAAATGTCGGCATAGGTTCCCTGCGCCGTACACGTTCCGAGTCGACGTGCGTTGCACCATTCTGCCGGAACATGTCCGAGAGGAACAAAGTCATCTTCGCCGGCGATTCCCTCTAGCTCGGCGAGCAAGGTTAGGTCGGGTCGAAAGCGAGCCAAAGTCTCGATAAAACAAGAGAGGCGTTGGCTCGACGCATAGAGGACGCGATAGTAGCCCGTAGGATCGTCGAAGCGATTGCCGAAATGTGCCGTCGGTATGGGCCCCGTGACCAGTCAGGCGGCTCCCAGGGATCTGGGTGCAGCCCCAACCGAAAGATAGGAGCGGTGGGGGTTGTTGTCTCGGACATTCCAAATCAGGCCCCGGCTATGAAGGCTCTGGCAGCTCCCAAGATTTCTGGAGCTACGGTGCTCAGCTCTCCATCTCGCAGGACGCGCAGTGGGACGCGATCACCGAGCTCAGGATTGACCCCCGTCAGCCAGGCTTGAACTATCCTGGGCGAGTCGTGTTGGCTCAGGGTACGCACCACTTGATAGGCGAAGCGCAGACGGTCCTCCACATCTCCATAGGGTTCGGTCCCGTTAATCCATCGATCAAGCGCGCGAACATCCTTTACACCGGCAATGTACGCCGTGAGTTTCCGTCCGACAATCTCTGTAAGATGCCTGACTAGTTCAGGCCACGCAAGGGATAATGCCTCCCGATGAGCGGCAAGATCGGGGCGAGGCAGAGCGACGCTGACGGCCATGGTCTTCTCCCTAACCAACAGTCTACAACAAAATCATCTAAATATCGATGCAATACCATTCAAATAACACCATATTGCCGATCATATTACAGATGTGGAATACTATTCGCTTTTTGTTCTCCTATACTGGTTTCATGTTCCAAGGACCTCCTCCAACGCGAGGCTTTGTGATCCGATGCAAGGGTTGTGGAGAGAACATTCCTGCTCCAGTTGACTACCTGCGCAACCGATCGCCGCAAGGTGTCCTCTCTGCGCTGAACACAGAAGGTATCTGCCTTCAGAAGTCTTCCAGGGCTGACTGTCTCATTTCCTCTTGAAGAAGCCTGTTCGCACCGCAGACGGTAGGACAACGTAGATCGCAGGTCCGCAGGGTTTCAAACTCGAGGAGACCGCAGGCGCGAGACACAAAAATGGAGCCTGTGTTTGCAGGCTCCGTTGGGATCGCAGATTCTGAAGATTAGGCTGCTGCCGTCTTCTTTGCCACCTTTCCTTCCGGTTTTGTGGTGGTCTTCTTGGCGGCCTTGGCCTTTTCCCGCTCGGCAAACTCCTTGCTCACAGCCGCGCTGATCACGTCCACGCTGATGTCGTACTCTTTGGCGGCTTCCGCGAGAACCCTGCTAGCCGCTTGTTCCGAATCGGCCCGGAGCAGAACGGCCATCTCCACCAGTAGTCGCCCCAACACACCTTCCCCGGAACGACGAATGAAGGCCGCGACAGTTTTAGGAAGCGGCTCCTTACCTTTCTGCGCCGTAAGCTGGTGGAGCTTGGCAAGGATTTCCATGCGTGGCAAGTCAAGCTTCGTCGCCATCTGAAGCGCTATGAACAGCAATTCCCTTTTCAGCAGACGCACTGGCACGGCTTCGCCGATGGCTCCTAGAACACGGAGACCGGTTGCGCGAGCGATTGCTTCTTGCTTGCGTTGCTTTTCCTGCTCAGCTTTCCATTTCGCATCACTGGCTCTGGCCTCCTTCTTAGGGTGATGCACCGGGCAATCGGGGTGAGCGCAGACCTGGCGGAGTTCGCCTTTCTCCGTGCCTTCGGCAATGATGGCTTCGGTGGTGTACTTGCAAGTCCTGTACTCTGGCCAATCGCGCTTCTCTTCCGATTTGTCCTGGCGGATTTCGACGTACTGATTGCGCTGAAGAACCGGACTGCCTTCGGCAGGTTTGCCGTAAGCGGTCGTAATCTGAATCAGCTTTGGCATCGCCGCGATGGTCGTCTTTACGTGCGCATCCAGCTTGGCCGAGTAGCAATCGGGGTCTGAGCAAGCGTCCGAATTCTCGCTAATACCTGCAAAGAGAAGTTTGTTGTGTCCGGTGCGTTTGGGGCAGTCTAGACAGCTTCCGGCTACTGGGACAAGCTGCGGATTTTCCCGATCGAATGGCGCATCTTTCAGGATGAACAGGACGTTACGCTCAATCCACACCTGAAGCTGGCGGACTGGCAACAGGATGCGCTTAGGTTTCTGATCTGCGCCCATCCATTCTTCCCGGAAGCACGCGTTGAGGGCCTTTTCCTGCTGTGCGGGCTGCAGTCGCGCCAGCAACAGGGCATGGCCTACGCCGATCTCGTCTTTGGAAAAGGCTTCAACCACAGCCGGAGAAAGCTCGGTCAATTTCAATCGACCGACGCAATAGACGGGCGATTTACCCGTCTTTGCGGCGATCTGCTCGATGCTGTACCTCGGTTCCTCCAAGTTCAGGAGGGCGCGGAACCCCTGAGCTTCCTCCAACGGGTGGACGTTTTCCCTTTGAAGATTTTCGATTAACTGCGCCTCCAGTGCCTCGGCATCGGTGAGGTGGACGATACGGACCGGTACAGTCGGGGCCTCCGCAATTTTCGCGGCGCGGTAGCGTCTCGCTCCGGCGACAATCTCGAAGCTCTGGTCCGTAAGAGGCCGCACAAGCAAGGGTGACAGAACGCCCTGGCTGCGGATGCTCTCGGCGAGCTCTTTAAGCGCGGCATCTTCGAAGCTCCGGCGCGGGTTCGTGACAGACTCGGTGAGGACGGCGAGGGGAAGGTCGCGGTATTCTGTAGTTGTGTTCGGATTCATGGGGTGCTCTCCTTTGAGCGGTTGGGTCGTGCAGGTGGGGAGTTGAAGCAGGCGGCCGGACGCCGCCCGCGTGTTCAAGGCCGTGGTCAGCTGGCTTGCGCCATGTCGGTTTCAGGTTCTTCGGTCGCCTCTGCCGCAGGCTTTTCGAGGGCAGAAAGGATTACGGCGGAAGTTTTCTGGATGACTTCCAAGCTCTCAGTGAGCAGGGCCGCGTTGCCGTGGTATAGATGGATGTAATCCGCCGATGCTCTGTTTGTCTGAAGGCCTATGGTCTTGCCGACCACAAACGCAACGGCTTCGGCCTCGGTTTCACGAACTGTTTTGGTGGTGGCGGTCCGACGCTCTGCCCTGTGCAACATCTCGTGTGCCAGTTCATGCACAAGAGTTGAGAACTCCTCGGCGGAAGACTGGCCCGGCAGTAAAGCGATCTTTCCGCCATAGCTCATTCCAAGAGCCGGGGCGATGCTTTCTTTGAATTCAAGCTCGATGCCCTGCCCGATCACGAAATTCACAAGGCGGTCGCGGTACTCCCCGGCGTTACCGGAGACGCGTTCAGAGAATTCCGGAAGTGCGTTGCCTTCGGTCTGGCTTACATCGAAGACATAAGCAGCGCGAAAGCCAACCAAGACAGCTTGGTTCTGAGTGCGGATGTCCTTTTCGGCCTCTTCATCCTTCTTCCGCCGTACTCCGATCATGGGAGCCAGAATGCGGATGCCGTGTTCCCCCTTCTTGACCTTGCGACCAAGCTGGTGCCAGGCATAGAAGCCTGCAACGCGGGTCGCATCCGGCTTCTGCCGTGCAATCTCCAGAATGTTGCCGAAGCTGTAGTTGTGAAACCTGCCCATTGCGGTGAGGTAGGCGGTAAGGGCTTCGGAGTGTCCCTGCTCTAACTGCTCGATGAGGGCTTGGACGTTGGCCGCGATTACTTCTTTCGCGGTCTGCTTCTGTTGCTTATTGGCATTCGGGGTGGATGGGTCAACGGCTGCGGTGGTGACGATGGTGTTCATGGATGCCTCCTCCTTGGGCTGTCGCACTGGCCTTTGCTCTTGAATCGGGGCGGTGGCGTGTGCATACATGCCGAACGCCTCCTGGCGAAGGCGGGGGGTAGCAACTGCAAGGGGAGGGGGATCTCCCACCCTTGGAACGGAGCGCAGTGGGAGTGGAAAGGGCGAAGCAAAGCGGAGGGCTGCACAAGCGAAGCGCGGAAGCTTGGGGAAACTCCTTGCGGGCGCGAGGGGCGGAGCTCCTGAGCGTACTTAGCACTTGCGTTACAAAACAGACCAAAGACATGCGTTACAGCGAGATGGAACCCTGATGGTTCCTAGGCTTTGGTCGGACGCACGATGATGCGGTATGCCCTGGAAAGAGAGTCATATCGTGGATCAACGCCTGCAATTTCTATCGAGCTACCAAAAGGAAGAAATGTCTGTTTCAGAGCTGTGCCGTGAGTTCGGAGTGTCACGGCCAACCGGCTATCGATGGATCAATCGCTATAGAGAGAGTGGGCCCGAAGGACTGCTAAACCTCAGCAGTAAGCCTCACAGCTGTTCGCACGCGACTCCTGAGGCGATCGAGAACGCGATATTGGTATTGCGGGGCAAGCACCCTTCCTGGGGAGCAAGGAAGCTCAAGGCGAGACTGGAGCAGTTAGATTCGAGCGTCGCGTGGCCAGTAGCCAGTACATTCGGCAACATTCTTCAACGAGCTGGCCTAACGAGCTCAAAGCGTAAGAAGCGACGCACGACGCCTTACTCGGAGCCCTTCTCTGAGGTGACAGCCCCCAATCAACTCTGGTGCATGGATTTCAAGGGGTACTTCGCTACGGGAGATGGCTCGCGTTGCGATCCGTTCACGATCACGGACGCTCACAGTCGTTATCTGATCCGCTGTCAGATCGTATCCCGAATGGACTTGAGTCAAGTTAGAGCCGTTTGCGAAGCGGCGATGCGGGAGTATGGAATGCCTTCCAGGATTAGAACTGACAATGGGGCGCCATTCGCTGGGACAGGACTACTAGGCCTGTCGAAGCTCTCGCTCGGATGGATGAAGATGGGGATCATTCACGAGCGCATTCAGCCTGGGCGTCCTCAGCAGAACGGTCGCCACGAACGAATGCATCGAACCCTCAAGGAAGAGACAACTAGGCCGGCAGCTTTGACGTTGCGGCTCCAGCAGAAGAAGTTCGACCGTTTTAGACATGTCTTCAATTACGAGCGACCCCACGAGGGACTAAACAACGCGACTCCAGGCAGCGTTTATCAGCCAAGTTCTGTGTTGCTGCCTCGAAATCCGATCGAGTTCGTTTATCAGCATGGATTTATGCTCCGGAAAGTGAACAACAGCGGCGACATAAGTTGGCATAAAGGCCGTGTATTCGTCAGCGAGGTTTTTCGATTTGAGGTTCTCGGCTTCGAGCAGGTCGATCAAGACTTCTACAAGGTCTATTTTCGGGATGTTGAGATTGGTGAGTTCGACGCAGAAGCGCTGCGGTTTAGGCCTGTTCAAGTCATGCGCTGAAAGTCTCACAGACTTTCAGCGTTCTGCTGCCTTAATGGTGTTCGCGCAGGTCGATTGTAGTTAATGAAAAATGAGATGAGGACGGTCTCCGCGCCGCGCAAGCTCACGAATCTTGCCTCATCGGTAAAGGTCAGCTTCTTGGGCAAAGGTGTTTCCAGCCCTGAACGAGCTGCATAAAATCCTGTGGTTCACTTTCATGTAACGGCTCATGCTCACCAGATTGTGGCACCGTGCGGTGGCCCGGGCGCGGGGAACTTACCGGAAATGCCTGGCAGTTCGCATGATGACAAAGCCTCAACGTCCCATCTGGCTCAGCGCTTCCAGGATCGGATCGGAGGATATCCTCAGCACTCCTCTGAACGGCGAGTAAAGCTCAAGGATTATAAGGACCGCGGTCGAAACCGCCAGTGCACCGAAAGCTAAGGTCACGACTATCGTGGAACTAGGAGTCGTGAACAAGCCAAAGCTGAAATAGATGAGAGCGAGCCATGTGACCACAACCAGCAGGAGCGGGATAGGTATTGCGCTCCGCTTCGACTTTAGGAACAAGAGCCATTGCGTCTGCCGCAGATCGGCGATCATACCTAGGATCTGGGCTTTGACTTCGGCCTCCTCATTATTCTTCGGTGTTAGTACGCGGAGCTCGTCTACAAGAATTTCACCCTCGTCATCACGAGGTTTGAGGTCGACCTGCACGGGTCTCTGAGTCGGCCAAATACGATGAACACCGGCCTCCACAAGCAGCCGAAAATGCCCGCGCATTTCCGCAGTCTCTGTTCCATATTTCGACAACATGCGATCAATAGTGATGACCTGTGAAGAAATCTCCGCGACCTCGTTGGTTCGTCCATCGTAGGAGGCCTTTGCCGAGGACACAAGCATCCCTAGAACGATTGCCGCCATCGTCGTCATGAGTCCTGTTACGAGTCTGGCAACTTCTTTTTCACTCGATCCGAGACGGTCCTCCGGTATGGCCTGCCGGAGAACCATGCCCGCGAGGCCTGACACAAAGATCGAAGCAAACACTATCGAACTAACCGCAATTGAATTCATTCGTCTGGTGCGCTCCACGGTAAGCGACTAGGTCGATCCTGAACTACTCCGGCTGGGCCCGTTGGTTCGCCTTCACGACGGTGGGGAAGTTTCCAGGAGCCGTCCAAAATGGATGGCGATTTGTCTTTCGGCCAGTATACCGACTGACGCGAATGCAAGTCTCATTTTCGCCGATGCGGTTTGATCATTGGTGTTGCAGTTCCTCCTCCAAAATCGGCAGGCCCACGTTGAAAGTCTGAACTCCCTGGACAACGCGCAGTTTCCGCTACTTCCATAACCTCATCCATGGTTGCGCCCGCGTGCAGCGCGTTCTTGATGTGCCGGCGCGCTGCCCCGGCGCATACATGTGCGTCACGGAAGCATCAAGGGCGATCCTGAGGAGTTCACCCGCTACTTCGATGAAGTCCGCCATCGTCGTCGCCTAGCTCACGTTCCTCCTTTGCTGGTGGCCGATGTGCTCTCACGCATAGCTTTCGCGACGATGCCGTCGGTGACCGCGTTCCACAGCCGATCTGGCGTGATGCGGTGCATCCAGTAGGTGAACTTAACCTTCCAGCCGGGAATAATCATAGCCTCGTCGTGTTCGATGCCTTTCACTAGTCCGCGTACTGCAGCCTCGACCGGCATAGTTCCGCCGATCTTTTTTTGCGCGGCGCTGGCCGGGTGCTGAGTCTTCCTCTCCGTTGCGAGACCCGGAGTCTCCACTTCGCCGGGACAGAAACAGGCGACGCTGATGCCACGCGGTTTCAGTTCGTAACGCAGGCACTGCGCGAGCCCCACGACGGCAAATTTAGAGCTGCCGTAAGCGGTGTAACCGTAGACCGGGATGATCCCACCCATTGAGCCAACCAGAACGATCTTGCCGCTGCCACGTGCGAGCATGGAGGGCAGCACCGCTTCGACAATATTCCGGGTGCCGTAGAGATTGATCTTAATCACCCGGTCGAAAGTTTCGAACCCCATGTCAACGAACTCTGCCGTGGCCCCGATGCCAGCCATGTTAATGAGAACGTCCGGTGCGGCGGCTTCAGCAATTGCCGTTCCGACGGTCCTGATCACCATTTCGCGATCGGCTACGTCGACCTTGTAACGCGCCACACGCTGTTCCGGCGAGCGCCGCGCCGACTCGATCTCGCGCAGCGCGGCGTCGTTCGGCCTGCGATCAAGAGTCACGATGTTGGCCCCGATGCCGGCCAGCATCTTGCCCGCGAGCAGGCCCATCCCGCTGCCCGCACCAGTGATATAGACCGTCTTTCCGGCAATTTCAGTCATTCGCGACCTATCTTTGCGCACCGGGTCAGCCCCAACAACTCAAGAAACAGCTACCATTACTTTTCCGTCCATCCCCAGAAGGACCTATTCACCAATACATCCCGCGATAGATCACGCGACATTTTTGGGGTTGCGTTGTTCTAATTCCTCGGCAAGGATCGGAACGCCTTTGGCACAAGCTTCAACGCCCATCGAAACGCAAATCTGCAGCACGGTCATGATCTCTTCTGGCGTCGCTCCCGCCTTGAGCGCTCCCTGGATATGCCGGCGTGTGCCGGGTGCATACATGTGCGTGATGGAGGCATCGAAAGCGATACTGATCAACTCCATGAACCTGGGTGTGAAAAGACCGCTCTTGTATACGCTGGCTCCGAAGGCAAAGAATTCATCGGTCCAGGTAGGGGAGAGCTCATAGAACGGATCCCACGCCGTGTTCCATTGGCCGATCGCGCGCATCGCGTCGCAGGCTGGAGTCTCTGGCTTGGGACCTCCTGCCGGCTTCACTCCAGCCGCCTTCATTTCCTCGAGCAAGATGGGGGCGCCCAAGCTGCAGGAATGGACCGCCAGCCCTACACCACACTTGAGAACCAGAAGGATCTCATCGCGCGTCGCTCCAGCTTCGAGCGCGGCGCGGATCTGACGGCGCGTGCCTTCTTCATCCAGATTGGTACAGGAACAGTTCAGCGCGAGGAAGATCAGCTCCACTTCCTTGCGTGGCAGAACGCCGCTGATCCACGGGTTCATGCCTACTCGCAACAGCAGTTCCGCTCCTTTAGGATCCCATTCCTTAAGTTTGTCCAAAGACGAACCCCAAGGGCCTGCGGATTGCGTCGTCGACGATGCTTTCGTTGCTACAGTGTCTGTCGCCATTTGTTTCCTCCTTTTTCTCGTTTACAACTGCTATTGGGTCGGGCATGACGCGCCTTGGTGACGTCGAACTCCATCCGATGGACGGTACAAATCACGATTACGCCGAACCAGAGTCTTTGGCCAATACTCCACCTGAAGTGGCCTGAGCCGCGACCAACCCGTCACGACCGCCCATCGACCGTTGTAGATACACAAACAATTGGGACAGCATGACGGCCATCAGCAGACCGCCGAATCCCAAAGCGAGCACATCGGAAATGCGACGGACGTGGAAATCTCCGACCTGGCACACGAGCAAGTACCCTACCGCGAGATTCACGGAGCCATAAAGCACGTTGACCATTGGCGAAGACTGTCCCTTGCCGAGCGGGGTAGCGAAAGGTGTCGGGAGCCGATGCCCAGATACTCCGCTCGTCAAGTGCGGAATGGAGTTCACGAGGAAAACGCCCCCGAAGAAGTAAGCGACGTAGCTAGACCACTGCACGACTCCCCCTTTCATCGCGACGGTACCCAGCAAAGCCCCCTTCGCCTTAAGGGGGAGCAATCAATTCGCTGTGCCCCTCATGATTCAGCGTGTTTTCTCGTTCGAAAGCACCGCGACCAAAATCTGTCCGTCCACAATCTTCGCTGGGTAAGCAGCGACACCGAAGTCCGAAGTGCCCGCGAAGCATCCTGTGGTGACATCAAATTTCATTCCATGCACCGGGCAAGTTACGATCTTGCCATCCAGCTTTCCCAATCCCAGAGAGCCGCCAGCGTGTGGACAGTGATCTGAGATGGCGCAGATTTTTCCGTCCACGTTGAATATGGCCATCTCCTTGTCCAGGACGATGAACCGTGATCCGGCTCCGGGCCGAATCTGCTCAAGGGCCGCTACTTCGATAAAGTCCGCCATCGATTTCGCCTACAGAATCAAAGTAATGATCCGAGAGATCGCGCAGCATCGTGCGATGGTATGGTCCCTCCCTATATGCAGGAAGGGACCTTATTATGCTTCGCACTTCGGATACCCGTCTTAGCTGCGTGCTCCCACCGCGACCGGAATGTCCAGCTTTTCCTCCCACTCCCCGGCGTGGATGTGGCCGCACCCACCTTGCGCCGCCGGATGAAACATTCCGTCTGTTTCATGCACCATGAACCCCATGTTGCCCGGGCGCCGGTTCGGCGGCAGGCCAAGGTTGGCGAGGGTTTCCGCTGTAGATGCGTAAGTGACGCCGATCTTCAGCATCTCGCGCGCCTGCTCGGGTGTAGCGATCGCCCTTCCTAGTTCCTTGGCCATGCGAACATGGCGCTCGATCATTTCGATCGTCGACATGCGCACGCCCTTGGTGGTGTTCCATAGGTTATCCTCGATGCCGGCCCGAGTGTGTTGCCCCAGCGCGATGCAGAGAGCCGCGAGTGGATGGGTCAGACGAAACGTAGTCTGGTAGGTGAAGAAGGAGCCATGCGGCGTACGGCGGATCAGCTCCATCAGGTCGAACGGATTGGCCCCGCACACGCCCCCGCCGCCGATGCTGAAGAACCCGTTCATCGGCCCCATATAGTAGCCCTTGCGGATTAAGCGCTCCACGAGCTCAAGGCCGTGGACGTGAGCAAGTGCGAAGAACGGCTGGATGCCGTTCTGAACCAGGCGCTTGATGTTTTCCAGATAGAAGTCCGGCGTAGCGTCAGCCACAAGGTTTGCCATGGCGTGAAGCATCGCCGGGTTGGTGAAGCGCGTTCCCTGAAAGGCGTCGTCGACGGGATGGAGGGCCGTCAGATCGTAGAGGGTGGTGCCACAGCTGACCGTGACCTGGTCCGGCTTGGGGTTGATTTCGGCCAGCTTATGGCGAGAGTCGTAGTTCTGGAATTTCGCTTCCTCGCCCGGCTCCGGGGCAAAAGAGATCGACCCGCCGAGCTGCAGGACCATCTTCGGCACTGCCTTGCGCAGCCGCCCTATCTGGTCGTTGTACTGATTAAAGTCTTTGGAGATGTGGCCGGTTTTGGGATCGCGCACATGGATGTGCAACAATGTGGCGCCGGCGTTGTAACAGTCCACCGCGGCTTGGACCTGTTCATCCCAAGTGACCGGGAGTTTCTGTTCAGGCGTGCAATCCACTGGCATCCAGATCGGCCCATAGGGCGCGGCGGTGATCATCAGTGGGGCTTGATTTTCGGGTAGCAACGAGTCATCGGTGAAATACATGTTCGTCTCCTAACTTCGGTTGATTTGATTGGAATCGTGTTACTGAACTCACAAAACTACCTCCAGAAGTGGTTGGCAGAAAGGGCTCAAAAACGCAGTTGCGATCGCTAAAGAAACTGCGACAGGATTCTGCCTCCCGGCTCTGGCCGCACGTGCGAAACTAATCCAAAGACACGACGAGCCTAGCTCCAAGCGAGGACTCCTTTCAACTAGGAGAATGACTAGTCGTGTCATTTCTTTTAGATAAAGGACCAGATTTCTGGGGTTGGGTTACAGGGGCACCTCCCAGGTTGCACCCGACTTGTAGTTTTGCTAGGCCAGTTAACCCGGATGTCCGGTGTACCATCTCGAGTGGAGATGAAAAGACGACTCCAAACCGACGAGGACCGCCCTGCCGGACGGCAGTGGCGTGCCCGTTATCGGCTGAGTGCGTTATTTCTCTTCCTGCTTGCCCTCAGGGTGGCAGCTGCGCAAACTCCGCAAATTAAACCGACCAAGCGCGTTCTGGTGTTCAACGAGTTCGGAGTGTCCGTTCCTGTCGTCAGCTGGGCTTTGTCGGAGTTCCGCAGTTCGCTCTATGAGCAGTCAGAATACAAAGTCGATTTGTTCGACGAATCCCTGGATACATCGCTATTTCCTGAGAAATCGTCGCAGCAGGAGATTCGCGCCTGGTTCATCAATAAGTACCGTGACAAGAAGCCCGATATCATGGTCGCTCTTGGCCCTGCACCCATCAAATTTCTGGCGGAATCCCGCGCGACCTTTTTCCCGGATGTCCCGATCGTGTTCTGCGCCAGCTCGCTGGACCAGGCGGGACGCCCAAAGCTTGATTCCCATTTCACCGGAGCGTGGATGACGATCGACCCGGCAAAGACAATCGAAGCAGCGCTTCGGTTGCAGCCCGGCACGAATCGCGTGGTGGTGGTCGGAGGTGTGGCTCCGTTTGACCGTGGAGTGGAATCATTTGTCAAAGCGGCATTGCGCAACTACGAATCGAAGTTGACTATTGAATATCTAACCGATCTGGATATGCCAACGCTGCTTGATCGTGTGCGACATCTGCCCAAGCATTCCATTGTTTTTTACACGTCCCTTTCGGTGGACGCCAAGGAACAGAGTTTTATCAACGCCACGCAATCTGTTCCGATGATTGCGCAAGCCGCGGACGCTCCTGTCTATGGCCTGGCCGATACGTTCATAGGTAAAGGGGTTGTCGGGGGTTTTGTAAGCAGTTATGCGGCGCAAATTAAGACGGCGACCAGCATGATCCGTGAAATTTTGAACGGTGCGAAGCCGGCGGACATTCCCACGGTGATGGGCACCAATGTCTATATGTTCGACTGGCGCGCCATGCAGAGATGGGGACTCGACGAAAAAAAGCTTCCGATCGGCAGTACCCTGTACTATCGGCAGCCGGGGGTTTGGGAACTCTACAAGACCCAGATCATTGGCTACACCCTGGCCATGCTGGCTTTGGTCCTTCTGAGCGGCTATCTTCTTTTCGAAAGAACGCGGCGAAGACAGGCAGAAGTCTCGCTGCAGTCCAGCTTTGAGTTTGAGCAACTCATTTCTGAATTGTCTACCTATTTCATTGATTTGCCTCCGAACAAGATAGACGCAGGAATTGACGAAGCACTTAACCGGCTCCGGGTCTTCCTGAGCGTGGATCGAGTGACGATGTTTCAATTTTCCGCGGATGAGGCGGAACTATATCGAACACACTACAGTTCCGGAACGGAGATACTTGGCCCTGATGCCCTGAATGCAAAACTCTGTCCCTGGTATTTCCCAAATTTCCTGAGTGGCAAGCCTCTTTTCCTTAACAGCCTGAAGGAGTTGCCTGCCGAGGCTGAAGCTGACCGAAAGCTATTGGAACACTCTGGTGTGAAATCAAACGCCATCGTACCCATGGAGTCAGAACGGACGATTCTTGGTTCTCTTTCGTTTGTAACCGTTGCGGAAGAGAGAACCTGGTCGGAGCGCCTTATCCATCAACTGCCTACGGTTGGGACTATTTTTGCCAATGCGCTACTGCGAAAGACCGCGGACGAGGCCCGGGCGGCTAGCGAACTTTTGAAACGCGCCGTCCTGAATTCGCTAAGCAGCGGCGTCGCCGTGCTAGATGGAAACGGAACCATCGTCAGCTCGAATCCGCAGTGGGTCGAGTTTGTGAAGAGCGGCGGATTTGGATTCACTCCCGAACTGGGAGTTGGAGTGAATTATCTCGAGGCGTGCCGAGCTGCCATAGAGGCGGGAAACCTATCGGCCAGGCAGGGATTGCTGGGAATCGAAGCGGTCTTGGCGGGCAAGACAGCGCAATTCTCCATGGAATGGGATTGGTCGGGTGGGACGGGTTCGAGGTGCTCGCTCATGACAGTGACGCCTCTGAGCAACGTACTGCCGGGTTGCGTGGTGGCGCACACGGATATTACCCAACGGAAGCAGGAAGAGCGGGAGCGGCTGGAGTTGAGCGGCCAGCTCATCCATGCCCAGGAGGAGGAGAGAAGCCGTCTTGCCCGTGAGCTTCACGACGATTTTAATCAGCGCCTGGCGATGTTGGCAGTAGACCTGGAACGCGCTTCTCAGCTGATTGCCGAATCGCCCCTCGAGGCCCGAAAGCGATTTCGGGACCTGTGGATTCGCGCGGCAGATCTCGGGGACGATTTGCACTCTTTGTCGCACCGTTTGCATTCCTCCACGCTCGAGAACCTGGGACTGGCTCTCGGACTCAGCTCACTATGCGAGGAGTTTACTGAGCAACAAGGAATTCAGGTCGACTTCGCGCACGAAAATATATCTCGCGGAATTAGCCCCGATGTTGCTCTTTGCATTTTCCGGATCGTTCAGGAGGCACTTCGCAACGTGAAGAAACACAGCGGCGCAAATCGAGCCGAGGTCCGCTTACGAGGCGAAGACGAACGGCTATATTTGTCTGTGTCCGATGCGGGCATCGGTTTCGATAAACAACAGCGGTCGAATCGTGCCGGACTTGGAATTCGCAGCATGGAAGAGCGGCTGCGGCTCGTCGGAGGGCGGATTGACATTGTTTCCATGGGAAATCGCGGTACCACCCTGAACGTTTGTTTACCGTGCAAAGAACCGCAGGGGCCCATCCTCCGCAGCATGGAGCGCCGGCCTGGTGTATTCAAGGAGTGATCATGCCCGCCCAAACACAGCTCGTACCACGCCCCCGCATTTTGCTCGCCGATGACCACGCTGTGGTAGTCGAAGGTATTCGTGGCCTGCTTGAGAAACACTACGACGTAGTGGGAGTTGTGACGGACGGGCGCGCCGTGATCGCTGAAGCGAGTGGGGTCCAGCCGGATGTCATCGTGCTCGACGTAGCGATGCCGTTGTTGAACGGTCTCGATGCCGGCAAGAAGATACAGGAGATTCTTCCCAAGGTAAAACTCGTGTTCCTGACCATGCATGCCGATCCCAACCTAGCCGCGGCGGCTCTTCGATTGGGGCCGGTAGGTTTCGTGGTGAAGCATTCCGCGGCGTCGGAATTGTTGACCGCCATCGCGGATGTATTGCGCGGAAAGGCCTACGTCACAGCCCGACTCAGGCCTGAAAACCGGCAGGTACAGGAATCACGGGCAAAACAGTTTAGTAAGGAGCTGACGCAGCGGCAGCGAGAGGTCCTGCAGTTACTTGCGGAAGGGCGGCCAATGAAAGAGATCGCGGACATTTTAAGCGTCACCGAGAAAACGGTGATGTTCCACAAGTACGAGATCATGAAATCTCTCCATATCAAGAACAATGCCGAATTGGTGCTCCTGGCGCTCAGGAACGGATTGATTTCGGCGTAGCCGGTGGCATATAGTCGTTGTCTTCGAGTCCAAGCACTCAGAAAGCGGTATCTGCTCTTCACTTTCCCTAGGAATTTTCCTAGTGGTCCTGCCTTCACATCTCCAGTAGCATCGTGCTCGGAATCACGGTCACTCGGCGGATAGGTATTCGGTTCCATCCGCTGAGAGAGCTAGGCGATCGGAGGAAATATTGAATCGGCCACGCGTACTGCTTGCCGATGACCATAGTTCCGTCACTGAACGGGTCAGCGCGCTGTTGCAGCCTAACTTCGAGGTGGTGGGTACCGTGACCAACGGCAAGGAATTGCTTTTCGAATCGGCGAGACTTCACCCGGACGTCATTGTGCTGGATATCTCTATGCCTGAACTATCCGGTATCGAAGCGGCACATGAATTGCGCAGCGTCGGTTCAACGGCCAAAATTGTGTTCCTGACGGTGCAGACGCGCGTTGAGTTTGTCCGCGCTTGTCTCGCGGAAGGTGCATCGGGATATGTCACCAAGTCTCGCCTGGCAACGGACCTTGTGCCTGCGATCCAGGATGCGCTGTCGGGCCATCGGTTCATTTCCCCTCCAGTTTCGCGATAGGAGATCTGTGCAATAGGAAACGTCTTCTCCGTCAAGAGCCGCGTGCGAAACCTTCTCAGGCTAGGGCTAAGGAGACAGGACGGAGTAACCCCTAATCTAAAATATGGTGCTTACTCTCTGGGACCGTGCGACGGCCCGGAAGCGGAACACACCGAAAAATGGGCCAGCGAAGCAAATTCAACTTGAATGACGATGGGTCACTGGACATCTATGTCTAGAAAGACTCACTCGGCAAGGTCAAGGAGGCCAACTGGCTGCCGGCTCCCGAGCGCAACTTTGGGCTTATGCTGCGACTCTACTGGCCGAATGAGGAGGCCCCCTGAATCCTAGATGGGTCTTGGATGCCGCCCTCGGTGCGAGCCGTCAAGTAGGCTCAGCGAGGCCGGAAATCTGAACGGCTTGGTGAGTCGCTGGCGGTTGGTCGGCAAACAGGAAGTAATCGGGTCGTTGAGAAGCCCGGCCAAGCACAACGAAGTCCCTGAAAAACGAGATTTCGTCAACTTCGATTCTCGAATACGCCTTTCCAAAGCAGGCCATGGAAATGACAGAGTATGGAAAGCATGGAAAGCCAAGAACCCGGCTTTCCACCCTTCCCACACTCTTTGGAAATCCCTTTGGGATTCCCACATTTCCACGACCTTGACTGCTGGGATAAATCTAAAACACTGAGAAAGCACAGTTCTCGAGTGAAGGTTAAGGCCTCTACCGCCGCAAGGGACTTGTAACGGATGTCCCCGGTCCAAAGTGTAACGGATGTTCCGGTACACTCACTCCCCTTAGGAGCTCTTGTTGTTGGCTTTTCTGGGAACGGCACGGCATTGCGATCAGAAACATGCTGGAGCAGCAGGGGAATGGAAAGTCGTTACCGGAGGGTGAGTGGTATTTCACCCCGCGGTGGAGAGGGCATGGAAGGTCCGTACGAGCGCGTGCTACTGAAGGGATTCGTCCGTGTGCGATCGACTGTACTAAAAGCGATCTCTTTAGCTAAAACTTTCGGTCGCAGGATTCCATGAAAAAGCCAAGAACTGCTGCGGTAGAAAGAAAGGTGTCTTCACTACAAAAGTAAATCGACCGAACGAAAGAGCTGGCGGATTTTTCAACCAACCATCCCCACTGGCAGATATGAGCGAACTCAAGGCCGCCTCGAACGGGCTTATGGACCTGGTTATTGATGACAAGGTCTTTGTCCCGCGTCAGGGAGTGAATTGGCCAGGTTTGAGGATGGAGAAGTGGCTGAAGATACCTTTACCGAAGTGGAACTGAAAGAATGTCTCCAAGAACTTTTGGCAACTGACAAGCGAGCAGCTGGAAGATCTCCTTGGTACTCTTCCCGATCCTTACGATCAGGAAGAAGTGGGAGACGACCCGGTCGGAATAGAGACACTCCTACGTCGCCTTCCTGACCTGCGTCACAAGGGGCGACTCATTGAACGCGTACATGAGATGGACCGAACTCATAGCGCGCGTTAGGCCGACATAAAACAGGCGGCCAGCTTCTTCGGTTGCCTCCGTCGTCTTGTCATAAGTGCTGGGGATCGCTCCCTCCTCCAGGTTGATCATGATGACCGCCTGGAATTCCAGCCCTTTCGAGCTGTGCAAAGTCATGAGATTGATCTGTTCGGGACTTCTGCCCTGATTCCCGAACGTTTCGACCGTATATCCGGAAAGCTTTCCTCCGGTCTTTGCGGCTTCACGCAAATCCTCGAAGTTCTCTTGCTCGTCGCTCAGCCCCGGCTCCTCCGTGAAGATCTCATTCACGGAGGCCTCGGAGATGCCCGCTAGCCAATCCCGTAGGGACATCGCACCGTCGCGTGTCGCGAACAAAAAGGAGATCAGTCCGGCGCGCGCCGCAAGAACGTCGCCTTCCCGCGTCAGGGAACGGCGCATGCCACGCCATCCCTTGAGAATGTCTCCCAGAGTCACCGTCCCGGTCTTCCAGCCGCCGGCGCACCACCGCGCACAATCAGCGAGCCACTCATTCACCCTCGTCCGTTTGATCGGCGACCCGTTGTCCAGCCGGAAATACTCATAACCGAGCTTGTCGGCGGCAGCCGCGGCGGAATTTCCCTCATTGAGCGTTTTGTATAGCAGTGCGATATCGCCAGGCTTCCAGTCCTCATTCTCCTTGAGCAGCATCGGAACGAGCGTTTCCAACGCGTATTCCGCCTGCCCCCGCGCGTCGCATCCGAGCTGGTAGAAGAGAATCGTGCCCTTGCGGCCGTCATGCGATTTGAACTCCGATGGGTCCTGCAGCAGCGTTTTCGAGGCAGCGATGATTTGGTCTCCGCATCGGTAATTGAGTTTGAGGCGAACCCTCCGGACATTAGGCCGAGCCGCAAGCTCTTTCAGAAGCCACGGCTGGGCGCCGGTGAAACCGTAGATCGACTGGTCAGGGTCTCCCACCGCGATGATCCTGACGCCGGCCTCGTTCATAAGCGCCAGCACCATTCGGTGCAACGGCAACCCGAGATCCTGGTACTCGTCAATGATGATGATGGGAAATTTCGCTCGAATGCACTGGCGGACCCATTTATGGCCTTCGATGAGGCGCAGAGCGGCGAGGACAATTCCGTCGAAATCGATCATCCCGTTGTCAAGCAGGAGCCGTTGATAGGCCTCAACCACGGGCGGTTCGAGGCCTTTCCAGCTCTTCCATTCCTTGCTGCCCTGATCGACAATCGTCCGTCGCAGCCTATCACTCTCCGTCCGGAACCACTTCGGAGCCGGGCTGCCGAGGGTTTTCAAGTGAGCCTTCTCAAAGAGCTGCCGCGATTGCGTCGGCGAGGCGACAACCAGCGGATCGGGAACCTCCAATCCGGCAAGGCGCGCATAAGGCAAGACCAGTTGCGTGAGGCAAAAGGAATGAACGGTCGCCAAAAGCACCCGGCTATCCTCCGCCACACCCAGCTTTTTCAGCCTGCCGCGAATCTCGCCGACACACGCGTTGCTGTAGGTGATGCACGCCAACCGCTGCGGAGCCCTCACTTCTTCTTCGAGAAGCCGCGCGAGTTTGATCGTCATGGTTTTGGTCTTACCAGCGCCAGGGCCAGCGAGAACGACGCAGTTTCCCGCCGACTCGTAGGCCTGAAACTGCTCGTCGTTCTTCTTTAGCGATTCCGCTGCGACCGCATAGACGGATTTGCTCATGCTAGCTTCGCCTTCATATAGTCGAGTGCGGCTTTGATGTAGGGCGGACACACATCGTTTCCGGCGGCGAGGAGCAGTGATGCCAGCCGTTGCGCGAATCGTCCTTTGCCGACGGAATCGATGTCTTTCAGAAACTGTTTGGGTTCCAGCTTTTCCGGATTCTTTGAGAGCTCTTCGAAACGCGTGTGCATCGCTTTATTCTTGGTCAGCCCCTTCATCGCTTCGGCGAACTCGCCCTCTGCACCTTCTTTAAACAGATCGATCTCAAAGGTGTATTCATTCAGGAAAACGCCAGAATTTTCAGCGTTGTCCAAGGCATCGTCGAACGACAGCTTCTCCCATTCCTCTGCTTCGAACAGCCGGACCATGATTTGATTGACGACTCGGTTCTTGCCATACGAGCCGTCGATATCGGATTCCGGGTCGGTGTCTTCCTGGCTTCCGGGCGCTCCCTTCGGATCGAAATCCGTAAGAACGACAAATGGAATGTCCAGCCCTTCGGGCCCAAGAAGCTGAACGTAGGGCCCGAAATTCGTTCCCGCGATCGAACACACGCTGATGCCCAAAGCGTCGAGGTCCATATCCGGTTCGTGCAGCTTCGCGAGCGTCGGCAAGAGAAAGCGTTCGGCATCCCCTTCAACGAGGATCACGCCTTTAGAGAAGAACAGCTCGCCGCGCGTCACGTCGATATAACGCTCAAGGTCCTCTCGTTCCGCCTTTTCGAGCTTCACGCGATATAGGGATCGGCCGATCGTGTGCGCTTCTCCGGGAACGACGCGCAACAGGACGACATTGGATAAAGGCGCGACACTCGCTACATTGGGTGAATGCGTGGTCAGCAGGACACTGCGCACCTCTGGCCGCTCCTCGTTCTCCTGGCGGGTGCGCAGATAGTTCCGATAAATCAGCCGCTGCAGATGGGGATGCAAATGCGCTTCAGGCTCCTCGATCGCGAGGAAGGTATGCTGACGTTCGCGTTCTTCGACAAGGTAACGGTGTTCCAGTTCTTTCAGACACAAATACAGCACGTTCGCCGAGCCCAGGCTCGCCTCCGCGATTCCGCGCTTTCCGCCGTCGATCATCAACTGCAGAGCCCTCAACAAGCGCTCGGGATCGGTTGGCGCGAATCCGAGCGCCGTTTCAATCGCGTGCTTGTCGCCCACCATCGATGTGAGTTGAGTGTTCACCGCCGAGACCACGTCATCGAGCTCCTGCAGTTCCGCCATTTTGGAGCTTGTCTTGTGGACCTCCTTGGCGATTTTCTTTAGTTCGTCAGGATCGATAGTGCGCGCCGCGCGATCCAGCAGGGGGCGCAAAGGAGAGCGGGCCCAGCGGGCCAGGTCCGACTCGGCATCGCGCAGCGCGGGAAACAAGTCCATCGGCATCCATCGCCGCAGATTATAACCAACATCATTATCAGGCCGATTTCCACCAAAGATGACGAACTCGTAATCCGCTTCGCTTTTCGGTGCCTCCTCGCGGCCTGGCACTGGACGAAAGAGATAGGTGATTCGCGCAACCATCGGATCGGGTTTCACAAGGTGGTCCGCGAGAACCGCGAGGAGGTTTTCATTATTCTCGAAGCCGCGAAACTCCACGGAGATTTCGATGACATCTTCCGCCGCGAGCGGACGTTTCAGGCCGTCCCAAAAATCCTCCAGCCGTAAGCGCCGCGCCGAATCTGGCAGAGAGGGATCGAGAATCAGACGCAGAGCGAATAGCAAATTCGTTTTTCCGACCTTGTTTTCACCGAGCACGACGGCATGCTCACCCAGCTTCACATCCAGTGATTTAAAGTTGCGGAAATTCTTGATGATGATCCTGCTGATGCGCATACTGCTCTCTGCCTCTTTCTAAAACACATCATTTCGCGCTGCGAAGGCCGGTCGCGGAGATATCTAGGTCCGGTTTGCGAACATGGTGTTGGGGGAGGGCCGGACACTTAGCCGCCCTTTCTGGACCGATCAGATCCACCACCCATTGCAAGTGGTGCGGCAGAACTCGCATTCTCGCGTCCTTCAGCGCGCGGAAAACGGCGGCGGCGAGCGCGGCATCGCCGAGAGTTCGGCGAACATCGACATGGGAAAGGATGTCGACAGTGCTGCTAATCGCGAGTTTCGGAAAAACTTTCGCGCAGAGCCGCGTCACCTTACGCTCGTCAACGACTGCGGTCATCCCGCCGGCGGCGGCGAAGGCGATCGTAGCGGCTTCGCCGTCGTCAAGAGTCTCAGCGGCCGGGCCGACGACCAGCCGTTCAAAATGCGCTTCGCTCACGTCATCGAGTCTCACCATCTCGATTAGCCTTTCCATCGCCAGCTCTTTCAAAATGTCAGCATCGACGCGTCCACGGCCGCGTCCGCGATCAAGCTCGCTCGACACGACGTCAACCACGAGAAAGCGCTGCGGCAACGCCCGCAGGATTTCGCGTGCGCAACCAGTGGCGTTCAGATTGATCACGGTGCTCGTGTCGCCGACGAGAGCTGCAGGGTCAGTCAAGCGGTTTCTCGACCCCATCGTTGCCGCTCCCTTCTGCCTCCAGCGCGCTCAGAATTTCGCGCAGCTCGATCCGGTCGAGCCCCAACAACCCGGCCAACTGTCCTTCGCTCAGGAGATTTTGGCGATACGCCTCAGCCGCGAGAAGGTTGAGCCGCAACGTCGTCGGTTGCTCCGCCTTGGCCCGTTCCAGGTCTGGAGTCGCCAGATCGCCCAATACCTGCATCGCCTGTTCATCCGTGATGCCGCCGTGACTTTGGAACCAGTCCCACGTGCCGGGCTTCGTCAATCCAAGTTCTTCAAGGCGGCGCACCATCGCTTCGCGCGACACTCCGAAGAAATGGGCCAGGATGATGATATGCCGGCGCGTGAGGAGGCCCGAGCCGGCGGTAACTTCGTGGAATTTCTGCATCACCCCGCGGGCAGGCGTGAGGAACGCCCGACCGAACGCATTGGCGTACCGCTCCGCGCGGCTGTTTTCCGATTCGTGCTGATGAAAGATTTCCGGGCTTCGACGGGCGGATATGAAATGTCCCGTCTCATGTCCGGCGGTCTGCGTCCGCCGCTCGCGCGGATGGCTGGCATTCAACATGACACATGGACCAAGGGTTTCGTCGTACACAAAGAGTCCTGAAATGCGGCTGTCCAGTTTGCGAATGAAAACGCGAACGCCAAGCTCTAATTCGAGCAGTGTCACAATGTCCGGCACAGGCCTGATGCCGAGGCCCAATGCCTGACGAAGTTCCATGGCGTCATGCTCGGCCTGCGCGCGCACGTCGCCCGGGAGGATCGGCCGCTCCTGCGGATAGTTGCGCGGCCGGGTCACCCCGAGCAGGTTTTCAAGCTCGACCTCGGCTTTCGCCAAGCTGTCGATCAGTTCAGCGGCTTCGGCTTCGGCCTTGTCGTTGGTGTTGATGAGTTTTCGGAAACGCGGCACGAGGTCGACATGCACGGCTTCACGCCGCAACAGCGCATTAACGGAGGTGCCATAGGCCGCCGCAAGCTTCTGCACTTCCGCGATGCGAACGCGGCGCTGTCCCTTTTCGATGGCCGTCAATGTCGTCCGGGCGACATCGATAGCAGCGGCCGCGTCTTCCTGAGTCAGGCTTGCTTTCTCCCGAGCGATTCTCAGCCGCTCGCCGACCTCTTCGGCGCTAAATTGATCCAGCACGCTCATTCCTGCACGCCAGCCGCCCAGTTGACCAAAAACGAGTTGCTGCCCAGTGAACCCATGAAAGCCTTCCATTCGGTTTCGTGCTGCGTTAACAATCTGTCGAGTTTGCCGCGCGTCTCGGCCTCGTCGGTCCCAAGCGAATCCGCCAGCTGAAAAGAGAACAGGTCAAGCATTCCTGAATTAGATGGAGAATGTCGCAACTGCGCGAGATGGTCGAGATGCAGGGCGCCCGCGATCGCATATTCGTGCATTGCCTTCGTTTTCTTGCCTTCCGGAAAGGAAGCGGCGGCTCCGGCTTCGAAGCTCTCGGCACCCAGGTTTTCCCACACGTAAGTCTCCGGCGCTTCGTTCAGGTCGGCCGCGTGCACACTCATCCGGCGCAAGAGACAGGCCGCGCAGATGCCGCATTGACGCTTCTTCCCATCGACGCTTACCTGCCGCGTTTGCTGCCAGCACGACCAGGTCTGCGCCCATGACTCGCCGCTCTTGCTCATGGCGGCAAAATCGCGAAGCGTCTCCGCCTTCGTTTGCCAGAGCTGCGTGAAATCGAATGTCGCCTTGTGGTCCAGCAGCGCTTCCAGAAACTTTTCCATGCGGCCGGTAAAGAGCGGGTGGCTCCGGTAATCGGCGTAACCCTGGCCCACGGTGATCAGGGCAGGTCCGAGCGCGCCCTGTCCGCTCTCGGGAACGAGCACCCGATGCGCCTTCGTCAGGTACGCGGCGAGACCGCTGATAAGGGCGAACTTGAAACCCCGCGACCGTGCCGTTGATTCGCGCTCACCGGAATGCACGCGATACGGAACCGACGTGAAGGGCTGCCGCTGTTTCGAAAGATCTCTTGCGTCTCGTATGCGCGACCCGAGCCTGACACGGATCAGCCTGTCACCGAGTGTGCGGTTGAGAAGGCCCGACACGCAGCGGGAGTCCATGCCATCGCTGTAGGGAATGACTGCCTCGACGGTCGAAGGAAGATTGAAGTGCTGCTGCTTCGGCTCCGCGAGCGGCGCCGCGCGCGCGCTGAATTCGATCTGCCAGCGGTCGCCGGTCAGGAAATCGAGGGCGTCATGCAGCGCGCCGGCGGCGCGCGGCTCGCTCCACCGCGCCGGCTCGTGAACGGGCACGACGAGACGGAACTCTCTCTGCCAGCTTAGAGCCGGACGCTTCAAAGTCCGATCCGCGAATTCGACTGCCGCCGCGACCAGCAGGGCATCGTAAATCACCGGCTCCCAGCTTGCGACGCAGTAAGATTCGAGCTTGTCGGTCCTGAATTCGACGTGCTGGTCAATCCGACAAGTGGTCCAGTGGCGGCGCGCATGAGCGCCGCGTTCGAGGACCTGGACTCTCAGCTCGGGCGGGGCGTAGACGTTAGTGTCGGATTTCATAGTTTCACTCCGTCATCCAGCCCTTGCCGTTTCGACGGTTTGGGTGCCGTGTCCTTTTGCTTGCCGTTGAGAACTGTGCGCGCCACGCGGTCGATGTCCGCGTCCGAGCCGCTGACAGCTTGTTCCAAGCGGTTCCTGACGTTGTGCGCGCGCTTCATACCTGATTTACGCAAAAAATGTTCTTCCACCTGTTTGATGCCGCTCGCCCCCCGGTCCTTGAGCGCTTGGCCTAGGGCCTTTTCGGCGACGCCGTGTCCGCTGCTTCCGTTCGCGGCCGCGTGTATTGCATGGTCGAGGACCTGGCGCTCCAGCCCCACGTTCGCCGTTCGCCTTAATGCCTCCAGGAGGGGACGCATGTCGCTCTTGAAGAGCATCACCTCCTGATCCGCGCACAAGCCGCAAAGATTGTCGAGGAACTCGCGCCGCACCTCGCGCCTGCAGTCATTCTCCAGGGCAGGCAGGATGACTTCGCGGATTTCGTCAACCTCGAATGCCACGTTGTCAGCGCATTCGGCGACCGACTTCCACGGTCGGCGCATAGGCAGACTTCGATGAGGACCGTCGCTCATTTCGTTCCTTTGTCAGCTATTTTTCTATATTAATCTGACAATGTCAATTGTAATGTTTTATTGCAATAAAACTTGACATGCGCTTCTGAAAGAACCATCCTTAACCTATGGAAAGGAAAGGCGATGCTCCCCGGAGCGCCAAACATGTTACAACCCTTGTCAGGCAGCGTATAGAGGCCGGTGGAGAGAGGTTATGGCGGCTCAGGGATTTCCACGACCTTCCAGTTTCGGCTGTCGCGCAGGCCCTTTCCCGCCTGGCCCAGCAGGGCAAAATCGACCGGCTGAGCAAGGGCGTCTATTACAGCGCTCGCGACACCGCCTTCGGGAAAAGCAAGCCCAACCCAGCCCAAATCCGGGACTTGGCATCAAAAGACAGCACCATCTTCCCGTCGGGCCTTGCGGCCGCGAACCTTCTCGGTTTCACGACTCAAAACGCGGCCCGCAGCGAGGTCGCCACCAGCGCGCTCAGCCTGCCGCGCAAGCTGGTCGGCACGGATACCATCATTCATGCGCGCCGCCCGGAAGCGTGGTCGACACTCTCCGAGACGGACGCCGCCCTTCTCGACTTCATCCGCCGATCCGCCAAGACAAGCGAGCTTGGGTCACGGGAGACCGTCCGACGTCTCCTCTCCCTTCTCTCCGAAAAGGGTCGTCTCGACCGTCTGCTCAAAGTTGCAGATACGGAACCACCGCGGGTACGTGCTATTCTCGGCGCGATCGGAGAACAGCTCTCGCCTGGCGCGCCGGCGCTGCGCCGACTGCGCGCCTCGCTGAATCCACTTTCCCGTTTTGACTTCGGTCTGCTCAGCAGCCTGCCGCGCGCACGGCAGTGGCAGGCAAAGGAGCCTACCTCGTGAAGCTCTTCGAACAGGCAGATTTCGATCAGGCGATCCTCAGGGCCGCAGAACATTTCAAGGCGCGAGGACTCCGTCCTGCCATGATCGAGAAGGATTATTACGTCACCGAAATGCTGCGGATCGTCGCCGGCGCGGGCGATAAAATCATCTTCAAAGGCGGGACCAGCCTGCTCAAAGGCTGGGATCTTATCGCGCGGTTCTCAGAAGACATCGACATCTTTCTCGACCCTGCTGCTTTCGATCCTCCTCTGGGCGGCAACGGAATCAACCGCGAGCTTAAGAAACTGCGCGACGCGGTCGCCGCGCACCCGGGATTGACCTTCCTCCAGGAGGAGAGCCAAACAATCGGTGGATTCGGTCGAAACGACCGCTTTTCGTTTACACAGCATTTCGGCGGGGTCGGCGAAGTCGGAAACCGGATACTGCTTGAGGCAGGCACAGCCAGCGGTCGCGAACCGACGACAACGGTCGAACTGAGCTCCTACCTCGGCCGGTTTTTGGCCGAAACGTCGACGACTCTCGGCGCCGACGACGAAACCCCGTTTCCGATGCGACTGCTTCATTTCCGCCGCACGTTCGTCGAGAAGATGTTCGCCATTCATGGAAAGGTTGAGCTGCTGAAACGTGACCAACAACCGCTTGGCCCCTATCCGCGCCACTACTACGATCTCTTCCAATTAAGCTCCCGGCCAGAAGTGATAGAGATGCTGAAGTCCGAAGAGTACGCCGCCATCAAGGCGGATTACGATCGGATCAGTGGTGAGCACTTCGGAAACAGCTACTTGTATCCAGCCGATATGCGCTTCGCCAATAGCGACGCGCTGTTTCCGCCGGAGGCGCTATCTGCTCAAATCGCAATCGCCTATGAAGTACAATGCCGGCTGCTCTGTTATGGCCCGTATCCATCTTGGCCACAAGTTCAAGCGCGTTTCATTGAATTGCGCAATCTTCTCTAGCCAAATCCCGGCGCTCTATCGGGCTCTTAAATAGCAGGCCGCAATGTTTCGTCCGATACCGTTCAGTCCGATCCGCACCACGCTCTATAGCCCGCCTGAACTGATGGAGACTTTCGATCCAGACGACTATCAGCCCTTCGAGCGCACGCTCGGCATCATCGATGATTTGCCTTCTGAAGAGCTCCCCGAGCCGCTGCATTGGAGGCCAACTGTCAACAACATTTATTATCCGGTCGCAATCGTTCTTGGACTCCGGTTTGACGCATCTGATCTTGGTCAAGTCGCCCGGCTACGCACCGCCGACTGCCGACGCCTTGGTCCCAATCATCGAACCGTATTTCGACCTAAGAATGAAGGCGCCGACTTATGCCTCGTGGGATTGCTTCAGCTCTGCGCACTGTCTCAGGAACCGCAGATACTCTTCGGAATGGGAGAAGACGCGGAAAGCACAGTGCTTGAGGATCATCATGTTGTATCGGTGAGCTTCATCCATCGAAACATTTGTGCTGATACCTGCAACTGGAGTGGTTTTCTCGAGGAAGAGCATGGCCTGCGTAGAGCTCAGCGGATAGTACAGTTCCATTTTCTCCGGGAACTCCCAACTCCCTCCCGGAGTGAGCATGTTTATGACCGGCTGATCCGACGTAATGAAGGGGACCTTGGTGTTATCGTCGAGAACCAGAATCCTGAAGTCATTGCGACTTGAGAAAAACGATCGGCCGGCTTCGGACCGCCAGGATATGGCTTAACACGTCCCACACACATTCCATGTCATCGAAGAAGACGTTTTCCTTTTGGCAAGCCCGAACCTTGACCGCCTTCGTCCTCATGTACTGGACATACAGACCATGAAAGAAGGCACATGCTTTCGGAGGGTCTTCGTAGAAGCTGAAGTCACGTTTCTTAATCGCTTCCAGATAGGGCCAGAAATCTCTCTCGATGGCTGCGTGGTAGTTTTCGTTCAAATTTGAAACGGCTACGTCTACCGTCTGCAAGGCTTCGGCGTCCTGAATGCCGCGATCTTCTAGGTGCCTCTTGAGTCGCGTGGGTAGAGTGTACATTTCGAGGAATCGCCGGTGCCCCTCTCTTCCGATTTCATTGAGTCCATCGATGAAGAGCTTCAAGCAGTCGATGTCTGGAACTGTCAACTCTTTGAGCCTGTAGAAATCGTTCTCGCCTCCGACTACCGTAAGGCCTGAGCGATCTACCTTGCCGTATCCGTACCAGGCAATGCGCTCATCGGCGTCAGCCCACGGCAGTAGGTATTGGCGCGGAGTGTGGTGGTGATAGATCTTCGCGTGTTCTTTTTCCATGAATTAAGCGTAGCTAATGAAAACCTGGTAACACTCGCCCATCGATACCGATCCGTTCACCTCGACACCAATTCGCTCACACGATCCCGCGCTCTCCCAGTTCCTGACCCCTAATTGGTTGACAACGCTTTCCGCAATGATTTGACCAGCTCTTCAGCCTCGGCCAACTTCTGCAGCACTGAAGCATCTCCTTTGAGGTCTTGAAGAGCAGTCCACGGCAGATTCTTCATAGCTTCCATCGCCGACTCCAGATTTGCAATCGGCTGTCGCATCTGTCGTGGCTCGGGTGTACGAACATGTAGCTGCGCAGAGTCGATGTCGCCTGCAGTCGCAAGGAAATGAGCTCTTGCCATCGGGTCAGGCAGGATAGCCCTCAGCTTCCGGAGATCCTTCGAGTTGGTGATTCGCTTCTCGTTGACCTTTTGCACGACGGCGTCGATCACTGACGGAGTCAATAACTTCTTGCTTACGCCCATTAGCTCTCTGGCCCACGTGATAGCAGCACTCGGATCACGGAGCGCGGTGAACCGGTTCGAAATCTCGAAAATCTCGACGAGCTTATCGAGCTCCCGGACTGTCACTCCAAGAACGTTGGCGGCGCTAGCTCTACCCACGAAGTCAACTAGGCGATACGCGACCATCTCTTTCTCTTTGGCGTCCCACTCTTTGCGCTGCCGATGGATGTAGATCCAAGCGCGCAACCGTTCATCTTCAGACAGCGTTCTATCGGTCACCTCAGCTGGCAGGGATTGATATTGCGTTTTGCCTCGTTCGAGGAGGATTTTGCAGTTGGTCCATCGCCTGTCGCCGTCAATGATTCTGTACTTTCCGGGGAGATCTGGATGTGGCTCGACTAATAGCGGTTCAAACAGGCCCTCATTGGCTTCGATCTGTCTTTGAAGTTCATCGTCCTCCTTTGGTCCGAGCCGCGGCTGCTGGGGGTTTGGAACCATGTCGTTGATGTCTAAATTCGTTCGAAATGTGCGTAGAATCGTCCTGTCCAAGCGACGCTCTTGAAGGACAAGTGATGTAGGTTGCTGTGTTACCAACACAGGTTTGTTTACCACGGAATCTCCTCTGTAGCCCTGTCAGCGGGCTCGTCAGAGTCTCCAGTCGCTCCGATGATGGAATTAATCGAGAATGCGAGATCCGCTTTCGCTTTTTGGATGTCTCGCAACGCTTCACCCTCTTTGTTCCAGTGGTTGCTATGCCACTTCATTTCGGCTTCTTGAAGTTTCAGAAGACCCGCTGCTTTGGTGTCAATGCGATCCAGCAGCAAGCAGCACTGTTCCGATGTGATGAATTCATACAAAGCCTCCGTCTTCTTCTCTCGTTCGATCTCGCTGGAGCGCAGGGTGTCGAGCTGGATCAGGTGAAGCCGGACAATCGTCGCAATGGCGACCACGCGAGCAGGGTTCACTAAGATGACCCCATCTTTAAGTATGAGCTGGCCTTTGCCTTCAGGGAACTTTCTGGTTGAGAGAATCGAATGATCTGCTTTCGCAGCAATCTGATCCGACTTGAGTTTGCTGACGTGTTCGGATCGGTACTGCTTGTGGTTCTTGGAATCGTAGAGAATCGTTCCGCATTGCTTGCCATTCACCGCGATCGTGTGATGGATGTCAGCACCCGGAGTTCCTTTCGGAATGCGCCTAATCTTGTCGTCAGGAAATTCCGCCTTCAGGGCCTCGAAAACATCGACTTCAGCACCCTCTCCGAGTTCTTCGTTAGTCTTCCTATCCAGCTCGCGCTGCAAGTCAGCGACCTTCTCGGTGAGCTTCAACCTCTCCTCAAAGCCCTTCGACATCTGGGCGTTGAGTTTCTTCTCGGCATCCTTTTCCAGAATCTCTCGTTGAGCGCCCAGCTCTTTTGCCAAGGTAACTTCGTGTTCGTGGGCGAGCGATTCGAGCTTTGCTTCAGCTTGCGTAGCCTTCTGAGTGGCGTCAGCGACGACCTGTTGATGTTTCGATATTTCTTCACGCAGAGACGCTTCGGCTTGGTCGGTCGCAATCTTGCGAACCCGCTGGATCTCAGCCTCCATCTCTTCTTTGTTCTTGGCCAATTCTTGTTGATGAGCGGCTGATGTGGATTCAAGGCGCGACCGCAATTCGGCAGCTTCCGCTTGGCTACGTTTCTTCAAGGCCGATGCTGCATCAACTTGGGCGAGCAGCTCTTGCTCGCGTTGCTGCTTGGCATCCTCTACCTGCTTGACGCGGTAATCTGCATCGACTTTTGCTACGATGCGTTCTTCTTCCGCGTACGAGAGTTTCACGGGCCTGAGAATTTCGACGCTCGGCCTCCAACGCCTCTACGCTTTCATTTAGACGGCTTTGTAAGTTTGCGCGGGCTGTTTCTGATTGGCGCTGAGCGGTCTCCGCCACCTCGATTCGCTCTTTCAGCGCCTGCTTCGTTTGCTCTTGATCTCGCTTGTATTCCGCAAGAGCCAGAGCAGCGGCAGATTCGGCCTCTGACTTGGCCGTCTCACGTGCTGCTTCCTCTCGTTGCGCGCTCTGCCGGCGCTCTTCCTCTAAGTCCGCTTTGGCCTTCGCTTGTACTTGAGCCGTCGCCAGGGCGTGCTCACGTTCAAGCCTTTCGGAGAGTGCCCGCGCTTTCTCTCTCTCATGTGCGGCGATTCTCCCCGTGATCTCTTCTAGCTTGTCGGCGGGAATATCCTGGCCACAGGCCGGGCAGGCCTCGGGTTCAAGGTGAAGGTGCTTGGGCGGAATGGGCGTGAAGGTTGAAACCTGGGCAGATTGGGGAATCATCAGTGTCTCCTTACATGGTTCCTATTTTGTCCTATTTACTCCTATTGTCAAGAGGAAAATCCGGTTAGGCCAAGTCGGAGACAGGTATCTTCACTGTCGGCAGAGCGATCATTGGATCAATCCTGGTCGAACGTTTCGAGCGCTGCGAGGTCACGCTGGCGAGGATGCTCATCCCGCTCGAGCACTTGTTCGCGGAGCCCAGCAAAGCGCCTCCGGTCGACTCGGTCCCGGATGTAGGACCGCCGACAGAGGCCCAGGACGTAAATAGAGGTAGAGGCGCATTGGCTCCGCGCAAAAAACGAGATCTGTCCCTGTTTTCGGCCCATAATGCGCCCCCTGCTTGGCAACGAGCACACACCCCGCACGCACGGAGCTGCGAAGGTCAGATTTTATCGGGCTTCGAGAGGAGTGCTATTGATCTAGGAATTCAGTTCCATAGAACAGGCAGACAGCATCTTGGTTTCGGAGCGTGAAGTCGACGACAATTCATTAACGCGCCCGTGCCAAGCTCCAAGTTGGACTCAACTCTAGCTGACATATGAATGCACACTTTATGGGGTTCTCTATCGCGTGAATGAAGAAATCATGCAAGGCCTTGGTCGATCGATGGCATTCGGTTGACTTCCAGCGCGGAAGTCTTGGAGACATCCGCGCTGAGTCGCGGATTGAGCTTGATCATGTCGTCGGTATAGAGTGTGGCTTCATGGCTCGCCCGCGAGATTGAGACATATCCGAAACGGGAATTTAGGAGATCGGGGTGGACTCCGGTGTCTGCATTTACTAGGACGCGCTCTGCGGTGAGGCCTTGAGAGCTGTGACTGGTAACGGCATATCCGTGGTCAAAGTGGCGATGTTTTTGGGCATCAAATTCGACCGGGCGATTGTTGTCAAAACGCGCGGTGATGAGTCCGCCCGATGCGACCGACTCTATGACGGCAAGGTCTCGATTGGCGACACCGAGCGACTTATCCGGCGCTGTGAACTGGATTCGGTCGCCGACAGAGAACTCCTTCATCACTTCCCGGTACACACTCACGCCGGTTAAGCGGCGTGGGTCGTAATCGGTCAGCTCACCCGTGGATTTTGCAACTGTGAGGAGATTAGAGTCGGAGTTGATTCCGACAACCATTCTGTATTCCCCGGCCTCGATTCCGGCGATCTTGCTCCCGCGTGCATAGCGGATGACATCATTGTTTTCATAGCGGCCAGCCCAGGAACGTTCGGCACCCGTCATGTCCTGGCGCTGGACTAGGATGCGGAAGCTATGATTTTCCGGTGCAACAGTGCCGTTTGCTTTCAATTCCTTCCGGACGGCGGAATTCAGTTCGCGTCGTGAGGCGTTATCTGGCGAGACGATGAGGGTCTTTTCAGGAGATTCAATGTAGCTTCTGGCAATAGCACGGTGCCGCTCTTCAGCGTTGGGAATTTCCCTGACACGGCCCTGTTTCTGGAGTGCGTCCAGTGCAGCAGACACCTGGCCAGTGGCAAGCATCTCGACGGCGAATTTGAGTGCCAGGTCCCTCTGGCGGACGATCTCGTCAAGTTTGGCTGCGCGCATTCCAGCTTCCTGCAATTGCTCAAAAG
>CAVYCQ010000002.1:0-1437704 GCA_963767045.1 uncultured Acidobacteriaceae bacterium | reverse complement strand
CAGTAACCAGCTCGAAGCGGCGAAGCCACTCCGAGCACACGTAAGTAAAAGGATCTAAGCATGGCACGCATAGCTGGCGTCGATCTACCCCGTCACAAGCAGGGAAGAATCGCGCTGACCTACATATTCGGTATCGGTGCCCCTCGTGCCCTACGCATCCTGCAGACGGCGAATGTGGACCCCGTCAAGAAGGTTCAGGATCTGGGCGAAGACGAGGTAAACCGTATCCGCCAGGTGATTGAGAACGAAGGCGGGATCGAAGGCGATCTGCGCAAAGACGTCTCGATGCACATCAAGCGGCTAATTGACATTCAGTCCTATCGTGGACTGCGCCACCGGCGCAATCTGCCCGTTCGCGGTCAGCGCACTCACACCAACGCGCGCACCCGCAAGGGGCCGCGTAAGGGCACAATCGCAGGCAAGAAGAAAGCGACGGCGAAGACTTAATGGCGAAGCAGGAGCAGAAGCAGGCATCCGGCAAGGCTGCCAAGAACAAGAAGTTCAAGAAGCGCGAGCGCAAGAACGTTCCTTACGGATTGGTTTACGTTCAGGCCTCGTTCAACAACACCATCGTGACCATCACCGACGGCCAGGGCAACACGCTTTCCTGGAAGAGCTCGGGTTCACTCGGCTTTCGCGGATCGCGCAAGGGCACTCCCTTTGCCGCTCAGCAGGCTGCGATGAACGCCGCCAACCAGGCGCGTGACCACGGTTTGCGTTCGGTCGATGTGCGGGTCAGTGGCCCCGGCTCCGGCCGTGAGTCGGCGGTCCGCGCCCTGGCTGCCGCGGGACTCGACGTCCGCTCCATCCGTGACGTTACGCCGATTCCGCACAATGGTTGCCGTCCGCCCAAGCGCAGACGCGTGTAAGATCTTTAACCGCAGGACCGGGACGAAGGACTTCTTTTCGATAAAGCGTCCGTAAACCGGTCGGCCTCTGAAGTAAGGAGAACTACGTGGCACGTTATACCGGACCAGTCTGCCGCCTTTGCCGTCGCGAAGGCACCAAGCTCTTTCTGAAGGGCACCAAGTGCTTCTCAGAAAAATGCCCTATCGAGAAGCGCAACTTTGCTCCCGGCCAGCACGGCCGTGACCGCAAGCCCAAGATCGTAGGCTACGGCCTGCAATTGCGCGAAAAGCAAAAAGCCAAGCGCATCTATTTCACGCTGGAGAGCCAGTTCCGCGCTTATTACGAGAAGGCATCGCGCGCTCAGGGCGTCACCGGCGAACTGCTCTTGCAGCAGCTCGAGCGTCGTCTCGACAACGTGGCCTTCCGCCTCGGCTTTGCCAGCTCGCGGCGCCAGGCGCGCCAAATTGTGCGCCACGGCCACGTGGAAGTGAATGGCCGCAAGGTGAACATTCCGTCGTTCCAGGTAAGTGTGGGCGACGACATCAAGATCCGCGAAGGCAGCAAGAAACTCACAGTGCTCGAAACCTCGACGGAGTTCGCGAGCCACCAGGTAGCGCCGCGCTGGCTACAGGTGGATCACGCAAATCTGTCCGGCAAGGTGCTGGCGCTGCCCAAGCGTGAAGACGTGAATCTGCCCGTAAACGAGCAGCTGATCGTCGAACTGTATAGCAAGTAGTCGCAGAGTACAGATTCAATCAACGAGGAGTAACAAGCACGAGCGTCGCAGAATGCTTCGCGACGCCGTTGCACGGAGAGGAACACAGATATGCTTTGGAGAGGATTCCAAAAACCGAAACGTCTTGCAGTGGATACGGAGACGCTCACCGAGAAGTACGGCAAGTTCAGCGCCCAGCCTTTTGAGCGCGGCTTCGGCACCACCATCGGCAACGCGCTGCGGCGCACGCTGCTTTCATCGATTGAAGGCGCGGCCGTCACCGCCGTAAAGATCGAAGGCGTACTGCACGAATTTCAATCGATCACCGGCGTAGTCGAAGACGCCACCGACATCATCCTGAATCTCAAGCAGATTCCCTTCAAGTTGAACGGGGAAGGTCCCAAGGCGCTTTATCTGCGCGCGGACCAGCCGGGTGTGGTGACCTCGGGCATGATCGAGGCCGATGGAGATGTGGAGATCCTGGACAAGGATGTCTATGTCGCAACCGTCAGCGAGGGTGGCAAGCTGGACATGGAAATGCGCCTCAAGCGCGGCCGTGGCTATGTTTCCGCCGACAAGAACTTCGATTCGGATTTAGGGATCGGCTTCATTCCTGTGGACTCGGTGCACTCGCCTGTTCGCAAGGTGAATTACGCCGTGGATGCGGCTCGTCTGGGTCAGATCACCGACTATGACAAGCTGACCATCGAAGTCTGGACCAACCGTTCCGTGTTGCCCGCCGATTCGCTCGGCCTCGCGGCGAAGCTGCTCAAGGACCACATGAGCATCTTCATCAACTTTGAGGAGGAGATCGAAGCCGAGAGCGCGCACGACGAGGGCCGGATGCAGTTGCGCAACGAGAACCTCAACCGTTCCGTAGAGGAGCTTGAGTTGAGCGTACGCAGCTACAACTGCCTGAAGAACGCGAACATTCAGACCATCGGCGAGCTGGTGCAGAAGACCGAGCCGGAAATGCTCAAGACCAAGAACTTTGGCCGCAAATCCTTGAACGAGATCAAGGAAATTCTGGCGCAGATGGGCTTGTCATTGGGTATGAAGATTGACGAGCACGGCAACGCGGTGCCTGGCCCGACCAGCGTACTGCCAGCCGCGACCCTGGCAGCAAGCTACAACCGTTATGACGACGATGACGATGAAGACGACGAGGATCTCGAGGGCGTAGACATTCCCCTTCAGTCGGAGCCGGAGAACTTCTAGTTCATTGGGGTGACCGGTGGGAGGTCCCACCGGTCGCCCGATTAATTTTTGCGAGAAAGAGAAACCCATGCGCCACCGCAATGCAGGATACAAACTAGGACGCAACACCAGCCATCGCCGCGCGCTGCTGCGCAACCTGGTCACGTCCATTCTTCTTGAGGACCGTGTAGAGACGACCATCACCAAGGCCAAGGCCGCTCGTCCTCACGTAGAAAAGCTGATCACGCTGGGCAAGCGCGGCGATCTGCATTCCCGCCGTCTGGCACTTTCGTACTTGCAGACCCGGGAAGCAGTCTCCCGACTGTTCGACACCGTAGCCCCGCGCTACGGCGATCGTGCCGGCGGTTATCTGCGCATTGTGCGCACCGGTTTCCAGAAGGGCGATGGAGCCGAGAAAGCCTTCATCGAACTCCTCGGATCCGAGCACGAGTTGGACGAGAAGCGCCAGAAGCGCGCAGAAGCACGCGCCAAGCGTCGCGAAGAGATCGACAAGGCAATGTCCGAGAACCCGCCACCCGACGGCAGCGGAACCCACGCCTGAAATCTGTCGGCAACTCCATGAAGCCCGCGCCAATCGCGCGGGCTTTTCTGTGTCTGGGGTTCACCGCACTGATTTGTATCAAGCGTCGACAACTTATGCTTTGTTGTTAGGGCACGGCTTTAGCCGGGCCGTTAAGGCTCAAAAAGATGAGGGCTTTTAGCCCCTGAGGAGATTTTTATCCAAGAGGTAACCGCCGCCCCTGGCTACCCGCCCCCTCAGCCCAACCTCTACACTGACGCGATCGGGAGCACGCTGGCCGTCCCAGTCAGCTTAAATAATTCTTGAACACGAGGGTTGACCCCCACGATGCTCAGCCGAATTCCTTTGCTCTGGCACCGGACATAGTGGCTGACCAACATGCCGAGGCCAGTCGAATCCATATAGGGAACCTCCCTCAGGTCAAAAACATGGGTAGAAGCCTGGTCCTTCCCTGGTGCCGATTCAAAGATGTTGCGAAATTCATCGGGAGACAGGGAGTTGTACATATCCCGCCCGGTGAAGGGCCCGGAAAATCGAAAGACAGTACCCTGCTCTTCGCTATCGCCGCGTTCGATCGTGAGTCGTGCACTCTTCCATATTTGAGCTTCAGGTGTCGCCATATCTTTCTCTTCCACTGGCAATTCCCGAGCGAATATACGGGAGAGCCCTCGGCCGAATAATAATCCCTCTTCTAAGAAAACCGAACCAATTCGAGTTGACAACGCCAAACCCCGGCCCTATCGTGTGGATCATTCCTAACTAGGCACCGGCAGCGCTCAAAAACTACGCCGCTTCTCTCCAAACAGGATTATGAATGATCCTCAAACAGTACTATCTCGGCTGTCTGGCCCATGCCTCCTACCTACTGGGCGACGAGGTATCCTCGACCGCGATCGTCGTCGATCCGCAGCGCGACATCGAACAATACGTGGCAGACGCAAACAAATTAGGCCTCCAAATCCGCCACGTTTTCCTCACTCACTTCCACGCCGACTTTATCGCCGGCCATCTGGAGCTGCGCGATCGCTGCGGCGCAACCATTTATCTCGGCAGCCGAGCCAGGGCGGAATACTCCTTCATCCCAATGACTGATGGAGACACTCTCGACTTTCCCGGTCTACGCCTGCAAGTTCTGGAAACGCCAGGCCACACCATCGAGTCCATTTCTATCCTGGTGTTTGATCTGGAGAAAGACTCGGCGAACCCGCACGCCGTGCTCACCGGAGACACATTGTTCATTGGCGACGTAGGCCGCCCAGATCTGCGCGCCTCGCTGGGCTGGACCCCCAACGATCTCGGCTCCCATCTGTACGACTCGCTCCGCAACAAGCTATTACCGCTACCCGACGCCACGCTAGTCTACCCCGCGCACGGAGCAGGTTCTCTGTGCGGCAAGCAGCTTTCCTCTGACACGGTCTCATCGCTGGGAGATCAGCGGCGCATGAATTATGCTCTCCAACCAATGTCTAGAGAGGAATTTATCACGCTGGTGACGGCCGACCAGCCCGATGCTCCGGCCTATTTTACTTATGACGCCTTACTGAACACGCGCGAACGGATAACTCTCGACCGAAACATGGATATGGTTCTGCATCCCGTAGCGCTTGAAGAGGTGCTTCGCCTGGGAGACGTGGGCGCGCAACTGCTTGACGTGCGGGACGCGGCAGAATTTGCCAAGGGACATTTGGCAGGCAGCATCAACATAGGCTTGGGCGGCCAATATGCCACCTGGGCCGGAACGCTCTTGGATCGTGTCAGGCCGATCGTGATCATTGCCGAGCCGGGAAGGGAACAGGAAGCCGCCTTACGCCTGGGCCGCATCGGTTTCGATCACCTGGGGGGCTATCTTGACGGGGGGATGGCTGCCCTCGCTGAAAGGCCCGATCTGGTCTGGCCAACAGAACGGGTAACTGCCGCGATGATAGCGGAAGAACTGGAGAGCTCCGAACCGCCCATGGTGCTGGACATTCGCAATCCACGCGAATGGAAAACCAAACACATACCGGAGAGCCTGAACATTCCGCTTAACCACATGCAGGAGCGGCTTGACGAAATTCCCCGCGGCCGCCGCATCGCGATTCACTGTGCCGGCGGCTACCGGTCGTCGATCGCCGCCAGCATTCTGCACCAACACGGAATTACCAATCTAATCGAAATGGCAGGCGGCCTCGCCGCTTGGGATGCCGCCAAACTTCCAGTAGTTTCGGAAACCTGACATTTGATGGTACAGCCCTCGCAGGCTGGGAACGCTATCCAGCCTCTGGTGTGCAAACTGCGTCATCCACTGCAGCATGACGCGGCGGTTATCTGCGTTTTCCGACCCGGCCTTGCCCGCGGCCTTTTTATTAGTCCACAGTAACCACGAAACCACGCTAGCGGATCGGCCTGGAGCCGAGGATGAGGATATCCACTAGCCTTCGTGCGCTTTGCTCCCATCCTGGCCCCGACGCAACATTGGAGACGCCAACGAGAGCCCGCAGCAGATCGAGTGGATCCAGATCGGGGCGGATGTCACCGCTCGCGATGGCTCGCTCCACCAAGGCATGGATAGCGCCTTTGATCTGGTCCCCCGTTGCTTCGAATAACTTCGAGGGTCCCCCAACAATCGTGTTTAGCGCGGGCGCGATGATCTGCTTCGCCGCGATGTAATCAACAAACAGCAGCATCCAGGCACGCAGTGCTTCTATCGGAGACATCGTCTCGGCGAACTTCTTTTGCGCCGCCGACAACTTTTCTACCTCCGTACGATAAACCGCCTCGAGCAGCGCGTCGCGTGTAGGAAAGTGGCGGTATAGCGTCCCAGGGCCAATGCCCGCTTGTTTGGCAACGTCATCAAGACTGATGCTCGCCCCAGACTTGGTAAAGGAGTGCTTCGCAATTTCCAGGATGCGCCCGCGGTTACGAAGCGCATCGGCGCGCTGTTTGCGGGGAACGGGTTTGGCGCGTTTGCCGGGCATCAGAATTTTTGCAACCGGAGAAGCTCTCCGCTTATCTTATCCTACTGAGACACGCTCTGTCTTATCAGCCGCGCTGTACGCAGCCTATGCGGATGCAGGGGGTGTTTCGGAAACCAGGAGAAGCAGGATGGCAAATACATTTGGCGCGACCTCAACAACGGAAAATGTTCTGTCGGGCGTGAACCTGAAAGGCAAGAGAATTCTCGTCACGGGCGTTTCGGCTGGGCTGGGTATAGAGACCGCGCGGTCACTGGTCGCGCATGGCGCACAGGTGGTTGGTGCGGCGCGGGATTTAACGAAAGCGAAAACAGCGACCGGACAGGTGCGAAAGGACATTGGCGAACGGGGAGGAAGCTTCGAGCTCATCGCACTCGACCTCGCCGATCTCAAGAGCGTGCGTGCCTGCGCCGACGAGCTGTTAGCCAAGGGTGGGCACTTCGATGTGATCATCGCCAACGCGGGCGTGATGGCGACACCCTTTGGCCATACGGCCGACGGCTTCGAAACGCAGTTCGGCACCAATCACCTGGGTCACTTCGTCCTGATCAACCGGATTGCCTCGCTTATGGGAGCCGGGTCGCGGCTGATCAACCTCGCCTCTTCAGGGCACCGTTTCGCCAACGTTGATCTCGAGGACCCGAACTTTGAGCGGACGCCCTATGAGCCTTTCGTCTCTTACGGCCGATCGAAGACGGCCAACGTACTGTTTGCCGTGGCCTTCGATCAACGCCATCGGGGGCGTGGCATACGCGCAGCGGCCGTGCATCCCGGAGGCATACAGACCGAGCTGGCCCGCCATATGGACCCCAGCCACATGGAGGCGATGATCAAACAAATCAACGATCAGGCAGCGGCCGAAGGCAAGGGTCCCTTCGAGTTCAAGACGATCCCGCAAGGTGCCGCAACTTCGGTGTGGGCCGCCGTCGTTGCTCCGGCTGACGAGATTGGCGGACGGTATTGCGAGAACTGCCACGTCAGCGATGTCGTACCTGACAACGTGACGCTAGGACTGCTCAACGAGGGAGTTCGGGCCTATGCGCTCGATCAAAAAAACGCCGAGGCTCTGTGGAAGAAGAGTGAGGAGATGGTAGGAGAGTCCTTCGCCTGAAAGCAGGGCTCAGGACGGCATACTCTAGTGCATGGACAGCCAAAGTCCGAGAAGGCATAACGCAAGTAACACCGGCGCAACGATCTTTACCGTCCACCTGAGCAGGTTGAGCCCGGCGGAAGATGCTTGTTGTTGAGTCGCAACCTCTGTGCGGTGGCCCAATCGGTCATCCCATGTTTGGGCGTCAGTATTTTGCACTTCTGCCAGTTCCATGCGCGCTATGTTAGCCGGACCTCCATTTCAGGTCCATGACCCAATCGGGTACTCCAACAGTAATAAAAATTCAACGGCGGTTGATCGCGTTTCCGCGCCACCCGCCGTTGCAAATCTATTTCAAAGCCGATAACAAGTTGCTGGAAATGTGTATACGAGTTGCGCTGCATCCACATAGTTCGCCAGGCCTTCGCCTTTGTGATTGATCTGGCCAACGCACTTGGAAAACTCGCCCGGGATCGCAAACGCGGAGGACCCAAATTCTAAATCAAATTTCTCTCGATTGAAGGCTTAGGCCTCGGCAATCGCAGCGACGGACACTTTCATGCCCGGGATGCGAACGGGTAACTTTGCGCCTTGCCGCGCAGGTGGGTTCGCCGGAAACCACTTGATCCACTCCTCATTCATACCGGCGAAGTCTGTTTCCTCAAGAAGGATGACCGTGGCACTTACGATCCGTTCGAGGGAACTACCTGCGGCTTGAAGAATGGCAGACACATTCTCCAAGCACTGTCTGGTCTGCTCTTGAATCGTCTCGCCAACAATTTTCCCGGTTACTGGATCATGCGGCCCCGTGCCGGAGACGAAGACAAGACCCGCCGCCCGTACCGCTTGGCTGTATGTGGGCGGCGGAGACGGGGCGTGGGGTGTGCGAATGATGTCTCGTGCCATAAATGCTCCATTTCTGACAGTAAGATCAGTAACTAACGACTCAAGCGTAGCAGCAGGCTGTGAACGGTAATACTTATCGGCCACTCTCATCCAATAAGAAGGCGAAGTCTGAACGCTGGATGCCGCGCTATAAGCGGTGCGTTTTCTATTTGTACGTCCATTGACTTGGATGACAAGATGATGACAACTAATGTTTTCACGCTTGGCATTACGCCTGATCGTCGTCGTTCTGGCCGCCTCTGCCCTCAACGCCTCGCTGTCCGCGCAGAGCTTTGACTTGACTACCCACGGCCAGCAGATCATCTCGCTTGACCAACTTATGCGTTTCCATCCCGGCGACAATCCTACGCTCGCCTGGGCCGCCCCTAACTTAGACGACTCCTCCTGGCCCCTTATCCGAGGTAACGAAACGTGGTATACACAAGGTTATCCAAAGCTCACCGGTTACGCATGGTACCGGTTCAAGGTTACGCTGCCCGCCCGCTCAGGCCCTCTTGCTCTTTGGGTTCCTCTCATTGCCACAAACTTTCAAATCTATGTCGATGGGCGCCTAATCGCCGAGAACGGAGCCATGCTCCCGCATCCCCGCCCACAATACGGACCAAACCTCGTCTTCCCCATTCCAGCCGATCTTGCTCATTCTGGCCAGCCCCTCAGCGTTGCCATCCGTGTATGGCACTATCGGTGGGAGTATCAGCTATTCGGCGGCCTCCAGGAATCCTTGCAATTGGGCGATGCCAACCTCATTCGGGAGTGGCAGGCACAGCGATGGCGCCAGATATTTTGGATCAATACGCAATTCAACATCGATTGCCTTGTTTGCCTCCTCGCGGGCCTCGGCTCCCTGGTGCTCTTCTTCCTGCGCAAGACGGATCGCGAATTTCTCTGGTTCGCCGTGTGGGAGGCCTTCAACGTTCTCTATATCCTCCTCGGGATCTGGTGCGACTTCCATTCCTTCAACGTTATTTTTTGGAGATTATGCGGGGGCGTCCTGCTTGCCGGTCTCAATGGGTCACTGCCGATCCTTATCCGGCACTTTGGAAGAACCGATCGAACCCGTCTTTACTGGGCAGCGATCGCGGTAGCAGTGATCGACTCTGCGATCAACGTACTCCAAGGTCTCAATGGGATTAGCATCTTCTGGTTCGCCGTAGCCGGGGCAGTCTCGAAGCTCGTGCTCGGAGCTTTGAATTGCGGTCTACTCTTCCAAACCTCGAAGGAGAGCAAGGTAGAGATGCGGATCTTTGCTTTGCCGGTCGCAGTTTACTTCCTGAATCTTACCGCTGTCTATGGAGCATTCGCGCTGCTGGCGCATGGTGCAAGCTGGGCGGCCCACTACGTGCAGCTCTTCATCGGCTTCACCGACTGGCCATTCCCGCTGGGAACCTACCAGACTACCGGGATCGCCGTTCAACTCGCGCTCTTCACTATTTTGCTGTTCCGCTTCGTCCGCACCCGTAGCGACGAAGAGCGCTACAAGACGGAGCTCGAAGCCGCGCGCACCGTGCAGCAAGTTCTCGTGCCCGACGAAATCCCCACCATCCCCGGCTTTGCTCTAGCCAGCGTCTACAAGCCCGCCGGCCAGGTTGGCGGCGACTTCTTCCAGATCATCCCCATCGCCAATGGCAGCGTTCTCGTCGCGATCGGCGACGTCAGCGGCAAGGGCATGCCGGCTGCCATGACGGTGGCGCTCCTGGTCGGAACCCTGCGCACGCTTGCGCACTACACGCAAAAACCCTCGGAGATTCTTGCCGCCATGAATCAGCGCATGCTGGGGCGCAATTCCGGCGGATTCACCACTTGCCTTGTGCTCATAGTCAGTACCGAGGGATCGCTTACCGCCGCCAACGCCGGCCACATTCCTCCCTACGTGAATGGGCGTGAGCTGACCGTTGAGAACGGCCTCCCCCTGGGCCTTTCTCCACACGAACAATACGCCGAGTCCGCCTTTTCTCTTGCAGCGGACGAACAACTCACCCTAATGACCGACGGCGTCATAGAAGCCCGCGCAAACGACGGCGAACTGCTCGGCTTTGATCGCGTGAAGGCGATGACGACTCAATCCGCCGATTCAATCGTGCAAGCTGCCCAAGACTTTGGCCAGGATGACGACATTACAGTAATGACCCTGCGCTTAGCTCCCGAGCGGGTTGTCACAAAATAATGGTACGGGCCAAAGTGCTCATCGAGCTTCTCAGAGTCGCAACGTCACCACTTCAGTTGCATATCGTCCTCGAACACCAGGCCCGTCGGTCCATCGCTATCCAACAGTGCTAGGCGGATCGCCACAGCCGCGCCCTGTGCCGGCGTGCGTGTGCCGCGAAATGCGTTGAATTCGGTCGCGACGTGCCCTGGAGCTGCGCCGTTCACTTTGATGAATGTCTCCGCCAGGCTGCGGGCGTAGTGAACCGTAACCGCATTGAGAGCAGTCTTGGAAGTAGAGTATGTCATGTTCGGCCGGCCCACCCAGGCGCCCTCCTCCCCGATCGATCCTCGTTTACTCGTTAGGTTGATGATGCGACCTGCACTCGACCGCAAGAGTAGAGGGATGAAGGCATTGGTGACCCGAACCACGGCAAAGACGTTGGTCTCGTAAACAATACGCATGCTCTCTGCACTCTCCTCGGCTGGAGCGCGAAAGCGGGATCCGGGAGCCGAGCTGATACCCGCATTGTTTACCAACACATCCAGGCGTCCAGCTGCGGCTTCAATCGTCTCTGCCGCTGCTCGCACAGAGTCGGAATCAGTCACGTCGAGTTGCACAGCATGAACATCCCCATCCGCTTGCAACTCTGTTGCCGCGGCGCGCCCTTTGTCCGCGTCGCGGGCGCCAAGATAAACGATGAGCCCCTCGCGGGCTAACCCCTGGACGATCGCCTTTCCAATGCCTTTGTTTGCCCCGGTGACCAACGCCACTTTCTTGTCTATGATGGTTGTCATGTCAACCTAAGATAGGCCTTACAGGTTGTCGTGTCAACCTCGTTCTGTTAATCTCCTGCTATCAAATGTCCACCAAGCTGCTTTCACCGCAAGAACTCCGTGTCTGGCACGCCTTTAAGCTTATGGGCGACGACGTATTGGCCAGGGTCGGACGGGATATAGCAGACGCGACTGGCCTTTCAGGGCCGGAGTTTGGCGTCCTGTCCCGCCTCGCCGCACTCGGCAAAGGGGAGATGCGTCAACAAAGGTTGGCCGAGTCGATGGGTTGGGACAAGAGCCGGTTGTCTCACCAACTCACACGGATGCAGGAGAGAAAACTCATCGAGCGGCGTGAGGGCGAGAAGCGCGTCGTGCTCATCGTTCTCACCGCCCAAGGTCGCGAGAAGTTGAAGGCTGCGCAGCCAGTTCATGCGCGATCGGTGCGCCGGAATCTACTCGCCCGGCTCAGCGCAGAACAGATCGAAACGCTCGTCCGTATAAGCAATATCCTCGGCGAGGACGAGTGGCCACCTACCTGGTGTCCGGCTCCTGTGGGATAGCTGCGCCGTCGGAGCGCGGATCCCCGGCAGCAAAGTTGACTTGGCGGCTGCTGTCGCGGGCGACGGCCGCCCCCTGGCCTACCGAAAACGAAAACGGTTCGAGTAGCTTGATCTGGTGACCGCGCTGCGTGAGGCCTGTGCGAATATCGGCAGGGATGGTCTCCTCCATCAGAACATCGGTGCCTTCGAAGGTGTCTTTGCTGAAGCGGGGCTGTTCCAGCGCAGCCTGCACGTTCATGCCGTAGTCCACGATATTGGCGACAAACTGTGCGTGCGCTTGTGCCTGGTTCCAGCCACCCATGATGCCGAAGCCGATGTGGATGTCGCCCTTCTCCATGAAGGCGGGAATAATCGTATGCAGAGGACGCTTGTGTCCCTCGAGCGAATTGGGCAGACCTGGAGTGAGCTGGAAGCCAGCTCCACGATTGTGGAAGGAGAACCCGAGACCGGGAGCAACGAACCCTGTGCCGTAGCCGGCGTAGTTGCTCTGGATAAGCGAGACGATGTTGCCGTCCTTGTCGATGGTGGAGAGATAGATCGTGGAGTTGCCGTGCTTGTTGAGCTCTGCCGACACTTCGGAGGGAACCACCTGGCTCGCAGCCTTATTCATCTCGATAAGTTTTGCGCGCTGGGCAGCGAGCTCTTTGGAGATGAGCTCCTTCACCGGGATTTGCGAGAAGCGTGGATCGCCAACGTACTTATGCATATCGGCGTAGGCCAGCTTTTTCGCCTCGATCATCACATGCAGAGCATCCACGGAGTTGTGGCCATATTGCCCCATGGGAAAGTGCTCCATGATATTGAGCATCGATAGCGCGGCGATGCCCTGCCCATTCGGGGGCAGCTCATAGACAGTCCAGCCACGGTAAGTAGTGGAGACGGGTTCAACCCACTCCGGCTGGAAATCACGGAAATCCTCGAGCGTGTGCGTTCCACGGTGGGCATCGAGGAACTTGACCATGGTCTCGGTCATGGGACCGTTATAGTAAGCATCGCGCCCATGCTCGGCGATCTGGCGAAGGGAATTGGCGAGAGCGGGGTTCTTGAACAGGTCGCCGGCCGTCGGAGCAGTAGGCCAGATGTCGTAGGTCTCTTTGTAGCCGGGCTGGTTGAGCAGGCTCTTGGCGATCCAGTAGCGAGCATTGCGCTCAGCCAGGGGAAATCCGTTCTGCGCATAGTAGATGGCGGGTGCGAGCAGTTGGCCAAAGGGGAGAGTGCCGAAGCGGGTGCGCAGGGCGTCCCAACCGGCGACCGCTCCCGGGACGTCGATAGTCTCGACGCCGATGGGGTTGATTTCGGTCACTCCTTTGGATTTGAGGTAATCGATGGTGAGGGCTTTGGGCGTCCAGCCACTGGAGTTCAGGCCGTAGACTTTGCCGGTTTTGGCCTCGTAATAGAGGACGAAGAGGTCTCCGCCGATGCCATTGACGTAGGGCTGGACGACACCCATGACGGCGTTGGCCGCGATGGCGGCATCGACGGCATTGCCACCCTTTTCGAGAATGTGGGCCCCTGCCTGTGAAGCGAGAAACTGCGGGGTTGAAACAATACCGAACTTACTGACCACCATGGAGCGGCCCTGCCCTGGGACCGAGGAGAGTTGTTGCGCAAGAGCGATCACCGGGCTAACAAGCAATGCAGCCGCAAATACAAGAAGTTTCATGCCACGTCCTAGATTGGATCTGGTTATAGGCGTGATTATTCCACAGCCGCATAGATCACCGAGGACTATCGAAGAAAGATTAGGCGAGGTGAAACCTGGCTAATCAGTCAGTGGCCGCGGCGGGTTAGCCCAGTGACCGGATTCGTCTTCTCCGCTCACAATGATCCCTTTTGCGTTCCAGCCCAGCCCCGCTCTCACCATAGTTGGGCAATAGCGCAGAGTCAGCCCGCAGCGCCGTTTATTCGATTGATTCGCTTCTGATCCATGCAACAGCAGATCGCTATGAATGGAAATTTCGCCGGCCTTCAGTTCCACATCTATCGGCTTCCCAAGCTTCTCAGCGTCCGGAACGGTTTGGTTCAGAACATTCGCTTCGTCGTTCTCACTCAGGGTGTACGTCAGATGGCCCAAGTGCTGCGAGCCGGGAATGTAGCGCATGCAGGCATTTTCGGTAGTGGCATCATCGATGGCCAGCCATGCGGTCACGGCCATCGACGGCGTTAGCGGCCAATAGCTCGAATCCTGGTGCCATGAGACCCGCTTGCCATCGCCAGGCATTTTGCAAAAGAAATGCGAACCCCAGCCAACCACGTTCTCGCCAATCAGGTCCTTGATGCGGGCCACAATCCGTGGCTCCGTCAGGATGTCGTAAACACGTCGATAGCGGAGGTGCGCCGTGCTGATCGAGTAGCTGTCGCCCCCCGCGGCAAGCGTCCTGGCCAGCAGTTCATCAAAGTATCCACGAATGCCGGCGATCTCTTCTTCATCGAAGATGCGAATGCCGGCCAAATAACCATCGCGATTGAAAGCGGCAATCTGTTCCGGGGTCAGAGCTGCGGGATGCTCGGTAGTCGAAGGATGAAACCGCAGGTCGCGGTCAAGTTTGTTCAAGTCTTCGGTGCTGGGGACGAACCTGGGTGTAGTCATTGGTTTTCACTTCCAATCCTGTCAGTCTGTCGTCCGGATCCATTTACCGGCACGTACAAAAGTGTAACGCCAAACGGTGGAAGCAGGGGAAGCAGGACTGACGGAGTGACGGCCGCCAAAGAGAAACGCAGAAGCGAACCTATCCGCTCTCTCTAATTCGGTGACGGATGATCGACGTGGTCGATCACAATGACCTCGACCGCTGTCTTCTCCGAAGACAGCTTCAGTCCGAGTTGTTCACGAATCGCGGTGAGAAGCTCCGGAGGCGCATTTGCCGGGTCGCTGGGCGGTGGTGGCGCTTTGACGCCCATGGCTGCGAACTGTGACTCATCCGGAGTCCACTTCAGCACCAAGTCCCAACGGCCGGCGAGACCCGTCTGATCGACCACGGGACGATCGAGCACGAACGCCTGTAGCAATTGAGTGAAATCAAGCATAGGCGCGTTGTGGACATGGAGTGTTCCAATCGGCCCGAAAAATAAACCCTCCTGCGTGGGATCGCTGGTGTCCTTTGTCATCTTCGGCGGGTCCGCGATCGCCGTGAGCACGTACGCAGACATCTCCTTCTTATCGTGATGAAATTTCAACTGGAAGCGGTCAGCCAACAGTTGGCGGGTCATCCCTTGCGACTGCTTCAAGCTGGGCCGGCCAGTCATGTCGGGCTGTATGGTGATGTCGAACTTCTCGCTGAACACCCAGTCCGGTGCGCCCACGATCTGCTTTGACTGCAGGTTGTAGGCGGTGCATATCAGGCTGCCCAGTGTGTTGTTGATCGCCTTGATTACGCGCCCGTCCCAAATAAAGCCTCCACCCTGCGCATCCGGTTTGGCCGGCTTGATGGTCGCGACCTCCACGCCGGGGCTGGCGTCGGCCGACATCGGCGGCATCTTGGGCGTTGGCGGAGGAATGGTCCATTCCGTCTCCGGGGTCGCCCGAGTAAAGACAAGAGGGAGCGTGTTGCCGTCCTGGGTCCAGGTACCGTTGAGGGTCTTTCCATCCGGGCTCAGCTTGCCCGCATACTTGCCAAAGGGGAGGCTCATCTTCAGGGTTGAGCCATCGAATGTGACGTCGCTGGCGGTGAAGTCATCTCCCCCTTGATCGGGTAAATAGAAGGCAACTTTGTAGGCGCCGCCGTCTGCCTTTGTGACCTTGATCACATCACGGTAGTCTTTACCCGAGTGAAGCGTGCCCTGCCACGTGCCTTCGATGACTGTCTTCTCCGCCGGAGTTTGCGCGGCAGGCGGGAGTGGTGGAGGCGCATTCTGAGCGCGCGCAGTGGGCAAGAAACCGGATGCCGGCGAAAAGTTGAACATCAACAAGGCGGCAACCACGAGGAACCACTCTCGCGCTGAACCAACTCGACGCGACCGATATTCCATCATCCTTCCGGCCTTTCTCTTGCGAGCGATGAGTGGACTCCAATAAAGACGTCCTGGGCCAGCCAAAAGTTCGGCAGCGGCCCAATGAATTCTGTTTTCCCCAAGTATGCTGTACTGGGGTAGACAGTGACGAAGGAGAAAGCTTAATCAGCCGTCCGACTCCAAAAATGTGGTTCAGAAAACATGCTCAGTCCTGGCCGTGGCTGCTCTCTCTGAGCTTGATGTTTCCCACCATTACCTCTCGCGCATGTGGTCAAATTTCTCTCATTTCTTCAGTCAACCTTGCGCTCACGAACGATCCCCGCATCCGCATGGCGGAGTCCGATGTCGCCCGGGCCCGAGCTAGCCTCCAGGAGGCTAGAGATGCATTCGTTCCATCCATTACTGGATCCTCATCGGGAGCTGGCTACTCCTACGGTTTCCCGCTTGGAGTACCGACCGTCTTCAGTTTTTCCGGGCAATCGCTCGTCTTTAGCTTTGCGCAGAAGGACTATATCCGCGCAGCCCGGGACGGCCTAGCCGCCAGGGAGCGCGCGCTCAATGAAATGCGCGAGGACGTTACGGAGGATACCGCCGTTACCTATCTCGCAATGTCCAATGATCAGCAGCGGCACGAAGCTCTTCTGCAGGAGGCAACCTTTGCTACCCGGCTACTTCAGATAGTCAAGGACCGTCTCGATGCCGGTCGCGAAACGCAAATCGACCATCTTCGCGCCCAACGAAACGTTGTGCAAATCCACTTGCAGGTATTGCAGATCGAAGATGCGATGGCCAACGACAGCGATCATCTTGGCCATCTCATCGGTATCCCTGGAAGCAAGCTGACCGTCGACCCCGCCAGCATCCCAGGCCTATCGGTCGAAGCGGCTTCTTCTGAACTAACCTTGATAGAGGAAGCTATCCCAGACAGTCCTGGTGTATCCGCATCCTTTGCAAATGCCCAGTCCAAGCGCGAGCAGGCAATTGGGGACTCTCGTTATGTCTTGCTTCCGCAATTTTCTTTTGCAGCTCAATATGGCCGGATCAGCACCTACAACAACACTTATGCGACTTACTATCCGAGTGTTACGGCTCACGGTCTGTCTGAAAATGCGGTGGGGTTTGGGCTCAATATTACGGTGCCACTTTTCGACGTCTCCCATCGCGCCCGTGCTCGCGTAGGAGCCGCGGAAGCTGTTCATGCTGAGCAACAGGCACTCATCGATCGCAGACAATACAGAGAAGAACTTTTCAGGCTTTCACATAGCGTGGCCGAGCTTCAGACCCGTGCTCAACTTGCTTCCATCGATCGCGATATTGCTCAACAGCAGCTCGAAGCTGTCCTGTCTCAACTCAATGCAGCTGGAGCAGTCCGTTCGAATACCCCTCCGATGACACCTGAGGATGAGCAGAACGCACGCATCCTCGAGCGGCAGCGTTACGTGGATATGCTTGAAGCAGATTTCCGGCTGCGGCAGGCCGGCATCCAGTTCCTCAAGCAGACCCAGCAGCTGTCGGAATGGCTGACCCACAATTAAATCGCCGTTTCTATTGATGGGTTGTGTCGCGGACAGAACCTACATATAGATCTGAGCTGTCTCGAGCAGAGTCAACTGACTTGGGTATTCGCAAGGCATTGCTGCCAGTATAGCTACAGGCAAAGGTCGCGGGCAGAGCGCGCAGCTTGTAATCCTCCGGCAAAGCGCCCACCGTTCCCGCGCGCTGAACGGCCCGCACGCAAGCATAGTCCAGGGAATTCCACCCGCTGGGCTTTCCTACTCTCACATTGCTAAGAGAACCATCGCGGTTCACATCAAACCACAGCTCTGCCGAATTCCCTGGAGGTACGTTCGCATCCACCCATTCTTGATTATTGAAACTCTGGTAGAGCCTCTCACGCATTTGGTCCATGTACAGATGAGAAGGTTCAACCGAATTCGCGACGGGTGGGTTTGTCTTTAAAGTTGCTTGGTGAGGATCTTGAACGGGGACTTTAGTGGGAGAGCTCTCGCGTGATCCTACTACAGCTGTATCGACGACCGTGAATGGGTTCAAGTTTTCGGAGATATGGTTTTGCATTACGTGTCCATACGGCTTCGACTTGCCGGCATCAGCCGCCTCCACGTGAGACTGTAGAGGAGCCTTCACGCCAGGGGCCTGTGCTGTAGGGCTGTCGGTCAGCGAGTGCCGGCTGGTTGTTAAGGAATAAAGTGAGAAGCCTCCGCAAATGAGAATCACGGCACCTATCGCTACAGGAAGAAACGGCTTGAACGAGAACGGGGTCAAGGGAGAAACGTTCGATAACTGGAACCACAATTTGAGCGAGCGTCTTGGAGCGGCTTTCGGTGTTGGTGAGCCTTGCTGCACCGTGGGGTCCGCAGGGGCGGGAGAAACCCTTTGCCGCTGCCTTGATCTTGAATACGCCTGCGGTGTCGCGGCACATGCCGGTTGGGAGGGCCGAAGGACTGCCCGCAACGCCTCCTCGTCGCCAGCCTGGTATGCCTCATTCGCCAACTGTGTCAGTCGTTCGCAACGGACTCGGTCGTACTCGTCAATTGCCAGATCAGGATGCACGCGTTTGAGAACGCGAACCCAGAGCTTTTTCAATTCTGGCGACGGGGTCCCCATGATGTCCTCTCGGTCCATTTAGCAGCTTCACAAGACGATGGGCTGATTTACAGCCTAACGAACGGATCTCCAGGAACAGCTAAGGCTCATGCGTGGCGATGAGCAAGCCGATATTCCGCCAGGGTGAAGCCATCTTGCTTCGTGCCGCCGCCAAGCGTTCTCTCGACCGGGCTTGGGTGCGTCGGTCTTCACGCTATCCGTCGTTTACCGTGCCCAAATAGTACGACTAACCGTATACAGGTAACAACCGTGTTCGCAGGCACGCCGGTTACCTTTGCGTTAGGTCAGCCGCTGGATTTTGGGTTCCAAACCGCTTTTCTCCAGCGACGTTCTATCCACACCGGTAGCGAGTTTAAACTCTAGCCACCTTTTGTTGAACAGCCCGTTGTTCAGCCGTAGAAGGTGCTCCTTAAGCTCTGCGTTGATCCTGTAATCCTTCCCAAACACTCCGTCAATCAAACGATTTCCCCAAGGGACGAGACGAAGGCAACGCGGGAGGAGGGGTGACGGAGCCACGCTGAACCTCCCGAGTTTACGAGACCGATACCGTGGCTTAGTCGAAGAAGCCGCGATCCTCATCCGCCAGGTGCGCCTTAGCTTGCTGAACTCTGAAAGTGAGACCGAGACCTGGTCTGTCCCAAACTTGGATGAGACCGTTTTTGACCACTGGGTCTGGCAGGCCATCCACGATGTCGTACCACCATTCGGGCTGACCCTTCGCATATTCGAAAGCGATGTAGTTCTGCGGCATCGCTGCGCCCATGTGCACTTGCGCCGCGACGCCGAATAGTCCGTCGAAAATTCCGTGCGGAGCCACCAGGATTCCGTGGAGATCGGCGTACTCAGCGATCCACTTCAATTCAGCGATTCCGCCCACATCTTCCGGGTCGGGCCCGAGCACGTTGACGGCCTGCATCTCGATCAGCTCCATGCAATTTTCGCGCAGATAGAGCTCCTCGCCCGTGTGAATGGGCGTGGTGGTGCTGTCGGTCACTTGCTTGAAGACTTGCGCTTTTGGGTTAGGCTCGTAATCGCCGGTGATGAGGTCCTCAAGCCATGCCAGCTTCAGCGGTTCCACCGCGCGCGCAAACCGGATCGCGTCCTTGACTACCCACCCTGGGCCGCAATCGAAGGCCAGCCCGATGTCATTCCCGAGGGCCTTTCGCGCGGCTTCGGCGCACGCGATGCAGTTGTCGATGCCACGTTCCGTCATAAGGCCACGATCCATATACGGCGCCGCCGCCCCATGCCATTGGGAACCGTACCAAGTGTTGGGTTCGGCCGTCATCATGGGCCCATTGTGGAACCCGATAGGCATCTTGACCAGGGTGTAGCCCTCTTTGGCTTCTTTCATCTGCGTCGCAAACTGGGCGTAGTCCTGTGGTGTGCGAGGCATCGTCATCGTGGCGCCTATGTTGTTTTCGGAGTTTCCGTAGGGACGAACGTGGTCACGGATCTTGCCGCCAAGCAGCTTGTGGACCGGCAATCCGGAGGCTTGGCCGGCGATATCCCAGAGCGCGATTTCGATTGCACTGATCGCAGCGCCCCAGGGCTTGGAGGCGCCCAGGCGGCGAATCTTCAGCATGATCGCGGCCACGTTGGTCGGGTCTTCGCCGACGAGATACCGTTTGTAAAAGAGCACCGTTGGCTTGAGATATGGCTTGGCCGTCTCCGCCTGACCGTAGCCGGAAATTCCCTGGTCGGTCACGATGCGCACCGTCGGATTGCCGCCGATGACGGCGCACTTGAGGTCGGTAATCTTGATCGGCCCGCTTGCCTTTGCTGGTTCAGGGGGATTCATCGCACCGGCGTTCGCCTTGCCCCCAAGCATCGTTGCCCCAGCTATCCCGGATAGGGATCCCATAAATCCTCTGCGTGTCCACTTTGCCATCTGCTTGCCTCCTAAACGTCGATTGATTGGTTTCGGGAGCAGTACTTCACGCTGCCTCGAAGCCGTGTACATCATTTCATGTCTGGACAAGCGGATGAGGCATCCGTCCCTTCTAAGGCCAGAGCTGAAGCGGCGGCTTGACAGTCACAGGGGTGTCTTGGTTCCGTCTGTCGGCAGGGGCATTTGGGCGGCGGTCAACATCAAGGCAAGCATTCACGTACCGTCATCAAAAGCGTGAAAGGTGACGATGGAGGATACAAATCGATTTGGCCTCCGCATGTATGCGGGAGAAGGCGCGCTTTAGCGCTCCGTGGAGAGTCTTGGCCCCTGCGCTTTTGCGCATTTTCGATTGGGAATCGTCGATTAGTCACGCGCCAGATGAGCCAGATGCCTCTTTGGGGAGCGCGTCAAACGTTGAAGTCTATCCCTTTGGTGTAGCCCTCTTCAAGGTGATGGCAGCTTGGACAGACGGACCGGACCCTTGGCACGCCGGGGATGGTTGAGTCATCGATAGGCTGTTCTGGCAGGGTGGGTACGTGTATTTCTTCCATCAGCGTAGCGCAGTTCGGGCATGTTTTCATTCGCCCTCCTCGTTTGAGTATGCGCCCCATTTAGAGGGGATGCGACTAATGAGCAATCCAGCACAGCTTTGCCAAGGCGAAAAGCTCACAGTGGATCATGACCCCGAACGAGCCAGCAGTCGTTGATCAGGAAGAGAGCCCAGTATCCCTGAGTCAGTGCTTTACCAAGGATGATCCTGCAGAGTTTATTTTCGATGTAACCTTGTCGACCGCGGTCGCCGACAATGGTAAACGCGAATTTGAGGCTCTCCTTCCTCATGGTCCGCTCACGCCAGAGATGCTCGATAGGATGAACCGCTATTGGCGGGCAGCCAACTATCTCTGTATCGGCCAAATCTACCTTTTTGAGAACCCCCTGCTGCGAGAGCCGCTCAAAGCAGAGCAGATCAAGCCCCGGTTGCTCGGGCACTGGGGCACGTCTCCAGGGCAAAACCTCATCTACCTACATCTCAACCGGCTCATCAAGGCGCAACATGCGAACATTATTTATATCGCCGGTCCCGGGCATGGCGGTCCCTCGCTGAACGCCAACTCCTACCTTGAGGGCAGTTATACCGAAGTGCATCCGGAAATCACCCCGGACGAGAACGGCATGCGGCTACTCTTCAGGAAGTTCTCCACGCCAGGTGGCGTGCCCAGCCATTGCGGTCCGCATGTTCCTAATTCGATGCACGAAGGCGGCGAGCTCGGTTACTCCCTGGTGCACGCATTTGGCGCGGCCTTCGACAATCCAGATCTCCTCGTTGCCTGTGTCATCGGGGATGGAGAATCGGAAACCAGCCCGCTCGAAGGGAGCTGGAAGGGAGTCAACTTCCTCAACCCGGTGCACGATGGCGCCGTGCTTCCCATCTTGCACCTCAATGGTTACAAAATTTCCGGGCCGACCGTGCAGGCACGAACCAGCGATGAAGACCTGAAAGCCTTATATAGAGGGAGAGGGTACAAGCCGTATTTTGTCGAAGGTGACGATCCTGAAACCGTGCATCAGCTGCTTGCGGGAACGCTGGACGAATGCTATGCGGAGATTCAAGCCATTCAACGCGAAGCGCGCAGGGACGGTTTCAAGAAGCAGCCCATCTGGCCGATGATCGTTCTGCGCACGCCCAAGGGATGGACCTGCCCCAAAGAAGTGGACGGAATTCCCATTGAAGGAACCTTCCGCGCACACCAGGTTCCCCTGGCCACCGTGCGGGAAAATCCAGAGCACCTAAAAATCCTCGAAGCATGGATGAGGAGTTACCAACCGCAAGACCTTTTCGATAAGGATGGCAAGTTGATCGACGAGCTCGCCGAACTCGCTCCGCGAGGTAATTGGCGAATGGGTGGCAATCCTCATGTGAACGGCGGCCGGTTGCTGACAACACTCGCGCTACCGGACTTTGGCGATTATGCGCTGGAGATCCCCGGTCCCGGCCAGGTGATTGCTGAAGCTCCGCGCAAGCTGGGAGATTTCCTTGCCCAAGTCTTCCGGCTAAACCCGACCAACTTTCGCATGTTCTGCCCGGACGAAACGGACTCGAATCGCTTAGGCTCCGTGCTCGAAGCGACCAAGCGGTGCTTCATGGCCGAGACCGTCTCCATCGATGACAACCTCGGCCCCGATGGGCGGTTGATGGAGGTGTTGAGCGAGCACTGCTGCCAGGGCTGGCTGGAAGGCTATCTGCTGACCGGTCGGCACGGCATGTGGTCTTCTTACGAAGCCTTTGCGCAGGTGGTTGATTCCATGCTGACACAACACGCCAAATGGCTGGAACAGTGCCGGGATTTCCCGTGGCGCAAACCGCTCGCATCCTTGAATGTGCTCTTGACCAGCCACGCGTGGCGCAACGACCACAATGGCTTCAGTCACCAGGCGACCGGCTTTGTTGACAATGCACTCGCGCGCAGGAGCGAAACCATCCGCGTGTACTATCCACCCGACGGCAATTGCCTGCTCAGTGTCTTCGACCACTGTATGCGGAGCCGCAACTACGTCAACATCGTGACCTGCGGCAAGCAGCCCCAGCTACAGTGGCTGAACATGGAAGACGCTCGTGAACATTGCTCACGAGGCGCGTCGACCTGGAAGTTCGCTACGAACGACGATGGCGGAGAACCCGATGTTGTGATGGCTTGCGCCGGAGATGTACCGACCATCGAAACATGCGCGGCGGCATGGCTCCTACAGAAACATGTTCCCGGCATTAAGGTGCGCGTCGTCAACGTAATCGACTTAACCGCCCTCATGATGCCGGACAACCATCCTCACGGGATGGACAACATGTCGTTCAACGCGCTCTTCACCGAGCATGCGCCCGTCATGTTCGCCTTCCACAACAACCGGTGGCTCATCCATAGCATGGTTCACGGACGTTCCAAGGAAAGCCGCTTCCACGTACGCGGCTACATGGACCGCGGAACCACAACCACGCCGTTTGATATGGTCGTTCTCAACGAAATGAGCCGTTTCCACCTTGCTCTCGAGGCACTCAAACATGTTCCGCGGTTGCGCATAGAGGCCTCAAGTGCGATCAATCTGTTCAACCGCAAGTTGTTCGAGCACCATGAATATATCCGGGAGCACCTGGAGGATATGCCGGAGATAAGGAATTGGCATTGGACCGCCGATTTCAGTGAACCGGCCGCGCCCCCGCCCCTGGCTAAGGGACATCCGCGCGCAGCTTTGTTCACAAACAGCTGAGCCTATCGTGGCACCACCGGCAAAATCAAAACGCTCGCATTGGCGCCGCCGTGCAGGATGGTGTTGGTTGCCTTCACGAATTGCGCATCTTCTGCGCCGCTTTTTCCCGTATTCAGATTGCGGTCGAAGCGCGGAAAATTGCTCGACGATACTTCGAGCCGGATCCGGTGGCCCTTCAAGAAGACGTTGCTGGTGGACCAGAGATCTATCTTGTATTCGTAGGCCAGGCCGGGAGTGATGAGTGTCGGTTCTCCCACGGTGGAAGCGCGGAAGCGCGCGCGCAGAATCCCCTCGGTCAGATTTTGCACAAACCCGTTCGGCCAAACGTCGACTAGCTTACCCGTGAAGTCGGTGTCGACGGCGGAGGACTTGGCGAAGAGATCCAGAGTGATAGGGCCCGTGACTTCGAGATCCTGATCGAGCGGCGGCGTTGTATAGACGAGCACGTCTGAGCGCCCTTCCACGTCTTTCTGATCGCGTGGCCCCGGCGCGAGATGATCGGAGTCGCAGCAGAGCGGCCCGCCCACCGTGGGAACAGGATTGGCTGGGTCGTAGACGAACGTGTCTGCGCCTTCTTTGGTTGGCTTCGCACCCGAAAGTGAACCATCCCCCGAAGCGCTGTTGGCTTGGCCGCCGGAGTGGAGATAGTAGTGGGTTTGGGTGGCGCGCGCCAGGGGCCACGCGGGCTCGTCGCGCCACTCGTTCTTGCCCATCACGAAAATCTTGACAGGACTGCCGCTGGCGAACTGGTTCTGCTTGCCCATGAACAGATACTCAAACCAGTCGAGCGTGATGCCGTTTTCATCGAAAGCTGCGTCTGGGCCAAAATCGACATCACCTACTTTGCGGGTCCAGCCGGAGTGACCGCCAATGGCGATGATCAGATGTTGGCCGTTGCGCGCGGCCTGGTTTCCAGCATGCTCCTTGAGGCCCGCGTAGTTGCGCAGCGAGCCGCCCTGGAACAGGTCGTACCAGGCTGCAATCGTGAGTCCGGGGACCTGAACGTTCTGGTAGTTTTCTTCGATCGACCACTGCTTCCAGTAGCTGTCGTAAGTGGGATGCGCCAGCCAGTCGAGGAAATAAGGCGCGAGTTCGTGCGTCAACTGAGAACCGTCGGTAACCGGTTTGATATTGAAGACGCGGAAGCCGGTCAACGGCAACACGCGGTCGCCAACCAGCGCATTGGTGTCGTCGCGGATCAGGCGATTCTCGGTATCCTGCGCCAGGCCCGCGGTCCACGACTCATCGAACCACTGCTCGAATGCGCCCCCCTGGTAGGTCCAGTTTTCGTGGTAGTTCGACGCTGTGACAACGGGGCAAATACCGGCCAGGTGCGGCGGATGGGTGATAGCGGCGAGCATCACCGTAGCGCCAACGTACGATCCGCCGAAAAGGCCAACTTTGCCGTTCGCATGCGGGAGGGCCGCGGCCCACTCAACCGTGTCATAACCGTCGTCCATCTCGTGCTTGAAGGTGTACCACTCGCCCCCGGACGTGTAGCGGCCACGCACATCCTGGATCACGACCATGAAGCCGCGCGCGACAGCCTTGCGCGCGAATTCGGCGCTAGTGTCTTTGTTGTAGGGTGTGCGCTGGAGCAATAGGGGAAAGGTGCCGTCCCCCGCGGGCCGGTAGACGTCGGCCTTGAGCGTGACGCCGTCGCGGGTCTTCATGGCGACGTTGTGCTCGATCACGATATCGGCGGCGGATTGTGCAAATGCAGGAGCGTACGCAACCGAGAGCACAAAAATGCAAAGAAACTTTCCGGCCATGAATTTCCCCAGCGGCAGCAGCCGAAAGCAATTCTAACTGCGCTGGTCGTGTCACCAGTCCTATCTTTACGGAAACCTGGGGGACTTCGGTTAAGAGGGCAGGCCCCGAGACCATGCCAGAACTATTTCGACGACTCTATCAGGCTGCTCAGGGAAGAGGGCGTGGCTGGCGTTGTGCACCAGCGCAGGGGTCACGCGGGGCCCGAGTTGCTGCCGCAGTTCTTCCCAACAGGTCTGAGGCTTGAAGGGGTCGGCATCTGGAATGATCTCCAGCGCGGGGGCGGAGCCGGCAGCCCAATACTCCGAAGCAGGTACTGTACCGGCGCTGCTTACCTCCATCTTCATCGTCTCCGGATACCAGCCTTCTAGCCAGATGCTGGCATCGTGACCGGGCGCGAAAAAACCTTTCCGCAGGGCGGCGAGGCGCTCCTCGTTGGGCGCAGAGAGATCACAGGCCTGATGTGGTGTCTGGCTAATCTCCGGCGAGACCGAACTGCATTGCGCGGCAGCCAGGATCACGCCGCGCACCATTGAAGGGTGGTCCTCCGCAATCATGCGAGCCACGCCGTTGCCGAAGGCGTGACCCAGCACGATCGCCTTACCCGCACCGAGCTCGTGGATCACCCTCGCGATATCGGCCGCGAGGTCGTGTAGGGTCACTCCGTGCATGTTGCCTTTCGATCTGGCCGTACCGCGAGGTTGAGGGCGCAGGATCGTGAAGCCAGCCGCACTCACCCTGCCTGCAAAATAATCGAAGTCGTCTCCTCCATCCCGCCCATAGGAAGGTAGGACGACCAGTGCCGGACCTGTACCCTCGACATACACTTCGAGCGCCACGCCGTCGCGGCGCACAAATTCGCTATGTCTATTACTTGCCATGGCTGTCCTAGGATCGTAGCGCTTTCGAAACCGTCTCGAACTCCACCCGTAAGATCTTCGCTGGTCGAAGTATTCCATCCCGAGGAAGCGCGGTCGTGCCGCCATCTGTGGTGAAGAAAGCTACGCGACCATATTCTCCTGAAGCACGTCCCCACGCAGCACTCGAGGGCCCGACAAGTTCCTCATCGAAAGGACTTCCGGCGACACTCTCAGTCTCCTCGTTGCGGTCCGGCTCCAGAGACATTCGCTCGATCGTGTTCTCGCGGTGAGTAGTGACGTATGCCACTCCGGCCTCTTCATCGAGGCAGAAGTCGTCCATCATTTTGTCTCCTCCCAAATACTCGGGAGTTCCGAGCGGCGCCAGCGTTTCGCGGTCCACTCGCACCCGCATGAACAGCTTGAGTACTGTTGCCGTGTAGTAGACATAAGAAGTCTTCTTCGAAAATCGCACGCCATTCACTCCAGGTTGCTCTGGCTTCATTTCGCCCGGATGGTAGAGCATACTGTAATGCTTCAACCAAATAGAAGGGTAGGCGCTTCGTCCATCGTCGGAGAGATCTACACGCCAGATCAGACTTGCAAAGCAGTCGCTCACAAGAATGGTGCGGGGCCCTATCAGACAACTGCCATTGAGAGCTCTCACAGCTGAAGGAAAATTCAACACCAGCTCGGGATAAATCTCCTGGCCCGGCTCCCAGGCCCGGAAATCAATCCGATACATACTCGACGCGTGCGTCGCATATCCGTCGGTAGTGAAAACGTAAAAGACGTCAGGTTCTGGCTCCACGAGGCTCATGGGAGCTTTATCGAAAGTGAAGAGCAGTGCGGGCTCTACCTGCTCCTCCTGTTTAGCTGGTGGGACGTAAAATAGCTCTCGAGTTTTCAAAGAAGTTACCAGAAGAGAGTTATCGGAGCGGACCGCTAAGTTCTCCAGAAATGATCCCTTCGGAAAGACTGCTACCGTCGTCAAGGTTGCCTTTATCTTGTTAGGTCCCATAGATCCTCCGCTTCACTTGTACGGCCTGAAATCAGGAGCTCCGGCCGGCACGTCATACATAGCAAGCGTCATCGACACTGATGTGAAGTAGCCGATCAAAGCAGTCACCTCCGTTACCCCTGCATCGCCGAGCAGGGCGATCGCCCGCTTGTATAGCCCTTCCGGGATACGGCGAGGAGTGATGAGAGCTTGCGTAATCTCGTAGATGACTTGTTGCCGCGGATTCTCGAAGCTCGTTGGTAGACCCGCGATGAGTGCTTGCACTTTTTCTGCCGGCAAGCCGGCCTTTTCTCCGATCTGTTCGTGTTCCGCATTCGAATAACCGGCGGTCGCCCATTTTCCGTTGATGCAATTTGTAACGATCTCGCCCTCTGCTTTGGAGATCTGCATCTCACGCTGGTACCAAACGCCAACCGAAGTCATCGCCTTGAGAAGTTTAGGGTTTTGCAGCCATATCCGATAAGGCCCAGGGCACAAGCCACGTTCCTTCAGAATGTAATCGTAGGCTTCCTTCTGCTCAGGATTGAGTTGCTCGGTTGGAATCTCAGCATAACGACCGAAGGTTCGAGGATTCTGTTTCGATGGTTGTTGTTCTGGCATGATTTGGTCTCTCCCACACTTTGAACTGATGCTGTGTTTCGCAGCTGCGAACCTTTCAACAGAGCAAATCAGATTTGCATATAAGCAAATCAAAATCCATAATTGAGAGGAGCCACAATGCACAACCACGTCGACCTCAATGATGTTCGAAACTTCGTTATCGCGGCGCAGGCGGGCACGCTGAGTGCTGCTGCGAGCACCTTGCATCAGCCTGTGTCGACCATCAGCAGGTCTTTGACCCGCCTCGAAAAGCAGCTTGGGATTCTTCTCGTCCGCCGTGGTCCGAGGGGGCTGGTCCTCACCGATGCGGGTTCCGGCTATTTACTCTCATGCAGGCGCGGGTTGCGTTCGCTCAAGGACGGGGAGGAACTGCTCGAGGCCCACCGTTCAAATCCAGTCGGCACCATCAGAATAATGTGTCCTATTACGATGGCCCGGGACTTGCTGGCTCCTCTGCTTAAGGACTTCGTCAGTCGATTTCCGGCATTAAGGATGGAGATTGAACCCTACTCTTCCGGCTTTGATCAAGAGCCACGCGAAGATGTGGATCTGTTCTTCAAAGTCCTGGCTCCTAACGATTCACTGAAACGCGTCCGGCTCTATCCAGGAATGAGGCGAGGACTGTTTGCCAGCCCGTCATACATCAGCGAAGCTGGCACATTGACCAATCCAATGGAACTGTCGGACCATCGATGTGCGGGTGCGGACGTGTGGAAGTTTACCAACAGCCGCAAGAAAGAGGTCACTCCAGAAATCAGTTTCCATTTGCTGTCGAGCGATTATCCTGGCGTCAATTTACGATATGCGCTCGACGGACTCGGCATCACTCTTCTGCCGCTTTACATCGCCCAACACCCCGATCATTTAAAGCGCCTTGTTCGTGTTCTTCCGCTATGGCAGCCGGAACCGCTGCGACTTTGCGCTCTCTTCTCCGGTTCATCTCGGCTCACTCCAAAAATACAGGCCCTTTTGGACTTCCTGGCGGAGTACATTGGGACCGATCGCGACCCGCGAGGAAACCGGTCGAAGGGTTACTTTACCGAAAGTAAGATTTGAGAATCGATCACAGGAAAAGGAGATGCCAGCATGGTGCTCACGAGCCGTCGAGGTTTTGTCAAAGGTGCTGCAGCCGCTTGCATCGCGCTGGCCGAGATCGAGGCGAGAGGGTTCGAGAGCTGGGAAGGAGCCAGCTTGCCGAATTCCATTTTCGCGTACGAGTTTGGCGATATCAGTCCCGTGCAGCAAGCAGAATTTGCGCGCGAGTATGGATTCGAGGGAACCGTCTTCGATCATGCGCGGGACATCCCCGAGCGGTTGCGAGCCCTGGACGAGGCGCATCTGCAGTTGTTCTTCCTTTGGCTGACTGTCGAAATCAGCGATGTCCAAACCAAATATGAGCCAGGAATGGAAGCCGCGATCGAAGCGCTGAAAGGGCGGGGAACCATCGTGTGGGTCGCCATTCAGGGTGGGGACGCCGGCGCTGGAGCCGGAGCAGAAGAGAGGGCGATCCAAGCGATCAATCGAATCTCCGATCTCGCGTCTCGAGCCAACCTTCGCGTCGCGCTCTATCCACACTATGGCTTTTACCTGGCCCGGTTCAGAGACGTTGTGCGGTTAGCAGAACGGGTCGGGCGAAGCAATGTGGGCGCCACGTTCAACCTCTGTCATGAACTACGCTGCGGGTTTGATCCGGAGTTCCAGCAGTTGCTGGATAAAACCATTCCGCGGCTGTACGGGGTCACGATCAACGGAGCGGACCGGCAGGGCCGGGATTGGAACACGCTGATTCAGCCGCTGGGCCGCGGCGACTACGATGTCGCCGCGTTGGTGCGCACGATCACGAAAGCAGGATATCGAGGACCGTTCGGTATCCAGTGCTACGGATTGAAAGGTGATCCGGGAATCTATCTCAAACAATCGATGGCGGCTTGGCATCAGGTTTCCGCGCGTGCTGCCAAAGCTGGCTAATGCTGGATGGATTTGGTTACGTTCTCGAGCAGCGAAGCCTCCCGCTCGAGGGTGCTGGCTACGCGCGCAATTTGCGGGTCCACAGAGGACCACTGCTTCTGCTCAATCGCTTCGCGTACTCCCGGCATCGTCTTTACACCGTATCCCGTGTAAAAACCTGGGGCGTAGATAAGGTTTTGGAACCAGGGTCGATTGGGTAGCCCGGCGGAGTCGATCAACACGCGCTCCGTTTGAAGCAGTTGTTCATTGACGGCAGCCGGCAAATGGTCTCCGGCCGCGGTAACAGCCTTCTCGTACTCTTCCGCAGCCCGGCTCAGATCGTCGGAAGCTTGGTCGAGTGGCGCGAAGTTGAAATAGGGCGGAAGGGGCTGCGTAGTGGGCGGAACGAATTGCTTCTTGGGGTCATAGAGAGCTTTGTAAACGTCCTCGCTAATTTCAGTATTCTGCTCCTTCGCCTTCTCGCGCGCGGTCGAAGCCAATTTCTTAAGGTCCGTAACGTACCCATGCACCGTTTCTGCCAGGTTAGTGAACTGGTATGGAATCACATCGGCGTCGGCCATCCGCATCATCATGGTGCCGGCGGTTTGCGCCAGTGCTCGCCCATAGACGAAGTCGGTGTCTTGAAAATGGGTATACCAATAAAAATCATCGTAGATCGAGTGATACTGACCGTCGGATTCGTCTTCACCGCCGTAGCCAAGATTTACGCTCGCGATCCCCAGGTGATCGATAAAGACGGTGTAGTCCGACCCGGAGCCCAGCGCTCCAATACGAAGATCGGCACGCGACCTCAGCTCCGTGCGCTTCTCAGCATCTGCGCTGGAGATCGCAACCAGCCGCTCGCGCTTCCATACGGACATGTTCGTTTCCGGATCGACAACGTCCTTGGTAACGCCGTTCACAAAGTTCTCAAGCGAATGGGATCCTTGGGCGTGGAAGTAGCCTCGCCCGTTCCCGTCCGAATTGAAATAAGCAACAGCGTGTTGTTGCAGCTCCGCGGCATGGGTCTCCGCCCATTCTGTCGAGCCAAGCAGAGCGGGTTCTTCTCCATCCCAGAAGCAATAAAGGATCGTACGCTCGGGCTTCCATCCTTGTTTCAACAGTTCTCCGAGCGCGCGCGCTTCTTCTAACTCAGGGCTGACCCCGGAAACGGGATCTCCTGCGCCGTTGACCCATGCGTCGTGGTGGTTACCCCGCAGAACCCATTGTTCGGGATACTTGGAGCCGGGAATGCGCGCCACCACGTCATAGAGTGGCTTGCGATCCCAGTTAAACTTCAGCACCAGGTGTGCCTTCGCGGTGCTGGGGCCAACGTGGTAAGTCATCGGCAGCGCGCCGCGCCAAGACTCCGGCACCACAGGGCCGCTCAGTGACTTGAGGAAGGGCACTGCGTCCGCATAGGAGATGGGCATCACTGGAATCTTGGTGATGGTTTGCACTTCGCTGAGCGGGATCTTTTTCGCTCCAGGCACTGCGCCGATACCCGGTGTTTGTGGATCACCAGGATAGACAGGCATATCCATCACGCTGCCACGCTGCGCGCCTTCTTCCGGCCGCATCGCTCCCTCAGGATAAGCATCACCTTCGAAGTAGCCATCCTCGTGCGGATCGGAATAGATGAGGCAGCCGACGGCACCGTGCTCCGCGGCAAGCTTGGGCTTGATGCCGCGCCAGGTTTCGCCATAGCGGGCGATCACGATAGCGCCCTTGACCGAGATGCCCAAACGTTCCAGTTGTTCGTAGTCGCCGGGAGCTCCATAGTTTACATAGACCAACGGCGCGGTCACATCACCGTCTTTGGAGAATGCGTTATAGGTCGGTAGCTGCTCGCTCTTCTGGCCTGAGGTTGGATCGACAGCTAATGTGGGCTCTTCGAGCTTTGCAGTAAATGGACTGGCTCCCAGCAGCTGCAGTGATCGCTCGATAGGAGTAGGAAACAAGGTGTCGAACGTCTCGATCTGCGCGTCGAGACCATAAGACTTCAGTTGCGCAAGAATCCATTCCGCGTTGTCCTTGTCATAAGGAGATCCCACGTGATGCGGGCGTGCCGAGAGCCGGCGCATGTTCTCTCGCAAGTGGGAAGTATCCGGGATCTGCCTGAATTTCTCTTCCCATTGCACTTCTGTGGCGGAACTGGCGGAGGTATAGCCGCGTAACGGAGAAACTGATTCCGCTGCATTTGCAGTCAAGGCGAGCAAGCTAAGCAGGGCGATCGACCGGCGCATCATGCACTCGATTCTATTTAGCTTTTCCTGTGATTCGGACAGCAAAAAAGGAAATCCCGTTCGTCTGCCCTAGGACCCCAATATCTGCTGGGATTAAGCACGTGAGTGTTGCGCAACTCGACAAGGTTACGACTTACATTCACGACCAAGCTGACCGCCATAAGAAAATGACGTTCGAGCAGGTGTTCTTGGCGTTATTAAAAAAGGCCCGTGTACCCTACGATCCCGAATATGTGCTGGGATGAGGCCGGTGCCGTGCTACGGCGCTCGGGTCTTTTGACACGAATCTATTTTAGGCGTACCGACAGCCCCTACTCCACGTGGTAGTTGGGCGCTTCGCGGGTGATGATCACGTCGTGCACGTGACTCTCACGTAGTCCGGCGCTGGAGATGCGAATAAAGCAGGATTTCTCCTGTAATTCCTGGATGCTGTTGCAGCCTACATAGCCCATCCCCGAACGCAACCCGCCGACCAGCTGGTAGACCATGGCTTCGAGCGGTCCACGATGGGGCACGCGTCCCTCGATCCCTTCGGGTACGAACTTGGCCAGCCGGTTCTCCCCGTTGCGCTCGCGGGCCACGACTCCCTCGCTGGATGCTCTTTCTTCCAAATCCGCTTTTCCCTGGAAGTACCGCTCGCCAGAGCCCTGCGACATCGCCGAGAGCGAACCCATGCCGCGATAGGTTTTGAAGCTGCGGCCCTGGTAGAGGATCGTTTCTCCCGGGCTCTCGTCGACGCCCGCGAACAATGAACCGATCATGACCACGCTCGCGCCCGCGGCGATCGCCTTGGTTACATCGCCGGAGTATTTGATCCCGCCGTCCGCGATCACGGGAATGTTGTGCGCGCGTGCCGCGCGGTAAGCTTCGCTGATGGCCGTGATCTGCGGCATGCCGGCGCCAGTGACCATGCGCGTGGTGCAAATGGATCCGGGACCGATGCCTACCTTTACGGTGTCCGCGCCTGCCTCGATCAGCGCCTTAGCCCCTTCGTACGTGGCCACATTGCCGGCCATCAAATCCACTTCAGGAAAGCGCTTCTTAACCGCGCGGATGGCATCGAGAACACGCGAGGAGTGGCCGTGCGCCGAGTCAATGGAGAGCACATCGACGCGAAAACGGACCAACTCCGCTGCCCGCTCGAGGAAGTCTCCGGTGGCGCCGATGGCTGCCCCCACCCGCAGGCGGCCCTGGTCGTCCTTGGCGGCGTTGGGATACTTCAGCTTCTTCTGGATGTCTTTGACCGTGATCAGACCCTTCAGCTCGTATTGGCCGTTGACCACCAACAGTTTCTCCACCCGGTGCTGGTGCAGGATTTTTTCCGCTTCTTCGAGGGTCGTTCCCACGGGAACCGTGATGAGGTTCTCTTTTGTCATCACATCGCCGATAGGAATGTCGGTACGGGTCTCAAAGCGCAGGTCGCGGTTGGTGAGGATGCCCACCAGCCTCTTACCCTGAGTGACGGGGACACCGGAAATCTTGTAACGGCGCATCACTTCCAGTGCATCGGAAATAAGTTGCTGGGGCTCAATGGTGACCGGGTCGACGATCATGCCGCTTTCTGAGCGCTTTACCTTGTCTACCTCGCTGGCCTGTTGCTCCACCGAAAGATTGCGGTGAATAACCCCCAGGCCGCCCTGCTGCGCCATGGCAATCGCCAGACGTGACTCAGTGACTGTGTCCATCGCTGCGGAAAGCAGCGGGGTATTGAGCGAAATGGAACGCGTGAGCATGGTCTGGGTGCTCACTTGGGCGGGTACAACGTCACTGTATGACGGTACGAGGAGAACGTCGTCGAAGGTAAGTGCTTCCGGTACGGGTGTCTGGATCATAAAAGGGGATGTGGAGCGAATTTCCTATGGTTATCTGTCAAAGTTCCGGCGATGAGAAAGTAAGGGCAATCGAGAATTCGTCTTTGGATGCTAGTTAAGCTCGGTCTGCTGCTATTTATCTGCTGCTATTAATCCTATAAGCTACAGGAGAAATGCCCTTTTTCGAGGGAAAAGCCGCCTTTCGCCCGGTGGCTGCGAAGCGTTGAAATTCGCCGGGAAACGGCGTATTCTTGAAAAGCAGACGAATTTGTCCTTTGGCTTCGCCTTCAGCGCACTGCGGAGTAACACGGAGAAATGAGTGGGCGAAAGCCCACTTTTCTTTTGGCCGGGATACCGCGCAGCCTGCGGACTGGCTCCCAAGGCGAACCATCTACATTTTGAAGCGACAATTATGTCCCTGAGTATTGAGCAAATCCGTCGCACGGCGGATCGGGTAGCGGCATCGCACGGGCTGGATGTAGTCGAGATTGAGTATCTGGGGGGCAGCAAGCAGCGGATTTTGCGGGTCTTTATTGAGCAAAACGCTGAGCAGCGCGCGTTGCGCGCCGCTCAGGCAAACAGAAAGCTGCAAGAAGGTGCAGCGGCGGACGAAGAGCAAAGCCTGCTTGAGCATCTGGGCAGTGAAGGCATCGCTCTCGATCAGCTGGCCTGGGTAACGCACGAGGATTGCGAACGCTTCAGCCGGGATTTCGGCACGGTGATCGACGTCGAGGACTTGGTACCAGCCAGTGAGTACACCCTGGAAGTTTCCTCCCCGGGGTTAGACCGCAAGCTGGCGACGCGGGCCGATTACGAGCGCTTTCAGTTGAGTCCGGTAAAAGTTCGCACCTTTACTCCGGTGGCGGGCAACCGGCACTGGCTGGGTAAGCTCACAGAAGTGAAGCCGGAAGGCATTGTGCTGGACCTGACGGCAAAAAAGCAGAAGGGGAGCAAGAAGGGCCCGCCCCAGGGCCAGACGATCGAGATTGCCTTTTCCAACATCGAAAAGGCCAATCTCGCGCCTGAAATTTTGTAGCTTGAGCGAATAGGTAGAAGAGAGAAATCATGGCGAGTGTTCTTTATCAAAGTATCGAGGCCCTGAGCCGGGACAAGGGAATTGACCCCCAAATTGTAGTTTCCGCGGTCGAAGACGCGATTGCCCTGGCCACGCGCAAGTACTACAAAACACAAGAGAATATGCGGGCCGAGCTGGACCGGGAATCGGGTGAGATTCGAGCCTACGTCTACAAGACGGTGGTCGAGGCCCCCGAACAGCTGGAAGACCCCGTGAACCAGATCACGCTGGATGATGCGCGGGCTCTGGCTCCGGAAGTGGAGACGGGCGGCGAAATCCGCTACTACAAGCCGACCGACGTGTTGGGCCGCATCGCCGCTCAGATGGCCAAGCAGGTCATCTTTCAGAAGGTGCGCGAAGCCGAGCGGGATACGGTTTACAAGGAATATGCCCACCGCCTGGGCGAAGTGCTGAACGCTACGGTAAAGCGCCTCGAATTACAGGACGTTATCTTCGACCTGGGCAAGGCCGAAGCCAGGATGCCCAAGCGCGAGCAGTCGCGCCTGGAGCAATTTGCCATCGGGGAGCGCGTGCGGGTAGTGCTGCAGCGGGTGGATCGCGCCGCCAAGGGTCCCCAGGTGATCGTTTCGCGAGCGGTTCCCGAATTGGTGCAAAGCCTCTTTCAAAGCGAAGTCCCGGAGATTTACGACAACACCGTGGTTATCCGGGCTATCGCGCGCGAAGCCGGGGAGCGCACCAAGATTGCGGTGCTGTCACGGGATAAGGATGTGGATCCGGTGGGCGCCTGCGTGGGCATGAAGGGCATGCGAGTGCAGTCCATCATCCGCGAACTGCGCGGCGAGAAGATCGACATCATTGAATTCAGCGAAGAGATAACTACCTTTGCCGAGAAGGCTTTGCAGCCGGCCAAGGTGAGCCGAGTGAGCATCACAGATCTGGGGGAGAAGCAGATCGAGGTCATCGTAGACGACTCCCAGCTCTCGCTGGCCATTGGCAAGAAGGGCCAGAACGTGCGTTTGGCGGCCAAGCTGCTGGGCTGGAAGATCGACATCAAGAGCGAGGAAGAGAAGCGCCAGGAAGTCGAGCAGCAGATGCAGGCGATGAGCGGCGGACCTTCTACACCGATCGAGCAGGTCACCGAGTTGGGCGAGCAGATCATCCAAAAGCTGGTGGTGGCCGGCATCACCACGGTCGAGGCATTAGCCGACATGACCCCGGAGCAGCTGGAAGAGATTCCCGGCATCGGAGAGAAGACGCTGGAGAAGATCAGCCTGGCCGTCCGGCACTATTTTGGCGAATACGAGCCCGGCGAAGAGCGTCCAGCCGCGGAGGAAGCAGTGGCCAAGTCAGACGAAGAGGAAGTTGCAAAAGCCCGGGCGATTGAAGACGCCCAGGTTGCCGAGGAAATTGATGCGCTCACCCTGGATCAGGAGGGGGAGCGGGAAGCTCCAGACGACGTGGACGGGTCGGGCCGGATCAGCGACGACGTAGCCCGTATCCGGATGGAGGAGCTAACGGAATCGGGTCCGGATCTCGACGATATAGGTGGGCTTTCGGAAACTCCTGGGCGGGAAGATACCAGCGAGATACTTGCCAGGCATTCACCGAACTACGACATAGCCAGGTCGGAGACGGTGGATGACGGCAACGTGGAAGAGACCAGCCAGGAAACCCGGCAGGACGCGAAGGTTGATGAAGGTGGCGTGTAAATGATCGCTACCGCGTGGTTGAGTGGCGCACATTCCACGTTTTCAGAGGATAATAATAATACCTGTCATTCCCACGGCCGTGAGGTTGCGATGAGATTCTGAATGGCGGCGGGTTGGACACAAAGGGACGGATGAGCAAAGTTCGGATTAACGATTTAGCACGCGAGCTCGAAGTAAAGAGCAGGGCGATTCTTGATGCCTTGACGGCCGTCGGTGTGACTGAGAAGAAGACACACTCCAGCTCGTTGGAAGGCGATGAAGCAGAACGGGTACGTCAGCACTTCCAACGGAGCGGGAAGAACGGCGCCGGGGCCGCCAAAGCGGAAAGCGAGCCCAAGCAGAAGATCGACTGGTCGCGAGTCTCCAAGCCGGGCGACGTGCTCAAGGCAATCCAGCAGAGAAAAGATGAAGCTGCGGCGATAGCCCAGCGGCCTCCTGTCCCACCGCCGGCTCCGCCCCAGGCGGCCAGGCCCTCCGCTCCAACGCAACCGGTAGTCGCGGCCCCTGTGGCGGCCGCCCCGGCGTCGCACGTGGTCGCGCCAGCCCTGGGCATTACTCGGCCGGCTGCTCCCAGCCAGGGGTCCAATGTTTCGCCGACCGGCAGTACCCCTAGCCAACCACCTCCCGCTTATCCAGGCTCGGGCCAGAGTTCGCCCGGTCAAGCCCGGCCTAACCTCGGTGGACTGGGTCAACGTCCGCCGGCCCCACCGCCCCCTGCTCCGCGCAGGATTGTTCCCCAACCTCGGCAGGAGCCGCGAATTGTGGTGGCCCCTCCGCCGCCCGCTCCAGCAATCGCAGCCAAGCCGCCCACTGGGCCGGTCGTGGCCAGGCCTCCGGCCGCTGGCGTGGAAGTGCGTCCGCCGGCAGGCGCGCCAAGTATTGCCAAGCCTCCCGTCACGGGTGCAGCACCGGGCATAGAGGTTCGCCCGCCTGTAGCTCACGCGGGTGCAGTCGCTGTCCCACCGGCCCAGCCTAAGCCGCAAGCGCCGCCTCCTGTGTCGAATCAGGCCGTCCCTGAAGTCGCGGCTACGCCAGGGTCGCAGGTTTCCGATGCGATCGAGCCCGTAATTCCTACGCCGGATGTCGCGGCCGCGGCTCCGGCTCCGCCGGCACGACGCGTGATCATGCCGCAAACTGGTCCCCGGCCGGTGTATCTCGCGCCGCCTCCGCCGCCGGTGACTCAGGCAGCACCGCCCTCTAGTGCCCCGCAGCCCCCAGGGGGCTCCATTCAGCGCGGACGGCCGATCTTTGATCGTGGCCGGCCTTCAGGCGGACCCGGCTCCGGTGGACCCGGTGCCGGTGGATCAGGATATGCACCGCGTCCCGGGGATGGTCCTGGCGGTGCGCGCCGGCCGATGCATCCCACGCGGACCAGCCCTGGTGGCCCTCCCGGCCCTGGTGGACGGCCCGCTTTTGGCGCCGCACGGCCTGGTTTTGGTGCGCGTCCCGGCTTCGGTGCGCCGCGCCCCGGTGCAGGGGGCGCAGGTGGTTTAACCCCGCCTCCAGGCGAAGCTCCTCGTCCGCAAAGGGCCGCTCCGCAACAACGGCGCGGACGCCAGCAGTATCCCAAGACCAAGGAAGGCCCAATGAAGGGCTTTGCGCCCCCGCCTCGTTTCGGCGGTGCGCAGATTCCCCAGGAACCCGTGCCCATCACCCGTACCATCACGGTGACAGAAGGCATCAGCGTAAAAGACCTGGCGGAAAAACTGGGAGTGCGCGGCAAAGACCTGATCGCTTCGCTACTTATGCGCGGCGTCTTTGTTACCGTCAACCAATCGCTCGACGCTGAGCTGGTGAAGGATGTGGCCGCCCAGTTCGGGGCCGACACCCAGGTCATCACGTTCGAAGACGAGATGGCAAACGAGGCCCTCGAAAACCTCATGAAGGATGAGGATGTCAGCGAGATCGAAGTGACGCGGCCACCGGTGGTCACCGTCATGGGCCACGTCGATCATGGCAAGACCTCACTGCTGGATGCCATTCGGGAAACTGACGTGGCCTCGGGTGAGGCCGGTGGTATCACGCAGCACATCGGCGCGTACAAGGTGCGCATCGCCAAGAAGGACTCGCCTGCATTTGGGCGCGAGATCGTCTTCCTCGATACCCCTGGCCACGAAGCCTTCACCCGCATGCGCGCACGCGGCGCCAAGGTCACCGACATCGTCGTGATCGTAGTGGCGGCCGATGATGGAGTCATGCCGCAGACGCTGGAAGCGGTCGACCACGCCAAGGCGGCAAATGTACCCATCATTGTGGCTGTGAACAAGATCGACAAGCCAGATGCTCAGCCGGATCGCGTGAAGCAGCAATTGGGCGATCGCGGGTTGGTGCCTGAAGCGTGGGGAGGCTCCACGGTGTTTGTGGATGTCTCGGCGAAAAAGAAGCAGAACCTCGATCTGCTGTTGGAAATGATCTGCCTGGTCGCAGACCTCGGCAACTTGAAAGCCAGTCCTGATCGCCCGGCGGTGGGCACCGTGATTGAAGCCAAACTGGACCGCGGACGCGGCGCCGTAGCCACCGTGCTGGTGCAGAACGGCACTTTGCGCGCGGGCGACAGCTTCATCATGGGAAATACCTTCGGTAAGGTGCGTGCCATGTTTGACGACCGCGGCCGTCCTACCCAGGAGGCCGTACCCTCAACCCCAGTGGAAATCTTGGGGTTGGAAGGGATGCCGGATGCGGGCGACACGGTCCTTGTCGTTGCCGACCGCGATAAGGCCAAGGGCATCGCGCAATATCGCAAGATGAAGGAGCGCGAGTCGCAGCTGGCGAAATCTTCACGGGTTTCGTTGGAAGGCCTGGCGGAGCAGATCAAGCAGGCCGGCGTTAAGGAACTGCCACTGATCCTTAAGGGAGACGTGACCGGATCGGTCGAAGTACTGGCCGACTCGCTGCAGAAAATGTCGACCGAGAAGGTGCGCATCAAGGTCCTTCACACCGGCGTGGGTGCGATCACGGAAAGTGACATCTTGCTGGCATCGGCTTCGAACGCGATAGTCATCGGCTTCAACGTGCGCCCCGAGCGCAAGGCTGCCGACCTGGCCGAGCAGGATGGAGTCGAGATCCGGCTGCACTCGATCATTTACGAACTGCAGGACGAGATCAAGAAGGCCATGCTGGGCCTGCTCGAGCCGACCATCAAGGAAAACTACGTTGGCCGCGCGCAGGTGCTCAACATCTTCAGGATTCCGAAGGTGGGAACGATTGCCGGTTGCCGCGTAGTCGACGGCTCCATCAAGCGCGATGCGGAGATACGCCTCATGCGCGATGGAGAACAGGTCTTCAAGGGCAAGCTCAACTCGCTGAAGCGCTTCAAGGACGATGCGCGCGAGGTGACCAACGGCATGGAGTGCGGCATGGGCATTGCCAACTTCAATGACATCCAGGTGGGCGATACGGTTGAGGCCTTCGTGACCGAGCGGGTAGCCGCCGAGTTGACTGCTCAGTAGCGCTGGTATGGACCTGGTACAGATCCAGAAGGCGCTGCGTGACCAGCAGGTGGATGGCTGGCTCTTCTATGACCATCATCACCGCGACCCGATTGCCTACCGCATTCTCGGCCTTAGCGAATCCTCGCATGTGTCACGGCGTTGGTATTACCTCGTTCCGGCCGAGGGCGAACCGCGTAAACTGACGCACCGGGTAGAGCGGGATAAGCTGGCGTCACTGCCCGGCAGTGGCGACGCCTATTCGTCGTGGCAGGAGCTGGAAGCCGGCTTGCGCGCCATGCTCGAGCCATATAGCCGCCTAGCCATGCAGTACTCTCCGCGCAACGCCATCATGTATGTGTCGATGGTGGATGCGGGAACGATCGAGGTCCTGCGCGAGCTGGGAAAGACCATTGTGAGCTCTGCTGACTTGGTGAGCCGCTTTGAGGCTCTGCTGACAACGGACCAGATTGCCAGTCATTACCAAGCCCAGAAGGCGATTGATGAAGTTCTCCGTGCTGCCTGGAAGCACATGGCAGCGCGGCTCAAGGGCGGCGCTCCGCCGACTGAATACGAAATGATGCGTTGGCTGCAGGATGCAATGCGGCGTGCGGGCATTGCCGACGGCTATGGGCCGAACGTGTCGGTGAATGAGAACAGCTCCGACTCACATTACGAGCCGACCGCGGAGAAGTCGAGCCAGATCAAGCAGGGTGATTTCGTCCTCATCGACATTTGGGGACGCATGGACCGTCCGGAGACCTGCACATATGACATCACCTGGACCGGCGTAGTTGGCCGCGAGCCCAGCGATCACGAACAGCGAGTCTTCTCGCTGGTCGCGCAGGCGCGGGATGCAGCCATCATGACCGTGCAGGACGCGTTTGCCGCCGGCCGGCCGATTGCGGGATGGGAAGCCGATGATGCGGCCCGCAGCGTGATTCGCAGTGCCGGCTTCGGAGAATACTTCACTCACCGGACCGGGCACAGCATTTCAACCGAGACCCATGGTAACGGAGCAAATCTAGATAATCTTGAAACGCACGACGAGCGCCTGATTTTGCCCTACACCTGTTTCTCCGTAGAACCCGGCATCTACCTGCCGGAATTCGGAGTACGCAGCGAAGTGAATATGTTGACAGAGCCAGGCCGGGCAGTAGTCACCGGACCAGTACAAACCGAGCTCGTGCGAATCTGAAGAGTGACATTGGGAGCCGCGTATCACACTCAAGCCAAAGAACGGCTTGAATGGTGCACCCAACAGATTTTTCCCTCAAACAAATTTAAAAATCTTTAGGGAGACGCAACGACTCTCTACCCGAACAAATTCAAAGATCTATAGGGCACGCAGCACCCCACGTCACTCATTCTTAGTGACGAATGAAGTACATAACCCAGCTGGCTACGATTACCGATCCCACAAAGAGCGCAAAGCAATAGGCTCCATAGCGAACCATGGCCTTGGGCGTGCTTCGCTGCGTAATTCCGAAAATGATCGAGGCGAAGGCGGCGAAGAGAAGGACAGTCGCGAAATGAGACGGCGTAAGGCTCATGGCTTTCTCCCCACCGCGATACTGTGCGCGTCTACGGCAGAGATCAGATTCAAAAGGCCTGCCACCACGACGAACTTTGCTCCATAATCAGCCGTTACCACCTGTACTGGCGCCTGCCCTAACCCAAGGCCATGGCCAATCAGATAAAGCAGGCCCGCTCCCAGATCACCTAGAAAACCCAGCATGTCCAAAAGGTCGGCGGTATTGGGCGCATAGAGCCTGGCGCCCATCAAGATCCCCAGCACAAACATGCAGCTGATCGAAGCCAGGATCAGAATTCCACGACCCCAACGCTTGAGCATAAGGTGTCCTGCCCCGGGGATAAGCCAGCCCGCAATGAGTGCCATATATCCCAACCGGCTAGCCTTCGCGTCCGCCGATTTTTTTACGCTGTCTACTCTTTGCGCCATCATTCAAGAATACACAAGGAGCGGTGCTTCCGGGGATGTTCCAATTATGTTCGGGCCCGCGCGCGGCGTTCCCAAACCATGGCGTCAAAGGTCTGGCGGGTAACAAATCCGCTACGGCGATAGAGTGCAACAGCCTCGGAATTTTGCCGTGTGACGGTGAGCGTGAGTGCCTGAAAACCGGATCGGCGCAGCGCGCGCGAACAGTCAGCCAGGAGCCAAGCGCCGAGTCCGTGGCGGCGATACTCCTGGCTCACGCAGATCTGCGTTACATGGCCTACGTCTTGGCGCACACGGGAGCAGAGCAGCAAAGCAGCAATCTCCTCGCGATTTCGGTAGGCGAGGACGCGGGAGGCGGAAGCGTCGAAGAGTCCGCAGCCCGGAAAACGGACGATGTTGTGCAGAAATCGCAGGGAGCCGGAAACTGACCGGTACTGATCGTTGATGATGCCGTCCAGATGGCCCTCGTAGGCGTGCGCGATCAGGTGGCCTGCCGCGGCAAAATCACTGTCCCGCCAGGGGCGCAATTCCAGCTCATCCAGTGCACCGTTGGGCGGCCCTTCGAGCAGGCCGGCGGAACCAAGTTCAAGTTCCATAAATAGCCGTTCGTAGATTTGGAATCCGGCATTGCGCAGCGTTTCTGTATGGGTGCCGTGAGGCCGCAGCAACAGTTGCGACTCGATGCGGTCGACCCCCGGAGAATGTTGCAACAACTCGATCATATGCTCGAGCAGATGGCGCTCGACATCCGCAGTTGATTCGGGATTGGTCGCGGACGGCATGGCAAAAACGTCGCCCACGAGCGCCTTTTCATTCTCGTAAACACAGAAGACGTAGCCGCAAATGCGGCCGTTCTCGATGGCAACGTAGCCGGGCAGAAGACGGGAATCGAGATATTGCAGCAGCAGGTTGGCCGAAGCTTGAAAATCCCAACGCAGGCGCTCGCTCCAGACACGGCTTTCCGCCTCCAGCACCGGCTTGAGATTGCCGGCGGAGAAGTGGCGCAAATCGAGAATTTCCAGGTGTAGAGCGGGTGTCATTCCGCTCCGTGCTTGCCCATCATTCAAGCCTTTCGCCGTGACCCGATGCCCTCGGCGTTTGAACAGGAGTGTACGGCACAAGGCCATCCCCTGGAAACCCACACCGTCTTAACTCCCACATCAGCCTCCCGCCTCAAGGTTTGGCGAAGACCTGGTAGACCGCAAGATTTTGTGCCGGATAGGAAAAGAGAGGCTGATAGGAACGGCCAGCGAGCAGAGTTGGCAACTGGTCGGCATAGGCTTCCCGGGTAATGAGGATATGCTCCCCGGCAGGGATGCCGTCCTGCTCATAATTCTCGACCTGGCGATTGCGATAAAAGGAAAGACCATATTCGGCGTCGCGCCGTACCCGGTACACAGCGACCGGTTCGTTCGGCCGGGCAATCTGGCTGATGATGGCCGCCAGCGGCCGGGCAGAGTAGGCTGCGTCGAGCAGGCGGATGTTCTTCTTGGTAGCGGTGATTGCCGGCAGGCCAAAGAACGGGCCGACTCCGAAAATAAAAAGCAGCATGACGACCAAAGGCACCATGGTGACCATGCGTAGGCGGGTCACCCCAAAGCGGCCGACAACGACCAGGATGAGGAGTGCGGCGGCCAAGCCGCTGGAAAGCGCCGGCAGCAGAATACTGACCGGTGGTCTTCCGCCGGGATGTGTTATGTGCCACGGCAGCAGCAGCACCAGGATGATCGTGATCGCGGAGAGCATGGCATGCAGCAGCAGCAGCCATGGCTTCAGACCCTTCTCACGGATGCGGTTGATGTAATCCCCGGTGAGAATGGTGAGCGGCGGAATGGAAGGCAGAATGTAGCCCGGCAGTTTGGAGTGGGACAGGGAGAAAATGACGATTGGAAAAAGTGTCCAAAGGACGAGAAATTCGGGAAAGGCATCGCCCCAGCGGCTATGACCCACGTAATGGTGCTTGGTCAGCCGCGCCCGCCACTCGGCTATGGATTGCTGAACCGCCTCTGCCAGGGCGCGCAAGGCGATGACTGACCAGGGCATAAGCGCAAGCAGCAGGATGGGAATGTAGTACCAGAAAGGTTGCTGATGCATGTAGCGGTTGGTGGCGAAGCGTTCCAGGTTGTGTTCCAGGAAGAAAACACGCAAAAAGTCGGGATTGCGCCGCTGTACGGCGATAAACCACGGCAGCACCATGGCGAAGTAGAGAATCACGCCGGGGAGCCAGAAGGTCCGGCGCAGCAGGAACCACTCCCGTCGTAGGGCGGCAAAGGTGAAGATGATGAGCCCAGCCAAAACGGGGCGACAGGGCCTTTCGCCAGGGTAGCCACGCCGACGAAGAAGTAGAGATCGAAAAGCCAAAACTTCTTGTCGGTCTCGTACCAGGCATACCAGCCGAGCATGCCGATGCAGAAGGGCGCGGCCAGCTGCATATCGGTCGAGGCCCCGCGGGCGAAGCCGACGATGCCGGCGCAAGAGGCGGTAATTAATGCGGCATCCAGTTGGCTCCCGGGCCGGAAGCGCCGCAGGTGAAGATAGATCAGCGCTACCAGGATGAATGCAAAACTGGCCGAGGGAAGACGCGCCGCCCAGTCGTGCACGCCAAACTCGAGGAAGGCAAACATCGCCCGCCAGTAGTAGAGAGCGGGCTTCTCCAGCCAGGGACGACCCCACAGCACTGGGGTAACGTAGTCATGGCGAGTGAGCATCTCCCGTGCGATCTGCGCATACCGGGGCTCGTCGGCGCCTACCAGGCCAAGCCCGTCTCCCCCGAAGACTGGAACCAATCCATAGAACAGGAAAAAAGGGGTAAAAACGAATAGGCTGACAGCTTCCAGGGTGTCGCGCAAGCCGGGAAAACGGGCTTCCAACGTCTTCAGACCAGTGCCTGGCCGGTGAAGTTCTCGAGGCGTTCCCAGCATTGCGTTTTTCTCAGCCATCGATTCTGCCAGGGGTAAAGACCACGACTCCAAGAGTTGCCACAAGCCCGGTTACAAAGCGCATGCAAAAAAAAGAGGAATAATTACATTGGACTACGGCCACAAGGCTATCAGATTCATCGGCCGGGGCGAGACCAGGACGTGCCCTCGGGTTCGGCACGACGAAAAATTGAGCTGAGCTGCATTTCACTTGGGGAAACAGGCGGCATTCACCATCTGTTGGCGAAGATACTGCAGAATCCGCTCCGTCGCTACCTGCAGTGGGCCGTCCAGGGTGCAGCCGCTGGCATTTTCATGGCCGCCCCCGCCAAACCGCTCGGCAATGGCGGCCACGTTCACTCGCCCCTTGCTACGTAGGCTTAGGCGAACGCGATGGTCGCGTAGTTCGCGCAGGAAAACAGCGACCTCGATCCCCCGGATGCCAATGGCGTAGTTCACGATCCCTTCGCAGTCTTCCTCCGCTGCGTCGGCGCGATCCATATCCTGCTGAGTGACCCAAAGCCAAGCCAGGCACCCGTCTTGCCGCAGGTTGGCCAGAGCGGCGCCCAGCAAATGGATTTTCGCCGCCGGGTTGGAGAAGTAAACCTCCTGGGCGATTAACACCGGATCGGCTCCCTGGCGAACCAGGTTGCGCGCCAGTTCAAAGGTATTTGCGTCGGTGCCCTCATAGCAGAAGGAGCCAGTGTCGGAAAGCATGGCGGTGTACAGGCAGGTGGCCATTTCCGGCGTAATCTCAATGCCTGCAGCGCCGGCAAGCTGGTAGACCAGCTCTGCGACTGCGCAGGCGTTGCTGTCGATCCAGTTCACGTGAGCGAACGCACGGCCGCTGGTGTGATGATCGATATTGATCAGGAACCGGTTTTCCAGTCCCTCCAGTCGGGTGCGCTCAATGCCATCACATTCGAGCAGGATCACGGTGTCGTAGTCGCCTTCCACCCGGCTCCAGTGCCGAATCTGCCCTGCCCGTGGCAGCGACCGGTAAATGCAGGGCACCGGGTCGCTCAGCGCCATGTCGGCGCTTTTGCCCATTCGCTGCAGCATCATCCAGCAGGCGAGCAGCCCGCCAATCGCATCCCCGTCGGGACGCGCGTGCGCCGTCACCAACAGGTGTTGGGCTCTGGCGATAGAACTGAGCACCGTTTCGATGGGTGGTGTGGATTGCATGACAAGAAAGCCGGCAACAGGCTGCTGCTACTCCTTGGCCGTTGCGGTCGCCTGCGGTTTTTGGGGGGTCTCTTTCGGGTCCGCTTTCTGGGCCTTTTGATTGCGGCCCAGCAGCTCGTCGATGCGCAACTTGAGGTGCTTGGATTTATCGATTTGAAACGACAGCTCGGGAACGTGGCGCACACCCATACGCTCCAGCAACTCGTGGCGGATAAAGCCCCGGGCCGCAGTCAGCGCCTCTCGCGTCTTCTCTTCCTCCACTTCTCCGCCATCGACCGCGATGTAGACCCGCGCGGACTTGCCGCCGGGGTTGATCACCACCTCGCTCACGTAAGCGAAGCTGATGCGCGGGTCGGCGAGTTCACCCACAATCATGCCGCTGATCTCTTCGCGCAGCGTTTCAGCGACGCGATCCCGATGGTACTTTCGTGCCCTTGGTTCCACCATGAAAAAGTCCTTAGCTAAACCCCTTAGGTTATCAGAAAACTAATCCTCAGACTCCTCCTCGAGGAAGGTGCACCATGAATCCGCCACCTGGGCGCCCAGATCATTGGCGATGCGAACGGCAGCGTTCTCCACCTGCCGCATAAGGCCGGAAAGATAGTCACGCGACCGGGAAATGGCGGTAACGCCGATGGTGGCGGATTGCCAGGTGACCGCCTCGTCCAACTCCGCCACCGAAATATTGAAGCCATGACGAAGCTTCTCCTTGAGGCTGCGGACCACCTGCCGGCGGTCTTTCAGCGAGTGAGCTTGCTCGATGACCAATTCAAGCGTGAGGGAAACGATGGCCATGGCGACCCCTTATCAGTTACGAGCCAGCGCCGCTTCTGCAGCGGCTATCAACTCGGCCGGCTTCATCACCGCGAGCGAACTGCATTGGATCAGCCCTTTACGGCAAGGAGCGCTACCCCGTAGCTGCAAGCAGGGGGAACACTCCGGCTGGTGGAACAGGCTGCTGCTCCCGGGGCTAGTGGGCCGGAAGCGGTGCGGATGCGCTGGCCCGAAATAGCCGATCGCCGGCACGTCGTAGAACGAGGCCAGGTGTAGGGCAAAGCTATCGGGTGCGATCACCAGCTCGGCTGCCGAGACTTTGTCGAACAGCTCCTGCACAGACTTTTGGCCGTACGCAACCACGCGCGCCTCTAACGCGAATTCCTTCACTGCGCCCGCCGCCCCGTGAACCACAATCGTGTGTTTAGGGAAAGCCCCCAGCAGGCCACCAATGACGCCCGTCCACTGTTGATCCGTGAGTTGCCTGGCTTGCCAGCCGGCTTCGGCCGCGCAATAAATATAAGGTGGATCCCGCTGGATGGCTGGAGGGCATGCATACTCGCTGCGATACGAGGCGAGGGGCCGGCCTTCGCCCTGCAGATTCAGCAGTTCGAGTTCCACCTCTGCATCGTGCTTGTCTTCCGGGAGGCGAATGCGGCCAGGCCGATAGACGGACTTCACCGCCGCCGAGAGCCAGGGCCGAACACTCTTCCATTCAAAGAAGCCTCCCTCTGCATAGAGACGGCTGCGCCCCTGGATCCATCCTGTCTTCCGCTTACCACGTACCATCAGAGAGAGAACCAGCGTGGTTCGGCTATCGTCGAGAGCGAAGACCAGATCAGCCCGCGGAATCCTGAAGAGGCTGCCGAATACCTGGAGTTTTGTGTCGCCATGGTCGACAACCACCAACTTCAGGCGAGAGTCAACCAGGGGATAGACCTGTCCGCCCTTGCGATTGGTCAGCATGGTGATTACGGCATCGGGATACAGCCGGCGGAGCTCAAACAAAAAAGGCGCTTTCAGCACGTAATCGCCAAAGGTGCGAAAGCTCAATAAGGTAATGCGGTGGATGGGCATGCTCGAGCAGGTAATTATATCGTTCAGTAATGACCATAAATCGCAGCCGGGTGCGTTACGTTTTTCTCGATCGTGATGGCGTCTTGAACCGCAAGCTGCCTGAGGGCGAATACGTCACCGGTTGGGCGCAATTTCAATGGTTGCCGGGAGCGGCGCAGGCTGTGGCCCGGATGAATGGGGCCGGCATGACGGTGATCCTGGTTAGCAATCAGCGAGGCATCGCATTAGGTCTCTTAACGGCTGACCAGTTGGAGGTTATTCACGGCAAGGTGCGGGCCGATCTGGCGCAACAGGGCGCTCGGCTGGATGCGATCTATTATTGCCCTCATGATGTGGGGAAGTGCCACTGCCGAAAACCAGACGTCGGGCTATTTGAGCGAGCGCGCGAAGACTTTCCTGAGGCCGAAGGCCACAACAGCGTAGTCATCGGCGATTCCCTTTCAGATATACAAGCCGGACAACGGCTCGGCATGAAGACGATCTTTATCCAGGGCGAGCCCGCTCGTCAGAAGGCTGGCGCCTCTGCTGCTGCAGCGAGCGCTGACGCCGTTGCCGCCTCTCTATTGGAAGCCGTGGAACTGCTCGTCTAATTGACCCTTGGACGGGTATCCCAAGTTCGCCTCAGCGTACATGGGTTGAAGACGATGGGGCGACAGAGTCTGCGTGAGAACTCGAAGCGCAGGGGAGGGACCTGCGTTGCGCTGCTGCTAGTTCGACCGCCTCCGTCAAGTACTCCGCTACCCGGTGTCCGTAATGCGTCCAGGTATAGTTTTGCATTACCGTTCTCATTGCGTTTCTACCTATCTGTTCCCGCACAGCTTCTTGCGAGGAAAGGCGGATGATCGCTTCGGCGAGGGAGTCAGCATCGTTCACGGGTACGTAGATCACGCTCTTTCCGTGCTCCAGCGGCAAGCCGCAATTTTCTGTCGTAATGATGGGCAAACCAGCGGCAGCGGCCTCCATGCCAGAGCGCGACGAGCCCTCGGCGAAGGTGGGAAAGACAAATAGGTCTGCGCGGGCGAAGGCCGCAACGACCTGTTGAAGCGGGGCAAAGCCAGTGTGGGTGAAGAATACGTCGTCGTCCGGTTGCAGGCAAGACGCCCCGTTGCCCAGATTACCCATCAACTCCAGACGCACGTCGAGCCCCGATTGCCGGCAGATGCGAATTGCTTCCAGCAAAAGCCGCACTCCCTTGCGAATGTCGAAGTTGCCAGTGAACAAAATCTTTACCGGCCCACCAATGTGATAATCGCGCTTCAGGTCAAAGAACTCTTCCCGCACTCCCAGGTAGGCAACCCGGATCTTTTCCGCAGGGTAACCCTCTTCGACAAACGTTTTCTTCACGAAGCCAGAGTTGACCAGCAGCAAGTCAGCATCCGCGCAATCGCGCAGCACAAGCTTCCACAGGTCGGCCCGCGGGTCGTAGCCGGCCGGTAGACCGAAGCGAGCGAACTCTTCCTGCAGGGCACGGTGCATGAAGGCCGGATGGGCGATGGAGTGATCTGTGACGATCGCCAGTCCGTTCTGGCGAGCCTTTTGGATTGCGCCGGATTGCCCGGCTCCGCTGCGTACCAACAGCACATCGGCATCCTTCAGGTATTTCCGGCTACCCCATGCGACGAGACGAAACTCCAGGCCATAGGCGAGGTCCAGGGGAATCACGTGGGTGCGTTGGATCAGCTTTATGAAAGTCCCGGCAAATTCGACCCAGGCCACCGGAGTGACACCCACGCCCGGAATCCCGATCCGACGGGCGGCCATGCGCCCGGCCAAGTGCTTTTCTCCTAGAAATTTTCCCAGGAGCTCTACCATGGCGGTCTGATTGTCTTTGGGTACCCAGCCGGTCAGAAAGTTGACTTCTACCCCTGCGGCGGCCAGAGCGCGAGCCGTTTCATGAAAGTGGAGCTTGCCGAATCCCGTGGCAACGATTGCTTTCAAACGCTACTCTTCGACGTCCACACGGGATTGATAGTAGTCGTTATAAGCACGGCCATAGTACTCGGCGTAATCGGACGATTTCAGGTCTACGGCATTCAACACCACGCCCAGAAGATGAGCTCCGGAACGCAAGAGGATCTCGCTGGCGCGCGCGACTACGTTCCTGGTGGCCTCTCCGTAGCGCAAAACCAGCACCACGCCGTCACTCACTGAGACCAGCACCGCGGCATCGGTCACGGTCAAAACAGGGGGTGTATCGATCAGGATGAAATCGTAGCTGGACCGCAAGCCCTCCACCAACCTCTGCATCTGGAGCGACCCAAGTAACTCGGCGGGCATGGGGGCAATGGGTCCTGCGGGCAGAATATGCAACGAAGGCAGGGCGGTTACGGGGACGATCGCCTCTTCCGGCCCGGCCTTCCCGGTCAGCACTGAGGTGAGTCCGACCTTATTGGCGATCCTGAATCGTAGATGCACCGACGGCCGCCTTAGATCTGAGTCGATCAGCAATACCCGCGCGCCATTCAGTGCGAAGACGATTGACTCCAGGGTGGTGATCGATGTCTTGCCCTCGGACGGCTTGGCGCTGCTGATCAGAATGACCTGAGGGGGTGTGCCGGCGCGGGAAAGAAGAATGGTAGTCCGCAGCGAACGGTAAGCCTCGGCCAATCGTGACCAGGCGCCGGGCACCGGTGAGGTTGCATCCCTGACAAAAACCTCCGGCGAGAGCAGTTTGCTTTCCACCTGCGGCACCACGCCAAGCATTGGCAGCCCAAGCCGTTCTTCAATGTCATGAATGGTTTTGATATTGGTGTCCAGAAGTTCGACCATGAACGACAAAACCAAGCCAATACCTAAGCCGCAGAGCAGCCCGAGTGTCAGGTTGACCGACTTGCGAGGAGAACTGGGGAAGTCCGGAGCATCCGCAGGGTCGATTTTCCGGATATTTGTCGAGTGCAGGCCGGCGATGATCCCCGCCTCCTGCAGTCTCTGTTGCAGTCCGTCGTACAGGGATCGATTGGATTCGTATTCCCGGCGTGCGAGAGAGTATTCGACGGCTTTGGAATTGCCCATGTAAGCCGAACTTTTTTCCTGATCCAACCTCCGCTGCAGCGCGTCCTGGTTTTGTTTGGCCGCGTTCACCTCTTCCTGGGCCCGGGAAATCGCTACGGCTTGTTCCCGCTTCATGGCCTCGGTGACTTCAGTCATTTCCGAGCGAACCTCTTGCAGCCTGGGGTTTTTATCGCCGTACTTGGCGTTCAAGCTTGCATAGTCGGCTTGAAGGGAGGTCAACCGCTCTTTCAAATTCATCAGAACGGGGTCGCCGCTCAGGGTCGCCAACACATCCGGTGGGGCGCTCTGCAAGGTAATCAGCTTGGCTTCCGCCACCAGCCGTTGTGATTCAGCCGTGGTCACGTCGTGGCTGATATCCACCAGTCGGGAAAGCACGATGCTCTGCGTCTGGTCAATGCCGATCAGGCCGATATCCTTCTGCACCGTAAGCATGTGGTCCTGGCTGGCCTCCAGACGCTTCCGCAGGTCACCCAGTTGTCTTTGCAGCCAGTCCGAAACCTGCTGGGTAGCGGCGTAATTTTGGCTGAAGTTGTGCTCCACGTAATTGGAAATCAAAGTATTGCAAATGTCCGCGGCAAGCTGAGGGTTACGCGCCGTGTAGCTCAATTCCAGAATGTTGGTGTGGCCAAAACGTTCAGCCGCCAGACCTCCTTCAAAAATCCCAATGAGTGCGTGACGGTCACGTATCCGGGATAGATCAAACTTATAAGTGGAACCCGGGGGCAAGAAATCTTTGTTCTGATCGAGGTGCAGTGACACGATGGTCGCCATCGCCAAAGTCGAACTCTTCAGAATCGCGATCTCTGTGTCCAGCTTGGTTACGTCGATGTATCCACTCTCGTAGCCTCCGCCGGTATCCATCCGGAACTGATCGGCTGTGTCCTGGGTGATCTCAATGTTTGCCGCAGAACGATATTCCGCCGGGGTTGTGGCGTTCTCGATGAACCCGGCGCCCGTGCCTAAAAGAGTGCAGACCAGCACCAGCCAGATATACTTCTTGCCGATCAGGAGGAAGTGTTGCAGGGTTTGGCCGTCGTTCAACCCGAGGCTTACGAAGGAACGCTCGCGTTCAGCCGGTTCGCCGTACTCGGGGAGTACGACCGGTTCCGATGGTGGGGGATAGACACTCATCTGCTTGAAAGTTCACCCAGTCGGTAAATCGAAGATGTCCAGTGGTGGAACCGGATTCCCTGTAGGCCGCACTGGACATGAACGCGTGTGCAGCTTTCTCCCAAGGAAAGCCGCTCCCTCCAACTGACTGGAAGTGGTCGGGTTTGCTTGCGAATCTTCTTGAGGCACAATACCTGTGAGCCGCCCATCGTATTCAGAACACTCTACCCAGCAGCCACATGCAGACTGGATTCTTATCAGGAAAAAATCCATCATCGCCGAAGCCCGCGCGGTTCAGACATTCTGATACTGCCCTAGAATCCAGATTATAAAGTGCCATAAGGCGGTTCACCAATCTTTCTCGCGTAGTGAACCAGCGTGAGAATCTCAAACTAGCTCCTGCGCACGCGTGCTCGGATTGCCGACTCAACTGCACCGGGATGGGTCAAAATGCGTTCGACGCGAAACAGGTAGGCGCGCACCGTATCCAAGGCTGTCCACCGCCGGCCGCGGGAGAGAGAAAACATGCGATCGGCATCCGCTTTCATCATTTCGCTATGCCGTCGCGAGCCGGTGATGGACTGCGGGTGAAGGCGAAAAAGTGCCAGATCCTGATTGAGATATTTGACCTTGGCTCCCTTGCGTACCATGTCTACCAGTAATTCACCATCCCAGCAGGAACGATTGGCAGCATTGAACCCGCCCACAGACTCAAAGGCCGCACGTCGGAAAAACGTCGCCTGTTGCAGCCAGGTGGCGCCACCATAGAAATAACGATCCAACGTAAAGCCGGCGGCTCGGATGCGTCGAATGCGTTTCCCCTGGGCATCGATGATAAAGCCATTGCCCATCACGATGTCACAATCAGAGTCTTGCGCGAAGACCTGTGCGACTCTCTTCACCGCTCCTGGCAGCAGCACGTCGTCCGAGTTCAGAAATCCGAAAATGTCTCCGGAGGCATGCTGAAACCCTTTGTTCAGGCCGTCGGCAGCGCCTTGGTCCGGTTCGAAAATCATCCGCGTCAGCTGGTTGGCAAAGCCTTGGATCAGCTCCCGGCTTCCGTCCGTTGAGCCTGGATCTACTACGATGTATTCGATCGCAGGGTAATCCTGCGTCAGCACCGAACGAAGCGCTTCCTCCAAAAACTGCCGTTGATTGAAAGAGACGGTGACGACGCTGAACTTCATCGGCAGGCCGCTGCCATGGGCTCTTGCTGAGAGGTGATCACCCAAACGGAGCTACTCCGGTGGCTGCTTCGCAGCGCTTGAGAACTACCTTACCTGGTATAGAAATACGCCTGTGTGGCGAATCCCACGGCCGCCGTCAACGCTGTCTTCCCGGCCGCCTTGAGTATGCTCGGCGGGATGAAGAGAATGTCATCGGGCTGCATGGTAATGTCTACCGCCTTGCCTCGTAACACGTCCTCGAGTTTCACCTTTTGCACCACCCGCGTCCCGCTCTCCGCTGATCTCAGAAGGACCGTACGCTGCGAATAGGACGAAGGCTTGGTTCCCTGGGCCAACGCAATGACTTCGGAGAGTGTCGTGTGGTTCGAGTCACACAGCGGAAAAGCTCCGGGTCTGTTTACATTGCCGCCCACGTAGACCACTCCACAACGGCTCACCAGAATGGTTTCTCCGGTCTTGATTTCCAGTTCAGCGTTGTCGTTTTCCCGCAGCGTCGGATCCCATAAAACGGTCTGCGGGTTCTTCATTGAACCTGCGGAAAAAATTTCAATTACATGTCCCGCCCGGTCGCTCACTCCGCCGGCCTGGGTGAGCATATCGATCAACCTCTTCTTGCCTGCCAAAGTATAGATGCCGGGGGCCCTCACCTCGCCCATCACGGTCACGCTGTAACCGAATTGCTGGGTAGTGACAATCACGCGCGGATCGCGCAGGATCTGATCTTGCACAAAGAGCCGTGCGATGGCGTGTGATGCCTCGATCGCGGTCATGCCTTCTATGTGAAAAAGGCCAGCATAGGGAATCGCGATCTCACCGGCAGGCGAAACCGGCATGCTTACCGAGTACTCGGGGGCATCGAATACCTGCACCTCGACAATGTCTCCGGGGCGGATCGGCCCAAATCCCAGACCCGCTCCGGAGGACGGGCCTGTGGGCGTCGCGTAGCGCGGGGAGCGGGTCGCCGGCGCCGCCGGGGAACTTGATTGAGGGAAAATTGGCTCCAGCGGGGCGGAATTTAAGGGATTACTGGGCGCGGGCGTGATTTGAACCGGCTGATTGTTTTGCGAGCCGAGCCCACCATTGTCAGGAGCTTGAGCCTGCGCCGGTGGAGCGCACAGGGCGAACTGCAAGATGCCGATGACGGTAAAGACTCTGAGCATTTCCCATCGGACGGGTTTCGAAAAAAGCTGCATCGCTAAGAGCATTTCTCCAGTAGGCATTGGGTTGGCAACAACACTCGGCAAACGAAGAACACGTCCAATCCAGTCCTACCATCACAGTAACAGGAGAAATGCACGAAAGCATTGCTGCTCTTTTGTTGTGGAGTTCAACTCATTACGTGGCCGGCGTGCGTGGCTGGCGTTCCACCCTCTGCTTCACTGGACGTGCCGGAACTCCAGCGTAAACCGTCCACGGCTCCAGATCACGGGTGGCTACAGAACCCAGGCCCAGCACCGCACCGTCGCCCACATTGACTCCAGGAGAGACAGAAGCGCGGGCACACACCCATGAGTAGGCGCCCAGGCTCATAGGAAACGAAACCAGTGGGAACGATGGATCGTTGTAGTCGTGCGTAGCTCCGCAAATATATGCCTGTTGAGAAACGATCGCGTGCGAGCCCATGGTGACCGGCGAAGGGTTATAAATCTCCGCCTCGTCAGCCAATGAAACTCCGTCGGCACACAACAGATTCCAGGGCGCCCAGATGCGAGACCTTGGATAGAAATGACAGTTGGGTCCAAGCGTGGCTCCGAAGCAACGTAGGAGAACAGCGCGCCAGGCATGAAAAGGACGGGGCGAGGGCCGAAACAAGAGAGCCCAACAAATGGACCACGCCAGCCTGCGTATGCGGTTCGAGAAGGAAAACGAAGGCCTGAGGTAAGGGTCGGCGGATTGGGCTGCTCGATACATCGTTGCTTCGCGATCAGAGCGGAGTTGTTTCACAAACCGCGGATCCCTCCACTACGCTGCGCGGAATTCGATTTTCTCATCTCGCGCAGTGGAAGATCTGTTGTCACGCCGGGCCGCTTTGGTCAACGAAACGGTGGGCTTAGGATCGGCAGGCTTGGCTCACTTGACCCGGATGAGTACACCAAAGCTGAGAGTATACGGCTTGAGCTTGGTGTCGATATAAACGCCGGGCGACGTGGAACCGCCAAAACCGGGAGGGTAATAGTGGTTTCCCAAATCCCAAAGTTGATACTGAAAGTCAATCATACGAAAATTCAAGGTTCGATTCTTGTGGTAGTCGACGCCACCGCCGAACTCATAAACAATGCTATTGTCTGTTTGCCCCGTGGCATAGGTGATGTTCCCGGGGCCGATCAGGAAGTCGCCATAGGGGCGAAAGCGGCGGTAAATGTAGTGAAGTTCCGGACCGAAGACGACCGTTCTTTGTTTGCCGTAGGTTCCCGTGCTGTAGGTGAAGCGCGCCCCCAACGCCGGCTGGCCAAACACGAACCGCCCCAGGCGGAAGTCGGCGCCGGCGGAAAAGCCCTGGTTCCATCCATTGGCATCGAAAGTGTTATTCGGAGGAGGAAAGGTGGGTGGATAGTCCAGGGTCGAGTTGAAGTCAGTCTTTACCAGGGTGTAGGTCCCGTAGACGTTGATTTGACTTCCGCCGCCCTTGATTGCAGGGACCACCTGGGCTTGAGAGGCATTCGGCAGTATCGCTCCCGCCACGAGAACTGCGAACACTAGTGCTCTAGAGAGAAGTCGCATGTTGGCCGCCCGTGAAATCAAATGTTGATACCTTCGGTGTCTGGAGATATCCAGAAATCCAGGGCCGAGATGACGCGTTGTGTTCCCTGGTTTAGGCTTCATCTCGTCATGCAGAGTACAGACACAAATAGACCATGCGCTGCATCCACTCGTTTCTACCAAGTAACCTCGCTGGTTACAAATCCAACAATAGTTGCAGCGCTATTACACATACTGATGCCCAAAGTGGGCGACTCACGGTTGCATCCTATGCAGAACTGTATTAGAGAAACCCGCTCTTGAAGCTGAAAGAGTCAAGCCTCGCAGCAGGCCTTGGCACGTCAGTAAAACATGCATTTTTTGCAATGGCATTCCTGCTAATGCACGTTCAGGGTAATCAAAAGCCACTCGTCTGTCTAGAAGAGAAACAGTCCTGTCGCATAACAGAACAGCGAAAACAATTAGCGCACGAGGTACCGCATCAATTAGCCGCGACCGCAACGGGGACTCATCGTGGTAGGCTTTACACGGCAAGGGCATCCCCCGGATTTCCTGTGTGCTTTGTGGCTTTGGCGCGCTCTTTGCGGTTTTCCCTAACGAAAGCCGCACACGCGGCTTGGCCCGGTGCAGCGTACAGGAAATCCGGGTCTGAAGCAGTGACGGGTTCAATTATCTTCGGCGGCGGACTGCCAGGAACCTCTTAGGCTAATAGCAGGGAGAGCACTCGATACGTTCTGGAATCTCACCAAGGTAAAGCGTGTGCAGCGGAATGTGAACCCGTGCAGATTGCTCGCAGGCCATTGCCCCGCATCGCCCAGTAACCTCGTGGTTCCGTGGTCTTTGATCGCAAGCATCTGGAGTGCTCATGCCTAAAACCGCCCTACTCATTGGCGCCGGCCCCGCGGGGCTCACGGCCGCTCTGGAGTTTCTTCGCCGTTCCGACGTCCATCCCATCGTGCTCGAGGCCAGCCATGAGATCGGCGGCATCTCGCGCACCATCAGGCACAACGGGAACCGTATTGATATAGGAGGCCACCGCTTCTTCTCCAAGTCCGACCGGGTGATGAACTGGTGGATGGACTTGATGCCGCCCGAGGCGAGTGCGGATACCCAGCATGCCCTGCGCCACCAGAATAAACAGCGAACCCTTAAGACCAACAGCCAGGGGCTTTCGCCGGAGACAACCGACCTGGTAATGCTGGTGCGCCCGCGCAAGAGCCGCATCTATTTCCTGCGCAGATTCTTCGACTACCCCATCAAGCTGACTGGGGACACACTGCGCAAGCTGGGTCTGATGCGCACCGTGAAAATCGGCTTCAGCTATTTAAAGGCCAGGCTCTTTCCCCGCAAGGTGGAGAAGTCGCTCGAGGATTTTCTGATCAACCGCTTTGGTCGGCAACTGTACCTGACATTTTTCAAGTCCTACACCGAAAAAGTGTGGGGCGTGCCCTGCGAGGCGATCAGCGCCGAGTGGGGAGCGCAGCGCATTAAGGGACTGTCGCTGACCACCGCTGTCCTCCATTTCATCAAAAAGGCGTTTTCCTCGCGCGGGGATGAGGCGATCCAGCAGAAGGGAACAGAGACCTCGCTGATAGAAAAGTTTCTCTACCCCAAATATGGTCCAGGTCAACTCTGGGAACACGCCGCTGACCAGATTCGCAAGCAGGGGGGAGAGATCCTTCTGGGGTGGCGCGCGACCCGGCTATTCGTACAGGGCGAGAGGGTCACCGCGGTCGAGGCGGTCAGCGATACCGGGGAACGCCGCCGCTTCACGGCAGACTATGTCTTCTCCACCATGCCGGTGCGTGAACTGATTGATGCCATGGATACGCCGATTCCCATTGAGGTCCGCGAGGTGAGTGATGGCCTGCAATATCGCGACTTCATTACCGTGGGGCTTTTGGTCGATGGACTGACGGTGCGCGAGGCGGACGGAGGGCCGCTTAAGGATAACTGGATCTATATTCAGGAGCCGGATGTGCTGGTGGGGCGATTACAGATCTTCAACAACTGGAGCCCCTACATGGTCGCCGACCCTTCCAAGACCTGGATTGGGCTTGAATACTTCTGCTATCAGACCGACGCCTTGTGGAAGATGGCGGACGACGATCTGAAGAAATTCGCAATTGCAGAAGTGGAAAAAATCGGGATTCTACGGGCTGGCGACGTAACTGACGCACACGTGGTGCGTGTCCCGAAGACCTATCCGGCCTATTTTGGCACATACGACCGATTTCACGTCATTCGGGAATTCCTCGACCGCTTCCCGAATTTATACCTAGTAGGCCGTAACGGGATGCACAAGTACAACAACCAGGACCACTCCATGCTGACTGCCATGACCGCGGTCGATAACATTATTGCCGGCATAGAGGACAAAGAAAACGTCTGGTCCATCAATACGGAAATGGAATATCATGAGGAAGAAGTAAAAAATGAGGCCCGGCCCACCGGCTCACCCACCAAGAACACAGACAGTGTCAGGGCGACAGCTTAACGCATTTGCTTTTGTAGGACTTAGCAAAGCACAAAGAGAGCGGCCCAGGATGGCGTCTGTCCTGTTTTCGTATCGATCTTGCACGATTTGAGTATGGCGTTCCCCCAAAGATCGTAGTTTCATCAACTCATTTGATGCCTAAGGCGGATCCAGAAAACAAGATGAGCGAATCCATTGCAATTACAGTCGTCGGGTCGGGATACGTAGGTTTGGTGGCGGCGGCATGCTTTGCCGAAATCGGCCACCGTGTGTTATGCGTCGACAACGACGAGGACAAGGTCAACAAGCTTAACCAGGGTGTGGTGCCGATTCACGAGGAGTTTCTTCCCGAGCTCCTGGGCCGGCACCGGGCCAGCGGACAGGTCCAGTTCACCACCGACCTTGGCCATGCCACGCAGGCGTCGCAGGTCATCTTCATTGCCGTCGGTACTCCGCAAAGCGACACCGGCAACGCAGATCTGTCTTACGTGGACGCGGTGGCCAGTGAGATCGCCCGTTCGATTCACTCCTACAAGGTCATCGTCGAGAAAAGTACGGTCCCGGTGTACACCAACGACTGGATTCGACGCACCATCGAGCGCAATGGCGTCTCGCGCTCCCTCTTCGATGTGACTTCCAATCCGGAATTTCTTCGCGAAGGTACCGCGGTTAAGGATTTCCTCCATCCGGACAGAATTGTTCTCGGCGCGGACAGTCCAGATGCGGCGCGCCTGCTGGCTGCCATCTATGAACCCCTTACCTCAGGCAGCTACTACGATCGTTCTGACGCCGTTCCAGGACACCGGTCTACCACCGATCTGCCACCATTTCTGCAGACCTCGACCAAGGCAGCCGAGCTCATTAAGCATGCCTCGAATGCTTTTCTGGCCATGAAAATCTCCTTTATCAACGTGGTCGCCAACCTCTGCGAAGCGGTGGACGCCGATGTAGAGGATGTGGCCAAGGGAATGGGCCTGGATAAGCGCATCGGCAAACGCTTCCTGAGCGCCGGAATCGGCTATGGAGGCTCGTGCTTCCCAAAGGATGTCGCGGCCTTTCGCTATGTCGCACAGCAGCTTGGTATCGACTTTGGCTTGCTCGAAGAAGTGGAAAAGATCAACGAGCTGCAGAAAGAGCGCTTCTTCCAGAAGATTCGCTCCGCCCTGTGGACCCTCCGCAAAAAGCGTCTGGGTGTCCTCGGCCTGTCCTTCAAGGGCGGCACGGACGATATCCGCGAGTCTCCTGCGCTGGAAATCATCAAAATGCTGCTGGATGCAGGTGCGTCCATCTGTGCGCATGATCCGGCCGGCATCGAGCGTGCCAAGGTGGAAATGCCGCCACATGCCAACCTGCAATATACCGACGATCCATACGCCGCTGCGGATAACGCCGACGCTCTATTGATCCTCACCGACTGGGCCGAATTCGCCCGCCTCGATCTCAAGCGGCTACGCTACACGCTTCGCTATCCCATCATCATCGACGGGCGCAATCTCTTCGATCCCTGGGTTATGCAGGATCTCGGCTTCACCTATCTGAGCGTAGGCAGGCCCTCCCAGCACACCTCGGTCGAGTCTGCGTCGACCAAGCGCTGGCCTTAGAGAGTTTTTGCCAAGGATCTAGACTGGGAAACTGAACTCAAATGCGGCCATTCCGCCAAAGAATGGCCGCACATAAATGGATTCACTCTGAAGCATGTAGCGATGCTTAAGACAGGGGAACGGTATATTGACGACTCAACGGATCCTGGTCACCGGCGCCGCCGGGTTTCTCGGCTCTCATCTGTGCGATGCACTGATTGCCGAGGGCAATCAAGTCGTGGGAGTGGATAATTTATCCACTGGACGGCCTGCCAACCTGGCCGGGCTCAGCAACGAGCCAAAGTTCACTCTGGTAGAAAAAGACATCTGCCAGCCATTTGACCTTGGATCGATCGACTATCTCTTCAACTTCGCCTCGCCCGCCAGCCCCGCCGATTATGCGCGGCTCGGGCCAGAAACGCTGGATGTCGGCTCCCAGGGAACCCGAAATGCCTTGGAGCTGGCGCGCAAATATCAAGCCGGTTTCCTGCATGCATCCACCTCCGAGTGCTACGGCGACCCGGAAGTTCACCCGCAGACAGAAAGCTACTGGGGCCGTGTCAACCCCATCGGACCGCGTTCGGTCTACGACGAGGCCAAGCGCTTTTCCGAGGCCCTCATCATGGCGTACCACCGCTACTACGGGGTGGACACCCACATGGTGCGCATTTTCAACACTTACGGTCCGCGCTTGCAGCCCACGGATGGACGGGTCATCTCCAACCTCATGATCCAGGCGCTGCTCGATGAGGATCTCACCATCTATGGAGACGGTAGCCAGACGAGAAGCTTCTGCTACGTCTCCGATCTGATAGCCGGAATCCTTCTTCTCTCGCGTTCCAACGAGCACCTTCCCACGAACATCGGCAACCCGGTGGAGTGGACCATCAAGGACTGCGCTCGCGAGGTTTTAGCCGTCACCGGCTCGCGCAGCAAAACTCGCTATGAGCCTTTGCCGGTCGACGATCCGATGCAGCGCTGCCCCGACATTACCAAGGCAAAAACCCTCCTGGGTTGGCAGCCAAAGATCGCTTTGCGCCAGGGCCTCGAGCTGTCCCTCGACTACTTTCGAGCCAGTCTGCCGACCCGCTCCCAATTAGGTTAGTAGCTCAGGCCTCCATTACAATCCAGGGGACCGCCGGAGGACATGCGGGTTCGCCAGCATTTTCACTTCCGGCCTGTGCCAGCGTCCCGCTTACACCTGCGGCACGGCCTGGAAGTGAAAGCCTTAGAGGTGATTGATGCTAAACGATTTGTCGCCCATTCTCGTCACCGGCGGAGCTGGGTTTATTGGTTCGAACTTCGTACTGGATTGGCTCGCCCTGGTGGGCACGCCAGTGGTCAACCTCGACAAGCTTACCTACGCGGGCAACTTGCAGAACCTCACCTCGGTCGAGCGGAATCCCGCCTACCATTTCGAGCACGGGGATATTTGCGACGCACCCTTTCTGGACCGTTTGCTCGACCGGTATCAGCCGCGCGCCATCCTGCATTTCGCGGCTGAGAGCCATGTGGACCGCTCTCTTTCCGGCCCCGGGGCGTTCGTTCACACCAATATCGATGGCACCTTCCGGCTGCTTGAGGCCGCAAGGGCCTATGTGGCAAAACTCGCTCCGGAGGATCGGCAGAAGTTTCGTTTTCTGCACGTCTCGACCGACGAGGTATACGGCACGCTTCGTCCTCAGGATCCGGCCTTCGAGGAGACCACCGCCTACGCCCCTAATAGTCCCTATGCCGCCTCCAAGGCAGCCTCAGATCACCTGGTACGCGCCTACGTTCATAGCTATGGGTTCCCTGCGGTGACCACCAATTGCTCCAACAACTACGGTCCCTATCAGTTTCCAGAGAAGCTTTTGCCGCTCATGATCACCAATGCCATCGCCGGCAAACCGCTGCCGGTTTACGGAGATGGCCGCCAGGTGCGCGATTGGCTGTACGTAGGCGATCATTGCTCCGCGCTGCGGGCTGTGCTGGAGCGGGGCGAAATCGGCGAAACCTACAACATCGGGGGCCGTAATGAACAGGCCAACCTCGATACAGTGCAGCTGCTGTGCAGCCTGCTTGACGAGATGCTGCCCGACTCGCGCCATGTTCCGCACCGTGACTTGATCAGCTTCGTGACCGACCGGCCAGGTCACGACCGGCGCTATGCCATCAACGCCACCAAAATTGAACAGAAACTTGGTTGGCGTCCTGCGGAAACCTTCGCCACCGGGCTGCGGCGCACAGTGCAGTGGTATCTTGCCCATCAGGACTGGGTGGAACAGGTGACCAGCGGCGCCTACCTGCAATGGATCGATGAGAATTATGCCCACCGTGGAGGCGTCCGGCGATGAAGGGAATCATCCTCGCCGGCGGTTCCGGGACCCGCCTCTATCCCGTCACCCACGTGGTATCCAAGCAACTGCTTCCGGTCTATGACAAACCGATGATCTATTATCCGCTGTCGGTGCTGATGCTGGCCGGCATTCGCGAAGTTCTGATCATCTCTACGCCCGCGGATACGGCGCTATTCGAACGCCTACTGGGCTCTGGTGAGCAGTGGGGCATGTCTTTTCAATACGCCGTACAGCCAACCCCGGATGGCTTGGCCCAGGCGCTGATTATCGGCGAAAAATTTATCGCGGGCGAGCCGAGCTCTCTCATCCTTGGGGACAATATTTTCTACGGCCACGACTTTGCCCAGAGCCTTCAGTCAGCTGCGCAGGTCCAGGATGGCGCTGTGGTCTTTGCCTATCCGGTTTCCGATCCGGAGCGTTACGGCGTGGTGGAGTTCGATACGTCGGGTCGCGCGTTATCCATTGAAGAAAAACCAGAGAAGCCGAAATCCCGCTATGCGGTCACCGGCCTCTATTTTTTTGACGGCGAGGCCTCCCAGATAGCCCGGCAGATAGCGCCTTCGGCGCGCGGCGAGTTGGAAATTACCGATGTCAATCGCTGGTATCTGGATAGAGGAAAGCTTCGTACCCAGGTTCTGGGCCGCGGTTTTGCGTGGCTTGACACTGGAACCCATGACTCTCTGATCGAAGCAGCCATTTTTATCGAGACCATCGAGAAGCGGCAAGGACTCAAGGTGGCCTGCCCTGAAGAGATCGCCTATCGCCTTGGTTGGATCGACGCTGCACGACTGGAAAAACTGATTGCCAGGGTAGCCAAAAGCGGCTACGGCAAGTATCTGCGCTCCGTTCTGGAAGAGCGCGTCTTTTAAGTGGAGAATTGCACTCGACGAGAAGCCGACGACCTGCGGTTGCGCTCTTACTACGCCCGCGGACGCAGAGCCGCTAGAAAATCCTCGACCGGCCGCGTGTTCAGCACGTCCGCTTTGGTCAGCCAGGCCCGCCGCAGTTGCCGAACTCCATAGTGCATCGCGTCCAGATGGCTGATGTGGTGGGAGTCGGTGTTGATCACGATGTTGCAGCCTAGCTCCTTCGCCCGGCGCAAGTTGATGTCGCAAAGGTCAAGCCGGTCGGGATAGGCGTTATGCTCCACCGCCACGCCGAGCTCTGCCGCCTGCTTCAGCACCGCGGTTAAATCCATTTCGTAGCTATCCCTGCGCAGCAACAATCGCCCCGTGAGATGCCCAAGAATTCTGATGTATGGATTCTCCAGTGCTTTCAGCAGACGTTCCGTCATCTGTTCTTTGGGCTGCTGAAAGAGCGAGTGAACACTGCCAATCACCACGTCCATCTGGGCCAGCACGTCGGACGACAGATCGATCTCTCCGTCTCCCAGAATGTCGACCTCGATTCCGGTCAACACCCGGATGCGGCCCTCCATTCGTGCATCCACTTCGCGAATCTGCTTTATGTGTTCGAGCGCGCGCTGATCATCGAGCCCATTGACCATCGCGAGATTTTTCGAGTGGTCAGTGATCGCAATGTACTGGTAGCCACGCGCGATGCCTGCTTCGGCCATCTCGAGGATGGTGTTTCGTCCGTCCGTGGCCTGGGTATGCATATGCACATCGCCGCGCAGGTCACCGGTTTCGATGAGTCGCGGCAGGCGATGCTCAGCCGCCGCTTCGATCTCGCCCTGATTTTCCCGCAGCTCGGGCGGAATCCAGTCCAGGCCGAGCGCCCCGTAGATTTCCTCTTCGGTCGCGGCCGCCACCACCACGCCGTCATCCAAACGTGCCAGCGCATATTCGCTCAAGGTGTATCCACGCTTCAGCGCGCGCTGCCGCAGCGAGACATTGTGCATTTTCGATCCGGTAAAGTATTGCAGCGCCGCTCCATAGGACGCCTTCGGTAACAGCCGCACATCCACCTGCAGTCCGCTCCGCAAGCGAAAGCTCACTTTGTTCTGGCCCTTGGCCAGCAGTTCGGCGATCGGCGGATAGGCTGCCGTGTACTCGACTGCGGCTGCCACCGTATCTTCAGCACAAGCTGGACCGGTCACCAGCAGGTCCAGATCGCCGACGGTCTCGCGTCCACGGCGCAGCGAACCCGCCGGCATCACCTGTTCAATTCCTGGAAACTGTTCCAGGTAAAGGGTCACTCGCTCCGCCGCGGCTTCAGCGTCGTCGAGCAGAAAACGCCCGCTGTTCTTGCGATACTCCGTGATCCCACGCGATAACTTCTCGATCAGCTTTTGCCCAAAGCGTGGTAGCGTCGCCAGCTTGCCGGCGTCGATCGCGGCCTGCAGCTGCTCAATGTCGCTTACCTGCAATGCTTCCCAAAGCAGGGCCACCGTCTTCGGTCCCATCCCTGGCAGCTTCAGCAGCTCCAGCATCGTGGGCCGATACTTGGTCAGCAGCTCGTCGCGGAGCTTCATGCTCCCGCGGGTTTCGATTTCCTGGATGTTCGCCGCCATGCCCTTGCCGATGCCTTGGATGGCAAGCAGACGGGCAGGCTCGTTGACGAAAGAGCTCAGTTGTTCGGTGCTGTTTTCTACCGCTTCGGCGGCCCGCCGGTACGAGCGGATACGAAACGGGTCTCCCGCCGCAATCTCCAGCAGGTCAGCGGTTTCTGCAAGTAACTGCGCAATGGAAATGTTGTCCATCCAATCCCCGTGTCATTGCTGCCCAGGGGACATTAAAACATTTTCGCTTGAGCGATATGCAGGCCACGCACTTTCCGCGAGCGCAAAATGCTTTCTTCACAGCTATGTACAGGCAGGCGCGCCTGCGATTTCTGCGGTGTGAGGCGTTAGGCTACTTCTCGAACTCGAGTGACACCATCGGCCTGAGGACCTTTCTGTCCTTGAACGATGTCGAATTCGACCTCGTCCCCTTCTTTCAAGCTCTTGTACCCATCGAGTTGGATCGCGCTGTAATGGACAAACACGTCGGGTCCGTCGTCCCGGCCGATAAAGCCGTAACCCTTTGCGTTATTGAACCACTTCACTTTGCCTTTGTATTGAGCCACTAGCCTGTCGACCTTCCTTAACGCAAATCGAGCATGAGGAGAACAAACTGCTCTCCTTTACAGACGCATCACAAGCTCGAATGGTTTTCCCCAAATGAAGGTTCGATCTGGTGGGGCTTCCAAGACAAGTGCCCTATTTTCTGTTCTTTTTCTTCTCGCTCTGCCGCAGCCGGTCGTAAAGCATCACTGAAATCAGCGTCTTACCGTCATGAAGCTTACCCTCGGCAATCATGCCAAGCAGCTTGGAGAGGGGTATCATTTCTATCTCCAATTGCTCGTCGTACTCCGGCTGCGCCTCTCCCAAGGTCAACCCTTCGGCGATGTACACCTGCATCCATTCAGCCAGAAACCCGGGGCTGGCAAAATAGCGGACCATTTTGCGCCAGCGCTTGGCCCGAAAGCCCGTTTCCTCCAGTAGTTCACGCTTGGCTCCAGCAAGCGGATCTTCGCCCTTCTCCAATTTTCCCGCCGGAACCTCGAGCAGATATTCTTTCGCGGCATGACGATACTGGCGTTCCATGACGATCAGAGGATCACGCTTGCTTTTCGAGTCATCGATCGCAAGTATTACGATCGACCCGTCGTGGCGCACCACATCGCGCATCACTCGCCGGTCCTTCTCCAGAATTTCGTCGGTGTATACGCGAAACAGCGGGCCTTCGTAACTCAATTTGGATGAAATCACTTCGATCTCGGGGCGCTTGCTGCTGGTTTTCCTGGGTGCACTCTTCTTCAATGCTTGTTTCCTGGCCATGCCTCTCCTTACACGCTGCTGGATAATTTAAAGTACCATCCGGTCATCGGCGCGCTGGGCGCTCTGGACGAGGGAGTTTTGCAGCGCAGCGTTTCCATCATCGGACCAGGCAATTGGGGCAGTTCCCTGGCGCAGGCTCTCCGTGTCGCCGGAGTTCCGCTGGACGAAGTTGTTGTTCCGGCCACTCTCAACCGCGCCCACCTGGATGCGGATGTCCTCTGGCTGTGCGTGCCGGATGCCGCCATTGCGCCGGTGAGTCGCCGCCTGGCGCAGCGAGTGCGGGCACGCGGGCTAAGGGGGCAGATCGTTGTCCATTCGAGCGGCGCCCTCGGTACCGAGGTGCTGAAAGCAGCTGCGAAGGCGGGCGCCTCTGTGGCCTCAGTTCACCCGGTGATGAGCTTTCCCACCCGCACTCCGGTCTCCCTGCGGGGGGTACCGTTCGGAGTGGAGGCGGATGCTGCGGCCCGGCGTATTCTCTACTCCATCGTCCGGCGCATCGGCGGCCGTCCGTTTTTGATCAAATCCGGTAACCAGGCGGGGAATAAGGCGCTCTACCACGCGGTCGGCATGCTGTCTTCGCCGCTGCTGGTGAGCCACCTGGTCGCCGCGCAGCAGGCCGCGGCGCTCGCCGGATTCAGCCCTGGCCAGGCCCGACGGCTGATCGAGCCTATCGCCCGGGCTACCCTCGACAACGTCTTCTCGCGCGGGCCGGCGAAGAGTTTCAGCGGACCGATCGCCCGCGGGGATATACAGACAATTCGTCTGCATCTTCAGGCCCTGCAGGTCCATCCTATGTTGGCGGACGTGTATCGCTCGTTAGCGCTGTACGCGCTTGACGCTTTGCCCGGTCAAGGCAAGAAAGACCTGCGCCGGCTACTTCAGAAGGGGTCGTGAGAAACTTGAGCAGAGGGAGCGACCAGATGGCGTTGGAAGAGGAGACGGCGGGGAAGACCGAGTGTTATCCCATCGCGCTCCTGCCCGGCCTTAGCCGGCTGTTCCTGGACTTCGCAGAGCGCCGTGAAGCGCTCGCGCCCTTCTATCCGGCTAGTGCCTATTCCACTCAGTGGATGGCCGCGCCTCCAGTGCTTCCCGCCGCTCATCGCGCCTCTCTTTGCGATTTGCTGGAACAGCAGAATCGCAGTTTCGACGCCTCGGACGCGGTCTTTCAGAACATCGCGCGACTGCGTGATGGCGCGGGCGCAGTGGTCACCGGCCAACAGGTCACCCTTTTTGGCGGCCCGCTCTTTACCATTCTCAAAGCGGCGACCGCGATCCGGAAAGCCAAAGACGCCTCCACCTCCGGCAGCCCGCATGTGCCGATTTTCTGGTTAGCTACCGAAGACCATGACATTGCAGAAGCGGCTCACGTTACCCTGCCCGACCGCCACCAGCTAAAGACTCTGCGCCTGGCGACAGGGGACGCGCATGGAGTTGCGGCCGGCAGCGTAACCCTGGGAAAGAACGTTGAGGGGCTGGTGGCCCAAGCGGGCGAAATCCTCGGGCCCGGACCGGTCCTCGATCAGCTCATTGCCTGCTATCGGGAAGGCCAGACTCTCGGCCAGGCTTTTGCGCAATTTATCTCCCAAACTTTTGCCGCGCAGGGACTGCTGGTGGTGGATGCTGCTTCGCGCGGTTTCCATGCTTTGGGTAGCGATGTTCTGCGCCAGGCTATCGTGCGCGCGGATGAGCTGCGAGTAGCGCTCACGGATCGGGATCAGCAGCTCGCTGCGGCGGGCTATCACTCCCAGGTCTTGGTTCCGCAGCTATCCAGCTTGCTGTTTCTGTTCGATCGAGACTCCGGAGCGCGAGTTCCGCTGCGGCGAACGGCGGATGGTGGGTGGCAAGCGGCCAGGCACGCCTATTCCACCTCGGAGCTGCTAGCTATTCTGGATGCGGAACCGGAGCGGTTCAGCCCCAACGCTCTGCTGCGGCCGGTTTTCCAGGATTCCATTCTGCCCACCTCCGCCTACGTAGGTGGGCCGTCTGAGGTAGCGTATTTCGCTCAGTCGCAGGTGCTTTATGAGCGCATCCTGGGCCGCACTACGCCGGTTCTTCCTCGTCTGTCCGCTACGCTCATCGAGCCTGCGATCGCTGGTCTGCTCGCCCGGCACGAGGTTTCCTTACCCGATGTGATTCAGAGCGCCTTGAAAGACCCGCTCGAGCTGGCTCAGCGCTTGGGTGCGCGCGCGATCTCGGTGGTGGGCAAACGAAAGCTCGCCGCGGCAGGCAGCGCTTTGGACACGGAGCTCTCTGCGCTGGCCACCTACATGCACTCCCTCGACCCTGGTTTGGGACGGGCGGCCGATGTCAGTAGTTCCAAGATGCGCTACCAGATGAACCGCATGCGCCGCTTGGCGGCCAACTATGAGCTCCGCCGGGAAGAATCGCTTGGCCGCGATGCCGGGCTGCTCGCGCTCAACCTTTTCCCCGATCGCCATCCCCAGGAGCGGAAGCTTGCTGCCGCATGGTTCCTGTCGCGCTACGGCGATGCACTGCAGGAGCTGCTAGTGGAACAAGCCGGGCAGCAATGTCCCGGCCACAAGGCCATCTGGCTATAGCTCTGATTCCCCTGCCGCGCCCGACCGGGCACAGCAACCGGCCGTCAAATGTTTTAGAATGTTTGCAGCAAATGAAGGCCAGAGCGGACAAGCCGTTCGACGTGACCTGTCCCGATTGCGGGGCTATCCTGAAGGTCGACCCCGAGACCAGGGCCATCCTGTCGCACACCCCGGCCCCGCGTAAGCGGACCTTCGAAGATTTTGAAGCAGCCGCCAAGGCCATGCGCGCGCAGGATGAACGCAAAGAAGACATTTTCCGGCAGTCGTTAGAAGCCGAAAAAAATAAACAACAATTATTCGACAAGCGATTCGAGGAAGCGTTGCGCAAGGCGAAGGAAACTCCCGACGAGGGACGCCCTCTGCGTGAATTCGATCTCGATTAAGGCATTTCTCCGCATCTAAAACAGCAGTTCACGCGAAAGAGAGACACCTATGGGGATCACGCACATTCCGCAGCAAGTGGCATCCGGCGTTCAAGACGCGACCGAAAGCCTGAAGCGCCAGGGAACATTGCTTATCGACAACGGCTGGGACAAGAACTGGGTGCGCACCGTCGCCGCCGGTTCCCTGGTGACGGGAGCTGTCCTGCTGGCCACCGGCAAGCGCAAGTCCGGTTTGGCCGTTGCGGCCGCCGGTACTGTCTTCGCATTGCTCGAGGATCCTGAGGGCGTCAAGAAAGTCTGGAACAATCTCCCGGACTATCTCGACAGCGGGCACAGCTTGCTCAGTCGTTTCGAGAAATTCGTAGGCGAAGTGACGGCGCAGGGTGAGAAACTCCGCACCGTGGTGGAAAAAGCCGTACGCCAAGCCTAGGTCTTAACCAATCCCTAATTGCTCGCGTGCCTTTTGGCTGATGCGGTCTGGAGTCCACGCTGGTTCCCACACCAGGTTGACCACGGTTTCGCTGATCTCCTGCACGCCCGCCAATCGGTTGCGGACCTGCTCCATGATGGAGACGTGGGCTGGGCAGCCCTGCGAAGTCATGGTCATATCCACTTCCACGCGCTGCCTGGGAAAGGCGCGCCTGGAGTTTGCAGCCGGTGTGACCTTAACCGTGTAGATCAACCCCAGGTCAACGATATTCACCGGAATCTCCGGGTCATAGCAATCTCTTAGCGCATTCAGTACATCGTCTTCAGTGAGCGCCATCTTCTCTCCCTACAGCGTTTTGAACGGTATCGGCTTCAGCCGTACGTTGAAGGGTACCGGCGTATCAAGCCACGACGCACACCTCGCGGAGGTTGATGTTTTGTGTCAAGCCACGACTCACAGCCCGCAGAAGCTGATGTTTCGTATCACGCCACGACTAACCTCGCGGAACTCATGTTTTGTGTCAGGGCACGACTTTAGTCGGCCGTAAAAAGCCACAGCTGTGAGGGCTTTAAGCCCCTGAGTTCTCGCTTTTCCTGGCGCAATCCAGGCGATGGTCAGTTTTTTCGCTCCACCAAATACCGTGCCACCGCCTTCAGGCGTTCGGCGCGCTCTCCATATTCGGTCAACTGTGAAAACGCCTCTTCAACCAACCGCTCCGCATCTTTTACGCTCTGGGCCACCCCATAAACTGCGGGCCAGGTAGCCTTCTCGCTGGCGACATCCTTGCCCGCAGTCTTACCCAATTGAGACGAATCCTGGGTCACATCCAGCACATCGTCCATGATCTGAAAAGCCAGTCCTGCTTTGCGCCCAAACTCCCGCAGCCGTTCGATGTCGCTCGCGGAACCCCCGGCATATAGGCCCCCGCCCACCATGCTGACACGAATCAAAGCACCCGTCTTGGCCCGATGGATGGCTTCCACCAGCTCCGGCGTTGGCTTGTGTTCCTCAGCTTCGAGATCCATGACCTGGCCGCCGATCATGCCCTCGACGGTTCCCGTCGCCTGCGCGATCGAGCGCACGATCTCCACCGTCTGCGGGGCCGGACACTGCAAGCCCGCAAGCACCTCGTAGGCTTGGGTCTGAAGCGCATCTCCCGCAAGGATCGCGATCGCCTCGCCAAAGACAACGTGGCAGGTGGGCTTGCCGCGGCGCAGATCATCGTTATCGAGCGCGGGCAAATCGTCATGAATCAGGGAATAGGTGTGCAGCATCTCGATCGCCGCACCCAGTTCCTCCACCCCTTGGGGAACTTCACCGGAGCATCCGATCATTCTTGCCGCTTCCATGCACAGTACCGGCCGCAGCCGCTTGCCTCCGGCAAAAACACTGTGCCGCATCGCCCGGTGAATGGACACCGGCGCCTGATCCGGTCCCGGCAATAGGCGATCCAGAGCATGATCGATAAGCTCCGCACCGCTGCCCAAAATCTCGCGCACACTTTGCTGCATTTTGGTAATCATACGCGACGTCCACCGCGTCCTTTGCGCTCCCGCATAGCCACCGCCGCAAGCGCCAGCAGTGCGATGGCGGAGACTACGCGTCCGGCCACGATGTCCCCGGTCGCGGTCCATTGCACTTCCAGCGTGTGCCTTCCTGCCTCTACTGGGACTGCCATCAACCCGTCTTCCCGCAAGGGCCGGCTCTTCACCGGTTGCCCATCGACGGTCACTCGCCATGAGGGATAGTCCATCAAACGCAGCACGGCATAGCCTGTCTCCGGGATCACGAGGCTCACGATCCAATGCTCTCCGTTCCATCGTCTGGCGTCCACCTGTGCTGCTATGCTGCCGGGATCTCCGGCTCGCCACTCCGGGTTGTCTGACGAAGAGTCGTCCGCTGTGTCATCCTGCGCGCCGCGCAGCACGCGCACCAGGGGAAGGTGCTGCTGGACGGCGGCATTATCCACTCCGGTAGGCGTGTACTCGTCCGTGCCTTCAATGCCATTCCCTTGACGGAATCCAGCCAGCTGCGCCGTCACCGCATCCTCATCATCGCAGGGCTGGAAGAAGAGCAAGCCACCCCCGATGGCCATGGCGCCGATCATGATGCCGGCCACCGCCACGCGCCACCTGGTTTGGCGGACAGCCGCCATGCCTGCGAGCGTACAGCCGGCCACGCTCAGCGCCATCAGCCAACGCCAGGGAAATTGCAGAAACCTCATGTGCGGAGCGAGCTTCCAGAGGAACCCGCTGGCGGGCAATTGCAGCAAGAGAATGACCGGGAGGATTGCGGTGAGAACAATTCTGCTCGACCCGTCCGCTCGATTTTTCCATGCCTGGTAAGCCGCGAAGGAAGCCCCGGCCAATTCCAGCACCAGGATCCAAGACGCCGTGTGCAATACCTGGTCGTGAAAAGCGTTGGCCGTATGCGCGAACAGAAAGCTGTCCTCGACTCGCATGCCTGGGTTAATCGCCCGCTCGATCTGCACCCATCGCTGCTGGAACGCCGCGGGCACAATGTAGAAAGCGGCCAGTCCTAAGCCAAGCGCCATTCCACCTGCTGCGCGCAGAGCCGGCCAGGGTTTGCCCTCCGCGATCCACATGCCCAGTGCGAGCACTGCCAGTAGATAGCTGCCGATCACCGCGGCGGGTGAATTGGTGAGCCACAGCGCGGCCACCGACAGGGCGAGCGGCGCAACGGAGCCACGCCTGCGGAGCGCGAACAGCGCCATCAAGGGGAGCCATGCGGCAGCCAGGAGCTCACCGAATGCCGAGCGCTCGTAGGCCACGAACATCGCGTAGGGGTTAGCGACGTACAGGCAGGCGGCAAACGTTGCCGGCCCCGGCGGCGCCCATTCCCGCGCCAGCAGGTACATGCTGCCTCCGGCGCCCAACAACGCCAGCAGCACGAAGAGCACCGGCGCCGCGTGCCAGGAGGTCGCGACTCCCAAGAGCGCGCCCAGAAGCCAGGAAGCCGGCGGATAAAAGATCAGCCGCGGCTCCCCCGCGCCATAGTTCGCATCCTGCACCCAGTGCGGATCGACAAGACCCGCATGCCAAGCCCGTGCAACCTCCATCCAGGAAAGCAGGTGGAAGTCGAAATCGTGGCCGCAGGAATTGCCCCGAACGAACAGAACTCCAGCCGCAAGCAAGGCCGTGCAGGCGATCAAGAGAGGCGGCAACCTGCGCAGGAGCGCTGGAGGGGTTACGATGTTGATCGTCAAGGCACCAATCGCAGAGTATGACTGGTCGACGCAGCCACAGCCGTCTCCGTGAAGGGCATGGGGAACGTCTTACCGCTATACCAGGATGGAAACTGGTCCAAAAAGTACGGGCTGAGTGGATCGCCGGATTCGCCCATCACAATGTTTTCTGTCGATCCGTCGATATTGCTCCAGTCCACGGTGAGCCGTTGGCTTGCGCCCAGTAGTCCGCGCACGTGGTTCAGCGTGGTCTCGTCGCCCCACAACTGGTGTGGCCCGGTGCTGGTCCAGCTGCGGAAAAGGGGCAGCATTCCATAGAGCGGATGTCGCACGTCGATCACATGCTGGCTGCCATAGGTCCAGTCGCGCAGCGATGACGGGGCGTGATGGTCGGTCATTCCCTGATGGACAGCGGCGGCGATCAGGTCATCCCAGCTCTTGTAATTTGCCGGCAGCCATTCCGCCGGACGCTTCTCGACCATCTCTTCCTGCACGAAATTCTTGCTTTGCCAATCGTAAAGCTGCCAGTCAGAACCCAGCTTCGGCTCAAGGACAAGCGGCCACAGTGCTTGCCTGGTGGCATCCACGATCTCGGCCGCGACTGAATCCCTCGTGATCACCCCATCCCAGCTGCGCATCAAGTCGGCCGCCTGGCGCAGTTGCGTGTCTGCCCCAGGGACCCGGTCAATGGAATAGGCAATGCGTTGGGCCAACCCCCGGTCCACTTCGGAAAAGGTATCCATTTGCAGCGTGAGCATATCGGCCGGTGTCAGCTTGGTGTGACTCGAGAGCCACTTCCAAATGCGCTCATTGCGATAGGGTGCGTCCCAGTTAAGCGCAAGCGGATAGGGATAACCATCGGGGCTAATGCGTGAGTTAGCCGTGGCGACGATACCGTTGTCCGGGTCCAGCACGCTCGGGAGTTCGTCGAAAGGAATATATCCCTGCCACTCGTGCTCTCCGTCGGCCGCGGTTCCGGTCTCGACAATCGGGACTCCGCTGAGGCCGGCGGGCCGAATAGGAAATAGCCCCACTGCCTGGTAGCCAATGTGACCCTGGTCATCGGCGTACGCCATGTTCTGCGTCGGTCCCCACCATTGGCTCACTGCCTGGCGGAACTCCGTCCAGTTACTGGCGGCGTCGATAGCCTGCAGCGGCAAACCACCCAGCTGCGTCGTATACAGGGTCCACTTGAGCGAAAGCATGCGCGTTTCGTGGGGCAATATGGGAGTAATCACCGGCCCGTGGTCGGTGGTTTCCACATCGAGCAACACATCCGCCCCAAAGCGCACATGGATATGTTCCCGGTCGTGCTCTGGCTGCCGCCATCCGTTGCCCGCCCAGTACTCGCCCTGAGGGTTTGTTCTTTCCACGTACACGTCCTGCACATCTCCGTTAAGCGTGGTGTAACCCCAGGCGATGTGCTCATTGTGACCCTCGATGATGAGAGGAATGCCCGGTGTCGTTACCCCCGACACGTGAAAGCTGCCCGCCTGCAGGTCTTCCTCGTGCCAGATGTCGGGGATGGAGTGCTCCAGGTGCATGTCATTCGAAAGCATCGCCTTTCCACTGGCGGTATGGGCTCCGCTAACGGCCCACTCATTGGAGCCGCGCCGGCAGCTATCGCATGGCTCTGATCCCAGGTTGAGAATCTCCCGCAGGCGTAGCAGGTCCTGGAGGCTGGACTGGGATTCATCGAGGGGAACTTCGGGGATATTCTGCTGCGGTGCGGTCAGGTCGGGAATCGACTGCGTCGGTGGGTGATCGCGCCAGGTGGTCGTGGGGTACAACTCGGCGACCAGGTTCGGCGCCAGCTTGGCCTGTACCTTCGCCCGCTCCAGCTTCCAGGGATAAAGCGTATCCAGCCGGGCCACCATGTTCAGGGCCACCAGCCAGGAGTCGACCGGCTGCCACGGCCGGGGCTTATAGCCCAGCAGCCGGAATTCGGCCGGCAGGTTGTTCTCGTGGGCGGCGATGTAGGCGTTTACCCCCCGCGCAAACGCTTCAAATAGGCGCTTCTGATCCCCAGGCATGCTCGCCGTCAGGTGTTCCGCAGCCGGGCGGATCTGCAATACCCTCTGCAACTTATCATGCTCGACGACGCTAGAACCCAGCAGCTCGGCCAGCTCGCCGGAGGCGAAACGACGGGCCATATCCATCTGCCAGAGGCGGTCCTGGGCCACCACAAAGCCCTGTGCCTCGATCAGGTCGTCCATGGTGGCCGCCTGGATGTGGGGAACGCCGTGCCCGTCGCGCCGCACCATAACTGGTGCAGAAAGCCCGGGTAGTTGCAGTTGGCCGTCCAGCTGCGGTAACTGTTCGCGCATGGCTTTTTTGAGCCACGCCATACTTGCGGTGGTCGCCACCGCTGCCACAATCAACAGGCTCAAAACGAGGCCGGCCGCGATCCTTACCAGCAACGGCAACCTTCGCCGCGGAGCGGCGCCCACCTCGACCCTGGCCATCATCTTGCGCCCATTGTCTCATCGCTTGAGGGTTTTCTGTGCCCGCACCTTGACAGGTTGGCGGTGGGCGGCAATCCTAGTCATTCGCCAACGAGAGGAAACATAACTGTTTGAAGGTTCGCGTTTTCTATCACGACCGGTGCTTTGATGGAGCATGTTCTGCTTCGCTCTTCATGCGCTTTCACCGCGAACGCATCCATCCCGATGCGCACTACGACTTCCACGGCTTGGTGCATCGTGCCGGAGCGCTCTTTGACGAGTCAGATTTTACCGGTGACGAGAACGCGATTGTGGACTTCAAGTACAGCGCTTCACCACGCATTACGTGGTGGTTCGATCATCACTTGAGCGCGTTTCTTACCCCTGCGGATCAACAGCATTTTCTTCTTGAGCAACAGGGCGGCGATACGCGCCATTTCTACGATCCAAACTACACCTCGTGTACCAGCTTCATCGCCCACATCGCGCAAACCCGCTTCGGCTTTGACCCTGCTCCGGTGGCAGAACTGATCCACTGGGCCGACATCGTCGATGGCGCTCTCTACGAAAGCCCCAAGGCTGCCGTCGAAATGGCCGAGCCCGCCATGAAGCTTACCTTGGTGATCGAATCGAGCCAGGATCCGGCCTTTATCCCAAAACTGATTCCGCTGCTCACCACCATGAGCCTGAGTGAGGTTCTGCAGCAGCCGTTTGTGGCTGATCTTCTGCCGCCGTTGCTCGAAAGGCATCGCAAGTCGTTGGAGATTATCGGTGCGCGCACTGAATTGGTGGATGGCACGCTCTACTTCGACATTACCGATCAGCCGTTCGAGGGTTACAACAAATTCGTTCCTTACTTCCTGCATCCACACGCGACCTATAGCGTGGGCCTGAGCAAGTCCAGTTTCCGCACCAAGGTTGCCGTCGGCTCCAATCCGTGGACCAAAGCGCGGCCGGACCAAATGATCAACCTGGCGCAAATCTGTGAGCGCTATGGCGGCGGGGGGCACGCCCGCGTGGGCGCGATCTCCTTCCCGCCTGACCAGGGTGACCGCGCCCGCGCCGCCGCCGCCGAAATTGTCGCCGAGCTCCGCGCCCACAACCCCTTCCCATAGCCAAACAGATGAGCAGGAGCATCCACGAATGAAGCTTTATCGCACCGCCAGCGGCCACATCGTCGAACACCAGAATCAGTTCTATGCAGGCGCCGACACGTCTTGGGATCAACTGATCTTGCGCGAAGATCTCGAAGCCCATCTGACCAGGACTTTGGAGCAGCTAAAGCCGATGGACCCCGGTTCGTTCGCGGGGATCGAGCCGCTGCTACTGCCTCCCATCGGCAGCCAGGAGGTCTGGGCCTCCGGCGTCACCTACTACCGCAGTCGCAATGCCCGCATGGAGGAAGCAAAGACCGCCGGCGGCGGCGACTTCTACGAGCGTGTATACGTCGCGGAACGTCCTGAACTTTTCATGAAGGCGACTCCCAATCGCGTGGTCGGCCATCGCGGCAAAGTGGCCATCCGGCAAGACGCTACTTGGTCCGTGCCCGAGCCCGAACTGACTCTACTGGCCAGCCCAACTGGCAAGATCGTGGGCTACACCATTGGCAACGATATGAGCTCCAGGGATATTGAAGGTGAGAACCCGCTGTACCTGCCCCAAGCCAAGGTTTATGACCGAAGCTGTGCCCTGGGCCCCGGGATCCTGGTGGCCGGCGGCGAGCCTATCCCGACCTCGACCGAAATTCGCTTGCAGATCCTGCGTGCAGGCAAAACCGCCTTCTCCGGAGCCACGGCGCTCACGGAATTGAAGCGCAAATTCAGCACATTGCTCGAATATCTCTACCGCGACAATAGCTTTCCCAACGGCTGCTTCTTGCTCACCGGGACCGGCATTGTTCCGCCGGATGAGTTCACACTCCAGCAGCAGGACGAGATTCACATCAGCATTAGCGGAATCGGCACGCTGATCAATACCGTTGGTTGATGGTTACGATTTGGGCGCGTTGATCTTGTAGGTAAGCTTGTCGGACTCAAATCGTCCGCTGGGCACCGCGATGCCGGCGCTCTTCAACTTCTCGTCATCTTCTGGGGTGGCGCTGGGCCCGTCGTATACAACGTGAAGTTCGTAGGTCCCATGAGCGTTGGTGTCCACGCCCATGGCCAGCGGCCGCCTTGCCTCGTAAGTCTGGCCCGGCTTCACCGACAGCCAGTTCTTTGACCGTTCGCGAATATCGGGCAGCCCGCTGCCATCTACTTCGAGGCCGCAATCGATGGCCGGCTGCGGTTGATTGGAATTCTCCGGGATAAACTTAACCTCTAGAGAAAGCGCACCGGGTGCGCTCTTGCACAGCAGGGGTGGATCGGGGATGCGCAACAGATGCCCGGACTGGTTCGTGATATGAATCACCAGGATCGGCTGCTGTTCCGGCGCAGCCATGTCGAGCGCAGCCGTCAACTTGATGTCGGGCTTGTTCGTCTGCTTCGTGCCAGATCCCATCAATAGGAGCCCCGTCAGTCCGGCTATCAGCAGAGTTCGCATAGGACCTCCCCAAGATCCTAGTACATTTCTCCTCTACGTTATAGCGAGTCCTAAAGGGGGCGTTCCAGGTCGAAACGGTCGGATGTCCGTACGTAGGTCGAACCTGCCATGCGTCCGATGGCATTCAGCTTATCCGGATCGATGCGGAAGTTCTCAACCATGTCCTGCCGGATATGAAAGCGCAGCACTTCCCCCAGCACCAGGGTTCCCCCGCCTGGCTTATCGCTTACCTGCACCACCTGAAGCAGCCGGCACTCCATATGAATATGGCTTTCGCCTACGCGCGCCGGCTTAATCAATTCGCTTGCGATCGGGGTAAGGCCGGAGAGATCGAACTCATCCACCTCCGGCGACACCGAGGCCGCCGTTGCATTCATCCCCTTGGCAAAATCCTCGGACACAATGTTGACGACAAATTCGCGCGTCGCCAGAATGTTGCGCAGTGTATCCTTCGCCGTGGGCGGAGTCGGGCGCAGGATGGGGCAGAAAACCACCACCGGCGGATTTGAGCTGCAGGCGGTGAAATAACTGAACGGCGCAAGGTTCCTTACGCCGCTCTCGTCCACGCTGGAGACCAGGGCAATCGGCCGGGGCACGATCGAGCCAACCATCAGCTTATAAATATCGTTGGGAGAATGGTTAGCGGGATCGAAAGCCAGCATCGTTTGCGACGCTGGCTTCCCGTCGTCTATTTCGCTCATGCAATCTCCAACACAGAGTGGTTAAAGATTGCCGCGTTCCGCCTGCTCACGCTCGATAGCCTCGAAGAGAGCTTTGAAGTTGCCCTTCCCAAAACTGCGGCTGCCTTTCCGCTGGATGATCTCGAAGAAGAGGGTTGGCCGATCTTCCACCGGGCGGGTGAAGATCTGCAGCATGTAGCCTTCGTCATCGCGGTCCACCAGGATGCCCAGTTTCTCCAGTTCGTCCAACGGCTCGTCAATGCGGCCGGTCCGTGCTTGTAACTGCGTGTAATAGGAGTGGGGCACACGGAGGAACTCCATCCCCTGCTCTTGCATGCGGGATACCGTGTGCACGATATCGTTGGTGGCGAGGGCAATATGCTGCACGCCTGGCCCATGGTGAAACTCCAGGTATTCCTCGATCTGGGATTTCCGCCGGCCTTCCGCCGGCTCATTCAGCGGGAACTTTACCCGCCCATTGCCGTTCGCCATCACCTTCGACATGAGCGCCGAGTACTCAGTCGAGATGTCCTTATCGTCGAAGTGCTGGTAGAGAGAAAAGCCCATCACGGTCGAATAAAAGTCTACCCAGCGGTTCATCTCGTTCCAGCCCACATTGCCCACTACGTGATCAACGTGCAGCAGTCCGGTGGGCCGGGCCAGATGGTCGTGTCCTCTGGCAACGTACCCGGGCAGAAACGCGCCATGGTAGTTCTTGCGTTCGACAAAAGTGTGGATCGTATCTCCATAAATGGCGATGGACGCCATCTTTGCGCTTCCGTGTTCGTCCTTGACCTCGTGCGGCTCTTCCACGCTGCGCGCGCCTCGCCGGGTGGTCTCTTTCCATGCCAGCTTGGCGTCATCCACCCAGAGCGCAATGTCGCGAACACCGTCGCCGTGCAGGCGGATGTGTTCAGCCACTTCGTTGTCCGGGCGCAGCGGTGTGGTGAGCACTAAGCGGATCTTGCCCTGTTGCAGAACGTAAGAGGCGCGGTCGCGCTGGCCCGTTTCGGGGCCGGCGTAGGCCACCAGGCTAAAACCCATGGCCATGCGATAAAAGTAGGAGGCTTGGCGTGCATTGCCGACATAAAACTCAACATAATCAGTGCCGTTCAATTGCAGAATCTCTTGGGCCGTTTGTGGCTCGTGGTGCGTAAGCGTGGTCATAATACCGGGTTACTCCTTGGGTCGCCCCCTATGAGGGCCGGAAGAAAGATATACCTTCGGGGAGCTACTTGGATAGGCCCCGGAAGGTAGGATTACTACCAGGGCAACTCCATTATCGGCTGCCGCAACATAGGTTGGATGCACACCCGGGATTAAAAGCTCGAGAACGCGTCTAATACCAAGGGGAGGAAAGATCATGGCTATCGGTTCAGCAACTCTGGGGGCAGCAGAGCCGTACCTGATCCAGCAACAGTGGGATGCCTACACGGCTGAGCAACATGCCACCTGGGCGGAACTTGTAGGCCGCCGCATGCCCCAGATTGAAGCCCACGCTTGCCAGGAATATCTGGATGGCTTTCAACAGATCGGCCTCAGAACCGACCTGATCCCAAATCTGGCCGAGGTGAATCAACGGCTTAGGCCCCGGAGTGGCTGGAGAGCCACCCCCGTGAGCGGCTTTCTCCCTCCCGAAGCCTTTTTTGCCATGCTTGCAGCCCGCCAGTTCCCCACCACTACCTGGCTGCGGAGCAGGGAATCCCTGGAATACATCCCCGAACCGGATATCTTCCATGACGTCTTCGGCCACGTTCCCATGCACGCCCATCCCGTATTTGCCGATTTTCTTCAGCACTATGGCGAGGTATGCGCGGCCTTGACCGACAAGGAATCCTTGGAGAAGATGGGTCGCCTGTTCTGGTTCACGGTCGAATTTGGCGTGATTCGCCAGCAGGGAGGCTACCGGCTCTACGGAAGCGGGCTGATCTCCTCCCAGGGAGAATCGAACTATGTGATCGAGGGCGGACCGGAGATTCGGGACTTCGATATCGACCAGGTTCTGAACCAGGAGTTTTCTACCTCAGAAATGCAGCCGATCCTCTACGCGGTGGAATCCTTCGAACAGATTTACGAGGCGACCCACCAAGCCGAACGGCTGCTTTGCCAGAGCCGATAAAGATTGCTCGCGCAGTAATTAGCCCGGATTTTCTTCAAACTGTCACGAGCGATGGTGCACAATTTTTGTAAAAGGGGGCTATCTTGCCGCGCATTCACTTCCAGCAGCAGCTTGCCGCGCTCAAAGACAAATTATTGGCCATGGCTGCGCTCTCTCAGCAAGCGGTGATCTCGTCGGTCGACGCTTATCTGCAGAGGGATGCCGGGCTGTGCCAGTATGTGCGGGAGAATGAGACCGCCATCAACGCCGCGCAGCGCGAGGTGGACGAGATGGCCTATGAGTTGCTCGCTCAGGAACAGCCGATGGCCATCGACCTGCGCTTCATTTTGGCGGTCATCAAGATCAACGGCGATCTGGAGCGCGTCGGCGACCAGTCGATGAGCATCGCGATCCGAACCCAGGAATTGCTGGAGTACCCCGCCGTTGATCTGCCCGTAGATATTGCGTTGATGGGCGAACATGCCGCCCGCATGGTTCGCTCAGCCATCCAGGCTCTGCTGGATGCCGACGCCCAATTCGCAGACGCGGTGGTGGTCATGGATGACGAGATCGACCGCATGAACCGGGTCGCCCGAAGCGAACTCATGAAAGTCATGGAGGAGCAGTCGGAAATTAGCCTGCAGGCGCTGAATGCGATCATCATCGCGCGCGCCCTGGAGCGCATTGCCGACCACGCCACCAACATCGCCCGCGATGTCATTTTCTGGATTCGCGGCGCCGATGTCCGCCACCAGGTAACGACCGCCATCGACTGAAAAAATGGACCCTACGGGTTTGAGCATCTGCGCGGAACTACACTCTCCAAATCAAGTCCCGTAGGGACGGCTCCCCTCCTGGAGAACGACAGTCCGCGCTTTGCACCAACCCACGACCAGCTCTATTGACTAGATTCCCCAGCCGGATTACGGTTAAGGCATGTCTTTGTACTGTCGCCGTAGCGCTGGTTGTCGCGTGACCTCATCGCGCCGCACGGGTCCGTCTTAGAGCATTCAGTCGAATCAGCATCTTCGAGAACCCGGGTGTCGGCAGCCAGCGACACGCGGGTTTTTTCGTTTTTAGCCCATTTCTGGAAGAAGGTACCAATGGCCGAGGTTAAGGAAACAAAAGCCCAGCGCATGGAGCGGCTTAAGCGGGAAAAGAACCCATGGGAGGCGTGGGACGAGGTCCGTGCCTTCGCCGCCGCGGGCAGGGAATCGGTGCTTCCGGAATGGGCCTCCGCTTACTTCAAATGGTGGGGCGTTTATACCCAGGGCGACGGCGCCGGCGCACTCGGCGGCAAAGGTGGGGAAGGTAAAGCGACCGAGTACTTCATGATGCGTATCGCGTTGCCCAACGGTATTGCCACTGCGGAACAAATCGAAGTGATCGCGGATATCGCCGCAAAATACGGCCGCGACCTGGTCGACATCACCGTCCGCCAAGCCATCCAATTACATTGGCTGACGATCGAAAGCCTTCCCGAGATCATCGAGCGGCTGGAGGGTGCCGGGCTCTCCCCTAAAGGCGCCTGTGGGGATGTCGTTCGCAATGTAACCGGTTGTCCGTTGGCGGGGTTGGATGCGGACGAAGTTCTGGACGCCTCCCCCTTCGCCCTGGCTGCGGCCGGAGATCTGAATGGCAACCCAGATCTTTACAACCTGCCGCGAAAATTCAAGGTTTCCATCACCGGCTGCTCGGTATGGTGCTCCTATCCGGAAATCAATGACATTGGCTTGACCCCCGCTGTGCGCTCCACCAGCAATGGACGCGAGGTGGGATTTTCTGTGCGCGTGGGTGGCGGCCTCTCCGCCGATCCCCATCTGGGCGTGCGTCTGAATGCTTTCGTGCAACAGGACCAGGCCGCGGCCGTGGTGCGAAAGATCACAGAGCTCTTTCGCGATCAGCAGGGTCTGCGCGAAAGCAGAGACCGGGCGCGCATGAAACATCTCTTCCTTCGCGAAGGTTGGACCGCAGAGACGTTTTTGGCAGAACTGAACCGGCGTCTCGGCTACCCACTGGATCCGGCGGTAGAGGAGAAGGTTCCGGACGACATCTACCGCGATCACGTTGGCATCCACCGCCAGAAGCAGGCAGGGCTTTGCTACGTCGGCCTCTCTGTCTTGCGCGGGCGCATGACCGCCGCGCAGTTGAACGCGGTGGCGGGCTTGGCCACTCGCTATGCCAACGGTCAACTGCGCACCACCGTGATGCAAAATCTGGTGATCGTCAACGTGCCCACCGGCAAAGCGCAGGAACTGGCGCGGGAACTGGAGGCCATCGGCTTGCCGGTCGAAGGCTCCTCGTTCTGGAGAGGCGCCATTGCCTGCACCGGAAGTGAGTTCTGCAAGCTGGCCATCACCGAAACCAAGGGCTTTATGCGCTGGATTGTTGACGAAATGGAAGACCGGCTTCCGGCCTTCGACCAACATCTCAAGCTGCATGTGACCGGTTGCCCCAACAGCTGCGGGCAGCATTGGATTGCGGACATCGGGCTCGAGGGCAAGAAGATCAAGCACGAAGGCAAATTGGAAGACGCGTACTACTTTTGCGTGGGCGGCTCGGTCGGTCTGCATCAGCAATTAGCCCGGCCGGTCGGATACCGCTGCCTGGCGACGGAAGTGCCGGACGCCTTGGAGCGACTGTTGAGCGGCTATTTACAGGTGAGGCGGCCAGGGGAAAACCTGCGCGCATATTTCGGCCGCACCAGCGATGAGCAATTGCGAGAGCAACTTGCCGGCGCGGTCCTTGAACCCGTGTCGAGAGACCCTGCCCCGATCGGAGGTAGACACTTTGAGTGACCACGTTAGTCTCTTTCCTTTGTTCCTGAAGCTGGAAGGGAAACGATGCCTGGTGGTGGGCGCAGGCCTGATCGGCCTGGAAAAGGTGGAAAGCCTGCTGCGCTGCGGAGCCTCCATCCGGGTCGTCGCCCCGCATGCGGTAGCGCGCATACAGCAGCTGAGCTCAAGGGGAGAGATCGAGTGGCAGGCCCGCCGTTTTGAACCCGAGGATGCCGCCGGTCGTGATCTCATCATTGCCGCGACTGACGATCGCCAGGTCAATCAGACAATCTTCGAAGAAGCATCGCACCGCTCGATCCTGTGCAATACCGCCGATGATCCGCCTCTCTGCGACTTCTTCTTCGCTTCAGTTGTGCAACGGGGCGACCTGCAGATTGCTATTTCGACCGCTGGCCGAAGTCCGGCGCTGGCGCAGCGCTTGCGCCGCGAGATCGACGCACAGCTGCCTGCGGACCTGGGCACGTGGCTTGACGATCTAGGCCGGCTGCGCCGGGAAATCCTGCAGGAGATGCCCGCGGGTCCGGAACGCAAAGCTCTGTTGCATGAGCTAGCCCATCGCGAGGTCTGTGGAGCACTGGCTTGCCCTGCGCGGACCTTCGCCGCCGCTACGGCCGCGGAGCTTAAGCCCGAGGTGCCGCAGTGAGCAAGGCGGAGGAAGGCAAGGTATACCTGGTGGGCGCCGGGCCCGGCGACCCCGATTTGCTGACCGTCAAGGCGGTGCGCCTGCTGGCGGATGCCGGAGTCGTGTTGCATGACGACCTGGTGCCGCAATCAATCCTGAACCTGGCCGGTAAGCAGGCGTTGGTCATCAGTGTGGGCAAGCGCTGCGGCCGGAAAAAGATCACCCAGGCGGCCATCCACGATTTGATGATCGTTTCGGCACGCAATGGCCTGGCGGTGATCCGCCTGAAGTCCGGCGATCCCATGATCTTCGGACGCGCCGCCGAGGAGATCGACGCTCTGCGCGAGGCCGGAGTCCCCTTTGAAGTAGTGCCCGGCGTAACCGCCGCCTCCGCAGCGGCGGCCTTTCTGGAAGCGTCGCTCACCGACCGCAGGGTTTCCTCTAAGCTGATCGTTTTGAGCGGTCACCACGCCGCGCGCGTCCTACCCCAGCCGCAGCTTTGGTCGGGCGCCTTGCCTCGGGAGGCGACGCTGGCAATCTATATGCCAGGACAAGATCTCGCGCAAGTGGCTGCTTCGTTATTAAGGAGTGGTGTTGCCGCGGCCATGCCATGTATAGCGGTAACCGACGCATCCCGTCCTGAAGCTCAATACGCCGCTTCACGATTGAGCGAATTGGCTAAGCTGCCCGTATCGACAGCTCCGACTCTGCTGTTGGTTGGCCACGCCTTCGAACCTGTGTTGATGCGCGGCGCAGACCCAAACCAACCCGGTCTCGAAATGAATGCGTCCCTCCGGGCATCTGAACTCCACTAGCAAATATCCACTGAGCAGCCGCCCCCAGATTTGTCATCCCGAGCGCAGCCGGATTTCCTGCCACGCTGCACCGGACGCGGCCGCGCATGCGGTTTTCCGTAGGAGAAAACCGCATGAAGTTCGCCAACGCCGCTAACCTCAACAGGAAATCCGGGGTAGCCGAGGGACCTGCAGTTCCACTCCACCCGCAACGAACGCCGGTGGAGTACCCCCTGAACTCCACAAACAACTGCCCGTCCTGCATTCACCCTGGTCAAACCACTTCTCTACGACGGAAAGCCGCGCACTTGCGCCCACGTATACTTTTGAGAACGCATGAAAATAATCACCACGGCTACCGCCTTTCCCCCGCACTACTTCCTGCAGGACGAAGTAGTGGAAGCACTAAAAACCCAATGGGAAGGCGGCCTGGAAAATTCAGCAGTACTGGAAAGGCTGCATTCTCGAACTGGAGTTGCCGGCAGGTACTTCTCTCTACCCTTGCTGGAGTACCCTCCGCTCGATACCTGGGGCAAAACCAACAACGTCTGGATAGAAACCGCCGAGCGCTTAGGTGAGAAAGCGATCGACTGCGTGCTCACGAAGGCAGGCGTGGATCGAAAGGAAATCGGCGCCCTTTATTTCGTCTCCGTAACTGGAGTCTCCAGCCCCTCGGTCGATGCCCGCCTGGTTAACCGGATGCGGCTCAACCCCCAAATTAAGCGGAACCCTATTTTCGGTTTAGGTTGCGTAGCCGGTGCCGCCGGTTTGACCCGCGCCGCCGACTATGTGCGCGCCTACCCCGACCAGGTCGCGGTGCTGCTCTCCGTCGAGTTGTGTTCCCTTACCTGGCAGAGGGACGACTTCAACGTCGCCAACCTCATCGCTACTGGTCTCTTCGGGGATGGCGCCGTTGCGGTCCTGGTGGCCGGGGAACAGGTCAAGCTAAAGGGACCGAAAATTTTGGGAACTGCGTCCTCCTTCTATCCTGATACGCAGGATGTGATGGGCTGGAAGATCTCCGAGAAGGGCTTCCAGGTGGTGCTTTCTCCCGATGTGCCCACGGTCGTGCGAGAAAACCTGGGACGGGATGTGGACGCCTTTCTCGCCCAGCATGGGATGACCCGCGACCAGGTGGACTCCTGGATCATGCATCCTGGCGGCCCTAAGGTGCTGGAAGCGGTAGCCGATGCTCTCTCGCTGCGCAATGGCGAACTGCAACTCTCCTGGGATGCATTGCAGCGCGTGGGCAACCTATCCTCAGCCTCGGTGCTCGTAGTGCTCGATGAGGTCATGACCCATCGCCGGCCTAGGCCGGGAGCACGTAGCGTTCTGGCTGCCATGGGGCCGGGCTTTTGTTCAGAAATGTTGCTGCTGGAGTGGTAGGACAGGAGGGCCCGAGTGATCCATTGTGATGCACTCATTGCCGGAGGCGGTCCCGCCGGCCTCGCAGCCGCTATCGCCCTGCGGCAAAAGGGCCTGGATGTTCTTGTCGCCGACGCCCTCTTCCCACCCATCGACAAGGCATGTGGCGAGGGCCTCATGCCAGACGCGCAAAAGGATCTGGCCGCTCTCGGTATCCAGCTAACCGCCCAGGATGGCGCGCCCTTCGACGGCATCGCATTTGTTTCCGGGCGCCACTACGCGTCAGCCCGTTTCGAGTGCGGGACCGGCGTGGGTATCCGCCGCCTGCAACTCCATTCGCTCCTGCTTGAGCGCTGCCGGCAGTTGGGCGTGAGACTGGCCTGGGGGACCCGGGTCGGCGTAGCGCCGAATCAGCTTTGGACCGTCAACGGCGAGTCCTGCTCCTATCGCTACGCTGTCGGAGCCGACGGCCAATCCTCCCGCGTACGCCAGTCCATTGGCCTGGGCCAGGGAAACGTGATCAGCCGCAGGTTCGGCGCCCGCTGCCATTACCGCGTAAAGCCCTGGAGCCGCATGGTGGAAGTGCACTGGGGCAATTTGGGCCAAGCCTACATCACCCCTGTCGGCCCGGAGGAAATTTGCGTGGCCACCGTCGCTCGCTCACCGGCAACAAGAATGGAGGCGGTCCTGGCCACCCTGCCGGCGCTACGGGCCCATCTGGAGGGAGCAGCTGAACTGAGCAAGATGCGCGGAGCCCTCACCACGACCCGTAAACTGCGCCGTGTGACCGCCGGCAATGTGGCGCTTACCGGCGACGCCTCCGGCTCTGCCGACGCCATTACCGGAGAAGGCATCGCACTCTCATTCCGCCAGGCTCGGCTGCTGGCCGAAGCCATCGCGGTCGACAACCTGGCCATCTATGAAGCCGGTCATCCAGCGATTCTGCGGCTGCCGCATCACATGTCTAGAGCCATGCTCAGGATGGACGCTTGGCCGTGGTTGCGGGAACGGGCCGTGGGTTTGTTTTCAACCCGGCCGCAACTGTTTGCCCACTTGCTGGCCTTGCACCTCGGCGAGCGTACTTTACGAGATTTTGTGTTTTGGGACGTACCTGCCCGGAAGGCGGCCTAGTCGTATGGGATTCAAGTTTCCCCGCATGATTGCAACTTTGTTTGTTCTCATTGCTCCGCTTGCCTACGCGCAAAACGGCGGCCAGAACAAGGGCCTGAAAGTCGTGCTCGATCCGGCGCAAACTGAGATTCACTGGACGCTGAGTGGCGGCCTCCATACCACCCATGGAACCTTCAAACTGAAAAGCGGCGAGTTGTTCTTTAACCCCGCGACGGGTGTGGCTGAGGGCGAGATCCTGGTCGACGTCACCACCGGGGAAAGCGGAAACGCTGACCGCGACAAGCGCATGCAGGGTGAAGTGCTGGAAAGCAATCGCTATCCGGCCATCTTTTTCCATCCTTCCCAGATCAAGGGAGCATTCGAAGCGGGCCCAGCGACGCAGCAGTTGGTTGGGGTAGGCACGTTCAACATCCACGGCGCCGACCATCCTATGGAGTTGCCGCTCAAAGTGCAGGTGGCCGCTGGCATGGTCACGGCAACCACCCACTTTATCGTTCCCTATGTGGATTGGGGAATGAAGAATCCAAGTAAGTTCCTGCTCAAAGTAAGCAAGCAGGTGGAAATCGACGTCACGGCCAAAGGAACGCTAAAGCAGGTGGAATGATGGCATTCCCCGCCGCCTGAAAGACCCCATGATTTGGCCCGCACACTACATGTAGAAGGTCTTGATCGCGTCCCAGGCGTAGATTCCAATAATCGCCGCAGTCAAAATGCTGGTAACCCCGGTGAACACCTTCAAAAAGGGTTGGATCTTGGCCAGCTTGCGCAGGATCGCATCGTTTTCCTTGTGCTGACGCTCGGAAATATCGTCCAGGAACAGCTGATCGTCTTCATAGCGGGTAATGGTTCCCCGATAAAGTAGCAGGGTCAGCAAAATGGCCGCGAATACTCCCCAGGCTATCCACAACACCGGAACAAAATGCATAATTGCCTCCTGGTCTTCGAATCAGTCCCAGATACCGAGCGGGTCCGGAAATACGTGGGCTCGGGGGGTAGGAGGGGCTTACGGCTAAGAAATATAGACCCGAAAAGGGGCCATTGCCCAGAAATTTCTTGGTTATCGGGCGGATTCCCGGCAACTCAGCCCACTTTGGAACCCTCTCAGCTGTAAGCAACTGAGGAGAAAGAAAAATGAACGACCGAAGGAAACAGCGCGTTTTTGCAATATCAACAATCGTTGGGTTGGCCCTGCTGACCGCCTGCAACAACCCGCCTCCATCGGACCAACACCTGCAGGAGCAGGCCGCCCAGGCGACGGAAAACGCCAAACAGGCCTCAAAAGAGGCTCTTGCCCAGGCCCGGGTGGCTGCAGCAAACGCCGAGCAAACGGTGAACGATGTCGCGGCCGGCGTCAAGCAGGGTATCGACACCAAAACACCCGCGGACAGCGCCCGGATAGACCTGAATAGCGCCTCAGAGGCTGATTTGACCTCCTTACCGGGAATCTCCGTGCCGAAAGCGAGACAGATCATCCAAAACCGCCCTTATACCTCGTCCCATGACTTGGTGAAGTCGGGCGTGTTGACGGAGCACCAGTTCGACGCGATCGCGTCCAAGGTAACGGTCCGATAAGCAGTGAGTCCCAGCCGCGGCGAACGCATCTACTCCAGTAGGGGATCCTGGCTTGTCCTGACCCGGCATGCCGGTCTAAACTATTACATGCAGGCAGCATAGGGAGATCATCAAATGTCAAGCGTCGCTGAACCAGTAACCAACCTTAATCCCGTATCCATGCCCCTGACGCTTTCGCCCCAGGCGGTGGCTAAGGTCCATGAAATCATGGCGAGCCAGGATCCATTGCCGGCCGGTCTGCGCATTGGCGTAGTGGGCGGCGGTTGTTCGGGGTTCCAATACTCCATGTCGTTTGAGAACCAGGCGGGCATGATGGACAAGGTCTTCAAGTTCGACGATCTGAAGGTTTTTGTCGATGCCACCTCGCTCATGTACCTGAACGGCTGCGTGGTCGACTACGTTGAGACCCTGGAAGCGGCAGGCTTCAAGTTCGATAACCCCGCGGTAAAGAGCACTTGCGGCTGCGGCTCCTCGTTTAACGTGTAACTCTTCGTTTCAGCGGTAAAAAAAGGGGCTTCGCCACGCGGCGAAGCCCCTTTTTTCCGTTTTCCTGCAATATTTCCTCTTCCCTTCCGTCTTCACTCTAGAACCATGACGAGTCTTGATCAGGCAACAGCGGAGCAGGACCAATGGATCGCGCAGGCGATGGAGAGAGACGGATCGCGCCTGCGCAATTACATCCGCAAGCACGTGCTGGATCGGGAGGCTACGGAAGACATTCTGCAGGAAGTTTTCTGCGAACTGGTTGAGGCCTACAGGCTGCTCAAACCAATCGAGCAGGTAAGCGGCTGGCTGTTTCGAGTTGCGAAAAATCGCATCGTCGACCGCTTTCGCGGTCGAAAGCTGGAATCGCTTACCGCCGCTGAAAATGGCGAAGGCGACGATGCGGCTATGACTCTCGAAGACCTGCTGCCCTCCCCGGATAGTGGACCCGAGGCTGCCTATGCGCGGAGTGTATTGCTCGACGAGATTGAAGAAGTACTGGAAGAAATGCCGGAAGAACAGCGATCCGTCTTCATTGCGCATGAGTGGGAAGGCTACAGTTTCAAGGAGTTATCCGCTGAAACCGGTGTGAGTGTCAACACCTTGTTATCGCGCAAGCACTATGCCGTGCTGCATCTGCGTAGCCGGCTGCAATCGATCTATGAAGAGTTTATGAAGAAATGAGGCAAGGCATGAGAAGGAAATGGTTTTACAAAATACCTGGAATTATCCTAATTGTAATTATTGCGATTACGTTATTTGGTTTCATTGTGCAGCACCTGTGGAACTGGCTCATCCCCGGAATTGTCGGATGGCACGCTATTACCTTCTGGCAGGCGGTAGGCCTGTTGGTGCTGAGCAAGATCCTGTTTGGCGGAGGTTTCCGCGGAAGAGGAAACATGCGTTTTCGAAATCGCATGGCAGAACGATGGGAGAAGATGTCTCCCGAAGAACGCGAAAAATTCAGCCGGGGCATGCGTGGATGTTTCGGTCGTCGGGGCTTCCAACCGGGAGAGCAAAATATCTGAGGCCGAATGAAGACTGCATATGTTGAGCCAAACCTCCGGGCGTACGAACTTGAGAGCGAGAACGCCCGACTGCAGCGGCTGGTTGCCGAACTGCTTGCTAGAAACCAACAGCTCCGCCAGGCGCTGGAGTCCTCAACCTACGAATACCGGTTGGCGTTGCGCTGAGATAGTTGCTATCCTGCCTCAACGATGAGACATGGATATGCTGCTGTGGCTGCGCTCCTGCTGGTGGCCACAGCGACTACTGCGCAGCAACCGGAAAACCTGCCGATCTGGGCCTATCCGGGCCATTTTTCCTCCTCCCCGGTTACCAGTACCGAGGTGGAACATCTACCCGGAAGCAAAGCGAGCTACACCAAGGCAGAGATCAACCAAATCTGGGTTGTTCCCGATTGGTATCCGGATGGCCACCCACCGATGCCCGAAGTGGTCGCTCACGGCCGCAAACCCGATGTGTACTCGTGCGGTCACTGTCACCTGCCAAATGGTCAAGGGCGTCCAGAAAATGCCAGCGTGGCCGGCCTGCCCGCGGAGTACATCATTCAGCAGATGGCCGATTTCAAAAACGGATTACGCAAAGCCTCTGATCCGGACATGCTCTCTGTGACCCACATGGTGTCGCTGGCCAAGGCGACCAGCGACGACGACGTCAAAGCGGCCGCCGCTTATTTTTCCTCGTTCCCATACAAGCCCTGGATTCGCGTGGTCGAAGTAGACCAGGTGCCGAAGACCAAGCCTGAGGCAGGCATGATGGTCGTGATCGACGGCGGGGGAAGCGAGCCGATCGGCGACCGCGTGATTGAGGTCTCCGAAAATCTAGAGAGGACCGAGCTCCGCGACCCCACCTCGGGTTTCATCGCTTACGTGCCAAAGGGAAGCCTGGAAAAGGGAAAGCTTCTAGTGACCACGGGCGACAATGGAAAAACGATGGCCTGCACCATGTGCCACGGTCCAAATCTAAAGGGCACGGGAAGCATTCCTTCGATAGCCGGCCGTTCGCCCAGCCAGATGACCCGGCAGCTCATTGATTTCCAGAACGGAGCCCGCAACGGAGCGATGGCCCCCATGATGAAAGGCGTAGTGGCCAAACTGACCATAGCCGACATCGTAGCCATCACCGGCTACCTGGCCTCCCAAGCTCCCTGAAATCATTCCCCATAGGACCTGGACGGGTGCCCCAGGTTCCCCCGAATTTCCTGTGAAAGCCGGTCGAGTTGAGCGGTTGTTGGATAGAGCCGCGTACAGGCCATCCGGGTCGCACCAGCGTACCTGGGGACGAATAAGACGGGCGAAGCCCACGACAGCCTTGGTTTTGTATCAGGGCACGGCTTCAGCCGTGCCGTACCGCAACCGTTATTGAGGGCTTTAGTCCCTGAGGTATTGCTTTCCTCCCTGGTGCGGACTTTTCCGCAGCCTAACAATACCCATTAGTTTGTAACCGGTCCTGTTGGGTGGAACCTCTACAGCTGCGCCGCCTCAGTGGCTACCACGGTCTGAGGCTTCTTCCGGCCGAAGAACTCCAGCCCCGACTTCACCAGCACATAAAGCACCGGAATAAAGATAAGGTTCAGAATCGTCGAAACCAACATCCCGCCGACCACCGTGGTGCCTACAGAACGCCGCCCCAATGCGCCGGCGCCAGTCGCAAAGTAAAGCGGCAGCACACCGAGGATGAAAGCAAACGAAGTCATCAAAATTGGCCGCAAGCGAAGCTCAGCCGCCTCAATCGCCGCTTCCAGAATCGACTTACCCTGTCCGCGAATCTGCTCCGCAAACTCGACGATCAGAATAGAGTTCTTCGCCGACAACCCGATCAGCATCACCAACCCGATCTGGCAATACACATCGTTGGCCATGCCGCGCAAGGTGACCAATCCCAACGCTCCCAACACCGCCGTAGGTACAGCCAGAAGAATGATGAAGGGAAGAGCGAAGCTCTCATACTGGGCCGACAAAGTAAGGTAAACCACCAGCAGCCCAAGCCCGAAGATGAGCACGGCCTTTCCGCCGGCCTCTATCTCCTCGAGCGACAACCCGGTCCAGGAGTAGCTCATCCCTTGGATCATGTTCTTCTTGGCCAGGGCCTCCATGTTAGCCAGGCCTTCGCCCGTGCTGAAGCCCGGAGCAGCCGACCCATCAATCTCCGCTGAGCGGAAAAGATTGTAGTGGCTAATCACCTGAGGCCCCGATGCCTGCGCAATCGTCACCAGGTTATCGAGCGTCACCATTTGCCCCGAGTTGGAACGCACATAGAACTTGCGCAGATCCCCCGGCGTCATGCGAGCGGACTGTCGCGCCTGCACATAAACCCGATACGACCGGTTGTTGTAATTAAAATCGTTGACATAGGCCGAGCCCATGTACACATTCAATGCGGAATTGATCTGGCTGACCGGCACGCCAAGGGCTTCCGCCTTTACGCGATCGATCGTGATCAGCAGCTGAGGATCGCTGGCCGTGTAGCTGGTGTACAGGCCAACCAGCTTATTGTCCTGACGGCTAGCGCCGATGATCTGGTGAGCGACGCGATCCAGATCCTGTAGCGTATTGCGGCCCAGATCCTGCAGTTCAAACGCGAACCCGCCGAAGTTACCCAACCCCTGAATAGCAGGCGGTTCAAAAATAGCCACGATGCCGCCCGGCACGCCAAACAATTTCGGCGCCAGGTACGCGTAGATTTCCGCAGCCGAATGTCCCGCGCCCTTTTTCTTGCGCAGATCAACAGACTTGAGCGGAACAAAGATCAACCCGTAATTCGAAGAACTTCCTCCGCTGAGACTAAATCCCATAACCGCGAACGTTCCATAGACGTCATCGTCCTTGCGGATGATATCCACGGCTTTTTGCGCAACGTCAGAAGTGTAGGTGAGCGAGGCTCCGGGCGGAGTTTGCACAATGCACAATAGATAATTCTGGTCTTCTGACGGCAGGAAGGCGGTCGGCGTGTGCTGATAAAGATAGACGGTCGCTGCCAGGCCGCAGATAAAGAGCATTAGCACCACATAGCGCAGGCGCAATACCTGGCGAATCGCTTTACCGTAAAGAACCGTGCTCGAAATAATCGCCCGATCAATTAAGCCCAGCAGACCGCGTTTATGCTTCTCGCCGCGCAGGAAGATGGCTGCCAGCGCCGGAGACAAAGTCAGCGCGTTAAAGGCCGAGATCGCGATGGAAAAAGCGATGGTCAGGGAGAACTGCTTGTAGAGAATGCCCGTCGTGCCGGGAAAGAAAGATACCGGCACGAATACAGAAATGAGCACCAGCGAAGTAGCTATGACTGCGCTGGTCACCTCAGCCATGGCGATGGAGGTGGCGGTGTGCGGATCGGAGTGTTCCTCGTTGATATGGCGCTGTACGTTCTCGATCACCACGATGGCGTCATCGACCACCAGGCCGGTTGCCAGCGTGATGCCGAACATGGTCAACGAATTGATCGAGAAGCCAAAAATCTTGATGAAAGCAAACGTCCCGATGAGAGATACCGGGATGGTGATGGCGGGGATGATGGTCGCACGCCAGTCGAGCAGGAAGAGAAAGATCACGACAATGACGATCACGACGGCTTCACCCAGCGTGCCTACGACTTCACGAATGGAATCGCCGATAACCGTGGTGGTGTCGAAAGGCACCTCGTATTTCATGCCGGGAGGAAATGATTTGGACAGTTCGTCCAGCGCCGCTTTGGCGGCGTGGTCAACCTCTAGCGCATTGGCATTGCTCAGCTGCTGCACGCCAACACCGACCGCATCGGCGCCGTTGTAGTTAAGGTCAGTGGAATAGGTCTCCGCGCCTAGCTCGGCGTAGCCAACATCCTTCAATTGAACGATGCCGCCGGGGGTATTCTTTATGACGAGTTTGTCAAACTCCGACGCCTCGGAAAGCCTCCCGATGACACGCACCGGGATCTGGTAGTTCTGCTTCTCATCCGAAGGCGGCTGGCCCACCTGGCCGGCAGGAATCTCAACATTCTGTTCCGCCAGCGCGCTGGTGACGTCGGCGCTGGTCAGGCCGCGCGCCGCCAGGCGCGCAGGGTCGAGCCATAGACGCATGGCGTAACGGCGCTCGCCGAAGATGACAACATCGCCGACACCGGGGATGCGCTTGAGCGCGTCCTTTACATATACATCGAGGTAATTGCTGATGAAAAGATTGGAATAGCGGCTATCTGGCGAGTAGAAGGCAGCCGCGAATACAAAATTACTGTTGGTTTTTGTGATCGTGATGCCGGTGTTATTCACCGCGGCCGGCAGGCGCCCGGTCGCGGCCGAGACGCGATTCTGTACGTCCACCGCGGCAATATCCTGGCTGTAGCCTGTTTGAAACGTCGTAACAATGTTGCTGGTTCCGTCATTGGAGCTGGTGGAGGAGATGTACCGCATGCCCTGCACACCGTTGATCTGCTGTTCCAGCGGAATCGTTACCGCAGACTCGACTGTTTGCGCGTTCGCTCCCACATAGTTGCTGCTGACCGTTACCTGTGGCGGCGCCAGGGTCGGATACAAGGAGATCGGCAGCGTCGGTATACAAACGGCTCCGGCAAGAATGATCAGCAGGGCGCAGACGGTTGCGAACACCGGCCGGCGGATAAAGAAATCAACCACGAGAACGCTCCCTCTTGTTTGCGCCGCTACAGCAATTGTGAAACTGGTCTTGCCGGCTTGATCCCTCGTGGCGCGGCGCAGCGATTAAACATCTCTGAGGCTGTTACTTGATGCCTAGCCCAACGGCTGCACTGGGGCGCCATCAATCAGGAACTGCGTACCCGATACGATGACCTTTTCACCGTTCTTGAGCCCACCCAGAACCGCGTAGTTGTTGCCCACAGTGTCGCCCACAGTGACGGGCCGCTGCCTGGCGAAATACTTTCCATCTTGATTGGTAGCGACGTAGACAAAGGTCTGACCGCCCAGCCGGATAACCGCCAACACCGGTACAACCGGGATGGACGATGTTGTCCAAACCACCCTTGCCTTGATTTGCTGCAGGTTACGCAGCTTGCCCAGATCGGCGTGCACTGGCGCTTTGGCCAGAATTCCTTGCAGGCCGTTATCCACCTGGGGGGAAACAAAGTCGATCGCCGTGTTTTCCAGCACATTCTCCTGGTTGTCGAGAATGATCACCGGCAGGCCTTTGCGGATCTGCGTGACCCGTTCCGTCGGGATGTAGATATAGGCTTCCAGGTCGCGGTTTTCATCCACGGTCGTAAGCATGGTGGTGGCCGAGACGTAGTCGCCCAGGTGCACCGGCACATCGCCCACAATGCCGTCGAAGGGAGCCGCGATGTGGTAGTAGCCGAGCTGCTTCTGCTGGCTCAGCGTGGTCGCGGTGGCGGAATGGTAATCCGCCTCAGAGTTCTTGTAAGCCTGCTCTGCCTGGTCGAACGCATCTCGGCTGGTGACGCCCTGTTCGAAGAGTTTGCGCTGCCGCTCCACTTCGATCTGGTTGTACTGGAAGACGGCCAGCTTTTGCTGTTCGGTTGCACGGGCGGAAGAAACGGTCGCTTCCTGTTTGGCCGGATCGATTTCCATCAGCAGCTGGCCGGCCTTCACGCGGTCCCCGGAATGCACGTAGATTTTCGTCAGGTTGCCATCGACCTGCGGGTTAATAGTGGCCGAGCGCCGCGACTTGATCGTGGAGACATATTCGTCGTATTGCGGAACAGCAGCGGCCGCGATGGTCTGAGTTTGCACCGGCAGCGCTTGCGGAGCCGCCGCCGCAGGTGGCCCTTGTTTGGCGCAGGCGGAAAGCGCCAGCAGGAACAGCGGAAGGGATGATTTGGTCCAGACGGGAAGCCTTGTCAAAACGTAAATCCTCAGAAGTAAAAATGTGGATGAAACCAACGCACCCGCTGGAAAACCATGGTGTTCCTGCTCCCTATGCAAAGGAGACTGCTTCTGTGTGACCCTTGGATGAGAGGGGTGCGACGGTTGCTTCAGAAAGTTTATCGTGTCCAGGGATGGGAGTTACCCCTGCTGCATCTCTAGAACGATCTTTCCCGTGTGCCTGCCTGATTCCATCAACCGGTGGGCATCGGCGGCCCGTTCCATTGGAAAACTGCTATCAACAATCGGCCGCAGCTGTCCGTTTACGAACAGTGGCCACAGCTCCTGCTCCACGGCTCGCGCCAGCGAAGCCTTTTCTGCCACCGTCCGCGGGCGAAGCGTCGACCCGGTGAGGAACAGCCGTTTGGTCATCATGGCGCGTAAGTCGACGCTCACCTGGCTGCCGTGGGAGAAGGCGATCTGCACCAGCCGGCCCCCGATGCCGAGGAGACTGACATGCTTGGCGAAGTAATCCCCTCCAATCATGTCGAGGATGCAATCGATCCCGTGGGGCTGGGACCACCGCGCTAACTCGACGGCCCAGTCCTGGGTGCGGTAGTTGAGGGCGACCTTGGCGCCGAGGCTTAGGCAAAATTTGCATTTTTCGTCGGTGCCGGCCGTCGTGGCGACCCGGGCGCCAAAGGCGTGGGCGATTTGGATGGCCAAAGTGCCAATTCCGCTTGAGCCGCCTTGCACCAGGAAGAGGTTGCCGGCAAAGAGCCTTCGCGGCTCGAACAGATTGGCCCACACGGTAATGGCGGCTTCCGGAATAGCGGCCGCGTCACGCAGCGAGATACCTCGCGGTACAGCCATGCACTGGCCTTCGGGTGCCACGCAAAATTCGGCATAGCCGCCTCCCGCGAGTAGGGCACATACCGGGTCGCCGGCCTGCCAGCGGCCGGACGGGCCGGCGCCAAGCTCGGCAATGTGTCCGGAAATCTCCATTCCCAGAATAGGCGAAGCGCCCTTAGGAGGTGGATAGTGTCCCTGCCGCTGTAGCAGATCGGCACGGTTAATGCCCGCCGACTCGACCCGAATGAGCGCTTCCCCCGGACCCGGTCGGGGAACCGCCCCGGTAGCCAGCCGAAGCACCTCCGGTCCGCCGGGCTCCGCGATCTCGATATAGCGCATGAACTTTGGTGGAGGTGTCATGTCTTGAGTGGGTGTCTATAGGATCAGCATAGCCTCACTCGACGCAACAGTTCCCACCTACGTCCCAATTTCTAGACGTTCAATCACAGCCGTACGGGTCACAGTTCTCGCGTTTTGTATCAGGGCACGGCTTAAGCCGTGCCGTCAGCGAGCAGTACACGATGGCGGAGCTGTGCCGGATCTATCGCATCGCTCGAAAGACAGGCTACGAGTGGGTGAAGCGGTACGAGGCCACCGGACCGTCGTTATGGAGCCGGCAGTCATCCGAATCAGACCGATGTGGCGATCGGGGAGCAGATAGTGCGGCTGAAGTTTGCGCATCCGAGTTGGGGAGCCAAGAAACTACGCGGCCATCTGCGGCGGAAGGAAAGAGGAGTGTTTTGGCAGGCAGTGAGCACATTTGGAGAGATTTTGCGGCGGGCCAGGGAGAGCGGATTGATCCCTTGACGGTGAGCGATGCGCATAGCCGATATCTGTTACGTTGCCAGAGCGTGGAGAAGACGGATACGGAGCACGTACTAGCGATTTTTGCGGCCGCGTTTCGGGAATATGGCCTGCCGCAGACGATCCGCACCGACAACGGCGCGCCGTTTGCCTCCCGAGCGATTGCTGGCATCTCGCGCTTATCGATCTACTGGATGAAGCTGGGCATTCAGCCGGAGCGGATCAGGCCAGGTCATCCGGAGCAAAACGGGCGTCACGAGCGTATGCACCGGACGTTGAAGGCGGAGACGGCGAAACCGCCAGCCGCCGGCCGAAGAGCGCAACAAAAGGTTTTGACCGATTTCGCCAGCAGTACAACGAGGAACGGCCGCAATGTCCTGATTGCCCTGTGGGATGTGGACCCGCAGCTGAACAAGGCCGCCCAAAGTGCCCTTGATTCCTCGCTCGCGCGGGGCGCTCTTGTGATTACGGGAGCCGTTTATGCCGGGTTGCTCGCTTCCCGGCCGTAGAGAGGCAATGCTAGATCAATTCCTGTCTGCCACCGGCATTCGTCGATTGGCAATCAAGCGAAGAAATCTGGCGTGTGGCGGGCAGAGCTTTCCAGCGGTATGCATCGCGACGGAGCGGAAGGAAGCCGGAATTGCCCCGCCGGATCCTGGCCGATTTCCTAATCGGCGCCCTTGCATCCGTTTACCGGTTCCGCCTGCTCACACTCGATCACCGGCTCTATCGAGCAGCCTTTCCGGATGTGGAAGTCGATACATCTTGATCTGGGAACAGCTGTCACGGGGCCTTCATCTCACCCGCCGCGGGCATCTCGCGCAGCAAAAAGGGATTGAAGTCCGTCTGGGTATCGAAGGGGTCCACGCCCTCCCGCCGTTTCAGCCATGCCACGCCCACATAGGTGAGCGGCGTAGCTAGCGCCTCATACACCACTTTGATCAGATATGACGAAAGCATCAACCGGATCAATGTGTGCTGGGAGACCGTTCCGGCAAAGGAGATGAACATGACCAGAAAGGTATCGAACGCCTGGCCGACGATGGTAGATCCGAGCGTCCGTGTCCACAGCCAGCGGCCCCGCGTGAGGATCTTGAGCTTGGCGAGGGTAAAGGAGTTGGCAAACTCGCCGGTCCAATAGGCGATGAGGCTGGCGACCACGAAGCGCGGCACCAGGCCGAAGACCGTCTCGAAGGCCTGTTGGTTATGCCAGCCGGGGTCGGCGGGAAGGGCTACGGCCATAGCGCCGGCGGCGCTGAGCAGAGCCGAGGCAAAGAAGCCGATCCAGATAGCCCGCCGTGAGGCCTGGTAGCCATATACCTCGGTGAACACGTCGCCGAAAATATAGGTAATGGGGAAGAGCAATTCGGCTCCGCTGATGGTCAGGGGTCCGAGGCGGCAGACTTTCTGGGCGACCAGGTTCGACACCAGCAGGACCACCACGAAGATGAGCACGAGGGTATCGAGGTACTTGTAGCGGGCCATGAAACTGCAGTTTATCGTGCGCCGAGCGCCGCCGCGGAGTGCAAGCAGGCACGAATGGAGCTGGCGAAGGGCGGGTGATCGGCTTTTGACACGCGGTTTCCGGGTTGCTAGAGTTGAACTTGGTCGATTCCGGCCAGCCCGAAGGCTACGGGCCAAGCAAACGTCCCCGTCGTCTAGCCCGGCCTAGGACACCGCCCTTTCACGGCGATAACACGGGTTCAAATCCCGTCGGGGACGCCAAATTCAGACAACAACTTAGCTCAGGTTTCGCCTTCCATTCCTTGGTATTGGGAGCGTGGCGCGAATGATCACACTCGCGCCCAGGGCAGCCAGCACTGAATCGCTGGGGAATCACCGGACGAACGGGTAGTCACCCGGTCGTCCACTCAAGAATTCTCAGTTCCTTGTTCACGGTTTTTCTTTCAGTGAATATCTTGACTGATCATCTCGACAAAGGTCGGGGCGTTAATTCGGAGCCTGGAGAGCAAATATGGTAATGACTTGCCGATAGTGGCGGCTTGATCTTCCAACGTCTGCATCACTATTGCCGGCGCTGCACCATAGAGATCCTTGAGAAACGCAGATGGTCCTTGTGCCGTTATCGAATATGGCGTAAGCGAGGAGCGCGGGAAATCTTTGATGTTGTAGGTGACGATTACCTTCACACCTGCGTGCGCTGCGGCGGCCAGGACATGGCGGTCCTTCGGGTGGTTTGTCATCGCGGGAATCAAATCTTCATAGTCCTCGATCCACGCCTCTGGAAAGTGTTTCCTGATTTCGCTCTCGCGGTGCATTGCTTTTCGATCGGAAAGGCCGAAGGTCTCGCGAAGAGTGCGGGTTACTTCCGCCATGATTTGATCAGACCATTTCGGCAAAAAGAGACGTGAGCCAGCAGCGAGCCTAAGGAGCGTGTCTGCCAAGGGCCGTGGGACCAGGACGCAGGCATCCAGGACTACCGGACGCGCACTCTTCACTCGTCCGTGCCGCCTTCGGGGAATACATTCCGCTCGTACAAGCCGGCTTTGAACGCATCGCGTGCCAGGAGGTCCAGCGCAGCCAGACGCTCCTTGTCGCGTTTCTTGGCGAATTCCAAGACATCACGAAGATAAACACGGCGCTGGTTGCCAACTCGGTGATGGGCCATCAAACCGCTTTCAAGCTGCTTGATGAAGAATGGACGCGACATTCCGAGAATGTCGGCAGCCCGTTGGGTCGTAATCGCCTGATTATCCGGAATCAGCGTGACGGTCTGGCCGTGGGACATGAACTTCACTGCCGTCCTGAGGACTTCGACTACAGTACCCGGAAGTTCGATCCGTTCCCCTGCAGGGCTGATCAGGGCAGGAACGCCTCGGCGCAAAAGCTTCTCCAAGTCCTGCACTTGTTGCTGCTCCGATTTCGGGAGCGGGATCGATTTCTTCGGTGCAACGGCCATAATATCCCTAAACTATCACATATTCGAAATACTCGAAATAGGCGCAATAGTCGAATAAACGCGCTCAGGTGCGCCGCGCGCAAAAGGGCATCATCAGCCGAACGATGTCGCGGACATTTGCCGAGCACTTAGCTGTTCGTTAAGGTTGCTAGGATTCGAGCAGCGACTCTGCGATGCCCCTCGTTCCGCTCGTCGTTTACCCTTCCGCACCATGAACTGCTCAGTTAAACGACACTCTCGCAAGTGACAGTAGTGCCACATCCGCCCAGAGCATACTCTCGCCGTGTGCCCAAAATTCGTGTGGTGCTTGCTGAAGACCATCGGCAGATGATCGCGACGGTACGCCAGAGGCTCGGGGATGAATTCCAGGTTGTGGGCACGGCTTGAGATGGCGACGGAGCCGTCGACGCCGTTCTCACGCTGAATCCCGATGTAGTCGATCCGAATTCGAGCGAGAGGATGACCCGAATAGCCGTGGCCCAATGTAGTGGGGCAATTGGAGCATAAAGACCATGAAATGCCGAACTCTTCTAATCGCAGCGACCATGTTCGCTTTCATCAGCACAGAGATGTTTGCGCAAAAAGCTAACGCAACTACGTCCACCGAGGTTGCCTTTTTAGAAGCGCCCAGCGATGTTGCTTTTTGGGTGGATTACTGGGGAAAACCCAGAGTGGCGCTTTTTGGTCCAGAACAGCAGGCCTTTAACGAAAACGTTCACGAAATCATGTTTGCATGGGATGACCACGACGACGCCTCGAACCCGGACGTGCTCGAGAGCAATATTCAATGGCTTAAGGATCATCCGAACGATCGATTTTATATCGAGGGTTACGCCTCATCGAGAAGCGAGCTGGGCTACAACCTCGACCTCTCAAGGCGTAGGGCGAATTGGGTTAAGCAGACGCTGATAAGCAAGGGCATCGCGGAGAACCGAATCGTGCTCGCGGTTCCGTGGGGGCAATTGTATCCAGTTTGTCCTGGACTCAATGATGAGTGTTGGAGTAAGAACCGGGTGGTCCGGCTCGTTTACTCTCCAAATTGAATGGGAACGGGGTTTACACCGGCCATGGTCTGAGTCCTTGCCATGCTTTGCTGTACAGCACCGAGCATGATTTGGGCTCCTGCTGAATTCCGTTCATAGAAATCGACGAGCCCTGTTCCAATGTAGCCGGGGTGGGCGATAAGCGGGTTGCGCTTGCCCAAAGCAGATAGCGCTCTATGACCAAACAAGAATCACTTTCGATCGCAAGTCCCCTAAACCCTTTACACGCGTAGTGCCAGTTCAGACGACCGGTTCTGAATCGCATAGAACCGCTTCTCCATCCAATCGACCATGGGACGCCCGAAACAGTTCCGCCGCGAAGAGGTGCTGGAGAAAGCCATCTCGGTATTTTGGGAGAAGGGATTCTCGGAGACAACAGTGCAAGATATCGAGGTTGTCACCGGTGTCAACAAATCCGGTCTGTATTCTGAGTTTAAGAACAAGGAGGATATGTTCTTTGCCAGTTTGCAGCACTATTTAGAGACACGTGGCGGAGATGACATCCTCTCTGTTCAGCCGCTCGGGTGGAACAACATCCAGCGATTTCTCGAGATCGGCCAAACGTGCTACACGGGCAAGAGAGGCTGTTTTTCCGTCAATTCAATGCGAGATGTCTCCATGCTTCCGGTTGAGGGCAGGAAGATCATCGCGGCGAATAACGCAGCTCTCCGCAAACTCATCATCAAGAACATCAAGGCTGTGTCCGAGACGGCGAACGCCGCCGATTTGGCTGACATGGTTCTCACCTTTTTCTCGGGGCTCTGCATAGAAGAAAACCTTAGCCCCAAAAATTCCGCCATCACCCGTAGAATCCAACGATTTATGAAGCTTCTGCAGCAGTCGGCGTAACATCCAGACGCCTCCACCTCTCCTTCCGTTCTGAACTCCCTCCTACTCAAGAGCGATCGTGCGGAGCCGTGCGCATGCCGTCTTTCAAAGGGCTCGCTTGTCGACCTGCTGCTCATGACAAAACGCCGCCTAATGGTCAGAGTGGCGGCAGCCCACCACTCATTCTCGGGCCTGAACTCAGCCGCAGGCAGAGATAGTAATTGGCAAAGCGGCGGAGCTTAGCGACGCCGCGTTACCAAGCAGGACAATGACGAAAGAAGAAAACCGATGATCTCGTTTCCCAGGACCTCGCTTCGCGCTACGCCACTCAGTACGGCCAGCGGAACGAATAAATCTGGCTAATCCCCGGCAATGGCTTGAGAGTAAAATGTGGCGGGGCCGCTGCTCTACTTTCGGCCAAAGGAGAGGCTTATGGTGCGTTTTACGGGCCTGGCGACGGTGTTTGCACTTGGTTTTGGCACGTCGATGCTGATCTCGCAAGGCGTCACAAAGACCGAGCGCTTTCCTCAGTTTGAGAACGAAGAGGTGAAGGTCTGGAAGACGGTAGTGCAGCCGCATGAACCTCTGCCCCTACACAGGCATGATCACGGGAGAGTAATCGTCGCGCTGAGCGGCGGTACGATGAACGTTGTTACTGCGAAGGGCGAGGTCGAGCCCCACCCGTGGGAGACCGGCAAGGCGTACTGGCTGCCGAAGATGGCGCCGGGAACAATGCACACGGACCAGAACGCGGGCGACAAGCCAATCGAGGTCATGGTGGTGGAGCTTAAAAACGATAAGTAACCACTTCAACGTGCAGAGCTACGACATTTTTGCTTTGCACACCAGCGCAACTGCTGTGCGGCCCGCGGAGCAAGAGCAGCTCGACGTCGCGTAGTCACCACGAGAAGTATCGGGGAATAAGCGTATGAGGCAGCTTGTGAAGATGTTTAAGCGCCTGATCGGAAATACGCCACAGTTCAAGTCCGCAGAAATGCGTTCAATCGTGATCATGCAGCGAAAAGCACATCTGTTTACGCAGGCGGATTTACTGGCCGCAGGAGAACGTGGGTGGGGAAAGAGATTCGATGGAATAGAAGATCCGATGTTCTTCGTCTCCCATCACGCCGCTTTGACCGTCGTAAAGGCCGGTCCCCATATCATTCGACTAACCTCCTTCCCATGTCGTTATGCTGAAGACGATCAATACGCTCTTTCTCAACTGCTGCAGCCTGAACAGAAAAGTGCTTGCAGTGAACTGCCTGCGCCCGCGTTATCGTGAACACCCTCAGGGTTCCAGAGCCCAGGCAAGCTACAGAAATCCCCGTTTTTCGAGTACTCCGTTGCTGACCCAATGACGCGCCATGTGTCCAACTAGCCGATTTTACTGACCGTGGTTTATCGAGGAGGATCACCGAACTCGCGTCTAGTTTCTCTCGCGCTCTGCCACGATGCCCAAATCAGCATGACTTTGTAGAAGAACCACAGAAAGGACGCCAGCGCAACGTAAACCAAGATCCGAGCGCGATCCCAGTATCGATTCAGGTGGTGACCTGCCGTGAACGGCAGTAAGCACCCGATCGTAATTAGAAGTAGGATTCCTGCCCGCAGTGCCGCGATGACGCTGGCGCGGAAGCGAATAGAAGCATTTCTCTCGAAATCTACCCTATCCTGCACGTCCCGTTCTTCTTGTGGCTCCGCACCAAACACTGACCGTTAGCTCCGTTCATTCAACGTGTCCGATCCTATCCATTCCGCTTGCGGAAAAAATGGCTACACGGCCTGGAAAGTCGCTTATGTTCGGGCCGTCATCGCAACGAAGGGCGGCATAATGTTGAGAATACCGTCTTTCGTTTCGTCTGGTGTCTCCATCCCCCTCCAGTTCTCGAAATTCGGGAGCCGAATGGACCACACCACCCCCACTTCTTGAATCCCACCTCTCCCGGCCCTCGTCTAATTGCTGCGAACCAACAAGGGGGAGACACGCATGGCGAAGGTTGTTCTGATCACAGGCGCGAACAAGGGAATCGGTTTTGAAGTGGCCCGTCAACTCGGACGATCGGGGTTTATTGTTCTGCTCGGCGCACGCGACGCCTCGCGGGGCGAAGTGGCCGCAGCAAAACTTCGCGCTGAGGGCTCTGATGTCCGCCCTGTCATTGTGGACCTTGATCGTGCCTCCGACACAGCCAGTACGCTGGCTGAGCACATTCAGAAGCAGTTCGGTCACCTCGACGTTCTCATCAACAACGCCGGCGCCTTCGATCTCACCGGCGGCGACAGCTCGGCGAGCACCGTTTCGATCGACGCAGTCAAGCGCACATTTGCTACCAACTTCTTCGGCACCGTCGAGTTCACGCAGCCTTTTCTGCCGTTGCTTCGCGCCGCCGAGAGCGCCCGCATCATTAATGTCTCCAGTGGCCTCGGGTCTGTTGGACTCAACAACGATCCCACCTCGCCCTTCTACGCCGTCAAACCCCTCGGCTACAATGCATCCAAAGCCGCGCTGAACATGTTCACCGTGAACCTCGCCTGGGAGTTGCGTGAGACCAAGATCAAAGTCAACTCGATCTGCCCCGGCTTCACCGCGACTGACCTCAATAACAACACAGGCACCCAGACCATTGAAGAGGGAGCAATCGCCATCGTCCGTTTCGCGCAACAACCCGACCACAGCCCCACCGGCGGCTTCTTCCACAAAGACGGCGCCTATCCCTGGTAGCTCGCGCGTTCGCGTGTCGGCTGTAGAGATCACTGCACAGACGGGGCATGAATGTCCCGAAACGCCCAAGGGTAACTCCCGAGTTGCCGATAGTCCAAGAGCCACGAAGCCTTAGCGGAGCGGAAGAAAGAAATCTCGGATATCTTGTGCGAGAAGGCTGGGTTGCTCCAGCCGCAAAGTGTCCGCTCCGGAGCAAACTGGGCTGCTGTTTGCTCTCGGTATCCGGCGCTAGGGGATGATGGTTGAGGTCGCTCCGAAACGATGGTAGTTGCTATAGTGCGCTGCAAAGCGGAAGCCGTTCGTTTTTGGAGTTTCCGTGGTGAAGGCGCTGATCGTGATAGGGAGCCAAAAGGTCTTGCCGTTCAGGCTGACGGCTGCGTAATCGACGGATGCTGTGCCGAGTACGGAATGGTCCGCCCCGATGGGATTTGGAACCGTCCGCTCAATGTGAATCACCTGCATTGTTGCGGAGTCCACCAACACTTTACCCGCGGTGCCCGGCTTGATCGTGGCGCACGAAGGCCTTGTTGACACATCATCTCTTGCGGCGAAGCTGAAGCCAACTTCGCCCTGGCGCGATGAGCTCGGGGCATCCGGTTGATAGTTGAAGCATTGTTCGTGGCTGCCAGAGAGAAACTTCGTCAAAGCTCCACTGAATCCTCCGCTAAACGCGAGTGGCATGTTCACTTTCTTCTTGGCAGTAGGTTTATTGTCAATGGCTTTTACTTCGCGCGACTCCTCAAGAACGTCGGTTTGTCCTGTCGAACGGATAACGCTAAAGATGGCGTCGACGGTGGTCTCGTGCTTCAGTTTGCCGTCCTGGATCTCCTGTGAGGTGATGTGCTCATCACAGAAAAAACTGGGGACAGTGGACCTGTACTCTTCGGTGTTCGCCTCTACCCGGGAGAGTAGCTGGTCGAAGGTAAGGGCAGGTTGCTGAGCTTGGGCGAAGTCGGCAGCCGAACATGCAAGCAAGCAAGCCAAAGAGACCTTTTCTACGAACGGAAAGAGGCGCATGACCAATCTTACGAAAACGGGTAATGAGTTGTTCCTTGTTGTATGAATTTGACCCGTGCAGAGTCTCGTTACAGGTAACTTTCCTCGGATTCTAGGGGATTCCAGAGCAAGCCGCAAGTTACTGAGAACCCGCTTCACGGAGCATCGCTTCGCTCTTAAGCCACTTAGTGCGGCCTACGTGGTTCGCCTCCCAGCATCGATGCTGTCCATAACCTACCCAGTTGGCACGGTGAGCCGCACGCGTGAACTATATCAGGAGGAACCCATGGGACCGGCGGAGGGCAGGTGGAAGACCCCGGCGTCCATGAACTTCCGAGTTGCGATAGCCATCAGCCACCAGCCCTTAGCGGAGTGGGCGGAAGAATTCTCGGATATCTTGTGCCAGAAGGCCGGGTTGCTCCATAGCCGCGAAGTGGCCGCCCCTGGGCATCAGCGTCCAGCGCTGAATATTGTAGCCGCGCTCCGCCAGCGCGCGCGGTGGCATAGGAATCTCCTTGGGGAAGACGGCCACTGCTACGGGAACCTCCACCCGATTTGCAGGCGAAAGCTGAATAGGCTGCTCTCGTGATTCATAATAGAGCCGCGCCGAGGAGTTCAGAGTCTCGGTTACCCAATAGATCATCACGTCGGTTAAAAGTTCATCCTTGGTAAATATGCTTTCCAACTCGCCGTTGCAGTCGCTCCAGGTTCGGAACTTTTCGAAGATCCAGGCCGCAAGACCTATCGGGGAGTCGTTCAGCGCGTAAGCCAGCGTTTGTGGCTTCGTCCCCTGAAGATGGCTGTAACCGCCCTCCAGATCCGTCCATGCACGGAGTTCGGCAAGGTAGGTCTTAGACCTTTCATCGTCCGGGTTTTGGTTCAATGTTCCGCCGAATAGAAAACGACCGGCAATGTAATTGAGGTGAATGCCGATAATGCGCTGGGCATGGTTGAGGCCAATGGCTGTGGAGATGGTTGAGCCCCAGTCGCCTCCCTGGGCAGCGAAGCGTTCATAACCCAGCTCCGTCATCAATCGGGCCCAGAGTGCTGCTACCTTGAACGGGTTCATGCCGCGTTCCGTAGGCCGGTCTGAGAAACCATACCCCGGCAAAGAGGGCACGATCACGTCGAAGGCATCTTCAGCGCTTCCTCCGTGCGCCTCGGGCTCGGTCAAGAGCGGGATAAGCTTCACCATTTCAGCGAAGCTTCCCGGCCACCCATGCGTGATGATAAGCGGCAATGGTTTGGTATCTTTGCTGCGCACATGGACAAAATGGACGTGGAATCCGTCGAGTGAGACTCGATACTGAGGGAGTTGGTTCAGCGTTGCCTCGTGGCGCCGCCACTCATAGTCATTCCGCCAATAATCGGCCAGCGATTTCATGTAACTGAGACTTGAGCCCATGCCCCAGCCAACGTTTTCAAGCTCATCTGGCCATCGTGTGGCGTCTAGCCTGCGGCTGAGATCCGCGAGCAGAGAGTCCGGTATGTGAATCTTGAATTTTTCAATGGCCATGTTGACCCGCCCTCAACCAGAGTAGATGCGGCTAGCGTTCAAAGTTCTCCTCATCTTGCCTCGGTCACGCATTATTCGGAAGGAATCCCACTTGGACGGAAAATCCGCTTGGAGGCCAAGTGCCTGCATTTCGCGGATATGATGATTTTCCATTCGCATCAGCAAGTTTGCTGTGGCTCACCAGGTCACTAAAGCAGCTCCCAAGAGGCATCTAGCGCTAAAATGGTGGATTGAAGGGAGCTCACACTGCACGATGCAAAGCGAATCTCAGCTCAAATTTCGTATCGAAGTAATTCAGCAGCTAGCGGAATGGAAGATTCGCAACAAAGGAACAGCGGAGCAAATCGGAGCGGCTGAAAGACTCCTGGAGGCAATTGAGTCCTTTGACAGGCTGCAAGGCGGAAGCAGTTCTTTTGTAGCAGCCATACCCCCTGACCGTCTCAGGCGGTTCTGACGTAGGTATCGCTCCTGGACAGCGGGCCGCCAAAGCATCCGCTGTCCGGTTTCAGATGGACGCTGTTCGTTTCCGAACAACTTGGTCGCCCGCTCCGGCGAAAGCCACGATTCATCAATTCCAGTGAATCAGTCTTGCCCGCTGCTCCAGCCTCTCAGGCCGATGTTGCGAGATCCATTGGCCATCTAAGTGCATTGCACGTCTCCAAACAGGTCCCCAATCGGCCTGCGGAGAACCCCATGATGAAACGGCTCTTTCTAATACTTCTGGTGGTCATCGCAACCACCGGGCTTCACGCCGCCAATGGCTCCTTTGTCGGCAAGTGGCAGCTCAACCCCGAAAAAAGCATTATGCACGACCAGATGAAGGTCACTTCCGCGGGAACGAACCGATACGCTTTTGACTTCGGCGGCGGCCCGGAATTGATTGTTGCCAACGGCACCGATCAGCCCGGTCTCGAAGGAACCACTCTCGCTGTAACTCCACAGGCTCCTCATGTCTGGAGAGTCGTCCGCAAGAAAGACGGCCGCATGCAGATCTCCGCCATCTGGACGCTTTCTCCGGACGGCAACTCGCTGCGTGACGACTTCACCGGCTACCCCTCCAACGGCCCCAGTTTCACGATCCATTACATCTACACACCTACCGGAGGAGCTTCCGGCTTTGCTGCTACCTGGGATAGCGTCACCGAAAAGCCCGGCCGAACCGAACTCGAGGTGCAGCCCTATCTAGACACCGGCCTTTCCTTCATCAATCAGACACAGCACTCCACGAAAAACATGAAGTTTGACGGCAAAGACTACCCGGTGAAGGATGCGAACGCGGCACCTGGCGCCATGACGTCGGCGCGCCGCCTGAACGCCGGCACTCTCGAGTTCACTGAGAAGAGAAACGGCAAGGTCGCAGATACGCAGCTTATCAAGCTCTCTCAAGACGGCAAGACTCTGACCATGACTATTCAGCCGGCAAGCGGGCGTAAGCCAAACGTCCTCGTTTTCGAACGCGAATGAATCCCTAACCCCGGCCCGATGAGCTGCCGGCATCCATATATGGCTTGATCCAAAGCGCCATTTGCAGCTGCATTGACTTACACCACGCCAAATGCATTCTTTCCACATCTTCCAGCGCGTGGCCCTTGGAGGCCAGGTAAGGCTTGATGGTTTCGTTCATTACCGCAACGAAGGCAACAATATCGCTCAGCGGTACATAAGGGGTTGAATGCACTCCGTCGGTCTGGTTCTTCTTCACCGCAGTATGGCGGAGTGCAATCTCCTCCTGGTAGTTGAGCCAATCCTGGTCATAGGGCTTGGTACAGGTATCCATGATCCACTGTTGGAAGCGCAGATTACTTTTCGCCAGATATTCAGGGATCGGTTCTCCTTCAAGTGTCCGTGAATGCCTGGCGAGGTGGGGAATGCTCGCAATAATCCCGCTGCGCCATTGAGCCACGATCTTTTCGGTCTGATCCGCAAGCACTTCACCAGCCAGAAGCAGAGATTGCCAATCCCGCTCGGTGAACCCGGCGCTGATTTTAAGGCGCTCCAGATCTGCGACTGACAGATGCGATGGACCGACTTCTGCCTTCCCGTAGGAATAGCCGGGTATATCCTCAACCACATTTTGCATACGACTTTCCTCTCTGTCGCCGCTCAGTAGAAAAAGCAATTCTACTCGAGCCCCCGTTCGACCATAAGCACCAGGCGCTCTCCCAGAGCAAGCACCATCGCTTGCGGCATCTGGTGTAGCGGGCCCTCAAGCACCAAAAGCGCCAGTCCGTGGACCGTCGACCAAGCAAGGTACTCTGCGTCTTTGCGATTCTTCTTGCCCAGCAAGCCCGATTCCTGCATGCGGTCCAGCGCGAGCGACAGCAGTTGAAACGGATTCAGCCCCATGGAGGCCGTGTTCGCCGGGTTTCGCTCATGTACTGCCGGTGGAACCGAGAAGGCCGTGCGAAACATTCCTGGCTCTCTCATCGCGAATCCCAGGTACCCCATCCCCACCGCACGCAAGCTCTTCCGCGCAAACGCTCGCGGATCGCGTCCCGGACGGCACTTTTTCATCTCATCTTCAATGGCCGCGGCCAGCTGGGAAAAACATGCCGATCGCACCGCGTCCAGCAGTTCAGCCTGGTTGGCAAAGTGCCTATATGCCGCATTGGGTGAGACGCCCGCCTGCCGCGTCGCCTTTCGCAGAATAACTGTAGTGGGTCCGCCGATCCGCGCCATCTCAATGCCGGCAGCCAACAGCGCGTTGCGCAGATCGCCATGTCGAAAGGTCTTGCGTTTCTCAAGGCTGACGGTCTTTTTCATCGTACGTTCAAGAACCAGTGTAACGCGAAAACGGCCGCTTGTGGACGGCATCCACTTTCTGATAGTTTACGTGGACAGTGTTTACTTGATAGCGATGCCTCGCTAAATGGATGGGACAAAATGGCAGACGGATTCATCTGGTACGAACTCGTAACCAATGACATCGACAAGGCAGTCAGCTTCTACAGCAAGGTGGTCGGGTGGGACGTCAAGGACTTCGGTATGCCCGGCTTCACCTACAAACTCTTTGGTAAAGACGGCAAAGATGTCGGTGGCATGATGACCTGGGCCGGCGCAGGCGCGCCTGAGCTGCCTGCTCAGTGGATGGTCCACATTCACACCGCAAAGCTCGACGAAGAGCTAAAGGCTGTAACGGCCGACGGCGGCACGATTGTGAAGCCCGCTCAGGACATCCCTGGCGTCGGACGTTTCGCTGTGGTCCTGGACCCCCAAAAAGTAAAATACCTGCTCTTCGAACCCGGCAAGCAAGGTGCTCAGCCACGTTTGGATCAAATGGCGGTGGGTAATGTGGGGTGGCACGAACTGCTCACCGATGATCCGGCAAAGGCCTTCGATTATTACTCCAAACACTACGGCTGGCAGAAAGATCTTGCGCACGACATGGGAGCTATGGGCGTTTACCAAACTTTCCGGACCGACAAGCCCCTTTACACCGGCGGAATGATGGCTCGTAAAGGCCCCGGCATGCCCGAAGGTATTCCGCCGCATTGGCAGTTCTACTTCACCGTCGACGACATCGAAGCTGCGCAGAAACGCGTGATCGATGCGGGCGGCCAAATAGTGTTGCCTCCCATGGACGTCCCTGGAGGGTCACGCATTCTGCAGGGCACAGACGATCAGGGCGGCCACTTTGCTCTGATGCAGGGACCAAAATCGTAACCGCCATGTACTCATATTCGGTGCAGCCGCGCTTCGTGCCCGGGAAAACGGCTGCAAAACTGCAGTGGAGCTTGAAATGCCGAGAGGAGAGAGCCGATGTCCGAGAAGATGATGACCTGCCTGTGGTTCGACCATGGGAAAGCCCGCGAGGCGGCTGAATTCTATGCAGCCACGTTCCCCGACAGCCACGTCGGGAAGATCAGTGCCTCTCCCACGAAGACCCCATCGGGCCCGGAAGGCCAGGAGTTGACGGTTGAGTTTACCGTCTGCGGGCGCAATTTCCTGGGCCTCAATGGCGGTCCGAAGTTCGTCCCCAACGAAACGGTCAGTTTTATCATCCTCACCGAGGATCAGGCCGAGACCGACCGCTTGTGGAACGCCATCGTCAGCAACGGCGGCCAGGAAAGCATGTGCGGTTGGTGCAAGGATCGCTGGGGCTTTTCGTGGCAGATCACCCCTCGCGCGCTGCTGGCGGCGACGCAGGACCCGGATCGCGCCGCGGGCAAGCGGGCGATGGACGCGATGATGACCATGCGGAAAATTGACATTGCCGCCATTGAGGCTGCGCGCGCGAGATAATAGAGTTTCGTCCGAAGCCGCCGTCTGGGTCGGATGTTCCTGGAGAAGCGCATGAGCCTTGCCGGAAGGCATCACTGGAGTTTGTTGCTCGCCGTGCCGTTTTGTTTCGGTACTGTTGTCGCCTACGGCCAAACCAGCACTCAAGCTCTCGGCCAACTCCAGGGGCAAGGGGACTACGGCACCATTCTCCTCCCTGGGAGCGGTCAGTACGATGCCTCCAAGGATAGCTACACCGTCTCGGGCAGTGGCGCCAACCTCTGGTTTGGCATTGACGACTTCCACTACGTTTGGAAAAAAATATCAGGCGACGTGGCCCTGACTGCCGACATCGACTTCGTCGGTGAGAAGGGCAATGCGCACCGCAAAGCTGTTCTGATGATTCGCCAGTCGCTTGATCCGCATTCGATCTACGCCGACGTCGCCCGTCACGGCGACGGCCTCACCTCATTGCAGTACCGCGACACCATCGGTGCAGACACACACGAGATAGAAACCTACGGCAAGGGACCGCATCGCGTCCGCATCGAGAAACGTGGCGACTACGTTTATGTATCCATTCCGGATTCCAACGGAATCATGGCGCCCTCCGGTGCAGCCATGCGTGTCAGCATCCAAGGCGACTTCTACATCGGCCTCGGCGTCTGCTCTCACGATGAGAAAGTGATGGAAACGGCAGTCTTCTCGAACGTCAAGATTGAACCCTTGTCCCCGGATACTGGCCAATCAGTACTCCACAGCACGCTCGAGTCGGTCATCGTTCGCTCTACCGATCGTCGCGTCCGTTACACCGCCCCCATACATTTCGAGGATCCCAACTGGACGCCTGATGGTAAGGCGCTGATCTTTAACCAGGAAGGGACCCTGCAGCACTTAGTGCTCGACGATGGCATCCATCCCATCGACAGCACGGTTCCACGCGCCACCTCCTCAACGCTCATTCCGACCGCCCCTGAAGCCAAGATCAATGGTGACCATGGTGTTTCGCCCGATGGGATACTGATGGCCATCGGCAATCAGGATCCCGATGGACAAGCTCGGATTTACGTTGTCCCCACGGCCGGCGGAACGCCCAGACGCGTCACCCCGAGTGGGCCCGCCTATTTTCACGGGTGGTCGCCCGATGGCAAGACCATCTCTTTTACGATGCAGCATGGCGACAACTTCGACGCGTATACCATTCCTGTCGCGGGTGGCCCCGAAACTCTCCTTGCGTCAAAGAGCGACGTGGCCGAGTTCTCCCCAGATGGTCAGTGGATCTACTTCCAGTCGGACCGCACCGGCCACATGCAGATCTGGCGCATGCACCCGGATGGGAGCGCACAGGAACAACTCCTGGTCAGCGCCACGAGCGACTGGTTTCCGCACATCTCGCCCGACGGCACTATGATCGCCTTCCTCGCGTACAAGCCAGGTACGCAGGGTCATCCAGCCAATCAGGACGTTGAAATCTGCGTGTTGTCGCTCTCCGATAGGAAAGTGCGCACCCTCGCCAAGCTGCTCGGCGGCCGCGGCACCATGAACGTTCCCTCCTGGTCGCCCGACAGCAAGATGCTGGCCTTCACCAGCTACGAATTTCTACCGGAGTAGCGATTTGAGGTTGCGGCTCGTTGCAATCGTACGCGCAAGCTCTTCGGTAACGCTCGAGAATTGCCGGACCGCAATTTGGACCTCGCTCTTGTGAGCGTGCAAAGCCGTCTCCGATCCCAGCAAATCCCCAATAGACTTCGAAAGAGCTGTAAACGAGTCAACCTGGGCCCACGGCATCCGGCTGGAGATTGCTGCGTGCAGGGCGCGCTGCTTTCTTACATTTGGGCCGTAGAATGTGACCGCACCAAAATGCATCGGCTCGACGATATCGTGTCCCCCAATATCACCGAAGGTTCCGAATACTACCGCGACATCACTACTGGCATAGACCGCTTCCAGAATCCCCATTGTTGCGAACCAGATCAATCGATCGGATGGCAGGACTTCGGAGAGCGAATGAACGATCTTGATGTCTTCCCCAAATATCTTGTAGATCTCATCGGCCGTAAACTTTGAGGGATGCCTCGGCACGATCATTACGCGAAGATCTTTGAATTCTGCTCGTAACAGCTGTACAACGCCACTAGCCCCTTCGCACTCTTCCGGTCGCAGGTTGCCAAGACTAACACTCCTCGTGCGCGGATCGGCCGCCGGGGGCAAGAGCGATTGTGCGTGTAAGACTGCCTCTGGCATCGGTGGAGACAGCTTGATGTTGCCGCTGACTGTTATGCGCTCGGGAGCTACTCCGATTTCCACCAGGCGTGACATGGTCAACGAATGCTGTACATAGAAGTGTTCAACCATCAACACCGTCGCGCGCCTCAACCATGCGAACCTCTTGAGGTTCAGGTATGACTTGTCCGTCATACTGGCATTTGCCACGATCACCGGCACGCCTTCTTTCCGGGCTACATGAAACAATTGAGGCCAGAACTCCGACTCTATGATGATCAGGACCGTGGGTCGTAATTGCGAGAACAACTTCACCAGCAGCTCGCTATGATCGATGGGCATAACGATTGCGGCGTCCGATTCAGCGGCGCCCGCAGCCTTCGCATACCCGGATGGCGTCGACGAAGAAATGACGATCTTGGCATCGACGGACAAACGACGAAATGCGGCGGCCAACTTGCCCGCGGCTCTCGCCTCGCCAGCCGACACTCCATGAATCCAAATCAGGTCTTTTCCTTCGCTTGCGACCGGGATAACTTGCGGATGCGTCCTGGCTGCGTACCACTCCATCCGAGTTTTCCATTCCCCGCGGCGCAGACCCGAGATGCAATAATAGACAGCCGCGACGACGGATACGATCAGATCGTAGATAACATAAGTCATCGGTTAATCCACTCGTAGTGTATCCACCGTCTGCTGTCAACGCGGAGTAGGCGAAGCGTCACGGGTCGAACACCGGAATCTGATCGGCGCATTATAGGAGATGCTATATGGTTAACCGTCGGGAATTTCTTATCGGTTCGGTGGCAGTCAGTGCGGCCACAGCGTGGGGCCAGTCCACAGATAGAGCCAAGTTAGATCGCCTCGCCGTGATGAGCTACAGCTTTGATTCTATCGTCAAGTTTGGCGCGCATGCCGACGATCCGGGTCGTACCATCGACATCCTGGATTTTCCCTCCATCATCGCCCAGCACTACGGCGTTCATCATGTAGAAATCCAGCACAACCATTTTCGTTCGACCGAGTCCAGCTACCTCCAGGAGTTTGGAGATCGCCTGAAAAAAGCCCAATCGCAGATCACGCAACTCGTCCTGGAGCTCGGCCCGCTCAATGTTTCTTCTCCGGATCCGGTGCTCCGGGTGGAAACGGTTGACTTGACGAAACGATGGATCGACCACGCGGTCACCCTCGGCTGTCCGCGGGTGATGGTCAACCAAGGCAGCCTTGCCCCCGAGGTGCGTCCAACCGCGATCGACGCCTTGAAGAAGATCAACGCCTACGCCAAAACCAGGAAGGTCTGGGTGACCATCGAAAACCGCGACGATCCCCCTGGAGAAGGCGGTCGTGCGCATGCAGGCGCCGCGCCATCAGATTGGCATGACGAGTATGAAGTGATCAAGGCCGCCGGGATTTGGGCCAATCCCGACCCCGGCGGATTCCCCGACAACCAGGCGCGGTGGCCAGGGTTGCGCGCGTTGTATCCGTTGTCCTCCGGCAGCAGCCATTTACAGTACAACCCCAAACGGTGGGACGAGGCCAAGGTAATCCAGATTGCCAAGGAGGCCGGATACAAAGGGCTGTTTTCGATCGAGGCCGTACCCGAAGTAAATGGCGGCGACCCTTACCAGGCCGTGCAAAGCATCCTGGACGTCTATCTCCGGGACACTTAGCGGTGGCAGCCCCGCATTTATGCGGGTGGGAGGAGCGCTTAAGCGCTCCGTAACAGAATCCCGACTCGGACCACGCGGTGGGAGCCCCCGCATTTATGCAGTGGGGAGGAGCGCTTAAGCGCTCCGTAACAGAATCCCGACTCGGACCACGCGGTGGCAGCCCCGCATTTATGCGGTGGGAGGAGCGCTTAAGCGCTCCGTAACAGAGCCTCGACTCGGACCACGCAGTGGCAGCCCCCGCATTTATGCGGTGGGAGGAGCTCTTAAGCGCTCCGTAACAGAATCCCGACTCGGACCACGCGGTGGGAGCCCCCGCATTTATGCGGGGGGAGGAGCGCTTAAGCGCTCCGTAACAGAGCCTCGACTCGGACCACGCGGTGGGAGCCCCCGCATTTATGCGGGGTGGGAGGAGCGCTTAAGCGCTCAGTAACAGAATCCCGACTCGGACCACGCGGTGGGAGCCCCCGCATTTATGCGGGGTGGGAGGAGCGCTTAAGCGCTCCGTAACAGAGCCTCGACTCGGACCACGCGGTGGGAGCCCCCGCATTTATGCGGGGGGAGGAGCGCTTAGGCGCTCAGTAACAGAATCCCGACTCGGACCACGCGGTGGCAGCCCCGCATTTATGTGGGGGGAGGAGCGCTTAAGCGCTCAGTAACAGAATCCCGACTCGGACCACGCGGTGGGAGCCCCCGCATTTATGCGGGGGGAGGAGCGCTTAAGCGCTCCGTAACAGAATCCCGACTCGAGACCGGCGCTTTAGCGCTGGTGTAATCATTCCCCAGCACAACTCCCAAGTTCAATCCGGCCGCTCCAGCCGCGTGAACCAGTCCTCATTCATTTCGACATGTTTGATGGAGTAACGCCGAAATGTATAGATGATATGGATCTTGCCGTCAGGCGTCTGGAATATCGAGGGGTAGGAATACTCTCCAGGATTGGATTCCAGTTCCAGCGGCTTGCTCCATGTTCGCCCATCATCGAGCGAACGGGCTATGTGCAGAGGCGATCGCCCGTGGTCCTGATTATTGAAGACCAGCAGAACGTGGCCGTTTTGCAGCCGGGTCATGGAGATGCCCGAGTCAGGATTCTTCCACTGGGTCGCAGCGGGAGTGGTCCAGCTTTTTCCTTCATCGTGGGATTCCGAGGCGACGATGTTGGGCCTTACGCGGAGGTAGGCGAGTAGGGAGCCGTCGGCACGCTGGATGAAGGTGGGCTGTTCTCCACCGCGCATCAAACCGCTTTGCGTCCATGTAGCGCCGTTATCTTTCGTGGCCAGGAAAAAGGAAAGGTCCGCTCCGTTGTGATTCGCGTCGAAGCCATGGAGTTCATCGCTTAAAGGCACAATGACCGTGCCGTCCGCAAGCGTGATGCTCAAATTGCGTGGAAGCCAGCCGAAGGTGTCGTGGAAGAAGGGTTTGTCCTCCGTCCAGGTCACTCCGTTGTCAGTCGAAGTACGATAGAAGAGGCTGCAATGATTCCAGCCCGTTCCGCGCAACATGGGCTGGCTGCCTTCCATGCGACCCCAAACCACCCATATACGATTGTCGGCAGTCTTGAAGATGATTGCGTTGCCCGGCGGCATTCCAGGGCTCCGGACAATGATCTCCGGCTTCGACCACGTCATCGATCCCTTCTTGCGGCGCGACATGAACAAGACCTGATCATCCGAAGACTCGTAGCTGCCGCTATACCAGGTCACCAGCAGGTCACCGTTGGGAGCGAGCACGATCGACGAGCAGTGATGCACCGGGTAGCCGGGGATCTTATCGAAGATCAGCTCCGAGGAAAAGTCGATCTCGCCGTAGGGATCCTCAATCGTGCGCTTGGGCAGTACGCTGCCGATCGCGGTGCCCGCGACATTGGTCTCAGACACGGGTAGCTTGGCATTCGTATCGAGAGCTTGCAAAACCGCCGGCAAGCTCTGGATGGAACCTGAGTAAATCAGTTTGCCGTCTTTATCCAGCAGAAATGCTTCGGGAGTGACCTGGGCGCCGAAACGCTTCGCGACCTTTCCGTCAGGATCCAGGTACACAGGAAAGTTGAAGCCGTTCGCCTGGCAGAACGCTCGCACCTCAGAACCGGGCTGCTCCGGATCAGAAAAAATTCCGGTGATCATGATCTTGTGGTGGCGGAACTGCTGATTGAGCGTCACGATCTGGGCGGCGGCGGCACTCGTACCCGGATCACGCGTAGAGAGAAAAAGAACAACCGTGCCGCGACGTTCGGCGTAGTTGTTCATAATGACAGGAAAACCTTCTGGAGACATCAGTGAAACAGCACCTGCCGCATCGCCAGTTTTGAGGGAACTCTGGGCGAGGAGTCCGCCACTGCAGACGAGCGATGATGCCAAGACGAAACATGAAAGACGATTCAAGATTTCCTCCAGGAAAACTAACTACCAGCAATTGCCTCGTCGATGAGCGTATCCTGCATGCGAGCGACATCCCGCTTTGCATAGCGCAGAGCGGCGATCAGCAGTAGAAAACTGGCGATCACATAGGAAGAAGCCGTCACGGCAATAGATTTGCTCAGACCGATCCGGTCGGCAAGAAATCCCACGATCACCGGGGCCGTGCCCCCGCCCGCTAGCCAGCCCATCATGTTCATGAATCCTGTCGTAGTGCCGCGGGCCTCAGGACGTACGACGTCGAAGACCGAAGCGAAAATATTAGCTTCGTAAAAGCCCTTGAAAATTCCCCAGCAAAGCAGGCTCACGATCAGCCAGTGAAGAGAACCGGTGAACGCGCACCAGACCGCGAATGGAGCCTCAAAGAATATCCCGATGGACTGTACCAGGATTCGTCCACCCGGCATTCGCTTGCGCAATGTATCCGCCAACCATCCTCCAACCGGAGACCCGATCATGCTCGTCAATTGCACATACAGGGTCGCGGTCAGGCCGGCCAAGGCAAGGCTCAGGTGAAATTTACGGTAGAGAAAGGTTGGCATCCAGGTAAAGAGAACCATCGCGGTGAAGTTCTCGCACATAAAGGCAGCCATGCACAGTCGCAGCGTGGGAGTCGCCCAGATTATCTTGAGAAACTCGCGAATCGACATGCGCGGGAGAGCAACGGCCGGTGGCGGGTTGGCCACCAGATCGCGAAGGTCCGCGGCGCCGCGCACCGGCTCAACCAGAAACTTCATCAGAACAAAACCGAGAAGAATGCCGCAGGCGCCGAAAATTACAAATGAGGCGCGCCATCCGTAGTGCTGGGCAATAAGTCCGGCCACGAATCCGCCGACAATCGTGCCGATGTAGACGCTGGTTTGATGGGTGCCCATCGCTCGGGAGCGCGTCGCCTCGCCGTGGTAGTCGCTGATGAACGACATGGAAGCAGGGAAGTAGACCGTCTCACCCAGCCCCTCGGCGCCGCGGAAGAACAGCAGGCTGGTAAAGCTGCGCGAGAGCGCGGTTGCCATGCAAATCAGGCTCCAGAACCAGAGGCCGCCGAGAATGGCTGATTTGCGGCGCACGCGGTCAACAATGGTGCCTGCCAGCGGCCCGCATAGCCCATAGACCCACGCGAAGGAAGAGCCGAGCAATCCCAACTGCAGATCGGTTGCATGAAATTCTTTGGAGAGCAGCGGAAACACCGAAAAGATTGCCTGCCGGTCCGCATAGTTGAACACAGCAATCCACCACAACATCCCAACCACGTACCATTTGTAGCGCTTGCTGGAGATGTTCATGGGAACCTACCGTCTGCTTCTAAAAGTGTTGAGTAGTCAACCCTTTCTAAATAGATACCGCGAAACTCATTAGGTATGGACAGGGTGGGCTGCGCCGGCAGGGGCCGCGAATCTACGGCGAGCTTCCTCGTACATCGCTGCTCGATCGATATAGTCCACCTCGTCCGCAATCCAATTACGCATGCGCTTGCCCTCTTCATACTCTTGGGGAGCCGAGATGAAGTCCAGCTTGAGGCCGAGCCGTTCCTCCAAGGAAGTCACCAGGATGGGCCACGCCACGCCGATATCCGCGGTTACAGGGATGCTTCCCTCCAATCGCGCAAAACCAGACATTTCCATGCGGAACGGAATCTTGGTGAACTTGGTCTTGGGCAACCCTTCATTAATCGCCTCCTGGACGTGGGCGCCGGTTCGTTCCATCTCCCAGGCCCGCTCCAGGTTAGGATCGAGATCGAAGCGAACGAGTGTCTTGCCCTCCAAGCTATAAGTACCGAGACCATCCCATGCAGCCCAGATTCCGTGTCCCGTGTAAGTCTCGAAGGGACCATCGTGAATCTCCTGGGAGAGTGCGATGGCAGATTCGATAATCACATCGGCGCCGGCGAGCATGGTGGCAATCGCGCGTGAGCGGCGGGCAATTGAAATAGAGTCACCCACAGCGATTCCCACTCCACCACCGCCTACCAATTGCGGAATCGAGACCAGGACCGGCACGCCCTTGCCTGCTCCGGCTCCCATCATGGTCATGGGGCTCGCGCCAAGGCCGGCAAACTCCTCGAGCGAAATACCATATTGACTCGCTGCGTTACGAACTTCGGAAGCCAGCCGCTCCGTACGCGGGCCCATAGGCCACGCCATATTCCCCGCCGCCTTGATCACCGGAGTGCCGGCAATCGCGTCGAGCCGATCGTACATCTCCCACCCTTGAGGAAACTCTTTCTCCAGATCAGCGCGCTCTGCTGTAGACAGTACATTGATCTCAAATACACGGCCGCGAGGCAGCTTGTCGAAGGGAAATTCAAAAGCTTCTCCCTGCTGGATACGAACTCGCTTGACCCGATCCAGCGTTCCCGCCATCTCATGCGCGATCACCGCCGAACTGGTAATGACTCCATCGACCACACCGTGCCGAATCAGCTCGGCAATTTGCGTGGTGATGCCTTCATGGAGATTCGGCCCGCTACCCGTCACCACCACAACGCGTCCACCCCGTTCCTTGGCTTCGACAATGCTGCTGATCGCCCGTTCCAAGTGGCTCCGGCTCGAAACCGGCAACGAATCACGCAGCTGCGCAATGGTGGCGGGGGAGGGTCTCATTTGCTGACTCTGTTGGCAAAAATCTGACGAACGCGGTCCAGATCTTCCTGTGTATCTACCGAGACGAGTTCACCATCGCACTTGGTCTCGACCACTTGAATGGCGATGCCGTTTTCCAGGGCCCGCAACTGCTCCAGTCCCTCAATTTGTTCCAGCGGCGCGGGAGGCAGACTGGACAGCTGCTTCAGGCATTCGCGTGTATAAGCGTAGAGCCCGATATGCTCAAAAACAATAAAGTCCTTCGTGCGATTGCGAGGGTAGGGCAACAGAGACCGTGAGAAATACAGAGCGCGCCCTCGCAAATCGCGCACCAGTTTTACCACGCTGGGGTCGTGATATCCCTCCTCGCCGACCTTCTTGACCACCGTCGATAAGCCCACCTCACCGCCCAGCTTGAGTGCGTCCTTCAAGGCGTTCACGCATTCGTTGATCATTTCCGGATCCAGGAGAGGCTCGTCTCCCTGGACGTTGACCACGATAGCCGCTTCTGACCCGGCGGCCACCTCAGCCACGCGGTCGGTTCCAGAAGCGTGGGCTGCATCGGTCATTACATACCGGCCGCCAAAACCTCTTACGACGCTCGCGATACGCTCATCATCCGTAGCCACGACCACGTCATCTAATTCATGGGCCTTGAGCGCGATTTCATATACGTGCTGAACCATGGTTTTTCCATGGATATCCGCCAAAGGCTTCGCCGGCAACCGCGTGGAATGGTAGCGAGCCGGAACGACTCCGATCACCTTCATCGTGCTTTCTCCAGTCTTGTCGGTCGTGCTTAAGGAATCTGCTTCCATGCATCATGCAAGCTGAGGTTGCGCGAGGCCGCCCACTGCTTCAGCCAGGTGCGTAAGTCTTCCATCTGCAGTACCCTGTCGGCCGAGGGCGGAAGGTGCATGGGGCCGTTTGCTACGCCCCGTGTAGCCAGGCCCACACGAACGCCCCATGGGATGGGAATGCGAACCACCTCTTCAATGAGCACACTCAGTGTCGCCTGATAGTGGGCCGCCTGATCGTGGTCGCCATTCCGATAGCTCTTGTAAACCGCGGTAATCAGTTCGGGAATAAAGCAACCGATGCCACTCACCACCCCACTCCACCCGGCTTCCAGTGCACTGAGTAGCAGACAATCGTCTCCCATAAATAGGGAGAAATGCGATTTCTGACAGGCGTCTCCCAGCGGTTTCAGGTGGTTCGTATCTCCGCTGCTGTCCTTCATCCCGATGAGGTTTGGCACCGTACTCAGCAAGCGCAGAGCAGTCGGCACCTCGATTGGGTTGTGCGTGAAACCGGGAAGGTTATAGAGCAGGAAGGGCGCTGATGTCGATGCGCAGACCGTCTCACAATAGGAGATCAGATCCTCCTGGCTATAACTAAAGAAGTAGGGCATCGGCAATAGCAAGGCATCGCTACCTGTGTCGCCAGCCATCTGTGTCAGCCGGAGAGTAGAGTGTATCGATGACGTGCCGACGCAAGTGACCACGCGCGTTCGTCCCGCCACGCGGCGAACCGCATGTGCCGCCAATGCAGCGCGGTCGGCAACATCCTGATGCGGATACTCACCTGTTCCTCCGCCGATCACCACGCCGTCGACGCCGCGCTCCAAGGCGAAGTCGATGACTTGATCGAAGGCGGCAATATCTGGTCTACCGAGGTCGTCGATAGGCGTGACCAGTGCAGTAAAAACGCCCGAAAGTGTTAGGCTCATTTGAGTGGTTGGGTAAGAACTGAATCACAGTACCATGCAATAAACTAGCCGGTCAAATATTAAAACGCGGTTTTATATCAGAAACTGAACTCCAAAAATCCCCTTCGCTACTCTTTAAAGACGAGTTGAAGGCTATTTTCTGAAGAATGCTACTTTAAAACTGCCCGGCCCGGTTTTACTGGCGATACAGGCTGCTACAATTGCCGAGTGCCGTGGACGAGAACGACACCGCAGGACGCCAAAACTCGGGAAGGCCGCCGAGTTACAGGTTTAGTACATGGGCCGCGATTTTCAGATGAAGAAGTTCAACAAGCTCGCCGTATTAGACACCCCTCAAACCAATGGGAGCGAAGATCGTTACTTCTCTCGCGCAATTAGCAATGCTCTACGAGTTCTCGAATTAATCCAGCAAAGCCATAAGCCCCTGGCTCTTACCGAAGTCTCCCTCCTTGCGCAACTGCCCAAGAGTTCCGTTTTTCGCATCCTGCGCACGCTGGAGATTACCGGCTATGTGCGACGGCTTGAAGGAGAGCGCTTCTCCATCGTACCCGGCGCTGGTTTCATGCCCAATCAGCTGGTGAAACAGGTGGCCGACGCATCCCGCACCTGCATGAAAAACCTCAGCCAGGAATTCCGCGAGACCATTAGCCTGGCATTCCTTTTTGACAATCATATTGAGGTGATCGCTGTAATCGACAGCCCGCACCGCGTCAGCATGGGCAATATGGCAGGTGGCATTATTCCTCCGCATGCCAGCTCTTTGGGTAAAGCGATTACCGCCTTTCAGACGGACGAGCGGCGCGAGCGGCTCTTGCGATCTTTTAGTCTGGTACGGTTTACCAGCAGCACGATTGTCGAAGAGATGACTCTGAGCAAGGAACTTGACTTGGTGCGCGCGCAAGGTTTTGCCACGGATCTGGAAGAAAGCACGATTGGCGGATGCTGCCTTAGCGGCCCGATCTTTGGTAAAGATGGCCACGCGGTCGCCGCAATTAGTATCTCGATGCCGAAGATGAGATTTGTCAATCAGGATCGTTTGATCCAGGCGGCAAAAGATGCGGCATCGACCATTACCGGCGAGTTGCGGACAGGCCGCGACGTGACTATTTCGCCTTCCCGGGGTCCCAGATAGTTGCGTCGATCTGCCGTTCGTGTTCCGGCGCGTCGTTGAAGTAGTAGACCGTGACGATCATTCCATCCGGCCGCTGCACGCTTCGCGTGTAGCCCAAATCCCAACTACCTCCGTCCTTGCGCAGAACGATTTCCTCACTCCAGGTTTTTCCCTGGTCGGAACTGACGCGCGCGCGAATGCCAAACGGGGCTGTCCGGCGGCCATAAGTCAGGACCAACCTTCCGTCCCCAAGATGAACCAGGCTGGGAGGATTGTCGGTCTCCGTCGCAGGACGGCTGATGTAACGCCAGCTCTTTCCGTCATCATCCGTCCGGTATAAGTCGATCCACTCACGGTAGCGAACGGCGGTCAAGATCGTGTCCTTGGAAAGCCGTATGGAGGAGGGCATGATTGCGTGGTCATTGCCTTCCGGTTCCGGGGTGACATAGGAAACAAAGTTCCAATGCACGCCCCCGTCACGAGTGCGGACGCAGATCACTCTACCCTCGTGCCCGTTCGACTTGGCCGCGGTGAGAAAGACAGTCATGTCGTGCGCGCCGTTGACCAGGTAATCCGTACGCGCCGCGATGCCTTTTTGTCCGAAATCTGGAATGCGGTACGGCCCGCTCCAAGTCTTGCCCCGGTCCACGGAGTAATAAAAACGCGATGGCCCAATATGGATGTCGGCCATCCGAAAGGTAGCGATGAAGCCCGGCTGCGTAAAGTCAACTCCTCCGGGGCATTCGGTTACCCGCTTCCCGCCCGGCTCTCGAGGGACGCCGGCCATCTTTGTATCCGGCGGCGCTAGTAAGCCAGGGGGGTTCTCGATGCTCCAGGTCTTGCCGCCATCGTGGCTGCGCGCGAGCAGGTCCTCGGCCGGACGGGCATATTCGATGGAGTGTTCATGCTCTCCCGGCTGGCGCACATGAAGGTAGCCTGCTTCGAAGCCAACCAGGATCTCATTTCCCCAGGACCAGATACCGTGATTCGCCGGCCAACCGGCGAAACGCCCCGGCTGCAAATAAACAATCGAGGTCGACGGCTGGTCGGCAAACGCGGCGGAAAACGCCAACAGTAGCGATATCGCACAAACAATGTAACGCATAAGGGCTCCTCAGTTGCTAGCCCTTTGCCTGAGCAAGGGCGTCCTGCAGGGATTTCACAACGCCGAACCGCGGGTGATAGCCAAGCAGCTTGCGTGCCTTATCGATGCTGACTGAATAAGAATGAATTCCCCGGCAGCGCGCTTCCACTGCCCGCATGCCGGTTTGCGTAGCGAGCTGAGGTGACACGTCGGCATAGCGAAATGACTCCGGGCCTGCGATATTGAAGGCGTTCCCGGGCGCCGCAGCGCTTTCCAGCGCGCGCACCACCGCATCTGCTGCATCGCGCACATCGCAGACATGTTCTCTAAACGGTGCCCCATCCTCTTCCAGAGGAACGGCGATAATGCCCTCTCCATCCCACGCCCCGCGATCGCCTTCGATCACGTAATCGCGATACGGAGCTTTGACGAACAGGTCGAGAATCTCAGGCGCCTCAAGCGTCCAGACAAAACGCAAAAGCACGATAGGCAGCTCGTGCATCTCTTCGTAGTACCGGCACATGCGCTCGCCCAGAACTTTAGACAGGCCGTAAAAGACTGTGGGGTGTTGCTCCGCGTCTTCCTCAATCGGAGAGGAGTATGACCCGAGACTCCACCCTGTGCAGTAGGTGGCGTCGGAGCTGGCAAACAACAATCGCGGTTTCTTTTTGGGTTTCGAGATCGCCTGTAGCAGCTGATAGGTCCCCTGGATATTGGTTTGGAAAACTTCGTCGTCCGAAACCGGCGGCATGCATGCTGCCAAATGAATCACCGCATCGGCATCAGCGACCGCGGCGTCCAAACCCCCAGCGGAGGGAAGCGCTGTTTGCACCACTTCCACCTCGCCGGCCCAGCTTTCCTCAGCCGGCGGTTTGCGCATCATCACGCGCACCTTGTATCCACGATCAACCAGGAGAGCAACAACCCGTCGTCCGATTCGGCCGCTTGCCCCAGTCAAAAATATTGTCTTCACGCCCTCTCCTTCGGACGGAAGGAGCCCAAGACTCCATGGCCAGGCTTGGGGAATGCGCGCAACCCGTCCAGAATTGTGTCTAGGTTTATCTCGCCGAACAGCAAGAGCATCAACGACTTACTCGTTACGGCATAGCTTCCGCCGGAATCGACGGTGGAGGAAATCAGCCCTTCCCTATGGAGGTGCGAGCGTTCTTTCCAGCGCTATGTAGGATGAAGAGCGGAACAGCACTACCGCTTCACATGCAAAACTCTGTTTCACATGTTCAGTCAAAGCAAAACTAGGCTACAGGGGCGCAAAGAGTCAAGAGAAATCTTCCCGGGCAGCCTCCATGATTCCTCCGGTTTTCCTTCATTTTCTAAACAGCATAGCGCCAAAACCGGCCGGGTTTGGGCGCCTTGGAAAGTCCCATTTGCCGGGCAATGGACCATTTTGTCCCTCCAACTAGCATCTCAACATTTCATTTTGAAATAAATGTTTTAAAAATCTTGCTTACGTTTCTGCTTCATGTTAGCTTGTGCCACATCCGGTTGATAACTTGCTAACAATTTAAACCCTAGTACGTGCCGCGTTTAACTTTTTTCTGGAGTGCGCCTAAATGCTTAAACCGTTGCTTCGTTTTGTTTTTCTCGCAATGCTGGGATTTTGTACGCTGGTTCACGCCGCCGACGTAACAGGATCGATCGAAGGAGTCGTTAGGGACTCGAGCAAGGCAGTTGCCGCGGGGATCGGAGTTACGGTAACCAATATCGGAAACAACGTTGTCTACCACGCGACTACCGACGATACGGGTGTGTACTTTGTTCGCGACCTGCCGGCCGGCGATTACCGCCTCGAGATCAATGCTTCTGGCTTTAAGAAGTTCCTCGCCGATCATATTGTTGTTCAGGTCAACGAGACGAACCGGGTAGATGCCAGCCTGGAAGTAGGGAATGTGACCGAATCCGTGGATGTGTCGACCGCGCTATCGACGGTAGACACCCATACCGTGGCGCTTACCCAAGTCATCGATCAACAAAGGATTGAGAACCTGCCGCTGAACGGCCGCAATGCGACTCAGCTGATGCAGCTCGTGGCCGGCGTCCAGTACGATCAGCAAAACTCGAATGTCACTTCCGGAACCACGTACCCCGGGGTCTTTCCAGTTTCCGTCAATGGTGGCCGCGACAATACGACCAACTATATTCTCGATGGTGCCCAGAACAACGACCATTACAGCAACGCACCCAACCCCTTTCCTGACCCGGATGCGCTGGAAGAATTCAGCGTTATGACGAACACCTTTAGCGCGGAGTACGGCCGGAACGTTGGCGGAATCGTCAATGCCGTAACAAAGTCTGGTACCAACCAGCTCCACGGCTCGGCGTTCGAATACATTCGCAACGCCGACGTAAACGCAGCCAACTACTTTGCTCCTCTCAACCCAGACGGGTCAAAACAGAACGACGGCCTCAAGCGCAACCAGTATGGCGTGACCGTCGGAGGACCGGTCATTATCCCAAAAATCTACAACGGCAAAGACCGGACTTTCTTCTTCTTCTCCTACCAGGGCACACCCACCCGCGTCACGCCGACAACCGTGCAGCAAGTGGTGCCGACGAACGCGCAGCGCGCCGGCGACTTCTCCGCGCTCGGAACCCAGCTTCACGATCCATTCAACAACGGCGCGCCTTATCCCAACAATCAGATTCCGACTTCAGAATTCAATCCCGTAAGCGTGGCATCGCTGAACACTTTCATTCCGGCTCCCCCGCCCGGGCAAGACACGATATCCTTCGGTATTCCCAATAACCTCAACGATAACCAGTTCCTGGTGCGTGCCGACCAGGTCCTTAGCGACAAGCATCGGTTTATGGCCCGCTTTTTTACCTCCAAGGCCACGCAGCCCGGCTTCCTCTCTCCCACCGATTATTTCGCCACCCTGCCGGGAGCGTTCTGGACCAATACAACGGTGGTCGGCTCCGACACCTACGAGTTCACTCCGAGCCTGCTCAATCAATTCCTTTTCTCGTTTAACCGTACGAACAATATCAACACTCCGATTTACCCTGCCAAAGGCGTAGCGGAGCTGGGCGCGGATTATTACAACGACAACATGCCCGAAATTTATTACGACGTCGGTGGCTATTTCCTGCTGGATACCAGCGATACCAATGGCTTTTTCCGGCAGCAGTACGAATACACCGATACGGTAAGGTGGACCAAAGGCAAGCACTCCTTGGGCTTCGGCGTCGATGTTGGAAACGGCGTTGGAAATATCGACAACAACTATCGGGCAAATGGCTATTTCAGTTTCGATAGCTCCGCGCCGTTTACCGGCGATGCACTGGCTGATTTTCTAGTCGGAAAATTCTCTAATCTCGAACAAGGTGTTGGGGAATACAAGAACACAATCTTCAATTACTTCAGCCTGTTTGTAACCGATTCGTTCCGCATCAAACCGCGGCTCACTTTGGATCTGGGTCTGCGATGGGATCCATTCTTCCCCTACACCGACGCGAACGGCAAGATCGTTGCCTGGCGCCCCGGGCAACAATCCACCGTCTATCCCAACGCACCCGAAGGAATTCTCTTCGCCGGAGATCCGGGGCTTCCTGCAGGCGGATACAACAAGGCCTGGTTGAATTTCGGCCCTCGTGTTGGTTTTGCCTGGGACGTTCGGGGTAACGGCACGACCGCCTTGCGCGCCGGCTATGGAATCTACTACGACACACCGAATACCATCTCCACTAACTCTCAAGCGGACCAGGCACCGTTTGGAACCGTAGTGAATGTAAGTGGAGACGCTCAGAATAGCTTGAGCGTTCCCTATGCAGGAACAACCAATCCATTTCCCGCGAGCCGGAACCCGCCTCATGACGTCACCTTTGTGCTCCCTGACGTGGCCTATGCATTCACCAAGGGAATGCGAAACGCCCAACTGCAAAGTTGGAATTTAACCGTTGAGCAGCAGTTACCATTACAATTTGTCGCGCGTATGGCTTATGCCGGGTCGAAGGGCACCTACTTGCCCAACCTGCCCGAAGGCAACGCCGCCGTATACGCCCCCGGAGCTACCACATCCACCACTGACCAACGCCGTCCACTGTATCCAAACTTCGGCTCCGTGGAGCTCGTGGAAGCCAACGGAAATTCGACTTACAATGCTCTGCAACTCACCTTGCAACGCCGATTCCTCAATGGATTCTCCGTGCTGGCAAACTACACCTGGTCGAAATCCATCGACCAAACCTCTCAAAATAAACAGACGGGCGAGACTGCAACAGACCCCTTCGACCTGAACTTTGACCGGGGTGTATCTGACTTCAATCACGCCCAGGTATTCAGCCTTTCCGGGCTATGGCAGATTCCATATTCTCCGCAAAATAGGTTCCTACGTGAAGTAGCAGGGGGCTGGCAGCTTTCCGCAATCGTCTCCTTGATGACTGGCGAGCCTTTCTCCGTTTACAGCAGTGTAGACAACTCCTTCTCGGGGGTCGGCAGTGACCGGGCTGATATCACAGGGAATCCAAATCTTCCTGGCGGCCGCAGCACCGCCGCACGGGCGGCTGAATATTTGAATCCGGCTGTCTTCACAGAAAACGCAGTCGGCACTTTTGGTGATACTGGCCGAAACGCCTACTTCGGACCTGGGTTTTCCAGTGTCGATAGCGCCCTGCAGAAAGAGTTCAAGCCAGTGGAGCGGTTGGCCATCCAGTTTCGCTTCGAGGCATTCAATACATTCAATCGCACCAACCTCGAAAATCCTACCAACAGCGTCCAATCTCCTAACTTTATGCAGATCAGCTCAGCCTTTGATCCGCGCATCCTCCAAGCCGCGCTCCGCCTCAAATGGTGAGCTAAGTGCGGAGATCGTAACTGCGATATGCTTTAGGCCCATGTCCCGAATTTTATTGGAGGAAACATTTACCGGGGAGAGTCTGCATCCTCTTCTCAAATGGATGAACCCGCCTGCGGTTTGGCGTGTCGAGCCAAGCCGCGCGCAGCTCGTGCTCGAGCCCGACGCTGCGACCGATTTTTGGCAACAGACACATTATGGCTTTCGTGCTGACAACGGTCACTTGCTATACACGGAAATCCCCGGCGACAGTGTCGCCACGGTCGACATTCAATATCACCCTGCGCATCAGTATGACCAAGCGGGATTGATGGCGCGTTTTTCTGCGGACTATTGGTTGAAGACCTCCACTGAATTTGAGGTCACTGGTCCAAGCCATCTCGGCGCAGTGGTGACAAACTATGGCTTCTCCGACTGGTCCTTTCAGGAGTTCCCCTATCCCGGCCTGCAAACCAACGCGGGACTCTCTTACTGTTTGCGCCTCCGCCGCGAGGGGCAGGACTTTCTGGTTGAGCATGCGCCGGACCTGAGCGGACCTTGGACCCTCATGCGCATTGCCCGCCTGGCTCCCGCGCCCGACCTGGCTTGTCAGATCGGCCTTTATGCATGCAGTCCGAAACAGAGCGGCTGTCGCGTGAGCGTTCGATTTCTCCGCATTGAGTCGCTATAGGCGCCGCGAATACACACAGAAAACTCCGGCTCTTGAAGGGTATGGGCTAAAGAGCCCGCGTCGGAACCCGGGGGTTCAGACTTGCGCCTTGCTACACCGGCAACAAACGCTGGGGGCCCCATTCAAGCCGTGCTTTGGCTTGAGTGGGATAATGGTGATGATTCGCGAGCTCGTGCCCGGGACCCTGGAGGTCTATCCCTCAAGGACTACGGCGCGATCAAGATAGGCGTGCATCGCTTCCATCACCCCGGCCACGAGAAAGAGGTTCCCGCCGCAAAGCAGCTAGGCATGACTCGCTTTCTCGATGCTGGTGCGCCGAAATGGCCCGTAGGTGAGGCCAGGTTTCTACACATCTGGCAACTCAAGGACGGCCATTGGAGGCTGACGCGCGTCGTGAGTTATGGGCACATGTAGGGTGTATCTTTACACCATGTTCCGCGCCCAGCCAAGAGCGCGAGATTAATTTCCATGTCTCTCAGTGGGGTTGAACTCGTCCCAGAGGCATCTTTTTGCTGAAATCGGAATCGAATGCTCATTAGGCACAAAGTGTGTCTCCCTCCAATGCCGGGCGATCACCGCCAGTGATGGCACAACATAAAACGAATACCACGCGTTGCATCGAGTAAAGATTCCAGGGACCAACGTGGCCCAGTGTGCTAGCCAGCGAGGCCAACGTGACTAGGATTGAGTCTCGATGCGGGGGGGGAAGATGGAGCTCAAAGAGTACGGGATCGCTACGAATGGCATCTCCTTGCACGTAACTGAGCTGGGGGAGGGGCCGGCCGTTCTTTTCTGCCACGGGTTTCCAGACACCTGCTATACGTGGCGAAGGCAGATGAAAGCCGTCGCATCAGCGGGATATCGAGCGATTGCTCCAGATATGCGCGGATATGGCCGTAGCTCAGCCCCGGAAGATGCAAGCGTGTACACGCCGCTCCATACCGCTGGTGACCTGATTGGGCTACTCGACGCTCTGAAGGTTCCCAGCGCTGTTCTTGTCGCTCACGACTGGGGTGCAACTCATGCGTGGAATGCGGCTCTGATTCGTCCCGATCGATTCAAAGCGGTGTTTTGTCTCAGCGTTCCCTACGTTCCGCGTGGCGACGTCAGCGTGTTCGAGAAAATGCGGACCTCCGGCCATCACAACGATTTCTACATGTTCGAACAAATCCCTCCGGAAGCCGACCAGCTTTGGGCTGATGCTGCGGTAACCATTCCAGGAATTCTCTATTGGGCATCCGGTTCTGCTCCAGCCGGCACGCGATGGCATCCCTTGGACCCTGCCCGGAGCCTACACCGTCCTGCTCCTGGACCTTTACCGTCCTGGGTGGAACCAGATTACGTCGAGCATACCGTTACTGAATTTCAACGTACCGGGTTTCACGGTGGCCTCAACTATTACCGGGCGGCCGAACCGTACTTTTATTTGTCTGCCGCTTTAAGGGGCGCGAAGATCACGCAACCTTCCTTTTATATGGTGGGCAACGCGGATGGATTGAAAGCACTTTACCCGTTGACGGTGGATCAACTCCGCACCGGCCTTCCCGGCCTCGTGGGAAGTCTCGAACTTGACAACGTGGGCCACTGGCTACAACACGAGGCCTCTGCTGAGGTCAGTGAGCAACTGGTGAAGTTCCTGCGCGCAGTAACCCCAGCCTAAGCCAACTTCTACAAATCGGCATAAAAACTCCTAACTAAACAAGACTGTTGAGGCATCGATGATGGAGCGTTCTGAAAAGCCCGGGCTAAGTGTCCGCACCTTTAGCTCGCGGCGCCATACAACGCGCTACCTGGAGGCCGGGCCAGTCGACGGGCCCTTGATGATCTTCCTCCATGGGTGGCCGCAGATCGGTCTGATGTGGCGCTACCAGCTCGAATCCTTTGCGTCTGAAGGTTGGCGGTGTGTTGCACCGGACATGCGCGGGTACGGCGGCTCATCGGCGCCGACCGCGTCCGAAGCGTACACACTGAATGAGATCGTCGACGACATGGTCGAGCTCCACGACTATTTGGGCGCGCAACCGGCAGTCTGGATTGGCCACGATTGGGGAAGCCCAGTGGCCGGGACCCTAGCCTCGCATCACGCCGCACGAAGTCGAGCAGTAGTACTGATCTCGGTGCCTTATTTCCCAGAAAGTTTCGCCCTGCCGGCTCTGGTGCCGCTTATCGATCGCCAACTCTACCCCGCAGATCAATATCCAGATGGGCAGTGGGACTATTACCGGTTTTACCTGACGCACTTCGAGCAGACAGTCAGCGATATGGAGGCGGACATTCCGGCGACGCTGGCTTCACTGTTTCGACGTGGTACTCCGGCATCAGCCGGTAAGGTTTCGCCATCCGCATTGCTCACGCAAAACGGCGGACGTTATGGGTTGGCTCATCGAGCCCCGGCGACAGCGCCTGACCCCACGCTTTGGCCACCAGAGGACTTCAATGCCTTGGTCGAAGCCTTTCATTCCACCGGCTTCCGTCCGGCCAATGCCTGGTACCTGAATGGCAGCGCCAACATTGACTACGCCCAAGCAGCCCCAGATGGTGGCCAGTTACACCAACCCGTGTTGTTCCTCAACAGCGATTGGGACGCTATTTGCGACATCACCCGCAGCCCCCGACTCGGAGAACCCATGCGCAGCAAGTGCAAAGACTTGTCGGTGACGAATATGTCAGCCGGTCACTGGCTTCCGCTCGAGAGCAAGAGCGAACTTGTCCAAGCCATCCGGTCATGGCTCAAAACTAAAAAAATGTAAGAGGCTGGCCTTCGAAACCAGCTCAAGGGAGATAACAATGGTCTGATGGATGTGTCAGCGCGCCAACCTGGCGGCTTCACTATCCGTCGCGACTAGTTGCAAACGTTCATCGAAGCGCACTGGATGCCAGGTCATAAATCGCCTTTTGTAAGCTGGCCGCCGTTCAGAGGATGGGCTTCAAGATCATCCGGCCGTACACGATGAACGCTGTGAACAGGCCCAGCATGCCGCTTAAGATAATGGGCGTGATCTCGCGGTATTTGGCGTGCACCCACACAAACACCAGGCTTTCCATCGTCAGGACCGCAGCGGCCACCGCCGTGAGCGTCGGTTGCCAATGCAGGGCTGCTGGCACGATTAGCCCAACCGAGCAGATGAGTTCGAGGATGCCAAGGGCCCTCCAGGCTTCGCGCGGCAACGCATCAAAGGATGGGACTCCCTCGCTTACCTTGGCGAACATGAAAACCTTCATGACGCCCGACGCTGCGTACAGGAGCGCGGCCAGAACCTGCAGCACCCACAACAGGATGTTCATTGCGTGCCTTCTCCCGATTTCCGCGTGGACGCACGCAAAGTAGTCTCTCCCCCCGCGATCCACTTTTTCTCGTGCAGACTGCTTAGGCGTCAGCGGTTAGACAACTGAATGGGATTGCCGTCCGGGTCCTTGCCATCACAAAGGCAGAATTCCCCTCTGCGTACCTTGCCAAAATTCGCGCCCCGCGTCACTAGTTTTTCCCGCAACGTCGCGACATCTTTGGCGTAGAAGACAATCTTAGGACCCTTTCGGCCCGGCGACGATGGTCCCGAATGCAAAGCGATTCTTACGCCGCCTGCCGCAAACTCCTGCCAGCCTTTTTCATTTGTAACCTGCTTCAGGCCAAGCACCTCGCCATAGTAGTTGCTCATGGCATCCATCCGGCCGGTAAACAGAATTACGCGCGCCATTTCCATCGAGGCCCTCTCATCCGAAGGTATGATCCACGATTTCCCTTAGTACTGAGAGGCACCTTAACTCAACGAGTAGCCAATACTCAAGAACCTGGCCCGGCTCGGCCCCTATGCTTTCACTTGGAAACATCCAACGGAACCGCCGTCCCTGCTCGTGCGTACAACAGAGACAGGGAACCCGAGGATCATCCACGACAAAGCATAACGGGGGAGCATGAACGCCGATATACGACTCGCTTTAAGGCAGTTGCGAAAAGCACCTGGATTCGCCTCAACCGCCGTGCTCACCCTGGCACTCGCCATCGGCGCCAATGCAATCGTCTTCAGCGTATTGAACGCGCTGATCCTGCGACCGCTCAAGGTACCGCACCCAGAAACGCTCTTCATGCTGGAACGCGCTTACGGGTCAGATACAACTCCTTCGGAGTCGTATCCGGATTACCGCGACCTGCGTGACCGGAACCGGACCTTCGACTCGCTGGTGCTATACAGCATCTCGGGCGGTGTTGGGCTCGATACCGGCCACGGAAATCCCTCGGTCGTCTGGCCCTACACCGTAAGCGGCAATTACTTCGATGCCTTGGGCGTTCAGCCCTATCTTGGCCGATTCATGCATGCTTCTGAAGAACATGGGCCGAACAGTGTGTCGGAGATCGTTCTGAGCTATGCCCTCTGGCACAGTCAGTTCAATGGTGATCCTGCGGCAGTGGGCAGGACTGTGCAAATCAATAAGCATCCGTTCACCATCATCGGTGTGGCTCGCCCCGGCTTCCGCGGCACCGAACTGTTTTTCGCGCCCGATCTGTGGGCCCCCATCGTCAACTCTCCGCAAATCAATGATTGGATGTCGCTCGAGGAGCGTGGCAATCATAACGCCTGGGCGATCGGACACCTCAAGGCCGGAATATCACCAGCCGCAGCTACTTCGGATTTGAATGCCATTGCAAATTCGTTGGCGAAGACCTATCCCAAATCCGATGATGGCCTGAAATTCTCCTTGTCGCGCCCAGGACTCGTAGGAAATACCTTGGGGCGTCCCACGCGCGCTTTTTTGTTCGGGCTCATGCTCCTCGCCGGTCTGATCCTGCTTGCCGCATGCGCCAATCTGGGTAGCTTGTTCGCCGCGCGCGCGGGCGACCGCGCGCGCGAGATCGCGGTCCGCATCGCTCTCGGATCGCGCCGCCAGCTCATCCTTCGCCAGCTCCTCACTGAAGCCGTTTTGGTTTCTGTGGCTGGAGGTATTTGTGGCATGGCTGCAGCCGTGGTCATTCTGCGTGCCCTCAGCACCTGGCGCCCGATTCCCAATATCCCGATCAATATACCGGTCAATCCGGACGTGAGCACCTACGCCCTGGCCTTAGTGCTGGCTGTCTTCAGTGGGCTGCTCTTCGGTTTGGTCCCTGTGCGCCAGATTCTGCGCTCCGATCCGTGGCAGGTCATTCGCTCTGGGAACACAACCGCGGGCAGCACACACCGCTTTACCCTGCGCGATGTTCTGTTGGGTTTGCAAATTGCCATTTGCTCTGTTTTAGTCACCGCCTCGCTCGTCGCCGTGCGCGGCCTGGCTCGCTCGCTCCAAAACAACTACGGTATTCAGCCCAAGAACGTGATGCTGGTAAAGACGGATCTGAAGATGGCTGGATATGCTGCCGACCAGCGCGTACAAATGCAGAAGCGCATGCTCGATGCTGCCGCAGCGATCCCGGGCGTCACGGCCGTGGGATATTCTGATCGGGTTCCACTCAGTATCGGCGGCGGGGATTCCGACGTGTACACAGACACCACCACCGATTTCCGTCCGACCAATGCCGCAGCCGATGCCCAAAATTTCCAGGTCTCGCCCGACTATTTTCGTGCTGCTGGAACAGCACTTCTGGCGGGCCGCTCCTTCACCATGCACGATGAGGACAAGGCTCCTGTCGTGGCCCTGGTGAATCGTGAATTTGCGCGCAAGGTCTTCGGCTCCGCCGATAAAGCAATCGGTAACCATTTCAGGTTCTGGGGCGGTAGCAATCGGGCGGAAGTGATAGGCGTGGTGGAAGACGGTAAATATCAAACCCTGACCGAGGATCCCAAGCCCGCCATGTTCTTTTCTTTCCTCCAGCACCCAGCCAGCGACACGTGGCTTATTGTTCGATCGGAACGTGACCCGCACGAGGTCGCGACGGCACTGCACCGCTCCATGCGCAGCCTCGATCCGTCGCTGCCGCTCGAAATCAGAACCTGGAACAGCGAGTTGGATTCCGCACTCTTCGCCGCTCGCGTAGCCACCGTTTCTCTCGGGGTGCTTGGCATACTGGGCGCGATGCTTGCCTCTACCGGCATCTTCGGCATGGCAGCCTATACCGTCAGCAAACGTCTCCGTGAACTCGGTATCCGCATAGCCCTTGGAGCCGACAAAGGCAACGTGCTCGGCGCAGCCCTCGGGCGTACTTTCCGGCTACTCGCCATTGGATCGATTGCCGGCTTGATTCTCGGTGTACTGGCAACCCGTGTCCTTTCTTCTATCGTGTATTCGGCCACGCCCAAAGATCCAGTTATCCTCGGCGGTGTGATTCTTACCATGCTTTGCGTAGGAGTCGTCGCTGCCTTGATCCCCGCTCGACGTGCCCTCGCTGTGGATCCGATGATTCTGCTCCGCGATGAATGAATCGAGGCCGGCCAGAAACGTCTGCGTAAGAACCTTCTTCTGTCAGTCAGACTTGTCAAAATTTCATGGTGGGAGCCCCCGCATTTATGCGGGGGAGTTCGGCTTTCAAGCCGAGCGGCTCGATCACCACGCACAAGACCGGCTTTAGCCGCGGTGTGAATCCAGAGGTTCGGTTACCATGGGTCCCATGATCCCGAACCTGGCCGCCTTCAGCGTTTCCTTGGCAACACTCTTCTTTGCGCCGCTGCTCGCAGCTCAGAACAACTGGTTCCAGCCGGGGATGGTCAAGGAGCCAGCCGTCGCCAAGGCCCTCCAATCCATCGACGATCGCTCCTCCGCCATTGTTGACGAATGGATTCGTTTGGTGGAAATCCCCGCACCCTCGGGAAAGGAGCAGGCCCGCGCCGAATACATACGCGCGGAGATGCAGAAGTTGGGGCTGGCCGACGTCCGCATGGACGATAAGCTCAATGTGTCTGGGGTGCGTAAGGGCACCGGCGGCGGCCCGACCGTCGTCTTTGCCGCCCATACGGATTCGGTCTTTCCGGAGGGCACGCCTATCAAAGTTCGGCGCGAGGGTGACACCCTCATTGCACCCGGAGTGGGCGACGACGCGGCTAACCTCATGGCGACATTAGAAATGTTCCGTGCATTGGATCGCGGCGGGGTGCGCACCAAAGGGGATCTGGTCTTCCTCGCTTCCTCGCAGGAGGAAGTGGGGCTGCTCGGCGCCAAACACTGGCTGGAAACAAGCGGCTACAAGCCGGATATGTTTGTTGCGGTTGATGTGGACTCAAACGAAGTTTGGTACGGCGCTCTTCGCATCTCCATGTACAAATTTTTCTACACTTCACCCGGCGCCCACACGCTGGAGAGCCGTGGCGCGCCCAGCCCCGCAAAAGCCGTAGCGAAGGCGATAACCGCACTCTACGAAATCCCTTTGCCGCCCGTCGTTCCCGGGCTGGACACATTTAAGCTCCCCGTCCTGAATGTCGGCATGATCGGCGGCGGTACCGTGTTCAACGCCATCCCCCGTGAAGCGTGGTTTACGGTCGACCTGCGCTCTCTCGACAACGACACGCAAGACAAGCTGGCGAACGCTGTGGTCTCTGCGGCGAAACACGCCGCTGATACCGAGGGTGTTGGCTTCCGCGTGGAAAAGTCCAGTTTTGTCGACTACTCTAAGGCCCGTCCACAGAGCGAACGGCTGAATCAACCTGTGGTCCAAACTGCGCTCGCCGTTGAGAACTATTTCCGCAAAAGCGGCTCCCCTGAAATCCGGCCTGCCGATCTAGGTTCGACCGACGCTAATAATGCGGTTGGCATGGGAATCCCCGCCGTGGCTGTGGGGGCGGTCATGGACCACCAGCCGCACCGGCTGGAAGAATTTGCCGACGCGAGCACGATGGTGCCGGGCATCAAAGCGCTCCTTGCCCTCGCCGTCGCTCTCACGACACACTGACCACACACTGCGCGGTGAAAAACACGCATCGAAAAAAGACTCGGCAGAATCTAACCTGACAGGGTAAGGCTGAGGGTGATGATCATGGCCACGATAGAAGCTGGTTTCATTCATGGTCAACTGGAGGAGCGTAAACACCGGTTGCAGCTTGCGGTTGCATCTGCGCCGCAAAACTCTACCTTGGCCGGCCTGTTACGCGAAGTAGACTCGGCGCTCGACCGGATGGCCGATGGCACCTACGGTCTATGTTTGGAATGCCACGAATCGGTGGAACGGGACCGCCTGCTCGCGGATCCATTGGTGCGCTACTGCCTGGACCACCTGACGAAAGAGCAACGTGCTGCGCTCCAACGGGACCTCGACCTGGCTTGCCAGGTGCAGCGTAACTTGTTGCCGCAAGAGGGCCTCCGCGTGGGCGACTGGCAGACCAGCTATCATTTCGCCCCGGTCGGCCCCGTCAGCGGCGACTACTGTGACTTGATCCCGTCCGATGGGCGTCTTCTTTTCTTGTTAGGCGACGTCTCCGGCAAGGGCGTCGCCGCTTCCATGCTGATGGCACAGCTTCATGCCTTGTTCCGCAGCCTCACCGGTATGTCCCTTCCGCTCGCGCAGATTGTCACCCTCGTCAACCGCTTTTTCTGCGAGTCTTCACTGGCGGGCCAGTACGCCACGCTGGTGTGCGGACTGGCCAAGCCCACCGGCGAGCTAGAAATCCATAACGCCGGCCACTGCCCCGCAATCGTCGTTGGGCGCGCCGGCGTATCCTGTATCCCACCTACCGGTCTGCCTCTTGGCATGTTCCTCGAAACCGAGTTTTCCGCCACTCGCGTGCAACTGGAATCCGGCGACACGCTCTTCCTTTACACCGACGGTCTTTCAGAAGCCAGTAACGGGAGTGGCGAGTACGGCGTCGATCGCGTGATGACATTGGTGCACCAGCATTCTGCGCGGCAACCCGCCGAGTTGATCGGCGCCTGCCTTGACGACGTGCGGTCATTTACCAGCGGCGCCCCTGGTTTCGACGACATGACGATGTTAGCCCTTCGGCGCTGCGTCTAAGAAGTTAGCGCTGACGTGTGTTGGCAAGCGCGCGAAGGATCGTGCGTGTGTTCTGGTTCATCGCCTGGCGCAGGTACATGGTGATGGCGAATATCAGGATCAGGAAGAACAGGTCGACGCGCAGGAGAGAATGCAAGAGTCCGCCGAGGTTTTCCGGCGGGAAAAGCTGCATGTGCATCCAGACGAACGCGACCACAGCAAGGATGGCGAGCACGCCGGCGATAATCCGGAAGGAGCGTTCGGACCGGTCGGCCGCTGCTAGGGCTAGCTGAACGAAGGCGAGTTCGGCGTTAGCATTTCCGGAGTTGGATTGCTGGGGATCGGGGCTCATGCTGGTTTCCTTTCGGTCGTGAGGTGTTTGCGTAGGGTAGCGACTCCATAGTGAAGGCGCGATTTGGCTGTGCCTATTGGAATATCCAAAATGGCAGCGCTTTCTTCAAGTGATAGGTCGTGCTGATAGTGAAGAAGCAGAACGGCTCGGCTGGCGGGAGAGACGTGGTCGAGGAGGGCGAAGAACGCATCGTCGGGTGGTTCGCCGAAGTTGGAGTTCGGCATCGTAGGGAGCTCGGTTGGGGCGGCCTCGAGGGGTTCCCAGCGACGGGCGCGTTTGAGGTGGGAGAAGGCGATGCGTGACGCGATGCGAAGGGTCCAGGGGTGGTAGGCGGCGGGCTCGCGTAGAAACGGAAGCTTGCGGAAGATCTGCACTGAAGTCTCCTGCAAGATGTCGTCGGCAAGATCTGCGCCCGCGAGGCGCGTGATATAGCGACGCAGCGGCGCATGGGTGTCGCGGAGAAGCTGCTCTAATGCCTCGCGATCGCCGGCCTGAGCGAGGAGCACGAGCAGCGTTCGATCGGGAGGCGCTGGCTCCATCGTGTGGGTTGGGACCTGCATACCCTAAGAGAGGGAACGGTAGGAAAGAAAGTTCGATTCTAGCGGATAAAAAAATATGCTGTTGAATCGGCTGATGCCAGGGGCTCCCGAAAACCCGGCGATTTTCGGGACATCTTGATTTGAGTTCTAAGCGATTTTGAAGGGGCGGGGTTTTAGCCCCGCCATAAGACATCTCCAATTGGAACGGCTTCAGCCACTGAGGGCTCCCCCGGCGCAGCCACAGGCATTCGCTCAGCGGCTAAGTCCCTGAATTACGCAACCACTCGATCAGGGCGCGACATAGTGAGATTCTCAGCAGGACCAACGCGTACTCGATCTGCGCACCTGGCGAGAGAGTCGGCGAATATCCAGCATGCCCCGATCGCGGCCAGATTGTATACGGCGGCGCCCCATGTTCCCTGATCGTGCAGTCGGCTAAAAATAGGAGGAACTTCTACCAGGCCTTCAAACAGCAACAGCATCAACGCAAGAAGCCTGGCGGCTGGAACATCCATGATTCCAGAGCAAATTGCACTTCCGGCCAGGATGAAGGCGATTCCGGTGAACACCGCCCAAAACTTTCCAAACCCCATCCACTGCGGAACGATGCTAGCGAAGATTTGAAGGCCCGCTAGGTGAAATAAGCCGAAGATGACAGGAGGCAATCCAAGCATCCAGCGTGCGGCCATCGCTGCTCTCTTTTGGAACAGGGAGTCCGGCGAGTCGGTGGAGGCGTAAACGATTGCTGCCGGAGCCACCAGCATTACTTGTTGAGCGAGCCCGAAAGAGACGCCGAGTAAGACAGCGATTCGCCAGCCATACGTATGAATTCCCGCATAGTACCGAGGTAGCCACAGTGCAGCAAAAATCAAGTAGGCGATGGCCGATGCCGCGGCGCCAATCCTTGCGCTGTGCCGCCACAACATGGCAAGACCCGCTGCCACCAGCCAGATGCCCGCGACGTAGGCCAGTATATGTTGACCAGGAAAATTCTTGCCCAACAAAGATTGGATGGGTTGATGAGAGGCATCGAATGCTCCCCAGGCGATGTCCAGAATGCCGGTAAGAGCAGTGCCCAAGCCATAGAACCAAACTCCAACTTTCATCTCTTGATCTCCCACGAGTCAGCTAGCGAGATACATGCTTTCTCGACTTCAGAACTGATAGTATGGCCGCAGTGGTACATCGAAAAGATCCATTTTCGTAAAATCTATTGGACCATTGCGATGCCCAAAGCCGTTAGCTCATTCGAGCTCACTCTCAAAAGCCGGTCGCGCCACCAGACCCTGACCAACTGGTTATATGGTGAACTGCGCTCTGCCATTCTCGAAGGCCGGCTCGCGCCGGGCGCCAGACTACCGGCATCCAGAGATTTCGCCAGCCAGTATGAACTCTCCCGCGGTACAGTCGTCAGCGTTCTTGAGCGTTTACAAGCCGAGGGGTACATCACCTCCCGGGTCGGATTCGGGACCTGGGTCAATCGTGTAGAGGCGCCTCGTCCGGCCCGCCAGGCAACCTCGACTCCGGCATACATTCGTCGCGTCATTTCGACCTATAAAAGACCGCAACCCTGGGTCGACCTGGCTTATTTTGACGGGGTCCGCCCTTTTCGGATCGGGGTTCCGGCCATCCACGAATTCCCGTCCGAGGTTTGGGGACGTATTGCCGCAGATCGGGCACGTAATTTCAGGTCATGGTTAAAGAAAGAGGCTGATGGGCGTGGCTATCGGCCACTGCGCGATGCAATCGCCGGGTATTTGCGCACGTCCCGCGGGGTGCGGTGCACGGCGGAACAAATCGTCCTCGTTTCCGGAATCCAACAGGCGCTCGACCTGTTGGCACGCCTGCTCTTGAAAAAGAGCGATCCGATATGGATGGAGGATCCTGGATATTTCGGAGCCACCATCGCGTTCGACAATGTCGGAGCCAGGATGATCCCTGTACCAGTGGATGAGGAAGGGCTGTCCGTTTCCGCCGGAATCAAGATCTGTCCGGATGCGAAGGGCGCCTACGTAACGCCGGCTCACCAATTCCCGTTGGGGGTAACCATGTCGCTGGAGCGGCGGATGGCCCTTCTTCGTTGGGCTTCACGCGCCGGCGCTTTTGTGATTGAAGACGACTATGACAGCGAGTATAGGTTCGAGGGGCCGCCTGTGCCTGCCCTGCAAAGTCTCGACAATCACTCCAGCGTTATCTTCATCGGATCGTTCAGCAAGACGCTATTCCCAGCCTTACGCGTGGGCTACGTGGTATTGCCTGCGCCGCTGATTGACGTCTTCCTGGGTTTCCGTTACCGAACCGATTTCCGGAATTCATCCTTTGACCAGGCGGTGCTTTGCGACTTCATCGTCGATGGGCATTTGGCGCGTCATCTGCGGAGGATGCGGAATTTGTATGCGGAGCGCCTCGCAACACTTATGGAAGGAGCCAAGCAACATCTGGGCGGCTTGATTGAGATCTCTAACGTCCGCGCAGGTCTCTACACAATCGGCTACCTCAAGAATGGAATGACTTCACGGCAGGCGGAAAAATTGGCGGCGGCCCAGGGTGTTGAGGTTCTTGCCGTCGATCGATACACCCTGAGACGTCCTGATCCGAATGCGTTGCTCCTCGGCTTTGGCGGGTTTGACGAGCTTGCGATACGGCAGGGCCTCATTCACCTTACAAAAGCATTGAACCGCTGACGCGGTCGCATGTTCCATGGACGTTTATGAGGAAGGTGAGGGTCGGCGAGGGAGTTCCTTTGCCGAGGCCGTGGATCCAGGTGGTTCACGGAACGGTTCCACAGAAATGCGCTCATAACGCACTTCCAGAACCGTCAGTTGTTCTGTCCCGCCCGGCGCTTCGAGAATTACGCTGTCACCCGCTGCCGACTTCATCAACGCGCGCCCCAGAGGTGACTCCCAACTGATGTGGTTGCGTTTGAGATCGACCTCGTCCGTGCCTACGATGCTCACCTCTCGCTCCGCTCCCGCGGCATTGGCATAGCGCACGGTCGCCCCGAAGAATGCCCTCGTCTGCGCCTGCCTCGCTCTCGGAGCTTCCGGGTCCACCACTTCCGCGGCTTCGATTCGCTTCGCGAGAAAGCGAATCCGCCCATCGATCTGCCGCAGCCGCCGCTTGCCGTACTGGTAGTCGGCGTTTTCACTGCGATCGCCGTTGCCGGCAGCCCACGTCACCACCTCCACCACCGCCGGGCGGTCCTTGGTGAGCAGAAATCGATGCTCATCTTCGAGGCGCTGTAGCCCGCCCCGCGTTATGTAGTTCTTGACTTGCGTCGCGGGCTCGTCCCGTTGTGGTTCCCTCGTAAACCCCTTCCGCATTTCGTAGTCCTCCCAGCGCGAATCCAGCTTGTGCCCCTGCGGCCCTAACTGATTTTTTCACGTCTGAGCGTTCCCTCGCCCGGAAGTTATTGGGAGAGCAAGCCGAAGATGGCTACACCGGTCTGGGTCCCGATGTAAACCTTGCCATTGACGACAAGTGGAGTGATGAACTTGTTTCCATTGCCGAACGCGTCGCGACCGCCCGCAGCCTGGTTGCTGTTGTAGAACTCGTGTTGCAGGTTGGTGGGATCGTAGGCGTGTAAGACCGCAGGCATCGTCAAGGCAGATTCGACGGCCCAGACGATTCCGTTCTGCGTGCCGTTCGCTGAGACCGCGGGGGTGGAACCTGGGTGCGCGAAGGTGGCAGCAGAGACGCTCGTGGGAGCCGTCGCCATCTTGGCATTGGTGAACGGAAAGGCTTTGAGCGTGTCGTTGTCAGAGGCGTAGTAGAGGGCGCCGTTGAAGAATGCAGGTGTGGTGTAGTTGAGCCCGGCGAGCTGGCCGGTGATCTGCTGGTAGACGTTGGCGTTTGTGGAGCTGTTTGCGTTGAATTTGCCGAGGTTGTCGCGGCTCGCGATGTAGATGTTTCTATCCTTGCCTGCGCCGACGATAAGATGCTGCACATTGCCCGCGGCATCGGTCATGTCGGGCAGCAGAACCACACCGCCGGAGCCAAGGTCGAGGTCTTGGCTGGACTCGGAGACCGTGTTGGAGACATTAAAATAATCCGCCACACCCAGGCCGCCATTAGCGGTGAGCCGGATCATCGCGTTCCCGTAGTCCTGGTTCGACGGGTTGCCTTTTGCGTCCAGGGTGGCGTCGAACGTACCGTTCGCGTCCGCCAGATAGAGGCTCCCGGCGCTATCAACGGCCAGGCCCCCGCCACTCATCCAGATCGAGCCCTCGTGACCGTTGGGGATAAGGTTGAGCAACTGGGTCTGCTTGAGGGTGCTCTCGCTATAGGCCATGATCCAACCGGTGTAGAGGCCGTGGTCGCAGTGTGAAGTCCAGCCGGTGTAGATGTTGCCGTTGTAGAGCGTCAGAGCCGCGCGCTCGGCATATTGCGAGGGGTCGAAGACGACGTTCCCGCCCTGGCTATTGTCGCCCGTGCCTGGCACGCTGGCGGTGATCTCGGTGGGCGAGCCTGTGACCTCGATGCCGGTGGTGATGTCGAGCGCGTGGAAGCGCTGATGGTAGTTTCCGGCGGCGTCCTTGCTCATGCCAATGGTGAAGAGGGTGCCGTTCGGGCCTTGCTTGCGATCGATGACGGGGGTTGAGGTGATGCCGATCTCAGTGCTGATCTGCGAGCAGCCGTGGTCGTCGCTGGTAGTCTCGCCCGCGGGAATGATGGAGGTCTTCCAGAGCTGAGCGTTCGTGTCGGCGTCGAAAGCAAAGACGCTACCGTGTTCGGTCGCGACAAAGAGGACATTATGGCTTGCGCCGGCGACGGTCAGGTTCGCCAGGTAGAGGGGCTCGGCGTCGACTTTGCCATCGACGGTATCCATGCCAATTTTGCCGAAGCTGGTGGAGTTCACATTGGCCTGTGTGAGGATCGTCTCCTGCGCGTTGAGGCCATCGCGGTTGAGATCGTAATGGTAGGTGGTGACGTCGGGGATGGCGGCCGTACTAGGAGGGGAGGGCATAGTAGGAGGCGAAGGCATGGTAGGGGAGGTGGTAGTCATAGACTGCATGCCGGAGTTGCAGGAGGCTAGAAAGATCGTGACAAAAAAGCCGGTGGTGATGCTCAATAGTTTCGCGGAAGATGTCATATGAGCCCGATGCTTGTTGTGAGAATTTAAGTCCGGCGGGGTTCATCCACCACGCATTTCGAGCCTATCGCTTGTCTGGGAGGCAATTGTCATGGGATTGTCTGCATTTACCCATTTTGAGAGCATCAACAGCAATAGTTAGTGCTATCCACCGAGGCTGCGGAAAAACCCGTGCAAGCGACGGCAAAATGATTCACCATGCACGGAACATTCCTACGATGAAAAACCTCTTTGACCCTACTTTGGCAGAAGACATAAAACAGCGAATCATGCGTCTCCATCCTGAGAGCGAGCGGCAGTGGGGGAAGATGACCCTTGCCCAGACCCTGGCGCACTGTACGTCTGGCATACGGATGGCGGCGGGCGCCGTCAACCCCAATCGTGCACCCTTTCCTGGCAACGTAATCGGCCCGCTCATAAAACCGCTGGTCTTCGCCAACGACAAGCCCATGCGCCGCAATTCACCGTCCTCCCCGGAACTCTTCTCGGCCCACCCCGCACAATGCGACTTGGAGTGCGAACGCGCCCATCTCATAACAGCTATCGATCGCTTCGTCATCGAGGGCGCAGCCTGCTGCTCCGCGCACCCACATCCTTTCTTTGGTCCGCTCAAACCTCAGCAGTGGGCCATTCTCATGTACAAACACGTAGACCATCATCTACGGCAATTCGGGGTCTAACAGGGATACAACCTTACGACGGCGTGGCCCCCTTACCGCATTCCGATCTAGACAGCGGATAAAACTGAGAGGACAACGGACGGGGACGAGGAAACAAAGGCGATCATGCGCCGCCACCGTGAATGGATGAAAAGCAATCAATACGTAACCGGCCGCCAAGACCATTCGCGAGAGCCAGAAATAGGTGTCTGTTGCGAGGGGTAACACGATCAGAAAAATCACTGCCGCAATTAGACCCATGATGTTAAGTACGTCCGGTATGAGTACGAAGGTTCCCCGCTCAGCGTAGCCAAGATTGAGCTCTCGATTGATTCGCCACCCGAAGGCGGCGAACTGCAAGGCAATCAAGAGTGGCGCAAATCTGTAAAGGGTGTCGGGATCATGGGGGCCCTGATATTTATCATCGAAAGCAGAGGCCTCCATATCGGGGTTAGGCAGGTAGATTGATTCCGCTAGAGAGAAGGCCTTTCAGCTGCCCGCATATTTTCTTCTTCATCATCGGAATTACCGGCGCGTTAGACCAAGCTCTCAGCGTAGCGAAAATGGAGGCCCGGCTCGGCCGTCGTGACCGCATTCAAACTTGCCGCAGCGATGGCGGGGGCGGGATTGACGTGAAGCTTCTTTGGGAGGACCGGCGCAAATATGCTCATTAATCGCAGCGCGATGCCTTCCCTGAAGCGCGGTTCATCTCGTTCGCCACCGATAATGCTGGGTCGAACTATGGTGAGTGATGTGAATCCCACGAGCTCGATGTCTCGCTCGATTTCGCCTTTGATTCGTGGATAAAACATTGCGGAGCTGACGGAAGCAACGCTCGCCGAGATGAGGACGAAAGTCTCCGCTCCATGCTCGTGTGCAGACCGTGCAAACGCCAAGGGCAGAACGTAGTCCACCTTGCGAAATGCCTCTTTGGAGCCAGCCTTGCTGATCGTCGTTCCCAGCGCACAGACGACGCCGTCAATTCCCCGGGCGACCCCTTCGGACAACAACGACTCCAGGGGATCGGATACGGGGTTTATGAGCTTTGGATGGGACGCCAACGGTTGGCGTGTTGGCGCAACCACACCTGTTATGACAGGATCCGCGAGGGCTTGCGCCAATACACTCTTGCCCACCAAACCGGAGGCACCTAATAGCAGTAGCTTCATAGTCGCACTCACCTGATCAGCCTGAGAACCGCTTCAAATAGAATTTCATATGAATCAACATTGCGTGGTTGAATTACACTTCGTAGATAACAGAAAACTCGTTTCTATCTCACCATTGCTTTCACCAGCAACCGCCGCCACACCGCATCAGGCAAGATTCGATTCATCCAAAAAAATGGGCCCGGTTTGGCTGAGGTAACGTAACCGATCGCTCGGATCATTCGCAGCACGGTAAATAACTTTTGCAACCTCCTCTGGCTGCGACCCGGCAGCGTTGCCCTTCGCAAATACACCCAAGAATTTAGCCATGCTTGCACGATAGGGATCACTCACCGCCGTTTGCTTGCTGCCCTTGCCGAATTCGGTAAGGATGCTGCCGGGTTCGATCATCTTGACCCGGATATGAAACGGCTCCAGCTCATACCGAATCGATTCACTCAAGCCTTCCACCGCGAATTTTGTCGCGATGTACGACGAAGCGTAGGGAAGAGCCATACGGCCAATAATGGAAGAGACATTGATAATCAAACCTTCGCCCGCGCTCCGCATGGCTGGAAGAACTTGCTGCGTGACCCCGATTAACCCAAATAGATTTGTCGCAAATTGCTGTTGAAGTTGTCGGCTGTCTATCGCTTCCATCGGGCCGAACAAGCCGTATCCTGCGTTGTTCAGCAGCACGTCGATCTTTTGATAACGATGCAATGTATCGGTGATCGCTTGTGCAATGGAATCTCTATTCGTCACGTCCAGTGCGAACAGGCTGATTTGCGGATGCTGAAGCACGGGATCCGCCTTCAGCGGGTCGCGCATGGTGGCGGCCACGTTCCAGCCTTTCGCGGCGAAATAAAGCGCGGTAGCCCGTCCAATACCGCTGGAGGCGCCCGTTATCAAAATTGTTTTGGTCATCAAATCCCCTTCTTTGTTCGTCTCGTTCGGTCCAACGCTGGCAGCCCACGTGACTTCGCCGTCTAGCATCCCGTATGGTATAGATATACTGAATGGTATTTAGGTTGCAAATAGTTTTCCTGCGCTATTCTGGAAGCGTGGCGAAAGCGATCAAGCAGAGATTGACCCGGCAGCAGAGCCGGCTCGAAACCAGGACCAGGCTGCTGGAGTCAGCCGCTCAATTGTTTGCCAGGGGCGGCTATGAGGGCGCGTCTGTCGATCTGATTGCGGAAAGCGCGGGCTACTCCAAGGGAGCGTTCTACTCCAATTTTGAAAGCAAGGAAGCTATCTTCCTCGAACTCCTCGACGCCCACAAGCGGCGCGAGATTGACGCTTTGGCCCAGCTTCTAGCGCAGGACATTCCTGCGTCGGAGCTTCTCTCGCTGATCCGCAATTCTGAAACCGTACGTGGCTCTGATTTCGACTTCGGTTTACTTTCTGCGGAGTTTCAATTGCAAGCGTGCCGCGACAAGACGTTTGCCAAGACCTATGCCAAGCTGCACCGCACTCATCGCGACACCATGGCTGGATTGGTTACCAAACTCTTTGCCAAGCTTGATCGAATCCCACCATCGGATCCGAAAGATCTTGCAGACGTCATTATGGCGTTGACCACCGGTCTCTCTTTACAGGGAACAAGCATGCAAGGAGCTCCACGAAAAGGATTCGTGACTGAGGCGATTCTTCTCGTTCTTGGTCTTGATCGTCTGCAAAACTAGTGTGGTAGCTTGTGGAAAGCTTGACCGCCCGCGTTCTGGAAGTAGGCATGGAAACGTGCGTGATTGGATATATGCTGGGCTTGGAGTAGCCAATGGATCTGCTGCACGCGCATATTGGACGTGACGGGTTTCGGCTGCGCGGGATCGCAATGTCGCGGATCGATGCCTTCAGCGACGCGGTCTTTGCCTTTGCCCTGACTCTGCTGGTCGTCTCGCTCGAGGTGCCGAAGGCATTCGCGCAGCTGCAAGAGACCCTGGTAGGATTTGTGCCGTTCGCGATCTGCTTTGGAGTGCTCCTGACGATCTGGTACCAGCACTACAAGTTCTTCCGCAGATTCGGGCTGCATGATCTTCCCACGATCGTGCTCAACGCCGTGCTGTTATTTCTCCTTCTCTTCTATGTGTATCCATTGAAGTTCCTGTGCAACTTGGTGGTTGCGCAGCTGATTGGCAACCACCAAGTGGGACGGTTGTCGGAGCCGGGCCAGCCGGCTGAGCTGATGGTGCTCTACGGCGGAGGCTTTGCTGCAATCTACCTGATGATCGCAGCCCTGTATTGGAATGGGTGGAGGCGGCGGGAGCAGCTGGGCTTGAACCCGCTGGAGCGAACCCTTGCCAAGAACTACATAGTGGATGCGGCGGGAATGGCGGCGATCGGCCTGCTCTCCTGTGCGCTGGCACTGGCGCTGCCGGTGAGGTTGCTGGCCCTCTCGGGCTGGGCCTATCTTTTGATCGGCGCCTTCAAGTCGGTCCACGGCCGCCGCGAGAGGCGCCAGGCTGCGGAGACCCGGGCCCAGATGCCGGAGCAGGATTTCCAGACGCGAGGAGTTTCGGACGGTGTCTAGGCCTCGCTCCCCTCGAAGGGGGCTGGTTGCCCGAATTGCATCCAGCAAGAAGTTTCCTCCTTGGCTAGTCCTTAGCGTGAACCACATGCAGACCAGATTATCCGGCAGCAAGCCCTTGAACGGCACGGCCTGCCTCAATGAGCGAAGATGGCTGCGCGTCTCAGGTTGCCGCAGGCGCCTACCGATAAAGTGCTCGCCATGCCGTCACTGACTTTAGGTGTGAGCGCTGCACTCATACGCCCGGATGGGGTGATCGCCTGGGCTTGTGACAGCGACCCGGATTCGAGCGAGCTGCAAAAGGCTGCAGCTCGCTGGTTTGTTTGTAATTCCGCGGCCTGACTTAGTTTTTCGGCGTCACGCGGAACAGGCCGCCTGACTTGGAGTCTTCGAGCATCCACAGCGCACCGTCGGGACCGACCTCTACATCGCGGATTCGGTGACCTACATCCCAACGTTCTGCGGGCTTGGCGCCCCCTTGGCCATCGAAGGTAATGCGGTTGATGGTCATGCTGCCCAGGCCGCTCACCAGGGCAGAACCCTTCCACTGCGGGAACATCGCACCGTTATAGAACATGAGATTGCCGGGCGCAATCACCGGCGTCCAGTAGATCACAGGCTTGGTCAAATCAGGTCGCGTGTCTGGACTCGGGATCGGCACACCATTGTAGTTAACCGCGTAAGAAACGAGCGGCCAGCCATAGTTCTTGCCCGGCTCGATCAGGTTCAGCTCATCGCCGCCTTTCGGGCCATGCTCGATTTCCCACAACCGGCCATCAGGCGCGAAGGCCAAACCATAGGGCGTACGGTGTCCGCTGCTCCAGGTCTCTGACGGCGTCAGGTTAGGTCCCGGGAACGTATACGTTCTCACCACGGGAGCAGTCTTTGCCGCTTCAGTATCCGACGGCGGGTCGATCACCGGCACGCTGGCCGCGCCCTTCTTCCCGGCCATCGGATTGCCCGGAGCAGGCTTGCCGTCCAACGTCAGGCGCAGAATTTTGCCCAACGGCTGGTTGGGATCCTGAGCCGGCGTCATGCGCTGCCGATCGCCAACGGTGAGGAATAGATACTTGCCATCTGGGGAAAAGGCTATCTGTGCACCAAACTGTCCGCCATTCCCCCTCTCGCCATCGCGCCAGATCACCTTGAGATCCTCGAGGCTCGCCGAATCCTGCCCCAGCGCCAGTTTGGCTTTTGCAAGAGCCAGGCTCGAGCCGCCCTCACCCGGCTCCGAATAGGTGAGGTAGACACTGTGATCCTTGGCGTAGTGTGGCGAGAGAAAAACACCCAGCTGGCCGCCTTGTCCCTTGTAAAGAACGGGTGGCACATTCGCGACAGGCGTCTTGGCTCCCTGCTGCGTGACCAACTCCATGCCGCCGGTTTTCTCGGTGATCAGCATCCGCCCGTCGGGCAGAAAGGCAATCCGCCAGGGAAGGCTGAGGGTTGCTACCTGGACCATATTAAAAGGCAAGCTAGGCTCGGGCTTCTGCGCGCCTGCGTTGATTTGCGCATCGGCTTGGGTTGCCGCCAGAGCCACAAATAGTCCTGCAATCACTAACTGTTTCATCTCGTTTTCCTCTATGTGTTTTGGTCCGGCGTCAGCAAATGCGTCAGTCCCGCTAAACTTGTGAACAGGCTAGGGGACGCAGCACGAGGCTGGTCACATTTGATACCGTTGGCGGGTCTAAGTTGAACTTCGAATCGGCAGAGAGTTTCTTCCAATCCGGATCCGCGGAAAACTTTTCCCAATCCGCTTCAAGCGACGTCATATCAGGAAAGCTGAGCATATAAGTAAGATTCGGCAGATTCGGTCCGACCAGTGTATCGGCATAAAAAACTCCTTCAGCGCCGGCCTTGGCGAAAAAGTCGAACTCGCCATGATGAAACATCTCCACCTTGCGGATGTGATCCATGTTTGTCGGCGACTGATACTGGCGAAGTTGATAAATGCGCTTTCCCTTGGTTGCGGCGGAGGCGGGTGGAGTGACCTTAGGATAGCCGGGGAACGCTCGCAATAAGGAACTCTCTATGCGGATGTAGGGCGGTGCGGCGGCGGGAGCGTCCCAGAATGGCGCAGCTGCCTTCATAAAAACATCGTCTTTCGCCAACCCAAGGTCCGCTGTCACCAATGTCTCCAGCTTCGAGCTTGGCATCAGCAGGTAAAACGACGGGCTGTCAGGTCCGAAATAGACAGAAAACGCACCGACAGGCCCAATGCCGAGACGGTTCAATGCCGGAATCAAAGCGTCGGCAAAAAAAGCAGTGGTGAGTTTTACGCCCGGCCCATTCGCCAGATGGTAGCGTCGCAGATCGATATACTCCGGCGCAGATTTGTCTGCAGGGGAGCCTTCCTGGGCAGGTAAATCACCAACAGTAGCAAACGAGAGGGCAGAAGCAGCAAGAGAGCCAGAAAGAAAATTGCGGCGATCCATCAAGTCTCCTTCAATCTAGATAATCCTAGCCCGAAGATTTCTTGGGCGTTGAGTCTGGCTGATACCATGTACTGTACTGTACAGTACAGAGATGACCCGTTGCAACTTGTGCGCAAGCGCAGTTCGCTGTGGTGTGACGGAGCAGGTGGCACGAAAAGTTGCATCACAGGGAATCCCAGGCGGAGGAATGCATGAACAGTATTTTGGCATGCGTCCAGAAGGGAGAGATGAATGCCGAACAAGCCGTCGCGAGGAGAGGCTCGAAACTGCAAGCTAAAAAAGGTCGCCGGAGACTTGTTTTTGAAGCGCGGCTATGAGGGTGTCAGCATCGATAAGATCATCGAGCTGGCTGGCGGTTCGAAGAGTACGGTTTACAGCGAATTCGGCGGCAAGTGTGGACTGTTCATCAGCAGTATTGAGAACCTCTGCCGCGAGGCCAATAAACCGCTAGCGAAAATCGACTACGCTGGATTAGATCTTGAAGCGTGCCTGAAGAAACTCTCTTTTCAGATTCTCAAGCTCATCACCTCGAAACGCTCCGTGGAACTGCATCGCCTCGCCATCGGGGAGGCTTTGAACTGTCCTGAAGTAGGTGAGGTATGGTACACGCACGGTCCCGCCAAGACAGCGTCGTTCATACGATCGCTATTGGAAAGCCGTCGCCAAGAGCTGCAAAAGACCGCGATTCCAATTGACCGGATTGCCGTGATCCTTCACGACTCGTTGACCGGAGACATTCTTTACCGCCGTTTGGCAGGCGTCGGTAAACACGAGAACGATGCCGAGCTCCAGCGAATGGCTTGCGCCGCAGTCGATCTCATTTTCGGGGCAGCCCGTCGCGATGTACCTTAAGTAGCGGGCTGACGTGGGTCGCCGGCCCATCCTTTTCCTCATTAAGCTATGACCCGAAGCCCTCTCTATAGATCAGAATTCGTTGAAGCGCATGCCTTTGCGCGCACATCTCATGTGGGAGCGTCCCGAAAGAAATTCAGAAAATGCCGTCGCTGGTTCGGAGGAAGAACGAAAACACAAAGACCGAAAGCGCGAAGGTGCTTCGGCTCAAGTACCTTCCGCCTTTCGACGGCGAGACTCTCTTCTCAATCTTTCGCGCGCACCAGCTTCCTGAGCTCGAGACAGTAACTCCGCAACACTACGAGCGCGTCTTCTGCCGCGACGGCAAACTTGGATATTTTCGCGTATCGCACGATCATCCACAAGAGAATGTGCTCACGCTCAAGATAGTTGGAGCAGCTCGAAACTCCATACCCGCGATTGAGCAACGCGTGCGGCGCATGTTCGACCTCGACGTGAATCCGGCGGTGATCGCAGAGCACATGGCTGGGCAGCCCCATCTCGGCGATCTATGGATGCGTTACCCAGGCCTTCGCGTCGCCCGCACCTGGGACCGCTTTGAGACTCTCATCACAACCATTCTTGGTCAGCTCGTTTCAGTCAGCTTTGGCCGCACTCTCATTCGCGAGCTCATGCAAAGCGGAGAGCCAGTCAAGCATCCAGCTACGGGTCAGGAGATTCGCCTCTTTCCGTCCCCCAAGGTGCTCCGCGCCGCTGACCTCTCTGCCGTGCGCACCTCTGAAATGAGAAGAACCGCCATCCGGACGATCGCTGCCCTCGCGGCAGATGGCGGCTTACCGCTCCTGGGCCAGCCTGATTCGAAGGAGCTCCGTCAAACCTTGCTTTCTCTTCCTGGTGTCGGCGCCTGGTCGGCCGAGTACATCGCCATGCGGGCCTTCGATGATGACGACGCGTTTCCTGCGACCGACTACGGACTGAAGCAGGAGATCAAACGCCATCCTGAAATGAATGTAAGCAAGGTACGCCCGTGGCGTGCCTATGCTGCCGCGGCTCTCTGGAAGCACTTTGCAGAAACGAAAGGTAAATCGTATGAGTCTGTCATATAAGTTTGTCGATTCCCCGATTGGCAGGTTGAAGCTTGTCGCCAGCGGCAATGGCCTCGTGGCGATCCTTTGGGAGAAGGAAAATCCCCGCAGGGTTCGGCTAGACGAAACCAGGGAAGACCCGGATCACCCCGTGCTTTGCAAAACAGAACTTCAGCTGGAAGAGTATTTCGCGGGCAAACGGCAATCATTCTCTCTTCCGCTGGACATGAGAGGCACCCGTTTTCAGAACCAGGTGTGGAAAGCGCTCCTGGCGATTCCATTTGGAGAAACACGCAGCTACGGACAACTGGCTAATCAGCTGGGAAATCCAAAGGCCACGCGTGCGGTCGGCGCGGCGAACGGAAAAAATCCCATCGCGATCGTTGTGCCATGCCATCGTGTGGTTGGTTTTTCCGGCAAGCTTACCGGCTTTGCCGGCGGCCTTGACGCGAAGGCGCATCTGCTGGGCCTGGAAGGGAAGGACGGTAAGCTCTTTGAGGAGCGCCATCCCAGGTGAAAATCAAGAACGTCGACAGCTCGACTCGCGTTCGCACGCCGGCGGACATGCGAACGCAACCTAATTCACAAGCGAGACGCATCCTGCGCGATGGTGCGAGAGCAAACGAATTGCGTGACGAGGCATTTCGTCGCGTCATCCTTTCCATCCCGGCAGGAAAAGTGAGCACCTATGGAAGGGTCGCCGCCGCGGCAGGCTATCCGCTCTACCATCGCGCCGTCGCACGGCTGCTGCGCACTGATCCACCAGACAATCTCCCCTGGCACCGGGTACTCGGCGCCGGTGGCGAAATCAAGCTTCGCTACGAAGCCGAGAAGGAACAGAGAGCCCGCTTGAAGATGGAAGGAGTCAAGTTTCTCGGTAAGCGTGTTGACATGCTGCGCTTTGAACACGCAATGCGCGTTTGGGAGACCTTCTAAAAAAAGCTCAGGTCGGGATGACAATTCTGTCGCACGGAAAAGGGCCCGAAAAACCGGTCGGGCAAATGGCTGTCAATGGTCCCACAGAATTCCCACCACGCTTTTTTACACAATTCCGGTTTCAGCCTTTCCTAAATAGCATTGTCTTCTTTACAGCCGAAGCGGAGTTGACCGCGATTCTGGTCCGGATGGCTCCTGGGATTCCAACCCATCTTGCGATTATGCGCAGCTGGGCTCCGGATGTAATTGATCTCCATGACAATTTCACGTGGCTTGCGGGACGGAACCTGCGCCAGGGACTGTGGCTGCTGTGGGCGCATCGGGACTGATCCTACTGATGGCCTGCGTGAATGTGGGCAATCTTGTGTTGGGGCGTTCGGTCGAACGGGAGCGGGAGATGGCCGTGCGGGCCGCGCTGGGGTCGGGCCAGCGCCGCCGAATTGGTCCAGTCCATCATTGAGTCGCTCCTGCTGGCACTGTGCGGAACCATCGCCGGCTGGCGGCCCGCGCGGCGTGCTGCATCCGTGGAACCGATGCAGGCTCTGCGCAGCGAGTGAGAGGGCGCCTTGCCCGTAACGCATATCACCCGCTCAACCGCTCCAGATCTGCTCCCAGGGAGCATAGTGACCAACGGCTGCCAAAAATACATGGACGCCGATCGCAATTGCTATACCAATCAAAAAGAGCACGCCAAGGGAGACCAGCAAAACGCTGAAGCCTTTCTCTCGGCCACCGGCGATGAGCATAGTGGCGTCACTGTATCCCACGCCGCCGTACTGCGAAACATCACCGGCAGGGGTTACGCCGGGGTGAACGATCTAATCTAAAGTGCGGCGTCTGCGGCATTTCGCGCTTTCCTTCGCGCTTTCCTTCGCGCTTCGGTTGCTATCCGCGCACTGCATTAGGGGGATTCTATCGTTCTGGTAACACCCCATTGACAGGTTAGTAAAATCGCATGTGCCTGGCAGTAATCCGCTGCAAGATCGTCATCGGGAAATCTCTTCCAGCGCGAGATTTCGCGTACGCGGACCCATCCATCCAATCACCGCCATCACGATCAACATCGCTGCCGCAATGAACACGAACACGCCGGTGGTGCCAAAGTTCTTCAGAACTCCGGCAATGAAAAACGAAGTGAAAATCGCAGAAAAGCGGCTCCAGGAGTAAACGAATCCAACCGCGGTCGAACGGATGCTCGTTGGGAAAAGCTCTGTCTGGTAGGCATGAAAGCTGTAAGACATAATGTTGCTGGCGAGCGTTAGCCCCACGCCCATCGCGATGAGAAACATTCCACCCGAAACCTGGCTGAAGGCCAGCCCGCAAACTACGATCGCTCCTGCGGTCAAGACGATCACGCTCTTGCGTTCAAACTTGTCGGCGATCAGCAGGCCCATGAGCGGCCCGATGGGCGCCGAAATGGCAATGATCGATGAATACAACAGGCTTGTCGTGAGCGTGATGCCTTGCTTGACGAGTAGCGTCGGCACCCAATTGGCGAAGCCGTAGAAGCCGACCGTTTGGCAGACATTAAAAATGATCATCATCGCTGCGCGCTTGCCATAAGGTGCCCTCCACATGTCGTAGAAAGTCTGCGCCGTGGTGACAGGTCGGCTATGAGTCGCAGCAGGAACGGGAAGCGCCCGCCCGAATTCTCTAGCGACCGTTTGCTCCAGCTTCGACATCACAAGGTCAGCTTCCGCGAGTCGCCCCTTTTGTGCAAGCCACCGCGGGCTTTCGGGTAACGCGCGACGAATGAACCAGACGAACAAGGCTCCGTGCGCTCCGATGATCACCACCCAGCGCCAGCCATCGAGGCCCAAAGGCTTGTGTGGCACCAGCAGGTACGACAAGAATGCAACCACCGGCACGGCCATAAACCCCACGGCCTGTTCGCAAGCAAAAGCGCGGCCGCGGATATGCTTGGGAACCAATTCCGAGATGTACGTCCCGATGGTTACCAGTTCTACGCCAATGCCGAGCCCTGCCATAAAGCGCCAGAAGTTCAGGCCGGTAGCCGTGACCTGAAATGCCATGGTAAGGTTCGCGGCCGTGTAGAACAGCAGCGAGTAGGTAAAGATCGCACGACGGCCAAAACGGTCGGCGAGAAATCCGCAACAAATCGTGCCTAGGAAAAGTCCCGCGAACAGTGATGCAATAAAGGCCGCTATTCCGTTCATGCCGAAGAGCCCGGCGGTGGTGGTCTTCAGAATGCCGGTCTTCACCAGTCCCGGCGCGACGTATCCGGAATAAAGCAGGTCGTACAGTTCAAAAAAGAAGCCAAGGCTCAGCAGCACGACGAATTTCCACATCGTTCGCGTGGCGGGAAGCCGGTCAAGCCGCGCGGAGATCGTGGCCGCCGAAAGAACGGGCTCGCTTCGGATGTGGCTCGTTTCCAGACTCCCCATCGATTTCGTCTCCGTGTGGCGGCTGTTGTTCAGGCCTTCTGTATAGTCTCTCTGGCGGCTCTTTAGAGAATTTGCTGCGACGCGCTCCGTTCGTATTCACGTCGACCGCAATTTTATCCTTTTGAAAAGCGCTCGAGTCATCTCCTGCTTTGTAGACTCTCTCCATGACCTCGACCGCAAGACTAACCGCCAAGCTTCGCCGGCTGGATTGGGCGCGTGGCTTGCGCGCCGGCTTGGCCGTGGCCGCAGCCATGATGGTCTGCCGGATGCTCGGCCTGCCGATGGGCTGGAGCGCGCTCGGCGCCTTCGAGGGCAACATCGTCGACAATGGGGGCCCGTACCGCGTTCGCTTTGCCTCCATTGCCATGTTGATGGGCGCAGGCAGCCTGGGCGCAGTGCTGGCCAGCCTGGCAAGCACCCATCTGGCTTGGACGCTGGCTCTCACTGCGGTCTTCTCCTTCGTGATCACCTACCTTCGTGCCGCGGGTCCACCATTCACGACCTCAAGCGTCATTATTCTGGTGGTCTATTTTGTGGGGCTCGATCACCCGTCGGCCTCGCTTGCCGGCGCTTTGCGCCAAGCCGGGTTCTTTCTGGGCGGATGCGCCTTCGCGGCCATGCTTTCGTTGTTTCTCTGGCCGGTCTACCCCTTTGGCCATGCTCGCCGGGTCATTGGTCTCTGCTTCGGCGTACTGGCGCAATCGCTAACGGAGATCGATGTGCTGCTCGCGCAGGCCGATGCCGCAAAAGATCAAGCATCCTCATGGACAGCACGCTGGTTCAGCTTGGTCCATGGCTTCCCCAATCGCATGCGCAGTGTGCTGGAGACTGCCCGCGGCAGCTTGGGCAGCGTGCGGGCCCGCACTCCGGCCCGCTCCGCGCGGGGACGAAACCTGGCCGTGCTACTTGAAATCGCCGATACGCTGTTCAGTCGCGGGCTAGCCATGATCGACCTCGCCGAACGCTCGGCCATCGAAGGCAGCACAGACGACATTGCGTTCGCCAGGCAGAAACTCGCCTGGTTGGGGCAAGCGGCAATGCTCGTGGAACGGGGGCTGGGAGATCGGGCCCGGTTGGCCGAGTTTCTCCGCGAGGGCAATACGCTGATCGCTGCAGCCCGTGTGGTGGATGGGTCAGCGGACTCTGCAAAGGGTGCAGCGATGTTTGCGGCCGCTCTTCTTGCCCTGCAAGCGGAGTGCGCACAGAACCTTGAGACCGCACTCGAAGCAATCATTGGCATATGGACCGGGATTGATCCGCCCTTTTCTCGACGGCAAGTTCAGGGCCTGCCACTCCATGTCAGGGCCGAGCAGCGCCTGCGCCTGACGTCATCGAGCGCGCTCGAATCGCTGCACCAGAATTGGACCCTTACCTCGTCGGCATTGCGTCATGCCCTGCGCACCGCCGCGGTTTGTGTCTCCAGCGTGCTGCTGGTAAGGGCGCTGCATCTGCCCTATGGCGAGTGGATGGCGCTCACCGCAGTTATCGTTCTGCAGCCCTACGTGGCGCACACTTGGCGAAAATCGATGCAGCGCGTGGGCGGCACCATTGCCGGCGGCCTGCTGGCCGCGTTGCTGGCGGTCTTCATCCGCACGCCCGAAACGCTGACTGCAACGGTATGCATCACTGCGTTCTTTACTCTCGCCTGGTACGCAGTGGATTATGCGTGGTATTGCTTCTTCCTGACGCCAACCTTCGTGTTGCTGACCCTCCACAGCCGCCACGGCTGGGGCATCGCCGGAATTCGTGCCATGGATACCATCCTGGGTGCGGCCTTGGCCCTGATCGCGGTAAAACTTCTCTGGACCGAGTCGGAGCATCTGCGCCTGGGCGAGATCCTCGCCCGATCAGGCCAGGCAAACGCGGCTTACCTGGCCGCCATGCGCCGCTACTGGAGCTCTCCGAAGGAAGAGAAGGCGGTCGCCAACGTGGACATCCTGGCCCCGGCGCGGCGCCATGCGGGGCTGGCCAATAACGAATCTGAGGAGGCGCTGGAGCGACTGATGATGGAGGGCACGCAGAACCCGGCCGCTTCGGTGCGCACCGAGTATGCGCTGGCCTTCGCCACTTATTCGCGCCGCCTGACCCAGGGCATGGTCTCCTTAGCGCTGGTCCATCCTGTGCCACCGGGCCCGGAGTGGGTGCCCTTCGTCGATGACCTCGAAAACAGGCTGCATCGGATTGCCCGGTTGCTGCGTGGAGAGGATATCGAGTTGAGCAAACCTCAGCCGCAAACGGTGCTTCCGGCGGGCGAGGAACAGGGTCAGGCAACGCGCTTACGGCAACAGGTAGAGGTGCTGGAAAAATCGGCACAGGGTATCGGCCCCACCCTTAGCGGCGAGCGTGATATTTTCGGATAGGACATTTGATTCCAACGGGCCCGCAACATCAGCAGAATGCATTAGAAATCCCCATACTCTCCGCCAAGACCACACCCGATGGAACCCGATCCTGACAACGCGCCCCAGCCCGTAGCTAGTTTGCCTGCCGTTGCGCAACCAGTCGCCGCCTCGCTGACCCGCGCCGCAATCTTCCTCGTTGTGACCCTGAACCCGGGCTCCGAGAATCGCGCAACCCTGCGCTCATTCTGCGCAGATCTTTCTGGGCTGCTGCGCGCGGTGGAGTTTCGTGATTTGGAAGGGCAGCTTTCCTGCGTCATGGGGTTTGGCTCCGAGGCGTGGGACCGTTTGTTTGGGCCGCCTCGGCCGGCGGAACTGCATCCCTTCCGGGAGTTTCGTGGCGGCGCGCGCCATGCAATGGCCACACCCGGCGACTTGTTGTTCCACATTCGTGCCAAGCGCATGGATCTATGCTTCGAACTGGCAACCCAGTTGATGGCGCGGATCGGAAGCGCCGTTTCTCCGGTGGACGAAGTGCACGGCTTCCGTTACTTCGACGACCGCGACCTCATCGGCTTCGTCGACGGGACGGAGAATCCAAGGGGAGCGGCCGCGGTCGACGCCGTGCTCATCGGCGAGGAGGACGCCGCCTTCGCAGGAGGCAGTTACGTCATCGTGCAGAAATATCTTCACAATCTAGACGCATGGAATAAGCTTCCGACCGAGGCGCAGGAACGCATCATCGGGCGCACCAAGCTGGCCGACATCGAATTGGACGACTCCGTCAAGCCGTCCTCGGCGCATAGCGCGCTGACCACCATCGAGGAGAACGGCAGGGAAGTCAAGATCCTGCGCGACAACATGCCCTTCGGCCGCCCCGCGCATGGTGAGTTTGGCACCTACTTCATCGGTTACAGCCGTTCGCCCCGCACCACCGAGCAGATGCTCGAAAACATGTTCGTCGGCCGGCCGCCCGGCAACTACGATCGCCTGCTCGACTTCAGCCGCCCCGTCACCGGCAACCTGTTCTTCGTGCCTTCCGCGAGCTTTCTAGACGACGTAACCCAAGATCATCCGCCGGTTGCCGAAGCACCCGCACCGGCACCGGCCAAACCTTCTCCATCCATTCCGTCCGCGCACGACGGTTCTCTTGGCATCGGTTCCCTTAAAGGAGACATCCGGCATGAATAATCTCCATCGCGAGCTTGCTCCCATTTCCGATTCAGCGTGGGCTGAGATCGAACAAGAAACATCGCGTACGCTCAAGCGCTACCTCGCCGGGCGGCGCGTCGTCGACGTACAGGGACCCGAAGGGTCTTTGCTCTCCGCTGTCGGCACCGGTCACCTGCTTACGATTGCCGCTCCTGGCGACGGCATCGTCGCCAGGCAGCGTGAGGTGAAGCCGCTGGTCGAGTTGCGGGTTCCCTTCGAGCTCGATCGCCAGCAGATAGACGATGTCGACCGCGGCGCCAACGATTCAGACTGGCAACCGGCAAAAGACGCTGCGCGGCAGATCGCCTTTGCCGAAGATGGCGCAATATTTGAAGGCTATGCCGCCGCCGGCATTCAGGGCCTGCGCCAGGCGACAAGCAATCCCATCATGACTCTCCCCGCCGACGTGCGTGAGTACCCCGAAGCCATTGCCCAGGCCTTAAGCCAGCTGCGTCTGGTTGGCGTCAACGGTCCTTACTCAGTGTTGCTGGGCGCCGACGCCTATACCGCGCTCGCCGAGACCAGTGACCACGGCTACCCCGTGCTGGAGCACGTCAAGCGGCTGGTGAATGATGAAATCATCTGGGCGCCCGCCATTGCCGGCGCGTTCGTCTTGACCACCCGTGGCGGCGATTTCGCCCTGCATCTCGGTCAGGACGTCTCCATCGGCTATCTCAGCCACACCGATACCGCTGTGCGCTTGTATCTGCAGGAGACCTTCACTTTCCTCCCCCTCACCAGCGAGGCCAGCGTCGCGCTGGCTCTTCCAGCCAAGCCAACTACTTAGGCATTTTCAGGTAGGAACACATGAAGAAGCACATTGCAGGCATTAATCCCGCGGTTCCGCCGAGTGGCACTGGATGTGTAGAGTGTTTGGCCTCCGGCGACTGGTGGCTTCATCTTCGCCGCTGTGCCGAATGCGGGCATATAGGCTGCTGCGACAGCTCCCCGAACCAGCACGCGCGCAAGCATTTCCAGGCCGTCGGTCATCCCATCATGCAGAGTTTCGAACCGGGTGAAGGGTGGTTTTGGAACTTCGAAACCGAGAGCGAAGTGGAAGGCCAAAGGCTCGCGCCACCGGGAGCCCACCCCTTGAGCCAGCCCACACCGGGACCCCGCGGCCGGGTCCCGGTGGATTGGGAACAAAAGCTTCACTAGTGACCCCGGCGGTCCGGAAGATTCAAGCCTTTACAAACTGGACGTCGAGCGTGATGGTAACCTCATCGCCGACCAGAAAGCCGCCACTTTCGAGCGCTGCATTCCAGGTCAGGCCAAACTCTTTACGGCTGATCTTTGTGGTCGCTGATACGCCAACGCGGGTGTTGCCCCAGGGATCCTTCGCGGGCGGAGTTGGGCCTTCCGCGGTGAAGACCACCTTATGTGTTTCGCCGCGGACGGTGAGATCTCCTTCAATCGCCAGTTCTCCATCCCGAACCACGCTGATGCGCGAGGACTTGAAGGATAGCGTGGGGTATTTCTCTACGTCGAAAAAGTCGGCGCCCTTCAGGTGTTCATCGCGCTGGGCATCGCGGGTTTCGATGGAGGCAGCATCAATCAATGCCTCGACCCGGGAGTTGGCCGGGTTCGATTCGTCCAGGGTCAACGTCCCCGTGACCTTGGCGAAGTGCCCCTTTACGTGAGAGATCATCATGTGCTTGACCTTGAACTCGGCGGAGGAGTGAGTAGGGTCAATGTTCCATGTAGTGGTTGCGTTGGTTGAGCTAGCTGCGGTGTTCATGGTGGTTCTCCTTTCACTTTGCTTTGATGGGTGAGAACGATAATCGTTGCAACAAATATTTGTGAAAATTTAACTCACTTCGGATTGGGCGGCGTGCAGCAGCGCAGTGAGTGCGCGCAGCCTTTCCCGCCCCAGGTGACCCAGTTGCTTGCGATGCGTTTCCTGCACCGGTTCATCCAGGCGGCCCAGAAGCTTCAGCCCTTGGGGCGTGATCCGGGCTACCACCATGCGCCGATCCTTGGCTTCCCGTGTGCGTGAGATCATGCCGCGCTTTTCCAGGCGGTCGAGCAGGCGGGTAATGTCTGGATCCCGCGTAATCATGCGGTTGGCAACCTCACCGCAGGGAAGCCCTTCGGGCGCCCCGCGCAGGATCCGCAGTACGTTGTACTGCGTCGCCGAGAGATCCTCTTGCTTGAGAACCGCGATCAGGCCGCGAGATAACATGTCCGTCGTACGCAGCAGATCCAGGAAAGCAGTTTCCTCGGGATGGGCTAACCGCCTCCGCTGGTCCAATTGGATTGCTTCCTGCATGAACAAACAATATTCGTTGTAACGACTATTGTCAAGACGGGGTTTACTTCGGTCCTCGGCCTGCTAGAACATAACCGATGAGGAACCGCGACGCTAAAGCGTGGCTCCCCCTGTTAAAGCAGAGGGCTCGCATTTATGCGGGGTTCCATGCTGCGTTATTCTTCTTGGGGGTCATCTGCCCTTTCCTTTCTAACCCGTCGCCTAAACGGATAGTGAAAGGCTGAACCTTCAGCACATAACCGATGAGGAACCGCGACGCTAAAGCGTCGCTCCCCCTGTTAAAGCAGAGGGCTCCACCGTTCTCTCAACGAAAGCCCGGTGGGAGCCCCCGCATTTATGCGGGGTTCCATGCTGCGTTATTCTTCTTAGGGGTCATCTGCCCTTTCCTTTCTAACCCGTCGCCTAAACGGATAGTGAAAGGTCTACCAGACCCCCTTTTGCTGAACCTTCAGCACATAACCGATGAGGAACCGCGACGCTAAAGCGTCGCTCCCCCTGTTAAAGCAAGAGGGCTCCCACCTGCTTCTACTCGAACGGAAAGCGACCTGGTGGGAGCTCCCCCGTTACAGGCTACCGCTTTATGCGGGGGAGCTCGGCTTTCAAGCCGAGCGGTTCCATCAGCCTACTCCACCGGCTTTAGCCGCGGGCTTTCGCTTGGAATTGCAACGGGACTGGATCCTCTTCCGCTTTAAAGTCGGGCCGTTAAGCGTGAAAAAAATCACGGCTCTAGCCCCCGGAGGCTGCTGCGCGTCCGAACAGCGCCGCACAACTTTTCCAAAACCCCTCTCGCAGCAACAAGCAAGCAATCGGAGACTTTTGGCATTCACGTCGCGGACGTGTGAACATAACTTGAATAGCGACAATGGATTCACCAGGAGTATGGATGCCTACACAAAATTCTGTGCCCGCCAATGGAAAAATTGCCGTAGTCACCGGCGGAAGCCGTGGACTCGGCCGCAACACCGTGCTCAGCCTCGCCACGCGCGGCGTCCATTCCATCTTCACCTACCACTCGAATCGTGCTGAAGCCAATAACGTGGTCTCCGCTGTGAGCGAGGCGGGAGCCAAAGCCATTGCCATACAGCTCGATACCGGCGATGTCCGCGTCTTCGACGCGTTTGTGCAGAGTGTGCGTGCCGCGTTGGCGACGCTCGGGGCAGAACGGTTCGACTACCTGGTCAACAACGCTGGTACCTCGCACCACAACGCCTTTGAGCAGACCACCGAGGAGGAGTTGGATAAGCTTTACAACGTCCACTTCAAGGGAGTGTTCTTCCTGACGCAGAAGCTTCTTCCGCTCATGAATGATGGCGGGCGGATTCTGAACGTTTCTACCGGGTTGACGCGTTTCGCGCTCCCGGGAAGCAGCTCCTATGCGTCCATGAAAGGTGCGGTTGAAGTTCTGACTCGCTACCTGGCCAAGGAGCTCGGCCCCCGCGGCATCGCTGTCAACACCGTCGCGCCCGGTGCGATTCAGACCGACTTCAGCGGCGGCATGGTCCGCGACAATCCGGAAATCAACAAGCGCGTCGCCGACATGACGGCGCTCGGTCGCGCCGGCGTTCCCGAGGATATCGGACCCATGATCGCCTCGCTCCTTTCTGAGGACAATCGTTGGGTCAACGGCCAGCGGATTGAAGTTTCGGGCGGTATGGTCCTCTAATGCCTGGCTAGAGACTCGATCAAGTCCGCAACGGCTTTTCGAATAGGCTTTAGGTCGAAGCCCGGCGCCAGGGCGTCATCATCAAAACTCTCGGCTAACTTATCCAGCCCAAAGAGCGCTCGCGGGAATCGCGGGTAAATAACCTGGCCCAGAAGCCTGTGCGCCGCCTCACCACTTGCGCGGGCCGACAGCCCAAACGTTACCTTCAGGTAAGTGTTCAGGCGCGCGTGGACCTGCGTGAATAGCACGTCAAAATATTCCGCCGCCCCCTCGTGGAATCTTTCGGCTTCCGCCATGCTCAGGCGGCACATCCGGATCGAGCTCTTGTACAACAGCACTTCAAGATACCGGCCGCAGAAGATCACGAGCGCTTCCGCGGGCTTCTCTGAATAGTCGCTGGGCCACTTCAACCTGCTGAGAAAAAGCCCTCGCACCAACTCAATCACCGCAAGGAACAGCCTCTCTTTACTCTCGAAGTGAGCGTATAAGGATCGCTTCGAGGTCTCCGCTCGACTGGCGACCACATCCATCGACGCCCGCTCGAATCCCATTTCCAGGAACACATCCTTGGCGACCCAGAGGATATGTTCGCGAAGTTTGTCGCCTCGTCTTGCCATGCTTCCTATTCTCGCTCAGGTTGCCTGCTTGACAGTAAGTAAACGGTACGGTAGAGTTTACTTTGCATCGCGGCACGGAGGGAAACATCGTGATCGTCGTTACCACCCCAACAGGGCATATCGGATCCCAGGTTGTGAAAAATCTTCTTGCCGCCAACGTGGCCGTGCGTGTCATTGCGCGCGACCCGGCCAAGCTGCCCGCCGATATACGGGCCAAGGTACAGATCGTGCAGGGCTCGAGCGACGACGAAGGCGTGCTGATGCGCGCACTCGACGGCGCAGAAAGCCTCTTTCTGGTCGTGCCTCCTTCCTTCACGACGACTGATGATCTGGAGCTTTATCTCCGGTTCACCCGCCCCGCATGCCGAGCCGTAAAACACTGCGGAGTGAAGCGTATCGTGACTGTTTCGGGCCTGGGACGTGGAGTTCCGGTCCACGCGGGTCCGGTTACCTCGTCCTTTGCGAAGGATGCGGAGATCGAAAGAGAAGGCATAGACTACCGCGCCCTATGGTGTCCTGGCTTCATGGAAAACATGCTCAGGCAAATCGATGCCCTCACACAGCAGGGCATGTTTTTCGGTCCAAGCCGCCCCGACTTGAAGGCCCCCCTGGTGGCTACGCGAGACATCGCAGCGACTGGCGCCAGACTCCTCCTCGACAAATCGTGGAAGGGCCAGGGTGGCCTCGCAGTGCTTGGACCAGAGGATCTCTCCTTCAACGATATGGCAGCGATCCTGACGGACGTGCTTGGAAAGCCGATTCGCTTCCAACCTATTCCAGGGGATGCTTATAAAGCACAACTGGTGAAATTCGGCGCGAGCGAGGCGTTCGCGCAGAGTTTGCTGGAGATGCATGCCGCCAAAGACAACGGCCTCGACAATTCGCAGCCGCGGACGCCCGAAAATACAACGCCGACCAGCTTTAGACAGTGGTGCGAGGAAGTGCTGAAGCCCGCGTTAGCGAATCAGTAGTGATCAAGGCGCTTTTCGCGGCCGGTTAGCTAACAGCAGCAAAGCGATGCCGGCCGCAATCGCGATACCACCATAAACCGCCCACTGAATCTGTCCGGTCATGAAACTGCCAGGAAGAATATTGATCCCTTGCAGAAACCAAATTGCGCCACCTAAAACCAAAAGAACGCCAATAATATTCAGTGTGGTTCGCATATTTTCCTATCCTCCACCAGCAACGAAGGCCGGCGGAATACCCTCTGAACTCAACAAGCAAAATACCACTGAACACGCTGCCCCGGATTTTTCATCCCGACCGGAGCGCACCGGATTTTCTTCCACGCTGCGCCGAACAAACCCGCGTGTGCGCCTTTCCCGCAAACAAATGGTCGCTGTGCCATCCTCACAGCCGCTAGCCAATTCTCCATGCAAGCAGCCAACCTCTGCATTGCGGCGATGCCCCACAACTGCTAGTTCTAGATAGGAGGGTGGCAATGTTGACCATTAGCAAACTCGTTGGATTCCTTACGACGACGGATTACGGGAAGGCACGCGCCTTTTACGAAGGCAAGCTCGGCTTCGAGTTTGTCAGTCTCGATCAGTTCGCACTAGCGCTGCGAGCCGGCGAGAACATGATCCGCATCGTAAAGGTGCAGACATTCAACCCGGCCCAAGGCACGGTTCTCGGGTGGGAAGTGGACGACGTCCGAGCCGCGGCGTTGTGGCTCAGCAGTCGCGACGTGGTGACCGAAAAGTATGGATTCGTTGCGGATCAAGAACTAGGGATTTGGACCGCACCTTCCGGAGATCAGGTGGCATGGTTCAAGGATCCTGATGGGAACGTTCTTTCGCTCAGCCACCACGTCTAAATCCACGTCTGAGTCGTGCAGAAGAACCATGTTTTGTAACAGGGCACGGCTTCAGCCGTGCCATCAGCTGGCTACCCCTGAGGCCTTTGGGCCCTGGGTGTGGAACTAACCCCACCCCCTCGGCCCGGGAGCGCTGGATCGGCGCCGAAGTTGATGGTGGAGCAATCGAGAAGAATGTACACTCCGGACTTGCGGTAACTCGCTTCTGGAGCTCGGCTTTGTTGAAACTCTTTCAAGGCATACGGCCGTTCAAGCCTGCAGCCGCGTTGCGTGATGCTTTTGCCGGATTCACGCTCGCGGCCATGAACATCCCGCAAGCCTTGGGCTACACCAAGATTGCCGGCATGCCCGTTGTGACCGGTCTCTACTCTTTGCTGCTGCCACTGGTCGGCTTCGCAGCTTTCGGCTCCTCTCGCTACCTGGTGGTTTCCGCAGACTCCGCAACCGCGGCCATCTTTGCCGGTGGTGTGTCCGGCATGGCGCCCGCGGGCAGTCCGCGCTACATAGCCCTGGCGGGTGCGGTCGCGCTGCTTACCGCGGCGTTCATGCTGTTGGCGCGATTGCTGCAGCTCGGCTTCATCGCCGACTTTCTCTCCCAGACCGTGCTCGACGGCTTCCTCACCGGAGTCGGCTTCCAGGTCGGCATCGCGGTGCTCGGTGAGATGTTGGGACTCGAAATTTCCGCCAGCCGCTCGCTGCTCCAGTTGGCACAAGTTTTCCGAAGACTGCCCCAGGTCCATCTGCCGACCTTAGCCGTCTCCGCCGTTGTGGTCGGGGTTCTTATTCTGTTCCGCAACTTCGCGCCGAGAGCGCCAGGTCCATTCCTTACGGTTGCCGGAGCTATAGCGGCCAGCGCAATGTGGAATTTCAGCGGGCGCGGCATTGCCATCATCGGACCGGTGGCTGGCGGTCTTCCTCATCTCGGATTGCCGGCCGTAAGTTGGAGAGATCTTACGCCGCTGATGCGCACCGCTGCATCGTGCTGCATCATGATTATCACGCAGAGTGCCGCCACCGCCCGCATCTATGCAGCGCGCCACCGCCAGCAATTGGACGCGAATGCGGACCTGGCCGGTCTTTCTGCAGCCAACGCCATGGCCGGCTTGAGCGGGACATTCGTCGTCAACGGCAGCCCCACGCAGACCGCGATGGTCGAAAGCGCTGGTGCTCAGAGCCAGGTTGCGCAGCTTGCCACCGGCGCCATCGTGGCGCTGGTTCTGCTCTTGCTTACCCGGCCCCTCGAATATCTGCCGCGTTCTGTGCTCGGCGCCCTCGTCTTCATGATCGCTATCCGCCTGATCAAATTGCGGACCCTCCTGGCGATTCGCCGTGAGAGTCCGGGCGAGTTTGCCTTGGCCCTCACCACCGCGGTGGTCGTCGTTGCTGCCGGCGTCGAACAGGGAATTTTGCTGGCGATGATCCTCTCTCTCTTGCGGATCGTCCGGCACAGTTATCACCCGCACACCGGCGTTATGGTTCTGAACCCGCTCGGAACCTGGGATCTGAAGCCCGTGGCGCCAGGCATGATGACGGAACCCGGGTTTGTGCTGTACCACTTCGGAGCGGCTCTCTTCTATGCCAATGCCAACCGGTTTTCTGAAGAGGTCACTTGCCTCGTAGGGCAGGCCCCTTCGCCAGTCCGCTGGCTGATTGTCGACGCGGAGGCCATCACGAATTTGGATTACTCTGCAGCGCGCGTTGTGCTGGAACTACAGCAGAATTTGACTAGCTGCGGAACTCAGCTGGGTTTCGCCCGGGCACGTTGGGACTTGCGAGCCGACTTGACTCGTCATCGCCTCACCGAATCGCTTGACCCTGCGCTGATCTTCAACCGGCTTCATGACGCACGGTCAGCCTTCGAGAAACTCAAGCTACTTAACCCGGATAACCCGCGTCCATCCACTTCTTGAAAAGTGAAACATGATCGGAGGACCAAGGCTCACCGGGAGGCATGGCGCCCGTAGATACCTGGTCGTAGACACTTTTCGCGTTAGCGGTCACGGACATCCAGGCGTGATCATCAAGATGAACACCTGAACCCTGCATACAGGCAATGTCTTCATCGCGAAAAAGAGGGCGGATATCGGTTGCAAAACTGAGAGCCATTTCGCCTCCAGACGCCGGGGGAAACTCTTGCTGCCGGAGTCTACACCAGGGCCGTAAGCATTGCTACCGGGTGCGGACCAAAAATAAACACCAGTCTTACGCGGCGCGCCCTGCGCGCCCTACAGTTTTCTCTTGCACGAGAATAAAGCAGGGTGACAGCATACCAATGGCAGCAACTTGCAAGCCTGGTTTCTAATTTTTGTGCTATTGCGGGTAATAGCACTCCGGCAAAACGCAGTTCCCGTGGCTTCACGGAGGTTCTCATGTCTGATACGGTGGCCAACGCCAAAGCATCCACCCCGCTGAGCGAGGTGGAGCGAGTCATAGATACTTTCATTGCCCCCTCCAAGACCTTCGACGACATTCTGCGCAGCGCCAGCTGGTGGCTGCCTTGGCTGTTGGGCGCGCTGGTAACCGTCGGCTTTAGCGCAGCCATCCAGCAGAAGATTGGATGGGACAAAACCTACTCTAATATTTTGCAACAGAGCTCACCGGCGCAGCAGGAGAGGTTTGCGCAGCTTTCGCCGGAGCAGCAGGCGAGACAGAAAGCAGTCGCAGCTTCGTTTACCAAGTACATTGTTTGGGCTACACCAGTTCTGGGGCTGCTCTTTGCCGCTATTGCGGCCGGCGTGCTATTGATGACGGTGAATTTTGGGCTAGGCGGGCACGCCAAATTCAGCCAGGTATTCGCTGTGTGGATGTACGCGACCCTGCCCTGGCTAATCCAGGGAATTCTGGGCATTATCGTGCTCTTTGCCGGTCTTGATCCCGATGCATTCAACCTCAAGAATCCGGTCGGCACAAACCTTGGGTATTACCTGCCCTCGGATTCGCCCCAGTGGCTGATGGCGTTCGCCACCGCGATGGACGTTGTGAGCATCTGGGTCCTCGTCCTGGTGAGCATTGGTTGCGCCATTGTGGCGAGGACGAAGCTGGCCGCAACAGCGACCGCTGTCGCGGTTTGGTGGGTCCTCATCACCCTGGTGAAGGTGGGTTTCGCGGCGATCTCATAGGCGCACGAGCGGGGCGGTCAGTAGCCGGCCTCAATCGCCCTCGCCAACGTTCGACTATTTGCCGCGAAGGGTGCTAAGCGCTACCGCTAGAAGTTGCCGGGCAATCGAGCCGCGTATCGAAAATCTTTGGCTATCGAGCAAACGAACATAGTGGGTGCGGCAAATCACCGCTGTCACTTCGCCCTTGCCGTGAACCAAAAATTTGGTTCGGCACATTTCACCTGGCAGCGCGAAGCAGGTGGGGCAATAGACCTCAAGTTCATCGCCCATATGCCGTCTCTCTATACCAAGGGCTGCGCATGTGAATTTTAAAGAACCCGCGCATTCTTGGCGTTCTGCAAAGTAACCTGGACTGCCATCAGCACAGCGCGGTCGGCTTCAGTCAGCGGCTTCTTTGCTTGCCGTTCGTACGAATCACGCAACCGCTCCAGAGCGGTCATTAGATCGTAGTTGCTCTGGATAACGCCACGAAACCACTTTTCCAGCTTACCTTCGATGACAGCTTCTGGCGTCACAAACGGAAGAACCTTGCAGGGCGGATTGTTTGACTTGATCATTTTTTCACTCTGATGTTTCATAGAACCCCTGGACGACGGTCAAGGCAAGAACGGCGACTCTCCTTGTTCCACTATCGAGTCCCTCCCCCGAAAGAATCGATCATAGAGCCCTGGAGAATCGCCGCTTGTTGATGAGCATAGCGCTTCCACCAGGATTTGCTACGGTTCTTGCGTAACGCAAAGGAAGATTGTGGTAATCGCCGTTGGTAATGGTAGCGCAATGGGCCTGATTCGTCACAGCTCAAGATCTCAGCCTGGTGAAGGTATCGAAAACGGGCCGGTATATCACCGTTTCCGCCCGTTCGCTAGGCATTTTCACCTCGTCAAAGGGTGCGGTGTAACGTTAGATAGGAATGACCGGGAGTGTAGTGCTCCTCAACTTCTGAACCTCAGGCAGCGATCATGAGCGCCAGTCCCGTCCTTACTCCGCCAACGACCCTTGACTATAGCCTCACCGGGGTCAATTCCACCATGGCCGTGGAAAAGGGGCTCGCCGAAGCGGATTGGTATCAGTCTCCAGTCCCCCGCGAGACCATGCGCGGCCTGCTTCAGCGTCGCGATGGACCCGCTATCCGCGACACGATTCTGTGGTTCGCTCTGATCCTCGGCACTGGCCTGCTGACCTATGCCCTCTGGGGCTCATGGTGGGCTATCCTCCCCTACCTGGTCTACAGTGTTCTCTACGCCTCGACCTCCGACTCCCGCTGGCACGAGACCGGCCACGGCACTGCCTTCAAGACGGATTGGATGAATAACGCGCTCTATGAAATCGCGTCGTTCATGGTCATGCGCGAGTCCATAGTCTGGCGTTGGAGTCACACCCGCCATCACAGCGACACCATTATCATCGGCCGCGACCCGGAGATTGCCGTCCCTCGCCCACCGGACTTGAAGGGCATTTTCATGTCGTTCTTCAACCTCCCGGTGTATCGGAAGTATTTCTCCCGCATTGTCTTGCATTCCTTGGGGCGCATGTCTGCAGACGAGAAAACGTACATCCCCGAGGTAGAGTTTCCCGGGATTTACCGCAGGGCACGCGTGTATGTCGCCATCTACGTCGTGGTGATAGCACTCTCCATCTGGAGCCGCAGCATTCTTCCCCTGTTGCTGATCGGCCTTACCAATCTCTTCGGTACCTGGTTGCTGGTCACCTACGGTCTCACCCAGCACGCGGGTCTGGCTGAAAATGTTCTTGATCACCGCCTCAACTGCCGGACGGTGTACATGTCCTGGATCCACCGCTATCTCTACTGGAACATGAACTATCACGTCGAGCACCACATGTATCCCCTGGTGCCTTATCACGCGCTGCCCAGGTTGCACGCCGCCGTGAAAGATGACTGTCCCACGCCCTATCCAAGCCTGTTCTCGGCCTGGCGTGAAATTGTGCCTACCATTCTGAGGCAGGTGAAAGATCCCGGCTATCACGTCAAGCGGCAGCTCCCCGCAGCAAGAATCCGTGTGCGCGAAGCCGAGCACTCCTCCCAAGACAAGCCGGATACGGAAGGTTGGATCGAAGCCTGCGCCGCTGTCGATCTAGGCCGACCTGACGTTGTGCGCTTCGACCACGGGAAGAAGACCTACGCGCTCTACCGCACCGAGGATGGCGAGCTCTACGCGACCGACGGCTTGTGCACCCACGGTAACGTTCATCTTTCTCTCGGCCTGGTAAAGGGAAAGCTCATCGAATGCTCCAAGCATAATGGCCGCTTCAACCTCATCGACGGATCACCCGCGCGCGTCCCGATCTGCCGCGGCCTCGCCACCTATCCCATCGCGGAGCGCAACGGTCGAATTTTTATCAACGTGAGCCGGGCCGGTGGCGCCGGCGCTCGTCCTCAAAAGAACACACAGTTCCGCGTGGTCAGTAACCGCAACGTCGCCACATTTATCAAAGAGCTGGTTCTCGAGCCCTTGAACTCTGCGGAAAAGATTTTCTTTACCCCGGGCGATTATCTCCAACTCGATATTCCCGCCTACGATGAGATCCGTTTTCGCGATTTCGACATTCCCCAGCCGTTCGCCGCCGTCTGGGAGCAACAGCATGTCTTCGATCTTGTGGCCCGGAATCCCGAGGCCGGCCGGCGCAACAACTACTCGCTCGCCAGCAACCAGGAGCGGGATCGCACCCTGCGCTTCAATGTGCGCATCGCGACGCCGCCTCCCGGACAGGATTGTGCTCCAGGCGTCGGCTCCAGTTACGTATTCAGCCTCAAGCCGGGAGACATTGTTTCTGCCATCGGCCCCTTCGGCGATTTCCATATCAAGCCGACGCAGCGGGAGATGGTCTACATTGGCGGGGGCGCAGGCATGGCTCCGCTCCGAGCCCACCTCTCCCACCTGCTCGAAACCGAGCAAAGTGGCCGCAAAGTGAGCTTCTGGTACGGTGCGCGATCCAAGCAGGAGATCTACTACGATGACTACTTCCATGATCTAGCGAACGTGCATCACAATTTCGCTTTCCACCTCGCGCTCTCCGCCCCGCTGCCCGAGGACAACTGGAGTGGCCATCTGGGGTTCATCCACCAGGTGGTGCTGGAGAAATATCTCAGCCGGCACACCAACCCTTCGGCCGTCGAATATTACCTCTGCGGCCCACCTATGATGATCAAGGCTTGCACTAAAATGCTCGCTGATCTTGGCGTCTCGTCCAGTCTCATTTCCTACGACGAGTTTTGAGCAACAGCCAAAACTGTGCCGCTCAACAACAACGTATCCGCCAGATAGTTCAGGCCGTTTCCTATGTCGGAGACATTCGCAATCACGATGGGCAGGTAGACCACCAGCACTAACAGAAAGATCAGGGCTCCTAGCCACGTTGCCGCCAGACGCACTTTCCTATTGCTGATCAAGCACAGTCCCGCAACCACGTAGACCGCACCTGTCGGGTAACCCCAAAGCGCGTGTCCTGGCATCCAGAGCGGCATCAACTTCTGGAGAGGAACTCCTGGCGCCAGCTCCGGGTGCAAGAATTGCTCCACGCCAAGGAACGTGATGATCCCTCCAATGAAGAGCCGGGCAAGCACAATCGCCCCTCGCCGGACTTGAGGTTTCCACGGTTCTGTCTCTGCTGCGGCCACAGAAATGGCGCCCCAGCTAAAGGCCAGATCCCGCAAGCCCACAATCCAAAGCAATCCAGACGTGGGGTTCTTGTCTATTCCAGGGATGTGGATGAGAAGCACGAATAAAAAGATCATGAGCCCGAGGAGAGTGGCCGCAATTCCAGCATATTTCCTGGCAGCTATGCTCAAGGCCGCGCTGATCAGGCAAGCTCCAACAAAGAGGGCCCAGAACATGTGCCAGGGAATCCAACCGGGAACCATCCCGGCCAGAATTTTTGTAGCAGTGAAATGTTCCATGCCGAATACAGCGACAGGAGCAGCGAGGAACACCGGCCCAAGCGGGAGGATCTTATCCAGACCTCGCCTCGATGCAAACTCTTTCCTAACCGAGTAAAGGCCGATCCCCAAAGTAACGGCCCCGGAGACATAAGGCAGGAGCACTCCCCAGGAAAATTGAGACGCTCCCGTTGCCAGAAGTAGAAGCCGAAGAAATATACCGGAAGCGTTTGCCGGGATCAGATTGGGCTCCTGGGTGAAGGGTACGGTCTTTAGGCCGCACGTAATCGCTTCGCAATGAATTCGGTTTCAGCCGCTGAGGGCTGCCTTCGGCCCACCGTGTCCACCACATTCGACGAGAAAATCCCTGCTGCGGCAATAGCCACTTAATAAGATTCGATAGTGACCACGGGAATATCTTATTTACGGGATACCGGGTTATGGTTTCAGATGGGATGGCCAGAAGGAACCGTTGTCCACGCCCTCCCGCAAGCCGAGGGTGTGGCACTCCCTCGAGTTCCTCACTCTGTCCATCCCCTTCACTACTGCCAAGGTGCAGCACCACCCTGAACTTTGTCATCCCGAGCGTAGCGAGGGACCTGCAGTTTCACCTCCGGATGCAGAGAACGCGCCGTCGGTCTACACCCGCTTGCGGTTGCCCGGCTCCTGTTTCGGCGGTGACTGATCGGCGTTAGGAAGGACCGGTTTGGGCAAATGCGCAGTTTCATACTTAGCCTGGATCAAAGGTCCGCGGACATCCGGCAAAGAGGGCACCTTGATATTCGCCTGCCGAATTCGAAATGCGGCAGTCAGATCGCCAAAAGTGCTTCGCCGCCAATCGCTGATATTCGGCTCCCGGACGCCGGTGAAATGTTCCAGAAACTGGAGCACCGAGGTGTGATCAAACGGTTGACTGCAAACCCATCCTCCTGTGGTCCATGGAGAAATGATGATGCAGGGCACGCGAAACCCACCGCCTATGGGCACACCGTTCACAAACTCATGAGCCGCACCGGCCGGAGGCACCGGCGGTGGCACGTGATCGAAAATGCCGTCGTTCTCGTCGTAGTTCAGGATGAACGCGGTTTTTGCCCACACGTCAGGATTGGCTGCGATTGCATCGATCTTGCTGGCGACAAACGCCGCGCCATCCGCCGGCATGTAATCGGGATGTTCCGATTGATAGCTGGTAGGAATGATCCAGGAGACCGCCGGTAAACGATCGTTCCTGGCGTCCTGTTCGAACTGACCTTCCTCACCGCGTACCATTGCTTTCGTATAGAGCGGTGAGCCTTTCGCGGCCTCGCGAAAGATCTTGAAGGTCTCCAATAAATTGCAACCGTAATTGTCCTTTTGCTGATACACCTTCCAGCTGATGCCGGCTTGCTCCAGCCGCTCTGCATACGTAGTCCAGCTATAACCGCCCGGGGGCGCCGTATTTTTGAGAATCGGTCCGCCGTGCAGTCCCTCGGGGTCGATCGTCCCCGTCATCCAATACATGCGGTTGGGCCAGGTCGGCCCCATCACCGAACTGTGGTACGTGTCACAGATCGTGAACGCATCAGCCAGCGCGAACTGGAAGGGAATATCTTCCCGGTTGTAATACCCCATGCAATACGGGCCATTTGGTCCATCCGCCTTGCGATGCGCCGGCAGCCATTGGTCCATCTTGCCGCCGTTCCACGCCTCGTGTTGCACCGCCCAGGCGTGGCTGGTGGAGGGAATCTTCTGCGCACTGCTGGTGCGGGTGTCAAGATGAAACGGAAGCACGTATCCCCGGGGATTCACTGTATCCGGCTGGTAGAAGACAGATTTTCCGTCGGCTAGTGTGAGAGCGGATGGATCCGCGAATCCGCGGACGCCCGCGAGCGTTCCAAAATAGTGATCGAAGGAACGGTTTTCCTGCATCAGCAGGACCACATGTTTAATGTCTTTCAGCGATCCGCTTTTTGACGGAGCCTGCGCCAACAGGCGTCGCACGTTCGGTGGCATCAGAGCGGAAGCGGCCGCAGCGGCCGCAATCCGGGACGCGCCTGTCAGCAAACGGCGGCGGGTGAGTTGAAAATTTTCTGACGAGTCCATCATGCGAGCGGCCTCTCATGGCACATCGTAGCGGTTCCGAATTGAAAACGCGATAACGCTTTTGCGACAACGTCGAACTCACCTGGTACAGTCCCCTGAAACCAGACACGTTATCCTCTTTTGATGACGAAGTTGATTACGTTTGCACTCATTGTTTCGTGTATTCTCCTTGTCTCGTGCGAAGCAAACGCGCAATCTCACACAGTTGCGATGACCGTGGATGATCTTCCGTTCGTGTCGGGCGATTCGCAGCCCCTTAGTCCCAGCGATGCGAAGAAAGCCGTGCAGGTTAACGAGAAAATACTTCGAGCTTTCGCTAACAAGCTTATACCGGCGACTGGGTTTGTCATCGAACAACATGTTCAAGAACTCGCCCTTCAGCCAAGCACGACGATACTCAAGGAGTGGATAAGACCGGGATTCGATCTCGGCAACCACATGTATTCCGAGGAACTCAGTAAGCGTAAAACATAACGCGTTCAGGCAAGAACAGCCCGGCAAAAGTAGCGCATAGGCAGCAGCAATCGGCGATCAGGCTGACCCGTGTACCTACAGACTTTAGGAGCAAATTGATCTGGCTCTCCTGCTGTTTCAACAGCACCTATCCCTCTATTCGTTTGACCTCTCCATGTGGCGGACATACACTTACAGCTCAAGCAAAAGCAGCAATGTAATCATGTGGAACGTTGCCGGGTGCAGTCCGGACGGACTGAGTATGGGGGCGACTGTATAACTCAAGAGGAAGTGGAGACTGGATTCCGTCATGACTAAGAGACCGCACGTTGCCATCGCCATTCAGTTGGCCGCAATTTTACTCGCTCATCTGGCTGGTGCCAGCGCCTCAGCGCAGACCGAAACCTGGTACCTCGATCCGCCACACTCGGCCGCGCAGTTTGCAGTTAGTCATATGGGCATCTCGACCGTGCGGGGAGCGTTCTCTAAAGTCAACGGCGTGGTCGTCATTTCTCCCGACCTTGGCAAAGCTTCTGTGAACGTGACCATCGATGCGAGTTCGGTGGATACCCGCGTGGAAATGCGGGACAAGGATTTGCGCAGCGACCACTTCTTCGATGTCGCCAAGTATCCGGCCATCACCTTCCAATCGAAGAAGGTGGAGTCAGCCGGTGCAGGCAAGTTGAAGGTTACGGGCGATTTCACCATGCATGGGGTCACCAAGGAAGTCGTTCTGAATGTGGATGGCCCCACCGCTCCAATCAAGGATCCCAGAGGCGGCTTGCGTCGTGGCCTTTCTGCTACCACCACGATCAGCCGGGCGGACTATGGAATGACTTTTGATGAACCGATGATTGGGGATCAGATTCCGATCCAACTGGATGTGGAACTGGTAGACAAAGCGCCGGGTGCGCCGCGACCTGCGCCAGGTGCTCCACCACCGCCCGCAATGTAACAAACCGATGGATCGACTAGGCCTTGACTTGATCAGGCTTCAGGTACTTGATCAGTACGACTTCGTTGCCCGTCTCCCCGTAAATCAACTCGTCGATAATGTGCTTCGTCAGCAGAATGCCGAAGCCTCCTGCTCGAAGCCCCTGCTGTTCGCGTATTGCCGCGTGACGAATGGGGTCAGACGGCGGGTTCATGATCGCCGCATGGCGGGCCTCTTGCAACGAGAAGCCCTCCCCCGGGTCCTTTACCCGGCATAGGACCATACCCTTGGCCCGGATGTAGGAAATAGATACATGTTGAGTGGCTTTAAAATGAGCTCCATGCTCGATGGCGTTCATGAGCATCTCGCGGAAGGCCAGGGCGACCGCCTCTTTCTCTTTTACGGGGAGATCCGCCACCTCGTGTATGAACTGAACCAGCCGGTCGGCCGTCTTGCGGTCGCAGCGCGCAACCAACTGCATAAGTTCCGGGGTGGCAGAAAGGATCTCGATCCCTTCATCCCAAACGGGGCCGGTGGTGGCCAGAAGAAGCATCTGTTCGAAGGTAGCCATCGAATAGGGTTCTGAGAAGTAACTGAAGGCGCGCTCGCGCATGGCGGCAATTACGTCGGCGGGCGTGCTTGTCTTGGTGATAATGATGAGCCGCACATGGGGCCGAACGATGCGAATCTTACGCAGAAGATCCACATCTTGCTTGCCTGAAGTCTCCTCGCCCGTCAGCACGAGTTCATAGTGCCGTGCCTTGAGCATTTCGAGCGCACCGCTATTGTTGACCGCACGCGCGATCTTCCAACCCGGCAGCACTTTGCGCACTGCAGGCCCCACTTTGGTGTCGGAACCGACCACCAGCGCTGTTTTTCGGGGGCTAGCCGCCTCCTCTGCATCAGCTTTGTCGATGGATCACCGCCTGCGCTCCATGCCTGCGCTCCATTTCTGCGCTCCATGTCTGCGCTCCATGATAAAACGAACTCCGCCGGCAGGCTGCTAATTTCCCAGGGCACGCGGGCATCCGTGCGCGGGCATTTCGATTCCCGAGAGACCTCTGCAGGCGTTGAGCAGTGTGTCCTGTCGCTCCGCATCGTGAGCGGCCGGGTTCGGGGTGCGCTGTCGCATGTGAAAAAAGTACTTGCCTGAGACCATCGCGGCGGCGTCCTCGCTGACCGCGAGCCACACCTGCGTCCGGTGTGCAGCGTCCATGTCGTCGGGTGCCCCCGGTCCGCCCATCTTGGTTGGCACCCAGCCAGGTTCAAGTGCGTTCGAGAGCACACCGGGCCATCGGCGTGCGATCGCAAAGGCCAGCATCGCATCGTGCAGTTTGGTATCGGAGTAAGCCTGCTGTCCTCGCCAGGGACGGTCTTCCCAGGCTAGATCCTTCAGGCTTGCATCCCCGCTCTGGTGCAGTCCTGAGCTCAGGTAAATTAGGCGCTTCGGCTTCTCGATAAGCGCGGTCAGGATGTAAGGCGCGAGCGTGTTGACGGCGAACACCTGAGGCAGGCCATCTTCAGTGGCGATGCGTCGCGGCTCGCGATACCCGACCCCTGCGTTATGAATCACCGCGTCGAATGAGCCCAACCCGTTGACCTGCTCCGCCACCTTGCGCGTTTGAGCAATGCTGCTCAAATCGCCGATCACGACCGATCCCGCTCCGGGCACCGCGGCCAGCGCCTCTTTGCCCCGCTGCTCGCTGCGCGCGTGTAAGACCACGCCGTGTCCTTGTTCGATCAGCAGCTGCGCTGCCATTTGGCCGAGTCCATCGGCAGAACCTGTAACAAATACGCGTGCCATAATCGTTTACTCTCTCCGTATTGCTAGATGCATGCAGACCAGTGAAGGAGCGTGACGGCAGCATGAAAAAGACGACTTTATTCAAGCAGTACCTGCTGGCAAAGGAGATCTTGATGATCCCCGTTGCCCACGATCCGCTCTGTGCAACCATTATCCAGCGGGCGGGATTCAAGGTGGTGGGCTGTGGAGGGTATGCCAACTCTGCGGCCCTGCTCGGTGCACCCGATATAGAGTTGCTGACGTTGACCGAGATGGTCGATGCAGTGTGGCGGTTTGCCGATGCGGTGGATCTGCCGCTGTTTGCGGACGGTGACAATGGACACGGAAATACAACCAATGTGCAAAGGACCGTCAAGCAGTTTGAAAAGGCGGGTGCGGCTTCGGTGATGCTGGAGGACCAGGTTTCCCCCAAGCGCTGTGGGCACATGTCGAGCAAGCATGTGGTCCCGGCAGATGAGTTTGTAGCCAAGATCCGCGCTGCCGTCGATGCCCGTACAGATCAGGACCTCACCATCCTGGCACGCACCGATGCTATCGGAGTCAAGGGTTTATCCGAGGCGGTCGATCGTGCCCACCAGTGCGTGGAGGCCGGTGCCGACTGGGTTTTCTTGGAGGCGCCCGAAACTCTCGATCAGCTGACCCAGATCCCTCGCCTGGTGCCGGTACCCACGCTGGCTAACATGATTCCCGGAGGAAAGACACCGATTTTGCCCGCCTCCGAATTGGAGTCGATGGGCTTCGCCGCTGTGGTCTTTCCCAATGTCTTCACCTACGCCTATGCGAAGCTGGCCACGGACATCGCTACGGAGCTACTCCGCTCCGGGACCACGGCGCCCTTCCACAACCAAATGATCGAGTTTGACGAATTCAATCAGTTGGTTGGATTGCCCAAGATCCGCGAAGCGGAGCAACGCTACTACGCTCACCTTGAAGACGCGCACTTGAGAGGCGCGTAAGCCAAATCCATCCATCCGGAGCTCCTCATGGCAATGACAGTGATTCAACACGTGCTCTCTCGCTTACATTCGATCGGCCTCACCGACATCTTCGGCGTTCCCGGAGACTTCGCCTTTCCCGTCAACGACGCCATCTGCGAGCATCCGCAGATGCGCTGGATCGGTTGCTGTAACGAACTCAATGCAGCCTACGCCGCGGATGGTTACGCCCGAATCAAAGGTGTCGGCGCCATCTGTACTACGTATGGAGTGGGGGAACTGAGTGCTCTGAATGGTTTGGCCGGCGCCTACGCGGAGCACCTACCCTTGTTTCACCTCGTAGGCACTCCGAATATGGCAACGCAAGCGACGCGGGCGTTGATGCATCACACCCTCGGCAATGGGGAATACGATTTATTTCAGCGCATGACGGAGCCAGTGGTTTGCGCGCAGGCAGTCATGCATCCGCAGAATGTCGCTTTTGAAGCGGAGCGGCTCATTGCCGAAGCTCTCTATCATCGCCGCCCTGTATACATGGCATTTCCAGCCGACCATGCAGGTCAATCCGTAGTCAGTACGGCGCAGCCGGTGCCCGCTCCGGCGAGCGACCCTGACTTTCTCGCCGCGGCAACCGACGCTATCGCATCGCTCGTAGAAAAGGCGCGAACGGCTTGTTTCCTGCCCGGGATCCTGGTGGCGCGGACCGGGCTGCAAGCTGCCATGCAAGCAGTGATCGATGCATCAGGACTACCGTTCGCCACCATGTTCATGGGTAAATCGGTGCTGGATGAGCAGCATCCCAACTACATCGGCATGTACGACGGCGCACTCATGAATGAAGAGGTGCGCGATTTCGTTGAAAGCTGCGATGTCGTTCTTGAGGTGGGAACGTTATTGACCGACTTCAACAGTGGAGCTTTTACGGCCAAGCTGGATCCCGCCAGGATAGTCGTCATCTCGCACCATCGGGTCCGCATCGCGGGAAAAATCTATCCCAACGTGGAGATGGGAGACATCCTCGCCTCGCTTGCGCAACGCTTGCCGAAAGACCGTGCGTCGCATCAACTCCGGGCCTCTTCGCTTGGCGAGGTGGTCGGGCAAGGGAATGATCCCATCACCGCAGCGTCCCTTTATCCGCGGTGGGCGAACTTCCTTCGGCCGCGCGACATCCTTGTGGCTGAGACGGGCACCGCCTCCATGGGGCTGGGCTTCGCAAAGATGCCCGCAGGCGCATCCTTCCATAATCAAACGCTCTGGGGTTCGATCGGCTGGGCGACACCCGCGGCCTTTGGAGCGGCGGTGGCAGCTCCCGATCGCCGCGTGGTGCTGGTCACCGGCGACGGATCGCATCAGCTTACCGCGCAGGAGGTGAGCCAATTCGGGCGCCTCGGCCTGCAGCCCATCATCTTCGTGCTCAACAATTCCGGCTACCTGATCGAGCGGCTGCTGTGCAAGGATCCTGCCATTGCCTACAACGATATCGCCCCCTGGCGTTACACCGAACTCCCCCGGGCACTCGGTTGCGATGGTTGGTTCACGGCACGCGCCACCACTTGCGGCGAACTCGACCAGGCGCTGGAGACTGCCGGGCGTGCCGGCTCTGCCGCTTATATCGAGGTAGTGACAGATCCTTATGCAGCTTCACCGCTTGCGCTTAAATTGCATGAGAGTTTTCGCCGTCTTTATAAATCATGAATGGACTGTAGCCGCTGTTCCACAAGCCAGGATTGCCCTTCTTTCCAATGCCTGGCCTGCGCAATGCAAATGATGTGAAGCATGATGAAGAGCGGCACCCCGAAGGTTGGTATCAGGCTAAGAGGGAGCGTAGCCATCACCGCGGTATTCGCCCCGTGGGTGCCGAGGATGGAATTGAGAGCTCCCAGCGTAACAGCCGACACCAGGTCGAAGATCCCAGCGATCTGCCACACGATAAAACTTCCGCGGCTGCTGTATGACACCAGCCAGGTAGCCACCAGCGGCGCTGTCGCTCCGATCGCAACATCGCCCCAGCCCGCAGGCAATGCGAAGTTGCCGGGTAGTATGCCGCTGGCATAAAGAACCAGAAACGTGAATCCAACGATCCTCCAGGACTGCACGAAGGTCAAAGTGCGCGGACTCAACGAGAACGCGAACTCACGAAACCCTCGCGAAATCGCAAACCAGATGAGAAAGATCACTACAGGGACGAGCGAAGCGAGGCCAACCGCAATCGGCGGAAGCCCAGGTTCGGTCTTGAAGAGGTTGAGAGACGCAGCGGACACTGCGAAGACGAACCACGCGGCGAGAATGCCGGCGGTGAGTTTTCCATAACTCGCGTTGTTCATGACAATTCTCCTTCTTGCATCACCAGGCCCGAGACTTCAGTGGTTAATTTCATGAGATCGTGCCAGCGCTTGTCTCCCAATTGGCACTCAAGCTGCGCCTGAGCCTTCTCCCAGGAGGGAAGCGCACGGTTGAATTGATTCCGCCCGGCTTTGGCCAGGCGAAGCAGCCGTTCTCGCCTGTCCTGGCCTCGACGCTCTGCGATCCATCCCTCCCGAATCATGATGCTCAGCGTGCGTGTGAGCGACGTGCTGTCTATAGCCAGAAGCTCTGCCAATCCCCCCTGGCCCAGCTCCCCCGCTATAGAAAGGGACTGCAAAATCGTGAACTGGGTGGCTCGCAGACCGTGCGGCCGCAGTGCCTCGTCATAAGCCTGAGTGATTGCTCGCGTCGCCCGGCGGAAACTCGCGCACATGCAGGGAAGGCTCATCGATCTGAGAGAGGTATCAGCCATATAGTTAATAGATGTATATACATCTAACGAGTTGCAAAAAATGAGCGCTTGCCCCTCCCGCCTGAATTCACTACCATGCGTCACGTATGTCTAACCACCTTTTCGCATGCTGACCAAGATCGAACGTCCGCAACTCGGAATCGCATCCTGGACTGTACCGTGGGCGATCGGCGTCCAAGGCTACCCTCCTCCACCGCGGCCGCTCCGTTGCATAGGCCTGCTGGATAAGGCCGTCGAAGCCAAGGTTTCCGTGGTGCAAATCGCCGATAATCTCCCCCTTCATGAGTTACCCGATCAGGAGCTGGAACAATTGCGCGAGGCCGCTGCTGCCCGCGGGCTGGTGCTCGAGGCCGGCACACGAAGCCTCGATCCGGAGCACCTCGCGCGCTACATTGCGATCAGCCACAGAATCGGAGCCCGGATTCTTCGCACCGTCTTATCCGGAAGCTTGTTCGGGCCAAAACAGGTGGCGGTGGCAGAAGCCGCCATCCTGAAGGTTCTGCCCGCGCTCGAGCGCCAAGGTGTGACACTTGCTCTCGAGAACAACGAAGCCTTCAGCGCGCTGGAGTTCGCCGGGATCATCACCAGAATTGCCAGCCCCCACGTAGGGATTTGCCTGGACACCGCAAATTCGCTTGGCCGGCCCGAAACATTGCAGACGGTGGTCGAACATCTGGCCGAACACGCGGTCGTGCTTCACGCAAAGGATTACGATATTCAGCGCATCGATACGCGCATGGGATTCTCCATCGTTGGAACACCAGCCGGCGACGGCCGGGTCGATTTCAATTGGGTGATGGCCGAGCTACGCAGGCGCGGCCGCAGCGGAATCAGCATCATCGTAGAGCACTGGCCGCCCTTTGCCGGCACCATCGAGGAATCCATTCGGATCGAGGAGGAGTGGCTATCGAAAAGTGTGCGCTTCCTGCGTTCCAAGCTGACAGCCCCTGGCTAAGGAGCTGGTGCCGGTCGGCGGCAAAGACGAAAGTTAGGGAGTTAACGGGAACGGCAGAGGAGAGCGCGTCCCCTTCTAGGCCCGTAGAGCCCGCCCTGAGCTTGTCGAACGGGGCCGACTGCTAGACGTCAGCCCAGTCCGGAAGGGCTGGGTATCGATCAATCGCGAAATCGTGCGCCGTTAGGTGCGGCACTCGCTCTACTACCCCAACCTGCCTACGCCTCGACCGGATCGAGACGGTAGAAGCGCGCTGCGTTGCAGCCAAACACAGCCTCCTCAGCGGAGCTCCCAAGCTTATCGAGCACCAGGGCGCGGGTCGTCCTAAGCACCTCTTCATAGCTGCCGGCCAGCAGGCACACTGGCCAGTCGCTGCCGAACATAACCCGCTCAGCGCCGAACTGCTCCATGACGTGATCTGCGTAAGGACGGAGCTGCTCACGACTCCAGTTGAGCGGATCGGCCTCGGTCATCATGCCTGAGAGCTTGCAGTAGACGTTGGGGTAGAGCGCAACTTCGCGCATCAGATCCTGCCACGGTTGCATTTTGCCAACCATGATTTCCGGCTTGGACAAGTGGTCCATCACCGACCGCAGCTGCGGAACTCTTTCGAGCGCCTGCAGAACATAAGGCAGGTGGCGAGGGAAGGTTAGAAAATCAAACGCCAGGCCTGTCTCAGCAATCAGCGATAGCGACTCCATGACCCGTGGACGCAGAATCCAATCGTCGTCGGGCAAACTCTGCAACATGGGGCGAACCGCCACAAAGTGGCGATTGCGCCGATACGTCTCCAGCTGCCTGGGAAAATCCGCGGACTCCAGATCGAGCCACCCCACAACGCCGCCGATGAAGCTGGATCTTTGCGCGAGCTCGAGCAGGAAGTCAGTCTCCGCGACCGTGGGCGAGGTCTGCACCACAATGGTCTTGTGTATGCCTTGCGCTTTCAGGATGGGTTCCAGCGTCTCAGGCAGATAATCGAGTGACAACACGGCTTCCGGCCGGGAGAACCAGCCCTTGCTCCACTGCCAGAAATGATGATGAGCGTCTACTCGCACGCGAATGCCGCCCCCATTATACGAACCATCAACGGTAGACTGAAGTCCGACAGTGAGTGGACCAGGATCGGACATGACCGTCGCAGAAAAATTAACGACCGCCCAGCTGGGGGATCAGGCTCGATTTCCGATACGCGACCTGGTCGAGTTTGGGGTCGCCTACGGCCTCATAATGGCCGCCATCTGGACTCTGAATCCCTGGCAGAGGTTCTTCTACTGGGCATCCATCGCGTGGATTGTCGTTACTACCTGGCAGCGGCGTACTACGTTTGAGGCGCTGGGGCTCGGGTTGACCGGCCTGCTGCGGTCGCTCTGGATCGTGGGGGTTGCAGCGATGCTTGCCGGCCTGGCAGTCTACCTGGCCGGCCGCGAGCACACGCTGCACCGGCTCCATGGACCGACGCCGCTGTTGTCGCATGTTTGGGGATACCTGGTTTGGGCGGTGATGCAGCAATTCTTGCTGCAAATCTATTTCCTGCTTCGACTGCAGCGCATGCTTCCTGGCAAGGTCGCTCCGGTAGTGGCAGCAGCCGGTATGTTCGCCCTCGCCCACCTGCCCAATCCAGTGCTCACGCCGATCACGCTGGTATGGGGCATCGCCGCCTGCGTGCTATTTTTGCGCTACCGGAACATCTATGCTCTAGGCGTCGCCCACGGGATCCTGGGCCTTTGTGTCGCAGTGATCGTGCCAGAATCGCTACAACACCATATGCGGGTGGGCATCGGCTACCACAGATACCATGTACGTGAAAACCGCCATAACGTGCGAGATCATCGCAACCAGACAGACCAGATCGTATCCACAGACGCGTGGGTAATGGCCGATGCTCCTACCCGGCGATCCTGAAGCCATGCACGGCCATAGAAAATGCCCGCCAGCAATGCCAGCACCACATAGCGCCAATTGAAGTGGAGCGCGCGTTTGTTGAAGTGCGAAAGACCGAACAACGTTGCGGTGATGAGCAGCGCTCGTACCGATCCAACGCGGCGCGCAAGAAAATTTTGCATCCAGCCACGGAAGAAAAGCTCCTCCGGAACAGCGACAAAGAGGAAGGTAAAGATCCACCCAAGCAGAACATGCCAGGCCGAAGGCATGTAGGGGTGGAAGTGCAGGAAGCCAAGGAACAGTCCGAGGACGGCACCGATGGGAGCGTACACCGCAAGCCAGAGCAAGCCCACGCGAAAATCGCGCCGGCGAAGAAGGAGGTCGAAGCCAACCCCGCGCAACTGCCGGATGGCGAGAAACCCATAGATCCCTGCATCCAGCAGGAGCACTTTATTGAAGATGGCAAGACCCGGTGCCCACGCAGGCTCAAACCAGCGCAAGTCCACAGCCAGGCCGAGGACGCCAAGAATCAGGAAGTCGCGCCATTCTCCTCGCTGTTCCGGATCCGCCAGGCTAGCGCTGTAAAGCAGCAGGCTGATAAGAACCGGCAGCAGTGTGTAGAGAGCAAGCCAGGTCCATCGGAAAGAGCCATGAGAAATAGAAACCAGGGCATACGGCAGACCGAGCAAAGCCGGCGACAGCATGCGAAGGCGAACGGGCAGTTGTTGCGCAAGCTGCAGACTGCGTGGCCAGAACGCCGCCGAAAAGAAAGGAACAAGCGTGAGCAGGGCGGCAAGGAAAACCGATGGGTGAAAGAGCAGGCTCGGCATTAACTTCGAGCTTAACGCCAGCGGCGTGGTGCCAGGCTATGGATTTTCCAGGTTATACACCACTGGCTCCTCCTCCCTCAGCGGATGTTCTCCAAGGGTTTGCCGGATGACCGCCAGCAGCTTGACGTTGTTTACGGGCTTCTGCAGAAAGGCTCTCGCGCCCACCTCGATCACTCGTTTTAGATTGCCGCGAACCTTGCGGCCCGTCACCACGATGACCGGCACCGAGGCGAGGGCGGGTATGTTTTTGAACCTCTCCATCAACACGAAGCCATCTCCCCCGGGCAGGCCCAGATCGAGGATGATGAGATCAGGCTCGTTCTTGCGTGCTTCCGCCATGCACGAGATCGCATCCGATGCAGAGCTGGTGTCGTAGTGATGCGCCCGGAGACGCACATGCATGCTCTGCAGCACATCCGGGTCGTCCTCGACGATGAGAATTTTCTTCTTGCCGATGCCCATTTTCGCTCCCAATCCTCTGTAGCTCTATCGGCTTGGGAGATCCAAAACGTGAGCCGCGATCGCGCGCAAAGAACTTCTCTTGGAAACGCCGCACTTCGCGACATTTCCCTGTCCAGCGTGAATTGAAAATGCTTTGGGAGCTCGGCCTACGCAGAGAAGTGCCGAAGAACCAGCCATAACACGCAGCGTGGGCCGTAACGCACAGCGCCATCGTTCACGCAAGAAGCGCCACTCGAAGCCGGGTGGCGCTTTTTATGTGTGCCACTTACCGGCCAAACTGTCGCAGGTGATGATCCGCGTGCAAATATCCCCACCGCATCCAATCCCCCACCGACATTCTTCCAAAGATCGGATGGGGCAAGCACGGGCTTGGCAAGCCATCGCAGAAGTGGCTCAGGGTTGAAAGCAACGAAGCAAGATCCTGACGGAAATCAACGGGAACAGAACCCCCCTTGCCCTGCTCAATCTCCGGCCGGGTGCGGAATCCCTGGGGCCACTCCCTAGGCGCCTTCAAGGCGCCCCACTTCAGCACCGTCCTTTGTAGGAAGCCAGTCGCCGGGCTGGCTATCTTCTGCCCGAGTGCAACCTTGTAGGAGTCATCCAAATGACACACCATCTGGTGGACAGACATGGAGCCCCAACCCGCCTTATCCTCCGGCGACAGTGCCATCAGCCGAAGCGATATGCTCTGCCGATCGCTGACGTTTTGCAGTGTCTTCTTCATAAGCTCTCATTCCCTTACCAAGGACGGGTGCCCCATCTCCCCGATTTCCTGCGAAGCTCGATAGGTTCCGCGCTGTCGATGCGCCTTTCCTTGAAGAAAGGCGCACACGCTGTGATGTCCGGAGCTGCGTACAGGAAAATCGGGGTCTTCAGTCGGGCCGTTTAAGCCAACAAGATTTGGGCTTTAGCCCCTGCAGCTTTTCCCCATCCGTCAAACCCCGGTAGCCACAACAAAGTACTGCGCATTTTCGTTTCCCGGATTGTGCACGCCGTGAAATTCGTTGGAATGGACGAATGCCGCACCCCCGGGCCCTATCACCGCGGTCTTGCCTGCGATCGTCACTGCGAGCGTGCCCTTCATCATCAGGAACAGCTCTTCGTGCTCGTGCTGGTGCGGAGGATGCGGCTCGCTTCCCGGCGCCAGCGTTGTCTCGTGCACCTCAAGATGATCCCCCGAGTGGGTCAGGCCATCCAGAATTGGCCTGGATTCATTCTGCCCATTCTTCTTTACGCTTAACTCATCAAAGGGTTTGATGAAGGAGGCGAGTGAAGGGCTGTCTGCGGCAAACACCGAAGAAGCGGCCAGCATGGGAATAGCCTGCAGAACAAAACGCCGAGTGGCAGACATCCTCATTTTTGAACTCCTATCGCCACCACGAAATACTGTGCCTTTTCAGTGCCCGGATTGCGTGCGCCATGCAACTCGTTGGAGTGGAAAAATGTTGCGCCTCCGGGCCCGATCACCGCTGTCTTTTCCTCAATCGTGACTGCGAGCGTGCCGCTCATCATCAGCAGAAGTTCCTCATGCTCGTGCCGATGGGGTGCATGCGGCGAGCTTCCAGGGGCAAGCGTCGTCTCGTGAACCTCAAGGTGTTCGCCCGAATGGGTCACACCGTTCAGAATTGACCTGGATTCATTTTGTCCGTTCTGCTTGACTGGCAAATCACCGAAAGGCTTGATGAAGGAAGTAAGTGTTTCGCTGTCCGATGCAAGCGCCGAAGAAGCCGCCAGCATGGGAATCGCCTGTAGAAGAGAGCGTCGCGTTGCATGCATAATCTCTAGTCCCTGCCAGCGTTGTTATAGGCCTTCCGGAGACATCAAATCAAGACGGCTGATAAGATCATCGGGAACAAATTGACGGGTGCTCCATGTCCTTTAAGCCGAATCGCCGCAGCTTTCTTATCGCAAGCGGAATGACTGCCCTTGCCTCAACCAAAGTTCTGGGTGCAAACGACACCCTTCGCGTCGGGGTCATCGGAGCCGGCGGCCGGATGAGAACCATTCTCGATTCTGCCGACAAGACCGGCGTTCCCTACGAGATCGTGGCCGTGAGCGATGTGTACGGCCCGCGCCGCGATGAGGTGAAGGCAAGGACTGCCGCCAGCGCTGCTACGACCACGCATCTCGATTATCACGAGGTGCTGGCCAAGGATACCGACGCGATACTCATTGCCACTCCGGATCACTGGCACGTGCGGATCGCTTGCGACGCTCTCGCGGCCGGTAAAGATGTCTACCTCGAAAAGCCGGTCACGCACACCATCGAAGAAGGCGCCACCCTCCTCCATGCGGTTCGTTCCAGCAAACAAATCCTGCAGTGCGGCATGCAGCAGCGCAGTTGGACTCACTTTCGTAATGCAGTCGATCTGATCCAGGCGGGCAGTTTGGGCCGAGTCACCCAGGTAAGAACTTACTGGTGGCAAAACTACAACCAGCCCGGCTGGAAACCCAAGCCGATCGATACCCAGGCACTCGATTGGAAGCTTTGGCTCGGCGGCGCTCCTGACCAGCCATTCAGCGAAGAAAAGTTCTACCGCTGGCGCTGGTACTGGAACTTCGGTGGTGGAGGCATGACCGATTTGTTCACCCACTGGATTGACGTAGCCCACTGGGCGATGAAGAGCGACACGCCGAAGCTCGCGCAAATGCTGGGGGACAAGTACATTTTTGAGGAGTGGGACTGCCCCGACACGCTCCAGGCCGCGCTCCGCTACCCAGGATGGGATGTGGTCTACGAGGGCATGATGAGCTCCTCCATCGATGACGGCGGTCTTGAATTCCGCGGCACTGAGGCCACTCTGAAGATCGATCGCAGCAGCTTTGGTATTTACCGCGAGGGATTGCAGACTGGGCAAAATCCCATCCTCACCGAAGACAGCTTCCGTGACGGAACCATTGACCACGTTGCGAACTTTTTTGCCTGCGTCAAAAGCCGCAAGGAACCGAACGCCCCGGTCGAAACTGGAATCGCGGCCGCCCGCGCCGGCCATATCGCCAATCTCGCCTACAAGCACACCGGACAAATAACGTGGCCGCCCAAGACCTCGTCATAGACCGCGGCTAATTCGTCGGATCAAGCCGTCGCCTTGAGTAATAGTGACGGGTACCTAAGCTTCACCCTACCGGAGCTGAACGAATAGGAATTGAGACCTGCGCTAACGGCGCTACACAGTAGCGATCTGCGCGGTGAGGTTTACCCGCGCCTGGTCGGGCTCCTCTGCCGCTGCCAGTCGCCGGATCGACAACACGGTGATGTCGTCCTCCTGCCCAAAGGCGCAGGCTGCGGCGACGATCTGTTCTGCCGACTGTCCTTCCTGGGCTAATATCTGCACCCGCTCAAAACCGTACAACTCGCCGGTCGCACTCCGCGCCTCTACGATTCCGTCGGTAAAGAGGGTCAGTGTTTCTCCTTCGTGTAGCCGGAAAGCAAGCTCCTCAAAGTCCGCATCGGCAGACACTCCGAGCGGCAGCGCTCCGCGCAGCGGCAATTCCTCGCCATCGCGGAACGGCGCCAGGTGGCCGGCATTCGCAATCACTGCCTCCCCATTGGGCTTCAATCGCAACACCACACACGTGGCGAAGCCATCTTGCACCCGCCCGAACAGCCTGCGGTTCATTCCAGCCAATATCTCCGCCGGCTCTTGCGTGTAGTCGACCAGCGTCCGTAGCGTCCCCACAATTAAGGAAACAGTCATGGCCGCCTTGAGCCCTTTGCCGCTCACATCGCCCACCACGATCAAGGTGCTTGCATCGGGCAGAGTGACTACCTGAAAAAAGTCCCCGCCCAATTCCGCGGCCGGCTTGTACACGCTGTCGATCGCGAAGCCTGGGACCGTAGGCACTGTCTCGGGCACCAGCACCTGCTGCACTTCACGCGCCGAACGAACCTCCATCTCCATGCGCGCTTGCCGCTTTCGGTCAAGATACTGTTCTCGCGCCACCGTGAACACCAGGGCCACGAAAACCAGCGTCTCCAGAATCGGACGCATGTCGAACCGGTAGTCGCCCAGCGAGAACCCGACCTGGCCCATCCATTCGCGCAGGCCGCCCCACTGGATAATCTGCGGAAACTGCACACTCATGTTAATCGCGAACACCCATATGCCTGCGATAGCAATGATGAATGCGAGGGGCCACAGATCAAGCCGCCTGCGTCGCCGCAAGCCGGCGATCAGCAGGGCGACAATGTACATCGGCAAGATGCTATAGACGGCGGTGGTGATCGCATCCACCCACACCATCCCCTTGCCCGCGTGCTCCCAGAATATGAGCACGCTCACGTCCGCGAGCTGCGCGACAAGGTAGATCCCGGCGAAGAGGAAGGTTAGCCGTCTCCAGCGTTTTTCCTGGTCGAGGCCGAACAGAGACAGCAGGATCGCCCACAGAGAAATATCACCTGCACAATCGAACCCCTGGATCAGCAGTTGGTATTGGAAAAAATCCGCAGTCGTTCGCAGAATTAGGCTCACACCCAGCACGCCGATCGCCGTGAGGTAGATGGCAAGCCACAGATACAGCCATTTTTTTCGCTCCCGTAAAAACACCAGCAACGCCAGCAACCCGGTCACCGCCATGAGCGAAGAAGTGATGAGCGCCGGAAGAGCCCGGCGTTGTCCCTCCATCCGGGCAGCCTTTGTCTGCATCTTCAGGTAAGCCGCATCGCCGAGACGCGGAGCAAACTCAAAACCTCCCAGTGTCGCAGGGTCTGCCGACGCCAGCGGCGACTTCCACACCCGCACCGCCAGTACCCCGGAGGTGGTTGGCAAGGGGAACGTATTGCCGTGGGGAACGGCGTCCCAGTGGGCATGCGGCGGCATCTGGCCATCGCCGCCTATCTTTTGTCCATTCCAGTAAAGCTCGTATGCGTTGTCGACTGGCCGCACCAGCAGCGCTATCGGGGCCTTGGCATCGCTTACTTCAATCCGCTTGCGATACCAGGCGAAGCCCACATAACCAGGATGCGTCTGTGCTCCCCAGGTTTTGTCTCCCTGTAGCAGCTCCCATCCTGAATCGTCATACCCCGCTTGCGCCCACTGCAGATCGTCCCCCGTATGAAAGCGCCAAGTCCCTGCAACGTCGACAAACCCTTTCCCTGGGTCCTGCGTCTTGAAGGTGGTAGTGTCCTGCCCCCAGGCTGCGGCGAAAGCAAGACAGACCAAAGTCAACAGCAGCGGCAGGTAAAGCAAAGCCCGAACCACGCGGATCGCTCGCACCATGGGAAAGCCTCGTTCCAGTTAAGCGTTTCTTGTGCCTCTGAGAATACGGTGTCATCCCGCCGGCTGGCCAAACAAAAGTGCCAAGCCAATCAGGCCTAAGCGCTGTTAGACTGCAGGCACTAGGTTGAGCCTTTAAATTTTCTTCTGCCGCCGTGAACGATGACCATCGCTGAAGGAACACAGTTTGGGCCCTACCGCCTTCTTGAGAGAATCGGGGCTGGCGGCATGGGAGAGGTGTATCGCGCGCTCGATACGCGGTTAGAGCGCGAGGTCGCCCTCAAGCTGGTCTCTGAAAGCTACCTGGGCCTGGGCAGCGGATCCGCTTCACCAGCCGTCACTCCCCGGCAGAACGACACCCCGGGGTACGCTACCCCCCATTCCGGCTCCCACTTTTCCCATGAACGCTTTCTCCGCGAAGCGCGTTCCGCAGCCACTCTCAATCATCCCAACGTATGCGCAATCCATGACACCGGCGAACAGGATGGCCGCCCATACCTGGTGATGGAGCTGCTGCGCGGCTTGACGCTCAAGCAATATATGGCCCGCGCCGGCGGCAAGGGCCTGGCGCCCGCCGAGGTGATCTCTTTCAGCCAGCAGGCTGCGGCGGCCCTGGCAGCGGCCCACGCCAAGGGCATCATCCACCGCGACATCAAGCCGGCAAATATCTTTGTGCTGGAGGCGGACCGCGGCAAACATCAAATCAAGATCCTCGACTTCGGCCTGGCCAAGAAGCAGGATGGCCTTGCGGTAGCCGACTCGCGCACGTACGCCGGACCAGTCGGGAACGGCAGCGCCGACCTCACCTCGGCTGGTCCAGGGACCGCGACCATGGAGTTGACCAGCCCCGGTTCGGCGGTGGGCACCGTAGCCTATATGTCTCCCGAGCAGGCGAAGGGCGTGCCGGTAGACGCCCGCACGGATCTTTTCAGTCTGGGCACGGTCATCTACGAGATGGCAACCGGCAAAACGCCCTTCGCCGGCGAATCGACCGCAGAAGTCTTTGCCGCCCTGCTCAAGGAAAATCCTCTACCAATCACCTCGCTCAATCCGGCCATGCCCAAGAAGCTGGACGCGATCGTGGAGAAGTTGCTGCGCAAAGACCCTGCGCAGCGCTATGCAACTGCGGAGCAGCTTCGCGAAGATCTGGAGACCCTCGATGCTCCCGCCGCCCGCCCAGCGGAGAAGGTAGCGGCGCCTAAGTGGCCGTGGGCTGCTGCTGCGGTCGTGCTGTTGCTGCTTGCAGCCGGGCTTGCGTGGTGGAACTGGAAGCCGGGCGGCACGACCGCGACTGGCGGAGCATCCACCAGCGACGGGTGCAGACGGCGCCCCCGCAATCGCGCCCAAGGAGCTGAAGGACTCGATCATCCTGGCCAATTTTGTGAACCAGACCGGCGACCCGGTCTTTGACACCACGCTGAACCAGGCGCTGCGGATCGATTTGGAGCAGTCGCCGGTCATCAACATCGTGAGCCAGGAGCATCTGCGGCAGAGCGTGAAATTTCTCGGCAAGCCGGAGGACACGGTGGTGACTCCAGCGATCGCGCGCGAGATCGGCGAGCGCGAGGGCATGAAAGCCATCCTGACGGGCACCATCGGCAGCCTGGGCAAACAGTATGTGATTACTCTCACCGCGCAGAACACCGCAACCGGCGATGAGATCGCGAGTGAGCAGGCGACCGCTCCCGACAAGGAAAATGTGCTCGGCGCTTTGGGGACCGCAGCGGCGGCGATGCGAGCGAAGCTGGGCGAGGACCTGGCCAGCATCAAGAAGCTGAACACCCCCTTTGGCCAGGCCACGACGCCTTCACTGGAGGCATTCCGCGCCTTCGCCCTGGGCGATGAAGCGCATCAGAAGGCATTGGACATTCCCGAGGCGGAAGGGCACTACAAACGGGCCATCGAGCTCGACCCGAATTTCGCCATGGCGTACGCGCGCCTGGGTGTGGTGTATGAGAATTCGGGCCAGGTGGCAAAGGCGAAACCCTTTCATTCAAAGGCCTACGAACTCTCCGCCCATGTCAGCGAGAGCGAGCGCCTCTACATTTCGTCCCACTACGACATGAGTGTGACCGGCAACCTGCCGAAGGTGATCGAAACGCTGCAGGAGACGATCCAGACCTATCCCGGGCAGTTAGCAAGCTACATCAACATCAACTCGGTCTACCAGTCGCTTGGTCAGTTCGAAAAGGCGCTCCCCTATGCGCAAAAGGCTGTGGAGCTGCAACCCGAGAATGCGATCGCGGCGGAAAATCTGCTCGGCGACCTGATTGCGCTGGGCCGGATTGAGGACGTGAAGCGGGAGCTGGCGCGCCAGCACAAGTTGGGTATGGACAGCAGTACAGATGTCGCGTCGCAGCAGCTGATCAGCTATTTCCTGCTGGGAGACATACAGCAGGTGCAGCGGGTGGTGGCGGAGACGGCGGGCCACCCGGACGAATTTGTAACCACGCAAACTCTGGCGGTCACGCAGCAATATGCCGGTCAGTACCGGAAAGCGTCGGCGACTTTCCAGCATGCCATTGAGCAGGCGGGACACGCCAAGGCTCCGGACGCACAAGCAGCAAACTTGCTGACCGATGCTATAGGCCGTGGCTTGGCGGGGATGTGTGATGGCAATGAGGCCGCGGTCGAACGGGCGCTCGGGTTGGATAAGAGCAAGCAGACCCTGGAGTTCGCAGGGCTGGCTGCGGCCGTTTGCGGCAACGGCAAGCTGGCACTGCCGATGTTGGATGAGTTAGGCAGGAAATTTCCAGAAGACACGCTGATCCAGGATGTCTATCTTCCGCTGTCTAAGGCTTATGTCGCCCTGGCAGCTGGCCAGCCGCAACAAGCTGTGGCGGAAGCCGAGCCGGCGAAGCCCTATTCCGCGGCGTATCCGGCGTCCTATGTGCAGGGGCTGGCTTATTTGCAGATGCATGACGCCGGCAACGCGGTCAACGCGTTCAAGGCGGTGACGCAGTACCCGGCGGGCATGCTGATGGGGGGCATTGGCACCTCTTGCTATCCCCAGGCGCAACTGGGGCTGGCGCGGGCCTATGCCATGGCAGGAAACAAAGCGGACGCCAAGAAGGCCTACGAAGCGCTCTTTGAAGTCTGGAAGACTGCGGATGCCGACCTGCCCATGCTACAGGCCGCAAAGAAGGAATACGCCGCGCTCTAGCGTCCGCCCCTTTAGAGTCCGCCTGAGAACCAGAAAAAACAGACCGGCAACAAATACTGGGTGCCCCATTCAAGCCGTACTTTGGCTTGAGTGGGATAATGGCTCTCGATGTGCAGTTCCCCTGTGCTTTTTGAAGGGTACGGCCTTCAGGCCGTACATAAATGCTTTGTAATGAATTCGGCTTTAGCCGCTGAGGGAGCGTCTTCTGATACAAACACCACTTTTCCGCAGCCTGTTTAGCCGCTGAGGGAACTCACTTCTCTGCCGGCTTTTCCCACCTGTTTAGTCGAGCCCCGAACTCTTAGTCCGGAGAAGCGGGTTTTCAAACCCGCGAGAACCCCGTCTAACCCGCAACGACAGGCTCCCCTAACACCTCTCCGCCCTTTCATGCTTTGTGTCAGGGCACGGCTTCAGCCGGGCCACAAAAAACAAAGCCACGAGGGCTTTAGCCCCTGAGGTATTCTCTCTTAGTTCTTGGCACTGATAGACTGCTCCCACCCAGTCTTACAATTGTTCTCCGCTGTTAAGCACGATGACGATCGCAGAAGGAACACAGTTTGGCCCCTACCGCCTGATCGAGAAGATCGGCGCGGGCGGCATGGGCGAAGTGTATCGCGTACTGGACACCCGGTTGGAGCGTGAGGTTGCGCTAAAGCTGGTTTCTGCGAGCTATCTATCGTCAGATGCGGGCAGCGGCTCACCCTCTCCGCTGGGCACTCCACGCCCGCACGACACGCCGGCCCAAGCCACACCCCACTCCGGCACCCATCTCTCGCACGAACGTTTCCTGCGTGAAGCGCGTTCAGCCGCCACACTCAACCATCCCAATGTGTGCGCGATTTACGACACTGGGGAGCAGGATGGGCGGCCCTACCTGGTGATGGAACTGCTGCATGGCGTCACGCTGAAAAAGTACATGGCCGAAGCAGGAGGGCACGGTCTGGCCCCCGATGAGGTCATTTCCTTCAGCCAACAGGCAGCGGCAGCCTTGGCGGCGGCCCACGCCAAGGGGATTATCCATCGCGACATCAAGCCCGCAAATCTCTTCGTAGTAGAGGCGGATCGCGGCAAGCGTCAAATCAAGATCCTCGACTTCGGACTAGCCAAGAAACAAGGTGGCGTCGCCGCAGTGGACTCGCGAGCCTACGGCGGACCCGCAAGTGACCCTAGCGCCGACCTGACTGCGGCCGGGCCGGCAACCGCGACCATGGAGTTGACCAGCCCCGGTTCTGCGGTGGGCACCGTAGCCTACATGTCTCCGGAGCAAGCCAAGGGCGTGCCGCTGGATGCTCGGACCGACCTCTTCAGTCTGGGCACGGTCATCTACGAGATGGCGACAGGTAAGACGCCCTTCGCCGGCGACTCGACGGCAGAAGTCTTTGCCGCCCTCCTGATGAAGAATCCGCCGCCGGTCAGCTCGTTGAATCCGGCCATGCCGAAGAAGCTGGACGCGATCGTGGAGAAGCTGCTGCGCAAGGACCCGGCACAGCGTTACGCGACTGCGGGCCAGTTGCGCGAAGATCTGGACGGGCTCGAAACCCACGCGGGCCAACCTGCCGTATCCGTAGCAGCCGCGAACAAGAAGTGGCCATGGGCGGTGGCCGCGGTCGTGGTGCTGTTGCTTGCTGCTGGGCTGGCGTATTGGAAATACAAACCTGCCCCCAAGCCCGAAGCAGGAGCTGCTTCAGAGGCCACTGTTGGGGAAAGCGCAGCCGGCGCAACCCCCATGGCGAGCAAGGACTCGATCATCCTGGCCGACTTCATTAACCACACCGGTGATCCGGTCTTTGACACCACGTTGAACCAGGCGCTGCAGATCGATCTGGAGCAGTCGCCGGTCATCAACATTGTGAGCCAGCAGCACCTGGCACAGAGTGTCAAGTATCTGGGCAAGCCCGACGGCACGCCGGTGACTCCTGAGATCGCGCGGGAAATTGGCGAGCGTGAGGGCGTGAAGGCAATCCTCACTGGAACAATTGCGAACCTGGGCAAGCAATATGTGATCACGTTGAGCGCGCAGAACACCGCTACCGGCGATGAGATTGTTAGCGAGCAGGCCCAGGCGCCGGACAAAGAGCACGTGCTGGACGCACTGGGAAAAGCAGCCGCCGGCATGAGAGCCAAACTGGGCGAAGACCTGGCCAGCATCAAGAAACTGGACACGCCTTTCGGCCAGGCAACGACGCCCTCGCTGGAGGCGTTTCGCGCCTATGCACTGGGTGATAAGGCGCACGCCAGGGCGCTCGATATTCCTGATGCGGAGGGCCACTACCTGCGTGCCGTGGAGCTTGACCCCAACTTCGCCATGGCGTACGCGCGATTGGGTGTGGTGTATGGCAACTCCGGCGAGGTAGCGAAGGCGAACAGCTGCTTTGCACGGGCCTATGCCCTCTCCAACCATGTAAGTGAGCGCGAACGTCTCTACATAACCGGCCACTACAACCTATACGTAACCGGCAACCTGCCCAAGGTGATTGAAACCCTGCAGGAGGCTATCCAAACCTACCCGGGGCAGGTGGATAGCTATGTCAACATCAACGCGGTATATAGCATCATGGGGCAGTATGAGAAGGCGCTTCCCTATGGATTGAAAGCAGTAGAAGTTCAGCAGGCAGAAGCCATCGCCTCAGAAAACCTTGTGGTCGATTACTTGGGATTAGGCCGTATCGCCGAGGCCAAGGCAGAGTTGGAACGAGGACGGAAGCTGGGCCTGGACAGCGGTACGGAGGGCCTGGTCACGGATATGCAAGTCTACTTCCTGGAGCGCGACGCGCAGGCAGTGCAGAACGTGATGGCCCAGACGGCGGGGCGTCCGGATGAGTTCTTGGCGACTCAGGCCCTGGCGATTATGCAGCAATTTGACGGTCAGTATCGCAGTGCCGCAGCGACGATCCAGCAGGCTTTTGATCAGGCTGGCCGCGCTAAGGCGCCGGACGTGCAAGCTACAGTGCTTTTGTCGAATGCACAGGGCCGGGGACTGGCGCAGTTGTGCGAAGGCAACGAGGCGGCGGTGCAGCAAGCGCTCGCGCTAGACAAGAGCAAGACAACCCGCTCCTTTGCCGTTTTTGCTGCCGGGGTCTGCGGCAACGCCAAGCTGGTCCTGTCCTTGACTCAGGACTTGAGCCGGCAATTCCCCGACGATACGATCATCCAGAATGTATACCTGCCGTTAGCCAAAGGCTTTGTCGCTCTGGCGGCGGGCCGTTGGCAAGAGGCAGTGGATGCCGCCCGGCCAGCGAAGTCCTACGACGCAAATTTCCCCGGCTCCTATTTGCAGGGTCTTGCTTACCTCCAATTACATGATGCCAGCCATGCAGTGGCCGCATTTCGTAGTGCGACGCAGTCTCCCGGAGGAAACTTGACTAATGGCGCTCCCTTTTACGCGCAGGCGCAACTAGGTCTAGCCCGCGCGTACGCCATGGGTGGCGACAAGGCCAACGCCAAGAAGTCCTACGACGCATTCTTCGCAACCTGGAAAAACGCGGACGCCGACCTCCCCATGTTAGTGGCGGCCAAAAAAGAATACGCCGCGCTCTAGCAGCCCGCGCAAAACTCATGGCTGCCGGAGCAAAAATCTCCACATCCCAATAACCACTTCTGATACAAGTCACCGCGCTCCACTTTGTCATCCTGACCGGACCCGGATTTCCTACATCGCGTCACCATCCGAGACCACGCGTGCGGCTTTCCGAAGAAAGCCGCATGAAGCTCGCCAACGCCAATAAGGTTGGCCAGGAAATTCGGGGTAGCGGAGGGACCTGCAGTGCGCCCTTCCCGCACGCAAATGCCGACGCCCGACCCGTTTTGCAACAAACGTGCGGAGTCGAATGCTGCCCGCCGCATCCTCCAAGAGCAAACAAACTCCCGGCCATTTCCCCCCGCCGCAGCACCGACTAACAAGCTAAGTCATCCCAGTAGAACCACTGATAGATTGCTGGCACACATAACAGAAAGTCCGTGTAATCTCCTCTGTAGCCAGAAACAATGACCCCTATCGCAGAAGGAACACAGTTTGGCCCCTACCGGCTGATCGAGAAGAAACGCTGCAGGAAGCTATCCAGACTTATCCGGGGCTGTGCCAAGGCGCCCGATGCACAGGCAGGCTTGCTTCTGACCGGCGCGGCGGCTCGCGGTTTGGCGGGTTTGTGTGCAGAAAACGAGTCCACCGTACAGCAGGCGCTGGCATTGGACAAAAGCAGGCAGACCCAGGAGACCGCAGTGCTGGCCGCGGCGGTCTGCGGCAATGGTAAGGTGGCGTTGCCGATGGCACTCGACTTGAGCGAGAAGTATCCCGAAGATACGCTGATCCAGGGCTTATACCAACCGCTGGCCAAAGCGTTTGTAGCCCTGGCCGCTGGGCGCGCGCAAGAAGCGGTGGATGCCGCCGAACCAGCTAAGCCTTGGGACGCCGTCTCTCCAGGATCCTATGTGCAGGGGCTGGCCTATCTTCAATTGCACGATGAGCGGCAAAGAAGGAATACGCCGCGCTTTAGCTATCCCAGTCACCCAAAGGTAACCGCCGTAGTGATAACCACAAAACAGTCTCTGTTACCAAATCCGGTTTCCGCCGCGCGATAGCCTATTAGTAGATGATATCGGCGCAACGGGAGGCTCTCGCCGCCACCCGCTGGTCGGCCCTTCACCGGAAGTTACGGCCTAAAGCGAGCGAAGGAGAGGGGCAGTCCAACCATCCCCCCTTTTACGGTGGGATTTTTTATGCCTTTCACACTCTTTCTCGCAACCGAAAGGAGCCCATGATGCCCAAGAACAAAGTAAGTGACCCCATCACCGATCAGGAAATGGCCTTTGCCCGCCTGGTCCTCGCTGGAGGCATGACCGACCGTCAAGCCGCCGAAGCCGTCGGCCTCAACCCCGACTCCGCCGCCTACACCAAATCCAAGCCCCATGTCCGCGCCTACATGCTTGAGCACCGCTCCACCGTCCAGAAACAGCTCGCCCAGCAAGATGCCGACACACAGCGTCGCCTGAATCTGGAACGCGAGCGAGTGCTGGACCGCCTTTGGCAAATTGCCAACCTAAGCCCCGAAACCACCCGAGGCAGCGTTACCGCCCAGATGAAGGCCCTCTCCATGATCGTGGCCATCCAAAACCTCATCCCCAACCCTCGCGCCGTCTCCACAGAGAAGAAATCCCACCCCGCGCCGGGCCCCGGCCCCAGCCCCTTCACCTCCGCCCCTACTGTCCCGTTATTCAACTCTGTTCCAGACTTGGGAGTGCATCTCCCCATAAAAAACCCCTTTGTCCATCCCCACCCCCGCTGAGCAAAAGACCAAAAACGACCCCAAAACATCGAATTTTAAAAATAACTACAAGGAATCATTGAAAAAGATGTAACAAGGGATTCTCACCGGAGCTCAGCTTTCAAGCTCGCCACCGCGTTAAAACACTGCGGCAAAATCCTGTCGCTGATAGACTAGCGCCGTATCCAAGCCCGATGACGATCGCAGAAGGAACACAGTTCGGTCCGTACCGCCTGATCGAGAAAATCGGCGCCGGCGGCATGGGCGAAGTGTATCGAGTACTGGACACCCGGCTGCAGCGTGAAGTCGCGCTTAAGCTCGTTTCTGCCGGCTATCTCTCGTCGGATGCCGGCAGCGGCTCACCGTCTCCGCTCGGCACTCCGCGCCAGGATGCACCTGGCCAGACACCCCACTCCGGCAACCATCTGTCGCATGAACGTTTCTTGCGCGAAGCGCGTTCTGCCGCCACGCTGAACCACCCCAATGTGTGCGCGATTTACGACACCGGCGAGCAGGATGGGCGGCCCTACCTGGTGATGGAGTTGCTGCGCGGTGTCACCCTGAAGAAGTATCTGGCAGACGCCGGGGGACACGGCTTGTCCGCGGACGAGGTGATCGCGTTCAGCCAGCAGGCCGCAGCGGCGTTGGCCGCAGCCCACGCCAAGGGAATCATTCACCGCGACATCAAGCCGGCGAATCTGTTTGTCGTAGAGGCTGATCAGGGCAAGCGTCAGATCAAGATTCTCGACTTCGGGCTGGCCAAGAAGCAGGATGGCGTAGCCGTAGCCGACTCGCGCGTATATGACGGCGACTTAACTGCAGCGGGTTCGGGGACGGCGACCCTCGACCTGACCAGCCCGGGTTCGGCGGTCGGCACCGTAGCCTACATGTCCCCGGAACAGGCGAAGGGTGTGCCGCTGGATGCTCGGACCGATCTCTTCAGCTTGGGATCGGTCATCTACGAAATGGCCACCGGCAAGGCGCCCTTCGGCGGTGAATCGACGGCGGAAGTCTTTGCCGCCCTGCTTACCAGAAATCCGCCGCCAGTGACCACGCTCAATTCAGCGATGCCGAAGAAGCTGGATGCCATCGTGGAGAAACTGCTGCGCAAAGACCCGGCGCAACGCTATGCGAGCGCAGGACAGCTGCGCGAAGATCTGGACAGTCTCGAAGTTCCCGCCGCCCGCCCGGCAAGAACATCGGGACGAACATGGCAATGGGCAGCAGCCGCATTCGTGTTGCTCCTGCTCGCCGGCGGGCTGGCATGGTGGAAGTTCCGCCCCGCTTCTCCGGCGCCCAGCGCCGTAGCACGACCCGGCAATACCCCAGGCGCACCCAAGGCAACCAAGGACTCAATCATCCTGGCCGACTTCATTAACCATACCGGTGATCCGGTCTTTGACACCACGCTGAACCAGGCTCTGCAGATCGACCTGGAACAGTCGCCGGTGATCAACATTGTCAGTCAGCAGCACCTGGCGCAGAGCGTAAAGTATCTCGGCAAGCCCGAGGACACGCCGGTCACCCCGGCCATCGCCCGCGAGATTGGCGAGCGCGAGGGAATGAAGGCGATCCTCACCGGGACAATCGCCAACCTGGGCAAGGAATATGTGATCACACTAACAGCGCAGAACACCGCCACCGGCGACGAGATTGTCAGCGAGCAAGCCCAGGCCTCGGACAAAGAGCATGTGCTGGATGCCTTAAGCAAAGCAGCCGCCGGTATCAGAGCCAAGCTCGGCGAAGACCTCGCCAGCATCAGTAAGCTGGACACCCCGTTTGGGCAGGCCACGACAACGTCGCTGGATGCGTTTCGCGCCTATGCGCTCGGTGATAAAGCGCACGTCAAGGCGCTGAACATTCCCGAGGCGGAAGGTCATTACCTCCGTGCCGTCGAACTGGATCCTAACTTTGCCATGGCGTATGCGCGGCTGGGGGTCGTGTATGTGAATTCCGGCCAGGTGTCGAAAGCGAATAAGTATTTCGCCCAGGCCTATGCCCTCTCTCAGCATGTCAGCGCTCGCGAGCGGCTCTATATCGCCGGTCACTATTACGAGAATGTAACCGGCAATCTAATCAAAGTGGTTGAAACGCTGCAGGAGTCGATCCAGACCTATCCGGGGCAACTCGACAGTTACATCAACATCAACGTGGCCTACCAGACTCTCGGGCAATACGACAAGGGGCTGCCGTATGCGCAGAAAGCGCTACAGTTGCAACCGGAAGACACCATCGCTTCAGAGAATCTGGTGATCGATCTTGTGGCTCTGGATCGGCTCGACGAAGCCAACGCGGAGATTGCGCGGGCGCACCGGCTAGGGATGGACAGTAGCACCGACTACTTTCAGAATCAGCTGTACGCATATTTTTTGACTGGGCAGTCGAACGAGATACAAGCGTTGGTGCGGCAAGCGGCGGGTCGAATCGATGAGTACGAGGTGACCCAAGCTTTGGCTGCTACGCAGCAATTCTCTGGACGCTACAAAGAAGCGGCCGCGACCATCCAGCGGGCTTTCGAGCAGGCGGGGCACGCCAAGGCTCCTGACGCGCAGGCCGGGCAAATCATTACCAATGCGGGGGCCCGTGGGCTGGCGGGCTTGTGCGAAGGAAATGAGGCTGCGGTAAAGCAGGGGTTGGCGCTGGATCGGAGCAAGCAGACGCAGGAGTTGGCCGTGTTGGCGGCATCGTTCTGCGGCAACGCGAAGCTGGCGTTGCCAATGGCACAGGATTTAAGCAAGAAGTTCCCCGAGGACACACTCATCCAGGATGTGTATGCGCCGCTGGCAGAGGCTTTCGCCGCTTTAGCGGCCGGGCATCCCCAACAGGCGGTGGCTCATTCTGAAACCGCGAAGCCGTACGACCTCAATTATCCGGGCTCGTACCTGCAGGGGCTGGCCTACCTGCAACTTCATGATGCTGCCCATGCAGTCACCGCATTTCAGCAGGCGATGCAGAGCCGCGGAGCGAACCTGCAATCGGCGCTGCCTACGTATGCCCAGGCGCAACTAGGGTTGGCGCGGGCCTATGCCATGGGCGGTGACAAGCTCAACGCCAAAAAGGCATACGACGCCTTTTTCCTAACCTGGAAAGACGCCGACGCCGACCTGCCCCTGTTAGTCGCGGCGAAGAAGGAATACGCTGCGCTTTAGAGGTTGCGGAAAACCCATGCTTTGTATCAGGGCACGGCTTTAGTCGGGTCATAAATGCCACAACCTATGAGGGCTAAAGCCCCTGCGTGAGAACAGAGAGTTTGGACCGCTCTCCCTGTTAGAGCAGAGGGCTCCACCGTTCTCTCAACGAAAGCCCGGTGGGAGCCCCCGCATTTATGCGGGGGAGCTCGGCTTTCAAGCCGAGCGGTTCGATCAGCCGACTCCACCGGCTTTAGCCGCGGGCTTTCGCTTGCAATTGCAGCCGGGCCGTTAAGCGTCAGCCCCTGCGTGAGCACCAGAGAGTTTGGACCGCTCTCCCTGTTAGAGCAGAGGGCTCCAAGGTTCTCTCGACGAAAGCCCGGTGGGAGCCCCCGCATTTATGCGGGGGAGCTCGGCTTTCAAGCCGAGCGGTTCGATCAGCCGACTCCACCGGCTTTAGCCGCGGGCTTTCGCTTGGATTGCAGCCGGGCCGTTAAGCGTCAGCCGCTGCGTGAGAACCAGAGAGTTTGGACCGGCAACAAATGAACCGCGACGCTAAAGCGTCGCTCTCCCTGTTAAAGCAGAGGGCTCCACCGTTCTCTCAACGAAAGCCCGGTGGGAGCCCCCGCATTTATGCGGGGGAGCTCGGCTTTCAAGCCGAGCGGCTCCATCAGCCGACTCCACCGGCTTTAGCCGCGGGCTTTCGCTTGGATTGCAGTCGGGCCGTTAAGCGTCAGCCCCTGCGTGAGAACCGAGAGAGTTTGGACCGGCAACAAATGAACCGCGACGCAAAAGCGTCGCTCTCCCTGTTAGAGCAGAGGGCTCCCAAGCTTCTCTCAACGAAAGCCCGGTGGGAGCCCCCGCATTTATGCGGGGGAGCTCGGCTTTCAAGCCGAGCGGTTCGATCAGCCCACTCCACCGGCTTTAGCCGCGGGCTTTCGCTTGGAATTGCAGCGGGACTGGATCCACTTCCGCTTTAAAGTCGGGCCGTTAAGCGTGAAAAAAATGAGGGCTTCAGCCCCTGCGTTTTGTTTGGCCAAGATGTGCTGAAAGCATTCCCTCAGTGGCTAAAGCCCGTACCCTTCGTTGAGCGTGTTTTCCGATGCGCTTTAAGCGGCGAAAACGAATCGCAAGTCATTGACAGGGCAGCACTGATAGACTGCTGGCACCGATGGCGATCGCAGAAGGAACACAGTTCGGCCCTTACCGTCTGCTGGAGAAGATTGGCGCCGGCGGCATGGGTGAGGTATATCGCGTGCTCGACACGCGGCTTCAGCGCGAAGTCGCCCTTAAGCTTGTTTCCGATACCTATCTCGTGGCGGATGCGGGGAGCGGATCGCCAACACCCTTGCAACCCCACGACACACCTGCGCAAGCCACCCCTCATTCCGGTAGCCATGTGTCCCATGAGCGCTTTCTGCGGGAGGCGCGTTCGGCAGCTACCCTGAACCACCCTAATGTGTGCGCGATCTATGACACCGGGGAGCAGGATGGACGCCCCTACCTGGTGATGGAGTTGTTGCGCGGGGAAACGCTGAAGCGCTATCTCGCGCAGGCCGGGGGCAAGGCTTTATCGCCTGAAGAGGTTGTGGCCTTCGCCCAACAGGCAGCGGCGGCCTTGGCGGCGGCGCACGCCAAGGGCATAATCCACCGCGACATCAAACCGGCCAATCTGTTTGTCATCGACGCCCTTCGCGGCAAGCACCAAATCAAGATCCTCGACTTTGGCCTGGCGAAGAAACAATCCGGCGTAGCAGCCGTTGATTCGCGCACCTATGATTTGCCGGGGAGCGCCGGCTCTGATGAGACCGGGGAGAGCACTCTGGAGTTGACCAGTCCCGGCTCGGCGGTGGGAACCGTTTCGTACATGTCTCCGGAACAGGCGCGGGGTGCGCCCTTGGACGCGCGCACGGACCTGTTCAGCCTGGGCACAGTCATTTACGAAATGGCGACGGGGAAAACTCCCTTCGGCGGCGAATCCGCGGCGGACGTTTTCGTCGCCTTGTTGCGCGAAGATCCGCCTCCGGTGAGCACGGTGAACCCAGCCATGCCCAAGCAACTGGATCCCATCGTAGCCAAACTATTAGCGAAGGAAGCAGTCCGGCGGTATGCGAGTGCCGAGGAACTACAGGAAGATCTCGAAGGGCTGAGTCTTCAACCGGCGGCTACGCCTCCGGCAAAACCAGTAGCCGCCAAGGGCACTAAGTGGCCATGGATAGCTGCCGCGGCTGTGTTGCTGATGATCGCGGGTGGACTTGCCTGGTGGAAATTTAGGCCGAGTGCGGCACCGGCTGTGGGCACAAATGCCGAACCGGGTAATGCGCAAAGCGGGGCCGGCGCCGACTCCGCAAGCAAGAAGGATTCCATCATCCTGGCGGACTTCGTTAACCATACCGGAGATCCGGTCTTTGACACCACGCTGAACCAGGCGTTGGAGATTGAGCTCCAACAGTCGCCCGTCATCAACATCGTTAGCCAGCAACATTTGGCGCAGAGCGTGAAATTCCTGGGCAAGCCGGAGGGCACCCCGGTAACGCCGCAGATTGCGCGGGAGATCGGCGAACGCGAGGGAGTGAAGGCAATTCTCACCGGGACGATCGCGAATCTGGGCAAAGAGTACGTGATTACCCTGACGGCGCAGAGCACTGCCACTGGGGACGAAATTGTCAGCGAGCAGGCTCAGGCGCCGGATAAGGAGCATGTGCTCGAGGCGTTGGGTAAAGCCGCCGCGGCCATGCGAGGCAAGCTCGGCGAGGACCTGGAAAGCATCAAGAAACTGGATACTCCTTTCGGTCAGGCCACCACGCCTTCGCTGGAGGCCTTCCGCGCCTATGCCCTGGGTGACAAAGCGCATAACAGCGCGCATGACATTCCAGAAGCAGAGGGTCATTATCTGCGTGCCATCGAGCTCGATCCGAACTTCGCCATGGCCTATGCGCGCCTCGGCGTGGTGTATATCAACTCCGGCCAGGTGGCCAAGGCAAACAAGTATTTTGCCAGGGCCTATGCGTTGTCGAAGAACGTGAGCGAACGGGAGCGGCTCTACATTGCCGGCCACTACTACGAGGTCGTGCTGGGCGACTTGCCCAAGGTGATTGAAACCTTGCAGGAAGCCATTCAGGCTTATCCAGGGCAGGAAGACAACTACATCAACATTAATTCGACCTATGCAAACATGGGTCAATTCGAGCAGGGCATTCCCTACGGGAAAAAGGGGATCGAGCTGGATCCGCAGGATTCGATTGCCTCCGAGGACCTGTTGACCGATTACGTGGGCCTCGGCCGCATGACCGAAGCGAAAGCGGAGTTGGAGCGGGCTCGAAGGCTAGGTCTGGAAAGCAGCACGGATGATCTGGTGGTGCACATGGTGGCTTATGCTCTCTTAGGCGAGCCGCAGGAAGTGCAACGGATTATGGCCAAGGTGGCGGGACGGCCGGACGAGTTCATCGCAACCGCTGTGCTGGGCCAGACACAGCAATACTCTGGCCAGTACCGCATGGCGGCCGCAACCAATCGCCGGGCGGTCGAGCAGGCGGCCCATGCCAAAGCTCCAGATGCGCAGGCCGGCATCCTGCTGCAAGGAGCGGCCGCGCGCGGTGCGGCGGGATTGTGCGAGGGTAACGAGGCGACTGTTAAGCAGGCGCTGCTGCTGGACCAGAGCAAGCAAACCCAGGCAACCGCGGCCCTGGCGGCTGCGATCTGCGGCGACAGCAAGCTGGCGCTACCGCTAAGCTCAGAATTGAGCAGGAAGTTTCCCCAGGATACGCTGATGCAGGACGTGTTCGGTCCGCTCAGCAAAGCATTTGTGGCTCTGTCGGCTGGCCGCGCGCAGGAGGCAGTGGATGCTGCCGAGCCGGCCAAACCTTATGACGCTAACTTTCCCGCTTCTTACGTGCAAGGGCTGGCCTACTTGCAACTGCACGATGCCGGCCATGCGTTGAGCGCTTTTCAATCGGCAATCCGCGCCAACTCCGGCCTCGGTATGTCACTGCAGTTGATCCCTTACAAAGCGCAGGTGCAGTTAGGGTTGGCACGCGCCTATGCCATGGGCGGCGATAAGGCGAACGCCAAAAAAGCCTACGAGGCATTTTTTCTAACTTGGAAAGACGCAGATGCGGACTTGCCTATGCTGGTCGCAGCCAAAAAAGAATACGCCGCGCTCTAATCAAAAGGGAGAAGTCTTGCGTCGAGCCATCTTAATTCCTCTCATCGCTCTTACCCTTCTGTTGGCTGGTTGCAAATCGACTTACTACAAGACGATGCGCACCCTGGGGAAAGAGAAACGCGACATCCTGGTGCAGCGCATTAAGGATGCCAAGAAAGACCAGGATCAAACCAAGCAGCAACTGCAAACCACGATGGAGTCTTTCCAGGCCCTGACCGGCTTTCAGGGCGGTTCCCTCGAAAAGTCATACAAACGTCTCAACTCCGATTACGAAAGCGCTGACTCGCAGGCCGGCAAGCTCCATGACAAGATCCAATCAATTGACCAGGTGAGCAAGGATTTGTTCAAAGAGTGGCAGGGTGAAATCAATGCCATGGACAATGGCAAGCTCAAGACGCAGGACACGGTTATGCTGCGCAACGCAAAGACACGCCAGGCAGCTTACATGCGCGCCATGCGCCGCACGGAAGACCAGATCGCGCCAGTCTTAAAGGCCTTCCACGACCAGGTCTTCTTCTTGAAGCACAATCTGAATTCACGTGCGATCGGCTCACTCAAAAGCACCTCTGCCGGCTTGCAGGGCGATGTTGCCGACCTCATTCAAAGCATCGACGCCTCCAGCCAGGAGGCGGACAAACTCATCTCATCGCTGGCAGCGTCTGATAGCAAGAATTAGCTATCCCTGAAGCTGCGTATAATTCTCCCATTCAACCATTGAGGAAAATTATGAGCACACCTGTGACTGCACCGGTAACACCTGAACGCATCTTGCAATTTGCCTGGGGATATGTCCCACCGCTCGTTCTGGAAGCAGCGATCCGCCATCGCATCTTTGATCTTCTGGAGGGTGGTCCGAAAACTGTCTCGGAGATCAGGAAGGAAACAGGCGCCTCGGAGCGAGGGCTCAGCGCAGTGATGAATGCACTGGTCGGCCTCGATTTCCTGGCAAAAGATAAGCAGGGCAAGTTCTCTCTTACACCCGAGAGTTCCACGTTCCTGGTCAGCACCAAGCCCAGTTTCATGGGAGGAATGATTCGTCACGGCAGCGAGCAATTGATTCCCAAATGGCTTCATCTGAACGAGATTGTGATGACCGGGGAACCCGCTGCGGCGGTCAACCAGGAGCAGTCGGGTGGCGAATTCTTTCAGCAGTTCGTCAACGATATTCTGCCCTTGAGCTATCCCGCGGCGCAGGCGCTTAGCAGCCACTACAACGCCAACGGGGCGGGGCCGGCGATTCGTGTGCTTGACCTGGCCGCGGGCTCGGGCGTTTGGGGCATCGCCATGGCCCAGGGATCTGAAAAGGTCACCGTGACCGCGGTGGACTGGCCGGAAGTGATTCCAGTGACCCGGAAAACGGTAGCCCGCTTTGGCGTCGCCGAGCGCTTTTCGTTTGTCGAAGGAGATCTGCTGCAAGTAGATTTCGGCAGCGGCCACAACCTGGCCACGCTGGGACACATTCTTCACAGCGAGGGTGCCGAACGCAGCCAGGCTCTTCTTGAGAAAACATTCCAGGCGCTTGCCTCCGGGGGCACCATTGCGATTGCCGAATTCCTGGTGAACGCCGATCGCACCGGCCCTGTGAATGGGCTCTTCTTTGCCGTCAACATGCTGGTGAACACAGAAACCGGGGACACCTATTCCTTCGAAGAAATCAGCAGCTGGCTAAAAGCCGCAGGATTCACCGATGCGCGCAAACTGGACGCGCCCGGTCCATCGCCGCTAATCCTGGCAACCAAGCCATGACGAACTAATAGCTACTGCGCTGGCGTCATCGTCAGCGCAAAAGTCTGCGTATGGGTCGGCGCGGAAGCTCCTGTCGCAGTGACCGTGACATTGTACGTGGTGGATTGGCTGGGTTGTGGGCTCTTGAATGAGGTTCCGCAACCCACCAGTGCAAGCACGCCTGCAAAAAGACACATCCATAGTGCCTTGCGTTTTCTGCTTCCGGAAAAGCCCAGGAAATACAGCGGAATCGGCGACACCATCGCCAGAATAAGCCCTGATGGAGAGCCCACCAACCGGCTACTGTTGGTAGCACTGATCGTCAGCTTCGTGCTCTCAGGCGCGCTTCCCGAGAGGGTCTGCGGCGCAAAGCTGCAGCCCCACCCGCTCGGCAGTCCGGAGCAGGCAAACGATAGCGAAGCATTAAATCCGTTCTCCGGGGCTACCGAAACCATTAAGGAGCTAGTCGCGCCTTGCGTCATAGTCAAGGTGTTGGTCGAAAGAGCAAGTCCATAATCCGCAGCGTTCGTCGGAGGAGGTGCTGCGGCTGCAGTGATCGTCACAGAGATCGTCTTGGAGGTGGACGGTGAATCGGCCGTATCTCCTCCGTAGACCGCACTCAGGGAGTGGGCTCCGACACTCAACGTGCTGACGGTAAACGTTCCCGCGCCTGCAGCCAAAGGCGAAGACCCAATCGGGTTGCTGCCGTCCTGAAATGTAACTGTGCCGGTAGGTGTGGACGTCCCGGAAGCTGGTGCGACGTTCGCGCTGAGAGTAATCGTTTGCCCCGAGACGCCTGTTGTCGGATTAGCGCTAAGCGTAGTCGCGGTTGCCTGAAGCGGGGCCGTGACTGCATTGACCTGCACCGACACGGCATTCGAGGTGGACGCCCCATCCGTGCTATCCCCTGCGTAGGACCCGGTAATGCTGTGGGTCCCGGCGGCGAGCGACGTGATCGTGAACGTAGCCGTCCCATTCGATAAGGCAGCCGTCCCCAGGGACGTGGATCCATCCAGCAGCGTGACATTACCCGTGGCTCCGGATCCTGCTGCAGGCGTAACCGTGACATTGAAGGTGACGCTTTGGCCAACCGTAATTTGGGTGGCTGACGCGGAGAGGGCACTTGTTGTAGCCGTGATCGTCGAAGCGGTGGGTTGGATCACAAACAAGACCGCCGAGTAGCTGGGAAAGCTGTAGCTGATAGAGCCGTTGGTGATCGCCGCATCCGATGCGTGAACAATCGACGTAAGAGTTGCCGCGGAGTAGGTATAAACCTGGGCGGTCGACGGAAGATTAAGATTGGCGATCGCGATTGCACTGCTGAGTCCGCCGGTCGTCTTGTTAATGGCCAGAATGGTCACAGCGTTGTCGCTCGATCGCTGGGCGGCGTAGATGGAAAGTTCTCCTGGATTCGTGCTGACTCCGCTGATGGAAGTGTCGCCGAACTGGCTCCCGTTGCCGTCATAGTTTCTAAACATACGAAAGGCATAGGCGATGGGATCCGTGGGCGCCGGGGCACTCCACATATTTGCGAAGTCGATGGGTTGTTGGCCGAAGATACCTAGCACATCCATCTCCGCAATCGCATCCACTACGGACTTGTTTCCGCTATCGATGCTGTACTCAGAGAGTGACAACAGCGTTCCCGGGTAATACGTGCTGATCCAACTGCGGAAGCGGGGAATTAGCTGCATGGGGCCGTCGAAGTCCCATTGCTCTACCCAGGTGCCCCCGTTGTAGGTGGGATCCCACAGCGTGCGCGTGGAGGCTAGCTGTGCCGCCGGGGTCGAGACGTCGAAGTAGTAGTGTTCATCAAAATAATCCAGGATGCGCTGACCATGTGCCTTGTCATAGGCGGCCATTTGTTGCAGGTAGTATTGGCCGGCAAAGAGGCCGCCTTGCTGGGCAGTATTCCCGATCCAACCGCCCAACGTAAAATCGGAGGGCCCCAGGACCATCGCTGTGCTGTCAGCCTGCTTGACCGCGGCCGCATACTGCTGGCCCAGCTGTGTGATGGTGGGATAGGTGGCGCCGTTCGGCAGCACATCGCGATGGGTGTTCGACCAACCATAGGGCTCGTTGTCCAGCTGGTAGAACTTCACTCCTCCGCTGGCGGCGGTGCCAAAGGTGCTTACCAGGTGCTGCACCCACTGCGTTTGCAAGCTGGTGGTGTTGTCGATGTGGTTGGCATAGATATCGTTGTCGACCAGCTGCGTTCCATTGGTAGCGATACTGTTGCCGCAGTTGTCTCCGTTCGGGTGCACATAGGGATTGGTAGACTGCTGCCCTCCGTAGACGGAAACGGGGAAGCTGCAATTCCATGCTGCCATCTTGTTGACGTACGGGATGATGGGGATGGTGATCAGCGCGTTGGCATGGGCCGGTTTATAGGTGTTGACCATCAGGTCGGGGCCGGCGCTTGGTACCGGCGTCGTTTCCCCATTGCCACCCATGAAGTACCAATCGAAACCGGCATTGCTCGAATCGACAAGCCAGTTATAGCGAGTTGTGCCGTCGCCGCCCCAACGAATATTGGGCACCTGGATTTCCTGAGCGAATGTCGCATCGAGGCCATAGTTGGCGATGCCGTAGATGTTCGGGCTTATGGGATGGTGGGCTGCAGCCGCATCCACGGTGAGCGTGGGTGCTCCCCCGGATTGGGCCATTGCCGCGTAACCACAAGCGGCCGCCGACATCACCAGGAGCAGAGCCTTTGCGTATGCACGATCGAGTCCCATGCCTGGCCTCGCAGTCTTACTGCCTCGGGCAGGGTACCGTTTATGGAGTTACTTCATCCAGTTACTGATGGGGGATATGAGCCGTCGGCGCGGCCCTCGACTTCAGCCCTCGCGGAAAACCTCTAGTCTTTGAAGGTACGGGTTTTAGAGTTCCCGCAGCACCCTAAAAGAACCCAATAGAACTCACCCGTCCGTTCATACCGTGTTCTGCTGGGAAACTGACCGCTGCCGGGTTGAATTCTCACACAGACTCTTCAGCCCCATCCAGAACCTGTGCTATTTGCTGGCCGCACCGTAAACCGGCGACTCAACTTTCTTGAACCCGGCCGGGACCACGAATGCCGTTGAGGGAACTGGTCCTTGCGAGAAGTTTGATTTTTGCGTCGTCGTCTCCATCAGGATGGTGCTGGTCGTGGTCTGCGCGCCATTTGCTGATGTGGTTGTGGTGGTATCTGCGGGCGCGGCAGCAGGCGGCGGCGCGGCCGCCTTCTTCTTATGGAAGGCCCCCAGCGCGGAACTGCCCAGCGCATTCCCGAAGACTCCCATCCTGCTCGCTTCGCCGGCGGCTGTTTGGGTTGCCGTATCGCTGGCTACCTGCCCTGCCACGGAAGACCCACTCGGTGGTGGTGTAGCGGGGGCGGCCTGCGCCGTATTCTGTGCTGCCGTTGGCCCAGTGCCGCTTCCGCCCATGCGTGTCACTTCCATGACGCGGGTGCCTTTCAGCTTTGCCATCTCCTTGGCCATTTGTGCCATGGCGTCGGCAGAGCCGGGCTTGCCGCCGAAGAGTTGCGCCATCCCCGGATTACTCTGGGTCATTTGCGCTTTCCATGCCGACATATCCACACCGGCCATCAGCTTTTGCCCCATCCGCATATCGAAGTCCTGAATCTCCTTCACCTCCGGTGGGTCGGGAGCGATCCATGCGTCGGTGGTGACTGTGTAGGTCATGCTGTTCACTGCTTCGGTAGGTGGCGCATTGGGATCGGTAACATGCATCTGCATCGTAACCACCTGCTCTTGTGCCGTAAGCCCGTTGACTTCTTTGGTCACGCCAGTATTCTTTGCCGAGACATCAAAACTGGTTTGCAAGTCGGTCTTCGGCTGTTGCGCCGCCTGCTGGGTTTGCGCCTCTTTTGCCTTCTCCTGGGCTTGCTCCATCTGCTTGGGCATGTTTGCGAAGGCCTGCCGCATTTCGGCGAAGGTCACCACCGTATAAGTCTTGTGGACGGTGTCAACGTGGGTGATCGTTTCGCGATCGAGGTCGGTGATTTCAATCGAGTCTTTACTCACAACTGCCTTCTGGTTCCCGTGCACCATGGTGGTTGTGGTCATGGGCGCAAACATGTTGCTCATCGACTTGCTAAGAAAGCTGACGGATTTGAGCCCGTCCACCATGCTCCCGCCAGTGATTTGCGTAGTCTCCTGATAGCTTGCGTCGGCAAACATAAATCGATTCCCCAACAGGATCACTCCGAGCGCTGCTACCTTGCGAATATTCATCTTGCCCCCCTAATTTGTTCATTTCTCGAGAAGAAGTCTGCTGATACTGTGTCGCCGGGCGGTCGACCGTTACAGCCGTCTTTGCGGCAGGGGTCTCTGGAAAGGACCGCAGCCGGGCGGCCAGGTGCTCAAGTTTCTTCTGTGATTCGACAGATCGGCAGCACAGCCAAAACGGGTCATGGTCGGTAATCTACTGGCCCGGGGGTTGCCCAAAAGCAATCGGTTTGAATGCGCAAGTAGCTTACCAAGAAAAAGCGATTTGCAGGCTCTCAATAATGGGGTATCCGATCTCCCCGCTCGTCGGAGGGTGCTCTTGGTCACCGCTGCGGCAAACTGAAACCACTTCCATGCCCTGCGCGGCACTGTAGAACCCAACCGTGGCGTCGATGTCAGCAACGGTGAGAACCAGATGATCCACATGATCAATAACGAGTTCCATATTCCTACGGATGCATTCAGTAGCCAGGAGGCGGTGGCGTCGGTCCATGACGATAAACCTGGTCATAGCCGTTGCGAAAGGCATGCCTGTAATCCCCAATCAGAGGAGGAGGCACGGGTGGATTGCGGAAGTGAGGGTGGCGGTCCGGATCTGGAGGCGCTCCCTTGGCAATGTCACGCTGTGCAGCCTCGAATCCGTCATGGTATCCCTGCTGGGCCACCTGGGAAGCCGCCGGCGGCGGTGGTGGCGGGTAGTAGGGTGCCGGCTGTGGGTGAGAACATCCAGCAACCGCAAGGGGAAGCAGCAATGTAGCCATCGCGAACCGTTTCTTCATGGTGGGCCCTCGTATCAGGCTGAGGCCATGCAACGAATCGGCCCCAGCTTTCTGAGAAGGAAACCCGTGCCTGAGAGCAGGTGTTGCGCGAGTCTATCAAAAAAAAGGCGCGGAACGGTTACCATGCTAAGTTGCAATGAATGTAACGCCGGCTTAATCTCCTGTTCACCGTGCGGCAATCAACCTCACGTTAGCTTCAGGTCATGATGGACATCAAATTACCCTCCTTACCTCGACTTCTGACGGCCATCCTCTTTTTTCTCTCCGTAACCTCTTGCCTTCTTGCCCAGTACGAAAACGGAAGTGTGGTTGGCACCATCCGCGACGCGAGCGGCGCGGCTGTGCCCAGCGCAGTTGTCACCATCACCAACAACGCCACCGGGGTCACGGCGAAGATCACGGCGAATGGTGAAGGGGACTATGAAGCCCCGTCTCTGCACGTGGGCTCCTACAACATCTCAGCCTCGGCGCCCGGCTTTTCCGATGCCGTCGCCAACAACATCACCGTTTCGGTTGGTGGCCGCGAGCGCATCGACCTGTCTCTGAAGACGGGCGCAACCCAGACCACCGTCCAGGTCTCCGACATCGCGCTGCAGCTTGAGACCGAGACGAGTGAACGCGGCCAGGTCATCACCAATTATCAGAGCGAGGCGCTGCCGCTGGTCACGCGCAACTACTCCGATCTGCTGGCGCTGGTTCCTGGTTCGCGCCAGGCCCCAACTGCCGCGACCACCAGCTCTGTCAGCTCGCTGACCCGCGCCGGCGCCTATAACGTGAACGGCGAGCGCAGCATGTTCAACAACTTCCTGCTGGATGGTCTTGACAACAACGCTTACGGCGAGAGCAACCAGGGCTTCGATAACCAGATTATCGCCGTCCCACCAGACTCCGTCGCCCAGTTTCAGGTGGTCACCGATAACGAGAGCGCCGAGTATGGCCGCTCCTCCGGCGCCACCATCAACGTGGCCTCGCAGAGCGGAACCAACAAACTACACGCCACACTCTACGAGTTCATCCGCAACACCGACCTCAATGCGGCAGGCTTCTTCAAGCCCCTCATCGTCAGCAACACCGGAACCACAGTGCCCTTCCGGAAGCCGGTTTTCAACCGCAACCAATTCGGAGCAAATTTCGGCGGGCCCATTATTAAGGACAAGCTGTTCTTCTTTGTCGATTACGAAGGATTCCGCCAGGTCCTCAAGCCGCTCAGTGTGCTCACCCTGCCCACCCAGGACGAACTGAGTGGCAACCTGGTCACACCGGTGAAGAACCCAATCACGGGGGAGATCTATCCGGTCAATCCGCAAACGCACCTCACGGCGATTCCGTTTGCCGCGTTCAATCCACTTTCCCAGCAGATCGTTTCGCAGTTCGAGACACTCCTCTGCCCAAAACTCCTGCCCGGTGGCACAGGAAACACCTGTGCGCTCCCGCTTGCCGGTGTATCGAGCACCGGTCTGGCGTCCAATGACTACGCTGTCCAGGCGCCTTTTACTGATAACTCCGATAAGGGCGATCTCCGGCTCGATTGGCAGATCAATCCCGCCAACTCCGCCTTCCTGCGTATCAGCGACCGCAAAGAAGACGCTGTCAACTATCCGACAATTCCCATTCCCCTCGATGGCCAGACCAACGGCAACATCCGCATTCTCGATCAGCAGATCGCCGCCGGCTACACGCGGCTGTTCGGCGCCAACAAGGTGCTCGACGCGCGCCTCGGCCTCGACCGCACCAAGGCCGGTAAATACAACCTCTCCATCGGAAATACCGACTTCAACAACATCCCGGGGCTGCCGACCACCAACCCTGTAGTCGCCGGCGGCCTGCCCTCCATCGGGATCACGGGATTGACCGGCTTTGGCCGCCAGAGTACGAATCCTCAGTGGCAGGACCCCGCCCTGATTGACCCGAAGGTCAACTTCACGTTGATAAAGGGCAAGCACTCCATGAAGTTCGGCTACGAGTATGAGCACATCTGGATGGCCGTGAATGACAACAATCCGCTCTACGGCTCCTTCACCTTTGGCGGCGGCTACTCGAATGCCGGCGGATCGACCGTTACCGACACCTACTGGGCAGACTTCCTTTTCGGCGCCACGAATGCCTACTCGCTGGCGAACTACTACGAGGCGCACCTCACGCAGAACATCGACAACCTTTATGCGCAGGACGATTGGCAGGTTCTGCCAAACCTTACCCTCAACCTCGGCCTGCGTTGGGAGTACGGTTCGCCTTACGCTGAGCTCTATAACCGCATCTCGAACTTCGATCCTGTATCGCAGACCGTGTTGACCACCACGCCGGGAGCCGTCGCCGGGAATGGCATCACTCCAGTCTCCTACGGTGGAACCTACGGTAAGACCCTGGTCAATCCGGACTATGACGATTTCGGACCGCGCGTTGGCTTTGCTTACTCGATCGATCCCAAGACTGTGGCCCGTGGCGGATTCGGCATAAGCTACGCCCACTACACGCGTGCAGGCTCGGGCGATATTCTTGGCATCAATGCACCGCAGGCGCAATTCGCCACCGTCACCCAGATTGCCCCGAGCGTAAACAATCACTGCGCCACCCCGCTTCCAGCGCAGATCATCGCCTTCGGCACGACCACGCCCTCGTGCTTCGCCACAGCAGACCAGGGCTTCCCGACGGGCTTGGTCACCGGCTTTAACAAGGCGACCGACAACATCACCTACGTCCCCAAGAACACCCGGGACAGCTACGTCGAAAGCTACTTCCTCAGCGTCCAACGAACTTTGCACAAGAACATCCTGCTCGACGTCGCCTACGTCGGCAACCATGGAGTCAAGTTGCAGGGCTTCCTCAACGCCAACCAGAAGAACCCCTCCCTTGGCTTCGCTCGTCCCTACGCCAACTGGCCGTCAGACATTACCACCGCTTTGAACCAGTTCTGGTCGAACTTCAACTCGCTCCAGGTCAAGTACGAGCAGCAGATGGTCGGCGGTCTTACCCTGCTCAACAGCTTTGCCTGGGAGCGCGCGCTGGACAACGCCAGTGCCTCGCTCGAAGCCAACACGCCTTCTCCTCAGGATGCCAACAACATCAGCGGCGATTACGGCCAGTCGGACTACAACTTGCCCATCGCCAACATCACCAGCCTGGTCTACGATCTGCCATTCGGTCGCGGCCGCTCCATGCTCTCCAGCGCTAACTCGATCACCAACGCCATCGTTGGCGGTTGGCAGGTAAGCGCAATCAACACCATGCAGGCCGGCACGCCCTTTAACCTGACCTACAACCCAAACTCCAGTCAGGCCCTCTCGCCGCAGATCCCGGTAGGTTCGACCTATCGCGGCGCCAACGAGTATCGTCCCAATAAGGTCCCCGGCCAGCCGGTAACCCAAGGGCGTTCGCACCGCGCAGCCAACACGGGCTACGTCAACTACGTCAACCTGCCCGCGTTTGTTCTTCCTCCGATCAAGGATGCTGCAGGCAACGTGCTTAGCCCGTTCGGCAACGCCAGCCGCAATCCGGGACGCACGCCAGCCTTGTACCAGACTGACATCGCGCTCAACAAAACCTTCACTACCCCGATCGAGAGCCTCAAGATTCAATTCCGTACTGAGTTCTACAACGCCTTCAATCACACCAACCTGTATTTGCCGGGGAACGGCACCGGAAACGTCGGCGGAATCATCAGTGGAACCCAGGGTACGACAGCCGGCGTGTACGGCGTCGGCGGCACCGCTCCCCTTGCTGCCATCAACGGCGGAGCTCTGAACGCAAACACCGGTCAGATCACCAGTACCTTCACCCCACGGGTCATTCAGTTCGGTCTTAAGGTGATCTACTAACGAACGGGAAATCTCGATCCTTACGCGAAGGTGCCTGTGCGCGCACGCCACAGCGCACCTTCGATCGGATCGACCACTTTATCGGGAGCTTGAGCGCCGGGGAATTCGCGCTGCACCGCTGCGATCAGTGCATCGCGAACCAGGGCGACATTTTCCAGTATGCTGCCGGTGAACGCGATCGGCGGTGTCCACTGGTGCTCGTTCGAGGCCAGCCGCAGCCGGCGAATCACCAGCCGTACCAGGTAAGCAAGCTCTTCGCCTTGCTGCCGCAACACCGCTAACGCGATTTCGTCGCCCAGTTCCGCGCAACGCACCACAACCCCGGTCAGCTTGGAAAAATCGGGCGCCGGCTGACTATTTGCATATTCGATCAAATCATCCAGCGAGGACAATTCCCAGAATTCCATCACCGCGGAGAAGAGCAGAGTCTGTCGAGCCTCGTCCCTCGCCAGGAAAATAGCGCGCAAGCTTTCCAGGCCAATCCTGTGTCCGGAACCCTGGTCCGCGAGTGCCGGCCCCCATCCGCCGCCAGTGATCTGCAACCCTGCATTGGTTCGCCCCAGCACATTCGATCCTGTGCCCGCCATGGCGAGTACCCCGGCGCGCCCGGGAAACGCCGCTTCGAGAGCGATCTCCACGTCCCCCAGGATAAGCAGTCCGCCGCCCACTCTCGCATGAAACGTCGTTTGCAACCAATCTCTCACCAGAGGAACGCTCTCCCCCGCGGTGCCTATGCACGTGCGGGTGATCGATGCCATCGAGACGCCCGTCTGTGCGCAAAGTTGGGCCAGGGCCGATTCGAGATTCTCGCTGGCGGTCGCTGCATCCACCCGCATGCGCTTGATCGTTCCTGTGCGCACTCTCGCCAGTTCGCGGCTCTCGTCGGCAAGCACGTAGTCTGTCTTGGTTCCCCCGGCATCCAGAGCGAGAAAGAAACTCATTGCGTCGCGCACTCCGGATCAAAAAATCTACGCAGCTTCAAAGTAGGCCTCGATCTCTTCCAGAGTCTTGCCCTTGGTCTCCGGCAGAAAGAACGCCGCGGTCAACAAGTAGATAACGGTGAAGCCGCAGAATAAGAAGAACATCATGGAATATCCATACTTGCCGACCACCGGTAAAAAGATTGCCGCCAGTGTGGTTGAGACCATCTGGTTGATCACCAGGGCAATACTCATGCCATTGGAGCGGATGCGCGTGGGCATCAGTTCCGATAGGGCGAGCCACACGCAAACGCCCGGGCCCAAAGCATAGAATGCGACAAAACCGTACAAGCCAAGCGCCACCAGCCAGCCATGCACCGCGTCGGGCACGGGGCCGATATACGCATGCTCAATCGTGAGCGGAGCCGTGCGTGCCGCGTCAAGGTTGACCAACGGGTTGCGGAAAAATGCTTCCACCTTGGTCGAAGGGAGGCTGCTCTGCCGATCGATCGCAACCGGCGCTTCGCCCGCATCGCCGGAACGCATGGCCCTGGTGGCCGCGGTAAATCCACCATAGGTGTAGATCACCGTCATCGACAGCCGGTCCACTTGGAAGCCGCCGCTGGACAGGCGGCCGGCGGGCACAAGGTGCTGCGCATCGGCCTGATCAAAGTGCAGCAGCAGGTTCTGCTCCGGCCCCACCATCGATTGAATGGAGCCGCGCACGTCGACCCTGTTCTTTTCCGTGCGCAGAAACAGCGTGCCCACAAAGAGCAAGCACACGATGATGCCAGAGGTTCCCAGAATAAATAGAAACTTCCGCCCTTTCCGATCGACCAGCGTCATGCCGACGATGGTCATCAGAAAGTTCATAAAAGTGAACAGCACATATCCCCAGTGCGCGTACAAGTCCGACAAACCGCTCTGCAGTAATATGTCGGTGTTGTACCCGATAATGGAGTTGATGCCTGTCGCTGTGTTGCAGAAAAGAATGACGCAGGCGAGCAGGAACGGTAGCACATATTTGCGCCGCAGCAGCGAATCCTTGATTCCACTTTTAGCGAACGAGGTGTTTTGCGCGGAGAGGGAAGTCTGCTCCATCTCCTCGAGTTCGACCGTTGCCTGTTCCTTACTGCGTGAGCGAAGCAGTGCGTTCAAGGCGAGCTCTTTGCGGCCGCGCCGGAAGAGCCACCGCGGCGACTCCGCAACAAACAAACTTCCCACCACAAACAGAAGGCCCGGCGGCATCGACATCCAGAAGATGCGCCGCCATGCCTGGTCTTTCACACCAAGCAGCTCTGCCGGGGTGACAGAGGCGGTGATCGCCGCCACGCGATAGCTGTAATAGATGCCAATGACTGCCGCGGAAAAAACGCCCAGGGTCAACAGCCATTGAAAAGCTCCTGTGCCTTTCCCTCGATCTTGCGCAGACAGGCATTCGGCCAGGTAGAGCGGAACAACAATGCCCACCAGCCCTCCGCTGACGCCTTGGAGAAGGCGGCCAAAAAAAAGTGGGGCAAAGCCGTGGGCGAGCGCGATGATCGGGATACTCAGGACAAAGATCGCGCCGCTGATCACCATGAGCGGCTTGCGTCCCAGCCAGTCGGCGAGCAGGCCGGCGAACAGCGTAGAGAAAACGCTGCCCAGCAATACCGCGGCGACAATGATCGAGAGTTGGCTGGCGTTCAGTCCCGAGGTAGCCTCGAGGTAAGGTAGTGCGCCGCCAATAATGCCGACATCCACCCCATAAAGCAAACCGCCCAACCCTGCAACCAGGAGGAGTAGGCGGTTATAGGTGTTCGTGTGACTCAGATCGGCAGAGCTTGGCATCGGGGACGACCGCGTGCGATGGATTGAACTCCAAACATGTAGAGTAACCCGTCGAGCTGCCCGCGAGCCCTACAAAAGACACCCTACCGCAGTCTGCGATTGCTTTCCATGAGCGCTTGTTTTGCCGCCATGTCGCTGGCAATGCCAAAGACCATGAGTTCCAGCGGTCCGCTGCCCGAGTTGGCAAAGGACTGCTTCTCGTTCAGGCGCACTGGAACAGCGTCTCCACTGTGGATCTGGGCCGTCTCGGACCCGATGGTCACGCTGCCGTCGCCCGCCATCACATAGTAGATCTCTGTCATGTTCGGCTTGGCCACGGGACCAATCGTGGTTCCAGCCGGCAGCAGCACATGGTCAACATACGACCAGGTGGTGTAGAAAACCGTGGGATCGAGCGCCCTGCGATATTGAACCGTACCGGTACCCCCATCCATGTGATCGACCGGCTTCAGCAGCGACCGATCCAGATGCATGGTGATGAAGGTGGGTATCGGGTCAAGCGGAACGCCTACGCGTCCATCGCCAAGATTGAAGGCATCGTAGACGCCCTTCATCGTGCCCACGTTGAAATTGATCCACTCGAGCGGCTTATCGGTGGCGTTGTAGATGGCGTGCGAATGGCCCAGACGCGCCGGAGCGCCGGCCGGCCCCTTCAGCAGAGAGGTCCGGCCATCGATTGTAAACTGGGCTTCGCCGTCGAGGATGATGAACATCTCTTCGCACTGGTTATGGAAGTGGGCGCCGATGCCGCTCTTGGGCTGAATCACGCCGCGATGCATGAAAAACAGGTTGCTCTCCAGAGTCTCCGCATCGAAGAGCGGCCCAAAGTCCATCGTCCCTGGACCGTCGTGCACCGCCTTCAGGTGGTGATACTTCGACGGGTCAGAGTGGGCGATTCGCTGCTCCAGCGGCAGAGACGGCGTGGTTTGGGCCAGCAACAGGCCAGGCGCCATCGACGCCAGCACAGACACAACAGCAAGCAATCTGCTCATGCAAGTTTTCCTGTTTTCAACTCCACCAGCGGCGGCCGCAATCCCGCCTTGGCAAGAACGATATAGATCAGAAAGCCGCAGGCAAACGCATACAGCGCAGCTGGATTGTCAGCTTTCACCAGGGCCGCTGGAAGTCCGGGAATATGTTCCGGCATCCCGACCATGAACCCGATGATCCATGCAATGTATCCTGCCCAATTGATACCCAGCCGCGGCCCTGACCATTGCTTGCCTGCGAGCAGGTAGTCCGCCGCCATGGCGCCGCATATAGGGCCGAAGGAAGCAGCGATCACGCTGAAAAATCCCACCAGGTTATCGGCCACACCGGTGAGCGCCAGGATGGCGCTTAGCGTGACCCCGGCCATGGTGGATACGGGCCGGGAGATTTTGGGCAGCATGGTGCTGAAGCTGTTGGCTGCGATAAAAGACGAAAAGCACGTGGGCACCAGGCAGGCCGCAGCAAAGAGGAAGAACATGACCGGTGCCAAAGCTCCCACGCTGCCGATGGCAGCAGTGTAATCGTAGTTGCGCGGCCCGCCACTACGCCCCAGGTAGCCTGCTACCGAAAGAACTGAGATGCCGCCGGCGATCAAAGCGCCGGCAGCAACACCCGTCAGCCCTCCCAGAACAACGTCCTTCCTGCTCCCGTTATTCATGCCGAAATCTGTGCCGGCGGCGCCGGCTGTAGCGAAGAAGCCGATGGTGATCATCAGCGCATTCAAAAATCCCTTCAGCGCATCAGGCTGCGCAGGCTGGTAATGGGGGATGCCGCTGCGGTTGGCCCAGAGCACGATCAGCATCATGACGAACGGAACCCAGTTCATGAACTTGGCGAACTGGCTGACGTAACCGATTCCCTTGATAGCTACCCAGCCCAAGCTGTAAAGCCAGATGATCACGATCACGCTGTAGAGCGTTCTTGATGTCTGATTCAGTCCTTGCATGATGAAGTGGGCCGACAGGGTCCCGTCGACTGCCACCCAACCCACCTGGAGAAACCCCATCAGCAGTCCCGGTATCAGGAATCCACCGGTTGTTCCAAAAGTAGAAGTGCCCACCACATACAAATTGCGGCCCGTCTGCATGCCCAGCATCGCCGGAACATAGTAATAGAGCCCAAAACAAAGCAGCCCCGCCACCAGCAGGCCCCACAGCGTGACGCTGGGACTCGCATACCCAATCGTCGGTTCGGAGAGCTTGAGGTAGTAGCCAACAAAAAGGAATATGCCGAAATAGCTGGGGAAGGTGCTTTTGTACCAGGGAACCCTGGCTGAGAGCGGTACGGGGACTGACGCGCTTACATATTCAGGAACGTTGCGCTCCATGGGGCTCCTTAAATCGCGGTGTAGTCGTAAACGGAATAATCCGCAAAGTAGTTTTCCATCTGCGGCCACACTTCCTGATGAAGATCCAGGGCCACCCACCTCTTCTGCAGGGCATGGGACTCGAAGGCGATGCGCAGCCGCCATTCGTCACCTTCGTGGTTCGGGCGCAGCAGCTCCACACCCCGGAATCCCTCCTGGCGCGAAATGGCCGGCCGAAAGATCTCCGTATAGGTCTTCTCCAGGGCCTGCTCCGAACCCGGCTTGACGCTCATATCAACAAACAGGACGAACATCGTCACCTCACCATTTCAGCTTGAATACATCGATCGCCGTGCCGCCCAGAACTTTATCGTAGACGTCGGGTGTCAGCTCCAGCGCCTTGTATTTTGCGAACTCCACCGGAACGTTACTGGGCAGATCTGCTCCCAACATCACCCGGTCTGCTCCTATGGTATCGATCATCCAGCGGATATCTTCGCCGATGCACCACGAGGTTTCGAGGTAAAGATTAGCGCACACCGTCGCGGCCACTTGGGCCTCGGCGGTGAAGACAGCGAAGCCGGCATGAGCGAGAATGATCTTCAAGTCAGGATACTTGCGGGCTGCGGGAATGCAGAGCGCCGGCAATGCGAAGGGAACTCCGGGACCGGTATGGACCATTGCCGGAACGCCGAGAGAGTGGGCGGTAGCAAAAACCCGGTCGCCATCCTCTGACAGGGGATTCACCCCATGCCCTATAGTGTGCAGCTTGATCCCCACAAACTTCAGGTCTTTAATGCAGCGCTCCATTTCGCGTTCGTACGCATCGCGATCTCCGTGCGGCGTGGCGCTGGCTATGCCAAAAAAGCGTCCTGGATGCTTGGCGCACAGGTTGGCAATGCGGTCATGGGTCTTAGAAGCCACCGTAGCCCCTGGATAGGGCTGCACGATGGTGGCGTCCACCTTGCATTCCTCCATCCGCCGCAGCATATCCTCTTCTGTGCTGAGCAGGCCGAAAACGCAGCATTCGCCCAAGTGCGCATGGGTATCAATCCTCCTGGTCATGAATCCTCTCTTGGATGCAGGTGTTTGCCGGCAAAGCGGCCATTATAGACGTTCCGATATTCTCTTGCCGGGTGCGGGCATCAATGCGCTCGGGGAAGCTTCACTTGCGCCTGGCCATCCCCGTTGAGCACGTTACAAGGGGCTTCAGTAGATTCTTATCCAGGCGCATTGTCATGAAGGTGGGGATGGGGTTCCTTGGAAACACCAACGGTCAGGCAGGGCATATCCCAAGCCGCCCAAGCATAAATTCCGAGCAAAGGAGCGTCAAGCAGCAATACCGAATTACTGACAAAATGGTGGCATCCGGTCAGCAAACGCAGCCAGGAGCATAAGCTTTGATTGCAGTGGATTGGGGTACCAGCAATTTCCGTGCGTTTCGGCTCAATGCAGACGCAGCTGTTTTGGCCAGGCGTTCCTCACCACAAGGGATTCTTCGGGTCAGCAATGGAAACTTTGAAGAAGCCTTGCGCACCGAAATAGGCCCGTGGCTGGCAGAGGGTGAGAAGAATGTTGTGCTGTGCGGCATGATCGGCAGCCGGCAGGGTTGGGTCGAAGCGAAATATGTACCTTGCCCGGTGGGCATATCCGATCTCGCGAACGCAGTCGTGAAGGTGCCCTTTTCCGGGGCCGAACTGTGGCTGGTTCCAGGGGTCTCAGGATCAGACGCAGTGGGTTTGCCCGAGGTCATGCGTGGTGAAGAATCCGCGGCGATGGGCATGCTGGGCGCTTGCGCAGGCACCGGGCTGGTCTGCTTTCCAGGAACCCACTCCAAGTGGGTTCACCTGAGCGAATGCAAGATCAAATGCTTCACTACCTGCATGACCGGCGAAATCTATAGTGCCGTTCGCGAATGCACGATCCTGGGACGCATGATGACCAGCAAAGCCGCTGTCGACAAGACTGCGTTTCATGATGGCGTGGCTCGCTCCGCAGATCCTGGTGGCTTGCTTCACCATCTTTTTGGCGTGCGGACGCTCGCGTTGACGGGCCGCCTCAAGGAAGAAGCGTCCGCCTCGTATCTGTCGGGTTTGTTGATCGGGCACGAGGTGCGCGCGGCGATGGTGGGCGGAGAGGTGGTACACCTGGTTGGCACTGCGATGCTTTGCGGTCTCTATGCACAAGCCATTGAGGCCTGTGGAGGTAGGGCAGGAACGGTGGAGGACGAAGATGCCGCGGCACTCGGGCTAGCGGCTATTGGGAGGAGGATTCATTGGACGTAAGTGCATGGCTCGAACGCTGTCCCCTGGTCGCCATCCTGCGGGGCATCCAGCCCGCAGAGGTGGAATCCATCTGCTCGGCATTGGAAAGGGCGGGTATCTGCATTGTTGAGGTTCCTCTCAATTCTCCCAGCCCGCTGGAGAGCATCTCCATCTTGTCCCGAACCTTTGGCAGCCGGATGCTGATTGGGGCCGGTACCCTCACTGATCCATCGCAGGTTGGGGAGGTGGCAGCAGTCGGCGGCCGGCTGATTGTTACTCCGCATGCCGACACCGCGATTGTGCGTGCCGCCAAGCAAGCTGGGCTGTTTGCCTTTCCTGGCTTTTTCAATCCGACCGAGGCCTTCGCCCTGCTACAAGCCGGCGCCGACGCCATCAAGCTTTTTCCCGCGGAGGTTTTGGGTCCGCCGATGCTCAGATCGCTGCGTGCGGTGCTTCCCAAGTCAGCCATCGTCATACCCGTGGGCGGCGTGGATGCGCAGCAGGTTGAACCATGGCTAGCCGCAGGAGCTCTTGGCCTGGGCGTAGGCTCGTCTATCTACAAACCCGGAGACGATGCTCGAATTGTCGAAGGCAAGGCGCAAGCCCTTGTAGCCGCGGTGCATGCATATCGAAACGGTTAGTCAGGCTGTGCAAGGAGCCAGACTTCACACGCTGCTGAAGCTCAGTCGACGAAGGGCACGGCTTCAGCCGTGCCGCAGAGGGCGAGGCTGACGACGGCTTTAGCCCCCGAAGTACGGATTTCCCTCGAATTCTCCAGCTTGTTAAAAGGTTTTCGAACTTTGAAGGAGATGAAATGAAAAGAAGAGCTTTCCTCCGTTCCCTGGCGGCCACTGCGATTGCGACCGGCGTGCGCGCTCTGCCCGCCTATGCCGTTCCTCTTCCCAAGATGAAGATCACACGGGTAAGAGCCTATTTGCCCCCGAATCCGAATCCGCTATTCAACCAGAGCGACGTGGTGGTCACCATCGAGACCGACGCCGGAATCACCGGCATCGGCGAGGGCGGAGTGAAGGACACGATATCGCAGTCCGCCGGGAGGCTGATTGGACGGGACCCGCAATATATCGAGCGTCTCTGGCAGGACATGAATCGCGCCTTCTTCTATCCCGCGGGCCGGGAAAGGACGGACGCCATCGGCGCTCTCGACCTGGCTTTGTGGGACATCAAGGGCAAGGTGCAGGGTCTACCCGTCCATCAGTTACTGGAGGGCATGGTTCGTAACTATGTCGAGTGCTATAACACGGCCGGCGTCATTCCAGGTGTTACCCACGACACCAGTCTCAAGGATCGCGCCCGGCTAACCATCGAAGCCGGCTATCGCGCTTTTCGTTTCGGCGCCTCAGAGGCGCCGGCAAACGGCACTTATAACACCCGGGAGCGCATCACTCACATGCGCGAGGAATGCGCCCAGGTGCGCGAAGGCGTCGGCAAAGATGGTGACTGGTGCATCGACTTCCACCAGCGCTTCGATCTTCCCGACGCCATTCGCGGCTGCAACTCGATTGAAGATCTTGCCCCGTTCTTTGTAGAAGACCCGGTTCGCACCGAGGCGTTTCAGCAGGACCTTCCCATTCTGCGCAGCAAGGTGAACGTCCCTCTGGCCGCAGGCGAAGAATGGGGCAACCGCTGGGACTTCAATCGCCTCGTCGAAGAACACTCCATAGATTTTGTGCGCGCCACGCTACCCAATGTGGGAGGCATTACAGAAATGATGAAGATTGCCGCCATCTGCGAAACCCACTTCGTCGGCATCGTTCCCCATTTCACCGGACCCATTGCCACCGCTGCTCTGGTTAACTGCCTCGGCACCTTCCCCGGACCTCTCCTCATGGAGTACAACTACCAGGGGCGTACGCTGCCCCATCTGCCGGTATGCCTGGATTTCAAGAACGGAAAGCTGTATCCCAACGACCGGCCTGGTTTGGGCGTGGAGTTGGACTACAAACAGCTTACCCAGATCGCCGAAATTACCGAGCCAGTCACCGCGCGCGCGCAAACCTACTTCCGGCCGGATGGTTCGATCACCAACTGGTAGGGCGATGGAGGAGTTATCATCCTGCGGCACATCGGTTGCTACCTATCTTGAGTCAGGGAGAGACATGCATTGCGATAGAAGGATTCTGAGCCTGTGCCTCCTGGCTAGCCTTCCGTTATCTGCCCAGACCGGCGCAGCCGGCGGAGAGTGGCGGACCTACGGTGGAGACCTTGGCAACACGCGATACTCGGCCCTCGACCAGATCAACGCCTCCAATTTCAGCAAACTCCAAATTGTCTGGAGCCTCCATACCGCCAACTTCGGACCCGAGCCGGAATACAAGTTCGAGTCCACCCCGCTGATGGCCAACGGAATTCTCTATACCACCGCTGGATCGCGGCGAGCAGTGGTCGCGCTGGATGCCGCAACCGGCGAGCTTCTGTGGATGCATGCGGAGCATGAAGGCGCACGCGGCAAGGCGGCACCACGGCGGCTTTCTGGCCGGGGTCTGGCCTACTGGACCGACGGCGCAGAAGAGCGAATTCTCTACGTCACGCCCGGCTACCGGCTGATCGCGCTGGATGCGAAGACCGGTATCCCGATACCCTCCTTCGGCAAGCAGGGTGTGGTCGATCTACGGCTGGATGACGATCAGGAAATGGACCTGGTCACCGCCGACATCGGGCTGCATGCCACTCCGATCGTTGCCGGCAATACTGTGATCGTCGGCGCCGCTCATCGTTCCGGCGAGCAACCCATTAGCAAGACCAACGTGAAAGGCTATGTGCGCGGCTTCGATGTGAAGACGGGCAAACGCCTTTGGATCTTCCACACCATACCGCGCCGGGGGGAATACGGTTACGACACGTGGGAGAAGGGCTCTGCCGAGTACACGGGAAACACCGGCGTCTGGACCCAAATCAGCGTGGATGAAGAGCTCGGCCTGGTCTACCTTCCGGTCGAGTTGCCGACCCAGGACTCTTATGGTGGTGATCGCCCCGGAAATGCTCTGTTTGGGGAAAGCCTGGTCGCAGTGGACCTCAAGACAGGCCAGCGCAAATGGCATTATCAGCTGGTTCACCATGGCATATGGGATTTTGATATCCCCTGCGCTCCGGTCCTGGTGAACATCACGGTCGATGGCAAACCGGTCAAGGCGGTGGCCCAAGCGACCAAACAATCCATTCTCTACGTGCTCAATCGCGTCACTGGCGAACCGGTCTGGCCCTTCGTCGAGCGGCCTGTGCCGCAGGGCGACGTCCCCGGCGAATGGTATTCGCCCACGCAACCGATTCCCACCAAGCCACCGTTTTATGACGAAAACGGATTCACGATGGACGACCTGATCGACTTCACTCCCGAGTTAAGAGCGCAGGCGATCAGGCTGGCTTCTCATTTTAAGATGGGCCCTGTCTTTACTCCGCCAGTGGTGAGCAAACCTGACGGACCGTTAGGCACTCTGGTCACCGGCTATCCGCTCGGGGGAACGAACTGGGCGGGTGGATCGTACGATCCGCAGACCCACATCTATTACGTTTTCTCTCAGCGGGTCGCGGCCGTTCTGGGGCTGGTGACACCGGAAGCCGGTGTTTCCGACGTAAAGTACCTCGTCGGCACAGTACATGGAAGCGGGAGTGGCGTGCGTCGTCTGACCGTCCAGGGGCTGCCGCTCGTGAAGCCTCCCTACGGCAGGATCAGCGCGATCAATCTAGACACGGGAGACATCGTATGGCAAGTGCCCCACGGCGAAACGCCAGATGAAGTTCGCAACAGTCCAGCGCTAAAGGGGCTGAACATTCCCCGCACCGGGCGGCCAGGGATCATAGGAGTATTGACTACCAAAACGTTGGTGATTGCAGGAGAAGGCGGTGTCTTCACGAACAAGGCGGGTCGACAGGGAGCACTCTTGCGTGCGTACGACAAGGCAACGGGCAAGGACGCGGGCGCTGTATACATGCCCTCCGGCCAAACAGGTTCGCCCATGACCTACATGCTCAACGGCAAGCAATACATAGTCCTAGCCATCGGAGGTCAGGACTATCCCGGCGAGCTACTCGCTTTCAGCCTGCCCGACTAGCGAACGAGTTAGTGGAAAAGGCAGTGGAATCCTGTCGGTTTGTTGGTGGTAAAGAGAACCGAGGTCCCTCGGCTTCGCTCGGGATGACAAAGGATAGTGCGGTGCTTCCATGAGTTAGAGGGAAAGAGCAAACGAAGCCTGTAGAAAGCTCTCTAGACCAATGAAAATCGCGGATCAGCCGCACTCCCTCCATCCCTCCGAAACCGGTTCTAAGGTAAGCGCCGCTCCACCCTTTGTCATCCCGAGCGAAGCCGAGGGACCTGCAGTTTTCTCCATCAGCAACGAAGGCTGTCTCAACCCCACCTCCGCCCTCCAACTAGATGAGCTTAAGGCTCTCCGCGATCAAATGTTTAGTATCCACCGTTGGGTCGACATCCGAATCGGACTCCATCGAGTAATACCCACGATACCCCGAAGCTTTGGCGATGCCGAAAAGCTCCGCCAGGGAAGCTGTCTTCCGCTGCCCGTGAACGGACTCGGCGTCTTTCACATGGGCGATGTTCCACGCATGCGCGAACATATCTTTTACGTTCTGCGCATTGAAGTGTTCATCGCCCCCCATGAGCCCATTGCCAAAGTCCGGGAGCCCCCGCAAATAGGGACTACCCCCCAGCTCGATGGCCGCGACCGTGCGTGCCGCGGAAGCGGTAACCGGGTTGTCGTTCTCAAGATTCACAACGACGTTGCACGTCGCAGCGTAATCAATCGTAGGCTTAAGAGCCCGCACAGCCCGGGGAAGATCAGAAGTGTCAGAGCACTTCGGGATCCAGACGCGAATGCTCGGGGATCCAAGCAGCACCGCGGTATCGATCCAATGCCGGTAGCGCGCATTGCCTGCATCGCGCTTGGCTTCATCGTCGCTGCACAGCTCAACTTTTTCATCCACCGGGATGTTCACCGTGTGCACGCCCGCAGCATCGAAGGCAGCACGTAGCTTGCGCACCTCGCCGGACTCACTCGAAGTAAAGTGCGAATCCAGCGGCTCGATCCCATTCACGCCAAATTCCGTCCGTATATAGCGCGCGAATGCGGCCAGGTCCATACCCGGTTTCTTGGGATTCTGGTCATGATTTCCGGGAGCGATGATTGATTCGCGGAAAGGATACGTCGCGACCGCAATGCGCGCACGCGGGTCAGACGGAAAGATCGCCCGCGGTGGCGCTGTCGCGAAGGCAGCGCTCGCGGTACAAAAGAGTGCTCCCTTTACCACACTACGGCGTGTGAATGACTTCATTTTGAACCTGCCAGTTTTATTTGGATGTCAGAAAACCCGACTCTGAGGCCGTGACCTCGGTGACGAAACGAAAGTCTCCAGGGGTAATGCCGCGCCACAGTGCCAGCCGGTAGGCCGCCACTTGCAGGGGAACGATTTCAAAGAGCGGTGCAAGCGAGGGCGCGATCTCCGGCCACGGAACCAGCGACGGTGCGTGATCGTGCCTTTCGCCGGCAGGTCCGATCCAGCGAACCTGCGCGCCGGCTGAGAATAGGTCGTCAGCCAGCGATCGGTCAAGCGAGCGCGTAAGCGGTGGCGAACCGAAGACCACGGCGCGGAAATCGGCCGAAAGAATCTCAGCGGGCCCGTGCCGGAACTGTCCTGAAGACATGCCCACTGCCGCCGTCTTAGCCGTTTCGTGCAGCAGCAGCGCACCCTCGTAGACAGAAGCGAGCGCAGGTCCCCGTCCCAGCAGATAGAGCGAGCCCCCCGTGAGCCAGTCCTGCCAACCCTCGCTTTCCCGCAGGCACTCGTCGATGTGCGCGGAGAGCGCCGGCAGCGCAGCGGCGCACTCGTCGCCCAACTTTTCGCCTTCCCCGGCCGGTACCTCCTCCGCCAGTAGCAGCAGCGCGAGCACGGTCCCGGTGTACGTCTGCACCGCAATCAGCTTGTCTGCCTGCGAGCCGATCGGCAAAGTGATGTCGGCGATCTGTTCAAGGTCGGAGCCCGGTACATTGGTGACTCCAATGACGGTCATGCCCACCTGGTGCATTTTTTCGGCCACCAGAACCGGTTCGATCGATCCCCCCGAGCGTGAAACCACTACGCCTACATCTCCCGCGCGCAAAGTAGCGCTGCCATAGTGCAGCAGCTCAGCGCTCTCCAACGCATCCACCGGGTAGCCCTGCTGCGCCAGCCGGCTGACCGCGGGCACGGTGGCGAACAACGATCCCCCCATGCCAGTGAAGATAATCCGCCCCTGGGCTTTGCGGATTCTCTCCGCGCATTCGCGCAGCGTTGCCCTGCCCTGCTGTAGCGTCAGCAAGCCGCGATGGGATGTGGGTTGGCCCAGGATGTTATCCAGCATGGGAATTCGGCTCATGCGTGTCTCCGGTTCAGCCATTCATCGACCGGACGCTCTGCAGTCGGTTGGTAGGGCAAGCTGACCTTTCGCCCCAGTCCAGCCGAAGCATAGGCGGCGAAGATGGCCTCCAGCACCACCTTGCCGTCTTCCCCGGTTGTTTGCGGCGCCTCCAATCCGCGGATGGCGCGGGCGAAGTGACGCATCTCCTGCGGGAAGCCATAATTCCAAAGCTCCTCGAAGACAGGATAGGTCCAACCCGTGGTCGTGGGTGCTTTTTCGACCGCATAGGCGAAGCCGTGTTCACTGTAGGTCTGCAGCGCATTACCCATATGCAGGTTGGCAATAGTCAAGCCGCCCTCGCCGTAGATCTCGATGCGATCATCCATGCCGCCCCGCCGGGCCCAGCTGTTCTCGATGACGCTGAAGGCGTTGCCTTCAAATTCGATGATGGTCACTGCTTCGTCATCGAGTTGGGTCTTGTCACCATGGACGTATGTTCCCAGGTGCGCATAGGCGCTCAGTATCTTGGGCCGCCCCAGGAACCACCAGGCGAACCCAATCCCATGCGAGCCGAGATCGAGCAGTGCGCCGCCTCCAGCCCTTTTCACATCCCAGAACCACTCCGCGTGCGGACCAAAGTGCTTCTCGCTTTGTTTGATCAGGTGCACTTTGCCAAAAGCGCCGGAGTCTGCCATCTCTTTCGCCTTGCGGTATTTTGGAGTGAAGAAAAGCTCTTCGGCATACAGTAGCAGCACACCGTTGGCGCGGCAGGCCTCGATCATCAAGTCCGCCTCGGCGGGCGTCACGCAGAGCGGCTTCTCACAGATCACATGCTTGCCTGCCTGCGCCATGGCGATGGTCATTTCGCAATGCAGAGCGTTGGGCGCAGTAATGGTGACTGCGTCCACGTTGGAGTCTTTAGCCAGCTCTTTGTAGTCGGTGTAAACCTGCGGAATCTTGTAGCGTTCGGCAAGAGCCCGGGCGTGCGCAGCCGTGGGAGAAGCCACCGCCACGACAGTCATGTCGTCCTCGATCATGCTAATCGCGGCCGCGTGACAATCCGCCTGGAATTGCGAGCCGATGATCCCTACGCGTACCGGGCCATCCTTCATCTTGACCTCTCTTGGGGTATTCGCACATCTCAAAACGTAAAAGCAAAACCGACCGTTGCACGCTGCTGTACAAATTTCGCCGGCGGCTTTACGTAGGTAACGTCTGTGCTGTAGGTATCGTTCAGGCCCTCAGGCTCATATCCAATATAGCTGTCGCGAATAATCTTCGGGTTCGCAGACCACGTTTCACCCCAATCCGCGCGCATCGTAAAACGGGGAAACAAGCGGTATTTGATACCTGCTCCGTATTGCAAGGCGGGTTGGAAGATGCCGCCGCCGTTGAGCGGGGGCGTGTTGCCAAAGTCAAAGGCGGCTTTAATCAAGCCTATGTTGGCAAGACCGAGACGGAAGTAGCCGCTCGGTTTGACCAACGGGGCGTTGGAAAGCGATAGCAATTGCAGAGCGGGGCCTGCAGAAATATAAGGACGCCACCGTGATTTGCGCGGACGCACATTCAATACAAAGTTGTAAGCAACTCGACGGGTCACGAGTCCTACGATGCGGGCATCAAACGGTTGATCCGTCGTGGGGTCGCTGGAGAAATCCTCCTCTACGTAATCGAACTTGGTTTGCTGACGCATGTAGGACAATTCGTTTGATATCCAGTTCGTGGAGTTAAGCGTAAGAGAGACGCCGGCGGCCCAACCGTCATAGACCGCATCTCCCAGCCCGATTCCGTAAGTGGGATTCTCCGGGCCTGGGTCGCTCGATTGCAGGAGGACAACATCCGTCTCCAGGTAATTATTTCGGTAGCTGGAGTATCCAAGATTCAGTGCCAGCTCGAAACGCGGCGGATCCCATTTGTGCGAAAGGATGCGTGCTCGCGCCGCTGCATCCAGCTCGTTCTGTCCTTCGGCCGGTGGCGCCGAGCCCCACGGCCCTGATCGCCGCGTCAGATGTGGGCCCCTGCCGGCCACTCGATATTCCGTTCCGGAGGCGTCGCTCTTTTGCCAATTGCCTTGATCCTCACCCAGTTCCCCTCGCGTCGAGAAATAGTCGTGGGCCTTCATGCCGCCCGAGATGCCTTGATACACAACGTTGGCCCGGTAAAGCTGATCCTTGATGGTAAGAACCGTGTTTCTCTCGCTCCGTTCAAACAGCCCCGCACGCGGCGCCACCGTGGTCGGCGTGGTGTGTGGATCCGTGCAGTCATTCATATAGAAAACCGCGGCGGCCCCATCTGTCCGTAGTCGATCGCCGGTCGAGTTGTAGGCATCCTGCGGCACCCAGGGACGCGGAACCAGCTCCACACCATCCACGCAGCCGGTGAACTCGAGATCATTCGTTACCTTCGACCGCTCGTTATCCAGATACTCGTCGATGACGTGGATAAAGGTCTTCTGCTTCGCCGAGAAAGCGATACCAATGTCTTGCGTGGAAGAGGCAGTCAACACCGTTTTGCCGTCGAACACCTCGCTGGTAGGAAAGACGCGGATATGGTGCCGCGAGGAAAAAGTGTTGGTCGTCTTGGAAAGCGTGAACAACGGCTGCTGCTCATCGAGCAGCAGGGTCGACATCGGGGCCTGGGTATAGTTCTCGTTACCGGAGAGCGTCTTTACGGTTTGAAAGGTGGAGGCCGCGTTCAACTGATCCGCCGGTACCCACCCGGCAGCATCGAACGCGCGCCGCACTGAGCTTGGCTTGCCGATGAAGATCAGATTGGTAATGTCTGAAACCTTGTTGGTCCCCTGGGTCTTGGTCCGATAGGGCAGGCCCTTCACCATGGCGTTGAATTCGGTTTCTTGTTCGCCTTTCAGTTCCACGTGGGGCACATGCGATTCGTAGGTTTGCGAGGTGATCAGTGGTGTCAGAAACTCGATATCCAACTCTGTGCCCGCGCTGTACAGAATCTCAGGCTCGGCGAAACCCAGCACCGCAGGACCGGATGCGCTCAGGAAGATGTAGGCGATCGGGTCGATCTGGGCGAGTGAAGAAATTTTATTCTCTGCAGAATTGCCCAGCGTGCCGGTCGATCGGATCCCCTGGATTTTTCCCTTGGCCGTCACGCTCTCGCGTGAGTTCTCCACCTTGTAAACGCGCGCATTGATGCTTAAAGTGCGATTATCGGGCAGCTTTACCGTGTAGAAGTGGACCGTGAGAGCCGCCGACTCGTGCTTGATGCCCCACCCCACGCCATGGGCTTCGACGATCTTGCCGTCGAACTCGCTCCCCTGCGGGATGAGAATTGAGCTGTGGAACAGTGCCGGAGTGATGGAAACAGCCCGCACCTCCATACCCACCTTGGCGGTTCTCGAAGACAACGGTTGTAGCAAACGCAACGTAATTCTGTCGCTCGCCGGGATGCCTGTGACGGAATGCAGTTCCGCCTTGGGCCATACGGTGTTTACCCCTTTTACTGAGCTGATCTGGAAGGCGGAGTCGGTCGCGATCCATCGTCCACGCTCAACCTGACCGTCAGAATCTATGGTGAGTGCGTCGCCATTGGGCAGAAACTCCAGGTAGGCTACTTTCCCGTTTGCCTGCTCGCTCGGAGCATAGATGGCGTTTTGATAATCCAGCCCCATCAGTGTTGCCATGTCCACTGTCTTCGGACCGGCGGTTGTCTGGAACGAGAGGGAGTCGGCCGAAAATTTCGGCTGGGATCCCTCATCGATGCGCGCATGGATGGCCTCCGTGTCTCCGGCGAAGATCAGAGGTCGTTTGGTTGCTGGATCGGCGCCGGCGATGGCGAACGCCCACGATCCGTTGGGTCCCTTCCACTCCGCGATGCTTCCTTCCGCGAACGGCACGCGACCGAGCAGGCGGCCCTTGCCCGCGTCCAGTTGATAGTAGCGCAGGCGATAAGGCTGATCCTTCTTCTCCGGGGAGAGCAGTAGCAGCGCACCTTGGCCCTCCATGATGATCCAGGCCTGGACCGCCTTGGCCGCGATGCGTCCCTTCTTCTCGCCGATAATCACCTTTCCCTTCACCTTCATGGGACCCTTGACGGTCGCCATCGCCTGCCCTTCGCTGGCGCCGGGTTTCTTCTCGACAACCAGCTTGACGATGGATGTTTGTTGCGCATGGAGAGAAATCGAAACCAACAGCACCGCGGCTGTGGTCAAGCTAAAGATCGCGCGGCAGAGGATTTTCGCACTCCTGTACGTGAACATATTGGTCCTGGAACCCAGAGAATACACTGAGTTTGGCCAAAACTGATCCCACGAATCATTCCTGGTGCCTGTTGCGCGAAGACCCGGTGGCGGAGAAGGCGACATCGAGAGGGCCGAATGGAAAATCGGAAGGCACAGGTTCGGAGAGCCTGCCGTGAGCTTGTCGAACGGGGCCGACCGCTAAACGTCAATCGAGCCGGGGTTGGGCTGGGATCTTCCTAGCAAGTCACCCATTTTTCGCGAGCAAAAGAGACTTACCCACCCGTCTCGCTCTCAAGGCCAAGGGGCAACGAGACCCGAAAAGTGGTTCCTCTTCTTTTCGGCCCGTGGGAGCTGCGAAAACGGATGGTCCCCTTGTGCTTTTCAATAATTCGTTGGGAAAGCCAAAGGCCAACTCCGGTCCCCGAACTCTTGTTGGTCACGTACGCCTCAAACAGGCGTTTCCGGATGGAAGGATGAATTCCGTGGCCGTTGTCGCAGATCGTCAGGAACGCGCGCTCCTTATTAGAGCGCAGGCGCAGGCAAAGCACCGCGTCCTTCTCCGGCAGCGCATCCAAGGCATTCAAAATGAAGTTGGAAAGCACCTGCAGGAGCTCGCCGCCCATCGCTTTCACCATGAGCTGGTCTGGCAATTCTTTACGCAGCTCGATCGATCCGGAAGCGAGCCGATGAGAGTGAATACGCAAGGCGGATTCGGCGATCTCCACCAGGTCAAATTCTTTCGCCTCGCTCTGCTCCCGGTAGAACGAGAGAGTCTTCCGCGTGATCTCTGCCAGTCGGTTCAGCTGTGTCTCTGCCACCTGCATATTTTTCCGTACGTGCTCCGGCTCGTTGGCCTCCTGCTTGGTCAGGTAGACGAGGTTTGACAGGGCTTCGAGGGGGTTGTTTACCTCATGAACAATGGCGCCCGCAAACCGGCCCGCGATCGCAAGGCGCTCACTCTTGCGCAGCGATTCCTCCGCCATCCGGAGACGCGCGCGCAACTGCTCGGGGGTGGAGTCATCTTCTGGCAAAGAGAAACTCATAGCTACAAGGGTCCAGCAACAGGCAACGATCGTAGGTCTGCCTTTTTCAACAACTCGCCGCCTGACTATTCAGAAGGGAAGAGCGGGCCTGTGGTTGGCTGGATCGGCCAAATAGCTCTTAGAGCGTCTTTCATGTCACGGAGCTTTGCCGTGCACCGGATAGTCCTGGACGGTAACCGGATTTTAATGATGGAGGTCCACCCCTGAGACTAAGATTGCGCAAGGTTTAGCTACAAGGAGAGCGCATGCCAGCGACACCAGAAGTCTTCCATCTCGAAGTAGAGAAGTCGGGGGATGACGCCATTGGTCCAGTCACGACCGTCATCTGCCACGGCAGGGTGGTGAACGAAACCGCAGGTCAGATCAAAGACGCGGTCAAGCCACTCATACCCCATGGTGGCCGCATTGTGATTGATCTCACCGACGTGAGCTACCTGGATAGCTCCGGCCTGGGAACCCTGGTGGGGCTCAAGGTCTCTGCCGTCAAAGAGGGGTATTGCAAGCTGGAACTGGTGAACCTGTCCCCTCGGGTCAAAGAACTGGTCCGCCTCAGCAACCTGACCAGTCTGTTTTCTTCCTAACCGGAAGTCGTCGCCCCACCGCCCGGTAACTCGCGACGTAGCTTAAAAGCCAATAATGCATCGAGAGGTAATTCGCCATAGAGCGAGTTACCTCGGATCGCAAATCTACTGGTAACAGATGAGATAGCTCTCTTCGCCAGCAAGACCTTGGCGAACTCAATACCCACTCACATCATGACGCCGTCGAGCTACCTCTGCGCCAATCCGCGCGCCGCCGGATGAACTACCTCGAAAGTACCGTTCCCCTTGGACGACGCTTTGGGTACTTTCGAAGCTGTCCCTACGGCGAGCATCGCGCTTTCCGGTGGTCAACCTTCCTAGCTTAGTACGGTCAAGTGCGGAGCGCAGTATGTGGACAGCGAACGCGTCAGCAAAGTGGCGGAGCAGCTCAGCTGCGCTCTGCGTGGCCATCGTCAGCGGCGTCACTGCCGGTTGCGGCTTCAGCCTCAACGAGGCCGCCATAGAAAAAATGTCAGCCATTCAGGCGACCGGTAACAATCTGCGCGTAACCCAAACGATGCAGTTCAAGACCGAGGCGCCGGTCATCTGGTCGGTCAACGGAATTCCCGGCGGCAATGCCGACATCGGTACCATTTCCAGCACCGGCCTCTATACCGCGCCGGCCATCGTTCCACTGCCCAACAACCAGGTAACGATTGGAAGCTCAGCAGAAATCTACCCCTCCTCTAAGGGGAATTACGGTGTTGCTGTTCTGAATCCGATTCCCATCGTCACTACGATTAACCCGGGCGCCTTTTCTGAGGGTATGGCCCAGGTTGTGGTAAACGGATCGGCGTTCGTCTACGGCGCGCAAATACTGTGGAACGGCGTGGCGGTTCCCACCACCTACATATCCGGCACGCAACTAGTGGCCATGGTCACGGAATACACGCCGGGCACTTACCCGGTGACGGTAGTCAACCCTGATCCTGGTTCCGCGTCCTCTCAGAAGGTCAATGCTCTGGTTCAACCAGGCCAGGTAGTTATCCAGCTACAGCCGTCGGAAACCAGCGTCCGGGTCAACAACAGCATTACCATCACGCCCACGGTGACCGGTTCGCAAGACACCGCGCTCACCTGGACGGTCAACGGCATCGCCGGCGGCAATGCGCAAATCGGCACCATCACCCCCAAGGGCGTTTACACCGCGCCCGCAGTCGTTCCCACTCCTAGCAACGTCGTGGTAGTACAAGCGACCAGCGTCGACAATCCCAACTCCACCATGATTGTGAACGTGCAGGTCATGAACCCTGTACCAACGCTGCTCAGCGCATCACCCTCTTCCCTCAACATCGGTTCCAGCACCGTAGTCCTTAGCGGGGCGAACTTCATCAACGGCGCCACGGCGCTGGAGAATGGTGTCCCGATACCGACACAATTCAACTCCTCCGGTCAGCTCACTGCGACCGTCGATCCCCTCGTGGCTGGCCCCTTTGACCTGCAGGTCCTCAACCCAAATCCTGGCGGCACTGTGTCCGCCGACGTGGTGGAGCAAGTAGCGGGCACACCGCCCACACCGCTGGTCGATCCGGCGGATGCTTCCCGCTTCCTGATGCAGGCCACCTTTGGCGGCTCCGAAGCAGACATCAATAACCTTTCGACGATCGGCTATAACGCCTGGTTTACTCAGCAATTTGCCATACCCAATACGCTCCACGAGCCGTATGCCGAGCGGGAGATGATCCTTAACAACAACCCGCCCTGTGCCGCGACAGATACCACCTGTAACCAAAAGCTGTTCTTAGGGACATTCGGGGGAGACCAATATTTCGAGCAGCCCTTCTGGGCCACCGCCATCACCGGCCAAGACGCCTTGCGGAAGCGGGTGCAGTTCGCGCTCAGTGAACTCTTCGTGATCTCAAGTCAGGACGCGGTCGTGGAACAAATGCCGCGCGGCGTCGCCAATTACTACGACATGCTGGGCAACGATGCCTTTCTCAACTTTCGCCAGTTGTTGAATGACGTCACGCTGAGCCCCATGATGGGCATCTACCTATCGACCCTGGCCAACGACAAAGGCACGGCCACGGTCGATCCTGATGAGAACTACGCTCGCGAAGTGATGCAGCTGTTTACCATCGGCCTGTGGAAGCTCAACCCCGATGGCACGCAGCAACTCGATGGTAGCGGCAATCCCATCCCCACCTACTCCAACACCGACGTGATGGGCATCGCCAAAGTCTTCACCGGGTTCAGCTGGAACATGGACGGCAACACCAGCGATCAGGCGTGGTCTGGCTACGGTGCTGTCTATGTGGGTCCCGGATACGGGCAGGACATTCTGCCTATGGCCACCTATCCCAACCATCACTCCACCGATGAAAAAGACTTCATCGGAACCACCATACCGGCCGGCTCGTCGGACCCTACGGCAGATCTGAAAATTGCGCTGGATGCGCTCTTCAATCATCCCAACTTGCCGCCCTTCGTTTCCAGGCAACTGATCCAACGGCTGGTCACCAGCAACCCAAGCCCCGGCTACGTGCAGCGTGTAGCGGCTGTGTTTCAAGATAACGGCCAGGGAGTGCGCGGCGACATGCAGGCAGTGATCACCGCCATTCTGATGGATCCGGAAGCGCGCAATCTGACTGCGAATAATGGTCCCAACTACGGTAGGGTGCAGGAACCGATGCTTCGCTTTACCCATATGGCGCGCGCCTTTACAGCGGCTTCGCGCAGCGGCGCTTTCGATATCGGGAGCACCGAGGATCCCGCTTACGGTCTTGGCGAAATGGCTTCCCGCTCCCCCACAGTTTTCAATTGGTTCGCTCCCGGCTTCGTGCCCGGCTCCACAACCATCGCGGCTGCCGGACTGGTCGCACCCGAGATGGAAATCACCGATGTGACCACGGTGATCGGCTATTTGAACAGCATGCAGGCTGCAGTGTCTTCAGGTTTCGGCAACAACAGCGACCTTTACCTGCCGCTGACTACAGAGACTGCTCTTGCCGCCAATCCGGATGCGCTGATGGATCGCCTGAACCTACTGCTGCTGGGTGGCCAGATGTCCTCCACACTGCGCAGCCAAGTTGAGGGCGCAGTCAACGCCATCGCCATCCCCGCGGGGGGCGATGCGACTGCGACGAACAACGCGCTTCTGGCGCGCGCCCAAACCGCTATTTTCCTAACTGTTGCTTCACCCGAATACACCGCTCAGCACTGACGACGTAGCACCAGGAGTTCATCGACCATGTGCAAGATTGACCATTCACGGCGCCAGTTCATGAAGACGACTTCCTATGCGGCGATGGCCGGCGTTACGGCAAGTCCGATGCTGCACAGCATGCGCGCCCTGGCCGCGATGACCTCGCATACTGCGTCCGCGCCCACCGATTACCGCGCCTTGGTCTGCGTCTACCTTCAGGGTGGCAATGATGGTCACGGCACCTTAATCGCCACTGATACTGATTCCTTCAACGCCTTCACCCAGGCTCGCAGTGGAGCGCAAGGGCTTGCCTACCCCTTGAATTCGTTGCTGCCCATTACCCCCACCACACCGCAGTCTGGACGCACCTTCGCCCTGAATCCTTATTTGACCGGGGTGCAGAATCTTTTCAATGCCGGCCGCTGTGCGATGGTTGCGAACACCGGGACCCTGATTGAGCCCATCACCAAGGCCCAGTGGAACCAGGGAAATGCCCCTCTGCCCAGGCAGCTGTTCTCGCACTTCGATCAAACCAACGCATGGGAAGCGATTGCCGCCGATGGCGCCAACGTGGGTTGGGGCGGCCGCATGGCCGACCTGTTCGAGAGCATGAACAGCAACGCATCCTTTACCTGCATCAGCACCAGCGGCACCACTCTCTTTCTCTCCGGCGAGACAGCCTTCCAGCTTCGTGTCACCAATGCGGGAGCCATGGCCGCCAATGGACTCACCAACCCACTCTTCGGCTCCGCGGACGGCACCGCCGCATTACAGGCCATCATCGGCGCTGACAACACCAACCTCTTCGCCAAGGAGTATGCTGTCGTCGTTCGCCGCTCGCTCGCAGCGCAGGCCGCATTGGCCACCGCCATGGCGCCCGCCGGGCCAACAGGCGTGGCCAACCCTACGCAATTTCTCGACCCCGCTACCGGCAAACTCACCGACAACCAACTTGCCATCTCGCTACAGACCGTTGCCCGCGTGATTGCCGGGCGCACCGCTCTGGGAGTCAGCCGCCAGATCTTTTTTGTAGAGCTGGGTGGCTTCGATACCCACGATACGCAGGCTAAGCGTCTGTCCACCTTGTTGAGCCAGCTGAGCGCCGCGTTCGAGTACTTCGATCAGCTCATGGTCACCGCCGGACTCAGCAGCCAGGTAACGCTCTTCACCGTCTCAGACTTTGGCCGCACGCTCACCGCCAACAGCGATGGCACGGACCACGGCTGGGGCAGCCACCACATCGTGGCCGGGGGAGCTGTTGCGGGGCAGAACATCTACGGGGAATACCCGGTGATCGGTGTCAACCAGGCCAACGATGTAGGCGCAGGACGGCTGATTCCGACCACGGCCGTCGAGCAATATGGTGGAACGTTAGGCCGCTGGATGGGACTTTCTGACAGCCAGGTGCGCGAAGTCTTTCCGAACTTCGCAAACTTCGGAAGCAACCCTTACCTGGGACTGATGGGCTAGCCAGGCTGTGGGTTCACCGCACTCTGGACGAAGGGGCCCGGGCTTCAGAAACGTGGAGCGGCGACTACCGGAGGTGCCGTTTGGGGCGGAAGGTTCCCTCAGTGGCTAAAGCCAGATTGATTTCAGAACAGTTGTACGGCCTGAAGGCCGTACCCTTCAGAAAAAGGAGTTTCTGCGCAGCCTCTTGAACCCCTGAGGTATATCTGTCCTTCCTTTCACTCCCCCTCTACCAAAGAAAAGGATGGAGCAGCCGCGCCAGCTCATCCGGTTCCGCTAGAAATGCATCGTGACCGTGCGAGGAGACCAACTCCCGATGTGTGCAACGGACGCCGGCCTTCTCCAGCTGTAGCCCGAGAGCGGCGATTTCCTCCGCTGGAAACAGCCAGTCCGAAGAGATCCCTACCAGCATCACCTCCGCCTGGATGCGCCGGAACGCAGCTTCCGCCGATGGATAGCCGCGCGTGGGATCCCAGGTATCCATCATCCGCGTGATTGCCAGGTAGGCGTTGGCATCGAAGCGCTCGACAAACCGCTCTCCCTGGTAATCGAGGTATCCGGCCACATCGAATCGACCATGCCCGGAGGCCCAGGGATCCTCACCACTGCGATCCGGTTTGCGCGCGAATCGATGCTCGAATAGCTCCGCAGATTTATACGTGCAGACCGCCAGCGCACGCGCCAGCGCCAGTCCCTTCCGTGGAGGCTCGTCCGGCGAGTAGTGCCCGCCCTTCCACGCCGGATCGAGCTCGATCATCCGCCGCTGCAGATGGTTCAAGCCCAAGCCCATCGCCCGCAGCGGCGCGGCGCCAATCGAAATCACCCGCTCCACCCGTTCCGGAAACTGGATCGCCATCTCCAACGCCTGCATGCCGCCGATCGAAGCGCCCATGACCAGCTTGAGCCGATGGATCTTCAGCGTATCCAGCAGGCGCGCCTGCAGAGTAACCACATCGCGGATGCTCACCAGCGGGAAGTTCGGTCCATAGGGCCGCCCGGTCAGCGGATCGGTCGAACCGGGCCCGGTCGAGCCGTAACAGGAGCCGAGCATATTGATCCCGATCACGCAGTGTTCGCCGGCCTGCAGCAAGCCTCCCTCGGAGAACAGCCACGGCCACCAATCCGCCACCCGGGCCGAGCCGGAGAGCGCGTGCGCTAACAAAAATCACGTTATCGGCCGCCGCATTGGGCTCGCCATAGATCGCATAGCGCAGAGTAGGCGCCTGCAGCACCCCGCCGGCTTCGAGGGAGAAAGCCTCACCAGGAGAAAAGTCTCCCTCGAAACTGGGCGCCACCAGGGCCGCGCTGGGGCCGGAGCTCATCGTGCGCTGAGCGCTTCCTCCGGCCGGGCCGCATGTCCGTTAGCCACCTCGATCGCATCGTTCAGGTCGGCGAGTATGTCGCGCACGTCTTCGATACCGACCGACAGCCGCACTAGCTCTGGAGTGACCCCCGTGTCGTTCTGCTCCTCGACAGTAAGCTGAGAATGGGTGGTGGAAGCGGGGTGGATGACCAGCGATTTGGCGTCGCCGATATTCGCCAGCAACGAGAACAGCTTCAGCGAATTGATCAGCTTCTTGCCTGCCTCGTAGCCGCCCTTGATGCCGAACGTGACCAGCGAGCTTTGCCCCTCCGGCATGTATTTCTTCGCCCGCGCCGCGTACTTGCTCGAGGTTAGCCCGGGATAATTCACCCACTCGATCCCCGGGTGACTGGCCAAATGCTTTGCCACCGCGAGCGCGTTCTGCGAGTGCCTTTCCATGCGCAGGTGCAGCGTCTCCAGCCCCTGCAAAAATAGAAAAGCATTGAACGGCGACAGGGCCGCCCCGGTGTCGCGCAAACCCTGCACCCTGGCCTTGAGAATAAAGGCCAGCGGACCGAACGCTTCCACATACGACAGTCCATGATAAGAAGGGTCGGGTTCCACAAAGTCGCGGAAGCGTCCCGAGGCCTTCCAGTCAAACTTGCCGCCGTCGATGATCACGCCGCCGATCGATGTTCCATGGCCACCGATAAATTTCGTCGCCGACTCCACCACAATGTCTGCTCCCCACTCGATGGGACGGCAAAGAATCGGAGTCGCCGCGGTGTTGTCGATCATCAGCGGTACGCCCTGCTGGTGTGCGATGCTGGCCAGCTTCTCAATGTCGGCAATGTCAAGCTTGGGATTACCCAAAGTCTCGGTGTAGAGAGCCCGCGTTTTCCCGTTAATGGCCGCGCGCAAGCCGTCAAAGTCGTCCGCATCCACAAAGCGCACGTTGATTCCCAGGCGCGGCAGCGTGTAGTGGAACAGATTGTAGGTGCCTCCATAAAGAGATGTGGTGGAGACGATCTCGTCTCCGGCGCCGGCCAACGTGGTAATAGCCAGCGTTTCCGCGGCTTGGCCAGAGGCGGTGGCCAGTGCGGCGGCTCCCCCTTCGAGTGCGGCTACGCGCTTCTCGAAAACGTCGGTTGTCGGGTTCATGATGCGGGTATAGATGTTGCCGAATTCCTGCAGCCCAAAGAGCCGGGCGGCATGATCGGCGTCTTTGAAGACGTAAGACGTGGTCTGGTAGATGGGGACGGCGCGGGATCCGGTCGTGGGGTCGGGTTCTTGCCCGCCGTGCACGGAAATGGTTCCGAGTTGTTGCTTCTTGCTTTCTGACATCTGTCGACTCCTGTGAATCTTGAGAATGAGAGCGGTGACTAAGCCCGAGACAAGCGAAAGGCCTGCAGTCTGTGTGGACCGCAGGCCCATGGGAAACGTGGTCTTTTAAGCTTTCAGCTTATTGGCCAGCCTCCCAGATGCCCGCATATCGCCGCGCATACACCAACAGCGTGCTCGAGAGGGCAGTCTGGCGTGCTGAAAACCCATAGCCCACAAGATAGGCCAACCCTCATCCGCTGGCAAGGCCAGCACCAATAAAGGGCCGGGGGAACGCCGAATTCCGCCAACGTTGCCGGATTTTGTCCTCTTTCAAGCAGCTCGAAAAAAACGTACTCGCGCAGCAGCCGATCTCAGCCGATCACGGTTTCAGCGCATCAATAAAACGATCCGTTTGACAGCGGGGGATGGCTTGACAGGTTCTTACGCGAAAGTGTCATCTTGGATCGCAAAATTTGGGGAGTAGTATCAGTTCCGCGTCCATCTGACCCTGTCGTCAGGAAAGGAGGCAATCATGAGTGACCTTCCTTGTCGCAGGTCCTCCGGCCTCACTCTGTTGTTCGTTCTTCTCACTGTGGTGTGCGTTCACACCGCCTTCGCCGCAACTCCCGACCCATCTCCATCCGTTACGGAGGTGGCCACCCTCCCAACCGCCGCACCCCTCTCGCCCCAGGTGGAAGGCGATCTGCTCATGGTTCATCGCAGCTATGCAGCAGCGCTTGACGCCTATCAACGTGATCCCGAAAAATCCGCTGTGCTCTACAACAAGATAGGTGTCGCTTACCATCACCTGTTCGCGCTGGAGCAGGCGCGCAAGTACTACGAGATGGCGCTGGCCATCAAGCCCATCTATCCCGATGCGCTCAACAATCTGGCCGCCGTCTACCACGGTCAACACGAATACAAGCAAGCGGAACGCACCTACAAGCTGGCGCTCAAGTATTCGCCCTCCTCGGCCATCACTTACTGCAACCTGGGCACTGCCTACTTTGCGGAGGAGAGATACAAGCCAGGCATGCAGGCGTACCACAAGGCTTTGGCGCTGAACCCCCACATCTTCGACCCGGGTCAGACCCAGATCGTGCAAGAAACCAGCACTCGCCGCCAGCTCGTCGCCGTCAATTACTACCTGGCCAAAACGTACGCCACAGAAGGAAAGATGGAAGAAGCGCTCGGCTACCTGCGCAAAGCGCTCGAAGCCGGCTTCCGTGACCGTAAACAGTTGATGAAAGACAAGGAGTTCGCCTCGCTCCGGGCCACCCCGGAGTTCCAGCAGTTGATGACCGAACAGACCGGAGGCGAGTAACCGGCTACGGCCTGCAGAAGAAAAAAGACGCGGCGATTCCCTAGCGCCCGATCCATCGAGTCCCTCCCCCGAAAGAATCGATGAAATCGTCGCGCAGAAAATCACCGCGTCGTTTTGTAGCATATTGTTAAAGGATGGCTCTCTGGGCGCTTCGGGGCAGGTAACCCCGAGGTGGTATCTAAATAGTTACCTCGCTTCCAGCGGCCCGAGGGTGTGCATGCCGCTACCGGTGACCGATCCACACACGCAAGAGATGGAAACGGCTGCGGTGCTGCGGGAGTATCGGACGGAGACGGGCCGAACCCTGCTGGAGCTTTTGGATGAGTCGCCGGTTTTGCTGATCTTCCTTCGTCATTTTGGCTGCTCCTTTTGCCGACAGACGTTGGACGACGTCTCCAAGATCCGTGACGTGATTGATGCCAAGGGCGTTCGGCCCGTCTTTGTCCATCTCGGGACGCCCGAGCGGGCGAAACCCTACTTTGACTACTACCATCTCTCCGATGTGGAGCGGGTCAGCGATCCCCAGGCTTCTCTCTATGCCAGCTCCATCTTTCAGCTCCCGCGAAAGAACGTCTTCTCCCAGTTCTTCGTTCCGTCGGTCTGGAAGGCGTGGTTGCTGGGCGCAGTGCAAAAGCACGGCATTGGCATGATTAAGGAAGATGCGGATCAGATGCCCGGCATTTTCTATCTGCAAAAGCGGGCCATCGTGCGCGCCTACCGCTACCGCACCATCGCCGACCAGCCGGACTACCTCAAGCTCATTGCCTGAGCTTCACAGGACACGTCGCAGCGAGTAAAGACTTGCCCTCCGCAACCAGCCCTGCGTTCCGCCAAAGTTAATAACCATCTTCTTGATGCAACCTTGGTCATCTGGCGAGTCTGGTTCATCCGCGCCAGACTGAAAGAACATGTGATTGGCGCATCACCCCTGGTTGGGAAAAAATAGAGTCGGGCGCAGGGGATATTGCTACCGAGGTCTTGCATTGGAGATCGTTCTCAGAGCGTTCGATGGTTTAGGAAACCAGTTTTTTCGCTATGCCGCACTTCGCTACTATGGCCAGCGATACAGCGCGAAAATGAAGATATTCGTCGAGCCTGAACAATATGCTCAGTCGTTTGGATATCCGCGGCCTTGCCTGCTCCATCATTATGCGATTAGCGTCCCTATCGAGAAGCGCTCATTTGGTGATCGCTTCTTCCTCACAGACAAAGCGTGGATCAAACCCGCGGCCGCTGTAGCGAAGAGAGTACTGCGGACACAGGTCTTCGAGCAGCATCATTTAGCTCGCTACGACTTCTCGTCAGATCTCCCGCTAGAGCAGCACGTCAGGAGACTGTATCTTGTCGGCTTTTGGCATACGTATGTGCTGGTCGAGAAGATTGCCGCTGAGCTCCGGTCTGAATTGACCCTCAAAGAGCCCGCAAAGGATAGGAATTTAGCGCTACTCCAGCAAATTGGCCGGTGTGCTAATCCCGTTTCACTTCACCTGCGTCGCGGGGACTGCACCGTTGCTGCCACGAACAGGGTAGATTTACCTCTAGCATATTATCTGAACGCCATTTCGTTCTTCAAAAAGCAGCTTCGCGACCCTACATTTTTCGTCTTCTCCGATGACATCCCGTTCATCAAAGATTACCTGCCGCGCGATTTGAACCTCATATTCGTCGATCACAATGATGACTACAGCGCCCACGAGGATATGCGGCTCATGTCCTCCTGCCACCATCACATCACCGCCAATAGTACGTTCTCTTGGTGGGGGGCTTGGCTGAATCCTAGAACAGATAAAATCGTCCTCGCGCCCAAGCAGTGGTATCAAACGGAGGACAGTTACTATCCCGAATTATTACCGCCGAGTTGGATGCTGATTGATGTTGGAGCCACCACCGAACAATGCTTTTCCGAGACCGTCTTGATCGAGACCCCGCTTGGCGCAAGATAAAGCATCCCTGGCCCGCGGTCGTCAATAGCAACAATGGGTGACCGTTACTAAAGAGTGCCAAGCGTGGGTATTTTGGTTTCAACTCGTTTCATTCCTGGGCTAAGCTAAACCCAGTCGACGCTGTCATTCCTTTTTCTAATGGCAAGTGTCGGCTCCGGAAGCAGCGCTGTCGTAGCAAGTTTACGGCGGTCTGTTCGACGGGATTTCGCCTCCAAAAAACATGACCTTTGCTAGGAATATCCTGGCCGGCGCTACCCGGTGGCGATGCGGTAGCAGGCACTAATTAACCCTTTAGTCAATAGCGAACGAGTAAGCACGAGTTCTCCAGCAAAAGTAGTCGGAATGTTCCGCTCGCTCTTGAGGGAAAAGTTTCAGGCGGGGCTTGAGACTCTGATTCGTAAACCTCATCAATGCCGGCGGTAGGCATCGTAAGCGCAATGGAAGTGAGCAGCAGGTTCAGATCTTTGTCCGATGCCAGGGCCGCTAGATCTGGATGGATAGAAGGATAAACGTGGCCTTATCTGATCACTTGCCCGTAGGGAGAAAACGCATGTATCCAACTACCCAAAATTCAAGAGCTTTCGATGCAGGTCCGCCGCAAGATGGCATTCATATCGCCCTCGCTGACGACTACCCCGTGCTCCTGGCCGGGATGCGGCAATCTCTTGCGCCCTGTGACGATATCGTTGTGGTGGCCGAATGCACTCGTTTTGCCGACCTGCTCGCGCAGGTGGCCTTGAACAAGCCTGAGGTCATCCTTTTCGGGTGCGACAGCAATCTCGAAAATCTGTCGCAGCAGTTGCATAGTATTGCTGAACTCCACGCAGACGTGAAAGTGATCGTCTTTACTGGGAATGTAAACGTGAATTTCCACGAAGCCGCGCTGCGTAATGGCGCCAAAGGTATTTTGTTGAAGCAGTGCTCGCCCGAGTGGATTGCCAAGACGGTAAGGAAAGTTTCCCAGGGAGACCTCTGCTTCGACCCTGCTTTGACCAATCGTGTGCTCAGTACCTTGGTGCAACGGCGCAAGCCGACCGAACTTCCCGCGGCCAAGGCAGGTATCTCCTCGCTTACCGGGCGTGAAAATCAGATCATCAGCCGGATATGCCAGGGTATGCGCAACAAGGAAATTGCCAGCAAGCTGTATATCAGCGATGCTACGGTCGCCCACCATCTCACTTCCATCTATCGCAAGTTGGGTCTCGCGGACCGCACCGAACTTCTGCTGTATGCCCACAACAATGGCATTTCAACACTGAAAGCGTCTTGATGTAGAACGGCACGAGAGCAGTGACCCATTACGATAGTCAATTGTTAGAACCATCGTAATCTGGCCAGACTTGTTTTTCTGGTTAACGATAAGCATCGCAATCTTAGCGGCGATTCACTACCGAGCAAGCCGTTGAGTTAGGTCGATCCGGGCGCAATGGTCGTAGAACCATCCGCTGCAGCTGGATTCATCCGCTCAGCACGATAGGGCAAAATATGTGCCAGGAGCGTGAGTGATGGGGCCCGAGCTGGGAGCATCTCCCAGAGTGCTGGTTTTTACAGAGAGACTCCTGCCCATCACCTGCACGTTCATTCCTCTCCAGGTGAATGAGCTGCGGCGCTACACAGCGCAATACGTGGGACTCATCCCCGCCGACCACAATCTTCCGTTGCCACAGGATTCCATCCTGCTCTCGCAGCATCGAACTCTATTCGGTCGCTGCCACCGGGAGCTCTATCGCTGGATGGGAGTAGCTCCGCGATTCCACGCCCGGGCCCACGGAACAGGATCGCAGTTGGTTCACGCACATTTTGCTGAGGGCGCAGGTCCCGCCGTCTCCCTGAGCAATCGCCTGAATCTCCCCTTGATCATGCACCTGCGCGGCGGAGCGGAGTTGATGGCGGAAAGCGAACTGCGCGGTCATCTCTTCGAATTGCCGTATCTTGCCTATCGAAAGCGGCTATGGGATCGCGCCTCCCTTTTCCTTTGCGTCTCCCAATACATCCGTGAAAAGGCTCTTCGCGCTGGCTTTCCCGAGGACAAACTCCGCATTCTTTATACCGGAATGAACTCGAACGCATTTACACCCAGCCAGCCTGCTTCGGAGAAAGATTCAAACCTGGTCCTCTACGTGGGTCGCCTCGTGGAATACAAGGGCTGCGATTACCTATTGCGAGCGATGCAGCTCGTCCGGCGGCAGCGGCCGCAGGCTCATCTCGTGGTGATCGGCGACGGTCCCTTTCGCCCCTTGCTCGAGAAGCTGAACGTCGAACTCGGCGTCGGGGCGGCTTTTATCGGCGAGCATCCCCAACAAACGATCAAGACCTGGCTTGAGCGCGCTCGCGTCTTTTGTGTCCCCAGTGTCAGGGTCAAAGGTGGCATGAGCGAGGCTTTCGGCAACGTCTTTTCTGAAGCCCAGTCGATGGGGGTTCCGGTGGTCAGCTTCCGTCAGGGTGGTGTTCCTGAGACCATGGTCGACGGCATCACTGGGCTGCTTGCTCCCGAGCGCGACGTCGAGGCTCTGGCTGCGCACCTAAGGCGCTATCTTGAAGAGGATGCCTTCTGGGCGCACTCCAGGGAAGAAGGCATGCGCTGGGTCCGGCAGCAGTTTGATGTCCGGGCACAAACGGCGAAGCTCGAACTAATTTACGACAATGTCATCCAGCATTTTCGGCCGGGCGAACGTTCACAGCTTGCCCCCGCGGGGTGAAATGCACAAAGTCCTTATCTTCAAGGAATCCTTACTGGCGCCTTCCGAAACCTTCATCCTTGCCCAGATGGCGGCACTGAGCAACTATGTACCCACATTCACAGGCCTGGAGCGTGCACATCCGAGCCTTCCTCTACCTCACAACCCGCTGATTTTGTCTGATAGCGGGCCACTGCTATCAGACCTCCGGGCAAAACTCTATAGGAGAACTGGAATCGCGCCGATCTTTCACCATAAGGCGAGTGGTTCGCGGCCAGATCTGGTGCACGCTCATTTTGCCAGCGGAGGCCGTTCAGCCCTTCCCCTGGCCCGTGCCCTTAAGGTACCGCTCGTCGTTACACTGCACGGCGCCGATGTCACCGTGAGAGGCCAGCAGCCGGACAGATACAAACGCCTCGGCGAGCAGGCCTCGCTATTCATTTGCGTTTCCGCGTTCATTCGCCAGCGTGCCCTCGAAATGGGTTTCCCCTCTCAAAAGCTCGTCGTCCACCACATCGGAATCGACCGCGATCTCTTTAAACCTTCGGCGGAGCCACAGGCGTCGCAGGGTGTTCTCTTCGTGGGAAGGCTTGTAGAGAAAAAAGGATGCGAGTACCTGCTGCGCGCCATGCAGCTCGTACAGCAAGTGCACCCGCAATGCGAGCTCACAATCATCGGAGACGGGCCTCTGCGTTCATCTCTCCAAGCGCTTGCAAACGAACTGAACCTAAGCTGCCAATTTCGCGGCACCCAACCTGCGAACCTTGTTCGTGAGGCATTGCAGAAAGCTCAGATCTTTTGTGTACCGAGCGTCACCGCCGCTAACGGCGATAGTGAGGGTTTGGGGATGGTATTTGCAGAGGCCCAGTGGATGGGTGTCCCCGTCGTCAGCACCATGCATGGCGGTATTCCAGAAGTTGTGTGCAACGGTGCCACTGGGATGCTTGTACCCGAGCGCGATTATCAGGCTCTGGCGGATGCACTATGCCTTCTTGTTGCGGACAAAGACTTATGGCAGCGCTTTCATCGATCCGCTCCGCGGCACATCGAACAACACTTCGACCTTAAGACGCAGACGGCACTCTTAGAAGAAATCTATATGAGCACAGCCACGACGAAATAACGTATAAGGCCCCGCCGAAGGGCTGCGAGCGTTGGATACTGTCTAAGGGAGAGTATTCCATCGTGATCGGGCCGTTCGTGGAGCGCGCGCGCAAAAGTGTTCTGGTGCAGAATGCAGGGTGGCTCTTCGCGGGCCAGGGCCTCTCTTTTGTCGTGCAGGGCTTTTACTTCATCGTGCTCGCTCGGCTACTTGGTACCACGCAGTATGGCCTGCTTGCCGGCGCAGTAGCGCTGGTCGCCGTCGTGAGCCAATACAGCACCTTCGGGTCGGGATTGCTCTTCCTGCGTCATGTAAGCCCCGATCACAGCCGCTTTCGCTCGTACTGGGGCAATATTTTGATGTCGACCCTGGTGCTAGGCACCCTACTTGTCGTCGGTATCAGGCTGTCAGGCCGTTGGCTCGTGGGCGCGGCGACTGTGCCGTTGCTGCTTCCCATCGCGATCAGCGAGTGCCTGTTTGCGCAGCTGGGAAGTGCCGCCGGACAGGTGTTCCAAACCTTCGAAAAAATGAAGTTCAGCGCCGCGATTACCTTGCTCGGAAGCGTCTCGCGCTGTCTCATCGCGGTCGCCATGCTCGTGTTATTGGGCCGGGCTTCCGCATGGCAATGGGCCATCGCATCGCTAGCCGTCACCGCCATAAGCACCTGCGTCGCGGTCGCCATTGTGACTCGCTTCTTCGGGCTACCGTCGTTCTCATTCTCCCTTTTACAAAAACGCTTGGGAGAAGGCCTCGTATTTGCCGTATCCGGGTCGACCACCGCGGTCTACAACGATATCGATAAGGTTGTACTGTCTCGCTTCGGCATGGACCGGGCCAACGGTATCTATTCCATGGCCTATCGCGTGGTCAACATCGGAGCGATGCCGGCCCTTTCGATTGTCGGCGCCGCATTTCCTCGTTTTTTCCGCGAGGGGGTCAAGGGCATCGCCGCCACTGTTCCCATGGCTCGCCAGCTCCTCAAACGTATCGTACTGCTGAGCCTCGGGATTTCGGTAGCCATGTTCGTTTGCGCTCCGATCATTCCGCATTTGGTCGGAAAATCTTATGCGGAGTCCGTCAGCGCGCTGCGATGGTTATGCCTCATCCCCTTCTTCCGGGCCTTTCACTTGAGTGCGGGCGATGCCATTGCAGGCGCAGGACACCAGAAGTTTCGTCTGGTCTCACAATCGATCGCTGCCATCGGAAACCTTCTCCTCAACCTCTATCTGATACCCCGGTATTCGTGGCATGGCGCCGCATGGGCCTCCCTCGCAACCGACGGGGCCCTCGGTGTGATGAATTGGTTGGCGCTTTTTCTGCTAAGTAGACGTCCACCGCCTGTTCTGGTGGCAGGGGACTAAGTGCAGACTTCGGCCCCTTAGGACTGTCCCCAACCTCAGGCACTTAGTTCAGTCACAGCCGGCACTGAAATCACGGCGGTTGGCGAACGTCTCTTGCTCACATGCAAGGCAACCGCGAATCCAACAGCAAGCAGTCCGTCACACATAAGGCTCGTCCAGGCCGCGCCGCGCCAACTCCATTCGCGAATAAAGTACAAATTCAGTCCAACATTCACCAACGCAATGACGATTTGTATGATCGTCCGCGTCGCGTTCAGTCCCGCTCCCGACAGCGCATCGCCTAAGAAATAGTGCCAACTTCTCAAGAATGGCAGTAGCGCAAGCCACCGCAGTGCGTCAACAGAGTTGCTGAATTTGCCACCGATCACGTACGGCAGGGCGGGAGCCCCGAGGAAGAGCAGCAGAAACAAACCTGCTCCGATCCAGCCCGCTCGTTTGATAAGACTAAGGGCGTACTGGTGGGCCGCCTCAACGCCTTTTGCACCGCGCCGAAATGTTTCCGCGTAGGCCGCTGCAGTCATGGCCTTGATCGGCGCCATGGCCACATCAACAATCCGATACGCTGCGCCATAAATACCCGTGGCCCCTAAAGTGCTCATGCGGGCCAGCATCGTTTTATCGATGTCGTTGTAGAATGTCGCGGCGGCGGCGCCGGTCGCAAAGTACGCCCCCTCCCGAAGTTCCTTGCGAAGCACCTTTATGTCGACGGATGCCTTCGCCAAGCGAGATATGCGCCACACGCTATAGCCGCTGCACATCAACGAACCACAGAGAATGGCAACGCACCATTCCTGTACGGTGGGATGCGTTATAAAGAGCGACAGAACAATGACGCAGCCGAGGCGCGATAGACTCATAAGAACGCTCAGCAGGGCTGTGTTCCGCATTTGGCCCAGGGCAGTAAAGGCAAAACCGGCCAACTCGGTTATGCGCGATAAAACCAGCTCCGATATGGCAATACATAGAATTGCATTGCGCAATTTGATGCCGGACATCAAGGGGCCGAGCACCACCAAAACGCAAGTGAAGATCACACTGGATATGGCAACGACGAGCAAGCCGTTACCCCAGTATTTGCCCAGCAGACTCTTCTCCCGGCTGACATTCTTGAGCAGCAACGCAGGCCCGCCAATCCCGGTGAACGGGATCAGAATGCCGACCATGGCCGCGATCGCTACGAACGCACCGTACTCGCGGGGTCCTAGTGTCCGGGCGATCAAAACGAAGTAGGCTGCCTGCATCAACAGCTGAAGGCCTTGCCCGAAAGACATTGTTATCGTGTCTTTGAGGAGCCTCGCTGAATCCAGCTTAGCCTTAATCTTTTTAAAGATAGAAGTCATGCGGTCGAGCCTACTCGCTGCCGGAGACTGGCCTGCGCGATCTTGTAAGTGACCCGCGCACAGAGTGCGAATCGTTCGAAAGACGAAAGCCCTTCAAAGTAGTTCGCCTTCTTGCGCTCAACACCGCCGGCCGACAAACGGTTGCGAAACTTCATAGCGAGCCCGTCCGCGTACATGCGATTCCAAAGCTGCCTTTGGGCCGGACATTGCTTCCGCAAACCGAGCGCTGTCTCGATCTGTACCTCCGCCTCAAGCGTTCCGTCTTTTCGGCCGGTGTACGCATTGTTACCGTGAATCCGCTGCTGCGCCAATTGTTCTTCGATGTAATATCCCGGCGCTAGCGCCATGGCTGAAAACTTTAGATAGTTATCGCTCGTGATCCTGATACTTTCTGGCATTGGCATTATTTGTTCCATCAGCCTTCTGGTAAATGCCAGACCGGACGTGGCGGGAGGAGTAAAGCTGAGAACGTCAGACCGAACATCACGATCTCCCGAGTGGTAACGGTTTTCCGGCATTTCGACCGGATTGAGGTCCCTATCCGTCCATTGCAGATGATGAAAGCACCATTCCCTCGGCTGACCATCCAAAATCTGAACCACCTGCTCCACTTTAGTGGGTAAGAACAGATCATCGGAGTCCAGAAAGCAGACGATCTCTCCCCGGGCGCGGGAAAATGCCGCGTTGAATGCCGACGACTGACCGCCATTGCTTTTGAAGACTGAAACGATACGATCGGCGAAGCGACTGATGGTTTCGCGCGACGTGTCCGTCGACCCATCGTCCACCACAATGACCTCACAGTTGGAATAGGTCTGGCTCAGCGCGCTCTCAATCGCTCCGCCTACAAATTGCCCGTAGTTGTAGTTGTTGATCAGAATGCTGACTAGTGGTCTCAATGTTCGTCCTTCCAGTGCGATCTGACTTTTCATGGTTACGCGTACAAGAAGAATTCGCTGTACGAGAATGTCCCGGGAGAAAGCCTGATGACAAGCCGATTGTTCCCGCCGACAGCCTCTTTGAATGGAAGGCTTGCCATCCCGTCGGGCGATGTGTTTTTAAGATGAGTGAATCTGCTCCGCGTAGATGTCTTCTAATATCGCGGTTTGCTTGCGGAGATCGAATTGACGCTCAATATGCCCCTGCGTGGCCAGATGATATTGCTGCCATAGTTTTCGATCTTCGAGCAGTCTGAGGATGGCCGCAGCCAGTTTCTCGCTGTCTCGTTCTGGAACCAGAGTCCCGGTAACTCCATCAGCGACAGCCTCAGGGATGCCTGCATGTAGGGTGCTTACTACGGGCACGCCCATGGCCTGTGCTTCGATCAGCACAATCCCTAACCCCTCAACATGTCCGTCAGAGGTAGTCACGCTCGGCAGAACAAAAAGGCGAGTCTTTTGTAGCAGCTGTCTGATAGTGGCCGTCGATTGGACGCCCATGAATTTGCATCGAACGCCGAGTTCTTTCGCGAGCTGCTCCAGGCCCGATCTTAAAGGCCCATCACCAACGATCGTGAGTTCAGTGGAAGGTCTGCGCGACTGAACCCTTTGCATCGCACGGATCAGGTACTCGCACCCCTTCATCTCAACCAATCGGCCAACGAACAGAACAGAGTCGTTGTCAGCCATTTTGGTCGGAGGAAAGAAGAGCGATCGGTCGATCCCAATATAGTGAACGAGCAATTTCTCCTGGGGATACCCGGCGTCGATTGCCTGTTTGCGGATGAATTCAGACACGCACAGGAAAAGATCCGCCTTTTTACCTAGCTCCCGGTAAATACCCATCTGCGGCTTCTGAATGGGAACGTCAGAGCCGCCGTGAAGGGTTACGACCAACGGCAACCGAAGCAGTTTATGTAAGGGCAGCAAAGTCTTGCCGCCGCTGGCAAAGTGGGCGTGGATCAGATCGGGCCGCAAATCTTTTAGCCCGCGATGGAATTTGGGCGCAAATCCCGTCCTCCGGTACACCTTAGCCCTGAGATCGGCGGTCTTTGACGCCTGCTGCGACAGCAATAGCGGCGGTTTGTCGAGCGCGAGGCCGCTCTCCACTGGCTCGAGCCCTACGAGGTATGGAGAAAACCTTTTGAGTGCCCCCATTTGCGCGAGGATGAACGTTTCCGACGGAGGCAGCAATGTCTCTTTGAAAATCAGAACACTCGGCATTTCAAGCACCCCGGTTGAACTGCTCGAAATTGTCTGCACGGAAGTTCTTGATCACGCCACGATAAATTTCCTCCAGCTTTGCGGTTTGAACGGCGTTGTCAAAGCTTCTGCGCACCCATCGCATTCCTTCTTCGCGGGACTGACTCCAAAAATTATCGTCGCCCAAATACCTCAGCACTTGCTCCGCTAACCCCTTTACGTCTCTCTCCTCCGCAAGCAGTCCGGTCACCCCCTCACGCATTGTCTCCGGAATGCCTCCGTGGCGAAAGCTGACCACTGGCACACCCATCGCTTGCGCTTCCAGAAAGACAACACCAAATGCTTCGCTCTGCCCGTCCGGCGTTGTGATGCTTGCTGCACAGAATACCCGCGCTTTCTCCAGCCATGAACGCACCTCTGCCGGCTTCAACTCTCCAAGAAAGGTGCAATCGATCTTGACGGACTTGGCAAGTTCCTCGAGCTCACGGCGCGAAGTGCCATCACCGATGACGACCAAACGAGATCCGGGACGGTCGCGTTGTACGATCTGCATGGCTCGGATCAGGTAGTCGCAGCCCTTATAAGCGATCAGGCGGCCAACATACAGAACCAGGTTCGGATCCTTTTCTGTGACCGGCATTTTGGGAGTAAACGTCGTGCAGTCCAGCCCATTGAAGTGAACATGCGTTTTATCAGCCGGGAAACCTGCTCTCAGGGCGTGCCCGCGCACATACTCCGAAACACATAGAAATGCCGAAGTGCGTTTCCACACGCGACGCCGATGGGCCAGAAAGGGCCACTCAAACATCTTCCCGCGAAGGTTTGCGTCCGTCATCAGCTCTGCTCCGCCGTGCAGGTGAAGGATGAGCGGGAGGTTTAGTTTCTTGCTAAGAAAAACAGCGGGCGGCCCGCCCTCGGCAAAGTGCGCATGGATGAGTCGCGCCTCCACTCTTTGCAGAGGCTCGTGAAATCTGCCCCCTGCCCCTGTCCAGCGATAAAGCTCGCGTGCCATTTTAGAGGATGGGGAACGATCGCTTCGTAGCAAAATCGGAACGCGGTCCAGTTCAAGATTCTTTTGCGCCGGGACTAGGCCGGCATACGTGGGGGCAAAGTTAAGCAGTTGGTTGACCTGCGCTGGAATAAAGTGGCAGGTCGACGGCAAAATACTTTCTGTAAAGACAATCACCCTATCCATCTACGATCGCTCCCCAAAATACAACAAGACATGCATGAGGCGTTGAGCGAGTTTTTTTGGGAGCCACCGCTCTCACGCTTGTATCAGGGTACGACTTCGGAACTGCGAAAGTACTCGTTTTCCTGCCCTGTACGATTCTAAGGCCCGTACGTATACACTTTGTAAGCCTCCGCGGGCGCTCTTCCGCGAGCTGTTCAGTGATGCTGTCGAGCATTGAAAGAGGACTGAAGGATAGGGGCCTCAGCATCTAAGGTGCATAGGCCACGAATCGCTAAAAAACTCCCCACCTCTTAACAATGCATTGACCTCACCACGGCTTAAAGCTGCTACAGCGAGTGGATTTATCTAAATCTGTCAACTTATAGCCGCTCCCGAAGGGACGACTGAGGGTGTCCCAGGACAGTAGTTCTGGGCTTCACTGATCATAGGGAATTTGGTTCTCACGAAGTGTTAGAGAACCAGTCCCACAATGCAAGTCGAACCCATGCGGGCTTAGACCTGCGCCATCTCACGCCAGAAATCATCCACGAGTCTCGAAACGACCGAGGGATGAAAGTCCTGGGCGCGTGCCAGACCGAGGTTCGCCATTTTTTGTTGCAAGGAAGCGTCACTCATCACGCGATGAATAGCCGATCCGATCTCGACCGGCTTATGAGGGTCGAAATAAAAAGGTGCAGGACCGCCTACTTCCGGCAGCGAGGTCAAGTTCGAGGTCAGTACCGGGCTCCCGCTCGCCATCGCTTCGAGCAGAGGTATACCAAAGCCCTCGGCAAATGAAGGAACAACTGTAGCGCGAGCCTTCCGATAAAGGCTGCGCAACTCGGCCTCGGCAAGGAAAGGCATAAAGGAAACGAGATCGGCGATGCCAAGCTCCTCAAGCAGCGATCGGTACGATCCCACCTCTCCTGAAAGGCCGACAACCTTCATCGGCGTCGCCGAGCTTCCCACTAGACGAGCATATTCGGCGTAACCGGCGATTGCGCCCTCAGCGTTCTTATGCGGCGCCGAAGAGGTCACCATAAGTAAAAAATTCTCGCGAGCCTCGATCGGCGCCGGATCGAACCAGATCTCCGGGATCGTGCACGGGATAACACGCACATTCGCATCCGGAAAAACGCGGAGAATTTCAGATCGTGAATATTCTGAGACCGTTAGTATCACTTCGGCCCGCGATACCGAGGAAGGAATCTGCCGCCGTAGATAAGTATTCATCAACCTCGGTTTGAGATCACGCTGTTGGAAGCCCTGCAGTGGAATCATGTCGTGCAGAACCAGGATAAGACGCACCGACGACGGGAGCCAAAAGGGTGCGGTGTTTTCCGGAGCCAGGAACAAGTCGATTTTGTGTCGGCGCAGGCTACTGGGCAGCGACACCTGTTGCCAAATACGGTGCCGATAAGCCCCTTCCTGGATAAACTTCATGCCAGAGTGGTTGGGCACCGTCGATGCAAACCCGGCAAAACTTTCGATATGACGGCCGAGCAGATTCCTTAACTGTCGTCCCTTACCCAAGCCGCCATTGGCGGATAAAAGGGTCTGTGCATCGTAGCCTACTCTCAACATAATCATGTGCCTTCGCGGTTCTCTAAAACACTCATCGCTAGCGTGAATTGGTTTCTGTGATTCGCATCTCACCTTGGCTCGTACCCCTCTGCTCAACCACCAAGAACAGGGCTCAAGGGTGCAGAGTTCAGTTCGGTGGACGTTTCCGCATTTCTTGACGGAAAACGGCTCTCAAAGTATTTTTTAAGACCCAAGATCGGCGATTCAAAGAAGGTCCACGAGATCCAGGCCGCGAGGTAGCTCAGGGCCATAATTAAAAATGATCGGGATGCACTGTTTGCCAGGCTCGATCCCCTCATCTTGAAAAAGACCAGCTCACCAATTGCCAGGTGGACAAGGTAAAGGCAGTAACTGAACCTTCCTGTCAGGCGCAGCGGTGCGATGCTCAGCATCTTGCCCAGCGGCTCCCATGCCAGCGAAAGGGCTAATATTGCTGTGAACATCAACGCCACAAAGGACTTGCTCATGATATGGGTGAGCCCGAGGAAATGACAGATGATTTCGCCTGTCGCGCCGCCCGCCAATAAGTAGAGTGCTCTCTTCATGAGATGCCGGGCCGAAGGATTGGCCGCAAAGCGCCAGAGCGACAGCAGCGCTCCCATCGCCATCGCGTCCATGCGGCAAACGGGGTTGATGTACGGGTCGTACCCGAACATAGGCACAATGCTGCGGGCGATGGGAGCGGCTAGAACCACTCCAAGTGCGACAGCCGACAAATTCCGGACTGTCAATTTCGAAACCAGCAGCGGCCATACCGTATAGAACTGCTCCTCGACTGCCAGGGACCAGGTAACGGCCAAACACAGCGGACCAAGCTCCGAAGCCTGCCGATAGTATAGATTTTGCAGGTAGAGTGCAAAGACTTGCCAGTGCACCTTTTGAGCATTGAAACTGAGGGCCGCAAAACGGTGGTTCGCAATACCAAAGACGAAAATCAGCAATGCGAAGTAAAGGGGCGCGATCCGTAACGCTCGGCGAGCGTAAAAGTTCTTGAAGAAGTGATCCCTGCCCCTCGCCTGCAACAAACTATTCGTGATCAAAAATCCAGATAATACAAAAAATAGGTCCACCCCAATGGGCGGAACCGAGCCAAACTTCTTGAGTCCGAACCCGATGTGAAGACTTATGAGGTGGCCCACAAGTACGATCAAAATCGCAACACCGCGAATACCATCCAACTGAGGGAAATGTCGGTCTTGTCGGTCTTGCATGGGGCCTCCGGTCTACTATTCAGGTCAGTAGCGGGCAGGGAAGATGCGACGACTCGTGAGCCGCCTGCGCCGCGAACCACTATCGTGCGCATGCCAGGCGATCTACGTCTAACGAGTTACGCCGTCTTGTGGGAAGCTACCCTCTGATCCCATCGCTGAGCGGGCCGAGAACTTAATTGCTTCGCTGGTTGACGAGCCGGCTTGCTCGTTCGCGAGAGATGCAGCTGATTCCCCCGCGGCGACTTTGGCTCCCAGGCGAGTCAAATGGTGCGGATCCTCAAAAAGCGGATGGCCGTTAAGCGCATACCGGCAGGTTGATTCATCGCATAGGGCTCCATACAAATCAATCACCTCCGTGTGATGGCTAGCCGCCACCTGCCTTAGGAGGACTTCGAGACGCTTGTTATTAGGCTCCTCCGCATGCGCGATCACGCCGGAAGAATCGCCGCCCCAAAGCAGCTTTTTCAACGCTCGCCGTGGAGCAATAGCATCGCTCAGCGTGAGTAGCAGAGGATTAAACCCGAGACTCGGAGAATCGATAACCACGAAAACCCTCTTACCACCAGACTGCAAGCGATCGACTACGTTGTTAAGGCCGGCGCTCAGATTGTTCCAGCTGTCCTCAACAGTTAACGCCGATGTTTGCTGACCGTCTGCCACGTACCTTCCTTGCTCCATCAACGGCGGAAATAGAGTTAACCAGTACCCCGCCAACACCACCGTCTTTATATTCGGATCTCCGATAACGTCTCTTAGAGAATTCTGATTGAACGTGACGCAATTGTGCCGTTCGGCAGAGCCCGGAGCCACCAGACCTAGCGGAGGGCAGGAAGTCTTGGTGAATTGAGCGACAGACCAGCCCCGCGACTCCAAAGCCGATTGCAGATAGCGATTCAGTGATGCCGCGTGACTGTCACCCAGTATGGCAATTGTGGGATGGCCCTTTATGGATGAGCAGCTACCACCTGTCACCGGCGAAGACTGACCGTCCTGGGCTGTGCAGGCTGCAATGGACGGTGAGTGCGCTTCTTGCTCGATCTCGGCTGCAACGGGGTACCGGGACGGCCATCCTCTTCCCGCCAGGAGAGCAAACGCCGGAATGGAGCACAGCACAGAGGCTATAGCGAATCTTCTAAGAGTCCGCGGCGTCCGCTCCATCCGCCGGAATGGCTGCTCCACGAAGAAGTAACTTAAGGTCGCAGCCACGAAAGCCAAAGCTACGAGCCACGCGGTCGGCGCTGGGGTCAGGGCATCACCAGAGCAATACTGTGCCAGGCTCAAGATTGGCCAGTGCCAGAGGTACAAAGAATAGGAGATAAGACCGACGCCAACCAACGGTTTCACAGACAAAATATTGCGGTTCACCCAGCTTCCATTAGATGAAAGCAACATCAGCGACCCCGCCACGGGAAGCAGCGCCGCTGCTCCTGGGAATAGGGTCGTCGAACTGTAAAAGAACGCGCCCGCAAGTACACCCAGGATTCCCACGATCCCAAGGGCCTCCCTCTTCCAGGTGGCCAATCTGCCTCCCACTTCTTCCGTGCGGCTGACCTCATAAATTCCGACGATGGTACCCAAGCCAAGCTCCCACCAGCGCGAGGTTAGTAAAAAGAACGACGCCGAGGGATAGAAGGAGACTTGAATGATGGATACCAGGAAGGAGACCACCGACAGTGCGGCTAAGCTAAGTAGAATCCTCCGCCGGCCCAGCTTAAATATCCATCCCAGTAGAAGAGGGAACAAAAGATAAAATTGCTCTTCCACGCCCAGAGACCAGGTCATGAGCATTGGCTTAAGTTCAGCGTGTGGAGCAAAGTAATTCGTTCTTAACCAGAAGAATATATTTGAAGTGGAAGTCAGCGCCGAGATACTCTGGGCGCAGAGGACCTCCAGTTCCCGTGGCGCTAAGAGCAAAATGCCCAGGCACGTAAAGACACTGACCACAGTAAGCAGTGCTGGCAAAATGCGTTTCGCGCGCTTCTCATAAAATGTCCGCAGGCTGAACGCGCCTTGCATGAGATCGCGGTAGATGAGCCCACTAATCAGATATCCCGAGATAACAAAGAAGACGTCCACGCCTACGTAGCCGCCACGAAGAACAGGAACACCCGCATGGTAGAGAACAACCGCAAGGACTGCGATTCCCCGCAGGCCATCGATGTCCCGTCGGTATCCGCTTTTGTTTACGCCACTCACTGGATGAATGTGCTCTCCCATTTCCACTGCCGCCGCTTGCATCACTGCCCCCGTTCCGCATAAGCGAGGACCGGGGCGGTTGGCGCGGATTCTTTCCTTTTAGGCCCCAGGACCTTCAGCACCGGTCGCTCGATGAAGCGGTAAGAGAGGTAGGCCGCAGCAAACGTCGCGACCAGTCGAACGGACATAAAATCCAGTGGCCCCTTGAGGACCAGAAACGGCTGCTGCCAAAGGTAAAGCGAGTAGCTCATCAATCCCGACCAGACCAGCGGACCGGAATTTAGAACCATATCCCGGCGCTCGATCGAGGCAGCGATGATGAACGCGATCATTGCCGGCACCATGCCCCAGAGTTCCCAAAGACTGAATTTGAAAATTATCTCCGCAACCACCAGGCTCCCCAGGCACAACAGGATGAAGCCATGACCTGAGACAAAGTAGCGCAACGCGACCGCCTTCGCTTGGTCATAATAAAGAGCGAGTAGACAGCCCGCTCCGATAGAATCGGCGATCGCGGGCGCAAGATGTTCGATTTCCGGGTAGCCGCGATGCTTGAGGTATAGGCGAAGCAGCGGACAAAGAGCCATGACCACCCAACCGCAGCGCTTTGCGCTACGCACTCCCAGCATAAAGACCAATGGCCAAAGCAGGTAAAACTGCTCTTCTACTGAGAGCGACCACAACTGCTGAAGTGGTGTGTAGGCTTGTTTGAAGAAATACGACGTCGTGAAGGTCAGCGCATAGGCGCTTTGCATCCAGGTGGCGCTTCCCAGAGCGAGCACTATCCCAATGTAGGCAAGACTCGCCGGAAGAATTCGAACTGCGCGCCTGTGATAGAACTGTCGCAAGTCGATCCGCGAGGATCGGGCGTATTCCTTTATCAACAATGAAGTAATTAGGAAGCCTGAGATAACGAAGAAGACCGTCACCCCGAAGTAGGCGAGAGCCCAGATGCCGACGTGCAATACATGCACGTGGAGTACGGCGTTTTGAAAATGGTTTGAGGAATGGGCCAGAAGCACGGCCCAGATCGAAATCCCTCGCAAACCATCCAATGACGGAATCCTGTGCGAACTCGGCTTCGCCTGACTCATGCGGTAGGTATCACCCGTTTCCCCTCGTTCATGCCAATGCAGGCGACGAGGATCAGTACCCAATCAAGAGTATTCAGCGTCAAAAACCAGCCCGCGTCGATGTTCGTTAACAGGGCGAGAAAAAAAATCGTCAGGAACCAACCGACTTTGGGCGAATATTCGGACGAACGTAGGAGGCGAACTCCCTCAACGGTTGCCTTGCCGATCATCAGGATGACCAGGCCGACCCCAAGAAATCCAGTCTGCAGCGCCAAGTCCAAAATTCCACTTTCAGCGTACCCGATGTTTGGCCACCGAATCGCCAGGCCGATGCGCTGAGACTCGAAATTGCCGGCGGACCAAAAGGCTCCAAAACCGTAACCCAACAACGGGCGCTTCAGGATTGATCGCCAGACCTCGGCGTAAATGTCTGCCCTCCCGGTCATCGTAGGGTCTTTCCCCACAGATGCCGTCAACATAGGCCAGAAATGCAAACCGAGAACAACGCCAACTACACCGACGATAGCTGTCGTCAACACGATGGGTGCGAGTTCCCGAGCCCGAATTCGGCGCGCCAGGCTTAACCATGCGACGAAGAGCATCATCCCTAGCGTGTCGAACCACGCGCTACGCGACTGACTCTTATATATGAGAAAGAGCAGCATCGCGCTGTACAACAGTTTTCGCCCTCGACCGTAGGCGTTGGTGAAAAACACCGGGGTCAGCAGAAAAGCCATACTGATACCGAGCGTATTCTTGTGGTCACATATGCCTTGCCATGCCCCGCCCTCATAGCCCTGAAACACACCATAGCTGGGAAGGGCGAGAGCGAAGAATATGCTAAGCAGACCAGCCGCCACACCCATGAAAATCAGTATCTGCATCAGATGCTCAGTTGTGAACCGGTTGCTTAGGTAACAGGCAAACAAGACGCAGAGGCTCACTTCGAGAGACATCTGGATCGTGACCTGAGGGGCTGGCGACCACAAGGCTGAGCACGCCGCCAGAGCCAACATCGCGGGAATGAGAGGATTCCGCTTGAGGGTGGTCAATGTCTCTCGGTAACCCACCAGTCCGAACCCGAGCAGGCAGAGCAGGTTCACAACCAGGGTCAAATGCGCGTCATTTCCGCCTCCCATGGCGGCGCCATTCTGGTAAGCACCGGCGGTGCGCGCAGGGCCCGCGAAATAGACCGCCTGCCTTGCTATCAGCGACAGGAGGGGCCAGAAGAGCAACCAGGTAAGAACCTGCTGAGAAACTGGTACGGCTGTACTGGTGTCAATTTCCCTGGGGGCTCGCGCAGAAAGACCGGGCATCTCAGCCGGGGCTAACCGCCATCCTGTGGTAGAAGCCGTCATTTCGTTTCAGTCCTTAGCATGTTGTGCAGAGGTATCCGGCGGAAGTCGTTGGGAAACGATGAACTGAGTTGTGGCCTCATGCTCTAGCCAGGCTCATGAGGGCTTTTACGGAGGCTGTATAGGCTGGAGTGGTTTGATAGGTGCTATCGAAGAGGTCTGGACGATGCAAGAAACCATCTGATCTCTTGGAAAGGCTGGAATTGCCTTTCACCTCTTCAAACGTGATTACCTTGACAAACGGTCCCATGAGATCGATAAACTCAGCGTACTTACCCGCGACCGTTTGATCGATAAGCGGTCCGGGCACGTCGACGTCATCTACGTCGAACTCCGTTATCATGATTTCCAGCCCGAGATCTTGAACCTGCTTGAGAAACTGGGTCATGCCGGCCTTGTCGAGCGCGGTGTTGCCGCGAAGGTGCCCTTGAATACCAATCGCACCGATCGGCACGCCTGCTTTCTTTAACCGGGTAGCCAATGCCAAGAGCGAGTTGCGCCGCGCGATCTCTCCCGGCGTGTCATGTTCTACATAGCATTCGTTCAACACCAGGCGCGCCTTCGGGTCCGCGGCATGAGCCGTGTGGAATGCGATGTCAATGTACTCGGGTCCAATGAAATCAAGCCACGGTTTGCGGCGCAGGCCATCCGGGCGATTGTCGTGATAGAGTGGCTCGTTCACCACATCCCAGGAATACACGCGACCCGCGTAATGTTTCACTACCGTCGTAATGTGGTTCGTCATGACCTGCTTCGCATTCGCGGGCGTCACATAGGACTGAAACCATCCCGGCAGGGCATTCCACCAAATCAGGCAATGGCCACGAAAGAGCATGCCATGCTTTTCGGCCCAGGAAACAGCCTTGTCTCCATTAGAAAAATCGAAAACGTCGGGCGCCGGCCGTAGGGTTTTGGTGAACTTCAAATCGTTTCCATCGGCGATCATCGAGAAAGTGTTGGCAATAATAGCGGCAGCTTCGGGTTCAAACTGTAACTCGTACTGCACCGTGAACATTCCCAATGTCTTTCCACTATGCTGCGCCGCGCGCTTGAGCGCGGACGTGTCGGGAACATGCGCAGGCGATGTCTCTGACCCTGAGACCAGGCTTGTAGCGGAAAACCACGCAGCCGCGCCGCATAGGAAGGAGCGCCTGTTCATCTCTTTACCTGGAATGGCTCTGTGGGCTTCACTCATATTCCGACTCGGGTAGAAGGAAGCCCCGGAAGAGGCCCTCGGCATGTGCGAAGCAGAAGCCGGCATCGACAAACTGCCCTCGCGCCGAAACCAGCAGCGCGCGAACCAGATCGTACGTAAGCAGCCCCAGCCATAACAACACAAGAGAATGACGGCGCACCAGGCGCCCCATGCCTGCCCCATAGCTCAACGCCCGCGCTCGAGATACAGTACCGCTGAGCATGTCGCGCCGCGGATGATGTATATGCAATCCGCGATCGAAGCGCCCGCGCAGCCCGGTGGCGAGCAGGCGCAGTATGTAATCTGTTTCTTCGCCCCGGTTAAGCTTGCGATCAAAAAGGACTCCCCCCGCGCGCGCCACATCGGAGACAAAGAGACTCGAGCAGAATGTTGTCCGCAGCACATTTACCGGACTAATATCGCAACTATCCTGGATCCAGCGGTTACCGCTCGGTACTCCATCAGCGTCAAGTGCGCCCACCGCAAGGACAGAATAGTCCCGATTATCCCGGAACCAGGCGTCCACGCGGTTCAACAGGTCAGCCGGGTACCAGCAATCGTCGTCCGGAAAAGCGATGATCTCACCGCAGGAGGCCGCCAAACCGGCGTTGCGGGCCGTAGAAATGTTTTTCTCTTTCTGTCGCAAATGCACGACAGTAATATGTGCTGGCAAATCGCGCACCAGCGGGACGATGCGCTCGTCATCGTTCTGATCGACGACGATGACTTCCACGTCTCGGCGATTCTGCTCAACGATGGACGCGAACAGCTCTGCAACCTCTCTTGTCCGCCCGAGGGTCGGAACAATCAGGCTAAATCGTGGCATGGGGGAAGGCCTCGTTAGTGGATGGATGGAACCCGTAGAAGAGCTCATCTCGTGTGGCACACGATGCGTGGTCTGGAAAGACACGCTAGCTCTGGCATGGAATGAATGAAGGAAGGTGAGCTTTTCGCTGCAGGAGCGCGTCGTTACGCTCGCCAAACGCCGCGCACCCGCTTGGACGGGTGCTTACAGGCCGAAGGCCCACACATAGGACCTGAGTGCGGCATCAGAGTTATATACCGTCTCTACTCTTTGGTACCCGGCCGTGGAATAGGCCGAACGAAGCGCAGCATTTCCGATAAGTTCATGCAATTTGCTTCTGAGATCTTCCACGCTACCGTTGCGAAAGAGTACGGCTGCCGTTCCCTCGCCAGTGATCTCCCGGTGCACATCGAGATCGCTGATTACACAGGGTAAACCGTGTGCCATCGCTTCCATCGTTACGATCCCGAATCCTTCCGGCCCGAGAGACGGCATCACAAAAATGTCCGCATCTGCGTAATAGGCTGCTGGATGCCGTTGGAACCCCTCGAAGCGAACGTCGATCCCCTCAGCAAGCTTTTCCAACTCCGGCCGATAGCTTCCGTCTCCGACGACGGTGAGGCGCACATCAGGAGTTCCCCGCAACGCGTCCAGCAGTAGATAAAGACCCTTGTAACGTTCCAGCCTACCCACAAAGAGCAAATGCGTGGGACGTCGCACTTCTTTGGCGGCGTTGTACTGTGGCATCGATGGCATCCAATATGGAATGACACTGGTGCGCTCCGCGGGAACCACTTTCAGCACGCTCTTGCTTACGTCGTGGGAAACACAAATTACGTGCGTGGCAAGCCGCACGCAAAGACGGGACAGGAGCCGGGGAAAATAGCGGCCGGGGTTCTTGTACCACTTATAAAGGTCATGCTCAAATGGGCCGTGCCGCGCGTACACAGCCTTTCGTCCCAATAAGCGCGCCGGAATCAGAAAGACCGATTCCAAAAAACCGTTGACCAGGACAATCTGGATTTTTTCGCGCAGGATGATGAAAGGGAGCAACCCAAAGGCAAGCAGGAATCGGAGCGGCCTGAATCGCGGGAAGGCGGGGATCATAAAAACTCTTACGCCCAGGCTTCGCAGCCGTTGAGCCAACTCGGGAAGCACGCAGAGCGCAACGATCGTCGCGCGGTCCTGAAGCATCTCGGAAAGAGTTTCAATATAGTACTCAACCCCGCCCATCATGCCGCCGAGGTCAAGTATTAGGATCGTCTTTTTCATATGGCTATCCTTCCACTCTTTTTGACCAGCGGCCCCTAAGCTGGAAACAGAGTCTCAATGGCCTGGATGGGTAACTACGCCGCCTGGCTTCGCAGGATCAAACTCAACCTGGATATCAGTAGTGACATCCATTGGTTCTCCGTCGCGTTCGTACGGCTTATATCGCCAGAGCCGAACCGTGTTCATCGCTTCATCCTGTAGCCCCTGCGGCCCGGAGATGGCCCGAAGGGGAGTCACATTTCCGGACTTCCAGATCACGACGCGCACGATCACAATGGCTGCAGTTGGTGGATCGGCCGATGCGGGCGGATAAGTCGGACTCACCATGGTGATGCAATGGTGTGACATCACCCCGGGGGACACATTGAGCTTCCCCAAAGGCGCTCCGGTGCCGCTCTCTTGCAGATAAGGCTCGCCGGGCAGGCGGCTGGCTGACGCTCTCATCGCACTCGCTGAATAAGATAGTAGTGAACACGCCGCGCTCGCGAGAACTAAGCTACGCGTACTTCTGATCTGCTTCACGAATCACTCCAACCTGCAGCGGAGGGTAGACCCGGGTCCGTTTTAGAAGTCATCATGGAATTGCGTATATCGCAGCCCCCGCGGTAGACGCACCAATGGATGAGCTTTGCATCGCGATGTTTCTCATCCAGCTGAAGGGAACGTACAGAATGTCGTTAGGCTGCAGCGCGATATCCGGCTGCTTGCCCTTTTGAATCGCATCCAGGTGAACTTGCAGGTCAACCTGACCATGCTCTGTGGTCCGGAGCAGACGAACATGCGACTGCACTGCGGTTTTGCTCGCAGATCCTGCTATTGCGATCATCTGCATCACGGTTATGCGCGCATCGTTGGTGGTCATGGCATACGCGCCAGGCCGATTTACGTCGCCCATTACGTAGATCATGGGCGCCCGTGCCACCAGAACCGTATCGCCAGGGTGGACCATCACGACATCGGACAAGGCCTGCTCAGCGTTATTGGAAACGTAGTACTTGAGTTCTTCCCCTGATTTTTTCCGCTTGATCACGACATTGCGATCAGCCGACTCGGTCAAGCCGCCTGCAAGAGAAAGAACCTTCAGAATCGTCTGCGGTGTGGTGATCGAGTACGTCCCGGGCGTGTGCACCTGGCCCAGTACCGATACGTCCTGGGTGGCTAATTCCATCATCCTGACCGCCACCTGCGGATGCACCATAACCTTCTTCGCGATCAATGCCTGCTGAATGGAAGCGGCGGCCGACGCAGGAGTCTCGCCGGCTACATGCAAGCTTCCGATGTAGGCAAGGGGTACATTGCCGTCATCAGTGACCCGCACCTGCTGCTCCATCTCCGGCGTATCCATCACATTCACCTGGATAAGGTCCCCCGGTCCGATCAATAGACTCTCCTGCTGCGCCAGACAAGGCGTTGCAAGAGCGCCAAGCATTAGCAGGGCGGCAATGGGATTTTGTTTACGCATGCTGGTTGCTCCCGGGATAAGAGAACTGCTTGTAGCCGTAATACTTGAACTGAGCTTGTCCGCTGGCCCTCACCCCGTTGAGCACCATACCGATGTCGTGAACCCCTTGCGAGCGGAGGATCTGGCACGTGCGCTCGAGCGATCTACGGTCAGTAACATTGTGGCGAGCCACCACCAGCGTAAAGTCCGCATACCGGCTCAACAGGGCAGAATCGGTCACCGGTAGAATCGGTGCGCCGTCAATAAAGATGTAGTCATAATGCCGGCGGCACATCCGCAACAGCTCCGCCATGCCATCGGAGGCAAGCAACTCAGCAGGATATGCGGGGATAGGGCCGGCAGGCAAGACATCAAGCCCCGGGATGCCAGGGAAGGGAACTTGCACCGCGGACGCCGCCTCGTCAACATTGCCGTCGAAGAGCAGCGAACTTAACCCCTGGCCTGATTCCAAATTCAGGTTCCGGTGCAGCACAGGCGTCCGCAAATCAGCATCGATCAACAAGACCGTCTTGCCGCGTTGCGCGCAGACGATCGCGAGGTTGGTGCTAAGCATGCTCTTGCCCTCGCCGGAAACCGGGCTTGTGACCAGGAAGGTCTGGCCGCACGGTCCGCCACCGTTACCCTGCATGAGCGAGGTGCAGAGTACGCGCAGCGCTTCCGTGTAGGCGGCCTGCGGTTCAATGGCCGCAACTGCTGCGTTAGAACCCATTAGATTGGATGCCGCGGAATGAACTGTGCCTGCGGATGCATACGACGCCATGCGCTTCCGTTCGGATTTTGCATCATGGTGGGGGAGCAAGCCAATCGAGGCCTCGGCAAAAAGCAACTCCATCTCGCCTAGCTCCTGAATACGGTTGTCCGTAGCGTCGCGGAAGAGCGCCCCGCATATGCCGAACAGAAGGCCTCCGGCAATCGAACCCGCAGCATAGATCAGCGGGTTGGGCTTTGCCGGCCTGGCGGGCACACGAGCCGCGTCTACCAGCGTAATGTTGCTCGAATGCATGCCGGCAACTACGTCGGCTTCTTTCATACGGCTCACCAGGCTTTCATAAAGCGTCCGGCTCTGGGTCGCCTCTTGCCGCGCAATCTGGTATTGGACAGCTTTGCCGTTCTGGCTTTCCGCTTGGCTCTTCTCGTCGAGAAAGACTGCGCGATCTTTGTCCTCAATCTGCTGCGCTACTGTGTAATCATTCAAGGCGCGAGCCTGGACACGAGCTGCCTCAGCGCGGATGGATTTCTGCGTGCTATCCAGACTGGATTGCAACTCCGCTACCTTTGGATATCCCGGGCCAAATTTCGCCGACAGCTCATTCAACTTAGCCTGCGTCTGCGCTTCCTCGCTGCGCAAGCTCTGCAACAGCGTAAGAGAGCCGGTCACGCCCGCCGACGCACCGCTGAGCATCCCGTTCCCGGCTAGCCCTGAGATCAGCTCCGGGTCACCATTCTTCACCGTTTGGTAGAGCGCGCCCTTCATGATGCGAGCCGCCTGCGCCTGCTCCAGCTGAGTGGTTGCCTGCTGTAGCTGATCCAGGGCAGGGGTGAACACCTCCTCGTGTCCTTGCGAGTCGGTCTGGCCGAATGCAAATACGCCGGAGTCACGCTGCAAGTCTTCCACTTTAGATTGCAGATCCTCACTCTGCTTGCGCAACTCGTTCAGCTGATTTCCCAGCCATGCGCTCGCCTCGCGGGTCGCGTTGTGACGGGTCTCAAAGTTGTAATCGGTCAAGTCCTCGACTAGCTTGTTTACCACCGCCGCGGCCGTCTTTGGATTGGTGCTCAGATACGATACCGTGATCAAGCGGGTCCCGGCGATCGGCGTTACCTTGAGATGGGATTCAAAGCTCTTGACCACATGCGCGCGCCGTCCCGGCGCATCTTCCAGCGGTACGTTAACCGGATCCGCGACCCCGGCCGGCGCGAACAATCCCATGACCCACCCGATGGGGCTGAAATGGGAGCGAAAGTCCGGGCTCTTCTCCAGGTCCAGCTCTTTGATCACCTGCAGGGCTAGCGAATCAGACTGCAGGATCTGGGCCTGCGTCTGTAGGTTGACGTTTGATTCAACCGCGTCCGATGCAGGCTCGGCCCCCATCATGGTGTTCATGCTTAACGCGTCGGCCGATTCCTTTTGCACCTGAATCACCGCCGAGGCGCTATAAAGGCGAGTGGCCGTCGCGAACAGAGTCGCGGCAACCGCAATCATGAACAGGAGAACGCCAAGAACAATGCCGCGCCGTCTGGATAGGATTCCCCAAAGGTCTTGAACGGTCATTTCCTTGCGCGCAGGCATTATCCGCGCTGGGGTACCGGTGATCACCCCGGGAGCGACAGCTAGTTCAGTCTTAATTGGCATTAAGTCACCTCGGAACTAGAGTTCCGTTTGCGATACTGCGAGTTTAGGGGTTGATTCGTACGCGGGAGTCCTCAGGCCATCCCCGTCGTGATGGGCGACAGGGGACCGCGGGGTAAATGGCCTTTTGTGCTGCAGCAGCGCCACCTCGCTTAGCTCGGCGGCGAAGCGGTCCTCATTGACAAGGTGTACAAAGGTGTCCAGAAACGCGCGTCGCATGCGTTGCCGAAGAACAATGGCTGCAAACTCCAGGTTGCCTATAAGATAGCGACGCCACATCCGGCGGGGCTCGCGGCAAAGTCGATAGAGCCACTCGCAACCAATATTCTGGGCCCAAATGGGAGCGCGGGGAATCACTCCCCCTACCATCTCGAACGAGCCGCCAACGCCGATGCACACCGGCACCGAGAGCTGCAGACCATGCTCGTAAATCCAATACTCCTGCTTTGGCGCACCGAAGGCGACAAATAAAATGTCGGGCTGTACGGCAGCGATCGCATCAGCAGTCTCTTTGAGACCAGCCGCGCTTTGCTCGAAGCCCAGCGGAGGACAGAACGTGCTGCACTTGAAATCAGGGTGGGCATCCTTGATTACCGAAGCAGCCAGCTCCGCGGATCCCGGCCGGCCGCCCAGGAGAAACACGTGCAAACCGTTGTCCGCGGCAAGCCCGCACAGCACCTTGAAAATATCAACCCCGGCCACGCGCTGCTTGAGAGAACGGCCATAAAGCCGCGCAGCAATCAGCAGCGAGATGCCGTCAGGAATCACCAGGTCTGCGTGATCGTAGATCTCCTGCAGACTTCGTTCCTTCTCAAGTTGGACAATGTGTTGGGCGTTGGAAGTAATAACGTACGCCGGCTTACCGCGGTTTTGGGCATGGGCGATGATCGACGCACATACCTGCTCCGAGGAGCAGTTATCGATCAAAGCATGCCCGACGGCAATTCGGGATACATCAGATTCCCGTAGCGACGTGCGCGGGGAAGTTGATGCTGCAAACCAATGGGTAATGACATTCATATCTCTGCTCTCAAGAATGCGCGAGTGGGCCCAATACTCTGGCTGCATATCGTGCCACCGCATCGCTTTCGCGATACGGCAACCCGAGCGCAAGAGAAAGGGGTTGGAGTCTGTACCGACTCCTCAGAGGATCATCAGTGGACGATAGGTTCCAGCGTGGATGCATCCACCTCTAGGGCCACGTGTCGATGGATGAGCTGTACCGTAAGGATGAAACGAAATTCGCTAGCCTTTCTAACCAGCCAGCCTTCTACGCCGCTCATCGCGCCGCTCTTGACCCGCACACGTTGGCCTTCGATAAGGCCCGCGTAGGGCTCGGCCTTGCGCTCCAAAAGACTACTGCGGAGAAACTCTATTTCGCGGTCCGGCAGGCTAAGCGGCTCACGGCTGTTGCCCACCAGCTGCCGCACCCCTGGCGTGCGCAGCACTTGTCCACGCTCCCCCTGGTCGATGCGTACGAAGAGGTATGTAGGAAACAATGGCAATTCCACTTTCACCTTCTGCCGGTTCTTCCAAACGCGGGAAGACTCGTACGTCGGAAGGAAGGTCTCGATGCCGCCGAAGTCCAGGTGCCGGAAAGCGGCTTTTTCGTGCTGCGGTGTGGTGACCACAGCGAACCACCGGCGAGAAGCTTGTTCCTCGTGGGGCAACTGCGCGGAAGTTACGTTAGTCATGGTAGCCATAGGGGAGAGCGTTCAGGCAGGGCTTCGCCTATCTGACTTAGCAACCCGCTGTCAGGGTATTGGGTCGTAGCCCACGGTCAAAACCATCTGGATTTGCCGAAATGCTTCCGGCAACCCAGGCTTTGACCAGTTCGAGCTTATCGGCTTGGGATAGCGTTTGAATATCGGAGAGGTTTGCCTATCTAAATAGCAAAACCTTCGAATGCGAATTCGAAGGTTATCGGATTGACCGTGGAGGCCAATTGACGTACGGTAAACGACCCTCTCACCCGTGAGGTAAGACATAGGCGACCGTACGCTCGTGGGCGGAAATCCGCCGACTCATGCTCAGGCAGCAGTTCTAAACAAATAAGTATTACCTTGTCAAAACCAAAGAGTTCGCCAGAGGTATCTAAAGTTGTATGCCCAGGATGATCGCTCGCACCCGCAAAGACCGTACCGCGGTATACAAGGGCTTTTGACGCTTATGACGCTTTTATCTCACTTTTATTTGGGACGACACTGGCCATTCTGGGCGTAAACCACACCGCAAAACACGAACGGCAATCCTCGTTGTTCCCTCTCATCGAGTCCCTCCCCCGAAAGAATCGATGAAAGCGTTCTAAGAGAATCGCCGCTTGAAAAGAGCATACTTCTTCTATCGGAAACCGCCACAGTTCTTGAGTAATAAACGGCCGAATTGTAGTAACAGCATGCGGTAATGAAACCCACCGCCGCCCGCATCGTCTTCCAAATGAAAGCGCCATGGTTCCTTATCCAATCGCTATGACCAGTCGGCCATACCGGCGGTTTCCCAAGGCGCACTCGCCCTGATTTTGCTCTAATGGCAACAGGAGAGGCTGCTGGATGCACGTAGTAGATCTGATTCGCAAAAAGCGCGACGGCGGAGTGTTGACCGATGCGGAGATAGCAGCCCTGGTCGCCGGGGCAGCGAACCATTCCATTCCTGAGTATCAGCTGGCTGCCTGGCTCATGGCCGTCTGCTGGCAGGGCCTCAACCCCGAAGAACTGCATAGCCTCACCACCCACATGCGCGATTCAGGCAAGGTCCTTACGCTGAGCGGCCTGCCTGGAGCCAAGGTCGACAAGCACTCCACCGGTGGAGTGGGCGACAAAACCTCCTTCCTGGTGGCCCCGATCGCCGCCGCCGCCGGGCTCTCCGTGCCCATGATCTCCGGCCGCGCCCTGGGACACACCGGCGGAACGCTCGACAAGCTGGAAAGCATTCCCGGCTACCGAACCCACCTGCAAGAGGACGAGATCCAAGCCGTCCTCAATGCTTGCGGCCTCTCGATCGTAGGGCAGACGGAATGGCTGGTACCCGCGGATCGCGCGCTCTACTCGCTGCGCGACCGCACGGCCACTGTCGAAAGTCCGTTCCTCATCTGCGCATCCATCATGAGCAAGAAGCTCGCCGCTGGTCTTGACGCCTTGGTGCTCGATGTAAAAACCGGTTCGGGAGCCTTCCTGAAGAAGGAGGCGGAAGCCACCCACCTGGCCGAGCTTATGGTCTCCACCGGAAACCGCGCCGGGACACGCACCGCCGCCCTCATCACCAACATGAGTCAGCCCCTCGGGCGCATGGCAGGCAATGCAGTAGAGATTGTCGAAGCGGTGGAATTGCTGCGCAACCATCGCCATCCGCTTACTGAGGATGTGCGCCGGCTTTCCCTCGAGCTCGCGGCATGGATGCTCTACCTGGGAGCGAAAGTCTCAACCCCGGAGGACGGCGTGCAACTGGCGGAAGAGCTGTTGCACAGCGGCCTCCCGCTCGCCAAATTCGGCTGCATGATTGCTTCCCAGGGAGGCGACTTGGCGTGGTTTGAAAGCCCTCAATGGCTCCATCAACCGGCCTATCAATACCAGGTAAAATCCCCCGCGGCAGGCTTTCTCTCAGTCGTCGACTGCAACCAGGTAGGGTGGGCCGTACAAGGCTCCGGCGCAGGCAGAATGGTGCCAGGGGAAACTGTGTCTGCGCACGCCGGGGTCGAAATGCACAAGAAGGTCGGCGATGCGGTCGCCGCCGGCGACACCCTATTCACTGTCTATGTCGAGCAGGAAGCACGTCTGGAGTCCGTCGCGGCAACCTTGAACCGCTGCTATACGCTGAGCGCCGAGCCCCCCGCCCCGCAGCCTATCATCTATAAGGTGATCGCCTGACGGGGAAGGTTATCGCCCGTACTCCAGCCCATCGTCCGGCCTTGGCCCGTGAACCGCCTGGTAAGGCTCAACGGCAAGAAAGTTACCCAAAATGCTGCGCTCCTGGGGTGAGAACTCGGCCTGGAACTTGGGCGAGTTCATCATTGCCGTTCGCTGTTCGGGCGGGTACTCACGCAGATCGCGATAAGCCTTCCTCACCATCCGCTGCCGATCTGGCGGGAGAGTTCGAAAATCCTGGAAAGAGGCCCGCACCTGCTGCCGCATTTGCGGCGAGAGGTGCTCCATGGCCTCGATACGATCGACCATGCGCTGCCGCTGTTGGGGCGGCATCCGGTTCAACTGCTGCAGACGGTTCAGCAGCCTTTGTTGAGTCTCCGGAGGTAGCTGTTTAAAGCCTGGCTCGCTCTGCAGGGCCTTTTCCTGCTGTTCAGGAGTCAGGTTCTCATGCCGTTGCAGCCACGTGCCAAGGTGTGGCTGCTGGTTGTTCTCAAAATGGGGATGCCCACCCTGCTGCTGCGGTGCTGGGCGGCCGAAGCAAGGAGCAACCACCAGCGGCAGTATCAGAAACAGCGCTGCAAAGACACCACGAGCCAGTTTCCCGCGGAGGGAGGTCCTCTCGAGCTCGTTGTGCCTTGCCATGATCGTGCCCTCTGAAGCGGCTACAGTCCTTCTCGGGCGCCTCGCTTTCCCAACATTTTGTGGCAATCAACGACTAGTTCGAAGCGCCGGCCCCGCTATCCTCGTCCACATCCAGCGCATTCAATTGCTGAAACATCTGGGCGTTCCCATCGAACGACTGCAAATCGCGCACCGTAGCCGAGGTCTGCGCCGCGGGTACATCCGGCTGGTTGTTGAGCAGCGCAAAAGTTCCCCCGCCAATCACCAGTACCGTGGCCAGCGCCCCTGCCGCCACCGGTCGCATCTGCAGGTTGCTACTGTAAAGAAGCCACGCCTTGGCGCGTTCAAAAAAACTTGCGGGGGCGGTTGTCTGTTCCACCCGCAACCGCGCATACAGCTTGGCGTCAAAGAAACCGCTGGGCTCCGGAGCCTGCCACTCATCGAGCAGCTTCCAGGTAGATTCCATGCCCGCCAGTTCGGCCGCGCACCCGGCGCACTCCGCCACATGCTTGCGGGCCTCGTCCGGCAGCGGCCGGGACTCGAAGACCCGTTCCGCCAAATGCTTTTTCATCTCAGGGCAAGTCATACTCTTCCTCAATTTCTGCTAAGCAAAATCCTTCAGGTTTTCACGCAAAGTCTGGTAAGCCCGGAATAGCAGGGATTTGGTAGCCGATTCGCTCAGCTTGAGAACCTCACCAATCTCCTTGTAATCCATTTCCTGGTACTTGTGCATCAGCACCGCACTGCGCTGCCGTTCGGGCAACGCCATCACGTGCTTGCGAATCGCGTTCATCCGCTCTTCTCGAACCAGTTTCTGTTCCACACTGAGGGTACTATCCGCGACGTCGGGAGTAGTGCCCGTCTCCGCGTCCGGCTGGTCAAGATAAACATTCTGCGCCGTTCGCTCATACTTGGTATCGCGCGCGTGGTTCACTCCCAGGTTGGTCGCGATTCGGTAGAGCCAGGTGCTGAACTTGGCTTCGGCCCGGTAGGTCTGCCGCGAACGATACACGCGGAGAAAAACCTCCTGGGCCAACTCCTCGGCAACTGCCTGGTTGCGAGACATCCGAAACATGAAATGAACAATTTGCTTTCGGTATTTCTCGATCAGGATGCTGAACCCCGTGTCATCCCCTTCGCTAACGCGCGCCATAATTTCGGCGTCGGAGAGTTGGGTCCAATCGACTCCAGGCGTATGCACCGGCACACCCTGCTGCGTGCCCTGGAACCCGTTCTGCGCAATGGCTACGGTACCCATACCCTCTTTAACCCCGCCGTCCTCACTAGGTTGCGCGGAACCGGCAGAGTTTTCGGGTATCTCTCCCTCTCCGGCTGGGCCCGGGGAAGGCCCCCCAGGGGCGGGGGAACCTTGCTGTTCTGGGGGAGGAAAAGCCATAGGGTGAGTGGATTGTATCTGTTGCCGGGAGCCGTGGTCTTGCCCAGTTTTGGGGGATTTCCAGGGGTCCGGCCGGCAGCTTGCCTTGGGCCGGTTTGAAAGGTTCGTGTAAACTACCCTTTACCCCGGAGGGCGCTTAACTCAGCGGTAGAGTGCCACCTTCACACGGTGGAAGTCGCAGGTTCGAATCCTGCAGCGCCCACCAACAACTCCTCTCTAGTCAATGCCTTATGGCCCCCTTGGGCACTTAGCCGGATAGGTGCGAATGGAAGAGTTCGCTTTTCATCACTTTGGCGTTGCGGTAAGAAATCTACACCAAGCGATTCCAATTTTTTCCAGCCTCTTCGGCTACCAATTGACGTCGGGCCCCTTCGACGATCCTGTCCAGAACGTTTCCGTGTGCTTTTTGAGCCGAGTAGGCGCCGACCCGGTACTGGAGCTCGTCGCTCCTCTTGGGCCCAATTCACCCGTCGACCGCACCCTCAAGAAAGGCTCCGGGATTTATCACCTTTGCTACCAGGTGCCGGATATCCGTGCGGCCATTGAGCACCTCACCGGGCTCGGGTCTTTTCTTCTGAGCGGTCCCGTTCCCGCCGTGGCCTTTGGCATGCGCGAGATCGCCTGGCTCATGACCGAGGTGGATCTGCTTGTGGAACTGGTGCAGGCATAGGCTTTAGAAAGCCTTGTAGACGATCGGGGGAGCGGGCTGGTTGAGCACAATCGTTATCACCACAGCAGTCAGTGCTAGCGCAGACGTATAGATCACGCGCGCATAGCGGCTGAAAAGCACCGGCCCCTCCGAAGTCCTGACCGATAAGAGAGCTGCGCGTAGCCATTCCCACAGCGCCAATACCGCCGTGGCCGCCAGCCACGCTGCCATCCAAACCCCTAGCCACTGCGCCGGACGCAACGCAGAGAAAATTGCGTCTATCTGCTTCCAGTCGCCCCAAAACCAGAAGAGTGTAAAGGCGAACCAGATGAAATTGAGCCCGCGCCCAAAAGCCACGTAGATGGGGTTGTTTGCCAGTTCCTTGTAACCCTTGCGGCCCATCGCGCGCGTTAGGCCGATCTGCCACAGCTTGTTGATCGACATGCCTCCTCCCGTGACGATGCCAAAGACGATGAACTCCGACGTGCGTCCATGCCATAGACCGATCAGGAAGAAAGTTACGAAGAAGCAGAAGACAGCCAGAAACGGCTGTAAGCCTACCGACGGGATGCGCCGCATCAGTGCCACAAGAAGCGGATTGAAGACGAAGGTCTTAAGCCAGGTCGAGAGCGTGATGTGCCACCGATTCCAGAAATCGATCACCGACGAAGCCGAGAACGGCCGATCGAAGTTCTCGGGTAGGCGCACGCGCATCAGGCGTGCCAGGGCAATCACGATATCGATGTAACCAGAGAAATTTGCGTAGAGGAATAGCGGATAGATAATCGAAAGGCGAAACGCCGCATAGAGCTTGAGCGAAGCAGGCAGTGGCTGGTACATCTGCGCCAGCGCATCGACGCGCACCGTATTGAACAGCATGGAAAGCACACTGACCTTGAAGAATCCGCGGACGATGCGTTCCAGCTGCAGACCGGCCATGCACGACCCCAGCGGGATGGGTTCGGCGGCAAACTGATCTTGGGCGAACTCTTCATAGCGCTGTATCGGGCCGGAAATGAACGTGGTGAAGTTGAGCGTGTAAAGAAGATACGCGCCCGCCTTGATGTGCTGCTTCTCGCGGTTGCCTCCCATTTCGATCAACAACTGAAGCACACGGAAGAAGATATAGGAAAGGCCGAGCGTAAGGTAAGACGAGTGGATGAAGATTGATTCGGGCAGAAAGGTATATTTCTTGAGCCACACGTAGATGAAGACAACTGTCGCCACCATCCAGGGAAGCGCCCGGGACCATCCTCGCTCAAGCAGAAGAAGGCAAGCGTAGCCGAACAAAAGAAAGCCTAACAAGGGAAGATAGACGGTCAGGCTATGCGCCAGAAGACCAAGAAACACAAGGCTCGCCACGAAAAGCACGATTGACCGCCAGACGCTCGAGCGACTGAAGTTCGAAACCGCCGCTGCAGCTAGTCCAAAGAACACGAACTGAAGAGAGGCGCTATCCATATTAGGGTCTTGGCTGCATTTCCGCTTGTGGCTTAGGGGTAGCGCTCAGCGCCGGAATGTCGACATCAGCAAGCTTGTCGGCCAGGAATCTTGCGATCATTGCATGACCGAAGGCATTGGGATGTCCATCCAGTGCGTAGTAACCCCTTTGAGGATTGGGCACGGTGCGGAACTCGGAGAGAATGTCGATGTAGGTTCCGCCGTGGCTCGCGATGATGGAACTCACTTCGTGGCCAACTTTGTAAGGGTCGAAACCTTTCGGCCATTCACCAGTCATAGAAATCAAAGCTGCTTGGGTGCGATCCGGCACCAGCACCACCACCAGGGGAATGCCGGCTTTTCGGGCCTGTCCCGCAATGCTCGCTGCACTGCTGTCGAACTCTTTCAGTTCCCGATCCCATTCCGCGGTCGATTCACTTTGCAGGAACTCCTTCTTGTAATCGGCACCCATAAGAGAGGACTGCACGTACTGGCTTGGGCTCTCGTATAAGAATTCCTTCAGCAATGTTGCGGTTCGGGTGTGGCCAAGGATTGTGGCAATCGACGCCTTGAATGATTCTGTATCAACCGCGGTCTTTATGAAATACCACATGCCGTCCTGCGGATTCACGGACCGTGCTTCATATTTGCCTACCAACCATGACGGGCTTGCAATATCCAAGGGAGACACAATCCACAAAATCATGTCGGCATTACCCGCAAGGGCCTCGTCGAAATTGCGCGAGATGGTTCTCGGGGTACGCCAGGGGAGGGCTTCATTGTAGACCTCGACCTTGCGCCCCGTGCGCCGCGAGAGTTCCGCCGGCAGCAACGCAGCAATTGTTTGTTCCCGCGGGACCCGGAATCCCGCTGCCACGGAGGTTCCCACTATTACGATTCTGTAGGTGCCTGGGGACTTGGGGCCGAAGTTTACGTCGTTCCGGTACCCGCTGCTGTTGAAGCGATATTCCGTAGGCTTGCCCTCAGGAATCTTCTCCCAGATCACACAGTTGGGAATGCCCCGCGAACCGTTCGAAACATCCGTTACCACCAGGCAGTTTTCACCCACGGTGGAGATCCTGGCGAACATTTTATGTCCGAACAATTCGACGGAGCCGGCAAGAAGACATATCGTCAGCAGACTCAGGCCGGGCAGCAACAGCCAATCTCGCCGCCGCAACTTCGCTTCTGCACACCCGTCATCCGCGCCATTCGGTTGGGTCATGTGGCCAAACTCTCCGTGCTGGTCGCAAATCCCTGCGAAATCACTTTCATGGGAGCGCTCTCGGGCGCTGCTCCTTCGACCGGCAACACCCAGCGTGTGACACCCGTCGCTTGTTCCAGCACTTTGGAAAAGCCGAGTTTCGCGTAGTGATCAACCACCAGTTGGTTACGTTCGGTCGGCTTGTACATGCCGTGTAGCATGCCTATGCCTGCTGCCCGGGCATGCACGAGGATCTCCCGCAGTACCATATGCTCCACCTTGCGGCCAAGCACGCGGCAGCTCATCAGCCAGGTGTCGATATCCCAGACTCCAGCTTCCGACGGGCGGCAGATGACGACACTGATCATCCCGTTGTCGCCGAAGATATCCGTAAGCCGGACCTGAAGGGTAAAGACTTCCGGGTCCTTCTCGGCGTCGAGAATTTCAGGATCGGTGTAGCGACGGGTAGTCAGATTATATTGGTTGGACTTGTTGATCAGTTGCACGATGCGCGCGCGGCCGGTGGCGTCGAAAGGCTGGAAGGTGATGGTCATGTCCAGCGAAGCCAGGTAGGCGTCCACGCCGCGCACCTGGCTTCGTAGATTGGCGCGCTTGGCGTTGTCCTGGTAGTAGCCCGCGCGCTTCAGATCCTCGTGGGCGAAAGCCACTGACTCGAAGTAGCCGGCGGCAGCGAGCGTCCTGGCATACCCCGACGGGTCCTCGGGCAATTCGGGCACGGCCACTTGCGGTAGCAGTTTGCGTATCAGCCCACGTTCGACTGGGTTGTCGTCGAGAAACACCATCGCGTCCAGCCCCAGCGAGAGTTCCTCAGCGATGGCCTGAATATTGGTGGCTTTGTCGTTCCAGTTGGCTTGGAACACGGCAATGTGCTCAAGCTTGAGAAGCATCTCGGGATGCTTTTGGAATGGTTCCCTTGCTACAGAGTCGGTGTTCTTTGACGACACTGCCAGCACAATGCCACGGTCTCGCAAATCGAGCGCGAGCCGCTGCAGTGCCAGGTGGGCTTCGCCGCGCGCGTCACCCTGCGCAGTTTTTATCCCCTCCAGTCCGTCGTCTCCAATGACTCCGCCCCAAACTGTGTTGTCGAGATCGAGTACAAGAGCCTTCTTGCTCTTGCCGCGGATGGCCGCTACGCATCGGGCGACATGATCTCCATACAGTGGGATCCATTCATCAGAGAAGGAGAATTTTCCCAAGTTCCACAATTGCGGGTTGTGCCAATTGGCTAAACCCACCGTTTCCGCGAGCCCCGCAACGTCAAGGAGCACGTCGCCCGAGCTGAGAAGGTAGGCCGCCAGCTCTCGATTGATGGCATCGATCAGACTTCTCATCGTGCCCGGCAGCGCGCGGTCGAGGCTGCCAAAGAGCGGCTCCGCGGGAGGAGCAAATGTTTGCAAGATACACACACTGTTCGAATTGGACTTGATGCCATCGCGAAGCATCTTTAGGTAGCCGATCCCGCCTCGCACTGTGGCGGCCGCGGCTTCAGCATTGCCCAGCGAGAGCTTTAGCGGTAGGGCACGATAATCCAAAGCAAGCAGAACGGCATCCGGCTTGGACCTGTTGACCTGGGAGTCGGGAGCGAGGATTTCCTGCGCCACCTGATCGTAAGAAGGTTGAATGATTTCAAGCGCGATGCTATGCCGCGCGGCGCTGGCTACCAGCGCCGGCACAATCATGTCTACCGTCGAATTGCTCAGAAGGGCGAGCCGGAAGGGAACCAGCGGATGCAGGGATGTGCCCTCTGCATAAGCCTTGCCGATCACTTTGCCCAGTTTGATTAACTGGTTGAGATCCAACGCGAAGGACGCCAGGGACCTAACCTCGCTTCCAAGCGATTCGCCGGAGCTTGCCGCAGTCTTCAACAGGGTGGAGAAGTCGCGAGGTGGACGCGGCAGCCATTGCAGCTCCGAATACAGTGAGTTCACTGACCTCCGTCCTCGTGTTCATGCTGAGCGGAATTGCGCTCGAAATCTGCCTTCATACACGGGCCCTAATGAGAGCTACGAGATCGCCCACGTTTTCCAGGTGCCCGATTTCAGAAGTGGTAAACCTGATTTTAAATGCTTTCTCGACCGAGAGAATAAGGCGGATGTGCGTAAGGCTGTCCCAACCATCAACGTCTTTGGCCGTCAACTGCGGGGTGAGCTCGATCGTCTCGTCATCGAAAACTTGGTTAAATACGTCGGCTAACGTTGAATATATTTGCGCGTCATCCATTTTCAGAGCCTTCAGGTTTTGAGCAACGTCCGTGCGGCGAAGCCTGGATAGACGGCACCGCGCAAATCAGTCTCAATAGAGAATTAGAGCAGCCAAGTCGGGGGAACCCGCGGAAACAGTTAAGAGGATGTACACCCTGTGTATATCGGTTGTCACTTGCGAGGCGCTCACGTAGCCAGTGAGGGGGAAATTGATCGCATCATATCTGGCCAGTCTCGAAAGGCCGGCCTCCGGAGAGGTCAGGCCTGGGCAACGATATGGCTACTGGCCTCAGATGGAGACCAGTTCGGCCTCTGTAGATCTTATCCACAATAGGACGGCGAACCTCCCCAGTCTTCATGGGGCTCTTCATGATGAAGTAGCTCAACAAGATAAAGAACGCGGCCCGCATCCGATTGACACTCCCAAAAGGCGAATAGAGAATGTCCCAAAGAAAATTCACCAGAAGATAAGAATATAAAGGCGCCAAGTGTGGCCGCAGCGTGCTCAGCCGTAGGACGCTGCGGAGCACCAGAACAAGGATATAGATCCAGCAAATGCCGCCGAGGATCCCGCCTTCCACCCAAGCCATGGTCAAGTGAGAGTGTGTCGGTATGACGGGGTAGTCGGTCTCTTCCGGTTCATCAGAATCGCTGTATCCATGCTCATACTGGATGTCCTGTTTTAGTTGCATGTACTTAAGCCCAAATGGGAAGGAACCATGGCCGATGATAGGGGCGTCGCGGATGGCCTGAATGGCTACGAGGGTTTCCGGTCTCCCGCCCACGAGTACTCCATAGTCTCCTTCGGATTGGGTCTGAAACTTGGCATTCGTGGAGTCGTCGAAGATACCCTTTTGCGCTGCATATTTGATCGCAGCATTCGCCGCAAAAGCAGCTCCGCCAGCCATCGCAAGCAGCATAAAAACTTTGACGGTGTTTGGATTGCCGCGAGCACTTCTCACCGGCGCTTGCATGCCGTCGAAAATCGGCAGAATGAGTACTGCCGAAATCACATGGATCACGAGTTGGGAGCGGAAGCCGTAGCGAAAATTTATCACTGCCAAGAGCAAGGTGATCGAAAAGCAGATCCAATACCTTCGGCGTTTGTAGAAATAGGCGGAGAGTAGCAGCGCCATCATGGCGAAAGCATGGCTCAGGCCGAATTTCCACTGAAGCAGGAAGTCGGATGAGAACTCCAATGAACCGAGGAACAGCATAGTTGCAAGGCTCAACGCGAAGACGAGGATCTTGCGGCTCTTGTTGTTGATCAGAATGGCGAGTGTCATGAAGTCGAGGATGAAAAAGACCACCCTCGCGGTTCCCTTCGCCCGATTGAAAGCCGGTATTCCGTTGTAAATATCTGCAATTTGGGTGCCCAGGAGCCAGCCTCCCGCCAGGATGTAAAACATCAAATATTGGCGGTCAAAGGCTCGTTTGCCGTGTGTAATGAGCAGCACAGCGAGCATTGGCAGGAGAAGGGCTTCAGTAACGGGGAGTGCGCCGATAAGGTTGACGCTGTAAGCGCCGGCAGCTCCTAGAACAAAGAGTGCAGCGTCGGAAAAAAAGGCTTCTCTAGAGCTCCACAACGGTTTTCGGCGAGGGCGGTATCCAAACGGTCGAGCTCGAATTCCGGTCGATCTGGGGGTTGCGATAGGCATCAATTTCCCTAGGCAGACAAAACCTAGCTGCGGGGACTCTGCCGGCCGGGACGTTCCTGCATCCGGAACGACTTCTGTTCCGAAGCCGATTGTCCTAAAGCGCCAGCAGTCCGTAGATCGTCAAGCCAGGTGTGCTCCATAAACACTCGGCTTCCACGCGATCACCATGGAACGGCGTGTCAACAGGGTACCTCACCGGCACACATGTCGTTCGGGTATTGTGGCGATGCGGCGGGGTACCTAGAGAGGAACGTCTTCGCCGTCTTTGGTGCGACTAGGGTAAATTGCTGCCCAACTTGGGGACGACGATCCTAAACCGTTTCCTTTCAACCACACAGCGCTCACTCGCTGGCGGAGCGCCTAACCATTGTCGGCGTCTATGGCAGACGTCCCGGGCCCGCATCCATCGAAATCCCTCAAGTTTATGCGGGCGTAAGCCGATGAATTTCTTTGGAAGTGCTCGAAGATGCTCTTGACCGTGGCGCCAGGAATTCGGGCGCCGATACTGTCGTCTCTACTCAGCTCTTTATCCGGCCTATTGAGGGCAAATGACTAACCCTGCGTTCGAACCCGGCGAAACGGAAACGCGGTCGGCGGGTGGTGTGCCTTGGAACGCCGACCAGACGCTCGAGAGACTTGCCGGAGATAAAAAGTTACTGCACGAGGTGATGGAGATTTTTTTGGAAGAGGTTCCGAAGCATCTGGTCAGCCTGCGGGAGGCGATCGCACAGCAGGATGCGGAGACCGCTGGCCGGATCGCCCATAGTCTCCAGGGAGAATTGGGCTACCTGAGCGTTGATGAACTTTCGCACCGGGCGCGCGAGCTGGAGGGGAAGGCACGCACGTCCGATTTTCCGGGCGCCTTGACTCTGCTGCCGTCTTTTGAAGCGTCGATGGCCCAATTGCTCAACTCGATAGGCGTTACCCAGAAAGCCAGCTCGGAGGCGCAACCCGCTGCGCCTGGATATGCCCGCGTGAGCCCATGATGACCCCCGCGGAATCCCAGTCCCTTGGATTGGAGCAGCCGGGACCTGCATGCGATCGAGTTCTGATCGCAGAGGATGATGCGATGTTCCGCAAGATCCTGCAGAGCTGGTTGGAAAGTTGGGGCTACCAGGTTACGGTCGCGGAAGATGGCGAAAAGGCGTGGCAAATTTTGCAGGAGATTAGGGCCCCCCATCTCCTGATCCTGGACTGGATCATGCCGAACTTGAACGGCATCGACCTGTGTCGCATGGTTCGGGAACGGGACAGTTCCCCCTACCAGTACATCTTGCTGGTCACTGCCAAGGATGACAAACAGGATTTGGTCCGCGGATTAGATGCGGGGGCGGACGACTATCTTTCCAAGCCCTTCGACAGAGACGAATTGCGCGCCCGCCTGCGGACGGGCAGGCGCATCCTGACCCTCCATGCCGAGCAATTGAAGGCCAGGGAAGAGCTCCACATACAGGCAACCCATGATGGTCTAACGGGAACCTGGAATAGGAATGCCATTCTGGATTTATTGCACCGTGAGTATGAGCAGGCGGCGCGTTCTGGTAGCACCATCGGCATCATCATGCTCGACGTGGATCACTTCAAGCAGGTGAACGACACTTATGGGCACTTGGCCGGAGACCATGTCCTGGTGGAGGCTGCTCGACGTATGCACGAGGCGGTCCGATCCTATGATCTGGTGGGACGCTACGGTGGCGAAGAATTTCTCGTCGTGTCGCCCGACTGCGATCGAGAACAGATTCAAATCTGCGCGGAGAGAATTCGGTTGGCGATGGCTGAGCGACCGGTACTCGCCCTGGACGCAAAAATTGCCATTACGGTGAGTGCAGGCACGGCTGTCCTTGCCCCCCGCCTGAATACCGAGAAAGACGCCCTGGCTGCCGCCGACACCGCGTTGTACAGCGCGAAAAGTCGCGGACGCAACCAGGTGGTCTCCTCAGACTCGGGAATGCGGTTCCTGGTTACAAATCAGTCAGATCCACAATAAGCCGGTGACGATCGATGCCCGATCCCCGCTTCGACGCGGTGCGTAGGGGCACCCCAACCCATCGAAGCTGGATGTAATTTCTAGAAACGGTAAGCTCTCCGCGCCCTGGAGCCGAGTCCGCCGATGGAGAAGAGCGGGTAGTCGTTTACCCGCGTGGTACCCACCACGCGGCCCGTCCAACTGCCCCTTCCAGATCCGCTTCCCCCAACGCATTGCTCCGGCATGCAGGCGCGGACAACGGCCCGCGTCCACTTCGTACATACAACTGAAGTGGACTATCACATGACAAAGGTAATCCACTACAAGCAATACAAGACGCGTCATCGCCATCCCCCATGCAACCAGGAACGATTTCTTATCGCGCAAGACATCGGTTGACCGGACCCGCACCTTGGCTCGGTCAGTGCGTGCTGCAAGCAACAGACTGGCTTGACTGTCTCGAGGTGCGGAAGGTAGCGATCTGTCCCATCCGCTTTCTGCTTCCAGGCGGCCGGGGCCGGATGGGGGCAGGATGACCTTCAGCTCCTTTTGCTCTCGATCTCTCAAGCGCGCTTCCATGGCGCTCCTATTTTCGGTTGCGGCATGCTGCGCTTCGGCCCAGACGGTGATTCCAGGTCTCGTTGCGAAACCAGATCTTTCAGTATTTGGAACCCTGCCGGTCAACGTTACTCCAGATTTCGGCTACTTCGCCCCCGTGCTCTTCGGATACCAATTGGGAGGCTTTTATCAAACGCGGCACCTCATTGGCGTTGAGGTCAGGGGTACCATCCAGAGGCGGTTCAATACACAGCATCAAGAGTCGGCCCTTGCCGGCCCCCGATTAGCGCTGCACTATGGGCCCTTTTCTCCCTACGTGGCTGTGCTTGGGGGAGCCGGGAATGGGTGGCGGTATTTAAACCCGCCAACAGTAGGAGTAAAGAACCCGCAACCAGTCGAAGGCCTTGGTGGCCAATGGACCATCGTAGGTGGAGTTGACTTTCACTTTACTCATCACTGGGCGATTCGTATGGGAGAGCTCTCCTATTCGACAAATTACCTGAAGAATTGGAACCTTACACCGCTCAACCTTACTGCGGGCATCGTTTATAGAATCAACTAAGGCGTTCCGTGAACCATGGGCGCTGCCCCATATGCAATGAGCCTGTCGCCCCTAAGCTATTGCTTCCTGTGATAGATACGACAACACCGAAGTTGTATCTCCATAATGCAACGGTACTGTTACTTTGGGTCTGGCTGGAAAGATGGCTGGGTTGCTCCCACGACACATGGAAGTACACTGCTGCTCTTCCACAGAAGCTTGCAGAGACGACTGTGTAAGAGGCATCTCGTCGCAGTGAAAGGGCCTCTGAAATGGTTTTTGAACAGGAAAACGCATTGTCCGGGCCACGCAACACGTACTTAAAAGTTGGGAGTGGGGATCAATTGAGTAGCTTACCCGAAAAAGACCCGACCTTGCGTGATCTCCTGAGGATCTTTCATCGTAGAAAACGCGCGGTTTTTGTAACCGCTGCGGTGCTGTTCTTGCTCTCTGTTTGTGCGTGTGTGTTCATGACGCGGAGATACACGGCCAGCAGCGTGATTCAGCTGGAAAAGTCTTCCTCCGACAGCCTTGGATTGGATAGCCTGATGGGAGCGGCATCGGGTGGCGCATCCGATGCTCTTTCCGTAAATATCGATTTGCAGACGCAGGCAAATATCCTTCAGTCGGAGGCGCTTGCGCTCAAAGTGGTGAAGGATCTTAACCTCGAACAAAACGAGGATTTCAAGCCGCACTTCAGCCCTATTGGTTGGGCGATGGGGCTGGTGAGTCCGCGGGGGCCGGCCGATCCGCTGCATGCAAGCCTGGAGGATTCGCCTGGCCGGCGGGCAAGGGTCGTCAAAGCGTTCGCCAAGAATCTCAAGGTAAAGGTTACCGCCGGTACGCGTCTTCTGGAAGTGGATTACACCAACCGCGATCCGAAAGTTGCGGCTGCGGTGGTCAATCACCTGGTGCAAGCGCTTATCGATTACACGTTCCAGACCAAGTTCACTGCGACCAACCAGGTTTCTCAATGGCTCGAAGGTCAATTGGGTGATCTGCGCAAGCAGAGCGAACAGCTTCAATCCAGGGTCGTCGCTTTGCAGCAGGGCAGTGGGATCTTCGGTGTTGGTGGAACCGACCCGCAGGGCAAGCCGGTTATTTACAGCCCCATTCTCGATCGCTTACAGCAATCCACGGCCCAGCTCTCTCAGGCGCAGATGAACCGTGTGCTCAAAGCATCGGTCGCAGAGGTGGTCAAGACCGGGAACGCGGAGTTGATATCGCAACTGAGCGGCACGTCGATCGCAAGTGGCAGCGGCCAGGGGGTCATGAACTCCCTGGCTCTCATCCAAAACTTGCGCCTCCAGGAAGCAACGCTCCAAGCCCAGATCGACCAGGACGCGTCTCAGTTCGGCGCGGCGTACCCGAAGCTGATTCAGGAACGAGCCTCCTTGAAGGGAGTGCAGCAATCCCTGCAGGAGGAAATTAAACGCACTGCGGAGCGATCCGAGAACGATTACAAGGTCGCGTCGAAGGCAGAGCAGGGCGCCCGGGCGGCCTATGAAGGCGACCGTGTCGCGGCGGAGAAGCTGAACGACAAGAGCATTGAGTACGCCATCCTCTCCAAAGAAGCCGATCAAAGTCAGGAACTGTATCAGGACTTGCTCAAGCGGCTAAAGGAAGCCGGTATTCTCGAGGGACTCCACTCCTCAAATGTAACTGTGGTGGATCGGGCGAGTGCGCCTGCCAGGCCAAGCAAGCCGCAGGTTCCTCTGTATCTCGCCTTGGGGGCAGGGCTGGGACTCTTCTTCGGTTGCTGTGTGGCGTTGCTCGTGGAGGCGGTCGACAACAAGATACAAGGGGCTGAAGAAATCGAGGCGCTGCAGATTCCCCTGCTGGGCATCTCGCCCCAGATCGACGCCAACAAAACCAACTCACTCGCCATCATGGTAGATTCGCGCCACGCCGATTCGGCATTCGGAGAATCGGTGCGCAGGCTCCGTTCCGGGCTGCTTATTTCACGCAGTGGCACGCCTCCGCAGGTCCTGCTGATTTCCAGCGCCAGTCCAGGGGAGGGGAAGTCGACGCTTTCGCTGAATCTGGCGGTTTCCCTCTCGCAGTACGAGAAAAAGGTTCTGCTGGTGGAAGCGGATATGCGGCGTCCCGTGCTGCGCAGGCGCTTGGGCTTGGAAGGAACGGATGGATTGAGCGTATTGTTGTCCGACCGGGAAGCGGCGACCAGCATTCTTCCGGTGCCGAACAATCCCAATCTCTACGTCTTACCTGCGGGACCCACGCCTCCTTACCCGGCTGACCTGCTGGGCTCGCCGCGGATGCATACCCTCATGGAGGAATGGCGAGCGGAATTTGATTTCATCGTGGTTGACTCTCCGCCGGTTCTGCCTGTGACGGATGCGCAGTTGCTGGAGGAGATGGCCGACGCCACTGTTCTGCTGGCGCGGGTCGGGTTCACGACCAGAGCCGCTCTCGGGCGCGCCTATAACCTATTGCTCACGCATCGCAAGGATGCGGCGAGACCAGCGATCGGAGTCCTGCTCAATTTCGTGACCCGCCGCTCAGCGGCTCACTACGGCTATTACGGCTACTACGGCGGAAAGAAATATGAGTACCAGCAAGGATGAGAACATGATCAGAGCTGCTAAATCGCTGCTGTTCCTATTCTGTTGCGTAGCCGTATGCAGTGCGCAGACGGAAAGCCTGACTATCGGACCCGGCGATCTGCTGCATGTAAAGGTCCTGGAATCCCCAGACCTCGAACAAAGCGCCCGCGTGACGGACGCAGGTACATTCGCTTTGATCCTGGGCGGTGCCGTACATGTCGCCGGGCTCACCCCACCCGAGGCAGCGCTCGCCATCGAACGCGTTCTGGTAGACGGCCATTACTTGCTGACACCCCATGTCAGTGTGATGACGGAGCAGACAGCTACGCAGAACGTAACCATCATGGGTCAGGTGCGGTCGCCGGGGAACTACCCCATCGGCACATCCCGTCCCATTCTCGACGTACTTGCACTGGCCGGCGGCTTGACCGAGCTTGCCGATCGAAAGGTGACCATCCAGCGGCATGCCAGCAAGGAGCGGGTCACGTTTGTTGTCTCGAACTCTGCCGACGCTGCGCTGGATGGAAGCGTCGCTGTCTTTCCGGGGGACACGGTGCTTGTTTCCAAAGCCGACGTGGTCTACATCCTGGGCGATGTTAACCGTCCAGGCGGCTTCGCAATGGTCACCAACGACCAGAAGCTCTCCGCGGTTCAGGCAATTTCACTTGCCGGAGGAACGCCGCCCAATGCGGTCCCCTCCCATACCCGGCTGATTCGCAAGCAGGCTGATGGAAGCCACGTCGAGATTCCCTTGCAGCTGAGTGCTATGGAAAAAGGGAAGCAGCCGGATATCCAGCTGCAGGCGGATGACATCCTCTACGTTCCTTTCAGCTACGCGCGGAACGTGGCAGTGGGCGCCGGTAGCTTAGTGGGCGCGACCTCCTCCGCCGCCATTTATCACTTTTAGTCCTTCCCGGTCACTCAACCTATTTGACCGGTATCAGAACTCATCGAGCAACAGGGGCCGGCATGATTGGCGTGTTATCAAATCCATTAAGACGTCCGGACGCTGGTTACAGCGCCGCACCGACTTCATTTGTCGGATCCGTGCCCAAGCTCCTGGTAATTTTTGCAGCCCTCACCCTGGTAGTCAATGGAGCCCTGCCCCAGTTAGAGATGGCGGCTACCGGTGGCGACATATTATTCAAGCCGCGCCAGCTTACTATCTTCGTTCTTAGCTTTGTGACTATCCTGCTGCTTAAAGGCAGATTGCGGTCCAGCCCTTTGCTCCCGATCACCTTGTTCCTCGCAGGCTATCTTTCTCTTGAAGCGCTCTTCTTGCATTTCTATCAAGGTCTCAGCTTCGCAGCTATACGAAGCTCTTTGGAGTGCTTTGCTTTTCTGGTCCTGGCGGGCGTGGCTTCTCTTGTGCCGATCGAGCTAAAGTCGCGGCATATCCTGGGCTTCCTTTCCGTGCTGACGATTGCATGCCTGATCATCTCGGCCGCACAATTCCTCACCAATTCACCGGTGGTTCGCACAGACAGCAGCGATCTTACGTTTCATGTTCAGTCGTACCAATTTATCGATCAGACCCGTGCCTTTAGTCTGTTTGCGAACGGGCTTGATGCAGGTGTTTTCTATTCCTTCATGGGCGGAATCGCCACCAGCTTTTGCTTGCGGCGAAAGACCAGGAAGTTCGGTCTTGTTCTGTTTCCCCTGTGCGCGTTCGGCTGCTACGCGACCTACACCCGCCTGGCCATGGTCGGCTTCGTCGTGAGCTCTTTTGCTGTAGTTGTCATATCCAAAAAGGGGCTGATGAGGTTCAGTTCGCTGCTCCCCATATTCTCCTTGTGCTGCGCCATCTTGATTGTCGTGCAAGGCCTGCGAATGGCGGGTGGCGGCGGCCGAAAAGACCTGGCCAACGTCTCCTCACTGGATCAACGAATCGTCGCCTGGGGAATGTACGGAGGGAAGTTTCTAGCCGGCAGCCCAACCGATATCCTGTTCGGTATAGGGCAGGGACCCTATACCCCGTTTAGTGCGCCTGATCGTCTGGAAAATGCGGCTCCCATTCCTGTGGATAACGCATATCTGCTTATCTTACTGGGCAGCGGCATTCTTGGATTAGGGATCTCTGGCGTATCGTACTGGTGCTTCTGGACGTTCCTTCGAAAACGCGCACTTTCCAGCGAAGACCACCTGCTCCAGGGAATAGCCGGTATCTTCGCGACCATCCCTTTCTTCAGTCTCGGTCAACGATCTGCCAATCCAGACGATATTGCTTCTGTTGCTTGCCCTTTCATTGCGTCACGGAGATGATCCGGTATCCGCAGTCCCCTTGCCCAGATTTACAGGAACAGCACCTGAAGCTTGCGTGAATCAATGGCCACCTTATCGACCAATGCGCGCCCGCTCGAGCCCCGTACCTTCGCCCGTACGGTGGCCAATAATTCGGCGGCAAACCTTACACGTCTCGCAGTGACGTCCCTGGTATCTATCTTCTTACCCGCTTACCTGACCCATCATCTCCCGGTAAAAACCTACGGCGCATGGGTGCTTATCCTGCAGTTGAGCGCCTATGTGGGATACCTCGACTTCGGGGTTCAGACCGCGGTTTCCAAGTACATAGCGGAACACGAAGCCAAACGGGATTATGCCGAATGCGGACGGTATGCCAGCGTCGGCCTGGCGATGATGCTTGCTGCGAGCATCCTTGGGGTGTTGCTGACCCTCATCCTCGTATGGCGCGTACCCTTTATTTTTCACACCATGCCGCAATCCCTCTATCACGATGTTCGTCTAAGTGTGTTGTTTGTCGGTATCTCCCTTTCAGCCAGCTTGGCTACCTCTGTCTTTGTGGCGATATTCCTGGGCCTGCAACGCTACCAGGTTCCGATGGTCCTTACCATCGTGAGCCGTCTTCTCTTTGGGATCGCCATCTGTATTGCGGTAGCTTCTCATAGCAGCCTTGCCCGGATGGGAGCAACGGTAGCATGCGTGAACGTCTTCTCGGCGTTGCTGCAGTTTGCTGCCTGGCGACGGCTGGGCGCGCACATTCGTGTCTCACTGCGCTTTGTCGATGTGGTCATCCTGAAAAAGATGCTGAGCTATTGCGCCGTTCTCACGATTTGGTCTGTATGCATGCTCTTTGTAAACGGCCTTGACCTTACGATCGTCGGCCACTACTCGTTCGGCGAAACCGCCTACTACGCTATCGCTGCATCACCGACCAGCTTCATGTTGATGATTATCGGGGCACTGATGGGCCCATTGTTGCCCGCGACCTCCGCTCTTAGCGCGCACCGCAGTGCAACGCAGATGGGGAGTATTTTGCTCCGCTCCACGCGATACGGCACCATCCTTCTCCTGCTGACAGGGTTGCCCCTGGTGGTTGCCGGCCATCCAATTTTATCTGTTTGGGTCGGACCGGCATACGCCGCACACAGTGTCGTGTTTCTGCGCATTCTCGTCATCGCTAACATTCTGCGGAACGTCTGCGCGCCGTACGCCACGATGGTTGTTGCAACTTGCAAGCAGGGAGTTGCGACTGCCGCAGCGGTGACCGAAGGGACCGTGAACCTTGTCAGCTAGCATCGTGCTTGCGCGGCACATGGGTGCATTAGGCGTGGCTCTGGGTACTTTGCTTGGCGCCGTCGCAGGTGTGGCGATGCATTTTGGGGTAAGCATGCGCTATACCCAATCCAGTCTAGCCGTCGCACGGCTGGATTTATTGCTTAATGGAATGCTCCGATCGTTCGGCGATAGCGGTCCCTTCAGTGTTGCTGCTTTGGCGTTGGTGGCCTGTCGAAGGATCCTCCATGACCGCGTATCTATATTGCGGGTGGCTCATGTCGACGCTGCTTCTTGCGTGGTTCGTGAGTATGGGCCGCGCAGGATCGGGTTTTCATTGCAGGGATGATCAGCCAGAAAATGAGCTCATTGTAGAGAGTCAAATGACGAACAACTGCGGTGGCACAATGAACGACTCCCGAGGTTGTGTGGCGACACAGAGTCCACCACTGAAGTGATCGGTCGCCGAGCACGGTTCGGCTGGCGATTCCAAGGCCTCGGGCCTTGTGGATCAACTGTGCCGTTATTTTCACCGCAAGTGGTTGCCTCGGTACGAGAGGTATCGTGCGCTCCCGAGAAACTTCCTTTATTCGCGGTTGCTTCAGGTGGAAAGCATAAGTCTCGGCTCGGGGTGCAGGATCAGGGGACTTAGCCGCCTCCATATAGGCCGTGCTTTTAGAGCGTTGGATCAATCTATGGCTCGAAGCAGTGGAACGCGACAGGGCCGGGAACCTTTATAACCCTTCGCTGACAATCGGCAACGACGTGGTCTTTGGTTACGGCGTCCATGTAGCTGCAACCAACCGAGTTCGACATTGGGAATGACGTGCTTGTGGGCAGCCACGTGATCATTACTGACCACAACCATGGGATCTATAAAGGGACTGGGCAGAGCAGCCCTTTTGAACGGCCGGCCAACCGGCTGCTTACCTCCGACGCAGAAACCGTTGTTGAAGATAACGTGTGGATTGGCGATGGCGTCGTCATCTTACCTGGCGCACATATTGGTATGGGCAGCATCATCGGCGCCAATTCCATCGTCAATGGCACAATTCCCCGGCACTGCATGGCTGCTGGAACTCCTGCGCGACCTATTAAGGTCTACGACTGGGAGTCCAAAACCTGGGTACCTGCATGAATATTTCAGTCGCAATGTGTACCTACAACGGAAGCCGATTTCTGGCTGAGCAGCTGGAAAGTATTGGGCGGCAGACCAAGCGTCCGTTCGAGTTGATCATCTGCGACGATGGGTCGACGATTCCACTCCGGAAATCGTGAGAAGTTTCGCGGATGGAGCGCCTTTCCCGGTGCGCTTCATCCGCAACGAGGCCAAGCTTGGCTCCACAAAAAACTTTGAAAGGCAATACTCCGTTGCAGCGGTGACGCAATAGCTCTCTGCGACCAGGATGACGTGTGGCAAAAGGACAAGCTGGAGCGGGCGGCACGGGTATTGCGAATCTGATCCGGATGTGGGTGGAGTCTTTTCTGATGCCCTGTTGATCGACGAGGATTCGCGGCCGATGCCGGGACGCTGTGGCAACGCCTTCAAGTCACACCCCGCATGCGCGCAGACCTGAACAGTAAGAGTGGGGCGCTGCTGCTACTGGAGCGGAGTGCCGTCACCGGGGCGACTTTTGTTTTCCGTTCGCGACTTCGTTCCGCTGGTGACTCCGATTCCTTCCGAATGGGTGCATGACGCCTGGATAGCGTTGCTAATCGCCACCCAGGCGCGATTGTGCCCGCTGCCTGAACCATTGCTGAGCTATCGCCTGCACACGGCCCAACAGGTTGGCCTCAAGCCGCGGCGCTGGTATTCCGGACTACAAGTTCGGCGCGAGAAATCCATGGAGGCTCATAAGCTGCTGGTGAAGCGTTGGTCTTCGATGACCGCGAAACTTAGTACCTTGCCGCTGGATCCGGTGATTACGCAGCTCGCCAAGAAGAGACTGACGTTTCTGCAAACCCGGTTGGCGTTGAGGCAGCGGAGCGTAGTCGACCGTGTTATCGGTGCGACCCTCGCGTTGCCGGAGTACTTCAGATTTTCAAACGGGTTGCTGAGTTATGGCCGGGATGTAACCGGCTCTTGATCTCGAATGAGGTTGGTTGTGGGTAAAGGGCCAGAAAACAGTGTTTGCGCGGTGATCGTAAGCTTCCGTCCGCGAATTGAGGACCTTGGTAACTTGGCCAGAGTCCGCCCGCAGGTCGAGCATCTTGTCGTTGTAGACAATGGTTCTCCGGAAGAGTCACTTCATTTACTGCGAGCGGCGAGTCATGAGCTGGATTTTTCGCTTGATCGAGAACGGACAAAATCTTGGCATCGCCGCTGCGTTGAATGTTGGTGTGAAGTGGGCACAAGCGAACGGCTCCGGTTGGGTGGCCCTCTTCGATCAGGACAGTGCTGTGACCGATGGCTTCATTGCGCAAATGCTCGCAGATTTTGAGCACTTCGCCCATCAGCGCAATATCCTGCTGCTCGTTCCTCGATATAAGGATCCAGGGTCCGGCATAGAGCGCGTCGTTCCCATGGATGAGGATGGAGGGCCTTTCGTAACCATCACGTCCGGGAGCCTGCTCCCGGTCAGCGCTTTCGAGAAATGCGGGTATTTCAAAGAAGAGCTCTTCATCTATACGGTCGATGACGAATATAGTCTGCGTCTTCGTTCCCATGGTTATTCCATTGCCCTAAGTGCTCACGCTGTTTTGCTGCACACCTCCGGAATTCCTTCTTACTATCGCATGTTTGGCAGGCCGCTATTCCAGACCACGAACTATCGGCCGGGTGTGCGCTACTACATCAGTCGAAACCGGGTGTGGATGGCACTGAAGTATGGAGCCCGGTACCCTCGGTGGGTCCGTGGCGCGTTTCGATCCTCCCTCATCGATCTGTGCAAGCTTGCAGTTGCCGAAGACTTCCGATGGGCCAAAGCAAAAATGATCTTCCTTGGATTTCGCGATGGCATGCTCGGACGGATGGGAAAGACAGTCACTCTCTAGGTGAAGCATGAACGAACGAGTTCCATTGGTGAGCGCAGTGATACCAACACGCAATCGACCCGATCTAGTGTGCCGGGCCGTGCGCAGCGTTTTGACACAAAGCATGCGAGAGATAGAATGCATCGTCGTTATCGACGGCCCCGACGCCGCAACCATTCATTCCTTGAAGGAAATCGATGACCCACGGCTCAGGGTGATACCGCTGGCCGACAGCGTTGGGGGTTGTGAGGCGCGCAACCTGGGCGCTCAGGCAGCGCGGGGAGAATGGGTCGCCCTGCTGGACGATGATGACGAGTGGCTGCCTTTCAGGTTAGAAAAACAACTCGCGGCAGCGGCTAACTCTCCGCAACCGGTGACGATGGTGGTAAGCCGATTTCTGGATCGCGGGGAAGGCGACGCAGATCTGTTGCGTCCGCATATATTCCCCCGCGAGGGCCAACCGATCAGTGACTTCTTATGGTGCGAGGTTTCGTACCTGGGAGGGATCGCCGGCTTCCCGCAGACGTCCACATGGCTTCTCCGCCGCGAGTTTCTGCTTGAAGTTCCCTTTACCAAGGGGTTGAAGGTCTTACAAGATTTGGACTGGCTGTTGCGAGGATACGGCCACCAGCGGATGCGGGTGGCGTTCGTCGCCGAGCCTCTGACGATCTTCCATAATGATCAGGCCAGGCATAGGGTGACCAAGCGCATCGATTGGCAGTACTCTCGCCAGTGGGCGATGGCCAATCGCCAGCTCTTTACCAAGAAGGCGTTTGGCTTCTTCCTGGTTATCTACTGCCTCAATCCAGCCACACAACAAGACGCCGCGTGGCCGGAGTTGAGGCGCTTGCTTCAGGAAACCTGGTCTTTCGGAAAGATTACCCCTAAGCTCATGACGCTCTGTTTTCTATACGTTTGTGTTTACCCATGGGTTAGCAAGGTGCTCTTTCCGCGCAAGCGGGCGAGCATGCTTTACCAAGTGAGAAGCCTGGTTAGAGGGCGCGTGTAGGGCGGGGCTTGGAGAGAAGCTTTGACACACAAGGACCGAGTCTCGATTTCGAGCGGGCATTCGCAGTCTCCAACGAATTTCTGGGAGGCCCCTTACTTTCCCGCATTGGACGGGCTGAGAGCAATATCCCTGTTGCTCGTGATTGGTGGACATGCACGCACAGACTTACCCATCAAGCAATATTTTAGCGGGGGCCTCGGGGTCGGCATCTTCTTCGTTCTGAGTGGATTCTTAATCACCATCCTCTTACTTCGCGAAGAGCGTGCGGCGGGGACGGTCTCGCTTGGCGCCTTTTATATCCGCCGGGCCTTCCGTATTCTTCCCCCATACTTCCTGACTATTGGCGTATACCTGCTCGTTGGGCTAATACCGTCACAGCATGAATTGAGACTCAAGTTTCTTAACGGCCTTCCCTACTTCCTTACCTTGCGCAATGAATATGTGCCTAAAGGGCTGGCTGTGGCCTTCACCCACTCCTGGTCGCTCTCCGTGGAGGAGAAGTTCTATTTCGTCTGGCCCTTGCTGTTCTTCTTTATGCTGCGCAAGCTTAAAGGGCGTTGGGCAGTTGTACCCATCACGATTATTCCGCTTCTCGTTTCTGCCACGAGGTCGCTTCCACTCGCCTATTTTTCTCTTCTATTGGGCTGCTGCATCGCCATTGCATTGGATGGTCTGCGGAGCAAGCAAGTGCAGGTGCTTTCCTTTATCGAGCGGATCCCAACCATGCCGGCCGTTATCGTTTGGGTTCTGTCATACCTTGCATCTTTGGGCGGAACATTCCGTGTGAGCTTCATTCTCAGCACGGCAGCTCTTCTCCCAGTCTTGCTCCTAAAGGAGTCCCTGTTTTCCCGAATCCTCGGATCGAGGATTTGTATCTATGTGGGGAAACGTACTTACTCCATGTACCTCTTCCATGCCTTTTGCCTGACGCTCTTAGAAGACAAAGTGATTCATCCCGCTACGAACACGCGGTATCTCGGGGTAGTGGTTTTCGCCTACTTGTTAAGCCTTGGTGTAGCGTCCATCGTTTATGTTGTTCTAGAACGACCTGCTGTGTCATGGGGAAGGAGCCTTGCTGGAGCCTATAAAAGAGGGCTGCGGGAGAGCACGGAACGAAAAAGCGATGAGGCGGCGCAGTCGGCCCAGACCTCGCCAATGCCACTATAGTTGTGGCGCGCTGGAACCCGCTCAGATGGGGTTTTCGTCACGCCCGCTGCTGACAAGCTAACCGCGGAAGGAGATCCGGATCTATTTGGGCCAGCCGGGCCCTCATTTCCGAGCCCGGGATATCATTTTTCACCGGGTGGAGTGCCATGTAACGTCGCGCAAGGATTGTTTCTGCCGATAGAGGAATCGGGTTTTCATACTGAATCCAAAACCGTGAGTCACCAGGCTCATGCAGATCAATGAGCTTGTGGCCGACAATATAAGGGCCCATTGAAATAAGGGGATCATCCAGCTTAACCTCCCTGCTCCCCAGATCCGGCATTGACCTCCAGAATCCAGCGGCGTGCAGAGCGCGAAGTGTGTCTCCGTGGACGATATAGAACGCTCCGAGAACGTGACGTCCAAGGCGATAGCCGTTCCTGAAGGCCCTCACGAGATATTTGGTGTAGAAGGGGACGCCAAAGCGCAACAGCTTATGATACCGGTCAAACCCGGCGGGAAAGAGATCGAGTAGGATGCGATTGCAGTGAGGCTGGTGGCTGCGGCGCCCTTTGTTAGCCGAGAGCATGTAGGAGCCGATGATCCCAGGCCCTTCTGTTGCGAATTTCGCGCGTGCAAAGCTGACAATTTCATTGCCCGCCAAAAGAACGTCAGGATCAAGCTGAATCACCATCTCAAGCTGCTCACCGGATTGGCAAATCCGTTCAAAGGAGCGGAAAGCAGATACTGCGATGCCCTTATATCCCAAAGGCACGGGATTTCGCGCGAGGTCGAAGCGTTGCGGATGGGTTTCGGCAAGATTCCGCAACGCCTCAAAGGTTCCGTCTTGTGTGCAGTCGTCTCGAAGCCAAATCTTCGAGTTTGGGTAAGAGCGCAAAATGGTATGAATCGCGTCGGCCGCAATCCCACCCTCCCCGGGGCCGACAATGATCAGAAACCCGGGCCTTTTGCCAGATGCTGCACGCGGGAGGCTTTGTTCGACGACTCCACTAGAAAGGCGGACTTTTCCCTGAGACTGGGAGTCAAGATCCCGCTGAACTGTCATGCGCTTCTCCCATCGCTAGCGTGTTTACTTCGTGGTAGCGCTGACATATTTCCGAATCTATTTATCCAAGTTGGGCGAACCTAACACCTACTCAGGCGTGGAATCATTCAGAGGCCGAATGCCTCGACGTACTGCCGCGCCGCAACACTGCGACTGTAGCGTTGTTGCACTAATTGCCGGGCTGCGAGGCCGTAACTCTGGCGCCGCTGTTCGCTATCGAGTAGCCGCTTGAGCTGCTCAGCCAGGCTTTCACTATCACCCAGTTCGAACAGTGCGGCTGCTTCGCCGCCGGCACTAATTTCGCGATGCACTGCGAGATCACTGAGGATGCAGGGCAGGCCATGGGCCATCGCCTCAAGCGACACCAGTGGTAAACCTTCGGGGCCCAGCGATGGGTTGATAAATATGGTCGAATCCCTATAGAAGCGGGATGGGTCGGGTTGAAAACCGGCGAAGTGAACGTCGAGCCGGTCCGCCAAAGCCTCTAACTGGTGCCGATAAGATCCGTCGCCAACCACCAGTAAAGACACACCCGGGGTTTCCCGCATCGCTTGCAAAATAACCTGCACTCCCTTGTATTCCTCCAGCCGGCCAACGAATAGAAGCTGCGGACGCTTGGGGGTACACCATGTGCAGCTCAAGGCTGTAGGAGCCTCAACCCAATTGGCAATGACCTTTACTTTTTCCTGCGGCAGAACACTCCGAGCGATCTCACCGATCGTTTCTGACACGCAGACTACCAGCGAGGCGAAACGCAGCGAGTGCTTAGAGAGAAACCTGGGAAAGAAGCGCGCTGGATTCCAAAACCAGGAATAGAGTTCAGTTTCAAAGGGGATATGCATGGTGAAAATTGTCTTATACCCGAACAGGCGAAGGGGGCCCAGCAACAGCGATTCAAAAAATCCGTTGACTTGCACCGTGCGGACCCTGAACCGCAGGAGCATGTAGGGGACAACAAAGCAGGCAAGCAGGAGCCGCAGCCCTTTGAACCATTTTGAGCCCAGTATCGGCAGGCACACTACCGTCATTCCCTCGGCGCGCAGTTGGGCGGCAAGTTTGGGCAGTGAAAGGACAGCGTAGCCCTGGGCATAGGGACTTAGCATGGCCCCGAGACCTGCTAAATAGGTCTCGACGCCACCATAATCGGAACCGAGATCAATGAATAGAATCCGCTCTTGTTTCATTCAGGATGGCGTGTGTGCCGTTAAGAGGTACTTATCTCACGCTAAGAGCAGACGCCACATCGGGCAATCACACGAAAGTAATAAGGCGGGAAAAATCAGCACCAATGAAAGTGTTTACTCTACGCGTTACAAGACCGCCAAATCGGATAGATCGATGCCACGCTTCATGGTAAAAGTGTGAATATGGTCGAGACCGTAAGCTCGTGGATACTTCCCGAGACCTCGGGATATCAGCGCGAGCCAGCCCGTCCCGTCGAGCTTCGCCAGCTCAACTTCGATGCCCAGTTTGATTGGCACACGGTCGTTTACGACTGCTTTCGCGTGGAAAAAAACCGAGTAATGATGGTTGGTCCGCCGCTGGATAGGTTTGACGGCATTCTTGGTTCACTCAAGATCCACTCGCTGCCCACCGGGAACGAATGTCGCTACGAGGTGCATCACAAGTTCACGATTGCCTTCGGCAATCGGCGCACGGATAACCTTTGCCGGATATTGGTCGAGGTGCCAGAGGGGGATACACAGTTACAGCTACAAACGGTCGCCGGCGCCAAGCTCCTAGATGTCAGGCCAAGCGCTCGTGAAGTTTTTCGCGGCCGGCGGGTGCTTTTTACTCTCAGCAAGAATAATCACCTCGAGTGGGTGTGCGATTGGATGCGTTTTCATCGCGACCTCCATGGGGCCGACGCAGTCCTTCTCTACGACAATGAATCCACAATCTACACCGCGGAGACGCTTCTCGAGAAGATGAACCAGGTCTCCGGTTTCTCGGCCGTATATGTTGTCAGCTGGCCCTATAAGTACGGGCCACAGGGGCTAGGCCGCGGCACGTGGGACTCCTCGTTCAGCCAGTATGGCGCACTGGAAGATGCTCGCTGGCGGTATCTCGCCGATGCCTATGCCGTGCTTAACTGCGATATAGACGAGTTAGCCCTCTCTGTTGAAGGCAGCGTATTTGATAAAGCCGCCGCATCCACTGCTGGTTACGTGAAGTTTTCCGGCAGATGGGTCACGTCAGGGAATGGCAATCATGCGCAAATGATCCCGCGTCACTGTCAGAGCACTCAGCAGCAGCTGCCGCAGTGGCGCTGGCAGGGCTTTCGCCCAAAGGATATCAAGTTATGCCCGGCGAAATGGGCGGTGGCTCCGGACCGGTGCCCGGCGGACTCACACTGGAGCATCCATGAGATTGTCGGTATGCGTACTCGCACAGCGAGGTTTGACGAAACGTCTTATCGTCACTTCAGCGGGATCAGTACAAACTGGAAAAATAATCGCAAGTCGATAGAGGACTGCGATCCGCGCCGGCAAAAGGAAGATACGAGGCTCCAACAAGCCTTTGCCAGGGTCAAATGGGACGAGTAGATGGGCGCGGGCGATGAGGACCGGCTGCCTACGCCGGCACGCTATTCGGCATCCCGGCCAGCTTGCGGTCAAAGGAGTGGATGGACGCTGGTGTAGCAAGCGGCAGTAAGGTGTTCCCTTCGAGCGGTGCGCCCACCTGCGCCAGGAACTGCCGGAAGCGCGCTTGGAAGACGTCGATTCCGAAGCCTTCAGCGTGGCTGCGCAGAAGCTGAGCTGACCACTCGCGGCGCTCAAAGCGCATGATCGCTTCGGCCAGATCGCTCGCCTCCTGGCGCTCAAAGAAGATGCCGGTGTCGCCATCGATGATGGTCTCTGCTGCTCCTCCGGCACGGTAGGCGATCGTGGGTCTCCCGGCGGCGGCGAGTTCGAGCGGGGCCATGCCAAAGTCCTCTTCGCCAGGGAAAAGAAGAGCGCGGCACCGGGCCGCGTAGTACTCCACCTCGGCGTCGGATAGGCGACTCATAAACTGAATGGTTGGTCCAGCCTTGGCCACCAGGCGTTCACGGTCAGGCCCATCCCCAATAACCAGCAGCCGCCGGCCGAGCGACGAGCAGGCTTCGACCGCCAGATCGATCCGCTTGTAAGAAATCAATCGCGCGAGCACCAGGTAGTAGTCCTCCTGTTCAGTGGAGGGACGGAACCGGTTGACATCGATTGGAGGGTGGATCACTTCGGCTGTCCGGCCATAGGCACTCTGGATACGCGCCGCTACTGTCTTGGAATTGGCAACGAAGTGATCAGGCTGGCGCGAGGCACGCTCGTCCCATTTGCGCAGGGCGCGCATCATAGGCGGCAGAAGCACTCGTCTTCCAAGACCCGCGGTCTCCTGAGCCGAGTAGCTGGCAAAGCTCCAGGCCCAGCGCATGGGAGTGTGGCAATAGCAGACGTGAATAGCCTCCCGGCTTGTGCGCACGCCCTTGGCATAGCCGGAGGAACTCGAGATCACCAGGTCATATTGCGATAGGTCGAGTGAGCGCACAGCGAGGGGATACAGAAGGAAGTAGAGGCGATAGTACTGCCTGATGTTTGGCAGTTGCTGCATCCAGGAGGTTTCGAGCCGCCTGCCGGCGAGTCCGGGAGGCATGAGATCGGGCATCGCGACCGTGGTGTAGATGGGTGCGCTGGGCAGCATGCGCGCGAGTTCTTCGGCGACTCTTTCCGCGCCGCCCATCTGTGTAAAGTAATCATGGACCACAGCAATCTTCATATATCCCTCAAACCGTTACGAAACGGCGCCAGATCGCTTGAGCATGGCTGGAACGGTTCGGGCAAGGATCTTCAAGTCCAGTGCCAGCGACCATTCGTCTATATAGGAGAAGTCGAGTGCGACCCGTTGCTCGAAGCTGAGCGAAGGATCCTCGGCCACCTGCCAGTTCCCAGTCATCCCCGGGCGAACGCTAAAGCGCCGCATGAGCTGTGGCTCGCCGAAGCGCGAAATGTCGTGCGCGCTCATGGGCCGCGGGCCCACCAGCGACATGTCTCCCAGCAGCACGTTCCACAAGGCGGGTAGCTCGTCGAGCAAAGTGCGATGGAGAAACCGGCCCAGCGGAGTCATGCGCGGATCGATGCTACGAAACTTGAACATGCGGAATCGCCGGCGCCCATAGCCGTGCCGCTCCTGTGCAAGGAAGATTGAACCCGGACCGGTCGCCTTGATGGCTAGACCGATCACCAGGAAGACGGGCGCCAGCAGTATTATTCCCGTGGCCGCGCCCAGCACGTCGAGAATTCGCTTAGCGGTTTCGGCTGTTTCGCGCCGGTCATCCTTGGGCACCAGCTCAACGAAGAGCGCCGCTCGCCGGCGGCGATCTTTTTCGAGAGCTAGCGTAAATACATCATTGAGACACACGACACGCACACCGGCAGCCTCGGCTATCGATACGGCGCGCTGGGTCATGTCGTAGCAGGAGCGCATGGGAGTGGCCACGATCAGTTCGTCGACGACGTTTCGCAGCAGATAACCGGGCAGATCGTCCACTTTACCGATGAGGCGGCTGGCAACGTCCGGCGCCATTGCATCGGCAGGGCGATCATCGACGAAGCCGAGAAGTCGCTTGGTGCGGTGATGCTGGATGCGCAACTCGCGCCACGCTTTGCTTGCCCGCCGGCCGCTACCTACGATGATGACCCGTTCGGGCTCGATAACGTTCCAACTCCGGTGGTGACTGCATACCAGCACGCGGCAGGTCTCGTAGAAGAACGAAACGAGCAGAAAAATCAGAAGGATTTGCCCTACTGGTCCTCGAGCATGGCGGGCTTGCAGGTATAAGTCGAGAAGGGCGGTCATGACCACGCAGGCCGTCGCAGTCCGAAGCACCAGGTTGCGCAGTCCTTCGAGGTCGCGGCGGTAGAGACCCAGAACCGCCAGACACTGTTTCCAGAGGATGACAAACACGATGGAGAAGGACGCATTCAGCAGAGTGATGCGAATCCTCAGGAACTCTGCGAAGCCACCGTGCGGTATGTGGAGCTCATTTACCCACACGACGGCGCCTACCGCGAATCCGAGCGCGATGAGACCATCGAGAGCTGCCGACAGTGCGGGGGAGTATGGGAGTCTACGCATTATCGTCTACCTGCGCCAGGACGCCGTAATTCGCCAATGGCGACACAGGACAGTTAGGCGATGAAAGAGGATCGACCCAGGCCAGGCTCTCGGATTTTGGCGATATGGTCTCCCTTTTCATGGATCTCTGCTCTGCCTGACTCGGTGAAATGGGAAGCCCTAGCGATCAAAGTGCAAAGGTCAATAGCGACACTCCCATTACCAAGATCACCATGGACTGGTACCCAAGGTAAGAGTGGTATAACGATTGTTCAATCACACGAAAGTTTCGTGGATACAGCCAAGGGTGGGGGTGACGGGCCAGGAGGGGAGAATCTTTCTTGAAACTCCCCCTGCATCGCGCTTTGGATATACGATGAAAAACCTCTCATCAAACGGCTTTGTTCTCGCCCGCGGCGAGCATAGACCTTGCACCAGCTTTTCTTCGCCACCCGTTGCTCACACGTAACTGCACTGGCTTTCTTTAGCACGCGTTCAGGATGGTTCAGTCCAGTACGATAGGAACACTACGGTTACAAAATGAACAGGACCGCTGGAGGAAGCGCTGCGTAACCGTCTGCTTGTCACCACACTAGTTGTTTTGTGCACGTGGCCGTCACTTCATGCACAGCAGCGAGCCAGGCGCCCGGAACCTGCTTCCATGCAGAGTTTTCAAATCCCGAGTCACGGAGCCTTGCTCAATGCGTTCGTGTATGTAGCGGCGGGGCCGGGGCCGCATCCAGCAGTGGTGCTGCTGCATGGGTTTCCCGGTAATGAACGCAATCTCGATCTGGCGCAGGATATTCGTCGTGCTGGTTGGGATGTCCTGTACTTTGACTACAGGGGTTCTTGGGGTTCCACCGGAGACTTCTCCTTTTCTCATGGAATCCAAGACACCGCTGCCGCTGTCGATTATCTGCGTTCACCTGCCATCGCGAAGATAATGCGGCTTGACCCGTCGCGCATTGTTCTTATAGGACACAGCATGGGCGGATTCATGGCCGTGCAAGACGCGGCCGCCGATCGCAGCATTTTGGGAGTAGGTCTCATCTCTGCTGCCGATCTTGGCGGACGCATTCCACAGCCCTTGCCCAAGGAGCGCGAACATGCAGCGGTTATGGCGCTGAGTGCCGCATATGATCGTGAAGGAATGGACCCGATCAGTGGCTGCACGCCCGAGGAGCTTGCGCATGACACGCTCTCCAACGCAGTGCAATGGAGCTTCAGAACCAAGGTCGCTTCACTCAAAAGCCGGCCGGCGCTCATCGTCACCTCAGACGATGCCTATGCCCGGGGAGACGAAGCCTTCGCGGCTGCGTTGCGCCAGGCGGGAAATAGCCGGGTGGCCACACTCCACCTGCCTACCGACCACGTCTACTCCGATCAGCGCGGCGCTTTTCAGCCGCAGTGCTTAGATGGCTGGCGACGGTAGTTCCACCAGCAACAGGGCGCTAACCGGTTTCGCAATGACTACAAACGGCGTGGTCCCGGCTCGCGTGGGGCGCGCCGGGACCAGATTTTGCGAAACTTGCCCTTATCTATCTACCGCCTGTGATGATGGTGGTGATGGTGATAATGATGATGATGGTGGTTTTGCGCAAAAGCGGAACTCGAAACCAGAAGGACCGTGACAAACAGAAAAGCCTTTTTCATGTCCAACATCATAGCAACGAAGATCCGGCACGCAGGCCTGCTTCGCGTAACTTTCGGGTGACACGCGCCCCCAAAATCATGGTATGCCGCCATCAGGAGAAACTCTTTGAGCGCACTCACTACGGCGTTGCCCTTGTGCCGGGTTCGGAAAAAGAAGACCAGGGTGATGAGTAAGTAGACAAAATAGAGATAAGGCAGCCAAGAGTAAGGCGGAGCCGGAACCGGATAAAGAGTGCCAGCCAGGGCCATCACCATCGAGATGCCACCCAGGACAGCGACGACCAGAAGCGTCATCGTCAGTGCGCCTTGCCGCTTTAGCTTCAGGGGCAGGGCGATGCAGGTAAGTCCATAGATGGTGATGAAGCCGTAAACCGCAAAGGATCCAAGCCATCCATAGATATCCGTGCCTGAGAAACCAAGAGTGATCAGAATCAGGACTGGGATACCCACCACGAAGCTGGTGATCAGTACAGCCACGTGTGGAGTTTCGTTGCGGTGGTGGGTCCTGCACAGCCGCATCGGAACCAGCCCGTTATGGGCCATGAGCAGCAGGATACGGGCGGCGGCTGTGATGCAGGCCAGGAGGCAGGCAAACATGCTGATCATCGCACCGGCGTCAATGATGAGGCCCAGTACAGGCATCGCCACCTGGTTTGCCAGGACGTGCATCGGTGCATCGGCTTTGTCGACGGAGAGTCCCGCATTGCGAAAGCCAAGCACTTCAGCATAGGCGGCGAGGATGAAGAAAGCCCCCGCGCCCAGCGCGCATTGCAAAACGGCGCGCGGTATGGTGCGCAGCGGTTCTTTGGCCTCGTGACCGAGCGCGGTCGCACTCTCGAAGCCAACAAAGCTGAAAATCGCCAGGACCAGCCCCAAACGGACGCCCGCAACCGAACTTCCCTGCAGCCGTACTTGCGGCCAATCGAGGTGTAGGCCGTTCTTCCACAGAACCAGCAGCAACACCACTACGATGCAAGCCGTCGATGCGCCTTGCAGCCACAGCATGGCTCGCGCCGAGAGCTTCACATCGCGATAGGCCATGGTCGCGGCTCCGGCGACGGATATCAGCACCAGCAGATCAGGTGCGATGGTGTGGTTGGTGAAGGTTCTCAGCAGGATATTTGAATACTGAACGAAGCCCCCGACGATCGATGAACCCGTGGCTACATAGCCAAGCACGAGGGCCCATGCTGCGATGGCTGCGACCATCGGCGGAAGTGATTCGGTGGCATAGCTGTAAAGCGAACCGGGTGAGGCGGACCGGCGTCCGAGCGCGCCGATGAGCAAGGCAATCAGCGTGATCTGCACGGTTCCAAGCGCATACGCGGCCCAGGTCCCATTGCCGGCCAGGGCAAAGACCAGGGGGATGGTCAGCACCGGCGAGGTCACAGGAGCGATGGCCGCAACGGATTGGGCCAGGGTCTCCCAGGGCGTCAGAATGTTATGGCGCAGGCCATATTCAATCTCAGACCCGGATGCAGAGACAGCTGTGGTTTCGGACGGCAGGGATGCGCCTCCAGAAAACTGGTTGAAAATGACTGGGGTTCCGAGCGACGTCGACGGGGATGTCTGAAACAAGTGTGCTGGGAAGTCGCCGGGGAAGTCAAAGGATTTTATCAACCGTATAGAGTAAGCGTATGGCAACGCAGCTTGCTGAATCCAGCCAGCTTTACAGGAAGTCCGGGTTCACCGAGGCGCTGAGCCTGTATGATCTGCCTCCGAACGCGAGCGTCCAGCTGGTCAGCCGCTCAGAGAATGAGACTTACAGGATCGAAGCTCCTTCGGGCAGGCGATGGGCTTTGCGCGTCCAGCGACCGGGATACCAATCGCAAAATTCGCTCGCTTCCGAGATTGCCTGGCTGGTCGCATTGCGCCGCGACGGGGTGGTCGCAACGCCGGTTCCCATCGCCGGGCTTGATGGGGAATGGGTCCAAACCGTACGGGTACCGACGGCGCGCGCCCAAGAACCACGCAACGTAGTTCTCTTTGACTGGGAAGATGGACTGGAACCCACGATCGACATGGATCTGCGCCAATGCTTCAAGAGCCTGGGCGCCATCACCGGGAAGATGCATGCGCACAGCGTCGCATGGCAGCGGCCCGAAGGTTTTGAACGTTTTACCTGGGATTTCGAAGCCGCACTAGGGGAGTCTCCGCGCTGGGGCCGTTGGCGCGATGGGCTAGGTATGGATGCCGCCAGGCTCGAACTGTTTGGGCGGGCAGTGGGCTTGATTCGAGATCGTCTGACGGCTTACGGCAAAGGTCCAGATCGCTTCGGTTTGACCCACTGCGATCTGCGGCTGGCCAATCTGCTGGTGCACGATGGCGAAGTGAAGGTGATCGACTTCGATGATTGCGGCTTCAGTTGGTACATGTACGACGCCGCGACGCTCATCTCGTTTTACGAGCATCTGCCCGCCGCGCCCGGCCTGATTCAATACTGGCTGGAAGGCTATCGAACCGTGCGGGACCTAACCAAGGCGGACGAAGAAGAGATTCCAACCTTCGTCATGCTGCGCCGCCTGCTGTTGGTGGCCTGGGTCGGCTCCCATGCGGAAGCCGATCTCGCCCGTTCCCTGGGCGTCGCTTTCACAGATCAAACGGTGGGCCTTTGCTCCGCCTACCTGCGACGTTTCGGATAAGAAAATCAGTCCAGTCGGACCATGATCTTGGAAAATCCGCTGGGGCGATCGCTCCAGGCCTTGATCATTGCCGGCGCCTGTTCCAGCGGGACAATCGCGCTCACAGCTTCGTCTACCGGAAAGCGATGCTCCTCGAGCATGCGAATCACCTCGCGGAAGTCCGCAGGCAGGGCATTGCGCGAGCCCAGAATATCGATTTCTTTTTGGACGAACCACTTGGTCTCGTACTCGACCGGCTCTTTGGCGTAGCCGATGTAAACCACGCGCCCGGTAAATGCCACCTCGTCGACCGCGCTGCGAAAGGTCTGCGGCAGCCCAATCGCTTCAATAATTACATCCGGACCCCGTCCACCTGTAAGGTCAAGCAGACGTTCGTGCAGGGGTACCCTCGCGGTGTTGATGGCGTGGGTTGCGCCGGCGCGAAGGGCCAGCGCCAGTTTGGCATCATCGAGATCGATCGCGATTGTCTTAGCTCCGCGGAAGCCAGAGGCGGCCACCGCCCCGAGCCCGACTCCGCCGCAGCCGTAAATCGCGACCGTATCTTCCGCCGTGACGCGTCCCCGGCCCACTGCGTGCAGGCCAACGGTCAAAGGCTCGACCAGGCAGAGTTCTTTGATGGTGAGGCGGGCAGCGTAGAGTTTCGCAGCAGGCACGGCGATATATTCCGTCATAGCGCCGTCGCGTTGCACGCCCAGAGTCTCATTGAACTGGCAGGCATTGGGCCGGCTACGGAGGCAGGCGGGGCAACGTCCGCAACCGAAGTAGGGCGAAAGAGTGACGTCCATTCCCGCGGCGAGTTCCGGATGCGCTTTGCTTGGTTCGGCTATCGTGGCTGCGACTTCGTGGCCAGGGATGCGGGGAAAACTTACCATCGGATTCTTGCCCCGGTAAGAATTGAGGTCCGTTCCGCAAAGGCCAATCATGCGAACCTTGAGCAGCACATCATCATTGGTCGCGACCGCATCTGCAACTGTTTCAATTGCAACCCGGCCCGGCTCTCTCATTACGAATGCTTTCATCTCTAGTACCCTACCTGCGCAAACCTATTTGCCCAATACCACCAAGCCGTCATGCCTACGAGCGCCTCGGGCCTCTGTGCGCTCACATTCTCTCGCAAAGGATGGGTGGCCCATATCTCGCTGGTTTTCGCGAAATGCGGGATTCCACTGCTCTTGCCTCTCACTCGAGATTTGTCAGACGCACTTAGCCTTGATTTTCAGCGCGCCCCACCGGCCACTCATAATTGAAGACCGGCGCCAGAATTGCTTCAACCTGGCGCAGAAGCTCTGGATCGGTGGCAGTTTCCAGCAGCTTCAGGCTAGCCTGCACCTGGGCAGTGTTTGCCATACCAACCAATGTGCTCGAGGCATAGGGATGCCCTATGCTGAAGCGCAGAGCGACGTCAGATATATCCACTCCGTGATTGCGGCAAAATGCAGCAGCCTTCTGTCCCGCATCGCGCACGGCCTGCGGGGCCGGGTGCCACTCAGACGGCCCTTGGTCGGTCAGAATCCCCATGTGCAAAGCAGACGCATTGATCAGCCCAATCCCACGCTCCCGGGCGAAGGCGGTCAGAACGTCGTCCATTTCTGTGTTCATCAGGTTGTAGTGGCAATAACTAAGGATGCTGTCGACTGGCGCAGCCTCGGCAGTGCGCCGCAGGAGCTTTGGAGGATATCCCGTGATGCCGATGTAGCGTGCCTTCCCTTGTTGCTGCAATTGCCGCAACGCAGGCAGTGTCTCATCGACCACTTGTTGCGGGTCGCCAAACTCGAAATCGTGCACCTGAAACAGATCGATATAGTCTGTCTGCAACCGTTGCAGTGACTCATCCATGCTGGCAATCACGCGCTTGGCCGAAAAGTCGAACTCGGCCATTCCATATCGCCCACACTTGGTGGCCAGTATGATACGTTCCCGCCTGCCCACCAGGGCCGCGCCTAGCCTGGTTTCTGCCAGCGTTATCCCGTAGTAGGGTGAAGTATCAAAGAAGTTGATACCGCTATCCACCGCCAGGTGTACAGCCCTCATTCCCTCGCTCGGGTCGATATTGCCAAAAACGCCACCCAGCGGAGCGCACCCAAAGCCGATCAGAGAGAGGTCAAGGTCCGTCTTCCCAAGTTTTCTGTATTCCATCGTATCGGCCTCGGTATGCACAATACCGCGCTATTGGTTGACTCCACTGGCAAGAAAGCCGCCGTCAACCACCAGGATCTCGCCGGATACGTAGGACGCAGCATCCGAAGCCAGGTACACGGCCGCTCCCACCAGCTCTTCTGTTTTACCGAAGCGGCCAATGGGAGTGCGCAGCTTGAATTCCCGTCCACGCTCCGTGCTGTCGAGCAGATTAGCGTTTAGATCGGTGCGGAAAACGCCGGGTGCAATGGCGTTCACCAGCACCCCGTGCCGTGACCATTCCACCGCGAGCACCTTAGTCAGCGCGCCGACCGCGGCTTTACTGGCGGCATATGCAGCCACCTCGAACAGTCCCACGTAAGTGGAGAGCGATGCAATATTGATGATGCGCCCGTAGCCGCGGCTGAGCATGTGTTTTCCGAAGATCTGGCAACCGCGCAGCGTGCCCGTCAGGTTGGTGTCCATGATCCGGTCCCAATCCTCCTCGGGAAAGTCGACCGTGGGCGCGCGCTTGGTGATGCCGGCGCAATTGACCAGAATGTCCACTTGGCCGAACGCGTTCAGCACGTCGTCGCGTAGTACTTCCAGCGTAGCGCGATCGTGCACGTCTGAAGTCCGGCGCAACGTCTTCCGCCCTTTCGCCTCGATCTCCGCGGCGGTTTGCTCCACCTGTTCGGCTCGCCTCGACGAAGCGACGACATTCGCGCCGGCATCCGCCAGGCCGAGTGAAAGAGCGTGTCCAATGCCCGTGGTGCCGCCCACGACCACGGCGGTCTTGCCCTGCAAATCAAAGATGGAAGCGGTCATGAAGGTTGATTACTTTCAGGGGAGCTTGTTTGACCGTCGATACGGTAAACGCTACATTTGAGTCTATATCAAAGCGCCCCGATGCTGGAGACGCTGCGGCCCTGGACAGGGCCGGCGAGAAGAGATGGCAGCCGAGAAAATACTCAGGATCGACCCCAAAGACAATGTCCTCGTAGCCCTAACCACACTCCCCGCGGGGGAAGCCATTACCTTCGCCGGAGAGCAATATGTTCCGCTGACCGAAATACCGGCCAAGCAAAAATTTGCCATGCTCGATCTTGCCCCCGGGGACGAGGTCATCATGTATGGCGGAGTCGTCGGGCTTGTCCGCCACGAGATACCGCGAGGAGGTCTGCTGAGCACACGGAACGTGCAGCATGACGCCTCCGGCTTTGGCCCCAAGGTGGGCGAATATGTCTGGTCTCCGCCCACCGTATCGGATTGGTCCGCGCGCACGTTCGCCGGTTACCATCGTGCGGATGGGCAGGTGGGCACGCGCAATTACTGGCTGGTTATCCCGCTCGTTTTTTGCGAAAACCGCAATATAGAAGCCTTGCGTGATGCCTTCGAGGAAGAGCTGGGTTACGGGCGGCCGAAACTTTACCGCCAGCAGGTGCGGCAACTGATCGAGCAACACCAGCAGGGGTCGCATACAGCGCAGCGCGATGATCTTACACGGGGTCGCCAGGATCAGGTCTTTCCCAATGTCGACGGAATACGGTTCCTGGTGCACGAGGGTGGCTGTGGTGAAATCCGGCAAGACTCCAAAGCGCTCTGCGGTCTGCTCGCCGGTTATATCCATCATCCCAATGTTGCCGGCGCGACCGTGCTCAGCCTCGGCTGCCAGAACGCCCAGCCATCGATTTTGATGGACGCGCTTCGCGAGCGGGATCCGCAGTTGCACAAGCCGGTTCTGATGTACGAACAGCAGAAGTCCGGCCTTGAATCCACCATGCTCTCCGAGGCCATTCGCGCCACTTTCGAAGGCCTGGTGGAGGCCAATCGTATTACGCGAAAGCCCGCTCCGCTCAGCAAGCTCACCCTGGGTTTGAAGTGCGGAGGTTCCGACGGATTTTCCGGCATCTCGGCCAATCCTGCGATCGGGCATGTTTCAGATCTGTTGGTTGCACTGGGCGCAAAAACGATCCTGGCCGAGTTTCCCGAACTGTGTGGAATGGAGCAGAGCCTGATCAACCGTTGCGTGGATGCAGGCCGCGCCGATCGTTTCATTCAACTCATGCGCGACTACGCTGCCCGCGCCAAAGCGGTCCATTCCGGTTTCGAAATGAATCCTTCTCCGGGCAACATCAAGGACGGGCTGATCACCGACGCGATGAAGTCCGCCGGTGCGGCCAGAAAGGGCGGCACCTCTCCCGTCTCCGAGGTCCTGGATTATCCGGAGTATGACAACACGCCCGGCCTGGCGCTGCTTTGCACTCCAGGCAACGACGTCGAGTGTGTAACCGGGCAAGTGGGTGCGGGCGCCAACGTCGTTGTCTTTACCACCGGCCTGGGCACGCCCACCGGCAATCCGGTCGCGCCGGTGATCAAAATCTCCACCAACTCCAGCCTCGCCGAGCGCATGGCAGACATCATCGATATCGATACCGGAGCCGTGATTCGCGGCGAGACCACGATCGAGCGAGTCGGCGAGTCGATTCTGGATCTGATTATTGAAGTTGCCAGCGGAAAGGTACGAACCAAGGCCGAGCAGCTCAATCAGAATGACTTCATTCCCTGGAAGCGCGGTGTTTCTCTCTAGAGGAAGGTGTTGCTTTGCTGAAGACCGGCATCCTCAATCCCGCCATCAACTCGCTTCTCAGCCGGATCCGGCACACCAACACCCTGGTCATTGCAGATCGGGGATTTCCTTTTTGGCCACAAATCGAAACCGTCGATATTTCCTTGACCGACGGTATCCCGCAGGTCCTCGACGTACTGCGCGCCATCAGGAAGAATTTTGTGGTTGGGCAAGCCTTCATGGCGGAAGAGTTTCTGGTCCAAAACCAACCCGAGACCCGGGATGCATTTGCGGCCGAGCTAAAAGGTGTGCCGATTCTTTACGAGCCGCATGTGATCTTCAAGAAGCGTGTGCCGCACGCCATCGGCCTCATCCGCACAAGTGACACCGTAATCTACGCCAACCTCATCCTCGAGTCCGGCTGAGCAGCAAAGGCAGCGGGATATGCCAGCACTCGACGCAGTTTTTCGATTGACGCGAAGCGAGCAGACCTTTCCATCCACGTCTCAACTTTGAAGGTCGGACCAAACCTAAATTTTGTCATCCCGAGCGGCTAGCCGAGGGACCTGCAGTTTCACTCAACCCCAGACAAAATCCTCAGGGCAAACAAGCGACCACTGTTACTCCCTGCTATGCAGGCTTGCGAGCCAAAGCACGTCGCAAAACAAGCTCCAGCGCCTGCTTCTGCTGTTCGTACTCTGAGTCCGTTAACTTGCCCTGAAGATGGTCCGTCTCCAGCGTAAAGAGCTCTTCCTTGAGCGCACCTAAAAGTCCGCCCGGCGCCTGAACCGCGGCGACGGGGGCACCCGCAGCCGTGACCTCAGGAGTCGTAGCGGCCTCCCCAGGGCGCCGCAGCAGAAACCCCGCCCCCACCGCAAATACCAACGTGATCGCTCCCAGGATCCACCACTTATATTTGTCGAGAGGATCAGGCGTATCGATCGGCACGCCAAGTCCACCGCCGGGGCGAGTATCATTGGCTGCCGCATTGCCCCCCGCATCAGGCGTCGCCCCTCCGCCGCTATCATTGGGCTGGTTCTCCGCCTGGGTATCGCGTGGCATGGCGCCCGAGCCGGAAACCGTAAAGGCAAATGGCCGTGAGGGAGAACCGCCGCGCGCCAGCATGGTGAGCGCACCAGGAGTCTCGTTCAGCGACTGGAACGACACACCCGCCCCTGGCTTAAAGCTCATGCTCTTAGGCATCATCACCACGAAGCTATCCGTAGGCGTGGCGAAACGCTGGTCGAAGGCGAGGCTGCCGGAGTAGGGCAGATGATAACTCAATTGAAACTGGGTTACGCCCGGGCGCAGGGGAAAAGGAAAGGCATAGTGACCCTTGTCTCCCAAAGGAACGGGCGAAGACTGCACCGGCATTCCGCCAGGGGCCATAGCGGCCGAGCCTTCGATCTGCGCATCTGGCGGCAGAAAAAAAGCGTAGGACTGATTGCTGAACTGTGTGCGCGGCGGGTTGGAGTCGTTCTTGATAAAGAAACTCTGGGTCACACGAAGCCCCTGCTGGTCGGTCTCGACGCGCATGACATTGGCTACAGTGCTTACGCCGGCGACTGAGGCCGCAACATCATAGACCTGCACATTCACATTGGGAGTATTAGGCGGCGCAGGCTGGAAGTAAGCAGCGCCTTCATGATCGACGCGGATCAGATGCATCCCTGGATCGGGTGCATCGATTGAATAATGGCCTTGGGCATCGGTCTTGGTATGCGCGATCTCCTGCATGCGTTGATCCAGCGCGATCAGCACCACCGCGTCTCCGGAGGCAGGCGTGTGCGTCGTACCGTTGGTGACAGTACCCGTAATGGTGGCCGCGGAAGCGGAAAAACCGGCGGCGAATACAAGCATTGCGCAGAGCGCAACAGTTCTGCGCATAGGTTTTGGTTTCATACTCATCTTTCTTAGCGGCGGAGAGAATCACTTCAGGAATGGAGCGCGACCGGCGACTCCGACTGGTCGATCTCCGCAAGCACGGCGGCGGTTTCGTTCTCCAAAGCAGCGCGCTGCGCCGCGTAATCTTCAGCCGTATATTTTCCCGCGCTGTACTCGAAGTTCAAGTCGCGAAGATTCTCGTACAGCACGTCTTTCTGTTCACGCAGAAAATCGAGGCGGGTTTTGGGAACTCTGTCGCGCGGTATGCCGCTGGGGATAGAAGACGAAGGCAAAGATCGCGAGCAGCAGCACTCCGCAGGCAATCGTGCTCATATCTGCGTCTCCCGGCGTATACGGTCGCGGGTAGCGGCAAAGCCGGGTGTGCTCGGCTCTGGAGGCATGGGCACGGTGCGCAGCTTCCAATTGCGCACGATCAGCAAAACAGCGGCTATGCCGAGAAACAGCACCAGCGGCGGCATGATCCAGGCGAGATGGTTGAACCGCGTGAACCTGGGCGAAGCGATGATCACCGGCCCATATTCAGCCTGGAACTGGTGCAAGATAGCGTCATCGCTATCACCCCTGGCAATCGCCGTCGATAGTTCTGCGAGCATTCCCGGCGAAGACGGACAGCCCACGTGGTTGCACTCACCCAGCAACTGATTGCAACTGCAGCCACACATCAATTCATGGCTGTCTTTGTAGTACCGGGCAGAGGAATCAGTCGCACCGGCGGTGACCGCAATCAGGATGCAGAGCAGAGTGAGCTGCGAGGCTCGGGTAAAAACACTACGGATTTTCAATCGTGACCTCTGCCTGCGATCGCGACTTCAGGCTCATCCACCAATCGCGGGGTGGGTGGCTTCGCACCCTCGCCGACGGTTCCGCGGGTCCGGCCTGCTGCCAGCGCAGCGCTAAGGTTGGGAGCAAGCGCCACCAGCGTACCAATCGCTACCACTACAACCCCGATCCAGATCCATGCCATGAGCGGATTAAGAAATGCCTTGATGATCGGCAAGCCGGTGTCCGGATTCTTCCCGGCATAAATCACGTAGAGATCCCAGGCCAGGGTGGAGTGATTAGCGACCATGGTCTGGGGCTGCTGCGAAGCGGCGTAGAAGCGCTTCTCCGGCGCCAGCTGGGTGATTTTCTTGTCGCCGCGATAAACGTCCAGCAGGGCGAACTCGGTATCGTAATTCAAATTTGAATCCTGGGTGAAACTCGCGCACACCAGGCGATAAGGGCCAAGGGTCATGCTTTGGCCATTGTTCATTTCCTGCTCGTGGCTCTGATTAAAGGCGCCTCCGGCGATGCCAATAATGATGACGACCACGCCAAAGTGCACCAGGTAGCCGCCATAACGGCGAGTATTGCGGCGCGTGAGCTGCAGCATGGAGGCAAATATGTTTTGCCCAGTGTGCCTGCGGATGACGTTGGCGCCGCGCAGGAACTCCGAAGAAATTGCGGTCACCACACCGGCCCCCAGAGAAAAGGCAACCAGCGAATAGAAGGTGGCTTGGTCGTTCCAGGGGCGCACTCCCACGGCCATGAGAACAATCGCAGTAGTCGCAATGGCCGCCCCGGGCAGAATAAAGTTGCGCCGGATGCTCTTGAAGGATGCGCTACGCCACGCCAGCAGCGGGCCGATGCCGGTCAGGAAGAGAAGAAAGAGACCGATGGGGAGCGCCACGCGGTTAAAAAACGGTGCGCCCACCGTAACCTTGTTGCCCTGCACGTACTCCGAAATGATGGGGAACAAGGTGCCCCATAGGATCGTGAAGCAGGCCGCGAGCAGAACCAGGTTATTGAAGAGGAAGCTCGATTCTCTCGACACGAGCGATTCCAGTTTGTGCTCGGACTTCAGATGATCCCGCTGCCGCAGGAAGGTGAACAGGCAGATGCAGAGCACAATCACCAGAAAGCCTGTGAACCAGCTGCCGATCGAAGACTGGGCAAAGGCGTGAACGGAGCTTACCAGCCCGGAACGCGTCAAGTCGGTTCCCAGGATGCACAGCATGAACGTGCTGAAGATCAGCCAGACATTCCAGTTCTTCATCATGCCGCGCTTTTCCTGCATCATCACCGAGTGCAGGAAGGCGGTGCCAGTGAGCCAGGGCATCAGCGAGGCATTCTCCACCGGATCCCAGCCCCAGTATCCGCCCCATCCCAGCACGGAGTAGGCCCAGTGGGCGCCCAGGAAGATTCCACAGGTCAGGAATAGCCAAGTCACCATGGTCCACCGACGGGTGATGTGAATCCACTTCTCACCTGGGTAGCGCATCATCAGCGCGCCCAGGGCAAACGCGAACGGCACGCTGAAGCCCACGTAGCCCAGGTAAAGCATGGGCGGATGGATCACCATCTCCGGATATTGCAGTAGGGGATTCAGTCCGAACCCGTCGGCCGGCGCCTGACCCTGCACCAGGGCAAACGGAGGCGCGGCGAAATTCAGCAACAGCAGGAAGAAGATCTGGATGCCGGCCAAAATGGTGGAGGCGTATGCGGTCAGGGTGACGTCGACCTTATGCCGAAGACGGAGCACGAAGCCATACGCAGTCAGCAACCAGGCCCAAAGCAGCAGTGAGCCCTCCTGGCCGGACCACAGGGCGGCAAACTTGTAAGGCCCTGGGAGCGCGCGATTCGAATGATGGAGGATGTAGGAGACAGAGAAATCGTTGGCAAAGGCGGTGTAAACGAGGGCGAAGGCAGCGCAGGTCACGGCAAAGAAGCTGCCGATGCCGGCCCGCCGGGCGGTTTCCGCCAGCCGGTCCGGGGCCATCCGTCCGCGAGATCCGGTGGCCAGTTGCCGCAGCGCGACTCCGCCGGCCAACAGTGTGTAGCCGCTCAGAACAAGAGCTAGGAGGAGAGAAAAACTTCCAAATTCCGGCATGAGAAGGTCAAAAGCCCTTCCAGATTGTCGCAGAGGCAGACACGGAACGGCAACGGCGCTGGTAGGAATCGTGGAAGTTAGACCGCAAATCCGGTGAACTGATCAGCTATGCGGAACGCCGCATGCATTCGCCGAGCCGCTCCTCAACCAACCGGATAAGGCTATCGGGATCGCATGGCTTGAGCCGGAAGACCACATCCAGCCCTTCATAGGCGGATTCAGCATCGGGAAGACCGCTAAGGACAATGACTGGAAGAGTGAAACCGCGCCGGCGAAGTTCAGCCACAAATTCTGGCCCGCTCATAACCGGCATGAGATGGTCGGTGACGATGATGCCGATGGCGTTGGAAGGTTCTGCCTCGTTGAGCAGCTCGAGCGCCTGCTGCCCCTGCACGGCAATGCAAACTTCCCGGCCAGACACCTGCAGGATAGCCCTGCGGGTGGCCGATTGTATGTGGTTGTCATCCACCAGCAGTATGCGCGAAGACATTCCCAAGGAGCCCGCTCAACCTCTCGTTCATGGATGAACGTCTGATGAAAACGGTTGCCCGGACGACAAAATTCTTCAAAACCGGGGCTTTTTAGACCGGGCCAAAGTGAAAGTGAAGCTCCTGCACGCTGGCGATCGGTGTACCGTCCTTGGTCGCGGGGCGGAAGGTCCACGTCTTGAGGGTGCCGATCACACTGAATTCAATCCCGTAACCAAGAGTGTGCAGAACGGCGAGATCGGCGACCTTGCCGCTGGGGTCGATGGTCACATCGACCACCACATCCCCCTGCACCCCATGGGGGAGGGCCGAGAGATCCGGCGCCGGGCTGGGGGAGTAAGTAGTGAGAGCTATCTGGATTGAGCCCGAACCCCAGGAGTCGGAACCGGTAGTGGAGTCGGGCATAGCGGACGCGGTCGCGGAGGCCGTTGGCGAGGGCGCAGCTTCGGTCACGCTAAGGTGGGGGAGCGGCGGCGGATGGACCGCGGATGCCAGCGTAGATGTCTGAAGGGTCGGGGAGGGCGTGAGCTCCGGCGTGGCTTGCGGGTGTGGTTTTACTCTCTTCTGCGGATGAGGCGCGGGCGCCGGTGCCCGGCCCGGCAGGTACGCAATCTCCACCCGCGTGCCCAGGTCGGTGCCGGGCAGGCTGAAAACATGCACTGGACGCAGCCGCATCGAGAAGAGAAGCGCGGCCGCAACTACAGCGTGTGCGGCAACCGAGAGCCATGTTGGCCGCAGGAGACTGCCCCGGGTTGGGAGGGGAGAAAACATGCGCCTGTCGCTTCTATCTTAATGGGGAGCATGGACCAGTGGGAAACATGAATCTCAATAACCACTATCGTCCTTGAAGGGTACGGCCTTCAGGCCGTACATCACCTACTTGAGAACAGCTCCGGCTTCAGCCGCTGAGGGCTTCCGGTGTCTGCGTCAGAACGCGCCGGATCGGCAACAACGGCTAGGTGCCCCAATTGCTATCCGACAAATCAATCGTGGGGAGGCAACGGGTCCGGCATGGCGACGATGCCGACTGTGCCCTGGGCGTCGCGCTCCAGGACCGGAGCGTACAGACCCAGCAGCCTGCGCGTCCACCAATCGCCGGTCATGCGCTTTTGCGGGATCGAACTAAACCAGTATTGCCACAACACGGCACGTACCTGCCGCGGCGGTCCACCGGCGAAGGGATTGCCCGCAAAGAGCGCCAAAACCTCCGGGTCGTTTTCCAATAGCCGCTGTTCGGTTCTCGGAACCAGGGGGTTTTGCTGCCAAGAACCGAGCGAAGCAAACCAGAGATTCCACTCAAAGCGGGGCTGATAGGGTGCGTAGATTCCAGGCGCCCGGTCCAATGCCTGCGGCTTGAAGCGGAAGGGATAGGCGACCCAGGACTGCCCGTCGTGAGAGCCCTGAAACTCGATCTCGTAGCGGCCCCGCGTCATCACAGCGAAGAGACCATATTGGTTGGCTATGCGAAAAGGTTCCAGCATCGTTACCGGCTGCATGGGCAAGGGCAAGGGTCCAAAGACCATGGAGATCAGTTCCACGGTTGTTACGTACCCCACCAGAGCGAGCAGCACAGCACTGCACGCAAGGCCGAAATCGCGCAGCAGGCGCACTGCCGTCTGCGTGCTCTCTGCTCCAGCTTCCACATCCTGTGGCTCAGCGTTTCCCCTGCGAAAAAAGCGGTCATCCAACAACAGGAAACCAAGGGTCAGAACGAGGTAATTGAGAAAGGTGTAATTGGCGGTGAAAATCACGCCAACTTCCCATGGGGTGACGATCAAAAAGCACACGATGCGCCAGCGCCGGGGAAGAAAGAGCATCCAGACGATAACCAACTCCAGCGCTAGCGTCGAGAACGCGGTGGCCACATGGAACCAGTGGGGCAGGTGCTGAATGTACCAGCCGATCCAGGTTGGCAGAGGGCCGTTCTGGTAGTACTCGTCCATCGCTGTCAGGTGGCGCCATTCCTGGTCGCCGCTGAACAGCTTTACCAGGCCGGATTCGAAGTAAATGCGGAACCACTCCCACTGCAACAGAAACAGGCTGGCCCGTGAAGGCGGATGGCGAGAGCCCAACCCCGGCCGCCACCCGGGCGGGGCAAAGAAAAGCGCCACGAACCCTGCTTCCAGCAGCATGCCGTCGGACTGGTAGCCGGAAAAATCCTGCGCCGCGCTCACGAAGGAGAGAAAACAGGCGAAACAGAAAAGGAGCATACCTCGAGGCCACACGTTGATGGTCAGCAGTAGCGATGCAGCCAAGCCGATCCAACACATCGCCATAAGTGCGTGCGAGCCGCTACCGAGCCAGAGCAGAGTGGGTGCAAACCACAAACGTTTCCAGGGTCCGAACGATTGCGCTACAGCTTCCAGATATCGGCCCGCGGGCAAAATGCCGGCGGGCCCCATCAGGCCACGGATTTGAAAAAGGAGAGAAACAAACGCGGAGCAGTAAATCAAGCCCAGCGCGCGCAGCACGATCCATCGCGGTATTAGCCGGTCCGCCGCGCCTTGCCGGGAGCTAAGTAGCCAGAGGAATGTGTCCTTCACGGCGATGCTGGCATTCTAGAGCAGAACCCGCCAGGATTGCGGCTTCCGCTCTATGCCGAAAATAAGGAAGGCGCATCCCAGTGGATGCGCCTTCCGTTTTTAGGTGCACTTTCCAGCACCTTTCCCCAAGGGGGAGAACGTCGATTTTGTTCTGCGTGGGTTAGCTGCCCTGGTGTACCACCACGGCCTTCTTGTGCTTGACGACGGCCTTGGGCTTCGGTGCCGCGGTGGGCGCCGCCGCCGCAGCAGCAGCAGGGGTGATGCTTGCCACCAGCCACGTTTGCGCCGCCTGCACTACCGGATCGTTTTTCTCCAGCGGCATGACGGTGGTAGAAGGGAAGGTCTCGTCGGGCGTGAAGCCATCGGGAAACTGCTTACCGGTACGATCGGCATCGATGGCGGTCGTGAGGTAGAGCTCCGCGCCGTCATCCAGCTTGAAGGGCTGCACGGCAGTAGATTTTCCGGCTGTGCGGCTGCCGAAAAAGCGGGTGGAGGGGCGCCCGTGGAATGCGATCGTGATCGCTTCTGCAGAGCTTGCCGTGCTGCTGTCGATCAGAACGGCGACAGGAGCAGATGGTGTCATGAGGACAGGCGCATCTTCGAGGGTCAGCGAAACCGTCTCCAGGCCCGCCTGATTCTTGGTTCCAGTCTTACCGTCCTGGTAGAACCAGGGGATATTTCCGTCAGCGGCTACGAACGAGCCTACGACGCCGTCGCCCAGGATAGGTCCGATGCCAGTCAACATGGGCCACATGTTGCCGCCTGTATTGCCCCGCAGGTCAACGATCCAGCCGGTTGGGTTTTGCGACGAAAGGTCGGTCAAAATGCGGCGTACGTCTGCGGCATACAGCATCAGTCCGTCATTGTCTTTGGCGGAGCAACGGGGAAGCACGACGTAGCCGAAATTCTTTCCCTGCGAACTCACGATGTGACCTTCAGGCAGACGGCGGCTGGTGAAGGCGGTAGGGACGGTGGTCGCTGTCCGGGCGCTAGCCGGGGCGCTGTTCGTAGCTTCTTTCTCCGCCTGTTGCAGCAGAGCGATTTGGTCGGGATAAAGGCCGGGGGGCAGGCGAAGATGGCTTCCGGGATCGCCCAGTTGTACCAGGGACCAGTAAATCGCCGGATAGGTGTCAATGGGATTGAAGGCGCCGCCCGCGCGTTTGAACGCCTCGGCTCGGATGGAGTCCCAGTCAACTCCCTGGCCATGCAAGGCATGTTGCCGCATGATATCGATGGCGTTGTCCAGGAACGCCGCCGCGTCCGGCGTGATCTTCGTCGGACTGTTCGCCGGGCTAGGGGCAGGCTTCTTATTGCCAGCCAGGCCTACGGCCGGGCTGAGGAGGAGCAACGAGCATGCGAAGATGCGAATTTGGGACTTCATGGCAGTGCCAAGACTAGCATTTCGTCCAGCGCTGTTTGATCGCACAAAGGTTGCAGATTGAGCCACTTGCGGGCCGTATGGCAACTTACGAAAGTTGTAGTAAGTCACCGACGCAGTTGCAGAAGGCACTCGCCGTAGGAACAACGATAGCTACATATACAGAATGGAATCAGCGGCTAACGGGCAGGGCGAAGTCCACACCGGCTTTGCGGTTGGCCTCCACTGTGGCCGGAACGTCGAGCAGGGAGAGGGGTATTTCCTGGCGTGAATCGCCATCGAGCGCGAACAGGGTGCTGTCGGTGAGCGCGTAGTTATGCACCTGCACCGGCGCACGGCCATCCTTGAAGATCAGGGTGGTGGATGGCTGAAGATGCACGGGAGCAGGTTCGGTTTGCCCCTGGTACGCTGGACGGAAAGGTAATGGAGTATTCGCGGCTATTTCCGGGGGCTCGGGGCCAAAGTCGCCCGCAGGCTGGTTACTATAGTCAGCCTGGTGCGGCGCTTCCTGGTCTCCACCTCCTTGATCCTGGTCATCACCGAAAGGAAGGGCCAACGGAAGACCATAGCCGAATGCCGGGTAGCCGCCATAGAAATAGGGTCCACGATATCCGACGCGATTCGAGCTGTTATATGGGCGATGGCTCTGGCCCGGGTTCGGCCAGTGTCCGGATGGCCCGCCTGGAAACGAAGGATGGTGTGCGGGTGCACCCTGGAATTGCGGTTCCGAAGGCGGAGCAAAGCTGCGCGGAGATCCTGAGAACGATGGAGAGGAGTGAGGAGCCCCGCCCATATGGGGTGACGGCATCGGGGCAAGTCCGCCATGCTGGGCGAGCAATTTCGCCGGGAGCAACAGACTCGTCGTCAGGAGACCAAGCGCGACTTGAACAAAACCGTAAGAGCGACGCCGCATGCCTTAATTCTAGACCTACCCAGGACTGCCGTGTCTGTGAGAACCGGAAGCCACAGCGGAGCCGTCGCATCGCCAAGGACAGGTCGGCCCGGGCCTTAGCGATCAGTGGGACCTGCGGTTTCTTTTCCGGTGCTCACACAGACTCTGCGGTCCTCGGCTCATCTACTCCAACATGGAGAACGGGCTCATTTCAGGGGCTCGAGACCTGGCGGGAGCCGCTGTCGCCCATACCGGCATGGCAAGCTCCGGCATAGGTTTAGAGATGAAAAACTTGCGCGTGTGCCGCGAAAGCCACCGTGCTCCGGAGTTCGCTTTCTTCCGCCGCGCGCTGTCGGTGCTGATGCCGGTACCGGCATACATCTTGCGGTAAAGCTTGGAGAGAAAGACGAAAGCGACCCGGGAGCGCAACGTGGGTGTGCAATCAGAACGTTTCCAGATAGACGAGAAGCTGTAAAAGCGATCCCACACCCCTTGCGTTCGGTTGCTGATTTCCTGCGAGCTCATGAGCGCGTGGGGCATGAACATCTTGGGCCGGGTCGCGGTCGGAATCAGCCAGTAGCGTGTGACCGGGATGCCCTCGACGTACACCGGCGCTTTCTCCTGCTCCTTCTCCCAACGCTGAAAGTCGACCGTGCCCGGAAAGGGAGTCAACATGACGAACTGGGCGAAGGCAAGTCCTGCCCTGGCGGCAAGATCGGCAGTGGCTCTGAAGGTGTCCGGCTTATCCGAAGGCAGGCCGAAGATGAACGAGCCCAGCATGTGAAGTCCATGCTCGCGGAAAGTCTGCAGTTGCTTGACCAGGCCCTCCCCGGAGAAATTGAACTCCTTAAATACCGACTTCAGGCCTTCCGGAGTTACGGCCTCGACGCCAACCAGCGCTCCCTTGATATTCGCGTTGCGCATGGCATCGAGATATTCCGGATCCTCGGCTGATTCCATCGTGATTTGGGTGAAAAACACCATGTTCTTCGGCAGCTTCGCCATCTCTGCCATGAGCGCGAATTTGTCGGCGCGGATCTGCTCCAGCTCCGCCAGCTTGGCGTAGTTTTTCTGCTCCCGGGCCAGCCGCAAATCGGTCAGGGTGACGGGATAAAAATTATCGTCCGCCAGGGCGATATAACGGAAGCCCTTGCGCCGCAACTGCACAATTTCTTCAATCACGCTCTCAAAACTTCGCTGCCTTGGTTTTTGCCCGTCCGTACGCCAGACGGAGCAGAAGGAGCAGTGCTTAGGGCAGCCCCGGACCGTCTGCACCGAGGCCCACATGTATTTGTCCGGGGGCAGCAAGTCCCACCGCGCAGCCACGAACTGGTCCGCGTCGATCCGTCCCCCGTCATAGATTTGCTTCGGCTTGCCTTGCGCGCAGGCGTCCAGCACCTTGGACCAGATAACATCGCCATCGCCTTTGACCACGCAGTGCGCGAGGCCGCGCTCCAGAGCTTCTTCCGGGTAAAGCGTGGCGTGTATGCCGCCAAAGATCACCCAGGCGCCCCGTTCGCGGGCCAGACGGCCGACTTCATAACCCCTTAAGGCATTCCCGGTGTGAATCCCGATGCCGACAAAGTCTCCTGCTTGCATACCTGAGGGAACCAGCGCCTCGAGGGTTTCGTCCACGATGACCGGATCGCCAAACGAACGCGGAGTCGCTGCAGCCAGGACGTAGAGCCAGCGGGGAGTGATTACCGCCGTGCCGAAAGAGTTGTCGCTGGGATTAATGAGAAAAACAGCCATACATGTCGTCCTTTCAAGACGGAAATACTCCGCAACTAACCCATGCGTGTTCGCGCGAATTGGAGACATCTCGCACAAAACGCGAAAGTTACGATGACAAGGGGTCACTAGAGCTTCTAGAAAGGAGCAGAAGAGATCACGTTTGGCAACGTTTTAAGACTATTCCCTATTGCAGGCTGTGTATATGAAATGTGGCGCAATATGACGCATGCTTTCCCCTAGCTGACACGTACCTCGGCCCCTATCGTCTCAAAATGGGGGCGCTTACCTCAGCCAAGGGGGTGGTGGCAGGTGGGGGAAAATTCTGGCATGAAAAATCGCCAACGCGAGGGCAATCGCGGCGGCAGCAAGGAGCAAGATATTGCGCAGTCGCCGGTTATCCTTGCGCGTTCTTTCTAAACGTAACCCAAGCTCCTGGAGTTTGGGTTGCCGGCTGCTGTGTCGCGCCTTCAATTGATCAATCAATGCGGATTTGGAGGCCGAGGTCACGACCGGCTGCGGGATTTGGGTCTCATCTTTGGCGGATCCGAGATCTTCTTGCAGTATGGCCAGGGTGATGTCGTCACCGCTCCCCTGCCGCGTCGCCTCCGTCAGGATGGTCGGCAGCTCTTCAGCCAGCGAGGCGATACCCTGCTGGCGGATGATCTCTAGATAATCTTCACCAATTTTGAGAAAGTCTTCGTCGGAGCGAAATGAGTTAGCGTAACCGTCCGTCGAGAGCAAGACCAGTGAGGGTAGCGACTCGTCCGTCACCCAGGAGGAGCGAAACTCTTTCCACGCCTCCGGCTGGCATAAGGAGGTTGTCTGGTTGGCAATCAAGCGGTCATCCGGTGGCAGCGGGCGGGTCGTTGTTCCGGTCGGGCTGACGCTCAGGATTTCGCCATCGCCGAGTTGCAGGTAGAGCAGCACTTTTTCCGTGGCCCCGGCTGCCAGGAGTGTGGCGCCGTAGGCCACCTCCGGAGAGCTCTCGACCGCCGCCCGGCCTTCTGTTCCGTCTTCCTTTTCCAGGGTGGCCAGCTCCGCTTCGGTAAACGGTTTTTGTTCCAGGTCCGAGTGGACGGCGGCCAGCCAGCCGCTCACGATCTTGCGTTCCAACTCACGTACCTGTTCGGAAACGAAAGGGACGCGCCCGTTGCCGGCAACGGATTCGCGCAGGAAGCCTTGTAGGGTGCCGGTCACCGTGCTCACGGCCAGCGAAGACCCTATCTGGCTGCGGAAGTGACGCGGGCTTCCATGTCCGTCGGAGACGACTGCCACCGCCACTGTACCTTGTGCGCCTGGAGTAATTGTGCACTGCGCTGCGTCTTGGTTGGGTAGTCCCCAGCGTTGATGGGAACTGCCTCGTACGCAGGCATGTGCGGCTTTCCAGCTCATCGTTTCACCTCAGCTACGACAACCACTCTGCTGTCACGGCTCGCGTCGTCGAGTGAAAATATCGAAATACGTCTTCTCCTAAAATACTTCGTGACTAATGTACCTAAGCGGTTGAAAAGTGGGAAAACTGTATCAGTGAAGGCTACCGGCTATACAGTCAGTATTTCGAGATTGAGGAGCCGAATCGGCTATGGCTGGCCGACACGGGAAACGAAGGCTGGGTGCCCCATTCTTCCTTGCTGGTGTGTTCACATTAAGAATGACCCAGGATGCAACCTGGGATAGCTCACCTTTGAAATGGACCAACCATGCAAGGGGCTGCAGTGTGCAGCGATTTCTCGGCGGCCACCGCGATCTCAACCGCGCGCAGGCCGTCTTCCCCTGTCACGCGAGGAGTCCGGTCGCTCAGAATGGTGTCGACGAAGTCGATCACTTCGGCTACGTAGGCCTCCCGAAAGCGCGAAAGGAAATGATCGTCTAACTCATAGCTGCCTTCACTCGGTTTTAAGAAGGTCGCCGAGTTCTGCCGCTGGCTCCCGACCAAAATGGATCCCTTGGAGCCCACGATCTCTGTGCGGATATCGTAGCCATAAAGACACTGCACGTAGGACTCGACATTGCCAATCGCCCCGCGGCCGAAGCGAAGGTTCACTGATCCGGCCACCACATCGCCGAACTCCGCAATCTCAGGCCGGATCGCGACCGTTGCAAAGGAGTGGACCTCGGCAACCTCGTCATGGGTGAGCCAGCGCGCCAAATCAAAATCGTGAATCGTGCTGTTGTAAAAGAGCATGCCATTGATCTTCGACTGGTAAGCCCTCAGCGGAGGCATGTTCTTGTCGCGTCCGATGGATTTGAAGACCACTGGCTCGCCAATTTCTCCCGCTTCGATCCGCTTGCCGGCAGCAACATAAGCCGGGTCATACCGGCGCATGAAGCCCACTTGCAGCCGGACCCCGGCATCCGCGACCGACCGCAACGCCTCCTCGGCGCTCTCGCGGCTAAGGCCGAGCGGCTTCTCGCAAAGAATGTCTTTGCCCGCGCGCGCTGTCGCCTGAACCGCGCCGGCGTGAAACTTATCCGGCGCCGCGATCACCACCGCTTGCATGTCTTTGCGTTCGAGCATGGCCTCCAGGCTGGCATACGAGTGCTCAATCTCGAGTTCGTCCGCCACTTTGGCGGCGCGGGCGCCGTCCACATCAGCTACTGCCACCAGTTGCGCCCGGGGGACCAGGCGGCGCAGATTCTCCGCGTGCCGCCTGCCCATATCGCCCACTCCCAGCACCCCGATACCCAACTTACGCATACTTGCCCCCACCTGAGAATTTGTGCGGTTCTCGAGCTTGACGAGAAGAAATCGCCCCCTGCATCATAGCCAACATAAGCGCTTAGCCAGGGGCGTTCAAGTGCTTGCAAGGGGTTCCCATGACTGCATCGCCTGCGCGCTTCAAGTTTGCCTCGGCGCCCAATAGCTGGGGAGTTTTGGACTACCCAAGTCCATCTTGGGAGCAGAGCTACCAGAAGATGTTGGATGAGATGGTCTTCGCAGGTTATACCGGCACCGAGTTGGGACCTTACGGCTTCTTTCCCACCGACGCGAAGGTGCTCGAACGCGAACTCTCTCAGCGAAACTTGAAGCTGCTAGGTTCGTTCGTCCCGGTCGATCTGATCGACCCGGCTTCTACCACCATCGTGGTTGAGCAGATTCGCAAAGTAGGCGACCTGCTTGCTACCGTCGGAGCGCCCTTCCTGGTTCTTTCTGATAAGCAATCTCCAGAGCGCGATCGGATTGCCGGCCGGGTTCCCGCCGATGGCAGTAAGGGCCTGAACGCCCAACAATGGAAGCAGGTTGCGAAGGTGGTCGCGGAAGCAGCCCAGGTGGCGGAGGAGTTTGGCCTGGAACTTGTTTTCCATCCCCACACCTCAACCCACGTGGAAACGCCGCACGAGACCGAGCAGTTCTTCGACGCCACATCGGCTTCGAAGATCGGACTCTGCCTGGACACCGGACATTTTGCCTACTCAGGCGGTGATCCCGTGGTCGAAGCGGAAAAATTTCGTAAGGTCCTCAGATTCGTTCACATCAAGGACGTCGATGCTAAAGTGATGGGGAAGGTTCGCCGCAGTGACATGAACTTTGCGCAGGCCATCGCCGCCCATGCCTTCACCATCATTGGTCAGGGATCGATCGATTTTCCTGCGTTCTTCCGGGTGCTCGAAAAGAACAACTATGCGGGATGGATGGTAGTCGAGCAGGATGTTACATATGGCGCCACCGTGATCCCACCGGTGGAGAGCGTCGCCGCGAGTCTCAAATACCTGCTAGAAGCCTCTGCGCAGTAATTGAGAGCCTTCTACTGCGAGAAGTTCCGGGCGAACGTATCCCCCGGCATGCCATCACGAAGTGCTTTCGCGCGCATTTCAAACGATTGCTGACGATCCATCGCGCCTCCGACGACGACCAGGTAAACGTCAGCCTGGCCGGGAGGGCTGAAGACCGAGGCATGGAGATCAGGATATTTCCCGCTGATCAGGTCTACCCGATCCTGCGCCATTTTCTGACTCCGATAGGTATAGACGACCACTCGCCAGATCGTGCGTTCCTTGGGCGACGCGGCGGGGCTGGTGGGCCGTGCGGTTGGCGCGGCGGCCCGCATCGCTGGAGTCGGCTTGGCCGGACCTCGCATGGCCGTACCCTGCATGGCCGTACCGGGCGGGGGGGCAGGTGCGGGAGATGGCGTGGCCGGTTGGCTTGCGGTTTGGGGATTGGCCGCGTTCGTAGGAGCCTGTGCGGGCTTGGGCCAGAATAGCCACGCGAGGATCGCCAGCACGATGGCTGCCAATGCTCCGTACAGCAAAAAAGGCTTTCGTGGGGCATCCGCCGGATCATCGTCGTCAGGGGCCAAAGGCAATGGCTTCTCAGCTACGGGAAGAGGCGTAGCGGGGCGGTACGCCGGCTCCGTCCTTTCCACTTTTTGGGCCACGGGCTGTGCAGGTTTGACCGGGGGCGGAGCCGGAGCGGCAGCGGGAGTTGGAACTAGAGGCGGTGTGCGAACGGGAGGCGGCGCTTGCGTGCGGACCGGAGACCGGAACTGGTGGAATCGCCTGAGCTGGCGGCTGGCCGGGCTTCAACGCGTTGGCAACTTGGCCTAGCGTCCAGCGCCGGGCAAAGGAGTTGCGGATAATCTCCGCGAATGGCGCCGGGATGCGATTGATCTGCGCATCGGTGGCGGTGAGCGCTTTTCGCTGAGTGAAAGCGTGGAAGAGGGTTGAGCCGATCGCCGCGACGTCATCAGCCTGCCCGGCCGTTGTGGTTTGCAGACAATCGCTGCGCAGCTTGACCGTATCCTCGGTCGCCAGCACGCTGGCAGCCTCCACGCGGCCATGAGACATGCCATTCTGGTGAATCGCGGTGAGCGCACCAACCAAGGCTTCGGCCACCTCGCGGCCTTCTTCCGGGGTGAGGCTCTGAGCCTGCAGCACGTCGGAGAGACTTTGCTCAATGTGCTCCATGACTGCGTAAACAATCAAGGTGTTGTCGAGATGTACCTGCCCAACCTTGGTGATACTCACCAGGTTTGGATGCTTCAGGTTTTGTGCTGCCTTGAGCCGCTCGGTCACCTCGTCCGCATCCGTCAGCGCCTCAGTAAGGCTGATGGTGGCGGGGGTGCCTAGCTCCTCGGTCTCGAACCAGGCGCTACGCCCTTCGGACCGCACCAGGCGGCGCAAGGGGTAAAGCCCATCGATTGTTTGCCCTTCCAACTCATTCCAGAACTGCATAGTGTCCTTGTTTCCCCAAAAAGTGAGGGTAATGGAGCATCAACCTTAATGCAAAGGGGGTTGTGGGTGCAGGCTCGGGCGGCCTTGCGTTCGAATTGTGGATAAATTGTCCTACAGCGCATCAACACTGCAGCCTGGGACTTCCAGGCTGCCTGTTACACGCGTACCGTCGATGGCAAAATCCACCGCCGGGTCCGAAACTATCAGAAGGCGACCGCGACTCCACCTAACCAGCTTACGCGATTCTTTCGATATTAGTTTTGGCGGCGCTACTGGTGCGCGCGAGCATGGCCATGCCCTCACGGGCCATTTCCCGAGCCATTTTGCGCAATTCGTCGGGGCGTTCGTTGTGGATTGCGGTGAGCTGTTCGAGGGCGGCGGCGGCGCGTAGTTTTGCCACACCCTGGAAAGCACCCTCGCCGGTATTTCCGCAAGTGTGCACAATGCTGTCGCAGGTTATTTTGAAAACGTCTTCACCCTGGATGACGAAAGCAACAAAATATTTTTCGGGTGCCGGAACTGGGTTGTGGGATGCCATTAGCACTTCCTTTGATTAATTCTTTGAATTCAAGTGCAGGACGGTCTCATTGAAAGGCCAGACAATACACTACATTTTGCATACTAGAAGCACGACTAGGTATGCAAGCGTATTGAGAGCCTCGAACCGTGGAGGTAACCGTCGTTTCACGAAAAGAGAAATTCCTTCGTGCGCAGGTCCTTGATCGTGTCGCGTAATTTGGCCGCCTTTTCAAACTCGAACTTCTTGGCCGCTTCACGCATATCCGACTCCAGCTTGCCGATGTAGGCGTCCAGTTCCTGCTGCGTCTCGAATTCCGGCAACGAATCATCCTGGCTGGTCAGGTCGGCATACTCAGCCTTGAGAATGTGAACCAGGGACATGTCGAGCGAGCGAATGATGGAAGTAGGAGTGATGCCGTGCTCCTGGTTGTGAGCCTGCTGCACCGTGCGCCTGCGATCAGTTTCATCCAAGGCGCGGCGGATGGAATCGGTCATCACATCGGCGTACAGGATGGCGCGGCCGCTCAGGTGGCGGGCGGCGCGTCCAATGGTCTGGATGAGCGAGCCTGCGGAGCGCAGGAAACCCTCCTTGTCGGCATCGAGGATCGCGACCAGCGAAACCTCGGGCAGATCAAGCCCCTCGCGCAACAGGTTGATGCCGATGAGCACGTCATATTCTCCGCGGCGCAGATCGCGCAACAGGCGCACCCGCTCCAGAGTTTCAATCTCGGAGTGCATATAGCGGCATTTCACCCCGACTTCTGAGTAGTAGCCGGACAAGTCCTCCGCCATTCGCTTGGTCAGCACCGTGACCAGGACGCGCTCGTTCTTCTCCACACGGGCGCGAATCTCCGCCAGCAAATCGTCGATCTGGCCCCGGATAGGCCGGATCTCCACCTCCGGATCCACCAGTCCGGTAGGCCGGATAATCTGCTCCACCACCACACCCGCCGACTTGGTGAGCTCGTAAGGGCCGGGCGTCGCGGAGACATAAATCGTTTGGTGGGTGCGGGTCTCGAACTCCTCAAACCTGAGTGGGCGATTGTCCATGGCGGAAGGCAGGCGGAAGCCATAATCGACCAGGTTCTGCTTGCGCGAACGGTCGCCATGCCACATGCCATGCAATTGCGGGACGGTTACGTGCGACTCGTCAATAAATACCAGGTAATCGCGCGGGAAATAGTCCAGCAGAGTGGGCGGTGGTTCGCCCGGCAGCCGGCCGGAGAAGTGGCGCGAGTAGTTTTCAATGCCATGGCAGTAGCCCATGGACTTGATCATTTCCAAGTCGAAGCGAGTGCGCTGATGGATGCGCTGCGATTCGACCAGCCGTCCCTCCGACTCCAGCTGTTTCTCCCACACGGCAAGTTCTTCCAGGATGGAGGCGACAGCGGTCTTCTTGCGTTCCGGCTGGACGACGTAATGCGACTTGGGATAAATCGGCAAACGCGCATATTTCTGACGCACAGTGCCGAAGAGCGGATCGATCTGTGACAGCTCTTCAATCTCGTCGCCGAAGAGCTCAATGCGATAGGCCATTTCATCGTAGGTGGGGAACACCTCGATCACATCGCCCCGGACGCGAAAGGTTCCGCGGCGGAAATCGCCGTCGTTGCGCTCGTAGAGAATCTCCACCAGCCGCCGGGTGATGTCTTCGCGGCGGATCTTCTGCCCCTTTTCGAGCAGCAGCAGCATGCCGTAGTACGCCTCAGGCGAACCCAGGCCGTAGATGCAGCTGACCGAGGAGACGATAATCGCGTCCCGCCGCTCAAACAAGGAACGGGTGGCGGAGAGGCGGAGCTTGTCCAGTTCCTCATTGATGGTGGCTTCCTTCTCGATGTACAGGTCACCGGAAGGGATGTAGGCCTCGGGCTGGTAGTAGTCGTAGTAGGAGACGAAGTACTCGACGGCATTACCCGGGAAAAACTGCTTGAATTCGTGAAAGAGCTGGGCCGCCAGCGTCTTGTTGTGGGCCAGGATCAGGGCCGGGCGATTGGATTGCTCGATAATCTTGGCCATGGTGAAGGTTTTGCCGGAACCGGTGACGCCGAGCAGGGTCTGGTGCTGCTCGCCGGAGGCTAGTCCGGAGACCAGCTCCTGGATGGCGCGGCCTTGGTCGCCACGGGGACGGTAATCGCTAACCAGCTGGAAATCCATGAGTACCTGTGTTTTGGGTGCGGCGCGAGGACCAGCCGTGGGTGGCGCAGGGTCCTGGGAAGCGCAAGGTTCTCCCCATTATAAACGCGCGCTGGACGGCGGAACTAAAGCCGCGGCAGCGGAGGGAAGGAGATTGGGCCACGTACCATCCGGCGCGTGAGAACAATCAGAACACTAATGATGGCGCAGATGAAAAGAATCATGGGTAGAAAGATGATCGGAGGGAGCACTGTCTGCGTGTGGCTGATTGCGGCGGAATCCTGGTGCAAATGCCCGCCGAAGACAACCACGCGGCCATCGACCTTGGCGTTGCTGGTGAGGGTAACGTTGCCGCCGAAGACCATTACATTGCCAGCCACCGCGCCGTTGAGAAAAACATTGCCGGCGAAAACGCGCACGCTGCCGGTGGCGCGGCCCTCAACGTCGGCCGAACAGAGAATGCAACCGGCATTATGGAACTCTTTGTCCGGCGCGAGCAGAATGTTCCGGCCCACGTGGAGTAGGTTCGGCGGGGGCTGCGCACGAGCCGTCAATGATGGAGCCAGGAGCAGGGTGCAAACGACAAAGCACCGTGGAAGCATGCGTGCGGTTTCCTCGGGGGAACTGACGTTATTCGATCATTAAAGGTTCGTGTATGAGAAGTGACAAGGCAGTTTCCGTCACTAAACGCACGGTCCGGATGCGGTAAGGTGAAATACGATGTCCTTCGTTCTCCTGCTCGCAAGGCGTTTCGGTGCCGGCCTTGCGCTAGCCGCGTGCCTGCTCAGCGCCGATCGCGCGCGTGCTGCTGCCCCGATCTTGAGCTATAAGGTCGTGGCCGACTACCCTCACTCCACCGACAGTTATACCGAGGGATTTTTCTACCTCGACGGCCTGTTCTACGAGGGAACAGGGATCGAAGGGCACTCAGCGCTGCTGGCCATTCAGCCCGAAACCGGCAAGCCGCAGCAGAAGCTCGCTCTGGCGCCCCAGTATTTTGGAGAGGGAATCGTCGATTGGGGACCGAATATCTACCAATGGACGTGGCAGTCGCACATTTGCTTTGTTTATGACCGCTTTACCCTACGGACACTCAAGCAGTTCGGCTATACCGGGGAAGGCTGGGGCATGACGCGCACGGCAAAAGAAATCATCACCAGCGATGGCACTGCGACGCTTCGTTTTCGCGATCCCAACAGCTTCGCGGAAACGCACCACATCCTGGTAAAGGATGGGACCCGGGCCATCGAGCAGCTCAACGAGCTGGAATTTATCAAGGGTGAGATCTACGCGAACGTCTGGCACTCAGACCTGATCGCGCGCATTGATCCGCGCGACGGACACGTGATCGCCTGGATCGATCTGGCCGGCTTATTGCCTGCCGATCAGAGGGTCAACGCGGAATCCGTACTGAACGGGATCGCTTACGATGCCAGGCATGACCGCCTCTTTGTCACCGGGAAGCAGTGGCCAAAGGTTTTCGAAATCAAAGTTGTCTCTCACAACTCTGCCAAAGCGCGTCAGCAATAACCAAGGAGCGCGAGAATCTGATTAGGGTCGGCGAGGGCAAGGGTTGGAGTGTCACGGCAGCGTTCGCACCTTGCGGTCACGTCCGTGCAGTAGACAGGGCTGACGATCAACTCCGGGCGGGCAGTGATCAGCCGGCGGATTTGCTCCGCGGCATCCGAGAAGCTCTCTGGACTCTGAGACTTTCTATGCTCCTGCCAGACTGCTTCAACGTCACGGGTCTTCACAACCTCTAGCAGCCTCAGAAAATCTCTGGTATATTTCGGCGCCACGCAAGCATTGCCCGCCAGGTCCCAGCACAACCTTGCGCCTCGGGCCGTTAAATCCTCCACCGAGATCATTCCGCATAGCTCAGGGACTAGGTCGACCGGGACTAAACGTTCCATCACCGATCCATAGGCTCGGAAGACATCCACCCGAATTCCTGTCTCTGGATCGACGCATTGCAACAGCGTCTTGCCGGGAGGATCATCGGGATGGACATGCCTCAGCAGAAACTCTCCAGCCAAGCTCGCGGGGATGCAATCGAACGAGGTGACAAGAAAGTCCAGATCATTCAGGGGACGAAGCACAGACATGCCTGCGTGCCGCTCGATATGCAGTTCGGTTGCGAGTCCGCCAGTCAACGCCCAGCGTGAGATGTCGTGATGGGCGAGTTTGTCCAGGGTCTGCTGTGCCGGGCCGCGATCAGACTCCGAGAAACAATCCAATGCCATGTTTCTTACCGCCGTTAGCGTTGCGACGTGAGACACTTTTCGATTTCTTGCTGCCAATGCGGACCGCTCTCGCGATCGCTCTTCCCCATAGTTTCCACCTCGGCGTTTGCTCCCGCGTCCAAAGCTGTGCGCACGTAAGTTACTTCCACGCTTGTGCTTGACGAATCGACTGGGGTCAGTCGAACATCCACCGTGGATACGTGGACGCCCGGGACGAAAGACACATACTGCATACGGCCTCCGTCCGGATCGAAGAGCGTGTTCACCCACAAGCTCGTGTGGGGCCCGTACTGAACGGTGAAGACCGCTCCTTGCACGTCCGTCCCCGGTTGGGGGTACACAAATACGGGGTTCCAGTGTTGGCCGGCCCAGCATCGTTCTCCTTCCGGGCCGAAGAGGGGGGCAGCGCGGCTCAAGGGCGCCTTTACGACAAATTGGAAGGTATTGCTAACGTGGGCGGGGACGGCCGCCGCCTTCGCGATTCCTGAGTTTTGTGGGTTCGTCATCCAGATGATCACCGTAAGAAACACCAGCATGCTGCCTTTCATTTGCGCTCCTTCAAGCGATGGCTATCCGAGGCGTGCAGAGTCAGGCCGTAGACACTTCTGAACTGCTCGATCTCCTTGAGCGTTTGCGCAGAAAACGCAGACTTGCCTTCAAAGGCATGGAGCACAATCCCCTCGAGCAAATCGCCTAGGGACATGTCCTTCAACTCGGCGACCGCCTTCAATACCTTGAGCAGCCGCTTTTCGACCCGGACCCCGGTCTGAATCCGTTCCACCTCAATCGATCCTTTTGTTTCCGCCATGCGTACCAATGTACCATGGTACGTACAATTAGACTCCATCATCTGAGTGAAGGCTGGGTGCCCCATATCTCGCAAAAACGAGCGAGATAAGGGCCACCCGTCCACGGTGAGGGAATGAGCGCTTGTGAAATACTTTGCCGAGGCCGCCGCGACACCGCTCGGTCCCAAGAGCATCTGGAGAAGATGAAGGAGATCAACACGAATGAGTTATGTACCCAACGAGAAGCGGTATGACGGAGCGCAATTTCGCCGCTGTGGGCGATCGGGGATTGTACTGCCGCCAGTCTCTCTCGGTCTGTGGCAGAACTTCGGCGGGGCTGATGTTTTCGAGACCGGCCGGGCAATCGTTCGCCGAGCTTTCGATCGGGGAGTGACCCACTTCGACCTGGCTAACAACTACGGACCACCCTACGGCTCCGCCGAGGAAAACTTCGGCGAAATTCTTCGCAAGGACTTCCGCGACCACCGCAACGAGCTACTGATCTCCTCCAAGGCCGGGTGGGATATGTGGCCTGGTCCCTACGGCCTGGGCGGCTCGCGCAAATATATGCTGGCCTCGCTCGACGAAAGCCTGCACCGCATCGGGGTGGAGTACGTCGACATCTTCTACTCTCATCGCCCCACCATGGATGTGCCCCTCGAAGAAACCATGGGAGCGCTGGTGCAGGCCGTGCGCCAGGGTAAGGCATTGTATGTAGGCATTTCTTCCTACAGTCCGGAGCGGACGCGCCAGGCGGCAAAGATCCTGCAAAGCGAAGGAGTACCGCTGCTCATTCATCAGCCGTCATACTCCATGCTGAATCGCTGGGTGGAGAAGGAGTTGCTCAGCACGTTGGAGGAATTGGGTGTAGGTTGCATCGGTTTCTCCCCGCTGGCCCAGGGACTGCTGACCAGCAAATATCTAAAGGGTCTGCCGGAGAACTCACGCGCCAAGGCGGAGGGCTCGCTGGGTAAAGCACACCTGAGCGAAGAAAATCTGATGCGTGTGCGCGCCTTGAACGAAATTGCGCGTGGGCGCGGGCAGACTTTGGCACAGATGGCCATTGCCTGGGTACTCCGTGATTCGCGGATTACCTCGGCACTGATAGGCGCGCGTACCGTGGAGCAACTCGACGACTCGCTCGACGCGATTAAGAACCTGCACTTCACCGCCGCAGAGCTGAAGGAAATCGATGGTTACGCGCAAGAAGGAGAGATCGACCTTTGGAGAGATGCCCGCGAAGGGGTTGGATAGGCCCCCACTTGGCGGCGCAGTTATTTGCGGCATATAATCCCCTGCCATCGGCGGGAAGGAACTCCAGCGGATCCTCTGCCGTGGAGGGGGAAGATGGCAGCTCCCGATGTCGTCTGGAAAGACGGCAGGTTTGGCCAAACATCGCGGCGGGATCCCTGGTGGCTTTCGCCCTCAGCCATTTTTCTAGGATTGAGCGCGTTCCTCGTTTATTCCAGCTGGGCGGCATGGCAAAACAGCCACTACACCTTTGGCCCCTACATTTCTCCTTTCTATTCTCCGGAACTTTTCGGCTCCTCGCCTCACGCCCTCTTTGGCCCCAGGCCATCGTGGTATCCGAGATTCGTGCATTTTTCACCGGCGCTTCTCATCCTATGGATACCGGGCCTCTTTCGCCTCACCTGTTACTACTACCGCGGCGCCTACTATAAGTCGTTCTGGGCTGATCCTCCTGCGTGTGCGGTAAGCGAACCGCGCAAGACCTATCTCGGGGAACGAAGCTTTCCCCTGATCATGCAGAACTTCCATCGTTACTTTTTGCGCCTCTCCTACCTGGTGTGGGCGTTTCTTGTTTATGACGCCATCGTGTCCTTCCATTTCCCTGACGGCTTTGGGATCGGCGTCGGAAGCCTCGTACTGGTAATGAATGTTGTCCTTCTCGGCGGATATGTATTCGGCTGCCATGCCTTCCGGCATTTGGTGGGAGGCACGTTCGACCGCATCTCAGAATACCCGGTACGGCACAAGCTCTACGATTGCGTGAGCTGCCTGAACCGAGGACACCAGAAATGGGCATGGGCCAGTCTCTTCTGGGTGGGATTCTCCGACATCTACGTCCGCCTCTGCGCCATGGGCATCTGGCACGACTGGAGAATCCTGTAGATGGCGGAGTTCCAGCGCTTTTCCTACGATGTTCTGGTCATCGGTGCGGGCGGTGCAGGACTGCGCGCTGCGATCGAAGCCGCTGCCAGCGGGGTCAAGGTAGGCGTGGTCTGCAAATCGCTGCTGGGCAAAGCACATACGGTCATGGCGGAGGGCGGCATCGCCGCCGCGCTGGCCAACGTCGACGATCGAGACAACTGGCGCGTACATTTTGCCGATACCATGCGCGGCGGCCAGTACCTCAACAACTGGCGTATGGCGGAACTGCACGCCAAGGAGGCGCCTGAGTGCGTGCGCGAACTCGAGGCCTGGGGCGCGCTCTTCGATCGCACCAAGGACGGGCGGATTCTGCAGCGTAACTTCGGCGGCCATCAGTATCCACGCCTGGCTCACGTCGGTGATCGCACCGGCCTGGAGATGATCCGCACCCTCCAGGATCACGGCATTCATTGCGGCATGCAGGTCCACATGGAGTGCACCGTGCTTAGCCTCCTGATGGACTCGGGCCGCGTAGCCGGCGCCTGTGGATACGATCGCGAGAAAGGTCTCTTTCAACTGTGGCAAGCCAAGGCAGTGGTGCTGGCCACGGGCGGAATCGGCCGCGCCTACAAGGTCACCAGCAATAGTTGGGAATACACCGGCGATGGCCTTGCCCTGGCATATAACGTGGGCGCCGAACTGCAGGAAATGGAGTTCGTGCAGTTTCATCCCACAGGTATGGTCTGGCCCATCAGTGTGCGCGGCATCCTGGTGACCGAAGGCGTGCGCGGGGAAGGCGGCGTTCTGCGCAACAGTGAAGGCCGCAGGTTCATGTTCGACGAAATCCCCGATCTCTATAAGGCCCAGACGGCGGACACAGAAGACGAAGGATGGCGCTACACACAGGGCGACAGAAATGCGCGCCGGCCGCCCGAGCTCCTAACCCGCGATCACGTTGCCCGCTGCATCAATCGTGAGGTCAAAGCCGGGCGGGGAACGCCGCACGGTGGCGTCTTTCTTGATATTGCGTGGATTAAGCAGCACCTTCCGAAAGCGGAGGAGCACATCAAACGCAAGCTGCCCAGCATGTATCACCAGTTCAAGCAGCTCGCAGATCTGGACATCACCAAAGAGCCGATGGAAGTGGGCCCGACCACGCATTACATGATGGGCGGCATCCGCGTGGATGGCGATTCGCAAATGTCCAACGTACCGGGCTTGTTTGCCGCCGGAGAAGCGGCGGCGGGATTGCACGGCGCCAATCGGTTGGGCGGCAATTCGCTTTCAGATCTCGTGGTATTCGGCCGCCGCGCCGGCCACTACGCGGCGGAATTCGCCAAAGCCAATGCAGTTGCCACGATTGATGACGAGCATCTTCAGGCAACGGCAACCGAAGCCCTCAAACCCTTCGAACGTGGTACATCCGGCGAGAATCCCTACCAGATTCAATACGATCTGCAGGAAGCGATGCAGGACCTGGTCGGCATTGTGCGCACAGAAAATGAAATGCAACAGGCACTGGAGAAAATAGCGCAATTCCATACGCGGGCAGACCGTGTGGGGATCGCGGGCCACCGTCAGTACAACAACGGATGGCACACCGCGCTCGATCTCTCGAGCATGCTGGTGGTATCGGAAGCGATTACCCATGCTGCGCTGCTGCGAAAAGAAAGCCGGGGGGCGCAATTTCGCGAAGACTTTCCCAACAAGGATGCCGAGTGGGGCAAACACAATATCGTCGTCAAGCGCGGAGCAGATGGCGAAATGCTGGTGGAGAAGCGTCCTCTCCCGCCCATGCCCGACGAATTGAAAGCCGTGATTCAGGAAATGAAGTAGGGAGAATAGACCATGGCCAAGCAGGCAGTGTTTCGCATCTGGCGCGGGGATTCGGCAGGCGGCCTGTTCCAGGATTACCTCACCCCGGTGGAGGAGGGCATGGTGGTCTTGGACGCCGTGCACCGGATTCAGGCTCAGCAGGCGCCCGACCTCGCCCTGCGATGGAATTGCAAGGCCGGCAAGTGTGGCTCCTGCTCCGCTGAGATTAATGGAATGCCGAAACTCATGTGCATGACCCGGCTTAGCAATCTCAACTTGGAATTGCCGGTGATCCTCGAGCCAATGCATACCTTTCCGCTGATCCGCGACCTGGTCACCGACGTCTCCTGGAACTTCCGCGCCAAGATGACGGTCAAGCCATTCCGGCCTCGTTCCCCTGACTTGCCCGATGGAACCTGGCGCATGCAACAGGCAGACGTGGAGCGGGTGCAGGAGTTCCGCAAGTGCATCGAGTGTTTTCTTTGCCAGGATGTATGTCACGTTCTTCGTGAGCATCACAAAGAAGAGGAGTTCATCGGTCCCCGCTTGTTCGTCTACGCAGCGGCGCTCGAAATGCATCCGCTCGATAGCGAAGACCGTGTCAGCGACTTAAGAAAAAAGCACAGTATCGGTTACTGCAACATCACCACCTGCTGCCGCAAGGTGTGTCCTGAATCGATAACCATTACTGAGAACGCAATTATCCCGCTCAAGGAGCGGGTAGTGGACCGTTTCTTTGATCCGTTAAAGCAGTTGTTTCACATCCTCTAAACGAAGGGGGTACCATGTTCACACTCAAACCTATCTCTCTTGACAGTGTAGGTGGTGCATTGGCTAAGGCCGAGCGTTACCGCTTGTTAAACGAGCCAAACGAAGCCGTAAGCATCTGCCGCGACATCCTGGAAGTGGAGCCTGGGAACCGGGAAGCGCGCATCAGCATGATTCTGGCCTTAACCGATGAGATTGCTCATGACCAAGGGGCATTTTCGAACGCGGTAGAGGCGACGGCCGGTCTCGAGGCAGCCTACGATCGCGCTTATTATTCCGGGATCGCGTGGGAGAGGCGTGCGAAGGCCTACCACGACGCCGGCAAGCCGGGCTCCAGTGGCTACGTTTACGATTGGCTTGTCAAGGCATTGCATCTATTCGAGGAAGCGGAGCGCGTGCGTCCAGTGGGCAACGATGACGCAATCCTGCGCTGGAACGCCTGCGTTCGCTATCTCGATCGTCATAAAAACCTGGGACCGAAGACGGACGAAGTGCGCGAACCCATTCTCTCCGAGTAGTCGAGTCGGTGGGAGAGAGTAGTTGGCAATTGCTAGATCACAGTTCTAGGGCATCGCTGCTGCTCCAATTTCGGCAAGTATGGAATGGTCGCGCGCTGCGGTATGAACCCGGCGCACCATGTCGACCACTAGGTGGGGTTCATCGATCTCGATCATGTGATTGCTGTTCTTGGCTACGACCAACTCGCTGTTGTTCGACAACGCAGCCAGACGTGTTTGTCCTTCGCTCCAATTTTTCTCGAGAATGGCAAAGGGTCCAGGAAATGGCTGGCCATGGGTGAGCACTCCCACTGGAAGCGCTCCAAGGCTTCCGGGTTTTTCCGAGCCTCTCATGGACGTGGGTACAAGCTCGAGTGACGCCAGGTCGTCACACAAAGCCGCGTATTCCGCAGGGCGCGTGAGCCAAAACCCAAATCGGTCGAGAGGGATCCAATGCCGTAGTAGACGCAGTACGCCGAACTGCGATCCAATCGCCACCACGCGATTCATCCACCTGGCCTTGGCGTAGAAGTCGAGGACCTCTGGCTGGAAGATGTTGCTCTCTTCCGGCGTGTCGACAAGTACCAGACCTGCAACATCAGCCGGATGTTTCCGAGCAAAACTTCGGATGATCAAGCCGCCATAGGAATGAGCCGCAAGAATGTAGGGTCCCGGTATGCCGGCATTGGCCAGCAGCTTGTGTAATTCTTCCGCCCGATCGTCGATGGTTCGTCCAGCGCCGGTTGCTTCACTCCATCCATAACCGGCGCGATCATAGGTGCAAACGGTCGCGAATTCTGCCATCCGGTCTTGCACCGGCCACCAGAAGTGGGAAGCTTCGCCTGCGCCCTGTTCGATCACCACGGCTGGAGCTGCGCCCCCCTTACAAAGCAGATGAAGTTTGTGATCGCCAACGGAAACGAGCCGTCCCGGGGCCGGTTGACGGTTTGCATCTATCCGGTCGCCGATCAATTCATAGAAGAACCCGGCGAGCAAGACGAAAAGGGCAAAGACGAACACGAGGACAAAATTCCACTGCCAACTCGTCATAGTAAAGGTAAAATAATACATTCGTGTATAAAATACAACAGTGTATTTTAAGGAAGTATAAGTGGCGAAAAGAGCAAGTCTCGATGTGCCTCACGATGGCGAAGGCAAACGCGCCCGAACCAGGACCTCATTGATTGAGGCCGCGGCAGCCGTGATTGGGGAAAAGGGTTTCGATCGAGCCTCACTGGAGGAAATCGCCGCACGCGCTGGAATGACCCGAGGCGCGGTCTATGGCAATTTCAAAGACAAGGAAGAGCTTTTCCTGGCTGTTGTCGAGACACGCTGGAAGCCGATCATTCCACCGTTTAAGCCAGGCGCGAGCTTCCGGGACCAAATGCGCATTCTGGGTAAGACCGTTGCTAAGGAAGCGCATGCACGCAGAAGCCAGGCTGCCGCGGCGAGCGCATTTCAACTTTATACGTTGACGCACGAAGGTATGCGCTCGCAGATGACCCGGCAGAACGCGGCTATCTACAAAAGGATGGCGAAGGAGCTGGTGAAGATAGTGCCGCCAGACCAACTGCCCATGCCGGCTGAGAAATTTGTCTGTGTGCTCGATGCGATCATTACCGGCCTCCTGTTCACGTTCTTCCAGACCCCGGACCTGGTCACCGACGATATTTTTGTTGCCGCCTTTGAGGCTCTGGCCTGATGATCGCCGCGTCAGGGCACGACCATCACTTGTGCCTGCCAGAATGAAGCCTTCTTTCCCGTTGGATCCAGCACGGATATCTGGCATTCATACTCGCCGGGCGGCAGCTGACGGAGAGGAATGCTGAAGGTGAAGGGCATCGTTTGTAACCGGTTGTTCAGCCCCTGCGTCATCTGCATTGGTCGTGTTTCAAAAGCCTTCGTTTCTCCGCTGTAGAAGCTCACAAATGCGACGAGCGGCTGCACCCCGGTCGCCCCTTGCTGATAGGCCTGCAAATACACATACATGTCCTGGCTCTGGCGGAATACCCGGGTTACGCTGGGAATCAGTTTTTGTCCGTTCTGAACCAGCGGGTTGACCGCCTCCTCCTTGCCTCGGTCCTTGTCTTTTTGCGCGTTGTAGAGAGCATCTTTAAGGTCCACTCGCTGGCTGCTCAGCACGACGGAGCTGATGGGGACGTGCGTGACCTCCTTGTTCAAATTCGGGATGACGAAGGTGGTTTGGTATGTACCGATCCTGCCCGTCTCGTCATCGCGCGCAAGAAACTTGATTTGGTACTTGCCCGGCAGCAGCGTAAAGCCGGTGTCGTATTCGATCGGTCTCCGCGCCAGCTCGGCAGCGGTAGTGTCAGAGAGCTTGATGTTGACGTTGTCGCGGACATTGCTCACCGTGGTGCCGCCGACCAAGTCCTTAATTTCGCCTACGAAATCGATCAGCGTGTGCTCCGCGCCGCCTCGCTTGGCCAGGGCGAGTTCGCGGCCGGGAATCTTGACAATGATGGGTACAAAATATTCCGCCCGGTTGAGCTGGAAGTGATCGATCTCCATCGCGATCGAGAGCTCGGTGATGGGATCCTCGAGCATCAGAGCGTCTTCCAGCTGACGTTCTTTATCGACTGAGTTGAAGTGGCTGAACTCCTTATCCGCGTAGTAGCCTTGGCGGTAATTGAGGTTCGCGCCAACGTCTTGCGTGAGCGAGATTTTCACCCGGCGAAAATGTCCGTTCCTCGCCGTGTTTGTCGTGTAGTAGCCCACCACGTAGTAATCGGAGATGGCCTCCTGCGCCTGAACGATACCGCGGGTCAGGTCGTTGGAATCGAACAGGGCTTTGCCGCCGGTGTCGCCGGCAAGGGCGAACAGAGTGTCCTGTGATTGTTGGAAGTTGGTGGTGGTGGCCTGGGCGCCGGTGCCGGAGTACATGCCCGAATTCCCCGGTGAACCCTGGGTAGCATCCCCGAGCGGGGCCTCTGCGACCAGGCCACGCGCATCGATGGGCCAGAAAGAGACGCCGGCTCGAATGGCTGCGTCGACGGTGGCGTGCAGCTGTGCCTGGTTATCAATGCCATTGAGTCGCAGCCCGCTGGCGAAGTAGATGAGAGATTTCTTCTCATTCAACTGGCTCAGCATTTTGGCCGCGGTCTGCAGGGCGGAGAGCTGGCGATCGGTGTTGAAGACGTTGAACTCGCTGTCGTCCTGTCCAAATGCGGCGCCGGTGTCGGCGCTGCTGGCATCGTCGATGGTCTCGGCGGACCCCTGGCCTTCGCCAACGATAAGTGTTTCAAGGATGCTGAGCAGCTTGTTGCGATCGGCCGTAAAGTCCTGCAGGATGTCGACCGAACCACCCTGGTAGCGCAGGATGGAGACGAGATCGACCGAGGTTAATTGCGTGCGGATGAATTGCTCTGCTGCGGAAAGCGCGCGCAGCTGGTCTGCTGGCCGCATCGCAGTCATGTCGAAGTAGAGTGCGAGCAGCCGGCGATTCTTATAGCGATCGTTCTCCATCGTTTCCGGCTTAACCTGGGTGCGCGTGAGCTGCTTGTAAATCTTGATGTCTTCAGAACCGGGCGCGGCGGCAGGCACGGGCGAGGCATTTTCCGTGAGCGCCTGGTGCTCGCAGAAGCGGATAGTCTGAACGACGCCGTCCTCTGTAAGGGCGAAGTCTTTGGCGGTGAGCCCCGGGATAAACTTTCCCTGCTTATCTTTGACGACGACGGTTTCCACCACCAGTTGCGACTTGACTGAGACGGTATATGGTTGCGAATCGCTAGTCGTCTTGTTCTGGCCGATCTGCTGCGCCATCGCGTGCGCGGTGGTGATTAGGAGAAGCAGAGTCGTCAGAAGTTTCATCTCAAAACCTCAGGCGCAGCTGAGTTTCCAGGCTGCGCATCGCGTTGGTGTTCAGCGGGAGACCGAACTGCGTGCTGTTCACGGTCGTGTTCCAGCCGGTAAACACCGGGTGGTTCAACATGTTGGTAGCCGACACTTTCAAATCCAGGAAGAACCGTCCGCTTGGGCGGAAAGTCCGAGCGACCGAAGTATCCAGGCTGAACTGGCCAGGCCCGGTGATCGAGTTCCTGCCCGCCGTTCCCCATTGGCCCACCAGGGGCGCACTGTATGCGGCGGGATTGAGATGTTGAAGTCCGTTGGACATCGAGATAGGCTTGCCCGTAGGGTTGGGTCGAATGGTGCCGGTGTACCCCGTTCCCGGGACGGCCGCCAGGTAAACAGGCGTTTCGGGCAGGCCGGTGCCGATTACGGACGTGCCAACGATTGTCCACTCCTTGAGCAGCCTGCCCCGCCAACCGCCCATCAGTGTTCCACCACCAAGGCCTTCACCGGTAGTGTATTGGGCCGTCAGGTTGAGCAGGTTACGTTGATCGAACGAAGAGAGGGAACGCTCGGCATGCAGGTTGAGCCAGTTCTGCGCAATGGCCGATGTTGGCGACGCGCTTTGCGTGGTGGTGGCCGTCGTTCCCGACGATCCTTGTCCAGCCCCTTGTCCAGCGCCTTGCCCGGCCGCGGGCGCCGCGGTCTGGCTGCTGGCGATCACATGGCCCTGGCCTCCCAGGTAGGCGTCATCATCGATCGACTTCGAGTATGTATAGAGCAGGGAAGCAGTGAAACCGCTACGCAGCCTGCGCCGCAGTTGGAGTTGCCCCGATTGCCGCGTAGAGTCACCGCCCGACGTCTGATACACGAAGCCCGATTGGCAGCCGGAACAGGTATTCGCAGCGCCGATGGGATAGGTGTTAGGCAAGAACTGCTGTACACCGCGCGTGCCTTTCACTCCCAGGTAAGTCGCGGTGAGCTGCAGCGCTCCCGGTAGATCACGTTGTACGGATAACTGCCAGGTTTGGGCATAGCCGACTCTGAAGTTAGGATCCACCGCGAAGGTGTTGGTGGTAATCGATTGGCAGGGGATAAACCCGCTTGCCAACGTGAGCTTGCAGTCGGGGCTGTTCTGCACGCTGAGGCTGGTCGAGAGCGGGGTTTGCTGCGCCATTTGGAGCGCAGCGGTCTGGTAGACGGACGTGTCGTCGTAGATGCCGTAGCCGGCGCGAACCACGACAGTGGAAGCTGGAATCGGGCGCCAGGAGATACCGACGCGCGGCTCGAAGCCTCGCCGGTCTGGCCAGATCAGCGAACTCGGATAGTGGATGCCGGTCAGCGGCCCGATAGGATCGCTCGCAACGACCGGCGCCACATCGCTAAACCCGGGTAGAACATCAAGATTCACGAGGCGCCCATACAGTTCGGTGATCGGGGCACCGTATTCCCACCGCAGCCCGGCGTTGATGGTGAGGTTAGGCAGTATGCGCCAATCATCCGCACCATAAAGATCGTAAGCGGGCTGGCGCAGATATTTATCTGCGTTGCCGAACGCTACGGAGCTGGTATCGGGCACTCCGATGAGGAAGTCGGCTAGATCAGATCCAGTGTTAGTTACGTTACCCGACGTTCCTTGCGTAGCGGCACCCGTGAACGTAAAGATGCCACGGGGATTCGCCTGAAAATAGTCGTTGTACTCCTGTTTGCGCAGATCGCCGCCAATCGTGATGTTGTGGCGTCCGCGATAGATCGCGACGGATCCGGAAAAGGAATCGGTACGGTTGCGATTGTACGAGCTGTTCTCGTCAGTGAGCATCGTGATACCGCTTGAAAAAGTGAGCGTGGGCGGACCCCAATTGGATGGGTCCTGGTTGTTGCCGGAAATGCCCGCTTCCCCTGATATGTTCTGACGGTTCTCAAAATAAGGCACGATGTTGGTTCTGAGCCGGCTGAAATGGTAGCCGGTATAGACGAAAAGCCGCTGGCTGAAGCGGTGTGACCAATTGACGTTGAAGTTGATGCCGAGAATGTCGGTCTTGTCAGTAAAGGCAAAGAGATTGGCGATGCTGGACCGTGTGCTCTGAAAATTGAAGCTTCCGTAGACCTCGTCTCTGCGGCCGATCGTCTTGTCCATGCGCGACTGCAGCGCGTCCTGGTGGGTGCTGTTGAGAATGGGCACTTGATAGTTGTAGAGCGAGTTTCCTGGAATGTTCTGCGAAGGATACAGCTGCAACAGCGCCTGAGCCTGGCTGCTGACCGGGACAACGTTCCCTGGGAACGGCAGGCCTGTGGCAGGATTGAAGACGATGACCGGTTGGCCAAGCGGGTTGAGCAGGCCTGAGAGGTTGCCTGCCCGCTCCGCCTCGGTGGGCACCAGGCCAGCCTCAGCGTCCGCATCACGGTTACGCGTCCAGAGATAGGCAACAAAGAAGGTTGGCCCCCGCGGCAACACGTGCGGAATCTTCAAGGGCCCGCCGAGGGTGAACACGCCCGTGATGCGATTGTAAGAAGCCTTGGGTAAATTCAGTCCGCTGAGCGAGTAAGGACGAGCATCCGTGGCGGAGTTATCGTAAATGGCGGCAAGGCCGCCGTTGTAGAGGCTCCTGCTATTGGACCTACGGTTGCCGAAGGCCTGGTCGAGCGAGAACCGGGAGGTCGCGGCATTGTTGACGCTGCCATTCACCAGCAGACCATCCGCTGACTGCTGGCTCGCATCCTCCGCCGGCTTGGGTATTTCAGCCGCGTTCTCGCCGGTGGAACCGGGCGTGGGCGGTTTGACCAGTGCCGGCGCGCTGAGCTGGGGCAGCGGCGCTGGGGGAAGATTGGCCAGCTTCGTAATCTCGTCCATTGGCAGCAGTGTCAGCTCCCACTTTGCCGCAGCTGTGTTCGTGGATACCGTGATCTCGTTGTGAACGGTCGAGAAGCATTGCATGTCGATCTCGATTTGCCACACTCCGTCGGCCAGGTCCGCGAAACTATACTGGCCGCCCAGGTCAGTGACGGTGGTGAACTTCCTGGTTCCTTGTGTCACCGTGACGGTTGCACCAGGCAACGGCAAGCCACCGAAGGTGACTTGGCCGTGGTAGGCGGATGCCGCTGCCAGGCTGGGGAAGGCCATCGCGACAACAACGCAAACCACGTATAGAAGCCTCCGCGCTCGCCGCCCTGCCATGGCCGTCAACATATCTCAGAGTCTGTGCGGCGTCAGTTCTCTGAAGGCTTCTCGGCATGATCGATGACGATCACGTCATCGGGGGCCTTGGCCGGTGCCATTTTCAGGCCCAGTTGCTCTTGAATCGCGGTGTAAAGGCTGGGTGGAGCATTGGCGTCATCGGTTGGTGGCGGCATCTTCACGCCGGTACCTCTGAATTGCGCGAATTGGGAATCATCCGGGGTCCATTTCAGCTGAAAGTCGTATCTACCCTTGAGCTCGGTTTCATCCACCACCGGTTTGTCCATCACCCCAGATTGCATCCAGGTGGCGAAATCCGTCATATTCAGGTTCCTTACTATCAGATCGCCGAGCCCCCTGAAGCCGAAGCCTGAAGGGTCATTCGGTCCGGCCGTGCTCTTGGTCATCTTCGGTCCGCCGCTTGCCACGGTGATTACGTAGACCGAAAGCTCTCGCTTGTCATGATGAAAGGTCAGCTTGAAACGGTCCGCCAGCAGCTTTTGCAACATGATCCCCATCTGCTTGTTATTCGGACGGCCCTCCGTGTCCGGCTTGCCCTCGATGTCGAAGAGATCGGTGCCGAACCACGGTGGCGCATCGATAATCTGCTTGGCGTGCAGCCCGTACGCAAAGGCGATAAGGTCATTCACATTGGTATTCAAGGTCACAAAATGCCCGCCTCTGAAACCAAATGCTTTGCCGGGCTTGTTGGGAACGCTCGGCTTGATGGTGGCGACTTCAAAGCTGGGGTTAGCGTTCGCATCCATCGGTGGCAGCTTGGGTTGGGGCGGCGGAATCGTCCACTCCGTCTCTGGTGTAGCACGCGTCAGGTTCAGCGGCAGGGGATTGGGCCCTTGGCTCCAAGTGCCGGTAATCGTCTTGCCATCCGCGCTCAGCTTGCCTTCATAAGTGCCGCCGATCATCGCTAGGGACATCTTTACCGTGGTGCCCTCCAGGGTGATCTTGGTCACAGGAAGGCCGTCGCCGCCACCCTGATCGATGCTGTAGAACACCGCCTTGTACCCGCCGTCATCCGCCTTGGAGATTTTGACCACGGTACGCAGGTCCTGGCCTGCATGCAGCGTGCCTTGCCAGGTGTCGGCAATATTTTGCGCGGGGGTGTCTGCTCTAGCTTGAGCTCGCATGCGGGTGCTGTGCACCGTGGCCATGATACCTATGCACAACAGGAGCCTAAGAATGATATTTAGTTTGCGTGCAGCGCGGTCGCTCATGATTCGGGAACCCCTTCTTGAGATCGGACCCGGTATTTCAGACACAAGCCAACAACGATGGAGTGGAAAGCTTCCTATAAGACGTTCGAGCGCGACAAATTAGCGCGAGCGTAGGGATTATTTTTGCTTCCCCCGCACAGTCCCGGCTCAAAGTAGAAAACCGTAGGATTTGATACGAAACTAAACCCCGTTTAGTTCTCCGACGGTGCTTCGATGTGATCGATGACCAAGACCTCCACCGGCGCTTTACGGGACTCTAGTTTCAGCCCCAGCTGTTCTTGAATCGCCGTGAAAACCGAAGGCCCAGCGGAGTCTGTTGCGGCGGTGTTGTCAGGCCCGGAGGCTGCACCTCGATCTGGTGCCCACTGCAGGGTGAAGTCGTATTTCCCCGTAAGCCCGGTCTGGTCTTGAACCATGAGCCCTAGTTGCTGCGACAAGAGCTTCGCCGCAGTCGGCAAGTCAAGCCCTTGAATGGTTAGCTGACCGGGACCCATACGCATCAGGCCCGCCCCTCCATGGCCGTCGAAGCCTTTTATTCCGTTTGGGTATGTTTCTCCGGGCTTTGCTTCCTGAAGTTTTGGACCACCTTTCGCGACGACCATCGCTAATACCGGAAGATCTCTTACCTCTGTGTGTGCTCTTAGATGAAAGCGGTCCGCTAGAAGAGGTTGAACCATGAGCCTACGCTGATCATTGCTAAGATCGTGCAACGCATCCGCATCAGAGCTGCTGCTCACTTTTGCCTCGATATCGTATCGTTCCGAGCTGAGCCAGCCGGGTGCTCCTATGATCTGCTGGTCGTCGAGTCCATACGCTTGTCGAATAAGCTCCTTCAACGGGATATTTTTTGCAGTGAGCCCGACCGGTGTGGTGTGAAGCAACATCATGTCTGTACCAGACTTGTCGCGCTTGATCGAAGCCACATCGTACGCCGGCAGCTTGGAGGTGTTGCCTGCAACCGGCGACGCGGCGTGCCCTCGCGGTTCCTGCACCAGGCCGAAAACCACCGGACCAGCGACAGCCGTCGCTCCAGCGGCAACAAGCAACAGCTTCCTGCCCAGGTCCAGTCTGCGCGCCACAGGCTCTCGCATGATCCGGATGATTCGGCTCTTGAGGTCGGCGCCCGTCACTCCGGAAATGCAAGCCAGCGGCGATCCCATGCAGAATTCACAGGTCTTGAGGATGCTCTCGGCGTACACCTGCGCTGGATTACCCAGTTGCAATACCTCTTCGTCGCAGGCCTGTTCGCGCTCCACCATCAGGCGCGCACCCAACCACCAAACCATGGGGTGAAACCAGAAGATGCCCTCCACTACCATATGTATCGCCGCGGCTAGATTGTCGCGACGGCGCACGTGCCATACCTCGTGAGCGATAATCGCCTCCAGGTGCGCGTCCGTAAGGTGCTGAGAAATTCCAGCCGGCCATACCAGCGCCGGCCGCATGATGCCAAAGATGCCTGGCTCTACGGAATCCTGAGAAAACAAGAGCTTGATGGGTGTTCGCACGCCCGCAACCTGTTCGAGGCGCCGCAGCAATTCCATTTCGCGTCCTTCTAATACGAGCGCCGCGCTCCGCATCGCTCGAGAGAATCGTCTCCAGCGCCACCACCATAGACCGAGTGTTGCGACAAAACCGCACAGCCAAACAGCCATGAGAACCCCTCGCAACAGGGGGAGCAGATCAGCATGCGGCGCGCGGGCCACCGGGAGAGCCACCGGCGCGGTGGTCCGGGTAAAGGGTTGGCTTAGTTCTTCCGCCGAGGAATAAAAGCCGCTCTCCGCGTTTACCGAACTACGCGGTCCGGCCAGATGACCGCCCAGGCCGATCAATAGCGAAAAGGGAATGAGAAATTTTATCGATGCTGCCAGCCACATGCGGTAACGAATCCGTGCGTGGTTCTTTCGCAAGGCGAACGTCAGCATAGCGGCTAGGCACGCGAAGAGCGTCGATTGCCAAAGGTGGTTACCCACTGCGGGTGCGATTGCCGCCCATACTCCAGACAAGGAACCCATGGCTTCTCCTTTCCTTGTAACTGACTAACGCGTTTAATACAGTAGGAAGTTCACTTCGATCTTCACTTCCACCGCAACCGGTTCTCCGTGGAGCATCGCCGGTTTGAATCGATACTTCTTCACTGCCTCGACCGCCTTCTGGTCCAGACCCTTTCCCAGGTGGCGTATTACCTGGACGCGCTGCGGGTTTCCTTGCGCGTCTACCACCGTGGACACAACGCAAGCACCTTGATACTTTTCCCGCTTGGCCTCCTCAGAGAACTCCGGGTTCGGCGCGAAGATCAGCTGCGGCGCAGAAACGTCCCCTCCGACGTGGTAGATCGGCGTTCCCGCTTGCCGGGCGCTCGCCTCCGGAGATTGCGCTCGGCCCCGTGGCGTGTTCCATAGACCGAAGAGGATTGGTCCAACAACGGCTGCAACTCCCACGGAAGCCAACAGGAACCTTCTGCCCGGACCAAGCTTCTTTGCGGAGTTCGGCGTCATGATGCGTACAACGCGTCTCTTCAATTCGGCGCCCGTCACGCCCGAGACGCAAGCGAGTGGCGATTCCACGCAGAATTTGCAAGTCTTCAAAATGCTCTCGGCGTAGATGGATGGTGGATTGCCCAGCCGCAACACCTCTTCGTCGCACGCCAACTCGCGCTCCTCTACCAGGCGCGCTCCCAGCCACCAGACCATAGGGTGAAACCAGAAGATGGCTTCTACCGTCATGTGCAGAGCGGCAGCCAGGTTGTCGCGACGCTGCACATGCGCTACCTCGTGCGCAACGATCGCTCGAAGGTGCGAGTCCTGCAGGTGTTCGGAGATTCTTACCGGCCATAGCAAGACCGGCCGAAATATGCCGAAAATCCCAGGCTCCAGAGTGGAGTCCCGCGATAGCAAGAGGGTCATCGGTTTGCGCAGCCCGCCAAGTTTTTCGAGCTGTCGTAGCGCATCGACTTCGCGTCCTTGCTCCGCGGGCATGGAGCGGTGGACCGCTGCAGCAACGCGATGCCAGCGCACCGACCAGAGGATCACTACCGCGAGAAAACCGCACAGCCACACGGCTGCGATCAACCGTGGTAGCAGGGTAAGCAGATGGGCGGTGGACGCGGCATGGTTAACCGGTGCGACCACGACAAAGGTGAAGGGCTGGCTAAAGCCTTCCACCGCTGAAAGCAGCCCGCTTCGCCCGCTCCATGAAAACCGTGGACCGGCAAGACCGCGGCCGAGGCTCATCAGTAATGCCCAGGGGACTAGAAACTTCAGCGACGCCGCCAGCCACAGACTATGCCGGATTCTTGCTTCGTTCTTCTTGCATGCCAACGTCAGGATCGCGACCAACGCTGCGAACAATGTTGACTGCCAGAGGTGGTTAGCCAGGGCCGGTGCGATCGCCGCCGGAAGTTCGGAGAAGTACTTGGCAATCATGACTTATCCTTCTTTTCCAGTTGCCGGAGCGCCTTCTCGGCTTCCTTTACGTCCTCGAGTGTGAGCTTGCCCGATTCAATCAGGTGCGCCATGACCGGCTGCGTGCGGCCGCCGAACAATGCCAGCAGGTCGTCAATTAATCTCCGTTGTGCGGCGCCGCGCGAAACCGCCGCGGCGAAGATGTGGAAGTTGCCAACCTTCTTCACCCGGCGCACGATATTTTTCGCTTCCATCCGATAAACGGTCGTTTGAATGGTCGTATACGCGGGCCTGCGCTTTACTGGAAAGGTGTCCTGGATCTCGCGGATCGAGGCCTCGCCTTGCGTCCAGAGCGCCTCCATGATTTGAAACTCGAGTTTGGATAATTTGGGTTCGGCCACCGTTGCTCCTACATGTGTACTATTGTTTACTACACGTGTTTGTTATCGTCAAGGAAAGGCGTTAGGAGTCAGCGTCCGCGCGGGAACTCTTAACTTGAGTCCCGCAGGGACGGCTGAAAATGACCCAGGATGCAATCCTGGGATACCCAACATCCGAAACGGACGCGCATGGAGTGTAGTTTTAAAAGAAGGTCCAGAAAACCGCTGAGCGTAGCGCAGCGGAGGGACCTGCTGTTTCTCTCCCGGCTCCCACGCAGCCTCTATCGCCGTAAGTCGCTCCTCGTGCACCTTCTGCTGGCGCTCATATGCGGTCGTGGCCAGACTCAGGAGAATGCAAAGCCTCTTTCTCCCTCGGAGGCCTACAAGGCGGCGCTTGCACCATTCCAGGCGTCGAGGATGCAGCCAGACGATCTGACAGATGCCGACCGGTTAGCCCTGCAAATTGGCATCGCTCGCGCCTCCGGTGACTGCCGCGAGCTCTCATCGAATGCGTCGTCGCTGAATGCGGATGAGAATCAACTGATCGCTTTAGGCGACTTGTGCCTGTTCGGTCAGGAGTACGGACCTGCCCGTGCCGCACTCACGAAATACCTTGCCCTTCCTCAGCCGCCGGAGAGAAAGCGGGGAATGGTCTTGCTGATACGAGCTCTCCTCGGCCTGAACGACCCGGGCTCCGCCGAGTTGGTAGTGCAGTCACTGTTGCACAATTTTCCCTACGACGCCGAAATCCATTTCGCCATCGATCAGATCATCGATGCATCCGAGGGATTGACTGACGGCCTCAATAGAATGGCCCTTAACCTCTGCGCGACACAGAACGCTGTGACTCTGCCGCTGCTTGCCGGTGGAAAGGCACTCGAGGGAAAAGAAGCAACCGCATCTGCAAGCGTTTTGTTCAACGATGCCGTGCGCTGTGTCTCCCTGGCAAAAGGGCGAGATGAACCCTCTGGGCAGGAAGTGATGCATCAATTGGCAGCCATCGCACAGATGCAAAGCTGGCAGGGTACAGCTGATGACTCCCCCATGCAGGCGTCTTTGCACAGGCAGCAAATGGTCGGGACGCAAGCCCCTCTGAGTGGATTCCGCGGGTTCACGCTCACGAATGGAAAACTGTTGCCGCGCCCGATCTCACTGAGCCGGGGCACAGTGCTCTTGCTTCCCTTTGTTCTCTGGTCGCCTAACGCCTCAAACGAGGCGGCCCGTCTAGCCAGAGCAGCACCACAACAGACCATTTACGCGATTACCAGCTGGAGTGCCAACACCGGACGGAACGATGTCCCTTCCAATGAAATTGCAACGGCTTTACGCGAGTGGCAGCGGAATTTGCCGGCGAACGTTCATATGGTCATTGTGCCCAACGCAGAGCTGAGCGTCTTCCATGTCGATTCGTTTCCTGCCGGCATTGTGGTCCGCGAAGGAACCGTACGCTGGAATAGCGTCTTGTCGAGCCAGGGTGCAGAGCGCATGCTCCTCAGCACTCTGTCCGATCGTCACAAATGAATCTCATGCTTATCCGTCGTGATGGCAATCTCTATCTTGCGGCCTTATGGATCGCATTGATCTTATCTTCTTGCTTGACGGGTAAGAGCCAGACTGCCATCCAATCCAGGCCGTTGCCCCTCGGCACTCTCGTTGACGTGGGCGGCTATCGCGTCCATCTTTACTGCCTCGGCCACGGAAGCCCAACCGTCATGATCATGGGAGCGTTTTCTTTCGACTGGGGGCTGGTGCAACCCGCGGTGGCGGAATTCACCCGGGTCTGCACTTTCGATGCATCTGGAACCGCGTGGAGCGATCCTTTCAAGGCGGGAGCAGCACCCACTTGCGACCAACGCGTCAACGAGATCCATCAACTGATCATGAAAGCGCCTGTCGATGCTCCTTATATTCTTGTCGGATACTCAGTGGGAGCTCAGTGGGCGCGGCTCTACGCGGCCAGATATCCCAACAATGTAGTGGGAATGGTAATCGTCGATCATGCGTTTATTCCTGATCAGGTCCCCCCGCGGCGCGCTACACGGTCGCATAGTTTGCAGCCGACCTACAGCCCGCCCGCGATTGTTTCTCAAGCGCCGATCGTTCTCGACTTCCAGGACGATGTGAATTTCAGCAAGTTGCCGAAACATGACCAGGACCTGCATAGCTGGGCCCTCTCTAAAAATCCCATGCAGCCAAATTACGAAATGGCCCAGGACTGCTCCGCGGACCTTGCAATGGCTACCGGCAAATCTGCGTTTCCACTCGGCGACATGCCTTTGACAGTCATTAGTACTGGTAACGAGACGGCCGGTTACTTGAACCTGCAAACAGGTTTAATGGCGCTATCCCATAGAAGTGAACACGTCATCTCCTGGAACAGCACTCACATGGTTCTTATCGATGAGCCCGAAGTAATAACCGGGTCCATCCTCAAGATGGTTACGGCTGTGAGGACCGCTATTCCCTAAGTCTCGGGTAACCAGGCTGGCGTTCTTCCCATGACTGTGATTTGATGATCGGCAGCTCAAGCAGGCCCCTCATCGCAACCATGGGAGGTTTCATGAAATCCACCATGATGTCATCGCCGCTTCTCATCAACAGCATGCTGGAGCGGGCGGGCACCCTCTTTCCCGATGTGGCAATCGTTTCCATGCAGCCCGACGGCGGCCGCCACAGCTATACCTATCGCGATCTGCGCCGGCGCTCCCGGCAATTAGCGGCTGCTCTGGAAGGTGCGGGTGTGGCCCAAGGCGATCGCGTCGCTACCCTCATGTGGAACGGGCATGCCCACCTGGAAGCCTACTTCGGCGTTCCTATCACTGGAGCCGTGCTGCACACCCTTAACCTGCGGCTGCACCCGGACGAACTCGCCTACATCGTCAATCACGCCCAGGACCGCTTTCTGATTGTGGAGGATGTACTGCTCGACCTCTACGAACAGATTCGCCCTAGAGTCCACTTCGAACGAGTCTTTGTGGTTGATCACGGCAGCGGCAGGCTCCCGCCGGGATGCGAGCCCTATGAGGGTTTTCTGGTGCAAGCGACCGGGGAGCCAGATGAGAGTGACCTCGCGGAACACGATGCAGTCGCCCTGTGCTACACCTCGGGAACGACCGGCTGTCCGAAAGGAGTTCTCTACTCGCACCGTGCCATCTGCCTGCATTCCCTAGCCATCTCTCTTCCTGACCAGCTGAACTTTAGCCGCAACGACACAGTGCTTCCTATCGTGCCCATGTTTCACGTCAACTCATGGGGGTTTCCCTATGCCGCCGCCATGAACGGAAGCAAGCAGGTTTTACCTGGATGCAACCTTAAGCCGGCGGCTCTGCTGGACCTGTTGCAGAACGAGCAGGTGACGATCGCCGGTGGGGTTCCTACCATTTGGATGGGCGTGCTGAATACACTGGAAAGTGATCCCGGCCGCTGGAAGTTGGCCCCTGGCTTACGTCTCACCGTAGGTGGCTCTGCAGCTCCTGAATCTCTGTTCCGCCGTTTCGACAAGCTTGGTGTGCACCTCTTGCACGCATGGGGCATGACGGAAACGACTCCCGTAGGTACCGCCGCTACGCTCAAGCCGCACATGCACAGTTGGACTGAAGACGAAAGGTACACCCAGCGCATGAAGCAAGGGTTGCCTTTGCCCTTTATCGAGACCCGCACGGTGGGGGACCAAGGCAAGTGTGCCAGAGACGGTGTAACTGCGGGCGAGCTGCAAGTCCGCGGGCCATGGATCGCCGGCAGTTACTACAACCTCGATCAGGCTGACAAGTGGACTGACGATGGCTGGTTCCGCACTGGCGATGTAGGCACAATAGACTCCGAAGGCTACCTGAAAATCACTGATCGCCTGAAAGACCTGATTAAGTCAGGCGGCGAGTGGATTAGCTCCGTCGATCTGGAAAATGCCTTGGTGGCGCACGAGGCAGTGAAGGAAGCCGCAGTCATCGCCGTACCCCACAGCAAATGGCAAGAGCGTCCGCTGGCGCTTGTCATATTGAAAGATGGTTTCGTCGTCGACGCTTCCGAATTGCGCGCATTTCTGGAGCAACGCTTCCCACGCTGGCACGTGCCGGACGGTTTTGTGTTCGTGGACGAGCTGGCCCATACCTCGACGGGAAAGCTATTGAAAAGCAAATTGCGCCAGGACTTCGGACACCTCGGTGAGCTCCCTTAGCCTCGCCGGCTATGGATTGTGCGAGCGCTGATATTTTCGGCTGAACTCCTCGATCTGCTCCTCCATTTGTTTTTGCAGGTCGTCCATCCGCTGCTTGAACTCAGGGCTGTTAAATCTCGCCATTGCCTCGTCCATTTGGCGCTGCGCAATATCCATCTGCTGTTTGAACTCCGGGCCGTTGAACTTCGCCGTGGCTTCGTCGATCTGTTTCTGCGCATCGTCCATGCGGTGCTTGAACTCAGGGCTGTTCATGTTCGCCGCCTGGTTTGCCATTCGCGTCGCGAGATCGTCCATCTTCTGCTTGAATTCAGGACTATTCAGCTTTGCGGTTGCCTCGTCTATATTCCGTTGCGCCTCAGCCATCCGCTGCTGGAACTCAGGGCTGTCGATGTTTGCCGTTTCTTTTGCGATCTGCGTCGTGAGATCGTCCATGCGCTGCTGGACATCCTCGTCGATGAGCGGTTGCACCGGCGGTGCAGGTTCCCCGCGTTTGGCATCATTGCGGTGAACGGTGGCGCGTTTTTTTTCCACTGCGGTCGGCGATCCGGGCTTAGGCGCACTAGCCTGGGCAACTTGCGGCGGATTCTGCGTTGCTTGCGGCAGAACAACGGCCTGCGCCATCGTTGGCGTGACATGGAACGCCACGGCGATCGCGCCCGTGGCGAGCATCATGGCTACGCCACTTGCCACTTGAGATGCATTCGCTTGCGCACTCATTGTGGTTGTGTCCATCAGTCGCATCACTCGTTCCTCCAGCGTGTGGTTGCCGAATAACCCTAGAGACTCCTCTTGCGCCGTCATGCCGCGTTCTCCAAGCATGCTGTGCGCCAGGGCTAGCAGGCATCTAGCGTATCCCAAGTGGGATTTCATTTCCTGCGCCGCCATCGCATCGCAAACCATCTCGCGCGTCATGCGTAACCGCTGCTGCACCCAATCGACAACTGGATGCCAAGCAAGCGGCAACGCTGCCACCTGGCAGACCACATTCACCAGGTAGTCTTGCCTCTGGATGTGGGCCAGTTCGTGACACAGAGCAGCGCGGATCTCACTTTCCGTGTGCCGGGTAAATCCCGCAGGCACCAGCAGGACCGGCGCCACGGAGCCGACGATCATAGGACTCGACGCTTCCCCCGACTCGCGGACTTGTGGCGGCTTGATACCCAGCCGCCGGCTAAAGTTCTCCAAGGCCGTTCTGTCTCGCTCGCTCAGAAAAATCTCTTGCGAATTTCGCACCAGCGTTCGCGCTGCGAGCCATGCTCGTGTCATGCGGAATAAGCCGAGGACGATCGTAGCCACATACAGCCTCAACAGCCAATGGACGATCCTCGGGTTCAAACGCACGCTACCCGTTCGCGCGGCGAAGAGAGCGGCGAAGGCAAATTGTCGTCTTGGTGTCCGTGGCAAGTGCTGCGCCGGTGCGACGGGGGTCTCTTCACGGCCGGCCTCAAGAAGCGAACCCGTGGACTGGGTTGCGGAGACTCCGCCGCTCATGCCATGGAGCGGCAGCAGCACCGCGAGTCCCAGAATGGCCAGCCATACGCGATGCTGCGTCAGCGGCGCCGGCTTTACCATCCGCAACAGCAGCCACGCGCCTCCGGTAAGCAGCGGAACTTGCCAGAAGGCGTTGATCACGTACTCGATGAGCGATCGTTCGATCATGGCTCCTCCTTGGACGCCGGTGCTTCGGCCGCCGCCAACTTCTGCGCCACACGCGCCAATTCCTCCGCGCTGATCTGCTGTGTGTCCACCATTGCCATGAGCAATGCCTCGCTCGAACCGCCAAACATTCGCTTCACCAGGTCGCTGAGTGCGCTTCCGGTTGCCCGCTCACGGCTCACCGCCGGACGGTACCGGTGAGCGCGCCCCTCCTGCACTCGCTTTACCTTCTTCTTGCGCAGCAGTACGTTGAGCATGGTTTGTACGGTCGTGTAGGCGAGTTCCGCCTTGAGCTTCGGCAGCACTTCCGCTACCGTGCAGGGTCCTGCTTCCCAAAGCACCTGCATGATTTCCAACTCCAACGGCGTCAATGTTTGATTTATCTTGGCTGGCATCGGGACCTTATTACTAAACTCTTAGTAGAGTAATACGCGAGCACCGGGGCTTGTCAACTAATCTTTTAGTAGTGCGGTGTTCTCCGCCGGCCAGATTGGTCAAACGATCGAGTCTTTTTTCGGTGAAATGATAATCTTTGTTTCTCGCTCATCCTGTGCTCCTTGCGAACGCTGTGTGCTTGCATCCAAAAGGGTGCAGTGGATAGCTAACTCAGGAAAAGCCGGTGCGCACCAGAAAAAAGCAGTTACCTATCAACACCGATCCCATCGAATCCGCAAGAGCAGCGGGACTTCGCTAGGTCTCAGACGCCCAACCGGGGATCCGCCGAAAGCGCCGCGGAAAGGGCTTCTGCTATATCGATCCTGACGGAAAGCCCGTGCGCGACAAGGAAACTCTCGCCCGCATCAAGTCCCTTGTGATTCCGCCTGCTTGGACAGACGTGTGGATCTGCCAGAACCCCAAAGGGCACCTGCAGGCTACAGGTCGCGATGCGCGGGGTAGAAAGCAGAGCCGCTACCATCCCCGTTGGCGCGAAGTGCGTGATGAAACGAAATATGAGCGCATGATGATCTTTGGTGCGACTCTGCCTACCATCCGTGAACGGGTAGAGCATGACCTTTCACGCCCCGGTCTTGCGCGGCAGAAAATACTGGCAACTATCGTGCGCTTGATGGAAACAACGCTTATCCGTATCGGTAACTCCGAGTATGCCCGCGAAAACCACTCCTACGGGTTGACCACGATGCGGAACAAGCTGTCCAAGCGGAGGGATCCAGCGTCACCTTTGAGTTCAAAGGCAAGAGTGGAGTGCGGAGTCGCAGCGCGTCTGGGGAATACGCCCGCCACCTGTCGCAAGTGCTATGTGCATCCCGCGGTTCTGGACAGCTATCTGAGTGGAGCGATGATCAAGACGGTCAGGCAGCAAGTCGAAACGGAGCACGCGGACGCTCCAAACGCGCTCCGCCAGGAAGAAGTCGGGCTCTTGAGATTCTTGCAGCTTCGGCTCGCGGTTGCAGCAGACTAAATCCTTTCCTTGCTTAAAATCCCTTAGCCGTTGCACGCAGTCCTGTACCCCACTCGGCCAGGGCCATCGGCCACTCCGCAGGAGAATCAACCAAGGAGTCCGGAGGAGTCGTGACCAGCGTATGCGGCGCCAGTCCATACGAGCAGCCCATACTCCACACCCCAGCGTTGCGCGCGGTTCGGATGTCCACATCGGAATCTCCGATCATCAGCGTCTCTTGCGGGCGGACGCCCGCTTCCTTAATCAGAGCAAGCAGCCCTTCCGGATCGGGTTTCTTGCTGGCAAAGCTGTTGCCGCCGTAGATGCGAAAAAAGTAAGGGCTCAGTCCAAGAGCATCACAGATGGCGTCCGATGGTCCGATCGGTTTGTTGGTCAGTACTGCCATGGATCTCGCTGCGCCCCCCGGCTCGAAGCGCAGGCTGTCGAGCGATGCAAACACTCCCGGGTAAACGTAAGTCTGGTCCAGCTTGTGCTCGCGATAATAATCGAGGAAGAAGGCAAGAGCGGAATCGAGAAATCCGGCATCGGTCGGTTCGCCCAGGGAACGGCTCACCAGCTTCGCAGCGCCGTCACCAATGTAGGTGGAGATCACCGTCTCCGCGAGCGGCGGCCGTCCGAAGTGCTGCAGCATTGCGTTGACCGAGGCACAAAGGTCGGCCCCCGAGTCGATCAGTGTGCCATCGAGGTCGAACACCAGCAGCCGCAACGATGCGGCCGGGATGGGGCGAAATATCCTGAACATCTTTCTACTTTAGTCGATGCTCTTCAGGAGGCCCCAGGTCTACTCCGGAACGCGCCACCCGTTCATGGTCAGCACCAGCGTGGATTGGTCCTGGGCGTCTCCCGAGGTCGCCTTGGCAAATGCAGGAAAAGCCTTCCGTATCCCGTCGGAATCAGCCCAGCCGGGAACGTCCATCATCTTGTAGTGGTAACTCACCTTGGTCGTTTGCTGACCGTCGGCTGCTGCCGGTGGCGTAAAGCCATCGATGGTGGTGATTACCCGGTGTCCGTAGCAGAAGCGTGGAGGCACCCGTTGGCCGTAGGTGGTCAGCTCGTAGCGCTTGACATGGATATCTTTGTCTTCCAGAGACTTGAGCAATCCCGCATCCGTCAACGCATCGAGGCTCGCCTTCTTGGGATCCTTGTCCCCACTGGCGGTGCTGGCTTCGTAAGGAAAACGAATCGAACTCGAAAAAAGGCAATCGTCGTGGTTGCCATAATAGGCATTCAGAGCCCGCGTAAAGTTCTTCGGGTTGGCCGCCTTAAACCCGTTGCAACCTCCCAATACCAGCGCCAGCGTTAGCGCGGTGCCGGCCCGGTAGATCCATCTTTGTCTTGCCATGTCTTGCTCTCGCAGTGAAAAGGATAAACGCAACCCTGTTGGATGCTTAATGATAGGGTGAAGGGCAATATGGAAAAAGAAAATCAGCGGGTTGTTCTGGTTACGGGCGCCTCTTCCGGCATCGGCCTCGCTTGCGCCACTCATTTGGCTGGACGCGGCTTTCGCGTGTACGGTACTTCTCGACGAGCAGCTTCCGCAAGAGCAGACCTGGGCAATGTAACCATGCTGACTGCCGACGTTACCGAGGATGGTTCGGTGAAAGAGGCAATCGCCCAGGTGCTCGGCCACGAGGGGCGGCTCGATATTGTGGTCAACAACGCTGGTATGGGGATTGCCGGACCAGTCGAAAACACGTCCATCGAGCAGGCGAAGGCACAATTCGAGGTCAATTTTTTCGGGGCTCTCCGGGTGTGCCGTGCGGTCTTACCGGCCATGCGCAGCCAGCGCAGCGGCTACATCGTCAACGTCGGTTCCATCGGTGGGCTCCTCGCCATCCCCTATCAGTCGATGTACAGCGCTTCCAAGTTTGCCTTGGAAGGGCTAAGCGAAGCGCTGCGTATGGAAGTAAGGCCATTTGGCATTCGGGTAGTGCTTATCGAGCCCGGTGACCACAAGACGGCCCTTACCGAAAACCGTCAATTCACCGAGATTTCGGGCGCCGCGGAGGCCTACAGTCCGTCTTTTGAGGCAGCGCTGCTGAAGACAGCCCACGACGAGCAAAGTGGTCCCGGGCCGGAGCAGATTGCCCACCTGCTCTACCGCATCGTGAACCAGCGCAACCCTCGCCTGCGCTACACCATCGGACCGATTCCGCAGCGCGCCGCCGTATGGCTCAAGCGCCTGATGCCCTACAGCGTTTCCGAATACACCATGCGCACTTATTACGGCCTCGGCGGCTAGATCCACTCCTATTGAATGCGAACATCCCCCGAGCCGGTTTCCGCCTTGATCGTGGGGCCGCCACCGTTCACCGTGCCGGTGACATGATGCTTATCCAGGGAGCCGCGCATGGTGAGCGGAAGGTCCGTCTTAACCGAGCCCGAGCCGGTTTCCGCATCCAGCGTGAAACGAGCGCCGCTGCCCACCTGTAACGAGATGTCGCCTGAACCCGTCTCCAGCTTCCAGGGGGAAGTTGGTTGGCCGCTGATCTCCAGGCTGCCGGAGCCGGTCTCCGCCTTGATCGCCCCTTGAACGTTGGCCAGCTTAATCGAGCCCGAGCCGGTGCCGGCCACCACGTCGCCCGCTGATCCCAACCCGGCACGTATTTCGCCCGAGCCGGTCTGCAGCGTAGTGGAACCCATCAGATTCGTCGCTTCGATGCTGCCCGAGCCCGTTTCAAGCTTGGAGCCGGCGCCCAGCTTGTCCGCGCGGATAGACCCCGAACCGGTGTGCGCCCGCACCGTTCCATTCAGATTGGAGAGCTGCAGGTCGCCGGAACCGCTTTCGGCCGTAAGCATGGTATTCGCCGGGGTTGTGACCTCGTAGTCGATGGAGACATGGCGCATGGAGTCATCGCCGCCTTCGCCCACTCGAATTATATTGCCGGCCTGGTTAATAGGAGGATTGCTGGCGACCTTCGACACCGCGTCGTCGGACGAGCCCCCCCACCAGCTATTACTGCTTTTCACATGGCCGACGATGTGCACCTGGCTGTCCGAGCCAGGCGAGACGTGAATGTAGCCGGCCCCGGTGGAAACGTGGAGCGTCACCGGGCCGTTTACGTTAAGCGTACGGTCGAAGGATTTTTCCGCGGCCAACGCAACCGCCGGCAGACACATGGACATGGCAACCAGAATTCCGGCTGCCGCTTTGCGGGATGGGTTCCATCGGGTTTGCATTGTTGCCCTCCTTGGGCTTTAGGGTTGCAAATAAACAGTCTGCCCTTCGCTCAGGCCAGAGAGAATTTCCGTGCGGCTACCATTGGCAATGCCCGCCTTGACCGCGACTCTGCGCAGGCCAGTTCTGTTTCCCGCATCGGGTACGTCGACGAAGGCATTCTTCTGGCTGTCGTAGACCAGGGCCTGCTCCGGCACAGACAGCGCATTCTTGTGCTCCACGTTGAGAATCTCGGCATTCGCCGTCATGTTGGCCTTGATCTCATGGTTCGGATTGTCGATCGAGACTCGTACCTCAAAGGTGGTGACGTTGTCTTTCTCCACTCCTAATGGCGCGATGCGGGTTACCCTTCCGGTGAACGTCTTGTTCTTGAACGACTCAATGCGGATGCGCGCCAACTGGCCCATATACACCGAGGCGATATCCGCCTCGTCAACCTTGCCGTTTACGTACACCTGCCGTGTGTCGCCGATGGTCATCACCAGCGTCGCGGTGGAGCCGAGCACCAGGATGGAGCTGACCGCGTCGCCCACTTCCACATCGCGGGAGAGCACTTCGCCATCAATGGGCGCCGTAAGCGTGGTGTAGCTCAGCTGCTCCTCGAGCGACTTCAGGCTAGCCTCGTTTTGCGCCACCTGCGCTTCCGCCTGGTGCAGCTTGGCGCGGTCCACATCGATTTGCGCGATGGCGACATTCTTCTTATTGAGCTCGGAGAGGTAATCGCGGTTGGCATTATCCATGCCCTGCTGAGAGACGATGCCTTCCTTTTCCATCTCCTGGTTGCGTTTCAGGGTTGCATAATACATCGGCAAGTCGGGTGCGGCGGCATCGACTTTGTCATGTTCGATACTGGCGGCGGCGCTTTTGACGTTGGCTTCCGCAGCCTGCAAAGAGGCCCGCTGGGCAGCGACCTCGGCCAATATCTCTTGCCGGTCAAGCTGGGCCAGTATCTGACCCTGATGCACGTGCTGATTGATATCCACGTAGAGTTTTTGCACGATCCCGCTGGCCTTAGATTTCAATTCGATCTTGGTAATCGGCTGCACCTTTCCAGTGGCCACCACGCTCTGATCGATCTCTCCCCGGGTCACCTTGTCCAGGCGGCTGGGTTCGAAGTGCGGGCTCCGCCGCCGAAGCAGCGTAATTGCAACGAAGGCAACCACCACGAGGACGACGACACTACCCCAAATCCACACTCCCTTGCCTTTACGCTGCCCCGCCACAAACCCCCCGGTAATCTTTGATACGCATGGGAAGCGTCTCCGGTTCCCCTAGCCAAACTGTATCGTGGTTGGGCATCCCGGGTTTCCCAGCCTGGAATCATCGCTACAGGGCGACGTATCCCGGCGCCACCCTCACCAGTATCATGGACGTAATGAGCTCCGAGTCTTTCCTCTCATCTGCGGCCGGCTCCCTGGTTCCAGCGCGCAATGGTTGAACTGATGCTCTTTCGGACAGTTTCCGTCGCCCTCCTGATCCTGGCGAACGGCTTCTTCGTGGCGGCGGAGTTCGCCCTGGTGAGTGTGCGCGAGACGCGCATCGAGCGTTTGATCGCCCTGGGACGGCCTGGAGCCCGGGCCGTACGCCGTCTGCAGGAAAATATGGAAGACTTTCTGCCTGCGGTGCAGCTGGGCGTGACCCTGTGCAGCCTGGCCCTGGGCTGGATCGGCGAGCCCGCCGTCGCCACTCTCTTCGAGCACTGGTTCAACGGCATGCCGCACGCCAGGGTCTACGCCCACCTGTTGGCCGTGCCCATCGCGTTTGCCTTGATTACCTATCTCCACGTTCTGCTCGGAGAGCTGGTCCCCAAATCCCTGGCGCTGCGCAAGGCGGAGGTTCTTGCGGTCGCAGTGGCCGGGCCCATGGACGTGTTCATCCGCATTACGCGCCCGGCGGTGCGGTTGATGAAGTGGTCGGCGCGGGTGGTGATGCGCCTCTTTGGCATGGAAATGATGCAGGGCGGGGAAGTGCACTCGCCGGAAGAGCTGAAGCTGATTGCCACTGCGGCGCGCAGAATGGGCATGCTTCCGGCTTTTCAGGAATCGCTGATTCACCGCGCCGTCGAGCTCAACAGCATACCCACGCGGGAAGTCATGACCCCCCGGCAGCGTATCTTCTCGTTGCCCACGGACATGCTCATTGAGGACGCGAACGCTCGCGTGGTGGAAGAGCAGCATTCTCGCGTGCCGGTGTACGACCCGGCGCACGGTCCGGAGCATATCGTCGGCGTGGTCTACTCAAAAGATCTTTCGCGTTTAATGCACTTCCGCATGAGCGCGCAAACCCGCTTCGCCCGCGCGCCCTTCAGTGAATTGCGCCTGGGACAAGTGATGCATGACGTGCTGGTCGTGCCGGAAACCAAGCCCGTGCTGGATCTGCTGAGCGAATTTCAGCAGCTCAGACGCCATATTGCCATCGTGGTCGATGAGTATGGGTCGACGGTGGGCCTGGTAACCGTAGAAGATGCCATCGAGCAGATCATCGGCGAGGTAGAAGACGAATTTGACATCGGTCCCCGGGCCGCACTGCAAAGCACCTCCGGCCCCGTGGTGCTTGACGGCAGCGTGAATCTGCGTGACCTGGAAACGCAGATGAACTGGCATCTGCCCCGCAGCGGCGGCGTGGAAACGCTGGCAGGCTTTTTGCTTACCCGGCTGGGAAAAATCCCGACTGGCGAAGAGACTGTGGATTTTGAAGGGCGAAGGTTTACGGTATTGGAAATGAGTGATCATCGCATCAGCCGGGTGCGCGTAGAACGGCTGGAGAACCAGGCGGACGATGCAGAACACGGCAGCAACCAGGACGCGGGTATGGTCAAGCCAGACGTGGTCGCGCGAGCACAGGCGCAACGCGAGGCCGGCAGGAAAGAGGGTTAGGCTGAATTGGTAGCGCTGCTGAAGCGATTGCTGTACATCCTGCCGGTCATCTGGCTGGTTGTGTCGATGGTCTTCTTGCTCATCCATCTGGTACCGGGCGACCCGGTACAACAGATGCTGGGCGAGGGTGCAACTGCGTCGGATCTGTCTGCCCTGCGCCATCAATATGGTTTAGACGCGCCCTTGGGTTTGCAATATCTGCACTACTGGCGCGGCGTGCTCCATGGTGACCTGGGCAGATCCCTGCGCCTCAACGATTCTGTCTCCCACCTGGTGTTAACCCGCTACCCCTACACGCTGGAGCTGACCGTGGCCGCGCTGCTGCTGGCCTTGGCCCTGGCCATTCCCGCGGGTGTGTTGGCCGCGCTGCGCCGTGCCCGCTGGCAAGACAGTGCCGTTGGCGTAGTGAGTCTGCTGGGGCTTTCCTTTCCTAGCTTCGCGCTGGGCCCGATCCTGATCCTGCTGTTCTCGATCAAGCTGGGATGGCTTCCGGTATCCGGCGCAGGCTCGTTCGCACACTTGATTCTCCCGGCCATTACCATGGGCGGAAGCTTGGCAGCCATCCTCACCCGCATGGTGCGCACCGCCATGCTGGAGGAGCTAAGCCAGGACTACATTCGCACCGCCCGCGCCAAAGGCTTGCCCGAGCATGTGGTGGTGTACCGCCACGCGCTGCGCAACGCCATCATCCCCGTGATGACTTTGGTCGGCCTGCAGTTTGGCGCCTTGCTAGCAGGCGCCATTGTTACCGAGACTATTTTTTCCTGGCCTGGGATTGGCCGCCTCACCGTGTCGGCGATTTCCAACCGCGATTACGCCTTGGTGCAGGGCTGCATCCTGGCCGTGGGGCTGACCTACGTGCTGGTCAACCTGCTGACCGATGTGCTCTACACCGTGGCCAACCCCAGAATCCGCGGTTAGCGAATCTCCACCTTCTGCGCGAAAACACCGGCGAACGCCCGTCGCACCCCGTAAAAGATGATGAACCATAAGACCGCGGTGAGCAGGCCAGGCGGCAACCCAGCAGGCTGAAAAACGATATGGAAGAGGAGAATGTGGACAATGACTGGCCCCAGCAGGATCAGCGCCAGCGGGATGAACTGGCCGGAAAGCAGCAGCAGTCCTCCGACAATCTGCATCAGGAAGGCCAATTGCATGATGATTGTGGGGCCGAGCAAGGTCATGTATTGGCCAGCAGGGCCAGGGGGTATTGGGGCGTGTAGGAAGTTGAGAAACCCGTTGAGTCCAAAGAACAGAAAAATCAGGCCCAGCAGGATACGCGCGACGAGCACGGCGATTTTCATAACTTTCTCCTTGAAGTGGGCAATTGCGAAGATATTTTAGACAGCGATGCTTCTTACCTGATCCAGATGGGGTTGAAGGAACTGGCCGCGGTCGACGGTTCCAGACATCAACTGCGATGTGCCGCCGGCAGTAACAAATTTTATGTCGGTAACCCCAATCCATCCAAGGATGGTGCGAAGGTAGGGATCAATAAAGTTGAGCGCCGCGTAAGGAGTTCCTAAATCATAGACGCCGCCTGTCGCCACCAGGACGGTGGCCTTCTTGCCCGAAAGCAGACCCTTGGGCCCCTCCGGTCCACCATAAGCAAAGGTGCGTCCTTTACGGACTATCTGGTCGATCCACAGCTTGAGCACCGAGGGAATACTGAAGTTATGCATGGCCACGCCAATCACGTACTCGTCCGCCCTTTCCAGTTCGGCGATGGCTTCATCCGAATAGGCAAGCAGGGCTTTTTGCTCTGGCTGTAACGCTTCGTCGGGTGTATAGACCGAGTAAATCCAGGCTTGGTCTACTGGCAGGGGAGGGTTGGCGGCCAGATCGCGATCGATCACTTGGCCGGTGGGGTGGCTGGCTTTCCAATTGCTTACGAATTCCCGCGTCAGTTCGCGGCTAACCGAACTCGCCAGTGGGCTTGTGTCCAGGTGTAACAACGTCGCCATATTGCTTCTCCTTAACGACATACGTTGTCTAAGCGTCGTTTGTCGTCAAGCATAAGACGACGAATGTCGTTTTTCGGATTCTTTTAAATGGCCAATAAGCTCTAATAGGGGTGACGATGCCGATTTCCGACTGCCAAGTTCGCGATCCGCGGATCCGCCGCACCCGGAAGCTCCTGCAGGGAGCCTTGGCCAGTCTTATGCAAACAAAGCGGTTCGACGAAATTTCGGTGCAGGACATTACGGAAGCGGCCACCGTCAACCGGGCCACCTTTTACGACCACTACACTGACAAGTACGCCCTCCTGGACGCGCTGGTCGGGAGCGACTTTCATGAATTTCTACATGAGCGTCACCTGCGGTACGAAACCGGTTGTCCAGGCGCGCTAAGCGCGATTATTCAGGCCACTTGCGATTTCCTCACCCAGACTCACTCCGCAGGTAACTGCGACCGCCAGACGGCATTTGAACCGCTGATGGACGCCGCCATCGTGGCTGCCATCCGGCGCCTGTTGATGGACGGCCTCGAACGAACGCACCACCCATCGGAGGAGCCGTCAGCATCTCTCCCCGAAATCCTTGCGTCCGCAGCGAGTTGGGCCATCTGTGGCGGAGTGAAACAGTGGCTATCCCAGGCTGATCGTCCGCCGGCCGAGAGTTTTGTGCCTCAGCTCATGCAGCTCGTTCTCCCCATGCTCGACCTGGGCGCTAGAGAAGGTTCACCAGCTGCGGTTCCAGCGAATCTGCACCAATCGTCACTAGTGCCAGCGAAATAGGCAGCGTGAAGCGGCGGGGTCCGGCGCTCCCGGGGTTCAGGTACAGAACACCTTGGCGCCATTCGATCAGCGGCCGGTGCGAGTGACCGCTGATGACCGCTGCAAACCCCGCTGCAGCAGGATCGAGATCCAGCGCGTGCCGGTCGTGCAGCATATAAAAAGTGTGGTCCTGCAGGGTGACCACCTCCGTCGCCGGCAGGTAGGAGCAAGGCCCGTGCACGTCGATATTGCCGCTGATCGCGGTGACCGGGGCTAGCCGGCGCAGTGTGTCGAGTATTCCGGGATCGCCGACATCTCCAGCGTGGAGAATGTGCTCGACGCCGCGCAGAGCCGTAATGGCCTCCGGTCGAAGCAGGCCGTGAGTATCTGAAATAACCCCGATCATAATCCGATCAACAGCCTTGTACGCGGGTCAAGGTAATCGCGCAACGCATCGCCGATGAAGTTGAACGACAGCACGCACAGCATGACCGCGATCGCGGGAAAGATGACCATGTGCGGCGAATCAAACAGGTGCGAGCGCGCGTCGTTGAGCATCCCGCCCCAGCTGGCCGCAGGTGGCGGCAGTCCCAGGCCCAGAAAGCTCAGGGTGGCTTCGGCCAGAACCGCTCCCGCCATACCGATGGCTGCCTGCACGATGATGGGTTGAAGGATGTTGGGCAGGATGTGGCGGGTAAAGATGCGCAGATCCGAGGCGCCGAGCGCGCGCGCGGCTTCCACAAACTCCCGCTCCTTCACCGCGAGCACCTGGGCTCGCACCAGGCGCGCATAGCCCACCCATCCACCGATCGCCAGGGCGAGAACCAGGTTAAGCAGCCCAGGCCCTAGAAAAGCCACGAAGGCGATGGCCAGAAGAATGCCAGGGAAGGAGAGAAAGGCATTCATCACAAAGACATTGAGCAGCGTGTCCACCCGGCCGCCGTAAAAGCCGGCCAGGCCACCGAGCACTAGCCCCAACGAAAGGGAGAGACCGACGACGCTGACGGCAACCATCAGCGACAGGCGTGCACCAGACAGAATGCGGGAGAAGATGTCTCGGCCGAGTTCGTCGGTGCCAAACCAATGGACATGAGAAGGCGGCGTCAAGCGGTGATAGAGGTCGATGCCGGCCGGATCGTAGGGCGTGATGACAGGCGCAAGCACAGCAATCGCGACAAAGAGCACGAGCAGGAAAATACCAATGACTCCTAGCGGCTGGTGGCGGAGGGTGCGAGCGAAGGCCATCGTTGGTCATGATCGCATATCGTGCTGGTGACCATGGTGTAATCAGTCCGCATACTATCCCGTGAGTGACGGGTTGAATAGGATGGGAGAACGTGATGCACAAACAGTATTGGCTTTCGGTAATGGTCCTGGCCGGGACGATGGCCGCCCTGCCTGTTCTCGGGCAGCAACCGGCGGAGCAGCAACTTATGGATTTGGTCAATGCTGATCGTGCCCAGCAAGGACTGCCTCCCCTGAAGTGGGACCCTGCGTTGGCCCAAGCGGCAACCCAACACGCGCAGCTCATGGCTCAGCAGCCCGCGGCGCTCTCCCACCAATATCCTGGCGAGCCGGACCTGGACGCGCGTGCCGGCGCGGCAGGCGCCCATTTTCGCGCAATCGCGGAGAACATCGCTTTGGCGCCCAGCCCCCAGGCACTGAATGATGAGTGGATGCACTCGCCTCTTCATCGGGCCAACATCCTCGATCCGCGCATGGACACCATCGGCGTGGGCCTGGTGAAGCGGGGAGGGAACTACTACGCCGTGGAGGACTTTGCCTCCACGGTTGCCCAGCTCGGGCCCGAGCAGGTGGAGCAGAAGATTGGCCAATTGCTGCAACAGCGAGGGCTGCAGCCGACGGGGATGACTCAAGAAGCTCGCCAGACCTGCGAGATGGAAAGTGGTTCGGCCGGGGGCACGAAGCCCTGGTTCGTCATGCGCTGGGAAGGGACGGATCTAAGCCGGTTGCCGGACGTGCTGGAGCAGAAAATCTCCACCGGCAAGTACCACAAGGCCGCGGTCGGAGCCTGCGGGAAGGCAGGCCAAGGCTTCACCATCTACAAGATAGCGGTGATGCTCTACCAGTGACCAAGGGTAAGCACGGGTGAGTCCTGGACTAATTTCAGTCAGTGTTGTCCAAAATTAGTTTTTTGCAGTGTTCTAGCCATCCATCAGCGCCAACATTGCACGGAAGTGGGGGTTTGCGTTTCCATGCAATGTTGGCGGTGATGGATGGCTAGGACGGAAATCCTCCCACCGGTCTTAATTTTTTTCCACAAGATACACTCAGAAAAACCGTCTCCTCCCGCTCATTTGGAAAGCTCTGTTTTTCAGTCGCAGGCTATGCGGGACTGGTCAGCATTTCATCCCTGTCAATACCATTCCTCAGGTCCTGGATGCGAAAGCAAAAAAGCGTTTTAACCTCGCCCAATGAGTGTATTTTTTGAGCGGGTAGGCAAAGCTGCGCTGAAAGCAGAAAAGCGATGACCGAGGTAGTCATCATCGGAGCAGGCTTGGCGGGCCTCAGCTGTGCATTGGCGCTCGAAGCCGCGGGTCTTTCGGTAACGTTGTTGGAGGCAAGTGACGCGCCGGGTGGCCGGGTCCGCACCGATCTGGTGGAAGGCTTTCGCCTCGATCGCGGATTCCAGGTGCTGCTAACCGCCTATCCGGAAGCCAAGCGCTTGCTGGATTACGACGCCTTGCAGTTGAAAAAGTTCGAACCTGGTGCGTTGGTGTGGCACGGCGGCAAGTTCCATCGCTTCGCTGATCCTTTCCGCAGCCCCGTGAGCGCGGCCGGGTTGCTGTTTGACCCCATTGTCCCCCTGGCAGACAAGCTACAAGTCGCAAAGCTGCGGGCGCGCGTTCGGCAAGGCACGTGCGAAGAGATCTTTGCCCGTACGGAAAAAACGACGCGCGACTATCTACAGGCGGTTCCATTCAGCCCTGAGATGATCGAGCGCTTCTTTGAGCCGTTCTTTGCCGGCGTCTTTCTGGAGCGCGAACTGGTGACCTCCAGCCGCTTTTTCGAATTTCTCTTTCGCATGTTTTCTCTCGATGACACAGCCGTTCCTGCAGCGGGTATGCAACAGATACCGTTGCAGTTGGCGGCAAATCTCCGGGAGGGCACGCTGTTGACCGCAGCCCGGGTGACCAAGGTGACGCGCAGCACGCAATCGTTTCAACTGGAAATCGAGGGCAAGGATAAGCTGGAGGCACGCGCGGTGGTGCTCGCGGTTGCGGGCAACGAAGGCAACCGGCTGCTCGGGGGAGTGGGTGGCTGGAGCGTTCCGGAAGTACGGGCCTGGAACAAGACCACGGCATTTTGTTACGCCGCGGAGCAGCCGCCGGTGAAGGAGCCCATCATCCTGCTGAATGGGGAGGGCCGCACGGCCGGGCCGGTGAACCATGTTGCGGTGATGAGCGCAGTTGTGCCCCAGTATGCGCCTCCCGGCGCGCATTTGGTGGTTGCCAATGCTGTGGGCGAAGCGCCGGCGCAGGACGACGCCCTTGTGCGCCTGGATCAGTCCGTCCGGTTACATATGAGGAGGTGGTTTGGCACGGTCGTGGACTCATGGAAGATGCTCAGGTCCTACACCGTGGCTCACGCGCTGCCGCAGCAGCGTCACGCAGAATGGGAGCAGGTTGCGGTGCGTGTGGCCGGCACCGGCGGAGTCTATATGTGTGGCGACTACCGCGAAACAGCCTCGATTCAGGGCGCGTTGGCCTCGGGAAGACGCGCGGCGGAGGGAGTGATCAAAGACTTGCGCGGGGATTTTCGTGGAATTTAGCCAGGGAATAAGCTCGCTTTGACGTGAGGCATTGGGTTTGCGGTAAAATCAACGACAGTTGCGAAGTTGCCCGCCTGGTCACTCCTCAGTAGCTCAATGGCAGAGCATTCGGCTGTTAACCGAAGGGTTGTAGGTTCGAGTCCTACCTGAGGAGCCAAAGAATCAATAACTTAGCTCCTCCCGGAAATTCTCAACCCCACACAACCCCACACAACCCCACGATAACGTAGCGCTACACTGCGACTGCTGGCGTCAGTACCATTTGGACGACTTTAGAATTTGCAGCCTGCTTAGCCTTGCGGCCTGCACTGCCGTAGATGTTCATGGTCGTGGCCACGTTAGCGTGACGCATCAACTTCTGTTGCACACCGGTTGGTGCTCCTGTCTCATCCAGGAAACTTCTATAGGCGTGGCGAAGTGCATGCCAGCCCATACCCGGAAGTCCGATGCGCTTTGCTGCTGGTTTCAGACGCTGCTTCTGAATCATCCCTGCGTGAAAACATCCTCCGGTCGAAGGGGATGTGAAAACGAGCCCCTCTCCTGAGGTTTTGTTCTTCCAGGCAATCAATGACTCCACGAAAGAAGGGTCCAGGGGAATTTCATCCTCAGACGCTTCTGTCTTGACCCGTCCGATCCTCCCGTTGACCACTCCTTGCTGTACAAGCAGAGTGCCCTCTAAAAAGTCGAAATGATCCCACCGCAAGGCAAGCACTTCGGACACCCTCAGGCCAGTACAGAGTGCGACGATAACCATCGTCTTGTACGGGTCAGGCAGTGCCTCGATCAATTGCTGGCACTGCTCAGGGGTGAGCGCGAGGATCTTCTTCTTACGTCGAGCATTCTTTAGTTTCACAAGTGAAATGGGATTGATCTGAAGATCGATCAGCTCCCAGAACATGGCTTTAGTGAACATGAGGTAAAGGACGCCTTTTAGGTGCCCCACCGTCTTAGGAGCCCGAGGAAGCCCCTTGAGCCATGCCAGAACATCCACCGGCTTGATCCTGTCGAGCGGTACGTCACCCCACCTTGGCCTAACCCATTTTTGTAGATAGCTCATATACCCGGCTGCCGTCGAATAGGACATACCCTCCACAGAGACTTGGCCGGTTGGCTGAGCAAGAATTTCTTCGAGTTTTTCCTCCTGTATAAAGCGGTCGATAACGGTTCCCATCGTAGGAACCGTTTTTGCTTTTGGGGCACCGTTCAGTTCAGCAACTTTTGATTGAACGGCAACCCTGGCTTTTGCTTTTGTGGGGAACTCCCGAGCGCTCAAGGTAATTTGGCGCATGGGTGACCCGGCTTCCGCGTGATTGCGGAACCTGAACTCCCATACATCGCCTGATTTTCTCGGCACTCTACGTAGACTTCCTTGTTGATAACGTTGGCGTGAGAACTTCATAAACCCTCCCCGCGCCGCGACTGGTTCGACGAGTCTATCCGCTCGCGTACCCAATGGTCCAGGGAAGACTTTCTGAACTTCCAGTATTTGCCCAGACGAAGGGCAGGCAGGGTTCCGGATCTACAAAGGGCCTGAACCGTTTTGGGATGGATCTGCAATAATGCGGCAGCTTCCGGTACTGAAATAAGAGGTTCAAACGTCATAAGGTCCCCCAAGATCAGAAAAGTGTTCAGTGCTTCGGTTTGGGGGAGGACGTTGCATCCTCCCGTGTTTGGGTTGATCCCCAGGCTACTGAGGGGCTTGTAGGCTCAGGATTTGGTTTGTGCGCAGAGCGAACGGTTGTACTTTATGCCGTAGTCCCGGAGAACCTTGGCCACGAATGCACGCTGTTTGGTTGTGAGTCTTTTCATCTTCCCCCTATTTGAAGTAGATCAAGCGAAGCTGGACTTTCCGCAGGCATTTGCCGACACTTTGGTAATGTAACTACTACTGTTTAAACACCTACTTCGCACCGCCGAACAGGGCAGCAGACTCAAGGGCACGCTCGAAGATGTACTGGGCATTGCGAGCACTGATGCCTAATTCCTCCGCAATCTCCGGGTATTTTGCCCCGTCCAAGCGAAGGAGAACGACCTGCCGATCCCGATCCGATAGGGTGGCAAGGAACTGCCGGACGATGGTTTTGATTTCATCCGGGGAATACCCCTGTTGGTAAACCAGTCGGTCGAAGGCCCCTAACCCAATCTCACCTGTCTTTGGGTCCAGTCCTTTCGGACTAATGGGCGAACATCCATATCTTTGGGTGGACTTTTCATCCTCCCCGTTGTACTCATACTCCTCCGCATTCCCGCTTTCATCTTCATATACCCGAAGATCGAACTGGTTCTCGATGCGACGGGTTTCCTGGGATACTCCCTTCCGTACTAGGATCTTGTTGCCATCGTCATCGCGGTCATACTCATCGTCCGTTACAGCGTACTGATCATCCTTCAGTTCGTTTGTGTTGGGCAGGTAGAGCTTCCTAATTTCGTCGATGCAGACGTTCCGAAAGACAATGCGAGCCCAGGCGATGAACGGGCAATGTCCACTGAACTTACCCTCCTGCAACTTCTCGAAGATATGGTGAACTAGGTCCCGGACGATATGCGGGGTGAGCGGTTTACCCCCTTCGGTGAAGGTGTCAAAAGAATCCCGGTAGTGTTTACTAGCGCTTGCTTTCGCAACAGGAAGGAGCGCGGCGTGTAGTGCGTTGGTGTTTTCAGCGGACTTGTCTTGTGCGTAGGCCGCATAAAGTCCATTGATTCTTTCATTGAGTTCATTAAGTGAGGGCATTGGGTCCCAAGTCCGGGTTGACCGGATAAGAAGTGCATGGCCTTGTGAGCCGTAAAAGGATGACTTGTGTGTCTGTGTACTAATCTTAGCGAACGGAAGAGGGGTTTCCGACGCTATTTCGGTTTGTTTGGTAATGTAACCGTGATTGGCGTTTAAACACTCTGTGCTGAGCCTTTAAGCCCCTCAGTCCATCGTTCCCGCCATATCTGTTCATCCACCGGCCCAACTGTGGGGTGTTGTGCGTAGCGGCTTAGGAAATACTCGAAACGCTTCTGTTTGCGGTCGAGAATAGCGATCTCCATCTGTTCACGGAGGGCGGACAAAGGAGCGTTAGCATTGGCAATTACATCGTAGAGGTTCATGGTGTGACTTCTTTCTTGGACTGGCGTCCGGTGTTGCAGAGGTTGAGGTTAGAGAAGGCTGTTTAGATAACAAACATCTAGGTCGTCGGCTAGCATCTCAATAGTTTCGTATATAGCCGGATCAGGTGGTATGCCCAGCAGAGTATCCGTCAACTCCATTAACTCACGGAGTGTTCGGTCTTGCTCAGGCGCTTGGTCTTCTATCACTACGATCTCCTTGCCCGATAGGGCCGTTGATGGTGCGTTTTTGAAAGTGCGGCATCAGGATGTATAAACCACGCTAAAACCGCAAGCATTTGAAATTACTCAAGTTATTGATAAAACAGCGTTTAGATAGTATTTTTCGAGCCCAAAACGTGTTAAAAGCGAGAGAAGGGCACACCCGTAGGGTGCCCACTCGCAGCGATGGGGGGAAATCTACGGACGAACTTCAGGGGTAATGCCGAGTCTTACCCTTTCCAGGCTTGGACTTGACCAGAGCCTTGTCATTAAGAAAGGCAATAGCCTTACGCTCAGATATACCCACTAGGTCAGCTTCCGCGATGAAATCCGTTTGGTTGATCTCAGAATTGTTCGATAGGACCATCTCTAAAATCCCAAGCTTACGTTTGGCCGTGATTGTGAACTCGCCCTTAGCGGATACATCCACGGTGGTCTTACCCATGAACTCGGGAAAGGCCATGCGACACTTAGTCCGCTCTAGCCGGAATTTGGTTAGAGGACAGTCTTCAGATGCCTTAGCGGGAATAATCTTCTCAAAAGTGAAGAACCTGTCTGCTGCTGCTTTGATGTCGGTGCTCCCTCGATATTCAGAGAAGTCCCCCTTACCCATGTGATGGATTACAACCACTGCGCAGTTCAATGCACGGAGTTTGTCTACCAGCCCCCACCAACTTCTTACTTCGGCGGCGTCGTTCTCGTTCTTACCATCCATAAAGGCTACGAATGTATCGACGAATACTACCGGTCGGGGCATTAGAGACTTACTTAGGCGAGAAGTCCCTCGTGGTTTACCTGAGGAACCCCTGCTTCGCTGTGCGTACCACATATCCAGAAGTTGGCGGTGGGGTTCTTTGAAGAGCGGTCCTTTACTCCCAACCAATCCCGGAAGTTGCTAATATATTAACCACTTGCTCACGATCCAAATAAATGACTGGACGGGGTGTGATCTTGTGTCCGAGGAATTCCTCCCCATGGGAGATGGCTTGGGCCATCTTGTAGGAGAGGGCACTTTTGCCGTGGCCAGACTTACCCGCTATAACTACTGGTCGCGGGCGACAACAAAGCCGGGGATAACGATGTCCTCGGGATCTTCCTTAATGTCGTCAATGCCCACAACGCCAGCAATGAAGGTATCCGCAAGGGCCTGTTCCTTTGGTGTAAGCTCCGTTGAGTTGTTCCTTACAGGAGCACGATAGAACTGTTGCCACTCTTCCGGCTCCTCCTCAAGATTGTCCCTGAGTTCACGGAGTAGCTCCTCTTTGGACATGGTTTCATACCAAGCCGGTACGGCAGCATCCTCTTCAGCCAAATGTGCCTGATAATCCGCATCAGTGAGATCAGGGAATGGTTCGTAGTCCTCTTCAGGGGTTGGTTCGTATACGTGGGTCATTAGGATCTCCGGGAGACGACGATATCGCCATTGGCTGCTTGAAGGCAGCTAAAACGCTTAGGCTTGAGCACAAAATTGCGCTGGTAGACGTACTGTTGTACACGTCCATAGCCGCGATGCTCAGTTGCAGGGATGGTGAGGTCTCTCCAAGGGCGAGAGAATCGAAGGGATAGGTAGGTGGTCTGCCTGAAGGCATAGGGTTGTTCCTTTCCGTAAAAAGATAGTGTTGTGGGCCAAAATAAAGGCCGCTTATCGGCTAGTTGAATGATCCGGTTGACGCACCGGCAGCGATGTTGCTCTGTAAAAGAGAATCGGGAATCTTTCCCTTCACCTCCCTTACCTGAGTCGAAGATTCGAGCATTTTATTAGGTGATCCTGGAAGTATATTTTCTGAGCCGACAAGCCCCTCAGTATCGGAGCTTAAAGGGATCTGCTTATATGTCGTGGAAATCGAGGAAAGACCGCCACGTTTTCTTAGCTCTTCACCCATGAGTCGTCGAAACGCGGTTTCTTACTAGGGTCTTCGCACGGGACTTGCTTACCGCAAAGCCTTTGTTTTCAACAGCCACAATTCGACGCATCTGCCGTTATTGAGGGTTCGGTGAATACATTTATTCTCATTCATGTGGCGGGTTTCACCTTATTCCTACGACTAATAGTGCTCCACCTCAATGGGAGGGGCTTGTCGGCTCAGGGGCTTGGTGTCAGAGGTAGGGATTTCGTTTTAGCCTTATTTTCCCGTCTATATACGTACAGAGAAGAGATTAGTTGTTGGGCGCTACCCCGCCGCTTGAATGCTTAAGGGGGTGGACAGCCGGAACAGACGGCTCCCAGGACTGGGAAACATATAAAAGATTGGCGTTAATGCGCACGGTGAAACCTACGGCTTAAACGAAAGTGGCTTGACGAGGGGCGAAAGGACTCCAACAATTTAAAGATCCCTAGAGAATCAAGTAGGGACATTTGGGAGCAATGTCGCTGAGGGGCACCACGAAGTGGGACAACTCCCAGGCTCAGAGTGCGAAAGCATTCGTCCCAACCACGCTCGATTCCCTTCTAGCGGTCATGGGGTTACCAGCTTCGCGCTGCTCTGGCCCTTTGATATCCCCGCCGGAACGGGAGACTGGGCCTCACCTAATAGCCGTGGGGCCTTTACTATCCTTGGAGACAAACAAATGAACAACTGTGCTGGGCGCTTAGGCGTAGTTGAACTAGCCAATGAACTAGCCAATAGGTGGACTTTTAAAGAGACCTTTTGTGGCCGAGATGTGGGGGAGATTGAAAAGTCGCCTTTGATAGAGGGTATTCGGCTTTCTGATTATGAGACGCAGCTTTTGCAAAAGAATGTTTATGGGTTCGGTATGTATGCGCTCACGTTGGAGCTACGGGCCAAGACGCTACTACATCTGGCCTATCGAGATGCCAAGAGATGTGGCCCTCTGAACATACAAAGACCGATGTGATGGGTGTAGGCCAGAAGTAAACAGTTCCAGGCATGTAAGTGAACAGAAGTAATTCGTGCCATCCATCCAGACTCCGGCTCAAGCCATCCTATGAAGCAACAGCATCAGCTATTTGTAGCTCACTGAGTTCAAACTGAATCAGCTACCAAGGATTCTGTTGCAGATGGTTAGACTGTATATACGGCTAGTACACAGGGTTCACGGCTGTTAAAGAGGCTCAACATACAGGGGCGCGAATGCCCAGCATGACACCAAAATTCAAAAAAGTAACGCCATAACTGCAGACCGAGTGATCGCTGAACTGGGCAAGATTGCATTCTCCGACATCCAAGACATCTTGGATGCAGCACAACAAGGTCAAGCCGATCAAGGATCTGCCTCCGGATGTTGCTGCAGCGCTCCAATCAATTGAAACTGGTAAGGATTTCACCAAGGTAAGAGCGGCTTCGAAGCTGGATAGCCTGGGAACTCTACGCAAAGATCATCGGACTGACCAAAGAGCGTGAGCGACGGACCGCCATCCAGGTGGTACTCTCCCAGAGCAAGCCCGCTCTTGATGTTCCCGCCGTCGAGGTCAGACAACTCAATCCTCGGTTACTGTAGTTTATCAAGTAGTAACATTTCAGCTGAAGACCCACCCTCAAACGTGGCGGTCGTTCCTCAGGCAAGGGGAACGGCTATTGAAAACAAAGGAGTTAGGTTGGGACTTTGGTGAATACTTTATTCACTGAACTGGGGTGATGAACCGAAAGGTCGCCGGAACCCCTGAGCCCCAAACCCCTCAGTAACCCCATGCACCCAGTCCTCGACATCCTCTTCATCGCTTCGCTCTCTATTGTTTTAAACACTCCTCCCTAGTGAGGCATCGATAGAACCCCGGACGACTCACAGTCCCACCTATCAGCTATACGAAGCTCCTAGAGCGTCCTGGCGCGATCTTTGCGGCCCTTCTGGCGCCACACCAAAGCCAGCTCTGACTTACCCTAATCCTCGCTCTCATCGAGGGAGTTATCGAGAGGTCTGCCAATCGAAAGTGGATTTGATCGAAGGGTTTGGATTCGTCGAGGGCCGATACCCCTAGTTTATGCCGGGTCGGTCGATAAATTCACCCCTGGCTCCTCGATTTTTTAAGAAATCCAAAAAAAGCGATTTATGCCTCCTTCCCGTCTTACCTCCCCGAAACACACTTCAAAAACCTACCCCTTAGTCAGTCTGACGGTTCCTGGGCGGGTTCTTATATATACCAAGGATGTGAGAGGCCAACTCCTGGCGTGTATCACGTCCAGGAACCCGTGAAGGGCCGAGAACTATAGCTATACAGTTCGTGCCGATAGCTTTTTTCACTTTACCAAATCATTTGGAGACACCCAATGACACACCCTATCGAAACAATACGAGCTGGACGACGTCTACCCCAACTCCTCAAGGACATGGGCAGCAATCTCACCCTTCATGACTTCAGCGGAGGGAGACGTTCGTAGTGGTGCCCGACGCGAGTATGACTCTTTCAGGCAGCTATCTTAACTCATCTATGCTCTCTCTTGATTATGTGGCTTCAGACGGGAAGGTGCTTCCATTCGTAGTGGAGATCTCCACTTTCTCCAAATATAAGGTCGCACAAAACTCCCAACTCTTTTTGCAGAACTCCAGACGTTATCGAGTTTATTCGTCGAGCAGAAGAGCAAGCAGCTACCTACGAAGCCTCGCTCGTTTGAATGCTCTGCTCAACCTCCCAAGCACCCTTGCAGACTGCTGCATTTCCTGCCTCAAACACTTCATCGCGCCGTATCGCTCAGGGGAACGAGTAACCTGCAACTTCAGAATCTCGTCCTCAAGAGCTACCTGGACGAATGCCAGAAGCAGCTAACACTCCAGGGTCTCGAACACTCTGCGGCCTTCCTTAAATTCATCCTCCGTTAGAAAAGGACCCTAAAATGTCATTCATCATCCACCATAAAGAAAAAGCGGGAAGAAGCTGGTCTCTCTTCTTGAACTCATGGCGTAAAGATCATGAGGAGACCTTCATGGTTAACGACCAAGTACCTCCCGGAAGCCGCCGTTATTGCTGCCGAACTCCTGTTTGCGGCTGAAGCTCCCGCTATTGCAGCTCATACCTGGGTAGCGCTCAACGTCGCGAACTTTTTGATCCAGAACGCAGTCGCTGAGGTCGAGGTGAAAGCCTCAGCCCTGCCTTGCTGGCCTGACAAATGAGCAGAAGTATGTAGACGTATTAGCCATTGTTTCCTGGGTCGTGATTGCGAACCTCGCCACTCTCGGCGTCGAAGCACACGATACCTCCTACGTTCAGAGCCTCATCAATGCGGTCGCGGCGATCCTCAATATCCCCTACCGTCACGACCTGAGTCCGGATGAGAGATCCTTCTCGAAGACTGTCTCAGTCTATTCAGTGGTGTTCCATTTTCCGATTTCATCTACTGAAAAGATGCTGTTTGACCAGCAAGTTGGCTCGAGAGATGGGCATAGCCTTTATATACAGTGGGCCTGAACCCAAAGCCCCTCAATGGGCATGACAGGGAAATGCCCTACCCAGGGCGTTCCATAGGACTGCCGGAGCTGCTTTGTGGAGTTCTTCCGGATGGTCGTCAGTGTATTTGAGAAATATCTTCTCAACCTGGACACTAGTAACTCCCTCGGGGATGCAGGTGGAATCGTTACTTGGGGTCCAATGCCATTCCTTTGCAGCCTCCAACGTATCCAAAACACCGTCAACGTAGCTAGCGCAGGAGGCACTCTCCGACATGTCGGTAATTGAGCCGGTCTTTGTGTCCGCGAGTCGAATGTCTACTCGGCAGAGTGGAACTAAAAGATCTGCAGTGTAATAGAACCGACTTTGTGCACCAGCAATAGTTGTGCCGTGCAAGAAGACCGCAATTACCAACAACATTTTCATCGGTAGGCACCTTTCGGTCGATGCGACGAGTGTAAATCACTTTTTATTGATTCATCACATACTACATCGCTTGCACCAAGTGCATCCGCTTTATCCCGAGACGAAATGCCCCGAATCAAATACGATCCAGTCGCCAACGCTCTGGACGCAATAGCTGCAAAGAACCCCATCAAGCAACTCTCAAAAGGTCTGATCCAGACTCCCACCGGGATCAATGTCAACACCTTTGAGATGTGGAATTTTCTTCCGAAGGCTCAGGAGATTCGCGCCAGCAGAGCCCAGCAAATTCTCTCGGTCGGCGGAACTAGAAGCGGCAAGTCAGTAAACGCCATCATGATCGGGGTTATTGATTTCTGCCTCCGGTATCCCAACTGCAGCATTCTTTGTTTGAGACGGACCTTCGGTGAATTGGAAGCGGGTCTCATCAAGGACTTCAAAGACAACGTTCCCAAAGAACTCTATACCTTCAACGAGTCCAAGAAGCTCGCGGTCTTCACGCACAATGGTTCCCGAGTTCAGTTCGGCCACATGGCTGACGGTACTCCCCGGAGTCTCCATCAATACCTGGGATCGGCCTATAGCTTCATTCTGATCGATGAATGCGGTCAGTTTCCCTGGGAAGCATGGGAGCTTCTCCGCACACGTTTATCAAACTCCGGAGTCAAGCCTGATACAAACGGCAACTACCCCACTCCGCAGATTCTGGGTACCACCAATCCGATAGGCCCTTATTGGGGCATCTACAGGCAAGTTTTCAGAGATGGCAAACCCGCCATCATGCCTGAGGGAGCGAAGAAGGATAAATGTAATCGGTACTGGGTAAACGACGGCCCTTCAGAAGAACCCATCTGGCGCTGCGTACACAACCCTGACGATTACCTTCTAGTCCACTCCACCCTGTTGGACAATCCCTACATTCTGGCGAAAGATCCAGGGATCTATGCCCGTCTAAATGGAATGTCAGACTTTCAACGGCAGAAATTTCTGTTCGGGGATATGGACGGGATCAGTGGTCAGTACTTCGATAATTTTGATCCGTTCCACCACGTAATCAATCTACGGACCAATACGGATACCGAGAAGCCGCACATACAGTGGCAAGAATGGCAACCGAAGTGGATTGGCTGGGATTGGGGCCGGGTACACGCAAACGTCGTGTGCTGGTTTACCAAAGCCCTGGTCAAAGGCTTGGATGATGTCTACCGCCTGAAGACAGTCTGCTACCGCGAACTAGTCACCAAGGGTCAGGTCAGCCGTGAGCTGGCAGACCAAGTAAAGAAACTGAGCGGCGACGAAAAGATCGCAGCAATCTACTTCTCTCATGAGAAGTTTGCCAAGCAGATGGAGACCCACAGTCCTGCGGACATTCTCTCGGGGCTTCTTCGAGAGCGCGGTCTACCTGCTGTTACACCCGCAACCAGAGACCGTATCGGACGTGCAACGCTCTGCTACAACCTCCTCCAAGAAGGCCAGCTCGTAATCCTGGATTCCTGCACCGAGGTAGTCAAAGCCCTTCCACAACTCATCCGCAATGACAAGACCCCCGAGGATGTTCTCAAGGTCGATTCCCTTGCAGATGACGTATATGACGGATTTTCATACGGTGTCTTCGGCTACCTCAACAACAAGCCGAAACCCATCGAAGTAAAACGCGCTGAGCATATCGAATCCTTGAAAAACAATCCCTTTGAACAACGGCTTGCGATTATGCGCCTTCAGTTCGAAGAGCAGCGCCGAAATGAATTGGCCGCAATGCCTGTGTGGCAACGTCGCTTAGCGGAAGAAGGCAAGCTATGACACTCATTGATTTAGCCAAATCTCTTAAAGAAGCTTGGAGTGCGGTATTCGTCAGTCGTTACGTCGCCCATCTTGAAGATGAAGTAATCCGGCTCCGTGCTGAGAATGCTCGACTGCAGATCAAATATGAACAGGCCGTAGCGCCGAAACCAGCCGCTGCACCGATCAAGCGAGAAGTGCCCACCTTCACTCCCGTGAAGACAAGCTGGGAAAGCTACCTGCAAGAGCAGATCACTCTACAAGAACAAGAAGCAAAAGAACTATCACTCTGAGGGGACCTTCAGGCTCAACCAAACCCCTGAGCCCCAAGCCCCTCCCATACTCCGGAGAAATACATTGGCCTACAAAGCATCGGACGGTACACCGTTCACGAATGCGCCTCAGATGCGCGCACATAACCAGAAGATCACGGTTCAACCTGCAGTTGGAAGGGCCAAGCCCGAAGCAAGGCAAGAAATCGACAATGAACGTGAGATGCCTGCTCAAGATCCTAGTGAAGTAGTAGCGGAGCATGGTCCCGCCCATAAGGTTGAAATCTCGCACGACGAAGACAAGCACACCGTGACGTCCCATCACAAGGATGGCCATTCGCATACCAGTGAGCACGCTAGCAAAGCAGAAGCTCACGACGTAGCCAAGACTCTTGATGGCACTGACCAAGAGCAGGAAGATCCCGAACAGTCGGACAACACCTCTGAGCCTGATTCCCCGATACAGGCAATGTTGGGGTAGTCATGGCACGTAAAGTTCAGAAGGTTGATCTAGGTGAGCATGGCTCCTTTGATGTTCACCCAGGCGCTCTACATCGTGCATTAGGTATTCCTGAAGAAGAGCCCATCGGACAGGAACGCATAGACAAAGCACTCCATTCTAAGAAGCCCTCGATTCGCCACATGGCTGCATCCGCAAAAGGCTTAACCCACATGGGCAAGTAATCTCCCAAGGACCACCAGTGTCAGAACAAGTAGAAGATCAGAAAGATCACACACAACCAGAGGTGGTTCCCGGAACTCTGTGCCCAAAGAATATTTTCGAAGGCACCTGCTATACCTCAGATCCTGCAGCCAAGAATCCCCTTACTTCCGAAGAGAAAAAGACTCTCCTTGAGTTGGTTAGGATTGCCTCCGCTACTGATCCGGCTAGTCGTCGCATCCAGACAGAGCAGTGCTGGAAAGCCCGTCTCTTTCAACGCGGTTATCAGAGATTAATTCCCCGGAGGAATGGCGGTTGGAGTCTCCCTGGTGCAGCTACTGCATGGGGTCTTGGCAAGGTTGAGGCGAACCAGACCGATTGTGGACAGGTCAATGTCTATGGGCGCGATCACGACATCATCATTTCGGCTCTCTCGTCTGAGGTTCCCAAGGTACGTTTTTTTCCGCATAAGACTGATGAAGCCCCGGACGTTACGGCGGCGGATGCAGCCAACAGCTACAAATACTATTTCACTTCTTCCAACTCCTTGGAGAACAAGCTAGGCGAAATTGCTAGCTATTTCTTCACCGATGGAATGGCGGTAACGTTCACCCGTTCAGTAAGCGCTGCGCAAGTTCGGCTACATAAATCAAGAACGATATCGATCCGGTCCAGCCCGAGACCGAGAAATACACCTGAATCCTGAAATTGATCAGGCTCGAAGAAGTCTTACGACAGTTGTCAAGTCTCTGCATTCGTGAAATTGTTGAGACAGCTTTGGCGCTCTCCAGCGAAGGTTCTGATGTTAGTTTTTTAGCGGCATCGAAGAGATGCCGGAGCTCCAGCTGGATCAAGAAGCTGGACTGGCGATGGTTGAAAGTGATGTATCGATAGATTGCGCAGAAACCTCGAACTTGTCTCCTGTCAAAATGCTGCACAGCTTGAAGCTTGATCGTATCGTCTGCTCACTGATTGAAGATGAACATGGGAAGTTTCCTTCATGAATCCGGAGAGATCTCTCCAGCGAGAAAAATCCGTCACCAGTTTGTATGTTCGTGTGTTTGCTATGTTGACTGGATGATGCAGCGAAGTCATCTGTAATATTCTCACCGGACAAAGTTTTCCGATGGCGCTCGGTCGAATGTGCAGGAACTGAAGTTCGCATGTGCGACTGCTCTGAAACCTCGACGACGATCTCGTGGTAACTGCATTCGAATCCAGGATCTGGGCAGAATCGTAGAGCATGAGGAAGTTGATCTCATTAGCATCAGGAGCGGGTCGAACTGTCTGCTCATCGGAATATGGAATTTCTTGGACCGGATGGTTCGTAGGAGGACTCCGATGCCCAGGCATTCGACGTCGAGACCATGCACAACAGTCGAATGTTCCTGGAAGCAAGCATCGATTTCTTGCTGGAGCCGGGAGCTCTCATTCAGCCAATGTGGGGGGAAGAGAACCCGATCATCCAGGGAAACCCTTATATGTCTTCATGAGTTCTTTACAGGGCACATGGTCCCTTAGGACCGACAGTTGCGCTTCTTCCAGTTCTTCGGGTGGGTGTATTTCGATACCAAACATGAACGGTAATGATAGTTCCTACAAAGAAGGGAAGCCCTCGAGTGCCTCTCGATCCTGTAGATTATCAAGTAGCCAGTCGGCTTGACTTTGAGAAAATATAGGAGCCGTTTCAATCAGCGGCGAAGAAGCAAGAATGACTTTGATCAGTGACATTGTTGAAGGGCGTCGGACGCACTCAGGTTGAGACGGAGGACTGCGAGGGAACGTCCTCTGCTATCCTGAATCCGACAGCTATTTTCCTGAGTCTCCGGCGCAATGTCAGGCACCTCGATTGAAGCTGTTCAGATGCTTGAGAGCTCGCCTTTTCAGCAAACTGATCAGTGTGCTGTTGAAACAGCTTGTTTCTTATCAAGATGCTGATTGGGTGGCTGAACTGGATGTACTCTGTGGTGCCTCTACTGAGAAGACAGGCAGAAGCGAGCCTGTCTGAAGTCGGGGCCGAGCTCCTGGATCTGAAGATCGTCAGCTTCAAGAGATATCGAGCACGGGGAGTGGGTAATTCAGAATCGAACAGTTGGAGGATCTCTGAGAATTTCAGGCCACGATGAAATTCAGCAAACGCAGCAGTCTGATGGAGCAATTCTTTGAAAGTGAGCATGGTTCCGTGATGGAAATTATGCTCTTCGTAGAGCATTCCGTTCGAGGATTTTATAATGCGAGGATGGGCTAGTCAGTCCTGAAGGTCTAATGTTCAAGAGTGGGTGATGAACTCCAGCGAGCTGGATGGGCAAACGTCTACTTGGACTGCAAGACATACTGAATGGGTCAGAAGTCGAACCCTCTTCCAGACTGCAGCGGAAACGGGAACCGACGATTGTGGAGAAGGAATCCTCCTCCTGCAGCGGAGGCAACAGTCACTCAGGGTCTCGGAAATCAATGTCCATCCTAGCTCCTCTCGTTGAAGGTGAGACCCACGACAAGTGACGCAGGAAGAGTGAATCTTAGATGCTTGGGTGGCGGAAACCAGTAAAATAGTTTCAGTCGCTGGAAAGCTAATTCCAAGTGAAGGTCAGGGGAGAACTGATCCGCCCGACACATTAACAGACCGAGGGGCTGATCAACTCGAACTGAAACTAAGCGAAAACTCTTATTTGGAGAAGAGGAGAGAGTACTGTCAGGTTACATGGACTTGGGGCTTGACCTACTGTAGTTTAGATATGACATTTATTGAAAATATGTAGGTTGATACAGCGGAGCTCGAGGGAGAGGTTTCTGAAATACGAGGGAGAGACTGAACAGCTGAAGTAGAAGGTGAGCAAGCGGAGACCTGAAACTCACGTAATGGACGTAAGACTCTGACCGTTGCAGCTTGTCAAGCGCTTAAGAGTTTTCTGCGAAGGCTTATGTGAGCAGTGTGGTTGGCTGGAAAAGTTCTGCAACGGATGCCTATGGACGCTGACCAAGTGTATGACAGGTGCTTGTTAAGTGGCTCACGCCGAAGCTGTTATGTGAAGAAAGTTCAGACCCTGAACTGATGGTGGTGTAGATGGTGTTCTAGAGACGATCTTGAAAATGAAGAAGTTGATGAAGCCGCTGAAAGAACTGGTGACTGAGCAGCGATAGAGGAAGAAACTGGAGAAGTCGTGGGCGAAGGCTTCGTAGAAAAAGATAGTGGACGTTTTTTGGAGAAAGCTTTAGAGGTAACTTATAAGCTGATGCTGTGACGAATTCCAACGGAACTGGGGTAAAGGTGATCGCTGGAACAGGTAATCTCAAGAAGATCTGCCTGCACAGCATTCTAAGACTTCGAGATGCAGCAAAGACCCTGGAAGCGACCCAAGAATGGAGGACAAGTTTGAAACAGAGGGGTGTTCAAACGCTCGCAGGCATCGATACCATCTAGGGGGAACTGTCTAAGTCTGATGAAGCCCCTGCAGGAAGCTTGATTGAGAGCCGAGCAGCTTATCTAGCGCGAACAGGTCATCGGAGCGAAAGAAGCTGAGGTGTTCAACAATGAACATCGTCAATTAAAGCGAACCGAAAGATGAGACGTCTGCAGAAGGCCTGAATGCGATACATCTGAAACGGACCCGGCACAGAAGCGGACCGACGAGGGCGTGTATGACGAAGTTGCGAAGGCAGTAAAAGCTGACAAGACCTACCAGGAACAGAAAGACGCTCTCTTCAAGATAAAAAGAAGGATGCGGCGAGAATTGCTCGTTCGATGACGAGCAAGTTTGATTCTGTTGTCAATCAGGCAGTCAAGAATGTCGTGGGACGTCGCGATGCAAAAGCAGTTCCTGCAAAGGCCGCTCCGGCTCCTGCTCCCGTGGGAAATACCCCTGTAAAAGGTGTTGGCAGTCGACAGTCACCGATTCAGATCAAAGAGACCCGGATCGCAAGGACGTTCATTGGTCTAAAACCACCGATCAAATGACCATGAAGGGCATTCGCATTCTAAAGTCCGGTAAGGTCGTACAAGTGGTCGAGTAGTATGACCCTCCCCGAGTAGGGCAAAGCTCAATCCTGAGCCGATAAGCCCCTCAATAACAGTTTTGTCAGACAACGAGTTCAAGCCTCGAAAACTAGATGCTGTCTGATCTGCAGTACCCCTTGGAGACGCACAGGGACTTTTCAGTACGAGACGATCTGAAGAACGACCCTATTACGCGCTACTAGCGCATATAGGAAAAATACAATGGCTCTTTTAGAAGCCGCAGTCGAAGCGTTGGAATTGGACGCTTTTTCAAAAAACATTGGTAAAGCATAAGGTTGCCGATACAAAATCTTCTCTGATTGACTCGAAATCTGCAATGACAACGAGGGCGAAGCCGCAAGGTATGCTGAGAGACTAAGCGAGAAGACACCGCGTGTGCGGTGATGCAATAGTCCGAACATACGGGAATAGTAACCGTATGAGACTGGCAGAAATGACCAGTCTTTCTGAGATCACAACATGATAGTTTATCGAATCACTAACCGTGTAAACGGAAAGATGTACATCGGGCAAACGGTCAAGCCGCTAAGCCGTAGGTGGTCAAATCATGTAGTCGATGCCAACAGGGGTTCCGACTGTCTTATCCACAAAGCTATAAGAAAGTATGGTCCTGATGTTTTCGACGTAGAGGTTCTTTGCGAATGCTCTTCACTTGAAGAGTTGAACGACAAAGAGGCTTACTACACTGAAAGCCTAAATACAGTAATGCCTCACGGGTACAACATGAAACCTGGAGGCAACTGTAGTGGCATGCGTGGCAAGAAACATAGTCCTGAGACCAAGCAGATAATGTCTGCTAAGCATAAGGGACATCCCAACTACCTCATGGCTCACACCGAAGAAGCAAAGAAGCGAATCGGTGCAGCAAGTAGAGCAAGAGGAAATGGTCAGTTGGGTAGTAAGTGGAGCGAAGAACGAAAGGCTAAGCGTCTTGCTTCATTCCACAGAGCCATAGCACTACGAAAGCAGTCTCAGATATAACAAACAACGACGTGCCCCGTTTGGACCTTATTTTCAAGGGCACCACAGCATACTCTTTCTTCAAAAAGCGTGCCCAGCAACAGCCGATAGCGAACGTATCGCAGGCTGGTGGCGTGCAACGTAATGCTCTCCGCGTTCCGTTCCGCGTTCAGTCTGGTGCCGCGATCACTCAGGGCACTGGTAATGCAGATGCTATGGGTCGTGGGACTGGTTCGCAGTACGCTGCGTTTGCAGTGGCTCCTGTGTGGTTGCAGTCCGTGTGCGAAATCAGCACTCTGGCTCAGCTTGCCACCAAGGGCAAGAACCGTGGTCTGGTTGAGATTCAGGCCGAAGAGTTGAAGAACTCGCTTGATTCTGCCATGCAGGGTCTTGAAGCCGTGATCAACGGTGATGGGGCTGCAGTTACCCAGATTCCCACCACTGCAACTGTGTCCAGCAACTCCGGTTCTGGCGCACAGACCAGCTACATCAGCGGTCTGAATCAGGTTGCATCCTTCGTGGATCAGCAGGTTGTACAGTTCTTCCCCTCTGAGGGTGGAACGTCGCGTGGTACTGCAACGATCAGCTACATCGATGCAGTTGCGGGCACGATCTACTTCAGCACTGTGCTCCCGTCTACCGGTGGAGCTACTGCTGTGGGTGATTATATTGCCCTGGCGGGTGCCTCTGGTGCGGTTGGTTCCAGTGTTCTGGGTATCCAGGCTTGGGACGTGAACAGCAACACAGGAACGATTGCCGGGTGAACCGTGCTCTTTATCCTGGCCGGATTAGCTGCCCGACGATCAACCTGAGTGGTGCTTCGATCACTCCTGGTATCGGCGTTCGTGCTCTGACCATTCTCAAGCGTGCGATGGGCAATGATGCCCCTGGCGCGAAGACAGCGGTCTGGTACGCGGGTGATGCACAGTCCGTAGCGGTGAACAACCTCTACACCAACATCCAGGTGACTGGTTTGGCTGCTTCTCAGGTAAGCGGTGACGCTACTCCTGACATCAGCAAGCGTGATTTCTCGGAGACCTTTGCGGGTCGCGAGATCATGTACAGTCAGACTTTCCTGCCGAGCCGGTTGGATCTGATCGTTCCCGAGAACTGGGTACTTGGTGAGTCGAAAGAGCTGTCGCTGCATGACTTCGGCGGTGGAAACACCTTCCTAGCTGTGCCTGATGCAAGTCAGACGAGTTCTGGTAGTTACTCGAACTCAAGCATGTTCTCCTACGAAACTCGCTTCAACCTTGTGAACTCAGCCCCCCGCGAGGGTCTGTTTATACAAAACGCTGCTGTACCGACCATCTAGTCCAGTAGCTGTCACAAAAGGTCAATGGCTAGGGTGCTTCCCCACTCTAGCCACCTGGCCTACTCGATCAGGGTCGCGACACCCTTATAAAAGTCGCTTAAAACAGGAGACAGAAACTATGGCTGACATTATCAGCAACTTTTACTCGACCGATATGGTCGAAGAAACCTCTGAAGTAGTGCCCACCCACGAACCGTTTAAACCTTTCAACGACCTCATTCAGGTCACTCGCGTTGAAGAGGACAATAGCACCAAGAATGGTTTCCTCATCCCAGAAATATATCGCCAGCGTAGCAATCGCGGCAGTGTCGTTGCAGTAGGACCTCAGGTCGATGGCATTTCGCCCAAGGACATCATTCTCTTCGGTGAATACAACTCTGAGGAGCTAGTCATCAAAGGCGACAACTTCCTTCTGATCCGTCAAGGGGATGTTCGCGGTGTAGAGAAGGCTCTCTAATGATCACTGGACCGCAGCGTCTAATCCAGTGCCCCCATGAGTACCAAGACAGACTGATTGAAGTAGGAGGGGTGAACCGCTATGGACAGCCCAACTACAAGTTCATGTGGGGTGAAGCCTATTCAACCCGTGCAGGCGGCTACTTCGCGCAAGATGGGTTCACCGGCTATCAGAATATCCACCTCTACGATCAACCCGGCTGGTTTCTGCTCGAATGGCATGCCCCGGAAGAATACGGCACACCTACCACGTACTACATCGAAAACTACGATGAAGCCTCTGGCCTCCAGACAATGGGTGAATATCCATACCAAGGCCGATACGAAGTTCTCTTTCCGCTAATTCACCGAGAGTTTGAGCAAGTCTCGAAAGAAGAAGTTTATTGAGACTCCCCAAGGCTGGGAAAGAGTACACCGGACGGTTCCAGTACTCACTATCGAGCCGATGCCACTCAACAACTGGCTCATCAACACTCTGGTTCCTCTTCTACAGGTAGCCAAGGGCGTATCAGCAGATCGCAAACTAGAAGCGATCAAAGCCCATAAAGCTGAACAAGAAGCAAAACGCCTAGAAACCTTCACCGATGCCCGTATGGATGCCAGCTTAGCATTCGGCGGGAACCACTTCGTAGGCAAGCATGGTTTCAGCACCGATTTAATCGAAAAGAAAATGAGAGTCCTTGAGCGCGGCATGAGTGCTGCCCTGGCCCAGATGAAGCATTGGGGTAAAGGAATTTCAACCCGAACTTAGGAGACAACAATGAAAGCATCACCCGCTACTTACTCGAATAAAAGTGGAGCCGCAGTTCTTTTCAGCCCGCATGAGTACATGGACGAGCCAAAATACCACGTCCATGTCTACACGATAGCGAAGAGGCCCTTCGAAATCTCCCATGCGTTGCTTAAAAGGCTTTCCATAGAGAGGTGCCGGAAGGGCAACGTTATTTGAAGGTACTTACCCTTCCTAGTCCCTATCCACAGTTCAGTGTGGATGCGGACGAACACCCTGTAGTTTACCGGCTCGTCGCAGAACGGGTCGCTATGGACCTTTGTTCTCCAGACAATACATCTCTGGACCAGAACATGGTACCTCAGAACACATTCAGCTCAGGAAACAACTACAACCAACAGGGCTTGTTCTGGTCGAAGAATGATCCGCCAACTGAGCAAGAACTAAAAGAAGCAGAACTTCGCCTTGAGAAGTTCTATCGTGGTCTGCTTGAGAAAGCCACTGCCACTGAAACTGCCGCTCCGAACCAGCTCCCTGATTTGATCAACGATCACTACCGTCTTGCGGCTGATTATTTTGGCGAAGAGTACTCATGGCACAAGAAGCGGATCGTTAAGAAGTCTGAGACGGCCAAGGAACAATGTCCTAACTGCGGCGGCGAGATCAAAACCGGTGTAGCTTTCCACTTCGATCCTGAGAGCGGCATTTGCGTGATTGATTGGAAGCGAGCCTACAACGCTGGCAAGGTCAAGAAGGAAGATGTTCCCGATGACTTTCAGTGGTGGGAAGAACCATCTGTCGAAGCACCAACACCTGAAGTGGTTGCTCCTGCAAAATCCAAAAAATAGTTTTTACAAGCTTCGATGATGGCGAGGCATTCACTAATCGGGCTCTGGAAGTGAAGAAGATTCGGCCTACGGGCCACTCGTCTCCCCTGTTGCGATGAATGCCTTGCCTCTCGATGTAAAAGGAAGTTTTAATGCCCGGTGTTAGCGGTTTAGCGATTGGGGGTCCTCAGCCCTATCCCAGTCTTGAGGAAGTAGCCGATCTAGTTCGACGATCCTAAATGATGACATGCCCGGTGCTACTGGCACAGTGGGTGAAGGCCAGATCATTGTTGACAATCAGAACATCTCCGTCAAACTGATCAATGCGATGAACGAAGCCATCCGGCAAACGTTCCGCAAGCTAAGAACTGTAGGCGATCCCACTCTCATTGCTGACAACTACATCGTCAAAATCTCCCTGCGATCAATGGCGTGAAGGGAAGGAATAGCCGACCCTGGAACCCAGGTCTGTCTGGGCTTCCATGGTTTCTTTGATGGAACCAATATCAACGGAAACCTTACACTGCCAAGCAATTGCTCGCTCCTATCGAAGTTTGGGACGCTTGACCGTCTGACTTTCCCTTTGAACGAGTTCCCCAATCCCAAGAGGGTCTTCCCAGTGTTTGGCAGAACTACGGTTCGGGCCAATGGGAATGGCGGCAGGATGGCACTGGTTTGATGGATCGCTCTACAACTACGATGTCCGCATCCGTTATTACCGCACTTTTCTTCCCTTCACAGGTGCTTCCTTAGACTTCAGCACCACCTACATTCCCATCATAGATTGCACAAGCGCCGCCTATGGAACCGCAGCAATTCTGATGCCTCTCTGGTTCTCCCCAAGCACCTTAGACAAAGGCCAAGGCAGATGAAGAGATGTTCCGATCCGCGAAATGAGAAGGTACGACGTGCACAAGGCGTCCCTTATCACCGTCCGGCTTACAACACAACGAAGGTAGCGGCGGATTCGGCTTCGGACCTCAATAAACGATCTAGAGGGGGCCTACCGACTCAGACGGGAATTTCCGAACCAATCCTGAGCCTACAAGCCCCTCAGTAGAACACCACACGACTCCGGGTGAGGAACCCGCACACCCCAACCCCAAAGTGGAAACAATGGCACAAGCAACAGTTACACTAAAGTTTATCCCTTCCCTAACGGCGTCGATACGTCGCAACGGCGTACTACGATCAGCGGTCAGGCGGCCATCCAGGCATCTCCGCGACTTACACCACGGGCGGTCTCGGTACTGCTACTACGGGCGCTCTTGATTGGCAGGCCCTAGTTGATCAGCTCACCGGAGCTGCGGTAATCGTCGAAACCACGGCAAGCCAACCCATCATGGTCTATTTCACGTCCGTGGGTGGAAGCGGCTATATCTACGCTGGAACAGTCCACCGACAAGTTTCAAATATTGACTGGCGCGGCTGCTCAGGCGGCCTTGACGGAACTCACCAATGGTGCGGCGATTCCTGCTGGTGTATCCGGCGATGTGATCGAGTTTGACGCCGATTTCGCAAAGTCTCTGTAGCGACCACGACCTAAGGGGATTACTCATACCGAGTAGGTCTAGAAAAATATCCTCGCAAGTTTTCTTAAGAGCCATGGGTCCCGTGCTCTCGACGATTCCTGGAGAATCATGCCCTTTAATGCACTCGGTTGCAAGACCATTCCTCTGACGACATTCGGAAGTCTTACGACATTGCGCAGCCGCATGACCTACCCAGTGGAGCTAGTCCCCGTTGTCAGACTATCGACTTTAGCATTGGGGATGTTTCTACCCGAGATGGTCTTACTAGTGCATTCACGTACAACGGTGGAAGCCAGACCAACTCTGCTGGAAGCGGAGCGACTCAGACTCCTCAGAATCTTCCCTGGACCAATCCTAGTGCTCTAACCGGCGACTCGGGATACGCAAATGTTGCCCTGGGAACTGGATCAGCATCTGTCAGCCGGATTCCCTCCTATTCACAGGACATCACAGGAACACTGACTCCCTGGACCATCCGCAGAACTCAACAAGCCCTACGCTCTACGCGACCAACACATGCAACACAGGGAACTTCTCTGATGCCCTGAAGCTTTGAGGGAGTTCCGTCTATTCCTTCCAGCGCCACGATCTTGGGTGTGGTAGTGAATATGAACGTCTCGGCAACGAACGTCATCTTGACAGGCAGCTTGAATTCATTGCCGACACTCAGGAAATCGTTCCTGTATCTGGTGGTTCATTCCAGACCATGGGAACTTCGACCTACCTATGGGGACACGATCTTACTCCGCAAACATCTCCAGCCTTTCGGTCTACCTACAGGCCACAGAATAGCTGCTGGTCATGCCCTGTCGCTGAACAACTTCACCGTCACGATCTACTACAGCTTTCCTGAAGACACCACCAGCGACGAACTTCTCGCCACGACCTTTGGCTACAACCTCACCGATGCGCAGATTGTCAGCCTTGCTGTCTCCAGTCAATGGGTATGGAACGAACACGACTTCTCTGAAGGCGCAACTGATGAATGAAGGGCAGCTTATCGGCAGCTCCCAGCAGCACCCCTTCCGGTTACCACGCCTTCATTGGCCGTATTCAACCCAAGCATGTGGTTTGTTACGCTGACTCCGGAGATCGTCAATAGCCTTACCTTCGGTGTAGCTTTCACGGCCACAAGTCTAGGAACGGCATACATCTACGACGTTCAGATCGCGCTGAACACTGCTGCACAATCCGTGGACTTCACATACGTGAAGACGGTCGGTACCAGCTGGGGGGCAACGAAGACCTGGCGACGTTCAGACCCTGGCCTTCGACTCTGGAGGTAATTGTGGAAGGCGATCCTGACTTCTCCAGCCAGCTTATGCTTCTGCGTCTTCAAGCATTGCAGAGAACTGCTTTGCGAAATCGGCTACGCAGTACAACTGCGATACTTGTGCTTCTCGGACCTGAAAGACCGGCACTGATATTCCACTGCAGTATGTTCCTAGCTCGATCAATGGTTAATCTCATCCGGACCGTGCTTCCCAGGTAGGCCCTGGCGCAGCTCCGTTGTTCACGTCTAGCGTTGGTGGCAATAGCGCCATCTCTACGATCACAGCTCTGGTCGATCACCTCGAACGTTGTTACATTTACTGTGACGAATACCTTCACTGCAGGCGAAGTAGTCCAGGTCAAACGGACTGACAATACCGGCAGCTTCATGAACGGGGCTAGCTTCCCGATCCTGGCAACGGATTCGATCCACTAGCTCAGTCTCTGAATTCTCATTGGTGCATGCAAACGCACTGCCACGAAGGAACAGCGACACCTCTAGTACAAACTTCTAATCACGAGCATCACGCAGCCGCCTATACAGGGAGCTAGTCCAGAACCCGGCACCACATTCTCATGTGTACTGTGGTTGGGGCCGGACCTGCAGCTTGACGAGCGCTGGAAACGTCCTGACGTTCTACTACAAAGATGCCCTGGAGAACCCCAACAGGGTGATAGATGTCACTGATCAATGCCTACAACAGCGGGCAGAATCCATATCTTGACCATCATGGGTGCTCCCATTGGCAATGGGGACTCATCAGGTTCACCAGTGTCTTAATACAGGAAAGGCTCCGGGCGGGCAGGACAATCAGTATGACTTCACGGGGTTCAAGGGCAACGCAGCTCCTGGTAATCAGAAGCTGGGGTGTTTCATCTCGTGTCCCAGGGGAACTATCAGTACAGACTGTTGCAACGACTACCACGGCCTCAGCGGTCGCGGGGGTCAACGGTGGGCAATCAGGCGTCGATATTGATTGCTTCTCCGAGCTCAGTGGGATCAGACGTTCACCATCATCTCGTCGTTTCGAATGGCTGATCATGGTCATCACGGCTACGAGCTGTGCGGGGTGGGGCAATGGCAACCTTCGACTTGGTCTTTAACGGGAACCTAGGACGGCACCTCTCCCTCCGTTGGTTCATACATAACATCACAGGGACCCTTGGTGGTGGTGGGGCACTGAACGGTCCTGGCCAACTCATTGCCTCGGTCAGTGGGAGTATGAGTGGAACATTCACGATCACTGGCTACTCGATCTACCGACTTTACAACGACGCCGAGAGGAATGAGCCCAGGCGTAACTGCGACAGCAGGAAACCTAGTTCAACATTGATCGAGGTCCGGCAGCAGCAGGAACTCCTGACCAGGGTTATTTACGGCAATGCCACAAGTGGTCAGTCAACCATCGTTGGCGGGCTCTATGCGAGTTGTTGGCGCTGGCACTAGACAAGGAACTGTTTTCTTCCAGACCCGCAAATGGCTTTTCAGACAGCCCCGGCATATCCTGTGACGTTCACGATCCCTCCCAACTCGAACTACATCTTTCTGTTCCATAATTTCCGTTATCGGGCTTCTGATACTTTGATTATCCAATCATCGCCTTCACAGAGGCTGGGCAGAACAACGTAGTAGGCGGAACCTTCTACTACATCCCTACACCAGTGCAGTTGACTGCGAATGGTCAAACATTCACTAGCTCCTCGACAGTCATCAGGAACTCCCCGGCAACGATGGCTGAGTTCACATTCACCGATCAGGTATTGCTCTCAAGCACTCAAATCGATACGCAAGGCAAATCCCATCCGTCCTTCAATGAGTATCTGGAAACCTGGGAAACCCTGCTTGGAACGTGAGCTATGCGGGACGTATGTTCTATGGCTGTAGCGAACAGTAAGATACTCCAAAACTTCACGAACCTCTCATTCTCGATGGCGGACATTTGGCAAACCCGGGCGGACACTGTCTTCCGCTTGGGTGGTCGATACAGGCTGATCCTAGATTCTCCGGTAATCCGTGATCATCAAGATTCTTGATTACGAGTGACATTGCTACGCTCAACGCGACTGACTCTTTCGTAGTAGGCTCAAGCAGCGTGTTATATCAACGGCCTGAGCATGGGGACCTACTTCAACGGCTTGATCTTCACAGTTCTGGCCTCTGGGCTATCGAGCTCGCAATTCCAGGCGTCGAGATCACACAGCAATGTTGGGGAGATTCACCGATAACGGAGCAGCGACTCCAGTCAATCTCGGATCGACATCTCCAAAATTCCGCAATCTTTGGGAATAGCTGGCTCATCGAGAACAACACAGCGACAACGCAAGCCGTCTGGGCATGATCTATCAAACTTCTACGAGGACGACTACGGTGTCAATATAGTGTACCCGTACACGCTCCTACAGCGTGCGCGTAACGTGCAGAAGAAAACACGACGGCAGGGGCACTTGTCATTCGACCTCACTGACCTGAACCAGGGAACTGGAGCAAACGAGACTATCGGGTTTGGGACTACATATGCACAGTACGTGTTGCCGTGCAACAACATGGTGAAACACGAAGCGCTTCCAGAACAACCTACACAGCATCACTCGGCTTCCTTGGAAATCTGGCGAACACTGGGCTTCACTGGCGTAATCCCCGCTTCCTTGTTTCTGCAGTTGCGAGTCTCTGGGCTGAAACATTAGGCGCACACGGTGACATCGAATCGATCGGATTGAAATTTATCCGACTCAAACGCTCAACAATAAAACCGACGGTCTACGCCTCATATGTGAACAACCCAGAAGTGTTTGATAGTGTCTACCGGGTCAGTCTAGTATCAATGCGGCGAATACACAGCCTGTCAACGGCGCAAGTACAAGCTGTTCCACTTTCTGCACTTGCTTAAATCAGAGCACACGTGCTTTGTCAACCAACACTCTTCGCCCGATGAGAAGTTAACCAGTGGGATATCAAAACAGTTTCCAACACGGTTGGGGCAATAGGACCCAATGCCTACGATGTAGGTGAACAGTGGTTTATTACAGCCTGCAGGCAAGGGTTGTTTCTCTTTGTAGGCCATCAGCCGATGAAGCTCAACCACGAAATTATCCAAGTCTGGAATGCGATCAACTGGAGCGCGGGCAACACCATTTGGGTACGGAACGACGTCACAAACCGGAAACTGTACGTCGGTGTTCCATTGCCTACGGGACCAAACAGCGCTTCAGCACTCTGGCTACCTAATGCTCCGGTGAATGCAACTCCCACCAGCCCAAATGTAGTTTTAATGTGTGCCTATGAAGGGCTTGATACCGCAGATGAACTTGCGAGCGGCCAGCAGCTTAGAGAAACAATGTTCTCGACGCTGGTAGCCCCTGATGCAAAGCGCAAGTGGTCAATCTGGACGATCCAGAGCCCCTATGCCGATTTCATTACCCAGGGCAGTGGTAGTGTGCCTCTGATGTTTGGTTCTGGCACTGAATCCAGCCAGATTCTGATGCTCGATCCAACTGCAACCTCGGACGTAGGAGTTGCAATCGACTCGATCTACACCACGTATGGGTTCTGTGATCCGAAAGAAGGGGCACAGAATGGTATGGGAACTCTCCGCAAACGATGGGTTTATTTCACCTCCTTGATAAGCGGAAGTGGCAATGCTTCGGTCACGGTCTACCCAAACACGCTTGAAGCAACCTACCCGTATACGGTTCCCGGCGGAATCAATCTACAAGAAAATCCTCAGAATGATGTGGAGAGAACTCTCAACACTGGCGCAACCCGCGCCTTTGTGGAGGTTGAAACGGATGCTATCGGGTCCGGTTTCTCGTTGTCAGCACTCACGATGATTGGCAATCCCGAGACCCACACTCCTCTGCGTGGGATATCAGCCTGAGGGGCTTTTCGGCTCACAGTTGGATTTACATTTCTACACCCTGAGCCTGTTAGGCCCCTCCCATTAAAAGGACAAGTAAATGAGTCAGCTTAACGGTGGAGAATTTCTGAACGAAATATTTCAGAATGATCCTCGGCTGGGAACTCTTCTCCAGCGCATGATCGATGGAGTAAATAAAACAAGTCAGGCTGTAGGGGTTGCGCCAGTTGGTGAAATAGCGCCCCCCTCTTCACCCGACAGTATCAATGTAGCGGCAGCCGGTGAGATGCTTCATGTCAGCTTGACGCACAATGCTCCGTTGAACAGGGGCATTCAGTACTTCACTGAAATCTCTACCACTCCAGCCTTCTCACAGCCCATCGTTTATCACCACGGCACAAGCCGTACTCCGCCTCCTTTCCCGCTGCCTACGAAAGATTCAACTGGTGCAACACATAACTTCTACGTCCGAAGCTACGCTCAGTACCCAGGCTCGAAGCCTTCTGCTCCAGTGGTTTATGGCGGCTCCGGATCTCCGACTCCAATCACGATGGGCGGAAGTACAGAACTTACTCTCCTGCAGTCCACAGGTAGTGGCACAGCTCCCGCAAACGGACAATCAGCCGGACAAGGATTCGGGAAACAAGCGACGAGGCCGGTAGTAGGGCCTAAACGCAATGTTGGAATCAAATGATAGTAAGAGATTACGAACCAAGTGATTTGAAAGCACTCACACAGATTCACAACAACATGGGCTTTGACTACAAGCTTCAAGACCTAGAGGCACCTCTCATCCTTACCAAGAAGGTAGTGACAGATGCCAACGGGACAGTCATCGGAGCTTGCTATACCAAACTTCAGGCTGAGACGTATCTTCTCTTGGACCCTGCTCTGTCCCCTGCGGACAAAGTAGATGTCATACACCGAGTGGATGACGAAGTAGCAAATGAGTCCTACGGAAAAGGACTCGATCAGTTGGTGGCGTATTTGCCGCCCGGAATAGAAACCAAGTTTCACAAACGATTAAGGCAATTAGGCTGGTCACCCGCACGGGATGATTGGAAGCCCTGGTCCAAGGAGTTAACGAATTAAATGAGAGCAGCGCAGTCACAGGCTACTAATCTACAGGGCACAGATGCCTCTACAGCAGCAAATCAAAACGCCCAGGCCCAAGGAGTCTATACTCCTTTAAATAGTTTCCTCCAAAATGAACTAGCTCACCCGCAAGGCTACTCGCAGCAGGCGATGACGGCGATGCTTGGAGCTAATATGGCGGGCACTGGTGGAGCGACCTCTGCGATCACGGGGCAAGCAGCTCTGCAGCAAGCGCGTACTCGAAATGCTTCTGGCTTTGCCGGTGCTTTGGATGCAGCACAACGTATTCGTGGTCAACAGAACGCTCAAGGTTCTGAACAGATCTCGGCTAATAACGCAAACCTCCAAAATGAACAGCAACAGAACGCGGCACAGGGCCTCCAAGGGCTTTACGGTACCGACAGTTCCAATGCATTGAAGGCTCTCGGTCTTCAGGACTCAGCGATCAACACTGAAGTCAATGCAGGTCAGACGGGCTGGTTGCAAAACGCTACTGGAGTCTTGAAAGCTCTTCAGGGGGCTGGAATGAAGTCTGCCGGTGGCGGGGGATTCTCACTCTAATGGCCAATCTATTTCCTCAGATCCAATCGCCCGATGACGACACGCTAGCAAGGCTGTTGGCTACCTACAATGCTCCAACGGTGGCTAGTGCGAATAACCTTGCCACTCCATCGAATAGCTACACACTTCCGACGGTCAATGACACTCTCCCGGCTTCCCCTTCGGTGCTTGGGTCAGTTCTACCCCGATTAGCGCCAGTGAATGCCACTCCCTCGGAACAGGCTCTCACGGACAAGCAAAACACTCTCCAGACCGCGCAAAATAAAGTAGAGCAAGACACTCCGACCCCCTACGACTACCATGCACATGGCTTTGGAGGAAATCTCCTGCATGTTCTCGGAAGAATAGGCAACATCGGAGGAGACATCCTCGATCCCGAAGCGACGGCACTTATTCCTAATAGTGATCTGTTCAACCAGCGTAGGCTCTTCCAAGACAAGGAAAATGTCCAGCGCCAAACAGAGAACGTTGCCAACGCTCAAAAAGAACAGGATGCTGTCAACAACGAGCAGGCGAACCGTGATCAGACGCATTCACAGTTTGAAGAAACACGCGCTGATGAGGCTCCTAAGACCGCAGCCCAGGTTGCAGAAGCCAATGCCAACACAGCAAAGGCTACGCAGGAAACCCAGGCTTCGATTCAGCAGAACAAGCCATTAGACAATGACGGCGCGGGCAGGCTAAATAAGCTATGGGGCACTAATGTGTTCTCTAGCGGTATGGCTCCACAAGAGCAAGCACGCGCTCTCGATATTCTAAAGACGAAAGCTGAGATCGATGCTAAGCATCAGGATACTCAGATGCGTCTAGCTGAACTGCGTGAAGCAGCAGCGGGGCGGAATCAGGCTCATGCAGATGCTGTCAACCAGCACGAAGGCGATGTTGGTCGGACGTATCTTCAAAAGAATGATCAGCAGTACACCATGGCTACACAAACGGCCAATGATATGGATGATGTAGTCGCCCAGGCCAAGAACGGAAACAAGGTAGCCTACTCGATTGAGCCTCTCACTGGGGCCATCTTAATCTCAAATGGTGCGGGTCAAATCAAGCGTATCAATAGCAACGAAATCCAAGCCGTCAAAGATTCTGGAAGTCTGTTCGACAACCTCAAGGCGGCTATCGGGAAGGGTTGGTCCGGTGCCTCGATACCTGCCAACATCCTTGACGCCCAGAATAAGCTAACATCGGCGATCCGCAACAACGCCTACAAGACGTACAGCACCACGTTCGATGACACGACCAAGAGATACCCGTTGCCCAACGAGGTAAAGAAGGCTGCTCCTGGTGGCGGGGCTCCGTCTTATTTAACCACAGCAACCGATCCTAAAACTGGTCACAAAGTTGGAACTAACGATGGTTGGGTGACAACCTACGATTTAACCACTGGAAAGAAGATTTAATGCCCGGACCCCCAAAAGGATACATTATCGACGAACCCAATAAGCAGTCAGGGCCTCCTGCGGGGTATGTTGTCGATTCCGACACATCTCAATCGGCTCCCACTCAATCCTACTGGGATTACATCAAGTCGATCAGTAATCCCCAATCGGCTCTCGACTTCGTTAAAGGTGTCGGCAAGAGTGCTTTGGGTACGGCTGAAGGTCTCGGGGATTTGATCACTCCCAAAGGAAGTTTTTGGGACACAGGCCATCCTGACATCAACACGACTCCTACCAACACCGCACAGAAGGTTGGACATATTCTCGGAGATGTTGGTGGTGGTGTCGCTCTGACTGCTCTAGCTCCCGAAGTTGAAGGAGCAGGTGCTCTGCCACTACTCGGACGGGTTGCCACGGGAGCTGTCACACAAGGGACCATCAACAAAGCTCAAGGTGGTGACTTCGCCACTGGAGCTGTACTAGGTGGGTTAGCGCCCCTTGCTGCCCCTGTTCTTAAGTCTGTCGGGAAGGGACTACAAATACTTTCCTCTACTCCCGCATCCCGCGATCTCGCACTGACACGTTTTCTTGTTCCAGGCGAAGCAGGGGAAGTTGCAACCAGAGCGTTTAAACCAAGCACCGCCCACCCTGAATTTGAGAGCAACTTCGTAGATGCTCTTCCCGCTATTGCGGCACAGAATCCGTTGCCCGGAGTAGGTGGGATCAGTGATGCAGTGTGGGCAGCTAAAGCAGCGAACCATACTGGATACCAAAGCCTACTAGAGCCTCATAGCCACATACCCGTTGACCTGAGGGATGTAGGGATAGCTGCGCGGGAAAGCCTTCCTCCGCTAGATGCCCTAGATCCTGATGTTGTAGCAGCCGCAAGGCAACAAGCAGTCAAATTCGGTGTCACGAAGCCTCTCGGGAATGTAGATGACCTCAGGGTCAATGCGAATCAGAAACTAAATAATTTCTTCGCCATGAATCCTGGAGCACAGAATGGCGCGGAAGGTAACCCGGAAACTTCTCGCTCGCTTGCTACCAGAAATGCACTAGCTGATAAAACCTACAGCACCCTCTCTGATTTGACCGGTGTTCCTCAGGAGGAAATCGAAGCAGGTCAGCGTCAATATGGCAAGCTCGCAGATGTTGCGGATGTGATTGGGCCTAGAGAGACCGTAGTCAAGAGACAAAATCCCATCAGCCTCCAGGAGGCACTCACATTAGCTCCGCACCATCCAGTAGCATCGGCCATTGGGTTTGTAGGACAGAAAATGCTGAAGCAAGCTACGGACTCTGATGCGCTCGCAAACTCCATCATTGATCGCTACCGCAATCCTATGGGTACTCCCTTGCTACCGCACCTGAGGTTGCCGTTTGAAGCAGGTAAGGCGATACAGCAACCTGGACTTACTCGATACGGACTTCCTGCACTTCTTCCGTTTCTCCGGGATGATCAGTAGCGTTTCTATTCCCAATAGGCAACGTGATTTTCCCAACCGGGCATACCTCTATAACGGTTCGCCATTTGCTCGGCTTTGCGGTCGTTTGCATCTCGACTTAAAAACATATGATAGATATTCTGTAAACGGCAGCATTTAATAGCAAGATAATTAGCATAATCAGCTTCCTTTGATTCATTCAATTCTACTGTCACTGCTTGATATTGAGGGGGCCTTTCGGCTCAGGCTTCAAATCGTCCGTACTCCTGCGGTAACCGCGTTTAAACACATCATCCCCGCTGAGCCCCAAGCCCCTCAGCACCACTTCACTAAGGATTTAAACACCCATGCCTAGCTATAACACCTCAGCTTTCGCACCTTCTTCAGTTCTAATGCAGGGCGGAAGAACTGAGTTCCTCTACGGGTCCTTTGCGGACACAGTTTCACCCACCAAAATGAGCATTTCGCAGGTCGCTGTTGCGTCCAACGTTGTGACGCTCACGGTTCAAGTCGTAAGCGGGAACATTCCTGCAGTGGGCAGTCTCGTCAGCGTACAGGGCACTACCACTGATTCAGGTGTGCTAATGTCAGCTCGGTAGCTCTTACGGCAGTTTCCATCAATGCCAGTACTGGTGCGGGAACTGTATCGTATGCAGCGACGGCCAGCAACCAGAGTGCTCACCGCAGACTCCGGGTTTGCTCTTGTTCCGCAGCCGATCACTTTTGATACTTTGGCGAATGGTTCTAGCAAACAGGCAGCTAGCGCAGAAAACGACCCATCTGAGAATGATGAGCGTTCGTACTTCGCTCAGGTCTTCTTCGGACCGATCCCTGACCGCCTGCACCGTTAGTCTCCAGGCTTCTCTGGTCGATCAAGACTCCGCTTATCAAACGGTCGGCACCGTGGCTACTGTATCAGGCGGAACCGTGAGTCAGAATGCGGCCACATTCTCCGACATGAATTACCGCTTTCTTCGCTTCAATGTGTCTGGCCTATCCGGCACTGGAACAATCGCGGCCGCATTGATGGGTTAAGGAGCACTGATGAGTTTTATCCAACAACAATTTACCCTCCTCACTGCGATGGGGGAAGCAGTGAGTGGCGCAGATGTTTGGGTGTGTACGCAACCAGCGAACACCTCTAGTCTGCCTCCCTCACCTTTGGCAACCGCTTACCAAGACTCTGGTGGAGCTACTCAAGTGACGTGGCCTCTCATCACCAATGGGCAAGGACAGACTGACTGCTACCTCGCTCCGGGCGTTTACACGTTTGTCTATTGGAGTCCCTATACCCAAGAGCTGGTCTATATCGATCAGACCGTGGTTAGTGCAGCTACCCCTGCCGTAAATTCTGTCGTTCCATCAGGGACCATCAACGGATCAAACGTCACATTTACGCTGCCTTCGTCTCCACGAACTACCTGCAATTGTTCCTCAACGGAGTGCTGCAGTTACCAACCACAAACTACACCATAACCGCCAACACCATCACGATGAATGTTGCGCCGTACATGAACAGCCAGTTGTACGCGGTATATCAATGAAGAAGATAATCTTTTCAATTTCGCTATTCCTTTTCTGTTTTGGTGCAACACGGGCTCACGCACAGAATATCGACCCTCGACAAATAAATTGGGCGAACTCTACCGGATGTAGCACGCGGGTTCTCCTTACATCCCACAATCGAATACATGCACATCCCTGGCCGATGTGGTGATTACCAATCCTTCAGGCGCACAGAATATTACTCAGCCCAGCTCCTCGCTGCCTTTGGGTGTGAACTACTTCGCTCCGATGTTCGTCAACGGAGTTGTACAGGCTTCACAGTTCTGCGGCTCAGGGACTATTGGCGGTATTACACTGCCTTCGTGCTCTGCTGACGCATGCGTCAAGCTACGAGCTGCGAACCAGTACGCCACCAACCAGGGTGGCGGCAAGGTAGACGCTTCGGGCTTCCAAGGAACACAGCCGTGCAGCGTAGACCCTCTGGGTAACTTGAACTCTACAGTCGGTCAGGCTATCTTCCTCGAAGACGACTTCGGGTGGACACACTATCAGACCACGGCTCAGTGGACCATCACCAACTCTGGCGTCAAGCTTAAGGGGGCTGGGGGATGGAACACTCAGGTCGAATACACTGGCGCGTCCTGTCAGGCGACACCGACATCCTGCTCAGTGCTCAGCGTCAACACGCACGCTGGCGGTGGAACTCCTGCTGAACAGGGCGGTCCTAACGGTACTGACATCTCCGACATGTTCTTCTACGGGGATAACGGCAACATATACGATGCAGTTCTGTGGGAAGCCAGCCGTTCGAAGATGTCTAACATCCATGCCTGGGGAGTCACGAATTGCGGCATCCACGTTGAAGGTTCGGACATCGACACTTATGATCAGCCGACTCGTATCGAGCACCGATGCGTTACTTTGTGGGGCTCGAACAACTCGACTCACAGCACTCCCGTCACATGGGTTCTGCATGGACACAGATGCTGTCTCGGCATTTGCCAGCACGGCGTCTACCATCATTGACCCATCCTGGAAGGTGCGACGGGAATCGGGTACTACAACGTATCCGCGAACAACATCGTCATCTTGCGGGCACGATGGAATCGGATGCGACGAACGGTATGGTGGTCAATGCTTTCGGTGGTGTGGTCAACAAGAACATCATCGTCGTTGGCTCCGACCTTGAAGGCAACGGTCCTGGCACCGCAACTAATGGTCAGGACGTGCTGACAACGGTCGCACCAACCAGTATCTCGGCATCCTCGCAACTTCCCACTGCTCGGCAACTTGTCAATCTGTTTACTGGCCGCAAATGCGATGGCCAACGATGACTGGATTCTTGGTGGTCTGCTAGGCGACTCCGTAAACAACGGCGGCGTCATCGGTATAGCTATGAACGGTATCACTCTTCCTGGTTTCAAGTACACGGGAACCTGCACCAACGTAGGAGTTATGACTGAGGAATTGGCAGGTACGGTTGTCTACGTTCCGTACTGTACTACACATCCTTAGCCCTTATGCTGAGGGGCTTGTCGGCTCACTTTGAAATTAATACCCTGAGCCAATAGGCCCCTTAATAATGAAAGTTAAATTATGCCCGCCTACCCAATCGCCACGTATCCACAGTCAGGGGCGCAGCAATTAATCGCTTCACAAACACTCACAACTGCTCAGGCAAGCGTCACCTTCTCCAACATCCCGCAAAGCTATAGACATCTCAGGTTGGTGATTCAATGTAGCAGCACAGGGAGCTTCCCCTACGGCAACATTTTCTTCAATGGCGATCTTGGAACCAACTACAACTGGTCGTGGATTTACTGGCAGAACACCGCGCAAGCTGCGGGAGCAACTGCCGATTCCGGTGCCGCTATATTCAACTGCGGGCTGAACTCAGGGGCGTTGCCATCAACGACGTGATGATCTACAACTACACGTCCGGACAGGCTAAGCTCATGGTCAACCCAGCATACGACGCGCAGCAGAACACCACGGACAGCATCGGGGGAAGTTGGAGCGGGACAGCCGCGATTACCTCGATTGAGTTGACACCTAATGGGGGGAACTTCTTGGTCGGAAGCACCTTTCTACTTTACGGAGAACAATAAGTGCCAGCATACCCAATAGCACAGTACCCTGCCACATCGACACCTGTACTTCATCCTGGCACGGGGTCCTTCACAGGCAGCGTAGTAGTGTCAATTACGGCGGGTAACTTATTTAGCGGCTCAGTCATCAACTATCCGTTGACCAAGGTCTACTACACGACTGATGGCTCGACGCCGACAACAAGTTCCACTCTGTACACAGGACCTATTACAGTCTCTTCAACAGAGACCGTCAAGCCATCGCTGTACAAGGAACGAGCACCAGTGCAGTCGCGGCAGCCACTTACACGTCTGGCGGATTCCCGGCTCTTATCGCTTCGTGGCCGATGAACGAAGGCGCGGGCACGACGTTCTATAACACGGCAGACGGCACGAATAACGTCACCTTCGCGGGTGGGACAGGATCGGGTCAATATATTCAGTGGGCATCAGTACCGCCGTTCACTGGTACCGTTGCTGATTTCTACTCTGCATCCGCCACTAACGGCGGAATCGCGTCAAACATCACACCCACGAATTTCACGGGTACCGCACCTTTCAGTGTTTCTATCTGGGCTGTTGTTACCGCTCCACAGACCTATTCAGCGATCATCGGCAATATCGGTAACAGCGGGTACTCGGGTTGGGAACTCGGTGTTGGTGGCACGCTTCAAGTGGTAATCATGAACACTTATGGTTCATCGGCTATTGTCCTTGATGCGGGCAGCGGCCTTACCACCAATGTTCTTTACCATCTGGTTTTCACTTACGACGGCTCGCAGCACGCGTCCGGCGTTAATGTTTACGCAAACGCTACCCTGCAAACGAACGCTATTGGTGAGGATAATCTAACCTCTTCCGCAGCGGTCGGAGAGCCTGTAGCAATCGGTGCTCGCGGGTCAAACTTGGCCTCACCATTTGTGGGCGGTTTGAAAGATGCACGAATCTATGGCGCGGTGTTGACATCCGCTCAAATATCAACCCTCTACTCCTCAGGACCCGTATAACGTGAAACCTTTTGTTAGTAATCTAGTCTTATTTCTGTTGTCGGCTGCTGCGGGTCTCGGACAGTCCAATAGCGTCTATAATGCCAGTACCTATGCCTATACGACCTACGTGACAACTGGCAATGCTGCAACTGGGAGCAGTTCTTTAGGAGCGCAACCCACAGGCTTCGCAGAGACTCCCTTTCTGCCTTACAACCTCAATGCATCGATCACAGTGGACAGGAATGCTGCGAATGCGGAGACCATTACCCCTTCTGCATTGGCCAATTGCTTTCCCAACAGCTTAACGTGCACGATCTTCAGCACATTTACCTACAAGCACACTGCCGGAGAGACGATTCAATCAGGCACATACGGTCTTCAAGAGGCTATCAATTTGGCGATGGCGTCGGGCTCCGGCACCGTGTTACTTGACGCGAGCTACCAAGGACCTTCAGGCACCTCTCTGATCCTCTCGGCTAAGGGGAACGGTAATGTCCTCGTGCAAGACAACCGCAACCCTAGTGGGCCTGTCTTCTACCAATGGAACGGCAGTGGGTATGCAGCAGTGCAGTCTGGTGGTGGATCGTCTTATGCCAATCTTCCAGGTACGCCGAACGTAGTATATACCTTCGTGCAGCCAACGGACCAAGGCTCCAGCGCGACGATTGCCGACGCCACAGGTAACGGGAACAACGCTTCACTCAATCTGACACCCGCATACTTGCCCTCGTTGTGGACTGGAACGGGCATCAACTTCAACTGCTTCTATGGTTGTGGCAACACTCTGAACTATGCGGTCATGCCGACAGAGGTAGCAGGCGACCAGACATGGTGCATTACTGAGTACCTGCCTACCTCGTTTCCAAACGGTGCTCAATTCTACTCGACCAACATGTCCTGGAGCACGACCGGCATAACGTGGCGACCACTGCCTTTAACAACGGGACTGGCTACTCGGACGAATCATTCATGCCTTACATCCAAACCGGAGCAGGTAGGACGGTTCCGAATACTTTTAATCCAGTAGCAGGCATGCATACATCCTGCGTTGTATTCGGATTGGCAGGCAACTCGACACTGGACACGCTGTACCTAGATAGTATCCCAGCCACTTCTAGCAACACTTCACAATCAGGCTCCGGCCTGAGCGGGGTGCTCAATCTAGGCACGAACCCCAACACTAATACCGCCATTACTTTTCAATATGTTGTAGGTCGGCCCGGCCAATTGACAGCCGCACAGGTTGCACGCGCTTCACAGGCAATGCTGCAGGCTACTGCAGCCAAGGGAGCACCAATTATGCCACAGCCGCAGCTTGTACAGCAGACCTCTGTTATTGCTGTTGGCGATTCGATTACCAATGGTGGAGGAGCGCTCACTACAGTCTGGTGGCCCGCCGACCTGTCCCTCAACGCTGCATATACCAGTGTCGTGAATGAGGGCATCCCCGGCAATGCAGCTTGGGCATTCGGCAACTACGAGCCTTGGAAGAATGGCCCTTATTGCGGGACAGGTGGAGCGCCATCCGCAGCGGTCATCTTCGCAGGAACCAATGACATCTTCGTCATGGGATTTACTGCCGCACAGACCTTCCAGAACATTCTGAGCTGGGTAAACAATATGAAGGGAACTAGTTGCCAGCTATTCGTTGGAACCATGATTTCTCGAACGGGCGGCGGGGACGCTGATAAAGATGCCCTGAACCCGCTGATTCGAGCCGGTGCCACGCAAGGTCTGTACAACCTGATTGACTTCGCATCAATTCCCCGGGGGGCTGATGGGGCTTACTCCAACACGACGTACTTCGACACTGACCAGACTCACCCTACCAATGCTGGACAGGTCTTGCTTGGTGCTGAAGCATCGAATGTAATCAATGCCTACGGCAACGGTGCGACGAGTGCAGCGGCTCACCCAGTACACGAACACTGCCGCTATGGTAAGTGCTGATCGATTCGTGAAATCGATACCGACCGCAGCGACGACGTATACCTTACCGTCATGCCTTGGGATCACAGGTACTACGTACCAAATATTCAACAATGCAGCAAGCGCTTATACGATTACATTCGCAGGTCAGGCGAGCCAGACTATCACTGGATCGACCACACTGGCGCAAAACGGAACTGCGAAGTTCACCGCTACGCTGATCAGTCAAGCTGCAGCGGGATGCGGATGGCAACGGACACAGTAATGACCGATACACAGCTCCAAACAATCATCCTCGAAGAAGTACGGGCACTCCGCACCAGATTCGATGTACATTCCGCAGACACTGGAGAACGTTTAGCCAAGCTTGAGACTCACGTAGAGTCTCTTGTTGGAAATGGTCAACCAGGACGCTTGACTCTTATAGAGAACAAGGTAGCGGATCTCCAACATTGGAAGTTCACGACTACCGGAATCTATATAGGCGTTTCAGGCGTTGTCTCTGCAATAACCGGGTACCTTTACCACCTTTGGAAATGAAAATGAACATCATCACATCCCACCCCGTTATCTCCTCCCTATTTTCCTACTTCGTTCTGAGTGCGCTCGTTGACGCCTTCGCCAAAGTCCCCCCTGTTGCGGGAGACAGCCGAGTCTACGTATTCGCCTATACATTCCTGAACGGATTCGTAGGCAACGTAGTCACCGCACTGAAATCCTACCTAGTGAAGAAATAATCCCCGAGCGCTCATTTCCTCTTGGCCTTTGCCCATCTAGCCTTTTGAGCGGCTGCTATTATCGCACGCCCTTCAGAACTTATCTTTCGCTTAGTGGTGCCCCTTGATTTGTCATCAGGTGGGAGTCCACGTTTGAGTGGCGCAGCACGTCCCGTCAAAAGGGCTCTCGGCCCTTCCCAGACGCTCTATCTCTGCATCTATTTCTGCAACTACAGCTTCTATATTCATCCGCACATTATAGCGCTCAACCCGAGGGGCTTGTGGGCTCAGGGGATTTGAACAGTGGATCTTGACGACACTCCCTCCGCATTAGAGGCGTTCTTCTACGCCTTCCACAGGAAAAAGAAATGTCTTACTCAAAGCAGGGGCTTAGCCTCACTGAATCATTCGAGGGTTGCAAGCTCACTGCCTACGAAGACCCTCTCAGGAATGGTCTGTTAACAATTGGCTACGGCCATGTGGGTTCCGATGTACACTCCGGCATGACAATCACCCAGGAGCAAGCTGAAGAACTGCTGGCCTCGGATATTCACTGGGCGAACAACGTGGTGAACAACATGGTCCCACATTCATCTGACACAAGGCGAGGAAGATGCGCTAACAGATCTGGTCTACAACATCGGGGCAGGTAATTTTGCGGGTTCTACGATGCTCAAGCTCCTAAATGCGAACCAGATCCAGGCGGCAGCAGAACAGTTCGATCTCTGGGACCATGCATCGGGGAAAGTTGTTGCGGGACTATTGAGAAGGCGCGAAGCTGAGACCACTCTCTTCAATAGTCTTCCCAATAACCACCTCTGAGCCGACAAGCCCCTCAATAGAAAAGAACAAGGCACCTCTCGCGAAAGGGGTGCCTTTTTATTTACATCCAAAGACCTATCGAAACAGACTGGAGTCTCATATAAAGACGTTCGGGTGATCTCCCTTTGCAAACTTCACAAGTTCGCTGTAAGGAATACGTACACCCCTTGCTCCAATACGGGTGACCTTGAAGCAGCCTTTGCTGATTAGCCGGTCTATGGTTTTGGTAGACACGGCCAGCTCTTCAGCCGCTTGTTCGCGAGTGAGTAGAAGGCCATGTGGTTCCTCATTCCCTATGACAGATTCTTTACGAGTGTCGAGTGCTTTCATGTTTAAAACCTCACGTTGGTTTGTGCGGTCACTTGGGTGGTCCATAGAGAGTATAGAAGGGTTTCGGACAGGTGTCAGACTGGAAAATAAATGCGCCTGAATCAGGCTCTAGCGCCCGCAGTGGTAATTAACTTCCCGCTTAGTGATGTCAGTAAACCCATCACCAGCGATTAGAGTGCCTTTTTGAAAACTTTGGGTAGGGGTCTTGAGGGACCCACTGACGAATTTAACTCCCTCTACATCACGTACCGTCACTCTAATCGTGGTGAAGGGACCGAAAAAGGGTAAATTAAAAAAGGCCCATCCACTCACTGGATCATGCTGCTGAAGCAGTTTGTCTTCCAAAAAAGCATCGAGAAAAATGCCAGTTATAGGTTTGAGATGGGTAGGGTCAACACCCGCATAAACCTCCTGCCCTAATATGTGTGGGACTTTGACCCACTTGTCATTCACATCAAGGGCCTCAACTTCGTAATAATCGAGCTTCACAGGATGAGACTGGAGATTGGTTATTTCAATCGTCATGGCTAACGGGGCAGCACACACAATGAATTTGTCGTCCGGTTTTGTGACCCAAAACATAGTTTTTTCTTTTTCGTAGATGACAATAACGCGCACATTAAATATCTGGTCTGGCTTTTTCGGACGTAGTGCCCATGAGAACTTCTCCCACTGATCGTGCAGTTGGTTTGTGAAAGTCAGAACCGAAAGCGCGATAATGCCTGTGACCGTCAAAGAGGATATTGCCTTATGGTTTTTGACTTTCCTTAGCCACCTCTTATATCGCAGTTCCTCCGACAGAGGTTTTGTCTCCTCTTCCGGATTTTCTTCGGCCATGTAGGTACCTCCGTGCAAGCACGCCAGATGAGGCAAAATACCACAATGTAACTGAACTCAAATTCGCGTTCGGGTCGGCCTGTGGATGACTTTCGCTTTATATTCGCCTATTATCTGAGGGATGAGTCGCTATGACCGACCCAGCCATACGATCTACATGACGTTCTTCTACCGGGCAGCTTGGCAGGTCTCGTTCCTCGAAGCCGATGCGAAGACGCCCTTGCCCCGGCACCTGACCTTTAAAGACCCGGAGAAGATCAGGGAGCTGGCTAGAAAAGGAGAGGCAGCAGGAACGTCAGAGGCACGTCAGATGCTAGAGTACGGGATTGAGGTCGGTAGGGGCGGCTGCTATCTGCATCTGAGCGCAGAGCAGTACATGAGGCTGAGACGGCCTTGAGCGGCGGTATTTAGGCCGGATTTTTAGTGCGGAGTTCTGCTAGTTCGGCATTTAATTTGTTGATCGTCGTGCTCTGCTGACTTATATCTCTGTTCTGTTGTACGAGTTGTTCGTTCTGCTTTCCGACCGTCACAGAACAGAGGGCCAGTTGACCCTGGGTCGCTGCATGTGCCCTACGTTCCCGCTGAATTTCCGAAGCTGCCGCTTTGATCGGATCTATTCCTTCCGGCAGACTTCTGAGATGGGCTTCGATTTTGTCTAGTTCGTCCATCACCCCAATTATGCGCCTTGGTTGAATTTCCCAAAGGTCGGTTTCTGGATCTCTAGCCAATCTTGCCCCACAACCAGCCCCACTGTAAATCTTCCTCAAAATTACCTATCCTTACTTTTCAATGCTTTACGTTTCCAGTCACGGCGCGTAAGTTGTTGAAAGTAAGTTGGTTATTGCTCTGTTAACCGAAGGGTTGTAGGTTCGAGTCCTACCTGAGGAGCCAATAAATACAATCATTTACATCGCCCAAATCGACAGCTGACGCACGTTTGCGATCGCCCCCCACGGTCGATGGGCCATTTTCCGCCACCTCGGACCTGGGGATAGCTTCTACTTGACAAGCCCGGGATGCCAATATTAGCTACCGTAGGGGATACTGCGGACGCCCATGCACTCAGCCCATAAACGTCTTGGTGTGGTTACAGGGTTCTTAATAATTCTCGCTCTGTTGGCAATAAACACAGCCATTTTGCGGCATCAACTCGCCGTTCAGGTCGGAAATCAGGAGTGGTTCAGCCGCAGCCGGCGAGTGCTGCAGGAGCTCAAAGCCACCGAATCGCTGCTTAAGGATGCCGAGACAGGGCAACGCGGCTACCTCTACACCGGGAAGCCCGACTACCTTGCGCCCTACCATCTCGCCTTTGGTCAGATCGATTCGCACCTCGACAACCTTGCCGTTCAGATCGGCGACAACCCCGGCCAGCAAACGCAGGCCTCTCATCTGAGAGTTCTGATCCATCAGAAGTTGGCCGAGTTGGCACAGACGATCTCCCTCTATCAATCAGGAGACCCGGCGGCCGCCAAGGTACTCGTGATGTCTAACCAGGGTTTCAATCTCATGGAAAGCATTCGCTCCCTGGTCGCTCAGATGGAACAGCAAGAAACAACAGTGGGCGAGCTGCGCAGAACTACTTACCAAAAAAGCATTCGCATCACGGTCGCCTGCATCTATGCGGCCAGCGCCATTGCGGCCCTGGGGATTGTTTTGCTGGCGTTCTCGATCATCCGCGAGATCGAGCGGCGGGAGAGAGACGCCGCCGCGCTCCGCCGAAGTGAAGAATGGTTTCGGGTGACGCTCTCATCCATTGGAGACGGTGTCATCGCGACCGATGAGCAGGGTGTTGTTTCCTTCCTGAATCCTGTAGCGGAAAGGCTTACCGGCACAAGTCTGGCACAAGCCAAGGGCGTGAAGATTGGTGAAATATTTCCGATCTTCAGTGAAGTTACCAATAAGCCCTCAGATAATCCCGTGGATAAAGTCCTGGCGCTCGGTTACGTTGTCGGTCTCGCAAACCACACCGTGTTGCGACATCGTGATGGTCATCTACTACCGATCGAAGATAGCGCCGCACCCATTAAAGACGATGCCGGCAAGCTGATCGGCGTCGTGCTGGTTTTCCATGATGCTTCTCGCGAACGAAGCCTCCAGGAAGTACTACGTCGCACCGAGAAGCTTGCGACGGCTGCTCGCTTGGCGGCCACAGTCTCCCACGAAATCAATAATCCGCTGGAAGCCGTTGGCAACTTGATCTTTCTCGCAAAGAATAATCCGAACGTGCCGGAAACTGTGACGGAACAACTCAAGCTTGCAGAACAGGAGCTGGCTCGGGTATCGCACATCACGCGGCAAACGCTCGGTTTTTATCGAGAGTCAGCTTCACCTGCGTCCGTACACCTTCCGACCCTCATAGAATCTGTGCTCACTCTGTATTCGAATAAGCTGCAAACTAAACAAATTCAAATTCAACTTGCCCTCGACGATTGCCCGACGATGACCGGCCTGGCTGGGGAGATACAGCAACTCGTATCCAATATTATTTCGAATGCCATCGATGCTGTACCCGTCAAAGGAAAGTTGAAAATCGACGCATCCCCCGTAAAGTTGCCTGATGGTGCTTCGATCCGGCTTAACGTGGAAGATGACGGTCCCGGGATTACCCCGGAGAACCTGAAACGGATCTTTGACCCTTTCTTCACCACCAAGAAGGATGTGGGAACCGGCCTCGGTTTATGGGTGTGCAAAGAGATCGCCGAGCGGCACGGCGGGAGCATACAAGTACAGTCAAAAAATGAAAATGGAGCGCGGGGCGCCATTTTCACTGTCTTTTTCCCTTGTGAGGCCACAAGCAATAACGGTCACGCTTAAATTTCGTCTGCCAATAAGCCGGGGCGCCCGAGGGCGCCCCACTGCGATCCTCAAACCGTGGAAGCAGCGCCTCGCATGAAGTGGAAGACGATGGAAAGTACGGCCAGTATCAGGAGAATGTGGATGAAGAAGGCGGTGACGTGGAACACCAGAAACCCTCCCAGCCACAGCAAGAGCAATACGAATCCAAGAACTAGAAACATAGTTCGCCTCTTTCTGACTTTCGTCGCTTGACGCACTTCGGGTCTGAGATCCGATCAACTACCTGCGGGCCAACGGGGACGTGACCACAGCGTCGGGTTGTTCCTGCGGTGGGGAATGAACTTATCACCGCCGGCAGGCCCGTACTTCGAAAGATTAGGTGCCCAAACCTTAACAAACGTTGCCTTTGCCTCGCATGAGTGCGTTTGGTTACGCGGCAGGCACTTGGTATCCTGCAACTTTTCCCTGGGCGCCGCGGTATGGAAAAATCAGGCTGAATACAGTGCCGCTGCCCGTGGAGGCGCGTTTACTGCGAACGTGAATACAACCCCTGTGCTTTTTGACGATGTTCGACGTCACCCACAAGCCGAGGCCCGACCCCTGCGCGCCTTTTGTAGTAAAGAACGCCTGGTAGATCTGCTTTCGGGTTTCCAGGCTCATGCCTTCGCCCGTATCTGCTATGGTCACTCGAACGCCATGCTCACCCGTCCGCCAGTCAGTGCTTGGCTTCACTCGGATGGTGAGCCGGCCGCCTGTACGCATCGAGTCAATCGCGTTGCTGATCAAGTTGCCAAAAACCTGGCGAATCTCGCCTGGGAAACACATAAGTTCCGGAGCGTCTTGCATCGCTAAACCGACGTGGACACGTGTCTCCTTAAGCCTTCCCTTGAACAACGCCAAGACCGAATTCAACAGGCCCGGCACGTTCGTAGAGATCGGAGAAGTGGACTGGCGATGAAACTGAAGACCCTGTGAGGTGATCTCGGAGGCATGGCTGATTTCTTCTTCCGCCTGCTTGAGATAGCCGGCCGCCTCGATAGGATTCGACGCTTGACGCGCGAGGAAGATTAAATTGCCCACGGCCTCCAGCGGGTTGTTGATTTCGTGCAGAATGGAGGACGTGAGCCTGCCCATGGCCGCCATCTGTTCTTGCCGTTCGAGAACTCCCTCAGCCCGCTTGCGGTCGCTGATATCTTCGCAGATGGAAATCAGGTGCCCCGAGGGCGATTGTTCATCGCTCACCAGCGAAACCGAATTGCGCACCCAAATGAAACTGCCATCGGTACGCAGGTAGCGCTTCTCAATGACAAAACCGGGAATCTCCCTTGCCACCAATTGTTTCAGCAGTTCATCGTGCCGCGATTGATCTTCCGGGTGCGTCCAGTCAAACAGGTTGGCATTTTTCACCTCTGCCCGGCTGCGGTCCAAGATTTTTGCGAATGCTTTATTCATATTCACAACGTTTCCCGTCACATCGGTGATTGCTAATCCGGTGGCGGCGTGCGCGAAAAGGTCGTTGATTCTCAGGTGTTCTGCCATTGATTTCGCGAGATCAAGTCTTAGTCGTAAGCCCACCGAAAAACAGGGAGCGTACTTGAAGTAGATGCGACGGGCTCATCATTCAGTCGCCTGAGCAGGCTAAACCGGGTAAACGAAAGGAAAGTGAATCATCCAGGCGCTACAAGTTGTCTCAGGTCCGGCCAGGCAAGAAGGCGATGTAACTAAGATGGTGATAAACCTGTGGCAAGAAGCCGAACTTGCAATTGGGAGCTGATTCAACAAAACGCACTCCCGGCAGGGCCGGGAGGCTCAATTCCACCAGCTGCGCCGGGATCGAACCCGGAACAGTCCTTCCAATCAATCCTGTTCGGGCATTTGGAACAAAGAAAGCTCTTCGGTCGCCGGTTGCCAGGCAGCAAACAAATAGAATTGAAACATACCCCGTTCAGTGACCTCGATCGCCTCGATCACAACGTCCTTGGCAAAGCCATATTGCGACAGGAACAGATCCACATCACTTGCGCTCGGTCGGTGATCCAATGGTCCTATCTCGCCATCCGTTGTTGTGACACGCTTGAGTTCTGCCATTAGTTTATTTAGTTCTTCTGGAATGTCCATGCTCCCACCCCTGTCTACCATTCAGATGCTGCTAAGTGGCAAAAAGTGTGCTTTTGTGTAGCCAATTCTTGCATCCAAGCTCGCAGGCCTAATCAAGGAGCATGCAACATGAGCACAAACCAGGAAAAGACAAGCCAGAACGCCGGCGGCCAGACTCGCCCCACCAAGATTGATCGCACAGCCCCTGCAGGCAGCGAAAATTCCTTAGGCGCGCAGAGCGTCCGCGACGGCCGGCCGTCGACCGACGACCGTGTGGTCGAGGCGATCGACGAGGAGGGCCCTGGTACAGACACTCAGCCGGCAACCGGCAACGATCGCGGATAGAGAACCTAAACACCAACGGATGGCAACTGGAAATCAAGGAGAAGCCAGAATGACCGAAACCAAGAAATGCGCGCACCCCGCCTGTAGTTGTGTGGCACCTGACAAGCAGAAGTACTGTAGCCAGACCTGCCAAGACGCAAAGAACCTTACAGAGCTCGCGTGCCAATGCGACCATCCAGGTTGCCGCAGTGAGGCCCTGAAGTCCTAGGGCACGGTCGGGCAACTGCTAGGCGGATCGTGACTTCTTGGTCGCCGCGCCATTGGCAGGCTTCGCCTTACCGGCGTTTGCTCCCGATTGCTTCTTACCTGGCTTTTCAACTTTTGACGCCTCCGCCGGCTGACCCACGGAGGCGTTGGTCTGCGCAAGGCTTCTACGCAATGCATCCATCAGGTCGACCACCTTGGCAGTCTTCTTCTCGGGAGCAGCTTCTGTCACCGGCAGGTGATTGATCTTGGCCTCCACCAGCTCACGTAGCGCCTCTTCATAATGATCTTTGAAGTTGCTTAACTCAAAAGGTTGCGTGTACGCATCAATCAATTGTTTCGCCAGCTTGAGTTGCGCAGCGTCGGCTTGGACGGTCTCGAGATTGTTTGAGTAATCGCGAGCGTCGCGCAGCTCGGCGCCAAAGCGCAGTGTGTAAAGCATCATTCCGGGCTGCGTTGTCTTCTGCGGCGGACCCAGAATCATCAGATGTTGCCGCCCGCTGAACACAATCTCCCCCACCCCCACCATTCCACTTTCCGCCAAGCTTTGCCTTACCACCGCAAAGGCCGTTGCTTGGGGCCCGGCCTTGGGCATCACAAAATACGGCTTCTCGTAGAGAGCTGGATCAATTTCGCACACCTTGGAAAATTGTGAGATCTCGATCGTCTTCTTGCCCGCAAGACGCAGGTTCTTGAGTTCCGCGGGCTCGATGATCGCGTACTTTCCCTTTTCGTACTCATAACCCTTAACGATGTCGGCCTTTTCCACCGTATGCTGGATCGCGGCTGACGGAATATCCAGTGCAGTTTCCGCTGTCTTCGGTGGCGGGGCGAGGTGCAAGGAAGAGGCGCGTTTGGCGGAATCGTTTTCCGCCTCTTCGGCGGTGTCGACCTCAGCCCCCTCTTCCCCGGGCGCCGGCCCGGCGGTCACATTCTGCCGGTGAACCCGGGTCAAAGTGTTTCTGTCCACCTCGTGAAAAGAGATAGGCCGGCTGGTGCTGGTTGCCGGGTAAATCTCCACCGCGAACCCAACCAGCGAAATCTGAATGGTTCCTGACCACAAAGGTCGTGCCATGATTGCTCCTTCTCGTCTCAGGACAACACGCTTTACCTGATTGCAGATAGCTAGGATGCTTCCCATTTGGGTACAGAGGAAGCACATTCGCCGATTCTCCGTCACCGCCTGGCCCAAATCAGAGGCCCGGCACGGAGTGTACGGAAGCCGGGAGAAACCGCCTTGGCGCGCCCGAGGGTCAATTAAAATCAATCAGTTACTAGGGAAGCGTTGCTTGTCATCTTACTATCCGGCTGCGGACGGTTTCTGTTGTTGTTCGCGCCACAAGCATTTCTCGATTCCCAATTTTCACTCGTTGATTTTGCAATAGAATAGAGGCAGATCTGTTCTCGGCAAGCGGGAAAATGTGCGAGGACCGTTGTGTTTGCCAGCCTTCCCTCGCTCGGCGCGTTGGATTCAAGTACACGATTCGAATCCCAGAGCACGTTCAGAGCAACTCGACCATTCTCGACGTTTTGTCGAAATGTAGGCTGTTTCGTGCTTTATCTCGTCTACTACTGGTGGTCGACTCCAGGACGGGCCCGGCAGCGACGAATTGGATCTTCGTAATAAGCGACAGCCCACGTTGGCCGGTTTGGGCGATTGGTCTACGCGCAGGATTGAGGTAGCCGATTGGCTTTAAATCGATGGTTTCCGGCTGCATCTGTGGCCATGGTCGTACTCTTTGCCGGCCCCTTGGCGAGGTCTGAAAGCGCCGACGCCTCGCTGAATTTGCCGGATGCCCCGATGGCGAACACACAGCAAACCTCTTCCCCCAGCAATGCCCCGGCGCCCGGTCAGTCCAGCTCTCAATCCTCCGTCGCTCAAGGTACGGCGGCCGAGACTCCTGAGGAAGCACAGCGCAGGCTGGCGCAAGAGCAGCTCAAGGCGCAGGAAAAGCAACGGGTCTTTGGGGTCATGGCGACCTTCAACACCACCACGAATAAAGACGCGGTGCCTTTGACTCCCGGCCAGAAGTATCAGCTCTTCTTCAAGAGCGCGACGGATCCGTGGCCCTTCCTGCTTTCGGCTTTTGGCGCCGGCATCGATCAGGCTGACGACAGTTTTCCCGAGTACGGTCAAGGTGCGCAAGGCTACGCCAAGCGATTCGGCGCTGCCTATACCGATTACTTCACCGGCAACCTGCTGGGAAACGCCGTGTTGGCAAGCCTGATGAAGGAAGACCCTCGTTATTTCCAGAAAGGGACAGGCAGCTTCACCAAGCGTTTTCTCTGGGCTGCCAGTAGCACTGTGTGGTGCAAGCGCGATAACGCCACCTGGGGACCGAACTATGCCAATGTCTTGGGCAATCTCATGGGCGCTGCCGTTTCCAACCTGTATTATCCGGAATCAGATCGAACGGTCGGCGGCACCCTCGGACGTGGATTCACGGTAACGGCCCAGGCAATTATTGGTTCGGAAGTCATCGAATTCTGGCCCGATATGGTGCGCCATCACAACCGAAAAAAAGCAGAAAAGCTGGCTCGCGAGGGAAAAGCGCCGGCCGCTGCTCAACCCGCCGCCCCGGCCACCCCGCCCGCCCCCCAACCTTAGTTTCGCTACTGGAAGCTTGAGATCTAGCGCGGCGTTACCTTCACTACATTAGCCCGGCACGACCGCACCCCCTGGCAGGTCTGGGGACGCAGGTCTTTGCTCAAGCAGATTTCTACTGCCGTCAGCCGGTTGTTGCCGCAACTCAGCGCGAAACTTCCTGCTGGATAGCCAGGATTGGCCGCCGCAAAGCGTGCCAACAAGTCGTCGGGAGGGACGCCATCGGCATCCCTGCCAGAGCCAATATTCGCTGGAATGTTTACCCCTGCATAGGCCTTATGAATGGCGGCGAAATAATCGTCAGGCCCTAGCCCTGAGCATGTGCCGTGTGTCTGCCACTCATGATCGACCAGGCTCGCCGTGGGTATGATGTCTGTGTTGGCCTGCGGATTGGACGGCCCGGGCGCGTCACTGCAGTGCTGTGGATAGTCTCCACTCGTATCCTGCGGCCACAATCCGTGCACCACAAACCCCAGGTTGCGTCCGCACTCCGGACTGTCGCCGTGGGTCGCGCAAAACTCCGGCGACCAGGAAAGATTCAGCAGATAGAAATCGAACTGGCCCGGCGCCCCCTGCTCCTGCGGCCGCCCGCGCCGCGACCGGCGCCTGTGCTCGTCGTTCGCAGCGTAATTCGAGCGCTCTCGAGGCTGATACTCAGGGGTACTTGGACGCGCCTCCGTCTCGCTACGTGTAGGAGCAGGCGGTTGCACAGTGTTGTTGCAACCCATAATCGAAAGAACGAGCAAGCAGCTGATTTTCTTGAGCCCGCGCGGAAGGTGATTCTTTGCTTGTCGAGTGCCGTTCAACCTGTGTTACCTCACCCACAATACCCAGCTTACCTCGACGAGATGCTGGCACTCACGCGGAAACGATCTCGTAAGGCCGCATCATCTCGTTGGCGGCGTGCTCCAACGTGTGACAATGCCAGACAAACCTGCCGGAATAGCCATCGAAACGAACAATGATCCGCGTAACGCCCCGTGCTTCGACCCGCACCGTATCCTTCCATCCAGCCTCATTTGCTGCGGGTCGGACAGCCGGCCCGCGGAAGCTCAACGTTCTGGTCGACAAATAAGCAGGCACCAGAATGGGCTGCCGGTCGAGCACTTGAAACCGCACCTGGTGAAGATGGATGGGATGCGTATCAGGGGTCAGGTTGATTAGCTGCCAGATCTCCACGGTTCCGTGACGCGGCGTCTCCGTAACCGGCTCCCGCCACCTGCTTCCGTTCAGGAGCATGCTCATCGGTTTGCCGATGACGTTGTCGTATTCGTTCAATGTCAAGGTACGGGTAACCACCGCCTCCTTGTGCTCCATCGGAACGAATCGCCGCAGCGTCCGGGGAAGGGAACTCGTATCCGTCACGCGTTCTTTTGTTACTTGAAACTGCATTAGCGGCAAAATATCGTTCCGCAGCACGATGCGCTCGCCTGCGCACTGTGAGAAATCGACGATTACATCTGCGCGCTCCCCGCCGGCAAGCTGCAACCGCTTTACTTCGACCGGCTCGCTGAGCAAGCCTTGATCAGTTCCGATCTGATGGAAGCTCAATCCATTCTCCATGGTCAGGCGATAGAATCGCGCGTTCGACGCATTCAGAATCCGAAAACGATACCGTCGCGGTTCGACTGCAAGGTAGGGAAGCAATTTGCCGTTTACCAGAAAGCAATCGCCAAACACTTCCGGGACCCAGGGTCCTTCAGGATTGAGCGAGATGGGATAGTACAGTTGTCCGTCCTGGCGTAGCATCCGGTCGCAAAGTAACAGAGGAATTTCATATTTCCCGTGGGGCAGATTCAACGCATCTTCGTCGCTATCGCGAATCAAGTAAGCGCCGAAGAGGCCTGCGTAGACGTTGAGCCGTTCGATCCCCATGGCATGGTCGTGGTACCACAGCATAGCCGCATCCTGTCCGTTGGGATAGGAATAGCTCGCGGTTTCTCCCGGCGCATACCAGCTTTCGGGGTAGCCATCGCTTTCTGCGGGCACTCTGCCCCCGTGCAGATGCACCACGGTTCTCACCTCTGGATTGGTTCGCTCCGCGCCGCACAGCTTGTAGTCGATAGGAAGAAAATGCTGCTCGGGTAACTGGTTGGCCCACTGCACGCCAATCGGCTCACCCCGGCGCGCTTCGATCGTTGGCCCGGGAAACCCGTTTCCATAAGACCAGAATGTGGTCGGCGGTACGTCGCGGTGTACTTTCGCGGATATGGCCCTCATCTCCATGCGATAGAAGGCTGCGGCGGATGTTTTCGCGTTACCCGGTGGGCGCATGGCCGGTTTTGCCGTAGGCAAAATCGGCAAAGGGTCGACAAAGGGCTCCAGGTTTGCAGATCGGATCAAGGGTGGCGCGCTCACCCGTGCGGTGGTCATCGCAGCACGATGCTCGCTGTTGTCCCCGGACATAAGCGAAGACGCAGAAGCCCGCACATCGCCGGAGAGCTGCGAAAGGGAAGCGAGGCTGGCTTGGATCAGGAATTCTCGTCGAGTGGCGGGCATTCGTCCTAAACAAAAATCATAGATGCGGGCAGGGGAAAGCAATTTGCTTCCCCCTTACCAGCAACACGGCCAGGCTACTTGGAGGCGACTAGCCCAGTTTGCGGATTGAGGATGAAAGGCTCACACTGCCGTGCGCGATCTACATCCTCGAAATCGAACATGTTGTCAATCGAGCCGGCCAATTCGTCAAACGATCCCTGGCCGATACGTTCTCGCTTCAGCCAGTTGTCTTCAACGAACCGAATGATTGAGGTCTGGTCGGTGAGCGTGTGGTCCACAAAATTCTTCTTCGCCCAGGGTGAAATGATGAGCAGAGGCAAGCGAGGCCCGTGACCGCAACGCGCCATCGCATGCTCGTTATAGGAGTCGATGCCCGGCAGAACATGTTCCTGGTTTCCGCAAACCCCAGTGCCGTTCAGGAAGTCCGCGACCCCAGTGGATGAATTCACGATAGGGCTTGCCTGGTGGTCATACCAGCCGTCGGAGTCGTCATAGGTCACAACGATGGCGGTGGAATCCCAGAACTTCGACTTCTCGAGAAAGTTGATCGTATTTACCAGAAAATCCTGTTCGTCCAGTGGGTCCGATTCTCCGGAGTGTCCGCTCTGGATAGTGCGCGGCTTCAGGAAGCTGACTGCGGGCATGTTTCCCGCATTGACCGCGTCGACGAAATCATGAAGGTCGTACTGATGATGTGTCGTGTCGCCGTCCTTGCCGACGGCGGCCACGGATGCAGGCCGAACGTGGGTTGGATTGGCAGTCGATGGATAGTATTGGAACGGCTCGCGGTGTGGGCTGTAGTCATTGTCATCCATCACGCCGGTTACGGTCGAAGAACTGCTGCGATCGCATCCCGAGGTCCCGTTCGGATTCGTGATGGTCAAATCGAAGCCATCGGAAAACCAACCCCAGGTTACGTGGTGCGCGCTCAGCAGGTTGCCGATATTTTTGCCCCCAAGATAAGCAAGGTCTTCTGTGGGGTCTGAGCAGACGTCGTTTTCCGGATCGGGCTCGCCAATCAAGGTAGTCGAGCCCGCGCCGCCCGCGACCTCATCGCTATTTCCGTTAATCAAGTCGATGATGCCGTTGGTTTGGCCGGAGATGAGATTCACTGCGCCCAGCGTGGAGTCGCCGAATGTGGTCTCGAAATAGTTGTCGCTCATGGCGTAGTTCTGCGCGTAATTCCACAGACCGGTCACCGTGTTCCCATCGAAATAGGCCATGACCAGGCCGTTGGTGTTGACCGCGGCGGGCTCATTCGTGACGGGGTTTCCCAGGGCGTTGCCGGGCGCGCCGGTATTCAACGGAAACAGGTCCATCTTGCCGCCGTCAAAAGCCATCTGTTCCGGCGAATAGTCGTTGTCCTGATCATTAGTCGACGCTTGATTGCGCCCCAACCGGAAAGGGTTTGCGGCGCCGCTGCCGTTGGCCTTATTCAAGTTGGGATTGCTGTGCAGTAATGAGGACGTGAACCCGTTGACCTTGGGCGTATTGGGCTCTGCCGCAAACTTTGGCTCGCCTGCAGGATTGAGCGCATTCGGGTAGGTTCCGAAATAATGGTCGAAGGAGATGTTCTCGTCGAAAATCACTACCAGGTGTTTGATGGGGGTTGTGGTTCTCTCATGGCTACCCTCGCCCTCCGCGGCGAATGCAGTGGGGCCCTGTAGGCATAGTACTGCTGCCATGGCTAACGCCAGCACTCGATTCATATTCTCTCCTCGCTTACTTGGGAACGAGGGGAGTGTGGCACAGCTCCGTTAATCCTGAATGAACGCTCGCGCTTGACTGGCGGCGCGACTGGTAAGCCGCGCCGCCAGGTTTAGAAATCACCAGATTGAATGTGTCTAGTTCGCGCTCACCGGTTGGTGGCCGTGATGTTTGACGTATTGGGTGAGCGACTCAAACTTGGTTTCCTTGAGTAGCTCACCCAGAGTGCGCTCGCCATCCCAATCAGGGGCAAAGTGCTGTCCGTAATGCTCGCGCAGGTGTTTGATTTTGGTGGTGGGATGCTTGTGATCGATCTGCCCGCTTTTTTCGCGGCCACGGCCGTCCAGGCCAGGATTTTTCGGCGCGTCGCTCATATCACTCCTTCCGGACGCGTAGCCGCGTCCCCTTAAACTGCAATGCGGGACATTCTACTCTTCATTATTTACAAGTGATCAGTAGTCGTGTAGGATCGGCACTTTTAAGACCGATCCACAGTTCTACGCATGAAAAGACACACTTCGCCATACTTGCCTGTGCAGCGTTGAAGTGAAAGTGCTTTAAGACTTGCCCCTCTATGCGGATTCCGATGGGTTGGCGAATTTGCTTGGTGATGATTGCAGCCGGCGCCTCCGCCTGGGCGCTGGTGGAAGTCGTGTTACCGTCTCGAGCGACGCGCGCAGCCGGCCCCTCGGAATACGTCACCACCGGTGTTTATACCGCTGGCCATGCCACCGTGGCTGACTCGGTCAAAGATTTTTTCGACATCCATCCCGAACATCCGGTGCAGCCCATCGCCTACACCCACACCGTGCACCTCGCCAAAGGATTGCCATGCACCTTCTGTCACGTGGGCGTGGATCAAGGACCCGAGCCACGGATTCCCGGCGTGAATGTCTGCATGAGCTGTCACTCGTCGATCGCCACCGACCGGCCTGAGATCAAGAAGATCGCTGCCTATAAGGCGCGCGGTGAAGAGATCCCCTGGGTGCGCGTCTACAACTACAGCGAGTCGGCCCACGTGCGCTTTAATCACGCGCCCCACATCCGCGCCGGGGTCGATTGCGCCTCTTGCCATGGAGACCTGACCAAGCAGACCACGGCCGAGCGCAAAATCAATATGAACATGGGCTTTTGTCTCAACTGCCACACCCAGAAAAAAGTTTCTGTCGATTGCGAGACCTGTCACTACTGACGCATATGGAACGGCGAGATTTCATCAAGATATCGGCTCTCTCCGGCGTGATGGCAACGCTCGAAGCGTGTCGTGCGCCAGAGAAGCAGCTGATCCGTTTCATTCCCGAAGAAGAGCTGATTCCCGGTATTGCCACCTGGAAGCCCAGCGTATGCACTCTCTGTTCCGCAGGTTGCGGCTTGCAGGTGCGGGTGATGCAAGGCGAGGCGGAAGTCGTGCGCCATGGCGAGCACGGGCTGATCAAGATGGGCTTGGCGAAAAAGCTCGAAGGGAATCCGCAGAACCCCATCAATCAAGGTAAGCTGTGCGCCCGTGGCCAGGCAGGCTTGCAGGTGCTGTACCATCCCGATCGCATCACTCAGCCCATCAAGCGCAGTGGTCCGCGCGGCTCGGGCGAGTTCCAGCCAATTACCTGGGACGATGCGCTGAAGGAATTGTCGGCCCACTTGGCCGCGTTGCAAACGTCTAAGTCCACCGATGCTCTTGCGTTTTTGGCGCGGCCCCTGCGCGGCCAGCGCCACGAGCTGATCGAGCGCTTCCTCAAAGGATACGGTGCGCCCCCCGCAGTCTGGTACCAGCCCTTTGATGAAGCGGTGTTGCGCCAGGCAAATCTGCTCAGCTTCGGCCACGCCGCGCTGCCCACATTCGACCTCGGCCGCGCGGATTATGTCATCTCCTTTGGCGCCGATTTCCTCGGCGCCTGGAATTCTTCTGTGGCGCAATCCATAGGTTATGGCGAGATGCGTCAGGGCCGGCCCGGCCGCCGCGCAAAATTCGTGCAGGTGGAATCGCGTATGTCGCAGACCGGCGCCAACACCGACGAGTGGGTTCCGTGCCGGCCCGGAATGGAGGGTGCGCTGTCGCTCGGCATAGCGCATGTCATCCTCAGCGAGAAGCTCGCGCCCCAAGGCGCGGGATCACGTGCCGGTTCGCTCATTGCAGGCTGGTCCGCGGGCCTGCCGGACTATTCGCCCGAAGCGGTCGAGAAGCAGACCGGCGTGCCCGCTGCCGTGATCAAGCGGCTCGCGCATGAGATCACGCAAAGCGGATCAGCGGCTGCCATGGTTGGCGGCGCGCCGCTCGCTCATACCAATGGCATGTTCAACGCGCTGGCCGTCAACGCCCTGGAATCGTTGGTGGACCACGCGCCGATATTGGGCTTCACGCCCGAGGTCATCCCGTCCGCGGCGCCGATACAGGCCAGCCTGACGAGCCTCAACGCCCTGGCCCAATCTGCGCTCTCCGGCCAACCTCACGCGCCGCAGATGCTGCTGCTCTACGAAGCCAATCCGATCTTTTCCGCCCCGCCGGCGTTGCGCATACGCGAGGCCCTCGCCAAGATTCCGTACATCGTGAGCTTCGGAAATTTCATAGACGAGACCAGTGCCCAGGCTGACCTGATCCTGCCTGACCACGCGCCGCTCGAGTCCTGGCTCGACAGCATGCCCGAGTCTGGCTCGTTGCAAGCGGTTGCCAGCCTCGCGCCGCCCGCCGTTCTTCCGCTGCACGACACGCGGCCCATGCCCGATGTGTTGCTTGGTCTGGCGCACCAGCTTGGCGGCGACGTCGCCAAGGCTCTTCCGTTTGCGTCCTACGACGCCATGCTGCGCGCTGCATTTGTTCCGCTGCGCACCCGCGGCGGCTCCATCGACGCAAAGACAGACGATGATTTCTGGGACGCTGCACAGACCCAAGGCGGCTGGTGGAGCGGACCGTCGGTGGCTCATGCCGCCGGCGCGTCGTCTTCTCCGGCGGCGACCAAGCATGCGCCCGTGGCGATGGCCCCGCCGGAATTTGCCGGCGCCACCGTCGACTTTCCGTTCTATTTCCTGCCCTACCAATCGCAGCAATTTGGGGACGGTTCGGTCGCGCATTTGCCCTGGCTGCAGGAGCTGCCCGACGTGCTCACTTCCGCCATGTGGTCGAGCTGGGTGGAGATCCATCCCAAGACCGCCGAGCGTTTGGGCATTGGTCATGGCGACCTGGTGGAAATCGCATCTCCGCAAGGAAATGTGCGTGCCGCCGCGATTCTTTCCCCTGGCATCGCACCTGATATGGTGGCCATGCCAGTCGGCCAGGGCCACCAGAATTTCACCCGCTTCGCCAGCGGCCGCGGCGCTAACCCGCTATCCATTCTCGCGCCGCTCGCGGAGCACGAAACCGGTTCGCTCGCCTGGGCTGCGACGCGCGTGAAACTCACGCGCGCAGGCGGACCCGAGCAGGCCAAGCTGGTATTGTTCGCAGGCGGAATGAGCGGCTTTCCCCACGAGGAGGAGCACCGCTGATGTTAATGACCTCAGAAAGGTCCGGGATTCAGAATGCCTCAGGGGCAAAAGCCCACATAGCTCCGGCTTTTGCGCCACGACTAAACAGGCTGCGGAAAAACTCATGCTTTGTGTCAGGGCACGACGTTAGTCGGGCCATAAAGGGCTAAGAGAGAATTGGGCTTTAGCCCCTGGGTTTTGCTTTCATGTCGAGAAGGGCAGGCAAAAAAGAATGTCGCACAAATGGGGACTCGTCGTAGATCTAGACCGTTGTACCGGATGCGAAGCCTGCGTCGTCGCCTGCCATGCGGAAAACAATATCTCCACCGCAGGTGAGGATCAGGCAGCGCGCGGCCGCGCCAAGCATTGGATTCGCGTGGAGCGTTACTGGGAAGGCGATTTCCCCAACCCCAAGGTCCGCTTCCAACCCGTCCTCTGCCAGCAATGCGACGAGGCGCCCTGCGAGCCTGTCTGCCCCACCTACGCCAGCTATCACACGCCGGAAGGCCTCAACGCCCAGATTTACAACCGTTGCATCGGCACCCGTTTTTGCGGCAACGCCTGCCCGTACAACGTGCGCTTCTTCAATTTCTATAATCCGCAGTGGGATATGCCGCTGCAGTTGCAGCTCAACCCTGATGTCTCTGTGCGCACCGTGGGCATCATGGAGAAGTGTACCTTCTGCGTACAGCGCATCAAGGCTGCCGAAATTCAGGCGGAAGCAGAGAAGCGCGAGCTGAAGGACGGCGAATTCACCACCGCTTGCGCGCAATCGTGCGCTTCCAAAGCCCTGGTCTTCGGCGACCTGAACGATCCCAACAGCGAAGCCGCGCGGCTGTCGAGCTCCAATCGCGGCACCAAGCTATTGGGCGAGCTTGGCACCAAGCCCAATGTGACCTATCTCGAACGAGGCACCTGGCAAGATGCAAAAAACGGCTGAACAAATCGAGCATGATCTGTTGCGGCCGCTCTTCCACAGCAGCGGCAAGTATTGGGTCGCTGTTGCCCTCGCCAGCTGCCTGCTGTTTGCTGGTGTGGCTGCATTTGGTTATCAGCTCTATTCCGGGATCGGCGTCTGGGGTATCAACAACCCAATCTTCTGGGCCTTCGATATCACCAATTTCGTTTTCTGGATTGGCATCAGCCACGCGGGCACGCTGATCTCCGCGATTCTGCGTCTTACCAATGCCACTTGGCGGCGCCCCGTCACCCGCTGTGCGGAGGCCATCACCGTCTTCTCGGTCATGATCGGCGCCATCGTTCCGCTCTGCCACATTGGACGCCCGTGGCTCGCTTTCTGGATGATCCCGTATCCCAACCAGCGCCATATCTGGCCCAATTTTCGCTCCCCGCTCGCCTGGGACTTCTTTGCCATCTCCACCTATCTCACCGGCAGCCTCACTTTCCTTTTGCTGCCCACCATCCCGGACTTCGCCGCCGTTCGCGACGCCTCCACCGGCTTGCGCAAGCGGATCTACCGCGTGTTAGCCCTCGGATGGCAGGGCACGCAGCGTCAATGGCAGCGCCTGGAAATCGCCATGCACATTATGGCCATCGTGATCATCCCGGTCGCCGTCTCCGTGCACACCATCGTCTCCTGGGACTTCGCCATGACGCCGGTGCCTATGTGGCACTCCTCGATCTTCGGACCCTACTTTGTCGCCGGTGCTATCTTCAGCGGTATCGCCGCCCTGATCCTGGCCATGGCGTTGCTGCGGAAGTTACTGCACTTAGAGGATTACCTAGAGCCGATCCACTTTGAGAACCTCGGCAAACTGCTGCTGACCATGAGCCTGCTTTGGTTCTATTTCACCTTCGCAGAGCGGCTCACTGCCTGGTACGGCAACTCGCCACCGGAGATGGCTGTCTTCTGGGAGACCATTCGCAAGCAGTTCGCGCCGCTCTTCTGGATCATGGTGTTTTGCAACTTCATCATCCCCGTGCCCATCTTGGCCATCAAGCGCCTGCGCACCATCACCGGAACTGCGATCGCCTCGTGCACCGTGGTGGTAGGCATGTGGCTCGAGCGGTTTCTGATTGTCGTGCCCTCGCTCGGGCACAAGTTCTTGCCTTACTCCTGGAGTACCTACCGGCCCACTTGGGTAGAAGACACATTGATGGCTTCGAGCTTTGGCTTCATGCTGCTTCTCTACTTACTGTTCTCAAAATTCGTGCCCATGATTTCTATCTGGGAGTTGAAGGTCGGGTTGCAACCCCACTTCAGGGTTCGAACAGACCCTAGGGCTGAAGGTAAGCATCATGGTATTGCTATACCCGGGCCGCTGCCCACGGACGTGGCGGAATGAAGGCCCTCTATGCCCTCTACTCGGAACCAGAGGCCGCGCAGCGCGCCCTCGAGTCCTTGCGCTCCGTCGGCCCTGAGCTGAAGATCGACCCGCGAACGATCGTTGTAATTTCTGGTGAGCCCCATGAGGGCTACGCATTTACTGACGAGCACGCGACCGGCGCCCCTTACGGCTGGGCATTCCTGGGTGCTGTGGTCGGCGGCACCGGTGGGCTCTTGCTGACCACTCTGTCTCAGAGGTCCTATCCGATTCTCACCGGCGGCATGTCACTTACGCCCGCGTGGACCAACGGCATCATTGTCTACGAAATGATCATGCTCGGAGCCATCCTCACCACGTTGGTGGTACTGCTGATCGGCGCAGGACTGCCCAACTTCAAAGGTGTGATTACGGATCCCGAGATTTGGACAGGAAAGATACTGGTGGGAGTAATCGATGCGCCGGAAAAATCGCAGGCGGAGCTGGAGAAGCGCCTACTGCAAGCAGGCGCCTCGCAAGTGAAACAATCTGTTTAAAGCCTCTGCAAACCGCTAGGAACCGGCCTTAATGCTGGCTACTTTGATCGTCTTGGTCGCCGGGTTCAACGTCCCAGTCACCGAAACCTTCGCCCCGGCGAATGCGGCGCTTTTCTTCTGATCGTCGAGTTGATAAGCGGTCTTGGTTGCGGGATCGAATAAGGTGTACTTGCCGCCCATGTTTACGCAGCGATTGGTGCAGTCCTTCGGGCTTTCGCCCTTTTGTTCCATAATCTGGTGGCCGCCCAACGCGGCGCACTGGCTGTCAATGATCTCGCCCTTATAAGTCTGCGGAGCCTGGGCAAAAATGCTCAGCGACGCCAACAGACAACCTGCACTGATCGCTAGTTTCTTCATGGAAGCAGTCTCCTTTTGCCCGATATTCGGGGTTCCTCGATCACGCGACTATGGGACGTCCGGGATACTTTCATAATGCTTAGAGCATTGTCAATATTGGACTTCGAGCCGTTCTGCTGCAGGGTACGGCCTTCAGGCCGTACGAAATAATAGGAATGAACTCGGCTTCAGCCGCGGAGGGACAAAAAAAATCAAACGCTGGTACGGGCGGCCGGCGCTATGACTATTAAGATGGGCTATCTCATCCCCTGCGAGGATACCGAGCATGGAGAATCACTCCGCCAATCACAGCCACCGTCACCCGCATAACCACGTCGTGGATGCACCCACCTCACGCCGGGACTTCCTTCGCGTGCTGATGGGCGGCGCACTGGCCGGCGCTTCGATACTCGAGCTTGCGTGGCATCGAGCTGCCTGGGCCCGCGCGGCGGCTCCCAGCTCCGATCCGAATCTCTTCGATATTCAGAAGGTGGCCAACGGTATTTACTTCGCGCGCGCGCGTCCCCAAGCCATGTTGAACTGCAACGCCGCCATCTTCGTTCGCTCGAAGGACGTTGTCGTCGTCGACGCGCACTCGAAACCATCGGCAGCCGCTTCTCTGATCGGCCAGATAAAGCGGGAAGTTACCACCAAGCCGGTGCGCTATGTGGTCAATACCCACTTTCACTGGGACCACACCCAAGGCGATCACGCCTATCGTCTGACCGGCGAGAAAGTCGATTTCATCGCGAGCGCTGCCACCCGGCAACTGATGTCGAGCCTGGCAGTGGCCCGGATGAAGGCTTCGGTGGCCGACGTTCCGCAACAAATCGACGCCCTGCGCGCCCGGGCGGCGCACGCAACGTCCGCTGGAGAAAAGGCCTTCTGCGCCGGCCAGGTCCAGCAACTGCAGGCCTACCAGGCTGATCTCAAGGATTACACGCTCGAGCTGCCCACAATTACCTTCGACAAGTCGTACTTACTGCAAGATCCCGCCTACGACCTGCACGTCGAGTTTCACGGGCACGCCCACACCGCTGGAGATGTGGTTGTCTATTGCCCGCAAGAGCGGGCGGTTGCGACCGGAGACGTGATTCATGGCTTTCTTCCCAACATCGCCGACGGCTTCCCGCGCATCTGGCCGCGGACGATTGACTCGATCGGAGCCGCCGACTTCAACACCATAATGCCCGGCCACGCCGCGCTCCAAACCGGCCGCACGCAAATGATGAACTTGCGCAACTATATTGAGGAATTGACCGGCAGGGTAGAGGAAAGCAAGAAGGCCGGCCTGTCGCTGGCGGAGATGCAGCAGCGTATCCCTGTGGCCTCGCTCAAGTCTCTCCACTCCAACGGCTATCAGGAGTACCTGGCGCGCATGAGTGCGCTCAGTAACTCACCATTCACCAAGCAAACCACTTTGCAAGCCGATGTAAACGAGAATATGGCGCAAATCTACAGCAACCTCGACCGGACTTAGTCGCGTCCGCGAAGTTTGGTAAGCAGCCTCAGGATTTCAAGGTACAGCCAAACCAGCGTGACCATAAGCCCAAAGGCGCCGTACCACTCCATGTATTTTGGAGCGCCCATCCGCACCCCACTCTCGATGAAGTCGAAATCGAGTACCAGGTTGAGGGCCGCGATGCCGACAACAATCAGGCTGAACCCGATCCCGATTGGCCCCGAGCCGTTGATCGAAGTGAAGTGCACTCCGAAAAAGCCCAACACAAACTGCAACAGGTAAAACACCATGATTCCGCCGGTCGCAGCCACGATGCCCAGGCGGAAGTTCTGTGTCACCGGGATCAATCCGGAACGATACGCGAGCAAGAGAACGAGGAGCGTTCCAAACGTCAGGCTGACCGACTGGATGGCAATCCCAGGAAAGCGCACCTCGAGAATGGCGGAGATGCTGCCCAGCACCAGACCCTCCAAAAGCGCGTAAGCGGGCGCGGTTACGCCAGACCATTCCTTCTTGAATACTGTGACCAGCGCGAAGATGAATCCGCCGATGCTACCGATCCACAGATAGGGAAGTACGGCGGCAGGCGAATGCTCCTGATTAAAGAGATGCCACGTCCAGGCTGCGGTGGCAATCGCGCAAACCAGAAGCAGTCCAGTCTTATTGACCGTACCCTCGAGGGTCATTCCGCGGCCCAGCTCAGCGACGCCCGCAAAACGCTTCTCGTTCAAAACAGGATTTGCCGTTCTCATCAATTGCGCCACGCTGCACTCTCCTTAAACCAACTGCTCTACTACGATTTTACGGCAACTGCGGGCAGTCTCATAGCAACTCCCAACTTGCGATCACATCATCATCCTTCCACTCCGCTTCGGATGACGATTGAGCGGGGGCGTTAAAGAATCTGCGTGGGAATTAACGTCTCTAAAGCGAGTCCTGAAAGACGGCTGAAGTACCCCGGGCCACGTGGCCCCTACGCCCTACCCTGTTGAGCCGCTGGTTGGAACCGCGCGAATGGTGAGCTCCCCGCATTTATGCGGGGGAGCTGGGCTTTCAAGCCGAGCGGTTCGGGTAGGCCTTTCTCACCGGCTTTAGAGTCTGCGTGAGAGCCAGAGAGTTCGGACCGGCAACAAATGAACCGCGACGCTAAATCGTCGCTCCCCCTGTAAAAGCAGAGGGCTCGCACCGTTCTCTCAACGAAAGCCCGGTGGGAGCCCCCGCATTTATGCGGGGGAGCTCGGCTTTCAAGCCGAGCGGTTCGAGTAGGCCTTTCTCACCGGCTTTAGAGTCTGCGTGAGAACCAGAGAGTTCGGACCGGCAACAAATGAACCGCGACGCTAAATCGTCGCTCCCCCTGTTAAAGCAGAGGGCTCGCACCGTTCTCTCAACGAAAGCCCGGTGGGAGCCCCCGCATTTATGCGGGGGAGCTCGGCTTTCAAGCCGAGCGGTTCGAGTAGGCCTTTCTCACCGGCTTTAGAGTCTGCGTGAGAACCAGAGAGTTCGGACCGGCAACAAATGAACCGCGACGCTAAATCGTCGCTCCCCCTTTTAAAGCAGAGGGCTCGCACCGTTCTCTCAACGAAAGCCCGGGGGGGAGCCCCCGCATTTATGCGGGGGAGCTCGGCTTTCAAGCCGAGCGGTTCGGGTAGGCCTTTCTCACCGGCTTTAGAGTCTGCGTGAGAACCAGAGAGTTCGGACCGGCAACAAATGAACCGCGACGCTAAATCGTCGCTCCCCCTTTAAAAGCAGAGGGCTCGCACCGTTCTCTCAACGAAAGCCCGGGGGAGCCCCCGCATTTATGCGGGGGAGCTCGGCTTTCAAGCCGAGCGGTTCCATCAGCCTACTCCACCGGCTTTAGCCGCGGGCTTTCGCTTGGAATTGCAGCGGGACTGGATCCACTTCCGCTTTAAAGTCGGGCCGTTAAGCGTGAAAAAAATGAGGGCTTTTAGCCGCGGGTTCGGTCAAGACTTCCACAAGATCTACGCTTTCACCATGGGCCATTCGGCCCTGGTGGGCCGGCTCGTCCAATCCGAAAAGACCATCCTGCCCGGATCTAAGCAAAAAAAAGTTAAACGAACTAAGCCGAACTGCACCGAAAATGGCTCTAAATACATAGCAACCTATTTTCAAGAGGCATCCGTGGCTTTGCCCGTCTCAACCGCGGTGGTACTTAGGGCAAGATGATCAAATTAATTAGTTTGACCATCTTGATCATCTTCGTAAAACAAAGGACTTAGCCGCCAAGATGATCAAGTTGGTTGATCATCTTCGGTGAGAAGGGCCTTTGGAAGCCCCTGAAGACGCCGCCTTTCGATCGGGTGCACCGTTCTGGCATCCCACTGGCGTCGTCCACTTGGCCGCGAGAGCACTGGGCTGGCGACCGCGGGTAATTGATCTCCGCTTAACAGCGGCTGGTTAGCCTGCAGCTACGGACGTCATCCATCGTGGGGAAGAGGAGGCGAACCTGATCAACCTCGGAGTACTCTCGATTCCCGCACTCCTCAAAACGCAGGAGCCTGGTTCTCGAGGTCACATCCCAAGGTGGATGTTGCGATCGTAGGCGCGGGTATCCTGGACTGGCACACGCTTGCGCGACTTAGGATTTATGCATGCCTAGCCCAAAAATCCGCGCGATCTTTCTCGACTGGGCAGGAACCGCTGTCGACCATGGAAGCATCGCGCCCGTCCATGCATTGGAAAATATCTTCAACCAATTTGGCATCGCAGTCCCGCGCCCGCTGATTCGTCGATATATGGGTTTGGCAAAGAAAGACCACGTCCGCAAGTTGCTCGAAGAGCCGGAGGTGAAACAACAATGGAGAGCGCTGCGCAATGCTGCGCCGCAAGAGCGTGACGTGGACGCGATCTACTCTAACTTCGAGCCGCAAATGATGGAGTTGCTAGCCGGCTACGCAACCGTCATTGCGGGCGTGGCAGACGCCGTGGAAGCGATGCGCGCACGGGGCACGAAAATCGCAGGCACTACGGGCTACACGCGCCCGATGCTTGATAGATTGGAGGCACTCGCAGCCACGCAGGGCTATCGTACGGATCGCTCCCTGGCGCCCGAAGATGCGGGCGGAGGCAGGCCCTTTCCCTGGATGTGCTATCGGCTGGCGATGGACCTCCGCATCTATCCACTCTCTGCCTGTGTGAAGATCGGCGATACCGAAGCAGATATGGAAGAAGGCTTGAATGCCGGCATGTGGACCATTGGCGTGACCCGCAGCGGCAACACGGTCGGGCTATCGGAGGCCGATTGGTTCCAACTTGACCCCGGCGAACAAAGCAAACGACTAGCTTGCGCCGAGCAGGAGCTGCATTTGGCGGGAGCACACTACAACGCGGAAACCGTTGCCCATGCTTTGCCGCTGCTCGACGAAATCGAAGGCAGGATCGCGAACGGGGAGCGTCCGAAATGACTCCGAAAGCAGCGGCTGTCGATGTCGCCGAGGTGAAATGCATGCCGGTCGAGTTGACGATCACCTGGCAGAATTCCTCCTACAGCGTTTACAGCTCGCTGTGGCTGCGAGACAACGCTCCCGACCATCGCGATCCCTGGACCGGTCAGCGTCTGATAAGCCTGGTCGATTTCCCTCTTGAACCACGTCTGCGTACCGCTGAACAATTGCCGCCCGGCCACCTCACCTTGAGCTGGGAAGACGGCGTAACCGCCATCTTTTCTCTTGAGTGGCTGCGCGCCTACGACCGCTCCTTGCGCTTGAGTGCACGGCCCACACGCCTGCCGTGGATGGGGCAGCCGGCCACGCATTTCGTCCGCTCTGCGTACCCGGATTGGGTTGCGGATCCATCTGTGCGCGAAGATTGGCTCTACTATGCCGGACGCGATGGGTTGGCTTTCCTCACCAATGTTCCGGTGGAAAATGCCGCCGTGCTGCAGGTAGCCGCCCAGATTGGTTTCGTTCGCGAAACTAACGAAGGCCGCATCTTCGACCAGCGCAGTGTCGGCTCATCCGTCCACACGGGCAATCCTTATCGTGATCCAGTGCCCGGCTTCCAGTTGCTCCATTGTCTCTCCGCCTCTGGTCACGGCGAAGAAAGTAACTTTGTCGATGGCATGGCTGCCGCTGAGCGTGTGCGCGCCCATGATGCCAATGCATTTTCAGCGCTCTGTCAGACGCCCATCCTCTATCGCTTTCACGACGCCGCCGTGGACATCGCCGTCGAACGAACCATGCTGGAGGTGGATACGCACCAGCAATTCCGGGCTATTTATTACGACGATCGCTCGATTGCGCCGTTGCCCCTCAAAGGTCCCTTGCTCAAGAAGTATTACGCGGCCTACCGTCAGCTGGCCGAACTCCTGTCCGATCCAGCGCGATCGGTGTTCTACCGGACGCAGCCGGGCGATCTGGTCCTCTTCGATAACACACGCGTCCTTCACGGGCGTGCTGAGGGAGAAGACGGCACTAGCCACCTGCAGGGCTGCTATCTGGAAGCAGATGGACTCTATAGCTCGCTCGCCGTTCTCTCACGAAGGAGGACTGCACACCACGAGGATCCCAAAGATTGAGAGCCTGCCCTGAGCGAAGTCGAACGGGGACCTGCTGTTCCACTCGACCGCGCAACAAGACCAAAATCCGCACGCCTAGACGCTTAATTCCCGCCACTTCGCGTCTGCCAGAACGACGGAAGTTTCAACCTGGCGCTCAGGGATCTTCCAATACTGTTTGAGGAGGCGGTCTTTTTCTTCGCTCGAAACCATTTGAAAACCATGTCTCTCGTAAAAGCGGATTGCCCAGACGGCATCGGCCCACGTGCCGATGAGCACAGGTTCTTTCGTCATCAGACGCAGATGAGACAGCAAGTGTGCTCCAATGCCCTGTTTCTGGCTGCTCGTGCGCACGTAGGCGTGCCGGATGAGAGTCACATCCTTAACTTGCTGAAGTCCCATAACCCCTAGTAAATTTCCGGCGTCCTCGTAGCCCCAGAACACGACACCGTCCTGGATCTCATGCTGAAGTTTTTCCCGGGACATATACGGTTCTTTCCATCGATCTGCCGGAATGGTTCCACGATAAGCCTGTGCGCCATCATTGATGATGGCCCAAATCAATGCAAACTCCCGGTCGTCGCAGCGTCGAATCATGCGTGCTCCAGTCTCCTATTGTGAGGCTCAGAATGCTGGCATATACTACTGTATATGCCATTCGTGGGAGGCACCATGCAGCGCATCGCAAAAATATTTATGAATAATCGGAGCCAGGCCGTCCGGCTTCCGAAGGAATTCCAGTTTGCCACCTCTGAGGTGTTCATTCGCAAACAAGGGGACGATGTCATCCTTTCCGCTCGCCCTGAAAACTGGTCTGCTTATCTGACCTCGGGTGCTGTGGCCTCGGAGGAGTTCATGGATGGGGTCGAAGACTTGCCGGTTCAGGAGCGCTGATTCGGATGACGGTCTACATGCTCGACACGGACATATCGTCCTACATCATGAAGCGTTCTCACGATATTGTCTTGAGGAGACTTCAAAAGGTGCCCGTCGGTGATGTTTGTATCTCTGCGATCACGAAGTCGGAACTAATGTACGGGGTTCAGGCATCGCCTCGGCAGCAACAGGACCAGGCTGCGCTCGATGTGTACTTGCGGCATGTTGTGGTTCTGGATTATCCGGATCAGGCAGCTTTACACTATGCGCAGATTCGCGCTGATCTCAAGCTGCGCGGAACCATGATCGGTGCGAACGATCTGCTTATTGCAGCCCACGCCCGATGCCTCGGGCTGACGCTGGTGACCAACAATACTCGGGAATTTGAACGCGTAAAAAAACTCGACATCAAAAACTGGACCAAGCCAACCCGCTAAGCGCTTGGCGGGCCGACAAACGTCAACAGACGCTATGACTCAACCAGGAGCTGCCGCCGTGCCGGCTAACGAACTACCAACTCAGGGAAACAGCCTGTCGCTGCTGCTGCGCAGCCTGCGCAAATCTTTTGCCGACGTAGTGGCCGTGGATGGCCTCGACCTCGAAGTGATGCGCGGCGAATGCTTCGGCCTGCTGGGGCCGAATGGCGCGGGTAAGACCACGACCATTGAAATCTGCGAAGGGCTGACCGCTCCCGATAGTGGCACGGTTGAGCTTCTCGGATTGAATTGGGCCAGCGGGGAAAACGAGCTGCGCCAGCGTATCGGCATTCAATTGCAGGAAACCCAGTTTCCCGACAAGCTAACCGTCGACGAAACGCTTCGACTGTTTCGCAGCTTCTTTCACCGAGGCATTCCCGTGGAAGAGTCGATCCGTACCGCGCAGTTGGAGGAGAAGCGCCACGCCCGTGTAGGCACTCTCTCCGGTGGTCAAAAGCAGCGGCTTGCCATGGCCTGCGCGCTGGTAGGCGATCCCGAGTTGTTGTTTCTGGATGAACCTACGACCGGACTCGACCCGCAGGCTCGGCGCCACCTATGGGATCTGGTGGACGGGCTCAAGCAGGCCGGGCGCACCATCATCCTCACCACCCACTACATGGATGAGGCGGAGCGGCTGTGCGATCGGGTGGCCATTATGGATCGCGGCCGAATCATTGCCCTCGGTACTCCGCAGCAGCTGATCGCCTCTGTCGGTGGGGAGCATATCGTCGCGTTCGCCATCACCGGCCATGAAACTGGAGATGGGTTGGTCGACCCAGCCCTGCTGACGGCGATCGCGGGAGTAGAGTCGCACCGCGTGGACGCGGGAGTGCACCAGCTCTCGGTTCGTGAGTTGCATACCGCAGTGCCGCGTATCTTTGCCGCTTTGACTGATCAGGGCCTCCATCTGAGCGAGTTTCGTACTCACTCTGCGACCCTTGAAGATGTCTTCGTCGGGCTGACGGGAAGGAATTTGCGCGATGAGTAAGTTGGAGCAGAGCAGCCTCTATCAATTGACGATGGTTCGCTTCCGCCTGTTCCTGCGCGAGCCCGAGGCAATTTTCTGGATCTTCGTTTTCCCCATTCTGCTGGCCGTAGGGCTGGGGATTGCGTTTCGCAATCGGCCGGCCGATGTCTACCAGGTGGGCGCCACGACAGCGCAACTTACCCAGGCACTGGCAGCCGATAAGGGTCTCAAGGCCGCCACCATGAACGAGGCAGACGGCACCCGGGCACTGGCAACAGGGAGCATTCTGCTGCTGGTTACGAACACGCCGGACGGCGTGTCCTACAAATACGACGAGACCAATCCCGATGCGCGCACCGCACGCATGGTGGCCGATCGCGCCATCCAGACAGCGGCGGGGCGCCATGAGGCCGTTCATGTCCAGAATCAGCTGGTGCACGAGACAGGTTCGCGTTACATCGACTTTGTGGTGCCGGGCCTGCTGGGCATGAACCTGATGGGCTCAGCGATCTGGGGCATGGGCTTTTCTATTGTGGAGTCCAGGCAAAAGAAGCTGCTCAAGCGCCTGGTCGCTTCGCCCATGCCACGCTGGCAGTACCTCGCCTCCTACCTGTTGTCGCGGCTGTCGATGCTGGTGATCGAGGTAGTCGGCTTTCTGGGCTTTGCCCGGCTGGTTTTTGGCGTGCCATTCCGTGGCTCGATGTGGCAGCTGGGATTGCTTTGCGTGCTTACTTCGCTCGCGTTTTCGGCGCTGGGCCTCCTGGTAGCTTCGCGGGCAAAGACCATGGAAGCAGCCTCTGGATTGATGAACCTGGTCATGCTTCCTATGTGGATCCTGTCCGGGGTCTTTTTTTCCGCGACGCGTTTCCCCGCCGTGATTCAACCAGTGGTCCGGGCCCTTCCGCTGACGGCAGCCATCGAGGCGCTCCGAGGAAACATGCTGCAGGGGACCGGCCTCGGCCAACAGACGGCTCAGATAGGTATACTGCTCGCTTGGCTGGTAGTGTCCTTTGCAGTCGCTCTGCGTATCTTTCGCTGGAGATAGCGCCGACAGGATGGCATCGCATTGAAGCGCCTAACGTCCACGGATGTGGTCATCATCGGCAGCGGGTGGAGTGGCCTGGTCATGGCCAAGGAGATAACCACCCGAACCGCTCTGCAGGTGACTGTCCTCGAGCGTGGTCCGGCCCGCAACCTCTCCCAATACGCCAGCGGCATGGATGAAATCAACATGCGGCGCGTGGGCCTGGTGCAAAATCCTGCAGAGCAGACCATCACGCACAGACACGCTCTAAGAGACACGGCCGTTCCAATACGTCAGTATGGCTCGTTCACGCCTGGAACGGGAACCGGGGGCACCTCTGAACATTGGGGCGGCATCTCCGATCGTTATCTTCCCGACTTCTTTGTGTTGGCCACGCATCTGCGCGAGAAATTTGGCGCTGCCCGCATGTCGCCGGATTGGGCCATTCAGGACTGGGGCATCACTTACAACGACTTTGAGAACTACTACTGGCGCGCAGAACAGTTGATGGGTATAAGCGGTAAAGCCGGGAATTTGCGCGGCCAGCTTATCGCGGGAGGGAACATCTTTGAGGGCCCTCGCCAGCATGAATATCCTACTCCGCCGCTTACGGCGACCTACACCATGGGTTTCTTCCATAAGGCGGCGCTCGAGATGGGCTATCACCCTTATCCGCTGCCCGCGGCTAACCTCAGTCAGGCTTATACCAACCCCGACAACGTGTCCCGGCCGGGTTGCGTCTATTGCGGTTACTGCCCGAACTATGGCTGCATGATCGGGGCCAAGGCGCAACCGACGAACACCCTCATGCCCGTCCTCACCAGCCGGAATAACTTCTTGCTGCGCAACCACTGCTGGGTACGCAAGATCGTTCATCGCAACGGTCGTGCCGAAGGTGTGGTCTACATGGATGAGAACGGCGAAGAGACCATGCAACCGGCTGAGGTGGTCGTGCTCTCGGCATGGACCCCGAACAGCGTGCGCCTGCTGCTGTTGTCGGAGATTGGCGAGCCCTATAATCCGGCCACAGCCAAGGGAACGCTAGGCAAGAACCTCACCCATCAGGTCACCAGCGGAGCCGCAGGGATGCTGGTGTTCAATGAGCGTCTAAATCTTTTCATGGGCTCTGGCGCCGTGGGATACGGCGTTGCAGACTTCGATGGAGACTTAAAAGAAGAACCTTCGGAAAAGATTTTGCGCGGCGGGCTTTTCCTGCGCGGCGCGGCTGCCAGTGAAGGGCCGGTTGCTTCGTTTGGCCGCATTCCACCATCGCAAGCGCCACGCAACTGGGGCTCGGCGTGGAAAAAGGCTTCGATCAACCACTGGGACAGGGTCGGTCCGGGCGTCGAAATGAGAGGCGATCATTTCCCTTACAAGCAAAACCTCATGGACTTAGACCCCACCTACACCGACAAGTGGGGCGACCCTCTGCTGCGGATGACGTTGAATTGGACAGATTATGAAATGCGCCAGATGGCTTTTGGAGAGCGAATCGGCTCCCGGCTTCTCGAGGTGATTGCAGAGGCCTCCGGAGCCACGTTGATCAAGACCGACACAGGTAGAAGAAACGGGACCTTTCGTCACTACAACGCTGCCCAATACATCACCACGCACATACAGGGAGGGGCAATCATGGGAAGCACTCCCGACCAGAGCGTGGTCAATCCCTGGCTGCAACACTGGAAGATGCCCAATCTCTTTGTCGTGGGCTCATCATCCTTCCCGCAAAACTCTTCCGCCAACCCAACGCTTACGATTGTTGCGGTGAGTCATCGCGCAGCGGACGGTTTGATCGATCATTACCTGAAGAAGCCAGGCCCGCTCGCGTAAAGGAGGGATCATGAAACGCCGCGAATTCATCGTGCTCCCGGCGAAAGCACTCGGCGGCTTGGTGCTGTCCTCGCTGGTGGGAGAGTTGATCGCAGCTCCTGCGCAAGATGGCGTAAAGGTACCCCTGCGTTTCTTTACCGCTGCCGAGGCACAGGTGATTCAGGCGGCTTCCGAGCGCATCTTTCCCAGCGACGAAAGCGGCCCTGGGGCAACCGAAGCAGGAGTGGTCATTTACATCGATCGCCAACTCGCCAGCCCTTACGGCCGGGATGCACGCCGCTATACCAAAGGTCCCTGGGTGGAGTCGATGCCAGAACATGGCTACCAGGGCAAAGACACGCCTCAGCAGTCGTATCGCTCCGGTATCGCCCTGCTGGGGACCGACTTTGCCGGAGTATCTGCTGAGCAACAGGATCTGCGCCTGGAAAAGATCGAGGAGACACACTTCTTTCAGCTATTGCGGCTACATACGCTCGAAGGCATGTTTTGCGATCCGCTGCATGGTGGCAACATCGGGCTGGCCGGCTGGAAACTAATCGGCTTTCCCGGACCACGAATGAGTTACCGCGATCAAATCGACAAGCACTTCGGCCAGACTTACAGCCCGGCTCCCATGAGCCTGGAGCAGATCCTTCGCCACCCGGTCAAGGGAGTCGAAGACGACGCAGAGTAAGGGGTCCCATGGTCTGGGCTTCTTATTCACCGCGCTCCGGTACAATCGGGCTTGTCAGTGAAAAAGCCTGCCTTCGCGGGCACTCCAGTAAGTTAAGCTCGGAAGGCTCATGTCCGGAACTACCGAATCTTCGCCTGCCGGTCCCAACGATTCCTTTTGGGGACCGTATCTCAGCGAGCGCCAGTGGGGCACTGTGCGCGAAGACTACTCCAGCAATGGCGACGCATGGAATTACTTTCCCCACGATCATGCGCGCAGCCGAGCATATCGCTGGGGTGAAGATGGTTTGGCGGGCATCAGCGACGAGGAGCAGAGGCTGTGTTTCGCCCTCGCGTTATGGAACGGTCAAGATCCGATCTTGAAGGAACGGCTTTTTGGCTTGACCAACGGTGAGGGCAATCACGGTGAGGATGTCAAGGAGTACTACTACTATCTTGACGCTACGCCCAACCATTCCTACCTGAAAATGCTTTATAAGTATCCGCAGGCTGCGTACCCATACAGCCGGCTATTAGAAGAAAATCGCAAGCGCGGCTTGCAGGAAAATGAATACGAACTGATCGATACCGGCGTATTCGATGAGAACCGTTACTGGGACGTTTTCGTCGAATACTTCAAGGCGAGTCCCGACGATATACTCGCGCAAATAACGATTTACAATCGCGGCCCGGAAGCAGCCGAACTGCACGTGCTTCCCCAACTGTGGTTCCGCAATACATGGTCGTGGAATCCGCCTATGGCCAAGCCGGAGATCATTGCCCAGGGTAAGGTTCTCGCCGCGAGCCACCCCCAACTGGGGATCTACTATCTCTACGCGGAAGACCCGGTAGAGCTGTTGTTCTGCGAGAACGAAACCAACGTTGCGCGCCTGTATGGAGCCGCGTCCCAGGTCTACTCCAAAGACGCGTTTCACGAGTACCTGGTGCATGGGAACCGGTCGGCAGTGAACCCGCTTTTGCGCGGTTCGAAAGCATGCGTGCACCTCTCAGCGCGAGTAGCCGCCGGCGCTTCGGCAAGGTTCCGGTTGCGTCTCTCGCACGCTGAGAATCCAACGCCCTTCGCCGATTTCGATCAGATCGCCGGCGCCCGAAAGAGCGACTGCGACGATTTCTATTTCCGGAATCAAACCGGCCTGGACCATGAAGACGCGCGCCTGGTCCAACGCCAGGCCTTCGCCGGGATGATCTGGAACAAACAATATTACGAATACGACGTGCGCCGCTGGCTCGCGGGCGATTCCGATGCCTCCCCTCCGCCGCCGCAGCGCCAGACCGGCCGCAACTCTGAATGGCCTCACCTCAACAGCGGCGCCATCCTGTCCATGCCGGACAAGTGGGAGTACCCATGGTTCGCGTCATGGGACCTGGCCTTTCATGCGGTTACCTTCGCATTGATCGATCCTGAGTTTGCCAAAAACCAACTGGTAGAGCTATTGCACGTCTGGTTTCTTCATCCCAACGGACAGCTGCCCGCCTACGAGTGGAACTTTAGTGACGCCAATCCCCCGGTTCACGGATGGGCCACCTGGCGTGTCTTCGAGATTGATCGAAAGCGTCGCCGCGAACAAAACCCGGATGACCCGGGTGACATTTCCTTTCTGGAGCGCGTCTTCCAGAAGTTACTGCTCAACTTTACCTGGTGGGTCAACCAGAAGGACATGCATGGCCGTGACCTGTTTCAAGGCGGTTTCCTCGGTCTGGACAACATAGGAGTATTCAATCGGGACCAGCCTCTTCCCAACGGTCGCTACTTGAGTCAATCCGACGGGACTAGCTGGATGGCGATGTACACGTTGGCCTTGATGAGAATCGCTCTGGAACTGGCGCAGCACAACCTCGACTACGACGACATGGCTACCAAGTTTTTCGAGCACTTCCTCTACATTGCCGGGGCCATGACGGATATGGGTGGCCGCGGCGTGGGACTTTGGAACGAGGAAGACAGCTTCTATTACGACGTGCTCAATATGCCTGATGGCCAGACCGTGCCCATGCGCATCCGTTCGATGGTGGGCCTCATTCCTCTTTTTGCGGTTGAGACCCTGGAACCGGAACTTTTGGAAAAACTGCCCGGGTTCAATCGGCGCATGGAATGGTTCCTCACCTACAGGCCTGATCTTGCCATGTTGGTATCGCGATGGTTCGTTCCCGGGAAAGGCGAGCGCAAGCTGCTCTCTTTACTTAGGGGGCACCGCATGAAGGCGCTCTTACGCAGAATGCTCGACCCCAATGAGTTTCTTTCCGACTACGGAGTCCGTTCTGTCTCCCGTTATCACCTGGAACACCCATACACATTCTTGACAGTGGACGGCCGCGCGCTGAGTGTCGACTACGAGCCGTCCGAGTCTCGATCGCGGCTGTTTGGTGGCAATTCGAACTGGCGCGGTCCCATTTGGTTCCCGATGAATTTCCTGATCATCGAATCCCTGCAGAAGTTCCACCACTATTACGGCGACGACTTCAAGATCGAGTGCCCCACGGGTTCAGGAACATTTATCACCATCAACCAGGTAGCCGAGGAACTCACGAATCGCCTCACAAAAATCTTCCTCAAGAACAGTGAAGGAGTGCGCCAGGTAAATGCGCTCTATCCCCGTTTCCAGAAAGACGAGAATTTTCGTGATTACGTCCCCTTCTACGAATACTTTGATGGAGACACCGCAAGAGGGGTTGGTGCCTCACACCAGACCGGATGGACTGGAGTCATCGCCAAGCTGTTGCAACCCCGCGCAGATTATTATCCCGGCCACTAGGGCCAAAAACATTGTTTGAAAGGAATTTACATGTCTCTCGCGAAGAAGGTTGCCATCGTCACTGGCGGCAATAGCGGTATCGGCAAAGCCATCGTACTAGAACTCGCCAGGCAGGGCGCATGCGTGGTTATCGACTACGTCTCTCATCCCGAAGCGACCGACGCCCTCGAAAAGCAGATCGCGGCTCTGGGAGAATGCGTTCTTGGCGTTCAGGCGGACGTTAGTAAATTAGATGATCTACAGAAACTTGTCGCCGCGGCGATTGCTAAATGGGGCCGCGTGGATGTGATGGTGAACAACGCCGGCGTAGAAACCCGCACTTCGATTCTCGACACCACCGAAGCGCAGTACGAGAAGGTGTTGCAAATCAACCTCAAGAGCGCATTCTTTGGCACCCAGTTTGCGGCCAAACAGATGATCCAGCAGGGTGGCGGCGGCCGCATCATCAACATCACATCGATCCATGAAGACTGGCCCATGCCCGGCAACACAGCGTATTGTCTCTCCAAGGGCGGTATGCGCATGTTGACGCGCACGGCGGGTGTGGAACTCGCTCCTCATAACATTCTGGTCGTAGGAGTAGCCCCAGGTGCGGTCGCGACGCCGATCAATCTTTCCACCATGACCGATCCCGTGCTCATGCAGAAATTGGATGCCGCAATTCCCCTGGGCCGAATGGCGAAGCCCGAAGAGATCGCCAGTGTTGTCGCGTTCCTGGCCAGCGATGCTTCCAGCTACATTACGGCTACGACCATCATCACTGACGGTGGCATGATGCAAAGCAGCCCAGGATTGTAAAGCGCTGAGGGTGTTCTCACGCAGGAGCTAAAGCTGTGCATCATTCCGGAAGAGCAAAGCTATACAGCACATTGCCGGCAGCCACCGCGACGAATTGTTTCCCGTCGACTGAATAGCTCATGGGTGACGAGGCAATGGCAGAGCCCGTCTGAAAATGCCAGAGTGACTTTCCTGACTCGCTATCCAGCGCGATCAGGTTTCCTTCCGCGGTGGCCACAAACACGATCCCACTGGCGGTACCCAACACTCCGGCTGCGGCTGACATATTGGAAATTGGGAATTTCCACTTCACTGTGCCGGTCTTTGTATCGATGGCCATTATCCCATTCTGGCCTTGCTCGCCGCCCATGAAAGGGGTTCCGCCCATATATTGCCGACCCGCTTCGAACTTCACCGCGCCGCTGCGGTAACCCATTCCTCCGTCGCGCGCGGCGACGTAAAGCACTGACCGAACAGGATCATAGGAAGGGCTTTGCCAATTGGAACCACCAATCAAAGTCGGAAAAACTATATTGCCTTCCGGGGATGATTTCCATTTCGGCGCCAGAATAGGATGCCCATCCTTCTCGAAACCAAGATTCCAGGTTTCCTTGACGTACGGCTTACCCAGAAGAAACTTCCCGTCCTTTCGATCGAGAACGTAGAACATCCCGTTACGGTCGGCCTGCATAAGAACGTCGTGTTTCTTGCCGTCAACGTTTTCACTCGCCAATACCAGATCTTCGTTGGCGTCCCAGTCGTGCGTGTCGTTAGGCGTGAACTGATAATGCCACTTGCGCGTGCCCGTGGCTGGATCGAGAGCGACCACGGAACAGGTAAATAAGTTATCGCCTTCGCGGACGGCTCCATTCAAATTGGGGCCCGGATTGCCCACGGCCCAATAGAGTGTGTCCAGATCGGGATCATAGCTGCCGGTCAACCATGCGCCGCCGCTGCCGTGTTTCCAACTATCTCCGCTCCAGGTCTCGTTACCAAACTCGCCCGGACCGGGAATCGTGTTGAAGCGCCACAGCCGCTTCCCAGTTGCCGCGTCGTACGCATCGATGAAGCCGCGAATACCAAATTCTCCTCCGGCAATTCCGACGATGATCTTGTCTTTGATCGCCAAAGGCGCTCCGGTGATCGAATAGCCCTGGAGCGTGTCGGCCACCTGCGTTTCCCAAAGCATTCGCCCGGTGCGAGCATCCAGCGCGACCAACGCAGCGTCCAGCGTGCCGAAGAATACGCGGCTGCCTAATACCGCGGCGCCACGATTGAATGGGTTTATCTGGTAAGGACTTACTACCTTCTGCCGTCGCTCAAATTTCCAAATCTGAAGTCCGGTCCTGGCATCGATAGCAAACATTTGTCCCGGTGGTCCGGACGTATACATAATGCCGTCCACCACCAGTGGAGTCGCCTCCAGTACGGAACTACCTGGCATCTGTACCGACCATCGCGCCTGCAGCTGGCTGATATTTGCCGGGGTGATCTGATGCAAGGCCGTGAAGTGTTGTCCCTGATAGTTGCCCCAATACGTAAGCCAGTTTTGCGGCTCGGCCTGCGCATTGCGCAACCGTTCAAAGCTCAGCCCGGCGGGCAACTCCGCCTGAATGGTTTTGCTCAAATCCCGGGATTTCAGGCTCTTCAAGTAGGCGACCAGGTTCTGGATTTCAGCTTCGGAGAGAAGCTGACCGTAATTGGCCGGCATCAGCGACGCGTGTTCAATTTGTTCTTCAACCACATCTTGTTTATCCAGCCGATAGAGTTTTCCATCCGTGCCCGCCAAGATCAGGTTGTAGCTGTCTTCGGCGCGTGTGATGCCGCGAATCTGTTGCCCCCTTTTGGTCTTCACGCTCACGACGCTCGGCCCGAAGAAGCGCCTTCTCCTGAGCTGTGGGTCGTTGGGGTTGAGAATCACACTACGCAAGTACGACGCGGAGTTTGTTCCGGCTGCCGACAGATCGGGTCCGACGTAAGCGCCCCGGCCGTTTACCTCGTGGCATGAGGCACATCCCCCTTTGCCCCAAAATATTTGCTCGCCGGCGGCTGCATCGCCCGCTACCACTTCATTGGCCGCGGCGCCGCTGGCGTTGAGGCTGCGAAGATACGCAATGATTCGCCAGATGGTGTCTGTCGGTAGCGCTGCAAAGGCAGGCATTTGTGTGCCTGGAACTCCCGTCCGTATGGTCTGGAAGAGGTCGTTGTCTTCGCCCCCATGCCGGAAGTTTCCCGTCGCCAGCGAGGGACCACGGTCTCCTCTTGCTTCTCCTCCGTGACAGGCTTGGCAGGTTTGCGCATACAGATCCCTGCCTGCGGCGATTGCGGCAGGATCGCCGGCAAATGGATTCTTTACCGTATCGGGCGCATCCGTGCGCTGTGCGATCACTAACCCGGCACTCAAAACCAGCGCCGCAGCGAAAAGATATAGGCGAACGTAGGGTGATCGTCGAATCACTTTGGATTGTCAACTTTGGCGAAAGTGGTTAGCCACCGGGAGGCGATGCCGGAGAGCCGCTTGCGGACAGCGATGGTGAATTCGGGCTCTGCCGTATTCTGGAGCGCGTCGACGAGTTCGTAGTGTTCTTTACCCATAGACCCGGTTAACGGAGCACCGCTGGCCAAGACGACAAAGGCGAAAAGCGGCGCCATAAGCCGGTCCAGGGTCTCAGCAAGATAAGCATTGCCAGACAACGCCCAGCATTTCCGGTGAAATGCGTAATCGAGCTCCAGAAACTGGCGCCGATCGCCTCGCTCCCCCGCTTCCACCACCTTAGCGATCTGGCGGCCAAGATCCTTGAGATCGTTCTCCGTAACGCGAGGCTTCGCCCACTGCAACGCCAACAGCTCCAACTCCACGCGGAGAGTATAGAGTTGGCGCACCTCAGCGGCTGAAAACTGGGTCACAAATGTGCCGGTATTGGTCACGCGGCGCACGAATCCCTGGCCCTGCAGGGAAATCAGCGCCTCGCGGACCACTGGAGTTCCCACCTTCATTTGCCTGGCGAGATCCCGCTCTACGATGGCGTCGCCGGGCTTGAGTTCGCCGGCAAAGAAGGCATCTTTGAGTGCGTTGATCACTCGGTCGCTCAGTGAGAGTGGCTCAATTTCAGCAAAGGTGGGCATATACCCTCAAAACATACTGGCTGGGTTCAAGATGGGGTCGTCGCTCGCTCATTTATCATCGCAGCACTGCGGGGTGCCCGCAACCTCGTCCTCGGGCTGACTGTGTTGACTCGCTGGCCACGTTAGCTGCTGGTGTGTAGACTTCTCCTTCGCCGCCAAATTCTGACAGATCCATGATGAAGGGATCGTATTATGGGTCGGATTGGTGGTCGATGAGAAAAGGCCGAAATGCCGTCAAGTAGCGATCCGGTATCGACCATGTTGCCGAGGGCTTCTCGCCCCGAACGGACGGGGCCCACGCACGTTCGCTACATCGTGTTAGCCCTGACAATCGGCGCTTACATGATCACTTATATCGATCGGGTCGTCATCTCCTCCGCGGTTCCGTCCATTCAGAAGGAGTTCGGTTTCTCCATCGTGACCATGGGATGGATTCTGAGCTCGTTCCAGTGGGCCTACGCTCTTTTTCAAATACCCGGGGGCTGGCTGGGTGACCGCATCGGTCCGCGGCGAGCGCTCACGCTGATCGTGAGTTGGTGGTCTGTTTTTACCTGCGCCACGGTGTTCGCGTGGAGCGCAGGATCGATGGCGTTGATTCGCTTTCTTTTTGGCATGGGCGAGGCGGGCGCTTTTCCCATCGCCACCCGCTCCCTTTCCCGTTGGATGTTGCCCACGGAACGCGGCTTTGCCCAGGGCGCCACCCACGCCGGTTCTCGGCTTGGGGGCGCGATTACGCCGATGTTTGTGGTGCTGATCATTGTTCACTATGGATGGCGCACCGCCTTCCTCTGTTGCGGCTCGCTGGGATTGATCTGGGCTGCCGCCTGGTTTTGGTATTACCGCGACACTCCGGATGAGCACCCGTCCGTCAATGCCCAGGAACGGGAGCTGATACGCTCGTCCCTCGAGCTAGCCCGTGGGAGCAAGAGCACGCAGACGGTTCCGTGGAGGCACATACTGCGCAGCCCGCAAATGTGGATTCTTTGCGCCATGTATTTTTGTTACGCCTATAACCTTTCTGTGTATCTGGTTTGGTTTCCCAAATATCTAAATGATCATCGCGGATTTAATCTGCAGCGGATGGGTTTCTACTCGAGTGTGCTCTTGTTGGCTGGTACGGTAGGAGACGTTTTTGGAGGCTGGATCTCTGATTTCTGGGCAAAGAGGTCTGACGATCTTAAGAAAGCTCGCCGCTTGGTCGGAGCGACAGGTTTCCTGATCGCGGCCGTAAGCATGGTACCAGCGTGTCTCACGACGAACTCGATGACCTGTGTTTGGCTCTCCTGCGTGGCGATCTTTGCGCTGGAGTCGACGGTAGGTGTCTCCTGGGCCATCACGCTCGACATCGGCGGGGATTCCGCAGGCTCGGTTTCGTCGGTAATGAACACCTGCGGGAACCTTGGTGGAGCGATTGGTTCCGCATTGTCGGCTTATCTTGTCGTCCTGTACGGATGGAATGCGCCGTTCCTGCTAATGGCGGGACTTTCCGTAGTGGGTACGGTGCTCTATTTGCAGATCAATGCCAAACAACGGCTCCTCGCCGTTTGAGGGAAGCGTTCCCTCAGGGCTAAAGCCGAACTCATTTCCAAGCACTTACGTAGGGCCTTAAGTGTCTGCGTGAGGACCAGCAGGCCGTCCATAAACCTGCTGATAACAACACCCGGATGAGTGCCCTCGCGACAGATCTACAAATGAAGTTCCCTGACTACGCCGTGCCCTGATACAAAACATGACTTTTTCCGCAGCCTGTAACGTCGTGCCCAGTGCAAAACATCGGAGCCGTGAATACGAAATAACTCGGCTTTGGTTGTTACGAGGAAAGGCTTCGGCCATGGTAGGCCCTCAGTGGCTTCTGAAGCCGTCGACAGGGAGAGTTATGTACAGGCTGAACCCCGTACCCTTCAATCAAGTTCGGAAGGGTACGGCCTTAAGGTCGCACCCCTCAGGATCAGTGAGGTTAGTGTGGTGCGGGACCGGCAACGCGATTTCCAGCGATATAGACCGCTTCAATGGTGCGGGTGTTCTTAATGTTGTCGAGCGGATTCTGGTTAAGCACAATCAGATCGGCCCATTTGCTTGCCTCCAGAGTGCCCAAATCCTTGGCATGCAGAAACGCAGCGGCATTTCCTGTGGCTGCAGTAATCACCTGCATCGGAGTTAAACCCGCCTCGACCATCAGCTCCATTTCCCAATGAGCGAAGTATCCGGGGAAACGCCCCGGGGGGCCGCTGTCGGTGCCAAATCCATAAGGCACGCCTGCGTCCGCAAGGGTCTTGAGATTGTGCTCCGCGGTGCGCAAAAACCCAGGGTACTGACTGAAATCCGGATCCGATCGTACCGTCTGCTGATACGCAGGGCTCTTCAATTTGGCGACCACATCCGCCGAGACGCTGCGGGTGAAGAAGGGGTCGTTGGCAAAGGGAGGCGTTTGTCCGTAGACGAACATGGAGCCTTCACGGGAGAGCGTGGCCGCCATCTGCCACGTCCCGTGCTGCTTCATATCGTCAATGAATGCCTGATCGACGGGCTTGTCGCGGACGCTGTGGGCCAGACCATCCACTCCGTAATCGACCAGCTGCCGGGCATCCTGCAGGTAGAAGATGTGCGCCAACACGCGCAGATGGTGCCGGTGCGCGCTCTCGATGATGGCCTGCGCCATGTCGTAAGGCATCTTCTTCTTGGTGCCCAGGTGGTCGTCCATCCATAGCTTGATAAAGTCGACGTGCTTCGCGGCCTGGGCGGCGACGGCAGGCTCTACCTCGGCGACCGTGGCGATTCCCTGGTTTACTCCTTCGAGACCGCCGTACCCGCCCTTGAAGACGAATCCTTGGCCCACGGTGTAGACACGAGTTTCTCCTGGACGCCCGGCGCGTTGCTCATCACGAATCTTGAAGATGGAATCTTTATCCGTGCCCATGCTGAGAACGGTGGTGACGCCGTAGGAGGCATAGGTCATTAGATCCTTCTCAACATTTTCCGGCGTGAAGAACTTTGCGTTTTGTTCGAGGCCGATCGTAGCGCCAAGATGGACATGCAGATTGATGATGCCGGGCATCACGTACTTGCCTTGCAGATCGATGACCTGCGCCGAAGCGGGCGCCCTCAGCCGCGCCGCTGGTCCCACCCATTGGATTCGGCCATTATCGAGAATCATGGCAGCATGGGCCACGGGGGCGTGGCCGGTGCCGTCGATCAGTGTGAAGTTCTTAAGGACTTTTACTTCTGCAACCAACGAAGTTGCAAACAACAACAGCAGGCAACTGAGCAGACTATTTCGAATTCGTCCGGGCATCTTCGAGAATCCTCTTGGCGCGCGCCGGATTGAAGATACCACAGGAGCAGAAGCGTGACAGGTAGGTGGCTGCCTGCTCCGGGCTGCGGCGATTCTCCTTCACGAAGTCGATCATTTTCTTGGCCAATGAGTGGCTGATCATTCCATGTCCGCACATGGTCGAGAGCGTCGTGACCTGCGAATTGGGAATCTTTTCCGTTTTCCCTTCAAAGCCCAGGGAGTAGCCGATGCTGTGCCGGTCGAGACAGGCGAAGTTACAACACCGCTCCGCCCCCTCGATGGAGGTTGATATGTTAACGCTCATGCCAAAATTCTCTTCTTTGACGCGCTTGACAAATTGCTCCGCCGCGGCCGGGTTGTCGAACACCGCGGCGCACGTGGTAGCCACGGTAAGGCCTTTGAGTACGGCCTCAAAATCCGGCTTCATATTGCGCTTCCAGTGCGTCAATGGACCCAGGTTCTTTGACGGCCGCAAGGCGCCGCCGTGCCGTGTTTCTCCCAGGTTCACCGGCTTATATTCCATGGCAATTTCCAGAAAGCGGTGAAGTTTGGGGAGCGCATTCGGATCTTTGTTGCTCTTGCTGGGGATCGCAAAGACGATGTAGTCGTCGTAGAAGCTCTCTGCACTGCCGAACCGATGGAGTGTATTGGTCATACGCTTGCAGTCTCCCTGGCAGGCTCGCCCGCGGGTTGAACGATCTGCCCCAAACCTATATTTGTCTTCGCTCGCTCGAGCTTATATCCCAGCCGTTCCAGGATCGGTGCGACGATCACCTCTTCTCCATGCTCCCCGCAACGCGTCGCCACACCCAGGCAAACCACCGTGTCCAGCCGCTTTTCAACCTCCCAGACCAGGCGGATGATCTCTTCTGTGCGTGCGACCGGAACCTTAATCTCAACAATCGCCGACATGACCTTTTCGTTCATGATGTCCGGGCGCAGCGTGCCTGTGGATACATCGGACATCAAGGAGGTAATCGGGTTCTTCTTCTCGAAGCTGACATTCGCCTGCGCCAAGGCCCAGCACATCTCCTGGATTTGGTGGAAACGGACCCCCACCCCGGGTCTGCCAAATTCGATGGTGAAGCCTACATCGCCCACCTTCACTCTTCCCGTTACATCGTTGGTCTTCACTTCTTCAGTGCCGCGGCCTTCGACGCCAGTCGACTCGTGGGGAACGCTGGGGTCTGAGAAGGCCCGGCGCACAACCCGCGGCCAGGTGAGCTCGTCGGGTTCGAAAGCGGCGGTGGGGCAAACGTCGGGCTCGGGTTCAAAGCGAATCCGCAGAGCAGCGAAGACGCGGCGGATGGTGCGCACCAGGGTAGGGTTCAGGTGTTCCTGGCTTAGCCCGTTGTAGCAGGCGTAGCACTCAACGCACTCGTCCCGGTTGATCGTCGCCCGCTTGAGCACAGGGTCAATGTAGATCGCCCCCATGGGGCAAACGTAGGTACAGTTCCCACACGCCACACATTTTTCAGGATTGATCTTCATCCTTCTCCTCGCAGGCAAAGCAGGATCACACGATGATCTATCGTAGATATTACCACGTGGATCTTACGTCGGCGGTTGTTCCTGGAACCCCCGCGGGGTTATCATTTACCGCTTCTTGAAGCGCGTAAGCCGTTGAAAGGAAAGTGTATGGACCGCAGGAAGTTTCTCGGCAGTTCCGCCATGCTGGTGGCATCGGGCACCCTTTCGGCCGCCGCCCAATCACCGGCGTGTGCAGACCAGCCTCCACGCCACGAACCCCTGGACAAGCAACAGCAGCAATACCGCATCGGATACACCACCAATACCCGGGGCGGCTGGGAGGGCGAGCCCTTTAAGGGAATGCGGGAAGGCAGGGAAGTGGGCTTCCGCTACATGGAGATCTTCGGCGCCTCCTTCTGCCGTCCCGACACGCTGTATTACCCCGACAACGCCGAGGGGTTGATGCGCCGCATCTTCGAAATCGGCGTCAACTTCGTGAGCATCACCGGTGGCTCAGCCACGGGCAGCACGCGCTTTGAGGACCTCGACTCGCGTGAGGCCGTGGTCGATAACCATTTCGCCATGGCTCGGTTCAGCCGGCGGTTCGGCTGCCAGGTGCAAAAGACGAACACCGGACGCCGGCGGCCCGGCGGCACCACGGATGAGGACCTCAAGGTCATGGCAGGCACGATCAATGCTCTCGGCAAGCGCGTGAGTGAAGAGCTGGACATGCAGCTTGGGGTTCACCCTCACTTGAACAGTCAACTCCAGACCCAGCACGAGCTCGACTACATCATGGCGAACACCGATCCGAACTACGTCGGCCTGGTTCTCGATACAGGTCACTTCACCATGGCCGGAATGGATCCACTGGCTATGGGCAAGAAGTACGGCACCCGCGTTCTGGAGTACCACCTCAAGGACACCAGGAAAGAAGACCGCGGCGGGACCAGGAACGTACCAGGTCCGGAGGTCGACCTGATGAAGACTCCGTATTTCTTCCCCATGGGAGAAGGCGGCGTGGATTTTCCCGCCCTTAAGACTTATCTGGACAGTATTCAGTGGAGAGGCTTTTTAAACGTGGAGCTGGATACATCACCCTGGCGTCCTCCCCAGGAGAGTGCGAGGATCACGGCGCACTACATACAGAACGTGCTGAAAATTCCGCTTTAGTGCACGGTCTGCTTCAGCCAATCGACCACCTTCTCTTTGTATGCGAGCTGCCCGGAGTTTTCTTCCCACTGACCCATGCCGTGGCGCGCACCTTGTACGGTATAGAGTTGGCAACTGTTTCCCTTGGCTTTAAGCGCGTCGCAGAAGCGTGGCGATTGGCCGTAATCCACCTGTTCGTCGGCTGTGCCGTGAAGCAGCAGAAAGGGCGGCAAATCTCGATGCACCATGTAGTAGGGGGAAATCTTCCGTAGCTGCGCATCCACGTCAGTCGTCTGTGGAGTAACGCCGAAGAAGGCGCGCATGGCCGGGGGAAGTTTGGTGGCCGCCGAGTTGAAGGTCAAGTCTGCAGGGCCGTAGAAAGAAACCACAGCGGCGATGGGATTGTTATTGGGTGCGACCATGGCCACGTAATCCACCAGGTAAGCGCCCGCGGACTCGCCCAAAAGGACGACGCGTTTTGGATCGACCTTATATTGAGCGGCGTGCTCACGAACCCAGGCGAGGGCGCTCAGCACGTCGTCGATTTGATCTGTTGCCGTCGCTGCCGGGGCCAGCCGGTAGTCGATGCTGAACCAGGCGAAACCGCCGCGGGTGAGTGGCTGAAAGATGGGCGGAACATAAGTGATCTTGTTGCCCCTGGAGAATCCGCCGCCGTGAACAATGATGACGGTAGCGAACGGCCCGGGCCCGTCGGGAATGGAAGCATCCAGTTGTAGCGGACCACTCGGCCGGGTGACGTAGACGATGCTATTGGTCACCGTGGCAGCAGCCAAACTCGCCGAGGAGAGCGCGAGAAACCCGAGGCAGAAAAGAACCTTGTGCATGGTTGGTGCAGTATAGGGGCAGCCGTGAAGAAGTGTCTATCGTCAAGGCGCTGGAGGGTTCTGTTCTCTTCGCTGTCAACCCTTCGTTCGATTTTGTTCGATCAGGGCACGCAGCTTTTTTAGACCGCGAAGCACGGTGGCCTGTTCGCTGTCGCTCGCGCCGCGCAGTGCCTCGGTAAGGGGACTGATCGCAAGTTCCGGCATGCGGTTGGACAGGAAGTCGCGCACCATGGCGGACGGAGCGATGACGGTTGCACGTCCATCTGCTTCATCTCTTCGACGGACAACCATTCCGCGGGACTGCAACCGGTCGACGATACCGGATACGGTGCTGTGCGCGAGGCTGACCTCAGCACTGAGCTGTTTCAAGCTCATCCCCTCTGACCGGGCCAGCACCTGCATCACCATACGCTGAGGGCCAGTGAGGCCGCCGCGCGCAAACTCCGTCTCCAATGGCTCGCGCAATCTCTGCCGGATGATGCCGAGGTACTGGTCGACTTCTTGCGCCAGCCTGTGCAACCTTTCCTGTTTAGTCGTTGATCTAGAGGACATACGGGATCAGTGCTTTGACCCTCTCCTGATAGCGGCGATAGTCTGCGCCGAACTGTTCCAGCATAAATCGCTCCTCGATCCTCAACTTAAGCCAAAAGGCGAGCAATAAGACCGCCGCTCCCAAGAGGCCGCGCACTTGGCCGAGAATGATCGCTACCCCCAAAAAGGCGAGGAGAAGCCCGCTGTAGATGGGATGGCGAACGATGGTGTAGGGGCCGCGACGAATGAGAGTGTGCCCCTGCTTAACTGTAACCGCCCCGCTCCAGTTGCCACCCAGCTCCAGCCGAGCCCAGATGGAGAAGGCGATACCCAGCACAACCAGCAAGAGCCCGGCGATGCCGGTAAATTTTGAGTTGGGTACAAACAGTCGTGCGCGCCAGCCGGACTGAAAATATTGAGTAAACACAAGACTGCCGGCAAGTAAGCTGAGTCCGATTTCGAGCAGCCTCGAGCCGGGGGACTGGGTTCGGGCACTGGGCTTGACGGAAAGCAGACCTACAAGCCACACCGCAACTAACAGGGCAAACAGATCGCAGGCGATTTTGTAGTAATCGAAGTGCATACGAGTCACTCTGAATATACGTCGTATACGACGTATCGCATACGACGTATATTAACCTCTTTTTCCAGGAAAATGCAAAGGGGAAAATGACAGGTAGGTGATCGCTTGCGCATTGATTGCCTGGCCAGCATGAAAGTGCTACAGAACCTTGCTAGTCTCGCGGGTCGTAGGGCGTGAACTGGAAGTTCACTAAGTAAGCGCAACGACCTCGTAATCCGCAACCGAGGGGACTTCGAATTTCACCGTTCCCTCCGCATTGCGAAAGGAGAGATTTGTTCCTGCGCGCAGAGCGCGCACAGAGGTGATCTTTCGATCGCGCGGAACCTGAACCAGTGCTTGCAGCGGGCCAACGGGATACAACTGCGACACAAACGGCCGCAAGGCGTTGGGAGTGGAATAATTCAGAATGTGCAGCGCGAAGCCGGGTTCTGTCTCCCATGCGAAGGTTTCGAGCAAGCCATTACCTTGCACCGACACAGGCGGAGTTTGCTGCTTCAGAATCCACCGTACTGCGTTGATGATGAGCTTGCTTAGATCCGGATTGCCAGAGCGCCAGTAGGAACGGCCAATATCTCCGGGAATATAGACAACGCGGGAACTACCCTGCTCGCGGAAGATCGCGGCGGGGTCCTGCGTGCGCCGGATGCGTGGATAAACCATCTCCGGTGGGAAGGGCGGATAGTGGGGCACGACGCTGAGGTAAAGCGCATCCGATGGCACATGGCTTACGGGCAAGCGAAACTCCGGGCCGGGCAATATGCTGGTTCCGGTGAACCCTTCGCAAATCGGGTGGGCCTTTTCCATGCGCATGTAGCTGTTGTTGAATGGCCCGATCGTGTCGCCGGCGATACTCACCCCGAAGAGCGATTGCAGACCGAAATCCTGTCGCGCCACGCCCCACTCGTCGTAGCGAGAGGTTTCAAAGGTAGCGAGCACCGAACCGCCGGCCTTGACGTAGTTGCGGATTGCCTCACACTCGGCGTCCCGCAGAAACGCTGCATTGGGAATGACCAATGCCCGATAGGGCTTCAACGCCTCAGCAGTCAGATTCTCCTGATGAACAAAGTCGAATAAGAAGCGGCCTTCGAGTAGAGCTGCATACATCCCTTCCAGGTATTCTGCCGAATCGATGGTCGCGCCATTCAGCGTTCTCGTGCTGGTTCCGTTCGACCCATAGAAGGCGATCGTGCTTTGTGGGTAGAGCACCGCCAGGTCGGCAAGCGAGCGCCGGTTGCGGAAATGCTGCTGGTTGGCGGCCAGCCAATCGAAAAAGGCCTGTCCTGTCTGCCGCCAGCGGGTATCCTCCGGATGGCCGCCGAGCCAGTGAAACCAGGGCACCATGCCGCTCGCCGTTGCCTGTGCCATCCACAAGTTTGTCTCGGCCGCAGTCTTGCTCGAGTGTCTCCAATTGATCTGTCCATTGCTGTAGGCGCCGATGACGTTGGTCACCGTGCGGTCGTGCATGACCGAGCGCGCCACACGCCCCTGTTGTGCACACATCCAGATCGGCGTATTACCGGCCCGGCCCTGATTATCTGCGTTGAACCACGCGGCTACACCGCTCAGCCGATTCAAATCCTTCACTGTGCGGATACCTCCACCGAGGTTGCCGACATAGACCGAGTCTGGATTCTTCTCCTTTACTGTGTCCTGCCACATCTTCCATACCAGCGCTATGCGATCCATATAGACTTCGTAATATTTGCGATACACAGGGCTCTGTACGTCAGTGGTCGGCGGCGGAACGCCTCCTGTCTGCTCGCGGTAGACCTTCTGGCAGTTTTGGCAGTGGCAAACCTCCAGCGCTTCCGTGCCTGGCCATCCATTCGTATAGAAGCCATCGGGTGCGTAGCGCTGGTTGATCTCGCGGTAAATGGCCGGCATCTGTTCGGTAAAGTAGGTGCCAAACAGGCAAGTCTTGTAAAGCCAGTGGCACTCCGGATGGCGCGTCGGAGAGCCATCCGCGCCAAACTGAAACCACTCCGGATGCGCCTGAAAGGCCTCTTCGTAAGCGTAATTACAATCCATGCGCGCGACGACACGCATGTTTCTCTTACGTCCGGCCGCCAGCATCTCGCCGAAGAGATCCCTCGATCCCAGAAACTCACTCCTGTGCTGATAGGGAACCTGCGTGGGATAGAAGGCCATGATTCCGCCTCCATTGAGCAAAACAGCATTCACTTTCAGGGAGGCAAAGTAGTCCATCCACTCGTCGGCGTCCATCGAGACGGGATCCTGCTCATTGAAGTTGACCTGGCCGCAGCGCTGCATCGTCTCATACCACGGCCTGCTCGTATCGGGAGCCAGGGCTCCCAGTTTGGTGGTGGAAGCGACGACCAGTGAGGCTCCTGACACTTCAATAAATTCACGGCGGTTCAAGGATGGCTCCTCATCATTTCTCCTGGTCATGGCTCTCCGCAATCGATTAGATAATTGCCGAGACCCATGTTTTCAAAGCATAATCGCTAGCTGCCACCCACCGCGCCCGGCTGCGGAAACCATTTGGCATAATCGACAGCGAAAGAGATTGAGGCAGAAATGAAATTCGGGGTGAACACATTCATCTGGTCTGGATCCTTTGATTCCTCCAATTTTGGCTTACTCCCCCTGATCAAAGAGGCGGGTTTCGACGGAATAGAAATTCCGCTGCTGCGGCCAGAGGCATTTGCCGCGCCGAGCATTCGCAAGGCCAACGAAGCGCAAGGCTTGGAATGTAACGCTTGCACCGTGCTGGTGGATGGCCTCAGCCTGATCAGCGAGAGCGTGGACATACGCCGCCGCACCCGCCTGCATCTGGAAGACGTGGCAAAAGTCGCCGCGGACGCGTGCATCGGGATTGTCGCCGGACCTCTTTACAGCCCGGTCGGCTATTTGCCGGGCCGGCGCCGGACCAGCGATGAATGGAAGTGGGCCGTCGAGGGCTTTCAGTCCGTGGGTGACACGCTGGCTTCCAACGGCGTCACCTTCGCCATCGAACCGCTGAACCGGTTCGAAACTTACTTTCTGAATACCGCCGCCGACGCTGCGGCGCTTGCTCGAGAGATCGACCATCCGAATATCGGCATTCTGTTTGACACCTTCCACGCCAACATCGAGGAAAAGAGTATCGCGGAGGGCTACCGCACCGTCGGCCCCTATCTGAAGCACGTGCATACTTGCGAGAACGATCGTGGAATACCCGGATCAGGCCATGTGGAATGGAAAGAGGTATTTCAGGCACTCCGTGACGTGAACTATGATGGCTGGCTGACCATCGAGAGCTTTGGGTTCGCGCTAAAGGATTTGAGCGCGGCGGCGTCCATTTGGCGGGACATCGAGCTGACGCCGGAATCGATCGCCTTCGAGGGGGTTAAGTTTTTGAAAAAGAACGTGGCGTCCGGCCAGTGAAGTGTCTAGTTCCAGAACCGGGTTGGCCGGCTCGGCGTTAGGGCAGCGATTCCGCTAGAATGAGTCGTTTAAGAAATACGGCCGTTCGGAGATTCTTAATGCCTCAAGTAGTTCGTTCCCCAAAGGTATATGACGTTTGCATCATCGGCTCTGGCGCCGGAGGCGGGACCGCCGCCAAGGTGCTTACCGAGGGTGGCTTGAATGTAGTGATGCTTGAGGCGGGGCCCCTGCTGAACCCCCGAAAAGATTACAAGGAGCATGTTTGGCCCTATGCGCTGCCACACCGGGGAGCCGACATCGGCGGCCGGGCGCGACACCAGTTGAATGGTGAATTTTTGGCGCCCAACGGATTCTGGGAGATTGAGGGCGAGCCCTACACCACTGCTCCGGGCACAAGCTTTCGCTGGTTCCGTTCGCGTATCGAGGGCGGCCGCACCAATCATTACGGACGCATTTCACTCCGCGTCTCCCCGGCGGATCTGAAGGCCCGCTCGCGGGATGGCCTGGGAGACGACTGGCCGATCACTTATGAGGAGATCGCTCCTTATTACGACAAGGCCGAATCGTTCATTGGTGTGTATGGATCGAAGGAAAATCTTGAGTTCGCCCCGGACGGAGTCTTTCTTCCTCCGCCAAAGCCCCGCTGCACCGAGACTCTGGTCAAGAAAGCTTGCGATCAGCTGAATATCACTTGTATTCCAGGGCGCATGGCCATCCTTACCAAGCCGTTGAATGGGCGCGCGCCCTGCCACTACTGTGCGCAATGTGGACGAGGCTGCATCAGCGCTTCCAACTTCAGTTCCAGCCAGGTAATGATTCCGCCGGCCCAGGCGACCGGCCGCTTCACGCTCATTCCTAACGCTATGGCTCGGGAAATCGTCGTCGGCAAAGACGGTAAGGCGCAAGCTGTTTCTTATATAGACAAGACCACACTCCAGGAAATGCGCGTCAACGCCAAATCCTTTGTGGTGGCTGCGAGTTCCTGCGAATCCGCCCGTTTGTTGCTCAATTCAAAATCCACACTCTTTCCCAATGGCTTGGCGAATTCATCTGGGGTGGTCGGCCGCTATCTCACCGACAGTGTGGGCACCAGCGTAACCGGCTATTTCCCCCAACTTGCCGGCGTAGCTCCCCACAATCACGACGGAACGGGCGGCATGCATATGTACATGCCGTGGTGGAGGGCTGACCGCAAGAATGATTTTCCGCGGGGCTACCACATCGAGTTCGGTGGAGGACGCCACATGCCCAGTGTCGGCAGCTTTGATGGCATGTGCCACGAGCATGAGGGCTATGGAGCATCGTTGAAGCAGCACGTCCGCAGCCATTATGGAAACTTCATCAGCTTTTCGGGCCGCGGGGAGATGATCCCCAATCCTGATACGTACTGCGAGATCGATCCCTCCGTGGTCGACAAATGGGGTATCCCAGTGCTGCGTTTCCACTTTGCCTGGAGCGACCATGAGATCAAGATGGCGAAAGATATGCAGGAGACTTTTCGTGCCATCATCGTCGCCGGCGGAGGCACTGTCACCAGCCCTGCCAAACCGGACCCCAGGGGCAACTATGGAATCTCCGAAGGCGGAGAGATTATTCATGAACTCGGAACCGTGCGCATGGGTAACGACCCAAAGACTTCGGTCCTGAACAAAAATTGCCAGGCGCACGACGTCAAGAATTTGTTTGTGGCAGACGGCGCGCCGTTCGTTACGGGTCCTGACAAGAACCCGACGCTGACCATCACGGCACTGTCGTGGAGAACTTCAGAGTACCTGCTCGATCAGGCGAAGAAAGGGGAGATCTAGCATGTCCGTATCCCGGCGTGATGTATTGAAGTCGCTCAGTGTGGGGGCGGCAGCGACCTCGGTGTTGCGAGTGATCCCGTTGCAGGCGGCGGAGTATGCCCACCACATGATCGACACCGAAAAGGCCACGAGCAAAACGGGTGTATACACCCCAAAATATTTTCCGCCGCAACAGTACAAGACCTTGCAAGCGTTATGCGAGTCGATTTTTCCGGCAGACAGCGACTGCGGCGGCGCCGTGGAGGCTGGGGCTCCGGAGTTCATTGACCTGCTCACCAGCGAGAATCCGGAGTATCAGCTAACGCTCGGCGGCGGCCTGATGTGGCTTGACTCCAAATGCTCGGATCGCTACGGCAGCGCGTATCTCGATTGCACCGCGCAGCAGAAGACCGAGATGCTCGATCTGATCGCGTATCGCAAGACGATGGAGCAGGATCCGAGCCTGAGCCAAGGAGTTGCGTTCTTTGCGTTTCTGCGTAACCTGAGTGCGGACGGATTCTTTACCAGCAAGATTGGTATCCAGTATTTGGGCTACATCGGGAATGGTTTTCTGGCCGAATTTCCAGGCTGTCCGCCAGTGCCCGGCGTCTAGTTCGTCGATTGCGAAGCCTGCGGTAGTCAGGCTGGACGGACCTGGACGGGTGCCCCACGTTCGCACCAGCGTACGTGGGTTGAAAATGGAATTTTCGAATCCTCTCACTCGAGAGGGCAACCGAACTGCGGCCCGACTAAAGTTGATACAAAGCTCCGGAGCTGTGGCTGCCTCTCACCCAGAGCAGCATTTTCAGGTTCGCTTGCGCAGCCAGGCTAATCCTTCTGAGGTGCCGGCCCTCGGCCGGTACTCGCAGCCGATCCAGCCGTCGTAACCGAGTTCGTCGATCTGCTCAAACAGATAATCGTAATTGACTTCGCCGCGGTCGGGCTCATTGCGGCCGGGCACGCTCGCGATCTGCATGTGCCCCACATTCTTCCGCCCTGACCTGCCTAAATACTTCTGCAGCTTCATGCTTAGATCACCTTCAACAATTTGGCAGTGATAGAGATCCATCTGCACTTTGAGCGCGGGGCTGGCAATCTCTTCGACAATGGCGTGCGCCTCATCCTGCCGGTTGAGAAAGTATCCGGGCATGTCGCGCGTATTGATTGGCTCGATCAGCAACTCGATGCCTGCAGGCGCCGCGAGTCCGGCAGCCCACGTCAGGTTGTCTTTGAAGGTCCGGCGCATGGCAGCGCGTTCCGCCCCCGCTGGCTCCACTCCAGCCATCACATGCACCCGTGGGCAACTCAACGTCCGGGCATATTCGAGGGCATTGTGCATGCCGGCACGAAACTCGGCTTCTTTGCCTGGCAGCGCAGCGAGACCTCGTTCGCCCGCCGCCCAATTCCCGGGCGGAGCGTTGAAAAGTATCTGAACCAGACCGTGCTCACGCAGCCAGGTGGCCAGATCGTTCGCCGGATACTCGTAAGGAAACAGATACTCCACCGCCGTGAACCCATCCTTGGCGGCGGCAGCGAAGCGATCAGGGAAGGCGAACTCCCCATACATCATGGTAAGGTTTGCGGCGAAACGCGGCATGACGTCAGGTCCTAAGATGAAAAGCTACCACGATGCGCCAAATTGCTGACGCAGTTGTTGAATCTGCTCTACCGAAAGCGGCTCCGCCTTTCGGTCAGAGAGCAGCCAGAGGCGTGCGGTTTCTTCCAGCTCTTCCAGGGCAGCCATCGCGGCCGCGGGCTTGCTGTGCCACACATTGGGGCCGAGCCGATCCAGCATGACCGCACGGATAGGTTTTCCCTGTGCGCGCATGCGCTCGATGGATTGAGCGACCAGCTCGCCCACCATTGCGTCTCCGGGCCGGCAATACTCGATCAACGGCACGTGACCTACCTTCATCACGTAATACGGCGTGATCGGCGGCAGAATATCCTCCTGCTTCCAAACCCCCGTCAACGTGAGCGCAACCAGATGCGTGGAGTGGGTATGAATCACGCAGGCCGCATCCGCGTCCGCGGCATAGATGCGCCGATGCAGCATCAGTGTCTTGCTGGCGCGTTCGCCGCTCAGCTGCACGCCATCCGCGCCGACCTTGGCAAGAGCGTCCGGCTCAAGGAAACCCAGACATGCCTCCGAGGGCGTGATAAGAAAACCCTCCGCCAGGCGGACACTGATGTTTCCCGCCGTGGAATGAACGTAGCCGCGATCAAAGAGTGAGCGGCCGACACGACAGATCTCTTGCCTCAGTTCCATCTCGTTCATAAGTCACAACACGAAGGCGAAAGCTTTGTTAAAAAAGTCAGGTGAGCCAAAGTTACCCGATTTCAAAGCGATGTGGAGGCTGCCGTCCGTAGCCGCGGAGGATGCGGCGTAGCACCAAGGCACTCCAGGATCGATTTGTAGGCCAATCTGCATTTTCCGAATCTGCAGCGCCTGCACGCAAATGCCCGCCGTTTCTCCTCCGGCGACCACTAGGCTTCCTACTCCACGTTGGACGAACGCGCGCGCCAGAGCCGACATGGCTTGCTCGACAATGGCGCCGGACCGGGCGACTCCCAGTTGGGCGTGCGCTGCTGCAACCTGGGCAGGCTCTGCAGTCGAATAGACTAACAATGGCAACGAGGCTTCGCTGCGCCAGCAGGCATCGGCCCATGCCAGCACACGGGCGATTTCGGACTCGATATCGGCCGCAAGCGCGACGGGATCCAATGCGTGCGCCTCGCCTCCGTCGCGAATAAACCTCTGCACCTGGGCATTCGTGGCAACCGAGCAGCTGCCGGCGAGGATCGCCTTTCGTCCCCGCGCCGGCGGCAGACTCGCCCGGGTAGATGGAGTAAAACCCCAATTCCCCGGCAGGCTTTCGCCAAGTCCGGAGCTTGCAGTAAGAAATACCGAGCCCCGCAACGCCTCGCCAAGTCTATCCAAATCCTCTTTGCTCAAAGCGTCGACGATGGCGATCGCGATGCCCTCCGCTTGCAGCTCGTGCATACGCTTCCGGATCACTTCCGCTGATTGCGCTACCGTCCGGTAATCCACCAGCCCCACTTTGCGCTCTGTCGCGGGATTCAGTTGCGCTTGCAGCACACGCACCAGGTTGGCATCGGTCATCGGGGTGAGCGGGTGGTTGCGCATGCCGCTGTCGGAAAGCAGCGTGTCCCCCAGAAACAGATGTCCATGGACGACGGTTCGCCCGTTTTCAGGAAACGCCGGTGTGGCGATGCTGAAGCTGCAAGCCAGTTCGTCCATCAGCGCTTCCATCACCGGGCCGATGTTGCCCGCCGCTGTGGAGTCAAAGGTAGAGCAGATTTTGAAATAGACCTGGCCTACCCCTTGTTTACGCAGCCAGCGGCAGGCGTGCAGAGATTGCTCAACTGCTACAGAAGCTGGCACCGTACGTGATTTCAGAGCGATCACCACCGCATCCGCATCGACTCCCTCATCGCTCGGGGGAACATCCACGGTTAGGACGACCCGCATCCCGGCGCGGACCAGGTTGTTAGCCAGATCCGTCGCGCCGGTGAAATCGTCCGCAATGCACCCAAGCACAGGGCTGCCCGGCGGCATCTCTGAAGCAGAACCGCTCCCCTTCAAAGTCCTTGCTCTTTCTGGAATTGGCGAATGATGGAGATGAAGTCAGGATCAGCTGTCAGGCCCAAGCTGCGCGCCCGGGCGCTCTCAAAGGCGGAAGCCCATCCGCCCACCATCTTGGCGATGGTTTCGTTTTTTTCGAAGCGCACTCTTTCTCGCACCGCGCGGCCAGCCACCACTTCCAATGCATCCAGCATCTCGCTGACCCGGAGTGTGAGCCCGGGCAGGTTCACGGCGGTGGCGCCGCCCCACGCATCCGGCGTAGCTTCGGCGGCCGTAAGCAGACCTTCGATCGCGCGTTGCGGCGAAGCCAGGGCTACCGCTGTTTCGAGTGACACCGGGCACACTGCCTGCTGTCCATGCAAGGGCTCACGCACGATGGAGGATAGAAAGCCGGAGGCAGCGGCGTTCGGACGCCCCGGGCGCACCGATACGGTCATCAATCGCACGCTGCGGCCGTCGATCAGGCCGCGCCGGGTGTAATCCGCTACCAGTTGTTCGCAGATAAATTTCTGCACTCCGTACGAGGTTTGCGGTACAGGCAAGGTGTCGTCGTGGATGACACGCGGCATGGGCAGGTCGACATCGCCGCCGAAGACAGCCACCGAACTGGAGAAGACAAAACGTAGGCCGCCCAGTTCGCGAAAGGCATCCAGCAAAGCGCGAGTGGTATCTACATTTGAGCGAAGACCGAGATCGAGGTTCGCCTCGCATTCGGCCGAAACTGCCGCGGCGAGGTGAAACACCAGGTCGAAGTTCTCCTGTCCCAGGGTATTGGCCTGGTCGATCAATGCGCCCGTGTAGGCACGGACACGTTCATCGTGTGCCACGTCGGCCGGGGGTGGCACCAGATCGGCCAGCACCAGCTCGCGGACGGGGCGCCCTGAAAGATGTCCACGCTGCAGGATTGTGCGCGCCAGCCTGGATCCCAGAAAGCCCCCTCCGCCTGTGATGAGCACCTTCATCGTGTTCGGGTTAGTAGTCGTCATTCAATCCTTTCTCTGCCTTCTGCTGCTATCTACGTTGGCGCACTCCATCGTATCGCCTGCGTCGAGACCAGACCAGAGGCTAAACTGATGCTTAAGAGAAGATAGAATCGGCCATGGTCAAACGTGTCAAGCCTAACCTCTCCCTCGATACGGTCAACGAGGCCATCGTAGACGCCATGATCGAAGCGAAAGGCATCGGAGAGAAAATACGACGTCTCAGGTTGAAGCGTTCCATGGGGCTGGTTGAACTCGGAAAAGAGGTTGGGCTTTCCGCGAGCTTTCTCTCTCAGTTGGAGAACGGGCGGGTGGTCCCAACGCTAAGAAACCTATCCGGCATCGCCCTGGTGTTCAAGAAGGAACTTTCCTACTTTTTCAGAGACGAAAATGACAAGGTGTTTCGTGTTTCCCGGGGGAAAGACCGTATTCGCCTCGTGGTAGGAGAATTCCTGATCTCAGACAGCATGAGCGTGTTGGTTCCAGATCGTCATATCGTGCCCTGCATCGCAGATTTTTTGCCGGGCATCGAGGGCGCCGCTTTTCATCCTCAGATATTTGCAGGGCTCGAGTTGATTTATGTGATAAGCGGATCGCTGACGCTCTCGACAGAGGAGAAGACGGAATTGCTGCATGCCGAAGATAGTGCCTGGATTGACGGCGGCACCAGCCGACGGTACCGATGCCATGAAGACAAGCCTGCAAAAGCGCTCATCGTCTCGTTTGCGCTGCGATCATGAAGAAGGATAAAAACAACAAATCGGAGCGGCTGACTCGCCGGTCATTTTTGCGCGAGGGCGCTGCCGCGATCGGCGGTTTGACAGTAGTCACCGTAGCCAGTGAAACAAGCCAGGCACAGACCAGGCCTTCCTCTTTTCTAGATTTGTTGCGTCTGCCGGATGGAGTAACGGCCTACGTGAGCTTCGCAGGGACGCTGCCCACAGGCGGAATCCCGCTGCAAGCCGCCGGCGCCCATTGGCGCGGGAGCCAGGTTGAGATCGAAACCACGGTGCAAGAGGATGGGTTGGTACTAACGCTTGCTGCGCCGTCGACCCAAATTGCTGCGGTGCATGTACGGTGGCAAGCGCAAGCGACGCCCGGTCTGCGGGCTTTGGGCGATGCATGGGAGCGCAGCTATGGAGACCTGGGCTGGCGCAACCTGATACCAGAACGCGTGATGCCATGGTACTTCGCCACCCATGATGGTACGACGTGCCATGGCTACGCCGTGAAAACGGATGCGGCGGCGCTTTGCTTTTGGCAACTTGATCCGGAGGGCGTATCGCTCTGGCTCAACGTAACCAACGGTGGCGACGGTGTCGAACTCGGTCAACGAAAGTTAACCATGGCGACGGTGGTCACCCGTCGCGGCGCCGATGGCGAGAATGCACAAGACGCAGTCGCGGGGCTATGCCGGACCATGTGCGCCCGCCCGTCTCGGCCGATCGTGCCCATCTACGGCGCCAACGATTGGTGCTATAGCTACGGGCGAAGCACAGCGGAGTCGATTCTGCGCGACACGGAGTTTATTGTCCAGCTCTCACCCAATGGAGGCATGCGGCCCTTCTCAGTGATCGATGGAGGCTGGAGCGAAGGGACCGCCGCGTGGCCGGACATGGGCAAGCTGGCGCACGAAATCAAACAGCGTACTGCGCGACCGGGAATTTGGATCCGGCCGCTTGAGGCACCCCCCGATGCGGCACGTGGACTGCTGCTACCGGACCAGCGGTTTGGGGGCAAGCAGAGCCGGGCGCGCGAGCTCGCTTATGATCCGACACTGCCTGAGGCGCAGGAGAAAATCCGCGCCAAGATGCTCGATGCGACGGGCTGGGGCTATGAGATGGTGAAGCATGACTTCAGTACCTATGACCTCCTGGGGCAATGGGGGTTCGAGATGGGCCCTCAACCGACGCTGCCCGGATGGTCACTCCACGATCGCAGCCGCACCAACGCCGAGGTGATCGCTGAGCTCTATGCGCTTCTGCGCGAGGCGGCCGGTGAGCGGGTAGTGCTCGATGGGTGCAACACCGTCGGCCACTTGGGCCAAGGCGTCTTCGATCTGCAGCGTACTGGCGACGACACCAGCGGCCGCCAGTGGGAGCGCACCCGGCGCATGGGGGTGAACACGCTTGCGTTTCGGCTACCTCAGCACGGAACCTTCTACACTCTGGACGCGGATCTGGTGGGCATCACGGAGGCGGTTCCGTGGGAGTTCAACCGGCAGTGGCTCGAAGTGCTGGCGCATAGCGGAACCGTGACTATCGTCTCCGCCGGGCCCCCAGCGCGGGGACCAGAACAACGCGCCGCGCTCCGTCAGGCTTTCGCGATCGCGGCTGCCGGCGGCACTACTGCGAGGCCACTCGATTGGCTAGAGACCAGCGCCCCTATGCATTGGCAGGCGAGTGGGAAAGCCAGCGCACAGCAGCAGTGGCGTTATCGTTGGAGCGGGGCGGAAGGCGCATCGGCATTTTTGAGTCCGTAGTGGTATTGAGAGCCAGAGTGTCTGCATGTCAGCCTTCATGAGCTTCTAGCCTTTTGTGAAATAAATGTTGGGTGCCCATTCAAGCCCGGGTTTGGCGTGAGTGGGATAACGGCTCTCGACTAACCAGTGCCGGATCCGCCCGCCAGCTTCGCCGCCTTTACCTTTTCGTTTACCTGTCCCACGGCGCGTAGCGCACTCAATGCCGCTCCCTCTTGCCAGGCGACGAGGTGACTCACGTGATCACCTGCGAAAACGATCGGCCCATCGGGCTCGATGAGCGTCTCATATCCAGGATTGATCTGCGCGCGCGCTGCGACGGGGTGTTGCTGCTCCCCCGTCTGCCGCGTAAGACCAAAGGGCCGCCACCTCTCCTGTCCTGGCCCGTACGCCCTGATCCACGAACCTTCGTTGTGCTGTATCTGGCCCCAGCTTACGTACAGGGGCTTCTCCAACTCCTTGCCGTGCCCGGGATGGAGCCGCTCGATGGACTTGCGACTCTCCGCAAACTTCTGTTCCAGGGTGAGTCCTTCCAACGAGGAGCGCGATTCCTCTGTGTATCCACTCACCAGCACGCCGCGTGGAGTAAACATACCCGCGGAAGGAAACCAGATTGGGCTGCAGCCGACGTTGACGAACTCCAAACCACCGTAGATGTTGTAGTCCTGTTCCCAGAATCGACGGCTCTCCCACGCGATCTTGTAGGCGCTTGCATAGGTACACTCGTCGATCACTTTCTTGTACGGCGCGCTGAAGTCGTTGGGGATCTTCTTCAAAATGGTGAGCGGCATGGCACAGATGCAGTAGTCCGCCTCGATTACCCGCGCCGAGCCATGATCCGAATATCCGATCTTTACGCCCTTCGCGGTCCTGCGAATCTCTGTGACCGGCGAGTCATACTTGACCACCCCACCCAGCGCCTTGGCGAAGGCGTAGGGAATGCGATCCATCCCACCCACCGGCTGGAACATGGTCGCTTGCATATCGAACTGCTCATCGAACAGCATGCTTTGCCAGAAGTCCTCATCCAGCAGCGTGTGCATGTCGATGGGCTTGCTCAACACACCCGCCTGGTCACCTGCGCCGGCCATCTCGGCGTACCCTGCGCGATCGCTTCCGCCATACTTGCCCGCGTCGTCCAGGGGACCGTATGTTCTCAAAAAACTCAGCATCCGGTCCCTGTCTTCCTTTGATAGATCCTGATCGAGAGCTCCCTGGTTGATCGTCTTCGCCAGCAACTCGCTGACGTGTCCCCGGGTATCATTTTCCACCTGGCGCAACACCACCGGCTTGCCGTCGTTCGCGTTATCGCTTTGCAGAAAGGCGGAGCGTGTCATATTCACCTCCACCTCGAGCGGGACACCGAGCTTTTGACAGTAACCCAGCATGGTGTGATGAACGGAGGGCAAGCGTGCCGGTCCAAAATTCTGGTAGTGTCCCTCGTCCCACGAGCAAGTCTGCGTCGTTCCGTCCAGGAAGGTCACTTTGTCTCCGCCGCGCACCGTCCAGTTCCGTCCCCCCGGCCTGTGCCGGCTTTCCAGAAGAGTGCATTCGTATCCCAGGGCGCGGAGCTCGTAGGCCGCCACCAGCCCCGCGATCCCTCCGCCCAGGATCACTACCTTCACTCCTTTGCCCGATTTTGGCGCAGCCTGCTCACCCCTCTCGGCAGTCGCCGGCATCACTCCCATGCCCTGCATCATGAGGAAGGCCGCGCTGTATCCGCCGGCCCGTCCTACGCGATTCAAGAATTCCCGCCTGCTAACTGTCATCGTCTTTATTTCCTTTCCGGAAAAGAATTCGGTGTACCGTTGCATGGGCCGCAGCGTTGACTAGTCAGGGTTAAAAGATCCCGTCGATACGGAGAGCGATCACGCCCCCCGGGCGAGGAGCGTCCAAGCGTATGAGGACGCAGTCGAGCGTTTAGTCTATCGCACTCCTTTGACGCTCCACCCACCCTCAATGCCGGTTGGCCAGGGTCGATAAAGATGGGATATAACCAAGGCGAAGACTTAGAGGCGGCTACCCATGCGATTTACCCGGCGCGACACAATAAAATTACTCGGCTACTCGGCTGCTTGGGCAGGGACGAGAAGCGCCTTGGGTCAGGCGCCCACGCTGCCTCTCACCTCAGGACCTTTCCAGGCGACGCGCGGTTCGCTGGACGCCTATCGGGTTCCGGAGTGGTTCCGCGACGCAAAATTCGGTATCTGGTCGCATTGGGGACCACAGTCCGGCGTTGAAGACGGCGACTGGTTCGCGCGCAACATGTATATCCAGGGCACCCCGCAATACGAATACCATCTCAAAACCTACGGACATCCTTCCAAGGTGGGCTACAAGGATCTGATCCCGTTGTTCAAGGGCGACAAGTGGGATCCCGAGCATTTGATGGATTTGTATGCGAAGGCAGGCGCTAAGTACTTCGTCAGCATGGGCGTTCATCATGACAACTTCGATATGTGGAACTCGAAGTATCAACCCCGCTGGAACGCGACCGCCACCGGGCCCATGCGAGACATCGTCGGTCTTTACAAGCAGGCGGCACGCAAGCGTGGACTACGCTTTGGAGTGAGTGAACACCTCTCCAACAGCTTTGACTGGCTCGCGCCGGCACACACCAGCGACACCACCGGCCCATTGGCCGGAGTCACCTACGATGGCACCAATCCATTGTTTGCTGATCTCTATCACAGCTACACACTGATGCCACCCGACTTTGCCAAGACCGCGAAGGCAATGGGCCGCGTCGCGCCTGACGAGTGGAAGCTGGAGTACTTCAACCGCATTAAAGACTTGATCGATCAGCATCAGCCGGATCTGCTTTACACCGACGGTGGTATTCCGTTCGACGAATACGGATTGGCCACCGTGGCGGAGGTTTATAACGTGAGTGCCAGCGTGCACGGCGGCAAGGTGGAAGCTGTCTACTGCAGCAAGGTAGCGAGCGACTGCTCGGTCGGCACCTGCATTGTTGACCATGAGCGTGGAGTATCCGACGCTATCTCCACCGAACCCTGGCAGACCGACACCTGCATAGGTGATTGGCATTACAAGCGAGGACAAGTCTACAAGACCCCCAAGAAGGTGATTGATCTGCTGGTGGACATTGTCAGCAAGAACGGCAATCTGCTGTTGAATTTTCCCTTGCCCAACAGCGGCGAACTGGATCTGGAGGAGATGAAAGTGCTCACGGGCATCACCAGCTGGATGGCCGTCAACAGCGAAGGTATCTATAGCTCGCGCCCATGGAAGATTTATGGCGACGGACCATCGACTCAGGTGGTGGTTTCCCAAAGCGGCTTCAACGAGAGCAAGCAGCCTGATTTGACGGCACAGGATGTACGCTTCACTACCAAGGGGAAAATCCTGTACGCCTATGTCATGGGCATACCAGCCGGTGAATTCGTCATCAAGCCGCTGGCCGCCAACAGTCCGCAACAGCCGGGGAAAATTCTCAATGTGCAATTGCTGGGATACCAGGACAAGCTGCATTGGAACCAGGACAACCATGGATTGAAGGTGCGCATGCCGGCAGCTAACCTGTCTGATATGGGCATTACCTTGAAAGTCACGTTGGCCTGAAAGGCTTAAAGACGAATGAAGTTGCTGATAAGTGCTCTTTTGCTTTCCTTCTCCGGCTCGCTGTCGGCCCAGGGTGTAGATAACTCCACGCTACTGAATCCGCCGGCCGACAGTTGGCCCCTGTACCACGGCACCTATGACGGGCAGCGCCACAGCAAGCTCACGCAGATCACACCGCAGAATGTCGGCACCCTGGCTCTCGCCTGGGCGTTTCAAACTCACCAGAGTGCGGAAATAAAAGCCAGTCCGTTGCTGGCCGATGGTGTGCTGTACTTTAGCGTGCCCGACAACGTGTGGGCGATCGATGCGCTCTCCGGTCACCAGCTTTGGCAATACATCTACCCGCCCAATCATGGTTTCCACATCGGCAGCCGCGGCGTGGCGCTGTACAAGGATTGGCTGTATTTTCTCACTGCCGATGGGCACCTGGTGTCGCTCAACGCCAAGGATGGGAAAGTGCGTTGGATCGTGCAGGCGGCCGATTCCAACAAGGGCTATTGGACCAGTATGGCTCCCCTGGTCGTGGGCAATCACGTGCTGCTGGGGACCTCGGGCGATTTCGATAACCTGGTGGGATACATCCGCTCGGTCGATCCTGAGACCGGGAAGACGCAGTGGCAATGGGATGCCACGCCACCTCTCGGTACACCGCGAGCAACGACCGGTGGCAATTCATGGATGACGGGCACCTACGATCCCGAACTCAACCTGGTGTACTGGGGAACCGGCAACCCCACCCCGGTACTCACCGCCTCAACCCGCCCCGGAGAGAATCTTTATACCTGCAGTATCGTGGCCCTCAACCCGGATACAGGAAAGCTGGTGTGGGCTTTTCAGCCCTCCCCACACGATACCCATGACTGGGATGCGGCCGAGACCCCGGTGCTGGTGGACGGAACGTTTCACGGCAAGCCGCGCAAGATGCTGCTGCAGAGTTCGCGCAACGGCTATTTCTTCGTGCTCGATCGCACCGACGGCAAGAGTTTACTTACCGTTCCCTATGGGCCGGTCGACTGGTCCCTCGGGGTCGACAAGCAGGGGCGTCCCATCCCCAATCCGGCCAAGGAGCCCACGCCCGATGGGCGTTTGATCGCTCCCGACGAGAGCGGAATGACCAACTATCGCGCTCCCAGTTTTGACCCAACAACCGGTCTCTTCATCGTCTCCGCCCACCCCAGCTACTCCATCTATTTCGCCAAGCCAGCCGATGGCGTATATGGGTGGGCTGGGGCAGATTATGGGCTGTGGGGCACAGGCGAAATCAAGGCCATTGACTATAAAACGGGCAAGATCAAGTGGACGCATGCTCTGGGAAGGGGAACTCCCGGTTCAGGAGTGATGACCACGGCGACCGGGCTCACCTTCACCGGCGATATACGGGGAAATTTTCTTGCGCTCGAGACCAGCACCGGCAAGACTCTTTGGCATGCCGGCTCGGGTGCGAATATAGGGTCCTCACCCATCAGCTACCTACTCAACGGACGGCAATATTTATTGAACAGCAGTGGCGGGGTTATCTTCGCCTGGGCCCTGCCACCGGCGGCAACTGCCGGCCAGTAGCAAATGTAACCTTGGATGTACTATTTAGCGTCGTTGTAGGAGTGCCACGCCCAACCCAGGTAGTGCGGGTTGCTGCTCAAGTCCTGCTCTGCGATTTTGAGCATGCTGGGAAGCTGGCTGTCATAATCGGGAACGCGCAGGCCGATGGCCATCTTTGCCAGGTGGTTTTGGCTTAATCCCTGATACGCCATGTTGAAATAGTTCTCGCCGGCTTGGCGAAGCTTAGCCGCCTGGGCGGGTGCGCTCTCACCGTCAGAGGGGCTGCTCAGCTCATAAAGCATCAGCGTTAGCCGCGGCAGGGAAGACATCAGCGCCTGGCGCTGCTCCAGGTCACCCTTCAGGAATTTGTTGGGAATGTCCGCGTTGACGGTCAAGCGGTTCTGCTCGGCTAGCGCGCTCACTTCACGATAGGTTTCGAGAAGACCTGGAAGGAACGCCAGGTTTCCCGGACCCTTGTTTTCCGGACGCTGTTGCGGTTCCACGTCGAGGTGGACACCATCGAAACCACCGCGCGGATGTTTGCGATTAAACTCCACTATCGCCCTGACATGGCCAAGCAGCTTTTCCCGGTGTGCGCCCGGCTCATCGGCGTTTGCGCTCGATAACAGTGCCTCCACCCGGATCCTGGATCGATGCAGCAAAGCGACGATCGCGGCGACCTCCTCTTCTTCCGTTGCGTCGGCCTTGTCCGGAGAGTAGGAGAGATATACCTCGTTGACCGTTTGCGTCCGGCAGAAATCACGCAAGGCCTCACCGCTGTTGGGTGCGGCAAGAACCGAAGCAGTCTTCCATACCCAGAGCCCGTGAACGAAAGTTTGTTGGGCAAATGCCGGGCCGCTTATCGCGATCGATAGCACGCAAATCGCTAGACGCATAACTGAGTCCTCTCTCCGTATAAGTTTCGCACTTGTGTAGTGACCCCGGCCTAGGTAGGCTGGTTGGGTCTGGGAGGAAAAGATGCAGCGTATCGGGATTGCGTGTGCGGTGGCGGGATTGATGCTTTCGGGAGTAGCTGTGGGGCAGGAAAGCTCGCTGGCGAGTGAGGCGCAGGCGGCTTATGCGCGGTTGAAGCCGAACGTAGTCAAAGCGGCGGAGAAGATGCCGCCGGAAGATTACAGTTACAAGCCCACCCCGGATATTCGGACTTTCGGGCGCGTGGTAAACCATGTGACCGAGGCGCAGTTCCATATCTGCGGGGCAGCAAATAATGTGGATCCAAGCGCGCTTCCAAAAGTGCCGGCGGATACGGCGGATAAGGCTGTCATCTTGGCGGCGCTCAACGCTTCCTTCGTCGAGTGTGACAAAGCCTATGCCGGCCTGACCAGTGCCAACGCGACAGAAATGTTACAGGCCGGTCCGGCGAAACGGGCACGCTTGAGCCTGTTGTGGGGAAACATTTCGCATGACAACGAGCAGTACGCTACGTTGGCGTTATATCTGCGATTGAAGGGGTTGGTACCGCCCACCAGCGAAAAATAATAGCGCATCTCGCTAACTTAGGATAGCGACCTTACCCTCCGGCGTCCTGGTGAAAGCATGCAGTGTCTTGCCATTCTGATCCAGGTGCCGTAGGGTCATCAGCTGCGCGCTTACCGAGATATGGCTGAAGCCGTAAATCTTCTGCGCATAGGGCCCGCGCTGCGCAGGGTCCACAGTGAGCGAGTACAAATCCGCGCCTCCACCGCCGGAAAGAAAATGGCTGGTGGGATGGCCCTCGAACTCCAGGTGCTGCAAGTCGTGGTCGTGGCCCGCCATGTAAAGGTCGACCCGGTACTTGCGGAATAACGGATCCCAATCACGAATCAGCACCGGGTGGTCTCCATGGGGCCCATCCGAGTAGACGGGATGATGGGCGATGACGCCCAGAAAGGGCGTCGTGCGGGGACGCTTTAGCTCAGCTTCGAACCATGCAAGCTGTTCTGCCTGTTGCTCGGGAGTCAGCGTGAAATCCCGCCCGAGGCTTAGCTTGGTTTTTCCCGACGGCATGTTGCTATCGAGCGCCAGAAACGTAATGAATGGGTCCTTCGTGGGGAACTCAAAGCGATACCAGCGCGCGGGCATGGTCCAGCGGGTAGCGGCGCCGGCATTGCGTCCGCTGCGCGCGTATTCCAGCTCCGCGTCCACCTTGCTCTCCGGCCATCGCTGATAATCATGGTTTCCCAGCACGGCATACGCAGGGCAGGCAAAGTCGCTAGCGGGGTACATCTCTTCGAACTGTGTTTGCCAACGGGCGGAGCGGACGCCTCCGGTCAATTCGCCATACCAGTTATCACCCAGAAAAAGCAGCGCCTGCGGGCGAACCGTTCGTTGCTTGGCATACGCGCGCAAGCCCGCGGCCACTTGGAATTGTGCGGAAGGATTCTCATATCCCCAATCGCCCAGCAGCAGCAACTGCGCGGCTGCTAGGTCCGACGGCACAGGATCAGCCAGGCCTGAGAACGATCCGAGACTGGCCAGTGCGCTGAAAGCGAAGCTTTGGCGCAGGAACCGGCGGCGGCTTACTGCATCAGGGGGAAGCAAGAAAGTCATACAGCCGGGTTATACCATTTTTCCGAGAATGCCTGAAGAAAGTGAGCGATCAGGCCTTCTCCTGCAACGTGGGTTGGTCTGGCTGTCGCTGCCGCCAGCGGTAGACGGCAACCGAGTTCTTCCAGAAAAAATTCTCTTCGGCCTTGCGGCCTTTTGCTTGAACGAAGTCGCGCACAATCGAGATGCTCTCCGCGTAGGTTGCATGATGGTCGCTATTCGGCCAGTCGCTGGCGTAGAGAACGTGATCTTCACCGAAGACATCCCAAAGGGCGCCGAGCGTCTCCTGGTTGAAGGTAGGACCACCGGCCTGTTCGATTCGCGCGGCGATTACTTCGGAAAGTTTGACATAGACATTTTTGTTTTGCGCCAGGTGCCGCAACAGCGACCAATACTCATCCTTCGCCGATTTTTCCGAGGGCACGCGTGCGCTGGGGAGATGGTCGATCACGATCCGCAACTCGGGAATCTGATCTGCCACGCCGGCGATCGCCCGGATGAGGCTGGGATCAGGATTCGCGCTATCGAGCACCAGGCCACGTTCAGCCAACATCTTCAGCCCGGGAAGGAATTCAGGCTTCTTGACGTCGACGGCCAGGTCCCGGTTCCAGAGATTTCCATACCGGATGCCGAGGAAGAGAGGGTTCGCATGCAGCCGGTCGAGGTTCTTTTGATAGTCAGCAGTACCAGGAATCAGGTCCCCAATCATACCCACGATAATGGGATGTTCGGCCGCAACGTTGAGCACCCAATCGTTATCGCTCAGCAGGTTACTGGCTTCGATCTCGATCGCGCCCACGACTCCAAACGGACCGGCAATGCTCTTGTATCGCTCGGGTGTCGCAGCTTTGTAGAGCACTGTGTCTGTCTTCGCAGGCCACGGCACGCCTCCCGGCCGCCCCGGATCAAACAGGTGAATGTGCGTGTCGATAATCGGGACCGCGGGGGGAAGAGCTTCGGCGACTTGGCTGGTTACCCACCCGCCGGCGACGGCGGCTCCCAGCTTGAGAAGTTCACGCCTCTGCATGCTTGTCTCCTTTCCTCCCTGCGAATGGTAGCCACGCCACAGTAACAGAAGAAATGCTTTAGAATTCTCCTTTCCGTGGAGGAGCTGTGCAAAGACGCCATTTCCTGACCTCGTCCCTAGCCGCAGCGGCTGTTGCTTTAACACCGGAGGGTTCCCGAGCCCAGGCGCCTGCTGGCAAAGCCCGCGAGTACTATGAGCTGCGCAAGTACCATCTGCAGTCAGGACCGGAGAGCAAGCTGTTGCAGAACTACCTCGCCGACGCCCTGATTCCTGCGCTTAACCGGATGGGCTTTTCACCCATCGGCGCCTTTAACCTCGACCTCGGCCCCGAGACCCCCGTTCTTTACCTGCTGATCCCATCCACCACACTGGAATCACTGGCGACGGCCGAGCTGCAGCTGGCAAAGGACGAGGAATTTATGAAGGCCGCGGCGCCGTTTTGGAGCGCGCCGGCGACCGCGCCTGGTTTCGAGCGGATCGAGAGTTCCCTTATGATCGCGTTTGAAGGCTGGCCCAAGCTGGTGCTGCCGCCCGCTACCGCGCAGCACGGCAAACGAGTGTTTCAACTACGCACCTACGAAAGTCCAACTCCGCAGGATCATGTGATCAAAGTGGAAATGTTCCACAAGGGCGAGTTTGAAATCTTTTCGCAAGCTGGCTTCTGGCCGGTTTTTTTCGGCGACACGCTGATTGGGCCTCGCATGCCCCAGTTGACCTATATGGTCAGTTTCCCTGACATTTCGGAGATCGACGTGAAGTGGGACGCATTTCGCGCCAACCCGGATTGGAAAAAGCTGTCGGCTCTGCCCAGATACAGCAGCGAAGCGATCGTGAGCAATATCTCCAACCTGATACTCAGGCCGGCTTCCTACTCACAGATATAGGCGGCGCCTAAATCGCGGTCTCGTTGTCCGATGTCTCGTCCACGAGTCCGAGCTCTTCGAGGCCTTTGCCTCCGTGCTTTTTCAGATCGGCCAGCAGTCCTTCATCCGTGAGGTCAAGCGGATGAGCATTCTTCCAGTCGCGCTTCACGATCTCGTGCAGACGATCCACGATATGTTTATCGTCCACCTCGATCGCCAATTCGCGCCTGCTGTCGAAGCTGCCGGGCGCCAGGTTGATTGACCCGATAATGGCGCGCTCTCCATCGGCGAGGAGCATCTTTGCATGAAGCTTTAGCCCTCTTCAGCTTGCGCACCTTGACGCCGATGTCGTGCAAAATGCGAAGCCCGCCCACGCCCTCGATCAATTTGTCCTTCTTGAGCGTGTGCGGCGGCCGTGCCATCACGTGAACCTTGACCCCGCGCTCTTTTGCCCGCACCAGGCACTCGATGATCATCTGATCCTGGTAGCGTTCATTTTGTAACCACAACGAGTGCTTGGCCTGGTTGATGAATTGGGTAATCCGCTCCCGTCCATTGCCGCGGCACCAGATCAAATGCTGGGATGTGAAATCCTGCCGGCTCCAGTCCGCTTCGAAGCCATCGATAATCTCTTTTACCTCGTGCGCGTGCCGGGTGATGATGGCATAGTCGCGCGTACTGGTTAGATTCTTGGTTTGCCAATTCAACGACTTGACGAAAGCGGTTTTGTCGTCGACCACCATTGACTTTTCGTGAGTAACGTCGAAGGCCGGATTGCTGTCGCGCACCTCGATGCCGGCCGCCTCCAGCTTGCCGCGGGTCTCATCGTTCTCTGAAACCCCATTGCGGCGCTTGGGATTCAACATGATGCGCACGTTGACACCCCGGTGATGGGCGGCAATCACCGCATCCAGCAGCGACGGATCGGTAAAGATAAACATCTTGATGCGCAGCGATTTTTTCGCGCCATCGATCGCGTCGAGAATCGGCTGGACAGAATCATCAGGGAGAACGATCAAGGTACGGGACATATATGGGCTTTCCCCGGGCTCTAGGGAGCGGCCTTAGCCGCTGCTGTATCGAACTGTACACTATACAGCTCGGCGTAGGTTCCACCCAGCGCCAGCAGTTGGTCGTGCGTGCCTTGCTCCGCGACCACTCCACCTTTCAGCACGATGATTTTATCGGCGTCGCGAATGGTGCTCAGCCGGTGCGCGATTGTGAGCACGGTGCGTCCCTTCATCAATCGTTCCAGCGCTTCGATGACCAGTCTTTCCGATTCGGTGTCCAGGGCGGCCGTCGGTTCGTCGAGAATCAGGATTGGGTTGTTGCGTATGATTGCGCGCGCGATGCCGATGCGCTGCCGCTGGCCGCCGGAGAGGGTATCTCCCCGGTCGCCCACGAACGATTGATAGCCATTGGGCATGCGGGAAATGAACTCGTCTGCGTTGGCCAACTTCGCGGCCTCGATAATCTCCTCGTCGGTCGCGCCCACACGGCCGTACGCAATGTTATCCCGCACCGTTCCGCGAAAGAGCACGGTCTCCTGCAGCACATAGCCGATCTGGTTGCGTAAAGACTGCAATTTGTAATCGCGAACATCGATGCCGTCGACCAGAACTTTGCCGGCGCTGGGATCGTAAAACCTGGGAATCAGGCTCATGATCGTAGATTTGCCACCACCGGTGGGCCCGACAACGCCGATCATCTGTCCGGGATTGACAGTGAAGCTTACGTCGCGCAGCACGGGGCAGCTTTCGTCATACGCAAAAGCCACATGATCGAATACGATTTCCCCGCGAATCGGTTGTTCGCGCGCATCTGGTTTTTCCGGGAGTATGGCGTCGGCATCGAGAATGGTCCGAATGCGTTCCACCGCCACCGCAGTCTGAGCGATGGAGTTGTTCATGCTGGCAAGATCTTTCACCGGCTTGAAAAACGAGCCCAGATAGGAGAGGAATACGGTTAATTCTCCCGCCGTCATCCAACCGGCAAGAATGAGCAGGGAGCCGCGCCAGAGTACGAAGCCAATGCAGAAGGCGACGATGACGGAAACGATGGGCGAGAGCAGGGCCTTCACCTGGCGCGCTTTGAGCGCGGCGGCTACGGTAGCGTTGCTCACTGCCTGAAGTGTTTCCTGTTCGAGTTCCTGCCGTCCGAAGGCCTTGACCACGCGGATGGATTCGAGATCCTGCTGAACCACCGCCACGATGTTGCTCTGCTGCTTGCGTACTTCGTGGGTGGATTTTTTGACTGCCTTTTTGAATCGGGAGGCCAGCAGCAGCAGCAGTGGCGTCACTGCGACCGCGACCAGGGTAAAGTCCCAGTTCAAGAAGAACATGATCACCAGCATGCCCAGGATGGTGATCATGTCCACCACGATGCCCAGGGTGGCCGACGACGCGAAGTTCTGGATGGTGAGCACGTCGGCGGTAATGGTGCTTAGCAGGACCCCGGACTGGTGTGTGTCGTAATAGCGCAGTGAAAGATACTGCAGATGATGGTAGGTCCGCATGCGGAGATCGTTGGCTACCCACTGGCCTACGCTCTCGGTGAAGTAGTTGGCGGTGTACGATGCCGCGGCGTTGAAAATGGCGATGAGGACCACGGCGCCCGCCGCCAGCATGGCAAGATGCACGCGATGGCCATGCGTCAGCAGCGGCTCGAGGAATCTGGCCATCCATGGATCGAGCTTGCGGCCGACGACTACGTTATCGAGAATGATCTTGAGCGGCCACGGTGCGGCCAGCGTCATCGCGCTCTGGACCACCATCGCCGTCAGGATGATGGCGAGACTGCCCCGGTACGGCCGAAGCAGTTCGCGGATGAGGCCCATCATCCCGCCTGTTGATCGTCGCCCTCTTGTTCTGTCGCCACGCCATCCATGGAGTTGACTCCACTTTAAACTTTATCCAGTAGTCCTGTCCGCACTTTAGTCTTTTCCAGGGGCGCTGAAAGTTACCAGGCCACCGGCAACAAATGCTGGGTGCCCCATTCAAGCCGCTCTTTGGCTTGAGTGGGATAATGGCACTCACCTGGAGTTATTCAAGGCACAGATTCGGCGCTGGCGACCAGGTGGTAAATCTGGGCGCCGTACTTTTCCACGGTACCCATCCCAATCCCAGGCACGGCTAGCAGGGCGGAGTCGCTCTTGGGCCAGGTGCTGGCGATATTGCGCAAGGTCCGATCGCCGAAGATGCGAAAGGCCGGCATGTTTCTGCGCTTCGCCTCGGTCAAACGCCACGCCCGCAATGCCTGCTCCAGGCGAACCTGTTTTTCCGGCGGGGGAGCCTCCGCAGAAGTATTCGTGAGCTTGCCTTGCCGCAGCGTCGCAACGGTCTTACCCTTCTTGCCGCGCTTGGTAGAAGCCACAGCAGCGACTGCGTCTCTCATGATAAAAGGCGCGGTTGGCTGTCATGGAAGTTCAGTCCGCCCGGCAAAATGCTGACCGTCCGGTAGGGAATCCGCTTGCCTTGGGTCTCAAAGACGGCATCGGCAAAGGCCAGCAGTTCTGCCCGGGCCATGGCCCCCAGCACTTCTTCGAAGTCATCCCGGCTCATTTCGTTTTCCGGGAACAGGTCGGCATGCAGCTTCCCAGTGGATCTCGCGGGCAAGGATCGCAGCTTTTTGCAGAACCCGGTCGCAGGCGTTTCGCTCCGCATGCGTGGCTCCTCGAAATCTTTGCGCAACGCAATTGGCGGGGTCGCAGAAATCACAGATTCCACACCCGGTCCCGCTATCCGACGTGTCGCCGAAATGGTGGACCAGTGACGTCATCCGGCAATGATGGCTCTCCGCGAAGCGGATGATCTCCTCGATCTGGCCCTGCTTCTGCTCCGCCTGCATGGTGTAGGAAGCTCGCCAATTCTCCACCCCACGGCTGGCATTCTCCGCGTAGTCCAGCACTGCTCCTTTGTGAATCCAAAGTTTTTCCAGAGCCTTGTCGAAGATATCCTCTTCCATCTTGGCCAGTTTGCGCACCGTCTCTTTGCTTTGCGGCTGGTCGCCCAGGCGGGCAAAAATGCGGTCCAGTAACTCGACCGGCGGATAGTCGCGGCCAAAAAAGAAATCGTGCGTATGGCGGTCCGCGTAGGAGTACATCAGCACGGCGCGACTCGGCTTTCCATCGCGTCCTGCGCGGCCAATCTCCTGGTAGTAGCCTTCCAGGCTGCCGGGAAATGCAGTATGGATCACGGTCCGGACATCCGCCTTATCGATTCCCATGCCGAAGGCCGTGGTGGCTACCATGACATCCAGTTTGCCGCCCATGAATTCTTCCTGCACCCGGCGGCGCCGTTGGGCATCGAGCCCGGCATGGTAACCGGCCACGCGAAACTCTCTGCTCCAGGATGCGGACAAAGTCTCGGCCTGTTTGCGCGTCGGCGTGTACACAATCGCTGGGCGATTCTCGGCTTCGAGCAGGATCGCTCGCGCCAGAGTAGGGCGTTGGGAAGGCAGCGCCTCAACAATCTCGATGCCGATATTCTCCCGCCGAAAGCCATGGATGAAGTGCTTTACGGTGCTCAGCCCCAGCTGAGCCGCAATGTCTTTCTGTACCTGCGGCGTCGCGGTGGCGGTGAGCGCCAGCGCCGGGGCCGGACGAAGGGTCGGCAGGTACTGGCCCAGCATGCGGTAGTCCGGACGAAAATCGTGACCCCATTGCGAGATGCAGTGCGCTTCATCGATGGCGATGAGTGAGGGTTTTCGCTTGGCCAGCATCTCAGGAAAGCCGGGCACGCGCAGCCGCTCGGGAGCGATAAACAGAAACTGCAGGTTGCCCTTCATGTAGTCGACACAAGCTTGCCGCGAGCTCTCACGATCGCGGCCGGAGTGGATGCATTCCGCCGACAAGCCAATGTCCTTCAGCTTGCGCACCTGGTCATCCATCAAAGCAATGAGCGGGCTGATCACCAGCGTGGTTCCACCGCGCGCCAAGCCGGGCAATTGGTAGCAGAGCGACTTGCCCGATCCCGTGGGCATGACCAGCAGCGCATCTTCTCCCGCGGTCACCGCCTGGCATACCGCCTCCTGATTTGGCCGGAAGCTGGAAAAGCCGAACACGCTTTGCAGCAGTTGGCTAAGGCTGGCATCGTGGGCGATGGTCTTTCTAACCGGAGCTTCCCTGGCAACCGTTGTCTCAGCCTGAGCCTGTGTATGAGCTGGCGGCGGCGCTGTTCGAGCTACCGGGGTAGTTTGGCTCACCCGCCCTACCACCGAGCGGACATATTCGCTGATGCGCTCGAGAAAGGGATCAAGTTGTGCCTCGCCGTGCTGGATGCGGTTGAGAAAAGCCTCCCACTGGCCAGTCATCGCTGGACTCTTTACTTCAGGGTGCACCACCTCAATCAGGTGTATCCCTTTGTCGGTGGCCTCCAGGCTCTTGCCAGTCCTGGTGACGTAGCCTCGTTTCAAAAGCACTTCAATGATGGCTGCCCGCGTCGCCGGCGTACCGAGCCCGGTTTCCTTCATGGCATCGGATAGTTCCTTCTCATCCAGCGTTCTGCCCGCCGTTTGCATCGCGGTCAGGATCGTGGCATCGGTAAATCGCTGCGGCGGCCGGGTCTTCTTCTTCAAGGCTTCCACCTTGGTTACCGTCTGTGCTTGACCCTGCGCCAGGGTGGCCGGTAGTGCCTGATCGATTGCCTTTTGCTCCGATTCTTTTCTGGGCTCCCGTCTTCCTTCTCCGCCCACATCTAGAATCTTCCAGCCAATTTGTCGCACCACGGTCCCCGTGGTGCGATACCTGTCCACGATTGATTCGCTACGGATTGCCGTGATGACCGTAGTGACCTCTTGCAGATGGTCATCGTGCCACAACATGAGCAGCCGCCGGCAGACCAGGTCGTAGAGTTTGTTTTCCTCATCGGAGAGCCTGCCAGGCTGCATGGCAACGGTGGTGGGAATAATGGCGTGATGATCGCTGACCTTGCTGTCGTCGACATAGCGCTTACCCAGGGCCCGCTCTCCGGTTCCCGGAGCCAGCTGCTGCTGGTAGGCGCCGGAAATGGCGGCCACTATTTTGGGCACCGTCTCCGCAATATCGGTGGAGAGATAGCGGCTATCAGTCCGGGGATAGCTGATGAGTTTGTGCTGCTCGTACAGCGCCTGCGCCAGGTCGAGTGTCTTTTGCGCGCTGAAGCCAAAGAGACGGTTGGCATGCCGCTGCAGTTCCGTGAGGTCATACAGCAGCGGCGGCTGCATACGCACGGTTTCGGAGCGCAAGCTCTCAATGGCGGCTTGGCCCGTCCGTGCCCGCGCTATGATCTGGTCGGCTTCCTGGCCATCGGCGGGCAATCTGTTGTTGGCCGATGGATCTTTCTCTTCGCTGGACTTGGCGGCGGGCCGGAACCAGGTGCCGTCATAGCTCGCCTGGTTGGCCTGGAAAGTCGCCACCACCTGGAGATAATCCTCGGGCACGAAGCGTCGCAGGGTCAGTTCGCGATCGACAATCATGGCCAGTGTCGGGGTCTGGACGCGGCCCACGGAAAGCTCTTCGTTGTAGACGATCGAGTAGGCGCGAGACAGGTTCATGCCCACCAGCCAGTCGGCCCGGCTCCGGCCGGACGCGGCGTCGGCTAGCCGGTCGTAATCGCTGCCGGGACGAAGGCTGGCGAATCCTTTGCGGATGGCGTCTGGGGTCAGCGAGGAGATCCATAGCCGGCTAAAGGGCTTGTCGCTCTTGATCGCCTCGTAGATGTAGCGGAAAATCAGTTCTCCTTCGCGCCCGGCATCGGTGGCGCACACGATGCGCGAAACGCGTGGAGACTGCAGTATCTGTTGCACCACTTCGAACTGCTCTTTGCTTCGCTCATAGACTACGAGCGGCCAATGCTCGGGCAGGATGGGGAGTGTCTCTAAGCGCCATTGCCGCCATTGGGGATTGATTTGATGCGGCTCGGCCAGCGAAACCAGGTGCCCGATGGCCCAGGTGACCACATAGCCGTTACCTTGCAGGTAGCCCTTGCCCCGTTTCTCGGCTCCGAGTACCCGGGCAATGTCACGCGCAACCGAAGGCTTTTCCGCCAGAACGGCGACGGTACCAGATTCACTTGCCTTCATGATAATTTCCAGTCTACCGCGATCGCTGGGACGCGGCGGTGCCCACCCCGGCACCTTCCGGTGGAGCGTACAGGCGGGAGGCATCTGCCCTTCCACTTTTGCGCCACTAGCAGAAATGCTTTAATCGATATGTGGACGTTTCCCTCGTTGAAATAAAGCAAGCAGAACAAAGAATTCGCGATTTCATCTATTTTTCCCCCTGCCAACTCTCGGCCGCGCTTTCTGAGATGACCGGTCAACAGGTCTTTCTCAAGCTGGACAATCTACAGCGAACCGGGGCCTTCAAAGAACGCGGCGCGCTCAACCGGATTCTCCTGCTGAGTGACGACGAGAAGCGGCGCGGAGTGATTGCTGCCAGCGCAGGCAATCACGCCCAGGCCGTCGCCTACCACGCCACACAGCGGGGAGTGCTGGCGCGGATTGTCATGCCGCTCATGACCCCCCTGGTGAAGATCTCAGCCACCCGTGGTTTTGGAGCCGATGTGATCCTGCACGGGGCAAACTACGACGAGGCCTGTACCGAGGCGCTCCGGATCTGCGAGTTGGAAGGGATGACGTTTCTGCATCCTTTTGACGACCATGCGGTGATCAACGGTCAAGGGACGATTGGCCTCGAACTGCTGCAGCAGGTTCAGGGTCTCGAGGCGGTGGTGGTACCGATCGGTGGCGGGGGACTGATCAGTGGAGTGGCGTGCGCCCTGAAAGAAAGCAATCCGGCCATTCGCGTAGTCGGCGTGCAGACCGAGCGGCTTCCCTCCATGCTGCGCGCGATCGAGCATGGTTCGCCGGTCACGCTGCCGGCAGAGGCAACGATCGCCGACGGTATCGCTGTCCGGCGCGCAGGAGATCTGACGCTCCCCCAAGTGGAACGCTTTGTCGACGAGATCGTCACCGTCGATGAAGAGGAGATTGCCAACGCAATCCTGGTCCTGCTCGAACGGGAAAAAACTCTGGCCGAAGGAGCGGGAGCCGTAGCCTTGGCGGCTCTGCTGCAAAAGAAGACCTCGCTACGAGGAGAACGAACCGCAGTTCTCGTCTGCGGAGGCAACATTGATGTAAGCCTCCTGGCCAGGATTATCGAACGCGGTCTGGTTAAGGATGGCCGCCGGGTGCGCATTCGCGTCCATCTCGCCGATCGCCCCGGAGCGCTGCATCATCTGACGAAGATCCTGTCTGACCAGCGGGCAAATATAGTCGAGACGTTACACAACCGTGCGTACTACGGAGTCAACCTGGGCGACACGGTCATTGACATCACACTCGAAACACGGGGCGCCGCGCATATCACCGCCATTGCCAAGGCCCTTGAGATGGAAGGCTATCGCTATGAGCGTATTCAGTAAATCGATAGGAACCAGGCCGATGCACGAGTTTCTCAGGTTGAAACGCCTGCCCCCGTACGTCTTCAACATCACCGGCGAGCTGAAGGCTGCTGCCCGGGCGCGTGGAGAAGACATTATCGATTTCGGTATGGGCAATCCCGACGGCGCCACACCCAAGCACATCGTCGACAAGATGATAGAAGCGGCGGGCAAGACTTCTACGCATCGCTACTCCTTGTCTAAGGGAATTCCGCGGTTGCGCAAGGCGATCTGCAACTGGTATCTGAAGCGCTATGACGTGGAGTTGGATCCACTGACCGAGGCCATCGTCACCATTGGCTCCAAGGAGGGCATTGCCCATTTGTGCCTGGCCACGCTTGATCGTGGTGACGTGGTGGCGGTGCCCAGTCCCAGCTATCCGATTCACATTTACGGGCCGGTGATTGCCGGGGCCAATGTTCGTGGTATCGCGGTGCACAGCACCGACGATTTTCTCGCGGAGCTGGAGCACAGTGTCCCGCTGATGTATCCGCGGCCCAAAATGTTGATCCTGAACTTCCCGGCGAACCCGACCACGCAGTGTGTGGATCTGGCATTTTTCGAGCGCGTGGTTGCCCTGTGCAAAGAATTCCAAATCTACCTGGTGCACGACCTGGCCTATGCCGATATCGTCTTCGATGGATATCGTGCGCCATCGATCCTGCAAGTGCCGGGTGCGAAGGATATCGCTGTTGAGTTCTTTACCTTATCCAAGAGCTACAACATGCCTGGCTGGCGTGTGGGCTTTATGGTGGGCAATCCTGAGCTGGTGGCGGCGTTGGGCAGGCTGAAGAGTTATTTCGATTACGGAACCTTTACGCCGATCCAGGTTGCTTCGATTCTCGCCCTGGAGGGTCCGCAGGAGTGCGTGCAGGAGATATGCGACACCTACCGCAAGCGGCGCGATGTGCTGGTCAAGGGTCTGAATCAGCTGAACTGGCAGGTGCCGTTGCCGAAGGCCACGATGTTTGTGTGGGCCTCCATTCCTGAGCGATACAAAGCAATGGGTTCGCTTGAGTTTTCCAAAAAGATGCTGACCGATGCCAAGGTCGCGGTCAGTCCAGGTGTCGGGTTTGGTGAACACGGGGACGAGCACGTACGCTTTTCGCTGATTGAAAATGAAGAACGGACCAGGCAGGCGTTGCGAGGCATCAAACAGATGTTCCAGCAATAAAGTTGAACGCTCCCCCCACTATAGCTTTGTGGGCCAGCGACCGGCGCCATGAAGCAAAGCGAGAATGTCCACGATCGACCCCCTCAAACGGTACGCGACAATATAGGGAGTGCCCGGTATGACCAACTCTCGCGTGCCGTGAACTCGACCAGGGTGACCCATTTCCGGAAAGTTGGCAAGCTGTTCAACGGCCCGCTTGATCAATATTTAGTTGTTTTTCAGCTGCGGATACATTTTCTAACGAGACGAAATCATGCGCGGCTTCGAGCTGCGCGGAAGCACTTCTGGACCACAGTATGCGCAATTAGCGTACTCTTCGTTTCCTGGACCAACCGGCTGCCTTACTCATGAGTGCGTGATGTTCGATCACGTCCCCCGCATCAGCTTGGCGAATGCCTTCTTCGATCAGCCCTCGATGATATTCGTGAAGCGAAAGATACTGCGTTACCGCTTCATTGATAATGAAGCTCCTGTCCCGCTGCTGTCCTTCCGCAACTGAGTCCAGTGCTTGGAGCTTTTCTTCAGGCAAACGAAAAGTGATTGTCTTCAATGGCATGCTTTAAGCATACGAAAGAATACAGGAGAATACAACCGACTAAGATGACGTCGATGCGAGACTGCTGGTCGCTTAAGAATAGATTGTTTGAAGTGTCTCTAGCTCGCGCATTTCAAGCTCCATTTGACGCATGCGGAACTTCTGCACTTTGCCGCTGGCAGTCAGGGGAAACTCGTTAACGAAGCGGACATGCTGCGGAATCTTGAAGTGGGCAAATTTTCCACGGCAGAAATCGCGGATCTCGTTGTCGGTGGCAACCTCACCGGGCCTGTGACGAATCCACGCTATGACGATTTCTCCAAGTTTTTCATCAGGTATGCCGAATACGTGCGCATCTACGACCTTCGGGTGTGTGTGAAGTAGATTTTCTATTTCACGAGGATAGATGTTCTCTCCGCCGCGTATGATCATGTCCTTCGCACGGCCGGTAATGTTGCAGTACCCATCCGGACACATGATGGCAAGATCACCCGTGCGCAGCCATCCGTCCGTGTCGATCGCTTTTCGTGTTGCTTCGGAATCGCCGTCGTACCCCTTCATGACCATGTAACCGCGCGCGCAAAGTTCGCCCTCTTGTCCGATTGGGGCGGTCTCGCCAGTCAAGGGATCTGCAATTTTGACCTCAGTCTTCGGCAAGGGACGGCCAACAGTAGTGGCGCGCTGCTCAAAGCTGTCGTCTGAGGTAGACATCGTGATGATAGGCGAGGCTTCTGTCTGGCCATAAATGTCGTATATCAGCGTGATCCCTAATCGTTCGGTCATGCGGCGCATTACTTCGATCGGGCAAGGTGCTCCGCCGACAATCGCGGCTCGCAGAGAAGTCATATCAAATCGATCAAATTCCGGATGCTCGAGTTCGGCGATAAACATCGAGGGGACGCCATAAAGAAGAGTCACCCCCTCTGCTTCAATGGCCTGTAAAGTTGCACTTGGGTCGAACATGCGTGATGGCAGCACAAAGGCGGCGCCCGAGATTAACGCTGTGAGGGAACTGCTGGCATAGCCGGCGCAGTGGTAAAGGGGGAAAGTCTGGCAGATGCGGTCGTGTTCGGTCAAGGACACCCTGAGCGCAGTAAGCCATGCGTTGTTGACGACGTTATGGTGTGTGAGAAGAATCCCTTTCGGATTGCCGGTAGTGCCTGATGTGTATTGAATATTCGCGACATCATGTTGGTCAACGTGCGCGTTTGGGGATGTGCTTACACCGGCGACCATGTCAGACCAGGAGTCAGTTCCGATGCGGATATCGAGCTCAAGGGCAGACGTCTGACCGGCTCGTGCTTCGGCTAGGATCGCGTCATAGTCCGCACGGGCATCGCGCGAATGATGGAAAATCGCGCGCATGTTTGACTTGTGAAGGATGTAACCGAGATCCGTTGCACGATAAGCGGGATTCACGGTGACCAGCACGAGCCCATTTTTAGGGCAAGCTAGTTGCAGAAGAATCCATTCCGCACAACTTGCTGCCCAAATTCCAACTCGGTCGCCGGGCTGCAATCCTAGACTCGTAAGGCCGCGAGCGGTCTTGTCTACCTCGTCAAGCAACTGGCGGTACGTCCAGCGGATGGCATCCGGCCGTGATATAAGCGCAATGCGATCAGGAAACGTGCGAGCGGCAGATGCGAACGCCTGGTAAATGGTTTCGCTGCGTAGCGGAACTTCTGGGCCCTTGCAATAGCTGAGCATGGGACTCTTTCCAACAGGGAAATGAAAGCGACTATAGCCCAGCAGGCAATGATCGTCAATCCGGCAAAGACTTGCTACTCTCAGCTGTCCCTTCGGGACTCCATTTGAAAAGGAATAGTTCTCATGCATACTCATTCGTCCTATGAGAACCTGGTCACCTGACGCTGCGAATCAATGGAAGTCGTGTGAGCGTACCTCGAGGTTACTGAAGGCCAATGGCTGTATATGCCTGGCCTTGATATGGATGACACCGTCTTGATTCTGCAGGGCGCCTTCGACCAGAACAAATTTGCTGCGTGTCACAACCACCCGTGCCCGTTCATATAGATCGGGCGTGATGATTACATTGGCGATGCCAGTCTCATCTTCCATGGAGAGAAAGATAAACCCCTTGGCTGTGCCTGGGCGCTGCCGCGCAATGACACAACCAGCCGAGCGCACATTGGCTCCGTCTTGATAATTCCGTAATTCACAGGCAGACAGCACCTTGCTCGCTTGCAACTCCTGCCGGCGGTAGTGCAGTGGATGCTTTCCAACCGTCAAGCCGGTGCCGGAGTAGTCCGCGCTCAGCCTCTCCTCGGTGTTCATTTGTCGTAGCGGAGAAGAGCTCGATGCATGATGTGCGGACTTCAGCAAAGGACCAACTGGCCGGGCCGCTTCTTCGACCTGCCAAACCGCATCGCGCCGATGATCGATTCCATCGATTCCATTTAAAGCCCCAATGCGGGCCAGCAGCGTCAGCTCTTTGCGTTGCAGCAGAGGGACACGCAGCGTGAGATCGTCTGCGGATCTAAACGGTCCCGATTGCCTGTGGGAATCGACTATCGCTTCCCCCATATCCTGCCTTAGTCCTTTGGCATACATCAACCCCATGCGAAGCGAGCGCTCGCCACTGCTTTCATGCTCAATCGTGCAATGCCACTCCGATATCTGTACATCGATCGGGCGGATACGCAGGCCATGACGTTGCGCATCCTTTACCAATACAGCAGGCATGTAAAAACCCATGGGCTGATTGTTGAGAATCGCGCAGGTAAACGCAGCCAGGTAATGCACTTTGAAATAAGCGGATGCGTAGGCAATCAACGCGAAGCTCGCGGCATGGGATTCAGGAAATCCATAAAGCGCGAAGGACGTAATGTTTTGAATAATGTTTGCCTGGGTCTCTGCATCGAGACCGTTTTTCGTCATGCCGCTGCGCAACTTCACTTCCAGTTGCTCCATACGCTGCCAGGAACGGCGCATGCCAACCGCACGGCGTAGTTCTTCTGCTTCCGCACCGGAAAAATCAGCGACCGTCATGGCCATGCGCAAGAGCTGTTCCTGAAATAAAGGAACGCCTAACGTTCGCTTGAGCACTGGTATCAGCGATGGATGGGGATAAGTCACTTCTTCTTTTTTCTGGCGTCGCCGCATGTAGGGGTGCATCATCTTGCCTACAATGGGCCCTGGCCGGATGATGGCCACCTGTACCACCAGGTCATAGAATTTGTCCGGGTGATTGCGCGGCAACGAGGCCATCTGCGCCCGGCTTTCCACCTGGAACATGCCCACTGTATCGGCTCGCTGCAGGGTTTCATATACCAGCGGATCCTCGGGCAACTGCGCCAGGTCGACTGCTTGATCGTAATGCTGCGTGATCAAGGTGAGAGACTCCTGGATGACCGCCATCATGCCCAGGCCCAGCAAATCTACTTTGATGAGACCCAGATCGGCGCAGTCTTCCTTGTCCCACTGAACCACGGTTCGGCCGGGCATGGAGGTTCGTTCCAAAGGAACCACACGGTCCAATTGGCCCTGGCAAATCACCATGCCTCCCGAATGCTGACCAAGATGCCGCGGCAGGTCCTGAATCCGCATGCAAAGCTCTAAAAATTTGTGGATATGCGCATGTTTGACATCAAAGCCCGCATGGAGAAACGAATTTTCCAGGGTGTCGTTTTTCCCCTTCCACTCCCACTGCGACACTAGACCCGAAAGACGCCCCAAGGTGTCAGGATCGAAGCCCATCGCCTTTCCCACTTCCCGTGCCGCGGACTTCCCGCGATAGGTAATCACGTTGGCGGTCACCGCGGCCCCGAGTTCCCCATAGCGCTGGTAGATATATTGGATCGCCTGCTCCCGCTTATCACCGGAGGGCAGATCGAGATCGATATCAGGCCATTCTCCGCGGCTCTCGCTCAGGAAGCGTTCAAAGAGCAAATCCATGCCTACAGGGTCGACTGCAGTAATTTCAAGCGCATAGCAGACGGCGGAGTTTGCCGCACTCCCCCGGCCTTGCACCAGGATGTCGTTTCGCTTGCAGAAATCAACCAGGTCCCACACGATCAGAAAATAGCCGGCAAATCCTAGTTTCTGAATCAAGGCCAGCTCATGCTCAACTTGCTTTTCCACTTTTTCCAACAATTTGCGATCTCGCTTTGCCCCGTAGCGTTTCAATACGCCCTGATCCACACGCCGCCGAAGAAAGCTGTCCATGGTTTCGCCTTCCGGAACCGGATAGCGGGGAAATTCATAGCCCAGATCATCGAGTTCAAATTCCAGCCGCTCAGACAAGGCCACGGTATTCGCAATGGCCTGTGGAAAATCGCTGAATCGGCCCCTCATTTCTCTCGCATCGCGCAGATGTCGTTGGTTATTGACAGTGAGCAGACGGCCGGCCTTCTCCAGGTCAGTATGGTGGCGTATCGCAGTAAACACATCGAGAATTTCTCTGTCATACGCCGTGGCATAACGAACGCCGTTAGTAGCTAATAGCGGCAAGCGTAGGCGTTGGGCAATACGGACGGCGGCCTGGTTGCGCCATTCTTCTTCCCGCTCGTCATGGCGCTGCAGTTCAACATAGACGTTCTGCTGCCCGAAGACTCGAACCAGTTGTTCGGCAACTTTTATTGCTGCATATTCCCCTCCGCGCATGAGTGCCGCGGCCATTGGGCCTTCATCGCCACCGGTCAGGCAGACCAGTCCGGAAGAATATTTGTCCAGCTCCTCGAGCGTAGCCGCGCCTTCGCTTTTGCTCGTCTCGCGCATCTTGTAGCAGGTGATCAGTTGACAGAGATTTTGATACCCGGCTCGCGAAGTGCAGAGCAGGGGCAGGCGCGCGGCTTCGGGAACATGGCGATGCGGTAACCATGCTGGAGGCATGAGGCGCTCGCCCAGGCTGGATACCGCAATCTCCGCGCCCACATGTGCTTGTATCCCATGTTTACGAGCAAGGGTATGAAATCGCGCTGCGCCGTAAATCCCGTTGCGATCCAGCAGAGCCATGGCCGGCATATTGAGTTCGACAGCGCGCTGGATTAGGTCTTCAGGCAGCGACGCACCTTCAAGAAAACTGAACGCGCTGGCCGCATGCAGTTCGATATATCGATCAGTCATACAGCGCCTCTACCTGCCAATGTCCCTGGGTTAGATCGCGGGTCAGGCAGCAACAGAGCCAGCTTGCCGGGGTCGCGGCATCATAAGTCTTTGCCACCAGGTCCCATTGCTCCAGAGACCAGAGGGTTGGCCTCCACCAGTCTCCGCCGGAAGACCAGGGACCGTAAGCACGTTCGACAGTGTATCGCTTCTCCCGAAAAGTGAAGGAGTCCGGTTGTCGATTACGAACTGCAACAGTCACGATTTCCGGCGGCCGTAATTTCCGCATGGCGATGCGTTGGGTTCCCGGTTGCCGGTCTAACGTTGTCGAAGAGGGCATAGTAAACGGCTCTACGCGAAACGCTTCCGGGCGATGTGTGTCTTTGAGCACCACCTGCCCCACGCATCCATCGCCAACGATGCTGCGAATGCGCGCTAGTGTCACATCCAGCCGCATAGGCTCTGGTACTTGTGGAGAAAAAAGTCCGAGTTGCACCTTGCTGGTGCTACCTGGCTGTGCGCTCAAGCCAAGACCGAGGATGGCTGCCTGCGGAGGATGTGCCTGTAGATCCAGGTGGATAAGCTTCAGCCACAATTTTCGATCATTGGTCGGCAGTGCGGGGCGCACCGTACGGGTATGAGCCGTGCAGCCTTCAAGGTCGAGTTGGAGTGTGATCGAGGCCAGCGCAAGTATGCGTGATTGGGCCCGCACAATCAGCTGATCGAGCATCACTCCCAGGATAAAAAGCAGCGAATCGAGCAGTTCTACCGGTGAATCCAACTCCATTCGCTCTTCAAGAACCAGGCCGGCCTCGATGGCGCGAAATAAATGCGGCGATTCACCGCGTGCCAGCAAACGCATTTCTTTGCCCGGTTGTCCAAGCCGGGTAATCAATTCGGTTTCCTTGAGATTTGCCAGCGCTCCGAGTGTGGTGATGCCCCACATGGCGAATGTCTCCGCATGTTCTGGGGAAAGATCGAGAACGGTGAGTGGTAAGGGCGCGAGCGCAGCGCTTTCCATGTCTCGCAGAACCACCCGTATGCCTGCGTCTTTGCTAGTTGAGGGGGCTCGCGCCAGGCACCTGGCGGCATGAAAGTTGCTGCTGATAGCGATGGATGCTCGTACCCACAGTTCTTGTGTCTTTTTGAGCAGGCTCTCAGCTAGAGTATCCGGGGAACCAAAGAGCGTCTCAGTGCCCGCGATATCGATTACGCAGGAAAAGTAACTGTCACTACTTTGATCTTCCACTCGAGGAGAGAAGCAACCGGCGCACTCCAGCAAAGCCGCGCGGGCTGCTGCCTCCTCGGCGCGCGAGCGGGGCAGAACGATGGCGGTAGGAAACATCTCCATTTCCAGCCGTGTCATCCCCAGCGCCATCCCCAGGTTTAGCGCCGAACCGTTGAGTGAGCACACCTGCTCAAAAGGTGGCTCACCATCGAGTACGGCTACCGGCTTGCTCCGTAATTCGGGCCTTAAGCGCAGCAGCGCTTGCAGCGGAAATTCTTTTACCTCGACGCACGCATATTGTTCCGTCATGAGAGGCCTGCCCAAAGTGTTTTGCTCTGCCATTGCGCTGTTTGTACACTTTGCGGCGGCTTGCGCAGAGGGAATACATTCCCCGGCGATTGGGGAAAACGTTGGCGGGCTAACTCGGCCCGATGTTCGAGACCGGTAAAGGTGGTCGAGTCAGCAGCAAGCACGCTGCCAGGTTGCAGACGAAGCACCAGGCCGGCGCTATTTCTGGAGCAGGCGTGTTGGGTCAGCAGCAAAACATTCGATTGCAGCCGCTCCGCGGCGGTACGGAAGCGAAACCATGTCGCCAGCGGCACCCGTAAGGCATACTCCGCGTTCAGGCTGCCCATATCCAGGACGATGCAACTGAATCCCCCCGCCTGCAGCAGTAGATCCGTAACCCGTAGCGCTTGTTCCAGCCTCGCCCAGGACTTGCTCCTGGGCGAGGCTTTGGTCGCCGCAGCCGGAAGCGCTGCGGGCTGTGGACCCTGATTCTGTTTCTTCCCTTGCGGGCGAGGTGTGTGGAGCGCTTCTGCGCAGCGGGGAGCGATCTGAGCAGGCCCGAGCAAATTGCTGACTGCATCAGAAAGGCCGTTGGCTTCCATCCGGGGATGGCTGCCACCTGCAGGTGGCACCTGGGTCTTTACCTTGGACGGTTTTTCTGCCCTACGCAATCCGATGGGCACAGGGGTGGGAGACGAACCGCAGCGTACCCAGAGCAGCCGCGATAGGTCCACTCCCATGGCTGCCGCCGATTCAGGATGCAAAGTATCGGAGACGTCTACCCACGCGCACACTTTGCCTGCCTGAGTCATGCCGGCGACAAAGGCGAGTGCCAGAGAGGTGCGTCCGGAACATTCGGGTCCCACCACCTCGCTCAGGGCGCCGACAGGGAATCCACCATGCACAAGGAGATCGATCTCTGGGATCCCTGTTGGCGCAACTGCATAGGGAACACGCGCCATTGGAGTGAGCGCCGAAGGAATGCGTTCCGCCAGAGTAGCTTCGATTTGCGCACGCAGATGGCTGGCGGTTGGCATGACTGTATCTTCGCCTTATTTTCGCCTATTGCAGGACTATCGTGTCAATCGGCGGCTGTGGGAAAACTCCAGTTCTTCGGCTCCAAATTATTGAAAAAAGGTTGCTTATAGGAGGGCGCATATTGGATTCCAGCAATGAATAAAGATGCTCTGCCGGGAGGGATGAAGAATGGGCCCGGTGGTTCGATGGTGTGATGAAACAGCACGGCGATTGTGTCCGTCTCATTTAGGGTTGTTTGAGAAAAGTCATAATGACTTTGAAATGCTTCATCGCGGGCTTGGGAGATAATCAATCGAATACAGTAATTAGAGGCTGAATGATCCTGAGCTTTTTTCATTTCGCGATATTGGGGATGGCCGCAATCCCTTTTATCTATTACTCGCTGACGCTGTTTAGCGCCTGGCAGTTTTTTCGACATTCGCGGAAATCCGCTTCTACCAGCTATACCCCTCCGGTGAGTAATCTCAAGCCGATTCGTGGACTCGACCCTGATGCGTATGAAAACCTCGCCAGCTTTTGCCGTCAGGATTACCCGGAATACGAAATTGTCTTTTGCGTAGGGGATGCGTCAGACCCTGCATTGCCGACGATACAGAGGCTCATCCGTGATTTCCCCGACTGTCAGATCCGAGTCCTGATCGGCTCCGGCCGGGTCGCCACCAACGATAAAGTCGCCAAGTTGGCGCGTATGACTGCAGAAGCAAAGTACGAAACCGTGGTGATGAGCGACAGTGATGTACGCGTGCAACCGGATTACCTGCGCACCATTGTTGCCCCCTTGGCGAATCCCAAGGTCGGTGCAGTCACCTGTTTTTACGTGCCTGTTCCCAGTGAAGAGAAAACCTTTGTGCAGCGGGTTCAATCCGTGGGCATGCTCTCTGACTTTTATGCCGGCATTCTGGTCGCCAAGCAGTTGGATGGAGTGAAATTTGCCCTGGGTCCAACAATCGCCACCACGCGTAAGCATCTAGCCGGCTTTGGCGGCTATGCGGCGATTGAAAACCGTCCGGCAGACGATCTGCTGGTAGGGCGCTTGATTGCAGAGCAAGGCTATGAAGTAGAACTTCTGAACTATACGATTCACACCGTGTCAGATTTCCAGTCGCTGCGCGATCTTTTTCTTAAGCGCTTGCGCTGGACCGTGGTGATGCGCATCATGCGTCCGTGGGGACATCTGGGCCTGATCTTTACCCTTGGCTTACCCTGGGCCCTGGCAGCGATTTTTGTACAGCCCACGCCCCAAGTAGCGTTCGCCTATTTGAGCGCATATTTCGCTTTCCGCATCGCCATGATGGAAGTGATTGGCAGGTGGGGATTAAAGCAGCCAGGTATTTACAAGAAGCTGTGGTTGCTGCCGGTATGGGATCTGCTTGCTGCCTGTATCTGGCTAACCAGCTTTACCCGCAACAGCATTCGCTGGAGAGACGGGTACTACTACATTCGCAACGGTGAGTTAGTTCCGGTCGATCCAACTGCCGCCATCCGAGCGGCGGAGAAAGCTCCAGAGCGGGTCTAAGTGACAGCTGTGGAATCCCATTCAAGCCACGGCGATGGGCACTCAGCTTTGTTTCAGAGCAACACTTACCAACAGCAATGCTGGGCCCCATCAGCCCGTTTTTGGGCTTGAGTGGGATTCCACAGCACTCGACCTGATGTTTCTATTCATCATCTCTATATAGCTGTCTTGGCCAGGACAGGTTTCTCCACCCGCCGATCGTTCCTGGTCTGGCGCCAGTTTACCCGCGGCAGAAACAGCGCCGTATCGATGCGATCGCGGTAGCGAACCGCAATATCGATGAGTGAATCCAGCAGGGAATCGGAGAGAAAGTGCGGAGCAAGACCAAGATCGATCAGCTTGGAGTGCTTCGCATTGTAGTAATGCTGCTCCGCTTCCACGCGAGGATCAGACAGGTAGTCGATCTCGACTTTCAGACCCGTTTGTTTGCCGGCATTCTGCACCAGGTGGGCTAGATCGAGCACAGAAAACTGCTCGGTGAATTGGTTGAAGACGCGGAATTCTCCCTTGGCTGCGGGATTCAAGCAGGCCAACTCCACGCAGCGCACCGTGTCGCGGATATCCAGGAAGCCACGTGTCTGGCCGCCTTTGCCGTAGACAGTGAGAGGGTGGCCAATGGCCGCCTGGGCGCAGAATCGATTAAGTACCGTGCCGAAGACCTCGTCGTAGTCAAAGCGGTTGATCAGCGCTTCATCCAGAGCGACTTCATCGGTCATGGTCCCGTACACCACACCCTGGTTCAGGTCGGTGGCTCGTGTTCCCCAGATCTTGCAGGCAAACATCATGTTGTGACTGTCGTGGACCTTGGAGAGGTGATAAAACGAGCCGGGCTGCTTGGGATAAGGGAGCACGTCTTTGCGACCGTTGTGCTCGATGGTGATGTATCCCTCTTCGATATCGATATTGGGCGTGCCGTATTCACCCATGGTGCCGAGCTTGACCAGGTGGCAGTCGGGCTGGAATTCACGCAAGGCGAAGAGCAGATTCAGCGTGCCCACCACATTGTTCACCTGGGTGCCGACAGCGTGGTTGCGGTCGATCATCGAATAGGGAGCGGAACGCTGCTCGGCGAAGTGGATTACAGCCTCAGGCTCGAAAGTCTTAATGGTGGAAGCCAGAAACTCATAGTCCGTCACATCGCCAACGAACAGCTCGATGGACTTGCCGGTAAGTTCCTGCCACACGCGCAAGCGGTCGGCCAGGGGGCGAATGGGGGTGAGGGACTGCACTCCCAGCTCGTGGTCCCAAAGACGGCGCACGTAGTTGTCGATAATAGCCACCGAGTGGCCTTGTTTCGATAGATAGAGAGCGGTAGCCCAACCACAGTAGCCATCGCCTCCCAGTACGGCAATTTTCATAGTTTCTCCAGATCGTCTGCCAAGTATTTACATTGTATGGGTTTCTGCAATTGGATGATTGGTGAGCAGCACTTTGCCTCCACTACGACTGACGGTATTGAGCTGCTGCTGGCCTACCAGCGACTTCAGTTGATCCACCTGGGTGTCCCTGGCGAAAATGTAATACCGCTCCGGCCGCCCCCAAAGCTCCTGGAATTGGCTGTCGTCGATAAAAACATTGGCTGAGCCGGGAGCATACGAACCATAGACCAGGTTGAAGAACCTTCCATTGAGCAGGAGCGCAGTCCTGTTGGTATAGAAGAAAACGGAAGAAAACCAGTAGTAATGGTGGTCAACGATCAACGAGCCTTGCGGCGATCTCTCCAGCGCGTCGACCAGGGGCTTGGAGGAGAGGTATGGATCGAAGGTGACCATGGCCAGGCGGGCGGCGTGAAAAAATAACACCATGCCAAGGGCAATCCCCAGATAAACCCTCCTGCTGCCCCGCAGCAGAGTACCCACGGCCGCAATAACAAAGGCAACTGCGGCGAGTGCCAGCGGCAGCCGAAGGTAGGCAAAAGACTTGAGCGTCAGGTCTTCCATGTGGCCGAGCGACAGTTTGTACGCGCCCGGGTTGGAGGTAAGAGCCTGCGAGATGTCACCTGGGGTGGAAACGTGGCGGTCCGCTATTAGAATGGCAATTGCCAGCACCGCCGCAATGGTGAAGACCACGGTTAGCAGCCGTGTCCCTCCTCTTACAAGTTTTCCCTCCAACGCCATCGCCGGCCCAATCAGCAACGCCATCGCCGGGTAGATGGGCATGGAGTAATACTCCTGGGTGGTCGAGAAGGTGAAAAAGACCATGACAAAGCCGATCCAGCATAGCGCCAGTAGCCGGGTCTTTCCAGCGCGGTCGTTTGCCCGGTAAGAGAGCTTAAAGGCCGCCGGCAGATACACACTCCAGGGGAAAAGCCATGCCAGGTTGAACAGCCAGAAGTACACCGGGGGCACAGTATCGTAATCCCGCGGGTAGCGCAGGTTCAGGAAGCGCAATAGCTGCTCGTTGATAACGTAGAACCAGAGGAAACCGTGGTACTCGCCGGGGACGCTCCTCATGGAAAGGCTGAAATAAGGCGGATTGCGGAGCGTGGCGAGAATGTGCCACGGAGCTGCAATGAGCAGGATAATTGCCAATCCACTGAAGGGTCTGAGCTGCTTCCAAATGCGCGTGGAGAAGAACTGGCGGGTGAAGAGAAGGTAGAGAGCGATCGCTCCCAAGGGGAAGACAACGCCAATCAAGCTCTTCAAGAGTAGGCCGACGCCCATGCAGGCGGCCATGGTTGCAGCCCACACTCTCGGATGTCGCTCTTGCTCATCGATCACGCGCAGGAACGCCCACAGGGCCAGGGCGATGGTCAGGGTTTGCAATGCATCGGGCAGTAAGGGACGGGTAAAGAGGAATAGGCCAATGCAGGTCGACATGCATAGCCCGGCGAAGAGGCCGGCCCGCTGATCGAATGCCCAGGCTGCAAAGGCCGCCGTCAGCAAGCAAAGCGCAATAGCTGAGAGAGCAACCGGAATACGCGCAGCCCAGTCATGCTTGCCAAACAGCATGTAGGAGACCGCCATGGTCCAGTAATGGAGCGGAGGCTTCTCCAGGTCGGGAACGCCGTCCAGCCGGGCGGTCACCCAGTCTCCGGAAACGAGCATGTTGTGGGCGATCTGCGCATGCACAGAATCGACATCATCCATCAGCGACGGCGGGGAGATGATGCAGCCGAGATACACGGCGGCAGCAAAAAGCAAGACAACAAGAAAAAACCAGCGGCCAGTTACAATTCGACTGCGAGCATTTGACTCTTCGATATCCGAGAGGGCGCTGACTGAATGTTCCATCGTTTCATCCAAAGAAAAAGCATGATCAGGCCCCACAGGTGATAGCCAACGTTGATGCTCCTGTTCATGTGAAGTTCGGTATAAGTACGGATCGTGTCAAAGCGAAATACTTCGCCGTGCTCTGCTTCAGCTGCCGCCAGGGTCTCCATGAGAAGCGCTTTGAGCGGTCCGCGGAACCATTCGTGCGCGGGAATATCGAAACCTGTCTTTTTGCGCTGCAGGATGGAAGGCGGCAGTTTCGTGCGCATCAACTCTTTCAGCACATATTTTTGCCGTTTTCCATGGATCTTGAGCTCAGACGGTAAGGTGGCCGCAAATTCCAGAATGCGATGGTCCAGGAAGGGAGGGCGTACCTCCACCGCATGGGCCATGCTCATGCGATCTGACTTCACCAGTATGTCGTCGGCAAGGTAATAGTTCTGATCGAAGTCCAGGTAAGGCGTAATCCCATCGCTGGGAAGACTGGTGCGCGTCCGGGCGAGGACATCGATAAGACTCTGGGGTAACGGAACCTTCAGCAGAGAAGCCTTTTCCGCATCGGAGAACGTTCCGTTCCAGTAGACATGCGCCCGCTCCGGCGGCATCAGGCTGCCCTGCAAAAGCCGCTTCAGCTTGTATTCGAGGCTGATTTTTTCATTGGAAGCGGGCCACAAGCTCAAACTGCGCAGTGCCAGGCGAATGGCCGCCGGCGGCAGCTGCTTCACGCGCGCAGCGATGAGATTGGCACGATAGGTCAAATACCCGCCGAAGATCTCGTCGGCCCCTTCTCCACTAAAGGCTACTGTGCATTGCTGCTTGCAAAGCTTGGCCAGAAACCAGACCGGCAACGCCCCGGAATCTGCACTCGGCTCATCGGAGTAGTAGGGAATCTGTTCGATGGCGCCTTCGAGGTCCTGCTCGGGGCTTAGATTCAGCTCCTCGTGAAAGGTTCCGTAGTGCTCCACCATCTGGTGGATGTAGCGCGATTCGTCGAAGCTATGACCGTTGAAGCAAATTGAGAAAGTCTGCAGCCGTGAACCCGATGCCTGGGCCGCGTAGTGCAGAACGGTGGACGAATCCACCCCCCCGCTGAGCCATACCCCCATAGGCACCTCGGACATAAGGTGCTCGCGAACAGATTGATCCAGCAGAAAGTCCAGTTCTTCTTTCGCGGCGTCCAGCGACTTCGCCACCGGGCGAATCTCAGGAATCTGCCAATAGGTGTGCTTGCTCACCTGGCCGTCGCGCCATTCAAGCCACTGGCCAGGGGGCAGCTTGTGAATGCCTTCGACCAGCGTCCACGGCGAAGGAACATAGTTGAGCGATAGGTAGCAATCCAGTCCGTCAAGGCTGAGCCTGCGTTCGATTTCAGGATGGACGAGGATGCCTTTAAGCTCCGAGGCAAAGAACAGGTCGTCGGCGCGCTCCGCAATATAGAGCGGTTTGATTCCCATGCGGTCGCGGGCCAGCACCAGCCGCTGCTGCGAATTGCACCAGATGGCTAAGGCGAACATCCCGCGCAGACGCGCGAAGCTGCCTGTATCCCACTGCAAAAACGCTTGCAGAACCGTTTCCGTGTCGCAATGAGTCTGGAATTTGTGGCCCAGCGTTTCCAGTTCTTGCCGGACCTCGAGATGATTGTAGATTTCACCATTGAAGACGATCGTGTAATCACCGTCTTCGGAAAAGATCGGCTGGTCGCCGTGGGCGAGATCGACTATTTTCAACCGGGTGGCGCCTAACGAACAGCCCCGGGTACGGTACACGCCTTGCTGATCAGGGCCACGATGAATAAGAGTCCCGGTCGCCGAGCGAATGCGCTCCGGCTCAGGATGCCAGTTCTTGGTCGTAAATCCGACAATGCCACACACGTAAGGTTATTCCTCTTTCAAAAATGGCACTGCGGGAGTTTTCGACATCATAAGTGCTGTTTAACCAGTATTGCTTCCATACGTTTATCACAACATAAGGGTCGCCAAACGGAGAGCTGCGACTATTGACACGACTAGGCTACTCAACTATACCAAGAAGAGGATATGATCACTGATTTGAGCGTAAACACAGTCGAGCACGACGGTCGCACCTACAAATTTCTCGCTACTCTCGACGAACTAAAAAAGGCCGGCCAGCTTACGCGATGGATGGACGACCACGACATCCTGCTCTACGAGTACGAGGGTGAGATCAAGGCCCTGAGCAACATCTGCCGTCACTTCGGTGGTCCTGTCGGGTATCACAAGCACAAAGACGGTGTCTTTACCTGCCTTTGGCACAATTGGACTTTTTCCTGCAAAGACGGTTCGTGCACTTCGCATCCTGCCTACCCGCTCCGGCAATACGCGTTAAAGATTGTCGACGACAAAATCTACGTAGATCTACTGGGGTAAGTTCGGCCATGAAAAGTCATCTGTTGACTGCTAAGTTTCGCGCTGAGATGGATTGCCCGAAGGAAGTGGTGATGTGGAATTACTACGACCACGAACACCTCGTCGGGACCCACTACAAGTATTACAACGCCACCCGCGTGTTGGCCGAGCGAGACGATTGGTCGCTGGTGGTGCGCGGCAAGCGCATGCCCCTCTTGCCGTTCTATACCTCCGGCATCGGCTTCCAGTACATGGACGGCAACACCATGAAGAGCTTCCATCAGGACTCCATCGGTTTCATGCTGGAAATGGAAGCATTTTTCGAGGACCTGCCGGACGACCGCTGCTCGGTCACCGTTACTTATCGCATCAATGCACATCCCATCTTCAAATTCTTTGATCCCTTTTTCCAGAAGCTCTTCAAGAAGTGGTTCTGGGCCACATGGGAAGAGGATGCTCCTATGCGTCTGCGCCGCTGGAAGGTCCATCAGCTCGGATTCAAGGATTTCAACGGGCTTGAATACGTCAATAAAAAGCTGCCTCGTCCCGAGCACATTGAGCCCGGCCTGTATGAATTCATTCCGCCGGTAAAGAAGTCTTCCCCGATCAGAACGCCGGAAGGCATCGAGCGGCCCTTTGATAGCAGCGTCGAACTCGGATACGCGGATAGTTAAGTATAAAATTAGGGGGTCGTTGCCGGTCACCCATGACGATCCCCAAACCCCGTCACCTTAAAACGTATCTGCTCATCGGCGTCATGGTCATGGCGGGCCCGTTAGGGAATGTGCTCCTGAGCAAGGGCATGAAGCAGGCCGGCAGGCTTCCGGTGTGGCCCCCTGCTGAAGCGCTGCACACCGCCCTGCGCATCTTTGACACCTCCTCCATCTGGCTTGGCGTCGCCTCTCTCCTTACTTTTTTCCTGGCCAACGTGCTGGTCCTGTCCTGGGCGGATTACAGCTATGTTCAGCCGGCATCCTCTGTTGGCTATGGGGTTTCTGCGCTGCTTGGCTATTTCATGCTGAGAGAGCCGGTTTCGCCTTTGCGCTGGCTGGGTATCGCGATCATCTGCCTGGGTGTCCTGGTCGTCGGGCAGAGCAACCCCCGCGGCCTTGAGAGCAGCCCGGCAAGACTTGAGCGAAGCCCGGCCAGTTTGGACCGGAGCTAACCGTGCTCGAAGTCACTCTCTTCCTGCTCATCGTCCTCGCCGGTACGGGCGGCGAACTATGTGTCTCCCGCGCTATGAAGGCGGTCGGGGAAGTGAAGGATTTTCGTCCCGCTGCCATCGCCCGCGTGATTGGCCGCGCCCTGCGGGTAGGGTGGATGTGGGCCGGAGTGGGCTTGATGGCCCTGGCATTTTTCTCTCTACTAGGAGCGCTCTCCATCCTCAATGTAAGTTTCGTGGTGCCGGTCACGGCCCTGAGCTATGTGACCGGGGCGCTGGGAGCGGTATTCTTTCTGCGTGAGCGTGTCAGCCGGCGCCGCTGGGCAGGTGTCTTTTTGGTCTCGCTGGGGGTCACCCTGGTGTTCCTGGGGAATCGATGAATGGGTTGGACTAGATGAGCGGTTCGACGTCAGTTCGCAGTACCCAGAGCATAGCGTTCCGCGAGATCGTTTTGCTGGCCATCGACTCCTTTCGTCTCAACCAGATTCGCTTTGCCCTGACTGCCTTGGGCATGGTGATCGGGACTGCCTCCTTGATTTTGGTGGTGACCATCGGCCTATCCGGCCGGAGATATGTACTCACTTCCATTCAGAACATTGGCACCAATCTTATTTGGGCTGAGTACGCCGGGCTATCGGATGCGGGTAGCCAGTCGACGCGTGATTTCCTGACGGTGGACGATATGCATGCCGTGGAGCAGCGGGTACCAGGCATTCAGGCAGCGTCGCCGGTGCTCAACCTGCACCAGTACTTCACCAGTGGCGGGGGCAAGGAACGCGATGTCCTGATCCTGGGCGTGAATCCGGAGTATCCCGACATACGACGGCTTTACCTGGTCGCTGGCCGCTTTTTTGATCAGCAGGACTCGATTACTCACAGCCATGCCGCCTTGGTCACGGAGCGATTCGCGCTTACTCAGTTCGGCAGTTCCCAGGAAGCCGTAGGCAAGACACTGGCCATCTCCAGCGTGCCCTTTGTCATCATCGGCGTTTTTCGCGAGCGCGTAGCGACCTTTGGGCAGTCGGAAATTGTCGATGAGACGGTGCTTATCCCGTACACTGTGGCCCGCTATTTCACCGGCACCGACGCCGTCAACCAGATCTACTTCTCCATGACTGACTCGGGCAGCGTGCCCTGGGCCACCATTGCGATTCGGCAGGCCCTGAAGAGCAGGCACCGCTCCGAATCGGTGTACGACGTGGGTGATCTCTCAGAAGTGCTTTCCATGGCAGGCAAGACGGCGACAGCATTCAGCATTATTCTGCTCTTGTTTTCCATGGTGACCCTGCTGGTCAGCGGGGTGGGCATCATGAATATCATGCTGGCCACCGTGCGTTCGAGAATCCGGGAGATCGGCATTCGCAAGGCCTTGGGAGCGACCTTCCGGGAGATTCAGCTGCAGTTTCTCGCTGAGGCGGTGTTGATCTCGCTCAGCGGGGGGGTGGTGGGGACAATTTTGGCCATGGCATTGCCCCTTGCAATCGAGTTGTTTACCAACTACCGGCTTCAGGTTTCGTGGCCTTCGGCGGTGATTGCCATCCTGGTTTCGTGCGCGGTGGGGATCGCCTTTGGCACCGTTCCAGCGGTCCGTGCGGCGCGCATGGATCCTGTAGAATCATTGAAGTACGAGTAGGCAGGCGAGCATTTTTTCGCCCTTTCGGGCATTTTTTTCATTGCGCTTGTCGCGTCTGCGGTATATCCTAAAAGAGCGTCGAATACGATTTTGGTTCTCAGCTCGTTCTGCTTTAGGAGTCCGCACTACCTGCAGATACCCCGATTGAATTCAGCGTCATCTCGTTACTAAGGAAGATACACAATGGAACAAGGTACAGTGAAATGGTTCAACGATGCCAAGGGGTTCGGCTTTTTGAGCCGTGCAAATGGTGAGGATGTTTTCGTGCACCACACAGCGATTCAAGCAAACGGCTTCCGCACTCTTCAAGAAGGCCAGGCGGTTCAGTTCAACGTAACCAAAGGCCCTAAGGGTTGGCAGGCAGAGAACGTCCAGGTTCTGTAGTCTGTAGTCAGATTTTTTTGAAGGAAGAGGCGGTGAAAGCCCGCCTCTTCCTTCATCTTACCGGTGAATGTTGGCCCTGCGATACCCCGGGCCTGTTCTGATAAGTCTTTCTGCGCCCTAAGTCTTTCCCTTCCACATCCAAATAGCCTAAGATCGCTCTCAAGGAGCATTCATGTTTCGAGCGTCCCTCCTCCTGCTGCTTGCCTCTTGCGCGATGATTGTGGGTTGCGATACCGGCAGCACTGCCCAAAATGTCAGTACGACCGGTTGGAAAGGCCAAAAAGTCGGCAAGAGTTCGAACGTTGCCGGGCCTGTACCGAGCTCAACCACCGGCACCCCGGGTAATATCCAGGATCCCCAGCCTAAACCACCGCAGGACGAACCCAAAGCGACCCAGAACCTCGACAGCGACTAATCGCTGCTAGACTCAACTGGCACTCACATCTCTGAACTGGAGTCTTGCATGGCTGAAGGGGAAGTAACGATCACGATTCGACCAAACGGACCGTTTCGCGTCGAAGGTCCAATCAAGCTGGTGAACACCGACGGAACATTAATAGATTTGACCGGCAAACCCGCAGTGTCTCTGTGTCGCTGCGGTGCATCGACCAACAAGCCGTTCTGCGACGGAATGCATTCCAAAATCGGTTTCCAGGCCGCCGCTGCGGTCGTCCCCGAGTCCGCCGAAAAAGTCTAAGCGCAAGCATTACCAAGGGGTCCCAAATCTGATCGCGCACCCGCGCCAGATGTGGGACCCTTTCTGCGCTCCAAGCTGCTGGAGAGAATGGTTCACCGGCGAGTTACAATGCTTGCAGAAGTTACAGCGGGGGTTTCCATGGGTTCAACTGTCATCAGCATGCGACTTCCTGCAGCGAGCGGGCATCGCCTCAGACGGATGGCGAGCCGATATGGGTGGACGCCCAGCGATGCTAGCGCGCGCCTGGTAGAGGAAGGTTTACGGCGGTCGGAGTTTGCGTTTATCGATTTCCGCGATTCATCCGCCGGCCGGCAAGCATGCATCCAGGGCAGCAGTCTTGCTGTTTGGGAGGTTATGCTCCTGGTGGAGAGTTACAAGAATGATCTGGCTACTGTTGCTAAGCATCTGCAATGGCCGGAAGCTAAGGTACGAGCCGCGGTGAATTACGCCGAGGCATTTACAGACGAGATCACTCAGGCGCTGGACGAGTATCGCGCACTGGATTTTACGGCCTTGCAGCGGTTGTTGCCGCAAGCGGTCGAATTCTCGGCAGGTAAAACGGCCAAACGCTGAGATGCTGCGGCTCCTCCTGGATGAGCACATTTCACCTCGAGTGGCGTTGGGCATTCGCCTTCGCGATAAGAAGATCATCGTCCGCGGCATGGTCGAATGGGAAAATGGAAGCTTCCTCGGCCAGGAAGATTCGGCCTGCCTGCGGGAAGCCCACCTTCAGAAGCTGACCCTTGTCACATACGACCGTAGAACGATTCCGCCCCTGCTGAAGAATTGGGCTGAACAAGGCCGTCAGCACGGGGGCGTCATTTTCGTTGATGAGAAGACGATCTCGCAAGCAGATATTGGCGGTCTGATCCAGTCTCTCGACAGGTTGGTGAAGGAAGCACGCGATCTGGATTGGACTGACAGGATCTATTTTCTGCGGCGGTGAGGGTATCCCGTCCGCCCTCTCAGGCCGCAACCCACCGGAACCCTACTCCTCACTGATAACCGCCACCTTTGGCCTTCTCCACAGGCGCTGCAGCGCTGACAGGTCCAGCATGCTGCGCGCAAAACCTCCCAGGGTATCTCCCAGCAGCCCCATGCTCTCCCGCACGACATAGAACGCGGTAAAGACATCGCCGGCCACCAGTGCAATGGCGGCGCCACGCAGGCCGAGCGAGGGAACGTGCATCAATGCCCAGGCGAGGACCAGGGCCACGCACGTCGCGGTCAGCATGGCCCGCGCCATCCTCTGGTGCTGGTTGGTGGCCATTGGCACCACCGAACTGGTGAACCAAAACGCGGAAACTACCATTTGCAGCAACATGATGTTGAGCAGAACGGGGTCGATCGGCACTTTGCCGACAGTCCACAGGCGCCAGATCCAATCGCCCAAAAACGCCACTCCGAGGGTAATCCCGAGGCATAGCATGAGTGAGATTTGGCAGGCTCGTCGATGGAGCATCCGGGCCACGTCCATCGCTCCTACGCCAAACGCCGCCGACATCTCCGGCCAGATCGAATTGTTGATAAGGTTCATTCCCTGGGTTGCGCTGCGGGAGATCGTTCGCGCCGTATTGAAGGTCACCACTGCAATGGGACCCATCACATAGCCGATCACCACCAGGATGCCCTGTAGATTAAGGGCGTTCACCAACGGGAAACTCATGAAAGAGAGCGCCGGGCCGGTGAGGCGCCGAATCACCGCCCATTGGGCGTGTCGAATGCCGAAACGAATCCACGGCACCTCGCGCCTGAGCAAAATCCATAGGGCAAACACGCCCACTACGTTGACGGCAACATACAGCACGGTCACTGGGACAGGAGACAGATGCAGTCCAACGCCCACCATGGTGCTTAAGAAGGCTGCCAGCACGACCATGCTTTTGGCCATGGTCCCCAATGGGTACTTGCCAACGCAGCGAAAGGCCGCCTGGAACAAGGTCTCCTGCATGCCCAGAAGAACAGCCAGCCCGAGCAGCAGGACGATCAGTTTGGTATCCGCCGGGCTGATCGAGTGCATGTGCAGCCACGCGCCTAACGGCAGCAGCCAGACCGCCGCGATCAGCAGCAGGCCGATCAGGCTGGTGATGACCGTAGTAAGCACCCACACACTCTGAAAAACGACCAGGGCCTGCTCGAAGTTCTTCGCCGCCGCCAGCATGGTCATTTCATTACCGGCGACGCTGCCAAAACCTACATCGCTGAGACCAAGGTAACTGGGGATGGTGTTGAGCAAAATCCATTCACCGTACAGGTGCACTCCCCAATGGCTTAGGAAAACAGGAACGGAAAAAATCTGAGTCAGGGTAGTGGAAAGGCGGCTGAAGGTGTTGGCGCCGAACCCTGCGATCAGCCTGCGTTGAAGACTGCGTGTGCTCATGGGAAGGCGAGAAGCAGCGGCTTGGTCCATCGTACATGGATCGTGGAGCCCTTGCTTGAGGATGCGAGCGCTAACGATGTACCCTTAAGGCCACTATGAAAGCTCTGCTTCTCTCTGAATACAATCAGCTCGATATTGCGGACCTTCCCGCGCCCGTCCCTGGTGTGGACGAGATCCTGGTACGCGTCGCTGCCTGTGGCATCTGCGGCAGTGACGTCCACGGCTACGATGGCACTTCCGGCAGGCGGATTCCGCCGATCGTGATGGGCCATGAAGCGGCCGGGGTAGTAGCCGCGGCAGGTAGCGGCGTGAGCAAGTTCAAGACCGGCGACCGGGTGACTTTCGACTCCACTGTCTACTGCGGCCTGTGCGAGTTCTGTCTCCAGGGCGATATCAATCTGTGCAATAACCGGCAGGTGATTGGCGTCTCCTGTGGAGACTTTCGCCGGGCCGGTGCTTTTGCGGAGTATGTCGTAGTGCCGCAGCGCATCTGCTATCACCTTCCTGAGGCCCTCGAATTCCAAGAGGCGGCCATGCTCGAAGCCGTATCAGTGGCATTGCACGCCGTGCGCGTTTCCGAAATGAAAGGCGGCGAGACGGCCTTGGTGATCGGCGCCGGCATGATCGGTTTACTTACCCTGCAGGCGGCCAAGGCCGCGGGCGCTTCCCAGCTGCTGATTGCGGACATCGACCCTACCCGCCTGGAACGGGCCCAGAAGCTCGGCGCAGACGCTACGCTGTTGCTTTCCGGAAGCGAACTGGTGCAGGAGATACTAGCCCGCACAGGTGGCAGGGGAGTCGACCTTGTCCTTGAAGCAGTGGGACGGGACGAAACCATCTCCGCCTCCATCGCTAGCGTGCGCAAAGGCGGAACGGTTACACTGATCGGCAACATTTCTCCGCAGGTCAAGATCCCGCTGCAGGTGGTTGTCTCCCGGCAAATTCGTCTGCAGGGATCATGCGCCTCGTCGGGCGAATACCCTGAAGCTATGGAGTTGCTGGCCAACGGAAAAATTAAAGTGAAACCGTTGATTACAGCGGTGGCTCCTCTGAGCGATGGTCCCCGGTGGTTTGCCCGGCTGCACGCCGGCGAGCCAAACCTGATGAAAGTCGTGCTCGATCCTGGCGCGTAATTTAGGCATCAAGCTACGCGTGCATTGCTACCCCCCTAACCAATGAAGGACCATTCATGACCAGTGAGAAAGAATTTACATCGATCGACCGCAGGCGACTCCAGGCGTGGTGCCTGCTGGCTTTGGTCTTAGCCTGGTCCATGTTTGCCGGAGCCCAGGCGGCAAAGAGTCATTCGCTGCAGGTTTACTTCATCGATGTGGACGGCGGTCAATCGACGCTCTTTGTAACCCCGGCGGGCAAGTCTCTGTTGATCGATACCGGCTGGGCCGGGAACGACGGCTTGGATGCCGGACGCATTGTCGCTGCGGCCAAAGATGCTGGCGTGAGCAAGATCGATTACCTGTTGCTGACCCACTACCATGCCGATCACCTTGGTGGATTACCTGAGCTGGTGGCGAAAATACCCGTGGGCACGTTCATTGACCATGGGCCTAACAGCCCAACCGATCCAGGAAACACCAAAAACTACGCGGCGTATCAACAGCTTTTGACCAGCGGCCACTACGGTCATATCGTGGCCAAGCCAGGCGATGCTTTGCCCATTCCCGGGATCAAGGCGGTGGTGATCAGCTCCAACGGTGAGGTGCTCAGCCATCCCCTACCCGGAGCAGGGCAACCGAACACCTACTGTAAGGACTCGGAAACCAGGAAGGAAGACCAGACCGACAACGCACGCTCCCTGGGGACCCTGTTCACCTTTGGCAAGGTCAGAATTCTCGATCTCGGCGACCTCACCTGGGATAAGGAAATGAACTTGATGTGCCCCGATAACCGGATTGGCAAAGTGGACATCCTGGTGGTATCGCACCACGGATTGTTCCAGAGTTCGAGCCCGGCATTGCTGTTTGCCATAGCGCCGCGCGTAGCCATCATGAATAACGGGGCTAAGAAGGGCGGCTCCACGGCAACCTTTGAAACCCTGGCGAAAACACCTGGGCTCGAGGCGCTGTGGCAATTGCACTTCTCCAACGAGGCAGACATGCACAACATGGCGGAGGAGTACATCGCCAACCCCATGGGACAGACGGATGCCGCCAACTACCTCAAGTTGACGGTCAACCCTAAGGGTGGCTTCTCTGTCTTCAACTCCCGCACCAAGGCGACGAAGGATTACGCAGCACGCTGAGGCTGGCTGGGGATCCTCTCGATACGGCCGAGCATGAAGATGTAGGCCGAGATCCCAATGCACAGGTAAATGGCGGAGACGCCAAAGGCCCATCCGAAGGAATGCCGGGCACTGACCAGGTAGCCGGTCACGATGGGAGCCAAGATGCCCGAGACCTGGCTGGAAAAGTTCATGATGCCGGCCAGGGTGCCCACACTACCCCGGGGGCCGATCAACGAAGGCACAGACCAGCCCACGGCGGATGCCGCCGACAATCCCCCCAGCGAGATGCTGATCCAGATCAGCGCACTGGTAGCCGCCTGTGCATAGGCTGCGCCAATAATGCCCAACCCCATCGTGGTGCCCCCAATCAGCACCGCACGCTGCACGCTGCTGGCATTCCATCCCCGCTCGAGCAAGCGATCTACCAGCCATCCTCCAACCACCAACTCGCAGCCCGTGCCAAACAGCCAGGGCGCGCCGGTGTAGAGAAAGGAGTGCAGCAGGTCGATGTGCAGCGCCTGGGAGAGATAGCTGGGCAGCCAGGTGAGCAGCAGGTAGAAAACGTAGTTGTAGGCCCCAAAGCCCAGGGTCATGCCGATCACTTTCGGTTGCTGTATCAAATAGCCGAAGGATGCTGTTTCCGCGGGTAGAACCGGCGCTTCGGCATCCCGCTCCAGGATGTAATTTCGCTCCTGTTCGGTCAGCTTCGGATCATCCACGGGGTCGCGATAGACGTAACAGAAGAGCAGGAAGTAAACGAAGCTGATCAAGCCGGTGGCGGCGAAACTCCAGCGCCAGCCTTCCCTGAGGAGCAGCATCCCGATGAGCGGCACGCCGATCGCCGATGCGAATTTGGCGGAACCGTCGAAGATGGATGTTGCCGAACTCCGCTCCTTTGCCGGAAACCAGTAGCCGATGGCTTTCGCGTTGGAGGGAAAGGTGGGCGCTTCCCCTACGCCCAACAGCAGCCGCGCTGCAAAGAAGCCGCCCAGGTTGGGAGTGATGGCGGCGGCGAAGGAGGCGACGCTCCACAGAAAACTGCTGATGCGCCCCACGCGGCGCACTCCGAATTTGTCCAGCACCACGCCCACCGGAAGCTGGCACAAGGCGTAGGTCCAGTTATAGGCGGCTGAGAGGTAGCCGAAGGTGATATTGGAGATGGCGAAGGTGGTGATCAGCGCAGCGTGGGCGACCGAGAGATTGACCCGGTCGAAGTAGTTGACCAGCACCCCGGCGGCCAGCAGAAAAGCGATACGCCACCGGCGCCTTGGGATTTGAAGGTGCGATGGGGTCCTCACGTTAGGCATAGGTTGCAATGCACTGCCTAGACTAACCTATGCCGGGCACCCACGATTCGTGGCTGGGACACGCTCAACTACCGGCAGCCGGCTTTCTTGGCTTACGCTTCGCGTTGCGTCCTGGAACGGTGCCGTTTTTTCCACGCGGTGCGGATTCGATCACGCTCCGCATCCAGTAGTCCCCCTCGGAATCCACCTCGATCCCGTGAACCTCGCGCTCAAAGCCGGGAAATTGCTTGCCGAACTTTTCGAATGCCAGCAGAAGACGAATGGTGGGGCTGTCGCTATCCCCCAGGCGTTCTCCGGGCATGCGCACCGGGATGCCTGGAGGGTAGGGAACCAGCATCACGCCCGCCAGCCGGCGCGCCATCTCAGAGATGCGTACCTTTTCGGTGCCATTCCGGATCAGCTTCTGATACGTCTGAGCGGGTGTCAGCACAGGTTCCGGATCTACATCGCAAGCCTGGTGAACCAGGTTGGTCAAATTCAACTCTCTCATCGCCGCGTGCATTTCGTCGCTCAGTTCCTTCAACGTCATGTCCTTGTAGCGGTGCGGGTGCTCGGCGACCAAATCCGGCAATGCCTCGTAGAGCGTTCCCTCGTTATCGTAGAGGCGCTTGAACTCAAAAAGAGTCTCCAGCAGGCTGCCCCACTTTCCTTTGCTCGTTCCCACCGAGAACAGGATCAACGCGGTGTAATCGCCGGTGCGGGCAATTTCCACCAACCGGGCATCGAGAAACTCGGTGAGGATCGCCCCGGGGATACCCCATTCCGCCAATTCACCACGAGAGTTGATACCGGGCATGAGAATAGTGACCTTGGTGGGGTCGAGCATGCAATGGTCTTCAGCGATGTCCTCATCCCGGAAGCCATGCCAGTCTTCCTCCGGCTTTAGTGTCCAGCATTCTGACGACTGGATGAGCAGCGAGTCGGGCGTCTCCTCAAACAGAGAAGTCTGCCCGGTCATCGGATCAGTCACTGTATCCGGCTGATAGACGCGGAAGAACCATTCCTCTCCGTTCGCCGAGCGCAGGCGGTGAGCGATCGAAGACATGGCTTTGCGGAAGCTGATCGCATCCTGGATGGTCTCGTACATCAAGGTTGGCCCGGCCGGTTCGTCCATCATCGACGTGGCCACATCGAGCGACGCGATCATGGGATAGAACGGTGAAGTCGTGCCATGCATCATGAAGGCTTCGTTGAAAAGATCGAAGTCCAGCGGCGCGCGGTCGCTTAACTTGACGTGGATCATGGATGCCATCGAAAACGCAGCCAGCATCTTGTGCGTGGACTGCACCGCGAAGATGACCGGCCGGTCCGGCATATCGTCGGGCACATCCATGGCGAAGCGCCCGCGATAGATGGAATGGAATTTGGCATAGGCGTACCACGCTTCGTCGAAGTGAATGCGGGGCACGCTGCGCGCCAGCTCGGTGGTCACCCGCTGTACGTCATAGCAAAAGCCGTCGTAGGTGGAATTCGTGACCACCGCGTAGGTCGGTTCCTGCGAAGGCGCGTCAGCGCTGAACGGGCTCTCCTTGATCAATTGCTGGATGTGCTCAGGCGCGAATCGCCGCAGCGGCACCAGACCGATCATTCCGTAGCCGTTCCGGGTGGGCTTGAAATACACCGGGCGAGCCCCTGTCACTGTCAGCGAGTGGCAGATCGACTTGTGGCAGTTTGCGTCCACCAGCACGATATCGTTGTTGCCGATGACGCCGTGGCCCACGATTTGGTTCGAGGTAGAAGAACCGCTGAGAACATAGAAGGTCCAATCCGCTCCGAAGATGCGCGCGGCGTTGCGCTCCGATTCTGCCGGAGGCCCGATGTGGTCGAGCCAGGAGCCGAGCGACGAAGTGGAAATGCCCAGGTCGGCCCGCAGCAAATTCTCTCCGAAGAAACGGTGAAACTGCATGCCCACCGGATGCTTGAGAAAGGCCACCCCGCCCATATGACCCGGGGCGTCCCACGAGTAGGCGCCCTGATCGGTATATTTCTTGAGCTCGCGAAAATAGGGAGGCAACAACTGCTCGTTATAACGGGCAACGGCGAAGTCCACCCGGTTGGCGATGAAAGCAGGTGTGTCTCCAAAGAGGTGGATGTATTCGTGCACCTGCTTCACCACTTCCAGCGGAAGCTCGCTGACCAGCGTCCGGTCGGCGATCAGGAAGATGGGGACCTTTTTGTTTCTGCGCCGGACAGCGCGGATAATCTTCAGCGCTGCGCGCTCGTCGAACTGATGTTCTTCCTCGAGGTCCCAATCGAGCAGGATGGCGCTGTGCGATGGATCCGACTTCACCAGCGAAAGCCCATCCTCTGGCGTCGACGTCCTGACCACCTCGTAGCCTTCTTCTCCAATCGCGTTGCACAGGCGCTCCATGGCGCGGTCAGAAACGGAGTTAGTCCCACCCAGCTCACTGGCAATCAACAGTACCCAACGGCCATCACTCATAACTTGGAGTCTCGACGAATATTTTTATGTACATGTTTCAATCTTAGCGGCTCGCCAACGACGAGCCAGTGGTGGCCTCAACCAGCTTGGCAACCGCTGGGGCAATCATGTCCACCAGCACTGCCTGCGGCTTCTCCGCAGTTTTAAGCAGGGCAAGCTGACGAGTCCTCCAGTCGGCCGGCGCGCTCTTATGTTCGCGGAGGTAGCCAATCGCGTCCAGCCCGGCCTGCGAGACACGGCTCAGGCTGGTCGAAACCGGCGCCAGCTCTTGAGTTAGCTCGGATCTCACCAACAGCGGCTGCAGTTGCGTATCGTTGTCCCGCCACAACACCAGCCATTCCTGTGCCTGTTCCCAGTCTTCTTGAGTGGCCTTTCCAGCGACGATGCGATCGACCATGCCGAGAAACTGGCGCGCCCGGTCGCTCTCCGGAGGAATGGCATCGACCAGCCGGTTCAGCGGAGTGAAGGCATCGTAACTGCGTTGCTCCTCTCTCGCATAGTCTCGAGGAGGCTGCATGACGTCGCCGAAGACGCGCAGGGGCAACGGATCGGGCTCGCCGCTCATGCGGCTCAGCATGGCCGGATAGCTGGAATTGTGTTCGAGCCCGTAGTTGTTCAGCTGCTGCGAAATCATCGCCATACGGGCGTACATCGATGCGACATCACGGGTCTCGCGTGGCGACCAAAAACGTTCGGCAATGGCCGCGGTGCGTGGCCAGATGCGGCTATCGACATTTTCCGGGGTGACAAATTCCGACCACATCGTCGCCTCGCCGCCCAGAATGCGCTTGCGATCTTCGCTGCTCAAAGTGCTTGGCCCGTTTCCTTCGGGGTCGGCCGCGTAGTGCTCAGAGGCGGACTGGTTCAAATCGATGTAGTAGCCGGCTGACAGCAGGGCGCGATTGCCCCCGCGTACCGCCTCGCCAACGAATTGCGGCCCGCGCCACGACTGGATGACCACATCCTTCGGAGTGCCGCGCTGCAGAACCTCATCCCAGCCCACCATGATCTTCTTGTGTCCGGCGACAATCTTTTGCACCTTGGCGCTGAAATACGCCTGCAGAGCAGCGTTGTCTTTAAGGGCGTGGGTCTTCATGAACTGCTGGATGCGCGGGTTCGCATCCCATTCCTTGCCGTTGCACTCATCTCCTCCCACGTGGAAGTAGGAATCGGGGAAAAGGCTGCTCATTTCGCCGATGAAGGTGTCGAGAAATTTGTAAGTGCTGTCGCGAGTAGGGTCCATCGCGGGATTGAAGATGCCCCACTTGCGCTCAATTTGGTACGGCCCCGAGCCGCTTGCTAAGTCGGGATAGCCTACAAACCAGGCGGTAGAGTGGCCGGGCATATCAAACTCAGGCACCACGCGGATGCCCCGGTCGCGCGCGTACTCGATGACGCCGCGAATCTCCTCCTGGGTATAGAACAGCCCATCGGAACCCTTCTCTTGCAGCAAGGGAAATTTCTTGCTCTCCACCCGGAAGCCCTGATCTTCCGAGAGGTGCCAGTGGAAGACGTTGAGCTTGACCGCTTCCATGCCATCGAGCGTGCGGTACACCACATCGAGGGGCATAAAATGGCGCCCCACGTCGAGCATTAATCCGCGCCAGGCGAAGCGTGGCTGATCGTCGATGGTCATCGCCGGAACGGCGAAGCCTTGCGGGGTGATACGGACAAGCTGCAGAAAGGTCTGCAGGCCGTGCACCACCCCCAGCGGATTAGCGGCTTCGAGGCGTACCCCGTTGGCTGTAATCTGCAGGTGATAGGACTCATCTTCATCGACCTGTTGCACCGGTGCGCTCGCCCCCGTGGTCTTGATCAGGAACAGCGGCTTATTGAGCACCGCTTCGCGCCACAGCGGAATCCCGGTCTCCCGCGAGAGGATGTTCAGAAAACGCTGCTTGGCGCGTTCCAGGCGCGGTTCCTGGTAACCTTCGAAAGCGACCCCGAAGCCATTGTTGATAAGGAACTCGCCCGTGCCCGGCTTTACTTGGGCCGGAAGCGGCATCAAGGAAAGAGGAGCCGCCGCGGCAGCCGGAGGCTGGGTTTGTCCAACGGCGATGAGAGAGCTGAGCAGCAAAGTCATGGGGACAATCCGGAGCAAGGGCAACCTCAAGCGAAACTGTAAACCGCGCTCAACGATTCTATCTGTATCTTAAGGGTGGTATAGATAAGCCAAAGGATGGATTGTCCATGATGCAAGCCGGCGACATTTTTGAGCACGCGATGCTGCGTGAAATTTATGAGCAGCCCCGGGCGCTCGCCGACACCATTGAACGGTATGCCCCCAACGGCAAGCTGGCCACCGAGGTCTTCCAGCCGGTTGCGGATGCGCTGCGCGGCCGGGAGCGCCTGGTGATCGCTGCCAGTGGGTCCAGCCGTCACGCGGGTCTGGCGGCAGAGATCATGCTCGAGGATCTGGCCGGCTTGATCGTCGATGTCGAATACGCCAGCGAGTACGTTTACCGCTCCACGCACACCATTCAGGATCCGGGGGTTTTGGTCATCTCCCAATCCGGCGAGACGGCCGACACGCTGGCCGGATTGCGCGAAGCTAAATCGCGTGGCTTGCCTACCTTGGCCATCACCAATAACCCTAACTCCAGCATGGCCCACGAGGCCGACGCTTCGCTGCCCACCTGTGCCGGGCCGGAGAAGGCCATACCCGCGACCAAGAGCTTTACCACGCAACTGGCCGTCCTCTATTCGCTCGCGCTCTACCTGGCGCGCATTCGCGGAAGAATGACGACACCGACGGTTGAAAGCCACACCGACGACCTGCGCCGTTTACCAGCACTGCTGGAGCCGGCCCTCATGAGGTGGCAGGAACAGATCGCCGCCCTGGCGCCGTCGCTCAAGGGATCGCGTGCTTTTCTCTATCTGGGTCGCGGCGTGCACTATGCGATTGCCCGTGAAGGAGCGCTCAAGCTGAAGGAATCGGCCTATCTGCAAGCGGAGGGTTATCCCGCGGGCGAGTTGAAACATGGTCCGAATGCGCTGGTGAGCCCGGATGCGCCGTTGGTGGTGATTGCTACCAGCGACTCAGCCGATCCGGATGCCATGCTGCGCTATCGCAAGGTGCTGCAGTTGATGAGGGACATGCGGGCGCAGGGCGCGACCCTATTGGCTGTCGCCACCGAGGGAGATGCGGAGGCTGCCAAGCTTGCCAACCACTGCATCGAGGTTCCCAAAACCGAAGATCTGTTAGCCACCATGCTGGAGGTGGTCCCACTGCAATTGCTTGCTTACCAGTTGGCTATCCAGAACGGGATTGATGTAGACCATCCACGCAACCTGACAAAAGCCGTTCTGCAGGAGTAGTGCCGACAAACAGCAGAGCCCGGAAGCTATAATAGATCTGTAGACATACCACTATGGTCACCAAAAATCTCCCCCTGGAAAGTCACCCCCCCAACTTATTGATTTCGCAACGCGATCAGGTCCTTGATGCATTTCGCCGTTGGGGCCATTTGCAGGCAAAACTCGACCCCCTGGGGCAATATTTGCTGCCGGCGCCCGTCCCGGAATTGAACTTCGATGGAGAGGCTGCTGAAGAAGCCAAGGGCTATTACTGCGGAAGTATCGGAGTCGAGTTCATGCACCTTCCCGATGCAGCCAGGCGGGAATGGATCCAGGAACGCATGGAGCAAACTTCGCCGCCGCCCGACCAGCGCCAAATTCTCGAACGGTTAATCCAGGCCGACCTCTTCGAGCAGGTGATTCAGTCGCGCTATCTCGGCACCAAGCGTTTTTCGTTGGAAGGTGTGACCGTATTAATCCCTTTCCTTGACGAGATTCTTAACCGCGCAGCGGATCATGGCGCGATCAAGTCTGTCGTGGGGATGAGCCACCGCGGGCGCTTGAACGTGATGGCGAACACCTTCGCTAAGTCTGCCACCGATATTTTCTCAAAGTTCGAAGATGCCAATCCACGCAGCATCCTGGGCGGCGGTGACGTGAAGTATCACGTCGGCGCCACCGGCGAATTCGTTGCCAGGAGCGGCGGAAAAATCGGCTTGCACCTGGTATCGAACCCGAGCCACCTGGAAGCGGTGGATCCGGTGGCCATGGGCCGTGCTCGGGCCCAGCAGGTGCGCTTGGGCGAAAACGGTCAAGACCAGGTGCTCCCGGTGCTCATCCATGGTGATGCAGCCTTTGCCGGCCAAGGCATCTGGGCAGAAACGCTGAGTCTCGGCGCTATATCGGGCTTCACCGTGGGCGGCACCATCCAGATCATTGTCAACAATCTGATCGGCTTTACCGCGGACCCCGAAGAGTGCTACTCCTCGCGTTTCTCCTCCGATATCGGCAAACGGCTGCCCATTCCCATCTTTCATGTAAACGGAGAAGACGCCGAGGCCGCGATTCGTGTCGCCGCGATGGCCATCGAATACCGCTACACATTTCACACCGATGTGATCATCGATCTGGTTGGATACCGGCGCCACGGCCACAGCGAGGTAGATGACCCGACCATCACGCAGCCACTGCGTTACGCAAAGATCAAGAATCACCCTCCTCTCTACGAGATCTATGCCAAACAAATCGGCGTGGACCCCTCGCCGCGTGTAAGCGAAATTCAGACGGAGCTTGCCGAAGCGCAGAAGCAAGCGGCCAGGATGGCCAAACGCGTGGTGCTGGCAACACTTCCCGATTATTGGTCGAATTACTCTGGTGGACCATACAAGCCCGAGTACGAAGTAAACACCGGGTTGAGTGCTGCCAAGATTGAGGAAATCAGTAACGGCCTCACTACGTATCCGCAACAGTTTCATATTCATCCCAAGATCAAGAAGTTGCTCGAACAACGTCGGGAGATGGGGCGCGGCGAGCGGCTGTTCGATTACGGCATGGCCGAGGCGCTGGCCTTTGGCTCTCTCTCGCTGCAAGGCACACCGGTCCGACTCAGCGGCCAGGATAGTCAGCGCGGCACTTTCAACCAGCGCCATAGCGTGCTGGTGGATATCGAGAACGAACAGCTCTATTTCCCCATAGCCAATCTGGCCCCGGATCAGGCCCGCATTGAGATATACAACTCCATGCTGTCGGAAGCTGGCGTGCTGGGCTTCGAATACGGCTACAGTCGCGACTACCCTGAGACGCTGGTTTTGTGGGAGGCGCAGTTCGGCGACTTTGCCAACGGCGCGCAAATCATCATTGACCAATTCATTGCCTCGGGTGAAGACAAGTGGGGACTGCTGGGCGGAGTGGTTATGCTGCTGCCTCATGGTTATGAGGGGCAGGGGCCGGAACACTCGAGTGCGAGATTAGAACGCTACCTGCAGTTGGCTGCGCACGACAACATACAAATCTGCCAGCCCTCGACCGCTGCCCAATACTTTCACCTGCTGCGGCGGCAAGCGATGCGGGCTTGGCGCAAACCGCTGATCGTGTTCACTCCCAAGAGCATGCTGCGCAATCCCGACGCAAGTTCGCCGCGGGCCAGCTTTGAGTCGGCGCGTTTCCAGAATGTCCTGCCGGAAACAGAGGTGCAGCAGGTAAAGCGTCTGCTCCTCTGCACCGGCAAAATCGGTCATGAGCTACGCATCGAACGGGCGAAGCATAAGGACAGCACCACCGGCATCGTCTTTGTGGAACAGCTCTATCCCTGGCCGGAGGCGGAATTGACGGCGGAAATCGCCAGCCATCCGGAAGCGCGCGAAGTAGTTTGGGTGCAGGAAGAGCCGGACAATATGGGGGCGCTCTCGTTTGTCGTGCCCCGCCTGCGCAGGCTATTTCCTGACCGCAAGGTGCTCAGTATCAAGCGTTCCGCGGCGGCAAGTCCCGCGACCGGCTCGGCCAAGGCTCACGACCTCGAACAAAAAACGCTCATCAGCCTGGCTCTGCGCGACGAAGGTAAATGATCCACGGGAGGAAGTCCCGAAGTCGAATAGCCAAGAAGTGACAATCTGCCGACATTGCCGTGACAACGCTGCCCGTGCGCCGGTATAGGCTCGCCATTGGATCGCTGGTTGAGCCAGAGACGGAGGATCGAGTGCGCGGCTGCTCCATCCTTGGAGCTAATTGCACGTATAAGCCGTAACAGAACCCTGAGAATCACCGTTTACTCACAGAAATCCAGCGTAGACTTAAATCGTTAAGACCGGCTCAGGCAATTCCAGTCCCCCGCAAAACCGGCCCGACACGGCGACCCATCGGCCTCCCCCGAGGACCTCAATACCCAGATAAATCTCACCCCAACATCGTTGGAGTGAACGGAGGCAGCGGATGTGTGTGCTGCAGTTGTTCGAGCTTGGCGCGTCCGCTTTTCCGGACGCTTTGGCCATTGTGGGTCAAGGTTGGCAAGTCACCTACCGCGACTTGAACCTGACCGCTGATCGAATCGCCCACGGGCTTAAAAAGGCTGGAGTCAGTAGTGGCACGCTGGTGGGGATTTTTTTTGACCGCTCGCCGGAAATGGTTGCCGCTTTGCTCGGCATATGGAAAGCGGGCGGCGCTTACATACCGCTTGATCCAGCGGTTCCTCCGCAGCGCCTCGCGTTTATGCTGGAGGACTCTGCTCCACCCTTTGTGCTCACGCTCGACAAGTTGAGCGGGGGGCTGCCTCCTACCAATGCTCGCGTGATTCTTCTCGAAGATTTCCTGGCCGCGCAAATTCCGGCAGGCCAGCAAGAAAATAAGATCAGCATGGTTCCCGGAGATCAGATTGCATATGTGATCTACACCTCTGGTTCGACCGGAAAACCCAAGGGAGTAAGCATCACCCATGGAGCACTCGCGAATACAATCCGCGGTGTTGCACAAGACCTGATGCTGCAGACCGATGACGTCGTACTTGCCTGGTCCACGATCGCCTTTGATGTCTCATGTTTGGAAATTTTTCTGCCCCTCGCCTTCGGCGCCAAAATGTACCTGGTAGAGCGGGACCTGGTCACAAGTGGCGCTTCGCCGGTTGAGCATCTTCGCGTTTCCGCAGCGACCGTCCTGTTCGCCACGCCTACCATGTTTCGGCTTCTACTCGAAAAGGGGTGGAAGGGAGATGCCAGGATGCAGCTCATCGCCGGCGGCGAGGTGCTGCCTCTGTCGCTTGCCCGCACCCTGGCCGGTAGCTGCCGCGTGCTCTGGAATCAATATGGCCCAAGCGAAACAGCCGTTTGCGCGACCCGGGCAAGAATCGAACCCCATGCCGCGAAAATCACCATCGGTTCTCCGTTACCCAATGTCACCATTCACCTTCTCGATGAACGCCTTCAACCCGTACCGCGGGGAGTGGCTGGTGAGATGTATATCGGTGGGGCGGGCGTGGGTCTCGGTTACCTCAATCGGCCCGAACTCAATCGCGCGTGCTTTCTGCCGGATCCATTCGCTGAAAGCACGAACGGTCGAGTCGATCGGATCTATAAGACTGGAGATCTGGCGGTCTGCCTGGAGAACGGCGACCTCGATTTTCTGGGCAGATCTGACGGCCAGGTTAAAGTTCGTGGGTTTCGCATCGAGCTGGGAGAGATTGAGTCGGTGCTCAGGGAATGTGAGGGAGTGCAGGCCGCCGTCGTGCGGGCCATCGAACTGGAGGCCGGCGATCGGCGCCTGGTAGCCTTCGTGATCGGCGACGGGAAATCCCGGCTGAGCCAATGGAAGCAGTCGCTGAGCCGGAGACTGCCCGCTTACATGGTGCCCGCCGAGTTTGTATCGGTGCCTTATTTTCCAACCACTCCCGGCGGCAAAGTGGACGGCCAGGCTTTGGATAGGATGCGTCTGCATGTGGCGACTTCGGCTCCTGCACCGGCGGCGTCGCCAGGAGATGGGTTTGAAGAGCGCGTTAAGGCCATCTGGCAAAAACTGCTTAAGGTCGAGGCTATCGGTATCCATGACGATTTCTTTTCGCTTGGGGGTCACTCCCTGCTGGCGGCGCGTATGTTAACCCGGATTGAGCGATCGTTCGGCTATGAAGTGCCCCACTCTGTGCTGGTGGAACATCCCACCATCCACGGGTTGGTCACTTACCTCCTTCAGCGCTCTGCGGAAAGATGGCCGGCGCCGGTAACAATCCAAGCCGGCGCACATCTGTCACCACTGTTCATTGCCCACGGTATCGGGGGAAGCCTGCTGAGTTTTGTCGAGCTGGCGGGCCAGCTGGGGCCGGAGCAACCCGTGTATGGTCTCCAACTGCCGGCATACATCGATGAGCATCAAGCCAACCTGAGGACTGTGGCGGCTAATTATCTGCGCCAGGTCCGCGCCATTCAGCCATCCGGTCCCTACCACTTTGCCGGGCATTCTTCCGGTGGTCTGGTGGTCTTCGAAATGGCCTGCCAACTTCGTGAACAGGGCGAAATGGTCGGCCTGCTAGCACTTCTCGATTGCGACCCCGATACGGGCAAGGCGGCGCATCATCCCTTTCGCGATTGGAATTCTTTAAAGGCTTCGTTCTCTCGCGCACAGATTGCGTTCCAGCAGCGCACAGCTGGAGTGCGCGAGTTCCTCGGTCGCGCGATCGATTATCGCCGGATCAAGGTCAAGATCTGGTTCGCGGCTCGGGCACGACGCGCGGGAAGGGTCCACGGGCGCGTGGAAGCGGAAGGCTATCTTGCACTCGCTCTACGCGATTACCAACTCAGACCGTATCCCGGGGATATCACTTTGTTCCTTGCCCAAGATGGGCCGGCCCCAAAGGGTAAACCCGCAACCGCCTGGGACGGAAAGATTCTCGGTAGGTGCGAGATCCTGGTCATTCCCGGAACCCATCGCACGATCTTGAGCCGTCCCCAGGTCATTTCACTTGCCCGCGAGATCAGCCAGAGAATGTCGATGAGTCAGCAGCAGTCTACGAGAAGCGTAGTGGCGTGAGTCAGTAACTGAAACTGAAGCGGCCGATCCTGGCGTCCCCATACGTGGTCGCGAGAGCTCCGATCGTTTCGGCCGCGGGCGACGCATCGTAAAGCTTCCACGAGTCGAGAAAGTGGGCCCTCGTGCCGAGCAGCTGTGGCGGCGCATCGGGCATCAGCGCGACATCGAAGCTATCGAGCGCACGATGAAGGCCCACTCCTTCCGCCTTGAGGATCGCTTCTTTGCGTGTCCAACAGCGATAAAAGCCCTTGAGCCAGGCGTCGCCCCGCAATCCGCTCAAGTCGGAAAGTTCGCTGGCGGAGAAATGCGTAGCGGCCACTTCCGGCTCGATGGGCCTCACATCTTCTACATCCACCCCCACTGGTAGTTCGTGGGCCACGGCAAGAACGGCAATGCTTCGGCTATGACTCAGGTTGAAGCGAAGTGAAGTAGCCTCACCACTCAATTCGGGTTTGCCGAAGCGATTGGCCTGGAAACCGATTTTTTTCGCAGGCTGGTTGAGATAGCCGCCGAGTATTCTGCGCAGGCAGCCATGCGCCACAGCGTAGCGTTCACGATCTGCAGCAAAATGAAAACTGTGCATTCGCTGCAGTTCTGCGCAGTCGAGAGTCTCGATGTGAGCAGACAAATCCGTCTCCACTGGCTCAAGCGGCCACGCCCAGAGATGGACCTCGCCCGGGGAGATCGCCGACGGGATTTTGGAGGCAGGCCAGTTAAGAGCGGAGATCACCGTTGTCCGGGCTGTCCCCTCTCTTGGCGCCTCCAGTGTTCTCGATCCACATCAATTCCAGTTGACGAAGTTTGTTGATCAGAAAGGCTACATCGCGGGCGCTGACATCTTCCGATTCCGCGCGGGCAATTTCGTGCTGTAAAAAGTTGAATGCCGGGCGCATGTCTACAGGGAAATCGTCGCTGCGAAGTCCGCGCAGAACCTCCCACGCCTGAAGAAGGAGTGTCCGATCACCCGCGTTCGTCCCTTCATGCGCCAACAGCGAGGCTGCGCGCCGGAGTCTTTCGTGAGCATCCAGTTTGATCATGGGTAATGAAAGTGTGACACGAAACAGTCAAACTCATCTACCAAAGAGACGCTCTTTGCAACCGCCCGGTTTTCCCCGAAAACCATATACTAAAAACTGGCAACGAGTGGGGCTAAACCCCCCAAAGCAACCCATTTCCGGGTTGACTCCTCAGAGAACGGAGAGCAAACCGCGTCTCCTCAGGTGAAACCGCGATGAACACGGGTTTTCGCGACACAGAAAGCGGTATCGCGCCAGACGGCAACTTCCGTTCCGCGTTGGCCGAGTATGTGCGCAGCCAGGCATTGCCGGTTGATAAGCTGGGACATCAGCCCCGGCTCTATGCCTTGACTCAATTGGTCGGACGGGGGCTCATCTACGATGATGATGTGGTGTACGCTGCAGCCTGGCTGCATGACTTGGGCGTCTTCATTGGACATCGGCCACAGGATCCAGTCGAACTGGCTCGCTGGGACAATGTTGCCTACGCGATGAAGCAAGCGCCGGCCGCGCTACTGCAAGCTGGGTTTCCTACGACAAAAGTTGCACAAGTGGTGGAGGCGATCCGGACCCATCAGCCTCATCTGAGTCCGTCCACGATCGAGGGCGCGATCCTGCACGATGCGGACATTCTTGAGCAGCTCGGGGCTATCGGCATTGTGCGCGTGGTGGCAAAGATAGGCCGTGACACCCGTTACTCCACCTTCACCGACGCGGCAACCACCTTGCGCAAGGCGCTCGCGGAATTGCCGGGCAAGCTTCACCTGGATCCCGCCAGGACGCTGGCGCGGCCTAAGATCGCTCTCCTCGAGGGATTCCTTCGGGAGCTCGACCAGGAAGCACACGGGGCCCTGTGCTGAGGTCGTCCGTGATGGTTACCTCTCATGTTCCTGCGCTCAGATAGCCGTCTGTGGAGTGTGAGAGACTAACCGTTGCCGCGGCATGGTCGCCTGGGCTCTTTGCGTTAGGCCCGCCAACGGGGATTTTATTGGAGTCTTCATGAAGTTGAAAAACGCCAAGGTCGTGGTGTGCGGCGCCGGTGGTTTCATCGGTGGACATCTGGTCAAGAGCCTGCTGGACCATGGGGCGAACGTCATTCGCGCAGTAGATATCAAGCCGTTGAACGAGTGGTATCAAGCATCGCCCGGTGTCTCCAGCCTGTCCTTGGATCTCAAAGACAAAGACAGTTGCATGACGGCCGCGCAGGGCGCCGAGGTAGTTTTCCAATTGGCCGCCGACATGGGGGGTATGGGCTTTATCGAGAACAACAAAGCCCTTTGTATGTTGAGCGTTCTCACCAATACCCACATGCTCATGGCCGCGCGGGAAAAGGGAGTCGAGCGTTTTTTTTACGCCTCCTCCGCCTGCGTGTACAACGGCGACAAGCAAAAGACCCCGGACGTGGTCGCGCTTAAGGAAGAGGACGCCTATCCGGCTCTGCCCGAAGACGGCTACGGCTGGGAAAAGCTGTTTAGCGAACGGATGTGCCGCCACTTTGAAGAGGACTTCGGGCTGCAATGCCGAGTGGCCCGCTACCATAATGTGTACGGTCCTCTCGGTACCTGGACCGGCGGCCGTGAAAAAGCGCCGGCCGCCATTTGTCGCAAAGTCATCGAGGCTAAGGCCTCTGGTAAGCATCAAATTGAGATATGGGGAGACGGCAAACAGACCCGCAGCTTCATGTATATCGACGATTGCACCCGGGGCACCCAGGCGATCCTCGAAAGCGAGATCCACGAGCCCATTAACCTGGGCAGCACCGAGCTGGTGACCATCAATCAGTTGGTCGATCTCGCCGAAGAGATCGCCGGGGTGAAACTGGAGCGCAAGTACAACCTCGACGCGCCCAAAGGTGTCAATGGTCGTAACAGCGATAACACCAAAATCAAAGAGTACCTGGGGTGGGAACCTTCGATCCGCCTTAAAGAAGGCTTGGCAAAAACCTACGCGTGGATCCAGAGCGAAATGATGCCAGTATCTAAAGCGTAATCAGCGTTACGGCAAATTGGTCATTCCCAATCAATAAGCAACTCTGATAGTGATCTAGACTGGGTCCAGGGAACCTGTGGGAGTGACGACAGTGGCGACGGCAAGCGCTCAGTTCCGGCAGATTCTGGGAATTCGATTTTTTGTGGGAGATGCCGATGAAGCGATCGCCCGCATGAGTGGGGGTGGCTTGCTGGTCGTTCCCGCGGCGCCCGCCCTGAAAAATCTCGCCCACGATTCGGAATATCGCCAAGCTCTCCAGGGAGCGGACCTGGTAATCACGGACAGTGCCTTCATGGTTATGATCTGGAATCGTCTCAAGCGCGATTCCATCCGTCGGGTTTCCGGGTTGAAGTACCTATCTTCGCTCTTGAAGCAGCCGGACTTTTACTTGCCTGGCGGAAGCTTCTGGATTATGGCCAGCGAGGAAAGCGCGCGCAGAAACTGCGCCTGGCTGCGACGGCAGGGGATTGAGTTGGCCGCCGCTGATCGATACATCGCTCCGCTATACGGCAAGACCATTCTTGATCCAGCCCTCCTGAAACGAATCGACGAGCGGCGTCCACGTCACATTGTCGTGACCCTGGGGGGCGGCACGCAGGAGCGTCTCGGACTTTATCTAAGAAGCCAACTCGGCTGCAAGCCATCCATCCACTGCATTGGGGCGGCGATTGCGTTCCTGAGCGGCGACCAGGTGCAAATTCCGAGATGGGCAGACCGCCTATATTTGGGATGGCTCTTTCGCTGTGTCTCAGATCCCCGGCGTTACATGCCACGCTATTGGGATGCGCGTAAGCTGCTTTCGCTCATGGTCCGATACGGCAGCAGCCTGCCGGACGCTCTAAAGAGCAATTCGCCGGCAATGGTAGAGCTGACAACGGTCTCCTCAAAGAACGACTAAATTCCATCTACGCCCAGCACGTCACAGTAGCAGTCACACTAACTCCCCAGACTCCGTCATTCTTTCTCAGGCCACGACTTTCGAGCCTGGGTAGAACTCGTGCTTTGTCTCAGGCCACGACATTAGAGCCTTGGGGGAGGAACTCGTGCTTTGTATGAGGGCACGTCTTTAGTCGTGCCGTAAAACGCCCCGGTGAAGAGGGCTTTAGCCCCTGGGTACTTTTCGTGCGCCAGCAGGTCCCTCTAGTCGCAAGACCCGGAGGGCCGCACGCTAAACGCCGCCCCCCGCGGGCCTCGTCGCTACTGGCTTCCCCGCATGCTCGCGCGTTGTGTTTCCGCGTGCTTGGCGGCACCCTCCAGGGCTTTCGCCTGGGGCAGGTAATCGATCGCCTTATTGATCATGGGATCCCAGTTCGCCCGTACCTTCAGACCCTCTTCCTGGCCAAACTGGGTGGTAAAGATCTCAGCCTTGATGTTGGCCTTGACCCAATCCATAACCGGCGCCAGATCCGCATCCGTGTAGGGAATTTGCTGGCTGGTGAGGAACTGCTTGAAGGAGTCCATCACTGCGTCGTCCACCTGGAAGTCCTTGCCAACGGTCCGGTTAGACATGTAGTGCTTGGCGAAATTGAAGAACGCGTAGTGCTCCAGCAATACATCTTGCACCGGGACAGACTTCGGGGTGTCGATCTTGTCGTCAGGCGTGATCCCGCCTCCGCCGAATACTGTTCGTCCGGAATCGGTGGCCTTGACCTCACGACTCTTCGTGTCCTGCGGCTGGTCGTGGTTGTAGTAGTAGTCGTAGAGCGAAACGCCGTTGTAATTGCGCTGTATGAGCCGCCCGCTCGGGGTGTAGTAGTGATACGTCGTCAGCGCCAGACCGGTGTTTTCAGACAGCGGATACACCGTCTGTACCAATCCCTTGCCGAAGGTGGTCTCGCCGGCGATGATGGCGCGGTCGTGATCCTGCAGCGCACCGGAAACGATTTCCGCGGCCGAGGCGGTGCCGTGATTGACCAGCACCACGATGGGATATTCGCGGCCCCCGTTGCCATGGGTCGCACGGTAGGTTTGTTCGGGGAAGGCACGGCCACGTTGCGAGACGATCACCTGGCCCTTCTCCAGGAACTTGTCGCATACCGCCACGGCTTCACTCAATAAGCCGCCCGGATTCCCCCGCAGATCGAGAATCAAACCATCCGCACCAGCGAAGTGATCGAGCGCGTCGGAAAGCTCGCGCCCGGTCGTTTCCTGGAAATTGGTGATGTGCACATAGCCAACCGTGGGCCGGATCATGTAAGCAAGGTCGATGCTGTTGTGCGGAATTTCATCCCGAATCAGGTCGAACACCAACGGCTTGGCAGCACCCTCGCGCGCGATCGTAATCTGCACGTGGGTCCCCTTGGGTCCCTTGAGCACATTAGCAACGTCTTCGGAATTCATGTTGTCCGTGGACTTCCCATCCACCGCGACGATCACGTCTCCGGGCCGTATGCCGGCCTTGAAGGAAGGCGTCCCTTCAAAAGGACTGACCACGACAATCTTGTTATTTTGCGGCTGAATCAGCATGCCTACGCCGTAGTACTTGCCATGCTGGTCTTCGCGCATCTTGGCATAGGCTTTTGGATCGTAGAAGCTGGAGTGGGGGTCGAGCACGCGGAGCATGCCGGGGATAGCCCCGTCGTACACCGCCTTTTCCGCTTTTTCGCCCGTCAACGGCTCGGCATAGTTTTGTTCCACCAGGTCGTACACGCTTGTGAACGAGCGCAAATCATCGCGCAGCGCCGACTCATCGGTGCTGGATTGTGCGCCCAGCTTCTGGCTGACCACGGTGCCAAGGAAGCCACAAGTCACAAAGAAGAGAAGGATGGAGAACAAAAACCGTCGTGTGCGGGAGGCCATAATTGCGGGTTTCCTCAGGGTCCGGAGGGCGCGAAGGTAGGCAGCCCTGCTGCGCGGCCCGGAGTGTTCTTGACTCGAAGTATATCATTGGACGTAAGCTGATCTGATAGGTACTCGAGGGTGCAAAACCTTAAGAAATCCGGTCTGTTTCACTCGCTGCACAACGGTGCTGGTGCGAAACCAGGCAAACTACCACGTAAGGGCTAGAGCGTTTTACTTCCGGTGTAGAGGGAGTGAAATGCTCGGAGCGTAACACTTAGCGGCGATACGAGATGTCCAGACCATGACGTTGTTTGAATTCCAGCAATCCGCGGCGATTTTGATCCTGAGCGCGAGTCTAAGCGCTGTTCCCTCCTTGGCCCAGGCCCCCACCCAAACCGCCAATACGCAGACCCCGGCTAACCCAGCCGCGCTGGCGCCGGTCAACGGCAAGGTGGTGGAAGACATCGTCGCTCGGGTCAATGACCAGATCATCACCCAGTCGGACTACGACCGCGCCGCCGAGCAACTCGACGCTGAGTCCAAGCAGCAGGCGATTCCCCCGCAGCAGCTGCAGCAAAAACAGGCCGATCTGCTGCGTGATCTCATCGATAAGCAGCTCCTGCTCTCCAAAGGCAAAGAACTTGGGATCACCGGCGAAACCGAGTTGATCAAGCGGCTGGACGAGATCAGAAAACAGAATCATCTGGATTCCCTTGAGGACCTGGAGAAGGCTGCACAACAGCAGGGCGTCTCTTATGAGGACTTCAAGGCCGCCCAACGCGACGGAATCATTACCCAACAGGTCGTGCGGGACGAGGTAGGACGGCACATTTCCATGTCGCCGGCCGACGTGCAGGCCTACTTCAAGACGCACGAAAGTGAGTTTGCCCAGCCGGAGTCGGTGACTCTGAACGAGATTTTGATCCCCACCCCAACGGCAGCAGGGGCAGATGGACCGGATGCGGCCCAGGTCGCGGCGGCCCAGGCGCAAGCCGCGGCGATCGAAGCCAAACTAGCTGCGGGGGCAAAGTTCGACGATTTGGCCAAGCCGGCACCAACGGACCCCACTGCACCCAAGAGCGTTGCCCTGGGTGAGTATCACCGCGGCATGTTGGCCAAGGAAATAGAAGATAAGGCCTTTGCCCTGAATGCGGGCCAGTACACGCAACCCATTCGCACCAAGCAGGGCTTCATCATCCTCCAGGCCACCCAGCACCAGCTTGGTGGGGATGCCAGCTTCAAGCAAGTGGAGCCGCAAGTCGAAGAAGCGCTCTTCATGGAGCGCATGGAGCCCGCATTGAGGGTCTACCTGACCAAGCTGCGCGGTGAGGCCTATATCGAACTCAAGCCAGGTGTGGTGGATACCGGGGCCAGCGGTAATGAAATGCGCCTGACCTACAGCGCCTACACGCCTCCCGCGGAAAAGAAGAAGAAAAAATTTGCCCGCGCTCGTTTCCGCGGCAGGCAGAGTCCGGCCACGGCGCCGGCTGCGACCCAGACTGCGGCGTCTCAGTCCGCCGGGGCCGCCACTTCCCCAGGCGCAACGGCTGCGGCCGGTGGTGCAGCGGCTGCGGCCGGTGCAACCGCTGCAACCGGTGCAACGACTGCAGGGCCAGCCACTGCCGGTGCAACGACAACCGCCGACGCGAAGGCTGCGCCCACTGGCGCAACCACGGCGCCTACGCAACAGGCGAGCAACAACGAACAGGGTGTTCAGAAGCCCGGCAAGAAAGAGAAGATTCGTTTTGGGCAGGCCCCGCGCGAGTCCCTCCCTCCCTCGCAGGTCGCCTCGGCTAGCGTACCCGCGGTCGGTTCGGACACAAATCCGAGTGTGACCACCCCGGAAACACGGGTCGTAAACCCTGACGGCACGATAAGTGGCGCTCCGGCTCCGGAAAATGACCACAAGACTCGCCTGAGCAACCGTCCGCCAGTGAAAAAGGTAAAGAAGGACAAATCTGGTGCGAATGCGGACGCCTCCTCGCAGCCGACCCCCGACGATTTGGCTTCGCAGAAGGTACAGAATGCGCCGCTAGGACTGACTCCCCCGGCGCCGGCGCAGAAAAAGCCAACCGGCGAGAAGACTCGCCTTTCCGACAAGCCGAAGGCCCCGGATCAAACCCCGGCGCCCTACCTGGGCAAACCGGCAGGCACAGACACCCAGCCGGCCGCACCTGCTACCGGCCAACCGGCGCCCGCCACCGCCCCGCCGGCTTCCACCCCTCCGGCCGCGCCACAGCCTTAGGCGAAATGAAAGAGATTTACGTTGCGGACCTAAGCAAGTTTGAAAACCAGGCGGTCGTCTCTTTCTTTGCCGTCACCTCCAGGCAACTGCGCAGCCGAAAAGACGGCGGCCAGTATTTGGCCCTCACCTTGGGCGACCGCACCGGCCAGATCGAGTCCCGCATGTGGGACAACTTCGCCGAGGCCGTCAACGACTTCGATCAGGGCGATGTAGTGAAGGTTCGCGGTGAGGTCTGCCGTTATAACGGCCGCCTCCAGCTGAACCTGGAAAAGCTTCGCGTCGCCACCGCGGACGAGTTTGATCTTCCCGACTATGTTCCCCACACCAGCAAAGACGTAGACGAACTATGGTCGGCGTTGGTGCGTTGCGTAGACAGTTTCTCCGATCTTTCCCTCCAAGCGCTGGTGCGTTCCTTCCTCAACGATCCCGTCTTTGCGGCGGCTTTCCGTGAGGCCCCAGCCGCTACTCGCCTGCACCATGCCTGGCTGGGCGGTTTGCTGGAGCACGTGGTTTCGCTTTTGGGCATCTGTGAACTAGCTGCGCAGCATTACCCCGAGATCAATCGCGACCTGCTCCTGACCGGCGCTATTTTGCATGACATCGGCAAGCTGGAAGAGCTGCGCTGGGGCACCAGTTTCGACTACACTCTGCAGGGACAGCTCGTCGGGCACATCACCATCGGCATTACGATGATTGAAAAGAAGCTGGCCACGCTGCCGGACTTTCCTCCATCCCTCCGCATCCTGGTCGAGCACATGGTTCTGAGCCATCATGGCAAACTGGAGTTTGGTTCGCCCAAGCTGCCCATGATTCCAGAAGCCGTGCTGCTCAATTATCTCGACGACATCGACGCCAAGATGCACACCATGCGCAACGAATTTGAGCGTCACGAAGCGCAAGGGGGCGAGGCGGGTGAGATGACCGACTGGGTGCGCTCTATGGACCGTCCGCTGCTTAACACGGCAACCTTCCTCAAGCCCAAGTCCCAGCCGGAGGAGTAAACCATGAACTATCTACTGAAGACTGAGCCCACTGCCTACTCTTTTGCCGACCTGGTGCGGGAGAAGGAAACGGATTGGACAGGCGTGACGAACCCGCAAGCGGTTAAGAATCTTCGCGCCATGAAGAAGGGCGACAAACTCGTTATTTATCACACCGGCGACGAGAAGGCGGCGGTGGGCCTGGCCCATGTCAAGGCCGTCGACTTGACTGATCCCAAAATTCCGTTGGTGCGCATCGCGGCCGGCCCGGCGATCAAACAGCCCAAGACCCTGGCGGAAATCAAGCAGCAGCCCCTCTTTCAAGACTCGCCCCTGGTACGGCAGTCACGGCTCTCAGTGGCTCCTCTGGACGATGCGCAATATGAGTGGATCGTGCAGAATTGATCCGTCGCCTAAACAGATCCTCCTCAAGCGAAATCGTCTACAATCAAACGTTAGGTCTCCTCGCCTCATACGATGCTACGTTTTTCAACGGCTGGTGAATCACACGGCGAGTGCCTCATCGCCCTCATTTCCGGACTCCCGGCAGGTCTCGACGTCGATCTTGAATTTATCGACCGGGAGCTGTGGCGGCGACAGCAGGGCTTCGGCCGTGGCGGCCGCATGCATATTGAGCAGGATCGCGCCCACATCCTTTCCGGGGTGCGCCATGGCAAGACGATTGGTTCGCCGGTTTCCATCCAGATAGAAAATCGCGACTGGAAGAATTGGACCGAGATTCTCCCAGTGGCTACAGGGGATCCGCAAAAGCACAAAGCTGTGGCTTCGCCGCGGCCGGGCCACGCCGACCTTGCCGGTTCGCTCAAGTACGATTTTCCCGATGCTCGCTATGTGCTGGAGCGGGCCTCGGCGCGCGAGTCAACGGCGCGCGTGGCGGCAGGCGCCATGGCCAAGTTGCTGTTGAAGTCTCTGGGCATCGAGATCGGCAGCCATGTAGTGCGCGTTGGCCGCGCGGAGTTGCCGCGCAGTGCCTCCTGGGAAGAGATTAAGGCTCTGAACCAAAGCGACACCATCCTGTTGAATTGCGTAGATCCTGCCGCCGAAAACCAGATGAAGGCGGAAGTGGATCACGTCTTGCGCACCGGCGATTCGATCGGTGGAGTCTTTGAAGTGGTGGTGCACGGCGCGCCTGCCGGCATCGGCACGTTCGCCAATTGGGATGAGCGGCTGGATGGACTACTCGCCTGGGCGGTAATGTCTCTGCAGGCGGTGAAGGCAGTGGAAATCGGTCAAGGGGTCACGGCTGCCGAATCCTTTGGTTCCGCGGTTCACGACGCCATCGGATATAGTCCGGAGGAGAATGGCGCAGCGCAGACCCGGTTCACTCGCGAGCACAACAACGCCGGTGGCATTGAGGGCGGGGTCTCAAACGGAGAAGACATCGTTGTGCGTGGTTATTTGAAGCCGATCTCTACGCTGCGCAGGCCGCTCGGCTCCGTTTCCTACGCTACCCGGGAAGCGACCAAGGCGGCCTACGAGCGATCCGATGTCTGCGTCGTGCCCGCAGCCGGAGTGGCCGCGGAGGCGATGGTAGCGTTCGTGATGGCGAAGCTCGTCCTGGAAAAATTCGGCGGCGACTCGGCCGGAGAACTCAGCAGAAACTACCAGGGATACCTGGACCAGATTCGCAGATTCTAAGAAAGATATTCCCTCGCATGGTTTATCCCATTGTCAAGTTTCCAGATCCTATCCTGCAGCGACCGGCTGAGCCCGTTACTGTATTTGACGAGGATTTGAAAAAGCTGGTCGACGATATGTTCGAGTCCATGTACATTGCCCATGGCATCGGCCTCGCCGCCCCGCAGATTGGCATTCCCAAACGTTTGACAGTGATCGATCTCAGTTTCCAGAAGACGCCTGAAGACAAGATCGCCTTGATCAATCCCGAGGTGGTCACCAAAGAGGGAAAAATCCTCGAGGAGGAAGGCTGCCTCAGCCTGCCGGATATTCGAGAGAAAGTCGCGCGCGCTGCGAAAGTCAAAATTCGCGCCCAGGATCTGCAGGGCAAGTGGTTTGAGCGCGAAGCGGATGAATTGCTGGCGCGCGCTTTCCAGCACGAAATTGACCACCTGGATGGCATTCTCTTCATTTTCCGCATCAGTGCGCTCAAGCGCGATTTTGTGTTGCGCAAGATACGCAAGTTGCAACGAGCCGGGGAATGGTAGGTGAGGCTCGTCTTCTGTGGCACCCCGCAGTTCGCCATCCCTACTCTTGAGCAACTCATCGGGGCCCGCCATTCCATTGAGTTGGTAGTTACCCAGCCCGACCGAGTGCGCGGCCGCGATCACGCTCCCTCACCGCCCCCGGTCAAGATGCTGGCCACCGCCGCAGGCTTGCCGGTCGTGCAGCCGGAAAAGATCAAGAACAACCCAGAGTTGCGGACTCGCTTGGAGGCCATTCAGCCGGACGCCATTATCGTGGTCGCCTACGGCCGCATCATTCCCGGATGGATGCTGCAGCTGCCGCGCTGGGGCAACATCAACCTTCATGCCTCTCTGCTGCCTAAGTACCGCGGCGCCGCTCCTATTCAGTGGGCGGTTGCCAACGGCGAGACCGTGACCGGCGCCACTACCATGCGCCTCGACGCGGGTTTGGATACGGGCGACATGCTTCTGCAGCGCACCTTAGCGATCGAGCCAGACCAGACCGCCGAGCAGCTCTTTCCGTTGCTCGCTCAGAGCGGAGCAATGCTCATGCTTCAGACGCTCCAGGGCCTGGAGGCGGGCACGATCCATCCGGTTCCGCAGGATCATGCCGGCTCCTCGCTCGCGCCGATCCTGCAGCGCGAAGATGCCCTGATTGACTTCACCCGGTCTGCGCGGGAGATCTACAACCGCTGGCGCGGCTTCCAGCCTTGGCCCGGCGCCTACACGTTCTTCCGTGGAAAAAAACTCACCCTGCATCGCATGCTGCCCGCTGGAACTACCGAGCTCCCCGCCGGTGAGCTGACAGTGGAGGGAGATCGCCTGTTCGTGGCTGCGGGGTCGGCCACTCGGCTTGAGTTGCTGGATGTCCAGGTAGAAGGAAAGAAGCGAATGCCGGTGGCGGATTTTCTGCGCGGCGCTGCTCCCCATCCTCATGAGAGCCTCGGCACGTCATGATCGCGCCTGCCCGCAAAGCCGCCTTCGAGTTGCTGTTGGAACTCAAGCGGAAGCCCCAGTCGCACAGTGACGAACTACTCCGTTCCAAGCGTGTGGAAGCATTGTCTCCTCTCGACAGGAACCTGGCGACCACCCTGGTGATGGGAGTGCTGCGCTGGCAACTGGTGCTGCAGCAGCGAATTCGCGAAGTGCTCACCAGGAGCAAAGGACACTTGGCCGACCCAGTGCAGGTCTCGCTCGAGCTGGGAACGTTACAGCTACTGTTGCTGGATCGCATCCCGGCGCATGCCGCTATCTTTGAGAGCGTGGAGCTGGTCCGGCAATCTGGAAATCCCTATGCCGTGGGGCTAGCCAACGCGGTCCTGCGCAAATTGGCGCAGGCGCCGAAGCTGCGGCAAGCGAATGCTTCCGCCGCGCATCCTTCGTGGATGGTGCAACGGTGGGCGGCTGCGTATGGCAGCGAAGCAGCCGAAGCAATCTGCGGCTACGATCAGCTTCCACCGCCAACCACGATGCGCCTTACCTCGCCGGACACAGAATCGGGTTTGCAACTGGAGCCGTGCAGCTTCGTAGTCAGCGCCCGGCGCGTGGTGGCGGGAGATGCGGCAGTCACGCGCGGCTTGCGGATGCAGGATGAGGGATCGCAGCTGATCGCTGAGTTAGCCGGCCGGGGCACAGCCATTCTGGATTGCTGCGCAGCGCCCGGGGGCAAGACCGCCATCCTGGCCGAGCGAAATCCAGCCGCCACGATCACCGCCTGCGATATCAGCCCTGGGCGTCTCAAAGCCATGCAAGCCCTGCTCGCCGGGCATTCCGGAAACATTCGCTTCCGCACTCTCGACGCCACGGAGTTGCCTTTTCAGCAGGAGTTCGACCTGGTACTTTGCGACGCCCCCTGCAGCGGAACCGGGACGCTGGCCCGCAACCCCGAGATAAGATATCGGATCACGCTGGATGAGTTTGCCCGTCAGCACGAACGCCAGGTACGTCTTCTCTGCTCGGCGATGCGTTGCCTGCGTAAGGGTGGGAGGCTTATCTACTCCACCTGCTCGCTCGAAGCCGAAGAAAACGAAGCGGTCGTGGCTGAGGCCCTAGAGCGGCAGAAAGGCGTCCGCCTGCTCCCCTGGACCCCCCAAGTCCGGACGCTGGAAGCAGAAGGCGTGCTTCACGCCGGAACAGCAGTTCGCCTATTTCCACTGTCGGATGACTTCATACGCCTGCTTCCCGGCGCATACCAGGGTGACGGCTTCTTCGCCGCCTGCCTAACCCGCGACTAACGCAAACTCTGTCCCACCCGCGATTGACGGGTGCACTGTCGGTCCTTACTGGGCGACGCGCAACGTAATAGTCATGCCCGGTTCAACACGATGCCCTGCAAGGGGACTCTGGCTCAACACCGTCCCTGCCGGATCCACCGTGTCCGCGGGGGCCATTTCCGAGCCGATGTTCGTGTCGGTGGGAGCAGGCGCGCTTGAATAGCTATTCTCCACTGGTCCCACCTTCAAACCCGCGTGCACAACCTGGGCTGTCGCGGTTGCCAGCGGCAAACCGACCAACTGCGGCATCACCAGCGCCGGAGGCGGAGTGACTACCGGGCTGCTCACCAGCAAGGCCACGCTCGGGCGCTCTACCCCGGCTGCCCCCTGCTGCGGATTCTGCGCAATCACTGTTCCTGGCTGGGCGCCGCTGTAGGGCATCTGCGCCGTCTCGTCCAGATCTAGCCCCAGCCGCCGCACTTCAATGGCCGCCACCCGTTCCTGCTGGCCTATGACCTTGGGAATCGCCACCCGTTGCGGGCCCAGGCTTTCGGTCACCCGCATCCGCCACTCGCGGCGAACAATGGCCCCCGGCGCAGGAGATTGCGCCAGTACCCGGCCTGCCGGCACATCCACGCTGTAGTACTTGTTGTCGATCCCCAGGTTCAACCCCATATTCGCTGTCCGGTGCACGGCTTCAGCCACCGTAAGCCCTTGCAGATCCGGAACCTTAACCTCGGCTCCATGGATGGCGAAGTGCATCGTCATCACAGCCGAAACCAGCCCAGCCATGGCGAGCGCCAGCCCCGCGAGCACCAGGCGGAAGAAATTGATCATGCGCCCTCGTAGGTGATCTCGTAATCGATAACGGCCGCTTTTTCCAGCATCTTGGACACCGAGCAGTACTTATTCTTCGACAGTGCCACCGCATCTTCGGCAGCCTTTGGCGATACTCTTCCGCCCAGGTGATACGTGAGATGGATGTGGGTGAACACGCGGGGAGCTTCCGGCGCCTGCTCGGCAACCGCCGAAACCGTCAGCGAGGTGAACCCCTCCCGCTTCTTATGCAAAATCGAGACCACATCGACCGCGGTGCAGCTGCACAGCGCCATCAGCACCAGCTCCATCGGGCTCGGGCCGGCCACATGCGCAGCGTCCGCGTCCACCGTAACGTGATGGCCGCTATGGGACTCGGTATCGTACTGCTGGTCATGCTTCCAGGTAGCGATCGCGCGCATTCTCCAAGTTTATCCAGTCAGGCCGCTGGCCGGACCTCCACGATAGTGGGCGGACCTTACCTGGTTAACCCGCAGGGTTTGGCTTGACGCCGCGATAGAGTCCCGCAATGCCGAAGCTGTAGGGCGTCCATGAAACATCCGTAAAGCCTACCGATTTCATGGTTTTCAGTAACTGCGGAGGGGTAGGGAATTGATGGACGGAGCGGGGAAGATAGCTATACGGGCCGGAGACTCCTGAGAGCAGAGAGCCCACTTTCGGCAGAACCCGGCGGAAGTAAAAGGCATAGAGCTTGCCCATCACGCCGCCCGGCTCGCTAAAGTCGAGGATGCCCAGCTCCCCTCCCGGCTTCAGCGTACGGTAGAACTCCTCCAGGCCAGCCTTGTAGTTGGTTAGGTTTCGAAAACCGAAGGCGGTGGTGAGCAGATCGAGCGAGCCGGAGGGCAAAGGAAGATGGAGAGCGTCGGCTTCCAAGGCGATCCCTCCCTGGGCGGTGAATTTCGCCGCACCGCGTAGCAGCATCTGGTGGGCGAAGTCGGCGGCCAGCACCGGCCGCCCACCCTTTGGCCTGCGCTTCAGCAGCGCCAGCGTCATATCCCCGGTGCCGCAGCACAGGTCCAGTATTTGTGCGTCCGGCCGGGAGAGTACCTGCTGAAAACGGCGCGCCACCCGGCGCCACCAGACACGGTCGATGTTGCATGACAGCACATGGTTTAGAAGGTCGTAGCGCGGGGCGATCTGATCGAACATGGAGCGGACCGCGGCTGCCGCGCTTACCTCGTCCCCGGTCCCTTCTGGTTGAGCGCCCGCGGCCACGCTATTTGCCGCCTGCAGAAGGGCGGTAGATCGCATCGATGGCCGCGAGCACCTCCGCGTCGGTCACATCCTCGGCCACCACCGCATTGCCCAACCCTTGTAGCAGTACAAAGCGGCGCACTCCAGCCCGATTCTTTTTGTCCCCGGATGCTGCCTGCAACAGGCGTTTCGCGCCTAAACGGGGCAATGCCGGGGGCTCAAAGTAGCGGATCAAAGTCTCAATGCGCCGCACCGCTTCCTCTGTTACCAGCTCTCGCTGGCGGCTGATGTGCAGCGCGGCCATCATGCCCCAGGCAACCGCCTCGCCGTGCAGCAGGGCACGATAGCCGCTGGCCGCCTCAATCGCATGGCCGATGGTGTGGCCGAAATTAAGGAACATGCGCACACCGAGCTCCCGCTCATCCAGGGTAACCACCTCGGCCTTGATGCGGATGGAGGTTGCAACCATTTTCTCCAGGGCCGCCGGATCGCCCTGGTCGAGAGCCTCGCGATGGCTTTCGATAAAGCGAAAGAGCGCCGCATCCCGAATGAGCCCGGCCTTAATGCTTTCGTAGATCCCGGCGCGTAGTTCCCGGTGAGGAAGGGTATGCAGCAGGCTGATGTCGGCCACCACTTCCTGCGGAGGATAAAAGCAGCCCACCAGGTTCTTGCCGGTTTGCAGGTTGACCCCGGTCTTGCCTCCCACCGAGGAATCAACCTGCGACAACAGGGTGGTCGGTATCTGGACGTAATCGATGCCGCGCATGTAGATAGCAGCTAAAAACCCGCCCACATCGCCGATGACTCCGCCCCCGAAGGCCACCAGCAGAGACGAGCGATCTGCCCCCGCTTTGGCCATTTCGGTCGCCAGCCGCTCCACCTGGGCCATGCGCTTATGGCCCTCGCCCGGGGGCAGAAAGAGCACGAGCGGTTTCTGGGGAAGCGAAGCCTGCAGGCGTTCACCCCAAAGGGCCCAGATCTCCGGGGAGGTTAGAACGATGACTTTGCGCTGCTGGCCGGCGAGGGCCGGCACGCGCTCGGCTAAGGAATCAAGAATGCCGCTTCCCACGGAAACGGTGTATTGGCCTGTCTTGGTCGTGACCGAAATCTTACGCACGCTTCGTCCATCGTATCGCAACGGTTAGGTCGTGCTCTCGCTGTGGATCTTGGTCGAGAGCAGAGAAGCCGCGGTGGCGGTGAGCACCACCAGAACAATGAAGCCAAGAGAGATGCCCACTGGGACATGGACCCATCTGGACAACATCATCTTGGCCCCCACGAAGCCCAGAATCGTTGCCAAGCCCACATGAAGGTAGTGCAGCCGATCGAGCAAGCCGGCCAGCAGGAAGTAGAGAGACCGCAATCCCAGAATGGCAAAGATATTTGAGGTGTAGACCACAAACGGGTGGTGGGAGATGGCGAGCACCGCCGGCACCGAATCAATCGCGAAGACGAGATCGACCAGTTCGATCGAGATCACGGCAAGCCCAAACGTAGATTTGGGGCTGCTGCCCCAACGTTTTGTCCATCGCGTAATCCATTTTGCCGGAGCGGGCGTGGACCCCGCTTTCTTCCCCCGCAACAGGCGCACCGCCGCCACCAGCAACAGGGCGCCGAAAACGTACTGTATCCAGGCGAAGCGCCGCAGCAAGGCAATGCCGGTGAAGATAAATACTCCGCGCATCACGATAGCGCCGATCACCCCAAACAGGAGCGCCTTTCTTTGCGCCTCTGCGCTCAGGCCGAAAGCCCGGAAGAGGAGTAGGAAGACGAAGAGATTATCGATGCTCAGGGACAGCTCGATCAGGTACCCGGAAGCGAATTCGAGGGATGTCTGATGCTCTTCAACGTGCCCGATCCATAAGCCGAAGCAGGCGGCGAGGGCAAACACAAACAAAACAAAAATGATGCTGTCGCGCGTTCGGGCCGAGGCCTTGCCCAGACTGAGAACAGTCAAGTCAGCCACGATCAAGAACAGAATCACAGCGTGGAAACCTATCCAGTATGTGATCGGGGCGCCATCAAGCATGATTGCAATCCTAGACTACGGTGGCTGTTTCTTTTCTGGCCATCCGGTCTGACGGGTCCCGATAAAACTCACTGCTCTCCCCTTTGTCATCCCGAGCGCAGCCGAGGGACCTGCTGGTGCGCCTCAACCTTGCCCGCATTTGTTTTTAGGAAAAACGTCACCGCTGATTCAGCAGCTGCACCGTCTCCAGGAAGACGTCGCCGACGATGGTAAGACTCTTGGCGCTCAGCTTATCCATGGTGTCCTGGGGGGTGTGCCAAAACGCGTTTTGGTAGCCGTAATTGAAATCGATGATGTCAGCGCAGGCCACTCCGCGTTGCACAAATGGAGTGTGATCATCGCCCACCGTATTCTGTCTCTGGAAAAAATACGACTGATCGCCGTACTTCGCCGCGGCCTGTCCCACCAGGTCAAGCAGCCACTGCGTCGAACTCAAATCCCGGTCCACATCGAGATCGCGATCGCCGATCATATCCGCCAGAAGAAAGCCCTTGATGTGCTTCAGGGTTCCGTCAGCCTGCCATTTGGCTGCGAGGTGTCGGCTGCCATAGGTCGAATCGGCGTCTGTCCATTCCTTGATCGCCTCTTCCCCGTCAAAGAAAACCAGCCACACGCTGTATCCATCCAGCTTCTTCCCCCGGAAGCTGTTGGCCAACTGCAGCAACAGACCGGTGCTAGAACCACCGTCGTTTGCGCCCACGTAGCCCGTATCCTTCAGCGAGTAGTTGGTGTCGTAATGGCTGGCCAGCACAATAATGCCGTCCTTAGTGCCAGGAAACTTGACGATGTAATTCGTCATCGTCAGAGAGCCAATGGGTGTTGATGCGGTAAACGTATCTTTCACCAGGTCATCTTTAGCGAACTGGTGCTCGAGAAAGGCCTGGGCCTTCGCATGTCCTGGGCTCCCCACCCAGCGAGGACCCGTAGCGACGAATTCCTTGGTGTACGTCAGCGCACGCTCTCCATCGAACCGAGGCAGAGGAGCCTGCGCGCTGGCCATTCCACTCAACAGGCAACAGAGCAACGCGGCGCCGAGCAGCCGGGAAAGAAAAAAGAAGTGCTTCATTATGCCGCTTTTTCGCGGTTCCTTCGGCTGGGATGGACCATGTAAGCAACGCCAATACTGACTAAGTAAAGCGCCAGCATCGGCGCGGCAAAGACACACATAGTCAACACATCGGGAGTTGGGGTGATGATCGCGGCGATGATGAAAATGACCAGGATGGCGTAGCGAATGTTCTTCCACAAAAAACTCGCGTTCACGATACCGAAGAGGGCCAGGAAAAAAACCAGGATCGGCAACTCGAAGGTGATCCCTAGGCCCAGGATCACGGTCAAGAACAGTTCGGTGTACTCGCTCACCGTCACCATGGGTCTGAATTGAGACCCATAGCCAATGAGAAACGTTAACGCGCCGGGGTAAACGTAGTGGTAGCCGAAAAAGGCGCCGGTAAGAAATAGCCCGACCGTGGCCGTCATGAAGGGCAGGATGTAGCGCTTCTCCTGCCGGTAGAGTCCCGGAGCGATGAATAACCACACCTGAAATAGGATGAATGGCGAGGCGATGATGGCCCCGCACACCAAGCTGATTTTGATGTAGAAGTTGAATGGGTCGACCGGGTTCAGATAGACCAGGTGTGGATCGAGGTTGTGCGCCTTGAGCGCCGCGGTGATGGGCTTCACCATGAACGCGGAAAGCCGCTCGCGGATGGCGTAAGCGAGAAAAAACCCGACGATCAAGTAAAGGCCGGAATGAATGATGCGCTTGCGCAGTTCCTCCAGGTGCTCCAGGAGGCTCATGCCCGGCAATTCCGCTCTTTCTGTTACTGCTGTGCGGGCCCGATCGACGATGTCAGTCATGATGCGTGGTTGCCTGCTCCGGTTCGTGCTTGAGGCCGTTGGCGGCCAGTTCCGGATGGTCCCCCGCGACTGCTTCCAATTCCGCTACTTCCTCGTGCACCGGGATCACCCTGGACGACGGGCTCTCCGTGCTCACAGTGGTTCCGTTGCTTGGTGGCCGTACGGTCAGGCCTTCTGAGGTGGATTCCGGGGCGGGCGACGGAGTGACCGGGGGCGCAGCGATTTGCTTCTGGCGATCTGCCACTTCGGCCGCGCGTAACTCTTCCTCAATCTGCATCTTGAACTCATTGCTGGCGCGCCGGAATTCGAGCACCAGCTTGCCTAGTTGACGCCCTATCTCGGGCAGCTTCTTCGGCCCAAAAATTACCAGTGCCAGTCCGAAAATGAAGATGGTATCGGGCAAACTCATCGCTCTGTCATGATACCTGCCCCGCCAAGGGGCCACAAATCAAGGTGGTTTATCATGAACTTTGGACCAAGGTCGTACTTATGAAGACATTCTCTCTGGATGAGGCGCAGTCCCTCTTGCCCATTCTCGAATCCCTTTTGCGCCGGGCGATCGAAGGCAAGGCGAGCGCCGGTCTGGTCGAAGCCGAATTGCAGATGCTCAGCCAGAACATCTTTCTCTCCGGAGGGATGCTGGTGGATGTCGCGTCGATAGCACGTAAGCGCATGGCCCAGCGGACTTCGGTCCAACAAGCGCAGGATGCAATCCAGGAAATTGATTCAATTGGCGTCCAGGTCAAGGATCTCGATAAAGGATTGCTGGATTTTCCATGCCAGATTGGCGACCAGATCGTTCTGCTCTGCTGGCAATTGGGCGAAGCAAAAATCGATTACTGGCACACGGTAGAAGCCGGCTTCCAGGGCAGACAGCCACTGGATGAGCGTTTCCAGCCGAAGACCCGTCCCGAAAGACCGAACTAACCGGTTTTCGTATCAGGAGAGCCCGACAGCGACTTTTTCCGCCGCCTGTAAGGCCCATCCTCCCTCCCAGGGTTACTAAATTGACCCTACTGCGACTCTCTTACTAACCCGCTCCTACCTTCCCCCCAACGGCTGTTAGACTGCAACCGGCCTTCGATGCACGAAAAGCACACTACCCACGCCAGCCTTACGCTCCTGCTCGGTACGCTCATCACGGACCGGCAGGGCCGCGTGCAGGGTCGGCTCAAAGACGTCGCCGTGGCCACCGGCCCAGCCGCAGGTAATGTAGCAGGATTGCTGCTCAAGACGCGGGAGGGAGCCAGGCTCGTTGCCGTGAAGGATGTGCTGCAAACGCCGGCCGGAACCCTCGAATTACGCGAGGACGCTCTGCTTCAGCCCCTGCGTGGGGATGAAAACCTGCTTCTTCTCCAGCAAGACGTGCTGGACCGGCAAATCATCGATGTGCATGGCCGCAAAGTGGTGCGGGTCAACGACGTCGACCTGCAGTGGTTTCCGGAGAACGGCCGTGAAGGGCTGCGCGTCGCCGAGGTGGCTGTCGGACTGCGGGGAGCGGTACGTCGGCTGCTCAAAGGAACGATGCCCAGGCAGACCCTGGCAAACTTTGCCATGCATTTCCGCGCCAGCGTCATCCCCTGGGAGTTTGTGGATCTGATCGAAGTGGATCCGGCGCGCCGGGTCAAGCTCAAGATCGAACATGAGCGGCTCGCTCATATGCATCCGTCCGATCTCGCCGACATCCTGGAAGACTTGCCACCCCCTGAGCGCGAGGCGGTCTTCAACTCCCTTGATGAGGAGGTAGCGGCAGACGCGCTGGAGGAAGTCGATCCTCGCCTGCAGAAGTCCCTGCTCGAATCGCTCGATTCCGGCCGCGTCGCCGACATCGTGGAAGAGATGGATCCAGGCGCGGCAGCCGATCTGCTCGCCGAGCTCTCTGACGAGCGTTCCGAGGCAATTCTTGAGGAGATGCAGCCGGAGGAGCGGCATGAGGTCGAGGAGCTGCTCGAATTCCGCGAAGATTCCGCCGCCGGCAGAATGACCACCGACTGCGTGCAGGTGGGCTCCAGCGCCTCGGTCGGAGACGCGGTCCGGGCGCTGCGCGAGTTCGATGGCGATCCGGAGGGCGTAACCGAGATTTATCTCACCGGGCGCAACGATGTGCTGGAGGGCGTTGTCCCGCTCTCGCGCTTGATACTAGCCCTGCCGGAAACTCGCTTGGCGGTTCTGGCTGAACCACGGATTATCTCGTGTCCGGCGGAGGCCCATCAGGATGAAGTCGCAGAGCTCTTTGACAAGTACAATCTGCATGCGTTGCCGGTGGTGGATAAAGCAAACCGGCTGGTAGGCGTAGTACAGGCAGATCATGTGATCGCGTTTCTGCGCGCTAAGCAGTGAGTGGAACCGCTGTCATAGCCTGAAATTCAAATTGAAATATTCACCCTGACCGCATGCTCAAGCGCTGGCGAATTCGCATACTGCTCTTCCTCGCCGTGCTGGGGCCAGGATTTATCACCGCCAATATCGATAACGATTCGGGCGGCATTCTCACTTACTCCAATGCCGGGGCCCAGTTCGGCTATACCCTGCTCTGGACCATGATCCCCATCACGGTGGCTTTGCTGGTGGTGCAGGAAATGTGCGCGCGTATGGGGGCGGTCACCGGCAAGGGCCTGAGCGACCTCATACGGGAAGAGTTCGGGCTCCGCGTCACGTTCGTCTTGATGCTCTTGCTGGTGGTCGTGAATTTCGGCAATGTCATGACGGAATTCATCGGCATTGCGGGAAGTATGCAGCTCTTCCACGTCAGCAAATATATTTCCGTGCCCGGCAGCGCCGTGTTGATCTGGTTTCTGGTCGTTAAGGGAGACTTCAAGAGCGTCGAAAAGGTCTTTCTGGCAGCGTCGGTTTTCTACATTGCCTATATTGTCACCGGCGTTCTTTCCCAACCCAGCTGGCATGACGCCATGGTGGCTACGGTCGAGCTGCCCAAGGGCTCCATATGGCACTCTAAAAGTTACATTTACATGATTGTGGCGGTCATCGGCACCACCATTTCGCCCTGGATGCAGTTCTATCTGCAGTCTTCGATCGTGGAGAAGGGGGTGACTGCCAAGAGCTATCCGGCTTCGCGTCTGGACGTCATCATCGGATCGTTCTTCACCAACATCGTGGCCTGGTTCATCGTGGTCGCCTGTGCCGCCACTCTGTTTGCCCACGGTATGGGAGCGATCAAGGAAGCGGCAGACGCGGCCCAGGCGATGAAGCCGCTGGCCGGGCGTTATGCTTTCCTGTTGTTTGCCGTGGGGTTATTCAATGCCTCGCTCTTTGCCGCCTCCATTCTGCCCCTTTCCACGGCCTACACGGTATGCGAGGGTCTAGGTCTGCAGTCGGGCCTGGATGGCGGCTTCAAAGATGCGCCCGTCTTCTATTGGCTGTATACCCTCCTGGTGGCAGGCGGGGCGCTGGCCGTTTTGTTCGTCCCTAACAGCAAGCTGATCAGCATGGTCATCCTGTCGCAGGTGCTGAACGGCGTGTTGCTGCCCCTGGTGATCGTCTTTATGCTGCTGCTCATCAATCGCAAAGATCTGATGGGCGATTTTGTAAATTCCGGCTGGTTCAACGGCGTGGCCTGGGTTACGGCCGCCGTGGTCATCATCCTCTCGCTGGTAATGATGTTTACCAGCGGCTCGGGCTAAAGCGCTTGCGGCATACTCGCCGACGCAGGGCACGCGTTTAGCCGTGCCGCACATATCATGTCCCCCGGAAGGGCTTTAGAGTCTGCGTGAGAACCAGAGAGTTTGGACCGGCAACAAAGGAACCGCGACGCTAAAGCGTCGCTCTCCCTGTTAAAGCAGAGGGCTCCCACCGTTCTCTTGACGAAAGCCCGGTGGGAGCCCCCGCATTTATGCGGGGGAGCTCGGCTTTCAAGCCGAGCGGTTCCATCAGCCTACTCCACCGGCTTTAGCCGCGGGCTTTCGCTTGCAATTGCAGCGGGACTGGATCCACTTCCGCTTTAAAGTCGTGCCCTGATACAAAGCATGAGTTTTCCCCCAACCTTCGCACCCTATATCGCGCTCCGCGTCGCTACTCTCACTAGTACACAGCAGAAGTGAAAATGCCCCTGCGGCTTGTAATACGATGAGAGTTCAAGGACTATCTTGGACGTCGAAGCAGCTCCCAACCCTCTCTCTGACGCCGCCAAGCAGGAGCCCCCAGCGAAGCGGAGGACCCCGTCGGCTCTCGGCTGGACGCTTTTTCTCTTCCTGATATTTTGGGCCGTGTTTTACGGGCTCGCGCGCAGTCTGCCCTACCTGAAAAATGGCTCCGATATAGTCTTCAGCGCCAAGCTGCAATGGGAACAAACGGGACCGATCTTTCCAGAAAATCCGGCGGTCACCCGGGTCTTGATCTTCGGGAATAGCAAGATCCTGGCGGGTTTCGTTCCCGCCTGGTTTGACCAGATGAGTTCGGCCCACCATCTCAACGTTTCCTCCTTCAACTCCGGTTTTCCGGGTAGTGATTTATTCCTGCCACCTCTCCAGGCCATGTGTGCGCGGGGCCAGGCTCCCAACGTGTTGCTGCTCACCCTCCCATGGAACCCTGATCCACCTCGACACGGGATCTTTCATTTCCTTCCCGACGATCACGCTGTAGTCGATAATCTCTTTCCTTTTCGTAATTTCGTCAGAGACCTGACCGCATTTCTGCTTGCAGCGCCCAGCCACGGCGGCCTGCTGAGTTATTACCGCGAGTCGCAAGAGAGCGAGCGCGCGGTGATTGCCGAGCGAGGCTACCACTTGATTACCGAGCAAAGCCGTTTCCCCGGAGGGCGGCTGCCGGATGATTTTCATCTCGCATCGGACCAACCTGCGCAAGTACCCGCGCGGACTGCTCCCGCGCAAAGCGCGCAGCTTGGTCAGCTGAATCAATTGGTGAAGCAGTATCACATCGATTGTTACTATGTGCCCTATTACCTCCGCAAGGGAGAAGCCGCTCCCCCACCTGCACGTGACGAGCACTTTGCCGCACTGCTCCAGCAAACCACCTCATGTAAGCTGCTCGGTCCGGACTACTTTCTTTATCCCAACCGGCTCTTTGCCGATCAGACGCACCTCAATGAAGCCGGCGCGCGGATGTATACGGAGGCGTTGTTCCAGCTGCTGAAGGAGAGCTCTCATGCTCTTCAATAGCTTTCAGTTCCTCTTATTTTTTGTTCTCGTGTGGCTGCTTTTCCTGGTCACACGCGGTACCACCCGCAAGGTCATTCTGCTCATCGCCAGCTACTACTTCTACATGTGCTGGAGCACGCGCTACATCTTTGTGATCTGGGCCATCACGGTGATCGACTACGTCGCCGGCCTGCAAATCGAAAAAGCGGAGCAGCTCGCGCGCCGGCGTTTGTACCTGGGAATAAGCCTGTTTTGCAACCTCGGACTTCTAGTCGTATTCAAGTATTTCAATTTCCTCACCGGCTCCTTTCGCAGCGCGTCGCACCTCTTTGGACTGCGGTTTGATCCGCCGCTGCTGGCGATCATCTTGCCCGTCGGCCTTTCCTTCCACACCTTTCAGGCGATGAGCTACACCATCGAGGTTTACCGGCGGAGGGTGCCGGCGGAAAAGAATCTGCTGGAGTACGCGCTCTACGTGGCCTTCTTTCCGCAAATGGTGGCCGGGCCCATCGAGCGGCCATACGAACTGCTGCCCCAGTTTCATCGCGAGCCGGAGGTGAGTTTCGAAGGCGTGCGCGCGGGCATGGTGCAGGCTCTTTGGGGCCTGTTCAAGAAGATGGTGTTGGCTGACAACGTGGCCGATTACGTAAAGCTCGTTTACAACACGCCGCGGCATTACGACGGGGCCGCTCTGTTGCTGGCCACGCTGCTCTTTTCCATCCAGATCTATTGCGATTTTTCCGGCTACACCGATATCGCGTTGGGCTTGGCGCGGATGATGGGCTACGAGCTGCGTATCAATTTCATGCAGCCGTACTTCAGCCGCTCGGTGGGTGAGTTCTGGAGGCGATGGCACATTTCGTTGTCCACGTGGTTTCGCGATTACGTCTATATTCCGTTGGGCGGTAACCGCGTGAAGCTTTCGCGGCACTATATCAACCTGATGATCACCTTTGTGATCAGCGGGCTTTGGCATGGCGCTAATTGGACCTTTGTCGCCTGGGGCTTTTTGCACGGTATCTACCTGATCGTGGCCCAGTCGACAGCCCGTTTCACCACGCGATTCGACCGCTTGGTCGTGCTCAAGACTCTTTTCACGTTCAGCCTGGTGACCTACGCCTGGATCTTTTTTCGCGCCAACAGCCTGGGAGACGCGTGGTTTATCGCCACCCATCTTTTCCCCCTGGGTCGGCTCGACCCTCTCTTGCTAAAGGTGGGCGGCTTCAGTCGCGCCACAGCTCCTTATCTGGTCTTATCCATTGTCGCCATGTTTGTTGTCGAATGGTGGATCGCCCACCCAGCGCACGTCCCCCGGCTCTGGAGCCGGCCGGCGTTCCGCGCACTGGCTTACAACGCCTGTATGTACGCCATCGTGTTCTTCGGATTCTTTGGCCATCGCGACTTCATCTATTTTCAATTTTGAAACTTGACGGGCGATCTCGCTCAGTACTCACATTTTCGGGTGCTCGCGACAGCTTGCGGAAAAACTCTGCACCGGGCAGGAGAGCAACCACCTCAGGAGCTAAAGCCCTTATTAGCTTTGGTGTTTACCGCCCGACTTAAAGCCCGTACCCTTCAAAAACCGGATTCCTATTCGGAGTGGAGTACGGAGGTTATGTTGGTGCGGGCGGCGTTCCGGGCGGGCAGGCTGCATCCCAAAAGCGCAATGAGCGTCATCAGCGCCCCGGCCAGCGAGAGCGAGATCGGGTCATGCACCTGGATGCCGACTAGCATGCTGGCGAGAAGACGGTCCAGGAACCACGCGCCCGCAATCCCCACGACGCCGCCCGCCAGAATCAGGCGCAGGGCCTGCGACATGATGAGGCGAAACAGTTCAGGACGCGATGAGCCAAGGGCTAGCCGAATCGCCAACTCCTGCCGGCGCTCGCTCACCCAGTAGGAAAATACGCCATACACACCCACTCCGGCCAGGATCGTGGCCAGCGCGGCGAAGGCGGCGATCAACAGCATGATCAGCCGCCGCTGAGCGAGCGACTGCGAGAGGCGGCTCTCCATCGTTGCTATATCGAACAGCGGCTGCGTGAGGTCCGTATCCATCACCGCCTTACGCGTGGCCGCTGCCAGCGATGCGGGCTCGACGTTCGAGCGCAGCAAAATATTCACTTCGCGTTCCGGCACCTGGTCAAACGGCAGATAGATGACGGGCTGGATATCCGCTTCGAGGCTGTCAAGCTCGACATCCTGAACAATGCCGACGGCGGTGATAGGAGTGAACCTATCGTGACCGTAGAGGTTGATACGGAATCGTTTGTTGAGCGCGTCGTCGTTGAAATATTTGCGCGCAAATGCCTGATTGACGAGGGCGACGTGAACGGCACCGGCATTTTCAGCACTGGTAAAGGATCGGCCCCGAAGCAGGCGGGTGCCGGTGGCCGCGAAATATTCAGGACTGATGCTGATGCTGCGGGCGCCCGGGCGCTGTCCCACCGGCAGCGGAGGTCCATCGCCGAAGGCGAGAGTCCTGCCCCGGTAGATATGTTCAAGCGGAAGCGCACTGCCGATGGCTGCAGCCTGCACGCCGGGAATCGCTTTGAGGCGCGGCAACAATTGTTGCGCAAACGCTTTTGTCTTTTCCGGATCCTCGGAGGGGTTGCGCTGCACTTTCGCGGTAAGACACTGGCGCGGATCAAAGCCAGTGCCGTTTTGAAGCACGTGCGCAAAGCTGCGAATCAACAGGCCCGCGCCGGTGAGCAGCAGCACGGCAAGACCGATCTCTGATGCGAGCAAGATGCTGCGCAACCCCCGCTGCTGCCTGCCCCAGGAAACGCCGCGCGCTGCGCCGTGGAGTGCGGTGCGCAAATCCGTGCGCGAGGAGCCGATCGCCGGAGCAAGACCGAAAAGAATCGTGGTCAAGAGCGCGAGGCCTGCGGTGAATGCGAGAACCCAGCTGTTGATTTCGACGGCAGCGCTCAGCTTGCCGAACGGCGCCCGAAGCAGATCCGCAACCGGCGAGCCGGGAGAGAATTCGCCCGGCGCGCCGCTCTGGCGGATGAGCCAAGCGATCAAAGAGGCCATGGCGAGGCCCAGCACAGAGGCTATGGCCGAGAGCGTAAGGTTTTCAACCAGCGACTGGCGGATAAGGCGCACGCGGCCGGCACCGAGCGCGCCGCGCAGCGCCATCTCTGCCTCGCGGGTGACGGTGCGCGCCAGCTGCAGGTTGGCTACGTTCACGCAGGCGATGAGCAACACGGCGGCGACGCAGGCCAACAAGATCAGCAGCGGCTCGCGGTCCTCTCCGGTGAGATAACGCTGCAGCGGCTGGGCAAGAATCTGGCGGCCTTCGGCCCAGTTCACAAAAAACGGTGCGTAGCCTTTCACCCGGTTTTGTTCAAAGAGATTGAGCTCCGCTTGCGCCTGAGGCAGGGTTACGCCGTCGCGCAGCCGGGCGACCGTTGGCACCATATAAACGGAAATGTTGCTCGTTTGAAGGCTTGTATCGGTGTCTATGCCGGCAGGAACATAGAGATCCGGCTCGGCTGCCGGGTCGGGAAAGTTGAAGTGCGCGGGCAGAACGCCCACCACGGTTTGCGCCTTTCCGGCTAGTGTGATGGTACGGCCGATGATCGCGGGGTCGCTGTTCAACCTGCTTTGCCAGAGGCGATGGCTGAGGATCACCACGGGTGGGCCGCCCTTGCGGTCTTCACTCCTTAAGAAATTTCTGCCCAGCGCCGGAGTCACGCGTAGCGTGGGGAAAAAATTCGCAGTCACTCCCTTCGCCGACACACGCGTCGGGGTGTCTACGCTGGTCAGATTCTCATCGCCAAAGTCGAGATATCCGGCCACGGACTCAAACGACCGCAGAGCCGACTGCGCGGCGATGAAATCCTGATTGAGTAGGGCAGACCTATCGTCATCTTTCGTGTGCTGGTAAATAAACATCAGCCGGTCTGGGCGCGGATAGGGGAGCGGGCGCAGCAGCAGCCCGTAGACTGCGGAGAAAATCGCCGTGGCTGCGCCGATTCCGAGCGCAAGCGTGATGATTGCGGTCGAAGAGTAGGCGGGATTGCGGCGCAACTGGCGGATTCCGAAGCGAATGTCCTGGCTCAGGGAATCGGCGAGCGCTCCGGCGCGGCTGTTGCGGACAGCCTGCTTGACCTGCTCGGTTCCGCCGCATTCGGCGAGTGCGCGGCGGCGGGCTTCCTGGGGAGTGAGGCCGGCGGCGATCTTTTCGTCGGTCACGGCCGCGACATAGCTCGCAATTTCGTCATCGAGCTCAGACTCGACTTGTCGCTTGTGCAACAGATTGCGAAATGCCGCTTTGATGTGAGACCACATGCGGTGTGCCTTCTTTATGTTGTCTTTAACGCGCGGCCGATGGCCCGCGAGATGGTAGTCCATTGTTCGGTTTCGACTCCCAGCTGATGCTCGCCGGCCTTTGTGCGCCGGTAATACTTGGCGCGCCGGTTGTTTTCCGACTCGCCCCAGAAGGATTTCAGCCATCCGGCTTCTTCCATGCGGTGAAGAGCGGGAAAGAGCGACCCGGGCCTGACCTTGAATGTGCTCTCAGTGATCGCCTCGACACGCCGGGCAATGCCAAGGCCGTGAAATTCGCCGTCGCCGATGGCCTTAAGGATGAGCAGGTCCAGAGTCCCCTGCAGCAGATTCGCCTGATTTCGCTCCACGCGCCTCGCTCCTATTGAATGACGATAGGAGCGTAGAAAACGCTCATAAAGAATGTCAATAGGAGCGATGGCGCTGCGGGCCTGATTAGCGAGCCCAAGTGCGGCGAATTTGCGGAACAGTTGGCAGGGTTGAAATGAGTCCCCAACATCGAGGCCGGACGTATCGTCTTGACACTCCGCAAGAAGGATCTACCCAAGGTCAGGATCATCACTGATCCCGTTACCGGTCTTCCCGTTCTGAGTGCAGAAACGGACGCTCCCGTCTTGCGCAGTAAAGAGGTTGCGGAGATCCTGGCGAACTTTCCCTGAGGAATTGTTTCTTGGGAAGAACAGACCTGTCGCGTCTGGAACAAAATAGAACCGGAGCCATTAATACGGCGTCCCTGTATTCGTCAGAGCAGCTTACCCGCAGCCAGCTCGCGGATGAGGATGCGATCGGCGGCGAGAAAGTCATAGCGGGTCAACTCGCGCAGTGGGCACCAGCGCAGGTCGTTGAAGATACGGTTGGTCATTTCCCCGGTAAATTCGTGGACCACAAAAAACTGTAAGTCGATCGCACTGCCGCTGCGGTAAGTGTGCCGGGTGTGAGCCACGCGGTTGCCGATATCGGCGGTGATCCCTAACTCCTCGTCGAGTTCGCGCCGCAGGGCTTGCTCCGCGCTCTCGCCGTCCTCCACCTTGCCTCCGGGAAACTCCCATTTCAGGGCCATCGGCTGGTCCGGCCGGCGCTGGCAGATCAAAACCTTTTGCTCGCGCAGGATGAGCGCAGCGACAACCAGCCGAACTACCTTAGCGTCCGTTCTCGGTCGGCTGGAGTCTTTCTGCACGGTCATATGATTTTAGACGTTGCCGGCGCAAGACCGTCTGGCTGCAACGAGCGAACGTTTTCGAGGCGGCCAAAAATCTGCGGATGGAGGACGCCCGCCAGCGCCTGAAGCCCCTGTAGAAGCGTCGGCGCAGGAGTGTTCAAAAGCTCATCCGGAATGCAAAAGACGCGGCCGGCGCGGACCGCGCGCAGCCGATTGCCATTGCCGTTTTTCGATCACCCGCTTGAGCGGGACCCGGTCACCGGCACCGCACCAGGCAAAGACGAGCACATCAGGATCAAGGGCAGCGACCGCGTCCGCATCCGTTACCGAGCCGGGTGTGCCCAGAAAGCGGCCTCCGGCGGCGGCAACCAGCTCTGCCACCCAGGGTTGCGAATGAATAAGAGGCTTGCCCCACTCTTCGCAGTAAACCAGCGGGGGTTCCGCGCTTTGGGCAGCCCGCTCCGTCGCCGACAGCTCGGACTGCATTTCGTCGATCACCGCTTCGGCTCGATCCGGTACGTGGAGAATGGAGCCGAGAAGCCGGATGTCCTGATAGATGTCCGCTAGCGAATGAGGGGCCAGGGTGAGCACCGGCACGCCGCATTTCAGGATCGCGGCCAGGGATTCGAGCCGGTAGGGAACGGAGGCCAGGACCAGATCGGGCGAAGCGGAGAGTATTCCTTCAGTAGTCGAAGACCACGAGTCCGCGATCACTTTCAGATCACGGTGACGCAGCGCAGGAACAGCATCAAGGCAATAACGGGTGCAGGCAACGAGCGAGTCAAGGCAGTCCAGCCGATCCAGGGTAGCGCTTACGCTGGGCTGCAGCGCAGCGATCCGCAGGCTGCGACGTTGGCGCATCATGCCAATGGGGGCAGAGTGCCATCCGGATAGAAAAAGGGCCATCCATGCCGTGCCGCAATCTGCAGCAGTGCCGGCGTGGGGTTCACAGGAAAAGCCTGGCGCGCGATCTCGAGCATCGCCGCGTCGTGAATGGAATTGCCGAACACCACATCAGGAGCAGCGACCCCCGCCTTTACCAGCGATTGGGCTTTCCCCTCGCCCGTAGGAACATCGAGCAAATTGCTGGTAATGACGCCGCCAATCACCTGGGCACGTGCGGAAATGACCCGGGAGGGCGGAATGTTGAAGCCGCGCACGCCTTCTTCAATCACCCAATTGTTGGTGGAACTGACCACCCAGATTTCGGTCCCGCGCTCATGCAACGAGGAAACCAGGGCTGCCATTTCGGGAAAGATCTTATCCAGGAAGCGAGACCGGAAGAACGCGGCGGCCGCCCGGCGGATTTCCACTTCGCTCACCCCGTCGTAGATCTGGACCATCTCGCCGCACATGGCGAGTTCAGAAACCTTGCCCGCCAGGTAGAGGCGGTAGCGGGAGTCGATCCAGTCACTCGCATTACGGGAGACGATGCCTTCTTCGATCGACCAGACCATGAAGTCGTAGCCGGAGTCACCGCTCCACAGCGTTCCGTCGCAGTCGAAGACGGCAACAGCCGGATCCAGGGAGAGAACCGCGTCGACGAATTCTTGGGGGGAAAGAGAAATGTTGGTGCCGGACTTGCTGGTCAAAGCGGAAGGTCGCTCCTGGCGAGGCATACAGCCCCCTTCTTCTATTGTCCGCGATCTGCGGCAATTTTGCACTTCTGGTGTAAAGGGCAGGTAAACGTGGCAAGGCTGTCTCTCTTGATTCCCGCGCGGGCCGGCGGGCACCGGTTGAGCCGTCCCGAAGCAGATAATCGAGTTTGTGCCCGCCCCCAACCAGCCCAGCATCCTGCGCCAGTACCTTGCCTATTTGCGCGTGGAGAAGGGGCTGCGACCACTCACCTGCGAGGCCTATGAGCGGGATTTGTGCCTCTTCGCCGAATACCTGGAAGGTGCCCACGCGCTGCCCATGACCGCCGGACAGGCTCAGGTGGCGGGGTTCCTTGAGCACTTGCAGAAGCATGGGGTGCAGTCCCGCTCGATTGCGCGCAAGCTTTCCTGCCTGCGCGGCTTTTACAAATGGCTGCTGCTGGATAAGCGGATCGGGCACGACCCAACCGTGAACCTGGAGTCGCCGTCGTCGTGGAAAGTTTTGCCCAAGGCGCTGGCCCTGTCGGAAACGGAGCACATGATGGACCAGGCCGCGGCGTCGGCAGATCATCCCCAGGCCGGAGCGGTGGCCTTGCGCGACCGTGCCATCGTGGAGATGCTGTACGCCGGCGGGGTGCGCGTCTCCGAGCTCACCGGGCTGGGGGTGGAAGATCTTTCCCTCGCCGACGGCCGCATGCTGGTACGCGGTAAGGGGGACAAGGAGCGCATCGTGCCCCTGGGGCGAGCGGCAGTGGAGGCGTTGGACACGTATTTGAGCCGCGGCCGGCCGTCGCTGGCGGTTCGCCCCAGGGAGAGCCGGCTTTTTCTCTCTATCCGCGGCGCCGGACTCACCCGGCAATGGGTGTGGCGTTTGGTGAAGCAACTGGATGCCCGCGCCAGTCCGCACGTGCTGCGCCACAGTTGCGCCACGCATATGGTGGAGAACGGGGCCGATTTAAGAACGGTGCAAACCCTGCTGGGACACGCCGATATCTCGACCACGCAGGTCTATACGCACCTGGCGCTGGGCAGGCTAAAAGCCGTGCATCGTGCTCATCATCCCCGGGCCACCAGAAGGTTTGCTAAGTGAAGCCGCAACCCAAGCAGTTGGCGGAGGAATTTCTGGCCATGCTGGCGCATGAGCGGTCCGCTTCCCCGCATACATTGCGCGCCTATCAGCGGGAGATCGACAATTTTGCCGCCTACCTTATCGAGCAGAGCGGGCAGGGCGTCGAAATGCATACCGTCGATCATCTGCAAATACGCGGTTACCTGGGCGAACTGTACGGCCGGGGGTTGGCGAAGGCGTCGGTTGCCAGGTCGCTGGCGGCGGTTCGGTCCTGGTTTCAATGGATGGCCAAGGCAGGGCACGTTACCAGCAATCCCGCAGCCCTGGTGGCGACGCCTAAGCTACCCAAGCATCTGCCGCGTGTGCCCTCGATCGAGCAAATGAACCACCTGGTGGAAACGGCATCGGCGGATACGGCTGCGGCGTGGCCGGAGCGCGATCGGATGATCTTCGAATTGCTCTACGGATGCGGCATCCGAAACGCCGAGCTGGTGGGGCTGAATGTGGCCGATGTGCACTGGGCGCGGGAAGTGATCCTGGTCCGCGGCAAAGGACGCAAGCAGCGCTATGTTCCTTTGGGTGATGCAGCGGCCGACGCGATTCGCGCTTATCTGCCGTCGCGGGCGGCCAAGCTCGGGCCTAAGTCGACCGATGCTTTGCTGTTGAATCTGCAGATGAAGGGCAATGGCCGCCTGACTACCAGGAGTGTAGGGCGGATCGTGAAGCGTATCTCGGTGGCTAAAGGATTGCCGGCGGAGATTCACCCCCATACGCTGCGCCACGCCTTCGGCACGCACATGCTGGAGGAGGGTGCTGACCTTCGGGCAATTCAAGAGCTGCTCGGCCACGAGCGGCTATCGACTACGCAGCGGTATACCCAGCTCACGGTGGGACAGGTAACGCAGGTTTACGACCGGACACACCCGCGGGCTAAGTAGAGGGACCTGCTGCTTCCCTCTACAGCGACGCGATGGCGGTCGCCTCGTCGCGGTGCAGGGCGGCGTACTTGGTGATCCCTACCATGGTGAAGACTTTTTGGAAGTGCGGAGTGAGCCCAAAGGCGGCGATCTTCTGCTCAGCCTTGCTGGCTTCCATCAACATCTGGATGACGAGAGCAATACCACTCGAATTGATGTACTCCACCTTGGAGAAATCGATCAGTACCGGCCGGCTCTTCAACACACCCTCGTAGGTTCCAAGTACAGTGTCCCGCGAACTGCTGGAAATGTCGCCTGTGAAGCGAAGGACGGTGACCGGGGTTCCATTCGCTGCAGTCACCTCGTCAACCTTTGCTTTCGTCTCCGTCTGCACTTTACTCACTCTCCTTGGCCAGCCTGATGACCAGTCTTACATAGCTTCCTTTTCCCGGGCTTCCCTTGACCCACTCCGCCTCATCGACCAGCGATTGGATCAAAAACATGCCCATGCCGCGGGGGTCCTCTTCGCCATGCATCTTGCGGTCGATGTCGGGTTTGGAAGGCGCCTTGGCGATACCGGAGCCGGTATCCATCACTTTCACCTCCAGCGCTTCATCGCTGGCCGAAAGGATCACTCCCACACAGAGGTTATCGTTCAAGAGGTTTCCATGCTCAATGGCGTTGATGCACGCCTCGGCGAGAGCGGTTTTCAGGTCTTCAATGCGATCGTCGGGAAAGCCCATGAGCTTAGCCACGCTGGCCGCCGTGCCCATCGCAACTTTTTCGAAGCCCAGCCGCGATGGGAGTCTGACTTCCACCGCCGTGCCCCTGGTTTCAACCATTTTGGTCTACCCTCACTTCGACTGCATGCGCACCAATGCCAGCGCCGTCATGTCGTCTTGCTGCGGCTCCCCACGGGAAAATTCACTCAATTGTTGCCACAGGACCTTGAGGATAGCAGTACAATCCTGCGACTTGCACTCCTGAAATGTTGCCAGCAAACGTTCTGGACCGTACTCGTCATCGCCGTGAAAGACCTCTGTAAGGCCATCGGTATAGAAAAGGAGGCGCGCTCCGGGTGGGAAGGCGAGGGTTTCCGAGCTGTATTGCATCATGGGTACCAGCCCGATCGGGGTACCGCTGGCCTTAATCTCATGCACAGCCTTATCTCCGGAAATCAGAAATCCGGGATTGTGGCCGGCATTGACGACTTCCACGGTATGCGCCTGCGGGTCCAGTTTGAGAAAGATCGCGGTCACGTAGCGGCGGCGGGCCTCTTGCCCTTCGCCGTAGTGCTGCTGGTTCATGCTCGCGGCTAACTCCGCCAACGGTAGCCCGGCCAGCGCCATTGCGCGGAAAGCAGAGCGGAACGAGGTAGCGACGATGGCAGACGCCAAACCCTTGCCGGCGACATCCGCGACCACCATGATCTCGCCCCCCTCGCGGAGGTTAACAATGTCGACGTAGTCGCCGCCCACCTCATAGCAGGTGCTCGACCGTATAGCGACGGAATAGCCGGAAATCTCCGACATTTGCTGCGGCAACAGGCTGCGCTGAATGGCGCGGGCGGCGTCCAGATCCTGTTGCACGCGAGCCCATTCGACTGCCCGCTCATGATAGTGGGCATTCTCGACCGCGACTCCTGCCTGAAGCACCAACCCCTCCAGAAAATCCTGCTCATAGAGCGACAGAGTCTTGCCCGGCCCGGGGTTCACCACCAGTTCCGTCAGCTGCGTTCCGTCCTTGCTGAGCAGGGCGTAGCGAGCACACCCCTCCCACGGCTCCGGGGGCATTTCGCCCACGGTGAGAGCGGGATCGGTTACGTGGGCGCCGGCCATTTCCAGTTCCCGAACCACGATGCGCAGCACGGATTGCAGCACTTCTTCGGGCCGAACCGCCGCATGCACCTGCCGGGAAACCTCGAGCAATGCCTGCAAGCGGGCTACCTGCTGCTGCAGGTCAATCACATCGGCTTGGCTGCTGGAGAAAGAAGAGGAGGACATTGCAGGATGGCATCAATCTAGCACAGCCCGAGGAGCCTTGGGATCAGGATTCGTGGCGTCACACTCTTGTCGAAAAGCACGGCGGCCGGGACGATATACTGGACCAGAAACGGAACAAGGCCAACATTATGGAAACCAAACTCGCTGTTCCCGCCCAATCGAAGTTTTCCGAAGAAGTAGCAGAGTGGATTGAGGCTTTCGACGACCTGATCGTCGGCGAAGGTCCGGTACAGGGCGCGGAACTGATTGCCGCCTTGCGGCAGCGGGCGCGCGAGGCCGGTATCTCCACCCCTTCGGCGCTAACCACCCCCTACCTGAACACCATTCCGAAACATGAGGAAGTTCCTTACCCAGGGAATCGCGAGCTTGAGCTACGGCTGGAGGCGCTGATCCGCTGGAACGCCATGGCCATGGTGCATGGCCAGAACAAGAAGGACGCCGGTATCGGGGGCCACCTCTCCACCTATTCTTCGCTGGCCACGTTGCTGGAAGTGGGTTACGAGCATTTCTTTCACGCCACCTACGGAGACCAGCCGGGCGACTTTATCTACTTTCAGGGTCACGCCTCTCCAGGCGTCTATGCACGGGCCTACCTCGAAGGACGATTTGACGATGACCGCCTGCTTCACTTCCGCCACGAATTGCGGGGCAAGCCGGGGCTTTCATCCTATCCCCATCCCTGGCTGATGCCGGAGTTCTGGCGCTTCCCCACGGTTTCCATGGGCATTGGGCCGCTCAACGCGATCTACCAGGCGCGCTTCATGCGCTATCTCGAGAACCGCAACCTCATTCAAAAAACCGAGCGCAAGATCTGGGCGTTCGTTGGGGATGGCGAAACTGACGAGGTGGATACGCTGGGTGCGCTCGGCGTCGCCTCCCGGGAAAAGCTCGACAACCTGATCTTCGTAGTCAATTGCAACCTGCAGCGCCTGGACGGCCCGGTGCGCGGCAACAAGCGCATCATCGACGAACTGGAAGGCATCTTCCGCGGCGCGGGCTGGCATGTCATCAAGGTCGTCTGGGGCGGCGACTGGGATGAGCTGTTCGAACGTGATTCTTCCGGCTTGCTGCTTAAGAGGATGGAAGAGTGCGTCGATGGCGACTACCAGTCCTTCAAAGCAAAAGGTGGGGCTTACCTGCGCAAGGAGTTTTTCGGCAAATATCCCGAACTGCTCGAATTGGTAAGCGATAAGACCGACGAGCAGCTGGAGAACCTGCATCGCGGCGGCCATGACCGGGTGAAGATCTACAACGCTTACCGCAAGGCTATCAATCACCATGGCTCGCCCACCGTCATCCTGGCCAAAACGGTCAAGGGCTACGGCATGGGAGCGAACCAGGCCCGCAACGCCTCGCACCAGGAGAAGAAACTCACCGACAGCGGGCTGGCCCAATTTGTGAAGCGCTTCAAGATTCCCGTGCCGGAACAACAGGCGAAGTTGGGTAAACCCTATCGGCCGGCGCCGGATAGCCCGGAGATCGTCTATATGCAGGAGCGTCGCCGCGCGCTGGGCGGTTACTTGCCCTGCCGCGACGTGCCCAAGCTGGACTTCAAGGCGCCCGAGCTGAAGGAATTCGCCGAGTGGACTGCCGGCTCCAAGGGCCGCGAAGTTTCGACCACAATGGGATTTGTCAGCATCCTGCGCCACCTCCTGAAGGATCCGGTGATCGGCAAGTTGATCGTGCCCATCGTGCCCGACGAAGCCCGCACCTTCGGCCTGGAGTCGGCCATTCGACAAGTGGCCATCTACGCCAGTGAAGGGCAGAAATACACGCCGCATGATAACGACATGCTGCTCTACTATCGCGAAGAGCAGGATGGCCAGATTTTAGAAGAGGGCATTACCGAAGCGGGCTCCATGGCTTCCTTTACTGCCGCCGGCACCGCCTACTCGAACTACCGCCTGCCTACGATTCCGTTCTACATGTATTACTCAATGTTCGGCTTCCAGCGTGTCGGGGATATGATCTGGGCCTTTGCCGACTCGCGCGGCAAGGGTTTCCTGATGGGCGGCACAGCCGGCCGAACCACCATGCTGGGAGAAGGGCTGCAGCATCAGGACGGGCATAGTCACGTCCTGGCCAGCACCGTTCCCACCTGTGTGAGCTATGACCCGGCCTACGTCTATGAGCTGGCGGTCATCATCCAGGATGGCATCCGCCGCATGTACCAGGAAGGTGAGCCCATCTTCTACTACATCACCATGTACAACGAGGACTACGCCATGCCGGCCATGCCCGAGGGGGTTCGCGAGGGCATCGTGCGCGGTATTTATCGCTTCCAGGCTGCTCCCGCAGGCAAGGCCACGGCGCAGCTCTTCGGCAGTGGGCCCATTCTGAACGAGGTTGTGCGGGCGCAGGGCATTCTGGCCGAAAAATATGGCGTTCAGACCGACGTCTGGAGTGTGACCAGCTACAACGAGCTAAGGCGTGAAGCGCTGGGCGTGGACCGCTGGAATCGACTGCACCCGACACAGCCGGAAAAGATTCCTTACATTGTCGAAACCGTTAAGGGAACTGAGGGACCCATCATCGCGGCCAGCGATTACATGAAAGTCGTGCCCGATCAGCTTTCACCCTGGCTCTCGACCCGGTTGGTCACTCTGGGCACGGATGGCTTTGGCCGCAGCGACAATCGCGAGTATCTGCGCCGCCATTTTGAGGTGAACGCGGAGTCGATCGTAGCGGCTACGCTCTCCCGCTTGGCCCGCGAAGGTAAGTTCGACCAGGCGCGAGCCCAGGAGGCCTTCGCGGAATTGGGTCTGGAGACGGAAACAGCCGATCCCGCCCTCCTCTGATTTAGAGGGTGGGATCGGTCTCGGCGAGCCTTGGTTTTCTACTCCAGGCCGGTCTCCAGCCGCTTTCGCGGAAAGGGGATTGCACGCGGCGTCCCCACCACAGCCACATGAACAGGGCTATGAGCGCGACCACCACTAAGACCAGGAGACTGCCTTCGGGTCCGGTAGGACCGCCGCTCCAAAGCAGCGGCCCCGTTGGGTGTTCCCCGAGCAGATGGCCCTCGGCCAGCATTCCGCTGTCAGAGGTCCCATAGAAATACGACTCGGCCCAATCCCAGCCGGCATGGCAACCGACCGCCCACCAAAGCGATCCCGTATACCAGAGGCTGAGGCAGAAGACCAATCCAATGGCTGCCGCTCCGAATAGGCCCACTGGCGTTTCGCCGGGGTTGGTGCCGTGGGAGAAGCCAAACAGAAACGAGAGCAGTAACGCTCCCCACCAGAACCCGATGCCCCGGGTAAGCGTGAATTGCAGATAGCCCCGCAGGGTGGACTCTTCAAAGAGGGCGACGACCAGGAATAAGAGTCCCCAGCCCGCGGCGTATTTCCAGACGTCAGCGCCGTGCAGCTGTACACCGTCAAAGGCCAGCAGACCCGACTTCCACAAAACAAGCACCAACACGGATAGGGCAACAAATCCCCAAACCAAACCGGAAAAAAACCGCACCGCCTTCGCCGAGCCTTGATATCCGTAAGACAGGAAAGATCGGCGCTCGATCAGAGCCATGACCGCCGTCGCCAACAAGAGGGGCACCATTTGCGCGAATTCCGAAATGAGCGCCAACCTCAGGGAAAACACTGCCGAACGGTGAGCAGGGGGATGTAAATGCCTCAACACCATGGCGGTGAGGAATCCAAATCCAATAAAAAGCAGGACGAACAGCAACACGCCCCATCCCGCTCGCAGACCGTTGACGCCGAAGAATATCCAATGCGCGCCGTGCTTCGGCGGTTGCGGAGTTACGAGCGGAGAAGCCTCTGCTTGCACTATTTCCTCGTCCAAGGTGCCCTCCTGAAAGATGCTCAATCATCTTACATTTGGGGGAGAGTTGCGCTTTGGGAGAAACGCAGACAGGTTTCCTAAAAACTCATGTCAAGCGTCCGGTAGCCGCCGACTGCACCCACGTCAACCGCGAAAGTGTTGACGTGGAGCCGGAGAACAGATCCATCATGTCGATCCGTTTCGTTTTCGCCACGGTTGGACGATGTTTTGTATCAGGCCTCTTTAGTCGGGCCAAATAGGCGTCGTTATGAGGGCTTTAGATGTTGTGTCTCAAGAGATTATTGACATCGATATTGCATCCTGCGCGGCTGATAGGAGTGTAGATGCGAGTGCGGATGTGTTTGAGGGCAAGTTCACGGCATGCGTTTGCGAAGAGGTTGGCGTAGAAGCAAGGTCCATTGTCGGTCATGACACGGCGTACATGGATGCCGAGTTCGGCGAAGTAAGCCACAGCCTGGCGCAGGAAGTGAGCCGAAGAGGCAGCTTTTTCATCTGGCAACATGGCGGTAAAGGCGATACGGGAGTGATCATCCACGGCAACAAAGAGGAACTCCCAGCCAGCGCCGCGGGTCTCATCCCGAGGGTTTCCGGTAATACCGTGACCGGGCTTAACGATACGAGCCAGCTTCTTGATGTCGATATGCAGCAGATCGCCCGGGAAGGGATGCTCGTAGCGCACGATGGGTATCTGCGGTTCCAGCATCCTGACCTTGTTGAGTTTCAATCGGGTGAGTATGCGGCTCACGGTCGCCCGGCTGAGACCGGTAGCCTGGGCAATCCGAACTCCCGTCCAGCGCTCTCGCCTGAGTCGCTCGATACGACTGACCAACTCCGGGTTCACCCTGCGTGGGGACCGATGGGGACGCGAGGAACGGTCCAGCAGCGCCCCTTTGCCACCTTCACGGAACCGGCGGACCCACTTGGAAATACTCTGCCGGCTAAGCTTGAACTCGGCCATGGCCTCCTTCAAGCTTAGCCGCCCTTCGATCACGCTCTTGCCAAGTTGCTCTCGACTGTAAACCGTCAGTCGAGCATGATGGTGGTAGTCCATTCGGTCTCCTGGGATAGCTTTTGCTTCGCAACATCAGCTTCACAGTTCTCGACCGAATGGACAACAACCTCTTGAAATTTCACAGCTAAAGCGTCGCTCTCCCTGTTAAAGCAGAGGGCTCCCACCGTTCTCTCAACGAAAGCCCGGTGGGAGCCCCCGCATTTATGCGGGGGAGCTCGGCTTTCAAGCCGAGCGGCTCCGTCAGCCTACTCCACCGGCTTTAGCCGCGGGCTTTCGCTTGCAATTGCAGCGGGACTGGATCCATCTTCCGCTTTAAAGTCGGGCCGTTAAGCGTGAAAAAAATCAGGGCTTTCAGCCCTTGCGTGAGAACCAGAGAGTTTGGACCGGCAACAAATGAACCGCGACGCTAAATCGTCGCTCTCCCTGTTAAAGCAGACGGCTACCACCGTCCTCTCAACCAAAGCCCGGTGGGAGCCGCCGCATTTATGCGGGGGAGCTCGGCTTTCAAGCCGAGCGGCTCCATCAGCCTACTCCACCGGCTTTAGCCGCGGGCTTTCGCTTGGAATTGCAGCGGGACTGGATCCTCTTCCGCTTTAAAGTCGGGCCGTTAAGCGCGAAAAAAATGAGGGCTTTCAGCCCTTGCGTGAGAACCAGAGAGTTTGGACCGGCAACAAATGAACCGCGACGCTAAAGCGTCGCTCTCCCTGTCAAAGCAGAGGGCTCCCACCGTTCTCTCAACGAAAGCCCGGTGGGAGCCCCCGCATTTATGCGGGGGAGCTCGGCTTTCAAGCCGAGCGGCTCCATCAGCCTACTCCACCGGCTTTAGCCGCGGGCTTTCGCTTGCAATTGCAGCGGGACTGGATCCACTTCCGCTTTAAAGTCGGGCCGTTAAGCGTGAAAAAAATGAGGGTTCTAAGCCCCAGAGGTACCGTTTTCCAATGATTTCGGGGCGAAACCCTCATCGCTGAGGTACGGCGATCCGGCTCAATATGATCCTGAGTTGCCGGAACTTGGGTGTTGGCTCATCCATTGCTGGGCATGTTGCATCTCGGGCAATCCTGGGTCCGCCGTCTTCCAAGCATTGAGGAACTGCTGGTAAGCCACGGCGGTTGCGCCGGTATCGCGCGTCTTTTCCTTTACCTGGGCAATGCCATAGAGCGCGAAACCAGAATTGGGACGCTCCACCAGCGCCTTCTGCAATGCAGCCTCTGCCTCCGTCCATTTACCGGCCGTCATCATAGCCGCCGCTTCCGTTTCCGCTACCGGACGGATATAGAAGGGAGGCTCGCGGTAGCCGAGCTCCTTCTCTTCCCGGAGCGCGGCGGCGAAGAGCTTTTCCGCTTCGGGGACGTTGTCTTGCGTAGCCAGCATGGACGCGCGTAGCTCGAGCGACATGATGGAAAGCATTTTGAGGAGAGGTTGGGGCAGGGGATCAGGCGACATACTTTGGTTTCCAGTGGCCGGAGCGGCCTTCTTCTCCTTCGCCTCCTGGTCCTTTATCTGCTCCGACATGCGCCATAAGCTCGCATCCAGCAACACCGAGTGGTGTTCGGCTACATCCGGTTCATGTGCCTCCACAGACTGCATGCCCATAGCAAATTGCGAAAGGCCTCCGGCCAGGAATTCCATGTGTGGCATTTCCTGGGAGAGATTTGCGGCATTGACCAGTTCGACTACGCGCGCCCAGTCGGCGGTGCGCAGAGCAACCGGCAGCGCGGGATTGAGACGGGCAATCGCATCCCGGGGAGACCAGGGGTAGAGAGTGTCTTCCAGATGGCCGCGTGCTTTCCCTAGTTGGACCGAAACCTGCGCCGCCTGCTGCAGCTGCCCGGCCTCCAGCAGATTGGCCACCGAATACATCAGGTTGTGAATATAGTTCCAATCATTGTCCGGCGCGATGTGCTGTTGGCGCATGTAGCTTTCATCGGCCTGGGCAGACGCGTCGAAGGCCGTCTGCGCCCGGGCATAATCACCGGTGCGGTAGAAGATGTGCCCCGGCATGTGAACCATATGTCCCGATGCTGGTGCAAGCGAGCCCAGAATCTCCGCGCTGTGTAAAGCCTGTTCCGGATGCGGACTGGCTTCGACGGCGTGGATCCAGAGATGATTCGCGGCCGAATTTTGAGGCTCATCCTTGAGCACACCCTGTAGCAGCGCAAGCGCCTCCTGCTTGCCCTTGCGCGCCTCTCCATTGTCGTCGTAACCGTCGCTGACAGCCTCGGAGAGGGCGATGCGGCCATTGGTATCGCCCGGGTTCTCCTTCACCAGGGTGCGTAGGATTTCGATCTCGTGGTCAAATTTTGCTTTGTCCTCGGAGCCGGCTTCGCGAATCGCCGCTTCGTGGGCCTGGGCAGCCTGAATGTAGAGCTTTTCTCGCGGCGTGGCATGCCCTTCCAGCGCAACCGCTTTTTCGAGCGATGCCTGCGCGTAAGTCTTGGTCAGGCTGTGGTTGAAGCTTTCTGCCTGGTACAGGCCCCAGTAGCACATGGCGCAATTTCCATCAGCGCGGATGGACTCTTCGAAGGCCCGATCCGCCTCGTAATCCCAAAAATCATAAAGCAGGTTGTAGCCCTGTTCGAACCACATTTGGGCCTGGCCATTCGCGGAAATGGGAAAGCGCACATTGCCAACACCCTCCATGTGTTGGGGCTTGGGCAGCTGCTCCGGGGGGACCGGATCGCCGCTATCGCCCATCGCCATGTTCATCTGCCCGAGTGATACTCCAGCTTGCAGCAAAATCAACATCGTGAGGAAAAATCGTTTAGGCATGGGAGACTTTTGACCTTCCGCCGGCGGGGTATTCTGCACCAAATACCCGGGGTGAACTAAACTAGAGTAGTAGCCGTGGCCCTGGGGGCAGTAAAGGAATTATCTATTGATCGCAAGCACTTTAACCAAGATTTTCGGAACTAGCAACGAACGCGTGATCAAGCGCATGATGCCCATGGTCGAACAGACCGGGTCTCTCGAGCCTGCGATGCGCGCTCTGTCGGACGATGAGCTGCGCGCCAAGACACTAGAGTTCCGTGCCCGCATTGCCGCCCGGCTGGAGGGCATCGGCGCCGCCGAAGAGCGCGTGGCCGAAGAAAAATCGGCGCTGAACGAGATTCTGCCTGAGGCCTTCGCGGTGGTGCGCGAGGCCGGCCGGCGGGTACTGCAGATGCGTCACTTTGATGTGCAATTGATCGGTGGAATGGTGCTGCACCAGGGCAAAATCGCCGAGATGAAGACCGGCGAAGGCAAGACCCTGGTAGCGACCCTGCCCTGCTACCTGAACGCGCTCGCGGGCCACGGCGTTCACGTGGTGACGGTCAATGACTACCTGGCCAAACGCGACGCCGAGTGGATGGGCAAGATTTACGAGTTTCTGGGGCTGACCGTGGGCGTGATCGTGCATGATCTCGATGATGCCCAGCGGCGTGCCGCGTACGGCTCCGACATCACCTACGGCACCAACAACGAGTTCGGTTTTGACTACCTGCGCGACAATATGAAGTTTGATCACGCTGATTGCGTGCAGCGCGGACACTACTTCGCGATCGTCGATGAAGTCGACTCGATCCTGATCGATGAAGCCCGCACCCCGTTGATCATCAGCGGCCCCACGGATCAGACCACGGACAAGTATGCCCGCGTGAACCGCATCCTCCCTTCGCTCGAACAAGGGGAAGAGATCGAGCGCGGCGAAGAAAAGATCCTTACCGGCGACTTCGTGGTCGATGAGAAACACAAGACCATCAGCGTGACCGATGAGGGGTGGGAGAAGATCGAGCAGCTTCTGGGCATCGGCAACATCGCCGACCCGGAGAACTGGGATTTAAAGCATCACGTCGAGGTCGCCATCAAGGCCCACTCGCTCTACCGGCGCGATGTCGCCTACGTGGTGAAGGATGGCGAAGTCATCATCGTGGACGAGTTCACCGGCCGCCTGATGCCTGGCCGCCGCTGGAGCGATGGGCTGCACCAGGCCATCGAGGCCAAGGAGCAGGTGAACATTCGCCGCGAGGACCAGACGCTGGCGACCATCACGTTCCAGAATTACTTTCGCCTGTACAAGAAGCTCTCCGGCATGACCGGTACGGCGGAAACCGAAGCCACGGAATTCGAGAACATCTACAAGCTTGAGATCGTGGTGATTCCCACCAACAAGCCGATGCGCCGTCTGGAAAATCCGGACGTGGTATTTCGCACCGCCAAGGAAAAATATTTTGCCGTGGCCGACGAGATTTCGCGGCTCCACGAAGAGAAGCAGCCGGTGCTGGTGGGCACCACTTCGATCGAGAAGTCGGAGCTGCTTTCCTCGATACTGCAGCGCAAGGGCGTGAAGCATGTGGTGCTGAACGCCAAATATCACGAGCGGGAAGCGGAGATCGTGGCCCAGGCCGGGCGCCTTGGCATGGTGACCATTGCCACCAACATGGCGGGACGCGGAACGGACATCGTGCTCGGGGGTAACGCGGAATTTGCCGCGAAGCAAGAGCTGCTGAAGCGCGGTGCGGCCCAGGCGGTGAACGCGGCCCAGGGAGCTATCAATCCGATGGCCGGCCCGGGGATGATGCGCTTCTACTACCAGGGGCAGGAATTCGAGACCAGCCAGGAGACCTGGGATAAGGCTTTTGCCCAATATGCGGCTGCCGCTGAGCGCGAGCACGACGAGGTAATTGCCGCAGGCGGGCTGCATATCGTGGGCACGGAACGGCACGAGTCCCGGCGCATTGACAACCAGCTGCGTGGCCGCGCCGGCCGCCAGGGCGATCCCGGAGCCTCACGCTTTTATCTCTCCCTCGAAGACGACCTGATGCGCATCTTCGCCAAGGAGTGGGTTTCGAACCTGTTGCAGCGGCTTGGCATGGAAGAAGGTGTGCCCATTGAGTCCCGCATGATCAGCAGCCGCATCGAGGCCGCGCAGAAGGCAGTGGAAGGGCAGAACTTCGAAGCCCGCAAACACCTGCTTGAATATGACGACGTGATGAACAAGCAGCGCACGGCGGTGTACGGAACCCGTCAGCAGTTGCTCGAAGGCCTCGATCAAAAGGAGCTGATCCTTGAGGACTACGTCGCCAATCTCCTGAGCTCGGTGATGGAAGAGCATGCGCCGGAAGCGATGCACCCCGATCAGTGGGACATTAACGGGCTCAAGAGCGCGCTCGCTTCCCAGTTCGGCATCGATCTGGAGAAGGAAGGCATCGATCTCGATGCTCTGAACCGCCACGAGTTGGGCGAAGCGCTGTTCGAGCGTTTGAAAGAGAAGTACGAGCAGAAGGAACTGATTCTGGGCAGCACCACGATGCGTTATCACGAGCGCATGGTAATGCTCAGCGTGCTCGACGGCTTGTGGAAAGACCATCTGCTGAGCATGGATCACCTCAAGGAGGGCATCGGTCTGCGTGGATACGGCCAGCAGGATCCGCTGGTCGCCTACAAGAAAGAGTCCTTCGATATGTTTGAAGCCATGATGGGACGCTTTCAGGAGGACACGGTTCGTTTCCTGTTCCTGATGCAGATCGTCGGACCAGATGGTCAGCCGATCACCCAGCTACCCCGCCGGCAGGCGCCCGAGATCTCGAGCGAATTCGTACCTCCGGTTCTTTCTCCCGTCGGCGCTCCGGTCACGTTAGAAGGCAATGGAACGCGCGCCATGCCCGTTCCTGAGCCGCAGCGGCCGCCGTCCCTGCCTGTCCCGGTGCCGATGCGAGCGCCTTCGACCACCATCGACGCCCTGGAGCAGGAGTTTCAACGTAAGAAGAAGCGTGAGCTCGAACAAGCAAGGATGGCCGGGGCCAATGGAAGCTCCGATGCGCCTGCACAACGCCGAGCTGGAGAAAAGGTAGGGCGGAACGATCTTTGTCCCTGCGGCTCAGGTAAGAAATATAAGAAGTGCCACGGGGTTGAGGCTTAGCGCTCAGGAGTTGTTAATCTTGTATGTCTGTTCCCAAACAGAAATTGTCATCCCGACCGTAGCGGAGAACCTGCCCTGAGCGAGGCCGAAGGGGGCCTGCTGTTTTTTGTCTACGACCGGTAGCTGTCCGGGATCTCGTCGAACGTGAAGTTTTGAGCCGCAGATCCTCTCTCATCGCGCCAGTTTTCGAAAATGCGACCGTAACTGAGCGTAATGAACTCGCTCTCGTGGATGCCAAGCTTCTGCGCGGTTGCGTCGATCCAATCGCTCGGCCCTTCCAGCTCGGCGTAAAGCCCTAAGGGAGTTTCGTCTAGGACGCAATGGCCTCGTTGATCGGCCCACTCCGTGCGCCATTTTTCGTAGACGAATACCGGGCTGAAGCCAAGCGCCTCGAAGACTTTCCCCAGCACCGGGCCATCTTCGACGACCGTCTCAGTTTCCACGCGATTCTTGTGCGGGCCCTCCTCGGTTTGTCCGCTGGGGACGCTCTTGTGGGTGACGACCCACTTGCTGCCGTATTGGCGAATGCGCAGGATTTGCCGCGAGCCGCGCAGCCGGCGATCGGGCGTGTCATAGAGGGTGTTTCGCTCCAGCGTGCGGGCGGTGACCCGTGCGAAGCCAAGCGCCGGCAGTTTGCGTTCGAAAGCCTCGCGGTCCGGTATCCGTAGCTTTACTTCCGTTTCCATCGCCTGCATAGGCCGGAGTCTATACCAGCGATGCTGACATGGGAAAATGACAATTGGTGATCGTGAAAAAAACACTCCGGCTACCCGTGGATGCCAACGCCATCGATTCGGCAGCATCCATGGCGTCGTTATTGCAGGGCGCCGAGCTGCTGCGCAGCGGCGGCATAGTGGCATTCCCGACTGAGACTGTTTATGGATTAGGCGCGAACGCGCTCGACGAGACCGCGGTGCAATCCATCTTCGAGGCAAAGCAGAGACCAGGCTGGGATCCGTTAATCGTCCACGTAACCAGCGAGGAGCAGCTAAGCATAGTGGCCGGCGAGATTCCGCGCAACGGCCGACTATTGATGGAAGCCTTTTGGCCTGGCCCTCTCTCCTTGTTGCTGCCGAAAGGCCCCCGCGTCCCCGCGATCGTCACCGCAGGGCGGCCCCGGGTAGGCGTGAGGATGCCGCGTCACCCGGTTGCCCGCAGATTGATCGAGCTTGCTCAATTGCCACTGGCGGCGCCCAGCGCGAACTCCTTCGGTCGAACCAGCCCCACACGCGCGGAATTTGTCTTGCAGGACCTGGACGGTCGCATCGACGCGGTCATCGATTCAGGGGAGACGGCACTCGGGCTTGAATCAACCGTAGTCGATGTGTGCGCAGATCCACCCATTCTCTACCGTCCAGGCATGGTGACCTTCGCGCAGGTGCAGTCCCTGTGTCCATCGCTGGTGGCCTATCGTGAGTTTCAGCAAGAGAGCCCGCAAGCACTGCCCGCCCCAGGCGTAGGCCTCAAACACTACTCGCCACGCGCACGCCTCATGCTCGCGGAGTGGGCCGCCTCTGAATTACTCGGCCTCGCGAAAAGCCAGCAAGCCACGGGCGAAACGGTGGGTATCATGTTGCCCAGCGATGTGAACGCCGGGCCCCCATACATGGTGTATCGGTGGGGAGATAAAACAAATCTGGAGCAGCTTGCCCGGCGTCTCTTTGCCGGGCTGCGGGAATTGGATGCAGCCGGGGCTACCGTCATTATCTGCCCACTCCCAGAGCACGAAGGGCTCGGCGTCGCCCTGCGCGACCGCCTGCTCAAAGCTGCCCGATGAGGCCTACACCCGGCTGGTATCGTCGGACTTGTACAGGTATTTGATACCGGCTTTGTAGATAAGCGTTCGTACTTTCCCGCACCGCACCTTGATTGCATTGCGGTCATACCATTCGATCATGCCCTCTATCTGTTCCCCGTCCTCGAGCACAAACATCATCATCGTCCGGCTCTGGATCTGCTTTTGAAAGTAGAAAGCCTCCGCGTGTGAACCTTCGGCGGCTGAGTCCCATCGATGGTGTGCCGGATGCAGGGGCGCTACCGTAGAAAGCAGGGCAGGGTAACGGCTTGCCGGCGGACGTGCCGGAAGGTGTGGACGAATGAGCTTGCGCGGTCCCGCAGGGCTGACAGAAGGCAACGCGGACGGATCATGACCGTCGGCTTTGGTCTTCGCCTTGGGGGGCGCGGGTCGTAAACGCGGCGAACCGGGATGGCAGAAGAATCAGGCATGGTTTCTATGTGAGTTCTAGTGGGTAGGATGCAGGATGCTGCCCCTGGGGTTTAATTGTCAAAAATCGGCGGAAAATGACGTACTCAGAGGACTATCGCGCGGACAGGCCGACGGCGAAGGCATCCAGTGACAGAGAGCGCAGCAGATTTCTCCGCATGCCTTGTTCTACTTGATCCAGGCCGCGCACGGCCGCCTCAATCCAGGCCACGCCGATGGTTTGCGATACGCGTGTCAGTTCGGCCATCAGGTCGATATTGCGAATGAGCTGGCCAGCTCCCGAATGCAGTAGCAACAGGTCTTCCAGCAAGACTGGCAAATGCGTGCAACAGCGCGCTGGTCTTTTGTTGGCCCTCGGCGCCCGCGCGGTAGGTCTCGGTAACACGAAAGAGAGCTCCATAGTCCGACTCAGCTGCGCCGTCTGCGGTGGCGTTGTAGAGGATCACCAGCGCGTCCTGGCGGCTGGCCAGGTAGCTTTCCAGGTCGAAGCCCAGGGCCTGGCCGATCGCGCCTTCCGCAAGGCGTGCGACCAGTGCGCGCTGCTTTGGCTTCCAATCCTTGCGGTGCTCGGCGAGCACTGCTTCGATCTGTTCCGGGGGCAACGCGCCCAGGCGAAAGATGCTGGCGCGGGAACGAATAGTGGGCAGAAGTTCGCCGGGATTTTCTGCCAGCAAAAAAATATGGGCGTAGGCCGGTGGCTCCTCGAGAATTTTGAGCAGGGAATTGGCAGCCTCCTTCATGAACGCCGTGCTGGTGAAGATATACACCGCGCGCGGTGAATCGGCGGGCAGGCGATAGATGCGCTGCAGCACACTGCGGACCTGGCCTAGCTTGATCAGCAACTGGGGCGGGTCCGGAGGAACGACCACCACATCGGGGTGGGTTTGAACCAGGATGCGTGTTTCTTTTTTATCGACCTCACGCAGTTCCTCACGGGCGGCGATGGCTTCGTTGACGCGGTCGCCGAGTGCCTGAGAGAGCGCGATGCGGGTGCAATTGTTACAAACTCCGCAAAAATCGGGCAGGCCGTCGGTGACCGGCCGCTGCAGGCAGGCCATGGTCTGCGCCAGCATGATGGCCAGCGTATATTTGCCGGCGCCACGCGGGCCCGCAAGAATGAGTGCGGGAGGCATACGTTCCGCCGCAATCGCCTCACGCAGATGGCGGACAGTGGTTGTATTCCCCGCAAATTGATCGAAGCCCACCTAATGAGACTAGCAAACAGTGTGGGTCTTTCTGAAAACAGATCTGCGAGAGGACGTAGGCGGACCTGCATTTCTTCCCCTCCATCCAAGCTCACAGCCTTTAATACAAGTGGCCGCCCTCCACCTTGTCATCCCGAGCGTAGCCGAGGGACCTGCTGTTTCTTTCTACTCATCCAATCTCACAGCCTTTAATACAAGTGGCCGCCCTCCACCTTGTCATCCCGAGCGCAGCCGAGGGACCTGCAGTGCGCCCCGGCCCTCTCTCAAATGCATCTCCCCAGTGCGTCCCTACCGCGGCTCGGGGACAAACAGCATCGGGTATTTCGGCCGCAGGGTTATCTTGGGCTGCACGTCCACGATCTGTCCGGGAACGAAGCGCAGCCGCCATTTCTGCGCCAGGGTGGCTACCATCAGAACCCCTTCCATCCACGCGAACGCTTCCCCAATACACTGCCGGTTCCCGGCGCCGAAGGGAAAATAGGCAAAGCGCGGGCGCCCGGCCTTTTGTTCCGGGAGAAAGCGGTTGGGATCGAAGCGCAGAGGATCCGGAAAATACTCCTCGCTCCGCTGGATGATGTATTGGCTGAAGAAAAAATAAGTGCCCCCGGGAAAGCGATACGGGCCCAGCTCCACATCGGCGGTCGACTGCCGCCCCATGGCCCAAGCCGGCGGGTACAGGCGCATGGATTCGGCAAATACCATCTCGGTGTACCGAAGCCGAGGGAGGTCCCCGAGGGTGGGCAACCGGTCAGGCCCCAACACGGCGTCGATCTCCGCATGCAGACTAGCCTCCGCCTGAGGATTTTGCGAAACCAGGTACCAGGTCCAGGTGAGCGCGTTGGCTACGGTCTCGTAGCCGGCCAGAAAAATAGTGAGCACTTCATCGCGTAGTTGTTCGTCCGTCATGCCGGAGTGATCGGATTCCTCGTCGCGCGAAGCCAGCAACATGGAAAGCAGATCGCCCCGGTCCACTCCATCCGCGCGATGATCCGCGATCATGCGCTGTACAACCTTGTCCAGCCTGTTGCGGGCACGGCGGAAGCGGACCAGCCCGGGAATGGGCCAGTGCAGATAGGCTTCGGCGCGCGGCAGCGCGATCAGGAAGTTGTAAAGCTGCATGATCACGTTGACCTCGTCGTTGATCTGCAGCACCTCGGCGGTAACGTCGGTGTTGAAGAGCGTTCGGGCCACCACCTGCAGCGCCAGTTGCATCATCTGCGAAGCTATGTCGATGGGCTCGCCCGGCTGCCACTGGCCACGCATGTGCGCAGCGCGATCCACCATCATGGCGCCATAGGCCTGGATGCGCTGACGGTGGAAGGCGGGAGCCGCGATGCGCCGTTGACGGCGGTGTACTTCGCCGTCGCTGGTGATGAGCCCCTCGCCCAGCAAGATCTTCATGCGCCGCTGGGTTCGCTCCTTGATGAAGTGCTGCGGCTGGTTGATGAGGATCTCGTGGATGAATTCAGGTTCATTGATAAAGACAATGTGGGAGAGGCCAAGACGGTAATGGGCGATGCGTCCATAGGTCTTTGTCAAATGTTCGAACAGCGCGATCGGATTGGCCGGCTTGAAGAAGCGGCGCAGCAGATAAAACGGCAGATTCAGCTGCAGGCCCGGGGGAAAGCGATAGCCATCGCGCTCCAGAACGGTCCATTGCCGCTCGTCGCACGACGCCGTGGAATCGGTTGAGCCCATAGAATTGCTGCCGCTCAGCGCAATATACCTGCCGCCGACAAACGCCCTTGTACCACTTGTACGACGCCCTGGTGCACTTCATCAATGGAGCCATCGCTGTCGATTGCGACCACACGCAAAGGTTCGCGGGCGGCTATCTCCTGGTACTTGTCGAAGACCCGGCGGTAGAACGCGGAGCCTTCCTTCTCAAAGCGGTTTTCATCGCTTCCCGTGGCCGCGACCGCTCGCTGGTTGCGCTGCCGCGCGCGCGCCAGGGAGCGATCAAAGTCCGGCAGTAGTAGCAGCGTCAGGTCGGGCTGAAGGCCACTGCACAAGCTGGCGTGCAGGTCGCGCACGATGGCGCTGCCCAGTTTCCGGCCGCCGCCCTGGTAGGCTTCGCTCGAATCGGTGAAGCGGTCGCAGAGCACAATGTCTCCACCTTCGAGTGCAGGCTCGATGATTTCAGCGATTGATTGCGCACGATCGGAGAACATCAGCCCCAATTCGGCAAAGGAGGAGAGATCGTCGGTGCGAGAGTCAAGCAGCAGGGCGCGAATGCGATCGCCGACGCGCGTGCCGCCTGGCTGCCGGGTCGCCGTGACCGGTAGCCCATTGCTTTGCAGCCACTCTTTCAGGAGGCGCAGCTGGGTGCTTTTGCCCGACCCATCCAGGCCCTCGAAAGTGATGAAGAAGCCTCGTGGCATGCCCGGAGTTTACACGCGGACCAGGTCCGCGATCTCGAGTTCCAGTCCCCCATATTCCGGATGAACGTTTTCCCGCAGCTTGTAGGCAATGTGGACTACGGAGCCTTGCTCCAGGCCGAGGGCCCGGAGGCGTGCCGCCCAATCCCATCCCAGGGCAGACCAACTGGCGCCCCGTGCCCCCTGGGCGAGCTGCAGGCAGATGTGGCGCTCCTTGATGGGGCGCATCGGGGCGGTGAGTCGGACGTTGTACGCCACGAACACCGGCTCTTCATTGCCATTGCCCAGCGGCTCCAGCCGGCGCAACCAGGTGTAGAGCGCCTGGGTAATTTGATCGAGGGGCAAGACTGCATGGCAGCGCAGGCTGGGCGCCTTCTCCTCCACATGCAACGTAGCCCAGGCCTGGAGATGGCTCTTTAGCTCCGGCAGGCGGGCTGCAGGAAGGCTAAAGCCCACGGCGTGGGAGTGGCCGCCGAAGCGGGTGAAGAGCTGCTTGCAGCTTTCGATCGCGTTGAGCAGATGAAACCCGGGAACGGAGCGGCCGGAGCCGTAGGCCTCGCTGCCTTCGATCGCGATCACCATGGCTGGGCGCCGCATACGATCGACGACTCGCGAGGCAAGAATACCGATGATGCCGCGATGCCATCCTTCTCCCTCTACCACGATGCAGCGGCTCGACTGGAAGCCCGGATCCTGCTGGAGCCGGCTGTCGATTTGGTCGAGGATGTCGGCTTCGGCCTGCTGGCGTTCGCTATTCAGGCGGTCGAGCTTGCCGGCTAGCTCACTTGCCCTGGCTGCATCGCGGGTGGTGAAGAGTTCGACCACGTCGGAAGCAACATCCATACGGCCGGCGGCGTTGATGCGGGGCGCTAGGCGGAAGGCCAGGTCAGTCGCGGTAAGGGTCCGCTGCGTCGGGTCCAGCTTGGCCACCTGCATCAGGGAGCGCAGACCGGGACTGGCTGGCCGCCGCAACTGCTCGATCCCAACGCTCGCAATGACGCGATTCTCGCCCAGCAGCGGAACAGCATCCGCCACCGTGGCGATGGCCAGCATCTTCAGAAAGGAGGGTAGGATCTTGCTCCGCGTCCGCTCCAGATCCCACCCCTCCAGCAACGCCTGGGCGAGCTTGAAAGCTACGCCGGCGCCGCAAAGATGCTTGCAAACGTAGCCGCAGCCTGGCTGATTAGGGTTGAGGATAGCGAGGGCAATGGGCAGGCCAGGAAGGTGGGGCAAGTCGTCGCGCAATTCTTGCGGCAGATGATGATCGGTCACGATGAGGTCGAGTCCCAGGCGGGCGGCCGCTTCGGCGGCGGCGAAGTCGCGTATCCCGGTGTCGACGCTGATGACCAGGCTTACCCCTTGCGCGGAAGCGGCAGCGAGTACCTCCCCCTGCATGCCGTAGCCTTCGCGAAGCCGGTGGGGCACGTGGAAGTCCACCTTGCCCCCGAGCATCTCGATGGCCGTCTTGAGCAGCACGATGGCCGTGGTGCCATCCACGTCATAGTCGCCGTAGATGAGGATGGCTTCTTGGTTGGCGATCGCCGCCTGAACCCGGGTAACGGCTGCGGCCATGCCGTGCATGGCGTAAGGATCGTGCAGGTGTTCGATGCGGGGATGAAGGAAGAAATCGACCTCGGCCGCTGTCCGCACGCCGCGTTCCGCCAGCAACTCGGCCACGATAAGAGGAAGTCCGGCGCCTTTGGCCAACGTAGTGGCGGCTGGGTTGGGCTGGGGCAGGACCCAGCTGGGGCGAGCAGGAGCCGGGTCAGACTGGGCGGTCGCCGCGGCAAGGCTGGCCTGAGGGTTTACCGCAGTGGAGCCGACAGCATTCACCCTTCTTCTTCGTCCTCATCGTCTCCGAAAACCACGTCGCCGAAGTCCTCCACAAACTCCAGCAGTTGCTGGTACCGCTCGTACCATGGGGTTGCATTTTCGTGCACAAACACGATGCCCTGATGGGCAAAACCGAGCTGAATGTACCCGATCTTGCCCACGTAGTTGACCAGGTATTGCGCCTCGTGGATTTCGGCCGCGGCTTCATCGGGAAAATTGTCATCGCGGATCTGCTCCAGCAGCATGGCGATGTCGTCTTTTTCCAGCTTCACCTCGCTCATGGTCACGAACGGCGCAGACGCCGTCTTGGCCATCTCAACGAAGTCTTTCCAGCTGTCGGGATTTTCATCGTCTTCCCACAAGACGGTTGGCAGATCTTCGGTGATGAACCCAGGCAGGCGGCGCATTGAATGCCCTTCAATAAAGGCCACCATGTCGTCTTTCAGAGATATCAGATCGTCAGCGTGCATATTCGCGCCTCTATTGTCGCAGATGTCCTGAGCCGGGGTGAGTTTGGCACCGTATTTCGTGCAGCCCGGGTCCCTGCTGCGACCTGGTTCAGCGCTCCATATATGCTATAGTCCGAGTCAGATCACATGATTTTTTCGCGGGAGTACGTGAGTTATCTGGCGCGCCAAACGGTCAACCAGTTGATCGAAGCCAAGATGATCCGGGCAGGGAAAGTGAATGTTGTAGCTGAGCGGGTGAATGCTGCCATCCTGGAGGAGCTGTCGCTCGAAGACCGCATCAATGAGGAAGTGCGCGTGATCCTCGACGCTTACCAGGAAGACATGCGCCGCACCGGCGCCAGCTACGCCGAGATGTTCAAGAAGGTGAAGCAGGAGCTGGCCAAGAAGTACAAGGCGGTGTTGTGAGACTCTCCCGGGACAAGCTCAACAAGCTGGCCCACGTGGTTGCCGACACGCTGGCGGAGACGGACGAATGCGAGTTCCTGGACGACCGCAATACCATCCGTCAAGAGGCGCGTAAGGCGTTGGAAAAGGTGTTGACCGAGGAGATGAAGATCGACTTGGCAGCGCGCCAGAAGATTGCCTCGCAACGCAAGATCATCGTCGAGGGAAGCCAGGAATGGGACATTCTTTACCGCAAGTATTACAACGATGAGGTAAGGAAATTGGGCTTGTAGGGAGAGCCGGTCTGGTCCCCTGCTTTGCTATACTAACGTTTGTTGACTGCGGTGCAGATCAACTCCCCTGCCTCAACCCATCGTGGCGTCATGGTGTAATTGGTTAACACGCCGCCCTCTCAAGGCGGAGAGTTCGGGTTCGATCCCCGATGACGCTACCAAGCAACTGACTACGGTGTGAACGGATGCGAAACCATACTTTGCAAACCAAAACACCGATCATTCGCCTGGTCGTCTTGATGGTCGAAGTGGAGCAACCGGAAGGTATCTCCTCCCGCAAGTTGATCCTGGAAACAGCTCGTCACAACGTGCTGACCGCTTATAGCCGAGACGGGGCTGCCATGCTGATTCAGCGGTTCCCCAACGTCGATCTGGCGATTATTCATACAGAGTTGGAAGGCCAGGAATTTAAAGCAACGGTTGCCCGCCTCAAAGAGCTCCGTCCCGACCTCTACATCGTTGCGCTTTCTCCGGTAGACTCCGGCCAGCATGAGGGGGTGAATGCCGTTCTCCCCAGCCACGATCCGCAGGTGCTTTTGGAGTTTCTTGCCCAGCACTTCGAAGCGGCGACGTCTGACGAGAACAGCTGATCTCAGTTCGTTCGCGCAAGTTGCATGTGCCCAACTTGCCGCAGCAACAACGCCGCACTCATCCATAGGACAGCAGCCATCACCAATCCTGCGCAGAGCGAGCGTTCGTTCGGATCGTGGATCAGCGAACAGGCCGCCATGCCCAGGATGGACAGGACTCCCGTCCAGTAATAGAGCGGCACGCGAAAGATGGATGCTAACGGAATGAAATGCGCGCCGACGATGACCCCGGTTGCGACCGGAATCCAGGCGCCTAACCCGTAACGCCCTAACAGAATCGAACAGAGCGCTATCAACCCGCCTTCGATTCCAAATATGATTCCGAAAAGCATGCCGTCACGTTTGCCTTTGGCTGCTGCCTCTGGATCATCGACGCGCGGGAGCTTGCGCAAAGCACTCAGTCTCATCAAACAAAGCACGATGAGCGCGATGGTTGCAAGGGAGGCCGCCGGAATCGACCAGGCTGGCCGGGAAGTCCAGTTGAGCAGACCCAGGAGGCACCACACGAAGCCGAAAAGCGCGAAGATAGCTGCCCCTCCCGTGATGCCACGGAGATGATCCACATTGGCCATGGGTCGATGATAATTGAGTCAGCAATCGCCGAGCCTCCTCCGCCGTTCGGGCCTATTCGCGTTTAGACGGTTGGACTCTTCCATAAGCCATTTTGAATCATCGCTCTAGAGCGGGTCGCTTTTCCGTTTCGGAACGGACGTCCCGCTGTGGCCCGCGGGACGTTGGGGTGTTCAATTTTTGCAGCAATAAGTAACGATTCTAGTGCTATGCTGCTTCCGAGGAATTGTGATTGATACATTTGCCGTTTGTGTCTGCCTTTCTGGTTTGCAATCGTTGCTGTTCTGACCGGCTGTTTGTCTCGAATCGATGATTTTTCCCAAGAAAAGGCTCCACACCCAAGGGTCCCCCCTTCCAGGTAGAGCAATGGAAGTCCGTGAGGTGGAATCGTGTCGTATAGTCGTAAATTTCCTGAGCAGGACCGTGCCATTGAAACGGTCTTGAGTTTGATGCGCCTTCATCCTGAAGGCCTCACCGTTACCGAACTGGATGAACTGATACAGTCTCATCACGACAAGATCCGAAGTGAGATTGCCTGGTTCCATTCGCTAGACGTGCTGATTGACGAAGGCAGGCTGTACACCTGCGCCAAGTGGCGTGAGCAGGGCTATCTCGAAAGCTTTAAGCTATTCGCAAAATAGCCGTGAATCTGGTGAATCCGCAGCCACTAGCCAGTTCCCATGGAAGCGCCACCCCATCCTTGTCATCCCGAGCGTAGCCGAGGGACCTGCATTGCGCCCCTCCCGAACGCAACTGCCCAGGGCAGTCGCGCCCTCCCGCGGTTGCGCTCTCATGGAAGCACCACCCCACCCTTGTCATCACCCCACCCTTGTCATCCCGAGCGTAGCCGAGGGACCTGCATTGCGCCCCTCCCAAACGCAACTGCCCAGGCAGTCGCGCCCTCCCGCGGTTGCGCTCTCATGGAAGCACCACCCCACCCTTGTCATCACCCCACCCTTGTCATCCCGAGCGTAGCCGAGGGACCTGCATTGCGCCCCTCCCGAACGCAACTGCCCAGGCAGTCGCGCCCTCCCGCGGTTGCGCTCTCATGGAAGCACCACCCCACCCTTGTCATCACCCACCCTTGTCATCCCGAGCGTAAGCCGAGGGACCTGCATTGCGCCCCTCCCGAACGCAACTGCCCAGGCAGTCGCGCCCTCCCGCGGTTGCGCTCTCATGGAAGCACCACCCCACCCTTGTCATCACCCCACCCTTGTCATCCCGAGCGTAGCCGAGGGACCTGCATTGCGCCCCTCCCGAACGCAACTGCCATATCCTCTCCACCACGCCACACTTAACTCCAGCAAACTAAGCCAGTTGCTCCCCTTCAGCGACAGATACAAAGTCTGACCCAAATCCGATAGTCATCCAGCGCGTATTACCCTCGACTACCACTTTCTAATTAGCGTGATCGACAAACGACGTAGGCGGGTTACATTGCAAGTAACAAATTGCAGTCTTGGAGTGTTCATTATGCCTTGGGATTTAATAAAAGTACTTGAGAAGCCGTTTACTTCCACTCTGCGCATTCTGGTAGCAAGCGCAACACTATTGATTTCGCCGATCGCCGCTCTCGCCGCCAATGCAGACGTCCATCCAGGCTTTGCCGGGATCTATGTCGCCCGCGTCGATAAGAAAGCTCCGTCCATGAGCGTGAGCCTGGGTGTAGATGGAACTGCCACAGTTACCGAAGATCCCGGTACTGGATCCATTACATCGTTTGGGCATTGGGTGAACGACGGAAGTCAGATCAAGGTTGACTTCAATGCGGAGGCCGGCGAACCCGCGGCGCCTCCCATGGTTTTCCAGGTGGTCCACAATAAATTGCAGCCAGTCAGCTGGAATCACGAGGCGTGGGGGACCGCACAGCCACCAACCATGCAAAAGGGATATAAAGTGAAGTACTTGTTCTGGACCACAACCATGCGCTAGGTCGTGGATACCGGCTAGAATTGTCAATAAATCGGGGCGCCCTCAAACCAAAGGGCGCCCCGATTGCTTTCGAATGAGGAGCGCCGTCAGCGTTATCTCATTTTGCCTTATTGCAGTCAAAGCAATGCCAGCACCAGAGGTTCTTAGCGTCTGGAGCGGTATTTTTCGGCCGCGTCATAGCCATGTAGGAGTGAGCCTGGCGTTTTGTACAAACTTTCATCTGGCGGTTCACGAAATTAATTTCCGGTGTGGGTGGCATGTGCGGCAGCAAATCGAAATACCCATATCGTCGCCCGTAGTAGCGTTGGCAGTCTGGCGACGCACACTTGAAAAGGGTCACGGGCAAGAACGAAGACTGCTCGGGCCGCATCCTGGAATGGTGGCGGTCACATAACGGAACTTTGTCTTCGCGCATGCTACTAGTATGCGCCGAATTGACGCGGAACGGCGCCTTCGGGATCATCTTTCGGCCCCGGAGGTCATACTTCGCCTCTTTGATCCTTCCGTTGTCGCCTGCGTCCGGCTCAAGAATCTCCGGAATTCGCCGATAGTCTCAACGATCCTCGTGAAACAGGGGACCCGGGAGGAACGCGTGTCCACAGAAAACGAGGCCGGCTTTCGATTCCTGGCCGAGAACAGCATCGACATCATTTGCCGTGCCGGCCTGGATATGGTGTTGCACTACGTCTCTCCATCGTCCGCCTATGTTCTGGGCTGGAAGCCTGAGGAGATGATGGGCAAGAGGCCCGATGCATTTTTTCTTCCCGAAGACGTTTCAGCCCTCGCCGGCAATTCGTTCACAATTGTTCGTATGCGGATGAAAGACGGCGGGATGGCGTGGGTAGAAATCAAACACCGCATGGTATGCGATTTGGACACCGGCTTCCCGCGGGAAAATATCATCGTCATCCGGGATATCACCGAGCGCAAGACCCTGGAAGAAAGACTTGCTGCATTGGAGTTGATAGACGCGCAGACGGGCCTTCTCACAACGCGCGCGTTTGATGAGGCCCTGGAGCGGGAGTGGAATCGCACGCTGCGTGAGGGCTCGTTCATCTCTCTGTTGCTGCTTGACTTTGATCGCTTCAGGCAATTCCACGATTGGCGGGAACATCTGGAAGGAGATCGCTGTCTTGCCAAAGCTGCCGCTACCGTTCTGGGCGCTTTGCGGGTAACGGATTTCGCTGCGCGTTACGGTGCCGAGTCCATCGCCATCATTCTGCCTTCGACTGGACCGCATGGTGCAGGCAAAGTCGCCGCAAAGTTGCGCTCAGCCTTGGAGTCTCTTCGCTCGATTCTGCATGTGAAGCTGGAAGGCCACAGTCAGGTGATGGTGTATATCGGCATCTCCACTCTGCTACCGCGTGCCGGAATAACGACCAGGATGTCGGAAATCCTGCTGCTCGCAGCCGATAGTGCTTTGCATCGAGCCATGTATGTGGAGACGGAAGCACCCCCGGCATCGCCGATGGCTCCAGTGCTCAGTAACAACCATTAATCCAGTGATTCCGCATCTCAGACCTGCACCGTCACCCATGCCTTCCTCTGCGAACTCTCCAGCACCGCGTCGAGCACCCGCATCTGGCGGACTCCATCCTCGAAGGTGGGGTAATCGATCGGAGCGTTAACATCCATGACTCTTCTGTAGAAGCGGCGGAAGATCTGCTTGAAGGTGTCAGGGTAGCCTTCGCTGTGGCCGCCCGGCAGATCGGTATAGCTCCGGGCTTCCGGCCGCATAAGCACGGGATCTTTAAGGTGGATCTCATTCGGCGCATTCCGATGGCCGATCCAGAGGTCGTCGGGCGCTTCGCCAGTCCACGCGGCCGAGGCCTTGGAGCCAAAGACCTCGATGAACAGGCGGTTCTTGCGTCCCCCGGAAACCTGGCTCACTGTCAGCGATCCTCGTGTGCTGTCGCCCATGGCGAACATCATTGCCCCGAAGTCTTCCGTATGGATTGCCACCTCGTCATATTCATCCGGTTGCAGTGTTTTTCCGGCAAAAGTCTCGATCGAGTGTTTCGGCTTCTTGCGCGTTTTGTGAAAGGTATGCAGATCGGCGGACAGGGAAGTGATGCGTTGGCCGGTGATGTGCTCAGCTAAGTCGCACCAGTGGGTGCCGATGTCGGCAAAGGTGCGCGACGGTCCTTGTTCGATGCGCCAGTTCCAATCCGTGTCGTAGAGCAGCCAGTCCTGCGAATAGGTGCCCTGGACAACATAGATATCGCCGAACTCACCCGCTTCGCACATGCGGCGCATATTTTGCACCTGCGGGTACGCGCGCACGTTGTACAAGGTGCAATTCGCAAGTCCCTTTTGTTTCGCTACCGCGACCATGGAACTCGCTTCTGCCACGGTCGAGGCCAAGGGCTTCTCGCACAATACGTGCTTGCCCGCTTGCATGGCCGCATTCGCCATGGCGTAGTGCAGATCGTTGGGCGCACAAATGTGAACCACGCTGACGTCAGCGTCGGCCAGCAGATCGCGGTAATCGCCAGTGGCTCGCTCAATGCCAAGGCTGTCGGCGAACTTGCGAGCGGCCTCGGCGGTCCTTCCGGCAACCCCGATCACTTCTACGTTGCCCAGGCGGCGCAGCGCCTCGGTGTGGACACGGCCCATGAAGCCGATCCCAAAAATTGCGACCTTTGTTTTTTCCAAGTTACGTTCCAATCCTCAGCCTATTTCCGATGTCGGGCGGTTTTGTCTACCATGCGTTCAGGTCCGGATTCGGCAGCAACAAATCCCTGACGCGAACCGATAATTCATGCGTCGCCTCAAGGAATTGGCGCAGCGTGCGGACCGTTGGACCAAAGGTATCGAACTCCATGAGCGACAGGCCATCCTCGTTGTAGGCGCGGCGAAAGTCAGGAAACTTTTTCAGCAGCTCCTCTACGATTTCAGGATCGACCGGGTTCTCTATCCGCGGAGCCACACTCACATCGCTCGCATTGAAGCGAAGCTGCCATTTGTAGGGCGGAGAAATCACCACATCGCCGCCCACCAGCTCGCTCCACTGCATGTGATTGCGGAAGGCGGCGGAGAGCAGGCGGGTCCGGTAGCCGCGCTCGCGATAGATCTTGTAAGCCTTCTTGAAGACGGCGACCCCGGCCCATTCAAGATAGCCAGGGTCGAGCGTTATATCTTTTTTTTCGGCCACCACTTTCAGCCAGTCGTCCAGTCTGCCCGCCATGATGGTACAAACCGGGCCCATGCGGGATATATCCTGAGCTTCCCGTTCGCGCCGTTTCAAGCCGCGTTCCACCGCTTCGGCCACCGCAAGGCATTGCGGCAAGGTGAAGGAGACGGTCGCGTTGATGCTGATACCGCGATACGTCGTCTCTTCGATAGCGGCGATACCCGCGTGCGTGGCGGGAATCTTTACGATCATATTGGGTGCCAGGGCATCGAAATGGATCGCCTGCTCTAACAGAGCGGCTGGATTGCGATAGTAATGAGGATCGGTCTGGATCGAGAGCCTGCCGTTCCGGCCGCGGTACTTTTCGAAGGCCGGCCGTAGCAATTCGGATCGTTGGGCGGATATCTCCTCCACCAGTTTCCATCCCATCTCTTCTTCGGTGGCTAACGGGAATTCAACCGCAAGGGCTCGGATGCGATCATTCCACAGGTGAGCTTCTTTCTTGAGCGCATCCAGTACGATCACTGGATTGCAGGTCGCGCCCACCGCACCGTGTTCGATCGAGTAGGTCAACTCAGAGAGAGTGGCCGAATCGTTCCATAGGCAAGTGGGGGTGGTTTGCGTCATTTCATATAAAGGGCTCTTATACGCAACCGTTCTCTCAAGTGTCTCGCTCATGGGTAATCCTTCACTGCTCCGGATACATCAATACTTTAATCGCTTTCTTCTCGTCGCATAGGCGGAACGCTGTCCGCCAGTCCGATATGGGCAGCTTGTCCGAGATCAAGTCATTCAGCCTCACCCGGCCCTCAGCATAGATCTTCATCATGCGCTCCCACGTATCAGCGGTATAGCATACGGAACCGGACATGGTTAGCTGCTTATAGAAGATCTGATCGATGGGAAATGGAATGTCCCGCCCGCAGATGGCTACCTGCGTATAACGTCCCATGGGACGCAGCGATTCCAGGCATCCACGCACCGAGCTGGGATGCCCTGCGCACTCAAAGGCCACATCCACACCCGCTCCCTTGGTGTGTTCCTGGATCGCTTCGTTCAGGTTCTGCTCGCCGATGTTCACCACCGCGGCCGCCCCTATGCGAGACGCTGCCTGGAGCCGATCCTGATCTCCGGGTGCTCCGGCTACGATGGTTCTTATCCCTTCGGCTGCGAGTAGCTTTAGGCATAGAAGTCCCATCGGTCCAGGTCCCGACACCAGGGCCGTTTCCCCGCTACGCACATTCGCGATTTCTTTCACCGCCTGCACCACAGCCGCGAATGGCTCACTCAGGGCAGCTTCGTCCAGGGAGAAATTCTCAGGAATGCGATAGAGCTGGTCAGGCCGCATGACCACATAGCGTGTGAACGCACCGTTCACGCCGTGGCCCATCCCTCTGCGATTGGAGCAAAAGATGAAATATCCTGAGCGGCAGTACTCACAGTGGCCACACGTAACAGCCGTGGCTCCGAGGCCCGCGACTCTTTCCCCTGGAGTGGCGTTGTCTGAGACGTTGCGTCCCACTTCCACCACTGTGCCTGAAAACTCATGTCCAAGAATGACCGGAGGATAGTTGCGGAACGTGTCGTGAAGCACGTGAAGGTCGGTTCCGCAGATTCCGCAAAAGGCAATTTCAAGTTTGACTTGATTGTCTCCACATCGCGGCTCTTCCACCTCGCGTATTTCGACATTGCCTTCGCCACTCGCGTATTTAACCAGAGCTTTCATGTTGGCGGGTCCCGAGCCTAGGGGAGGGTGTAGTACTCGTAATCATATTTCCACGTCATATGGCTCCCCGGCTCGAGCGATATATCGATAAAAGGTTCTACCGCCATCACTGAACGAATAGACCAGAGCGCCACTTTGGCTAGCGGCCGATCTCCGGTGATCGTCATTCCGGCGTGTACGTTTTTGTTTTCAATGTGGATCTTGTAGTCATCGGCACTCTTGCCGAAACCCTCGATGGCAAAAGCCACGGTATCCTTTCCCGTCAGCGTCTTGCGGTACGAAATCTGATTCTTCTCCACACTTGCCGAGTCCTTATCTGGCGTCGGAGTTGCCGTGACTGAGAAAGGGAATGTAATGGTGAGGCCTGCGTCGGTCGGCTGTTTATCCAGTACCAGGAAGTTGTGATCGTAAACGCTGGTATGGATAGGTCGCGTGCCGGTGTTCTTGAGGCTGTGTTCAATCACCATCACCGGCTTGCCGGCAAGAAGCCTCAACTTCTTCTGATAGGAATACCCAAACCCGGAGGATGCATTGTGAAGTTCCTGGGTGAACTCTACCGTGCCCGCGCTCTTCTTGACGCTCCACTTGCCTCCATCGACAATCTCGTACAGTCGATAGGGGCTGTAAGCGGCGTCGTCTGGCTTTCGTAAGACGCCAACGCCGATCTTGAGGAAGGTTCCACCGGCCTTGGCTTCGTCGAACCCAACTGGGAGCGCGAACTCTTCCACTGGACCAGTGATGGCGCTACACGGGCCGGCTACGATGTCAGAGCCCTGGTAGATAAAGTCGGAAATCTTGGGATCGGTGGCAGTGAACCACGGGCCGTAGTAGCTATGCCCTTTGTACTCCAAGTCTGCCACCACGCCGGACCAGTCGAACCTGGTTCCGCGATAGAAGCCGTTCTCGGCATCGGGCAGATAGAGCTTCACCTGCAGCAGACTGTTCGAGATCTCAGTTTGTGGAGGTGCCGGGGAGGCTTCTAACAGCGTGGGAAAAGCAGTGAGTAGCGTCATCATGATATAGGCAACGGGTCTCATAAGTGTTTTGGCGGCTGGGTGTAAGAAATCTGTGGGCGCTGCGAGGATTTGACATTCCTGCGCCGCGGTTTGTCAATCACTCGCCCCGGGCCGGGCAACGTGACACAATAGATATATCGTGGTTTAGGTGCGGGAGGTGCCGCGCTATGAATACCTTCAAAACTGCCTTTTTGTTGACCGCTCTCACCCTCTTTCTCATCTTCATCGGCGCCTATTTTGGCGGCCGCAACGGAATGATCCTGGCCTTCTTTGTCGCCGCCGGGATGAACTTCTTCAGCTATTTTTATTCCGACAAGCTGGCGTTATCGATGTATCGCGCCCAGCCGGTCACGCGCGAGCAACTGCCCCGCGTGTACCAGATCGTGGAGCGCATATTGCCGCGCATGGCGCTGCCGATGCCGAAAATTTATGTCATCCCCAGCGATTCGCCCAATGCGTTTGCTACGGGACGCAATCCCAACCATGCCGCGGTCGCCGTTACCCAGGGTATTCTCAATCTCCTGAATGATGAAGAGCTGGAGGGTGTGCTGGCGCACGAGTTGGGGCATGTGAGGAACCGCGACATCCTCACCAGTTCGATTGCCGCTACGCTCGCCGGAGCGATCACGCTGCTCGCGCAAACTGCCCGTTTCGCCAGCATCTTCGGCGGTGGCGGCAGCCGGGACGGCCGCCGTGGCATGGACGGCGGCGGTATTATCATGCTCATTCTCGCCCCCATTGCTGCGACGCTTATCCAGCTCGCTGTGTCGCGATCCAGGGAATACGAGGCCGATGCCACCGGCGCGCATGTCACGGGTAACCCTTACGCCTTGGCCAGCGCTTTACAAAAGCTCGATGCCTACTCCAGGCAGCTGCCGATGCAGGCTTCGCCTTCCACCGCCCACTTGTTTATCGTGGCGCCCTTTATCGGTGGGGCAAGCTTCGCTAATCTCTTTTCCACCCACCCGCCGATGGCCCGCCGTATTGAGCGGCTCACCGGCCGGGCGCCGATGTAGCCCAGGTGCGCACCCTTTTCCATTCCCTGGTGTACCTGCTGCTTGGCCTTTGGCTGGGCGCGCTGGTTTTCTTTGGCGCCGTTCTTGCTCCCATCGCCTTCAGCCAACTTCCGCCGCTCTTTGCCACTCCGGCCGCAGGTATCCACGCCGCTGGTATGATCGTCGGCGGCTCCCTGGTCCGCCTCCACTGGATAGGACTTTTCTGCGGATTGATCTTTCTCGTAGTCGCGGTGCTGGCGAGGGCTCACTACCGCACGATTATTCCCCAGGCTGTTCTGGTGTTGGTCATGATGCTGCTCACCGCGTATTCGCAGTTCTCCATCATCCCGCGGATGGATACGGCTCGCGACTCCGTAGGCGGCAATGTGGATGCGGTTGCGGTCAATAATCCCGGCCGCCAGATCTTCGATCGTCTCCACCAGCGATCGGTTCACGTGGAGGGTCTGGTGCTGTTGTGCGGGCTAGGCGCGTTGGTGGCCACCGCGCACTGGTCGCGGCGGGAGATCTAGAAAAACTGCGGTTTCTCTTCTGGCGATATACTTGAGTTTTGCGCCGCAAGGCCTCACACAACAAAAATCCCTGGCGCGTAAGCGTCGTTTGCCTGGACGGCGAGTTCCATGAAAACTGGCATTATCGGTCTGCCTCAAGTAGGCAAGACATCCCTGTTCAAAATCCTTACCCGCTCGAAGGTGGAAACCCCGTCCTACTCCAATCCGCGCGAGGCGCACTTGGGCGTGGCCAAGGTTCCTGATGACCGGCTGGATAAGTTGTCCGCCCTTTACAACCCCAAGAAAATTGTCTACGCCACGGTGGAATACGCGGACGTGGCTGCCGTCGGGCAGGAAGCGCTCAAAGAGACTGCCTTCCTCACTCACCTGCGTGACAACGATGCGCTGATCCATGTGTTGTGCGCGTTTGAAGACGACTCCATTCCCCGGGTCGCCGGCATTGACCCTCTGCGCGATATCAAGAATGTCGACTTCGATCTCATCTTCTCCGATCTCACCCAGGTGGAGAAGCGGCTGGAACGGCTGGAAAAAGACTTGAAGAAGATGCGTACGCCGGACCTCGAAAAGGAGCACGCGCTGCTCCTACGCTGCAAGCAGCAACTGGAGCAGGAAAAGCCGTTGCGCGAGATGGAAATGTCCGCGGAGGAGAAGAAGCTGATTCGTGGCTTCATGTTCCTCTCCCAGAAACCGATGCTCTTTGTGCTCAATATCGCGGAGAGTACGACCTTGGGCGCCGATCTGGAATCCGCGGTATCCCGATATAAGTTGGAAGAGGTGGCATCGCGCCCCAACGCGGGGGCAACCGCGATATGCGGCAAAGTCGAGGCCGAGCTGGCGGAGATGAGCGATGAGGAAGCAGCGGAATTCCTTTCCTCCTATGGTCTGGTAGAGAGCGGCTTGCGCCGTCTCATCCGCAAGAGCTATGAGCTGCTCGGCCTGGTCTCTTTCTTCACCGTAGGCGAAGACGAATGCCGTGCCTGGACCATCCCCGTCCACTCCCGCGCACAAGAGGCTGCTGGGGCCATCCATTCCGATCTCGAAAAGCACTTTATCCGTGCCGAGACCATACACTGGGACACGCTGCTCGCGGCCGGTTCGGAAGCAGCCGCACGTTCGCAGGGCACGTTGCGGTTGGAAGGCAAGGACTACCGGGTCGAGGATGGGGACGTCATGCATATCCGGCACAGTGGCTAGAGGCCAAACGGAAGGAAAGGCCGGGCGGCCATTCAAGCCGTACGTCGGCTTGAGTGGGATAATGGCTCTCGATGTGCCAGCTCCCTATGCGCGACTAAACAGCTTTCGGAAGAACTCCTCTTTTGATGTAGGGCTTCGGCCCGTATGAACCGAGCAGACTGAGAGCCGTTATCCCACTCAAGCCCGAACCCAGGCTTGAATGGGGCACCCAACATTTGTTGCAAGTCTCAAAGCAAGACATGTCCAATTTCTCACTTTCACTGGCACTAGGGTTGGTGGCGGCTCTCGCGGACGTACTGGGCGCGTTGATCCTGGTACGCACCCGCTGGGAGAAACGTTACCTGCGCTATTTCGTTGCGCTGGGCGCAGGCTTCATGCTCGCGGCCGTCCTGGTGGAGATGATTCCAGAGAGCTTTCGTCTCTCCTTCCGCTGGACCCCGTTGCTGGTCTTAGGGGGATATTGCCTCATCCATCTGCTGGAACACACCATCACTCCCCACTTCCACTTTGGCGGTGCGGCTCATGATGAGGACGCATTGCTCTCCACCTACACCAGCAATTCGGTGGTGGCCGGGCTTGCCGCCCATTCTCTCTTCGACGGAGTGGCCATTGCCTCCGGCTTCGTGCTCTCCACGTGGTTGGGCTGGATCATTTTTGTGGCCATCCTGCTGCATAAACTGCCGGAAGGCTTCACCGTCGCTTCGGTCATGCTGGCCAGCGGCCACAGCCGCGTTGCCGCGCTCAACTCGGCCGTGATCGTTGCCTCAGCCACTTTGGCGGGCGTGCTGGTGATCAACTTCTTCCCCGGGTGGGTGCGCGCCGGTTTGCCGGTAGCCGCGGGCGTGGCCATCTATGTCTCCGCCACCGACCTGGTGCCCGAGGTCAACCGTGAGCCAGGGATCCGCATGGCCCTGGTCTTCTTTGCCGGGGTCGCAGGCTTCCTCATTTGCAAGTTCATTGCTGACGGCATTCTTCAGTGAACGCCGAAAGGGGATGGCCGTGAGCCATCCCCTTTTAAGCTAATGCAACCTACGCTCTACACGGCGAGCCGGTCCCGCAGCGCCTTTACACGATCATGCGCCGCCAGGATGTGTCTCTGCTGGCGCAGCAGGATCTCGCGCAAAGGCAGGGGGAAGTCTTCACTCGCCAGGGCCTCTTCATAGGCATGCTTCGCCTCGTCCTCACCCTTCTCGGCAGTGGCCAGCAGGGCGTGGTCTCCACCTCCCAGCCGCGCCTTCAGCTCGCCCCACGCGCGATGCACTTTGCCCGCCGTGGAACTGGACACCTTCACGTCCTTAACCCCGAAGTGATGCAGCTCATTCTCGAGCTCGGCTGCGAACCCCGCCCGCGCCAGCGTTTCTTCACGAAACAACTTGCGCGCTTCCGGGTCCTTCAGGTTCTTCTCCAGCTCGATAAAACCCTGGTGCCCGTCGCGTAGAGTCTCGATCAGGTCACGCAGATTCTTTTCCGTCTTTTCCAGATTTTCTGACATGCACGTACCCTCTGTTTTCTTCAGATGTCTGAATCGGAGAAGGGTTGTGCGCGCTCCACCGTAGAAGCGGACCCGCGACCTTGTATAGTGTGGTGGTTACAAACTAGTTGGAAGGAACAGCAGGGCTCAAATGAAGATCATCGTCTTCGGCGCCACCGGGGGTACAGGCAAACTCATTGTTTCTCAGGCGCTGGCTAAAGGACACTCGGTAACGGCCTTTGTCCGCAATCCCGAAGGGCTACCGCAAGATCCGCATCTCCGTGTTATTGAAGGGGACGTCTTCGATTTCGCCACAGTGGTGAATGCCGTTCGCGGAAACCGCGCCGTACTCTCCGCGCTGGGCGCCCGCAGCCGGAAAAAGACAGAGGTTCTGGCCAAGGCCATCCCCGTCATCCTCGAGGCGATGCGGCAGGAATACGTCACCCGGCTGATCGTGCTGGGCGCGTCGGGGGGGCATCGGGACCACGGGAAATATCAGAATGCGCTGACCAATGGAGCGCTCTGGTTAGCGAAGAAGACGGTGCTCAAACACCCCTTTGTTGACCAGGCGGCGCAAGAGCGTCTGCTGGCTGCGAGCGACGTCGATTACACGATTGTGCGCGCCCCACGGCTCATCGACGGGGCCTTTACCGGCACTTATCGCGTCCTGCCCGACGCGCTCCCTCCTGGGGCCCTGCGTATCTCGCGTGCCGACGTGGCCGACTTCATGCTGCAGCAGCTCACCGATCCACGCTTCCATCGCCAGGGCCCCTACATCGGGTCAGGCAAGATCTAAGGTCTAGTGTCCTGCGGCATCGGCCGGTGCCTTCGTGTGTTTGGGGGGGCGGCGCATGATGAATGGCCAGGGAACAAGCACCGCGGCCACGACACTCAGCACCCAAAAGGCATTCTGGTAGCTCAGCATGGACGCCTGCCGCAGCAACTGCTGGTAGGCGAACCCGGTGGCTGCGGCCCTGGCTTGGGCTGCAGTCTGTCCCGCAGCCATTAAGGCGCCTCTAGTCTGGGCAAGAAAGTTCTCGTAGCCGATGCTGCCCGGAACGAAATTTGCCGCCAGGGCCGTCTGGTGGGTCTGCTGCGTGCGCACAAGAAACGTAGTCAGGAGCGCAGTGCCCATACTGCCGCCGAAGTTTCGCGCGAAGTTGGAGAAGCTTGAAATCTGGTTGTTCTTGCCCTTGGGCACGCCCACATAGTTCAGCGTGCTGATGGGGATAAAGATGAACGACAGTCCCAGCACCTGAAAGACGCGCCACATCACGATGTGTCCGAAACTCACGTTCAAGTCCAGCCGGGTCATGTTGTAAAGCGCCAGCGCGGTCGCCAGGAAGCCGATCGAAACCATGAGGCGGGCGTCCATGATCGACACCAGCTTTCCCGCCACCGGCATCATCACCATCAACACCAGGGCGCCGGCGGATAAAGCCATTCCGGCTCGCTCCGCCGTATAGCCCATTAAGCCCTGCAAAAACTGGGGAATGAGCACCGTGGTGCTGAACAACACCATGCCGAGGATGAATTGAAAGCCCACCGCCGTGCCGAAATTGCGATTCTTCAACAGCTTCAAGTCGACAATGGGATCGGGATGTCTCCATTCCCACCACACAAAAATAGCCAGCGTGACCATGGCCACCAGGAAGGTGAAGGTGATATTTCGGTCGCTGAACCAGTCCTTCTCTTGTCCTTTATCGAGCACAAACTCCAGGCAGCCGACGCCGACCGCGACCAGCCCGAGGCCCAATTTGTCGATGGGATTAGCTTTCTCCCTATGCTCGACCAGGTAGGGCGGATCTTCCACCATCCGGTTGCTGAGCAGCAACGAGAGGATGCCGATGGGCAAGTTGATGAAGAAGATCCAATGCCAGTTGAAGTTGTCGGTGATCCAGCCGCCCAGCGTCGGCCCGATGGCCGGCGCAGCCACCACCGCCATGCCGTAAACGGCAAATGCCTGTCCTCTTTGTGCCACCGGGAAGGTGTCGGCCAGGATGGCCTGTTCGCTGGGAGCCAGTCCCCCTCCGCCTATGCCTTGCAGAATGCGCGCCAGGATCAGGATTGGCAGGGTGGGTGCAAGACCGCAGAACAGTGAGCAGATAGTGAACAGCGCCACGCATGTCATGTAGAAGCGCTTGCGCCCGAAGCGGGTGGAGAGCCAGCCCGAGATGGGCAGAACGATGGCGCTCGCCACCAGGTAGCTGGTCAGCACCCAGGTAGCTTCTTCCTGGCTGGCGCCTAGCGTCCCTGCCATGTGGGGTAGAGCCACGTTGGCGATGGAAGTGTCCAGCACCTCCATGAAGGTCGCCAGGGTTACGGTGAGTGCAATCAGCCACGGATTATGTTTGGGATGCCACCCTTCCACGGAAGATTGGTGGAGGCGCCGGGCGGGCTTCGACGGGGCTAGAGTAGCTGTGACCAACGAGTATCCAGGGAACTGGGAGTCTTGTCTAGATTGTACGAAGGTTTGGGGCGTGGCGGCAGCCGCCTGCCACTAATGAGTCATCTGGTTTGCAGCGAAACCGGACGGGTGCCCCATGTTCGCATGAGTACATCGGTTGAATAAGACGGACGACCCGGATTTCCTGTTACGCGGCACTCACCAACGTCCACCTGTGCGCCTTTCAGTAAGGAAAGCCGCATGAAGCTGCCCAGCGCCACCAACCTCAACAGGAAATCCGGGGGAAGCCCCACCAAGGCTTTGGATAAGTGGGTCTTATCTCGCTTTTCGCTCTTATCTCGCTTTTCGTTCAATTTATTTCGGCATGAACGCTCCGGGTAGGGGTCCCTGTCTCTCTTTTCGCTCACAAAGTGCATGCTTTTTTCGGAAAGCCTCTGAGCGCCTGGGCGCCACCCTCAGTCCACTTGCTGTTTGGCTTTGTAACCGTCCCTGGCGATGATGTCGTATTTCATCGGATGGTGCTTTTCGTCCTGCATTTTCAGCGGCTGGCCTTCGTTGTCCACCAGCTCTACCCGGATCTTCCGGTAGCTGCCGTCCTGTTTGGAGTTGGTCGGCGAATAGGTAAGTACGTACTGGTTGCGAATAGAGTCATTGATCGAGTGAAAGATGTCCGGCATCTCTCCCTGAAATCGGGGGAAAAATGACATGCCGCCGGTCATACGCGCGAAGGTGGACATCTGGTTATCGGCTTGCAGGTAGTCGATGCCTTTAGGGCCGAACATGCCGGTGCGGGCATTACCGGTGATCCTGGCGAATTGTCCGGTTCCGATGCTGAAGATGGTGACATTGGGCGTCGCCTTGATTTTGGCCAACACCTTATCCAGGTTGATTTTGCTGAAGCTGTCGTAACCGGAAGCAATCAGCACCACGTACTTGCGGCCCTCAATGCGGCTCAGCCGGTCAAGCGTCGAATACACCGCGTCAAACATATCCGTCTCGCTAAACCCCGGAATGGTCAACGAATTCAAGGATTCATAGACCAGGCGCTTGTCCTGGGTAAAGTCGGTCAGGATCTGGGTTTTCAGGTCGTAGGTAACCACCGCGATGTAGTCATCGGGCTGCAATTGCTGGGCAAATGCATACGCTGCTTCACGCATGTCGTGAACGAAATACCAGTTGGTGGAGGCAAACTCGCACAGCAGCACCGCCGTGATGGGCGCCTTGGTGCGTTGAAAGTTGACTATCTTTTGCGGTACTCCATCTTCGTAGACGCGGAAGTTCGCCTGCTGCAGGTTGGGTACGAACTCATGCGTTTTCTGCAGGATGACGCCCACATCGAGGGTCACTTCGGGCACGTCCACGCGCAGCGAGTAGTTCTGCAAGCCCGGGGGATTCTTCACCTTCGGCTCCGGCGGCGGTGGGGGAACGTCGGGCTTCTCGGCCTTCTTGGGTATGGCGATCGCGCCATTGTCGCCCGCCGGGCCACCGGAATCGGGCGCTGACTGATCCGGCTGCTGCGGAGGGTTCGCGGACGGCGTGCTTGGCGCCTGTTGGCCCCACGCCGGATGAAACCCTGATGCAAGTAGGAGCACCAACACGGCAGGGAACAGCTTTTGACCCAATTTGCGACGGTGACCGGCTCGAGCAGTTTCACAATTGATGTGGACCGAAGAGGTAGGCCTTTTCGTGGTTTTCCGCCGCGGAAAACCACTCTTCGAGATTTTTATCGGACCAGGGTAATTGCGAAACTGCTCTGAGTTGGCGAAACAATCGAACTTCATCGAAATACCTCGTTAGCTGCAAAAATAAGAGGGTTGGCGCTATATGCTCAAGTGGCTAGTAACGTCTAATCTGTAGACGTGTCTACTAGCCGTATATCAACCCGCTTTTCAACTTTGACCGCAGTTTTTGTCCTGGCAGGCAGCCTGGCCGCCCAGGTTGGGCCAGCTACTCCGCCTTCGTCTGCCACCGCGGGAGTCTTTCCCTTGTCAGAGGTGCACCGCGGCCTCCACGGTGTGGCGTATACCGTTTTTGAAGGCACCCAACCGGAAGCCATGGATGTGGAGATACTCGGGGTGCTCAAAAATGTCCTCGGCCCCGGCCAGGATATGATCCTGGCGCGTCTCAGGGGGTCCAAACCAGAGTACACCGGCGTCGTCGCTGGCATGAGCGGCAGTCCCGTCTACATAGACGGTAAGCTTTTGGGCGCGTTGTCCTACAGGATCGGTCAATTCAGTAAGGAACCCATCGCCGGCATCACTCCGATCGCCGAGATGCTGGCAGTGAACGGCACAGCTGAGCCCGCCACATGGATGCACACGACCAGCCAGCTAAATTCGGGTGAGCCTCATAGCTCAGCTACCGCCACCGCCGACGCGACCGATATCCATCCCATCGAAACCCCGCTTGTCCTCTCCGGCTTTAGCCCGGACGCGGTGAAGTTCTTCCAGGACCACGTCTCCATCATGGGCGCTATGCCGGTTGCCGGCCTGGGTGGCAGCGAACCCGAAGGCTCGCATTCGGACCCTGGGCCGCCGTTGCTACCCGGGTCTGCAGTGAGCGCGTTGTTGGTCAGGGGCGATCTGGAGATCGCGGCCACCTGTACCGTGACTTACGTAGATCCCCACCAGGTGCTGGCCTGCGGCCACCCCATCACCCGCTATGGCAACGTTTCCATTCCCATGACCAAAGCGGACGTGGTGGCTACCCTGGCCTCGCCCCTGAATGCCTTCAAGATCGTAAACACCACCCAGACGATCGGCGCCTTTACCGAGGATCGCTCATCGGCGATTCGTGGCGTGCCGGGCGAGTCGGCGCGCATGATCCCGGTCGCAATCCATACCCACGGCGGCCTGCGCGACCGTACCCTTCATGTCGAGGTGATTGACAATCCCGATATCACTCCCGGAGCGCTGATGGTTTCGCTCTACGAGTCTCTGCTCGAGACCAACAGCTATAGCGAGGAGCTGACTTACGAGCTGCGCGGTACGGTTTCGATCGAGGGCTACCCGGCGCTTCGAGTGGATTCTTTGATTGCCCCCACCGATCAGCTGCCCTCCGCGATGCGGGCGGCGCTTACCGTGGGCCAGCGCTTCCAGGCGGTCTACGGCAATTCCGCGCGGGTGCGCAATATCCAGCGCATCGACCTCGATGTGGACTCGCTTCCGGGACGCCGCAGCATCCAACTCGAGCGGGCGCAGGCTACGCAACCGGCCGCCCATGCGGGCGATACCGTCATGGTGGAAGCTACGTTGCGGCCCTTCCGCGGAGACACGAGGAATGTTCGTATTCCCATTCCCCTTCCTTTGACCTTGAACCCTGGTCCATTGAGGATTTTGCTCAGCGATGGAGCGACGCTCGACCGGCTAACCAGCACCACCTCGGCTACCGAGGGACCCATCGAGTTGAGCAGCATTATCCACCAGATGAACTCGGCGCATGACGACGACAAACTGTACGTCACCCTGCTGCTGCCCAATGCGCAGGCGGTGGTGGACGGGCGAACCCTGGCATCGATTCCCATCTCCATGGCGAATGTCCTGGAGCCGTTGCGCACCAATCGCGGCATCTCTCTCAATGGGGAATCGGTGGTTCCCGTAACCTCGATTCCGGTCGACGCCATGCTCAGCGGAATGCAGGTGGTGTCGGTAGAAATCGAATAATGTAGACTGGAGCGGTTTCACAGTAACCGTGGCGTCAAAAAGATCACAAGGTGTGCTTTCTTTCGCCTTCGAATGACACCTACCGTGAAACTCCTCTTACGCGGGCCCTTGTACCCAATCCCACTGCCAAGGGCAACGCGCTTATGCCGCTGATCCAAGGATTCGCCACGCATGCCGCCGGCGCTGAACTGCTGCCCTTCAAGTACGACCCCGGAGAGATCAAGGCGAACGAGGTAGAAATCGCCATCTCGCATTGTGGGATCTGCCGCAGCGACCTCCACATGATCGACAACGACTTCAGCATCAGCCAGTATCCGCTGATCCCAGGCCACGAGATTATCGGCAAAGTCACGGCAACCGGGGCCGCCGTATTGGGGCTGAATATTGGAGACCGTGTCGGGGTCGGCTGGCAGGCCAACTGCTGTGGGCAGTGTGAGTGGTGCCTGCAGGGCGAGGAAAATCTGTGCCCCGATATCCAGGGCACCTGCGTACATCGCCATGGCGGCTATGCCGACCAGGTGCGCGTCAACTCTCGGTTCGTATTTCTTATTCCCGACGGCCTGGAGAGCGAACGGGCGGCGCCATTGCTCTGCGGCGGAATTACGGTATACAACCCGCTTCGCATTCATGGCGTCAATCCGGCATCGCGGGTAGGGATTGTCGGTATCGGCGGCCTGGGTCACCTGGCGCTCCAATTTGCCCGCGCTTTTGGAGCCGAGGTTACAGCGTTCTCCACTTCCCCAGCCAAGGAGCCGGACGCCCGTTCGCTGGGGGCAGACTACTTCGTGAACACGCGGGAAACCAAGACGCTCAAGAAGCTGGCCGGCCATTTCGACTTGATTGTGTCGACGGTCGAGGCAGACCAGGACTGGAGTGCCTATATTGCGGCGCTCCGCCCCCATGGCACGCTTTGTTTCGTCGGTGTCCCGCCGGGGGTCTTGGGGACAGCGGTCTATCCGCTGGTCTCGGGCAACAAGATCGTGACCGGTAGTCCGAACGGAAGCCCGCGCATGATGCGTGAAATGCTGCGAGTCGCGGAGCGCCACAAGGTGCAAGCGATTACCGAGCGCTTCGCGATGTCCAAAGCCAATGACGCGGTCACGAAGCTCAAGAAAAACCGCGTTCGTTATCGCGCCGTGCTGGCGACCTAGCGCTCACACCGAAGACAAAAGTTGGGTCCCCCATTCAAGCCTTCTGTTGGCTTGAGTGGTCCCTCCCGAAGTACGCTTCTCTAGACGTCTTGCTCCAGAGACACCGCCCCCACCCTCCCCACATTTGTGGTGACAAATGCAGCCTAGTAGACTCGGTTCAGCATGATGCCTCGCGTCGTAACCGCAAGTCTATTGGCCCTGGTTGTTTATCCTCACCTTCTGTTAGCTCAGGGAACCCGCCTATGGGTTCAATCCCGCTACGAGGAGTTTGAAAAGGGACAGCCCCAAAGCATCTCCATCGCCAGCCCAGGCTATCTGGAGTCGGGGCCGACGTTGCAGTCGGTGATTCTGACGCCCTCGACCTACATCTGGGATGTAGCGTCTGACAGCCAGGGAAACGCCTACGTAGCCACTGGTTCGCCGGCCACTGTGCTCAAAGTCACTCCCGCGGGCGCCTCGACCAAGCTATTCGGCAGCAAAGATCTCACCGTGCAAACGGTAAAGGTCGGCCCGGACGGCTCAGTGTATGCGGCCGTGCTGCCAGGGGGTAAGGTTTACCGCATCAAGCCTGGCCAGTCCGGTCTTGATGAGAGCAGCGCCACGGTCGTCTTCGACGCCGCCACCGTGGCCCACTCTACAGCCTCGGCCAAGCAGAGCGATCAGGCCCGATACATTTGGGACCTGGCCTTCGATGCCCAAGGTGCTTTGTACGTCGCGACCGGTGGACCGGCCGCGATCTACCGGGTCGACGTGGCAACAGATACTCCGCATGCGGAGGTGTATTTCGAAAGCGACGAGCAGCATATTCGCTGCCTCCTGTTCGAGCCCAATGGGAACCTCATCGCGGGCAGCGATGGCGGTGGCCTGGTGTACCGCATTGGCAAAGATCGCAAAGGCCTGGTTATTTACGACGCGCCCAAGCGTGAGGTGACGGCCCTCGCCGAGTCGGCGGATGGCCGGCTATACGTCGCAGCCGTGGGTGAGAAAAGCAAGAGCCCCTTGCCCCCGCTGCCGGTGCAGGGCGTTGCGGTCGCCACCGCAACAATCACCATCGTGACCCCCGGCTCGGTGCAGGCCTCCAGCAGCAATGGCCTCATTCCCGATGGCTCCGAAGTCGACGAACTAAGCTCCCAGGGCGCTCCGCGCAAGCTTTGGGCGTCGCGCGACGACGTTGTGTATGCGCTGCGGACGACACCTCAGGGCCTGCTGGCAGCCACCGGCAATCGGGGCAGGATCTATCGCATTCATGAGGACGGGTCTTACGTCGACCTGGCTCGCGCCGCGACCGGCCAGGCCACAGCCTTTGCCGACGCGCCCGGTGGACTTTACGTGGCCACCAGCAATACCGGCAGACTGTATAAGCTCAGCAGCGAGCCGTCTACCCATGCCACCTACCTGAGCGATGTTTTCGATTCCGGAGTGTTTTCCCGGTTCGGCCGTATTGAAGTGAATGCCAATGACAATGGCTCGACGGGGAATTTCGAGATATTCACCCGCTCCGGGAACGTTGAGAACCCGGAACGGAACTGGAGCCCTTGGCAGAAGGTAACGCCCAATGCGGGCACGGCCGGTGTCCCGGCGGCGCGTTTCATTCAGTGGAAGGCGGTGCTGGAACCAGGGGCCAGAGTCGGCTCCGTCGGCGTGAATTACCTGCCGGTGAACATCGCGCCGGTGGTGGACGAAATTGCGGTCGAACCGGGGGCGCGGGCGACCCAGGCTACACCGCAGCCGGGACAGCCGCAGCAAATCAGCATCAACCTGCCCTCGGCACAAAGCGGTCTGAGCTATACGCAGGACCCAGCCGCTGCTCCTCTGGCCGCGGTGCGTGACCGGGCTGCCGTGACGGTCCGCTGGTCGGCGCACGACGACAATGGAGACGACCTGATCTTCGACGTGTACGTGCGCGGAGACGGAGAGAAGAACTGGCGCCTTCTGAGGGCGCGAGTCACCGAGCGTTTCTATTCCTTCGATTCCATCAGGATTCCTGATGGTGGCTATCGCATCCGCGTGGTCGCCAGCGATGCTCCCGCGCATGTTCTCGGGGATGCTCTCACAGGCGAGCGGGAGAGCGACCACTTCATCATCGACACCACTCCGCCTGTGGTGACCGCACTCCAGGGCAGTCTCCAAGGGGGAGCGCTGCATGCCGGCTTTGTGGCCACGGATGCGATCTCGCCCATCACGCGCGCGGAGTATTCCGTCGATGCCGGTCGATGGCAGTTTCTGGAACCGGTAGGGAAGCTCTCCGATTCTCTAACCGAGCACTACGATTTCACTGTTCCGCTTTCGGCAGTTGCGTCACGAACTCCGCCCGAAGGCGAGCCGGCGGATGTACAGCCGCCCATCACCGATCCGCAGGAACATATTCTTACCGTGCGCGTGTATGACCGGTACGAAAACGTGAGCGCAGCCAAGACCGTAGTTCATTAGGCCGGATGCGCTTCGAGCTTTTCGTCGCCGTGCGTTACCTGCGGGCCAAGCGCCGCCAGGCGGTGGTCGGCGTCATCACCGTCATTTCCATTGCCGGCGTGGCGGCGGGTGTAGCCTCGCTGATCGTGGCTTTGGCCATCACCAACGGGATGCGCCGGGACTTGCAGGACAGGCTGCTGGGCTCGACCGCCCATGTGCAGTTGATGCGGGTTTCGAGTGATGGAATTCGCGGTTGGCGCTCGCTCACCGCGCGACTGGAGCAACTGCCTCACGTTAAGGCGGCCTCGCCCGGACTCTATGAGCAGGTGCTCATTTCGAATGGCGCTCGCTCCGGCGGCGCCCTCATCGAGGGCATCGTTCCCGCCCAGGAGCGGCGGGTCAGCGACCTGCTTTCGAACGTCACCATGGGCAGCGCCGCCGCTCTCGAACCTAAGCCTGAGGGAGCGTTCGCCACTGCAGATCAGGCGCCTCCGCCCATTGTGATCGGCCACGACCTTGCAGAGACCATCGATGCCAAGGTAGGGAGCACGGTGCTGGTCACCAGTCCGCAGGGAGAACTCACCCCGATCGGGCTGATACCCAAATTCCAAAAATATCGGGTGGTGGGCATCTTTCATTCCGGCTTCTATCAATACGACTCGAGCATGGCGTTTACCAGCCTGGCGGATGCGCAGCGCCTTTTTGGCGAGCCGGACGTGGTGTCAGTGATCTCGTTTAAAGTGGATGATCTTGATCGTGCCGACCAGATCGGACGCGAAATCGAACAAGCTGCCGGACCCGGTTTCCTGACCACCAATTGGATGGAACAGAATCGCGAGCTTTTTCGCGCGCTCCGGTTGGAACAGATCGTGACATTCATCGTCATTGGCTTGATCGTTTGCGTCGCCGCGCTGAACATACTCACCGCCCTCACCATGATGGTGATGGAAAAGACCAGGGACATCGCGGTGATGATGTCGTTTGGCGTTCAGCCGCGCCAAGTGAGGATCATCTTCTTGCTGCAGGGGCTGTTGATCGGGTTTACCGGCACGTTGCTGGGACTGATTGGCGGCTACGGCCTCTCCTGGCTGGGCGGCCACTACCGTTTCGGTCTCTCCGCCGCGGTGTATTCCATCGACTATCTTCCTTTCGCCGCGCGCTGGACCGACGGGCTTATCGTGGCCGGAGTGGCGATGGCTGTGTCGCTGCTGGCCACGCTCTACCCGTCCAGTTCCGCCGCCAGGATCCTGCCTGCGGAGGCTCTTCGCTACGAGTGACCCATCGCTGATCGGAATCGAAACCGGCGCATAGCGCATCAAAAGGACAACTAATGCACCGGGCCCGGGACTATACCGCAGAGCACTTCACGTAATTTCCCATCCGCAGCAAATCGGCGCGGCGCGCCAAAACGGACACCAGGCTTGATGCTTCATGAAGCAACCCATTCATAAAGCCCCTTCCGTTGAGGGGTGCATTAGTGATAAATGAAGATAGGTCAAGATTGATTACCGACCGCAGAGGAAGCAGATGGAACTGGCCGCCCCAGCAGACGAAGCCACCGCAGGCCGCCTGATGACGCGCGGCACTCCGGACGATGTTCTGGTCGAGGCCCGAAATCTGCGCAAAGAGTATGCCACGGGACGCGGCCGTTTAGTCCTTTTTGAAGGCATCAACTTTCAGGTGAAAAGGCAGCAGATGCTGGCCATTGTGGGCCAGTCGGGCGCGGGCAAAAGCACGCTATTGCACATCCTCGGCGCGCTTGATACAGCGTCTGCCGGTGAGGTATACTTTGGGGCAACACTCTTGCGATCCTTGTCCCCCCGTGAGGCAGCGGACTTTCGCAATCGCGAGATCGGCTACGTGTGGCAGTTTCACTACCTGCTGCCTGAGTTTTCAGCCGTTGAAAACGTCGCGCTCCCCCTTCTAGCGCGCGGTAAGTCTAAAAAAGAGGCAATGCAAGAAGCTACACACTGGCTCAGCGAGGTGGGACTGGCGGACCGGTCGACCCATCGCGCGGGAGAACTTTCCGGCGGCGAACAGCAGCGTGTCTCGATAGCGCGCGCTCTGGTTACCCAGCCGAAACTTTTGCTGGCGGATGAGCCTACAGGAGATCTGGATGACCAGACTGCGGATGCCCTGTTCGGCTTGATTACGCGCCTGCATGCAAGCTATGGACTTACCTCAATTCTGGTGACCCACAACTTGCCTCTCGCGAGGCGTTGTGCGCGGGTTTTGCGGTTAGCCCATGGGCAAGTCGAAGAATTGTCTCCTCTCGAAGTGTGAGTTGAGGCTTAACTACCACGTTTTCCAGAGAAATAGTGCAGTGCCAACGCTTTAACCCAAACGGGTGACTCGTTGGAGGGGCTGGACCGATATAAGATCAGTCAAGGCTTATATCCACTCCCAGCCGAGTTGTTTTCCCGGGGTCGATGGCTCTGGGAAGATGGAACAGGACGAAAATTGCCGTTGGCCCTCCGAAATCCGCAAGATTGAGAGAGTGGACCAGAGGCAGCTTTTCAAGGGGGAACATGTTCGAACGGTATACAGAAAAGGCGCGGCGCGTTATCTTCTTTGCACGGTATGAGGCCAGCCAGTTTGGTTCCCCATACATTGAGACGGAGCACTTGCTGCTCGGTCTTCTGCGTGAGGACAAAGCGCTGACGAATCGCTTTCTCCGCTCCCATGCGTCGGTTGAATCCATCCGGAAACAGATTGAAGGTCACACAACGATTCGGGAGAAGGTTTCTACTTCTGTTGATCTGCCCTTGTCGAATGAATGTAAGCGTGTGCTCGCCTATGCGGCTGAGGAGGCTGAGCGCCTGTCGCACAAACATATTGGGACAGAACATCTATTGCTGGGCCTGCTGCGCGAAGAGAAGTGTTTCGCAGCGGAGATATTGCACGAACGCGGCCTCCGTCTGCTCGCGATTCGTGAAGAATTGGCACGGGCTACGCAGGAGAAGGCTCCTCCTTCTCAGCGCAACCGTGAATCAAGCTTGTTGGTGGAGTTTTCCCGTGACTTGACCCAGGCGGCCATGGATAACCAGCTCGATCCGCTGGTAGGCCGCGACCAGGAACTGGAACGTGTGGTGCAGATTCTCTGCCGCCGCACCAAGAACAATCCAGTGCTCATCGGGGAGCCTGGTGTGGGTAAGACAGCGATCGTCGAAGGACTCGCACAGCGCATCTCTGATGGCGAAGTGCCCAGCTTCCTGGCCGACAAGCGCGTCTTGGCCCTGGATCTGTCGCTCATTGTCGCGGGAACCAAGTACCGCGGCCAGTTCGAGGAGCGGCTCAAAACCATCATGAAAGAGTTGATGGAGAATCAGAACTCCATCATCTTCATCGATGAGCTGCACACCCTGGTAGGCGCGGGTTCGGCTGAGGGCTCGCTCGACGCAGCGAATATTCTCAAGCCTGCTCTTTCTCGAGGCGAAATTCAGTGCATCGGCGCAACCACGCCGGCGGAATATCGCAAGTCGATCGAAAAAGATCGTTCTCTCGAGCGTCGCTTCCAGGCGGTTAAGGTGCCGCCTCCGAATGAAGAAGATGCGATCAAGATCATCATGGGTATCAAGGACCGCTACGAAAAGTTCCATGCGGTCAGCTACACCGATGATTCCATCCACTTCGCGGTTTCGCACTCCAACCGTTATATTCCGGATCGCTTCCTCCCGGATAAGGCCATCGATCTGATCGACGAAGCCGGCGCCCGCGTAAAGCTGCGCCAGACCTCGTTGCCGGAAGAGATCACCGAGGTACAGAAGCGCATCAAGTTCATCGTCCATCGCATGGAAAATGCGATTGCCAACCATGAATTTGAGAAGGCGCGCTTCTACTCCGATGAGGAGCGCAAGGAGCGCGAGAACCTGCGCGCCCTGCGCGACAAGTATCACCTCGATGACTCAACCGCAGGCATTGTTGGACGCGAGGATATCGAGGATGTGGTCAGCCGCTGGACCGGGGTTCCCATCACTTCGATCAAGGAAGAAGAAACCCAGAAGCTGCTGCGTGTGGAAGAAGAGCTGCACAAGCGTGTCATCTCGCAGGATAAAGCGATTTCCGCCTTGTCCCGGGCGATTCGGCGCTCGCGTGCGGGTCTCAAGTCTCCGAATCGGCCCATTGGCTCGTTCCTGTTCCTGGGACCGACTGGTGTGGGCAAAACGGAAATGGCGCGCACACTGGCTCAATTCCTCTTTGGCAGCGAAAAGGCTTTGATCCGCTTCGACATGTCGGAGTTCATGGAGAAGCACTCGGTCTCGAAGCTCATCGGTTCGCCTCCGGGCTACGTGGGCTACGAGGAAGGTGGTCAGCTCACCGAACGGGTGAAGCGCTCGCCTTACTCTGTGGTGCTGCTGGATGAAATCGAGAAGGCGCACCCGGATGTCTTCAACATCCTCTTGCAGGTTTTTGAAGATGGTCAGTTGACGGATGGCCTCGGCAACACCGTGGACTTCAAGAACTCGATCATCATCATGACCTCCAACATCGGCGCGCGGCACTTGCAGAGAAAGCAGGGCCTCGGCTTCCAGTCAGACAGGGAAGACCTGCTGATGGACAAGATGGAGGAGCTGGTCAAGAACGAGGTGAAGCGGACCTTCAATCCGGAATTCCTAAATCGACTGGACGAGGTCATCATCTTCCTGTCGCTTTCGGATGCGGATCTGATCCAGATTCTCGAACTCTTGGTACAGCAGCTGAACGCCAACCTGATTCAGAAGGCGATCACGTTGTCGGTGACCGAAGATGCCAAGAAGTGGATTCTTGAAAAGACGCTGGTGGATCGCACGTACGGGGCGCGTCCTCTGCGTCGCGCGCTGCAGCGCTATGTTGAGGATCCATTGTCGGAAGCATTGATCGCCGGCGGCATCTCCGAGCGTCCTGCATTCCTCGAGGTCTATCTCGACAACAATCAGCTCTTCTACCGGCCGGTAAGCGAAGTGGGAGAAGACAAGTCCACTGGCATCCTGCTGTTTAGCAACTAAGGTTAGGTAACGAAAAGGCCGGGGCGAAAGCCCCGGCCTTTTTTCTTGGTGCGCCCGGCAGGGCGCATTCACTTGGGGTGCAAGTCCCCTACACACCCGGCAAGGGGAAGTGTTAGCCGAACGGCAAGGGTGTCCATCGCGAGGTGGAATCTGGAGGAACCTGTAGGCAAAACGCTGGCCTGACGAACAGGAAGCGGATAAACGCCGCAAGGCGGTCCGCTCTCTCCGCTACTGTCCAATATCCTGCTCGACGATCTGGACTGCGAACTGGAAAAGCGTGGGCATCGCTTCTGCCGCTACGCGGACGATTGCAACATCTACGTCGGCTGCAAGCGGAGTGGAGAGCGGGTCATGCAGGCGATCACGGCGTTTCTGGAGCGGAGACTGAAACTGCAGGTCAATGCGAACAAGAGCGCGGTGGCCCGACCGTGGGAGCGGAAGTTCCTGGGCTACAGCATGACACGGCACCGGAAACCGAAACTCAAAATCGCGCAACCCAGCCGCGAGCGCTTGGCGGAGAAGATTCGCCAAACGTTGCAGGCGGCTCCTTCTCGACCAGCAACTCAAACCAGCGGGCATTGCCCGTGGCCACCATACCAATCAGCGCCGGCCCCTGTAGTTCGCCGTAGACTCTGCCTCGCCGTTGCCATGCATCAGCTTCTTCTCCCACACCTCCCCGGTCTCCATGTCCAATCCTGCTATTTGCTGGTAGCTCGGGTGAAAATCACAGCCTACAATCTTCATAAGGCTCCTTTGCTCCCGCGCATTCGGCTCAGGTCTCCAACCAAAGTCTAATGCCGAGGCCATTGGGGCCTTTCGGTTTATCCAATCAACCGTAGCCGAGGGACCTGCAGTGCGCCCCTCCCGAACGCAACTGCCCAAGGCAGTCCCGCCCTCCCGCGGTTGCGCTCTCATGGAAGCACCACCCCACCCTTGTCATCCCGAGCGTAGCCGAGGGACCTGCAGTGCGCCCTTCCCCCTAACAACTGCTAGTGCGCTCGACAGAAAGGCTCGCCTTCAGGCAGTGTTTAGAGGAGAAAGAGGAAAGCATTGAACCATTCGACCAAGCCAGTCGTTGCGCTCACCCTTGGTGATCCAGCCGGGATCGGTCCCGAGCTGATAGCAAAACTGCTAACGCGCCGCGAAGTGATCGGGCAAGCCAAAGTGGTGCTCGTCGGGGACCCATGGCTGTGGGAGGAGGGTCAAGCAATCGCTCAAATAACTGCCCCCACTCGTACCGTCAGCAATTTTGAAGAAGTGCGCTCCTTCCCAGATGGCGTTCCACTCTTCCTATCAGTGGAGACAATCCATCCCGGGGAAGCGCCGCGCGCCACTGTGTCCAGTGCCGCCGGCGACTCTGTACTCAAGGTTTTGGGCACGTGCCTGGACGCCGCCTCCGCGGGCCTGATCGACGCCATCTGCTTTGCCCCTCTGAACAAGCGCTCCATGGGCATGTCCGGCATGAAGTTCACCGACGAGCTGCACTTCTTTGCCAACCACCTGAAAATCACCTCCTATGTATGCGAGTTCAATACCCTGGGAACGCTGTGGACCTCTCGTGTTTCCTCCCATGTCCCGCTCAAAGACGTGGTTCTTTATCTGACCAAAGAACGAATCATCGAGTCCGTGAAGTTGCTCTACGGTGCCCTGCGTTCGGCCGGCTTCGAGCATCCGCGCGTGGCAGTGGCAGCTCTGAATCCTCACGCCGGAGACGGTGGTTCCTTCGGTCGTGAGGAAATCGACATCATCGCGCCAGCCGTAAGCGAGGCGAATGCGGAAGGCTATCCGGTTGTGGGGCCATTCCCCGCCGATACCATCTTTCTCAAGGCCCGCGACGGTCAATACGACGGCATTGTGACGCTGTATCACGACCAGGGACAGATCGCGCTTAAGCTTTTAGGCTTCGACAAGGGAGTCACCATCCACGGCGGATTGCCGATCCCAATCACCACCCCCGCGCATGGCACGGCCTTTGACATCACCGGTCAGAACAAGGCCAATGTCGAAGCGACTGTGCAAGCGTTTCTCATTGCATGCCGCATGGGCTTGCACGCATAAGGGTCGCGTAGCGTTGTATCTTACAAAGCATGCGTTCCTTCGTCTGTATGCTCCCCTCTGCGCTTGCAGCTGCGTTGCTCTTCGTGCCGTCAGCCTTCGCCGCTCCTGTGCCCACCTTGGATCAGGTACTCCGCTACTCATTTGACAGCGGACTCGTGGCCTCAGAGAAGGGCGACAGATTTGCCTGGGTGGAGAACGTGCGCGGAGTCCGCAACATTTGGTCCGCGAGTGCGGTAGACAGCCAACCGCGCCAGCTCACGCACTACACCGCGGATGATGGACAGGAGCTCACCCAGCTCACTTTTTCCGGCGACGGGTCGGAGCTACTCTACGTGCGCGGCGGCGATCACGACGCGAACTGGCCTGCCCCAGGCAAGCTCGCGCCGAATCCCGATAACAGTCCAACCGAGGCGAAAGTCACGATCTGGTCAGTCACGGTTGCAGACTCGGGAAGCACGCCCGTCGAGGTCGTTGAAGGGGATAGTCCGGCCATCTCCTCGAATGGACAACTGGCCTACGTGAAGGATGGGCAGATATGGACCGCCCCGCTTCCGCGCGCGGGCAATGTTGCTGGCAAGCCGCAGCGGTTGTTCTTCGATCGCGGGAACGATGACACGCCGCTCTGGTCCCCGGACGGAACGCGGCTTGCCTTTGTGTCTGGCCGTGGCGATCACAGTTTTGTGGGCGTATACACCCCATCGGGCCAGTCGCTGCTTTACCTCAGCCCCTCTACCAGCTTTGATGGAGACCCGGTTTGGTCGCCCGACGGCAGCTCGATCGCCTTCATGCGCCAGCCAAGCCACGGCGACGGCCCCCAAAATTTCCTGGTGCTACACCCCGACCCATTTGCGTTTTGGATTGGCGATGCGACTACGGGACAAAGCCGCAAGGTTTGGAACTCGCCCGGCACACTTGCCGGCTCGCTGCCGGATCTCGCCGAAAGTGAACCGCTCTTCTGGATGGCAGACAACAAGCTGGTCTTCCTAGCTGAGACCGACAATTGGCCGCACCTATATGCAGTAGACGCGAGGGGCGGTGATGCGCGGCTTCTCACGCCGGGCAACTTCATGGTGGAAAACGTGGTGTTGAGTCCGGATCATCGCAGCCTGGTGTATAGCGCGAACGCGGGAGATGCCAAGGACGATGAGGATCGGCGTCATCTCTTTCGTGTGGGGATCGACGGGCATGCTCCGGAACCGCTGACCCACGGGGACTCGCTCGAGTGGTCACCGGCTGCGCTGACGGACGGGAAAGTCGCCTACATTACGGCCGGCGCACAGCGGCCGGCAGTCGTGGATGTTCTCACAAGGCCAGGGGAAAGCCACACGCTCGACACCGGGAGCCTTAAGGATTATCCGTCCAGTGCACTGGTCATTCCCAAGTTAGTCAGCTTTATGTCTCCTGACGGTCTTACCATTCAGGGCCAGTTATTTCGCCAAGCCGGGGCCGGTGTGCAGCAGCCTGGCGTGATCTTTGTCCATGGGGGACCACCGCGGCAGATGCTGCTGGGCTGGCACTACATGGACTATTACAGCAACGCTTATGCCGTGAACCAGTATTTGGCCGCGCATGGCTTCACCGTGCTCTCGGTGAACTACCGTCTGGGCATCGGCTACGGCAGAGCGTTTCAGCATCCTGAGCACGCCGGGCCCGCCGGCGCAGCGGAGTATCAGGATGCTCTTGCCGGGGCTCGCTACCTCCAGCAGGTTGCGGGCGTCGACGCGAACCACATTGCCATTTGGGGCGGATCCTACGGCGGCTATCTTACCGGGCTCGCGCTAGCTCGGAACTCGGATGTGTTTAAAGCAGGTGTGGACTTCCATGGAATTTCGAACTGGGTTCCATTCCTGGCGAAGGCTCAAGCTCTTCCCGAGCATTGGTATGAGGCAAGTCCGGAGTGGAAGCAGGCGATCGAGACTGCCTTTGCCGCTTCGCCCGATGCAGACATAGCGAAGTGGAAATCGCCGGTGCTGTTGATCCATGGCGACGATGATCGCAATGTGCCGTTTGATCAGACGGTCGAATTAGCGCACCGTCTGGAACAGCAACATACGCCGTTCGAAGAGCTCGTGATTCCCAACGATATACACGGCTTCCTGCGCTGGATGAACTGGCTGCAAGCGGATGAAGCCACAGTCCAGTTCTTATCCAGGCAGTTGGGCGTAAGAACGGATACTCATTAAGGCTCGAGCACGATCTTGCCGCGGGTGTGGCGCTCCTCCAGCTCTCGATAGGCTTCTCGAACGTCGGCCAGGGGATAAACCCTGGCGATCGGGATTTCAAGGCGGCCTGCGGAGAGCAGCCCGGCGAGTTGCGCGAGCACCTCAGCATTGGCTGCCTCGTGGTTACCTTCCGTCTTCACGCCGTACTTGGCTGCGGCGGCGAAGTCGATGATGGTGTCGATTCGACTCTTGGCGACGCCCAACTTGAGCGCCAGTTCGACGTAACCGCCTCCGAAGGTGTCAATGAATGCATTCACTTTTCCTTCACTTGCTGCGCGGATCCGGTCCTCAATACCATCGCCATAAGCAACAGGAATGACGCCATACCCGGCGAGCCACTTGTGATTCGCGGCGCCAGCCAGGCCGATGACCGTGGCGTCGGCGTTCCTCGCCAGCTGCACGGCAATCGAGCCTACCCCACCGGCAGCACCGGAGACGACGACGGTATCACCTTCGTTCAGGGCGACGCTCCGCACCGCTGCGTAGGCCGTGGTGCCGGCCACGAATAAGGCGCCGGCTTGCTCCCAGGAGACATTTGCTGGACGTGGCACCAGGTTGCCGCCCTCGACCACCACGAGTTCAGCTTGGCTGGATCGGTTCTCGGTGAATCCAATCACTGCATCACCCACGGCAACATTCGTCACCCCGGGGCCAACCTCTTCCACGACTCCAGCGAGATCACTGCCTTGCCCCGAAGGAAACGTTGCCGGCCAACGCTCGGCAAACAGTCCTTTCCGAATCGATGCTTCACCGGGATTAATGCCGGCAGCCTTCACCCGGACAAGGACCTTACCTGGCCCGGGGATCGGCCGGTCGACCTCCTCCACTTTCAGTACTTCCAGTCCGCCGTATCGGTCGAATCTCACGGCACGTGGCATAGCGCATCCTCCTTGCCGAAGCGGCATGATTATCATCCCCCTTTCCCCGTTCGGACCCTTTTCCTCAGACAGAGGCTCGAAGTAGGAGAAATTTTCCTTCACTTTCGCCGGGCTTTCGCTGGACCTTTTCCTTCCATGGGAGAAAACTGGTGGGTGAGGAGCATTGAAGATGGAAACGGAAATTTCAGAGAAGATTCAAAGGCTCACCCGCATTCTCTCCGAAGAGGCCGGGAAGTTTCCCCGGATCACCGTTGACCAATACTCAACCGGCACGTACGGGTATGACTGGAAGGTCTACCTGGACAAAGAACTACAGCTGGGCACTATCGCTTTTACCACCGACGTGCCTCTCTCCGAGCGAGAGCTGCGGGCGGCATTCCGGCACGAGTTGAAGGCGCTCGTTCGCACACAGGTACCAGCGATGGCTGCCAGCCCCCAGTAAAAGGCACTCGAGTGTCAAAAGAAGCGGCGGTTAGAAGATGATCTCCATTCGTGCGCCTAGAAGGACCGTGGTGTAAGCCTTAGTTGCGTAGGTAGGATGAACGGAGACTTCTAAGTCTGGTCCAAGCCTCACTCTTTCAGTGAGACGAAGGCGATAAAACGATTCACATACGCTTTCATGATGCTTACCCGCGCGGTTCGGTTCGCTGTAATTGCATGCTGCCCCCAACATGTCTCCGCGGCGTCCGAATGGATGCACCCGGGCCAGACCGATACCTTCAATTTGCTTGATGGCGCTCCCTTTGAGAGTGCCCGAGGCGAATCTTCCGAATGGCGTCCAGCCGTTGGAAAATTCGTGCTCGAATCCGAATCCACCGCCGACCCCGCTTCCGTTGTTCTTCGTATCGTCTCGCCACACACCGAAGCGATAATGCCGGTACTCTTCACCGAGTGAACCGGACTTCCAGCCGAACTCAACGCCCTCCATGTATTTTCGATCGACCAGCGTCTCAATGTTTCTCTGCTGCGCGCCCTCGGTGTCCACGGCCACAGCATGGACGTAGAGGTGCGGAGTAGGCTGGTATTCCACCGCCGCGCCGCCGGCGTAGGTACCATCCGACTCGACCGCAAGATTACCGTCGTTGGCTCCATTCAAGAATTGCGTACGTTCGTCGTTGTTGAACATGCTGAGGGTGACGTACTCATTGGGGTGTATCTTGCCCACGTAAAAAGAAAGCGTCTTTCGCAGCAAATCCTGGCGCCAGTAGAGGACGTTCACCGTGATCGGTTCTTGCGGGCCGCCGCCTTGCAGGCAGTTCAGATAAACCCCGGAGCCGATTCTGTCGCTGAGGTTGAATTGCTGACTATAACCGATGTTGGTTCCGGAGCGAATCAAAAGGCTGATCGATCCCGCCGTGCTTCCGTGGTCGTACGCCCTCCACGCGCCGGTGAAATCGAGGCGTCCGCTGAACTGATTGTGTCTTGGACCATCCGGCACGACGGTCGCGTACTGATTCAGAAAGGTGTACGTTGCACCGAACTTCAACCGGGCGGTTTGAGCAAGACTTTCGCTGAGATTGTCGACCGGCTGAAAGATCGGGTTCAATGGATCTGGCTTGATCAGCGGATCGGACGGTATCCGTGACAAAACTGCTGCGTCCACGTCGAGTGCCTGTTTGAGTTCGTCGGTGTGCTGCTTCGGCGCGGGCGATTGCGTGATCTGATCCGGGTTAGTCAGCTGAGCAGAAGGGGCAGCGCCGCCCGTCTGACCGCCAGCCGATAGACTTGATACCAGCAGAAGCAGGACCGAACCAGTTCTCACCTGTCTTTCTCTTCCCGCCGAGAGTCCTACATGCCTTTCGGCTAATCACCACTTAGATCACGAAAAGTCCGGGTTAGATCCTTCCCGCATGACTAATGGGTGCAACTCACAATATCTAAAATAAAATCAGCAACTTGCATAAGACGTGGAAACGCTACAGTCCGCGAGCGCTAGTTGCTCTTTAGAGACTTGGGCAAAAATAGTTTCCGGATATCCACAAGGATTCGCTAGAAGGAAGATTGGGCTAGCTAGCCCCTTACCATGGCGAACTCTTTCTCCGGATCGCTCTACCGGACGCCGAAAAAGGCGACCGCACCAAACGGGGCAACCAACTCGACATGCGAACACCTGCATCTAACGGCTGCTTATAGACAAATAAAAATGCTTTACGGACACCAAATGACCTGCCTTCAGACTTCTCCCCAGCGCGCCTTGATTCTGAAAGATCCAACGCAGACCTCATTCGCGGGTTCGCCCGCGGTTAACGCCTCGCGCATGTGTAGGAGAACGAAATGAAGAGAAACGGAACGCCCGTACTGTCCGGTAAGGAAGAAGTTCCGGTGCGGAAAGCAAAGACCAATGGGCATAACACAATGGTTGCAGACTACGATCCCTCCGAAATGGTTCTTATCTTGGAGCGGATGCAGGCTATGCGCGATGGGGATTTCTCCGTGCGACTGCCCGGTTCGTGGACGGGGCTCAGCGGAAAGATGGCAGACACGTTCAATGAAATTGCCATGGCCAATCAGCGCATTGCCAAGGAACTGCGGCGTGTCGGTCAAGTGGTGGGGAAGAAGGGCAGAACCCGGGAGCGCGCCAGGTTCGACGAATCCCGGGGCGCCTGGGGAGAGATTGAGGATTCCGTCAACACCCTGGTGGAAGATCTTCTGCGGCCCACCGCCGAAGTCACCCGCGCGATCGCGGCCGTAGCCGACGGAAACCTGACCCAGACAGTAAGAATGGACGTGGATGGACGTCCGCTCGAAGGCGACTTTCTCCGCTCCGCCAAAATCGTAAACACCATGATCCACCAGCTTGGAGTGTTTACGTCGGAAGTCACCCGCGTGGCGCGAGAGGTAGGCACCGACGGCAAGCTCGGCGGTCAGGCGCAGGTCCCCGGTGTTGCCGGAACCTGGAAGGATCTCACCGACTCGGTCAACTCCATGGCCAGCAACCTGACCAGCCAGGTACGCAATATCGCTGAAGTCGCCACGGCGGTGGCTAGCGGCGATCTATCCCGCAAGATCACGGTGGATGTTCGCGGGGAAATTCTGCAGCTGAAGGAAGCCATTAACACCATGGTGGATCAGCTCAGATCCTTCGCCTCCGAGGTGACCCGCGTCGCCCGCGAAGTGGGCACCGACGGCAAGTTGGGTGGCCAGGCGGTGGTGCTCGGCGTGGCCGGCACCTGGAAAGATCTCACCGACTCGGTCAACGCCATGGCGGGAAACCTGACCGCGCAAGTCCGCAACATCGCAGAGGTCACAACCGCCGTAGCACGTGGAGATTTGTCGCGCAAAATTACCGTCGATGTGAAGGGTGAGATTCTTGAGCTGAAGAACACCATCAACACCATGGTCGATCAGTTAAACGCCTTCGCCGGCGAGGTGACGCGCGTCGCGCGTGAGGTGGGTACCGAGGGCAAACTCGGCGGTCAGGCACAGGTTCCCGGAGTGGGCGGTACCTGGAAGGACCTTACCGATAACGTCAACTTTATGGCCAGCAATCTGACTGGCCAGGTACGCAACATTGCCGAGGTTGCGACCGCGATTGCCAGCGGCGATCTATCGCGCAAGATCACGGTCGATGTGCGCGGTGAAATCCTGCAGCTGAAGGAAACGCTCAACACCATGGTGGATCAGCTGAACCGTTTCGCCGGAGAGGTGACCCGCGTTGCGCGTGAAGTTGGATCCGAGGGTAGATTAGGCGGCCAGGCCAACGTGCCCGGCGTCGCCGGTACCTGGAAGGACCTTACTGACTCCGTTAACTCGATGGCCGGCAACTTGACCGCCCAAGTCCGCAATATCGCCGAGGTGACCACGGCAGTCGCGCGTGGCGATTTGTCGCGCAAGATCACGGTGGATGTGAAGGGCGAAATTCTGGAGCTAAAAGACACCATCAACACCATGGTAGATCAGCTCAATGGCTTTGCCGGCGAGGTTACGCGCGTGGCGCGTGAGGTGGGAACCGAAGGCAAACTCGGCGGCCAGGCTCAAGTGCCAGGCGTCGCCGGCACTTGGAAGGACCTTACCGACAACGTCAACTTCATGGCCAGCAATTTGACGGGCCAGGTGCGCAACATTGCTGAAGTCGCGACTGCCGTAGCCCGTGGCGATTTATCCCGCAAGATCACGGTGGACGTGAAGGGCGAAATTCTGGAGCTGAAAGACACCATCAACACCATGGTGGAGCAGTTACGGTCCTTCGCATCAGAAGTCACGCGCGTAGCCAGAGAAGTCGGCACAGACGGAAAACTGGGCGGCCAGGCGCAGGTGCCGGGCGTCGGCGGTACGTGGAAGGATCTGACCGACTCCGTTAACTCGATGGCCAGCAACCTCACCGGGCAGGTGCGCAACATTGCGGAAGTCGCCACTGCCATCGCCAGCGGCGATCTCTCCAAGAAGATTACGGTAAACGTAAGCGGCGAGATCCTTCTGCTGAAAGACACCATTAACACCATGGTGGATCAGCTCAATGCGTTTGCCGGCGAAGTGACGCGCGTCGCCCGCGAAGTCGGGTCGGAGGGCCGGTTGGGTGGGCAAGCCAACGTCCCCGGCGTGGCCGGCACGTGGAAGGACCTTACTGACTCGGTCAATTCCATGGCTGGCAATTTGACCGCCCAAGTGCGCAATATTGCCGAGGTGACGACTGCCGTTGCGCGTGGTGATCTGTCACGCAAGATTACCGTCGACGTGAAGGGCGAGATTCTCGAGTTGAAAAACACCATCAACACCATGGTGGATCAGCTCAATGCTTTTGCCGCTGAGGTGACGCGCGTTGCCCGTGAGGTGGGAACGGATGGAAAACTCGGCGGCCAGGCCCAGGTACCGGGCGTCGCAGGCACCTGGAAAGATCTCACCGATAACGTCAACGTGATGGCTGCCAACCTGACTGAACAGGTGCGCGGCATCGTTAAAGTAGTCACCGCGGTTGCGAATGGCGCACTGACCCAGAAATTAACCGTGAACGCGAAAGGTGAGGTCGCGGCGTTGGCGGAAACCATCAATAACATGACGGATACGCTGGCCACCTTCGCCGACCAGGTGACGACCGTCGCTCGCGAAGTCGGAGTCGAAGGCCGGTTGGGCGGGCAGGCCAATGTGCCAGGAGCGGCCGGCACCTGGAAGGACCTGACAGGTAATGTAAACCTTCTGGCGGACAACCTTACCAACCAGGTGCGTGCCATCGCTGAAGTGGCCACAGCCGTGACCCAGGGCGATCTTACCCGGTCCATTCAAGTAGAGGCCAGGGGCGAAGTCGCGGAATTGAAAGACAACATCAACACCATGATCAACAATCTCCGCCTGACGACGGAGCGCAATACCGAGGAGGACTGGCTCAAAACAAACCTGGCTCGATTCACCGGCATGCTGCAGGGCCAGCGCGACCTCACCACCGTGGGCAAAACTCTACTCTCCGAACTGGCTCCGCTGGTAAATGCTCATCAAGCGGTGATCTACCAGATGGAAACCGAGGACGAGGCAAAATTGGTTCTGCTTTCCGCCTATGCGGGAGATACGGCTGACGGTCATCTGCGTCGTGTGGATCCTGGCGAGGGCCTGGTGGGGCAGTGCGCGATTGAAAAGCGACGCATCCTCATACGAGACCTGGCCGATAGCCAGGTAACTATTCGCTCCGGACTGTTTGAGGCTGTGCCGCGCAACGTGATTGTCTTGCCGGTCTTATTCGAAGATCGCGTGAAGGCGGTCATCGAGCTTGCTTCTCTGGGAGTCTTTACTGCCTCGCACCTGGCATTCCTCGAACAATTAACCGCCAGCATCGGCATCGTGCTCAACAGCATCGAGGCCACCATGCAAACCGAAGGCCTGTTGAAGCAATCGCAGCAGCTGGCGACCGAACTGCAAACGCAGCAAAAAGAGTTGCAGCAAAAGAACGAGCAGCTCGCGCAGAAAGCCCAGCAGCTCGCAGAGCAGAATGCAGAAGTTGAGCGCAAAAATCAGGAGATTGAGCAGGCCAGACGCGAGCTTGAGGGCAAGGCCAAGGAACTGGCTCTTACCTCGAAGTACAAATCTGAGTTCCTGGCCAACATGTCCCATGAGCTCCGGACCCCTCTCAACAGCATTCTGGTTCTGGGCCAGCAGCTGGGAGACAACCCGGATGGGAACCTTACCGGCAAGCAAGTCGAGTTTGCGCGTACGATCCACGGAGCTGGTACGGACCTGTTGAATCTGATCAGCGACATCCTCGACCTCTCCAAGATCGAATCCGGAACCGTCTCCGTCGAAGCAGAGGAAGTCTTCTTTGCCAGCCTGCTCGACATGATCAGGCGTCCTTTCCGCCATGAAGCGGAGAATCGCAACCTCGACTTTGAGCTGGTCACTGATCCACGGCTCAACAGAAGCCTCATCACCGATTCGAAACGTGTGCAGCAGGTACTCAAGAACCTGCTATCGAACGCCTTCAAATTTACCGAGAAGGGTGGCGTGCGCCTCTCCGTTTCCGTTGCTGAAACGGGATGGAGCAATGATCATCCAATTTTGAGCAGGGCGACCGCAGTCATCGCGTTTGAAGTCGCCGATACCGGCATCGGGATTCCGCAAGATAAGCAGCGCATCATCTTCGAAGCGTTTCAACAGGCGGATGCAGGGACGAGTCGTAAGTACGGTGGCACAGGGCTGGGGTTGGCGATTAGCCGTGAGCTTGCCGGCCTCCTTGGTGGAGAGATTCAACTGCGTAGCGCGCCCAACCACGGCAGTGCGTTTACTCTCTACCTTCCACAGGTCTACAGCGGACCATCTGCCGTACTCGTGAAAGATTCCGAAGGCTCTGCGCCTAGTAAGCCGGTGGAACTCCTGAAGACTGCGTTGGCCGAGCTTCCGGTGGAACAGATTCCGGACGACCGGGAGAATCTCGAGGCTGCCGACACCGCACTGCTGATCGTCGAAGACGACCCGCACTACGCGAGAATACTGCGCGACCTTTCGCGAGAGAAGGGCTTCAAGGTTCTGCTCGCGACCCGAGGCGCCGAAGCTCTCGCCTTGGCCCGCGAATTTCATCCTGCTGCTGTGTCCCTGGATGTATTTCTCCCCGACATGCTTGGCTGGACAGTCCTGAATCACTTGAAGCAGGACCCGGCGACACGTCACATTCCGGTACAGATGTTGACCCTCGATGAAGACAAGAACCATGGTCTGGCCCGGGGGGCGTTTGCCTTCATCACCAAACCAATCACTACCGAAGGCCTTGATGCAGCAATTACACGCATCAAGGACTACGCGACTCCGCGTCGCAAACGTCTCCTCGTGGTTGAGGACAATCCTGCCGAGCAGTTGAGTATTCGTGAGTTGCTTGGCAATGAAGACATCGATGTCGCGGTTGCAACTACCGGCCGCGAGGCGCTCACTGCATTACAGCAACAGTCTTACGACTGTGCCGTTCTCGATCTCCGGCTTCCCGATATGTCCGGCTTCGAGGTACTGGAGCAGCTCCGCGATACCTCCGGGCTGAGCGATATGCCGATCGTCGTCTTCACCGGAAAGGAACTCTCTCCGGAAGAGGACGGTCGCCTGCATGAATTGGCCCGTAGCGTAGTCGTCAAAGGAGTCGAATCTCCAGAGAGACTGTTGGATGAGACAGCTCTATTCCTCCACCGGGTAATCGCTGATCTTCCTCAGCATAAGCAAAATATGCTGGATCGGCTCCATCGCTCCGACGACGCTCTGGTGGGGAAGAAAGTCCTGGTCGTGGATGACGACGTGCGCAATATATTCGCCCTTAGCAGTGTGCTTGAGCGCCGGGGCATGAGCGTGCTCACCGCAGGCACCGGCAAAGCAGCCATCGAAACTCTTGAATCTGTGCCGGACGTGTCCATCGTGCTCATGGATATTATGATGCCCGAGATGGATGGCTACGAGACCATGCAGGTGATCCGGCAGAATGCTTCCTTCCGCCGTCTGCCGATCATTGCGCTGACGGCCAAGGCGATGAAAGGGGATCGCGAGAAATGTCTTGAGGCTGGCGCATCCGAGTATCTGGCAAAGCCGGTAAACACTGAGCAATTGCTCTCCACACTTCGCATGTGGCTTCATCGATAGCCATGTATCCACAGCGCGTACGCAAAGGGCCTGAAAGATGAATGTAACTGAGAGCGTCAATATCCTTATGGTCGATGATCAGCCGGGCAAGCTGCTCAGCTACCAGGCCATATTGGAAGACCTGGGAGAAAATCTGCTCTCCGCCACCTCGGGCAAGCAGGCGCTGGAACTGCTCCTCACCCGCGACGTTGCCATTATTTTGATGGACGTAAGTATGCCGGAGCTCGACGGCTTTGAGTTGGCGGATCTTATTCGCCAGCATCCACGCTTTCAAAAAACTGCCATTATCTTTATCTCCGCGGTGCATCTGTCGGATCTCGATCGCATGAAGGGATATCAGCGCGGAGCGATGGATTACATCTCCGTGCCGGTGGTTCCGGAACTCTTGCGGGCCAAGGTAAGTGTCTTTGCCGACTTGTACCGGAAGACACGGGAATTGGAGCTCCTCAATAGCGAGCTGGAAAAGCGGGTGTTGGCGCGCACCGAACAGTTACGGGAAAGCGAAGAACAAGTGCGCAGGCTCAACGATCAATTGCAGCAGCGAGTCGCGGAACTGGAAACCATCATGAAGGTTCTGCCCGTGGGAGTTTCGATCGCCCATGATCCCCATTGCCGCTTCGTGACAGGAAACGCGGAACTGAAAGGGTTGCTGGAACTTGGGCACCGGGAAAACCTGTCCCCACACAGCTACGAAAATAAGGAAGAAACCTACGAGGTCTACCAAAACGGCACGCAGCTTTCGTTTGACGAGCTACCACTTCAGCGGGCAGCCGCGACCGGTAAGCCGGTGGGGAGAATCGAGCTCGAGATTCGCTCTGCAAGTGGCGAGGTCATTCAAACCCTGATGAGTGCGAATCCGCTTTTCTATGATTCCGGGAATGTCCGGGGCGCGGTCGGAGCGCTCATCGATATCACCGAGCGGAAGCAGATGGAGCAGACGCTGAGGCAGCGTGCCGACCTGCTGGATCTTGCCTCCGAAGCCATCATCGTGCGTGAACTCGACGGGACCGTTCAGTTTTGGAATTCGGGCGCTACTGCAATGTATGGTTGGAATTCCGAAGAGGCTCTTGGGAAGAACCTTCACCAACTGCTGTCCACGCAATTTCCCGTACCCGATCAGGAGATCGAGTCAACCATCTCCGAGGGAAAGCGATGGGAAGGCAACCTGGTTCAATCCACAAAGGATGGGCGCGAGATTGTTGTTGCCTGCCGGAAAATCCTTCAACGCGATGGAAACAAACCGCGCGTGGTGCTGGAGATTTGCCGGGACATCACTGCGAGGCTGCAGGCCGAGGAAGCACTGCGCAGATCAGAAAGACTTGCCGCGATGGGAAGAATGGCGGGAATTGTCGCGCATGAAATTAACAATCCACTCGAGTCGATCGTTAACCTGTTCTACCTGTTGAAGAAACATCCGTCTCTGGACCATGAGGCACGGCGCTACGCCATGACGGCGGAACAGGAGCTCAATCGAATTTCGCACATAACCAGGCAGACACTGAGCTTTTATCGGGAGTCGTCCCAACCCGTCGCGGTCAAGATTTCTGTTCTTTTGGATGACATCCTTGAACTTCAAGCGCGTCAACTGCAGGCCAACAAAATCGTTGTTGAGCGGCGCTATGGCAGCAGCGAGATAGTGCAGGGTTTTCCGGTGGAGCTGAAGCAGGTATTCCTCAATCTCATTGCCAACGCAATCCAGGCGATGCCAGAGGGTGGCTGCTTGCGTATTCACATACAGCAGTCCTACCGAACGGCGACGCAGACTGCAGGCGTGCGCGTCTCCATCCTGGATACCGGCTCAGGCATCAAGCCCGACGCCGCAAAGCGCTTGTTCGAGCCTTTTTTCACCACCAAATCGACAAAAGGAACTGGGCTGGGCCTTTGGATTTGTAAAGGGATCGTCGAGAAGTACGAGGGCACCATAGATTTCCGCAGTACCAGCCTGCCGGGCAGAAACGTCACCTGCTTCTCGGTTTTTATTCCCGCCCCGGCTGCCGCGGAGAACCCCGTGCTTCGTTTGACTTCGAACCTTGGTGCCGCGAGCTAGGTCAGCAGCTCACCACTTCCTGTGACCAGCTTTCTTCTCCGGTTACGACGGCTTGAATGGGGCACCCAGCAGCCCCCAGCAGGAAATGCGGGAACCTCCGGCTGTCCGTTCGCGTAGTGCTAGGTAGGTGGATCGAGAGGGACGAATGCTGGCAGATTTGCGCGATGCGCTGAGACAACTGATAAAGGCGCCGGGTTTTACCGCTACCGCCGTAATTACGCTGGCACTGGGAATCGGAGCGACCACGGCCATCTTTACCCTCATCCATCAGGTGATGCTGAAGTCGCTCCCTGTCACCAAGCCGGAGGAGCTATGGAGGATCGGGGATAAAATCCGCTGCTGCAACTGGGGTGGGTACACCCAGGATAAAAATGGGAATTTTTCCCTGTTCTCGTGGGAGGCATACAAGAACTTCCGCGCGCGCACGCCGGAGTTCACCGACCTGGCGGCGCTCCAGGCCGGCAACGCGGCTCTTGGTGTCCGTAGAGCGGGGTCACAGGCGGCTGCGGATACGCGTAACGGAGAGTATGTCTCCGGGAATTTCTTCAGGACCCTTGGCGTGCAGCCGTGGATCGGCCGGCTCATGACCGACGCCGACGATCAGGAAGGCGCACCGCCGGTGGCGGTGATGAGCTACCGCGTCTGGAAAGAGAAGTACGGCTCTGACCCCTCGGTAGCCGGCGCCGCCTATCAAATCAATGGACATCCGTTCACTGTGATTGGTGTTGCTGCACCCGGGTTCTATGGAGCCAAGCTGGCCGGCGGGGGTATGCCGGATTTCTGGCTTCCGCTGACCACCGAGCTACTGATCAACGGCAAGACCGCACAGCTGAAAGGTCCAAGCCGCAACTGGCTGGATCTGATCGGGAGAGTGCGTCCCGGTGTCGATCCCAAGTCGCTCGAAGCCGAGCTGCGGGTGGAGTTCCACAACTGGCTGGCTAGCCACGTGCCAGATATGGAGCCGAGCGAGAAGCAGCTCTGGCAGCAGCAAACGCTGGATCTCTCTCCCGGCGGCGCCGGGGTGGCGGCCATGAGGGATCAATACGAGGACGGGCTGCGGCTGCTGCTGGTGGCGGCAGGATGTGTCTTGCTGGTGGCCTGCGGCAATCTTGCGAATCTCATGTTGGCACGTGGGCTCAAAGATCGCGCCCAGACATCCGTGCGCATGGCGCTGGGAGCTTCGCGGCAGCGCCTGGTGCGCAAGGCGCTGGTGGAGTCGGTTCTGCTGTCGCTCATTGGCGGCGTCATCGGTGTCATTGTGGCCTATGTCGGAACGAGATTGATTCTGTACCTGGCCTTTCAAAACGGCGATCCGAACAACTACGTGCCTATCAACGCCACGCCATCCTGGCCGGTCCTGCTCTTTACCTTGGGGATATCGCTGTTGACGGGGATAATTTTTGGCATCGCGCCGGCCTGGATGACGTCGCATGCCGACCCGGTCGAGGCGTTGCGTGGTGCGAACCGTTCTACAGGCCAGGGACGCTCATGGGCCCAGAAGTCACTCGTGATCGGGCAGGCCGCCATGTCTTTGGTATTGCTCTCTGCGGCGGCGCTACTCGGCCGAAGCCTGCGCAATCTGGAGCACCAGGATTTCGGATTCGAGACCGAAGGCCGGTACATCGCCATGATCAATCCCATGCTGGCCAACTACAAGCCAGAGCAACTGGAGCCCTTATTTCGGCAAATTGACGACCGTTTGCGCCAGATTCCCGGCGTCCGGATGGTGGCACCAGCGCTCTATGCGCCCATGACGGGTGATAGCTGGAACGACGGTATTCGGATCCAGGGCAGGCCTGAGCCTGGAGCTAAGGAAGATACGAGCGCGGGATGGGCGCGAGTGATGCCAGGATTCTTCGAGATCTTAGGCACAAAATTCATCTTGGGCCGGCCCATTACGGACGAGGACACTGCGGCCACGCGAAAGGTGGCCGTGATCAACGAGGCCTTTGCCAAAAAGTTCTTTAAAGGCCAAAACCCGATCGGACAGCATTTCGGCCCGGGCAAAATCAAGTATTCCTCAACCTATGAAGTCGTTGGGGTTGTGAGAGACATGCGGTATATGACGTACGACTACAAGGATCCGGTGGCTCCGATGTTTTGGCTGCCGGAGGCCCAGAGTGTGCAGTGGGACGATGCGCCCTATCAGGCCGGCGACATCTGGTCGCACTACTTGTACAACATCGTGATCTGGGCGCCCGGCAACCCGCCCGGCATGGAAGAGCGAGTACGCAAGACGTTGAACAGTGTCGATCCCAACCTGGTGCTCTACGAGGTTGATCCATATAGCAAGATCGTGAGCGCGGACTTCCAGCAGCAAAACATGATCGCCACGCTGACGACGTTATTCGGGGTGGTTGGACTATTGCTGGCCGCCGTCGGCTTGTATGGAGTGATGGCCTACATGGTGGAGCAGCGGACGAGCGAGATTGGCGTGCGCATGGCGCTGGGGGCGGATCGCGGGAGCGTAGTAAAGATGGTGCTCCGCGGCGCCTTCTCACAGGTAGGGATCGGGCTGGCAATCGGCATTCCGGCAGCGATCGGGGCGGGCAAGCTGATGACCGATCAGTTGTACGGAGTCCAGCCTTGGGATCCGGTGATGTTGGGCGCAGCCACACTGCTGCTGGCTCTGGCGGCGCTGCTGGCCTCCGTTATACCGGCGCGGCGTGCGGCCGGGGTTGAGCCGATGGTGGCCCTGCGCAACCAGTAATATCAAGACTCTATCCTGATCGTCCTGGCGTATCCACTTGAAAAGACAGCGTAGCGGCTGGCTGCAGACACTGGTAGACTGCCGTCAACCGCTGAAACATTTGGCTGTCCCTGTTCGCCCGGCCGCATGACGATATCGCAAGGCACACAGTTCGGGCCGTACCGGATCCTGGAACAGATCGGCTCTGGGGGCATGGGCGAGGTCTACCGGGCCCAGGACACGCGGTTGGGGCGGGAAGTAGCCGTCAAGCTGGTCTCTAATCGCTATCTGGCAGAGGCTTTTGGGAGCGGGAGTCCGCCGCCCGCTGGAACACCGGGAAGCGGTACGCCTGCGACCCCGGGAACCGTTTCGCACCGGCGGTTTCTGCGTGAGGCGCAATCGGCCAGCGTCCTGAACCACCCCAACATCTGCACGATCCATGACATTGGGGAACAAGATGGGCGCCCGTACCTGGTGATGGAGTTGCTCCGCGGGGAGACCCTGAAGGAGGCACTCCGGCGCGGGCCGCTCTCTGTAACTGAAGTGATTACATTTTCGCGACAGGCCTCGGCAGCGCTGGCCGCAGCACACGCCCAGGGTATCGTTCACCGTGACATCAAGCCGGCGAACATCTTTGTAAGCCAACCGGGGCGGGGACCAAAGCAGATCAAGATCCTCGACTTTGGTCTGGCCAAGCAGCAGGGCGTGGGCGATCTGCAGGACTCCCGCGAGGCGACCGCCACCTTTGGCGGCCTGGTTACTACAGTGGGAACCGACGCGAATGGGGCAAATCCCGACCTCACTTCTCCGGGATCAACGCTCGGCACTGTAGCGTATATGTCTCCGGAGCAGGCCAAAGGCGAGCCGCTCGACGCGCGCACGGATCTGTTTTCGCTTGGGGCTGTGATCTATGAGATGGCGACCGGGAGCAAGCCCTTTGCCGGACAGAGCACCGCGGAACTATTTGTTGCGCTATTGACCAAGGATCCATCGCCTGTGACTGCAGTGAATGCAGCCATGCCGCCGGAGCTGGATGGGATTGTCGAGAAGTTGCTGGTCAAAGAGAAGGCGCAGCGGTTTCAAACCGCGGAGGAGGTCCTGCAGGACCTGGATGCGCTGGATGCACAGGCCTCCCATGGATCCAGCGGGAAAGCCACGGCGGCGAGTGGAACACACGCTGCCGCGGCGCAGGCTCCTGCCGTGGCACAGGCTTTGCGCAGCGCAGAAAAACCGCGCGGCCGCCGCGTGCCGATGCTGGTGGCCGCGGCGGTGGTCGCGCTATTGCTCGCTGGAGCATTGGCGTGGTGGAAGTTCCGGGCTCAAGGTGGACCCGGAACGGCGACGGCGCCTACCACCGGACAACCCGCAGCGATCACCAAGAACGCGATCATCGTAGCCGACTTCATAAACAACACTGGCGACCCTGTCTTTGAAACCACGCTGAACCAGGCCTTGGGGGTGCAGTTGGGGCAGTCTCCAGTGCTGGAGATTGTGAGCCAGCAGCACCTGAGGCAAAGCCTGCAGTTCCTGGGGAAGAAGCCGGATGATGCCATCACCCCAGCGATTGCCCGGGAAATTGGGGAGCGCGAGGGCATCAAGGCCATCCTGGCCGGCACGATTGCCAACCTCGGGGGTGATTACATCATCACCCTGTCAGCGCAGAACACTGCCACTGGAGACCAGATTGCCAGCGTGCAGACCCAGGCGGCGAGCAAGGAAAAGGTGCTGGACGCACTCAACGAGGCCGCAGCGCAGATGCGAGCCAAACTGGGAGAGAGCCTGGCCAGCATTCAGAAGCTGAATACTCCATTTGGCCAGGCAACGACTCCGTCGCTGGAGGCGTTTCGCGCGTACGCGCTGGGGGATCAAGCGCATTTCAAGGGCAACGACATTCCCGAGGCCGAGGACCACTACAAGCGGGCCCTGGCGCTGGACCCCAATTTGGCGATGGCTTGGGCAAGGTTGGGCGTGATCTATCTGAACAGCGGGCAATCGGGTAAAGCCATGGAGCATTTCGCCAAGGCACATGAGTTGAGCAGGGATGTGAGCGAGCGGGAGCGGCTCTACATCGAGGGCCACTATTATGGCGAGGTGACTGGAGACCTGGATAAGGCCACCGAGACGCTGCAAGTGGCGGTGCAGGAGTATCCCCTGCAGATAGACAATTATGTCAACCTGGGCGCTACGTATGAGTCGGCTGGAAAGCTGCGGGAGGCGCAGGGAGTTCTGTTGAAGGGATTGGAGCTGCAGCCGGACGAAGCGGTAGGGCTGTCCGATGTGATTGCGGGCTATACGGTGCTGGACCAATACGAGGAAGCGCGCAAGTACTTGGCTACAGCAAGCCAGCTGAGCTTGAACGGGACCGACATATTAGCCTACGAATTATCGCTGCACGGGGTGACCGGAGACACGGCCGCCATACAGAAAGTCTTGCTGGAGGGAGCTGGTCGCCCGGATCAGTTCCTGTTGACGGGGGTATGGGGAAATATCCAGGCAGAGTGGGGACAGTTCCGAGCGGCCGCGGCAACGCTGCGGCAGGCCGCGGGGCAGGCTGGGGAGGCAAAAGCGCCGGACGCGCAGGCAGGGCTTTACTTGAACGCCGGCTATATCGGCTGGCCGGTGGGGTTATGCCAGAATCCCGAGACCGCGGTGAAGCAGGCGTTAGCCGTAGACAAGAGCAAACAGACACAGATTGCCGTTGCGCAGACGCAGGCATTCTGCGGAGAGGGAAAGCTGGGACTTGCGGCGCTGGATGCGCTGGAGAAAAAGTATCCCGAAGACACGCTGGTGCAGCAGGTGTTCGTGCCCCAGGCGCGGGCGTATGTAGCGCTCCAAGCGGGGGACGCGCAGAAGGCGCTGGATCTGCTGGCGAAGGGCCAAGCCTTCGACCTTGTATCGCCCGGACCTTATCTGCGCGGGCTGGCCTATCTGCAACTGCGCGATCCAGGGAATGCCATTGCGGCCTTCAAGATGGCGACGAAATACAAGGGCGCCAGCTATACCAACATCGCAAATATCCCGGCTCCCATGAATAACAATGCTCTAGCCCTTCTGGGGCTGGGACGCGCCTATGCGATGGCCGGAAACAAGGCGGAAGCGAAGGGGGCGTACGACCGCTTCTTTACAGAATGGAAGAACGCCGATCCCGGACTAGCGGTGATGGCCCAGGCGAAGAAGGAGTATGCGGCCCTTTAGGGCTAGCCGCCTAAGTGCCGCAGAAAGTTTGAAGGACGCACTCCTCGGGGCGAGCCGGCGTCGCGTACCGCTCCAGGCCGGGACTGTCCTCGTAGGGCCGTGACACCACGTGCAGCAATTCCGCAAAAGGCTGAAAGTCTTGCCGCTCGATGGCGGCAACAATCATTGCCTCTACCACGTGGTTGCGCGGGATGAATGCCGGGCTCGCCTTCCGCATCGCCGCGGCCCGCCCCTGCGCCGGTTCTTGTTCCAGCCGCCGGTGCCACCCAAGAGCCCACGAGTCATAAGCACTGGGGTCAGCGAATAATGCGCGTACGCCCTCGTCGCCATGTGGCCCGGCTGCAGCATCACACAGCCGACGGAAGGTCAGGGTGAAGTCGGCCTGGTTAGCGGCCATGCGCGTCAGCAGGTCCTGAATCAACGCTGAATCTCCCTCGCGTTCTGTGAACAGGCCAAGTTTGCGCCGCAGGCCCACGTCGTAAGCCGCCTCGAATTGTGCCCCAAACCCAGCGAGCGACCCTTTAGCGGAGGCCAGCGCGGCGTCTTCACTCCCTTCCTCCTGCTCCAGAACGGGCAGCAATGCCTCTGCGAGACGGGTCAGGTTCCAAAGCATCGCGCGGGGTTGGTTGCCATAGGCATAGCGTCCGTGTTGGTCGATGGAGCTGTACACCTTGGCTGGGTCGTAAGCCTCCATGAAGGCGCAGGGGCCGTAATCGATGGTCTCGCCGGAGATGGAAGTGTTATCGGTGTTCATCACGCCGTGAATGAACCCGAGCAGCAGCCATTGTGCGACCAGCTGCGCCTGCCGTGTGATCACACCATCGAGCAGGGCCCGATACGGCCGTTTCTCCTGTACGGCCGCAGGGTAGTGCCGGGCGATGGTATAGTCCGCTAGCTTCCGCGTCCCTTCGGTATCGCCCTGGGCTGCGAAATATTGAAAAGTGCCCACGCGCAGATGGCTCGCCGCGACCCTTGTCAGCACGGCTCCAGGCAACGCTGTTTCTCGCAGCACTCGTTCCCCCGTGGTCACCGCGGCGAGGGCGCGGGTGGTCGGCACACCCAGCGCTGCCATGGCTTCGCTCAAGATGTACTCACGCAACACCGGACCAAGCGCGGCTCTGCCGTCGCCACCGCGGGAGAACGGGGTGCGTCCGGAGCCCTTGAGCTGAATGTCGTAGCGCACACCGTTACGTCCTACCACCTCGCCCAGCAGGTTGGTGCGGCCGTCGCCCAGCTGCGGCACGAAATGCCCGAACTGGTGCCCAGCATACGCAAGGGCCAGTGGCTCGGCGCCCTCGGCTACGCGATTGCCGGCCAGAATCTCCACCCCTCGTGGGCTGGCCAGCGCGTCAGGATCCAGCCCCAGGTCGCGCGCTAGTTCCACATTCAACTTCACCAGCCGTGGAGCCGCTACTGGCGTCGGGTCAAGCCGCGCGTAGAAGTGTTCCGGTAACCGGGCATAGGTATTTTCAAAACCGAAACGGACGGTATCTAGTGGAGTCATGATTGATTAGATGTTGGCATCTTGTTTTCGCTCCAGCTTAGCTGGCCGCAAATTATGCTGGACTCGGCTGCTGCGTCTTCGCCATCCGGCCATAAAGCTCTTGCAGGACACCGACGGCTGCCTCCGCGGACGCGCGGTCCGGCACCTCGGTGCTGTCATTCCAGCCATCGTCCTCTCCGGCCTTGTTCAGCTGCAGAACAATGCCGTCACGCCTGGCCAGCAGACTCAAACCCTTGTAGTTCAACCCGTAGGTGACGCCTTCCTGCGGAATCAGCCACGCGATCTGCCCGCGCACCGGAACAATGCTGTCGTCTGACCAAAGCTGCCGCGCAGCATACCCGGTGCAATCAATGATGGCGCGCTGCGGCAGAGCCGTAAGCTCCTGCGGCGTATGGAACTCCCGCGTCTCGATCGTTCCTCCTGCAAGGAGAAAATCAGTCATCAACTGCCGCGCGTAGTCCGCCACGTTGAAGGTCAGCGAAGTGTAACGTCGAACAATTTTAGTGGGAAACGGAGTCGTCCCCGGGGGAAGCTCATGCGAGTCGGGAGTAAGGTCGGCGATGCTGTCCCCGTAGTCGACATAGTCTCGCCCTTCCCCGGGATAAACATGGGGCCCGCCATCTGAAAGCGAGTACCGATCCGTCCACTCAACCGGAGTACCCGCGATCCCGATATAGCTCATATACATGGCAAACGAAGTCCGCGCCATGGCCTCCCACCGCGCGGGAAAATCCGGAGCTGCGGCCGAAGCCAGCGCGATCCGCGAGTCCGGTGTCCACGAGCCGGTTGCGCGCACTGACCGTACGTAGGGAGCCCTTTCCCTGGCATAGATTGTCACCTTCAGTCCTGCCCGCTGCGCCGTCAGCGCTGCCGTCAGTCCCAAGGCGCCGGCTCCAATCACCGCCACCTCGCGCTGCGTGCTTCCGTCCGCAAGAACCTTCCGCACCACCACATCGGCCGATCCCCAGGAAAGCGACCAGCCGCTGCCACCGTGGCCGTAGTTGTGCACAATCACCTTATCCCCGACCCGTTCCACATCCTGGCGCGGACCCGCCGGCCGAAATGGCCGGGTACAAACGGTGATGCGGAAGATGCGGTCCATATCCGCGCGGATAGGGATGATCGGTCCAACAGCGTCATAGAAAGGCAACGCCGGCGCAGACGGCGCGGCGGGTGCGGCTGGGGCGATTGCATGCCGCGCACATCCCGAAAAACCCATCGCGCTTAAGCCGGCAACGGCCCCGGAACCCTGGAGAAAACTTCGACGATTGATCATGTGTGTCTTATCGAAACATCAGCAAAAGGATTCCACATCGGCTGGAGCCCGTCGATAGCTACGGTGACTCCGGCATCGAGATGGTGGCCTACAGGGAAGATCACCATCGCGAAATCCCAGCACCGGCGTTCTGGGACATTTTCAGCGGTCGCGTAATCAAGGGCGGCGGTGGTTCGTTCAATGGGCCGAAAAATTCATCGGCCTCGCACCCCGCGGCAGTAACGCAGCTCGTGTCAGGTCAGTCCTCGCGCAAGGCTACCATCGGTTCCACGGCCATCGCATGCCGGGCAGGAAAATAGCATGAGGCGAGGGCCGCCGTCGCGAGGACAGTCCCCACGATCAGGTAGGTCACCGGTTCCCAAACACTGACGGTTACAAACCCGCTCACCGCGCGCGCCACCAACAAGGCAAGGGTCAGTCCGACTCCCAGTCCAGCGGCGATGATGATCACCGATTGGCGGTAGATCATGCGGAAGACAGAGCCGCGGCTGGCGCCGAGTGCCATGCGCAAGCCGATCTCGTGGATGCGACGGCCCACTGCGTACGAAACCACGCCGTAAAGGCCAATAACCGCCAGAGTCAATCCCAGGGCGCCCATGATCGCGGCTAGCGATGCACCAATCTGGAAAAGCAGGAGCCCATTCATCGTGTAGAGCGACTCGCGCAGGGTCTGTACTTGGAAGATGGGAAGTTGCGGCGCCAGCCCGTGGATCGTTTTCTCCACCAATGGGACAAGAGAAAGCAAATCCCTGTTTGACCGTAGCTGGAATATCATCAGCGTGTTTCCTTTAAAATGCTGCGCATACGGAAGGTAAAAGAAGGGAAGTGACTTGGCCCCGAGGAAGATTTGAAATTCGGCATCACGCGCGATGCCGACGACCGTGATCTTGCGGTCTTTCTCGCTGGCCATGCGAAAGGTGCGGCCCATGGGGTCTTGATTGGGCCAGAACTTTTTGGCCGTGGACTCGCTGATCACGGCCACATCCGCGCCGTGCTCTTTATCGGCTTCGGTAAACGCGCGCCCTCGAACAAGATCGATGCCCATCACGCTGAAATATTCCGGCGAAACGACGTTGTAGCCTGCGGCCGAATCATTAGGGTTCGCGGGTACGGGGGCTCCATCAATCACCATGCGGTCGCCCCCGTTGCTGAAGTAACTCAAGGGAGTGGAGCTGGCATGGCTCACATAATCGACCCCGGCGAGCTGATGCAGACGGGTCGTGATGTTGGCCGTCAGATCGCGGGCTTGGTCATCGGTCATCCCGATCTGACGGGAATCGACGGCGAAATTTATCACGTGATCGGGTTTGAAACCAAAATCCATGGTCTGCATGGCGGAGAGACTGCGCACAAACAGGGCAGCCACCACCAGCAGTACAAGCGAGCCGGCGATCTGCAGAGTAACCAGGCCGTCGCGCAGCCAGTGACGCCCGCTGCTCACGCCGCGGCTGCCCTCATGTAGGACAGTGTTGACGTTGGCCTTGGCCATGCGCAGCGCCGGTACCATGCCCACTACCACCCCTGCCAGCAAAGCGATGGCGAAGGAATAAAAGAAGATGCGCCAATCGAAGTCGAAGACAAATTTAATCGGAAGATCGGCGTGCAGGTTGAGATGGCCGAGGGCACTGCTGGCGAACACGCCCAGCACGACGCCCATGCCGCCGCCGATCAGCGCCAGCAGCACGCTCTCGGTGATCATCTGGCCGATGAGACGGGAGCGCTGAGCACCCAGTGCGGTGCGGATGGCCATCTCGCGTTCACGCGCCGTAGCGCGCACCATGACGAGGTTGGCGACGTTGACGCACGCCAGCAGAAGCACCATGAGGGCAAGTGAAAGAAAAAGCCCGGAAATGATGAACATGGTGTTGGGATCGCCGGCATTGATACGCAGTTGCGCCTCGGGATAGGCCTCGATGCTGAGCTTCTTCTCTACGTCCGGATGCAGGCGAGTGATTTCCTCAGCAGCCAGCTTCAGCCCGGCGGTTGCCTGCTTCACGCCGACTCCGGGGCGGAGACGGCCCTGGACAAAGAACATCCGGGTTTGCCAATTGTTGATGGCGTCGACCGGAGTGCCGTCGATGGGCAGCTGCGACAAGGGCACGTATGCGGCCGGGTCTATGAAGGTTCGCATACCGCTGAAGCCTTTGGGCGCAACGCCTACGATGGTTACAGGGTGTCCGTCGAGCGTGACCGTGCGCCCCACCGCGTTCGCGTCGCCGTTGAATCTCTGCTGCCAGTAGTCGTAGCTAAGAACGATCACCGGGTCCTGGCCCAGGACTTCTCCTTCACTGCGCAGGAACAGGCGACCGGCAGCGGGCTTCAGGCCAACCCCCTCGAAGTAGTTACCGCTGACGAACGTAGTCATGATGCGTTCCGGCTGCTGGCCGTTCACCGCCAACCCGTCGAGGTTGAGGGTAGCTGCGTAGACATCGCTGAAGGAACGCCCGCTCTGGGCTCGGACCTGCTTGAATTCATTCCAGGAGAAAACCTGCTGCAAGGGACCATTGCTTTCGCGAGGGGCCAGGGTCGCGATCTGTTCCGGATTTGGCACCGGGAGCGGCTTGAGCAGCAGCGAATTCACCAAGCTGAAGATGGCCGTGTTTGCGCCAATGCCGAGGGCCAGTGTCAGCACCGCGGTGGCGGCAAAACTCGGAGCCTTTCTGAGTTGGCGAAAGGCGAAGCGAAGATCCTGGAACAAAATTCCCATTGGAAGGCCTCTCTGTGCAAGATGGTCCCTTCTGGTATGTGCACGTTCTCTTCCCAACCAAGCCCGGGCCGGGACGTTGCAATTGCAAGAGAATCTCTGCGGGGATGGAAGCTCCGGTACTGGCTCTTGTCCGGATTCAGCAATCAGTGTCCGAAACCGAACAACGCCGAACAGCCAGTCCGCGCGAAAGATTGGGATTAACAAGAGGCCGGCAACGCATTATTCTGTCGATCAAAAAAGAAGATTTGCCAGGCGCTCCATCCTCTTACCAGCAGACTGGTAAAGTACTGTAAGGCCACACAACAGATCAATTCATCCGCCGGAGTCCAGCACCCATGGTGAGTCCAGAAGCGTCCGTGCATCCCGATCCCTATACGGATGCCCCCGTAGTAAAAAAAAGACGCCCGTGGCTCGGCCTCCTCCTTATCGCCCTGCTGGTCCTCTGCGTCGCGCTGGTGGTTATGCACAAGCCCAAGCCCCAAGCGGACCAGAGCGCCCTCGATCAGCCGGCCGTTGTTACCATCAAGGCCGCCACGGCCCGTGAGGGAGACATCGGTATCCACGTCGATGCCCTCGGCACCGTCACACCCATCTCCACCGTCAGCGTCTACAGCCAGGTCACGGGCAAGGTCATCGCCGTCAACTATCGCGAAGGCCAGATGGTCCGTAAAGGCCAGTCGCTGATCGAGATCGACCCCCGACCCTACGAAGCCCAGCTCAAGCAGGCGGAAGGCACCCTGGAGCACGACCAGGGCCTGCTCAAGCAGGCGGAGATCGATCTGGCTCGCTATCAGAAAGCCTCGGCGCTGAACGCCATCGCCAAACAGACTTTAGAAGACCAGGAACAGGCCGTCGAGCAATACAAAGGCACGGTCAAGAATGATGAAGGCCAGGTCGATTACCAGAAGGTCCAACTCAGCTACTGCCACATCACCGCGCCAGCCTCTGGTCGCGTCGGCTTACGGTTGGTCGATCCCGGCAACACCATTTTTGCCGGCAACTCAAATGCGCTCGTCGTGGTTACACAACTGCAGCCGATCACCGTCGTCTTCAACGTAGCGGAAGACAACCTCTCCCAGGTTCGGTCGCAAATTCTGCGACGGACCGGCCTGCCCGTCGAAGCCTTCGACCGCTCGCAGTTGAACAAAATCGCCACCGGCCAACTGCTCACCATCGACAATCAGGTCGACACGACTACGGGCACCATCCGCTTTCGCGCCCAATTCGACAACCACGATCTTGGGCTCTATCCCAACCAGTTCGTCAACGCCCGCCTGTTGGTGAACACTCTGCATAATGTCCTGCTGATCCCCAGTGCGGCCGTGCAGCGTAACGGCGTGCAAGCCTTCGTCTACAAGGTAAGCAACAACACTGCCTCGATCCAGAACGTTGTCGAGCGGACTTCCGATAACAATATCTCTGCAGTCGAAGGTCTCAATCCAGGCGACACAGTCTCGCTGACCGGCTTTGACAAACTGCAGGACGGCACCAAGGTGGAGATTGAAGAAGCTCCGCAAGCGACGGTGACCGGCAATGGCGATGCCGCTGGTACTCTGGCCGGAAAGCGTGACGCTGGGCAAACCCGTTGAATCCGTCCCGCACCTTCGTACTCCGGCCTGTCGCAACCGCGCTCCTGATGGTGGCGGTGCTGGTCATTGGACTGGCGTCGTATACCACGCTCCCCGTCTCTGCGCTGCCAGAGGCGGACTACCCCACCATCCAGGTCCAGACCTTCTATCCCGGCGCCAGCCCGCAAGTCATGTCGTCCGCGGTCACTGCGCCGCTCGAACGCCAGTTCGGCCAAGTGGCCGGACTAACCCAAATGACCTCCAGCAGCTCTGACGGCAGTTCCGTCATCGTGCTGCAGTTTAATCTGAATCTCAACATCGACGTTGCCGAGCAGGAAGTGCAGGCCGCTATCAACGCCGCGCAAGGCTACCTGCCCACAGATCTCCCTGTCCCGCCTGTTTACAGCAAGTCCAATCCCGCGGACGCGCCCGTCCTTACGCTGGCCCTCACCTCCACGGCCATGCCGCTATCGCGCGTCGAAGACCTGGTCGACACGCGTCTCGCGCCGAAGATTTCGCAGCTTAGCGGGGTTGGCCTGGTCACCATCAGCGGCGGACAGAAGCCGGCCGTTCGCGTCCAGGTCAACCCCATGGCTCTCGCGTCCTACGGCGTCAATCTTGAAGACGTGCGCAACGCGCTCACTGCTGAGAGCGTGAATTCCGCCAAGGGCAGTTTTGACGGCCCAGCGCAGAATTTTCAGATCAATGCGGATGACCAGCTACTCTCGAGCACCGGCTACCGGGATCTTGTAGTTGCCTACAAAAACGGCGCACCGGTCATGCTCACCGATGTAGCACGCGTCAGCGATGGTATCGAGAACACCAAACTGGCCGCCTGGATGAATGAGACCCCGGCGGTCATTGTCAACATCCAACGCCAACCCGGCGCCAACACGATTCAAGTAGTCACCAGCATTGAAGAGCTGCTGCCCAAGCTTCAGGCCACGCTCCCGGCCGCGGTGAAACTCACCGTCCTCACCGATCGCACCAACACCATTCGCGCTTCCGTTCGCGATGTCGAGTTCGAGCTCATGCTCACCATCGCGCTGGTCGTCATGGTGATCTTTCTCTTCCTGCGCAACCTTTCCGCAACCATCATCCCCAGCGTCGCCGTACCTCTGTCGCTCATCGGCACGTTCGCCGTCATGCAGGCCCTGGGCTACAGTCTCAACAACCTCACCCTGATGGCCTTCACCATCTCCACCGGCTTCGTGGTCGACGACGCCATCGTGATGCTGGAGAATATCTCCCGCTACCTCGAAGAGGGTCTTTCGCCGATGGAAGCCGCCCTGCAGGGCGCGCAGCAAATTGGCTTCACCATCATCTCGCTCACCATCTCGCTGATCGCCGTGCTCATCCCCCTGCTGTTTATGGGCGATATTGTTGGCCGTCTCTTTCGCGAGTTCGCAGTCACGCTCAGCGTCACCATCCTGATCTCCGCCTTCGTGTCCCTTACCCTCACGCCGATGATGGCCGCGCGCATTCTGCGCCACACTCCGGAATCCCAGCAGACCCGCTTCTATCACTACACGGAGGGCCTTTTCAAACGCATCATCGCCGCTTATGGGCGCAGCCTTCGCTGGGTCTTCCGATTCGAAATACCCATGCTGATCATCGCGGGCGCCATGCTTGTCCTTACGGTGCTCCTCTACATTGAGATCCCCAAAGGATTTTTCCCTACCCAGGACACGGGCATCATTCAGGGCATTTCGCAAGCTCCCGAATCTATTTCATTCAATGCGATGTCGCGCAAGCAGCAACAACTCGCCCACGAAATATTGAAAGACCCCGCCGTGCAAAGCCTGTCTTCTTTCATCGGGGCGGACGGCGTCAATACCACACTCAATAGCGGCCGCATCCAGATCAACCTTAAAGATCCCTACATTCGCGGACTGACCGCCAGCGAAGTCATCCGCCGCCTCGATCGCAACCTGAGCAACGTTCCCGGCATTCAGCTCTACATGCAGCCGGTGCAAGACCTTACCGTGGACGACCGCGCCAGCCGCACCGAGTATCAATACACATTGGAAGATCCCGACCAAGCCGAACTTGGCCTCTGGACCGGAAAGCTGGTCAACGCCATGCGTCAGCTTCCCCAGGTGCGCGACGTGGCCACGGATGACCAGCCCAACGGTGTCACAGCGCAACTTGCGATCGACCGCGCCACCGCGTCGCGCATGAACATCACCGCCGACACCATTGACTCCACCCTTTATGACGCCTTCGGCCAGCGGCAAATCAGCACTCTCTACACCCAGTCAAACCAGTACCACGTCATCCTTGAAGCCCTGCCCGATTTTCAAAAAGACCCGAAGAAGCTCGACAGCCTATACGTGCAGGGGGCCGCAACCACCACGGTTGCAGGTGCGGCTGCCTCTACTTCCGGCCGAAGCACCACGGCCGCTAGTTCGGTTTCTACCCTCACCGCTTCTTCAACTCCCAACTCTTCTACTACGCAGAGCACCCAACTTTCCTCTACCTCCGGTAGTAGCTCGTCTTCGTCCTTAAATACGCAGAACAACACCGTCAACAACGCGTCAACGACGGCCCCGCCCACCGGTTCCAATCTGTCGACGGGCACTCCTACGAATAACCTGTCATCCGGCTCAAACAACTCTACCTCCTCGTCTTCACCGGCAAACCAGACCTCGGGTCAGGTCGCGGGCGGAGGCACCGCCTCCACCAGCACCCTGCCCACTCCGGTGCCGCTCTCCGCCTTCACGCACTTCGAGATGAAGCCCTCCCCGCTCACTATCGCGCACCAGGGTCAGTTTCCCGTCGTAACCGTATCCTTCAATGTTGCAGAAGGCTCTTCGCTGGGGCAGGCAGTGGACGCGGTCAACCGCGCACAAGCTCACCTTCATATGCCGGCCAGCGTGATCGTCGGCTTTCAGGGAACCGCCGCCGCATACACAGCGATCGGCGGCAACGAAGCGCTGCTCATTATCGCCGCGCTGCTTGCCGTCTACATTGTGCTGGGCGTGCTCTACGAGAGCTTCATCCATCCCCTTACCATCCTTTCCACCCTGCCTTCGGCCGGCGTAGGCGCACTGCTCGCGCTGCGCCTTTTCGGCCAGTCGCTCGATATCATCGCCGTTATCGGCATCATCCTGCTCATTGGGATCGTGAAGAAAAACGGCATCATGATTGTCGACTTCGCCCTCGAAGCCGAACGGGTGCATGGCAAAGACCCGGTCGAAGCTATTTTTGAAGCCTCGCTCCTTCTGTTTTCGCCCCATCCTCATGACCACCTTGGCCGCGCTCTTCGCCGGCATTCCGCTGGCCTTTGGCACCGGAATCGGCTCTGAACTGCGCCGCCCACTCGGCATCGCCATGGTCGGCGGACTGCTCGTCAGCCAAGTCCTCACGCTGTATACGACGCCCATCATCTATATTTTCTTTGGCCGTATCGCCGCCCGGTTTTCGCGTCCTCCGCACACGAACGTAGCCGGCGCTGACCTAAACCCGGGTTCGGGCTCCGGAGCTGCGGGCGCATGAACATCTCCGCTCCTTTCATCCGCCGGCCCGTGGCCACCACGTTGCTCACCATTGCCGTCACGCTCGCAGGCATGCTCGCTTTTTTCAACCTGCCGGTGTCTTCGCTTCCCCAGATCGATTTCGCCACCATCACAGTGGCCACCACGCTGCCTGGCGCCAGCCCTGAGGTCATGGCCTCTTCGGTAGCCACTCCGCTGGAGCGCCAATTCGGCCACATCGCCGGCGTCAGTCAGATGACCTCCTCCAGCACACTCGGCATCTGCTCGGTCACGCTGCAATTCGACCTCACGCGCGATGTCGACGGCGCGGCCCGCGATGTGGAAGCTGCCATCAACGCTGCACGTACTTACTTGCCCGCGAACCTGCCGGCCAACCCGGTTTATCGGAAAATAAACTCCGCCCTGGCCCCCGTGATGGTGCTCGACCTCACCTCGCCCATCCGCGGCAAGGGCGATCTTTACGACACCGCTTCCTCCGTCATCGCCCAGAAGTTGTCCCAGGTGGAAGGTGTGGGGCAGGTTCAGGTTGCCGGTAGCTCTCTGCCGGCAGTGCGGGTGGACGCCAACCCGCAACAACTCAACAGCTATGGCCTGGGCTTGCAGGATGTCGCCCGCGTTATCAGCCAGCAAAACTCGAATCGCCCCAAGGGACAGATCGCCGACGACGCAACCACCGCCGACATCACGGCTAATGACCAAATCTCGAAGGCCGCAGAGTACGCCCCACTCATAATCGGTTCAAACGGCCAAGGGGGTGTCGTCCGCTTGCGCGATGTCGCCAACGTCTACGACGACGTCCAGACGCTTCGCTCCGCAGGTTTCGTCAACCAAAAGCCGGCCATCATTCTGCTCCTGTTCCGTCTTCCCGGCGCCAACGTAATCGCTACCGTCGATCGGATCAAGGCCGCTTTGCCATCGGTGCGCGCCTCCATTCCCGCGGGTGACAACCTTGACGTCCTGGTGGACCTGACTACGACGATTCGCGCCTCGGTCAACGACGTCGAGCGAACCCTCGTCATCTCCATCATCCTGGTCATCGCCGTAGTCTTCGCCTTCCTGCGCAGCCCGCGCGGGACGCTGATTCCCGGCGTGGCGGTCACTGTCTCGCTGATCGGCACCTTCGGCGTGATGTACCTGGTGGGCTACAGCCTCGACAACCTGTCGCTGATGGCGCTTACCATCTCAACCGGATTCGTGGTCGATGATGCCATCGTGGTGATGGAAAACATCATCCGCCTCATCGAACTCGGTGTGCCCCCCATGGAAGCCTCCCTGCAGGGCGCGCAGGAGGTCGGCTTTACGGTCCTCTCCATGAGCCTTTCGCTCATTGCCGTTTTCGTCCCCATCCTCTTTATGGGGGGCATCGTCGGCCGCATCTTCCATGAGTTTGCGTTCGTTCTGACCACCTCGATTGCGGTCTCCATGCTGGTCTCGCTCACCGTGACGCCGATGATGTGCTCCCGGCTGCTCAAGGCGCAGGCGGCCGAAAAGCACAACCGCATCTACCGCGCCTTTGAACACGGTTTTGACCTGCTGCTCGCCGGGTATCGCCGCACCCTGATCTTGTCGCTCAACCATCCGGTGCTGGTAATCGCAACTTTGGTTGCGACATTAGCCCTGAATGTTGTTCTGATTGGCCGCGTGCCCAAGGGCTTTTTCCCCTTGCAGGACACTGGCGGCCTGCAGGGTGGGCTGCAGGGCGCGCAGGACGCCTCGTTTCAGTCCATGCGCGACTCCGTTCTGGATGTTGAAAAGGTGATTCAGGCCGACCCAGCCGTGGACAACGTGATCGGTTTTACCGGAGGCCAGGGCGGCCCTGGTGGGGGCGCCAGCAACACTGGCTTCACCTTTGTCCACCTGAAGCCGCTGGATCAGCGCCACATCAGCGCCGGCGACGTGGTCGATCGCCTGCGGCCTAAACTGCAAAAGCTCACAGGCGCATCGACCTTCCTGCAGGCGTCGCAAGATCTCGGCGTGGGCGGCCGCCAAAGCAACGCCGCCTATCAGTACCAGCTCTCCGCGGACACCGTGGAAGACCTTAGTACCTGGGGTCCACGCGTCTATGAAGAAATGATGAAGATTCCGCAGCTCAAGGATGTGACCACCGACCAGCAGAACCGCGGATTGCAGATGCTGCTGGCGTACGATCGGCAGTCCGCCGCGCGGTACGGCATCACTCCGCAGCTCATCGATAATTCGCTGTACTTCGGTTATGGAGAGTCGCAGGTCTCCACCATTTACACTTCGCTCAACCAGTACTATGTGGTTCTGCAGGCCGCCCCGCAATTTCTGACCAATCCGCAGACGCTCAGGTCCACCTACGTGCACTCCAACACCGGCGGCGTGGTGCCACTCAACGCTTTCACCCATTCCACCGCGTCCACTTCGCCCCTAGCCATCAATCACTCCTCGTTCTTTCCGTCTGTGACCGTTTCTTTCAATCTCGCGCCTGGGGTCTCGTTGGGACAGGCAACGGTATTGATCGACCAGATGCAACGGCGCATCGGTGTTCCCGCCTCGGTGCGGGGTACCTTCGCCGGCACCGCCGAAGCCTTTCAGAAGTCTCTCTCCACCGAGCCGCTACTCATACTCACCGCGCTGCTCGCCATCTATATCGTGCTCGGTATGCTGTATGAGAGCCTCGTGCACCCCATCACCATCCTGACTACGCTGCCGTCGGCCAGCGTGGGCGCCATCATCGCCCTGATCCTTTTTCACAGCGAACTCGATGTGATCTCGATCATCGGTATTTTTCTGCTCATCGGCATCGTGAAAAAGAACGCCATCATGATGATCGATTTTGCTTTGATCGCCGAACGGGAACACGGCAAGAACACGCGCGACGCCATCTTTGAGGCCTGTATGCTGCGCTTCCGGCCCATCCTCATGACCACCATGGCGGCTTTGTTCGGCGCACTGCCATTGGCCTTCGGCACCGGCATGGGTTCAGAGTTGCGGCGGCCACTCGGCGTCGCCATTGCCGGCGGCTTGCTCTTTAGCCAGGTGCTTACGCTCTACACCACGCCTATCATCTATCTCTACTTCGATCGCCTTAGCAATCGCTTCAAGCGCCGTCCCTCTGAGGCGCCACTGGCCTCTGCTGCAGGAGATTGAGATTCGGATGCTAAGCTACAGGCACGATGGGCGAGAATTTCAAAGAGTTATTTGCGCGCGGTTACCAGGCGAGAAGAGAAAACCGCGCCGCGGATTCGCGAGCGGTGTTCATTCACGGGGTGCGCAGCGCTGCAGAAGAGGGAGACCGGGTGTCCCTGGCCGAAGCGCTTTGCGGTTTGGCGCAGGCCGAGCGAGATATCGGGAACCTTGAGGCCGCGCGCCACCACTACGCAAGCGCCGCGACGCTGTATCGCGAGATCGGGCCGCCGGAGAGACTGGCATACGCGGTTCGGCACGAGGCGGACATGCTTCGGGAAGAGTCCCAGCCTGCGGAAGCCGAACCACTCTATCTGGAAGCTGCGAGCATTTACCGGCAGCAAGGCGATGAGGCCGCGCTTGATCTGGCAAATACGCTGCGAGGACTAGCCTTGGCGGCCGAATCATCCGGCAAACCAGATGCCGCCAGGTCGCTCTGGCAGGAGGCGCGCCGGTTGTACGCGAAGTGCAACGTGCAGGCAGGCGTTGCGGAGTGCGACCAGAAACTCTCTTAGAGCCAGCCCTTCTTACGGAAAAGATAAAGAAAAACGAACGGAAGGCAGAACATGAGCAGCATCGCGGCGACGAACGTGAGCGGCTTGGTGAATCCGGGGATCGTGTCCGCGAAATTCATTCCGAAGAAACTTGTAATCACCGTAAGGGGCAGGGTCACGATGCTGATGATTGCCAGTGTCTTCATGATCCGGTTCAGTCGATTGTTGATGCTGGACATGTAAATATCGCGGCAGCCCATCAACAAATCCCGATAGATATCGATCGTTTCCACTTCTCGGTTTAAATGATCGAGAACGTCCCGGAAATAAATACGCGACATCTGGCCCATGAAAGGTACTTCTCCCCGGGTCAGTTGACCTAAGATGTCTCGCTGTTGCGTCATGATGCGACGCAGGTTGAGCAATTCCGTCTTGCGGTCAGAAATCGTCACCAGAAATTCGGGCGGTGGATCCTCAATAGCAACCTCCTCAAGCTTATCCAACAGTTCCTGGAAATCGTCGAGGATCGGTACGTACCGATCCACCAGGCGGTCGAGCAATTCGTAGAGCAAAATATCGACTTCCAACGTCTCCTTGCCTTCGGGATAGGTTTGCGCACGCGCAAACGTATCCCTGACTGACGCCATCGGGTCCTCGTGGATAGTGACCAGATACCTCTGCGAAAAGAAGACGTCTAGTTCAGTGGTGTGGAACAAGTTGTCAGGATCCTGATCAAGGTCTGGACCGTGTATGACCAGGAAAAAGTAATCGGTCTTAAGCTTGTCCCCCACCAACGCATAGCTTTCCAGCTTCGGCCTTTGTACCTCGTGGACGGCGTCCTCCACGGCAAGCGGATGGAAGCCGAAGAGGTCCTTGAGTAGAGCGTACTCGGCTTCCGTTGGGGCGGATAAGTCCACCCAGAATTGAGCCGACAGGTCGTTAAAAGCGGCCGAGAGATCAGCCGGATCGGTGGCCCGCATCATGCGGCCATCGCCAGATTTAATCAGGGCGGTCAGCATTCAGATCAAGCCTTTGCTCACAAGGATGGTCGAGTGCACCGGGATGTTCCCACAGCCGCCAAAGCGATCCGCTCCAAGCCCTCACGGAATCCTAAGCACATTTCCTTCTTTAACCGTTGAGGTTTGATCCCGGCCCCCCTGGAAGCGATAGATGACGGTGAGCACTTTGTCAGCGCCCTTGGCGGGATCACCGCCCATGGTGTTGTTGTTCACCTGCACTACCAGCTGTCCGCCTCGCACCATGCTACGAAGCATTTGGGTCACATCCATGGTCCGATTATTCAACCCATAGTACGCGCGCGTGATTTGCAAAGTGCCGTTATTGCCACCGGGACCGCCAGGATAACCGGGACCTGGTGGTGGTCGATATCCTGGATTGCCGTATCCGGGATTTCCCGGCCCATTGTTATTGAACTGGCGGGCATCAATCGTATCGCCTTCCCTGTAGGTGAATTGCTGAGACTGGCCGCGAGAGTTCTGGGCGCGAATGCGCAGGGTCTTGGCGACGCCGTACGCCGGATCACCGCCCATGGTGTTGTTGTTCACGACGACTCGACCGTTGCCGTTCAGCAGCCTGCGGACCTGATTCGTGACGTCCATCCACCGGTTGCCCGCGCCCCAGTCTGCCTTCACCACCTGCCAACCCCCTCCGTTTTGTGCCGGGGCGGCGGGCGCTGAGAATAAAAAGGCGGCTGCAAGCAGGCAAAAGAAAGGAAGGTACATCAAGCGATTCTTCATCGGATCTCCTTATCCTGTTTATATCGAGAGCTGGAACAACCCAAGGGAGGCCTAATACAGCGACAAGGATACCTATCTCTCGTGAGATTTGGAACAATCCAGTTCTAGAGCGTCCTCACTTTTACTTTGCGCCGTCAAATGCCACGAAGTACGGCTGCGTAGGTCATTGGCTGCGCCCGCTTACAATCTGCTCATAGGGCAAAGGAGAGCTTCCCCTGAAGCAAGTCCAGGTTATTGATTCACACACCGGGGGTGAACCGACCCGGACCGTCATTGGCGGAGGACCCGACCTGGGCGATGGCGACCTCCTAGCCAGGCGGCATCTCTTTCAGAGGGACCACGAAGCATTTCGCCGCGCTCTGGTCACTGAGCCGCGTAGCTCCGACGCGATGGTGGGAGCCTTGCTCTGTGAGCCGAGCGAAACCGGCTGCATCACCGGAGTCATTTTCTTCAACAACGCCGGATGCCTGGGTATGTGCGGGCACGGCACCATTGGCGTGGTGGCGACGCTCGCCTACCAGGGCAAAATCAATCCTGGACACTACCGCATTGAGACGCCTGTGGGCATCGTCGGAGCCACGCTAAACGAAGACGGCACGGTGACCATCGAGAACGTACCCAGTTACCGGTGGGCCGCCGCGGTGGATGTGGACGTGCCCGGATACGGCAAAGTGACGGGAGACGTCGCCTATGGCGGCAACTGGTTTTTTTTGGTCAAGCATCATCCCTACGCCATCGAGCGGCAAAATCTGGAACAACTCGTAAGCTTCACCTGGGCAATCCGCCAGGCGCTCACCGCCAACAAGATTCAAGGCGCGGACAACGCAGAAATTGACCATATCGAACTCCACGGCTCCTCGCCAACTCCCGGGATCGACAGCCGTAACTTTGTGCTCTGTCCGGGTAAGGAATACGACCGGTCGCCCTGCGGCACCGGCACCAGCGCCAAGCTGGCCTGCCTGTATTCCGAGGGTCTTCTCGCTCCAGGCCAAGTCTGGCGCCAGGAAAGCGTGATCGGCAGCGTCTTCGAAGGCACCTTCGCGCTGCGCGAGGGAAAGCTGCTACCCAGCATCACTGGTTCGGCTTTCATCACCGCGGAGTCAACTCTGGTTCTTGATTCCCGCGATGCTTTCTGTTGGGGCATCGGCGCATGAAGACATTTGACTCAGTCATTGTTGGCGGTGGGATCGTGGGTACTGCATGCGCCCTGGCTTTTTCCCGAACCGGGATGCGGGTCGCTCTGGTAGAGCGGTCCGAGATCGGGGCTGGCGCCACCGCCGCCGCGATGGGGCACATTGTGGTCCTCGACGACTCGCCCGCCCAGTTGGCGTTGACCCGCTATTCGCAGATGCTTTGGCATCAGTTGTCGACCGATCTGCCGCCCGATGCGGAATACACGCGGCGTGGCACTCTATGGGTGGCCGCGGACGATGAGGAGATGCAGGAAATATGTCGCAAACACAGTGTCTATAGGGAACACGCCATACCCTCCAACCTGCTCGATGCGCCGGCGCTGGCGCAGGCTGAGTTCGCCCTTCGGCCCGGGCTTGCCGGAGGACTGCTGATGCATGAGGATGCGGTCGTCTCTCCCCAGATAGCCGCAGTGTTCCTTTTGAGGCAGGCGCTGGCCGCCAAGGTCAAGCTGGTTCGAGAGAACGTTACCGCCATGGGGGCCGGCAGAGTCTTATTAAGCAGTGGAGATGAGTTGCTCGCACCGATTCTCGTCAATGCGGCCGGGGAGTGGGCCCCGGAGTTGACGCCCGGACTACCCGTGGCCAAGCGAAAGGGCCATCTGGCGATCACGAATCCGTATCCGGGGTTTCTACGTTACCAGGTGGTCGAACTCGGATATCTAAAGAGCGCTCATGTCACAACCACTGATTCCGTAGCCTGCAATGTGCAGCCGAGAGCGAACGGCCAGCTTCTTATCGGTTCTTCACGCCAGTATGGAGTGGAGGGCGGGGAAGTGGAGGACAAGATGCTCGCTCGCATCTTGGCGCGCGCTGCCGAGTATCTTCCCGCCTTGCCGTCACTCACCATCGAACGCACGTGGACGGGCTTTCGCTCCGCTACACCCGACAAACTACCCCTGATTGGCCCCTCGGCCGAAGACAAAACTGTCTTTCTCGCCACTGGACACGAGGGCCTTGGTATCACCACCTCGCTCGCCACCGCGCAGCTGCTGGCGGAGCTGATCGGCGGGCGGGCCCCGGCCATTCCTGTCGAGCCCTATTTGCCCTCCCGCGCCATGGCTTAGACTGTTAGGGACAGGAGCAAAAAAAATGGAGCTTGCATTGGAACTGAAACCGGTATCCCTGATCGGCTTTGGGGATGGCGCGGAAGCGGCCGCATTTACCGCGATGAACCCGGCGACTGGCTCGGCACTGGAGCCAAAATTCTTCGCCGCAAGTGCTGAAGATCTGGAGCGGGCAGCTGCGTTGGCGCAAAGCGCATTTCCCGTTTACAGCAAGCTTTCAGGTAAGAAAAAGGGCGCCTTTCTGCGCCAGATTGCGGCTGCCATCGAGGCCGCGGCGCCGGCCATCATCAAACGGGCCAACCTGGAAACAGCGTTGCCCGACGCACGCCTGACTGGGGAGGTAGCCCGCACCTGCGGTCAACTGCGAATCTTCGCCCAACTGGTGGAAGAGGGTTCCTGGGTAGATGCCCGCATCGACAATGCCGATCCCAACAGAAAGCCGATGCCCAAGCCTTCCGTCCGCTCCATGCATACCGCACTGGGCCCGGTGGCGGTTTTCGGCGCCAGCAATTTCCCTCTGGCGTTTTCCGTCGCCGGAGGAGACACGGCTTCGGCGCTCGCCGCAGGCAATCCCGTCATCGTCAAGGCGCATCCGGCGCATCCCGGAACCAGCGCGCTGGTCGGCCAGGCCATTCGCGAGAGCGTTAAGGCGTGCGGCCTTCCCGAAGGCGTATTTTCCATGCTCTTCGATGCCGGTGTCGACGTAGGTGTTCAGTTGGTCAAACACCCCGCAATCAAAGCAGTAGCCTTTACCGGATCCTTTGCCGGCGGTACCGCCCTCATGAAGCTGGCGGCCGCCCGCCCGGAACCCATCCCTTGCTACTCCGAGATGGGAAGCGTAAATCCTATATTCGTCCTACCCGGCGCCTTGAAGCAGCGGGCAAGCGCTGTCGCCACTGGGCTGCAGGCCTCCTTTACTGTGGGCGCCGGCCAAATGTGTACTAAGCCAGGCTTGGTGCTGGTTCCGCAGCAAGACGGCACCCCCGCGTTTATGAAAGAGCTGGGCGAGAAGGTCACCGGTACTCCGACGCAAACCCTGCTCACTAAAGCGATCGCAGACCGTTACACCTTGGCGGTAAAGGGTCGCATGGCCGACGCCAACGTTCTTGCTGAGGGCGCGAAAGTGGATGACGCTACCACCGCCGCGACCGTGCAAGCGTCGCTCTTCGTCGCGGATTATAAAGACCTTATACAACACGAAGAGTTGGCGCATGAGATCTTCGGTCCAACGACCGTCGTCGTCGGTTATCAGGACAGGAAGCAGTTGTTGGCCGTTGCCGAACAATTGGAGGGCCACCTCACCGCAACCATCCACGGCGAAGAGAATGAGCTGGCCGACTACGCCGACCTGGTCGACATTCTCACCCGCAAGGCTGGCCGTTTGATCCTGAACGCCTATCCCACCGGGGTAGAGGTCTGCCACGCCATGGTGCACGGAGGTCCATTTCCGGCTACCAGCGACGGTCGCTCCACTTCCGTGGGCACGCAGGCGATCTTCCGCTTCACCCGCCTGGTCTGCTTCCAATCTTTCCCGGACGCCGCCCTGCCCGATGAGCTAAAGAGCACCAACCCGCTTGGAATCATGCGCCTGGTCGACGGCGAGAGGACGAGCAAGTCCTCCGCCTAGGGGCGCGTACGCGTCCGGATGACGATCGTTAGGCCATCCCTGTAAACTCTTCATCGACGATGAGAGGGTGGGGTTGGCCATGATGATCGAGGACAAGAACCGCAGGGACTTCCTGAAAATCGGCAGCGCTGCGCTAGCCGCCACCGCCGTTCCCTGGACTGCGACCAGCTACGCCGCCATCGCGGGCGCCAACGATCGCGTCCGGGTAGCGTTGATAGGCGCGGGTGATCGAGCCAAGTCAGCGCTAGTGCCCGCCTTCCAGGGTCACGCCAAGGAACTCAACTTCGAGTTTGTCGCCGTCTCCGACATCTGGAACCGCCGGCGCGATGAGGGCGCCGCCTTTATCCAAAAGCAGTGCGGCAGCCCCATCGCCAGCGTGCGTAACAACGACGAGCTCTACGCGCGCAAAGACATCGACGCGGTCATCATCGCCACTGCCGATTTTCAGCATGCCTTGCATGGTGTCGAGGCAGTGCTGGCGGGGCGCGATGCCTACGTGGAGAAGCCGACCGCCCATACCATGGCCGACGCCCGGGCGTTCCGGGCTGCGGTGAAGCAGACAGGAAAAATCGTCCAGGTCGGTACCCAGCGCCGCAGCACGCCCAGCTATCAAAAGGCCTACGAGTACATTCAGTCAGGCAAGTTTGGTGACATCGTCGCCGTAGAGATGACCTGGAATGTGAACCAGCCAGGCCGTTGGCGGCGTCCGGACGTTGTCCCTCTGTTGAAGGAACAGGATACGGATTGGAAGCGCTACCTGCTCAATCGGCCCTATGAAGCCTTTGACGCCCGCAAGTATCTGGAGTTCCGTCTCTTCTGGCCTTATTCCTCCGGGATACCCGATCAATGGTTGGTGCACCAGATCGACACCGTGCATTGGTTCACCGGCTATCCTCATCCGCGCAGCGTGGTGGCCAACGGAGGTGTGTATCTGTGGAAGGACGGCCGCAAGAACTGGGACACCATGACCGCGGTCTTCGACTACGGCCCGCTTGATGATCCCAGCAAGGGCTTTCAGGTCATCTATTCGTCGCGCATGACCAACTCCGCCGGAGGAGTGAAAGAGATCTACTACTCCAATGGCGGAATGCTCGATATGGATAAGCAATGCGTCACCTCCGACGGGGGAATGACCGCGAAAGCAGCCGCAGAGATGGGCATGAAGTCGAACCTGCTGAGCGAATATTCCCTTAGCGATACGGTGATGAAAGCGGAGACTTCGGCCAACACCGGCAACGATCCCATGACTTCGGCGAACATGCGCAACTGGATGGAGTGTGTCCGTTCCCGCAAGCAGCCCAATGCCAGCATCGAGGCGGGGTACAGCCATTCGATCGCATTGTGCATGAACATTGCCGCCATTCAGACCGGTCAGCGCGTCACCTTCGATGACAAGTCCCAGCAGGTGATGGCCGGAGACAAGGTGTATGAGTAAGTTGGTCTTCGGCTGTCTGCTGGCTGCCTGTACTCTGCAAGCAATGGGTGAGAAGGGCGTGCAGGTCGTTGCCGACGAGGCGCATCAGCGGGTCGATATCACCATGGACGGCAAGCCCTTCACTTCCTACGTCTGGCCCTCTGTCTTGAAGAAGCCGGTGCTGTTTCCGCTGATCACGGCCGATGGGGTCGATGTGGTCCGTGGATTTCCCCTGGCGCCTCGTCCGGGCGAGCGGGTCGATCATCCTCATCACGCAGGAATTTGGTTCAATTACGGTAACGTAAACGGATTTGATTTCTGGAACAACTCCGATGCCATCAAGCCGGAAGAGCGCGCCAAGATGGGCACCATTCACCAGCAAAAGATCGTCTCCACCAAGAGCGGGCGAGACAAGGGGGAACTGGTTGTCGATTCGCTTTGGACAACAGGCACCGGGCAAAACATCCTGGAGCAAACGACGCGCTACGTATTTTCGCAGAAAGATAATCAGCGGATGGTCGACATGGTCGTCACCCTGCACGCGCTCGACCGCGTGGTTTTTCATGATGACAAGGAAGGTCTGCTGGGCATTCGAGTAGCGCGGTGGCTGGAGTCAGCCAATGAGAAAGGTGGAACCTTCACCGACGCCAATGGCCGGCCCACAGAAGTGCCGGCTTCCAACACGCCCGGCGCCACCGGTGTGTATTTGACCAGTGACGGCAAGCAAGGAGACCAAGCCTGGGGAACCCGTGGCCGATGGTGCTCCCTCACCGGAAATACGGACGGGCGCGAAGTCACCGTCGCCATCTTCGACCATCCCGGGAATCCTAATTACCCGACCTATTGGCATGCGCGAGGCTATGGGCTATTCGCAGCGAATCCGCTCGGGCAGCACATCTTCGACCCCAAGGCGCCGCAATTGGATTACACGGTGGAGAAGAATCAAAACGTAACCTTCACGTACCGCATTCTTGTGCTCCCGCGCGCCCCTTTATCTGGCGAGATGAACCGGGATGCGGATGCATTCGCCGCAGAGTACCGCTAGCCTTTACGGCGGATCAACCAGTACACAGGGAGACCAGAGATGACCAGCGCCAATCCAGGCCAGGTGGTCGCTGGCCGTGCGATGAAAAGGCAGAGTACGACCGCGCTGGCGCCCAGTACATAAACCGCCGGGACCACTGGATAGCCCGGCGTACGGTACAAGCGTTCCGCATCGGGCCGCTTGTATCGCAGAACCACCACGGCAGCAATGGTAAGAATATAAAAAAGCAGCGCTGCGGAGATGATGTAGTCCAGCAGATCGCTGTAGAGGTTGCCATAGCCCTTGACCGGGGAATACGTGGTCAACAGCACCAAGAGCCCGGCCCAGACGCCCTGCATAAGCAGCGACCACCCAGGCACCCTCGCCGAGTTCAACCGCCCTGCTGCGGGAACGAAGAGCTTATCCCGCGCCATGGCATAGTAAGCGCGCGGCCCCGCAAGCACCAGGCTGTTGATACAACCGAACGTCGAGACCATGATCAGCACAGCCAATCCCTTGCCACCCCACGATGGAAAAATTTGCTGCAGCATCGCAGTCGCGACGCGGTCATGGTCAGCATGTTGGATGGTAGGAAAGTTCAGCACAGCCAGGTAGGCAATGTTCGCCGCCAGGTAGATCAGCATGACGATCACCACGCCGATGGCCAATGCGCGGGGCAGAGTCGTCCTGGGTTCCTTTACTTCTTCTGACGCGAACGTGATGTCGTGCCATGCGTCGGCGGAGAACAGCGACCCCGATTGGGAAACGCAAAACACCATCAGCAGGCTCAGAATGGCGCCCAGGGAAGATTCCGCTTGAGGCGCGGGCGGCCGCTGCCAAAAGGCGGCCAGGTTCGCATGGACCGCGGACGCATTCCAACCCACCGTGAGCCCTAGCAGAATGAGAACGCCGAGAGCGCCCAGCTTAGCCACGGTAAATGAATTCTGAATGATCTTGCCGTACTCGATACCGAGTGTATTGGTCGCAGTCAAGAGAGCAATGACCAGCAATGCGACCAGCTGAGCGGTGGACAAGGTGACCGCGTAATGAGCGGACAGATGGAGCGGAGGTAGCAGGTAATGTGATTCGGAAATAGCGGGCGCCAGCACTCCAAGGAAACGGGCAAACGCAACCGCAACTGCGGCAATTGTCCCCGTCTGGATCACGGTGAAGAGCGTCCATCCATACAGGAAACCCCACAGCGGGGAGTAGGCTTCGCGCAGGTAGAGGTACATGCCGCCGCCGCCCGGCATCATCGACGCCAGCTCTCCAAACGAAAAAGCGGCCGCAATGGTCAGGATCGCGGCGAAGACCCAGGCCGCCAGAAGCCATCCCGGGCCGCCCAGGAGGCGCGCCATATTGGCGGGAACGATGAAAATTCCGGAGCCGATCATGACCCCGATTACCACCATAGTGGAGTCGAAGAGTCCCAGGGCCCGTTTGGGCTCTCGCTGGGCTTGAATCTCTTCCCCGGATTTCCTGTCGAGTTTGGTGGCGTTGGCGGAGTTCATGCGGCTTTCCTTACTGAGAGCCGCATACGCGTCGTGTCCAGTGCTGAGTACAGGAAATCCGGGTCGCGAGTGGGGTTTGCAGCAGGGCTCATAGTCTCGGGCTGCCAAGATGCTATCACCAGGGTAAAGGGAGTAGCCTAACTGGTGACATGGTCAAAGCCAAGGCGGAAGGTTTCTGCGAACGCGAACTGGAGGGTGTGTACCGCGCTATACGCGAGCGGCGCGATGTCCGTTCCGGCTTTCTGCCGGAAGCGTTACCCGACGATGTGCTGCTACGCCTGCTGGGTGCTGCGCACAATGCGCCTTCCGTTGGCCTGATGCAGCCGTGGCGTTTCATTGTTATTCGCAGCGCGCGCGTCCGCGGGGAAGTGCGCGATATCTTCTCCCAGGCGCAGAAGGTGGCTGCCGATTCCTATGAAGGCGAACGCGGGGAGCTCTATCGCGGGTTGAAGCTCGAGGGCATTTTGGAGGCCCCGCAGAATCTGTGTATCGCTTGCGATCCTGTGAGTGAACGAGGTCATCGTCTGGGCCGCCAGTCGATGCCTGAAACAGCGATTTACTCCGCAGTCTGCGCCGTGCAAAATCTTTGGCTGGCCGCGCGGGCAGAGGGAATCGGCGTGGGCTGGGTAAGCATTCTGGATCCCGAGTCGTTGAAGAAGTTGCTCGGCATTCCCGCGCACATGGTACTGGTCGCGTATCTATGTCTCGGCTATGTCGACGCCTTCGAAGCCACGCCGCAACTGGAACGGCTCGGATGGGAGCAGCGCATTCCTCTTGCAGACGTGATCCGGCTGGAACACTACGACGGAAGTCCGCTCATTGCAGAAGAGCAATCGCGCTGACCTTCAGGCTTGGTTCCCTCGCAGAGGCTGGGTACCCAGCACTTGTTGCCGGTGTGGTACGTGCGTTACTTGCGCGAGCGCCGGATTTCTTCGGTGAGAATAATCGCCTCGGCAATCTCGCGGATGGCCTTACGCTTTTGCCGGCTCTGTTTTTGCAGGGCCAGGTAAGCTCCCTCTTCATCGAGATGCAATTCGCGCTGCAGAATACCCTTGGCCCGATCCATCAGCTTCCTTACCTCGAGGCGATCAGCGAGTAGAAGGCGTTCGCTTTCCAGGCGCGCCATCTCCAGCTCGGCTCCCACGAGAAAACCGACGGTGGAGATCAGGCGCAACTGACGCCGGCTGTGATGGTGCGGGTTGCGATGCTGCACATTGATCACCCCCACCAGCTTGCCCCGGCAAAGAATGGGCACGGAAAGAAATGCTTCGAAATGATCTTCAGGCAAATCGTTAAACATCTTGAAGCGAGGATCGCTCCATGCCTGGGAGGCAATCGCCACAGGCTGTTGGTGCATCGCGACCCATCCCGTGATTCCCTGGCCGAGTTGAAGGTCCAGTTCGTCCACCAGGTCGGCATGTGGATTCTTCGAAGCGCGCAGCACCAGCTTGTCCTGTTCCAGCACGTACACGAAACACGAATCGCACATCACCACCGTGGAGACAAAATCCACTACCCGCTCGAGTACCTCATGAAACGGGTCGGCGGCCGCCATACGGCTACCGATCTCATGCAGAAACTCGATGTCCAAAATCTCTTCGGCCCGTGAGCCTTCTTCGGTCATTTACCCAACACCCATTTATCGTTAAGAGGCAATTTTGCAGTTGCTTTCGTGCGCCGCTATCGTTACCCTAAATTTTGTTTCCGTGCCCGAGCACCATGTTGCCACGGCTACGGGTGGTGTACGTTCTCTCCGTCGAAACGTAGTCATTCACCACTGATCCACCTTCCGTTTCGCACTTCCTTCCAAGTTGAAGACTGAGCGTTCCATAGTGTCTCCACCCCAGTTTCCGGGGGTTAGTTGTTTTGCTTTGGTAAACATGGCGAGCGCCGGCGCAAAAATATCCTGCGGCGCCGAGGGCGGTACCGTGGCCAATCGTCCCCGCACTACGGTTGCGGAGCCTATGCTCGCACATCGAAAGCAATCCCGAAAGTTTTCATTCTACCATCTCCTCAAACAGCGGCGAACTTAGCCCAACCATGTTGATCCTGTCCTAAGTTGCGATCAAATATTGTTGAGGTCGAGGGAGGTTTAGACATGGGATTGAGCAGACGTGATTTTCTGACCAGGGTGGGGCAAGCCGGCGGTTACAGCGCTGCCTTCACCATGATGCAGTCTCTTGGATTGCTGCCCATTACGGCGTCAGCCGCGGCCACGGTCGACCAGGCTCCGGGCTCCGGTAAGGGGACCAGCGTGGTCATCCTGGGAGGCGGCATCGCCGGGCTGGCCTCCGCATACGAGCTGGGCAAGCTTGGCTACACCTGCACCCTGTTAGAAGCCCGGGAGCGCGTCGGCGGCCGAAATTGGACGGTGCGCAACGGCACCAAAGTCGAATTCACCACCGGCTTTACCCAGAAATGCGCCTTCGGCGAAGGTCTTTACCAGAATGTAGGTCCGGCCCGGCTGCCGTCGGTACACAAGACGATGCTCGGCTATTGCCGCGAGTTGGGGGTTCCGCTGGAGGTTGAGATCAACACCACGCGCAGCGCTTTCCTGCAGGCAGATAACCTCGAAGGTGGCAAGACGGTGCATAACCGCCAGGTCGAATATGACACCCGCGGCCATATCTCCGAGCTGCTGGCAAAGTCCATCAAGCGTGGTGCTCTCGATCAAGAACTGACCGCCGACGACAAAGAGCAGATGGTCGCGTTTCTCAAGGAATACGGACCCCTCTCCGCTGATCTTTTCTACAAGGGCTCGAACCGCGCCGGCTACAAAGTAAGCCCAGGGGCCGGCGATACGGTGGGCGTTCCCAACGACCCCCTGGATATGCGTGCCCTGCTCTCGGCCCACCTCTGGCGGGAGATGATGGAAGAGGACGAGATCGACTGGCAGGCGACCATGTTTCAACCAATCGGCGGCATGGACCAGATTCCCATGGCCTTCAGGAGAAAGCTGGGGAGCGTCATTCGGTCGCGCGCGGAAGTGGTCCAGATTCGTCAGAATGAGGCTGGGGTGAAGGTCGTCTACCGCGATCTGGCATCCGGTAAGAGCGAGACCGTGAGCGCCGACTATTGCATATGCGCCTTACCACTCACCATACTCAAGACCATGGACACCGATTTCTCCCCTCAGATGAAAGCAGCTATCAATGGCTGCACCTATGACTCTGCTTACAAAATTGCCTGGGAGTCGCGGCGCTTTTGGGAGCAGGAGGCCAATATCTATGGCGGCATTTCCTATCTGCGCCAGCCTGTGGGCATCGTCTGGTATCCCAGCGCTTCTCTCTTCTCCGAAACCGGCATCATTCTGGGCGGCTACGGCATTGAGAACGGCTCGGAATTCGGCAGCTTGCCGGATACGAATGCTAAGCTGGCTGCCTCTCGCCGCTCGATCGAACTCTTACATCCCGGCTGTTCGCAGGAGCTGAAGAATCCCATCTACGTCAGCTGGGGACACATTCCGTACAATTTGGGATCCTGGGTGAGCCAGGACTACACAGTGCCGGACTACAACACCGCACCGGCGGGCTACGAGGTGTGGATCCAGCGGCAAGGCCGCATCTTTATGGCTGGGGATCACACCAGCCATATCGTTGGTTGGCAGGAGGGTGCGGCGCTCTCTGCCCACCGCGCGGTGAACATGCTGGGCACCCAGATGGCGAAAACCTAGTGCGCCGACTTTAGGAAGTTGGTGAGCGCGGCTATTTTGCCATCCGTCACCGGACCGGCTTCGCGCCATAGGACGTGCCCCGTCCTGTCGGTGAGCAACAGCACTACCTCCTTCTCGGAGGAGACCTGCAAAGATCGCAAAAACTGCGCCTTGTTGACATACAGCGGGACCGTATATTTCCGAGGCTGAGACGGCGGCAGGCTGCCACGCAAGGACGCATTCAGCCACCAGCGGTAGAGGCCATTTTCGGGCGCGGAAACCGGCAACTGCCAGGTTTGCACGCCGGGCGCGGCCCCGGCAGTGAGCTGCGGCAGCCAGCCGTCGACTACCGATTGTTGGTCTCGTTGAAAGGAAAGAATGAGCAGGTTGAGCGGACCGGCGAAATCTGCCGGTAGCGTAACCTTCGCTCTGTCCAGAGCATAGGCGGTTACCCGCGGAAGTACAGCCGGTGAGGAAGCTGGGGAATTTTGCGGGGCCGCCAGCGCGCAGGGAACTGTGCAGAGCATAAGAGCCAGAGTTCGAAGCAGTCGCATTGTTTGTGGGTGGCCAGCCACCACCGGATCACTATCTACCAGATCTTAACCCAGAGCCTCTCTCCGGACGCTTCCTGGAATCGCGGCAGTAATCTTTTCTCAGGGGGGCGCGTATCATAGAAGAGTGAGCAGCCCCACGTCTTTCGCGCCTGCGCGGCACAGCTTTCAAACCGACGACGCTCGCCTGCGGCCGATTGCCGACAAGGTTTTGGCTGGCGAGCGTCTTGAGTTCAACGATGGAGTCGCCCTCTACCGGTCCGGAGACGTTCTCGCCGTGGGTTGGTTGGCCAACCATGTGCGCGAGCGGCTGCACGGCAACATTGCTTACTTCAACGTCAACCGGCACATCAATCCCACCAATGTATGTGTAGCCGCTTGCCGGCTGTGCGCCTTTGGCCGTAGAAAAGGGGCCGAGGGCTCCTACACCATGGCCCTTGAGGAAGCGTGGCAGGTAGCGGCCTCCGGTTACAGCGAAGCGGTCACGGAGTTTCACATAGTGGGTGGCCTGCATCCCGATCTTCCCTTTGAATATTTCCTCGACCTGGTATCGGGCCTGAAGCAGCGCTTTCCGCAGGTTCACATCAAGGCGTTCACCATGGTCGAAGTGGCCTACCTGGCGCGGCGCGCCAAGCTGACGATTCTCGAGACCCTGACTAGGATGAAGGATGCCGGCGTGGACTCCTTGCCGGGTGGTGGAGCTGAGATTTTCTCCGATCGTGTGCGGCACATTATTTGCGATCACAAGATTGATGGCGACGAATGGCTGGAAACGGCGCGCACGGCGCACAAGCTGGGTCTGCGTTCCAACGCCACCATGCTTTACGGGCACGTCGAGAACGATGAGGACCGGGTCGACCATATGCTGCGCCTGCGCGCTGTACAGGACGACACGGGAGGCTTTCAAACCTTTATTCCTCTAGCCTTCCACCCCGCCAATACCGCGCTCGATCATCTGCCCACTACCACGGGCCTGACCGACATCCGGCAGATCGCGGTGAGCCGTTTATTGCTGGATAATTTTTCTCATATCAAAGCTTACTGGCAGATGATGACCGCCAAGATTGCGCAGATCGCTTTGCGCTTCGGCGCCGATGACATCGATGGGACAGTCGTCGAAGAGAAGATTTATCACGACGCCGGAGCCACCACGCCGCAAGGCATGCGGCGCTCTGACCTGGTACGACTGATTCGTGAGGCTGGCCGTGAACCGGTGGAGCGGGACACACTTTACCGCAACGTCGTCCGCCACGAAGACACCTTCACCGTAGCCGTCTGATCTCTGAATGACTGGAGCTAGACTTCCGCGTGGCTCTCTGCAGGCGGAGGGTTCAAGCTGGAAACAGGACGGAAGGATTCCTGAGTATCCTGTTTCACCCACTTTGCTCCCGCGGTCGGCGAAGACTGGCGCAACTTTCGCTTGCGTCGAACCTCGCGCGCCGCTACCAGGATCAGTCCAGTGAAGGTAATCCCGAGCAGGATGATGGCGTAAGGGCCATGCAGTTCTGTCACTTCACCGTAGAGCAACGCAAGACCCACAAAGACAAAGAAGATATGGGCACAAAAGACTTCGAGCGAAGCTTTGCCCAGTGTCAAAAGCGGCTCCACCAACACCAGCTTGGTCAAATATTTTCGCGACCAGTAAACTACGCACGAAAAGGCGAACAAGTTCAGCACGCGCAGCGGGCCAATCTGCCATTTATCCAACGACAGGCCAAGCCTCTCCTGGGTGAGATGAGCGCCCAGCCAGTCATGGCGCACACCCAGAAAGAAGAGACAAATGGCCCCGCTCAGGGGAAAGACCCAGGCAGGCAGCTTGCTTAGCGGGTTTTCGCCCTGTGTCGATTTGGCGCCCAGCCATAAGGCCAGAACCCAAATCGCTTGCCACGCAAAAAGGTTGAACGCCCCCGTTTCCTGGAGCGGTATATGCAGGCCCGTGGCATGCACAGCGAGGTTATGCATCCAGGTGCGCAGGCCAAACTGGGCGAGCAGCCAAATCAGGCTGCTGACGATCAGAATCCGGTTCCAGCCCCTACGCACGGCGGTGTTGAGGATGTACGGCGTCAGCAGCAGGAAAGTGACGTACATGGGCAAGATGTCCAGCAGCGGGGGACAGTAGATCAAGAGCAACGATCCGATGATCGCAGTGAACGGGTGGGCCAGGTAGAAGTTGAGCAGGTTGTAGATGGCCGCGCGGTGCGTGTGTGCTGCAAATGCCGCCACGATGGTGAACACCATGGCGAGCATGATCAGGTGATAGCCGTAGATCCGTAGCGCCCGCTTCCAGAGCTTGGAGCGTACTCCTTCGCTGTCTTCCGCAGCCTGGTGGATATAGAGAGTGGCCACCAGCATGGCGGACAAAAAGACAAAGCCCTCGGCGGAGGAGACAAATCCGAAGGGCTGATTCACCACGTCGCTGAGGCGTGTCGGTAGGTGCGTCAGTGTCATCCAGACCAGGAAAAGTCCGCGCAAGGCGTCTAGCTCGGGACGGCGCTGTATTTTTCCCAGGCGTAGTACTCGTCTTGACGCGGACTTTACATCCATGGACACGCACCCGTGCTGCTCAAATGGTTCGACAACCTACCTTAAGAGACGCAAATGGAAGCCAGAGGTTGCGAAATAGCGAGGAAAGGTGCAACCGATCTCTGCGCGTCTTAGATGCACATCACCGAAACCGGCTGGCCGAGTAGCAGCGAAAATTCAGTAGGCAGGAATCCCGGTAACACTTTGTCCGATAATCAGCGCGTGGATGTCGTGTGTGCCTTCATAGGTCTTCACCGACTCCAGATTCATCATGTGCCGCATGACCGGATAATCGTCGGTGATGCCGTTACCGCCGAGGATATCCCGTGCCATGCGCGCACACTCCAGCGCCATCCAGACATTATTACGCTTGGCCATGGAGATATGTTCAAAGCCCACCTTGCCGGCGTCCTTCAGGCGCCCGACCTGCAGCGCCAGAAGCTGCCCCTTGGTAATTTCGGAGATCATCCAGGTCAGCTTTTCCTGCACCAGTTGATGGCTGGCGATCGGTTCTTCGCGAAATTGCTTACGCAACAACGAATACTGCAGCGCTGTGTCGTAGCAGGACATGGCGGCTCCGAGGCCTCCCCAGCTGATCCCGTAGCGCGCCTGGTTCAGGCACATAAGCGGTGATTTGAGCCCTCCCGAGCCGGGCAGCAGATTGCACGCCGGGATGCGCACATCCTGGAGCGAAAGCCCGGAGGTCACCGAGGCCCGCAGCGACCATTTGCCGTGCACATCGTAGGCAGAAAAACCGGGCCGGTTGGTTTCCACCAAAAAGCCGCGGACTTTGCCGTCTTCGTCGTCCACCTTGGCCCAGATCACGGCCACGTCGGCGATGGAGCCCGACGTGATCCACATTTTCTCGCCGTTGAGAACGTATTCGTCGCCGTCTTTGCGGGCGCGGGTGCGCATACCACCCGGGTTCGAGCCGAAGTCGGGCTCAGTCAACCCGAAGCACCCCAATTTTTCTCCTGTCGCCAACAGAGGCAACCAGGCTTGCTTCTGCGCATCGCTGCCGAAGGTGTAAATGGGATACATGACCAGGGCGGACTGCACGCTGACAAAGCTGCGCAGGCCGGAGTCGCCTCGCTCCAGCTCCTGCATCACCAGCCCGTACTCCACGTTAGACATACCGGCGCATCCATAGCCTTCGAGGCTGGCGCCGAAGAAACCGAGCTGCCCCATGGGCTGGATCAGCTCGCGGGGAAAGCGCCCATCGCGATTGCACTGCTCGATGATGGGGATCACATTGTCTTCAACAAACTGCCGGGTGGTATCGCGCGAGAGTAGCTCGTCGCCGGAGAGCAGCCCGTCAAACTGGATAAAATCGACGCCTTTAAATTTGAACGCCATGCCGGTAAGCACCTCAGAGAGCTGGTAGCAAACCTCTAAGACTAGCAGAGATTGGGCGCCAGGTGAAGGAATGCCATGAAACCGTGACAGTTGCTTAAATCCATGGCCTGGAAGCGGGAGCCCTCACGCATTCGTTCTGCGGACTTGGACTTGTCCAACTCGTCTACGACAAATATTCTTTCAAAAACGGATCGTCACTGTGCACCAGGTCATGCGTGGAACCATCGAAAACGATGTGACCGTCATGCAGCACTAGAAAATTCGTCTTGGAGTCCAGCCGGCCGTCAGGGATAGGAACCATATGGTTCTGCTCGCGGTCGAAGGTGTGCGTGGCGAGGGTGAAGGCATCTTGCAGGCGATGGGTGACCAGCAATGAGCTGGTGTGGTAAACATCCCGCTGCTTCATGACCAGCTCGATGATGGTGGTCGAAGTGATCGGGTCCAGTCCCCCGGTAGGGGAGTCATAAAGGAGCAGATCAGGCCGGTTCACCACTGCCCGGGCAATCGCAACCCGGCGGCGCATGCCCCCGGAGAGTTGCGAAGGAAATTTGTCCAGGGTCTGCTCCAACTCCACGAAGCGCAGCGCCTCAGTCACGCGCTGGGTCACTTCTGCCTCCGGCACCTTCTGCTCCATCAACCGGTAGGCCACGTTGTCGCGCACGGTAAGCGAATCGAAGAGAGCGCCCTCTTGAAAAACCATGCCGATGCGTCCCCGCAATTTGAAGAGTTCCTCTTCCGGCATATTGTTGATCTCTTCGCCGAAGATGGTGATGGTCCCGGAGTCAGGCCGCATCAGGCCATTCGCGAGCTTGAGCAGCACGCTCTTGCCGCTGCCGGCAGGCCCCAGCAGAATGCGGGTTTCACCGGGAGACACTGTCAGCGAAATATCTTCGAGCACCTGCTTGCCTTCAAATCCGATCGATACGTGATCGAAGACAACGACCGGCTGGTCCGGATTTTCTAGAGTTGCCGTGGATGCAGGCTGGGTTGAGGTGCTCATAGGCTCACCGGCCGAAGACACCGATCATGAACCGGCTGATCACAAAGTCCACAAAGATGATGAGCACCGAGGAGACGACTACCGCCTGAGTGGTGGAGCGGCCGACACCCTGCGTGCCACCGCGCGTGTTCATGCCGTAGAAACAGCCAATGCTGGCGATAATGAAGCCAAAAACGACCGGTTTCACAAGGCCCTGAAGAATATCGGGAAAGCGTAGCGTCTGGTACGCCGTGTGGAAGTACTGCGAGCCATCCTGCCCCAGCATAAAGACCGACACGAAAGCGCCCCCCATGGTGCCCACGGTGTCAGAGATGATGGTGAGAAAAAAAAGCATGATCACTGTGGCGTAAAGCCGCGGGGTCACTAGTTTCTTGAGCGGGTCGGTACCCAGAGCACGCATGGCATCGATCTGTTCGGTCACCATCATCGATCCCAGTTCGCTAGCCATTCCCGATGCGTTCCGCCCAGAGACCATGAGGCTGGTGAGCACGGGCCCCAGCTCCTTGATCATGGAAAGGCTAACCAGCTCCCCGGTGATGGCGGTGGCCCCGAACTGGGCCAGGGAAGACGCAGATTGCAGGGCCAGCACGCCGCCGGTAAAGAAGCCGGTCAGGATGACGATGGGCAGCGAACCGATGCCGATCGAGTCGGCCTGGACAATAAGGTCAGCAAAGTAGTGGGGACGCTGAAAGAGGTTCCCGAGGGCTCGGCCGGCGAGCAGGGCATAGTTCTGCACCGCGACAACGCCATTTTTTGCAACGCTTTCAATCGAGTCGATGGGCATAGTTCAAACGTTGGAACGCTAGCCGAGGGTACCACAGGGCCATTCTCGCTAGTCCTTCAGGCGCTTCTTGATCTCGATCGAAAGGCGCTTGATCTTCTGGTTGAGTGTGGAGAGCGGGATGCGGAATTGCTCCGCCGCGTCGGTCTGGTTCCACTTGCAGCGCTCCAATTTGTCGATAATGATGCGCCGCTCAATATCTTCCAGAATGTCGAATAAGGAGGCATCCGGGTTGTGCTCAAGCAGGCTGGAGGAGTAGCTGCGGCCAGTGAGGTGGCCGGGAAGAAGATCGAAACCGATCGAGGGAGTGGAGGAGAGGACCACTCCTCTCTCGATCACGTTTTCCAGTTCGCGCACGTTACCCGGCCAATCGTAATCCATAAGCACGCGCATGGCCTCCGGCGCGAGCGTGCGCGGAGCCAGGTCGTTCTCCTCGGCATAGCGCTTGAGAAAGCTCGCCGCCAGCAGTGGAATATCTTCGCGGCGGGTACGCAGCGGGGGCAGGTCGATGGTGATCACGTTGAGCCGGTAGTAAAGATCTTCGCGAAACTTGCCTTCCCGCACCGCTTGCCGCAGATCGACGTTGGTGGCCGCCAGGATGCGTACATCCACCTGGATCTCGTGTACTCCGCCCAGATGCATGAATCGGCGGTCTTGCAGCACACGCAGCACCTTGGCCTGCGTATCCATCCCCATGGTGCCAATCTCGTCCAGAAACAGGGTGCCGAAATTAGCTACCTCAAAAAGCCCCTTCTTGGCTGAGACGGCGGACGTGAACGCCCCCTTGACGTGGCCGAAGAGGGTAGATTCGAGCAGATCGCTGGGCATGGCGCCCGTATTGACCGGCACAAAGGGCTTGTCGCGGCGGGGCGAGTTGGCGTGGATTGCCTTGGCGATCAGTTCCTTGCCGGTACCGCTTTCGCCCTGGATCAGGATGGTGGAGCGAGTGGGAGCTACCTGCGCCACCAGGTCGAAGATACGCAACATCGGCTCGCTCTTGCCGACGATATTTTCAAAGTTGTAGCGCTGCTTTAGCGTCCGCTTGAGCTGAACATTCTCTTCTTCGGCGCGTTGCCGGGCGGTGGCCGCGCGGATATCAGCCAGAAGCTTTTCGTTGTCCCAGGGTTTTTGGACAAAGTTCTGGGCGCCGCCGTTCATGGCGTCTACCACGTTGCCCACGGTTCCATAGGCGGTGATCATGATTACCGGCAGGTTGGGTTGTCGCTCTCGAATGCGGGCCAGAACTTCCAGCCCGTTCTGCCCGGGCAGCGCCAGGTCCAGCAGAACCAGGTCGTAGCTCCGGCTGTCAATGCATTTGAGTCCTGCCTGACCCTCGGGGGCCAGGTCCACGAGATAGCCTTCGAGCAGCAGCAGCGTTTCGAGCGATTCGCGAATCGCCGCCTCGTCGTCGATGATCAGGATCCGCTGTGCCGGTTCGGTCGAAACGTTGGCTCTGCTTTGCGGGGCGAGAATGCCGGCCTCAGACATGAACGGGCTTCCTTGCCATGGGGAATTCCAGGTGGAACGTGGTACCGCTGCCTACCTGGCTTTCTACTTGGATCTTGCCTGCGTGCTCCTGGATGATGCCGTAGGTCACTGCCAATCCTAGTCCTGTGCCGCGCCGCTGGCCCTCGACTACCGTCGACTTGGTGGTGAAGAAGGGGTCGTAGATGCGCTGCACATGTTCGAGCGCGATGCCCGAGCCGGTGTCGGAGACATCGACCGCCACATGCCCGTTCGCCTGGGTGGCTACCCGCAGCGTTCCACCCGCCGCCATCGCGTCCTTGGCGTTGAGAAACAGGTTGAGAAACACTTGTTGCAGTTTGCCGGAGTTCCCCTTAACCAAGGGCAAGTCATCCTCGAGTGAAGTTTCCAAATGAATCTGGGATGCACGGAACTGGTGTTCCAGCAGCTTCAGGGTTTCCAGGATGATTTGGTTGAGATCCAGGGCCGTGAACTCCGCCGCGCCGGTACGCGAAAAATTGAGCAGGCCGTTGACGATTTCCGAAGCGCGGAAGGTCTGCTGCGTGATCTTGTCCAGCAGCGGCCCCACTCGCATATCTCCCCGAACCTGTTTGGCCAGCATCTGCGTGTAGGAGGAAATCACCGCCAACGGGGTGTTGACCTCATGGGCCACCCCGGCCGCCAGCAAACCGATTGAAGAGAGCTTGTCGGCTTGGGCCAGCTGTGCTTCGAGCTCCATGCGTTCCGTGATGTCATCCACGATAATGATGCGGCCGACCACCTCAAAGTTGCGCGAGACCAGGGGAGCGATGGCGACGTTGGCGCAGCGGTTTTCGCCGCTACGGGTATGGAGCCGGAAACGATAGAGGTTGTGTACCCCCGGCTCGTCTTTCAAACGTAAGAATTCCGACACAAATCCTGGCGGCAGAATGTTGCGCAAATTTTGCCCTACCGCCTCCTGCCGCGACATGGCGTACATCACTTCCATCTGCGCGTTCCAGCTCTCTATGCGCTCTTCCAGGTCGACGGCAAAGACTCCGACATTGATGGATTCAACGATGTTCTCGTTGAACTCTTTCAGCCGCTCATACTCGGAAATCTTCTGCTCCAGGCTGGCGTACAGCCGGGCATTCTGGATCGCGATACCGATGTAGCTGGCCATGGATTCCAGCAACTCGACATCCTCGCTGGAGAGAAAATCTCCATGCGTGGTGCGTCCCAGCCCGATGATGGCGATGGTCTTATGCTGTAGCCGGCAGGGCAGGTAGTAATTCAGATCAAGCTGGGCGGCCGCGTGTCGCTGTTCGGCGGGGAAGTGGAGCACCTGTTGCGGGTTCTCGAGGAAGAGGTGCGTTCCGGCATTGGGCTGATCGAAATCGAGAAAGTCGAGTGCCGGGCGGCTTTCCGGACTGAGCAGTTGCGCAGGGAGGCCATGTCCGGCTTTTAAGGTATAGCTTCCATCGTTGTTTGGAAAAAAGATGGCGACCCTCGCCACCAGCAGCGTTTCTGACAGCCGGTCAACGATGGAATGGAGCAAACGGTCAAGATCGGTCTGCGAGCTCAAGCCGCGGCCGAAGGTGATCAGGGTCTGGCGATAGTCGTAGCGCTTGCGGTCAAAGACCCGGTCGACCCGGTCCTGGATGGCGCGTTTAAGCGGTTCGAAAAGCTGCGCGGTGATGATGATGGCAGCGATCAAGCCCCACGCCCCCGCGCTGGGCAGCCGGGTGTGCACCACCTCCGCCGCGAAGGCGACGGCGCCAAAATATAGCCCGACCAGCGAAGCCGTCGCCAGGGTGTAGGTGACGCCGCGCTTGAAGATCAAGTCGACGTCCATCAGGCGGTAGCGGACAATGGCCCAACTAAAGGTCAAGGGCAAGAAGATCAGGCAAATGCCTCCCAGCCTGACCAGAACGCTGGGAAACGGAATGCCGGTGAGAACAGGGATAATATCCAGCACCGTGAAGGGAATGACGGTGAGTAAGGTTCCCCGCATGAGCCACTTCAACTGCTGGCGGCGAAGGGGGTTCGTCTGGCGCACATAGTTTCGGAAGAAGACCATGGCAGCCAGGACGAAGTAGAGTCCCAGGTACCCCATGGCGATCTGGTCGAGACGTGTGGCCAGCAGCGCGGTGGCCTGCCACTGCCGCATGGCCACCACTTGCAGCACGATCACGGCCAGGCCTGGAAGGTAAATGAGGGAGTGGATCCAACGGCGGCGAGAGGCCGGCCGCTCTTCGGGAAACGCGAGCGCGAAATGCAAAAATAGCGCCGGTTGCAGCGCCTCAGCCAAGATCTTGCCCCAATAGATCGTCCAGTCAAAGGTATTGAATTTGCCCGTGTAATTGAACGAATACAGCACAAACGAGGCCAGGCAGAAAACGTAAAAATGGGTCGCCCTCGGAGCCGTCCACCGCCGGAAGAGGACATAGAGCCCAATCGAAAGGTAGACCAGCGCTATAAGGCGAAGTCCCTGGTTCTCGCTGCGGTCAGTGGGCTCAAGCAAAACAGACGCGTGGATGGGAACGCCCGAACGCACCAGCAGGTAGTCGATGTTCCGCCACGTGCCCACCGCGAACCACTGATGGGTCAGGTACGATACGCGAGGCGTGGCCACCTTGTTTGCGGAAACCAGCAGATCGCCGGCCTTGATCCCGGCCCGCTCGCCGGGGCCATCCTTCAGTACCCGCTGCGCCTCGAGGCCGCCTGGCGCCTCCAGCCAGGAAACCTGGTCGGTGGGCAGGGAAAACGAGTTTTCCTTGGCAAAATTAAGCGAGGCAAGAATCGCAGCCGCCAAGGTAAACCCAGCGAGAAGAACCACCGCGACCCGAATTTGAAACGGCTTAAGCATCGCACCAGCGCGAAAAAGGAAGAGATGTCCCGGTACGTACAGAGCACGCCGCGGACCAACAGGGAAAGATCCCTGCCCGGCCGCCCGCCGGCGCATTGCTCATTCGCAACCACAGTATACTCTTGATTCAAGAAGAGATATACGCCGTTCGGTCAGGCCGCTATCCGCTTAGTCACTCCTCAGGAGGCGGCGGTTGCAGTTTTCCACCATCGAGATATGACGGGACATATCGACTAATCCTGTTTTCGGGAATTGTGAGGTTGGTTGCGGTGGTCAAACACGGTTCCAAAAATGAGCCCGGATTGGCCTGGAAGCGATCCTATTTTACGGGCATCTCTTCAGGCCTGGTTGTGTTGCAACGTAGTTTGAATAGAATATGAATTTCGTCACGAGGTAAGAGTCACCATGGCGCTGGCGCACTGGATGTTGGAAGGTTTCACAGGCATCCAGCTGGAAAAGCACTGGGTCGAAGTCGAACGGCACCAAATGCATTTCCTGAAGGCAGGGACCGGGCCGGACCTCATTCTGCTTCACGGACTTTTGGGTACTGCCTCGACATGGGAGCCGACCATCCATAGCCTCGCAGAGGAATCCACCGTCTACGCGGTAGATGCACTTGGGATCGGCGAGTCGGAGCGCGTGCCTGGCATCGATGCGACGCTGGAGGGCCAAGCTGCGCGGATCGTCGAATTTATGGATGCCTCCGCCATCCGCTGCGCGGACTTTCTGGCGACTTCGCATGGCGGAGCCGTGGCCATGATGCTGGCCGCCAGGTACCCCAGCCGTGTAAGAAACCTGCTGCTGCACGCGCCGGCGAATCCCTTCTCTGACATTGCTGACCCCTTGGTCCGTTTTTACCTGTCGGGCTTGGGAACCTGGTTCGCGCACCGCGTCGCCAGTCTGCCGCAGCCTATGCAGGCGCTAGCGCTAGGCCGGATGTACGGCGATCCTGCACAGTTACGGGACGGCTCCCTGAGAAAGTACATCAACTCGCTGCGCGTGCCGGGTACCGTCGAGTATGTGCTCAGCATCCTAAAAACATGGTTTGACGACATGAGCCAGCTGAAGTTGGCGCTCCAGCACGTGCGCCGAGTCCCAACCCTGCTGCTCTGGGGCGACCGGGACCGTGCCGTCTCTCGGGAATCTGGGCAGGAGTTGCGGCGCTGCTTTGACCGGGTGGAGTGGGTAGAGATGCCTGGGACGGGCCACTTGCCTTACGAGGAGTGCCCGGAGACCCTCACCCAGCTGGTCAACTCGTTTTTGGTGCGGATGCGCGCGCCACATCCTCAGCTCGTCCAAAGCAGAGCTCGTTTGGGGTAGTGAAACAGTTTTGAACTTTTGGCGAAATCTCAGGCCCAGGGCTAGCGAAAACGCGCATACTAGGTCTAATAGCTGTAACGAGACCCGAATTTCCCGTGGAGCTTTGTTGCGTTGGCACACTTCATGCGCTTTCCGCACACGCGGATGTGGCGGGTGCCGCGTACGGGAAATCCGGGGAGTGCGCCTACAGTTACGAGACAGAGGCTGCGATGAGCAAAATGCTGCGCAAGAAGCTGATAACGGTGGAATACCTGGTCGCAGGTAGCTTGCTGCTGGCGCCCGGTTTGGCGCTTACCGGGTACGGGCAGAACACCCCATCGAGTTCGCCGCAAAGCGGCCCACCAACGGCCACACGAACTACCCCTCCGACCGCCACGCCTTCAGATCCCCCTCCTGCGGCATCGACTCCGCCGGGCCCGGCGACTGACCCCAGCATGCCGGGGGTGAAGCCGGGAAGCATTGACGATGTCAACGCTGTGGGAACGCGCGATATTGGTGGCCGCGGCATGGGCAATTGGTACTCCACCGAAACCGAGATCCGCATGGGCAAGTCCTATGCCATGCAATTGGAAAAGAGCGTCAAGTTCGTCAACGATCCAACGGTGGTTGAGTACGTAAACCGGATCGCGCAAAACCTGGTCAAGAATTCCGATGCCAAGGTCCCCTTTACCATCAAGGTCATTGATTCCGATGAAGTGAACGCGATGGCGCTGCCCGGCGGGTTCATGTATGTCAATAGCGGCCTGATTCTGACTGCGGACGATGAAGCAGAAATGGCGGGCGTGATCGCGCATGAGATATCGCATGTGGCCGCCCACCATGCGGTGCGTGAGCAGACACGGATGAACTATGCCCAGTTGGGCACGATTCCGTTGATCTTCATCGGCGGTTGGACTGGCTACGGCATTTACGAAGCGGCGCAGATTGGCATTCCACTAACTTTCCTGTCGTTCTCAAGAGGGTTTGAGGCGCAGGCTGATTTTCTGGGCGTGCAGTACATGTACCGCGCCGGCTATGATCCGCAGGCTTTCGTAACCATCTTTGAAAAGCTGGAGAATCTGGAGAAGACCAAGCCCAACCTGATTTCCAAGGCATTTTCCAGCCATCCGCAAACTCCGGACCGCATCGAGGCGACGCAAAAAGAGATAGCCACCCTGCTCCCGCCGCGCGCGGAGTACGTAGTTACTACTTCGGAGTTTGATGACGTCAAGGCTCGTTTGGCGCGCATCGAGAACAAGCGCAAACTAAACGATAACGGCAAGGGTAATCAACCCACCTTGCGTCGCGCCAGCTCTGCGCCCAGCGACCCCAACGCGCCGCCTGATTCTACGCAGGGCAACGACCGGCCCACGCTGCAACGCAGGGACGACAGCAATTAGGTTGGGTTCCAGTTCTCACACAGACTTGGGTGCGGCGATCCTGCTAGCTGTTCAGCAACCCTTCTTGCATTTAGCCAGGATGGCAGACTGCAAGCGCTCACGCAGCCCGGCCGGCAACTCATAAATCTCGTGGTTACGGTAAATCTCGATCGTCTTTTGCGTCGTACGCAGGGTGATTACGCAGTGCTCGCAGCCGTCGAGGTGGACCTGCAGATCGGCGACCAAGCCAGTAGGAACCTGGTTATCAAGAAAATCACCGAGTTGCGCCAGAAACTCTGAGCAGTTCATTTGGTCCCATCCTCATTCTTGCGGAAGTAGCGGCTCAACCGCTCCCGCAACTGAAGCCGCGCTCGTAGTAGGCGCGACTTGACTGCCGGCACGCTTAGTCCCAGCGTTTCCGCAGTTTCTTCCGTGGAAAGCCCTTCCACGTCGCGCAAGACAAACACTACCCGGAATCCGGGCGGCAAGCCTTGGATCGTCTTACGCAAAATCTCTGCCAGCTCCGACTGGCCATACATCATTTCCGGGTCAGGCCGCCATTCGGCGAGATCCCGAGGCATCGAGCCCTCTTCGGTCTCTACGTCCTCGTCGATGGACACCATGCGCCCGGTGCGGCGCTTGCGCAACCGCATTAACGACTCATTTACTGCGATGCGGACCAGCCAGGTGTAGAACTTGGAATTACCCTGGAACTGCTCCAACTTCTCGTAGGCCTTTAGAAATGCATCCTGAACCACATCCTCTGCGTCCTCCCGGTTCTGGGTGATGTGCTGAGCGATGCGGAACACCTGGCGATCGTACTGCTTTACCAGTTGTTCGAAGGCCTGCACATCGCCTTCGCGCGCCCGGTTAACCAACAAGATGTCCGGATGAACTTCTTCGGTCCCTTGTGCTTGGATGATAGGCATGTCAGTCGGGTTCAGAAATTCGACCTTTCCAGACCCTTCTCCGGTTACTGCACCTTGCGGATGCGGGGGAGAAGGGGTATCGATGCGAGAGCGCATTGGGTGGGCCGCCCGCAGGCGCTGCGCGTCTATCTCATACTAAATGGGCATGGCGGCACACGGCAAAATGGGTAATCTCCGAAGTAGGCTTAAGTGTAAACAGCGAAGCAAAGGCCTCGGGGTGGCCTGGTTTATGCCGCGCGCATGACTTCTCCCAATGTGGACTTGCGCCGGTGTTGGATTGGGTTCCCGTCCGGGTTGAGATGGGAGGAAAGCCCAACTGCAACCAATCTTTCCGCTTAGAGTCTTTATATAGGAACAGATTGGCCGTGGCCCACAGGGGCGGCAAATCAAACCGCGCCAGTGCCGTGTGATTTTGGCATCCATCGTGATCGCAAATCCGCTGCAGGCAGGGAAGTGAACGAGTTGGCGGAAAAAATGCATCGAATGGCGTCGCTACGGACCCTGCCTTGGGTGTTGCTGCTCGCCGTGAACGGAACGGGAGCCCAGACCACGTCTGCGCCACCCAAGACCGCTACTACGGCTCACCATCATGCCAGTTCGGGCACCCATCCCAAGACGACGGCGGCCAATACACACGTTCGCCACGTCAAGACCCATCGCAAGCCGCGTTCCGCGAAAAGTATTGCCCGCAGCCACAAGCTGCAAATGGCCTTTGTCGCCTCGTCGCAACTTCGGCCCATGGCCCAGGAGCTGACGACGATGCGGTCTCCGGCCGCTTACGCTGGAGTCACCGCGTATGCGCATGCGCACACCGGAGAGGCGGCCTCAGCGGCCTATTTGGCCTTAGGCCATGCCTACCTGTTAGATCATCGCTATCCCGACGCAGCCAGCAGTTTTCAAAAGGCGAACGCTGCAGGTAAGTCGTTGGATGACTACGCTGATTTCCTGGCTGCCCAGGCGGATATGCAAGCGGGCAAGCTCTCGGATGCCGAGGCGCTGCTGACGGGGTTTGCCGCCAAATATCCCGAAAGCATTTTTGTCACCCGTTTGCCGGTGATGATTGCAAATCTCTCGCTCGATCAGAACGATCCGCAAACGGCCCTGCGGGTTCTTCACCAGCACACCGGAGAGGCGATCGCGGACCATGCTGATTTTCAGTTAGCGTTGGCGCGCGCCAACCAGATGACCGGCAATGTGGACGAGGCGGCTAAGCTCTATCGTCATATTTTTCTCAGCTTCCCGCTGAGCAGCGAAGGTGCGCAAGCCAAGGCGCAGCTGGCCGCCGTGGGCGCTGCGGCGACGCTGACGATGGGCGAGCGCCGGGCGCATGCGGACGCGCTGTATGCGGGTGGCCGCTATGCTGAGGCGGGGGACGAGTACCGCGCACTCGCGAATGACTCCGCGCAATCTGATCCTCCAGCCAGGAACGCGCTGTTGGTCGCGGCCGCAGCGTGTGATCTGAAAACCAAGCGCCTGAGCAAGCAACAAGTGGATGGGCTACCAGATACGCAGGATGAGAGCGGCGCAAGGCGCCTTTACCTGGCCGTGGAGCTGGCGCGCAACAAGGATGATGGCAGCACGCAGCAAAGCCTGGTAAGCCAAATGGAGCAACGCTTCCCCGAGAGCCCGTGGCTGGCGGAAGCGCTCTACACTTCGGCAAACATGTATCTGCTGCGCAAAGATTACCCCCAGGCGATTGTCTACTACACCGACTTGGCCACACGCTTTCCTACCAATCGCTACGCGCCGAGCAGCCACTGGAAGGCGGCCTGGTTGAACTATCGCCTGGGAAACTACTCCGAGGCAGCGGTGCTGTTCGACAAGCAGATTGCGCTCTACCAGGGAGGTAAGGAGATACCTGCGGCATTGTATTGGCGGGGCCGCTTGTACTCCGACCAGGAGCATCAGCCGGCGATGGCCGCGGCTTATTACCAGACCGTCTCTCGAGCCTTCGAGCATTACTACTATGCGCAGATGGCCCGCCAACGGCTGGCGGAGATTGGTGCGGTGACCCCGGCCGATGTGGCGATGCTAGCCAGCATTCATCGCGAAGAAATTCCGCCGCTCACCGATGATGTTCCGGAAGATGACGAGCACGTGATCAAGGCGCGCCTGCTGGCCAACGCGGGACTCAATGAGTACATTCCGGCAGAGATTCAGGCGGCCGACGGCAGCGATCAATGGGGAGCCTTTGCGGAGGCGGAGATTTATGCCTCCGACGGCGAAACCTTCCGTGCCATGCGCGTGTTGAAGAAGGCGCTGCCGTTCTATACTTCGGCGCCGATCGACACCATCCCCATGGGCTACTGGAAGATTCTTTTCCCGCAACAGTACTGGAGTTCGATTGAGCAGGAGTCAGCCAAAAACGGACTGGATCCGTACATGGTCGCTTCGCTGATTCGCCAGGAATCTGAGTTCAACCCCGGCGCGATTAGCGGTGCCAATGCGTGGGGATTAATGCAGTTGCTCCCTTCGGTGGGTCGTTCGATGGCCAAGGAAGAGGGCATCAAGCATTTCAACGAGGCCGAGCTGCTGAATCCGGAAACCAATATCCGGCTTGGCTCGCGCTACTTGAAGCAGACGCTGGATAAGTTCGGCGGCGAGGCTCCGTACGCATTTGCCGCCTACAACGCAGGGGATAGCCGGGTCACGGATTGGCAGTCGATCGGCAAGTATCACGGCATGGATGAGTTCGTGGAATCGATACCGTTTACTGAGACGCGTGACTATGTGCAGGCGATCGTGCGCAATGAATCCATCTATCGTGAATTGAATCCGGGGCATGAGGTGAGCGGAAGGGCGCTGCCGCAGCAAGCCAGCACCGCGGGTCCGCAAAAGACAGTAGCCACGCAGCAGTAGCGCTATGTGCATGTTTGGTGCATGCGGCGGAAGATTTGATCTTGCGAACGAATCGTGGATTGACGAAAACAAGACTCGCGGAAAGAATGAGGTCAAGTTCCGCTGGTGGAATCCGGAATATTGAAAACAAACTTCACCTCGGTAGGTGACTCGGCCAATGAGTAAGCATCAGCAGAATCGATTCCCCCGGCTGGCGATTGTGGGCCCGACTGAAAAAAGAACGAACCAGCAGCCTTACGGGCAGCGCTGGTGGGGCCCGCAGCGCTCGCTCGGTTTTCACCTCAAGCAGGCAAACCACACAACTCAAATGCCCTCCCAAGCGATCCGCATGGCTGTGATGCCCACGCTGTCGCGTAACTTGTGGTTCGCGGCGATTGCCCGCGTGTGGAATTTTGCGCGCAGCTATTTTGACACTGGAACCGAGCCCCGGCGCGGTGCAGCGGTCTTGTCGTTCCGGCGTCACCCTGGACCGGCGGCGAGTTTCCGTCGTCGTGCGATATCGCAAGAGAACTTCGCGAGCAAGAAAGCCAGCGGCAACATTCGTTGGAATAACGATTGTGAAGTAGCACCCCAGGAGGGAGGCAGAGGATAGCAGAGGCGGACCTACAGGAAAAGAGCAAGGAGAGCAGGACCAACCCTGCACGCTACATAATTGTGGTGGAGCATAGGTAACAGGATCGCACAGGAGGAATGGCATGTTGACGGAGCTTGAATTGCTTGGAGAGTGGATTCCAGAGCAGATGGAACCTGGAACCCTGTTTGTGCTGGAAAACACGGGGACGATGGGTGAGGCGAACAACCCTTACGTCGCCGTGCTGGCTTGTCCTCATTGCGGCGCGTTAGGTCTGATTACGAAAATGCAATATGTCGGTATGGAATCGATGATCTGCGGTTCGGACTTCTGCTCCTCGGAGTACTACCTCAACGATGAAGGAATCGAATACCGAAAACCGCACTAGAAGCTTGGAAAAGTAAAAATACAAAAGGGGCGCGCTCGCGAAAACGGGCGGCCCCTTTTTCGCTCCTGGTTTAACCCGGCGGTTGAACGTACATGATCCATTCCGAGAAGGCGACTCCACTGGGTGGAGTGTAGTGAATGATTGCTGTGCCCTGCGAAAGCGCCCACGCCATTCCCGTGGGGCTCACGTACATCACCAACGGATTGCTGGAAGTCCAGGTGCCATTGGAGCCTTGAAAATTTGTATTGAGCAAAATCTGCTGGCTGCCATCGCTATAAAGGCCAGTCGGTGTGAATTGTAGGACAGCGCTCGGTTGTACGGTGTTCACATCGGGAGTCGCGGTAAGAGGATTCCCGTTGCCGTTCCCTTGCTGCACATCCTGCAACCAGCCTCCCTTCAGGGTCAGGCTTAGGGTGTTGATGGCTGACTCTGCCATCTGGGTCATCACTGAATACCCAACGGCGCTTGGAATGGGTCCGTCGTTCTCGCCATTGGGAGCTGGGTTCGTGAACGCATTTCCGCCAGTCCAGGTATAGGCCACCGCGGTGCCATTTCCCGAGCAATTTGCTCCACACAAGGCACCCTCGTAGTCGATTACGGGGATGTTATTCGCTGCTCCATAATTTTCGATGATGGAATTGATCTGTTCCAGCTGCAGGCTATCGTCGCTAAGGTTTGACGGCTCGATTCCCAGGATCACCTTGATGTTGGCAGCCTGCGCCTGCTGCACCATGGCTTCCAGGTTACTCAAAAATGATGGCATGGTCGATTGAAACACTGCGTCGTCGTCGTTATCCGCATCACTGGAGCCCACCATGATATGAACAATGGCCGGATGAAGGTTTACCACGTCGGACTGGAATCGACTGAGCGTCCACGACGATGCTCCTTGTCCAAGTAAGCCTGCGCCTGGAACCCCCTGATTGATCCAGTTGGGGTTGGCGGCAAAGGCGTTGGCCCAGTAATACGTGACCCAGTCTCCGATGAATACAACCTTGGGCGAGGTAGGGGCTTTGGGAATGGACGGACGGTTGAACTTGGGAGCAACTTGAGCGTTGGCGACGACGGGCAGCAAGGCAGAGAGAAGGAGGGTGAATGCGGCTAGGGTCAATTTTTGATGTTTAGTCATTTAACTTGGCCTCCTGGGCAGCTTGCTGAAATGGATGCTTGTACCTGGGAGCGGAGTTCTGCTTGCTGATGGGCTACAAAATTCACAATATCGCGAACACGAAAGCAGAAGGCACAGCGAGCGTCACATCCGCTTCTCCAGGGGCCCCGTTTGGCGGTTCGCGCGCAGAATATCCCGGAACCGCGATGGTCGTGTGTACCACGCGCTCATGTGCGAGGGCAACGTAATTTTGGTGTCATGCGGCTTCGATTTGACCTATTGGATTGGGGGCGCCCGGTTTAGGATGCCTCCCGTTGCGAGGGATTCGCCGGAGGTTCTTTCGCCGCAGGCACTGACATCGGTGTCCACCGAAGGCTAAAATTGGAATGGACGATGAACATCTTCTGCTCAGATTGCAACGCGCCCATGTCCTGCGATCCAGAGCACGGATGCTGGTGCGCCGAACTGCCACACGCGCTCCCTGTTCCGGAACAGGGAGCGCGTGGGTGTCTCTGTCGCGATTGCCTGATGAAGAAGCTGGACCTGCAAGCGACTGAAGCGAACACGAACAGCCGCTGATACATGCTGTGGCTGGAGCCCACGTCACTTCCTCTTGGGGCAACACAAAGACCCCAACGCACTTCGTCTGCTTCGCTGTGCAGGTGGCCGACTGGCCTTGCGACAGGCGCATCTTGGTCTAGAGCACAGTTGGAGTCGATCCAGCGGTTGTGCAATACTGACTCAACGCAGAGCAGGGTAACTAACGCAGGCTCCCTGCGTTGCTAAGCGCGACAGGGGCAAGGCCCGCATCAAGTCCTGTGCCACCAGCACCCAGTCGAGAATGCCCGGATGGCGAAATCGGCAGACGCAGCGGACTTAAAATCCGCAGGCCGCAAGGCCGTGGGGGTTCAAGTCCCCCTCTGGGCACCAATAAAATCAATAATTTAACCATCACTGTAATCTCGCCGGTGTCGTTTTGGTGGGAGCGTTGGTGGGAGACAGAATTTCATCCATCCGATCCCTTTAGCATCTGCGTGTGGATGGCGTCCAGCATATCCGCCAGGTTTCTAGCACCGACAATCAACTGGAAATCGGGATCTGGTTTGGGATTGGCGTTCGTCACCGGCTTGCAGGCCGACGGGTTCTCTACACATCGATCTGGGCGGGGAATGAAGAATGCAATTTCGGGCCCTAGGGAGTCTATCTGATGCCATGCAACGCCTAGGTCTATGAGGAAAATTGCCAGCATTGCCGGGATTAGCGCTTCTTGAAGGGCTTTGGTGAAGTGCGCTCTTACTCCTGACCAGCCTTCACGCCACCACTTGTGAAGCAAGACGAAAAACAACGCCAAAAGACCGCCACCAGAAAGCGCCCAAGGCAACTTAGGGGCAGAATGGAGCACCTCACGTACTAAATCTGGATACGAATTCCACGCGATCGTGGATGCAAGCATCGCGAGTTCAAGTACAAGGCACCACCACACGCGGCGCAGGGAAGGGCGTAGAAAGAGAAATTTTGCGGTCTCTTTTGCGATGCTGTTCATGCGTGCCCGCAATCCTCTCATGGGCACACCTGCACGTCGATCCCATATCGCGCGGAGCGATAAATTTCCTATTGAAACCAGGCTTGAGCCCGAGTTGTACACGATGCGTCATGGGCTGAGAGCGAGGGTCTTGATATGCTCTCGCTATGACCGAAAGAGGACGATTGGTTCTGCGGGCGTTGACGGATCGAGAAAAGGCGATTCTGGTGCTCGTCGCAGCCGGCATGCCCAACCGAACAATAGCGGAGCGCACCGGGACCACCGAGCAGGTTGTTAAAAACCGACTCCGTGAGATCCTGCAGAAGTCGCGCCGGCGCACGCGATGCGAGCTGATCGTTTTTACGTTCAGACACGGCCTTGTCGAGTGCCCGTGCGGGCGGCGCACCATCGACGCAGTCAAGACCGACCCAGGACCACCAAGCGCGGCGTAAAGGCGATGCAAGCGGCCGTCATCCAATGGCACTACGAAGAGCCAAAATCCGGTCGCGCGCAAGGTCATTAGCTTAATTGTCGTCCACTTGGTTATAGGAGATACAGGATCCGTACGAAAAGCTTCCGGGCTGATGGGCGCTCGGATAGCAGAACCGTGCCCAATGCTTCGTCTTGAAAACATCTTCATATTGAACAATCCCGTGGACGGCAACCCACGCCCGGGACTCGTTGATGGAGGCCATTTCATCTTCGGTAAGGTTAAGAGGAGAAGGAATTCCCGTGCTCCCAGGTTTCACGTCTGTTCGAGCTACTTCTCGTTCGTGAATGGCATTAGGAGCGATCATCCCCGAGAACCACTCAAGGTGTCCTAACTCCTTTACCTCGAAATGCGGCTGGGACAGGTTCGGGACAAGTTCAATCCACGCCTTCCCATAGATAAGGCTTGCTGGGTCTTGCCAGTATTTTTGACATTCAAAATAGCGACGAGCGGTGCACTGCGGAGAACGTGGTCTTGCTTTTCTTCAACCGATATCCAGGCACGCTGGTCTTTGCGCATTACATCCAGTTGACCACCCATAGCATTGAGCTGCCCTGTCATTGCCCGAAGTTGAAAGATCGCTACCGTCGCCAACACGGCAGTGAATCCGGCGACAGTCCAATCGGGTAAGCTCCTGCTCCCCCTTACCCATCGCCAAAAACCTGCCGACCACGTACATTAACTTCTTTTGCGGAGTTGTCAGCAACCTTTGCGGGGGCTTCTATTTCATTTTTTGCCATTTTTTTCTCTTCCGTGACGACAACCCTAGTGCGGCGGCTCTCCTGTAACTTGCGCTGTCTCCGCTGTTCTTTTCGTTTGTGTTTGCCCGCGCTCATTTAGCTTTCTTTTATAGCCCGGTCCGTCATGTTGATTGGTGCTTGTGGCTTTGGTTGCCGCGGCATGGGGCGTCTGTCTCGATTCATGCTTTGTATGGCTAAGCGCTCGGCCTGGCTGCTGATGTGTGTGTAGTGAGCACTCATCTTGCGTGAACAATGCCCGGCGCGCGCCATGATGGTGGCAATGTGTACGCCTGCTTCTGCAAACCTGGTGATCGCGGTGTGACGCCAACCGTTCAAGCGAAACCATCTCAGTCCGTCCTCATCACGCACAGCTTCAAATTGCTTGCTTATCCCTGTCTCGCCCATGTGCCGCGTACCGTCGAAATCGTTGCGCGTTACGCGCGCTCTAAACAGGTGCAGTTCAGTCGAACGTCCTACCAGGTCCTAAGTACGCTCTAGCAGCCGCTCCAGCGCCCACATGCACCCGCTGTCCGTGATAGGAACCTCGCTGCGTCTCTCTTTATTCTTCCCTTCCTTGCCTCTCACTGCGATGATCTGCTGAGTGAGGTTGATATCACCCTCTCGCAGTGTCCTTATCTCATCCGAGTAAAAGGCGATGTGTACAGCTACCATCGAGTACCAGTATACTATCTCCCTATCTTTGTCCTAAGAGGCAACCCCGAGGAAGTGCTCCTGTTCATCTGCTCAGTGCTTTAGGAATCTCGCGTTCCTCTGCGCGAAAGCGCAAATAGTACCTCTCTATCTCGTCGTAGTAAGCACCGCCAAGCTTCATGATGCTTATCAGAAATCCCACTTCCGCGTTGATCTTTTCCGCGCCTTCAATATTTGCCCAGCTACCGTCCTCTTTTGAGGAACTAATTTTCTGAAATTCTCGCAGATGACTAACCCCTATTTCCTATAGCCTGTATCTCCCAAAGTATTTGTTTATATCTTTCAACTTTTCCTTATGTCTCTCATCTTGCTAACTGCTCTATAATGAAGTTGTCCTTAAGAAACATTGCACTACATCCACTCTTCAAAATGGTCGCAGCTTCTCTAAATGACATATCGCACCTTATTTCGCCGTAGTTCACCTTCTGCACGTCTAAGTCTATACCCTGTGCATGTGTGAAGTCCATTTTTGCATCTTTTTGAGAGGTACTCTATGTACTGCTATTTTTCGTGTAGCCATGTTGCCTCCTTGTATGCTACTCTCGTTAGCGTCTCTTTCGCGCGCAATCTCCCTCTTCGCGCTCTATTGTTATGCGCTGTGCTGCGCAAGTATGTCAACTCTTTTTTCCCTACTCTGCTCTAACCCCCATTGAGCGTCTGCCTTTACCTTGCTGTATTAGAGTATCGTGTACCTTTAACTTCAGTTTGTCTTGCTTTAACTGCAATATCTAGTAACCTTTACCTTATCCTAGCCTATGAGTTTCAACAAATTCGCGCAGCACTTTAATCTTTATATCGACGTGGTGAAGCAACGCATTCGAGGCCACCGAGTAGGTGCTAATAAGGTTTCCATCCGATATGTGTGCGAATGACTTTTGTTGGTTGTTCGTACCAGAGGGAATTAGAAAATGGGCTATCGCGTTCCGGAGCGTTCGGAACTCGTCGTAGAGACTCCGTAGCGTCCGTAACCGTTGGACCCGGTCTTCGCTTATTGAGAGGCCGCGCAACACGTTCTGCTCTACCCGCGTCTCAGGGGAAGTTTTATTTCATCTGCGCGCTCCTTGAGTCTTAAACGGAGTTCTTTCCTAATTTCGTCTGTTGCATCCTCGAGCCGTAGGCACACAGAAGCCGATAAAACTCGCTCGAGGAGTTAGTGGCTTCTCGCCAGATTGCAGCGCTAGGGACAAATAACTGCTCGATGATCATGCCTCCCAACTGTCCCATTTGTAAGCTCCACATGTTCTGCAAAACCATGTTGTAAGCAATGGTTTCCATTGTCTAAGAGCTAAGCAGCTCGAGACGACTTATAACGAGTGGAAGGGGATAGTTGCGAGCAATGTGGTCCAGGAGAGTATTAAATGGCTCCCAGGCAAGCATGAAAGCCCGATCCGGCAGACTTAAAATCCACACACCGCAAGGCCGTGGGTTCAAGTCCCCCTCTGGGCACCAATAAAATCAATTAGTTGGGCAATTTTGGCGTGTTACCGATTGAGCCTTGATTCGGTCTGGTGCCGCTTTTTCTTCGGTATGCTGCCATAGGCGAACCCTTAAAACGCGATGTCTTTGAGAGAGTCTCTGATTCTGGTGTCTGGTGGATCCGATACAACGTCGAGGGCGTTGAGCCGGAGAGAATGGGCCGTCGAAGCGACGCTATGAAGCTATATGCAATTCCTAAGGCCGACATTCTGCTTGGCATGAAACTGCCCGCCACGCGAAGGAAAAGGGATTTGGTTCAAGGTGATCGCTCAGGAGGCGATTGAGTCGGGACTCCGCAAATATTCGTGGAGGCTTGCTACCAAAAATGGGTAAAGAAATGCGCAAGGAACACTTCCGGCTGGTGATAAAGGATGCAAACTTTCGAACGGTACAGCAATAAGCTGAGCACAAGACAATTTTGATAACCATGCTGTGTGATCGTCTTGCGCCGAGCACAATCAAGCAAACTGTCGAGAGGCTCGATCCTGCCACAGCGCGAGGCCGTGCGCTCGTCGACGAACCTGAGCACAGGCGCGGCCGGCCGATTTAGGCGACGGCGCTAAAGTGCTAAGTAACCTCGGTTAAGTCAGCCGTGCAATGTCCGAGCCACCCAAAGGAAATTTTCAGTGTTGAGATTGCGCGTTATTGATCGTCGACATCAAGCTCAACATTCCGCTGTGCAGTGTGCAGTGAACGAGGGCGGCCGAATTAGCGTCCAATGCTCGGAGATCGTGGAAACCAACGGAAGAAGCCCCAGTCTCGGCTTGAGGCTCTATGTTGTTTAGAGCTTGTGTGGGTTCTCGTCTTATCGCAGGAATAAAAGGAAATTTGACTTAACAGGCTGTTAAGCGCGGTTTTGCGATGTATGTGCCGGGCAGATAGAGACGACTTGTTTTGTATATAAGACCAGCATATGTTGTGGTGTTGATTTCTTCGCAAGAGTCATCGACTCGAGCGTGATATGCTTTGCGTTTGGACAAGCTCGGATGGTCGTGGAGGCCACGTTAGGATGGAAGATCAACGTGGTTCTGTGGGCTCATGCAAGTACAACTGAAGGCATTTGGAATGGAGCGGGTGGGTGGATACTGTAGTAGAGATTATGCTTCTATTGAGCGGATTAAAGGAAGGAACGGGGGGATGGATTCATTCAGACGTTGTGAAGATCATGGATCTGATGCAAATATTTCACGCCGAATGCAGACGAGCTGCGATCGAAGAAGCGATTGACAAGATTCAGGGGCAGCCGGATTCTTCGCCTGCTACGCTGATGACATTAGACAACATCCGAAAGGAAATCTATACCCTAATCGAGGAGGGACCTCAACGTAAGTTGAATGTCAGTTGAATCCCCTCTTCTGGTCGTCAGGCGGTTTGCTGAAGTTACAAGCTCATCTGCATGCCCATTTGAGCGCCCGTCAATGCGGCGCACGCAGTAATAGCAGCCTCGCGAAAGTAGATGTACCACCGACCGCTTCCTAAGCGATCCCCTGGAACTCGCCCCGTTATCTTTCAAGCTGCTGCTTGATCGTGCTCTAGTGCCAAGATGTGGCTAACTGCCGATGTCATTGAGATGCTCGATCCTGCCGCAACCTGGGTGGCAACCTGGACAGGGAGCGTAATATCCGGGCTGTATGAGCACCGCGCCGTATTCATAGCCTCAAAAGCAGACTTCTAAGGTATCTGCGAGAGACCGGACATTCTTTTGAAGATCGTAGAATTCCTCCACGCGCTGGCGTCCGGCGATTGCAAATCTTCTTCGGAGTTCTTCGTCGGAGATCAGACGCTCAAGTGCAGCCGAGAGTGCCTGATCGGAAGATGCAGGAACAAGCAGACCATCCAACCCGTCGCGAATTAGCTCGGGGATGCCTGCCACAAAAGTGCTGATGCAGGGGATTCCCATGGCCATGGCTTCCATGAGCGCAATGGGCAATCCTTCAGCGAAGCTTGCCAAAACAAAAATGTCGGCGCGCGCTAATCTTTGCCTGGTCTCCTCATGATTGAGCGAACCTTCAAAGATTACCGAGGCGTGAAGTTTCTCCCTGGTGACGAAAGATTCTGTCTCGCGACGCTCGATCCCGTCGCCAATGAGCCGCAACCGCAGGTTGTGTCCGCGACGCACAAGATCGCAGAAAGCGCGAAGGAGGATGAGATGCCCTTTCGCCGGAACCAAACGTCCAACGCAAATAATCTCTATTGCGTTACTGGGACCAACGGGAGGAGCAGGTGCGAATAGGCGCAGGTCCACGCCGAGCCTCACCACGTGTATCTTTCTCCAATGCGCCGGGTCACTCACTTTCATGACCTGGCTACGGCAGTAATCGCTGATGCAGAGAACAAACTGAGCGCGTTCCACCTTCCGCCGCAAGTAGAACTTTTCAACGTCATAGAACTCTTCCGGCCCATGGATCATCAGCGAATAGGAGAATTGCCAGGCGATCGATGCCAACATGCCGACGGTTGCAACTGGGCCCCCGAAGTGAATGTGCAAATGGTTGTGGCCTCGTCGTCTCAGCCAATCCCCAAGCAGCAGCGCTTCGGCAAGGTAGAACAACGCATAGCCCGTCGCCCGCAGGTTCCAGCCATCGAGCGAAAGCGCGGCGCGTAATCCCCGGAAGACAACCTGCGGATGCCAGAAGAGAACCTTCAGTAAGATAAGAAAAATACGTGCCGAACTCATGGCCTTGATATAGAACGTGGTCTGCAGCTCAGCTGCCTCAACAGCGGAAGCAAATCCTGCCGCAAGCTCTGGCCGGTTGATGGAAGCCACGTCAATGGCAAAGCCAAGGTTCCTGAGCGCGGCGATTTCGTTAAGAAAAAATGTGTGTGAAATTGCTGGGTAAATACTCAAGAGATAAGCGAACCGTCGACGCTGCGTCGATGGCTGATCGTCTTTTATGTCATTGCTTGAGCCCGCCGTCTTCATGGTTTGTTCAACTGTTCTCCGGGGAGGGACTGTTAAATGGGGACGCCGTTCGCCTTGTGGTTTTTCAAATCCCCCGGAGGCCGACGTTGCGCAGTGGGCCTCACGCGAGCGGGGAAGGCAACGCCTGGTGCGCTTAGTCCGCCGATAACCAACAGTAAGGGAAGGATCATAGATCCATTCAGCAAATTGTCGATAGCAGACATAAGAATGGCGGCGCCGAGTGCATTACGTAGTTCAAGCCCTTCCATCGGCGCGCGGGCAAAAGGAGCCCACAAGACCCGCGCTACTGGGAGTAGCTGCAGGCATTCCAGGGCCAACAATCCAAACATGCCATACATCCCAAAAGCCAGCAGCCACAGGCTCCATGGACGCGAAGGGCTTGCTTTCCACCAATCCCATTGCGCCGAACCCAGGAGAGGCTCTTTGAGGGCGATCGTGACATGTTGTTCATCCTGGGAAAGTCGCCATCCAAGGGAGCCTCGTTTCATCTCTTTCAGTAAACGAGCGCCTCCGTAGGCGGCTCGGTTGTGTTCGACCAGTGATTTAAGCGATACGGTGTTAGCCAAACGAAGACCGATGGCGCCCACAATTCCGATCAGGAGCAGCGCCGCCAGCACGCGTGGAAGATAGCTCTGGCGCACAAAGGCAAACAATAGCAAGCCCAACAACAGAACGATACTGCCACCGGATTGGCAAAGCACAGTGACCACCAAGAGAGTAGTGCTGATCCAGGCAATGGGAATGCCGAGAATGGCGTTGACCAGACGGTGTCTCCAGAGCCAGATAGCAATCAGAGCGGAAGTCGCCATCCATATACCGAGTTGGTTTCCGTCCTCCAGCAAGCCGATGGGACGGAAACCCACGTAACGCTGCGCGCCAACCCAGCGGTAGGGTTCATAACCGTACAAATGTGCATAGATTTGGGGCCCGGTGAAGACCTCGAGCAGGCACACCGGCACGTAGGCCATTCCCGCCAACACAAGGGCCTTGGCGGCCACCTCAAGAGACACTGTATCGGTGAAATAGAGGCGCCCGGCAAAATACGGCACCCCCCAAGCCATGATCTGGTAGAGATCGCTGCCAAGGGTTGGGACAAACGCCTGGGAGTTGGCAAGTGCAGAGAGGAGCGGAACTGTGCACCAAACCAACATTGGTAAATCCCAGAAGCTGAGTTGAAACCGGCTAAAGGAAGGCCGGTCGACCAACAAAATGCCGGCAAGGCAGGTCATTCCGGTCACGCTAGCCTTGGTGAAAAAGTAGTTGGAGGGGAGGCTTGCACCCAAAATCCAGTAAGGGAAGAGAGCGGTGGTAGGCGTATAAGAGGCGGCGGGTAGCACCGCCCAGCCGGCAAGAAAATTCATCAGTACCGCCACGCGAATGGTGTAGCGTCGGAAGAAATAAGCGCTGATCGGGACCCATGCTAGGAACGCTATCCACGGTAAAATCATTAGGCTTTTCCTGGACAAGCAGTAGTTCAGATATAGAAGGGAATCCCGGTGTTCATGATAACAAGCCAGGAATGGCTAAGTCCCACTCGATTGACCGGCTTGGTGGCATACGGAACGTCGGTAATGTGTTGTTGTGTCGCGTGGATCAGTGCGAAGACCAGGCGAACGTTGCCGCTTGCCGCGGTGTTGATGCTGATCGAGAGTGCATTGCTGCTTGACATGGCCTTCAATTGGCGCTGGAAGCTGCACCAGACACTCATGGACTTCGCGATTCGAAAGAACGAATATGCCCAGCGAGGTTTACCTCAATTGATTGTCGTGATCATCCTCGGGAGTCTGCTACTATCCGGGTGGTTTATCGCATGGCGCTCCTATCGTGGTCGGGGCATGAAGTTACTGGCGGTATCGGGAACCCTGCTGTCGCTGGTTTTGTGGTGCATCGACGTTGTGTCGCTTCATGCCGTGGACCACGTCTTGTACTATTCGGTAGGTGGGGTGATGGCTGTAAGTATCCTGTGGATTCTGGCATGCAGCATGACTTCGATCGGCATCCTGTTCGGCCCGCGGTAAGCCAATGCCTGGAGGCTCTTCTAACGGCTTGACTTTGCGCCGGCAAGTTCGTAGCCTCCGGCAAACCGGCTATGCCCAATTCAAAATGGGAACTAGTTCCCATATTTTTGGAAGTATTCCAAAACGGGGATTGTTAGACCAACGTATCTCTATCGTGGTATTTGAAAACCAATTGTGTAAACAACATCCAAATGTTACAAATCTACTCAGTGTGATTTTCGTATCATTCAGCCGTTTCAAAGGATCGGAATCTGTAGTCTTCGGATGGTCTGGTTTGTAATCTAATTGTGCCAATTAATCTTTTATGCCGGCTTAGCAAACGCTTCAAAATTGATTTGGTGTGTTAGGTTTTTATTGCCTGACCAGATCATGAATGACTGTCCAGTGACCTTAAATTGCTTCCGCACATGGCACGAGGTCGCATCGGGTACCAGAGGTCAGCTACGCTGACGGGTCGACGATAATTAAGTTTTTTGCTAGGAACAAAGGATTAGCGTCACTCCGGCCGAGCCTAACGGCTTTTCAAAAAGCCGCGGAGTATTTCTTCTAGCCATTTAACTTTTGGCTATCCCGATTAGGATTCAGAATCTACGAAGGTCTTCTGTGCGTGATTCACCCCTTCAGGCTAAGTCAACGAAACCTCACAACAGCTCCGGATTTATTCTCGAAGAGCAAACGCTCTGACGCCGCCGAGATTGCTTGGTCTGAGGGTGGAGAAACGAGCAGCCATCCAACCCGTCGCAAATCAGCTCCGAGATGCTGGCTACGAGGGTCCTGATGCTATGGATCCAACGAGGTGAAATGGAGAGAAGGAAAGACCGACCGTCCCTTTCGAGATAGGTCTGCGCTAAACTGATAGCATTATTGAAGCCGAATATTCAGTGCCTTTAGCATCAGTCGTGAACCTAGATAAACTGTCCCTTGATGAACTTCTGATGAAGCGTAAGAGCCTCCGGCGTCGGCTGCGGGCGCAGCCAGCCCTTCATCCAGTCCGCATCGCAGTTTTAGGTGGCTCGACAACGAGTGCCATAGTCGAACTCCTGGAACTTCTCGTGCTTCTTAGCGGATTCGATCCCATATTTCTTGAGTCTGAGTATGGTCGCTTCTATGATGACCCCGTTTACGACCCGCGATCGCTTATCGAGTTTCGCCCGGACATCGTCTACATACACACCTCTTGTCAAAATATCCCGCCTCTTTCCTCTGGTACCACTGAAGCCGAATTGGAGGCGCAGGTGGGGTCCCAACTCGCTCGCTTCCGCGCGATCTGGAATTCAATCGATCACAATCTAAGCTGCCAGGTGATCCAAAACAATTTTGAGCTTCCGCCCTACGCCATTCTAGGCAACATGGACGCCACCTCGAGCGGTGGATATTCGAGATTTCTAATGCGCCTCAACGAGGCCTTCGCCGATGAAGCCATCCGCCGCCCTAAGCTTCTGATACAGGACATCCATAGTATCTCTGCCCGTATCGGGCTTGATAACTGGTTCGATTGGGATCGCTTCTTCTCCTACAAGATTCTCCTCAAGCCTGCGGCGAATCACGCGGTGGCGCTTTCGTTAAACGCTCTTATTCGATCGACGTACGGCAAGAGCCGCAAAGTGCTGGTTCTGGATCTGGACAATACACTCTGGGGAGGAGTAATTGGTGACGATGGTGTAGACAAGATTCATATCGGTCGCGAAACCCCAATGGCAGAAGCATACACGGCCTTTCAGGAATATTGTCTTGCTCTCCGCAACCGTGGGATCCTATTGGCCGTCTGCTCGAAGAACACGGAGGGGGTCGCCCGTGCTGGGTTTGAGCATCCTTCTTCCGTCCTTCGCCTGGAACACATTTCCTGCTTTAAAGCGAACTGGTCTCCGAAACACGAGAATCTCCTCGAAATTGCCAAAGCACTCAACGTTGGAACTGACGCTCTTGTTTTTGTAGACGACAACCCCGCCGAGCGTGCCATCGTCGAGGCCCAACTTCCAGATGTTGCTGTTCCGGACGTCGGAAGCGAGGTATCGAGATTTTCATCCATCATCGATGCTGGCCGGTACTTCGAGCCCACAAGCTTGTCGAGTGAAGACCTTGAACGCGCTGATCTCTACGCCACTAACGCCAAGAGGGTCAGCTACGAGGCCAAGTTCTCTGACTACGGGGAATACCTCGACTCACTCGAGATGACAGCTGAGGTCGAATTATTCAAGCCGATTTATTTGGACCGAATCACTCAGCTCACCAATAAAACCAATCAGTACAATCTCACCTCCCGTCGTTTCACGCTTGCGGAGATCGAGTCGCTGTCGACATCGCCTGCCCATATTTGTCTGTACGGAAGGCTCACTGATCGTTTTGGCGACAACGGGCTCATTTCGATCGTTGTTGGTAGGCAGCACGCTGACACCCTTCACCTTGACCTTTGGTTGATGAGCTGTCGCGTACTGAAGCGCGAAATGGAGTTTGCCATGCTCGACGCCGTTGCGGACCAGGCTGCGGCGAGAGGAATCGCCGTTCTCGTTGGCACGTATTTGCCCAGCAAGAAAAACGCCATTGTAGCCGACCATTATGCGCGCCTAGGCTTCACTCCTCAACCCGTGCCGATCGATTCCCCCGAAGGCGCCACTTTTTGGATTTGTGACCTTAACGGATACACCTACAAGAACAAGCACATCAAAAGCCAGCGACGCGCAATGTCCGGCTTAAACCGCGAGTTGTCTCAATCCAAGTCATCGTCCTGAACTGCTCAAGAGGAGGAGACCAAGCATGGCACCCTTGACCCCCGACGAAGTTCTCGCGGAATTCCAGCCCATCTTCGAGGAGGCTCTCGACGAGACAGGGATTACGGTGACCCGAGAGTCCAACGCTACGAACACACCCCACTGGGATTCGTTAGCCCAGATCTCCATCATCGAGATGGTTTCGCACCACTTCAAAGTTCGTTTCGCACTTGCCGAGTTGCAGGACCTCAAGAACGTAGGGGATTTAGTCGATTTGGTAGTCGCCAAAGCTGATAGGACCTGAGTTCGTTGGATTAGCCTGTTTTAGCGCGTCCGCACGCCCGACTCCGATCTTGGTACCAAGCCCGGGACCGCGGACGATGAGCGCGTAGCCTACGCGGGGCATTAGACAATTTAAAGCCTCTGGCAGGGTTACTTCCTGCCTGCTGAAGTGCACTCTAAGCGTGCGCTCGAGCTCGAAGCCGATAATCCAATCCCTCGAGATTGAGGTTGATATACTTCAGCTGACGCGCGATCGGGGCGCGATCCCTTGCGGAGGTCCTGGATCAGCGGGCAAAGTCAATTTGGTAAATTCGAGGAGCCTGAAGAATGATCAAAGCAATCATCCGAAAGATCGCATTTAGGACCGGTAGGTTGCGTGGCTTATATGTCCGGCTATGCGCCCCCGCAGGGGATGAATACGCATCTTACCTGCGAGCGCGGCGAACATTTCATGCGCAGGGTGACTGGTGCTACATCATGCCGTCGGCGACCTTTACAGACCCGAAGCATGTTGAAATAGGCAACAATGTGCAGATGGCAACATGTACAGTGCTGGGCCACGATGGATCGATTTCGATGCTGAACAGAGCTTATGGGAAAGCCTTGGATAGCGTGGGCCCGGTGCGTCTCAAAGACAACGTTTTTATCGGCCACAATGCTATTGTGATGCCAAATGTCACGATCGGACCAAACGCAATTGTCGCGGCTGGGTCGCTGGTTACCAGGGATGTTCCAGAGGGGAAAATTGTTTGCGGTGTGCCGGCCAAGGTAATTGGTAGCGTGGATACGTTAGTGGCATTTCGTGAGCAGCAGATGCAGGCGTTACCTTGGGTCGATCTAATCAATGAGCGCGGCATTTCGGGGCACGACCCAAGGCTCGAGCCAGAACTTTTGGCCAGGCGAGTGGCCCATTTTTTTTCAGTTCCCTCAACCAAGCCGTAGAGGAAGGCGCCTAGAGCGAATACTCTATTCTGGACTATACCCGCACCTTCGGGGAAATGGGGGTTGCTGGGATGCCTACCACCGTTGCCCCTGCAGGAACGTCGCGCGTCACAACCGCATTGGCGCCGACCGTCGCTTTGTCGCCGATAGTAACACCGCAAAGAACCGTTACTCCACGTCCAAGCCAGACTTCGCCGCCGATGCTGATTGGTTTTGCGTGATAGCCGGAGTCGCGAATTGCGCGGTCCGGGCTACGAGCATGGTTTGCATCGCGAATGCTCGTGTATTCGCCGATCATGCTGCCTTCTCCAATTGTTACTCCGGCCATGGCCACGATGTGTGTGCCGCGAGAAATCACGACTTTGTCACCAAGCTCAATCTGAGCATCTCCCTGCGTCTCCAGGTGTATATCCGGGTAAAGCAGGACGCTTTCTCCGATACGAATGTTTCCGCTCCCGTGGACCGAGACCTTCCCCAGCACGACGGCGGAGGCGGGCAGGCGCACAGGCAAGGCGGCGGCGAGAGAAGCATGGGCAAAGAGTTTCCCCATACGTTCCAGCAATGGCCGAGCGCCGCGTAGAACTAGAGAGAGCAACTTGCTTGAGACTGTCTTGATGCGGTATTTGATTTCAACCTCCTTTCACCAGGGTCGAGGCGGCGAAACACGGCCGCCCTTCGTCTCTTTCCAGGCCAGCTGCATTAAAGCCGCAAGGTTCTGCGATCTGGAAGCTCGAGTACTGAACTTTCGCTTTGGGTCAAAACTAAATCGATTGCGTAAATAAGAGAACCGGTAGAGTGCAAGCTCGAGCCATTTCACCAGCCAGACTTGGGCTCCATGATGCTTTCTGTAATACAGAAGGGTACTACGCATTCGCCAGAGAACAAGTTGAGTGCTGCCAGAATGAGAGAGTTCGAGGTCATTGACTTGACGGGATGATTCGCCGCCTATGTGGATTACCTGAATATCGGGCCAATACCAGATCTCATAACCTGCGCCCTTGATGCGACGGCAGAGGTCAACCTCTTCGCTGTAAAGGAAGAACCTCGGATCGAATAATCCTACGCTTTTTAGCACGTCTGCCCGGACGATTGAGAATGCGCCTGGTACCCAATCTACCGGGGCAGGTTCCAACTGGTCAGCCCAGGTTCTGTCAAAATATCCAAATAATCGGGATTTTGGGAATCTGGCCGCGAGGCCGGTAAGCACCAGGATGTCGCTGACTACGCTGGGAAACATGCGTGCTGAGGGCTGCCAGGAGAAGTCGCGTCCCACGAGCCGCGCGCCGGCCAGTCCCACCTCTCGATGTAGGTTCATTTGCCTAATGGCGAGTCTAAGTGACCCGGGACCTAAGAACGCGTCGGAATTGAGCAGGATCACGTAGCGTCCTTCAGCCGCTTGGATGGCGAGATTGTTCGCTGCGCCAAAGCCGAGATTGACCGAGCTCCGCAACACTCCGACCCGCGGGAACTCGTTCTCGACCATTTCCGGGGAACCATCGCTGGAGTGATTGTCCACGACGAGAATTTGGATCCGTAGACCATTCGATTCGCGTTCCACTGACTCGAGGCATTCCCGTAAGATATCCTTAGTGTTAAACGAGACAACAACGACGGACGCTTCGTACGGATAGTTTTCAGTTTGCGGCAAGTGAGATAACCCATTCCTTCGCAGAAAAGCTACTTTAGTCTATTAGTAAGGGCCCGTTGGAAATATCGATTAATCATCTTGCTCAGGGCGCAAGCTATATATGAGTTACCAAAAATCGGTGTAAGCGCGCCACCAGTCACACGTTAGTTACTCTCGTGTTAAAGGTTACAGCAATCGCTTGTACAGGGGACGCCATGCAACTTTGATCGGATGCCGTTTACGTAATCAGTTCATATCGAACGGTGCCTAATAGCTTATATTTCAATAAAAGGGTCACGCTGCTGAAAACCATCCTCTAAGATCTTATGAGCGACGACCCGACACGAAAAGGCTGCGCGCCTTGGGCTGGTGATTTCGCGATTAAATCCTTTCCAGCTGAACTCTTTCCGCTCGCTAGTAACAATGCAGCGTCGCATCGCTGGGTTCTTGGCCGCAAATCTGCGTGGTTTTTCGGGTGTGAGTGTTCGTGAGTAGAGCGCTACAGCCGGAGGAGTGTAGTTTAATGCGCAATGCAACGTGGAAGTACCGATCCTGTGCTCGTTCTCTGAGGTCGATCTTTCTCCTTGCGCTACGCGTCTCATCGTTCATCCAAAATACTCATCAGATGCTGTTTCCAGGGCAGTTAGCGCTCGCGCCGGGTCAGGCTCCGCATCGTCGACCGGGGCGAACGCCCGCCTGCGGCTGGGTCATGCCTTGGGAATTCATCTCGTTGCTGGGTTTGGCAAAAACACCGAAAGGGTCGCAGATTGCATAGTGGTCGTTCCGAGTGGTGATTGCCGGGGCATTCATGGCAGGAGTGTTATCGGTTTCCGGCTGCGGGTATTCAACGAAGGGCGCACCATTTACTGTAACCCTCACCGCATCGGCGGCATCTGCGCAAACTCACAGCTCACAGATCGCCGTGTACATTCAGCCTTAAGACCTCCGGCCGTTACGGATGCTGCGTAACTAAGTCCGATAGCACGGGATATTCTCCAAGTTCTTAGTACAAGAGAGATCATCGCTGTGCATTGATCCTGCGACCAGTGCCAGTCAACGGATACCTACTTCTCAACCGCCCGCTTTCTCGGGAAGGATCACAACCGGGAAGAAGTCTTGCTTAGCAGCGGCGATTTTGCATCTGCGCCGGACTCTCTTCGTTGCATAGAGCGAAGACCAAGTAAAATCGGTGCATCGGGAGCCGTAAGTTTCAGGTTTCAGGTCGGAGTGTGCTTTTACTTTATGGCGATTGGCGTGAATCACGAAAGCGTTCCGACCACGGAGGAGAGCCAAAGCCAGTATCGAAAACTGGAGAAGCAGGCTTTGCGAGGAACGCTTTATGTCATAGGCTACTATGCCATTGCGCTCTCACTTCGTATGGTAAGCAGCGTGGTGTTTGCCCGCCTGTTCTCGCCGGAATACTTTGGCTTGATGACGCTGCTGACGACGGTGCTCGTCGGACTTAATTTATTCTCCCATATCGGTTTAGGGGATAGCGTCATTCAGAATCCACGGGGCGATGAACCGCTGTTTCTGAATACGGCGTGGACGCTGCAGGCGTTACGCGGAGCCGGCCTCTGGGCGCTGACAGTCCTACTTGCGTGGCCGGTGGCGCGCTTTTATCACGAGTCGCGGATGATTGCGCTGCTTCCCGCTCTCGGGTTCGGATGTGTGATCGCTGGTGTGGCCTCGCCGAGCCTGCTCAATCTGGCGCGACATATCGGAGTTGGCAGGACCTCGTCACTGGAGCTTCTTGGTCAGATTGTCTACTTTTTTGTGACCCTGATTTGGGCACTCATTGACCCGTCTCTGTGGGCGCTGGTAGGCGGAAGAATCGCTTCAGAACTGGTCCGAACAGTGGCCAGCTACTTCGTCCTGCCAGAACTTCGTCCCCTCTTTGTCCTTGATAAAGAGTGCATCCATACCCTACTCCATTTCGGCAAATGGATTCTGATTGGTACGGCCTTAACCTTCCTGGCCACACAGTCGGACCGCCTCATCCTCGGCAAGCTTGTATCGATCGAAACGCTAGGCGTGTACGGTATAGCCTTCGCCCTTTCCGATTTGCCAAGGCAGATTATTTTGATGTTCTGCTCGCGAGTGGGATTTCCGTTTATCTCCCGTTTTGCGCAGCAGCCGAGAGAGGAATACCGTGCGATATTCCTGAAATACCGGCTGCCGGTGCTCGTAGTCGGTGGCCTCGGTCTGATTCTAGTGGTTTGTACGGGTGATCAATTGATCTTGCATCTATATGATCGTCGCTACCGGGATGCCGCCTGGATGGTGGCTGTACTCGCCGTGGGCCTGTGGCATACGATGCTTTACAGCACGATCAGTCCTGCCATCTTGGCACTGTCCAAGGCACACTACAATGCAACAGCGAATCTGGTCTTTTGTATTTCCTTGTTTACCCTGATACCGTTGGGGTTTCACTACTGGGGAATGCTTGGAGCAGTGGCGGCCGTTGCTGTTGGTGATCTTCCTGTCTACTTTGTCGTGTTGTACGCAGCACACCGCGAGAATATTGGCACATTCCTGCAGGACGCGCTTATGACGGCCGCGTTTATATTGTCGCTCGCAGGCGCGTTGGCGTTGCGAGAGGGCCTGGGATTTGGACAACCGTTTCAGGGCCTCCACTAGTGACGCATAAGCTCTTCTGAGCAGTCGAATGTTCCATAGCATCACGGCGAACACCTCTTCCGTGGTCTTTTGGGGTACCGGCGCCGTCCAAGGCGGATGAAATGCCCTGAAAACGAATGCAGCAAACTCAAGGGCAGTTGGCAGCGCCGCCCAACGAGATAAATAATTTGAGCCAATTGGCGAGGTGAATTTGGTTGTCCATTATTTTTGTAATTCCGCTGTTCTTTTCTCTCCGCTATTTGCTCAAGGGGCGGCAGGATTTGGCTTTCTTGAATGTGTATCTTCCATGTACGTTTCTCATCCCGTCGTACTATTCTTTCAGAATCCCTCATTTGCCACCAGAATCAGCCTCTTCGTGGGCGCTTTTGCCGTTGGGTATATCGTTGCTGCTTTTCCCTCCAACTCGGCCGATCTTTCGGAGGATGGACCTATGGATCTTTGCCTACCTGCTTAGCTTTGGCGCGAGCGAGATCTTCCGCGAAAATTCCCCAAAGGATGGTCTGAATTTTTTTGCTTCCACCTCAGTTCTCATACTTTTTCCATATGTCATTGGCAGGCTGTTGATCGAGCCTAATCTACGCGTAGCCACGACAAAGCGAATCGTCCTTCTCTTCGTCTGCCTCACTCCAGCCATTCTCTTCGAGTACAGGATGGCTCAGAATCCATGGCTAATGCTCTTAAACAGAGTGTTTCACATGCAAGCGGGCTGGTTCGTCCAGCTCCGCAGTGGTCATGCCAGGGTTGCGGCGTGTTTTGGAGACGCCATTCTTGCAGGCATTCTCTTTTTCGCTGTCTTATTGTTAAATTGCTCACTCGCCGATATCTACAAGCATGATAAAGATAGGCTGGGAAGGCTGTTTTCCAAGCTGGAGCGTTATAGAGTTCCCCCAATCCTACTCATCAGCTTCCTCTTGTTGACTCGCTCGAGAGGGCCTCTGATTAGCGCCCTCGTTGGTTACTCGGTCCTCCAGATCCCGAGGTTTCGAAACCTCAAAATCGGCGCTATCGTGGTGACATTGTCTTTGTTGATTGGCGGAATCATCGTCCGCGGCTATTTCGACAAATACACTAGCCAATCAGATAGTGGTAACCAAACTGAGCAGCAGACGAGCGCAGTTTATCGTCGCGAACTCTTGACCAACTACCAGCCGATCATAGAAAAGGGTGGCTGGCTCGGTTGGGGCCAATTGAGTTTTCCAAAGGTCCAAGGTCAGACTTCCATCGACAACTGCTATCTGTGGATTCAGCTGTCTCAGGGAAAGCTCGGACTTTACCTGTTTTTGCTAATGGCGACAGAGTCTGTGATGGCGGCAGCTTACAGTGCCTTTACCTCCTCGGGTCGAGAGAATCGTTTCTTTGCATTCAGTATCCTTGCGGTGCTAATTGGCCTTTTCGCGTCCCTCTACACTGTGTATCTCGGTGAGCAGCTCTTTCAATTCTGTTTCCTGCTGCTGGGATGGAGTCAGTCATTGCGGGAGACAGGCGTGCACACGTCCAAATTTCACTTTAGACGAGTGTTTGCTTAGAACGCATGACTCAGACAAAGCCTGCTGCTCTCGTCGTGCGATGCGCACGCTGCCAGGGGCTGGGTACCCACACCAGTTCAGCGGAATACTTCAGCTCGGGTGCTGTGTCACTTAAGTAGAGGGTATTGCTCGCGTCTTTTTTCGCTCTGGCGTGAGAGGAACCTGCGCTCGATCAAGAACCATGATACTATTCCCGCTCCGATACTAAGGGGCGTGGCTAGGAAAAACAGCTGTAGCGGGGTCACGGGCCTATTTGAAGCATGAACGATCAGTTGCTGGATTGGGAACGCGTATAAATAGGTGCCGTATGAGAAGTCTCCCCATCGGCCAAGGTTTAAATAGAGTGTTCGAGGACTCAACGCCACGTACAACAACAGATACGAACCAAATATGGGATAAACAATCAGGGGCACGTAAGCAAATGGCGTTGCCACGACAAGCAAGAGTGAGGACACTACAGCGAAGCTCGGCCTCAGCTCGACCCGCTCTTCAGCGAGGGCAAGAAACATTCCTCCCAAGAAAAAAGGCAAGACTCGCACCCACGATAGGGGAAATCCAAAAATCCTGCCTAGCAGCATCCCTCCGGGTAACCAATGCCGATAATCGATCCAGGCATGACAAGCGACCACAGTCAGAAAGAGGAGTACAACCCAGCGGCACCCCTTAAGCATCCGGGCGAGGCCAAGAAACAGAACTCCCAGGTAGCACCAGAACTCAAACGGAATCGACCAGAGGGAGCCGTTGATCACATTTGGAAGCGGGTTGGTGGTGAAGATTGCTTTGGTGTCGAACATCTGCAACTGCATCGCGTGAGATAGGAAGTTCCACCAGCCAGGTAGTTCTCGGGGCCGTACGGCAGAGAAAACACCTTGGAGCAGCGCACAGAATGAGACGGCGCCCAAAAAGCCGGGGTAGATCCTTCGAAATCGCTTCTCCATGTAGGACCACGGGGAGGAGCTCCGCTGCCAGCTCTTGGTAATCAGGAAGCCACTGATGGTAAAGAAGGCCCAAACCGCGACTGCACCTAATGTGATCTCGTCGCCAGCTACCATCGCTGGGGCTGCTAACCTGGCCAGCGGTTCGCGCGCATTCGTGCCGTGTGTTAACGGAAAGCTGTGGGAAAAAATGACCAGTACCGCGAAAATCAGTCTGAGAGAGTCGAAGCTGTTTCGTTTTTGCTGGCTGATAGTCGGCCAGCGGTGGACTGCGGGTGCACCGAGCAACCGCGATTTACACCCAATCCAGCGACCGTCGATCAGAAGCTTGGTGACTGGCGCAGTGATCGCGTTTGCTGCGGGCATTGACAAATCAGAAACCATGAGTCGTAAATGCCTCGTAGGGCTTTATACAGTACAAATGTAGCCCACAGTCCGAAAAGTAAAGCAGCTCAAATTCGGTGCTGCCGCACAACCAGTCTGACCGGTAAGGTTAATCGGTACATTTGCCTAGACGATAACGCTTCAAGATCGCTGAGAGATCTTCGCGAACCGTCCTCTCTGAACAGTGCTCGCTTGCGAAGCGAAACCCGTTCTCGGCGAGGGTTTCTGCGATCTCGGGTCGCTCCCATAAGGTTCGAATCTTCTCTGCCAAGTCTAGCGGGCTCCGCTGCTCGCATAGAAGTCCGTTCCATCCATCCGTTACGTAATCAGAAATGCCAGCAGAACTTGTGGCAACGATAGCCTTCTTTAACAGCATCCCGGAAACCAAAGTAACATGTCCGCAAGGGACCTGCGAATCCCGTAACGGCACGACCGTCAATCGAGAGTTAGCTACTACATTCATCGCACGAGCATACGGAACATTGCTCAGTACGTGCACATGCAAGGGTAACTCAAGACCCGCGATGTTCTCAGGTCGCACTACCCAAACCATCGGCACGCCGGGCAACACCCGCGCTGCACCAAGCAGCGTAGCGTAATCACGTGCGTTTCCGCCAACAGCCGAAACATAGGGAGTGTCAAGGACTGGTAGATCAGGGGATGTCTCGGGGATGTTCATACTCCAGAGGCGTACTTCGATGCGTTCTTCGGGAATTCCAAAATAGTCGCGATATAGCGTTTTCTCCATATTCGAATGGACTCGCAAGCCCGTGATCTGCTGAAAGCCTAAGCTGAACATTTTCTTTTTCCAACCTTGTGGCAGTTCAGCAAAATTGAAGGAAAAGGAGAAGTGCTCAACCTTACTCGCAAACAGCCAGGAAAAAAATCCGCACCAAAACCCAATTCGAGGGCCGATCGTGACGAGCAGGCGGGCGTTATGCCGCTTTGCATAGAACGCAGCCCTCATACCTGCAATCAGTGTATTGAAGTTCGGCCGCTTAAGGTAACGCAACCAAGGGTGTTTCTTGGCATCGCTGAAGTACCTCCAACGTACGTCGTCTCCCCCTGAATCTTCGATAATCCAACGCCAGCCGTCCGCAAACGGAGTGCATAGGACTACTAGCTTTTCGGCCATTCCAACCTCTCCCCTATGCGTGGGCGGCCCGGGCTTCCGCCAACGCGCCTAGTGAAAACGCCGGCCGCGTCGCCCTGATAGCTCTTGTTAATTTCACCCGTATGGAATCCTGCAGCCAAATATATTCCCGTTGACCGTAAAACTAAGCTGGAAACGAAGCACGTGAAGCTTGTTAGGCTGCTCTTGAGCGGCGGTCCCAACCGCCAGTGTGATGACGAAACGAGCAGTGATTGCTCCCACTCAGGCTCTGGTCACCGCGTTTAAAAACGTGCTCTCCGAGTGGCCCCCCGCAGCATTGACAACCACGTTTGTTCTTTTCGGCCGACCTGCTTTTTCCTTTGCCGCGCGTAAATAGCGCAGCCAATTCGTGTATATCCTCCTGGCGCTAAATTGCCATGTGTTCTCAATACAAATATTGCTCAGGGCTACTGAGAACCCGGGTAGTAATGCGTCTCCCTCTCCGGATACTATTCGTTGCTGCAGTGCATTTAATACCTCTACTGTTTTGCAGTCGAAATAACCTTGAGGCATTAGCGGATAGTGGAGGAGTTGACCTTTAAAATAGCGCCCTAGGTCGCGCCGGTATTCCCGCAACAGGGTATCGGACTCATATTCAGGATGGCCCTGGAAGAAGACAAAGAGATTTTTCTGCTGCTTGATAAACGTGTCAACCTCCGCATCAGCGGTCTGGGTGAGCACGCTGTAGCCACACTCGGTCAGTGCGCCTTCAGGTAAGCCATTCCACCGCGAATGTGGGAGGGTAAAACGCGCGCCTGTCCGCCCAGTCAAGGGATGGTCCACCACGCGCGCGCAATCGAACACCCCGAAGAGCTTTGTATTCCTTTTGATCCGTCCTATGCCGTCCATATAGAGAACCGCAGCGTGGGCTGCCAGGCACGACCAAACCGTTGAATGAACATTGTCCTGTGCCCATTCCAATGTTTTTGTAAAGCTTTCCCAGTAGGGTTCATCCATCAGGTTGGCCGCAAGAGGCTCTCTGCCGGTGACAATTAGCCCGTCAAGTTGACCTCGCCAGAGATCGTCAATACTTGAATAAAGGGCCGCGACATGGCGGGTTCTCGAATCATCACGAGGAATACCCGGCAACGTAAAGAGAGAAAGGCGGATCTGCATATCGGCGGACGTGGCGTTAAGCAGAGAAATGTAGTGGCGCTCGGTAGCCTTGAGCGCTTCGTCCGGCATGTTGTTGATCAACCCGATGGTGATGCAATTGTCGGAAGGTAGTCTCTGGGAATAAGCGTCGAGAAGAACCGGCATCAGGATCTCCCTTCGGACGCTACCAGTGTGGTCGCATGGAGCGCCTGCTTCAAATCGTCAACGATATCGTCGATGTGCTCGATCCCAATACTCAACCGGATCATTTCGGGCACCACGCCTGCATTGCGTTGTTCCTCGGGCAACATTTGCCGGTGCGTCGTCGATGCAGGATGGCAGGCCAGGGACTTGGCATCTCCCAGATTCACCAGCCGTTTCACCAGCCTGAGTGCGTCGTAGAAACTGACAGCTGCCTCGAGGCCACCTTTGAGACCCAGGGTGAGCAGAGAGCAAGCCCGACTTCCCAGATACTTTTGCGCCAACGCGTGGTACGGACTCTCAGGGAACCCGGTGTAGTTGACCCATTCGACTCTGGGGTCTTGACGGAGAAATTCGGCGACCTTTCTGCCGTTCTCTACGTGGCGCTCCACACGAAGGGCAACTGTCTCGATTCCTTGAAGCAATAGAAACGCGCTCAAAGGCGACAAGACGGCGCCGGTAGTGCGCAGGTAAACACTACGGCAACGCCCAAGGTAAGCGCCTTTGCCGAAATGATCGGTGTAGGTCAAGCCGTGATATGACACGTCCGGCTGGCTGAAGGCCGGGAAGCGCGAGGAGTGCTCTTTCCAAGGGAAATTACCGCTGTCCACAATCGCCCCTCCGATTGTGGTGCCGTGCCCACCCATGAACTTGGTAAGAGAATGGACAACAATGTCGGCGCCAAATTCTATGGGCCGCAACAGGATTGGCGTGGCGACGGTGTTGTCGACGATCAGCGGTATCCCGTGCCGGTGAGCAACCTGCGCTAGCGCCTCGATGTCACAGATGTTTCCCGCCGGATTCCCAACGCTTTCACAAAACACTGCACGGGTGTTCCCATCGATCAGCTTCTCGATCGATTCCGGGAGATCCGTTTCTGCGAACCTGACCGCAATTCCCTGGCTGGGTAGCAGGTGAGCGAACAGAGTGTGCGTTGTCCCGTAGAGTTGCGGAGTGGATATAATATTACTTCCCAATTCAGCTACATTTTGCACTGCGTAGGTCACCGCTGCCTGCCCGCTGCTCACGCATAGGGCCTCCATGCCGCCTTCAAGCGCCGCGACACGCCGCTCCAGTACGGCGGTCGTCGGGTTACTGATGCGGGTATAGCGGTATCCCTCCGCCTCAAGGTTGAACAGCGCAGCGGCGTGCTCGCTGCTATCGAATGAATATGCAACCGTCTGGTAAATCGGCACGGCGACAGCTTTCGTCGTCGGATCGGTTTCGTAGCCGCTGTGGATAGCGATGGTTTCCCGCTTCATGGATTCATGACTCCGTGGCCGGTTCCGACATATTGTTGCTCTGGCGCGACCAACCGATTCATTTCCGCCACCACCCAGTGGATATGTGCTTCGGTAGTCGCATAGCTGGTAATGCAGGCCCGCACCACGGGAGTATCACCGAGCCGCGCCTCGGACATCCACGCAATCTGTCGCTGGTGCAGAGCCGCAAGGAATCTCAAGGGAACGAGTCCCTCCCGAGTGAAACAAACGAGCGGCAAGGGTGTCGCATTGACGATGGTCCACCCGGAATCTCGAAGTGCCTCCCGGAGCACATCGCCCATGTGCGTCTGGTGCTCAAGCATCTCCGCATATCCTGATTCGCCCTGCTGTGCCAGCGTCATGAAAAGCTTGAGCCCGATGAACCGACGCGACCACTGAGCCGAGGTAGTATAAGGATCAAAAACCGGGCCCGCTTTCTTGCCTGGCATGTAGGAGACATCTGCACGAAAGGCCTCCGCGACGATATCAGGATGACGACAAAAGAACATGCCACATCCCATCGAAACCGAGAGCCACTTATGCGCATCACACGTGATCGAATCTGCCTCCTCGATGCCGGCAAGATAATGCTTCAGCAGAGGGGAGAGAATGGCGCTGCCGCCCCAGGCGCCATCGACATGGAACCACAGGCCGGCCTCCTTGCAAACTTGTCCAAGATCTGGCAGCGGATCGATTACCCCCGCTGCGGTCGTTCCGGCCGTGCCGACAACCATAAAGGGAGCAAAGCCGCTCTTACGATCTTCCCCGATGAGCCGTCGCAACTCTGCGACGTTCATCTTCAAATCGCTATCTGTCGGCACCATCCGGAGCGCTCTCCGTCCTATTCCTGTCATATGTGCGATCTTGTTGAAACCGTTATGGGCTTCTCCTGTCAGATAGATCAAAGGAGTGGCTTCAAGATGGCGAACACCGTACTCGCCGTAGCCGGGGAAATAGCGGGTCAAGGCAGTGACCACTGCAGAGAGGTTCGCCTCCATACCACCGCTCGTGAAAGTCGCGACGGTGTCCCGTGGAAGACCAAACTTTCCCGCGAGCCAACCGAGTGTGTGCCGCTCGATCTCATTGGCGGCCGGCGAGGTGCGCCAGTTCGCCAATTGGGGGTTATACATCGCGACCAGAGAGTCCGCGATCACTGAGGCAAGCGTCACGCTTGGATTGAATAGGCCGAAGTAGCGCGGATGTGTCACCTGAACCTGCCAAGTGCGCAACATCTTCTCCACATCAGAGATCACTTCTTCCAGCGGCAGGGTTCGAGCAAAATCATAACGAGATCCAAGGTAGGTTCGAATCGCGTCCGCGGTCACCGTAGGAAGGATAGGCCCGTTCGCAATGTCAGACTGTAGCTGTGTGAAGTCGGACCGGATTTCATCGATGACCATGCGTGTACCTTCTCCCCAGAACAGCAAGACTAGAAGCGGATCCCGCCCACCTGAATACGCCCGTACAAATCCTTATCGAGCCGAGTAAAGCCCCCCGACTCTGGGTTGTCGAAATAGAGGACGTCATTGCTGTTGTCCGGATCGTAGCCCTGGCGAACCAGTTCGGTCTTCGAATACTTGAAAGTACCTGTCAGATCAATGTCACTTGCGATTCGCAAGAACAGAGGACGCGCATAGGGTGGTAGACGGTTCACCAGATGCTGACGTAAGCCAGACAGGTCAAGGTTTTCTTCAGCGACAACCGCAGCCATCCCCGTCCGGCCTTCTGTAGCTGGTATGGTTACACCATATACGTTGGCGTGCTTAACTCCTGGGAAGGCGCAAATGGCTTCTGAAACCTCGCAGGTAGCAACGTTCTCTCCCTTCCAACGGAAGGTGTCCCCAATGCGATCCACGAAATAAAAATATCCCTGCTCATCCCTTTTCATCAGGTCCCCCGAACGGACCCAAATGTCTCCCAACTCAAAAACGTCGCGCAGAATCCTGCGTTGCGAGGCCTCCTGGTTGGTGTAGCCCTCAAACCGGCTACCGATGTTGGAGGGGCTGTCAACTAACTTTCCGATTGCTTCGCCGGGCTCGTTGGGAGAGCAGCGAATACAAAAGCCCAGCGTGTTTCGCGCCGGTTCTCCCTTCTCAATATCGAGAACTACCAAAGCAGGCGAGAACCTATGAGCCAGGTAAGAGGGAACATGACCGATAGCTCCCCGCTTGCCTTCGATGTTGAAAAGCGAGACGCCACCTTCAGTAGCGGCATAGAACTCAAAGATCTGGGGAATGCCAAAGCGTTCTTTAAAACGGTCCCAAACTTCTGGTGAAAGACCATTGCCGCAAGCCATCCTGATCCGATGCCTCTTATCGTTTACGGACGGGGCGGCATGCAGCAGGTAGCGGCAGAGTTCGCCGATGTATTGAAACATCGTGCAGTCCCAACGGATCACATCGTTCCAGAAGCTGCTGGCCGAGAATTTTTCCCGGACGACGAGGGCACCCCCGGCCGCCAGGATGGCCCCGGGCGCAAGTACTCCGCCCACACTGTGATACATCGGCAAACAGTTATAGAGCCGATCTGTCGGTTGGGTACCCATCATACCGGCAAACCAGTGGCTCCATTGCATGATTCGGGCATGGCTTACATTAGCCGCCTTCGGTAGGCCCGTCGTGCCGGAGGTGTAAATGTACAGGGCACGGTCTTCAATGTCCGGCAACCGGCGTTCATTCCTGCTCAGCGTTTCACCCGATTTCTGCTCGATATCGACATCAATGCGGCGACCTGGCTCGTATTTGCTCTCCTGCGTTTCGCCATGAATCCAAATAGCAGGTTCTGCGGAGAGGTGAGGCCGAGTTAACGCGAGTCGCTCCGCGAACTCCGAAGCGACGACCAGATGTTTCGGTGAAACGGCATCGATGCAATGGGCGAGCGATGGGCCGACCAGATTCGTGTTCAGCAGCGAAACGACACCGCCAATACTGGTGATACCGAGCCAAATGACGATGTATTCGGGCTGATTGGCCATCAATAACCCGACCACTTCGCCTTTGGAGAGACCCTGATCAAGCGCCCAGCGCGCGTATTGATTGATCCGCCGAGATAGCTGCCGATAGCTCAGGCACTCGCGATCGGACAAGAGCGCCGGCGTGTCGCCCAACTGCGCAGCCACCTCTTCGATTACCGTGGAAAGTAACCGTTCGCGATTGCGCGCGATGGGTGCAGTCAACTCCAGCGCGCGCAACCAGGCTTTGGCAGGAGAAGCGGTCGTATGTGCCGGCGCCATTGTTTGAAGTGGAGTCAAGCCGTGCTCCCTGCATCGACCGTAAGTACAGTTCCGGTGATGTTCTTGGCGCGATCGCTAATCAAGAATTCCACGGCGTTGGCCACATCCTCAATATCGACCAGACGCCGGAGCGCGCTGCGGCGAACGATCTGTTCCCGGTGCTCGTCTTTGAGCGTCTTAGTCATCTCGGTATCAACAAAGCCGGGAGCGACGGCATTTACGTTCACTCCCATGCGCCCCACTTCTCTGGCCAGCGATCGGGTAAAGGCGATGAGCGAGGCTTTGGTCGCGCTGTAGACCGAGAGCCCGCTATACCCTGTGAATCCGGCAATCGAAGCCACGTTGACGATGCGACCGCCGCCATCTGCCATCATGGAGCGCACCACGTACTTCGTCATCACCATGGGCGAAAGTGTGTTCAACCGGACCACTTGTTCCATCTGGGAGTTGTGCATAAGGGCGAGAGCGCCTTCCGCACTTATGCCGGCGTTGTTTACCAAACCATAGATTGGCCCATAGTCTTTGCGTAGAGTCTTTACCAGGTGCGCAATACCTGCGATATCGGCTAGATCGAAGGGGAAAAATTCAATCGGTCGAGGTTCTCGCATCGCAGCCGCGAGCTCACTGCTTTCCTTACGCGCGATGGCCACGACACGGAAGCCCGCTTCCGTCAGTCTGAGAACTATCCCCAAGCCTATTCCGCGGGTGCCGCCGGTGACAACGACATTACGCATGGAAGCGGATCATCTTCCCTGAGTCGGCGACCGCCAGGGCGGGAACGAAATTGATCATAGCGGGGACCTTATGCGACGGCAAAGCTTCACGGCAGTGCCGCAGGATGTCGATACGAACTTCGCTGCAGCCGGTGTCCGGGGTACCTTTCAAAACCACGTCGGCTACGACCAGCGCACCGGTGATGGGATTCTTTTTGGTGTGGACCAGCGACATCTCGACATTTGGGTGGCCATTGATCACCGCCTCGACTTCCTCGGGATACACCTTCATGCCTCCAACATTGATCATCCCATCCCCCCGGCCCACGAAGTGGTAGCGGCCCTCGCTAAATTCAAGCACGTCGCCAGTATTCACAAATCCTTCCTCATCCCGCAGGGCTTGGCGTTGGTCGCCGCCAAGATAGGAGCGCGCCGTGCGATTCGAGCGGATCCGCAGCGTACGATTCTCGATCTTCATTTCTACATCTGGGGTGTGTTCGAGCGCGCCAGGAGGGAACCCGGCAAGGCCATCATTTATAACAAACGCTACCCCGGCCTCGGTGGTGGCGAATGCATGGGCAATTTTCGCTTGCGGATATGCTCCCCGGAGCTGGTTCAGAATTGTCTGATCTGCAATTTCGCCGGACAAACGGACGTATTCCGGGTTGATCAGATGTGCCGCCGAGCTCATGAGCGCACGTCGCCAATGGGAGGGGGTGCCCGAGATATGCGTAACTCCGTGAGATGCGGCCCGCGCCAGAAAATTGGCCGTAGACTCCGGCGCGCTTGATAGCACCAGTGAATTCCCAGCGAGTGCCGCACGCAAGAAAATCTGCAGCCCTCCGTAGCGGCGAATGTCGTAGAAAGTACCCCAAATCACTCCGCTTGAGGGGCCGGCCCCAATCGCACCTATCAGACTTGCCAGCGTGTGGATCACCAACTTAGGTCGTCCCGTGGTTCCCGACGTGAGCAAAATCCACTCCGTTTCAGCTTGTACTGCGCGGTCTCGATTGCTGTTCAACCGCGTCCAGTTGGAGGGACGCACGCACGCGATCGTGCCCAACGGGCTTGGCAGGCGATCAGACACAATCACCTCAACCCCAGCCCAATCGGTGACGAAGCTCAAATGGTCAAGCGACAAGTCAGGAGGATAAAGGATGATACGCCGGGCAACACCATCGAGTTCTAGTAACGTTCCCGCTGCATCCAACTGGCTCTCGGTCGCGACCAGGATGGATCGTCCATCGAACTCATTGCCATGGGGGCCGAGGAGGGTGCCCGATATCAAATCGTTCCAGGAGAGAACTGCTTCCTCGGCAAACAAGAAGCCTGTCTCTCCCGCAGCGCCAAGAGCTTTCCTGAGCGACGCGGGGCTATTTCGCAGCATTTTCATAGAAACTGATAAAATCCCCGAGCGTCACCGGGAAGCGAGCATCTTCTGAAGTGCTGAACGGGTCGATTCCCAGGGAACCCTCCAAACGGGTGACTATGATTGCAAAGCAAAGCGAATCGAGCCCTGAATTCAGCAATTCGAGATCGTCTGTCAGCGAGGCCAGCCGCCGGCCTTGTTCCCGTGCTACTTGCCTGAATTGAGCTATGATCTCGGACCGGACGTCCATATCTTTGGTTTTCTACTTTCCAAGGGCAAAAGTTACTGGTGCAAATAATCCGCATGACATTGATCGCGACGCCCATCGTCATTCGCCGCTGAAGATAAGTTACTCAATGCAGATTCGTCCTGGAGAGGGAAGTAGGCCTCCAGCCAAACCTCGGTATGCTGTTGAATGGCAGTTTTGCCGACACGATTCGAGAAGGTGTGACCAGCGCCGGTGATTACCTTGACCTCAACCCGGCTGTGGTCCCCTGCTTGCTCAACGACGTAGCTCAGATAATCGAACTCCTTCCCCCGGGGCTTAATGCTCGGCGCTTTGAACACTAAGATGGGCAAGCCCTGGGATGCTACGGTCTTCCAGCATTTGAGGAGGGGATAATTCGAATTTTTGGGGAGAGGGTTTCTGCGCAGCTTAGATCGAAGATCGCTCAATCGATCGAAGGCGTTCTCGATCCTTCTGCCTGGGGCGCTGCGCGAGATGCGGCCGGTAAGTTTTTGCCAGAGCCACGAACGAGGCCGCAGCGGCAATTGGAAATAAGGGTCCAGCAAAACCAGGCCTTTACACTCTTTGCTTTCGGCTGCGGTGTAGACGGCAGACAAAGCACCTGCGCAAAGCCCCATAACCACCACCCCGGATAAGCTGAACCTGTGTGAAAGCTCCTTAATCAACACTGCCGTGGTTGGGCCGTACCCTCCGCTATTAATAATCTTGAACAACTCTGCTGGAGGATTACCTTCGGAGTCTCCGAACCCTGGCAGGTCGATACGGAAGACCGGGTAGCCGCATCTGGCGAAGCTGACCGCCCAATAAACAGCGGAATCACCAGCAGCTGCTCTGGTCGGAGAAAGCGAATTCAAAATCACGACGCCGATGGGCCTGGACGCAGCAGCCGGTTCACAAGCCCGATGATAGGTGCCCCGGACGATGGCACCTAGACTGTTCAGAGTGAACAATTCGCGGGCCTCAATTACATCTTGCATCGCAAATCTTCCTCGCCACTGTGCGGAACGTAAGACAAATCTGAGGGCCAACACGAAATGCGCGCCAACGCTCCGCCGATCCATTCAAAATTCTCGGAATAAAGCCAGCTAAGGTCCTTAACTTCGTCGTAGCCAACGTACGGCTTAACAAGGGGCGCAGCTTCCTTCGACAGCTTGACTATCCTCACCGGTCTCTTATACGCCTCCCATGCAAGACCTTCATCTGCCAAACCAGTTGGTAAGTGGAAATCAAAAGAACTGCGCCAGAGCCTACTCGACCATTGATAGCCCGCGACCTCTATCGGGGAACCCTGTTCGAGCTGTCGAATGTAATCTGTGGCCGTCCTGCGGTTTTCGCCCGACTCGAACAGTTGCTCCAGGCCTGCCCAGCGCAGGAGGCTGGCGCGGAGCGCCTGGTTGGCATGCGAGGGTGGTGACCAGAGTAACAATGCGTCACCCGTGCCTTGCGAAAAATATCTGCCAGCAAGGATGGCGCCGATCTCAAGCCCATGGAGTACTAGCGGCACAGCAGGGGAACGCTTTGAAAACCAGCTGGCGAGGCACTCTACATCTTCACTCCAATGATCAAAGCCCATCTCGTCAAAGACGCCCGTGCTTTCTCCGACGCCACGATAATCATAACGAAGAACTTCGATGCGCCTCGCAGCCAGGTAACGCGCCCAACGGACCCACGGGTGGTACGAAAAATGTCGTTCCGAAGCAAACGATCCAATAAGCAGCACCCGCGCCAATGGATCTGTCACCTCATGCAGGACGGTGTAAAGGTGCGCGCCAGATACTTTGAAGTATCTGGCTTGTTCCGTCAGAGCGTCGTCGGTATGAAATTGGGTCTGCAACTGGCTTTGCTCGCTCTTGACACCTACGCCGCGACCCGCTCCACGCGACCGTGAATGATTGTCTGGATCAACGTGCGAAGCAGATCCACCCCTTCAAACAGGTCGGTTGACGAGTTCAGTGGGCTAACCGCCATTTCCACAGAAACCGCGCGAAAAAGTTCCTGCGAGTGAGTCACGTCGCACACACCATGCACGTCCGTGTATAAGCGTTCCTCTGAGCCCTGGGCACCGGCCAAGTCAGCCAGGTAGGCCATGAATCGCTGAATAAAGCCCTCAAAAAAAGCCATGGTGAGAAGATTCTGCACTCCTGAAAGCCTGCCGAGAAAGAGGCGCACATTGGTCAAATCCTGATGAACTTCAAGCGCGTCCGAGTCCGTGGGGAAAGCGTGAGCCGCGATGGTGAAGTTGCGTAACATCGCGGGATGGCAATCGCGGATTTCTTCCATTAGATTATCGACCAGGATTGGACGCGCCGCCTCGGATTTGACGGAGAGATAGGTGGCGGTCATCCAGTAGATGAAATTTCCTTCAAGCACGGCGGTGTATCGCGCAATGATACCGCGTCGTTCGCTGACACTTAGCTTGTTCGGGGCGGGCAGGGAAGTGATGAGGTCTTCGATGATGGCGTCGATCTGGGGTTTAAGTGAGGCGCCTACCAGATCGTCCTGCACCGGGCCGATAACGAGAGAGGTGGTCATGACTGTCTCCTTTTACAAGGTTAATTGTCAGTCTCCGGATTCGGAGTTAATAAGTACAACTGGAATAGCCGCACACTGCATCTACCGACACGAGTGGCAGTCCGCGGTTTGCTTGTCGGATATGAGCCCATGTGTTCAAGTAAAAGAAATGAAATGTCGCTCCGCAATACCGCTAAAGGCAAGTCAATAGATGGCCATTAGGCTTCCCTAGGAAATGTGTCGAACAACCGAGGCATCAGCAGAAGAAAATGCGGCTCAGAAACGACTTAAATCCTTACTGTGCTGTCGTGATCTACACGAGATTACATGAATTACTGCTGCATAAACCGAGTGTGTGGTACTACCTTACCAGAGTTTTTGAGGGGGTTACCTCGATCGCCATAAGGATAGGCTTGACCGATAAGAGTAGCGTTGAGCCACTAATCGGAAAAGTGCCCGTTGGAGAAACTTTTGGGCTTTTGCCGAAATCACTCTTCAGGCTAAAACGCGATCGATCGCGAGCCGGTAGATCTTTACCATGCGATCGACTTTTTCCTCCCAACAAAAGTGTGCTTCGGCTCTACGCCGGGCCGCGGCGCCAAGGGAGAAGCGAAGGTGGGGGTTGTCGATCAGCTTCTTCATTGCTCCTGTGAAGCCGTCTACGACTGCAGTAGCGTCGAGCGGAGGGATAAGTATGCCGCAGGTCTCATCGAGATAGTCCTGCGGACCTCCCCAGGCGACTGCGATGACCGGTGTGCCGGTAGACATCGCCTCCAGCACCACCGCTCCCCCGCACTCGTAAATGCTGGGCAAGAGCAGGGCACTGGCGGACTGTAAGCGCTGGGCGCACACCCGCTGTGGTAGCCAGCCCCGGAAACGGATCCTGTCACCTAAGTTCAGACTTGTCGCGAGCCGCGTCCACTCGGCGCGCATCGGCCCATCCCCGATAACCTCAAGATATGCATCGGGGACATTTGCGAGCGCCTGAATTGCCCAATCGAGATGCTTCCAATCCACCAGGCGGCCCATAAAGAGAAACCGCGGGGGATAGTCATAGACAGCTGCATGAGGCTCAGCCGACCAAAGCCCCAGGTCCACGCCGTTTTCAGGGATCTCGATCACCTCTCCCTCGATGCACGAGGGCAATGCAAGCCGGGTGCGTTGGTTTGCCACCAACACGAAACTTGCCAGCTTTTTTCCCGGGACAGCCTGGTTAATTAAGTTGGCACAACGACGTCCTAATGCAACCGAAGCGCGGGTAATCCAAGATTCAACATGACGGAATGCTTTTGGATAGTCCATCCCCCCGTTCATCGGTCCCATAACCACAGGAACTCCAAGTTTACACATGAAGGACGGGGCGCGGGGTGACACAGGGATGGGTTGATGTACTACATTAACACCATCGCTAGCAATCAATGACCGCACCATCTCGCGCTGAATCAATTGGTTCACCAGCACCACGAGCGTGCCCAATGTTGCTTCAGCGATTCGTCGCGGTAAATAGGCGTTGAGACGCCAAATCAGCTTGTGGAACCACTGGTCGGGGATGAACCGAAATCTCTCGAGGTCATCTGGAAAAAGTCGCTCTAGTTCCTCCCTTGTCCTTCCATGGACGATGAGCCATGTTTCCAGGCCGCGCGCCCGCAGACGGGAATAATAGTGCAAAGGGAGTGAGGCTTCACCTCCGAATTGAAAGGATGCGCTCTCGGCTACGATGCAAATCCGAAGCGCCCCTTCGTGTTCAGTGGCCATGCCTCTACCGCATTGCCCCACTGGGAAAGAGACTGTAATAGCCGAATCTCCTTAGCCAGGACTTAACAGCCTGGTCTCTGTGATAGGTTCCGGGGGTCAGCTCAGAAAAGGGTAAGACCGTACCCGGGCGGTCCATTACGTTGTCGGATTCCAATCCTTCCTGGCTTGTCGCTTCTGCAAGCCAGTATTTGGCTTGGCCCCCGGCATGGAAACACTTGATGGTGGAAAAGGGTTCATGGCGCAGTAACTGCGGTCCGGGAACGCGCAGCTTGCGGAGCAAGCGGACACGCTGGCTGCGCCGCCAGCAGCGCCAATGCTCGGGCGGGAGATATCCACCTCCTATACGCATCGCGATTGCTGCCCAAACAATGGCTTCTATATGCATGTTGAATCTGGCATTCGGGTAACCTTCCACATCCAGTTGATCCAGTAACCACTCTAGCCAATCGAGATCGATCCGGGCGCGCCAATGGGCCACTCCAATGTCTACATGGTGCGCGAGAGCGATTCCACTCCGGATCGCAGTATCCACGATTTCGGCAGGCAGAAGACAGTTCGGTCTCTGCCACATGAGCAGAAGGCCTTGCTCCAGGGTGGTCTCGAAGCGGAACTTATTAGGGAAATAAAGATCCGGATCGAGCACGACCATCTCGTCCTCTCCACAACTCAGCAGAAGCGGGTCCGTAATTTTCCGCCAGCACGGGTGACCACCGCGGAAATGACGCAGTTTAGGGTAGCGGCCAAATATCATCGATTCATGATCGTCCAAGTCGGCCTTGGCGAAAATGTCGCAATGATGGCGGCTGGCGAACGGAAAGCTCTCTTTTTCCTCAAGAAGGAGCTCTTTATCCGAAGTCGTGTCCGTGATCAGGTGTAAATGGACCTGTTCCAAGGCGTTCGTCAGCAGGCTGTTCAATCCATGTCGCGCGTAGGGAAGGGCTCTAGGCGAGAGGACCATGAAAAGTCGACGTGCAACTGCTGTTTCGGAGAGAACCATAGTCGTTTGTTAAAAGTCTTGGCCTGTGGGTGCTGGTTAACGCCGCCGTACTGACATCGTCCCGGACGACCCTTGGCCGAAGCTGGATCGGCCATTCGCATCAGGCGTAAGTCGACTTCTCCTGGGCCGCCCGTTCGCGGTTATCATCGCCGGACGGGCTGCCGTCGCTATTCCAGGACGTGTTCCATCTGGCGCTACCTTTATTAGTACGAGCCTCGAACGCAGTTAAGTCCTCGCGAGCTGCACGATTTATCCAGCGATAGGCAATCTTGTTGATAATGACCGCCATACCCGGAATCTGGAGCCGCTCTAATAACCGTGTAGCACGCGTTAACTGCGCCTTCGTCGTAGTCCCTGCTTCCGCAATGAGTACGGTTACATCGGCAAACCGTGCCAAGTATTCGGTTTCGGCCGAAATGAGGATAGGCGTGGCGTCAATCAAAACGATGTCAAAATCCATAGTCAGGTCTTTGAAAGCCTGATCCATTATGTTTTTCAGCGGCGTCAGCTTAGGTGCGAACGGTTGAGCTATGACAGCAGTTGACCAAACATCCACCTCTTGTTTCCTCACATGGACGCCGCCCACAACACGATGTGCAGACTGTTCGAGATTAAGTGTGATGTAGGCCACCGGCGGGGTAACGCCAGAGGAGTCGATCGTCAACGTTTTCCGGCCCAACTTAGCCAGTGCACCACCCAGATTCTCGACGATCGAAGTGGTGCCGGCGCCTGCATTGACTGAGGTGAGCACAATCGTACGCACCCCGGTGCGAGCAGCCTGATCGATACCGCCCGCTAGGCGTAGGGTACCTTCATCGAATAACTGCATAGAGACATCCTGGTCATGAAAGAGCGATCCAATGGGCGAAAAACCCAGGACCTGCTCGATATCCATACCCGTAAGGATGCGGCGATCGAAGAAATCGATGAGAATGACGGTGCCTATTGCTAAGAGTGCAGCGAATGGAAGCAGCAGGGGAAGAATCAGTTTGGCGCTGCTCGGTAATGGAGCCATAGGAACCCGTGCAGAGGAAAACAAATGAACTGAGCCGGGCGACTTGCTTTCAAGCTCCAGGTTCCTCGTCCGCTCATCCAAAGCGGCATATCTCGCTTGCAGAGCTGTGATCTCAGCCTTCAGTACCTTCGACCGTTGGAAGCTTGGCGCAGCGCTCGTGGCCTGCTTCGTATTAGACTCCAAATCTGAAAGCAATTTAGCCTCAACCGTGCTGGCCCGAAGCAGGTTAGTGCGTAGTTTCTGCTCCAGATTGGTCGCGGCATGACTGCGCAGGTTTGCCTGCATCTGCTGCAAGGCAGTCTCAATTTCAGAGAGCTGCTCTTCAGTGGTCTTGCGCAGCGGATGATTCGAGGTCATCCCGGCTAACTGATCCATGAGTAAGGCTCTCTTTTGACTGAGCGAGCCCTTCAGGGCCAGCAAACTTTGATCCGAAGAGATGATTTCGTCGGCAGCGGCATCGAGCGCAGGATTTGTTGAACCGCTGCCGTCGTTCTCCAGTGCGGAGAGCTGCGCCTCAGCTTGAACTCGCTGCTCGTGCGCCACCGTGAGGTCCGCACGCAGTTTCGCCACCTGTGTGTCAATCTGATCCGGTCCTTCAGACGACATTTCCGCCACGCCAAGCGCCTGGCTTATCTGCGTTTGCTCACGGAGCTTATCTGTCAGATCATTTTGTACTCGGCTGCGTTCTTCGCGTAGGGCCTCCAGCCGTCTGTCCCGGCCGTAGAATTCCTCGTCTTTTGTTCCCTCAAGATAGCTATTAGTGACGGCGTTGACGATTTCGGCCAGGTGGGTGGGGTCAGTTCCCCCGAGGCTGATCCGAACCTGGTAGCTCAGTCCGTCACGCTTCACGATTAAGTTGTGCTGCAATCGGTCGACCGCAGACTCCAGAGTTTCACCAGGCAAACGCCACACTCCTGGTCCGAGCCTGCGCAGCGCTTCGGTGAGCACGTTGTAGCCTGCAACCGAATGAACCTGTTCCTCTATATAGGAATCGTACGGGTACTCCTGCTCTTCACTGGTCTTTAGTGTAGCTGGGAAATTGGGTGACACATAGACCACGCTGGTAGCTTCAAACCAGGGCCGGTGTCGGGCCCACAACGCGACACCGAAGGCTATCGTGAAAAGAGCAATCAGTGCAGCAAGCATTTTGTGCAGCCGCAAACTTCGCATCACGTCAATTCTTGACATCCAGTGCGGAGCCGGGGCGATTGGCAGAGACGGTTCGGATTGGCTTAGCTGCTTAATATGCACGGATAGGACCTTTGCGCTGAATCGAACGGCTATAGTTCCTAAATTTATTTATTTGGCACGATACTTCATGACCATAACAACCTTAGCAAGGCCATTATCACTGGGCGACCGTGAGCAGCGCGCCCATGGTGGCAATTGGGCTTAGTCGCTGGATAACGTAGGTCGACTTGAAGAAGCCGCTTTGGGGTACAAACACCACGTCACCCGCGTGCAATTTAATCTCGTCCGTGCCGGCAAGGGTGAGAAGGCTCTTGAAGGGGATAGTTGTTGTCCTCCCGGTAGAGGGCTGAATGATCTGGATGTTTTTGGCCGCGCCCTCGGCAAGACCCCCTGCTTGTGCTAGTACAGACGCCAAAGTCGATTCGGAGGTCAGAGGAATGGCTCCAGCATGCATTACGCTTCCCAGCACGGATACGAACACCTCTTGCTGTGCCGGAACAAACACAATGTCATTGCGTCGCAGCCGCAGATCGGCCATAGAATTGCCACTCTGTAACAGCTCTCTTAGGTTGACCCAGACTACCTGATCATTGCCTCGATAGATAGCACAGCGTTCCGGAATTCCATCGCGCAGCGCGGATCCATTGTTTGCTCCACTGCTGGCATTGGCCAGGAGTCCTCCTCGGGCGATTACATCAAGCAGGGTCGGCGTATCGTCGAAGTACAGCACGCCCGGGTGCTGCACGCTGCCGATAATGATAACTCGGTTCGACGCATACTTGTCCACATTAACCGTAACCGTAATGTCTTTGTAGTAAGGCGACAGGGAGTTCACTACCAGCTGAGCGACATCGTTACGGTTCTTGTCTTTAACATCGACGGGGCCAACCAGCGACAGCGTGATACGACCGTCGGGTCCAACCACCTTCTTACCGCCTAGTTCCGGATGGCCGGGGAAGTCGAGGGTGATTTCGTCCCCCGGCCCCAACGAGTACTCCTCATTGGCTGCCGGTTCAAACTTTTGCAAAGCATTCATCGGACTTAGCTTGAGCTGTGGATCGCTGCTTCGAGAGTTATCCGCTGTGCTCTCTTGTCCGAGGACGCTATGTATGTTCATCGCTAGAAGCCCCGCTAAGAGCAGCCTCACCGGAAGCATAACCCGTTTCATAAAATCTCCAAGGTATTGCTGATCCGCAGCACATGGTCCATAGCGACGCTGGGTGCTCCTTCGCCTGCTGTTTCTAACGAGACGTTTTGCGAAGCCGGGTGACGTTCGGTTCGAACCCATGCGGCTTCTGGACGCGAACTGCGGAGGAGACTGGGAAGCATCCAAAGTTTCCAAACGATGTAGCCCGGCGCGCGGGCCAGAATCCGCAAATCGCCTGCAAAATCGGAACCGGACCAAGCGGCGGCTAGGACGTGACCTCCGACGGCAGTCAACGCAAACAGGGCATACATTCGCAGCCATACTAACGGAAAACAAGCGGCAATCAAAAGCAGAAAGACAGCATACCCGATAGGAAGAGACGTCAGGTCCAACAGCGGCTCCAGCGCGCGCAGTCTGCCTTGCGTGAGCTGTTTGAAAAGAGGAACGAACCAGGTTCGGGCGGCGTTCGCGCGTCCACCTTCCCATCGTGAACGCTGGGTGACTTCGCCTTGCTTCGAGGAGGGCATCGCTGAGGATACTTTCGCATCATCGATGAATTGGACCCGCTTACCGGATAGTACCAGCCGGATATGAAATTCAAGGTCCTCGACGACCGAGAGAGAGTTGTACGAATTTCGCTTAAGCAGGGCTTGCCGGATGGCAAAGCCATTGCCTACGATGCCCGCCGACAGTCCAAGACGATCGCGGCCAGCTGGCCGCACTACGTTAAAGCCGCGAAACGCGAGCGAGGTGAGTCGGCTTGCCGGTCGCTCCGCGGAGCTATCCATCTCATACCTGCATTGCACCGCTTCTGCGCCACTGGCAATGGCTTGGTGCACACGGCCAATCAGATTGCCTGAAACAGTTGAATCGGCGTCCACCACCAGAGTTGCATCCATGCCTTGCGAGGAAGCATAGGCAAATCCGACCGACAGAGCGGAGCCCTTACCTTTGGCAAGAGGATTATCGTAGATAACAACTTCTGCTCCAGCCTCCGCGGCACGCGCCGCCGTCCGATCCGAGCAGTTGTGTGCGACCGCAATGATACGTGTATCGAAGCCACCGGCCGAAGCACGCAGGCTCTCAACGCAAGCTTCGATCAAGAGCTCCTCATTGTGCGCAGGAATGATCACGGCTAAATGCAACGGAGCCGAAACCACGGAGTGTGTGGAGGTGCGTTTGGGCAAGAGCGAAGCAAGCGTCAGAACCACCAGTTCCGCAACCAAGGGTAGCGTCAGCAAAACCAGGGTTCCGGCGATGGGCTCGGATAGGTAAGGTGTCATGAGCATAGCTTGAGGATCAAAGTCTGCAAGGAGGTCTGCACTAGCGCATCGCCGAAGAACTCGTACTAGCGCGGCCAGTGCCGAGCTTGGTAACCTGACTGGAGAACACAATCTTCCTGCACAAATCCTTTAGCATTTCCACCTGCGCATGCTTGTCGCGTTCAGGATTGGCGAAGCTATGCACCACAATCGGTTCTAAAGCTGAAGAAATCTCCGACTTCCTGACCCGGTAAATGGCATCCCTGACAGTAGAAGTAGTCCCGAAATAACCATGCAATCGTGCTGCGCGGAAGACTCTGATCACGTGGGGAGGCGCGGCAGTCAACCAAAGTTGGCGCTCGCGGCCATTCATTTTCTTTACGAAATGGACAAGAAGGCCAAGTGAGTCCAGGCCAAAATAGGTCGTCCTTGCCAAATCGAGTACGATGTGCCGATCCTCTCGGTAGGCGTGCCCAAGTTGTTCCTCGAACTCAGTGACCAAGGAGCCGGTCAAGTTACCGCTGATAGAAATGACTGCGGCATTGCCTTGCCGGTCCGTTGAGACAGTTGGGTTCTTACCGCTTCTCGGCTGGATTGCGTTCGCTGCAAGTTGTGCCGGCAAGTGGCGTGCCAAGCCATACGCGTCTAACAGGTATCGTTGCGCCAGCCGGCGCGGCTCCTGCGCAGCACGGTAAAGCCATTCCAACCCCGCTGTCTGCATCCAGAGCGGAGCACGGGAGAATTCGCCGGCGAGAAAATCAAGCGAGGCTCCCACCCCCATGCAAAGAGGAACCTGCAGGCGGTCGCGATGCATGGCCAACCATCGTTCTTGCTTAGGGTGCCCCATCGCGACCAGTAACACATCTGGTTGCGCTTGTTCGATGCGGTGCAGAATCCCCTCGTGGTCCATTTCCGAAAGCGACGCTATGGGAGGAGAGTCGCGACCAACGATATTAAGCCCGGGAAAGCGCTTCTTGAGCGCTTCGGCGGCTCGCCGGGAACTCCTCTCGCTCGCGCCTAACAGATAAATCCCGTAACTCCGTTTAGACGCGAGTTCCGCTAAGCGAGGAACTAGGTCTACACCGGAGACTCGCTCTTTGAGCTTGGCGCCCATCAGACGGGATGCCCACACGATCGGCATCCCATCGGGAACGATTAAATCGCAGGAGCAAAGCATTTCTTGCAGTGACTGGTCCCGGATTGCGTTGATAACGAAATCCACGTTTGCGGTAGCCACCTGGTGGAATCCCCGCTCTTCGATCTTTTCTTCAATTGCATCGATGGCTTCGCACATCGTGACGTTGTCAAATGGCACTCCAAGCACTGCCACGGACCTGCGGTTCCAATCGGACATCACGTGTTTCCGTCCTTGCTCTTACACTGGTAATCGGTCGAACTGACAGGGCTTCGCCATCGTCAGCCCCATCGATAACCCAAGTTCAGCTGCTAAGTCTGAACGATTTGGCTGGCTTTGTGATTTTCCGCTTGCACGATTGCACCGTTTCTACTTTGGTTAATCCGCGGTGTAATAGACATGCCTGTGGTTACTTCTATTGCGTCGAACAGCATGGACAATTTAGGGGATTAATAAGCGTACCTGCAATTTGCGGGCCAAAATAGGCGGCAATGAAATCAGGCTGTTTTCGCTGGTTTCTCGGGCCAGGACGCTTGCCTTCTGCTAACATTCCGAAACTTGAGTAAGTCTTCCAACTCAACAGGCCAAGAATTTGCGTATTTTCGGGTAACTTGCGCAGCGGCTCTCTAAGGTAACCAGAGCAAAACTCTGGTAAGTGGATTAAATAAAATTTACGAAGCCAGGCTCACTTGTTGTACGCTGAACACAATTTCCTGGGTGGGTTAAAGTCATCTTCGTCGGGGCAGGTCGCGATCTTGTCCCATTCCAAGCCTATGCATTGCTTATCTGCCAAGACTTGTACATAAAACCATTGAATAAGTCACTGACGGGGCCCCTTTCAGGGTGCTCTCTGTAAGAGGGAAGATGATTCACAAAATCCTGCTGGTCGGCCAGGATTCAGAAGCACGCGACCGTCTGGTGCGGCGTCTAGCGGCTGATCGGGTACAGGTTGTGCAGCAGCCGTCGCTGCGCGCAGCCGCGGCACTGCTACGCGATCCGGAAAGCATTGCATCGCTCCTTATCGTCGATATGGCGCTCTCTCAAAGCGATGCTGATGTGCTCGCTGATCTGAGCGAACAGCATCCTCGGGTGCAAATATTGGTTTTTTCTTTGAGTGCAGGTCGACTGGAAGCGTTTGGTCGGCTGCAGGCCTGTGACCAGATCAAGGTTGCCGGCGTGTCACTTGAGGATCCAACTGCTTGGGTAACGATCACTCACGCCATCACCGAGGGTTCGCTCGAGACCGGTATCCATCAGGAGCCACGCGCGAGGGTATGCAAAGATGGCGAGGATAGCGCAGACTTGCTCCATGCTGAAGGTTTTTTGCGACGAGTAGGGCGCTCCGACGCTCCCGTCTTACTCCACGGTGAAACCGGGTCGGGCAAAGAAGTTATGGCCAGAAGGCTATGGACATACTCCAGCCGGGTTGGTAAGCCTTTCTTGAAATTGAATTGTGCCGCCCTTCCTTCCGAGCTTATCGAAAGTGAGCTCTTTGGCTACGAAAAGGGTGCTTTCACCGGTGCCATAATGGACAAACCCGGTAAGTTTGAGCTCGCACAGGATGGAACGATCTTGCTGGACGAGATCGGAGACATGGATACCCGGCTCCAGGCCAAATTATTGCAGGTATTGCAAGATGGCGATGTTCAGCCACTCGGCAGCAGTCGCATTATCAAGGTAAATGTCCGCATTATGGCCGCAACCCACCGTGATTTGCATGCAGCCATCGCGCAGGGCACTTTTAGGCAAGATCTCTACTACCGGTTGAGTGTGATCAACATCACCATACCGCCGTTGCGCGAACGCAGCCACGAAATTATTCCTCTCGCTCAGCAATTGCTCTTACGTCACGTCGGCCCGGGTGCACCGGTGCCCTCCATTCCAGAGACACTGCGGCGCGCGTTACTGGCGCATCGGTGGCCGGGGAATGTCCGCGAACTCGAAAACGTGATGAGACGCTACCTGGTATATCAGGACGCAGCTTTGCTTGCGGCTGAACTGACTGACCCGTTCGATTCGCCCAAGCCCAGGCTTACGGTCGCTACACATGTAGGTGCTGCTCATGCTGCAAAGAATAATGGCAACGTGAGCTTTGATCATTTCGCGGAGGCGTCCCGTACCGCGGAATCCAAATTGCTCCTCGAAACGCTAGAGTCCGTTCGCTGGAACAGACGCCAGGCCGCTATACAATTGAATATCGATTACAAGGCACTCCTCTACAAGTTGCAAAAGCACGGAATTGTCGAAAGCAAGGCCAAGCGAAGAGAAGTCAGTGCTTAACATGGCCTTGAGGCCCGGCTCCGCCAACAGCAGTCAGCTTCCGATGATTGGCCTTTGAGTTAGGCTATGCTCGATAATCTGCGGGAGGATTGGCGGACCCACGACAGGCAGCTCCTCCGTCAAGGTTTGTGGGTGATGGCAGTTTATCGATTTGGAAGATGGCGCTACAAGATTCACGCTCGTTGGATAAGAGCGCCTTTTTCGGGCATTTATAAAATTCTCTGGCTGCTCTGCCAGATACTCACCGGCATTGAGCTCCCGTGCGAAGCAGTCGTAGGTCGCCGTTTCCGGATCGATCATTTTGGTGGAATTATCATAAGTGGCGACACCGTCTTCGGAGACGATTGTGTTGTGCGCAATGGCGTAACGGTAGGCTTAAGGCATACCGGCAAAAGTGGTTCCCCGGTCATCGGAAATCGTGTCGATATTGGCGCTGGAGCCAAGATTCTCGGTCCGATTCGTATAGGGGACGACGTCGCAATTGGCGCGAATGCTGTGGTGCTGAGCGACCTGCCGTCCAATTCGATTGCCGTCGGAGTTCCTGCTCGGGTCCTTCCTCGTAAATCAAAGATGATTGAAGCTGAGCCGTGAGCGCGATAGGACCTCAAAGGGGAAGATCGATCAAAGAATCTACGCTCTCTATCGTGATTATCGGTCGCAACGAAGGGGACCGCTTGGCTTCCTGCTTGCACTCAGTGGGCTCCATGCGGGCGGAGACCGAATTAATCTATGTTGATTCAGCCTCCGACGATAGAAGCTCACACGTCGCCGGCGATTTCGGCGCTCAGGTCGTCGTTCTTCAGGGCGGAATTCAAACCGCAGCCCGCGCCCGGAACGCAGGGTGGCAAAGGGCTCTTGCTCCTTACATTCTCTTCCTCGATGGCGACACTATCCTCCAACAGAACTTCCCAGCAGCCGCGCTCAAAGTTCTTGAATCCGAGCCGACCGTCGCGGCGGTCTGGGGCCATCGTCGGGAACTCCATCCTGAGCATTCGCTATATAACCGGGTCCTAGACCTTGACTGGATCTATCCTGCAGGCATCACGGATTATTGTGGTGGGGATGTGGTCATGAGGCGGAGCGCCCTTGCGGAAATCGAGGGATATGATCCGACCCTGATTGCCGGCGAAGAACCAGAGCTTTGTTGCCGTCTGCGGGCCAGGGGTTACCGCATTTTGCATATCGATATCCCAATGACCTTACACGATTTGAATATGATGCACTTCAGCCAGTACTGGCGGCGCGCGGAGCGGGCCGGCCATGCCTACGCTGAAATCTCCGACCGCTTCCGCCGAAGTACGGATCCAATGTGGTCGCGCGAAAGCAGGAGAAATTTCCATAGCGGAGGCTTCTGGATCAGTTGGCTCCTGATTACCCTGGTGTTGGGCGCACTCACGAGCCCTTGGGTCATCCCATGGCTCGCCCTGTTGCCTCTCCTGTCTGCTCGGTCGGCGTGGAGGGCCCGCTACAAAGCGCCTGGCCAAACGATGCTGCTTCTGCTTTACGGGCTCCATTCCCACATTCAACAAATACCAATACTGGTCGGGCAACTGAAATACCGTCTTCGTCGTTACTCAGGCGAGCAACCGAAGCAGATGGAGTACAAGCAGGGGGCGAACGCCTGACCGCGTGCTCTCAATCGAGCCGGGATCACGAAACCGCGGATTAACCGAACCCCAGTCCGAAAAGCCTGCTGACCTTAGCAGCCGGTACCTCGTAGAACCACCTCGGCTGTTTTGACCAGGATCTTCAAGTCCAACCAAAAACTCCAATTTTCGACGTAAGCTAGATCAAGGGCTACGTAGCGATCAAACGACGGATCCTGGCGAGCATGAACCTGCCAAAGTCCGGTGATCCCTGGTAGGACCTCGAGTCGGCGAAAATGTTCCAGCTCATACTGGCCGACCTCTGTTGCAAGCGGCGGTCGCGGGCCAACCAAGCTCATATCACCACAAAAAACATTGAACAGCTGGGGTAGCTCATCAAGGCTAAATTTCCGCAGTGTGCGACCTACCCGCGTTAATCGCGGGTCTTTCCTGATTTTGAAGAGAATTCCATCGCGTTCGTTTAAAGCCGCCAAGGTAGGTTTGAGTTGATCTGCATTGGCTACCATTGTCCGGAACTTAAAGCAAAGGAATACACATCCCCTTTTCCCAATGCGGCGAGAGACGTAGAGCACTGGTCCTGGCGAATCGAGTTTGATCAAGAGGGGGACGATTAACAACGTCGGCGAAAGTGCAATCAGCAAAAGCGAAGACAGGGTTAGATCGCAGAGTCTCTTTAGCAAATTACCGAGAAGCTTGCTGTTACGGCGATGCAGCGCCACGATAGGTAGAGTGCCCAGATACTCAATGGGTGCATCCGGTGTAAGTTCATCGTAAAAACCTGGAATCACCAGCACTTCAATATCCAGTTCGCGGCCTATTTGCGTTAAATCTATAACGGCTGGCGTGGGGCAGCGTTCCGCAATAATAATTTCATCTACGAAAAACTGTCTCGCAATTGCTTTGACCTGTTTAAGATCTCCGACTACAAATGGCTCGGCCTCCAGGACAGAACTACCGCCCTGGGTCTCGACGAACCCTTTAAAGACGCGGCCAAGATGGCTGCTGTTGTTGATCTGTTTGCGCACTGCCTTGCCCATATGCGAGGTGCCTACGATCAACACGTTTTTGGTATTGATACCCCGCTCATACTTGCGATAAAGGGATCGGCGCCAGAATGCGCGTAGGACGCAGAGAAAAGCGGTTGTAAGGACAATGAAGTAGGCGACGAATCCGCGCGAGACGGTTGTGTCGCGGACTACATATAAACCACCGCAGAGTAAAAGACCGGCGCCAAAGCAAGCCTGGATCGTCCTCCGCTGTTCGTGCAAGGAACCTTGCCCCTGCAGAGGACCGTAGAGGCCATCCCGCCGATTGATCATCAGCAGCGCCAACGCAAAGAAAAGTAGGTACCCCGTGTGAATCGGGAAATCGTGTCCGTTGAGAAGCCAGGGGCGCCCGTGAAGCCACATGGTTGGAGACAGGTCGAAGCGAAATATCGAAGCCAAACAAAGCGCGAGGAGAACAGCAAGTCCATCCGCCGCCATCATGATGAAAGTGTTCAAGGCCGCTTCGCTAGGCGACTTGCGACGGCCTACAACGGGGCGAAGTGCCGATGCGACGTATGCGGCTCTTATCGGTTTCGAAACGGATTCTGATGCAGCCATCGTAATCTCTCTTATGCGACCCTTCCAACGGGCCTTAAGCCATACTCGTGCCACGACGCGTCTGGCGCCGATCGGCGACGCGTGACGATAAAGTAGACCGGAGTTCTGATTGTGCCCGACGTCACTCTGGACCTTAGTGGAGGTGATTGGCTATATGTCAAAGCGTAGAGTAAATAGATATAACATCAAGTGATTCAGGCCGTTAAGCGGTAACGAGTTATAAGGCATTCAGGCTTAACGAATCTCTGAATGTAGAAATCGGATAATGCAATTAGTTGAGCAAAGGCAACGGTTTTATTTTTTTGCGAATGCGACGAGCATATCCTCATTTTCGCTGAATAACAGCTCATTTTGGTAATCGCAATGCAAAAGATGAGCAAGTTACTTTTGAGTGTCTCGGCGCCTGTGGCGTGTCGAAACTATTAGCTGGTAGCGTGGCGTTGGATAAGTGGAAAGGTAATTGGAAAAAAGGATAATTTTCTGAATATCTGTAGCAAGCAGAGCGTTGAGTTGTTCTAGAGAATTTCATAATCCTCACTATGACATATAGTGCGGTCAAAAATGGCTGTACTATATTGAATCCAACCAATTGTTCTCCTCAGTCAGGCTCAGTGGATCCACGAGCGGCTTCACGCTCTGATGAATCCGTATACTTTTTTTCGATTCTCGCATTTAGCGAGAGGAGCAAATAGATGAAGGCAGTAGCGACCACAATCGCAGACGTCCAGGTGCTTGAACCTAAGATCTTTGAAGACAGCCGCGGTGCATTTTTCGAAAGCTACAACGAGCGGGCGTTGGCGGAACTGGGTATCAAGGGTCTTTTCGTTCAGGACAATCAGTCCTTCTCCCGGAGGGACGTAGTGCGCGGTCTCCACTACCAGATTCACCATCCACAGGGAAAGCTGATCCGCTGTCTAAGTGGAGAAATCTACGACGTCGCGTTCGACCTTCGGCGCCATTCGCCCACATTCTGCCAGTGGGTGGGTGAAGTTCTGACCGGCAGGAATCGCAAAATGCTTTGGATTCCCCCGGGCTTCGCGCACGGTTTCATGGTGCTTTCGGAAGGCGCGGAGGTGCTCTATAAAGCAACAGGCTTCTATGCTCCCCAGCACGAACGTACGCTCCTATGGAATGATCCGGCGCTAAAGATCGAATGGCCGCCCTGGAGTCGAGCCATTCTCTCCGCCAAAGATTTAGCCGGTTCCACCCTGGAGCACGCCCAAGTCTACGAACACATGGAAGTGCACGAGCAAGAAGGTTCAGCCCGAGAAGAAGCCGCCACTCATGCCCTCAGAGCATGACACTCACATTTGTAAAGATGTCCTGCGAGTTCCTTGGTTGCCCGGTGAGCTTTGCCAGGTACCGAGCCATCCTTTGCCTGGTCCAACGTCACGTGGGACTTTGTACCAGGGCACGCCCTTAGCCACCGGTACCGGCCTCAGCAATGAGGGCTTTAGCCTTGGCGTTTGCTCTCCTCCCCGGAAAAAACTTGCGATGATGCATTTCATACGTGCCTCTCGGTCCTATCGAGTTTTGCCGCTTGAGAAACAGCCTGCCCAGGAAGAAGTCACTTTCGATTGTTTCCGCCATGATAGTAAGGTGATTTGCGGTCCTGACAATATTTTCGGGTAAGTGGAAAGGTTATTGAAAATAAGGATAATTTATTGGTCGTCTCTGCAGAGGAATTCGGTGCGTCTTTCTACATATCTCACAACGTCTCATATCAGAGTGAAGTGTGGCTGGAAAAAGCTGTAATATACTGTTCGCGTCACAAAGGTGCGCTTCTGAGGGCAGAGTTTCAGACCGTTCGAGGCTGCCCTGTGATGAATCCGCTTAGATACTCAGGATCGTAGCTTTGCAGGGTCTCCGGCGGCCTCTTTTGATTCCATGGCTTCTGCGGTACGCGTTCCATCCCCTCGCTGGTTTTATTTCGACCCAGTCTTTGCACTCGGGTCTGCGATGTCTGCTTCATTCCGACTGACTAAACGCACTACTATCGCAAGGCTGTTTGTAAAACGGTAGACTCTACAATGATTAGTTTGTCCCGCACCCGCCTCTTGCGGCCCATCGACAGTTCTTTCGGTTCAGCAACAGCTTGTGCAGTGTCGTCTGATGGGGCCGTCGAGCGAAGAGCACGCCTCGGGGACGACCTCCTCCGCCATCTGCCGCCCGATCGTGAGTCCGGCGCAGCGTCCAGCTCGCTGACTTTGGCCACTCATAGAATCGACAATACTCGCATGGACCGCCTTTCCAAGGTTTCCGCTTCCCTCGGAACCGGCTGCGACGTATTCTTCATGGTCGCCTTTGCTACCTTGCTTGCGCGCCTCGCCGGCCAGGAGATCGCATGGCTCCGGAATATTCTGCCCGACCCCAACATCCTGATCCTCAATTTTGGCCCCGACTCATCGTTCCGTTCGTTGCTTTCGGCCGCAGTCAGCCAAAGTCTTTCGCCTGATGAACCGTGTCCTGTCGAATACGTTTTTGGCGTTGCGGAATTCTCGTATGCCGACTTCCCGGCTGACTGTCTGCGCATGACAGTACACGTTTCAGGCAGCGACTGCGAGGGTGAGTGTCAGATTGAACTTGCCAGTTCGACTGGCTTGTGGGGTCGGCCTATTCTCCAGCTTTGGCTGCGTTATTTCGACCGGCTGGTTGCAGCGATAGTCGCTGCACCCCACGTCCCTTGGAAGGAATTACCGCTGCTGGACCCGATGGAAGCGAAGGAATTCTACCTGGCTTTCAACCGTACGGTAGCGCCCTACTCAGATAACACTTGCGTCCACGAGCTCGTGATCCGCCAGGCGGAGCGGACACCCGAGACCATAGCGGTTGTTTCGGAATCGGAATGCCTGACCTACCGAGAACTCCATGAACGGAGCAATGCAATAGCCCGTCGTTTGCTGATGCTGGGAGCCGGGCCCGGGCGGCCTGTCGCAATAAGCTTGGAACGAACCACTCAATTACCGGTGGCGCTTCTTGGTATCTTGAAGTCCGGCTCCTGTTACGTTCCTCTCGATCAGCAAGACTCGGCCGAGCGCCTGGCCGGCATTCTTGAAGAATGCCGGCCAGCAGCCATGATTGCTGACCACTCATTTCCGCTAGTGCGCGGAACCGATGCGATCCCTCTTCTTCATCCGGATGACATTCTTGGTTCGTCGCCTGGCCTTGAATTGACAGCGTCAGGCGTCACTCCTGGTCACCAGGCCTACATGATCTATACCTCTGGCACGACTGGTAAGCCAAAGGGCGTAATGATCACACATCGCGCGCTCGCCAATCTACTCGAATCCATGATGCGGGCGCCCGGCTTCACACCTGCCGATCGCATGCTCGCCGTCTCTCCCATCTCCTTCGACATCGCCACCATGGACATGTTTCTGCCCCTGGTAGCGGGCGGAACATTAGTCGTTGCCGATCGGTTTGCCGGGGCCGATCCTTTGCGGCTGGCCACTCTGCTAGAGAAATTTGATATTACGGTCCTGCAGGCCACGCCGGTGACCTGGCGTTTGCTTGCGTCGTCCGATTGGAAAGGAAAGTGCGACCTCAAGATGATCTCCGGAGGCGAAGCCCTGCCACGTGATCTGGCGAACCAGTTGCTTAGCCAGGGTGGAGAGCTTTGGAATTGCTATGGCCCTACAGAAACCACCATCTACTCTGGCGTCCTGCAGATCCAACCTGAACCGGGCCTAGTGCCCATTGGTCCGCCGATAGCTAATACCACGTTTTATATCCTGGACGACACCGGCCGGCTTCTTCCGCCCGGAGTGCCCGGTGAGCTTTACATCGGAGGCACAGGCGTTAGCCCCGGCTATGCGGACCCATCGCAAGATTCCAGGAAGTCCTTTTCGCCTGACCCGTATGCACAGGTCCCTGGCTCGCGCATGTTCAGGTCAGGCGACCTCGTCCGGCTTATCAATGGCAACCAATTTGAATTTTTCGGTCGCCTCGACCACCAGGTAAAGCTGCGCGGCTATCGAATTGAACTGGGCGAAATTGAGTCCGCACTACGCACTTTTCCCGATATTCAGAATGCGGTAGCTGCACTGCGCGAAAATGAACCCGGGGAACCCGAGCTCGTCGCGTACTTTACCGCCGTCGATAAGCAATTCGATCCACGGCGGCTGCGCGATCATGTCGCTCGTTTGTTGCCCGCCTACATGGTGCCCAGTCGATTCGTGTTGATGGACGCTATGCCTCTTACCGCTAGCGGCAAGATTGACCGTAAGCCTTTGCTTGCATCCGCATCATCTGGCCTGAGCGCCTACCGCCAGCCCGAGGGGAGGGAGCCGCAGACGACATTGGAGGCGAGACTTCTAATAATCTTCCGCGATGTCCTCAATACCACCGAACTCGGAGTAACCGACAGCTTTTTCGACTACGGCGGTTATTCCCTGTTGACGGTCAAGCTATTCAACCGGATCAATCGCGCGTTAAAGCTGACGCTTCCCATAAGTCTGCTGTTTGATGCTCCGACCGTGAGAGCATTCGCCGCAATCATCGAAGGCGCGCGCCCGCTTTCTCTGATTGTCCCCATCCGTCCCCGGGGCAGAACCGCGCCCTTGTTCGTTATCCACTCGTACCTACTCTATGGCGTACTGCCTAATATTGTTGAGCCAGATCGGCCTGTATATGGGGTCCGCGAATTGATGGATTTTTCCCAGTCACAAACGATCGAAGAGCGCGCGGCGATATATGTGAGGGAGATTCTGAAAGTCTATGCCGACGGGCCATTATTGCTCACCGGCTGGTGTGCTGCAGGATCTCTGACCATCGAAATTGCTCGGCAACTCCGTGAACTCGGGTATCAGGTCGGGCTGGTAGCGCTCTTTGACGCAGAGTGCCCCGGGTATCGTCCGATCCTTCGGGGCAATAGAATTGCGAGGTTGCTCGCAAGGGTGAGGTTTCACGTCCGCCGTCTCCGCGGCGTTTCTCTATGGCAGAAGATTGACTACGTTTCCAATGCTCTGCGTCACATTTGGGAAACCATGCTTGAGTCGCTGTTCATGACCCATCGACCATTGGCGATGCACCTTCAACGGGTCTTTGGCTTTTCTCTTCCTGAGGCCATGTTCAACAATACATTGTCTCGTGTGGCCGCATTACAGAACTATGCGCCAGCAAAATACCGTGGCAGAGTGGTCCTGTTCCGTGCCATGGATGTCCCGCAGCTTCCCGGCACCGATGAAACCCTGGGTTGGAAAGAAGTAGTCGACTACAGAGTTGAGGTCGTCTTTGTTCCCGGCGACCACGAATCCATGTTCCACAAGCCCAACGTCGACTTTTTCAGTAGCCGTTTGCGTCAGGCACTTCAATTGAACTAATAAGGCTCTAAATTGCGTTCTGAAACATCCGGGCGATTTCCCGGTCTATGGCGAAGTGTATGTCCATGACAGCACATTCTGTGTCGCACTTAAGCCGCCAGTGCCGCCGGTGAACCCTACATAAGCGGTATTGCCTCCAACGATGCTGGGGATATTCACCGGGAAGACCTCTGTTACCGTGGCGCTGGTCACGGTATCGGTCAGCGTCATCGTCAGATTGGTTCCGTCATAAACCATATGGGCGTGCATTAAGTCGCCGCTGTGTAGGTTGATTCCGGTCGAACTGAGATCGACCGAGGGCAGCGTTGGAGCCGCCCCGTCGGTGTATAGTCCAGTGGAGTCCGATCCTTCGCCGGCGTTGTCGTAGAGATCGAACTTGACTGCCGCACTGTTGGTTATGCCCTGATAACCGAGCCCGGCTCCTGAACCTCCAAGCGCCCACATGTTTTCATTCTGGATGGCGAACGTCATGCCGTCGGCCGAGGCGTTCAACTGCTGGAAGGTGAAGTCGGTCGTAAAACTCTGCACCGGAACGGGCGGAGTGAACCACGCGGAGCGATTTTCGCCGTCACCTCCATCGGTCAGCTGCAGTAGCCCACCGGTCACCGCCGCGCCATAATTCAGCGACAGGCTGCTGGCCGTGAACCCACCGCTGGGATAGTTGATGTAGCTTGTGCCTCCCGTGTTGATGGTGTAGACCGCGGTGGCAGCCGGGCTATTGGCAGAGCCAGCTTCGACTGCGATTGCCTCCAGGGTCTCCGATGCGCTCACAGTGATTGGACCACTGTAGAGGGTGGAGGAGGTAGTGGGCGGGGTTCCGTTCGTTGTGTAGTAGAGGGTGGTGCCCGCGGTGGTATCGCTGATGGTCACAGTCTGCGCAGTCGTGTAGGTCCCTGCGGCTGGGCTGAAGGTGGGAGCGGACAAAGTTGAGGTAATGGTGTAGGCCGCGCTGGCAGCGGGGCTGTTGGCAGAGCCAGCTTCGACCGCGATGGCCTGGAGTGTTTCTGATGCGCTCACAGTGATTGGACCACTGTAGAGGGTGGAGGAGGTAGTGGGTGTGGTTCCATTGGTTGTGTAGTAGAGGGTGGTGCCCGCGGTGGCATCGCTGATAGTTACCGATTGCGGGGTTGTGTAAGTTCCCGCGGGTGGGGTGAAAGTGGGAGCGGGCAAAGTTGAGGTAATGGTGTAAGCCGCGCTGGCAGCGGGGCTATTGGTATAACCGGTTTTGACTGCGATGGCCTCCAGGGTCTCCGATGCGCTCACAGTGATTGGACCACTGTAGAGGGTGGAGGAGGTAGTGGGCGTGGTTCCATTGGTGGTGTAGTAGAGGGTGGTGCCTGCGGTGGCATCGCTGATAGTTACAGTCTGCGACGTTGCGTAGGTCCCTGCGGGTGGGGTGAAAGTGGGAGCGGGCAAAGTTGAGGTAATGGTGTAAGCCGCGCTGGCAGCGGGGCTATTGGTATAACCGGTCTCGACTGCGATGGCTTCCAGGGTCTCCGATGTGCTCACGGTGATTGGACCACTGTAGAGGGTGGAGGAGGTAGTGGGTGTAGTTCCATTGGTGGTGTAGTAGAGGGTGGTGCCCGCGGTGGCATCGCTGATAGTTACAGTCTGCGACGTTGCGTAGGTCCCTGCGGGTGGGGTGAAAGTGGGAGCGGGCAAAGTTGAGGTAATGGTGTAAGCCGCGCTGGCAGCGGGGCTATTGGAATAGCCAGTTTTGACCGCGATGGCTTCCAGGGTTTCCGACGCGCTCACCGTGACTGGACCACTGTAGAGGGTGGAGGAGGTAGTGGGCGTGGATCCGTTGGTGGTGTAGTAGAGGGTGGTGCCCGCGGTGGCATCGCTGATGGTCACCGATTGCGCAGTTGTGTAGGTTCCAGCCGTTGGGCTGAAGGTGGGAGCGGGTAGTTCCGCGCCGATGGTGTAGGCGGCCGAGGCTACTGGGCTGTTGGTATAGCCAGTCTCGACCGCGATGGCCTGGAGTGTTTCTGAAGCGCTCACTGTGACCGGACCACTGTAGACAGTAGACGAGGTGGTGGGCGCAGTACCGTTGGTGGTGTAGTAGATGGTGGTGCCTGCGGTGGCGTCGCTGATGGTCACCGACTGCGCCGAGGTATACGGACCGGCTGCGGGCGAGAACGTCGGTGCAGCGGCGGTCTGCTGGGCTGGGCTCACATAGCTCCATGACACCACATTCTGTGTTGCGCCGGAGCCCCCCGTGGCTCCGGTGAATCCGACATAGGCCGTATTGCCTCCGACGATGCTGGGGATATTCACCGGGAAGACCTCTGTTACCGTGGCGCTGGTCACGGTATCGGTCAGCGTCATCGTCAGATTGGTTCCGTCATAAACCATATGGGCGTGCATTAAGTCGCCGCTGTGCAGGTTGATTCCGGTCGAACTGAGATCGATCGAGGGCAGCGTTGGAGCCGCCCCGTCGGTGTATAGTCCAGTGGAATCTGATCCTTCGCCGGCGTTGTCGTAGAGATCGAACTTAACCGCCACACTGTTGGTTATGCCTTGGTAGGCGAGCCCGCCTCCTGCACCTCCCAGCGCCCACATATTTTCGTTCTGGATGGCAAACGTCATGCCGTCTGCCGAGGCGTTTAATTGTTGGAAGGTGAAGTCGGTAATAAAGCTCTGCACCGGAACCGGCGGAGTGAACCACGCGGAGCGATTTTCGCCGTCACCTCCATCGGTCAGCTGCAGTAGCCCACCGGTCACCGCCGCTCCGTAGTTCAGCGACAGGCTGTTGGCCGTGAATCCACCGCTGGGATAGTTGATGTAGCTCGTGCCGCTGGGGTTGATGGTGTAAGCCGCGCTGGCAGCGGGGCTATTGGTATAACCGGTTTTGACTGCGATGGCCTCCAGGGTCTCCGATGCGCTCACAGTGATTGGACCACTGTAGAGGGTGGAGGAGGTAGTGGGCGTGGTTCCATTGGTGGTGTAGTAGAGGGTGGTGCCTGCGGTGGCATCGCTGATAGTTACAGTCTGCGACGTTGCGTAGGTCCCTGCGGGTGGGGTGAAAGTGGGAGCGGGCAAAGTTGAGGTAATGGTGTAAGCCGCGCTGGCAGCGGGGCTATTGGTATAACCGGTCTCGACTGCGATGGCTTCCAGGGTCTCCGATGTGCTCACGGTGATTGGACCACTGTAGAGGGTGGAGGAGGTAGTGGGTGTAGTTCCATTGGTGGTGTAGTAGAGGGTGGTGCCCGCGGTGGCATCGCTGATAGTTACAGTCTGCGACGTTGCGTAGGTCCCTGCGGGTGGGGTGAAAGTGGGAGCGGGCAAAGTTGAGGTAATGGTGTAAGCCGCGCTGGCAGCGGGGCTATTGGAATAGCCAGTTTTGACCGCGATGGCTTCCAGGGTTTCCGACGCGCTCACCGTGACTGGACCACTGTAGAGGGTGGAGGAGGTAGTGGGCGTGGATCCGTTGGTGGTGTAGTAGAGGGTGGTGCCCGCGGTGGCATCGCTGATGGTCACCGATTGCGCAGTTGTGTAGGTTCCAGCCGTTGGGCTGAAGGTGGGAGCGGGTAGTTCCGCGCCGATGGTGTAGGCGGCCGAGGCTACTGGGCTGTTGGTATAGCCAGTCTCGACCGCGATGGCCTGGAGTGTTTCTGAAGCGCTCACTGTGACCGGACCACTGTAGACAGTAGACGAGGTGGTGGGCGCAGTACCGTTGGTGGTGTAGTAGATGGTGGTGCCTGCGGTGGCGTCGCTGATGGTCACCGACTGCGCCGAGGTATACGGACCGGCTGCGGGCGAGAACGTCGGTGCAGCGGCGGTCTGCTGGGCTGGGCTCACATAGCTCCATGACACCACATTCTGTGTTGCGCCGGAGCCCCCCGTGGCTCCGGTGAATCCGACATAGGCCGTATTGCCTCCGACGATGCTGGGGATATTCACCGGGAAGACCTCTGTTACCGTGGCGCTGGTCACGGTATCGGTCAGCGTCATCGTCAGATTGGTTCCGTCATAAACCATATGGGCGTGCATTAAGTCGCCGCTGTGCAGGTTGATTCCGGTCGAACTGAGATCGATCGAGGGCAGCGTTGGAGCCGCCCCGTCGGTGTATAGTCCAGTGGAATCTGATCCTTCGCCGGCGTTGTCGTAGAGATCGAACTTAACCGCCACACTGTTGGTTATGCCTTGGTAGGCGAGCCCGCCTCCTGCACCTCCCAGCGCCCACATATTTTCGTTCTGGATGGCAAACGTCATGCCGTCTGCCGAGGCGTTTAATTGTTGGAAGGTGAAGTCGGTAATAAAGCTCTGCACCGGAACCGGCGGAGTGAACCACGCGGAGCGATTTTCGCCGTCACCTCCATCGGTCAGCTGCAGTAGCCCACCGGTCACCGCCGCTCCGTAGTTCAGCGACAGGCTGTTGGCCGTGAATCCACCGCTGGGATAGTTGATGTAGCTCGTGCCGCTGGGGTTGATGGTGTAAGCCGCGCTGGCAGCGGGGCTATTGGTATAACCCGTCTCGACCGCGATAGCTTCGACCGTCTGAGACCAACTTATCGTGATTGCACCGTTGTACAAAGCAGACGAAGTTGTCGGCGTCGTCCCATTGGTGGTGTAGTAGATCGCCGCCCCGCTGGACGCATCGCTGATCGAGACCGTCTGCGGTGTGCTGTATGTCCCCCCGGCAATGGAGAAGGTCGGCGGAGCAAGAACTGGCACCACGCTGTAGGTCGCGGTGGAAACTGGGCTGTTGCTATATCCGGTTTCGACCGCGATGGCTTCCAGCGTCTCCGACGCGCTCACGGTAATTGGACCGCCGTAGAGGGTGGAGGAGGTAGTGGGTGTAGTTCCATTGGTGGTGTAGTAGATTCTGGTGCCAGCCGTTCCGTCGCTGATGGAGACCGTCTGCGCCGTAGTGTACCTACCTGGGGATGGGGAAAAAGTCGGCGCGGGCAGGCTCGGGGCGATCGTGTAGACTCCGATTCCCACAACGCTGGCAGCATAGCCAGGGTTCACCGCGATTGCTTTCAAGGTACCCGAGGCATTTACCGCGATCGGACCTCCATAAACCGTTGAAGCGGTTGTCGGAGTCGTTCCGTCCGTAGTGTAGAAGATCGTTGCGTTCGAAGATCCGCTGGCTATACTGACCGACTGGGCCACGCTGTAGGTCCCGCCCGGAGGGCTGAAGGTCGGTGAAGTGGAAATGGGCAAAGCACCTGATCCTAGGTTATAGGTCCAGTTCAGAATTTTTTGGCTGGAACTCTGCGTGCCCGATCCGCCCGTGAATCCAACATAGGCGGTATCACCGCCCACCAGCGAAGGAATGTTCACCGGCCAACTTGTGGAATATACCCCTCCAGTCACACTATCTGTGATCGTCATCGACAGCACAGTGCCGTTGTAAGCCAGCTGGATAGTCATAGTGTCGTCGCTGAGCAGGTTGATTCCGGTGGTGCTCAGGTCGATCGCGGGAACCGTCGGGATGGCCCCGTTTTCGTAGAGCCCTGTGGAATCCGTGCCGTTCCCGACGGCACTCGCGAAGTCAAACTTGATTGCTAATGAGTTGGGGATCGTCTGGTATCCCAGTCCCGATCCGGGGTTGCCTAAGGCTCCGGTGTTGTTCCCCTGGATTGCGAAGGTAATACCGTTGCCTGCCGGATTGGATAACTGGAAACTGAAGGAGGTCGTGAAGGACTGTATGTTTACTGGCTGATAATACCAAGCAGAACCGGCTTCATTGTCAGCGCCGTTCGTCAGTTGCAAACGGGTATCGTCCAGGTCGGTACTGCCGTTCAGGATCATGATTCCCTGCGTACCTGCAAACCCGATCGGGAAGTTGATTCCTGTTTGCCCGGCATTGAATGTATAGGATGCACTTGCCACGGCGCTTTGGGGTAAGCCGGACGCGACTGCGATTGCGTTCAGAGTCTCCGTGGAACTCACTGTCAGCGGCGCCGTGTACTGGGTCGAAGAGGCAGTCGGTGTTGAGCCGTCCGTGGTGTAGTAAATCGTAGTTCCCGAGGTGGAATCGCTGATCGTCGCAGAAAATGGCTGCGTGAATATGCCACTGCTTGGGCTGATGACCGGGGTACTGACCTCTGAGGAGTCTACATAGGTCGCGGAAGCGGATGTGCTCTGATCGTAGCCAACGGCATTGGCAATTGCCTGGATAGTGGTCGTGCCCGTGAGGGTAATTGGAGCCGTGTACACGGCGGAGGCTGTCGTCGGCGTACTGCCGTCCAAAGTGTAATAGATGACCGCACCCGCCGTTGCGTCGCTCATGCTTACCGTAAGGCTGCTGGTGAAGGTCTCCGCTCCCGGACTCAACACAGGAGTGGCTGCCTGCGCTTGAGCGTTCAAAAGTCCATACACGCTCAACTGGGTCTGCGTCCCCACGTAAACTTTTCCATTCACCACCGTCGGCACAGCGAACTTCACTGCCATACCTGGGTTGTCGCGTGTGGTATTGGTGCTGCTCGAATAGAGCGTGGTGGAGATAGTGGTTGCATCGTGGGCCTGCAAAACGGCAGGGCCATTGTCGGTGTAGGCATCTGTCTCGACAGTCCAGACAATGCCCTCCGTGCTCCCGTTCGCGGAAATCACGGGATTTGCCCCTGGGTAGCCGTATTTCTCCGACGACGTTTGGGTGGGGCCTGTGAGCTGCCCACTCACCACCGGAAACGCCTTCATCGTGTCCAGCTGTCCCCAGTAATAGACGGTTCCGTTCCAATAGGCCGCTGTGCTCCAGGAACCTACGTTGCCCACAGCATACGGAAGCTCCTGCGCCACTTCATCTCCGGAGGGGTTGTATCCGCCCAGATTGTCGCGATTGAGAAGGTACACGTAGCCGGATTTCCCAGCCTCCACTGCGAGATGGGGATAATTTCCGGTGGTCTGTGTGGGAAGAATCAATAGGCCCCCGGAGGCCTGATCCCCATCGTAGGCGTCCAAGTTGGCTTGGTTCATTGGCGTGAAGTCATCCTGAATAGTCGGCACCCCATTGGTCAAATCCAGGTTCAGAATGCTGTCTCCATAATCCATGCCGGCGGTGTACGGTGAGGTCGCCGTAAAGTCGCCATTGCCGGTGGGTATGAACATGCGTCCGAAGGGATGATTGACAGGATCGACAACCTCGGCTGCCAGTCCCCCGCCGCTCATCCATATTCCGGAGCCAACGCCGTTAGGCGATGTGCAGAACACGCCTGTCTGCTGCAGCGTTGTCTCGTTGTAGCCAAAGATCCATCCATGCCATGGGCCGCCATCTCCATGGGAAGAGAATCCGATCCAGACAATGCCGTTGAGCAATAGTAGACCGGGCCGCTGGTTCTGCCACTCGGGGTCGAAAGTGAGCGTACCGCCAGAACTGCCATTTCCGGTACCCGGTATCGATGCCGTAATCACAACTGGGCCGCCAAATTTCTCCGCACCGGAAGTCAAGTCCAGGGCATGCAGTCTTAGTAAGAAACTGCTGCCCTCTTGGGTCGCACTCACTAAGTACAACGTCCCGGTTGTCGAATCGATGACCGGGGTTCCTGTTATTCCCACCTGGGGTATGATGTCGGTGCCCACATAATTCGATGAAACCGTTGTGGCTCCCGCTGCTGCCCCGTGGGCTGTGCTGAGCATCGACGCAAACCAGAGGGGAGAAGCGTTGCTTCCACCATTATTGTCCGCATCGAAGGCGTAGACGCTATCGTTCTCGGTCTCAACAAACACGACGTTATGCGTTTGTCCGCTGATCGTCACGTTGGGAAGATAAAGCGGCTGCGCGTAAACATATCCATCTACAGTTTGTGAGAAGAGCTTCCCAAACTGGGTCGCGTTGACATTAGAGGGGTTCAGGATAGTTTCGTTAAGATTTTGTCCCGTTCGCGCGATGTCGTTACGCCATGTTGTGACGCTAACCTGCGCACGCGTAGAAAGGCTCCCGCCTGTGATGATCAGTCCCAATAGAAAGAGCCTTCGCAAACCGGCGAGCAGTCTGATCAGGGCCGTGTACCTTGCATGCCCACTTGTCACAACCAAGCCTTTCCTGTTGGTAAACAGTCATCTCTCAAGCAAGGGCTCGCGTTCTTCCCCCGCGCCCACAACGCGCGCTGGCATTCGAAACGGTAGAACTCGGCCCGGCGGCGACTACCGCATTTGCCGCCTCAACAGGAAAATCGATGGGTGTCAACAGCAGAGCAATTCAATCGAACCCAATAATTAGGGTGGCCTTATCGTTACTTGGGCCCGGCCCGCTCTTGTCGACTAGACGGTCGCAATGCGGGTATCAGTCTGAGTCGATAAACGGATGCTGCTCTACACTTTGGCAACTAGTGTTTGCGGTTTAGCGTAGAAGTAAGATACAGCATACGCATCACCCGTTGGTAACACGCAACGGTGACTTAGTTGGTAGTGACCCAATTTACCAAGCGACCAAGAGGAGTTTGCATGCAGATCAGGAGGCCTTCGCTGCAGCTGACGGTTGCAGTTGCGTGGCTCGCAATGCCAGGACTAATAGGCCGGCTGGCAGCCCAGCAGACTCCGGCATCCGGGCTTCTTCCAATCGAGCGGATTGTAGAGGAACGTGAACGAAGGGCGGCTGAGCCCGGGGATATCAAGTGGAGTCCCGACGGCAAGCGTGTCAGCTTTATCCGCAGAGCTCCGAGGCTGTTGGGCACTGCTCGCAGTTCCTCTAACTCGGCAATTCCGTCATCCGAAATCTGGAGTATCGATGCGGCAGATGGTAAGGAAAAGCTTCTCGTATCCAGCGCGCAGATCACCACAGCCTTTGGCGTCGAACCTCAGCATCTTGACCCAGACCAAAATCAGGCAGGGATCAGACGCAAGCAGCTTGTCGACTACACCTGGGCACCTGGCGGTCATGCTCTGCTCCTGGTCGCCGAAACCTCGCTGGCATGGTTCGACCTCGACACCGGTGCTTCACGGCTTCTTATTACCAACGGAAAGGATGTCACGTACCCAGAGATCAGCCCCGACGGCCGCTTTGCGAGCTTCGTTCAGGACCACGTACTCTGGCTGACCGATGTCGCAACCGGCATCACTCACCCTTGGACGCAGATGGCAAGCAGCGATTTGCTGCAGGGCGAACCCGATTGGTCGTATCTTAACGAGCTGGGATTGCATTCTGCCTATTGGTGGGCCCCCGATTCGTCCTCGATTGCATGGCTTGAGACCGACGACCGGGCAGTGGCGAAATACGCTCTGCGGGCCGCCAACGGCGAAGAGCGGTCCATCGCTTATCCTAAGCCGGGCGGGATTATCCCCACGGTTCGCCTCTTCGTCCGCCCGCTTTCATTCGGCAACGCTGTTCCCGTCGACCTGGGCAGTGATAAGAACGTATACGTGCCTAGGGTGCAGTGGTTGCCCGACGCAAAGCATCTGGTGATCCAACGGCTCAGCCGCAGCCAAAAAACCCTCGACCTGCTTTTGGCAAATCCAGCGACTGGCGAAGCGCATATCATCCTCACCGAGAAAGATGCCTATTGGATTAACCTGACCGGCGATCTGCATTTTCTGAGTGACTCGCGCCGTTTTTTCTGGTCGAGTGAACGTTCGGGGTTTCGTCATCTCTATCTCTACGACATTGCTGGCCGTCAGATTGCGCAGTTGACGCACGGCAGCTGGGAAGTTACCTCAGTCGTCGGCGTCAGCGACACACTGGGCGCAGTCTACTTTACGGCCACCGAAGCAAGTCCCATGGAGCGCCAATTGTATAGCGTGAAGCTGGACGGCTCGGGCTTTGCTCGCATCACGAGGGAAAAGGGCACTCACGAGGTCGTGCTGTCTCACAACGGGAATATTTTTCTGGATACTTGGTCGGATCGTACCTCACCGCCCCGTTCATACGTCCTCCACGCGGACGGGAGCCGGGTCGCGAGCATCGGGGACGAATTGGCAGATAACGCGGTTGCAGACCAGATGATCTCCAGCGAATTTCTGACTGTAACGACTCACCTGGGGCTGGCTCTGAACGGCTGGATGATGAAACCTCCGGACTTTGACCCAACGCGCCACTACCCGGTGATCTTTTACGTTGCTGGCGGACCTGGAGAGCAAATCGTTCGCGACGTTTGGGGCGGAGATATTTCTATGTGGTTCTCCATGATGGCGCAGAGGGGTTACATCATCTTTGCCCTGGACAACCGTGGCACCAGCGGACGCGGTCACCTATTTGAGGAGCCGGTACATTTGCGCTTCTCTGCCTCCGAGATGGCCGACGTGCGGGACGGTGTCCTGTACCTCTACTCTCAGGCCTGGATCGATAAGGCACGCATCGGTATCTGCGGTTGGGGCTATGGAGGGTTTCTCGCGCTTCATGGCATGTTGGACCGTCCCCGGTCATACAAGGCGGGGTTTGCCGGTTCGCCGATAGTGGATTGGCACTTCTACAACGCGGTCTTCACCGAGCGCTATCTCGAGGACCCGGTACACAATCAGGACGGCTGGCTCACATCTTCGCCCCTCGAAAACGCGGGGCTTCTTAAATCGCCCTTGCTGCTCGCGCAGGCGACGATGGACGAGAAGATCCATGCGGAGAACTCGCTCAGCCTGCTGAACGAACTTGTGGACAAAGGAAAATATGCTGACATTCTGCTGCTTCCGAATCGAAACGATCTATTCGAGGATCACGGGTCGCGCTTGATCCTCTTTGAACAACTCACCGACTTCTTCCTCAAGAATCTCTGAGGCTGTCATCTGGGGTGGAAATCCACTGCCAACACGCAGGATTCTGAGCCGTCGTCCCTCCAGTAGGTATCGTCAGCAAATTTGACTTCCTCCACCACGACGCTTTCCCCAGCGCGATGAATATCCACGGACTCTGGGGAAAGGTACCAGGTAAAAAACCTCTGCTTACCCGCATCGAGGCCGTCACCATAGACTAGATCGTCAGGGTAAGGGCGGGGAGACCCGGTGAAATCAAGAATCGACAAGCTGAATGTCACCGTCGAGATTCGTTTCGCGGCAGCGTTGCCGAAGTTCACCTGAAGTTGCGGTTTCGATTGGCCGCCCTCGTGGCTATAGCTCAAATCGATGTGATCCACGACAATTGGGCATCTTTGTTCAGAACCCTGAGCCGCACCCACCAGGCCACAGGCGAAACAGAACGCAAGGCTCAAGAAGATTCTGTTTGCTTTCATAGGTGGTGTTAATGAACTGCGGGTAAGCGCGCTGATCGTCTCCAGTTTGTCCCTCGCTACGATCCGATGTCAACTTAGCCGAGCTCTTATGCAAGACGTCGCAGCCTTTGGAAACAGAGCCTAGATTAATTCACTTACGCGCATCGGCCGCTCATTTCTGAAATCCGTGTAAGCCACCTAACAAATCTACGGAGCAAAGATGAATAAGTGGCCCCACGTCTTATAGCGGGTAATTCGATTACCGCGAACTAGCACTAAAGTAACCAGTGTGCGTCCGCAAAAGTACCCCATTCGTATCTAATCTAGGTTAACTTGATTCAAAGGGTCACATTTGGCAGCTCGTTAGGTAGGTCACGCGCAGCGAAGCCTCTGTAAATCCGGCAACACTGTACTCTCGAGCACCCAGTTAATAAATGAACCAGATGGTCGTATCGGTCCGTAGATGGTTTGCTTGTTGTCGCCCTTGGTGTGCCCGTAATTTGTTCGCCGCGATTACGATTTAGGTGGCGATGAAGCGACTGCAGAATGCTCACGCTGGCACGAGTGTCTCGCAGTCTGGTAACTTTCATCCTGACGGGTCTTGGAGTGGACGATGAGAGTGCCGCGTATGCGATCAGCTCTCCCTTTAGCATTTTGCTTTGCGTCGTGGATTTGCAATGCCGCCGTGCTTTCGGCGCAATCGACGACGACCACCCTGACAATCTCGAATACGGTTGAAACGAGCGGGATCGATCGTCCGGGAATCAACCTGGGCGGAATTGGCGATTATGGTCCCCAGCAGCTTTTGAAGTCGCTGAACTATGCGAGCGGCGGCTATATGCCGGGAACTTACTTTGGACTCACGGACACTTGCAGCAGTGGGGGCAGCAACACAACAACCACGTGGTACAACAACACCACTGACTCCTCCGGCTATCCGGCGAATTTCTGGGTTGGCGCCAGTTTCGTAGCCGTAAATGCCAGTAATGGCACTAGCTATGGGTCGGGCACGATAACCGCGTCAACGTCTAACGTATCGACTGGGACCACTTTCACCTTATCCCCGGCCATCAGCTCAGCCTGTAATCCGTCAAATAACGATTTGTTGATCGTGCGCAAAACAGCAGCGAATACCTTCTTCACTCCCAGTCAGGTGATCAACAGCGTTTGTTCCGGCGCGAGCTGGGATACCTCGGACACCTCTCCCTCGTCGAGCAACACGCAGCAAAGTTTGGAGATGCCAACCGGTTGCCATCTGCAGTATTACTTGGATGCGGTGGTGACGAACCGAACCAACACCAACTCCACCTTGGCCGCGCAGCAGGTAAACTTCATCAATCTCAACGGTTCTTACAATGCCACCTTCAAGGCCAAGTGCCTCGTATCCGGCTGCAGCATCAATTTTAACCTTGGTCGCTTTGGTGGCCCCAACTACATAGGAAGCACGACAGTGAACCCAGGGTTCAGCCCCACGCCGGGAGCGGGCTGGACGACCTACGACTATCCATTTACCGCGTCGGAAACCGGCACGCAGAGTACGACGTTAGGTTACAGCTTTACCTGTACCGGGACCTGCCTGATGCAGGATGCAGATGTGGTTGAGGGGAGCACTCTTACCGGTAATACAACCGCGTTCCGCGATGCTGTAGTCTCTGAGTTGCAGCGTATTCACCCCGGGTCGATTCGTTACATGGACACCAGTCAATGGTGTTCGGATGTAGCCGATGAGATCGCTTCCACAGGCAATCGACGCTGGTGCGGAGGAAACTCCTACCTGCCTCAATTCGCCGAGCCGGCGATGGGTTACAACGACGTTCTAGAACTGGCGTATTTTCTGAACACAGATGTCCTGATTTCGGTTGGCCAGCTGAATCAACCGTCAGACTGGGTCATGCTGGTGGAATGGCTGAACAGTTCGGGTTGGATTTCCAAGTTCGCGGCATCAGGTAAGAAAATCTACCTGGAGGACGGTAACGAGGCATGGAACAGCACTGTATGGTGCTCGCTCTTTTACGGCAACGGCCTCGTCTATGGGTACACCCTGGGTCCAAACATGGCGGCGGCGAAATCGGCCACAGGCTATAACCCCCAGGTGATCAAACTGGTTGCCAATAGCTGGGCGGCTCCCGGCCAGGGCTACGGAAGGTACGGGTGGGTTCACAATATTCTGACCGTCGCGCAGAATACTCCCAACGGGCTCCCAGACTTCGTGGATGACGCGCCGTACATGCTGGACTATCTGGGCAATTTCGATACGAACGGTAGCAGCGTGTCCACTACCGGAGCTCCGTTCCTGGACGAATGGGCAGAGGATGCGAATGTTGACTCGGTCACTTCGCCACCCTCAAACTCGGCTTCGATGTACCTCAACCAGCAATATGCGCAAACCACATTTGGTGTTGGCACGCTCGTCTACGAAGTCAATCAAAGCACGAACCAGGGAATCGCTGCGTCGCAGTTACAGATGGATCAGATCAACGCCTCGGTAGGGAATGCGCTGGCGACGGCTGAGCACGTCCTACTGATGCAGCGCGACTCTAATCTCACAGGCCCGATCCATGTCTTCACACTCGCTGGCCCTTATAACGGATACACCTGCAGTGGATCCGGCTGCGTGAGCGGAGTGGTGATGCCATTGTGGGGCACCAATCTGTTCATGGCGACAGGGCCTGGGCAGACATCGTTGAGCGCGAATACCGACCGGCCATTGGCAATTGCTCTCGCAGTAATCAACAATGCCATCGGATCGAATAGCAATCTGATGTCGGTGACGCAATCCGGCACACCCACGTTTAACTATCCGGGTGGGCAGGCTGGCACTATCAAGCCCAACGCGGCTGTCCCGTATGTGAACTGCTTTGCCTACAGCAACGGACAGGGAAGCTGGACGACCATCTGCTTCAACAACAATCTCACCACGGCAGAGTCAGTTAATTTGACCGGACCGGGTGCGCCTACTGGAACGGTCAGTGAGACCATTTTCCCCGAGCAGGGCAACGTCATCACAGATCATAACGAGGACACATTCCTCGGCGCCGCTAGCAGCGCGCCGGTGGTTGCTGCACCCACGGCATCCTCCGCAAGCGGTGCAAGCTATTCCATCCCTCCGGCCTCTTTCATCACTCTTACCTATACCGCCGGCGGCACATCCACCACCCTGGCCCCGCCGACCTTCTCTCCTGGTGCGGGCACCTACTCTGGACCTCAGACCGTAACGATTTCGTTCCCTCCGGGCTCAACCGTGTGCGTTGGAATCAACACGACGCCATTGGCCCCGACGGCGGGGACGTGCGGAGCCGGCGGCACCACCTACACAGGCCCGATTACGGTCAGCACCTCCGAGACCGTGAACGCCATTGCAACTGAGGCCGGAAGCTCGAACTCTGCTGTGGCTACGGCGACCTACATTATCGACCTACCCGTGGCAGCGGCACCGGCGTTCTCGCCCGCCGGCGGTACCTACGGCGGATCGCAAACGGTGACGATCAGCACGGCGACGGCGGGCGCAACGATCTACTACACCACCGACGGAACGACTCCGACCACCTCGTCGAGTGTCTACAGCGGTCCGATCACGGTGTCATCCTCGGAGACATTGGAGGCGATCGCGGCGGAGGCAGGTTATACGCAGAGTGCGGTGGTCACGGCAACATACACCATCAACGGTGGGGGCGCGATCGTGGCATTCTATCCCGCGACCGTAACCTCTCTCTCTCAGTCCTCCCCCTACCCGTCGCTCCTTGAACCGCAAGCGGTCGTGGTCACTGGCAGTGGCAGCGATTTGTTTGTCGCGGACGAGGGCGGCCAAGAGGTCGGCGATACGTTCACCTACGACGGCGCAGTATGGGACTATCCGCAACCTTCCGGTACGCCGACCAAAATTGGTGGGTCTACCTTCGTTGCTCCCAGTGCCCTTGCACTCGATGCGTCGGGAGACCTCTATATCGCCGATTACGATCTGGGTGCCGTTTACACAGTTCCTGCCGCAAATCGGTCCAGCGTCACTCAGCTGACCATCTCCGGCGTAACCCTCTACCACCCCATATCCCTGGCGGTTGACCCCAGCGGAAATCTCTATATTGGCGATACAGGTCCAGCCGGATCCACGGCTACCGCGACGAGCCCAGGGTTCATCGTGAAAGTTCCCGTAGGCGGCGGAACCGCGACCAAGCTGAGTTACACTCTCTCTGGAGCACCCGTCATTTTCCCCCAAGCTCTCACCACCGATACTGCGGGCAACCTGTATATCGCGGACGGTGGTGATGGGCAAACTAACCTTGGCGACCTAGTCGTGGTTCCGGCCAACACTGGGATACCCGGTTATATCTCAACCGGCTCATACACGTTAGACGGGCCGGCAGGACTCGGCTTCGACCCGGCTTTGGATCTCTATGTCCTCGATGGATATAACGCTCGGGTCTTGACCATTCCCGTAACGTTGGCGGCTACGACGGCAGCGCCGAGCTTCGGGACGGCCGCGCTGCTCCCGCAAACCATCCCAATCGAAGTCGGCAGCAGCATGCGCGTATGGCCGAGCGGCCAGGAGATCACAATCACCGATATTGGATACGCCTCAACTTCGCCGGTCACCCAGGTGGACACGCTGGACGCGAGGACAGCAGATATTGCCTTCGGCTCCATTTCGCTGGGATCCAGCCAAAACGGGACCGTCACAGCCCTGAACGTTGGCAACATCACTGCCAACTTCACTCCTCAATACACGGAAACGGGAGATTCGGCTGGGTTCACGGCTAATCTGCCCGTCTGTTCCGGCGGCATTACCTCGCAACAGCAATGCAAGATCGGTTTCACCTACCAGCCCGATCAGGTTGGAAGCACGACGGCACAGTTCAGCTTTTATGTGAACTCAGCGGCGTCGCCGAGTAATTACGTGAACGCATCGGGCACCAGCACCAACGCAGCGGTGACGGGGACTCCAGGAGATGGGCAGACGACGCGGACCCGTGATCATGGCAGGAATGGACGCTCTCGTCTCCGGCAACGGCGGAAAGTTGAGGGGTACGGTGCGAATTTACGATCGGGGCACGTTATTGCGAACGGCGACCCAATCTCCCCCGGAACCTGGTGAGAATTCGGGGAAGGTGAAGAGAGCTGAGTGCTTCCGAATATGATTTGTCCGGAATTTTAGAGCGGAGGATTTCAAGCGGCGCCAGGGGGTCGTGGTGGGAGATGGAAGTGAGCTGGATTTCGTACAACTTTGTTCAGCCGATTTGTCTTTCTAGCCCTTTGCTCGTTCATAAACGCGGCCAATAGCTGATGTCGTTCCGTATCATCCATAGCGATAGCCCGAGAACGCAAGCTCGTGAGATTGCCAATCCCTAAGCGCACCGCCGTGCAACCCCGCACAAAACCCCCAAAATCGCTCTTAAAATCCGCAGGCCGCAAGGCCGTGGGGGTTCAAGTCCCCCTCTGGGCACCATGATTTTTAAGTGGGGGCCGGATTTATGAGTGGCCGAGCTGTCCGTGTTCCTTGAGGCAACCGAAAACCTTGTTAGATAATCAGCCTCTATACTCCTCCGGCGTCAGCCGCAGGTCGTAACCTCCTCGCACACTCTCTAGGAGTGCTAGCATCTGCCGGCTCTTTGAATCAACCCACGTGGCCAGATCTTCTCCGAGTCTGCGAATGTGAACGACCACGGTAGCGGGACAAGCGGACATTCTAACGGAAGGAAAATGAGAACCAGTGTTTTCGGGCTACCCAAAGGTGACATGACCCCTGTATGAATAACGCCTTACGTGTAACGCAAAAAGTTATATGTACACGCCTAGGGCCAGCACTGGCAAGCATCCCCTCGAGCGTGTGAAGCTTTCGCGGTATGAGATGGCTATCAGCAAATTGGAAACGGAACAGGACTACCTGCGTCGTGCAAGCCGTCTTTGAGGGACGGCCTGAGGCATTGTGAAGCGATATTCGCTACCACTTTCGCGCTATAAGCCAGCGCCCCTTCTGCCCTCAAACTTTGAACTATGGCTAAATTTGGATTGAAAGAAGGCGGTAGCATCCTGGAGGTTTTCGAAGCTGATACGGTAGTTGTCCACCCACCGCACAAGACGGCGGTCTTTTATTCGGGATTTGATGAATGGCGAGAGACGGCTAGAGTCCACTTAAAACCCGGTCAAACGATCGAAACGGATCAGTCGAGACTACCGGCATGACTGCCCGATGGCGCCCGGTTGAGTCGGTGATGCCGGCAGAATAAAGTGCAAGGCTGGCTCACGCTCCTTTGCACGTACTGTCGTCAGCTGTAGCGACTTAGAACTCGAATTCGGGTTTGAGTTTCCCATCCTGGTCGAAAGCCCCTAGTCGGTTGATAAAGCTATAGTTCGCCACCCTCGACATCAGCTCGTAGCCGAATTCATCAGCAAGGTCGCGAAGAAGACGTTCCTTCTCAGTTTTCAACAGCTCGGTCGAACCAGGGCAGTTAGCAGAAGACTTCAATGGGATGCTCCAAGCCGGCTCTAGCTTCCACCGGACTGATGCTTTTATAGCGTTCACTCCCTCCAAGCTCAATGTGTCTTTTGTCCAACCTACCATTACCACTTCACCTTCAAATCGGCATACTTTAGCGGTAGTCCGTTATTCCGTTCGCAATGCTTGCGAGGGTTCAATGCGCGAGGCTCGTCGTGCCGGAACATAGGCAGCCACCAACGCCACAGCGCAGAGCAGCAAGCCTACGCCCGAGAAGACCGCAGGGTTCGCCGGTGTCGTGCCAAATAGAAGAGACCCCATCCACTTGCTGAATGCGAAAGAGCCGAGCGTCCCCAGTGCCAAGCCAAAGAGAATGCCCGTGGTGACCGCAGCTAACGAGGTGAAGGCAAGTGTGCCCCCATCCACCCGAACGCTTGCTAGAAGAGGAAGATTAAACGTATTGAGATTCGCCAGCGCGCGCGTTCCTGCCACCGCCAGAAGCAAGCCACGCGCAGCACCGCAACATGAGAGGACGACGCTTTCCGTGAGCACTTGTCGCAGCAATCGAAAACGCCTAGCGCCCAACGCGGCGCGTACGGCCATTTCCTTTTGCCGCGTCCCCATGCGCGCCATTTGCAGGTGCGCAAGATTGGCGCAGACAATCAACATGATCACGCCCACTGCGCACATCAGCAACATGACTGCAGGACGCACTTGCCCGCTCACGTGCCGCTCCAGCGGAACCACCTTGGGGAAGATCGGATTCCGCTCCGGGTATTGGCTCACCAGTTGTTTCGCGAGGACGGTGAGTTCGGCTTGAGCGCTAACGGCCGTCGCGCCGGGTTTCAGCCTTCCTACGACTGCCATGGTGTTGCCGGCAGGTTCAGTTTTGTCCGCCAGCGGCCAGGGAATGAATATATCGATCGGTGTGCCCGGGGCAAACACGCTCGCGAAGTCGAACGACGCGGGCAAGACTCCGACCACCATCACCGGCTGATGATTCAGCGTTAGTTTCTGCAACACCACGTTCGGATCCGAATGAAACCGCCTGCGCCAAAAGCTGTTGCTCAACAGCATGGCGGGCGGATTGGAATATTTGCCTTGGCACTCCTCCCTGGTAAACGATCGTCCGAATGCCGGTTGCACACCGAGCAATGCGAAGAAGTTCCCAGTCACGGGAACGCTTGTAAGACGCTCTGGCTCGCCGGTCCCTGTTCATTCCTTGTCGCCCGAGCTGGAGCCTCCGAACCAGCCCGCTAGATCGGAGAATGACTGGTTCCGGTCCCGGAGGTCTGCATAGTGTTCGACCTGGGTGCTATAGTTTTCCCCGTTCGAAATCCAGACCAGCCGTCCCGGATCGCGGAAGGGAAGTGGGCGTAACACCAACGCATTCACCACGCTGAATATGGTCGAAGCATCGCCAATCCCCAGGCCGGCAATGAGAATCGCGAATACGGTAGAACAGGCATTGCGACGCATTCCGCGAAATCCGTACTTCAGATCGCTCGCCAGGGATTCGAGCCAGCTCCAGGACCAGGTTGCATGGGTTTGCTCGCGAATCAATGCAGGATTGCCAAAGGCGCGCAGAGCCGCGTAACGCGCCTCTTCCGAAGACAGTCCACGTTCCCGCTGCTCCTCTTCTTCCAGAGCAAGATCAGACTGCAGCTCTCGCTCCAGATCCGCACTTCTATTCTTGATCCGCCGCCATCGCATTTCACCTCTCCTCCGCGGCGGGCCACATCACGCGCGCGACCGCTTCAGCCATCTGCTTCCACTGCGACTCTTCCACCACGAGCTGCTTCTTGCCTTTCTCTGTGAGCCGGTAGTACTTGAACTCACGGTTGCGGTCTGGCGCCGTCTCCCACTTAGAGATTACCCACCCTCTTTCCTCCAGCCGATGCAATGCTGGATAAAGCGATCCGTGCTGCATCTGAAGAAAGTCGTTCGTGGTCCGCTGAATATGCTTACCGATCTGGTGGCCGTGCGCAGGACCGTAAAGAAGTGTCCGGAGAACAAGCATAGCCAGCGTGCCTTGCAGAAGGTTCGCGCGTGATGCCGGCTTTGCCATGGAAGACATTCGACCCCGATAGAGAGCGATGGTAGACACTCGACTATCTATGGATGGAACATCGAGAGAGTGGGTCCGATGATCAAACCCAGCGTCAAGTAGCAGGGAATTGCGCCCGTCGGCGTCTCGAAGGCGTTGCCGAAGAATGCGGTAAACAGGGTAGAGGCCCAGATCGCTACGCCAAAGGACTGGCCAGTGATTTTGTAAGTTCGCCATACCAGGGCACCGCAGGCTGCCTGCAACGAGAAGAAAAAGAAAACCCCAAACCAGCCGCTGTAGCCCAGTGCATAATAGAAAATGTTATGTGGCGTGCGAAGGTCGCCGCTTCCCTTGAGATAGTTCACCAGGTTTTTCAGCAAAAACCCGTAGCCGGGACCGATCAGCAAATTGGTGTAATTCTCCTGGGAATTGGCCCAGATGGCGTGCCACCATGTTTCTCGCCAAGTGATGGTGCCTCGGTAAAAACCCACATGTGTGGAACCCGTGACATCCTGCGCAATCGCCGGATCAATCGCGGCAAGGCCCCGCGCGACAATCTCGCGCGAGGATATATTGCCCCCGCGGGTCTCCGGCGCCGGGATGTTGACATCTGCAAGGTAACCAATCGCGAGAAGAGTCGCGATACCGGCGCCGATCATGGCGACGTTCATCATCTTTCTCGATAAGGTGCCCCAAATCAAAAGCGCCAGCATCATGCCCACCCATTCCGCGCGTACTTGCCCGGCTAGCAACATCGCCGCGGCTATCGTCATGGGCGCCCAGAAGCGACTCGGTTTGGGGTCCAGGCAAAGCAGAGCCAGGATGATCACTCCGCCGCCCCCCGGCTGGCCAAAGACGGGCACGCCATCCGATCCCGGCATCATGATCGTCAGCTTGTTGAGGAAGAGCATGTAGGCCGGGGCGTAAATACAGAAGCAAATGGAGAAAGCCTGGACAAATCGCAATAACAGTTGCGGTCGCCGTCGCCCCAACCATATCCCCAGGAATAGGTAAATGGGATAGACATGGAAGACCAGGTTTTCTGTGGCGATGAGGGGAGTAAAACCCAGCAGTATGCCGCGAATCACTTCGAAGATGCCGTAAGCAAGCGATGCCAACTGCAACCACGCAAATGGTCCGAGCGGTCCGCCCCTGGTGAGTGCGTGGACCCACGGGTCGAAGATATTCCGCGGGTGCAAAACAATGAATGCCGCCAACGTCAAATCGCCGACGAATAGTTTTGCCGGAGGAATTCCCAGGTACGCGAAACTACGCCCTGTAAGCGAGAGGCCTAGCAGTAGAAACAGAACCCATTTCGACCAGCTGTCCCACTTCTGAAAGTCTGCACTCTCAGCTCTCCACTCGGCAGCATACATCTTAAAGTCTCGAATTCTGCATTGAGTGCGCCACTAAACAATGTTGCCGCTAGTGATCGGGGATGTGGAGGTCTGTAGATCGACACTCCCTCTGGGGGTTCGCAGCCACGTCAAGAAACGTGGACGCAGGCGTTGAAATGGAACCTCTACGCAATAGTAAGAAAACGTAGTTGCGACACAGACCAAAAGAAGATTGAGTGGCAAGTACTTTAAAACTGAGGGAGAAGTAGGGTTCACAAAGAGCTGCTGCCAAACATAGAGGGAATAGCTAAACACTCCGATCTTCACCAGGGGCCAGGTGTTGAGGAAGCGGAATGCGACATCACGAACATGCATCACTTTCCAAAGCGTGGCGGCAATACACAGCAGAGCGATGGACTGACCCGCTGCAAAATAAAACACTGGAAACAACTTAAGCGCGGTGTACATGATCACGGAGAGCACGGGTATCACGAAGAAGTAGCGCAGGTGGATGATGCGGTGCACGATTCGACTAGTTTCCAGTTCCCTGGAGAGAAGAGCCAATAGGCAGCCGATGGCGATCGCGTCTCCCATGAACAGTAAGCTTAACTGCATCTCCCCGTATAGCGCCGGCTCGTATAGGTAGGCGACAGTGCGAAGCAAAGGTGCTAAGAAGAGAATGAGCCAGCAGCAGATCAAGCGGCCGCGCCTCGCGGTGAGCAGAAAAGCAATCGGCCATACAACATAAAACTGTTCTTCGATTGCGAGCGACCAAAAGTGTCCTGTAAACCAGTTCGCCTTCTGAATATGATTCATGAGGAACGTACCGGCATAAATGAAATGATGTGGCGCTACGACGATCACATGTCTCCACGCAAGAAAGGCTACAACCAACAAATAAGCATAGGCGACCGGCCAGATTCTAAACGCGCGGCGGATATAAAACTCCTTGATCGAAACGACGCCGTGCCTGCGCTCTTCGTTAAGCAGAAGATTTGTAATCAGGAAACCTGAGATAACGAAAAAAACCTTTACTCCAAATGGGCCGAAGTGGAACATCAGGCGCGAGTATGGAGTGAAGCCCTGAAAGGCAGGCGTTTCGCAAAGATGAGCAACAACCACCAGCAAGATGGAGATGGCCCGGCAGCCGTCCAGAGAAGGAATGCGATCAGGGCCGTTCTTTTGAGAAATGCCGGCGGCTTCTTGAGAAAACATGGATCGCTCTCCTGCGAGCAGCGTGGAGACAGCAATAATCAAATGAAGTCTCTCAACAAACCTCGCTCTCGCCGGCAGAAAGCACACTGCGCGATCGACTAAGATTCCATTTCGGCACTTAAGTAAACGCAAGTCCCAAAGTGGAACGTTGTAAACGAATACCTGGTGTGCGTATACCCACCTCGAGCAGAGACCCTGTTCTAATACGGTGGCTGGACTGGGCGGCGCCAGAAGCATCGCTTGGGGACGGTGCCTTGGCTTTGTATCAGGGCGCGACCTCAGTCGTGCCGCACAAAACCACAGCTCTAGGGCTTTAGCCCCTGGGTTTTTTCTTTCTTGCCATCGAGGTCCAATCGAGCCTTCTCCACGGCCAGCTCCATCGAGCGAACGAGTGACGGAAACCCCGTGCGTTCGCGCAATGGCTTTAACCAAATATCGTTCTTGAGTGCATCCGGCGGACACACAAACCCCGATGCAGCGGCTTGCCGCAACGCTTTGTCAGCAAGCTCCGGCAAACCCAGAGCTGCATAGTGGCGAGCAAAATACGCCATGACTTCCGGCTCGTAGGTGGTGTCGGCGCCTTGCATGAGGCGAACGGCTTCGTCGGCTTTCTTTTCGAGCACCGCGAGCAGCGAACCCATCAACGTACGGATCAACTGCGAAAGTGTCATCGTGGCAAGACGTTCTCTCAAGAGCGCAACCGCGTGTTTTCGATTGCCAAGGGCTGCCCATGCCGCCGCGTCGAGGTAATACCCCGTACGTCCGGCATAAGCTTCGATCGCGGAGCGGTAACGCCCGCCAAAGAACATGGTGTGGGCAACACTCGAAACTATCGTTGGATCCAAAGTGGTCGCTCGACGATGTGCTTCCATTGACTCGTCTAGTAGCCCCTGAAACCGTAAGACCTGCACCAGGCCCACGTAGCACTCCGGTTCATCAGGGTGATGCTTCAGGCGTTCGCGCAATCGAATCATTGCATCGCCCGCATTCCCCGTATCGACCTGGAAAAATGTGTAAAACTCATGTGCGCTTCCGAGATCGGAATCTAACGCGAATGCGCGTTGAAAAACAGCTTGGGTTAGATCGGTACTTGTCGCGGACGTGCTACTGAACTTGTTCAGAAACCAGCAGCACCGGCCCAGCCAGGCCCAGGCAGAGGCAAAGCCGGGGTCTTCCGCCAGGCAGGTCCACAATAAATCCCGGGCGGTCTGCATGGTGTCTACGGATCGTTGTGCTGCGAGCTCTTTGGCCCGGACAAACTTGCTATACGTGGCCGCGTGAATACCCGGTTCTCCGGTAACAGGAATCTCGAATCTATATCCATACTTCGACACCGTTCGGATGGCATCTCGGCCCAGAACTTTTCGCAGGCTCACGATCGTGTTTGTCAGATTGGCCTCGCTCACGCTTACAGCTGGCCACAATGTCTCGATTAGGTCCCCTTTACTCACCAGGTGTTGCGCCCTTCGCACCAGGCAGAGCAGGGCATCGAAAGACTTCGGCTGCAACGAAATCGCTAGGCCGCCCTTTTTCAAAAGCCGGTCCTGCGGCGTTAGCTCAAATTCACCGAAACGGTACGCGGCGTTGTGTGAACTTTGATTTTGCTTTGAAAATCCCTGCGCCATAATGTGATTCGAAGAACACACTAAGCCTACACTGACCCAATGATTGCTCTCGCGCGTTCCCGCCGCCTTCGTTCGGTCGTCGCCATGTTTTGCAGCCAGGTAAGCATTCTTTCTGCGATCGCTTTACTCTTCTACCCCGTTCCCACCACGTTCGCAGCGAGACCGCAGGGCAGTACCCAAGCCTCTTCGCCGACTGGCAACGCGCACCGCGACGGTAGCCACGACTTCGACTTCAATATCGGGGTTTGGCATACCCATATCCGCCGTATCGCCGATCCATTTTCTGCTCCGGACAAAGCGATCGAAATCGATGGCACAGTGAGGGTACGAAAGATCTGGAATGGCAAGGCATCACTTGAGGAGATCGAAGCGGAAGGTCCAAAGGGTCACTGGGAAGGCGCAACCTTATTCCTCTACAATCCCGAGGCTGGTCAATGGAGTCAGACCTACGTTGATAGCGAAGTCGGAGTGCTCGACCCGCCTTTAATTGGCTCCTTCAAAGATGGGCGCGGAGAACTAATCAATCAGGATACTTTTGCCAACAAGACGATTCTCGTGAAAGGCGTCTGGTCAGACATCACTCCAAATTCCCACCATTACCAGGAACTCTATTCCAATGACGGCGGCCAGACATGGCTTCCCGCATTCGTCGCAGTGCTTACCCGGGAAGAACGCAGTTCCTCCAGCGCTGTGACCTCACAGCCCCAGGCTACGACGGATACAACCGTTCAACAGGACCAGTCCCATGCCTTCGATTGGGACATTGGCAAGTGGGCAATCCACATGTCCCGGCTGTCGCATCCATTGACTGGCTCGACTACATGGAACCAGACGGACGGGATTACGATCAACAGCAAAGTCTGGAATGGCCGCTCAAATCTCGCGGAAGTTGAGGCCACGGGACCGGCAGGTAAACTGGAGCTGTTGGCGTGGCGTCTCTATAATCCCAGCACCCACGAGTGGACCACAAGTTTCGCCACCAGTGGCGTCGGTGTTCTCAATACGCCGACCGGACGGCCTATCACCGGCGAATTCAAGAATGGTCATGGCGAATTTTTCGATCAGGAACCCTACAACGGGAAAACTATTCTGGTTCGCTTCAAAATATGGCCAGTCTCGGATGAGTCTGCCCAGTCAGAGCAGGCGTTTTCCGACGACAATGGCGAGACCTGGGAGACGAACTGGATCAACAAATACACACGCATAAAAGATTGAGGAGCTTTGTTCTTTGCTTGATCTGCTACGTGCCGGCGTGGCCGCCGTCCATAACGCTCTGGATCAGGTCTTCGAGCTGTTCGGCGGTGAACTCGTTGCCCTCCAGGTTCGCCACCAGCTTGCCGTCCGGGCCTACTACTGCAGTGTGCATCGAGTGCGCCAGCACCCCCTCGTCATTCCAAACGTTCATGCCAAACATGTGGCAAACGCGCCTGATCTCGGGAACGGGACCGGTCAGAAAATGCCATCCCTTGGTGTTCTCTTTCCAGGTAGACGCGTACTTCTCGAGCACCGCCGGGGAGTCGGTTTGCGGGTCGAAGGTTACGCTGAGCAGTACAAGATCCTTATCCATGCGACCTGCAAAGCGCCGATCGACTCGCCCGAAGTTGTTGGCCAGCCGGAAACAGTAGTTGGCGAACGGACAGCGCGTGTAGAGAAAGGTAATCGCAACCGTCTTGCCGGCGAATTCCGATAACTTGACCGGCTGCCCGTGTTGATCAGTGAGCGCAAAGTCAGGGACGGGCTGACCAACGGCGACCAGTTCTTTGCCGTTTTCGGGCGCCAGCATCTTGCTCAGCAGTTCCATCCGCTTGACGGCAAGTGGTTCCGCATCAGGATTCGAGAAGTGGTGAATACGAATGTGTTCCGCAGACGGCGTGTCGGGAGTCGCGACCATCGTGAAATCGATCATCACTCCCTGCTGTAGCGCTGCCAGTTCAGTCGGATCGGCCACTGCGAAGGTCATCTCCATCGCCGGCATGAAATGAGGGATCTCCGCACAGGAAACAACGATGGTTCGCGGCAGCTGAATCTTTAATACCACCCCAAAGACAGGATAGCGCTGTGCCCCAAATGCAGCCGGGCCTGTCACGAAAAACAACAGCAACGCCCGGACGAATAGGCGAGCGGGCACTCGAACTGGTCCGCTCACTGGCTTGCTCGCAGGTTGGGCGGCATCTTCTTCTCACCCAGCCGGTAGGAGGGCAGCTCGCGCTTGGAATATTGCGGCTTCGATTCCTCGACCTCGATGAACTCATCCATCGCTACGTTCTTCAATATCTGTGTTGTCTTGCTGGCCGGCCAGTAGATCTCGATCGTCTTGATCCGTTTTGCGCTGCCCAGCCCGATCTCCTGGGCCAGGGGCGACGCGCCCCAAGAGCCTCCGCTGCCCACCTGGCGATAGAAAGCCTGCTCGCTATGGTTCTTGTTCTCGACCACGACCTTCACCTTGGCATCAATGCCTGAGCGGTTGGTCTTCACTCCTCGCAGTTTGATATTGATCCAGTGATTCGAATTTCCTGGATTGCGGAAGACGCGGATCGGATGGGCGTCTGAAGGGACGGCGCCCCCCATCTCGACGACGATGTCCTGGTGGCCGCGATTCTCCAGGTCGGCGAAGGAGATGCCGTGCGTCTTATGCAGTTCCCCAGTGCCGGAGGAAGCGGAAATATCGACAAATGTCTGGGCCGCTTTGTTGCGCAACAAGACATTCGGCACCAGCGACGCGTACTCCCCGCTGCCGGTCCCGAGGTAGATATCGAGAAACCCATCGTTATCCACGTCGCCGAAGTTTGCGCCCATCGGCATGTACACCTTATCCAGGCCCACCTTTGCGGTCACGTCCTGAAAGGTGCCATCGCGCATGTTCTTGTAGAGTCGCAGCGGTTTGGCATTGTGCGGCAGCTTCATATAAGTCCGCATCGTCTCGTCAATCGAGCTGTAATCGCTGGTGATAAAAAGGTCAGGCCAGCCATCGTTGTCGTAATCGAAAAACCACGCGGCAAAATCGGCCCATGAATCTGCCACCCCTGCCTTGGCTGCGACCTCGGTGAAGGTGTTGTTCCGGTTGTTGTGATAAAGAAAGTTCTTCCCCCGCATGTTGGAGACAAAAAAATCCGGATAGCCGTCGCCATCGTAGTCAGCCGAGACCACGGCCTTGCTGAAGGCGTTGCGATCGATGCCGGCGCTAGCCGAAATATTCTGAAAGGTGCCGTCGCCCTTGTTGCGATAGAGCTGGCTCAGACCTTTCTCGTTGCCGACAAACAGGTCGAGCCATCCATCGTTATCGATATCCGCCCAAACCGCCGTCTGCGAAGCAAAAAGTTCGTTGCCCAGGCCCGCCGCAGTGGTGACATCGGTAAATGTGCCGTCGCAATTGTTCTTGAGCAAGCTCAGGGGAAAAGGATTCTGCCACCCGCCGCGCATCACCAGCACGTCCATGCAGCCGTCGTTGTTGAAGTCCGCCTGAAGAAGGTTCGCGCCCGCTGTTATTTTAGACAGGCCGGAGCGATCGCTCCAGTTTGCAAATGTGCCGTCGCCGTTGTTATGAAAATAGTTCAAGTGGTCGCAGGCATCGTAACCGCTGGTGACTACGTCGAGTAGTCCATTGTTCTCCAGGTCATCGACCAGCATGCCACCAGCTATCTGCGGCAGAGCCAGGCCGGCGGCCTTGGCAACGTCTTCAAAGCGTCCGATGCTCTCGGCGGGATCGAATTCCGCCGGTGCAGTGATCCGGTACTGCGCAGGCACGCCGGAAGGGTATTGCCCCAACGTCATGTACGCCAGGTTCAGTTGCCACTTCACCTCGAGGTCGTCCGGTTTGCGTTTGAGATATTTGAGGAAATATTCAATAGCCGCCTTCGAGTCCGCGGGATGCGCGAACGATTCGCGGGGATTCTTCGGCGGAAAAATACACCGGTCTCCCGGATCGGTGTATATGCCGTTCTTCATCTCCGCTCGATGAAGGTAGGCGCTTCCCAGAACCTCTTCCATCGTTTCCACTCCGGCCGGCACATCGGCCTGGTCGATGGAATAGCATTTCTGCCACTCGGCGATCGCCTGGTCCATATCGCCCTTGTAGGAAGCGAAGACGGCGAGAGCGTAGTGGTATTGCATCTGTTCCATGGGGCTGAGGCTGGCCGCATCGGGGGATGCGAGAAGCTTGTGGACCGTATCCGTCAATATGGGGATAAGCGGCCCATCGTGGATGCGACACACAGTCGCCATGTTGTTGTTCCAACCGTCGGGCTTCGCGACTGTCTGGAACGCTCCCTCTACGTCCACCAGGCCGGAGGTGTCGGGCGGGAGGCGCACGATATCTCGTCCGCCCAGGGGCAAGCTGACCGCGTCCATGCTCGGCCCTCTTTCGGTGGAGCCCATGGGCGAGGCGTCCCCGGATGGCGGTGCGCTATTTTGAGCATCCTGCTGATCCGGCTTGTCGATTGTGATGATGGCGTATCCGGTGGGCATGCTTACTACCCCGGAAAATTGACCGGGTTGCAGGCCCTGCATGGCAATGCGCAATTCGGTGCGCAACCCATCGGGGGTAACCATTCCCAGCGATCCGCCTTCTGCCGCCGTCGGATCCGTCGACTCGGCCTTGGCCACCGCCGCGAAGTCGGCTCCGGCCTTCAGTTCGCCCAGGGCATGTTCGGCCTTCTCCTGTGTCTCCGTCACGATGATGCGCACCGGAACCCTGTCTCCCTGCGATTGCCCAGCGACACAGTAGAACGACAGCAAACTTAGGATTAACCACCATCGGACCGTATTCCGCCACATATGTGGAAGGCTATCTTCCCAAGGCGCATTTATCAATGTGGCCCTTGACAGGAGCATTTCACGACCCTTGCGGGCCGGGCTCGAAATAAATCTCTCTATTGGATCGAAAAGGCCAGAAAACCGGTCAGACTATGGGTTGGGCTTATACTCTCGATCGGACGCGGAGACAATATCGAATACGTTAGACAGCCCTGGCCACGTGCTTCAGAGTGATCTCGACCGCCGTCTTCACGGCTCGATCGGCTACCGTGAGGACCTCCCATTCTGACAGCCCTTTATACGAATCGCGCAGCCGCTCCAATACTTCAAGCGGATTCGGAACTACCAATAACAGCGGGACATTGCCTAACAGATTATTTGGGTCAGCCATGGTCGGTTCTCCAACATCCTGATCGATTTGGAAGACGGATGGAACAGCGTGCCGGTTTCATCTGAATTCCAATTTAAGAAACCAATGGAAGAGTTCGAGGGGAAGTACCGTCGGAGTAAAACCATACTCACTCCTGCCTTGCCCAGTCATTCTTCATCGTTCGACGCAAGGCACTCCGGTACCCGGTTGTTGATTACCCCATGCAGGAAATTCTTTCCCGCTAGCCTTGACTGGGATCGGCGAAAAGGACGGGCTTTCCCACCGCCTCGGTTTCACTGTTTTGCAGAAATTATTCCGATCTTAAAAACTTCCGATCGGTCGTAAATTATGCATCCCTTCGCTCTACGGCACATCTCTTCAGCAGGAGATGATTGCGATGGCAAATGACAAGAAGGTTGCCCTGGTTACGGGTGCGAATCGAGGAATTGGTTTGGAGACAGCCCGGCAGTTGGGGCAGAACGGCATTTCGGTGGTGGTAGCAGCGCGGACTTTGAAGGCGGCCAAGGATACGGCAGCGACGCTTCAGGGCGAGGGGATCGACGCATTCCCCGTGCAGCTCGATGTGACCAACGATGGTGATCGCAAGGCGGCCGCCAAAGCCGTTGCCGAAAAGTATGGAAAACTCGACATCCTCATCAATAATGCGGGTGTAGGCGCTGAAGACGGAATGTTCACACCAAAGACAGTGGAAACGACCGAAGCGGAACTGCAGAAAGTTTTTGGTACAAATCTTTTCTCCACAATTGCCGTGACCAGAGAGTTCTTGCCGCTGCTTAAGAAGAGCCCTGCGGGACGCATTGTCAACCTCTCCAGCATCCTGGGCTCACTGACGTTGCATGCGGACCCCAAGAGTCCAATTGCGAGCATTAAAGCCTTCGCCTACGATGCCTCCAAGACCGCTCTCAATGCGTTCACCGTGCATCTGGCAGCGGAGTTGAAAGACACCAAGATCAAGGTAAACTCGGCGCACCCCGGCTGGGTAAAAACTGAAATGGGCACCGACCAGGCTCCCATGGAGATCGTTGACGGTGCGAAGACCAGCGTTCAGCTGGCTCTGATCGGCTCTGACGGTCCCAATGGCCGCTTTATCCATATGGGCTCTGAACTTCCCTGGTAATGGTTCTACTCGATGCGGAGGCAGGGCTATTCAGAGACCCTGACCTCTCGCATCTGCGATGCTGATCCATGCTAAAAGGTGAACGAACACGGCAGCGAATCATCGCCAAGGCGGCGCCCCTCTTCAATCGGAGAGGCTTCGATGGCTGTTCGATGCAGGATATTAGTGCGGCCACCGGTCTGGAGAAAGCAAGCCTTTATAGCCACTTCGCAACCAAGGAAGAGTTGGCGGTTGCGGCTTTTGACCACGCCTGGGCAGAGGCTTCTTCTGCGCGAGTAGGCAACCTCGATCAGGCTGCAAACAGCGTGGACAAGCTAAGACTTCACATCGCCAATTTTATCTCCCAGCCCTCATTCCCGGGTGGCTGTCCGATGCTCAACACGGTCCTGGACGCGGACGACGGTAATGCGCTCCTGCGTCGCCGTGCCGAGGGCGCGATGCGCGACTGGGCGGCCTTACTCGCGGACATAACCCGTGCCGGCCAAGAGAAGGCGGAAATCCAGCCCTCAGTCAATCCGGAAGAACTCGCCATCCTTATCATCTCGCTCCTGGAAGGTGCGTTCGTCAGTTCCAAGCTCCGGCGATCGCGAAGTGCTCTCCGCCTGGCCCAAGAGCACCTGAACACCTATCTCGAAAGCCAGGTAAGAGTCGCGGGGTCGCACTAAGGCTCTCCGGCTCTGTCCATCCGATCTCACGGCTCTCAATAAAGGTCACTACCCAAACTTTTCATCCCGGCCGGAGCGTACATGATTTCCTGCCACGCTGCGCTGGACACATCCGCGTGTGCGGTTTTCCGTAGGAGAAAACCGCGTGAAGTCCGGGAACGCCAACAAGCTCAACAGGAAATCCGGGGGCAGCGCAGGTGGAGAGCTTGCCCTGAGCGCAGTCGAAGGGAACCTGCTGCGCGCCTTTCCCTGTAACAACTGCCTGGAATCCTCTCTCTATGAGGGCGATACGTTTCTGACCACGGTGAAGAGAGCGATGAGCATAAAGGATAACTTGAGTAGCGAATCGGGAACCGTGGGCCAGAGAAATGGTGTCGCTCGGATAGCACGCCAATAGCTCACAGCAACGAAGACAGCGACAAAGGGAAAAAAGATAACGGCCATTCCATTCCAATGCATGGCCTCGTTGAGTCTGCCGTGCAGCAGGGCGGCCAGCGCGCGCGTTCCGCCACAACCCGGACAGTGGAGGTGCAACCAAAAGAAGACAGGGCAGCGCGGATAAAAGCGCGCGCTGGCGGGAGGGAATCTCAGAACCACGTAAGCCGCAGCCGCAAGCGCGAAGGCTACGAGATTAGCCAGCCACCGGCGTGCGCGAACGCTCATGCAGAGAATTGACCCACGCGGCCCGCGTACTTACGCCGCATGATCTGGTTGAAATGGTATTGAAAGTAGATATCCCCAAAGAAAAACGTCATGATTGGCCCCAGGGAAAGTCCCATCGGCTCAACCACGTTGTAGTGCTGCTCGAGAGAACTTCTAAGGCTGAATCTTCCGACCAGGGTGAGGATGGCATAAACCAGATTCATGGCGCCCGCAATGGAATTTGAAGAGTGGGCGAAGGCCGCTTCAAAGCTGGTAAACAATACGGCCGCCAGAACGCATATGCTGGCGACGTAATAGTAAAGAGCGGTGCTCTGGGGCGCAACCTTCTTCATCCAGGCTGCCTGCACCAGGTTCCACGCCGAGCTAAAAAGTCCACAGCTGAGTAAGCTGAAGAGCAGCACCAGGCCCCAATGCAGGTTGGGAGGGTCGGGATAGATAGAAGCGTTGAGGACGGGGCCGCCCGCAATCTGCGGCGGTGGTACCGGTATGGCGGCGCCAACAATCTGCGATACGGGTAGAAGTTCGCTCGTTCCCTCCCTGTGTGCCGAGTCGGTGAGGAGGATGTGTCCCGAGGCCACATACCGTTGCAGGTCTGCGATCGTATAAGGACCGTATTGCTGCCCGTCCCGGGTAATGAAATAGTTCATGCGCGCTCTCCACGGCTAAGTAGGAATCAGGTTATACGAAAGCATTGCCCTCGTCATCGCCGCAGTTCAAACCAAGCTCTTATCCAGCAGGATCAGCGTCTCCGCCAGAACGCGGGCTCCGTTCGCGCAATCAGCAGGCTCAGCCCACTCTTCGGGAGTGTGGCTTCGACCCTCCCGGCAGGGCACAAAGATCATGCCCATCGGTGCAATGCGAGCAACAAACACGCCGTCATGGCCCGCTCCGCTTGGCAATCGAGTGCTACTGAATCCCGCCGCCATGGATGCTTCTTCGATCGCGCTCTGAATCAACGGCGAGCAGGAAGTGGGTAAGGTTTGGCTCAGCAGTGAGCGAGTCAGCCGCAATCCCCGAGCATCCAATTCGCCTTCGGTCCTTCTCCACAACTCTTGCTCAAATTGAAGCAGCGCGGTCTCATCGGTGCTGCGCGCCTCGAGTATCATGCGCACCGAACCGGGCACCGCGTTGATCGCGTTCGGTTGCACAGACAGCCTTCCTATTGTCGCCACCAGGTAAGGTCCTTCCGCTGGGCGCAATCGCGCCAGCTCGTCGACCGCGCGGATGAAACTGGCAGCCCCGACCAGCGCGTCCCGGCGAAGGGACATGGGCGTTGTCCCTGCGTGATCGGCGCGCCCTTCGACCGTCACTTCATGACGGCGGATGCCGACGATAGCGGTTACCACACCGATCTCAGCCTTTCGCTCGGCCAGTACCAGACCTTGTTCGATGTGCAACTCGACGTACGCCGATACAGATTCCCGGGCGCGAATGGGTTGGCCGAGGTCTTCCACCTTGCCGCCCACACTCTCGATCGCAGAAGCGAGCGTAACCTCGGAAGGCAGACGGCGCGAAAGATCCGATGCGGTCAACACGCCGGCCCAAGTACGACTGCCCACGCAAGAGATGCCGAAATCGCTCGGCTCTTCCGCCAGAAAATCGACAACTTCAAGAGGATGCGCGAGCGAGACCCGCTGCTCCCGGATCGATTGCGCAGCTTCTAGCGCCGCGAGCAAACCAAGCATGCCATCGAAGCGGCCGCCCGCCGGCACCGTATCGGAATGCGATCCTGCGACCAGGGCTCCTAGACCGCGGCCACTGCCCGGGGTGCGCCCAATGAGATTCCCACCCGCGTCCACTTCCACAGATAGGCCGGCAGCTTGGAACTCTTCCTTGAGCCACGCCCGGCCCATCGCAAACTGGTTGTCGAACGCGCGGCGCGTCCAGGGATTGGCCGGATCCGTGAAGCGGCTGAGAGCCTCAACGCGGCTCCACAGGCGATCGGCGTTAATAGCGATCATGTTTCACTGGCCGCCTGGTTGCGGCAACTTACAGATAAAGTTCGCGGCTTGGTCGATGCTGCCCGTTCCTTGATACCTGGCAACTTGCGGGTAAGGGCACAAGGGGCGCGTGCGATCGATCTTTCCATTGGTGCTATGCGAGGCCTCGCTGTGGGAGGCAATGATCTGATCGGGCGCCTTGCCTTGCTCAACCCACTGTTCCATGGTGCTGAGCTTGTCGAAAGTATCAGGCCCTTCGCCTCCTTCGCAGTGAGCCATACCAGGAACCATAAACAACTTCACCCACCCGGGTGCAGGGTCGCCACTCACCTTCACCATCGAATCGTAGAACTCAACCGTGGCCCCCGGCGCCACCTGTTGATCAGCCCAGCCGTGGTAGAGAAGTAGTTTGCCACCGTGATGGGCAAACGGCGTGAGGTCGGGCTGGAGCGCGATTGTGTTCTTGTCGATCTCGTTGGACAACGCCGCGTCCCGTTCGAGGTCGAAGGTTCTCCAATCCCACTGCGGATCCTTGTAGACCACGTACTTGAAGTAATCCAGAAATAGATCCGCAGGTGCAGGGCCGCCGGCCAGACGCGCCCAGCGCAACTCCGTGCCTGGCTCCAGGCGAGGGAAAATCTCTTGTCCGCTGGGAGTGGTGGCGGCGCTCAAGATGCTCCGTGCAGTCTGCACTTGACGCGCGGTGAGGCAAGACGGCCTATCCCCTTCCTTGCATTGCAGCACTTCAGGATCAAAGTGGCAGCGGGTGGGATCATCGATCAATCCGTCCTTCAGTCCGTCGATCTTGTCGCAGGCGTCAAGCACTGCCTGGTGGATCATCGGGTATTTAGCCGGAGGAATATAATCCGCGAAATCTTTAAAACTTACATTTGCCAACCACAGCGCCCATGCGTTCCTGCGGAAGGTCGCGGGATCGCCGGCAATGACGCCATCGAACTCGTCGGGATAGCGATAAGCCTGCAAGAGTCCTTCTCTGCCGCCCCCCGAGCATCCATCCCAATAGGAGTATCGCGGGTCGCGCCCATAGAACGAGCGAATGATCGCCTTTGCCTTGATGGTCATTTCGTGTTCAGAGCGGTAGGCAAAATCAATCAACTTTTCCGGATGACCCAAGACAAATGCGCCACCCAGTCCCTCGTGGCCATCGTCGGTTGCACTGGTTGCGTATCCCCGGCTAAGCGCGTAGCCAAGCCCCTCATAATCGATGGCGCCGCCCCAGCCGCCGCTGCCCATCGCCAGAAATTTTCCGTTCCACCCGGCGGCCGGAAGCCACACCTCGATCTTGATCTCAGAGTCGCTCGTTGGCCGCAGCGTGGCCGCGACACGACAGAATGCCGGCAGACCGATGAAAGCGTTCGTTCCACTGTTGGGGGCGGAAGGCGTAAACGCGCCGGCGCTTACCACCTGTGCGGACGTAATAATGCCATTTGGCAGTGCAAGCTGGAGCAGGCTTGTACAGGGTTGAGTCGCTGTCGGTTGAGGGGTGGTAGCGCCGAACGCAACAGAGGCCGCCAACACGAAGGTGAACGCCAACATCCGCCGCTCCGTCTTACTTGGTCAAGAACAGTGATACGGACGACGATTGCTACGCCAGCGCCAGGTTCAAATTCTCGATAGCTTCATCGATCTCGGCCGTGCTCTTGTAACCGACCGTGACCGCATTAACGCCGGCGTTCCGGAAGGCAAACTTCATCGCTGCCTGGCGATCTGCGCGGTTGGTAAAGGCGCCTTCGCCGATCAGCTTCATGCTGATTACGCCCATGCCTTCCTTCTGCACCTGCTTCACATGCTGCACCACTTCGCTCACGTTCCCCAGGCCATTTGTGTCGTAGTCCTCGGCGTCCATGCGCACGCCTTTATGGTTCATGCGGATCATGGCAACTTCCAGCCACTTGGTATCGGGAGTTTGGCGCAATGCCGGCAGCCCGTGCACCGAGGCGCCACGAGCCAACACAACCTTCTTCGATTGCGCCTCAGAAATCCCGTCCTGCCAGCGCAGCGTGTCGGTTGGCCACGACCCAGTATGTTGCCAGTGAAGCAACGCAATGTCGAAATATTCTGTATTCGCCTGCTTGCGCAGCTCGTCGATCTTCGCTTGTGGATCCACACCCTTTGTAGTGGTCACCTTGGTCATCAGCTGATAGCTGTCGCGCGGAACGCCCTTCAATGCGATGCCGAGCATCTCATGCATTCCCCCGTAAGATTCCGCGGTCTCGAAGAAGCGAATGCCGCGCTCGTGCGCGTATCGCACCAGCCGCGTAAACTGCTCCTGGCCCAGGCTGCGCTGCACTTGGCCCGACATGGTCCCGGTGCCGAAGGCGAGCCGCGTAACCTTCACGCCGGAGTTTCCCAGCGTTACCACATCCGTTGCTGTCTGGGGAGCCGCTTTTAGCGATAAGCTTCCGGTGGTTGCGAGCGCACCCGCGGCGAGTCCGGTCTTGATGAATTGGCGTCTGGAGTAGTGAGCCATAGGTCTTCCTCCAATGGAACAAATCTTACCATGTAGTGGATAGCGAGTTCCCGGCAGCAGCTTTCTATCTACCTGGAGACGCTATAGATTGGCTGCACATGAAAAAGTTCATTAACAGCCCTGGAGACGTTGTCGGAGAAATGCTGCAAGGTCTGGCCGTGTTGCACCCGGGCTCCGTCCGCCTGCCGGGACACCAGGTCCTCATCCGTGCAGACGCGCAGCACGTCCGCAATCAGCAGGTTGCCATTCTCTCCGGCGGAGGCAGTGGCCATGAGCCGGCGCATGCAGGCTACATCGGAGCAGGCATGCTAAGCGCAGCGGTAGCCGGAGAGGTCTTTACTTCGCCCAGCAGCGACAGCGTCTTCGCTGCCATCCAGGCCGTCGCGGCAGAGCCGGGAGCCTTGCTGGTGGTCAAGAACTACACTGGCGACCGGTTGAACTTCGGCCTGGCCGCGGAGATGGCGCGTGCCCAAGGCATCCCGGTCGACATCGTCATCGTGGATGATGATGTCGCCCTGAAAGACACGTTACAAGCCACTGGCGCGCGTGGTCTTGCGGGCACGATCTTCATCCACAAGCTTTTGGGGGCCGCTGCCGCCGAGGGCAGGAGCCTGGCCGACCTGGCAATCTTTGGCAAAGAGTCTGTTGCGTCCCTCGCCACCATGGGAGTCTCCTTCTCAGCGGGAACCTCGCCCGCGGTCGGTAAGCCCAGCTTTGAGCTCGGCGACCACGAGATGGAGTTGGGCCTCGGCATTCATGGAGAGCCCGGTGTGCAGCGCATGGAGTTGCAGTCCGCTAACCAGGTGGCGGAAACGTTGCTAACAAAAATTCTGCAGCACGGAAGCTTAGGAAATCAGAAGCGGGTGGCTGTGATGGTGAACAACCTGGGGGCCACCACAGAGATGGAAATAGCCATTATGGCCCGCCATACGGTGAGCGTTCTTGCAGCCAGGGACTTTACGGTGGAGCGAATCTACGCCGGAACATTTCTCTCTTCCCTTGATATGGCTGGAATCTCGATCTCTGTTCTCGGCCTGAACGACGATCGGCTGCGCTGGCTCGACGCTGCGACTACCGCTCCCGCGTGGCCGAATGCAAGCAAACAGCGCCCGGGCAATCCAACGGTGCAGATCGCAGCGGAGGTCAGCACAGAAGTGAGTGCCGGCGGTGGAGCGCAAACCGATGTCGGCAGAAAAACCAGACAAGCCATTGAGGCTGCCTGCACAGCGTTGTTGGCCGCCGAAAATGAATTGACTGAGATGGACCGCGTTACCGGCGACGGCGACCTGGGCGTCAGCATGGCCCGTGCGGCAAAGGCTGTTCAAGACGCGGTCGCCTCTTATCCTTTGGACAATGCTCCCGCTACGCTCAAAGCGCTCGCTCATACGCTCCGCCGTTCGTTGGGTGGATCCTCCGGGCCGCTCTACGGTGTGTTGTTTCTGCGTTGCGGCACTGTTCTCGAGGCGAGCCGCGCAACCGGATGGGCGCGTTGGGCTGAAGCACTCGATCAGGGAAGCGGGGCCATCAGTGAATTAGGTGGCGCAAAGCCAGGCGATCGCACCATGCTCGACGCGCTTGATCCATTCGTGAGGGCACTGCGGCAAAGTGCGAGTGTGAAGGCGACACAGGATGTAGTCCTGGCCGCGGTCGAAGCAGCGGAGCGCGGCGCCGAAGCCACTGCGCACATGCAACCCAAGTTGGGCCGGTCAAGTTACCTTGGTGCCAGAGTCCTTGGTTGTCCTGATCCCGGCGCGAAGGCCATCGCTGTATGGCTGCGAGCAGCCTGCGAAGCGCTCTTCACGCGCTAAGACCGTTTTGGGAGCCCGTGTTCACTTAGCTTCGGTTCTGTTCAAGAGGGCTCTACCGCGTCGATTTCCCCACAGTCCACCCTCTATAATTAAGCGATGAGTTCATTCAAATCGTCCAGGTGGAAACCAATCCTGGACTGGGTCCCGGCCGCACTCAGCGTTCTCATGATCGCTCTCGAGTCGACGGCCACTATGTCGGCGCAAAACACCAGCGCCTGGTTATACCCATTCTGGGTTCGGCTCTTCGGCCCGACGAGCACTTCGCAATGGGAAGACGTACATCATGTCATCCGCAAGACCGGTCACTTCGTAGGCTACGGGCTGGTCAGCATGGCTTTTTTCTACAGCTGGCGGCAGACGCTTCGCCGCATGGCGGTCAGGCATTGGACCCTGTGGCGGCGCGCTTCCGTTCTCGCGGTGCTCAGCACTTTGCTGATCGCCATTTTGGATGAGTACCATCAGAGCTTCTTGCCCAGCCGGACGAGTTCGCCCCTTGACGTCTGCATTGATCTAAGTGGAGCCATAGCCGCGCAGCTTCTCCTCTTATTGATCATTCAGTTGTTCACTCGCCGGCTGAGATTCCGACCAGCCTAAAAAACTTGTTCAGAATAAACCGAAACTCGCCTCTCCGGTCTCTATATACATAGAACCATTTTGTAAAGGAGCCACGCTTTTCCAAGGAGTGACGAAGATGATCAACTTAATTGGTTTGATCATCTTGACCATCTTCGTGAAACAAAGGACTTAGCCGCCAAGATGATCAACTTGCGGCTCTCTCTATGGGATCGATCCACCGAGATTTCTCTTACGGTTTGAAGTCGCTCGCCCGCGACCCACTCTTCGCCGGTGTTTTTGTAATCGCGCTTGCTGTCGGTATCGGGGCAGCGATTTCCGTCTTCACCGTGATCGATGCACTCACTCTTCGTCCGCTGCCGGTCCCGCATCCGGAGCAACTGGTAGAACTCACGGCGAACTATCGTGGTCATTCCAGAGTTCCTATCTCCTATCCCATGTTTGCGGAACTGGAGCAGCGACAGCGCGCCTTCACAAACATTTGCGGTTGGACAGCGGGAGAGGCATTCAGTGTGGGCATTGATGGTGCCGTTTCGCTCTTGGATGTCCGCTCGGTCACCAGCAACTATTACTCCGTCCTGGGCGCCAAGGCGCTTCTCGGCCGCCTGATCAATCCCGGCGATAGGCAGGGTGGGCAGATTTCTCAGGTTGCCGTAATCGGTTACGAACTTTGGAAGGAGCGCTTCGCGGGCGATCCGTCGGTCATCGGCAAGCCGATCCACATCGACGGCAAACTGTTCACTATAGTTGGAGTTACGCAGAAGTGGTTTACCGGCATGACCGTTGGCTCGCCTCCCGAGATCACCGTGCCCGCGGGCGCGCTCCGGGAAAGCGACCTCCAGAGCCGGGGACTTTTATGGCTCTTCGTCACTGGCAGGCTTGCTGCTGGCGACAGCGTTGAGCATGCATCTGTCCAACTGCAATCGTTCTGGACTCGGCTTCTTGAGGCCACGGTGCCCACGGAAAGTGCAGGCGCCCGTAGGCAATCCTTTCTCTCTATGGGCCTTCAACTCGATCAAGTAGCCACCGGGGCTAAGTTAGAGTGGGGGGACCTCCGTGCCAGAATGCGGCGGCCGCTGGACTTGCTTCTCGGCATCGTTGTTCTCATTCTGTCGGTCATCTGCGTAAATCTGGCGAGTCTCACACTGGCGAGAGCGATTCGCCGTCGTCAGGAGATCAGTACCCGTGTCGCTTTAGGAGCGAGTCCATGGCAAGCGGTCCGTGAGTTCCTCGCTGAAACGCTGATTCTTTCCTGCAGCGGAGCGCTCCTCGCACTCCCGCTTTCCTACTGGGGCAGCCAACTTCTCATCGTGCTGATGGCCCGCGGCCAAACAGTCCCGGCCCTGTTGGATGTAAGACCAGACTGGCGCGTCTTTACCTGCGCCGCCTTCGCGGCAATCTTCACTGGACTCCTCACCGGCTTGGTCCCCGCCTGGGAGCTTTCTCGCCGGCGGTCCGGTTCCATGCTGCAGCACAGCGAGCGCACCTTAGGCCAAGGCACGGGGCGTTTTGGCAAGGCGCTCATCGTCTCGCAGGTGGCCATCTCGCTCATCCTGCTGCAAACCGCCGGGCTTTTCCTGCGAACGCTGCAAGGCCTCAAGTCGTTCAATCCCGGGTTTGATAAAGCAAGCGTGACTGAACTCGATCTCACGCCCGTTCCAGGGGGCTACCAGGGAGTCGATAAAGACAGCTACCGCAAGCAGCTTACCGAGGCCGTTGCCGGACTTCCGTCCGTACGATCCGTAGCGTTCTCAAACAGGCCAATCCTCGCCGGGGACGTGGCTTCGAAAGAAACCGTCTCCAGCACATCCTCTTCGAATCCGGCGGATGCCGTCGCGGCAGCTCTCGTCATCGTTTCGCCGGGATTTTTTAAGACTCTCGAGATTCCATTGGTCACTGGCCGCGACTTCAACTGGTCTGATGACAGCAATCATCCCCACGCCGCGATCATTGATAGTTGGCTGGCCAGGCAACTATTCCCGTTGGGGGATGCAGTCGGCAAACATATCCGCTTTGGAGTCCTGCCGGACTTCCAGGACCTCGAGATCGTAGGCATCTCCCGGCCCGCTAGACTGCTCGACATACGCGACGCTAACGGCGCGTTCTTGTTCCTGCCATCAACCCAATTTGGTTATTCCGACGAAGGGGGAACTCTCCTCGTCCGCGGAACGGTCGGTCCTGAGTTCGAGAAAACGGTGGAACGTGAGGTGGAATCTTTGGGCCATGAATATTCCATCAAAACAAGCACAGTTGCACAAAGGAACGAGCGATCGATGGTCAATGAGAAAATGACCGCGAGCCTGTCCAGTTTCTTCGCCGCCGTCGCGCTCATGGTGGCGGGATTTGGTCTGTTCGCCCTTCTGTCTTATTCGATAAGCCTGCGCACCCGGGAGATAGGGATACGGATGGCGATGGGCTCACAGCGCGCCGGCATTCTCCGCCTGGTTCTTCATGAAGCCATTTACTTGACACTCATCGGCATCGGAATAGGAATACCCGTTGCCATTGCCGCATCGCGTATCTTCGCCAATATGCTCTTCGCACTTTCCATTGCCGACCCCATGACTCTGTCGGTTGCATCGCTCTTGCTGATTCTGACCGGACTCTTGGCTGGATTGCTCCCCGCTATCAGAGCTATGAAGCTGGACCCGATGATAGCTCTCCGGCACGAATAGCTGCAGGCTCAAGAAGAGCGATTTGGGCCCTAACTGCGTCTAAGCCTGAAGACCAGCTCGAGTGTGATCTTGTCGTCCACGCTCATCAGACGAGCGATGCTGGGCTTGCTGAGGCCGAAAGTAGCAAAGTTGAAGTTGGTTTTGACTCGGCCGGCGATGGTGCCGTTACGATTGAAAGTGGCGATGCCCTGGAAGGTGACCTCCTTGGTCACGCCGTGTACCGTGAGATTGCCGGTAATCTGGACGCCGGCCTGGCCGGTGAAGGGGATCATCTTGGGCAGGCCGTCGATTTTCGTTGGAACAAACTCAGCGGTAGGGAACTTGTCAGTCTCGAGTGTATTTTTGCGGACGTAGCCGTCTCGCTGATCTTGGTCGCTCTTGAGGTTGCGCAGGTCAGCGGTGAGCTTAGAGGAGCCGACAGGGATGCTGCCATCCGGCGCGATCACGAGGTTGCCGGAGACGGTAGGGGTAGTTCCCTCGGCGTCATTGGGAAAGTTAATGCCGACCAACTGCTCTGTGACGGTGTAAGTTGCCGAAGATCCATCGGGGTCGAGGGTGGCGTTGATGCCCGCAGTAGGCGGCGGTGGCGGCTGGTTGCCGGGAGGCGGATCCTGCGCGAGGAGTTGGGTGGCGACGGTGAGTACGGATGTCAACAGTAGGAGGTACCTAGTCAGGCCAGTCAAGCCTCGATTGGATGCACGCAGTGTCATGGGACGTTCTCCATAATGCAAACCCATGATAGATGTAGTTACCGGAAACATGTTGCTGCTAGTTGGGGCTATTGGCACCGTCTGCCCAGTAGCTACTTCTGGCATCTATGTGCAGACCTGTCCTATCCTTCAGGCGGACGTCAATCGCGTGGAGACCTGGAGTGTCCGCCTGTGGCGAGAAGCTGAGAGCGTAGCTATTCGGGATTTGGTTCGAAATCGCGATCAGTCCACGCTCCAGATTGCGCGTGTTTTCAAACTTGAAGTATTCGCCACCGGTGAGCCGGGCTACACTCTCTGGCACATTGTGGTGCATGCCATCCAATGCAGCCATAGACGCCATCTCGGCAGCAAGTAAAGGCGGCGCGAGCAAGCTCAGGCAATGGAAGGTCTGCATTGCGCGATTGTTTCCCTTGCCATCCGGAACCTGGACAGGATGGGTGTCTGACCCATTGCTTTGATCTTTTGCAAAACAGCCGTGCGTTGGAGCAGGTGTCAAGTCGGAGTTGAACTGATCCGCGTCGTGCTTCATGTCAACCTTCGTCGTGGAGAAGCCGAGACTATAGATGGTCGTATTGGTATCGTCGATGGCGCGCAACGCATCTTCCAGCTTGTTCTTGCTGCCGTGATCAAGCGTCTCGCTAATGCTGAGGATCGCCCGCCGATAGCTGGTCGGTTGCTTCCGCAGCAGGTCGACAGCAAAGCTAAGGCTGTCCAGGATGGCTGCTCCACCATCGCCTGGCTGCAGATTTGCCATCACTCCCGCAACATTATTCAGGTCGGGAGTGAATTCTGCCGCGATGTGCGGCTCACTGTCGAATCCGACCACGGCCACCCGATGAGGAACAGCACCCATCATGGAATCGAGGAGCGGGCCCAGCCTGCGATAGTTATCAAGCCGGCGGCCGCCCGCACCGCCAGTCTGCACCACGATCACCAGAGCCAGCGGCTGGCTGTCGGTGTTTTCTTCCAGCGAGATTTTTTGTTCGACGCCGTCATCGGTAAGGATGAAATCATTGACCGTGAGGCCGAAAACCGGTTCGCCACTGCTGGTTCTTATGATCGTCGGCACCAGCACCAGATTGGCGCCGCGGCGCAAAGTGCTGGTGGAATCGGAAACCTCCTGTGCGTGCGCGGACCCGGCGCAAAAAAAATCAATGGCGAGCAATACAAGGGGGCAGAACCTCGTCAGCGCCTTCTGTTTCGCGGGAATACACCGCATCGGAGTCTCTATTCCACCCGCAGAGCGGCCATGGGATCGAGCCTGCGAGGCACGCGTGGCTGGGAGCCATACTGCCAACAACGCGACCGCCGCCAACACCACAGGTACAGTTACAAATACCAGCGGGTCCCAGGCTCTTCACCCCGAAGAGGAGGCTGGCGATCAGGCGGGTAAGCCCAAAGGCCGCGCCCGCTCCCACGATCACCCCCGCGATGGTCAGCTGCATACCCTGCCAGACGACCAGGTTACGGATCTTGCCCCGGTCCGCCCCCAAGGCCATGCGGATGCCCATCTCCTGCGTGCGCTGCTGCACCGAGTAGGCCATGAGCCCGTAGATGCCGATCGAGGCAAGCACCAGCGCGGAAGCCCCGAATATCGAGAGCAACAGCATGTTGAAGCTTTCCCGTGCCGTGGAGTGGACTACGACCTCGTCCATCGAGCGCACCCGGGCCACGGGAAACCCGCCGCTCGCCTGGCGCAGTTGCTCGCCTATCGCCGGGGCTAGTTGTTGCGGTTCAGTGTGCGTGCGCACCACCCAAATCACCGGGCCAATACGAGCGTTGAGGGCGGTCACGCCATTCGTTACTTGCGCCTGGGGAACGACCATCATCGGGTCAGGATCCCGTCCCAGCCCGAAATTGTGAATGTCGCCTGCAACGCCGACGATCTGCCGTGCGGGTTCATCAAATTCTGGCCCAACCCCCTTGCCGATGACGATTTGCTGGCCGACCGGGTTTTCTTTCGGCCAGTATTTCTTGGCCATGCTCGCATTGATCACTACCACGCCGGGAGCGCCGGTCGTATCATGGTCAGTAAAGCTGCGGCCGCGAAGGATAGGTATCTTGAAGGCCTCGAAGTAGCCGGCTGAGGCGTTCATCCAGCCGGCGCCCTGCTGCGTTTTGTCCACCGGGCGCCCAACAATAGAAAATGGTAGCCCGAAGCCACCCTCCATCGGCAGGCAGCAGGTGGTAGCAGAAACCTCGACCCCTGGGATGGCGTTCACCCGCTCGCGCCCATTACGCACCAGCTCTGCAACGCCGGCTGTCTTTTGAAATCGGTCGCCGGTCATCGACATTTCGAGCGTCAGCACGATTGTGCGGGTCAAAGCCGGGATTGACCCGGTGCAGGGCGAGAAAAGTCCGGATCAGGAGTGCTGCGCCTATCAACAGCACCATGGCCAACGAGATCTCACTGATCACCAGCAGGGAGCGCGCTTTGCTCTGGTGGAATCCGGTCCCAGCGCGGTTGCTGCTCTCCTTCAGTGTGGAGTTGAGGTCAGGCCGCGACGCGCCGATGGCAGGAAACAGGCCGAACAAGTATGCCGGTGAAGAGCGAGACCCCGAGCGTGAAGACGAGCACCCGCCAATCAATCGTGACTGCGCCGCCATTCTCGCCGATCCGTGGAATGTCCCCAGGGCTCATCGCCAGTAGGCCGCGTAGACCTACGTAGCCGAGCAGTAGTCCCAAGCAGGCCGCCGGTGACGGAAAGCAGCACGCTTTCGGTAAGCAGTTGGAGGACAATGCGCCGGCGTCCTGCGCCCATCGCGGCGCGGATGGCGAACTCGCGCTTGCGGCCAGTCGCGTGCACCAGCAGCAGGTTGGCAACGTTGGCGCAGGCGATCAGGAGCACCAGGCTCACCGCGCCCAGCATCACCAGCAACGAATTGCGCGCGTCGCCAACAATGGAGTCGCGCAGCGGCTCAACCGCAAAACCGTCCTTCGGCCCAAGCGCATCCGGGTAGCGGTGGCGGAACTGATCGGCTGCCACCTTCAAGAGGGCATTGGCCTGGGCCAGGGTCGCTCCTGGCTTGAGCCGCCCGGCGACGCGAAAATAGTGGCCTTGATTGGTGCTATTGGGATCGAACTGAAAGGGCAGCAGGATGTCTGCTTCGGGGTCGGAGAGGAAGGATTTTTCCAGCACGCCAACGATGGTGTAGGGCTCATTGCCCAGGGACAGCGCGCTTCCAATGATATTTGGATTGCCGCCAAATTTGCGCTGCCACAGGCCATAGCTCAGCACCACAACCTTGCCCCCGTTGGGCGAGTCCTCCTGCGGGGTGAAGGTGCGTCCCAGCATGGGCGACGCGCCGAAGAGACGGAAGTATCCTTCGGTGACGTGAATGCCGTGCACCTGCTCCGGCCGATCACCGGTCAGGTTGTAGCCGGGACCATTTAAGTCGTACGCAGCCACATCTTGAAAGGCGCTGGCCTGTTGCCGCCATTGGAAGAACTTAGGGATAGAGGCGCCGGCGAACTTGCCCTGGGGCGAAGTGAGCATGAACTGAACCATGCGATCCGCGTCCGGGTAGGTCAGCGGCTTGAGCAGCACCGTATCGACCACGGTGAAAATGGCAGTGTTGATGCCGATGCCCAGCGCCAAGGCAGCGATTGCGGCGAAGGTAAAGCCAGGGTTGGCGCGGAACATGCGCACCGCGTGTTTGAAATTGTCCCGGAATTCGCTCATGAGCGGCTGCATCTCCCGACCTGAAGTTAGACGAGCAGGGGCGCGTTATGCACGCACCGCTGCTCAAAAGAATACGTCGCGGAGGGGCTTTGGGTTCCCGGGTTAGGGCAAACTCGGGACGATTACACTAGGCTGGAGGTTCCGATGACTCTAAGTAACACCGCCGCCTCCTTCATCGCGTTTGTGGTTCTCGCCACATGGCTGCTCTCTTCGGGGCTCGCGCAAACGAGCACGCCCCACCCTCATCCTTCGGGGCGTCCGGGAACAAAGGAATTTTCAGAAACGGCCAATGCTCTCCTATCGCGAGAGCTGAGCACCGCTGTCAGTCGCGGCGACTCGCCCGGCGTTGTCGCGCTCGTCGTCAGCCGCGACGGCGTGCTCTACCAGGGCGCAGCCGGCAAGCTCGACGTTGCGCGCGACATAGCGATGCCCACGAATGCCATCTTTTCGATCGCGTCCATGACTAAGCCCGTGACTTCGGTGGCGATCATGAGGCTCTTTGAGGAGGGCAAACTCAAGCTTGACGACCCGGTATCGAAATACCTGCCGGATTTCGACAACCTGCAGGTCATCACGAAGTTTAATGAGGCGGACGCAACCTATGAAACGCGGCCGGCGAAACGGCCAATGACTATCCGCCATTTGCTGACGCATACCTCCGGCCTCGGTTACGGTTTTTCGAATCCAATCGAGTCCCGGCTTACGGAGGCGACCAAAAAAGAAGTGTGGCAATTGCCGCTCCTGAACGATCCAGGCGACAAATGGAACTACAGCCCGAGCACCGCGGTACTCGGCATGATCGTTGAGAAGATCTCCGGCGAGCCGCTCGAGACTTATTTTCAGCAGCACATCTTCGAACCGTTGGGCATGGTCGATACGTCTTACGCCGTGCCCCTCGCCAAACAGCCGCGCGTGGCCACGAAGTACCAGCGTACAAACGGTTTGTTCCAAGAACTGCCTCGTATTCCCATCCCGGCAACGCCCACGCCTCCGTATCACGGCGACGGCGGTCTCTACTCGACCGTTCAGGACTATGGCAAGTTCATGCAGATGTTCCTCAACGGAGGCCATCTGGGGCCCGCAAAGATCCTCAGCGAGAGCTCCGTAAGGATGATGGGTGAGAACAACATCGGGTTCATCTTTGTGGAGCTGCAACCCACCGTCGATCCATCACACGCTAAACCATTTCCGCTAGGCGCGGGCCAAGATAAATTTGGCCTCGGTTTTCAAATCGCGTCCGGTGACCCACAGTACGCAAAGTTTCGCAGCGCGGGCAGCATGAGCTGGGCCGGCATTTACAACACGGAGTTCTGGATCGATCCCGTGCAGCACATTGCCGCCGTCATGATGATGCAGGTGTTGCCGTTCTACGACGATGGCGCCCTGCGAACGCTAAGGGATTTTGAGGCGTTGCTGTACCAGAACCTCCGCTAGTCAGTCCTCACTCGCCGCGTAGCGCCAGCATGGGATCCGTGCGGGAAGCCCGCCTGGCCGGCAGTGCCGATGCTGCGAGAGCCAGCAGCAGCATTGCGACCGCTGCAAGTGTAAGCACCACGGGATCGAATGGGCTGACGGCAAATAAGAAAGTACGCAGCAGGTGAGAAGCGGCTACGGCTCCAATCAAGCCGAAGACGCAGCCGACGGCCGCCAGCTTTACCCCCGAAGCAAGGATGATCGCGAGCACCCCCGATCGCTGACAGCCCAGCGCCATGCGCAGGGCCATCTCTTGTTCGCGTAAGGCGACGGAGAAGGCGATGATGCTGTAGATGCCAAGCACGCTGAGCAGGACGGCGACCAGGGCAAAGCACGAGATCAGGATGGTGCTAAAACGGCGCGGCGCCTCGCTATTGGCGATGGCGTGCTCCATGCTTTGCATGTGGTAGAGCGGCACTTGCGGGTCGATCTGGCGCACGGTTGCACGCAGCGCATTCTGCATCTGTTCGGGTTCCGCGTGGGTGCGCAGTACGATGTAACCGTAGTCTGCGTTGACTTCTCCGGCGGTGGCGAAGTCTCCTTCGGAGATGGCAACCTGGTCGACCGGCTGATAGACCTGGTCCGGTGTTTTTTCATCGGGAGATCCCATTTTCACGCTATCCACCACGCCGACCACGGTCATCCAGGGGGTCTTGGTCTCCTGCATGCCGCGCCGAAATCTCTTGCCGATGGGGTCCTGGCCAGGCCAGTAGCGCTGGGCCAATCTGCTGTTAACCAGGGCCACTAATTGGGAGCCCGCGTTATCTGCCTCGGTGAAGGTTCGCCCGCGCAGCAGGTGAATGCCCAGCGCCTGTATCGGATCGCCGCGCAGCACCGAAATCATGGCCATGTTCAGCCCCGCTCCCCTGGGAGGAACGTAGCCTTCGATGGTGAGGGCAGGGCCCTCCCAGTCGCCGGTGGAAGGTAGAACCGTGGTGATGCCAACGGCTTCTACACCCGGCAGCTGGCGGAGGTTGCGCAGCACTTGCTCATCGAACGTGTCGACGCTTGCCTGGGTTGGATATTGATAGCTGGGCAGACCGTAGAGTGCGGTAAGGGTGTGGTCGGGACGAAAGCCCACATCGACCGCGCGCATTTTTTCGAAACTGCGCAACAGCAGGCCCGAAGCGGTGAGCAGCACGAGAGCGATAGCGATCTCCGCGGCGACGAGTACGGAACGCAAACGTGCGTGGCCGCTGCCGGTGGTGCCGGTGCGGCCGCTTTCTTTCAGGGTTCCGTTTACGCTGGTGTGGATGGCGGCGAAGGCGGGTGCCAGCCCGCAGAGCAGGCCAGTGAGCAACGCAAGCCCCAAAGCGAAGGCCATCACCGGCCAGTTGAGACCAATCTCATGAATGCGTGGGAGTGTTTCCGGCAACAGGCTTATGCCCAGGCGCAGAGCGGCCGCAGCGAAGGCTAATCCTACGAGGCCGCCGGCGAGCGAGAGCACCATGCTTTCTACGATGGCCTGGCGGAGTAGTGTTGCGGCACGCGCGCCGAGCGCGAGGCGGACGGCAATTTCTCTGCGCCTGCGGATGGAGCGCACCAGCAGAAGACCGGCCAGGTTGGCGCAGGCGATCAGCAGGATGACGACCACAGCAAAGAACAACGTGCGTACCATCGGCCGCGCTTCCTGCACCGTATCCTCGTGAAGCGGTTTGACGGCGGCATGAATACGGAGACTGCGCATGAAGGCTGGGTAGTTGCGCACGGTTGCCTGGGCCACTCGTTCGGCGTCGCTCTGTGCTTGTTGAGGCGTGATCCCGGGCTTCAGCCGTCCCACCATGCGTAAGCTCCACGAAGCGGCCTGGCCGGCCAGAAATTCTTCCGGTTGCAGGCGCAGGGGAACCCATAACTCGCTGCCGTCTATGTGGCCCGGCAAGAGCGGAAATTCGAAGTTGCGCGGCATGACGCCGATGATGACGTAGGGTTTGCGATCGAGCAGGATCCTGGTCCCAAGGACATTGGCCCTGCCCTGGTAATGGCTCTGCCATAAGCTGTAGCTGAGCACGACCACCGATTGCTGCTGCTCGTCTTCGTCCTGCGTGAAGGTGCGGCCGAGCAGCGGCGCCACCTGGAGCGCGAGAAAGACCTCACCGCTCATGCGAACGCCATGGACCGCTTCAGGCACGCCCGTGGTGGCGAGGTCAAAGCTTCTTCTCTGGTAGCCGCCGAGGTGAGTAAAACTGTGGGTGTCGCGCATGTAGTTGCGGATGTCCTCAGCGCCGGCTCCAGGCCGGGCGGTCAATCCGCTGGACCCCTCGAGCGTGTCTCCCAGAATGACCAGGCGATCCGGATCGGGGAAGGGAAGCGGCCGCAGGAGAACGCCGGCGACGATGGAAAAGATGGCGGTGGTGGCTCCGATGCCGAGGGCCAGCATGAGAATGGCAGTGATGGCGAATCCTGGCGACTTACGCAGTTGGCGGAGGGTGTAGCGAGTATCCCGCATGGTCTGCGCCAGCCCCTGATATGAGCGCTCGTTGCGGTGCATTTGCTTGGCCTGGTCGACGCCCCCGTAGGCGCGCTTGGCGGCTTGGCGCGCCTCTTCGGGAGCCATGCCCTGCCGAAGATAGTCGTCCTCTAATAAGGCGAGGTGCGCGGCAATTTCTCTATCCAGTTCTGCTTCTTCCCGCGAGTTGGTAAAGAGCCGGGAAAGCTTCAGAAAGAAACGTCTGAGTTGATTCATGGCTATGACTCCTCAAGCAACAGCCGCTCTACCAGGGCTGCCATGGTTCTCCACTTCTGTGTTTCGGCGCCCAGGGCTTTTAGTCCGGCTTTGGTGATTTCGTAAAATTTCGCTTCGCGGTTGTTTTCGGTCTTGCCCCAGGTTCCCTTGATCCAGGCATACTGCTCAAGTCTCACTAATGCGGGGTACAGCGTTCCCTGGTTAAGATTGAGGAGCCGATCAGAGATTTGCTGCAGGCGCGTGGCGATCTGATAGGCGTGTTGCGGTCCCATGGTGGCCAGGGTTCGCAAGACGATAAGATCGAGGGTGCCCTGAAGTAGTTGGATTTGGTCTTTATCTTTACTTGGCATCCAAGTGATCTCCCTGCACTCAGCATTGCCTGGAGTGTACTTGGCTGTCAAGTGGAGCGTGAGAACTCTTATTCCCTAACCAAGGACGGGTGACGCAATGCAGACGATCCTCAACGACCTACGTTACGCGGTGAAGCAGTTATCCAAGAACGCCGGCTTCTCCGTTGTCGTCATCCTCACCCTGGCCCTGAGCATTGGCGCGAACACCGCAATTTTCAGCGTGGTCGACGCGCTGCTTCTGCGGCCGCTCCCCTATCCGGAGCCTCAGCGCCTTGGGTCGTTGATGCAAAGGATCTCGGGTCCGTCCAATTACAGCTATCCCGTGTCCATCGACGGGGATACCTGGCGCGAGCTACGCGACAATGTTCCTGCCGTAACGGCAGCCGTCGCCAGCGGGACAGGCGGCGTCAATCTTGAAGCGGCCGGGCGAGCACAGTATGTCCACGGCCAGCGAATCTCCGCCAGTTATTTTGACGTGCTCGGCCTCCACCCCATGCTGGGTCGCAGCTTTACCGCTTCGGAAGACAGCGCCGGAGGATCGAGAGCGGTTGTTCTGAGTTACCGCCTGTTTGAGAGCACATTCGGTCGGGACGCCGACATCGTGGGCCAAGCCATCCGGCTCAAAGGGGTTCCCTACACAGTCATCGGCGTTCTACCGCCAGGAGTTCAAACTCCTTCGTCGGTAGATCTGTGGACCTCTCTTCGCCCTGACACCTCCGAGGAGGGCGGAGGAGACAACTTCGATCCGATTGTCCGCTTGAAGGACGGCGCCACGTGGCAGCAGGCGGACGCGCAGTTGAGCCAACTGCATTCGTTGACGTCTCGCGTTCTGCAGAAGAAGTATCCTGGCGCGCAGATCTCATACTATGCAGCCCCGCTGCAGCAGAGTCTCGCAGTGGAAACGCGTGCACCCGCGATGATCCTGATGTCGGCAGTTGGCTTTGTCCTGTTGGTCGCATGCGCCAACCTGGCGGGACTGGCGCTAGTGCGAGTTGGCCGCAGAGATTCTGAGATTGCAACTCGTCTTGCGTTGGGGGCGACCAAGTGGGCGATTCTGCGGCAATTCTGGATCGAAAGCTTGCTGCTCACGACCGTGGGTGTTCTGGCGGCTCTCCTGGTTGGGGGGCTTACGCTGCAGCTGATGAACAGGCGTCTCCCTCCAAGCTTCCTGCCAGTTGGCGGCGTATCGTTCGATGCTCGTGTGCTGGCGTTCACCGCCGCTGCCGGCATTGCAGCCAGTCTGTTCTTCGGTCTTGTGCCGGCTCTCAGTGCTCGCCGCATCGATTTGGCGTCTGTGTTGGCCAGTGGCGGCAGCCGGTCCGTCGCCCAGTCCAGCGGCACGGGCACACGCTATGCGCTGATCGTTGGCGAAGTGGCTTTGACCGTCGTTCTCCTCACCGTAGCGGGTTTGCTGATCAGGACACTCGTCTACCTGAGAACGCTGCCGCCGGGATTCAATCCGGAAAATGTGGTGGTGGCGAAAGCGTCGCTGGACGACGCCCGCTACAACGACCGGGCTTCATTCTTGAAGCTGTTGAATCAAAGCACAGCAGCCATGCAAAACATTCCGGGCGTGGACTCTGCTGCAGTGGGACTGACCGTTCCCTACGAACGCGCACTGAACTACGCGGTCAAGATTGGCGATGGCCCTCAGGCGGGCGAGCAGGATATTACCAACCTGGTCTACGTGACGCCCGGCTATTTCGCCGCATTGCAAATACCGCTGCGCGCAGGCCGGCTTCTCTCTGTGAGCGATACCCCAACCAGCCAATTTGTGGCGGTCGTGAACCGGGCTTTCGCCAGCAAGTATCTGGGCCGGGAGAACAGCGTCGGGCGCCACTTGCTGAGTGATGGAAACACCATCGAGATTGTTGGCATCACGGGAAATGTCGTGGCTCCGCCCGGCTTTACCTCCGGAGCGCCGATGGCTGCCGAGCCCACGGTGTATGTGCCCGCGACGCAGATGCCGATGCAGTTGGTTAACCTGGCGCACGTCTGGTTTCAGCCCAGTTGGATCGTTCGCACCAAAGCAAAGTTTTCCGGTGTAACCCAGCGGATGCAGCAGGTCCTCGCTGGCGTGGATCCCGACCTACCCATCTCTGGTTTCTATGGGATGAACGACGTACTTGCGGAGGCGTTGCTCCTGCAGCATGTGGAGGTGGGCTTGCTGGCAGCACTTGCCGGCTTGGCGCTTTTGCTGTCTTCGGTGGGGATCTACGGATTGGTCTCGAACCTGGTCAATCAACGAACCCGAGAACTTGGCATCCGCATGGCTCTCGGCTGCACGGTGCGCGGCGCGATGGTGGAGGTTTCCCGTACGGGCATTGCCGCCACCGGCGCAGGTTTGGCCGTGGGGTTACTGCTGTCGTTTGTGGCGGTGAAGGCGCTCCGTAGTCAGCTTTTCGGGGTCGCGTTGTACGATCCGCTTACCTTGGTAGCGGTATGTGCGCTGCTAGCTCTGGTCGCTATTCTGGCGGCGATTCTGCCCACCGCCAGAATCGCAAACATCGACCCCGCCGAAACCCTTCGAGCGCAGTAGAGCAACCTTCGCCCCACGGCGCTGCTTTTCAAAATGAAATGTCATCCCGGCCGGAGCGGAGGGACCTGCAGTGCGCCTTTCCCGCTCACAAATGCCACTGCGTATACCCCATCATTCCGTGCGCAAAGCCTGAACAGGATTGATCGACGCGGCGCGCTGCGCGGGAATCACGCTGGCCACAAGGGCGCAAACCCCCAGCGCTGCAATAGAGCAGCCGAGTACCAACGGATCCCAGCTCTTCACCTGGTAGAGCTGGGCTGCCATCAGCCGCCCACACGCGATCGAAATCGGAATCCCAATGACAAGACCGATCAGCACTTGCCGGAAAGCTCCGCGCAGAACCAACCTAACTACGTTGCTCCGGTTAGCGCCCAATGCCATCCGAACTCCGATCTCACTGGTACGCCGCTCTACCGTGTATGCAGTGACGCCGTATAAACCCACCGCAGCGAGCACCAATGCGAGCACCCCAAAGAGACCCGTCATCTGCGCAACCGCGCGCTGTTGATCAAAGTTGTCGTCCACCTGCTGCTGCATGGGCTGAACGCTAATGATGGTCAGATTGGGATCGACTTCGCTGAACGCCTTGCGTACCAACGATTCCACCCCCTCAGCGCTTCCCCTTAACTGCAGAACCGCGCCGCTAATGTAGTGCGAGCGGTGGTCCACCAACGCCATCACCGGCTGATCATAGGTAACATGCTGCGCCAGCGGCGCGAAGAACATAGGCCGCGGCGGACGGCTGGGGTTCATATATTTGGCATCGCGCACGATGCCGACGATTTCATACGCCGTGTTGTACTCCGGCATGTCCAGTCCGAAATGTTTCCCGATGGCATCCTCGTTCGGGAAGAACCGCTTGGCAAAGGCCTCATTCACCACAGCGACACTGCGTGTGGTGTCGCTATCTTCTTCGCGGATGCTTCTTCCGCGCAAAACAGGCTGCCCCATGGTTTCGAGATATCCGGGGCCCACACGGTCCCAGGACGAATTGGAACTTTCGTCCATTTGCGGCACCCCGTGGCCTTGGGGAACGATCGCCTCACCCCAGTTGTCAATGTACGGCGTATACAGGGCGAGCGCTGCGCGTTGGACTCCGGGAATTCGCTGCAGGCGGTCCTGCAGCTCGCGGTACAGCGCGTTGAGTTGGGGCTCGGTGTAACTGGCCGGCGGTTCATTCATCACAATGCTGACCCGATGGTCGGTTTCAAAGCCAAAGCTCTGATGCTCAAGGTTGCGCAGACTGCGAGTGAGCAGACCCGCGCCGGCGAGCAAGACGATAGAAAGCGTGGCCTGCACCACCACCAGGATTTTCTGCGGAAGCGAGGCACTATCACGGGTACTGCGATTGGCCCCGCGGAGCGCATCGACCGGGTCGCCGTGGGAGGTGAACCACGCCGGCGCGGTGCCAAAGAGCATTCCCGTCAACAGCGACAAGCCAAAGGCGAAAGCCAACACAGGCAACGACGGCTTAGCGTCGATGGGCACAAAGTGTGCGCCGTGGAAGGTGAGCGCGACAATCAGCTTGACGCCGAGGTACGCTACCGCGATACCGGCGACACCGCCGAGTACAGAAAGCACGACGCTTTCCGTGAATGTTTGCTGAATGAGCCGCTTGCGCGATGCGCCCAAAGCCAGCCGCACCGAGGTTTGCGAACGGCGGGCTGCCCCACGGGCCAGCAACAAGTTGGCGATGTTCGCGCAGGCGATCAGCAGCACCAGGCAGCAGACGGTGAGCAGAATCCGAAGACTGTCGCCGTAATCCGCCTTCATCACCGCCACGCCCGAACCGCCGGAAACAATCTGGATCTGCTGTTTGGGCAGGGACTTCACGATCAGGGGCATAAACTCGCCTGGCCATCCGGAGTCATGGACCATCCATTGGCGGAGGATTCCGGTAAGCCGAGGTGCCACACCAGCTGTGCTCGCCCCCGGCTTCAGTCTGCCAATCACCCGCAGCCAGCCAGAAATGGATTGCTCGAGCAGAGAATTTCGCGCGTTCACCAAAGGTTCTTGCTGCAAGGGTATCCATAGTTCGGGAGGATTGCTGCGCAGCGTCTCGCCGAAGAACCCCGGCGGGGCGATGCCGGCGATGGTGAAGGGATGACCGCTGATGATGAACGTCGATCCCACAATGGAAGGATCGGCATTGTATTGTTGCTGCCAGGCGCGATAGCTGAGCATGGCTACCGGAGGTGCAGAGGCCTGGTCGTCGCTGGGCAAGATCGCGCGTCCCGCGAAGGCTTGAATGCCGAAGGTGCTGAAATAGTTCCCGGTGACGAATTCGCCCCGCAGGGGCTTGGCAATATTGTCGCTTTGCCCGCGGCGCACGCTGAACTGAGCGCCTGCAGCCTGAAATGCGGCCAGCTGCTCGAACTCCGGGGCAGCGCTCTTGAGTCGAAGAAACAGCGGATACGAATACAAGCCCCACTCATCCTGCGGTCCGCCTTCGACGCAACAGTCCGTACCTGCGCCGATACGATAGAGGCTCGAAGGATCCACCACCGGCAGCGATTTGAGCATCACCGAATAAATGAGGGAGAAGATGGCGGTGGTTGCACCGATGCCCAGGGCCAGCGTCAACATCGCTGTCAGGGTGAAGACAGGCGACAAGCGCATCTGCCGTAGTGCGTAGGAAATATCTTGCCGCAGGGTCTGCATGGCAATTATCTACGAATATTTCAGCAGCTAAGTTCCCCAAGCTATTAGAACTTCACGATTGGGCGGGAAAACGGTGTCCGGTCGCGGACACCCAGGCCCACAAGTGGACAGTGCCTCGCTTCTGGCGCAAACCTGTGTTGTTGACTATCTACAACTCACTCGTGTAGATAGTCACAGTATGGGCAAACCGAGCGATCTGGTCCAGGGCACCCTCGACCTGCTTATCCTAAAAACGATTTCGCTTGAGCCGCAACATGGCTGGGCAATTGCAAAGCGTATTCAGCAGATCTCGAATGAGGTCTTGCAAGTGCAACAGGGCTCGCTCTACCCCGCGCTCCATCGTTTGGAGCAGCAAGGATGGATACGCGCCAAGTGGGCGGAAAGCGACAGCGGCCGCCAAGCCAAGTTTTATTCGCTCACCGCCGCCGGCCGCGGGCAGCTGGAAAAAGAGAAGGAAAGCTGGAGCCGTCTCTCGAACGCGATCAACCTGGTCGTTGAGGGCGTGTAAGCAACACAGGAGGTGTTCATGCGATGCTTCGATCGATTCCGGATGTCCGTGTTGACGCTGTTCCGCCGTCAGGGCGAAACCGCTCGGCTGAATGACGAACTGCAATTTCATCTTGACCAACAGGTCAAGGAGAACATCGCTCATGGGCTCGCTCCGGACGAGGCGCGGTACGCAGCTCTGCGTTCATTCGGCAACCCCACGCAGCTTCGAGAGGAAGCGCGGTCCAGTTGGAGCTGGAACTGGCTGGAGAAATTCCTCCGTGATCTGCGCTACGGAGCACGCACCCTCACGCGCTCGCCGGGTTTTTCTCTGACGGCGATTCTCGTCATGGCGCTTGGCATCGGCGCGACCACCTCTCTGTTCACCATCGTGCGCTCGGTTCTTTTGAAGCCGCTGCCGTTCCGCGACCCGGACCACCTGGTCATGGTCTATGAACACTTTCGTGCGGACAACGGTGGAGACGGATTCAACGTAGTCTCGCCCGCTGATTTCAACGATTGGCATCAGCAGACGCACGGCTTCGCGGATATGGCTGCGTGGCTCTGGACCGATTTCGATCTCACGGGCCAGCATGCGGAGCTTCCAGAGGTCGTTCAAGGTGCCGCGGGCTCCTGGAACCTATTCTCAGTATTGGGCACGCCGCCGGTGCTGGGCCGAGCCTTCACCCCCGAAGAAGACAAAATCGGAGCGAACCATGTAGTTCTGCTCACCTGGAGCTTCTTCCAAAGGCGGTTTGGCGGAGACCCTTCGATCATCGGCAAGCAAATAAGACTGGATAGCGCGCCCTATGAAGTCATCGGCGTGCTCCCAAGCGGGTTCACCTATCCCGACTCTCGAGTCCAGGTGTGGGTGCCTTATGCTTCGGCTTTTCAGCCGGCGAATTATGCCCGGCACGACTCGCACCAGAGCCGTGTGGTCGCGCGGCTCCGGCCCGATGTAAGCGCAGCGGCTGCGGTCAACGAAGTGAGCGCCCTGCAGTATCAGATCCACCTCGCGAATCAATCAGCCCCGGTTGCGGAAGAGGCTCGCCTGCGGCCGATCCTCAAGGACGTGACGCTGGATGTGAAGACCCCGCTGGTGGTTTTGATGTGTGCCGTGGGCTGTATGCTGCTGATCGCTTGCCTGAATGTTTCCAACCTGCTGGTAGCGCGCAGCGCGTCCCGTCGTAAAGAACTGGCTGTGCGTGGCGCACTTGGCGGCAGCCGGCTGATGCTCATCGGAGAGCAGATGGCCGAGAGCCTGCTTATCTGCGCGGCCGGGGGAACGCTGGGCGTTCTGCTTTCTTTCCTGGCCACCCGTTGGCTTGCGGACCACTGGACTGATCTGCCCCGTGCCGACACCATTCACATGGATGGAACTGTGCTGTCGTTTGCGGTTGGCTTGGTGTTTCTCACGGCTTTACTTGCGGGACTGTTGCCGGCGATCTCCTCCACCGGCGCAGGCATCTTCGCCGGGCTGCAGGAATCATCCCGCTCGATCGGCGGCAGCTTGTCACGCGCTATGTTGCGTAAGACCCTGCTGACCGTGGAGATCGCACTGACCGTGATCCTGCTGGTCTCTGCCGGCTTGTTGTTCAAGAGCTTTCTGCACCTGCGCACCGCTAATTTGGGCTGCGCGACCGACCATGTGCTCACCATGGAGTACGGATTACCTGTGAAGCAGTACGACACCAGGGAGAAGGTGATCGCCTTCCACCAGTCTCTCTTGGAACGCGTGCGCCGGCTCCCCGGAGTCATCGCGGCGGGCCTTGTCTCCACCGCGCCGGGCGCAGGCTATGAGGGCGACTACGTCTTTACTCTTCCCGAGCACCCTTCCACCAGCTTCCAACTTCAGCAAGACGCCATCAATCGTACCGCCGATCCTGGCTATTTCACCGCCATGCAGATACCGTTGATCGCCGGCCGGTTCTTTACCGACCAGGAACGCCTTGACCGCGATCAGTACCTGATTATCAGCAAGAAATTTGCTGATAAGTTCTTTCCCGGTGAAAATCCAATTGGGAAGCATGTCCACATCGGCATAACCGACAGGACCTATGAGATCGTGGGCGTTGTCGGTGACACGGTCTATGACGTTGCCAAGCCCATCAAGGCCATGATGTACTTCCCGATTTTGTCCGGCATTCCGCACCAGGCGAGCGACGCGACTATCGTAGCGCGCACCATCGGAGACCCACTCGCGCAGGCTATTCCCATTCAAAAGCAGGTGGCGGCACTCGACCCCGCGCTGCCCGTCTCTAACATCTTGACCGTGCAGCAGATTCTGGGTAAGTCCACTGCCACGCAGAGCTTTAGCGCTACGCTGGTGCTGGCCTTTGCCACCCTTTCTCTCTTGCTCGCGGCGATTGGTCTGTATGGGGTGCTATCGTATCTCGTTGCCCAGCGCAACACCGAGATCGGCATTCGCATGGCACTCGGCGCACAAAGATCCGAGGTATTGCGATTGGTGCTATTCGACGGCTTGCGTCCAGTCTTCCTTGGATTGATCATCGGTTTGGTCGGCGGTTCGACAGCTGCATCGTTTATCCGCTCCATTCTGTACGGCACCAGCCCGCTCGATCCGCTGGTTCTTATCACGATGGTAGGCGGCCTTTTGGTAACCGCGCTAGTTGCTTGTGCTTTGCCGGCAATCCGTGCATCGAAGATAGAGCCCATGCAAGCGCTGCGGACAGAGTAATCAAGCGAGCTTTCGCTTAGAAGGAAGATTGAACAGCAGGCCCCTCCGCTCGCAAATGCCAGTGAGCAGTGGAGGGACCCCGACTTCCTCAGGGCAGGCTCTGCTATTCTCTCGAATCAGCATACGATCCAAGGAAAGCGCGGCTCACTTTTTCTCCGGCGGCACCGCGCCAGGATATAGATCCTTGAGCGGCTTCTCCGATGACTCCGGTTGTGGCAGCGGCTTGCGCGGCAGCATCTGCTCGCGCATGGCAGTGTTGTAAACAAATACCGCTTCAACCACCGCCGCTTGCTTTAGATCGTCAGAAGATAGCCGCTCGTAGACGTCCTGGTTGCTATGCAGGCTGCGCGTCTCGTAGTCACGTGGGTCCTGGATGAATTGAAATCCCGGGATGCCAACCTGGTCGAAGGGTTCGTGGTCCGTGGAACCAGTTTTTCGCATGCTTATCGTGGTGGCGCCGAGGTCGTTCAATGGCTCCATCCATTGCTTGAAAATGGGAACGATCGCAGCGTTTTCCTCGGCGTAGATGCCAAGCAGCTTTCCTCCGCCGTTGTCTAGATTGAAGTAGCCGGAGATGAGCGCGTGCTCAGGCTTTACGGTCACCGGGCCGACCTGTTCGCGAAGATACTCGGGGATACCAACCTCCTCGGGCTTGGTAGACAGTCCAACCGTCGCGAAATGCCGGTGCACGTAGCCAAGCGAGCCGATTTCACCCTGTTCTTCTCCCGACCACAATGCAATGCGGATGGTTCGCCGCGGCTGCACATGCAGAGCATTGAGTATCCGCATCGCCTCCATGGCGATAATCGCCCCTGCGCCATCGTCGGTAGCTCCGGTGCCGGCAATCCAGCTGTCGAGATGCCCTCCGACCATAACCAACTGGTCTTTCAACTTAGGATCAGTGCCAGGGATCTCCGCAATCGTGTTGAAGCCTTCTGCGTGGTCGCCGGTGAATTCAGTGTTGATCGTGACCGAGACCGTAACCGGCACCTGGTGTTCCAGCAAACGGCTCACCCGCCCAAAGTTTTCGCTCGCGACCACGGCGGAGGGGATGGGCTGCTTATGAGCGGGCAGAAAAGCCAGCTCCACCAACTGCTCGCTGTTGTCGTCGCGCACAATGCCGCCATCGCCGCCCCATCCGTGGACCAGAACGGCCGTCGCATGTTCATCATTGAAAAATTTAGCCACCCTTTCCTGGAAGGTAAGCTTCTTGTAAAAGTCCTCCCACATCTTGGGATCTTGCGGAGAAACGTGCTGTTCTTCCATATTGCCGTCCAGCGGATACTGGTGAATCTGCAGCAGCTTTTGCTCGTCGTAATGCTCCAGCAGGGGTGCGGGGTCGGGATGGATCCTGGGTGAAGTGCCGTAAAGAATGATCTTGCCCGCCAGCTTGCCCTTCCACGCGTCGAAGTCTTTCTCTTCGCTTAGATGCGGCACGGCGACGACCTGCCCAGTGACCGATCCATGGGTGGACGGCGACCATGGGGTGGCCTGCGCAATAAAGACCGCAGTATCCGGCGTGACCATATCCACAGAAGTGCTGATTTGGCGCCAGCCCTGACCAAAGTCGCCCCAGCTCTCCAGGTGGGCATTGGTGCAGCCCATGGCGGCGAGTTGGTCACGCGTCCACGCGTCCGCTTTCGCTAAGTTGGGTGAGCCGGTAAGTCGCGGCCCGATGTCGTCGAATAATGCGCCGGCATATTCCATCACCTGCGAGTGAGAAAGACCTTCTTCGCGGATCCGGGCATACATGCCAAGGTCGAGCGACTCGTTGGCCGGCTGAGGCTCGGGGTGGCTGTAGTCGTAGCCTACAGTTTCGGTTGGTTTGTTAGATCTTGGGGTATCTTTCGCGTTTGCCCCGATGGCGGGTAGTGAGGTCACACACAAAATCGTTGCCGCCGTGATGGCGGCCCATCGATCGATCATTCAAGGGGTCCCTTTGTTCAGGAAAGTCTCATTCGCGCAACAGGTAATTGTATGCTTCACGGGATCTTCCGGAACATCTCTGCCGGTGATCGTCAAGCCGTGGTCCGGAATTTAGGCAAGCCTCCGCTGTCCGAAAGTGGACATCTGCAGACAAAATTGAACAAATCATCCGCCGCCTGCGTAGGTATGCATGTGGCAAAGATCAACAAACCCAAGGAAAGCAGCGCTGGACGGCTTTGGTCACCAGCATGCATTAGCAAGTAGCGATGGATATCTCTCGCCCAGACCTTAAAGTCAAGAAGCGCCGGCGGCAGGTGGTGACGATCGCGATTGGCGTGGTCGTACTGGCCGCTGTCACGTTTCTCGTGATGCGGCTCAAGCCGGCCGCCCCCAACGTCGACCGTTCTGCCGTTTGGACCGACACGGTCAAGCGCGGACCGTTAGTCGTCCAGGTGCGCGGACTGGGAACCCTGGTGCCTCGCGAAGATGCGATCCGTCAGATCCCGGCGCAGACCGAGGCCACGGTGGTCCGCATCCGGACGCTGCCCGGATCAAACGTAACCCCCGACACCGTCCTGGTGGAGTTGAACGACCCGACGTTGAGCCAGGAGGCAATCGATGCCGAGCTATCTCTGAAAGAGGCTCGTGCCGACCTTAGCAACGTACAAGTGAAAGTGCAGAGCGACCTGATGGCACAAAAGTCCGCCGCGGCAACCGTGAGTGCCGACTATAAGCAGGCACAGCGGCAGGCGCAGATCGACAAGACGCTATATGGCCTGGGCGTGATTTCCGGGATCGCGTACAGCGGCTCCCAGGGGACGGCGGATCAATTGAACACCCGCAACAAGCTCTCGGAGCAGACCGTCCAGATCAACGAAAAGGCCATCGAGTCACAGCTCGCCGTGCAACAGGCGAAGGTGGCGCAGGCGCAGGCCGTCTATGACCTGAAAGAGCAACAACTGAATGCGCTCAAGGTGCGTGCAGGCATTTCCGGAGTGCTGACCGATTTGCCTCTAGCGGTAGGCCAGCACGTAACTGTCGGTACGATGTTGGCCCAGGTGGTGCAGCCGAATCAGCTAAAGGCGCAGCTGAAGATTGCCGAGACGCAGGCGCGCGGCATCCTGATTGGTCAACCTGCCTCGATCGATACCCATAACGGGCTGGCCGACGGCAAGGTGACGAGAATCGATCCTGCGGTGCAGAACGGAACCGTCACCGTCGATGTGGAGCTCGTGGGCACGCTGCCCAATGGCGCACGTGATCAATTAAGCGTGGACGGCACCATCGATCAGGAAAGATTGAGCGATGTTCTCTATGTGGGCCGCCCAGCCTTTGGCAATGAAAACAGCACCATTAGCCTTTTCAAGTTGGATCCGGATGGCAAAGGGGCCGTGCGGGTTCCGGTAAAAGTGGGCCACGCCTCGGTGAATGCCATCCAGGTGCTCGAAGGACTGCACGAAGGGGACACGGTGATTCTGAGCGACATGTCGAGGTATGACACAACAGACCGGATTCGTCTGGAATAACAGAAGCAATATCAAACGAGGAAAATAGGAGCGAAAGCATGCAGCCACTGATACAGATTGAAGCGATGACCAAGGTTTTCTACACCGAGGAGATCGAGACTCATGCCCTTTCCGGTGTTCACCTATCGATCGACCGGGGGGAATATGTTGCCATGTCTGGCCCTTCCGGTTGCGGAAAATCGACCCTGCTGTCGATTATCGGCCTGTTGGATACGCCGACGGGGGGCAAGTATGAGCTGAACGGCCGTCCGGTCGAGAACCTGAAATTCGCCGAGCGGTCGCGTATTCGCAACCAGGAGATTGGGTTCATCTTCCAGAGCTTCAACCTGATTGGCGATCTCACCGTCGCTGAGAATGTGGAGCTGCCGCTGACCTATCGCTCAGGAATGGCATCGAGCGACCGCAAGCAGCGGGTCCAGGAATCGCTGGAGCGCGTGGGCATGGCGCACCGCATGCGTCACTATCCCTCGCAGCTCTCGGGCGGTCAACAGCAACGCGTGGCAGTTGCGCGCGCTCTGGCCGGTTCGCCTTCTATCCTGCTCGCCGACGAACCCACCGGTAACCTGGATTCGAAGAATGGCGAAGCGGTGATGGAACTGCTCAAGAACCTTCATCGTGAAGGAGCGACCATCTGCATGGTGACGCACGACCCGCGCTTTGCTCGCCATGCCGACCGCAACATTCACTTGTTTGACGGAAAGATTGTCGCCGAAGGCGAGTTTGCCGATCACGCCCTCGAAATGCAATGACTGGCCTTCGATAGCTGCGGTTTACGGACAAGTAATGAATGCTTTGAACGGTGACGATCCGCCCCAGACGGGACGGACGATGAGGGCTGCACAATGATCTCGCTCGAAAATGTCGAGAGAAGCTACAAGACTGGCGCTGGCCAGACCTGGGTACTCAGGCGCATCAACCTGAAGATCGAGGCGGGCGAGTTTATCACCATCATGGGACCTTCCGGGGCAGGGAAGTCATCACTGCTGAATGTGTTGGCGCTGCTCGACGACCAATGGTTAGGGGCATACTGGTTCAATGACGAGGCCGTCCACCTGATGAACCGCAAGCAGCGCGCCGACCTGGCAAGGCGCAACATCGGGATGGTTTTCCAAAGCTATCACCTGCTCGACGACCTCAACGTGGCTGAGAATATCGATCTGCCGCTCTCCTACAAAAACATCTCCAAAGGGGAGCGCCAGGCGCTGGTTGCGGACACGCTGGATCGTTTCAGCATCGTGGGCAAGAAGGACCTCTTTCCCAATCAGTTATCCGGTGGTCAGCAACAGCTGGTCGGCATAGCCCGCGCGGTGATTCATCGCCCAGCCCTGCTGCTCGCCGATGAACCGACGGGCAATCTTCACTCCTCGCAGGCTAAGGAGATTATGGAACTGTTCCAGCAGTTGAACCGGGAGGGAACCACGATCGTGCAGGTGACGCACTCGGAGGTGAATGCCAGCTATGGCAGCCGGGTACTGGAGGTACGGGATGGATGGCTCGTGGCTGACACTGCCAACCCCGGCTTGAACCAAGCTACCGAGGTGAAGGCATGAAGGGTGTTTGCTGCGCGGGAATTTTTGTGCAAAAAGCACTAGCCGTAGTTTCTGTGACGGCGATTCTCGCTTCCACTACCTTTGCACAAGCGAATTCCACCGCGCCCTTGCCTTCCGCGCCGACCGCTCCGCAGCAATCCCCTCCTCCGACCATCGCACAGCAGGCGCAAGCTGCGACGCAGCCGGGGCCGGTCACCTACCAGGGACCTTTCCACATTGAACTGCCGCATTCGCACAACCCCCTGGCGCCGTACAGGCCCAGCACTGTGCCTCCAGTCGACCTGCAAAACTCGCAGCGCCTTTACGCCCTTATACGCGACGGCAAGCTTTCCATCTCGCTGCAGGATGCGATCGCTTTGGCCCTCGAAAATAATCTAACGCTCGCCTCCTTCCGTTACAACTTCCCCATCGCGCAAACCGATCTTCAGCGCACCAAGGCGGGCGGCGCCGCCAACGGCGTCAACATCGGCGTCGTCTCGACCACGCAGAGCGGCTTTGGCGCCTCCGGTGGCGGCGGTGGCTCCTCGAGCGCCTCGAATGCGGCCGCAGGCGCCGGCGGCATCGTCACCTCCACTCTCGGTGCCGGCGCGGCCGTTCCTTCGTTCGACCCATACCTCAACTTCAGCGGTTTTGTGAATCACACCGTCACCCAGGAGGCGAACGTTTTCCTGGTCGGTACCCCGATCCTGAAGACAAACAATATCGAGGTCCAATCGCAGTACCAACAGTACTTTCCGCTCGGCACTCTTTTGCAGGTCAACTACACCGGCCAGCGCGTCGCCAGCAACAGCCCTTATAACGTCGTCAATCCCGAACTGTATTCCAATTTCCAGATCTTCCTGCAACAGCCGCTACTCTACGGATTCGGCCTGGCCAGCAACGAGCGCTACATCCATATCGCCAAAAGAAATTTGCAGACCACCGACCTCGCTTTTAAGCAGCAGGTCATCGCCACCGTCACCGACATTGAGAACCTCTATTGGGATCTAGTCAACGCTTATCAGGATGTGCAGGTGAAGACCCGGTCATTGGAATATGCCAATCAGACCCTGACCGACGACCAGAAGCAGTTAGAGCTCCAGAACATTCCCGCCTTGCAGGTCATGAAGGACCAGTCTGCGGTTGCCAGCAGCGAGGGCGACCTGACCATCGCCAAGGCCACGCTGAGGCACAACGAGCTGCTCATCAAGAACGATCTCACCCGAACCGACGACCCGTCCATCGACGAAATCCCGGTTATTCCGCTCGACCTGCAGGGTGGTCCCGATCCAAACGAATCGAAGTCCATCACCGAGCTGATTGACGAGGCCATGAAGAATCGCCCTGAAGTCGCGATCTTTCGGAATCAGGCCGAGGTTCTGCGCCAGAGCGTCAAGGACATCAACAGCGAGTTGCTTCCGCAACTCTATTTATTCGGCTACTACGGAGGCACGGGCACCGCCGGTCCCAAAAACCCGTATTGCAGTCTCGGCGCGGAGGAGTGCGCCACCAACTTACCCACCGACTTCATCAACATGTTCGCGAACACCTTCAACTATTCGGCCCCCCAGTACGAGGTTGGCGTCAATCTCTCCATCAACCTGCGCAACCGTGTGGTCAAAGCCGACCAGTTCCGCGCAGTGCTCGCGTATCGCCAAAGCCAGATCTCTCAAGAGCAACAGCAGAAGGGCCTTCGCTTCGACATCCGCGACTCGCAGTTCGCTCTCGAGCAGGCGCAAGCCCGCGTGGCGGCCGCGCAAAAAGCACGCGATCTCGCGCAAAAGACCTTTGATATCGCCAAGAAAGAGCAAGACGTAGGAGCGATATCCAGGTATGACACCCTGGTCATGGAACAAGGCCTTGCGGTTGCTGAGTCCGCGTTTTTTACCGCGCAAACTGCCTATGAAAAGGCCAAGGCGGACATAGACCGTGCTACTGGGACGACGTTGGACCGCACGGCCGTCTCGATAGACGACGCAAAAAATGGTGTCGTCGCGCACGTGCCATAGCTACCCGACCGATCTCTGGGCGCCGCACTATACTTGATTTACCGTTTGAGGCAACGATGGCCACCTTCCCGCAAGCCGCGAAAGAGACCCCGTCAACCCGTACGCACGCAGACGCGCCCAGGATACTGGCGGCTGATGATCAGCCCCATATTCTGGATGCCATCGAGCTATTGCTGCAGCCAGAGGGCTACCGGGTAGAGAGAGCGCAATCGCCACGCGAGGTACTGGACAGAGTCGCGAGCGAAACCTACGACGCGCTCCTGATTGACCTTAATTACACCCGCGACACCACTTCGGGCGCGGAGGGTCTGGAACTGCTGGCCCAGCTAAGCGCTTACGACAGCCGCCTGCGCATTATCGTGATGACGGCCTGGGCCAATGTGGATTTAGCGGTCGAGTCCATGCGTCGTGGCGCCTGTGACTTTATCCAGAAGCCCTGGGAAAATGCGCGCCTGATTTCCGTGTTGCGAACCCAAATCGAACTTCGCCGAGCTGTGCGGCAGGCCGAGATACTGGAAGCGGAAAACCGCTTGCTGCGTGCCGAAGGACGCCCTGAACTGATCGCCAAGGCAGCCTCGATGCAGCCCGTGCTGGAGCTTTTAGGGCGCATCGGGCCATCCGACGCCAACGTGCTCATCACCGGCGAGCATGGCACCGGAAAAGAAGTCGCGGCCCTGACGCTGCATGCACTCTCGTCGCGCGCCGCCCGGTCGCTGGTCGCCGTGAACACCGGCGCGCTGGCTGAGGGAACGTTTGAGAGCGAGCTCTTCGGCCACGTCAAAGGGGCGTTTACCGATGCCCGCACGGATCGCATCGGGCGCTTCGAGCTTGCCGATCGAGGCACCCTATTTCTGGATGAAATTGCCAATGTGCCCCTGCGTCAGCAAGCCAAACTGCTGCGCGTACTGGAAACGGGCGATCTGGAACGTGTGGGCTCTTCGCAAACCAAGCGAGTGAATGTGCGTTTGATTTCGGCAACCAATGCTGACCTGCATGAGGAGTGCGCGCAAGGACGCTTTCGCGAGGATCTGCTCTTCCGCCTCAACACGGTGGAGATTCATCTTCCACCCTTGCGCGATCGCCGCGAAGATATTCCTCTGCTCGCCGGGCACTTTCTCGCCCGTTACACTACCCGCTACCGCAAGGCTGCGACCGGCTTTGAACCTAGCGCGCTGGAGGCGATGTTCCAGCACAGTTGGCCGGGCAACGTCAGGGAGCTGGACCACGCGATTGAGCGCGCTGTCCTCATGGCTCGCGGTGCGCGCATTCAGACCGCCGACCTGGGCTTGAGCCAGGTTCGTTCATCCGGCCAGAGTCTGGATGAACTGAGCCTCGAGGCCGTCGAAAGTATTCTTATCCGCAAGGCTCTCGCTCGCGCGGGCGGCAACGTCAGCCATGCGGCCGAGGCTTTAGGATTAAGCCGTGGAGCGCTCTATCGCCGGATGGAGAAGTATGGAATCTGATCCCACTCCCGGAAACGGAAGTGATTCAGCCCCGATCGCACGCCTACGCTCCGCCAAACACCGTGACCACTCCATCCGCTTCGAGCACCGTATCCGTCTACTCTGTCTGTTCGTTGCCGCTCCCGCATTTGTGCTCGCGGCGGTACTCCTGTGGCAGGCAAAATATTCCTCTGGTGTGGTCTGGACTCTGCTGGGTGGAGTCGCATTTCTTTCTCTGATTGCGGGGGCCCTCCTCATGGAGGAAATTGTCCGCCCACTGCAGACACTGGCCAACGTTGTCTCTTCGCTGCGCGAGTCAGACTACTCTTTTCGCGCCCGTGGCGCGGGGCAGCTCGACTCGCTTGGGGAGCTTGCGCTCGAGATCAATGAGTTTGCTGACCTTCTGCAAAGTCAGCGCCTGGGTGAGCTGGAGGCCTCAGCATTATTGCGGTGCGTCATTTCTTCTATGGACGCGCCTGTACTTGCCTTCGATCCCGAGCATCGCCTTCGCCTTGTCAATCCTGCTGCTGAACATATCTTCCATCTCATCGCGGGGCGAGACCTGGGCACGAGCGCCGATGAGCTGCAACTTGCTGACGTGCTGGATCAGCCTGATCGGGGAATCCTTGTCCTTGCCGGAAAGGGCAACCCCGTGCAATGGATGGTAAGAAGATCCAGCTTCCGTCAGCACGGCATTCCACACACGCTCCTTGTTCTTTCCGACGTGAGCATTGCCTTGCGCGAGCAGGAGCGCGACGCCTTCCAACGCCTTATCCGGGTGATCGGGCACGAAATCAACAATTCATTGACGCCGATCAAATCGATTGCCGGTAGCCTTCGTTCCTGGGTCCATCAACATTCACCGCAGCGGCAAAGCACGGATGCGCCCGGTACAGAGCAGGACCTATTCAGCCTCGACCGCGGTCTCAAGATTATTGAGAACCGTGCCGAATCGCTCAATCGGTTCATCCAGGCATACCGGCAGCTTGCCCAGCTGCCGCCGCCCGCCTTACAGCCGGTCTCATTGCACTCATTGATGGAGCGTGCAGTTGCGTTGGAAACCCGGGTGGCCGTCCAGCTCAACCCGGGACCCGATATCGTGCTGCAAATCGATCCCGACCAGATCGAACAGCTGGTTATCAATATACTGCGCAATGCAGCCGAGGCGGCCTTGGCGCGCTTTCCCGAGAGGCCCTCGAACGGTCACATCTCGAAGGAGGCTCCGGAAGTGTCGATCACCTGGAGAGCCATTCCTCAGACGGTCGTGATTCTGATCCAGGATAACGGGGTCGGCCTCATCAATCCGTCGAACCTCTTCGTCCCCTTCTACACGACTAAGCCGGGAGGAAGCGGCATCGGTCTGGCCCTGGCGCGGCAGATATGCGAAGCCCACGGAGGCGCTCTTCAGGTCGCCAATCGCCTGGATGGTCCCGGCTGCGGAGCGGAGATCCGCCTGCCGCTGAGGGCATCGCACGCCTTGCTGACACCGGGGCCGGAAGGCAAATCAGCAGAAAGCAAGGTGTACGGATAGTCGCCATCGTATTGGCAAGGTTTTCCCAGTTGCCACCAATGGGGCCTTTGCCTATCCATGAAGACCATGGAAGTCCATTCCACGCCCGAGCAGGAAGCGCAGCTGACGCAAATCGCCACTAGCGAAGGGACCGAACCGGAGCGCTTGGTGAAAGAGGCGGCATTGCGGTTGCTTCAAGAAGACGCCCGTTTTCGCGCCGCCGTTCGTGAAGGTGTCGCACAGGCCGACCGGAGCGAATTCATTGAAGAAGACGAAATGGATGTTCGGTTAGAACAGATGTTGCGTTCCTAAAAGGCGTTTCCGCTGAACGCCCGCTGCCGTAGCGGATCTGCAGCACCTCCGTGATTACCTCAAGGAACATCATCCACAATACCGCCAGCTGACTGTTCGAAAGCTGTATGAAGCTGTTCTTTCGTTGAAAAAGTGGCCGAAGCGCGGCCGTATCGGGCGCGAAGAAGGAACCCGAGAGTTTTTGTTCACGCCGCTGCCTTATGTCGTGGTATATCGTCTTACCGGACATAGCGTCGAGGTTTTGCGCATTTATCATGCCGCGCAGAATCGGCCCTAGCCGGCCCGGGTCTTTTAGCGCCGTTTTAGCGTTTCCAGTTCATCCAGGGTGCGTGGCCAATCCGATTTTAAGAGCCGCGAAAGGCTGCGATCTGCCAGGAGTTTACCGCCAGTCTGGCACTTTACGCAGTAGTCCGTTTCATTGTCCGCGTAACGAATGCGCTGGATCGGTTCGCCACATCGCGGGCAAGGCTCTCCATAACGTCCATGCACCGCCATATCCTTGCGAAAGGCAGTCACCTTTTCCGGGAAGCTGGTTTTCGCCTCGTTAGTCAGCCGCTCGATCCACAGGATAAGTGTGGCTTGCGTCGCGGAATAAAGTCTTTCCCATTCCTGCGGGTCGAGCTTGTGGGTCATCTTTACTGGGGATAATTGCGCTGCGTGCAATATCTCATCCGAGTACGCGTTCCCAATGCCGCTTAGAATGCGCGGGTCGGTGAGAGCTCTCTTCAGCGTTCGGTTCTCCGCCGTGAGCGCCGTGCGAAAGGAGTTGAGATTGCTCGAGAGCACGTCGATCCCTCCCGGATCCACGGAACGCAAAGCCTCCTCTCCCTCGAAAAGGTGCAGTGATGCACGGCGCTTGGTTCCCGCTTCTGTCAGCACTAGGGAGCCATGCGGGAAGTCAAAAGCGGCCAGATTTTGCCGGCCTGCCAATTTGGCTCCGGGTGGCCTCCAGTGCAGGCGTCCGGCAATCATCAGGTGCACCACAAGCCAGAGGTCACCCTCCACTCCGATAGCGATGCGCTTACCGATGCGGCGCAACTCGCGCAGTACCTTACCTTCGACGCTGGCAACCGGTGGCCGCGCCGTTCGCAGCAGAAATGCGCTTGCTATGCGCACGTGCTCGAGCGGCTGCCCGACGATTCGCGGCTCCAGCGCGCTGATGTAGGCGGCAATATCCGGTAGTTCCGGCATGTCTATTAGCTTGCCGCTTGCATCGCCGTTTCGCAACGTCGAATCGAAGGCCGATGTGCTACACTCCTGCCCGATGAATCGACGCATGTTTCTTGGCCAGGCTGCGATGGCTTACGGCGCTTTACTGCTCAACGCGCGGGGCCAGGGAACCTCTCATGCCCCCAGCCTCACCATCCGCGAAATTCGGGCGGTTCGCTTGCGTGACGGTTTCAATAGCCGCTTTATCCGTGTCTACACCAACCAGGGCCTGACTGGAACGGGCGAGATGCTGGACACGGTCGGCGCGGAATATATTGTCAACAACAACATCGGGCCGGCGCTCGCAGGCCGTGACCCGCTGGATATTGAAGGAATACTCCTCGATCTGTGGGGCGGGAAGCATCTTGCGGCTGGTGGCTCCCCTTCGCCGATCTTCATGCGCGGAATGGGCGGACCCTACCTGACCGCGATCAGTGGAGTGGAAATGGCGCTTTGGGATCTAGCCGGGAAAGCCATGAATGCGCCCATTTACCAGCTCATGGGCGGACGCGTGCGCAGTAAATTGCCGGTCTACCTGCATGCTGCCAGCCCCGGCGAAGCGACCAGCCTTATCGCCAAGACCAAAGTGAAAGCGCTGAAGATCGGGATCGATTACAGTCCGGATGAATGGACCCTGAAGAAGGGCTGGGACCCGAACAAGCTATGGGGTCTGCATTTAAACACCGTGCAATTAGATGATGTGGTGCATTTCGTCGCCGCGATCCGCGAGGCTGTAGGCAATAGCTACGACCTTGCGCTGGAATGCCACGCGCGTTACGACGTGGAGACGGCCATTCAACTGTGTCGCTTGCTGGAGCCATTCCGTCTGATCTGGGTGGAGGAACCAATCCCGAGCGACGATGTCGACGCGATGGTACGGGTGCGCAATGCCACTCGGGTTCCCATTGCGGCGGGAGAGAATATATATAGCCGCTACGGCTATCGTCCGTTTCTCGAGAAGGAAGCGCTCAGCGTCATTCAGCCAGATGTATCGAAGACCGGTGGACTACTCGAAACGCGCAAGATTGCGTCCATGGCTGAAGTTTACTCAATCCCAATAGCGCCTCATGGCGTGGCGTCGCCTCTGGGCACCATGGCGGCTGCTCATGTTGCCGCCTCGACGCCGAACTTCATGCTGCTTGAATTCACCCATTACGTCGATAAGTCCTACACCTCGCTGACCGAGCCGGTTACGCTCGACGACGACGGCTTTCTGGAGGTGAGGAACACTCCCGGAATCGGGGTTGCGCTCAACGAGGATGTCATGCGGGAAAGGACAGACCCTGAATTCCATCCCCTCTAACAACCCAGCCGCGACTTCGCGGATCGCGGGGATCGGGGAATTGCTGTGGGATCTGTTGCCCAGCGGTCCGAGGTTGGGCGGGGCGCCGGCGAACTTTGCGATCTTCTGTGCTCGACTGGGAAACCGTACTGCCCTGGTCAGCAGCGTGGGCGACGATGAATATGGCAGAACCGCCCGCGCCACCCTTGTACAACCTAACCTTGATTTGCAACAGATACAGGAAGATAAGGCCCACCCGACTGGGACGGTTGAAGTTTCGTTCTCAGCCGATAAGCAGCCCCGCTACCTTATCCACCGCAACGTGGCATGGGACTTTATTCGTCTTACTCCCGAGTTGCTTGAAGTAGCGTGTGGTGTCGATGCTGTCTGTTTTCAAACTCTCCCCCAGCGGCATGAGGTTTCACGGTCGACCATCCGAAGCTTTGTAGAGGCCACTGCACCAGAGTGTGCGCGGGTGTGCGATGTAAATTTACGCATGCCCGATTGCAGTCGCGAGGTGCTTCAGTGGTCGATGGCGCACGCCACCATCATCAAGTTAAGCGACGAGGAGCTGCCGCAGGTTTTTTCTATGCTGAATGAGCATCCGGCGCCGAAAAGTCCTCGCGCCGCGGCCTATACGCTGCTTGAGGATTACCCTGGATGCCAGCTGGTGGCCACGACCTTGGGCCCCCATGGAAGCCTGCTTACTACTCGCGAGAGCACATTCGGGCATCCGGGCATTCCCATCAAGGTGGTCGATACCGTGGGCGCGGGCGACGCCTTCACCGCCGGCCTGATACACGCCTACCTGCGCGGAGCGTCGCTCTCTCAAATGGCGGAGATCGGCAATCTTTGCGGTAGCTACGTAGCCTCGCAGCCAGGGGCTACTCCGCCGCTGTCGCGAGAGCTGATCGAGCGCGTCGGGGCGGCGCTGAGCGCATGAATCGTCGAAGGTTTCTCCTCTCTTCCGGTGCGCTTTGCGCCTTGCGTGTCCTTGCTGAAGCAGAGTTGCCGCCGGCGCTCATGGAAAAGCTCATGCACGACCCGTTCCGGCCGCAGTTCCATCTGCTGCCCGCGGCTAACTGGATGAACGATCCGTGCGCGCCTCGATATTCCCGCGGCCAGTATCATATGTTTTTCCAGTACAACCCAGGCGCGCCAGTTTGGGGGGACATGCACTGGGCGCACGCAATTAGTCCTGATCTCATTCACTGGAAACATCTGCCGATTGCCCTATCGCCCACTCCCGGCTCCTATGACGCAGTCGGATGTTTCACCGGAAGCGTGCTGCCCGGAGCCGACATACCGACCATTCTTTACACCGGTGTCACCCGTTCATCGCCGGAGACCATTCGCGGCGAAGGACTGCGCGAGGTGCAATGTCTCGCCACCTCCAGTGATCCCGATCTGCGCAGCTGGAAAAAGCTGGATAAGCCTGTGTTGGATAGCCCTCCGGCTGGTTTGCAGGTTACCGGTTTTCGCGATCCATGCCCGTGGAAGGATGGAGATACGTGGTACATGGGCGTCGGTTCGGGCTTCAACAAGATCGGCGGAGCGGTGCTCCTTTATACCTCTTCGGACGGACGCAATTGGACTTACCTTCATCCTCTAGCACAAGGAAAGTGGAACGGAAGCAACAAGAGCAACCCGGTAGACACGGGCGAGATGTGGGAGTGTCCCGACTTCTTTCCTCTCGTTGACAAGCACGTGCTGCTCTACTCCACCCAGCGCAAGGTCTATTGGGAGGTGGGCACGTTCGACAAGCACGACCTCCGCTTTCATTCTGAAACCAAGGGCCTGCTCGACCACGGGTCCTACTACGCCATGAAGAGTATGGTCGACGCCAAGGGCCGGCGCATTCTTTGGGGATGGGTGCAGGAGACGCGTACGGCCGAGGAGTGTAAGGCTGCGGGATGGGCGGGTGCGATGGCCCTGCCACGCGTGCTCTCACTCGATCCTGATAACCAATTGCGTATGGACGTTTCGCCGGAGTTTGCCTCGCTGCGTAAGAATACGCAGACGGCGCAAGCAGGGCAGACACTGCCCATCGAAAATCGCGCTGCCGAGGTCGTATGCAGCTTCAGAGCAGGGGATAGCGCATGCGGGTTGGAGTTAAGAGCCGGCACCGCGCTACTGTTCGCTATTCATTACGCAGGTGCCGGTAAACCATTGTTGAGCGTAGGCGGCAGCATTCTGCCGCTCTCACCGGATCTGGATGGAGTCTCGACGGTCCATCTCTGGGTCGACGGCTCGATCATCGAGACGTTTGTTGATCGTAAAGAGGCTATGACGGCTCGTTGCTTCACTCCATCGCCGGCGGGCATTCAGGTTGCCTGGACGGGAGCCGCAGATGCATTGAAGAGCCTGACCGTGTCGGGCGTCACGCCGATCTCAAACGATCGTCTTACAGCCTAGATTTTCGATAACGGCATGCTATCGTTTTTCCATGCTCCGTTCTGTTTTGGCTTTGTTTGTTCTGGGTAGTTTTCAATACTCCGCAGGCGCAGCGGTCACAGAGACGTTCCATTGCAACGCGGCCGCGCATGAGCCCCTTCTCGACCAGGCCTATCGTTTCATTCTTACTACTCTTCGCTATCAACCAGTCGAAGCAACGCAGGCTGGGTATCACGGTGACCCCAGCGCTCCGCTGGATAACCAGCTGGACGACTCGAGCCCGGCAACCATCGCGGCTGAGCGGGCCTTGTTTATCGCAGGCAAGCAGTGTTTCGCGGCCGCGAAGGCAGCCACGCCCGAAGATGCAGCGGATCTTGCGCTGCTGCGCGACAACATCGAGTCCACCCTCTTTGCGTTCGACGTGCTGCAGGGCTACCGCTACCGTCCGCAGGACTATGTCGAGATGATCGGCTCGGGCCTGTTCTTCCCGCTCACCTCTACCGAAGGCACGGAGCAGTCGCGGCTCTCTTCTGTGCTGGCGCGCATGGAGCAGGTTCCGAAGATTCTCGACGAGGCGCGCAGCAACCTCAAAGAGGCCGATCCAGTATTTCTCGATACGGCCCTGGACGAGAATGCAGGAAACACTGCGGTCATCGAGCAGATCGGCAGCAAGATTCCTGCCGGGTCGCCGCTGCGCTCCCGTTACGATGCGGCATCTAAGGCGGCGCGCGCATCGCTCGACAGCTACGCTGTGTGGCTCAAAGACGACCTGGCCCACAGGCCGCATACGGTTAGCTGGCGCACCGGACCTACGGTCTATGCGAAAATCTTCGCCTTTGCCCTCGGCCCCGGATCGCATGAGACTCCGGACTCGGTGCTCGCTTCTGCGGAGCGGGACCTGGTTAGGGTTCGGGGAGAGATGTACTCCGTCGCCCTGCCCCTGCATAAGCAATGGTTCCCCGGCCATGGGGATCATAAGGATCTGAGTGGGGACGCGCTCGAAAACAAGGTGATCTCGGAAGTGATTGACCGCATCAATAATGACCACGTAGCTCCGGATGAGCTGTTGGCGAAGGTAAAGGCCGAGGCGAGCGGTATTCGCGCTTTCATTGTGCAGAAGGACCTGCTTACGTTGAGCGATCGCGACAATATGCAGATCGTGCCTACTCCGGAATTCGAGCGTGGGGTCTATTCGGTCGCGGGCTTCCATCCTGCGCCAGCACTCGAACCGAAGCAGGAAGCGGAATATTGGGTTACCCCCATTGATCCGAAGATGACCAAGGAGCAAGCAGAATCGAAGCTGCGCGAGTACAACAACTGGATGCTGTTGTACCTGACCATGCACGAGGCGCTGCCCGGCCACTACACGCAGTTCGAGCACGCGAACAACCTGAAGCCGTCGTCGCGCAGGGTGCTGCGAGTGCTGCTGGGGAACGGGCCTTACGTAGAAGGTTGGGGCGAATATGGTGTAAAGGAAATGGAGGACGCGGGGTACGCTAACCATGATCCCCGGTTTGTTCTGATGGTTCAGAAGATTCGCCTGCGCGTGATCGCGAATGCCATTCTCGATATTCGCATGCAGAGCCGCAACATGACTGACCAGGAGGCGCTGGACTTGATGCAGAACAAGGCGTTCCAAACTGCGGCCGAGGCGCAGGGTAAGCTGCGCCGGGCCAAGCTGACGGCGGGCCAGCTGATTACCTACTATGTTGGCTACCATCAGTGGATCAATGTGCGCAACGACATCCAGCAGCAGCAGGGAAGCGCTTTCTCGCTCAAGCGCTTCAACGATACGGCGCTTGATGAAGGCCCGCTGCCGCTCCCGATTTTGCAACCGTTGCTGGTGCAAAAGCTGATCGGGCATTGAAGTAGTCCTAGGCGTGAAATTTCTTCATGTACTTTACATCGACTGCGAGCGCTTCCATGATGGGTGTTTGGAACTCCTCCTGCTCGACGAAGGCGTGGCGGATGTGGCCGCCTGCTGCCGCGGCAGCGAAGATGGGCGTGTAGTCGACGGAGCCGGTGCCGAGTTCTACTGAGGGCGGCTTGTTGTCTTTGAAGTCCTTGACGTGGAGCATCACAATACGTGCCGGATATTGTTTCAAGTAGTGGATGGGGTCCTGACCGCCCACGATTACCCATCCGCAGTCCAGTTCGAAGCTGACCTTGGCCGGATCGGTGTTCTTCAGGAGCTCATCGTAGGGCAGGGTTCCGTCAATAGCGCCGAACTCGGCGACGTGATTGTGGTAGGCGAACTTCATGCCGGCGGCCTCGACCTTGGTGGCGATCTGGTTGAACTGGTCTGCGCTCCAACGCCAATCATCGAGGCTGAGCGGCCCCTTGGCTCCTTCCTGCTGGTGCATGGGCGAGGAGCAGACGACATATCCGACACCCAGGGATTTACAGAAGGGCAGGATCTCATCGAGGTGCTGCCGGAGCAGGGGCAGCGGGTAATGGGCGCTGACGCACCGCAAGCCGGCGGCCTGCATGGCGGCCTTTACCTGTTCCACGGGGAGGTTGAAGAAGCCGGCCGCTTCCACTTCTTTGTAGCCCAGCGCCCCGACCTGCTTGAGGGTGCCGGCGTAGTCGGTGGGCAGCAGGGTGCGCACGGAATAGAGCTGCAGGCCAGGCGGGAGCCCCAGCGAGGCGGCACGGCCCACACCGGTATACATCAGGGCGGCGGCTGCGGAAGTGGAGCTGATGAACCTGCGTCTGGTAATCGACATGTACGGATTTCCTCCTGAAACGGCTACTTGGCGGTGCAAACGAAACTGGAAGCGTCGTCGGTATTCCCCGACCCCTGGTACTGGGCGGTACGGGGGTAGGGGCATAAGGGACGCTGAGGGTTCACCGTTGATCTGCTGCTGTCATCAGGAGCCAAGGTGGTGGCGATGATTTTATCGGGCGCGACTCCGTGCTCTACCCAATTGACCACGGCGCCCAGGGCATCGAAATGGGTCGCGCCTGGACCGCCCGCACAATGCGCCATGCCTGGGACCATGAAGAGGCGGACCGATTGATCTACTGTAGGATCGCCCTTCGCCCGCGTGAGCACGTCATTGTAGTAATTGATGGATCCTTGGGGAGCCACTAACCAGTCTGCCCATCCGTGATAGATGAGGAGCTTGTGACCGTGGGCACGAAAAGAGTCGATATCCGGGCTGGTCGCATTCACCATGCCTGCGAGCTTTTGTGTGAAGACCGTGTCCTGATGATCGAAATCGAATTGGCGCCAATTCCAGTCGGGTCCGAAGACCCATTCGAAGATGGGGGCGTAGGGAGGGATTGCGGTTGGGCCCGGTATGCGGTCCAAGCCATCCCAGCCGAATTCGCTGCCCTTGGGGAGCCCGGGATAGAGGCTTTCGCCGGTTCGCGGATTGGCCGGCCCGGCATAGATGTCTTTTGCTGCCTGCACCTGGGCTGGGGTCAGGCAGCCATCCTGGCTGGTCCCCTTGCACTGCAGGACTGCCGGATCGAATTGGCATTTCGTGGGATCGGCTATTACCCCGTCTTTGACGCCATCGAGGGCATCGCAGGCGTTCATGATGGCCCGGGAAAGCACGCCGCGCGCGGCCGGGTGCAGATAGGAGCCGGGGGTTTTCTCGTTGGCGGCGAAATTCCATAGGATGCTGACGTGGACTCCGGTGCGGTTGTTGGCGGCGGCTCCGGCGACTATGCCATCGTAGTCGTCCGGGTAGCGCTGGGACTCCATCAAGGCTTGCTCGCCTCCTGTGGAACAGCCGGTAAAGTAGGAGTGCTTCGCTTCTTGCGCATAGTAGGCGTGCACGATCTGTTTCGAGAACAGAGTCATTTCGTGGGTGGCGCGGTATCCCCAGTCGATCCAGCGCTCCGGACGATTGATGAAGATGCTCGCGTTCTCGCCCGGGGGCGTGGCCATGCCCATATCGGTGTTGGCCACCGCGTAGCCGGCCCGGAGGCCGTCTGCCAAGGTGTTGTAGTTGATGATGCCGGCGAAGCCGCCATTGCCGGTCCCGACAAAGCGCTCGTTCCAGCCCGTTTGGGGCATCCAGATCTCGACCCGAATGTCGGAGTCGGGGCTGGGCTTTAAGGTCGCGGTGACGCGGCAGAAGGCTGGGAGACGCGTGAGTGGCTTCGCGTCGGGGGGTACGAACTTACCTGATGTAACGGCTTCTGCCTTGGTGATGGTGGTGTGCGCCAACTGCAGGTCCGCGAGACCTTCGCAGCTGGCGAAGGAGCGCGCATGGAAGAGAGCCAAGCCTGCGAGGACGAGGACCGGAAGGCTCCATTTTGGAGGGTTGGGCGTCAACAAGGGGAGTTTACTAGGTGGGGATTCACCCTGCAATTGGGTGTGGGGGGAGGGAGCAGTGGAATCCCATATCTCGCGAAAAACGAGCGAGATATGGGGCCACCCCGCATTTGTTGCAGCGTTCAGGCCCAACAAAGCATTTGTTTCGCATAAGATCGATGGCGGAGCTTTTTCACTATGACTATGGCTGACCAGTTTCCCAAGATGCTTGAGATGGGGCAGAGCTATCCAGCTTCCCCGAAGTTGGATTTTGCCAACATTATTAAGGAACAGTTTGCGCAGCAGGGGCTGCGCGAGAAGGTCACACCGGGCATGAGGATTGCCCTGGGAGTCGGCAGCCGGGGCATCACTAACCTGAAGGAGATTGTGAAGGCCACGCTGGGCGTGCTGATCGAAGCGGGGGCGCGCCCCTTTATCGTGCCGGCCATGGGGAGCCACGGGGGAGCGACCGCGGAGGGACAAATCCAGGTGCTGGCGGAATATGGAGTCACCTCCCAGAGCATGGGCGTTCCTATCGAAGCCAGCATGGAGGTGAAGAAGATCGGCACGGCGTTCGGCGAGGTCGATGTGGTGTTCAGTGTTCCGGCGTTTGAGGCGGATGGAGTGGTGGTGCTGAACCGGGTTAAGCCGCATACCGATTTTCGCGGGACCATGGGGAGCGGCATCCAGAAGATGCTGGTGATTGGCTTTGGCAAACAGGTGGGGGCGAACAATGCGCATCGGGCCGCCGCTCACAGGGGTTTTGAGGTAGTGTTTCGTGAGTTTGCCCGGGTGATTCTGGGCGCGGCTCCTATTTTTTGCGGCATCGCACTGGTGGAGGATCAGCATCACCAGACCGCCGAGATCGAGGTGATGCGGCCGGAGAACATCGTGAACGAAGAGGGCCGGTTGTTCAAGAAGGCGGAGTCGCTACTGGCGCGCTTGCCGTTCGATGAGATCGATCTGCTGATTATTGACCGCATCGGTAAGGATATTAGCGGGTCGGGCATGGATACCAATGTGATTGGGCGCGACATTGATGGATACAAGGCCACGCTGCACTCCTCCAGTTCGGTGACTCCGCGTGTCTCTCGCATTTTCGTACGCGACTTGACTCCGGCGAGCAATGGCAACGGCGTCGGGATTGGCATGGCCGACTTCACGACTGCGCGTTTTGTAAAGTCACTCAATATGCAATACATGTACATGAATGCGCTGACTTCGCTCGGGGTGCTGCCGGCGAAGATTCCCATCTACTTCGATACAGACCGCGACGCGATCCAGGCGGCATTGGCTTCGCTGGCGGCTCCCAACCCGGAGAAGGTGCGCGTGGTGCGGATTGCCGACACGCTCAACCTGGAGCGCTTCCAGGTGTCGGAGGCGTGCGTTGGCGCAACCAATGGACACCCCGGCGTCACTACCGCAGGGACGGCACGGGTTATGGAATTTGACGGCGCCGCGAATTTGCTGCCGCTCTGATTGCGGCTAAGTCCTTTGTTTGACGAAGATGATCAAATTTTATTTTCTCCCGCCCCCCTAGACAGCTTGGTATAGGGAGGTTTTGTTATTTGTGGTTCCAATCATTAGATACAGTTTCAGTGCGATTTACCCCCCGGTGGGTTGTTTTATTTTGTGGGATGGTGGTGGTGCCAGGATGAAGCGTGCGATTTGCTATGTTGCTTTGATGGTGCTGCTCTGCAGGCTTGGGATCGCGGCTGAGCCGCTCTGGAAGGCTCGCTGGATCACGCATCCTACCGCCCCGCTGCGGGAGCCGATTGTGCTGCACTTTCGGCGGGCGTTGCCACTGGATAGCAAGCCGGCGCGTTATGTTGTGCACGTAAGCGCGGATAATCGCTTCATTCTGTATGTGAATGGGCACCGGGTGGGGGATGGCCCTGCGCGCGGTGATTTGGCCCATTGGCGGTATGAGACGTTCGATCTGGCCCCGTATCTTTCTGTTGGCCAAAATCTGGTAACGGCTACGGTGTGGAATTTTGGGATTTACGCGCCCACGGCGCAGATTACGGACCGCACGGCTTTTCTGGTGCAGGGTGACGGCGCGCTCGAAGCGGGAGTGAGCACTCCTACGGGGTGGATGGTGGCCGTCGAAAGTGGCCGGGTTGCAGTTCCGCGAGCGCCCGGCGGTTTAGGCGGCTACATGGCGAATGGGCCGGGGGAAGAATTGAACGGCGCGGCCTACGATTGGCAGTGGAATGATGCTGCCGATTCAAGCGGCGCGTGGGTGGCTGCCGCGGATCCAATGCGCGAAAACATCTATGCTTCGGCGGCGCGCGCCGGGCTGGTGGGAGAGCAGGTAGATAACTACTGGCAATTGGTGCCGGATGAGCTGCCGCACATGGCGTACTCGCCCACGGATGCAGGCAAGGTGGTGCGGTCGGATGAACCGGAAGCCAGCGCCTTTCCCGCCAAGCCAGTGACCATTGCGGCGAATCGCCACGTGCATGTGCTGCTGGACCGCCAGACGTTGACGACTGCGTATCCGCAATTAACGGTTTCCGGCGGAAAGGGAGCGAGCATCCGGTTGACCTATGCGGAGGCGCTCTATGACGAGAAGCAGCAGAAGGGCGATCGGAATGAAGTGGGCAACCGCCAGGCGTTGGGCGTGCACGACAGCTTTCTTCCCGACGGTGGAGCGCATCGCACCTTCGAGCCGTTGTGGTGGAGGGTGTGGCGCTATCTTGACCTGGACATTCAGACGGCCGGCGTGCCGCTAACGCTGGATTCGCTGCAGGCGGAGTTCACGGCGTATCCCTTTGAGGAGCGGGCTTCGTTTCAGAGCAAGGATGCTGAGCTGGCGCAGATATGGGATATCAGCTGGCGGACGGCGCAGCTGGATGCGCACGAGACGTATATGGATACTCCTTATTGGGAACAGTTACAGTATGTGGGCGATACGCGGATCCAGGCGTTGATCTCGTATGCGGTGACGGGCGACGACCGGCTGGCCAGGCAGGCGCTCAAGGCCTTTGATGACTCGCGCATTCCCGAAGGGTTGACGCAGAGCCGGTATCCCACTTCGCAGCCGCAGATCATTCCCACGTTTTCGCTGATCTGGATTGGCATGCTGCACGACTATTGGATGTATCGCCCCGATGCGTCGCCGGTGAAGGCAGGGTTGCCGGGCACGCGCACGGTGCTGGATTGGTTCGCGCAGTATGAGCAGCCGGATGGTTTGCTGCGCAAGCTGCCGTGGTGGAGTTTTGTGGACTGGGTGTCGAGCGGAGAGTTGCCCAACTACGACGAACAGGGTGAATCGTGCACCACCACGCTGACCTACCTGGGCGCGCTGGCGGATGCAGCGGAGTTGGAACGGGCGTTGGGGGACCAGGATCGTGCGGCCCGGGAGAGCCATCGAGCGGAGCATGTGCGCAGCGGCTTGTATGAAAAATGCTGGGATGCGGGGCGGAAGCTGCTGGCGGATAATCCGGCGCACAAGGGGTTCAGCCAGCAGACGAATGTGCTGGGGGTGCTATTCGATGTGATTCCGCGGGCGGATCAGCAGGGCGTTTTGCAGAGGGTGATGGGGATTGAGCCCGGTGCGACTTCTGGGGGGATCCTGAGTTCTTCGTATTATTTTCGCTTTTACCTGGCGCGGGCTCTGGACCATGCCGGGATGGCGGACGAGTATCTTGCCAGCCTGAAGCCGTGGCGTGCCCTGCTGCCGCTGCACTTTAGTACCTGGCCGGAGACGCCGGGGAAGACGCGGTCTGATTCGCACGCGTGGAGCGCGCATCCTGCATACGATTTGCTAACGCTGGTGGCGGGGATTCAGCCCTCATCACCGGGGTTTGCGTCGGTCCGGATTGCTCCACATTTAGGGCAGCTGCAGGAGGTGTCGGCGGAATTCCCTCATGCGCAAGGTATGATCAAGGTGCACTTTGCGCGCGCCGGCAACGGGTTGACGGGTACGGTCATCTTACCAGACGGGGTGCAAGGGATTTTCGTGTGGCAGGGGCGGGAACGAGCACTGCGGAGCGGTGTCAATCCGATCGTAGACAATGGTTCGTTACCGTAGTATAAAGTTGATGGTTACCGTTTTTAAGTAGTTCTTGTTTCACTGGCTGAAGATTGGCTGTGGCTTGGTTAGAATCCTTTGCAGAGGTGGAGAATAGAGCAGACTGGATCTGTTCCTCTCCCTGGTAAGAGCCGGCAATAGCAAAGGCTTAGTACGAATTTTTGCTCTATCCCCCCGAAGAAATGTTAGGCCGTCGTCCCCAGCTCGTGCTGAGGAGTTAGTGTCTCTCAAGTTTTAGCGCCTCAAACGTTGTGTGTTTGTGGTTATTCCGGATCGTATATAGACGACCGCCAATGGAGGGAAGATGAGCATTGCAATTATTACCGGCTCTGCCGGACTGATTGGTTCTGAAGCATCCTCGTTTTTTGCCAAGCTTGGGCTAGATGTTGTCGGCATTGACAACGACATGCGCAGCCATTTCTTCGGCGCCGAAGCGTCGACCGCATGGAATCAGAGCCGCTTGAAGTCAGAACTGGGAAAGACCTATCGCCACTCCGATTTTGATATCAGGGACACGGCGCGGGTGGAGCGTCTTTTCGAAGATTACGGCAAGGATATTTCGCTGGTGATCCACACGGCTGCGCAGCCATCGCACGACTGGGCCGCGCGCGATCCTCACGTTGATTTCTCTGTCAACGCGGTGGGCACGTTGAATCTGCTGGAGGCGACTCGGAAGTTCGCTCCGGATGCGCCCTTCATTTTCACCTCGACCAACAAAGTTTATGGAGACACGCCCAACCGCCTGCCGCTATTGGAGCTCGATACGCGCTGGGAGATTGATCCCACCCACGAGTACTGGGTCGGCATCGATGAGCGGATGTCGATTGACCAGACGTTGCATAGCCTGTTTGGCGCCTCGAAGGTTTCAGCAGACGTGTTGGTTCAGGAGTATGGTAAGTATTTTGGGATGAAGACTGCTTGTTTCCGCGGCGGGTGCCTGACTGGCCCGAACCACAGCGGTGCGCAGTTGCACGGCTTTCTGGCTTACCTGATGCGCTGCACGGTAACGGGTCGTCCCTACACAGTTTTTGGTTACAAAGGTAAGCAAGTGCGCGACAACATCCATAGCGCTGACTTGATCAACTGCTTCCATGAATTTTTCAAGAGCCCGCGCAGCGGCGAGGTCTACAACATCGGCGGCGGCCGTTTCAGCAACGCCTCGATGATGGAATCGATCGAGATTTGCGAACAGGTTGCGGGCAGGAAGCTGAACCACACTTACAAAGAAGATAACCGGACGGGCGACCACATCTGGTGGATCAGCGACACGAGCAAGTTCGCTGGGCACTATCCGGGCTGGAAGCAGAAGTATGATGTGAAGGCGATTCTGCAGCAGATCTTCGAGAACAGCCACGATCGCTGGGCGGTGGAGGCGGTATGATTGACCGCGGCAGGAGAAACCTTCTAGGGATAGCCATCAGCGCGGTGGATTATGAGTACGCTGTGGCTAAGATCATCGAAGACGCTAAGGCCGGCCGCCGCTGTGCGACGACCGCGTTGGCTGTTCATGGCGTGATCACGGGCGCATTGGATCGCGCTCATCGCTATCGCTTGAACACGTTTGATCTGGTCACTCCCGATGGCCAACCGGTGCGTTGGGCGTTGAACCTGCTGTATGGAACCAAGCTGAACGACCGCGTGTATGGCCCGACGATGACGCTGAAGGTTTGTAAGGAAGCGGCGGAGCAGGGGGTCCCGGTATATTTTTATGGGAGCAGCCAGCAGGTGCTGGATAAGCTTTGTGCGCGGTTGCCGGAGATTTGCCCGGGGCTGAAGATTGCGGGCGCGCATCCTTCGGAGTTCCGGAAGTTGTCTGCGGACGAACAGAAGCAGGCGGCGGATCGGATTCGCGAATCGGGAGCGAAGATTGTGTTTGTCGGGCTGGGTTGTCCTCGACAGGAAGTCTTCACTTACGAGATGAGCACGCAGCTTTCGATGCCTATGCTTGCGGTGGGGGCGGCGTTTGATTACCACGCTGGTTTATTGGAGGAGCCTCCTGCTTTATTGCAGCGACTTGGTCTGCAGTGGCTGTATCGGTTAGTGCAGGAACCGGGTCGGCTTTGGCGGCGGTATTTGTTTACTAACAGCCAGTTTGTTGGGCTGTTCCTCGCGCAGTGGCTTCGACTCTGGCGGCCGGAGTTGGGGGATTGCGATCCTCCGCTGGCGGAGGTTCGGTTCGGTTGAGGTGAGGTTTTGGTATCAAGCGGGCGGCGCCGAAGGCGCCGCCCGCTTTGTTTTTGGTGGAAACGGCTTGATCGGCGCCTCAAAAACTGCTTTTTATCCACCGACTCGAGCGCCCGAACGCCGAATTCTGCCCTGCGAGCGATTGGGGTTTTCCTATACACTTGAGTTAGTTCCTCGAGTTCTCCCTCAACCCGACGAGCTTGGTAAGGTCGGTGTGTTTCCGTCTTGGGACGCACGCCGCAGGCTCCGTTCACGGTGCTGGTTTCAGGGGTTACCGGCTAGGTATAAAGGCCCGTCCAGTATGATCTGCGCGCCGACTGTCGAGGTGGCTGAGGTCTGACGCCACGGCTGAACCTGAAGTCTTCGCATAGCACCGATCCCGGTCGGAAAGGGGCCAAATGTTGGAGATGAATTCCAGACTACCAACGAGGGAAGTGAGCATAAGTCTCACGCTGCGCGACTTGGCCATGCCGCTGTTCCGTGGCAAGCGAGTCCTGGCCGCTAGTTTCCTGGTTGTTTTCGCCACAGCGGTTTTGCTGGGCCTCCTCTTTTTCCACAAGTACGAATCGCACATGGAGATCCTGGTCAGCCGTGAGCGGTTGGATCCGGTCGGTACCACCACTGGTGGTGCAAATCAAACCGGTGCCACTCCGGGCTTGACCTATCGAGAGATCGCATCTGATGCGGAGTTGGTCACGACTCGCGATCTTCTTGAACAGGTGGTTCTCGCCAATGGGCTCGAAAACCCACGTGCGGGTGATTTTTATGAGTTCTTTCACCCCCGGCAGACGGAAGCCGATCGAGTCGCGCGGGCAGTGCAATCGCTTGGGAGCCAGATTCAGGTTGAAGTCGCACCCAAGACGAACCTGATAAAAGTGACCTATAGTTCGTGGGATCCAAAGCAAGCGTATGGAGTGCTGAAAAGCCTCAGCGACCTCTATCTCGCGAAGCACGTTGCAATCCACCGTCCGCCCGGTTCGGATCCGTACCTCGTTCAACAGGTGCAGAGTTACAAAGCAGCTTTGGCGGAGGCCGAAGCCAGTTTGCGCGCATTCGGGCAGCCTGGCGCTGCTAAACCCGATAAGGAGCGCGCGGAGATAACTCAGCAATTGACCGACGCAGTCGGCGAGACGAACACGATAGAACAGGCGATTGCGGCAGATGAGCAGCGGATCGAGAACGACCAGGAGCAATTGAAGGGTACGTCGCAGACGTTATCGAGGCGGCAGGATAGCCACGAGGCAAACCTTCAACTTGAGGCTCTGCGCGCCAAACTATTCGCCGCGGAGACCGCGCGCGCGGACTTGCTCGTGAACCATGTGCCGGGTGACCCGCTGGTGAAGTGGGCGGATCAGGAGGTTGCCGAAGCCAAAGCTGCAATCGTTAAGGAGCGGCAGCACCCAGAAGTAGATCAGCCAGCGGATCGCGACCCAAGCCACGAATCATGGCAAGATAATCTTGCGAGAGACGAGGCTGACTTAGAAAGACAAAAGGCAAGCCTAGCGGCTAACCAGGGCGGCATAGAGAGCATGCGGTCCCAGATGGACAAGCTGGACAGTCAATCTTCGGGCGAAACGGATTCAGAGCGGGAGGCCAGGGAGCAGGACTATCTACATTCTCTTTCCCTGAAAGGGCAGGAACAAATTCCCGGTGGACTGGGCAGGACTCGGACCGAGAGCGTCGCCATTGCAGTGCCACCCGAGATACCCGTGCGGCCGTCGCATCGTCTAGCTGTTATCTTTCTCGTCGCCCTTTCCGTTGCCATGCTGGTCAGCTTAATAACGACGTATATGGTCGACTACTTTGATCCGTATTTTCGCACCCCAGCCGAGGTGATCGATATCCTGGGGGTCGGGGTCGTTGTGGCTCTGCCAAAGAGAACTGCTTAGGCAAAATTATGGTCTTAGATTATTTCAAGCTGCGAGAACAACCTTTCGGGGTCACTCCCGATTCGCGATATTTATTTCTGAGCCCGACTCATAGGGAAGCACTTGCCTCTCTTCTGTATGGTGTAGATGCGGGCTGCGGCTTTCTCGCGTTGATAGCGCAGCCTGGGTTGGGAAAGACCACGCTGCTCTTTCAAGCGTTGAATCAGCTGCGGGAGAAAGCCCTCACTGTATTTTTGTTCCAAACCGTTTGTACTCCACTGGATCTTCTACGCGCCCTGCTCACTGGCCTCGAAGTCCAGGAAACGCAGGGAACCCTCATCCAGATGCAGTCGAGATTGAAGGAAGTACTCGTGGAACAAGCCCGCCGGGGAAAGCGGGTCGTGGTGGTTATTGATGAGGCGCAAAATCTGGACGACTCTGTACTTGAGCTGGTGCGGATGCTGTCAAACTTTGAGACCCCGCGCGAGAAGCTTATACAGATCATTCTTTCCGGGCAGCCGCAGCTGGCGGAAAAGATTGGATCGCCGGATCTCGAACAGCTGAGGCAACGAGTCTCGATCTTTGCCTCCTTGAAGCCGTTTACGCGGGAAGATACACAGCTCTACATGGAGCACAGGCTGCGGATTGCGGGATATAGCTTCGACGTGCCGTTGTTTACCCGGAATGCGATTGCGCTTATCGCCGAATACAGCGAGGGCATTCCGCGAAACATCAACAACCTTTGTTTCAATTCGTTGTCGTTGGCGTGTGCGTTGCAAAAGAAACCGATCGATAGCGAGATTGTTCGCGAAGTCATCGCTGATATGGATCTCGGGCGATTTCGTAAGAAAAGCCCCGCTCCCGCGAAGCTGGAGCATAGCGGGTCACGAGCGGTCCCGGCGTTTCTTTCCACTGAAAGTGCGGCGTCCCTCTTTTCGGGCTGGATGCCGAAATTCGCCCTGGCGCTTGTGTGCGTTCTCATACTCATTGGAAGCCTGTTCGCGACCCTGCGGTGGCTGCGGCCGAGCCCAAAAGCCGCCTTGCATTCGGCGGGCGCGGCGTCAGCAGCGGCTCCAACTCGCGTCTATTCACCGCAGATCAGTGCACCGCAGCCTGCAGCCCCTGCCGCGGCTACGGTGCAGGTGGAGAGCGCCCCCCCGCCACTTGTCGCTGCAGATCTATCCTCAGAGCAAGCAGCCCAGCCGGCAATGACTGTGGACGTGAGGCCTGGGAGAACGCTGCTCGGGATATGTGTTGAAAGCTTTGGAAAGTGCAACCCGACACTTCTGCAGGAGATTCGCAAACTGAACCCCGAGCTGAGCAATCTCGACCACATCGAGCCTGGTCAGAAGCTTCGCTTACCGGTTTCGGGAGCCAACACACCAGTGGCCGGCAAGGCTTCCATGGAGCGGGTTGCGCAATGAGCAGGCACTACGAGTTATTGCGGCAGATGGAAGGGGAACAGGATTTCCTTGCTCGCCCTACTCTTGAATCCGGGCTTTCCGTTCGAGGCGAAAGCGGAAATGATGCGGTCGCTCGCCCAGTAATATGCGACTCGATGTCAGAGTTGGTGCAGCGAGTGTTCCTGCAACACACGCTGCACCCTCCCCGCATGGTAACGTTCGCCGCGGTCAATCACGGGAGCGGGTGCAGCCAAATCGCCGCATCAGTGGCGCAAATTCTAGCGGCAAAATCTCCCGGGACCGTGTGCCTTGTAGAGGCCAACTTTCGCTCCCCGGCGCTGCCTCGGATGTTACAAACGACGAATTATCAGGGATTAACGAGTGCTCTTCTAGAGCAAGGGAGCATAGATTCCTTCGTAAAGCCCGTCGGTAACTCGGGCCTATCGCTACTCTCTTCCGGCCCAATTGCCGCGGACTCGCCGAATCTGCTGGCGTCAGACCGCATGAAGACGCGATGTGCGGAGTTGCGGGAGAGGTTTGATTTTGTGATCGTGGATGGGCCTCCGTTGGGACGCTACACAGATGCTATCGCCATGGGGAGGTTGTGTGACGGCATTGCCCTGGTTCTCGAAGCGGGTTCTACCCGCCGCAAGGCGGCTCGTGTGGTAATGAGGACTCTCCGGGCTTTAAAAATCGATGTTCTCGGCGTCGTCCTCAATAAGAGGACATTCCCAATTCCGGAGAAGATTTATAGCAAGCTGTAGCGTGGTGATGCCGGAAAGCTTTAAAAGACCAGTCTAGAAAGCCATTCCTGGCTGCGTCGCATTCAGGGTGAATGTTGTCGTTTCAGTCATTTGATTTTGGTCGACTGCAGTCACGGTTACGACATAGGGCCGAGTCACATTATTGATGGTGAGACCGCACCCTGACACACAAATAGCAGGAGCGAGTAGAGCCAAAGCAAGGAAGAAAGTCCGCGTGCTGCCTGGGTGCTTCCGCCGCAAAGCAGCTATCCAAAGACCCAACGTCGCCCAAGGAATCAGTAGTCCTTCTTTCAGATGCATTCCTGTCTGACTAAAAGAAGTTTTAATTTGGCCGGACAGGTTAAGGGTAGTCGTAACCTTGGCACCGTTCACTGTGACGCGAGCCGGGGAAAACGTGCCGCTGATGCCCGATGGTAAACCAGCGCAGCTAAAGTGAATTGAACCTGCGTAACCTCCCGATGGGGCAACTGTCACCTGAAGGGATGATTCGGCCTGAGGGCCAGAGAGGCTCAGACTGCCGGTGCTTAATCCGACGGTAAAAGCTCCTGGCGGCTGGCCCGGGGCAATGGACTGAACAACAAAACTATCTGAGGACGACTGGGAAGAAAGGTAATTACCTTCACCGGCGAACACCGCCCACGCGGTATGTGTGCCAGCCTGGGGCGCCTGGACGCTGAAACTCCCCTTGCCATCCTCGATCACGAGCGTGCCACTTGGGGACCCATCCAAATAGAGCATTGCAGTGCCGTTGGGCAAATTACCTTGAACGGCCGTGCCGACGGCGACTTGCAGGACCATTGTTTGGCCCACTGTCAGCGGCAATGGGCCCAGTGTCAAAGTGGTCGTGGTCGCGACGGTGACAGGTAAAGTCGAAATTGCTATCAGGACGGGTTGGGACGTGGATGCGCCGTCTTCATTGCTGCCACTGTAGGTGGCCGTCAGGCCGTAAGTGCCTGGGGAGAGTGCAGAGGTCTCGGATAGAGTAGCCTTACCGTTCACCAGGGTGGCGGTACCAATCTGTATCTGGCCGGCATAGAAGCATACCGTGCCGGACGGCATGGTCGTACCAATACCCGGTGTCACCGATGCACTGAGCAACAAGGACTGGCCTTGCGTGATTTGTGATGCGCTGGTGGTTAAGGTAGTGGTTGTAGGGATAATCGCCGTCGGCATGACCGTGAGTGTCACAGGCGCTGACGTAGATGCATTGTCCTGTGTGTTTCCAGCATAGGTAGCGGTTAACGCGTAGGTCCCCGGCGAGGGAAATTTAGTTAAAGAAAGTGTTGCTTGACCGCCGACCAGGGTCGCAGCGCCAACTGGTGTCTGTCCGATATAGAAATTAACCGTACCTGCCGGTGTCGTCGAATCGCGGCCAGCTTTTACCGACGCGCTGAGCAGCAAGGGCTGGCCTTGCATGATCTGTGATTCGCTAGTGGTTAAGGTAGTCGTAGTAGGTACAATCGCCGCCGGCACGATTGTGATTGTTACAGGCGCTGACGTAGATGCGTTGTCCTGGCTGTTTCCGGCATAAGTGGCGGTTAAGCTGTAGGTTCCGGGCGAAGGCATATTAGTCAATTGGGTGGTTGCTTGGCCAGCGGCCAGGGTCGCAGTGCCAACCTGTGTTTGTCCGATATAAAATGTAACTGTGCCCGACGGTGTAACAGAAGTGCCATTCGTGGTCACAGTTGCGGTAATCGACAAAGACTGTCCCTCCGCGATTTGCGAGGTGCTGGGCTTCACTGTCGTTGTTGTTGCCGAGGGTGCCGTGGAAGCTGTTTGAAGCCGCAGCGCCGCCAGTGTGTCGCTGGCTTGAACGAGGATACGATTGCCCGTTATGTTTACATGGGCCGGCTGCAGCTTCCAGTTGGTGTCATAAGTATAAAGAGTAGCCGTGACTATATTGGACGGGAGCGCTATTTCAATGGGCAGAGTTTCTGGGCTTACATCTGGATCAGTTCCAGTGACAGGGTCTCCATAGCTGTCGACCCGGCCGGCATCTGATATCTCGTGCCAAAATAGCAGGAAGAAATCGCCATCGCTTTTTTGCAAGAGTAAATCGTGAGCGTATTGCAAGCGTGTATAAGCCTGATTTGGGCTTGGGGAGAATCCATATGCAAGCGTGCTCGGTGAAAAGGTTCCGCCGTCATCCTGAAGAAGGGAAATCATGCTTTGTAAAGCAACGTAGGCGGGTTTCGGGGTCAGATCAGCTCGAACAAGCCCAAAGCTATTCTCCATGCCGCCATCTAGGCCTTCGTCTACAAACTCGTACAGGAATGCTTTTGCAATGGAATGACGAAAGAACTCGGCAAAAAGGCGAGGCACATACTTGGCTTGAGTTAGTTCGTCAATGCTGCCTGGCGCGATCCCTGTGAAGTAGCCTGTCTCTGTCGCGGTGAGGGGCTCCTGATGATTGCCACTCTGATATGGCGAAGCAAAGTTACTGATTGCGGTAGGGTATTCGTCTATAAGGACGGAAGGTTCTGTCGAGTCTACCAGATACTGAGAAACACCATCATAGGGCGAAGGGTTCGTTACCTCCCAGTTGCCGCGATACATATAAGGATGAATGGCGCCTTGGTCAACGAAGTTGTAGAAGGCACCGGCCGGCACCCCAGCCCAATTGAGTCCGAAACTCGTGCCAATAAGTGGTAAGGCCGACAGAGCCGGATCCTGGCGCACCACCGTAGAAGTGTCTTGGACGAGACTTTGTATGTACTTACCCCAATAATTGTTGGCTGAAGGACCATTTGACAGGTAGCCGCTATCTTGTGGATGCCACTTTATATTGCCGTAAAAGATATCGATCTCATTGCTGATCTCAATCGCGCTAATCGTATCGGTGCCAAGCACATTTTCGAGAAACGACGGCAGTGTGTAGTGCGGAGAGGCGGTCCAATATGCCGAGGTTGGAGCCACGCCATCTATAGCATCCATTACCCAGGTCACATGGATGCCATCGTTGTGAAGCGTACGAAAACTGGACACCGCAACCGGGTCGGTGCCACCGTCGCGGATGTTTGAGATCCCGGATTGCAGTAGGAGATTCTCTACCCTAGGAAAGTCGCTATACGGCGTCCAAGAGTAATCGAAATGGCAGGCTACGCCGATGCTGTCGATGAACTGGGATGTGCTCGCAGCCTGAACGTCGTGGATGGTGGAAGGGGGCTGAGAAGGAATAGCCTGCGATGTGTGCACAAGATTTTGTGCATTTGCGCTTAAGATACACGCTAGTCCGACGATCAGATAGATAATGTATTTCACCGAATATTCGTCCCGCTCGCGGCGGATTGCAGATCCGGCGCGACTCAACAAAGTGATTCTGGGCGATGGTTCTGGCTGAGAGCTTAGCAAGAACGCGAATTCGAAGGAATCGTTAAGGTGGAATTGTGGGTTACGGTGGTACTAAACACTTCGGACACAATCACTGCTATATATGTAGTGAATGTAGAAGGGTACTTCCGAGGGCGCGGCGTTAGCCACGCAGGACGCTAGCCGGCACCTGCCATCGCGGCGGCGGTCTCAATTGCAGGTCTGACGGTCGAGATCCCGACGATTTCGGGAGCGTTCGGATGGAGTTACGCCTGGTGTGTTTATAGGAAAGCTCGCGGCGAGGCAGCAGTTTGCGCTAGGTCCCGGGTGCTCAGTCGGGACCTAGCGCTTCTGCCGTGCAGAGCCGCCGCAAGGGCATCTTTGAAGCGACTGCGGCATACGCGGAACCGTCATGCCGTTCGAATCGCTACGCAATTCGTTGTTCGTCGCTGCTGACTTCAATTTCGAGTGTAGGCTGCGAAGGACGCTCGAGGAGCATTTCCCGATAGATCTCAGAAACTCCCGTGGCCATCGTGGTGTAGTGGAATCGCTCGACGCCTATTAGAGCCTTTTGCTGCCAGGATTGCCGTTCCTGATTCTGCTCCAGGAGCCGGAGCATTTCTTTCGTGAGCTGGGAAATATCTGAAGGCGGAAACAGAATTCCTGCGGCGCCATCATCCAGGGCTTCGGGAATTCCGTCCACCTTCGACGCAATGATGGCGCAACCTGCTTGTCTCGCCTCCACCAGGACGAGGCCAAAGGATTCCCTTCTTGACGCGAGAACAAAGATGTCCGCAGCACGCATGTAAGACTGTGGCGTACGTTGAAACCCTTCGAAATGTATGCGGCTGTGGACGCTGCACGCCTTAGCTTGTTGCTGAAATAACTCCATTTCGGGCCCATTCCCGACCAGATAAAGGTGTACATCTGTGATCCGTGAGCCTACTTTTTCAAACGACGCGATCAAATCCGCTATCCCTTTTCGATGATTCATGCCGCACACCGTCACGATCGCGGGATGTTCGATGGAAGCCGTGGGTGTGGAATCAAATAAGGGCAGGCGGGGACTCTGGAGTGGGGCGTTGAGAACCACGCGAATCTTGGCTTGCGGAACGCCCATTTCTGCCATGCTCTTACCGACAGACGCGCTACAAACCACGACACAGTCGGCCAATCTCATCATGGCAGATTCACGTTCATGAACGTTCTGGACGTGCGCGATGAGGGGGTGACGTGTGAATCGAGTTACGAGCCAAGACAGCAGCAGGCTAGTACGGGAGTGGACGTGAACGACGTCGGGCTGAAAATCACTGATGTGCTTGTGCAGAGTAAACACGGCCTTCGTTAATTGTGCTGGGCGACGGCTTTGATCGAGCAGGAAATGCTTAATATTGAGCCGGTGTAGAAGTGGCTCATGACCTCCGCCACCGGATGCGATCGCCACTGTATGGCCCTGCTCAACCTGTCCAGCGGTGAGGTCGATGGCTGCATTCACGATGCCATTGCCCAGTTCCGTCACATCGTTTATTACGTGCAATATCCGCATTGGGTTCTCCGTCGCATAACGAATTTTATGATTCCAAGAAAATGTTGTTAGTTCACAGCAAAATGACGGGGCCTAAGAAATTATTCCCGCGGCTGAATTTTGCCGCACTAAGTTCACTGTTTTTTCTTCGCGATACTCTTTGAAATAGGCCTCAGTCTCTCAGTTATTGTGCTCTGTAGGGCTGGTGATGGATGCGTGTGAAGACAGACGAAGCACACTTAATCGGTCCTGTGCCATCACCGAGACTTTGTGGGAGTGGATCGCCAGCGTTTCCGGATGCAGCTCCCAGCGCGCATCGTACGAGTAAAGGATTGCGCTTACGATCGGTTCAGGTAGGGTGATGGTGACCGGTAAAGCCGGAGGGCTTACGTCAATGTCGGTTCCCTTCACCGCGATTCCCGAAGGATCGTTGCGGTTGGCGTTGGAAATCTCATGCCAGAAAAGCAGGAAAAAATCGCCATCACGTTTTTCCAAAAGAAGATCATGCGCATATTGGGTTCGGGTAAATGTTCCATTTGGGCTGGGGATAAAACTGTAGGTCAGAGTTCCAGGTGTGAACGCGTCTTGACCATCTTGCAAAAGGGTAATCAGGCTTTGCAGAGCGGTATAAGCCGGTTTCGGAGTAAAGTCCGCGCGGACGAGCCCAAAGCTATGTTCCATATCCCCATCAGCGCCTTCGTCCAAAAACTCGTAGATGAATGTCTTATCGATACCGTGCCGGAAGTACTCCGCAAAGACCCTTGGAATATACTTCGCATGGGCCAATTCACTAATGTTGTGGTTTGAAGTTCCAGTATAGTAGCCGGTCTCGGTTGCTACCATGGCTAGTTGATGGGTTCCCTCTGTGTATGGGCCCTGGAAGTTGCGAAAGTAAGTCGGATATTCATCGATGTAGATGGTTGGCTGCGTGGTCTGCACGAAATAACTTTGTACGCCATCGTAGGTAATACCAGCTGGGGCCGCATCATTTCCTCTGTACATATAAGGATGGAATGTGCCGTAGTCGACCAGCCCATAGAGGGAACCGTTGGGCACGCCTGCAGTGTTGCCACCGAAGCTTGGCCCGAGTATATGAATCGATGAGAAAGCAGGATCGGACTTCAGGCTTTGGTAGGCATCCCTCGTCAGCGCCAAAATGTAATTTCCCCAGAAGTTAGACTTCGCCGGATCCGGGGAAAGTTCGGACGGATCGTTGAAATGCCACCGCTTATTCTTATAAAAGATATCGATCTCGTTGCTCACTTCGAGGCTATCGATTACGCCAGTTCCCAGAACGTCCTTGAGAAAGTGTGTCAATGTATAGTGCGGTTCGCGGGTCCAATAAGTGGCGTTTGGTGCCACACCATCGGGTGGATCCATCACCCAGCTCACATGCATGCCGGATGCAGCAAGATCTCGCAGTCGATTGATGGCCAAAGGATCGGCGCCTCCATCGCGGATATTACGAATTCCCGACGCAACTAACAGGGTTTTCGTGGCCGTGAAGTCTTTATAGGGTGTCCAGGTGTAGTTGAGATGACACGCAACCCCGATGCTATTGAGAAAGTCGGACGCGCTAGCAGCGGCTACAGTGGAAGCCTGTGTCGGGGGTATGCCTGGTGATCGCTGCGAGGTGTGGACTAGCATTTGTGCGTTAGCACCTGCTGCCAGATACGCTACGCAGACAATAGGTGTTGTCCATGGTCGCATTCTCTAATATTCCTAATGTATTTAACGTAGGCTAATCCCAGAGCGAAGCATGCCCATACGAAGACACCGTGGGCGCCGTCAAGGCACGAATTTAGAGGAGATTGCACTAATAGGCCCGCCCAAATCGCCAAGATGGCTGCCAGAAGTGGATCTTTCGTTTTGCGGAATTCAAGGTATATCAGCCGCAACCCGATGAATAGCGCCAAGATAATGGCGACGCTGCCGATCACCCCAAAGTCCACCAGAAGTTCCACGACCGCACTGTCGTTGGGTCCAAAGTCCTCATAAATTACCGGGGTGTAAGCGACCTCCATCGCACCCGTGCCCGACCCAAAAGGGTGGAGTTGAGCCTGCCGCAGCCCCTTGTCATAGCCTGCTTGACGGGCACCTACACTGATATCGTCGCCCTTGTCGGAGAAACTCAGAACTCTCTGCTGCAAAGTTTCACCGAACGAGGTGAAGGAAAGTGCTACTCCGATGGTTCCGAGAACAAGGATCGCGGTGACAAGGTTCTTAAGGTACGCACCCTTTCGAGTGAGAAGGGCGAAGAGGACGAGCGAGACGATGGCCTGCAGCCACGCCGTGCGCGCAAGAGAGAGCACCACCGGTAGCATGCCGATGGCGGCGGCGTAGCTGTAAAGCCGCTCGCCCTTGCTTAGAGCGATGAGCGCGAGAATGATGAGTACGATCGCCATGGGCTGATGCGAATTCATCGTGCTGAAGGTTCGGATACCGAATGGCTCGGCGAGGCCGTAGACCCCTGGGCCACTGGCCGGGTCATATTCCATTGCCTGTAGCCACAAGCAGTCCCAAGGCGGCGCAACGATGAATTGAAACAGGCCATAAATACCGACGACTAGCAGACCGCCAAGTGCAGCCTGGTCGATCGCCCGTTTGAATGTTGGGAAGGTCCGCCAGTTCAGATAAACGAATATGGCAAAGGCCATGGGACCTAGCCATGCGACCAGCGATTTCAGGACAGCCTGACGGTCCGAAAGCACGGCAAATCCGAGGGCACCCCCGTAGAGCACGGTGCAGAATAAAAGAACGAACGAGAGCCAAGAATCGTCGAGCTTGCGGGGGATCCTGGCGAGAGCGAGCAGCGCTATAAAACTGACAAGAGCCGGTGCCAGCAACATGGTGTTGCCATCTATGTAAGCGCCAATACGGTAGTCTGTAAGCCGCCGCACCAAGGGAGTGAGGAAATACAACCACAAAGTGAAGGAAAAATATTGTGTCGGAGACTTGATGTAAAAGTAGAGTCCGAGCAAGACTGCCGCGGCTGGATAGGCGAGCCGTAAAGTACCGGGCGCACCCGCCAGAAGCGTCAGCGTCAGCAAGACAAATAAAGCGGCCGGAACCCATGGGCGATCCCGCAGCGCCACGGTGTTCAGCGGGAGATCAAGATTGAACCCGTTCTGCAGTACTCGTTCACCGGTTTCGATATGCATGCTCGATTCTCCTTTCCTTGGCTAGCGTGCTTTCTCTCGTGAGATGGGAAGACCTGGCCGCTCTCAGGACGTTAACGTGGAGGCGGCGCCGCTCAGGGAGGACAGACGAGCGGCTACGATGTGCAGGTCTTCGCGATTCGGCCAAATGCGCGGCAGGGCCGTCTTCAAGAGGTAGCGAAAAGCCAACAGAGTTATTGTGAAGCGAATGATGCTGGAGATGAGGAGCGCGAGCGGTGCGCCGGGGCCGCCAAATTCCTTGATCATCCCTGGCATCAACAGCAACCCGATGCCGACGCCGAGTCCCTGGATCGCCGTAACCGTGCCCGGTCTTTCGAGCGCAAGGTAGGCTTGCGCCAAGACTTGTGTTGCGCCGGAGAGGACGACTTCGCCAAGCAGTAGCCGAAACACGCCAACCCCTCCTTGCGCATAGGAGGCCCCATAGATCAACCGCAGCAAGATTGGGCCGACAGCTCCGGCTACCAAAGCCCCCGCAGCGGCACACAGGGTAGTGACTCTGAAAGTGAAGCCGGTCAAATCGATTACATCGGCAGTGCTGCGCGCCGCAATGCGCGGGAAGAGCACGACGACAGCGGATGTTTGAAACACGCTCAGCATTCTGGCCAGGCTAGCCGCGACGACATAGGTACCCATGTCAGAGGGAGAGAGAAAATGAACCACCAATACCTGCTCTGATACTGCCAGTGCGTTGAGCAGATCGATTCCCCAGGCGCGAAGGCCGAAATGTAGCAGATGTCGAAGCGATGACCTGATATTTGAAAAGCGCGGCCGGTACGTGGTGTAAACCTGCACAAGGAGCCAGACTGCAGGTGGGAGAGCGGCGAGGACATAGGCCAGGCCGCTGGAAAGCGGTGTGGTATGGCCGAATGCGACAAGCGCGACTAGCCATATAAGGGTCAGAAAGGGTGCCGACCAAAGGCTTAGGTTCGAAGCAAAGAAGTTTCCCTTGGCCTCGAGTGCCGCGCGCCCGAAGAGGAGCATCATCGGAATTGGCGACGCGAGCAGCATCCAGCGTGCGTGCACGATATCCGTGGCGGAGTACTTAGTCAGCCACATGGGAACAGCAAGAAAACCCAAAACCCCTGTGGCCAGACCTATCAGGAGGGTTAAGATCGAGGCTGCGGCAATGGTCTCCGGCGCCCTATCGGGATGCCGCCTCAGGTTAAAAGTCAGTGAGCTGGGAAGACCTAGAGTTAGCATGGCTGCAAAAAATCCAGGCCACATGATGACGGCGGACATTTCTCCCCGTCCTGCCGGCTTCAGGGCGCGAGCGACCACGATGCTGGTAGCCGCATTCAGGCCCAGGACGAGGACCTTAGTCGCGAGTGATTGCAGCGCGGCTGCCGAATTACCGCGGGCAGTAAATACCGCCTTTGCCGCCGTAACCACTGCAGTTTTCCTGCTCTTTGTTTCAACCGATGCTACGCAGGGTTCAGTCGCCATGCGTGCCCCAGTGTCTCGCCTGCTCTTCCGCTCCGTGCGACATGGCCTCCATGGCCGTGTCCCCAAACTCGCGGGTGGGGAGAGCGCCCGACACAACAAGGTAGTGTTGACGAACTCTTTGCAGGAACTGGTCTTGAGTAAAGTGAAGCAAGGCCCGCTCACGGGCTGCGATCCCAAGGCTGTTGCTATACTCCCGATTGGCATTGAGCCGTCTGAGTGCGTTCAGCATGGCGTCAGAGTCTCCGTACGGAAAGAGTTCGCCTGTCACTCCGTTAATAACCAGCTCAGGTACACCGTCCACTGAAGACGCTAAGATGGGCGTCGCACTGGCGCAGGCTTCCAGAAGCACTAAGCTGAAGGGCTCGGACGACGAGTTTGAGACCAGAAGGTCACAGCTCTGCAGGATCAAAGGGATATCCGATCGATGTCCCATGAACCTTACGTTCGACTCGATCCCCAGCTGCTTGACGCTTGCCTGCAGGCGTTCGAAGTACAGATGATCATTGTTGAAGACGGGAGTTCCAACAATCAAGAGTTGCGCGTCCGGGGTATCTGAATGAACGAGTCTTGCAAATGTCTCGACCGTCTCCAGTTGGCCTTTGCGTGGGGTAATCTGTCCGATCATCGCAATCCGAAAGGAAGCTTTGTGGAGTGCTTCCTTTTCCAGGAAGGTTTCCACCTCGTTGCGGCGCGAAACGTACAAAGCACCGTCAACGCCGTTGTAGATGACGGTAATCGGTACCCGCCGCATCATACGGCTGGGATGGTCTCCTCGAACCGCCGCGGCGGTTGCTTGAGAAACAGCGATGACGGAATTTCTGCGCGAGGATCCGAGAAGAAAGCGGACGGAGGTGGTTATCGGGTGTTTCCTGAATTGGTCGTGAATGTGCCATACCACGGGCGTTGTTCTCCCCAGCGTGGCGAGGCAAGCAACCATGCCAGCTCGCGTACTGTTGGCGTGGAGCACATCTGGACTCACCTGTCTTAGCAGCCGGCCTACCTGCGATATTCCACGTATGCCCGACAAAATATACTTAAGAAGCTTGAAGGGATTGGCCGTGAACCGCGCTCTTAGTTCTTCTACGGGCAGGTGGCGGATCCCATGGTTCAGACAGAATGCCCTGATTGGCGCAGTGTCCGGAGCCATCAACGAGGCCTCAAACCCGGATCCGACATTGGCGAGCAGAGTAAAGAGAACCTTCTCAGCCCCGCTCACCTTGCCAGTATGGTTGTAATAACAGACCTTCATTCCAGGTATTCTCCAGTGATGCTTTTGGTTGTGATCGCCAGATCAACCGGCCTAGCCGTTCACAACCAGCGCGTCTTCGGTGCGGTGAGGGCGGAAAGCCGCGGTGCGGCGTCCGCTATCCACGGCATCCACGCCAACTGGATAACCCAATGCGTCGAGCAGATCATAAAACTTTCTGCGGAACTGACTGATATCGAAGCGAAGCGCATGAGCACGCAAGACGTGTGGATCCCAGCTCATCTTCTCAAAGTTGAGAATGGCCTCCGCGATGCTGGAAACGTCCTGTTTGTCGAAGAAAATCCCTGTGGTTCCTTCAACGATCGTTTCCAGCGCGCCGCCCGCCCGGTAAGCAATCGTCGGGCGTCCCGCCGCCGCTAATTCGAGGGGGGCCATCCCAAAATCCTCTTCGCCAGGGAACAAGAGGGCGCGGCATTCACTCGCATACCGAGTGGCCTCGGCATCTGAAACGTGTCCGAGTACGGTAACAGTGGGGCCTGCCAGAGCGCGCAGCTTATCGCTTTCCGGTCCACCACCAATGACGACCAATCTCTTGCCTAACTTGTTGCAGGCATTGATCGCCAAATCAATTCTCTTGTATGAAACCAACCGTGCGAGCACGAGGTAATAATCTTCTTGACGGGATTGCAGCACGAAGCGCCGCGCATCGATCGGCGGCGGAATGACGACTGCTTCGCGGCCGTAGCAGTCCCGAATCCGCTGGGCCACGACCCGGGAGTTGGCTACATATTGGTCGGGTTGCCTTGCGGCATCAATATCCCAAGCTTTCAGCCCCTTCAGTGCCACGGGCAACAAAAGCTTTTTCGAAACTGCGAGTTTCTCGCGGCTCACATAGTCGTGATACCGCCAGACCCAACGCATCGGCGTGTGGCAGTAGCAGACATGCAATGCATCGCTGCGGGTGCGCACACCTTTCCCATATCCGGAAGAGCTGGAGATTACGAGGTCGTACGGGGACAGATCTAACGACTGGATTCCGAGAGGATAAAGTGGAAAATACAGCCGATAGAGCTCTGCAATCATGGGCAGATTCTGCATCCACGATGTTTGTAATTTTTCCTTCGGAATGCAAGCCGGTACATATCTATCCAATGCAACGGTCGCAAACATATCAGCCTGTGGCACGAGGTTGTAAAGCTCTCCTGCCACATTCTCGGCTCCGCCATGTTGCGTAAAGTAATCATGGACTACAGCTACACGAACCATGCTCCGCCTCCATGCGAATCGTTCTACCTACATTGCCCCGGAGCCACGAACGATCACGGGAATAGTTGCCAAGAGAATTTGCATATCGAGTCCGAAAGACCAGCGATCGATATAAGAAAAGTCGAGGGCAATCCATTGGTCGAAGGTCAGATTGCTCCGCCCCGAAATCTGCCACAAACCCGTAATACCCGGCTTAACCCGGAAACGCCGCAGCAGATACGCTTCGCTGAACAGCGAAACATCCCGCAGGCTCATTGGTCGTGGACCCACCAGGGACATATCGCCGATGAACACATTCCAGAGCTGGGGCAGCTCATCGATCGATGTCTTACGGAGAAATTTTCCCAGAGGAGTAATGCGAGGATCTTTTTTTATCTTAAAGATGGGGCCCACGGCTTCGTTCAGGTGCTCCAGGCCCTGGAGCAGGGTTTCGGCGTCCCTGACCATGGTACGAAATTTAATAAGACGCATCTTTCGCCGGCGATAGCCGTAACGTTCCTGGACAAAAAACACCGGACCGGGGCTGGTGAGCTTGACGGCGCACGCAACAACTAACAGCAAAGGCATAAGAGCCAGCATTGCCGCGAAAGAGGCAATGACGTCAAACGCTCGCTTCGCGACTTTGGACAGAGCACTGCCCAAGGTATGCGTCGGTTCAAAGAGATGTCGGGGATAGGATCCCTGGGCGGTTTCAGTGTCGAACGGAAATGGATCGCTAAAGCTGAAGAGATCGATGCCGCTGGCGCGCGCGGTTGCAACCACGGACTGGATTGGGTCGTAGCAGGATCTCACTGGAAGCGCCACCACGATGACATCGATCGCGTGCTTAAGTAGAAGGCTTTCGAGCTGGTCGATGTTGCCAAGGTACTTGGACTTCACGTCTGATGAGGCGCTTGGCAGACAGGAGGTGTCGCTAAATCCGATGATCTTGAATGACCGGCAATGCGTCGTTCTAATTTCTCGCCACGCTCGGCGGGCCAGGGGGCCGGTGCCAAGGATCAGTACATTGTGCTGCGTATCCAGGAACAACCGGCGAAGCATGATGTTCAGGCCCATCACGGCAACGGTTATAGACAAACTCCACAACCAAAAGCGAACGATAGTCTGGCTGATATTGGAGCCTGGATGGAGGGCTTCGATGACCGATACTGCAACCAAGGTCAGAATGGTCAAACCGGAAAGAGTTGCGCGTAGCGTCACGACGAGAGATGGTCGCAGCAACTGTTGCTGCCGCAGGTCGAAAAAAAGCATCATCCATGCAACAACGAACAATAGACTGGCGAGCAGTGTTCGCCAGGCCAGAGACGACGGGAGAGCAAGCACGGTGAAGGGATGATGTTGGCCAGCGAAATGCAGGGACACTGCAAAGCACAGAAACACCAGCATCGACTCAACAGCTAATGACGTAAATCGCGCAATGGGGAGGTGAGTCATCGACGTCGCTCTCATTCAGGAAGACTCGGTTGAATCGAAAAATTGATAGATTAGAACTGAGTGGGACTGATGTACAACCCATACGATCCAGGATTTGCGAGTTTTACATAGGGTTCGACCTTGGCCAGTTTCGTCTTGGGCACAATCACGATGTCGCCGGGTTGAATAGCAGCGTCTTCGCTGATATCACCCTTCTTCATGACCTGCTTCAAGTTGATAATCCTGGTCGTCGCATCCGTCTCACTAATTGGGTGAATGAGCAGGACCTGGTTGGCTTTGCCGCTTTCCCGAATCCCACCTGCGATCTCCACCGCGCGCAAAGCAGTCAAGGGGCCACGAATTTCGTAGCGGCCCGGCGATCCAACTTCGCCACCGACAATGTAGTAGGGTTTTTCAAATTCTTTGAGGATCACGGAGATCTCGGGGTCGTTGAATCGTGTGTTTGCTTTTGCCAGAATGGCTTCCTTGGCTTGATCGACGGTCAACCCTGACAGCTTTAGCTCTCCCAGCATCGGGAAATCCGCGTAACCATCTGGCTGAATCGACGCGGTTGCATCATATTCTGGACTGTATCGATAAGTAATTCCCAGCACATCGCCGGTATGCAGGTGGTATCGGCTGTCACGGGTTTCCAATTGCGGCCCTGAAGCAGCGAAAGCCTGAAGGCCCAAGGCCGCTATGGAGACAACTATAGTAAGTGCTCTCTTCATGTTCACCCTCAATCGAAACATGCTGACGGTTTTAATTAGTCTCCAGCCGCGGGCTGAAATGGTCGTGAAGGATATAGATTGGCGGCGACGTCGACTACGGGAGAGTACTTGCCTCTGGAGCCGCGTCCGGAATCTCGCCAGAAGGCGATCATGATTGCAAGCAGAAATCCAAGTACACCGCCAACCGCAAGGTTCACGCCAAGCTTCGGAGATACGGGAATAGGCGATGCTGTTGGGGTTTCGACCATGGCGACGTTGGTGAATTTGGCCCGATCGAGCCAATCTGCCATGCGTGCTTCATCCATTTTCCGGGTATAGAGGTCGTAGTTGTCGAGCGCTTCTTTTTCCGCCTGCTGCAACTGCTGGAGCTTTATCGAATCTTTCTCCATAGCGGTGAGTTCGCTTAGATAGGCGGATCGCGTGGTTGTCAATGCAGCTCTTCGGGCTTCCAGCGCGGTTAATTCCACCTGGCCTCGCGAGAAGTCGGATTCGGCAGCTTGACGGATGGGGTTAACGTCCGTTGTTCGTTCTGTCGCAGGGTCACTTTGGAGGCGATGCAGCTGATCTTCAGTCGAAGCAATTTGTTGATCCAGCTCTGTGATCATGCGATCGCCCGGTTTGAACTTCATAGCTAGGGTGACGCGGCGGTTATGCAGTTCGGCGAGCATGGTTCCGAGTTGCTGGATGGCCATTTGATTTGGCACCGCACGAACCTGCGTCGTCACTCGGTCCGACAGGCTTGACATTTCTTTGTGGTTGGCTGCCAGGCGAGCGTGCTGCTCGGCAATCTTGACCTGGGCTTCCATCAGTTGGTTCTCTGTAGCCTGCAGGCCGTCGATATCTGCGCTCTGCTGCTGTGGCATGGAGAACAGTGATGCCGTCTGGTGGAATGCAGTCAGGGCCGAGCGAGCGTCTTGGAGTTGATCCGCATAGTGCTTTCGCTGTTCAGCAAAGAATTGATAGGTGCCAGGTGCTCCGTGTGCAGTAAGATGCTCGGCCAGGTAAAGCTTGCCAAGGCTACGCAGCACTGCAACGGCTTTGTCGGCATCATCAGTCTTGTAGCCAACCTCAATAATGTTGGTCCTGTGAACTGCAGTTACATTGAGGTTTTTTACCAGTGCAAGGATGGCGCGCTCAATATTTTTGGGGGTGGGAGACGCTTGCCGGTCGCTAAGATACGGCTGATAGAGCTTTTGTTCCTCGACCACACCGCGCAGGATGTCCTGACTTTTGAGTAGTTCCATCTCCGAGTTTACTTCGGCCTCGGTCAGATCCTGACGAGGCGGCTCTTGCTGGTTGTGTTCAGGCGTAATCACCAGATCCGCGCGCTCGTTGTTGACCAGAAACTTCATTGTCGATTCGTAGCGGCGCGGCATCACTGTAGTTACTAGCGCTGCCAAAACAATGCATATGATTGGCGTGGTCAGTATCGCCACCCAGTGACGCTCAAATAGACCGGTGACAGAAATATCCTGATCTTCAGGCATAGATTGGGTAACCTCTAAATGTGCGTCTTCACGGCAGACAGGACTCATCTGCCTCGTTGTTGCGTGTCAATGTTGTGGGGCCCTGCCTGCGGTGGCGCAGGTTCTTATATTTACGGCGGCGTCTGAACCCGGCTAAAGAGCCGTTCGTCGCTGAGTGATCAACTTGACCTGCTTAAAAGTTGCCTGATGTTGACGACTAAGTCAAGCCATTATTTGAATATTCAATTAGGGTTTTATCGGGTAATTGCCTAGTTGGAGGTGCTCACTGATGGTTTTAAGAGCTTGAGTGTGACCGGATAAGTGGAGCGCATAGCAGGACATCCGCTATCTAAATATTCACCGCGAATCGCTAGTCGAGGAAGCGCTGCGTGCTTGTTCAGGCGCTGACTTCTGTCCGCGTCGCGAAGTATTTTCTGTCAGTGCGCATGTGTTTTTTCGCTGACGGTTGTTACATGGTTACTGCATACAAATTACACAGCAACGAAAAGGGCGAGGGTTATCCGGCTGTCAGAAAAACGGAAAGGACGAAACGATCGAGATGCTAAAGTGTGCAGATTTTGGGTTTAGGGAGTGTGAGGGAGTAGCCCAACGGCCATACGTACCCCGCACAGGGATGTGGTGGTAACCTCTGGTAACGGGCGTATACTGCTGGGTCGTAGATAGAGGGCCTTCGTCCATGAAGCACGATTCATCGTTCACCCGGCGACAATTTATTTCTACCGCTGCCGCGGCTACAGCCGCCACAGTCCTGCCCACTGACTTTGCTCTCGGCCAATCGCACGCCCCCACTCTCGACCCTGACTGGGCGGACGCCGGCATTGTCGCTACCCGCCACTCTCCTTATGCCAAATTGAGGCCGGTGCCCGTGCACGCGGTGACCATCACGTCCGGCTTCTGGTCGAAACGGCGTCAGACGAATGTGGAGTCGAGCATTCCCAGCATGCGGGTCGAATTGATCGAGCATGGACGCATGGATAATTTCCTTCGACTGGAGGGAAAGGCGGCCGCGCCCCAGATTGGTCCGGTTTACTCCGACTCCGACATATATAAGTGGATGGAGGCGGTTGGGTTCGCCCTGCAGTCTGGACCGCTGCCCGGGTTGCGCGCGACGACCGACGAGATGATTGGCCAGGTGGTTGCCGCGCAGGAGCCAGGCGGCTATCTCAACACTTACTTTGTCGAGAGCAAGCGAGCCGATCGTATGCTGCCCAAGACGCAGACGGGCGGCCACGAGCTCTATTGCATCGGCCATCTGCTGCAGGCCGGCATCGCCTACTACCGGGCTACCGGCGATGCGACGCTGCTGAACGCCGGGGTGCGCTTCGTGGACGATTTCCTGCTGCCGGCCTATGGGCCGGCGGCGAACCAGGGGCCCATCGTGGCCGGGCATCCGGAAATTGAGATGGCGCTGATTGAGCTCTATCGCACCACCGGGAACCGGCGCTATCTCGAACTGGCGGGGTACATACTCCAGGGGGATGCGCGGATTCCATTACAGGAACGACAGATTGTGTACATGTTCTGCGGGGTTCCGTTTACTTCAAGAACCAAGCTGGAAGGCCATGCCGTGCGCGCCATGTATGCCTGCTGCGGGGCCACGGACTATTACCTGGAAACCGGGGATCCGGCTTATTGGAAGACGCTGAACCGGCTGTGGGAGGACTTGGCGGAACACCAGCTCTACGTAACCGGCGGGGTGGGAGCACGCAGCGATGGAGAGGCCTTCGGCAATGCGTATGAGCTGCCGAACGAAACTGCCTACGGGGAGAGCTGCGCCGCGATCGGCAACATGATGTGGAACTGGCGGATGCTGGCGGCCAGCGGGGATGCGAAGTTTACCGACGTGATGGAGCGGGCGCTGTATAACGGCATTAATAGTGGCATGTCGCTCGATGGCAAGCTGTACTGCTATCGCAATCCGCTGGCGTTCGATCCGTCGACGGGGGATAAGATTCGCAATCCCTGGTATGACACTACGTGCTGCCCGCCTAACCTGGAACGCACCTTTGCGGCGCTGCCCGGGTACTTCTATAGCACGTCGGCAGAGGGCGTGTATGTGCACTTCTATGACAATTGTGAGATGCAGTGGCAGCTGGAGAATGGCGCCAAGCTCTCGATCAAACAGACTACGCAGTATCCCTGGGAGGGCACGGTGCACCTGGCGGTGACGCCGGCGTCGCCGGAGGAGTTCACGTTGTTTGTGCGGATTCCGGGGTGGTCGAAAAGGAATACGGTCAAGGTGAATGGCAGCCCCGTGGGTGGGGCGACGGCGGGTGAGTATTTGCCGATCAGGCGGAGGTGGTCCGCGGGCGATGCGGTGGAGCTGAGCTTTGACATGCAGCCGCAGGCGGTGCACGCGAATCTTGCGGTGACCGATGATCGAGGACGGATTGCTTTTCAGCGTGGGCCTGTTGTGTATTGCATGGAGCAGCTCGATCAGGCGGCGGGCGCGGGGGAGGGTTTTCCCTCGGTATACGGCACAGCTTAAGGAGAATACGGCGTCGGTTTATCAGCCTGACTTGCTGGAGGGGGTGGTGGTGTTGGAGCATCCTGGCGCGTTGCTGCCGGGGGAGCCTGGGGGGCTCTACCAGGCCTCGCTGCCTAGCAGGGAGGCGGCTCACCCGACTACTCTGCGGCTTATTCCTTATTATGCGTGGTCGAATCGCCAGCTTTCGGCTATGCAGGTTTGGATCCCTTACCGTGGGTGAGTTTCGAGGAGCTCAGGGCGGGCTCTCCGCTGCGCTGCGCTGCGGTCGGGATGACAAAGTGTGGGGCGGTGACGTTTGTTAGGAGCTGTCACATTGATTGGGTGAAAGAGACAGCAGGTCCCTGCGAACCTGGGGCGCCCGTCCTGCTCCCTGATGGGGGCAAGGGGCCTGTTAGAATTTTTGATGGGCGCCGTGGTGGCGCTTCAAGCACTCTAAACCCCAGAAAATGCAAGCGATTGCAGGAGACGTACTATGTCCCTAAGAATTAATGACACTGCTCCCGACTTTACCGCGGAAACAACCCAGGGCACGATTCACTTTCATGAGTGGATCGGCGATGGCTGGGCTGTTCTTTTTTCTCACCCCAAAGACTTTACTCCGGTCTGTACCACGGAATTAGGGAGCGTCGCCGGCCTGCAAGACGAGTTTGCCAAGCGCAATACAAAGGTGATTGGGCTGAGCGTGGATCCGGTGAGCAGCCACGGCAAGTGGGCGATTGATATCGAAGAGACGGGCGGCTTCAAGGTGAACTATCCCATGATCGGCGATCCCGAGTTGAAGATAGCGAAGCTGTACGATATGCTGCCCGCCGATTCAGGGGAGACCTCTGAAGGTCGCACGGCGGCCGCTAATGCGACGGTGCGCACCGTCTTCATCGTTGGTCCGGATAAGAAGATCAAGCTGCAGTTGAGTTATCCCATGAGCACAGGGCGGAATTTTGCTGAGGTGCTGCGGGTGATCGATTCCATGCAGCTCACGGCCAAGCATAAGGTAGCCACGCCGGCAGATTGGAAGATGGGGGATGATGTCATCATTCTGCCTTCGGTGAGCGATGAGGAAGCGAAACAGAAGTACACGGGCGGCTGGAAGTCACCCAAGCCGTATATCCGCCTGGTTCCTCAGCCGGAGTAGTTGCGGTTGGTTGATGAAAAGGAAGAGATGCCCTGTGGGTCCACGGCTACGTGGCCTACAGGGTTTTTCCATGCGCGGTAGCCGGCGCGGTTCAGTACAGATACAGCCCGGTCGTTGAAGCCTTCCTGCTCCAATTTGTTTTGCATGGCGAAATAGGCCGCTTGCCAGTCGGGAATGGGGAGTGGATCAGGTGGAGAGGCGAGGAAGCCATCTTTCTGGCGGACGAATATTCTGTTCTCGGCCAGGAGCTCGTCGACACGGGAGTCATAGTCGAAGCGGAATTCCTCATCGGAGCGAAGAACCCCCATCAGTCTGGCTAGAGCAAAGGTTTCCTTCTCATCGTCGTGGAGGGAGAACCAGGGCATGACCGCGGGCGGGCGAAGGTTGTCGAGGCTGAAGGCGAATTCTCTGGGAACCAGTTTCCCGTGCTCTTTGCGGTAGACCGAGTAACGAGCCTCGAAGGTCAGGTTTCCATCCGCACCACACAAGAAAAGGCCGCCTGGCTGCAAGGTGCGGAGCGCCCAATCTTCAGCGCGGATGCGAAACGCGGCGTCAAAATAGAAGAGCACATTGAAGACGCGAATGATGTCGGCTGGGGGCGTTTCTGCGCCGAGCCCAGCCTGAATCAATTTAAGATTTTTGCGCTCGTAGGTTCGGATGGGATCATGCACGAGCCGCGCACCCTGGTGCTCGACGGATACGCTTTGACCGTCGACGGAAGGCGGCAACTTTTCACGGAGTGTCGCAAAGGTTGAGCGAAAGCGTTGGAAAGTGGACGAGACGTCGTCGTAGAGCGAGGCAATCCCGCGATTCGGCGAGGCGGGATGAAAGTAGCGGACGCCGCCTTCGGAATCCATGCACGCGTAGTTGCCATCAGAATCGTAGAGGACGTAGGGATCAAATTGCAGGTCGGCGCCAATTACCTGCCAATGGGGAAAGTCGCGCGCAGCATCCAGCGCCGTTTGCGGTGGGAATCCGCAACCCATCTCCAATAGAACGGTATCGTCGCGGGAATTCGCCCCAGGGGTTTGCGTGGAGGTAGGCATTGATCTGCTTATGGCGGTCTTCCAAGGTAAATGGGGGAACGATGTTGCCCCACGCTCCAGGAAGCAGCCTGGGAATCATGATGCCGAGAACCCAGGCGAGCGCGGGTGTGATGTGCGCCGGAGTCGTTTTGGCGATCGCCATCAGGCGACAGGCGCGTTCGAGAAATTCTTTTACTTCTGGCCGCTCGTTCTCTGCTTTTTTTAAGAGCGCCAAATGTTGCGCGGAGGGGCGGCTGCCGAGGGTTTGGTCAAAGAGGTCTTCGACGGAGCTCCAAGTGGCGTTTGCCATGACGTGCTGCTCCTTGATCCGTGACCGGCTTATAGGGGTAGGTAGCCTTTATACACGCGGCTGCGTGTTGTTGAATTAATTCTTTTCAAACTGGTTTGACGGCGAATTGGTCCAGCAGCAGATGGAGGGATTGGCGCAACTGGTTTCTGGCATTTTGTTCGGTTCCATAGGGTGGGAATTCCCGTTCGAGCGTGAGCACGGAGTAGCCATGCACTATGCTCCAGGCGGCCCGGACCAAGGCTTGGCGGCGGCTGGGGTGCGCTCGGGGATGAAGGTCGTTGGCTGCCCCTTCTAACAGGAGATAGGCCTGGTTGGCGGTCTGCTCCATTTCAGGGTAGTTGGCTTTGACGATGCCGCCCTCCCACATCACCTTGAAGTGCGACCGGTTTTGTAAGGCGAAGTCAACGTAGGCCACACCCATCTCCACCAGGCGCTTCACCTTGTCGTCGGGGTAGCTTTGGGCCGCGCGCGCGAGGGCGTCGCGAAATATGGTGAATCCTTCAGCGGCGATTTCCGCCAGCAGGGCTTCTTTGTCTTTGAAATGACGGTAGGGAGCGGCTACGCTGACTCCCGCCAGGTGGGCGGCGTCGCTCAAGGCGAGTCCCTTGACCCCGTGCTCGTCGATGAGGGAGAGGGCGGCGGTTATCAGGGCTGCCCGCAGGTCTCCGTGATGATAGGGGCGCTTGGCTTTCAAGGTGTCTCCGGTCTTATTTTACACAAATGTGAATCGGTTTAACATTTATGTTAATCTATTTTACATGCGATACCGATTAGAGAAGTTTTTGGCTGCGGCGCCGGCATTGACCTTGTTGGGGTTCATTATGGCGGCCGACCTGGTGTTCTGCATGTGCGGCCTGGTGGTGGACCGGCGGGTGATTACGGGCGCACCGGCTTGGCTCAAACCCGCGAAGTTCGCGCTTTCCACCATGATTGCTGCCTGGAGCTTTGGCTTCTGTATTGCAACCACGCGGATCTGGCCGCGTTTCACACGAGCGTTGGACGTCGTGCTGGCCGCGGCCCTGGCCATTGAGATCGTGCTGATTGATATGCAGGCGGCGCGCGGCACTTCCAGCCACTTCAACGTGGCCACGCGATTTGATGGGACGGTGTTTGCGGTGATGGGGGTGAGCATCCTGTGCATCTGGGTGACGATGTTGTTGCTCACGATTGTGCTCTTTCGCCAAACCTATGCTTCGCCGGCGTGGGGGTGGTCGCTGCGCTTGGGCATGGTCCTGGCGCTGATTGGGACAGGATCGGGGGGCTTGATGACGGTGCCCAATTCACGGCAACTTGCGGAGGCGCATGCGGGCGGGCGGCTTCCGATCGTGGGCGGGCACACGGTGGGTGCTCCGGACGGCGGACCTGGGTTGCCGGTCACCGGGTGGAGCGCGGATCATGGCGATTTGCGGATTGCCCATTTCCTAGGCATGCATGGTTTGCAGGTGTTGCCGCTGCTGGCCTGGTGGATGGCTCGGCGCGGCGCTGCTGCGGACGAGCGGACCCAGTGCAATCTCATCTTCGCGGCGGCCGCTAGTTATCTCGCGCTCTTTGGGCTGATTCTGTGGCAGGCGTTTCGGGGGCAGTCGATTGCGCAACCTGATAGTTTGTCACTGGCAGGCTTTGTTGCGTGGTTAGTGCTTACGGGGGTCGCCGTAATTGCCATTAGCCACCGGCATCGCGCTGGGCTGTATCCCGGGACATCTACGAACTGAAAACAAGGAAGGCATTCATGACTGCGGATTCACTCTTTCGACTTTGCAATAGCACGGCTCTGGCGGGTTGGGTTTTGTTAGTGGTTACGGGATGGTCTCCGCGGGCGTCGCGGGTGATCTCTTCGCTGATCACAGGTTTGTTGGTGCCAACGCTTCTGTGCGGGCTGTACCTGGTGCTTATCGTGACCCACTGGGGTGGACATCGGGGAGGGTTCGATTCGCTCAGCAACGTGATGCTGTTGTTCACTGACCGGTGGTTGGTGCTCGCGGGTTGGGTCCATTATCTGGCGTTTGATTTGTTCATCGGGAGTTGGCAGGTGCGGGATGCGCGGCGTAATCGGGTGCCGTTTTTGTTGGTGGCGCCGTGCCTGGTGCTGACGTTTTTGTTTGGACCGATTGGGTTGTTGTTGTATGTCATTCTGGCGGGGCTCGTGTCGCGGGGGAAGGCTTGGCCTGGGCATCCGGTGGCTGCCGTGTGATTTGGTTTGGGGGAGGTGCGCACAGCAGGTCCCCTTCGGCTTCGCTGAGGGCAGGCTCTCGGCTTCGCTCGGGATGACAAGTGGGGAGCGGTGAGTTTTATCGCAAGTTGTTATTGGGATGGTGGAACTGCGGGTCTCGATTATCCTGGCGTTAGCTTTAGATCGTTGACGGCTCGATAGGCTTGGTTGATGGCGCAGTCGGTGTAGGCGTAGGCGTCGGCATCGGCGTTGGCTATTGCGATGCGCCCGAAGGGCTTCCGCGCCTCGACACAGGGGAGCGGGCCGCCTTCCAACCAGAACGGATCCCATAGCGAGTTGTATTGGTAGGCGTAGCCGTGAGGCCAACGATTTACCGTGATCGCGGCGATATCGCGGGCCGGATCGAAGCCGCCGGCGCCCATGCTGCGAAGAAGCTGCTCCCTGATGTTTCTCTCGAAGGTTTCGAATGAGGTTGTATATAGCGCGGCCCTTCCAGCACGGTGCTGGCTGCGTGCCGGCAGTCCGGGAGAGCAGGGATAGTGGTGCATGGTAAGTACGATTGGCTCGTCTGGCGTTTTGGTGCAGTGATAGTTACCAATGCTGACGCGGTGATCGAGGCCGACCTCGGTAAAGTACGATCCAGGCGCATAAATATTTGCGGTTTGCAGGCGAACGAAGCTCTCCCAGTTGTTGATCGCAACATTGGTATAGACGATGGGAACTTTCTCCGCCGAGCGCAATGCGGCCAGCTGGGCGGCGGGCAATTCGGTGGTGAGGTAGGGAATTACGGGATGCCAGCAGGCCAGAATGCAATGGGCCGCCTTTACCGTATACATTTGCCCCTTCTGCACATACGTTACTTCTACTTCCTTCGCACTGGCGGGGTCGCCCTCATGGCGCACCTTGACGACCGTGCTGTTCAAACGAATGCGTGTTGGGGCCCCGGCTTGATCGAGTTGGTCATAGCGGATCTGAGAGGTGACAATATCTTCCGCCGAATTACCGGGCACAGCGCCAGGCACCAGCGAGCGCACCAGCAGTCGAGCGATGGATGAGTTGCCATCGGGGAAATGAAAGAAGAATTCTTCGGCTGCTTGGTTGGGGATCGAGTCCCGGCCCATCCCCGGTCCCGCGCCTGGCGCGAGCTTGAGTCCGTCGAAGCCGGGCAGGCCCAATCCCCAAGCATCCTGCGCCGAGACGGCGTCGATCCCAGCCCCATAAAGCGATTGCGGATAAGCCTGCAGCAGCGCAACCACTTTCGGATCCACCTTGACCAGGTTGAGCAGGTAATCGGTGTAGCTGATGCGCGCCAGCTTCGCTTTCTTCTGATCGGATGAGAGACCCGGCATCAAGTCTTCGTCTAGAAGATAAAGGCGCTTTAGATCAGCCTTGGCTTTATCGGTGAGGGGGGCCTGTGTGGCAAATTCCTGCCAGACGGCAGGGTCCAGCACGGTGGTGTGCTTGCGATGTCTGGGTTCAGGGCTGACAACGAGCTTATCGGCACCGAAGGTTTCCTGGTCGAAAAAAATCTTCTGTTTCAATCCAAGCGAGGGATAAAGTCTTTTGTCGTTGTACTTCGCATAGGAAGGCACATCTATTCCCAGATCGCGTATCATGCTTTTTGCCACCGCGCTGTAGGGAGCGGGGCTCTCGATCGAGTAGGTGCCCCCAAAGCCAAGCATGAAGGTTTTGTCTACCTGGAATTCATTTCGTTTGGCATGGCCGCCAAAATCGTCGTGGTTTTCCAGAATGAGCACGCGCGCCGATTTGCCTGTGGCTTGATGGAAGAAGCGCGCGGAGGAAAGGCCGCTGATGCCACCGCCTACCACGATCAGATCGTAGGTTTCGCCGGTGCTTACAGGCTGGCCGGCGCTGGCCCAAAAGGTACCGTCGCGCAGCCGATGGGCTACTTCAAAAGATCCCACGTGGCTGCCGCGCAGGCCATGGGTCGCCGGCGGGTCATAGCCGGGGGCGTTTTGCGCCTCGGCGCCCTGCTGGGCAAAGAGTGAAGTGGGAGTGGCCGCAGCGGCGATGGCCATCGTCGCCCCCTGCATAAAATCGCGGCGGGTGATGCGCTTATCCATGCCTAGTTCTTTGTCAGTCCAACGCATGAGCCTCCTCGACGAGCTCGATTAGTGTTATGGAGTGGCCTGTTCAGCTTGGTGTGTCATCAACCACTGTGACAGAAAGATGGTGATGACGGAAAACAAGAAGATAAGGGTGGCGATCGCGTTCATTTCCGGGGTCGCGCCGCGCCGCAGGCGGGACCAGATTTCGAGGGGCAGGGTATTCTCCCTGCCGATCAGGAAGAAAGTGACGGCGATCTCATCCATGGAAAGCGTGAAGACCAGCAGCGCGGTGCCAAGCAGCGAGGTTCGCAAGCCTGGGCAGCACGATGCGCAGCAGGGTTTGCATGCGGGTGGCCCCCAGGTCCGCGGAAGCTTCTTCGAGCGAGCGATCGAGCTTGGCCAGGCCGGCCAGGATTTCGGTTGCGGCCACGGCTGTCAACGCGGTCGCGTGACCAAGAATCACGGTGACCAGGCTGAGATGAAATCCACCGCTGACAGTGAGCAATAAGAGGGAGATGCCGGTGATCACGCCGGGAACGATGAGCGGCAGCAGCACCAACCGTTGAAAGGCCGCTTTGCCCGGAAACGAGTAGCGATCGAGCGCATAAGCTGCGGGAAAGCCAATCAACATGGACAAAACTACAGTGGACAGGGCGACGATGGCGCTATTGCCCACCGCGGTCCACATCGCTGAGTCGTTAAAGAGGATGCGGTACCAATGGAGCGTTAGATGTTGCGGCGGAAATCCGCCTACGCCATCAAGGTTGAAGGAGTAGACCACCAGCACCACGATGGGAAGGTAGAGAAAGCTGTACGCAGCCACGGCGAAGGTGGTGGAGAGCGCCTTCATGCGACCCTCCAACGGCGTTCCATCCTTTGCGTGATGGTGAGAATGACCAGCACCATCGCCAGGATGAGGACAGCTACCGCCGCTCCCAGAGGCCAGTTGTAATCCGCACCGAAGAGGTTAGCGACGATATTTGCGATCATCACGCTGCTGGGGCCACCCAAGAGCAGCGGCGCCAGAAAATCTCCAAAGCTGAGCAGAAAGGCAAAGGTCGCGCCGGAGAGAACTCCGGGCAGCGAGAGGGGCAGGATGACGCGGGCAAACGTCTGCCAAGCGGTCGCGCCCAGGTCGCTTGATGACTCGAGCAGCTCATGGGGTATTTTTTCGAGCGACGCCACCACGGGCAGCACGACGAAGGGCACATAGATGTGGGTCAGCGTGACGATCACGGCGAAGGGACTGTACAAGAGAAAACCCAGAGGGTGCCGGGTCGCGTGTGCCCAAAGCAAAAGGGTATTCATCACGCCTTCGTTGCCGAAGATGACTTTCCACGCGTAGGCGCGTACCAGGTAGCTGATCCACAACGGGATAATCACTGCCTGGTAAAGGATCCGCTTGTACTTGCCTGCCTGAAACACAAGAAAGCAGGCCAGGGGATAACCGATCAACAGCGAGAGCAGCACCACGGAGAAGGCGATGCGCATGGAGCGGAGAATCACGGTGATGTAGAGGGGGGTGGTCGCCAGGTGCAGATAGTTGGTCAGCGTTGCGTGGTGAAGCAATTGCTGGCTCGCATCCAGGCTCCAGAAGCTGTAACAAAAGAGAAGACAGTAGGGCACAAACAGAAAGAGAGCAATCCAGGCGAAGGGCGGAAAGGCCACCAGCCATGCGGAGATGCGTGCCCGTCGCATTCTATTCGTGCTCCAGTGGGACGAGATCTTGGGCCTGAAAGGCAAAGCCTGCGCCGTTGCTGAGCGGTCCGGCTACTCGCGCTGACAGCTCCATACCACCCGCACAGCGCAAGGTCAGCAACGAGTCGGCGCCGTGAAACTGTTCTGCAACTATCGCTGCGGCAAATTGAATTACTTGCCGGCCGGCTTCTCCGGCTGGCCCAATGCACTCGGGACGCAGAGAAAAGGTGACTGGCCCGTCGGGCAGCTCTACCGGAACAGAGAAGGCTCCACAGTCCGCTACTCCGTTGCGAACGACGCCGGCGACCAGGTTGCTCTTGCCCAGGAACGACGCTGCGTAGGTGGTGCGCGGGGTGTTGTAGATGGCGCGTGGGGCGCCGCACTGTTCCACCTTGCCGTGACGCAGCAGAACCACGCGATCGGAGATAGCGAGCGCCTCGCTCTGGTCGTGAGTGACAAAGATAAAGGTGATGCCGACCTCGCGCTGCAGCAGCTTGAGCTCGCGCTGCATCTCCACGCGTAGATTGGCGTCGAGCGCCGAGAGAGGTTCATCGAGCAGTAATAGACGGGGCCGGTTGACCAACGCCCGGGCCAGGGCCACACGCTGTTTTTGTCCGCCGCTGATCTGCCGGGGAAAGTGCTTGGCGAAGCGATCCATGCGGACTTTTTCCAGCGCCTCGTTTACTCGCAAAGTGGTCTCTTCGCGGGCACAGCCCCGCACCCGCAAGCCATAGGCCACATTGTCAAAGACGCTCATGTGAGGAAAAAGCGCGTAGCTCTGAAAGACGGTATGGATGGGGCGGCGATGTGGGGGCAGGGCATCGAGCCGCTGGTCATCGAATAGAATGCGGCCGGTGGTGGGCTCTTCAAAACCCGCCAGAATGCGCAGCAACGTAGTCTTGCCAGACCCGCTCTCGCCCAGTAGGGTAAGAAATTCGCCCTGCTCTACGTCCAGCGAGACGGACGCGAGCACTGTGTGCTCGCCGAAACGTTTGCCTACATTCTCCAGGCGGAGAAAAGCGGCACCACTCATGCTGCGCCCTTCATTGGCTGGCCTTCACTTCATTCCAAATCTCGGTATATTTCGCGCGCCGTGGCACGTCTTGCCAGAAAACAATGCGGCGCTGGTAGCTATTGAGGTTATCCAGGTGGAGGCTGTGGCGCTGGTCTGCGGTCATCAAGAGGGCGGCTTCCGGGTTGGCCGGAATGTAGCCGGTCACGTCACTCAGCTGTTTTTGCGCCTGGGCGGAAATTAGGTAGTCCAGAAACTGATAGGCGAGTTCCTTGTTCTCGCTCGACGACGTGATCATCAGGTGGTCGATCCACCCGGTGGTGCCTTCGATCGGAATCTCTTCCTCGATGGGAATGCCGCTCCTGCGCAGCTGGTTGGTCACCAGCGGCCAACCCATCGCTGCAGTGACCTCGTGATTTTGGAAGAGATTGGTCAGTTCTCCGCCAGTGGTCCAGAGTTTACGGATATTCGGCTTCAGCGCGATGAGCTTCTGTTTCACCTGCTCCAATTGCGCATCGTTCAGGTTGTAGATGGCAGTTGGATCGGGCTTACCAAAGCCGAGTACCTGCGCCGCCATATACATGGTGGAAAGATCATCCCAGAAGGAAAGCTTGTCGGCGAATTTTGGATCCCACAGTTCGGCCCAGCTCTCGGGCGCCCTGGACCAGGACCGGACGTCGTAGAGCAGGGGATTGGGACCCCAGGTGATGGGCACGCCGTAGACTTTGCCGTTTTGCCTAACGAGAGTCTTAGTGGTAAGGGTGGGCGAAAGCTGGCTGTAGTTTGGAATTTTGGTCAGGTCGAGCGGAGCGACCAGGCCGGAGCGACTGAGCATCGTGGCCACGTCGCTCGAGGGCGAGATCACGTCGTAATTGGAGGAAGCCCCACCGCGTAACTTGGCCACCAGTTCGTCGCTGGATCCCATATACGCCGCGGTCACCTTGCATTGGCACTTGGCTTCGAAGCCCTGGATAAAGGAAGCGTCGGCATAGCCCTCCCACACCAGCAGACTGAGCGTAGGAGGCGCTTTTTTGCAGCTGGAAATAAAGCACAGTGCAGTCAGGCTGCACAGTAGGAGAAATCTTGTTGGCTTCGCACTCATGCTGCTCCAAATCTTGCTTGGTAATGGAACCCGGGTATAGGAAGCCGGCTTTACGGGCTGCGAAAAAGTTGGGAGAGGGTGAAGAAGTCCCTCAACGGCTAAAGCCGGATATGTTTACAGCGACGATGTACGGGCTGAAGCCCGTACCCTTCCACTGTAGCCCGTAGCCTTCCAAGTGAATGGTTTTCAAAAATTACTATAAGGGTTTATTGGTGGCAACGTATAATTGCCTTGCCCGAAATGTCAATTCTTTCCAGCTACGAAGATTGCCCCATCGCCGGGACGTTTTGCCGGATGCGCTGGTTTCTTCGCTATGCTCGCGGTGAAGGCCGGCTGTGCCGGCTGCAAAACCCCATCCTCATCGAAGTCTAGGTCCGCTTCGCGGCGTCTGTCGGCTTGCTCTGCCGTCGGTGCCCATCCTTACTATTGACCGCCCCCTGGGCAAAGGAAGAATTCCATGTACCACCTTCTTGAGAAAGAACTCTCCAGCTTTGAATCCCGTACGCCCGGGTCGCGCGCCGCTCTCAAGCGCGCAGAACCGCGCATGCCGCTGGGTGTAGCCAGCAACTTCCGCAGTTACGAGCCGTGGCCCCTGTTTGTGAAGGATGCCAAGGGAAGTCACATTCACGACCTCGATGGCAATGAGTACATCGATTTCAACCTGTGTTTCGGCGCTTTGATGGCCGGTCACTGTCATCCTGCGGTGGTGGCCGCGGTGCAAGAGCGCCTGGTTACGGGCACCATGTACGGCATGCCGCATACCCTGGAGTACGACCTGGCGGAAGAAATCTGCCAGCGCTTTCCGGTGGAGCAGGTGAGATTTGGCAGCAGCGGCACGGAAGTGACCATGCACGCGATCCGCATCGCGCGCGGCTTTACCGGCCGCGACAAGATCATCAAGATGGAGGGCGCCTACCACGGTGTGCACGACTCGGTCCTGGTGAGCATGAAGCCCAAGCTCGAGTTGTGCGGCGATCCCGATCGTCCAAACCAGGTACCGGCCTCGGGTGGAGTCCCCGCAGATACGGTGAAGAACACGTTAGTGGCGCAGTTCAACGACCTCAAAGCCGTCAACCGCCTCTTTGCCGAGAATCCGGGCCAGATCGCAGCGGTCATTGTGGAACCGATCATGATGAACATTGGCATCTGCATGCCGGAGGCGGGATATCTGGAAGGTTTGCGCGAGATCTGCACTCGCGAGGGCGCGCTGCTCATTTTTGACGAAGTGAAGACCGGCGCTAAGCTGGGCCGTGGCGGAGCCTGCGAGTACTTCAACATCAAGGCCGATGTGGTGACGTTGGCCAAGTCCATCGGTGGTGGCTTTCCCTTGGCGGCCTTCGCAGCCAGCACGCAGGTGATGGATGTGATCGCGCAGCAGAAGGTCTTTCACGCCGGCACCTACGCCACCAACCCGCTGGTTATGGCGGCCGGGATTGCCACCTTCCGTGAAGTGCTCACGCCCGCGGGCTATGCGCACATTGCCAAGGTCAGCGAGGCCCTGGTCTCCGGGTACAAGCAGATTGTGCAGAAGACGGGCCTCGAAGCATACGTGGAGAGCGCCGGTTCGAATGGAGCGATGTTGATCTATCCCAACAAGATTCGGAATTACCGTGAATGGCTCAAGGTGGATGTCGATCTGTGGAAGCTCTACTGGTTCGGCATGTTGAACCGTGGTGTCATGGCGCAGCCTTATTGGTGGGATGAGCAGTGGACTATCTCCGTCGCTCACTCGATGGCCGACATCGACAAGCACCTGTCGGCCTTTGAGGAAGTTGCCCCGGCACTGGCGCAGGCGCAGCAGGAGAGTATGGCGCGGGCGTAGTTTTTTCGGGCGGCGGCCAGACCGCCGCCCATAGCTAGCTTTCGAAAGGATTCCCCCCATGGCTATCTCGCAGACCAGTTCTGAACCGATGTTTATCAATGGCGCATGGACGGAAGGCACTTCCGGCAAGCGCATTCCTGTCTTCGACCCTTCGACGGAAGAAGTGATCGCGGAAATTCCCGATGCCAGCAAAGCCGATATCGACGCCGCTGTGGCCGCGGCGCGCTATGCCTTCGATGAAGGTGGTTGGCCGCAGACTACGGCCCAGGAGCGGGGCCGCATCCTTTTTCGCATCGCGGCCAAGCTGCGTGAGGAAGCTCCGCAACTGGCGGAGTTGGAATCGCGGAACTGCGGTAAGCCAATCGTTGAGGCGGAATACGATATCGCCGATGCTGCCACGTGCTTTGAGTACTACGGTGGACTGGCTAACAAGGTCTCCGGCTTGGTGAACCCGGTTCCTGACAATGCTCTCAGCCTCTCGTTGAAAGAGCCTGTCGGGGTTGCGGGGCAGATCATTCCTTGGAATTATCCCCTGGGCATGGCCGCGTGGAAGCTGGCGCCGGCGATTGCCGCGGGCTGCACTTGCGTGCTAAAGCCGGCGGAGCAGACGCCGCTCACCATGTTGAAGCTAGCCGGTTGGCTGGCAGAGTGCGGAGTTCCGGCAGGAGTGGTCAACGTGGTGACCGGGCTAGGGGAGACAGCCGGCGCCGCCATTGTGGCCCATCCTGAAGTCGATAAGGTGGCGTTCACTGGATCGGCTGCGGTGGGCAAGATCATCATGAAATCTGCCGCTGACACGCTCAAGCGGGTGACACTCGAGCTGGGTGGCAAGTCGCCCAATATCTTTTTTGCCGACGCGGATTTTGAATCGGCGATCGATGGCGCGCTCTTCGGCGTTTTCATCAACCAGGGCGAGGTTTGTTCGGCCGGCAGCCGGGTGCTGGTGCAGCGATCGATTTATTCAAAATTTGTCGAAGCTATGACGGAGAAGGCGCGCACGATCAAGCTAGGGCCGCCGCTTGACCGTTCCACCAAGATGGGTCCGCTGGTGAGCAAGGAGCAGTACGACCGGGTTTCTGCTTATCAGCAGCTGGGCAAGCAAGAGGCCAAGCTGGCGCTGGGCGGTGGCCGGCCGGCTTCTCAGGCCCGCGGTTATTATGTCGAGCCGACCATCTTTTACGACGTGGATAACTCGGCGCGGATTGCGCGGGAAGAGATCTTTGGCCCGGTGGCCTGCGTGATCCCATTCGAGGACGAGCGTGAAGCGCTCAAGATTGCTAACGACACGCCTTTCGGATTGGCTGCGGCTGTCTGGTCGCGCGATATTTATCGCGCCATGCGCATGGTCAAGGCGATCCGCGCCGGCATTGTGTGGGTGAACCACATGCAGCCTACTTGCGTGGAGGCGCCGTGGGGAGGGTTTAAGCAGTCGGGCTTCGGCAGGGAATTGGGGATCCACGGCATTGACGAGTATCTCGAGACCAAGCAGGTCTATATCAATCTGAACGAACAGCCAATTGGGTGGTACTAACATGTCCAACATCCGACTGAAGACAGAGATTCCGGGACCTGATTCGCGCGCGTTGACGGCCCGCAGGCTGCAGGCCATCCCGCGCGGGGTTTATGCGTCTACCCCGCTGTTTGTCCGCCACGCTGAGGGCGCAGTGCTCGAGGACGTGGATGGCAATCGCTTCATTGACTTGGGCGGTGGGATCGGTTGCGTCAACGTTGGCCACCGGAATGCACGGGTGGTGAGTGCGGTGCGTGCGCAGCTGGATGCTTTTCTTCATGTCTGCTTCCAGGTTACCGGGTACGAGGGCTACGTCGCTGTGGCGGAAAAACTCAACCAGCTTACGCCGGGCAGCTTTGCCAAGAAGACGTTTCTGGTGAACAGCGGGGCGGAAGCGGTGGAGAACGCGGTGAAGATTGCGCGCGCGTTTACCGGTCGCCCCGCGGTGCTTTCAGTGGAAGATGGCTTTCATGGCCGCACCATGACAGGCTTGTCGCTTACCAGTAAGACCCATCCCTACAAAGAAGGCTTTGGGCCGTTCCTTCCGGATGTCTATCGCATCCCTTACGGCGTTCCTGCGAATGCGCGGCTCTCCAGCCGTGGGCCGGTGACCGAGGGGCAAGTCGCCGAATTGCTTGATCAGACTTTCCGGCGTGTGGTGGCGGCGGAGTCGATTGCCGCCATCGTGGTGGAACCGGTGCTGGGTGAGGGTGGGTTTGTCGTTCCTCCGGCCGGGTTCCTGCCGGCACTGGCTAAGATCTGCCGCGAGCGCGGTATCGTCTTTGTCGCCGATGAGGTACAGACCGGCTTCGGGCGGACTGGGGAACTTTTTGCCAGTTCGCATTTCGGTATTGAGCCTGATCTTATCCTCACGGCCAAGTCTCTCGGAGGCGGCATGCCGTTGGCGGCGATCACGGGGCGTGCGGAGATCATGGATGCTCCCGGGCCTGGGGGTTTGGGTGGCACCTTCGGCGGTAATCCTGCATGTTGCGCGGCGGCGTTGGCGGTCTTTGAAGAATTTGCCGATGGAAAGTTGCTGGCGCGTGGGCGCTTGCTGGGTGAGCAATTTCAACGGCGGGCTACGGCTTGGCAACGGCTGCATGGCTTTATTGGCGACGTTCGCGGGGTTGGGGCTATGCAGGCGATGGAGTTTGTTGATGCCCATGGGGCTGCTTGCGCGCCGGCTGCGAAAAAGCTGGTGCAGCATTGCTTGCAACGTGGCGTGCTGGTGCTGACGGCGGGGACGTACGACAATGTCATCCGGCTGTTGATGCCGCTGAATATTACTGATGAGGAATTCGGCGAGGCTCTGCAGGTGTTGGAAGAGGGTCTGAGCGCGGTGGCGGCGGAGTTGGGAGAGCTTGCGGGCGCTGCTCACTAAACCGTTCACCACTGCCAGCGGTCGTGGCAAACGGGATAGTGGCACATTGAGAGCGGCCATCCCACTCAAGCCAAAGGGCGGCTTGAATGGGGCACCCAGCATTTGTTGCCGGTGGGGCAAAACTTTCGAGGGCTTCCCCCGGATTTCCTGGGGAGTTTGGTGCAGTTGGCAAACCTCATGCGGCTTTCCTTACTGAAAGCCGCACGCGCGAACCTCTTTGGAGCCTCGTGCAGGAAATCCGGGTCGCCCGTCTTCCTTGGCCCACGTACGCTTTGGCGAACGTGGGGCATCCGTCCGGTTCCTATGGGGTTCATGAATCTTATGGATAGGTCGGTGTGCCGGATAGAAGCTGCTTCGATTGCGGATTTGGGCGAGCTGTTGCGGCTCTACGTTGCTTATCGCTTGTTTTATGGTGAGGCGCCGGAGCAGGAACGGGCCGAGGCCTTCATTCACGAGCGGGTCACGCAATCGTCGGGGCGGTATTTTTTAGCCTGGGACGGCGGATCTTCCGCGATTGGCTTTATGCACCTGATGCCTTCCACCAATACGCTGGCTATGCGGCCGATCTGGTTCCTTGAAGATCTGTACGTGGATGTTCCGGCGCGTGGCCAGGGTGTTGCCACCGCGTTGCTAAGCTATGCGGAAGAGTTTGCGCGCAGCACGGGTGCTGAGCGACTAACCCTGGCTACCGCGCATGACAACCTGGCGGCCCAGCATATTTATAAGAAGCTGGGCTATGTGCGCGAAGAGCATTTTATATATTTTCATCGTTTGCTGCCGTAGAGGGGGACCCGATGTTGCAACTCAATTGCAGTGAACTAATCCTCAACCATGGCTGGATTGATAACCGGAGAATCGGGTCGAGCGATGGCCGCACCTTTACGGTAGAAGATCCCGCGGATGGTGCGGTGCTGGCCACGCTGCCGGATTGCGGGCCGGTCGAAGCAGAGGCCGCCGTCGCGGCCGCGCAACGAGCCTTCTGCAGTTGGCGCACACTGCTGGCGAAAGAGCGGGCACAGCATCTGCAGGCGTGGCTGGCGGCTATCCGAAAGCACGCGGAAGATCTTGCTCGCCTGATCTCACTCGAAGAGGGTAAGCCGCTCAGTGAGAGCCGTGGCGAAGTCGCCTATGGCGCGGCCTATATTGAATGGTTTGCGGAAGAGGCAAAACGGGTCTACGGCGACGTGATTCCTGAACCCGCCCATGGGCGCAGGATCATCGTGACCAAGGAACCCGTAGGGGTCGCAGCCGCGATAACTCCGTGGAACTTTCCCATTGCGATGTTGGCGCGCAAGATCGCGCCGGCTCTGGCGGCTGGTTGTACGGTGATTGCCAAGCCGGCGGAGGACACTCCTCTGTCCGCGCTCGCACTGGCGTTTCTGGCGGCCGAGGCAGGCATTCCGGCTGGGGTCATCAACGTGGTTCCTGCCTCGCGCGAACGCGCTGCGGCGGTGGTAGACCCATGGCTGAACGATGCGCGCGTGCGCAAGCTCTCCTTTACCGGGTCGACGCCTGTGGGCAAGCATCTGGCACAGGGGTCCGCCTCGACGCTCAAGCGGCTCTCGCTCGAACTGGGCGGCAACGCTCCGTTTATCGTTTTTGATGATGCGGATCTGGACGCCGCGGTGCGTGGGGTAATCGCGTCCAAGTTTCGCAATGCGGGCCAGACTTGCATTTGCGCCAACCGTATTTACGTTGCGGACGCAGTCTACGAGGTCTTTGCGGAAAAACTGATCCAGGCGGCCTCCGTGCTTCGTGTGGGGCGGGCCGGGGGCGAGGCCGAGATTGGCCCGCTCATCAACGCCAAGGCGGTGGAGAAGGTAGAACGCCACGTAGCCAATGCAATTGCGCATGGCGCGCGCGTACTGCTGGGCGGCAAGCGGCATGCGTTGGGCCGCTATTTCTTCGAGCCCACCATCCTGGCTGACGTTGACGCCAGCATGGATATTGCCTGCGAAGAGACCTTCGGCCCGGTGGCGCCCTTGTTTCGTTTCCATACTGAAGGCGAGGCCGTCGCGGCAGCGAACGTGACATCCTTCGGCCTCGCCGCCTATTTCTACTCGCGCGACTTGGCCCGCGTCATGCGGGTCTCTGCGCAGTTGCAGGCGGGGATCGTTGGCGTGAACGAAGGAGCGATCTCGACCGAGGTTGCTCCCTTCGGCGGCTTTAAGGAGTCCGGTTATGGCCGGGAGGGCTCCATGTACGGAATCGACGAATACCTGCAGATGAAGTATGTCTGCCTGGGCGGACTTGGACCAGCGTAAAGTAGCTAAAGACAAGGTGAAACGATCATGAGCGAGATTGTCACTTCTCCCGATACCACGATGAGCAGCCAGGAAGTCGTTGCATGGACCAAGAAGCTGAACTACGGCACCTGGAAATACCAGAAGAGCTGGAATCCGTTGCATGTTGTGGATGCGGAGGGATGCTACTTCACCGACGCGAATGGTAAGCGCTACCTCGATTTTTCGGCGCAGTTGATGTGCTGCAACCTGGGGCACAAGAATGAAGCCGTCATTCGGGCAATTGAAGAGCAGGCCCGCAAACTGGCGTACATCATGCCCGGCTACGCGACCGATACCCGGGTGGAGTTGAGCCGTCTTTTGCTCGAGGTACTGCCAGAGGGGTTGAACAAGTTCTTTTTCACCACATCTGGCACGGAGGCGAACGAGGCTGCGTTCAAGATCGCCCGGATGTATACAGGCAAGACCAAGATCATTGCGCGCTACCGCTCGTACCACGGGTCGACCATGGCCTCCATCGCTGCAACCGGCGATCCTCGCCGCTGGCCCATGGAGCCGGGGGGCAAGGGACAGGGTTTTTTGTTCGCGCCTGAAGTGAACTGTTACAAATGTCCGATCAAGCACACTTATCCAGAGTGTGGCATTGCCTGCGCGGATTATCTGGAGCACATGATCGAGAACGAACACGACGTGGCCGCGGTTATCGTCGAGCCAGTGGTCGGGACCAATGGAGTACTGGTGCCTCCGCCGGAGTATATGCCCAAGCTGCGCGAGATATGTGATCGTCACGGTGTCTTGTTGATTGCTGACGAGGTCATGTCGGGTTGGGGTCGCACCGGCGAGTGGTTTGCCATGGATCATTGGCGTGTGAAGCCGGACATTCTGGTTACCGCCAAGGGAATTACTTCGGCCTATGTTCCGCTTGGGCTGTGCGCCACTACTGGAAAAATCGCAGAGTTTTTCGAAGACCACTTCTTTGCTCATGGCCATACGTATGAGGCGCATCCGATGACGCTGGCGCCGGCTGTGGCTGCGATTCGAGAGATGCAGCGGCTTGACCTGGTGAACCGTTCCCGGGAGATGGGGAAGTATATGGGTGAAAAGCTGCGCGCGCTAAAGCCCAAGCATCCCTCGATTGGCGAAGTGCGTGGGCTGGGGCTTTTCTGGGCGCTCGAAATGGTGAAGGACCAGGTTAAGAAGACGCCGTTCAATACGAAGCAGGACAAGGTGGATGGGAAGGTAGCTGTCGTGGAAAAGGTGGCAGCCGAGATGATGAAGCGGGGGGTTTCTATCCAGGCCTGGATCAGCCACTTTGTGATTGCACCGCCGTTGATTATTGAGAAGGCGGAGATTGATTTTGCGGTGGAACAGCTGGATCAATCGCTCGCCATTGCTGACGCTGCGATTTGACGGCGGACAAAGGCAATGGTGGGAGGCTTCGCCCCTGTTCTTCAACCCAGGTACGCTGGTGCGAACCTGGGGCACCCGTCCAGTTCGATTGGCTGTTGGTGCTAGTAGTAGAACTTGAGGGCGAATTGTATCAGCCGCGGATCGCGGGCTTGTGTCACTTGGTCATAGGTGCTGCTGGTTGCAAGGTTATTGGCTTTGTTGAATAACCATTGCGTGTGGTTGAAGGCGTTGAACATTTCGCAGCGAAACTCCAACCGGCGCTGTTCTCCCAGGGTAAAACGCTTCAGGAACGATAGATCAAAGTTGTTGATGCCCGGCGTGCGAAACGTGTTGCGGCCCAGGTTTCCAAAGGTAAACATGGGCACACCGGGGCTGTCATCTCCTGGAGCGACGACATTCGTCAGCAGGTTGGTGGTGTCATACAAGTAGTGGCCCGGTTTGGCTACATCCAGCTTTGGAACCGGTCCGACCAACTGCGGACGGTCTAGATTCGTCCCCTGGCCGCTGGAGTTGTTGCCGGAGAACAACGTGAAGGGCGTGCCCGTCTGGAAGGTGGCAATGCCGCCCGCCTGCCAGTTATTGGTGAGCAGGCGTACCCACCCGGATTTGAGCCCGGGAATCTCGTAGAACCCGCTGATCACCGCCCGCTGATGAACATCGAAGTCAGCCGGCCCACGATCGAAGGCAAAATTGTAGGGATCTGTATATGTCGAGGAACGGGCGCGGAAGCCGGAGGTAAGGTCGATGGTCTTCCCCAACGTATAAGCACCCCGTAGATTTAACCCTTTAGAGAGTTGACGCTCGACCGTTACCTGCAGCTCATTGTTACTTGAGGAGCCATTGCTCAGGTCAGTCAGTAGCTGCAGCGTCTCGGTCGGGGAAGCGTCTGCGTCGACGGCAGCTTCAGCGGGTGTCTGATCCGGGAAGGCTGGGTCATAGCAAACCGCAAGCGGACGGGCGCAGTCTGCATACGTGGATCCATAGGAGCCATACTGGCCTTCCAGCAGCGATTCGTCGGGGTGATTGAGATCGTAGCTGGCAACGGACTTGCGTCCAAGCGTGGAGACATAATCCATCTCCAGCATCGTGGAAGGACTTAACTGGTACTGAAAGCCGAGATTGAAGTTCTCTGAGTAGGGTGTGCGGAAATGAGGATAAACGACATAGGCGAAGGGAATCTTGGGCACGCCGAAGCCCACGATTTGATCGTGAGTGGGATAGGGGTTGACCAAGCCGAAAGGAGTATAGGGATCCGTTATTACATTGGTCCCATCAGCCAGAGCGTTGTAGTTTGTTGGGGTGGGGTTGATGTTCTCCACCGCGCCAAAGGGCGGCTGCCCGCCAAACTGCAGATTGAGTGCGCCATCCTCGATGTCGTAGAAGATTCCGAAGCCGCCGCGGATGACCAACTTGCCGTTGCCCAGCGCATCATATGCGAACGCAAAACGGGGCGCCCAGTTATTGCGGTCGGGATAGACCATGCCCCGATTGGGCGTGCCTGGGTCGCCGGGATAAAGCAGGTCGGGCGGCGCGTCGGGAAAGACGGTGGATTGCGTGCCGGGAAAGTAGCCGATGATGTTGTTGTGCGGATCTTCCTGAGGGGTGTTGTATTCGTAGCGCAGACCGTAACTTAGCGAAAGGCGCGGAGTGACCTTGTAGGTATCTTGCCCGAAGAAGTAATAAGACTGGGTGCGGATTCCATATTTCGCATTCGAGAACTGGTAGTAGTTATCCGGGAAGCCGCCCACAAAATCGGCCATCGGATCTCCGGTCAGAGTCCCGATGTAGAGGGAGAAGTCGAAGCTCCCGTTATTGTAAAAGTCAAAATCAAAGTCGTTGCGGATGATGCGCACGTCGCCACCAAACTTCAGCTGGTGATTGCCGCGCGTCCAGCTAAAGGTGTCTTGTAACTGAAAGGTTCTGTCCGCATACGTAGTGGGGCCGCCTGGAGGAGGGCCAGTGGTGAAGTCGGCTGTGTACATGATGGGCGGCGCCACACCGTTGGCATCGTCAGGGGTCACGTTGGTAAAGCCGAGCGCGGCCGGTGAGGTGTGATCGGTGGGCACGCTCTCCAGACTATAGGCGCGATTGTAAGAAAGAATTAGCTCGTTTAGCAGATTGGGGCTGATGGTGCGGGTCCAATGCCCGGTCACAAACTGGTTGTGATAGTCAGAGGTGGACCCGGAGCCCACAGGGAGAGTGCCGCCGGCGGAAGCCCCGTTTTCAATGAGGATGGGGATATTTTCCGAGAGCTCGTCAATGATGTAAGTGCCGTAGATAAGATCTTTCTTCGAGAGCTGCCAGTCTACGCGAGAGATGCCCTGGTTTTCCGTCTGGTCCTCCACCGGCGAAGAGGCGAAGAGGTTCGTTCCGGGTATGTTCGGCAAGGGTACGTAATTCGCAATGTAGGTGGCGATGATGGGGTTCACCGGGACCTGGTTGTTGGGGTAGGGATTGCCGGAAATTGGATCGTAGATCTGTACAGGGTTACTGCCAGTAAGGTCGGAGGAAAAGTCACCGGTGCGTTGGGCGGGCGAGAGCACGCTTTGCTGCGCAAGGTTTTCTCCTTCGTGACGGATGATGCCCTGGTAGGAAGTAAAGAAGAAGAGCTTGTCGTGCTTGATAGGGCCGCCGAGGGTTCCACCGAAGATGTTGCGCTTATAAGGCGGATTGGTGAGCAGGAAGTAGTTGCGCGCGTTCAACGCGTCATTGCGGAAGAATTCGAACACGTCGCCGTGGAAGCTGTTGGTGCCGTACTTGATCGCCTGGTTGACGATGCCCCCGGAAGTACGACCGAACTCGGCGGTGTAGTTATTGGTGAGAATCTTGAACTCGCCCACCGCGTCGGGATTGGGATCGACAACGGCGTTGTTGCCCAGGAAGTCGTTATTGTCCGATCCATCGACCAGAAACGTCAGCGATTCCGAGCGCTGCCCGGAGACGGAGAAGGGGTTGCCGCTGCCATCGTCGGGGTCAGGTGAGTACACGCCGGCCTGCAGCAAGCCCAGTTGGAATGTATCTCGTTCGACCAGCGGTAGATCTTCGATACGGCGCGTGGTTTCGACGCTGCCCAGGGTGGCACCCTGGGTATCCACCTGGGAGACGTTAGCATTCACCTCAATGGTTTCCTCAGAAGCACTCACTTTCAAGATGACATCGAGCCGCCCGTGCTGGTTAACGCTGAGAGTGATCTTGTCTTGTACGGAGGTGTTGAACCCATTGGCCTGCACGCGCAGCTGATAGGTTCCGATGGCGAGACCAGAAAAGACATAGGTACCGTCTCCGTGCGCCTTTTGACTCAGAGTCTGCTGAGTGGCGGTATTGACCAGGCGTGAGCGTCGCATTGGCGATGACGGCGCCGGAAGGATCTTTGACCGTGCCCGTGAGTTCAGCAGCCGTGTCCGCCGCGCGAGAAGAGGACGCTGCGATGGCTGAGAGAGCGATGAAGATACATGAGTGGAGAACGGTCTTGCGTGTACGCGAGTACAAACGCATATGGAATGCTCCATGAGAAGTGTCTTGAGAGTTCTCGTCGTGCTGGAAGAACGGGCCGGATTGCTGCCGAGTATTACACGGAGCTTGAAACGAGACAACGAGAAAAAGTTGACTGACGGTCAAACCTTGTTATCGGGCACAATTGTCACTATGAAGCTCACCATGCGACGAAGAATCATGGCAGCAACCGCGGTCCTGCTTTGCGCCGGTGGATTGTTGTCATCGTGGGCCCAAGCCGGCAAAGCGACGACACCCGCCGCGGCGGTTCATGAGGAATGGATTCCGATGCCGGACGGAGTTCGTTTGGCGGTGAATTTGTTGACGAGCGTGGGCGATTGGAAGACGCATCGCTCGCCGGTAATTCTCGAATACCTGCCCTACCGGAAAGATGACTGGAGTATCGAGCGTGACCTGGAGCTTCATTCCTATTGGGTGCAGCAAGGCTACGTGGTGGCGCGGGTGGACATTCGCGGGACGGGACGCAGCGAAGGCGAGTTACCGGACCGCGAATACTCAGAGCAGGAGCTCAAAGATGGCGAGGCGGTGATTGCCTGGCTGGCCGCGCAAAGCTGGTCCAATGGCAGCGTGGGGATGATGGGCATCTCGTGGGGTGGCTTCAACTCCATCCAGATGGCGATGCGGCAGCCACCTGCGCTTGAAGGCCATCATCGCCGTGGACGCCACGGAAGATCTGTTCAAAGACGATATTCACTACATCGACGGCTTGATGCACGCAGACGAATACGAACTCTCGATGGATCTTCAGCCCGCCATGACGCGGCCGCCGGATTTTCCTATCGATGAGGCAAGCCTGCGTGCACGCTTCGACGCCAAGCCCTGGTTTCCGATTTATCTCAAGCACCAGCGCGGCGGGCCATTTTGGGATCGGGCTTCGCTGCGGCCGGATTACTCACGGGTGAAGATCCCGGTGTTTGTGGTGGGCGGATTTTATGACGGCTACCGCGACAATATTCCGCGCATGCTGGAACACCTTAGCGGACCGCGTATGGGCCTCATCGGGCCCTGGAACCATACCTTTCCCCATGATGCGGATCCTGGGCCAGAGATTGAATGGAGAGCATTGGCCATTCGTTGGTGGGACCATTGGTTGAAAGGGGAAGCGAATGGCGTGGAACGGGAGCCAATGTTGACGGCCTATGTGCGCCATTCGTATCCGCCGTCGCTCTCATTGAAAGAGATTCCCGGAGAGTGGCAGAGCTTTGCTTCATGGCCGGCTCCGGAGGTGGAGCCTTCCCATTGGTTTCTGACCCCGCAACATGGGCTCGCGCCCAAGCCTTCCAGCGACGGCGTGCATGCGCTGGGGTACGTGCCTTCCGCCGGTGTGGAGGCGGGCTTCTGGTGGGGCGAGCTGACGGTGGATCAGCGGCCACTGGACGCGATGAGCTTGAGCTACGATTCGGAACCCTTGGCGCGGGATCTTGTCGATTTTAGGCGAGCCGGTGGCCAGGCTGGTTGCTTCCGCTTCCGCTCCACTGGCGGATTGGATGGTGCGCCTGGAGGATGTTGGTCCCGACGGAGCCGTCACCATGGTTACGGGGGCAGCCCTGAACGGCGCTCAGCGAGACTCGATGCGCGATCCCAAGCCGTTGACCGCGGGTGAGATTTATCCACTCACTGTGCCGCTGCACTTTACTTCGTGGGTCTTTCCCCGGGGGCATCGCCTGCGGATTGCGATTTCGAATGCGCTGTGGCCCATGATCTGGCCCACACCGTATCCCATGACGACGCAGTTGAAGCTGGGCGGAGACGCGGGGTCGCAGCTAAGCCTGCCGGTGTTACGTTCGCCCGGCGGCAAGGTTGAGTTTCGAAGGCCAGAGCCGCCGCCACACGTCGAAGGCTATGGCTCGGACGGTGATACCTGGCCTGGAGGGTGGACGGCGACACGGGATTTTGCGCATCAATCGACCCGCGTGCGTTGGGCCGGCACCAGCAAGACTTTTCTACCCTGGGGCGAGGAAGATACCAAAGAGCTGATCACGTATGATGTGGCGGATACTGATCCAGCCAAGAGCGCAATGCATGGCGAGGCTTCGACCGCAGTGAAACTGAAAGGCCGTACGCTCACCTGGAGCGTGGAATTGGATCTGACCAGCGACAAGCGGAACTTCTACTACTCGTTCCAGCGGAAGCTGACCCAGGGAGGTAAGCTGTTGCGGGAACGTAAGTGGAAAGAAACCATCCCGCGGGATTGGCAATAGTTTGATGCCTATGGAAACGTACGACCTGATCATCATCGGGCTGGGCGCGGTGGGGAGTGCGGCGCTCTGCCAATCCGCGTTGCGTGGCGCTCGTGTGCTGGGCATCGATCGCTTTCACCCGCCGCATGAGTTTGGCTCGAGTCATGGCGAGACCCGCATTACACGGCAGGCGGTTGGGGAGGGAGCGGAGTTTGTTCCGTTGGTTTTGCGAGCCAATGTGCTGTGGCGTGATTTGGAAGTGGCTACCGGGGAAGAGTTGCTGGTGCAGAATGGTGGGCTGATATTGCTTGATTCCGCCGGCGGGGTTGAGGGTCCGGGCGCGGCTTTTTTTAATCAGACGGTCGATTGCGCCAGACGATTTGGGATTGAGCACGAAATGCTTGGCGCTATGGAGATACGGCGAAGGTTTCCTCAATTCATCCTGCAAGATGGCGCGGAAGGGTATTTGGAGCCGGGCGCCGGGTTTCTGTTTCCAGAGAGATGTATTCGTGCTCAGTTGAGTGTGGCCGCAGCCAATCGCGCGGAAATTCGAAGCGGGGAGATTGTCACTGAAATTATTACTGATGCGTCCGGCGTGGTGATCACGACCGATCGTGGGCGCTATGGCGCTGCCAAAGTGGTGCTGACGCCTGGGCCTTGGATGGCCGATTGGGCGCGAAGAATCTGCGGTTTCGAGGAGGGTCATTTTGCGGTTTATCGGCAGACGCTTTATTGGTTTGGTCTGGAGAAGCCCGAGCTTCGGTTTTCGCCGGAGCAGATGCCGATCTTTCTCTGGAACTCGGCTGAAGTGGGAAAGGGGTTTTATGGTTTTCCAAGCCTGGACGGTTTGAGTTTGAAGGTCGCGACCGAGCAGTTTACCTCGTTGAGTGATCCTGGGGAGGGTCAGGTAGTAGTTGCTCCGGAACAAGTACAGGACTTTTACGATGGATTTGTGCGTGTTAGCGTGCGAGGGTTGAGCAGTCGGTGCTTACGGACGGCCACTTGTCTGTATACCGTGGTTCCGGATCACCGTTTTCTTATCGATCACGGTGTCGAGTCGGAGCGGGTGTGGTTTGCTTCCGCTTGCTCGGGGCATGGGTTTAAACATTCGGCGGCGGTTGGTGAGGGGTTGGTACAGAAGGCTCTGGGGGAAGAGGCTGCGGTTGATTTGCGGCCGTTTGCTCGCGGTCGGTTGGTGCCTCACTTCGATCGTAATGACAAAGCGGCGCGTTGACAGCTGTGTATCCAACTCAAGCCAAAACCGGGCTTGAATGGGGCACCCAGCGTTGGGTGCCGATTGAGAAAGCAAGAGATCCTTCGGCTGCGCTCGGTATGACAGAGGAGAAGGTACACGCTCCCTTCCAGCTTGGGTGCTGAGAGAGAAAACTGCAGGTCCCTCGGCTGCGCTCGGGATGACAAAGTGGAAGGCACACGCTTACCTCAGCAGTTGTCATGAGGGATGGAGAGATCCGTGTGTTAGTTAGCGCTTGAGATCCGCTGCTAAGAGGCGGTGGAAGAGGTGCTCGCCGGTTTCCCGTCGCACTGAAAGGCGGCCGGCTCCGTAGGCTCGGGAATGCAGGCCGCGCTGGACTGACTCGCAGATGTCTACGTCTTCCGCCTGCACCCGATCACTCACTTCGACGCTGTCGCGGTTGTATTGCTCGCGGTCGGGAGTGGTGTCAGCAAAGAAGAAGTCAAAGATCACCAGACACTTGTCCTGACCTAAAGGTAGAACCAGGTTGGTGTCCATCACGCCTTCGTAAATGTTGATCATGAAATTGGGATAGAGCCAGTAGTAGTAAGCGCGGTCGCCGGTGCGCGTGTGCGCGACCGAGAGGTCTTTCGAAGAAACCAAAGGGCTCGACTGAAGCGCATAGTGTTCGCCGTTCTCAATCGTGTACTCGGTGTATTCGAGCACACTGTTCAGCGCCTTGTGCAGATGTGGAACGTGGTACCCACCGTCGAGGTAATTGTCGACGTAGACCTTCCAGTTGCAGTCCAGCGTGTAGGTCTTGCGGACATAAAAGCCCAACGTGGAGATCGAAAGTGGCGCGAGTCGCTGGGGCAAGTCGCCGAGAGTGCTCTCAAGCGCCGGCGCCTGCGGGTTCAGATTGACGAAGATGAAGCTTTCCCAAATGGCAACAGACACGGGCACCAAGCCATGGTCGGCGCGTTCAAAATTGCAGACGCCGGCGAATTCAGGCGCACCTTTGAGCGAACCGTCCAGGCCGTACGTCCAGCCGTGGTAAGGGCAGCGTAGAAGCTGGGCTACTCCGCAGGGCGCTGTCGCCACGGCCGCAGCATGGTGGCGGCAAACGTTGTAGAAGGCGCGTAACTGGTTGTCTGTTCCTCGAACCACGATGAGCGGTTCGCCGGCGAGGTCGAAAGTAAAAAACTGCCCTGGAGTCGCCGCCTGGTCAGTGCGCCCGACGGCGATCCAGTTGCTGCCGAAGACCTGTTCGCGCTCCATGCGCGAAATGCGTTCGTCGATATACCAGGCGGCCGGAATGGTGTACGCCATTTCGAGAGGGGCGTCCTGATCGTAAAGCGCCAGCACGTTTTCGATGGAAGAGCTCATGGCCTATCCCTTTCGCGCAGATGTGGTCCTAATTTTTCCAGGATGAACTTGCGAATGTCGAGGCTCATGTCTTCCATGGGCGCATAGAAGCCGGTGCGGTAAGCACGGGAGCCCATGCCGCGCTGAACGCGCTCGCAAATAAGCCAGTCCTGGCGATTCACTAAATCCCAAAAATCGACCGCGTCGGAAGGATCGAAGGTGTCCTTCGCGATCTCTTCCGACGCGAAGAGGAAGTGGCAGGTAATCTCGGTTCTTCCCGGGCCCTTGGGTGCAAGGAGGAAGGCGGTTGCGTGATCGCAGGAGAGTGACAGGAAGAAATTCGGGTAGATAAGCTCGCCTTTGTGGCGTATCCGCTCGTCTTCATCCAAGCCGGGAAAGGGCTCTCGGTTCGTGGTACCGGAGCGCGTGTAGGTGACCGCGCCTTCGCGGTGGGGGATGCCGCGATCCCAGTCAAGACTGCCACCGCCGTTCTGGCGAAAGGCGGGCACTACGTCGCACAGCTCGGGATGAACGCCCGCGCAGTGATAGCACTCGTTGTAATTTTCCGCCAGCACTTTCCAATTGGCGTCGACGAGGTATTGAATGGTGTGGCCGATGCGTAGCCCGGCAAGGGGGTAGCGAGCGGTGCGCTCCACCGCGGCCCCTAGATGCTGGGAGAGGGGCTCGGCATGCTGCGGCGTGAGGTGGACGAAGAGGAAGCCGCCCCAGGTGTCGACGCCGACTGGGTAGAGGGCAAAGTCCTGCTTGCAGAGGGCGTCTGGTTCAATGTGCGGCGCGGCGACCAGCGCGCCGTCCAGGTCGTATACCCAGGAGTGATACGGGCAGCGGATCAGTCCGCGCGAAGTGATGCCTCCGGAGGGTGTAATGCCATGGCTGTTAAACCCCGGTTCCGTCGGCATGCAAAGCTCGGATCCGCGGTGGCGGCAGACGTTATAAAACCCGCGCAACGCCCCCTGGCGATTACGGACCACCAGGATGGATTCGCCCATGACATTCAGAACTAGCGAGTCTCCCGGTTGGGGCAATTGCTCTTCGCGCGCGACGCACATCCAGGAGGCGGCGAAGATATGTTCTTTTTCCAGCGCGAAGATTTCGTCGCTCAAATAAAAGTGCGCGGGAAGTGTCTGCTCAAGCTGGGTGGTGGAAGATGTCATATTGACCGCGGGTCACGATGGTGTAAGGATGCTGTTGTTATATCGCACCGGGCGTGCCTGTGGATCTAAACTTTTGCTGCCGGGAGCCGAGGTCAGTGGAATGAAACGCCAACCCGCGCCAGAAAAGCGAGCCCACATCGTAGACGTGGCTATGCGGAACTTCGCAGAGCACGGCTATGAAGATGCGCGAACGGAAGACATTGCGCGCGAGGCGGGCATCGCCAAGGGAGCGGTGTTCCAGCATTTCGGAAACAAACAGGCGCTTTTTCTGGCGGCTTACAAGCGAGCGGCGGGATCGTTTTCCCGCTACCTGGATGCTCCGGCGGAGATAAGAGCCAATGGCTTCTGGGGAGTGTTGCGCTACTGGCTCTCGCGTACGGAGTTGCAGGTGCGGGAGAACTGGCAGCCTTACCGCGTAGTGTTGTTGGGCAACTACGGTACTGACCTGCGGTTAAAGCGGGAGATTAATCGCTTTCTGGCGGTCGAGGATCCATATGGAACCGCGGCCTTCGTGCGCCAGGGGTTGAGGGAGGGCGCGCTGCGCGCGGACGTCGACAGCGAGATGATCGTTTCGCTCCTGGAGTGGACCGTGGAGCGTTTTCAAGACGCTTTGCTGACCGAGGAGCTAGACCCGGGGCTCTTCCATCGAGCAGGAATCTCTGAAGAGAAGACGGCCCGGCGGATGGAACACTTTCTACGCTTACTCCAAGGAGCGATCGGCAAATCATCCGAAGTTGCGGAGCCCGTGGTCAAGAAGCCGCGCGGTCGGTGACGGGTTCCGCGGCGCGATTGATTGAGCGCTGGCCGCGACGGTAGACCGCGACCCCGGCCAGCAAGATGAGCAAGGTCATCGCGATGAGCTTAAAGAGCGCAGTGGCCGGATGGCGTTCGTCTTCCGTCGGGAAGAGCGAGAAGAAGATCGTTACCGTGGTAGAAAAGAGCCCCAGGCCTGCGAGTGGGAGGGCAAATCGTCTGCCCCCGGGCAAGCGGATTGCATCCGGCGCAGACGGGCGCCCTTGCAGCCGGATCATGGCGGCGAAAAGAAAGAGATAGGGAATGAAGTAGGTGATCACGCCCATGCTGACCAGCAGATCATAGGCGCCTCTGACGCTGGTTCCCGCTTGGCTCAGCAGCCCAAAAAGCATCCCAGCAAGGCCGTAGAGCGCGATGGACACATAGGGCGTTTTCCACCGCGGATGGATGCGGCCAAAAACTGGAGGAAGGTAATGGTTGATGCCGGCGACGAAGGGCAGCCGCGCCGTTGCGGTGAGAAAAGCTCCGGCGGCGCCTACATTGCTGACGGCTACCAGCAGAGCGACGGGGGTGATGATCGCAGCTACGCCCAGCCGACGGCAGAGAAAATCGATCGCGGTCATAAAGCCACCGAGGCCGCTGATGCTACTTGGGGGCAGGGCCACCAGCATCGCGACGGTGCCGGCGATATAGCTGATGGTGATGATGACGCCGGCGACCATCAACGAACGGGGAAGGATGCGGCGCGCGTCTTTAATCTCTTCGCCCATGAACGAGGCGGCCTCACTGCCACCGAAGGCGAAAAATATCGTGGACCAGAAGATGAGATCTTTCACGTGGGCCTGAGGAATTGCCGAGGCCAGCGTGAAATGGGTGGCGGAGCCAAAGCGGGAGTAGGAAAGGCAGCCCAGGCCGATCAGGATCATGACGGGGACCGCCATGCCTACTGCGCCGAGATTGTTAAGCCATTTGCCTAGGCCGAGACCAAGCACGTTCAGCACGGTGATTAATCCAAGCATGCCGACGGTGAAGAGCAGGTAGTAAGTGTTTGTATTCGCCAGGTGCTGGGCCCGGGGAGTCGCGAAGAGCAGGCTGCTGGCGGCGAAGTACAGCACTGCAGGGAAATAGGGAAGACAGCTCATCCAGTAAGTCCACGCAGCCATAAAGCCGGCAAACTCTCCATAAGCCTCGCGAGTCCATATGTAGAGCCCGCCTTCCTGGGGATAGCGGGAGGAGAGCTCGAGAACGCAGCCGGCCAGCGGCAGAAAGAATCCGCACCAGGCAATGATCCATATCGCGATGGCGGAGGGTCCTGAAGCAGCCGCGGTCGCGATCCAGCGAAGGCTTAGGCCGGTGACGACATAGAAGAGAATGACATCGCGAAAACCGAGTTCTCGTTTCAGCTTCTCTGCTGCCATGAACAGACCTCGCGCGGATGAAGACGGGGACCTTGGACTAATTCATGTCTTTTAGCACAGCCATGGCGGCATTACGGCCGTTCATCGCGATGACGCTTCCACCCGGATGGGTGCAGGCGCCACAGAGGTAGACGCCGGGCATGGAAGTGCGCGCGGCGAAGCGATGACTCCACATGTTTTGGGGCAGGCATTCGCCTTGAAAAATGTGGCCGCCGGTGAGGCCGACCTTTTCCTCGATATCCGGCGGACCCATCACCTGCGCTTCGAGCACGGCATGGGGAATGTTGGAACAGAAGCGGCCGATGGAATCGAAGGCCAGCTTGCGCACGCGTTCGCGATGGTCATCCCAGGAACCCGATGCAAAGGTGTGAGGGACGTACTGGGCGAAGACGCTCATGGTGTGCTGACCTTCGGGAGCCACGCCGGCGTCATGCACACTTTGGAAGTAAATCTCGCACCACAGGTGCGGGGAGCTCTCCCTTGCTGCTGGCGGCAAAGCCTGCTTTCCATTCGGCGTGGGTCAAGGGCGCGTTGATCTGGCCGTAGTGGTGGGGCTGGTCTTGGCCGGGACGAGCAATGAAATCGGGGAGCTCGCGCAACAGTACATTTAACTTGACAGTACAGCCCTGAATGGCCAGATGGTCTACTTTTGACCGGAAGTCAGAACTCGCCGATTTGCCGAGGAGTCGCAGGGTAACCACTGGGTCGGCATTCGACACCACCACGGGAGCGCATAGACGCTCGCCGCTCTCCAGCAATACGCCCTCATCGGGCAGAATCTCTGCCACCGCAACGCCGGCCGCGACCACCGCTCCGGCCTCTCGCGCCGCGTCGCAAAAGTAGAAAGAGACCATGCCCATGCCGCCGCGGACGTAGCCCCACATGCCCGGGATGCCGCCCAGCCGGCCGGAGGAGTGGTGATAGCGGATAGAGGCGGTGCCGGGGTCGAAGGGACTGGCATTGGTGCCGATGACTCCCTGGCCGAGGTAGGCATATTGCAGCCGTTCGTCCTCCAGATAACGCTCGACGAATTCAGCCATCGACCAATGGAAGAGCACGTTGCGGGCTTCCTCATCGTTGCCCAGGCGGGCCTCGATTTCCGTCTGCGTGGGGGCATCGCCAATCCAAACATCGCGCGGACCAGCTGGCCGCAGCGCATTGCGCAGGCGCTGGACCACGGCTGCCATCGCCTTCCAGCCAGTTACATCGCGGGGGGCAAAGCGACGGATTTCCGCTTCGCAAGCGTCGTCGTCATCCCACAGTTGCACGCTGCTTCCATCAAGGAAGGGAACGAACATGCCGTTGACGGCGGGTGTCCAGTGGAAGCCGCGCTTAACGAGGTCCAGTTCGTCCACCACCAGTGGATGCAGCAGTCCCGCCAGGTAAGCGCACGGCGACATGTGGACACCGGGGAAGGGCTCTTCGATGGTACAAGCGCCTCCGACGCGAGCACGGCTTTCGAGCACCAGCACGCGCTTGCCGGCACGCGCCAGGTACGCCGCGCAGGCGAGCCCGTTATGGCCGGCTCCAACGACGATGACATCCCAAGGACGGGAGGCAAGTTGAGCGATGGGCTCCGGAACGCCAATTTCGCCCAGCACCGCGGCTGTGGGGGACGCTGTGTTGCGATCTGCCAAGACTGATACCCTTTTATGACTCGCGGTCAAGAAATCGTGAATTGAACTTATATGGGCGAACGGTAACACCCCGGGCGCGCCCGCGCAATCATGAATTGTAGATGGTCAAACTCGACCGCGAAGCCGGTTCAGGGCGCGGCGATTGCGTTTCGAGGGTTTGCCGGCTGACAGGGTTTCGAAGTGAGGCATTGCTTTGCGCTCCTCCGCCACCTGTTGGCGCAGTGCGCGGCTCGCTTCGGTCTCCCGGTAGAGCGTTTGTGCCACGGCGGCCGGACCCCGCAGTTCGCTGAGCAGCAGGACCTCTACTTGAAACTCTCCACCTTCGGTCTTGACCTGCAACAGATCGCCGACGCGGACAGGTCGCGCACTCTTGGCCGGCTGGCCATTGGAAGTCACCCGACCCAGTTCACATGCCCGAGCTGCCAGCGCGCGGGTTTTGAAGAACCTCGCCGCCCAGAGCCACTTGTCCATGCGTACATCGGTCATAACTTTATTGTCGTCTATAGTGGTATTCTCCTCAGTATCAAGGGGTTGCCAGTGAACCACCAGGAAAAAACCGAACGAGTCGCAAAGGCTCTCGACAGCTTTCGCATCGAGATACCGTCCTGGGGTTTTGCCAATACCGGGACGCGTTTTGGCAAGTTCATGCAGAGTGCGGCAGCGGGTTCGATCGAAGAGAAGTTTGCCGATGCGGCCGAGATCCATCAGCTAACGGGGGTCACCCCGACCATGGGGTTGCATGTCGAGTGGGATCTTCCTGAAGGTGTTGCGAGTATTCCGGGGATTCGGGCCCTGGAAAAGAAATACCGGATTCGGGCTGGTTCCATTAACCCGAATCTCTTCCAGGCACAGGAATACAAATATGGGTCAGTCTGCAACCCCGATCCAGAAGTGCGGCACAAGGCCCTGGCGCATCTTCTGGATTGCGTGGGGATTGCCCGGCAGCTGGGGTCACAGAACGTTTCTCCCTGGGTTTCGGATGGCTCGAATTATCCGGGAACGCAGAGTATGCGAAAACGCATTGGGTGGATGGAAGAGATCTTCAGCCAGGTGCATGCGGCCTTGCGGCCCGATCAACGGCTTCTGATCGAATACAAGCCGTTCGAGCCTGCTTTCTATCACACCGACATTGCTGATTGGGGCATGGCGCTGGAACTGGCGCGGCTGGCAGGACCACAGGCCAAGGTGTTAGTCGATACCGGCCACCATTACCAGGCGCAGAACATCGAGCAGATTGTCGCCTGGCTCTTGCATCTGGAGATGCTGGGCGGCTTCCACTTGAATGACCGCAGGTACGCTGATGACGACCTGACCCTTGGGTCCATCGATCCCTACCAGGTGTTCCGCATCTTCCATGAGATTTTGAGCTATTGTGCCGAACCCGGTAGCCGAAGCCAGATCGCCTTCATGATCGATCAGAGCCACAACTTGAAAGGCAAGGTCGAGGCTATGGTGCAAACCGTGGTCCAGGCACAGGAGCTGTACGCCAAGGCGGCCCTGGTGGATCTGGAGCAACTGGATGTTTTGCAGAAACATTGCAAGCTGGTGGAGGCCGAGGAGTTGTTCCGCTCCGCATTCTGGGAGGATGTACGCCCCTTGGTGCGTGCCTGGCGTCTGGGCCAAGGCTTACCGGAAGATCCCATCATGGCGCTGCGTGAGAGCGGGTATGTAGATCGCATCTCGCGGGAGCGGGCGGCTAGGAACGCGTCCATCTCTACTACTTACGCCTGAGAATTCGTCTGAAAATTCAGCGTCTCGACCGAGCAATTGAGTGCCGTTATCCCACTCAAGCCAAAGGAAGGCTTGAATGGGGCACCCAGCTTTCGTTACATGTGGCACAGGGGCTCGATTTGCCTTCGTTGCCTACTCCGGGGCGGCCACAACTTCGTAGGGGCGCATCATTTCGTTGTCTTCGTGCTCCAGGATGTGGCAGTGCCATACATAGCGGCCGGTGAATCCTTCGAAGGGGATGATGATGCGCGTGATCACGCCGGGGTCGGCGCGGACGGTGTCTTTCCAGCCGCTCTCGGTGGGCGCGGGGGGAATCGCGGGCCCAGTGAAACGGACCGTCCCTTTGTCTTGAAACTCGAATGTATCGAACGACCGGCGGTCGAGTATCTGAAACCGAACCAGGTGCAGATGGATGGGGTGGGCATCTTCCGTCAGATTAACGAGCTCCCAGATTTCAGTCGTGTTCAGTACCGGCTTCTCCGTCACCGGCATGTGCCAGGGAGTGTTGTTCAGGAGCATGCCCATCGATTGCTGCACCATGTCCATTCGCTCGTCCAAAGTGAGACGGCGGGTTTTCACGGCTTGGCTTTCCTGAATCTGTACGTAAGAGCGTAGCTGTGGCGGAAGAATCGAAGCATCCTGGGCCGGCTTCGCTGAGACTCGGAATTGCATGATGTCGAATGCATCGCTGCGTAGCAGAATGTTCTCTCCGGCATGGGTGCTGAAGTCGAAGACGAAGTCAATCCTTTCTGCCGGAGCCAGCACCACCCTCTGGGCCGCGATGGGAGCCGGCAAAAATCCTTGCTCGGTGCCGATTTGTTGGAAAGTGAGTAATTTGCCCAAGGAAAAGCGGTAGAACCTGCCGTTGGAACCGTTCATCAACCGGAAGCGATACTTGCGCGGTTCCACATCCAGATAAGGAAAGAGCTTGCCGTTAACTAGAATCGCATTGCCGAAGACTTCCGGAACCCAGGGCGTCTCCGGCTTGGGAGAGACGGGATATTCAAGCTGCCCATCAGGCAATAGAAAGCGATCGTAGACCAGCAGCGGTATCTCGTATTTTCCCCGGGGCAGTTTCAGCGCGTCTTCCGCCTCATCACGGATGAAATACATGCCCTGCAGCCCGGCGTAGATATTCAAGCGATTGATGCCCATGGTGTGGTCGTGGTAGAAGAGCATCGCCGCATCCTGCCGGTTGGGATAGTGGAAGGTTGCGGACTTGCCGGGCACGTACCAGTGCTCAGGATAGCCGTCGCTGCCGGGCGGCGTCTTGCCGCCGTGCAAGTGAATCACGCTGCGCACCTGGGGCAGATTGGCTTCGGCGCCGTGCAGCGTGTGATCGATGGGCAGAAAGTGGCGCTGCGGCAGCTCGTTGACCCATTCCACTATCAGTCCATGATTGCTGCGGGTTTCAAACGTCGGTCCCGGCGAACTCGGGCCAAAGCCCCACATGCGCGTGGCCGGCAGGTCCCGGTGGACTTTCGATTCGATCTCTCGCATAGCCATGCGGTAGTAGGGAAGCTGGAGTCCCGCATCGTCCGGGCCGGGACGCGTACCGCTGGGCTGCGCGATCTGCGGAATGGGCAGGGGATCGACGTAAGGAGTCAGCTTGTCAGGATCGAGGGTGGTTTGCTGCGGGGACGAGGGCAGCTTACTGACGGATATTCCTGCGGCCAATATTCCGGACCGCTCCAGGAACCTGCGACGCGTTATCAAATCAAAGCCTCAGGGAAAACATAAATGAAGCAGGGCATCGGGAGAAGACCTCCCTTTGCCCTGCGGTTGTTGCGGGTTGGTGCGTGTGGTTAGTTCGTGGGTTGACCGGTCGAGGTGTCCAGGATGAAGGGAGCGTTGTCGGGGCTCTTGAAATCAAACATCGGGTTCAAGCGACCGGCAAGCGCGTCAAAGGACCCCGTGATCCGTTGACCACCCAGCCAGTTGTCCTCGACAAACCGCAGAATCGAGGTCTGGTCAGTGACCGTGTGATCGACGTAGTTCTGTCTGGAGTAGGGTGAGATGACCAGAAGAGGAAGACGTGGACCATACCCGCAACGTCCCTGGGCATGCTCGATGGTGACACCGGCAAGAGCGCCAGTTCCAGTTCCGCATTGGCCGGGAGCGGTGAGGGCGTCCATGGCCGTAGCGGATTGGTTCACGATCGGACCCATCTGGTGGTCGTACCAGCCGTCGGAGTCGTCATAAGCGATGACTACGGCGGTGCTCGACCAATCCTTCGACTTTTGCAGGAAGTTGATGACGGTGGTGACGAAGGTCTGCTCGTCCAGAGGATCGGAGTAGCCGGCGTGGCCATCCTGGTAACCGGGCGCCTTGAGGTAGCTCACGGCGGGGAAGTTACCGGCGTTGATGGCGTCGAAGAAGTCGTGGGTGTCGTATTGGTGATTTGCCGGGTCGCCGTTGATGCCAACGGTGCTCGGTGAGGTCGGCCGGGTGTGCTTCAGGTTTTGTGTGGAGGTGTAGTACTGGAAGGGCTGATGATGCGGAATGTAATCCGCCTTGTTGGTCATGGTGACGGTAGAAGTGGTGCTGCGAGCGCATCCCGTGGTGCCGTTCGCGTTCTTGACCGTCAAATCAAAGCCGCCCTCGAAAAAGCCCCAGCTGACGCCAGCGGCGGTGAGCAGGTCACCAATGTTTTGCCCGCTCATGGAAAGCTGCGCCCCAGTGGTGGTGGAGCAAACGTCTCCGATGGGATCAGCGTCGCTGACTAGGGTGTATCCGCCACCGCCGTCTGATACCACGTCGCCGGTGGCGTTGATCTGGTCGCTGACGCCGTTCAGCTGGCCGGAGATAAGGTTGAGCGCGCCGTCGGTCGAGGGACCGAAATTGGTGCCGTAGGAGTTGTCGCTCATCGCGAACCGTTGCGCGTAGTTCCAGTAAGCGGTCACCGTGTTCCCGTCGTAGTACCCCATCACCAGCCCAGTGGTCGGCTGGCCGTTGGGCGGGGGACCGGGTGTGCCGGTGTATTTTGGAAACGAATCCATCAATCCGCCGTGAAATGCCTGCTGCTCCGGCGTGTAGTCGTGGTCTTGATCGGCGGTTGCGGCCTGGGAGCGATCGAGGCGGAAGGGATTGGTGGCTCCGTCCGCGTTCACGGTGTTTAAGGCATTCGGATTGTTGTAGAGCAGTCCATCGGTATAGCCATTCACCGCGGGGGTTCCGGGCTTAGCGAAAAACCGCGGCTGGCCAGCAGGATTGAGAGCCTTGGGATAGGTTCCAAAGTAGTGATCGAATGAGATGTTTTCTTGAAAGATGACGACCAGATGTTTGATCGGTGTGCTGGTCCCCGATTGCGCGTTCGCGACAGTTGGATTGATGAGGGTTCCTGCGAACATCAGCGAGGCTAAGGACGAGGCTACGAGCTTCTGCATCAGTACTCCCTTCGAGGCCGCCTTCACGACCGCCACTCAGGATTACTGTCGCAGTGTTAAAGGCGGGTGATTAGGGAGTAACAGATTGTTAAATTTGGCGCTTGGTACCGCATCGAGCAAGGTGCCATTCCACTAGCTTATGGGGAAGCCCTTCAGGCCAGTGAGCTGGAGAACGGCAAGCCACGCGAATTTCGGATTGTTGAGCAGGTAGCGGCGCCACAAGCGTTTCGGTTCCTTGAAGAGCCGATATAGCCACTGCAATCCTACTTTCTTCATCCAATTCGGCGCCTCGGCTAAATTGCCGCTTAGCAGATCGAAGGCTGCGCCCACGCCAACCATCAGCTTCACCGGCAGCCGCTTGCAATACGCAGCCATGAACCGTTCCTGTTTAGGAGTGCTCAGGCCGCACCACAGGATGTCGGCCTGCGATGCTTCCAGCTGTGCGCGAAGGTCGTCTTCTTCGCCCGTGGTAAGGGGACGGAAAGGCGGAGTGTAGGTACCGACAATGTTTAGTCCGGGGAACCGCCGGATTAGCTCTGAGGCTAAATCCTCCGCGACCCCAGGCTTACCTCCATAGAGAAAGTGGCGATAACCCCGAACCACGGAACGCTTGCAGAGTCCTAGCATGTAGTCAGGACCGTAAACACGAGCCATCTGCTTAAAGCCTTGGACCAAGCCGAGCCAGACCGTGGGCATGCCATCGGGGGTGGTCAGGAAGGAGCGATTCAGGATGTCACGAAACTGCTCATCCGATTGCGCCTCCATGATGCCATGCACGCCGGTCACGCATACGTAACCCTGGTCTCCTCGTTGCAGCAGTGACTCGGTTTCGTTGAGTGCAGTTTCCATATTCAAGGCGGTTACGCCGACGCCGAGAATATTAACCCGCGCCTGCACCGCAATATCCACTAGCTGGTTAATGGAAACCAGCTTGCTACCAAGATGGATGGCCTCGTGAAGGTCGGTCTCCGTAATCATGGGCGAAGAAACCGCAACCGTTTGTCGCGCCGAGCCCATGAACATTTCCCCCAGTCACGAAGTGACTGAACCAAAGGTATACCGGGGATACACGGCAGTATCTTTGCAGATGGAAAGATGTAGTTTTGGTAATCCGAAATGACGCGCTTTTCCCGTTACGGGATTAGGCAGCGAATCATTGCAACAGTTTCAGTTTTTTTCAGGCACGCGTCTCAGCGGTATGGCAGGCTCATTGCCCGAGCGCTGCTGCCGGGCCATTTCGCCATCGATGGGAACGCGCGCGACGCCAGGTGAAGCCACTGCCGACAACAGACAATGTCGTTTAGAGACGAGACGCGCATCCTTTGACCTTTGAGAAAAGGATGCGCTTTAGGTGTGTGGGGCGTTGCTTCACGAGATCGATTCGCGCCCTCGCCTGCCATACAGAGAACGACCGCTTGAGGCTCAGCAGCTTGGCCTTGATAGCGAACTCCCCCAGGCGAGCTAGGACCGCTTAGCGACCAGTGACTTGGGCATGCCGATAAACCGTTCGACCATGATGTCGGCGCCCGGAAACATCGCTTTGAACTCCTTGGGGGCAATCAATCGTATTTCCTTCAGTCTATCGTCGATCTCCTGTTGGCTAGGACGCGTGAGGATTCCCCACGTAGTCCCACGCCTGGCAACCTTGCGGCGCACATCAACGGGTAGCCAATGCACAAAAGGGGAAAGGTAGTGAGGCTCCATGAAAAACCTCGGATCGGGAGTCTGCACCCAGTAATTCTTGCCAACGCGGCGAATCTCGCTCGCGAAGTTGACCTGAGAATCGTGTTCTCCCAAATGCTCAATTACGGAGTTTGAGAAGACGACATCGAATTCGCCGTCAGCAAAGGGAAGTTTGCACCCATCACCGACGATCCAACGCACGTTCGAGGGCAGTGTCGAATGGTCTACATCGTAGACGTTCAATACGGTAATGTTTTCGATTCGAGGAAGACCGTCTTCGACGGCTATTTCCCAAATAAAAGGATTGCCGCCAACGTCTAAAATTCGGGTTTGCGAATTGACGTTGAGTGCTTTGAAAAACTGTCTCATCCGCTTGCGGCGAAAGTGCCGAAGGATCGGCCGGTAAATATCGTGAATACTCATGTTCGGATGCTCCTTCTTCAACACTCGTCTGTTTCAGTGACTCAATAAAGCAGTGGCCCAATTCTGCCGCCTAACCGACACTGATTCTAACCCTGGTCCGCTTACGGCACTACGTTTGTTATAGCCCTTTCAACGAGATGCTAGCACCGGGCAACTTGGATAAGAAATGACCCGAAGTGGCCACAAGTGAAACACCGTCTACACCTTTGGTTGAAGCAGCCAGCCCATCTCCCTACCCACCGATGCCTATCTAGACGAAAGGCGAGGCCAAATCGTAACCGCCGACTTCTACGGGCGTCTGTAACCAAGATCATATCCGACGGACAGAACAACTGACGCCCACGGATACCCCGTTTATCGCGCCCGAGCCGGTTTGCGGACAGGGTTTCCGCTGTTATAAATGGCGCTTACCACCGAACTGGGAACAAACCCATATCCGGACGGGTAGCTGAGGGGGTTGGCCCCCTGACCCCACATGCCGATCGCTTTGACGGTAGCAGCACCGGCAAGCGAAACCGTGCAGGACGTGGAACCCACCGTGGGATTGCAGAGCTTACTGGAGCCCGCATTGGGTGCCGGAGTCGACCCGTCGATGGTGTACCAGATAGAGACATTTCCCATCGGCACGGGCGTGGTGCTGCTCGTATTTCCGGCGTCAGTCAGAGTCACGATCAGCGGAAAGCTTTGCGGCCCAGGGGCTGGCTTGATCGAGGGGGGAGTGGTCATGATTGCCGAGCACGACGAAGAGAATGTGTTTCCCTTGGCGCTGGGAGGGAGAATTCCCTGGAAACCCTCTGACTTAAGGGCGCCACCCATGTTTGGTCCGCAACTCGTGTTGTAGTTCACCTCCCACGGAGGCGAGCCGGCGCCCCAGGTTACGCCTCCGTTGACGGAATTCCCCTCAAGTAGATTTTGTATTGCCTGGGCACCCCATCCCCACCACTCGATCGTGTAGCCCCAGGCGTATTTTCCTGCCGGGGGAGGCTGGTTTTGAATGAGTACGTTGTCGAGGACCTGGGGCACTGGGCTGGTCGCGGGTGTGTTCGACGTGCAGTCTGGAATCGTGGATGGGGTGCAGACCCGATTCCCTGGAAGCAGCCCGTAAGGGGCTCCGCCAGCGCAACAGGCGAACGACAACCCAAATGAGAATGGTTGCGGCTGATAGGGATTCTCGATGCTGTTGTTTTGCATCACCACGTTCGCCGCGCCTTGCGGCTGAAATTCCCCATTCATGCGGTGGATTTGCTGGAAGTCGTTATTCTTCACCGTCCAGTTGGACCAAATAGGAATCGGCTTGATGCCTTCCACGCCATTGCATTTATCGCCGAAGCAAACGCTCTTTAGCCCTTGCTCCGTGTGGTAGAAGGAATTGTTTTCGATGGTGACACCGTTCGAGTTGCCTTGAAACCACATGCCTGAACAGTACCCACCCATGTCCGAAGTGGAAGTCATGATGTTGACGGGCGTCAAGCAGGAGTTGGCGTCTCCAATCTGGTTCCACGCGACCACCAGGTTCGATAAAGTCGTGCCTCCCGATCCGTTATTGGTGCCGTCGAAGTACATTCCCTCGTCTTTATATTGCGAGCAGCCAGAGGAATGACAGGGGATGTTGACAATGGAGTTGTACTCGAAGGTCAGGTTTGAGGATGGAAACCCGACATAGATCGCTCCAGCGTTCGCGAACTGTAGAAAGCTGATGGTGATTGGATTGGTGCAACCGCTCACGTTGAAAATGAAGCTGCTGCGGATGCTGGAGGAAAGGATCGCCGTCTGATTACTATAGGTGAGCGTTCCCCACTTGGTGTAGGACGGGGAAATGGCCGGGCCGGTAATGGTCACGCCTCCACGAATGCAGGGCAACTTCAGCCCGGTGGAGACGTCATAGGTTCCAGGCGAGAACGCTATCACGTTGTTGGTCGAGGTGGCCGCATTGAAGTACTTCTGGATCTGTGACTGAGTTGAACCGGGGGGGATAGTGATCGTCGCCGCAAACGACGCCGAGGACGCAATCAGCAGAAATAATAGTAAGTATCTCATTCAGGGCTTCTCATTGCTCTCACCAACAACCTTAACTAATTGAAAACACAAGGCACGGAGGTTGACAGATTCCGCCGCTGCTCCATGATAAACCGCGCTTCCCGGGCTGTCGGCGATGGACTATCAAGGCTGGCTCGAACTCTCGGCCAACTCAAGGAGCTGTATCGCCTTGCGATAATCGATGTCCGCCGGGGCCGGAGAGAAATGGCTGGCGTGCTCGGTGATCTGAAAGTTCAGAGACTTGAGCATCAATGCCTTGCCCTTCATGTCCACCTTCAGGTTTGTCACTTCCCAGTCTTGGCCGCCAATATCCGCTTGTTCGATCACGATAGTTCCCCCTTTGTCCAGCTTGCCGACGATTCCCCATCCGAAATCAACATTCGAGTTGAGATGGGCATCCAGACGGGCCAAGCGCTCTTGCGCCTGGTCGATCCAGACCTCGCCTGCCATGCCGCGAAAAATAGCCGCCTCCAAATCGGGTGGGTCGAATTGGGGATTAGGAGAAAAGCTCAGACGATAGCATTGGCCCGCCGAGCAGGGAACCATGCCTTCGAGGCGATACAGGAATGCATCCGGAAGCAGTTGCATCAGACGGTTCACGCGATCCGCATCCTTCTGTTCCCGTTGGCGGCGATGCTCCTGCATCTCAGGGTGGTTGGCCAGATTATTAAGGCGGTCCAATTCGGCTTGATTGGCCTCCGCGCTTAGGGGCTGGCCATTGAGCGCGACCAGGCGAGCAACATCTCCATCCCTGGTTTCAATAATTTCCTTGGTAGTATCGCGCCGCTCATCGGTCTTGCGCAGAAGATACCGCAGTGGCCGATGGGTATGCGTGGCATCCATGCGATGTTGTATGGCGCGTCGCACCAGGGCAGTGGGATCGGCGGCCGCGGCTGGCTCCGTTGATGCAGGCGAAGCCCATGCAGGTAAAAGCGCCAGCAGAGTCAAGCCAAGAATGGATGTGCGGGTGCTCATCGGTTATCGCCGCTAGTCATCGCCACTGGTACTGATGGTCGCATCTGTAACTGCAAACGTCCTAACCTTATTACGGCCCATCTCGTGGTAAGGTAAAGCGTTGGAATTATGGACATTGGGCCTTTGTTGCTGACAAATCGCCGTGATTTTCTTCGCCGTGCTGCCTCGACCTCGATGTTGGCGCTGTCGCCCCGGTGGATACGCGCCGAGCGCACGAATTCCAAGACGGCGACTCTTTATGTTACAGACGCAACGGAGAAGCACGCCGCGCGCGCTCCATTGCAGTGGGCGAAAGCAGCAGGCGCGCCGGGGACCACCATTGAGATCGACAGCACACGCCAATATCAGCCCATCCTCGGCTTTGGCGCTGCGCTTACCGATGCCTCCTGTTTCCTGTTAAGCGGTATGCCGGCTGCCGCCCGGCGCGCTTTCCTGAACGAAATTTATACGCCTGCAGGATTAAATCTGAATCTGGGCCGTTGCTGCATCGGCTCCAGCGACTACTCCCGCAGCGTCTACTCCTACGACGATGTGCCTGATGACATGAACCTGGACCACTTCAGCCTGAAGCATGATGAGGCTTACATCCTGCCCACGCTGCGCGATATCCAGAAGATCCAGCCCAACCTTTTTCTCATGGCGAGCCCGTGGAGTCCTCCGGGCTGGATGAAGACCTACGGCACAACCTTTGGCGGGCGAACCACGGAGAACTATGTAGGCCCTTACGCCCATTCCCTCTGGGAGTGGTCCAACGGCTCCATGAAGGGCGGTTGGATGTCAGAGAAGTATCTCGAGGTGTATTCGCGTTACATCGGAAAATTTTTGCAGGGCTATGCGCAGGCCGGCGTGCCGGTCCATGCGCTCACTACGCAAAATGAGATTGTGACCACCCAGTACGGCAGAATGCCGGCGTGCCGCTGGTCGCCGGAAATGGAAGCGGTGTTCATCCGCGATCATTTAGGTCCTCTGCTTCGAGCGCAGCACCAGCAGACGCAGATATGGCTGCTCGACCATAACTATGACTATTACAAACGGGTGGCGTGGCAACTGCAGGACAAGCAGTTGGTTAAGTATGTGGATGGTGTGGCATGGCACGGCTATACCGGTACACCGGACCAAATGAGCCTTCTGCACCAGACAGAGCCGAATATTCCCTTCTACTTTACCGAGGGTGGTCCATTTACCGACGACGCAGATTACACCACGGGATGGGCCAAGTGGGGCGGCATTTTTACCGATGTGTTGGAGAACTGGTGCCGCTGCGCGATTACCTGGAATCTTCTGCTCGATCCGCGGGGAAAGCCGAATTTGGGGCCCTACACGTGTGCCGGCCTGGTCACGCTGAAGGATGACGGCGGCTTGTGGAGGAGCGGCCAATACCACGCGCTGCGCCACTTTTCGCTGCATATGCAGCGGGACGGCAGGCGCATCGCCAGCCAGACCAATGCGGCTGGGCTGCGGCAGGTGGCGGTGGAAAATCCCGACGGCAGTTTCGCACTGGTGATGAGCAATCCGGGCGAAGCGAAAGATGTGCGCATCGTCTATGCCGGCCAACAGCTGTCACTTTCTCTGCCTCGCGATTCTGTCGCCACCGTAGCGTGGTAGACGGCGCTCTTTTCTGAATTCTCCCAGCAAAGAAAGCGGCTCTTCCTGGAGGAAGAGCCGCGCATTGACAGCAGTGTGTGTGTGGACTAGAACGCAGGCCCCACCGCGATTCCGGCGGAGGCGGTCTTGTTTAGCCAGAGTTGGTACTCGTTGTTCTCCATTGCTGGCGTGACGGTTTGAGGCGCCAGAACTGAGTTAGCGGAATAATCTCCGGGCGAAGCAGGGAAGGATTGGTCCTTGCACCAGGAGTTGCGGCACGTCCAGCCGATGAGGTTGTCACGCATGGTGTTGTTGTAGGTGTTTTCGCTGGCGTTGCTATCGCCGTTAGCCATGCCCACATGTTGCGCCGCAAGCTTGGTCCCGTCCGCCAGCATTCCGCTGGAGATGACACGGTTGTTCGCCGCGATGTTGTCATGTCCGGCAGTGAACTTGATGCCATAGTTCAAAGTGCCGATCACCTGGTTGTCGTGGATATTGTTGAAGGCAGGAGCTTGCTGCGCGCTGTCATTGGGGCTGCCTTCGGTTTTGATTCCGCCGCCATCATAGTTAGCCTGTGCAGCAGCGGAAGGATAGGCGCCTTGAATATAGGTGTCGTGGATCTCGAGTGGTTGGTTGGGTGTTCCACTCGAGCTCTTGAGGGCGATGTTATCGGCCACCAGGCTGTGGCCAGGATAGTTGATCACTTCATTCCAGCCCACGTCGACGCCGGGTACGGCTTGCACCTTATCCAGTTCGATAAAGCTGGACAGGCCATTCAGGTTGCGCGCCCGGTTGGCTCGGATCACGATGGTCTGCTGTCCGTCCCGATTGCCGGAGTAGCCATGCACCAGCACTCCGCCCCCCGCATTCTCGACGTAGTTGTTTTCTACGTCGAGACGCGCCGGGGAAGAGGCGTCGAGGAAGACGCCGTTGGCCTGGCCCTTTACCGACGAGTTCACCGCCGCACCGACACTGTTACGGACGGTCACATCGGCGCCGGCCACGGTGATCTTGATCAAACCCCCAGTGCTGCTGATGTGGGCGTTCTCGATGACCACGGGAGCCGTGGTCGCCACCGTGACTGCCGGCGTCGTTCCATCCGTGCTGCGCCAGTTGCCCGAGTAGGTGCCGCCTTGGCTGATGACGATAGGAGCGCTCCATTCCACCTGACCGATGGTGCTGGCCGCCGGCACCGCAGCTTGGCGGCCCTGGTAGCTACCAGTGATGCTTGCCTTGCCGGTAGCCAGCCCAGAAATCAGGCCAGATGAAGTAGCGGTGATGGTGCGCGTGTCTGAAGAAGTCCAGGCAAAGTCGGTGGTCACGTCCTTGGTAGAACCATCGCTGAAGGTTGCGATTGCCTTCAATTGGGTGGTGCTGCCAATGGCGACCGTTGCCTGCGCAGGAGTGATGGTTACAGAAGCTAACTCCGCGCCCGCCACAGGTGCGTTCGCAGTTGCTTCTGGAGTTGCGACCGGGTCGCTCCCAGTAACAGCAGATCTGGCGTTTGCGCTCGACCGCTTGGACGCCGTGGCAGGGGTGTAGCTGGCACTCACGACTGCGCTGGGCACGTAGCCAAAGTTCGCGGGATAGGAGGTAGGCTGGTTGGACTGCCCCCACATGCCGACAGCTTTCACCGTAGCCGCGCTGGATACGGTGATCGTGCCCCCACTCGATATGAATTGGGCTGTGCCGGCGCCGGGTACTGGGTTCGACCCATCGGTCGTGTACCAAATACCGGTATTAACGTCCCGGTTCGTACCGGGATTCGTAAAGGTAACGGTTTGCGATCCGCTAAACGTTCCGCTGGCCGGCGAAATGGTCGGCGCAACCGAGGTCAAAGCAGAGATCGTCTTGGTCTGGGTGTTGCCAACCAGGGTCGGATCAGATTGAGCATTGCCTTCCTCTTCGCAAGTGACGCTGCCGGTGCCCTGGAGAGTATTGTAGTTTGCCTGCCAGGGAGGCAGCCCATAGCCGTAGTGAATTCCGCAACTATTCGGATTGCCCTGGAAGAGGTTATAGTTGGCCTGCCCATTCCCCCAGAATTCCAGGCCGGGTACGTCGCCGCCGTTGTATCCATTCAGTGTGGCGACAGGCACATTCGAGATGAACACGTTATAGCTGGCATTGGTATACAAATTGGTATTCGACGCAAACGTTTCATCGTATTGGGGCAGCGAAAATTGCCACGATCCATAGCCCGGATTGACCGCATCGTGAAAGTCGTTGTAATTGAAGTTCATGGTGGAACACGGAGTGTCCTGCGCTTCAATACCAATGCGATGGATTCCGCCGAAGTCGTTGTATAAGACGTTCGCGTTGATGTGTAAGTACTGATTCGAACCGGGAAGGTTGCAGCCTACCTGTCCGCCATTCGGTGTGGGCTCTTGAAACTTGAAGCCCTCCTCAAGGTAAACGGTTCGATTATTGTTGATGGTCAGATTTGTCGTGCTGCTATGTATGTTGACCGCGGTGCAGAAGCCCCCGGCATTGTTGTAGTTGTAGTCGTTGTTACCAGTCTGGCTCGATGGATAAAAGAATTCATTCATCAAAGCGCCGCAGTCACCGGTCGCGCCAAAGACGTTGAACAAGATATTGACACCGGTCCAAATACTGTTGCCCTTGGCCGTACCTGTTCCATCGATATAGATCTCTGCGTCGTTTGCCGAGTAGGCGATGGAATTGGGCGATTGCACCCCGTGAAGATAGTTGTACTGGATGGTCGGCCCCGTACCTCCACCATTGCCCAGGTAAATCGCGCTTCCGCCAGGCACATTCGAGCCCGGATTTGCGGCCACTTCAATCCCTTGAAAAACTACGTTTTTTACCGTGCAGGAAGACGGATAACTAAAGGCAGCCCCGCTGCCCGTCCAATTGATCGTTACCGGTTTAGAGTTCCCAAAATTTACCGTAGGCGAACTTATCGACACACCGCAGGGCCAACTCAACGTGCTGCTGATGTTGTAGCTGCCTGCAGCGAAGACCACCGTGTTTCCACTTCCGCAGGAGTTCAGGGTGGACTGTATGGCCGCTTGGCTTGCACCCGCGGCTATGGGGCACGGAGTCCCATTCGTGGCTGTGGTGCTGGAGGAACCAACGACGAGAGTATTCTTCACCGTGGAAACCGCGTAGTCTGTGGTGTCGTTTGGGGTAAATGTGGCGGTCAGTTGCAGCGTGCCTGCGGCAGGCACGTTCCCTGCAGCAGGGTTGTAAACAAACGCACCGGGCACGTTTGCGGTGGCGTCCAGTTGGGCTGCGCCGAGAGCTGTTCCCGGCGTGATGGCTGCCAGCGTAGCCCAGGCGAGCACTGGCGTGGCCTGGTTCACGGTGAGCTGCACCGTGGCTGTTGCCGAAGAGTACGTGCTATCGCTGGGTGTGAAGAGTACGGAGAGCGTCTGTGGTCCCGCTTTGAGCGTCGCGCCGGCGGCCGGCGTGTAAGTGAAGGTTCCGGGCACGTTTGCGGTGGCGTTCAGTTGTGTGCTGCTCAACGCTGTGCCGTAGGCGATTGCCGAGGGGGTGCTCCAACTGATAGTTGGAGTGTTGCCCGAACCAGATGAACCCGCCGCGGTGATGGTGATCTGCGTGGATGCGCTGAGGTTCTCTGGGGACGCGCTTGAGGAGGACGGCGATGAGCCTGCCGGTGTTGCTTCTACATAAGCCGCCTGCACCATGACCGCGCCCGGTGTCTTGGCGGTAAGAACTCCGCTCGCCAGCGTCGCCATGCCCGTGTTTGAGAGGGTCCACTGCGTGCCCGAGGTCACGTCGTGGGTCGTACCATCGCTCAGATGGGCCACTGCCTTCAACACAGACGAACCACCCACGCTCAGAGTGGAGGGGGTCGCGGTCACGGTCAGGGAAGCGAGGGTCTGGGACGAGGGGTTACTGCATCCAGTGATCAAAACTGATAAGACACCCAGGAGACCGAAACACACCCGTGGTGTGGGGGAAATACGCATTTAGAGCCTCGTCTTGTCGGAATTTCAAAGCATCGCGGCCTGGGGAGGAGGCCAAGTCAGGGCACAAACGGCTGAGCGCATCGGTGAGACACGTTGTGGCGGCGGCGAATTTTGCTGTCCTATTTGAGAGGCACAAACGGGCTGAGCGCGTCCCTGAGACACGTTGTGCCGACCGCCAATTTTGCTGTCCTATGGTTGTTACTTTCGCGTATGTCCCAATTCTGGGCAATCACACCGATCGGCCATTACATAAGTTTCCTAAACCCTTGAGTGCAAAGGCTTTGTCGTGGAATTTTTTGCTCGCTAGGTGGGTATTTTGAGGCGCTGCCGTGTGGAAATTTCGAAACTTAGGTGAGCCGGCCTTAGCTATGACCGCCAGAGTCGAAGCAGCCATCTACCCTTGACATAGTTTGCCTATGGCAGTAATGTGTTGCTGGCATAGCCTAACTATGCAAGGGGTTTGTTTGGCTGGAGAGGTGTTATTTGAATCGAGATGAGATTCCGCCGGGCACGCTTTACCTGCTGATCCTGAAAACGCTGGCGCGGCACGTTGAGCTACATGGATATGAGATTGCCAATTCGATTCAGAGCACTTCGGACGATGTGCTGCAGGTCGAAGAGGGGTCGCTGTATCCGGCGCTGCAACGAATGTTGATCAAAGGGTGGGTGACGGCGGAATGGGGGACGACGGCTGGAAACCGGCGTGCGCGTTACTACAAGCTGACGGCCGCTGGGCGCAAGCAGCTCGTGCTGGAAATCTCGCAGTTTGAGCGCGTGATGGGGGCGATCGGACGCGTGATCCAGACGGCGTGAGAAGTGAGCGATGAATAAAATCCATGAGCTTTTGCGCCGTTTGCACATGCTGTTTTACCGGAAGCAATTTCAAGCAGATCTGGAAGAGGAGATGCGTCTGCATTTGGAACTGCGCGAGCGGGAGCAGACAGAGCAGGGTATGGTCTCGTCCGAGTCGCGGCGCGCGGCGTACCGCAAGTTTGGCAATCCAACCTCAATCAAGGAGCAGAGCTATATGGCATGGGGGTGGGAATGGTTGGATAGCTTGGTACAAGATTTGCGTTTCGCGCTGCGACAGCTGGGGAAGACTCCGGGATTTACGGTTACCGCGATCCTCACGCTGGCGCTGGGGATTGGGGCGAATGCGGCTATTTTTACGCTGGTGAAAGCGGTGCTGCTGAAGAACCTGCCGGTGGCCGACCCTAAGGCGCTGGTGCGTGTGGGTGACTGGGCTGACTGTTGCCAGAACTCCGGGCCCAACCTGTGGCACGACGGAGACTTCAGCATGTTTTCAACCGACACCTATGAGCAGATGAAGAAGAACACACCGGAGTTTGAAGAACTGGCGGCGATGCAGGCGGGGTTTGAGAATCGGCCCGTAGTTATACGGCGTGATGGAGGCCAAGAGGCTGCAAAGCCGCGGATGGGGGAATTCGTCTCTGGAAACTACTTCCGCATGTTTGGGCTACAGCCTGCAGTGGGACGCCTGCTTTCCGATACGGATGATGTTTCCGGTGCACCAGTGGTTGCGGTAATGAGCTATGCGACATGGAAAGACGCCTACAACGGCGATGATTCGGTGGCCGGCAGCACCTTCTGGATGAATACGAAGCCGGTGACGGTAGTCGGTGTGGCGCCCGAGGGTTTCTATGGCGATCGCATGTCGAGTACCCCACCGGATTTCTACCTGCCGATTGCAACCATGCCCGATGAGGCGGGTGGAAAGAGTATGCGTGACCCGACGCAGAATTGGCTGGATATGATTGGGCGCGTAAAGCCGGGAACGGCGCTGGTTCCGTTGCAGGAGAAGTTGAACGCGCAACTCAAGCGGGTGCACGCGACGGATCCAGACTTTTCAGCCGCGGATATCGCTAAGACGCATTTAGTGCTGACTCCAGGTGGTGCAGGCACGCAGTCGATGCAGAAGGATTACGCTTCAAACCTGAAGCTGCTCATGTGGATCGCCGGGCTGGTGCTGATGATTGCCTGCGCCAACATTGCCAACCTTTTGCTGGTGCGTGGGATGCAGCGGAAGACGGAGATGAGCGTGCGCACCGCATTGGGCGCGATGCGTACGAGGATTGTTCGGCAGCTGCTGACGGAGAGCTTGCTGCTGGCGGCAATCGGCGGCCTAGCCGCCCTGGCGGTTTCCTACGGCGGAGCACGGATGTTGCTGATGCTGGCGTTTCCGGGCGAACAGCATCTGCCGATTAGTTCCCGTCCTTCGCTGGAGGTGCTGTTGTTCGCGCTGTGTGTGGCGATGGCGACAGGCGTGCTGTTTGGTTTGGCGCCGGCGCTGATAGGCGCCAAGGCTCCGCCGGGGGATGCCTTGCGCAACGGGACACGTACGACAATGGGCGGGGCTTCACTGCTGCAACGCGGGCTGGTGGTTGTGCAGGCGGCGTTGTCGGTGGTGCTGCTGGTGGGCGCGGGGCTATTTTCGCAAAGCCTGGGCAGGCTGCAGCATACGAACATGAAGCTGGAGTCGAAGAACCGCTATATCGTCCATTTCTACGCACAGACGGCGGGTTATAAGGATGAGCAAGTGAATGCGCTTTACCGGGTCCTTGAGGAGCGGTTTCATGCAATTCCGGGCGTGGTGAAAGTGGGGGTGAGTACCTATACGCCGATGGAAGGCGGCGACGACGGCTACGAAATTCAATTGGTGGGACAGCCGAACGCGCACAGCTCTGCTACGAACATCATTGTGAATCCGGAGTACTTCGATTCGGTGGGGACACGAGTGCTGATGGGACGTGGAATCACCGTGCAGGACACGGCAACTTCCCCGCATGTTGCGGTGGTGAACGAGGACTTTGTTAGGGCGCTCTTCAAGCCGGGAGAGAACCCGATCGGACATCGCTTTAATGCCGGAGGGCATCTTGCTACGCCTTACGAAATTGTAGGCGTAGTGGAAGGAACGTCTTACACCGACGTGCGCAGGAACGGGACGCACCCCATGTACTTCGGCCCGCTGACGCAGCCGTCAGAGGAGGGGGATGTGGGTGCCATCGTGGTTGAGACATCACATCCGATGAGCGATATGGAATCGATTGCACGGCGGACGCTGATGGAAATCAATCCGAATCTGGCGATGCAGAGGTTCGAGACCTTCGATGCGCAGATCGCAGGTAGATTTACGCACGAGCAGATGTTGTCGACGTTGATGACATTGTTCGGCGGCCTGGCGCTGCTATTGGCGACGGTGGGGCTGTACGGGGTGACTTCGTACACGGTGGTGCGGAGGACGAGCGAGATTGGCATCCGCATGGCATTGGGTGCGAATCGCAGCGGGGTGGTAGCGATGGTCCTTCACAGCGCGTTGTCGCAGACACTGCTAGGGCTTGCGATCGGAATTCCTGTGACCTTCTACGGAGTCACGCTGGTGAAGTCACAGCTCTATGCGCTAACGACGGTGAGCAGCAGCGCGTTGGCGGTGGCCGCGGGGATACTGCTGGCGGCGGCCTGCGTGGCGGGAATCGTTCCGGCGCGGCGGGCGGCATCAGTGGATCCGGCGCGGGCGCTAAGGACAGAATAACAAGTCGACTTAAGCGAAACTACCTTCACTGGTGCTTCCGGCAGTTCGATCCGCTTGCGCACCGCATTGACCGACTGCATTCACCGTAGCGAGTTTGTGGGAGTTTGGAGGAAAACCTTCTGACCCTGCGACTAGACAGACAGTAAAAAAAGCGGCTCTTCCCGAAGGAAGAGCCGCGCTTGACTGCAGGTGTGTGTTGGCTAGAAGGCTGGGCCCACCGCGATGCCGGCGGAGGCGGTCTTGTTTAGCCAGAGTTGGTATTCGTTGTTCTCCATTGATGGCGTGATGGTTTGCGGCGCCAGAACGGAGTTGGCGGAATAATCTCCGGGCGAGGCAGGGAAGGATTGGTCCTTGCAAGAGGAGTTGCGGCAAGCCCAGCCAATGAGGTTGTCGTGCATGGTGTTGTTGTAGGTGCTGCCGCCGGCGTTGCTATCGCCGTTCGCCATGCCGACATGTTGCGCAGCAAGCTTGGTCCCATCCGCCAGTATTCCGCTGGAGATGACGCGGTTGTTCGCGGCAACGTTGTCGTGCCCGGCAGTGAACTTGATGCCATAGTTCAAAGTGCTGATCACCTGGTTATCGTGGATATTGTTGAAGGCAGATGCTTGCTCCGCGCTGTCGTTGGGGCTGCCTTCGGTCTTGATGCCGCCGCCATCATAATTAGCCTGTGCAGCGGTGGAAGGATAGGCGCCCTGGATGTAAGTGTCGTGGATCTCGAGTGGTCGGTTAAGTGTTCCACTCGAGCTCTTGACGGCGATGTTGTCGGCCACCAGGCTGCGGCCCGGGTAGTTGATGACTTCATTCCAGCCCACATCGATGCCGGGCACGGCTTGCACCTTATCAAGCTCGATAAAGCTGGACAGGCCATTCAGGTTGCGGGCCCGGTTGGCACGGATCACGATGGTCTGTTGTCCGTCGCGGTTGCCGGAGTAGCCGTGGACCAGCACTCCACCACCCGCATTCTCGACGTAGTTGTTCTCTACATCGAGCCGCGCCGGGGAAGAGGCGTCGAGGAAGGCGCCATTGGCTTGGCCCTTCACCGGCGAGCCCACCGCGACACCGACACTGTTACGAATGGTTACATCGGCGCCGGCCACGGTGGTCTTGATCAAGCCAGCAGTGCTGCTGATGTGTGCGTTTTCGATGACCACGGGAGCAGTGGTGGCCACCGTGACTGCCGGCGTCTTTCCATCCGTGCTGCGCCAGTTGCCAGAGTAGGTGCCCGCTTCGCTGATGACGATAGGAGCGCTCCATTCCACCTGACCGATGGTGCTGACCGCCGGTACTGCAGCCTGGCGTCCCTGGTAGCTGCCCGCGATGGTTGCCTTCCCGGTCGCCAGTCCTGCAACCAACCCTGAAGAAGATGCGGTAATGCTGCGTGTGTCCGACGATGCCCAGGCAAAGTCGGTGGTGACGTCCTTGGTGGAACCATCGCTGAACGTGGCAATCGCCTTCAATTGGGTGGTGCTGCCAATGGCGACCGTTGCCTGCGCAGGAATGATGGTTACAGAAGCTAACTCCGCGCCCGCCACAGGTGCGTTCGCAGTTGCTTCTGTTGCCGCCACGGTGTTAGCCGGCACAACAGAAGAACTGACGTTTGCGCTCGGCCGCTTGGAAGCAGCAGCCGGCGTGTAGCTGGCGCTGACGACTGCGCTAGGTACGTAGCCGTAACCCGACGCATAAGAAGTAGGCTGGTTAAACTGCCCCCACATGCCGACAGCTTTCACCGTAGCCGCGCTGGATACGGTGATCGTGCCCCCGTTCGATATGAATTGAGCTGTGCCGGCACCGGGAACTGGATTCGATCCATCGGTCGTATACCAGATGCCGGTGTTCGCGTCTCGGTTTGTACCGGGATTCGTAAAGGTGACGGTTTGTGATCCGCTAAACGTTCCGCTGGCCGGCGAAATGGTCGGCGCAACCGAGGTCAGGGGAGCGATCGTGGCGCTCGAAGTATTGTTACTCTGTGTCGGATTGGGATTGGTGTTTTGATTTTCCTCGTTACAAACGGCTTTTCCAGAGCCTTGGTAGGTGTTATTGCTGATTGTCCAGGGAGCATTTCCAAACCCGAATTGAACACCGCAGTCGTCGGAGTTCCCTTGAAACAAATTGTAATTAGCTGTGCCCGTGCCCCAGAACTCGTTTCCTGGGACATACCCGCCTGCATTCCCGTTTAAGGTGGCCGCAGGAACGTTCGACACGAATACGTTGTAGTTCATATTGGTGTTGATGTTGCTGTAGGAGTATCCGGCCTCATCGTATTGTGGAAGCGAGAACATCCACGATCCCCATCCAGGGTTGGTCGCGTCATGCCAGTCGTTGTAGTTCACGTTGAGGGTTGAGGAGGGCGTCTGCTGCGCTTCGATCGCGATGCGATGTATGCCGGAAAAATCGTTATACATGATACTGGCATTCACCTGCATGTACTGGTTGCCGCCTGTACCTTGGCAACCGCAGGGGTTTTCCTGGAGCTTGAAACCTTCTTCCAGGTTTTCAACCCGGTTAAATTCCAACTTCAGATTTGTTGTGCTGGAGTGCAGATTGACTCCAGCGCAGAAACCTCCGGAGTTGTTGTAGTTCGTGCCGTCATAATAAAACGTGTTCATGTAATTGGCGCAATCGCCGCCACCCTTGGTGCCCAGGACATTCCAGAGAATACTTAGATTGGTCCACATGACGCTGGTTGCTGACCCGTTTCCATCGATATAAATCTCTGAGTATGCCGTTGAATAACTAACGGAGCCATCCCCTTGAACGCCGTGAAGATAGTTGTACTGGATGGTTGGCCCGGTACCTCCGCCATTGCCTAGATAGATCGCACCCCCACCAGGGACAGATGAAGGTTTGGCCGCGACTTCAATGCCTTGGAAGACGACGCCGGTGGCGCTGCAATTGGAGGCATAGTTAAAGGCAGCTCCACTTCCAGTCCAGTTGATAAGGACCGATTGAGAAGTTCCGAAAGATGGCGCGGCCGAAGATATCGAGACGCCGCACGGCCAATTGATGGAGTTTGCAATGTTGTAAGTGCCTGCGGCGAACACTGCCGTGTTCCCGCTTCCGCAGGAATTCAAGGTTGACTGGATGGTCGATTGGCTTGCACCCGCTGCGATGTTGCAGTGATTTCCAGGGATCGTAGGAGGACTCGTTGGACTGATCGGGTTGGGCGCCGGATTGCTGGTCGAACCAACGACGAGAGTATTCGTCACGGTGCTAGTGGAGTAGTCGACGGCGTCGGTAGGAGTAAAGGTGGCTGTCAATTGCAGAGTGCCGGCTGCAGGAACGTTCCCCGCGGCAGGGCTGTAAACAAACGCTCCGGGGACATTCGAGGTAGCGTCCAGTTGAGCTGCGCCGAGGGCTGTCCCGGTCGCGACGGCCGCGAGGGGAGCCCAGGCGAGCGTCGGCGCGGCCTGGTTCACGGTGAGCTGTACCGTGGCTGTTGCTGATGAATAATTGCCATTGGTAGGCGTGAAGAGTACAGAAAGCGTTTGCGTTCCCGCTTTGAGCACCGTGTTGGCAGCAGGCGTGTAGGTGAAGGTTCCGGCCACGTTGGCGGTCGCGTTCAGCTGCGTACTGCTCAATGCCGTGCCATAGGGGATCGCCGCGGGAGCATTCCAAGTGATGGTCGGACTATTGCCCGAACCCGCCGAGCCCGCCGCGTTGATGGTGACCTGCGTAGAGGCGCTGAGGCTCTCTGGTGACGCGCTTGCCGACGCCGGCGATGCGCCGGCCGGTGTTGCCTCGACATAAGCCGCCTGCACCATCACAGCGCCTGGCGTTTTGGCGATAAGAGTTCCGTTCGCCAGCGTTGCCATGCCAGTATTCGACAACGAAAACTGCGTGCCCGACGTTACATCCTGGGTCGTGCCATCGCTTAAATGGGCTACTGCCTTCAACACGGAGGAACCTCCCACGCTTACGGTGGAGGGCGTCGCGGTCACGGTCAGGGAAGCGAGGGTCTGGGACGAGGGGTTACTGCATCCAGTGATCAAGATTAATAAAATTAGCAAAGCCCACAGGAGTCCTAAGTTCACCTGCGACATTGGGGGAATACGCATTTGGAGCCTCGTCTTGTTGAATCTCGAAGCACCGCGGCCTGGGGAAAATGGCCGATTTTAGAGGCACAAACGGCGGAGCGCGTCATTGAGACACGTTGTGCCGACGGCGAATTTTGTTGTCTTATTTCAGAGGCACAAACGGGCTGAGCGCGTCCCTGAGACACGTTGTGCCGACCGCCAATATTGCTGTCCTATGGTTGTTACTCTCGCGTATGGCCCAAATTGGGGCAATCACACCGATTGGCCATTACATAAGTTTTCTAAGCCTCTGATTACAAAGGCTTTGAGGGGGAATTTTTTGCTCTCTCAGTGGGTATTTTGAGGCGTTGCAGTGTGGAATTTTCGCGAGTCGATGCTAATTACGAGCTCAGCGTTGCATTGCATGCCGCTGTTGCGCGCAAAGGATGGCGCAGTGAGGGGAAATCAGATCGAGTTGGGGCAAGCGGATGCGGAACGGAGGGAGATTTAGGGGATACTGCCGGCTGCGCTCTGCTCCATTGATGGGATATGGAGGCGGAAGCAGCCGGCGTCGCGATCGAGTTCTTAGGAGATTACAGGTATTGTAATTTCCTGGCCGGCCTGAATTTTATTGGGATCAGCAATATTGCTGGCTGCGGCAATGTTGGAGTAGTGGTTAGGCGAGCCGTAGAAGCGGTTGCTGATCTTGGAAAGATTGTCCCCGCTCTTCACTGTGTAGCTTTGATTGGGGCCACCGGTGGTGGCGATTTCATGGTGCAGGTCAGAGTAAGTCGGATCCACTTGCTTGATTACATCCCACACGCGATTAGCGACCACTTCTGACGGAACGGAGCCCTTCAGATATAGCTTGTCTCCATCGAGGCTTACCGAGTCCAGCTTCGCGCCTAAATCGCTAAATCCCTCAATGGTCTGGATGACCGGGGCATATTTTTGCTTCAACTGATCGAGATCTGCCATTGCGTTTTCTCCTTATTTGCTAGCGGTTAATTTGTATCTAAAACACAGTCAATCAAAAAGTTTATGCGGCATGTTGCTCCGCGATTTTCTTCATGGCAATGGTCAAGGCAGCCGCGCCGAGACTTTTGATAAGCACGGGGTGCTGAGCATAGACCGCGCTTACGCGGTCGATGATCGAGGGATCCTGGTTCTCCGCGTGGGCGGTGAGAGCCTGGACGTCGGCAGGGCTGACGCTGGCCGCTTGCGCCGGCGTGACGGAACCAGACTGCAATAGCGACGCCAGCGGCGAGTTGGGAGAGCTGCCAGCGAATTTGGCAATGACCGCCGGCCCGAGCGTGGCCATCAGCCCGTTCAACACGCCAGCCTGTTGTTGGCTGCTTCCGTTGGCGAACAGCTGGGCAGCCATCTGCGGAAACGACGCCGTTTGCCCGGAACGAAACGCCTCGGCCAAACCGGTGGCGAGCGTCGAACTGGGCACCGCCTGGGAAACCTGGTCGAAATGCTGCTCCACGACTGGAGCCGCACCTGGAGCAGCGCTGTTGGCCGAATACTGCTTAAGCAAATCGCCAATCCCTGAGAGAAAGCTCATAGAGTCTCCTTGGTTCGATACTTGAAGGTGATGAAGGAGCCGGGCCCGGAGTGTGCAAAGCTCCATCCTGGTTATCCGTTGCAGGTCTGAAGCCAAAGTCGCGAATGGGCAGGAACGCCCGCCTACGCGCAGCCGGACGGTCTGATGAATCTCTCACGGAGACATTCCCGGTGTCTATGCCAGGGAGAACAAAAGGTTTGTGCGGGCGGGTAAATTTTTGAGCAGGCACACATCCGTTGCTGCTGGGAACACAGCCCAAGGAACTCAGGTACCCAAAGACGGTAACCATGTCTGTCGCACATTGGCGTACCCTAAGCAGCCGAATTTGTTGACACCAGGGGGCGCTCCGGCTAGATTACGGGAAGTAGGCACTGCGAGACGTGTGATGGATGAGGCGTTGGCCGCCCAGACCATCGAAGAGCCCTGTATCCCCCCAACAGCGGCTTTCGCTACATGCGATTCAACTTCTGGTAATTGCAGTCAATGTGACTGAGATGGCGAAGCTGGGTCCAGGGTGCTCTCCGGCGAATCAGCATTAGAACCCAAACAGACCATCCTCAAGCGCTGAAGCTCGCCGCGACCTGTGCCGTTTTGGTTGGCGAGAATGCCGGAATGGTTCCTAAGCGAAGCACATCGAAGAAAGAATATTGCGTAAATCGCGCTTGCCGTGATTGGAGACTAGGGAAATGCCCTATACCGAAGTGGAACCTAGACACGAGAACTTTCTGAAATGGGATAACTGGTCGAAGTGGGTTCTCTTTATCCTGGTCGGCTTTTCCCTGACTGGACGCAGCTTCGCATACCTGGGTATTCCGCCTGCCAAGCTGTTCGTTGGCGATCTCACGCTGGGAGCGTTTATTTTGCTATGCCCGCGCAAGATCTTCGACACCTGGATCAAGGCGCTTACCGGGGGCGGCCCACTGGGTCCGTTCGCCTGGGTCCTACTGCTATCGATCTCTTACGGCATATTCGAAGTCATCCGAGGCGTGTTGTATGGCTTCTCGCCCATCATTGCCATACAAAATCTGGTCTTTAACGTTTATCCCCTTTACCTTTTTCTAGGTTTATGGCTAGGTAAGCGCCGGCCCGAACTCTTGCTCAGGTTCGCCCAGGTTTTTGCCATCTGCTTCTGCATTTACGCGCCGCTCTATCTTGTGGTTTTGCATAATATCCGCATACTAATGCCGGGATCTGACGGCGTGACCGTGTTCGGCCAAGCCAACGGTGGCGGCTTTATCATCCTGTCGCTGCTTTGCCTGGACCCGAAGCCTTCCCGCTGGTGGCCGGCGATGACGATAGCGGCGGCGGCTTTGCTGGCTGCCCAGGTCCGCGGCGAGTGGCTTGCCATGGTTGCCGCAATGATGATCTGGGGCGTGTTGGAGAAGAAGATGTCGCGCGTGGCCTTGATCGGCTTTGGCATCTTTGCGGTGCTGTTGGTCGGCTTCGCATTGGACGTCAATCTGCCTTCGCCCGGTGAACGTGGCGGCGCCATCTCTTCTCGTGAAATCGTAGCTCGTGGTTTGGCAGCGGCTAGCCCTGACCTCGCCCGTGATCTCACCGGCTCAGACATGGTCAACTACTACAGCGGCACCATCAAGTGGAGGCAGACCTGGTGGAAAGCCATTTGGGCCCACTCCCAGGAGAACTACACCAACCTGATCATTGGCCCTGGCTATGGTTACCTGCTCAAGAACCTGGTGCGCTATCTGCAACAGCTGGACCTCCGAACTCCGCACAACGTCTTCTTCTATGCGCTGGGCTATAGCGGCTGGCTGGGGGTAACGATCTTCTTCGCGCTGCAGGGCACCTGCGGTGTACTGCTCTGGCGAGTCTACCGGCTCACCGGCCAGGCGTATGGGCTCGCGGTGTGGGCGTCTATCCTGCTGTCGGCGTTCTTTGGCAATGTGATGGAAACCCCTGTAGGAGCCATTCCGTTCTACCTCGTGATTGGGTTGTTCGTGGGACCCTATCTGGCGGCGCTGAGTGCCCCCGCTCGCGAGGCGTTGTCTCGTTCCTTGCGCCCCAACGGTTACTCGCCACAAGGCGAATATGCACCGGAAGGCGCCTACACATCGAAAGCCATCTGATCTGGGGCCGGCCAGGCAGCCGGATTGGCGGAGCTTTGCATGGGCTGGATCCTCTCGGGGAACAGGCTTTGCACGGCAGTTCTCACAAAACGATAGCTGCGAAAGCAGTGCAAATTTCTAATGAGCCGGTGCGGTCACGGCCGGGATGTTTTCCACAACGCAACGCTTACCTGCTGTGCCGGCATCTCTTTTGAGTAGTGGAGAAGAGAGGTCACTGCAGAAGTTCTGTGCCGGCGTAAAAGTGCAAACAAAATTTTCACCGGAACAGCAAAATTCCACCAGTGGTAACACCCGGCAGCGTTATCCACAGGCACAAGAATTGTTGACACTGATGATAGGTGCCACTAGATTACGAGTTGTAGGTACTGCAAGACCAGAAACGGTAAGGCCAAAGTGCCAAGCCTGTTGAGTAGCCGTTAATCCCCCTAATGGCGGTCTTCAAGTTTCGACAATCACATTGGTTTAGTGCATTTGGTACGGTCGCTGTGACTGAGAGGGCGAAGCTCTGAGATGGTTACCTGTGGTGACCTTTAGTGCCGAATTGAAGTTACTAAGATTCGCTTTTGGTACTGATTTCAGATTGTCGCAGGTTGGCGCGGCTGCAAGGTGCGGATTTTATTGACACTGGCGCAGGTCTATAGGACCATTTGATAGAACTGGCTGGAGTTTAGTACGTGAGAATTACATCGCGACTGAACTCACTAATGAATGTTTTTCCAGGCGAAAGCCTGAATTCAAGAACTGTAACCCAGATGGCGGAAGCTCGTCTGGCAGGGTTCCTGGTAAGTCTTGGGTTTGATATCAAAGTTTCGCATCGTCCCCCCTCGAAGCGAAGTGAGATCCCTTAGGGAATTGCAGCACGCAAGCTCACTCTTGTAACGGAGATACTCATGTATCGCGATCCAGGGTCGAACGAATCGAATGAATGGTTTGCTTTCCGCGTCCGGCCGAGACACGAGAAGCAGGTTTCGCTGGCTCTGCGGGAGAAGGGGTTTACGGAGTTTTTGCCCCTTTACAAGTCCAAGCGTCAGTGGGCGGATCGCACCAAAGTGGTAGAGATGCCGTTGTTTCCCGGTTATATTTTTTGCTCCACGAGCCGTTCGTTGATTGTGCCTGTTCTGATGACCAGTGGCGTAATCGACGTCGTGCGAGCAGGCACAAACCCATTGCCTGCTGACAAAGCCGAGATTGAGGCTCTGCAGCAGACCGTCAGCGTCGACGTGCCGCTCGAAGCCTGGCCGTACACCGAAGTCGGTGACTCAGGCTCGTTCTCCATCCTGCGCGGCCCGCTGGCAGGTTTAACCGGCATCCTGGTAGAGGTCCGGCGTTCGCAGCGGTTGATTCTTTCCGTCAATCTACTGCGCCGGTCCGTTCTGGTCGAAGTACACCCTGACTGGGTCTCGCCTTATGCTCCTGTGGTTGCGGAGCGGATGATGGCCTAGCAGTAAGCTAGCAAATCTTGATCAACTTCTGTCTATCCAGTTTTTTGGTTCTCCCGTGGTTAACGTACGCCAGTACTCAGGTACGTCCCCCTGGCCGGCTCTATCGGTTGGCCGCCTAAGCTTTTGGTTGATCCCGTCTTTCAAGCGTTCTTTCCCGAGCACGTTCCCGCCGGAGGTATTTCTCGGCGGCATTCCATCTACCTATGGTGAGTGAATTTATGCACAAGTCTCCAGCCAAACTAATGTTGTTGTCTCTCTGCTTTCCGGGCATGATGCTGGTTCCGGCTTTAGCCCAAACCGTAGCGGCAGATGGCCGTCTCGATGCTTCGCCGGCCGCGCCTGCAGCCTCAACCGCAGCTTATGTGCCGACTGCGCCGGCGGCCATTCCGGATTCGACGAGCTCCAGTTATGTCCTGGGGCCGGAAGATCTGGTCACCGTTCGCGTTTTTGCCGCGGACGATATTCCGGACAAGCCGGCGCAGATCGACAACAATGGAGCCATTACGCTGCCCATGATCGGGCAGATACATGCAGCCGGCTTGACCGTGGAGCAATTCCAGGCCAACCTGGTCACCGCCTACAAGAAGTATTTCAAGGATCCGCAAGTTACCGTGCAGGTGAATGAATTCCACAGCCAACCGGTGTCTGTGGCCGGCAATGTCAACACCCCGGGTGTGGTGCAGTTGCGTGGCAATCGCAACTTGTTGGAAGTGATCAGTATGGCGGGCGGTCTGCGGCCTGAGGCAGGCGACCAGGCGTTGATCACCCGTAATCTGAACGAGGGTACGATCCCGGTTGCCGGCGCCTTCACAGACCCCACGGGCAAGTACAGCGTTGCGCACATCGACATTCGCGCGGTCATGAGCGGCAAGGATCCGCAGGGCAACATCCTGATGAAGCCCCACGATGTGGTCACGATTCCCCGGGCGCGGTTGATCTACGTATTGGGTAATGTCGCCAAGCCGGGCGGCTTTGTGCTGACCGATAACGAAAGTATGTCGATCACCAAGGCCATTGCACTGGCCGGCGGTTGGGACAAGACCGCATCGCTCTCAAGCGCCAGCGTATTGCGCGCTTCGGGCGGGGCAGAGCGGGAACAGATTCCCGCGAACATCAAGAAGATCATGCAAAACAAAGCCCCCGACCTGGAAATGCGCCCAGACGACATTCTGTATGTCCCGAACAGTACGGGAAAGACGATGGGAGCGTTGGGGTTGGCATCAGCCATCGGAATTGGGACAGGCATAGCAATCTGGCGTTAAGCACTATCCACCAAACATTTCGAGAATGGCCCCAATTGAGAGACCCCCGACTTGACGGGGGGCCGTACTTTGTCACCAGCGAACTAGAGCGCGCATGAGATCGGTTTCGGAAGCGAACACGATCAAAATCCGAAAGGACTACATAAAGATGACTCCGACCCAGCAGATCATTCCAGGACCTCGCTTACCCGAAGGCCGGAACGCCGGACGCAGCAGCGCGATAGAGCTGTCGCATCCGATCGCATCAAACCGGCCGCGGCCCGAAGCCGCGGTCAATTACTCTGCCTTGCTTCGTCGCCATCGCACCGCGGTGGCCGCGATTGTGGGCGGCATGCTTCTACTCAGCGTGCTCTACACCTTGGTGTCCCCGAAGGTCTACAAGTCGGAAGTCATTCTGGAAGTCATGGGCATCAACCAGGACTTCATGAACAGCAAAGAGGTCGATCCGACTTCCAACCAGGTGAGTGGGGATCAATACATCGAGACCCAAACCAAGCTCTTGAAGAGTCCACCGGTGGTGCGACGCACGGCTCAGGTGTTGGGACCTAAGGTTCCCGGCGCCATCGCTGCGGGCGGGGGCCTGATCGGCACCGTGCGCGGATGGGTCGGCGAACCGGCCGCGGCCACCCCGGCCCAGGGCGAAGCTGTGATCCTGAAGATGGCCGATGACGCCAAGGTCAAGATCGACGGAACTTCGGACCTGATCTCCTTGACGGTTATGGGTCCCGAGCCGCAGCTGACCGCGGATACGGCCAACACCCTGACCCAACAGTTTATTGAGCAGGCCCAGGACGCTCGCGGCATTTCGGCTGGGGACACCAACAAGTTCCTCAACCAGCAGCTGGCGGACGCGCGCAAGAAATTGCAGGATTCAGAGAACGATCTGCAGAACTACGCGCGCCAGACGGGCATCGTCATCCCCAGCGAGTCGCAGGAGAGCGTCGCGGCTGATAAGCTGCGCCAGATTCAAACCGATCTGGCCAAAGCTGAAGCAGACGAGGCGGACACTCAGGCACAGGTGGAGGTTTCGCACAACAATTCTGCCGAAGCCATGCCCCAGGTTTTGGATGACCCGACGTTGCGCGACAATCGGGCCAGGCTGGCCGATCTTCGCCGCCAGCTTTCCGATTTGAGCGTGACGCTCACGCCGCAAAACTATAAGATCCAGCAGCTGCAGGCTCAGATCGCCGACCTGGAACAACAGTCTGCTCACCAGCGCGCCAACATCATCAAGCGCCTGGGAGTGCAGAACTCGGCCACTGCGCGTCGCAAGCAGCTATTGTCCCAGGCCTATAACCAGCAGTTGGGCGTCGTTTCCGACCAGTCGGTGAAAGAGGTTCATTACAACATCCTGAAGAAGGAAGTGGATGCGAACCGCGACATTTACCAATCCATGCTGCAAAGAGTAAAAGAAGCCAGCATCGTCGCTGCCCTTCGCTCGAGCGACGTGCGGATCGTCAGTCCTGGATCCGTGCCGACCTCCCCCTACCGTCCGAGTCTTGCTCTGAACCTGTCTTTGGGATTGCTATTGGGGCTTACGTTCGCCACCTGCTACATCCTGCTGCGCGAGCGCAACGATGCCAGCCTGCGGTCGCCGGGCCAGAGTGTCAAGCACCTCAACGTGCCTGAGCTGGCGGTGATTCCGTCAGCCCGCATTGGCAACAGCGACCGTATTCCGCTCACGCTGCGTAATCTGAGCGGGACCACCGCCCTGACCGATACCAAGAATGACTTGTCGATTGGCAAGTCGGCCCTGGTGGACAAGGATATGGTGCAGTGGTGCCAGGACGAAACCATGATGGCGGATGCTTACCGGTCCGCGATTACGTCGATTCTTCTCAGCCGGGTCAACGGCGTCAGCCCGCGGGTCATCCTGGTGACCAGCGCGCGGCCCAAAGCCGGCAAAACAACCACGGTGGCGAATCTTGGTATCAGCCTGGCGGAAATCGGACGGCGCGTATTGCTGATCGATGGCGATCTGCGGCGGCCCCGGTTGGGCAAGCTCTTCGGGTTGCAGTTCGCAACTGGATTGAGTGATGCGCTGATTGATGGCGGCACCGGCCCGATTACGCTGGACTCCGTCGTTCGCTCCAGCCCCGTACCCGGACTGTCCGTACTGCCCGGTGGATCGGAGCCCGCGAATATTTCCAAGCTGCTTCACTCCACCTATCTGGATAGCCTGATCGAGACGGCGCGGTCGGAGTATGACTTCGTCCTGATCGATTCACCTCCGATGATGGGTATGGCCGACGCTCGCCTGCTGAGCCGCAATGCGGACGGTGTGATTCTCATCAGCCGCGCCGGCGAAACCAGCCCGGAGCAGTTGGGAGAAGCCAGAGAGCGTCTGGCGGATGACGGCACCCCGGTGATTGGCACCATTCTCAACGGATGTGACTTGCGCGTTGAGGATCCTTCCTACGTCAACGGTTACAACAGCTATGCTGGTGCAACCCGCGGCTAAACGTGGTTTCATTGCGTCTCATAGGCAGTGGATGTCTGTGAGACGTGATGAGCAGGCAACATGAGTTGGCACACGAGGTATATGTTTTCGTTAGCAGCACAGGGCGCGGAACTTCCCCCTCCGCAAAAGCACCGGCTGCATAGACCGACAATGAGATAACGAGGGAACAAAGACGACGGCGAAGGCTCACGCGACCAATTTCGGGTCGAACGGAAGTACGGACCGGATCCAATCAGATTCGAAGGGTTGGGTCGGACGTGTTTCAGCAGGAGAGCTTTCGTGACTTTAGATGAACGTCTTGATGGACCAAGTTCCCTCTCCTAGTGCATTTCTCCGGCGATGGTGGCGACGCGGCCCCGTAGATCTTCCTACACGCCAGGAGAAAGGCCCTGACTGCTTTGGTAACTGAAACGCTTACTTGGCGCCGCCAGGAGCGTATGGGGAGAACCGCTCTCATGCACGTCCGCAATTTACGTCTCTATCAAACCATGCAATTCGTGCTGGATCTGCTGGCAGTGTCGCTTGCCTGGACCTGTACGATCCAGATGCGGGTTTTACTAAACCCTCTAACCACGCGACACGTGGCCTGGAACTATGCTTCAATCTGGGCGCCTTCGTTGATGATGATCCTTGTTTTGTGGGTCATCATGTCTTGGCGTCTCAGGTTCTATCATGTAGAGGGCCGCATCCGGCTATGGAGCAGTTTGGTAAATGCAGCTGAAGGCGCGCTGCTGGCGAGCTGCAATATCGTCATCGTGACTTTTTTCTCGCGCCAACTGGGAGCCGACGTATCCCGTTCGTTCTTCATGATTTTCGCGCCCCTGGTTTTTGTTGGCCTGTGCGTGGCAAGGTGCGTCTGCGTGCTCGCAACGATGGTGGCTGAGCGCCATTGGCCATCGCCCATTCGGGCTGCCCTGCTGGGAGACGGTTCGCACGCCGGCCGCCTCGTTGATCTGATGACCTCGGCCAATGTGGCCAACGTGATCAAGGGCCTCATCGTCCCTGAAGGCCATACCACCGATGGCCTCTCACTGCCCATGCCGGTCCTGGGAACCACAGCGCAGTTAGCCGAGGTGATCAATCGCGAACACCTCAATCGCGTCATCCTTTTGAATGGCTCCATCTCGCGCAACGAACTGGACGAATGCAATAAGGTGTTCAAGCGCATGGGGGTCATTGTGAATTGCACTGTGGACTTTGCCCCCGAACCGGGCCGAGTGAATGTGATCAACCAGTACGGATTGCCGCTGGTGGAGTTGCGGCCGCTGGCATTCAGCAGAGGTCAGGAGATTGTGAAGCGGGGCTTTGACATCGTCGCGTCTGCGTTGGCGCTCATTTTCCTGGGGCCAACCATGCTGGTGATCGCGGCACTAGTGAAGTTCACTTCCGATGGGCCCATCCTCTACAAGGCGCCCCGCGTGGGTCGAGGCGGACGCCATTTCATGTTTCTCAAATTTAGGTCGATGTATACGGCAATGGATCGCAGTCATGTGGCCCATGCCAACGAAAAGAACGGACACATTTTTAAGATGAAGCAGGATCCGCGGGTGACCCCCATCGGCCGCTTTATCCGCCGCTATAGCCTGGATGAGTTGCCGCAGCTGATCAATGTGCTGCGCGGGGAAATGAGCTTAGTGGGTCCGAGGCCTTTGCCGGCCGGCGATTTGGGACCCGATGGGATGAGCCGCGAATACGCCGACTGGTCTGAGGGCCGGTCCGCTGTTTACCCGGGGATCACGGGCTTGTGGCAGGTGAATGGCCGCAGTGAACTTCCGTTTGAAGAGATGGTGCGGCTGGATTTGCAATACATCCGCGAGTGGTCCCTGCTGCTGGACATCAAAATTATCCTGGCCACCCCTGGTCTGGTGGTGAAGGGGGTCGGAGCGTATTGAGTGGTGTGGCGCACGAACTGGGGCGAGCGAACTACCGTTAACGGAAGAACGGATGAACGGATAGACGGATAAACCGATATACGGAGAGAGCCGGGTCCGCCTGGCCGACGATGATATTCGCCACAAAATCTGTGCTGGATATCGGGTCTGAATATCGCACCCCAACCACGTGATCTGTCAAACTCAAACTTCTTATGGCCATTGCGGGATATAAAACCATCAGCGGGCTACATCCCATAGAGCTTCTCCCTTTATCGGAGGAGCCACTCGTTTCCATTCTCGTTTCGAACTACAACTACGGCCGGTACATTGGTCAATCCATTCAGAGCGTACTCGATCAGACCTATCCCAACATTGAGCTGATCATCTGTGACGATGGGTCCACCGATGGTTCGGTCGGCATCGTTGAGGAATATCAACGAAAAGACCCGCGCGTGCAGTTGATTCGCAAGACGAATGGAGGGCAGGCGTCCGGCTTCAATGCGGCGTTTGCTGCCAGCCGCGGCGAGATCATTGCCCTGCTCGACTCGGACGATCGCTTTCTGCCGCATAAGATCGAGCGCGTAGTTGCAGATTTTCAGGCGCACCCCGATTCCGGATTCGGCGTGCATCGCGTCATCAGAATGAGCGCGGACCTGCGCCGCCAAGGCGTGTGGCCGATGACCGCTCCATTACCCAGTGGATGGCATGGCTCACACCTGTTGGAGGATGGCGGGATCTTGCCCTTCATGCCGCCGACTTCTGGCTTAAGCCTGCATCGCGATGTTGCTGAGCGGCTCTTTCCTCTTCCGTTGGAAGCTCCGTTGGGCAATTGTCCCGATCAATTGATTACTCGCCTCGCTCCGCTGATCACGAACGTGACCCGCGAAGACGAAGCCTTGTCGGAATATCGGCTGCACGGCGAAAACAACTACGGGTCGGACCGGGTGACCGCGGCGTCATTTCGCCGCGAGCTGGATTACTGCGAGGCCCTTTGGGCGGGCCAAAAACGGTTCCTCAAAACCATAGACGTCCGGCTAGCCGAGGCTCTTCAGCCGCTCAGCCTGAACCCGTACATCATATTTTCCACTTACGTCCATGCCCGGCTGGCCCGCGATCCTGAGGTTCGCCGCTATTACGATCGCTACATGGAGAGCCTCAAGGGACCCGAAGCCAGGCATGTTTTGTTTTGGAAGCTCTCCCTTTATCTGCCCGACCGCGTGTTTGACTTCGGCCTCAATCTCTTGATTAGGCAGAGTTGGATCAAACAACTGGTCTCTCACATGAGAAAAATGTCCTAGTCCTGTTTCGATTCAGACAAGGACCTATCCGGCTCATGAGCGAGACCGGAGCCATCGCGCCCGTCAAGATGCAAGAAATGACCCGCACGCATCCTGGTCACGTCGCATTTCTTCGTTCTTCGAAAGACCTCTCCCACGGTGCCTCCGCATGCCAGATTGGAGCAATGAATCAATGAATACGCCCCTGCTGAGCATTGGGCTGTTTCTCTACAACGGAGAACGTTTTCTTGAAGCTGCCATTGAATCCATTCTGAATCAGACATTCAGGGATTTTGAACTCATCATCTCTGACAATTGTTCCACCGATCGCAGTGCGGAGATCTGCCGCCAGTTTGCCGCGCAGGATAGCCGCATTCGTTACTATCGCGCCGAATACAACATGGGCGCCGGTTGGAACCTGAGAAACGTTTACTTCAAAGCCAGGGGCAAATACTTCAAATGGGCGGCGCACGATGAGATGATCCAGCCCGACTTTCTGCGCCTGTGTATCGACGCGTTGGAAGCGGATGATTCGCTGGTCGTGGCGCACAGCCTGACCCGATGCATCAACGAGGATGGAGAACTCATCGAGAACGAGGATGAACGGGTACGCACCAGCTCGCTCGATCCGGTAGTGCGCGCACGAGACTTGCTGCTCAAAGGCCACGACGGCTATCCCTTTTCGGGTTTGATCCGTCTCGACGCACTGCGCCAGCTTCCCGCCCGAGGCAGCTATGTACACAGCGATCGCGTGTTGATGTTGCAGCTGGGCCTGCTGGGGCGCTTTTATGAAGTGCCGGAGTATCTGTCTATTTGCACCAGGCACACGGGACAGGCCTCCTGGACGATGCCGGAACGAAACCGGGTGGGAGGGTTTCGGCTGACCGGGCGCTGGGGTGCGTTGCCGGCCCCGGAGTGGTGGGATCCGTCAAGGGCCCGCAAGCTTACCTTCCCGGAATGGAATGCGGCGGGAGAGTTTGCTCGTTCCGTAGCTCGTTCTCCGTTAAGCGGAGGACAAAAGCTGAAGTGTTACAGCGCGATCGCGCGCTGGGCGTTACACTATCGCCGCCGCTTCGCCAGAGACCTGCTCATCGCCGCTGATCAGCTGTTGTTCAACTGGCAATACCGGCATACCACAGCGGGCGAGCCTACACTGCTATCCCTTGATCTCAATCCCCGCGGAGGCGGCGAGTCCGTATGAATGCCGCCATGTCCATGGATACCTTGCGCGAGAAACGATACCTGGAGAGTCTATGGCAGAGCGGCAAGGCACCATGGAAGATCTGGCCGGATGCTATGAGCCCCGAGAGGATCGATCGCAACGGCCCCGTCGAAGTTGGAAGCGGGACATGAAGCCAGAGGGTTCACCGGGCCAGTCCTCCTCATTGAATCTTAAATCCAGGAAGCTGCTGCGTAGCGGCGTGGTACACAATGTAATCGCGCTCTATGGCGTGCAGGCATGTACCTACGCGCTGCCGCTGCTCACCTTTCCTTATCTCGCGCGCGTGCTCGGCCCTTCCGGATGGGGTGTGGTGGTATTTGCTCAAGCGATTGGCGAGGTGATCGCCAGCGTAGTTGAGTACGGCTTTGACATCTCGGCATCACGCGATACTTCGCGCCACCGGAATGATCCAAAGCATCTTTCAGCGCTGATCTCCGGCGTGTTAGGCGCCAAGTTTCTGCTGGCTGTTTTGTGTATCGCGGGGGCTATTTTCTCCCGGCGCTTTACCCATCACGCCGCTCCATCGCTAGCGCTGTTCTGGGCCAGCACCATCTGGGGCGTCTGCCAGGGTATCAATATGCTCTGGTATTTCCAGGGCCTGGAGCGTATGCGCCTGGCCAGCATGCTGGAGATATCAGGCAAGGTTCTTGCCACCCTGAGCATCTTCGTGCTGGTCCATAAGCCGTCCGATGGATGGAAGGTTCTGGCGGCCCAGTGTGTCGGCTGCGTGGTGGCTCATGGAGTCACGGTCGTCCTGGCTTATCGAGAAGTAGGTTTTCAGTGGCCCACTCCTGCGTCGGTCTGGGAATCGCTCCGGCTGGGCGCGTCGATGTTCTTATTTCGTGCGGTGCAGAGTATCTCTGGTTCGGGCAACCGGTTGATCCTGGGTTCGGTCGCGCCGGTAGCGGCGCTGGGTGAATTCGCCGGCGCCGAACGGATCACCCGGGTGTTTCAACAAGGGATGTGGCCGGTGAATCAGGCCCTCTACCCGCGGCTGACCAAGCAGATGCAGGATAGTCCCGGGCAAGCCATGAAGACGGTGAAGTACAGCCTGTTTCTTCTCGGGGGGCTAGGCATGGTCTTCGGCTTGGCTATCTATCTGGGAGCGCCGCTGCTGGTTCACTTTGTGCTCGGACCCGCGTTCAAAGATTCGGTGCCGGTGTTGCGCGTCTTTTCCTTATGGATCCCGCTGATTGCGCTGACCACCGTAATCATCTTCCAGTTGCTGCTGCCTAACCAACTGGACACCCAGTTCAACTTCGTGAACTACAGCGCGGCCGGGCTCAGCTTTGCGATCGCATTCCTGCTGGTTCCGAAGATGGGTGCGGTTGGCATTGCGTGGGCGGCCGTCATTTCGCAGGCGTATACCCTGCTTGCATTCATAGTCGTGTTATGGCGAGCCGGGCTGAATCCTTTCGCACTTACGACCACGGTGCCGGGTCGGGCGCCGAGCCTGAGCGATCTTGCTGGGGTTTCGGGAATGGACCATGAGGAAGCGCCGGTGGAATTCCTGGTGGCTGAACCGGAGTCCTAACTGCCGAAAGGGTTTGTTGAACTTGAGAGGCCTGCCAGCGATGATTGCCGGAGGTTCCAAGGTTTTACTGAACTGAGTTGTGGCCGCCCTGTGACGTTTTTGCTTCGCTGCTCGCGAAAAAAAAGAGTAGCAGCAAGAATGTTTAAAGGCAGTTTGAGAGCGAGGCAGCAAAGCATCGCCGCCTGCTCTTCAGCATGATCGTGAACGGTTGCCTGCACGAGAGCCGAAGCGAATACTGGCTGTTTTTTTAATTGCACTACGCTATGCCGCCGCCTGATTTTCGTCCGTTCCCCACCATTCTTTACCACAGCCCACCCATGGAGTGGGGATGGTCGAGATATGCCTTCTGACAGGTGGACGGGACCTCCTTTTCAAAACAAGGGCCTGTTTACCGTTCATCTCAATCCAGCCTGTCAACAAGCAAAGGCTTCTAAAGGCAACGTATGTATGATTTCGCAATCATCGGCGGCGGTATTGTTGGTCTCGCGACCGGCGCCGCTATTGGCCGCCGCTATCCTTTCGCGCGAATCCTTCTGGTGGAAAAAGAAGTGGGCTTTGCCCAACACCAGACCGGACGAAACAGCGGCGTCATTCATTCCGGCATTTATTACAAGCCAGGGAGCCTGAAAGCCGAGATGGCGCAGGCGGGCAACCAGTCCCTGCGCGCGTTTTGCTATGAGTATGGAGTTCCGTTCGAGGTGTGCGGCAAGCTAATCGTGGCCACCAGTCCGGACGAGCTTCCTCGGCTCGATGTCCTCTACGACCGAGCGTTGAAAAACGGCGTGCCGGCGATGCGGCTCACTCCGGAAGAAGTAAAAGAAGTAGAACCCCATGTCGCCTGCATCGCCGCGATTCGCGTTCCCACTACCGGCATCGTCGATTACCGGCAGGTCTGCCACGCACTGGTGCACGAGATACAGCAACAGGGAGGGGAATTGAAGGTGGGCACGGAAGTGCTCCAGATTGTGCCTACTCCGCTCGGTCACCTGCTGGAGACCTCGTGGGGCTCACTCGAGACGCGCTTTCTGATCAACTGCGCCGGCCTGCAGAGCGATCGCGTGGCGCGGTTGGGGGGAATGGACCCCAAAGCAATGATCGTGCCCTTCCGCGGAGAATACTTCGAGCTCAAACCTGAGCGCCGTCACCTGGTGAGTCATCTCATCTACCCGGTGCCGAACCCGGCCTTTCCTTTCCTCGGCGTCCATTTCACGCGCGCCATGGATGGAAGCGTTCACGCCGGGCCAAACGCTGTGTTAAGCATGAAGCGTGAGGGGTATCACAAGTCAGACTTTAGCTGGCGCGATCTTTCTGAGGTGATGACCTACCCTGGTTTCTGGAAGCTTTCCTCGCGCTACTACCGCGAAGGAATGCAGGAGATGTATCGTTCCTGGAGCAAGGCCGCATTTACGCGAAGCCTGCAGCGGCTGGTGCCCGAGGTGCAAGCGGACGACCTGATCCCGAGCAAGAGCGGCGTGCGCGCGCAGGCTTTATTGCGCGATGGAACCATGGTCGACGACTTTCTACTGCTGGAGGGAAAGAACTCCCTCCACGTATGCAATGCTCCCTCGCCCGCAGCCACCGCTTCGCTCGAGATTGCCAAGAAGATTGCCGCCAAGGTGCCACGTCCGGGCCGGCTTTCGTTAGTCAAGATGGCCTGAGAGGCGGCTTGAGCCGTCCTCCCGAAACCGTGCTCTTGCTCTTGTAGGTTCATTGAGCAACGAACGGAACACTCGCCACCAACCGACAGAAGATCCAAAGGAAGCTCTGCTTGCGCATCGCCATTTTTGACTACTATGTAACCCACAACAATCCAATCGGGAGTTGCCATTTGGCGATGCTTCGTGCGCTTGCCGCGGAGCATGAATTTACCGTCTTTGCGGTCGAGTTCGAAAATCCCTGTCCGGAAAAGATACAGTTTGTGCGCGTGCCATCGCCCAAACGTCCCCTGGCGCTGCTGTTCATCGTTTATCACTTCATGGCCCCCCTCTGTTATTTGATCTACCGCCTTCGTGGGGGTAAGAGGTTCGACCTGGTTCAGGCGCTGGAGAGCAACCTCGTTTTCGGCGATCTGCTCTACTCGCACTTTTGCCATCGCATGTACCTGAAGCATCATTGGAGCAAGTCCGGAGCCACCGGCCTGCGCGGTGCATTCCGCTGGCTCGACCATCAACTGCACGCCTGGATGGAAAGCTTCACCTATCCGCGAGCAAAACAGGTGGTGGTTCCATCCCGCGGCCTGGCGAGGGAATTGAAAGCAGAATTTCCTTACATCGAGAATAAGCTGACGGTGCTGCCCAATCCCATTAGCCTGCAGCGCCTGCAAAGGCCCAGTGAGTTCGATCGCTCGGCATTTCGCCGCCAGCTCGGCATCGAAGAGCAGGATGTGGTGGCTCTGTTTGTGGCTCTAGGACAATTTGAACGCAAAGGACTGCCACTATTGCTGCAGGCGCTGGCCACGGCTGGGATGGAGCAGGTAAAACTAGTCGTCGTTGGCGGCCAACCAGATCTGATCGCGCGCTGGGGTGAACGGGCCAAGAAGGAACAACTGGGTAATCGAGTGAAATTCGTCGGCATGCAATCTGACGTCCGTCCCTACCTTTGGAGCTCGGATGTCTTTGTCTTTCCGTCGCTCTATGAGACGTTCTCTTTGGTAACTTACGAGGCCGCCGCCTCTGGACTTCCGATTGTGGTCTCTCAGCTTTACGGGGTGGAAGATCTGCTCCGGGACAATGACAACGGCTTCCTGATTGAAACCACGGTTGCTGGGGTGAGAGAGGGGCTGCAGCGCCTTTTGGCCCTCAGCCCATCCGATCGTCGCGCCATGGGCCAACGAGCCCGCCTGGCGGCTTCCGGCTGCTCTGAGGAAAACTTTATTGGCGCCTGGCGCGCCTTTTATTTGCAGCAACGCCCGGTCTGACGCATCCGAGTAATTGAGAGCAGCGGCGTGATCTGAGAGGATGTACGGGAGAGGAATTACGGGTATGCCACTGGAAATCGCATCAGTTGACGAAATGGTACCGGGGGTGGGGTTGAGCCAGCTGGTTCCGGTTCCCCTCAAGAGCTTTCCCCAAAAGCCGTCCGTTTCCGTCCTGATCACTTGTTTTAACTACGGAGCCTATGTTGGACAAGCCATTGAGAGCGCTCTCGAGCAGACCTACTCGCCGTCGGAAATCATCGTCAGCGACGATGCCTCGCAAGACAACTCATGTGAGGTAGTGCAATCCTATATAGACCGCGGCCTTGCCGTGCGACTGCTGCGCAATCCTCATGGCGGCATGGCTGCCAACCTGAATGCCGCCTACCGAAGCTGTACTGGCGATGTGATTTGCCTGCTCGACGCGGATGACACCTACTTGCCGGGTAAGGTGGAAGCCGTAGTGAACGCCTTTCGCGCACATCCCAAGGCCGGGTTTGCCGTTCATCGGGCTAGCCTGGTTGATAATCAAAAGCGGCAACGCGGCGTCTATCCCCTGTTGAGCGCATTGCCGTCTGGAGATTGCGTGCAAGTCACCTACGACAATGCCGGAGTCCTGATGGGCTTGCCACCCACGACGAACCTGGCGCTCCGCCGCGAAGTGGCTGACCGGATTTTCCCCATACCTGTTGAGTACACGGGCTACGCGGAGCAGATGATCCATCGCCTCGCTCCGCTGATGACCGAACTGTGTGCTGTGGATAAGCCACTGGCACAGTGGCGATTACATGGGCAGAATGACCAGAACTCAACCCGTATCATGCCGCGCAGGCTGGAGCGGGAACTCAAGATCATGGATTCTCTCTGGCTGGCGCAGAGGCAATACCTAAAAGGCATCGATCCAGCGCTGGCTGAGTCTTTTCCAGGTAACGACCGCAATCCGCTCTATCTCAAAATGAACTACATTCGCCATCGCCTCAATAAGGATCCGGAAACGCAGCAGGCGTACAGCGATCTATGCCGTCACGGCCTGCGGTCGAATTCGAAGATGGATCTGTTTTGGCGTTACTCGAACCACCTCCCGCTGCCGCTCTTCCAGAGAGCGGTCGATCTGTTGCTCACCCAGAGCGTATGGAAGCAGATAGTGCATCGCGCGATTCGCGCCAAAGAGAGCGTTTAGTGAAGATTCTCTCCGTGCACAATACCTACCAGAAGCCGGGAGGCGAGGATCAGGTTTTCGCCCAGGAGACGGAGTTGCTGCGTTTGCACGGCCACCAGGTGGTGCTCTACCAGGCCAGCAACGATCAGGTGAACGGCGTCAACCCCCTGGTCTTGCTTGGGAACACCATCTGGAACAAGCAAATCCATCACGAACTTTGCGCCCTGATGCGCCGGGAAAGGCCGGACATCGTCCACGTTCATAACACGTTCCCCCTGATCTCTCCCGCCGCCTACTACGCGGCTAATGGGGAAGGCATTCCGGTCGTCCAGACGCTGCATAACTACCGCTTGTTGTGTCCCCCGTCCACTCTGTTCCGCGATGGCCATGTCTGTGAGGATTGCGTGAACAAGCGGATACCTTGGCCAAGCGTGCTGCATGGCTGCTATCGCGGCAGCAGACTGGCGACAGCGGCCGCCGCCGCGATGCTGGCAACGCACAACTTTAAACAGACCTATAACAACGCGGTCTCCGCCTACATCGCCCTCACCGATTTCGCACGCGACAAATTCGTCGAGGCGGGCCTTCCCGCGGCGAAGATTTTCGTCAAGCCGAATTACCTGCAGAGTGATCCGGGGTGCGGTAGGGGCGAGGGCAACTACGCACTTTTTGTAGGACGATTGACGCCGGAGAAGGGAATCAGCACGCTGCTCGAAGCGTGGCGGCAGATTGGCCCTGCGTTCCCCTTGCAGATTGCCGGGGACGGTCCGTCGGCGGGAGAAGTGGAAAAGGCGACCCAGGCAATGGAAGGGGTGACTTGGCTGAAATGGCTGCCGCGAGCGGAAATTCTACAGCGGATGAAGGACGCGTCGGTGCTCATCCTTCCTTCGACTTGGTATGAAGGCTTTCCTATGATCATGGCCGAAGCCTTCGCCGTGGGCTTGCCGGTGATCGCCAGCAACCTGGGAAGCATGGCGTCCATTGTGGATCATCTGCGAACCGGATTGCATTTCGAGCCTGGGAACGCGAGCGACCTGGTAGAAAAAGTGCGTTGGTTCGGCGCCCACCCCGCTGAAGTTGCCTTGATGCGCGCTCAGGCCCGGAAAGAATATGAGAGCAAATATACCGCGGAAGAAAACTACGCCCAGCTGATCCAAATCTACGAGTCGGTATTAAGTCCCCAGCGTTCCCGCGCTGCTACCCAGCCCAACTTCGCGGCGTCCGTGTACTAGGCCGATTCGCCCCGACTCTGCTTTTTGATATGTATCCGTGATGGAGGCGTTTACCCGCCGCTATCGTCCCAGTATCGCCGGGCTCCAGCTTTGCACACCTTAATTGGATGAAAGGCTAGATGGGACTGATCGAGTTCACGTCCGCCGTGCTGTTGATGTCAGTTCTCGCCGGGCTGATTGGTGCTTTGACCGGTCTCGGCGGGGGCGTGATCATCGTGCCCGCGCTGGCACTTCTCTTCCATATCGATATTCGCTACGCTATTGGCGCCTCGCTGGTTTCGGTCATCGCCACCTCTTCGGGTGCGGCTGTTTCCTACGTCCGGGAGGGCTTCTCGAATGTGCGCATCGGCATGTTTCTGGAAGTGGCCACCACGTTGGGAGCCCTATTGGGTGCCTACCTTACGGCGCGCATTTCCACTCGCGGTATCGGCATTATTTTTGGTGTCACCTTGCTTTACTCTGCCTGGAGCTCGTTCCGGGAAAAGCAAAATGATGCGCCGCACGCGCAAAACGCGCTGGCTGCGAAGCTCAAGCTGATTGGAGATTACCCCACAAAGCAAGGCCGCGAGGCTTACATCGCGCAGAATGTTCCGGCAGGCTTTGGCATTATGCTGATCGCCGGAATACTCTCCGGACTTCTCGGCATCGGCTCCGGGGCAGTCAAGGTTCTGGCCATGGATCACGCCATGAAGCTGCCCTTCAAGGTTTCCACGACCACCAGCAATTTCATGATCGGCGTGACCGCTGCGGCGAGCGCCGGTGTTTATCTCAGCCGAGGCTATATCGCCCCCGGTTTGGCGGCTCCCGTCATGCTTGGGGTGCTCGCCGGTTCGATTCTAGGAGCACGCTTGCTGGTCAACATCCGTGTGCCAATCCTCAGGATGGTCTTCGCCGTAGTCATTGTCGCGCTGGGCGTCGAAATGATTTACAGCGGCGCCACGGGAAGGTTGTGAGCTGATGCCGTCGGATGCCGATCTCAAAATGGAAATCGCCATCAGCCAGATGCTGCGCGCAGGCGTCAGCCTGGCTGCTGTCGTGGTGTTCGTTGGCGGCCTTTTCTATGTTTTGCAAGCCCATGGAGCGGCGCCGGATTATCACCATTTTCACGGGATTCCCAGGCCCCCCTATCAAATCCCGCCGCTGATCATCCTTCACCACTTGGACAGTCGCGGCATCATTCTGGTGGGCATTCTCCTACTGATTGCCACACCCATCCTGAGGGTCGCGTACTGCATCTACGGTTTCGCCGCCCAAAAGGACAAGATATATGTCGTGGTCAGCAGCATAGTGCTCGCCGTGTTGCTCTACAGCTTCTTTCACGCCTGATATGTATCCACGAGTGTGTTATTAAGCGCCGGCTACGGGCGGCGCAAATCGCCGGACAGCATGGACCCTGCGGTGTCTCTTTGTGCTTAGCAGCGGGCCAAAGCGATCCGCATGGCCAGGCTGTTGACATTCAGTCCATGGGTATAGGTCTTGACCAGCGCCCTGCGCACCATGGGAAGGCGCATGGCGCGGAATCCGCGTGATGGATTGGCATAGAAGGCCGCCGCCGCCCGCGAAGAAAAGCGTAGCGTTTGGCGGTACCCGGTGAGATGGCCGGCAAACGCCTTCGCCGCGGTACCCTTTCCTTGCAGCTCGGCCAGGATGGCTTTCGCTGCTGCCTGTCCGCTGACCAGTGCGCCGTAGATTCCTTCACCCGTGAGGGGATCGGCGAAGCCGCCCGCGTCACCCACCAGCAAGACCCGATCGTGCAAATCGGGCCGAACATATGCAGCCAAGCTCTCCCCGGCGCCGAACCCCAGATATTGCCCCACCACACAGTCCAACGAATCGGTGCCCACCCTGCGCTTTATGTAGCTCAGAAGCCCGCTCCGTGTCAGGCCCGCCCCTGACGACAGGGAATAGATGCCTACATTCAGGTGGTCCCCTTTGGGAAAGATCCAAGCGTAGCCACGATCGACGGATCCAAAATCGAAGGTTAGATCCACTTCCTCCCGCGGCGACGCAGTCTTCGCCTCCAAGGCAAAGCCCTGGGAAAACCAGGAACCTGCTGTACACAGCCTCCGTACCTGGCCACTGGCACCGTCGGCGCCGACCAGAAAGCGCGCACGATACTTTTCGCCGGCGGTAAGCAGATGCACCTGCTCGCCATCGCGCAAAATCTGACGGACGCCCCCGATCTTGCGCAGACAGGCGCCCGCCGCAATCGTCTTGCGCAGGCAGTATTCATCCAACTCTGCCCGCACGGTCATCACGCAGATGGGCTCGCGGCTCTTCAGCACAACGTCGCCGGCTGGCGAGGATGAGGAGCTCTCGCCCTCCAGCCGGACCCGTCCAACTACCTTTCTCACCACCGGGTCGATCGAATAGCGCAGCGACTGGACGGCCTTGCTGGTCAAGCCTCCGGCACAGGCTTTGGCTCGTGGGAAATCCTTCTTGTCGAGAAGCAATACGGATTGGCCAGCGGCTGCCAGGTCATACGCTGCTGCGCAACCGGCAGGTCCCGCTCCCACCACGATCGCGTCCCAAAGCCGGGCGCAAGCATCCACAATATTTTCCTGCTCAGCTTGGATTGGTCAGCCACTCGTCCGAATGTTTTTCCAGTGCAATGCGCACCAGTTGGCTGCGCGTACGCACGCCGGTCTTCTCGAAAAGTTGTTGCAACACAGCTTTGACCGAACTTTCAGAGATCGTCAATCGGGCGCCGATTTCCTTGTTGGTGAGCCCCTCGAATACTCCCTTGAGCACCGCCTGCTCGCGCTGCGTCAAGCCTTGTGCGCGGCGTGGCGCGGCGGCGCCGCCGGTAGCCGCAGCGATGATGGAACGAGTGACTGCGGGGTCCAGCCAGACCTCTCCAGCGTTGACCTTGCGGATCGCATCTACTAGGCGGCTGGGTGGACTGTGTTTCAGAAAAACCCCGCAAGAGCCATTCTCCAGCATGCGAAGCATGACGGAATCGTTCATGCCTGCGGTCACCATCAGAATGCGGCCGGGAAACCCGGCACTTTGCGCACGGTCGAGAAACCACGTTCCCTGCTCAGGACCTAGATCGTAATCCAACAGCACCACGTCGATTTCCCCCAGACGCGGCAACGCCAACGCCTCGCTCGCGGAGGCGCAGGTGGCGACGATACGGAAGTCAGGCTCGGTCTGGAGCAGCCGGCTGAGGCTCTCGCGGAACAGGCTGTGATCGTCGATCAGCAATATCCGAATTTCGCTGCTCATAACTATTGTTCTTGCTTTCTCGTACAGCGGCTGACAACTCCACCACGAAGCTGGAGCCCCCGGTTTCCGGCTCGTAATGCAGGTCGCCTCTAAAGCTGCGCATCAAAGCGCGCGAGAGATAGAGGCCGAGCCCGGTCGATTGGGCCTCCTGCTGGAATGGATGGAAGAGCCGCTCCGGGTGCGCAACCCCGCCTCCAGTGTCGCGGAAGCGGATCGCGACTCCAGGGCCCTCGCGCCGTGCACTCACGATCAACTCCTTCCGCTCTTGTTGCTCCATGGCGCGCTCGCAGTTCTTGGTCAAGTTGAGAAAGACCTGCATGAGGCTTTGACGGTCGGCCCACACCAAGGGTAGATCGTCTTCTATCTCCCACCCCATGTTCACCCCTCCTTCACGCAGAGAAGACTCGATCACAATACGCAGCTCGTCAAGCAGGGGTTGCACTTCAGCTCCGGTGGCATGGCTGGCGGTCTGCCGCAGGTCCATTGCGGCGATGCGCTCGAGCGCCAAAACCAGCGTACCCAGGGTTTCAAAGTCTTTATTTTCTTTTAGTTTGCCGCTACGCGAAAGATTTTCATGGACCAGCGCAATGGCCCCGCATACGTTGCGCACTTCGTGCGAAACAGCGGCCACCATGATGCGCGAACTGGTCAACATTTGGTGAAAGGCTGATTCCTCGTGCGTCCTCAGGTCTTCTGAGGTATCCAGCACCATGGCCGCCAGCCGTGGACCGGCGCTGGTCACGTAGGTGGAGAACCAGACGTCCGCCTGGAAGACCTCCCCATCCGCCCTGCACCCGCGGCATTGCATGGCCGTGCGAAAAGCCTGGCGTCCGCTATCAAGGGCGGGCACGTTAATCAGCGAGGGCAGGTAATTGCGGATGGGCAGGCCGGGAAGTGTGCCGGGTTCCAGGCCGAAAAGGCGGTTCGCCGCGTCGTTGGCGAGCAGGACCGTGCCGTCTGAACTTGTCGTGATGATGGCTGCGGGGCTGCTATCGACGAGCACTTTCAGTTGCTCCTCCGCATCTCTTCGTGCCGTCATCTCGGTTTCGATCTGCCGCACGTGTCTTGCGGAAAGCCTGCGGCTGCGCGCCACCTCGTGCATGAAGAGCCCCATGCAAAAGAAAGCGAAGAAATAGAGCAAGTCGCGAGTCAGGCCTGTATTGGGTCCCCAGGGAAACTCATCGAATGCCTCCGCCAGCCAGGCGCAGACGGCGGCCACTGCGGCTATTTCCCACCGCGTCAAGGCTCCGCCCACCATCAGCATTGGGGCTAGGTACAGAAAGCCGAGCGGGATCTCCGCCGCGGCATGGGCGTCGATCACTGCAATTAACGCGATCATCAGGGCGGCGATAGGAATGGCTGTGCGGCGCGTCCCTGACACGAACATGGAAAAGATCGGCATTTCTTCTCGTTCCTGGGTCCCTATCTTCATTCTAAAGGTCGTGCGCTTTCTCATGCCTGGACGGTTGCGATTGTGCTTTTGCAGCCTGGACCAAGACTCTAGTGAAAAAGAGCATATCGGGCAAGTGTGCGATGGTCGTTGGGGAACGGGGGATCTGTCTTGGTTACGATCGAGGTGTAAACCGATGTTCGTGCTTATGAATTCATAACAAAAGTTTTATGTAGCTATTGCAACTTAACAGTTAGTCTCTAGATCGAAAGATACCAAGAACTGGCCGGTCGTAGCCCCCAGGGCTCAAGTAACATCGAGTTTGGGTGATTCGCTTTGTGGAGCGCCGTCTTCGCACACGTGGCGCGAAAGGGCCTCATTTTTCTGAAGGGGGCTTTCCGGGTGCTGGTGAGAAGGGATCCGATGGTTCGGATACAACCCAACCGGCAAACTAGAACAGGGGTAACGGGCTCCAAGAGCCGCGCTGAGCCGAGGTTTCGCTGAATGGCCCGCCCGGCCCTGTTTTCCGCTTCATCCGACCATGCTCAACAGTCTGCAAAAAGGTCGTCCCGGCTAGCCCAGATTCGCCCCGGGAAAGATCGGAGTTCTGCCTTGGCACGTGAGGTTAATTTTTGCGAGGTCTTTTCATGAAGCAAACGGTGCTTATCGCGGCCGCTCTCAGTCTCGCGATGTTGAGCGGTTGCGGCGGCGAGAAGCACGATAAAGCGGCTGAGGGCCCACCTCCCGTGCAGGTGGTCGAGGAGGGCGGTGTCTCACTCATCACCGTCGAGCACCCCGACCGCTTTGCCGTTACTACAGCCACGCAGTATTCTGCGGCCTCAACGCTCAGTGTGACCGGCACGGTCAATCCGGATGTTTCCCGGACCATCCCGGTCATTTCGATCGCCTCCGGCCGTGTGATCGCGATTCATACCCAGATCGGCGCCTTCGTCAAGAAGGGCCAGTTGCTCATGGAGGTGCAAAGCACCGACATTTCCAACGCCTTTGATCAGTACCTTAAGGCTGTCAATGACGAGAGACTGGCGCATACGCAAGATGAGCGAGCCAAGATTCTGTATGACAAGGGCGCGATTGCCAAGAGCCAGTTGGAAATAGCGGACGATGCCGAGCAGGACGCCCAAACCGATCTGACCGCGGCAGAGCAGCAGCTGCATTTCCTGGGTGTCGATCCGGCTCATCCTTCGTTAACGGCCAAAGTCTATTCCCCGGCGACCGGAGTAGTCATCGCGCAAAATGTCACCAACGCGGCCGCCACCGGCGTCACGTTCGCAGGATCCGCGACCGCCTTTACCATCGCCGATCTTTCCCAGGTGTGGATCATCTGCGATGTATACGAGAACGATCTGCCTATGGTTCACGTCGGGCAGACGGCCGATATCCGTTTGAACGCCTATCCGGACCAGGTGGTGAGTGGGACCATCAGCGAAATCGACGCAGTTCTCGATCCCAGCATCCGCACCGCGAAGGTTCGCATCCAGGTGCCTAATCCTGACCACCTGATGCGCGTCGGCATGTTTGCCACCGCTACCTTCCACGGCCGCAGGCCTCTGAACCACGTGTCGGTACCAGCCGACGCGATCCTCCACCTGCACGACCGCGACTGGGTCTATGTTCCGGTGGATGGGGGAAAGTTTAAGCGCGTGGGTGTCGTGGGCGGCGCGATGCTTCCTGGCGGCATGCAGGAGGTCACCTCCGGCCTTGCTGTGGGGCAGCGGGTGGTGAGCCGTGCGCTCGAACTGGAAAATACGGTGGACCAGTAATGATTCGTGGTCTGGTTGATTTTGCACTTAACAACCGGTTCATGATCCTGGCGATTGCCATTTTGCTGTTCGTCTGGGGCGCCATCTCTTTTCATAATCTGCCGGTGGAGGCGTATCCCGACGTAGCTAACAACTACGTTGAGGTCATCACGCAGTGGCCCGGGCGCGCCGCCGAAGAGGTGGAGCAACAGGTCACCGTGCCCATTGAAGTCCAGATGGCCGGCATTCCGCATCTGGAGCATTTGCGCTCCTTTTCGCTGGCTGGACTTTCCGACGTCAAGATGATTTTTGACGACGAGTCGGTCAACGACTGGAATCGTGAAAAGGTTCTGGAACGGCTTTCCCAGGTCACGCTGCCCGGGGGGTTGCAGCCGCAGATTGGCTCTGATTGGAGCCCTGTCGGCCAGATTTACTGGTACACGCTGCATAGCACCAATCCCGAATACGACAACATGGAGTTGAAGTCGATCGAGGACTGGACGCTGGAGAAGCAGTTCAAGTCCGTGCCGGGTGTTGTGGATGTCTCGAGCTTCGGCGGCATGACCCGCGAATACCAGGTACGCGTCGACCCCAGCAAGCTCATAGCCTACGGGCTCAGCATCGGCCAGGTGGAGCAGCAGCTGGCCAATAACAACATCAATGCCGGTGGCAGCTTCATCGAGCAAGGCCAACAGCAAGTGAATGTTCGTGAAGTGGGTCTCTTTCGCAACGTCCAGGACATTCAGAATACCGTTCTCAAAACAAGCAGTGGAACCGCGCTGTTTGTAAAGGATATTGCGGACGTCGTACAGGGGCCGAAGATACGCCTGGGCCAGATCGGCAAGGCCATTCGTCGCGTCGACGGAAAAATTATCGATGACGGCGACGTGGTCGAAGGCATTGTGCTGCTGCACAAGGGTGACGACTCGGACTCTACCCTGGTGGGCATCCATGCCAAGGTCAACGAGCTGAACAGTTACATACTGCCCAAGGGAGTCAAGGTTGTTCCGTTTCTCGATCGCAGCGACCTATTGCACTACACCACGCACACGGTGCTGCACAACCTGACCGAGGGGATCATCCTGGTGGTGATCATTCTCTTTCTCTTCTTGGGGAATGTTCGCGGCGCCCTCATCGTTTCGCTCACCATTCCTTTTTCGCTGCTCTTTGCTTCCATCTGCCTTGATCTGGTTCACATCCCGGCCAATCTGCTTTCGCTGGGCGCTCTGGACTTCGGCATGGTGGTCGACGGCGCTGTGGTCATGGTGGAGAACATCGTCCGGCATCTCGGCCGCCGGCGCGCCGATAGCAGCAGCCCAAGCGAACAGATCCGTGAAGCCGCTCACGAGGTACAGCGCCCGGTCTTCTATGCCATCGGCATCATCGTGACCGCGTACCTCCCTATCTTTACCCTGCAGGCGGTGGAGGGCCGATTGTTCAAGCCTATGGCTTGGACGGTGGCGTTTGCCTTGTTGGGTGCGTTGATCTTCTCCATGCTGATTGCGCCCGTGCTGTCGAGTTTCCTTTTCTATAAGGGAGCACGAGAATGGCACAACCCGGTGATGAGCTGGCTCACTGAACGCTATCGCCACGCTGCGACCTGGGCCATTGAACATCGCCCGGTTACCGTCGGCGTCGCGATAGGCGCGCTGGTGCTGGCGGCCTTTCTGGGCCTGAGTGGCGTGATCGGTTCGGAGTTCCTGCCTCATTTGGATGAAGGTGCAATCTGGGTGCGCGGCACCCTGGCCCCCAGCACCGGCCCTACTGCGGGTGTCGCTGCCATGGATAAGGCGCGCGTCGTGCTCGCTGCATTTCCAGAGGTCACGGATGTAGTAAGCCAAGTGGGACGGCCCGACGACGGTACCGATACCACTGGTTTCTTCAACACCGAATATTTCGTCGACCTGCTTCCCAAGGCAAAGTGGCGGCCCGCCTTCCATCAAAATAAAGAAGAGTTGATTGCCGCCATGAATCGCGAGCTGGAGAAGATGCCAGGGGTGATATGGAATTTTTCCCAGCCTATTTCAGACAACGTCGAGGAGGCGGTCAGCGGCGTTAAAGGCGAACTGGCGGTCAAGCTCTACGGGGACGATCTGAAGTTGCTGGAGCAAAAGGCCGAACAGATCCAAGGTATTATGAGCCAGATCCGAGGCGTTTCGGACCTGGGAATTTTCCGCGCCATCGGCCAGCCCAATATGAACTACGTGGTCGACCGGACAGCCGCGGCGCGCTTCGGTATCAACGTGGCTGACGTGCAGGATGCTATTCAGACCGCCGTGGGCGGGGGCGCGGTCAGCCAGGTGCTGCAGGGCGAGGCGCGCTACGATCTGGTGGTTCGCTACCAAAAGCCCTATCGAGATACCCAGGAGGCGATTCAAGACATTCGCCTGCTGGCCCCTTCAGGTGAACGCGTTTCGCTCGCACAACTGACCCAGGTCAAAGTGGAAGATGGCGCCGAGGAGATCTATCGCGAGGCCAACCAGCGCTACGTCGCGATCAAATATAGTGTCCGTGGGCGCGACCTGGGCAGCACTGTGGAGGAAGCGATCGCCAAGGTCAACGCCCAGGTAAAGCTACCCCCGGGCTACCATCTTGACTGGGCGGGCGAATACCAGAGTCAGAAGAGAGCAGACAAGCGCCTGATGCTGGTTCTGCCCATCACCATTACCATCATTTTCATCATTCTTTACACCATGTTCCGTTCGGCAAAATGGGCGCTGCTCATTCTTTGCAATGTTGCCATGGCTCCGGTCGGCGGCATGCTGGCGCTCTTGTTCTCGCATACCAACTTCAGCGTTTCTTCCGGGGTCGGCTTTCTCGCCCTTTTCGGCGTCTCGGTGCAGACCGGGGTCATCATGCTGGAGTACATCAATCAGCTGCGCGTGCGTGGGCACTCCATTGAAGAGTCCGCCGTCGAAGGCGCGGTGCTGAGGCTTCGTCCCATCATGATGACCATGCTGGTTGCCACTCTGGGCCTGTTGCCGGCGGCTACCTCGCATGGCATCGGCTCGGATTCGCAGCGTCCTTTTGCCATCGTCATTGTGGGTGGCCTGATCGCCGCGCTGTTGATGAGCGTCTTTCTGCTGCCAACACTTTACGTATGGATCGCGGGTGAGCGGGACGTGCTCCCGACACCGGAAACGGAGTTTGAGAATTGAACTCCGGCAGACGAAGCACGATCGCGCTGTTGCTCTGGATAGCAACCCAGGCAAGCTACGCGCAGACCCCACCGCCTCCGCCTCCTCCCACTGCGCCAATCACCATGCAGCAGGCCGTGGATATGGCCTTGGCGCACAATCCGGTGCTGCTGTCGTCGCAACAAAATCTGCTTTCGATGAAGGGCCAGGAGGTGGAGGCCGGCCTGCGCCAGAATCCGGACTTTGCGTTTTCGGGCGAGAATGTCTCGATTCCCACCACCAACCCGGCCGGGCCTTACTTCTACAGCGCGTCCCTTTCCCGCTTGTTCGAGCGCGGGCAGAAACGGCGCTGGCGCCTGGATATCGCGCGAGCGACTACCGCCCAGACCGAGGCCCAATATCACGATCAGATACGACAGACGACGCTCCAGGTCAGGCAGAACTTCACCAATCTAGTATTGGCCAAAGCAACCTTGAAGCTAGCCCAGGATAATCTGAGCAGCTTTCGCCATGCATTGCAGATTAACCTTGACCGCTACAACGCCGGGGACATTGGCAAGCTGGATTATGAACGCCTGGATCTGCAGTTGGCACAATTCGAGTCAGACGAGTCGAATGCGGAGATGAACCTGGTGCAGGCCAGCGATCAGCTACAAACTCTTTTGGGTATTGGCCAGCCCGGCCGCACCTTCGATGTTGCTGGAGAGCTTGTGCCGCCGCCCTTGTCGGCGAGCCTGACCGACTTGGAACAGAAGGCACTGGCGGCCCGTCCCGATTACCAGGCTGCGCAGGCAGCGGTGCATGTGGCGGATGCCAATGTGAAGTTGGCCTACGCGAATGGAACCACTGATCCGACGCTGGAAGGCGAATACGACCGCAGTGGTGACGCGAATTCTGTAGGCTTCAGCGTCAATATTCCTTTGCGCATTTTCGATCGCAATCAGGGAAACAAAGACACCAGCAAATACCAGGCGCAGGCGAGCCGGTTCGGCCAGGTAGCGGCGCAGAATCAGGTCTACTCCGACGTGGATCAGGCATGGATTGGATACACCACCTCCAAAGTGCTTTCTGACCGGTATAACGGGCACTATCTTGCCGAAGCAAAAGATGTGTTATCGATCGCACAATTTGCTTACGAACACGGCGGAATCGCTTTGCTCGATTATCTGAGCGCTCTGCAGGATGACCGGACGACCAGCCTGAATGCGCTGAACTCCTACGCGCAAACCTGGATGGCGATCCACCAGTTGAGCTTCGCCAGCGCGACCGAAGTTGTTCCGTAGTAACAGAGCCTAAAGCTTTGGTGGGGCTTCGCCCCGTCGTTTTCAACCCAGGTACGCTGGTGCGGACCGGAGGCACCCTTCCTGTGTCCTATCGCGTTTTGCTAGGACGGGATTTGCCACGAAGACCGTGTCATATAGAAAGGTCACACACTCTTGGCTTCGAGTTCGGCCCAGCGTGTGTACAAGTCATCGAGGAGTTGCTGTGCCTGCTCCATGGCGAGCAGGGCTGCTTGCAGCCGTACCGCGTCGGTAGCGACTGCAGGGTCTTCCACCACTGCGCGCGCTTGAGCAACGCGTTCCTCGGCGGCAGTCACTCGATCTTCTATGCTCGCGTACTCGCGTGCTTCCAGGTAGGAAAGCTTCTTCTTTGCAGCTGGGCTTCGCTTTTCTTGCTGCGCGGTGGGTTTGAGCTCCTGCTGCGGTTCAGCCCGCCAAGCCTCCCATTGCCCGTAATCGGCGAAACTCTCTGCGTTGCCGCGGCCGTCCAGCCCCAGCACGCTGGTGCAGACCCGGTCGAGCATGTAGCGGTCGTGAGTGACCAGCACCAGTACTCCGCGAAACTCGAGCAGGCTTTCTTCCAGAATCTCGAGGGTCGGGATATCGAGGTCGTTTGTGGGTTCGTCCAAAAGCAGCAGGTCGGCCGGTTCCAGCATCAGCCGGGCGATCAGCACTCGCGCCCTCTCGCCGCCTGAGAGCCTCCCCACGGGTTGATTGAGCTGATCGCCGGTGAACAGGAATCGTGCCGCCCAGGAGGCAACATGAATGACCCGATCCTGATAGATCACCGAATCGCTGTCGGGAGCTAACGCCCGCCGCAGCGTGACATCCGGGTCCAGAATGCGATTCTGGTCGAAGTAAACAGTGCGCAACGCGGTCGCTCGTTTGATCCCACCATCGAGTGGTTCAAGCTCGCCGCGGAGCAGCTTCAGCAGGGTCGTCTTGCCGCTGCCATTGGGGCCCACCAGGCCTACCCGCATGCCTGCGGTCAGCACAAAGTTGAGTCCAGCGAAAAGCGTGCGTCCGGCGAACCCGTAGGTCAGGTTTTCGAGCTCCACCAGCCGCTTGGTTTGGCGATCAGTCGCAGAGAATTCAATGGAAGCCGTCGCGCTGCGGTTCCGGCTGGAAACATCCGCCAGCTCCCCGATCAGCTCATTGGCCCGATCGATCCTGGCTTTGGATTTTGTAGTGCGCGCTTTCGGCCCGCGACGCAGCCAATCAATTTCCGTGCGCACGCGGTTGGCTAGGGCATCCTGCCGCTTGGCCTGCGCTTCGAGGAAGGCTTCCTTTTTGATCAGGAACGCGCTGTAGTTGCCGTTTACGCGTAGCAGCCCATCGGGATAAGCGCGGTTTAACTCCACCGTTTCTGTGCACACGTTCTCCAGGAAATATCGGTCGTGGCTGACCACGATGCAGGCGAATGATGAGGTATTGAGCAATGCTTCCAGCCACTCGATGCCGCTCAGATCCAGATGATTGGTGGGCTCGTCCAACAGCAGCACATCGGGATGCTGCACCAGTGCCTCCGCGATAGCCAAGCGTTTGCGCCAGCCACCGGAGAGGCGGGAAGCATCGGCGGCAAGATCCTCAAAGCCGGCGCGCCCCAGGATTTCGGCGAGGCGCCCCTCCCACTCTGCCGGTGGTACAGCTATGCGTTTTAGGGAAGATTCGAGAACCGCTCGGATCGTTATGCCATCGGCGAATTCGGATTGCTGAGCAACATAGGCCAAGCGTGTGCGTTTGCGGGTCGCGACCTCGCCGCTATCGGGTTCGATCTCGCCCGCGAGAATACCAAGCAGCGTCGACTTACCCGAGCCATTGGGACCGATGAGTCCGATGCGGGCGCGCTCTTCGACCGTGAAGGCGACGTCGCGCAAGAGCGGATCGGCCCCGAACTGTTTCGAGATTCCTTGCGCATTGAGGATTGGGGGCAATTTGGTCCTTAGAGGGTTCTGTTGAGAAAGAGGAACAGCAGGTCGCTCCGGTCGGGATGACAATTTTCTTGGGTACCAGCATCCCGACGTCAAACAGAATTGTCATCCCGGCCGGAGCGGAGGGACCTGCTGTTTAGCGATTTGTGTCGCCGGTTTTTTATCGGGCCGCGGCAGTAGCGGTCATGTATTCCTCATACGGTCCCTTGAAGTCATCGATGCCGCCCTGATCGAAATGCCAGATCCTCGTAGCTACCTCGTCGATCAAATCATGATCGTGCGTGACTAACAGCACCGTTCCCTCATAGCGCTGAATGGCAATATTGAGTGCGTTGATCGCTTCCAGGTCGAGATGGTTCGTGGGCTCGTCAAGTATCAGGATGTTCGGCTTCTGCAGCATCAAGCGGCAAAAAATTAGCCGCGCAGCCTCGCCACCGGAGAGCGCCTCAGTCTTCTTTAGCCCTTCCTCGCCGCTAAATAACATCTGCCCCAGCAGGCCGCGAATGTCTTCCTTGGTAACCCGGGGATCAAACTGATGCAGCCAGTCGGAAACCGTCATGCCTTTTTCGATAGAACCGGTATGGTCTTGAGGGAAGTACCCGATCTGCGCTTCGTGTCCCCACTTGACCGTTCCCTGGTCGAGGGCGAAGCCGGGCTCGGCCTGCTCCATCTTCACCAGCAGAGACTTAAGCAACGTCGTTTTCCCTAAACCGTTGCGGCCCATTAGGCAGACCTTTTCCCCGCGCAACACGGCAGCGCTGAAGTCGTTAATGACTCGCTGCTCTCCATACGATTTGCTCAAGTGCTCGATTTCCAGGATGTGCTTGCCCGAGGGCCGCAGCAGATCGAAACGAATATAAGGGCGCTGAATATTGGACCGCGCGAGCTCGGTGGTTTGCAGCCGCTCGACTTCTTTCTTACGCGACGTCACTTGGCTGGAGCGAGTGCCGGCGGAGAATCGCGCGATGAACTCGTTCAACTGGGCGATCTTCTTCTCCCGCTGTGCATTTTGCGATTCCAGGCGGGAACGCACCTGGGTTTTGGCCAGCACCATGTCATCGTAGCCGCCGGTGTAGGTAATGATGGTTTCGTAATCAATGTCGGCGATGTGCGTGCACACGCTGTTAAGAAAATGCCGATCGTGGGAGATGGTGATGAGCGTGCCTTCAAATTCAAGGAGGAAGTTCTGCAGCCAATGCACCGAGTCAAGATCGAGCGAGTTCGTTGGTTCGTCCAGCAGTAGCCCCTGGGGTTTGCCGAAAAGGGCCTGGGCCAGCAGCACCCGCACCTTCTGCCCGCCCTGCAATTCGCTCATCTTGCGTTCGTGCAACTCATCGGGTATATCCAGGCCCTGCAGCAGGATCGCAGCATCGCTCTCGGCCGTGTAGCCGTCTTCCTCGCCCACGATGCCTTCCAGTTCGCCGAGCCGCATGCCGTCTTCGTCGGTCAGCTCCGCCTTCTCGTAGATCGCATCCCGCTCTTCCAGCGCCTTCCACAGGCCTTTGTTGCCCATGATGACGGTATCGATCACCCGGTAGGCGTCGAACGCGTACTGGTCCTGGCGCAGTACTCCAAGCTTTCTGGGCCGCACCACGGTGCCCTTCTGGGGTTCCAATTCACCCGACAGGATCTTCATGAAGGTGGATTTGCCCGCGCCATTCGGACCGGTAAGCCCGAACCGGCGTCCGGGAATGAACTGGACCGAAACCTCTTCAAACAGAAGCTTGGCTCCATAACGCATAGTTACATCGCTGACAGAAATCATGATTCAGTCTCTTGTTTTCTTAGATTCACTTCTATTTTCGCAGATTTATTACGGAAACCGGCAAAGCAAAAAGGCGCGGCGTAATGCTTAGAAGATGCGCGACAGGATCTGGTTGGCCGCTAACGCCGCCACGTAAGCAAGTCCCGTCATGTAGCAAAACTGCACGGCCGGCCACTTCCAGCTATTGGTCTCGCGCCGTACTACGGCCAGGGTGGAGGTGCATTGCATGGCGAAGGCGAAAAAGACCACCAGGGCGATAGCGCCGCCGATGGTCATGTCGTGCCGCAGTGCCGCCTGCAGTCCGATGGACTGGGTAGCTGGGTCGGCGCCATAGAGAGTCCCCAGGGTGCCCACGATCACTTCGCGCGCGATGATCGAGGAGAGTAGCCCGATGCCGATCTTCCAGTTGAAGCCGAGCGGCCGTATGACCGGCTCGATGAAATGGCCTAGCTTTCCGACCACACTCTCGGTCAACGGCGCGATACTGCCGTGATGAAAGGGCACAATGCTCAATAACCACAGAACAAACGTAACCGCCAGGATTACGGTTCCGGTTTGCGCAACGAAAGACCCTTCCACGATCCAACAGCCGGAGCCCGATCGAGCGTAGGGTCGGCCACCGGTACTGTGGCAATTCCAGGATGAACGGCGCTGCATTGGCCTTGAGGATAGACGACTTGAGAATCCGCGCCGTGGCCAGCGCAGCCAGAAACCCCAGCACATAAAGACTCAACATCACCGCCGCGCGCAGGCCGAAAAAGTCGCCCAGGATCGGCCGGTTGGGAATAAACGCGGCAATAATCAACGTATAGATAGGCAGCCGGGCCGCGCAGGTCATGAATGGGGCCACAAGAATCGTCGCCAGCCGGTCCCGCTTGTTTTCGATAGTCCGCGTCGCCATAATCGCCGGCACTGCGCAGGCGTAGGCGGAGAGAAGCGGAATGAACGCTTTGCCGTTCAATCCAATCGATCGCATCACGCGATCGGCAATCAGGGCCGCGCGTGCCAGGTAGCCCGAATCTTCGAGTACGCCGATCACCAGGAAGAGCAGCAGGATCTGGGGCAGGAAGACCAGCACTGCCTGTACACCATTCCAAAGTCCGTCGCGCAACAGCACCTGCAGCCAGGGCACGGGCAGGAAGCTGACGACTGTCGCGCCTGCCTTGGTAAAGATTTCAGTGAGCCAATCGCTCAGCGGGAGGCCGGCGGCAAAGACCACCTGAAAGACTCCGATGACGACGGCCAGAAAGATGAGGGGTCCCCAGATTTTGTGCAGCAGCACGGCATCGAGCCGGCGCGTCCAATTGGACGAGTTCGGAGCCTTGTATTTGGTGCGCGAACTTACCCCGCTAGCCCACTGATGGCAGGAGGCGGCATTCTGCAAGACCGGCAGCTGCATGGGCTGGAGCCGGACTTCCAGAGGCTCAGAGAGGCGGACCAGAAAGCGGGAGATGGCGTCGAATCCAGTGCCTTTGCTGGCACTGATCATGGCCACGGGCGCGCCCAGTTCGCGGGCCAAGGCCAGGGGATCGATCTCACCCCCGCGCGCCGTCATCAGGTCAGACATGTTCAGCAGCACCAGGGTCGGCAAACCCATGGCCAGCACCGGAGCGGCCAGCATCAGCTGGCGGTTCAACTGCAATGCATCCAGCACCAACAACACTGCGTCCGGGGCCGGAGTGCCGGGCATGTTGCCCTGCAGCACATCGATTGCGACCCGGGCATCTTCAGAATAGGAATTAAGGCTATAGATGCCAGGCAGGTCGATCAGCGTCAACTCGCGATGACCGATACCGCTCATGCGGGCGGAATGCTGCTCCACGGTAACCCCGGGATAATTGGCTACCTTCTGGCGCAGCCCGGTCAAACGATTGAAAAGAGTAGACTTGCCGGAGTTTGGCGGCCCGATGAGCGCTACCGTGCTGATCTTGCCCGCGATCCTTGGGCCGGGAGGCTCGACAGCAACGCCGCCACCTGGCTCGCAATGGCTCATCGCGCGTCCTTTCGGACGGCCACGAAGACACTATGGACGGAAATGAACTTGGCCGTCTCTTTGCGCAGCGCCACTTCGGCCCCGTCCACGCAGTAAACGGTCGGATCGCCGGCTGGCGCGCGACGCAGCGCAAGCACCCGGCTCTCTGGGACGAAGCCGAGATGCATAAGCTGACCCTGGATTTCCTCCGGGAGCTCAAGCGTTGCCAAGGTCGCACAGGACCCAATGGCGAGATCGCTCAGCGCAGTCGATGCAGGCGTGCGGGGCATGGAAGTAGGAGTCGTCCTCGCGATCCGGGAGAAAAAGTTGCCAAATGCGACCGTTGAGGTCGCATATCTAACTATACGGCGAGGCCGCGCTGCTGACAATCCCTGATAGCTCTCTCTGACCGGCGTAGAATGCGGCCATGACGATTGAAGAATTCCGTGCTTCTCTGCGCGAGGGGGTTCCTCCGGCGGGCCTGACGCCCCTGCTCCAAGCTCTTTGGTGGGATGCCAGGGGAAACTTCGACCGCGCCCACGACATCGCCCAGGATGACGCGTCCGGACAAGAGGCGGCTTGGGTTCATGCCTACCTCCACCGCAGGGAGGGAGACAAGGAGAACGCAGGCTACTGGTACAAGCGTGCGCACCAGCCCCACCCCGAAACTTCGCTGGATGACGAGTGGCGGCAGATCACCACTGTGCTCTTGCACCGCCACGGAAATTAAATCCCTGGCTGCTTTTCAGCCTCACTCTGCGCGGAAAGAAAATAGCGCAGCCGCTCTGATTCCACTGCGAAGGCCTCATGGAACGCCTTCTCTGAAGGCGGCTGCCCGCTGACAAAGCCCGGGTTGATAGTGAGTTCGTTGCCGCGGCCCAACACATTCACCCATCCGATCACGTCCGCTTTCCATAACAACGGGAGAGCGTAGTATCCGAGTTTGCGTTTTGCCGGTGGCGTGTAGGCTTCGAAGCGGTAGGGCCAGCCCCAAAAGTGCTCGAACCGCCGCCGGTCCCACACCAGCGGATCAAACGGCGCGAGAAAGCGAACCACCTCTTCGGGCTCGCTGCGCTTTAGCCGGCCGCTGGGCCACACATAGCGCACCCCGTCGGCCACGGTGCTCTCCAATGCCCCGGACTTCAAGAGTGAGGCAACCGCGCCTTTTCTTCCCGCCAGGTCTGGCGCCGAATAGCGCAGATGCTGAATGGCCGCGCGTAGACTGCTCTCCGGCAGCGGCGTCAGGATGCTCGCGATCAATAGCACCAAGCGGCGAAGGCGCTCGGCCGGGTCAAGGGGTTCGTGGGTAATGGTCGCGCGCTGATAGAGCTTAATTCCCTTTACCCGGCCGGCAATGCGCATCAGACCGAGGTAGTGAAGCCTCTCCAGGGTCCGGGTGGTCGACTTCGAAGATCCGCCCCATGCATTTACTTCGACGCTTTTACCCAGGTGCGCTTCCAGTTCCCGAGGGTGGAGATGTTTTTGATTGGTAACAATGTCGAGCACACTCTGCTCGGCGCGAGTGAGCGCCCGCCGTTTTTTCCTGGGATGGAGGAGTTGCCAGGTCGCGATGGGCATGAACCCATAGGCGTAGAGGTAATCCTCCTCCAGCTTGAGCGCCCGATAGTTGCGATCCAGGTCGCCTGCCCGGTAGCCCTTGACCCGGTGACGCAAAATCAAATCCTGCGCCCGCGAGGGCGATCGAATGGGGTCGGCTTGGATGAACCCGATGCGGCCAATCGCCCGGCGCAGAGTAGTCTCGGGAAAAAGAGTAGAGGCGATTGCGTGCCGGCGTAGATCGCTTATCGTAACCTTCATCCTGGCATTCCGTTCTTCAATTCATCTAACCGCCGCTCGAGAAATCGCCGCGCCGGCTCCTGCCGCGCAAGCCGCAACGAGTGCTGGTAATCAGCGCGCGCTTCTGCTGTTCTCCCCAACCGCCGATTCAGGTCGGCAAGTGCGGAGTACGCCAGGTAGTAGTCCTCGAGGTCGCCTCGCTCCAGGATAGTCTCGATAAGCGAGATTCCTGCCGCCGGCCCATCCCGCATCGTCACTGCCACGGCACGGTTGAGCTCAACCACGGCGGAGGGTTGCGCGCGTAGCAGCACGTCGTACAGGCCAACGATTTGCGCCCAGTCCGTCGCAGCGCTATCGCCGGCCTCGGCGTGCACCGCTGCAATCGCTGCTTGCAGCGTGTAGGTCCCAATGCGCCGCGATGACAAAGCGCGTTTCACCAGCGCTGATCCTTCGGCGATCTGCTCCTGGTTCCAAAGTGAACGATCCTGGTCTTCCAGCAGCACCACCTCGCCTTCCACCGACGAACGTGCGGCGCGGCGGGACTCCTGCAACAGCATCAAGGCCAGCAACCCTACAGCTTCGGGCTCCGGCAGTAGCTCAACCAGTAGCCTTCCCAGGCGGATTGCTTCGTTCGAGATGTCCGGTCGCGTGAGCGACCCGCCCGAGGATGCGGAATATCCTTCGGTGAACAACAGGTAGATGACACGTAGCACCGTATCCAGCCGCTCCGGTAGATCGGTTTCTGAGGGCACTTCGTAAGGAATGTGAGCATCGCGGATCTTGCCTTTTGCACGCACGATGCGCTTGGCAATCGTGGGGGCGGCGGTGAGAAAGCAGCGCGCGATTTCCTCCGTGGTAAGGCCGCACACTTCGCGCAGGGTGAGCGCGATCTGCGCATCTGGCGGCAGGGCAGGATGGCAACACGTAAAGATCAGTCTGAGCCGGTCGTCCTCAATGCTGTCGTCATTCCATTGTGCGGGTTCATTGGTTACAACATTCAGGTGGTGCTCTAAATCGGTGAGTGTCGCGTCGAACCGGGCGCGCCGGCGCAGGGAGTCGATGGCTTTAAACCGTCCCGTTGAGATCAGCCACGCACGGGGATTCGCCGGCAGCCCTTGTTCCGGCCAGTGTTCCACGGCGGCAACGAAGGCATCGTGCATAGCTTCTTCGGCGCGATCGAAATCGCCCAGCAGACGGATGAGTGTTGCCAGTACACGGCGCGAGTCAGAGCGGTAAATCGAATCCACCATCGCTCGCACTGCGTCGTCTCCGGCCTTTTGCGGCAGGCCCATCGGCGGCTCCTGATCGATCTCCATCATATCTGGAGCCGCCGGAAAAACGAGTTGCGTTCACTCCCCGCACTTACACGCAGAATCTGCGGCAATAAAGCGGCCGCTCGGGGCCACGACGCCAGCAGCGCCATACCGGTCATGGTGCCGCACCCAGTCACCCAGGTTGTAGTAAGGGCCGGTTTCATTGCGGCCTTTGGGCGTCAGGTCCAGATACATGTAGGTCGTGTCGACCATTTCATCCCCCCGGCCGTAGGTAGAGTAGGTGTGGAAGATATCACCGTTCTCGTCTTTGTAGAACACACTGAGGCCAGAGGATTCTTCGCTTAGGAAGTCCCGATGGTCGTAGTTGTAATAGACCTTACCCGACTCCTCTTTTGCGAACGACACTTGATAGTCATAATTGAAGTCGCTGCCATACGAGGAGAGCCAACGGAACTGCCACCCCATGCGCTTCTTGAACGCCTCGATCTCGGCCAGCGGAGCTCGCGAAACGGTCACCAGCGACACATCATGGTGTTCCAGGTGCGCCAAGGCGCCGTCGACATGGTCGGAGCGGAACGAACAACCCACGCACCCCTCCTTCCAGCCCGGACCGAGCATGAAGTGCGACACAATGAGCTGGCTCCGCTGCTCGAAAAGATCGGCCAGGCTCTGTTGTCCGTTGGGCCCCTGGAAAATATAGTTTTTCTCCACCTTTACCCAGGGCAATGCGCGACGCTGCCGATCGATCTCGTCGCGTTGCCGTGTTAGCTGTTTTTCCTTAATCAATAGTCCTTTGCGCGCTGCCAGCCATTCCGCGCGCGAGACTACGTTCGGTTGCTCGGTGAGAATCGTCGTCATGATGCCTCTTTGTGATTACGGTTTACTGCTGGTCAATTCCTTGACCGGGCGCACTTCAATGGCTCCCAGCCGGATTGCCGGAACCTTCGCGGCCAATTGGATGGCCTCATTCAGGTCCTTCGCCTCGATCAGAAGGAATCCGCCGACCTGCTCGTTGGTCTCGGCGAAGGGCCCATCCGTGACGGAGACCTTGCCCCCCCGAACCCGCACGATGGTTGCGGTGCTTACGGATTCCAATGCCTGTGCCGCTAACAGGTGCCCTCCCTTCCGCAGAGTGTCGTCATAGGCCAGGCTTTCGTCATCCAGCGTTTGCGCCTCGCTTTCCGACATCGCCGTTAACTTCTTTTCGTCCACCAAAACCATGCACAGGTATTTCATTCAGGGTTCCTCCGAAACTCCGTCATACGTAACATAGTCGTTCGAGAGGGCGGGAAATGGACAATCGATCCTGAAATTAATTCGGCTCTATACTCGAGGTTGAGGATTCCATGGCCGCTTTGATGGACGCGATCAGCGTCAAACGCAAAAGTGTATTTGAGTTTGAAAATATCCCCTACTCCTGCCTCGAAGTCGAAGTGCACTCGCCCACCGCTCGCGGCGGTCAGACGCTCGTGCGGATCAAAATGCGCAACCTGCTTACCAGCGCGGTCTTTGAAAAGACCTTCAAGGCAAGCGACAAGTTCAAGGAACCCGACCTGCAATTGGTTCCGGCCTCCTATCTATATAGCGATAGCGAGGGTTCTCACTTTCTGGACCAGGAAAGTTTCGAGACTCTCACCCTTACGGAGGGGTTGGTTGGGAATGCATTGGAATTACTGATCGAAGGCGCGTTGCTCCAGATGCATATCTACAACGGCAACCCGATCGGTCTGCAGTTGCCCCTCTTCGTTGAGCTAAACGTCGCGTACACCGAACCAGCCGTGAAGGGGGACTCCTCGGCAGGAAGCGTGACCAAGCTAGCCAGGCTGGAGACTGGTCTTGAAATCCGCGTCCCCCTCTTTATTAAAGAAGGGGAAAAAGTAAAAGTGTCGACCGAGAATCGCGACTTTGCCGGACGGGCCTAAGTCGGATGTCAGAAATCGGGCATTTGAAGGGTGAGGGTCATAGTGTCTGCTGTTTCCCCTCCCCGCAGTTCATCAATGTACGGCTTTAATTATCGCCCGGAATGGTCATGCGAGCTCACCTCTGCGCCGGCGAGCGCGAGGCTTGAGGACGGCTCTGGCGGATCTTGGACTAAGTCTTCCAGGGCGCTTTGCATTTCCAGCACAAGCTCGTCGGCCATCGCCCGCGTGAAGCCGTGGCGGACCAGGATGCGCTGGATCACCAGATCTTCGCGGTTCGGCGGCATGGAATAAGCAGGAACCAGCCAACCCCGCTCCCGCAATCGGTCGGCATAGTCATAAAGAGTGAAGCTGGAGGAGGCTGGGTCCTTCAGTTCCCAACACAGGCCGGGAATTCCTCCCTCGCCGTCGTAAATGATCTTGAAAGGACCGAAGTCACCGATCTTCTCGGCCAGATAGCGTCCCAGCTCATAACAACCATTTTGAATCGCGCGGTAGCCCTCTTTGCCCAGACGAAGAAAGTTGTAGTACTGGCAAATGACCTCGCCGCCGGGCCGGGAAAAATTCAGCGCGAAGGTGGGCATGTTGCCGCCGAGATAGTTCACCTCAAAGATCAGTTCCTGGGGAAGGTCCTGCTTCTCCCGCCACAGAGCCCAGCCAACGCCCAGCGGGGCGAGACCAAATTTATGGCCGGAGGCATTGATGGATTTTACTCGCGGCAGGCGGAAGTCCCAGAGAAGCTCCGGCCGCACGAAGGGCGCGAGGAAGGCGCCGCTGGCTCCGTCGACATGGATGGGAATGTCGAGCCCGGTCTCAGCCTGCAGCTTGTCAAGGGCGATGCTGATCTCATGCACCGGCTCGAATTGCAGAGTGAACGTCACTCCGAGAGTGACGATCACGCCGATGGTGTTTTCGTCACAGCGCTTGATCACTTCTTCCGGCGTCAGCAAAAGCCGCTCGCCTTCCATGGGGACTTCGCGGATTTCGACGTCGAAGTAGCGGCAGAACTTGTGCCAGCAGACCTGCACCGGGCCCATGATGAGGTTCGGAGCGTCGGTGGATTTGCCTTTGGCGCGTTGGCGCTTGCGCCATTTCCACTTGAGAGCCAGGCCGCCGAGCATGGCCGCTTCGCTGGAGCCGGTGGTGGAGCAGCCGATGGTGCTGGCGGCTTCCGGGGAGTTCCACAGATCCGCCAGCATGTGCACGCAGCGCTCTTCGATGGCTGCGGTCTGCGGATATTCATCCTTGTCGATCATGTTCTTGTCCGCGGACTCGTCCATGAGGTGCATGACTTCGGGTTCGATCCAGGTGGTGCAGAAGGTGGCGAGGTTTTGGCCCGAGTTGCCGTCGAGGACGAGCTGATTGTGGATGGTCTGGTAGACGGTTTGCGGGTCCTGCTTGGTCTACAGGGAACTCGTAGGTCTGGTTCTGCTCGTTCAGAACTTCGGACTCGAGTTGGCTGGTAGGGCCGGCTTTGAGCTCTTCGGTATTGTGCAGGGCCATGGGTTCTCCTGTTGTGTCTGCATCGGAAGTGTATTGGCTGGAGACCAAGGTGGGGAAGAAAAGATGGTGAATCGAGGCTCTCCTTATTCGGCGCGCAGCGTCTCCACGGGATCGATCTTGGCGATGCGCAGTGCCGGCAGAACGCTTGCTACCCCGGCAATCGCTACCAGCAGCAGAGGAACGCTGACCAGAGTCACCCGGTCGTAAGCACTCACGCCATAGATCTCGCTCTGCAACGCCCGCAGGGCGAAGAACGACAACGCCAGTCCGGCCAAGACGCCGACCGCTCACCGGTGTTGCTCCGGCAGAGCCGACTCCGAAGATAGCCCGCCTCAATGTGCAGCCCAGCGCAATGCGAATGCCGATCTCTCGTGTTCGCTGCACCACCAGGTTGGAGACCAGGGCATAGACGCCAATCGAAGAAAGCAGAAGCGCCAGCCCAGCCAGAACTCCCAGCAATGTCACTTCGATATGCTGCATCTGCAATCGCTGGTTCAGCAGGTCCCGCATGGAGTAGAAGCCGGAGAAGGGCAGGTCTGGATCAGCTTCGGCCAGCGCTCGCTGCATGGCCTCCGTCAAGCCGGATACTGGGCCACGCGTGCGCACGATCCACGAGGGTTGGAACCAGAGGTTCCCGGCAGCGATGATCGATGCCGGAGTCTGGGCAGCGGGTAGATAGATCACCGGTTCGGTCGCCAGCGGAGCATCTCCATACATACTCGGCTTCTTTTGCACGTCCGCGACCACGCCTACGATGGCGTATTTGATTCCGCCCGCCTTCGATCTGGAAATGACGCCCAACTGCGTTGCGGTCATGGTAGAAGTGGCGTGCGAACTCTGCGTTCACAATCGCCACCGGCTGCGAAGTGGAAGTATCGCTGGATACAAAACCTCGGCCCATAAGCAGGGGAATCCGCAGCGTGGAAAAATATCCAGGCGTGACGTAGGTCAAGGTTTGAGCCATAATCTTTGCCCGCCTGTGGGCCGTCCATAAGGGTCAGGGAGTAATTCAGTCCGCGTTCGTAGGGAACGCTCAGGCCAACTGCGGCATCCTCCACCCCGGGAATCCTTCGCATGGAGGCAAGACTCGTGTCCAGCAGGCCCGCGAACGTGATGGGATCGTTATAGCGCACCGCGTTCAGAGATGCTTTGGCGGTCATTACGTGGGTCGCATCGAAGCCGGGCGGCAGCGTTTCCAGATGCACCAGCGTCCGCACCAGCAGACCGGCGCCTGCCAGTAGGACTACGGTCAGCGCGACTTCGGCGCCAATCAGCCATTGCCGGATTCGCCCAGACCCGCCTGCCACGGCGCGCGTGCCCGCCGCCAGCGTTCGTCGCAGGTCCAGCCTGCGCGTTTCCAATGCCGGCATGGCGCCAAATAACAAGCTGGTCATCACCGTCGCAGCGGTCAGTAAATATCAGCACCCGGCTGTCCAGTCCAAAACCGCCGATGGGAACCATTTCCTCGGGCAGCAGCTTTCTCGCTGCGCCAATCAAAGTAAACGCCAGCCCAAGCCCGGCGGCTCCGCCAACCGCCGCCAGCAACAGATTTTCAATCCACAGTTGCCACAGCACCCGGGCGCGCGAAGCTCCCAGCGCCATCCGTGTTGCCACTTCGAGATTGCGCTGGGCAATCCGCACCAGCGACAGCCCCGCCAGGTTGGCGCAGGCAATCAGCAAAACGAAGCCCACGGCAAGCATCAAGGCTTCTACCCTTGGCCGCATGTAGCCGCCGAGGTAACTCTGCATCGGCAATGCATAGAACCAGGCCTTGTCTGCGCGGTCCAACGTAACCAGGCTTAGGCAGGTGGCTGATCTGGGCTCTGAGCTGCTCCCAGGTCGCTCCCGGCTTCAGTCGCATCACGATTCCGCAATTGTTTCCGCCGCACTCGCCCGTAGTTGCCGGCCGCAAAGGAGTGAAGAGATCGGCAGCGCTAGGAACGATCGCTTTGCTGGAAAGCACGCCGACGACGGTGTAAGGCTTCGCCCTTCAAATGGATGGTTTCGACCGATGATTCCGGAGTCGCCATGGAATGCGGATTGCCACAGAGCAGTAGCTGAGCACTACTGCCTGTGGCCCGCCCGGATGGTCTTCTTCGTCAGCTGAAGCTGCGCCCGAGATACAGCGGAAGCCCCAGCACATCGAAGTAGTGCGCCGAAATGCGGCCCGCGTGCACATAGCGGACAGCATTGCCTGCTGCCGCACCCGCTTGCAGGTTCACACCTCCTGAACCGCCCCAGGAAGCAAGCGTCACTGCGTTCAAATTGGACTTCAGCAGCTCCCAGGTTGCGCCGTCCTGGCTGTCGTCCTCTTCCGAAAGGTACTGTCCGGTGCGTGGGTTGGTGCCTTCGATATGCGTCATCAGAACGCCGATGCGTTCCGCGTGCGGGTAGGGCAGGGTGCGTAGCAGAAAGCCATCCAGCAGGCTGAAGACTGCGGAGTTCACGCCGATCGCGAGCGCCAGAGTCAGGATTACGGCGCAGGTAAAGCCAATTGACTTGCGCATCTGGCGCGCGGCGTACCGCAGATCCTGAGCCAGGTCTTCGATCAGCATCGTGCCGCGTGCCTCGCGGCATTGTTGCGTCACTTGCTCTGTTCCGCCGAGCGCAAGTTTCGCGCGACGCATGGCCAGTTCCGAAGAGGCTTCGACCTTGTGGTATTTTTCCGCCTCGCGATCCAGGTGATACTGCAGCTCCTCTTCCAATTCGCGATCCAACGTCGGGCGGCGGAAAAGAGCACCAAGCCGGTACAGCAGGTCGCTGAACATACTAGTTTCCCTTAGCTACATCGAGGACTAGGCCAACCGCTGCGGACAGTTTGCGCCAAGCCAACGTCTCCACTTCCAGTTGCTTCTTGCCTAGGCGGGTTAACTCGTAATACTTGGCGCGTCGGTTGTTTTCGCTCACCGCCCAATGAGCCTTGATCCAGCCGCGCCGTTCCAGGCGGTGCAATGCCGGGTACAGAGAGCCCTGCTGCACCTGCAAGGCTTCGCGGGAGATCTGCTGCAGGCGTTCCGAAATCGCCCAGCCGTGAAGCGACTCCAAAGCAAGGGCTTTTAGGATAAGGAGATCGAGTGTGCCTTGAGGCAATTCCAGCCGTTCGTCCGCCATTTTTTATGTTACCCCGCCACTTCTACACGAGACTATAGAGCACGCTGGTGTAGAAGCGCAAGGGAAGTAAGAAAACTGTCTACTTGATGGCCGCCTCCACGCCGACACTAAAGCACTTCAATAGAAGTGCGACTCTCTCCGCGACGCTTATGCGTCGCTTCCCCGGCTGAAGCAGGGAACACCCGCCACACAGCACGCGCGGGCCAGAGGGCCGCGCATCACATAATTTGCACGGCTGGTTGAGGATGACCCAAGCCCCTGCGGGCCGCGAAGTGGTCTGCCTCTTTCCAGATGCAGACCAGGGGGGCTCTTGGATCGCCGGTGGGCACCCAGGTGCAAGTCAACTGACCGGGTTTGCGAATCGCCAAAAGGATGGTGTTCATGGTTCCTCCTTATGCGGTTCGTGCAGGCACACTTCGATCGTCAGCCCCAGGGCACGGACCTCCGTGGGCGGCACGAATCATCGGTTCGGGAGGGTGTGAGCCTGGATATTGCTAGCCGCCGGCTCACGCGCTCAAATCACAGGTCGTATGCTGGGATGAGCGGTAAGGAAGTCGTCCATAGGCGGGCTAAGGTCGGGTCCTCGAGCGCTCAGTCAACACAATAAAAATCCCCGTACTAGGAGGTTCTGGTGCGGAATCGTTGTTCATAAGTTGCGTCGTAACTCCGGCAGGATGGAAATCTCGCCATCAATTTTGTACCATATCCCCCTAGGGTATAAGCAAGGGCAAAATGGCAGCCAGCGACAAAGAAAAACAGAAGCTCATCGCCCGCATTAAACGCATCCGTGGGCAGGTCGATTCTATTGAGCGTTCGCTCACCACCGGTGACGATTGCGCCGACGTCCTAATGCTGTTGGCAAATGTGCGGGGCGGGGTCAACAGCCTGATGGCCGAAGTGCTGGAAGACCATATCCGGTTGCACTTGCTCACGTCAGAGAAAGACTCCGCGCCGCCGCACGAACTGGCGGAGGACCTCATCGACCTCGTCCGGGCTTATCTGAAATGAGGGGCACGAGGGATTGCTGCTCGTCTCTCTCACTTATGCGCCGCTCGGCACCTGAATCGGCTTCAGAGGCGGATTTAGTTCCCTGGTAACACCGTAACGATACGGACCCAGGCGGCTAAGCAGGAGCAGTGCTAGAACCATGGCTCCGCAAAAGCCTGCCAGAGGGACTGTATACGCATGGAAGTGGTCGTACGCCTCGCCCATCAGCAGCACCCCGCCTGCCCCGGCCAGCATGAATGCGCCAAAGGCGAAGCCAAAAGCTGTGCCGAAGGCGCGCAGGCCAAAGTAACGGCTGATCATGTAGCCCATGGTTTCCACCTCTGCTCCCATGCCGAGCCCGATCAGAAACGAAGCCGCTAGAGCGAGCGTTCCGCTCTTTCCCGCCCACAGGATCGCCAGGCCCAGAGTGGTTGCACTGTAAAACAGGATCGCAACGCGGGGAGCAAAAAAGTAATCCAGCAGGTAGCCGGAGCCCAACCGTCCAACCATCAAAGCTGCCCCAACCAATGATGCGGCCATAGCGGCGCGCTCTGCACTCACACCGCGATCCGTAAAGATTGCGGATAAATGAAGGATGGCTCCATGCACGCAGATCCCGACGAGAGAGAAGATGCAGATCATCATCCAGAACTTCGGGCTATGCCAAATTTCGCGCCAGGCCATGCCCTGTTTGTTTTGTGCCCGCGGAAGCGAGCTCGGGGCTGCCTCGTCTCCGTCCGCTTGCAGACCACGTTGTGCGGGATCGTTTTGCAGCAGGGCTGCAACGATAGGTACGGGCACCAGCAGGACCGCGCCGCCAAAGACCGCGAACGCGATGCGCCAGCCGAAGATCGTGATCAACCGCTGGGCCAGAATGGGAACCACAACCGAGCCCACGCCAATGCCAAGCATTGACAATCCAAGGGCGAGCCCTCGGCGGCGGTTGAACCAATGCGAAATCACTACGCTATAGGGCACCGGCGCGGGCCCGCTGCTGAGTGCAATGCCCAATAGCGAGAAGAAGAGATAGAGCTGCCAAATACTGCTTCCCACCCATAAGGCGGAGGTCAGAATAAGGCCGTAGAACAGGCTCATTCCAACAATGACGCGCTTGGCCCCCAGGCGGTCGATGAGCATGCCACCAAGCGGAATCCAAAGCGCTCCCAAAGCATTCTGCAGCGAAAATGCCAAGGAAACTGCGGCGCGGCTGGCATGGAAATTCACTACCAGCGGCTTGAAAAATACACTGAACGCGAACACGACGAGCGGTGCGCCGAGAAAGAGACCGGCGGCGCTGACGCCGACGATCAACCACCCGTAAAAAACTCGTGGCCGCTTGCTGGTCATCTGGACTCCGGCCGCGAAGGGGTGAGCGCGATCGCGGCAAGCCTGGGCCTATGAATGGGCAGTGCCGTAAAACGTATACGCCCGGCGCGCTTGTAGTCAACCGGCCATTGCCAGGGCCCGCCTTGGGCAGGCAACTCGCTCCCCTCTTCGAACGTCTAAACGACACCGAGGAGAAATTATGTCTCACTGGAAAGCCTTGTCTTTTTCAGCTCTCGCAGCTGCTCTTTTAAGCTCCGCAACTCTGGCGCCGGCCCAGGTTTCCGTCAACATTGGAGTAGCGCCGGTGTGCCCCTACGGATACTTTGACTACGCTCCGTATGATTGCGCGCCCTACGGCTACTATGGGCCTGATTGGTTCACTGGCGGAGTGTTCATTGGAGCTGGACCCTGGTTCCACGGCCCCCATGGCTTTTATGGCCACGTCGACAACCGCTACGATCCACATCATGGCTATCATGGACCTTTGCCGCCGCGCGGAGCCGAGCAATTCAACCACTTCCAGGCCAACGAGGCGCATGATGCCCAAGGCCACGTAGGCAACGCTCCCCACCAGGGCGGCACTGAACATGCTCTGCCCGGATATCACGGCGGCGGCGGTGCTCCTCACGGTGGTGGAGCTCCTCACGGTGGCGGCGGTGGCGGCTCTCACGGCGGCCCGCACTAGAGCGTTGTGCCAACTGAAGCAATTAGCGACATAAGACCGGCCGGTCCCCACAGCTACAGGGGACCGGCCGAACTTCGTACATGTCGCGAGCCACAGCCGCCGGCCTGGCGAGTTAAACTCCTGGCAGAGTTGGCGAACAGTGATGACCAGAGATCACGCTTGAAAGAAGCGGAGCAAAGCCGTCCCGTGATAGCGCAGGCTATCAGCGCCAAGGCTGATAGTGACGGCTTACGTCTTCTGCTGGTGCTCAATGAGATCGCGCAACAAGATCCGACGCTCAGGATTCAGCCCGCGTCTGTAGGCGATCAGGTCGTCCTTGGTGGAATGGATGAGTTGCATTTGGAATCCATCTGTAACCGCCTCTTGCGCCAATACGAAATCGAAGTCGACTCGGGCGAGGCCGGAGTTATCTATCTGGAGACGATTTCTAAGCAGGGCCAGGGAGAAGGCAAATACATTCGGCAGACGGGTGGTTTGGGTAACTATGGGCACGTCAAGATCCGGATAGAGCCGAACGAGACGGGGAAGGGGATTGAGTTAATTAATGAAATCCGGGGCGGCGTGGTCCCGGCAGAATATATTGACCCGATCGAGACGGGGATTCGCGAAGCAGCGCGCGGTGGCGTTCTTGCTGGCTACGAAATCGTCGATGTGAGGGTGTCGTTGTTTGACGGCAGCTTTCATGAACTGGATTCGAACGAAATGGCCTTCAAAATCGCCGGCTCGATGGCTTTTAAAGAGGCTGCTCGTAAGGCATGTCCGATCGTTTTGCAGCCGGTCATGGCAGTTGTGGCCCGGATCAAGGAGGAATTCCTCAACTCGACCATAGCCGATCTGAACAACCGCCGCGGAAGAATTGAAAGTATTGAGCGGGATGCTGGCTTGGCAATGATCTACGCCATCGTGCCACTTTCCGAAATGCTGCGCTCGAGCCGGTATGGGCGCCCAGCGTATTTCATGCGCTTCGGCCGTTATGAGCAGGCCCCTCATCGTCGCGAGCCGGGACACGATGGACCAGGCGTTCCCGCCAACCAGCCCAAACCCCCGACCACCGGAAGTGGTTCTATCGCTCGACGGTTAGACGCAGATCGCTAGTCTCAACTTTTCAAGCGATTCGCAAAGCGCTGAGCGTAGCCACGCTATTCCGGCGTCCGCGATCAGGATCGATCACAAGTTCCAGCTTGGCCACCGATTCCAGTTCGACCGGATAGTCTTCGATCTCTTGCGGGGAACCATTGGGACTAAAGGTCCATTGCTGACGCACGATGTCGCGATCTGTCTCCTGAGCCGAAGAGTAGAGGAGTAGAAACTCCTGTGAGCGCTCCATATTACGTTCGACAAAATGTACGACTATCCGCCGAAGGCGTTGCGGTACGTCGAACAGGATCGTGATTGTCTGCACCCCAGGACCGATGGCGCGCCAGCCCAGCTCATTGAGTGTTGGGTTCGTGCTCAGAGCATTTTCAATCGGGAAGGCCGGATCTTCTGATGTGAGCTGGACGCGGGCGATCGATGCTAAATCGAGCCACTCAGCAGCGGCCTGTGCCTTTTCCGCAACTGTCTTTTGTCCAACGACTTCTTTTCGCATCGGCCACCTCTCATCCAAGACTAGCTTATGAGCGGAGCTTTGTAACCCTGGGTTACTTGGTGGCCGTGGAAGTACAGGGTAACGGCTACAGATCGCTATGCTCGATACCGAGGACACGGAATTCGGGGTTCAGTTCGCAGGCCGTACGTATCGCCCTGATCGCCGAGAGGGCTCCAACGTAAAACCGTTTGGTGCGCGGATAGGAAGTAGGGTTGATGAAAGAAGGGCTGCACAGTATTACGCAATAGGGTTTCATAAGCGCTCCTGTTGGGTTGAGATGCAATTCAGAAAGACGCAACACTGTTACAAAAGTACTGTGATGGGACACAGATGCGCGCATAAAATGCGGGCTGCCGATGCGGAGGAATCCGTTTTGGGAAGAAATCCCAAAATGGGGTTCGTTAGGACCCACCCGTCTGCGGCGTTTTTACGCGCACATGAACCAGCTATTGAATCCGGTGAAGTGTCCTGCTCCAGCGGGTCTCATCGAAGAAGTGAATGAACTCGTGGAGGGTGGATTCCGCTTGCTGCGCCAGCGGAGCCTCGTCAGCGCCCGATTCGGGGGTCACGATTGACCAATAGACGAAGAGCGGGCGCCCCAAGATATTCTGCCGCGGCAAAAAACCCCAGAACCGGCTGTCCATACTGTTGGTGCGGTTATCGCCCATAACGAAATAATTGCCGGAAGGTACGACCAGGTCCTGCCCCTGCATGTGATCGGGAAGGCTGGCGGACCATTCCGCCGTAACTCCGGGCTCGGCCGAAGGATTCACCGAAGGGAAGTCATCCACGTACGAGTCGTAGTTCGCGGATGTAGGCTTGGCGGCCTGGGGCTCGTCCTGCGCCACACCGTTGAGGTAGACGATGCCGTCGCGCAGATGGATGCGATCACCGGGAATACCGATCACCCGCTTGACCACAAATATGTGTTCGCCGTTGGCTTCCTCGGTTGGCTTGTAGAAGACAACAATGTCTCCACGATGCACCTCGCGGTAGTGCATGAAGCCCGCCCACTTTGCCGGCGGCGCTAGTGTTTCCCGCTCCACCACCACGTGATCGCCGGCCAGAAGCGTGCTCGCCATCGAAGATGAAGGAATCACGAAATTCTGAAACAGAAAGGTAAGCGCAAAAAGTCCCACGGCAAGAACGCTGCAGGTCGATGCAAATCCTTCTGATGATGTCTCCCGAGACTCCTTGCCCTCTGATCCATGCTTGCTGCGCATCGCGGTTTCCCCCGTTGGTCGCAAGTTTAGCACTCCGCCTCGAAGGTCCTTTGGCCGGCCAAGAAGCAAAGTGGTAAAACCAGAAGGATGCATTCACCACCACGGCCTCCGCTCTGTCTTATTGCCGTTCTCGCTCTCGCCTCCATGCAATCGAACGCGCTTGCTCAGGGCGGGGAGCACGTTTCGACGACCGCATGGAAGGGTGGACATTTTGCCGTAGATCCCGCCGGAGTGTTAGGCCGATCAGACCTTGTATTGGGTCAACCCAATACTAAGCCCGCCGAAGCAATGCCGATGGGAAACGGGAAGCTGGGCATCGCGGTGTGGGCTGCCGACGGCTTCACCGCCCAACTGAACCGCGCGGATACTCTGCCGCATCGGGATTCCCCAGGACAGCTCGTCATCCCCGGCATCGCCGAACTTACATCGGCCAAGGATTTCAGCGGCCGTCTCGATTTGTACAACGGATCGCTGATTGAAAACGGTGGCGGCATCCGTCTTACCGCCTACCTTCAGGTGTCCACCGATACGGTTGTCGTCGACGTTACTGGCGCAGATCCGAATACAACGCAGACCGCCACGCTACGCTTGTGGGAGCCTCGCAAGCCGAACGCCACCGCCACCAACAGGGTGGGCATGCTCGAACAAACCTGGATTGATCAGTACGGTCCCGGCGCATCGGGCGAAACCTTCGGAGCCCTCGCCGCCATCACCGCCACGGGCCGCGATGTCTCGGTCGCCGTAGACAACCCTCGCTCGGTGACAGTCAGTTTCAAGCCTGAGGAAGACGGCCATTTTCGGGTGATGGTTGCGAGTCCTCACTACAACGGTTTGAAAAGCCAATTGGCCGGCATCGAAAGCGCTCTAGCAAACTCTGGTCCCGAGGAGCACATTGCCTGGTGGCACTCGTTCTGGCATAGCGCAGGGCTCATCAAGCTGACTTCAAAAGATGGTTCCGGCGAGTACATGGAGAACCTTCGCAACCTCTATCTCTATACCGCTGCGGCTGAGAGCGGCGGCAGGTTTCCTGGTTCGCAGGCCGGCATTGCTGACCTTTTCTCCGCTGTGCAGGATCTCCACCACTGGGACCCGGCTGCCTTCTGGCACTGGAATCTTCGCATGCAGGTGGCCGCGAACATAGACGCCGGTGTCTCTGAATGGAACGCGCCGTACTTCCGGCTGTATCGCGAGAATCTCGCCAACATCGAAGACTGGACACGGAAGCACATGGCAGGCCGCCCGGGTATCTGCGTGCCGGAGACCATGCGCTTCAACGGAGCTGGCATTGAGTATGAGCCCCAGTGGAATTCGTCTAAGCCCCCGGTGATCGGCCTGAACTGCGACGCCGGCTCGCGCCCGTATTACAACGCCCGCACTCTATCGACTGCCGCGGAAGTGTCGCTTTGGATCTGGCAGCAATATTTGGCCACTGGCGATCGTGCATTTCTAGCTTCGAACTATCCTGTCATGGCCGCAAGCGCACAATTTCTGTTGGCGTACGAAACCCACGGCGTTGACGGCAAAATGCATACCCATCCGTCGAATGCACATGAACAACAGTGGGACACCATTGATCCCACGACTGATCTGTCCGCACGCTCGGCCCTTTTTCCCGTCGTCGTCCAGGCCGCCACACTGCTGCATACAGATCACCGGCTGGTGCAACAGCTCAACACGGAGCTGGCCCAGATCCCCCCTCTTCCCCAAGCCGAGAAGGCGAGCGCCGGCGGACAGCAAACAGTGATTGCCGAGTCATATGATCCAGCCGCGGCCGCCCATAACGAGGAGAACATCGGTCTCGAGCCGGTGTGGCCCTACAACTTGATTGGCGACAATTCGCCCATGCTGGCGCTGGCGAGATCCACCTACGCGACGAGGCCCTACCCGGTTCACCAGGACTGGAGCTTTGATCCTATTCAGGCTGCGCGGCTCGGGCTCGGCGATGAAGTGCGATCGACGCTGATCACGCTGACTGAGAGATACCAAAACTACATAAACGGTTTCGCCAACTGGGGTGGTCCCCAGGGGGAGTTCTACGTGGAGCAGGAAGGCATCGTAGCTCTGGCCGTGGCAGAAGCCCTGGTGCAGGACTACGACGGCATGATTCGGATCGCACCCGCGACGTCATCCCAGTGGGATTTTGAGGGCAGTGTTTGGGTGCGCGATCGCACCCGGGTCGATGTACAGGTCCGAGCGGGAATTCCCACGACAGTGGCCATCGCGGCCGGAGCAACCTCGACTCTGCACATTCGCAATCCATGGCAGGGTCAGCCGGTAGAAGTCATGAATGCGCAGGGAAAGATCCTCTTGAAGAGCGCCGACCCTAAGCTTGAGCTGCCAGTCCGCAAGGGAGAGGCGTACTTGCTTGTGCGCTCGAACGCAGCAGCACCGTTGCCATTTGCACCCATTACCGGCACACGTGCAATGCAATCGAAAAAGCTTGGCCCGGTACAACTTGGAAAATAGCCGCTGTGAGGGCTTTATCAGGGCAACTAAGCCTGGGTGCCCCATTCAAGCCGCGTTTTTGGCTTGTGTGGGATACCCCGGCACTCGACGATTCTTTCCCTTTTTGTCAATAGGAGAGCGTGGGTCCGGCTAGCCCTTAACCGCAAAGTCCCCTGCGTTGACGCGGTCGTGTCTGCTCCCTAAGATGGAACCAATCCGAAACACTAGGCTCCTTCGAGTTGATAGGCCAGACCATCTCGCACTACCGCATCGTTGAGAAGCTGGGCGGCGGCGGGATGGGCGTCGTCTATAAGGCGGAGGATCTGACCCTCCACCGCTTCGTCGCTCTCAAGTTTTTACCCGATGACGTTGCCCAGGACCCCCAAACCCTTGCTCGTTTCCAGAGGGAGGCGCAGGCTGCCTCGGCTCTCAACCATCCGAATATATGCACTATCTATGAAATCGGGCAGGAAAACGATCGCCCCTTCCTGGTCATGGAGTTCCTCGACGGTGTGACGTTGAGGCATCGTATTTCGGGAACTCCACTCGAACCGGACGCTCTTCTCCCCATCGCTGTCGATATCGCCGACGCACTCGAGGCGGCCCATTTGGCCGGTGTCGTGCACCGCGACATCAAACCCGCCAACATCTTTGTGACCAAGCGCGGCGCTGCCAAGATCCTGGACTTTGGCTTGGCAAAAGTGATGCCAACCTCCACTGAAGTCATGGACGCGGCGAGAACCGCGGACGGAAAGAAAACGATCAGCGAGGAGCACCTGACAAGTCCGGGCTCCATGCTGGGAACCGTCGCCTACATGTCGCCCGAGCAGGTGCGCGGCAAAGAGCTGGATGCGCGTACGGACCTGTTTTCCTTCGGCTCCGTGCTCTACGAGATGGCAACCGGCGCATTGCCCTTCCGCGGAGAGAGCATGGCCGTGATCTGTGAGGCGATCCTCAACCGGGAGCCGGTTCCTGCCGTCCGTCTGAATCCAGATGTGTCTCTGGAACTGGAGAGGGTGATCGGCAAAGCGCTGGAGAAGGATCGGGAACTGCGCTATCAACATGCAGCCGATCTCCGTGCAGACCTCCAGCGGTTGCGGCGAGACAGCAGCCGTAACTATCGCGATGCGGCGTCTTCAATACAAGAACAAGGAGATAACGCCGCCTCTGGTGCCAAAACCTAAGGCGCGGAAACTCTACTACTATATTGCGTCAGCAGCAGCTCTTGTTTTGGCCGCTATCGCTGTTACGCTTCTGTTTCACCATTCATCGCCGGCCCGTCTCCCCGCCAGCAGCGAATGGGAACAGCTGACGTTCTTTACCGACTCGGCGGTGTATCCCGCTCTATCCCCGGACGGCCGCATGCTCGCGTTCATCCGAGGAGGCGATTCCTTCTTCGGACCTGGGCAGATCAACGTCAAGTTGCTGCCGGCAGGGGATCCGGTCCCGCTCACCCACGACTCGACCAACAAATTGGCCCCGTCGTTTTCTCCGGATAGCTCGCGTATCGCCTACAGTGTCGCCGAGCCGTGGGACACCTGGGAAGTGGCCGTTCTGGGGGGCGAGTCTCATTTGCTGCTTCCTAATACTTCCTCCCTGACGTGGATTGAAGCAGGCAAGCGACTTCTTTTTTCTGAGATGAGAGAAGGATCGCATATGGTGGTGGTCACCACCGATGAGGGTAGAGGGAACAGCCGCGATGTTTACCTGCCTCAGGGCAAACGCAGTATGGCCCATCACTCCTACCTTTCGCCGGATGGCCGATGGGTACTCATTGTTCAGATGGACAGTCGAAGCGAATTTGTGCCCTGCCGCGTTGTTCCCTTCCAGGGCACGACTGAGGTGAGAGTAGTTGGTCCTCCCAACGGCGCCTGTATCGCGGGCGCGTGGTCGCCGGACGGCAAATGGATCTATCTCACTGCCCAAACAGACGACTTTCACCTCTGGCGGCAGCCTTTTCCCGATGGAGAGCCAGAGCAACTGACCTTTGGACCAACTTCTCAGCAGGGGATCGCGATGGCGCCTGACGGCAAGTCGCTCATCACCTCCGTTGGCTCGCAGGATCAGACGGTTTGGTTGCACGACAAGGACGGAGAGCATCAGATCTCCACCGAAGGGAATACGAAATGGCCGTGGTTTTCTCCCGATGGACGCAGTCTTTATTTTGTGATGGTCAACGGCCAAACGCATGGCACAGAATTGTTGATCAAAAACCTGGATAGCGGAAAAGTGGAGAAGGTCCTGTCCAACTACCCCATCGAGGATTACTCCGTATCCCGCGACGGGAAACAAGTGGCATTTTCCATGAGTGACCAAAGTGGGCGTTCGAACCTGTGGATTGCGCCTACCAGCCGTCGCTCGTCGCCGGTGCACATCGCCTCCGCCGCGGTGGAAGATACGCCTCTTTTTTTGCCCGGCGGTGACCTGGTCTTCCGCGCGATCGAAGGTGGTTCGAACTTCCTCTATCGCATGAAAAACGATGGCACCGGCCGTCGCAAGGTTACCCCGGACCGCATTTTGGATAGCCTTGCCGTGTCACCCGATGGTCGCTGGGTGATTGCGGCGGTGCCAGGGACCGACGTACACGCCATGATGGTCAAGGCGTTCGCGCTGGACGGGGGTCCGGCAGTGCCCTTGTGCGTCGATTACTGTAGGCCCATATGGGACATCAGTGGGAAATCCATGTTTCTTCGTTACGCGTCTGTGTTTCCCGGCACTTACGAGATTCCGGTCACGCATGACGTGGGGCTTCCCAAGACTCCGCCGGCCGGAATTGCGCGGGTGGAGGATTTCACCAATCCACAGAGCAATGCGCCGATCCCCTGGACTGTGGACTCGGGCATAGGCCCTTCCCTTTACGCTTACACGCGAGAGGATAACCACCGCAACCTCTACCGCATCCAGTTGCCGTAACGAGCGCCCGAAACTTAACCCGTCAAGCGCACCAGCTGCTCGGCCTCGATCCTGGTACCCAGGATGGAAACCTTGGGAATCTGGCCGCGCGCCATAGCCACCTCATCGCAGCGGTAGAGCCGGGGGCAGTTCTGGCAGTCCTTGTAGATCTTGTCGGGCAGAGCGGCTCGATCCTCCACCACGCGAAAGCCGTGGCGGAAGAAGAAATCGGGAATGCGGGTGAAGAGACAGATGCATCCCACACCGTGATCCGCGGCTTCATCCAGCAAGGATTGCAACAGCATGCCGCCGGTGCCTTTGCTCTTGGCCTCCGGGCGCACCACGATCGAACGCACCTCCGCCAGGTGCGGACCGTAGAGGTGTAGGGCGCCGCAGCCCTGGAAGATGCCCGTATCGGACTCAGCGACGGTAAAGTCGCGCACGTTCTCACAGATCTCCGCAAAGGCCCGCCGCAGCAGCGTTCCATCCTGTGAAAGGCTGTTCACTAATTCGTAGATGTTGGACGCATCCTGAAGCCGCGCCTTACGTATTTCCATCGATCGGTCCCATGGCCGCGGAAAGTCTTGTTTCCTGCGCGGCTAACGCCTCACGTACTCGCCCCACCGCAGTGCCTCCGATCACATCGTGGCAGTTCACCGTTGCATCGAGAGTGATGCTCGCATAAAAATCGGCTTCGAACTCCGGCCCAAACTGCTTCAGCTCGTCGAGCGTGAGGCCTTCGAGTTCGCAACCCCTCTCCAGACCATAACGCACTGCCAAGCCGATTTTCTCGTGCGCCTTGCGAAAGGGAACTCCCTTGTGCACGAGGTAGGTCGCGGCCGCCATCGCATTCAGAAAACCACTCTCGCAGGCGCCGCGCATACGTTCAATGTTGAAGCGCAGGGCGGCTGTAAATCTTGCCAGCAAAGCGGTCATCCGCTCTGCCGCATCGGCCGCAGAAAAAAGCGGCTCCTGGCTCTCTTGCAGGTCCTTGTTATAAGCCAACGGGAGACCCTTGAGCAGCATGGTGACCGTCTGTGACGCGCCATTGATACGGGCAACTTTGGCGCGCACCAATTCCGTCAGGTCAGGATTCTTCTTTTGCGGCATCGCGCTCGATCCGGTCGAAAATGCCTCTGGCAACTCAACAAATCCGAACTCCGCCGTTGCGTACAGGGTGATCTCTTCTGCAAAACGGCTGGCGTGCAGAGCAATCAGCGTCAGCGCCTGCAAGAACTCGAGCGCAAAGTCGCGGTCGCTGGTGGCGTCCATGCTGTTTGCGGTAGGCCCGGAAAAGCCTAGCTCCTGCGCAGCAATCATCCGGTCCAGCTTCAAGGTTGCGCCCGCCACCGCACCAGAACCCAGTGGACAATAATTCAAGCGCCGGCTTAAATCCCCCAGCCGTGTCAGATCCCGCAGCAGCATCTCCCCGTACGCCTGCAGCCAATGCGCGACCAACACCGGTTCAGCGCGTTGCAGATGGGTATAGGCAGGCATGACCGCATCGCCCGCGGCTTGCGCCTGAGCCGCAAATGCTCGCGACCAGTCTGCAAGGTGGCCGGCGATGGTAGAGCACTTGTCCCGCACGTAAAGGCGGAGGTCGGTCGCAATCTGTTCGTTGCGGCTGCGGCCGGTGTGCAGCTTGAAACCAAGATCGCCGATGCGTGCTACCAGCTCCAACTCCACGAAGTGATGAATATCTTCCGCTTGCGTGCGGCCATAGATGTCACTGGGCGGCCGCTGCGCGTACTCGTCGCGAATCGCGTCCAGTGCGCCCACGATCGTATCCAGTTCCGTAGGCGTGAGTATGCCCGCTGCGGCGAGCGTTCGCGCATGGGCTTTGCTGGCAGCCGCTTCCTGGGGAAGCAGCCGCCAGTCAAATGCCAGTGACCGTTGCCATTGTTCGAAGTCGGGGTCTAGTGGCTCGCGAAAGCGGCCAGACCACATCTTCACTGATGCGCCTCTTTCTTCTGCAACAGCCGCGCCCGGGTGCGGGCGGGCAGCCCCAGAATCCGGATGAAGCCCTTGGCGTCTTTCTGATCGTAGCTGTCGCCCATGGTGAACGAAGACAGGTCATCGGAGTAGAGCGAGAACGGCGAATGCCGCTTGGCCACACTGATGTTGCCTTTGTAGAGGGAGAGGCTGACGGAACCGGTGACATGCTTCTGCGTATCCTCGACAAAGGCGTCCAGGGCCTCGCGTAGCGGGGTGAACCAGAGACCAAAGTAGACCAGCTCGGCATACTTCAGCGCGACCTGTTGCTTGTAGTGCATCACTTCGCGATCGAGCGTCAATGCTTCCAGCTCGCGATGCGCGGTGGTGATCAACGTGCCTCCGGGAGTTTCATAGAGGCCGCGGCTCTTGATGCCGACGAAGCGGTTCTCCACCAGGTCGATGCGGCCAATGGCATTGCGCGCTCCGATTTCATTCAGCAGCTCCACGATCTGTACCGGCTCCAGCTGCATGCCGTCCACTGAGACAGGCTTACCCTCGATGAAACCAATTTCCACGACTTCTTCGCGGTCGGGCGCTTCCTGCGGCGAGCGGGTCATCACCCAGGTGCTGGCCAACGGAGCGTTGCCGGCATTCTCGAGCTCGCCCCCTTCATGGCTGATGTGCCACAGGTTGCGGTCGCGGGAGTGGATCTTCTCCCGGCTAGCCGCCACCGGGATACCATGCGCTTCGGCATAGTCCAGGCAGTCCTCGCGCGACTTGAGCGTCCACTCCCGCCAGGGAGCGATGACCTTGAGATCCGGCGCCAGCGCCTGGTAGGCATGTTCGAAGCGAACCTGGTCATTGCCTTTGCCGGTGCAGCCGTGGGCCACAGCCTCGGCGCCTTCCTGGAGCGCCACCTGCACCTGGTGCTTGGCGATCACGGGCCGTGCAATCGAAGTGCCCAGCAAGTACTTGTGCTCATAGATGGCGCCGGCGCGTACCGTGGGGTACACATATTCGCGCACGAATTCGTCGCGCAGGTCGAGCACCACGGCCTTCTTGGCGCCGGTGGCATAGGCTTTCGCCACCACTGCGTCCAGGTCTTCGCCCTGGCCTACATCAGCAATCATGGCGATTACATCCATACCGTAATTCTCGTTGAGCCATGGAATAATGATCGAGGTGTCGAGACCACCTGAGTAAGCAAGCACAACTTTCTTCGACATTGCGAAACTCCTTCAAAAAATCAACTATTGAGAGAACAGCAGGTGCGGCGCTGCGCTTACGCTCCGGTTGGGATGACGATTCTGTTTGGCAGCTAAATTCGACTTAGGAACAGAATCGTAAGCGTAGCGGAGATAATTCCATCCAAGCCGTTCAGCCTCTTGCCCCATCGCGTGAGCCGGCCAGGCCGCCACCCAGCAGCAGAACCATCAGCGCCTTCTGCGCATGCAGCCGATTCTCCGCTTGCTCAAAGACGACAGATTGCGGACCGTCCAGCACTGCATCCGTAACCTCCGCGTTGCGATGCGCCGGCAGGCAATGCATAAACACAGCATGGGGCGCGGCGTGCGCCATCAACGCCTCGTTCACCTGGTAAGGCTTGAAGATGGGAGCCCGCTTGGTCACCTCATGCTCGAAACCCATGCTGGTGCAAACGTCGGTATACACCGCATCGGCGCCGCGGACCGCGCCTACCACATCCTGGGTCAGCGTCAGCGTGGCCCCGGACTGCTCACCAATCTTGCGCGCCTGAGCAGTGATGTCCTGCTTGGGCGCATACGCCTTGGGCGTGGCCACAGTGCAGTCCGCGCCCAGCAGGGCAGCGGTCAACATCAATGAGTGACAGACATTGTTACCATCACCGACATAGACAAACTTAACCCCGCGCGCAGTGCCAAAGCGTTCTTCGATGGTCATGAAATCCGCCAGCGCCTGGCACGGATGTTCCAGGTCGCTGAGCGCATTGATCACCGGAACCCGGGAGTACTCGGCCATCTCGGTGATGGTTTCATGGGCATAGGTGCGGAGCACGATCAGGCTCACCCACCGCTCCACGTTGCGCGCGATATCGGCCAGCGATTCGCGCTCTCCCAGCGGGGATTGCGTCTGGTCCACGAACATTGCCGAACCGCCCAGCGTATTCATCCCGGCTTCAAAGGTCAGCCGCGTGCGCAGCGACGCTTTCTCGAAAAACATCACCATCTGCCGCGCATCGAGAGAATACCGATAGTCGCCCGGCGCGGCCTTGATGGCATGCGCAAGTTCCATGATAGCGGCGATTTCCGCCTGCGAAAGATCGGCAATCGAGCATAGATCGCGCCCCGCGAGCGTCACGGAAGCTTGAGCAAGCATGCTGCTCTCCTGATGTACTGCCTTTTCTTCGACGAGTGCAGTCTTGCTAGCCATTCCGTGGGCCCCCTGTGTTTTGATACGCCGCAGCCATAGTAGGCGCGCCTGCTCCTTCTTCGCTCAAAATATCGTTCAGCGCGGAGATCGCTGTATCCACGTGTTCCCGGCCCAGGATGTAGGGCGGCAGAAAACGCAGCACGGTCTCGCTGGTGCGATTGATCAGGATGTGACGCTCCAGCATCTTTGCCACTACTCGCTTCGCCAGGTCCGCGGAGTTCAGCTCCATTGCCAGCATCAGCCCCATGCCACGCACGTCGGTGACGCTCTCATGCCTGGCGGCGACATCATGCAACTGGTGCTTGAAGTACGCGCCGGTCTTGGCGATGTTGCCCAGCAGGTCTTCCTGCTCGATGGCGTCAATGACTGCGATGGCCACCGCGCAAGCCAGCGGTCCACCGCCGAAGGTGGTCCCATGCAGGCCGGGATGAATCGCGCGCGACGCTTCCTCAGTGCACAGCATCGCTCCCAACGGAATGCCGCCGGCCAGCGGTTTGGCCAAGGTGGCCACGTCCGGTTGAATGCCAAATTGCTGATAGGCGCACCACTTGCCGGTGCGTCCCAGGCCTGACTGAATCTCATCCGCGATCAGCAACGCGCCGGTCGATTTCGTAAGTTCGCGCGCAGCAGCAAAGAACTCCTGTGACACCGGACGGATCCCGCCCTCCCCCTGAATGGGTTCGATCAAAATGGCGCATACCTCGTTCGAGAAACTGGCCCGCAGATGATCCACGTCGTTGAAGCGCACGAATTCCACGCCCGGAACCAGGGGCTCGAAGGGCTCGCGGTACTTTTCCTTATGGGTGGTGGATACGGCTCCCATGGTCCGGCCGTGGAAGCTGTTTTCAAGCGCCAGGAACTTGGTGCCCAGGGTCTTGCCTTCACTCCGCTTGAGGCCGGAGTAGGCGCGCGCCAGCTTCAATGCTGCTTCCGAGGCCTCCGTCCCGCTATTGCAGAAAAAGGCTCGATCGAGGCCGGTCCTCTCCGTCAGGCGAAGCGCCAATTCGGCCTGTCCTTCATGAAAGTAGAGGTTGGAGATATGCACCAGCTTGCGGCCCTGTTGCTCGATGGCATTGGTCACAGCGGGGTGCCCATAGCCTAACGAGTTGACGCCGATTCCGCTGAGAAGATCGAGATACCGCTCCCCGTTGCCGTCGATCAGGTACATGCCTGAGCCCTCGACAAAAAGAATCGGATTCCGCTCATATGTGGGGAGCAGCAGTTTCGCCTCTGCCGCCTGTATCGCTTCCAGCTTCATGCCACCATCACCTCGGTCCCTTGAAGTACCCGCGTCGAGCAAAGGTCTGGTAATACGGATGCTGCATCCGCGGGCAGGATGCGCACTCTCTTCACTCCGGCCAGCAGCGCTTCGCGGCAGGCGTTCAGTTTGGGCAACATGCCGCCGCTGATCACCTCCGCCCGCGTCAGTGCGGCGATCTGATCCACACTCAACCAGCGCATCACCTCTCCGTTGGATCCGCGCACGCCCGGCACGTCGGTAAGAAAGACCAGTGTGTCGGCCTTGCAAGCGACCGCGCACGCCGATGCCATTTCGTCGGCGTTGATGTTGTAGTACTCGCCGTCGAAGCCCAAGGCCAGGCTCGAAATCACGGGTACCGCGCCCATCTTCCAGATGGCATCGAGCCAGCGCGTATCCGAGGCTACGATCTCGCCCACGAACCCCAGATCCGGCGTGGTGCGCTTTTTGCGCGCACGAAAAATTAATCCGTCCCCCCCCGAAAGGCCTACGCCCGCCTGGCCGTGGCCGCCGAGCGCTGCGACCAGTTCCTTGTTCACGCGGCCGCTCAACACCATCAGCGCGGCGTCGCGGGTTTCGGCATCAGTGATACGCAGGCCGGCGATAAATTCGCTCTGCTTGCCCATCTGCTTCAGGGTGCGGGTCAGTGCGGCGCCGCCGCCATGGACTACGGCCACCTGGTTGCCGTCCTGCGCCAGCACGGCAATCGCACGCGCACAGCCGTGCAACAAGGCCTGATCTTCCAAGGCCGCACCACCGAGTTTGACCACGAATTTCATGCCAACCCCTCCGCTTCGTCCCATCCGCACATCAGGTTCATGTTCTCTACGGCCTGCCCAGACGCCCCTTTTAGCAGGTTGTCCAAACAGGAAACGATCACACATCGCCGTCCATCCTTGGCCAACTTGAAACCGATATCGCAGTAGTTGCTATGCACCGAATACTGTATCTGCGGCAGTTTCGTCGTCACCCGAACCATGGGGCTGGAGGCGTAGAACTTACGGAAGCAGGCCTCTACCTCGGCCGTTTCCTTCTTTTCCCGGAAGGTTACGTACGTGGTCGAGAGAATGCCCCGCGGAATCGGCAAAAGGTGCGGTGTGAAAATGATCTGCGATTCCTCCAAGCCCAGTTGCTCCATGATTTCGCCCATGTGCCGGTGGCCAAAGACCGCATAGGCGGAGAGATTGTCCGCGGCAGACATGAAGTGGGTGGTGGCCGTGGGTGCTTTGCCGGCGCCAGAAACACCCGACTTGGAATCACAAATGATTCCCCGCTCCCGATCCACCCAGCCCGCGGCCACCAGCGGCTTCAACGCCAGAATGATCGAGGTTGCGTAGCAGCCGGGGTTAGCCACTAGCAGCGCATCGCGGATACATCCCCGATGCAGCTCCGGCAAACCATAGACGCTCCCGGCCTGCACTCGCTCGGCCAACGCCGCATCCTCATCGTGAAAACCGTAGATGGTTCGATTCTCCGGCTCCCGTAACCGCCAGGCGGCGCTCAAATCCACGACTCTCAGACCGTGCTCCAGTGCTTCCGGCACCCAACTACGCGATTGCTCATGAGGGGTGGCCAGAAATATCAGTTCCACTCCGCGCTTCTTCAATAGCTCCCAGGAGAAAGGTTCCACCAGCAACTCAGAGCTGCCGTTGTTATCAGCCAGCTGCGGATGCATCTCAGTCAGCCGTACCGCTTCCGCGTCGCGGCCGACAAAGACCGGCGGACGCCCCTTCAGGGCAGGGTGGTGCAAGAGCAGGCGCGCCAGCTCCATGCCGGCGTAGCCGCTTACTCCCGCAACAGCGGTTTGTATGGAACCTTTCATCCGATCATTGCCTCCAGGCGTTCCCGCAACAGGGTCGCCCGCTTTGCATCGGGACAAATGATAAGAACCGTGTCATCTCCGGCGATGGTTCCGACCACCTCCGGCCAGTCCTCGCCGTCGATCGCCAGGGCGACCGGCTGCGCACTTCCGCTGGTAGTGATCAGCACCAACTGGTTGAGCGCTTGTTTCACCTTCATTCCGAAGCTGTTCAGCATTTCGCCGGTTCCGGGCAGGGAATCGTCTTCCTCCACAGCGACGCCGTTTGGCACCGCATAGCCGTTCGGACCCTTATAAAGATGCAGCTCATGAATATCGCGCGAAAGTGTCGCCTGGGTTACCTCGAAACCACGCTTGACCAGCCGGCGCCGCAGTTCATCCTGGCTGCCGATGGGCGCGCCGGCGACGAGCTCGCGAATTGCACTGTGCCGATCCTGCTTCATAGTGTTTCTTTCTCGTTACGGCCTGATGACAGCGGTCAGGCTTTTCGGTTTCATCTTTGCTGCAAAATCAGAGCGCGGCCGACGGCCGCGCTGATGTGCATAAAAATACATTCACATGTATAAATATACAGAGTCCGTTTGTCAACGAATGGATGCCTTTTTTAAACACAAAGTCACAAGCTGCCGTTGTACCTTATGGTGCAAAAGAAAATTTCTTTGCCAGGTACTTGTCAGGGAAACGGGGATTATAGTTACGTATGGGTTCCTTTGCCTCAAAGACGCTGGAGCATAGCTCTACCCCTACCCTGTTGGACCCTCGCTTTGACCACGACTCCTGCGGGGTCGGTTTCGTGGCCACGCTGCGCAATATTCCTACCCATGAAATTCTGACTCAGGCCCTCACCGCCCTGGCCCGTCTGGCTCATCGCGGAGCCATCGCCGCCGACGGCAAAAGCAGCGACGGCGTGGGCATTATGACCGCGATCCCGCGGGAGTTTCTGCTCGCCTCCACCGGTTTATCGCTCGACGCCACGAAGCCCCTGGGCGTGGGCGCGGTCTTTTTCCCAAACGAATCGGATGCCGGCCAGCAGGCCCTGGAGCAAGCGCTGGCAGCGCAAAAGCTGAGCGTGCTCGCCTGGCGAGTGGTTCCCACTTGCGAAGAGGTCCTGGGGGAGATCGCGCTCTCCAGCATTCCCGTGATTCGCCAGGTGTTGGTGACGGCCGACGAATCCGAGAACTTCGAGCGCCGTCTCTACCTGGCGCGTAAGCAATTTGAGCGCGAGGCCGACGCTTCCGGCTACGTCTGTTCGCTCTCTTCTTATTCCGTGGTCTATAAGGCGATGTGCGCCGGGCGCTTGCTGTCAGAGTTTTATCCTGATTTGGCCGACCCGCGTTATGTGACCCCGTTCGCTATCTTCCACCAGCGCTACGCTACCAACGTTGCGCCCTCATGGGATCGGGCGCAGCCCCTCCGGACCCTGGCTCACAACGGTGAAATCAATACCGTTTGGGGCAACCGGGGCCGCATGGCTGCACGCGCTGCGACCATTCCCGCGGAATGTCATCCCATCCTGACGGCAAACGGATCGGATTCGACCAGCCTCGACGAGGTGGTCGAATTACTCGCGCGCAACGGCCGCAGCGTTGCCGAAGCAGTCAGAATGCTGCTCCCGCCCGCTGGCCGGCTTAAAGATTCGGCTTTTCTTCGCTACCACGCCGATTGCGTCGAGCCCTGGGATGGTCCAGCAGCGTTGGCTTTTGCCGACGGCCACTTGGTGGGCGTCGCGTTGGACCGCAATGGACTGCGCCCCTGCCGCTTCTTCCTGACCGAAGACGCCCTGGTGGTCGCTGGATCGGAAGCCGGCTTGGTGGACCTCGACCCGGAGAGAATCATCCATAGCGGGCGCCTCGGTCCGGGTGAAATGCTGGTGGCTGACCTGGATGCGCACCAATTGCTCGAGGACGAGCAGTTGCTCAAAGAATTCGACCGTTTCACCACCTACGGCGCGCTGGTGGAGGATACCCCGTTGGAGCCCGCCCCATTTACCCCGGCGCTCGAGGATTTGACCCAGCTCCAGCAGGCTTTTGGCTACACCCGGGAAGATGTCCGTATGGTGTTGGCTCCGATGGCTAGCGACGGCAAGGATGCGGTTTGGTCCATGGGGGATGACACCCCCTTGGCGCCCCTCGCCCATGCGCCGCGGCCAGTGTATGCCTTCTTCCGGCAACGCTTTGCCCAGGTCACCAATCCGGCCATTGACCCGGTGCGCGAGTCGATTGTGGTGCAGTTGCACACCCGTCTCGGTCCCTGGCCGCACCTCCTTAATACCAGGGCGCGCATTCCCGGCCTCTCGCTGGAGTCGCCCTTCCTTTCTCTGGGCCAGATGCATTCGCTGCGCAATCGCGAGCACCCTTTGGCCGACGAGATGCCGCTGGCGGTTCTGGATTGCGTCTTTGCACCCAGCTGCAACCTGCGCCGGGCGATCGACGACCTGTGCGCCCGCGCTATTGACCTGGTGCGCGGCGGGGCCGCCATTTTGCTGCTCAGCGATCGCACCATCGCCCAACCGGGAGGCCGTGCTGAGCTTCTCCCCATCCCCATGGCCCTAGCCACGGGAGCAATCCACCATGCCCTGGTGCACGCCGGGGTTCGTACCCAAGTCGGCTTGGCGGTAGAGGCCGGCGATTGCCGAGACCTGCACCACGCCGCAGTGCTTTTTGGCTATGGAGCAGGGGCAGTCTGTCCTTGGCTTGCCCTGGAGACGGCGCGAAATCTCGATCCGGAAAAAGGCGAAGTCAACATGCTGCACGCCTGCGACCTTGGACTGGCCAAGATTATGTCCAAGATGGGCATTTCCGTCATTGACAGCTATCGCAGCGCCCATCTTTTCGACATCCTTGGACTTCACCACGAAGTGGTGGAACTCTGCTTTGAAGAGACGCCGTCGCCTATCTCCGGCATCGGCTTTGCCGAGTTGGAAGTCGCACTGCGCGATCGTTGGGCCGCTGCGCAGGAAGAGGACAGCCAACCGGCGCTGGTCAACGCGGTCAATCAGGATGCGCAGCCGCCGACGGCTACAGCGCAGGCGCCCGTGGCACAGCGCGAAGCTAAAGTGCTACCGGACTATGGCTGGGTTCGCTTCCGCAAAGACGATCGTGCTGAGCCGCACAGCTGGCAGCCGCAGACAGTACGTGCTCTGCAGATCGTCACCGGAACCGCACGCGGCTCGGCTGGCGCCGGCCTCTCGCCTGCTCAAGCGTGGACGGCCTTCAATACCCAGGCGACCGAAAACAGGCCCACGGTCCTGCGTGATCTGTTGGAGATTCGTCCCGCCGCTGCGCCTCTGGCGCTGGATCAGGTGGAGTCCTCTCCCACCATCGTGCGCCGCTTCATCGCTTCTGCCATGTCGCTGGGCTCGCTGAGCCCGGAAGCGCACCAGACCATCACCGAGGCCATGAATCAGCTCGGCGCTCGCTCCAATACCGGCGAGGGCGGAGAAGATCCCGCTGCGTACCCGGCATACCCCGGAGCCCCGGCAATCCTTAATAACAAGGTGAAGCAGGTGGCGTCCGCGCGTTTTGGGGTCACCGCCGAATATCTCGCCCACGCCGAAGAGATCGAAATCAAGATCTCCCAGGGGTCGAAGCCGGGCGAAGGCGGCCAGCTTCCCAGCCACAAGGTGACCGAGCTGATCGCGCGCCTGCGCCATGCGCAACCCGGGGTCCAGCTCATCAGCCCGCCGCCGCATCACGACATTTACTCCATTGAAGATCTGGCCCAACTGATCTTCGACCTTAAACGCGTGAATCCTCGTGCGGCTATCGGCGTCAAGCTGGTTTCAGAGTGTGGAGTCGGGACCGTAGCTGCTGGAGTAGCGAAGGCCTACGCGGATTACATCGTTATTGCAGGTCACGCCGGGGGCACCGGCGCATCGCCCCTCTCCAGCATCAAGTATGCCGGCAACCCGTGGGAGCTTGGGTTGGCCGAAGCGCAGCAGGTGCTGATGCAGAATGGTTTGCGCGGACGCGTGCGTCTGCGCTGCGACGGCGGGCTGCGGACTGGCCGTGATGTGGTGATCGCATCGCTTTTGGGCGCCGACGAGTTTGCCTTTGGCACCGCCGTGCTGGTGGCTCTGGGCTGCGACATGGCGCGCCAGTGTCACCTCAATACCTGTCCTACCGGCATTGCCACGCAACGGCCCGATCTGCGGGCGAAATTCCGCGGCAAGCCCGCCAATGTTATTCGCTTTTTCGAAGAGCTCGCGCGCGACATTCAGATGCTGCTGGCCTCGCTCGGCTTGCCCTCGCTCGAGGCTGCTACGGGCCGCATCGATCTGCTGGAGCAGGTGAGCGCAGCCGGCGGACTCGATCTCAGTTCGTTGCTGGCACCGGCTCGTGACGGGCACGTACGTTGGCAAGGCCAGCGAAACCGCCGCCCCACCGACCATGCCGCCATCGATAACGCCTGGGTGCAGCCGGCGCTGGCTGCCCGCGCCGCCAATGAGCCTTTTGCGGTAGAAGCGACCGTCTCCAATAAACACCGTACCCTCGGCGCGCGGCTAGCCGGAGAGTTGGTCTGGCATGGATTGCACAAGGAAAAATCGCCGCTCAGCTTCAAATTGACCGGCGTTGCCGGCCAATCCTTCGGAGCCTTTGCTGTGCCCGGCATGCAGCTAGTGCTGGAGGGTATGGCCAACGATTTCGTGGGTAAGGGCCTGTGCGGAGGAGAACTGATTCTTCGCGGGCAGGGGCGCGCGGCGCGGGAAAGCGAGCTGCACGTTATCCTCGGCAACGTCGCTCTCTATGGAGCTACCAGCGGCTCAATGTTTGCCGCCGGACGAGCAGGCGAACGCTTCGCGGTGCGCAACTCAGGAGCGTTGGCGGTGATCGAGGGTGTCGGCGACCATGGCTGTGAATACATGACCGGCGGCCTGGTAGCGGTGCTCGGCTCAACGGGCCAGAATTTTGGCGCCGGCATGACAGGTGGCTTGGCCTGGGTCTTCGATGAGGACGGCACCTTTCTTTCGCAGACCCGTTATCACACCAGCTTTCTGGCTCCGGAGCCCTTCTCCCAGCTTGATCCCGCCGCAGGCGAGGAGCTCCGTGAGCTCATCCAGCTCCACGCGGAAAAAACCGCCAGCACGCGTGCCCGCTGGATGCTCTCCGATTGGTCCAACCTTTCCTCCCGCTTCGTGCGGCTCACGCCTCTACCTCAGGCGTAGCCGCACCTGCTGTGCGCCTTTCTCGCTCGCGAAATGCCGGTGAATAGCGGAGGGCTGTCTCCCTTCACCCCAAGCAAACCCAACCCTTCATCACCATTCCCTGACCGCGGGTTACAATGAACCCCGTTCATGTTCAATCTTGAAACCTTGGTAGATGTTGTGGCGCTGATCGCGGCCAGCAAACGCGAACGCGCGATACTGTGGCAGGACGCAGCGGGCAACTGGCACCCCTGGTCCACCGGCGAACTGTTAGCCCGCGTGTATGCCACTGCGCAAGCCTTCGCCTCCTGGGGCATCGTCAAGGGTGACCGCATCGCCCTACTGGCCGAAAATCGCTGGGAGTGGCCGGTGGTCGACTTCGCTACCCTGGTGCTGGGTGCTGTGGATGTGCCCATCTATCCCACGCTCACAGCCGACCAGATCGCCGCACTGCTGATCGATTCCGGCGCCCGCATCGCTGTGGTATCGACGGAGGCACAGTACAACAAGATTGCCTCCATCCGCGGCCGAACCCAGCTCGAGCGCATCGTTGTCATGGACGATATCGCCAATCGTGAAAGCACGCCGCTCTCCTCTTTGCTCAAGGATGCCGATGCTGCCGCAGCCACCGTGGACATGGAGCGTTGGCTGCGCAGTTTCGCAGTCAAGCCACAGGACCTGGCTACCCTTATCTATACGTCGGGCACCACCGGCGAGCCCAAGGGAGTCATGCTCACCCATGGCAACATCGCCTCTAACCTGAATTACTCCACGCGCGCGTTTTCCTGGAGCCCGAACTCCTCGTGCATCTCGTTTCTGCCGCTCTCCCACATTACGGCGCGCCATCTCGACTACGCTCTCTTTGCCTATGGCGCGACCATTGCCTATTGCGGAAACTTCGATCGGCTGCCTGCAGCCTTGACCACCATTCAACCCACCGTCTTTGTCGCCGTGCCCCGGGTGTACGAAAAAATCCGCGATGAGGTCCAGCGCCGCGCGGGCAGCAAGCCGGCGCTTAAAAAACTCTTCGCCTGGGCTCTCGCAACCGGGCGCCGCCATCGCGAGCAGATTCTGCGCGGGCAAACACCCTCGGCGCTCAGCTGGAAACTCGCCGATCGATTGGTCTTCCAGAAGGTCAAGAAGGCCTTCGGAGGCAAGGTCCAGGATTATCTTGCTGGAGGTGCACCGCTAGGCGTGGACACCGCGGGCTGGTTTGCCGATGTCGGCATTCGCATATTTGAGGGTTACGGTCTCACGGAAACCTCACCCGTGTTGGCCCTGAACAACGCGCGCGATCACCGCCTTGGGTCCGTAGGCAAGCCGATTGAGTCGGTTGAATGCAGCTTCGCCGCCGATGGCGAACTGCTGGTGAGGGGACCTTTTGTCTTTGCCGGCTATTGGCACAAACCAGACGCCACGGCTCAGGCGATAGAAGCCGACGGATGGTTCCACACGGGCGATATCGCGCGTGTGGACGCCGATGGTTTTCTCTACGTCACCGACCGGAAAAAAGAGCTGATCAAGACCTCGGGCGGCAAGATGATCGCTCCCCAGCCGATCGAAAGCAAGCTGAATGCGAGCGTGCTGGTGGCTACCGCCGTATTGGTTGGCGATCGGCACAAATTTCTAAGTGCACTCATCGCGCCCAACTTTCCTGCCCTGGAGAACTTGGCGCGGCAGCAGGGAATCGCCTTTTCTTCGCGCGCCGAGCTAGTCACGAATCCAGCAGTGCAAGCGGAATACCAGGCCCTCATCCAGAGCGTCAATGAGGGCCTGGCGAACTTTGAGACGATCAAGCGTTTCCACCTCGTTCCTGACGAGTGGTCGATGGATTCTGGTGAGCTGACACCCACCATGAAATTGCGCCGGCGCGTGGTAGCCGAGCGCTATGCGGCCGAGATCGCCGCGTTCTACCATGACGAATCTACCGCCCATCGCTAGACTGCTGCATCCAACTGTCGCAAAGGTGTACCCCCATGAAAAAGCATCCGCTGATTAGCATTGTCGTCGCCGTCGTCGTTCTTCTCTTGCTTGTGGTTCTGCTGGTGCCGCTGTTCATCAACGCCAATACGTTCCGTCCCACGCTGGAATCGCAGCTCTCCGATGCGCTCGGCCGAAAGGTGACTCTGGGTAATTTGAGCTTTTCCCTTTTCTCCGGCAGCCTGGTCGCCGACAACATTTCCGTCGCCGACGATCCCGCCTTCAGTCCCAAGCCCTTCCTCCAGGCGCAATCGCTGCACATCGGGGTGGAAGTGGGCCCGCTGCTGTTCCACCGGCAGTTACTGGTCACCAGCTTCGTCGCCGACTCGCCGTCGATCAACCTGGTCCACAACGCCCAGGGAACTTGGAACTTCTCAGACATGGGACGCAATGCCGGGAGCCGCACGCAAAATATCCAGAAGGAGAGCGCACTGCCGAACTTCACCGTGGGTGAAATGAAGGTAGTGAACGGCACTGCGGTGGTCTCTGATGTTCCGGCTACCGGTGTCCCATTTATCTACAGCAACCTGAACCTGTCGGCGGACCAGTTCTCCTTTGCCAAGTCGTTCCCCTTTGCACTCACGGCCAGTCTTCCCGCCGGCGGCCAGCTCGATGTAAAAGGTAATGCCGGGCCGGTAAACCAAAAGGACGCCTCAGATACGCCTCTAAACGCAACCATTAACTTGAAGCATTTTGATCCCGTTGCCGCCGGCGTGATCCAGGAAAGTCAAGGCATCTCGACGCTGGCCGACATTACAGCCCAAGTCACTTCCAACGGTCAGACCCTCACCAGCATTGGCACCGTGAGTGCGGCTCGGCTGAAGCTGGTTTCCAACGGGTCTCCCACTCCCAACCCGGTCGATATTTCCTACACCGTAAACCACAACCTGGATGCCAGGACCGGTCGGGTCAACGACCTCGGCATCAAGACCGGCGGAGTGGTGGTGCATGTGACCGGGACCTACGCAACGACTGGTCCGCAGGTTACGTTAGCGCTGCACCTGTCTGCTCCTAACCTGCCCATCAATCAGGTCGAAGCGCTCTTGCCGGCGGCCGGCGTTCGTTTACCCAGTGGTTCCAGCTTGCAGGGCGGCACCCTTACAGCGAATCTCGACATCACCGGACCAGCCAATGCTCCGACCATCAGCGGCCCGGTCCAGGTGGACAATACCAAGCTGGCCGGCTTCGACCTCTCTTCGAAGATTGGCGGGTTGAAGCCTGCCTCTGGTTCACAGGGAGGCACACAGATCCAGACCGTTCGCGCCAACGTGAACTCATCGTCCCAAGGCACCCGCATCGATAATCTCTACGCCTCAGTTCCTGAACTTGGAACGGCAATCGGCGCCGGCGCCGTGTCCCCGCAGGGTGCGCTTAACTTTCAATTGGTGGCCAAGATCAACACCAACTCTCCTGCCTTGTCGGGCTTGACCTCGGTGGCAGGCGGGGCTCTCGGTCAAGCAGTGACCACGGCGGCCGCCGCCGGAATCCCCGTGCACATCACAGGCACCACGTCGAATCCCGTGATCCAGGCCGACCTCAGCCAATTGCTGCAAAAGAATGCCGGCAATATTCTCAAGCAGCAGATCTTGGGCACCGGTAATAAGCAGCCCAATGCCTCGGACGTGCTAAAGCTCTTCCATCACTAGAGGTCGATGGCTGTAATCATCTGTTTTAACAAGGTTTGTTCGCTCAGGGCCGCGCGCCATTTCCTGCTTGGATTTCATTCTTGTGAACGCAGCAGTATGATTCACAAGGCACTCTAGGAGAAGAAGCAACATGCGAGTTGGAATCCTCACCGGGGGAGGCGACTGCCCCGGACTGAACGCGGTTATCCGAGCCGCTGTACGTAAAGGCATTTTTCATCACAACGATGAGTTCGTCGGCTTTATTGAAGGCTGGCGGGGCGTGGTTGAAAACAAGACCATGCCGCTCACGATTGACACCGTCTCTGGAATTCTTCAGCTGGGCGGCACCATCCTGCGCACCTCACGCACCAACCCGCGCAAGATGGAGGGCGGCATCGACAAATGCCTGGCCAGCATCAAGGCTAACCAGCTCGACGCGCTGATTACCATCGGCGGCGATGACACCCAGGGTGTGGCGAATGCGCTGGTTCAGAAGGGCATCAAGGTGGTCGGCGTTCCCAAAACCATCGACAATGACCTGAGCGGGACCGACGCCTGCTTCGGTTTTGACACGGCCGTTTCCATTGCCACCGAAGCGGTCGACCGGCTACACTCCACCGCCGAAGCTCACAATCGAGTGATCGTCTGCGAGGTCATGGGACGTGACGCCGGCTGGATTGCGATCACCTCCGGCATCGCTGGAGGCGCTGATGTCATCTTCGTTCCTGAAAAGCCAATCGACATCGATCAGGCAGTCAAGATCCTCAAAGAGCGCCACGAGCGCGGCAAGCTCTTCTCCATCGTCGTCGTCGCGGAAGGCGCGAAAATCCCCGGTGCCGATAAACAAGCCACACTCGGCGCCAAAGTGGACGCCTTCGGGCACGCCCGCCTGGCGGGAATTGGTCAAGCTGTTGCCGAGTTGATTGAGGAAAAGACCGGCTACGAAACGCGCTCTGTGAACCTGGGACATACCCAGCGCGGAGGAACTCCCACCGCCTATGACCGCATGCTTGCCACCCGTTATGGGTCGGCTGCAATCGATCTGGTGCACGAGGGCAAGTTTGGCCGGCTGGTCGTGCTTCGTGGAACAGAGATTACCCACATCCCGCTCGAAGATGCGATCGCAAAAACTCGCACCATAGGTGACGACTTGATTGCCCTCGCCGCCGGTTTGCAACCGGAATTGTAGCCGATACGAGTGCGTTAAGCCGGAGGTGATTTACCGCAATTAACGCTGATGAATGAGAAAGATAAGGGCGATACAAAAAGTGCAGGATGAACGATCCTGTTTTGGGCATCAAATCCGATACGATGTCCTTGGTAACCGCGCGCATGCCGCAAGTAATGCATCCCATGCGCGCGAATTCTGTTACGCTCCTACCGGAACTAAACAAAGCCGCTAGATACCGCGTAAAACCCGGAAGACTCGAGCAATACGCGATAATTTCTTGTGTTACAGGGTGAAAACGCGGTATAAGCACAACGGCGGGTATGTACTCTCGCCCGGTCCCGCAGTTCCCAGAGGAGAGAACTTCGATGAGAACCACACCGGCGAGGGATGAGATTCGCGAAGTCATGGACATTCGTTTGGCTTCTGACTATCTCGGCATCAGTCCCGATACGCTTTACAAATATGCTTCTGATGGTTTCGTCCCTGCATTCAAGCTGGGCAATCGCTGGCGCTTTAAGCGGTCTCGGCTCGACGAATGGATGGACCAACAGTCGTCTCAGGGCGCCCAGCCGCCCAAGGTGGAGACGCGTCACGATGTCACACAGCCCCGAAAACCTCAATCGGTAGTTCCACGCCCAAAAAGAGCAGTCGGCGCGAGCCGGTAACCCAGCTTCGCTCTCCGCAAAGCTGCGCAGGCCTCCCGCAATTGGGAGGCCTGCTAGCGTCTCAACGTTCTTGCTAATGTTCTAGCGGAGATGATCCCTGAGGATTACCAGCAACACTCCAGCGGCAATAAAAAGCAGCAAGGTCAGCGTGCTGTAGGCCACCTGAAGGCGAAGTTTTTCCTGAACGGTCGGGCGACCGTAGGCCAATCTCAGTTTTTCTTTGCGAAACGACATCGCCGTCTGCTGCGTGCCCAGCACCAGCATGACCAGCGCAGCCAGGAAGCTAACCGGCAGATGTTCACGGCTGGAATTGTTGTAAGCGCGATAAAAGAACTGCCCCGTCAGTATCGAGAGCCCGAGTACCGTGGATAGTTCGAAAATAAGAGCGAGCTTCAAAAAGCGTAACAACGGACGCCTCCGGGGCCTTACCGGTTTCACGATAGGTATCCAGTGAATATGCCGCGGGCGGGGCTTTTCGCCGGGAAAGGCACCACTTCACTGAGGCGGATCCAGCACAGCAATCGTGGAACGTTTCAGTTCAAGCTAAGTTTAGTAAGGATCGTCCAGCTGGGGCAAGGTCGATTCGAAAAAAAGACATCCATTGGGAACTTACGCCGTTTCAGGACCCCTGGGCGCTGCCTGCGAGGACGAAAATAAGAGACAATGCAGCCATGACGGCCACGCCGACGACCGAAGAGATGGTGGCAGGCGGCCTGCGGTCCTCCCTGCTCGGCATCGTCATCAACCTCGCCCTGGCGCTGGTTAAATGCCTGACCGGGATCCTTGGGCATTCGTTTGCGCTGCTGGCCGACGGAATCGAATCGTTCCTGGATGTCATCAGCTCGTCGGTTGTCTATTACGGGCTGCAGCTGGCCATCAAGCCGCCGGATAAGGATCATCCCTACGGGCATGGCAAGGCGGACCCGATCGCTGCCGCCGTAGTGGGGGTCGCCATGATCGCCGCAGCTCTGGGCATCGCCGCGGAGAGCATCAGTCTGATTCGCACCCCGCATAAGCTGCCCCATGCATACACCCTCTGGGTCCTGGTCTGCGTGGTTCCCATCAAGGGTTTGCTGTCACGCTATGTTGCGGGGCTCGGCCAGAAAATTGAGAGCTCAGCCCTGCGAGGGGACGCCTGGCATCACCTGAGCGATGCGATTATCTCGGCCTTTGCCTTTGTCGGGATCTCGGCGGCGCTCTGGACAGGCAACCCCACGGCCGACGACTGGGCCGCCCTGTGCGCCGCTCCGATCATCCTTTTGGGCGGCTGGCAGCAGCTCCGCCGGCCGGTAGCTGAGCTGTTGGACACCGCGCCCGCGCCGGAGATTGAAGAGCATGTCCGCCGCGTGGCCGCGTCGGTGGCGGGGGTATTTGGGGTGGAGAAGTGCTTTGTCCGCAAGGTGGGCTTCCGTTACTACGTGGATCTGCATGTGGTGGTTCGGGGCGATCTTACCGTGCGCGAAGGGCACCTGATCGCTCACGCGGTGGCCGACCTGGTGCGGGAGCAAGTGGACAAAATCGCCGAGGTGCTGGTGCACATCGAGCCCGAAGAAGAGCTTCTCGGAGGAACTCACCCTGGAGAATTGATGGGCGAAGAAGTAAGGCAAGCGCCTCCGCCAACCCACGTGCCTTAGATCCTATTTAGCGTTGGACGGGTATGGGGGAAATTCGCGCTCCAGTTTGCGCGTAGCCCGGTACTTCAGGCCGACCCAGCCGGCATACCCAAGTTGGACCACGATGGTGAAGACATAGGCGAGAATGAGATGACGATGCGCCATTAGAACGTCACTTCCAGGCTGGCTTCGAGAGCATGCAGCGCAGCGTGCTGTTCCGCGATTTGCCGGCGCCGCTCAATGCTGTACCGCCAGCCGGCCAGCATAATTCCCCAGGCTAGCCACGCAGCCAGGTTCCACAACACCGCGGTCCACATCGCTGGATCGAGACTGCCGTCCCCGCTGATGACCGGAGAAGGATGCTGGGTGCGCCACCAGGTAGTGGAGTAGTAGACGATAGGAACATCGACGTAGCCGAAGATGGCCACCACCGCGGCCAGGGTTTGCATCTGCGGACCGTCGGCAAACTTGCGCAGCAGAAGATAGCTGGCGTAGATGAGCCAAAGCACCAGGGTCGTGGTCAACCGCGCATCCCAGGTCCACCAGATACCCCACACTGGCCGGGCCCACAGTGGGCCCTGGATAAGGACCAGGGTACAGAAGACGATTCCCATTTCGGCTCCGGCCAGGGCGGCGGCATCGGCGGCGAGAGCCCGTTGGGGATGATTACGGCGGGAGGCGAGATAAACGATGGAGGCGACAAAGCTGACAAAGAAGAAGAGGAACGCCATCATCGCCGAAGGGAAGTGGTAGTAGAAGATGCGCTGGATGTCGCCCATGGTAGCCTCGGTGGGCGCGACATACATGCCCTGGTAGAAAGCGTAGCCAAGCAGGCCGAGGGTGAAAGCGAGCCAGACCCAGCGGAAGATCTTCATCACGCGACTCCTGATGCCAATAGCATCAGTTTAGATCATTTCTGCCCCCGGCCCGCGGTCGCGCACAGGTGAAAATGCAGATCTTTCCGGCCTGCGAAGCGTCTTCTTAGTAGTCGGATGTAAGGTGATAGAGCGATGGAGGACCAGCCATGACCTGGCTATTGCTAGCCTTGGGTTTCTTTCTGCTGCTTTCTGGATTGTTGGGGCAGGTATACAGCCTTAAGACCAAACGGGGTGTTCTTCCCCCTGAGAGCCGCATCTGGCGGGTGCTCACGCGGTTGACGCTATCCCTGGCCGGGTTGGTGTTGATTGCTGTAGCGGTGGGGCGGATCGTTCTCCATCATGGAGCCAGCCCACGCTAGAAACCCCGCGTTATTCCTTTAGGCGTTCTGATAGCTCGTGCTTCGGCTCCCTGCCCTCTAGAAAGGCATTCTGCTGCTCTTGCAAATAAATGCCTGCGATCTTCAATGTCAACAGATGTCCTTGCCAAATGCCGAACTGTTCCGCCAATGCATCCGCCGCATCCTTGGTAAGCTTCCCGTGCCCAAGGTGAAACTTCTCAATCGTACCCAACATGCGAGCTTCGTCCTCGGAGAGCAGGTCCTGCGTCTTCAAAAACATCTCTTCTCCTCCGTAAATACCGCTGAACCTACTGGATTCCGTGTAGGGCATAAACGCGAGCGCCCCCGTGGCTTGCGCCGTCTTCCACCCAGTGTCCTCAAGCCCGGTGGTGTTATAGCTGATATCGAGATTCGCGCCCGCCGCGGAAGGGTCGTTCGGATTTAACTGCACTTTGCGCACGGCTGCCAAATTCAGATCGATCCTCTTCTGTTCGTGCGCGATGGTCCCCAGCGCCTCATTAATGGTTCCCGCATTCTTGCGGATCTCCTCCGTCATCGTCTCTCTTGCTTCCGCGGCAAGCTTGCGATGCTGGTGATGTTCGACGGCGGCCTCAATACCCACGCGATCAGCAGACCGACCGTGATGGTAAAGAGGTGGAGGAAGAATTCACTTGCGTTGCCGATTGTCTTATGAGGAGGGTGGACGTCAAGCATGACAAGAGTTTATCGGATCGATCACCCATCCAGCTTATGGCCGCAGCCGGACCACTTCCAACTTGACCAGGGAGTAAATGGAGCGGGCGTGCATCTTGTCTTCGGGAGCCACAATCCGAAACGGCTGCTCCCGTGCCGGCAGCGCCGCACCGTCTGCCTTGTCGGCGATGATCACCTTGGCTCCGGAAAACTGCGGATCAATCTCCGGCAGCGCAAACACCACCTGGTATCCATCCTTGCCGTAGCAATCAAATAACTGGCCATTGGCTTGCCAGTCATCCCACGGCCAAACTGCCATCCAGCTTTCACCAGCAGGTCGTACAGCAGCACGCCCTCGTAGGTGGTGGTTGTTCCGTCCGCGGACAGCTGAGCGGTCGCGCGCGGCATCTTCGCGAGGTCCTCCGCGGTGAGCGAAAGCGGCGTCGGCACCGCGCCCTCGATCTTAAGCACTGCCGGCGCCGCAGCTGCGTCCGGAGCCGCGTATACGGTTGTGGGCTTTGCTAACTGATCTCCAGAGACAAGGGCGGCGACCGCCAACAGCAGAACAAAAATCGCCGCGACATGCCTACGAACCTTTGCCGGCGCACTCTTCATAAGCAACAATGTAAATCAAAGCGGTAAAGCCCAAGCACGCATGAGTATGGATTCTCGAAATCGCAGCGATTCGTGCCTGGGTGGCAGGGGCAAACGCTTCAGCATCGCCCGCGGTCTTCCTGCTCCTTGTTCTCGGCGCCTTTTCCGCCCTGGCCTACGAGCCCGGCAGCGGGTTCCAATGGAATCTTCCCACAGGATTCCCTGCGCCTCCGGTCCCTGCCGACAATCCCATGCTGCCCGCCAAGGTTGAGTTGGGCCGCTATCTCTTTTATGACTTGCGCCTGTCCGCGAATGGCAAAGGCTCCTGCTCCACTTGTCACATGCAGCAATTCGGGTTTACGGATCAGCGGCCAGTGGCCGTTGGAGTCACCGGTCAGGCTCATCCGCGCCGTGTCATGCCTCTGGCCAACGTCGCATGGTTCGCGGTCTTCAACTGGGCTAATCCAACCGTCACCCAGCTCGAGGATCAATCGCTCACCCCGCTCTTCAACGACCACCCTATCGAACTCGGACTAGTCCAGCAGAACGATCGATTCCTCCAGGTGGTCGCCACCGATCCTACTTACCGGCGACTCTTTCCCGGCGCTTTCCCTGGCGACTCAGGTCCATATACCTTCGTCCATATTCGCAAGGCCCTGGCTGCTTTTGAGCGCACTCTCATCTCCGGCAACTCTCCCTACGACCATTACCGCTACCGCCATGAAGAGAATGCGATCTCTGAATCCGCTAAACGCGGCGAAGACCTCTTTTTCCATGCGCCGCTGAGCTGTTCCCGATGCCACGGCGGCTTCACCTTCGGCGGCGAAACCATCTATCAAACCACGGACGGTGGGCACGGCATTGAATTTCAAAACAACGGTCTTTACAACGTCGCCGGGAAATTCTCCTTCCCCACCGACAACCTCGGCCTTTATGAATTCACCCACAACCCCGCCGACGTGGGTAAATTCCGCCCTCCCTCGCTGCGCAATGTAGCCGTTCGCGCGCCTTATATGCATGACGGCAGTCTCCGTAACCTTGACGACGTCTTCGACCACTACATCCACGGTGGCCGCATGGTGTTGCAAGGCCCAAACGCGGGCGATGGCAGCAAGAATCCGAACAAGTCTACCTTCGTATCAGGGTTTACGCTCACTCTTCAGCAGCGCAGTGACCTCAAAGCATTCCTGGAGTCGCTGACCGATGAAGACTTCCTGCACAATCCCCAATTCTCTAATCCCTGGCCATCGCGGCCATGACGGCAGGTCGCATCCGCAGTTTCGATGCATTGTTGAACCGGAAAACAGTATAAGCCTCCGAAATAAAATACGTAACGGTGGGGAAGACCGGGTTCTTCGCGTGCATATACAGACAGAGGCAGTTTGCCGCATGTTGCTGGGTATCTGGCCATTAGTGAAAGGCTGGGCGGGGGGATAAGGTGAGCTCACGTATTGCGAGGCTCGTATTCGGCACAGTCCCGCCCAAAGCGGCCGATTTTTCCGGCGCGTGTGTCTCTGAAGTGGGCAGCCGAGGCCAGCACCGCCGGAGTATCTTTCCTGGGGCAGCTAAGACAGAAATTCCTATCGGATGAGGCACTCGCAAGGGACTTGCAAAGCGGCAACGCCGATGCTTTGACAGTCCTGTTTGAGCGGCACGCCTCCATTCTTTTCAGAATCGCCAGACGTATCCTTCGCAATGAAGCGGAAGCAGAAGACGCGGTTCAGCAGATCTTCCTGGATGTCTTTCGATCCATTCAACAGTTCGATCCGGAAAAAGGCGGCTTCAAGACGTGGCTTCTGCTGTTCGCCTATCATCGCATCTACAACTGCCGCCGATCCCTTGCAGCGAGTCGCTTTTTCGAAACCGACCCCTTCGATGAACTTTTACCTGCCGTGTTTCCCTTAACCGAGCGTCCCTTGGGGTATTCGCTGCCTGAAATGAGCCTGCTGATCGAACAGGTGCTAGGTACGCTCCAGCCTCGACAGCGCAGGACTATTGAGCTTGTCTACTACGAAGGCCTCACCGCAGACGAGGTTTCCAACCGGACGGGGGAGACCGTGCGCGTGGTGCGGCACAACCTGTACAGGGGTCTCGAAAAACTCAGGAAAGCGTTCCGTGCAAATGTGTCTATGGCTTCGAGGGGAGAATCAAGATGACCTCAAACCACAACCACTTTCAATTCCTTTGTGCATTAGCAGCCAGCGTTGCGCTTACCGGACCCTGCTGGTTGAACTGAACGAGCATTCTCGTGCGTGTGTCCTTGTAGAAACCGAATACGGGAAATGACCAGCGTAAATGCCTCGTTTTGTCGAGTGTCTTCGCGCGTCGCAAGGCGCCTGCCAAAAGGCATGCGGGAACGTTTCATAGCCCGGGCAATCAAGGAGGGTGTTCCACTCACTTCGCCTTCGCCTGCCTGTCGGTCTCGGCCACCTGGGTCTGGCGAGCGCCCTTTTTTGATCCTGCTGGTAACGGCGGCAGTGATCAGGACCGGCCCATTCGCGAGGCCTGTTGTAGAAAGCAGTCACTTCGACCCTCCACAGCTTGCACCGCTTGCTCACGTGGCTGACGCCGCGCTGCCGAATCCTCCAACGATTCTCGTTCCCAGGAGAAAAGAAGTCGGAGCCGAGTTCACCCTCTAAGCAGAGAGCTCTACCGGTCCATCCAAGAACTTTCCAAAATCCTTATTTTCCGGCTGCAATGGCAGCAACGTCGTCGGACGTAGACCGGTTGTCGTCGTGGCCTTACATGCCCTCGAGGTTCAAGGTGACGCCCTGCGCCCTGTCGATCGTTCCATCGGAGTTCACGTTTTGAGCCCTCTCAAATTTCATCATGTCGAGGATGTAACGCAGTCGGGGAATGGCAAACGAATGGAGGCAGCGATGACGCGATGGAGAAATTATTTGGTGCTTTTGTGTATTTCCGGCGTGACCCTCGCGGCGGCCCGGGCACAGAGTATCGTCACGGTAAGCTTTAACGCCGCGGTGCTGCAAACCGCCGAGGCGCAAAAAAACCTCAACGCGCTCGAGGCCCGATACGCTCCGAAACAGAAGCAGCTGCAGGCCCTCAACGACGAGGTTGAAAGTCTGCGAAAGCAATTAGCCGACACCGGCGGCAAACTCAGTGATGCGGAAAGAGCAACACGCACGCGGTCACTGGAAAGTAAAGAGAAGGAACTCCAGCGAGAAGCCGACGACTTCAAAAGTGATTCGCAAAGCGAATCACAACAAGTTTTTCAACGAGTCGCACAAAAGGTCTACGCTTTTCTGCAGGCGTTTTCGCAGCAGCATGGTTACACCGCGGTGATCGAGCGGGGATCGGATGCTTATCCCGTTGTTTGGTACGCCGCGAAAAACCTGGACATTACAGACGACCTCATCAAGGCCTACAACGCCCAAGCCGAAGGCGCCTCGCGGAAATCATCCAAGCCTTTGCCCGATAGCCCTTCTCCAAACTAAAGAGGGGTGTCTATTTATCCGAGACAACCAAATCGCGGTCCCGCACGCCAATGAGATAGAGCAGGCTATCCAACCCTAAGAACGAGACGGCGTGGCTGGCTGTTTGCCTTACGAGCGGCTTGGCGCGGAAAGCGATGCCCATGCCGGCGATGCCAAGCATGGGCAGATCGTTGGCGCCGTCTCCCACCGCAACTACCTGGTCAAGCGAGATATTTTCCTGCCCGGCAATCTGTCGCAGCAACTCAGCCTTGCGCGCGCCGTCGACGATCGGCGTCCGTACCTCTCCACTTACCACGCCATCCACGACATCGAGATCGTTGGCAAAGACATAATCGATGCCCAAGCGTCTCTGCAGATGCTGAGCGAAGAAATTAAATCCGCCGGAGAGGATCGCTGTTTTGTAGCCCAGCATCTTGAGCGTGCCGATCAACTGCTGCGCGCCTTCCACCAACGGGATGGTATCCAACAGTTCGCGAACCCTGGTTTCTTTTAGCCCGCGCAGCAACGCCACGCGGCGACGGAAGCTTTCCTGGAATTCGATTTCTCCGCGCATGGCAGATTCGGTAACCTTCACCACCTCATCGGCTACGCCGGCCAACCTTGCCAGCTCATCAATCACCTCGCCCTCAATCAGGGTGGAATCCATGTCGAAGGCAAAAAGCCGCCGGTTGCGGCGGAAGATGCTCTCTCGCTGGAAGGCGATATCGATTTTCAAATCATGAGCGGTGGCAAGAAACGCCGCGCGCATCGACGCCTCGGAAGAGGAATTCCCGTTCACCGTAAACTCCACACAGGCGTTCGCATCGGGAGTATGCACGGCCAGCGATAAACGCCCGGAGAGTCGCTCAATGCGGTCCACGTTTAAACCATGATCCGCAACGATGGCGCTCACCCGGGCGAGATGGTCCGCGGTAATCGCCCGGCCCAGAATAGTGACGATAAATTGATCCTTACCCTGCGACGAAATCCAATCATCCAGGTCGGCCTTCGCGATGGGCGTAAACGTGGCTTGCAGCTGCAGCTCGCTCGATCGTACAGCCAAGGCGTCTTGCAAGCCGCGAAAGCTCTCGCCTCGCGGGATCTCGACCAGCAAACCAAGCGAGAGCGTTTCATGGACGACCGCCTGCCCGATATCCAGCACGCAAGCGTCATATCTGGCCAGAATTGCAGTCAACTCTGTTGTAAGTCCCGGCCGGTCCCGGCCGGAGAAGTGGATCAGGATGGTTTCGATCATCGATACGAAAGATTTCTCTCATAGATTAACAGGCGGTTGTATCCTAGCGGTCTGATCTCGCGTTATGGACAAAGGACACTTCCCAGGGCTTCGCGATCGAGGTGATGAGTGCGGATTCCATTCAAGAATGTCTTACTAGTCGCCTTTGTGTGTGCGGGCTTGAGCCACGCAGCGCACGCCAATAGCACGCCCTCCGATGGCAAATCAAATCCTCAAACGAAGCCCGGCGATGGCAGCTGCGGCTGCGACTGCAGACGCACCGATTCTCTCCCTGCCCTACACGCCCGGGCTCGACACTGAATTCATGGATAGGACCGCGGACCCCTGCGTGGACTTTTATCAGTACACCTGTGGCGGATGGATGAAGAAAAATCCTATTCCGTCCGACCAGCCTGGCTGGAACGTTTACGCCAAACTGGATCAGGACAATCAAAGATTTCTGTGGGGCATTTTGGATGATCTGGCCAGGAACACTTCCGGCCGCAACCCTAATCAGCAAAAGGTCGGCGACTACTTCGCCGCCTGTATGGACGGGCCGGCGATTGAGAAGCTCGGCGCCGCGCCGCTGAAACCAGCTCTCGACCAGATCAACGGCCTGACCTCCAAGACGCAATTGCCGGCGCTGCTGGCAGAGATCCATCTGCGGACCGAAGGCAGCGGCATGTTTTTCGGCTTCGGCTCAAACCAGGACTATGGCGACTCCTCGCAGGTGATTGCTTTTGCCACCGCCGGCGGCCTCGGTCTTCCGGACCGCGATTATTACACCAGGAGCGATCCGAATTCGGTGGCGTTGCGCGAGAAGTATGTCGCTCATGTGCAGCGCATGCTCGAACTGCTCGGTGACTCATCCGGCGTGGCACAACGCGAAGCGGCCACGATCATGGCGATGGAGACACGGCTGGCGGAGGCTTCGTTAACCCGTGTAGAACGGCGCGACCCACACAACCTTTACCACAAAGTAGATTTGGCGACTCTGCAGGCGCTCACGCCCAGTTTCGACTGGAGCATCTACCTCAAGCAAAGCGGGCTTGCTCAACAAAACACATTCAATGTAACGGAACCAAACTTTTATAGGGAATTAGCTAAGCAACTCCAGAGCGCCAGCCTCGATGACATCAAGACCTATTTGCGCTGGCATACGGTTCACGCAGTTGCGCCTTCCCTTTCCTCGGCCTTCGTGAACGAGGATTTCAATTTCTTTGGCAAGACCCTGCGTGGAACGCCTCAGCTGCCGCCGCGCTGGAAGCGCTGCGTTCGCAACGTCGACGAACAACTCGGAGAAGCTCTCGGCCAGGAGTTCGTCAACCGCGCCTTTAGTCCGGAGTCGAAGCAGAACGCGCTGCACATGACCAAGCAAATCGAGCAGGCCCTGGCGGAGGATATCGCACAGCTTCCCTGGATGGGGCCAGAGACCAAGCAGAATGCGCTGATTAAGCTACACAGCGTAGCGAACAAGATAGGCTATCCGGATAAGTGGCGTGATTACAGTTCAGTCGTAGTCTCGCGCAGCGATTTCGCCGGCAACGTGGAACGTGCCACTGTATTCGAGTCGAAGCGCGATTTGAACAAGATCGGCAAACCTGTCGATCGGGGCGAATGGGCGATGACGCCGCCCACCGTGAACGCCTACTACAGCCAACAGATGAATGACATAAATTTCCCGGCCGGCGTATTGCAGCCCCCACTCTACGATCCGAAGATGGATGATGCCCCCAACTACGGCGACACCGGCGGAACCATCGGTCACGAGTTAACCCACGGCTTCGACGATCAAGGCCGCAAATTTGATGCTCAGGGCAATTTGAAGGACTGGTGGACGAAGCAAGACAACCAAAACTTCGAGAGCCGCGCGCAGTGCGTAGTGGATCAGTACGCGCAGTACACCGTTGTGGACGACATCAAGATCAATAGCAAGCTGACCGAAGGCGAAGACATCGCCGACCTGGGCGGGTTAATTCTCGCGTGGATGGCTTGGAAGGATCAAACCCAAAACACGCATTTGGAAGACCGTGACAACCTCACTCCTGACCAGCGCTTTTTTGTGGGTAATGCGCAGTGGGCCTGTGAGAACGACCGGCCGGAGGAGCTACGCATGCACGCCATGACAGATCCGCACTCGCCCGGCAAGTATCGAGTCAACGGGTTGGTGGTGAACATGCCGGAGTTTCGGAAGGCATTCTCCTGTAAGGCCGGCCAACCGATGGCAAAAGAAAATCCCTGCCGGATTTGGTGAAAGCCCTCTATCTCCCTCATTAGTAGATGCACGGAAGCCCACTCATGAGGGGGAAATGAATGAGTGAGTCAAAAGCCTTGGCGCCGGCATCCTATGATGTATTATTAGACTCCCGCGCGGAGCCGGAAGTTATCCTGGTACTTCTACTAGTTTTGCTGCGGCGTAGAACGTCGCTGTACCGATTACAAGAAATTTAATGCTGCCTGGTCGCGAACAGTGATGGTGTCGCAACACTTTCAATGGCATCATAAGAGAACGGTAAAGGAAGATTGGCTGCGCTTGCTTGCGCCCATTTTCCTCTAAAATTAGTAGACGGGCCCCTGTGAGATCTCAAGAGCGGAGGCCGTCATGGCAAACCCAGCATCGATATTCCGACTCCCAGAAGAGCCGCCCCTTTCCGGCGAGCTCGGGGATCTCGAAGAAGATGGCGCGCAGTTTTTAGAAATACGCACCGAAAATGGAGCAATCTATCTTCGGCCGTCTCGCTGGCAGCGCCTCCGCCTGCAATGGACCTTCCGCCACTTTCGGGTGCTTTCTCCCGAGGTTCTAAGCCCCGCTGATAAACGACTCATCGAGACGCTTACCGAGTCAGCCGCCTTCAGGCCGGCCCGACCTTTGCCCGCCGAGGCTGTTTTTGGAGTGGTCGAGAAGCCACGTCCGAAGCCGCCGGCATCTGCCAATCGCGTGCTCACGATGAAACCAGCGCCGGTGCAAGTTCCCCTGGCGAAACCTGTGGTGCGTGATGTGCCGAGTCCAGATGTGTCAGCGGTTTTGAAGCCGAAAGCTCCTATCGCCACCAAGTCAACCGAAACTCGCGACATCCCTTTCTCTCAATGGGGAGATGTGGGCGCCCTGGCTGCCGTTGGTCTGGTAGTGATCCTGGCAACGGTTTATCGAGCGCCTCTCTTTTCAAGTGCTGCCCGGTTGTTGAATCGTCCAACTTCAACGCCCATCGAGCATGCCGCCAGCCACATCAAACCGAATCCGCATTCGCCCGCTATCAGTCCTGTTTTGGTCTCACCGGCAAACGCTTGGGTATCCTATGTGAGGCCGCATTCCTGGGTCGCACCTACGCCGTCTGAACCCGCGCTCGCGACCAAGGCGCCAGCGCCCTTGGCCCCCACCTCTGCTGCTCCGGCTCCGGCCTCCTCTTCCACCGCGTCAGCGCGGCCCTTTGTTGCGGAACTACCCCATGGTTACTTCGCTCATCCGGTCGTTTCCGACAGCAATTCAGTCGGTGAGTTGCAACTGAAGGCATTGATCGGCGCGGACGGCTCCGTCAAAGACGTGACTGTCTTAAGCGGTAAGCCTGAACTGGCCAAGGCCGGCATGCGCGCAGTCCGCCAATGGCACTACAGTCCTTACCAGGTAGAGGGCGCTCCGGTGGAAGTGGAAACGCAAATCAAGATGAGCTTCTTTGGCCCGGACGCCGTCTCGATCGCTTCGGTCGCCAACGCTTCCCCCGCTCAATCCAAGTAAGGCTGCCGTCCCACTAAGGTTTGACACTGGAGACGGATCGGGCTTCAAAGGTACAACTACGATTGGTCCGGCTGTCACCCAAGAACCATGGCGCAAATCCCTTAAACCGCTATGCTTATCAACAAGCAGCGATTCTCCAAGAACACCTTTCACCGATTCTTTCGGGGGAGGGATTCGATGAAGGGGTCAACGAGGAGAGTCGCTGTTTGTTCTACTGATCTCTTTTGCCGAGGCATGGAAATGGTCGCACCGCAGACAGAAGAAACATTGCATATTTACCTCCGGCGGCACTTTGAGAAGGTCTCCAAAGGCAAGGCACGACAATTTGCCGAGCAGAGGGAAGCTGCCAAAGTGGAGCGTTCCCGATGCGCGGCCCGCTGACGCCTAATTCCACGAGTCCCAGATAGAGCATCTCGTTCCAACAGACCTCACCCAATTGAGCTCTTTCGATCGCCAATTTAGCCGCAACAACGCCGAATGCCCCAAACAAAGCCTATTTGCTTGCGGGGAATAGTCGGCATCTCGTTGCGCACTGGGCCTCATGCAGCTGCCTGCGGGCTCCCATTGATCGAAGTCGCTCGCTTCCCCTGACCGAAGCGCGCTCAGCCCCACAGACCTGCTCGCACCATCCCCGCGCACCCTTAATTGGGGACGCTACCGTCGCCTAGCCCGCCCGAAGATAAAATGAACGAGAATAGTTTCAACGCTCTTGCCAATCTCAGGTGGAGGTCACTTTGCATCGGGTGAAAATCGTGTTTTTTACGTTCATAGGGCTTGGCGCGGCAGCGTTCATAGCAGAACGGCCTTTGGCTTCCGCTCCGGTCCAGGAACCCGGTGCTCCACAAGCAAGTCCTCCAGCCCCGGCCCAACCGCCTGGCTCCGCTCCGGTTCGGGCGGCCCGTCCTTCGGCCTACCCGGTTCGCCCGCCTGCCGACCCGGCAGTGGTTGCGCGCGGCCGCCAGATTTTCAGTGCGAATTGCAGTTTCTGCCATGGGTCCGACGCGCGCGGTGGCGAAGGCGGTCCCAATTTGATCCGCAGTGAACTCGTCATGGACGACAACAACGGCGAAAAGATCGCGACCGTGGTCCAGAACGGGCGTCCGGATAAGGGCATGCCGAAATTTGATCTCTCTACGCAAGAAATAGCCAGCATCGCCATGTTCATCCACAGCATGCCGGTTGGCGGCCGCGCCGAAACTACCGGCACGGTGGATCCGCTGGTGGGCGATGCCAAAGCCGGCGAAGCGTATTTCAACGGAGCCGGGAAATGCGCTACCTGCCATTCCGTGTCGGGTGACCTCGCCGGGATCGGCGCCAGGTACACCGACGTGAGGGCACTGCAAGGGGCTATGCTTTCCGGGGAGCGAAGAGGAGAATCCTCTGAGGTTCCAAGGAAGACCGTCACCGTCACCCTCAGTAACGGACAAACGGTGGAGGGAAGGCTGTATCAGTTCGATGATTTCATCGTTTCTCTCATGGATGCCAACGGTAATTTTCATAGTTACCCTCGCCAGGGTGATTCTCCGAAGGTCGTAATCAAGGATCCACTGCAGCCCCACGTGGATATGCTTCGGACCTTCAAGGATGACGACATTCACAACCTGACCGCCTACCTGGTGACGTTGAAATGACGAAGACAAAAAGCCTGTTGCTGGTGATTGCGATGATTTCCTCCGCTGCCTCTTTTGCGGCACAGGGACAAGGGCTCGATCCTGCGTCGCTGACCAAACCGTCGACAGATTCCTGGCCGACTTACTCCGGAGACTATTCTGGCCGCCGTTTCAGCTCGCTGACACAAATCAATCAAGCGAATGTCAAGAACCTGGGGCTGCAGTGGGTGAGCCATTTAACTCCTGGAGCGAGCACGGGAGGACCATTTTCTCGCCCCGGCCCGGGTAACCCACCGACGATTGTTGGCGGCGAAATTGATGAACCGGTTCCGGTACGCGGGGCCGGGCGCATTTCTGGCGCGGTCTTGCAGGTGAACGGGATCCTTTATGTTTCTGTGCCGGACAATGCCTGGGCCGTGGACGCCCGCAGCGGAATGGTGCTGTGGCACTATTTTTGGAAGACCAAGGGTGGTACCCACATCGGGAACCGCGGTATGGCGATGTACCACGACTACCTGTACTTCGAGACGCCCGACGATTACCTGGTTTCGCTCGATGCCAAGACCGGCAAGGAGCGTTGGCACAAAGTCATCTCAGACTTCAATGAGCAATACTTTTCGACCATGGCGCCCATTGTGATCGGCAATCACTTGATGGTCGGCACGGGCGACGATTTGGACGCGCCGGGCTTCCTGCAATCCTTTGATCCGGAAACCGGCGACCTGCAATGGAAGTGGAACAGCGAACCGGAAAAGATGGGTGATCCCGGCTCGGAGACGTGGCCGACCCTGGACGCCATGCGCCACGGCGGGGCAGGTCCTTGGGTTCCAGGAAGCTATGACCCCGAGACGCACCTTTACTATTTTGGAACAGCCAACCCGACCCCGGCTTTTTCGGGAGTGACGCGCGAAGGGGACGACCTTTATACCTCCAGCATCGTTGCGGTGAACGTGGATACGGGAAAGCTGGCGTGGTATTACCAGCCATCGCCGCACGATACGCACGATTGGGATGCGGGCCAAACACCGGTGCTCGTGGATGGGGTATTCAAGGGGAAACCGCGCAAGCTGTTGCTCGATGCCAGCCGCAATGGCTACTTTTTTGTTCTCGATCGGGTGACAGGCGAGCACTTGCTTACCGTGCCTTTTGCGGACTCGCTGAATTGGGCGACGGGGCTTGACAAGGCAGGCCGGCCGGTGCGGAATCCGGAAAAGGACGCATCTCCGGGTGGTTCGCTGGTATTGCCTGACTCCGACGGCATCGTGAACTGGCAGCCGCCTACTTATGATCCGCAAACCGGGCTTTTCTACGTGGTCACCGAGGAGGTGTATTCGGTTTTCTACCGTACCGAACCGAATCTCAAGGCCATGCAGGGTTTGAACGGCATTCAAGAGCAGCGGGTAGGCACGACCGGAAAATTTATAACGGCGATCGACTACAAGACGGGCAAGATCGTGTGGAAGCGTCTGCAGCCTTCAGCTGGGGACGGGGGAGGGATTACCGGGTTGACCACGACCGCGGGAAAACTCCTGTTCAGTGGCGATTCCAACGGCAACCTGGTGGCTTACGACCCGGAATCCGGAAAGCCGTTATGGCATACCCACCTCGGAGGAGTATCGAACGCAGTGGAAACCTACATGCTCGACGGGCGCCAGTACATCCTGGCAGCCTCCGGGGATAGCCTCTATGCGTTTGCTCTGAATTTTTAACCATTGCGAAACAAGGTTTGGCTGAAGTCGCGCGCGGCGGCCGCTTAGGTGACAGTGATTTTTAAAATTCGATATTTTTGGGTCCTTTTCGGGATTTTGTAGCTCAGCGGGGATAGACGAAAGGGTTCTTTATGGGGAGAGAAACTCCCAGGTCTGGAACAGAGCCGAACAAAGGGGCATAAGGTTTGGGGGCTTCCGACGGGGTAAAGCGGTTGCCGACGGTGGACTGAGTGGGGCCAGTGTTCGGAGGCGCGGGTCTCACCGAATCGGGAGCGATTTGGGGCGCAGGGAGTGAGTTCTTCTCCAAAGAGGCGGCACGACGGTCGGGGATGAAGTTTTGCATGGCGATGATCATGGAGAGGGCCTTGACCTGGCTGGTCATGCTGCCTCGGGTCATTTCGGAGCTAAGGTCGGCAATTGCCCAGAGACGTGCCAGGACTCGTTCGCGCTCCAGATTCCGCCGTTGCAGTCCTTCGGCTTCTTGCTGGACGAGCTGTTGCTGCACGGTGGCGCGGTATTCGAGCATGTAAGCGCGAACATGGGGCTTGGATTTGGTGTAGGCGGCGGAGTCGGGGTTGAGGCCGGCGGCTTCGGCGGCTTGACGGTCGGTCATGCCGCCAGAGAGAACCAGGCGGGCAAAGGACATTTCCTGATCGGTGATGGGGTCGCTGACTTTATTTTTGGGCATAGTGGCTCCTTGCATTGAAGAGTGGGTGTGGGTAGAGGTTTGTAACGCTCGGGGCAGCAGGGTTTGAAGCATAAAAAAAATCCCGCCGCGGCGAGATGGTTGGATTGCTTATTTTGGGACAGGGATAGGGTGTGACACCGGACAGCGGTAAAACTGTCCTTCGCTCGCCTTAGGCCGATACAAACTGGCAACAGCCGACCAGCGGGAGGGCGCGAGACCCGCCTGCTGTGCCGAAATCGTTTTCTACTATATATAGATTCTGGTCCGGCATCGGAAGGCGGTGGCCGAGACTCTTTTTTTAATCGTCGGTTATCATTCCGCAGGTTACTTTTGGTTGAATGGTGACCTGGAGCTCGCAAACGTCAAGGGATTCAAGATTCCGGTAGACTCAATGATGTCAACGACATCATTCGGAAGCCTTGATAAATAAACTGGTTCTCTCTAATTTAGCCCACCGCCCGGTCCGCACCATCTTAAGCGTCCTAGCCATCGCCGTAGAGGTGACGATGATCCTCACCCTGGTCGGCGTCAGCTATGGAACGCTGGATGCCACAGCGCGGCGTGCCCGTGGGGTGGGTGCGGATATCATGATCCGCCCTAAAGGATCTTCTCTCCTGGGGCTCAGTACAGCGCCTATCAGCGATCTGCTTGTCGGTGTGGTGGCCCAACAGCCTCACGTGGCGTTAGCGACCGGAACGGCTATCCAGCCGTTGTCTGGTTTCGACTCGATCACTGGATTGGACCTCGATGCGTTTTCGAAAATGAGCGGGGGCTTCCATTATCTGCAAGGCGGACCCTTCCAGACCGACCAGGACATGCTCCTCGACGAGTACTACGCCAGGGAGAAGAAGCTGCATGTCGGAGACAAAGTTCAGCTCATCTCTCATGAATGGAACGTCGCCGGAATATTCGAGTCCGGCAAACTGGCTCGTATTTGCGTGCGGCTTCCGGTGCTCCAGGAACTCATGGTTACTCCCCACCGCCTGAGCCAGATATACGTCAAAGCAGACAGCCCGGCAAATGTCCCGCAGGTGCTCAAGGAGTTGCGAGACAAGCTACCTGGGTATCCGATCTACACCATGGAGGAGTTCACCTCTCTGCTTTCAATCAACAGCGTCGGGATGCTGCGCAGCTTCATTGGGGTGGTGATTGGAGTAGCAGTCATCGTGGGCTTCATCGTAGTTTTCATGGCGATGTATACCGCGGTACTAGAGCGTACTCGTGAGATTGGCATCCTGAAGGCCGTGGGAGCCTCGTCCGGCTTCATCTTGAACCTGCTGGTACGGGAGACGATCCTGCTTTCCTTGCTGGGAGCGATCGCCGGCATCTTGCTCACCTATGTGACACAGTGGCTGATGCGATATGCGGTGCCGGCAAGTCTGACCCAGGAAACCGTCTATAGCTGGTGGCCGATCGCCGGCGCAATCGCGGTCGGGGGCGCACTGCTCGGGGTGATCGTTCCTGCAATCCGGGCGGTCAAACAAGATGCGACCGAGGCGCTCTCCTATGAGTGAACAGCCCATCATCAAGGTACAGAATCTTTATAAGACCTACCGGGCCGGCGATGTGGACGTGCACGCATTGCAGGGAGCGAACCTGGAGGTGCAAAAGGGTGAGTTTGTTTCCGTCGTGGGCGCTTCCGGTTCTGGTAAATCGACCCTGTTTAACATTCTGGGCGCGCTAACGTCGCCGACTTCCGGTACGGTGAGCATCGCAGGAAACAACCTGGAGAGTTTATCTGGGCCGCAGCGGGCTGCACTGCGGAAAAGAACGGTGGGCTTTGTGTTTCAAAAGTACAACCTGCTGCCAACGCTCAGCGCCGAAGATAACATCCGCATCGTTCAGTACATCGGGGGCCGAGGGATGAACTTTAGCCCGGGCTTTCTTGAGATCCTCGATATTTTAGGGATCGCCAATCGGATGAAGCACAAACCGCGTGCTCTCTCGGGTGGGCAGCAACAACGGGTCGCGATCGCGCGAGCCCTGGTCAATGAGCCCTCGATTCTGCTGGCCGATGAACCCACCGGCAATCTGGACAGCCAGAATTCGACAGCAGTCCTGGAGCTCATGCGCAGGCTGAACAGGGATCTTGGCCAGACGATTCTCATGATTACGCACGATCAGGAAGCTGCCGCCTACGGTGGACGAACTATTCGCATGCGCGATGGCCAAATCATTGATTGAGGAATAGGAAGCTGTGGCCCCGAGTCCGCCCAAGGTTCATACGCAACTCGGTCGAACTGCAGTCCAGATCTTTGCCGCCAATGAGCGCATGAACCAGCTACTTATCGAGCGTCTTGACCCCGCCGTTTGGGGAGCCAAACCGCCCGGCAAGGTCCGCCCCATCGTGGCGATCTTCACCCACATACATAATGTCCGCACCAAGTGGATCAGGCTTACCGCTCCGCACCTGAAAGTTCCACAACAGCTCAACCGCACGCACTGCACGCCAGAGCAGGCAAGTGCTGGTTTGGCCGAGAGTGCTGCTCGCTGCTCGGAGATGCTGGTTGACGCTCTCGGCGGGGAGGGCCGCGTAAAGAAATTTCACCGAGACAGCTGGGCGAAGCCTTGGCCGGCTGGCCTGGAAATGCTGTGCTACATGATTTCTCACGAAGCCCACCATCGCGGGCAGGTCTGTATGCTCGCACATCAGCTGGGTTTCCCCCTGCCCAGTGAGGCGGATGCTGGGATCTGGAATTGGGAAAAGCTGTGGAAGGAATGCGGCTCGTCAGCCGGCCCCGGCCACAACTCTTAAGCGATTCCCAGAACTTGTGCCCGCCCGTCGCCCTTCGTGCGATGTTCACAAGTGATAGTTTTGTACACATCCCTGCTAAACTGATACTGAGGACGGAGCCATGGCCAACGCGAAGAGCCAAATTACCCACAAACATTTCCGGCTCGATGCCGTTAAACTCAAACGCGCGCAGAAGGTCCTTGCGGCCAAGACAGAAACCGAGACTGTCGAACGTGCGCTCGACCTCGCAATCGCTGAGCACGCACGCAACAGGTTGGTTGCGGAAGCCAATGAGAAGTTCGTCAGAAGCGGTGTCATCATCCGCGATGTTTTTGGGACACTGACAGATTAGGAGATGCCAGTTCTGTTCGATTCGTCCATGTACATTACTGCTCTCCGAGTGGGCGACGAGGGTGCGCTGCTGTTGCGGCGTTGGGCTCAGGAGTCTCCCCTTTGGCTTAGTTCCGTTGTATTAGAGGAGCTTTACGCGGGAGCAAATCCCAAGGATTACCCAGTTCTGGAAAAGCTTGAACGCGATTTCGAGAGAGCGAGAAGGGTACTCGTCCCAAATCTGAAAGATTGGACCCAGGCCGGGCGAGTCCTTGCCCGGTTGGCGCAGAAGTATGGGTACGAACGAATAGGGCAGGCACGGCTGACAAACGACGCGCTCATTGCCACAAGTGCAGCTCGCACCGGCATCACGGTGCTCACGACGAATCAGCGAGACTTCGCACAATTGGCGGAGTTTTGCCCCTTACGGTGGCAAGCCGGCTCTACTGGTTAGGCACCCCAGCCGTCCGAACGCACACGCGCGATCGAGTGATTAAACCCAGTTATATCGCGCACAGGCGCGATAGGTATACACTGATTGGCGTTTTTGAAATGGAGACTCGGGGAATCAGATCCTCAACTCCATCGCTAAACTACGCCGGCGAAAACGGTTAACGTTTTCTCTATTGCCGGAGGGGAGGCGGCTGCATATACCCACACGTTCGACCGTCCAAAAAAATTCGTTTTCAGGAGAGCCTTCTCTAAGGCTCAAAGGACGGCAAATGCCCATTGCCTCTGATGGTTAAGAGCGCAGCGTGTGCGCGAAAAGGGCCCAGCACCAAGAATTCCGAACAAATTCCGAACAGGGAGGTGTCACATGCCGTTGGACCTTACTACTTTAACGTTAGTCGCTAAACCGGTGACGTTGGACGAAGGCACAAAAGTATTGGAACGGGATCACTACCGTTGCCGATACTGTGGACTGGACGGGATGGCCAGCTTCGAGAACGCTCTCATCATGTCGGTTGATTTCGTGGTTCCTCGCGCGCATAAGGGCAAGAAAGACCCAAGCAATCTGGTGGCCTGCTGTCGCCCCTGCAACATGATCAAGGGACGGCGTGTCTACGGCAGTCTAGAAGAGGCCAGGGCTTACGTGCTGTCGCGGCGCGAGGATCTGCGGAAAGCGTGGGAGTTAAAGAGCGGGCGAGCCCTTAGCCAATCGGCGTAGCTCGGCCGAATCCGAACGCGAAGCGATGCGGCGACTGCGCGCGCCGACTGGGGCCTGTGCGCCCGCAGTCACGTCTCATTCGGCGCGCAGGCCCTGCATTGGGTCTACGTTGGATGCGCGGCGCGCTGGTGCCAGAACAGCAAGCGCTGCCACCGTAAGAATCAAGACGGTGGCTAGCAGATAGCCCGTGACTCCTGTGGCTCCGGGCAAATTCAGAAGTTTTTGGATGGCGCGGTTGAGCAGGAAGCCAACAACCGTTCCGGCGCCGAGCCCGACTAAGACTTCGAGGAAGGCCCTTTTGCCCAACGCCACAAGGATGGCTTTTCGCTGTGCTCCAAGAGCGACACGGATGCTGATTTCCCGGGTGCGCAGGTTGACCGAGCGCATGAGCAGCCCGTAGAGACCGAGAGCGGTGAGCAGCAACGCCAGCAGAGCAAAAATGCCAGAGAGCGATACCAGGATGCGCTCGCGATTCAGATCGAAATCGGCGAGGCCGGTAAAGGAAGAAATTGTGATCTCCGCACCGGGCGGTATCACTTCTTTGACGGCCTGACGGAGCGCGGCTATGGCTAGATCTGTGGAGCCGGCGCGAACGCACAGGTTGTTGTAGGAACTCTCTTGCTGGTCGGGGCTGCCCATGAGATAAACGGCGTGGGCAATCGGCTTACGCAGCGATTGGTAGCGAACGTCTTCGGCGACGGCGGAAACGACGCAGGCAATGTTCTTGGGATCGATGTCGGTGCCGTCGGCCTTGCCCGCGACGGTGTAATGAATTTCCTGCCCGATTGGATTTTCGCCGGGAAAGAAATAACTCGCCATCACTTTGCTGAGCACGCATGGCTGTATAGCGTGGGATGCGGCAAAGGCGGGAGTTCCAGAAAGGATGCGGGTTCCAGCTGCGGCGAAGAAGCCGGGCGTGGCTGAAACGTAGAAGAGGTTGTGTTCGCTGTGGACGTGGCGTTTGCTATCGAGCGAGAACATACCGGAGACGCCGAAACTGCCCGTGAGCGGCCGGACAGAGGTATAACCGGCGGCGCTCACTCCTGGTTTCGATTGCACTGCGGTGACGAGTCTGCCGTACAGGTTTTGGGTTTGAACCTTATCCAGCTTGAGGTCGTCGAGACTGATGAATGCAAAAGCGGCATTCTTGGTTACAAATCCGCTGTTCTGGCTGAGCAAGCTGGTGAGCATGCCACCAAGCAGGAATGCGGTGCTGACCAGGCAAAGGCTGACCGTAATCTGAAGAGCGATGGCCCAGCCTCCAAGACGCTTGGCCGCGGTGCTGCGATCGACGGCTTTGAGATCGAGCATGGGCGCAGTGCTAGCGGCACGCAGAGCGGGTAGCAGGCCTGCACCGAGAACGATCAAGACTGTAGAGACAAGATTGAAGGTGAGAATAATGGCGTTTGGATGCAAGTCTGCCACGATGTGCTCGTCGCTCGGAGTGATCATGCCAAAGAGAGCGCCCGCAGCATAGGAGCCGAGCCTAACCCCGGCGAGAACTCCGGGAATGGCCAGGAGGAATGTTTCCAGCAGCACCTGCCTGACTAGATGGAGGCGGCCCGCGCCGAGAGCAGTGCGCAAAGCGTATTCGTGTTGGCGGCCGCTGACGCGCGCAAGCATGACCAGTGCTGTATTGATACAGCACAGCAAAAGAAGGAAGGCGACCAGAAGCTCCAGCACCAGAAGCGGGCTTCCATAGCGATCTTTGATGTGGGCGATGCCGCCATGACCATCCTCCACCTGGAGGCGATAGTTTTTGAAGAAGCCGTTCAGCATCAAACCGCCGGGGTCAGCCGCTTTGCGGAGGGACGGCTCAAGAGCACGAGTTTCGGCAACGGCGGTTGCGAGCTTTACACCGGGGCGGAGGCGACCCATGGCCATCAAAATCATGGAACCTGGTTGAGTGAGCGCGTCTTTGTCGAAGAGGACAGTAGCAAAGGACAGCGGTAGATAGACAGCTTGGTGTTGGTTTGCAATTGGGCCGTCGAAGGCGCGGGGCAGGATACCAGTGATGATGACGGGGCGGTCACCGATGATGAGCGTACGGCCTAACGCGGAGGGATCTCTCTTAAATTCACTCTCCCAGTATTCGTAGCTGAGGACCGCGGGGATTCCGTTCGCACCCTGGTTCTTATCGTCCTGCTCGGTGAAGGTGCGTCCAAGGGCCGGCTCCACACCAAGCACGTTGAAGGCGTTGCCGCTCACCACCTGGACGAATTGTTTTGTGGTGTGCTCGCCGTTGCGAACGGGGACAAAGACATATGACATGGCGAAGATGTCGACGCTGGTCTTTTGGCGCTGACGAAGCTGCGTGAAGAGCGGGCCGGAGAGCCCGGTGCCATTGAGGCCATCGCGCATCTCATAAATGACCAGTCGCTCCGGGTGGGGAACCGGGAGGCCTTTGAGAATGATGTTCCAGGTGAGGGTGAAGATGGCGGTATTCGCCCCGATGCCTAACGTCAGCGTGACGACAGCGACGAGCGTGATGCCGGGAGCTTTTACGAGTTGCCGAACGGCGAGCTTCGCATCGGCCCACAGGGATTCGAGATTGCGGCCGAGACTGCCCACGCTCAGACTCCTTCTACTAAGGTCGTCCGGTAGATTGCCCCTTTAAAACGATGCTCACGGACTTTCCGATAGGCGGGGCTGTCGTACCAGGCCTTCGCTGCCTCTACACTGGGGAACTCGAGAATTACGGTTCCTTCGGTTGGAATTCCTTCCAGGTCTTCAAACGCGCCATAACGCGCGAGGATCTTATAATCATGCCCTTCGAAGGTCGGTCGGACCTCGTTGGTGTAGGTGGCCATCTCATCTTTGTCGAGTGTCTTTTCGCGCGTAAAAACCAGGTATCCCTTCATCGGTTCTCCCTTTCTTGCAAGTGCCGGATTCGATGCGCCAAGTCACACCTTGGCCGCGCATCGGTCGACGAAAAGTTTACCTTACCGGCGACTCATGACCCTAGACTGTCATCTGACGTGCCCAGCGATAGCAGAATAAGGAGCCGGACTTGGACAAATTTGACGCGATGCACATGTTCGTTCGAGTGGTGGAGAAGGGAAGCTTTTCGGCCATCGCGCGAGAGCGCGGGATAGGCCAGCCGGCGGTCAGCAAACAGATCGCTTCACTCGAAGCTGAGCTCGGTACCGAGCTCATTCATCGCACCTCACGCTCGATCAAATTGACCGAGGCAGGGCGCCACTTCTACGAATCTGCTTTGCGCATCCTAGAAGACTTCGAAAGCGCGACTTCCCGCATCGGCCACGGCCAGACCGCTCCCAAAGGCCTGATTCGCGTGATGGTCCCCCCCACTTTTGCCCGCCTCCACATGGTGTCGAAACTGGCGGCCTTCTTCGCCGCCTATCCTGAGATGGCGGTCGAAATGGCTGCAGCGGAGACACCGGAGACCATCATCGAAGACGGCTTCGATCTGGCCATCCACTCCGGTGATCTGCCCAGCTCCAACCTGGTCGCCCGAAGGTTTGCCGAGACGATGATCATCGTCGTCGCTACTCCCCAATACCTGACCAGGCACGGCGCTCCGGAATCGCCGGAAGAGATTCCTGGTTTTCGGTCGGTTGTTTTTACTGAGCGTGGCTCGGTCCAGCCGTGGACCTTCGGCACCGGGCCGGAGGCAAAGCGCGTTATTCCCAGCGGAGCTTTCCGGACCAGCGATGCTGAACAGATGCGCATGGGCGTGTTGGAACACTTGGGGATTGCCCAGGCGCCGGCATGGCTCTTTGCTGCCGAACTAAGAGAGGGTACGGTTCTTCGTCTGCTGACGCCTCTTGAACGCAGGGTACCGATCCTTGCCGTTCGACCTGCCAGCCGCCGCGTGTCTACGAAAGTGCGCATCTTCATCGAGCATCTGGAGAAGACCTTCGCCCTGTGCTCGCAATTCAATCCCAAGCGCGGCCCGGCTTGAAAAAACCCGGCGGCTAAAGCCGGAGGAGAATAGTTCTACGCGAGCAGCTCGGCTTGAAAGCCGAGCTGCCCCGCGTGAATGCGGGGCTCCCACCATAATTCGGACGAGTCTGGCTGCTGACGGAGGGGGGGATTTCACCAGACCTAGTGCCCCTTCACTCGGCGTTCAGTACGGTGGAAAAGAGCAGCAGGCCGACGGTGGTGAAAATGACGTCGTAGCCGGCGAGCAGTTTGATCCAGAGCCCTGGCTCGGAATCGCCCACCAGGATAGCGGTCGTCGCCTCGACCATGCCCAGCAGGGCCGGAATGAAAATAGGAAAGAGCAGCAAGGGAAGCAGCAACTCGCGATTGCGGGTGCGGACAGAGACCGCGGCAAAGAACGTTCCATTCACCACCAGTGCCCAGGTGCCCAGCGGCAGCACCAATAGCAATAGCCACTTTTCTCCCACCGGATGCAGGTTGTAAAAGATGGCAAAGAGAGGCGCCAGAACGATCTGCACCACGGTCACGAAGATAAAGTTGGCAATCACCTTGGCCAGAAAGAGCGCGGAAGCTGGGGCAGGGGCCATGCGTTGCGCATCCAGCACTTGATGACGCAGTTCGCGCGACCAGGCTTGATTGAGCGCAGTCACGGAAGCAAATAAGGTCGCAACGCAAAGAATGCCGCCGGCAATCTGGCGCGAGATCGCAGTGGTGGGATCAAAGGCCAGGCTGAAAAGCACAACCACCAGCAAAGCGAAGAAAAGCATGCCGTTGATGGCATCTTTCGATCGCCACTCCAGGCGCAGGTCTTTGGCCAAATGGATCAGGAGATAGTTCACGGGCGCGCCTGATCCTTGGTCAGGTCTGCCACCGTAGCCTTGGCAACGCGCAGGTAATCCTGGGGCGCGAGCAGGATCTGGGTGCCGCGCTGACCGGCGGAAACGGAAATGAAATCGAAGAGCTCGATGGTCTCGTCGGCAAAAACAGGGAAGTCCTTTTTGGCGCCGAAGACGGTGACGCCGCCACGAATATAGCCGGTGAGCGGCTGCACATCCTTAAGCGAAACCATCTCGGCTTTGCGTGCGCCGGCGGCCCGGGCGAGTTTTTTGAAATCCAGCTCCGCGTCTCCCGGGACGACGGCAAAGACATACTCATTAGGACCGGTGGTGGTGAGCAGGGTTTTGAAAACCTGCTCGACCGGCACGCCGATCTTGCGCGCGACGGCAATTGCCGAGAGGTCCTCGGGATCGACCTCGTACTCCTGCAGCGTGTAGGGGATGGCGAGACTCTCCAGGATTCGGGCAGCGTTGGTCTTCATACGGAGCGGAGGGCCGGGCCCTCGGTGGTGGCGACGAGTTGTCCGGCTTCCATCATGAGGAAGTAATCAGCCAGTGGTTCGGCGAGCGATCGCTGATGGGTGGTGAGCACGACGGTGCGGCTTGCCCCGCGCAGTCGGCCTAGCATGGCGACCATCTTGCCGGCGCTGGCTGCATCCATGTTGGAGAAGGGCTCGTCCAGCAGCAGAAGTTCGGGTTGCGGCAGCAGCACCCGGGCCAGCGAAGTACGCTGGCGCATGCCCTGCGAGTACTGGCCGACGGGGCGGGTAAGTGCGGGATCGAGGCCCACCGAAAGCAAGGCGTTTTGCGGAGTAAGGCAAGAGCAGGTGCGGTAAAGACCGGCAAAGTAGCGCAGGTTTTCCATGGCAGAAAGCTCGTCATAGAGCATCGAGGCATGGCTCATGTAGCCGATCCGGGCCCGCTGCCCGGCGATCTTTTCCGGTTTGCCTGCAGTGAAGATCCGGGCAGAGCCCAAGGTTGGATCCAGTAGCCCGGCGAGTACCCGCAGCAGGGTGGATTTACCCGCGCCATTTTCTCCCAGCAGAACGTAACAACGGCCGGCAGCGAGGCTGACAGAAACTTTGCGCAGCGCCGCGAAGCGCCCGAAGAGGCGCGATACTCCGTCGAGTTGCACTAGCGTGGGTGCCATCCCAATAGGAGTATAGAGGGGGAGGGCTTAGGTTCTACTTGCCTGGTACTGCGGGAGCAGGCGCCTTGAGGGAAGCGGTGTTGGGCGCGGGCTTGGCAGCCGCATACTTTGACGCGCATTTGGCCTGCAGCTCGGTGGCGTGGAAGACGCCATCCCGGCCGTAAGTGCCCATGGCGAGCGCCTGGGAACCGTCCTTGAAGGTGTCCGGCGGGGGCTCAATACCCTGGTAGCTAACCTGCAGGGTGTGCCCCTGCTCGGTGAGGACAAATTTGGCGTTGGTACCGCTGCGCTCGATCGATTTGGCTGCTACATCGCCGGCTACCCGGAGATGACGGGTATAGGCCTTGTTCCCCATGGCCTGCAATTCGCCTATGGTGACGTAGTAGCTTTTGTCCGCTTGCACCCCGGTAATCGCCAGGTAAATGATCGTGCCCAGGATAATCACTGCGGCCGCACCGATGCGGAGTGTCTGCGGAGGTATCTTCATCTCTCCTACAAGGGTAGGAGCCCGGGTGGCTTCCGTCAAGCACAGCCATCTGGCATCTGACCGTATAATCGACTCGAGTGCGCTGATCGATCCAAAACACCCCAGCCAACATCCAAACCCTAAACGAGGCGATTTGCATATGAGCAGCAATGGAAACGGCACCCATGAGGCTTCGGTCAACCCGACCCACGAGATTCTAAAGCCGCGCGCGGAATGGATCGTAAAGCGGAAACTGGAAGCAGCCCGGACCGGCGATAGCAACATGTCGCAGATGCACTTTGCGCGACGCGGCCAAGTTACCGAAGAGATGTCCTTCGTCGCCGAGCGGGAAAAGCTCCCGGTGGGGTTGATTCGGGATGAGATCGCCGCCGGACGGCTGATCATTCCCGCCAACATCAACCACCCGGAGCTGGAGCCGATGGGGATCGGGGTGGCGACCAAGTGCAAGATTAACGCCAATATTGGCAACTCCGCGGTGAGCTCGAATATCCGCGAAGAGCTGGACAAGCTGCACACCGCGGTTAACTTCGGCGCCGATACGGTGATGGACCTTTCGACCGGCGGGAATATCCCTGAGATTCGGGAGGCAATTCTGCGCCACAGCCCGGTGCCTATCGGTACGGTGCCAATCTACGAGGCGCTGAACCGGGTCAAGAAGCTCGAAGATCTGAACATCGATGTGTACCTTGAAGTGATTGAAGAGCAGGCGCAGCAGGGGGTGGATTACTTCACCGTCCACGCCGGCGTGTTGATCCAGTATGTGCCCATGGTGGCCAAGCGCATCACTGGCATCGTCAGCCGCGGAGGGGCGATTCTGGCCCAGTGGATGACCCATCATCATCGCCAGAATTTTCTTTATGAGCACTTCGACCGCATCGTCAAGGTAATGGCCAAGTACGACGTGAGCTTCTCCCTGGGAGATGGCTTGCGGCCCGGTTGCATTGCCGACGCCAGCGATGAGGCACAGTTTGCCGAGCTGAAGACGTTGGGCGAGTTGACCAGGTCGGCTTGGAAGAGCGATGTGCAGGTCATGATCGAGGGCCCGGGTCACGTGCCTTTGGACAAGATCAAAGAGCAGGTGGAAAAGGAAGTCGAGCTTTGTGATGGGGCGCCGTTCTACACGCTGGGACCGCTGGTGACTGACATCGCGCCCGGCTACGACCACATCACGAGCGCGATTGGCGCGGCGATGATCGGCTGGCATGGCGCGTCTATGCTGTGCTACGTCACGCCTAAGGAGCACCTGGGTCTGCCCAATGAAAAAGATGTCAAGGACGGCATGATTGCGTACCGCATTGCGGCTCATGCGGCTGATATCGCCAGGCATCGTCCAGGGGCGCAGGACCGGGACGACGCGATCAGCTATGCGCGCTATACCTTCGATTGGAACAAGCAGTTCGCGCTGTCACTGGATCCGGAGACGGCGCGCTCCATGCACGACGAGACGCTGCCCGATGACTATTACAAGGAAGCAGCGTTCTGCTCGATGTGCGGACCGAAGTTCTGTTCCATGAACTGGTCGAGCAAGGTGGATGCGTTTAATAAAGAAGTGCATGGTTTGGAAAAGAAGGACCTGACGGAGCTGGTGACTTTGCAGGCGGAGACGCTGGCCAGCCGGAGCTAGGGGTGAGGGGCGTGTTATCCCACTCAAGCCAACGAACGGATTGAATGGGGCACCCAGCACTTGTGTTTGTGGGAAAGTAAACAGCAGGTTCCTCCGGAAGGATCTGCTGTTTTCTTTTTGCTCAGCCGCGGGTTAATTCTGAGGTGCTGAAGGACATTACGTTGTAGCCGCAGTCTACGTAGAGGATTTCCCCGCTTATCCCCGAGGACAGATCGGATGCCAGGAACAACGCCGCGTTGCCTACTTCGGCGGGTTCTACGTTGCGCTTGAGCGGCGAACGCTCAGCATGCACCTTTAGCATTTCGCCCAGGCCACCGATGCCCCTCGCCGCCAGCGTCTTGATGGGGCCGGCGGAAATTGCGTTCACACGGATCTTCTTCGGGCCCAGATCGGCAGCAAGATAACGCACCGTCGCCTCAAGCGCTGCCTTGGCTACACCCATCACGTTGTAGCGCGGCACCACCTTTTGCGAACCCAAATAAGTCAGGGTGATGATGCTGCCGCCGTCTGTCATCAGTGGAGCGGCTCCCCGGCTCAGGGCAATCAGGGAATACACGCTGATCTCGTGCGCCACCCGGAAGCCGTCACGGCTGGTCATCACAAAGTCGTTGTGCAACTCCTCAGCAGGAGCAAAGGCAACGCTGTGCACCAGGATGTCGAGCTTGCCGTAGGAATCTTTCAGTTGGGCAAAGACCGCGTCGATCTGTTCGTCGCTCGAAACATCGCACTCAAAGATAGCTGCGTCGGGCAACTCGCCGGCGAGCGCCTCGGCCTCAACCCGCAGACGTTCGTTTTGATAGCAGATGGCAATCCGTGCCCCGGCTCCAGAAAGCTTCTGGGCAATCGCCCAGGCGATACTGCGCTTGTTTGCCAGACCGAAAACCACTGCCGTCTGACCCTTAAGATCCGTCATTGACTGCTCCTCATTTCTCCATGCAACGGGATTAAGGATATATCAGCCACCCAGATCCACTAATTCGACCTCGTGAATTGGGCTGCCTAAGAAACGCGAGCCCAAATTGCGAAACTTGGCCACCGAGTCGGTGGCGAAAAAGCGGCAGCCACAGGGTTGGCTTGCCGCGTACCTGCCCGTGACGCGATGGCCGGCGAGTTGCTCGGCTGCCTGGCTGGCAGTGGCCTGGGCGGAATCGATGACGCGGATGGCGGGCGAAAGAGCCGCCTCCATCATGGACCGCAGCAGCGGATAATGCGTGCATCCCAGCACCAGCGTGTCGGGGTCGAGATCCGATTCCTGGGCCTGCTGCAACAGTTCGGTGAGATAGATGCGGACCACCTCAGCCGTGACCGGGTGATCGACCCAACCCTCTTCCACCAACGGCACCAGCAGTGGGCAGGCTTTTTCCAGGGCCCGCAGGCCCCGCTCTCTGCAGGCCGCGGCGTAGGCATGGCTGGAAATGGTGGCGTCGGTGCCAATCACCAGGATGTCGCGTGTCTTTGACTGGTTTCGCGCCTCGTTGGCGCCGGTCTCGATCACGCCCAAGACCGGCACCGTGGTGGACTCGCGAATCTCTTTCAGGGCAAGGGCGGAGGCGGTGTTGCAGGCGATCACCAGAAAATCCGCGCCCTGGTCTAGCAGAAAGCGAGTGCTCGAAAGCGCATAGCGCACGATGGTCGCGCGCGATTTTGAGCCGTAGGGTAACCGCGCCGTGTCGCCCAGATAGAGGAACTGCGCCTGGGGCAGCAGGGGCAGCAGCGCCCGCAGCACGGTCAGCCCCCCGAAACCAGAATCGAAGACTCCGATCTTCACAGGTGCTTTACTCCGGGAGAATCGGTGGCCAGATAGACACGGGTCAAATCGGCATGCCCGGCAAGCGTGTCGCGCTGTTGCCCCTCCACCAGAAAGCGCACCTGCGAGATCTGGGGAAAGTTGGCGTGCAGCGTACCGAGTATCGAAAGCAGGGTGAGCGTCTCTGGTTCGATGCCGGAAGGATGGGCGGCGACGAAGGATGCGTTCAGGTCGACGATGGCCTGGGTGCTGGGAATGACTTGATTGGGGTCGAGCGGCAGGGTCATGAAGAAGATTCCGTTGACACCTTTGTTGGTGGCAATCGGGTGCTTGCTGTTGGGTTGCGCGTAGTCAAGGATAAGGCGCTGCAGAATGACGTGGGCGCGCGCATTGCCATCCACCGGCAGCGCCAGGTTCTGGGTTGCGGGCTGCAGCGAACCGTCCATGTCATTGGCAATCATCATAGTTACACTCTGCGCCGGCCGGCCGGCCGAGGGATTGAGCGGCATGCTCTCGGCGGAAGCGAGCAGGCGGTCCATGGCCCGCTCGCGCATGCGCAGCAAGACCACCGCCATCACCACCGAGCTGACCAGGAGAGTCCAGAACAGGATGCGCTGGGTGCGGGAGATCACGGTTGCTGCCTCCAATCGCGCTGCCATTGCTCGACAGCCGCGGCCAGCGCGGCCACCAGGCGGTCCTGGTACGCAGGGTCGGAGAGCGCGGTCACCTTCCCCGAGGTATGTAACGGCGACACTTCTATGGCCACTGCCGGGCAGGCGAAGCTGTCCAGGGGCTGCAAGGCGGTGCGGCCCAGGGTCACGGGTATCTCGGCATGCGTCAGGGCGGAATCGAACTCCGATGAGAGCCGCAAGCTCTGTTCGGCATAGGCGCCCTGGGCAGTATCCCAGGGCAGAAAGCGAGTGAGCGGGATTTGCGTCAGCGACGAGGTGAAGAGATGGACTCCACTGCCGCTGGTGGTGGCATGCAGCGTAATGCAGGCGGCTGCTCCTGCATGGTTGGCCGTTTCGGCGCGGTTCAAGGCCGGGACGGCGCTATCCGATTCCCGGGTAGTGACCACATAAATGCCATGTGCGGCTAGGGTAGAGCGCAACCGAACCGAGAGCGTCAGGACCAGGTCTTTTTCCTGGGAGTGGTCAGACAAGCGCGCCCCGCTGTCGGAGCCCCCGTGGGCGGCGTCGATCACTACGCCAAAGCGGGTGGTGGTCTTGACGACCGAGGGCTGGGCGGGCGGAGGCGCCGGAGGAGGGGGCGGCGGCGGGGTTGTCTGCGCACCGGCGAGCAGCGGCGCCAGAATAATACCCATTGCGAGGCAGCAGAGCCTCTCAGTCGAGCGCATAGATGGCAAGACCGCTCAGTAATTTGGGATAGAAATCAGTTGACTTCTGAGGCATGACATCGCCGGCGAACGCGACTTCACGCAGTTGGCCCAGGGTGATCGGATTGGTCAGGAAGGCGACGTCCGCTTGCCGGCGCACGACCTGTTCGACCGCCTCGCCGGCGTCGCGCACATAACGGAGGTTCCGTTGTTCGCGAATCGCCTCGGCGGTAATGCCCAGCAGTTGCTCCAGCACCAGGGAGTGCAACTGTGCCAGGTCGAGCCGGCGTTGGCGCTCGGGAAGCTTGGCCATCGCCTGGGCAACCAGGTCTGGCTTGGCGGAGAGGAGGTGGTAGCCGTCGCTGGTGGCGGCGATGAACGCCGTGCCCGGCTGGCGGGCCAACAGCCTGGTTAACTGAAGCGGATCGTCGGCGGTCAGCGGCTGAACGTCAAAGTATTTCTTTGCCGAGTCGATGAAGGCCGCTGGGGAAAAATCCTTGAGGCCGAAAACCACGCGATGGGTGGGCAAAATGGTGATGCCGGCCGAATCCATATTGACGAAGGTCATCATGACAGCAGCCTCCGGGTAGGCGGGCTGGGGCGTGGTGTTGGCCAGGTTGCGCTCCGTGCGGGCGACGCTGGGTGGGGTATGCTCGACCGAATAGGCCAGGGCGGTCTCGTAGCGATGGTGACCGTCGGCGATGATGAGCTTTTTGTCTTCCATGGCTCCGAGCAGGATATTGATGGTGCTCATATCGCTGACTTTCCATACCCGGTGGGTCACGCCGTATTCGTCGGTGACTTCGATCTCCGGCGCGGCCGTGCCGGAGAAAAGGATCTTCTCCGCGGTAAGGGCGGGGTCTGAATAGAGCATGAAAATTTGTCCGAAGTGGGCCCGTGTGGCGCGCAGCAGGTTCAGCCGATCCGACTTGGGTTTGGAAAGCGTCTGTTCGTGGCGGAAGACCACCTGTTGGCTGTACTCGCACACCTCGCCCAACGCGATAAAGGCCCGGCGCTCGTGGATCTCTCCGTCGCCGCCGGGCACGGTAAACCGCTGCGAGTAAGCGAAGATGCAGGCGTCTTTTTCCTGGGCCAGGATTCCCATCCGGCGCCAGTCCGCAAAATCGCGTGCTGCGCGGGTGTAGACGTCGTTGCTCCCAGGTTCGTCAAATAGTTCGGGTAAACCAAGGATGATGCGCACAAGATTGTAGAGGCTGCGCTGGTAGTAAGCCTGCTGCATGGCGGGACTGATCTTGTCGTAAGGCTGGGTTACTACGTCTTCCATCCGGACCAGGCTCGGGTTGTAGCGCAATGCGCGAAAGGGATAAATGCGGGCCATGCTTTGGGGGTCCAGTCCAGACATCGGCAACCTCAGCGTGCGCTGACAATTGCTTTGCTCTCTTATACCTGCTGGATTGTACCTGAGCAGGAAGGCCCATCCGGTGGTTCCTCGCCTGCCTGTCCCATGTGAGGTAATACCACCTAGATGGCAGACGTCGGGGTAAGTGGTTATGTCCCGTCCTGCGCGTCTTTTTCGGTGGATGAAAACCCCGGCCAAAAAGGGCCAAGCGGGTTTCAGCTTTGATGTCGACGTGCTACCATCCCTGCACAAGAGAACTGGGTTTACGAGGGCTGGGATTATGGCGCTCTCCTGCGAGCGCAGAATGGGGATTAATGGTTGCGCTGGGCCCATTCGCGGGTTATTAGACAGCGGCCGTACTCAAGGAAGGCTGTGCGCGTGGATGACGGTCAAGCTTGCCACTTTATTGACCTTGGGGCTTACACTCTGCGGGGTTAGCTGGGCCCAGGACCCCTTAAACGACGTTCACGTAAATCCTCCGGCGCCCACGGCGCCTGCAGCGCCCGCGGACCCGAACGCCAAGCCAACAGATCCCAACGCCAAGCCGCCGGCTACCGCGGTTCCGCTCGAAGGCACCAAGGCCATGACTGCGCGGCCCAACGAGCGCATTCGAGTGGATGTGAACCTGGTGCTGGTGCCGGTCACCGTGACCGATCCGCTCAACAGGCTGGTCACCGGCCTGGAGCGGCAGGACTTCTTCCTCTACGAGAACAACGCTCTGCAGAAGATCAAGAGTTTCTCCGCGGAGGATGCTCCGGTCTCGATCGGAATCATTTTTGACCTGAGCGGCAGCATGACTGACAAGATCAATCGCGCCCGGAACTCGATTCTGGAGTTTCTGCACACCGCCAACCCGCAGGACGAGTTTTTTGTTATCGGCTTCAACGACCGGCCGGAGTTGATTACGGATTTCACCAACAATGTAGACAACATCGAAGCTCGGCTGCTGACCGTAAAGCCCGGCCACCGCACTGCGTTGCTGGACGCTATCTACTTCGGCTTGAACAAGATGAAACAGGCGAAGAACGAGCGCAAGGCGCTGCTGGTGGTGTCGGACGGGGGTGATAACCGCAGCCGGTATACGGAAAGCGAAGTGCGCGCCGTGGTCCGCGAGTCGGATGTGCAGATCTATTCCATCGGTATCTTCGACCAGTACGCTCCTACGCGGGAGGAGCAGCTGGGACCCATTCTGCTGCACGATGTGAGCGAGGAGACTGGGGGCCAGCTGTTTCGGGTGGATGATCTTGCCGATATGGCCGACATTGCGACCAAGATCAGTGCCGAGCTACGCAATCAATACGTGCTGGGGTTCAGGTCAGAGGATATTAAACGTGACGGGAAGTGGCGTAAATTGAAGGTAAAGCTGGTTCCGCCCGAAGGGCTGCCCCAGCTTACCGTTCATGCCCGCACCGGATACTATGCGCCCTTGCAGTAGTTGGCTGTTCATTCTTTCGATCTTCCTGCTTTGCAGCTCGCCGGTCCCGGCCCTGATGCAAACGGCTCCAGCTCCGTCTGCACCCGCATTCCCGGCAGAGAAACAGCAGCCGCTCAATGTGGATCGTGATCCGGTCGCCTCCCCGGACGGAACGGCAACGGGTGCCCCCAAAGAAGCCGAGAGTGCAACGGTGGTTGGCCGTGATAACGGGAAATACACCCTGCAGCGCAACGTCGATGAAGTGGTTTTGAATGCCACCGTGCTCGACGATAAACAGCACATGGTGAATACCCTCGCCAAGGACGACTTCAAGGTCTCAGAAGATGGCGTGCAGCAAACCATCACTTCGTTTCTGCACCAGGACATTCCCATATCGTTGGGCATCCTGGTCGACAACTCCGGCTCCATGCGCACCAAGCGCCAGGCGGTGAACACGGCTGCCCTTGATCTGGTGCACTATTCGAATCCGGATGATGAGAGCTTCGTGGTCAACTTCTCCGACGAGGCATACATTGATCAGGATTTCACTGCCAACGTGAATAAGCTGCGCGACGGCCTAGCGCATATCGATTCCAAGGGCGGGACCGCCCTCTACGACGCCATCATGGCCTCGGCCGATTACCTGACCAAGAATGCCAAGCGTTCCAAGCAGGTTCTGCTGGTCATCACGGATGGCGAAGACAATGCTTCCAGCACTACGCTCGAAGAAACGGTGCGCCGCATTCAGGACCTGCAGGGGCCGATCATTTATACGATTGGGTTGCTCTACGACGATACCGGCGGCGGGCGGGAGGCTCATCGCGCCAAACGCGCGCTGGAAATGCTGTCGAATGAGACGGGCGGTATTTCCTTCTTCCCCAAGAATCTTGGCCAGGTGGACGAGATTGCCGGGGAGGTGGCCAAGGATATCCGCGAGCAGTACACCATCGGTTACCACTCCACCAAGCCCATCACCCAGGGCGGCTATCGCACCATTCACGTGGAGGCTAAGGCCAAGGGGTACAGCAAGTTGACGGTTCGTACCAAGACCGGCTACTACCCCAATGTCAAGAAGGCGAGCGTATCTCCGCAGAACGGGTCGCCGGTGGCGGTCAATTGAACTGATCCAGGGCTTGAGGCTTGCGAACGACTCTTTCCGTGAAGGGGAAGTGGCATATGGAGAGGCGTGATCCCACTCAAGCCGAAGGACGGCTTGAATGGGACACCCAGCCTTTGCCGGCTGCTACACTTGTCAGTTAGCTTATGTCCCCCTTTACTCGTGAGGTTGCGGCGCGCGCGCTGCATGTCGCCGAAGATATAACGGAGTTGATGGGGTCCACCCCCATGCTGCACCTGCACCGGGTCGTCCCCGCAGGGGCGGCTGATCTCTACGCAAAACTTGAGCTATTCAACCCTGGCGGCAGCGTCAAGGACCGCGCAGCGCTGGGCATGATTCTAGAGGCCGAACAGCGCGGCCTGCTGCAGCCGGGCGGCACCATCCTTGAGGCCACCGCGGGAAATACCGGGGTAGGACTCGCGCTGGTGGGCGTGCATCGCGGTTACAAAGTCGTTCTTTTTGTGCCCGAAGGCTTTGCCGAAGAGAAATGCATCCTCATGCGCGGCTTTGGCGCCACGGTCATTCGCACGCCCGAGGCAGAAGCCATGGCGGGCGCCATCGGCCGCTGCCGGGCCATGGCGGCGGAGACCCCGGGCTCGTTTGCTGCGCTGCAGTTTGAGAACCCTGCCAATCCCGACTTTCACTATGCCACCACGGGCCAAGAGATCTGGGAGCAGATGGAGGGCCGGGTGGATGCCTTTGTCGCCGGTGTTGGAACCGGCGGCACGTTCTCTGGCGTCGCCCGCTTTCTCAAGCAACAGGACCCGGGCATTCTGACTGTAGCTGTCGAGACGCAGGGCTCCGTGCTGCAGGGGGGCGCAGCGGGGCCACCACAAGGTGGAGGGGATCGGCGTTTCCTTTATTCCCCATACCTTTCACCGCGAGTGGTGCGACGAGATCATTATGGTCAACGATCCTGAGGCCTTCGGCATGGTCAAGCGACTGGCTGGGGAAGAAGGCGTGCTGGCCGGCTCGAGTGGCGGAGCGGCCGTGGATGCAGCGGTGCAGATTGCTGCCCGCCTGGGCAAAGGAAAGCGCGTCGCCACCGTCATTCCTGATTCCGCCGAGCGCTATCTTTCGAAAGACATCTTCGAGGGCGGTCTGTGAGCAGCAGCCAACACGGATTTTCTACCCGCGCCATCCACGACGGCCAGTCTCCAGATCCTTTGACCGGTGCGGTCAACGTTCCCATTTATGCCTCATCCACGTACGCGCAGGAAGAGATCGGTAAGCACCGCGGATACGAATATTCCCGGGTTTCGAATCCCACGCGCACCGCGCTCGAAGAAAACCTGGCTTCGCTGGAAGGCGGCGCTTCAGCGCACGTTTTTTCCAGCGGCATGGCGGCCATCTCAGCCCTGGTCACCATGCTCAAGACCGGCGACCATGTCATCTGCGGATCGAATGTGTACGGCGGAACGCCGCGGCTTTTCGACCAAATCGTTGCCAACTACGGCATCGTCTTCACGTACGTCGACACCACCGACGTGGAGCAGGTGCGGCGAGCGATTCGGCCCACCACCCGGCTGCTGCATATTGAAACTCCGACCAACCCCTTGATGCAGATCACCGACATTCGCGCTATCGCCGACCTGTGCCATGCAAAGCGAAGTGCGGGGCAGGCGATCGACTTGAGCGTCGACAACACCTTTATGTCGCCCTATTTTCAGCGGCCGTTGGAGTGGGGCGCGGATATCGTTATGCACTCGACCACCAAGTTTCTCAATGGCCACAGTGATGGTCTGGGGGGCGTTCTGGTGGGGACTACTGAGAAGCACAAAGAGACATTTGCCTTCGTGCAAAAATGCACCGGGGGCATTCTCTCTCCCTTCGAGTGCTTTCTGGTGTTGCGCGGGGTGAAGACGCTGGCCGTGCGCATGAAGCAGCATGAGGTGAACGGCCGCGCGATCGCAAAGTATCTTGCAGGCCACCCGAAGATCCCCGCGGTTTTTTATCCCGGCCTCTCCCACCATCCCCAGTATGAGCTTGCGCAGCGGCAGATGTCGGGCTTTGGGGCGCTCATTACGTTCGAGGCCGGTTCCCTGGAGAGGGCCAATTCCGTGCTGCGCCGGCTCAAGTTGTGCACGGTCGGCGAATCGCTGGGCGGGGTAGAGACGCTTATCTCTCATCCCGCGACCATGACGCACGCTGCTCTTGGTGCAGAGGGCCGCGCCAAGATCGGCCTCACCGACGGCATGGTGCGCATTTCGGCGGGTATTGAAGATGCTGACGATCTGCTCCAGGATTTGGAGCAGGCGCTCAGCGTGCTGTGACTATTGGGGTGATAAACCTATGAGTGTCCACGCAGCCGATCCTACCCGTACGCCGACGCATTCTTTTGCACTGACCGAGGACCAGGAGCAGTTGGTCAAGGAGATTCGCGAGTTTGGCGCGCGCGAAATCGCCCCCAACGTTATGCGCTGGGACGAGGCCAGCGAGTTCCCCATGGAGGTGGTTCAGAAGCTGGGCGCGATGGGCTTGATGGGCATGATCTTCCCGGTGGAACTGGGAGGGGCGGGCCTGGGCTATGTGGACTACGCGCTCGCCGTGGAGGAGCTTTCGGCGGTCGATGGCTCTATCGGAATTATCGTGGCCTCGCACAACTCGCTTTGTACTAACCACATTTTTGTCGCCGGCAACGAAGAGCAAAAGCGCAAGTACATTCCCCTGCTGGCATCGGGTAAATGGCTAGGGGCCTGGGGATTGACCGAGGCTGGTTCCGGCTCCGACGCAGGAAGTGCCCGCACCACCGCCGTACGCAAAGGCGATCGCTGGGTGCTGAACGGGAACAAGACGTTTATCACCAACGGCCATTACGCTGATGTTTCTGTCATCATTGCGGTTACGGATAAGAGCAAGGGCACGCGCGGCCTTTCGGCCTTCGTGGTAGAGAAGGGAACTGCGGGCTTCCGCGCGGGGAAGAAAGAGAACAAGCTTGGCCTGCGCGCCAGCGATACTTCTGAGCTCATTTTTGAAGACTGCGAGATTCCGAGTGAAAACCTGCTGGGGCAGGAGGGTGAGGGGTTTATCGACTCCATGCGCATTCTGGATGGCGGACGCATTTCGATTGCCGCGCTTTCGCTGGGCATTGGGCGGGGAGCCTTCGACGCCGCGCGCCGCTACGTGAAGCAGCGCCATCAGTTTGGCAAGGCGATCTCGGAGTTTCAAGGGATTCAGTGGAAAATAGCGGACATGGCGACGCAGCTTGACGCCGCGCGGCTGCTCACTTTGCGCGCCGCAGTGATGAAAGATTCAGGCCAGAAGACTACGCTCGAATCGTCCATGGCCAAATTGATGGCTAGCGAAGTAGCGGTGCGGGTGTGTGATGAGGCGGTGCAGTTGCACGGAGGTTATGGTTTCATCAAGGACTACCCGGTGGAGAAGTTCTACCGTGACGTCAAGCTGTGCACTATCGGCGAAGGCACGAGTGAGATCCAGCGGCTCGTCATTGCCCGGGAGATTCTGAACAAGTAGATCAATGCTTTTGGGTGAGATCGCTGACACAGCAGGTCCCTCGGCTCCCCCGGATTTCCTGTTGATCTTGATGGCGTTGGCGGACTTCATGCGGTTTTCTCCTACGGAAAACCGCACACGCGGCTGTATCCAGTGCAGCGTGGCAGGAAATCCGGGTCCGCTCGGGATGACAAAGTGTAGGGTTGTTCCGACCTCAACTTTTCGAAATGGATGGGAAGACTCTGAGCTAGTAGTTCCGCGCTTTTGGGTAAGATCGCGGAGAATACAGGTCCCGGCCGTACGCCTTTCCCCTAACAAATCTCTGCGCACCCTCTGTCTTCCTCAGCAATCGTTATGATCGATAGGGGATGAGCAGCGAAAGCGGCGAGGTGGTGGAGTTGGTCAGGCGTTTGCGTCAGGGGGATGTACGCGCTCTGGCGCGTGCCGTCTCCCTGGTGGAGGATGACGCGCCTTCTGCCCGGCAGATCCTTTCCTGCTGCTTTTCCTCGAGCGGATCCGCGGTGCGCATTGGTATTACCGGCTCTCCCGGCGCCGGCAAGAGCACCCTGGTGGACGGATTGGCACGCCGTTATCGGGCGCAAGAGACGACCGTTGGAGTGGTCGCCGTCGACCCGACCAGCCCCTTTACCGGCGGAGCTATTCTCGGAGATCGCATCCGCATGCGTGAGCATGATGCCGATCCCGGTTTCTATATGCGGAGCATGGCGACTCGGGGCTCGTTGGGGGGCCTCGCCCGGAAATCGGCGGAGGTTGCCGCCGTCATCGAGGCCAGCGGCAAGCAACGCCTGCTGATCGAAACCGTGGGCGTCGGCCAGGACGAGGTGGATATTGTGCGCCTGGCCGACGTAACCATCGTTGTGCTGGTTCCCGGAATGGGCGACGATGTGCAGAGCATCAAGGCAGGCATCATGGAGATTGCCGATATTTTCGTGATCAACAAGAGCGACCGCGACGGCGCCGACCGGGTAGAAAAAGAGGTGCGATCGTTGCAGTCGCTCGCGGGACAACACGGAGGCTGGATTCCGCCTGTGGTTCGGACCATCGCCTCGGATGGTGACGGCATCGAAGAACTGGAACACACCGTGGATAAATTCTGGTCCTGGCTGGCAGAGGAGGGAAAACTCACCGCCCGGCGGGAGGCACAGTGGCAAGCCCGGATAATGGAAATGATTTCTCATGAACTGCTGCGCACTATGCGTGGACATGGTCTGAGCTATCAGGCCCTGGTGGCGATCGGTCAGCAGGTGGTGCGCAAAGAGATGGATCCGTATCAGCTGGTACCCGAATGGGTAGAGCAACTCACACGAGGAGAGAAAGATGGCAAAGATCGATCACCTGGGCATAGCAGTCAACAGTATTGAGCAGGCCCGGCGTTTGTATGAAGCCCTCGGTCTCACGGTGTTGGAGGAAGAAGAAGGGGAGGAAGGCGTGCGCAGCGTGATGATTCCGCTGGGAGAGAGCCGGGTGCGCCTGCTCGAACCACTGGATAAGGGGACGGACCTGGGCAAGTTTTTGGCGCAGCATGGGGAAGGCCTGCACCACCTGGCACTCCACGTGGACGACATTTCCGGCACGTTCGAGGAGATGAAGCAGGCCGGGGCAAAGCTAATCTCCGAGGAAATCGAGATCGGCGCCGGCGGCCGGCTCCATTTTCTGGTTGACCCATCGGCTGCGAACGGCGTGCTGCTGGAAATCTGCCAGGACCCGATTGCTGGGGTCTGAAGAATGCTTCTAGGCCTGAATACCTGCGGAAACACGGCCAGCGTGGCTCTCGGCGTGGCCGGCGCGCAGGGGATCAAGATTCTTGCCACGGGCAGCCTCGCCGTACGCACCTACTCGGCGCGCCTGATCCCCGAGATCGCTGCCATGCTCGAGAGCCGGCAGGCGACGCTGCGCGATATAGAGGCGATCGTGGTGGTGAACGGGCCCGGCAGTTTTACCGGCATCCGGGTGGGTCTGAGCACTGCCAAAGGTCTGGCCGAAGGCGGGGGTATTCCTCTAATTGCCGTTTCGCGTTTGGCGCTGCTGGCCAGCGCCACTGGTTTACCCCATGTGCTGGCCGCAGTGGATGCCGGCCGGGGTGAGTACTACGTGGGCGAATACCAGAACGGCCACAAGCTGGGAGAGTTCCTCCTCAGCGGAGAGGAGACAGTGGCTTTGGCCAAGCAGCCTGGTGCCGGAGTGCTGGTTTGCGACGAGAGCGTTGCCGGGGACACCCCCGCGTCAGCCACCAGCGCCTGTGCCGCGCTAGCTATCTGCGGGCCGTTTTACGTGCAACCTCCCGATGCCGCTGAGGCGCTTCGCTTCGCGCTGGGTCGCTTTCGCGCGGGCACATTCGATGACGTCGAGACCCTGCAGGCAAACTATCTCCGGCGCTCCGACGCTGAGGTGATTCGCGCCGCCAAGGCAGGGGTTGCGACTTGAGCTTGAGTGTCCGCGTGATGACGGCGCAGGACATCGATGGCCTGCTCATGCTCGCCGCCCGGTTCGTCGAAGCCCCTCATTGGAGCCGGCCCAGCTACGAGCAAATCCTTCTCCCAGCGCCGGCTTTCGGTGTGGCCCGCTGTGCTTTTGTTGCGCTGAGTGACAGCAATCTAGCCGGGTTTGCGGTGGTCAGCTGGTTAACCCAGGAGACCGCCGCGGAGGTGGAGGGGCTGGTGGTCGATGAAAAGTATCGTCGCCAGGGAATTGGAAGTGCTTTGATCGGCGCCTGCATCGCCTGGGCTGTCAATGCCGGGGCGTCGAGCATACGTTTGGAGGTGCGGGCCTCGAACGTGGCCGCGCTTGCACTCTATCACCGCAGCGGCTTCTCCGCGGTGGGGCACCGTCGCGCCTATTACTCCGCCCCGGTCGAAGACGCTGTGCTGTTGCAGGCCCCATTGGGCTCTTGGAAAACAAGTTAGGTTAGTCACCCTCTATAATTCTGCAAGGGTTTGGTCGCATACATGGTGCGTGACGGATATTTCTATGGTTTGGGATTTATCGCGGCTGCCGTTCTAATATGGCTGGTAACGGGGAGTTGGATCTGGGCAATCGTGCCCTTTCTGCTGGCTTGCTTTTTTCTCTGGTTCTTCCGCGATCCTGAGCGCCCGGTACCGATTGAGCCAGGCCTCGTGGTTTCGCCGGCGGACGGCAAAATTACCGAGGTCGCGCGCATTCAGACGCCGGAGGGTGAACGTGTCCGCTTGAGCATCTTCCTCAGCGTGTTCGATGTGCATGTCAACCGCTCGCCCATAGCCGGCACGGTGCGTGAGGTGCGCTACCAAAAAGGCAAGCACCTGAACGCGCTCGACCCCGAATCAGCAAAGAACGAGCAGAATGTGGTGACTGTGCTGGGCGATGAGTTTGATGTGATTTTCAGCCAGATCGCCGGTATCCTGGCGCGGCGCATCGTTTTCCGCTTTCAACCAGGCGATTTTGTGGAACGCGGCCAGCGTGTCGGCCTGATCAAGTTCGGTTCCCGGGTGAACGTGATATTGCCCGGCCATGCGCATCTCAGGGTAGCCCTGGGCCAGCGGGTCAAGGGAGGAGCCTCGGTGTTGGCTGATATCCAGCCGGCGGAGGATGAGGGAACGGTCGACGTGCTGGCGGAGAGTTTCGCTTGAGCGCCGACGCTTCCAGGCTGCCCGATCAGGGGCGGCCGCTCGAGCGCAACAGGAGAGGCCGGCTGCGCCGGGGCATGTATATCGTGCCGTCGCTGTTCACCGCAGGCAATATCGCCGCCGGCTATTTCGCGATCATGCAAAGCCTGCAGGGATCGGTGCAGGAGCCGCGGCATTTCGACTATGCAGCACTGGCCATCGGCTTTGCCATCCCGTTTGACGCCATCGATGGCCGCATCGCGCGCATGACCAAAACGACCAGCGACTTTGGCAAGGAACTCGATTCGCTGGCAGATGTGATTACCTTCGGCGTGGCCCCCAGCCTGCTGGCCTTTACGTGGGGCTTCCAGATGCTACCCATGGCCATGGATCCCGTGCGGCGGCAGCACGTGGTGCAGTGGGGCGCATTTGTTTGCTTTCTCTTTCTGCTGTGCGGCGCCGGCCGCTTGGCACGTTTTAATATCAGCGCCAACTTGTTGCCCAAAAATCCCGGCCGGCCGGGCCGGAAATATTTCGTGGGCATGCCCATCCCCGCGGCCGCCGGGGTGATTGCCGCCGTGGTCCATTTCTTTTCTGGAACGCCGGTGCCCAACTGGCGGGTCGCCATCATGTGGATGCTGCTGGTGTTCATGGTGGGCCTGCTGATGGTCAGTACCTGGCGCTTCTGGAGCGGAAAAGAGATCAACCTGACCGATCGCCATCCCTTTCAACGGATCGTGTTTATCGGGCTGGCGATCTACGCCACGGCTGTTTTCTCCCAGATCGTGCTCTTTCTGGTGGCGTTCTTTTATATGTTTTCTGGCATTTTCGCGCGCGCCGCGTATTCCTGGCAGCGGCGCCATAAAGCCGCCAGCCGGCATCTCTCGAGCGCCGAAGGAGTTGTACTCAGCGAAGCTGCCTCCGCTGCTGCCTTGCCGCCTTCGCACCCTCCATCCCAACCACCCGTTCATCCATGAGAAGTTCCGGCAGGCAATTGAATCGATGACCACCAACTACCGTATTGCAATTGTTGGCGCCGCTTCCATCCGCGGCAAACAGCTCAACGAGGCGCTCTCCGAGTCCAGTTTTGCCGCTGCCGAGTTCGTGCTAATGGACGATCAGCAGGCGTTGGGACAACTGGAAGCGGTGGGCGATGAGATAACGTTTATCCAGCCCATCACCCCCACTTCGTTTGAGCGCATCGACTTCACGTTTTTCGCCGGGAGCGGGGAGCTAACGCGGCGCCACTGGCAGGCCGCGCAGCGTGCCGGCTCCAGCATCATCGATCTCTCCGGAGCCCTGGAGGGCGAAGCCGGTGTTTTGGTGTGCGCACCGTGGGTACAGGAGGCGATGGGCGAAGGGGCCGTTGCCGGAGCTCCCAATCTACATACGCCGGCGGTTGTTTCCGCACAGCCCGCTTCGCTGGTGCTGGGGCTGCTGCTGGAGCGTCTGCAGCGGGCGGGAGCGATTCGCGCGGCTTCAGCAACCGTCATGGAACCGGCTTCGGAGTACGGAAAGGCGGCGCTGGACGAGTTGCACCAGCAAACAGTGACGCTGCTTTCGTTCCAGAGTATTCCGCTCGAAGTGTACGACGTGCAGGTAGCGTTCAACACCGTCGCCGCGTTTGGAGAATCCGCCAAGATTAGCCTGGCGGAGAGCGAAGCCCGCATCCGGCAGCACTACGCGCTTCTTTCCGGCGGCCGGCTGCCGCAGCTTTCCTTGCAGCTGATTCATGTGCCCGTCTTCCACGGTCACACATTCTCGATTGCGGTGGAGTATGAGCGCCCGGTGACCCTGGAGCAGATGGAGACGGTGCTTTCCGCTCCGCATATAGAACTCATCCTGGGCGACGCTGATGCGCCCGGCAACCTCAACTCCATTGGCGATCAGGATGTGTCGGTCCGCGTGCGTTTCGATCAGGACGGTGTCCCGCAGTCCCGGCGTTTGTGGCTTTGGGCTTCGGCTGACAACCTCGAGCTCTCCGCGTTGAATGCAGTGGAGTGTGCGCAGGAGCTGCGCAAACTGCGACCGCAGGGCAAGGTTCAATAGCCGGCCCATGGCGAGAGCATTTTCCCTGCAAAGCTGTCCTGCAAGTGCATTGACGAGAGTTGTGGTTGCGTTGACCGTAATACTCAATATTGCGGGTTGCGGTATCAGCTTTGCCCCGCTGCCGGCGGGCTCGGTCGCGGGAAGAGCCGGAATCTATGATTATTCTCCGGCCGTCCTACAAAAGGGCAATGTAGCGCAGGTTTGGTGGTGTGGCTCGGATGACAACCCCTCTGACAGGACGCAGGTGTCAGACTCCATTCAATACGAGACAATCAACCTGACGACCAACAAGCATTCCGGGCCGGTGCCTGTGCTGAGCGAAGACCAGTACGGATGGGACTCGGTATATACCTGCAATCCGAAGGTTGTCGGCGGCTCCTTCGCCAATCCTCTGGGCGACGGCAAGACCTATAGCTACGCCTTGTACTTCGTTGCGACCAATTCTCTGCAAGGGATAAACAACAACATCGGTGTTGCCTTCTCCAACGATGGAATCCATTGGAAAAAATATCCCAAACCGATCATCGGCCCGGACACACCAGGGAACTACGGTGTAGGCCAACCGGCGGTTTATAACACCGACCATAACTCATCCATCCGGATGTTCTATGAGGACTACAGTTCTTACTGCCATCATGTCGAGGCGATCTCCAAGGATGGAGTGCACTTTACGAGCGTGGGGACTCTGACCACCAATGGAATCGACGCCAATAATCCGTATCCGAGCTGGGGGGACATGGCCTTGGATGAGGCGACGGGTTATTGGTACGCTGTCTTCAATCTACCCACGCGAAAACCATCAACAACTGGAGACGTGCCGGAGCTGGGCCAATATGGTATCCAGTTGTACCGCATCCCCGACGGCTCCGAGCTGAGCGGTGCTACTCCCTGGGAGCTGCTCACGGTGATCGACACTAACCTAACCGGCGCCGAATCGAATTTTATTGCCGCCTTCGTGCGCGACTTCTATGGCGCTCTGAATGTTGGATCATACCCCACGCTAACGCTGTACACATCTGCCTCCAACCCACCGCCTCCCTGGAACGCATCTCCGGCCTTGGCCGGCGTTTCCGGCAACATCGCCTTCTGGGATATTGCAACGGCTACGTGGGTGCCCGGCCAGCCAATGCGGGCGCTCAAGCGGTATTTCAACCAGACCTCGCATGAGGTCACTACGGGTTGGATCGATCCCGGGGGAAACTTTTCTCTGCAGTCCACCCTGGGGCATCTCTACGAAAGCCCGCAACAGGGCGCTACTGTCCCGTTCTATGGGTGTAAGAGCGGGACGACAGACTACTTCGTCTCCCTCGATCTCTCGTGCGGAGGGGCTCGCCTGCTGGGCACGAACGGCTACGGCTACGCCAAGCCGGTTGCGGGCCTTAATCTGGTAGCTCTGTACCGCTGCAGCACCGGCGCGGATGATTTCGTCAGCCAGGATCCCGCCTGCGAAGGCCAGGCAAGCGGACAGCTCCTGGGGTATGCCCTTCCTTAGAAATGGACAAAGGAGAATCCCAATCAATGAAAGCTTGGTGTAGATACACGCTGGGCACAGCGCCGTTTTTATTGGGCTCGCTGCTGACTTTCTCCCAAACGCCGGGTGCACCGCCGCCGGTGATCGATGAAACGGTGCCGGCGGCATCCGATAACTACGCGCTGGGACCTGACTCAAAACCGACTGCCGGAGTCGCGACGGGAACGACCTTCAAGTTCGATCTGACGGACTCCAAAATCTTCCCGGGTACTACGCGGACGATCACGGTGTATGTGCCGGCGGAGTACAAAGGGGATAAGCCGGCGTGCGTGTATGTGGGTCTGGATAGTCTCAGTTTCAATGCCGCGACCGTTTTCGACAACCTGATCGCGCAGCATGCGATGCCGATCACCATCGGCATCGGTGTTGCGCCGGGTGTCGTGGCCTCGGCGACTCCACCGGATAATTCTCGCTTCGATCGTAGTTTTGAATTCGACAGCCGCAGCGACCGGCTGGCCCGTTTCTTGATTGAGGAAGTGCTGCCGGAAGTGGAACGGCACAGCGCCGCAGATGGACGGCCGATCAGGCTTTCTACCGACCCCAACGACCGCGCTATCGGTGGCGGAAGCACCAGCGCAATCGCTGCCTTCACCGCAGCCTGGGAGCGTCCGGACGCTTTTCGCCGCGTCTTCAGCTCCATCGGAACCTATGTCGGCATGCGGGGTGGAGAGCAATACTACGTCCTGGTGCGCAAGACTGAACCAAAACCTCTACGCATCTTTATGCAGGATGGCGTCCACGATGAATGGCCTGGGGGCCCGGAGATGGGCGATTGGTGGATGTCGAACCTGACCATGAATCGGGCGTTGGAGTTTGCCGGCTATGATGTCCGGCACACCTGGGGCGCGGGCACTCACAATGGAAACCAGGCTGCTTCGCTCTTCCCTGATGCAATGCGCTGGCTGTGGAAAGACTGGCCTTCGCCCATCGCGGCCGGGATGCCTGGCAATCCGGTTCTCAAGACGATCCTGGATCCGGGAGAAGATTGGCAGGTGGTTGCCGCCGATGGCTGCGCGTCTGTAACCAGCCTGGCTGCAAACCGGCGGGGGCAGATTTTCTACCCGAGCCAGGGGGAGAGAAAGATTACTGAGATTGTTGCCGATGGAAAGCGGGCCCCGTGCGCTCAGCCGGTGGGAGCTGGGCTCGCGTTTGACGCAGACGGGCGGGTGTACGTGACCCGTGCCCAGGGCGGCATCCATGGGCCCGCCAAAATGTTTGGCCAGGGTCTAGATATCGCAGCCATGACGGTACGTAACAATGGCGATAGCTACGCTTTGACGCGGGCGCGCAATTTGGAAAATGAACTATGGCTAATTCGGTCAAACGGGGAAAAGGTGCAGTTGGACAAGGGTTTGAAGGGAGCCTCCGGAGTGGCTCTCTCACCCGACGGCCTGTGGCTCTTTGTCGCCCAAAGCCTTTCGCGCAGCGGCTTGAGCTACCGTGTCCGGTCCGATGGAACCGTCGACGCCCGTGAGGCATTTTACGACTTCTATGTTCCTACTTCGGCGGATGACAGCGGTGCGGCCGGAATCGCTATGGACCGCGATGGACGAGCCTACGTAGCCACGCGGATGGGAGTCCAGGTTTTCGATCGCAATGGGCGTGTGGCGGCGATTCTTCCTTTGCCCGGTAACGCACCGGGTACGGGGCTCTGTTTCGGCGGCCATGATTTCGATACGCTCTACGTGTCGAGTGGTGGGAAAGTTTATCGCAGAAAGCTTCATGTGGCGGGTGCGCCTCCATGGTCTGCTCCGGCGAAACTTCCGCCCTGGGGCGCTGGATAGGCACCGCTGACGAGAGGAATCATGGAAACAAGTCTGGTCGTTGGCATTGCTACCCGCGGGCGTCCGGCAATCCTCCCTCAGACGATTGCCTTTTTAGCAAAGCAGGAAAGGCAGCCGGATAAGATCCTGATAGCGTACGCAGAACTGGCGGATGTGGGTGATGCGCCGGAGCGGTTTCCGCATGTAACTTTTATCCAGGCGGAGTTGGGGCTTACTCGCCAACGCAATGCGATCCTCAGCCTGGTTCGGGATTGCGACATTCTGCTTTTTATCGATGACGATTTCTATCTTGACCCGCATTATCTGCAGATCACCGAGCGCGTCTTTATGGAAAACCCGGAGGTCGTAGCTTCCACCGGCAGTGTATTGGCAGACGATGTGAAAGGGCCCGGTCTCACCGTGGAGCAAGCAAAATTGATTCTCGCCAGCGACGGCAGCGCGCAGGGCGAGCAGCTAATAAGCCCTAGGTACTTTGCCTACGGATGCAATATGTGTCTGCGCATGGCTCCGATTCGAGAACATGCGCTTCGCTTCGACGAGACGCTTCCGCTTTATGGATGGTACGAGGATTGGGATTTCTCGCGGCAGTTGGCGAAATTTGGTGCGATCGTTCATATTTCCAATGCGTGCGGAGTTCACCTCAGCGTCAAGTTGGGCCGCATGGCCGGAGTGCGCATGGGTTACGCGCAGGTGGCGAATCCGATCTACCTTGCGCGTAAAGGCACGTTTCCCTGGTCGCTGGTGTTTCGCTTTATCGTCGGGCCATGCGTGAAGAACCTGGTATGGAGCGTGAAGCCGGAAGCACACGTGGACCGGCTAGGAAGATTTTGCGGAAACCTCGCCGCCTTCCGCGACCTGCTCACGGGTACGCTTAGCCCGATGCAGATTACTAACCTGTAGCAACTTCGAAGGAAGATCCGACAGGAACAGCAGGTCCCTCCGCCACGCTACCGAATGCTATTACTGGCGTTTTTGCCGGTCGGCATATTGCTGCAGAATGTAGTTGTCCGTCATACCCGCGAGGTAGTCGGCGACTACGCGGGGCAAGCCCTGGCCGGCGATCTGGGACTGGCCGGCAGTCGGTAACAGCGACGGATCGTTCACCCAGCTGGTAAACATATTTCGTACTACCAAAGCCGCCTCCTGCAGATCTCGCTGCAACTCCTCGCTGCTGTAGAGAGTGGCGTAGAGATGTTGCTTGGCTTCGCGGCGGAGCTCCTCGATTTCCGGGGAGAAGGCCACCAGCCGCTGCGGCGAGCGGCGAACATCCTCGAGGGTGACGACACCCGCGGCGTGGACTCGACGCGCAGTCTGACGCAGAAGATCGCCCACCAGGGTATTCAGCATCCTTTTCAGCGCTTCGTTGGACAGTAGTTTCTCCGTGGCCGTGGGATACTCACGCTCCGCGGCAGACAACGATTCATCGAAGATGCGCACATGTTGGCGGAGATCTTGAGCCTCCAGCATCCCCGCCTCCATGCCATCATCCATATCGGCGGTGAGGTAGGCGATCTCATCGGCCAGATCGATGAGCTGCGCCTCCAAGGGCGGTTGCTGATCGAGGAAATAGGGGTTGAGCTCCGGGTGTTCGGCTGCGGAGTAATCTCTTGAGTGTTTGACGATCCCCTCGCGCATGCCGAGGGTGAGATTCAGGCCGCGAAATGCGGCATAACGAACTTCGAAATACTCGACGATGCGCAGGGCGTGCAGGTTGTGATCGAAGGCCAGGCCAAATTCCCGCATGGCCTCATGCAGCGCCCGCTCGCCGGCGTGACCGAAGGGAGGATGCCCGATGTCATGCACCAGCGCCAGCGCCTCGGTCATGTCCTCGTTCAACTTCAGCGCACTGGCGATGGCGCGCGCGATCTGCGCCACTTCCATGGTATGGGTGAGGCGGCTGCGAAAGTGATCGGAGTGGCGGTGGGTAAAGACCTGGGTCTTTCCTGCCAGGCGGCGGAAGGACCGGGCATGGATGACCCGCGCCCGGTCCCGCTGAAATGGAGTGCGATAGGAATGGGGCGCTTCGGGGTGCACCCGCTGAGCAAGGGGGCCGTGGTCAGGGACGGAACAGCCAGGCGGCAGTGCGAGGGTCACTTACTGCTTCGGGCTGGCGCCCGCCGATTCTTCCTTAGCCAGCTTGACCCGCGCGCTATCGAGTTTTTTCTGGACTTTGCTCACGTCGCCGGGCTCAGCGTCCGCGGGCGCGGTGCGGGCATATTCCTGCAGGCTCTGCTCCCATTGGGAGGCAGCCATTTTCAGGCGGCCCGTCTTTTCATAAAGCTCGCCCAGATGGTCATGTACAGCCGGGTCTTGCGACATGCGTTCGGTAGCTTTGCGCAGGTTGGCTTCGGCCAGTGCATACTGGCCCATCTTGAAGTACACCCAGCCGAGAGAATCGAGGTAGGCGCCGTTCTGGGGATCCAGTTGCACCGCCTTCTGCACCATGCTGAGGGCTTCATCCAACTTGACGCCGCGATCCCCCAGCATATAGCCGAGATAATTCAGGGTCATGCTGTTGTTGGGGTCGATGGCCAGGATCTTGCGGAATTGTTCTTCGGCGGAATCGTAATGTTTCTGACGCTCATCGAGCGCGCCGCGCAAGAAATAGATATAGATCTTGTCGTCCTGCTTGGTGGAGAGCGCTTCCGCTGCGTCAATTTCGTCGCCGGCTTCCTTCCAGCGCCGCAGGCGGGTATAGATCTGTGCCAGGACGAGGTTTACGTCGCGGTCATTGGGGTCGCCACGGAGTTGGGCTTTGGCCAGCTTGATCCCCTCGTCAGCCTTGCCGGTGTCGGCCAGCTGCCCGGCCAGCATGAGCTGGACGCTCTTGTCCTTGGGCATGGCCTGCGCTGCCTGCTGGGCTACCTGGGTCGCCTTATCGTATTGCTTGGCGTCGCGATAGGCGTCCACCTCGCCCTGGTATCCACGTTCGGCGTATTCCCCGCCCATGGCGACCATCAACTGGTAAGTCTGCACCGCCAGATCTGTTTTCTCCTGCTCGCGGTACACATTGGCCAGGCGGTCCAGAAAGATGGAGCGATTGTTCTTCTCCGCTTCTGAGTATTGGCCGTCCGGGTGGGTGGTCTGCTTTACGAGGCCCTGCAGAGTTTGCGCGGCCTCTTCGTAGTGGCCTAGCGAATCGTCGATCAAGGCCTCATTGAAGCCGATTTCAAGCGAATCCGAGGCCAGAGCCTTGGCTTTTTTCAGGGTGGTCAGTGCCTGCTCGTAGTGACCCTGCCGGCGCTCAATCTCTGCGATGCGCAGGTAGGTCTGCGCGTCCTGGGGATCGGCGGTCGAGATGGCTTCAAAGTGCTTGAGGGCGGGGCCGAGCTGATTGTCATTCAACAGCGCCTGGGCCAGACCCCTCTCAGCGTCGAGGTTATCCGGTTCCATGTCGAACGCCTTACTGTAGGCGTCGATAGCCTTCTTGTTGTCCTTGAGCTGGTCGTAGCTCATGCCCAGCGCGTAATCCATTTTGGCGGTGCGATCGTCTTCCGGCACGGCGTTCAGCACCTGGATGGCATGCGTCATGTCGCCAGAATCGCTGTAGAGCCGCGCCAGGTTGAGCACCACGTCCTCGGAATTGGGATCGATGTGCTGCGCCGCCTTAAACTGCTCTTCCGCATGGGGCGTGTCGTGGGCCAACGTGTAAAGCTGGCCTAGAAGCAGACGGCTCTCAATGTCGTTGCCCTGGAGTTGCACAATCTTGCTGTATTCCGCAATGGCGAGTTGCAGCACCTTCTCCGAAGGTCCGCCATTTTGCACATTGCCCAGGGATTGCAAGTAGACACGACCCAGTAGCTTGTGGGCTTCCAGGTTGTCCGGCTCTGTCTTGAGAATGTCCTGCGCCGCTAGCACTGCATCCCGGACCCGGCCGGTGCGGAGATAAAGCTCGGCCAACCCACTGTTCAAGTATTTGGAGCTGGGATCGGCGTCGAGCGCCAGCTTGTATTCCTCAATCGCGCGCGTTGCGTACTCGGGGCGGCCATAGTTGGTGGCCATTTCCTCGTACATGTGCGCCAGGCCGAAATGGTAGTAAGCCGCGGCGCGGTCCGGTGGTTTTTGCGCGGTCGCAGGCGGTGTGGATGCCGGCTTCTGAACTGTGCTGCCAGTGGGGCTCGCGGGGCTGGTCGACGGAGCGCTTTGCGGTGCCGCCTCCTGTTGCGCGAGGGCGGAAGCAGGGGTCACGATGGCTGCGCAGGCAAGCGCCATATGAAAGAGAGTCGCTTGGCCAATCTTTGAGGAGGGCTGAGGCTTGATGGTCATTTATGAGAGTTCCTGTGCCCGGGCTTCCGTTCCATTGAACTGACGCCGGCGGTCCAAACGCGGTGCAGAGGAACCCGCATTTTTTTGTCATATGCGCATGCAGTAGCACCGCAGCGCACCATCGCGTCTAACTCGATTGTACTGCCCTGCAAAAAGTCCAAACACTCCCCAATTCGTCCGACTGGAAGAACTTCGCAGTTACTTTAGGTGTCTCACTAACGTGCTGCCTGTTTCACTATGGACCATTCCTGAGTTTAGACCATTTTGGCTGCGCTACGTCATTAGCGGATTATGCACAGGCCTCTGGGTTTTCCATGCGATGGGGGAAATTAGTGCCGGAAATGGCGCGTTCCGGTAAATACCATGGCCATGCCCAGCCGGTTGGCCGCCTCGATCACTTCCTGATCGCGTACCGAGCCTCCAGGCTGGATCACTGCAGTGGCTCCCGCCGCGGCCACCGCTTCCAGCCCATCGGGGAAGGGAAAAAAGGCGTCTGAGGCGGCGACCGAGTTGGCCAAAGGCAGCACTGCCTTCATCGCGCCAAATTTCGCGGCATCCACGCGGCTCATCTGACCCGCTCCAACGCCGATCGTTTGCCCGTCGCGCGCGTAGACGATGGCATTCGACTTTACGTGCTTGGCCACCCGCCAGGCAAAACGAAGCGAGTCCATCTCCTCCGCGGACGGCTGGCGCACGGTAACTACGGTCAATTCTTCTGCCGAGGCGCCTTCGGTATCCGCATCCTGCAATAAGAGCCCCCCGGAGATTTGCTTAACCATCTTTCCTGGCTGCGCGTGCTTGACGGTGAGCAGACGCAGGTTCTTCTTGGCGCTAAACTTTGCCTTGGCGCCCTCGCTGAACGACGGAGCCGCGATCGCCTCTACAAAAAGCTTGGCGATTTCCTCCGCCGCTTCCTCGTCAACCTCGCGATTGACGCCAATCACACTGCCGAAGGCGGAGACAGGATCCGTTGCCAGGGCTTTTCGGTAGGCCTCAACTACGGAGGAGCCGATGGCCGCGCCACTGGGGTTGCTGTGCTTGATGACGGCGACCGCGGGTTGCTCAAACTCCTGGGCAAGCTCCCAGGCGGCGTCGAGGTCGACCAGGTTGTTGTAGCTAAGCTCTTTGCCTTGAAGCTGCTGCGCTCCCGCTACCCCGGTTCCCGAGCCATCTGCGTAGAGAGCAGCACCCTGGTGCGGATTTTCCCCATAACGCAGGTCTGCCGTCTTGGCGTAAGCCAGCAGGAGGGTGGAAGGGAAATGGGCGGCCTCCTCGGCTGGTTCCAGCCCCACATCGTGCTGCCGTTCGGCCGCAATCTTGTTAAAGGTCGCGGCGATGGCCGAATCGTAGGAGGCGGTCAGGGTGAATGCCTGGCGTGCGAGCCTCCACCGGGTTTCGAGCGAGAGTGCGCCCTGGTGGGCGTGCATTTCAGCCGCCAAGGCTTGGTAGTCGGCAGCCGCGGTGACTACGGCGACGTCTTCGAAGTTCTTGGCCGCCGAACGCAACATGGAAGGACCGCCGATGTCGATGTTCTCGACCAGCTCACCGAAGGGGACGCCCGGCTTGCGGGCGGTCTCCTCGAAGGCATAAAGATTCACCACCACCATGTCGATCGGTTCGATTCCCTGGGCAGCCACGGTCGCCCGATGCTCCTCGCTGCCCCGCAAGTGCAGGATGCCCCCATGGACCTTGGGGTGTAAGGTCTTTACCCGGCCGTCAAGCATCTCGGGGAAGCCGGTGAGATCGGAAATATCACGTACCGTTAGGCCGGCGTCGCGCAAGGTCCGAGCCGTCCCCCCAGTCGAGACCAGTTCCACGTTCATGGCGGCCAGTTGCCGGGAGAAATCTACCAGGCCGGTCTTATCCGTAACGCTCAAAAGGGCACGCTTCACCTGCTTATATTCCACTTAAGACCTGTCCTTGTCGCAAATTGCAAAGTTATATTTGCCGATAACACATGAGATGAAGAGGATGGGACGAATGAATCGCCCATTTGTTCCTTGCCCATTTGTCAGAGACTCTCGCTCAGGATAGCTTAGCCGTATGGCGTTGAATTGGGGAGGAAACAGGCCGTCGCAAAGTCCTGCGGAAATCTTGCCGCCGGAAGACCGCGATGATGCTCGTTCCTACGGCAGAATGCCCGGCTACGACGGGGATCCGGGGCCAATTCAGCCGGTTCCCCCGAGGCGCCCCCAAGGCAACCGTTGGGCCACTGCTCCGGCAACGTACACGCTGGTAGGCATCAATTGCGCGGTCTACCTCGCCATGGTGCTGCGCGGAGTGTCTCCTTCCAACCCTACGGTCGGCGAGTTGCTGCACTGGGGCGCCAATTACGGAGTCTACGTGCTCGCGGGGGAATGGTGGCGTCTGCTCACTGCAGCCTTTGTTCACATTGGTCTGCTTCACCTGGCGACGAACATGTGGTGTTTATGGAATTTAGGGTTGCTGGGCGAACCATTGCTGGGCCCCGCCGGGGTGATTGCGGTCTACGTGTTGACGGGAATCGCAGGCAATTTGCTCAGCACCGCGGTGCATCCGCAGATTGTGGGCGCGGGCGCGTCGGGTGCGGTTTTCGGGATTGCCGGCGTGCTGATTTTGCTGCTGAAGGCAAAATTGCTGCCGGTGCCGCCGGAGGAGGTACGCCGCCTGCGGAAGAGCGTGATCTACTTTGCGCTTTTGAACTTTGTGATTGGGGGCACCACGATGTTCCTGCGCACCAGCATTCAAATCGACAATATGGCTCACCTGGGAGGATTTCTTTGCGGTCTCTCGCTGGGCGGGCCTCTGGTACCCAGAATCGGCTCGGCCAGAAGCGAATTTGCGGTTCGCTCCTGGGCGGCCTATGGCCTTATGACGGTGCTGCTGCTGGCTTTCGGCTACGGTCTGGCCAGGTCGCGCTAGGGTTTTAGCGGACGGCGGTCGCGGCGAACTTCTTCACCATGGCCAACAGGAGCTTACGGTCGCTGTCGTTCAGGTTGGTCGCGTAGCGCCGTATCTGGGTTAAAAACCGCAATTCGTCATCCGTCAGCTTCTGGGTGTTCATCTCGCGGCCGAGCGAGTCTTCGGCGAAGAACTGGGCCAGCGGGATATCCAGGGCTTGTGCGATTTTGGCGAGAGTGTCGAGTGAGGGAACCGTATGTCCGTTCTCCACCCGCGACAGGTAACAGCGCAACAGGCCGGTGCGCTTCTCGATATCTCCTTGCGAAAGACCCTTCTGCAACCGGTATCCGCGGATGGTGATGCCAATTTTCATAAGCAATGACCTTCGTTCACACTCTCACCCCAATGAACCAGAAGCAGTTATGCATTTCTAGGTGTTGGCAGCATAGTTAACACGCCAGAGAGACGACTAGCAAGATTTTTTTTGAGGATGTGAATGTTATTTTCCGAAATTGGAATTATGTATCTGCGATGGTTCATCCGAGGAGGGCTGTTTCAATTCATGTAGAGGCCGCCATTAACGTCCAGCACGTGCCCGGTAATATAGCCGGCCTGGGGGGATGCGAGGAAAGCCACCGCGTTGGCGACATCCTGATCGGTGCCCGGCCGTCCCAGTGGGATATGGCTTAGCAGCGCGTCCCGCTGCTTCTCCTCTAGGGCCGCGGTCATGGCGGTTTCTATATAGCCTGGCGCCACGGCGTTGACGGTAACCGAGCGTGAGGCCAGCTCACGCGCCATCGACTGGGTGAACCCGATGAGCCCCGCCTTGCTGGCAGCGTAGTTTGCCTGTCCCGCCTGGCCGGTGCGACCCACCACACTGGTGATGTTGATGATCCTGCCCCAGCGCGCGCGCAGCATGGGATTCAGCAGTGCTTGGGTTAGAAGAAAGGCGCCGGTCAGGTTGGTGGTGAGCACCGCGTCCCAGTCCGCGCGTTTCATGCGCAGCAGCAGGATGTCCCGGGTGATGCCTGCATTGTTGACCAGTATCTCCACGCTGCCGAAATGAGCAATTGCGGCCTTGGCGGTGGCTTGGATGGAGGCTTCGCTGGCCACGTCCACAACGAAGGATTTGGCCTGGCCTCCGGCGGCGTTTATTTCGGCGGCTACTGCTTCGAGGTTGGCCTCATTGCGTGCGCCCAGCGCGACCCGGGCGCCCATCTTTGCCAGAGTCAGTGCGCAGGCGCGGCCGATTCCCTGGGATGCTCCGGTAACAAACGCTGTCTTGCCTTCTAAGGTTTCCATGGTCGCTCCCACAAAACTGTGAGGTTAACAGAAGAGCGGCGGGAGCCCCAGAAAAGACGTACGTCAGGAGCTAAAGGCCTCATTGCGGGGTCGGTACGGCACGGCTGAAGCCGTGCCGTGATACAAAGCACGACATCCGACAGAGCTCCAGACTAGTGGCCTGTCACGCTGCGCTCGAGAGGTCCGAGTTTGCACCCAGCATTTTCAGACAATCTCGGCGGTACGCACGGCTGCTGCTTCCAGGGCGGGCAGCTTTCCCCAGACTTTGTCGAGGGACCAAAGGTAGACGACCAGCTCTCGCGAGTAGTGCAGAAGCGGGGCCGTTTGCGGGATTTCGATGCCGTAGATGCTGGGGAGGTCGTTGAGTTCGATCTCCGCTTCGGCGGCTTCGAGCGGCCAAGGCATGTGGTGAATGTCTCCGCGTAGCAGTTGCCCGCTGCGGTTGGTAGTGAAGAGACAGTAGCGCTCGGTGAGGAAATGCTCGATCGTTCCCGGCCGGCTTTGGTCGATCGAACGCAATTTCCCCAAGCCGCGATAATGAGCCCGGAAGCGAACCGGCTTGGCGCTCAGAAGGCGCTCACTTTGATAGGTGAATTCCCGGTCGCCGCGACTCTTGATCGACATGCGAGCCCAATGATAGGGCAGGTGGAAGACAGCCTTGGCCACCATGACCGCCAGCGGGTTGGAAGCTTCCAGACAGAAGAAATAGACGCCGGCGCGGTTGGTATTGCGTTCCCGGACATAGGTCCTGAGGTTCAGCTCAGGAAAGCGGCTGGCCCCTGGAATATGAGGTACCCCGCGGAACTGAACCCGGTCCATCCAGAAGGGAACGACGCCCACCCAGGCGGATTGATCGAAAGTGTCCACTTGCAGGCCTGGGGGCAGCAAAGATTCCAGTTTGGCAGCGGGGATCGGCCAGTGGGCAAAGAGCAAATCATTCCAGCGCTGCATCATGGTCCAAGGACGCTTGGGCAACGCGTAAGGCCGGTGGTTCACCACCGACAATGCTTCTTCATCAGGCTCGGAATAGCGGCTCGTGGCCATAAGAGCGAACTCACTCGTAAAAGGCTCAATCCGCACCGCGGTTGTTTTCCAATCTTATCGCAGTTCCACTCCCGGTGAGGGGTGCAAGGGGTTCTCTTGTAAGCGAAGGTACCGTGGCCCCCACATGACGGCAGGAATGCTCTATTCTGAATCGTAACCATGGCTCAGAGTGAAATCGCAACAGCTTCCCCCGTCCTGCCCGAAGCATTCCGAAACCAGACCGAGGTATATGCGGTACATGGCGCCGACCCTGAAGTCCTGGCCTATGCCATGGCAAAGTACTCGCGGTCGGGGCTTTCGATGAAGGAATCGCTGCGCGAAATTTCCAGCCAGCGCGCCGAGCATTTCCTCAACACGTTTTATTTCCAGTATGGCCATCGCTCGATTGCGGATCTGGCGCATGTGGCCTTCGCCATCGAGCGGCTATCGCTGCTGGCGGCCATTATCCTGGTCGACGAGCAACGCTGGGATGGCCAGGAGCGTTCCACGCGGTATCAGAATTTTCGCAAGAGCGGCTGGTATTTGCCTGATTTCTCCTTGAGCCCCGCCAGTGGTCTGGTCTTCACCTCGGCGATTGAGGCGCTCTTTGCCGAATATCACTCCAGCACGGAGGTTATGTTTGAGCATCTGAAAGGGCGCACTGCCCGGCCGGCGGAGATGAAGGAGGAGGCATTCCACCGGACCCTGAAGGCTCGTGCCTTCGACGTCTCCCGCTACCTGCTTCCGCTGGCCACCAACACTTCCCTAGGCCAGATCGTGAACGCGCGCACCCTCGAGAGCCAGGTGTCCCGGTTGCTCTCCGATTCTCACGAAGAGGTCCGCCAGCTGGGTGAGCGGCTACGGGAAGCAGCCGCCGGTTCGGCCTGGAATGTACAGGGCGAGGCCCTCAGCGCATTGCAGCGCGAGATCGCGGCCCTCGATCCGGCGCTTGGCGCCAGGGCGGAAGCACTTCTGACCCGCGAGGTCAAGACCGCACCAACGCTGGTTAAATATGCCGCGCCCAATGACTACATGTTGGCAACCCGCGTGGAACTGGCCGAGGCCGCCGCCGCGCTGATGAAGGATGCGCCCATCGAGGCGCCAGCCGGCCGGGTGGATCTGGTCGATAATCAGACGCTCGAAATTGACTTGGCCACCACCCTGCTTTACGGCGCCAGCCATTATTCCTACCGGCAGATTGGGCGCGAGGTCGCGGCGCTTGAAGAGGGACAGCGCAACGAGATCATCGCCATGGGCGCGCGGCATCGCGGCCGCCACGACGAACTGCTGCGCGAGTTCTCCGCGGGACAGGGCCTGCGCTTCGACATTTTGATGGATATCGGCGGTTTCCGCGACATGCACCGTCACCGCCGCTGCGTGCAGATCTTGCAGCCGTTTACCAACGCTCACGGTTATGAAGTTCCTGAAGGATTGGCTGAGGCGGGACTGCTGCCGCAATACGACTCCGCCATGACACAGGCGCACTCGGTCTTCGAGCAGGTGTCACAGGCCGGCCTGATGGAGAATGCGCGCTACGTACTACCACTGGGGACGCGCACACGCGCCCTGTTCAAGATGGATTTTGCAGAAGCCCTTTACATCGCAGAACTGCGTTCGGCGCCGGCCGGCCATTTCTCCTACCGCCGCATCGCCTGGGAGATGTACCAGGCCGTGGCACAGAAGCATCCGGTGCTGGCTTCCTACTTCCGCGTCCGGGATATCCACCAGCCCGTAGACCTGCTGCAGCGATAGCGGTGTATGATCCTCTACAAGCCGCCCGCTTAGAAACAACGCACTTTCCCACTGGAGACCCCCATGGCAGACGAACGTTCCCGCGCCATTGACCTGGCATTAGCACAAATTGAAAAGCAATTCGGCAAGGGCTCTATCATGCGCCTCGGCAACAAAGAGGCGATTGTGCCCATCTCGGTTATTTCCACCGGCTCGATTTCTTTTGACGCCGCGCTCGGAGTCGGCGGTGTTCCGCGCGGCCGGGTGATTGAGATTTTTGGTCCTGAATCATCGGGCAAAACCACCATCACGCTGCAGATCATCGCTGAAGCGCAAAAGTCCGGTGGCATGGCGGCTTTCGTGGATGCTGAGCACGCGCTTGATCCGCAATATGCGAAGAAGCTGGGTGTCGATGTCGACAACCTGCTGGTGTCGCAGCCCGATTACGGCGAGCAAGCGTTGGAAATCACCGAGGCGCTGGTGCGCTCCGGCGCCATCGATGTGCTGGTGGTCGATTCGGTGGCTGCGCTGGTGCCGAAGGCGGAACTCGACGGTGAAATGGGCGACTCCCACATGGGATTGCAGGCGCGCCTTATGTCGCAGGCACTGCGCAAGCTCACGGGCACGGTTTCCAAGTCACGGACTTCATTAATTTTTATTAATCAAATCCGCGAAAAGATCGGTGTGATGTTTGGCAATCCGGAGACGACTACCGGTGGCCGCGCGCTCAAGTTCTACTCCTCGGTGCGCATCGACATTCGCCGTATCGCGGCGGTCAAGGAAGGCGACGTGGTGGTCGGCTCCCGCACCAAGATCAAGGTAGTCAAGAATAAGGTTGCCGCGCCCTTCCGGGAAGCTGAGTTCGACATCCTGTATGGCGAAGGCATCTCCCGCGAGGGGGACGTGCTCGATCTTGCAGTGGCGCAGAATATCGTGGAGAAGTCAGGCGCCTGGTATAGCTATGCAGGGGAACGCATAGGCCAGGGTAGAGAGAATGTTCGTAGTTTTCTCAAGGATCATCCGGAAATCTTCACCCGCATCGATGGGCAACTACGGCAGAAGCTCGGACTCACGGGGGTGAAGCCGGCTGACATTCCCGCGGTTCCGCTGAATGGGTCGGTCCAGGCGGCAGAAGCGGTGAAGGTACCTGTGCGCAGGCAGTAACTTTTCTTGAGCACAGTCAAAGCCATCTATCCGGGTACCTTCGACCCCTTGACCAATGGTCATCTGGACCTGGTCGCGCGTGGAGCGAAGATCTTCGACCACCTGGTGGTCGCGATTCTCAATAATTCTGAGAAGGCGCCGCTGTTTTCTGTTTCCGAGCGAATTGAGATGCTCACCGAGGCGGTTGAACCGTTTGGGAATGTCTCGGTGGCGACCTTCGATGGACTACTGGTGGAGTTTGTTGTGGAGCAGAAGGCCCAGGCTATCCTGCGCGGCGTGCGCGCTATCAGCGACTACGAGTATGAGCTGCAGATGGCGCTGATGAATCGGCGGTTGGCTCCGGACGTGGAAACCGTCTTTCTGATGGCGGATGAGAAATACTCCTACGTGAGCTCGCGGCTGATCAAGAACGTGTTCGAATTGGGTGGTTCGGTCGAAGGGCTAGTGCCGCAGACCGTGATCAACCGGTTGCAAGCGCGCGTGGGGCCGCACAGGGGCTAGGTTCGTACGGGTGTCAGGCTGCGGAAGAACTCCGCGCTCGGAAGAAAACCAAAACCTCAGGGGCTGAAGCCCTCATAGGTGTGGCTTTTTTACGGCCCGACTAAAGTCGTGCCCTAACACAAGACATAAGTTTTCTCCACCCTGTGAATGGGGCCCTACGAAGCACATTCTCCCTCAGCGGCTGAAGCCGAATTCATTGCGAAGCATTTACGTACGGCCTGAAGGCCGTACCCTTCATTAGTTTTTCTCCAACCTGTGAATCGGGTCTACGAAGCACATTCTCCCTCAGCGGCTGAAGCCGAATCCATTGCGAAGCATTTACGTACGGCCTGAAGGCCGTACCCTTCAGAGGCGGCTGTGAAGGCCGTCCTCTTCAGAGAGCTGTGAAGGCTGTCCCTTTCAGAGAGCTGTGAAGGCTGTCCCTTTCAGAGGAGCTGTGAAGGCTGTCCCTTTCAGAGGAGCTGTGAGGCCGTACCTCTGAAGAGGAACTCATGTTTTGTGTCAGGGCACGACTTTAGTCGGGCCTAAAGAGTTCCACCTATGAGGGCTTTAGCCCCTGAGGTTTTGGTTTCCTACCTGACCCGGGTCATTGCGAGACGGTTTTCAGATTCCAGAATTCTTCTATCTCTTCCAGCGGTTTGTTTTTGGTTTCGGGCACGAAGAACCAGGTCGTGATGGCCTGGAGGAGCGCCATGGTGGCGAGAAATCCGAAGGTGACCACTTTCCCGATTTGGTGGTAGGCGTAGGGGAAGAGCAGGACAACCAAAGCGTTCGCCACCCATTGGGTCAGGACCGGGACCGTCATTGCCAGACCACGCACATCGGTGGGAAAGATCTCGGGAAGCAGCGTCCAAAACACCGGCCCAATGCAGCAAGAGAAAAAGGCGAGGTAAGCAAGAATCAACACCAGCACGAGCGGACCGTGAAATCGGTTGGCGGCAATCGTCACCATCAGCGAGACCAGGGCCGCGCACATGCCGATTGATCCGATGACGTAAAGCGGCTTGCGGCCATAGCGGTCGATCAGCCAGAAGGAGGCGACGGTAAAGACAAACTCCGTCACTCCTACTAAGAACGTGGACAAAAGTGCGCCATCGATCTTCCATCCGGCGGAGCGAAAAATGGCCGGCGCGTAGTCGACAATGGTGTTGATTCCCGAAACGTGAATCAGAATAGCCAGGAAGAAACTTACCTTGAGCGCTCGCTGCACGCCGGGGCGGCGCAACGCTTGCCAGCCGCCGCCTTTGTGAACGGCTGCTTGCATCTCCGCGATAGCTAGCCCGGCGCTTTGTTTACCGGAGATCCTTGCCAGCAGGTTGAAGGCTTCTTCCTTCTTGCCGGTCATCATGAGGAAGCGTGGCGTTTCCGGCGCTATCAGCATGAGGACGAAGAAGACGATCGACGGAAAGATGCCGGTGAAGAACATCCAGCGCCAATTGCTGGCGCCGCTATTGCGCAACAGGTAGTTGATGCAATAGGAGATCAGAATGCCAAGCACGATGGACAGCTGATAGAGAGCACCCATGCGTCCTCGGACCGACGGCGGCGACACCTCGGCTACATACATGGGGGATAGAAGAGAGGCGGCTCCAACCGCCAGTCCGCCGATGAAACGGGCAGCAACAAAAAGTTGGAAGCTGGGCGCTACCGCGGTTGCGATCGAGGTCAACGCGAACAGAACGGCCACCCCAACCAGGATTCGCTTTCGTCCGTAATGGTCGGCAAACCTGCCGGCGGCGAGCGACCCCAGCACGCAGCCAAAGAGGAGGGAACTGAAGGCCCAGCCCAGCTCCAGATCATTCAGCCCGAAGTGCTCGGTCAAAAACGGGCCAGCGCCGGTGATGATCGCAATGTCGAAACCGAAGAGGACGCCGCCGAGAGCCGCGGTCGCAGCAAGCAGAATCAGATAGCGGAAGTTGATTTCAATTTTCACGCGGCACCTGATCGTATCCGGTTTGCTGTCGGCTATTGTTTTTCTATTTCGATGTAGTCGACGGGCGCTGGTTCGCCCTGGTCCGGCGTGCCGCGAAGAGTGAGCGTATCGCGCGGCTTGAAGTGCACCCCGTCCACGGTAAAGAGCATGCTGGTGCTGCCGTCAAGATGGGGATCGACCACGGCTGGCGGGAAGTTTGCATTGGCGGTCCAGTGCGCCAGGGACTTGCCGTTCAGCAGCAGCTCGTACTGTGCGTTGCCCGTGCGCAAGTCGAAATAACGCACGCCAATAGTGTAGGTTCCTTCCGGCCAGCCTGGTTTTGTGGTTGAGAGTGCACGGGGCGGGCCGATTGCAAACCACCGCCTTGCCTCCCGAACCGGTTTCCCACGGAGTGACGCCGACCGGGGTGTATCCATCCGCCTGCATCGACTCGGCTTCGATGCGGTCAGGATAGTGGCCAACGCGGCCTAGCTTATCGGGAATACCGGAGATGTTCTGGAACCATGCGGTGACCGCATCCCGCCACACGATGGCGTGCGCCGCCTCGTACTCAAAGAGCGCTAGTGTTTCGTTATAACGCTGGTCATCGATCAGGCCGTGCAGATTCCGCCATCGCGACGGGTAGGAGCCAGCGACGGCGGCGCCCTCATAGTGTGAATCGTAGACATACTGCACCAGGGTCTTGCCGTTGTGCAGCATGTAGTTGTAGGGAACGTGATGCATGAACAGCAGCAGGCTGTCGGGGCAACTCTGCAGAGACTCGTAAACCTTGGCCAGCTCCGGTGGGTATTGACCAATGAAACCAGTACCCGTAGCGACTGTGCGGTCCATGCCAATGCCTTTGTTGTCGGCGCGGAACCATTGCCCCCAACCATTGCGCTCCGCAGACTCGATGCCGGGACCGTAGTGGACGCTGATGATGTTGGTCAGGCCTCCTATGGCGAGTGGGCCGGTGTATTGCTCATAGACTCGCCAGGAGTTCTCCAGCAGGCCGTTCACGATAAAGATAACCTTGGGATCGTTGCCGAACGTCAGCCGCGTCCAGGAGTCGATGATCTCCCCCGTGGTCAGCTCGGGATTCCAGGCGAGCTTGCCGAAGCCGTAGAGGTTGGCCATGGCCATGGGGTGATGCAGCCAGTTGGTATCGAGACCGACGTTGGCTACGGCGACAAAACCGCCCAGCGGCTGATGGAAGCTCTTGCCCTCGACAATCTCGCTGACCGGGGTGCTGCGGTTATCGGCGCGGAGGTCCGTGTCGAGCACCCACTTCCACATGGGGACGAGGAAAACCATGTGCCGCTGTTGGCCGGTGTACTCCTGAGTGACCTGCAGTTCGATTGCCTGGCTGGTGTGGCGAAGAGCGGCAAAGAGAGGGGAGACAGGCTCGCGGACCTGAAAGTCGATAGGGCCGTGCTTGACCTGGATCACCACATTGCGTTCGAACTTGCCATCGAGGGCGCGGAAGTTGTCGTAGCCGGCTCGGGCGCGATCTGCCTTGAGGTCATTCCAATCGAGATGATTGTTGTAGACGAAGCCGCGATAAAGCACGACTCCACCATGGGGCAGCAGGGCGCGGGCTACCACATTTGCCGCCTGCGCGGGAGTGCGGCCGTATTGCGATGGCCCGGGGCGGCCTTCTGAATCCGCCTTGATCACAACGCCTGCAAAGTCCGGGATCGCGCGGTAAATTTCGTTGACCTTCGCCTTCCACCAGGTGGCGACTTGCGGGTCTACTGGATCGAAGGTGCGCAAATGACCGACGACCTGGGGACTGGAAAGATCGATCGACAAGGACATGCGCACGCCCCAGGGGCGCAACGCATCCGCGATGCGGGCGAGCTCGTGAATCATCTCGGGGTCGAGCGTATGCAGGTTCGCGTTCACGCTGTTGACGGTGGCGCCGTTGAGACCGACCGAGGCTATCAGGCGTCCGTACTGGGAGACCCGGCTCAGGTCCGCCCGCACGTGTCCGTTGTCAAAAAAAATGCTACGGCCGGCGTAGCCGCGCTCGATGCTTCCATCGAAGTTATCCCACTGGTTGACCCAGCGAATGGGCGAAGAAGGTGATTCGGCGGCAGGCTCGATGAACTTCTGTTGAGCGACTTGCTCCAGCACGCGGAAGACGCCGTAGAGTTCGCCACGGTCGGTTCCGCCGGCGATCACCCAGTAGGTGCGGTCATGTGCGGCAGACTGGGAAATAGAGAAGCCTTCGGGCGCAATTGGGGAGTCCGCTTTCCAGGTGGGTAGGAGACGCCGAATCTCCACGGGAGTGCCGATGATGAATGCGCCGTCCCCACAGGTCTTATCCACGACCTGCGGGGACGAGACCTGCAGGTTGCTGCCGAGCATGGAGTGCAGCCCCCGGGCAAGCTCGCTGGCGGCGCTGTGGGCGACGGCAGACTTGCCGGTAGCGACGATGCAGTGCCCGAGCTTGTATTGCTGCGCAAGTTGCGGGGGCAGTGGGGCGTAGCGCAGCCAGCCCTCCGCGCCGGTTTCGGCGCGAAGACAAGGGGCCACGAAAAGACTCAAGGCCAGAAGGCTGACCACAGCACGCGGGTGCATTCCAGCTATCTTAGAATCGAGCCCGGCGAGGTGGGACTTTTCTTGGCGAAAGGCACCACGGGAAGCATCTTCAGCGGCTACAACTATTGTGAAACTGCTTTGCAGGCCTTGTAAAATCCGGGGTATGGCCCAGCACATCGGTATTGTTGCTTGCTCCGCCGAAGGGGCCGCGCTTTGTTACCGATCTATCTGCGTTGGGGGCGCGGACTTACTCGGGCCGCATGAGCACCCTGAAATTTCGATGCATACGTATTCGCTGGGCGAGTACATGAAATGTATCTATCGCGGTGACTGGCAGGGCGTGGGCGAGCTGATGCTCTCATCGGCGAATAAGCTGGCTAGCCTCGGAGCGGATTTCCTGATCTGCCCAGATAACACGATTCACCGGGCGCTCCCTTTCATTGAAGAGTGTTTACCACTACGGTGGCTGCACATTGCGGATGCGGTTGCCTCGCAGGCTGCCGGGCGCAGGTTCCGGCGAGTGGGGATAACGGGAACTCGTTATCTGGTCGAGAGCGAGGTCTATCCAGAAAAGCTGAAGGCGCGCGGCCTGGAGTATGTGCTTCCGAACGCGGAAGACCGCGAAGAAATCAATCGCATCATCATGGATGAGCTGGTGTATGGGGTCTTCAAGCCGGAGGGGGTGGCAACTTTCCAGCGGGTGATCGGGCAGATGAAAGACGAGGGATGCGACGCCGTAGTGCTCGGGTGCACGGAGATTCCGTTAATCATGAATGACGCGAATTCTCCGCTGCCGACGCTCGATTCCACGCGCCTGCTGGCACGTGTCGCCCTGCGCCGCGCGGTGCAGAGTAAGGGCGTTCCGGCGTAGGAGAATTCGTTTCCAGTTCCACGAGGGTGAAACCGAAAATACAGTAACAGCAGTCGTTGGGCTTCGCCCGTCTTTTTCATCCCAGGTACGCTGGTGCGAACCTGGGGTACCCGTCTTTCCGTCTGGGTTGGTTTATTACCTGGAGAGGGGTGGGAATTCCAGTTCCAGGCCCTCATCATCAGGCAGTATCTTGATCCTCACCTTGGCCAGCGATTCGACGATCCAGTCTGCGGCCGTGAGCTGTTCAATGTTGTGAGAGAAGGTCGTGGCCAAAACTTTGCATCCCGCGGCATGGCCAGCCTTACTGCCTGAAGGCGAATCCTCAATCACAGTACAATCGGCCGGCGCCAGGCCGAGAATCTTGGCGCCCTTGAGATAGGGCTCGGGATGCGGTTTGCCATTCGCCACCATGTCGGCAGTGATGATGTGCTTCGGCACGGGAACTCCGGCGAACGCCAGGCGGCTGCGCGCCAGCCTTTCCGTGGCTGAGGTCACGATGGTCCAGTACTTCTGGGGCAGCAATTGCAGAATCGAGGAGACGCCTTCCAAAACCTCGAGCCCTTCGTTGTCCCCGACCTCGAGATCTTCGATCACTTTGAGCTCGGCCGCGTGGTCGGCATCGGGCTTAAGCGTCCGAACAGTTTCAATGGCCCGCATTCCATGCGCGGTCTTGATTGTTTCTCGCACGTCGAGGCCATGGCTCTCCGCCCAAGTCTGCCAGCTTCGCTCGACCGATCCGAGCGAGCTGATCAGCACTCCATCCATGTCAAAAAGCAGACCCTTGGTTCTTACCTTGATCATGCAGCATCCCCCATGGCAAACTTTCTCCCCGCTTCGAGTAGTGCGTCCAACGATGCCGGCGAGCCGCTCTCAGCGTATATGCGCAACAACGGCTCGGTGCCGGAGGCACGTAGCAACAACCAGCTCTCCGCGGATTGCGGTTCCGGATTGTCGAGATAAAACTTCCTGCCGTCCAGGGTCTCCATGCGCAAGACCGGCATGCCGGCAAATTCCTTCACGCCGGCGGCCGCGCGACGGATGGCCGATTGTTTAATCGCCTCCGGGATATGCAGATCGAGCCGTCCATAATAATGCTCGCCATATTCTTGCTGCAGCGCGTTCACCAGCGAGCCCAGCGTCTGGCCCTCTTCCGCCATGATGTTGGCGAGCAGCAGTGCGTTGAGCAATCCGTCGCGTTCCGGCAGATGCCTGCCGATGCCGATGCTGCCCGATTCTTCGCCGCCGATGAGGATGTCTTTCTCCAGCATCAGTGCACACACGTGCTTGAAGCCGATGCCATGCTCGTAAAGCTTGCGTCCGTGGCGGGCCGCGATACGATCCAGCATTTTGGTGGTGTTGAAGGCCCGCGCTACATCGCCGGGCCACTTCTTTCGCTTGAGCAGCCACTGGAGCAACAGGCAGTAGATTTTATTGGCGTCGACAAAGCGGCCCTCCTCGTCGACCGCGCCAACGCGGTCCGCGTCTCCGTCGGTGGCAAAGCCAGCGTGGCAGTGGTGTTCGAGGACCGCGACCTCGAGCGCCCGGATGTGAGGCGGGATGGGCTCCGGCTGAATGCCGGGGAATAGCGGGTTCAATTCGGCGCGGATCTCGACGTGGTCAATGCCCATGCGGCTGAAGATACCGGCAAGAACGCCTCGGCCGGCGCCATACATGCAGTCGATGGCGTACTTTTGCCGGGCTGCGGCGATGCTCTTGATGTCGGCAAAGACCGAGATCGCCTCGACATAGGGATTGAGAAAATCAGCTTCGGCAATGGACCCATGGGAAGCGGCCGTCGGCAGTTCGTGCCCCAAGTAGCTTTCAATCGATGCCATAATCGCCGGGCTGCCTGATCCTCCGTAGCTGGCTTTGAATTTCACCCCGTTCCACTCCGCTGGGTTGTGGCTGGAGGTGATCATCACTCCGCCGGCCGCGCGCAGATGTTTCACCGCGTAGGAGAGAGCCGGCGTCGGTGTGATGCGATCTGCGATGCGCACGGGGATGCCGGCAGCGGCGGCTACTTCGGCAACGATTTGCGCGAAGCGCTGCGACATGAATCGCGTGTCGTAGCCGATGCAGAGGCCGCGCGCGGGATTCTCGTGCTCGCGAACATAGTGTGCGATGGCCCCGGCCGCGAGGCGCACATTTTCGTCGGTGAAGTCATCAGCGAGAATTCCCCGCCAGCCATCGGTACCGAATTGGACGGGCTTTTGTTTCAAAGCAGTTCGTCGTGTTTTCCGGCGAGCTCGCTGACCACGCGACGTACATCTTGCGAGCGATCGCGGGTGGTGATCAGAATGGCGTCTTCGGTTTCCACGACCACCAAGTCATCGACGCCGACCAACGCGACAAATTTCTCCGGGCTGTAGACATAATTGTTGCGTGCATCGATTGCCACCAAGCCCCGGCCCTCTGTGACGTTGCCGTCTCTCGCGTTGCCTTGTGCCAATTGATGTTCGTAGAGGGCATCCCAGGAACCCAGGTCGTTCCAGCCGAACTCTGCCGGCAGGCAGTAGATATTCGAATGGTGCTCGCCCTTGGCCGAGCGGGGCTCCAGGACTGCGTAATCGATGCTGATGTTTTCACAGGAGGGATAGAGTTCGCGAAACACCTGCTCGAACCGCGGTGTCCCATAGGCGTCAGCAATGCGTTGCAGAAAGGGCGCAGTCTCCGAGAGATGCTCGCGGATGGCGTTGGCCAGGGTTCGCGCGGTCCACAGGAAAATGCCGCTGTTCCAGTAGTAGCTGCCTGCGAGCACAAATTCCTCTGCCCGCTCCCGGTTGGGCTTCTCGGTAAAACGGCGGACGCGTTTGACGCCGTCCGGCAGCAGGTCTCCGGTCTCGATGTAGCCGTAGCCGGTCTCTGGCCGGATAGGCTTGATCCCCAGTACTACGATATTTTCTCCTGCTGCAGCCAAGGCGATGCCTTGCTCAATGGTGGCGCGATATTTTTCCTCATCGATGATCACGTGGTCGGCGGGGAAGATGCCCAGCACCGCATCGGGAGCGGTGCGCTCGATGAGGAAGGCGGCCAGGCCCGCTGCAGGCGCGGTGTTGCGCGCCGCAGGCTCGCAGATGATCTGCTCCCCCAACATGGTTTGCAGTTGCTCGGAGATAGCCTTGGAGAGCAGGTCGTTGGTGATCACCCAAAGCTCGTTCGCACTGGCCAACGTACCCAAACGATCGACGGTGCTTTGGATCATGGTGCGCGCTCCATCCAGTACCAGGAGCTGCTTGGCGCGCCAGCGACGGCTCCTGGGCCAGAAGCGCGTACCGCTGCCGCCGGCCAGGATGATCGGGCGAAACTCAACTTTAGGTGTCATCAGCTCCTACTCCCGTGGAAGTGCCTAAGAAAGACTGGCGAAGAAGCTCTTCATCCTGAGCAGGCCTTCTTCGATGTCGCTGTGCGAGACAGCGTAGGAGAGCCGGATATGCTCGTGGGTGCCGAATGCCTCCCCCGGAACGGTGACCACGTGCGCCTCATTGAGCAGGCGGGAAGCCAATTCGGTGGCGGTCTTCGCGCCCGGCTTGCCCAGGAACGACGACACATTCGGGTAGACATAAAAGGCGCCGTCAGGCCGGGTGCAGGTGATTCCAGGAATGGCCTTTAATCCAGCCAGGATGCGGTCGCGCAATTGCAGGTAATCGGCGCGCATCTCTGCGACGCATTCCTGGGGGCCGCTGACCGCAGCGATGGCCGCCTTTTGCACAAACGCCGCGGCGGAGGAGGTCGACTGGCTCTGCAGCTTGCTCATGGCGGCGATGATGGGCTTGGGTCCGAGAGCGAAACCGGCACGCCAACCGGTCATGGCGTAAGTCTTGGAAAGGGAACCGAGCACAATCACGTGCTCTTTGGCCTCGACAAAGGAGCCGCCGGAGACCGGAGCACCCGCATATTGCAGGTACACGTAGCACTCATCGAGCAGCAGGAAAATTCCCCGGGCGTGGGCCAGCTTTACGATGCGCTCGAGGTCGTCCGGAGAGACCACGGAGCCGGCCGGGTTCGAGGGTGAGTTGAGAATAATGGCCTTGGTCCGCGGGGTTATCGCGCGCTCGATGGCATCGGCCGTAATGCGGAAGTTTTCCGCCTCTTCGGTGGGCAGGAAGACGACCTTGCCGCCCGCATATTGAATGATGTCTTTGAAGGACACCCAGTAAGGGACGGGCAGAATGACCTCATCGCCGTGGTCCACCAGCACCTGGATGGCATTAAAGAGCGCCAGCTTTCCGCCGGTGGTGAAGACGGCCTCGTCGGGGGCGTAATCGGAGCCGAAATCGCAGGCGTGGCGCTGTACGATCGCTTTTCTGAGCTCGGGGATGCCGGCGACCACGGTGTAGCGGGTGAAGTTGGCTTCAATGGCCGCGATGGCGGCGTCTTTGATGTGGCGCGGAGTAGGGAAATGGGGTTCGCCGGCGCCGAAGTCGACCAGGTGGGCGCCGTGGGAGCGAAGCCTGGCAGCTTCCGCGGTAACGGCCATAGTGGCCGAAACTTCAATGCGGGCGATGCGGTCGGCAAAGATGCTGGTAGTGACGGGTGCGGTCATCCCTACTATCTTGGCAGACTCCTGCCGGTTCACGGAAGCTTCAAAATGGTAATGGGGGCTCAATCGCCCAACCTGCTGCGCGTGGGGCCACCACGCGCTGGCTCACGGCGTGCCAGCGTGGAACGGGTCGGATCCCAGTGCGTCCGGCTCGTCCTCGGGGCTGGGGATATCGAGGTTGACGACGACCGGTTCCTGGCCGCTGCGGACGATGACGGCCTCCACCGGCTGGTCCTTGCGCGCGTTCAGCTCCTGATGGGGGGCAAAAGGAGGAACGTAGACAAAGTCTCCCGGTCCGGCCTCATCCACGAATTCGAGATGTTCTCCCCAACGGAAGCGGGCGCGCCCGCGCACGATGTAGATCACTGTTTCCAGCTCTCCGTGGTGGTGAGGGCCGGTCTTCGCGTTTGGGTGAACGACGACGGTACCTGCCCAGAGTTTTTGGGCGCCCACGCGTGCATAGGAGATGGCTTCGGCCCGGGTCATGCCAGGGGTCTGCGGAGTGTTGCTGTCCAGCTCAGCGCTGCGCACGATGCGCAGGCCAGGGAGAGGTACGGGAGTTTGCGATTCAGACATTTCCTTCTCCGTAGGCAAGTGTACGGCTAAGGGATTGGTTAGGTTAGAGTCGTAGTACCAGCGGACGCGTAGGCCCTTTTTTTCGCCGAGGAGACGTTTCGGATGGCAGCCGGCAAGAGCAACAAACCTGACTACGGAATAGACGCGCCGAATGTCTTACGCAATCTTTTCCTTTTTGGTATCCCTTGCCTGCTTGCCGGATTTTTTGGGCCTGACAAGATCCATGTGGGGCAGATCACCTTTCTTCCTCGCCCCATGCTCTTCTGGACGGGTACCTTGCTGGTGCTCGAAGGGTTTCTCTTCCTGCTCTATGTCAAGGTCGGCAAGTTTCATCACCGGGATCGGATGCTTTCGCTGCACACATGGCGCGGTGACGAGCAGGTGCTCGATGTTGGTTGCGGCCGCGGTCTGCTGTTGGCCGGAGCAGCGAAACTGCTGTCCGGCGGGGGAAAGGCCACGGGCATCGATATCTGGTCCAATGTGGATATGGGCGGCAATTCTGAAGCCGCTACCCTTCACAACCTGGAACTGGAGGGTATTAGCGATCGCTGCATGTTACTGGGGATTCCGGCGCAGGAGATGCCATTTCCCGATGGAACCTTCGACGTCATCGTTTCTAATCTTTGTCTGCACAATATTTATGACCGCGAAACCCGGCGCCGCGCCGTGCAGCAGATTGTCCGGGTGCTGAAGCCCGGAGGGGTTGCAATCCTTTCCGATTACAAGCTCACCGGCGAATATACTCAGCAGCTTCAAAAGGCGGGCCTTAGGGTCGAAAGGCGGTGGGGAAACCCACTCTACACTTTTCCACCGCTGCGGATCGTCATCGCCCGTAAGCCGGTGGGGTGAGCAGCGACTGCAACTGTTGTAGAATCAACATAGGGCGGCGTAGCTCAGATGGTTAGAGCGACGGACTCATAACCCGTAGGTCGATGGTTCGATTCCATTCGCCGCCACCAGATTCATCCTCCAATAGAAATCCAGCAACGTGCCAAAAGCTCGCGAAATGAGGCTGTTACGCCGCTCGTGAGCATGCGCATGAATCGGCTAGTCTAAATATGGCAAAAAGTTCAACGGAGGAAATAGATGATTGAGATTACCTGGCTCGGGCACGCAAACTTCGAGATCAAATTCGATTCTGGAGAAGTCTTACTCTTGGATCCCTGGATTGAAGGCAATCCTGCTTACCCGAAGGACTACAAGATTGAGAAGGCCGATGCGATTGCTGTGTCTCACGGCCACGGGGACCATTTTGGGGACGTAATTCCGCTTGCTAAACGGCTCGGATCGAAAGTACTTGCAATGGTCGAGGTCGCCGGCGTTTGTGCCTCAAAAGGAGTGAAGGAGGCCATCGGCTTCAATAAGGGAGGCACGGTTGATCTGGGTTTTGTGAAGCTCACCATGACGCACGCGCTGCACAGCTCTTCCATCACCGACGGCGACCAAATGATCTATGGAGGCGAAGCTGCGGGGTTCATCTTGACCTTTAAGGACGGCCGTCGTGCGTACTTTGCCGGCGACACGGCTATTTTTTCGGAGATGGCCTTGTACGCCGAGATTTATCATCCCGAGCTGGCTTTCCTGCCCATCGGCGACCACTACACGATGGGACCCGAAGAAGCCGCGTATGCCGGACGGCTGCTGAAGGTGAAACAGATCATCCCCATGCACTATGGCACCTTTCCTGTTCTTACGGGACGCCCGCGGCAGCTGGAGGAGAAATTAGCAGGATCAGGAATCCAGGTCCTGACACTGAAGCAGGGCCAAACGATCACCTGGTAGGGATGGAGGCTGGACTGAACATGGTTTCAATGGCCCGATCCTGGGGAGCTATGGCGTCGAAGCATGAAATAGTCATTAGAATGAGCGGCTTGAATGGAGTGTTCCGTAGCGTTCGCCCGCCAAACCCCCTACTTTATCCTTGACCGAATGGTTCCGGGTTGCGTCTAACCCAGTAGTATTATTTGTTTAGACCCTACTTATGGTCCAAAGTGGAGCTATGTCCCGAACCTTTACACGTGCTGTCTTCGGTGTCTCAATCTTGTTGGTGGCGTTGGTGTTCCTCGGTGGATTGGGCCCGAGCCGTGTGCGCGCGGATTCGCAGCAGGACGGCGCTTACGCGGAGATGGAAGTCTACAGCGAAGTTCTGAAGAAGGTTCAGACCGACTATGTCTCGGATCCCAACATGACCAAAGTCACCGTGGGTGCCTTGCACGGTCTGCTCGAGTCTCTCGATCCAGACTCCAGCTACCTGACCCCGGATGAGTACAAAGCCTACAAGCAGCATGGCAACGAAGGCACGGCACAGGTTGGACTGAATATTTCCAAGCGGTATGGGTACGCGACCGTGGTCTCGGTCGAGCCGGGAAGCCCGGCGGAGAAGGAACAAATCGAAGACGGCGATATCCTCGAGGCCATCGAAGGACATTCGACGCGCGAGATGTCGCTGGTGATGATCCGCCTGCTGCTTGAGGGCAAGCCGGGAACTAATGTGACCTTCTCGCTCGTCCGGCCGCGCAAGGCGGAACCGGATAAGATCACGCTGGCCCGCACCGCGCCGACGAATCCTCCCATGGGAGAGACGCAATACGAGAGCAGCAGCATTCTTTACCTCAAGCCCGTGGTGCTCAGCAAAGAGCGGGTGTCGGAAATTGCCAGCCGCCTGAAGGCAATGCAGAAGAACGGCAACAAGAAGATTTTGCTGGACCTGCGGGACGTCGCTGAGGGGGACGAGGACCAAGGCGTGCGATTGGCCAATTTCTTCCTGGAGTCGGGAACCATCGCGACCCTCTCCGGACAAAAATATACCTACGAGGCCTTTAACGCCGATACCTCCAAGTTCATTACCGGAGCTCCGCTGGTGGTTCTGGTAAACCATGGCACCTCCGGGCCGGGAGAGATTGTCGCCGCGGCGGTTCTCGATAACAAGCGGGCGGATGTGGTCGGAGACAGAACCTTCGGTGAAGGCTCCGTGCAAAAAACCATGGAGCTTCCGGACGGCGCCGCGCTGATCCTTTCCGTCGCCAAGTACGCTTCCCCGTTGGGTAAGAAGATTCAAGACGAGGCGGTGACGCCGAACGTCGTGGTGGCAGCCAGCCAGGACAATAATAATGATGACCAGGCGGGCGCCGCAAAAACACCTAAGTCGGATGATCAATTGACCAAGGCGCTGGATATTCTTAAACAGAAAAGCGCCTGATCCGGATCTTTATCATTGACTGTGCAAGCTCCATCTTCGGGCGCTGATCGCTTTCGTGCGCCGGGCACGTCGGCGTCGGTGCCTATCAAGTTGGCGGGCAGCATTACCTTTCTGGTGCTGTTGGCTCTTGCGATCATCGCTGGATCGTTGACCGGCCTCATGCTGGTGTACTCCGTCGACTTGCCGCAAATTGCGGACCTGGAAAAATACCGTCCGATCACCGCCACCGATCTGCTCGATGTCCACGGCCGCGTCTTTGGATCCTTTGCTTTGGAGAGGCGCGTCGTGGTTCCCTATGAAGCGCTTCCTCCGGTGCTACGCCAGGCGGTGATATCGATCGAAGATAAAAACTTTGAGAGCCATTGGGGGGTCAACATTTTCCGCGTGCTGGGCGCGGCATATCACGATCTGACGTCGAATGGCCGCACCCAGGGCGCTTCCACCCTGACCATGCAACTGGCAAAAAACCTTTTCCTCTCCAGCCAGCAAACCTTCGGTCGCAAGCTGCAAGAGATCTTTCTCTCCATTCAAATCGAGCATGCGTTTACCAAGCAGCAGATTTTTACCCTGTACGCCAACCAGATCTATCTAGGCCAGGGTGTGTATGGATTCGAGGCTGGATCGGAATACTACTTCAGCAAACACGCGCGTGACCTCACTCTGCCGGAAGCGGCCTTGCTCGCCGCCTTGCCCAAGAGTCCGACGGCGTACTCCCCTATCGCGAATCCCGACCATGCTTTCCGCCGCCGGAATATGGTCATTAACTCCATGCTGGAAGACGGAGTGATCACCAACGCGCAGGCCAACGCCGCTAAGGCGGCGCCGCTCGGTTTGCATATTGAGCCTCCCTCGAACAGTGTGGCTCCCTGGTTCGTGGAAGATGTGCGCCGCGAATTGGAGCGCCAGTTCGGCAGCGAGCAGGTGCATGAGGAAGGTCTGCGGGTTTACACCACTCTGGATTTGGATTTGCAGCAGGCGGCCAATCGCTCTGTGCTGGACGGATTAGCTGCGCTGGAGCGGCGCCACGGATGGAAGGGCAACCTGCTCAATGTGGTCTCGGCCGGAGGATCGCTGGACGATTTCCGTCACCCGGACTGGCGCCAGCCAACCGCGCCTGGATCGTACACGCATGCCTTGGTGACAAATGTTCTGCCGTACCAGGTGACGGCGCGTATCGGGCAGCAGCAAGTGATTTTAGGACCGGACGATTTTGCCTGGACCAAGCAGCGCGATGCGGAGAATTTTCTTAAGCCGGGCGACATTATCTACGTGCACATTGTGGCTTCGACCGATTCCAACCTAGTGTTGCATGCTGTGCTGGAGCAGGATTCCGGTGTCCAGGGATCCCTGATGGCGGTGGATAATACGTCGGGCGAAGTATTAGCGATGGTAGGCGGACGCGACTTCAACTTGTCGCAGTTCAACCGCGCCACCCAGGCTGAGCGGCAGACGGGGTCTTCCTTTAAGCCCTACGTGTACACCACCGCGGTGGATGAAGGCGCGCGTCCGGACGAGAGTATTGTCGATTCTCCGGTTACGTTTTCGACCGCCGTTGGCCCTTACACGCCGCACAACTACGACGATACGTTCGAGGGCACGGTGTCGCTGGTGCACGCCTTTGCCGATTCGCGCAACATCCCGGCGGTCAAGCTAGCGGAGCGGGTTGGTATACGCAAGGTGATTGCTACAGCACACCAGTTTGGATTGAGCAGCAATATTCCGCCATTTCTTCCCGTAGCGTTAGGCTCGGTCGAGGCCACGCTGCAGGAGCAGGTGGCGGCTTACAGCAGCTTTCCCAATGACGGAGTCCGCCTGGGGCCGCACCTCATCCGTAAGGTGACCAACTCGGATGGGCTCACGCTGTCGGAGAACCCGGCCAACGTGGCCGAGTCCACCAGCATGAAGACGGCGCGCATCATGATGACCTTGTTCAAGGCGGTCGTGCGACCGGGCGGCACAGCTGCTGCGGCGGCGACGCTGAACCACCCTTTGGGTGGCAAGACGGGAACCACTAGCGACTTCAACGATGCCTGGTTCATCGGCTTCTCTCCTTCCATCACCTGCGGCGTTTGGGTTGGCTACGACAACCGGCAGTCGTTGGGGGAAAAAGAGAGCGGCGGGCAAGCGGCGCTCCCGCTGTGGATGGGGTTCATGAAGGTGGCCATTGCCGACCACCCGGATGAGCACTTCGCGGGAGAAGTACGTCCTTTGCCATCGACCAACGTTGCCCTGAAGACGCCACTCCCCCGGCCCGCCGGCCAGCCGACGGCAATAGCCGCTTCCCAGTAGGGCGTGTCGGGCAATCTGTTACGCTCCACTGACCGATCCAAACCTGCGGGATATGCGGCCATCATTTCTGGAATGTTTTGTATCAGGGCACGGTTTTAGCCGCGCAGTAGAGGGGTAGGAGAGAACTGGGCTTTAGCCCCTGCTATCGCGCATCCGGCGAAGAAAAGCCCAGGGGCTAAAGCCCTCACAGCTGCGGCTGTGCGGCACGACTAAAGTCGTGCCCTGATACAAAGCATCACAGCGGTGACTGAGAAATTCCTCCTACCAAAGCGTCTTACTTCCCTAGCATGCGAATCAGGTGCAGGTAGCGCTTCGCCTGGGCGACGTCCCGCATGATCTGCTCTTTCAACGCCTCAGGAGTAGGCCATCGTTGCTCTTCCCGAAGGCGGCGATGAAAGACAAGCCGCAGCGGCGTGTGCTCCGACAAGGCAAGTGGGTGAAAATTCAGCAGGTGGGATTCGACCGCGAAGGAATCCGCGCCAAAGGTTGGCCGGTTGCCTACGTTGGTCACGGCGTCAAACCATTCCCCCGCGACTCGCAGCTGCGTAACGTACACGCCGTTCGCCGGCAGCAATTCCTGATAGGGCGCCAGGTTGATGGTTGGAACCGTGAGTGTTCCCCCGATGCCGCGTCCACGGGCCGGTGTGGAATCAATGAAGAAACCATGTCCTAGCAGTGCACGCGCAGTGCGCAGATCGCCGCGGGAAAGCAGTTCCCGGATCTTGCTGCTGGAAACGGTCAATCCTCTCACCTGGCATGCGGCATGGATCACCACTTCAAAACCTAGCGAACGGCCCAGCTCGCTTAGCTCGGAGGTGCCGCCTTCGGCGCGGTAGCCAAAACGGAAGTTGGTGCCTTCATGGATCTCTACCGCCCGCAATGCATTACAAACGATTGCAGTGACGAATTCCGCGGCCCGCATGCGCGAGAGCTCGGCGGTGAATGGAAGCACCAGCACGGCGTCCACCCCGGCGTCTCGCAGCAACTCCAGCCGTGTTTCCAGCGGCGTAATGAGCTTAGGGCATGTTTCCGGCCGCAGGAAATGCAGCGGATGAGGATCAAATGTAACCGCTACAGAACGCGACGATCGTGCCGCGGCACTTAGCCTGAGCCGCTCCAAAATGAACTGATGGCCAATATGAACACCATCGAAGTTCCCAATGCTCACCACTGTGCTCCCGAAGTCTGGGGGGATCTCGCCGGGGTTGCGGAAGACGTGCATGCTCAGATCTCGAAGGGAATACGCAACCCGTCGTAAGCGAGTTGGACATTTTCTGGAAGCTCGTTATTGGTTTCGGCGTGTAGCAGATCATGGGACATGTGGGTAAAGAACGCGCGCCGGGGCTGCATCCGGTCCACAAAGCCGACCGCTTGGTCCAGAGTCGCATGGCTGGAGTGGGGCGCTTTGCGCAGGGCATCGAGAATCACTACATCAAGATCTTCAAGCAGAGGCAGGCTGCTTTCCGGGATGTCGTTCATATCAGTGAGATAAGCGGCGTTACCAAAGCGGAAGCCCGCCACTTCGATCCTGCCGTGGGTGAGGGGAACGCGGTAGAAGACCGCGCCCTTGATCTCAACCGACTCTCCCAGGCGATGCATCTCTACCCGGGCCCGTGTGGGGTAGTGGGAATTCGGATCGAAAGTGTAATCGAATATGCGTTCAATCACGGTGGCCGCGGCATCATCGGCATACAGCGGGATTTTGCTCTTGTGCTTGAAGCTGAGCGGACGTAAATCGTCAAGGCCAAGGATATGGTCGGCATGCGAATGGGTATAGAACACCGCGTCCACGTGATCGATGCCCTCACGCAGGGCCTGCATCCGAAAGTCCGGTCCGGTATCGATTAGCACCCGATGTCCAGCCCAGGTGATAGCGATGGACGGACGTGTGCGGCGATCGCGCGGGTCAGGGGAAGTGCAAACCCGGCAGGTGCAGCCAAGGGTCGGCACACCCATCGAGGTGCCGCTGCCAAGAATAGTGATCTCTGCCTGATGTATGCGACACTCCCTCGGGAAGCAGGAAAAAACTTAGTGCGGTTTGCCCGTTTGCGGCGGCCGCTGGGCAGAGTTGGCAATGGCATTTGTGATCTCGAGAAACGACATGCGCAAATCGAAGAGCGCATTTTGCAACAGCCGCCTCTCCTGGTCGGAGAGATTGCCCTTGGTCTTTTCATCCAGCACGCTCAGCATTTCAATGCTTTGCCGTGCCCCCATGATGTCGATGCGGGGCTGCTCGTTGGGTGCCGAGCCGGCGCCCATCTGCACCGCCGCGGTCATGTAGAGAGACTGCACCAGCCGATCGAAGTTCATCGCGGGCATAGGAGGTTGGCCTGGATTGGCTTTGAGAAACATATCGTCCAGGCGGCGCGCCGAGGCATGGTAATCCTGGCGCTGCTGCGCGGATTCTGCCGCCGTGGGTTCCGGGATGGTTTCTTCTCCGTCTGTATCCATCGCCTCCGGCTCATCATACTCAGCGTCTACCGCCTCGGCAGTGACGACTGGAGACTGACTCACGGGGGGCTGGGCTCGTTCAACGAGGGCCGGTGGCGCGCTGCTCTCGCTGGCGGCGCCTTCACGCAATTCGCCTTCGGAGGTAAACTTGCGGCGGTCGGTTACGGTAAATTGCGGTTCTTTCTCGCGCATAATTTTTCCAATCACTTTGGTGATGCTGCCTGGTATCGAAATCACACTTGTCCGGCAGGCTCGGGTTCGGTTCAGTTAGCTGGGTGCGGCGCCGGGGATCTCGGGCGGCGCACCCAGCGCAGTTGCGACCCCTCCGTCATAAGTAATTTCGGCACTGCGTTCCACGACTTCTATGCGGATAAATCCAAGTGCCAACTTTTGCGGCAGACCGGCGCTCGCCAACAACGCGGTGCTCGTTATGCGGCCTACGGACTGTTCGCCGCTGCGCAGGTCCATCGGGAGGTGAGCAGGCTGGGCGCCGGGCAGTGCAAATTGCCGGAACTGGCGGTTTACTTTCCCCCGGGAACGAATACGTTCCACGATCTCCTGGCCCAGGTAGCAACCTTTGTTGAAGTTGAGCGCGCGCGTCTGGGCCGTTTCCTGGGGTAGATCGCGATCGTTGAGGTCAACACCATAGAGCGGAATTGCCTCCAGCACGCGCAGGGCTTCCATCGCGTCCAGTCCGCATGGAGTAGCGCCTGCGGCCTGCAGGGTCTCCCAAACGGCGAGTACATGTTCGGGAGCGAACCATAGCTCGTAGCGGGGAACCGTCACGTGGTAAGCCTCGATGATGGTGCAGGGCACCTCGCCGATGCGGGCGGAGCTCATGCGCGCATTCTCTACGCTGGAAGCGGGCGGGTCGAAGCCGAGTGTTGCCAGCACCCGGCGCGCACCTGGTCCGGCCAGGGATAATGCGCTCCACTGGCGGCTAACATCTGCCAGCTCAACATCGTCCATTATGATGAAGTGATCGAGATGACGCATCAGGGCCGGGATCTGGTCAAAGCTTGTATCCAGCAACAGATCGCCGGAGCGCCGGTAAACGTAGCAGTCTCCCTGGATACGCCCTTGGACGTTCAACAGAAAGCTGTAATTTCCCTCTCCTTCGGGGAGCGCCTGCACCGTATTTGAGACCATACCGTTCAGCCAGCGCAGTCGATCTGTGCCGGTCACCTGAATTTTGCCTCGCCAGCCTAAATCGCTGACTCCGGCGCCGTGGAGAAGGGAATCGATCTCGTCTTGCAGACCGTCAAAGACACGCGGGGTCAACGTGCCGCAATACAGGGCGGCCTGCGCCTCCAGCGGTTGGAGTGCAGCAAACAAAAGAGTGTGGCTGGGTGTGCGCTGTTCGGATCCACCCAAAGCAGTCGCTGGGTCGGTAACCGGGTCGGGTTGGGGCTGGCTCGTAGCAGAAAGCACAATAAAATTATAGCCTTGCAGCAGAGCGAGTGCGGCGGAGCCGGAAAAGGACGAAAATGAAGCTTATCTGCAAGAACCGGGGTCCCCGGCAAGCCGACTTGCTGGGGTGGAAGAAGTCCTGGGGTTCTCTATCTGCGGCGCTGGTCTTAGCCTCCCTGGCCGTTTATGCCTTTGCCCAAGACACGCCGCTGGGCCCGCCGGCGCCCCAAACCCCCGTTCCCCAGACTCAGAAGGAAACGCGCATCACCCCGGAACAGACCAAGGAACTTTTTCGTTCGCTGAATCAAATCCTTACGTTTGCCAGTGATGACACCAAGCTGCCGATTCACCATGAAGTAAAGAAGCGGCTCATCACCCGGGAGCAGGTGGAAAAGTACATTCTGGAAAAATTCAAGGACGATAAGGACGCCAAACGCATGCAGCGCGAAGAGATCGTGCTCAAGAAGTTTGGCCTGCTTGATCGGGATTTTCAGCTGCAGCCTTTCCTGGTGAGCCTGCTAAAGGAACAGATTGCCGGTTATTACGACAACAAGACAAAGACCGTGAATCTGCTGGACTGGGTTTCGCCCGAAGAGCAGAAGCCGGTGATGGCGCATGAGCTGACCCATGCCTTGCAGGATCAGCATACGGATCTGGAGAAATGGGAGCCAGAAGATCCGGAGACAATTTCCAAGAACGTAACCGAAGACAATCAGCGCCTGGAGATCGACGAACGAGATACGGCTCGTGATGCGGTACTCGAAGGGCAGGCCATGGCGGTGTATGTGGACTACACGCTGAAGCCCCAGGGCAAGAGCCTGCTGACGTCGCCGGACGTCATGCGTACTCCAAAAGACGACACTGATACGACTGACAGTTCACCGGTCATGGCTCGAGCGCCCCTGCTGCTGCAGCAGTCACTGCTGTTTCCCTATAAGGACGGGCTCGGATTTGAACAACGGTTGTTGAAGGATAAAGGCGCTCAGTTTGCTTTCGCGGGGGTTTTGGACCGTCCGCCCTCAACCAGTTACGAAATTATGAACCCGCGCGCGTATGAGAGAGGGGCGACGGTGCCTCTGTTGAAAATGCCCGACGTGCACGGGCTGCTGGAGGCCAATTACGAGCCCTATGATATCGGCGTCATGGGTGAACTGGATGTGCGCATTTTGACCGAGCTTTTTGGTGGCCCGGAAGAAGCCGCGATGCTCACGCCGCAGTGGAAGGGCGGGCTCTACTACGCGGTGCAAAGCCGTAAGGCGCGTACGGCGGAGGAGCAGGCATCCACCTCTTCGGTGGCGCTGCTTTATCTTTCCGCGTGGCGGAGCGAAGCTGCGGCCAACGAATTCGCCAAGCTTTACGGGCGGGAATTGAGCAAGAAATATTCCGGCGTGGTGCGCGATCCGGCTTCGGAATCTGATGGGACCGAGCAGGTGTACAAAGCGAGCGAGGGCCCGGTGTTGATTGTGCGCCAGGGTAACCAGGTGTTCGTGAGTGAAAGTTTTGAACTCACGACGGCGCGGAAACTGCAATTCCTGTTGTTTGGGGCGCAGCAGAGCGCAGATATACAGCAAGCCGCGCATGCGTCGCCTCCTGCGGACGAATTGACCACGCACCTGACCAGGATGATGGCTGGTTGCGGGCTGATGAAGGCGTCTTTGTTGCACTAGCGCTGAAGGCCGTAACCTTCAGGAAAATAGGGTTTTCCCAAGGCTGTTTAGCCGGGCAGTACTCTGTCCTCCATCCCCGCGCAGGTATACTTGAGGGGTATCGCAATTCACCTTTCAGAGAACGCGAACCGGGTCAGGGCGCGTGCGGAGCCGGGTTTGCAGCAGGCGAAAATTGGAATCATCGGCGGCAGCGGGCTCTATGCAATGCCCGGCCTCAGCAATACTCAACAGATTGAGGTAAGTACGCCGTTTGGCGACCCCTCAGACGCATTCGTCACCGGCGAGTTAGAGGGGCGTAAGGTGGTTTTTCTGGCCCGCCACGGCCGGGGCCATCGCATCCTGCCCACTGAGCTGAACTTCCGCGCCAACATCTTCGCCATGAAAAAGCTGGGCGTGGAGCGGATCATCTCCGTCTCTGCCGTCGGTTCTCTCAAGCTGGAGCATAAGCCGACCGAGTTTGTGGTCCCCGATCAGTTCATCGACCGCACCTCGCTGCGTTCCTCCACTTTTTTTGGCGAGGGGATCGTGGGGCATGTAGCGTTTGGCGATCCGGTCTGCGCAACGGTCTCCAAAGCCATCCAGCAGGGTGCGGAAAGCGCCGGCGTCGTGGCCAAGCAGGGCGGCGTTTATGTGTGCATCGAAGGCCCGCAGTTTTCTACCCGGGCCGAATCAAATCTCTATCGCAGCTGGGGCGCCGATATCATCGGCATGACCAATCTGCAGGAGGCCAAGCTGGCCCGCGAAGCGGAGATCTGCTACGCCACCATGGCCATGGTCACCGACTATGATTGCTGGCACGAAGGTCACGATGCCGTCACCGTCGACCAGGTAATTGCAGTGCTCCATCAGAACTCGGCCAACGCCGCCAGGGCGGTACGTGCCGCGGTGGCAGCTATGCCGCGAGACCGAGCCTGCGCCTGCGCGACCGCGCTGCAGTTCGCGATCCTCACCAGTCCGGAAGCAATTCCAACGGCAGCCCGCGAGAAGCTGGCTCCGTTGTTGGACAAGTACAGTCGTAAAACCTAGCCGTCGAGATTTTAGAAAAAGACGCTGAACGAGAAAGAACCCATGTCCATTCTTGTCGTAGGCAGTGTTGCATTTGACAGTATCGAGACCCCGGAGGGCCGGCGCGACCGGTGCCTGGGTGGCGCGGCAACCTATTTCTCGTTGGCCGCGAGCTACTTCACCAAAGTGCGCGTGATTGCCGTGGTCGGCGAAGACTTTACCGCCGGAACACGAGGCCGTGCTTACCAGCCGCGGGGTCGATACTCAGGGTCTGGAACACACGGCAGGCAAGAGCTTCCACTGGACCGGCTCTTACATGAAAAACCTGAACGAGGCGCAGACCTTGAAGACTGACCTCAATGTCTTCGAGACCTTTTCGCCCAAGGTGCCGGCTGTCTACCAGGATAGTGACTTCCTGTTTCTGGCCAACATTGACCCGGTGCTGCAGAGCAGCGTTCGCAAGCAAATGCCAAAGGTGCGCCTGGTGGGTGGCGACACCATGAACTATTGGATCACCGGCCACCGGGAAAACCTGGCCAAGGTGCTCACTGGACTGGATGCGCTGCTGATCAACGACGGAGAGGCCAAGCTGCTGGCCGATGACAGCAACCTGGTGCTCGCCGCGCGCAAGATCCTCGCGATGGGCCCGAAGGCTCTGATCGTCAAGCATGGTGAGTATGGTTCCACGGCGTTCTTCGGCGACCAATCCTTTGACGGGGCGGGGAAGGGCAGCTTAACGCTGCCTTTCCGTGCCCCCGCTTTGCCGTTGGATAAGGTGGTGGATCCCACGGGCGCGGGCGATTCTTTCGCCGGAGGATTCTTTGGATACCTTGCCTCGCAGCCGAAGGTCACGTTGCAGACTTTCAAGCATGCAATGTTTTATGGCGGCGTGATGGGCTCGTTTGCGGTAGAGCGCTTCGGTACGGAGCGCGTGCAAGCACTCACGCGAGAGGAGATCGATCAACGCTTCGCTCTCTTCCGCGAGCTCTCGCATCTTGACTGAGATGGGCTCCGCTCCAGCGGACGCGGCGGAGGCACTCCGGCGGGAGACCATGTACGTGGCGTGGATGGCCCTAGCCTTGGGGCTCGTGGCGCTCGCGTATTGCGTTCGCCACGGTTCGCTTCTTCTTTACGGCGACGCGGTGGCGCATCTGCACATTGCGCGCCGCGTCTTCGACTCGCTTACCCCCGGTTTCCGCCAACTGGGGTCTGTATGGTTACCCTTGCCGCATATTCTTCTTCTGCCATTCGTCTGGAATATGAATTGGTGGCACAGCGGTCTGGCAGGAGCCTGCCTTTCCATCCCCAGCTATGTCTTGGGATGTGCAGGAATCTACCGCCTGGCCCGCATGTGGCTGGATACGCCTGCTGCAGTTGTGGTCGTGGCCTTCTACGGACTGAACCCGGGTCTGCTCTATATGGCCACTACGGCCATGACCGAGCCCCTCTTCCTGGCCGAAATGATCTGGGCCGTGCTGTTGATCGCTCAGTATCAACGTGCGCTGGTACCTTCTGAGGCGCCCGGCGGCCCGGCAGCCGGCCTATTGCTGATTCGCGCCGGGTTGGTCTTGGTGGGCGCGATATTCACCCGTTATGACGGCTGGATCTATGCGGCTGTTGCGTGGCTCTTCGCCACCTGGGCGACGCTGGCCGCACGGCGCCGGTGGAACTGGAGAGGTCCGGAGGCGGGCGCCTGGGTGTTGTTTACCACCCTGCTGGTTGCCGCTCCGTCGTTGTGGCTGGCTTACAACGCAAAACAGTTCGGGGACCCGCTGGATTTTATCCGCGGTCCCTACTCGGCCCGTGCCATCGAAGCCAGAACCACACCGCCTGGTGGATCGCCCCATCCGGGGTCCCAGGACATGCACGTCTCGGCGCTGTATTTTCTCAAGGCAGCGGAGCTGGGCGCGGCGCCTCCGCCGCTGGGAAGACTGCTGTGCTGGCTGAGCGGTGCGGGCACGCTGGCGGCATTGTGGAGCTTCCGTCGGCGGCAGATTTGGCCGGTGCTGTTGCTGTGGTTGCCATTGCCCTTTTACGCCTACTCGGTCGCTTACGGATCGGTGCCCATCTTCATTCCCACCTGGCGGCCTTTCTCCTGGTACAACACGCGTTATGGCATGGAGCTGTTGCCCGCCTTTGCCCTGTTTACGGGCTGCCTGGTTCCGGTGCTGCTCTCTCGCCCGCTCAGGGTGCGGCGCTACGCGTTGCTGGCGAGTTTCCTGCTAGTGGTGGCTAATAGCGTGGTTCTGCTGCGATCGCGGCCGTTGGTGTTTCAGGAGGCGGTGGCTAATTCGCGCAGCCGTATCGCGTTTGAAACTGCGTTGGCGAATGCCCTGCTTGGCATCCCCGGGCAGGGGCTGATTTTGATGCATGTCTCGAGCGACGTCGGGGCGGTGCAGCAAGCAGCCATTCCGTTGCGCCGGATCGTGAATGAGGGCGATTACCTGACCTGGCAGCGCGCCCTGGAAGCTCCGGCGCGGAGCGTGTCCACCGTCGTCGCATTCGACGGAGATGTTGTTTCACAAGCCATTCAACGTCACCCGGAAGGCTTGCAGATGAGCAATGTAATTTGCTCTACAGGCCAGCCTTGCGCGCGTATCTATCATTCGCAATTTGCGCGGTAGAGCGACAAGAACAAAAGTGGTTACACCGGCCGGGCAATGCAGCATCCCAAGGCTAGCCGCGCGATGGTAGCATCACGCTCAGCCATGTACCTTCGCATCTTCCATTTCAATCGGTGTGTCTCCCCTGTCACCCATCGCGATGCGGAGGGCGAGTGATTCCATTTGTGAAGGCGCATGCTTGCGGAAACGACTTTCTGGTGGTGCAGGAGGCGCTTGCAGGCGTCGAGGCGAGGGACGCGCTGACCCGGCGGCTGTGCCATCGCAACCGGGGCATCGGCGCCGACGGGGTGGAGTTCCTGACTTGGGATGGCGGCCGCCGGTGCAGGATCCGCCTGCACAATGCCGATGGCTCAATCGCCGAAATCTCCGGCAATGGGACTCGTTGTGTCGCGGCATGGATTGCCTACGAGACCAAAGCTGGGCCGGGCGATGAAATCGTCCTCGAGACCGATGCCGGGCAGCGTGTTTGCCGCATCGATGCCTGCACCGGCCCGGATTTTCGTATCACTTCCTCGATGGGCGTGCCTGAAGTCCATGCGGGCAACGTTCAGCTGGCAGGGGGGGCGCGGATCGAAGGGGCGGTGGTCTCGACCGGCAACCCCCACTTCGTCATTTTCGTCGACCAGGCGGACTTCCGCGTGCAAGGCCAGGCCTGGCAGGCGATCGGAGGAGAGATCTGCAGCCATCCGCAGTTTCCCCATCAGACGAATGTGGAATTCGTGCGCATGAGCGGCCGTGATGAAATCGAAATACGCATCTTTGAGCGGGGAGTTGGCCCCACTTCCTCTTCCGGAACCGGTACCTGCGCCGCAGGCAGTGCAGCCATCGCGCTGCGTGGCGCCGCGCCGGTGTTGCGCGTGATCGCACCTGGAGGAGGGCAAACTGTGGAATGGCATGCGCCGGGTTCCGAGATTCTGTTAACCGGCCCCGCTGAGCTGATCTCCTTTGGAGAGGCATGGTGAAAGTTCCTGCCCCCGAGGTCCGCAAGTTGGCAATCCGCAACCTGACGATTCCCGCCGTGCGCCGCGGATCGAGAGTGGCGGTAATTTCCCCGGCCAGCTATCCTCAGCCGGAAAAGCTCGCCAAGGGCGTCGAAAGCCTGGGCCGGCTTGGCTTCGCACCCTTCGTGGGCCGGCAAGCGCTCTCCAAGGCCAATCATTACTTTGCGGGCAGCGCGCAGGCCAGACTCGATGATCTACACGCCGCCTTTCTCGACCCTGCGGCCGGCGCAATATTTTGTAGCCGTGGAGGTTACGGTTCCAATTACCTGCTGGGCAACCTCGACCTGGGGCTGATGCGGGAGCATCCCAAGCCATTCATCGCGCATTCCGACATGACCTGCATGCAGACCTGGCTGTTGGACCAGGTCGGTCTGGTGTCGTTCCACGGGCCCATGGTCGCGGGCGATTTCTCCGTGCCCGACGGGGTCGATGAGCCCAGCCTGCTGGCGGCTCTGGGCGGCGAGCGTTGGTTCGTGGGCGAGACCTCGGGATTGCGCGCGCTGATTCCAGGAAAGGCCACCGGAGTTCTCTACGGCGGCTGCCTCACGCTGCTTGCGGCCTCTCTCGGTACTCCCTATGCACCGCAGACAGAAGGCAAACTCCTCTTCCTGGAGGACCGCGACGTAAAGCCTTATCAATTAGATCGGTTACTGCGACAAATGATCCTGGCGGGAAAATTCGCAGACGTCACCGGGATCATTTTTGGCGAAATGCTGGATTGCGTGGCTCCGGGCCAGCAAAACAGCATATTGGATGATGTGATTTTGCGGGTATTGGACTGGTTTCAGGGCCCGATCGCGATTGGCCTGCGCTCCGGGCACGCATCGCGCCGCAATGTGACCCTGGCCTTTGGTATTCAAGCCGAGCTCGACCTGGTGCGCGCGCCGCTGCTGAGCTTTCTCGAACGGGCGACTGAGAAATAATCCTATGGCACAACAGAAGCACATTCACCTGATCGGAATCTGCGGCTCGGCGATGGCGTCGTTAGCCGGCATGCTGCAAACCAGGGGCTATCGCGTAACCGGCTCGGACGCCGCGGCTTATCCGCCCATGTCTGACCTTCTTCATGCCTTGGGTATAGCGATCAAAGAACCGTACAAGGAGGCCAACCTGGCCCCTCGTCCGGACCTGGTGATCGTGGGCAACGCGATCTCGCGCGGAAATGTGGAATTGGAATACGTGCTCGATCAACGGATCCCCTTCGGCTCCCTGGCTGAGACCATCCAGCGCGAGTTTCTTACCGGGAGAGACTCACTTGTGGTGGCGGGAACGCATGGGAAAACCACCACTACCAGCATGCTGGCGTGGATCTACGAGGTCGCTTCGCGGACCCAGAAGGAGATGGCGCCGTCCTTTCTGATCGGCGGCATCGCAGAGAATTTCGGCACCAGCTTTTCTGTGCGCGAGGGGAAGGCATTCATCCTTGAAGGCGACGAATACGATACGGCGTTCTTCGATAAGGGGCCGAAGTTCATGCACTATTTTCCCGACGCCCTCATCCTGACCCATGTGGAGTTCGACCACGCCGACATTTACGAAAATCTCAACGCGGTCAAGACAGCTTTCCGCCGGCTGGTAAACCTGGTTCCGCGCCGCGGCCGGGTGGTGGCCTTCGACGGCAGCGGAAACGTGGACGAGTGTGTTGCGCGCGCGTTTTGTTCCATCGAGCGCTACGGCTTCAAGGCTGGATCTGCCTGGCGAATTGAGGATCTGACCCACGACAGCCGCAACTCGAGTTGGAAGATATTACGCTCCGGGCAGGAGTGGCTGCAGGTGACACTGCCCATGCCCGGGGAGCACAACGCGCTGAACGCGACCGCGGCTGCGGCCCTGGCCGCGGGGCAGGGAATCGAACCGGCTGCGATCGTCGAAGCGCTGGGCAGCTTTCGCAGCGTGAAGCGCAGGCTCGAGGTGCGCGCGGTTGTGGACGGGATCACGATCGTCGATGACTTTGCCCACCACCCGACGGCGATTCGAGAGACGTTGAAGGCCTTGCGCGCTGCTTACCCGGGAAAGCGATTGTGGGCAGTGCTGGAGCCACGCTCCAACACCCTGCGCAGAAATGTCTTTGAGGGTGAGTTGGTGGAGAGCCTGGCGCTGGCCGATAGTATTGTCGTGGCCGGAGTATTCAAGCAGGAAAGCATTCCCGAGCCGGAGAGAATGCATCCGGAGAAGGTGGTGGCTGCACTGGCAAGCGGCGGCCACGACGCTACCTTCTATGCGACCGCGGATGCCATCGTGCAAGGGCTTACGCCTCGGCTGCAGCCGGGTGACGTGGTGGCCATTCTTTCCAATGGCGGCTTCGATGGTATTTATGAGAAGCTGCCCTTGTCTCTCGAGAAGCGGAGCCGGGTTTGAGTTTCTGCGTCACCAATATTTCGTCATGCTCAGTTCCGTCACTATGCTGGTTACGTATGTGGTTCTCGGGCTGCCGATCGGTGCTATCGGCATTCCCTGGGCTTTGCTCAGCGGAGATATTGGTCCGCTTTACCGTTGGAGCATGTGGGTGGTGCGCGCCGGCGTGAGGTTGGCGCGCATTCGTGTGCAGATCGAGGGCCGCGAACATATACCTGCGCAGCCTGCTATTTTCATGGCCAATCATGTCTCCAACCTCGATCCGCCGATTATGCTGCCGTTCCTTCCCTTTCGCACTGCCTTCTTCATCAAGCGATCGCTGCTCAAGATACCGCTGGTCGGTTACGGCATGCGCCTGGCCGGGTTTATTCCGGTGGACCGCGACGGACGTTTGGAATCTGCGCGGGAGAGCGTGCAAGCGGCGAACAAGGTATTAGCATCGGGGGTCAACATCTCCACTTTTCCCGAAGGCACGCGCTCGCGCACCGGCAGATTGCTGCCTTTCAAAAAGGGCCCGTTTTACCTCGCGATGGAGTCGGGCGCGCCCATTATCCCGATCTCCATCCGGGGTTCTGAGCACATGATGACCAAGGGCAGCCTGCGTATCAAGCCTGGAACCGCGTACCTGACTTTTCACCCGGCTGTCTATCCGAAGCAATTTGCCACGCGGCAACAGCTTGCGGTGGCGGTCCGGGCCGCCATCACCTCAGCCCTGCCGCAATCGATGTGGGGGACGGACTAACCCGCGATCGCTTACTGCTTGATGATGGCGTTGTACCCGTCGGAGAGCAGCTTTTGCTTCATCACTGTAGCTTGCGTGCGGTCGGCAAAGGGCCCTACCTGGACGTGTAAGAGTTTGTCCTGAGGCTCGTTACGCACCACGACCCCATAGCCCCGTTGACGCAAAGCAGAGACCAGGACATCGGCATCTTCCTGGCGGGCCACGGCCGCGATCTGCACCATCGGCTGCCCGGGAGCCGGACCAGCAGCAGGCGCAACGGGTGCGGTTATGGTAACCGGGGGCGCTATCCGTGCCGATGGCTTGGGCTGCGCGATGGACTGAGTGGCTGCAACCAGCGCCTGGCTCACGTGCTTGGGGGGCGCCGGTGCTGGGTCTTCCGCGGCCGCTTCTTCAGCATCAACCGGTTTTGCGTGTTTGACGACAACCGGCACAACGGGTTTTTCCGGAGCGTCCTCCTGCGACCTGACCGCCGGCGGCGGCTCCGGATTCGCAGCGGCTGTGGTGTCGTCGGCTTCGGCGCCTTTGCTCGCGGCTCCCGCTCCCAGGCTTGCCGTTTTGGTGCCCTGCTCCGTTCCCCGGCCCAAGGAGTAGCCAAAGCCAAAGAACACGCCGCACACCAACACCAGGCCAAAGAAAATACCCAGCAAGGACGCGGTGCTCAGCGTAATTTCCTTCGCCGTAGTCTCTTCTTCTTCTTCTGTATCCAGCAGGGATCTCATAGCGATTTCTCCGGCTTGCCCTCGGCGGTGCCAGCCACTGTCGAAGGCACTCGCATCTCTCCCATTTTATTGAAAATAGTCATCATCTCCAAAGGCAAGGGGAAGACGATGGTCGTATTTTTTTCGACGCCGATCTCGGTAAGTGTCTGCAAGTAACGTAATTGCAGCGTCATAGGTTGAGTGGCCAGCAGGGCTGCGGCATCCACCAGTCGCTGGGCGGCGCTGAACTCGCCTTCGGCATGAATCACCTTGGCACGTTTCTCGCGTTCCGCTTCCGCCTGTTTGGCCATGGCGCGCAACATTGACTCCGGCAAGTCCACTTGCTTCACCTCGACACTCACCACTTTTACGCCCCAGGGGGCGGTGTGCTGGTCGATGATGCTCTGGATCCTCTGGTTCAGCGCTTCCCGATGAGAAAGCAGTTCGTCCAGCTCTACCTCACCCAACACAGAGCGCAAGGTCGTCTGCGCAAACTGCGAGGTTTGGTAAACGTAGTTCATTACCTCGATCACCGCCCGCGAGGGGTCGATCACCTTTAGGGTAATAACCGCATTCACTTTTAAAGTTACGTTGTCGCGCGTAATAATGTCCTGCGGCGGCACTTCGAGCACTTCCTGGCGAAGTGAGACACGCACCATCTGGTCGAAGGGACGGAAGATAAGGATGACGCCCGGGCCCTTGGGCGAAGGCAAAACGCGTCCCAGGCGGAAAACGACTCCACGCTCATACTCCCTGAGAATCTTGATGGAATTGATCAGGTAGAGGCCGATAACCAGGATCAGGATCAGGCCAGGAATGCCTATACCCATCATATGTGGGGGCCTCGCTCAATCACGATTGTACAGGAGCCACTTGGGCTGCAGGTGCTGTGCAGAGGCTAGGGAACCCGCTCCACTAATAACGTAAGATCGCGCAACCCGCGCACGCGTACGCGCTCGCCGGGCTCCGCGGGGGTGGCAGACTCCGCCTGCCAGAGCTCGCCGTTCACCATCACCTGGCCGCTTGGCGCAAGCGGTTGCGTGACCACCGCGATCTGGCCAATCATGGCGTCGCCGCCCATGCGAAATTTGCTTCGCCGCGCCTTGAGGGCCAGACGCAAAAGAAAGACGGTGATCAGGCCGAACGCCAGGCCCGTGCTGAGAGCCGTGGCCAGATGCACTCGCAGCTCGGGGATGGGCGCGTCTACCAGGGTGAGCGCCCCAATCACCAGCGACAGGATGCCCGCGGCCGCCAGAACGCCATGGGTGGCGAATTTCACTTCCAGGATCAACAAGACAAACGCCGCGGCCAACAGCATCACCGAGGTGTAGCGCACCGGGAGCAGGTTCAGAGCGAAGATCGCGAGCAATACCAGGATGGTGCCCAGCGTTCCGGGAACGATGGTACCCGGGGTATTGAACTCCACGTAGATGAGCAAAGCGCCAATCACCAGCACCAGCACGGCGAGGTTGGGATCGGTGAGCCGGTCGAGAATCTTCTCCCGCAGGGTGGGCTCAACGGCAACCAGCCGCGCATCGCGGGTGTGCAACACGGCCTTCGAACCGTCGAAGCGAGTGATGGCGCGGCCGTCCAGGGTATTGAGGAGTGTGGCGTCATCGGACGCAACCAAATCAATCAGCTTCAGTTGCAACGCTTCCTGGTCGCTGTAGGACTTGGAAGCGCGGACGGCATCTTCGGCGGCCGTTACATTGCGCCCCCGGCGAGCGACATAGGAACGCAGAAATGCAGCTGTGTCGTTCTCCAGCTTCTGCTTCATGATGTCGTCGAGTTTGGCTCCCTCGACCACAGGATGCGCTGCTCCGGCGTTACTACCAGGGGACATGGCTGCCACGTCGGCAGCTTCCAGCAAGAAAAACCCTGCCGACCCGGCGCGGCTTCCAGAGGGTGCGACATAGACGATGACCGGCACCGGCGAGGCGAGGATTCCGCTTACCATCTGGCGCATGGAATCGAGCAGGCCGCCGGGCGTGTTGATCTCGATAAGCACGGCACTGGCGTGTTGAGCCTTGGCCAGGTCGAGACCACGGGTCATGTAGTCCGCGCTGATGGGCTGAATGGTGTCGTTGAGGTGGACCAGGACTACTTCAGGATTCTGTTGGGTTGATTGGGCTGGGCAGGCAAGTGTTCCGCAGCAGCTCAGAATGAGCGCGGAACATGCCAGCAGGAGGCGGTTCACGGAACCGGCTGCCCCTTGGGTTGTGGCTTGCTTTCGATCTGCCCCTTGCTTTCGATCTGTTTGAGGAGTGCCTGTGCAGTCGAATTTCCTGGTTCCAGCTTGAGCGCGCTGTTCACGTCGGCCTGGGCCGCAGGCTTTTGGTTGGCCTCGAGGTCCAGCCGTGCCAGGACCAGATAAGCGGTCGCGTTCGGCAGCATTTTGACCGATTCATCTGCCTGCGCGCGAGCCTCTTGAAGGTCGCCCCCTGCTTCCCTTACCAGGGCCAGCCCGGCATGGGCGTCCGCGTTGCCACCGTCGGCTATGAGGGCAGCCTGAAACTCGCGCTCCGCCTCGAGAATGAGCCCCTGGTTGAAGAAATGCATCCCCGCTTCGGTGAGCGCGGCGGCGTGCTTGCGCGGCGGCAGGGTGGCCAGTCGAGCTTCATCCATCTGCTCTATTTCAAAGGCGGCCTGACGGAAAGAGGCTTCGTTGAAACTCCGTTTGATACGCTCCAGCGGGAGGGTCTCGGACTGCGCGGCCGGATCGAAGGCTGTATACACCCGACTGCTTGCCGCGGGGGAAGCAGTGGAAGGATGCGGCGGCTCAGCACGCAGTGTAGCCTGGAAGGCTTCGGCTTCAGTATCCGACGGACGAAGCTTCACGGTTTGCGCAATCGCCCGCAAGGCTCCGGGAACGTCTTTCTTGCGGCGCAAAGCTACCGCGAGGTTGAACTGATAATCCGGATCATTGGGATCCGCCGCCACCGCTTGCTGAAAAAATGAGGTGGCATCCAAACCGCGGCGGCTGGCTGCCACGCCCTGGTTGTTGACTACCTCCGGCAACGGCAGTTGCTTACTCACGAAAGCGAAGGCGTCTTCCGCCTTGACGTAACTGCCGAGATAGAAATAAGCCAAGCCACGATCAAAGTCGGCTTCGCGGGCATTGGGGTCATTGCGCGGCATTCGTCCCAAGGTGGTGGCCGCCAGCTCGAACTGCTGGTTCGCGAAGTAGGCTTTGCCGAGAGCGAGCAGCGCAGGAGAGAAGGTGGGATCCAACCGCACCGCTTCTTTCAGGTGCCTTATCTCTTCGTCGGGGTCCGGCTCTACCAGCCCACGGGTATAGTTTTCAAACGCGTCCACCCGCAGCCCCGCGCCGGCGGCGAGAAAGGTGTTACGGGCTACGGCGAATTGCGGATCCAGCTGCTTCGTCAGCCCCCACGCCAGGCTATTCAAGACCTCGAGCAAGTGGCCCATATCCGCCTCTTCCTGGATCGGGGCAGACATGTGCAGGGACTGCACACTGAGAACCTGCGCTTTGGCTTGAAAGCGCGCTCCGGTGGTCGAAAAGGACCCCACGATGAGGTAGTCCGCATCCAGCGTCTGCGCCAGGCGAATGGCGCTGGCCCGGGAAGGCTGAAAGGTGGCGGGCAGCCCCAGGTGGTCGAGCGCATAGAGCCGGTCATCGCGGCTGATGGGCATAAAACCGGCCGAGGCCAGACGCCGGTTCAGCACCTCTGGGATGGCTTCGCTAATCCAGTCCAGGTTGGGCTGGTCGCTGCGGTTGTCGAATGGAAGGACGAGAATGAGCCGTCCCGGTGACCTTTCGGGCACGGCGCTCTGCGCCATCATTCCACAGGATGGCAAAACGGCTACGAGTAGCAGAAAAATGCGCAGTACAGAAGCTGGAGGCCGGGGGAGCACGCTAACAGTATAGTTCCGGGGTGTGGTTCGGGGATTATCGTTCTTTGCTCGTAACCACATCTGTATGCAAGCTCGCCACCTGTGGGCGGTTAAAGTGCAGGACAGCGGCCCACTCTCCCTGGCGATCGTCGCGCCAGACGATGCGTCCACCCAGAAGGTGGGCGATCGCACCCGGCGCCAGATCGCGATGGAAATCGAAGAAGCGCGTGTCCAGGGCCTCATTGCGCGCACCCAAGTCGAGTAACAGGCGGGGCGGATCGTATTTGGTGGAGAAAGCGAAGCCGACGCTGAAGTCTTGAGGGGAGGCAGCCGCCTTCTGCATTTCGTCGAGGGAGAAATTCGGCACGGAGACCACGGCCAGGGGCTTTTTCACGTAGCCCAGTTCCGGCTTGGTGAGCTCATCGGTGGCCGGCCAGGCGGTCAAGATCGTGCTGCCGGGAAAGTGGGTCACAATCTGGCGAATCGCCTGCTGATGCAGACGGATTACATCGGCATAGTTCAGATTGTCTTCGGGCGCGAACTTATAGGGCGGGTTGACGAACAGCCCGATCAAAAAAGCGGCCGCGCTCAGCAGCCCCAGTCCCCACCAGTAAGGCACCCGGCGGTAAAAGGTCGAGACACAGAGCAGCAGAATCAGCGGATACAGCGGGAGCAGATAGCGGGTAAGGAGAGCCCCCCCGATCACGGAATAGAAGAGAATATTAGCCGCCATGACGACATAAAGAATGGCCTGGTCGGACGGCGAGATACGCGGCCGCTCTGTTCCGTCGCCTTCCCGCAAGGGCAGCAGGAGCATCGCGCCCAGCATGCACAGCACGGGCACGAACATGTTCATGTGCGCAGTGAGTTGCAGGATGCGATGCGCCAGGGCCAACAGGATGCGCAGCGGCGAGAGTGTGGAGGTCGCGTTGTAACGCAGGAATTCCGGGTTGCCAAAGAGATAGCCGGTACGGCGGCGATAGTAGGCAAACCAGGCCACCAACGGGAGGATCGGGGTAAGCAGGATGAGTGCCGCGCGGAGCTTGGCGGGGCTCCTTCGACGCAAGCTAAGGCATAGCTCCCACAGCGCAATCGCGAGGGGTGTAACAATCGCTGTTTCTTTACACAGAGTGGCCACGCCAAAGGACACTGCTGCTGCCCACAGCATCCGCGGGCGTTCTGGAAGTTGGCCGTCGAAGACGAAGACCAACCCCCACAGGGTTGCAGCGGCGGCGAACATATCTGCGTGCGCCAAGGTGCTCTGGGCGAACCAGACGGGGTAGATGGCGGTCAGCACAGTGGTGGTAGCCGCCACCCATGGGCGGCCATTGAGCAGGAGCGCGAGGCGATAGACAGCCAGCAGCGCAATCGCGGTGATCAGGCACATGGCGGTGCGAGTGACGGCCGGCGTGAATCCGGACTTCCACCACAGTGCGAGGTAAAGGGAGGGAAGGGGCGGATGAGGATTGACCACGGTGGTCGACGGAATTACATCGCCGGTGCGAAAGAAGTCATACGCCGCGGGGATATAGTAACCCGCTTCATCCCAGTAATAAGGCAGGCGCAGGAGGGTCAGGTGCGCGAGGTAGACACCAACGAACAGCAGGGGAAAGATGAACCTGAGGGGCAGCGGACGGTCGAGCGTTGGCTGTCGGGGAAGTACGGCCACGAGTCCCTCCTCCTCTCCCCAGCGAACATGTATTTAGTGGACTGGGCCTTGAGGCATGATAGGGGGTCGTGGTTCGAGGGAAATGGCGCCAAAGGTGTGCTCGTATTGGACCAGATTCTGTTCCAGTACACTGCACAGTGCTTTGGCCTGTTGCGGGCTAAGGTAAACGGTTTGGAAGGTGTTGATGGTGATCTGCTCGGCCGTTTCCTGATATGCGGTGCCGAAGGTGAGTCGAAAGTCCCAAACGCTCTTTTGCACCTGAACGCTGTTGGCATAGCCCTCGCGGTAGTCGGGCGCGCGCTCCAGAATGACGTTCGGTTGTGAATTGTCTTGGCTCATGAGCTATAGGGTAGAACATTTCCCAGACTTTAAGCGCGGAGAAGACAGCTAAACGCTGGACGCCCAGTACCCAGTCGCCGTTCTGGTGTTTTGTATCAGGGTACGGCTAAACAGGCTGCGGAAAAACACGCTCAACGAAGGGCACGGGTTTAGCCCCGACATCTTAGCCGCCGTGCAACGTGACTGAGAATATGCGAAAGCCCCGCGGCTGAAGCCGGAGGAAATTGGTTCTGAGCCTGCCGCTCGGCTTAAAAGCCGAGCTCCCCCGCATAAATGCGGGGGCTCCCACCGGGATTTCACGAGAGAAGTGCGGGAGATCCCTTCTTCAGCATGGGGAGCGATGCTTCAGCGTCACGGGAACAGTCGCACTTTCATCAAGCGGCATTAAGCCCCGCGGCTGAAGCCGGAGGAAATTGGTTCTGAGCCTACGCTCGACTTAAAAGCGGAGCCCCCGCATAAATGCGGGGGCTCCCACCGGGATTCCACGAGAGAAGTGCGGGAGATCCCTTCTTCAGCATGGGGAGCGATGCTTCAGCGTCACGGGAACAGTCGCACTTTCATCAAGCGGCATTAAGCCCCGCGGCTGAAGCCGGAGGAAATTGGTTCTGAGCCTGCCGCTCGACTTAAAAGCCGAGCTCCCCCGCATAAATGCGGGGGCTCCCACCGGGATTCCACGAGAGAAGTGCGGGAGATCCCTTCTTCAGCATGGGGAGCGATGCTTCAGCGCCACGGGAACAGTCGCACTTTCATCAAGCGGCATTAAGCCCCGCGGCTGAAGCCGGAGGAAATTGGTTCTGAGCCTACGCTCGACTTAAAAGCCGAGCTCCCCCGCATAAATGCGGGGGCTCCCACCGGGATTCCACGAGAGAAGTGCGGGAGATCCCTTCTTCAGCATGGGGAGCGATGCTTCAGCGCCACGGGAACAGTCGCACTTTCATCAAGCGGCATTAAGCCCCGCGGCTGAAGCCGGAGGAAATTGGTTCTGAGCCTACGCTCGACTTAAAAGCCGAGCTCCCCCGCATAAATGCGGGGGCTCCCACCGGGATTCCACGAGAGAAGGGCGGGAGATCCCTTCTTCAGCATGGGGAGCGATGCTTCAGCGTCACGGGAACAGTCGCGCTTTCATCAAGCGGCATTAAGCCCCGCGGCTGAAGCCGGAGGAAATTGGTTCTGAGCCTGCCGCTCGGCTTAAAAGCGGAGCTCCCCCGCATAAATGCGGGGGCTCCCACCGGGATTCCACGAGAGAAGTGCGGGAGATCCCTTCTTCAGCATGGGGAGCGATGCTTCAGCGTCACGGGAACAGTCGCGCTTTCATCAAGCGGCATTAAGCCCCGCGGCTGAAGCCGGAGGAAATTGGTTCTGAGCCTGCCGCTCGGCTTAAAAGCGGAGCTCCCCCGCATAAATGCGGGGGCTCCCACCGGGATTCCACGAGAGAAGTGCGGGAGATCCCTTCTTCAGCATGGGGAGCGATGCTTCAGCGTCACGGGAACAGTCGCACTTTCATCAAGCGGCATTAAGCCCCGCGGCTGAAGCCGGAGGAAATTGGTTCTGAGCCTACGCTCGACTTAAAAGCGGAGCCCCCGCATAAATGCGGGGGCTCCCACCGGGATTTCACGAGAGAAGTGCGGGAGATCCCTTCTTCAGCATGGGGAGCGATGCTTCAGCGTCACGGGAACAGTCGCACTTTCATCAAGCGGCATTAAGCCCCGCGGCTGAAGCCGGAGGAAATTGGTTCTGAGCCTACGCTCGACTTAAAAGCGGAGCTCCCCCGCATAAATGCGGGGGCTCCCACCGGGATTTCACGAGAGAAGGGCGGGCATCAGAGCGGCGACAACCAGAAAGTTTGAAACTGCCAACGCTGCAAAAACCCCTTACTGGCTGCGGCGGAAGATAAGGGACGCGTTCGTTCCCCCAAAACCGAAGGAGTTGGTCATGGCATACTCCATCGCAGTCGGGAGCCCCTGGTCCTTGACCAGGCAAAAGCCGCAAGCTTCATCGACATTCTGCAGATTTGTCATGGGCGGAGCAATCTGATCCCGGAGCGCCAGCACCGTAAGCCCCGCTTCCAGGCTGCCCGCCCCGCCTAGCAGATGTCCGGTCATCGATTTGGTCGAACTTACCAGCAGGCTTTTCGCCGACTCGCCGAAGGTTTCGCAAATCGCCCTGGCTTCCGCGCGATCGCCGAGGGGCGTGGAGGTAGCATGCGCGTTCAGATAGCCAATTGCACTCGGGGCCACCTCCGCATCCTGAAGGGCTAGTTCCATCACCCGGCGAACGCCCCGGCCATCCTCAGGAGGAGCGTTGGTATGGTAGGCGTCGCTGTTGGCGGCGTACCCTACCAGCTCGGAGAGGATGGCTGCCCCCCGTGCTTTCGCATGCTCGTATTCCTCCAGAATGAGTACGCCGGCGCCTTCCCCGACCACAAAGCCGTCCCGCCCTTCATCCCATGGCCGCGAGGCGGTAGCGGGATCATCGTTGCGGGTGGATAGAGCGCGCATGGACGCGAAGCCGGCAACGGAAAGTGGGGTAACGGCGGCCTCGCTTCCACCGCAGATCATCACGTCCGCATCCCCGCGCTGAATGATCCGGAAAGACTCGCCAACAGCATGCGCTCCCGTAGTACAGGCGGTGGCGCTGGTGAGATTAGGCCCGGTGGCTCCATAGCGAATCGAGATCTGGCCGGCGGCCAGGTTAGCGATTGTCGCGGTGATGAAAAAGGGTGATACGCGGTTGGGGCCGGCGGTGAGCAGCTTGCTGTGCTCCCGCTCAATCACTTCGAAGGCGCCGATGCCGCTGCCTACATAGACTCCGACCTTGCCGGCATCTTCCGCCGCCATGTCCAGCCGGGCCTGCTTGACAGCGAAATCCGAGGCGGCCAGGGCAAACTGGATAAAGCGGCCCATCTTCTTGATTTCTTTGCGCTCGATGTAATCTTCGGGCCGGAAATCCTTGACTTCACCGGCAATCCTGCAGCTGAAGCCGGTGGGGTCAAAAAGCGTGATCATCCCGATGCCCGACTCACCCTGCAGCAGAGCCTTCCACGTAGCTTCCGTTCCTATGCCCACGGGGCTTACCAAACCCACCCCGGTAACCACCACACGACGCTGCTGAATGATCATCCTAATGAGGGCGCAGCTTTCTGTCCCTGACTCTTCATCCTTTAATGGTATTACATCTCCACTCCTCAGCCCCGCTTGCGCACCGGTCCAAACAAAAAGCGGCGGGTCTCCAGCTGCCGCCGCCCGGAAACAGCTCGCCTCAGTTCAGCTCTTCAATCGTCGTACTCGTCGTGACCCGTGTTCCCTTGACCACGCCGACGATTGTCTGCACGGCTTTAAATGAAGTGTTATACGCCGTGAGGGTGAAGGTCCCCGTGTAGCTCTTGCCGTCTGCACTCAAAGTGATCTCTTGCGCAAACTGAGTCGGGCCCTGTGGCAACCCGATCCCTTCCGGAGCATTGGTCGTATCGTTGCTCAACCAGGCAATGTGGTTGAGCTTGTACTTGCACCCACCCAGTGGTTCCCAGACGCCCAGGCAGAAATTTCCATCCTGTGGAGGACGTCCGGAGTTCATGATTTCCGTCTTGTCGGCGTGCCACACCACCAAGGTGTTATCAATGGGCGTGTTGTCTGGTGGACCTTCCTTGTTGCCTTCCGCGGTGAAGGTCACGTGCCACATGCCCACGATCGGATCCATCGGCTCGCCGCCAGGGTGGTAGTTCTCTTCGAACGCCGCCGTGGTCAATTGCGCGGGCTGTGACAGTACATCCCAAGCAGCCGGATGCGCTGTCTTTGCCGGTGCACCACATTTCGCCAGGGCATTCGGAACCGTCATCACCGTTAAGGCCAAGCCGCCCACCGCCGCCAGCCACCATTTAGAAGTCCTATTCATTGTTCCCCTCCTCGGCCGGGATTGCCGGCAACCCGAGATAACTCCGCTCCCCACTCCCCCGCAAGGGTGAGGGGGTGAAGCCGAGGTGAAGTTTTGGTGAAGCGCTAGCCTCTTGAAGCCACGCGGTTTAAACGTTTCGCGGTGCTATACTTCTGCCGCGAAGGGGGTCTCGTGGCCGCTCCCGTCTACGAATTCGGTGGCTTTCGGCTCGACTGCGGCCGCTTCGAGCTCTCTCGCGTTGGCCGCAGCATCCCCCTCGAACCTTAACCCATGGAGCTGCTTATCCTCCTGGTCGAGCGCCAGGTCTACGACAGACCGGAAAATCCGCGATTTGTACAGACGGTCACCGGCATGGGCTACCGGCTTATCGCGCTCTATCCTCCAACGCATAGCGACCGCCCCCTGAATCGCGGAGTGCGGCGGCGGCAATAGACATAGCGGCCGTTCTCATCCTTACCGTCGCCGGCGTTTACGAGCTGCCCTTCGGCCGCGGAAAGCTGGGCGCCGCCAACGACAACAGCGAGCTCTCGGGCCTGTCGAGGCTTTCAACGCACCCAACTCTGGGTGAATGATGGAGCCTTCAGACAGGTCACTGGCAGCCAGCGTCAGGCAAACACCCCGAGGAGGCTACAGCTGGTGCTCAAGATAATCTGGTAGTGGCGACCGCTTAGGAGAAAAAACAACTACGGTGGGCTTGCGGCCGGCCGCAGCCTGCCGTCTTCGGTGGTATCTAAGGCGTATAGAGTTCCCAGGAGAACACGGTCTTGCGACAACTGTTTTTATGGCTCCTCCTGGCAACGTCCCTCTTGACTTGTGGCAGCTCTCTGCTGTTCGCAAAGACGATAGTTTTCTGGCAAGAAGGATTTCCTACCGTCGCCAGCGAACCCATCACACGCGCGACCTTAACGCAGGCCCTTGGACAGGATGCGGTCTTTGTCGGCATCGATGACCTGCGGGACCCATCTACTCTGGTAAATGCGGATCTGCTCGTGCTGCCGTACGGGTCCGCCTTTCCAGCCGCCGACTACAGCGCGATTCTTGGTTACCTTCAAGCCGGAGGCAATTTGCTCACGCTGGGAGGCCAGCCCTTTCGCGTGCCGGTGATGGGGAGCGGCAGTTTTCGGCAAGAGCGTCCACAAGATACCTACTCTCTCGAATTGGGCATACGTCACACCTATGAAATACCCGTAGGGCAAGCGGCCAAGTTCGCCTGGAAACCGGGATACACCTTTTTGCAGAGCACTGCGATCCAAGGGCGTCGATTTTTTTCCCTCGAAGGCCAAGTCAGCGGCCTCGGCTACATGGTGGATCCCGATGGCACAAGAGCTGCCGCTCCCGTTGTGGTGGGCGAGAGGATAGGCGCCTCCCGGGCACCCTCCTCCGGCTCGGCTGCGCATATGGTGATGCTGGACTTTGAGCCAAGCGCCGGATATTGGGAGTCAAGCGACGGCATCGCGTTAGTCCGGCAAGCGGCGGACTATGCGCGCCAGGGCCCGATTCGTTTCTGGATAGAGACGCTGTACTCTGTCATCCGCCCCGACGAATCTGCGCAAATAGAGATCCACCTGGAGCATGCTCCAGCGGCACAGACGGGTGATGTAAGAATCGAGATTTCATCCGGCGACAAGGTGCTCTACGACACAAGCATTCCTTGCAGCGGAAGCCGGGTCGATGCCAGCGTACCCTTCAGCAAGCTGTTGCCTCCCGGCTTCTATACCATTCGCGGAGTTTACGAGTTTGGAGGCAAGTCAAGAGAGTTTTATCGCAATGGATTCTGGGTGCAGAACGCAGAGTCAGTGGCCTCGGGACCGGTGCTGGGCGTCCACGGCGACTTTCTGACCAAGGACGGCGTTCCCTTTTTCCCCTTCGGAACAAACTATTTCACTACTGAGGAAAACGGTTGGGATTTTTCCGGACCGCGCAATGCAGCCGCATGGGACAACGACTTTGCCGATATGGAGCGGTATGGTGTCACCTTCGCGCGCACCGGGGTATGGATGTCGAATGCCAAATTCGTGGAGCCCTCCACCGGCCAGGTCAATGAGAGATTCCTGCGCAATGTCGAAGCTTACTTACTTTCTGCCCGCAACCACCACATCGCGATTAATTTCACTTTCTTCAGCTTTACACCCAAGTCGGGTTCCATTTTTCCGGTGCGGCAAGATCAACCTGAGCCTCCTCTGCCCAACCCCTATACCAATACCGCTGTGGTTCGCGACGAGCAGACGTATGTGCTATCGATCGTCAACCGTTTCAAGAATGTTCCCTGGCTTTCGTGGGATCTGATCAATGAACCAAGCTTCTCCAACCCAAAAAGATTATTTATGGGCAACACACCCAATGGAGACGCAACTGAAATTGCGGCATGGCGCAAGTGGTTACGCGAGAAATACGGCGATATCGCCGCGTTGGCGTCTGCGTGGGGTGTGCCACCGGAGCAGCTCAAGACGTTCGAAGAGGTAAACCTGCCCGATGTTGCGAGTCTGCGGCTGGAACGATATGGCAACGCAAACGAGCTCCAGGCGATTGACTACAACCTCTTCGCACAGGACGCTTTTGCGGAGTGGATTCGGGGGATGGTGACCGCCGTCCGCAGCACGGGCAGCAAGCAGTTGATCGATGTTGGTCAAGACGAGGGCGGAGTTCAGAACCGGGTTCTTAATCAGTTCCTCGTTAAAGCCGGGGTTTCGTTCACGGTGAACCACACTTACAGAGCAGACGACGCTTTGCTGTGGGATTCGCTGGTGGCCAAGCAGCCGGGAACGCCGAACTTTGTTGGCGAGACAGGATATCAACCGGTGTGGTGGCCCGACGGCACTTGGCGCTACGACGAGTTGTCAGCCTCTACGCTGCTAGAGAAAAAACTGGCTTTCGGTTTTGCCGCCGGGAACAGCGGCGCGCTGCAGTGGGATTGGGCTCGTGAAGTGGATTTTGGCATGGAGCGAAGCGACGGATCGGCGAAGAGCTGGCAAGCCATGATGCGCGATATGGGAATTTTCGCCAAGGCTGCCTCACCCTGGGCGACGGATCTGGTTCAGCCCCAGGTAGCCCTCATTCTTCCGCAGTCGCTGCAACTTTCAGTCTTCCATGCGACCGCGATGGACGCGCAGCAGACGGCAGTGCGCGCGCTCTACCATTATGCGCGGGCAGAAGCTTATGCTGTGGGCGAATACCAGATCGACCGCTTGGGCTCGCCCAAGCTGATCATTCTGCCTTCGCCGTACGTGCTTACTGCCGCGGCCTGGGACGCAATTGTTGCCAAAGTGAAGGCAGGGTCCATCCTGCTGGTGTCGGGACCGTTTGATGAGGATGCTCATTTTCATCCGACCGGCAGGCAGGACGCCGTCGGACTACCTTACACGGATGTTCCTCTCCTCTTGCATGAGAACCACACGGAATGGGCCGGCGGCACATTTTCGCTGGCTTACAGCGGAATGAAGATTACCGTCTTGAATCGCGCCGTACTTGCGAATGGCAAGAGCTGGGAGGAGGTTTCCGTTGGCCGAGGAAAAATCCTCTTCTCGCCGTTGCCCTTGGAGCTGAACGATAACCTGCAGGCTGTCGGCGACGTATATCGTTACGCTCTGCGGGCGGCGGGTGTTTCGCCTACCTATGTCGCCGATCTCCAGGATCCGGGTATTCTCATCGCCCCGACACAATTTCCTCACGCCACGCTCTACGTACTGTCTTCCGAGTCGAATCAGACGGCAGTGTCCTTTACCGATAAAAAGAGTGGAAAGCGAGTCACCGGCGAGATTTCACCAGGACGCACCACGCTGCTCTTGATCGGAGAGGATGGAAAGGAATTGGCCACCTATAACTGGAACAGACACTGATGCGAATACAAACGGACTCAGGGAGAAGGGCAGTAGCAGGTCTTGTAGCTTACGGTGTCCAAGGCGGCAATTGCGCACTCCAGGGTTCGCACGCCGTTGGCGGGCACAGGGTGGTATGTACTGGACACATTCAAGAGCGTCAGCCATCGTTGGCTCGCGTCCGGATTACTGCGGATCTGATCATAGATGGAGTTGAGGCTGGCGGCGTCCAGACGCGGGCTATGCCAATCGCTCGAGAAGGTGTACTCCGGCGCCCAGGTTCCTGGGACGGTCGTCCGGGCTGCCTGAAGATTGGTTAGGTACCAGGTAGTTTGATCGGTCAGTGCGCCACCCGCGGCGAAGGTGACGACACGAAATGATGGGTTTTGCCCGTAGATGGGGGAGACCGGCGGATCAATCAGGACAAATTGGTGGGCGGCATGGAGTACGCGAAAATCGTCGGTGTGATCATGACCGGCGAAGATGGCGGTAATGGTTGTTGGGTATTGGGCTACGAGGCGATCAAAGAGGCCTGTCCAGAACGGCTTCCACATGGGAACGATTGCCTGGCTGCACAAATCCCCGGGGGCGGAAGGTGCGGCCTGGGACAAGGATCGGTAGCTGACCATGGTGGAGTAGCCGTCGATTCCCGGGGGAATGTGCATCATGATCCAGACTTTTTCACGATTCTGCGCGGCGCGGCTTAGCGTGGACTCAAGCCAGCTGAAGGTGCGCGCGGGACCATCCGACTGGGCTGCTGCGCAGCCATCGGCAAAATTCACCGACTGATATTTGTTGGAGAAAAAGACCGAGTTCACCGAGACGATACGCAGCCCGTGGATATTCCGGGGCTTCAGCGTATAACTGCCGAGCGCCTTCCAGTCCCCCATGAATCGGCCGCCTTCCCGGACAAGTCCCCGGCTCGTCCAGGCGGTATCGTTCAGGAAGGGTCCTGCGGCCTCAATGTTGTAGTCGCCACAGTCATCGTCGTTGTTGCCCGGGGTGAGGAGGATTTGCGACTTGGAATAGCGTTTGCGCACCTCGAAAGCGATAAAAGATACCGTCTTGGATACGAATGCACGATAGTGATCGCGATTAGTGTCGGGAATGGCTTGCGCGTACTTCTGAGGAAATCCATGGGCCAGCAAGTCGCCGGTGATCATCACCAAGGCGGGATACGGCTCGGCCTTGCCCATGGCGTCCAGGGCGGATTGCAGCAGCGGCCAGTTGGGATCCTGTCCGTAGGGACTGTAGGCAGTGGAGGACGACCGGCTGAGAATCGCCTCCCATTTGTGGACCGGCGCCTTGGCCAGGTCCCCGGCCAAAGTGGGGTCGGCAAAGGGGTTGAAGTGCAGGTCCGAGGCGATCAACACCTGCTGGCTGGTTGGATGAGGCTTGGATACACGAGGCATGGGCACATGCGGCAGAGATCGTGCCGTGCCGGCAAGCAAAATCAGGACAGCCAGAAGGGCGAACGAACCACGTTTGTGCGAGCTCAGTTGCGTTTTCCTCCGATTCTCTCTAGCTTAACCGGGAATCGCGAGCATGGATGCCCATTGGAGGAAAGAGGCTCGTCGTCGGCAAGGACCGAGGCCCCGAATTAATCGCAACGCAACATCGTACTTGGATCGATATGGATTGCTCGAAGCAGCGCCGGCACCGCAGCAATGCATGCCACGGCCAGGATTATGGAGCAGGGAAGAGCGAGCATAGCGATATCCGTCGCTTTTACCTGGTAAAGCAGCGACTGGGGTAGCGTGCGAGCCCCAGCCCACACAGCAACCCCGCAAACATACCCGTCATGATCGCGAGGGAAGTTCCAGCAACGAGCTGTCGTACTACATGCACCATCTGCGCCCCCAGCGCCATGCGAATACCGATTTCCCGCTCCCGATGCTGCACCGAATAGCTAAGAACTCCATAGAGCCCAACCCCGGCGAGCAGCAGTGCGACCGCCGCAAAGAAGAAAGCCAATGTCGCCAGCAGCCGCTCGCGTATGGTCTGCGCCTGGTTTAATTCCAGCTGCGTCTCGTTGCGTTTCGACATTCGAGACGTGGAACCCCGGGCGCGCCCGTGACACCTGCTGGCGCAATGTCGAAGCCAGGGCTAGCGGATTTGACGAGGATGTACGCACGATTAATGTTCCATCGCTCTCCGGAAGCATTTCTCCCTTAGCATCCTTTTCGTGGAATGGAACGTAGACAACCGGCAGTATCGGTCCGTGCAGGCCGCTGTAGCAAGCATCGCGTGCCACGCCAATCACCCGCATGCTGCTGACGCTTTCCGTCGTCGGCGGCCTTCTCAAAACTCCTTCCCAACCGGATGGGCGTCGTTCAGAAACGTCCGGGCGAACGTCTCATTGACCACGGCGGCGTCAGGATAGGTATCGCTCTCGCGAAAATCACTTCCATCGATAAGTGGAATCTTCATCGTCTCGAGCCACCCCGGCGAGACCTTGCAGGAAGTAAGCAAGATTGACGCTCGGTGGCCCTCCGTTGATGGAGATGGAGCCATTCCAGTTTGAACCCTCCAACAAAGGAAATGCGGCTTGTGACACGCGCTCGACGCCCGGCACTGCGCGCAGAGAGTCCGCCACATGATCCCAGTACAGCGATGACTGCACGGGCCGGCTTGTGGTTTCCAACAAGAGGATTCGGTCCGTTGAAAACCCAGTCGGTTTGTTGGAAAGACGTTGAAAGGTAGATCACAAATAGTCCGGCAACAAACAGCACCAGAAAACAGAAAGCCACCTGGAGCGCAATCATGCCGTGCATCAGGCGATGCTGCGAATGCGGATCGTCGCCACCTTTCAGCACGCTCACCGGCCTCACGGAGGAAGCCCGCAGCGCAGGCAGAAGCCCGAAAAGCAGGACGACCACCAGGCTGAGCGCCACGCCAAACCCAAGCACACGCCAGTCCGCCGGTAGGATTAGCCGCGCCGGATTATCCGGCGGATTGATCATGCTCACGACAAACGGAGCAGACCACCACGCAAACAGCGCTCCGCTGGCGGCTGCCAGAAAAGCAAGCAGCGCACTCTGCACCAGCACCATCCGCATCAGCCGCCACCGCCCGGCGCCAATCGAAACCCGCAACGCCATCTCGCGTGCCCGCGCGGAAGCCTGAGCCGTCATCAGGTTGGCCACATTCACGCAGGCAATTATCAACACCATCAGCACCAGGCCGCCGAGAGCAGCGAGCGCATCGCGATATTCCCTCTGCATCGCGGATGCGCCCGTCGGCGCGGGCTTCCATCAATATCTGATTGTTCAGTACATTCCTCAATGTTTCCTGGGACAATCCAGTCTCGCCGCTCAGTCGATTCACTTCGAATGCGTGGCTCACCGCCGCCAGCTTTTCTCTGAAAGGCTCAACCGCAACATCAGGGTTTAGCACGACCAGTATTCGGAACGGAGTTGAATCGGGCGCGGGTAACGCTGCGATGCATCATCACCGGGAGGAAGATGTCGATGATCGTGCCTCGGCTCCGTCCCCGTGAACTTCTTCTTCGCTGACGCCGATGATCTCGTAAACGCCGTCGCCTATGTGTAACGTTCGTCCGATCACATGAGGATCGCGGCCGAAGCGCCGGCTCCAATAATCGTAGGAGAGCACGGCGAAAGGAGCCGCTCCAGGCTTGCGATCGTCATTCTCGTTCAACAATCGGCCCAGCGCCGGCTTAATTCCGAACGTGGAAAACATTCCTCCGGAAACGTACTGCAGGTTGGCTTTCTCCATCTCTTCATCTGTCTTGTAGGTCACGTCGGAGCGGTCCGCATAGGAAAGCGCGATCAGTTCAGCCTGTCCCTTTGCCGCGGCGCGCATCAATTGAAAAGCACGGATAAGCCCAGGAATCCCACTCGCCGGGCTTGTTGTCAAAACCCATCCCTTGGCGCGATAGAACATAAAGCCGCTCTGGATGCGCCACCGGTAAGGGGCGCAGCAGCAGACGCATCGATCAGCCGGAATGCCGCGGTGCAGGCTCCAATGCCCCAGCGCCAGCGAGAGAATCGCCGCAGCGGAAGTCACCTTGTTGCGGTTGAGCTGCCGCCATCCAAAGACAACGTCGGCGCGCAGCGAATCGAGCCATCCAACCACCCGGACGTCGTGACTCTGCTGCCGTTGCCGCACCGCTGCCCCAAGCGCCCGCCGCGCCTCCTCCGGATCGCGGCCCTGCTCAACCGCCTCGGCAATATGGGCTTCGAACTCCTCCTCGATCTCACGGTTCAGACGTATCCGCTCGAAACACATTCGAGATGCGCGACCATAGTGACATTTCACACCGTCCTCAAAACGCGATTGACTGCTGAAGTGACTGCCTGCCAGCGAGACTCCTCGGCTAGCCAGTTGCTTCTTACCCGCCGCCGTCAGTTCATAGATCCGCGCGCGCCGTCCGGTATCTTTTGTGATCCACTTGGCGCGTAATCCACCCTGCCTCTTCCATCCTATGCAGCGCCGGATAGAGCGAGCCTTCCTCGGCACGCAGCACATCACCCGACAATTCACCGACCGCCGCCATGATGGCATAGCCATGCGACCAGCGGCCTCCGGGAGAGGATTTTCAACACCAACAGATCAAGAGAGCCTTGCAGAGAATCCAGCTTCGCCATAGTTAGACATCTATATATAGCTGTCTTAGTATAGATGTCAAGCCGGGTGCTTCACAGCCTTAAGAAAATCCGGCTGTGGTAGAGCGGATAAAGGAGTGCTACGTTGACCACCACGACGGCCAGGGCATAGGTGTGCGACCCGAGAGTTGGAGGCAGCCAGGTCGCGAACACCTGCTGGTAAAGGTACGCGTGTAGATTGATGCCCGATACATGGATGCGGTCCAGCATCACTGTGATGATGCTTGAGACGACGAAGGCAAGGATCGCATTGGTGCCTAGGATTAGCGCCGGCGTAATCCCCCGGCGCAAGCCATAGCCATCGATCAACCAATACAGAAGACCGAAGACAAGAAGGCTCACGCCTGTGCTGAAGAGGGCGAATGTACTGGTGAAGATCGATTTGTTGATCGGCAGCCAAGGGCTGAGTGCCAATCCAACAAGAGTCAGGCCGCCGCCTACGGGTAGCAGCTTAGACGCGAGGTTGCGAACGTCAACTGAAAGTTGGATCCACCCCCCGATGGCCATCCCAATCAGGGTCGGCACGAGCGCCGGTATTGTGGAGAGAAGTCCTTCGGGATCGTAGGTGATGTTGCCGTTGGTGCGGATACCCCACTGCCAAAGATGGTTGGCGCCGAAGAGTGCGCGATCAATAACCGCCGGGAGTGCTCCGTATGGATCCAGATGTCCGCGGCCGATGCCTGGATCCTCAATGCACTTCAGCATCGCCCAGTAGCTCGCCAGCAACACGACGCTTATACCGGCGAAAACGACGGTGCGATCGCGCGGCCTGCGTTCTCTGACCGATAGATAGAGAAAACCGCAAAGGGCGTAGCAGACCGCGATGCGCTGGAGAATTCCTGGAAGTCGTAGCGTGTTCCACACATACTCTGGAAAGCCATTGATGGCCAGACCGAGGAGAACGAGCGTAATGCTTCGGCGGATGATCCGAAGCGCGCTCTTGCTGCGGCTTGAGCCTTGCTCGATATGCGAACTGAGCGAAAATGGTATGGCCAAACCAACCATGAAGAGGAAGGCCGGGAAGATCATGTCCGTTGCGGTGGCGCCATTCCACTGCGCATGACGAAGTGGATGCCAGGTGTGCTCGTACGTGCCAGGGTCTGTGACCAGAATCATCGCAGCGATTACGATGCCGCGGAAAACATCAAGCGATAGAAACCGGCCGCGCGTCGGGCTTCCTGGAGGCAAATGAGCGGCGAGCATCCTACCATCCTGAGATGACGTGCCGACACCATACCTGATGTCTGCAGAGGAATCAAATCAGGTTGTTATACCAACGCAGAACTCTCAGAGCGCGCAGTGTATTCCACCGGCTTGCCATCGCTACATCGGTTTCCATCTCCAACGGAATATACTCCGGATGAAGAAGGTTGAGCGGCCAGCGCCCGTTCTGGTGGCGGCGTGCATCACCGATCTCGATAGCCTCATCGACGCGGCTGTCGGGCTTGATTCCTGCATTCCGCAGATAATCGAGCCCGCGCAGAACGTCGTAGTGCCAAAACGGCGGAAACGAGAAGCGGAGCCAGCGCTTGTTGATCACTTCGCCCGTCCGCAGCGAGCGGAACATGCGGCGCTCGAGTAGATAATTTTCTGCCCTCTTGCGTGCCTTGGTGACGACCGCCGATTTGCCTCCCGCTCGTTCGTATGCGAGCAGCCCTTCCAGCACGCAGATGGTGGTATGGAACGAAGAGCGGCGTGCTTTTCGGTGCTTCGCAGTTCCAGCCGCCATCTTCGAGCTGCTCGCCAAGCAGTTGTTTGGCCAGTTCCTCGTTCGGCTCCTTGAAATACGAGCCGATCCCCAGGATCCTCCCGTTGATGCACGGCTCCGTCTCGCCGTGAAGGAAAGGCCGGTTGTCGAGCCGCTTGAACACGAGCCACTTGTCCACGCGGTCGATCATCTTGCGAGCCTGCTTGCTCGCGGGGTCCAGCCCGAGGTCCATCAGGACGACGAGACTGTAAAGGGTAATCAGCAAGCCGCGATCCTCCTCGGCAAGTCCTTCCCCACCCGCGAGGGCTCGCCCCAGTGCCGGCGCCAGATTGACGGGCGAGAAGTTCGGCTCCCCAGCCTTCGGTTGCAATGCGAGACCGCTCGGCTGCAATCGCGTCGGGGGCTTCCCCGGTAAGGTCCCTCATCACCTGCCAACGGATGGCCGGGTCGGAATCGAGGAGCCATTTGAGATGCGCGGGCCGGGGTGCGTAATCGTCTAGGCGCATGCGTATGTTATAGCAAGTGATGGATAAGTTTTAAATCGTTAGGAGACCTCAAGTGAAGTCGCGACTTACTTTCCTCTGGACGGTGGCGCTCCTGCTGTTGCAGGGAGTACCCACCGCAATAGCCATGCAAGGGCCCGATATGGTGCTGGAAAGGGCGAAGGTATATCCGTCGCCGACCGCCGAACGAATCGATAACGCAGTGGTGCTCATCCAAAATGGCCGGATTGTCGCAGTGACAAGACGCGCCGGGTTCAAGGTGCCAACCTCGGCCAAGAAGATCGACTGTACCGGCAAAGTAATCGTCGCCGGGTTCTGGAACAGCCATGTGCATTTTGAAAACGGTTGGGAGGGGATTGCCAAGGTCCCAGCGGGGCAGGTCGAGGCACACTTGCAGGAGATGGTCACTCGTTGGGGGTTTACCACCGTTTGGGACCTTGGCTCTGATACTGACAATACGTTAGCGCTGAGACAGCGAATCAAATCTGCTGAATTCCCAGGACCGCAAATTCTGATGGCGGGAGACATCTTTCCTCAGAACGGCCACCCAGTCTACTTGCCGCCCGAACTGAAGTTGCCTGAAGCTGCAAGTCCTCAGCAAGCGCAGCAGATGGCGCAGCAGTATATGAAAATGGGGCTCGATGGCATGAAACTGTTCACCGGCGCGTTCATGGGCGATAACCCAGTAGTGAACATGGATACCGCCATTGTAAAGGCCGCGGCGGATGTGGCCCATGCTGAGGGTAAGCCCGTGTTTGCTCATCCCCAAAACCACACAGGGGTGGACAACGCTTTGGCTGGCGGCGTCGACGTCCTGGCGCACACCATTCCGACGGAGGGAAGTTTCACCGCAGCTGAACTAGCCCGAATGAAGCAACAACACACCGCCCTCATTCCCACCCTGCCTTGTGGACGACCGTGGTTCCGGGTCCCGTCATGAGCGACAAACTTGTAAGCTCTGGCGCCGATGAGTTGAAGGCGTACTTCTCACAGGGGGGCACAATCCTGTTTGGCACAGACGTCGGTTTCCAGTCCAGATACGACACGGCTCCGGAATATGAATACATGGGACGAGCGATGAGCTGGCGCGATATTCTCGCTACGCTCACTACTAATCCCAGCACTTTTTTCAAGCAGCCAACAAAAGGGCGAGTCGAGAAAGGAATGAGTGCCGACTTGGTTGTGCTCGACGCGGATCCAGCAACTGACGTGAAAAATTTTTCCAAAGCCGCGTACACCATCAGGAATGGAGAAATTATGACCGGATCGGTGGGGTGGGGGGCATCCACGTCGAAGGATACAATCCGCCGCCAGGACAGCAGCTGCAAGTAGATATACGGCCCGCAAGCACAGACTACTTCCGCGCCATGCAGATTCCCCTGGTAGCAGGCCGCTATTTCTCGCAGCACGACACCCCCGACATGCCGCAGACTACCGTTATCGACAAGAAATTCGCGCAGCGTTTCTGGCCGAATAACGATGCCATCGGAAAACATCTGTGGTTTGACCCTAAGAAGCCTATTACCATCGTTGGTGTCGTAGGTGTGGTCAAACAATACGGTCTGGAGACCGACGGCAAGATCGCGACGTATTTCCCGCAGCAGCAGCAACCTGACCAGGGCTCTTTTCTGGTGGTCCGTTCCTCCTCTGACGATGCGGGCCTCTCCGCCGCCATCATTAGAGAAGTTCACGCGGTCGATCCCGCTGTCGTTGTCTACGGCTTTCGCACCATGCAAGACCGTCTGCATGACTCGCTGGCTCGCCAACGCTTCTCCACTACCATGCTGGCTGCGTTTGCGGGCTTCGCGTTATTGCTCGCCGCTGTGGGTCTTTACGGCGTGATGTCATACCTGGTCACACAGAGCACGCACGATATCGGCATTCTGCACGCGTTAGGTGCGCGGCCCGAAAATATTATTGGCTTGGTCGTCCGCCAGGGAATGCAACTAACCGTGATCGGCATTCTGGCAGGAGTCGCCGGAGCGTTCGCCCTTACTCGCGTAATCGCCAGCCTGCTGTTTGGCGTAAGCGCCACAGACGTTGCTACGTTCTTTACCGTGCCCATATTGCTAGTCGCAGTTGCATTTGCCGCCACGGTTATTCCAGCACTGCGGGCCACCAGCGTGGACCCATTGGTAGCCTTGCGCGAGGAATAGCGGCCCACAGGTCATTCCAGCTCCCTCAATAGCAGGAGTCGGAAAGTGATGGATTTTCTCTTGACAAACCATAACCATACGGTTATGGTTTTGGTGTGAATCAGGTCAATGCCACTCCCGTGTTCCGCGCTCTTGCCGACCCGACGCGCCGCGCCATTTTTGAGGAGCTGACCCGCCAGGGCGAACAGACTGTCCACGCATTGACTCGCTATGCGCGCGTGTCCCAGCCTGCTGTCTCGAAGCATCTGACGATATTGAAGCGGGCGAAACTGGTGCGCCATCGGCGGGAGGGACGCGAAACTCACTATCGCGCCCGACCCGACGCGCTGGCGCCCATGGTGGACTGGCTCAACCTTTATGGCGCCTTCTGGCGCGACCGATTTGATCAGCTCGAAAATTTACTAAATAGGATGGACCCATGAGCCAGCAATCACCGACGACCGCAGCAGAGTCTCCCCGCAGCCTGGTGGTCGAGAGGGTATTCCCGCACCCGCCGGAGAAGCTGTGGCGAGCGCTTACCGATGGCACGCTCCTCGCGCAATGGATGATGAATAATGACTTCGAGCCGGTCGTAGGGCGCAAATTCCAATTCCGCGCCGATCCCATGCCGAACTGGAACGGCATCGTCGACTGCGAGGTGCTGGTCGTCGAGCCAATGCAAAGTCTGTCTTATAGCTGGGGCGTTGGCGATGCCGCCGCCGGACTGCAGTGGGTGGTTCTCTGGACGCTGACGCCGGCGGAGGGCGGAACGCACGTCCGCATGGAGCAGTCCGGCTTCCGTCCCGGTCAGCAGGCCGCGTATCAGGGTGCAAACTACGGCTGGCAGAAGTTCTTCGGTGGTCTGGAGCGTGTACTCGGCGGCACTGCAAGTTGAAGGCCGCCAGGATGAACGCAACCACTCAGGCCGGCTTCAAGTTGTTGGCGGATTAACTCACACAGCAAACACAAAGGAGAAAACTATGCAGGTAGCGAGCAAACTGATCCGGTTCAAAGTAGCTGTCAGCGATATGCCGAAAGCAAAAGCCTTTTACACGGAAAAACTTGGTTTGAATGTCGAGTCGGACTACCGCAGAGACGACCACAACTGGTGGGTTTCGGTTACTCCCGCGGAAGGTGGCCCTTCTATCGTCCTCTCCACTACTCACGAAAATATGAAGCCCGGCACCATGAGCCTGTACTTTGCGAGTACAGACGTTGCTGCGGCCCACAAGGAGCTCAGCGCAAAGGGAGCTAAGGTCAACGAAGTCAAAGACGACCTGTACGGCCCGGGCTCTGGCGTGAAGTGGTTCAATCTTGACGATACTGAAGGCAACAAGGTTTTTCTAGTACAGGCGTAGATCAAATCGAACAGAACACCCAGACGTCATGTGCGATCTGGGTGTTCGCAATTGCGGAGCCACATGTCACCCTCACCATTCCGAATCCGATCGCTTTGGCGCCATCCAGGTCCGGGGCGCCCGCGAGAACAACCTCCAGAACATCTCCGTCGACATTCCTCGACGGAAAATCACTGTTTTCACGGGCGTCTCGGGTTCGGGGAAATCGTCGCTGGTGTTCGACACGATCGCCGCGGAATCCCAGCGTCTGCTCAATGAGACGTTCCCGACGTTCGTGCAGAATTTTCTGCCGCGTTATGGTCAGCCTGACGTCGACATGCTCGCCAATCTCTCGACGGCAATCATGGTCGATCAGCAACGCATCGGCGGGAATCCGCGCTCGACATTGGGAACGGTGACCGACATCTACACGTTGCTGCGCATCTTGTTTTCCCGTCTTGGAAAGCCCGCGGTTCCGCACGCCCTGGCGCTTTCATTCAACGATCCCATGGGCATGTGTCCCGAGTGCGAGGGGCTCGGGCGCGGCTCGCAGATCGATATCGATGCACTGGTCGATAAGAGCAAGTCCCTTGAAGAAGGCCCGGTCCGTTTTCCAACCTTCAACGTGGGTGGTTACAACCTGCACACCTTCGTCAAGTCGGGATTCTTCGACGTGAAGAAGCCACTCAAGAAGTATACGAAAGAGGAGTGGCACGACTTTCTTTACCGCGACGACACCAAGGTCAAAACCAACAAGCAAGGGCAAACATTCAGCTCGGGCTATGACGGCCTGATTCCGAAATTCAAGCGCCTCTACCTGAGCAAAGACGCGGAGAAGATGCCGGCGCATCTTCGGGAGGCGTTTGAGAAGATTGTGACCCAGGGACCGTGCAGCGCATGCGGCGGAACGCGTTTGTCGGAGGTCGCGCGCGCGTGCCGCGTCAACGGAAAGAACATCGCAGAATGCTCAGCGATGCAGGTGAGCGAGCTGGCTGAGTTCATTCATTCGTTGCGCGCGCCGAGTGTCGCTCCGCTGCTGGCTCGTCTGTCAGAGAGGCTCGATCATCTCGTCGAGATCGGGCTTGGCTATCTAAGTTTGAGCCGTGAGACGGCGACACTCTCCGGTGGAGAATCGCAACGGGTCAAGATGGTGCGCCATCTGTCGTCGAGCCTGACGGAGGCGCTCTACATCTTCGATGAGCCGACCATCGGATTGCACCCGCACGACATCCAAAGACTCAACAAGCACGCTGACCAAGCTTCGCGATGTCGGAAACACAGTTCTCGTCGTGGAACACGAGCCTGAAGTGATGGCGATTGCCGATCACATCGTCGACATGGGGCCAGGCGCCGGAAGGGCCGGAGGAACGGTCGTGTTCGAAGGTCCGTTCAATGGGCTCAAAAAGAGCGACACGCTGACGGGAAAGCATCTTTCCAGGCATCAGGCGCTGAAAGAGAAGCCGCGAGCCGGCAAAGGACATCTTCTCGTCGAGAACGCGACACTCAACAATCTCCGCAACATCACGGTGAAGATTCCCAAGGGCGTTCTTACCGTCGTCACCGGCGTCGCGGGCAGCGGGAAGAGCTCGCTGATTCACGGCTGTCTTCCCAAACATTACCCGGATGCCGTCTGCGTCGATCAATCGCTGGCGCCGGGATCGCGGCGATCAAACCTGGCCACGTACTCCGGAATGGCGGACGCAATTCGGAAAGCGTTTGCGACGGCCAACAAAGTTGAGCCGGCACTCTTCAGCGCGAACTCCAAGGGGGCATGCCCGGCATGCGAAGGTCTGGGCGCCATCTACACGGATTTGCAGCACCTCGATCCGGTCGCCGTTCGCTGTGAAACCTGTGAGGGACGCTGTTTCACCGATGCGGTTCTTGCGCTGACACTTCGAGGGAAGAACATCAACGAAGTGTTGAATTTCTCCGTCGTGGACGCGTTGTCTTACTTCACGGAGAAACCGATTCTCGCGACGCTGAAGGCACTGAAAGACGTGGGACTCGGTTACATCGCGCTCGGGCAAAGACTCAACACGCTGTCGGGCGGCGAACGTCAACGCTTGAAACTGGCGGGTGAGCTCGAGAAGCCTTCGCAAATCGTAGTTCTCGACGAGCCGACGACCGGTCTGCACATGGCCGACGTGGCGAACCTGCTCGCGCTGCTCGACGCGATGGTCGACAACGGAACGACCTTGATCGTGATTGAGCACAACCTGGATGTCGTGGCGCGTGCCGATTGGATCATCGACATGGGGCCGGGCGCAGGCGCCGAAGGTGGCAAAGTTGTGTTCGAGGGAGCGCCGCGCGACCTGTTGAAAGCGAGCAAGTCGCTGACCGGGAAACACCTGGCGGCGCGATTTGGTTGAGTCTGAGTGTCGACGACCGGTGATCAATTCGCTCAACTATCGGGAGCGAATCATCCGGCCAAGACGGCTGGCGAGAGGGAGCTAGAGTGCGTCCTGAACCCAGTTACTCCTGGACTCAAGTGGCTACTGAGCGCCTTCGCGATTTGGCGTAAAACGAGACTTCTCCCGGCACCGTGCGCATCTAGCAGGACATGCCCTGACTCTAGGGGAATACCTTCAACGACTTCTGGTTGAATAGAAGCTATCATTGCTTCGCGGCACTGGCTCGGCCGGATCGCTTAGAGATTAGACTCTTCGGCAATCGCGGAACTGCCTGAACTCCCGCCCAAAGCGTTGCGATCGTTTGCTCAACCACGAGAGCCTGGTCAGGCAGGTCAGGCACAACTCCTTGGATGACAAAGAGTGTGGCGAGGCCAAAGATCGTGAACCACCAGGTATGGGCTATCACTACGTCATCCCTATTGGGCAATCCTTCATCCCTGGCAACATCGAAAAAAAGCTGCACGAAACGTCCGAACAAAGGCGCGCCAATGTCGTTGATGTATTGTCCAGCGCGGACGCCGTTCCGGTTCTCAGGCCCGAAGAAGACGTTGCGGAACTGCTGTGGGTGGGCAATACAGAACTGAATCAAGCCGCGCGAGGTGGCAAAAAGGCGCTCTTTGGGTGCGAGATATTTGGCGGCAATCGCGTCGAAGTTTTGAATCATCAGGCTGATCGTCTCCCGGCTCAACTCGGCAAGGATGTGTGACTTGTCCGGAAAATGCTGGTAGATCACGGCGTGCGTATAACCGATCTCTTTAGCGATCTCGCGAAGCGTCACGGCTTCGTAACCGCGATCGGCGAACATTCTACCTGCAGCCGCAAGGATTTCGCCCCGCAACCTCTCCTTGCGCTCCACGCGGCGACTTGGTGATGTGGATATCACTTCAACAGGCTAGCCCCTTTGGGCGATTTAAGCGACCGCTTGTTGATTTGCATCCATTGGTTTGATAACCACTGATTATTTTGTAACCAATGGTTTGCCTCTAATGATCAGGTCGCCCACTTGGGTGCGCGGCCGCGGCGAAAGCCGATTCACGCGACAGATGACTATGGAAACTCACGGGACTAGCGGAGTGCTAGCTGCGCAACTCACAAGCTCTGGCGTTCGCAGCAGAGCTTCACTTTCGTTGTAACAAGGAGAAAACGAGCATGTATTTAGTCATGGGAATCACTGGAAAAGTTGGCGGCGCCACCGCGCGCCATCTGCTGACGCAAGGCAAACAGGTCCGAGCACTCGTGCGCAATCGCGAGAAAGCGGCGATGTGGGCAGACAAAGGCGTGGAGTTGGTGGATGGAGACTGGAATAATGCGATGGCCATTGGGGCGGCCCTCAAGGGTGTTGAGGGCGCCTTCGTTATGTTGCCGAGCTGTATGGGCGCCCTCGCCCGATTACAGAGAAGCAAGGGGCGTGATTGCAAACTATGTCGAGGCGCTGACCAAGGTAGTCGCCCCCGCGGGTGGTAGCGCTCTCGTCGATGGGCGCGCATAGAACAAGCGGGGCCGGGGATCATCACGGCCTTATCACTCTTGGAGCAAGATTTTCGCAGCCTGTCATCTCCGGTTGCATTTGTGCGCGCAGGCGGCTTCTTCGAAAACTTTCTTTTCGGCTTACAGGCCGCCCAGGGCGGAACACTACCGGTTTTTTACAATCCTACAAACCGGAAATCGACCATGGTCGCGTCAAACGACGTTGGCGCAGAGGTGGCAACGCTTCTGACCGGGCCGGCGTGGTCAGGGCATCGTGTCATCGAGCTGGGTTCGATGGTGAGCGCGGATGAAGTGGCCGGACAGTTGGGTGAAGTCCTGAAACTCGACGTAAAAGCCTTTGCAATCCCGCGTGCAGGGTGGCCGGAAGCGTTTCAGCAGTTCGGCGTCCCAAAGGGCCACACTGGACCTGCCGAAGAAATGTTTGAGAGCGTGAACGCGGGGTGGATGGACCTTGGAATCGCGAGGTACTGAGCACGTATTTGGTACGACCTCCGCACGCGATGTGTTTGCGGCTGCACAGAACGCCGTCAAGGGGTAGGTCCGGGGCAAGCTGAATTCACCCGTTCCTTGGAAACGCGGCGCTGTCGCCAAGAAAGATTGTGGTCAGACATGAAGTTCTTGTTTTGGGTGCCAGGGCGGAACCGGACGATCGTCCGGTTCCGCCCTGGCGAAAGGCCATGATCCGGAGGCGATGCGCCCACACAGCGCGTTGAATTCAGTCGCATACAACAGCCGACTTGGTGCAGAACGATTTCAAGCCAATTGAACCGCGGGAAGGGGGACCCTTTCAATATGAAAGCTGAACACGCAATAAATAAATCTGCCCCGGCAGGTCGAGCAACTCAAATAGCAGCGATCGTGATAACCGGCCTTGTCGCCTTCATCTGGCTGTACTTCGGCAGGTTATATCTAGTTCACGATCCCGATGAATGGAGGATAGCCAATCAGCAGCTCGGATACCCGCTCTATATCATCCCTATGATTGGCGTGACCCACATCCTTGGTGGCGTGGGCCTTCTGATTCCCAATGTGCCTCGATTGACTGAGTGGGTTTATGCGGGTCTCGCGATCAATCTATTACTCGCGTTCTATTCACAGCTGAATGGCGATGGCAGTACCTGGGATAAATTCGATCCGATTCTCGTCTTGGCGTTCGTCTTTTCTTCGTATGTATTAAGACGGTGCATGCGCACAAACATGTGGTCGATATGAGGAACACGCCAGGCGGCCAGTTTTATTGTTTTCAAGGAACGTCTATTTTTCCTCCTTGACAGCTTAGGAGTGACGCAATAGACTCCTAATCATCTTAGGGGGGATAGTGGCCAATACAGCTCAACTTCTTCCTGGCACCCTCGATCTCCTGATCCTGCGGGCGGTCTCACTCGGCCCGCTGCATGGGTACGGCGTTCTTCTGCGCATCGAACAGATCTCTGACAACGCGCTGTTGATCGAACAAGGCGCGCTCTATCCCGGCCTGTTTCGTCTCGTCCGTCAGGGACTGCTCAAGGCGAGTTGGGGCACATCAGAGAACAATCGCCGCGCCAAGTTCTACGAACTCACCGCCGCCGGCCGCAAGCGTCTGCGTCAAGAGACGGATAGCTGGAATCGGCTGGCGTCCGCCATCGCGTGCGCGCTCTCTCCACAACCGGAGGAAACATGAAACTCCTCGACTCGCTTCGCCTCCGCATCGTCAACCTCTTCCGCCCTTCGGGGGTGAATACAGAGATGGAGGAGGAACTCCGCTCGCATATCCAACTCCGCGCTGACGATCTGGAGCGCTCCGGCCTGCCCCGGTCAGAAGCCGAGCGGCGCGCGCGCATCGAATTCGGCGGACGTGAGAAGTACAAAGAAGAATGCCACGAAGAGCTGGGCAACAATTTTATCGAGACCCTGATACAGGATGTACGCTTCAGCCTTCGCGTGTTGCGGAAGTCTCCCGGCTTCGCCATCGCCGCGGTTCTCACTCTGGCCCTGGCCATCGGAGCCAACGCCGTGGTGTTTGCTGTATTGAATGCGCTCATCCTGCGGCCTCTCAATGTGCCCCATGCGGAGAGCCTCTACACCATCGAGCGCGGAGCCGATAAGGACCAGAATACTTCGTATCCCGACTATCTCGACCTGCGCGATCGCAACCGCAGCTTCGATGGCCTGACTGCGTACACCCTGGCTCCAGTGGGGCTGGATACCGGCAAGAATCCAACCCAGGCCTGGAGCTATGAGGTGACGGGGAACTATTTCGACGCATTGGGTATCCAGCCTTTTCTAGGCCGCTTCTTTCACGTCGCAGATGAGCATGGCCCGAACAGCGCTCCGTATCTGGTCCTCAGCTATGCCTACTGGCACAGCCACTTTCAGGAGGATCGCGGCGTGGTGGGCCGTGTGGTTCAGGTGAACAAGCATCCGTTCACCATCCTTGGCGTAGCGCCTCCTTCGTTCCGAGGGACTTTGTTGTTTTTCTCCGCTGACCTCTGGTTGCCGATGATTCAGCAGGAACAGGTGCAGGGGTTCGCTGTCCTGAACGACCGCGGGAAGCGCAATATTTTCATGGTGCTGGGTCATGTGAGGGCGGGATTCACTCCGGCCCAGGCTGTTGCGGATCTGAACTCGATTGGATCGTATCTCGAACGGACCTACCCGAGAGACGACGCTGATATGACCTATTCCCTGGCGCGTCCAAGTCTAATCGGCTCCAGGCTGGGGCCCCAGGTGAAGGGATTCATGACGGGGATGATGATGCTGGCGGGACTAATCCTGCTTGCTGCCTGTGCTAACCTGGGCAGCCTGTTTGCCGCGCGCGCCGCCGACCGTGGACGCGAAGTGGCTCTACGCCTCGCGCTCGGGTCGAGCCGCAAGCGCATTCTGCGCGGAGTATTTACCGAAGCCTTGCTTATTTCGCTCACCGGAGGCGCCGTGGGAGTTATCGGCAGCATTGCGCTCTTGCGCGCGTTGAGCACGTGGCGCGCAGCTCCCGAATTTCCCATATATGTACCTGTGAATCCGGATGCACATGTTTACCTTGCTGCTCTGTTGCTGGCCTTGGTCAGCGGATTCCTGTTCGGCGCGGTCCCGGTCCGGCAGATCCTTCGCACCAATCCCTATGAAGTGGTGAAGGCGGGTACCACTGGAATCATTGCGGGCCATGCCGGAGCCCGGCTTACGGTCCGGGACTTGTTGCTGGTGGTGCAGATTGCCATCTGTGGGGTGCTGGTCACTTCTTCGCTGGTTGCCGTGCGCGGACTGGTGCTCTCGATGCACACCAACTTCGGCTTTGAACCGCGCAACGCGATGCTGGTGGATACACGTCTTAGCATGGCTGGGTACAGCGGCGACAGCGTGCCCGCCATGCAAAGGCGCATGATCGATGCGCTGAAAGCGATTCCCGGCGTTCAGTCTGTGGGCCTGGTCAGTTATATCCCCCTGGGAGGGGGCGCTTCGACCTCAGACGTCTTTACCGACCAAACGACAGACTTGCGGCCGGCGAATGTTGTTGCCGCGAATGTTGAGAGGTACGAGATATCTCCTGAGTACTTCCAGGCGGCGCGCACATCGTTACTGGCTGGCAGGGCTCTCTCCTGGCATGACGACAGGAATGCGCCGCGTGTAGCAGTGATCAACCAGTCGTTCGCGCGAAGAGTCTTCGGCTCCGTCCCCGGAGCGATGGGCAGATACTTCAAGACGGATGATGGAAAGCGCGTACAAGTAGTGGGAATTGTGGAAGACGGAAAGTATTATCAGCTGACCGAAGCTCCAAGGACGGCGATGTTTCTGCCATTCCTCCAGTCGCCCACCACACCCACATGCCTGGTAGTGCGCTCCGGCCGCGACCAGGAGCAACTCGCCGCTGCCATCCGCGGTACGCTCCGAGACTTGGATGCCGGCTTACCCCTGAATATCCAAACTTGGAGCCAGGGTTTGAGCATTGCCATGTTTCCCTCGTATGTTGCCACGGTCTCACTCGGCGTGCTCGGCATGATGGGCGCAATGCTCTCCATCACCGGCATCTTTGGAATGGCCGCCTACTCCGTCAGCAAGCGTATGCGCGAGATCGGAATCCGCATCGCCCTCGGCGCGCAGCGCAAAGAAGTATTAGAGGCCGCTCTCGGACGCGCCTTCAAACTCCTGGTGATCGGTTCCGCAGCCGGATTAGTCTTGGGATTTCTGGCGACTCGAGTCCTCGCCTACATCGTGTATCAGGCCACTCCCCGCGACCCGCTGGTACTGGCGGGTGTGGTCTTCGCTATGTCGCTTCTAGGTCTGCTGGCCACATGGATTCCTGCGCAACGTGCGCTGTCGGTTGATCCTGTGATACTGCTGCACGCGGAGTGAATCGGGGCCCGCTTCTATGTTGCCGTAAAAACCGGCTACTCGGACAGTCCCATTCGTCGGACGCAAATGGACGATTTGCCGGTTTACGGCAACTTGGGCCGTCGCGGTCAACAAGTGCTTTGGCGATCTATGGCTCGCCTAGAGTGAGTATCGGTAAAGTGAAGCGAAAGATCATTCGGAGTGGAGAGTAGTGATCGGATCGAGGCGCATGGCGCGCAGCGCAGGGACGTAACTGGCGGCGATGGCGACGGCGGTGAGCACGGCGGTTACGCCGGCGAAGGTGGAGAGATCGTAGGGCGAGACACCGTACAGGATGCCGGCCATGAGGTGAGAAACAATAAGCGCGCTCACCAGGCCTACGGCGGCGCCGGCGGCGGCCAGAGTGAGGCCCTGGCGTAGAACCATCTTGAGGATATCGCGCCTTTGCGCGCCCAGCGCGAGGCGAATGGCGATCTCGCGCGATTGCTCATTGACCAGGAAGGAGATGGTTCCATAGATTCCCAGGCTCGCGAGCAGCAGGGCAGTTGCGGCAAACAGCGCCACCATTTCCATGGAGAACCGCCGCACAGAAAGCGAAGAGGAGAGAACGTCGTCCAAGGTCTCCGCGCGGTAGATGGGAAGCTCGGGATCGACGGCCTGGATTTGTGTCCTCACCTGCGCGGAGATGGCGGCGGGATCGACCTGTCCACGCACGTAGAACGCGAGAAACTTGAAGGGGTACTGGTAGATATCGAGGTAAACCTGCGGAATGCCGGCGTCCGCGAGCGATTCAGTGCGTGCATCGGCGATTACGCCGACGATGGTGGTCCATTCCGGCCTGGCACGGCCCAAACGGCCCGACAAACGGATTCGCTTGCCAACCGGATCCTCGCCCGTCCCATCTTTGCCTGGCCAGTAGGTGCGGGCCGCAGCCTGGTTGATGACTGCGATCGAGGGCGTAGCTTCAAGGTCCTGGTCGACAAAGAGGCGTCCACGCAGGAGTGTCATGCCCAGCAGGTGGAAGTATTCCGGTGAGACGATCAATGCATCGATCAGCGGAGGCTGGCTGCTTTGCACTTCCTGGCCTTCGCGAATCAATGGAAACAAGCGGCGATCATCCTGGCCATGGCCAAGGGGAATGGCCGCCTGATCACTGACGGCGGTTTCTTCCACGCCCGGAATCGTCCGGACGCGGCGCATAACTTCTCGCAGCAACACACCCTCCTGCGTGGCGGTACGGTAAATGTCGGTTTTGGGATCGTTAGGATTCGGCAGCGAGGTCTCGATGGCCACGACTCGAGTGGGATTGAAGCCGAGTTGCACCTTGAACAAATCCCAGAAGCTACGCAGCAGAAGGCCGGCGGCGACCATCAGCACGAGAGAGAGGGCCAATTCACCAATCACCAGAGCATGGCGCAAGCGCGAGCGCTGCCGGGAACCGTTGGAGCCGCGACCTTCCTGGCGGAGCGTCGTGGTCAAATCGAGGCGGCTTGTGAGCCACGCGGGGGCAAGCCCGAAGATGGTTCCGGCGGCGACAGAGACCACCATGGCGAACGCCAGCACGTCCCAACTGATGGATATGTCATTGAGGCGCGGCAGGCTTTCGGGAATAAATTGCAACAGGAATTTCCGGGCGCAGAAGAGAACCGCGAAACCAGTGATGCCGCCAAGCACGAAGAGCAACAAGCTCTCGGTGAGGAGCTGACGAATGAGGCGCATTCTTGCGGCTCCCAATGCCTGGCGAACCGCCATCTCGCGTCCTCTCGCGCTGGCGCGGGCAAGCAGCAGATTGGCGACGTTGACGCAGCTGATCAGCAGGACCAGGCCCACCGCGCCGAACAGCAGAATGAGCGATTGGCGAAGGCTGCCGACAAGCGTCTCAGCCAGGGGAGTGAGGTGGAGAGTCCACGCGCCTTGCGGCGGATAATCCGCCGGATATTGCTTTTTCAACGATGCAACCAGGGCATCAAGGCGCCCCTGCGCGGCCTCAGGCGAGAGACCAGGCTGAAGGCGCGCGATGGTCTCGAAGGGTAAACGAGTGGCGCGCACCGGCGGCGGGGCGGGGTCGTCGGCAAATCCCCCCGCAGCCCACAATTCGGTACCGCGCTGCTCGCTGGTTTGGCCCTGGTCGCGAAAGCCGGCGGGCATGACGCCGACAACATGAGCGGGATCGTTGTCAAGGCGCAGAGTCTTGCCGAGAACGTGCGGGTCGGCGCCAAATGCGCGCTTCCAGAGCCCATCGCTGATGACTACTTCGCCGTTGAAGCCGGGTGTGGCGTCGTGCGGATCGAAGGTGCGGCCCAACTGCGCGTCGACGCCGAGCACCGCGAAGTAGCTCGGTGAGACCGACTTTGAGGCGATGCTCGCGGGCTGGGCGCTGCCGGTGAGATTGTTGGTGCCGAAAAAGGATAGGGACACATATTGGAAGATTCCCGAGTTCTGAAGGTCTTTCAACTCAGGGATGGAGAGGCCGACGTCGTGCGCGCCCACGCCGGGGAGGTTGGCTTCCATACGCACCAGTTCGCCGGGGTGGGGATAGGGCAAAGGATGCAGCAGGGTGGCGTCGATGACGCTGTAGATGGCGGTCGTGGCTCCGACGCCGAGGGCCATGGTGGCGATGGCAATGAGGGAAAATCCGGGAGACCGGCGTAGCATGCGAAACGCGTAGCGGAGATCGAAGAGCAAATTCTCAGCAAGCGGAAGACCCTGCTCGGCGTGGTGGTGCTCGCGAATGGCCTGGGCCGCGCCAAGCTTCAGTGCGGCCTGCCTGCGCGCTTCGGCGGGCGGCATGCCGGCACGCAAATTCTCCTCAGTCTGCAAGGCAAGATGCTCGGCCATCTCTTCATGGAAGCGCAGGTCTGCGCGCCTTCCGGTGGTGAAGTTCGAAAGGCGAATGAAAAAGCGGCGCAGGAATCTCATGGCAGGTCCCCGGCTTTGACCTCAAAGAAGCGCGCCATGATAGCCGCGGTCTGATTCCAATCGCGGGTCTCCGTTTGCAGCTGTTTGCGGCCGGTCGCAGTAAGGCGATAGAAGCGGGCGCGGCGGTTGTTCTCCGATGCGCCCCATTGCGAAACGATGGAGCCTTCATGCTCAAGCTTGAGCAGCAAGGGATAGAGCGTGCCCTGGTTTAGGGCCAGAATGTCTCCGCTGATCTGCTCAATGCGGCGGGCGATGCCGTAGCCGTGCTGCGGGCCCAGAACATCGAGGGTTTTGAGGACCATCAGCGCAAGCGTTCCTTGCAAAACATCGGGCTTTTCTTTCATGGCGGGAGGCAACCTTTAGGTATCCTACAGGAAGGATGGCACGGTTCCTTTTGGAAAGCAACAGGAAATTTTGCTCGATCTTTCTTGCGTCAAGTCCAGAAGATCTGTCAGGAAACTGCCGGGAAAATGCATCATTTCCGGTTTCGGATATGCTGTGGGTCTGACACTGTAGAGACTTGAAGGATCGAGGGTAAGTGATGCCACGATGTAGTGATCTTTTTCAGCGCCAGGGGCATACACATGCGTATCTGGATCTGGAATGATCGTGACCACAAGCCGCACCAGCTCACCGGGTGTTACTTCGTCTACCGGATACTGAAGGTCCAGTAACTGCAAGTGCGGTTGCAGGCTTAGCATAGAGTCTGGTCCCAAGCCTGCAAAATCCTCCCCATCCAAAGGCTTGAGCAATGAAAATACTCGGCGAACTGCTGGACTGCACCCAAATAGCTACGAAGCGTTGATGGCGAGTAGTTGCGGCGCTGCAACTCCTGGAGCATGCGCTGACGGAGTGGGGTCACGAGGTTCTCCTCCTGTGATCTTCACCCTAGTCGCACATACCGGCTGGCCACACCACAGCTCTCCAGCCGCCGCGCCAGCGGCTTCGTTGTGCGCCGGGCATGTTCAACCGCTTGGAGGTGCAAGTCCTCTACCCGACCTGATGGAGGTAAGGGTTAGCAATGACGCAAGGGCTACCGCCGCGAGGCGGGGTCTGAAGGAAGCGTGGAGCAAATGCGCGAGTCGATGGACAAGAACCGGATACAAGGCGTGAGCGTAGGGCGAGCGGGCAACTTACCGCGAAGCCCATATCCATCAAGTACGCAGAGCGTAGATCCGGCGACTGTGCGCAGAAGGCGATTGAACTTACCCCGGGAGATCTGCTCCGTGTCGTTTCGGCGACTGAGGCTGCCGCGAGGCATCCTGACCGCGGAGCAGAAGTCAGCAGAAGGCATAGTAGGCCATGACGTCGGTAAGGCTAGTGAGGCACTCCAAAGCCGAAAGGCGGAGTCAACAGATAGGCTGAGCCGGAAACGGTGGTTGAAGGCCCGAACGAGAAGAGAGGCAAGTAGGACATGAGTCTCAACAATGACATGCGGCAGAACATCCAGAGCAATCTGGACTTCTCTTGCTCGCCAACGGGTGAAGCCCGGAAGGCGGGAGGGGAAGGGTCCGAACCGTTGAGGACGACGAATGCGCCCGAAAGCCCAGCTAGGACCAATCCAACAATGGAGGAGATCGTTGAACGAGAGAACTTGAAGGAAGCATTACGACGGGTCAAGGCAAACAAGGGTGGTCCGGGTGTCGACGGAATTACGTTCGGCCAACTCGATGATCACCTGAAACAGCACTGGCCAGCCATTCGGGAACAACTGCTCAGCGGGACATACAGACCACAACCGGTGAAGAGGGTAGAGATACCGAAGCCGGACGGGGGAGTGCGCAAGTTGGGCATTCCAACGGTGCTGGATCGATTCATCCAGCAGGCGGTCATGCAGGTCTTGCAACAGCTGTGGGACCCGGAGTTTTCCGATCACAGCTACGGTTTTCGACCGAGGAAATCGGCGCATCAGGCGATAGCAAAGGCCCAGCAGTACATCGCTGCAGGCTGTAGCTGGGTGGTTGACCTCGACTTGGAGAAGTTCTTCGACCGAGTAAATCACGATCGACTGATGGCGCGGATCGCCAAGCGTGTCGATGACAAGCGGCTGCTGAAGCTCATCCGGGCGTTCTTGAATGCCGGGGTGATGGAAAACGGGCTTCTCGGCCCAAGCGTAGAAGGAACTCCCCAGGGAGGACCTCTTTCACCACTGCTCAGCAACGTCGTGCTCGATGAACTCGACCGTGAGTTGGAGCGCCGGGGACACCGACATGTCCGTTACGCAGATGACTGCAACATCTATGTGCGCAGCGAACGTGCGGGTCATCGGGTGATGAAGAGCATTACGCGGTTCATCACTCAGCGCCTTAAGCTCCAGGTAAATGAGACGAAGAGCGCGGTAGCGCGACCGCAGGAGCGAAAGTTCCTCGGGTTTAGCTTTACCGACGACCCAGAGATCAGACGAGCAGTTGCTCCGAAGGCCCTGGAGCGCTTTAAAGACAAAATCCGTGAGATCACGCGACAGGCCAAGGGTGTCAGCATCGAGACGACAGTGAAGCGACTTGCCACCTATATGGTGGGATGGCGCGGTTACTTCGGCTTCTGCGAAACCCCCGAGGTGCTGATTGGTCTTACTCGTTGGGTGCGGCTCAGGTTGCGATGCGCACTCTGGCGACAGTGGAAGACTCCACGCCGTCGTCGGGCTGCGTTGCTGCAACTCGGAGTGCGTCCACGTCTGGCCGCTAATACGGCTGGCAGTGGGCTCGGTCCGTGGTACCTGGCCCGCGCCAAAGCTCTCTCTGTGGGAGCTTCGAATGCATACTTCCGCTCGCTCGGCCTTCCTTCACTGTTCGAGAACTACTAGCCTAACTTCTCGAACCGCCGTGTACGGACCCGTTCGCACGGTGGTGTGGCAGGGGTCGGCAGGTGACTGCCGCCCCTATGCCGATCAAACCGGCTTGTCGGACACGATATTGTGGCCGATTGACCCTTGCGGATTCTCAATGAGCGCGAGACCAAACCGATCATTGAGAGTCGACTCTGTCCTCGCGCCCTCTCTTTTGAGTCTTCCCGCTGGCACTTCGTGACCAATACAGGGTTCTAGGCTGCCAACGTTCGCCCCGATTTGACAGGTTTCTGGTGACCGGCGTACATAGGTAGTATGACTACGGTAGACAGTCTATCTGACGACGAGAAACTAGGATTGCTTCAGGGGACTCTTGAGGTTCTGATCCTGCGGAGCCTGAAGCTGGAGGCGAATCACGCCTACGGAATCTCGCAGTTTCTGCAGCAGCAGTCGGACAGCGAGTTTCTGGTGGACAACGGCTCGTTGTATCCCGCGCTCCAGCGTCTTCTGCAGCGGAAATGGATTGCAGGCCAGTGGAAGACTTCGCCCAACGGGCGTCGCGCCCGGTATTACACCCTCACGCCGGCGGGGCGGAAAGAACTCCTCAGGGCAACATCGAAGTGGCAACGGTTCGCGGTCGCCATGGCGAAGATTCTAGCGCCGGAGGGATGAGCAATGCGCGAAGGGTGGTCAAAGATTGAACAGGCCTTTGGGAAAAGACCGAAGCTGGCTAGCGAGCTGGAGCAGGAGATGGACGCCCATCTCCAGTTCATGATGGAAGAGAATCTGAAGCAGGGAATGGCGCCCGACCAGGCTCGTACGGTGGCGCGACGCGAGTTTGGCAATAGGACCGTCGTGCAGGAGCGTAGCTACCAAGCGTGGCTATTCCCTAGCTTTGAATCGCTGCTTCAGGACATTCGTTATGCGTTGCGGGGGATCGTGAAAGCACCGGCTTTCTCGCTCCTTGTGATTCTTACGCTGGCGGTCGGGATCGGGGCAAACACAGCCATCTTCAGCTTCGTGAACGCCGTACTGCTGCGCCCACTCCCATATCCTTCTGCCGACCGTCTCGTTGTTCTCTGGTCCGGCCTGGGCTACTCCGGCCGCGCTCCCTTCTCTTCCTTTGAGCTCTTCGAGTTGCGCCGCCGCGCTACGCAATTCGATCAGCTCGCCGGCATCTGGGTCACCAACGGCGCGCTCCCCGGCGACGGCCCCGCGGAGCAGATCAAAGTCGCGGACGTCACCTCCAACTTCCTGCCGCTCCTCTGTGCGCGCCCCGCGCTCGGCCGCTTGTTCGGCCCGCAGGATGACCTGGAGAACGCGCCCGGCAGCATCATCCTCACCCACGGAGTCTGGGCTCGCCGTTTTGGTTCCGATCCCACCATTATCGGTCGCTCCGTCCGCTACGGCCAGCATCGCTCCACGGTGATCGGCGTGCTGCCCGCGAACTTCCGGCTCATCTTTCCGAACGATGCCAGCGTTCCGTTCAATGTCGAAGTCTTCGAGTCCATCCCCATCGGGCCATGGCAAGCCGACGGTCCCGCCTTCCTTCATGTCATCGGCCGCCTGCGGAATGGCGTAACACTGGCCGCGGCGCAGTCGGAGCTTAACTCCGCTGCCGTACAGCTCAACAAGCTCGGTGGACGCGCTTCCGTGGGCAACCTTACCGTGTCGGTCTTCCCGCTTCAGGCCGACACGGTCCGCGAAGTAAGGCCCACCCTGCTCTGCCTTTTCGCCGGCGTTGGCCTGGTGCTTTTCATCGGGTGCGCCAACATCGCGAACCTCCTCATGGCCCGGGCCAGGCGTCGAGTGCGCGAAACCACGATCCGCGCTACACTCGGCGCCTCTCGTTCCCGCCTCGCCCGGCAGTTCCTCACCGAAAGTTTGCTGCTTGGAATCCTGGGCGGCGTCGCCGCACTCGCTACCGGTTACGCTGCCATTCATGCCATCCTCGCCGCTCGGCCGCCCTCCTTTGCGAACTTCGATCGTGTCCCGCTGGATGCTCGCGTACTTGTCTTCACGTTCGCCGTCGCGTTGGGCATCAGCATCCTCTTCGGCCTAGCGCCTGTGTTTTCCGTCCGCGGCATCGACCTCACCCGCGACCTGAAAGAATCCAGCCGCCAATCGACGGGTTTGCGCCGGCCCTGGACCAGTGCCCTCGTCTCTGCCGAAGTCGCGCTTGCTTTTGTGCTGCTCACCAGCACCGGCCTGCTCATGCGCACCTTCCTCAACATCCTCCATACCGACCCAGGCTTTCGCGCCGGCAACGTTTTCACCTTCCGCGTCTCCGTTCCCGGCTATACACCGCTGCACCTCATGCAGGAAAAACTCGCGGCGCTTCCAAGCGTCCGGTCTGCCTCCGCTATCTCCCATCTTCCTCTCGATGACGGCGGCAACTGGTATGACTACTACTATCGCGAGGGCGCCTCGGCCGCGGAGCAAACCTCCGTGATGGCCGATCACCGCTCCACCCTGCCCGGATACTTCAGCGCGATCGGAGCCAGGTTGCTCGAAGGCCGCGACTTCACCGACGCCGACGACGCCAAGCATCTGCACGTCGCCATCATCGACGATGTTCTGGCGCGCCAGCTTTGGCCCGGCCAGAGCCCTATCGGCCACAAGATCAATCTCTCCGACTCGCCCCCAGGCTTCTATCAGTTTCAGCGCGACTGGGCTGTGATCGTCGGCGTCGTCCACCACGTGCAGTGCCACTCGCTCACTGCCATCGTGCGCCCCCAGATCTACGTTCCTTACGCGCTCGCGCCGCGCCCGTCCATGTCGTTCGTCCTCCACACCTCTGGTCCTGACTCCGGTCTTACCGCTGCCGTCCGCAAGAGCGTCGATGCCGTCAATAAAGACATCCCCATCACGCAGATCGAGCCTATGCAATTGTTGGTCGATCGTGCCCACGCTGAGAGCCGTTTTGCCTCGCTCCTCGCCACGCTGCTCTGCGTAATCGCGCTCGTCCTCGCCACCAGCGGCATCTACGGTGTCCTCTCCTACTCCGTCGCACAGCGCACGACAGAGATCGGCATCCGCATGGCGATCGGTGCGCCGCGCAGTCAGATCCTGCGCATGATCCTCGCCGACGGGTTTGGCTGGATCCTTCCCGGCCTGCTCGCCGGATTCCTCCTGTCTCTTGCGATTACGCCGCTGCTCGCCCACCTCCTCTACGGCGTGCAACCTACCAACCTGGCCAACTATGCCGTGATGCTCATCGGAGTCCTCGTCATGAGCGCCCTGGCCGCTTTCTTCCCGGCGCGTCGCGCAATGAAGATCGATCCGCTCGCTGCCCTCCGCTTTGAATGAACTGCAGTCATTGCGATATAGACTAGCGGTGGAGGAGAACGATGAATAGGCGAAGATTTCTGGCTTCGGCCGCTGCATTGCCGGGAGCCGTCATGTTTCAAGAAGCACTGGCGCAGTCGGGGCAACAGATCACTCATGTGGACACGAAGACCACCGGCCCTTTACTGAAGAGCAGTGTGGTGAAGGCTGACGGCATTCAGCCGGAGGGCGCGGCGCCCGGAGCAAAAGCCTACGTGCAATTCAATGGTCCGACGGAGCAGCTCGCCGCGCTTGCCACAGGGTTCGTGACGTTGGAGTTGGGAGCGCAACCCCATCCACCCCATCGTCATCCCGAGGAGGAGATCATGATTGTCGGTGAAGGCACTGGAGAGTTTTTCCTCGACGGCGTCACTACGCCGGTAAAAACGGGAGACGCCATATTTGCCGAAGCCAACGTGCTCCACGGGGTGCGGAATACCGGCAAGACACGCATGACGTTCTACTTCATCAAGATGATGGGAAAAAATGCATCGTGACCTAACCCTGCGGTTTGCAGGCGGCATCTTGAAATGTACCCTCACGACAAGCGTTGCAGATATATTGTGTAGTGCGTCCCCCAACTCCTCTGAGTAGTTGCTTCGTTCTGTTAACGCTCGGGTTGATGCTATCGCTCGGGGCCTGCTCCCAGGGTCCCGTCACTTTATCCGATGATGACTACAACCTTTCGCCGGCCTCGCGCACCCTTGCGCCCGTAGCCGTGCAACGGATCCACGGCGCGGTCAGTTCGTCTGGCCAGATGCTCACCGGCGGGACAACGACGATCGAGGGCAAGGGGAGCTATATCGTCCTCGATTTTGGCAAGGAGGTCGGTGGCATTCCCTCACTGCAGTTCGGTGCTGCGAGTGATAGTGCACAGAGCGTGTTCCTGGCTTTTAGTGAATCCGTACTCTACACGGGGCCGCAGAGCGATCTGTCCGTCGGAAACGGCGCTCAGGATGGCAGTCTCAGTGCGAACGTCACGGCGAACGGGACGTACAGTGTCCCCCCGGAGAGGCTGCGCGGTGGCTTCCGTTATCTCACCGTTGGCCTGGAGACGAGTGGGTCGGTGGAATTGACGGGAGTGACGGTTTATTTCACCCCTGCTCCAACTCTTCCGGATTTGCGCGCCTATCGCGGCTCGTTCCGATCGAATGACGATCTACTGAATCGTGTTTGGTACGCGGGCGCCTACACAGTGCAGATGGATACCATCGACCCGCTTCAGGGCAAGGCCTGGCCGCCCGCCCCTTCAAACTGGCTCAACAATGCGGTGAGTGGCTCGGGCACGACTATCCTGGTCGATGGTGCGAAGCGAGACCGATGGGTCTGGCCTGGTGATCTTGGGATCTCCGGGTTGACGGCGTATGTTTCCACTGGCGATACCCTCTCAGTGACGAACGATCTCAATACTCTCTTCGCTCACCAGAACAGTGCGGGAGGCCTTCCCTATGCTGGGCCACCGGGCGACGTCGGCGATATTTTCTCCGACACCTATCACTTATGGACCCTGAAGGGAGTGATTGACTATTTCCTTTATTCCGGTGATCGTTCCTGGGTTATCTCGCATTGGCCGCAGATCAAGAAAGCGGTTGCCTTTTCCACGGCGAAGATCTGAGCGGACGGGCTGCTTTCGGTCAATTTGCCGCTTGACTGGGGTCGGAATGCTCCCGGTGGAGAGGAGATATCCGCAAATGCACTACTCTTCCAAGTGCTTCAAGGCGCGAGTTTCCTGGCTTCCATTGCAGGAGATTCCACGGCCCAGTCTATCTATACCGCGGCCGCAGCCTCTGTCCGCTCGGCCATCAACCTTTACCTTTGGGATGCAGGCGCAGGAATGTATATCGATGTACCGGGCAGTTCACTTCACCCGCAGGATGGAAATTCTCTGGCGCTCTGGTTCGATGTCCCAGATTCGACGGCAAAGAGCGTCTCCATCTCCGCCGCATTAAAAGGGCGCTGGACTCAGTTTGGCGCGCCAACACCAGAACGCCCGAACGCTATCGCGAACTTCCCGGGTTCTATGGAGGTGATGGCTCACTTTGTCGCAGGCGATGATGCAACCGCTCTAAGCCTGATTCGTCTCCAGTGGGGATATATGCTGTCGAGCCGCGTCGGCACAGGGAGCACATTCTGGGAAGGGTACCTTCAGGATGGGACATTCGACTATGATCCACCCTTCATGAGTCTCGCGCACGGGTGGGCGACCGGGCCTACCTCGGCTCTTACGAATTACGTTGCCGGCATTGGTCCCGAGTTGTCCTCCACGGTGCCCTTTCACGTTATCCCCCATCCAGGCGATTTGACGCAGGTATCCGCAACTGTTTCTCTTCCCGCAGGTACCGTCTCCACCTCCTGGAACTATTCCCAGAACGGCAGCTCGTTCCACGAGACCATCACAGCACCCGCGAGCGCAACAGGACGGTATGGTATCCCCACTGGCGGTAAGCCGATCACCATTTCGATCGACGGGCAGCCGGTGTGGAGCACCTGTCACGGGGGAGGGGAAGTCTCTTCCAGCACGGCCTTTGGGAATATCTTCCTGGAGGGAAGCTATGTCTACCTCAGCAGCGTTGCCGGAAGTCATACGGTGATAGCGAATGTCTGTCAGAGCTGAAGGCTAAGCGGAAGACTTTTCTAGCATTTCACGATCGCTGCGAAGAGCGTCGCTTGAAATGAGTCGAATTTATCGTTACGAACCGGCCACGCTCAATGATCCCTTTCCGATGGTCCGCTTTGAACCTTCTTCCCCAGATCTGGGGTGGCGATTGAATCGGATTGCATACTGAGCGGCGCTGACCCCAAGCACCCGCAAAAACGTACGGCGCATAGAATCAGCGGATTGGAAGCCAGAGGCGTCGGCGATCTCCTTGAGGCCCAGGGAGGAGCTGTCGATCAGCTGTTGGGCGGCTTCGACGCGCATGCGATCCACAAACTGACCAGGATTCATCTTCGTTTCCCGAAGACATACCCGGGTGAACTGTCTTGCGCTCATTCCAATTCGATCGGCCAGCTTTTCGACAGTGAGATTTTCACGCAGGTTCTCAAGCATCCAGATCTGCAGCTCTCGTAGAGGCTTGGAAGTTATGGCCTGCCGCAGAAGCATATGACTGTACTGCGCCTGGCCGCCAGGCCGAACGAGGAACATCACTAGAAACCTGGCCACATTGAGGGCTACCTGGTGTCCGTGGTCTTCCTCAATAAGCGCAAGACAAAGATCGATTCCCGCTGTGATCCCTGCGGAGGTGTAAACAGAACCATCTTTCAGATAGATTGGCTCTGGCCGCACCCTCACTCTTGGAAACTCCTTCGCGAGTTGGTTGCAATAGTTCCAATGAGTTACGGCCTCCTTACCATCAAGGAGTCCGGCGGCCCCCAACAAGAATGCACCGGTACAGATAGAAGCCACACGGCGGGACCGCCCAGCCATAGCTGCAATCCACGAAACGAAAGTCTCGTCGTAGACACTTGTCTCGGCTCCCCGTCCACCAGTGATGATGAGCGTATCGATGGGACCATCAATCTCGTCAATCGGCGTCGCGCCTGTGAGGGACACTCCTCGGCTTGTCTGCAAGCATCGGTCTTGTCCGGGATTACCGAGCTGCACTTCATATCCAGGTGCCCTCGAGAACACCTCAAGAGGACCGGACACGTCAAGAATCTGCACGGGCGGAGCACCGACAATAACGACTTTTCGCATCCTGCAATTCTAGCCGCGGGAAAGGTGTCCTAATTTGCTGTAACCATGTCGTGGCGTCGACTGGCTCCCAGGCCTAGTGTTGCTCTTGTAAGCGATCTTTAGGAGGTTGGCTACACGCACATGACGAGGGCAAGGGTCCAGATTCCCGACACCAAGCTTGCGAAAGAGGCGCACGACATTTTGCGCGAATTCTCGACTGAGCTTCTCTACAACCACTCCAATCGCGTCTTCTTCTTTGCTGCCCAGCAGGGGCGGCAGGGGAAGATGTCCTTCGATCCCGAACTCCTTTATGTGAGTGCGGCATTCCATGATCTGGGGCTTCTCTCAGAATACTCGAGCGAGACAGAGCGCTTCGAGGTAGACGGAGCGAACGCTGTACGCCAATTCCTTATTGCGCACGATATTCCCGAAGAAAAGGCGCAGACAGCATGGGAGGCCATTGCGCTGCACACTACCCCTGGTGTGACCCAGTACATGCGACCCGAGGTCGCGCTGCTCTTCACGGGAGTGGGGCTCGACGTGATCGGCTTAGGATTGGACAACTTTCCCGCAGACCTGCGACAGGAGATCGTCGAAGCCTATCCCCGAACGGGGTTCAAAGCCGGAATCAATCAGGCCTTCTTTGGCGGGTTTGCGCACAAACCAGCAAGCACGTGGGGAACCGTTATGGCCGATGTGTGCGAGAGGTACATTCCCTCATACGCGAGCCCTAACTTGTGCGATCTGATCGACAACTTCACTTTCCCAGATTCCGGGCTACTGGGCGGTGAGTAGCTACCCCGGGTAGTGATCTGCCCTTATTCGGACCTTTGCCCATAGGTGGTGCGTTATTGGCAGCAAGTGCGGTCTCGTCCTTTCGCGCTGCTCTTCACAAGCTGGAAAGAGAACGAATAACGCCCACATCTGCAAGGTTGCTCTGTAGCTAGAACGGCTTGCTAAGGAGAGATTTATGAATCTGACTCACATTCACGCATTCACTGCTGCGATGCAGCGCAAAGATTTGGACGGTATGCTGATTCATATGAGTGACAATGTACGTCTTTTGACTCCTCTCACTTCTGAGCCGTTTCAAGGCAAGGCGTCCATCAGACCGGTTGTCGAGGCCCTTTTAGGTGTGGTCGACAGCTTCGAGTTTCTCGAACTGATGGAGGGCCCGCAGCACGTATCCGAATACTTCAAAGTGACGGTTGGGTCGCTCGCGCTGGATGGCATGGATTTCTGGCGCCTCAACCAAGAAGGCTTGATCCAGGAGATGACGGTGTTTTGGCGTCCACTTCCAGCAATCGTTGCAGTGCAGAACCAATTGAACGCTGTGAGCAGCCGGCTCGAGTCCTGATGATCGGGCGCTAAACGCCGAATGCAGGCCTCCCCCTTACGGCTACAGGCGCCCTGAGACTTTCGCCGAAAGTGGTACGTCATGATAAGCGAAGGCTTGGTCTCCGGGGGCTCCAATGCGGGTTCTGGTGGCGACGGGACTTAGACTGCTGATCGGGACCATGCCGCTCTTGGCTTGGGGTCAGGCAGGCCCGGGGTCCTCGAGCCAGGCGCCGTATACGCTGCAGGTCAACTCTCGGGTCGTGCTCACTGATGTAACGGTGACGGACAAGCAGGGCAATCTCATAACAGGCCTGACCGAGAACGATTTTCGGCTCCTCGACAACGGGAGGCCGCAAAAGCTCGCTTCTTTCGAGGAACACCGGCAGCAGGCAGCGCAATTAATAGAAGCATCGCCTTCGCCAGGCCGCTTCAGCAACGACTACCTGCGGCATCCCCCGTCGCAGGTCAATGTTCTGCTCTTCGATACCACCACGATCGGGATCGTAGACCAGATGAACCTGTTTCAGCAGATGAAGCAGCTCGTGAAAAACATGCCGGCTGGGGAACCGGTGGCCGTATTCACGCGCGCGGGGCCTGTAACCATCGAGCTGGCAAGCTTCACTGACGATCATGCAACTCTGCTGGCTGCCATCCAGAAAGCCATTCCAAGGTTGCAGCTGCCAGGATCGTGGAGGGCGAGCGACCTGGACACGCTGCAGCAGATTGCGGTGTACCTATACCAGGTTCCTGGTAGGAAGAATCTGCTGTGGTTCACGAGTGGATCCAATATGCTCCTGGGACCGGACCCGGCGTCGGTCATCATCGATCCCGGTGAGCGGCGTGCGATCTACGACCTGCTCGAGTCGGAGCGGATCGCGATCTATCCCATGGACGCACGCGGCCTGACGGTTGCTTCCGGCTTCGGGATGGCTGCGCAACAGATGCAGATGCGGCAGGATGCAGCAGCAACAGGCGGCGCGGCCTACGTGAACACGAACGGCCTGGCTCTTGCGGCACAGCACATTCTGGCAACGGATGGGAACTATTACAGCTTGAGCTACGCGCCGAATGGCCTGAAGAGTAACAGCAAGTGGCATCGGGTCCAAGTGAAGCTGGTGAACGAGCATTACGAGCTGAGTTATCGGCACGGCTATTTCGACGATGGGTCCAATCCACCACAATCGGCGGGAGGGATGCCACAACCGCCGAGGGAAACAAGGGTCAGGACGGCCCTGCGCGCGGGCGGGAAAAAAGTCGAGTTGCAGGTGCCGGACGAGCAAAGCGAGCCGCTTGTCTTCAGTGTGCGCATTGCGCCAGCGGCTCCCGTAGCAGATCCTCTCCCGCAGGATTCTCCGCTGAAAAAAGGCGAGACGCGTTATTTAGTGGAGTTCTCCGTGCCGGCAAAAGATGTGTATGCGCTCTTGGTCCAGGGCAACCTGGGGACCGACGAGTTGGGCACGGCGGTGTTGGTCTATGATCGCAACGGTGAGCTGGTGTCGCGTAAGGAGTTGAAGTTTACGCTGACCATAGATCAACAAAAGCTGAAAAGCTTGCCAGACGCCATGCTGCATTTTGCCCAGAGCGTGAACCTGCCACACGGGAGCAACTATTTGTATATGGGCGTATGGGACATGACGACCGGCCGCACGGGAACCGTGAATGCGTCCGTGGACGTCAAGAATCCTACGGGTTAGCTTCGCCTACAAAGTTGGCTTTTGCTTCGGACTGGAACCAATTCCCAGCTCGACAAGCCATTCTTTGACATTGGCGCCGATCACATCAGGATGATCCTCCTGCAAGTAATGGATACCAGAGCTAAGCTGCACCAACCTGCAGTTCTTAAGCCCGTTAGCAAAGTTCTCAGCGAAGACCGGCGATACGAGAGCGCCGGGACTTCCCGCGAAAAGCAGCTTGGGGCAAGACGATTGCGCTAGTGCACGATGCGCTGCCCCTAAGGTGGTCTACACGTCCGCCGGTTCGTGAGCGATGGGCAGTTCATTCGGAAAACGCCAGGTCGGCTGCCGCGACTCCGGAGTGGGAAATGGTGCTTTGTAAACTGACATTTCCTCATCCGACAGTGTTCGCACGATTCCCGCAGGTAGAACCTGCTCCACGAATGCATTTTCTTCAAGGATCATTTCTTCGCCCACGCCGGGCGTCCTAAACTTTGGAAGATCTCACGCCCACTACCGTCAAAGTCCTCCCAAGTAGGGATGGGCCAGATGAACTCGATAAATGCAAGCCCGCGGATAAAATTCGGCCTGCGGGATGCCAGGTGAAATGCCAGGGCGCTGCCCCAGTCCTGCGCGATGACGAACGCTGTCGAGATGCCGGCGTTTTCGAGAAACGCTTCGAAATACCGGACATGATCGGCGAACCGGTACGCAGTGGCAGGCTTTCCCGATTGGCCGAATCCAATGAGATCGGGTGCGATGCAATGGGCCACCGGTGCAACCAGTGGAAGGATATTCCGCCATATGTACGACGAGGTGGGATTCCCGAGCAGGAAGAGAGCGACCGGTGCTTCGGGATTACCCGCTTCCCGGTAAGCCATGGTGGAATTAAACGACCCTCCTCTTCTCAGCTCTGTACTTGTAGACCGCGGCCACGACATGCAAAATCATCACGACTAAGAACAAACCGGGAGCAGCCAGCATGACAGCCTGTTGAGGCTGTTGACGAAATGGGATTGCCTGAATCAATTGAATCGCGGCTGCGATAACCATAAGCGTGCAAGAAATCGCTCCAAATCCAGATACCCAGGTTCCTCTCAGCGGACTACGAATGGACATTCCTGCGCCGCAACTCAGGCAGATTACGGAGATCAACGTGGGCAAGAGAAACAGCCATCCCAGTCCGCCGGCGAAAGAAAAAAACGTACAGAACACAGCAACGCATAAGGCAATGGCAGCGCTCGCGAAGTACATGAGTCTCCCTTCGGCTACAGAACCCTAAAGAAATCAGGGTATGCCACCTAAACATCCAAGACGGTCTACCTTTCAGCTCTCATCTGCTTGGGTTAGGCCAGCATTTTTAATCCATGCTTCTGCACGATTATGAGGAGCTTGATGGCCATGCCGGAGAACATTCACTTACGCCAATACAGCGTCACGATGGACCGTCATTTCTGCTCCTTGAATACGGTTTTGAAAACAATGTTCTTGAACCGATCAAGCGCGGCAGGGCCGCGTTCGACCTTCATGCGGAGAATTGCGCCTTCCCACGAAGCCAGGAGGAATTCGGCCAGGTCCATCGGATCGAACGTAGCGTCGATTTCACCGGCGGTTTGCGCCTCGGCGATGCACGAGGCAAACGGAACGCGCCATTCCCGGAAGATTGCTTCCAGTCTCCGGCGCAGGCGTTTGCTCTGAGAGGTGGTTTGAAGGCTGAAATCGCCGATCAGGCAGCCGCGGTTCCATTTGGCATCGGCCAGTACACCGCTAATGATGTCCAGATAACGCTTTAGCCGCTGTCGGGGCGAGAGAGACTTGTTTTCCAAAGCCTCCCTGACAGTGCCCTGGAGGTTAGCGAAATAGCGGTCGAGTACTTCCTGCGCAAACGCTTCCTTAGAGTGGAAGTGGTTGGTAAAGGAGCCATGCGGAGCGCCTGCGGCGGCACAGATATCGCGTACGCTTGCTCCCTGGTAGCCGGATCGAAACATCACTTCCAGGCCAGCACTGAGAATGTCGTTGCGCAACGAGGGTTTGCTCATAAGGGCCATAATACGCACGCCCGTATTACACGGTCAACTGGTTCGTCATCTTCCAACTGTGGACTCAAGGGCGCAAGACATTTCTAAGCACAGCAGGTATCGAACGATCGATCCTGAGTCGCAACGCACAAAGTGGCGGACAAATGGAGCAGGGCAAGTGTATTGGTTGGTCCTTGAATCAGGAGGGCCGTTTGGGCGGGACATCATCGGGTTATCGGAGCCTCTGCTCGATTAGTCTCGCGCGCACTCGGGCCACAAACTCCGTTGCGACCAATGGCTCCGTCATGTAGTCGTCGGCCCCAAGTTCCAGCATATGTACCACGTCATTCACATCCGCCTTAGCACTCACCACGAAAATGACAATGCTCCTGGACTCGCCTCTAATCTGACGACAAAGGTCCTGAGCTCTCGTTTCTGAACGCCCAACAGCCAGAACGACGACGCCTGGCTTTGTGGTACGAATCACGCCCATCGTTGCGGAAGCGAGGGCAACGCTCACAACCACGTAGCCGGCTCGTTCCAAGTTTCTGCGAAGTGTCCGCTCGGATCCGGAATCGCTGTAAATGATCAAGATTCTTGCTGGTTTCCGCATTGTGGCCGATGGTGCGACGTTCATGCCTGTACCTCCAGCGCTTGGTGTCCATGCGTCCGCTACTGTTCGCGGCCTCCAGCCGCAAACAAGCCTTCGAGGATCTGCGCCAGATCCTCAGTTTCCTGTCGAAGTCTGCTGGTAAATGCTTTTAGTATCGGAAAACGCGAGAAAGTGTCTGCCTCAGATGAGCGCGACAATTGCCAAAGAAGACAGTACGCATCCTGTAAGCGAAGAGTCAGCCGATACTTTCGCCTCTCGTTCAGAGACCCTAAGTAGGCCGGTGTAAGGACGGGCAAAAGCTTCCTCAGCTCCGAGGCAACTTTGCTCAGGCGGTACATCAACACGACATAGTTATTCAGCGACTCTGTCGCCAATATTACATAGGCCAATGTTCGATTGGCACCGAACTCTATCTCGCCGAAATCGACTTGCGTGGTATTCATAGAGCCCTCCTCTCGAAGTTGATTTCAATTGACGGTTAGCCTTTATCAACGGCACAAGGCGCCGAAACACGGTGTAGCGCCGCAAGGTAGACCTCAGTCTGGCTGGTCAATAAACTGTCCCGCCTGAGTGGAAGCTTCATCGAGGGTTACCGCGCTGCGACCTGAGTTATTTGTGAGTATGATCTTGCCACCGCTCTTATCCAATGTCTCGATATTCCGGGGCCCCAGGAGAGTACGGTATCTCGCGAGCTGATCCGCTTTTGCGAGTAAGTAAAGGCGTTGCGGCTGAGACCAGAGCACTCTTAATTCGGTGTCGTCGATAAAAACCTCCGGGACGCCGGGAGCGTTCGAGCCATATTCGAGATTGTTCCACTTGCCATTCAACAGAAGCTCTGGCCTTCCCGTATAAAAGGGAACAGAGGAAAACCAATAATAGTTATGGTCGACGATGATCTGTGCGGGTGGGCGGCGTACTATCAGTTGTGCCAAGTCGCGCGAAGACAACAGCGGATCGAATTTCACCATCGCGAGACGCGCGCCTTGAAAGATAATAATCATCATCAAGGCGACCGCGAAATAGGCCTCAAGGTATAGCCGTTTGCCGACAGGCCGCATCGTACCGATTGCACCGAAGGCAAAACCCGCGCCAGCAATGGCAAGCGGGATTCGCAAATAAGCGAATGAATTGAGGGTAAGATCCTCGATATGGCCAAGCGACAGCCTATAGGCATTCGGGTGTTGGATGAGTGCGCTCGTTATGTCACCCGGCGTCGGTATATTCCGTACGGCTATAAGTAGCGCGAAGCAGCACAGGCCGGCCATGCCTGCAATAACACTTAACGCTTGAGTACCTCTACGTATCCAGTTGTCGTCCCTAGACATGGCGCAACCTAGCAGGAGTGCGAACGCAGGGTAGGTTGGCATCGTGTAGTACTCCTGCGTCGTCGAGAAGGTAAAAAAGACCAGGATGAAGCCTATCCAGAACAAGGCGAGAAGCCGGGTCCTGCCCGCGCGGTCGAGCGGCCTGAAAGACAAATTAACGAGCGCCGGCAGATAGACGCTCCACGGAAAGAGCCAAATGAGGTGATAAAGCCAGAACCACAGGCGGGGGACGGTATCGTAATCGCGGGGGTATCTAAGATTGAGGAAGCGGAGTAATTGCTCGTTAACGAAGTAGAACCACAGAAATCCGTGATACTGGCCCGGCACACTCTTTAGGGTCCACTCGAAGTGCGGAGGGTTTCTAATCGTCGCCAGGATGTGCCACGGAGCAGAGATGACGAGGCAAATGGCCGTGCCCGACAAAGGACGCAATCGCTTCCAGGTTCTCGCTAGGAAGAGCTGTTTGGTAAAGCATAAGAAAAGTACGGCCGCTGCCACCGGGAAGATAACGCCGATGAGGCTTTTCAGCAATAAGCCCAATCCAAGGCTCGCGTAAAATAACCATGCCCACAGTTGCGAATGCTGCTCGTTGTCGTCAATGGCACGCAGAAAGGCCCACAGTGCCAGCGTGACCGTGAAAGCGAGCATGACGTCGGGAATGAGAACACGGGTAAACAACCAGAGCCCGATGCAAGTTGTCAGGACCAGGCCTGCGTTTCTGCCTGCTTTATTTCCAAAAGCCCATTTTCCGAAAGCCGCAGTTAACCAGGCCAAGCCAATCGCGGTTAGGGCAACAGGGAGTCTGGCCGCCCAGTCGTGGACCCCGAATAATTTATAAGCGATACCCATCAGCCACCAGTTCAACGGTGACTTTTCCAAGTACACTACGCCATCGAGCTTCGCAGTCACCCAATCGCCAGAGGACAGCATCGTCCGCGCAATTTGGGCCTCTACAGCATCAGTATCGTCCATCAAAGATGGAGGAGAGATGATACCCGTGAGGTAAATAACCCCGGTGATCGTCAGGACAATGGCTAGAGAGAGCGGCCAGCGACTTTCGCTTTTAATACCGGACAAGGGTCAACTCCCCGAGAGAAGACAATGATCGTCGTACTTTGAGCATCGCGGTAGGTACTCAGCGCCGCCCAACTCACAACGTACTGCTTCGGGAACGAAGCGGTGTCACGCCCTTGTCATCCGTTTGTAATTGTGGGCGATCGCGCCCAATCACTTGTCCTTACCCCTGTTCAAAAGGCGTGGCCCGATTGCCGGCCAATCGTTCGGCTGTTCGGAGGCGGCATCTATCGGAAGGCTTAGCTCTCGTGTTGTTTACCGTGGCTTGCGTTTCGCAAATTGAACCTCCCGACCTGGAGCATCCTTAGGGCACGGAGAGGCCGAGCACGTCGCTGCTGTGATCGTGTGGGCGGCGCTTATCCTGGCTGCTGTTGGGATTGGCGTTCAAAGCGTTCAGCGAATTCGAACGCCGCATTCATTAGCTGTCCAGGCGGATCTTCCAGTCAATGCGAGTACCCTCCGAAAAGCCTGTCACAGCGATTTACAAAGTCATGACAATTACATGACATCCAGTCGTTCTCGAAGCATTACGTTCTGCTTGTGCGTTATTCCGCGGGTAGCAGGCCGCAACCAACGCAGTGCAGATGTTCACTGGTGGTTCGATGGCCCCATCATACTTAGTCCGAGTCGAATTGAGAGGTGCCGCTTCTAATGAGACATACGGCAAGCTACATGTCCTCATGAGCAATCTTGGTTTTGGACAAACAATCAAGGGAGTTTACGACGAAACGCACACTGTTGTTGAGGCCGACCTGCCGCACGCGACCTACACCGGACCTTCTGATCTGGCGGCCACGCGAATCACGGGTTACCTGGCTGAACAGATTAGAAATGCAATTCAACCTGACATCGTTTTGCTGGTCGTGCGTTTCGACAAGTGGGAAACGTATCCCGCTCCCAGAGCCTCGACAGAAAAGCCGTGACATTGAGCCAGGGCTTAGGTTGCCTATTGTGCTCCACCACAGGCTCCCAATCCCGACTCGGCACTTAATGACCGTCATGGTTACCAAAGACTTCTTCTCCCGCTCAGTCTTAGCCGGCAACCTGGAGGCTGGCCTCCGGCCAGACGAGTTGACGTAGCGCTTCCCGGTTAACGATCTGACCGGGCCGTCCCAGTAACGCCGCCAGAACCTTAAACGGCTGGTCCTGCACCTTCAGCCGCCTGCCCGCCTTCCACACCTCGCCGGTCTACCAGGTTGACTTCGAAATCTTCGAAGCGAGCAACCAGCGGTTGTCTCGAGTTGCCCATGGGCGGCTCCCAACAGGTGTGAGATAGAGTCCGACTCCCGAGAGGTCTCGAGAAGATATTGCGGCCAAGTCTAGCGCCATCCGCGCATTACATGCAGAGGGAAGTCAGGAGCGCACAATTTTGGGCACAGTGCTGTAGGGGTGAACCTGGAATGGGTGGCAAGTTGCTGGTGCGAAAGGGGGGACTCGAACCCCCATGGGTTGCCCCGCCAGATCCTAAGTCTGGTGCGTCTGCCAATTTCGCCACTTTCGCATTTCGTGGATTCGCTGCATTTGCTGGCTGCAACCATGATAATGCATCGTCGGCGTCTTTCCCCGGTGTCCTAGACGTCGGCCCGGGCGCGGGTCAAGTCCATCAGGGTTTGGTGCGTTCCCCGGCCTTCGGGCCCGGTCGCTCCGTCTTCCGCGCGCAGCTGCTCGTATCTGCCGTCCGGCTCAAGAACCCACGCCTCCCGCTTGTCGCGCAGGCAGATGTCGAGAATCTCCCACAGTCGCTGCTTGGGTCCTGTGGCGAAGACCGGAGTGACCACCTCGATCCGTTTTGAGAGATTGCGATACATCCAATCCGCAGACCCAATAAAGTACTCTCCGTCGGCCGGATCCTGCCTGCCATTGGCGAAATAAAAGATGCGCGAATGCTCCAGGAACCGTCCGATGATCGAACGGACGCGGATGTTTTCAGTGTGGCCGGGCACCCCCGGATGAAGACAGCAGAATCCACGAATGATGAGATCGATGGGCACACCCGATTGCGAAGCCTCGACCAATGCCTCGATGATGTCGGGGTCTTCCAGCTGGTTCATCTTGGCAATGATGCGGGCGGGCGCTCCGGCGCGCTTGTTCTGTGTTTCGCGATGGATCAGATCGAGCAGCCGGGGCCGCATCGTAAGGGGAGCCACCAAGATCGTCGAACAGTTGGGCCGATCAGCATGACCGGTAAGAAAGTGGAAGAGATTCACTACATCCTGTGTGATCCGCGGGTCGCACGTAAAGAGGCCCACATCGGCATAGAGGCGCGCCGTCTTTACGTGATAGTTGCCCGTACCGATGTGCACGTAGCAGCGCAGCCCGCCGGTTTCTTTGCGCACCACCAGTGCGGTCTTGCCATGCGTTTTGAGCCCGGTGACGCCGAAGGTGACGTGGGCGCCCGCGCGTTCTAACTCGGCTGCCCAGTGCAGATTGCGTTCCTCATCGAAGCGCGCCTTAATCTCCATAACGCAGGCGACCTGCTTGCCGCGTTCCGCCGCGCGGATCAGCGATTTGACGAAAGGCGTGTCGTCGCCGATGCGATACGCGGTCATCTTGATCGAAACTGTGCGTGGGTCATCGGCTGCGGAACTGATGAAGTGCTCGACGGTGGCGTCGAAGCTCTCGTAAGGGTGATGCACGAGAAGGTCGCCGGCATGAATGGCGGCAAAGATCGCATCCGCGCTGTGGCCAAGCAGTGGGGGCCAGAGCGGTGTCCATTCCGGGTCGCGCAGTGCGGGGATGGGTAGAGCGAGCAGTTCGAACAGCGAGGTGTAGTCAAGCTCCTCCTGCATGTCATAAATGTCCGAGGGAGTGACCTCCAGGCGCTGGCTAAGCATCTCCTTGATGGCAGGATTGGCCCCCGGCCCAAATTCAAGGCGCACCACCGGTTCATAACGGCGCTGCCGAATCTGCTCCTTGACCAACGCGCGGAAGTCGGCCGCGGGATCATCGTCCAGCTCCACTTCCGCGTCGCGCGTGAGCCGCATGAGCGTGATGTCGCTTATCTCCATGCCGCTATAGAGCTTGTGCAGGTTGCCGCGGATCACCTCGTGGAGCGGGACCAGAAGCTTTCGCCCCGGTTCCAGATCCGACTCTAAATAGATCCACTGTTTGAGGACTCCCGGAATCTTGACCCGGGCAAACATGGTCTCGTCCTTGGGCACATCGCGCAGCCGGAAGACCAGGGAGGTAGAGAGATTGGAAATAAATGGGAAGGGATGGACGGGATCAATCACCAGGGGTGTTAGCGCCGGAGACAGCTGAGAGTCGAAATACTTGTCTGCTTCGTTTCGCTGCGCCGGCGTGAGATCGTCCCAGGTCCGCAAGAACACTCCGTGGTCGGCGAGACGGGGGACGATGACTTGGCGGTAGCACTCCGCCTGGCGGTTGAGCTGAAGCTGGATCTTATCGCGAACCTGTTGCAATAGTGCGCGCTGGGCATCCGTCGCCCCCTGCCGCAGCACGGTTTCGCGTTTCATGAAGAACTCGTCAAGGTTAGACGTAAAGATAGCCAGAAACTTCGCTCGCTCGAGCAGGGGCGTGCGTTCATCGAGCGCCTCCGCGAGCACTCGCCAATTGAAGTCCAGCCAGCTCAGGTCGCGGTCGATCCACACATCGGGCAGGGCAGGGGACAAAGGTGCGTTGAGAACGCCGTGATCACCAATCGATGCGAGGACAGTCGTAGCCATTTACATCTCCTTAATCCCTGCAACTATTGGGGATTTCTCGTTGTGTCGTACTGCACTCAATGCTCAGGCGACCGCTCTTGACGAAGGATCGGCATTGCTCGGTACGTCGACCTCGCCGATGCGGTCAAGATTGACACCGGTGGTCTCGATTCGATAGGCCCAGGTGACGACTGCCCCAAGCAGAGAAGCGATCACCAAGCCGTAAAGTAGCAACCGGGTGCCGAGCGAAACCAGCAGGATAGGGAATAGGAAGGCGGTCGCCACCGCGCCGATCTTGGCAAAGGCAGCGGCGAAGCCTGCTCCCTTACCGCGGATCGCAGTCGGGAATACCTCACCCGCGAGCAGGTAGGTCTGCGCATTAGGGCCAAGATTGGTCATGAAGTTAAACAGCATGAAGCCACTGAAGATGAGGATGATCTTCAATCCGCCGCTGACATCGACAGAGAGCGAAGCAAGCACCAGGCCCACCGCGCAGCCGATGAAGCCGATGATCTGCAGCCGAATTCGTCCCAGCTTGTCGGCCAACAATACCGCAAAAACAATACCGATGATCAGCAGCATCGTAATCATCGCTGCTCCCCTGGCAGCCAGGATGTCGTTTGCGATGAGGTCGCTCAGGCTACGCACATGGTCCGCTTCCTTGCCCAGCGCCGCAGCCAGAATGGTCGGCGTGAAGATGCCGATGCCGTAGGTGCTGAGGTCCTGCAGGAACCACGGTACAGAGGCCAGGATAGTAGCCCGGCGGTAGCGCTTGTTGAACAGCGACAGGAAGGAACCGCCCCCGTGGGACTCACCGGCGGCTGCTTGCCCCGCCAGCACGATATTCGAGGGGTATTGCGGAGTCCTCTTGAGCAAGCGGCTTGCTGCGACCGTGGCCCGATCGATGGCGCCGCGAGAGTGCAGCCAGTTCGCACTTTCCGTAACGTAGAAGCGGCCGATGGTGACTAGAAGGGCAGGAACAACCGCAGTTGCATACATCCAGCGCCAGGCGTTGAGATTCGGCATAATGACCAGCACTGCATACCCGACTGCCGTGCCGGCCAGTGCGCCCACCGCCTGGAAGGCGAACGCGCCCAGCACCAACTTACCGCGGCTGGTGCTGGGGATGTTTTCGGAAATGATCATGTGTGCCGTCGGGTAGTCGCAGCCAAGCGCGATCCCGAGCCCAAACAGGCAAATCACCAGGGAAACGAAGTTGGTGCAGAAGACCGCGGCGCCAAGAAACGCGGTGAAGATAATCATCTCCACGATGAACATAGATTTGCGGCCGAAGCGGTCGGACAAGCTGCCCAGACCCACAGCGCCGATAAGGATTCCGCATAAGCTCGCCGCGCTGATGAAACCGTTTTGCGCCGGAGTGATATTGAACTGGCGTGCGATCAGCGGCAAAGCGACGCCGGTCATGAACACCACAAACCCCTCGAAGAACTTGCCCGCGGCAGCCAGCATCCAGATCCGCCACTGCATCGTTGTCATGGGGTTGGATTTCAGCCGCGTCCCGTCCGGCCACATCGGCAGCTCGTCTATGTAGTCCTGCACCGTTCTGGACGGGCTTGGTACAGCATTGGCATTCGGCATGGCTATCTCCTTTTAGGGATGGTCCAGCACGCACCTACTGGATTTTGGCGATTTGTAATTCGCTGAGGGCACGGATGGGCGTCGGCAAACCAATAAAGTGAACCGGATCGAGGAAGCCCGGCGCACTGCCACCTTGCGGCGCGATGCACCAGAGCAGGAAATTGCTGATGGCCGACGCAACCTGTGGGCTCGACTGCTTGGTAGACACCACTGCGTATTCATAATTGATCAAAGGGTAAGAATTGGCGCCCGGAGCGAACACCAGCGTAAGGCGCTGATCGGCTGGTGTGCGCGGAGTAAGCTCCGCCGCCGCCGCGGTCACCGTTGCCGCCGTGGGAAGCACGAACTTCCCAGCCTGGTTTTCCAGCATCGCGGTTTGCAGCCCGGCCTTGTCCGCATCGTCCTTGAAGCTCCCACCGAGATAGCCGACCGAATATGGAGTATGGCTCAGTTTCTGCACCATATCTTGATTGCCGGCTGCGGTCAGAACGCCCGATACCGCGGGCCAACTTACCGTTGTGCCGTAGCCGATCTTGCCCTCCCAATTGAAATCTTTGGAGGAGAGGTGTTGCTGATCGGGGGTGGAGAAGGTTAGGAATTGGGTGAATACGAAGGTATCTCCCGAACCATCGGCGCGCCGGACCGGCACAATCGCGTGGTGCGGCAGCAATACACCCTGGTTGATGGCAGCGATGGGTGCGGCGTCCCACTCGCTCACCTTTCCGGAATAGATAAGCGCCAAAACAGGTCCGTTTAATTTCAGCGTGGCGCCTCGCAGTTCAGGCAGGTTGGCCACCACCGTCTGGGCGGAGATGGCGAGGGGAATGTTGAGGATCTGAGGGTTGGCCATCGCGTCGTTATCCGACATGTAGGCATCTGAGGTGCCGATCTGCGCGTGCTTTGCGATCGCCTCAGCGATTCCGGCCGCCGAGCCCGTAGCGCCGACGGTCATTTGCATCTCAGGATTGACTTTGCTGTATGCCGTTACCCAGGACTTGAAGAGCGGGAGGATCAAGGTGGACCCGGTTTCGGAGATGGTCAGGGTGGCATGCGCCACTGCCAACGGCAATAAGACGCCCGCGGCGGTGAATGCTGCAACCCGTCCTAAGCTGTGCGCAATACCTGCGAAGCGAGTGCTCATGCGGCTCTCCTAACCCTAGGGGCCTGGAAACACGGCACGGCCGATGGGTTTTCGAACGACGGTTCACCCTACCAAGCTCGTGTTACGGAATGATGATTTACACAGCGAAACTGCAGATTTGCGGCAGGGCTGCCGATGCGCAGTCAGGACAGGAGGGGCACTTCGGAAAACGTATCCGAGCTTTCCGCGCGGGCGTAGACGTACGGGCCTTCGGGCACCAGCGCCACGCGGGCTCCGGCGGGTAGGCCGTTGAGCAGCGCGGCCACGGCCGCTTGTGCAGTGGGAAAGCAACGGGAAGCCAGGTTGCCGAGTTTGTTGTTCGTTACCCCGGGAATGTAAAAGAAGAGCTCATGCCGCAGGCCGACCAGCGCCATTTTCTCCAGTTGCCACTGGTCAATTTCTACGGCAGCGTTCTGGATTTCGTCCAGAAAGCTCTCATAGCTGGAGAAACTGGCAGCCTTCCCGGCAAACTCAGGGGAGCCGACCCCTTCGGCGCACTCGCCCACAATCAGGATCCTTCCTCCTGGCTTGACGATGTGCTGCGCCGCGGTGAGACCCTTGATGGTCTGGTAAAAGGTAAGGTCCAGGGGATGACCGGCGGCGCTGGTAATCACAGCATCCGCCAGCCCGGAAAGCCGTTCGAGTGAGGTGGTACGCAGAAACTGAACCCCCGCGGCATGGGCTTCGACTGGATCGCCGGCGAAGAAGCCAGAGACCTCGCGGCTCTGGGTCAGGGTCACGTCCAGCATAAAATCGTGCCCCGCCATCCTGGCGATTTCCAGCAATTGGGCATGCAGAGGGTTCTCGGTGATTGATCCCTCCGTGGCCATCGGTTCGCGCATGAACAAAGGGGAGTGGATGACCTTGATGGTCTCCTGGGCCGCGAGTCCTGGCGCCACCAGCTTGCGGCCTCCTGAAAATCCAAGCATCAGATGCTGCTCGATAAAGCCCAGGGTGATGTGCAGATCGGCAGCCATAAACCGTTCGTCGATATAGACCGGAATTCCTCGCTGCGTCTTCCCCAGCCAGCGATGCTGCTCCAGCGCTCGTGCGTCATGGTTGACAACGCGGTACTTGGCGGCAATCTCTGGTCCCAGGATGGCCTTGATCTCGCTTGCCGTGGCTTCGCGATGTAAACCGGTTGCGATCAGGATGGTGACGCCGTCGACCGGAATGCCTGCATCGTGCAACCGCTGGAGCAGTGGCGGGAGGGTAAGCCAATTGGGAGCAGGCCGTGTGATGTCGCAGACTGAGATCGCCGCAGTTTTCTTTCCTGCCGCCAGGGCCGAGAGCGGCTTGCTACCTATGGGATGGTCCAGTGCCCGGTTGAGCGCCGCCGCGACATCCGGCAAAGCGGATGCGGAGCGGCTTTCGATTACCTCGTAACGGGGCCCATCGGGTAACGTGACGTCTAAACCATCCTGGCCAAAGGCAAACCGTATCTGCATGTTGTTCCCCACCCCATTACTTTACCGGGTGGAGGGTCTCTTGAGAATCCGGTGTGAGGACCCGCCTAAACGCTGGCGAAGAGTTCTGCGGATTAGCGCCTCAGGGACTAAAGCCCTTATGGTGGTAGCTTCTACGGCACGGCTTTAGCCGCTGCCAGTAAGTCGGACCGTATCACTGCAAATGCACCAACTTACAGGCTGCGGAGAACCTCATGTTGTGTATCACGGCCCGACTTTAGTCAGGCCGTACCGGGCCACAATTATGAGGGCTTTAGCTAGCCCCTGAGGTTTTGCTTTCGTTGGCGATTGGTGCGCTAGCTTTCCAGGAAGGCCAGCAGGTCGGCGTTTACCTTGTCCGCCAACGTTGTGCACATGCCGTGCGGGGCACCAGGGTAAACCTTCAGCGTGGCATTCCTGATCAGCTTCACGCTCTTTAGACCCGAGGCCACGATAGGCACAATCTGGTCTGCGTCACCGTGCAGAATCAACGTCGGTACGTCGAACTTCTTCAGGTCTTCAGTGAAGTCGGTTTCAGAAAATGCCTTGATGCAATCGTAGGCAGCCGGCTGCGAAGACTGCATGCCCTGGAACCAGAAATTCTCCCGCACACCCTCGGAGATCTTGGCGTCCGGCTTGTTGTAGCCATAGAAGGGAAGGCTGAGATCCCTGAAGAACTGCGCCCGGTCGGCGACTACTCCAGCACGAATCTGATCGAAAGCCGACAACGGCAACCCCTCAGGATTTTTGTCCGTTTTCAGCATGAGCGGCGGAACAGCTCCAATCAGCACAGCCTTCGCCACTCGTTTGCTCCCATGCCGTCCAATGTACCGAGCCACCTCTCCGCCGCCGGTGGAATGGCCCACCATCGTGGCGCCTTTAATATCAAGCGCATCCAACAGTCCGGCCAGATCGTCGGCATAAGTGTCCATCTCGTTGCCGTCCCAGGTTTGTCCAGAGCGGCCATGACCACGCCTGTCGTGGGCGATGACACGGTAGCCGTGCTGAGCGAGAAACAGCATCTGTGCATCCCACGCATCCGCATTCAACGGCCAGCCATGCGAAAACGTAACCGGCTTTCCCTTACCCCAGTCTTTGTAATAAATCGTTGTACCGTCATTGGTGGTAAACGTGTTGGTGGTCAGCGTATTGCTAGCAAGCATAGTCATGAGGGATTCTCCTTGCGCCGCATCGAACTTTCGGCTGTAAGTGATTGTTCGCTAAGGACTGTTCCTGGGAAAGCCCCATTCGGATCGACGAGATCCAACCCGAAAGAGTGGTCGGACGATCAATATCCAGCCGCCTTGCCGAAGGTGTGGCGATTGTCCTGCCCGCCCTGGATCAGACCGGTCTTCGGATCGACGGCGATGCACTCCCCATCGCTCCACGAATGATCGCCCATCTCGAGTGTGTAGCCCATATCCTTGAGAGCCTGCAGAGTCTTCGCCGGAAACCCTGGTTCCACATAAACGACGTCGGGAAGGTATTGCTGATGGAAGCGCGGAGCGTCCACTGCGCGCTGGATATTCAAACCAGCATCCGAGGCGCTGAGGAGAATATTCGCCACCGTGGTGATGATGCGGGGGCCGCCAGGAGAACCAATCACGAAGCGAACCTTGTTGTTTTCGAGCACGATGATTGGCGTCATGCTCGACAGGGGACGCTTTCTGGGTGCAATTGCATTCGCCGGGCCCTGGATAAGCCCGAACATGTTGGGTGCGCCGATCTTCGAGGTGAAGTCATCCATCTCATCATTGAGCAAGAAGCCCAAACCTTCGGCGGTCGCTCCGGAGCCGAAAGAATTATTCAGAGTATACGTAACTGACACTGCATCTCCTGCTTCATCCAGCACGGAATAGTGCGTGGTCTGCTTCGATTCCGCGGCCGGCTGCGCCGAATTGTCGTCTGGAAGATAGCCGGGAGGCCGGGTTAGTTTGCTGGAGGGAGTGGCGTTCGTCATGTTAATAGTTTTGCGCCAGGCCGCGGCATAGCTCTTGTCTATAAGCTGCTGAGTCGGCATGGATTGAAAATCGGGATCGCCCAGGAACGATGTGCGATCCTTGAACGCGCGCCGGAAGGCTTCGAGGATCAAGTGCATGTTCTCGGGCGTGCGATCGCCTAGCGCCCCCAGGTCGTAGCCCTCCAGGATGTTGAGTGTCTCTAGCAACGCAATGCCGCCAGAGGAGGGCGGAGGCGGAGCCAGAATCTCGTACTGGCGATACGTGCCGGTGAGAGGCTTGCGGTCTTTCACCTTGTAAATAGCCAGGTCTTTTTTGCTGACCAATCCGCCGTATTTCTGGATCGCGTGCGCCAACTCGCTGGCCAGTGCTCCGTGATAGAAGCTTTCAGGGTGGTGCTCGATGCGAGTGAGTGTGCGCGCCAACTCAGGTTGCTTGAAGGTCTCTCCCGCCTGGTAGAAGTTGCCATTGCGCTGGAAGATGCGCCGCGATTCCGGAAACTTGGTGAGCACAGGATCGTGCAGCATCGCAGCTTCTCCCGCACTAAGGACGTAGCCCTTCTCCGCGAACTCAATCGCGGGAGCCATCACTTCCTGTAGTGTCAGTTTGCCGAAGCGCCTCTCCGCTTCGATCAGCCCGGCTACCGTGCCGGGAACACCGACCGACAAATATCCCACCGTGGATGCATCGGGAATAACCTTGCCCTCGCCGTCGAGATACATATTCGTCGTCGCACGCAGTGGCGCCTGTTCGCGAAAATCGATGAAGTGCGCTTCACCGTTGGCCAGGCGCAGCATCATGAACCCGCCCCCGCCCAGGTTGCCTGCGTCGGGGTAGACGACCGCCAGTGCGAAGCCAACAGCAACCGCGGCATCCACTGCATTACCTCCTGATCGCAGTATCTTCAAACCCGCATCACTGGCGTCATGCTGAATCGTGACCACCATGGCATGTTGCGATTGAGCCGGTGCACCATCAGGCAACGCACCGAACTGGCCAGATGGCAGAGCGGGCAGGGAAGAGAGCAGCAGGAAGATAGGAAGTATGGACTTAGCCAACTTTGCTCCGATCGTTACGAAGGAAGATCTCCTTCCTTTTATAACGGTCGGGGCAGACATTTAAAGATTAGCTCACGCGCGGCTTTGATTTCCTGCGGCAGGACGGTATGCGGACGGCCTGGATAATGGTGCGTCTTCACCACCGCGCCCATAGCGGTGAGTTGTTTCGCCGACGCCAGGACGCGACTCCAGGGCACGTGCGGGTCAGGGTCTCCGGAAGCAAAGAGCGCCGGCATGCCCGCGAGATTACCGGCATGGTGCAGGTCCGCGTCTGCGGGTCCGATGAGGCCGCCGGTGAACGCAACCAGGCCGCCATAGCGCGCCGGGTTCCTGGCGATAAATTCTGTAGACAAGCAGGCGCCCTGGGAGAAGCCACATACAAATATGCGTTGCAGCGGGACTCCACCATCCAGGGCGAGCTTGACCACCGCGCCCACCTTCGCCAGCGCAGACGATAGCCACGGCTCATTCTCCGCCATCGGCGCCATGAACGAATAGGGATACCAGCGATGATCCGCGGCCTGCGGGGCCAGATAGGCAATGCGTTCGTCGTACATCTCTCCCGCCAGGCCGAGTATGTCTTCAGCGGAGGCGCCCCGTCCGTGCAACAGAACGACGGCAGCGGTGGCCTGGGCCAAGGGCGCGCCCAGGGTACGGACAGGCTGATCACGATGAGGATCGGTCACGACTCTCCTTCTACTTGCGCGTATGCAGTGCGATGGGAGGCAGCATCCGTTCCACGCGGGAACGCTGCTTCTCTAGCCACGGCGGCAGCTTGAGCGCTTCACCCAGCGATTCGATCGGCTCATCCAGGGTGAAGCCGGGTGGATCGGTCGCGATTTCAAACAAAACACCGCCCGGCTCGCGAAAGTAGATGGAATGAAAGTAGGTGCGGTCAAGCACCGGGGTCACATCCAGCGAAGTAGCCGCCAGGGTTTTGCGCCACTCCAGCTGCGCTGCATCGTCGGCGGCGCGGAAGGCGATATGGTGCACACTGCCCGCGCCCATCCGGCCGTGGGCGAGCTGGGGCTGCACCAGCACGTCAATGTGATTTCCCAGTGCATTGCCTTCGGCGGCAAAACGATAGCGGTTTTCCTGCTCGGCGATTTTGTTGAAGCCCATGGTGTTGAGCACGGCCACCGTCCTCTCGTAGCCTCCCTGGCAAAGCGTCACCCCGAAAAAGCCACCGATCGCGTGCGCCGGCGGGACGTCGCTGGTGCGCGGGGCCTTGGCTTCCCCCGCGTCCGCGTGGCCAACAATCTCCAGTCGCATGCCATCGGGGTCGGCAAAACTAAGGACTTCCTCTTCAAATCGCTCCCCGGTGCGTTCCGCCGGAATGCCCGCGGAGAGCAAACGGTTTTCCCAGAACTCGAGCGATGCAAGAGGAACGCTGAACGCGGTAGCCGAAGTTTCTCCTACTCCAAGGCTGCCCCGCGTGGCATGGGGCCAGGGAAAGAAAGTAAGGATAGTGCCCGGCGATCCGGCATCGTCTCCAAAATAGAAGTGATAGGTTCCGGGATCGTCGAAGTTGATGGTTCGCTTTACGAAACGAAGTCCCAGCACCTCGGTGTAGAAGTCCAGATTTCGCTGGGGGTCCGACGCAATCGCTGTGACGTGATGCAGGCCGACAATAGGTTTTGGCATGAAGTTGCCTCACTTGGAGTGTAAGTCAAAGGCGCTCGCTCGTTTCAGATGACCGGTCGGACGGAAACGATCCGGGAGAAACAAAAAGGGCACCCTTGGTAGGGCGCCCTCCAGGTGGTTGTGTGGTTCTTGTTTAAGGCAAGTAATAACGGAAGCTGGTCCAGAACATGTTGTCGATGCCCTTGGCGCCTATACCGTTGGGGCCGAATCCGGCAACCGGCAGGCCGGTCCAGCTTTGGCGCAGAGCATAAGCGTACTGCATGCCCAGCCGCACCCGGCCGTAATCGCCCTTGTAGAAGTCATACCAGTATCCGGCAGTGGCTTCCTGGACGTCTTTGGTCTGGGCGCCGCAGCTTCCACCGGGGTAATACCCGGTGGAACTCCCGTTGTAGCCGGGAGCTGCATTGGTCAGGCAAGCGGAGTTGCTGGCGTAGTAGGAGCCGTAGCCGACTGGCGCGACCGCTGGTGCAGCCCAGTGGCCGCCCCAGACTTTGGTCGCGGCATTCTGCGTGGCCGTAGGTGCGCCGAGCGTCGTGCCGGACCAGGAGCTGCGACCGGCGTAGTCTCCACCGTAGTTCAGGTAGATGATGAGCCGCGGCGTGGCGGCAAATTCTACCGTTCCCAGGGCGGACGTGTTGTGCAGCGGTGAAAATTCGCCGCTGGCCGCGGAAGTAACGTCGGAGAGTGTGGTGGCGCCATAACGGCCAACACCCGGTCCGTAGAGGCCCTTGAGGCCCAGAGTCAGCCTCTTGTCGAGCACCACAACGCGACCGCTCGCGCCGATGCCGCCCAGGGCGATGCTGTTATTGTAGCTGCCCGCCGTGGTGAGCGCCGGGGCAACGATGGCTCCAGTGGTGATGTCCCTTAAGCCGCCGTAGAGGTTGCTGTTCGTGGTTTCACCGGGGTACACGGTTTCATGGGCATAGCGTCCAATGCCGAAGACTTCAAAGTGGCCAAAGCTGGGATCGAAGGCCGCTTTCACGATGATGTCAGGCATCACATTGAAGGAGTAGTTGCTGATGTTGGCGCAGGAGTTGACCGTCTTGTAGACCGGCACATACGTGTCCACGCCACCATTCACTTGGTTGGTGTAGTTCACGATGCTGGTCGAGGGCGAGCAGGCGCTGATTGCGGCGTTGTACAGTCCACCGTTGGTGCCGCCGCTGCCCAGGACAGCATAGGGGGTGTTGCCGGCCAGCGTTGCGGTGTAGAGCACCTGAGGATTCTCAGCCGCGATGCCGAAAGCCATATTGTTCATGGTCTTCGTAACGCGGAAGCCGTACTGGCGCTCCCAGACAAAGCCCGGAACGTAGTTCGGATCGATAGTCAACGGAGTAAGAATGTCGCCGGAGAGGTTAGAAAGGCCCTTCTTGTCTTCGGTTGCCAGGGACCAAAGCTGTCCACCGGTGAAGGCCCACCCGTTGTTGAGCGCTACTTGAGCCCACAGAACACGCTGACGGAATACATAGCTGTTGCTCTCGTTGTTGTTCGAGGTAACGCCTGTACCGAGCCAATCTGCCTCATAGTAGCCGTGGAGTGTTGCCGAGCCGGTCTTGCCTTCCGCCATGATAGCGACGCGCGATTGGCGTGCGGTGCCGTAGAACTCGCTCAGGGCGTAGGTGTCGGAATGCTCGTATGGGAGGGAGCTGAACGGGGTAGGAATATCACTACCGGTGGCGTGAGTGCGATACACCGTTTCACCCGCCAGATAGCTCCCAGCAGGCGAGATCGTGACGCCCTTGTAATGAAGGACGTCCGGATGATCAATCTGCTTTTCTATCTTTGCCTGGTTATCCTGGATAGTGGTCGCGAGCGAGGTGTTATTCGTCTTCAGGTCGTTCACCGCGCCTTGCAGCGTGCTGACCGCCTGGGTGTTCTCCGTTATCCCCGGCTGTAGCCCCGCTGCCTGCTGTTGCGCCTGGGCTGCCGCAGCTTGGGCTGCTGCCGCTGCCTGCTGGGCCTGCAGCAGTTGCTGGTCGCGGTCATTCAGCTGTTGCCTCAACTGCTGAATCTGGGTCTGCATTTCGTCCCGCAGCGATTGGATCTGGGTCTCCACCGACGGTTTCTTGGGCGGCGGAGCCTTCCGGGTTTTCTTAGGGGTTGTCGAAGAGGTACTCGTGGTACCGGACGCTGTGGTTTGTGCCAGGCCGGCCGACATCGCCGAAACCAGCACAAGCGTCGCCAGCGTCTTCAGTTGGATCTTCATTGGTCCTCTCTCTTTTTGCCTTGTGATTGCAATTCGCTCACGGTGCATTACATGCAGGGAAAGACCGCGCAGGGATAGGGTCCATGTTCCATACGGGAAGAATCCTGAAGACCGCGCGGTTCGATTTGCAATGTGAGGTTCTCAGTTGCCTGTGAACATCTGAAGAATTTGCCGTGAAAAAGCAGAGAAAGCGGCGCCTTCGATGGTGGAAAGAAGCTCACCAAGGCCTTTGTTTTGAGTGAGTCGCGTGTTAGCGTGCGGGGGCGGGGCGGGGGATGACCCAGAAGAGCTAAAGCCAGGAGTGCCTCGCTTGTGCCAGAATGGCGGATTTGCAGCGAGCTGCCCCGCGCTGGAGCTATTCCACTATTCCAGCCAACATGTCGGTTTCCAGCGGAGAAGACCGGAAGCCCGGCGCGGCTGCCAGCAGGTACTTCTCCTCGCCCCCCGTCTCCTCAAAGACAGCCTTGATCCTGACCAGCAGGTCGGCCTGCGTGGTGTGCTGCTGGAAAGCCGCAAATTTCTTCGCTTTCAAATCGCCCACGTCGAGTACCAGCGAGGCGGGTACAAGCGCGATCGTGGGTTCATCGTTGACCAGAAAGGGCGCGATCCCGTAGTACAGTTTTTGCGGACGCCAGGGAAGTAGCCCCGCAGCGATTTGCTCGGGCGCAAAATTGGCGCGTCCCGCCCAGTGAAAAGCCGCTGTGGCAAAGAAGCAGATCATGGTGTGGTCCGGATGTAAATTGACGTTGCCATCGGCGCCGAAGGTGAGCACCACTTGTGGCCGGAACCTGCGGATGCGCTCAACCAAAGTAGTCGTAACTTGAAAAAAGTCCTGGCGCGCCAGGTCGCCATCGGGGTAAGTCAGCACTTCTCCGTGGTCAACGTCCAGCACGCGCAGAGCCGCCGCGAACTCCTGCCGCCGCAGAGCGGCGAGCTCGTCGGCGTTACGGGCGATGCCCCGGCTCGATGCCGCCCGACCTTCGGTCATGCAAATTACGCTGGTCTCGACTCCACGCTGATGCGCCCGCATCAACGCGCCGCCGAAGGCCCCACACTCGTCATCAGGGTGCGCGGTAAAACACATCAGCCGCAATGACAAATTGATTCTCCTCCGCGACAAAAACGATGATGGCTTACGAGAGGCTCAATCCCAGGGAAGGCAATTCTCCGCTACCGGACGAAAGCTTCTGCGATGCAGTGGACTTGGCCCATGTGCGGCCAGCGCCTGCTTGTGCTCCGGCGTGCTGTAGCCCTTGTGGGAAGCAAGGCCGTACTGAGGATACTCACGGTCCAGTTGGCACATGCGGCGATCGCGGTAGACCTTGGCGACCACGGAAGCTGCGGCAATCGAGATGCTCAACGAATCGCCATAGATGATGCAGGTTTGCGAGCAGGCGAAGTCGAGACGCATGGCGTCGATCAGCAAGTGGTCGGGCTGAAGCGCCAGGCGGCCGACTGCGGCGGTCATCGCCATGCGAGTCGCCTGGTAGATATTGATGCGGTCGATCGTTTGCGCATCGACTTCTTCGATGGCGATGGCCAGCGCTTTGCGCTCCACGATGCGCCCCAGCCGCTCCCGTTCTTCCGCAATCAATTGTTTTGAGTCGCGCAGGCCGGGAATACGGCATCCTTCGGGGAGAATGACCGCTGCTGCGACTACGGGCCCGAAGAGCGCGCCGCGACCGACCTCGTCGACCCCGGCCACCACCTTGGCGCCGGTAGCGCGCGCGGCCCGCTCGTAGCGTCCTCCGCAAACCAGCGTCCTCAACATGCGTAGCTTGCGGGTCGCCGCAGAGACTTCCCGCTCCACCACTTCTGGTTCTATCAGGGGCTCGTTCAGGGTTTCGTGTATCGACTCGGGCATCGCCAAAATCGAGTGTAGATCATTTCACGGAGCGCCCGTGACGCTGGGACTGCGTTTCCCACAGCTGCCAACAAAAATCGGAACCTACGAAGCAACGCCCCGGCAGCGATGGCTCCCGGGGCGTTGCTCACGATGACGGAATGCTACTTGCGTTCTACTTCTTTCAAGCGAGCTGCCTTGCCGCGCAGACCGCGCAGGTAGAAAAGTTTGGAGCGGCGCACCCGTGCTGAGCGCACCTTCTCGACTTTGTCGACTACCTTGGAGTTGAAAGGGAAGATGCGCTCGACTCCCTGGCCGAAGCTCATCTTGCGCACGGTAAAGCTGCCTTGCGCGCCATTCTTGAGCGCAATCACGATGCCCTCGAAGGCCTGCAACCGTTCCTTGTCGCCTTCTTTGATCTTGACCTGTACCCGTACGGTATCTCCGGGCACGAAAGTGGGCAGGTCAGTGCGCCGAAGCTTCTCGGCAAGACGCTGCATAACTGGATGAATAGACATAATTGCTTCCTGTTCGCGATGGAAAAAACGCGGTAACGTCGAAGTATTTAGTTTACACGGAATCTTTACTTTGCGCGCCCCCGGTTACCGGCTCCGTGCCGTGCAGCTCCTGGCTACGGAGATAGCTACGATCCTCCGCGCTCAGGTCTGCATCGCGCAGCAAATCAGGCCGGTTGCGCAGCGTTTTTTTGAGCGCCTGCTCCCGCCGCCAGCGTCGAATTTGCTCATGGTTACCGCTGCTCAGCACCTCGGGCACAGCTACCCCGCGAAACTCAGCTGGGCGGGTGTAGTGGGGATAGTCCAGCAGCCCGCCGGCGCCGTGGGTCGAGTTCAGGCCGGCGCCCGCCGTGCTTTGCAGCAGGGCATCTGCAGGCCCAAAGCTCTCGTTCTCCGAGGATGCGTCATTGCCCAGCACTCCTGGCAGGAGCCGCATGGTGGCGTCCAAGACCACCGCGGCGGCCAACTCACCGCCGGATAAAACGTAATCACCAATCGAGAGCTCCTGGTCGGCAACCAACTCGCTGATGCGCTCGTCCACGCCTTCATAACGCCCGCAAAGCAGCACGACGCGCTGGGCCTGGGCCAGTGCACGGGCCGTCGCCTGAGAAAACTTCTTCCCTTGCGCAGATAGCAGAATCACCGTTTCCCCCTGCACCGCTCTGGCTGCCTTGGGTGCAAGCCCCAGATGTTCCACTGCCTCGGCCAGAGGTTCAGGCTTCAGGACCATGCCCTCGCCCCCGCCAAATGGCCGGTCGTCAACGGTGCGATGCCGATCGTGCGTGAACTGGCGCAGGTCGTGTACGTCGACACCCAGCAAACCGCCCTGGATTGCGCGCTTCACCACGCCATGCTCGAATATGCCGGCAAAGAAGCCAGGGAAGATGGTGACGATGTCGAAGCGCATGGCCATTACTCCGATTCGTCCTCTTCGGTGGATTGGGGTTCGGCCAGCTGCTCCTGGTCGGTCAAGGGGGACTGCATGGCCAGCAGGCCCAGGGGCAGCTCCATCTCCATTCGTTTGGCCTCGAGGTCGATTTTTCTCAGGTAGGCCCGCACAAAGGGTATAAGCAATTCATCGCTGGCCGGCGTGCGGATCACCAGCATGGCGGGACCCGCTCCTTCCGGCTCCACATCCGTGATCTCCCCCGCATCCTCGGCGCCGCCCCGGCTCACATCGATCACTCGCACCCCCACCAGGTCGCTGACATAGACGGCATCGCCTTCCAGAGGCATGCGCTCTTCTCGGGGAATCACCACCTCGAAGCCGCGCAGCTGGTCTGCGTCGGTGATCGAATCGACCTGGGCGAATTTCAGCACCACGCGTCCTTTGTGAAGCCAATGAGACTCGACCCTGGCTTCGCGCATAGCGTCGCGCTGGCCCCCGGTTGGGGGACGAAGGAAGAGCCGCTTACGTTCGGCAAAGTGTTCCGGAAAGTCGGTAAAGATATCGGCCAGCACCTCGCCGCGACGCCCTTGCGGGCGAACGATACGAGCAAGGAGCACCCAGGTTGCTTGGGGCGATGTCATTTTCCGGTTACCGGTCGCAGGCAGGAGTCCTTGCGGGTCTCGCGGGGAGAGCAAGGCTAAGAATCGGCCGGCTTCCCGCCCTCATCCTCTTCGAGGATGTCGAGTGTGTAGCGATGGTGCAGTTTCATGCTCACCGCGCTCAGAATGGTTCGCATGGAGCGAGCCGTTCGGCCTTGTTTGCCGATCACCTTGCCCACGTCGGCAGACGCTACACGGAGGCGCAACACGGTGTTCTCGTCTCTGGCCACAGCCTGCACCTCGACTGCTTCCGGGTCGTCAACCAGGGCTTTGGCGATCTCCGTGACTAGTTGCTGCATATCATCATGATTCGCGTCTTGCATCATCGGAGCGGCCTCAAATGAACCAGCCAATACAGGATTGCCGCGGCAACCTACTGCCAACCGGACCTGCTTCAGGAACCGGCGTTGGCTGGGGTCCCTTCATGACCGAGCATTAGACCGCTTTTCCTGTGGTTATGTCTAGAGCGTTTTCTCGAGCAGCGCGAGGAGCACAACAGCCCACCGTCAGGTCTCCCAGACAAGCGTAACCTCTCTACCTTGCGGCAGGCGAGAATACATAAAGTGAGGCTGGACTTCCTGTCATTTCTCTGCTGGAAGACCGCGGAGCGACCGGGAACAGTAAGCTAGGCGGCTGTGGCGGCCGGCGTGTACGCGGCGAGCAACTTGGCCACGCGTTCCGAGAGCTGTGCTCCGTTGTTGGTCCAGTGTTGTATGCGTTCACGCTTCAGATCGACGGTGGCCGGATTGGTGCGTGGGTTGTAGGTTCCCACGACCTCGATCGACCGGCCATTGCGGGCACGGTCCTTCTCAATGACAACAACACGATAATACGGCTGCTTCCGAGCACCGAAGCGAGCCAGACGAATCATCAACACAGGCGTAAATCCTTTCAGATATTCTTCCCTGATTGGGGTGAAATCCGGGTGGGTTTGGAGTTAAGGTGAGCGGGGACAAAACCATCCGCTTTGAGCGCCTACTCCCAACTACCAAGTATCGCCGGATAGAGCGGATTGCGCAAGTTTCCCGTTGGCGCAACTACAGCAATACCAGTGTCGGTAGCGGTCAGCCGCCGAAGGCTAGGCGACCGCGTCCAAATAGCTGGGGAAGAGGGAAGTCGAATACTTCTGAATGAACGCCGTGAGCCCGACCAGCATTGCACTATAAGTAGTAACGGCGCGATGGGCATTCACGGATGCTCCGACCGTCGAGGTCGATAGCAAGTATTGGGCCAAAGCCAGCAAGACACATAGGCGAATCTGGAACGCGTCGCTGCGCAAGCCTTCCAGCATTTCTTGATCGACCCCTTCACCATGTTCAGCCGCGTAATCGGCCAATTGAACCAGGATCGGGGAATTTTTATACATCGCCCAAAGCCCTTTGCAGCCCTGAATGCGCTGCCACACGTCTTTGGTGGTGACCTGTACTTCGCTCTTATAGAGATAGCGCTCGGTGATTTCTTCGATGCCCCAGTCATTGCAACGCAACTGACTGATGATTCCGTCCCAACTCTTAGCACGGCGCTTCATTTGCTGCCTCCGCCAAAAGCCAGCATAGGCAACCAATAGGGCAGTAAGGATTACCTGGAGCAGTGGCAATATCATGTGTTTATTTCACCTGCATCCGAACCAGCGCTGTCCGTGCGAGCTTGGCTCGTCCAGCAAGTGTAACCAAAAACTGTTCCATTTGTGGACTGAATTCGCGCCGCCGTACATCTTTAGTTGTAAATGCCCATAGCAAAAAGCCGAGTTCCATGGCAAAAGCTACGGTCCGAATACCCTCCAGGTCCCTCGACCCGCCGGAGTAGCGAGCAACCAGGCTCACAATCAGATTTACCGCGCTGTAGAAGGAGAGGGCGGTGGCTATCTGCAAGACCTTGTCTTTCCAACCGATGCCCAAAAGCTGCGCAAAACCGGCCGTCCCCGCAAAGATCAGCATACGCAGCAAACCCACTGTCAGGTCGAGGGGGACCTTGACGTCCTGGATCTTGTTGCCGGTCTTGTCGAAATGCCAAGCCAGGAGAACGCCACCGAGAAGAGCCAGTGCCATTGATCCACCAAACAAGCGAATGCTTCCTCGAGGGAGCGAAGCGTGAACCGGGCGCACAACATTCCAGGTAATTTCGAGAAGAACGCCTAATTCGAGCAAGTAGGCTAGCGGCAGTAACCCGAACGCTAGGGAGCGGGCAATATGTACGGGAAACAGGAATAACAACGCGCCCGTGGCTACGTCATACAGCAAATTAAAGCCGATGTAGAGCGTAAAAAAGGGGAAGATCTTGTACTGACGCCGTGCTACGAGCACGGCGAATAAGCCAACCTCTGATAACAGGCCCAGAAGGCTAGAGGCCGCAAACAGCACATGGAGACCCATATTGCACCTTTATGGATGCAGGATAGCCCAAGGCGCCTAGTTCGCAAAGCCTGGTCTAACTAAATGGCGTGACAAGGTTCCCACGTGGGCATCAGTGAAAGCCCGTGAGAAAAAGAGACAACGAGCGGACGCGGTCTTACTTTGCCTCCCGACCACTCGTCAATGGATCAGAAGGCAAAGCAGATGTGGTTAAAACCAGAGAAGCCAGTCGAATAGTCCCTCTGCGTGGGCGGGAACACTCATAGCCAGCAAGCTGGCTACAGCAAGGGCGCGGATCAGCGTCATCTTCACAGGGAACTCCTGGTGCGCAGGTAGCGCGTTTCACAAGGTTACCTTCGTTGATGACGCATCGCTACAACTATTGTGGGATTACTACTAAGTATATAACTTTTAATTGCTGGTAACACGCGCCTCGCTATCGGGGTGTCTCTCGGTCGGCAAGCGAGGGGAGGTTTGCCATAAACGTTGGACAAGGTGGTAAAACTCTAGGCACTAGGATGGGTAACTTTGGTACTGTAAGGCCAGAAAGGTGGCCTTTTTAGGGGATTCCCGTTCCACCTGCTTCTGATTATTATCAGTTCATGGATATCTCCCTCGCAGTCGCAACCGATCGTCCAGTCGAACTCCGCGCTGCGGTTCGCTTTCCCGTGTGCGTACCGATTACTATTTGCACGGAATTGGGAGATCTGCCGGCGGTTACGGAAAATATTTCGGCCAACGGTGTTTTGTTTGAGCTTGCCACACCCCTGGTGGTAGGCAGTATTGTTAGCTTCACGATTGCAATGCCGGCCGAAGCGATGGGCACCCCCACCGATGTTGTATTGCACTGCACCGGCCGCGTGGTACGCTGCACACAAGACGTAAAGACGACGCATGTCGCTGCAGTAATTGATAAATATCACTTTAGTCACTGAAGCTATTTTGGTCTCTGAACCTATGGTATCTGCCAAGCCTGAATTTCCCGATGCCGGTCCCGCCGACGGCGCATTTGAAGCCGACGAGGGCGCAGACAACGCTGCGATTCGGATTGTTCTTGCCGATTCGCAAGCGATCTACCGGGTGGGTATCCGGAAGATCTTCGCGCTCGAAGATGATATTCGCGTGATCGCGCAGGTCGATACACTGGCCGGCCTTCACAGCGCTATCCAACGCTTTCCCACCGATATGATTTTGCTGGAAGGCAATTTGATTGCCGGCACGGTCGATGCCATTCCGGAACTGGTCAGGCGGGCACCACAGCTCAAGATCATTGTTCAGTCGGCTCAGAACGACGAGTCGAACACGGTCGAGCTATATCGCCGGGGTGTTCGAGGCATTATTCCTCGGTCCATCTCGCCCGATCTACTGGTCAAGTGCGTGCGCAAAATTGCCGCCGGAGAAACCTGGATCGATAACCAGTCGATCAACTGGGTGATCGAAGCTTACCGGTCGCAGGCAACTGCGCTGACCAGCCCGCGAACCCAGCCACGCCTTTCACCCAAAGAGTTGGCGATCATCACCTGCATCACGCAGGGCAAGCGCAACAAGGAGATTGCCTACCAGCTCGGGACCACAGAGCAGGTAATCAAGAACTACTTGCGCAAGGTCTACGACAAGCTGGGTGTTTCCGACCGCCTCGAGCTCGCGCTGTATTGCCTGCACCATCAGCTGCACAAGAAGGCTGCTGGCACGGTGCCGGTGAGCAGTAGCCAAATGAACGAGCCGCTCGTCGTCAACAACGGCAAGCTCTAACTCCAGGGAAGCGCGGCTTTTCCTACCGGGAAGGCCGCGACCCTGTTGGGCCCTGTTGCGAGACGGCTTTAACGCCGCTGGCCGAAGAGCATCCAGAGGATCAGGCAGATCAGGGTGGTAAAGAAAACCAGCAGGAAGCCACCCAGCGCCAACGCGACGGTGCGCTGCTGCTCCGGCTTCGGCCTGGTAATGCCGAAGGCTCCGATAAAACTCTCCACCAGAAAATGCAGCAGTTTCATGTGTCTCTCAGTATCCCCCCCGGGCCTGCCGGCGGATGCTGATACCATAACCCCGAGTGCGGGAAGGAGGGTGGTATGAGCGAGCGGGAGAAACCGGGTTCTTCGCCGGCCCTCCCGGACCTGCCCGATCCCGCCAAGGAGGCCCTCGATGAGCCTCGTCGCACCGCCGAAGAGCTGAAGCGGGAAATAGGCGACTCGGAAGCCTGGGATGAGGCATCCGAAGACCAGGACAGCAATGAGCCCGCCACCTAGGGCGACCGTTGGATTGCGATCAGAGACGGTTACATAATCGTTTTCCGCGCTACGGCGAGTGAAAATACTCTAGCTTTGCGGGGCTTCCCATGCGCCCGATTCCGCGGCACGAAACATAGCTTCGATCACCGCCATATTTTTGATCGCATCGGCGAGCGGAACGGGCACCGGCGTACCTTCACGCACCGCCCGGGAGAAGACATCCCCCTGAATGGTGTATTGGTCGCAGGTAGGAAAGGTCTCGATCGTGATGCCGCCGCCCATCAGATCACGCCCGTCGTCGATAAAAATGCGGCAGGGGCGGTCGTTGGGCGCATTAAACGGTATCTCGATTTCGATACGGCCTTTTGTTCCTAACAATTGCATTCGCTGGTAGGGGACGAGCTGTGTACTGCAGGTAAACGTTGCCTGGCCAGACGGGAACTCCATGATGGCGGAAGTCAACCGATCCACTTGCAGCTTGGGGTCTTTCTCCAGCAACGCCGAAACGCGCAAGGGCTCTTCACCGAAGAGGAATCGAGAGGTGTTGATGGGGTAGCACCCTATATCCATGAGACCCCCTCCGCCGCATTCAGGAATGTTGCGAATGTTTTTGGGATCGGTGTTGAAGTAGCTGAAAAAGCCCTGAATAGAACGCAGGGAACCAATCCGGCCGGATGCAATCAATTCGCGGGTGCGCAGCCACTGCGGATGGGTACGCACCATGAAGGCTTCGCCAATGATTACCCCGGTGCGCTGCTGCACCGGCAAGAGTGTCTTGGCTTCGGCAACTGTCATGCTTAGCGGTTTTTCGCATAGGACATGTTTGCCTGCTTCCGCGGCTTTTATCGACCATGGGACGTGAAGTTGGTTAGGGAGTGGATTGTAGATGGCCTCGATCTCCGGGTCAGCGAGCAGCTCTTCATACGATCCGTAGGCCTTCGCGATGCCCAGGGTTCGTGCAAGCTGCTCGGCTTTGCCGAGGTCACGCGAGGCAATCGCAGTTAGCTCGGTCCAATCACCCTTTTGCATGGCCGGCAAAACTTTCTTAACTCCGATTCCGGCCGTGCTCAAAACTCCCCAGCGAACTCTGTTTGGCATAGACGGCCATGATAGAGCATTTTCGCTATTCCTCCGTGAAGTGGGCTTTAGCGAATTGCGGCTTTTTTTGATTTACTTCTGCTTGCGTCCCGGCCACACGGGATTGCGCTTTTCCAGAAACGCCTGCAGGCCCTCTTTGAAGTCCGGGCTGTTGCGGATCTTTTCATTCCACCGCATCGCCCGCGAGAGATCGCGGTCAAGTCGATCCTTGGCAAAGCCGCTCAGCAGTTTTTTTACTGAGCTCATCGATTCCGGACTGTTCTTGAGCAGTAACGAAGCCAGGGTCTGGACACGTGCGTTCAGTTCACCTTCGGGCACGATCTCCGTAACCAGTCCCATCGACAGGGCCTCTTCAGCATTCAGAATTGCGCCCGAGAGCAGCAGAGCTTTGGCCTTCTTTTCCCCGACCATCTCCAGCAGAAATACGGAGACGATGGCGGGGATGAACCCAATCTTCACTTCGGTGTATCCGAACTTCGCCTGGGGCGCAGCGAGGGTGAAGTCACATAGAGTGGCTAACCCTGTCCCGCCCGCGATGGCGGCTCCGTTCACCGCCGCGATCGTCGGTTTAGTCAGTTCGTAAAGGCGGCGCATCATCGACATGGTCGCTTCGGCGTCCGCCCGCTGGTCCTCTGGGCGTTGATCGCTGAGTGTCTTAAGATTTTCCAGGTCCATACCGGAGCAGAAGGCGGTTCCCGCCCCGGTTAGCACAACCACCCCGCAGGAACACGTTGCAGACTCACCCAAGGCATGTGTGAGTTCGGCAATCATCTGTGGATTAAGCGCATTCCTGCGCTCTGGCCGGTTCATGGTGATGGTGTGAATACCGGCGGCTTCCTTGATTTCCAGCGTTGCGTAACTAATGGCCACAGTTTCTCGATTGCTCCTCGGCGGGTTTAACAGGTCTGGACTGCACCGAATCTATCAGCGATGGCGCGACTCCTCCCGAGCAATTCATCCAATGGACGTAACCGCGGGAGGTTTGCACCCAGCTTGGTCAGCTGAGCCAGGGCTGCTTCGGTCGCTACATTGCCCACCAGCGCGTCCTGGGCGAAGGGACAGCCCCCCTGGCCGCCCAGCGCCATATCCAGGCGGCGGCAGCCCGCCTGGTAAGCCGCCGCGACCTTGATTGCAGCCTCCTCCGGACGGGCGTGCAGATGCGCTCCCAGCTCGATACCGGGGATTTCTGCAAGCACGGCACTCATCAGCGAATGAATCTGCCCTGGACCGGCCATCCCCACGGTATCGGCCAGCGAAATTTGTTTGAGGCCCAGCTCCGTCAGCGCCAGACAGGCCGCAATGACGTCTTCCTGCCGCCAGGGGTCGCCGTAGGGATTGCCGAAGGCCATGGACAGATAAGCCACGACGCCCAGCCCAGCCTGCGAAGCCAGGGCACATATCCTTTTTAGCGTTTGGCGTGCCTGTTGCAAAGTCTGTCGTTGGTTGCGCTCAAGAAATGTGGCGGAGACGGAATAGGGGAAGCCCAGGGTGCGGACCGCTTGGGTGGCAACCGCCCGTTCTGCGCCCTGCTCGTTCACCACGATGGCGATGATCTCCACTTCATCGTCCAGATCCAGTAAGGCGAGAACCCGCTCTGAATCGGCCATCTGCGGCACTGCTGATGGGGAGACAAAGGATACAGCGTCGATATGCGTAAAGCCGGCGGCAACCAGAGCGCGCAGGTAGTCGGCCTTGACCTCCGGCGGAATCTGTTGCGGCATGGCCTGCCAGGCATCCCGCGGGCACTCGATAATCTTGATTGGCGGTGTGGTCACTGCGGCATTCTCCGGGCCCTTACTCAATTACTTGCGGAAAGCCGGATGCAGTTCGGTGGCCCCACAAAGCTCCACAGGAAATCCGGGTTCGGTTTACACCCATTTCGAAACTACCTTACCGCGCCAGCAGCCACAGTAGGCTGAAGCCGAGCAGATGCACCACAGCTATCTGCATCAGCACTTTCCACGCTGGCTTCCACTTCATGGCTACGGTCGCGTAGAGGCCATAGAGAACCCACTGCGCATACAACATTATCTGCGACCAGCTATCGCTTGTCTGCTCGGAAAGCCCCAGCTGGGGCTGCTTGAGCAGCAGCGCGTAAGGATAGAGCAGCCGCAATTTGAGTAGGCCTTCTGTGCCCATCAGGGGCAGAATTTCCGCAGTCTTTACTGCCGCAAAGGTGATCGCAATCCCCGCCAGCAGCGGCCACCACGCCAGCCACTCGGCCGCGCCGGCCTTCTTGGTCTTTCTTCTGTTGGTTCCAGCTCTCTTCGGACGTGGGAGGGTCTGCGAGCTCATGCCCTGAGCATAACGCTGCGCGCGGGGGAAGACGGCGCAATCCAGCGGCCCATGGCGAGAGCGCACCTATGTGATCACATCAGAAGGCTGAGGAGAGGTCGAATTCCCGCGTTAGCGGGGGACGAGGAAGGTGTCTGGGATAGGCGCCTCGTCAGACTCCTGGCGCTTGTTCAAGCCGCCGTAGCGGCGCTCGCGGCGTTGGTAATCGGCGATGGCTTCCAGCAGATGGATGCCGCGAAAGTCGGGCCATAGGCGATCGGTCACGTAGATTTCGGAATAGGCCATCTGCCACAGGAGGAAATTGGAGACGCGAAATTCGCCGCTGGTGCGCACCACCAGGTCGGGATCAGGCATATGCGCCGTGTACAGATGGCGGTGCACATCTTCTTCACCGATCTGCTCCAAGGGAAGATTCTTGGAAGCGGCTTCCCGAGCCAGCGCCTGGAAGGCATCCACCAATTCGCTGCGTGCGCCGTAATTGAGTGCCAGCGTCAGCACGGTGCCGGTGTTGTGGGCGGTGGCTTCAGCGGCCCACTGCATTTTCTCCTGCACCTCAGACGGAAGCTCGTGAGTTCGGCCGATATAGGCCATGCGCACATTGTTGTCGTTCATCCGCTCGACATTGTCGACCAGGTAGGAGCGCAACAGGCGCATCAGGAAGTTGACTTCTGTTTTGGGGCGGCGGAGGTTGTTCTCGAGCGAGAAGGCGTAGAGCGTCAGCCAAGGCAGGTTAATGCGCGACGCCGTCTCGACCACGAATTGGACCGATTCGGCGCCCTGCTGGTGCCCAAGAAAGCGCCTGAGGCTGCGCTTGCCGGCCCACCGCCCGTTGCCATCCATGATAATGGCGACGTGCTGCGGCAGGCGCGCCGGATCCAATTGGCGGTAGATGGCCTGCTCTTCGGGAGAAAGTTCAGCTACGCGGTTCGCTGGCAGGAATCGCAAAAGGATTGCCTTTCCTTACGACCGTAGCACATGGTCCACTCCGCCGCAAAGCCGGTGCGGTCGAGCCGCAGCGGGGGCGGGATTCCACGGTCCGGGGCCGCTTGCCAAGCCCTGCTTAGGCGGTTCCACGATCGGTGTAACCCATGAAAAAGATCAAACGGGGCTTTTCTCCAGGAGAAGACCCACCTCACCCAGTTCGGATGGGGCACAGCGATCATGGAACCGCTTTAGGCGCTTCTACGGCGTCCCATGGCCAAGTCGCGGACCTGGTTCAGGAACATCGAGCGCTGCAGCGTATCCATCTGTGCGATGTACGGAGCCAGCTCCGCCAGAAACGGATCGCCGAGAATCGACGCTGTTTCTTCATGCCGGCGGCTGCGGGCATCCCGAAGCAAGTGACAAATGTCGATTTCCAGCGCCGCAGCGAGACGTGCCAGCGATGACAACGTCGGCATAGCCTTGCCGTTCTCGATTTTGGAGATGTAGGTGCGCGGTACCTGCATGCGGCCAGCGAGTTGGCGCTGGCTCAGGTTGCGGCCCTTGCGCAGATCACGCACCGCGCGTGCGACCTGCAGGCTGTTATCTTCCGCCACAGCCTCTTCCGGTTCGCCCGCGAACTGCGGGACGAGACGTTCGGGTTCCTCGACCTCGAGGGGCTTGTGGCAGCGTCTGCAAAGAGAGTTTGCGGTGCGGAACTGCACCAGAGTGCAGCGCTCACACCGAAGAACCTCACGTGCCTCAACGGTTGCTAGGGTAGTTGCCATAAATTTGTAAACGGAGCGCCAGAGCAGGGCGATCCTGATAAGAAGCGACGCTTTTTTGAATCACCTCGCATGTGCTCATGCCAAGTATCCGTTTAGCGACGGTCCCTACCTGATTCATGATTACAGTGATGCAGGGTATCTCTAATGTCAAGTTAAAAAGTAGGGTCAAAGCGGAAAACGTGGTACGAATTTCGGAAGAAACCGTAAAAAACCCGGAGCCGAACGGTTCTCTGTACCAAAAGGAACACAATGGTCGCAATAAGATGGACACGACCCGAAGCGTGGACACTGCTCAACGAGTACACCCAATCAGCAGGTCTGATCAAGCATGCGCTCGCTGTCGAAGCTTGCATGCAAGCGTATGGAGAAGCGCATGCAGCCACGCTCGAACTCAGTGGAGACGCGGCCACCGGCTTGATTGAGACTTATCGCATCACCGGTTTGCTGCACGATTTCGATTACGAAAAATATCCCAGCGCCGCAGAACATCCCTTCGTCGGAAACAAGATTCTCGCAGAACAAGGATGGCCCGAAGAGATACGCGTGGCGATTTTAGGACATGCGCAGTACTCCGGCGTGGCGAGAGATACGCATCTCGCCAAGGCCCTCTTTGCCTGCGATGAGCTAGCCGGTTTTTTGACCGCTGTTTCGCTCGTCAAACCGACCAAATCGATTTTCGACGTAGATGTTCAAAGTGCACGAAAGAAGCTTAAAGACAAGGCTTTCGCGCGTGGCGTGCACCGTGAAGACATCACCCAAGGCGCACAGGAACTGGGTGTGGATCTGGACCTGCACATAGCCTTCTGCATCGCCGCTTTGAGCCGCCACGCTGCCGCGCTCGGTTTGGATGGTGTGGCCGCGTCGACCCCTCGCACATAACCGGTCTACCTTCGCGTGCGGAGTTAGGAAGCAACTCGACGCTGATCGGTTTCGCTTGCCTGAATTCGCCGGAGCGGCCCGGCGTAAAAGTAACAATTATAGTTTCTTTTGCCGGAGCAGTCTCGATTGCTACCGCCGGCTGTGATGAGCCCCGGGGAATTTTTTTGATCGATGAAACGGGACGAAGGCGCGGTCAGCAGTTCTCCACCTCCCTGGCAGAGGTCTGCGAAATCAGATCGTGCCGACCCAATTGTTGTTCAATAAGAGACGCGCTTTCCGGGTCTCTTAAGCCAGTGAGGAGTCCGAGATAGAGGAGCCATGGCGCTCCCACCTTCGTGTTATTGGCGTGTGTGATTCATTCCGCGCCGCGATATTGTTCTGAGCGCAGCGGATCGGAATTTTCGGGCGCGTCGGGATCGACGGCAAAGTCGAAAATCTCTCCTTCCGCAAACCCCGGACTAGAGGGCAGGGGAACGAGGACGTACTCGCCGGGGGTGAGAACTTGTCGCGGAGAGAGCCGGTACCAGTCGGTCGTTCCCACGCGCTGCTGCTTGATCCCGATCACATCGGGGTACTGGGAATCCCCGTGCTTTTCCATCTGCTTGAGTTGCGCCATGGCATCTTTCGTTGCAGTTCGCCGTTCGCCTTCAATGGTCAGGCGCACGACGACCAGATCGGAGCGCCCATTGTCGTTGCCCGAGACCCCGCGCAAGAAGAACTGCGGCGCCGCATCGTGCACCCGGACCTTGGCTGCTTCCCCCGTGAACTCGATCGTGTGCCTTAGCTTGAAAGGAAAGCCGGAATCATCCGTGGGGTCCGGCGGCTTTAACCGCACCAGCTCTCGTATGCCCTTCCAGGTATCTAGCGCCCAAATATGTCCGTAGGTCGGGAGCTGGAGACCTTCCGCCACGCTGATGTCGTCCGAGGAGACACTCTGCTGAGACGAGGATTGTGCGTGGCTGACGGCGAGCGTGCCGTAGCCGAGAGGCAAAGCCAAAAAGAGGGCCAGGGAGAGGGTACGGTGGGGTTGCATTTGGATTTCTCTTTTACCAGGCCCGCGGACCACACCATCCTAGAGCATTTTCACTTCTGCGCTGCACAGCCGAGTTCGGTGAGGTGGGGCTTTCCTTGTGGCAACAGGCACACGCAAGTCTGCCGCGGCGCTAGCAAAAGACCACCCAAACAGCTCGCGGAAAAACTCCGATTCTTGAAGGGTACAAGCTTCTGCCCGTACATATGTAGTTGTAAAGAGGGGCTTGAGCCGCAGAGGGGACTACATTTCGCGCTGTGCGACTTTTTCTTAAGGCGGCACGGCGAGCGCCAGGTTGGCTGACCGCGGCCATCGGAGGGATAAAGATGGGGAAAAAACGTTAGAAGGTGTAAAGCACGTAGCCAGCGAGCAGAGCGAAGACGGTCATAACCAGGATCGCTTCCAGCTTCTGGTAGTCCGGAGCCGCGCCGCTAAAGTGATACCGTGACGGCTTCTTGGGGTCATACTGGACAGTCAGCCGCTCGCCTAAGCAATAAGGCGCGATGTGTTGGACTCCCTGGTGGCAAAATTCGCCGTGATGCACCTGGCCCCCGTTTCCTGCCAGGTAAGTGAATTTGACCTGATAGTGGCCCGCAGTGCCCCCCAGATGGTCGTGATATCGCACCCAGTCACAGGATTCCACGGTGGCGCCCGTGGTAGGCCAGGAACGGGCAGTGGTCAGCTTCCAAAGTGAATTAGCCATTGTCATCTCTTTCGACCGGCGATCTTTCAGCCATTGGGGTTAGCCGAAAGATAATCTGAGGCAGTATGTCACGTTCGGGGGATGTTGGGAATAGGAAAATTGTGTATTGGAACGGGACAGACAAATGTGTAGGGATGGTATGCTGGCACGTTTCTTATGGTCAACCGAAACCCAGACCCACCCGCCACGCCTGATGCTGAGGCGACGCCGCAGTTTTCCAACTTGATGGCTTCGAAACTTGACCCGCAGACGCGTAAAAGTCGCGCCAATACGGCAGGTATGGAGGCTTTGTTGTCGGTTCTAGGCCAGCAGCAGGACGTCCTCCGTCAGGGCGGAGGTTCCAAGGCCATTGAGGCGCAGCATGGCAAAAAGCGCCTTACGGCCCGCGAACGGCTGGACTTACTGCTCGATCCCGGGGCAGATTTCCTGGAGTTGGGTCTCTTTGCCGCCCACGGCATGTATGAAGAGTGGGGTGGCGCACCGGCGGCAGGAGTAGTGACCGGCCTGGGCTGGGTCGCGGGGCGCCTGGTGATGGTGATCGCCAATGATGCCACTGTCAAAGCAGGCGCATTCTTCCCCATGACCGCGAAGAAGGTTTTGCGGGCCCAGACTATCGCCATGGAGAACCGGATCCCAACCCTCTATCTGGTTGATTCTTCAGGTGTCTTCTTGCCGCTACAAGAGGATGTGTTTCCCGACCAGGATGATTTTGGACGGATTTTCCGCAACAACGCCGTGATGAGCGCGCAGGGAATCCCGCAGATCACGGCCATTATGGGTATGTGCGTGGCCGGTGGGGCCTATCTTCCGGTCATGACCGATCACGTGTTGATGACCGAAGGCAGCGGGCTTTTCCTGGCCGGACCAGCCCTTGTTCAGGCGGCGATCGGCCAGAAGTACTCCGCCGAAGAGCTGGGCGGGGCAACCATGCATGCAGAGATTTCGGGCACGGTCGATTTCAAAGAGCCGAACGATCATTTGTGCCTGGCCCGGCTGCGCTCGCTGGTGGGCCGGTTGGGCCACCGGCCGGGGGCACCGTTTGACCGTGCGTCCTATGACCCGCAGCGAGATGCGCCGAAGTTTGCCCCGCAGGAGCTTTACGCCCTGCTGGATCCAGACCCGTCCAAGGGCGCGAGCAACAGCTACGATATGCACGAGGTGATTGCCCGACTGGTCGACCGTTCGCAATTCGACGAATACAAAGCGGATTACGGCAAGACCGTCATTTGCGGATATGGGCGGATTGGCGGCTTCGCCGTGGGGATTGTGGCCAACCAGAAGACCCATCAAACGCACACCAGTCAGACTGGGGAGAAAAGGGTCGAGTTCGGGGGCGTGATTTATGCCGAGAGCGCCGAGAAGGCGGCGCGCTTCATCATGGACTGCAACCAGAATCTGATTCCGCTGATTTTTCTTCATGACGTGAATGGCTTCATGGTGGGGCGTGACGCGGAGTGGAGCGGCATTATCCGCGCCGGCGCGCAGATGGTCTCGGCGGTGGCCAACTCCACGGTGCCCAAGATCACGGTCATTCTTGGCGGTTCCTTTGGCGCCGGCCACTACGCTATGTGCGGCAAGGCTTACGACCCCCGGTTCCTCTTTGCATGGCCCACTGCACGCTACGCAGTGATGAGCGGGGCGTCCGCGGCGAGCACATTGGTGGAGATAAAAATCCGTCAGTTAGAACGTGGGGGCAAGCAATTGAGCGAAGAGGAGAAGAACCAGGTCCTCGCCTCCATTAAGGCGTCTTACGATGAGCAGACGGATTGCCGTTATGCCGCCGCCCGGCTATGGGTGGACGCCATCATCGATCCAGCAAAGACACGCGACGTGCTGCTGACCGCGCTGCAGGCGGCTGCCCTCAATCCCGAGGTCGCAAAGTTCAATCCGGGTGTCATTCAAACGTAAGTGTGAGCGGGTCGGATCTCAGATGCCGAGGAGATGGACATCCTCAGCGGCGGCAGCTCTGCGTAAGTCTCCATCCAGAGTAGCCAACGGCAACCCACGGCGTTGCGCCAACTCCAGGTAGGATGCGTCATACAAAGTCAGCCGATGATGATGCGCCAATTGCAAAGTGCCCTCCCAAGCCTGCCGGTCTGTTTCGGCGTCTAGGCTGATGGGTAGCAGTGAAAGATCGGCCAACGTTGCATGACGGAAAGCAACGTCGTGGCGTCCACGGCGAATGCCCATCTCCAGAATATCGGCGACCTCGAGCCGCCATCCAGATGGAACCCACGCGCCACTCCTGGTCAGAAGATCGAAGACTTGCCGGATGGCAGGAGTCGTTTCATCACAGTAAAACCACGCCAGGGCAACCGAACTATCGAGGATCAAGCTCACGGCCGGGATGAGTCTCGATCGGCCTTGAGAGTTTCCCAATCGAAAGCCCCAAGTCCGGCCTGCACCGCTCGGTCCCGCATGCGCTGCAATGCCGCTAGGGCCTGCGAACGATCGCTACCTGCGTGAGTGGGGACCAGCTTGGCTACTGGTCTGCCGTGGCGGGTAATGACGATCTCTTCGCCTTGCTCCACACGATCCAACAATGCGCTCAGTTTATTCTTTGCCTCGAACGCTCCCACCTCAGTCATGGCGCCTCTTCAGCTAGCTTAAGCTAGATCATATCAGGTCGTGTATGCTTGCTTGGAATAATGAAGCGGGTCATCACGGCAGCGGTTCTCGTCCCCCTGGTTCTGCTGCTTCTGTTGCGGGGATCCTTTTTGTTGGTGCTCGTGGCGACGGCGCTGGTGGCCGAGCTCGCTAGTTGGGAATACATCAGCATCGCCGACGCGCACGGGTCGCGGATTCCACGCAACCTGCTGCTGGTTGCTGTTGCCGTTCTCTTCGCAGCGACCTTCCACAATCGCTTGATGGTCTTGCCGGTCCTCGGCCTATGCAGCCTGGTATTGCTGATCGTGTGCAGCTTTCGCTCCCCCCTGGAGCGCGTGCTGCCCGATACCGCCTTCTCGGTGTTCGCCCTGATCTACATTGGCCTGACACTGGCTACAGTGCCGTTGCTTTGGGCTCAGCAGGACGGCCCTTCGCTACTAGTCTTCCTGTTCTGCATCGTGTGGACTGGCGATACGGCAGCCCTCTATGTCGGACGCAACTTTGGGCGCACCAAACTCGCGCCCCGCATCAGCCCGAACAAAAGTTGGCAGGGAAGCGCTGCCTCGCTTGCCGGCAGTCTGCTCATTGCCGCGGCGCTGGTAGGGCTGTCTCGATCGCTCGAAGCCAGATCAATCTTTACCCTCCATTTTGCCGGTCCGCTGGCTCGCTGGCTGGGGCTGGCCGTGGTCGTGAATCTCTTCGCCCAGGTGGGTGATCTAGTCGAGTCTGCAATCAAACGCGGCGCCGGGGTGAAGGATTCGGGCGCCATGCTTCCCGGTCATGGAGGCATCCTGGACCGCATCGACGCCCTTCTGCTGGCCGCGCCGGTGCTGTGGTACGCTCAATGGATTCAGGAGTATTTCCAGCGGGTCAGCTTGCGTTGAAGCACATCTGCATCCTCGGTTCTACTGGCTCGATCGGAACCAGCACCCTCTCTATCATTGAGCGTTATCCGGAGCGTTTCGCGGTAGCTTCGCTGGCCGCCGGCAACAACGTCGACCTGGCTTTTGCCCAGTGTCAGCGCTGGCGCCCGCTGGTGGTTTCGATGGCCACTGAGACTTTGGCCGGTGACCTGGCATCGCGGCTCAAGTCAGCCGAGCTCGCAGGTATCGAGGTGGTTTACGGTACTGCTGGAACGGTGCGTGCGGCCACTTTGCCCCGGGTGGATTTCGTGGTTTCGGCGATCGTCGGCCTGGCAGGACTCGAGGCTACCTATGCCGCCGTAGCTGCGGGCAAACCGGTGGGCTTGGCCAATAAAGAGGCAATGGTTGCCGCCGGAGAGATCCTTACCCAGCTCTCGCGCCGTGGCAACGTGCCCCTGTTGCCCATTGACTCCGAGCACAATGCCATCCACCAGTGCCTGCGTGGAGGATCCGCACAGGAAGTGCGCCGCATCTGGCTTACCGCTTCGGGCGGCCCCTTCCGTCAGCTTCCACTGGATCAGTTCCAGTACGTCACAGTGGAGCAGGCCCTAAACCATCCCACCTGGATCATGGGGCGCCGTATAACAATCGATTCCGCCACGATGCTCAATAAGGGCTTGGAAATCATAGAAGCCTGCCGCCTTTTTGATCTTGCCCCCTCTGCCGTCCGGGTCACCGTTCATCCGCAGTCGACCGTGCATTCGCTGGTGGAGTTTGTTGATGGCAGTATCCTGGCGCAAATTTCCGTTACCGATATGCGGCTACCGATTCTTTACGCAATGAGTTTTCCCGAGCGGGTGCCGAGCGAGCTCACTTTTGATATGGCGACTCTCGGGCAGCTGAGCTTCCAGCCTCCTGATTTTGAACGATTTCCCTGTCTCCGCCTGGCCTACCAGGCGGCCGAATCCGGGGGGGCCGCCTGCATCGCGCTCAATGCGGCGGACGAGGTCGCCGTGAGCGCATTCCTCGAAGGCATCATTCCTTTTACCAGCATCCCGCGTACAATTGAGCGAGTTCTTGAGGCAACGCCGTCCAGGCATCCTGAAACCATTCAGGAAGTGCTTCAGCTAGACGAGGAAGCGCGGCGGGTCGCGTACAGGGTGGTTTCAGGGTTTTCGCCTGTGCTCAGTTGAACGTGTTTCCATGCAGGCGCTTTGGGCCATAAGGAAGTAGCCAACCGTTGCGGGAAAGTTCACTGTCAGCCCTGGAAAATGCTCACCGCAGGCGGTTCATTGGAGTCAATACTCCGGTAGTTCGGTGCTTCGGCAGACCGCGCTAACCCGGCAGAGAGGTAAATGAGCGGATTTCTATGTCCTTTTTCTTAACCAGCACGGTTTCGATGCTCGTTGTGCTCGGCATTATGGTCCTGGTGCACGAGTTCGGCCACTTTGCCGTCGCCAAGTTGTGCGGCGTGCGGGTCGAAGTTTTCTCCGTGGGTTTCGGCAAGCGTCTTTTCGGTTTTCGTCACGGGGACACCGATTACCGGCTCAGTCTTTTGCCTCTTGGCGGCTACGTCAAAATGTCGGGAGAATCTCCGGGTGAGGAGTCCACCGGTGACCCGGCTGAATTCAGCGCTCACCCCCGCTGGCAGCGCATTCTCATTGGTCTTGCAGGTCCGGTGTCGAATTTCCTGCTCGCTCTGCTCCTCATGACCGGGTTTTACATGATGCATAACGAGGTGGAGGCTTTTCGTGGCGAGGCGGCCAACATTGACTTTGTTTCTGATCATACCGCCGCCGCAACCGCTGGGCTAAAGTCCGGCGATCTCATTACCCGCTTCGATAATGTCAGTAACCCAACTTGGGAGCAGGTGTCGATACGTGCTGCGCTCAACGTGGGGCAAACCATCCCGGTCGCGGTGCAACGCGATGGACAGACGGTCACCACCCAGTTGACGATTCCCAACCCCCACGGATCGGACGACTTCGACTTCGACACCGTCGGTTTCGTGCCTCGCATGCAAGACGACCCCGTCCGCGTCCGCCAGATCGAACCCGGAATGCCGGCTGCCAAGGCCGGCCTCAAGGCTGGCGACCAGATTCTTTCGGTCAATGGGCTTACGCTCCATTCCGTCGACGCGATGCTCGCCTTCCTGCAGCAGGACAACGGCCTCCCAATTCAACTAACCGCCCTGCGCGACGGGCAAACATTCCAAGTTGAACTGCAGCCCGTTATGGCGGATGCGGGCAACGGACACAAGCTCTATCGGATTGGTTTTGCTCCCAACCTGCCGCCTTTCAAGATCCAGCAACTGCCCTTGCCGCAGGCCTTACGGCAGTCGGTTCATTTCAACCTGCGCTATTCCGGTCTAATCCTGGAAGTGCTCCAACGCATGGTCACACGCCGTTTTGCTGTGCAGGATCTGAGTGGGCCGATTGGCATTGCACGGCAGACCGGACTCGCGGTAGAGGAGCCTGGCTGGCAACCGATTATCGGGCTCATGTCCATCATCAGTCTCAATCTGGGCATTTTCAATTTACTGCCCATTCCGATTCTGGATGGTGGTGTGATCGTCCTGCTGCTGATTGAAGGGGTGATGCGCCGTGATCTTAATCAGGAGTTCAAGGAACGGATCTACCAGGCAGCGTTTGTCGTGCTACTGATCTTCGCCGCCTTCGTGATGTTCAACGATATCTCCAAGCTGCAGGTGTTCTCCAAGCTCAAGCCCTAGTGGCGGCGACCCGCGGTTTGACTTGTTCCGATTAGTGGTGGGAGCCCCCGCATTCATGCGGGGAGCTCGGCCTTCAGGCCGAGCGGCTCGCGTAGGACTATTCTCCTCCGGCTTTAGCCGCGGGTTTCGAAGCCGGGGCTAAAGCGCATTCGATCGAAATCCAACTCTTTGCGCGCCGCTGAAGCGTCGCTCCCCCTGCGGAAGCAGGGGGCTCCCACCGCTCGCCGGCTAATTTTGACAGTTCAGACTCTCAGTCTTCCTTGCGCGACTCTTGGTGTGAGGATGATGATCGTTTACCTACGAGCTACACTGGCGTCATCGATGCCAGTTTCCCAAACCAGAATCCGCGTCCGCTATGCCGAAACCGATCAGATGGGAGTCGTCTACTATGCCAACTTCTTCATTTGGTTTGAGGTCGGCCGGGTCGAACTGCTGCGCCAGCTCGGCTTCCATTACAAACAGATGGAGATTGACGACGACTGCCATATCCCGGTCGTCGAAGCCAATTGCCGCTACAAATCGCCGGCGCGCTATGACGACGAGCTGGTGCTCGAGACCAGCATTCTCGCTTTGCGCCGTTCGGTCATCAAGTTCGGCTATCGCCTGCTTCGTCCCGAGAGCGATGGGGTTCGCACCACGCTTCTTGCCGAAGGCGAAACCACTCACGTCACGGTGAACAGGTCGTTGCATAAGGTTCCATTGCCGCAAAAATATGTGGCCGTTCTGCAGCCCTTCCTCGCCGCCCCCTCCTGACCATTTCTCTGCTTCGCGCACCTGCTCGCTTATTACCCCGGCGCGGGAAATGATCTAATCTGCATCCATGTCTCGCGGCCTGGATTTCCTGTACGCCAACCAGCTCCACAGGAAATCGGGGGGCCCGGGCGTGTTGCTTTTTCCAGCCCTGTGCCTGTGCTTTGCCGTACTGCTTGGCCTGCCAGGCGCCATATACGCCCCCGATGCGGGCCAGTACCGCCTGCTCGCCCTCGGCCAGCGGAATGCCGTCCCTGCACCTTTCTCCGCTCGTATCCTGGGCCCAGGCGCGGCCGGCTGGTTGGGCCGTGTCACTGGCCTTGGCGTCGATCGCGGATTCTTGCTTCTGGGTATTGTCTGCCTGGTGGCGCTAATCGCTTTAATCGCCGGGTTGTTGTGGTCGTGGCGGGCGCCCATTGCGATCTTCGCCGGCGTTTTCCTTATGCCTTTTTGGGTCGATCTTTTTCACGATTACTATCTGCCCGACCTGCTGCACGCCACCCTTCTGGCGGCCATCCTCCTCTGCCTACTTTTTGGCCATAGCGGACTGGCCTTGCTCCTGCTCTTTCCGGCCTACCTGGCGCGCGAGTCCACTTCTCTGCTGGCGGTGTGTTTGGTTTTTGCCTGCTGGCGACGCATTCCACTGCGCTCTGCTGGGGCTGGCATTCTGGCCCTGGCTGCCGGCATTTTGGTCAGCCGGCACTACGGCCAATCCGGCCCAGCAAGTGCCCACGCACTGGGTGGCGGAGCTTATATCCTGGGCAAATTCGTCTGGAGCTTCTTCAAAAATGTTCTTGGCCTGCCGCTCTGGAGCAATACGTTGCCAGAGTGCAACCCCATACGGGTCATGGCGCTCCCACACCCGCTGGGCGCTATTCGAGCGGTGGGTGTGTGCCAACCTTCCCTCTGGGGCCCGGGGCGCCTTCTCCTTGCCTGGTTTGGCATCTTCGGGATCGGCCCTGCGGTGGCGGTCTTTCTGTGGAGGAGGATGGTTCACACTCTCTTCGGGCGGGGGCGGGATCTGGAGCTCACTCCCGGCATGGTCCTTGTCTTTCGTTTCTGCGCCGTCTACGGCGTCATCAGCATCCTGTTGACGCCTTTGCTGGGGGCGAGTGCGGATCGCCTGGTTGAGTACGGGTGGCCATTCTACTTTGTCGTGCTCCCCTGGTTCCTCTGCGCGTCGCAGGATCTGCGCGGCTCCCGGCCGGTCTGGACCCTTCTAGTGCTTCACCTGCTGACCTGCTGGCTGGCGTGGTTCGGCTTCAGGCAGCAAACCGCCAGTTTTCTTCTCGCCGGACTAGCCGTGCTGGCCTTGAATGGGGTGGCCTACGCCCTGATCCGCTTGTCATATCGGGTTTCCCCAAAGGTTTCCCTCCGGCAGGTTACTTAGTTATCCACAGTGTGGATAACCTGTGGATTCAGGCTGGCGAGAATCCACCACTGTGATTATTTAAGTCGCGTGGCTCACTTATAAATCAATAACAGTTACATATATTGTGGAAGCCGCACGTTTACAGGACCGCGCTGATATTCGGGCGATGCAAGGATAATTGCAAGTGGCACTGGTACGGAGACGAATAAAGCGCAGTAACTTTCGGGTGAGAGCGCCCGCACGAATGTTGTAAGCGCGGGAGTGGCACTTATGCGTGCGTTTCGTGCGGCGCTCAAAGGGAAACATGAGGGAAAATAGCTCCCCTGAAATTGCGCGCACATTGGTAATAGTGTTGGTGCGCGGGGAAACGTATCGCAGAAGAATTAGAAAGATGAGGAAATTTGGGGGCGCCCTATGAATTCAGTAGGTGGGAATGCCGCGTGGCTTGACGTGCGTGCGGATGAATGTCACGGTGCTTTCGAGGGATGTCCCAGGCCCGAAAACCTCGGCCACGCCTTGCGCCTTCAGGGCGGCAATGTCCTGGCTGGGGATGGTCCCGCCCAGAACAACCAGAATATCGGCCGCGCCCCGCTCCTTGAGCAATCCCAGAACCCGGGGAACAATTACGTTGTGCGCGCCGGAGAGGATGCTGAGCCCAATGCAGTCGACATCTTCCTGCAGAGCGACATTGACGATCATTTCAGGAGTCTGCCGCAAACCGGTGTAGATCACTTCCATGCCGGCATCGCGCAGGGCCCGCGCGATGACTTTGGCGCCCCGGTCGTGACCATCTAGGCCGGGCTTGGCGACCAGCACCCGAATGGGGATGTTCGCGGGAGTTTCCATTTCGGCCATCGGCTTACTTGTCGCGAGCGACCACGAAATCCGGCATCCAGAGCAGAGCCCGCTTGTAGTCCGACTCGGGCAGCCCGGCGATGGCCGCACGGGCAACCTCGGCGTATTGGAAGGCGGCAGTCAGGGCGTATTGCACCGACCCGTGGCGCTCCAGGATGGCAAGCACGTCCTCATGACTGGTGCGCTCGAAGCTGAGATCTTCGAGCACCCGGCGGATTGCTTCATGCTCGCTAGGCGTTCCGTGCTCCAGAGCATGGACCACCGCCAGCGTGGCCTTGCCCTCGCGCAAATCACTAGCCACCGGCTTGCCCAGCACCCGCTCGGTGGCCGTTAGATCGAGCACGTCGTCTACGATCTGGAAGGCGATGCCGAGGTTCCGGCCGTACTCCCCCAACTGCTCCTCGATCTCTTCGGTGGCGCCGGCCAGGACTGCGCCTAGCCGCATCGAGACGTCGAACAGGCATGCCGTCTTGCGGTCGATCAGATCGTAGTATTCGGCTTCGCCCACCACCCGGCCCAGCTTTTCCATCTGCACGAACTCGCCCTCGACCATCTGCTGGGTGAGCCCGATCAGCAGGTCAAGAACCTTGAACTTGCGCTCCTGCAGGGCGATGTGGAAGGCCTGCATGTAGAGCCAGTCGCCAGCCAGCACACATTTCGAGTTGCCCCAGGTGGTGTTGGCGGAAGGCCGGCCGCGACGGGTGTCGGCCCCGTCGATAATGTCATCGTGCACCAGTGTCGCGGTGTGCACCATCTCCACCACGGCGCCCAGTCGTACCATGCCCTGGCCGTGGTAGCCGAGCGATTTTGCCGCTAACAACAGCAGGGAAGGGCGAATGCGCTTGCCGCCGCCCTCGCGAAGGTGGTCGGCGATGTCGGTGATGGCCGACACGCTGGAGACGGCATCGCGCACCAGCTCCCTCTCGATGGCGCTCAAGTCCTCGCGCAGCAGGTCGAAAACTTCCTTCGCCGTCGCTATCGCTTGTGTGCTCACTCACTCTCCAGGTGCTGGTTCTTGAACTCAGAAAAGCTCTGCACCGGTATTGCGACACAAAATTGCTTTATACCATTCCCGTCAAGTACGTCCTAGTTTGACCGGTAATTGGTGAACTGCATGTCGATCCCGAAGTCATGACCCTTGAGCAGTGCAATTGTCTCCTGTAGAGTATCGCGATCCTTGCCCGTTATGCGTACCGTATCGCCTTGAATGGATGCCTGGACCTTTTTCTTTGACTCTTTGATCAGCTTAACGATCTCTTTGGCCTTTTCTCCGGGGATTCCCTGCTGCAGCGTTATCTTCTGACGGACGCTGGATCCCGAAGCCGGTTCGATCTTGCCATACTCGAGCGCCTTTAAAGAGACACCGCGCTTAACGAACTTTTGCTGCAGAATCTCGGTGACGGCCTTGAGTTTGTACTGGTCCGCAGAGGCCAACTCAATGGTCTCATCCCCCTCAAGCAGCTTGATTTCGGAGTGGGAGTCCTTTAGGTCGAAGCGCGTCCTCACTTCTTTAATGGCCTGATCCATCGCATTTTTTACTTCCTGGACGTCGACCTTGCTGATTACATCGAACGAGTTGTCTGCCGCCATGTGCTGTCCTTCCTTGATTATGAGCGCAAAAGATGTTGCCTGCCCCGAAGCTACAACTCCGCGTCCGGCGCTACACCAAAAAAACGGAAGAAGTTGTTGGCCGTACTGGACGCGACCTGCTTTGCCGTGAGGCCGCGCACCTCGGCCACCTTATCTGCCACCCGGCCCACCCATGCCGGCTCGTTGCGTTTTCCGCGATAAGGAAGCGGCGCAAGAAAGGGGGCATCGGTCTCAATCAGCATCCTGTCCAACGGTACCCTGGCTGCCACCTCGCGTATGTTTTCGGCCTTAGGGAAGGTGATGTTGCCTGCAAATGAGATGAGAAATCCGCAATCCAAGGCTCGCCTGGCGTGCTCCCACTCGCCGGTAAAACAATGCAGGATGCCACCCAGGCCGGTCTTGACCCAGCTGGTCTCAATCATCTCCAGGGTGTCGTCCCAGGCGTTGCTGCTGCCATCGGAGGGCCGGCAATGAATGATGATGGGGCGCCGCCTGGCCGCGGCCAGGTCCATTTGTTGGGCGAAGGCCTGCTTCTGCTGCTCCCGAGGCGAGTGGTCATAATAATAATCCAGTCCGATCTCACCTACGGCCAGTACATCCGGGTTGGCCGACAAATCGTCGAGTTTGGCTAATGCGGCCGGGTTAGCGAGCTGAGCCTCATGGGGGTGGATGCCAGCCGTGGCCAGTACGCGGGGGATGCCTGGTTTGCCGGCACAGCTACGGCTCAATTCCAATGCCTGCTGCATGGTGTCGGGGCCTTCGCCGATACCGATAGACAGGACAGTGCGCACCCCCTGCTGCCATGCTCTCTGGAGTAGTTCGTCCCGATCGGCGTCATACCGCGGGCTGTCGAGATGTGCGTGCGAGTCGACCAGCGCCACTCCTTGGTACGAGAAGTCTATTTGAGCCGCGCGCCTATTTCGACATCTTCCAGGAAACCGGCTAGCACGGGCTTGCCTTTTTCTCCCAGCGATGCTGCCACGATCATTCCATTCGACTCCAGGCCGCGCAACTTTCGGGGTTGCAGATTGGCCACGATCACAACCTTACGGCCGATCAGCTTCTCGGGCTCATAGGCGCCGGCAATGCCGGCGACGATCTGCCGCACCTCGTAGCCCAGGTTTACTTCGAGGCGCAAAAGCCGGTCGGCGCCCTTAACGGGCTCCGCCACCACGATCTGTGCTACGCGCAACTCGACCTTGGCAAAGTCGTCGATGGTGATCGTCGCAGGCTTGTCTTCGGGGTGTGCCGGCGGAGCGGCAGTTCCGACAGACGCGGCGGGAGTCAGCGCTGCCGGCGCCTTGGCAATCGCGCTGCCGGTTGCTTCAGAGGCTGCGATGGCCATCGCCTGCCTTTCGGCTACAGGAGCGGGCTCGGGGGTTGATCCAGGCGAAGCGGGAGCACCGGCCATCACCGCAGCTTCCACCGCAGGTGCGGGCTCCGCGTCCGCGCTCTTGCCCGTATTCTTCGTTTCCAATTCGTTCATGCGTTCGACCGTGTCCTTTTCTGCCCGGGGAAAGATAGGTCCTAACTCACCGAGTTTGGTTCCTGGCGCCAGTTGACCCCAATGCAGATCCTTAAGGTCCGCATGGGCAATATCGCCGAGGCCAAGCTGCGCCCATATGCGCGTGGCGGCCTCGGGTAGAACGGGATAGGCCAAACCTGTGATGATGCGTAAGGCTTCCGCGCAGGTGTAGAGAATGGATGCCAGCAAACCGCGGGTAGCCGCATCCTGCGACGCACCCAACTTCCAGGGCGCTTTTTCCGTGATGTAGCCGTCGACCACCGCGACGAACGCCCACAAGGCTTCGAGCGCGCGGGAAAAGTCGAACGCTTCAAAGTGCTGAGCAAACTCGCGTCCGGCCGTGTCGGCGGCAGCAGCGATGCGGGGCTCGGCGTCGCCCGCCGGCACCACCCCGTCGAAGTACTTGGTGATCATGGCCAGGATCCGGCTGGTCAGGTTGCCGTACCCGTTGGCCAGATCCGCGTTGTATCTCTGCACCAGGGCATCAAAGGAAAAGCTGCCGTCCTGCCCGAAGACCACTTCGCGCATGAGGAAGTAGCGCAGCGCATCAGCGCCCAGCGTCTCGACAATGGTCTCCGCGCGCACGATGTTTCCCCGCGACTTGGACATCTTGCTCTGCTCAAAAAGCAGCCAGCCGTGGGCTATCACAGTCTTGGGTAGCGGCAGGTCTGCGGCCATCAGGAAGGCGGGCCAGTAGACGCAGTGGAAGCGGATGATCTCCTTGCCAACCAGCTGCAGGTCGGCAGGCCAGAAACGCGCAAAGCGCAGCTGGTCCTGGGGCTCGTCGCTGCCGTAGCCGAGCGCGGTGATGTAGTTGGCCAGCGCGTCCATCCAAACATAAATCACGTGCTTTTCGTCGCCTGGCACGGGAATACCCCAGTCGAAGCTGGTGCGGCTGATCGACAGGTCTTTCAGGCCGCCACGCACGAAGGAGATGACCTCGTTCCGCCTCGCCTCCGGGCGAATGAACTGCGGATTTTCCTCGTATAGTTCCAGCAGCTTGCGCTCGAAGGCGGAAAGCTTGAAGAAATAGTTTTCTTCGCTGACCGTTTCTGTGATGCGCCCACAATCCGGGCAGGGCGAACCCGGCGGAGCATCGACATACAGCTCGTCGGAGACGCAGTACTGGCCGGTGTAGCTGCCCTTGTAAATGAAGCCCCGCTGCTGCAATACCCGGAAGAGCTTTTGCACTCCCTTGCGGTGCCGATCCTCGGTGGTCCGGATGTAATCGTCGTAGGTCAACCCCATGCAGTTCCACAGGGTGCGGAATTGGCTGGAGACGGCGGTAGCAAATTCCTGTGGCGTTTGCCCTGCCGCCCGGGCAGAGCGCTCGATCTTCTGTCCATGCTCATCCGTGCCGGTCAGAAGCCATGTTTCAAAGCCCAGGGCTCGCTTGCGCCGGGCAATTGCGTCGGCAACTACCGTGGTGTATGCGTGGCCGATGTGGGGCCGGGCATTCACGTAATAGATCGGAGTGGTGATGTAGAACTTGGGAGTATCGGACATGGACAAGACGGTGAAGCGAGTGCATCGCAAACGCTGCACTCACCTCAATCTTAACAGGCCATGAGTGGCCGGAGCCGCGCGGATTTCCTTTGGAGCTGATTGGGGCCGCCGAAGTTCCTGCGGCTTTCCTCAACGAAAGCCGCACACGTGGCCGTTGCTTGGGGCCCGCGTACAGGAAATCCGGGCGCGCGGCCGTGTTCCGCGCAGCGTATAGGAAATCCGGGCCTTCTGCTAGAATCGGCAAGAAAATCAGGGGTTTTGCGTGTATCGCAAACAGCAGAGACTTCTTCGCGAGCGCCTCCGCTCGGTGCTTCAGGCCAAATACCAGGTTGAACTCCCGCACATCGCCATCGAGCAGCCGCCCGACCTGGAGATGGGCGAGTACGCTTTGCCGGTGGCTTTTGAACTGGCTCGCCGGCTCAAACGCGCGCCGCGTGTGATTGCCGCGGAATTAGTCCAGGACCTGATGCCGCTGGAAGGTTTCGCATCGTTTGCCGTTGCCGGCGCCGGCTACATCAATGGCAAGCTGGACCGTCAGGCGGCCGCGCAACAGATTGCACGCGACGACACCCAGGAAGAGCAAAGCCATCTCCATTCGCTCGTGGAGCACACCAGCATCAACCCCAACAAGGCCGCGCACATCGGTCATTTGCGCAATGCCATCCTCGGTGACACGTTTGTGCGCCTGCTGCGCGCCGCCGGACAGCGGGTGGACGTGCAGAACTACATCGACAATACCGGCGTCCAGGTTGCTGATGTAGTGGTAGGCCTTACTCACTTCGAGGGTCTCGATCTCGCCGGCGTCAAGCAACTGCTGGCTGATCTCAAGGCGAAAGGGCAGCGCATTGACGATTACTGCTGGGACCTCTATGCGCGGGTTTCGCAGTGGTACGAGGCTACGGATGCGGAGAAGCAGGAGCGGAAGAATATCCGCCTGGAAACCCTGCACGCCATTGAGGCCGGGGGCAACGAGACGGCGGAAATCGCTGATCTGCTCTCCACCGCCGTGCTGCGGCGGCATCTGGAGACCATGTTGCGCCTGGGAATCGAATATGACTTCCTGCCTCGCGAGAGCGAGATCCTCCATCTCAAGTTCTGGGACCTCGCCTTTGCCCAATTGAAGGCCAAAGGCGTTCTCTATCTGGAAACTGAGGGCAAGAACAAGGATTGCTGGGTCATGCGACGTGCTTCCACGAGCGCTCCGAGCGCAGAAGACAGCGGGGCCGTGGACGAAGATGCCAAGGTGATTGTCCGTTCCAACGGAACCGTTACCTATGTCGGCAAGGACATTGCCTATCACCTATGGAAGTTCGGCCTGCTGGGCCGTGATTTCGGCTACGCGCGCTTCTTTGCCTACAATGACCACATGTGCTGGATCTCGACCGAGAAGGGCGAGGCAGACCATCCTGACTTCGGCGGCGCGCAGGCGATTTACAACGTGATTGACAGCCGCCAGGCCGACCCCCAGGCAAATGTGATTGAAGCGCTGCGCGGCTTGGGATACACCGACGCCGCGGCGCACTATGTCCATTTTTCTTACGAAATGGTCGCGCTGACGCCACGTTGCGCCCTGGAACTTGGTTATCAGATTTCCGAAGAAGACCAGGGCCGCTCGTATATCGAGGTCTCCGGGCGCAAGGGCTTTGGCGTAAAGGCGGATGCGCTGCTGGACCGGCTCACGGCCGCCGCGAAAGAAGAAGTCGATAGCCGCCATCCGCAGCGCAGCCAAGAGGAGAGGCAGGGAATTGCGCACCAGATTGCCGTCGGGGCGCTGCGCTACTTCATGCTCAAATTCACCCGCAACAGCGTCATTGCTTTCGATTTCAAGGAGGCGCTCAGTTTCGAAGGAGAGACGGGTCCTTACGTGCAATACGCCGTGGTGCGCGCCCGCAATATTTTTCGCAAGGCCGGAACCACGCCGGAGGCAGCGCTGGCGGAAGTAAATGTCGCGGACTACTTCGAGGGTGAAGGAGTAGCCGGTCTTTGGGAATTGTGGATCATGGCTTCCCGGCTGAGCTTATTGGTGGAGCAATGCATTGCGACCGCTGAACCGGCATACCTGGCCAAGCATGCTTTCCAGGTGGCGCAGCAGTTCAACAATTTCTATCACCGTCATCACATCCTCAGTGAAGAGGAGCCGGCGCGCAGGCAGTTCCTACTTGCCACCGCCGCGGTTGCCGAACGCGCGTTGGTCCGCTGCCTTGATTGGTTGGGAATCACCGTTCCGGATGCAATGTAACGGGCGTCATTCACTAGGAGCTGGACGGGTGCCCCATGGTTCGCCAAAGCGTACCTGGGCCGAAAAAGACGGGGGGGGCAGCCCCCACCAGTGCTTTGTGGATTTGCTCTGTACAACCATCACAAAAATTGTAGGGCTGCGCCCTTCTTGTTCAACCCAGGTACGCTGGTGCGAACCTGGGGCACCCGTCGATTCCTATGGTGTTACTGAATCGGGCCACCATTGACCGTCATTTGGCTTAATGCCTGCACATTTTGCTGCTTCACCGCGTCGGGAAGAGGAGCGTAGTTCAAGCCGCTGGTAACTTGTTGCCCGTCCGTCACTACATATACAAGGAACTGCTTCAGTGCCGCGCGCTTTTGTGCGTCCTTTCCGTCTTTAGGGATGATCAGGAAAGTCAGAGTCGAAATAGGATATGCATCCGTCGCGGATGCTGGTGGGTTGGCAATCGACGTGCGATCATCCTTCGCCAGCTGATCCTTGAACGCGTCGATGGCCGCTGTTGTCCCCGCAGTGCTGGGAAGCACGTAGTTTCCAGCCTGATTCTTGATCGCCGCCACCGGCATTTTGTTCTGGGTCGCATAGGTAAGTTCGACATAGCCGATAGCGCCAGGCGATTGCTTCACCTGGCCGGTCACTCCCTCACTGCCCTTGGCGCCGAGTCCGGTTGGCCACTTCACCGATGTCCCTTTGCTGACCTGCTGTGACCATTCTGGGCTGACCGCGGAAAGATAAGTGGTGAACGCAGCAGTGGTGCCGCTTCCTTCGGCGCGGTGAACCACGGTGATCTTCGAATTAGGTAGATTCTCGCCCGGGTTGTCCTTCTTCAGGAGAGGATCCTGCCAGCTGGTGATTTTGCCCAGGAAGATGCCCGCAAGCGCATCAGAAGAAAGTTGCAAAGGCTTCTGCAGACCATCCAGGTTGTAGGTGACGCATACTGGACCTGCCGATTCCGGTATCTGGATGATCGGCGTCATCTGCGCCATATCCGCGTCGGACAAAGGCGCGTCCGAGGCGCCAAAATCAACGGTTCCCGACTTCACCTGCTGAATCCCACCACCACTTCCGATTGACTGGTAATTGATCCGAACATTCGCATGAGATTGCTGGAAGTCTTGAATCCAACGGCCCATCACCGGATAAACGAAGGTGCTGCCCGCCCCGTTGAGCGCGACCGTGCTCGACGAGGAATTGCAGGAGGTCAGCAACGTGAGCGCTGACAAAATTGAAGCAGCGGAAATGACAATCTTTCGGTAAGGCATGGAAGTCCTCCAAAGCATGGGTTGTGAAATAGCATGCCACGAGATGCCTGCGGCGCCTCAATGTTCATAATCATTTAACGATATTTATAAATGTTTAACGAAAGTCCGCTACGGGCAACGAGCTTTAGGCAACAAGCCTCTCAACCAAGGTAAGACGAAGTGCAATCGAGGGCTTAAAAACATGAGTGCAAAGTTACAAGGAAAAAAAGTCGCGATATTGGCTACGGATGGCTTCGAACAGGTGGAGTTGACGGAGCCAAAGAAAGCACTGGAAACGGCAGGAGCTACCGTCCACGTGATCTCTCTCAAGCCAGGCCAAATCAAGGGATGGAAGTTCACCGAGTGGGGTGAGAACACCAAGGTAGATAGGACTCTGGAAGAGGCGAAGCCTGTGGAGTACGACGGGCTCGTGCTGCCAGGCGGCCAAATCAATCCTGACAAGCTTCGTATGGACCCCAAGGCAGTGGCCTTTGTCGCTGAATTCTTCCATTCAGGCAAGCCCATCGGCGCCATTTGCCACGGCCCCTGGATGCTGGTCGAGGCTGGAGTCTTGAAGAAAAAGACCCTCACCTCGTGGCCCTCCATCCGTACGGACATTCGCAACGCGGGCGGTCACTGGGTCGATGAAGAAGTGGTCACGGACGGCAACCTGACCACCAGCCGCAAGCCGGATGACCTTCCGGCTTTCAATGAGCGCCTGATTCGAGAGTTCAGTCAGGGAAAGCCGTCCCAGAAACATAGCGGAGAGGAAGAACGCGAAAGAGTAGCTTCCTAACGTTTGATTGAGATCGGACACCTTATGGTGTCCGATCTCATTTGGCGTAGCTGCGCACCCACTCGGTGATGGTGCGTACCGCGAACCCGGATGGGCCCTTGGCCATCCATGGCTTGGCCTCGTCCGTCCAAGCCAGACCAGCGATATCCAGGTGTATCCAAGGAGTGTCTTCGGCAAATTCCTTCAAGAACATCGCGGCGGTAATGGCTCCGCCCCAGCGGCTTCCACCGGTGTTCATAATGTCCGCGATGTTGGATTTAATAAACTCTTTGTACTCGTCCTCGACCGGCAGACGCCAGAAACGTTCACCCGAGATCTGAAACGCGTCAGTGAAATGTCGGTAGGTCTCGTCGTCATTCGAGAAGCTGCCCGCATTGACCACGCCCAGCGCAACCACGCAAGCGCCCGTGAGAGTCGCCGCATCGATCAGGTGGGTTGCGCCGAGTTGCCGCGCGTAAGCCAGCCCGTCCGCCAACACCAGCCGCCCTTCTGCATCGGTGTTGATGATCTCAATGCTCTTGCCGGACATGGCGATCTGGATGTCGCCCGGCTTCATCGCGGTTCCCGAAGGCATGTTCTCCGCCGCGCAAACAATGCCGATTACCTTGACCGCCGGCTTCAATTGGGCAATGGCTTGCATGGCGCCGATCATCGCCGCGCCGCCCGCCATGTCGTACTTCATTTTCTCCATGCCGTCCGCGGACTTGATGGAGATGCCGCCGGTATCGAATGTAATGCCTTTACCCACCAGACCAAGCACCGGACTAGCCGGCGCGCCCTTGGGCTCGTAGGTCATCACGATCAAGGCAGGCGGCTCCTGCGACCCCTTCGTAACTCCCCAGAAAGCGCCCATCTTCAGTTCTTTGAGCTTGTCTGCGCCATATACTTGACAGCTCAGCCCGTATTGCGCGCACATGTCCGCGGCTTTCTGGCCCAGCACGGTTGGGGTCATTACGTTGCCCGGCTCATTGACCAGGGAGCGGGCAAAGTTTTGCGCCTCGCCCAGGATCACCCCTTCACGCAGGCCAGCCACTAGGGCAGCCTCCTTAACCCCGCTGCCGCCCACTATGCTAAGTTGCTCGATACTCTGGTCCTTACGGTCCGAGCGATAGGTATCCGGATCGAAGTCTCCGATAAAGGCGCCTTCCACCAGCGCCCGGGTGGCCGCTGCGGGATCGAGTCCCTCGGGCACTGCGAACGATAGGTCGCGCACCTTGCGCGGCTTGGCGAAGCGAACCGCTGCACCGGCTGCCTTGCGCACTTCCGCAGTGGTAAGTTTGCCCAAGCCTACCAACAGAATGCGCTCCGCCTTGCAGCCGTCGGGAGCGTGCAGCAAGACAGTGTCACAGCTGGCGGCAGCGAATTCGCCGCTGCTGAGAACAACCGCGGTCGCCTTGGCCACGCCGCTGTTGGCTGTCAACAGCTTGATTGCCGGTTTGGCGGCTTGCTTCTTCTCCGCAGAATCTAAAGCGAAGATCACTAACAGAGGGGTAGCGACGCGGTCGAGCTTTGCGGAAACAACAGTCGTTTTCATGGGGTGCTTGCGCCTAAGTGGATTATATTGTGTTGGTTATGGCTATTTTTGCTGGCCGCGAACGATCGCTGCTCGCGCCTCGCGTTCGTCCTCGCGCCGCCGTTCGGTCTCCCGCTTGTCCCAGTCCTGCTTACCCTTCGCCACCGCCAGTTCGCACTTGACGCGACCGTGGCGGAAATAAAGCCGGGTGGGTATGAGCGTTAAACCTTTCAGTTGCGTCTTCCCCATGAGCTTTTGCAGTTCCTGACGGTGCAATAGCAGCTTGCGGGTACGCAGCGAGTCGTGATTTAAAGAATTTCCGTGGGAGTAAGGACCGATATGGGCATTCAGCAGATAGGCTTCCCCGTCTTTGATGATGCCGTACGCATCCTTCAGATTGGCTTTGCCCTCGCGAATGGACTTCACTTCTGTGCCCCGGAGGGCGATGCCGGCCTCGAATTTGTCCAGGAGAAAGTAATTGTGGCTGGCCGCGCGATTTACGGCGGCGTCTCGCTCACCGGCCGCGACTGGTTCCCGAGGCTTCGATTTTTGAGGGGACGGTGTAGTGGTTTGACTCAGCTGACGAGGCATACATTTGGTTACGAATCTTCATGCTAGCACGTGAGTTGGGAGCGAAAGCGGGGCTCCTCCGAATGGTATACTCGACCGATATTAGCCAAGAGAAAAGCCCTGCGCCGGGAAGAGTTCGCGCTGATTCAGGACCGGCTACGTCAAAGAAAGAAGCGCGTGCTGTGACTCTGTGGACACCTCGTTTTCTTCCCCAACGGTTTCGTGATTGGTATAGACCGAACCCGGATTTCCTATGGAGCTTCAGGCGGTCGTCATTATCAAACTGCGTGAGTGAACATGCGGTTTGGCTATCTGGAGTGCGATGAATCGCCGTCATAAGAATTGGGCCCTGTCCGCTGCGCTCACGCTGTTGCTCCTCTGCGTGAGCTATAGCTCTCTCGCATCTTCGAGTTCCAAAAAAGCGAAATCGCTCTATGCGAATGGCCAGACGGCAGAGGCCAAAGACGATCCCATCACGGCGTACGAGGACTATTACCAGGCCTGGAAGCTGGAACCAAAGAATCTCCGCTTCAAGACAGCGTATGAGCGCTTGCGCTTCGAGGCCGCATCCGCCCACGTCAGCCGCGGGGAAAAGCTTCTCGCCCAGAAAGACACCACTGCCGCATTGACGGAGTTTTTACGCGCCCTCGAGATCGATCCCAGCAACGAGCTGGCCCATCAGGATATTCAGAAGGCGAGGAACGAGCTCTCTACTACCAAGCCCAATCAGGAGACATCGATTCCTCAGAATAAGGCTGAGGAACTGACCGAGGTGGGCAGCCCGGTACAACTCAAGCCCATATCCAATGAACCGCTCACCTTGCATATGACGGAGGACAGCAAGGTGGTCTACCAGACCGTGGGCAAGGCCGCCGGGATCAACGTGCTGTTCGATCCGGAGTACACCTCCAAGCGCATCCAGGTAGACATTGCCAACGTATCGCTATTGGACGCTCTACGCATCGTTGGCGTATCTTCCGGCACGTTCTGGCACCCGGTCACGAACAACACCATCTTTGTGGCGATGAACACCCGTGCCAAGCGCCAGGAGTTGGAGGAAGAGGCGGTGCAGACGTTCTACTTAGGAAACACTGCACAGCAGAACGATCTGAACGATATCCAGACGGCGCTGCGCAACTTGCTGGTGAATGCCAAGCTCTACGGGGTGCCCAGCCAGAGCGCCATCGTAATGCGCGCTACTCCGGACGAATTGCTTCTGGCGCAAAAGCTCATTAATGACTTGGACAAGTCACGTCCCGAGGTAGTGGTTGATGTTGCGCTGATGGAAGTAAACCGGGACAAGACACGCACCATTGGTTTGCAGCTTCCGGGCAGCTTCGGGGTGCAGTTGCAACCGCCCAACGCCACGGTCACGACCACCGGCACCACCACCACTGGAACCACGACCACCGGCACCACCACGACGACTGGAACCACTACCAACCTGACACTGAACAACCTTGCCAATCTCAACGCCACTAACTTTGCTGTGACCGTTGGTGCGGCGACAGCGAACTTCCTGCTCTCCGACTCGGATACTAAAGTTTTGCAGAATCCGAGTATCCGGGCGACGGATGGGCAAAAAGCCGACTTGAAGATTGGCGAACGCATCCCGGTGGCGACCGGTTCCTACCAGACGGGGGCGGCGACCGCGGTAGTCAGCTCGCTGGTGAACACGCAATTCACTTATCTGGACGTTGGTGTGGAGATTGAAATTACACCCATCGTGCACTACGACCGCGATGTGACACTCAAGATCAAGATTGTCTCCTCGCAGGAGGAGGGTTCCACCAATATCGGTGGCATCACCGAACCAATCATCAGCCAGCGCACAGCCGATCAAGTGGTCCGCCTCAAAGAAGGCGAAGTCAACATTTTGGGTGGTTTCCTGCAGAAGCAGGATCTCATCACCGTGGGCGGATGGCCGTTTCTCGGCGAGCTGCCGATCCTGAAGTACGTGTTTGCCTCCACGGCGCATGAAGTGCAGGACGACGAGATCATTTTCATGCTCACCCCGCACGTGGTTCGAGCTACGGAAATCGACCCTTTGAATCTGCAGGAGATTGATACGGGTACGGGGACCAACGTGGAGTTGCGCCGCGTTTCGGCGGCCAATGGACACGCGAACGGAGGAACGGATGGACTGCCGCCAGGGCTGCAGCCCCATACAGCCGCGCCACCCGTTGCCACGTCGCCGCCGGTTGGGACACCGGGACCGTCGCCGCCACTGGGATCGCCGACACCCGGATCTGTGCCAGGGGGAACTTCGGCAACAGCAGGGCCGGCGACAGGCTCGGTGACTTTGCAAATCGCGCAGCCGCCGGGCGTGTTAAAGGTGGGCAGCACCTTCCAGGTGGCAATCAACCTGGCCGGTGGGCAGGATATCTTTTCCGTGCCGATGCAGTTGCATTACGACAACAGCAAGCTGGCTTTGATCAACGTGGATACGGGCGACTTTCTTGGTCATGACGGCCAAGCCATCGCGCTGGTTCATCGGGATGACGGGGTGGGTAATGTGGTCATCTCGGCGTCGCGTCCACCCGGCGTTGCTGGGGTAAACGGATCAGGAACCGTCTGTGTCCTGACCTTTCAAGCAAACGCCACAGGAGATGCGGCCTTGCAGATCATCCGTGCTTCGGCGAAGAATAGTGCCCAACAGGCCGTCAACATCGCCGGATCGCAAACCGTAGTACACGTACCCTAGGGCCCTAGTATGCAGTGCAACTTACGTCAGCGCAGCGCGGCAGACCCTCAGGCGGGGCTGACCCTGGTCGAGTTGATCGTCACGGTTGCGATCCTGGCCATTCTTGCGTCCGCTGCCGTTCCGCTGGCACGTTTCAAGGTGCAGCGCGAAAAGGAAAGGCAGCTGCGCTACGACCTGTGGCAGATGCGTGATGCCATAGACAAATATAAAGATGCTGCCGACCGTCATGCCTTTATGCCCAAGGCAGACAGTGGCAACTATCCGCCCGACCTCGATACGTTAGTCACCGGCGTGGACGCGCAAGGAAAGAAACTCAAGTTTCTGCGCCGCATTCCGGTCGATCCGATGACCGGCAAAGCCGAATGGACTTTACGCTCGATGCAGGACGACCCCAATAGCGACTCCTGGGGTGGGCAGAGTGTCTTTGATGTCGCCTCCAAGTCGCAAGGCATTGCGATGGATGGAACAAAGTATTCCGATTGGTAGGCTTGTGAGGATATCCGGCTTCCGTTCTCGAACTCGAAGTGCGCGCTCTGCCCGGCCACGCCACGCGGCGGGTTTCACCTTGGTCGAGTTGATGGTGGTGATGCTCATCATCGCCATTCTGGCCTCCATTGCTATCCCCGCGTATGTCTCATCCATTCGCGCTGCCAAGGAAGCGGTCCTCAAAGAGAACCTGCACGTCATGCGCGATGCCATCGACGCTTACACCGGTGATAAGAATAAGGCGCCGCAAACGCTCGACGATCTGGTCAGCGCAGGATATCTAAAATCCGTCCCTAAGGATCCCATGACTGCAAGCAATAGCACCTGGGTACCGACCATGGATGACACCCTGCAAAGCGTCGATCAGACTGACCCCGGCATGACCGACGTGCACAGTGGCTCGGATGAAGTGGGCAGCGACGGACAGGCTTATAACACCTGGTAAAGGGGAAACCGCCGGGGATCGTTCCCGACAACGGGAGTCGGGTGCCCCACATCTCGCTCGTGTTTCGCGAGATTTGGGATTCCGCGAACCTCGATCTTCCTTGGCAGTGTGAGCGGGATACTTGTCGAACGAGACCCGTGGTATCGCATCACCCGTGGCGGGGAGACTTCAGGCGGGAGCGTTCTCTTCTGCCCGGGCCAGAATCCGCGCCCACAGTTCCTTTAGCCCAAGGCCGGTTTTGGTCGAGCACAGCAGAATCTCGCTTAGTCCCAAACCATCCTTCAGCCGAGCCAGGGCTTTCGTCCGTTCGTTGCCGGAAAGACGGTCTGCCTTCGTGCCCACGGTGAGAAAACTACGCCCCATTCCCTTAAGCGACGCGACCAGCTGCTGGTCGCTGGCCTGCACCGGAATGTTGCTGTCGACCAGGCAGATGCAGAGGACCAGGTTGGCCCGCTCTTCGAGGTAGGGATTGATGAATTTGGGCCATTCCGCGGAGATGGACTTGGCGATTTTGGCGTAACCGTAACCCGGCAGATCGGCAAAAAGCAGTCGCGGCAACCGCGCAGTCGCTGAATCGGATAGGGCGAAAAAGTTAATGGCCCGCGTGCGTCCCGGCGAGGCCGAAACTTTGGCCGCCTTTTCCCCCAGCAAGCCATTGATCAGGCTCGATTTGCCAACATTGGACCGGCCCAGGAAGGCGAATTCCGGGGCCGTTGCGGAAGGGAACTGCTCCGGAGCCATCGCTGACAGGAGGAATTTGGTAACCAGGTGCATCCCGGCTTACTGCGCGCGCGGCTGCCCGACAGGCGCAGGAGGCGGAACCGCAGCCAGCGCCTCGGGAGTCTCCTCGCGCAGTTCCGGCAGCGGACCCTCGAGCGCAATCCGCAGGACTTCATCCATCTGATCCACGAAGTGCAGCTTCATTACGCTGCGCAGATTCTCCGGAAGATCCGCTAAATCCTTCTCGTTGGCTCGAGGTAGGACGGCCTCGAAAATGCCGGCCCGGTGGGCAGCCAGCAGCTTCTCTTTCAATCCGCCAATGGGTAGAACCTTGCCCCGCAGAGTGATCTCTCCGGTCATGGCGATATCGCGCCGCACCCTTATCTTGGCCAGCGCACTGGCCAGGGCAGTCGCGATGGTGATGCCCGCCGACGGACCGTCCTTGGGAATCGCGCCTTCCGGCACATGCACGTGAATGTCGATGTTGCGGTAAAAGTCCTTAGGCAGCCCCAGGTGCTGCGCGCGGCTGCGGATGTAGGAAAGCGCAGCCTGGGCTGACTCCTGCATCACGTCGCCCAGTTGACCGGTCAGGGTCAACTTACCTTTGCCATCCAGCACCTGCACTTCGGTAGAGAGAATGCTGCCGCCTACCTCAGTCCACGCCAGCCCGGTCACCAGGCCCACTTCGCTGGTTTCGTGCAGCTGAGAGTCGCGGAATTTGGCCACTCCCAAAAACTCGTTCACGTTGGTGTCGGTTATCTCTTCCTTATGCTTGGCGCCGTTGCGGACTACCCGGCGTGCCACCTTGCGGCACACATTGCCAATTTCGCGCTCCAGATTGCGGACACCAGCCTCACGGGTGTACCCGCGAATGATGTCCACCAGCGACGCGTCGCTGAAGACGGCGTTCTTGTCGCTCAGACCGGTGTTTTCGCGCTGTTTCTTCACCAGGTACTGCTTGGCAATCTCGAGCTTTTCCGCCTCGGTGTATCCGTGCAGGCGCAGTATCTCCATGCGGTCCTGAAGTGGCGCAGGGATGGTGTGCAGCACGTTCGCAGTGGCCACGAAAAGCACCTGCGAGAGGTCGTATTCCACGTCGAGATAGTGGTCCTGAAAACTCGTGTTCTGCTCGGGATCGAGTACCTCGAGCAGCGCCGAGGCTGGATCTCCGCGCAGGTCGGAGGCCATCTTATCTACTTCGTCCAGCATGAAGACCGGGTTCTTGGTCCCCGCCTTCTTCATGGACTGGATGATCTGGCCGGGGAGGGCGCCGATGTAAGTTCGACGATGCCCACGGATCTCAGCCTCGTCTCGTACGCCGCCCAGTGACATGCGTACGAATTTGCGGCCGGTAGCCTTGGCGATCGACATGCCTAGCGAGGTCTTGCCAACGCCTGGAGGCCCGACGAAGCAGAGGATGGACCCCTTGGGATTCTTTACCAGTTGCCGGACGGCTAGGAACTCAAGAATGCGCTCCTTGATTTTCTCCAGGCCATAGTGATCCGCGTTCAGCACTTTTTCCGCGTGATCAATGCTGCGGGTCTCTTTGCTCTTCTTCTTCCACGGGACAGCCAGCAGCCAGTCCAGGTAGTTTCTGGATACGGTCGATTCCGCCGACATGGGCGGCATGGCCTCCAGCTTTTTCAGCTCCTGAACGGCTTTATCGAACACGTCCTTGGGCATGCCTGCGCTCTCGATTTTCTTGCGCAGCTCATCAAACTCGCTCTTCTCCCCGCGGCCCAATTCCTTCTGAATGGCCTTGATCTTCTCGTTGAGGTAATACTCTTTCTGCGCGCGCTCCATCTGCCGCTTGACCCGGCTCTGCACGCTGCGATCCATGTTCAGCTTCTCGATTTCGATATCGAGTACGTCTGCTACCCGCGACAGCCGTTCGCTGGGATCGAAGATATCCAGCAGCTCCTGCTTCTCTTCGATCGAAAGCTGCAGGTTGGCGGCGATGGTGTCGGAAAGCTTCGCCGGTTCGTCCATACGAACGGCGGCAATCATGGTTTCGTAATTCAAAGATTGCTGCAGCTTGACGTACTGCTCGAAGAGGGAAGTGACCCGCTGCATTACCTGTTCGATCTGCGGGTTGACCTCGAGCTGCCGGTTCGCGACGCGCACGGTGGCTACAAAGAAGCCATCGGAGTCGTTCATCTCGATGGCTTTCGCCCGCTCGAGTCCCTCCACCAGCACCTTGATGTTCCCGTCCGGCATTTTGACGCTTTGGACGATGTTGCCGATCGTTCCCACCGAATAGATGTCTTCCGGCCGGGGTTCATCGATGCCCGCGTCGTGTTGGGTGGCGAGAAATATCTTCCGGTCGCCGGTGAGCGCCTCTTCCAGCGCTCGCACGCTCGACTCGCGCCCCACAACGAAGGGCGTCATCATGTAAGGGAAGATCACCATATCCCGGATGGGCATCATGGGGAGCTTGCGAAGATCGCCTTTGTCACGGGTTTCTTTTGCTTGTGTCACGCGATTTCCTTTCACTTATTTCCGTTATACAGAGGAAAACGGAGTTGCGCCAATGACCCGGACGTGAGGGCTTCAACCAATCAATAGACGAAAAAAGTGAATCCCGAATGCACAGAGGTTTTTCTCCACCTAACGGAGAGTTCTCGATAACGCTACGCCGTGCTTTGCTCCCGCGGCACGACCGGCGGGGAAGGCGGCAATTTTCCTGTGGAAAAAGACGCGGTTATGTCGCCCGCCAAGCGAAGCCGGGGGTGGCCTGCGGGGCAGGAAGGCAGCAGAAAAAGTCTCTGATGATTGGTCCGGCGCTTCAGAAACTAAGGTTTTGTATCAGGGCACGACTCTAGTCGGGCCGTAACCGGCTTGAGAAATGAAGGCTTTAGCCCCTGAGGTGTGTAAGGTCCGGTTCCGTTTCGGGCGTGTCGCCTCCCGAATCTGACCTTTACCCGGCCTTCTCCAACAGGGTAACGGAAAGATCTCGTTTCTGCACCATCTCCGCCGTGATGTCCAGCTCCTTGATCTTCTTGTTGCTGGGCAAGTGGTACATCAGGTCGAGCATCAGTTCTTCCAGGATCATGCGCAATCCGCGCGCCCCAACCTTGCGATTGAGGGCCTCGCGCGCCACTGCCCGGGAGGCATCCTCGGCAAACAAAAGTTTCACGCCCTCGTATTCGAAGAGACGTTGGTACTGTTTGAGGATGGCATTGCGCGGCTTGGTAAGGATCTCCACCAAGGCCTCCTCATCAAGCTCGTCGAGAATGCCAATCACCGGCAGGCGTCCCACAAACTCGGGAATCAGGCCGAACTTGATCAAATCCTGGGGTTGCGCCTGGCGCAGGAGCTCGGTGTCGCGCTGCGCGGGCAGAATACCGACTTCCTGGGCATCCTTGTCGGAGAGAGCCTTGAAGCCCAGGGCTTTCTTGCCCACACGACGTCCGACGATGCGCTCCAGACCTACAAAGGCGCCACCGCAGATAAACAATATGTTGGTGGTGTCGACCGGCGTGAACTCCTGGTGTGGGTGCTTACGCCCACCCTGGGGCGGGACGTTGGCGACCGTACCCTCGAGGATCTTCAGCAAGGCCTGCTGCACACCCTCTCCGGAGACATCCCGGGTAATGGACGGGTTTTCGTCCTTGCGCCCGATCTTGTCGATCTCGTCAATATAGATAATGCCGGTTTGCGCTCTGGCTACGTCGCCATCAGCGGCCTGCAGAAGCTTGAGGATGATGTTTTCTACGTCCTCGCCCACGTAGCCGGCTTCCGTCAACGTGGTTGCGTCAACGATCGCAAAGGGCACATCCAGCATCTTGGCCAGAGTATGGGCAAGCAGGGTTTTCCCGCTTCCGGTCGGGCCGACGAGAAGAATGTTGGATTTGGAAAGCTCGACGTCATTGCCGCGTGTCCGGTTCATCTGGATACGCTTGTAGTGGTTGTAAACGGCTACGGCCAGCTTCTTTTTTGTTTGCTCCTGGCCGATGACGTACTCATCGAGAAAGCCCTTGACCTCTTGCGGTTTGGGCAAGTGCGCCGGCGCTGCCCCGGGCTGCGTTTCGCCCCGATCATCTTCCAAAATAGAGTTGCAGACCGCGACGCATTCATCACAGATGTATGCCCGCGGGTAGTCGCTCGGTGAGGAGATCAATTTAGCAACGGCGTCCTGCGATTTATGACAGAACGAACAACGGAGCGTATCGTCTGTTCCCCTCGGCGTTTTCATACTGCAACTCCTTTTGCCCTGATGGCCTTCAAGTGCGTGGCCGATCTATGATTTCGTCGATGATGCCGTATTCCTTGGCCTGCTGCGCGTTCATGATGAAATCTCTCTCGACATCCCGTTCAATGCGTTCCAGCGGCTGCGCGGTGTGCTTCGACATCAGTTTGTTGGTGATCTCGCGGATGCGCAGAATCTCGCGAGCATGAATGTCGATATCGGTAGCCTGGCCCGAAAGCCCGCCCATCGACGGCTGGTGGATCAAGATGCGGGAGTTGGGCAACGCAAAACGCTTACCCTTGTTGCCGCTCATCAATAGAAAAGCCGCCATGCTCGCTGCCTGCCCGATGCAGTAGGTGACCACGTCGTTGCGAATGAACTGCATGGTGTCGTAGATGGCAAGACCCGCGGTGATGGATCCGCCGGGAGAATTGATATAGAGCTGAAGGTCTTTCTCTGGGTCCTCGCCCGAGAGAAACAACATTTGTGCGATTACCAGGTTGGCGATCTGATCGTCGATCGGTGTTCCCAGAAAGATAATATTGTCGCGAAGCAAACGAGAATAAATGTCGTAGGCTCGCTCGCCCCGACTCGTCTGCTCGACCACCATAGGTACAAGTGCCATGCTCTCCCTTGCTTCTACTTCCCGCGGACGGCGTGCGCCCGGTTGTAAAGTTGCCCGTTTGTCTCGTTAAGACGCTAGCCGCTCGTACAGCAGAGCGCCTATCTTCTCCCTACGTAAGCGTTCCCGGATTCTAGCGAGGCTCCCGTCCTCAGTCAAACGTGCACGCAGCGCATCCACCGGTTCGCGCATCTGCACCGAGATCGCTTGCAGCTCGCGGTCGACATCTTCCTCAGGCACATTGACATTCTCTACGTCGGCAATGCGGTCCAGGAGAAGGGAACCCTTCACCTCAGCCGTAGCGGAGGGTCGCTGTGCCGCGCGCAGACGATCAAAATCGAGGTTGCGCATATCTTCCGTGCGCATACCCTGAGAAGCGAGCGCGCGCAGTCCGCGATCCAGCCGGGCGTCAATCTGCTGCTGCACCAGCGACTCGGGAATGGGGAACTCGAAACGATTGACCAGCGCATCGAGCAGCCGGTTGGTGGTTTCGCTCTTCACCCGGCGCTCCTTATCGTTGGCCATGTGTTCACGCAGTTGCTGCTTGAAGTCCGCCAAGCTTTCGTACTGCCCCAGCTCCTTGGCGAACTCGTCGTTCAGTTCCGGCTCGATTTTTTTCTTGATGCCCTTGATTTCGAGGTCGTAGGCCACTCGCTTACCTGCTAGTTGGCGCTCGCCAAAGTCCTCTGGATAGCTCACCTCGAACTTTAATTGTTGACCAACAGAGGAGCCGCGCAATGCGGCATTAAAGCTGTCGAGGGTATTCGGGCCGCCGACATGGACCATGACGTCCTGTCCGGTGATGGGCTCGGCCGGCGCGTCTTCGCTGCCAGCCTCGGCCGGCTGCACAGTGCCGGTAAAGCTGATCTGCGCAAAGTCGCCATCGGCCAGGGCACGATCTTCGGTCACCGGCTCCATGGTCGAACGGGAATCGCGAATGCGGGCCAGCTCGGCGTCGACTTCAGCATCGGTCAGTTCTGTGGGGACCTTCTCCACCTTCACTTCCTGATAGCCATCGATGGAGAAATCCGGAACCACTTCGAATGCCGCCTTGAAGCGCAGAGGCTTCCCCTCTTCCAGTTCGATGCCAGTGACTTGTGGCTGCGAGATCGGCTTGAGGTTCTGCTCAGCGATGGCATTGCGGAAGTGGTCAGGAAGAACAGCCTCCATCACGTCCTGGCGGATCTGCTCGGCGAAGCGGCCGCGGATAAGCGACTCCGGCACTTTGCCTGAACGGAAGCCTGGAATGCGGGCATTCTTTTGATAGCGTTTGGTGACCGCGCGGAAACTGCGCGAAACTTCGTCTGCGGGGATTTCAATTTCCACTTCTCGTGTGCAATCCGGGTTCAATGTCGCCGCGGGATGCTCGTGATCGTGGCCCGCGTGGTCTTGATCGTGGCCCGCGTGCTCGTCCGGTTCTTCGGTTGCGGTCGATGCTCCGGCAGATTGCGGTGTCGTTTCAATCATTTCAGGTGAACTCAACTTGTGCCTTCCAGGTTTGCTCGCCCCGCCGGTCCTTGCAATGGCGGAATGGATGTATGCGGAGCGGCCCGTAAACAGCCTGCTTTCATCGTATGGGGCTTTCCCGGGAGGGTCAAACCCACAGCGCAAAGAATGCAAAGCCGCTATTAACTACGATACACCCTTTTCCAGTTACCCCTGGCGGTCCGGCCTTGTTGCAGGAGGTATGGGCGACGGCATTTTCACTTTTGGTGTTTACAGAGTAACGGGTTCCGGCGTGACTATTCCAAGACGAGCCGGCTGCGCTGGACCCGGCATTGCAGAAATGGAATTGCTAGAGTTCTTCCTGCCGCGGAGTGCGCACGTGTGCAACAAACCGCGGATCGGCAGCCTGGTAGTGTTTGTAGTTGCGACGTCCGTCGCTCAGGCTGAGATTGCCGTTGACTGTTCTGCGAACCACATCTGCATCCCGGTCATCCTGCCCGTCATCCTGCCACCAGCACACCTGGCATAGCTCCAGGGCCTCAGGCAGGGATAGCGTTTTATACCCGCAGCACAGGCAGCGCGACGCAATCGGTCTTCGCATCCATAGAGTATGCGCTGGACCAAGGTAAAAGCGGTTGCTCCGGCACCTGGACTCCATTACCACGGTAATCGAATTCTTGCTTTGCTCCGATGACACGCAGCCATGTTTATGCCTGCGAGTCTTGCAAGGAAGACTCCGTTCAGTGGCTGGGCGAGTCCGGCGTAAACAATTCCAGCCGAACCTTCCAGGTCACCGACTGCCCGGGACGAAGCGTCACCATGCCCGTATCCATACCCTTCCATTGCTTCCCGAACGGGTCCACATAGTTGAACTGCGGTTCGACGGCGACAAAGGCGGTCTTGGGCGAATACACCTGCACTGTCTTGATCTCCGGCGACAGGGCCGACACCGTCAGTCCATACTTCGATTCCGGGTCAGTCAGCTTCACGTCGGCGGCGCCATTGGTCCGCTGCAAGTGAGAGAAATTGTCGTCAAGAGAATGATCGTCGAGGGCCACGCCGTCGGGTGCAGTGTAGTCGTAGTCGGTACCCTTGACCGGCTTCAGCTGACCGGTGGGAAATGCGTCACCGTAATTGTTCACTGGGGCCATCATGGTGGCGGGGACGTGCACGCGCGCCTGGGCACGATGGCCGCTTGGTATGACAAAGTACGGATGCCAGCCGATCGACATCGGCTCCGGCTCTTTGCCTACATTCTTGGCTGTGATCGTGGTTTCGACGCCGTCACCGGAGAGGGCGACGGTAAAGTTGAGATCGGTGTTCGAAAGCCAATGGCCACCGAAGTCTCCCGCGTGGATGACACCGGTGACCGTCTGCCCATCGGGGGTGGTCTGGGTTTGGAGATCCTCCACTTTGGCTTGGGTAATCAGCCCATGAATTGCGACCACAGGGCCGCCGGGATTCTTGCTGGGGAAATTTGCCGGCAGAGCCAGGGTGTGGCCGCGCCAATGGGTAATTACGGACTTGCCGTCTGAGGAGGGTTCGCCCACGATCCGGTTGGGGTAGGGAATCAGAAACGCTCCGCCAAGGCTGAACGATGCATTGCCCGTTTGATCTCTGCCCGCGCCGCTAAGTACTTTGGGTGCATCGGCGAGCGAAGGCGACCGCAAGAGTGGGATCTCGCCTTTGCCGGGAATTGCCGCGGTCACCTGGAACATATTCATGCCGCGCCCGGGAAGCAGGGTTACGGAGAGGAATTCGGGTTTGCTGCCGTCGGTGGTCCCCTTACGCGTGAGCGTCAACACGTTCTCGCCGCCAATTTGCACGGCTGCTGGTGCTGCTGGTTGCGGCGCCGGCGCGCTGGTTGTTGCCGGTTGTTGCCCGCATCCCGCTGCAAACAGCGCGGATGCGGCAACTATCGCTCCTACCCTTCTGTTTACCTTGTACATGGACCCCTCCAAGACTTTGCCCACTTCCGGCCGGCGGCAGCGGCAAAGCGAAAATTCATCTTACGCTGTCTTTCCGATGGCCCTACAATCGGGTATGAGCACCTCCCCTCGATCGAACCCCGGTTTGCCTTTAGGAAACACAATGCCGGCGGCCAATCCTGGTCCGGCCACTTCAAATCTCAATCCGCTGGTTCTCTTCAACCAGGAAGTCATTCGCTGTCAGCGTTGTACCCGCCTGCGGAAGTATTGCGAAGACATCGCCACCAGCAAGCGGCGAGCGTACCGGGATTGGATTTACTGGGCCAAACCAGTTCCATCCTTCGGCGATGAGAAGGCCCATGTGCTGATCCTGGGCCTGGCGCCGGGTGCGCACGGTTCCAACCGGACCGGCCGGCCCTTCACCGGCGACGGCTCGGGCGACTTTCTCTATCCCGTTCTCTACGATGCCGGTTTCGCCTCCCAGCCAAACTCTGTCTCTCGCGGTGACGGCATGAGGTTGCAGGACTGCTGGATCAGTTCGGTCGTGCGCTGCGCTCCACCCGACAACGCGCCCAAGCGCTCTGAGTTGCAAAACTGTGCCCCCTACCTCGACCAGGAGATCTCGCTGCTGACCAATTTACGGGTAGTGGTTTGTCTCGGCCGCATCGCCTTTGACGGCTACTTGGAGCATCTGGTTCGAACTGGACAGAGTGAACGCAAACCGCGTTTCAAGTTCGCCCACGGCGCCGAATACGCGCTCCCCGGGGGCCGCTTCCTGATCGCCAGTTTCCACCCTTCGCTGCAAAACACCAACACCGGCAAACTGACGCGCAACATGCTCTTTGACGTTTTCGAGCGCGCCCGCATTCTCGCCGACACCACCGAGCCGGCACGCACTCTTCGCCGTTGAGCTAAGGACACGCTCTCTCAGCCGCTGAGGGGACTCACGATCCTTCCCCCTCGCAACTCTCCCGCTTTCAAGCCCGCGAGAACGGCCCGATATGGACATAAGAGGGCTAAAGAGTTTGCGCGAGAACTGAAAAGGGACCCGCTGTGCGCCCCGGCCTTGAAACAACCTTGATGTTGAAGGGTACGAGCTTTAACCCGGGCAGCGGCAAATTGTGGAGCGGGAGACGGGGATCGAACCCGCAACCAACGGCTTGGGAAGCCGCTACTCTACCATTGAGCTACTCCCGCTCGCTGCTACCCGCTTATTCTAACCCTAAGGCGGGCAGCCTGAGACCCTTGTATGATTTCGGGGGATGCCCCCCCTCCGTCGGCGCACAATCCTTTCCGCGGTTTTCGCACTCGCGGCGGGCGCTGCGCTGCGCCTGTGGTTCATTCACGCATTCCCCCAGATTCAGGGAGACTCGCTTCTCTACGCGGACATCGCCAGGAACTGGCTGACCCATGGCATCTATGGCCGGGCCATCACTCACGCGAGCGGCCCGCCAACGATAGCCCCGACCCTCGTCCGCCTGCCTGGATACCCAGGGTTCCTCGCCCTTTGCTTCGCGGCTTTCGGGAAGCAGAACTACCTCGCTGTTCTCTACCTGCAAGTGGTAGTCGACTTGGTGACGTGCCTGCTCACCGCGGGATTCGTTCGCCGGCTCTGTGGGCATCGGGCTGCGATGTTTACGCTGTGGCTGGCGGCCCTTTGCCCTTTCACGGCGAATTACGTCGCCATGCCGCTTACGGAAACCCTGTCCATCTTTTGCGTTGCGCTCGGACTTTATGCATTTGCCGCCGTGCTCGAGCGCCCGCGCTGGGGATCGATGCTGGCGCTAGCGTTTGCCTGGAGCTACGGCGCACTGTTGCGGCCGGATGGCGCCCTGCTGGCCGTTACCTTTTTCCCCGCGCTGGTCCTCTATGGCCGCAATTCGCTCGGGCTGGCACGGGCACTGCGCATCGCAACGTTGTGCGCGCTGGTCTCGGTGCTGCCATTCGCCGCTTGGACTGTTCGCAACTGGCGCACCTTCCACGTCTTTCAGCCGCTTGCGCCCCGTTCCGCCACTGACCCGGGCGAACCAAAAGCTCTGGGGTTTCAACGCTGGACAAAAACATGGATGGCCGACTTTGCCTCCACCTACGAAATCTATTGGAATGTTCCCGGGGACGACATCGATATCCACTTGCTCCCGTCGCGGGCGCTGGATTCAGACGCGCGCGAAACCCAGGCGCTCGTCTCGCAGTACAACACCGGCGATGTGCTCACGCCGGGCATCGACGCCGGCTTCGCCGCACTGGCCGCCCAGCGCATCCGGGTTCATCCCTTCCGCTACTACGTAACGCTGCCCATGTTACGCCTGGCGGATATGTGGCTTCGGCCCCGCGTAGAGATGCTCAATATAGAACTGCGTTGGTGGCAATACCGCCTCCACCACGTGGAAACGCGCATCTCCTATGCTTACGGCGCGCTGAATTTGCTTTACCTGCTGGCGGCTGTGATCGGATTGTTTTATTGGCCAAGATTTGCCACTGCGATGGTGGCCTATGTAGTGCTGCGCAGTTTGCTGCTGCTTACGCTCGAGGCGCCGGAACCGCGTTACACGCTGGAATGCTTCCCCATTGTCATCGCTTTCGCTGCCGTTGCTCTCGATCATGTGGGGAGCAGGATTAATGCGGCAATACCGTCCCGGTCCCCTCGGTAAGGGTGATGATGCGGTCCACAGGCGGCGCGTTGAAGGACTCTTTCAACCCGCTGGGCCAATCGATTTCTACCCGGTCGACTTTGGTTGCGGCGCCCAGTCCAAAATGCAGTCGCAAGTCGCTGCTGGAGATATAGCTCGAGCCGCTGCGAACTTCCTGCACCCATTTCCTCTCGCCGGCGAATACCAAGACGCTGGCGCCGATGCCGTCCCGGTTGGAGCGCGTGCCTACTGTGCCAATGCCAATCCAGTGGTTCTTGTTGGCTGCCTCGTTGACCAGCAGGAAGGGTTTTGCGCCCGAATTATTTATCGCTACGGATATGCGGCCCTGATTCCAGAAATCGGCAATGGCCAAACCGCGGCTGGACTCGGGCACAGTACAGCCGGGCCCCGCTGTCTTGCTGATGTCTTTGAATTTTCCATTGCCCTGGTTCCAATAGACCAGTCGCGGTTCTTTGTAGGTGGCTCCCAGGTGGGCAGTATCGACTTCAGGATAAACGTGGCCGTTGGCTAGCATGAGATCGGGCCAGCCGTCGTTATCCATATCGAAGAACATGACACCCCAACCCAGATACTGGGTATTCAGCGCCAGGCCGGCGTCAAATATTTTAGAGCTGTACGTGCCGTCCCCATTGTTCTCGTAGAGAGACGAGGTGTCGTCGGAGAAGTTGGTCTTGAAGAGATCAGGCCAGCCATCGCCATTGAAGTCGCCCACCGTGGCGCCCATCCCTGCCTGTTCGCGGCCATCTTCATCGAAGGCCACAGCGGCGTCCACGGCTACGTCGGTGAACGTTCCGTCCTTGTTATTGCGATACAGAATGCTGGGGGTGCTGTCGCAGGCTACGTAGATGTCGGGCCAGCCGTCGCGGTTGAAGTCCAGCGTCGAGACCCCAAGGCAATAGTGTCCGTTGGTCTTTTCGATGCCGCTGCTCTTGGTGGTGTTGGCAAAGTGACCGCCTCCAAGGTTGCGATAGAGCACGTTGGGAGTGGAATCGAGTCCCCGCGGCCCGCACATGACTGGCACCCCCTTCCAGATGCACATCTGCCCCTCTCCCGGGCGGGGCGCGGTTTTCATGTCGAAGTGAACATAATTTGCGACCACCAGATCAAGCTTGCCGTCGCGGTCGTAGTCGACAAAGGCGCAGCCCGCGCCCCACTCGCCCCCACTCCCGGTAACGCCGGCCTGAGCCGCTACCTCCTTGAATGTTCCATTGCCTTCATTGTGATACAGGCGATTCCTGCCGTAGTAGGTAACGTACAAGTCGTCGAAACCATCGTTATCGTAGTCACCGACGCAGGCGCCTTGGCCCCATCCACTTGCTGTCAGGCCGGCGGGCCTGGTGACGTCAGTGAATGTGCCATCGTGATTGTTATGGTAGAGATGGCCAGTGGGCGGCTGATTCTTGCTCTGCATGGGCTCGAGCGCGTTGCCGTTCACCAGGTAAATGTCCGGCCAGCCATCGCGGTCGTAGTCCAGGATCGCTACGCCGCTGCCCGTAGTCTCGATGATGTACTTTTTAGTGGCCTCATCTCCGTTGATGTTCTGCATCGTCAAGCCCGCTTGCGGAGCGTAATCGACGAACCATGCCGGCAGCGGATGGTCTCCGGGAGGAGGAATGGAGTGACCCTGGGCAACAGCAGTGACCACGCAAAAAAGAAATATCCCCGCGAACCCTCTGTGCCAAACAGCCATTGTGCAAATGCTACAGCGGTTTCGCAATGGATGCAGATCGAAGCCGAGTAATTTTACGGCGTTTTTCCTCCAGGGAAAACCACTCCTCGCGACCTTTATAAGACCATAGTGATTGCGAAACCGCTTAACACTCTACATCGCAGCGTATTCTTAAGGTGCGTGATGCGAACCATCTTGTACCTCACCCTTGTCTTGCTGTCTGGTTTCTTGTGCTTTGGGCAAAGTGCCGCGCCCTCCCCATCTCCCGGCGATTCGGCAGCGGTGAGTGACACGCAAAAGTTGCAGCACGGACAGCCGCAGCAAGCCATCGCAGACCTTCAACAACTTGCGGCAAAGCAGCCGCCAGTGGCGGGAGCCAGCCGTGCTTTGGGCATTGCCTACTACAGAACCGGAAAATTGATCGACGCCGAGCAAGCCTTTGCCAAGGCCATGACCCAGGACCCGTCCGACGTCGAATCGATCCAGATGCGAGGGCTCACGCTTTACCGGCTGGGCCGTCCTGCAGATGCCATTCCTTTTCTCGAACGTGTCCGGCAGTGGACACCCAATGCGAATGCCGATGCCAACCATGTGCTGGGGCTTTGTTACATGAATGCACGGCGTTATGACGACGCCCGTGGAGCATTTGCCGCGCAGTATCACGTGGCCGCCGACTCCGCCGCGGCGTACCTCTTGACCGGAAGCATGCTGATGCAAGCGGATTTACCAGAACTTGCGGCTCAGGACGCGCACAAAGCGCTGGAAATTTCTCCTCAGCTCCCCTTGGCCCACTTCATGCTGGGCGAGGTCTATCTATACAAGTCCGACGTGGCCCACGCCCTGGAAGAGTTCGAGCAGGAGCGGGCCATCAATCCTGCTTACCCGGCGGTGTATGACCGACTAGGCGACGTCTACACGCGCACTGGACAATATCAGCAGGCAGAGGAGGCGCTCACCCGCGCCATCTCCCTGGATGTCTCGAGCACCGGACCATTTATTCAGATGGGCAAAGTATTCTTGCGTCGCAACGACCCTCAGAGTGCAGCCATGTATTTGCAGCACGCTGAAAAGATGGATCCAGGCAACTACATTACGCACACTTTATTAGGACAGGCTTACCGAGGCTTGGGCAAAGAAGAAGAAGCAAAGCACGAGCTCGACACGGCTTCGCAGATTCACGCCTCCAGCCAACTCAAGCTGCAGCCTGTCCAGTGAGAGCAAAAAATAGGCGATCTCGTTCCTTTAGGAGCGTGCCATTCCGCCCGACCACTAATGCACCCGCATCGAAATTAACTTGCTTTGCAACGGAACCCCGCCTTCAAGAGTGACCTCGAGCAGCGCCTCGAAGGGCCTCACTTCCCCCTTGGGGGTAGACGTCGCCTTCAGCAATTCGACCACGCTGTCTTTGCGACAGGTGAATTCGACAGCCGCCTGGGTTCCCAAGGTAGTCAAGCCGCTGAAGATCAGCGTCCGTTTTCCCGACTGAACCCCGGGCATTAGCGCAATCACCGCATAATCCTTGGTGAGCGGATGCTCCGGGCGCAGGTAAACCGCCGGTTCACCCGGGAGCGGGTGATGATTGACGAACCCGGATGAGCCGACTGTCGTGATCAACGTGAAATCGGTCATCGAGGGCACTGCATTTAACGAGGGATTCTCGGCCGGAGAACCGATAAATACGAGATTCCTCAGTTTGGCCTCGTCCCAGGTAACCAGCAGACTCCGCTTCAAAACGAAGGTGGCTTGATGGGTATCGAAAAGCCGCGTGAGCTCATACACCGACGCCAACTCCCCGATGCCGGTGTAGTGGTCAATTACCTGCTCCGTATCAGGGGATGCTCCCAGTGGAATGTAGCGCAACCCGGTTCGGGAATCGCCAAGAAAACGGGTGTTGCTGTAGATCACTACCGGCGGATCCCCCGTGAGAAATGGCGCCCAGAAGACCTCAACGGCTGATTTCTCGGCTGGAGCCTTGGGCCATGCCCGGGGAATCAGGAACGCGGAGCTGGCAACGACCACAACGCAGAGCATACCCAACACGATGCCCAGGGGCATCGTCTTCCACAAACTATTGATTCGGGCGGGCCGAGGTTTGTCGGGGAGCACCGGCGGAGCCACTGGGAAGGGAACTGGTGGAGGATCGGAATGGCGGGGCCGGAAGGTGGGTAAATAGTGCCCTTTCGGCACCTCGATAACGATGGGCTCTCCAACGCCCTCGGTAGAAAAAAATTCCGCTAGCTTTTGCCGCAGCAGGCGCGCGTGCGTACGTACGATGCTGTCTTCACTCGAGTTATAACCCGGGATCCGGTTGAAGACGTGGACCCCGATCTGTTGCTCCGTGGCTGCTTCCGGAGATTCCCTGATCGCACAATCAGCGATGTAACGCAGGAACTCTCGTAGTCGAAGAGACGCCTTGAACTGATTGCTAGCAAGAACACGCTCAACCAAAGTGGATCGTTCGTCAGTATTTGACCCGTTAAACGGTACTTCTCCATCGGCAGAGTGCTTTAAAACGACAGATCGATTACTTTTCACCGTCAAATCACCGTAAACAACGTTGGCAGAATCAGCCTCAGCGAACAGCATCAGTAAGTACCGGGGAATATTCGGCCCCGGACGTCGCATGCTCTGAAAACTTGTGTGAATGCCGCTTTAGCAGGATGCGAGCGGTCACCCATCAGGCTTGGATGCTTTTTTTTGCCATTTGGGTTGCGGGGCACCCGCCCCTACGCAGGCGACGGTAACCGAATTTTAGAACGGCTTGTGGATTCGCAACGGACCGGCACTCACAAGCCGAAAATAACGCCGGCTGGAAGTTCTTTTTTGGAGAGTCATATGCAAAGCAGCATCCGCTCTAAGGCTAACCACGCCCTCCAGGCGATCGCCCTTCTCACTATGTTCGCCTTCGTCCCAGCGGCCGCATTGGGACAAGCCGTTTACGGCTCCATTTTCGGAACAGTCACGGACAACACCGGCGCCGTGGTACCGAACGCGACCATCACTGTCACAGACGTATCCAAGGGCACATCCGTCACCACGCAAAGCGGTGGAGACGGTGAATATCGAGTGCAGCACTTGATACCTGACAGCTACCGAGTCGACGCGGATGCCTCCGGTTTTACCAAAACCACTGCCGACAACGTTGTGGTTTACGCCGACACCTCTCCCAAAGTGGATTTGAAGATGTCGGTGGGCGCCACGAGCACCACCGTGACCGTCAGCGGAGGAGCGCCTCTTCTACAGACAGATCGCGCCGACGTTAGCACCGTGCTCAACGCAAGAGCTGTGTCCGACCTGCCCAATCTGGAACGAAACTTCACCGCATTCGAGCTTTTGACCCCTGGCACCACCTATATAGGGTGGAGCGTCGGCCAATCCACCAATCCGCAGCAGAGCCAGCAGATTGAGGTCAATGGCCAGCTTCCCTTCGCCACGGGCTACGAGCTCGACGGCACTGATAACCAGGATCCTATCCAGGGCGTAGCAGTCATCAATCCCAACCTCGATGCCGTTTCCGAGATGAAGGTCACCTCGCAAAACTACGACGCTGAGTTCGGAACCGCGGTAGCAGGACTAGTTGCAGCGCAAACCAAATCGGGAAGCAATAGCTTCCACGGCTCGGCCTTCGAATTTCGCCGTTCCGACGCGCAACAGGCTCGGGATCCCTTTACCCAGCTCACACCCGGTTCGATACCCTCCTTTGTGCACAATCAATTCGGTGGGTCGATCGGGGGTCCAATCAAGAAGGACAAGCTCTTCTTCTTCGGTGACTATCAGGGCTTGCGCGAGAAGACCGGCACCACGATTCTGACCACCGTACCGACCGCCTTGGCCCATAGCAGCTGCATATCAGGTGGGAATTGCGATATGAGCGACTACCTCAACCCCGCTTTGGGGGGCGGTCCCACGTACCAGGCTTATGATCCTGAAAGCAATCCGGCCGGGGCGGCAGGACGCACCCCGTTTGCCGGCAACGTGCTTCCGGCCGAATCGCCTCTCCGCGCCCTCAGTGAACCTCATGAAGGCAATGCCGTTGCCCAATTTCGGGAATGGCAGCATCTACAACAACTATGCTGGTTCGGGTTCCGGAGGCTTCAATACCGATCAGTTCGACGTCCGGGGCGACGGCCAAGTCTCTCAGAAGTTCCACGTCTTCGGACGCTACACCCGATTTGACTCAAACCTCGACGGCGCACCTGTCTTCGGAGCAGCCGGTGGCCCCGGCTTTGGTCTGGGCAACTTCGCCGGTACGGATACCGCGCTCGATCAGAGCGTCGCCGCGGGCGGCGACTACGCCCTTTCCCCTAAGTGGCTGACCGATTTTCGTTTTGGATGGTTCCGTCTTCACATCAACGAAGAGGGTCCAAACTACAACCAGCCTCTTGGGACGGCCCTAGGCATTCCGAATGTCAACCAGGGCGACTTGTCACTGACCGGTGGCTTGCCCCAGTTCCAGATCGGCGTCCCTGCCAACGGCACCAACGGCAGCTCCACTATTACTTATGGAACCTCTGCCGAGACCTACCTGCAAACCGAGAGCCAGTTTCAAGGAGTGAACAACTGGTCGCACACCATTGGCAATCACAACGTCCGTTTCGGCGGAGATATTCAGTTCGCCCTGAACCATCTCGTAGGCGTGAACAATAACAATCTTCTCGCGGGGCAATTTCAATTCCCAGGCTCGGTCACCGCAGCCACCGGTAGCCAGGGTCTCGGCTTTGCCACGTTCCTGTTAGGCGATGTCAACAGCTTTTTCCGCACAGTCATTCAAAACACAAATGCTGCAGAGCGCCAGAGACGCTGGTTCTTCTACGGTCAGGACGAGTGGCGCGCTACCCCCACTTTGACCTTCAACTATGGCCTCCGTTGGGAACTGTATTTTCCTGAAACCGTCGCCGGTAAAGGTCAGGGTGGTCTGCTTGATCTCAACACCGGCGATGTGCGCATCGCTGGATATGGCCCGTACGGAAACAATATGGGCGTCAACATGGAATACACCCACCTTGCTCCGCGCGTCGGTATCGCCTGGCAGGTACATCCCAACACCGTGGTCCGCGTCGGTTACGGGCGCACCTACGGAATGGGCTGGTCCGGCGACACCTTCGGTGAGGTGCTCACCTTCTCCTATCCCACCGCAGTGGTGCAAAACAACAATGCACCCAATAACAATTACTACACGTTCAATTTGAGCGACGGTCCTTCCACCTATAACTTTCCCGCGATCCCCGCGAACGGTAACTATCCACTGCCCGACGGAATCCAACAGCCGACGCGACCGCTCACCATGCGCGTCCCCACACTGGATGCGTGGAACCTGATGGTCCAGGAGCAGATTTCCAGTAGCGCCTCGCTGCAGATCGGCTATATCGGCAGCCACGGCATTCACAACATGTTTGACTCGTCCAACCAGGCGAATCCAAACCAGCAAACGCTGAACGGCTTCAATTGCAGTGGCGCACCGACAGGCTGCAACTTGCCTATCAATCCCGCCACGGGCGTGGCGTACACCACGGATGAACGGTATCCGTATTACGACGGCACCGCGCAGGCGAGCCTCGGCGTAAAATTCGGCGGTCCATTCGGATGGACCCAGCAACTGCGTTACAACGCAAATGAGGCCACCACCAGCTACCAGGCATTACAGGTGGTCTTTCAAAAGCGTTATGCGCAAGGGTTCCAATTCCTCTCTCACTACACCTGGTCGCATGCCCGCGCCAATGAGTCCGATTACTTCTTCATGGACTCCAGGGCCGATTACGGGAATAGCTACTACAATCGCCGAAACGCATTCGTCTTTGCCGGAAACTGGGACCTCCCGTTCGGAAAAAGTCACCTGATAGGTGGCAACGCGCCAGGCTGGGTGAATCAGGTGATTGGCGGCTTTGCGCTCAATGGCACCTTCACGGCGCAAAGTGGATTACCCTTCACTCCCTCCTATAGCCTGTGCACCGAAGATCAGGATATCGATGGGCAAGGGGGAAGCCTCTGCCGTCCCGATGGCATCCGTGGGGGACCAGCGGCGACTCTGGGAAAACAAGGCTTTAACCCGGTAACGCACAGTGTGGCGTACTTCAACCCCGTACCCACGCTTGCCTATGCAGGACAGGTGCAGGGGCCTTACGTCCGTCCGAATCCAGGAACCTTTGGGAATATCGAGAGAGACTCGCTCTTTGGGCCTGGACTGATCAACACCGACGTCGCTTTGGCCAAGAAGTTCTTCATCACCGAGGCGCTCAACTTTCAACTCTCGGCGCAGGCCTTCAACGTCTTCAATCATCCCAACCTCAATAACCCGAGCGGGTGCGTCGATTGTGGAACCAGCTCGGGACTAATTACTGACATCAACGCTTCGCAAGATGGAACCACGATGCGCCGGCTACAATTTTCGGCACGGTTCCAGTTCTAATTTGTCTTACTCGAGGCAGGCGTTTGCAACCAGCGTCTGCCTCTTTGTTTCTCCCCTCTGTGGCCCCATAGTTACAAGTGGAGGAATATGAAGCCTGCTTCTCTTGTTTGCTTCAGTGATGTTGTTACTCCCGCAAACGCAAGCTGCGGAGCCGCAGGGAGATCTGCGCACGATCCCGTACTTTGTCGCGGAACAGCCGGGCCAACCCCTGATCAGCAGCAACGTCATGGCGCAAAGACCCTTCAGTGTAATCGGTCCGCGCGGAGCCGTGCTTGGCCAGCAGGATGGAACGTTTGAAGCGTGGATTTTTCCCTGGAAAATATTGAGCCACATGCGCATCACGGCGGCGATGAAGGACTACGCCGTGCCCATCGACGTGAACGAGCAGGCCACGACCATTGATGTACAACCGGGACACACCACCATCACTTTCTCCCACGCCAACTTCACGGTGCGCGAGATTCTCTTTGCGCCGCAAGACGCACCCGAGGGAGCAGGCGCTTTAGCCTTCTATCAGATCCAGGCCGTGCGGCCCATGGACCTTACCTTCAGCTTCACGCCCGAAATGCAGCGCATGTGGCCGGCGCTCTCGGATGACCGCAGCTCGCCTGAATGGGTAAAGACCGGGCAATCCGGATTCTATGTGCTGCATTTGAATTTTCCCGATCATGCAGCGGCCGTGGCGATGCCGACCGCCGTGTACGGAATCATGGCGCCTTACCAGGAGCGGCCCACAAATTACCCCTTGCAGTTCGTTGTCCATTTCGATCCGGCTACAGATAGCGGTAAGCTCTATCCACTTCTGATGGCGACCGGCGAGACTGCCGCCACTTCTACCAGCGCCGCGTTGGCCGCCCGGCTGGAGGCGCTGGACAACGGATTTAAAGCGTCGTACAGCAGTACGCAGAAACACTTCGAAGAGTTCTCTGCGCAACACTTGAGCATCGATACCCCTGACCAAAAACTCAACCAGGCTTTTACCTGGGCTGAGGTCGCGATCGATCAGCTCCGCGTGCAAACCACACCGTCGTTTGCCGAGACCGCACTGGTTGCCGGTTTCTTTACCTCGGGAGATTCTGCGCGTCCGGGCTTCGGGTGGTATTTCGGCCGCGATGCCCTATGGACTCTCTACGCCGTGAACAGCTATGGCGATTACCAGCTGACGCGGGACGAGCTGAATTTCCTGTTCAAGAGGCAAAGCCCTGAGGGCAAAATCATTCATGAGTGGGCCCAGACCGCAGACTTGGTGGATTGGAAGAGTCTGCCCTATGCTTATGCCTCGGCGGATGCCAATCCGCTGCTCTTGATGGCCAGCAACGATTACCTCAAGGTAAGCGGCGACAAGGCATTTATCCAGACCAATTGGGAATCGCTGGAGCGGACCTGGAAATTCGAGTGCTCACACGACTCCGATGGCGACGGCATTTATGAGAACACGGAAGGGTCAGGATGGGTGGAATCCTGGCCGCCCGGCATGCCTCACCAGGAGATCTATCTGGCTGCGCTCGATCAGCAGGCGAGTACGGCGATGGCGGAACTGGCAAGGGCTACAGGGCACACGGAGATTGCCCAGCAGGCGGATCTTCGGGCGAGCAAAATCGGCGCAACCATCGAGAAGGAATATTTGCTTCCCGGGGGCGGCTTCTATGCCTTCAGCCGCAATGCAGACGGCACTGTCGACCCCAGCCCGACCATCTTTCCCTCGGTTGCCTCCTGGGATGGCAACTACAAGTTGCAGCATGCCCAGCCAATGTTCGACCGGTGGGCTGCGCCAGAATTTTCGACCGATTGGGGCACGCGCGACCTGAGTCCAACGGTCTCATTCTTCGACCCCATCAGTTACCACCAGGGAACGATATGGCCACTCTATACCGGTTGGGTCGCGGTTGCAGAGTATCGCAACGGCCGTAGTCTCTCCGGGTATGCCCATATGATGCAGAATGCCGACCTGACTTGGGCGCAGGACCCAGGCGCGGTGACAGAGTTACTCTCCGGTCAGTTCTTCGCGCCCTTGGGGCGCAGCACTTCTCATCAACTCTGGTCCTCGGCCATGGTCATCTCGCCCGTTTTACGCGGACTCTTTGGTTTGGATTGGGATGCGGCCAACAATAAGCTGTTGGTCACGCCCAGCTTGCCGGCGGACTGGGATCGAGCCACACTGCGTCATGTGCCGCTCGCCGGCGGCAGCGTTGATTTGGAGTTCACTCGTTCTGGCGGGATGCTACTGGTGCGCGCTTCAGGAAGTGTGGTCCTCGATTCGCGGGCCCCGGGAGCTAAGTCTGCCGGCGGAATTCTGCGCATACCTTTGCCGGCGGTAGAGGCGGGTATGGCCCAGGCTCTCCCCAATCCCGGAGCGACGACCCAGCAGCTGAAAGTGCTGGACCAGCAGTCCGTGGGCAATTCGCTCTTGCTAAGACTGTCGGCGCCGGCCAACTCTCACCACACAATCATGCTGCGTATCAACGACGCGCATGCGAAACTTCATATCGATGGTGCACAACTGCCGCAAGCGAACGATGCTCCGTTGCGCCCACTGCAGATTGATTTCGGCGCTGGCGAAGGCTACGTTGAGAAGACCCTCAAGGTCACCTGGTAGTCCTCTAATGAATGTGGGCGTGGAAACCGGGGGAGAAACAGCAGGTCCCTCCGCTGCGCTACGCTTCGGTCGGGAGGACAATTCTGTGGGACCATCAATAATGATTCGTGTGGTCGGTTTTTAGCCTTTTCCATGCAAAAAAATTGTCATCCCGACCGGAGCGTAGCGCAGCGGAGGGACCTGCTGTTTCTCCCCCGGTTTCCACGCATACTTCAAAACGCTTTCGCTTTACTGATCGGACTCGTCGCCCTTCTTTGTCCACCTTTAGCGGCAGCGCAGCTATCTTTTCAGACCGACTCCGTCGCGCCGGAGCGATTCATTGCGGCTCATGGACAAAACGCTATCGTCATGGGTTACGCTTCCAGCGGCCTGGAGTTATGGGCGTACCCGCTCCAAATCATCAGCGGTTACGAACTTGGGTTTCGCCCGGCTGGCGATACGACCGAAACTGCCGGGTCCACCTTGCTCCGTCGTGTTACCTACGACCCAGAAGCGATCACCCGCACCTACATAGGTCCCGACTTCATCGTTCGAGAACGACTCTTCGTACCCCTCAACGAGCAGGCCATCTTGCTCACCTACACCGTGGAGTCTCGTCACAGCATCGACATCGTGATCCACTTCACGCCGGTTCTTGATCTGATGTGGCCTGCATCCCTCGGCGGCCAAAGTGCCCAGTGGGACCCGGCTGCGTCCGCCTATATTCTCTCCGAGGGTTTGCACAAATACTCTGCATTGATCGGCTCTTCTAAGGTGATCTCACACGACGAGGTTTTCAACAGCGCGCAACCGGGATCATCGGGGAAGCGGTTGGCCTTTGCAGTGCGCGCGGGAGGGAACTCCGATCGTTCCGTCACCGTAGTGGTTGCGCGTAATGACCAGGGCTCGCCGAACGCGCCGGCGCGCATGAACGATCTGCTCGGTTCGCAAGCGAAATTTGAATCGGAGGCGCGCAGCCACTACGCGGAGCTGCTCGGGAGCACCCTGCGCATCGAAACCCCCGACGAGATCGTTAATAAGCAACTAGCATGGGCACAAATTGCGCTCGATCAAGCCTGGGTCTGCAATCCCGTATTAGGGTGCGGCCTGGTGGCCGGTTACGGCCCTTCTCGCGGCGCCCGCCGGCCGCAGTACGCATGGTTTTTTGCCGGTGATGGACTCATCGCTATCGAGGCGCTGGTCAATTCCGGTGCTTACGACCGCGCGCGCGAAGCTCTTGCCTTCATCGCGAAATACCAGGACACCACCACCGGCATGATATGGCATGAGCTTTCGCAGAGCGCCGATCCCGCCGACTGGGCCAGCAAATATCCCTACATGTTTGTCCACGTCGACATCAGCTTTCAATATCTGACCGCGATGGAGCATTACATCTCGGTCAGCGGGGATACACAATTTCTGCAACAGCATTGGCCAGGAATCGAAGCTGCCTATCGATATTGCGCCTCGATAATCAATGCAGAGGATGGTCTGCCCCGCATTCCGTCGACCAAAGAAGGAGGCGACGAGCAGGACAAGATGACCGACGATCCTGGCCTCGCCGCAAGCTGGGTCGCGGCATCTGCCGCCTTTGCGCGATTGGCGCGACTGGATGGGCATTCGCAGCAAGCGGAAGAAGCCACGCGCTTGAGCGAGAAGGCAAGCAGCACTGCTGCGCGTCGTTATTGGGATGACCAGCGAAATTCCTGGATAGACGGTTATAACGTCGCAGGCCACGCTGTCTTTCGACAGGCCGACGGCGGAGTGAACCTGGTAGCAGCCCACATTCTCGATCAGCGCCGCAGCGACGCTCTACTCAACCAACTTGCGACCTCTGATTTCGAGACCGACTGGGGCACCAGGGGCGTGGCCGCGAGCTCCCGCGAGTTTGATCCAGCGTCGTACTCGAAGGGAAGTGTTTCGCCCGTCGGCACTGCGCGGGTGGCGTCGGAATTCTGGTCAAACCATCGCCCCTTGACCGCCTTTCCTATCTGGAGCGGGCTTCTACCGTGGGGAACCCTCGATTCGATGGGGCATATTCACGAGCTACTCGCGGGTGATTTTTACCATCAGCAAGTGGAGTCGGTTCCAGAGCAGACCTGGTCCTCGGCAGCGTTGCTCTCGTCGGCCGTGCAGGGCCTACTGGGCCTGGAAAGGAACGCGGCAGCGAACAGTCTCGATTTCTCACCCCATTTGCCGGGCAGCTGGGACCACCTCTCTGTCCGCAACCTAAAGGTCTCTGGCGGTGATTTGCAGATGACCATGACCCGGGTGGGCAATGGCTTGGAGTTGAAAACGGAAAACTCCGGCGATCCGTTCGATCTTCTCTGGTCTCCGGAGATTCCACTCGGTGCCCATCTCAGCGGCGCAGAGTTCAATGGCCAACCTGTCAACGCGCGACTGGAAGAGCATCCGCAAGATTCCCACGCAACCCTGAACGTTAAGGTTCCCCATGGCAACGGTAGTTGTGTGATCCGGTATGACGGTGGCGTTCTGCTTAGCGTGCGCGGCACCGCTCCAATGGTGGGTGAATCGAGCAAACAAATCAAGATAACTTCCGTCTCTTACAAGCCGGCGAGCCTGGTAGTGGACGCCGACGTCTCGCGTGAAGCACTCAACTCCACCATCGAGCTGCGAACAGACCAAAAGGTCCTGAAGGTGCGCGGAGCAAAGCTCACACCGGTCTCCAGCGGCGTGTACGACCTACTCGTTGACCGGGTTGGCGATCCAAGTTCCACATCCGGTCAATACGGGCACACCGAGATCCTCGTCGATTTCGTTTCCAGATGACGGGTCTCCCCGTTGCTATATGCTTTCGAGGGAGCACTGATCCTTTATGTCGAGGAAAGTCGTGTTAACCGGGAAGGCAATCACCTGCCTTGCCCTGTTCATGGCGGCGGCCGGCGTTCATGCGCAGAGCCGGGTGATCGATCAGCAGTGGCAGTTCAGCCCCGATCCCAAGGGGCAATTCACCGCCGCCACCGTCGATCGCCAGGCAAAGTGGCGTCCGGCCAAGGCCAGCCTCTCCTGGAACGCTCAATACGACGACCTTCGCGATTATGCGGGGGTGGGTTGGTATCGAGTCGCCATCACTTTGCCGCTGCCGCAGCCGTCCAGCAGGGAACTGATTCATTTCGGCGCCGTGGACTACTTCTCCGAAGTGTGGATCAACGGGAGGCGCTTAGGGGATCATGAGGGTGGATACACCCCGTTCACTTTCGACCTTACGGGCAAGGTGCACGCAGGCAGCAACGAAATTCTGGTCAAGGTCTTTGACCCTCCGATGCCTCCTCCGCCAACGGCGCCAATTGTCCAGAGTTCTGGCCCGCCCCGAGATGTTCTAGGGCCCAGTACGGCGAAACATAAAGCCGAGCCGCCGCTCGACAAGAGATTCGACTACAACGAAATTCCCCACGGAAAGCAGAACTGGTACGTCCAGACCAGCGGACTTTGGCAGGCTGTGACGCTGGAGACGGTGCCACTTCGTTACATTGCGTGGGTGCACGTCACGCCCCACAATAGCGGCGATGTCACCGTCGAAGCCAGATTGGCCGGGAGCGCGGGCAACAATCCGCTTCAGGCCACGATCGTCGATCCCTACGGCGCGACCGTGGCTGACCTCGCGCTTACTGTTGACGGAGTGATGGCGCAAGGCAAGGCGCATGTGGCGAATCCCATGCTGTGGGATGGCGACCACCCTAACCTTTATTCGTTGGAGCTGAATAACCAGGCGAAGACCGGGCCGTCTCAGCGCAAGGACACCCGCTTTGGATTTCGTGAGCTCACAACCGCCGATGGACGAATATTCCTCAACGGTAAGCCCTTCTACATGCGAGCCGCTCTTGACCAGGATTTCTATCCCCAAGGTATTTACACGCCACCTTCCGCGGACTTTATACGCCAGGAGATGCTGAAGTCGAAAGCCATGGGACTGAACCTGTTGCGCTGCCACATCAAGGTGCCGGATCCGCGCTATCTGGACGCCGCCGATGAAACCGGCATGCTGGTTTGGTATGAGATACCGGTATGGAATGACGCCCATCGGTGGACAGCGCAAGCAGCCCAGCGTGGCGTCGATACCTTTCGGGAGGAAGTGGATCGGGATTGGAATCACCCGTCGATCGTGATTCAAAGCATCATGAACGAGCAGTGGGGAATGGATCCGGCCCAGGACGAACAGCGCGCGTGGCTGCTGAATAGCTTTCGCGATTTCAAGCAGCTTACGGCACCATTGGGCCGGTTGATCACCGACAACAGTGCCTGCTGCAAGGGCTTTCACCTGCAATCGGATTTTGCCGATTTTCATATGTACTACTCCATTCCGGACCACGCACCAACCTGGGCGGGCTGGGTGGAGGAGTTTGCCGGCCGGCCGAAGTGGCTCTTCAGCCCGTATGGCGATGCCACCACCACCGGTCAGGAGCCGCTGGTGGTTTCGGAATTCGGCAACTGGGGTTTACCCCTCCTGCCGCCGCGCGATCAGTTGCCCTGGTGGTTCCCGCGCGACTTCGAGGGGCGTGAGCTCACACGCGCGGCGGGTGTCTTCGATCGGCTGCATGCTTATGGGCTGGACCGCATCTATCCCGATTATGACGCTCTCGCCCTGGCCACAGAGAGGCATGAGTACCTCGCGCTCAAATTCGAAATTGAGCAGATGCGGCAGCAGAATTCCATCCAGGGTTATGTCATCACCGAGCTCACCGACGCCAACTGGGAAGCGAATGGGCTGATAAGCATGTGGCGGCAACCCAAGACATTTGCCGAGGAACTCGGGAATCTACAGCAGGACGACTTGGTAATGGCCAACTTTGCCACCCATAACTTCACCGCCGGAGCAGCGGTGGAGCTCCCGCTCGTGGTGTCGCATTATTCCACCGCTACTCTCGAAGGCGCGACCATCGTGTGGCAGACCTCCGATGGGCAATCCGGAACGTTGCCCTTAATCAACAAGCCCGGGCCAGGCGGCGTCGCAACAGAGGGTACTCTGCAGTGCAAAGCGGCGCAGGTGGACGCAGCAACGCCGGAGTTTCTCCGTCTGCAGTTGGTAAGCGCCGCCGGGATAACGCTGGCACAGAATCGTTACCGCTATGCTGTCTATCCGCAATCGGCGCCGAACTCTGGGATTACGGCGGTTATCCACGATCCGCTCAATCAGCTGCCGTATTTGCGGGCCGCGCTGGCAGCGCATGGCATCGCCCTCATCGATGAGAGTGCCGGCGCGAGTCAGGGAAAGGCGGTTTGGCTCTCGTCCGTGCTGGATGATGTGACCAAAGCGAGACTCGGCCAGGGCAGGACCGTCGTTGTTCTGGCCGGCAACCGGAATGCACTCCCTGCAGGAGGCACATTAACGATTCTGCCCCGAGCAGGATCTGACCTGACGGGCGACTGGGTCAGCAACTTCAACTGGGTTCTATCGCCCACCCCTCTCTGGAAGCCCCTTTCCCCCGTGATCGACGGCTCGATTCTGGGTTGGGAGGCGGCTTCGGTCATGCCGGAGTTCGTGATTGGCGGATTGCGAGAAGGGGATTCCCAAAACGTGATGGCAGGCGTCTTCTATGGCTGGCTCAACTCCAACCGTGCCTATCTCGCGGAACTAAGTGAGGGTCCAGGACATCTGCTCTTGACGACATTTCGGTTTCAGGGCTATGGTCAAGATCCTTTTGCCACCTTACTGCTCGATCAATTGCTCAAGACGGCGTCTGCTACCAGGTCCGGCTCGACTTAGACGTCTTAGCGACTCATTTTCTGAAGGGAACGGCCTTCAGGCCGTATGAAGGCGTCGCAATGAATTCGGCTTTAGCCGCTAAGGGACGGTCTCCCTCAGAGCAGGTCTTTTCCCGAGTCTCCTGGCGCCTGTTATTAATAGAGTGGCAGCGAAGCAAGCGCAAGCGGGCACGGAATTGACCATGGGCTCTTCCAAAGATTCAGCAGCAACATTCTCCGCAGCAGGGGAACCGGCCGTGCGCTGTGCCGCGCCGGGTCGCGTGAACCTGATTGGGGAGCACACCGACTATAGCGGTGGATTTGTCATGCCGGTGGCGATCGACTTTCGCACCATCGCTACTATTCGTCCCCGCAAGGATGAGCGCATCGTTCTCTCCTCTGAAAACATGGGCGAACAAGTTTCGTACCCGGCGGACCCGCTGCCCACGACCGCCCGCAAACACTGGAGCGACTACCCAATGGGGGTCGCGTGGAGTTTAGCGCAGGAGGGAGTGCGCGTTGGCGGATTTGAGCTCTCGATCGCGGGAGACGTTCCGTTGGGAGCCGGCCTCAGTTCCTCGGCGTCGATTGAAGTAGCCACCGCGCTGGCCCTGCTGGCGCTGGCCGGAGCTGCATTGCCGCTGGCAACAATCGCACTGGCGTGCCAGCGCGCGGAAAACGCCTTTGTCGGCGCGCGCAGCGGCATCATGGATCAGTTCATCGCTTGCGCCGGGCAACAAGACCATGCTTTGTTGCTCGATTGCCGCTCGCTTGAATATCGCCTGCTGCCCATTCCTCCCCACGTACGGCTCATCATCTGCAATTCCATGGTCAAGCATGAACACGCGGGTGGGGAATATAACGCCCGCCGCGCAGAGGTCGAAGAGGGTACGCGCATACTGCACCACCGCTGGCCTTCCATCCTGGCGCTGCGCGATGCCACGGAGGAGCAGCTGGTCGAGTGCCAGCCGCAAATGCCGGAAAATGTATTTCGCCGCTGTCGTCACATCATCACCGAGAACCGGCGGGTGCAACTTGCCGCGTCAGCGCTGGAGCGCAGTGATCTGACGGCCGTAGGCGTCCTGATGGCTGAGGCGCACCGGAGCATCCGCGATGATTTCGAGGCTAGCTGCAGCGAGCTGGATACGCTGGTCGAGATTGCCGCGGGTATTCCCGGTTGTTACGGAGCCCGCATGACCGGCGGTGGGTTCGGGGGCTGTACCGTCAACCTTGTCGAGGAAAGCAAGGCGCAACAATTTAGCGAAGCGATTCATAGCCGGTATCGTGCATCTACCGGGATCGATGCTGACATTTATCTCTGCCGCGCATCCGCTGGCGCAACCCGCATCTCCTGACCTGCCTTCGTCGAAATCCGCTCCATCTTTTTTTGCAAACCCAGCCTTCACTCGAAGCATCAAAACTGTATGCACAGAGATAGAGAGAAGAGGTCGTATCAACTTCGATTCCTCTGTGGAAAAATGCGGTTACCGGCGTACAACTTTTGGGGCAGAGCCACACCTCGGAAGTAATCTAACGGGAGTACACTTACCGGAGTAACCCGAGAGGTCTTACATGATTTCCCAATGTATGAATCCGGAGTGCCGTAAAGAGCTTCATTATCTTCGCAGTGGCAGGGTGATCCGCACGACGCATCGAAGTGGGAGCCACGTTCATGTCGAGCATTTCTGGCTCTGCGGAGAATGCCATATAAACTACGACTTCCTATTTGCCAAGGATGGTCGTGTTTCACTAGCGCGAAGGGCTCGTTTCGTGGCTACGGCAAAGCCGGCCTTAGATCTGTTGCTTGTCTCCTAGGGATACTCAGCCGCCTTCGGGGCGCTGCCGATCACTCACAGCGGCAATCCTTGCCTAATCTCAGCGATTTCGCTCACTCGTGGGCTCCTGAGTTCATGAAGATTAATTCATCCCCGCTTTTCCTCAATCTGCACTCTTTCTGCACACCATCCGGTCTTCTCGGCCCGGCACAGCAGACTAAACTAAAAGTAACCCATGGCAGAATTCACCCACCTTCACCTGCACACTGACTATTCGCTTCTAGACGGCGCTTGCGATGTAGAAAAGCTGGTTGCGCACGTCGACAAAATAGGACAGAAGGCTGTGGCCATTACCGACCACGGCAATATCTACGGCGCCGTCCATTTTTTTAATGCCGCGAGCGCTGCGGGGGTGAAGCCTATTCTGGGGTGTGAGCTGTACGTCTGTCCCCAGGAAGATCATCGCGCTGCCCCGGAAAAGGACAAGTACCATCACTTGCTGGTATTGGCCGAGAACGAAGAGGGTTACCGCAACCTGGTGCGCATTACCTCTGAAGCTTCACTTCATGGTTTCTACCGCAAGCCCCGCATCAGCAAGAACTTTTTAGCGAAGCATGCCCAGGGCCTGATCGGTTTTTCGGGGTGTCTGGCCGGTGAGTTGTGCGGGAACCTCATGGCTGGAAAATACGAGGATGCCAAAGCCACCGCCAGCCAATACCAGGACATATTTGGTCGCGGCAATTTTTTCCTGGAAATCCAGGACCAGGGACTCGAACTGGAAAAGAAGATTCACGCGGATCTCTTTCGTCTGGAAAAGGAACTCGAGATTCCGCTCGTCGCCACCAACGATAGCCACTATCTCTGCGAAGACGATCATCATGCTCATGAAGTGCTGCTGTGCGTGCAAACAGCGGACTCCATCCACAATCCCAAGCGCTTCAAGTTCGATGGCGACCAGTTCTACGTCAAGAGCGCCGCTGAGATGGAACGGCTCTTTCCCCATGCGCCGGAAGTGGTCAGCCGCACCATGCAATTTGCTGAGCGCTGCTCGCTCAAGCTGAACAAGGTCACGAATCCCTTTCCCGAGTTTGCAGTTCCGCCCGGGCATACGATCGATAGCTACTTCGCCGAGGTTTGCCGCGCTGGCTTCCGCAAGCGCCTCGACACCACCATTCGCCACCTCGGTGACCGGGGATTGCGCAAGCGGCCTATCTCCGACTACGAGGAGCGCCTGGAGCGCGAGATCGACTGCATCAAGCAGATGAAGTTTGCCGGTTATTTCCTGATCGTGTGGGACTTTATCAAGTACGCCCGCGAGGTGCACATTCCTGTGGGACCGGGCCGTGGCTCGGCGGCCGGATCTCTGGTGTCGTATGCCATGGAAATCACCGACATCGATCCGCTGCAGAACGAGCTTCTGTTTGAGCGCTTCCTGAATCCCGAGCGCGTCTCCATGCCCGACATCGACATTGACTTCTGCATGAATCGGCGGGGCGAGGTGATCGACTATGTCACCCGCAAGTACGGCCGGGAGCAAGTGGCCCAGATCATCACCTTTAACACCATGGCCGCCCGCGCAGCCATTAAGGACGTTGGCCGGGCGCTCGATCTACCGTACGGAGAAGTGGACCGCGTGGCGAAAATGGTGCCCGCGACGATTGGCGTCACCATCACCAAGGCGCTTGAAGATAATCCCCAAATGCAGGAGGCCTACAACAAAGAGCCGCAGGTGAAGGAGCTGATCGACACCGCGAGAAAACTCGAAGGCTTGGTGCGGGGAGCCGGCTTGCATGCCGCCGGCGTGGTCATCGCGCCCCAGGCTCTTACAGAGCTGGTGCCGGTCTGTCGGAGCAAGAACGATGAAATCGTCACCGCTTATGACATGAAGGCGGTGGAAAAGCTCGGCCTGCTGAAGATGGATTTTCTCGGGCTCACCACGCTGACGGTGATTGATGACGCGCTCAAGCTGATCGAGAAGAAACGTGGCAGCGCGCTCGACATGGCGCTGATTCCCCTGGACGATGCTGAGACCTACGAAAAGGTCTTTCACCGCGCGCTCACCTCTGGAGTGTTCCAGTTCGAATCCGGCGGGATGCGTGATGTGCTCCGCCGTTACAAGCCGACTTCGGTGGAAGATCTGACAGCCCTCAATGCGCTCTATCGCCCGGGTCCTATCCAGGGCGGCATGATCGATGACTTCATCGAGCGCAAGTGGGGCCGCAGGGTGGTTAGCTACGAGTTGCCGCAACTCGAAGCTCTGCTCAAGGAGACGCTAGGCGTAATCGTCTACCAGGAGCAGGTGATGCAGATTGCCAACGTCCTGGCCGGCTATTCGCTCGGCGAAGCCGATCTATTGCGCCGTGCCATGGGCAAGAAGAATCCTGAAGAGATGGCCAAGCAGCGTACTCGCTTTGTCGAAGGCGCTCTCAAGCGCAAGCACCCCAAAGACAAAGTGGTTCGCATCTTCGATCTGATGGAGCAGTTCGCCGGGTATGGCTTTAACAAATCGCACTCTGCCGCATACGCTTTGCTGGCGTACCACACCGCGTATTTGAAAACGCACTACCCGGTGGAGTTCATGGCTGCGCTTCTAAGCTCGGAAATTTCGAAGCCCGAGAACGTGGTGAAGTACATCAAGGAATGCCGCGAAATGGGCATCGCGGTCGAGCCTCCCGATGTGCAGATCTCGGGCGCTGATTTCACACCCAGTCTCACCGGCATTCGCTTTGGGCTTACGGCTATCAAGAACGTGGGCCGCAACGCCATTGATTCCATCCTCACTGCCCGCGCTGCGCTGAACGAAAAAAACCTCACCTTCGCTAACTTCTGGGAGTTTTGCGAGAAGGTCGATCTGCGCATGATGAATAAGCGTGTTCTGGAATCGCTGATCAAGAGCGGAGCGCTTGACTCGTTTGGCCGCCGGTCTCAGCTCATGGCTTCCGCCGACCGGGCGATGGAGCGGGCACAGCAGGCTCAGCGCGATCTGGTTGCTGGCCAGCATGGGCTTTTTGCCGGCCTCGCCAGCGTTTTCGAAAGCAACGGCAACGGCACAAAGAGCGTCGACGACCTGCCCAATACACCCGACTGGGACGAGAACCAGCGTCTGCAATCGGAAAAAGAAGTGCTTGGATTCTTTGTCTCCGGCCACCCGCTGGATAAGTACGCGGAAAAGCTGCGCAACTTGAACGTGGTCGACACCGCCACTGCGCTGGAGATGAAGGTGGCGCCAGCTGCCGGCCGCCGCCGGGGCGGGGAACCGGAAAACCTGCTGGCGATCGCCGGCGTCATTGTCGGCCTCAAGGTGGGTAAATCCAAACGCTCCGGCGAGATGTACGCGCAGGCCGCGCTCGAAGATACGGTCGGCAAAATCGATATCATTTGTTTCCCCAAAGACTATGCGCGGCTGTGCGAGAGCCTCAAGATCGAAGTGCCGGTCCTGGTCAAGGGAGTGCTTCGCGCGGACGACGATGAGTCCGCGCCGAAGCTATCGGTCTCCAGTGTGCAGCCGTTGGAGGACATCAAGATCAGGCTGCCCCAGAACGTCCGCATCCGGGTGTTGCTGGAGAAAGCAGACGAGGCCATGCTGGGCACGCTCCGGGCGATGATCACGGCCGCCCCGGGTCCCGGCAGGATCATGATCAACCTCGAAAGTCGCGGGGAATATTGCGTAATGCTGGAGCCCGAAGGCCTCTCCGTCGCCGCCGACAGAGGCTTCATCGAGCGCGCCGAGCAGCTGCTAGGCCTGGGAGCCGTACAAGCCTTCGAGTAGGTTTATCGCCGGAAGGGAAACCGCAGGTCCCTGTTGGATGCACCTTTCCAAAGCAACAGGACCTACGTGATGCGCCGGATGCTGGCCGCGATCTCTTCCGGCTCAAACACCCGCTTCCAGTCAGGCCGCATCAAGGCCGGCATTCCGAACTCAATCGCCTTATTGCAAGCGTCGGAGAAAAGCCCTTCCCGTTCCTTGAAGATCACAGAGGCCAGCACATTGATGTGGCCGAGTAGAAAATCCCGGGCTGCCTCCGCGGGTACACCGCGTTTAATGACCTCATCCATCGCGTCGCGCATCACCACCAGCAGCGTTGCGCACACGGTTTCTGAAAGGCCCGGTTCCAGCAACGCCATTTGTTCCAACGTGACTCGGTGGGTGCGCATCACTGGCGCCCAAATCACGTTAGCGATTTCCGCGCCCGATGAGTAGGCACTTTCCGGGCCCTGCATGAGCGAGCAGACAATGTGCTGTTTGGCCGCGATGCCGCCAAAATAATCACGCTTGGACGCCAGATCGGTTTCGTCGTTAAAGACCGGCGGATGGCAGGGATGCGTGACGAAATAGACCAGGTCGTCGCGCTTCGGCAGGTGGCCTGCGAATGGAGCCGCGGCGTCGAGCACCATGACCATCGTTCCTGGGTTCAATTCCCCTGCAATCGATAAGGCAACCGTGCCGATGGCCGTGTCCGGAACAGCCAGGATAACGACTTCTGCCCCCGCCAGCGCCTCCTGGGCAGGGACGCACAGCAAACCAAGACCGGTCTTCAAGAGTTCCTGGCCTGCCGGGCTGCGCTCCACGTGGCGCACCTCGAATGAGGACGGCTTGAGATTGCTCGCCAGCCGATACCCCATTTTCCCGCCAGCCCCAAACAGTGCAATCTTCGTCATTGGCCCCCACGGTGCGCCTGCACATAGTAACTGGTGCCGCATCCCGGCAGCAGTTTGAAAACGCTATAATCCATGTTACTGAAAGAAACACAGGCCAAGCGGCAGGCTTTCCCGCGCTGGCATAGGCGATGCAGAGTCTCATGACCGAACCGGCAGCAGCAAATTTTGAGCAGACACAGGTAGTCGTCGAACCGACGAATCCCGCCTGGATCAAGACCGAACTTGCGCGGCACCCTCAACGGCCCTACCCGATGGACTTCATCCAGCGCATTTTTACGGACTTTTCGGAAATCCACGGGGATCGAGCCTTCGGCGACGATCTGGCCATGGCTTGCGGCTTGGCACGATTCCACGGGCAGGAAGTGATGGCTATCGGCAATCTGAAAGGGCGGGGCACCAAAGAGAAGGTAAAGCGCAATTTTGGTATGCCCAACCCGGAGGGGTATCGTAAGGCGCTCCGGGCCATGAAGATTGCGGAAAAGTTCCATCGTCCGGTGTTCACGTTTATCGACCTTACCGGAGCCAATCCCGGTATCGCCGCCGAGGAACGGGGCCAGGCGGAAGCCATCGCTCGCAATCTGCGTGAAATGGCCCGGCTGCGCGTGCCGACCATTGCCACCATTACCGGCGAAGGTGGCTCGGGCGGCGCGTTGGCCTTGGCAGTTGCCGATCGCGTTTTGATGATGGAAAACGCCGTTTATTCGGTGATTGCTCCGGAGGCGTGCGGTTCGATCATGTGGCGCGACGCCGGCAAGCGCGCCCAGGCCGCGGCCGCCTTGAAAATCACCTCCGAAGACGTCAGCCGTTTGGGTTGCGTGGACGATGTGGTGCCGGAACCCTCAGGCGGAGCCCAGAACGACCCGGCCGCCGCTGCCACCATGCTCGATGAGAAGCTTGCCTGGCATCTAAGCGAATTGCAGGCCATGCCAGTCGAAGAACGGATCGCACGTCGTCTGGCTAAGTTCCGGGAGATCGCCCGTTTCTACAAGAACGCCTGAAGCGCCTATGTCGACAGCATTTTGCCCCCAAGGCTCGCTGTGTCTCTTCCTGCCGGGGGCGTGCGCTTGACCGAAATCACTGCTGCCGATCGACTACGCGCGTTCGGCCACGTCGTCCTCGCCGCCGTCTACTTTTATTTTGCCGAGATCGTTTCTGTGCACGCGGCTCACGGCTTGGTGAGCGGAGTCTGGGTACAACTCATCGAACGCAGCGTCCTGCTGTTTCTGCTGGTAATCGGTTACGCCGCAATGGGCCGAGTATTCAATCGCCAGCGGCAGCCGGTTCGCGACATGGGCCTGGTCTTCCGTGCCGGTTGGCGGCGGGAATTCGGCCTCGGCGCCGCGCTGGGATGGGGCATGCTGGTTGCAAGCATTCTCCCCCTGGCCCTCAGCGGCGGATTGATCATCACCCTCTGGTTAGTCCCGCGCCAGTTCGGCATTCTTCTCATTGACCTCCTCATGCTCGCCGTAGCCTCGCTGGCAGAGGAGGTTGCTTTCCGCGGATATCCCTTCCAGCGTTTGATCGAAGCCATGGGGCCTACCTTGGCCATTCTGGTTTTCTCCATTGCCTTTGCCGGCATGCATATGTTTAATCCCGCTGCGAACCGCGCCAGCTTTCTGATCACGGTATTCAGCAGCTGGTTGCTATCGACCGCGTATTTACGCACCCGGGCGCTTTGGGTCTGTTGGGGTTGGCACTTCGCTTGGAATGCAAGCATGTGTGTTCTTTTCGGGCTGCCGGTCAGCGGCATCACCGAGTTCTCTCCGGTCATTCAGAGCAATACAGTCGGTCCTACTTGGATAACCGGCGGCGAGTATGGGCCGGAAGCCAGCGTGGTGACGGCCGCGGTAATGCTCATCGGGATCTTCATCGTCATTCGTGCGACCCGCGAGTACGCATACCTTTACACCCAACCGGTCATTGTCCCCGCCGGCATCCCGGTGAACCTGGACGCAATGAGCAGCACGCTTGCTCCGCATCACCCGATCGCTCCGCCTCCTGCCCCGGCGGGAACCACATTGGTCCAGATCGAGTCCATGGCTCCCCAGTCGCCCCCTCTGCCTGTACCTTCCCGTTCCCCGGAACCTGGCGAGGAGCCGCAAAAACCGCCCGAATAGGCACAGAATCCGCTGTGTTTTGTTGCCCTGAAACTTTCTTCGCTTTGCGCATGAAAGGTTACTTGCAAATCACTAACAGTGGGACCATTATTGCCGCATGAGGAAAGCGCCATGGCTGGGCTCACCACCAAACAATTCTTTCCTGCCAGTGCCGTAAGCGGAGCGCATCGCGCTGCCGCCTTGTTGGCAGTTACCACCCTCTTCGGAGGTGCTTTTAGCAACGCACAAGTGTTCACTGTGCAACGCGAAAAACTGGCTCCCAAAGAGGCCAATCTCACCACCGTCCAACCGACTGCCGTTCAGTTGTCGACGACTGCGATCACTGAGCGGACACGGCAGCAGCTGGTCCGTACCTTCCAGGCAGACGAAGCGTTTGCGGTTCGCCCCCTTCCGCTGGGTACCAAGGGCGTTGTGCTCCATGCCAACGGTCCGCTCAACCCTTCTGGAACTGCGTACGCGGACGAGTTACAGAAGTACGGTATCTCATCCAAGCCCGGCGATAAAGTAGTCATCACCAAGTTCGAAGTGAAGCCGGACCGCATCATTTTTGAGTTCAACGACGGCCCGGAGAAGCACCACCACATCATGCAGCACATCGAAGTGGGAGGCATGGGTGGAATGGTGCCCATGGCTCAGGACGACGGCCATGTGCCGATCGGATCCCGCATGACGCTCGTCTTCAACAAGTTTGTTCCCGAGATGACTGCGTCCGATGTGCGCAAGTTGATCATTCCGATGATTGACTTTTCGCTCAAGACTCCAGTTGAGGCCTTTGCGGACACGCTTCCCCCCAAACTGAAGGGTGCTGTTCTGAACCATGAAGTTCTGGTCGGTATGAATCGTGAAATGGTACTGAAGGCTGTTGGCCAACCTGACCAGAAGGTTCGCGAAATGGACGGGCAGACGCCGTTTGAGGAGTGGATCTACGGCCAGCCGCCGCACGAGGTCCAATTCGTGCGTTTCAACGGTAACCGCGTTATCCGGCTGGAGATCGCCGATGTCGGTCAGCCGCCGGTGATTCGCGACAAAGACGAGACCGACGGCTACTTTGCCGGGCAGTTCGTCCGCCAGGTGCGTCTTGGAGATGCGCCCCCGACGGCGCCGAATCAAGAACACGCTCCGACGGCTGCGCCCACTTTGCGCAAGCCTGGGGAGCAGCTGCCCAACGCCGTGGACCAGGATCATCAGATGAAGCCGGTGCAATATCCCGACGATCAGAAGCCCGCGCCCATTCCGCCGCCGCCCGGTACCAATCCATCCCAGCTGGTGGACATATCGAGTGTCAACGGGCCCCACTAGGACGATGTGTCCTGAGCCGCTGAGGGAAATTTGCTCGTATCAGGTGCGGCCGTTTCCAGGCACTACCCGACCCCACTGGCAGATCGTGTAACATAATCACTAGCAGTGCCTGCCGATTCGTCCCGCCACACGTACTCCAAGCCGGAACGAGGTTCGAGAGAAGCTGCGTGCCGACAGCTGAGCCTGTCGAAGAGGAGATAATATCGTGGCGAAAGTAGCTAAGACCGCCGACCGTTCGAAAATGATGGACACTGCCAAAGGCATTGAATGTCCAAAATGCGCCAAAGCAACTCGCATTGTGAAACGAGTAAAGGATCGGGAGCGCGGAGTTCCGGGAGGCGTTTACATCTCCTGCTCGGCCTGCGACTTTTACGAAAAGCTCTAAGCTGATTGCTTATGCAGTCACATTTGCGGAATGGATCTCTGCCAGGATGGACCTCGCAGCAACTCCAGGATCAGCTGCCCGCGTAATCGGTCGCCCAACGACCAGATAGCTTGCACCCGCTGCAATCGCCGCCCCGGGGGTTGCCACCCGCCGTTGATCACCGGTGGCCGTGCCTTCCGGACGAATTCCCGGGATAACGAGCAATGGCTTGCCGCCTAGCCGATTACGCAAATTGGCTACCTCGCCGGCGGAGCAGACGAACCCCTGCGCTCCATTGGAGTAGGCCATCCGCGCAAGCGTTTCCACCTGCGTGGTCACATCTCCGGCGACACCGGTTGCCTGCAATTGGCCATCGTCCATGCTGGTCAGGACGGTGACTGCGAGCAGGGCCAAGCCGGAACCTGTCTCCCCCGCCGCTTCCGCCGCTGCAGCGAGCATGGCGGGTCCGCCCGCAGCGTGTACGGTCAGCATTTGCACACCGAGTCGCGCCACTGACCGCACCGCTGACGCAACGGTGTTTGGAATGTCATGGAACTTCAAATCGAGAAACAAGGAGTAGCCGCGCCGCTGCAACTCGGCCACCAGGGAATTACCCTCAGCAACGTAGAGCTCCAGGCCGATTTTGAACCAGCGCGTGGCTCCCTCTAATCGATCCACCAAATCAAGCGCTGCCTTCGCGTCTGGATAATCCAGAGCAACGATCAGGCGTTCGTCTGCGGACTTACTAGAAGGTGCCACGAGCTAATTGTAGCGAAAACGCGGGGCCGACTATCGTTGGAATTGCGCGGGCCAGCTCAGCTCTGCAATCTGAGCAGGGCTTAACGACGGATCGACCAAATCGATCCGCACCGGCGCGATGCCCCGGAAACCCAAAATCCTGGCCGCTGCATACGACAGGTCGAGCACTCGAGATTCAGGTACTGGACCACGATCATTCACCCGGACCAGCACCGATCGATGGTTGCGCAGATTCGTAACCAGGACAGTAGCCCCGAGCGGGAGGCTGCGATGGGCGCATGTCATGGAATTCATATTGAAGGGTTCGCCGCTGGCAGTAGCTTGTCCTTGGAAGGATCGTCCGTACCAGGACGCACTTCCGAATTGACGCCAGTGGTGATTGTGCGCGATCGCGGGTGCAGTTTGTGGCGCTCCCGCTTTTGCTGGAGAATCAGGTTGGGCTAACGTGGAACCGGGGCTAATGCACATCGCGGAAAGAACCGCGCCGGCGAGGATTGCGGGCCCTAAAGGCCAATGAGAATGGTTGGCTATAGTTGACATTGTTCTCCTGTCTTATTGTATGGAGCACTTTGTGCCTAAGTCAAAATTTATCAACTACTTATTGACGGTCTCCTCCTTGCTTAACGGGCCCGGATATGGTAGGCGCGAGGGGTGTTTTCAGCCCTTGTTGGGCCTCACTTATTAGACAGGATCCGGATGCCTCGCGCTGCGGATCGTTGGTAATCAGACCCCACCAAAGTCATAGGCCCGGAATCGGACTTTGGCATCGCAAACGGAGCGAAAAACCCCGAGGGCGCAGCATACACGCGCAGGACAAATATTTCCAGGTTTGCCTTTCAAAAACGGACATGGGCAGGCTGCAGAAAATCCGTCCTCAATTAGGGCAGGTGTTACAGGCTATGGAAAACATCTATTTTGTTGAGGATATGGCCTCCAGACCCTCGGGAGGTTTTCGGCCTCCAGGCCGCTGAAGGGTCGGCCTCCAGGCCGTACGTAACTGCTTTTCAATGAATTCGGTTTCAGCCGCTAGGGAACTCCTTTCGCTGAAGACTGTTCAGCCAAGCGATTTGAAGCCGAACAACGGCCTCACCCGTCCGAAAACTCGCTTTGGCCCGGGCTAACGCAAACCGTGCCAGCCCCGGACTTTAGTCCGGGGAAGCGGGTTTTCAAATCCGCGAGAGCGCTTAATCCTGCAACGACGGGCTTTAGCATTGGTGAGACCTTCTCCGAAGCCCCCCAAGCCGCAACGGAAATAACCGGAAATACGTCGGCTCCGCGGTCGCAGAAAGACTAATGTCTTGTATCAGCGAACGGTCTTAGACGGACCGTCTTACTTCAACCATGAGGGTTTTCGCCTCTGAGGCGTTGCCTTTAGCTCCTTCCTGGAATCTGTTTTAATCACTCCGCAGGCTTTGCGGCCGCAGAAGAACTAACGTTTTGTGTCAGGGTACGGCTTTAGCCGGGCTGTATCTCACCTCAACCATGAGGGCTTTAGCCCTGAGGCATTGCCCTTTCTCACCTGACGGAGGCCCATGGAGTCCCCCCGCAACACACCTCCAACCACCGCCCACTCCAGGCCCGTGGCGCTGACCATCGCGGGCTTTGATCCGGGGTCGGGCGCGGGAATTACCGCCGATCTGAAAACCTTCTCCGCCCACGGAATTTACGGAGTAGCCTGCATCTCGGCGTTGACGGTGCAATCGACGCTGGGTGTCCGCGCGGTTGAACCGCTTCCGGCGACGCTCGTCCGGCAGACCCTCGAGTGCCTGGCTGAAGATGTTTCCGTGTCCGGCGTCAAGATCGGGATGTTGGGCAGCTCGGCCGTAGTGTGCGAAGTCTTCTCCTTTCTGACCGCGCAGTCCGCCTCGGTTCCACGGGAACGAATTGTTCTCGATCCCGTTCTGCGTTCCACTTCGGGTACACCCCTCATCGATCAGGATGGGGTGCGCCTTCTCCGCGAAGAACTGCTCGTTCGCGTCGGGTGGATAACCCCGAACGTCGATGAGCTGGCTCTGCTTGCCGGAGGCAGCTCTCGTCGGGAAGAGGTACCGGCAGCCGCCCTTCGTCTGCAAGCGATGGCCGCGCACTTGGGTAATGATGCGTTGAACGTGGTCGTCACCGGCGGCCATCTCGACCGTCCTGATGATTTCCTGCTCACCGCCTCGGGGGAGCAGATCTGGCTGGCGGGAGAAAAGATCGTCACCAACGCGACCCATGGAACAGGCTGTGCTTTCTCGAGCGCTTTGCTCTGCGAACTCATTTCCGGCCGATCTCCCGGTGAGGCTGCCGCTGGCGCCAAAGTCTACGTCACAGAAGCGCTTCGTTCGGCCTATCCGGTGGGGAAGGGGAAGGGTCCAATGAACCATCTCTTTCCGTTTGATCCGGTCTGATGCGTCAGCGTTCATTTAGTTTTCAATCCCTCGTCCGTGGGTTATCAGTCTTGATGACTGTTCCGGTTTCTATTGACCAATCGCATGTACTCTTTCATCCTCACAAATGCGGTTTGCCATTCTTCATTCACTCCAGCCCATTCGTCTAAGGGGCAGAACTGCTGTCACTTTTCAATCCCTCCACTCTGGTTTGCCGGTTTAGATGACCGTCGCGGTTGCTAAAGGTGGAACCACTTCGGGGCCTCATGCTCAAGAATGCGGTTTCCCGTTCTTGATTCACTGCCGTCCATTTGATTAAGGAGATGGTCTGCATTTGCTTTTCAATCCCTCCTCTGTGGGTTGTCGCTTCAATGACGGCCGCGGTTGCCAAAGCCTAAGGTGCTTTGGGACTTCATCCTCCCAAATGCGGTTTGCCGTTTTCGATTTGCTGTTGCCCATTCGATCGGAGGAGTCACGTTGCATTCCATCCTCGAGGCCTCTTTGTGGGTTGTCGCTTCAGATGACCGCTGCGGTTGCTAAAGGTGGAATCGCCCCGGGGGTTCAATGCGGTTTCCCCTTCTTGATTCACTGCCGTCCATCTGATTAAGGAGATAGTCTGCATTTGGTTTTCAATCCCTCCTCTGTGGGTTGCCACTTTAGGTGACCGCTGCGATTGCAAAGCCGGAAGGTCGTTAACGGCTTGATCCTCGTAAATGCAGTTTGCCGTTTTTGATTCACGCTTGCTCATTCGATCCGGGGAGTTGGGGCTCATTGATTTCTCGATTCCTGGTTGGTCACTTTGGATGACCGCTGCCGTTGCTACAGGCGGAACCGCGTTGGGGCTTCATGCTTACAAATGCGGTTTCCTATTCTTGATTTGCTGGCGTCCATTCGATTACTGGCCTGGTCTCATTTGCTCTTCAGTCCTTCCTCTTTGGGTCGTTACTTCAGACGACCACTACGGTTGCTAAAGCCGGAGGTGCATTTACGGCTTCATACTCGGAAATGCGGTTTGCCGTCTTCGATTTGCTCTCGCTCATTCGGTCTGAGTAGTCAGCTTGCGTGCAATGCTCGATGCTGTGGATGTAGCGTTTAATGACTGCCGCTGTGAAGTCAGGGGGTACTCATACGCACTTTCTCCTTGAGCGACGTGATCGGCGCAGATGACTCCCGCGGTGACAACCAGCGGAATCTTCCCGATCTGCAAAGGCGGTTTACGTTCTCTGATCGAAGTGCGCAGTCGGTTTATGGTGGCTGCTCGCGATCGCAACTCTCGGGGGTGAGCTGCGTTAGGTGCGAGTTCTTATTGGCTAAAGGGCCGATCGGGGGAGGACGGCCTAAGTTAAGTTGGCTCGCATCTGTCTAGCGCTGCGAGAGCTCGATTTCCAGGCGGGTATCCTTGGCAAAGACGACTTCATGTCCACGGGCGACCCAAGTGTCGTAGACCACCTTACCGACCTCATAATAGGCAAACCCAGAGATCAAGCCTCCGTTCCCTGCAGCTGTTCCTACGATCCGCGTCAGCAGATCGAGGCCGTTGCTGCTCAGGGCTTCTTTGACCAGGCCGGCGCCGGTGCTGTCCGACACCGCGGCCAGAGATCCCAGGGTGATCGGAGCCAGGAAGCGGCTGCTGCTGTTGGCCTTGATCTGGCCTTCGTTGTCTATCTGCAACCGATCAGTCCGAATGCTCTCGGCGGCGATTACCCGGCCGTGCACAACTCGCTCGTCACCTTCGGGCAGTTCCACCTTGCGGAAGGTCAAGCGCAAGCTTCCGTTGTGTCCGAACATGGCCGCCGGCTTTGCCTGTACCACGCTGCCAATCAGGTGCGTGCCCTCGGGTAATAGCAATTTCCCGTGAACCTGCGGCGCAACAGGCGCCGCCAAATCTGTCGATTGCAGCGTAGCTGCTGGTTCGTCTTCGAAAAGGGGTTGGGTCAACACTGCTTCGACCGGCATGCCGACCGTCGCGGTGCTTGAGTCCACTGGATCGACCAGGCGGGCCTCGATTTTACCCGTCAGTTTCAGCTCGCTAAGGTCTGCGACGGGCGCGGGCGCCGGGGCGTCCTCTTCCGCTAAAGGCAATGGCTGCTTCAACTCCGCGTCGTATTGGGTTCCCGCCCAAAGCTCCTGGGGGTGAACCGGAATCTGTGCATAAAGGGCCTGTTTCGCCCGGTCCATCTTGTGCGGAGCACTGAAAGTGGCCGCGGTCTCCCGCTTACCCCAACTGAAAACTTCGGCGATGCGCTGTTTCAGCGACTTGCGAGGCGCTTCCTCGGGCTCGGTCATGCGCACAACCCGGGTAGTGCGCTCCGTAGCGTCCGTCTCAATGCCATAATTGTGCCCGTCTGGGGTTTGCAGCTCGTTAAAGGTGACTTCCGCATCCTTAAGCGGTGTCAGGTCTCCATTAAACATAGCCGCGGTGCGAGCCTGGCGGCCGACTCCATGCTTCCCGGTGATCATGCCATACACTTTGGAGTTGGCGGGGATGGCCACGTGGTCGATGAGGTAAACCGGCTCAGTCAGGTGACCTTCAATCCGGGTGCCTGTGCGCATCATGTAGCTCTTGTCGAGTTCCACCCGCAGAGGAACGCCCGCCGGGATAAGCTCCGTAGGCAGCGGCGCTACATCCTGCGCGAAGGCGGACCCTGTGGTAGTGGCGACGGTCGCGGCAAATAAGGCAGCCAGAGCTATCTTCATAGACCTATTCCCCCCCGGCAGGATCTGCGGGCAGAGTGCTCATCGCATTTCGCTTAACGACACCGAAAGCCATGTGTTCCTGATACCGTGACTCGGGGGAGGGCGGAAATGCGGTTGTGGCAGAACAGGCGGGCGGAAACGGGGTTGCGGTGGGTACCGCGACTTAGCTACCGGACGACCATTCCTCTAACCGATTTCTACTAGCCGAGAGTAGGCTGTCCGCGGGCGGGAGTATATCACTCGTTGGTTGCAAAAATGTCCAGAATAAAATCACCGTAAGGTAACTAAGAAGCGACACTTTTAGTTTGCTGCACGTCTCCCTCTATAACGAGGAAACGTCTTATATATCGGAGCGGCTCGTCGTGTCCCGCCATTTCACGCAGATGGTATTTCCAAACATCGGCCTTCAAGGTTCGGCGCGTGAAGGGCTTCCGCGTCACGGTCACAATCCGGCCTTCCTTGTCGCGGCGCGTATAGCTTGCGGCGGGAACCACAAAGCTGATTTGGGAACCCTGCTTCCAGAACGTCCGGCCAAACTCGTGAGCGAAAAGGAGAGCGTAGTAACGCCGCCCTTGCGCAAGCAATTCCACCGCGTCGTCAAATCCCGTCCAGGAGGAGTCGATCGTCTTCTGAAACCATTTACGAAATTGGAAACCGTTCGCCCGCGCTTGGCGTATGACAATCCGAAGAAGTTCCTGCCTGGTCATAGCGTCTCCTCGTTTCCGCAGTTACCGTAAGGGGAGTCCATGCACTGGTGGATCACGGCCGACCGATTAGTTACTTATTTATGCGCCAAGAGTCTCCCTAATTACTACTAGTTAATGAAATTTCGCGAAAAAATCCGTCGGATCGTTAGCTCCAACACCGCCCCCATCCGCCCGATGGCCGTCTCATCCTTATTAATAGGGACTTCGGGGGCCGACCGCTCATCCTCGCCCAAGTTTGCCTCGATCCTTGGCTTGGCTTTTTGTTTTGCAGTACTTACAGGAGCCGGCCACGGCGCCGTGAGCACACCCGCTGGAGTTGATACAAACCCGCTCAACCTGGACCCACTCGTGCGCCAGGCCTTCGACCGCTTCTACATTCTCGATTACGATGGCGCGATGTCGCGGTTTGAAAAGGTCCAGGCGCAAAACCCTACCAACCCCCTGGCCGTGGATTATGTGCTCGATACCGTGATCTTCCGCGAACTCTATCGCCTCGATCTGCTCGACACTACTTTCTATGCCCACGACGGGTTTCTCAACGGCAAGCATGCCGTTGCCGCCGACCACGCTGTCGCTGAACAAATTAACTCCTTATTTAACAAGGCAATGGATCTATCGGATCAGCAATTAGGGAAGAATCCGGAGGATGTCGATGCGCTCTTTGCCCGCGGTTGGGCGCGCAGCCTGCATGCGGTATACATCGGCATGGTGGATCGGAGTTTTGTTTCCGCGCTCCATGTTGCCTTGCAGGCCCGCAGCGACGATGAGAAGGTGCTGCGACTGGATCCGAAGTATATTGACGCAAAGTTGGTGGTTGGGGTCCACCAGTATGTAACCGGAAGCCTGCCTTTAGGGATCAAAATACTCGCCGGGGCGGCTGGTATAACTGGCTCTAAACAAAGGGGTATCCAAGACTTACGGGACGCGGGAGGGCGCGGGGTGATTACGTCGGTGGATGCGCGGACGGCCCTCGGTCTCTTCCTTCGCCGGGAGGCAAAATATGACGAGGCGATTGCGGTCACCCGTTCTTTAACGGATGAGTATCCCCGCGATTTCCTCTTCAGGCTGGAACTGGCCAACCTCACCAAGGACGCCGGGCGCGGCAAAGACGCCATCGAGCAGTACCAGCAGGTCCTGGACCAGGCCAAAAAGCCAGGCTACTTTCCGACCGCTCATTTGGAGCTCGCCTGGTTCGGCTTGGCCGACACCTTACAGGGCCAGAAGAATTATGCCGAAGCCGCCGCCGCCTACAATGAGGCCACCGCTCAGCCGACCATCAGCAAAGATCTCAAGAGTCGCTGTGATCTCAACTCTGGGAAGATGTATGACCTATTGAATGAGCGAGATATGGCGCGGAGACAATACGAGGCGGTGCTCCGCCAAGACGGCGACTCGGCGCAGGCGGATTCGGCCCGCAAGTATCTGAAGTCTCCGTTTACTGCGCAATAACCCGGGGCTTCGGCAAGGAATACAATGGCTGTTTGGAGGCGTCCATGGCTCTCTATTGTTCCGGATGTGGTGCTTCGCTAGCTGGCGATGCGCGCTTTTGCTCGGCCTGCGGCAGACCGGTCATCGAGCCGGGGGCGGCGGGTCCTTTTGCATCCCGGCCCGTATCGCCTTCCTGGGGACCGATGATGCGGCCTCTGGCCGGAAGGAAGCTGGCGGGTGTCTGTCAAGGGCTCGCCAACCAGTACGGTTGGGACGTCACGTTGACCCGGGTCATTGCGGTCCTGCTGGCGGTATTGGTATTTCCCGTTGGTCTGGTGGCTTACGCCTTATTTTGGGTGATGGTGCCTGAAGAGCCGCGAGCGGTCGTTCCCTCGACCAATCTCAACACCACGACCTAAATCCGCATAAGCGGGCCGGGCCCCAGCACTCTCATTCGCACGAGGCCCTTTTGTCTTGAAATCCGAGATCGCACTCTCCGCTCGTCCCTTCCGCTATCCCAAGAACAAATCCATTTTGCATTGTGAAGATGTTTCCCTGGTTGGACTGGCGAAGAAGTACGGCACACCGCTCTATGTCTATTCCGCAGGCCAGATCCTGGATCGGTATCGCCTCTTCTCCCAGGCATTTGGTCATAGGGATCACCTCATTTGCTATTCGGTGAAGGCGAATCCCAATTTGTCTATTCTCAAATTGCTGGTGGGGCAGGGTTCGGGATTCGATATCGTCTCCGGGGGGGAACTTAAGCGCATCCTTGAGGTGAATAAGAAGGCGGCCAGCCGGGTCGTGTTTTCGGGTGTGGGCAAGACAGCCGAAGAGATCGATCTTGCGCTGGCTGCCGGTATTCTCATTTTCAATGTGGAGAGTGAATCTGAGGTGGCTTTACTCGCCGAACGGGCCCGCAGGCGCCGCGTCGTAGCCAGGGTCGCCTTGCGGGTAAACCCGGATGTCTTCGCTGAGACGCATCCTTATATATCGACCGGCTTGCGCGAACACAAGTTCGGCATCGACATCCAGGCTGCCCGCGCCGTGTACCAGGGAGTCAAGCGATCCCGCTACCTCGATCCGGTTGGCATCAGTGTGCACATCGGTTCGCAGATCCGGACGGCCGAGCCGTTCGGTGCAGCACTCGACGCGGTAGCCGGACTGATCCGCGAACTTGAAAGCGATGGTATCCGGATCCGGTACGTCGATGCCGGGGGTGGCCTGGGCATCGACTACCACGGGACTTCTGATTTTGACCCCGCGGCCCAAATGGCAAAGTATGCGGATGAGGTCGGGCGCGCCCTTGCCGGGCTCGAGGTCTGCCTGCTGTTGGAGCCGGGCCGCTTTCTGATCGCGCAAGCCGGCGCCCTCGTATCCAAAGTCCTTTATCTCAAACGCAATGGGACGAAGACTTTCGTGATTACGGATGCCGGGATGAATGACCTCATACGGCCGGCGCTCTATCAGGCCTACCACGAGATTTTGCCTGTGACTCACGATCCCCTGGCAAAACGTGCCCCGGTCGACCTGGTCGGCCCTGTTTGCGAGTCGGGCGACTTCTTTGCCCGGGACCGGGAAATGCCGGAGGTGGCGGAAGGCGACCTGTTGGCCATTCTCGATGCCGGTGCCTACGGAATGTCCCTCAGCTCCAACTACAATTCCCGGCCCCGTGCCGCAGAAGTCCTGGTGGAAGGAAAGAAAGCCCGCCTGATCCGCCGCCGCGAAACCATCCGTGACCTGATCCAACCGGAAACCCGGCTCTGAGGAATCTGTGTGAGCGCGGACGGGTGGTCCGTCTAACCACGTTGCTTAATCGCCGAGGCTCGGGGGGTCGATTGGGTCAGCCCAGCCCGGAGGAGTGTGTGTTCTCACACAGACCGCTGGGCGAAAGTACTTGGGACCGTAAACGCAAGAAGCCCGGGCAGTTGCCCGGGCTTCTTGACCGATCTGTAAACCCGCTACTGCGAAAGCGAATGAACCGACGCTAGCGTATTGTTCTCGATCGGCTCAGCCGACTGCGCTTCCTGCGTATTCGGCGTCGCCAGGGCCGAAGGAGCAGCGTGGCCGATGGTCGAATCGTTGGTGTGGTTCGGGCCCAGGCCCAGACTGATCAGTGCTCGGCTGTCAGGCATTAATTTGGTCTGCCAACCATGGTCCGACTGATATTGCTTCATGGCCACCTGGGTCTGTGTGTCCCATTGCCCGCTGGCCGCGCCGGTGAGGTATTTCTGCTTGATCAATGCGTTCTGAATCTCAGAGGCCCGATCGGAATCAATGGTCCGCTGTCCGTGGACATGGCTGACCTGTTTCTTCTTGGCCTTCGTGGAAGTAGTCATCCGCGAATGGCCGGACGTGGGTGCACGATGAGTTCGGCTTGCAAATGCTGGAGTGATAGCCAGAGTGGAGAGAAGGAGCAACGCCTGGCCTGCTCGTAAAGACACCATGCATACCTCGATAGGGGAAATTCGTGCTTCAGGAAACATTATAAGGAGACCTGTCAGATTGCAATCCCAACAGGCCCGGCGGCCGCTATTTTTCCGACCGCCGGTAATGGTTACTAGGTAAATTGTTCGTTTTTACTCCGTCGCCGCCCGCCGCCTATTACCTCTGGGGGAGATAAAAGACCCGGATGGGGAAATACTTTAAGGTAAGGTACCTCCCAGATAAGTGCCACCCGCGGTCGGATTACGCGAGTCAACCACGCGGAAGCCCACGTCCTGACCAGCCTTCAAAGCGCTGACCAGTGACTGGAACTGATCGAGGCTGGTGACCGGCTGGCGATTGATCTCCGTGATCACCAGGCCGGAAGTCAATCCAGCTTCGTCGGCAAAGGAACCAGGCTTCACCTGGGTAACCAGGACACCATGGATCCCTTTACTGGCCAGGGGACCGGGGACGGCCTCAACCGTGAGTCCCAGTTTTCCTTCAGAGGCATTAGGCGCGCTTTCCGGCCCGTTGTCTCCATTTTGCGATACGGGTTGGGCCGCATACAGCTTGGCCCGATCGGCAATCGTAAGCGTCGCATTTGCCGTCTGCCCGGCTCGAACGTAGCCCAGGTGGACAGTAGAACCGGGTTTGCGAGCCGCAATGTCCGTCACCAGCTCGTCCCCATCCTTAATAGGTTTGCCATCTACGGTCGTGATAATGTCGCCCGCCTTCATGCCCGCCTGGTCGGCAGGCCCGTGGGGGGTAACTGCGTTGACCAGCACTCCGGACTTGAAACCGTAGACCCGTTGGACGGCAGGGTTGAGAGCTGCCTGAAACTGCACGCCGATCGAACCGCGGATCACCTTGTGCTCCGGTCCGATCAGATCGTTATAGACGCCGATCACCGTATTCGAGGGCATGGCAAACCCAATCCCCTCGTACCCGGCAGATTGGGTAATGATCGCGGTATTGACGCCAATGACCTGGTCGGCCATATTGAGCAGCGGACCGCCAGAATTGCCCGGGTTGATGGCCGCGTCGGTTTGGATGAAGTGCTGGAACTGGCCGGCAGCCCCCTTCTCGACGGTGCGGTTTCTGGCTGAGACGATGCCTGCGGTAACCGTTTGGCTGAACCCGAACGGGCTGCCGATGGCGATCACCCAGTCACCCACTTGGCTGGCTTCCGAGTTGCCCATCTTTACTGTAGGCAGAGGCTCGGTGGTGGTAATCTTCACCACCGCCAGATCCGTATCCTTATCTACGCCGATGACCTTGCCCGGCCGGCCCTGGAAACCCTCGGGGTCGGTAGAAAGCTTCACGTAGATCCGGTCTGCCTTCTCCACCACGTGGTTGTTAGTAATGATGTAGCCGCGGGGATCCACGATGAAGCCGGAACCTAGAGACTCCCGTACCTGGTCACCCTGTTCGCCGCCGCCAGGGCCCTGGCCGCCAAAGAACCGGTTAAAGAAGTCTTGAAAGTTCTGGTCAGGCTGGCCGCCGCCCTGGTCCTGGTCGCCATTCTGGTCGTCGTCGCCGCCACCTCCCGGGGGAACGGCGGGCGCCGCATGGGGATTGCGACGCTTGGAATGGGTGTCCTCCTGGGGCAGGGTCTCGGTATTGATATTCACCACCGCCGGCCCGACATCCTTGGCGATCTGCGTGAAGGTCGTCGACAGGCTGACAGGGTTGGGAATCTTCAGCGGAGTGGCATCTGAGCTATCGGTTTGCGTTTCGTTTCCGCGAACCCCGTGGACAGCAACAGACCCAATCAAAATGCCGGCTGACAGCGTGCCAAGGATAGTAAAGGTTGAAGCGAGACGGCTTGTGCGAAGCCGTTCGAGCAGCGATTTCATCTGGGTCTAACCTCGTCGGTTGGGAAGCATCCAAGGGCTGGCGGTCACACAGTTTGGTGTGAGCCAGGGGAACGAGAGCGGTTGTAAAACTGGTCTTCCGGCAAACCCGGGGCGAATGTCGTTCATGGCCTCAGCAAATTACCGGATTCATGAAACACGCTCAAACTCGACGCCGCCGAAGCTTTCCCAAAGAACGGCGACACATAATTAACCCTTGCTGCCACACAGTCACTGTGTACTGTTCCCAGTATAGCCAAAACCCGGCCCTTGGGACGGAGGCGTGTTGTAGCGATTGGTGCAACAGCAATATTTAATTAGACGCGGCTCACGGGCCATCAGTTACAGCACCGGGATCTCGGTTGCATTCGCGGGAAACGAATACTGGGAGGCCGCGGACGTAACGTTACTTAAATACCCTGTCTGCCTCATAAACAGTCCGGCCATCGACGACCGTCCGCAGCACCTGCGTCTTCAAAATCTCCACCGCGGGCACCCTCGTCAGATCGCGGTCGAGCACCACGAAATCGGCCACGTACCCCGGAATCAACTTACCTTTAAACCCTTCGGCAAACTCCGCGTAAGCCGATCCCTGGGTATACGCCAAGAGGGCCTGATCAATGGTCAACTTATCTTGGGGGAAGTAACTGGCGGTCCCCGCCTCGTTGCTGCGCGTAATCGCGGCGTAGATGCCGCGAAAGGGCGTGATGGGTTCCACCGGATAATCCGTCCCGAAAGCCAGCGGAACTCCGGCGTCAAGAAACGCTTTCCACGCATAAGCGTAACGTGACCTTTGGATGCCGAGTCTTGCTGATGCCCAGTTCATATCAGTGAGCAGATGGCTCGGCTGCATCGACGCGATAACGCCCAGCGCCTTATACCGCGGAATGTCCCGCGGATCCACCACTTGGGAGTGCTCGATGCGATCGCGCCTCGCCGCGCTGCTGCCGGCGGCAGCAAAGGCGTTGAGAGCCATCTCGACAGCGCGATCGCCGATCGCGTGGAAGCCAATCTGAAATCCGGCCGCGGCACGCTCCTTCGTCATGGTGTCCAGCCGCGCCTGGTCGTAACGTGGCAGTCCGCTGTTTCCTGGGTCATCCGAGTAGGGCGACAGCATGGCCGCGGTTCGCGAGCCTAACGAGCCGTCCATGAAGCCCTTCAACATTCCCGTGTGCAGCATACGGTCGTCCGCCGGGTGCGCCGCGCGGTGTGCCACCAGCACCTCGACCGGATCATTGAAGGCCAACCACTCCGAGATGCGCACCGGAAGCTGGTCTTGGTGTTCCAATTCCCGGTAGACCAGGAAGTCATCCCAGTCGGAGTTGTCCTGCACCGAGGTGACGCCGTACGCCACTGCATCCTTGAGCGCCAGTAGAATGGCCTGCCTTCGCACGTCTCGTGAGGGAGCGGGGATATGCCGCCGAATAAGCTCCATACCCGAGTCCTCACGCACGATCCCGGTCAAATTGCCGTCAGCGTCGTGATCCAGCTGGCCACCTTGTGGACTCGGGGTTTGATTGGTCACCCCAGATAAAGCGAGCGCGGCAGAGTTGGCCACTGCGATGTGTTCGTCTACCCGCACGAACATCGCTGGATGGCCGCCAGTCACCGCATCAAGGTCCTGCCGGTTGGGCAAAGTCTTGGTAGCCCAGAGGGTATGGTCCCAACCGCCGCCCAGGAGCCATTCTCCAGTCGGAGCCGCGGCCGCGGCAGCACGCACGCGGCGCAACATCTCGGCCAAGGAAGTACTACCGGTGAGGTCGATCGTGAGCTTAACTCGTCCCGCGTCGCCCAGGTGCACGTGGGCATCATTGATGCCGGGCATCACGAAGGCCCCGTGCAGATCGAACAGCTTGGTGCCCGGCTGCTTCTGCCGCAAAACCGCTGCGTCCTCGCCGATGGCGATAATCTGATGATCTCCCACGGCTATGGCGGTGACCCGCTGCGCGTTGCTGCTCCCAAGTCCTACGCCGGTAAGAATATTTCCGTGGTAGTAAATGGCTCCGACGGGCGCAGAGGCGGTTGCTGGGAAGAGGGGCCGCGCCGTCAGCAGGCAGCACAAGAGCAAGCCTCGGAAGCCCAGCGCGATCATTGCTTGCCGGTGGCGGCAGCGGCTTGGGAGAGGTGGTCCAAGGCCATTAGGAGCAGCAGGAGAATGCGCTTAAGCGCCAACTCCCGGCCGCTGGCGTCGTACCATTCAGCCCGCGTATGGATCCCTCCGCCATCTCCTCCCGCACCGATGCTGAGCGCCGGGATACCCAGAGACAACGGAATGTTGGCGTCCGTCGAAGCTACCCGCTGCTCGGTGCGAATCCCCAGGTGCCGGTCCACCGCTTGCAGGGCTTCGAGCAAGCGGGAATCATTGCTCAGCCGGCCGGCGGGACGGTCACCAATCCGTTCGATCAGAAACCTCACCGGGCTCCCCGCCATCTTCGCCCTTCCCGATGAGTTGGCCGCCAGCACCGCGTCCTCGACGGCGCGATGCAGTTCTACTTCCAGCCGGACTAGCTGCTCCGCGTCCAGGCTGCGCAAATCGAACCGAGCCGTAGCCCGCTCAGGGATCGAGTTCACCGAGCTCCCACCTTCTATGGTGCCGATGTTCAAAGTGGTGCGCGGTGTGACGGGCAGAGCGACTTCGCTCATGGCCGCGATGGCCCGGCTCAGAACCACAATGGGATTAGGAGTGCCGGCATCGGTCCACGAGTGGCCGCCCGGGCCCTGCACGGTGACCAGGAAGCGGCGGCTACCCAGGGCCTCCGTGACGACCACCTCGCAGCCGGCGCCATCCAGCACCACATTGGCTGCAATTCTTTCCCGCCACGGCGAAGCTCCATATAGGTAGCGCATGCCGCGCAAATCACCGTCGCCTTCCTCGCCTACATTGCCGGCAAAAAGCAGGTCGCACGGTAGCTCGATTCCGCAGCTCTCCAGCGCCGCAGCTACGGCAAGGATGCCGGCTACCCCTGCGCCGTTGTCGCAGGCGCCGGGCGCCTCCAGACGGTTGTGCTCCACGAGTGGGGCAATCGGAGTATGAAGAGGAAATACCGTATCAATGTGAGCCGACAACATGACGCAGGGCCGGGTTGCGAGTGAGCGATTGCCGGGATAGCAACCGAGCACATTGCCTTCGGAGTCGATCTCTACCTGCTGCAGTTTGAGTTCCCGAAAGCGTTCAGCCAACCACTCTGCGCGCCTGCTCTCGCCAAAAGGGGGTGCAGCGATCGAGACCAGCTCCTGCTGCCACTGCATCATCCTGCGCTCGTGCAGATGAAACCACTGGAACGCCGCGTGCACGCGAGGCAGCGAGGCCAGTTGGCCGATGCGGGCAAAAGCAGAGTGGGCGATGGTGCTGGGCATCACAGATGCTCAAGAGTAGCACCCTCTTTGCGGGTTCAATCGCCGCTGGCGTATTCCACATTGACCAGGAACAATCCTCGCGCCGGCGCGGTCGGGCCCGCTCGCTCGCGAGCGCGAGATTCCAAAATCGCCGGAATGTCTGTCTCCGTCAGGTTTCCCCGTCCCACTTCAAGAAAGGTTCCCACCAGGTTGCGCACCATGTGATGCAGGAAACCATTGCCCCGCACGCGATAGAGAAGCAGATCGTTCTCTTTGAGCGACCACTGCGAGGTGTGGAGGCAGCGCACCTGGTTCCCGGAGCCCTCGCCGTTGGAATCTCGTTCCAGCCGATCAGGGTCCGTGGCGGCAAAGGAGGTGAAGTCGTGCTCGCCGCAAACCAGGACGGCGGCTCGCTGCATGGCCGCTACATCGAGAGGTGCGTTGAACGCGTAGACATACCGCGCTTGCCAGGGCGGACAAATCTCTCCGCGAAAGACTCGGTATTCGTAGGTTTTTGCCCGCGCGCTGTGGCGGGCATGAAAATCGCCGGTCTCCCGGCTTGCGCTGAGCACCCGGATAGATGCTGGTAACGTGCGATTGAGCGCGCGGGCAAGATTGGCCTCGGGGATTGGGGCCGCCAAGGCAAACGATGCTACTTGGCCCAGCGCGTGCACGCCAGCGTCGGTTCGCCCCGAGCCTTGAGGCAACACGTCTTCGCCGGTGATCCGGGCTAAGGCATCGCGCAGTTCGCCTTGCACCGTCACGCAGTCCGGTTGCACCTGCCAGCCGTGGAATTCAGTGCCGTCGTAGGCCAGCACCACCTTCCACACCAGACGGTTTGCTGGGTGCTCTATTTCCAGATCGCCCTCTCGGATCGCCACACTTCCTAACGTATATCGCAACCGATGCTGCGATATACTCGCCCAAAGGTTAACCAGTGAAGAAAGCCGCCGGCCGCATATCCGCACTGCATCGGCAGATAAGGGCAGCTAGACCGGAAGGGTGCCTCGAAATCCATGGAACGAACCCCGGGTGAAGCGCGTAACGAAAACTAGAGTCATCGGGCGACCATGCCGCATCTGCCATGCTAGCTCTAGCTCCTGATTATTGAGACAGAACGGTGAAGGCCCGAGGCCTGACCCCCGAGATTTTGACCCAACAATGAGAAATTCAGAATCCCGTCGTACCCTCTATCGCCTTCCCAAGCTGTTCCGGTGGTGCTGTCGCCGGCATGGAGCGCGGGTTTTTCATAAGCTGCAAGCGACCATAGCAATTATCTCTGTGCTCGGCGCCTATATGCCGCTGCCCGCAGCGGCACAGCAAGCGCCGCAGGGCGGCCCACCCGCTGTCGCGCCCGCCGCTGGCCTTCCCCCGGCGCCGCAGCCCAATTACACCGAGCCCTTCGATATGAAGCCGGGTGTCCACGACTTCAGTAAGCCAAACCCGTTTTTTCCCAATTACTTCAAGACCTTTGCACCTAAGGCTGTGACGGCGCCTGTCACCACTAACTCCCAGCGCCTAGACGGCCTGGTACACAACGGCAAGATTTACCTGAGCCTGGCCGATGCCATCGTTCTTGGTCTGGAGAACAACTACGACATCGCCATCCAGCGCTACAACCTTGATATCGCGGACACTGATCTGCTACGGGCTCGCGCCGGTTCCAATCTATTAGGCGTCAGCGCCGGCTTGGTGGAGGGAACGCTGGGTGGCTCGGGGACTAGCTCCACCTCGCTCAGTTCGGGCGGCGGTCCAGGTGGAACATCCACCGCAGTCGGGGGCGCTGGTTCCGGCGCCGGTGGCATTAACGTTACGACCAACGGTACCGGTCCTACGCCGGAGGTGATGGACCCTGTGCTGACGGGAACTGTCCAGCTGGAACGGACAACCACGCCCCAGGCAACCCCTTTCGGTAGCGGTGGTCTCACGTTGAACCAGAACACTGACCAATACAACTTCAATTACAATCAGGGCTTCATCACCGGGACCCAGCTGCAGGTTGGCTTCAACAACAGCCGCATTACCAACAACAGTATCTTCAACGCCTACAGTCCGGAGTTGCAGTCCACCTTTCGAGCCACCTTAACGCAACACTTGCTGAACGGTTTCGGTCCGGGGATTAATGGACGCTTCATCCTCGAAGCCAAGAATGATCGCCGTATCAGCGATTCCGCCTTCCGCCAGCAGATTCTGTACACCATCAACCAGATTGAGAATATCTACTGGCAACTGGCAGCCGACTATGAAGATGTGCAGGCCAAGCAGCGTGGTCTGGAGCAGTCCTCACGGCTGGCTTCTGACAATCGCAAGCAGTTGCAGATCGGCACATTGGCCCCGCTGGACGTGCTCAATGCGGATAACCAGGTGTCCACGGATACCCAGGCGCTCATCACGTCACAGACCGCGCTTGAATATCAGCAGCTGCTCATGAAACAGGCGATTAGCCGCAATCTGAGCGACCCGGTCCTCTCGAGTGCGCCCGTCATTCCCACAGATCGTGTCTCCTTGCTCGAAATGCCGGAAGAAAGAACTGCGGTTGAGGACCTGGTACAGAAGGCCTATGCCAATCGTCCCGAGATCGAGCAGCAGATACTGAATCTCAGGAACAATGAGATCACCTTGCGGGCGGTCAAGAATAACCTGCTGCCGACGGTAGACCTGTACGCCTTCTATGGTGCTGCGGGTCTTGGCGGCTCGAAGAGTCCCTTTTGCTCTCCTGAATTCTTCGGCCCCGTCGCCTGCGATGTTCCCACCATCGGCTACGGCCAGGTCTTCACCAATCTGTTCAACAGCTCTGGTCCTGATAAGGCTGTGGGCGTCAACGTAAATATTCCGCTGCGCAATCGCACCGCGCAGTCTCTGCAAGCTCGAGCGGTGCTCGAATATCGCCAGGCGGAGATGCGCCTGCAACAGCTCTACATCCAGGTACGCATTCAGGTCATCAACGGCCAATACGCGCTCACCAACGACCGGGCCGCCGTGCAAGCGGCGCTGGCCGCCCGCGAGTACAACTTCCAGTCCTACCAGGCTGAGGTGAAAAAGCTGAGGCTAGGCGCCTCGACGACGGCCAACGTATTGCAACAAGAGCGGAACCTGGCCACGGCAGAGAACAATGTCATCTCGACCGAAGCCACCTATGCCAAGGATCGCGCCTCACTGGAACAGCTTCTGGCGGAAACCCTGGATCAATACGGGATTGCACTTTCCGATGCGGTCACCGGCACGGTAACAAAATCCCCTGTCATTCCCGGTCTGGAACCGGCAAAGGCGGCTCCGGAAGCGTCTCTCCCCGGCCAGCAACAGCAACTGCAGCACACGGAGCAAATGCCCGCGATGCCGGTGATGCCGCCCCAACCGCAGCTGACACCACAAGAGCAACAAGCTCTCCCGCCGGAGCAACCGCCGGCGCCGAACACGCCGCCACCGCCACAATAACCGACTCTATCTGGCACACTCTCTGTGCCAGATAGTCACGACGGACGGCTGTAACAGCAACAACGGATGGGTGCCCCATGTTCGCGGAATTTCGCGTACATGGGTTGAAGAGATGGGCGAAGCCCCTCCTTTGCTTTCTGTCAGTAGCTGCTACAGGTGCTGAAAGGATCCGCGAACATGGGGCACCCGTCCGCGCGGGCAATGCTTAACCCCCGAAGGAAAGACCAAGCGACCGCGCTACACCCTGGATATACTGCCGTCCCTGCGTGTACTCCGTTTCACTATGCAGGTGTTCGAGCATGAGCGGCGCGTCCGTCCCCAGCCGCGACAGCTCCAGCAACAAGGTCTTGTAGTCAATTAATCCGGTTCCAGGAATAACCTCCTGGATCCACACCTGAACGCCCGGTCCCCACTTGAGATCTTTCGCATGACAAGACTTGATCCAGGGGCCAAGCTTGGCAAAGCACTCTCGTATGCCCGCGCTGTTGTTGTAGAAGCGAACAGGACTGTTCATCGTATTGCATACATCCAGATGAACGCCGAAAGCTTTACGGTCCACGGCCTTTACCAGCTTTACGTACTCGTCCGGGCCGGTGGGGAAGCTCCAGGGCATCATCTCAATGCTGAAACAGGTGCGCTGCGGTTTCACCGTATCGATGAGCTTGCGGCAATTTTCCACCGTGGCGTCGACAAATTCCTGGCTAAGGTTTCTCGGGTTTTGCGCGTACCAAAGGTTGGGATCATAGGACCCGGCGATATCGACACAATTGCGCGCGCCGAGTAATTCCGCGAGCGCGAGCTTCTCTGTGACGTACGCCATGTTTTGCCGGCGCTTTTCAGGGTCAGGATCGAGCATGTTCTTCCAGGCGCCGACTTCTGCGATCACTACGTCCTGACGTGCGAATTCCTTGACCAGGCCCGCAATCCGATCTTTGTCGGTTACAGAAAGGTCAGTCGGGGCGTAGGCCGCGCGATATCCCAGATCCCGGTGCGCTTTGGCCAGTGCCGCCGGATCCTCCGACTTCACGAAGATCGGGCCCCCGAGCCGCATCGCTTTCTGGGAAGCCTTCAGCACCTTGGCAGCCAGCGCGCCGGCGACGACGGTGCCGGTTCCGGCCATGAATCCGCGTCTTGAGATCATCGGTAACGTGACTATCGTTCCGTCACATGCTCCAGCAACTGAAAAAACTCAGGAAACGAAATGGCTGCCGCATTCGCGCCCAGAACCTGCGTGTCGCCCTCGGCCCGCAGTGCCGCCACTGCAAAAGCCATGGCGATGCGATGGTCCCCGCCCGAATCGACTACTGCGCCGTGCAGCCGCTGGCCGCCCGGCACATCGAGGCCGTCCTCGAATTCCTGCACCTCGGCTCCCATTGCGCGCAGATTTTGTGCCACTAGAGCGATGCGATCGCTCTCCTTCACCCGCAACTCGCGGGCGTCGCGAATGCGTATGCCCCCGCGGGTATACGGCCCAATCGCCGCCAGCACTGGCAGTTCATCAATCAACTGTGCTGCCAGCGCTCCCGAAATCTCGGTGCTGCCCAGCCCCTGCGCGGGCGCCGACAGTTGCACGCTGCCAATCAGCTCACCCTGGTTCTCCTCGAGATTCAGCACGTTGATCTTTGCTCCCAGCGCGGTCAATACATCGAGCAGCGTCGCTCGGGTGGGGTTCATGCCCAACTGATCCAGCAGCAGGCTCGATTCTGGAAAGAGCGCAGCGGCGCATAGGAAGAATGCAGCCGAAGACATATCGCCCGGCACCGTAGCCTCGATCCCGTGCAGCTTCTGGCCTCCGGCGATGCTGACCGAGTCAACCGTCCGCCGAATTTCCGCCCCGAAGGCGCGCAATGCAAGTTCCCCGTGATCGCGCGTGCGTACCGCCTCGCTCACCGTAGTCGTGCCGGCAGCCTGCAGGCCGGCAAAGAGCAGTGCGGTTTTCACCTGGGCGCTGGGTATGGGTGTCCGGAAATCGATCCCGTGCAGCTGTGCGCCGTGAATCTCGACCGGCGCATGGCCGTCTGTCAACTGGATCGCCGCGCCCATCTCGAGCAACGGCTTGCGCACCCGCTCCATCGGTCGGCGGTTCAACGAGGAGTCGCCCAGCAGCGTGAAATCACCCGCCTGCGCAGCGAGGAGTCCTGATAGCATCCGCATCGTCGAACCGGAGTTGCCGCAGTCCAACAGCGCGCCGGGCGGAGTCAACACGCCGCCGCACCCCTCGACCTCGACCGTATCCCCTGACCGGGTGACCTTCGCGCCCAGTTGCTGCATGCAAGCGAGACTGCTGGAGCAATCGGCCCCGGTAGAAAAATTATGAAAGCGGCTGACGCCTTCCGCCATCCCCCCCAGCAGGGCATAGCGATGGGAAATGCTCTTGTCGCCTGGCAGCCGCAGGGTGCCGATCAGGTTACGCGCCGGATGGATAGTCCGCGTGTTTTCGATTTGCAGAGTGTCGGTCAATCTTCAGCCTCTGGGGGAGAATAAGTTGGTGGCGCAACGCTTATCCTAACTTGCGCTGGGAGGATTCAGAACCTTCAGCACCACCACAGTTTCGTCGTCGAAGCGCTCGACGCCCCCCTGGAACGCTGAGAGTTCCTGATAGATCGCGTCCACCATGGCTTCGGCCGTGTTTTTGAGTTGCCGGCCGACCAGCTCGGTCAGCCGTTCGGTCCCGAACATCTCTTCCTGCTCGTTCACCGCATCCACAATTCCGTCGCTGAAGAAGACGATCGCGTCGCCCGGCCGGGTCGAGAGCGTGAATTCTTCATAGCTCACGTCCTTGAACATGCCCAGCGGAAATCCCTCGGCCTGTACCGTCTCCACCTGTCCTGCGCGACAGAAGAGCGGCTGTACCGCGCCCGCGTTGGCGACCTGCAGTGTCTGCTTCTCGTCGTTCCAGACCGCGAAGAGCATGGTCACGTACTGCGCATCCATCTTGCGTTCCTGTAGTGAGTCGTTCAGTTGTTTCAACATCGCGGCAGGTGAAAGCGCCTGGCTGGTGGCTGCGCGCATGATCCCGCTGATCAGCGCTGCATAGAGTGCCGCCGGCGCCGCCTTGCCGCTGACATCGCCCATGGCGATGCCGATACATTGCTGGTCATAAACCAGAAAGTCGTACAAGTCTCCGCCGATGGTGCGTGCAGGCAGAAACCGGGTAGCGAACTCCGCATGCGGCATACGCGCCGGCGTGGGCGGCAGCAGCCGTAACTGGACTTCGCGCGCCATGTCCAAATCGTGTTCCAGACGCTGTTCCTGCTGCGTCACCCGTTGATAGAGGCGGGCATTCTCAATAGCCACGGCGATCTGCGAGGCCAGTGTTACCAGCGTGCGCTGGTGATCCTCGTTGAAGTAGTTCACGCGTACATGTTCCAGATCAAGCACGCCTATCACCTTACCCTTATATAGCAGGGGCACCGCCATTTCGGAGCGCGTCTCCGGGTTCACCATGTAGTAGCGCGCGTCTTTGCGAACGTCCCCGGTGTGGATCAGCCGGCGCTCGCGCACCGCGGTGCCTACCAGGCCGCGATCCAACGGAACTTTCTCCGACGGCATCACCGGGTGGCCAAAGCGCACCGCATACTGAATTTCCAGCACCTGCTCCCGTTCATTCACCAGCAGGATGCTGAACATCTGGTAATCAATCAGTCGCCGCAGCAGCTCCCCGATGCGCTCCAGCAGGGGATCGAGATCGAGGATCGAGGTAACCTCGCGGGCGATTTCGTTGAGCACCGCGAGCGTTTGCGCCTGCCGGGCTACCCGGGTATAGAGGCGTGCATTCTCAATGGCTTGCGCCACGCGGGATGCGGTGAGCTGAAGTAAACGGAGGTGCTCCGGCTGAAAATAGCCCACCTGCTCGGATTGCAGATCCATCACGCCAATCACTCGGTTCTTCACGATCAGCGGCACCGCCAGCTCCGAACGGACATCGGGATTGGCGCTGATGTAGTCGTCTGCCTTCTGTACATCTTCGAGCAGTATGGATTCGCGCTGTTCCGCCGCCCGGCCGACGACTCCGCGGCCCACGCGGATCTTCAGGCGCTCGGCCTCGGGCGTATGGCCAATCTGGAAGCGCATGCGCAGATCGTTGGTGCGCTCATTCAACAGCAGGATGGCGAAGATCTTGTAGTCGATCACGGCGCGCACCAGGTCCGCGGTGCGATGCATCAGGGTCTGCAGATCCAGGGTGGTATTGAGGGCATTGGCCAGGCGCATGAGGAATTCGGTCTGCACCGGGTCCACGCGCGCCGCAACGGTCGGCTGCGGAGCCTGTGAGCTGGGACGGTAATCGCCTTCAAACGATTGCGTAGCAATGGCTTGCGCCGGTTTCTTCTCTGCTTCGGCGTCGTCTTGGTCGCGAGGAGGAGTCATACGAACATCGAGCCATCATAGAGCATTTCGATTTGGGCGGGATGGGTGTCTCGTAACAAGGATGCGGTAGGTAAAGGACGGGTGCCCCAGGTTCGCCAAGGCGTACCTGGGCCGGAAAAGGAGGGGCGAAGCCCCGTAATCGCTTTTCCTTCGATGGTGACGAGGGTAACGTTACACCAGTTCTCGCCCGAACACGTCAGTATTCGCTCTGATATTCCTTCACAATAGCCACGCTGGCACTAGCACCGATCCGTGTGGCGCCCGCCTCCAGCATGGCGCGCGCATCCGCCAGAGTGCGAATCCCGCCGGAAGCTTTCACTCCGCAGCGGTTGCCCGCAACTCCACGCAGAACCGCTACGTCGGCCGTCGTCGCGCCTCCGGTAGAAAAACCAGTGCTCGTCTTCAGGAAATCAGCGCCCGCTCCCAACGCCAACTCAGACGCGCGCAGCTTCTCTTCCACGCTCAGCAGCGACGTTTCCAGGATCACCTTCACCAGCGCGCCGGCATCGTGCGCCACCTGCACGACTCCGCGAATATCCTGCTCCACCAGCGTATTCATACCGGACCTCAGCAAACCTACGTTCATCACCATGTCCAGCTCGTGGGCGCCTAGCTTTATCAACGCCATCGCTTCTTCGCGCTTGGTGGTCGCCAAATTGGCCCCCAGCGGGAAGCCGACCACCACCCCGACCGGGACTCCACTGCCCACCATCACCGAGTACGCCAGGGAGACCCAGGCAGGGTTGACCATGGCACAGGCAAAACGGAAGGCGGCCGCCTCTTCACATAACCTCACCACCTGGTCCCGCGTCGCCTCCGGTTTCAGCAGAGTGTGATCGAACACTGCGGCAAAAGCAGGTGCGCTCGCCAAGGTAGTGGCAGCAAAGCCAGCGACGTCGAAGTATCCCGTCTCGTGATCGATCTCGGGTTGCAGCACTTTCGCGGTCATGGAACAGGCTCCTTCTCCTGGGTTCGCTCCGGGTGGGACTCTATGCCCTTCCACCGGTAAAGATCAACTGAATTAAGCTTCATCTGGGTTAAAAATTCGGATATCCGGCAGATTACGGAACCGCTCCTGGTAATCCATCCCGTAGCCAACCACGAAATGGTTGGGAATACTGAAGGCAACGTAATCGGCGTCGATTTTTTCCAGGCGCCGTGCCGGCTTGTCCAGGCAGGTTGCGATTTTCAGGGTCTTCGGCTTGTGCTGCAACAACAGCTTACGCAAGAAAACCAGGGTCAACCCGGTATCCAGAATATCTTCGACCAGGATCACGTTGCGGCCCCCGATCGGAGTATCCAAATCCTTGATCAATCTTACCGCCCCAGTGGTTTTCACCCCTTTGTAGCTGGAGATCGCCACAAAGTCGAAGGTGGTCTCGACCGAGATGCTTCGCGCCAGATCGGCAAGAAAGACAGCGGCGCCCTTCAGCACCCCTACCAGCAGGATAGCTTCTCCGGCGAAGTCGTGGCTTATCTGCGCGCCGATTTCCGCCACCCGGGCGGCAATCTCTTCGCGACGGAACAACATTTCGTGCTCGTGCTCTCTCATTGGCTGCATTCTTCCACGAATGCCTGTGCGAAAGCACCCGGCTATACTGTTAGGAAGACGCACGCATGTATCCCTTCATTCACATCGGTCACTTTTCCATCGGCACATTTGGGCTCTGCCTGTGGTTGGCCTCCGTCTGCGGCTGTTGGGTGTTGTATTGCAATTTCCGCCGTTATGGGATCGATGCGGACGCTGTCGGGGTGGCTGCCTATACCACCGTGGGTGGAGTGGTCGGGGCCAAACTGTGGCATGTACTGGAAGACCCCACGCTGCTGGTGCACCAACCGCTCCTGGTGCTATTTGACCGTGCGGGATTTGCCTGGTTTGGTGGGCTGCTGGTTGGCATCGCGGTGCTGGTCTGGTCGGGAAGGCAAGCAAGAACCGGCGGCCTGGGCATGCTGGACCTCGCTGCGCCGGCCGTCTCGGTGGGCTACGGAGTAGGCCGGATCGGCTGCCTCGTCTCCGGGGACGGCGATTACGGTATTCCGACCAACCTACCTTGGGGTATGAGCTTTCCCCACGGACTGGTTCCCACCGCGCAGAGGGTCCATCCGACGCCGATTTATGAACTTCTGGTCGCCCTGCTGATTGCCGCCTACTTATGGCGGCGAGGAGCAAAATCCGGCGAAGGGATCGCTCCGCCAGTAGGGCAGATTACCGGCGAATATCTGGTGCTCAGTGGAGTTGCGCGCTTCCTGGTGGAGTTCATCCGCATCAATCCGCGCATCTACTGGGGCATGAGCAACGCGCAGGTAGCCAGCCTGGGTTCTATCGCCGCCGGCATTTTGCTTATCGTCTGGGCCCGGCATCACAGCACCACGGCGAGCGCCGCTGAGGTGATGCCGGTCGAAGCTGCATCCCGGCAATAAATACGTCGCCCGCCCGCATAAGCGCCCGACACTGCTCAACCGAGAGGAGAACCATGGCTCAATCCGATCAATTACGCGTACCCGAACCAGCGCGCAGCGACGCTAAATCTTTCGAACTGCTGCGCGTCTGGATCGCCCATCAGGATCAGCACATCAGCCTGCGCGTGGGCGTGTGGAAGGAACCCGAAGCCTGGGGCATGATGTTGGCCGATCTGGCTCGCCACATCGCAGCCGCCTTCGAGCAAGCAGAGAAGCGCGACCCGGAGGAGATGCTCGCCCGCATCAAGGCCGGTTTTGAGGCGGAAATGGCATCGCCTACCGAGGAGGTTCACGGCGAGCTTGCTGGTTGAAACATTGAACGATCTCATCACTATCCGTGGCGCACGAACCCACAACCTGAAGAACATCGACTGCGATCTGACCCACGGCAAACTGACCGTGGTCTCCGGCGTTTCAGGCTCGGGCAAATCCTCGCTCGCGTTTGACACCATCTATGCCGAAGGCCAACGCCGCTATGTCGAGTCTCTTTCCGCCTACGCCCGCCAGTTCCTGGAGCGCATCGAGAAGCCGGATGTGGACCTGATCGACGGTCTGGCGCCGGCGATTGCGATCAAACAAAAAAACACCACGCGCAATCCGCGGTCCACCGTGGCCACCGCGACCGAAATCTACGATTACCTCCGTCTGCTCTTCGCCCGCTGCGGCACCGCGCATTGCATCGTCTGCGGCGGAGTCGTGCGCCGCGACACCGTGGATGAGATTGCCACCTCCATCCTGGACCTGGGTGAGGGAACCCGGCTCTACGCGTTGTTTCCCGTGCAGCCGCGCATCGCGGTCGAACCCGAAGGTCAAGAGAAGAAGGCCCCCGCCAAGCGGTCGAAGAAGGCCGCGGCAAAAACGTCGGTGAACCCGGCGCTCCCCAGCGACGCTTTCAAGGAGCGGCTTACCGAGCTGCGCACGCGGGGCTTTAATCGCCTTTACCAAAACGGCAAGATTGTAGAATTTTCCAACCCCGAGTCGCTGCTCGATCTCGATTTTCAGCAGGCAGTCTTTGCCCTGGTCGACCGCCTGGTCGTCTCGCCCGACAACCGGGCGCGCATCGTGGATGCTGCCGAGATTGGCTTTCGCGAATCTGGCGAGGTCGTGTACGAAACCGCTTCGCGCGATGCGGAAGCGGAACCCAAACGCCTGCGCTTTTCCCAGGCCTTTGAATGCAAGCTTTGCCACCGCGTCTATCGCGAGCCCGAGCCCAGGCTATTCTCCTTCAACAACCCCTATGGAGCCTGCCAGCGCTGCCAGGGTTTTGGCAACACCATCGACTTCGATCTCAACCTGATCATCCCGGATAAGCTGAAGACGCTCAACGAAGGCGCGATCGATCCCTGGACACGCCCCAAGTATCGCCCTTACCAGGCGGAGCTCAGGAAGGCCGCCGTGCAGCATGGCATTCCGCTCGACACGCCTTGGAGAGAATTGACCGCAGCGCAGCAGGAGTTTGTACTCGATGGTCACGGGTCTTTTCTGGGCGTGCATGGTTTCTTCGCCTTTTTGGAGCGCAAGAAATACAAGCTGCACGTGCGCGTGATGCTGAGCAAGTATCGCGGCTATGCCACGTGTCCTGAATGCAAGGGAACTCGCCTGCGCGCGGAAGCCCGGGCTGTCCGCCTCAACGGCAGCAATATCTGCGAGGTGTCTGCGCTCACCATCCGCGAGGCGCACCATTTCTTCGCTGGTCTCACCCTGACCCGCCAGCAGCAGGACATCGCCGGCGGCATCCTGGTTGAGATACAACAGCGGTTACATTTTCTCGATGCGGTCGGCTTGGAGTACATCACCCTCGATCGCCTCGCGTCCACCCTCTCGGGCGGCGAATCGCAGCGCATCCAGTTAGCTACGTCGCTGGGCTCGCGCCTGGTGGGCGCCCTCTACGTGCTCGACGAACCGTCCATCGGCCTGCATACCCGGGATACCGCCAAGCTGATCCGCATCCTGGAAGAATTGCGCGACCTGGGCAACACCATCCTGGTGGTGGAGCACGACCCGGACGTAATTCGTGCAGCCGACTGGCTGGTCGACCTCGGCCCCGGCGCGGGCGAATTGGGCGGGCGCATTCTGGCCTCGGGCACGGTAGAAGAAGTGGAGAGAAACCCCGACTCCATCACTGGCCGCTACTTGAGTGGGCAGTTGACCATTCCCATCCCCACCCGGCGGCGCGAGCCCATGCGGGAGAAGCTGGTCCTGCGCGGAGCCCGCATTCATAACTTGAACGGGCTGGACGTCGAGATTCCCATGGGCATGCTGGTCTGCATCACCGGGGTTTCCGGCTCGGGCAAATCCACCCTGGTGCACGATGTGCTCTACCCCGCCGTGGCGCATGCTCTGGGAAAGAATGAAGGGGGAGACCCTTCGCACCTCTACCGGGAACTCAAGGGAGCGGAGCGTTTAAACGACATCGTTCTCGTCGACCAGGCGCCCATCGGACGCACCCCACGCTCCAATCCGGTCACTTACATCAAGGCATTCGATGCCATCCGGGAGCTCTTTGCGGCGCAGCCAGAGTCCCAGCGGCGCGGATATGCGGCCGGCCACTTTTCCTTCAACGTGCCCGGGGGACGATGCGACGTCTGCGAAGGCGACGGTACCGTTACCGTGGAGATGCAGTTCCTGGCCGATGTCGAGCTGCCTTGCGAAGAGTGCAATGGAAGTCGCTACAAGGCCAGCGTCCTGGAAGTAAAGTACCGGGGCAAGAACATCTACGAGGTCCTCAACCTGACCGTCAAGGAGGCCCTGCGCTTCTTTACCGGCCAGACGCGAATCCTGGAGAAGCTGGCCGTGCTCGATGAGGTAGGGCTGGGATACGTTCGGCTCGGCCAGTCGGCAACCACGCTCTCTGGCGGGGAAGCGCAACGCGTCAAATTGGCCGCTCATCTGGCCCTGGGGCGCAACGCAGCGGGACGAGCCGGCAACGCAGCCAATGGGACAGCGAAGAAAGTGGGCAGCCGGGTGCTCTATATCCTGGACGAACCGACCACCGGACTGCACTTCGACGACGTGAGCAAGTTGCTGACTGCCTTTAAGCGGCTGATCGACGCGGGCGGCTCGCTGGTGGTGATCGAGCACAACTTGGACGTGATCAAGTCGGCAGACTGGGTGATCGACCTGGGTCCGGAGGCGGGCGCTGAAGGCGGCCAGGTGGTGGCGGCGGGAACGCCGGAGCAGGTGGCGCAGACCCCCGGCTCCCATACCGGCTATTGGCTGGGATTAGCGCTTGCGGCGCAAGAGCTACGGGCCGCGCAATGATTGTTCGGTACGTGTTAGCGACAGCGGTGATGCTGGCGGTTGGGAGCGGCCCGGCGCAAAACCAGCTTCCCCCGGGAACGACGGTTCCGGACAGCGGGCCGGTTGCCGGCAAGAAAGCGGCCGAAACTACCTCTGGGCGGGAAGCCGCGGAGACCAAGATAGATCAGCGCGATTTCGAAGGCGCCCGCCCGCTTTTGCAGAAATATCTAGGCCAGAATCCAGGCGATGCCCGCGCGCTCTTCGACCTTGGCTATGTGGAGGACGCAGCCAACCAGGAAGAGGCTGCTGCTGCCGAATACCGCAAGGCCATCGCCGCGGATCCAAAGCAGTTTGAGGCGCGCCTGGCTTTAGGGCTGTTGCTGGCGCATCAGGCTAAGTTCGACGAGGCTCGGGAGCAGCTCGAGCAAGCTGCGTCGCTTACCCCGGACCCGCCCAACCCGACTGCCCAGGCAGAGGCCTTTCGTTCGCTGGCCGAGCTGGACCGCAGTAGCGATCCACCGGCTGCCCGGGACGCTTTAGTGGCGGCTCTGAGGTTGAGTCCAGAAACCCAAAACGACCTGCTGCTCGCCGCCCAGATTGCCGAGGCCAATAACGACTTGGAGCTGGCGCAGACCGCGTACCAACGCCTGTTGGCGAGCCGTCCGGCGCTTTCACCGAGTCTGCAGTCGGCGGCCGACGCCGGCCTGGCCCAGTTGATGATCAAGCAACAGAAGTACTCTGACGCCGAACCGTTGCTTAAAAGCGCGTTGCAGCGCGATCCCCGTGATCCGGGCTTGAATGCCCAACTGGCAACTGTCCTGCTGGCCCAGGGTAAGGATGACGAGGCATTGCCGGTACTCGAGACTTTGCGTCAATTAGAGCCGGGAAACGCCTCGGTGGATCAGATGCTGGCCGATTCCTATTCCCAAGCCGGCCACCCCGAAAAAGCCGACCCTATCTATGCCAAATTGGCCCTTGCCCAACCCAACAATGAAGACATTCTGGCCGGGCAGGGGGAAAACCTCATCCGGGAGAGGCAATATCTCCAGGCCCAGACGGTTTTGGAGCAGGCAGTCCGGCTAAAACCCGACGACGCGGACGCCTGGAGCGGGCTCGCCTTTGCAGCTTCGGAAAATAAGCAGTATTCCGTCGCGCTGCACGCTCTTACCGTGCGAGCAAACTTTCTGGCGGAGACTCCAGCTACTTACTTCCTTTGGGCAACCTCTTACGATAATCTCCATTTGTCGAAACAAGCGCAGGAGTACTATCATAGATTCCTCGCCGCTGCCGGCGGTAAGTTCCCCGACCAGGAATGGCAAGCCAAGCATCGACTCGTTGCTCTTGGTGGAAGTCACTAACGAAAGACGTACCGTAAGCCCTCCGAGAGGTGCCCTATGCGGTTCGTAGCTACGACCCTCGCTGTATCTGCCCTCGCTTTCAACCTTTCGTGTGCCCGCGCCTTCGCGGTGGATGAAAGGGTTGCCGATCCTCAGGCCATGGCTGCCCTCATGCTGAAGGCCGATCAGGCCCAACCCAAAGAGCAATGCTTCCTCTACGCCGAGTTGGTGCACCAGATGACCGAACTCGCCGGACAGCAACTTAGCGCCGGTGATGCTCGCGCTTCGGAAACCTTGCACCAGGTACAGAAGTATGCCGAAAAGATCCACATGGGGGTCGCCGAGGACGGCAAGAAGATGAAGAATGCCGAGCAGTTGATGCGGCATACCTCCTATCGCCTGAACGATATTCTGAACGCGTCCTCCTACGATGACCGGCAGGTGCTGCAATCGACCTTGAAGCAGTTGGAGCAGGTGCAAACCGAGCTGATGATGCAGGTCTTCAAGAAGTAACCTTTCTGTCCTTTGTGATGAAAAAAGCCGTGGCCATCACGGGCGTCTGGATAGTTCTGGCGGTTCCCCTTCTGTTCGGCCAGTCTAAAAAAGACCCCTTAACCGAGCAGCAGATCGAAGACGTGCGCGAGGCTGGCGACCAGCCCGTGCAGCGGATCAAGCTCTTCGTCGGCTACGTCGAAGAGCGGTCCAAAGGGATCCACGACCTAAATGCGGATGTCAGGGCGCAAAACAAGACCGTGCGCATGCACAACTTGTTCGATGAATTTACGCGCCTCTCCGATGATCTTGAAGACAATATGGACAACTTCAATGAGCAGCACGAGGATCTCCGCAAGGAGCTCAAAGAGGTCGTCGAAAAAAGCGGCCAATGGGGCACCGTGCTCAACGAGCCCCCGGCCAGCAATCAATACGATTTTGTGCGTAAGTCGGCGATCGAAGCCAACCAGAGCGTGCATGACTCGGCCGTGCAGATGATCGCAGACGAAGAGAAATATTTCGCCGAAAAGAAGAAAGAAGCAAAGGCAGCAGAAAAGGCCGCCGAGAAGTCAGAAACCAGGTAACGCGAGTGCCTTTGCCTCCTGCTCAAGTCCTGCTACGCTGAAGTCGGTGAATCCCGAATTGCATGCGCTGTTTGCAGAAGAGTACCGCGCCCTCCGGCCCCGGGCTCCCATCCCTTCTCTCGATATTCGTTTCCGCCGTTTCACCAGCCTCAACACCACGATCCGTTTGCGCGAAGGGCGAGTGCATGTGCACTTATCGGATCTGCTGGAGGGCGCACCGGAAACCGTTCTGCGCGCCATCGCCCATATCCTGTTGGCCAAGCTTTACCGTAAGCCGCTGAACGCGACGCACACCATTCGCTATCGCAGGTTTGCTTCCAGTGAGGCGGTCATTCGCCAGACGGAGTTGATCCGCCAGTCACGTGGTCGCAAGAAAATGCTCGGGCCGCAGGGCCAGCACTACAACCTTGACGAGGTCTTTGAGAGCCTCAACCGCAGATTCTTTCACGGCCTGATGGGTCGTCCTCTACTCACCTGGAGTGGCCACGTGGCCAAGCGCAGCCTGGGTCACTACGATCCGGCGCACAACACGATTGTTGTCAGCCGCGTCTTCGACCGCAAGAACACGCCCCGTTATGCAGTGGAGTACCTGCTCTATCACGAGATGTTGCACCTGAAGCATCCGGTGAAAGTCCGCGGAGGCCGCCGCTGCGTGCATCCCCGTGAATTTCAGCTCGAAGAGCGCCTCTTCCCCGAATGGCAACAAGCCAAGGAATACCTAAAAACCATCTAGGCAACGCTACTGCTTTTCATCCCGAGCGAAGCCGAGCGGCCTGCAGTTCCCCTGATGGAAACTGTTATGGTTACGAATCACCCTGTTCCCGAGCGCCAAACAACGCGTCGAGCAGCAGCAAAATCCCCCCGGTCACAATCGCGGAGTCCGCAACATTAAAATCCGGCCAGTGATAATGCACGATGTGCACTTCGAGAAAATCAATGACCGACCCAAACCGCAGCCGGTCATAAGCATTTCCCAGAGCGCCCCCGAGGATCAGAGCCAGCGCCACAGACGTGGCAGTAACACGGCGGCCCAGTTTCAGCAACGCAGCCAGAACAGCAACCGCCGCTAATACAGAAAAAATAAGCAGCATCCACCGCACGCGTCCCGGTGAACTCGAGTCGTTGAACAGGCTAAATGCCGCCCCGGGATTTTCCACGTGACTGATCGCGAAAACGTGGGCAATCACCACCACATGGCTGCCCAGCTCAATCCGGGTGGATGCCAGCCATTTCGTGATTCGATCCGCAACGATGACGATCACCGAAAGCAGCAGGAGCCAGCCCCTGTAATCCTTCCTCGTGCTGGTCATTCCCCGGGTGCGCTTTCTTCCGGTGGAGCGCCCATTTCATCGAGCGCAGACGAACAGCGTTCACACACCGACGGCCACCGCCGATCCTCCCCCACATGCACGGAGTAGTTCCAGCAACGCTCACACTTGGTGCCATCGGCCGGTAGCGTGGTTGCGACGATCTGTTGCGACGACCCCGTCACCACTTCCACCTGGGAGACGTTCAACAGCTCCTTCAACCCGCCCCGGTAGCGCTCCAACAGAGCGCCCATCGTCTGCGGAACCTCCAGCACCAGCCGCGCATCGAGCGCCTTGCCAATCTGCTTTGCCTGGCGCGCCGACTCCAGGCTCTTGAGCGCTTCGTCGCGGATCAAGAGCAAATTCGCCCAGTCGTTCATGAATTCTGGATCGATGTACTTCGCCAGGCTCGACGGCTCAGGAAACAGCTCCAGGTGCACGCTGGGCAAGCGGTTGCTTATCTCCGGCATGTATTGCCACACCTCATCCGCGGTAAAGCTGAGCAACGGAGCCACCAGGCGCACCAGCGCTTCGGCGATCATCCACAACACGGTCTGCGCAGAACGGCGCGCGATATTCTGTGGCGCAAAGGTATAAACCCTGTCTTTCACCGCATCGAGATAGAACTGGCTTAGCTCAGCTACGGCGAATTCATTGAGCGCATGGTAGATGCGATGAAATTCAAAGTCCTCATACCAGCGCAGGATCTTTTCCGTGAGCTCGCGCGTGCGCACCAGCATGTACTGGTCGAGAGGCAGCATCTGCTCCCACGCCACCGCATGTCGCTCCGGCTCAAAGTCGTTCAAGTTGCTCAACAGGTAACGAAACGTGTTGCGCAGCTTTCGGTAGGTGTCCGCGACCCGTTGCATCAGATTTTCGCTGGCGGCTACGTCTTCACGAAAATCGACCGAGGCCACCCACAAGCGGACCACCTCCGCTCCCAGGCGCTGGGTGACGTCGACGGGATCAACACCATTGCCCAGGCTCTTGGACATAGCGCGTCCCTGCTCATCGAGCACCCATCCGCAGGTAGCGGCCATACGGTATGGCGCGGCGCCGCGCGTGCCAGTGGCGCAGAGCAGGGAAGACTGGAACCATCCCCGATGCTGGTCGCCCCCCTCGATGTAAAGATCGGCAGGGAAGGGAAGATCCTTTTCTACATCCAGAACCGCGGCCTCGCTGGCGCCGCTCTCAAACCACACGTCGAGGATGTCCATCTCCTTCTTGAACTCCTCAGCCCCGCACGATGGGCAAGTCATCCCCGGAGGCAGAATCTCCGCCACCTCGCGCACATACCACGCATCCGCCCCTTCTTTCGCAAAAAGGTCAACAATCCGCCGGTTGATCGCCTTATCGTTCAGCGGCTTGTGGCACTTGAGGCACAGAAACACCGCGATGGGCACGCCCCACATCCGCTGTCGCGAGATGCACCAGTCAGGACGCGAGGACACCATGTTGGAGATGCGCTCTTCCCCCCACTGCGGATCCCATTTAACCCGTCCGATCTCCTCCAGTGCGCGCTCGCGGAAAGTGGTCATCGAACCATCTGTGCGCACCATCGGCGTTTCCATGCCGATAAACCACTGCTCGGTGGCCCGAAAGATGACCGGCCGGTGGCAGCGCCAGCAGTGCGGGTAGGAGTGATAAACGTCTTGCCGCCCCATCAGCGCGTGCCGTTCCATCAGAAGGTTGATGATGGGTTCGTTGGCCTTGAAGACATAAAGTCCGTCGTATTCCGGCAGCCCGTGGAGTATATGCCCGCCGTCGTCCACGTCACTGATCTGTCTTAACCCATAGCGCGCGCCGGTGGCGAAGTCGTCGACACCGTGCGCCGGTGCGGTGTGGACGGCGCCCGTGCCCTGGTCGGTGGTGACATAAGTAGCCACAACCCCCAGAATCGAGCGCTCCAGGAACGGATGGTCGAAGGTGACGCGCTCCATCCGCGAACCAGGAAAGCGGGCGATCTCCTGCGCCCTTTCGAGCCCACAGGCAGCGCGGGTGGCGGCTGCCAGGGCCTCGGCCACGATGTAGACCTCCCCGTTCTGTTCCAGGGCCACGTACTCAAAATCGGGATGGAAGGCCACCGCTAGCGAGGCAGGCAGCGTCCAGGGCGTGGTGGTCCAGATGATGGTCGAGACCCTTTTCCCGCTAAGCCGGGGATCGATCGCCTCTGCCTGGCTGGTAAGCCGATAGCGCACATAGACGCTGGGGCTGGTGTGCATCTCGTATTCGATTTCCGCCTCGGCCAGCGCCGTGCGGTCATGCATGCACCAGAGAACCGGCTTCAAACCCTTGTAGACAAAGCCCGTTTCCAGGAAGCGAAAGAGCGTTTCAACGATCTTCGACTCATACTCCGGCGTCATGGTGGAATACGGCCGGCTCCAGCGGCCGAAAACCCCCAGGCGCTTGAACTGCTCTCGTTGCAGGTCCAGATACTTCTGGGCGTACTCACGGCAGGCTCGGCGCACCGCAATCGCGGGCATTTCCAGCTTCTTGCGGCCCAGCTTTTCGTCCACTTTGATCTCGATGGGCAGGCCGTGGCAATCCCAGCCGGGTACGTAGGGAGCATTGAATCCGGCCATCGTCTTTGACTTCACGATGAAGTCTTTAAGGCACTTATTGAGTGCATGCCCCATGTGAAGCGGCCCGTTGGCGTAGGGTGGGCCGTCGTGCAGCACATAGCTGGGCGAATCCCGGCGCGCCGACCGAATTTGCTCGTAAAGTCCCTCTTGCTCCCAGGCTGCCAGCCTTTTAGGCTCGCTTTGGGGCAGATTTGCCTTCATGGGAAAATTGGATTCGGGTAGATTGAGAGTCGCCTTGAGTTCGGGCGGAGCCGGCATTGTTTCTCCAGTCAAAAATGTGCAAAAGCTTATTGTATCTTTGCTACGTCAAAGGGATGCTGCCGGGTAAATGTCTCATTGACGTAAAAGTGAACGAGCGGCTTACCTCAGGCAGGAAAAAGGTGTCTAATACTTTTTAATGGATCTTGAACAGATACGGGCTCCGTATTTCTGGAGAGAGACAAGCCGGGCGAGAGTCGTCCATAATGAGGAGATAGGCGGAGAGAGGCTTACACGCCCTCTTTTCTCATACGTTCTATGGCCAATCAGGTTTTAATACCTCCGGAGCTGGACAAGCAGGATCAGCCAAGAGAGCCCAAGTTACTTGCCGAGATCATTGATGAGCCGGCGTGGAAGACGATCGCCAGCAATATCTATGACTTGCTTTATCCCCGCAAGCTTCCGCCTCTTGTACTGACGTCCAAGCCGATTGCGGTCGTCGACCCGATGAAGGAGAACCGGGGTCGCACCGCCTCCATTGTTTCTGTCGTCACCCACGTGGTGATCATCGCCCTAATTCTATGGGCGTTCATGGCGGTCAAGAAAGCTGTGACCAAGAAGAACCAATTGGTCACCAACATCGATGTACCGCAATACATGCCCATTGCCCCCAAGGGACCGCAAATGGGTGGCGGCGGTGGCGGCGGTTCGCACGACATTTTGCAGGCCCCGAAGGGCCGTTTGCCCAAGTTTGAAGATCAGCCGATTGTGCCTCCGATGGTTATCAAGAACGACCATCCGAAGCTGACGGCCGACCCGGCAATCATGATGCCCAAGGACATCCAATTGCCCAACAACAACCTGCCCAACCTGGGCGACCCGCGGACCAGTGTGGTTGGTCCTGCGTCCAACGGGACGGGGAGCGGTGCCGGCATGGGTAGCGGATCCGGCGGAGGCATTGGTTCGGGCAAAGGAAACGGTTATGGTCCGGGTGAAGGGGGCGGCTACGGCGGCGGTCTTTACCATGTGGGCGGCGGCGTTTCTGCCCCCCAACTGATCTTCTCGCCAGATCCGGAATTCTCCGACGAAGCACGGCGGGCAAAGTATCAGGGTGTTTGCGTTGTTTCCCTGGTGGTAGACGCGCAAGGCAATCCGCAAAGGGTCGCGGTAGTGCGCCACCTGGGCATGGGCTTGGATGAAAAGGCCGTCGAGGCCGTCAAGCAATACAAATTCAAGCCGGCCACTCTACAAGGCAAGCCCGTGCCAGTGGAAGTAAACATCGAAGTAAACTTCCGCATCTACTAGCGTTAGGAAAAAACCGCAGCGTAGTGCAGCTGCGGTTTTTCTCTGTCCATCCCCCAAACCAGCTTGCTTCACCGGCAACGAAGCCTGGGTGCCGCATTCAAGCCCGGTTTGGCCTGAGTGGGATACCACAGCACTCGACGCGCCCCTTGGTGGTTTGGAAGGAAGCCGAGAGCCTGCCCTGAGCGAAGTCGAAGGGGACCTGCTGTGCGCCCTTCCATCTCCCCAATATCGACGCACAAGTCTTTCACCCTTCAAACAACGCCGCCGGGATCTCCTGCTCACTCGAAAGCATCGCCTTCCAAGGATCCTTCTTCAACCTCTCCCGCCAATCCTCGAACTCAGCAATCAAAAACTTCGGCCCCTTAGCCCCCTTAAGCTCCGACCACTCCAAAGGCAATGCCGCAGCCATCCCCAGCCGAGCGCGGCTCGAATATGGAGCAACCGCCGTCGCCTCCCGCTCATTACGCAGATAGTCGACAAAGATCTTGTTCTTCCGCGCCGCCTTGGTCATTTTGCTTATGTAGAGCTTGCTATTGTCCTGTTCCATTTGCAGCGTAAACGCGTGCGTGAACGCTTTAATCCGCTCCCACTCGAGCGTAGGTCGAATCGGCGCCACAACATGCAGTCCTTTCCCCCCGGTCGTCTTGACGAAGCTCTGCAGCCCTAAGTTCTTAAGCCGTTCCCGCACCTCCAACGCTGCTTCGCAAAGCGTCGCCCAAGACACCGCCTCGTCGGGATCGAGGTCAAAAATGATCCGGTCTGGATGCTCGAGGTCGTCATTGGTCGATCCCCAAGGATGCACTTCTAGCACGTTCATCTGCGCCAGCCCGGCCAGGCCTTCCGCACTACCAACCGTAACGTAAGTCTCGGTAGCCTCCCCTTTGGCCTGCGGAATCTCTACCCCTTCAATTCCGGGCGGCATACCTTGTCCGAGCTGCTTCTGATAGAAGCATTTCTGTCCCGCGCCATTCGGGCACCGCACCAGCGACAACGGCCTGTTCGCAACGTGTGGGACCATCCGCGAAGCCACCGCCAGGTAGTAATCAACCAATGCCTGCTTAGTGACCCCAGTTTCCGGATCGACGACCTTCTCGGGATGAGTAACCCGAAAACCAAGCTTTGGGGGAGCTCCCTGACCGACGGCCTCCGGTTTATCTCTTGCTGCTTTGTGGGCTACGGCCGGTGCGGAAGCCTTCTTGGTCACCAGGCTCGGATCGGGAACCTCCCGCCGGACCTCCGCCGCCTTCTTATCCTCGCGCAGCCCCTTGAAGCTAGCCTGGCGCACCAACTTATCGGCAGTCCACGTGCTGAACTGCACCTCCGCCACTAATTCCGGCCGTATCCAAATCGCTCCCTTTGCCGCCGGGCCCGGCATCTCCACAAAGGGCATTTTGGACTGCTTCATGGCCTCCAGGCGCTGACGCAGGACGCGTCCATTCGCCTGGGTAAAACCCGTGCCCGTCCGCCCCGCGTAGATCAACTTCTTATCGTCGTAATAACCCAGCACCAGCGCCCCAATCCCATCCGTGCCATTCGCAGGCTTGGTAAAGCCCCCGATCACGAACTCCTGCCTGCGGACGCATTTGATCTTGATCCATGACTTGCTACGGCCTGAGCTATAGGCGCTATCGGAACGTTTGGAGACGATGCCCTCCGCGCCCATCTTGCAAGCCTCGGCAAAGATCGGCGCGCCTTCTGTCTCGATATGCTGGCCGTAGCGAATCACCTCCTGGTCCGGCAGGCTATCAAGCATCTCCTTCAGGATCTGCTTACGTTCGGCCAGCGGCTCTTGGCGAAGATTGTGCCCGTTCAGGTGCAGCAGGTCGAAAACGTAGTAGGTCAGAGGATGGGACGCGCCCTCCTCGAAGGACGCCTGCAATTTGGCGAAGCTGCTTTGTCCGTCAGGATCAAGCACCACCACCTCACCATCGACAATGGCGCCCTCCACCTTTAGCCGGCCCAACGCGCGCACGATCAGCGGCATGCGATGCGTCCACTCCAGTCCGCTGCGGGTGAACAGCTTGATTTTGCCGCTTTTGTCGATGTGCGCCTGGATCCGGTAACCATCCAGCTTCAGTTCATGGACCCAGTGAGCTCCCACCGGCGGGGCGGGTGCTTCCGAAGCCAACTGGGGAGCAATAAATGCCGGCAAACCTTCCTTTTTTCCCGGAAGCTTTGCCGAAGCGAAAGGGGCAGCCGTTTGTTTCTTTTCGGGGCTGGAGGTCTCCGGCCGATTTGATTGCCATACATGATCCTTTTCGCCGGCAATGGCGTCGAGGTCTCGGCCGGTTAGGACGCTGTTAGGTTCCTTCTCGACGATCGGCTCGTCCTGCGGGGTCTGTTCGTACTCGTCGTGTTCCTTGATCAAGAGCCAATTCGGCTTGGCCTCGTTGGCCGCCTTTCCGCCCATGCGAACCAGCACCCATTTGCCCTGCAGTTTCTTGCCATGGAGGATGAACTTGAGATTCCCTTTGGCCAAGGCCTCATTCGCGTCGCCCAGAGGTTCCCAGGTGCCTTCATCCCACAGCATCACCGTGCCGCCGCCATACTGTCCCTTGGGTATGGTGCCTTCGAAGCCGCCATATTCCATGGGATGATCTTCCACCTGGACTGCCAACCGCTTATCCCCTGGCACGTAGCTCGGCCCTTTGGTCACCGCCCAGCTCTTGAGCACGCCGTCCAAGCCCAGGCGAAAGTCGTAATGCAGACGGGTGGCGGCATGCTTCTGAATAACGAACGGCAAAGACCCAGCCTTAGCCGCCGGGGCCGCATGCTTGCCATCGTCTTTACCACCGTCTTTCCCACTTGGTTCGGCTGTCTTGTTGAAGTCGCGCATCTCACGATAACGCTCCAGTTGCTCATCGACGAGGCTGGAGGACGTTTGGGTCGACTTGCGCCCCGGCGCTTTCTTAGTCTTGCTAGCCATGGTCAAAATACGTCTCCTGCGACGAAGCTACATTTTCCTGCGCGTTACGAGGATAGCGGCAACATAGCTCAATAGGATGAGGATTACGGTGAACAGGCTGTGCCGCAGATCGCCAATCACCGATCCAACCAGGAAACCCGCCGAAACCAAAAGAACGCACACCGTGGTCCACGGATAGAACCACGCTTTGTAAGGGCGGGGAAGATCCGGCTCTTTTCTGCGCAGAACCAACAAAGCTGCGAAAACCGGCAGATAGTTGGCCACGAAGAGGATCGCAGCAATGGCAACCAGCGATTCGAACGTGCCCGTGAGCACCAGGATGATGCTGGTCAAGGAACAAAGGAAGAGGGCCACCGTCGGAGTTCCGCCCGTATTCACCTCGGTCAAGCTTTGCGGCAGGACTCCATCACGAGCCATGGAAAAGAGAATGCGCGGTGTGAGCATTAGCCCGGCGTTGATGGTGCTCAGCACCCCGACTACCGAGATGAGGAGAATGAACTGTCTTCCGAAGCTGCCGAAGACCAACATAGCGGCATCCGCGGCCGGCAACAGGGAACCTGCGAGATTTCCCATCCCTAAGGTGTGGAGTAACGCAACATTCATCAGCACATAAATGGCGGTGCAGGTGAGCGCAGTACCCAGCATCGAGCGTGGCAGGTTCCGGGTTGGATCTCGATCCTCCTCCGCAAAGTAAATCGGCGCGTACCAACCGTCGTAGGTAATGACTACGCCTTGCAGGGCAACGATCAGCGCCAAGAAAAGGCCGTGTTCGTGAACGGACAATCTCGCAAGAATGGAAGTGCCGGAAGCAGCGGGGAAGACGAAGCAGGCAAAGACCAGTCCGATAAGTCCGAGAGCTTTGGCCGCACTGGTAAATTCCTGAGCCCGGCTGCCCGGCCGTAGGCCCATCCAATTGAGCAGCGTCAACAAGATCAACCCGCTGATGCCTATCAATCGGATGTAGCCGTCGACACGGGGAAACAGTCCAGTTGCAAACTCCCCCAACGCCACAGCAAGGTAAGCCATCGCGACTGCTTCCACCATCGCATTGCAGCAGCCAACGACGAATCCGATGCGTTGTCCGAATGCCCGGCTGGCATATGCGTAAAACCCGCCGGCATCGGGTAGCATGGTGGCGAGTTCCGTCACCGAGCTGCAACAGAGAAGCGCATAGACTCCTCCCAGGATCCAAACCGTGAGTACCAGCGAGGCAGAACCCAAGTGTGCGGCGACTTCCCCGGGAGTGCGCAGAATCCCAGAGCCGATCGTGGTGCCAACACCGACAGCAATGCCAAAGCCCGAACCCAGCACACGAAGCAATTGTCTCGACCTAGGCCGTGCGTATTGTCTGTCGTTCTTGATACGAGCCCACCTTGGCGTTCTTGTATCTGAAGACACAAGTCAAATCAAGGTGGAAGGAGCCCTTTAGCGTCAATGCAGTCCTGGGCTACACTCAATCGTCACCACAACATTCGAGGTCCCAAGTGGAGTTGTCGATGAGTGCCACGCAGAGCTACGTTACCGATTCAGTCGATTCAGCCTGGGTCCGCGCGCAATTTCCGTCCCTGGAGCAAACCGTCAACGGATATCCCGCCGTTTATCTCGATGGACCCGGCGGCACACAAGTGCCGCAGAGCGTCATCGACGCAATCTCCAATTACTTGCAGACCAACAATGCCAACACCGACGGCTTCTTTGCCACCAGCCAACGCACCGACGCCATGCTTCTCCGCGCTCGTGCCGCCACGGCTGATTTTCTTGCCTGCCATCCAGAGGAAGTGATCTTCGGCGCAAATATGACCTCGTTGACCTTCGCTATCAGCCGGTCCATCGGTCGCGAACTGCACCCGGGAGATGAGATCGTAGTCACCCGCCTCGACCATAGCGCCAACTACTCCCCGTGGGTTGCTCTGGAGGAGCGTGGTGTCACTATTCGGGTCGCCGAAATCAACGACGAGGACTGCACCCTCGACATGGATGACCTGGCGCGGAAGATTAACAGCCGCACCAAGCTAGTGGCTGTCGGTTACGCCTCGAATGCGGTGGGAACCATCAACGACGTAAGCGGCGTAGTGCGTATGGCGCACCGTGTCGGAGCCATGGCCTACATCGATGCCGTGCACTACGCGCCGCACGGTCCCATCGATGTTCGTGCCCTTGACTGCGACTTCCTGGTTTGTTCCTCTTACAAATTCTTCGGCCCCCACATGGGCGTGCTCTATGGCAAGAAGGAACATCTCACCCGGCTGCAGCCTTACAAGGTCGCAGCCAACACCCATGAGGTTCCCCTCAACTGGGAATGGGGAACACTGAACCACGAGTGCATCGCAGGGATTACCGCCTGTGTCGATTACCTTGCCAATCTCGGACGTCATATGGATCCGTCCGCGTCCGACCGCCGTGCGGCTCTACTCACCGCGTGGAAGGCAATTCAGAAACACGAGCGAATACTCGTCGAAAGCCTTATTTTCGGCCTCTTACAAATCCCCGGACTGAAGCTCTACGGCATTCAAGATCCTCAACGCTTTGGCGACCGCTGTCCCACGGTAGCGGTGCGCATTACAGGCCACACGCCGCTGCAATTGGCAACATCGCTAGGACAGCGCGGCTTCTTCACCTGGGAGGGCAATTACTACGCGCTCAACCTGACCGAGTATCTGGATGTAGAAAAAGACGGAGGCTTTCTGCGCATAGGCTTGGCGCACTACAACACGGCACAAGAGGTGGACAGGTTTCTGGAAGCTTTGCGGGAGATAGCGTCTGAGTCAAAATAACAAATGTCCAGGTAATCATCAGCCCTCATTCGGCAGTTGATCAGCGTTAGCCAGTCGCGAGAGGAAAGACACCACGCAATCGATGCGAGGCCCGGAGGGCCGGCCGCCCCAAACGTCAGCCCAGCCCGGAAGGGCTGGGAATTAATTGAAAATGATTTGAGCGCCGTAGGCGCAGCACTAGACTTGGGGCGGCTCACCTTGTCATTAAGAGGAAGCCCCCCACTAAGCCGTCTTGCTGCGCTTTCCGGAGACCACTTTCAGTTTCCTCTTAGCCGCTGCAGAAGCTGTCTTTGCTGACGGTTTCGAAGCTTTTGGGGCGTCTTTCGCCGCCAGGCTTTGCCGCAGGGCAGACATCAGATCGACAACCTTGCCACGGCCCTTGGCGGGCTGTTCCTTAGGCAACGGCTTATTCGCCAACTTCGCTTCAACCAGTTCCTTCACCGCGGCTTCATAACTGTCGGTGAACTTATCGAGCTCCAGGGGGCGGGTGTAAGTCTTGATCAGCTGTTTCGCCAATCCCAATTGGGCGGCGTCCAGTTTTGCGGAAGCAATTTTTCCGAAGTACTCGCTGGCATCACGCATCTCCTCCGCGAAGCGAAGAACGTATAGCATCATCCCCAGTTGTTTGCGGTCAGGAGGGGGTGCCAAAGCGACCAGGTGTTCCCGCCCGGCGAACGCAATCTTGCCCAGTCCAACCATCTCACTATCGATCATGGCCTGCCGAACAATCGCGAACGCGGTCGCCTGCGGGCCTTTTTTGGGTACAACGAAGTACGGCTTGGCATAAACCGCGGGGGGCACCTCGTTGATCGGAGAAAACTGGTCAATCGCCAGCGTGTCTTTGCCCGGAATTCGAAGTCTCTTGAGGTCCTCCGGTTCGATGATGGCGTACTTGCCCTTCTCGTATTCGTACCCTTTCACAATCTCTGATTTCTCCACCACGTGCTGCTCTTCCGGGCCGCGGGAATTTGCGGCGACGTGCAGGCGTCCCGGCTTGTGGTGTGTCTCGGGTTCCTCCTGGCCGTCACCGTCGGCCGCCACGTTTTGGTAGTGGATTCGTTGCCCGGTTGCCCGGTCAATCTGGTGGAATTGGAAGCCGTGCGTAGACGTGGTCGCGGGATAAATTTCGACCGCGAAACTGACCAGTGAGAGGGAGATCTGTCCAGACCAATAAGGGCGTGCCATGCGCAGTTTTGATGCGGAATCCCGCAGCCAAGGCCGGCAAACTTGGAGTTTTCGCCCCCCTTTGGTAGTCTTTTAACTGATGCGCGCGTAGCTCAGTTGGATAGAGCGTCTGGCTACGAACCAGAAGGTCGGGAGTTCGAATCTCTCCGCGCGCACCATTCCTAATCCAGGCAAATTCATTCCCTCGGTCTGTGCCTCATCCGAACGCAAAGGAATCAACTGTGGCCCTATCCGTCCGTAGGCTTGCATGGATGCAGCGGATAGCTGCGTTGGCCATTGGGCTTTTCTGGATCTCCTTCTGGGCAGACCACGGTCAACTTCCGGCAAACGTCGTAGATTTCGAGTGGTGCTTTCTGGTGCCGGATATTTTGTGGATCTCGGGAACGTTTTGGATAGCCAGCAACTGGTTGATTGCCCGCGATTCGCGAGCCGGAATCGCAACTGCGGTCGCCGGCGGTTCGATGGTCTATCTTGGTTTGCTCGATGCGGCTTGTAATTTCCGCCACGGCCAGTATTCAGACTCGTGGTCGCGCGGCACTCTGAATGCTGTGGTAAATGTTACTTGCCTCTTGTTTGGATGCCTCAATATTTGGTACGCGATGAAGCGTAACAAGTTCGAGGATAGATAGATGAAGGGTACGAGCTTCACCCCGCGAAATCTACGAGCTTCAGCCCCGTGAAGGGTACGAGCTTCAGCTCGTACGGTACTAGCAATATATATATGTAGCTTTAGTCCCTGAGGGGTTCCGTTTCACATGACTAGGTCGACTATAGGAACGCCAGAAGCGTCGCCCTTCGCCACACTACTTCGTTTGTGCGCCGGTAAATCTCCTGCAATCGCCCGCGGCAGCCTCAGGCTCTAACAGAACCTGCTGTGCGGCAACCAAAACATACTCCACCAACTCGTCTACCGTTTTCGTCGAGATGTGGTTGTGCACTTCTCCATAGACCTCGGCAGACCAGTCTCTCGCTTCGCTGTGACGCCAGAGTTTGATTTTGATCTCTTGCATAAGTGGTCCCTCGGCGGCGCGCCTCGTACACCCGCACTACGTTACAGCATTGCATGGAACGAAAGTAGAGTCTGTTCTAGTTTGCTCACAGTCCCCGGCCGGTGCCCGCACTTCGCATCCTTGTAGGTTAAAGCCATTGCGAAACTACCTTACCTGTTCCCCTCTTATCCCTTCTCCCGTCACGCCGGCGATGGCTTCTTCCAACAGCGGGCCGCTGATCGGCTTTGAAACATACCCGTCCATTCCCGCCTCTATGCAGCGCTCACGATCTCCCTTCATGGCGTGCGCCGTCATGGCAATGATCGGCAAGTGAAATGGCGTCCCTTCTTCGCTCTCGCGGATCCTTCTCGCCGCCGTGAGGCCGTCCATCTCCGGCATCTGGACATCCATCAGCACCAGGTCGAAGGGCTGTGTTGCCAGCAGCAGCAAAGCAAGCTGACCGTTTGCGGCGACCACCACAGAGTGCCCCATCTTCTCCGCCAGGCGCGTGGCCACGATCTGATTGACGCGGTTATCTTCCGCCAGAAGGATGTGCAAACCATTCCCTTGCGCGGTCTGCTCGGTCTTAATGACAACTGCGGAATGAGACACGGCTCGGGGCTGCGCCAGGGCCGACAGGATGGCCGCAAGCAATTCACGCCTGCGAACCGGCTTGAAAAGATAAGCCACAATTCCCAGCTGCCGGCAGCGCTCCACATCTCTTCGATGGCCCGCAGAGGTGAGCATCATGACGGCCACCGTTGATAACTGCGGGTTGTGGCGGATGTGTTCGACCAACGTGAAGCCGTCCATCTCCGGCATGTTCATGTCCGTCACTACCAGCCTGTACGCCTGTCCCGCCTGGCAAGCCGAGAGCAAAGCAGTCAAAGCCTGCCCCCCGCCCTCGGCGCATGTGGTCTGTGCTCCCCAACGCTTCAAAATTTCTTCTACAATACTGCGATTCGTCCGGTGGTCGTCGACCACCAGGATCCTCATACCCTGCAAAGCTTGCAGCGTAACGCTGCTGCGCGGTTCAGGCCGCTTGTCGAGAACCTTCAACCGCACTGTGAAATAAAACTCGGTGCCTTTTCCCACCTCGCTGTCGAGCCAGATTCTTCCTCCCATCACCGATACCAGGTGCGCCGAAATGGATAGACCAAGGCCGGTGCCGCCATATTTGCGAGTGGTCGATGAGTCGGCCTGGGTGAAGGGAGAGAAGATAGACAACTGCTTCCCGGCCGGGATGCCGATGCCCGTATCGGCGACGGTGAACTGTATCACTCGCATGTCATGCTCTTCGCTTTCGACCTCCACCTTCAGCATCACCTCGCCGTGATGCGTGAATTTCATGGCATTGCTTACCAGGTTGAGAATGATTTGGCGCAGCCGTCCCGGATCTCCCTCCACCATCTCCGGCACATCGGCTGCGATGTCACAGAGAAGTTCCAAGCCCCTTTCATCTGCCTGCGAGGCAAAGGTCTTCAGCACCTCTTCCGCGCAGTCGCGCAGGTTGAAGTCGATGGCCTCCAGTTCCACCTTCCCCGCCTCGATCTTGGAGTAGTCGAGGATGTCATTGATCACCGTGAGCAGGGAATCGGCGGACAACTTTGCGGTTTCCAGGCAATCTCGCTGTTCCGCAGTGAGCTCGGTGTCGAGCGCCAGATCGGTCATGCCGATGATGCCGTTGAGCGGCGTCCGGATTTCGTGGCTCATGTTAGCCAGGAATTCGCTCTTGGTTTGGTTGGCCACCTCCGCGGCGTCCTTGGCCAGGCGCATCTGCTCCTCCGCCCGCATACGCTCAGCCACTTCTCTTTGCAGATCGAAGGTTCGTTGTTCAACCCGCTGTTCCAGTCCATCTTTCGCGTTCTGCAAAGCCAGATCCCGTTGCTCGATGCGCTCCAGCATCTGGTTGAACGAGCTGACCAGCATCCCACTTTCATCCTTCCCCTGGGGAACGGCACGGAGCGAGTAATTCTCTTCCGCGGTTATGCGCCCGGCGATCTGGGCAAGTTGCACAATAGGGTCACTCACCAGCCGCAGCAGGCGCAAGGAAAACAGATAGGTGGCCAATGTGGAAATGAAGAGAACCAGGCTGGCAATCTTGGTGTATTCCCGGAGTCCGGCGCTGGCTCCACTCAGGTCCGATACGATGGCGATGGAACCCGTTTTCTCCTGCTCCATCAGAACGCTGCGGTACAAGGTGATGGAGTTTCGCTCGAAGTAGGCTCCGTCGTCGCGCAGTGAGGGCATCGCGAACGCACTCCCCAGCCCAGCCCGGCGATACTCGGCAAAGATGTTTCCGTGGATGTCGTACAAGCAGGCGCCCAAAACTTTGTGATCTGCCCGCAGTGCGCCCAGCAGCTCCCTCGCGGTCTTAGGATCGTTAAAGACAAGAGAAGCCGCGGTATTGGCGCCAAGCGTATCCGCCAGCGCCCGCAGCTCGCTGCCTGTATTGGCGCGAAAATTCTGCCGCTCGTAGATCGCAAACCCCATACAAGCCAGGATCAGTGCCAGGACACTGGAAGTCAGAATCAGTAAGGCCAGCTTGCGCCGAATTGGCAGGTCTCTGAAGTTCATGCTCTTACTTTTCCCGGCTTTCTCCAATAACGGTTTGGGCCAGGATCAGCAACCGTGACCCGATTTTGAGTCTTGCGGATGCGGCTGCATCCAGATTGATTTCGAAACGAACATTCTTGTCTTCCAGGACAAAGCAGATCATTCCGCCGGCGCCCAGAAAGCCCGGGCTCTCGCCCACCGTCAGGATCGGAGCATTGCGCAAATTCGCCAGCAGCATGGGAATGCGCTTGATTTGCGCCCTGCCGAGAAAAACTACGTGGCAAGCCTGCATATCGTCCGCTTGCTTCAGGTGACGAATCACAAGGATACGGTCGCCGACTGTCTTGCCTTCCACCGTGCTCTCGAGCGCACCTTGAAAGGGATCGTCTCCAACGGTGCATAGAAACAGCGAATTCCCCGCGCCCGCGCGCGTTTCCGGTGGCCAGTCCACAAGTTGCGCAAAATGGAAGATAAACGCCGCTTTGACGCGGTATTCTTCCTCTGTCGATTGCGCCCCACTAATCTCTCTGCTGCACGCGAGCAGCAGAGACACAGCAACGACGATCCACCAGAGAGATCGCCTGATCGACGCGTTTGAGGGTGGTTGCGCTTGCATTCCCGCGGGATCGGGTCCGTGTTCTGCGCATGACCTTGTGCTCATTCAGAACCGCCACGTAATCCTGGCATAGGCGTTGCGCCGAATCAGGCTCGGGAGCTCCGTCAAGTCCGGCCCCGAATACTCCTGGTGGAGATTTCTGAGTAAGTCCTGCCCCACCAGGCCCAGCGATAATTTGTCCGAGGGTTGCCATGCCAGATTGATGTCCAGGCGGGTGTATGACGGAATCTTGGGCGCGGCCAGCCGTCCTACAAAATAGGCGGAGGTGGTCCACCGCCAATGCCAGGGCAGGTTTACATTGGAGCGCAATTGGGCCTGCTGGTTGGGGATGCCTCCGTCGATCTCCGGGACGGAAGTTATATCCGTGCTGGCGGGATCCCGATGCAAATGCATGGTGAGGAAGGTGTATCCGGGGCTGATGGTCCACCGGGTTGCCAGTCTTACATTGGCAAATACTTCCGCACCATGGGTTTCTCCATATAACAAATTGGATAGATATGTGGGTATTAGCAGATGTTCGGGTGGAGGATCCGTTTCTAATCGTGAAGCTCCTGCTTCCTGGGAAACGACCTCGCTATAGCGGTTGTAGAAGACTGTGGAATCGAACGATATCTTGTCCGACAATTGTTTTCGAAGGCCGGCCTCGGTAGCGATCACACGCTCGTTCTTTAGCGCCGGATTGCCAAACAAACTGATCAGAATGGGGAGATTGCCCGGGCCAGGAAACGCGGCGTAATTGTATCGAATAGAAGTATTGGAGCGCGAAGGGGTCTCCTGGGCGCCAGAGACCGCCGCCCACAACGTGGTCCGCTCGTCTGGCGTCCAGGTGACCCTGGCGCTGGGTTGGAGATTTAATCCGTTGTAGTACTCATGCTCGAGTTTTGTTCCCAGGCTCAGGTAGACGCGATGGGAACGAATTGCGATCTCGTCCTGCACAAAGGCGCTAAAGATCTGAGTAGTAAGGTTCTTTGGAGTGAACGAGACTTGCAAGGTGGAAGCCGTACCGTCGGAGCTCAACCGGTAACCGAGCCCCCACACGAAATCCTGCTGCCGGCCCCAGGTCATATGGTGCTGAAAATCGAAGTCGAGTGTGTTCAGTCCTAAACCGTAGGTAGTATCGCCTCGGTTGCTGCGATCGAAATAGATCTGCAGCGAGGTTTCCGAGCCCGGCGAAACCGTACGCTTCCATCGCCCCAGAACGCTCCAGCCGGAAAATCGGTTGCGCAAGTCGAGGGTTGCATTTACGGGCGGCTGCAGGGAGACAATGGAATTAGTCCTTTCTCCCGCATTGCCGCGGATTGATTCTCCCTCCAGCATCAGTGAATCTTTGGCAGAGATCGCTGCATCGGCTCGGAAGCCGCCGTGGAATATGTACCAGTCGTCTTGGCCGCTCTGATGGTCTGGAGTGACAAAGGGACCCATATCGAGACCATCCGTGAACACTCGATATGCCCCACGATCACCGATCGGGCCGCCATATCGGATCATTCCACCTATGTGCTCCAGCGTGCCTCCACTGACTCTTACCTTCCCTTTCTGTGTGTCCCGGGCGTTCTTGGTGATGATGCTGATCACACCATTCACCGCGTTTGTTCCCCACACAGTGGCGCCCGGGCCGCGAATGATCTCGATCCGTTCAATCAAATCGAGTGGCACATCCTGGGCATCCCAGAACACGCCGGAAAAGGTAGGGGTGTAGACCGTGCGGCCATCGATCGAAACCAGTAGCTTGTTGGAATACTGCCCGTTAAATCCCCGTGCGCTGATGGCCCAGGTGCTGGGGTTGATCTGGGCCACCTCTAATCCAGGCACCATGCGCAACAAATCGGGAAGATTGGTCGCCCCAGACCGGTAAATGTCTTTCTTGGTAATCACGAAAATTGCTGCCGGCACCTGGGACAGCTTTTGCTCCTTTTTCGAAGCTGAAGTCACATCGACATTCATCAGGTCTTCGATCTTCAGGGCCGTAAGGTCAGGCTGAGCGTTCTGCGCTTGAGCAGCGAGCATCGGCAACACAATGAGCACCAACTCACACGCCAGGGCTCGCATGAGGGATGGCTTCATTACGCTCCAATACCGGTTTCTTGTCTGCGCCGTTAACGGCGCAGACACTCAATTAGCCCTATCGGCAGCCCCGGGATCTGGCATCACGATTTCGGCAGGCAGGATGCCACGGGTATGTATGAGGCGTGAAACCGCAGGGTTATATCGGGCGGAGCCCCGTATTATGCGGGGGGCGGAACCCTTTAGCTCCGTGAAAGGGTCCGGACTCTGATTAAGCGCTAGCGCTGGAGGCCAAAGGTACAACAGGCGGGAGCGCCCGCATTTATGCGGGGGGCGGAGCGCTTTAACGTTCCGTGAAAGAATCTGGACTCTGATTAAGCGCTATAGCGCTGGAGGCCAAAGGTACAACAGGCGGGAGCGCCCGCATTTATGCGGGGGGCGGAGCGCTTTAACGTTCCGTGAAAGAATCTGGACTCTGAATTAAGCGCTTTAGCGCTGGAGGCCAGGTACAGCAGGTGGGAGCCCCCGCATTTATGCGGGGGGCGGAGCGCTTTAGCGTTCCGTGAAAGAATCTGGACTCTGAATTAAGCGCTATAGCGCTGGAGGCCAGGTACAGCAGGTGGGAGCCCCCGCATTTATGCGGGGGCGGAGCGCTTTAGCGTTCCGTGAAAGAATCTAGACTCTGATTAAGCGCTTTAGCGCTGGTGGGCTATTTGGCCGGCAACGGCGCAGCCGGCTCTTCTTTAGGCGGCATTGGGGCCGCCAGCGGGATCTCTTCCACAATATCGATCCCGGCGCTGCGCAGCAGTTCGGTCACAACTGCGCGATTGAGCCGGGTAAAGTCGAATTCCACTCGCATCGTTTTCTGCTGCTCGTTGAGCGTGATCTTACGAATCCCATAAACCCCGCGAGCCTTGCCTAACGCAATCATGGCCGCCTCGGTGGGGTGCAGCTCATAGCGATAGAGAACGTCAAGATTGGTGGTCATGGGCAATCATAGCAAGTGAAAGGGCGATCTATAAATGGGAAAGATAATCCACGATTTCCGGCGAAGTCCAGTCCTGCGCATTCACGAACTTACGCCGAATCTGGCCGTTGCGGTCGATAGCGTAAGTGTCCGGGAAAACAAAGGTTCCGTAAAGTGCGTTGCTGTGCCGCTGCGCATCGCGGATAGTTAGGAAATCCACCTCGTGGCGGGCAAGAAACCGTTGATAGGCGGCCGGATCTTCGTCCACATCCACGCCTACGACCACTAGCTGCGGCATCTGCCGTTGCAGCTCGTTGAGCGCAGGAATCTCCTCCACACACGGAGGACACCAGCTCGCCCAGAAATTCAGCAGAACCACTTTGCCACGGTACTTGCTTAACTGCAGGGTGCGTCCGCCATCGGAGATCGTGAAGTCGGGCGCTGGCCTGCCGATTTGCCGCGGATGGTCGCCCCGATCGCACCCTCCGGCCAGCAGGAGCGAGAGCAACAAGACGGAGCCGCGTATCCGGAAACCCATCTCCTAATAATACTTCCAGGCGGGCTCCAGGATCTGGCTCAGGATCAGCTCGTGGAGAGGCTCTCCCGGCGCTGCACTTGCTGGGCGTGTTCGAACCGCCTGGCGCGGCGAAACTGCGAAGCGAGCAATAAATTCAACAGCCTGGGATGCAGAATCTGGCTGACCACGACGGCCGCGAGGCCCAGGGGATAATGATGTCCTAACAATTTGAGCTTGCGCCGTGTTTCCGGGGTCTCCAGGCGTCCATTCCCCATAAGCTCGCGTGTGAGCTGCCGCCCAAAGTGGCGTTCGACAAATTTGATTCCGCGGCGATGCGAGCGCAACTTCTCCCGGTCGCCCTGCACGTACGGCAACTCCATCTCCAGCACCCGATAGCTTGCGCGCAGCATCTGCTCGGCATTACGGGAGGTATTGGTGCCGTGCTTCCGGTATTCCGCGACCGGGGTTTCATGGGCAACCAACGTGGTTTGCCGTGCGGTGCGCAGATAAAGCTCATAATCCTCGCTGCCATGGAGGCTCTCGTCAAAGCCGCCAGTCAACGTTAACCCCGAACGTCGATGGAGCGCTGAACATGGCACTTCAATGAAGTTGTGTTCCAGCAGCATCAGGTAATGGTCGCGTCCCGCCGCACGCTTGTTCGAATACCCGATCTCCCTTCCGTCAGCTCCGATATACCAATGCTCGCCCACAGCGAGGGCACATTCCGGGCGCTCTTCCAAGAGCCTGACCCCAGTTTCAATAGCCCTGGGTAACAAGCGATCGTCGTGATCGAGAAACAGCACATACTCGCCATGGCAGTGGAGGAGACCTGTATTGCGCGCAGCGGAAATGCCGCGATTCGCCTGGTAATAGTAGCGAACAGGATAGGACCGGGCAACGCGTGCGGTTTCATCGGTCGAGCCGTCGTCCACCACAATGATTTCAACCCGCGGGTAGGTCTGCAGCCGGACGCTCTCGATGGCCTCTGCAAGATAAAGCTCTGAGTTGTAGCAGGGAATTACCACTGAAACCAGCGGAGAAGTCGCGTTTGTCCGGGATGTCATACTTTCGCCTCGCTTGAACCGTCAGATAACGAAGGCGTTTCCACTGCGAAGGCGTACAGTGATGCAAGGTTCCGGGAGCGGGCACCGCGGACTTCTAACTTCATTTTTGCACAGAAACCCGGCGATTCGATGCCGATCTTCTTGATCATCGTTAATTGCCACCGTGATCCGGCCGGCGCGCTCCGGCGCTTTCTATAATGCTGGCAATGCGTCTCTCGGTCATCGTACCCGCCCGCAATGAGGCCGATGTCCTTCGGCCATGTCTCGAGTCCTTGCTGGCCCAATCGGAAGAGGGTTTTATTGTCGGCGAGGACTGGGAACTGTTGCTGGTGGATGACGGCTCCACCGACTCCACGCGCTCCATCGCGCTCACGGTGCCGGGGGTAACCGTCCTCGATCCTGCGCCGCTTCAGCCCGGCTGGACGGGTAAAGCGAATGCCGTCTGGACTGCAGCCAAAAAAGCTCAGGGAGAATGGCTCCTGTTTACGGATGCCGACACCATCCACGCTGCTGGTGACCTGCGGCGTGCCATGCATGAGGCGGAACATGCGCATGTAGTGATGCTCTCCTATTCCCCTAAGCAGTTGGTGACCGGCTTCTGGCAAAGTGCCCTCATGCCTTTGATATTTGCAGAGCTTGCGCTCGCCTATCCGCCGCAAAAAGTTTCAGATGCGGGATCTCGGATCGCCGCCGCCAATGGTCAATTTCTGATGGTGCAACGGGCCGCTTACTTTCAGGTGGGCGGCCACTCCACTGTGGCTCACTCCCTGCTCGAGGATGTAGATCTGGCCTTCTTGTTAAAGCGGCGTAAGTACGCCATCCGCTTTCGCTACGCGCCTGACGCCCTCAGTACCATGATGTATCGCAGCTTTGGCGCGATGTGTGAAGGTTGGACCAAAAACCTGGCCAGGCTTTTCGGTTTTCCCTTGATGATGGCGGCAGGGAGGGCTCTTGATCTGCTCCTCATGGTTGCCTTGCCGCTGCTGCTGTGGCGTTTTTTTGAAATTCCGCTCGCTCGCTACGCCTTGGCGATCGTCTGGTTGAGAGTGTTATGGCGGTTCTACGCTCGGGTGGCGAAATCCAACTTCTCTGCTGTTGACTGCGCGATTTCTATATTGGCCTTACCGCTGTTTTGTCTACTGCTGGTAACCAGCTGGTGGCAGCACACCGTTCGTAACCAGGTGGCCTGGAAGGGTAGAGCGTACTCAACTATTAAGAGGTGAAAGCGGGCGACCGCCGAAAAAAGCAACCTCAAAATAATGAGCAAGATAGCCGCCTTGCGGCATCACAAAAGACGAGCCCAGACAGCTATACTGAATAGGTAGACTGCCTTGGCGTGCAATTGGTTGCTTATGATTTTACTCACTCGAAAGGCTGAATTCTCCTCGTCACACTACTACTGGTCCGATCAACTGTCGGCCGCGGAAAACGTGCGTCTTTTCGGCAAGTGCGCGAATCGGAATGGGCATGGGCATAACTACACCCTGGAAGTGACAGTGCAGGGGGAAGTCGACCCGGTCTCGGGCTTCGTCGTCGATCTGAAAGAGCTCAAGGAAGTGATGCATCGCGAGGTCGTGGATGTGTACGACCACCGTCACTTGAATCTCGAGGTGGAGGAATTCAAGCACGTGATCCCCACCACTGAAAACCTGGCCATTGCCATTTGGAAGCGTTTGGAAAATCGAATCGAGGGAGCCAGGCTTCACCGCATTCGGGTTTACGAGACCCCTGATCTTTTCTCTGATTACTACGGTGAAGCATGAGAGCTTACCTGTCGCGAAGATATGTCTTAAGTGCCTCGCATCGTCTCTACTCAGAGGAATATAGCGAGGAGAAAAACCGTGCGGTCTACGGCAAGTGCAGCAATCCCCACGGCCACGGCCACAACTATGTTATTGAGGTAACCGTTGGCGGCCAGGTAGATCCGGTAACTGGCATGGTTTGCAATCTGGCTGACCTGGACGGCTGTGTGCAGAGAACGGTCATTGACCGCTTTGACCACACGAATTTGAATTTTGATGAGCACTTCACGCATCAGGTGCCTACCACCGAAAATCTATGTATAGCCGTTCACAACCTGCTCGCGGAGCACTTTGTTCACGCTGATCTTGAACGAGTGAGGGTGGAAGAGACGCGGAACAATTTTTTCGAATATGCGGGAAAGGGAAAGCATGGCACACCCAGCAGTCGTTCGTAAGCCCCCGGTCGGCAGAGGGTTGAGTGGATACTCCACCCAGGATCTTTACACCGAGTTGATCACGCGTTTGGGCGAAGATCCCAACCGCGATGGCCTGTTGAAGACACCTGAGCGGACCGAGCAGGCGATGACCTTTCTTACCAAGGGCTACCAGGAGGACGCGGAAAAGATTCTGCATGGCGCTCTCTTCGATGTTGATTACGACGAGATGGTGATCGTCCGCGACATCGAGGTCTTCTCCCTGTGCGAGCATCACATGTTGCCCTTCTTTGGCAAAGTCCACGTCGCCTACATCCCTAAGGGGAAAGTCATCGGTCTGAGCAAGATTCCCCGCCTGGTCGAAGTCTTTGCTCGGCGTCTGCAGGTGCAGGAGCGGCTGACCCGGCAGATAGCCGATGCTATTCAGGATGCGATTGACCCTCAGGGTGTGGGCGTAGTGATTGAGGCCCGGCACCTCTGCATGATGATGCGCGGGGTAGAGAAGCAGCACTCCTCTACTGTGACCTCTGCCATGGTGGGAGTCTTCCACCAGCAAAACACCCGCGCCGAGTTCCTCTCGTTGGTCCAGTCTCGTCCACAGAACACCCTCTAGCTCATCCGTTGAGCGACCTGTAGTTCCACTCCCCGGCATCAACGTTGGGGTGCCCCATTCCAGCCGTCTTTTGGCTTGAGTGGGATAAAACGATGGACTTGCACTCGTCTCTGTCCATCCCAAGTCGCAAACTCCGGAGTGACAAGCGAGCCCTCTCAGGGAATCATTTTCAGTGGAAAAGGATCTTCCACCAGCCATCGATACGGACGAACGAAGCGTCCATGATTAACTTCACGAACATCGCGCCTAGTGCGAGATGCGGGGGTGCCCATTCAACTGAACGGCTTTAGCTTTCGCGGCCACGGGATGACGCGGGCTGCCCCCATTGGGAAGAACCTCCGGATAGGGCTTATTAAAACTTCTCCGGCTCCCCACTGGCATGCATCAGCTTTTCTCCTCCACCCCCCTGTCCCTGTATCCAAAATCGCAATTTGTTGGTAGCTCGGGTGAAAATCACAGCCTACAATCTTCATAAGGCTCCTTTGCTCCCGCGCGCGACCAGGTCTCCAACCAAAGTCTATCGCCGGGGCCACTGGGGCCTTTCGGTTTATCCCATCAACCGGAGCGAAGCGCAGCGCAGAGGCTGCCCTGAGTGAAATCGAACGGGGATCTGCTGCGCATCCTTCCATGTACCGGATGTTGGGGTGCCCCATTCAAGCCCGATTTTGGCTTGAGTGGTATAACGGACCCCCATGTGCCATTTCCTCTCGACCACCCAAAGCCACTTGTAACCACCCCCCCAAATCCAGCAACCGAAAATAAACTTCCACATGCCTAACCGAAACCATTCCGCCCAGACTCTATATAAGTGACACCTTTTGTCTTACCTAATGCGCAGGCAACAGATGCCACCGAAGTCGCCGGCTCCGTACGCTCTGCGAAACGGCCCCGGCAAGAGGCAAGATGGTCAAATTAATTACTTTGATCATCTCGTGAAACAAAGAACTTAGCCGCCAAGATGATCAAAACGGGCCACAGCAGTTGTCTATAGTTAAGAGTGTGAATGGGCTCCTGGTGATCGATAAACCGAGCGGAATGACATCCCACGATGTCGTCTCACGTGTGCGCCGCGCCACCGGTGAGTCGACAACCGGGCATCTGGGTACGCTCGATCCTATGGCCACCGGGGTCCTGCCTGTCTTAATGGGGAGATACACCCGCCTGGCCCAATTTTTTGGACCGCTGCCCAAGACCTACTCTGGAGCCATCCGTTTCGGGTTTGCCACCGACACGTACGACGCAGAGGGGATCCCAGTGGGACCGGCCGGGATGGGAACACCATTGCCGGCCAACGAGGAACTCCAGGCCGCGGCCGCGCTTTTTCGCGGTGAGGTCGAGCAGACTCCTCCACCCTTCTCCGCCAAGAAAGTGAATGGCAAGCCTGCCTACAAGGCAGCTCGGCGGGGGGAGACCGTGGTGCTAAAACCCGTGTCCCTGGTGATTGAGGAGTTTGTCCTCGGTCCCCTCGAAGGCGAGTACGCCGAGTTCACCATTCGCATTTCCTCCGGAGGCTACGTGCGCTCGGTGGCCCATGACCTGGGGCAGATCCTGGGCTGCGGAGCCCACCTGGCACGCTTGCGCCGGGTTGCGGCCGGACCCTTTACCCTTGCCCAGGCGTTGACGTTGGAGGAGCTGAGCGCCCAGACCGCTGCCGGCACCCTCGAGCAGAGCCTGCCTCACCCGCGAACGCTGCTGCCGGAACTGCCCGCCACCACCGCCGATCTTTGGATCGCCGGCCGGTTGAGAAACGGAAACGCCGTGAATCTGCCGGAGTATTCCACCGCTCCGCTGGCCAAGGTATTCGCCGGTCAGCGCGACCTGGTCGCCATTGTGCGCCGCGTCGCCGGAACGCTCTTTCAACCCGTCGTGGTTCTCGGTTGATGGCAACCCGCTTACGACTTCTTCAACAGCGGCACGACCAGGGGCACAAGATTTCTCGCCACCTGCGCATTGCCCTGATCCGTCGCATGAATGCCGTCTGCCTGCATGCTCCCCGCAACTCCGTATACGTCTTTCAGCAGGAAGGGCAGAAGCGGCACGTGATACTTAGCCGCCAGCAGCACGTAGCTCTGCTCGAATTGCTTGATGTAGTCGGGCCCATAGTTCCGCGGCAGCGTGATACCACCCAGAACTACCTTGGCGCCGGAATGCAGGAGCGTGGCGACGATTTGATCGAGGTTCTCACGCGTATCCACGATGGGCAGTCCGCGCAAACCATCATTGCCGCCGAAGGCCACGATCACCAGCACCGGTTTCAGGCGCAATACGTCCTCCAGCCGATCCACGCCGTCTTTGGTCGTGTTTCCACTGATGCCTTGATTGATTACCTGGTAGTGATAGCCCTCCGCGTTCAAATCCTTCTCCAGGTAGTCGGGATAGCTCTCGCCCGCGTCGGCCCCGTAGCCGGCAGTGAGGCTGTCGCCGAACGCCACGATGACCGGCCTTCCATCTTTTGCACCTTCGCTCACCGGGGAGGAATCCGATGGAGACGCGGCCGGTTGGGGAGCCGCCGCTTCAGGAGCTTTGGAACGGCAACCGGCAAGCAGGGAACTGGCGAACAGAACGCAGACGAGTCGTCGGTAGGTCACAAGCCCACTTTAGAACATTTTCCCGTCAGCGTTTGTATAGCAGTTCCTGGAGATAGGGCAGTCCATGATTGAAGTACGCGGGCTGAAAAAGTCGATTCGCAACGGCAGCCGGACCATCGAGATCCTTAAGAATATCGACCTGCTGGTTCCGTCCGGGCAATTCGTGGCCATCATGGGTGCCTCCGGAAGCGGCAAAAGCACGCTTCTGGGGCTATTGGCAGGTCTCGATTCACCCACCGCGGGCGAAGTCCTGATTGACGGCACCGAGATCAGTCGTCTGTCAGAAGACAAGCTGGCCGAGGTGCGCGGTCAAAAGCTGGGCTTCGTCTTCCAATCCTTTCAGTTGATACCCACACTCACCGCGCTCGAAAATGTGCTGCTGCCTCACGAACTGAATGGCTCTGGCAACGGCCGCGCCGCGGCCGAAGACTTGTTGCGCAGCGTAGGCCTCGGCGATCGCATGCATCACTATCCCATTCAACTCTCGGGCGGTGAGCAGCAACGGGTCGCCCTGGCGCGCGCCTTCGTTCTCCAGCCGCCCATCATCTTTGCCGACGAGCCCACCGGCAATCTCGACTCTGAGAATGGCGCTCACGTTCTCGATCTGCTGCTGCAACGAAATCGCGCCAGCGGGGCCACCCTGGTGCTGGTGACCCACGATGCCCAGGTCTCCAGCCACGCCGATCGCCGCATCGTTCTGCGCGACGGCATGATCGTGGAAGACACCATGCAGAGTCGGCCCTGATATGGGAGCCAACCAGAAACCTGCCTTAACTTGGGCCTCGGCCGCCAAGATCGCCTGGCGCGAATTGCAGGCGTCGCGGGCAAAGTTTATGTTCGTCATTCTCTCTGTGGCGATCGGGGTTGCTGCGCTCACGGGAGTGCGCGGCTTTAGCGATTCTTTTCAGAAGACCCTGCTGGGCGAAGCACGCACCATCATGGCCGCCGATCTCTCCGCGCGCATGTTCCGTCAGCCCACGCAGCAAGAGGAGCAGCAGCTCAATGTGCTCGCCTCCCGTGGTATCGAGCGGACTGAAGTCAGCGATACCGTATCCATGGTCTCGTCGCCCGGCGATCCAGTGCCCTTGCTGGTTTCGCTCAAGGCGGTCGATCCCCAACAGTATCCCTTCTATGGCACGGTCGTGCTTGAGCCCGCGGGGAACCTGCGCCAGGTGCTCACCGATGCAACAGTAGTGGTTGCCGATGACCTGCTCATCCGGCTGCACACCCAGGTGGGCGCGAGCTTGAAGATTGGCGACTCCACCTTCCGCATCGCAGCCATCCTGATGCGCGAGCCGGACCGTATGAGTTCAGGCATGGGCCTCGGCCCGCGCGTGATGATGACCCAGAGCGCGCTCGAAAAGAGCGGCCTGCTGCAGCAGGGTAGCCGATCGGGCGAGCGCTTCCTCTTCAAGCTGTCTCGTAACAGTGGCAGTATCGCTACCGCGCGCGCGCGCCTGGAGCAGGTGTTGCCCGATGCCCAGGTCACTGACTTCAGGGAAAGCAATCCGGCGCTCACCGACGGCCTGAAACGATCGACCGGGCTACTCAGCTTGATCTGCCTGGTGGCCATGGTGCTGGGCGCGGTTGGGGTAGCCATGGCCATGCGGGCGCATCTGCAACAACGGGTTGAGGTGCTCGCCATCATGAAGTCCGTCGGGGCGCGCTCCTCTGACATCTTGCGTATCTACCTTTTCCAAACAGTGCTCCTTGGGCTGGTAGGGGGATTGATCGGCGTCTGCCTGGGGTTGGGGGTGGAGTGGTTTTTCCCCACCTTGTTAGGAAAGTTCCTGCCCTTGAACCTGGATCTTCAACTTCCCTGGCGCTCCGCGCTGGCGGGACTGGGCACTGGCATTCTCACCACCGTCCTCTTCTGCCTGCCGCCGCTGCTGCAGATTCGTTCCGTCCGGCCAAATCTGGTGTTGCGCAGAATGGTGGAGGAGCCAAGCGCCCAGCGGAGCTGGCGGACGCGCCTGCGCCAGAGCAAGGCGCAATGGATCATTGCCATCGTCATCCTGTTGGCATTGGGTGCCATCGCCGCGGCCCTTTCTGATTCGGTCGTCGTCGGGCGCTGGTTTGCCGGAGCTTTGTGCGCCTTGCTGGCAGTGATCCTCGCAGTGTCGGCCCTGACACTCCGCGTGCTGCGTGCCTTTTTGGCGCGCACCCGGATGCATTTGCAATCGGCCGTCCGTCACGGCTTGGCGAACCTTTATCGCCCGGGTAATCAGTCAGCGGCGGTGCTGGCAGCATTGGGGGTCGGCGTGATGCTGATCCTTACCGTCTTTCTCATGCAGCAGGGTGTAATTGGGGAAATGAAACTAACGTCGGGCCCCAACCTGCCGAACATTTTCCTGGTCGATATCAGCAGCAAGGAACTGGACGGAGTCAAGCGCCTGCTGGCCCAACAGCCGGCAGTTCGGGGAGAAGTGGAAACCCTCCCCTCCGTAGCCGGAAGAATCATATCGGTCGATGGCACATCGGCCGACGGCCTCAAGCTGAAGAACTACCCCAAGCGCCTGCTCCAGACCGTATCCCTCACCTGGTCGAACACGCTGCCCGAGGGATCCACGATGGTGCAGGGGACCTGGTGGGATAAAGACGACGGACAATCGCTCGTCGTGACCGAACACATTGCGCAACGGCTGCAGTTGCATCTTGGTTCTCGCATTGTCTTCACCTCGAATGGAAGAACGATGCAGACCAATGTCGTTGCCATCATCCGCCACAATGGCCAGCACGTATACTCGCGCAGCGAGTTCATCCTCACTCCGCGGGCGATGGCCGGGCTGCCGGTGGTCTGGTACGGCGCCGCGCATGTGGACCCCCAGCAGGTGGGAGCGGTACAGCGCGCGCTTTTCAACGCCTATCCAACGGTGACGGTGATCAACATAGCCGATGTCATTGAGACCATCCAGGGCGTAGTGCAGCAGATCACCATCGTGGTGCGCTTCCTCGCCGCATTTTCTATCCTTGCCGGCGCCGTCATTCTGGCTTCGAGCATAGCCAGCACGCAATTTCGCCGGGTGCGTGAGGTGGTGGTGCTCAAGACTCTGGGCGCCAAGCGAAACCACATCGCCACCGTCTTCAGCGTGGAGTTTATTGTCCTGGGGCTGCTTGCAGGCCTGGTAGGTGTGATCTTTGCCAACCTGCTTTCCCGCGTGCTGCTGCATCGGCTGGATGTAGCCTTTCACGTGGAATGGCTAGCCACCGGGATCGCCCTTATCGGGACGGCCGTGTTGGCTACGGTAACCGGTTGGGCGGCCAGCTTCAGGATCCTGGGCCAGAAGCCCCTGCAGGTGCTGAGGGAGGAGTAGAACGAGTTTGGCCGAATTGACCAGAGCTAATCCTGCTCTTAGAATGGTAAAGTCAATCTTGCCGCATTGCCCCCTCGTTCAATGGTAGGACAGCTGCCTCTGGAGCAGCATATCGGGGTTCGAATCCCTGGGGGGCAACCAAAAGCGAGCGCCCGCTTGCTAGCTTCAGGGAGTTTTGGTCTCATACTCCGCCCACTTGCCCAGCAGCGCGTCTACCACCACCTTGCCCACGCGATAGTTCGCGTCGAGCGCAGGGATATAACCCGGCGAATCCGCTAACCCTTCAAACAAGCTCTTCTCCGGCGCCATGCCCGGCGGAGCACCGTAAAGTTGCTTGCGGCAGGGACATCCATGAGTGACCATTTTCCAGCAGCGTTGCGGAAGAGGGACGGAGCTGACAAGTGCGGTTTATCGTTGTGGTTCCGCACGGGTCACAACCCGGATCATGCCATCGCTCTTGCTGAGAATGTAAAGCTCGCCATCCGCATCTTCCCACAAGTGAATATCTGCGCGGCCACGCTCTGCCACCACCGCTTTGCCGGGTAGCCCCACCGCCGTGCCCCCGCGCGCGTGGTAGGCGGACTCGACGATCGGGGCCATGGAGGAGAAAACTTCGCTTTCGCCGCCCGGCCGCGTCAAGCGAATCTTCAGCGGGTGCATTGCGGCGAGCGTTTTCGGATCACCGTCGTCTGCGGCCAACATCTCCTCGTAGTCGACCCACCAGAGATTGCCGGTAGTGACATCGCCAAAAATGTACTTGCCGCGCAATACCAGAATCGCCCTTCCGCGATAGACGTAACCGCTCGACACAGCGTCGCCACCGCCTTTCACGTGTCCGTATTGAATCACGGGATAGGTCGGAACCACCATGCCATCAGTCTCCGTCGCGCTCAGTTGTACCGGCACGCGGTCGTCGTCCGGTAAAGCCGAGGTGAGGTTGGTCTTCTCCAGTTTCTGATTGCCTTCTCGTAACGAGTAGCCGTAGTTTGCTCCTTTATGGATGATGACGACGGTTTCCCAGGTGTATAAACCGATCACGCTCGCGATGAGATGATTGTTTCGTGGATTCGCCGGATCGACGTCCCAGGTCAGCCGCGCTGGATTGCGCAAGCCGTATGCCCAGATCTCGCCGCGTGCGCCCCGCTTGCCAACGAACGGATTGTCACTGGGGATAAGGTAACGGCCATTCTCGCTCACGGTGCTGGACGCTTTCCGTTTATTCAGATCGGGAATAATTCGAAGAATCTTGCCCACCAGCGTGTCGAGGCGCTGTGGATTCGAGCGCATCTCCGGATTACTGGATTCACCCGAACCGCCGTCGCCGCAGGCGATGTAGAGAACGCGCCAATCAGGATCGCCAGGACGCGCGGTCGGGTTGAAAATCAGATCCGCCATGGGATGGATTATCCCGTTTTGCCGAAGGCGCATCAATTCCTTCACGGTTCCTTCAAATACCGCATCTTTCCTATTGATGTCCTTCCATTCGAGGAGCACTGCCTCACGGATCGTGCGCCCCGGCGTTGCAATCGCGGGGCTCAGTTCGTAGCCGGATGTGTCGACGCCTGGAAAATGGGTATTGTCCGGCATAGCCGATCCGGGGGCGTCCGGATCTTCCAGGTGAATGGTGTAGAACTTGCCGTTGCGTGCGTAATCGGGGTCGAAGGCGAAGCTAATGAACCCGTTCGCATATCCACGTTCGGTGGAGAGTTTGTGAAACAATCCCGGCTGCCCATCTCGACCGTTGAAATTCAAGTACACAGTGAATTTTCTATCGGCCTTGTTGAGAACATACAGAGGACCATTTAAGTCATTTACCAAGAACCGCTTTTTCCTGCCGCGCCCGGGCTCTTCCCGCATGAAATTGACACGTGCGAGCAGCCCTTTGATGTCGCCTTTGCCGTCGACCGTGCCAGTCATTGGCACGGTGGCGTAGTCGCAGATGTCAAGCTCCAAGCCAGGAGCGTTTTGGGCACGCGGGGGCACGGGAGCGTCCTGGGCGGGCGGTACTGCGAAAAATTCCTGCGCACGCAAGCCGTTCGTCGCCAGCGCAGTCAACAACAGTCCGAAATCTCGTCTTGAATACTTCATATTCGCTCTGCGAAGGACAACCCAATCATATTCCGGCGAGGTCCATTCTTATCAGGCGATGTATTAGCAATCTCGGTCGCCGCCATACCTGCCAGCCAGCAAACTCTTCTCAGCGCAAAACCACCTGCCGTCTCACTTACATTGTTGTCAGCGCAGCCGCTTCAGGCGTGGGCACAAATCCATACGTCTCATACCGCCAACTGATGTTGTCACCCTTCACCGTCAGCATCGCAAAGCCTTCCGGATTACCCAGCCGCGGGCCCTTCCACCAGTTGCCACATACCGCGCCGGACGTAATGAAGCGGCAGCCGTTATAAATCACTTCCTCGCGAATATGCGTGTGCCCCTGCAGCACCATCTTCACGTTATACGGCGCCAGGATCTTTAACACCTCGATGGAGTTCTGCAGCACATATGCCTGTGGCGTCTTCCACGGATCGGGCACGATCTGCATCACCGCGCTGACCACCGGTACGTGTGTCATCACGACGATCGGCGCCGTCCCCCCAATTAACTTCAGCGTCCCAGCCAGCCAGCCGAGTTGCTCTTCGTCCACCATTCCGATGAAGGTTCGGTCCGGCGTCGTTCCAATCGAATCCAGCAGCACAAAGTGCCAGCCCTTGTGTTCGAACGTGCTGTATCGCTTGCCGATGCGGTCCTCAAACATTTTCTTGCCATACAGTGGATCGCTCGCGGCCACGCCGCTCTTGTTTGAGAGTCCAAACACATCGTGGTTGCCCGGCACGCTATGCACAGGCATCGTCAGCCGCTTGGCCGTGCTTTGGTATAAGTCGAACAGCTCAATACCTTTGAGTCGCGGCGTTTCGTTGGAGTCAAACACCAGGTCGCCGCCGCACAGCGCGAACTCAGGGTGTAGCATATTCATCTTCTCAAAGCACCTGGCCGAACCTTCCGGCGCCTTGCGCTCCGGCAGGATGTGTATGTCTGTAAAGTGGGCGAACGTAAATGAGCCGCCACCGGTAGCAGCTTCCGCGCCGATCTTCGGCAGCAACGCAAACGCAATCCCACCGCGCAGCACATCCCGTCGATTCACGACCATCTCCGCCCTCATCGGCCTCGAGCAGGCTCATCGCCTCTTTCGACTCTCGCACCAATTTCGTTTTGCCGTCAACGATCGCTGTAACCTATCCTGCCGTCCTCAACGCTCCCATGGGACGCGAAAACGCATGGAATCTTCGAACCCGCGTTCAACACGTAGGAAAACCGAGGAACAGATCTTAGCAGCGCTCTTTCAAGGAAGATCGTCGACGACGCACCGCTATTAACACCGTACGGAGCAGCGTACACCGGAGTCGCGCGGGAACAACGCGCCAGGCGCCCGGGTCCTAGCCTTCGGCAAAATCCCCAGTTCCCTATAGAATCAGAACCGGCATCGGTATCACTCCGGAAGATCGGGAGCGGATCTTTGAAGAGTTCGTTCAAATCGAAGGGGAAATGCAAAGCCAGGTCAAGGGTACCGGGCTGAGACTTCCGTTATCAAGAAGGTTGACTGAGGTTTTGGGCAGCACACTTTCGCTGGAAAGTTGCCCGTGGAAAGGGCTCGACGTTCACCGCCCGCGTACCTGTGCGCGCCGGCGGAGCCGTGCAGGAACCCTCGCCTCCGCCATCCACCGCAGAAACCGCTGCCGACCCTATTTTATTCGTCGAAGATAACCGGGAGACCAGCTTTGTACATCAGATGGCCATGAAAAGCAGTCGCTATCAGGCCGTATTCCTGACGAATGTTCTAGAGGCGCGCGAAGCCATTAAGGTCATGCGGCCAGAACTGATCGTACTGGACCGCCATGAGAAGGCTGCGCTGCAAGCGGGTGCTACGAAATTCATCCCCAAGCCAGTCTCACCATTCATCTTGCTTAGCACGGTGCAGGAGCTTGTCAAAGGCCAAGGGTCGAAGACTGTTCTGCTGGTCGATGATGACGAAGTAACGCGTTGCTTGCTGGGCGGCGAGTCGGCGAAGCTCGGCTATCGGGTTCTCGTGGCTTGCGGTGCCCGGGAGGCCGGTCTGCTCGAAGTGCCCCACGGCGCGGGGATTCACGCGTGAGCTCGGGCAACAACACAATTCTAGTGGTCGATGATCGGCCAGCCAATCGCTATGCAACCGTTGATGCCTTGATGCGTTCCGGCTTCAAGGTGATCGAAGCGGAGAGTGGCCGCGAGGCCCTGGAACTCGCCCAGCAGGTTCCAGCGGCAATCTTGCTCGATGTCAAGCTGCGGGACATTCTTGGCTACGAGGTGTGCCGTCGCATCAAGTCCGATCCTCGTACAAGTCATATACCGGTGCTGCAACTCTCTACCGCGTTCGCAGAGAACGAGAGCCGGGTATACGCAATTGAAAGTGGAGCGGATGCATACCTGACGCAGCCCGTAGAGCCAAGCGTTCTTGTTGCCACGGTGCGATCCCTGGTCAAACTGCATGAGGCGGAGTCACTCGCCAAAATTGCTTCCAAACAATGGCAAGCCACGTTCGATGCGCTGGGCGAAGGTGTAGCCGTAGTGGACCCCGCAGGAATCGTCCAACGTTGCAACCGCGCCATGACCGAATTACTACGACGGCCGTATACGGAGATCGAGGGTCATGACCTCCAGCAGCTCCTTCAGGAAACTCTACAGTTTCAGCTCCCTCAAGAAACCGCGGTTGGGTCGCTCGAGGCCCTCGCCGGATCCCAATGGTTCCGCTTAAACCTGGAGGCGGTCTATCTGGAAGATGCACTCATCAGCCGCATCTTCATTCTGGCTGAAATAACTCAACAGAAGTTGGCCGAGCATTCCGCGCTTCTCAACGAGCGGCTTGCTGCTACAGGAAGAATGGCGCACACCATCGCTCACGAAATAAACAACCCCCTCGAAGCCATCACCAACCTGCTGTACCTTCTTCGCGGGCCATTGGCTGGGTCTCCGCAGGGATCGGCCTACCTGCAATCCGCCGAGAGGGAGGTCCAGCGTGTGTCGCGGATCGCGCGGCAAATCTTGTCTTTCCATCGAGAAAGTTCTGCCCCCCTGGTCGTCGATCTTGCTGAGCTCATGGAAGACGTTCTGGCTCTTAACAACCGCGAAGTGGTGAGTAAGAATCTTGCCATCGTCAAAGAGTGGCAAGGCCCGGTCGCCATCCAGGGCTTCCCGGCGCAGTGAAGACAGGTCTTCTCAAACTTGATACGCAACGCGATCGAGGCTTCTCACAGATATGGGAGGATTCGCATCAGAATTTCGAAGTCTACTCTCTTTCGCGAACCGCGCGAGCCAGGAGCGCGGGTCACCATCTCAGACGAAGGAGTTGGTGTACCTCCGGAAAACGTTCATAAGATCTTCGACGCGTTCTTTACCACGAAAGAATTGAAGGGGTCTGGCATTGGGCTCTGGTTGAGTTCCACCATCGTCCAGGAACACGGGGGGCGAATCCAACTCAGGAGCAGAACTCAACCGAAGTCTTCCGGCAGTTGTATATCGGTGGTCTTGCCCGAAAGAGCCGAGAGGATCCGAGCCTGACAGACTTAGCCTATTGCGTCACGACCATAGCGCCATTCTCTTTTTTGATAGTCAGCCGAATCCTCTTTCGGCCCATCCGGCATCTCAACTTCTGCGCTGGCCGATCCGATGATTAAGGAAGGCTGGCAGTCGCACTTCAGTGGGAGAGATGATGGTTGAAGTTCTTTTAAGTGATATCGATGGAACATTGGTGGACAGTAATGCCCTGCATGCGGAGGCCTGGCGCAGGGCGTTTGAGCATTTTGGAATCCAAGTTGGCATTGATGAGGCCTGGAGTCAGATCGGCAAGGGTGGCGACCAACTGATCCCAGTCTTTGTAAAAGAGACCGAGAGGGATCGACTGGGAAAACAGATAGAAGCATTTCGCAAAGACATATTCCATCGAGACTATATGCCAAGAATCGTCAGCTTTCCAAAGTCTCGCGAGCTCCTTGTAGGAGTCAAGAAATGCGGTATCAGGGTTGTTTTGGCCACATCTTCGGACGAAGAGGACGTCGCCACGTACAAGCAGATTGTCGGGATGGAAGATCTGGTAGAGGAAACAGCTTCAGGTTCGGACGCGAAGGAATCGAAGCCCGCACCGGATGTCTTCGCCGCAGCTTTAGGCAAAATCGGACTGCGAGCCGACCAGGCCATAGCCCTCGGCGACACTCCCTATGACGCGCGCGCCGCTGGTAAACTCGGCATTCGAGTCATAGGTCTGACCTGCGGTGGCTGGAAGCGGGATGACCTCCGAGACGCAGGCTGCATCGAGGTTTACCAGGATCCGGCAGACCTGCTCTTACACCTCGCCGACTCTCCGCTCGCCAGATGACCCACGAGGAGTGTAATTTGCCGCCTGACAACTATCCGTTGATAGAGAACCACGGAGTCATCGGAAATATGCGCTCCGCCGCTGTGATTGCGGTGGACGGCACCATCGACTTCTTTTGTTATCCATCGTTCGACTCTCCAACAATCTTTGCCTCGCTTCTCGATTCCGAGAAGGGCGGATGCTTTCGCATTGATCCGCAGATCGAAGAAGTGCGCTACAAGCAGATGTATCTCCCTGATACAAATATTTTGATTTCTCGCTACCTCTCAGGTTCTGGAGTTGCAGAGGTCACCGATTTCATGCCCGTCGAAACCGACGGCAAGCGTTCTGCCTACGCGGATCAGATCGTCCGCATGGTTCGTGTTGTGAAAGGATCTGTAACCTTCAAGGTCCGCTGTGCGCCCCGGTTCGACTATGCAAGAAGCACTCACCGCGCCGAGAGACGGCAAGGGGCTATCTTCTTCCATCCCGCCGACAACAGCCTGTCATCGATGGCGCTGTATTCAACGGCGCCGCTGGTTGTCAATGGCCTCGACGCAGTTGCTGAGTTCACTTTGCAGAAGGGTGAGCAGGCATCGTTCGCTTTTGGCTGCATGAAGAGCGAAGAGTTCGACGCAACAGATCTTCTGGCCCCTGACCGCGTGGAGGAATGCTTTCAGGGGACGACACGCTATTGGCGGGAATGGATGTCGAAATCAGCCTATAAGGGTAGATGGCGTGAAATCGTGAATCGCTCAGCTCTGGTGTTGAAAGTGCTCTTTTCCCAGGAACACGGTTCGACCGTCGCCGCTGCGACCTTTGGTTTGCCGGAAGCAGTCGGCGGCAGCCGCAATTGGGACTATCGCTATACTTGGCTGCGGGATTCTTCTTTCTCCCTCTATGCCTTGGTAAGACTCGGCTTTAGCCAGGAGGTCCGTGCCTACACGAATTGGTTACGAGCTCGCGTTACGGATGGGTTGAGCAACGAAACTGTCGATGGCCCGCTTCGACCGCTGTACCGGACGGACGGCGGCAACAATCTGGCTGAGAGCGAGCTCAGCCATCTCTCCGGGTACAAAAATTCACGGCCCGTACGGATAGGGAATAGGGCCAGCAGCCAGCTGCAGCTCGATATCTATGGCGAGGTCATGGATGCCATCTATCTCGCAAATAAATACTCCGATGGCATCTCGAAAGACGGTTGGCGACGCATCTGCGGACTACTGAGTTGGTTGTGTAAGAACTGGGATCGTCCGGATGAGGGCATCTGGGAGGTGCGTGGGGAAAGACAGCATCTGCTCCATTCGCGCCTTATGTCCTGGGTCGCCTTCGATCGTGCTATTCGACTCTCCCACAAACGGTCGTTGGAGTCGCCTCTCGTCGAGTGGTATGACGCCCGCAGGCTCATCAACGAAGACATCTTGAATAACTTCTGGAACGACGAGCTGCAATCCTTCGTACAGGCAAAAGGGGGCGCAGACGTGGACGCAGCGCTCTTATTAATGCCCATGCTTCGCTTCATCAGCCCCACGGACCCTCGATGGGTCTCTACACTCGCGCGCATAGAAGCAACTCTTTCAGAAGACGGCCTGGTCTTCCGCTACCGGCAGGGAAGTGACGGGTTAGAAGGCCAGGAAGGTAACTTTACCGCATGTTCCTTCTGGCTCGTAGAGTGTCTGGCCCGGTCTCATCAGGTTGAGAAAGCGCAGCTGCTTTTCGAGAAAATACTAGGGTATGCGAACCACCTTGGCCTCTATTCTGAGCAGCTCGGGAGCGGTGGGGAGCATCGCGGAAATATCCCTCAGGGCTTGACTCATCTCGCGTTGATCAGTGCGGCCAGTAGTCTCAACCGGGCCCTCGATGGAACCAAAGACACCTGGGGTTGATCAAGGAGGAGTATGAAGTACAGGCAAATTGACCAGTCACCCAAGACATTCATTCTTGTTTTCGAAACCGGCGACGAGTTGGCGAAAGGGCTGTCGCAATTTGCAACGGAGCAGGGTTTATCTGCCGCTAGTTTTAAAGCTGTCGGCGGCCTTTTCTCGGTTCGCTTGGGTTGGTTCAGTTGGGAATTAAAGAAGTATGAGCCTTCCGTTACGCTGGACGAACAACTCGAACTCTTGTCTCTGATCGGCGATGTTGCGTTGAAAGACAATAAGCCCGTTGTCCATGCTCACGCCGTTGTCGGTAAGAGAGATGGTACCGCTCACGGCGGCCATCTACTTGAGGCGCATGTCCGCCCAACGTGTGAGGTGGTGCTGACCGAGAGCCCAACCCACTTGCGAAAGTTCGTCGACCCCGAGTCAGGTGTAGCACTGATCAAGCCTTAGCGGTGGCCATTGAAAATTTCCTTTTGAAGGAACCCTCTGTTTGCGAGCCGCCGGAATTATCCTTCCGGCTCCTTCTTGCGCTCAGCGGCCAATGCCATCAAGAGTCGATCGCGCCATGCGCGGCGGGCGGGTAATTCCTCCTGGCTCAGCAACTCTCTCCGTTGCGCCTCCACCTTGCGGATCAACTCCTGCGACCAACCTTCGTCATGGGAGCGGGACTTTGTAATTTCATGCATAAGAGGTCCCAATCGATTCGCGTAATCTGTGATGCCGCCGGCCGCGTTCAGGTCGATTGTCTCGAAGGGACCCATGAAGGACCACCGCCAGCCCAGACCGTCGCGGACCGTTCGATCGATGTCCTCACAGCTGGCCACTCCATCTTCCACCAGGGCCCATGCTTCGCGGAGTAGGGCCGCCTGCAGTCGGTTCAACACAAAGCCTTGAACTTCCTTACGCACATGCACAACGCTTCGCTTCAGCGCGCGCATAAGAGCGTCCGCAAATTCGACGGTGGCGGGAGAGGTTTCCAGCGATGGAACGAGTTCAACCACGGGTACGAGATACGGCGGATTTACAGGATGAACGATCAGCACGCGCGATGCGATCTTCAAGCCGTGCGTGAAGGCGGAGGCTGGAATTCCGGAGCTGGAACTGCCGATCACCAGCTCCGGTGAAGCAGCTTGCTCAAAGTCCTGCATAAGACGGCGCTTCACATCGACGAGCTCCAGCGTGGACTCCTGCGCGTAGGCAGCCCCGTCCACGGCATCCGCCAAGCTGTATGCCGGCTTCAAATGCGCAGCTACTTCATCAGGATCGCCAATGAGGCCAAACGAACGTAATTCTTGCAGTTGCCCCGCGATCAGGGACAGAGCGCTATCGGTTGCAGCGCGGCTGGCATCGTATACGCGAACATCCAGTCCTGCCCGTGCAAAGACAATTGCCCATCCGGCGCCTACTAGACCTGCGCCGATCACCGCCACCGGCCGACCGCCAAGCAACTCGTTTGGTGTCATGCGGCGGTGTTGAGGACCAGGACTGTGGCAATCGGGTCCAAGGCTTTCGAGGGAAGCTGGACCTCAAGACCATCTCCGGTCTGTGTCATCTTCAAAGGAGTGTGCGCAGGGTCGGCAAGCAGGTACGCGCTGGTGACCTTACGTGGCAGCTTGTCCAGCCGGAAGGAGCCGTTGGGCCAGGTGAAGATCTCGATGTAGACTTTTCCAGGGGCCGTGGTCGATCGCCAATTCCACGACGGGATGAACTTGGGATCGCCTTTCTTATCCTTCTCTGTAGTGCTGAATGCGCCTGCTTCCGCACCAAAGAGGGTGGGCTTGGTGTTGTAGATAGCCTCGCCGTTCACTTTCAGCCACTGGCCAATCTGGTGCAGACGCTCCACCTCGGGAGCCGGGACGACACCCTTGGAGTCAGGCCCGATGTTGAGCAGGTAGTTGCCGCCCTTGCTCGCAATATCGATGAGATTACGAAGTAGAGTCGCGGTCGACTTGAAATTTGTGTCAAAGGACTTGTAACCCCAAGTATCGTTCATCGTCATGCAGGCTTCCCAATCGCGGCCAGGGTAACCCTGGGGAGGAATGAACTGCTCGGGAGTTTCCGTGTCGCCCTTGTAGGTTCCTCCGAGTCGATTGTTCCAGATCAGATTGGGGTGCTGGTTGAGAAGCGCGACGATCTCGGCAGCCCGCTCCGGCGTCATATTGGACGTGGGCGTATCGAACCACACCACCACTGGAAACTCCGCATAGTTGGCCAGAAGCTCTTTGATCTGCGGGATGGACTTGGTATGGAGATAAGTGTCGAAGTCACCGTCTTGCGCCTTATCCCAATGATGAGTGACGGAATCATGATGACCTGTCTTCAACGCGCTCGCGCCGGGAGCGGTCCAATCCTGATCTTGAGAATAGTAGAAACCCAGTTTCATACCTTGCTTCTGGCACTCCTCCGCGAGCTCGCGAAGCGGATCGCGTTTGAAAGGCGTGGCCGCGACAATGTTGAAAGAGTTGGTTTTGGAGTCAAACATCGCAAAGCCATCATGGTGCTTGGCCGTGATGACGATGTACTTCATGCCGGCAGATTTTGCCAGGGCCACGATATCCTGCGCGCTGAAGCTGGTAGGGTTGAACTGCGATGCCAGCGCCTTGTAATCCGCCACCGGGATGGAGGCGTTGTTCATGATCCACTCGCCGGCGCTCGGAATTTGTTTGCCATCCCAGACGCCCGCCGGAATGGAGTAGAGTCCCCAGTGAATGAACATGCCAAAACGGGCTTCGCGCCACCATTGCATGCGAGCATCTTTTTGTGCCGGGGTCTCGGTGTCCTGAATCGAGGGTATGGGATGATGAACGGGCTGCGTGTCCGGCTTGTTCCCTTCCAATTGCGCATGACCAAGAGAAACGGTCGCAAAAACCAGGATGCTGCATAGACTACTCTTCATTAAGCTCAAGCTGATTCTCCTGATGACAAAACTCGAGTACGTGCCTGCTAGCTGCGAAACTTATATCCCAGCTTCTCTAAGTAAGCTTTGGTGGTTTGCACAGTCTGAAGAGGCGTCATTGGGCCATCCGGGGAGGGATCCAGCTCAACCATAACGTCGTTTATCAAACGTACGCTCTCCATCATGTCCAGAATGGTTGGTATATCCACCGTACCCATGCCCAGCGGGCAATATCCCTGGTACCACTCCCAACCCTTGTAGTCCTTCAAATGCATATGCTTTACCAGCGGTAGAAAATCCTTCACTACCTTCGCCGCATCCGCTCCGCCCTTCTGCAGCTGGCCTACATCCGGAGCGAACTTCAAGTTCTTGGTGTTCACGGATTCCATCACCGCATAGACCTCATCGCGCGATTCGATGCAGGTGCCGGTGTGTTGATGGAGTCCTGTTTCCAGGCCGAGGTGGGTGACTGCCGCCGCATAGTCATTGAGTGCGGAGATGATGTCCGCCCGATGTTCTTGAAAGTTGTAGGTATCGCGTTTCACGCTATTCGGAGCGAGCACAACAAACGTTCCGTTAAATTTCTGAACAACTTTGGACAACGCAGTGATACGAGCGATTTCGTCTTTTCTTTTCGAGGGATCGATTAGATTGCCGGTGATGTAACCGGATCTCAGCGGCACTCCGTATTTTGCGATCATCGGAGCCAGCAGACCTCGCTTATCCCAGTTATCCAGCACATCGGGAAATGTTTCAAAGGACCAGAACCCTTCCGTCGAGATGTCTTTCAGTGCCGGTTCCAGGGTGGTATCGTCGCCGTGGGGCGGGAACGTTCCCCAAGTGATACAGGTGTGGCCGATTTTCAGCTTTCGCGCGGGTGGCTTCTTAGCGAAGGCGGGCTCTAACGAGGTAACGGCCAAAGTGCCCAAACCAAGGGCTGCAGTCTTAAGAAGGTTACGGCGTTGTTGCATCAGATCCATGGTTGCCCCCTGAGCACTCTGGAATCATACTGGTATCGGATGATTTTCGTCTTTGGCACAAAGCACGCCGAGAGGATTCGCTATGGAGTTGGAACTTGCCGGAAGAGTTGCGGTTGTCACGGGAGGGGCCAGCGGCATCGGGTGGGCGTGTGCCCTCGCTTTGTCTCGTGAGGGCTGTAAGGTCGCACTGTGGGATTTGTCGAACAAAGTCCAAGATGCCGCTGGTGTGCTGGCGCGTGATTTCGGCGGCTCATCGCTGGGTATATCGGTGGACGTCTGCGATTTCGCCGCCGTCGAAGGGGCCGTTCGGCAAACCGAAGCCGGGCTCGGACCGATCTCGCACCTGGTTCACGCTGCCGCCGTGGGTTCCGGAAAATTTGGCTATCCGTTTACTAACCTCAAACCGGCAGACTGGCCACGCGTTTTGGAGGTGAATATATTGGGAATGGCCCACGTCGCGCACGCCGTCGTCCCGGGAATGATCTCGCGAAAAGATGGAACGCTCGTCTTTCTGGCATCGGTTGCGGGGCAAATTGGCTCCCAGACTGACCCTCCTTACAGCGCGAGCAAAGCGGCTAACATCAACTTCGCGCAGTGCCTGGCAAAGGATCTCGGACCCCATGGAATTCGCGTCAATGTTGTGAGCCCGGGTATGGTGCGCACGCCGCTTAACGAGCGCGTGTGGAAGGCATGGAACGATCAACAACCACCGGAGAAGCGTCGTTCCTACGACGACTGGGCAGGCGATAAGATCCGGGCCATTACCCCCCTTGGCCGCTGGCAGGAACCGGAGGATATAGCTGACATGGTGACGTTTCTGTCCTCGGCCAGATCAGCGCAGGTAACCGGGCAGACCATCAATGTCGATGGCGGCCACGTGATGCACTCGTGAGCCCAGGCTTTGTTGGGGGCGAATGCTTGTCTCACTGGCTGGCGATAAAACATTCCGCATTACCGCCAGAGCCGGTGCAAGAAAAGCCGACCACACTCGAGCCTTGGATCGGGTTATACACGCCGACCGGTATCTGCTTAACGTAGACATTCCCGGCGGCTTTCGCTGCTCTTGGGCGAGTGAGAGCAGCACCTAGAAGGAACCCCAGTAAGATCGCGAAAAAGGTCTTTACGAAATTCATGTTGGTATCCCCACCATTCATTGACGGCAGCCTGGCGCGTTCGGTTAGTTGGTAGCGACCAGAAACGAATAAGTGCCGGCGGCCAATTCATCCTACGATGCGGAGACGTTATGCAAAGAATTGCTTTCCTTTTGCGGTTGCGCAAGGGTACTGAAGCGGCGTACGAGGCGGCGCACGCCCATGTGTGGCCGGAGATGCTGGCCCTGCTCAAGCGTTCGGGTATTTCGGAGTACTCGATCTTCCGCCGGGACCAATTACTGTTTCTCACCATGCATGTAGAGGACTTTGAACAGACCTGGGCGCGCATAGAAGCTGATCCGGTCAATACGCGCTGGCAGCAGGCCATGGCTCCGTATTTTGCCCCACTTGACCCGCTTCTGCCGGGAGAGCGCTTTCCTATGATGCGGGAAATATTTTTTATGCCCTGAACAGGCGTATATTTAGATTTCAATAGGGGATTAATCCTTTGACAAAAGCAAAGATCAGCCGCCTCTACTTGATTCCAATTCTCTCCAAGGCCATGGACATCCTGGAGCTGCTGGAAAAGGAGAAGACGGCGCTCACCCTGGAAGACATCTTCCAGCGGGTTCATATCTCCAAGACCAGCGTTTATCGAATTCTCAAGACATTTGTCCATCGCGGCTATATTGCGCAGTCGCAAGACGGACGCTATCGCGCCGCTGCGCGGCCCAAGAAAGTCCGCTTCGGCTTCGCCAGCCAGAGCGTGACCATGCCGTTTTCTGAAGCGGTCACCGCCAGCCTGCGCGCCGCCGCAACTAATTCGGGTATTGACCTGGTGGTGATCGACAACAAGTATGACCCGGAAGTCGCTTTGCGTAATGCCGAGGAGTTTGTCGGCAAGGGTGTGGATCTGGTCATTGAGTTTCAGATCGATGAACACGTCGCGCCGTTGATCGGACATACGTTTTCGACTGCAGGCATTCCAGTGATCGCAATCGACATTCCTCACCCGCACGCAACTTATTTTGGTGTCGACAACTTTCAGGTCGGCTTTGAGGCGGGCGAACTTCTGGCACAACATGCAATCGATCAATGGAAAGGCAAACCGGACTGGGTCGTTGGGCTCGACATCGCGGAGGCTGGATCCTTCGTGCAGAGCAGGATCACGGGCGCCTTCCAGGGCGTTCGTTCCCGTTTGCCGCTGATCTCGCCGGATCGCTTCATCAGGCTTGAGGGCGGCGGATTACGGCAGCGCAGCTATCAGGTGACGGGAGCGTTTCTGCGCGATCATAAGAAGCAGCGAATCCTGATTGCGGCGGCTACCGATACCAGCGTGCTGGGCGCGCTGCAGGCAGTGCGCGAGCTCGGCGCGGAAAAGAATGTCGCCACGGTTGGCCAGGATTGCATTCCGGAAGTACTGGAAGAGATGCGCGCCGGTGCGTCCAGTCTCATCGGCTCCATTTCCCATGAGGCTCACACTTACGGCCCACGCCTGATCCAGTTAGGGCTTGCGATCCTGAGAGGAAGCGCCGTTCCGCCTTACAACTTTGTTAACCACAAACTGGTAACCCCCGCCAGCCTGAAGTAAAAACGCCCGGCCTTGCTCGGATTTAAATGTTTCCGGGGGAGAGTTGCTGCGCCCAGTACGCTACTGTGACTGCATTCACTCCGGCCCTCTCTTGCGCGGCCAGTTGCACCGCGAAGTTGCCTACGGTTGAGCTTTCCACTGCGCCGCAGCGTACTTCAAGGCCGGTGGCGCTGGCCGTCAGCCGGTTGAGAAGGTGATTGCGGCTGCCCCCGCCAACGATGTAAATCCGCTTGAACTTTTTTCCCGTAATGCGCGCAAGGTTGCTCACCACTTCTCTATACTTGCCGGCCAGACTGTGGAGAATCAGGTTTACCATCTTTGGCGCAGCTTCCGCCCCCTCTTCAAACTCCTGCAATCCACGCACTGTGAGTTGTCGATTGATACGGGAAGGCATTTCTCCGGGCAATAACAATTCCGGGTCGTCCACATCCAGCAGGTAGGCAGGGGCCGGGAGATGCTCGGCTGCTTCGATGAGCTCGGGCACGGTCCAATCAATCTCCGCAGCCCACTCGGCCATGCACTGGCGCAACAGCCACATGGCGTTGACGCCTTTATGAAAACAAATGCGGCCGCCGACAGCACCCATATTGTTGAAGTCCGATGCCGTCGAGTGTTCTCCGATGATGGGCTCGTTGAGCAGTGTGCCAACGAGAGACCATGTGCCGGAGCTGATGTATACCCAGTCGTCTCCGCTGTCAGGGATGCTCGCGATGGCCGATGCAGTGTCGTGACAGGCGGGTGCAATCAACTCCGCACCTTCCAGGCCGCGCATGTTTAGATGGGCTCCCGTCAATTTGCCAACGATGGTGCCGGGCGAAACGAGCGGGGGCGCTGCCGCCTTCAGCAAGCCCGTCGCTGCAAAAATTTCCGGCGACCAGGTGCGCTTCTCTGCATCGACCAGCTGGGTGTGGGTTGCGTTGGTATATTCCGCCACCGCGCGACCGCCCAGGCGATGCAACAGGTACTCCGGCAGATTCAGCCATGGCTTGTCGCGCAATTCGTCCGCGTCCGCGAAAAGCTGATAGAGCGTATTGATGCGCCCCATTCCGATGCCCGTGATGGACCAAAGCCGCTGCGGCGAAATCACCTTGAAGACTTCTGTCTGCGCGTGAACCGTACGCTCATCCCGATAGCAGTAAGGATCGGCAATGGGTCCGCCCTGCGGATTCAAGTGCACGTAGTCGACTGCCCAACCATCGACGGCAATCGAGCGGACGCCTTCGCTCGCGATCTCCGCACTCTTTCGCAGACCGATGTCGACCTGCTGCGTAATTTGTTTCAAATCCCAGTGGAGCTGCCCGTGCAAGTTGACGGGTCCATTGGCATGACGGTGAACCAGCTCAATCTGCGGTTGACCATCGCGCCAGCGCAGCAGGGAGACACGACAGCTCTCTGCGCCAAGATCGATGGCAATCATCGCCCGCCGGTCTGCCGGACTCATCTTAGAAAGGCCTCCGTGAGTCCTCCATCGATGGGGATCAGGTGACCGGTAGTGCAGCGGGCCTGCGGGCCGCCCAGAAAGAGGATCGCTGCCGCACAGTCCTTCGGATCGATGGGCTGGTGGGTCAACGTTCTCTTGGCATAAAACTGCGCCAGCGTGGTCCGCAATTCGTCATCGGAAGCGGAGTCTGCAAAAGGAATGTTGTACTTCGCCAGCGAGGCTTTGACGCGGTCGCGGGGAAACATGGTGGAGCCCTTGACGACGGTCGCCGGGCTGATACCGTTGACACGCACTTTGGGCGCCAGTGTTACGGCCAGTTCGCGAACCAGATGGCTGACCGCCGCTTTGCTTACGTCATAGGCTTCGCTACCGCGCTTGGCCACCACGGCATTCGCCGAGCTGGTCAGCACGATGCTGGTTTCAATTCCCTGGGCCTCGAAGATCCTGGCTGCTTCATCAGCAAGCAGATAATTGGCGGTGACATTGATTTCCAACGTCGATGCCCACTGAGCATCGCTCACCGTGCCGTCGGGCGACGAAGGAAAGAGAGCGGCGGTATTAACGAGGATGTCAATGCCGCCAAAGGCTGCGATGGTCGCCTCGAGCGCGGATTGAATTGCGCCGCGGTCGCGAATATCGATCTTGACAGCGATTGCATTTTCGCGGCCCACGATCGCCTGGGCCTCGGTTGCAACCTTTTCGGCGGCACCGAGTTCCCGGTCCGCGACGACAACATGCGCGCCGCGTTCTGCGGCCATCAATGCGACTTCGCGACCAATGCCGCTGGCTCCGCCGACCACCAGCACGATGCGGCCGCTCAATTCCTTCGCCGGCGGCTGCCTTCGTATCTTGGCTTCTTCCAAGGCCCAGTATTCGATGCGAAAGGCTTCGGAAGCGGGCAAAGCAACGTAGTTGTTGTGGACCTGGAAGGAGCTGGTATCGGCCGCAGGCCCGGATTGTGGCAAGATCGACGGACAATTGCCTTCATCAAGATGCCCGGCGCCCTCCATCACGTGGATGGCGTTGACATAAAACTCACCCGTGATGCGGGCCTCCGCCTTGTTCTTGCCGAAGCTGAACATGCCGATGCCCGGCACCAACACGACTGTTGGATTCGCGTGCCGCATCGCCGGCGAGTCTTTCAGAGCATGCTTCTTGTAGTAGTCGGCATACTCGCTGCGATATTTCTCCATCGCCGTTTTTGCAGCAGCCTGAATGTGCGACGCAAGCTTGGAGGGATCGGTAGAATGATCCCACTCCACCAGCAGCGGCCGAATCTTGGTGCGGATGAAATGATCCGGACAGCTGGTACCGAGATAGGCGAGCTTCGCAGCCGAATGCGAGTTGACGAAATCCAGCACCTCTGGAATATCCGTGAAGCTACCAATCATGCGCTGCTGGATGGAGACGCTGCCGCGCAGGAAGGGCATCAGCTGGTTTGCAATCTTCTGCCGTTGTTGGTGCGGAGTGTGCCTGGAGCCGCCAAAAGACTCACTGTTCTTTCGGGCACGATGGCTCTCGATAAACTGACCGATCTGATCGATGATGGTGATGGTATTGAGATACGACTCGCGCTGCGTATTTCCCCAGGTAAACAGTCCGTGGCCGCCGAGCACCACTCCATCGCAGCCAGGCACAGCCTGTACCGCCCGGGCCATCATCATGGCAAGTTCAAAGCCTGGGCGCTGCCAGGGGACCCACACAATCTTGTGGCCGAACTGGTGGTTGAACTCGTCCATTTTTTCCTTACCGTTGGCCGAGGCAGCGAGTGCGATTCCCCAGTCCGGATGAAGATGGTCCACGTGCGGGAAGGGAAGAAACGCATGCAGCGCCGTGTCAATCGAGGCCGCGACGGGATTGTTGCCGAAGGTGCAGAGCGGGTACATGCCGACCATCTCGTCTTCCAGTTCGACACCACGATAAATCGTGGCCAGCGCCAGCACCTTGTCCAGGTAAAGCGTGGCAAAGCCTTCGACCTTGATGCTGCCCAGGTCGCCGCCGCTGCCCTTTACCCACAGCACTTGCTTCTTATGTCCGTCCAATGGATCGGTCTCGTCCAGCTTCGAGCTGGTGTTGCCACCCCCGAAGTTCGTGATGCGCAGGTCCGATCCCAGCAAGTTGGAACGGTAGCGCAAGAGGGCAGGGGGATCGAGAGTTCTGGCGTGGCTTTCATCCCATAGATCGGCGAGGTATTGCAAAGACATTCTTCGTCTCCTGACAGCTGACGGTTTTCCATTTCGACCCGGCCCCATACACTACCGCGGAGGATCTGGAATTCAATAGATCAAGTATTTCACAACGGCCTCAAGCCGTTGAGGAAGGAGCAGTTGGTCAGGCCGAGGACGTGCATGGGGCCGCCCTAGCTCCCGGGCGTTGCGCCCGCGCCCGATGGCAGGCGCTCGCGCAACAGGTCATCCAGGTCGCATAACTTGTCGGTTAGTAGGTTCAACTTGCGGGAGAGGTTTTGGATCTCCGCTTCGGCGCGGCGGTTCACATCGAAGTCCAACTCGCTGCGCAGACGGTCCTTCTTGTCCTGGCGGTTCTGGCTCATCATGATCACCGGCGCCTGGATGGCGGCCAACATGGACAGAAAGAGATTGAGCAGGATGAACGGGTACGGATCCCACGCTCGGCCTCGCAGGGCCACGTTGACGCAGGTATAGACGATCAGCACGGCCCCGAAGAGGATGATGAAAGCCCATGAGCCCCCAAAACTGGCGACCTTATCGGCGATGTGTTCGCCGAAAGTGTATTCCTCTTCGATCACATCGTTGGCGTTGCGGCTAGCGCGAAGCCGTACCAATTGCTGCGAAGCATGAAATTGGTGGCCAAGTACGGTCAGCATGTCCATGCCGGCCAGGGGTTTTCGCTGCAGCAGAGTGGCAATGTCGTCGCGGCTGATCTCGACGCAGGTGGTTTCTTCCATGGCCAGGGCGCTTGTTTGGTGAGGTGTTTGCTCCAGCATCGAAGCGAAGCCGAAAAACTGCCCATGGCCAGGTTGGTCGACTAGGACCTCCTGGTGATCCTCATCGACAGTCGTTACCTGCACGTCGCCTGCAATTAAAATGTAAGCGTGCTTGCCGGGATCTCCCATTTTGTAAATGCGCTGCCGGGGAGCAAATGTTCTGAGATCGACCTGGGCGGCCAGGACGGCAATTTCATCGTCGTCGAGTAACGCAAAGAGTGGTACGTGTTTCAACTCCGCCGGGTTGCATGGCATAGATCACCTCACGGGCGCATGGTTTCGCAAAAAACGATAACAGACGAAGGCTGCGGGCGGATGTAATTTCCTCGAGTGCTTTGATGGGGCGTTCCTGTGCTACCACGTGGCCGGCCAATACGGCTGTTTGCGCCCAAATACTTGACCTATAACGCGAATTAATTTGGCCATCGCCTGGTGATGAAAAGCGGTATTGGCGTGTCATCATTGTCGGCATGAGCTTTGCTCGCAGCCTCCACCTGGTGGCGTTGGCAACGATAGCCGTGGCCACCTCAGCACAGACGGTCGAATCCAGGTCACCGCAGCCCATGGCGTCAGAAAACATGGCTCACCTGATCGGGGTTTCCTCTGAACTTAATCAGTTGAAGAAGCTCTCAACCAGTCCTGTTCCGGTGGATCGGTGGCAAATCCTATGGCTGCATCAGCACATTTCCGAACAAGTGATGGCGGCGTCGCTCCAGGTCGATGCGACGATCGCTCAAATTGACAACGAGATTGCGCGCTCCAATGAGGTGCGCGGATTCCTGGCAGACCGGCGCGATCGCGCTGTAAGCCGGGCAAACCTGATTAGCGTGCTCGTGGGAGGAACCATTGGTGCGACCAGTTCCGGCCTTCAACTTTCATCGAACCTCACCAAGCCGGCGGCCGGCGTCGGCATCGCTGCCGGCACGCTCTCTGCCGGACTTGCCTTGGCTGGAATTCGCGAACAGAAGGGCCAGAGCAGTCGATTCGATTTCGAATCGAATATGCTGGCTGAGTTTTTCGACCGCCCTACTTTACCCAATAGCCAGTACCCATCGACCATATGGATCTTCCTGAATCAACCCAGCCCCACCGGGCAGGCCGGTATTACCCGCAAGCAGGAATTGCTGCAGACCTGGGTTCAGGTCAAGCGAATCGACTCATTGTCGAGTACGGAGAAGATCGATCATCTGACCAGCCAGCCATCGGAAAGCTTGAAACTGAGCATCGACGACTTCGAAGATCGCGGAGCTATGCTGCAGGACGTTCGCGCCAGGATCTCGTATCTCAAGCGGGACCTGGGAGCCCTGCTCACCTCACTGCCGCCGGTGAGCGACCAACCTTGACCCAGGCCACCACACTAGGCTGAGAAGGCGCGGACCACTACCAGGGTCATATCGTCGTGTTGCGGGGCCGTCCCCGCATACTTGGTGGCTGCGTCGAAGATGGCTTCCAGGAGTTGCTGGGCGGATGAGAATCGGCATGCGCGAACAGCGTCGATCATACGGTCCTCTCCCCATTCTTCGTCATTCGGGTTCATGGCTTCGCTGATGCCGTCAGTAAAAGCTACGAGCACATCCCCAGGGCCGAGCCGCACCGAACCTTGCTCGTATTGCACGTCCTCCAGGAGGCCAATCACTGTTCCGCCGGGTTCCAGGCGGGTGATCGTACCGTTCTCACGGCCGTCGTGAAAAATCATGGGAGGGTTGTGACCGGCGTTCACGTAGTCGAATCTGCCTAGGGCCGGATCGTATTGGCCATAAAAGAAAGTTGCGTACCGGTTCGAAGCGGAGGCCTCGTAGACCAGGCGATTAATGTTGCTCAACGCCGCCGCCAAGTTCTCAGGGGCACGCGTAGCTTCGCTGCGCAGCGAAGCCTGCAGGCTGGCCATCATTAAGGCGGCGGCGATTCCTTTGCCCGAGACGTCGCCGATCGCTATGCCAAGGTTTCCCTTGGGCAGAGCAAGAAAGTCGTAATAATCGCCACCGACGCCCAACGCAGTTCGGCAGTGCCCGGCGTAATCGAGACCCCGGACGATCGGCAGTTTCTGGGGGAAGAGCCGCTCCTGCACTTCGCGCGCGATCTCGACCTCGCGGTTCAGACGTTCACGCTGCGCAACCTCATCGGCGACGGTTCGCACCAGGTTCGCATTTTCGAGCGCCAATCCCGTCTGGGCGGCAACAGACTTAAGTAGACGCACGTCGGAACTGGTGTACGGCTCTTCTGACCGCTTGGGGCCAAGCGAAATAAAGCCCAGAAGCTTATCCCGCACCGCCAGCGGGAGCAGCAATTCCGATTGCAGCGTGGCCAGCTTGGCTCGCTCTTCATCGCCGATTCCGTCTTCGCGGTAAAGCCAGGAATCGCGATCGTTCAAGAACACACGGGCCGGCTCCTTCTGACTCTTCAAGACCATGGCAGTGCCCGTCTTGCTGGGGAAAGCTACGGCAGGAAGGCTGGCGTAACCCGTGGCAAATTCCGGCCGGTAGAAGCCCGCAGACCCTAAAAGCACGGCCACTTGCGGCACGTGCAGGGTCTCGGAGATGCGCGCCGCTACAGTTTTCAGAAGCGACCCGGGCTCGATGATTGAGCGCACCTGCTCGCTCAACTCGGTCAAAAGGTTTTCTGCGTCGTAGCTTTCGCGGAAGAAGCGGCGGTCGACCCAAGTGCGCAGGTCATCCCCGAGCCGCCGAATGGTGAAAGCGGCTGTAATACCGGCCACGAGCACAATGGTTTTCTGCGTGAGGTCTTGGCGGGCGTTCCCCGCCATGGTGATTGCGGCGATGACGACTACCCCAATCGCGATAAACTGCAGCACCCGTATCCCGCCCTTGGCCAGCGTATATTGCAGCCCCTGGCGCAGCGCGACACCGACTCCCATTGCCTTCTGCACCACGATGACGTAGGTCAGCGTAAGGGGAAAAAGGATGAGCGGTAGAACAATGAGGGCATTGAACCATGACGGGAAAAACTCGCTTGGATCCTTGCCGTGAAAACGCGCGTATAGCGTGGGCAAAAGCACCGGGGTGAAGGCCGCGGTAGCACCCCAGTAGAGAAAGCGCAGTCGTCGCCCTGCGTCCCGCGATTTGCTCATGCCCAGCTTGATGCCCATCGCAGAGAAGAAGCTGCCGACCAGGGTGAAGCCGCAGATCTCCAACGGTATCTTCCAAGGCTGGAGAACCGTATAAAGGCCGGCAACCGATCGATAGTTACCCAGCGATCCGACCGCGAGGGCGACCCCAGATAGGGCGATGATGGCGAAGGGGAGCGCGCTCAACCACAGTAGGGCTCTCCACACGCGGTCGTATCGGCTGTTTTGCGGAAAAGGTTCAGGAAAGAATCGGCCGAATAGATAAATAGCAATCGGGAATATGGCCTCGAGGGTGGATTGGTAGAGTAGACCTGCTACGCGCCATCCAGCCGGCCAGCCCTCGACAATGAAGGTTTCCAAAATGTTCGGAAAGCTCATCATGAGCGCCAGCAATAGCCAGGCCATCGGATCGCGAGGCCGGCGAAAGGCGACCCAGAAACCGAGCAGCAGACAAACGGCCGGAAGCAGAACCTCGACCACCATGTCACTGGCCGTTCCCCAGGAGTTGATCCGGGCCGGCCTAATCGGCAAATAGATGGTTCGCTGCTCTCCCGTCGGCGCGTCTTTCGGAGCAATCGTCAACGCCAGCGGAACCCCCGCCCGGACGTTCCTGAAAGCCTGGCCTAGAAGGCCGGTTCCGGTAAAGGGCACTCCGTTGAGAGCCAGCAAGTGGTCCCCGTTGCGGATTCCAAAGCTGGCCGCTTCGGGAGTTGTGAAGTTGATCGAATCGCTTCCGGGATCGACGAAGAAGAAAGGCAACTGCACTGTTTCGCGGTGGATAAGGTCGGGAATATAAGCCATCTGGTAGATCAGCGTGATGGCAAAAAGGGTGGCTAGCAGGCTGTAGAGCAAGATTGGGCGCTTGGCGGGCACGGGTAGGTGCTTCTCCTTAAGTGCTTATCCTTGACGGCGGCTCTGAGCCGGGAACCATGATTCTATCTGGAACGACAGGAAATCCGAGATTATGCAAGCCAGGGATTAATGATCGCTACACCGGTAGGCTCAAAGTCGGCTACGTTTCTGGTCACAACTGTCATCCCATGGACAATGGCGGTCGCGGCGATCAATGAGTCTCGATCAGAACAAGGGGTTGGAACATGCATCGCAGCACACCTCTGGGCGACAGGCGTATCGACAGCCAGGATACGTCCATGGAACGTGGGCAACACGTGATCATCCATCCAGGATCGAAGCAGCGCTCCTTGAGAGCGGTCACGGCGTTCGACCAGCAGGATTCCGATCTCCAATTCAAAAATAGAGATCGCAGACAGAAACAACGTGGGAACCGAAACACTCTTTGCCCAGGCGCTGACATTACGATGTGTTTCACCGGTCTTACCCTTGCGTAGTTCAGAAACGACATTGGTATCGAGCAGATACATCAGCCAAGATCGGTGGGACGGTGAAGATTGCCACTCAAGCGTGGAGGCTCAAACTCGACTTCGTCAGCATCCGGCATGGCCAGCAGGTCCAGGATGTTTTCCCGGCTATCTGTAATCTTCCGGTACTCTTCTATCGTCAGCAGCACATGGGCCGGACGGCCGCGGTCAGTGATGAAAACAGGGCCCCTTTCAGCGGCCTTCTTGGCTCTGCCGGCATCCTGATTGAACTCGCGGCTGGAAAGTGTCGTGATGGTCATGGTCCACCCTTGCTCAATATAGCAACGTTGCTACATTGTAGCGCATTCCCATCCCGAGTGCCATTTCTGGACTGCCGAGCCCTGGAAGACGGGCGGCAAATTACTTCTTGTCGAGCGCTTGATCCGGCTGGAGCATGAATGCGTGAATGGTTCGGTGAAAGTATCCTCGACCGATGATCTCGCCCTTGTCGTTGATGCGCGAGGCCACCAGCAGCGTCCAGCCGGAATCAGGCGGGATGAGCTTGTTCAGATTGATGATCTTGCCGTCCTCCCAGAGGAACGCCCGCAGGTGGTCATCATCCGATGAATTGCCCACCACCTGTCCCAGGTTATTGATGTCCAGTGCCGTGCTCGGCGCACCCTCATCACCCAGCGAGCCCAGATCCACGATAGAACCATTTCTCCAGATCACTCCGTGTTGCGTGCTGCTGTTGTTCAGGTCACAAGACCCGATGATCTCGTCCTTATTGTTGATGGCCTGAGCACTGCAGATGGTGCCGCCCGGCAGGTTCGGCAGCTGACGCATCTTGCCCGCATGCCAAACAAACGCCTGCGGCTTACCATTCGGAACAAGATTCGCCTCCCCGACGATGTCGTTCTTATCGTTTATGTCGCGGGCGCTGCTGTAATCTCCCTGGGCAAGCAATCCGAGGTCGCGAGGCTGCTTCGTCCGCCACAAGGCTGCGTGTTTCTGACCGCTTTTGGTCTGCGCACTTCCCACCACATCGCCCGCTGCGTTGATAGCCGAGGCAGTGGAATAGTCGCCTCCAAGAGACTCCAGGATTTCCAGTGTATGGTCGGACCATTTGAACGCGTGGGTGAAGCGCAAATCCTGTGGCGCCTGTACCGTGCCTACTACCGTGAGCCGGTCGTTAATGTCGGCGGGGTAGACGAGCGTGAAATTCTTGTCTCCCTCGATAGAGATAGTGTCCTTACCGTGAAAAACTACGCCCGGCATCAGGCTCGCGGTTTCTGCATGCCAGATAGCCATGTCGCCATGATTGTTGAGCCCCGGTGTGTCGGTAAGTGTGCGCACCAGCGATGGCCCACGATCCACAACTGTGTAGTGAGTATGGAACTCCTGGCCAACAGCCAACGGCGCGAGGAAATGTGGAATCGCCACGAGAAGCAGCAGTAACCTCGTAACCCTGGGGAAGACCATGGCCGCTTTCACAAAAAATGACTCCGCTTTGGATGCTTGGGGCAAGCCGGCCACCATGGCCGGCTTGCCCGTCTACTGCGTCACAGTAGTCATATTAATGGTTAGCGTTACAGTCTGGGTGGAGACAACTGCTCCAGAAGTTCCAGTAGCCACGACAGTTACCTGGGAGGTGCCAGGTGTCATGCTTGCGACATACCCGCTCATACCGCAACCTGACAGGCCGATGGCAAGGGCCAATCCACCCGCGAGCAGCAAGCAAAGATGCCAAACGCGGTGCGCCTTTACCAACTTCCGCCTGCGAGCCAGGACCGCCAATCCGGTCAGGCCGCCCGGGCACCAGAATACCAAGGCAAACAATGCCCCGAATGAATTCTGCGGCGTCTCAGATGGCACCCGCTTGGCTGCCTGCTGCACAGTCGTATTGATCGTTAGCCCTGTGCTCAGGCTCTTGCTGTTGCCGCTCAACGCGAGCTGCGTCTGTGCAAACGCGCAAGTCGCATTGGCCGGCAGATTCAAGCAACTGAGGGAAATGGTCCCACTGTAGCCGCCAGCCGGCGTTACGGTGAGAGTGGTCTTTCCTGAGCCTCCTGCTGCGATCGTCAGTGTGGTTGGGTTCGCGGCCATCGTGAAGTTGGATGTGGGGCCTACACCCACGCCGATGGCGAGCGCCACCGATGGCGAGCTGCTGCCGGCAAAGTTGCCCGCGGCCGCATACGTAGCGGTGACGGTATCCGTTCCGGTGGGGAGTGCGGCGGTGGTGAGCGTGGCCACACCGCTGGCGTTCAGCGCCCCCACACCCAGCGAACTAGAACCGTTGTAAAAGGTGACGTTCCCCACCGGTACGCCGGCAGTAGACGCCACGGTGGCCGTTAAAACTACGCTGGCGCCGGAGGCCGCACTAGCCGGGCCGCTGAGTTGAGTCGTGGTCGCCGCCGCAGCCACCGTCAACGTGCCGTTGGTGGTGGTCACGGTGTAGTTGGCCAGCTTTGCGCCAGTCACGGAAGGCACAATGGGATAGCTTCCGACGTTGCTGCTGGTTGTCGCTGTGGTGGCGAAGCTTTCGGTAAAGGTGTCGCCGCCCACCACGCCACTCAGCGTTCCGCTCAAAGTAGGATTGGCTGCGCCAAAGCTGCGGGTCGCGTTATCCGCTGTGACCGTCAATGCGGCAGGTGTTACCTGGAAGCTCTGCGTGGCGCTGGCCGGGTCGTAGTCGCCGCTACCGGCTTGTGTGGCCTGCAGGACTACGGTACCCGCCCCGGTGACGGTCACGATGCCGCCGCTGATCGTAGCTGGGCCGGACTGCACGTTAATCGTGACCGGATAACTGCTGCCCAGACTCGAGCTAGCCGTAACGGCGAAGGGAGCGCTGCCGTAAGCCCGTGACCCGATGGGTGGGAAGGTGATGGTCTGCGTTGCGCCTTTGACGTTGACGATCGTTGCCGGGGAAGAGCTGGCCGCAAAGTTCCCCAAAGCCGCATAGCTAGCGGTGACGGCATCGGTACCAGCGGGTAGCGCCGTGGTGGTCAATGTAGCTGCGCCGCTGCCATTGAGTGTAGCGATGCCAACCGGGGTAGACCCACTCAGGAACGTGACCATTCCACCTGGCGTGCCGGCGGTTGACGTCACAGTCGCGCTCAGCGTTACGCTACCGCCGTAGCTGGAGCTGGCCGGCGCTGACAACGCAGTCGTGGTCGGCGCCCCGGTCACCGTGAGCGTGCCGTTCACTATGCTGACCGTGTAGTTGGATAATTGTGCGCCCGTAGCGGCAGGCACGATCGGATAGCTGCCAACATTACTGCTGGTCGTCGCCGTCGTGCTAAAGCTCTCAGTGAAGCTGTCGGTGCCCACCGCACCCGTGACTGTTCCGGCAAACGTGGGGTTGGCTACGCCGAACGCGCGAGTTGCGTTATTGGCCGTGACGGTCAGTGCCACTGGCGTCACCTGGAAGCTCTGAGTCGCCGTGGCCGAGCCATAGTCCGCATTGCCGGCTTGTGTGGCCTGCAGCACGACCGTGCCCGCACCCGTGACGGTCACGGTGCCGCCATTAATCACAGCGGGACCGGACTGTACCGCGATGGTGACTGGATAGCTGCTGCCTAAGCTGGAGGTCGCCGTTACGGCAAAGGGGGCACTGCCGTAGGGCCGCGATGCTATGGGAGCAAAAGTGATGGTCTGCGATGCCGCATTGATCGTGATGTTGCTCGCCGCCGATGTGCTGGCGCCAAAGTTGCCTGTCGCCGCATATACAGCAGTGAGCGAATCCGTTCCCACCGCCAGTGTGGTGGTCGTCAGCGTGGCCACACCGCTAGCGTTCAATGTGCCCGGACCAAGCGCCGTGGATCCACTATAAAATGTGACGGTTCCACCAGGTGTACCCGCGGTCGATGCTACTGTTGCCGTCAGGGTTACGCTGGCGCCATACGCTGCGCTGCCCGGCGCACTTAACGTAGTGGTCGTCGAGGAGCCACTTACCGTGAGCGTCCCATTGACCAGGTTGACCGTATAGCTGGCTATATTTGCTCCGGTCACCGCAGGCACAATTGGATAGGTACCCACAGCGCTGGTGGGCGTCGCGCTGCTGGTGAAGCTTTCGCTAAAGCTGTCGTTGCCCACTGCGCCGGTCACCGTTCCGTTAAAGGTTGGGTTCGCCGCACCATAGGCACGAGTCGCGTTGTTGGCCGTTACCGTAAGCTGTGCAGGTGTCACCTGGAAGCTCTGCGTTGCCGTGGCTGCGGAGTAGTTTGCATCCCCGGCCTGCGAGGCTAGCAACACTACAGTTCCTGCGCCTGTAAGGGTTACGGTACCGCCGCCGATCACGGCGGGGCCTGATTGGACTGTGATGGTTACCGGATACTTATTGCCCGCACTTGAAGTCGCCGTCACGGCGAACGGCGCACTGCCGTAAGCGCGGGATGTGATCGGGGGAAAGGTGATGGTCTGCGTTGCCTGGCTGATGGTGATGCTGCTTGCCGCGGAAGTACTGGTAGCAAAGTTGCCTGCCGCCGGATAATTGGCCGTCAAGCTATCCGTGCCGGCGGGGATTGCGGCAGTGCTGAGCGTGGCTACGCCGCTGCCGTTCAATGTGCCTGTGCCCAGTACAGTCGTACCGCTCAAAAAGGTCACGCTCCCGCCAGGTGTGCCGGCCGTGGAAGACACCGTCGCCGTCAGGGTCACGTTCGTCCCATATGCAGAGCTGGTAGGCGCATTCAAGGTGGTCGTAGTTGGCGCGGCGGTCACGGTCAACGTTCCGTTGACATAGGTGACGGTGTATTTGTTCAAGTTTGCCCCGGTCACGGAAGGCACAATCGAATAGCTGCCCACGTTGCTGGTGGTAGTCGCAGTCGTGGAGAAACTTTCCGTGAACGTATCGCCATTCTGCGCGCCGGTCACTGATCCGCTAAAAGCTGGGTTGGCCGCACCATAGGCACGGGTTGCGTTGTTCGCGGTCACAGTCAGCGGCGGAGCGGCCGAGATGGTAAGCGTACCCGCGTCCACCACCACCTGGTAGTTTTTGGCCGAGGAACCGCTGACCGTCGCGGTGATGGGATAGGTGCCGGCCGGAGAGTTGCTGGTACCCGTGGTGCTGTAAGTGACGATGATGGTCGTTCCCACCTTGTCGCCATTTTCCAGACCTGTCACGGTCCCGGTAAACGCCGGCAGCGGCGCGCCGGCATTCATCGTGGCGTTCGCGACATTCACTGTCAGCGTCGGCAGCGCGTGAAGCAAGCCGTAGACAACCAGGTTTCCCGAACCATCTTTGGTGCCGATGGCCCCAAAGTTGGGCACGTACATTTTTCCGTTGGCCACCATAGGTGGGCAAAACTTTCCAAAGAGGCCGATTTCATCCCGGCCGTCGTTGTTCTTGTCGGACCACAGCAGGTTCAATGTATTGGCGTCGAAAGCGTACAGAACCCCCTGGACCAGTCCATCGCCGGCAAACGTGGGGTTCGAGTTGCCCGCAGCATTGCCGTTATACGGAGTGGACGCCCAAAGGATGCCATTACTGTTACCGTCCGCTGAAATCGTAGTAAACCCACCGGGCATGGCGCCATCGTTGTTGGTCACTGGTGCCGTCATGGTACTGGTGGCCCAGGGCGTGGTTTTGATCGTTTGCGTGGTGGGATTGTAAAAAAAGGAGCGCAGTACGTCGTTCTCGCCCCAGATATAGAGGGTCGGGCCATTCGCGCCACTATCGAAGTACGATGCCGTACCGTGAATATGGCTGGTTCCCTTGCCGTAGATCGCCTGAAACTCCTGTTGCACCTTATCGCCCGAGGCGTTGAACCCTCCCAAGTCATTCGTGTTCAGGAGATAGAGGACGCCCTGCTTACCCCCGCCTAGCACGAAGTTGGTGTTTGGAATCATCATGACCCCAGCCGAGGCCAGGTCCATATCGCCCGCACTCAACGAGGCGGCATTGTAGGGCGTGAAGTAATCCTCAAGCTCTAGAGTGGGCGATAGCTTGATAATGCTTTCTCCGGTCTGCACCAGGTTGTTCGGAGTCTTGCCCGAGCTTCCATTGCCCGTCGAAACGTAGAGATTGCCCGCGCCATCGACGACAGGAGCCTGTCCTGCCATCCAGATTCCGCCCTCCGAGCCGGTCGTCGTGGTTGCGTAGACTGCGACCTGGGCCAGCGTCGACTTGTTGTAAGCCATCATCCACCCCGTATAGGGCAGGATGTCGTCGTGAGAACCAAAGCAAAGGTAGATGTACCCGTTGGCAAGGGTTAAGCCGCAGCGTTGATTCTGCGTCTTGGCGTTGAATACTTCCGGGTTGTTGAGATCGGCAGTCTTATAGCTCGCGGAAATTTGCTTCGGGCTTCCGTTTACGGGATTTCCGGTCGCAATCTCAAGTGCGTTGAGATAGTAGGTGTAGGACTGCTGGCCGTTTTGGGGCTGGTGACCGTTTACCACGTACAGGATATTGGTTTCCGGGTCGATCACCGGTGTACCCAAGATGCCGACGCCCGTGTACCAGGAAACATTTTGATCGTTCTGCACGTCCTCCGCGATGATGGGATAGCCGAAGTTCTGGGTCCAATAAATCGTGCCGTTGTCGGCATCAATCGCGTAGACACTGTTAAACGTGGTCCCGACAAAGATTACGTTGTGGGTGCCGCCGGCAATTGCCAGGTTCGCGACATAGAGCGGCTGGGTATAAATTTCCCCGTCTGTGTGGACGGTGAAGAGCTTGCCAAAATTGTTTGAGTTTACGTTTTCCGGCGTGAGAATCGTTTCCTGAAGATTCGCCTGGGTTCGCGACGTGTTATAGCCGCGCATATACACGTTCACCTGGGCGAGCGCCGCGACACTGCAGCACACCAGCAACAGGAACACAAAGCAGAGAAAGCGTCCAGGACGCAAACGAGTGACCAATTCAGAAGCCCCCACACTGGCCCGAAATAATGGTTTATCTGAATGTTTTGACACAGGGCCCGCCCCTCTATAAACAGAAAACACATCGCACGGCTAATAGCACGCCTTGCAGTTATCTTTGGGGGGAGGAAACCGAAAAACTATTCGGGCACATCAGAACGTGGTGGGGGGAAACAAACGTTCTAAATGTGATCCGTTGAGGCAAATTGTACCATTCAGATCACCCAAAAGAACCATACTATTTTCATTACGGTCGTGACCTTAATTTGGATTCCTTAAGTTACTTCAGCCACAGGCCGATGGCAAGAAATTCCAGTTAATTTCGCCTACTGCGTCGTGGTGAGGGTAAGGATTACCGTCTGGGTCGAAACAGTAGTCCCGGACGTTCCGGTTGCTGCAACGGTCAACTGGGAGGTGACCGGCGCCGGCGTCGACGGGGGCGGCGTGCTAGACCCAGTGCTGCCGCCCATACCGCTGCTCGAACCGCAGCCCGATAGACCAGAAAGACTGGCGGACAAAGCCCACGCGCAAACCAGCAGCAGGTAAAGCTGCCAGGACCTTCGCCGCTTGAGCGGAGTCCGCTTGCGCAGGAAGATCGCCAATCCGGCAAGGCCTCCCGGCCACCAGAAAGCCAACGCGACAAAGGTTGGATTGATCGCGCTTTGCGGCGCGCGCCTCTCTGCCTGTTGCGTAATTGTGATGTTGAGCGCCAGGCTCACATTCTGGTCATTGCCGGTCAGAGTCACCTGATTTTGTGCAAACGCGCAACTGGCATTTGCCGGCAAATTCGAACAACTCAACACGATTGTTCCGTTGTAGCCGCCAGTGGGGGTGAACGTCAGAGTGGTGGTTGCCGTCTGGCCCTCTTGAACGGTAAGAGAGGTTGGGTTCGCGGACACCGCAAAACTACCCGCCGGTGTCACCGGCGGGGCGGTGATGGTGAGGGACACGGGCGCTGAAGTGCTGGCGGCGAAGTCGCCTGTGCCCGCATACGTAGCGGTGACGGTATCGGTGCCCACCGGAAGCGTGGTGGTGCTCAGCGTGGCCACGCCGCTGGCGTTCAACGTGCCCGAGCCCAGCGAGCTCTTGCCGTTGTAGAACGCCACGCTTCCCCCTGGCGCGCCCCCGGGCGAGGCTACCGTTGCCGTCAAGGTCACACTGGAGCCAGAGGCGCCGCTGGCCGGCGCGCTCAATGTGGTGGTGGTCGAAGCGCCACTCACCGTAAGCGTTCCGTTGACCACGGTGACGGTGTAGTTGGCTAGATTTGCCCCAGTCACTGCGGGCACGATTGGATAGCTGCCCACATTGCTAGTGGCCGTAGCGGTCGTGGTAAAGCTTTCGCTAAAGCTATCGCTGCCTACAGCGCCCGTTACTGTTCCGCTAAAGGCCGGATTCGCTGCTCCATAGCTGCGGCTCGTATTGTTAGCGGCCACCGTAAGCGGCGCAGGCGTCACCGGAAAGCTCTGCGTAGCCGTGGCCGCCGAATAGATTGCATCACCGGCTTGCGATGCCTGGAGCACGACAGTTCCTGCGCCCGTGAGTGATACCGTTCCGCCGTTGATCAACGCAGGGCCCGATTGCACCGTGATGGTCACCGGATATTTGGCACCGGCGCTCGAGCTCGCCATCACCGCAAAGGGTGCACTCCCGTAGGGGTGCGACGCGATCGGTGCAAAGGTAATGGTCTGCGCTGTCTGGCTGACGGTAATGCTGCTTGCTACGGAAGTGCTGGATGCGAAATTGCCCGTCGCCGGATACGTTGCCGTCAAACTATCTGTCCCGTTGGGCAGTGAAGGGACACTCAGCGTGGCCACACCGTTAGCGTTCAACGTGCCTGAGCCCAGCGACGTCGCGCCGTTGTAGAAGGCCACGCTGCCACCGGGCGTTCCTCCGGGGGAGGCAACCGTCGCGGTCAGGGTCACGCTGGAACCAGAGGCAGCGCTAGCCGGCACGCTCAATGTAGTGGTGGTCGAAGCGCTACTCACCGTTAGCGTCCCGTTGACCGCCGTGACGGTATAGCTGGCTAGATTTGCGCCAGTCACTGCGGGCACGATTGGATAGCTGCCCACATTGCTGGTCGCCGTGGCGGCGGTGGTAAAGCTTTCGTTGAAGCTGTCGCTGCCCACAGCGCCGGTCACTGTTCCGCTAAAGGCGGGATTCGTTGCTCCATAGCCGCGGCTCGCATTGTTTGCAGCCACTTTAAGGGCCGCCGGAGTCACCTGGAAGCTGGTCGTTGCGGTGACGGTCGAACAGTTTCCCGCCCCTTCGCCCGAGGCTTGGAGCATAACAGTACCAGCACCTGAGAGGGTTACGATATTTCCCGAGATCGCAGCAGGCCCGGACTGCACAGAGACAGTGACCGGAGAACTGTTGCCGGCGCTGGAAGTCGCCGTCACCGCAAAGGGTGCGCTGCCGTAAGCGCGCGTCGCGATTGGGGAGAAAGTAATGGTGACCGGGGTGGTGGGTGGCGCGATAGTAAGCGTACCCGCGTTCACCACCACGTTGTAGTTGTTGACTGAGGAGCCGGTCACTGTAGCGGTAATGGGATAAGTCCCCGGCGGGGAGCAATTCGTAGCCGTAGTGCTGTACGTGACCACGATGGTCGTTCCCAGCGTGTCGCCATTCACCAGCCCGGTGACAGTTCCCGTCAAGGTCGGCAGCGCGCTGTCCGCCGTCATGGTGGCGTTCGCCACAGTCACTGTCAGCTGGTTGAGCAAGCCGTAGACAACCAGGGAGCCGGAACCATTGGTTGTGCCCAGCGGACCGAAGTTGGGCACATAGACCTTGCCGTTAGCCACCACCGGCGGCACATTCTTGGCGAATATGCCAATTTCATCCCGCGAGTCGACGGTCTTATCGGTCCACAGCGGACTCAGTGTATCCGCATTGAACGCATAGAGAACGCCCTGTACATTGTAAAAAGCGGCATTGCCGTTGAAGGGAGTCGACGCCCACAGGATACCGTTACTGTTACCGTTGGCCGAAATAGACAGAAACCCGCCCGGCATGGCTGCATCGTTATGGGTCGCCGGCGCCGTCATCGTACTGGTGGCAAAGGGAGTGGTACCGAGAAGGCCGGTGGTGGCATTGAACTGAAAGCCGCGCAGTACGTCGTTCTCTCCCCACACATACGTGGTTGGGCCATTGGTGTCGCTGTTGAAATATACGGGCGCCCCGTGGATGTGACTGGTGCCCACACCATAGATAGCCTGAAATTCCTGGATTACATTGTCGGTAGAGGCGTTGAATTCTCCCATGTCATTGGTGTTGACAAGGTAGAGCACGCCTTGTTTGCCCCCGCCCAGCACATCGCTGGTGTTGGGAATCAGGAGTAGTCCGGCCGAGCCCAGATCCATATCGCCTGCGCTCATCGTAGCGGCGTTGCCGGGAGTGAAGTAGTCAAGCAGCTGCAGAGAGGGCGATAACTTGATAAAGCTTTGCCCGGTCTGTTCCAGATTGTTCGGCGTCACGCCGGAGCTTCCATTGCCGCTTGCAATGTAGACGTTTCCCGCGCCATCGATGGCAGGGGCTTGCCCTGACATCCAGATCCCTCCCTCCGACCCGATTGTCGTGGTTGCGTACACAGCGACCTGGGCCAACGTCGACTCGCTGTAAGCCATCACCCAGCCTGTATAGGGCAGTATGTCGTCGTGCGAGCCGAAACAGATGTAGACGTTCCCATTCGCAATAGCCAAGCCGGCGCGTTGGTTCTGCGTCTTAGCGTTGAATACAAGCGGAGTGGTGAGATCGGGGGTCGAGTAGGTCGCTGTAATATTCACCGGGCTCCCATTCACGGGAAGCCCGGTGGCGATCTCAACCGCGTTGAGATAGTATGCGTAAACCTGTGCGCCGTTCTGAGGCTGGGAGCCCGATACAAAATACATGATATTGGTGTTCGGATCGATCACCGGCGTGCCTAAAATGCCGACCCCAGTCGCCCAGGAAATATTCTGATCGTTCTGCACATCCTCGGCGATGATCTCCGAGCCAAAGTTCTGAGTCCAATACACTGTGCCATTGTCCGCATCAATGGCGTAGAGAGTGTTGAACATGCTGCCCACAAAGACAACGTTGTGCGTGCCCCCGGCGATCGCCAGGTTTGAGACATAGAGCGGCTGGGTATAGATTTGCCCATCCGTGGGTACAGTGAAGAGTTTCCCGAAGCTGTTCGAGTTTACGTTGGCCGGGGTGAGAATCGTCTCCTGGAGATTCGCACCCGTGCGTGAGGTGTCATAGCCCCTGGTGTAGACATTCACTTGGGCCATAGCGGCCACGCTCGAGTACACGAGCAAGCAGAAGCAGGCCAAGGTGGAAAGCCATCTCACCCGGCCACGCTTCCGCCAACAGCAGCGCTGTTCCGAAGCATCGGAATTGTGAAAAATATGTGAACGCTGAGGCAAGGGCACCCCGCAGAAATACATCCTCTGCAAAGAGAATTAGCCAAGCACACGCTTGTAGCCGGTCAAATCCGGCTGGAACCCCATTCGCCATCTTTTCAAGCGGAGAATGGTCGAACACCCGAGGGGGATGGGCCCGAACTGCTTTGGCAAGATCGCCGATAGAGCCAGCGTCGTTGCGGGTATCGATCCAAACGCATACTAACTAACTAAGGCGCACGTCACCTGCTGATAATTTCGAACAAAATTCAAGAACAAAGCGCCAAATGCCAATTGATTGTTACGAATGCACCTAAAGTGTAGCAATAAACCGGCAAGAATTCACCATCCTAATTTAGCCAGGGTGGCCAATGCATTAGGACTTTGTTCCAGGACCGGGTGGGCAGGAATGGCCGCGCGCCCTTCCGTCTCGCAAGGGCGACGTCCACAATGGAGATCCGCTTCGAAGGGAAACACCGTGGCGGAAACGGAAACCCCAAAGCTTTCTTTACTGCGTAATGGTGAGCGTAAGGGGTACGGTCTGGGTTGAAACCACCGTTCCGGACGTTCCAGTGGCCACGACACTCACTTGGGAAGTGGCGGTCGTCGGCGAGGTCTGGGCATTTGTATTACCGCTCGTGCCGCAGCTCGATAGACCGGCAGCCAGGGCGCACGTGCATACCAGCAGCAGGCAAACCTTCCAGGCGGGTTGCGCTTTCACCAGGTTCTGCCGGCGTAGGAAGGCAGCCAGTCCGGTCAGGCCTCCCGGCCACCAGAAGATCATGGCGAACGTTATCGGATTCAGCGGGCTTTGCGGCGCACGCTTAACCGCCTGTTGCGCAGTCACGTTGATCGTGAGTCCCACATTCACGGTCTGGTTTTCGCCGCTCAATGTGACCTGCTTCTGGGCAAACGTGCAACTGGCATTTGTGGGCATGCTCGAACAGCTCAACGCGACCGTTCCGTTATAGCCACCAGTCGGGGTGAAGGTGAGAGTGGTGGCGGCCGCCTGTCCCGCCGCGACGCTGAGCGAGCTTGGGCTTGCTGCCACCGTAAAGCTACCTGCCGGTGTTACGGGCGGGGCGGTGATGGTGAGCGTCATGGGGGCCGAGGTGCTGGCGGCAAAGTTGCCCGCAGCGGCATATGTAGCAGTGACGGTAACTGTCCCGGCAGGCAGGGCAGTGGTGTTGAGCGTGGCCACACCGCTGCTACTCAGGGCGCCGGTTCCCAGGGCTGTAGATCCGCTGGTAAAAGTCACGGTGCCGCCGGGAGTCCCTGCGGTCGAAGTCACCGTCGCCGTCAGCGTAACACTCGCGCCAGAAGCAGCACTGGCCGGTGCAGTCAGTGCAATCGTGGTCGGCGCGGCAGTCACCGTTAAGGCGCCATTGACAATGCTGACGGTGTAATTAGCCAAGTTCGTGCCTGTGACGGACGGCACGATGGGATAGCTGCCCACAGCGCTGCTGGTGGTTGCCGTGGTGGCAAAGCTTTCGGTAAAGGCATCCCCGTTCTGCGCGCCGGTGACCGTTCCGCTAAACGTAGGGTTGGCTGCGCCATATGGACGGGTCGCATTGTTGGCAGCCACGGTCAGCGTGGCGGATGTGGGCGCCGTGATGGTGAGTGTGCCCGCTTGCACCACCACGCCATAGTTGCCGGCGGACGATCCGGTCACTGTCGCAGTGATGGGGTAGGTACCGGCCGGGGAACTGCTGGTAGCTGTGGTGCTGTAAGTGACCACGATCGTGGTCCCCAGGGTGTCGCCATTGGCCAGCCCGGTGACCGTGCCCGTCAACGTGGGTAGCGCACTACCCGCCGTCATGGTGGCGTTGGCCACAGCTACCGTTAGCTGATTGAGCAAGCCGTAGACGACCAGGTTGCCGGAACCATCGGTGTTGCCCACTGGACCGAAGTTGGGCACATACACCTTGCCGTTCGCCACCAGCGGCGGCACATACTTTGCGAACATGCCGATTTCATCGCGCGCGTCATTGGTCTTATCAGTCCATAGCGGAGCCAGGGTATCCGCATTGAACGCGTACAGAACGCCCTGAATACTCTGGTTTGAGGCGTCGCCATTGTAGGGCGTCGACGCCCACACTATCCCATTACTGTTGCCGTTTGCCGAGACAGTAAGAAATCCGCCTGGCATGGCCCCATCGTTATTGGTTGCCGGTGCGGTCATCGTACTCTTGGCAAACGGAGTGGTGGCGAGAAGGCCGGTGGTGGTATTGAACTGGAAGGCGCGCAGTACGTCGTTCTCTCCCCATACATACGTCGTGGGCCCGTTCACGTCACTGTTGAGATAGACCGGCGTGCCGTGGACGTGACTGGTGCCGACGCCATAAATGGCCTGAAATTCCTGTTGCACGTTGTCGGCCGAGGCGTTGAACTCTCCCATCGCCGCAGTGTTCACCAGGTAGAGCACACCTTGCTTGCCGCCGCCCAGTACATAGGTGGTGTTCGGTATGAGCAGCAGGCCGGACGAACCTAAGTCCATGTCGCCTGAGTTCAGGGCCGCGCTGTTGTATGGGGTGAAGTAATCGAGCAACTGCAGAGTCGGCGATAACTTGATGAAGCTGTTGCCGGTCTGCTGCAGGTTATTCGGCGTCGTGCCAAAACTTCCATTACCGGTTGAAATATATAGATTGCCCGCAGCGTCGATTGTGGGCGCCTGTCCGGAGTTCCAAATTCCGCCCAGTGTGCCCGTGGTTGTGTCTGAGTAAACCGCTGTCTGCGCGAGTGTTGACGTGCTGTACGCCATTACCCAGCCGTTGTAGGGCGCGATGTCGTTGTGGGAAGCGAAAGCGATGTAGACGTTTCCGTTGGCCAGCGCCAGGCCCGGCCGGGGATTTTGCGTCTTCGCGCTAAACACCAACGGAGTGGTGAGATCGGGAGTGGAATAGGTCGCGGCGATAGCTACCGGGCTTCCGCTTACGGGGAGTCCGGTGGCTATCTCAATCGCGTTGAGATTAAAGGAGTATTGCTGGGCGCCGTTGGCCGGTTGGGAACCGGAGACAAAATACATGATGTTGGTGGCCGGATCAATCACCGGCGTACCGATGATGCCGACTCCGGTCGCCCAGGAAATATTCTGGTTGTACTGGACATCTTCCGCAATGATGGGCGAACCAAAGTTCTGCGACCACAGCTGAGTACCCGTGTCCGCGTCGACCGCGTAGACGGTGTTGAACATGCTCGCTAGAAAAACAACGTTGTGCGTGCCACCGGCAATCGCCAGGTTAGACACATAGAGAGGCTGGGCGTAGATTTGGCCGTCTGTGTGAAAGGTGAAAAGTTTTCCGAAATTCGTCGGGTTTACGTTGGCCGGCGTAAGAATCGTCTCCTGCAGATTCGCGCCGCTGCGTGAGTTGTCGTAACTCCGGGTATAGACATTCACTTGCGCCATCGCGGCCACGCTGAAGCACATCAGCAGCCACAGGCAGAGAGATGCCTGAACGAATATAGGTGTCCGTCGGCCAGAGCCGCGGAAACAGCGGACCTTACCAGCGGAAAGAAAACTGTTCTGAAATGATTGAAGATTATTTAAATGCATTCCCAAACCGGGCCCCATCGCACGAATAGAATTGAAAGACACCCCAACCCCTGGAGAAACGTGCAGAAGGGTCCTTTGGGAAGGACTTGAAGTGCACTCCTCATCGGGCTAAACGCCTACTAAACAAACGCTTTATGGGGAGTCAAGTTAAAGTGATTGAATCTCGCAATGTCAGCGGATTGTCACAAATGTCAACAGATTGTCACAAATGTACTTATATTGTAACAACGAAACCCGAGAAGTTCATCACTCAAATGATGGCAAACAGGCAATTTAATGTTTATAGGAATCGAAATTAATAGCGGATCCTGACAGTGGCGGCGAAAGCGCCAACCTCAGTGGACCTGCAGGTAATTTCCACTCCGTGTGATGCCGAAAGTCCCCCAAAAATATGTCTGTAAGGAACCATCAAGGTAAATTTTTCAAGCTTGGTACCAAAAAGCCTGAACTGAATCCACAACAAGAGGGTGGCAACGTGGGGGTAACGCGACGGGAATTGATAATTGGCGCCGGCGGTCTGGCTTCAGCCTTGGTCTTGGACACCCCCGTTATGGAGGCTCTCGCTGAAGTTCGGGCGGATGCCCAGGCGCCTCCCGACCGGAAGCTGAAGGTGATTGTCGCTGGTGGACATCCCGGCGATCCGGAGTACGGATGTGGCGGCACCGTCGCGCGCTTGACCAATCTTGGTCACGAGGTCGTTCTGCTCTACCTGAACGACGGCGCATGGCCTCCAACCTCCGCTGCCATACGCATCGCAGAGGCGAAAAGCGCTTGCGAACTACTCAAAGCACGCCCTGCCTATGCTGGACAAATCAACGGACACGCCGTCGTCGACAATGCGCATTACGAGGAGTACGCAAAGCTGATCGAGGCCGAGAAGCCGGACGTGATCTTTACCCAGTGGCCCATTGATAACCACAGAGACCATCGCGCGATTACCATGCTTACCTACGATGCATGGCGGCAGTCAAAACTAAAATTTGCTCTCTATTACTACGAGGTTTCCGATGGGGAGGATACGCTGCAATTCTCTCCGACGCACTACGTCGATATCACGCAGACAGAAGCGGTCAAACGTGCGGCTTGCTATGCTCACGCGAGCCAGACGCCAGATAGATACTACGCACTGCAGGACCAGGTCGCCGCTTTTCGCGGTGTAGAAGGCGGCTACAAGAGAGCAGAGGCGTTCGTGCTCCAACTGCAGAGCCCGATGGATCCTCTGCAGGCGTTCAGGCGTTCGTAGCGGAACTGGAGCTCACGAAGTTGCAGCGGACATCATCGGTGCAGAGAGAACATCCACTTGGCGCAGGTACTGCTGCACGCGCTCGCGTTCTTTGCTCGAGTAGGCACGAAGCGGCGGTGTAAGGTCAGTGCTGCATATACCCATCAGCGAAAGTGCGCACTTTAGCCCGCGCAATGGATTCGCGGCGTGGTCCGCGGAGCGATAGACGGCGTTATCGAATTGCACGGCTAGTTGGTGAAGCGCTGATACACGGCTCACATCGTGAGCGACCGCAGCTTCATACAAGGCAACGAAAAGGCGCGGCCAAACATTGGAGCCGCCGGCCATGCCTCCATGCGCGCCCATCAGCACTGCTTCCGCCAGTAGATCGTCGGGTCCCACAAGCAGGCTGAAATCAGGCAACCCCCTGACGCCTTCTCTCACCGCGTGAAAATAACCCATGTTCAGGCCGCTGTCCTTCAACCCTACGATATTCGGCTCGCCGGCGGCTTGAATCGCCGTCGGAATTTCCAGCCAAAGGTGGGTGTTGAGCGGAGCATTGTAGACAAACAACGGCAAAGGGGATTCCGCTGCCAGGCCCTTGAAATACTGCAACAGCTCCACCTGGGAAACCTGGTAGTAATAGGGCGGCGCAGCGACCACGGCCTGTGCGCCGCACTCATAAGACTTTGCCGCCATGCGGAGAGCATCCTGGTAAGACGTGTCCGTAATGCCGACGATTACCGGCACGCGCGAGGCGACTTGTTTGCAGGTTTTTTCAATGAGCGCCGAGCGCACAGAGTAGGGTAGGTTCGGCGCCTCTCCTGTGGTGCCCAAAATAAAGATGCCGTGAACACCGCCACCGATCAGGTGTTCGATTAACCGCTCGAGACCCGTCGGATCCAAGGTAAGGTCTTCACGGAGCGGAGTAACCATGGCCGTAATGACGCCGCGCAGCGGGCGAGGCAATTTCGCAGTCAAGGCAATCTCCTGAGCAGGGCAGATGGCTCGAAAATGATAGTATCAGCCCTCGATCGCGCGGCTCGGAACCGGCGAGAGAGAATATAGTTCTAGTTGGCCGCAGTAAATTACAGGAGTGCGAAGAGGGCGCATGAGCATCGAGCATACGGTGTTGGTGGTGGCACAGGATGATGATCCGCAGTTGAGCATGCTGAAAGGCCTGCGGCACATCGTGGGTCGAGAGCCCGCCGCTTTTGCCAGCGCGGTGAACGATCCGGTGGTGATCCTTGCCTGGTCGGCACCGAAGAAGGTGTTACGGGAAGTCTTCCTTATGTGCCACGACGTCCGCTGGGTGCACTCGCGCTCAGCAGGATTGGACAGCGTACTGTTCCCGGAGCTCATTGCGAGCGACGTTCCGCTTACCAACGGCAGAGGTGTTTTCAGCCAATCGCTGGGAGAATTCGCGCTGGCGGCGATCCTCTATTTCGCCAAGGATTTTCGCCGCATGGTGCGCAACCAGATGGCCGGGGTGTGGGAGCAATTTGATGTGGAAGAAATTGACACCCAGACCGTAGGCATTGTGGGCTATGGGGACATTGGCCGGGCCGTTGCCAAGCGGGTGCATCCCATGGGCATGCGCGTTCTGGCCACCAAGAGACACCCACCGCCGGGAGTGGATCCGATGGTCGATCAGTTCTATAAGCCGGAAGAACTCATGCAGATGCTCGGCCGCTGCGACTATGTTGTTGTCTCGCTCCCGCTCACGCCGGAGACCCACCACATGATTAGCGATGAACAGTTGGCGGCCATGAAGCCGACCGCGGTCGTGATCAACGTAGGGCGGGGACCTGTGATTGACCAGGCGGCTTTGGTTCGTGCCCTCACGGCGAACAAGATCAAGGGCGCCGGGCTCGATGTCTTCGAGGTCGAGCCGCTGCCTCCGGGCGATCCAATGTATAAGCTCGAAAACGTACTGCTGTCGCCCCATTGTGCAGACCATACTGCGCAGTGGCTGAACCAGGCGATGCAGTTCTTTCTGGAGCAGGATCGCCGCTTTGCCAACGGGGAAGCGCTGGAAAACGTGGTCACCAAGACCCTGGGCTACTAGGAATGCAAGAGAAAGACAAAGCAATCCGCGGGCTACGTAGCGATCTATGGTTTGGCAACCAGGTAGAACCCGGCGAAGCCGCCGTTTACCTGGAGCGCTACGGCAACTACGGCATTACCCGTGAGGAGCTGCAATCCGGCAGGCCCGTCATTGGTGTCGCGCAAAGCGGCAGCGATCTCGTTCCTTGCAATCGAATCCATCTCACACTCGCCGAACGAATCAAGGCGGGCATCCGCGATGCGGGCGGTCTGCCTTTCGAATTTCCCACCCATCCCATCCAGGAGACAGGCCGCCGGCCTACCGCCTCCCTTGACCGTAACCTTGCCTACCTGGGTCTGGTTGAGATCCTGGCCGGCTATCCGTTCGATGGCGTGGTGCTCACCGCGGGCTGCGACAAGACCACGCCCGCAGCCCTGATGGCTGCGGCCACCGTGAACCTGCCGGCCATCCTGTTGTCGGGCGGACCCATGCTCGACAGTTACGTGAACGGCAAGTTGAGCGGCGTGGGTTTGGTGCTTTGGGAGGCGCGCCGCCAATTGGCAGAAGGCCTGATCACCGGTCCACAACTGGTGGATATGGTGCTGGCCGGTATCCCCAGCCCCGGCCACTGCAACTCCATGGGAACTGCGCTCTCGATGAATTCGCTGGTCGAGGCTCTGGGGATGGCTCTGCCTGGTTCTGGAACCATCCCCGCTCCTTATGCACAACGGGCCAAGATGGCCTACCAAACGGGACGCAGAATTGTGGAGATGGTGAGGGAAGATCTCACCCCCAGCAGGGTGCTAACCCGGGACGCCTTTGAGAATGCGATCGTAGTCAATTCTGCAATTGGCGGCTCGACCAATTGCCCACCGCACATCATCGCGATCGCGCGCCACGTAGGCGTGGAGCTGAATATTCGCGACTGGGAGCGTGTGGGCCACCAAATCCACTTGCTAGCCAACGTGCAGCCCGCGGGTGAATTTCTTGCTGAGGCCTATCATCGTGCCGGCGGGGTGGGCGCAATATTCGGCGAGCTGATGCAGGCCGGCAAAATCCGTACCAACGCGTTTACGGTCACCGGGGCAACGGCCGGCGAAAACTACAAAGATGCGCGCAGTCTCGACACCAGCGTCATCCGGACCTATGACAATCCGCTGAAGCAGAATGCCGGGCTCCTGGTTGTTTCGGGCAATCTCTTCACGTCCGCAGTGGTCAAAACCTCGGTCATCAGCGACGAGTTCAGGCAGCGATATCTTTCCGAGCCCGGCAACGAGGATTGCTTTGTGACACGAGCGGTTGTGTTCGATGGACCCGAAGACTATCGCAAGCGCATCGAAGATCCCTCGCTCTTCATCGACGAGCACTCCATTTTAGTGGTGCGCGGATCGGGGCCAGTCGGCTATCCGGGCTCTGCTGAGGTGGTGAACATGACTCCTCCGGGCAGACTCGTCCGGCAGGGAATTCGCATGCTCCCCTGCATGGGAGATGGCCGGCAAAGCGGCACCTCTGACAGTCCATCGATTCTGAATATCTCTCCGGAGTCGGCGATTGGGGGAAACCTTGCGATCCTTCGCACCGGCGATCAGATCAAAGTCGACCTCGCGCACCGGCGCGTGGATGTGCTGTTGTCAGAGGAGGAGATTGCGGCTCGGCGCAAAGAACTCAAGCCTGCCGAAATCACCAATCACTCGCCCTGGGAGGAATTCTACCGGGCGAACGTTGGCCAGCTGGAGACCGGCGCCTGCCTGGAATTCGCAGTGAAGTATCACGATGTGCGCAAGGTGGTTCCCCGGCACTCCCACTGAAGAGGTTGCCGGAGAACCGACAAATGCTCGGTGCCCCATTCAAGCCGTACTTTGGCTTGAGTGGAATCACGGCCCTCGATTGCCCTAGTTGTGCTGAAAAGCAGTTCCTACGCAGACTCTTTAGCCCTTCTACGCTAACTCGAGAGTCGAGCCCCCAGTGGCCGTTCGGGATGAACAAAATACCAACACGCCGCGCCGGCAATGTATAAGGCCGCGGTCACGTACAGTGGTCCCGCCCAGGAGGCGCTCGTTCGGGTCAGCAAGGCAAATACGATCGGGCTCAAGACTCCGCCAATCTGCCCCGAAGTGTTCATCGCCGCGCTGAGGGTGGCTGCATGATTACCCGCCATATCCGCGCACGCGCCCCAACTTGCCCCGAGCAGAAAATTCGCCGACGCTGCGGCCAGCGCAATCAGCACAGCGGAGATCTTGCCTCCCGCCAGCGCGCCGCAAAAGAGAAAAACTCCAGCCGCTGCCAGCGAGCCGAATCCCACCAGGCAGCGGCCCCGGCGCAGCCCCAGTTTTGCGCTGAGCCGGTCGGTAAGGATTCCGCCCAGCAAATCCGCGGGAACACTCAGCAGCAGCGGCAAGCCGGCAAGAACGCCCAGCACGGCTCCGTGCAATTGCTTTTCGTGCTGCAGGTAGGTTGGCATCCACGTCACATACAAATTGAAGCCATAGGTCTGCGTGAAATACATCGCGCACAGGAACCAGACTCCCGGCGTCTTCAAAGCCGCTTGCACTATGCTTTTGTTGCCAAGCTCCTCAGGCATGGCAAGCCTTCCGCCCTCGATCCAGCCAAGTTCTTCTGCAGAGATGGAGGCATGGTCGCGCGGTTCATCCCGGTACCAGCGGAACCATAAGGCTGCCCAAACGAAACCAAAAACAGACAACAGAGGGAAAGTAGCGCGCCATCCGAGCCGGTCGGCGATGGCGGCCACCATGATTGGGGTGAGTCCACCGCCCAGGTGCGCACCCATGAAGAATATGCCTTGCGCGGTGCCTCGCTCCTGCTCAGGGAACCAGCGCGATAAGGCGCGCGCAACGGTCGGCCACGCTCCTGCTTCTCCCGCACCAAACAAGGCGCGCAGCGTGAGCAGCGATCGAAAATCCCATGCCACCCCGGTCAGCCCGGTGAAGACAGACCACCAGATAACAATCCGTGTAAGAACGCCACGGCTCCCGATACGGTCAGCCCACCAACCGGTAGGTATTTCGAAGAGCGCGTAGGCAGCGGTAAAAGCGCTGAAGACAAATCCCATCTGCACGGTCGTCAGGCGCAGGTCACGAAGAATGGCCGGTGCAGTCACCGAAATACAAACCCGGTCCATGTAGGTGAGAAAAGCCAGGGCAACGGTCATGGCCAACACCCGAAACCGCACCCTGTGGAGTCCGATCAAGAGGAGCCGGCTCTCCAGTTGCCCATGAGTTCTGATGTTCGAAGATACCTGTCGTAAATGCGCAGGAGTTTGATTTCGCCAAAGAGGCCGCCGATACGAGCCGCGGGCAGACCATTCACGTCGTGCAGCTCAACGGGAAAACGTCCCCAACCGAATTCACGCACCGGGCCGCCGTCGTTGAGCACTCCATCCACCATGACGGTAATGATCTTCGGACCTCCGTCCGCCACAAATGCCACGTGTTGCCAGGTTCCAACCTTGAGCGTTCCCGCGTGGAATCCCGGGTCGCTATCCCAGGAAGCTTCGTGTGTGCCGTCGTTCAGGGTGACCTTGAGCGTATACCGATCGGACATCGTGATTGCGATACCCTTGCCGCTCCCTGACCGCGCGTCGAGGACGGTTTGGCCCGGACTCAATTCGCTAAAGCGGATCCAGAAGTCGACAGTAAATCCGCCCTGTTCGAGCGAGGGGATCGACGGCATCGCGAGGGTAGAGCCGCTACGCAATTGATTGGCAGTCGCAGTGAGCGCCAGGCCGCGCTTGCAGACGCTGGCGGTCTCTCGCCTGGTTCCACAGGTCCGCCAGAAGAGTCGGATCGATCGGATGCACTCGGGCGGTCGTCTTCATGGTCTCGGTGACGTAAATCTGTCCTCCATCCTCCACAAAGTCCGGATAGCTGATGCGGGTCTTAGGGTCCAGATCATAGAGCAGTATTTCCGGCTGGGACCAATGGAGGTGTCCGTCCTTTTCGATTCCTCCGGTAACCCACGCCGGGTTCCGGTTGGCGTAGTAATCCCAGGGACCCGTAAGCACCGACTCGCCTCCGTGGTTGTGAAACCAGAGCAGGTACTTGCCATTGCTGAATTTCTTGACGAAGTTCGCAGCGCGCGGATGCTTGATCTTGCGCCCGTCGGGCGAGTATGTGGCATACGCCGGCGGTGTCCAGGTACGGCCGCCATCGCGGCTGTAAGCCTGACAATTATGGCCGTCTATAGTCCGGTAGGTCGCATAAAGCGATCCGTCATGGAGCTCGACCAGGTTGGTCTCGTCGGAGACCGGTCCCTTCGGCGCGCGTAATCCATCGTCGCCTTCCGGAAGCAGGTTCCATTGGATCTTGCGCGGGTCTGTTTCCGTCAGGATATTCGGGCTTTGCATGATGCAGCCCTGGGAAGTCACCATGCCGCCCGGATTTCCCCATTTGCCTACCTTGGCAAAGCCAAACATGGCTCCGTAACGGGTGGTGATGGGTTTGCCCACGCCCCAGAAATAGAGGAGCTTTCCTCCGTAAGCGTTTTCCCGGTCGATGCGCATCTCTCGCATCGGAAGGTAGTAGCGGTCGGCCGACCACGTTCGTCCATAATCGTCGGAGTACTTCATCGCATAACTGCCCAGCGTATCCACTCGTTTCGCGTAGACGGGGCTATTCGATTGCGTGTCCAACCGCAGATTTTCCGCGTTGTAGGTATAGAACACGTACACACGGCCGCCCGGTACGGCAAGGGGCATCACCCACGAAGCTTCCGGCCCTGTCGACGGTTCTATATCGACGGGCTTTGACCACGTCTTTCCCTTATCCGCGCTAATCGTCGAAATGATGTGCTGGTGCGCCGCACCTTCATTTCCGTTGCCGGTAGTCAGAACGCATAGCCAATTGCCGTCTTTGGTGATCACCACATAGGGCTGATCGCTGTAATTTTCTCTGGGAATCTCTGAGCCATGCACGATATTGCGCCAGTCGGGCTTCGCCGTCGGTTCTTCCGCCGCGGTCTGCTCCGCGGCAGCGATGGTTGGATCGAGCTGGAGCCCTTCAGCGGCGGCCGCCGCAAGCATGCCGAGCACTACCCGGCGTGTTACCTGCATGATCTTCTTCTCCTGCATGTTTCAGGCTGGGTAGAATGTTAGCCATCGAAAAGCATGTGTTACAAGGAATATATGGAGAAGTCAGTGCGGGTGGGGTTCGCTGGTTCGCGGTTTGCCGCCAAGTTTCATTGGGAGGCCATCCGTCGCGTCTATGGAGTGCCGGTCGAGATCGTAGGCGTGACGTCAAAAACGCCGGAAGCGCGAGACAACTTTGCAAAAGAGACGGGCATACGCGCATTCGATACGTTTGCCGGGCTTTGTGCGGCCGTGGACGTGGTGGATCTCTGCACCCCTCCTTCCTCCCATGAAGAGCTGGCTGTGCAGGCGCTCGGTTTGGGCAAGCACGTTATCATCGAAAAACCATTCACTGGTTACTATGGTGCGGCCAGCTTTCCCAAAGAGCAAATGCTTGCCGAAGCCACGGCAAGTTGTGCCCGTATTCTCGCTGCGGCGAAGGCTAGTGGCAAACGGGTCTGCTATGCAGAGAACTTTGTATATGCTCCGGCAATTCAGAAGGAGCGCGAGATCATCGAGAAGAGTGGCGGCCAGATACTTCGCATCATGGGGGAGGAGTCTCATAGCGGTTCGCACTCTCCTTACTACGGCCAATGGAAATTCTCCGGTGGCGGATCGCTGGTCGGCAAGGGGTGTCATCCCTTGAGCGCAGCGCTTTATTTAAAGCGGGTTGAGGGCCAGGCGCGAGACGGAAAACCCATTCGGCCGGCCACGGTAAGCTGCCGCACGCATGAGATCACGCGGCTTCCCAACTATCGTGATGAAGGCTTTCTTCGGACCGGCTACGTCGATATTGAGGATTACGCTCAGATACACATCAAGTTTGCTGATGGAACGATCGCGGATATTTTCGCTTCAGAGCTTGTCATGGGCGGCGTTGCCAACTGGCTGGAGGTGTTTTGCAACAATCATCGTACCCGATGCAATCTGAATCCGGTCGATGCGCTAGAGACCTTTAATCCCAGGGAAGACATACTGAAAGATGTGTATATCGTAGAGAAAACCAGCACGAAACAGGGCTGGAGCAAGCCGGCCCCCGATGAGGGTTGGCAGCACGGCTATCCGCAAGAATTCCAGGATTTTATGGAGAGCATCTACCACGATCGCGAACCCCTCTCGGGAATGGAGCTGGCGCGAGATACCATCGCGACGCTATACGCCGGGTACCTGTCGGCTGAGCGCGGCGGCGCTGAGGTTGCCGTACCTTCCTAGGGTGCGCCCTTCCCGCAAACAAATGCTGGGTGCCCCATTCAAGCCCGATTTTGGCTTGAGTGGGGTACCACACCTCTTTCCCTCTAATTCCCAACTAATCCAATGCACTTAGCGTTCAACCACCCGTCACTTGTGAGGGAACCAGATCGCCGAAACCTCAATCCGCGGAAACCTGTTCCGCGACAAGCGGCGCCGGCGCCCGCCATTGAAACGCGAATACCGTGAGCACATAAATGGACCCCGCCGCGAAAAAAATCAGCACAGAATAATTGGTCCACAGCCGTCCCACCAGGAACGTGAACAAGACGCTGCCCGCCGCGCCCACAGCTCCGCCAATCCCCACCACTGTTCCTACCGAGCTCGAAGGAAACATATCCGACGGCGTGGAAAGCAGGTTGGAAGACCAGCCCTGGTGCGCGGCTGTCGCCAGGCATAACAGTGCAATCGCCTGCCAAAGCGGATGAACAAAGGGAACGAGTGCCACCGGCAGCGCGCAAAGCGCGCACACCAGCATGGCAAATCTTCTGCCCATCCGGACCGAGTGCCCGCGGCGTATATAGAAGCCCGCCAGCCAACCACCGAGGATGCTGCCCATCGTGGCGCCGACGTACACAATGATCAGCGGCAGGCCCAGGTGCTGCATGTCCACATGGAAGCGCTCGTTGAAGTATTTGGGAAGCCAGAACAGATAAAACCACCAGATCGCGTCCGTGGTGCCCTTGGATAACGCAAATCTCCACGTATTCGGGCTAAACAAGAGAGACTTATAAGCCGCTGGTGGTGCAATCCCCGCAGTGACCGATCGATTCGTCGTAACGCCGTACTTAGGTTGTAGCTTGTTGTAGGGAAACAACAGCCAACCGATAAGCCAGACCAGTCCGAAACTGCTCGTGGTGTAAAAGGCGGCCTGCCATCCATAGCGCACGGCGACCAACGGAATCATCATGGGAGCGATCACCGCGCCAGCGCTGGTTCCTGAATTGAATATGCCGGTGGCAAGCGCTCGCTCCTCAGCGGGAAACCAATCGGCCGTCGCCTTGAGCGCCGAAGGGAAGTTGCCGGACTCCCCGAGTCCCAGCGCAAAACGAGCTAGTCCGAAGCCCAGCGGTGTCCGCGCAAACACGTGGCTTAGCGAAGAGAGCGCCCACACTCCGATCGACAAGGCGTATCCCTTTTTCACGCCGATGCGATCGATCACCCGCCCCGCAACCAGGAACCCCAGCCCATAGGCAAAGATGAAACAGTTAACGATGTTGCTGTAGCGGTGGTTGTACAGCGCTATATCCTGATCGCCCCCGAGCACGTGCTTCAGCATGGGCTCAACCAGGCCCAGGGCCGTCCGGTCCATATAGTTGATGGCTGTGGCCATAAACAGCAGCCCGCAAACCACCCAGCGAAGATTTGATCGATTCGTAGGTGAACTCATGCCCTGGTTTCTACACGTCCATCATGTACGGAGCACGTTGAGGACGGGATAGCATGCAGTTCGCGTCGTCGTCGTTTTTGAAATGCTCTTTGACCGGATCCCAATAGAGCCGGCGTTTGGTTTTCATCGCGATATGGTGGATCAAACAAGTCGAGCAGGCCCGGTGACCGATTTCTGCCGGCGCAATGGGTGCTTTCCGGCTCGTGATACAGTCCAGCCAATTCCCGTGTTGATCGCTGCTCTGGTAGAGATGGACCCCGTCGGGGCCGATGACGCTGTCGAGGATTTTGGGGTTGCTGGCAACCAGCGGCTGCGGAGCTACCGCCGCCTTACCACCTGGATCCGTGGGCGTAACCATCTCGTCCCGAGTGACAAAAATCCACCCCTCACTGCCGTAAAACTTGATGCCGTTGGGAAAGTCGCCGCTAATATCCATGGTTACGCCGTTGGCGTAAATGGCATGGGTTAGAAACTTGCCGTGCACATTCCACAGCCCATGGGTAGGGAACTCAGCTGTACCCCAAACCTCAACCGGTCCGGTGTGCTCGGTATTCATTCCCCAATGAGCAGTGTCCACATGGTGAGCTCCCCATCCGGTGATCATGCCTGCGCCGAACTGCTCGCAGCGCAGCCAGCCAGGCCGGCTAAACCCATCCTGGGGATGCACCCGTATCTCGGTGTAGTAGACCTCGGGGGTTGAGCCCAGCCACGCATCGTAGTTCAGATTCGGCGGAATGGGCATCTCAGCAGCATCCGGCCCGCTGGGGTCGCCAGGCAGGCCGATCTCCACGTGCTTGATCTCGCCGATCCGGCCATTGCGCACCAGTTCGCACGCCCGGTAGAACTGCTTCCAAGACCGCTGCTGCGATCCCACCTGCAAAATCTGCCCCGACGCCATGACTGCGTTGCTCATGGCGCGTCCTTCGGCAATCGTGAGCGAAGCCGGCTTCTGCAGGTACACGTCCTTTTTGGCATGAACAGCATCGACTGCCAGAATCGCGTGTTGATGGTCCGGGGTGCTGATCACCACAGCATCGATGTCCTTATTGGCCAGCAACTCGTGATAGTTGTGGTATCCGGTAACTCCGTCGTACGGCTTGCCGGCCTTTTTGGAGTAGTAGCCGTTGATCAGTATCTTGGCTTGCATCCACCCGCTTCGCATCCAGGTCGCAAACCGCCATGATGCGCGCCTGATCGAATTGCCAGATTCCGGGCAGATCGTGCCCGCGGGAGATGCGGCCAACGCCGATCGCGCCTACGTTGATGCGATTGCTGGGAGCCGTTTGTCCGAACACGCTCGCAGGCACGATGGTGGGGAAACCAATCGCGACCGCCGCGCCCATCTTCAGGAAGTCTCTGCGCGAGTTCATATTCCTCCTCCCCACTTGTTCAAGTGGTGAAGGTCAAAACCTTGGCATTCTTTTGCGCCTTCAGCACCAGTTCCGCGGCCAGCAGAGCCCGTTCCTGGTTCTGCCCGGTATGGGTCCGGTTGACGATGTCAGAGACGAACTGCGGACCGAACGGCAGCTCCACCTTGTTGCAATCCATATAGGTCACCTGTTTCTGGTCCACCATGTACAGGTGATTGCCGCCGGGCCTACCGGCAATATCGATGTACTTACGCAGCTCAATGTAGCCATCGGTTCCCAGGATGAAGAGCCGTCCATCGCCCCAGACGCTAAGGCCGTTGGGCGTGAACCAATCCACGCGCACATAGCCGGCCCCGCCATTGCCGTGCATCATCATGTCTCCGAAATCCTGAAACTTGGGATGCGTGGGATGATTCACATTCGCAATCTGCGAGGCCGTCACCTCGGCAGTCGTGGAGCCCGTGTAGTAGACGAACTGGTCGGCCTGGTGGGAACCGATATCGCAGAGAATGCCACCGTATTCCGCCGGATCCCAAAACCAGTCAGGACGAGTAATGTCGTTCACCTTGTGGGGAGCGATATTGACCGTCTGCACCACCTTGCCGATGGCTCCGGCCTTGATCAGGTAACCGGCCTGCACTGCCGCCCGCACTTCCAGCCGCTCGGAGTACATAATGGCAAACATCTTGCCTGTCTCCGCCGACACCTTGCGCACTTCCGCCAGCTGCTCGAGCGTGGTGACGGCCGGCTTGTCGCTCAGAAAATCTTTGCCCTGCTTCATGGCGCGGATGCCCAACGGGGCTCGGAGCCGGGGAATCGGCGCGCCGGCGATCAGCTTGAGTGAAGGGTCGTCCAGGATCTCGTCCTCGCTCCTTGCCAGCTTGGCATTGGGATATATCTTCTGGAAATCGGCGATGGCTTTGGGCAGGTTGGAGTAAAAAGAGACCAGCTCGCCCCCGCCGCGGATCACCGCCGCGGTCATCCCCATGATGTGATAGTGGTCGAGACCGATCACCCCAAACTTGATTGAGTACTTTGGTTTTGTGGCCGCGTCAGGGCCCGCCCCGGCAGCCTGCTCCACGATACTGTGCGCTCGCCGGATGTAAGCCGTAAGCCGCCTCTGGTAGTAGGGTGGACGACATCCCGACAGCACCCATTACCTTTAAGAAAAGACCGCCGATCTACATTCTCGTCCTGCACTTGTCCCGCTCCTGCGTACGGCTCCTCGTGATAACCTGCGGGATCATCCTACTTTGTTCGCAATCTGGAGTAAACATTGGGTTCTGGCCGGTTCGATCTCACAGGTAAGTGCGCAGTTGTCATTGGTGGTACCTCGGGCTTGGGAAAAGCGATCGCCCTGGCGCTTGCCGAGGCAGGGGCCGACGTGGTGGCTGCCTCCCGGTCGCCCGGAAGAAGCGCAAAAGGTTGCGGGCGAGATAGAGGCCCTGGGCCGCCGCACGCTGCCGGCGACGGTCGATATTCGCGACCGCTCTTCCATCGAGGCGCTGCAGCAGAAGGTACTGGAGACCTTTAGAAAGGTCGACATCCTGGTGAATGCCGCCGGCATCACCCTCAAGACGCCCACTCTGGATTGTTCTGAAGAAGGCTGGAACAACGTCATCGACATAAACCTGAACGGCACCTGGAGATGCTGCCAGATCTTCGGCAAGACGATGGTTTCCCAGGGCTTCGGCAAGATCCTGAACATCGCATCGCTCTCCACCTTTCGTCGCCTTCAACCAGGTTGCTGCTTACGGGGTCAGCAAAGCGGGTGTCGGCGCGCTCACCAAGTCGCTGGCGATCGAACTCGCTCCCCACAACATATGCGTGAATGCGCATTGCTCCCGGCGTCTTTCCCACCGCCCTGAATCGCTGAACTGGTTCTGCACACCGACCGCGGACGGGAGTTGAAGATGCGCACGCCCATGAAGCGCTTTGGCGAGTCGGATGAGCTCGCCGGAGGCGCAATCTACCTGGTTTCGGATGCAGCCTCGTTTGTTACTGGGGAGATTCTGGTTATCGATGGCGGATTCTTAGCCAGCGGAGTGAACCAATAGATGAAAATTCTCAGTGCGAAAGTGATTGTCTGCAGTCCGGGCCGCAATTTCGTAACTTTGAAAATCGAAACCGATCAAGGTATTTACGGGCTGGGCGACGCCACTCTGAACGGACGCGAGCTGGCCGTCGCCAGCTATCTGGAAGATCATCTGCGTGCCCTGCCTGATCGGGCGCGATCCTTTTCAGACGGAAGACATCTGGCACTATTTCTATCGCGGCGCCTATTGGCGGCGAGGGCCGGTGACCATGACCGCCATCGCCGCCATCGATATGGCGCTGTGGGACATCAAGGGCAAAGCGCTGGGCGTTCCGGTCTACAACCTGCTCGGGGGCAAGAGCCGCAACCAGGTTCTGGTCTATGCCCACGCCACGGGGCGTGACATCGCGGAGACCGTGGACGAGGTAGAGCGCTACCGGCACATGGGCTACACCGCCATTCGCGCGCAGAGCGGAGTACCGGGCCTCAAGTCGACCTACGGCGTTTCAAAAGATGACAAGTACTACGAGCCGGCCGAGCGTGGCTTGCCTTCTGAGAGCCTGTGGTCCACGGAAAAATATCTGCGCCATGTTCCCAAGCTCTTTGAGGCTCTGCGCAAGCAGCTCGGGCGATGATCTGCACCTGCTGCATGATGTGCCACCACCGGCTCACTCCGATAGAGGCAGCGCGACTGGGCAAGGAGCTGGAGCCCTATCATCTTTTCTGGCTGGAAGACCCAGTTGCGGCCGAGCTGCAGGATGGCTTTCGGCTCATCCGCCGCCACACCACCACTCCGCTGGCTGTGGGCGAGGTTTTCAACACCATTTGGGACGCGGAACAATTGATACGCGAGCAGTTGATCGATTACTTGCGCATGAGCGTGGTGCACGGCGGCGGCCTGACGGCGATGAAGAAGATCGCCGACTTCGCCGCCATCTATCACGTGCGGACCGGTTGCCATGGGGCGAGCGACATGTCGCCGGTTTGCATGGCGGCGGCACTGCATCTGGATATCGCCATCAATAATTTCGGTATTCAGGAACACATGCTGCATAACCCGCAGACCGAAGAAACGTTTCCCCACGCCTATACGTTTCGCGACGGCTACATGTATCCCGGAGATGAGCCCGGTCTTGGAGTCGACATCAGGGAAGAGGTAGCTGCCAGTTTTCCGTATCAACGGGCGTATTTGCCGGTCAACCGTAAGGAAGATGGGACGCTCTTTCACTGGTGATGGAGCTGTTCCAGACTTGAAGTGAGGGGATGCTGCTATGTCTGATGATGTTTCGAGGCGCAAATTTCTTAGGGGCTGCATTGGCTACGGCGGCGATGGCGCCGCTGGCGAACGCACAGCAGGTACGGTCTGACGATCACAGCAAACCAAACGAAGAGCAGCCGGGAGAGAACAATACTCCGCTCGATCAAGAAAATCCGAGTTCCGTATGGTCGCCGGAGACGGATAACGGGACGGTCGAGCCCTTCAAATATTCCTTTGCCCTGGCGCACAAACGCATTGAGAGACGGCGGTTGGACGCGGCAGGTAACCGAGCGGGAGCTGCCCATCTCGAAGACCCTGGCCGGGGTGGAGATGCGGCTGGTTTCCGGTGGGGTGCGCGAGCTGCACTGGCACACCAGCGCCGAATGGGCCTACATGATCTATGGCAACGCGCGCATCACCGCGGTCGACGCGCAAGGGCGTAGCTTTGTCAACGACGTGGGCAAAGGCGATCTGTGGCTGTTTCCCGGCGGAATTCCGCACTCCATCCAGGGGCTGGGGCCCGATGGCGCCATGTTCCTGCTGGTCTTCAACGACGGAAGCTTCAACGAGTTTGAGACCTTCCTGCTGACCGATTGGTTCAAGCACACGCCGAAGGAGGTTCTGGCCAAGAACTTCGGCGTGCCCGCGTCGACCTTCGACAAAGTTCCCAAGAAGGAGCTCTTCATCTTTGCCACCGAGCTGCCGCGTCCCCTGGAGGAAGAACAAAAGGCGGCCGCCGCGGGTACCGGCGCGATCGATAACGACTACGTCTTCCGGGCGAGCACTATGGCGCCGACCAAGGTCACGGCAGGCGGTGAAGTGCGCATCGTGTCGAAGAAGGATTTCCCGGCAACGGATATCGCCGCGGCGATCGTGCGCGTGAAGCCGGGCGGCATGCGCGAATTGCACTGGCACCCGCTGTCAGACGAGTGGCAGTACTACGTAAGCGGCAAGGGCGCGCATGACGGTCTTTCAAGCCGGAGGCAAGGCGCGGACCTTCGACTTCCAGGCGGGCGACGTGGGCTACATCAAGATGTCGCGTCCCCACTACATCGAGAACACGGGAACGGAGGACCTGCTATTTCTCGAGGTCTTCCCCATCGGGACCTATCAGGACATATCCGCCGCGGAGTGGCTGGCCCACACCCCGGCGCGGCTCGTCGAATCAGCACCTCTTCACCGGCGAAGAATTTCTCGACAAGATCGCCAAGAAAGAAACGGTGATAACGCCGATCTAGAACTCGTAGTCATCCGTGCAATCCTGTCAGCCACTAGCGAATTTCTCCCCTTTGTCATCCCGAGCGCAGCCGAGGGATCTGCTGTGCGCCTTTCCGCGTAACGACTGCTTCAAGCGTCCTTACACTGATGAAGAAAACTGCAGGTCCCTCGCACAACGCACTCATCAGCTTCCAGCGCACGGCATTTTCACGACATGACAAACACCTGATTTCGATCTTTTCCAATCCTGCATCACAGTAGCTTAGGGCTACAGACAGGAAAACCAGGGATGTGGATAGTCAGGCTGGCGCTGCGGCGCCCGTATACCTTTGTTGTGTTCTCGTTGTTGATGTTACTCCTTGGCGTCGGCACGTGCGTTGAGGCCCCCAAGGATATCTACCCCTACATCAACATTCCAGTCGTAACCATCGTATGGAGCTATAGCGGTCTGCCACCGCAGGAGATGGAAGGCCGCATCGTAACTGTCTGCGAGCGCGCGCTCACCACCACCGTCAACGACATCGAGCACACGCAGTCCGAAAGCTACCAGGGCGTCTCCGTTATTCGCGTCTACTTTCAGCCGACGGTCAAGGTGGAACTAGCCCTATCGCAGATCACGGCCGTCGTGCAGACCATCCTGCGCATTCTTCCGCCCGGCACGTTTCCTCCCAACATCCTTCAATACGATGCATCCAGCGTACCGATCGTGCAGCTCGGCCTTTCCGGGCAGGGGCTGACGGAGGAGGACCTCTACGATCTTGGTCTGTCTTTCATCCGGCCCCGGCTGGCCAATGTTCAGGGCGCTTCGATTCCCCTACCTTTCGGCGGTAAGGTACGGCAGGTGCAGGTGGATGCCGACCCCAACCTGATGTACGCCAAGCACCTTTCCGCACTCGACCTTTCCAATGCATTCAACCAGCAAAACCTGATTCTGCCCGCTGGCCTGGCGCGCATCGGAGACCGGGAATTTATCGTCAAGCTGAACTCCTCTCCGCCGATCGTTTCTGCTCTCAACGATCTGCCCGTCCGCTCCGCGAACGGCGCGGTCGTCCTGGTGAAAGACGTCGCCCAGGTGCGCCTCGGCTTTGCTCCGCAAGAGAACATCGTGCGCCAGGAAGGGAAGCGCTCGGCCCTGCTGATCGTGTTGAAGAACGGCAGAACCTCGACCCTCGACATCGTCAAGCACGTGAAGCAGATGTTGCCCCAGGTCAAGGCCGGCCTGCCACCCGGGCTGCAAATCACTCCGCTGTTCGATCAATCGATCTTTGTCTCTGAGTCCATCAACGAGGTGGTGCGCGAGGCGACCATTGCCGCCGCCCTGACAGCGTTGATGATCCTGCTCTTCCTCGGCTCCTGGCGTTCTACGTTGATCGTTTGCATGTCCATTCCGCTATCGATCGCTACCTCGCTGGTCATTCTCTATGCGCTGCAACAGACCATCAACGTCATGACTCTGGGAGGGCTGGCGCTGGCGGTCGGCATCCTGGTGGATGATGCGACGGTAGAAATTGAAAATACTCACCGCAACATGAGCGAGAAAAAGCCGCTGGTTCGCGCCATTCTCGACAGCGCTCAACAGGTGGCAGCGCCTGCATTTGTCTCCACGCTCGCGATTTGCATGGTCTTCACGCCGGTGGTCTTGCTGACCGGGCCGGCAAAGTACCTGTTTACCCCGCTCGCCATGGCGGTGGTCTTCGCCATGATGGCTTCGTATTTCTTATCGCGAACCCTGGTGCCGACCATGATGCATTACCTGTTGGGGAGCGAGATTGGGCTGTACCAGGACGAAAAGGCGGCCCAGCAGGAGGAGGAAGAGAATTGGATCTGGCGCCTGCATTCCAAGTTTGAGCGTTGGTTTGACCGGCGGCGCGAGAGTTACAAGACGCTGCTCGAATGGACGCTGGAAAACCGCGGGCTGACGGTCGGCATCTTTGGTCTCTTCGTCCTATTATCCCTGCCGCTGCTGTTCTTGATCGGCGAGGATTTCTTTCCCTACGTCGATTCCGGCCAGATGGATCTCCACGTCTACCCGCCCCAGGGCATGCGCCCGGAAGATGCTGAGCAATATTTCGCAGCAGTGGAACGAGAGATCCGGCGCGTCATCCCGCCGGATGAAATCAAGCTGGTACTCGATAACATTGGTCTCCCTAGCGGCGGCATCAATCTGGCGTTCACTGACAGCGCCGTCATTTCTGACTCGGACGGAGACATCCTGATCTCTCTCCAGCCCGGCAAACGCAAGACCGAGTTGTACATGCGCGAGTTGCGCGCGGATCTACATCAGAAGTTTCCGTCGGCAACCTTCTTTTTTCCACCGGCCAACATTACCAATCAGATCCTGGACTTCGGTTTGCCCGCACCGATCGACCTGCAGGTTACAGGGCGGGGCAAAAACAATTATCAGCTTGCTCAGCAACTGCTCAAGCAGGTGCAGGCGATTCCCGGAATGGCCGACGCGCATATTCATCAGCAAGTGGCTCTGCCGACCATCGACGTAAATGTCGATCGCATGAAGTCAAGCCAAATCGGCCTTACCCAGCAGGATGTAGCGCAAAGCATGTTGATCTCGCTCACCGGCACCGGACAGACCGCTCCGAATGAATGGCTCAACCCGCAGAACGGCGTCAACTACCAGGTGGTGGTGCAAACGCCAACCTATCGCATCGACTCGTTGCCATCCCTGGGGCGCACGCCCCTCACTTCCGCGACAGGGAACGCCAGTCAACTGCTGAGCAACGTAGCGAACTTCCAGCGGGATACGACGCCGGTCATCATCAACCACTACAACATTCAACCGGTCTACGATATCTATGCCAACACCGATCAGCGGGATCTGGGCGGAGTGGCTAGCCAGGTGCGCAAGATCATGGATGCCACGGAGAGCAAGCTTCCGGTTGGTACCACCCTCGCGCTGCGCGGGCAGGTCGACCACCATGACCGACTCATTTCTCCGCCTGGGCATTGGGATCATTTTTGCCATCATCCTGGTCTACCTGCTGATGACGGTCAACTTCCAAAGCTGGGTTGATCCGCTGATCATCCTGATGGCGCTGCCAGTGGCATTCGCCGGTGTTCTCTGGATGCTCTTTCTCACCAGCACCACCTTCAATGTGCCGTCGCTGATGGGTGCGGTCATGACCATCGGCGTCGCGACCGCCAACAGCATCCTGGTCGTCGTCTTCGCCAACGACGAGCGCAAGGCAGGCAAGAGCAGCTTGGAGGCGGCCCTCAGTGCAGGATTCACTCGGCTGCGTCCAGTCTGCATGACCGCCTTGGCGATGATTATCGGCATGATGCCGATGGCGCTCGCCCTGGGCGAAGGCGGCGAGCAGAATGCTCCGCTCGGCCGCGCCGTGATTGGCGGATTGCTGTTGGCGACACTGGGCACCCTGTTCGTGGTCCCGGTGATGTACTCCTGGCTACGGACCGATCCACCGCGCAATTTCGACGAAGAGATCGATAAGGCATACCACGAAGGCGACCAACCGCAAGGGGCCCAGCAGGCGTAACCGGGGCAGCAGGAGACATGACCGATGACCGACGATAGCCGATTTGGAACAAAGGGTCTACCCGGAAGACGAACGCCTGCGCCGCGTACAGCAGGATCCCGACCGCCGCATGACGCGGGCCGAGTGGGAGCAGGAGGAGGCGCTCGCCCGCCAGGCCGCGCGCAAAAAACATGAGCAGGTGAGGCACGACCGCGAGGTGCAGCAGGAGTACGACCGCAAGAAACACCAGCAACACCGTAACTGGGGAAAGATCTTCCTGTGGGTCGGCGCGGGTCTGGTGGTGATGCTGGTCATTTTCCTGTTGGGCTATCTGCCTCACCATGCGCGCGCCAAAAAGACGGCAGACTTGGCCCGGCAGCGCGAGCAGGAGGAGCCGCAGGTCCAGGTGATGCAGGTCAAGCGGAACCGGGCGCCCGGCCAGCTTACCGTGCCCGGAACCACCTCCGCGCTCACGGAAGCCTACCTCTACGCCCGCGCCAATGGATATCTGAGCAAGCGGTATGTCGACATCGGCGACCACGTGAAGAAGGGCCAACTACTCGCCGTGATTGACGCGCCCGATCTGGATCAGCAGGTAGACCAGGCTCGGCAACAGCTTCGCCAAGCCGAAGCGCAGCTGACCCAGCAGCAAGCGCAACTCGACTTGAATCGCGTTACCTGGGAGCGGTGGCGGACCCTGGTCGCGAAAGGAGTCTTCTCCCGCCAGGATGGCGATCAGCGCGAGGCCGACTTCAACACCCAGTCCGCCGTAGTGGCCTCTGCCCAACGCAATGTGGAAAGCTATCGCGCAAACCTGGCACGTGTGACCGCTCTGCAAAGCTACGAACGCATCATCGCGCCCTTTTCGGGGATCATTACTCAGCGCAATTCCGATGTGGGCGCGCTGGTAGGTTCGTCGGGCGCCGCCTCCACTGAGCCGGAGAACTCGCCATCTTCGCCGCCCACGGGCGGTACTGCCAGCGTAGCGACTTCGAATACCAGCGGCAGTTCCGGCTCGGCCAACCAGGCTGCTTCCCCCACCACTGGGCAGGCGCAAGGCGGTGCTTTGTTCGGCATGGCGCAGATCGATAAGCTGCGCATCCTGGTTTCGGTTCCCGAGGGTTATGCCTCTGAGCTCAGGCAGGGCATGCCGGCGAGGGTCTTCGTTCAGGAGCGCGCCGGCAAGCCGATCAACGGCACAGTGACGCGCACTGCCGGCTCCATCGATCAGAACACACGCACCATGTTGGCCGAAGTAGATGTCGACAACCAGGACGGCAGCCTGTATCCCGGCATGTACGCAGTGGTCACCTTCGTGCAGGTGCGCGGCGTCGGGCCTCTCACCGTGCCCGGAGATGCTGTGGTGGTGCGGGGCGATCGCAATACGGTAGCGGTCGTACGCGACCAGAAGATCCAGATGGTTCCGATCGACATCGGCAGAGACTACGGCCCTTCCGTCGAAGTATTAAGCGGGTTGCATGAGGGAGATCTTGTAGTCATCACGGTTACCGATGCCGTACAGGAGGGAGCAAAAGTACGTACCGAGCAGAATCCCCAGGTGGCGCAGGATACCGGGCAAACCCCACAGAGCAGCCAGGCTCCTGACTCGGGTCCGGACCAGTATGGTGACCAATCCATCGTGAACTCGCAGAGTGAGAGCACCAATCAAAAAGGCAAGCCGGGTCAACAGCAGGGTGGCCAACAGCAGAAGCAAAGCAAACAAAAGAGCGGGTCGAGTCAATGACTTGGGGGCACAAGTCGTCGCTTTCCGTGGATGCTGGAATCATGCTGGTGTTGCTCGCTGTTGGGTCGCCGGCAGGCGCACAACAGGGTCAACAGCCGCCTCCATTTACTGCGCCCGCTCCGGGCGGCATGCCGGATGTAACCAATGCCCCCGGCCAGCAGACGCCGCCGGCTCAGCAGCGGCCTGTGATTGCGCCGGAGGGTCAGCTTCCCAGACCGGATCAAAGCACGATCAATGTGCGTTCGTTGCCACCGTTAAGCGCGCAACCGGGCGGCCCGATCCGTCCTGCTGCAGACCTGCAACACGCGGAGGATTCGAGTGCCCGTCCCCAATCGGAAGCGCCCTCTGCCTTGCACACGCATTTCTTCAGCCTGGTCGGCCCTTATCGAGCGCCTAATGTCCCGGCACTCCCTGGAGGATCGTCCAGACTCGAGGGCTTGGTGCGCGATGGCAAGCTTTATCTGTCGTTGCACGATGCGATCGCGCTGGCCATTGAAAACAACCTCGACGTGGAAGTGAGCCGCTACAATCTGCTGCTGGCCGACACGGATCTCACGCGCGCCCAGGGCGGCGGCAACCTGCGCGGGATCGATTACACCGTGCAGCAGCCACCGCCGGGTGTGGGAGCGGCCACCAGCCCGCTGCTGGTCACGGAGACCACGGGCAATCCGTCGTCCACCAACGCTAATGTCACCGATCTTTCGCAGGTCGCACAAACGGGCAGCAGCACCCAGGAGAATCTTTCTCAGAACGGGACTTCGACCTACTCCGCCGGGCCCACCATACCGCTCTACGACCCCACGCTAAGTGGCCAGGCAGGATATTTCCGCCGTTCCGATCAGACGTCGCTCATCAACCTTGGCACCGCCGGAACAACGACAGGAGCCCAGGACTTTGTCAGTGCCGCTGTCGATTATCAGCAAGGATTTTCTACCGGTGCGCAACTCGACGCATTTGTGGACAACGCGGCGCAGACGCTCTACGCCACCAACTCGCAGTATGACCCTTTCCACGCACCGACTACATCGTTCACACTGACACAGCCCTTGTTACGTGGCCGTGGGCGCGAGGTCAATCTGCGTTTTATCCGCATTGCCCAGCTTGATCAGCGTGCATCCCGGCTCGTATTCGAACAGCAGATACTAGAAACCGTCTATGGCATTTCCCGGCTCTACTACGACCTGGTTTCCCTGGGAGAAAACGTCGGCGTACAGGAAGAGTCTTTAGCGGCGGCGCAACGCCTTTACCAGGATGACAAGGATCAGGTCGATCAGGGAACGCTGGCGCCGATCGAGCTAACGCGTACCCAGGCTCTGCTCTCGTCAAGCCGCCTCACCCTCATCCAAGCGCAAGGAGAGTACCGTCAGCAGGAAGCGATCTTGCGGCAACAGCTCTTGCGCAACCTGGGTGATCCCTCGGCAAATTTTGCCTCGATCATTCCCCAGGACCGCATCATCGTTCCCGACGATCCGCCGCCCCTCGATGTTCCGGAGCTAATCAGCGACGCGATCGCAAATCGTCCTGACCTGGCGCAGGCAGGCCTGCAGATCAAAGCCGATGAGCTTTCCGCTAAGGCAGCCCGCAACTATGGGAAGCCTGGCCTGAATGTCTTTGCGAATGTGCAAACGCGCGGCTCCTCGCTCACCCCATTTTTGGGGCTGGGTTCAACCGGCAATGGCATGGTTACCGTTCCCGCGGATATCGGTCAAGGCGGGCTCCGGCTCTCCACCGTCTATCAAGGCGGCGTGCAGCTCTCCCTACCGCTGCGCAACCGCATCGCACAAGCAGACGCAGCCCGCGATCAGATCCAGCTACGCCAGGCGGAAGGACGCAGCCTGCAGCTGGAAAATGAAATCCGGCAGCAGATCGAGCAAGCCGCAATCGCGCTTGAAACTGCGCATCAGGCCTACGCAGCGGCAGTGGAAAGCCGCAACTATCAAGAGCAGCTCCTGCAGGCGGAAAAGGATAAGTTCTCCGTAGGCGAGAGCACCAACTACCTCATCGTGCAAGACCAGGCATATTTAGCCCAAGCTCGTTCGACCGAGGTTGCCGCCCGTTCCGACTGGATGAAGGCCCGCATCACGCTTGACCGGACATTAGGCAATCTGCTGGAGAAAAACAACATCTCTCTAGACGGCGCGATTCGCGGCAAGCTGCAGTAGGCCAAAAAAAGAAACAAGAGAGCGTAATGTTGCAGGACGGGTGCCCCCACGTTCGCACCAGCGTACGTGGGTTGAAAATGTTTTTTTTCGAATGCTTTTCCCCAGTCATGGAGTGCGTAAGAGCTTTGGTGGGCTTCTCCCCGTCCTTTTCAACCCATGAAACGCTGGTGCGAACATGGGGCATCCGTCCCCTCCCAATTCCGTTGGACCATTAACAGCTATGCATCTGGCCGGTGTTTAGGCCCTTTTTCATGCAACAGAATCGTCATCCCGACCCAAGTGGAGGAACCTGCTGTTTCTGTCCATCCAATCTGACGGCTCCCGACTCCGGAAAAACAATGGATTAGAAGGTAATTCTCGCAGTAATTTGCGCGGTTCTTGGGCCTGCCCCCTCAGCTGTCTGCAGCGCGGAAATCTGGCCGAATCCACCTGCATCCACTTGCATGCTGGGCGGCTCGTAGTTCCGGCGATTGAACAGATTCGCCACCTGGATCCCCAATAGAAAATCCGTGCCTTCGGTCAGTTTGGTGCTCTTCAACAGGCCGACCGAGAAATTCTCGGTGCCGGGTCCGACAACACTGCCCACGGCCGCATTGCCGAAACGGCCGATGTTGCTCGCGGGGATAGGGAAAGCGTTGGGGTTCAGCCATACCGGATTGCCGCCAACGCTGGTCCCGCGGCCGATGTAGAGGCCGGCACTGGTGAGGATGTCGGTACGGGTATCGCCGACCACCGACTGGATATTGGTGCCTCCCGGATCGGTACTCTGCTCGTAGGGGGTGAGGAACGGACCAGACTGAAAGATAACCACGCCGCTGAATTGCCAACCGCTCACCACGCGGTCAAGCAAGGGGCCGGTGCTCGGCAGGAAAGCTTTGCCTCTCCCGAAAGGAAGTTCGTAAAGGAATGTGGTGAGAAAGCGGTGCTGGCGATCGTAGGCCACATTGCCGTAGTCAAGTCCGGGTTGAAAGCGATTGGTGCCCCAATTGCCCCCGGCGGGAGCGAAGGCACTGGGATTGTTGCCGCCGGCATCCGATAGATCGCGGGTCCACACGTAGCTGCTCTCAAACTGCAACCCGTTGGACATGCGCCGGCTGACATCCACGGTAGCGGCGTTGTAGTTGCTCTCGGCTGAGTTGAATAAACACTCCAGCGCGTCCCAGAGTGGATAGGGCCGGCTCGCCGCCACTGCGGCGTAACCCAGGGTGTTTGGTTGAACCTGGTTCAGATCGAAGTTCGTTTCGAGTTTGGAACCGTGGCTGCCTGTGTAAGAGAGGCGGAGACCCATGTTATGGCCGAGGTCTCTTTCGCCCGTCAGATTCCATTGCTGAACGGTCGGGTCGCTGTATTGAATTGGAAAAATTGAGTAGAAACTGGAAGCCCCACTCTGGCTGATGTTACTGGGGAAAGCGCTGGGAAAGGCGAGTACTGGCGTACCGTCGGGGTTATAGTCCTGCGAAAAAGTAGGCACGTAGCTGGCGCTGACGGCCCATCCGTCATTCAGCGCGATACCGAGTGGCGCATCGATGAAGCGTCCCCATCCACCGCGAAGGACAGTTTTCCCGCTGGGGTCGAGGCGCCATGCAAATCCGATTCTGGGGCCCCAGTCGGTCATGTCGGTGTAGCGGAGGCGAGAGGGGATGTGTGCCTGCTGCGCCGTCAGAATAGGCGTCGGCGCGATGGAAGCAGCGAAATCCGCGTTTGTGAGCCCAAGAGCCGCTGTATTCGGAACCACAACGGCGCCGTTTACGCCGCCTGCACTGTAATCTCCCAGGAAGGTGGCAGAATTGCCGTGTGCCTCTCGCAGCGGTGGATGGACCTCCCATCGCAGGCCGAAGTTGAGCGTGAGCCGATGCGTGACTTTCCAATCGTCCTGCCCATAGAACGCCCAGGAAGAGCCCCGGCCATCCATGTTGGGGTCATTCACCTCCGCAAGCGTGCTGTAGTCGGGATAGCCCAGCAGAAACGAGGTGAAAGGATCGCCGATGACCGACCCGATGTTCGAAGAAGAATCGAAATTGAACTGCCCCGAGCGGTAATTGGCGAAGACATTGTCATCGTGGTCGTGGAGCAGGATGTAAGTTGCCCCGAATTTCATCGTATGGTTGCTCTTTTGCCAGGTGAGGTTGTCTAGAAACTGGATGATCTTACCGCGAGAATTCGCGGTGCCCGCTCCCCCCGTATTCATGAAGCCGCTCACCTGGACGTTGGGCGTGCTGACCGCGGAGTAATTGATATCCGGGATGCCGGTGATCATCGTGTCTTGCAGTAGTTGTGCGGTGTTGACGTTGAGACCGACCGAGGTGCGTAGCAATGTGAACCCGCCGCGAAACTCGTTGATCAGCGACGGACTCAACACATAGTTGTAGGCAAGCGTCAGGCCGGTATCAATTTCCGGCTCCTGGAAGCCGCCGGTTAAAGGAGAGCCGGAGGTGTTGCAGTAGCCCACGCAATCGGTGGAGGGCGCCACAGTGACTCGTCGACTCTTGTAGTTGTAGCGAACAAACATATTCTGCTTGTCGCTGAAGATCTCATCGAGCCGCAGGTCGCCCTGATTCGTTGAAATGGGAGAAGGGAAATTGACGGCGTAGTTGTAGGTGTAGGAATCCGCACTGCCGGTGTTGGGCACGGGCATCAGCGTATTCATTACGGCGGTGGCGGTAGGGTTGACGGGAATGTGAGCGCAGTCGAGCGGCGTGCCGTCGTAGTTATATACCTGTGAGACGCCCTGGCCGGCGAGATAGGAGCAGATATTCCCGCTTCGCATGGCGAGTGTCGGAACGCTGGTGTCGAGCGGCGTTTCGGAGGGCAGCCTCAACCCTTCGTAACTGGCGAAGAAGAAGGTTCTGTCGCGACCGTTGTACAGGTGCGGCAGAATCACAGGGCCACCGCCATAGGCGCCGAAGTCATTCATGATCAGCTTGGGGGTGCTTCCCGTAAAAGGATTGCCGGCGTTTAGTACGGTGTTTTCTAGATTCTCGAAAATGCCCCCATGTAGGGAGTTAGTCCCCGCTTTGGAGGTTGTGGTGACGTCCGCAACTCCTCCGTATTCCGCATTGTTGTCCACCATGCTGATGCGCATTTCAGAGATAGATCCGAAGGAAGGAAACATCTCCGTCAAGGGGCCGCTGAACTCGACACCAACGCTGCTGATGCCATCCAGTGTGTAGGACATCATTCCCGGGGTCGTGCCGGCGACAGCAAAGTCTCCACTGTCGTCGACCTGCACCTGCGGTTGCGTCGTGATGGAGTAGATAGGACTGGTCGATCCCTGGGAGTGAGAGTAGATGGCCACGGGGAGATCGACGAGTTCGTTCCCGGTTTCTACTGCCGCGATGTTGGACACATCGGTGGTGATGACACCGGCCGAAGAGCCTTCGACCGAAACTGTGTTCGTTACGCTTCCCAGTTTTAATTCCGCGTCAACACGTTTGACCTCGCGGGCCTGTAGATCCAGATTTTTGAAAATCGCGGTTTCAAAGCCGGCGGCTTCGATTCTGACTTGGTACTGGCCGCTGTCAAGATTATTGAAGGCGTAGTCGCCGCTTGCGTTGGTGGCTATTGCGCGCCGCGCGGAGGTGCCAGTGTTGATCAGGGTTACGGTCGCTCCACTCACCAGCTTTCCAGATGAGTCTTTAACCGTTCCCAGCATCGAGCCGAATGTCGATTGCGCATGAGCGCGCTGCTGGAGGCAGGACGGAAGTAAAGACGCCAGCACGAACAAAAGGGTAAGCGGAATGAAGCGTGTACGAGATGGATAGTGACAACAGGGTTGCGTGCTCATGGAGACTCTCCCGATAGGTGGCAAAAGCACACACGTCCGAATCCATGGCCCGGGCGTGTGTGCCGGTCCATGTCGAGAACGCATATTGCTTTAGCTGCCAGGCGGTTGGGCGAAGACCAGGAATGCAGTTCTTCACCGAGTCTGTGGTCGTTCTATCGCGCGATCAGAGAGAGCCGGGGCCGGAACTAAAGGTTTTTTGATGTTAAAGAGCCGTGAAAGTAGCCAAGGAATGCTTCATCCTGTCTCACAACTGAGCAAATGTCAAGCGTAGTCAGCAAACAGATGCTTAACTTTCTTTATGTCTATTGGTGCCGCTGTGCGGCGCTCGCCTTCGAAATTTGCTATTGCTAATTTGTTAGTCTGCCACTAATCTAAATTCCACCGAGGGCCATCCTCTATTCGGTGCTGTCTCCCAGCGCCCACCTGACCATGTATCGCAAACGCTGTTCTCTGGCTTAAGTTCACGACGGTGGAGCTAAGTGTGTTTTGCTTCGCAATGAATGTTGCGAGCAGGGCCGGCGATCACCTGTGCGGGCGGCCAAGTGCGATGAATCATGTTCAAAAACCTTCTGCAGCTCTGCTCGCCCGACGGTACCATCATCCGCGGAAATACAGAGCTTGCGGCACGGCTTGAATGTGTTGTCAGGCTTAGTTAACCGAGAGCTGATGTCACTCAACCAGACCGACCTACAAATTTTGCTGCAACTTACGCGGCGCCGGCAGTCGCTCCTATCCGAGCTGAGCTTCGGCGAAAGCGAAGCCGAGCTGCGCACGCGACTGCTGCGCCTGAAGAATCGCGGCATCGTCTCGCTCTCGGCTGACGAGAAGAGGGCCGCCATCGCGGAGAGTCCCGATCGGGTGATAGGCGTGGACATGGGGGCAACCAACATGCGCTACCTGGTATCGGATTTATCAGGCAATGTCCTCAGCACCTTTCGCGAGCGAGCGCGTCCGCTGCAGGATCCGAAGACCACGCTCGATCAACTGATCGGCCGCATAAGAGAGCTAAGCGAGCAAGAATGCGGAGCAGATCGGTTAAGGGCCATCGCGATCGGCGTGCCCAGTGCCGTTCATCCGCAGTCGGGCTTACTCATCAGCGCAAACAATCTGGAGGGCTGGAAGGATGTTTCGATGCGCGAAGATGTGGCCGCGGCCTTCGGCGTGCCGGTGTTATTCGACAACGACTGCAACATGGCCGCGATCGGAGAATACTGGCGCGGCTCGGCAGCCGGCGTCGGCAACTTTATCTTTCTCGCCATTGGCACCGGGATAGGATCGGGAATTTTCATTGACCATAAGCTCTATCAGGGGCGCACCGGTTCAGCCGGCGAGGTGTACCTGATGAACGTGGACTGGCGAAGGTGGAATGAAGAGTTTCCCGAAACCGGTCATGTGGAAACGTATGTTTCAGGTGTCGGAATTGCCGAACAAGCCCGGCAGGCAGGCATTCTGAAACGTTCCGCGAAAATGACCGAACTCGATGACAGGGATTCACGCCGCGTGTTCGCCGCCATGCGGCGCGGCAATCCCAAAGCTGCTCAAGTGGTTGACGACGTCCTCACCGTCCTGGGTGTCACCGTTGCCAACATGATTTCCGTGCTTGACCCCGATCTCGTCGTGCTGAACGGGGGCATTACCAAGGGCGATCCGCATCTTCTCCTCGGAACTGTGCACAAGGTGGTACATCGAATCCATCGTGACGTTCCCCCCATTCGCATCAGCGCCCTGGGTGACAAGGCGCAACTATACGGTTCTTTATGGGCCGGACTCCGGCATGTCTTCTCAACCATGGCAGCGGAGTAGAAAAGAGGATCTCGATGGAAACGACTGAGACAAGAACCCGCGAACTGCTCGAGTTAGATAGTAAGTACTGCTCTTTCGGCGATACCGTCCACTACTACAATCCGCCCAAGATCTTCGCCGACTGCGACGGGAGTTACCTTTTTGATGAGGCGGGTACTTCCTACCTCGATCTGCAGATGTGGTACTCCGCGGTCAACTTCGGATACAAGAACCCGCGGCTCAACCAGGCACTCAAGAAGCAGATTGACAAGCTGCCGCAGTTGGCATGCCAATATCTTCATGCGGAAAAAATCGAGGTCGCGACCCGCATTTCCCAGCATTGCGAAAAAGCCTTCGGCGTCAAAGGCCGGGTTCACTTTAACGTAGGCGGTTCGCAGGCGATCGAAGACGCGATAAAAATAGTTCGCAATGCTACCGGTAGAAACCTCATGTTTGCGTTCCAGGGAAGCTATCATGGACGGACCCTGGCGGCGACTTCGATCACCTCAAGCTATCGCTACCGTCGTAACTACAATCACTTTGGCGAGCGGGCCCACTTCGCCTATTATCCTTACTGCTTCCGTTGCAAGTATGACAAGACGCCGGATACCTGCGGCATGTACTGCGAGCAGCAGTTCGCGCACAATTTCGATACCGAATACGCCTCCTACTGGGATCCCAAGGCGCAGGAATCAGAATTCAGCGCATTCTTTGCGGAGCCCGTGCAGGGAACCGGCGGCTACATCGTTCCCCCCAGGGAGTACTATCCCAAACTCAAGGCTACGCTCGACCAGCACAAGATACTTTTTGTGGATGACGAGATTCAAATGGGGTTCTATCGCACGGGTAAGTTTTGGGGAATTGAGCATTTCGATGTGAAGCCCGACATCATTGTTTTCGGCAAGGCCCTGACTAACGGCCTCAACCCCATCTCGGGCCTGTGGGCGAAGGAAGACCTGATTAGTCCTGACGTATTTCCTCCCGGGATGACGCATTCTACTTTTTCCTCCAATCCCCTCGGCACCGCCGTTGCGCTCGAGACTTTGAAGCTGATGGAGGATTCGAACTATGAGGAGCGGGTGCCGCAGGAGGGAGCCCACTTCCTGAAGCTGTTGAAGCAACTGCAGGGAAAGTATCCCCGCTGCGTGGCGGACGTGACCGGCCTCGGCCTGGCTCTGCGTATGGAGATGTGCAAGGAAGACGGCATCACGCCCGACCAGAAGCTGACCCACAGGATTGCCGAGGAAGGATTGAAGGGCGACCTGGATGTCGCCGGCAGAAAATACGGCCTGGTGCTCGATGTGGGCGGCTATTACAAGAACGTCTTCACCATCGCGCCGTCTCTGGAGATCAGTCGTCAGGAGATGGATCTGGCCATTGTGCTTCTGGACCAGTTGTTCGCGCGCTGCGGTGTGTCTTAAAGAGCGAGCAAATCGGCCATTGCGGGCCCAGGGTGAGTGGGTTCGCGTCGCGAACGAAAGGACATGCAGCCAATGGACACGCCGGCCGAACAGACGCTGACTGCGGACGCACCGGTTAGAGACGCGCAGGAGCTGAAGCGCGAGCTTGGCTTGTTTTCAAGCTTCGCGCTCAGCTTCTCGATTATCTCTGTGACCACCGGCCTCTTTGCAAACTATGGCAGTGGTCTGCGGGCCGCAGGGCCGGCGTTCGTATGGACATGGTTGATTGTCGGTGCGGGCCAGGCGCTGGTAGCGTGCGTGATGGCATCGCTCTCGCGCAGCATTCCTCTCTCCGGCTATGCCTACCAATGGACGCGCAGGCTGGCTGGGAAAAAGTTGGGCTGGTGGGCCGGTTGGCTGATGCTGGTGCAGTTTCTGAGCGGCATGCCTGGTGTTTGCCTGGCGTTGGCGTCTACTGTTGCCGGGTTTATGGGCTGGGATCTCAGCAATCGCGAGTTAGTGGTTGCGACCGTAGCGATGCTGCTTTCGATCGCTGTGCTAAACCATCTGGGAGTGAAGATTGCGGCGCTGGTAAATGACGCGTCCGTAGTCGCGGAAGTTCTGGGGACAGTCATTGTTGGTCTTGCATTGCTGGGCTTCGCGTTGCGGCGCCATGTTCACTCCGCCAGTTTTCTCTTCACGCATCCCCATCACGCCGGGGGATGGGCTTACCTGGCTCCGCTGGCTTTCTCTTCGCTGATGGCCGCTTGGACGCTGACCGGATTTGAAGGCGCAGCCAATCTTGCGGAAGAGACGAAGATTCCCGAGAAGAAAGTACCCACCGCCATCCTGGGCGCGGAGATCTTCAGCGTGGTGCTCGGCTTCCTCATCCTGGGCGGCTTTACCATGGCGATTCCATCGTTGGATGTTGCCGTCGCCCACCCTGCGCCGCTGCTCTACATCATGTCAGCGTACTTTCCGCGCTATGCAGTGGCGGCCGTGATGCTGATGGTATTCGTGGCCATCTATGCGTGTGCGCTGGCCAATCTTACCGCGGTAACCCGAATGATCTGGGCCATGGCGAGAGATCAGCAGTTACCGGGTTCAAACTGGCTACGGTTGTTGAACGAGCAGAAGACCCCGGCCAATGCGATCTGGGCGGCGACTTTGATTGCCGCACTTTTCACGTGCTGGGCGCAGATAGAAGAGATCATCACCGGTATATCTGTGCTCGCGGGTTATCTCACCTATGCGGCGGTGGTGGCGGCCGCTCTGTTTGGAGAGCATGCCTCGCAGCGAAAGCCGGATGGTATCCGACAGCGGCTGGTGCCGAAATGGCTGTGCGTCTGCGCTCTCCTGTGGCTGTTGGTGTTTCTCGGATTTCTTACGATTCCCCGCGCCGGGTGGATCAACGTCAAGGCAACCCTGCTGTCGTTGCTGCTGGGGGCTGTGGTGTATTGGGCGACTGGGGTGGGACGGACAGCGCAGACTGTTGAACCTGTTGTTCTGAATGGAGGAAAGCAAACATGATTTCTAAAGCGGCCCTTCACGTCTCAGTTCTCCTCGGTGTTTGCGCCACTGGCATGGCGCAGCAGGCCGACACGCCGATGAAGTCGGAAGTAAAGCAGATCATCAGTTCCGTGTTCACCAGTGACTCCATGCCGACACTTCAGTACCTTGACGATCATCTCGGAGTCCGTCTCACCGGAACCGAACCATACGAGCATGCGGCGCAATGGGCGATGAACCAATTTCGGGCAAATGGTGTTCCTGATGTGCATTTGGAGGCGTTTACCATCGCTAGCGGATGGCAGCGAGGATCGGCGACGGGTGAAGTCATCTCGCCGGCATCCCGTAGTCTGCATGTTGAGTCCGTCGGTTGGAGCCCATCCACACCACCCGGGGGAGCGCAGGGAGAGGTGGTGCTGGTCACGGATATTTCTCCATCGAGCCTCGCCGCTAACGCCGCCGCCCTCCGCGACCACATTGTGCTGCTCGATACCGACCGGGCGTTTGCCGCGGGTTTCAACCAGACCTACGCGGATTTGCAGGCGGCCTACCGGACTTTTCGCGATCTGCGGGTTCCCGCGCTGCTGCTACCCGATGCGGTGCCGAACAACGTGCTCGGCGACTGGGTCGACGTCGATAACGGTGACGCAAACATTCAGCCGCTGCCGCTGGCGGAGATCGGGATGGAAGATGCGCTGAGGCTGCGCCGCCTGATGGCGGAGGGTAAGGTAACCATCAACATTACAATCAAGAACAACATCACGGGTCCACAGACGGTGCATAACGTGGTGGCTGAGTTGCGCGGGTCAGATAAGACCGACGAGTGGGTCCTGGTGGGCGGCCATCTGGACACGTGGGATTTGTCCGCCGCCGTGCAGGACAACGGCAGTGGCGCGGTCATGGTCCTTGAGACGGCGAAGGCCATCGCGGCTCTTTCCAGCCGGCCTCGGCGCTCGATTCGCTTTGTCTTGTGGACCGGAGAAGAGCCGGGCATTATGGGATCGCGCACGTATGTCAAGGCCCACGCCGCGGAGCTGGACCGCTGCGTGGCCGTGGTGAATTCAGATCACGGTGTCGGGCGCCCGCTCGGGTTCAAGCTAGCGGACCGCGCGGATGTAAGCCGCGCGATGGGCCCTGTGGAAGCAACTTATCTGTTTGGCCTGGGCGCCACCAGCAATTCGCTCGAAATGACCTACGACTCGGATAACGGCCCTTTCATCCTCCACGGAGTTCCGACCCTGGACCTCTGGGTAGATATGACCCATTACCAGGATATCCATCACAAATCGAGCGACACGTTCGATAAGGTAGACACGCTCAACATGAACGCCGATACCGCCGTGGTGGCCGCGACCACTTACATCGTTGCAAATCTGCCCGCGACGATCGCCCCGCATATAGACCATGCTCACGTAGCGGAGATATTGAAAAAGGAAAACCTGACCGGGTATCTTATCGCGCATGGGGACTGGACTCCCTGACAGGCGAATCAATGCGTGCGTGCGTTTCTGCTTCGCGGTGAAGCGCCGGCACGCGTTCAAAACGAGGGATATTCTGAGATTCTTACCCAGCTGAAGGCCGAAGGGAGTGATCAACCATGGACTATCAGCGCATGCCCATTGAAGTAGAGTCACCCGAAGAAATGGGCTACTCGACGATCGAGTACAACCTCGCCGAAAGCTCGGTGTCTGATCAACGCCTAGGCGACCTGGGAGTGGAGTTGGACAGTTTGGTGCTGGGTTACGCCAGTCATCAGGGAAACGTCGAGCTGCGAGAAGCAATTGCGATCGACTACGGGGTCTCGCCCTCCGACATTCTTATCACTCCGGGGGCCGCCGCTGGCCTCTTTTTTGTAAATACCGCGCTGCTCGATGCGCACGCCGGGATTCTGGTGGTGCGGCCGAACTACGCGACCAACATCGAGGTGCCGAGAACGCTCACGTGCCCGATCAAGATCGTGGACCTGCGGTTTGAGGATGGTTATCGCCTTGATCTGGATGAGCTGGCGAGCCAAATCGACTCCCGGACCAGGCTCATCAGTGTGACGTATCCTCATAATCCTACGGGCGTCGTCATCGGCGAAGCGGAGCTGAAGGGCCTCATCGTTCTGGCGGAGAAGAACGACTGCTATCTATTGGTGGATGAGACCTACCGCGATCTGCGCCATGCAACCTCGGCTCCGCCGCTGGCGGCCTCGCTGAGCAAGCGAGCCATTTCCGTTTCCTCCGTGTCAAAAGCGTATGGGCTGCCGGGCATTCGCATCGGTTGGATCGTCAGTCGCGACGAATCGTTGCAAAGCAAGTTCCTGGCTGCCAAGGAACAGATTGTGCTCTGCGGGTCCGTGGTCGATGAGGCGATCGCGCTGCAAGCTTTGCGCAACCGCGGCAGTCTGTTGCAGCCCATCAGCAAGCAGAATCAAAGGAACTTCGGGATGGTGATGGAATGGATGGCGAAGACGCCGGGGCTGGAATGGGTGGTCCCAGGCGGCGGTGTCGTCTGTTTTCCCCGAGTGCGCGCCGCTGTGCCCGTTGATATGGCGGCCTTTTACCATACCCTTCTGGAAAGATTTTCTACCTGCGTGGGGCCGGGACACTGGTTTGAGCAAAGCACGCGCAGTTTCCGATTGGGATTCGGGTGGGAACCCGAAGAAAAGTTGGCGCAGGGCTTGAAAAACATATCGCAGGCGCTGGCCCTTTCGATTCAGGGATAAGAGAGTCAGGAGATTTGGAAAGTATGATCGCGCCCTGGGAGACAGAGATGGAAGATGCAGGCGCCATCACCGTTCGAACCTGCGAGTCGCTGGAGGATATTGACGCCTGTCTTGAGCTTCAGGAGAAAACCTGGGGCGCGGAGGACACTGATCTGATGCCGCGGAGCGGCTTTCTGATTGCGCGTTCCACTGGTGGGCAAGTGTTTGGGGCGTGGCAGCAAACCGCCGGCCAACCTAACCAGCTGGTAGGTTTTGTCCTGGCTTATATCTCCGTTGTGGAGGGAGAAACATTTCTATATTCCCATCTGTTGGCGGTGGGCCCACGCTGGCGCAATTTGGGGATCGGTCGAGCCTTGAAACTGAGGCAGCGGGAGGATGCGCTGAAGCGCGGGATCCAGCGTATCGAGTGGACCTTCGATCCTCTCGAGATCAAGAACTCCGCCTTCAACATAAGGGGCCTCGGTGCGGTGGCGCGGAGATATAAACCGAATTACTATGGCGATTCGATGTCGCCTCTTCAGGGGAAGTTACCAACGGACCGGTTGATCGCCGAGTGGTGGCTTGACTCCGATGGCGTTCGTGCGGCCCTGCAGCGCCGGCCGATCCCGGCGAAGGCCGAAGCAACGATTCAGGTGCCTGCAATGATAGAGAGTTGGAAGTCGAACGATGCCTCCCGCTCCCTGGCCGCAGATCTCCAGTGGAGAAACCGGCTCCAATTTCAGGCTGCATTCGAACGCAAGCTTGCGGTGATCGGATTCGAGCGCGATAGCCAGGGCAACGGAGAGTTTCAACTCGGTTACTGGGAAGGATGTAAGTGAACGTTCGCACGGCCCCTGGAGCCAAGTGTCTAAACCACCCGCTGTGATGAAATGCCCCGTTTCGCTGTGGAAGTATGTTTCATTTGTGGAGCCTCAATGAAATGCCGCCTCGCTCTTTGTTGTTGTCTTCTCGCGTTCTGCAACGTGGCCGCGCGCGACTCCTCGGGGGAGACGCCGGCTGCGGCCACGCTGGAGAGTCAAATTGACGCAGTGTTCGGTAAGTACATATCCGGCCGAACCCCGGGATGCGTCGTTTCCGTCGTCCAGAACGGATCTGTGCTTTACGCGCGGGCCTATGGGCTGGCGAACCTGGAATGGACGCTGCCCAACACGCTCGACACCGTGTTTGACATCGGCTCAGTGTCCAAGCAGTTCACCGCCTTCGCTATTCTGCTCCTGGCACAGGACGGCCGGATTTCGCTTGAGGACGACATACGCAAATACCTGCCCGAAATTCCCGACTACGGCAAGGTAATCAAAATCCATCACCTACTCAATCACACCAGCGGGTTGCGAAACTACACAGACCTCTTCGACCTGGCCGGAATTCCTGAAATTGACCTGACAACGGACCAGGATGCGCTCCACCTCGTGGCGTTGCAAAAGAACGTCAACTTTGCACCCGGTGAAGAATTTCTCTACAGCGATACCAATTTTTTTCTCCTGTCTCTGATCATCGAACGCGTCACCGGCAAGTCTCTTCGGCAATTTGCGGCGGAGCGTATTTTCGATCCCCTCGACATGGCGAGCACTCATTTTCACAACGATGCCACCATGGTGGTGAACCATCGCGCCACTGGCTACAAGCCCCTGGGTAATGGCCGGTTTGCGATCGATATGTCGAATTTCGAGGAACTCGGCGATGGTTCCGTGATGACCACTGTCGAAGATCTGAAGAAATGGGACGACAACTTTTATACCGGGCGCGTCGGGGGAATGAACCTCATCCGCCAAATGCAGGAAGGCGGCCGTCTGAACAACGGCGCCGTCAATCTCTATGCCAAAGGGCTCGTGGTCGACCAATATCGTGGTCTGCGCCGTGTTCAGCACGCTGGAGAATGGGTTGGATACCGTGCCGGCCTCACCAGGTATCCAGATCAGAGAACCTCATTCATCACCCTTTGCAACACCATTGGAGACGTTTTCCCGACAAATCTCAATCAGGCTCTCGCTGATATCGTTTTGCGGAATGCATTCAGAAACAGCGTCGCAGTCGCCCATTCGGGGAGCGGCTCTACGGAAAGCAGCGACAAGGCAGCCAATGACCAAGCATCCGAATTCCAGGGCGCCTACTGGGATAGCCTTCACGGGTACTTTCGCCACTTCGTCGCGGACCACGGCCGGCTCTATCGCGAAGACCAGGCTGAGTTGTTCCCTCTACAGACCGTAGGTCCGGGGAAATTTAGAGATGTCGAGTCGGGAACCAGGTTTGAGTTTGGCGTTGGCAACGGGATGCATAACGTACAGGAGCGTCAGGAAGAAGGAGAACACCTGACCTTGATCAAAGTCCCGGGCACGCCGGCGGGCCAGGATTTATCAGCATTCGCCGGCAGCTACGTGAGCGATGAACTCAATGCGAAGTGGACGCTCATCGTCCGCGACGGAAAACTTGTCCGCACGCAATACCTTTATCCCGATCAGGCGCTCCGTCCTGCGTTCGCGGACGCGTTCTCGGCAGATCTAAGTGAGGATACATATCTGCTTCACTTCCAGCGCGATCCTACGGGACACGTTACAGGATTTGCCTTGTCGACCGACATGATCCGGCCGACTCTAACCTTCACCAGGGTGGAGGGCCGATGAAGATTGATGGAATCGTGTTGCGCGAACTGGATATGCGGCTGAAGAACCCCTTTGAAACGAGCACGGAGGTTACATGGAACCGCCGAGTGCTGCTCGTGGAAGCGCTGTCGGAGGGGCTTAGAGGCTGGGGGGAGATCACGGCCGAAGAAGGTCCTTTTTATAATCCGGAGTTCACTGACGGCGCGTGGGAAGTGGTTCGGCAATTCATTGTGCCCGCGATCCTGGGTAAAACAATCCAGCACGCTTCAGATATTGCCGGCCTGTTGTCCCGGATTCGTGGCCATGAAATGGCGCGGGGCGGAGTAGAGTGTGCCTTCTGGGATGCGGAGGCCAGGCTAAGGGATATGCCGCTTGCGCAGTTGATCGGAGGAACCAGATCGGAAATTCCCTGCGGAGTCTCGATCGGCATTTGTCAGAATGCAACCGCGCTGCTGGGGCAGGTGGCGAGGGAACTGGATGCCGGCTACCAAAGGATCAAGTTAAAAATCAAGCCGGGCGCCGACCTTACGGTGATGGAAGCAGTCAGGCGGGAATTTGGCGAGATCCTGTTGATGGCAGATGCAAATTCCGCATATTCTCTCGCTGATGTCGACCACCTGAAGCGGTTCGATGCCTTCCACCTCATGATGATCGAACAACCACTCGCATGGGACGATATCTACGATCATTCCCTCCTGCAACGCGAGCTTGAGACTTCGATCTGTCTCGACGAATCCATTCACAACACGCGCCACGCGCGAGCGGCGCTTGCCCTGGGGGCATGCCGCATCATCAACATCAAGCTCGGGCGCGTTGGCGGATTTTCGGGCGCCAAGCAAATTCATGATCTGTGCCACGGGCTGGCAATTCCGGTGTGGTGCGGCGGCATGCTGGAATCTGGGATCGGGCGCTCGCACAACATCGCGCTTTCGACCTTACCCGGGTTCACGCTGCCTGGCGATGTCTCGGCAAGCCGGCGTTATTGGGATACGGACATTGTCGAGCCCGAAATTGTGGTGGATGCGCGCGGAACAATTGCAACTCCATCAGGCCCTGGGCTGGGCTACAACCTACGCCATGACCTGATTGACCGGCTGACTGTGAGAGAGGAGGCGTGGCGGGCATGAAACCGGACATAGTTTTGCCGGACGGGTGCCCCATGTTCGCACCAGCGTACGTGGGTTGAAAATGCTTTTTTTCGAATGCTTTTCCCCAGCCATGGAACGCGTAAGAGCTTTGGTGGGCTTCGCCCCGTCTTTCAACCCATGTACGGTGGTGCCAACATGGGGCACCCGTCCCCCTCCCAATTCTGTTGGGACCATCAACAGCTATTCGTCTAGCCGGGGTTCAGGCCCTTTTTCATGCAACAGAATCGTCATCCCGACCGAAGCGGAGGGACCTGCTGTTTCTGTCCATCCAATCTGACGGCTCCCGACAAGAGTCGGAGCCACCACAAGCTATTGTCCAACCTCAGGAGCTTCTAGCGGCAACCCTGGATAGCTCACCTGTGTTCCATTCAGCTGCGCCCAAGGATGCAAGCTGAAGGGCTTGATTCGTGACTCGCTTGCAATCTCACCTACCGCAATATCCCTCGCTAGCAGGGCATCGGCTATTAGGGAGCGATGGCATCTCCAAGGGACCGCCTCCGCACACATCACCACCACTTGCTCCAGACGCCCTATCTTAATAAGCTCCTCCAGTTGGCCTGCAAATTCTGGAGTCTGCATGTAATCGGCGTATCCTCGAAAGCTTGGATTGCGCCAGCCCAGGTTCGTCAGCGAGCCTTTGCGGGGATGACGAAGGCCGCCAAGCCCGGGCATGTGGGTGTAATGGAGATTTTCGCGATGGAGCGCCCCGGAAAGCGCATCGCGCTCGAACTGCGGATTGTGGCGTGAATGGGGTACCGTGCGCACATCAACAAGCCGCTCGACGCCGTGCGTTTTAAGCATCGCTATAAATTCCGCGATCGGGCGCGTCGAGTGGCCGATGGTGTAGATACGCAAAGCCAAATGGTCGAGGCTCTTAGTCTCCCGCTACGGCTTCCAAGCTCTCAGTCGACTGGTTCCTCAGGGTCTGCTCGAAAGCAGCCAGCTGCGCTTCGATATCCACTTCCAGCCCGCGACGCTTGACGATGTCTTCGCGATAGCGGCGCAGGAAGTAGTCGATCGTCTCCACGCGGATGCGAATCGACCCCGAAGGCTTGTTCTCGTCCAGATCCTTGAATGAGAAGTAAGGCGTCCCCGACTGCTCAATGATGCCTTCGATCACGCCATAGATAGGCGCATCGTGGCCGCACTTGAAGCTGGAAACCTCCAACGCCACGAGGTTCGGATGACGCGCGGTAAATTTCGCCGCCCAAACCTTGTGATTGGTGCTGGTGGAGTAGCGGTTCTTCCAGACATCCTGAATGTCGAGAGGGTGGGTGATGAGGCCGGCACGCACCTCCTCGCCAAACAGCCGATCGAGTATGTCGTCGTCGATTGGAAGCGTGCTCTGCGAGAAAACAGGGTAGCCCAGCTTCTGGAACTCCTCCATGATCTCGTGGTTCAAACCAGGATCATGGTGATAGACGCGGCCCAGCATAACGATGCCAATCCGGTCCTCACGCTCCAGCTGATCGAGTGTCTCCCGCGCCTGGCGGCGAATCTCCGCCTCGCAATCAAGCAGAGCTTTGAAGCCCGCTTCGATGGCCCGTTCATTTTCCTCACGAGAGAGCCCCAACACGGGCCCCCATGCTTTGAACATCTGGTCGGCGCAAATCCGCTTATCCTGCAGGTCCAAGATGGGGTCGATATAGCTGACGCCGTTTTCGGTGAAGATATCGCTTTCCTTAGTGAAGGCAGCTTTCACCACCTCTGGAGTAGCGGTCACGGTCGGGCATGCATTCGATCCGGTCAGGTTAACCAGGGAGGTATGCAGCCGGTCGTACATGGGGAACCAGATAGCGTTTAACGGCTTCTTGTTGTGCTTGGTGGTGAGGAGGTTATAGACATGCGCGATGCCGATCTTTGAGGGATAGCAGGGATCGATTGCACCCCGGCTCGCCCCGGCGCGGTAAAGCTCGGGCGTCGTGTAATCGGAGTAAATAAGATTTTCGGCCTTAAGCCCCAAGCTCGCAAAGTAGGCATTGAACATCGGAGCGTAAGTGTAGGTATTGAGCAGCCGGGGCATGCCGATGCGAAACTCGCTGCGCTTCTGCATTGCGGCTGCACGTTCCTTCACCGCCTTGCCAATGAATAGTCCTTTGGTGCTGGGCACCGCATCAGCAACCAGCTCCACCTCGCGATGACGGAAGACGTCGCGGGCAGCGATATCGACAAAGTTCGGGTTCGCCTCTTTTATTTTGTCGATGTCCGCCTTGATGTCCTTCATATCAGCAAGATCTTCTACCGTGCCCTTTTCGCAGGTAGCAATGATCAGCCGCTGTTCGCCGACGCGCAGAGGCACCTTGGTCTTCTTGGGTTGGAAATCAACCGGCTTCGGAAGCTCAACCACCTTGCTCGATCCTGGAGAAATTTGGATCTGGATAAGCGGTTCTACCTTTGCCTTGAATGACGCTTTGCTGGTGCCTGTGCTGCAAGAAGAACCATGGCTGTCGGCATTTGCCTGGATCTGTTCCAGACTCGGCAACTGCGTGACCACCTTAGCCGAGTGATCTTCTGCAATCGCCAATGCATGGTCGTGGTCATGGTGATGATCATGGCTTGGCTGGGCGGCGGTTACATCGACGTCGATAAAGGTGCGCAGGCAATTGTTCTTACAGAAGTAGCAGCGTGTGTCTTCGTTGCGCGTCGTGCGGTAGCGGATATTGGCGACCGCCTCCAAACCGATAAATGTCGTCTGCTTGCCGTTCGTCCACAAGCGCAAAGCTTCTTGCGCGGCGCCGATGGCGCCCGACTCGCCGCAGTGCTCGTGCACGATAATCTCCGGCACTTTGCCTTTGGCGCGGAAGCTTGACTTGATGAAGTCCACTTCGGCCTTCACCACCGCCAGGTTGTTCTGCGTACCGCCTTGCAGCACAAAGCGCGATCCCAGGGAAGCAAGGTTGGGGATGCTGGCAACGTAGAGAAAGACATTTTTGGGTAGGACATCCGCAAGTCCCGCCAGAATCTCCTCTGCCCGCCAGCCCTGGCGCTGGAAATTCACAATGTCGGACTGCATGAAGACAGCGCAGCCATATCCGAAGGAGGGCATGGACGTGGCGGAGAAGGCGATATCCGCGAACTCTTCCACCTTCTTGCCGAAGCCCTCTGCCGTCGACTGCAGAAAGTACCCGTTGCCGGCCGAGCACTGTGTGTTCAGCTTGAAATCTTTAACCCGGCCGTCCTTCAGGACGATGAGCTTGATGTCCTGCCCGCCGACATCGATGATCACGTGAGGATCGTCATAGAACTTGAGTGCGGATTCTGTGTGGGCAACGGTCTCAACCAACGCTACGTCCGCGTGCAGCACATCCTTGAGGATGTCCTTGGCATAACCGGTGGTTCCTACCCCGAGAACCTCGAGCTTGGCGCCTTTGCTCTCGACCTGCGCACTCAGCTTCTCAAACATCTCAATGCCATCCTGGATCGGATTGCCATTGGAAAGCTGGTAAGTCTTGCACAGGATCTGGCCGTCCTTGCCGAGCAGGACCGCCTTGGTGGAGGTAGAGCCACCATCGATGCCGATAAAACCAGAGACCGTCTGACCGGGCTGAAACTCCGCAGGAATGAACTTCTTCTTGCGAAATTCTTCGCGAAACAGCTCGAGCTCGGACTTGTCTGTGACCAGCCCCTTGCCACCGGACTGCGCCTTTTCTTCGGCGCGCCCGTAATCGATGTAATAGAGAAGCTTCTCTATCCCCTGGTAGCACCCGATCTCCGGGTCTTCGTCTTTGCCGTACTCGACTGCGCCGAGAGCGGCAAAGTACTGCGCATTTTCCGGAACCTTGATCAATTCTTCCGGCTTCATCCCTTCCGGAATCTCAACCTTGCGCTCCTTCCACATGCGAGGTATGTTCACCTGCCATGCTTCGCGCATGCCCTGGATGAAACCGTTCGGGCCGCCGAGGAGCAGAACATGAGGACGCAGTGTATGGCCGCGGGTCAGCACGCTGAGGTTCTGAAGCACGATGGCTTCAAACAGCGATGCCATGAGCTCGTGGGAAGGGGTGCCGGTCTTTTGCAGACCGTTGATATCCGTTTCGGCAAACACGCCGCACTTGCCGGCAACCTTGTGCAGCTTGACGCCGTGGTAAGCCTGGTTGGCAAGCTCGGCAGCGGGAATCTTGAGTTTGGCGTTGATCTTGTCGATGACCGCGCCCGTACCACCGGCGCACTTGTCGTTCATCGAGGGAATCTTCTTCTTTCGACCCGTCTCTTCATCATCTTTGAAGATGATGATCTTCGCATCCTGTCCGCCTAGCTCGATCACCGAGTACACCTCGGGATGGAGCTTCTCTACGGCGAGAGAAACAGCATGCACTTCCTGGACGAATTTGGCGCCGACCATCTCTGCGATGGTGCCGCCTCCCGATCCAGTGATGAAGATCCGCGTGTTCCCCGGGCTGATGCCGGTGTCGGCCTCCATGCGGCGGAGGAATTCGAGACACTTTTCCGGCTGTCTTGTTTCGTGACGCTGGTAGTCCTGCCAGATGGTTTTATCCGTTGCAGCATCCACCACGATCGCTTTGACCGTGGTGGAGCCAACATCCAAACCGACCAGAAATTGCTGCATACACTCTCCCCTGAAAGGCTGGCTTCGACGTCGGTGAGCGGTTTAGGCTACTTGTGCTTTGGCCACGGAGACCCGGGGACGCCGGGCGTATGCGCGATCCTTCTTCATTAGATCGTTCACATGCCAGGCGAACTGGGCTGCCGTTCCCGCCAGACCATGCCGGTGGGGAAACTTGTAGAGTGCATGCTTGAGCTCCGGATGCTCATCCACGTAGGCCCGGAGTTCGTCCAGCGTCCTCCCAGTCTCGCTGAGGACTCCGTCAAACTCAGCGCGAGCCTTGGCCTTGGCTTCCGCCAGCGCCATCTGCACGCGGCTGTGAGCATTGACCTCGCCTTCGCCGGAAGTCTCAACCGGCAGGAAGATCATGTCTTTGAATTTGTTCACCACCCGGGATTGCACACCATCCGACTGCGTCGAAGGCATGCAGCCGAAGGGTTTGAGCGCCAGCACCATGTGGCAGAGATGGTTCACGGTGTAGTAGACATTCTTGCCAACTTCCATGTGACCCTCGCCGCCGCGTGCCAGCTGGTGATAAAAGGGATGAGCCAGTCGGGCGAGCTCCTTTTGCGGAATCAGGTGGTGCGCGGTGTCGCCCATATGGCGAATGGTGCGGTGGTAGAAGTGATTCCACATCACGGTGCCGGCGCTGAGCCCACCCGTCTTCTTGAATACCTTCAGCCGGTTGGCGAATTGCTTTTTCACTTCGTACCACTTGGGATCTTGATAGGGAGCCTCTGCATTCGCACGAGCCCTGGCGCCTTCCTTGGCTACGTGCATCATGTAGGCGATCCAGGTGGCGATTGGTTCCACCAGGACTTGCGCGCCCTCCTTCTCCAGGAAAGCAAACATGTTGAAGTTGCCGTCGCCCTCGGTTGTCTGTGCCCAGAACTCGCCGGTGATCTTTACCACCGGCTTCACCCGCAGGCGATCCACTTCGATCGCGTTGATGCTATCGCGGCAGGCGTGGAGAGCACTCACGTATTCCTTGCCATAAAGGTTGTGGGCAATCTTTCCCAGGGTGCAGCCCAGCCCTTCAATCTTCTTGTTCTTTTCAATGTAGGGTTTAGCCCAACTGGGAGCCGCCTCCAGGATGTGCCACCGCTTGCGGTCGCGCAGCGTGTCCGTCAGTGTTTTCACTGAGTCTTGGATCACGCGATCGGTTTCCCCCTTGTTCACCTCAAAGGGACGAACCTGGTACACCAGCTCGTTGATTACGTCGCCCAGGTTCAGGGCATTGAGCATGCCCATGCCGAAATCGACTGAGAACTTCAGTCCAGGTTCGCCGCTGGCGGCTTTAATGCCGTCGGTCTGCTGGAAGAGCAACACCCGGAAGCCCTCGAAGCCGGCGTTTTGCAGCGCGAAGCGGTACTCCGCCTCGTACATGCCAAAGCGGCAGGGACCGCAGGAACCGGCGGTGAAGAAGACGTAGTTATCGATGATCTGCTGGCGCGTCTCGCCCGCTTGCTCCAGCTTTTGCAGGTAGCGGACCAGATTGCCAACCGTAAAATAGGTCGGGTTGCACTGGCCGTTGTTGCCGAACTCCTTGCCCGCCTGGAAGTCGGCAACCTCCGGGGTTGGAATGTTGTAACACTTGTAGCCGCTGCCATGGAAAACGGCCTTGATCATCTCTTCGTGCTTCCACGTGAGACCGCCGAAAAGGATGGTCACGTAATCGCGTTCCGGCCCAGTGAAGGTGCGCTCGACTGGTTTCTTAAACTCGCGCATACGTGCCAAACCAGCTTGCGCACGAAGACGAGCCCGCTCGGCGTCGATGCGGGCTTGAATCTCTACTTCGAAGTCGGTTTGGACAATCTCGTTCACCACTACGGCCATGGGGGGATCTCCTGTTCTTCGTGCCTGCTTCCTGGTTGAGGTGCGACAGAAGGATGTCAGGGCAGACTACATCTGTCCCGACATCCCCTGGAATCCATGTGCGAGCTGTTTGAAGAAGTACTTGATGACCCGTTGATCGTTGTAGCACCAGCCCAGAATGTGGTTAAGCGTGGAAAAACAGTGGGTCTGGCATGTTTCTTTCTGATGGTCCAGCTGCTTGGTCTCGAATTTATGACTGCCGACCACGCCCCAGTCGTAGCTCGCCGTGTACATCGGGAAGCACGGCGCAAGGGTTCCGTCGACGCGGATGATCATAGAATTTTGTCCGGCGCGGCAGTTCCAGGGAAAATGATTACCCTTCATAAAGTCGACCATCTGCCACAGCCGAGTATTCGAGTTGACCATTTTGTAACCGCTGTCCTGCTTCTCTGTCAACCACTGAATCGTGTCTTCCACCGCCGGCCAATCGTCTTTCGTGATGTAGGTGACGTTGTTGTCGGCGTGTTTGAAATGTTCGTCCTGCTCTAACAGAGGCGACTCGTTAATGTGGTAGTCGGTGGCGATGCCGCAATCATGAGCTATCTCTGTCAGCTGCCGCACATCGTCGAGGTTGTTGCGGCAGATGTTGATGTTCAGAAAGACTGAATAGCCGTACCCGTACTGTTTACGAACCAGGTAATCGAATTGCTTTCGAATCGGGACCAGTGCCTTTGGAAGGCCTTGTTTGATATCTACCGCATCTACAGCAATATTGAAAGTGGAAATTCCAGCATCGGCTAATTTATCTATTACATCGATGCGCAGCAGGCGGGCATTGGTCGGGAGATAGATCCAAAAATCCTTCTTGGCCGCGTAGTACGTGATGCGCTGGATCAGGTCCGGCCGCAAAAGCGGCTCGCCGCCCATGTAGGCCAGCACTCGGCAGCCCGTCCCATGCAGCCAATCAATCGACCGCTTGGCCGTATCTTCGGTCATCCCTTTGACTTTGTTGTCGAAGGCCCAGCAGTAGTGGCAGTCGAGATTGCATTTGAATTCTGTAAACAGATATGCGATGAGTGGATGGAAGTCGCCTGCCGTGACGCGGGACCGGATGTAGGGAAAGAGCCAGCCGCGCATCGCGTGGTAGATCTGGCCAGGTTTCCAATGACGTTTATCGGGTGGGTTCCATTCTGAGGTCTCGTCGATAGCGCCTAACAGCTCGGGACGCTGCGGGAAAACTGGATCGGGAAATCGCTGCGGCTCTCCGACAGGCTGCAGGCCAGGCAAAGGAGCTTGAGGTTTGGTCAGAAGGCTGTGCAGCGGGACGTCGAGCCGGAAATTTGAAGATTGTTCGCTGCGTTCGGCGATATTCATCACACCCCCACGAAGATCAAAATGAAACCAGTTGAGCCCGGCCGCGAGTGGCGACTCCGGGACTATCACCAGGAGCTGTGCAACTTTCGTGCCATATCATTTTCCCGCGTCGTCGTTCGGTAAGTGCTTGATAGAGAAAGAATTTTGGCGCGGGGGGCCTGCGCAAAGGCGCGCGCTGTCAAAGACAGGGTGCCAACAAAGCTCACTCCGTGTCAGCCGATTGGCATCTCTCGTTCGTCAGCGTTGCCGCGGGGCCGGATTTGCTCTTTCTTGAAGAGCCGGCCGGTGAAGTCGCTTCGTAAATATCAGAAGTGAAAATCCTTAGGCGTCAAATGTCGCCACACCATTCCCGCTACTTCTTGTCTCATTGGTCATCTATGAATCATCAGCGGAAAGGAGCACGTCCCACCGGATATGCAGCGGTCGCTCAACACGAACCTTCATCAATCGAATGGCAGTCCCCCGAGTGCAGAGCAGGTTGAGGAAGTTCTGCGCTTCGCACGAAAATTGGAGATGCACAGCGATCACAAGCAGCTGCTGCACGCTCTTCCCGCTGAGCTTCGCGTTCTGGTGGATTGCGCTATGACCGCTCTGGTTCATTTGAACGAGGGCCAGCTCACGACCCATGTTGTCGATAGCGAGGGATGCTCGCTGGCCAACGATCATTCGGCCTGGAAGTGGCCGCAGGCGGTTTGGCAAGCGATCTCGGAGCAGGAGAAAGCGCTCGTTCTGCCAGCGCTCGACCAGCTCCCACAGGACGGCGACCAGGGATTTCCTGAGGTGGTCCGTTTCTTTCGCGAATGCGGCAATCAATCTCTTTGCCTGCTTCCCTTAAACACCGCCCTTCATCGCCTGGGCGCGCTCTGCATCGGGCGCAAGCATCGGGATGCCTTCTCCGAGAGGGAAGTCACTCTGCTTTCGCTGGTAAGCCACTACGCAGCCCTGGCCATCGATGATCGGCTCAACTTTGCCCAGTCGGAGCTGGTACGGTCTCAGCTCGAGACTGAAAAGACCAAGCTCAAGCTCATCCTGGATCTGAACAACAGCGTGGTCTCGAACCTGGAACTGCGCGATGTTCTCCAGTCCGTTTCCCCTGGGATCCGGAAGGTACTGCGGGTGGATGGCGTGGCCCTGATCCTGCCTGATAGGGAGGGTCAAGAGCTTCAACTGTGCGCGTTGGATTTTCCCGACGGCAATTCCGCCGTTCGCCAGGCCGCTCCGCTTTATGGTTCCACTGCCGGGCAGGTCTTTCGTTCCGGAAAGCCATGGATGGGGGACATCGCGCAGTTGCAAAGGGCAGGCCGGCATCACAAGATCGCCTCCGCGGCGGGCGTGGAATCCCTATGTATGTTGCCGTTGCTCCGCGGCAGCCGCGTGCTCGGCGTGCTCTGCCTGGTGCGGAACGGGAAAAACGCCTTCTACCAGCCGGAGCTGGAGTTCTTATCTCAGATTGCAGGGCAGGTGGCGATCGCCATCGACAACGCTTTCGCCTATCGCCAGATCACCGAACTCAAAGACAAACTCACGCAGGAAAAGCTGTATCTCGAGGATGAGCTCCGCAGCGAAATGAATTTCCAGGAGATCATCGGCAACAGCCCGGTACTGCGGCAGGTTCTCCGCCAGGTCGAAGCGGTAGCCCCGACGGGATCTACTGTACTGATTCATGGGGAGACCGGTACAGGCAAGGAACTCATAGCTCGGGCAGTCCATAATCTGAGCCAGCGTCACGCCAACTCGTTTGTCAAACTGAACTGCGCGGCCATCCCTACCGGCTTGCTGGAAAGCGAACTCTTCGGGCACGAAAGAGGAGCCTTCACCGGCGCAGTCTCACAGCGGATTGGACGGTTCGAATTGGCCTCACAGGGAACCATCTTCCTGGATGAGGTGGGTGAGATTCCGCTCGAGCTACAACCCAAACTGTTGCGCGTTCTGCAGGAAAAAGAGTTCGAGCGTTTGGGCGGTTCACGCACCCTCCGCACCAACGCTCGCCTGATTGCCGCGACCAATCGTGACCTGCATGAGATGGTCGAAGAACAGAAGTTCCGCTCCGATCTGTTTTATCGATTGAATGTTTTTCCCATCCACGTTCCTCCGCTGCGCGAGCGCACGGACGATATACCATTCCTTGTCCGTCACTTCGCGCAATACTTCGCGTTCAATATGTCCAAACATATTGAGACCATCTCTTCTGAAACCATGAACGCGCTGGTTCGATACCCCTGGCCGGGCAACATCCGCGAATTGCAGAACGTCATCGAGCGGGCGGTCATCCTTTCTCAGGGCCCCCTGCTCAAGGTCCCACTCAACGATCTCAAACCCCGCTCGCTCGAGGGGGGAAATGGGAACGGCCATGGGAATGGTTTCGCGACGCTTGAAGAAATGGAACGGAGGCATATCCTGTCGGTCCTGGAGCAAACCAACTGGGTTTTCGCTGGTCCCAATGGCGCGGCTGCGCGTCTCGGCATCAAGCGGCCCACCTTGCAATTTCGTATGCAGAAGCTGGGAATCTCCCGCCCGGCAAGGCCTTAACGAACTCTGCACCGGCAACGAAGGCTGGGTGCCCCATTCGAGCCGTACTTTGGCTTGAGTGGGATACCACTGCACTCGACCCACCCTTTTCCGCTCGGATGACAAACGCCAACCAGAGACTTTGTTAGCAGCCCTGAGGGCGGATACACACAAATCGCCCGAACCTGCTGTCCCTCGTCCGGCTTGCTCAAAACCAGCGTGCCAACAATCTGGCAGACTGCCAATTATTTGGCGGCACGCCAGTTTGTGTCATGCGCCAAAGTTATGGATGACGCATGTCTTGGTATGAGGAACTTCGGGCGCGTCTTCATGATTCGCGTTAGGCACGTCGATTGCATATAGACCAATCACAACGGACGAACCAGGTAAGGATCGGAGGAATCGCCGTCGGGCCCAACCGGCCGCTCTAACACAAGGAAACGAGAGATGTTGAGAATCACCGTTGTGGAGAGTCCTTTGGAGGACAGGTGGGTCCTACAAGGCCAGCTGACCAAGTACTCGGTAGCCGAATTGATCTCCAGTTGGAGATCATCGACCGCCTGTTCCTCAGGCAGGCGCCGCATCGTGGATCTCGACAATGTGACTTCCATTGATAAGAGTGGGGAGGAAGCGCTCTCGATGATCATGCGTGATGGAGCGACCGTAGTGGCGTCAGGCGTCTACACCAGCCATTTGCTCGCCGAGTTGCGGGCGGGGAAGGCGGCACGGAAGAATTCCGATTGACCAGCCCCTGAACTTACCCCAGCACCGGAAGACCGGTGCTGGGTAAGCCCTCAAACGGCTCCCAGGTGAGGATCCCGGGAGCCAGTTGGACGTCGAGCTGGTTAGAAGATAATCTTTGCTGCCAGATTGGTGTTGAAGGGTTCGCCGACGCCAATACCAGGTGCACCGGCATAAGCCCCAAAGGTTGACCCGATGGTGCCACCCGTATCGCTGGTGCTGGGCTGGCCGGCCGGAGCCAGGTTGGTGTGGTTGTAAAGGTTAAACATTTCCGCGCGCAATTGAAGGGTGAACCGCTCGGTGATTTTCGTGTTTTTGAACACCGAGAGATCGATATCCGCGAAACCGGGATTTCGATACTGGCCACGTCTGCTGGTGCCGTAGGTGCCTAGCGCCGGATCTTCGAAGGCTGCTGTATTGAACCATTGCACCGAGCCATTCACGATACTGTGGTTGACCCCGGCAAAAGGATTGCCAATCTGGTTGGCGCGGTCGGCACTTTCCCCATTACCGCTATTTTGATTGCTGGCAAGCACGCTGAAGGGTAACCCGCCGTGGAATGACCAGAGCGAATTGACCTGCCACCCGTTGCTCAACCACTTCGGACCGTGGGAAGAGCCGGGCACGTCATAACTCAGGTAAGCGGAAAAAGTATTGGTGACGTCGAAGTCCGAATTCCCATACTCGCCCTTGAGGTTGAAACTGTTCTGCGGCATATAGGGGATAAGTCCAGACTCTTCATCTAGACTGTGCGACCAGGTGTAAGTCAGCTGAGTAGATATCCGGTGCCAGTTCGTTGTTCTGAGCAGTGCCTGGAGTGAGGCGTAGTTGGAGGTGGCCTGGCTCTCTACCTGGTTGATGACGGCGTAGTTCGGGAATTGATTGAAGTAAGGCCGCGTGGTTTGTTGATAGGTGTATTGGTTGACGTTGACGTCGATATTGCCGCTGCCCAATGCGGCCTGGTTGATGTCGCGAACGTCCAGCAGATGGCGGGCATTTGTTCCCACGAATCCAATCTGGCTGATGACATTCGGTCCATAACTCTGCTGGATATTCAGGTTGTAACTATAGGTATAGGAGGGGCGGAACTTGTTGTTTACCGCAAACAAGTTGATAACGCCGGCGCCCGCAATCGCATCCGCCAGGGAAGGGTAGATTTGTTCGTTAGGATTCCAGATCGACACCTGGGCATTCGCGCTGGCCACGGGGTTCACACCGGCCGGATTGTCCTGCACGCCAAAAGGCCCACCATTCACTGTGCCGCGCAGATTAAGAAAGGGCACCATGTAGGGCGCATCGTAGAACATACCGAATCCGGCACGAATGACCGTGTTCGCGAATCCAGACGGCTGATAGGCAAAGCCAACGCGCGGGCTTACGCTGCCCCAATATTGCTGATAGATGTTGGGCCGGTTGACGCCCGCCACTGCAAGTCCATTGGGCGCGGTGGGATCGAACGAGGTCAGGTCGTGGTACTCGCTGTGCGGGGGACCGCTGTAGTCGTAGCGGATTCCATAGTTAATATTCAGCTGGTGGTTAATCTGCCATGCGTCCTGGCCGAAAATGTCCCAGGTATTCTCGAAGACCTGGCGCTTAGGATCGCCTTCCACAATGTTAGTAGGTGAGGTGAAGCATCCTGCCAGGAAATCCGCCAGCGAAAGAACGTTGCTGTCATAGCCGGAACCGGGTGTGTACCCAGGAGCAGCGGTGCCCAGATTTTTGGTTGCCAGTGCATCGCATGCTGTTGCGCCTGGAGCAGCGCCGTTTGCGGTTTGGATACCGTAGGTCCATGGGCCCTGCGAGCCATCAAAGGTGAACAACCCACGTTGGCCGCTTTGATAAAAGTCATCTACTTGGGCTTGGCGGTATTCCCCACCAAAGCGAAATTCGTGTGCTCCTTTGGTCCAGGAGAGCGCGTCGTCAATGTGGCCGGTAATGTCGTTCCGGCCGGAGTCAACCGTGGGACCAATCGGGTCAAACCCGCTATTGCTGGCGGACAGCCCGGAACTTGCTCCAGCCGCCGAGATGTTAATGCGCGGAGCGCCAGAGAGGGCAGGCGAGGTAACACCTGTGTTCAGTCCCAGCGCGACCGGATTGAAGCTGCTGTCGGCGTCAGAAAATGACTGGTTGTAGTAGTTGACGCCAAGAAAGAGTTGATTGACGATGGACGGCGAAATTACGCGGTTGTAGACGATCGAATAGTTATAGACATGGATCGGAGCTTCCTCGTAGTAGGGAGCCAGAAAGGAAACCGTGGGCGCGATCTGGTTCCCCTGGCCCATGAACGCCTTGACGGAAAGATGATCTTTGGCAGTGAAGTTTTGATCGATTTTCAGAATTCCGTTGAAGCTATGCCCGGTGAGCGGCGACGTGTTGTAGTAGTTATTGGCTTCCGCAGGTCCGGTGAGGGCATTTGCCGGCCAAAGATTGGTTAGCAGCGTCGTGGACAGGGGGTTTACCGGGATTCCGTAATACGCCAACACACCTGTCGAAGCCGCCTGGTATGCGGCGGAGGGTTCAGTCGACCGGCTTTGGTTGCCGATAACGAAATTGGTGTGCTCATAGTTCACGAAGAAGAAGGTCTTGTCCTTGAAGATTGGACCGCCCACCGAACCGCCGTAAACGATAAACCGATCCTCGTTTTTCTTGGTGCCATTGGCGAAGGGGGTGTTGGCGGCGAGTGCCTCGTTCCGGTTGTAGTAGTAGCCCGAGCCGTGGAATGTATTGGTACCGGATTTGATCACCAGGTTTGCCGTGCCGCCTGCATTACGGCCGGTTTCCGGACTGGAACTGGTTACAAAAGAAAACTGGTCGATGGCGTCCAGTGGTAGCACGATACCTGCGATTCCATTGACACCGCCCTGGTTAACAGCCGGAATGTTCCACCACAGGTCGTTGTTGTCCGTGCCTTCGATCTGCCAGTTCACTGAATTGGTGCGGGTTCCGTTTACCGAAGCGAAACCGGCTCCGCCGTTTTGGTTGTAGCCGGCGAACCCGGGAGTCAGCCCAAGGAACTGAGTAAAATCTCGCCCATTGATCGGCGAGTCCTGAATGGTCTTGGTGGGCAGGACCGTAGTCTGTGTGACTGAGGTCGTATCGAGCGACTCACCGGCTGCATTCACTTCAACGGTGGTCGCTGACGAAGCCACCGCTAGCTTGATCGCAAGACTGTAAGTGCTTCCGGCGGAAACCTGAACCTTCTCGACTTTGAGCGTTTCAAATCCGGAGGAGGTGGCGGAAACGGTATAGAGGCCAAGCGGAAGATCAGGGAAGCTATATTCTCCCGAACCGGAAGAGACAGTTGAGTGAGTAACACCCGTAGCGTCTTCCGTAATCTCTATTTGCGCGCCTGGAAGGGAAGCGCCGCCCTGGTCCGTCACGGTGCCATTAATACCGCCGCGGAAGTTTTGCGCTCCGGCGAACGTGGTGAAAACCAGTGAAAGCAGCAGAGCGAATAGAGAGAAAGACCGAATGCGTGCGCCTGACGACATCTGACAACCTCCGAAGTTGCGAAAAGAAATATCTTCCAGACCCTCAGAACTCCGGGGCCGGATCAGTAGTATTGGGACTTCTCTTCGACTTGGAAGGGTGTTACAGGCCTATTCCGTGGGAAAGGAACGGTTCTGGTGAAAGATCGCGCTTCAACGGAGAAGGCGTTCACCGCGAATACTGCCTGCCTACTGCGAGCGAACGGTATCCGTCTAAGGTAACGGCATCCGCGGAGGAGCGCAACAAAAAAGAAGCTTCCGCGCTTAGGGGCTTAAAGAATGAGCGCTACCCGTGACATAAGTGATTCAATGCCCGACGCATTCCCCAGCAGCCTCGCATCAGGGCACGACGCCGCTTGCAAGTCGCTCAAGCCGATTTATTTGTCATCGTTAAACTGCCTGGTGGTATTTTTGATCCCGCATCTGTGGCCGGGATGACGTCTCCTGCGCAGTTATTTTTAAAATTCGATCTTTTTGGGTGCTTTTAGCATTGCTCACTCAGCGCGGGTGAACAAAGGGGTTCTTTACAGGGAAAGTCACACCCAGGTCTGGAATAGAACCGACCAAAGGAACATACGGCTTGGTGATGGTGGGCTGGCCGGCGCCAGGGTTTGGTTGCGAGTTCACTGGAACCGCAGGTCGCTCGGCTTCGCTTCCACGGTGGATGGGCGTAGGGGCAGGCTTTTTGTCTGAAGGGATCAAGTTTTGTATGGCGATGATCATAGAGATGGCCTTGACCTGGGCGGTAACGCTTCCTCGGGTCATGTCCGGGCTGAGGTAGGCGATTTCCCAGAGGCGGTCCAGTACCTTTTGGCGTTCCAGACTCAGCTGATCGGTGATGAGGTCGTTGAGGTTATTTTTGGGCATTGTGGCTCCTTGAAATGCGAGAGAAGTTATGGGGAATGCATAAGACCCTGCCGTGGCGCATCCCCTACTTAAAGGGTATAGCGCTGCGGAACACGATTTGGCCTGCGAGACTGTTTTCTGGTTATCGGTTCGCAGGTTACCGTTGGCACGTGGCGGGGGTCCGCATTATGCGGTTCCAGCAACCGTCTACGATACGGTACGCCGTCGAGTCAGCTGGTAATACACAGCCGGAGTCACCACGAGGCTGAGCACAATGGAGATCGTGAGGCCGCCAATCACGGCAATCGCCAGCGGCTGTAGCATTTGTGATCCGGCACCCAGTGCCAGCGCCAAGGGAAACATTCCGCACACGGTGGCAATGGCCGTCATGAGGATAGGGCGTCTGCGCCGGATCACAGCTTCGAGCATGGCTTGACGGGCGTCCAGTCCGCTCGCACGTAGTTGCTCATCGGAATCAAGCAACAAAATTCCATTCTTGGCCACGATCCCGATCACCATGATGAGGCCCATGAAACTTGCTACGTTGAAATTCGTATTCGTGACGAGCAGGGCGAGGAAGACGCCGGACAGCGAAAGCACCGAACTGGTGAGTACCGCCACCGGAGCGGAGAAGTTGCGGAACTCGGCGAGGAGCACGCCGAAAACCAGCGCCAGCGCCAATACCAATACCCGCCCCAGATCCGCAAAGGAGCGTTGCTGCTCCTGATAGGTGCCGCCATATTCCACCCGAACCGAGGAAGGAAGCTGCAGCCGGTCGACCACATTTTTTACCGAGACCATGGCTCCGCCAAGATCGGAGCCTTCGAGGCGGCCGCTCACCAACACTACCTGTTGCAAATTCTCGCGGCGAATCTCATTTTGCGGCGGCAGCTGGGTCACGCTGGCCATGGCGCCAAGAGTTGCTGTGTGGCCGCTAGTGCTATTGAAGACCGTGTTCTGAATGGCGTCGAGCGAAGCGCGATTGGCGTCCGGCAGCCGCACCCGGATGGTGTAGGGCCGCCCACCTACAATCATTGGATCATTGGTGGGCAGGCCATCGAGAATGGAGGTGGCGTCCTCCGCGATCTCCGCCGGCGTAAAGCCCAGCCGGCCGGCGACGATCGGATCGATCTGGAAGTTGGTCGCCGGACCGCTGATCGTGTTTTCCACTCCGTTCTGTGTATCCACAACGCCGGGAATCTTCGCAATGGCCTGCTGGACTCGCGGACCAAGGCTAAGCAGCAGATCGCGGTCATTCGAGAACAGCTTGATCTGGATAGGCTCGGGGGAGTTGGAGAGATCCCCGATCATGTCCTGCAGAACCTGGGTGAACTCGATATCGAGCGCCGGCTCTGCAGACTTGATGCGCTCGCGCACGTCGTCCATCACCTCTTCAATCGAACGGGACCGATCGGGTTTGAGTCGAACCGTGAAGTCTCCACGGTTGGCTTCGGTGACTGCGGCGAGACCCATCTCGAGGCCGGTGCGACGAGACGTGATTGCCACCTCCGGCGTGTGCTGAAGGATCTGCTCCACATGCTGCAGGATGCGATTCGTTTCGGTGAGCGAAGCGCCGGCGGGAGTGAAGTAATCCAGGATGAATGCGCCTTCATCCATTTCCGGCAATAGATCCGACCCGAGCGCGTTATAGCTGAAGTAGCCCCCAAGAATGAGCACCGCACAGGCCACAGCCAGTGCGATCGGCCGGCGGAGGGACCAATCGAGTGAACGCTCGTGAAGACGGAGCAGGCGGCCGAAGATTTCTCCGGCCTTACGATACGCGGTGTTTAATCTTGCCCGTCGGCCTTTCGTCCCCCGAGTGAGTGCCGGATCCTCCCGTAAGCTTGAGCGAGAGGGCGGGCGTGAAAGTAAGCGCCAGCAGCAGAGAGATCAAAAGAGCTACTGTCATGGTGACAGCAAGCGCCCGGAAAAAGCTGCCGGTGACGCCAGTAACTGAGATGAGGGGCAGAAAGACAATGACCGGGGTGATGGTGGAAAACACCAGCGGCCGGCTGATTTCCCGGACCGCCTTCCTCACCGCATCCACGCGGGAGTCTCCAGCCTCGCGATGTACCGCGATGTTCTCCACTACGACGATGGCATCATCAATGACCAGTCCGATCGCCGCCGCCAGACCACCCAGGGTCATAAGGTTGAAACTTTGTCCGGCCAGGCGGAGGAAGAGAATGGTCACCGCAACGGTGACAGGAATGACCAGGCCCGCGACCAGGGAAGAAGTCCAATCGCGAAGAAAGAGAAACAGGATGATGCACGCCAGGACCAGGCCGATGAGAATCGCATCGCGGACGCTACGGATACTCTCGCGCACCAGCTCCGACTGATCGTAGAAGGCATCAAGGTGGACGCCCTTGGGCAGTTTCGATTGCAATTGGGCTATCTGCGCCGCCACGCCGCTGGCTACAGCAACCGTATTCCCCGAAGGCTGACGGGCGATATTGAGCAGCACGGCCGGTTTGCCGTTCGCCGTGACCGAAGTGTAGACGGGCATGGTAGAGGCTTCCACGGTGGCCAGGTCGGCCACGCGGATGGGCGCTCCCGCGGGCGAGGTTTTCACCACCAGGTTGCTTAGCTCTTCGGCGCTGTGTGCCTGGGCGCCGATCAGGGCAAGGATAAGTTCATGGTTCGCTTCGTACAGACCTGGGGAGTCGATGATGTTCGACTCCTGCACGGCATTCACCAGTTCGAGCAGGGTCACGCCGGCGGCCTGCAGACGGGAAAGATTGGGCACAATGTGGAACTCCGGCACTCGGCCGCCCTGCACGGTCACCGTACTGACCCCGTCCACGCGATTCAATGGCGGTTTCAAATCGTACGTGGCAATCTCCCACAAGCGTGTCTGCGAAACCGTCTCCTTGCCAAGATCATCCGCGGTGAGGGCATAGCCAAGGATGGGAAAAGTGGCGAAAGTGAGGCGGTTAGTAGTGATACGTGCGGTTGCGGGCAGTGACTGGGCTACCTTGGAGAGCGCGGCATCCGTCAATTGCAGCGTGTGGAACATGTCCACATCCCAGTTGAAGAACAGGCTTATCTCCGCCGAGCCGCGGCTGGTGGTGCTGCGTACCGTAAGCAGGCCGGGAACGCTGTTGATCGCATCCTCGATCCGCTTGGTGATGGTTACCTGCATCTGCTCGACAGGCATCACGCCGTTGTCGACCCCGATCACCACCCGGGGAAAACTGGTCTCTGGAAAGACAGAGATGGGCACTTTGACCGCAGCGTATATACCCGCCAGCATCAATAAAAACAGGAAGAAGAAGATGGTTTTTGCGGCGCCTGCGAGCCAGAAGGATCTCTCGTCAGCCGCGTTTGCGGGCGATTCGGCCATCAGTCCTTGTCTCCGCCGGCATCTTCCGCTGGGGCAGTGCCGATCTTTACTTTGGTTCCTTCGTCGAGCCCATAAGCGCCGGTGGTGATGACCGTGTCGGCCGGTCTAAGGCCGCTGAGTACCTGGACGGATGTTGCCGTTTGAATTCCGAGAGTCACGCGCCGCTTGGCGGCCTTGCCTTCTGGCGTAATGACCATGACGGTTTTCGAAACACCGTCCGCCGCGGTCTGCACCGCTTCTGCAGGAATAAGGAGCGCATCGGATGCAGTGCGGCCAGTGATCGTGGCGTGAACCGGGGTGCCGGCTTTCAAAGTCCCATGAGGATTCTCAATGCGCAGCCACACTTCTACGGTCGTGCTTCCCGGGTCGAGTGCCGGACTGATGAGCGATACTTTCGCCGGCACTGGATCGGGCACACCAGGAACAACGACGGTGGCCGATGCACCCATGGAGAGCTGCTGGGCCTGGGTTTGCGCGAGGTGGAGCTTAGCGAGCAGTGCCGAAGTATCCATGACTGTGATCACTGGAGTGCCAGCCGCGGCCGTCTCGCCGGCGAATAGAGGCCGGTCGGTCACCACACCCGGGATGGGACTGCGGATCTCGGTGTAGCTCAACTGAGCCTCCGCGCCCATGTACTTGCCCTTGGCGGAGGTGAGTTGCCCTTGCGCGCTCTCCAGGGCCGCCTTGTGGCTGATCTTCTGCATTGCCTCGAGATGTTGCTGCGCTATCTCATGGGCGGCCTTGGCTTGAACCAGGGCTGCTTTGGCAGTATCCAGATCACGCCCCGGGATCGCCCCCTCGGCGAACAGTTGGGTGCGGCTATCTACAATGCTTTGCGCCAGGTTCAGGTTGGCAGCCGCCTGGGTGAGGTCCAACGCTGCCTTTGCGGTGTCTTCCGGCACCGTGGCACCGGTGGCGATGTCGTAGCTGCCCTGGGCTGCGCTGTAAGCTCCCTTGTTATCGAGTGCGGCCGCCTCAAGATCGCTGTTTTCAAGCGTAGCCAAAAGCTGTCCAGCTTTGACGCGAGAACCGCGCTGGACATAAAACTTCTTCACCGGCGCTGTGACCTTGGGCGATATGGCGGCCTGGGCTAGCGGCGCCAGCGTAGCGTCCGCGGTAATCGGCTCGGAGATGGCCCCGCGCACTGGATGCGCCGCCTGCACGTAAACCTCAGTGGGAGCAGTCTCCGCAGACTTGCTGCAAGCAGTAACAAACAAGCAAACGCCACAGAGAAGCATGGCTGCAACAAATTTTGACGACTCTGCGGACGGGTGCCCCAGGTTCGCCAAACCGTGCCTGGGACGAAAATGACGGGGCGAAGCCCCACAATCGTTTTCCCTTCCTTTGTGACAAAAAGAATTTGCTTTGCAATTTGCTGAAAACATACGAAACCAATCATTTTCTTCCCAGGTACGCTGAGGCGAACCTGGGGCACCCGTCCAGCGGTCTGAGGTGGTTCTGCTTCCAGAGCAGTAATTGGCAGGGTGCTGGGCTTGCGAGGTCATGGCTCAGATCGCTCCTGTCAACAGTTGCAGATTTGTGAGAGCCAATTGGTATCGGATGGTTCCATCCTCGCGTGCGATCTCCGCTGTAGTTAAAGAATTTTCGGCGTCCACCACCTCCAGCACCGTCGCTTCTCCCGCTGTATAGCGCAGCCGTGTCAGACGTAGACTCTCGGTCGCGGTTTGCACACTTAGATCGAGGGACTGCAGCTGATCCCTCGACGTGCCCGCCTCGGCGTAGAACTCATCCAACTGGGCGATGAGACGGCGCTGGGTAGCGGTGAGCGTGGTATGAGCCGCGTCGCGCAGGATCTGGCTCTGGCGCACGCGGTGCTGCGTAGAGAGCCAGTCCCAAACAGGAATATCGAGCGTGGCGCCGGCGGAGTATCCAAGATTCTTTACCCCCTCACGGCCATTGACGGCGAACTGTACCGCGTCGATACCGTAAGTGAAGTTGAGCGCCAGATCGGGAAGATAAGCAGCCCGTGCAGCGGACACGTCGAGAGAGCTGACGCGCAGCGAGGCCATCGCCTGGTGCAGCTCCGGATTGAGCTTCATCGCGGCCGCATCCACGTCAGCCCGATCGGGCAGTGGCACAACCGCACCCGGCACCAGCGTGTAAGCGGTCCGAGGATCGGGATAAAGCAGCACGCCCAGATCGAGGTGAGATTTCTGCGCCTCGAGCAGGGCATCGGCTAAATCGCGATCGCGCTGCTGTTGCAGCAGCTGTGCCTTCACGACGTCGGCGTGGGCCCCCTCCCGAGCGTTCTCCCGCTGTTGCGTGAGTTGCGTGAAGCTGGACGCTTCGCCGGCGGCGCGCCGGCCCACATCCACCTTATGATCCGCGGCCAGGGCTTGGTAGAAGAGGCCGGTCACTGCGGAAACCAGCCCGCGGCGGGCAATCTCCAGCTCTGCCGTGGCAACCGCATCCGCGGCTCGCGCCCGTGAAACCGCGGTCAATTGTTGCATTCCGAATGTCTCCGTGACGACGCCTTGGCTGGCGTATTCGCGCACCGCATTGTTGGCAATAAAGCGTGGAGCAGCCTGGCTTCCGACCGGGCCGCCCCCATTGACCGCCCCGTTGGGCTGCGTGTACAGCATTTGGTTGTGATAGGTGACGCTGGGCAGCAGGGCCGCTTGGGCGATGGAACGATCGAGCGCGGTAACCTTTCTGTTGGCCACCGCAGCGGCGAAGTTGGGTTCGTTCGCACGAGCCAGCGCGATCGCCTGCTCCAGGGTGATCGATGGAGACCCCGTGCCTGCTTGCTGCGCGAATGCTGCGTTTAGCAACCATGCGCATGCAATCAATGAAAACCAAGTCCTAATAGTGGGAAGACGCATAAACCCCCGAACTTATTTCTGCCCCACCACCAGGATAGTGAAACTCCCGGGAACAACCGCCGGTCGCGGACGAGGGTTCTCCGCCGTGGCTGCCGGCCGCTCGCCGAATCTAGCGGTGGCCAGGTAAATGCGTCCGGTAGCCGTGTCCAGGGTCATGGTTCTCGCGCCTTGTTGCGTGGCCAGGTTTTGCAGGACAGGGTAGTTCTCTTTGCCGGCGTCAATGATGGTCAGCGTGCCTCCGCCGTTGGACGAAAAAGCCAGCTTGCGCGCGGAATCGTAGCGGGCCGCATCCGGACCCTCGCCAATAGAGGGATTGGCCAGCGTCTTTCCCGAGTTCGCATCGACCACCGCCATCTTGCCTCCGTCACACACTGCGAAAAGCCGGCGGCCTGCCGCATCGAAAGCCAAGCCCGAAGGCGATTCGCATTTGGCCAGCGGCCACGTCGCGGTGACCCTCTTGGCTGCCGCATCCAGGCGGATGATCTCATTCTTGCTTTCGATATTCGCGAACACCGTGCCGGTTCCGTCCGCGACCGGGAACTCAGGCTTGCCGTCGAGCGGGATCGTGGCGACTACTCTGCGCTGCACCGTATCAATCACGGTTGCATTGTTGCTGCGGCCGTTAAAAGCCCAAACCGTTTTGGTGACCGGCTCAAACGCGATGCCATCCGGGTTGGTGCCTGCAGGAATCGAAGCGACCGTCGCCAACGTGGCGCGGTCAAACACCACCACTACATTGGCTCCTCCGTCGCTGATATAACCGTACTTGCCGGTATCATCGAGCGCCACGCCGTGCGTGCCTTTCAACCCCGTGATGCTACCCACCACCTTCCCGGAATCGGTATCCAGCACTTCCACCCGCGGTCCGTGCGTGAGATAGAGGCGGTGTGCCTTCGGGTCGGAGGTTAGATAGTCCCAGCCGCCTTCGCCGCCAATGGTCCATCGGGTAAGAACTCGGTACGGCGTTTGCGCCACCACAGCGCAAGGCGTCAGCAAAATCGACGCGGAAAGGGCTAGGCAACTTAATCTCATCGGTCCTCCCATCAAGCTCGTTTTCAATTTCGCACAGCTACCTTAATCGGAGCTGAAGGCACGCCAGAGAGCGGCAAGTGCACCATCACCCTCGTCCCAATTCCTAATTCACTCGAGATCTCAATCGTTCCCTGACACCGGGATACGATGGCCTTACAAATCGACAGCCCCAGGCCGGTCCCACCCGTATTGCGGCTGCGCGAGGGATCTCCGCGGTAAAAGCGATCGAAGACGTGAGGCAGATCCTCAGGTGCGATCCCGTCGCCGTGGTCCTCGATGGCAAGCTTTCCATCCTTCTGTGCCATGGCGCGTATTGCAGAGCCCGCCGGGCTATGCTGCAAGGAATTCAAAAGTAGGTTGGAGCACAGCAGTTGCAACTGCTCCGGGTCGACATCGACCATCACTCCATCTTCAGCGGACACTATGATGCGCACTCGCTTCAGTTCTGCCATGGATTCAAATTGATCTGCCACTTGCCGCAGGCTCTGAGCCACATCGGTGGCGAAGTGCGATGAGGGCAATTCTGTTCTTGTCTCCACCCGGGCCAGGGTGAGCATCTTGGCCACCGCCTCTTCCATCCGATCGCAATCCATCTGGCAGCGTTCGATCCCGCGTTCATACTCAAGCGCGGTTCGTTGCTTCAGCGTGAGCAGTTGCAGTGAAGACTTCAAAACCGCGACCGCGGTCTTGAGTTCATGCGCGGCATTGCCCACAAATCTGCGTTGCTGCATAAATGAGTGCTCCAGGCCGCTAAGCACTGTTTCCAGCGCGACCGTGAGCGGTGCAAGCTCTCTAACCATGCGCGCACGTTTGGGAGGGACGAAGTCCCATGAATCCACTGACACGCCGGCTGCTTCCACCGCCAACTCCCGCAGCGGAGCCAGGCCGCGATTCAGAAGCCAGAAAATCAACCATCCTGAAACCGCCAGCAAAGATAGACTAGTGGCCGAATAAAACCCAACTGCCCTCCAGATATCTCTCCAGACGCCATCGACCGGCGCGCCATAAAAGATGCTTACGTGCCGCGGAATGCCTCCGCCTTTATCGCCTGGGTCGACGATTCTCAGCCCTTCGATTCGGAGCGCCCGGTAATGGATACCGTTGACGTGGACCCGGAGAAACTCGCCCGGCGGAGCCGTCATCATTCTTTCGTCCGGCCCATTCCAATTCGGCGAATGGCCCAGGACGCGGCCCCCGGCATCCTGCACCTGGTAGATATCCTCCGCCGGAAGGTTCACTTCCGTGCCATCGAGCATCACGTTGTCATTTGTGTCTTCCGCGTCCTGCACCGCGCCCAGCAATGAATCGGCGCGGCCACGCAGCATGATGTCGAACGAATGAAAGCGCTGGTGCCGCTCATAGAGCATCGCGGCTGTCGATATCGAGAGCGCGGCGAGAAGTTCTATCAAAAGAATGGTGATGATCAGCCGATGGGTGAGGGAGTAGGACTTCACCGGGTCTCCTCGACCATCAGCAGCCGGTATCCGCGGCCGCGCAGGGTTTCGATACTCGGCTGCTGGGTGGCTGCCTCGAGCTTACGGCGCAGGTTTGAGATGTGCGCTTCGATTACATTGGAGTGGTGTTCCCAGTTGTAATCGTAGAGGTGTTCCAGCAGTTCGCGCTTGGATACGATTACGCGCGGCCGGTGGATCAGGTACTCGAGAATCCGGTACTCGGTCGCCGACAAATCCACCGGCTTGCCGGAGCGCCGAACGCTTTGCTCGACGGTATTCACTTCCAGATCAGAGAGGCGGAGCAGGGGATCGGCCACTCCTTTGCCGCGGCGGATCAGCGCCTTGGCCCGGGCGATTAATTCCCCCAGGTCGAACGGCTTGCTCAGGTAGTCGTCTGCGCCGGCATTCAGCAGTGAGATGATGGAACTGGCTTCGCCCTTGGCAGTCAGGATGAGCACCGGCGTTTGATCACCGCGAGCTCGTACCTTCCTCAGCAGGCCCAGGCCATCTAACCCTGGCAGCATTAAATCCAGAATGAGCAGGTCATAGCAGCGGTTTTCGGCGAGGTCCAGCCCCGTGAGTCCATCCTCGGCGCAGTCGACGGCGAAATTCGGCCCCTCGCGCAGGGCAGAAGCCACGTTTTCCGCCAGCCGCACTTCGTCTTCCACCACCAAAACCCGCATGGTTGCAGTATCCCCCAAGCAAGGTTAAGCCAAGCTGAAGCGCGGCTTTTGGGGAAAACCAGCAGAGCCTGCCCTCACCTCTCCCCAGGTGGCGGAGCACTTACCCCGGCACCGCTCTTAGGAGGCTGCCATCCATCATTGGACGGGCCATTCTGGAAGAAAACAGAATCCTTACTATAAGGACCCGTCGCATACGTCGCGTTCGCCTGCCCAAACAACTTTCCCGCCCGAAGCGTATCCGCGCGAACCTTATCCACCAGCTGATGATAACGCTCATCGGTCTGCGCGAATCCAGAGAACCAGCTCAGGTCGTTGTTGCCAATAATCACCACATCTACCCCTGGAACCGATGCGATGTCATAAGCATTGGCTACCCCGGTAGGCGTCTCGATCATGACCACCACCAGCATGTTGTCGTTGATGGTGTGGTGGTAGTCGATGCCGTTGATACCCCAGATGCTGGGCGCCTGGCCCTGTCCACTACTCCGTCGCGCGACCGGGGGATAACGGGACCATTTGGCTGCTTCCCGCGCTCGATCGACATCGTCGACGGTGGGAATCACAACGCCCAGTGCGCCGATGTCGGTCGCATGCTGAATGTGCCACTCCTGCGCGTCGGGCAGCCGAACCATAGGAGTCGCCTTCACGTGCGGGCAGGCGGCAATCATCTTTTCAATGTCCGCGAACTCCAGCGTGCTGTGTTGCATTTCGAACCAGGTGAAGTCGTAATGCTTGGCCCGTTCGCAATAGTCGGCAATATCCATCTTCGATTGCGTGAAGCTGAAGACCTGCTTGCCATCCAGAAGCTTCTGCTTGGTGGTGTTGTAGAGTTTCGCCTTTGCCGCGCCGCTAGCCGCACCGGCATCCGCGCTTTGCGCGCCAACCCGGATGCCGGGCGCCGCCAGGGCCAAAAATGAGCAGACAAGTATGTACGTTGCCGACCAGGTCTTCATCCGCGCTCCTTAGAAACAACAGCCATCCTTTATAGCCCCAAACTCCGTTCTGTGGCGATGGGGTATAACTATCACCGGGCTTTCGTACCAGGAGATTCACCGTGCACGGTTCGTCTTTGCTTTTGTTGGCGGCTACTTTGCTTTCGACCGCGGGCGCCATGGCCCAAGAGGGCCCAACGTTAACCATCGACCTGGCGCACGTCAAAGCCAACGTGAGTCCTCAGCTATACGGCCTGATGACGGAAGAAATCAACTACTCCTACGATGGCGGCCTCTATGCCGAGCTGGTAAGAAACCGGACCTTTCAGGATAAGGGCAAGATACCGCCCAGCTGGTTTCTCTACGAGTGGGGTAATGCGGATGCATCGATGGTCATCGATCGCACCACCGGTCCCAGCGCGGCTCTGCCACTGAGCCTGCAACTCACGGTCAAGAGCGCCGGCGATCACGACCCGGCCGGCATCAGTAACCTGGGCTATTGGGGCTTTCCCATCAGGCCGCAGACCACCTACCACGGTTCCTTCTACGCCAAGACGAGCGATCCCTCGATCGGGCCGGTAACCGTGAGCCTGGTCGAGGATCAAACCGGCAAGACGATCAGCACCACTGTGCCCACACTTACTTCCGGGTGGCAGCAGCACGAGTTCACTCTTCACTCCGGCGCTGCGGTCCAATCTTCGCAGTATCACCTGGTTCTATCGGTCGCTAAACCAGGAACGGTCTGGTTTAGCCTGGTGTCGCTGTTTCCCCCCACCTACCGCAACCGTCTCAACGGAAATCGAATCGACTTGATGGAGAAGTTGGCCGCGATGAAACCGGCCTTCTTGCGCTTCCCCGGAGGCAATTACCTCGAGGGCGACCATATCAACGAGCGCTATGAATGGAAGAAGACCATTGGTCCGTTGGTCGATCGTCCCACCCATCCCAGCCCGTGGCGCTATCGCTCCAGCGACGGCATGGGCCTGTTGGAATTCCTGGAGTGGTGCGAAGACCTCAAGATGCAACCGTTGCTGGCCGTGTATGCCGGATATTCCATGCAGCAGGAGTTTGTAAAGCCTGGTCCGGACCTGGATCCTTACGTTCAGGATGCGCTGGACGAGATCGAGTATGTCACCGGCGACGCCAACACAAAATGGGGCGCGGAGCGCGTGAAGAATGGGCATCCAGACCCCTTCAAGCTGAGCTATGTCGAGATCGGCAACGAGGATTGGTTCGACAAATCCGGAACCTATGGCGACCGGTACGCCCAATACTACAAGGCTATCAAGGCCAGGTATCCTGACCTGCAATTGATTGCGACCACGCCCATCACCACGATGAAGCCCGATGTGATTGACGATCACTATTACCGCCGCGCACGGGAGTTCTACGACGACGTACACCACTACGATCAGATCGATCGCAACGGCCCCAAGATCTTCGTGGGCGAATGGGCCACCCGCGAAGGTTTGCCCACGCCCAACTTTGGCTCAGCGTTAGGAGATGCGGCTTGGATGACCGGCATGGAGCGCAATAGCGACATTGTCATCATGGCCAGCTACGCCCCGCTGCTGGTCAATGTGAACCCCGGCGGCATGCAGTGGGAGTCCGATTTGATTGGATACGACGCGATGAATAGCTACGGCTCACCCAGTTACTATGCCCAGGTGATGTTCAGCAATCATCTAGGCGATCAGATATTGAATGCCACGCTCGATGGAACTGCGCCCAGGTTGTTCTACTCCGTCACCCGCAAATCGAGCGATGGAACGGTATACCTGAAGTTGGTGAACGCCAGCTCCACGCCTCTGCCTGTGCGCCTCCAGTTCACGGGCGGTTCCACGATCGATAAAACGGGAAAGCTCATCACCCTGTCGGCCAAAACCACCGCGGCTACCAACAGCATCACCCAGCCCACCGCGATCGTGCCCGTGGAGAGCGGGCTGCGCGATGTGGCGGCGCAGTTTGCCCACACCATTCCCGGATTTTCCATTCAGGTTATGGAGTTGAAAGCGAAATGAAAACGCATTGGTTTCTCGCCCTGTTCCTGTTGTTAAGTCCCTGGCTCAGGGCAAAAGCAGACATTCAGTATTTCCCCGAGCGCAAGGTCTGGGTTCTCCAGGCTGGGCAAACTACCTACGCCTTCGGCGTGAACGAGCGCGGAGAGTTGCAGCCAATCTACTGGGGCCAGCGGGTCGCGCGGGATGCGGATTTTCAAACTCCGCAGGGCAGACCAGAGGTAGCCTCGTTCGATCTTTCCCGCACCACCACCCCACAGGAGTATCCGGGATGGGGGTCTGAGCTCTACACCGAACCTGCATTGAAGGCGACCTACGCCAATGGGAATCGGGATGTGGTCTTGCATTTTGCGGAGCAGCATCTCGATGGCAACACGCTGGAAATCGTTCTGAAGGATATTGCGACCGCGCTCGAGGTTCATCTTTATTACCGTGTTTATCCCGAGACCGGCATGCTGGAACGGTGGTCCCGCATCGAAAATAAAACCGATCAGGCCATCACCCTGGAGAGCGCGCAGTCGGCTGCCTGGACCTTGCCCCGAGGCGAGGGCTACGGCTGGCACTACCTAACCGGCCATTGGGGTGCGGAGTGGCAGCTCCACTCCGAGCCCTTGCTGACCGGCGCGCACGTCATCGAAAGCCGCCGCGGCAGCACCTCGCATCAATCCAATCCATGGTTTGCCATCGACCGCCCGCAGCAGACCACGGAGGAAAGTGGGCCTGTATGGTTTGGAGCCCTGGGCTGGAGCGGCAGCTGGCGCATCACCGTAGAGCAGACGGCCATGCAGCAGGTGCGCGTGACCGGCGGCTTTAATCCCTTTGATTTTGGCTACCACCTCAAACCGGGCGAACATCTAGAGACTCCGCCCTTCTACGCCGGATTTACCAACGGCGGCTGGGGTGAGGCCTCGCGTATTCTGCATCGCTTTGAGTGGAAATCCATTATGCCCGGGGGAGAGAAGGCAGTCTTGCGGCCCATCCTCTATAACTCCTGGGAGGCCACGGAATTCGATGTGAGCGAGGCTGGGCAAATTGCCCTGGCCGAGAAGGCCGCCAAGCTGGGCATAGAGCGCTTCGTTATCGACGATGGATGGTTCGGCCAACGCAAAGATGATCACGCAGGTTTGGGCGACTGGTATGTGAACACGCAGAAGTTTCCTCATGGGCTGAAGCCGGTGATCGATCGCGTGCATGCGCTGGGCATGGACTTCGGTATCTGGGTGGAACCGGAGATGGTGAACCCCAATAGCGACTTGTATCGCAAGCATCCCGAGTGGGCGATGAATTTCCCTGGTCGCCCGCGTACCGAGGCGCGCAATCAACTGCTACTCAACCTGGCCCGTGACGACGTGAAGGAATACGTCTTTAACTGGCTCGACCAACTGGTCACCAACAACGACATTGCTTTTCTCAAATGGGACTACAACCGCAACTGGGCAGAGCCCGGTTGGGACGCGGTGCCTCCAGAAGATCAGAAGAAGATTTACGTGGCCTACGTGCGCAACCTTTATGACATCCTCGATCGGCTGCGCGCCAAGCACCCCAAACTGGAAATAGAATCCTGCTCCGGTGGTGGAGGCCGCGTCGATCTCGGCATCCTGCGCCGCGTCGAAGAAGTATGGACCTCCGATAATACGGACGCGCTGGACCGCCTTACGCTGCAGGATGGATTCACCCAGGCGTATACACCTGGCATCATGATGGCCTGGGTCACCGATGTGCCGAGTGGCATCGATCATCGGGTTGTCCCGCTGAAATTTCGCTTCCTGGTAGCCATGACCGGCTCGCTGGGAGTCGGCGGAAATCTTAATAAGTGGACGCCCGACGAAATGCAAGCGGCCGCCCAGTTCGTCGCCTATGACAAACGGATTCGCGGCACAGTGCAAAGGGGCTCGCTCTATCGCCTCATCGCGCCCCAGGGCAGCGAAACTTCTGCCACCGAGTATGTTTCGCAGGACGGGCGCCAGGCGGTGCTCTTTGCCTTCCTGCACTCGCAGCAATTCGGAACGCCCTTCCCAACCGTCTTCCTGCGCGGCCTGGACGAATCCGCCATGTACAAGGTGCAGACTATCGATCCAAAACAAATGACCGAAATCGGGAGCGTTAGCGGCGCTTACCTGATGCACCACGGCATAGACCTTGACCTGCACGGCGATTACGACAGTACTTCGGTAATCCTCGAAAAGCAGCCCTAAATCGGAAAAGAAGCCTCGAATCAGCGATCTAAACCCCTGCTCACGCCCTCTCGCGTAGCGAAGTGTGCATCACAGCAACAAGAGATTCGGTAACTTAGCTGGCGACTAAGGGTTAAGAGAGAGCAGAGGCAAGAATGACGAACCCACGGAAATTGGTGGTTTTACCCGTATTAATGTTGGCTATTTTGACAGCGGGTTGTCACAAAAACGATAGCGATCAGGTGAATGCGGCGGAGAATGGAAACCTTGCGCCGGTTGGCGATACGGGAGGAGCCGCCCCTGTTAACCAGGTTGCAGCCCCGGCAAGTGCCCCAGCCTACTCGGCCCCGGCGAATCCGGCTCCCGCTTATCCTGCGCAGAGTGCGCAACAGTATCCCCAGCAGCCGGCCCCGCAGCAGCAACAGCCCCAGTACCAACAACCGGCCCAGCAACAGCAGCCAGCTCAGTATCAGCAGCCGCAATATCAAGATCAGCAGCAGGGCTATTCCGATCAAGCACCCGATCAGGGTTACCAGGACCAAGTCGCGGAGTACGCTCCCGAACCCCCTCCGCCGTTGCCGGAGTATCAACAGCCACCCTGCCCCGAACCAAATTACATGTGGACGCCTGGCTACTGGTCCTATGCGCCTGCCGGCTACTATTGGGTTCCAGGTGTGTGGGCCTTCGCTCCCTATGTGGGTGCGCTCTGGACCCCAGGGTACTGGGATTACAATTCAGGCCGCTACGGATTTCACCAGGGCTATTGGGGACGTTACATCGGCTACTACGGCGGCGTGAACTACGGAAACGGCTACGTCGGCCGCGGCTATTACGGCGGTTATTGGAACAACAACCAATTCAACTACAACCGCCAGGTGACGAATGTGAACGTCACCAACATCCACAACACGTACATTCGCAACGTCACCAATATCACTACGTACAACCGTGTGAGCTACAACGGTGGTCCTGGCGGCGTAAACCTTCGACCAACTGCTCCGGAGCTGGCCGCTCTGAGGCAGCCACGTCTGGCGCCGTTGGCAGTTCAGCAGCAAAACAGGATTGCGGCGAGTACCAACCGTGCTCAGTTCGTTGCAGTAAACCGCGGCCGGCCGGAGACGGTTGTAGCTGCCAGGCCGCTTCCTGTGGAGCGGCGTCAGCCGGTCCCGGCGCCCGCGGTCCAGCAACGGCCTGTCCAGCGGGCTCAGACGGAGCGGCCTGTACCGCAAGCAGCCCCGGCTCCGCAGCAACGGCCGGTACCTCAGGAGCGGCCAGTGCAGACGGCGAGACCGACTCCAGAGGAACGTCCTGCTCCGCAGGTACATCCGGCCCCGCAAGTGCAGCACCCGGTACAACAAACACGGCCGGTTCCCGAGGAACGTCCAGCTCCACAGGTACACCCGGCTCCGCAAGTACATCCGGCTCCGCAGCAAGAACGGCCAGTGCAGCAAACACGCCCAGCTCCAGAGGTACGTCCTGCTCCACAGGAAAGGCCAGCTCCAGAGGTGAGGCCTCAACCGCAGTGAGGCCACAACCGGAGACAAGGCCGCAACCAGAGGCAAGGCCGCAACCGGAGGCGAGACCGCAGCCAGAGACGAGACCGCAGCCGGAGACGAGACCGCAACCGGAAACCAGACCCACCGCAGCGAGACCAAGGCCACAGCCAGGAAGCCAGGCCACAGCAGGAGAACCCGCATCCTGAGCAGCCTCGGTAGTAAACAGGCCCGTAGGGACGGCCCTGAGGTGCCGAGAGGGGACGGCTGAGAGTCAGAGCTGCCTTGGATGTTATCGACTTTGTTAGTCGACCCTAGGAGACGGCGAACAATAAACTTGCTGCCGTATTAGGTGCCGAAGCCCAGGACCACGTCCTGGGACATTCTCAGCTGTCCCTTGCGGGACTGTTTATGGCTCTTATATTTACCCAGGACTGCCGTCCGGGGCAATTTTCAGCCGTCCCCGCGGGACTCAAAGCTAAACCGCTAGTTCTCACGCAGACTCTTTAGCCCCTGAGGTACGCGTCCCCTTGCTTCGCCACGAAAAGAACCTACTCTGTACCAACCGAACCTCAGCGGCTTTTAGCTCCGGTTTCTAAAATCCCGCGGCTGAAGCCGTCTGAGAGTAGTTTTGCGAGAGCCGCTCGGCTTGAAAGCCGAGCTCCCCCGCATAAATGCGGGGGCTCCCTCCACTCAATCTGGACAAGTCTGCGTGAGCACTTCCGGTTCCGCAGACACTAAAGCCCTCATGGCTTTGGCTGTTACGGCTCGACTGAATTCGTGCGCTGATACAAAGCACGAGTTTTTTCGCAAGCTGTAAAGCCGTCCAATGCACATGAAGTTTATGGCACGGATGAACCGGTGTCCTTCGTATAAAGCTGGGCTGTCGAAAACTAATTTGGACATACGTGGCTGAGAGTGGCCCAGGATGCAATCCAGGGGCGTTTTCTACGTCAGCGCTACTTAGATCGCTTCCTGGCCTCGATCAATGACTGATAAAGATCAATGGTTTGGTCGCCGATGCGGGTCCAACTGAATTTTTCTTCCGCACGTTTCCGGCCCGCTTCGCCAAATCGTCTGCGCTTTGCCTCGTCAGCGAGCAGATCGGTCAATTTCGCAGCCAGCTCACGGGCAAACCGATCAGGATCCAGCGGAAAACTGGTGACCGGATCCTGATCGAAAGGAACCAGATATCCGGTTTCGCCGTCCACTACCACTTCTTTGATCCCACCCACTGCGCTGGCCACGACCGCAGCCTTGCAAGCCATCGCTTCCAGGTTAATGATGCCGAACGGCTCGTAGACGGAAGGGCAGCAAAACACCGCCGCGTGGCTGTAGAGCTGGATCGTCTCCGCCTTGCTGAGCATCTTGTCGATCCAGATCAATCGTGGGTTAAAGGCGCGCGCTTCCTCTACCTTGCGCTGCAACTCCGAGGCAATTTCTGGCGTATCGGGAGCACCCGCGCATAGCACCACCTGGGTTCCAGCAGGCAGGTAGCGGACCGCGTCTACCAGGTGGGTCACACCCTTCTGGCGCGTGATGCGGCCCACGAAAAGCACATACGGGGTGCCCAGGTCGACGCCGTGGGCGGTCAACGCTGAGGTCTCCGAAGTCCGCTGGTATTGCGTCAGGTCGATCCCGTTGTAGATCACGTGGATCCGCTCGGGGTCTACCGGGTAGGCGCGCAAGATGTCTTCCTTCGTGCCACTGGAGACCGCGATCACCGCGTCTGCATCGAGGATCGCAGTTCTTTCCATCCAGGAGCTCATGGCGTAACCGCTACCCAGCTGCTCCGCCTTCCAGGCCCGCAACGGTTCCAGGCTATGGGTCGTGAGCACAAACGGAATCTCGTACAGCTTCTTGGCTAGAAAGCCGGCCATCGATACGTACCACGTGTGGGTATGGGCAACGTCGATCCCGCTCAGAGCCTTGATCTGAGTCAGGTTCAGGGAGAGCGCTTCCAGGGCTCCCTTGAATTTTTCCTGGGTGCCCTGGGTGATTTCGCTCCATGGCTCCTGGCCGCGCACATGCAGGTTGCCTTGATCGGAATGCTGTTGGCCCCAGCAGTGCACTTCCACAGAAACCTTGCGCGCCAGCTCGCGGCTCAGATACTCCACGTGAACACCGGCTCCGCCATAGACGTGCGGCGGATACTCCCGTGTGAAGAGTCCTACTAGCAATGATTTCCTCCCCAAATTCCTACCACTAAGCTAACAGTTAAAGATGAACAATCGCCTGTAACTAGCACAGGATGAAGCTGCTTCCAACTGGACACTCATCAACGGCCGGCTCCCACAATCACCGCAGACCTCGTCCGCAAGGTCGACTTACAGTAGTATGACCGGGATGAAAAATTCAAGCCGCCGTTCTTTCCTGGCGAAACTCTCGGCCCTGGCCCTCTCCGCCCGGACCCGCGGATGGGCCGCCACACCCAATGGATTGATCTTTGCCGGCACCTACACAGACAAGGGCACCAGCCGCGGCATCTATGCGTTTCGCTGGGATCCTGATGCAGGCACCATGGCGCCCCTCGGACTGGCAGCGGCCACCACCAACCCCAGCTTCCTCGCGCTCTCACCGGATCGCCGCCATCTCTACGCCGTCAATGAGGTAGACAACTACCAGGGAGAGAAGAGCGGGTCCGTCTCCTCCTTTGCCGTCGCGGAAGACAAACTGCAACCCATCAATGTCGTTGCCTCCATGGGCGGCGGCCCCTGCAATGTTGCGGTGGATTACACCGGAAAAGCCGTCTTCGTCGCCAACTATGGTGGCGGCAGCGCCGCATCCTTCCGATTGCTGCCAGGGGGAGGACTCAGCCCGGCGGTCTCCAGCTTCCAGTACACCGGCCACGGCGCGGACCCGAAACGACAGGCCCGCCCGCACACCCATTGCACCACCGTCTCCCGTGACAACCGCTATGTGCTGGTCAACGACCTGGGCCTGGACCGCGTCTCCGTCTATCACCTGGACCCCCTCACGGCGCAGCTCACTGCCAACACTCCCCCCTCGTATCAGGCGCTGCCCGGCTCCGGCCCCAGGAGCTTCGCCTTTCATCCCACCGGCAGTTGGGCGTATTCCCTGAACGAGATAGCCAGCACACTCGACGTCCTGGCCTGGGATGGTGCCCAAGGCACTCTCACCAGGATCCAGAACATCTCTACCCTCTCTGAGGGCTTCACTGGACCCAGTACGGCGGCTACCGTCGCGGTCGATTCCGGCGGCCGTTTTGTCTATGCCTCGAACCGCGGTGAAAACACTGTGGCGGTTTTCTCTGTAGACGACCGCAAGGGAACGCTCAAAGCGATTCAGCATGTGGACTGCGGAGGCAAGAGCCCTCGCCATTTCGCTCTCGATCCCGGCAATCAGTGGCTGCTGGTGGCCAACCAGGACACTTCCAATATCGTCGTCTTCGCCCGCAATGCGCGCTCTGGACTTTTGTCTCCAACCGGCAACCAATACCCGTTGAGCTTTCCCGTTTGCCTTGTGTTCCGCTAGTGGTGAATCCGGCGAGTAGAATGCCACGTGAAGCTGCTATCCGATTCAACCACGAACCCGGTCGGCCGATGTTAAGAAAGACCATGCGATCCAACACCGTTTCCCGCTGGAAGTATTTGGTTTGGCCGGTTCTGACGCTGCTGGTTTCGTTTGGCACAGTTAATTCCACCTGGGCGCAAGCGGTGTCGCGCCTGACCCAAGTGGTGGATGGCAATGCCCGGGTTACCCTGCCAGGTACGGTCAATCCGCTGGCTAATGCCCGCAACGACCGCGGACTCGCGTCGCCGGATGTGCAACTGGACCGGTTACAGTTGATGCTAAAGCGCAGCCCGCAGCAGGAGGCGACCTTGCAGCAACTGCTGCATGACCTGCACACCCCAGGCAGCGCGAATTTTCACAAATGGCTCACGCCCGAGCAGTTCGGACAGCAGTTCGGACCCAGCGACCAGGATGTGCAGACCATTGAGGATTGGCTCCAGACCAAGGGGTTCCAGATACTGAAAGTAAATGCGGGCAGGCAGACGCTGGAGATTGCCGGCACCGTCGGCGCTTTGCAGCAGGCATTTCATACTTCTATCCGCAAGTACGAGCTAAACGGCCAACAGCATTACGCCAATGCGGTAAACCCGGAAATTCCTGTCGCGCTGGCGCCGGTGCTAGGCGGTTTTGTTTCGCTAAATAACTTTCCGCTGCACCGCTACAGCCACTTTCTGGGCAGCGCACAGTACGATCCCAAGACCCATCGGGCAATTCCGGAGTGGACGTTGCCCGGTGGCACCCTGGGTAACACCTACGCTGTCGCGCCCGACGACTTTGCTACGCAGTACGACCTGACCCCGCTCTACAACGCCGCCAAGCCCCTCAACGGCACCGGCCAGACCATCGCGATCATCAACGATTCCAATATCAACATTAACTTTGTCAACAATTTTCGAAACCTCTTCGGGCTGCCGGCTTCGACTCCGCAGGTGATCATCGACGGCAATGATCCCGGGACCGATGGGGACTCGCTAGAGGCTTACCTGGACGTGGAGTGGTCTGGAGCTGTGGCTCCTGGCGCCACCATCGATTTGGTGATTGCCTCGGATACCGTCTCGGCCCCTGGTCTGATTCTTGCCGCGGAGCGGGCGGTGTACTCCAACGTTGCCCCCGTCATGAGCATCAGCTTTGGCGAGTGTGAATTCTCGCTGGGCGCCCAAAATAGCTTTTGGAACTCGCTGTGGGAACAAGCCGCCGCCCAGGGAATCACGGTCATGGTCTCGTCAGGCGATAGCGGTTCGGCAGGTTGCGACGATCCCGACACGGAAACACTAGCCGCACAAGGATTGGCAGTAAACGGCATTGCCTCGACGCCATTCAATGTGGCCGTGGGGGGCACCGATTTCCACTATGCCGACGCCGCGGCGCTCGCCACCTATTGGAACAGCACCAATAACAGCAACTACGGTTCGCTCAAGAGCCCGATCCCGGAGCAGCCTTGGAACAACAGCCAGTACGGGCTGAACCTTCTGCAGTCAACCACCTCGACCATCGTGGGCGCCGGCGGAGGGCCGAGCACCTGCGGCGATCCCACCCTGGACTCGAGCAACACTACGGTGACAGCCTGCGCGCCTACGGCAAAACCGGCATGGCAGGTGGCCACCGGGGTGCCCGCGGACAGCGCCCGTGACTTGCCCGATATTGCACTCTTTGCGGCGAACGGTTTCAACGGCAGCTATTACGTCATCTGCGCCGCGGCGGGCGACTGCCAAAGCACCACCAGCCCCCAGGTCAGCGGGGTTGGGGGCACCTCGGCCTCCGCTCCGGCCTTCGCCGGGATTATGGCCATCGTGAACCAGGCGGATGGGCCCCAGGGACAGGCCAATTACGGGCTTTATCCTCTGGCTGCCAAGCAGCCCACTGCATTCCATGACGTCACCCTCGGCACCAACCAGATGCCTTGCCAGGCAGGCTCGCCCAATTGCTCCAACGGTGAGCTGACCGGCTACGCCGCGGCTTCAGGGTACGACCTGGCGACTGGCCTGGGCTCCATCGACGCCAATGTGCTGGTCACCAATTGGAACAGTCGCAGTAGCGGAACCGCGACCGCCACAACCCTTACCGCCTCCCCTGCCTCGTTTACCCACGGCACGGCGGTCACCCTGAAAACGGATGTAACTGGCGGCAGCGGTGGTGCGCCCACCGGCAACGTCGCGGTCATGACCGACAGCCCGATCATCAGCCAACAGGGTCAAACCCGTCTCACGCTCGCCAATGGTGCGGCTTCCGGCAGTATCACCTTCTTGCCGGGTGGCAGCTATAACATTTGGGGCGCTTACTCCGGGGATGGAACCTTTGCCCCCAGCACTTCCACGAAAATGGCAATCACGGTCACCCCGGAGGTCAGCACCCTTGATCTTCAGGTCTATGACAGCGTGAACGGACAATTAAGCAATCTGAGCGGGCAGCAGATGCCTTATGGCACGGCCGCCATTATTAATGCAGATCCGGTTCCCACCAGTGCCTACAATTGTTCCTCCAATTGCAGCCCCTACACCATTGCCACCGGTACGGTGGCGTTTACCGACGGTGGGAATCCATTGAACACGATTGTGGTGAATTCGTTCGGTTATGCTGAGTACACCACCGGCATTCTCCCCGTCGGCTCCCATTCGATCGCCGCGTCCTACTCCGGGGACGCCAGCTATAACAAATCGACGAGCACCCCGGCGGCCGTGGCGTTCACGGTAGTCAAAGCATCGACCTCAGTGGCAATGAGCGCGGCACTTTCGACGATCACACAGGGCCAGACAACAATCCTGACCGCCGTGGTGGAAACACCCGGAGCGGGAGCCGCCCCGACTGGCTCGGTGACTTTCATGGCCGGATCAACGACGCTCGGAGCGGGGACCGTAAGCGCGTTCGAAAATAGTTACGCGGTCGCGACCTACACCCTCACCAGCGCGCAGAGTACAGCGCTCCCGGTGGGCTCAGTGTCCCTGACGGGGACCTACTCCGGCGACAGCAACTACTTCACCGGCAATACCTCTTCGCCCGCGATGCTGACCATTAGCGGACCCGCCGCATTGCTGGCCTCGACCACGACGGCCACTGCTGGCAGTAACTCGCTCACGCCCGCCGCGCGCATCAACGTAGCGATCACCGTTACCGGAAAGACCGGTTCCGCGGCCCCCACCGGCACGGTCGATCTTCAGTCGGCGGGGATTGACTTAACCCCCGGAGGCATCGCGCTCGTCCCAGCTGCATCGGGTGACACTTCCACTGCCGGCTATTACTTCGACAACGTAAATGCGTCGTTGCCGCAGGGCAACAACACCGTGTTGATTACGTATTCCGGGAACACCGTCTACGCCCAGTCTCAGAACAGCCTGTCGCTTTCCAATCCTCTGGCCGACTTTTCCATGGTGACGCTGGCACCAGTGGTAACCCTCGCTGCGGGCGCCACCGGAACCGCGACCCTGAACCTCGGTTCGATCAATGGCTTCAACGCATCCGTCGGTCTGGCCTGCGCCGGCCCGAGCGGATTGACCTGCAGCTTGAATCCCGCTTCGGTCACGGTCAATGGGAACACCACGGCGACGCTGACTATCGTCGCTTCCGCCCCCGCCAGCAGCAGCGCCGTCAACGCTGCGGGCCTTTCTACTCGGCGGATCGGTTGGTTCACCGCCAGTGGAGGAGCCGCTCTGGCTTGCATTTTCCTCTTAGGCATTCCGGCGCGGCGGCGTCAATGGCGCGCCCTGCTTAGCCTGGTTGTCTTCGCCGTGCTCACGTCGGGAATCGGATGCGGCGGTGGTGGTGGCTCTACGCCGACGCCGCCCCCTACCCCTCCTCCGACGCCACCTTCCTCTCCTACTCCGACAACGCCCGGCACCTACACCATCGTAGTCACCGGCACGCAAGGTACCTCGATCTCTCACGCCATACCGATCACCGTGATCGTGACGGCGGCCAACTAAACCCGAATCCTACAGGGCTGTTTTTTCCCGATCGTATTGCAGCAAAAATCTGCCCACGGAAATACCACGAGTGAGCGCGATGTGATGCGTCCGGTGCACAGCCAGCCGTTCGAAGCCGCTGCTGGGCCAGTCTTCAATCAGCGAGCGCATGCGCGCCAGGTCAAGCATGCGGCTCGCGAGGGGAGAAGTTTGCAACCGCTCCACCTCCGCTGACATGCGATCGCGCACCTCTCCCGTATTCATGTACCAGTCCGCCGATTGACGTCCGCGCTTTGTCCGCTCCAAGGTGCTAGCCGGCAAACGCCCCACCATGGAACGCCGCGCGAGGGAACGCTGCTGGCCTCCGCGAAGAAACTCCTCCAGCGGCACGGTGAGGCAAAACTCAACGATGCTGCGGTCATACGTGGGATCGCAAAAATCCAGCTGCCATCCGCCCTGCGACGCTATCGGCGTGTCGGACACGTCACCGTATTCAAGCAGCTCGCGCAGCATGGTGCGGCCGTCGGGAGCGTTGCGGTTCAAATCGTGAAATGCAATGCGCTCCAAATCCATGCGCTTTGCGATCTCCGGATGAAGCATGCTGTAATCCAACGAGAACCCGCGCATGTGCGGATCGGTTATGCTGCGCAGCCAGAAGGGCAGAGACGGCCAAATGGCATGGCGCACGATGGCGCGCTTCGACGTCGCCCGCCCACGGCTCAGTCCCCGTGCCACGCGGATCAGCGTGCCCCAGTGGCCGGTGCGGAACCACGTCGACAGGGAATGCATTCCGTCATAGCTGAACGTCGAATTGCCGTTCCTGCCATTGAGCAGCACAGTAATTCCGCTGGCGCGCGCGCGGTCTTGAATGGCGTTCGACCAAACCTCGTTGCTGGGCCCGAAGCATGGGTGATCATACAAATTGTTGTTGTGATCCAGGATGTCAAGAAACGATGTGCCGCTAGACTCCACCAGCACGTGGCGCACGTTGGGGTAGAGTGCGGCCACCTCCGCGGCGGCTGTTCCTTCGTTCTCCAAGTGCGTCTCAGTGATTCCGCCCGGAAAGTCCGGCCGGGGAACGGCAGTGAAACAAGTGAGCTCACGGCCTTCGGCGCCCAGCAAACCGGCCGCGGTGGCGGCCACCGATCCGCTATCCAGGCCGGCACTTAGTTGGGCGCCAACACCGCCACGGGTACGCAGCCGCGCCTTCACCGCGCGGTCAAATCTCTCTCGAAAGCAATCCAGGTACTCCTCGGGGTTGCGCAGGTGAAGATCCCGCAGGTCATTGGTGCGCCAATAACGCCACAACTTGGTTTCTTGCCGGTGTACGCTGAGCGCACAACCGGATGGAAGCCGGCGCATGCGAAGGAAGATGGCTTGCTCGAGAGGTATGTTCGCCAGGGCGAGATAACGCGCTACGTAATCTTCATCCACTTCCGCACCCACAAATGGTAAGGGGTGCAGACCCTTGGGCATGGATGCGAAGGCGAAGCAATTTGCTGTGGAGGCATAGAAGAGGGGACGTTCTCCGGTGTGATCGCGGGCTAAGAAGAGATGCTGTTCCTGCTCGTTCCAAACAGCGAAACTGAAGGCGCCGGAAAGATGGTCGACGCATTGCTCGCCCCAATGCTGCCATGCAGCCAGCACCATGTCGCTGTCCGCCATGACCATTGTCTCTTCACCGCAAAGATCTAATTTGGCTGCCAGTTCTTCGCGATTATCCAGCCGCACATCGGCTACCAGTGAGGTGACGAGGCCCCCCGAGAGCGGCTGTCGATCAAAGCTATCCTCAGGAAGAAGACGGAGTAGGCACCGACCCATGGCAACGGACGATCCGGTGAATTGCGCGCAGTCATCTCTGCCATACATACTGAGTGCCTGGAGCATGTCCTGGCAGGCGGCGGCAACGGACACTCCGCCATCAAAGGACCAAATTCCTGCGATTGCACTCATAGCTAGACATTAAGGCAATTTCGCAATGACTATGGACTCGCCGTCTTTAATTTTGTGGATTTGGGTATCCCGCAAGCCTCTCGAATGAGAGGGCCTTGAACGGAGAAGAATCCCGTTCAACTAGGAATGAACTGTAGGAGAAATGAAATGATTCTAGGAAAACCGGCGTTGGTAATTGCCGCCGCCCCCGTCCACGCTCGAAGGATGAGTACCACTCTCGGCGCTCTCCAGGGCAATGATCTGCAGCGACGGGGTGACCCACGGCTTCTTCGCCCGGCCCGCAACCTGGTCAGATGCGCCGTGATCTTGAACGTCGTAGCTCTTCATGGAAAGCTCCCTGGACCCCATAAGTTTGAAGATGACGCCCTGCTTTCTGTTACAGCTTGAGCGTAACGCAGGAGGTAACCAGCGTCAATGCGTTCCTCCGCGAGACAGTTACTAGAGTAGATACTAAACCCTGCAGTTCGGGTTTTCTACCACCTAAAGGTTAACTTGCAAGGGACATGGCTCACACTTTTTGGGGATAGTGGATGATAAAGGTTGCAGGGGTGTACCTACTCGGCGAGATCACGCTTTTCTCCGAAATTGTGCTCCCGGAATTACCCCTAATACAACGCGAAAGGGCAACCCCGCATCCGGTCACCATTCGACTGGGCAACGTTTCTCCTCACCTGCCCGGAGCCGTTGAGGTCGATCCCGATTGCTTCGCGACCCCATCCCAATATCTCCTGCGCATTCAGGGAACGGCCAGCTACCTGGTTACCAATGGGCGGGAGGTTGTCGTGAGCCCGGAGGGCAACGCCAATCCACTCGATGTGCGCGCCTGGCTGCTGGGCAACATCTTCGTTACATTGTGCCAGCAGCGAGGCTTGCTTCCCCTGCATGGCAGCGCTGTCAGCACCGAGCCGCTAAATGGCAGGCAGGGTGTGGCCGCCTTTCTGGCCCGCTCCGAACAAGGCAAGTCGTCCTTGGCTGCGCACTTGGCGCAACGCGGGTTGCGCGTGGTGGCAGATGATATTTGCCTCATCGACCCTGCTCCGGCAGACGAAGTATTGGTGATCCCCTCCACTCCATGGCTGAAGTTGTGGCGCAATTCTTTACAGAATCTGGGGAGACCAGTGGAAGGACTGGAGCGAGTGCTCAGTGAGCACGACAAGTATCGCCTGCCGTTGGAGGCTGCATCGAAGCGAGAGCCAATTCGCAAGCTGGTCTTTCTTGAAAGAAATGAGGATGCCTCTTCGCCCATCCGCCTCGAAGAGGTGCCCCGTGTAAAAGCAGTTCCAATGTTGATGAATCTCGCTCACCACGCTTACGTGCTGGAGGCGACGGGCCAGATGCAGGAAACCTTTCTGCGCTGCGGCCGGGTGCTGTCGCAGGCCAGGGCGTATCGACTGATTCGTCCCTGGGGGCTCGAGCACCTGCAGTCGACTGCGGACGCAGTAGAGAAATTTTTGCTGGAGGACGAAGGCTGACCCAACCGCCTTCAGGGAAAGGAGGCAAGCACAGTGAAAAGCGACTCGGCGTCCCCGCCCACCAGCGTGCGGTCTCCCACTTTGACCCAGGTGTGAGCCTTCAACTGATCTGCATCCCGCGTCACCCCATAGAACAGTCTGCTGGCAATGTGGCGGCGGCGAAGCATGAAATAGGCGGCAAGGCACTGAGGAAAACAAACGAAGCTGAAGGGCGCGTGACGGACCACTGCGTCGATCGCCCATCCAATACGTCGCAGTGTTTGCGTCCGTTCTTCTTGCGACAGCGAGGCGGACGCCTGGTCCGGACGGCTCATCCAGGCAGTGAGTTTTCGCACCGGGAGAAAGTTGAGCGCGATGCGGAAAAAAGTGAGCATCCATGCGGCTTCGATTGCCAGAACGATGTCGGCCGCCGGCAATTGCATCAGGCGGCGGAAAAGCGCGCCGGTCGATGCGTGCTGGGGAGCAAGCCGGGCCGCGGGGACGGCGACATTCGGTTTGGAACGCACCGCCCGCCTGGCCAGCCAATGGCGCAGGTGGAAGCCTAACGACTCAAAGGGGCTGAGGAGGGCGTAAAGAGGGAAGAGCGCGTCCGGCAGATCAAAGGTGTGCCATATACGCGGACGAAGCAGAGATCGCAGGATCAGATCCAGGCGATAGCGCAGAGAGTGGTGAAGACGGAATTCATTGAGAAACCATTGCGCGGACGGTATCCGTTCTCTTATTGGACGGTATTGGTTTGAGGTCAACAGCTGTTTTCCGAAGCGCAGAATGTGCGCGACTCTGCGATCGTTCCTGCCAAGATACCCGTCGGGCAGCCTCTGTGGTTCATAACCAAGCAGGTCGTGGCAAAGAAGCATGCCGGCGCTCAAGGGCGGTAACGCCTGCTGCTCGGCCGCAGCCGTCGCGGCCGAGGCGAGTTGTTCCGGTGTCATGCTGTTCAGCAGCGCGCCGATATCGGCCAGCCATTTCAGGCGCAGCCACCCGTCCAGTGCTCCATGCACGCAGAGATAAAGCAATAGCTGGGGAGTCGGCAGCGTCGGAATACGCTCCGAGCCAAGATGGATCCAGTCCTCACCAACCTGCTCTAGGCGGGCGTTGGCGGGTAGAAACGAGTTCCGGAAAAGCCGCCAATGCAGGTCGATGACCACGCCTGTTGCAGGATGTTCGTAGGAAAAATCCTTCTGGTGCGCCAGGTAGGAGCGCAGCCGTCGCGGGGTCATTCGCGCTTGCGGCTCAAAGCGCACGTAGCCCTGGTTCTCGAGGATCCCGGCGGCTTTAACAATGTCTCTCTCCGCGACCAGCAGATCGATATCGCCGCAATCGCGCAACGAGGGATCCCCAAAGGCCGTGATGGCCAGGGGAATGCCCTTGAAAATCCGCAGATCGATCTGTTGCTTGCGAAAGAGCCGATCGAGCGCGACGAGGTGCGCGGTACGCTCAAGGCAAATGTGAGCGTTGGCCACGGTGGCGGCACGCAGTGCTGCGGCTTGTTCATCCGGCATGTAGCCCGGGGCGAAGCTCTCAAGGTTGCGAAAGAAGAGTGGAACCACCTTGTGATGGTTGACGATCTCGAGCAGATGAGACCAACGGATTGGCTGCCGCGCCAGCGTCCGAATGCGCTCGCCGTCGACTGCTTCCGGTGGCCAGCGAAGGCAAGCCAGCACAAGATCAAATTCTCGTGAATAGACGATCCCGCCCGGCTTCATTTGCTCGTTGCCCACCCCTCAGTATGTTGGAAGCCCAAGCGAGGGACAAGTCATAGAGGGGATTCCCGTGGTCTGAACAGGCTGCGCAAAAATTCTGCACTTCAGAAACTCGGCGTTCCGCAGCCCTGGATTCCAGTCGAACTGTGCCAGCCCCGGACTTGAAGTCGTGCCGTAAAAAGCCAACTATCAGGGCTTTACCCCTGAGGCACGCCTTTTCCGAAGTGCAATGATCCCTTAGTCCTGACAATTTCATCGCACCGGCTTCAGCATCATTTCAAACCGAGGCGGCGTAATGCGTTTGCCTTGGCTCACCACGACCGTTGCCGGAGCCGACTGCGACCCATAGTAAGTAGCCGTTCTTTGCAGGCACCTCTGAGAGCCCCCCGCGTACGACGCAAATATGTTTTGATAGGTGCCTTCTCCTCCCAGCGTTGATGCCGAAACCTGCAGGCCAAAAAGACCGCGCAGCGAGCATTGGTTGGTGACTGAACCCAAAACCTTGTTTCCCGAATAGAACGTAACGGTGCCTCCCAGTACTGGCAACCGGCCCTGGTCGTTGACCGTCGCCAGCAAAGTCACATTTTGTCCCGTAGCAATCGTCGCTTGGTTGACCGCGAGTGTGACATTGGTTGCCAACCCACCGCCCGACCACTGTGGTGCGTTCACCAGGCTATAGACATTGGGGCTACCCAGGCCTGTGGCCAGATCGTAGCCCGGACCAGCGGCAAACGCAGGAGAAGTCGCATTATCCGCCGTGCTAAGCACCCCGTAGTAGTCAGCCGTGGTGGTCAATGAACTGCCGTTGGCGGTGACAGTAATTTGGTATCCGTAACAGTTCTCATTGTTGGACGCCGGATTGGTGCTGCTATCGCTGAACGTCCCTGCGCTGGTGGCCGTGCCGGTGCACGGTACGGCTGTGGTGCCGGTGATAAATGGAGTGGACGGCGAAGCCCCGGTATTCGGCGTGGCGCTGATGTCATGGAAGTAGCACCCACCGAGCGCCTGGGGCCCCAGGTACGCCGCACAATTAGCCAGGCTGGGCTGGCTGGAGCTGCTATAGCTCACATACTGTTCCCCGGCCAGCGGGTAAAGAACATAATTGGCCTGCCCCTGGCGATCACCGCTCTTCTGGTTGATCAATGCCATAATGCCTGCGAAGGCTGGAGCAACGAAGGAGGTACCGCCGCCGTAGTTGGCGAAGACATCATTGGCGTTGGAGTAATCGCAAGCGGTCCCTGCTGGCATACCCGCCAAGGCCGAGTCGCAAAGAATCAGCGTCTGGGACCACGTGTCGCCTCCGGAGGCGAACATGGAGATGTCGGGAACAGCCCGGCCTCCCTGCGATGGAATCCCTGGGACCCCGGTCTGCCAAGCCGGCCGGGCAGACACAGCGCTCAGTCCTCCGCTCCCCGCAAAGGCATTCGCGTAGGGCGAGAAAAAGGTATCGGGATCAACCGGTTGTTGGGCAGCCCAGGTACAAAATCCATTGGGACCGGAACTGCTTGCGAAGCCGTGGCCAAAATACTGGAGCACCAGGGGACTGGCGCAGCTTTCGTTCCACGTCATCTCCGGAATATAGGACTGCGCGCTCACAAAGTTCGGGCCGTTGACCGCGGACCAATAGCTGCTGGCGGTTCCGCTGAAAACATCGCTGAAGTCCGTGCCCCCGGCAGCAATGTTGTAGGGCGTTGAGGCAGCGTTGATCGGCGTGAGCCCGTCGGTTGCGTAGGCTCCGACATATTGGCAGCCATCCCCGCCGGTATCGCCGGACGCCACCACCACCGTAATCCCCTCCACTGCTGCCTGCTGCCACAGCGAAACGTAGAACTGGTTTGCTTCGCTCTGCGGCTGGGCCTCGCAATCACCATAGCTGGTGCTCAGCACAGAAATCCGTCGTACGTGGGCCGGGTCCTGAATGACGTAGGCTGCCGCCAGATCGGCCCCGGAGGTCACGCCCTGCCGTCCGCAGGCGACGAAGTCGATCGTGGCGTCCGGGGCCATCGCGCCAGACCACTCCGCGTCCAGGTAGCCCTCCGGCTCATTATCGGAGGGGTCTGGTGCCGCGCACACGCTTGCAGGCGGGTTTTCCATCTGCACCGACCCGTTTGGGCCGAGCGCGGTAATCCCGAACGAATCGCGAAAACTCTGGATATCGGCCATGTCCAGATTGGTTTGTCCCACGACGCCAATGGCCTGCCCGGTGCCGACGACGGGGGGCGCCCACGACCTCGCATCCATCCGTTCCTGCCACACCTGGTCAACCCCGTAAATCTTCGCGTAATCCTGTGGACCCGTGATGTAAAGGGCGTTTGCCGACGAGGTCAAGTGCCCACCCTGAGCGGCCGATCGTGACCACCTCCCGGTCGACCGATCCATATGAGCCTCCCCCAGATGGCTGACCATGGGATGGGGATGAAAATCGTTCAGGGTACGAAAGCCGGAGACCATTGGCGCCAGGGCAGTGGGAATGTAAGGATCGCTGGCATTGGCGTAGTGGTCTTGCCCGTGAACGCGATAGCGATGGATTTCGGTGTGGAACGCCTGCGCCACCTGGCCCGCGGTCCCGCTAAAGTCCACAAAGAGCCCGCCGGCGGGCACGCTGTTCACCCTGAATCCATATTGCGTAAGCCACTGGGTGACCTTCTGAATATCGTCACTCGAAGGCCCGAACTCCGCGCCGAATTGCTGGGGCGTAAGCCAGTGGTGAAAGTTGGGCGAGTGAGGGTCGTACTGCTGAGCGATGAACTGCTCCAGCGCCTGTTGTTGCGGGTCAGGGCGCCGGAACATCATAAGGATGTGTTCCTGGGGCAGGCTATCGGGCGCACGGCCCTGGTCAAACTCCGCCCGCGCACCGCGGCTGGTATTGCCGGGCAGCATGGTCAGGCGGTTGTCATCTACCTGCCCTGCGGCCCGGTTGGCAGCCGCGGCGGCGCCGCAAAACCAGGCAGCGAACACGGCCACTCCAATCCAAATGGCGAAGGTCCGCGTCAGGTTCGTTTGCTTCATGCTCGGAATGATTCGCACGCCTCAAAAAGTCTAGTAGAGCCATTGTCGCAGGGCGATGATCTTTAGTTATGGGTAACTGCGAAGATAACCTTGACCTGCCCTGCTATCCTGCCCATATGTACGACCCGGCAGCAGGCAACACCTCAGCGCTTCTCATTACCGAGCAGGTGCTGGTCTTCGCAGTGTTCGTCGGTTCGGTCGCCGCTTTGCCGGCATTCATCGAGTTCGTTACGGAGATGCGCAAACGCAAAGAACGCATCGATCTGAGTTTGGAAGACGAGGTGGTGAGCACGCTTAGGCCGCGGGTCGCCGGCATGGACGATTTGCTCAAGAGTATCGCTGACCTGATCGACCGCGCGCGTAATCCTGCTGCGTATCAGGACCTGAAGATCGGCAACGAGGTATTGATTATCGGACCCAATCAGACCGGCAAGAAAAGCCTGGCGCAGAGAATCGCGCAATTAGCCGGCATGGATCGGATAGTAACGGTCTTTAATCCCCGGGACAGTGACGCGCTGGCCAAGGCAAAGAGCCTGGTGCGCGGCTATAAGTGGCAAAAGGTGATGCTGCTGTTGCCCCGGATCGACCTGGCCTACCAGCAGGGCGACCCCGAGGTGCTCACCGAGCTCGATGCCCTGATTGAGACCACCTCCGAGCGGCAGAATGTCCTGGTCGCTGCCACCACCGTCTCCTTCGAGGCCAACAGTGATCTGGACAATATCTTCGGCATCAAACTCGTGCTTCCGGGAGCCAAGGTTGGCAAGGCGCATCGCGAAGACATCCCGGAAGACGCCCAGCAAATGCTTGCCGAAGTGACGACCTTTTATCTGTCGGAAGCAAAGCGCCGCGGCTTCGTCCTGCACGGAATCGACGAGCAAGTCTTCTGCGAGCGCATCCTAGAAAACGTGATCAACCCCGCAGAGGTAGAAGACATCGTGGCTCTCTGCGAGACCACAGCTCTTTACCGCAAGCGCAGCAAGCAAACATCAGACCTTGTCTTCACATCGGAGATCCTCGATCTAGCCATGGCGCGCGTCGTCGTCGGCTGACCTGTCGAACGGAGTGTCGTGGTGGGAGCCCCCGCATTCATGCGGGGGAGCTCGGCCTTCAGGCCGAGCGGCTCGCGTGAAACTAATCCTCCCCTGGCTTTAGCCGCGGACTATTTATCGCAACGGCCGAACAATGCCCGCCAGAAAACCCTGCCCCGCTGGCGGATAGTGGATAACCACCGTCTGAATCTCAAACGGCGTCACCGGTACGGTCACCCGCTGTCCACCTGAAACCGGCAGCGGCGCGCCTTCCGGTTTCTCCATCAGGTTTGCCAAAGTTGCCGACAGAATCCCCGGGGGAAGCGTCAGGGTAACGTTCCCACCCTTGCCGGCCCACTCATAGAAACGCACCAGCAGCCCGTCCCCGTCCTCGGTCTTTTTCATCGCGGTCACGACCACGTTATCCCGGTCCACATCAAGGAAGTGGAAGCTACCGGGTAGCTTTCCCGCGTGGGGCGAGACCTGCATGGCCGCCAGGCGATAGTTGAAGTCATAACCCGCACGGACGGTGCGCGCATCCTTCCAGCTGCCGGCATGAGGATAGAGCGCGTAAGAAAAATGCTGGTGGCCCTGATCGGCCTCAGGGTCAGGGTAGGTGGGCGACCGCAGCAGGGAAAGACGAAGCACATTTCCCTTGGCATCGTATCCATACTTGGACTCATTGATCAGGCTGAAACCATTCTGGGCATCGCCCAGGTCCGCCCAACGCAACGCGGGCACCTCGAACTTGGCATCCTCCACGCTATTGTTGCGCGTGGTCGGGCGCTCAATACTGCCGTAGGGAATTTCGTACGTCGCTTGCGGACTGCTCGCGGCGAGAGGAAATGCAGCCTTGAGCAGCTTGTGGCGTTCGTGCCAGTCGATATCCATGACGATATCGACTCGGGAAAGACTGCTGTAGAGCGTTATGTCCTCGACGAAGGTAGACGCCTGCCAATGCCGCGTGACGCGGATTACGGCGCGCAACGCATTATGCTCGCCCAGCTGTACGGAATCGACCATGTCCAGATTGGTGACCACCTTCTCGAAATCCGCATCGATGTTCCAGGCGTCGTATTCCTTGGGTGTATCCACGAACGCTTGTAGTTGGTTGCCGCAGCCGCCGGCAGCGATAGAGTCAAAATTGGTTTTCTTATTCACCAAGCTGGTAATGCAGCCGGTCTTTGGATCGACCGTGAGCCTGAGAAACTGGTTTTCCAGCGTATGCCCGTCCGCGCTGACCTGAACACTCGGGGCCATTTGACCCTGAGCCGTTGCGGGCCGAGCAAAAATCAACATATAACCCATGCGCTCAACATCGAAAACCAAGGCGTGGACGGAGAAGGTGTGGGTCGCAGCGTTGATAAGCGAGCTCTCAGAGGGGAGAACCTGCCCGACCTCATCGACAATCTCAATCGCAGGAGCGGCGTCCGGCATCTGCACCGTGAAGTCGACTACACCGCCGCGCGCCCAAGCCAGCGGATTGAAGACCAGCACCGGAACACCTTTGCTGCGGCTTTGCGTATCGACATAGCTGGCGATGGCGCCGAGCGCCTGGCTGGTGGCCGCGTCCGCGGTAAAGCGGACCATGTCGTAATCCTTCTGCGCATCCTTATAGATGACGCCAATGCCCGAGCCGGCGGCGAGGTCGTGGAACTGATTGAAGAGGACCTTCTTCCAGGCTTCGTTGAGTTGGGCCGCAGGGTAGGGAGTTCCGCTGAGCCACGCGAGAGAAGACCACTTCTCCGCATTCAGCATTTCTTCTTCGCTCTCGCGCATGTTGCGCTTATGAGTGGCCTGGCTGGTCATGACCCCGCGGTGGTACTCAAAATAGAGTTCATCGTTCCACACCGGAAGGCTCCATTGGCCGGCCGGTGGTTGCGGCAGTTTGGTGTCACCGCTGGCCAGGGTCTTATAGTTCCAGACCGGCGCATGCGCGCTGTCGAGCTCCTTCTCCACCGCCGAAAAGAAGCTCTGCGCATCGCCGAAATGGAGCTGCGCGTAAGCTTTGTCCGGCGAAAGCCAGCGATCACCTGAGTCAAGCATGGCGCGGGTCGGGCCGCCCCCATGATCCCCAATGCCGTAAAGGTGCATCATCTCCGTGGTTCCGGGATTGTTCTGGCGCGCGTGGGCAAACGCTCGGGCCATGTCGACGGGATCAATCTGGTTCACGTAGTCGTGGGGAAAATAAGTGAGCACCCGGCTGCCATCCGGAGACTGCCACCAGAAAAGCTTGAGCGGGAGCTGATTGGTGTCATTCCATGCCATCTTCTGGGTGACGAAGTAGTCGACGCCGGAACGCTTGTAGATCTGGGGCAGCTGCCAGTTGTACCCAAAGGAGTCGGGGTTCCAACCAATGCGTACGTCCTCGCCGAAGCGGGATTGGAAGTAGCGCTTGCCGATCAGCAATTGCCGCACCTGGGATTCGCCGTCGGGCATGTTGAGGTCCGGCTCTACCCACATACCACCCACCAACTCCCAACGGCCTTCTTTCACCCGCTTTTGGATTTCTGCAAATTCCTGCGGGTATTTCTGCTCGATCCATTCGTCGTAGGCCGCCGCGGATTGCGAGTAGGTGTATTTCGGATACTCGTTCATCAACTGCAGGGCAGTGCCGAAGGTTTGCCGCACCACCTCGACGGTCTCGGTCCATGGCCAAAGCCAGGCAGCATCAATATGGGCGTTTCCGGTGAGGTGAATGTCGGCTTGTTGCAGCAAGGGCCGGAGGGTCATTAGACCCTTCTGTGCCTCCCGTAGAGAGTTGTCGAAGGCGTCCTGGTTAGCATCACTTAGGGCGGTCAAGTTAACTTTATGGATGAAGGATTGCAGCTTCTGCGCCGTATCGCTGCCACCCTCTCCAAGAGCGGGGAGCAGTAGGGAAGCGGAAACCGCCTCCTGACGAAAATCCTCGGGATTGGGCCGGCCGGCGGCAAACTGGACGGTCTCTTCCGACCCGCGAAATTTCTTTTGGCCTTCGCTGTGCAACAGCTTCACGGCCACCAGCACTTTGTCTCCCGGCCGCGCGTCTGCGAAGAGCGTGATCGGTTCCAGGTCTGTGCCCATGGCCACGCGGCGTCCGTTGAAGTAAACGATTTGCGTGATCGAGTCGTCGCCCTCAACCCGCGCACGAAAGGAAATTTGCGTGCCCCTCAGATCGTAGCCGTTAAGGGTCTTCGGCACTTCGACGGTAGCCCGCATCCACAGGGCCTCAGCCGGCAAGCTCGCGGGTGCGGTGATAGTCTGCCACCCCGTGTCGTCCAGCGAAGGAGACTCCCCGTGCTCCAGATCGCCCGCGTGATAACGCCAGCCGGGTTCGGGCAGCGTTGATAGGCTGGCAAGCTTGTCGAGAATATTTTGCGATTCCAGAGTGAGAAGAGAGGGCAAGGGTGCTTCCTGCCGCTGAGCAGGCGCGCCCAGGCAGCCCAGCCCAACCAGGCACAGAAGACAAAGCAGACCGTGCAAACGTTTGGTAGAGAGCATGATCGGGGTACACCTCGCAGGCGGAAGTACAAATGGGCACTAGCTTAACAAGGTTCCCGGACCTGGGCAAAGAACCCTGTGTTAACGTTGGGTGCGACTGGCGTTGCCGGTTTGCATCCAAACTAAGCTGATCCGCTCCGGGTTCGAGACGGACCACAGAAACCGTCGGAGCTACTATTTCATGGTTCAAGCAGCCGTAACCAAGACGTCAATCAGCAGCAGCGACCACCCCAGCAATTACCGCGCCATGGCGATGGTGACCACCCTGTTCTTTATGTGGGGCTTTCTCACCGCGTTGAACGACATCCTCGTTCCCCACCTGAAATCAATTTTCGAGCTGACTTATGCCCGGGTGATGTTGATTCAATCCGCATTCTTCGGCTCTTACTTTGTCTTCGCGATTCCCTCTGGCATGCTGATCGAGAAGATCGGTTACAAGAAAACCATGGTAGCCGGCTTGTTGGTCATGGCGGTCGGGGCATTGCTCTTTGTGCCCGCTGCCAACGTACCTTCCTTCGAGCTCTTTCTGGCTGCGCTGATCGTGTTGGCGGCGGGTGTGACTGCGCTCCAGGTAGCTGCCAACCCATATGTAACCGTGCTTGGCCCGTCACGTACGGCTTCCAGCCGTCTGAACCTTACCCAGGCCTTCAATTCGTTGGGCACCACGATTGCTCCGTATGTCGGGGGAATCCTCATTTTAGTTGCGGCTCCGTTGACTTCCGACCAGCTAGCGAAACTATCTGCACCGGCGCTGCAGGCCTACCGTCTGCAGGAAGCCTCCTCGGTCAAGATTCCTTATATTGGCATCGCCCTAGCGCTGACCGCGCTGGCGCTCGCGATCGCGATGTTCAACTTGCCCAAGATCGAGACCACCCGGGAATTCCGTCCCATGGGAGACACCGATACAGCCGCCAAGGACTTGTGGAAGCAGCGACAGCTGGTCTTGGGCGCTCTGGGGATTTTTCTGTATGTCGGGGCTGAGGTATCGATAGGCAGCTTTCTCATCAACTATTTTACCCAGCCTGAGATCGGCAATATGAGCGTCAAGACCGCTGCCGGTCTGGTTTCGCTTTATTGGTTGGGTGCCATGATCGGTCGCTTCATCGGCGCGGCCGGACTGCAGAAATTATCTACCCGCGCGGTGCTGGGCACGGTCGCGGTGGTGGCCTGCATTCTAGTGGTGATATCGATGCTGAGCACCGGCTGGCTGGCGATGGGTAGCATCATCTGCGTGGGGCTCTTCAATTCCGTAATGTTCCCCAGCATCTTTGCTTTGGGAGTCGACGGTTTGGGGCCGCTTACGGCCAAGGGTTCCGGCCTGCTGGTGCAGGCGATCGTCGGCGGAGCAATCATCCCCTTGGCTGAGGGCGCGCTAGCCGACCGCATCGGCATTCACCACGCCTTCATTCTGCCCGCGCTCTGCTACATCTACATCGCCTACTACGGCTACTACGGCTCGGTGCACAAGACTCCGTCGCCCGCGCAAGCGGGCGCCTGAAAACTCGCCCACTTTGTATCAGCACACGGCTTTAGCCACTGAGCTGATGCAGGGTACCGGCCTCAAGATAGGGCAGCATGGCCGCTCCGAGCAGTCCCGCATCGGGACCAGTGGCGGCGGGAACTACGTAGGTCTTACCCGCCGTGAAGCTCTGATCCGCAGCCGGCTCAGTGAGTCCGTAAATATAACTTAGCCGACGCAGTTCTTCGAACATCCGCGGGGCAAACAGATCCCAACCACTGACTACTCCACCGCCGATGACATAGAGCGGCAGGTTGAACACATTCACCAGCGTAGCCAGGGCCATTCCCAGGTACTTGCCCGCCTCGGCAAAAATCTGGCGCGCAGGCCCGTCCCCTTGGCGGGCCAATCCGGCCAGATCGCGCGCGGTGAATTCACACTGCTTTCCAATGGAGCGGGCGATCAGTTTGGCGATACCGTCTGCGCCGCCGCGAGCGGCAGCCCGCGTCGCCGCCCGGCAAATGGCGGTTGCGGATGCATATTGTTCCAGGCACCCGCGGCCACCGCAGCCGCATGGGAAGCCATTCTCCACGACCGGGATGTGTCCTCCTTCTCCGCCCATGCCATTCATGCCGTGCCAGATTTTTCTTTCCAGAACGATACCCGCGCCCACGCCCGTACCCAGAGTCAGCATGCACATGGAGTCGACCGGCATGTCCTTACCTACCCCGCTTTTCCACTCCGCCAGAGCCGCTGCGTTAGCGTCCTTTTCGGCGATCACCTGGCAATGCAGATTCGATTCCATTGCATCCTTCAGACGGAATGCCTCGAAGCCGGGCAAGTTGGGCGGCCGGTGGAATCTTCCAGAAGGTAGTTCGAGCGGACCGGGAGCACCGATACCAACCCCCACCAGCTGTTGGTTCGGACCGCACTGCTCCAGCACGCGGCGGATCGCGTCGCACATGTCGCCCACCACGGCATCGGGGCCGGCGCTCACACGCGTGGGCAGGTTGATGTAGGCCAGACGCTTCCACTCAGAGTCGAAGGCGGCAACGCGCAAATTCGTGCCGCCCAGGTCAACCCCAACGGTGAGACGGCCGCTCCTGTCGCTCTCAGCGGCCGTCGGGTTCACTGGTGATGGAATCTCCTGCTGGTCCAAGATCGAACGCCTCTTTGGTTAGGCGTTGCTGCCGAAGATCTTCGAAGCCAAACCGGCCAAACCTCCGGCCTCGGCCGTCTGACCACCAGCGCCAGAAAAGTGAGAGACCACCAGAGGAAGAACTACAGCAATGATTCCGCTCGCAACCGCAGGAGAAATACCTGCCCGCTGCGCAATGGCTTCAACGGTCTGGGCACCGAAACCCTGCTGTACCTGTTCGGGGCTGATGGATTTGTTCTCCCCCGGCGTGACCCAGGACTGCACCTGGTCACCGAGGCCGTTTTGCTTCAATTGATTAAGAATGCCGTCCATGCCACCGGGATGCTCCTGCATCACCTGGCTGAGTGCGTCGGCAACTCCGTGGTGTTCCGGGGAAGCTCCGCCGGCAATCGATGTCAAGGCGTCGAGTAAGCCCATAGTTGCTCCTTCGTGTTGTTTAGTATGGTTCGCGCCTCATAATACGCCGATCGGGTTGTCGTTTGTTAATAAACTCCCGCCGCGCTCGCTCCCTGCTTGCGAGCAGCGACCGTGTTACCATCATTGCAGTTGGGCGGCTAGCTCAGTTGGTTAGAGCGCCTGCCTTACAAGCAGGATGTCGGGGGTTCGAGTCCCTCGCTGCCCACCAACGACCCTCCCCAGTGATGTTTCAAGCGAGTGGCTTTTGCCGGAATCAGCGTGCCCGAAAAACCACGTTCCATCTATGAGATAAACACCTGGGTGTGGCTGGCTGATCTCAGCCGGAAATGGAAGACTGCGATCGATCTCAGTTCGGTCCCAGCGGCCGAGTGGGACAGCATTACCGCTTACGGCTTCGACACGGTGTGGCTCATGGGCGTTTGGGAACGAAGCCCGGCAGGCATTGCCATCGCCAATCAAAACAGCAATCTTCTTAATGAATTTCGCCACACCCTGGCTCATTTCACGCTCGAAGATAACGTCGGCTCGGCCTACTGTATACGGCGCTACGTGGTCGATGGACACCTGGGCGGACCGGCAGCCCTCGCCGTAGCCCGCAACCAGTTGGCCAAACGCGGTATCAGGCTAATCCTGGATTTCGTGGCAAACCATGTAGCCCCGGACTCCCCTTGGGTCACAGAACACCCCGAATACTTCATCGCCGGCAGCGAGCAAAACCTCACGGATGATCCTGGTTCTTACCTGAGGCTAGGTGAACGAATTTTCGCCGCCGGACGCGATCCTAACTTTCCCGCCTGGCCTGATGTACTACAGCTGAACGCTTTTCATCCTGTTGTACGCGCAGAGATGGTGGAGACTCTGCTCGATATCGCGAGCCAATGCGATGGAGTTCGATGCGATATGGCAGAGCTCCTGTTTAACGAAGTGTTTGTGCGCACCTGGCAAGGGCGTGCTGGGCAAGCGCCTGAAATGGATTACTGGCGCGAAGTCATAACGCCCGTTCGCAACGCTCGTCCGAACTTTTTCTTTCTGGCCGAAGCCTACTGGAACATGGAACTGAAATTATTGGAACAGGGCTTCGACTACTGCTATGACAAGTTTTTATATGATGAGCTCAAGAGTGCGGATGTAGCCGGCATTCGACGCCGTATCTCGGCGCCGCCCGCTTACCAGGACAAGCTCGTACGTTTTATAGAGAACCATGATGAGCCTCGATCCGCGGCTACCTTCTCGCCCGCTAAGCTACGGGCAGCGGCAACCGCGATCGCGACTCTGCCTGGAGTGGCGCTTTTTTACGAAGGACAGTTCGAAGGCCGCAGAGTAAGAGTCCCTGTCTTCCTCAGGCGCCGTCCGGAGGAGCCTGTCGATCCATCGTTGCGCATGTTCTATGAAGAGCTTCTTCAGACCGTAAACCGTCCGATATTCCGCCATGGCCAATGGACGCTTTGTGAGATAACGGGATGGCCGGATAATCACAGCGCTGACAACCTCGTTGCCTGGCGTTGGGTCATGGGAGATGATCGACGGTTGGTTGTCGTGAACCTGAGCAATGGAGATGCCGAGGGCCGCATCCATGCGCAGTGGGAGACCCTTGGCACCGGTCAAAGCCGGCTCATGGACATTTTTCCCGGGGCGAACTATTTCCGCGATATAGGCGAAATGGTAGCCGAGGGACTATACGTAAAGCTCGCCCCCTGGGGCTTCCACTTTTTTGAAGTTCATTCGCCTACTGCAGCAGCGCAAGCCTGAATTGGTGAGGTTAGCGTGGGACTCTTTCCATCCCCATCCCTGCCAAGGTGAGCCGTCGCCCTAAAATTTGTCATCCCGAGCGTAGCGGAGCGACCTGCTGTGCGCCTTTCCATTAACAACTGCCCATGGAAGCACCCTCTCGATTCAACCGCTAACCGCGATAGGCATGCACTCGCTCGCAAACCAACCGAAGCTTATCTTCGAGATTCCCAGACGCAGTCTTGAACGCGTTGGCGTCAATAGTAAGCGGAGCGCCCAGAACCACCAGCGGCGCTCCAAATTCCGGCGTGCGGATCGCATCTTCCACAGAAAGGCCGCCAACCGCCTGGACCGGTACCCGGACCGCCGCAACCACTTCTCGCAATTGATCGAGTGGGCTGGGATAGGGTTTGCCCATCGCCGCGAGGCCGCGGCGTTCATCGAAGCCGACGTGATGAATGACGAAATCGCAGCCGTAATCCTCGAGCCTTCTTGCGGCCGCAACCATATCGTCGGCTGCAAGATTGTCACCCATGACCCTTATGCCAAAATCTTTTCCCGCCTTCACCACGACTTTGATCGTCTCCGGGTGAGCGCGCTCCATGACCACCACGTGCGTTGCCCCCGCTTTCGCCATCATCTCCGCCTCCAGCCAGCCGCCGTCCATAGTCTTTAGGTCGGCGACGATGGGAACGCCAGGAAACTCGGCGCGCAAGGCGCGAACTCCATTCATTCCCTCGGCAATGATCAAGGGCGTACCCGCTTCCAGCCAATCAACTCCCGCCCGACGAGCGAGGTGTGCGGTTTCGAGTGCTTCGGGGATCGAGATGAGGTCGAGCGAGATTTGTACGATCGTTTCCATAGTCAGTCTTTGAAGTGGCAATCTATCTTGGCCCGCAGAAAACGGACCGAGTCCCGCAACTGCTCCATCCCATCCAAACCATCCTCGATCGAAACCCAGGACTGAAACCCAACGGAATCCAGTATGGAAAAAATCTTGTCGTAGTCGTTCATTCCCTTACCGATGACGCCATGGGAGAGGCGGCTGGCATAGCCTACCGAATTCTCCTCGTTGCGCAGATCCTCAATCGTTCCGGTTCTGAGATACCGGTCGCTGGCATGCATGGTGACCACGCGATGTTTCACTCGCTCGAGCAAAACCAGCGGGTCTTCGCCGGCCAGGATGGTGTTTGAGGGGTCGTAGTTCACGCCGAACCAGGGTGAATCGATCTGATCCACAATCTCGACGAAGACATCCATCTTCTGCGCAAATTCCGGATACTGCCAGTAGTTGTCCTTGTAGTGATTCTCCATGGTCAGAACGACGCCGTGTTGCTCGGCAAAAGGCAGCAGGCCCTTGATGACCCTGACAACCTGGGCCACGCCCTCTTCCCGTGTGAGTTCAGGCCGGCGCTGGCCCGAGAGCACACGGCAAAAGCGGCCACCAAAGAAAGCAGTGATCTCGATCATCCGCTTTTCACGCTCGATCTCTGCCTGCAGCAGAACAGGATCGGGCTGAGTGAAATCGGGAGAGCAGCAGAGCATCGGCATCGCGAGATTGTGCTTCTCGAGGGCGGCCTTGACCTTCTTGAGAAAGATCTCATCGTCCTCCACAAAACCCACGTAGAACTCGAGTCCGTCGACCCCCAGTGTCGCGGCAAGGTCGATCCATTCGAAAACAGTCATGGTGCGATGGACGCACAGCTCATCGATGTAGCATTTCGGAAATGCCGCTAGCCTGGGCTTCATAAAAGGGTTCCGTCAGCGCTTTCCTTGACAGGATTCCGGCCAATGACGGGGTATTGCTCCACGTCGAGAACCGCGCCGTTGATGAGTGCTGCCTCATCGGAAAGGAAGTAAACCGCGGCCCAGGCGATGTCTTCCGGCGAGAGCAGCCGGCCTGAAGGAGCAAATGTCCGGGATACCCTGCTGGGCCAATCCTCGGGCAAGCCCTCTTTCATCTTCAAGGCAAATTCATTCGGCGTCAGGGTCCAACCGACATTCAACTGGTTCACCCGGATCCCTTCGGTTCCGTGCGCGTCCGCGAGGTTGCGTGTCAGGGTCATCAAGCCACCTTTGCAGATGGAGTAGATAAATTGATTACGCTCTCCACAGTACGCATTAATTGACCCGATATTCAGCACCCGGCCTGTCCGCTGCTTCCGGAAGTGGGGAAGGGCCGCTTGGATGAGAAGAAACGGCGCCTTCAGGTCGACAGCCACCGTCCGGTCGAATAATTCTTCATCGGTCTGCTCGATATTTCCCCGTACGATGGCAGCGGCATTATTGACCAGTCCATCGATTCTTCCAAAGTGCTCGACCGTTTCCGCGATGAGCCTCGAGGGCACTTTCGGATCGTCAAGGCCTCCAATGCAGAAGGACGCTCCTTCTCCCAGTTCCGCAGCCAGTTTTTCCGCCGCATCTTTTCGCCTGCCGTGGATCATGACCTTCGCGCCTTCGCGCGTAAAGACCCGCACCATGCCCTCCCCGATGCCGGTGGTCGAGCCGGTCACCAGAATCACTTTGTCTTTCAGGCGTTGGCTCATGGCCGTAGCACCCCTTTGACGATCACGCCGGAATGCATCTCCTCAAAAGCCTCATGCCATTGGTTGAGAGGCGAAATGCGATTGAGGATCGGATCGAGATCAATCTTGCCGCTTGCCAGCAATGAAATAACCTTCTCCCAGATGGGCCAGTTGTGTGAAAAGCTTCCCTGCAGCGTGGCCGCCTTCTGGACCAACTGATCGAGCGAAAAATTGAGCGGCTGTGGTCCCCATCCCACCTTGGTGATTTGGCCGGCCGGGCGCACGATGTCGAGTGCCAGCTTAAGCGAGGCAGAAACGCCGGCCGCATCGATTACCAGGTCGAGACCATAGCCGTCACCAAAATTCCTGACCCACTCGGCAACATCTTCGCCTTGCGCGCCGAGAATAGTGTCGGCCCCGATTCGCTTGGCAACCTCAAGCCTCCTGGCGTCGGCGGGGATGCCGATCACGATGAGGTGGCCAGCCCCGGAGAGTTTTGCCATCATCGCGCATAGCAATCCAATCGGCCCTGGGCCAATCACTGCGACCGTATCCCCCGGCCGCAACCGGGAATTGTTGCACACTGCGTTGTAGGCCACGCAGCATGGCTCAGTCAGCGAAGCCTTCTCCAGCGCCAATGCGGCGGGAACCCGGTGCAGGCAGCGTGCGGGCACTCGCACAAAAGGCGCCATCGCTCCATCCACCCCATATCCAAAGCCGAGCCGCTTCGGATCCAGGTTATAGAGTCCCTGGCGAATGAACGCCGAGTCAGGCGGCAGCAGGGCAGCCGTTTCGCTCACGACGCGGTCGCCCTCCTTAAAGCCGGTTACCCGGTTACCGGCTTGAGCAACATAGCCGGCGAATTCATGCCCCAGGACGACGGGATAATTGACCGGCCAACTCTGCTTGCCGGCGTATTGATGCAGGTCGCTGCCGCAAATGCCCACGGCCTCCACCTTGAATAGAACGTCTTCTTCACCAATGCCCGGGACGGGTAGTTCCCGAAGCTCGACCGAGTGCGGATCCTTTGCGTAATTGACCAAACCGACCATAGTCAACCATTTTGCGCAATCGGAGACGCACAAAGCAACCGGATAGGGGTTACAGGGAACGAAAGCGAATCATGACAACCTTTTGCTGGCCGGCAACCACTGCTGGGTGCCCCATTCAAGCCCTGTTTTTGGCCTCGAGTGGGATAAACACCTTCGACGTGCGACTTCCGAGGTTGCAACAACTCGGATGAGCGAGCGTTCAACATCGTTGGCACTGAGACATTGCTCCGCCCCCCGCCGCTCCTATAGGGTTGTTTTGGAGCTGCCCCCTGGATGTCCATCTGATCGACGGCACATACGAGTTATTCCGGCACTACTACGCGGTGCCTTCGGCACGCGATTCCGAGGGCCGGGAGGTCGGGGCCGTCCGCGGAGTGCTTGCATCCTTGTTGGGCCTGCTCAAAGAAGGCGCCACCCACATCGCGGTTGCCACCGATCACGTGATCGAGTCGTTTCGTAACGGACTGTGGCCCGGCTACAAAACGGGAGAAGGCGTCGAACCCGACCTGCTGGCGCAGTTCCCACTGCTCGAGGAAGTTCTCTCCGCAGCAGGGATCGTCGTATGGCCCATGGTGGAGTTCGAAGCAGACGACGCCCTCGCGGCGGCAGCTGCGCTCGCGGCACAAGATGCGCGAGTCGATCGCGTGGTCATTTGCACTCCGGATAAAGATCTAGCTCAATCCGTTCGCGGCACGCGTGTCGTCCAATTGAATCGCCGCACCCGCGTCACCTTTGACGAGGCCGGCGTCATACAGAAATTCGGCGTCTCGCCGGAGTCGATCCCGGATTACCTGGCCCTGGTGGGGGACTCGGCAGATGGCTATCCAGGGTTGCCGGGCTGGGGTGCGAAATCGTCAGCCGCCGTCCTTGCCAAGTATGTACATCTGGAATCCATCCCAAAGAATCACCGCGAGTGGCGCGTGAACGCGGCGAGTGCAGCAACTCTTGCAAGCACTCTCGTACGTGAGTGGGACCACGCTCTGTTGTTCCGAACCCTGGCTACGCTGCGCACCGACATTCCTCTCTTTGACGACGTGGAGCAGCTGCGATGGAGCGGCCCCACTCCCTCCTTCCCGGCGATCGCAGCAAAACTGGATGCAGCGATCACACAGACCGCGCGCCGTTCTCCACGCCGTTCCTGACTACGGTTCCGGCTCTTCACGAGTCCTGACCGCCTGCATGGACTCGAAGAAGCGAACCACCGCTTCAAGATCGGCCAGGTAACGTCTGTCTTTCAGACGTGAGGTGGCTTTGCGTCGTCGTAACCGGTACACTCGGCAATTCCGGATCTCCTATCAAGCAGGGAATCCGGATTTGCCAAATGGATAGACAACCACGTGCGTTGCCAACCAGGTCCTCATCCGCATCGGCGAAGCGAATCATTGCCTTCTCCGGTTTGGCCATCGCCATTTCTCTCGCGCGTGCGCAAACGCAAAGCGAGTGGCCAGACGTTGGCCATGACCCTCAGGCGCAAAGATATTCCCCGCTCAAGCAGATCAACGCCCAAAACGTTTCCCGGTTGGCGCCGGCGTGGACCTATCCGCTCGCCCATCCAGCCGACGGCACTGGCAGTAGAACCATAGAGTCCGTACCGGTCGTGGTGAACGGCCGCATGTACGTGTCATGGCCCTTCTGTCACGTCGCTGCGCTCGACCCGGAAACCGGACAGCAGTTTTGGCAATATACCGCACCGAATTGTCCTTACCGGGGTCCCGGGTTGTCGTCGATGCGAAGTGTGGCCTACTGGCCAGGCGATAAGGTGCGCGCTCCACGCATTCTCTTCGGCACAGAAGAAGGCGAACTCTACGCGCTGAATGCGAAGACGGGTGCCCCGATTGAAGAATTCGGCGACCAGGGCATCGTCCATCTCAAAACGCCGGAGGTAATGAAGAGCTATCCGCACATGCACTATGGGCTCACCTCCGCGCCGCTCATTTACCAGGACCTGGTGATCACCGGCAGTCACATTGACGACGAAACCGGCTCCAAGGGCCCGGCCGGCGATGTGCGCGCCTGGGATGTGCGCACCGGCAGGCTAGTGTGGACTTTTCATACGGTGCCCCGGCCCGGCGAGAAAGGACACGAGAACTGGACCGGCGATACCTGGAAAGACGTTGCCGGGGGAGATGTTTGGTCCTTCTTCACCATCGACGAGAAGCGCGGAATCCTCTACATGCCGGTGGGCTCGGTCAACAACGATCACTATGGCGTCGATCGTCCGGGCCGCGACCTTTTCGCAAATTCGTTGGTTGCCGTCGATGTGAAAACCGGGAAGCTCAAGTGGTACTTTCAGGCGATCCATCATGATCTCTGGGATTACGACATGCCCGCGGCGCCCATGCTCTTCGATGTCGTTCATCACGGGGAGAAAATTCCCGCCGTCGCGGTCATCACCAAAAATCCTCTGCTGTTCATTCTGAACCGCGTAACCGGGCGACCGATCTACGGCGCCGAAGAGCGCCCCGTACCCGCAGGAGACGCGCCGGGCGAATGGTATTCACCCACCCAACCGTTTCCCCTTAAGCCTCCGCCGTTATCCCGGTTGACCTTTACCGAAAATGACTTTGCCGCGATCACACCCCAGCACGAGGCCGCGTGCCGCGAGTGGTACGCAAAATTCCTGCAGCGTGGCGGGGTGAACAAGGGGCCGTATACGCCCTCTTCTCCGAATGGGACTTTGCAGTTTCCCGATCATTGGGGCGGAGCCTGGATGTGGGGCGGTTCCTTTGATCCCGAGCTCGGCTACTACATCATCAATACAACGGATTCCGGCGCGCTTCACTTTATTGAAAACCAGCCGAATCCAAAGCCCGCACCGCTTTATGCCGATCCGGATGGTCAATCGCCCATCCTGTACAGCGCAAAACCAAGCAAGGCCCAATCGGCGATTTCATTTTCGGCCTACTCGTTTTCGGCCAACGGTTGGCCTTGTTGGGCTCCCCCCTGGGGCCGCCTGACCGCCGTGGATGTGAACACCGGTGGCATTGCCTGGCAGATACCTTACGGCACCATGGCCGGAATTCCGGCGGGGATGAAAACCGGGGCACCGAGCTCTCGTGGAGGTCCTACGACCACTGCAGGTGGTCTCATCTTCATCACCGGCACGCTCGACCAGTATTTTCGGGCCCTGGAAACGAAGACCGGCAAAGAGATGTGGTCTTTCAAAATGGACCAGGCTCCTTTGGCCGTTCCCATCGTATACACGGGGAAGAGCGGAAAGGAATACGTCGCGGTCGCCGCGGGTGAGAACCTGGTCGCATTCGCGTTGGACGGGCATGCATCGCTCGGGACGAGCCCGAGTCTCTTGCATGCACAAACGCCTTTGCCGGAAGGCAACGGCAGGGAACTGGTGCAGAAGGTCTGTAACAGCTGCCACTCAGTGGACTTGATCACGACCCATCGCCAGACTCGGGAGGAGTGGACGGGGACGGTGCAACGAATGGCGCAGCATGGCGCCTCCGCAACCGATGAGCAGTTCAATGAGATCGTGAATTATTTAACCAACAGCTTCGGGCGCACGCCGGACCCCAAAGAGTAGAACCGTCCGCTTCACCGACTGGACCTTGGACGATCAACTCCCTCCACCCGCAACAAACGTTGGGTGCCCCATTCAAGCCGTTGTTCGGCTTGAGTGGGACACCACAGCACTCAACGACAATCGTTCCTACATTGCCGGCAATCCCCGGGGAAAAACCTGTCATATTAAATTCTATGGAGCACCTGCCGGCTGCGTCGCCATGGAGTCGAAGGAGTTTTCTGCGCAGCGGCGCCGCGCTCGCCGCATCGCTCCCTTTTCTCAGTTCCTGCAGCTCCTTCCATCAGCGAGACCTCATCTTCGCTCTCGGCTGGGTGCCCAACGTAGAGTATGCCGACCTGTGGGTGGCCCTGGAGAAGGGATATTTCGCCGAGGATAAGGTTCCGGTAAAAGTGTGGCCCGGTGGTCCGAATGCACCGCAGCCGGTGATTGAAGTAGCCGCGCGGCAGGCCCATATTGGCGAGGCGGAGTGGCTGCCGCTGCTGGATGCCTGCCTCCGCGGCAACGACTTCGTGATCATCGCTTCTATCTTTCCTGTGCATCCCGCCGCAATTATGTCCCTGCCGCGACGGCCGATCCGCCGGCCTGCCGACCTTCCTCATGCTCGCTTTCTTGTACAAGGGCCGAGCGAGCGAACCGCCATTGAAGCCATGTTCAAACTGAATCATCTGCCGCCGGACTATCAACTGATCCCGGTCGGTTTTTCCCCTGAAGCGCTGCTCAATGACGCGGGGGATGCATACTACTGTTTCATTACCAATCAGCCGCTCATGTTGGAGGCCATGGGGATGCGTCCCGGCGTGGATTTCATTGTGACCCGTCTCGACCAACTCGGGTACAAGGTCCCATCGACGCTATTGTTTGTCGATCGGCCAACGCTGCACGCGCGAAGAGCAGAGCTGGTCGGATTGCTCAAGGCCCGGCTCCGCGGCAAGGCAACGAATGATCTCGATCCGTCCTACGCAGCCCGGCTTGCCGTGGACAAATTCGGTGTCGATCTCGGGCTCACCTTCCAGCACGAACTGCGCACCAACCAACTGCAGCTGCCGCTCTACCAGGCGCCCGGATCACCGGGCCCCTTCTGGATCTCGGAGCAGGACCTGGTCAACAACATGTACGGCGCCGCCAGCGCCGCGGGTCGAACGAACCTGCCCGACCCATCGCGGCTCATGGACATGTCATTGCTCCAGGAGGCATACAGAAGCCTGGGAATGGAGAGGAAAGAAACATGACTGAAGTGAGAGAGGCCGACCTGCTGATCCATCACGCCAGCATCGTCGCCTTTGATGATGACGGCACTGAGTTCGGCGACGCGTCCATTGCCATCGTCGGCAACAGTATCGCCTGGATGGGGCCCACGGCGGAGAGCGCCAAACATTTCTCGGCTCGCGAGACGATCGATGCCACCGGGCTGATCGCCATGCCAGGGTTCGTCGATGCTCATGTTCATACCGCGCAGCAGTTTCTGCACGGCAAGATCGCTGCTATTCGGCGCCGGGGCGAGTTGAAGAGCCCCATGTGGTCCCGCTACCTGATCCCATTCGAAAGCGGGCTCGAACCCGAGGATGTCTACTACAGTGGGCTCGCCGCCTACGCTTCGATGATCAGCAGCGGCACCACCTGCTTTCTTGAAGCAGGCGGACCTTTCCCGGATGAGATGGGAAGGGCCGCGGACGAGATCGGCATCCGGGGGCGCGTCGCGCTCTCCACCATGGATATGGATGAGAGCATTCCCAGGGGCTCGCGCTTCACTACGGAAGAGGCTCTCAAGAAAAATGAGGAGCTGGTCAAGCGTTGGCAACATCATCCGCGGGTGAATGCCTGGCTCTCACTGCGCCAGATCATGGTCAACAGCACTCACCTGACGCGCGGCATGAGCGCACTGGCCAAGCAGCTCGACACGCCCATCCACACCCACCTGGCAGAGGGGACCTATGAGGTGGACTATGCCATCGGCAAATGGGGCTTGCGGCCGGCCGAGTATATGGAGAGCATCGGGGCTCTCAACGCGCATATTCACGCGGCCCACTCCGTGCTTCTGAGCCTGCACGAGCTCGACCTTTACCAGAAACACGATGTTTCCGCCTGCCACTGCGCGTTCAATAACTACACCATGGGCGCTCCGCGAATACTGGAGATGCTGCAGCGCAAGATTCGCCTGGGGCTGGGGACCGATGGTGCGGCGACCCGTGGCAGTCTGGATATGTTCGAGATCGTGCATGCCGCAACAGTCGGCCAGCAGGCCGTGGGAGGAACCCCCTACCACATCGATCCCCCGATCACGCACGAGCAGATGCTCCGTGCCGCCATCAGCGGAGGAGCGCGCGCGGCGAGGCTGGAGCGGCATATCGGGTCGCTGGAAGTGGGCAAGCTGGCCGACCTGATTCTGGTGGACTCCACCAGCCCCGCGCAGTTTCCGAATTACGATCCCATGATTACGCTGGCGGAGAGCACGGTCGGACCCAACGTAAGGACAGTCATCATCGATGGCCGGCTAGTGATGAAGGACCGCGTTCTGCTCACGGTCGATCTGGCGATCATGAAGGAGCGGCTGCGCCGGCAATACGGCATTCTTATGGGCCGCTTCGAGAGGGCGATCGCCTGAGCTATGGCCAAGGTTGAGATCCACGGCGTCAGCAAATCGTATGCTCTCGATCGCCGCGATTCCGTGCTTGCTCTTAAGGACGTGAACCTGACTATCGAGGACGGCGAGTTCGTTGCTCTTCTCGGCCCCTCCGGCTGCGGCAAGAGCACGCTGCTGCACCTGGTGGCCGCGCTCGAGCAGGTATCGACAGGGTCCATCCTGGTCGATGGCGAATCGCCCGCCCTGCTGCGCGACCAGCACCGGCTGGGGATTGCCTTTCAGGATCATGCTTTGCTGCCTTGGCTCTCGGTGAAGGCAAACGTCGCTCTGCCGTTCAAGATTGCCGGCCGGCCCGTTGACGACGCCCGGGTGCGGCACTTGATCGAGCTAGTGGGTTTGCAGGGTTTCGAAGAAGCACGGCCCAGCCAGCTCTCCGGCGGCATGCGCCAACGCGCCGCAATTGCCCGTTCGCTCTGTCTCGAACCCGCTCTATTGTTGCTCGATGAGCCCTTCGGCGCGCTCGACGCCGTCACCCGGCGGCGCATGAACCTCGAGCTGCAAGACATCTGGCTGGAGAGAACATTGACGACTCTGATGGTGACTCACTCCGTAGACGAAGCGCTCTTTCTGGCTGATCGCGTGGTGGTCATGAGCGGCCGCCCGGGCGGGATCGTGGAGACTATCACTGTGCCTTTCCCTCGTCCGCGCCGTGTCGACTGCATGCGTTCGGAGCAGTTTCACCAGCTGATCGATCACCTGACTTTGCTTCTGGAGCACTGAAGTGCAGAGCACCAGCGAAAACAAATCGATGCTACTCTATGTCGTCCTCGCGCAGCTCGGTCTGCTGGCAGCCTGGCAGGGGTTGGCCCATTCGGGCGTCGCTGGGCTTACGGTTCCCACACCGGGCAGCGTCATGCGGGTGTATCTTCAGCCAAGATTTGCAGCGCTGCTCTACCGGTCCGCGCTTGCGACCGTGGGCTCGGCCGCGGCAGGTTTTTCCGTGGGCGCTCTGCTGGGAACGGTCACCGCCATAGTTTCGTATGTCCTTCCACCACTGCGGCCCGGACTGGATCGCCTGGCAGTGACCATCAACGCGATTCCCGCAGTCGTGTTGGGGCCGATCTTCATCCTGCTGGTGAGCCGGGAGCTGACGCCGGCTTTGCTTGCGGCCATATCCGTCTCCTTTCTCATCTATGTTGCGGTGGGGTCCGGCCTGCGTAGCGCCTCCAGCCGCCTGAGCGCGATGCTGACGACCTTCGGCGCCGGCAGGTGGCAGCGTTTGCGCTATCTCGATTTTCCCTCGGCCGTGCCTTCCTTGCTGAGTGGAGTGAAGGTCTCTGTCACGGCTGCGATGATCGGCGCCGTCGTGGGGGAGTGGTTCGGAGCTCCCACCGGGCTCGGCATCGTCATCTTGAACACCATGCAAAACTTTGAGATTCCTTTGATGTGGGCGGCTGTGCTGCTGGTGGCGTTGATCTCGCTTGCGGGTTATGGCGCGGCGCATGTTGCGGAACGTTTTGCCGCGCGGAGATTTCTATGATGCGGCGCTTCTTTACACAGTTCTTCGCGCAGAGTTGGGGCCTGTTGCTGATCTTTGCTGCCTGGCAGCTGTGGGTTATGTCGGCCCACTACAACACCATCGTCGCTGTCTCGCCGGTCGCCGTGGTGCGCGATATCATGCTGCATCCAGGAACCTATCTGATGCCCGCCTTGTGGACGCTCGGCTTCGCGCTCAGCGGGCTTGCCGCGGGGTTAATCCTGGGCCTGCTGTTGGCGATAGCCGGGTGGAGATCACAAATTCTTTCCGCTACGATCAGTCCCGCTGCGCTGCTGCTTAGCTCCACGCCCGTCGTCTGCCTCATACCCCTGCTGGCGCGCATCTTTGGCTACCAGAGCCGGACGGAGTTTGTCACCGTGGCCATCATGACTTTTTTCCCCGGCTTTGTTTTTGCCGGCAAGGGGCTAAGAACGTTGCCGCCCGGGTCGGGCGAGTTGTTTGCCGTGCTGGCGGCAAGCCGGGGTCAGCGGCTGGTCTGGCTTGCTCTGCCCGCTGCGGTGCCTGAAATGGCAGTCGCCTTGCGCATCGGAGCCGCTTACAGCGTGATGGTGACCATGATCTCGGAATACCTGATGCAGACGGGAGGCCTCGGCAACATGTTCGCGCTTAGCAGTCAGGCCTTCGAGACGGAACGCGCCTGGGGAGCCAGCCTGGTGGCCATGACGCTCTCGGTCGCCCTATACAACGTTGCCGGCGCGGTGGAGACGCGGCTGCGCGAGCGTTACCGCTGAACCGGGTCAGCCTTTCTCCTGCGGCTCCGTATCTTTTCTCCCCGTGTAGAGATCGTCCAGGTACTGGCCCCACTTGGTTTGCCCCGGGTCGAGCCGGTTCTCGAGTTTTGCGCCCTGCGTCCACCAGTGGACGACATCGCGCCCCATCGCTGCGCCCCGGCGTGTATGCATGTCCACCTGAAAGTCTTGTACTTCGACCCGGCGCTCTCCGCGGGCGACGACAAATTGTGCCCAGGTGGCGAGTTCCATGGTGCTGTTGTCCTTCTTCGCCGTCGCCAGCAGGCGCACCGCATGCACGGAATACATCCAGCGGTCGCCACGATCGGCCATGCGCAGACGCTGGGCGTTCAAAGCCTCGAGGATGGCAGGGGCCTCGATCAGTCCAAGTCCAACATCTTCGGTGGCAATGATCTCCAGCCTGCGCCATAACGCCTCCTCGGCTTCGGGGCCGCTCGAGAAAAACTCATAGGCGGCGAGCACCGCCTCCTCTACCCAACCGCGGCGTATCGACTTCTGCAGAACGGAGCGAAGCTCGTCGAAGGCATACCCATTGACCGATGTTGCGCGGCTCCATACATCCTGACTCTGGTAGTTTTGCGACATGATGCTCCTTATTCCGTGCTCCTGGCGTTGACGAATTCCCTTAGGCGCTCAAGCAATAATTCGCCTTCCATCGTGGTCCCAAGAAAATCCGGCGGATTCTCCCATGGCTGGTAGGTCCATTTACTCCATAGCACTGGTTTCGGTGTATCGAGCTCCCAGGTGTCATTGCGGCTTTCCATCAAGGGAAAACAATAGTGAATGATGGGATTCTTCAGGGAATGAGAGCCGGTCATTTGAGTCAAGCCTGTCAGGTTATGGTGGATTCCCAGTTCTGCTGCGGCAATGCAGTATCCCCACATATCGCTTAGCCAGCCGGTCCCGCTGAGCGCTTCCCGGCAGACGGGATCGGCCGCGATCTCTATCGATTTCTGCAGCCAGCGAGCGGCCAACTCGGCGAGAAAGGCCCGATTCATACAGAAGTAAATTCCCACTGGCTCAATCCTGGCACGGAATTCCTGTTTGCAGTGGCGCTCAATGACCGTACGGTTGCCCGGGATGTCGACCGACATGAAGTCGTGCGCTTCGGTATACACGCAGCCCGATGCCAATGGGCCGGGATCGGCTACCGGGCGAACGAACACGGAATCAGGATCGACGATCAGGACGGTTTCATCTCCAGGCCCGTCCAGCGCAGCCCACTCCGCGATTCCACCTGGCTTGTTCAGCACAGCAAGGGGTGCATCGGGAACGGCATCTTTGTAGTTGGCGACGCGGACAGTTTTACCGGTGAATTGCCTTTCCGGTTCGTCCGTGGCAGCGACCAGCGCGGTTAATTCGGCGCGCATGCCCGCTTGCCCGTACGTATAGTGCAGGAACTCTGCTTGCCACCAACCGTAGGTCGTATTTTCACAGCTGAACACTACCTGCACGGGGCAAGTGTAGAAGACGTTTTCAGCACGGACAAGCCCGCATCCTGATTTCCTGTGAAGCTTGTTGCCGCTGTCTCGCGGATGCGAGAGCGTTGGCAATTTTCTGAATCCATATATAATTGCCTCGCTTACGGGCTCAATCAGATTCGGCATACTCGTTTTCCGGGCCTCGCAAACGGAGGTTGATTGCATGTCTTCGCCTAAACATCCCATCGAAACAGTTGAACCGATCAAACCGGTCTTCCAGCACTCGAGTGAAACTCCGCAGCCACCCAAAGCACCGCTGATTCCGCCGAAGGCGCCCCTGGCGGCCCCGAAAGCGCCGCTGGTCCCGCCCAAAGCGCCGCTGGCGCCCCCGACGAACCACTGATGCCGCGAGTCAAACAGCTCGGTTGGGCAGCTCGGTTGGGCAGCCCGGTTGAGCTTGTGTACAGACTGTCTCTTTCTTCTTCTGTGTGACGATGCAACGGATTCATCCGCGATCTGCGACTCACCTCGACTGGCAATTTGACCCGCCGGCGGAGGTCTTGGCGTCCCGGCTGTTTGCTGCCGGAGGTTATCTCGTGGTTCGCGGATTATTCGACGAAGAGACACTCCAGGGCCTGCAAGAAGAGGCAGAGCGGGTGCGGGTGGACGCGGAACGAATGCTGGTGGCGGAGTCGGACGGCGCGGAGGGCCGGGGCGGCTATCCAGCCCGCGCCCACCGATCGGGCGCCGGTCTCGACCTGCATTGGGGGCTGCACGGCTGCCAACAGATGGCCGAGACGCTGGCACGCGTCTCTGGGCTTGAGGTTTGCGCGACCGGGTCCGGGGTGTATTCGTATTACGAGCAGACGGGAGACTTTATCGGCCTCCATCGAGATGTTCTGCAGTGCGATATCGCCGTCATCACGGCGCTCACCAGGTGCGCGGAGGATTGCCCAGCGGGCGAGCTGGTCATTTATCCCGGCTTGATCCGCGAACCGTTGTCCGTAGTGCGCGCGGCCGGCAGAAGCGCCGGAATTTCGCTACCGCTCGATCGCGGGCACACCGTGATTCTTCTGGGTGGCCTTGTGCCCCATGAAGTGGCTCCCACTTCTCCCGGGCAGGACCGCATCGTGGCTATCAATTGCTATCGCACCTTGGCAGTCACTTCGCCGGATCCAGATGCATTGGCAATCGAGGCGACGGCTGCCTCCAGATAAGTCTTTCCTGACCAGCCTCAACAACCGTCGATCGAGGTTCTGTCACTCCCCGGTGTGCAAGGTATAATCCGCCTCAACATGGCTCTGGCAGCGGGCGCGAAAGTGGATGGCTACGAAGTTCTTGGCCTGTTGGGCGCAGGTGGGATGGGCGAAGTCTATCGCGCGCGCGATCCGGTTTTGAAGCGAGACGTGGCGATCAAGGTCCTTCCACCCTTTGTTGCGAACGATCCCAACCGGCTGTGGCGCTTTGAGCAGGAAGCGCAGGCCGCCGCGGCTCTGAACCATCCCAACATTCTTGCGGTTTATCGATTCGGCGTCTTTGAGGGAGCGCCCTACCTGGTTTCTGAGTTGCTCGTCGGCGAAACTTTGCGAGAGCAGTTGTGGCATGGACCCATTTCCCTTCGCAGGGCGATCGACCTGGCCGTTCAGATCGCCCATGGGCTGGCGGCGGCGCACGACAAGGGCATCGTTCATCGGGATCTGAAACCGGAGAATCTGTTTGTCACCAAAGAAGGCCGGATCAAGATTTTGGACTTCGGCCTCGCGAAATTGACGCAGCAGCCGCAACCAGCCGGAGACGAAAGTGGGCCAACCCAGGCATTCGAAACCAATCCCGGCGCGATGATGGGCACCGCCGGCTACATGTCTCCGGAAATGGTGCGCGGCGAAACCATCGATCATCGCACCGACATCTTCGCCTTTGGCGCAGTCCTCTATGAGATGTTGGCCGGCAAGCGCGCTTTTCAGCAACCCACGTCAGCCGAGACGATGACCGCTATCTTGCGTGAAGATCCGTCGGGCGTTTCGCTGGTCGCGCGCAATACGCCACCCGGGCTGCAGCGGGTTGTCCATCGCTGCCTCGAAAAGAACCCGGAGCGGCGCTTTCAGTCCTCCTCAGACCTGGCCTTTGCCCTGGAAGCCCTGTCGGAGACGGGGAGTGCTTCCTCGTCGCATGCCGTCGAAGGACGGGAACAGCGCGGGCAAAGAAGAGCGCTGGCCTGGTGGATCGGGGGTGCCGCGATCGTTGCAGCAACGTTGGCCACCTACTACTTCGCGGTCAATCGTGGCCAGGGGCCGTTTGCCCATTACTCGCTGCAAAGAGTGATCGATAGCAAACACGTTAGGAGTATCGCCATCTCGCCGGACGGTGTCTACCTGGCGGCAGTCCTGAGTGACGCGAGCGGCGCGCAGAGCCTCCTGTTACACCACATTCCGACCAACAGCCAACGAACCATTGTCCAGGATCCGGCCTACAAATATGATCGCGTCACGTTCTCTCCGGATGGAAGCTATATCTATTTCCGCATCGATGCCCTGGGGGTGCCCAAGCCCAATCGGTGGGACGATTACCGCATTCCCGTTCTAGGCGGTCAGCCCACCCGGGTGATTCAAGGGGTAGATTTCCCTCTGGCCTTTATCGAGGGAGGCCAAAGAGTGTGTTTCTATCGGCCCGAGCTGAGCGCGGGTACTTACCAATTCCTCAGCGCCGGCGTGGACGGCAGCGACCAGCAGGTTCTGGCCACCGGGAAGAAGCCATTTCCAGCGCTTGCGGTGTGTTCTCCGAGCGGCAAATTCGCTGTTCTGGAAGATGCTCTTGGCAATGTCCAGAGCCTCGAGTTCGGATCGGGTTCGGTGCGAACCGTAGCCTCCTCCGTCGCGCTGGGCGGATACCTGAATGACATGCAGTGGATGCCAAACGGGAAGGGTCTCTTCACCATCGGGACGGAAAAAATCGACTTTGCCCCGGTCAGCTTTCTTTCCTATCCCTCGGGCCGGGTGCGGCAGATCACGAACGACCTCAGCGTGTATTCGAGCATTAGTCTCACCGCCGATGGCAGGACCATCGCGACCACACAAAACGACTTGAACGCAAGATTCGCAGAACTTCCGCTGGGAGCATCTACCTCGCTCGAGGAAGACCAGACCGGCGAACTGGTGTGGTTCACCTGGCTGGACAACGACACCATTGCGGCCAACGGCGCCGGGAATCTGAGGATCATCAATCTTCTCAAACACGAAGCGACTGCGGTGAATGTAAAGAACGGATACATGTTCGGCCAGCCGGCTCTCTGTGGGCGGGACACGATGGCTCTGGTCGGCGCCGCTCTGCAGGCAGATGTGCGCCGCGTCTATACCGTCCATCCCGATGGCAGCGGATTGACACAAGTGACGAAGGGACCGATGGATATCCTTCCGCAGTGCACGGCGGATGGCGAATCGCTCTTCTATGCCGATGCCACCGACGATAACAATGCGATTCTGATGCGGCAACCGCTGCGGGGTGGGGTTGCGCAGAAGGTAGCGCAAGGGCGTATATGGTTTGACGTTTCATCGGATGGCAAAATGCTCGCAACGGTCGCCGAGCAGGAAGGTGCGCCCCTGCAGATCGTTTCGCTGGATTCTCTGCATCCGATCCAAAGCTTTCCCACCCGTGACTTTGATGATTTTGTCCGCTTCGCGTTTTCCGCCGACAACCGGAGCATCTTCTACGTCACCGAGAAAGGCGCGGACTCAACGATCTGGCGGCAAGCGCTGGAGACGACGGATCCTGTGAAGGTAGCCACCCTGCCTGGGAGAAAAGTGAATTGGATTCAACCATCACCGGACGGCAAGAAGCTTGGCTTCATCCTGGAGGCGCCTACCTCAGAGGCGGTCCTTCTCCACGACGTGCGGTGATGTCGTGTGGGAGTGGCATTTGCTTTGGCAAGGTTGCCAAATAAGTGTCTGTTTCACGAAGATGATCAAGATGCTTCAGGCAATTTGATCGAATGGTGTGTATCTTTTCGAGTGACACGACCGAGGTGGAGGCCAATTTGAAGCGTCTGATGTTGCTATCGTTTCTGCTGCTTAACCTTTCGATCTTCGCGCAACAAGCTCCCGAAATCGACTACACTTCGGTGCCAAATTTTCTCAAGCTTCCCTCCGATATGTACCTGGGAGAAATGGCCGGCGTGGCGGTCAATTCCAAAGGCCATGTTTTTGCTTTAACGCGTGGCAATACAACCGGTCCTGCCTATGGGGCTGCGGCATCGCAGCTGCTCGAATTCGGTCCCGATGGCAAGTTCATCCGGGAGATCGGCCACCACCTCTACGCGTGGTCGTTCGGCCATTCGGTAAAGATCGATGCGGAAGACAATATCTGGGTGGCGGACAAGGGTTCGGACATGGTGATCAAGTTCGATCCCGAGGGCCGCGTGCTCATGGTCTTCGGCCGCAAGCAGGAAGCCTCGGACGAGGGCACCGAACCTCTCAAGCATCCCAAGCCGCCGCTGCCACCTGTGGATGGAATGTTTCGCCAGGTGACGGACATGGCTTGGGACCTGGTTGGAAATACCTATATCACTGACGGCTACATCAACTCGCGCGTAGCAAAAGTGGATAAGAACGGCAACTGGCTGAAGTCCTGGGGCGAGCCCGGAGACAAGCCCGGGCAATTCAGTGTGCCTCACAGCGTTGCAGTCGATGCCACGGGAAATATCTACGTAGCGGATCGCGGCAACCGCCGGATACAGGTTTTTGATGGCGATGGGAAGTACCTTCGGCAGATCACCATTGATGTGCCGTTCGATCCCAATGCTCGTCCGGCGATCGGGCCCACGCCGAGTCAGGCCACTTCCGCCAACGGCACCATGAAGGCTGGGTCCCCCTGGGCCCTGTGCATCACGCCGAGCCCCCACCAGGTTTTGTTCAGCTCCGATGCCTATCCGGGCCGGATCTACAAGCTAAGCCTGGACGGCAAGGTGCTTGGCTACTTAGGCGAGTCAGGCAAGCAGCTAAAACAATTCGGCTGGATCCACGAGATTGCGTGTCCGTCTGAGAATGAGCTCTACGTGGCCGAATTGCTGAATTGGCGGGTGCAAAAGCTGGTGCTAAAGCCCACTCGCTAGCTCCAATCGTGAATAGATCTGAACGGATGCCCCACGTTCGCGCCAGCATCCGTGGGTTGAAAACGGTTTTTCCGGATGGTCTCTGCTCTGGGAAGAAATATACGAAATAAGCGAGATAAGCGAGATAAGCGAGATAAGCACCCCCGCATGTCCAGTGGTGCTTTCCAAGTTGTCAATACTGCTCAATCAAGAGCACGCACTGGGCGCACCCTGTTTACGCACTGACCTCTGCTTTCCGCGCCTGCAGGTATGCTGCGGAAAGACGTGATCGTTCGTTTCTGATGGCAGATTTCTGTTTGCTACACCCAAAGCTATCGCGCCTACAAACGCTGATGCTTTGCCGGTGGTGGGCGGCAATTGCGCGGGTAGAGCGCACCGGTGCAAGGCCAAGCGGTGCCGTTGAGTCAAGACGGCACCGAGGTGTGGATTCTTGCCTTCACACTAGTACGGATTTTGGGCGGATCAGGTTTACTTACTGCTACCGGTACGAAATCCCGGCGGACGGCTTCCGTGTATACGAGGCATGCGACCTCGTCCGGGTGGTCTTGTTGCCGGGTAGGGCATCCTTAGCGGTTATGCCTTCCATGTCTGTGCGGTCTCGGTCGCAAACTCCTCATAGCTGCGTGGCGTATGACCAAGCAGTTTCGTCAAACGCGCAACTTCCGTTTCGGTCGAGGCGAACCCCCGGTCGAAGTACCCCTGGAGCATCATGCGGAGATCGAAAGCACTCCAGCTCGGCATCCGTGCGCGCATACCTTTTTCCCACTGGTCGAAATCATGCCCTGTGTACTTGATCTGTTTGCCGAGCAGTTTGCCCCATAATTCCGCGTTTCCCGGACCACTGATAAGCGAAGAGCCCACGATGTCGTAGGTCTGCCCTTCGTGCCCTTTTTCGGTCAGCGAGATCGCAGCCGCCTCCGCTATGTCTCTCATGTCTGCTGCGGCGATGCCGGCGGTGCCTAGAGGCATTGGGTAGAGGCCGGGTCCGGTCAGAGCATCTTTCAAACCGAGATCGTTTTGGATGTAGTAGCCGGGACGGAGAATGGTGTATGGTACGCCGAACTCCCGCAATGCACCCTCGACGGCCAGCTTGGAGGCGAAGTGAGGTACATCGCGGAACTCTTGCACTTTGAAGACAGAGAGATAAGTCACGTGCTTCAAGCCGATACGCTTTGCGATGCCATAGGCGATCAGCGCCTGGGTGAGCTCATCAGCAACGACGGCATTCAGCAGGAAAAGCTTATCCACACCCTGCATAGCCTGTTCCACGGCTACCGGGTCAAGCAAATCTCCAATGGCAACGTCTACACCTTTTGGCACTTTATCGACATCCGGTTGCTGGCGAGCGAGCACTCGGACATCGGCACCTCGCTTTACCAGTTCCGATACCACTCTGCCGCCTACATTTCCAGTTCCGCCGGTTACTAGAATCTTCATGTTGTCCTCCCATTCATTTGCTGATTGCCGTCGATTTGCGACTCGACGTACCTATCAGGTGATTGATCCGCATCCATACAGATGCTCCCAGAACTGGCATTGATGGGCGCTTTTCCGCAAAGCGGTTTTGCGAGCATGCAATACCATGGAAACGGATGCTGTCTATTTGTGGGAAGAAGAGAAGGGCAGGACCCATTGTAGAATGGCGCCATGGACGTAGCGGACTTGAATGATATCCGCATCTTCACAGTGGCAGGCCAGGAAGAGACCCTGACTTCCGCAGCCGTGAAATTGAAGTTACCGACCTCTACAGTGAGCCGCGCTCTGACGCGCCTGGAAAAGAATCTCGATGTGCTGCTGATACGGCGAAGCTCACGAGGACTTGTTCTGACGGATTTCGGTAAGGAGTATTTGCAAGTCTGCCGGCGAGCGCTTCGCACTCTGCATGAAGGAAGTGAGACGCTGGCAGTTCGGCGCGAACGGCCGAGCGGGCTCATCAAGGTTGCCTGTCCCGTAACCATGGCCCATTTGATCTTCGCGCCCCTGCTTAAGAAATTGCTGAAGCGATATCCGGAGTTGCGGTTACAAATCGAGCCATATACCCCGGGAGGGGATCAGGAATTCCGCGAAGATATCGATGTTGTTTTCAAGGTGAGGGCGCCGCGAGACTCCATCCGGCGAATGCGCAATTACCCTGGCACAAAACGCGGACTCTTTGCGAGCGTTCAATACGTCGAGATGTTCGGCATGCCCACTCGACCCGAGGAACTGCTGACACATGCCTGCCTAGGGTCCGGAACGTGGAAATTGAATCGTGGCCGCGCAACAGCGAGCCCGAACATCCAATTCAAAGTGGTTACGAATGACCCCGCAGTGTTGTTGGAACTCACGGCAGGGCACTGCGGTATCGCGCTCCTGCCGCTCTATATGAGCAAGTGGCCGGAGATTGGTGATAGCCTGGTGCAGGTCCTGCCACGTTGGAACGCCCAGCCGGTCACGCTTTGCGCGCTCTTCTCAGGGCAGTCACGCCTTACCCCAAAAGTTCAGGTCTTGCTCGACTTTCTTCAGGAATACATTGGAACTGCTCGCGATCCGCGACTTCATGGAATGGATCCCAAAGGTCTATTTACCGATCTACGTATGGAAGCCGGCGGTCGTAGAGATCAATCTTAGGGACTCAGGAGCGAGCGTATTCGATCGTCCGGAAAGCTGCTTCCCCAATTGTCAGAGTGGCCGGTTGTTCTCAGCCACCCGGACAAGTAGCGCAACTTGCTTCCGCCGTGATGGGAGTCTCATCCGCTTTCAGATGATTAGCCGCGCTCGGCGGTGGCGGCCGCAGTTGCCCTTGGGATATGGGACAATTTGCGGTGCATCAAGATGCCGGCGATGAGAAAGTAGACTCCGCCGAAGATCGCGTAGCCTCCGATGTCTTTGATATGTGTCTTGTCGTCGAGGCCACCCAGAATGAAGGCCACTCCAGCCGCCGCGGACTGCAGCCCGCTCAGGATCATCGCCCATTGGCCGCCTAGCTGTTTCCTGCGAGAGATGCCAACGGCAAATTGTGCAACTCCGGCAACGAAGGCCCAGGCGCCGAAGGTGACCACGGCCTGCTGAGGATTCTTGAAAGCGGTCAGGAATATCGCGATCGCTGCGAGAAATCCGAGTGCCGCGTTGACGTATTGTGCGGTGGGTGAGCCGGAGTTGGAGCGGATGGAAGATCGCAGGTCATACACCGTACAGGCGACATCCCAGAGCGGGTAGAGGACCAGGAGAGCAGCGGCCAATGCAGGGTTGGTGGCTGCGGTGGCAATGACAACGCCGGCCCAGAGGAGTTGGACGGCGGTGCGCGTGAAGTAGAGGTTGCGTAGCGACTGCGCTTGTAACAAGGCGTTTGCAGTGAGGATGGGCATAAGAACTCCTTAAGCTATCTTCTAGTAGGTAGAGTAAAAGGACGAACGAAGGCCTGGCGAGCTTGCTGGCTAGGACTTCCGCATGGAAAAGCGCTGCAATGCGCGAGTGGTCACGGCTTGGAACACATCGGAGCTACCGAGGGCACGGGCGGAGAGCATGGCGCCGTGGACAGTTGCCATGAACGTTTGTGCCTCGTCCTCAGGGGTCCCCTGGATTTTCAAGGTACGCTTCCTGACACCTTCTTCCAGGGTTTGGCGAATCCATTCGCTCAAGGTGACAAAGTGATTCTGGACTTCCACGCGCACTTCTTCAGGAAGACCCGGCATTTCGGCAGCGAGGAGTGCGGCTATGCAGAACGGCTCGCTCCTGTCGCGAATGCAGCCCTCCCAGTGCTGAACATAGGCATGGAGTCGTGCAAGCGGATCGTCTATCTTTTGCGTCAGAAACTGGGTTCCTTGCAGCAACCCTTCTCGATGAACTTTGAGCACTGCGACCACCAAGTTCGATTTCGTCGGAAAGTGATGATGAATGCTGGCCTTCCGGATGTGGACTGCTTCAGAGATATCGGCATAGCTGAATGCTGAGTAGCCGAGATCGGAAATCAAGGTTTTGGCTGTCTGGAGGATGCGGGTCGCCGTTTCTCCTTGCATGCATATAAGACTACCTACTAGTAGGATTGGTTGCACGAAATTCGATCGCCACGGGAATTAATCGTCAGAAACGTATTTCTCGTCACTTGGGCAACAGGTCGTCGAAGCGGATACATGGCTGGCGGCGGACTGATTGTCCGGGATGCCGGTTTGAACGAAGCCGCTGGCGCGGCGGATGGAGAGTTGTGGTGAGGCGCGCGTAACTGCGGCTAAGGTGAAGGTCACAGGAGCAGACCCCGTGACCCCACTCCGTCAGCGGATGCTCCAGGAGTTGCAGCGCCGCAACTATTCGCCGTCAACGATCCGTGCCTATCTGGGCGCGGTCCAGCAGTTTGCCGAGTATTTTCACTGCTCACCGGAGCAGTTGGGCCCCCAACAGCTTCGGCGTTATCGGGTCTTTCTCCTGCAGGAGAAGAAGCTGGAGCCCAGCACCGTCGAGGCTCGGATCTCGGCATTGCGGTTCTTGTACAGCGCGTGCTGAGGCGTCGTGACTTAACTCATGACGATCTAATTTTCCCTAAGCGGGATTGTCAGGGACACATGCAATCGGTCGAAAAGCTCTCTGCGGCCCAGCTCTTCTTTGCCCAGCGAAAGGAGGTCCATGTCCTTGACTCGTCTTAGAGCCTGCCTCAGCTTCGCAACGCCTGCGTGTCTTCCAACCCGCCCACCCTTGCTGCGCCTGCGCACCAGGAGGAGCTTCCTGCGATGGCGCTATTCACTCGCGCAATCTCGCGCTGAACTCTTTTCGGAGCTGCACCACACGGCTGCTGACTTTGAAAACTCAAGATCCGGCAAACGTAGACGGGTTTTGGGGTGCTTACGCTGTTTTGGGGAACGCGACTTCTGCTTCATCGACCTGTGGGCTCCTCGCCATAGGCCGATCATGCTCCTCTTCAACTTTACTTCCTGTTTGCCGGTATTTCGCCCTGAATTTCAGCTATCGACCGCGAGGGCGCACAGATGCCGGTCCCAAAGGGAAAAAGACTTAGCTCAAAGTGCCAGAATTTCTGTGAACTATTCCTATACTTTTCCGAGATACTTATCCAGCCATGCGAGCACGGTTCGCACCAGCATCGGCCGCTGCTCCGTCACTTCATGCGGAGTATCCAGCACGACGTGGCTCTTGTCCGCCGCGGGCGTGCCCAGCATGTTAAACATTGGTGTCTGCGACTCGTTCAGCGGGAAGACATAGTCATATCTGCCATTCACCATCAGCACCGGCTTCTTCATCCGTGGAACAAAGTCTGCCTGGTCGTCACCCACCTCCGGCGGCCAGAGAAAATATCCGCCATCCAGCCACACGGCGGTTTTCAGCCTGTCCTGCAGCAGCGTAGAGACTATCACTCCGTCGGCCGCGCCCATGCTTACGCCCAGGTAGGCGAGGCGGCTCGAATCGATGTCCTTCCGCGTTTCGAGATAATCCAGTGTCCGGGCTGCGTCCTTGTACCATGCGGTGACAAGCGCCGTGTTCTTCATCGAGTACTTCACTGGACGCTCATAGGTGCCCAGCCACACCGGATACGCTACAGCACGCCCGCTCTGCACAATGTAGTCAAAGAACTCCGTATCGCCCAGGTTGGATGAGTCCGGGGGCAGGTTGTACACGCGCGCGCTGGGAAGAAAGAGCACCGTTTGATACGGCGGCTTTGCCCGCTTCGGCACAAACAGATAGACCGCAAACCGCCCGCCGTTGTACGCCGCATCGATAACGACTTTTTCCTCGCGCCAGTCCGGTGTTTCCTTTACTACGCCAGAATCTTTGGCGTTCAGCGGCGTCTTTTCGTAGTCGTACATCACCTTGTAGCCACGAAAGACATCATCGTTCGCCGGCTTGACCTTGGTAAAATCCCGCACCACGCGGTGGACCGGCTGCATCGCGTTTTCCGGCAGCGGCGACAGGTTCTTTACGCACCGGAAGCCATTGCCGGGCCGGCGGTCCGTGGACGCAAATGCCTCCGGCATGGAGTAGAAATACGTCGGTGAATGCCACGATCCGCCCAGCGCAAAACGCAGGTCGCCATCCGTCGCATTCACCACCCACTCACGCACATTGCCCGTCATATCGTAGGTGCCATATGGGCCCACTCCCTGGTATTTGCCCACCGGCGCCGGTGCGGTTCCGCTCAGGTTGCTCTGCGAGACCGCTATGAATCCGGCATCAATGGGCGCGGCCTCGTAAAACTGGCCAAGCACGGGCAGGCTTTTGCCAGCCCAGGCCGCATACGCCATGGCTTCATACCAGCTGACGCCGGAGACCGGGTAATTGGCCTGTCCCTCCGGATAATGGCCCCCGGTCCACGTGGACGGTCCAGGCCGCCCCGTTGTGTCGGTGAAGCCTACGACGGCTTCGCTCCACGCAACCTGCTGCCCATCCTTTTCCATCAGTGCCGGCCAGTACTGCGCCTTGCTGTATCCACCCCCATCCACAAACCGCTGATAGTCGCGGTTGGTTACTTCGTAGCGGTCTATGTAGTGTGCCGGCAATTCCCATGGGCCAACCGGACCAAGAAATGCTACCCAGTCGCGAAATTTCTGCGATGGGACGTACACCATGCCCGCAGGTGCGGCGAGATGCTTCGCGAGCTGAAAGTCCATTTTATTGTTGGCCAGCGGCGCCACCACCATTTCACCCACACCCTGCTTCGCGATCTTCCAGCGAACAGGAAATAGCTCCTTTGGAATGCGAACATTCACGAGCGGAGTCATCCCTAGCGTCTTCCATGGGCTGTGAGGCTGGATGTAGTCCTGAATTTCGACCGTTGCCCCGGTAGGCTCCGAAGTGATCGACGTCGTCAGCGTGTATCTCTCTTCGAGTTGCTTCAGGTGAGCGTCATTTGGCAGCGCCTTTTGCGCGTGCTCCAGCAGCGCCATTGCCTCCAGCGGATGCCATGCCGTCATTTCGCTCTCAATCTTCGCCGGGGCAACCTCGCTGGCCCACCGCTCGTCCGCAACATGACCCCACAAAGCCCATCCGCCTGCGCTCACGGCAGCCAGAATCACCGCAAAGCATGTCAGCAGCCACCGCGGCTGCTGCCACCATGGCCGCGCCTCAACCTGGGGTGGCTTTGCCAGCAGAGCCACATCCCGCTCCATCTCCTCAGCGGAGGCATAGCGCTTCTTCGGATCTTTCTCCAGAGCCCTGGTTACAATCGCGTCCGCCAGCGGTGGCAGCAATGGCTGTATCTTCTTCGCATGCGTCAGCGGAGCCTGTGTCACCGCCCGCAGCACGGAGATGGTGCTCTCTCCGCGAAACGGCGGCTGCCCGGTGAGCGCCTCATAATAGATGACTCCCAGGCTCCACAGATCTGTTCGCGTATCCACCGGTTCGCCCAGCACCTGCTCCGGAGACATGTACATCGGCGTGCCCGCAATGCCCAGCGTCTGGGTCACGATCGTATCGCCGTCGAGCAACTTCGCCAGGCCGAAGTCCAGCACCTTGGCATGCCCCTTCGGCGTCATCATGATGTTGCCCGGCTTGAGGTCGCGATGTACCACCCCCCGTGCATGCGCCTCCTTGAGTGCATCCAGCACTTCCAGCACAATCTGCGAAGCCGTGGGCACATCCACCGCTCCGGAACCGTGCTCGGAGGCATCCTCTTTGCCGCCTTTAGCCCGCAGCAGCACAGACAAGGGCTCTCCCTGCACCAGTTCCATCACAATGTAGTCCTGCCCATCCTGCTCGCCCACGTCATACACCGCGGCGATGTTCGGATGGTTCAGTTTGGCGAGCGCCAGTGCCTCCAGGTGGAAGTGCCTTCGGGCCGCGTCATTGCGCAGCACCCCGGAGGCCAGCATCTTGATGGCTACCTCGCGCTCGAGCTTTTCGTCGCGGGCGCGGTACACCACCCCCATGCCGCCCAACCCCAGCGTTTCCTGGATCGTGTAGCGGCCCAGCCGGCTGCCTGGAGCAAGAAAGCTTTGCGGCGGAACTGTCGTTGCGTCCGCCAGTCCATCCGCTGCAAACGCAGGCGTGGAAAGAAAACCGCTCAGGCGGTCGTTTTCAAACAACAGGCTCTCCACCAAGCGCCGCAACACAGGATCGTCCTTGCACACGGCCGCCAGGTACAGCGCCCGATCATCCGGCAGCATATCCACGGCTTGACTGAAAAGGTGGTCCACTAACATCTCCGACTGGCCCATTGCTCCACACCTCTGGCATCAGATTTTTTGTAAAGGGGGCCCCACAACGAAGTACTATGCAGGCAAAAGGAGGAACCGTGGCGCAAGCAGCCGATCCCGCCTCCGGTCAAATCACGCAACTGCTCAAGGCCATGCACTCCGGCGACGCACACGCTGCGGAAGAACTGTTGCCCCGAGTCTACGCGGAGTTGCACCGGCTGGCCTCTGCGTACATGCGCCAGGAGCGCCCCAATCACACGCTCCAGCCCACCGCCCTCATCCATGAGGCCTACATGCGCCTTGTCGGCGACGAGATCGACTGGACGAGCCGCGGTCAGTTCATCGGCTTCGCCGCTCGCGTCATGCGCCAGGTCCTCGTCGATCACGCTCGCACCCGTATGGCCGAGCGCCGGGCAGGCGGCCTGCATCGCGTAGAGCTGGAGGACAACCTCGTCGCCGCGCCGGACATCGATCCCAATCGCATCGACGAAATCCTCTCCATTGATCAAGCACTTTCCCGTCTTGCTCGCGAAGACAACCGAAAGGCACGCGTGGTTGAGCTGCGCTACTTCGGCGGACTTTCCGTGGAACAGATCGCCGCAGTTCTCAACATCGCGCCGCGCTCGGTCAAGCGCGACTGGCAGCTTGCGCGAATCTGGCTTCATCGTGCCCTGCGTTCCCATCGCGCTCCGGACGCTGCTCCCGAAGATGCCGGTGAAGAATAGTGCCTGCTCGCGGCCTCATCTGCATAGGAACGATCGAGGATGGGACCGGCTCCGTCATCAAGAAGGCGGCGAATGACTCGGTAGACGATGGTAACGACGATGGGGATGTGCGAGACCGAGGATTCCGTGAATCATGGCATTCGCTCCTTTTGTGAATCAGGCGGCGTCGTATCACGCTCTCACTTAGGAATGCGGAGTAACTGGAGAAAAGGGGCAATGCGGCGTGAAGATTCTTTCTTGCACAAATGGGCTCGATGCTAGGGCCTGGCACCCTTGCAAGCGAAATATGCAGCGAAGAACAGACCAAGGCTCACGGAAACGGTGGCGCGGCATTCTGGGCGGTTTGCCGCCAACCCGGCCATTACATCTGTTTTGGGGTAACTTCCGGATAGGCGGTGATCCGGCCCGGAACGACGGACCACCCAGGCCTTTCGCTCAGTGCGCGCATGGAGATTTTGCGCTCATCAACCTGCGGTCTAGGCTGAAGCGTTAAACTAATACCATGCCAGACGAGGTTCTGGAAAATGCGCGCAAGCAAGCCGAACAGGCGGAGCCGTCAGTTCGTGCATGCGCACTCCTGCGGATTGCCCGTGTTGAATCCACATTGGACGCCTCCCGGGCGCTGAGGACGCTGCTCGAAGGTCTGGATGCTGTCCAGAAGCTTTCAAGCCCCCTGCGCGATCACCTATTTCAAGAAGCGCGCACAGTCGCGACGTCGGTATCGCCGGAGTCTCTATGACCACTCCTGATTTAGTTGAGCTCTGGGAAGAGCATTGTCGCGACGAGTTTGAGAAACGCGACGTGAACGCTACCATGGCCACGATGGTTCCGCAGCCATACGTCAACCATATCCCTACCATGACGGGCGGGGTTGGGTACGAGCAACTAAAGCGTTTCTACGCCTACCATTTCATTCCGGTCAATCCGCCTGATTTTCGACTAACACTCATCAGCCGCACCGTCGGCACCAACACTCTCGTGGACGAATTCATCGTTAAGTTCACGCATACAACGGAAATTGACTGGATGCTGCCAGGTATTCCGCCGACAGGACGCAAAGTGGAAATTCCGACTGTGGCCATTATCAAATTCGAGGACGACAAACTGGTACACGAGCACATCTACTGGGACCAGGCCACGGTGCTGGTTCAGATTGGCATTCTCGATCCACGAGGGCTGCCCATCGCAGGAGTAGACACAGCTCGCAAGGTGGAAGACAAATCATTGCCGAGCAATCAGCTAATGAAGCGCTGGAGCGAGAGCGAAGGCAAGCGATTGTAGCCCGGGCGTCTGTTTATTTCCGAATGGTCGCCTATTCCGACGTTACTCTATTTTCGAGGTTACTTCCGGTTGGCGGTGACTCGCCCGGAACCCAAAAGCCCGGCCTCTCAAATGCTCGATGAGTGCCTCGGCGATAAAGCGCTCATCGATGCACCGTGAAAGATCGCAGGATTGAAGCGCACGGTGAGGATCGATGTCTGCTCTGGCAGGCGGGAACGTCTGAAGGCGCTCAACTCGCAGACGCCAGGTGCAGCGTCCTTTTCAGGAAGTCTTCACGATCTGTGCGCGCCTTTTCATTCAGGGCGTGGTCAGCGTCGTAAAACTCAACACTCTTCCTCCACTGGGTAGCAGACCGCAAAGCCCTGCCCGTGCAAGCCGCGGATCGAAGCTCGCCTCGCTGAACGCTATTGCCACAGATGCTGTCACTACGCACACGAAATCGCCGGCGTTTTTTTGATCGCTGCCCAAGCAGTCATTCAAAACATTTACTAAAACTCCAGCCACGCGCCCGAAACCAACCTACAAATAGCTTCGGGCGGTGCGGCCTGCACTTCGACCCAGTGCACCACCCGAAAATCCGCTGTTTGCCTGGCGCGTTACCGGCGTGGCACCAGCGCAAAGCCACTGCGCCCACTCTCCAAGCCGAGACCGTCGTTGACCGAATTTCCCACGATCACTCCTTCCGCATTAATCCCAAACGCCTCGACGTCATTGACGTAACCCGGCGGATCGAACTCGTATATCGTGCTGTTGGGATATCGAACAAAGCCATGACCGTGCCCTGCTGCATCGACGTAAACGCCCACGATCTCACCGAATATGTTGAGATCGATGGCAAGCGTCCCCGTATAAGAACCCGGAGCCGTACCGCCGTCCGGCGCGTCGAAACTAGTAATCTTGCCGCTCAATTGACGGGTGAATCCGTGAAATAGGCCGTTCGCGTCGATGTAGTAGCCCACCACCACACCTAAATCATTGATGCTCTGCGGGAACGTGCCTTGGATCGGTTGTGCAATTCCGGAGCCCGAAACATCAAAGGTTGAGAACGTGCCATTTGTCCAACGTACAAATCCATGAGACACGCCATTGTCGTCCGAATAAGTGCCGGTTATAGCTCCAAACTGATTCAATACATTGGCGACTCCGATGTCTAAGGTTGTGCCGCCGTAGCTGCCGGAGACGCTGGTGGCCCCTGGAGCCGCAAATGTCTCCATTCGGCCATCCGGGTACCGTATGAAGGACCGGTACACCCGATTGTCGTCAAGATACGATCCAGCAACCACGCCCAGGTCGTTGATCTGCGATGCGCCATACCCCATACACCCATTGTCCACCTGCGTTGCGCACAGACCTGGCTGGGGAAAGATAATGAACGATCCGTCGGCCCTGCGAATAAAGTTTCGATAAAAGCCGTAGGTTTGCTCGAAAGTCACTCCAGTTGTGTCACCCTTGTCGTTCAATCCCATGGCCCAGGTTCCGCTGGTGGGGCCATTTCCTTGTCCTGGAGCGTTGAAAGTTACGGTGCGGCCGTCCTGATATCGGACAAAGCTTCCGATCATTCCGTCGTCTATTCCATACCATCCGCTAATCTCACCGAGGTTGTTGACATGCCATGGACTGGTGCCCCCAAGGAACGTTCCGCCTGCCCCCGGCACGTTGATGTTTACCACCTGATAATTCTGCGCTCTCGTGGGCACGACGAATGCCATCGCCGCGAACCCTGCAAGTATCAGGGACACTGACTTTTTGCGCGCTGCGGATTTGCCACTTCCACGAAGTAATGATCCCGACGATGAAGCTTTCACGAAATTCTCCTTTTTTCGCATAGATCTTCCCTGAAGGGTGCAGCCAAGGGCAACCGAGGGCGGGTAAAGCTTTGGTCAAGAAAGGTAAACCTGCAAGTTATTGATTCTGCAAATTCTCCAGCGAACTGTGCCGAGACAGTGCTACCCTGCTCGGGTAACTGGAACCATGCCTTCTCCTGCCCGTTTCCTCTTTGGCGAATTCGAGATTGACTGTGCCCGCTTCGAGTTGCGGCGTAATGGACGCCTTGTGAAGCTCGAACGTCTCCCTATGGAACTGCTCATTCTGCTTGCCGAAAAGGATGGCAGTGTCGTCAATCGCCAGGAGATCGCGGAGCGCTTGTGGGGAAAGGATGTGTTTGTTGACTCCGAACACGGCGTCAATACCGCCATCAGCAAAATCCGCATAGCGCTGCGTGAAAATGCCGGTCGTCCGCGTTTTGTTCAAACCGTGCCCGGCAAGGGCTATCGTTTCGCGGCGGAGAAGAATGGCTTCACGAAGCCTGTAGAAGCCGCGCCGCCACAGGGAGTATCGGAAACGGAGGCGGCTCCTTCGGCTCTGATTCCCTCGGCAAACGTCTTTGCGCCCCGAACCTCTGCACCCCGGTTTGTGGCGATGACAGCGGTCGCGCTCTTTGTAACGATAGCCGTGCTGGCTGCGGTCAATGTGGGGGGAATCCGCGAATGGATTCTCCCGCGGAATCATCAGGCCGGCTCGATCCGTTCCATTGCCGTGCTTCCCCTGGCAAATCTCTCCGGCGATCCATCGCAGGATTACTACGCCGACGGCATGACAGTCGAACTGATCACCGCGCTTGCCGAAAACCGCTCTCTTCGGGTGGTTTCGCGGACCTCCACCATGCAGTACAAGGGTGCGGGCCGGCCGTTGCCGCAAGTCGCGCATGCACTTGGCGTAGATGGGATCCTTGAGGGCTCGGTGAACCGTTCCGCAGATCATGTGCATATGAGCCTGCAGCTTATCTACGCCCCAACCGACACAAACGTCTGGGCGCGAAGTTATGACCGTGACTTGAATGGCGCGATGTCGCTTCCTCTGGAACTCGCACAGACGATCGCGGCGGCGGCGAAGGTGGGGGCTACACCTACCAAGCCGCAACGCTACGTCAATCCGGAGGCCCACTATGACTACTTGCTGGGCCGTTATTTCTGGTTTCGGGGAAATGATGTGCGCAGCGGGGAATATTTTGAGAAAGCTCTTCGCCTGCAACCCGACTACGCTCTTGCCTGGGACGGCCTCGCAGACTTGTACGAGGTGAAAGCGGGGGGCACGATGCCACCGCAAGAGGCGAGTGTGAAGTCGGAAGCTGCGGCCCGTAAGGCCGTGGAACTGGATGATTCGCTCCCCGAAGCTCACAACACCCTGGCCATGCTGTACCTTTTCAGCGAGTGGGACTGGCACCGGGCCGAAGCGGAATCGCTGCGTACCCTCGCATTGGAACCGGGCTTCGCCAATGGACACCACATGCGCTCCTACATCCTTCTCGCCACGAATCGCGACAATGAGGCCTTAGAGGAGGAGAAACATGCCAACGAGATCGATCCTTTCGAAAAGCCGTGGGCGTTGGGGCGTTTGTATATTCTTCTGCGGCAGTACGACGCGGCGATCAACGACCTGCGACTGCGCGAAGAGGCAGACCCAAAAGAACCCGGCTTGCCGCGCTATCTTGCCAAGGCTTACTGGTTAAAAGGCATGTGGGCAGACTCAGAACAGGAACTGGAAAAAGCACATCGCCTGGACGGAGACGAGGCATTGGCGAATGCGGAACACCGGGCCTTTGAGCGAGGTGGCGAAAAGGCTGTGGAGCAACTGGGAGTGGACGTCATCCGGGCGCGCGCACGCACGCAATATGTCTCACCGTACGACATCGCAGAGCGATATTCCTATCTCGGAGACAAAGAACAAGCCATGAATTTTCTGGAAGCTGCGTATCGCGAGCGGGCGCCCTGGCTGGTGATGCTCCAGAAGGAGCCGATCTTCGACTTCCTGCATTCGGAGCCAAATTATCGGGCGCTGGTAGAAAGGATAGGTCTGCCGTCGGTGCATTGAGTTCGCTTTGACTCAGACTTTGCACGAGTTTGGCGCATTCGAGAATCGGAGCTGGATCATCGTGCAGGTTGCCGAATCGAGTGTCACGCACAAGACCAAGGACTGGAAGCGCTCTTGCTCAGGCTGAGAAAGGCGGTCTGAAAGCAGTGACGCTCTGCATACGTTCCGCTCGAATCCGTGTAGTTAGAATTAGTGTCGTTTGCCGCCAGTGGCGCATATCAAATGTATGCAGGATAAAACTCAGGCCAACGCTGCACAGCCAGACTCAGGAGCCGTGGCCCTTGACGGTGCTGGTGACCGCGTGGGTGTAATTCCGGTCGCTTGAAGAAGAACCTTGACGGCCTTCGCTCACGGAAGCTTGGCAAGAAACGCCTTCGTCTAATCTAAATAGACCAGCGGCCTTAGCAGCGAGACCTGGAGTGAGAACGGATTTGCAAAGCTGGGGATAGTAGAGATCCTCGCCTCTATTCTCACGGACCGTTTAACTTCCCGCTACCGTCTTGTGAGTTCCGGGCGGATTGTCGCCGACCCGGACATTAGACCGCTTTAGGGTAAGTTCCGGTTGGACGGTGACCCGCCCGGAACAGTCGATGAGTGACTCGACGATTTGGCGCCAATGCAGAGCCGTTCTTTCCGAGAAGCGCGTTTTCCGATACAAACTTTTGCAATTGAGCCAGCGATTTTGCTGCCTTTGGCAGGATTCAGACTATTCCTGTTGTATTCCAAAAGGAAGTGTGTCAAGCTTCTGTTGGTTACCAAAAGGTTCAAAACCTATGAATCAGAAGACGGACGTGAAACAAGGCACTTTGGCTCTCATGGTGTTGAAGACGTTGGAAGTTTTTGGCATGTTGCATGGATACGGAATCGCCCGAAGAATCGAACAGATCAGTGGCGATCTGCTCTCGGTCAATCAAGGCACGCTTTACCCATTGCTCCTGAAACTTGAGCAGGAGGGCTCGATCGACTCGGACTGGGGAGTATCGGAAAACAATCGCCGGGCACGTTACTACCGCTTGACCAAGGCCGGGAAACGACAACTGCATAGCGAAGTCCAGGACTGGCAACAGACGACTGAAATCATGGCCCGGTTTCTCATGGCAAAGGCGGAAGAACTGCCATGAGAGCGCTCAGGCGGTCGTGGATGCGCGCGTGGAATTTCGTGGTAAGACGAAGTGGCGAACAGCGGCTTCGCGAAGAAGTTGAGCAACATATTGCTTTCGAGACGGCAGCCAACATCCTGGCAGGAATGACGCCTGCACAGGCCCATCGAGCCGCAATGGTGAAATTCGGCCCAGTCGAAGCAATCCGTGAGAGTTATCACTCAGAGAAGGGATTACCAGTGATGGAGACGATTCTGCAGAACTGTATTTTCGCGTTGCGCATGATGCGAAAGTCGCCAGGTTTCACCGCTATCGCGGCTCTGACGTTGGCGCTGGGTATAGGAGCAACCTCTACGGTTTTCAGCCTGATCCAGGGCGTGCTGCTCACCCCGCCGCCATACCAGAAGCCAGACCAGCTCGTGCTGGTTTCCGCCGCGCGTACCGATGGACAGGTGATGGACAGCCCGAGGGGCTGGGCGGCGCAACAGTGGATGGGTTGGAGCAAGAACGCAACCTCGCTCCAGGGCGTCGCCGGATATGGTTGGACCTTCAACTTTCTGGTTCGCAACGACGGTAGCCAGTCGATGCAAGGCATGGAGGTCAGCAAAGACTATTTCCGCCTTATGGGTCTGAAGACCGCCATCGGCCGCGGTTTCGAGGATTCCGATTTCCAGCAGGGTCCTGTGAAAGCGATTGTGCTGGGATATGAGTTCTGGCAGCGGGTTCTGGGCGGCGATACGCAGATTATCGGAAAGACAATACGCATCAGCCGCTGGGACACTCCGCCAACCGTGATCGGGGTCATGGGACCGGAAGTACGCTTTCTGCCCTCACCCGGAGCGGCGAAGGAACCAAATTACGACGTCAACGCAACTGTCGACATCTGGGTGCCAGTATATCCAGATCCGAAGAATCAAAAAGATCCAGGCTGGAACGTCGTCGCCCGTCTGCGCGATGGAGTGTCACCGCAGAAGGGACAACAGGAACTGGCAGTGCTGACGGCTCAGGAGGCGCGCTCGGAAAAGACCTTCGAAGGGTTCAAGCCAGAGTTGCAGACGGTAAAGGATGAAATGAATCAGGATGGGCAGCGGATCCTGCTGCCTCTGCTCGGCGCCGCAACTCTCGTGCTGTTGATCGCATGCGGGAATGTGGCAGCGCTGTTGCTGGTGCGAGGACTCCAGCGACAACAGGAATATGCCATCCGCATCGCAATGGGGATGGGACGGGTGGCTCTTCTGCGCCTGATTCTGACGGAGAGCCTGCTACTTGCGATGATCGGCGGTGCGCTTGGAGTTGGGCTCGCCTTTGGCGCAGTGGCGCTCTTCAAGGTGATCGCAATCCATGCGGTTCCGAGGCTGGATGCGGTACACGCAGGCTCAGCAGTCTTAGGTTGGGGCCTTTTAGCGGCAGTACTCGCGGCATTCTTCGCAGGTATTATTCCTGCGCTGCGTGTGCTCCGGTTGGATCCGATGGAGGTGCTTAAAAGCGCCGGGCCAAAAGGCACAGCAGGAGTCGGGGAAAGGCGCTTGCTGCGCGCAGTCGTGATGCTGCAGACGTCGCTGACCCTGGCGCTCCTTGTCGGTGCGGGATTGCTCCTCCGCACCATGGCTAAAATCGCAGTCGTTCCATCCGGCTATAACACCGGGCAAATCCTGACCATGAGCGTAACCGAGGTGCAAAACCAGTCGAGCTGGCTAAGCTTTCACCGGCAGGCGCTGGAGCACGTAGCAGCCATTCCCGGTGTGCAGTATGCTGCCTTTGCGTGGGGCGTGCCCTTAACAGGAAACAATTGGCCCGCGACTATGGAAATTGAGGGCCAGCCTCCGGCCATTCAAGAGAGCGATAAGACCGCACTGCCAATGCGTGCGGTGACACCTGATTATTTCAAGTTGATGGGAATGACCCTGATGGGTGGACGCGAATTTCGTGCGACAGACGACAACAAGGCGTCTCAGGTGGCGATCGTAAATCAGGCCTTTGCGGACCGGTTTTTCCCCCGCGGTGACGTGATTGGGAAAAAGATCTGGTTTAACGGGCGAGACAAACCGGGCATAGAAATTATCGGACAGATCGCAAATGGCCGGACCGATGATCTGACTCGGCAAGCGTCATCGGAAGTTTATATGTCCCTATGGCAGGCACAGGCTTTTTCAAAGCACCTTGTTGTACGGACTACAGCAGATCCGCGTGCAGTCGCCGTTGCCGTAGAACGTGTTTTGCGCGCCGTGGATCCTACAGCCGCGATCGAGAACGTGAAGACTCTGGACCAGATTCGCGACGATTCTCTGGCGTCGCGCACGTTCGCCATGCGCCTGCTGGTAGGTTTTGCGGCGGTTGGAAGCTTGCTAACGCTGGTAGGGATTTACGGCGTGCTTTCGTTATCCGTCGTTTCGCGTCGTCGAGAACTGGCGATTCGATGTGCAGTGGGTGCGCAGCATAGCGACATTCGCAGGTTGATCCTGGGCGAAGGATTTCGAGTGATCGCAGGCGGCGTGCTCCTCGGCGCAGCGCTGTCCGTGGCTTTATCACAAGCGCTGAAATCTTTCCTCTATCAAGTGCAGCCTAGCGATCCTGCGACATTGATCGTTGTGGGATTGTTGTTCGTCGGAGTGGGCCTTCTGGCGTGTTGGGTTCCGGCATGGCGGGCTGAAAAGGTAGATCCGCTCGAAGCACTGCGATATGACTGAATCTATGAAGCCGCAAACTACGCATTTTTGCGAAATAGAAGTTTGCGCAACAGGAACTAATGTAAGTCCGCATAAGACAGCTTACGTGTACTCATTCGCAAAAGCCATGAACCTCTACCTAACGAAAGCAGGCCAATGCACTCATCCAGACGGATTGAAGGTCAAATCGCGGGTTCTGGTCGGATGGTCGCCCACTCGTCAGTTATATGGAAGTAAACACTTTCTGGTTCGGTCCGGCAAAAGCCCATAGGACATGTTTAGCGGAGGATACCTTCCCACCCCTGTTTCCTGACGCCATGCCGACTTGAACGAAGCCGCTGCGGCGGCAGACGCTTGCGCGTGTGGCGGAATCGGCTTTTGTGGCTACCGGGGTAGTTTGGTTCGCAGAGAAGGAGGATTCTCTGTGAATCAACTACGTCAGCTCATGCTTGAGGAGTTGCAGCGGCGTAACTTCGCCGCCACGACCATCCGTACATATCTTCACGGTGTTACGCACTTCAGCCGGCACTTTCGCCGTTCACCCGATCAGCTTGGTCCGGAAGATATTCGCAAGTACCAGGCGATGCTCTTCACCAAGTTGAAGTTCAGTCCAAACACTGTCATCTTACGGCTTGCGGCCTTGCGGTTCTTCTACATCCACGTGTTGAAGCGCGACTGGAGCATCGCCGAGACGCCCTATCCGAAGAAGGTGCGTCACCTTCCGGGGGTACTCAGTCAGGAAGAAGTCGCGCGACTGATTGAGTCCGCGGACACACCGTTTCATCGCATCCTGCTGATGACGATGTATGCCACCGGCGCACGCCGCGCAGAAACGGCTCACCTGAAGGTCAGTGACATCGACAGCAAGCGGATGGTGGTTCATATCCGAGAGGGCAAGGGCGGCAAGGACCGCGATGTCATGCTCAGCCCGAAGCTGCTCGAAGAACTTCGCACCTATTGGCGAGGCCTCCGGCGCAAGCCGAAGGAGTGGCTGTTTCCCGGCAACCGCTGGCACACGGCAAGTTATCCCGTCACCACCAAGGTCCTCTGGACTGCCTGCCAGATCGCTGCTGAACGTGCGGGCCTTGAGCATAGGCGCATCCATCCGCACACTCTGCGTCATTGCTTCGCCACACATCTTCTTGAAGCCGGCGCCGACCTGCGCACCATTCAGATCCTGCTCGGCCATCGAGACCTCGAAGTAACTACGGTCTACCTGCATCTATCCCAACGGCATCTGAGTGCGACCGCCAGCCCGCTCGATGCCCTCATGTTCTCTTCACAGGGAGGAAGCAAGCACAGTTGAACAACCGGCCTCTCGTGGAGATGGCCGACATTGTTCGCTGTGCTGGACAGGCGTTTATCGAACGCAGTCGTAAGTGGATCAACTGGCAACACCAGAAGGTGTTGCTGGCCATTACACGCTGCCGCACTGCCGCGCTGGGCGGACATCGCGACCGCTGCACCGGCTGCGGACATACGACCAGGATCTCCTACAACTCCTGCAGAAACAGGCATTGCACGCGGTGCCAGGGCAACGCGCGCCGACGCTGGCTCAAGGCGCGCGAACGCGAACTGCTGCCCACTCGCTACGTACATGCCGTCTTCACGCTGCCGCGGGAACTGGCTCCGCTCGCATTGCAGAACAAGCGGCTCATCTACAACCTGCTCTTCCACGCCAGTGCAGAGACTCTGCTTGAAGTCGCCCGCAATCCACGGCATCTCGGTGCCGAGATCGGTTTCTTCAGCGTGCTCCATAGCTGGAATCAACGCTTGCAGTTTCATCCCCACATCCACTGCGTCGTTGCCGCTGGCGGCATCACTCCGGACCACTCAGGCTGGATCTCCGCCCGGCGTTCCTTCTTCCTTCCCATCGGCGTGCTCAGCCGTGTCTTCCGCGGCAAGTTCGTCGCTGGACTTCGCAACGCCTTCCATCGAGGTGAGCTCCAGTTCCACGGCAGCCTGCTGGCTCTTGCCCAACCACACGCCTTCAGCGCGTGGCTGCGAGTACTGTTCCGCCACGACTGGGTCGTCTACTCCAAGCCGCCCTTCGGCGGACCGGAACATGTGCTGCGTTATCTCGGCGCCTATACTCATCGCGTCGCCATCTCCAACAGCAGGCTGGTTGCTCTCTCCGATGGCAACGTCACCTTCCGATGGCGCGATTCCGCCCACGGCAACAAGAAGCGGCTCATGACTCTGGCAGTCGATGAGTTCCTGCGCCGCTTCCTGCTCCATCTGCTGCCGCCCGGCTTCGTGCGCATCCGCAACTTCGGATTCCTTGCCAACCGCAACCGCGCTACTCTGTTGCCGCTGTGCTTTCGACTCCTCGGCGACTCAGAGAAGATGGCTGCTCCGCCAGCATCACCATCCACCGATCAGACCGACCCACTCTGGAACTGCCCAGTCTGCGGTGGAACCATGCGCGTCGTCGAACGGCTCTCCGCCGCGCAACTCCTGCTTCGCTCGCCACCTCAACCAGACCGATGCGCTGCATGAAGCTCTATCCACATCCTCGACCTCTGCCCGTGCTTCGGCGCACACGCGGATCCCTTGTCTCTTCCCGCCAAAACCCCTTGGATGCCAGCCTCTCCAGCGTCCACATAAGGCCTCGGCGAGCCAACATGCTGCTCCATCCGGCCCTTCAGTCATCCGACGCTGCCCAACTCAGCCTGTGCCTGATCCCTCTGCACCTGTTCAGACCGATTCAAAGTACATAGGCTTCCCTGTGGGCGGCTTCCTTCAAGTCGCTGTATCAGAAGCGCCCCCCTCTAAGACCGCGCAGCCGCCCACTGTTACGTGACGGGGCGCTCCAGATACAGCACTAAGAC
>CAVYCQ010000001.1:0-13094 GCA_963767045.1 uncultured Acidobacteriaceae bacterium | reverse complement strand
GCTACGGGGTCGCAGACCGGCACGCTCACGCTAACCGACGATGCCACGTCGAGCCCGCAGACCGTGACGTTGTCTGGGACCGGGGTCGGTTCGGCGTTGACCATCGCTCCGGGCTCGGGAGGCTCTACCAGCGCGACCATCAGCAGCGGTCAGTCCGCGACTTACAGCCTTTCGCTCACCGGGTCTCCAGGGTTAACGGGCGCTGTTACTATCACCTGCTCTGGCGCGCCCGCCGGAGCTGTCTGCAGCGTAACGCCAAGCTCGCTGAACCTGACTAGCGGGCAAAGCAGCAACTTCACGGTCACGGTCAACACCGCTCCAACTGCGAATGTTGCAGCATCCGAAAGAGCAGCGATTGCGGGCTGCCTGTGGCTCTGCTCTTTGGCTATGATGCCTTTCTTTGGCAGGACCAAACGTGTGCGTGCCCTTCTGCTCAGCTTCTCATTGCTGATCGCGTGCGTGGCGGGGACCGGCCTCGCAGGTTGCGGCGGGGGGCAGAGTTCCAGTACGACGACCACGGGGGCGAGCCGCCAGGTGGCGCCAGGGTCCTACTCCATCCATGTTTCAGCACCGGAAGGATCAGTAACGGCTACACAAACGCTTTCTCTTACTGTCCAGTAGGCCCGGCACTCGTGGCAGGACCGCGAAAGCTTTCACTGAGTTGGGGTCTCATCCTTTTCCGGCGGCAGAATGGAAGCACCGGCCATGCGACGCTCCACAGGCGCCCTGAAGCAGAGGGATGCAGAGCGCAGCAAAATATCGCTGGATATCGATTAGCAGGTAAAAAACAGTTGGCAATTATCCGGGCGGCTTATGTGCCGGCTCTCCAGTTACCCATCAGTTCCGATGTCCTCAGATAGCGATCGTAAACGCGCAGCAACTTGATTTCACCAAAGATACCCCTGCCAATGCGAGCCGTGGAAAGACCATTCACGTCGCGAAGTTCCGGGTCAAAGCGGCCCCAGCCGTATTCGCGCACCGGACCGCCATCATTCAAGACTCCGTCCACCATTACGGTGATGATCTTCGATCCGCCGTCGGCGACGAAGGCTATGTATTGCCAGGCGCCCGTTTTGAGGGTTCCGGGATGAAAACCTGGATCGCTATCCCAACTCGACTCGCGGGTACCGTCATTGAGAGTGAGCTTGAGTGTGTAATGGTCAGACATGGCAATGGAGATCCCTTTTCCGGCCTCAGTCTTGGTATCGAGGATGGTTTGCCCTGGGCTTAATTCGCGTAGACGAATCCAGAAGTCGATGGTGAACCCTCCAGTGGCCAACGACGGAAGTGCAGGCATGGGGAGGGTGGAACCGCTGCGCAGCTGATCCCCAGTCGCGGTGAGCTGCAGGCCGTGTTTACAGGTGTCGCGTATCTCCGCCTGGTTCCACAAACCTTCTAGAAGCGAGTGGTCGATGGGATGCACGCGGGCGAAGGTTTTCATGGTCTCCGTTACGTAGAAATCTCCATTGTCTTCCACGAAGTCGGGATAGCTGATCTTGGTTTTGGGGTCGAGGTCGTAGAGCAGTATTTCAGGCTGGGACCAATGGAGCATTCCGTCTTTTTCGAAGCCCCCTGTGACCCACGCGGGATTGCGATTGGCATAATAATCCCAGGGCGCGGTCAGTACCGATTCTCCGCCATGGTTGTGATACCAGAGCAAGTATTTTCCGTTGCTGAATTTCTTCACGAAGTTCGCTGCGCGAGGATGTTTGATCTTTTGGCCGCCGGGAGTGTAGGTCGCGTAGGCGGGGGGCGTCCAGGTGCGGCCGGCATCGCGACTATAGGCGTGACAGTTGTGACCATCGATCGTACGGTACGTCGCATAAAGTGATCCATCGCTGAGCTCCACGAGATTGGTCTCATCGGAGACAGGGCCCTTGGGTGCGCGCAGACCTTCGTCGCCCTCGGGGAGAAGATTCCAGTGGATCTTTTCCGGATCTGTCTCGCTAAGGATGTTGGGGCTGTGCATGACGCAGCCCTGGGAGGTGACCATGCCTCCGGGGTTTCCCCACTTGCCGACCTTAGCGAAGCCAAACATCGCTCCGTGGCGGGTGGAAATAGGCTTGCCGACGCCCCAGAAATAAAGGAGCTTGCCCGCATAAGCGTTTTCGCGGTCGATGCGCATCGGCCGCATGGGAATGTAATAGCGCTGGTTGGACCAGGTTCGCCCAAAGTCATCGGAATACTTCATGGCGTACTGGCCCTGAGTATCTACGCGCTTGGCGTAGACGGGACTGTTCGACTTGGTATCGAGCCGCAAATTTTCAGAGTTATAGGCATAGAAGACGTAGATCCGTCCACTGGGTACTGCGAGCGGCATGACCCACGAAGCTTCGGGACCGGTTGAGGGTTCAATGGAGACCGGCGTGGACCAGGTCTTCCCCTTGTCGGCACTGATTGTGGAAACGATATGTTGATGGGGGGCGCCTTCGTTGCCGTTGCCGGTGGTGAGTACGCAGAGCCAGTTGCCGTCTTTGGTGATGACGACATAGGGCTGATCGCTGTAATTCTCTCTGGGAATCTCAAAGCCATTGACAATATGGCGCCAGTCCGGCTTCGTTCCGTCGCCTGGTTGCGGCGGAGGCTGTTCCGCCGCAACCAGCGACGCATGGGCCGGTAGTCCTTCGCTTACGGCTACTACGGCCAGCAGGTTGATCATTTCCCGCCTTGTCATCTGCACGACAGTGTCTCCCCCCGGGTGGCGAACCGCAACAGTTAGAAGATTAACTTGAACGCCGCCTGCAACTGGCGCGGTTGGTTTCCTTGCGTGGAGATGACACCAAAGCTGGTAGTTCCCGCCTGTGTTCCGGGCTGCCCAAACTGGACCCGGTTAAAGGCGTTAAACGCTTCGATACGGAACTCGCCTTGCAACCGTTCGAAGATAGAGAAGTTTTTGAATAGGGAAAAGTCGTAGTTTGCCATGCCAGGACCACGCAGGTTAGGAGCGGTGGGTGGGCTGTTGCCGTAAGTGAAGGCGGCGGGCACGGCATACTCCGAGGTGTCAAAGTATTTGTTGAGACGGGGCACGATTGGGCCGCTCAGCGGCTTGGTCGGCTTCACCACGTTGGGTCGCAGCCCCGCCTGGCCGATGCTGGTCATGACAAGTGGCATGCCGGATTCCAGGCTGGCAATGCCATTGAGGTGCCATCCGCCGATCAGGGCATTGCCGATTCGGTTGATGTCAGTGAAGAACATTCCACCGCGGCCGAACGGTAGAGCCCAAACACCACTGACGACCAGCCGCTTGGAGATATCCTGGGGATCGATTGAGCGTTCTGAACGAAGGTTGGTGGGATCCTGGATGGTGCTGATCACGGCGCCGGCACTGGAGGCGCTGGTGTCGTCAATCAACTTCGCAATGGTAAAGGCGCCGAGGACAGAAAACCCATTCGATAACCGCTTCTCCACCGTGGCTTGGAAGGAGTCGTAAATGGAATCGCCCAGGGTTGCAAACACGGCATTCATGGTTGTGTATTGAGGAAAGGGTTGCAACAATTGTCCGCGCGTGACAGTCGGCTTGGACAGGATACTCGATTGATTGGTGATGACCCCGTAAAACGGATTGGGGACCAGATCGTTGTTCACCGCTCCCTCTTCAAACTGCGCCGTGGTGAGCGAATTGATGTTGATGGGTGCATTGTAGGGAAGCTTGGTTCCCTTATTGGCGGCGTACGCCACGGTGAAGAGCAGGTTACTTCTATAACTCTGCTGGATAGAGAAATTCCAGTTCTGTAAGTAAGGGGTTACTTGACCGATATTGACGGAGCTGATGGCTTGTCCTAGATCGGTAGAAGCGTTCAGTTGGGAACCAGTCGCTTGGGGATTGATTCCACCAGGGAAGGGATTGGCGAGGCTGATGATTGGGGTTATGCCGTCCAAAGAGGTATTGATTGTCGTGCTACCGGTAAAGCCGTCGGTGTAACCTCCACTTGGGCCGGAGGCATCGGTTGGCGATAGACCGTACACGATGCCGTAGGCAAGCCGCACGACGGTGTTGGGTTTGAGTTGATACGCCAGTCCGAGCCGAGGAGCCACGTTGTTGTAGTCGGTCGAGGTATATGCGCGATGGCCGGGACCAGCAAAGGTCATCGCCCCTTTGAGATTAGGAAAGCCGGGAACCTGACCTGCAATCGGTGAGGTTGCCGAGGAATCAAAGATGCTCATCCGGTTGTAGCGCTCGGTCCGGGGGAAATTGATGTCGTATCGCAGGCCCAGATTCAAGGTGAGCTTGTCGGTGATGCGCCAATCATCCTGAACAAATTCCGCGAGGTAGCTACTCTTAGAGGCGATGGCGGGCTGGGATGCGATGGAACCGCCGGGGATGCCAAGCAGAAAATCGGCATACGCGAGGCCCGCGACAGCGCTCGCCTGCAAAGGATTTGGACCCTGGGTATAGGTGGAAGTAAAGCTGAGATTTCCTTCGGCTTGGGTATTTTGCAACTGGTTGATGAAGTAGGTGCGGAAATCTGCTCCGGCCTGAATGGAATGCCTGCCGCTTATCTTGGTAACCGATCCCACCACGGTGTGGTTCAACTGGGTGCTGTAATTCTGGCTCGAATTTCCGATGCCTGACATACCGGTCAACGTGATGTAGGGGATCGCCTTCACCTGTTGGCCGGCAGCAAAACTGGGGTCAAAACCAAGGGTGGTGATGTCGAATCCGTTGGACCACGCGGTGCGGGTTCCGTACTGATGGACGACGCCGTAGCTGACCTCGAAGATCAGGGTTGGACTGATGGTGAAGGTATTTTGTAGAGTTGCCGCCTGCCGCGTTTGGGTCAGGGGAGGATTTCCGTAGTTGCCGATGTTGCCGTAGTAATTAGGCGAACCGGTGAAAGGATACTCCAGAGAAAGACGCATAAAGGCCTGGTCACGGTCTCCGAAGTGTTGGTCGATGCGCACGTCGCCTGTGTTATCGATATTCTTGGCGCTGGGTGAAACCACGAAGTTACTGGTGAGGTTGTTGTTATTGGGGTCGGGGAAATACTTTTGCAGAGCCAGAGCCACCGGGTTCAAGCGCGACTCGGGAATGACGTTGCCGGGAAAGGGAGTTCGCTGGGGCACTCCGTTGACCATGGTTACCGAGTCCGGGTCGTAGACGGTGATCTGCTGTCCGGAGGAGCTGAGAGTTTGCGAGAAATCCCCCTGTCGTTGCAAGGCAGTGGGAACAGTAAACGAAGTGGTTGAGGCGACCGTTTCCCGGAATCCCTCGTAATCGCCGAAGAAGAACGTCTTATTGCGGCCGTTATACAGATGTGGGAGCACGACCGGGCCTCCCAGCGTGAAGCCGAACTGATTCTGCTTGAGCGCGGCCAAAGGGATATGGGCGCGATTGTTGAAGAAGTTATTTGCATCCGCCACTGAATTCTGGATGAATTCATAGACGGAGCCATGCACAGCATTGGTACCAGACTTGAGGATGATATTGATGACACCTCCGTTATAGCGACCGTACTGTGCGCTGAGCGCGTTGGTCTGCACCTTGAACTCGGCCACCGTGTCCACGGTGGGGGTGAATATGAGAAAGTTATTCAACCCGGAGTTCCCCGGAGTGGTGTCAGGAACGCCGTCCACCATCACCTCGCTGGTGAAATTGGCGGCGCCGTTGATGCTGGGGGTGTTATCACCCTGATGGATGTTCACGCTGGCCGCTACGGGAACCACGCCTGCCGATAGGCCCGCGAGCGAAACCGGGTCTCGATTGACGAGCGGGAGGTCGACAATGCGCTGGTTATCGATCACCTGGCCCAGGGAGGCATTGCTGGTGTTAATGAGCGGGCTGCTCGCAGATACGGTCACGGCCGCCGTGGTGCTGCCCACCTTGAGGCTAAAGTCGATGGTCAAGCTGTCATCCACATGCAGAGTAATTCCGGTGCGGCTGGCAGTTTCGAAACCGGTTTGGGTAGCGGTTACGGTGTAATTGCCAGGCTGCACGAAGGGTACGACATAGATTCCCTGGTTGTTGGAACGTGATTGCTGAGTGACGTTGGTCCCGGTGTTCGTCACGGTGATTTGCGCGTCAACGACGGCGGCTCCGGTGGAATCCGATACCGTTCCCTGGATAGTTCCAAGGTTGCTTTGCGCGTGCAGAGCCGACGTCCCCATGAAGCAGAGGGCGGCCAAAAGGATCCGCACAGGTTGGAAGCGCTTTTTTTGCATAACTGCACCTTTCTCGACAGTGAATGGATGGCAAGCGGACAGGGATGGGGAGCGATATCAGGGGTCAGGTGGAAACACGAAGGCTGAGGTCGGTGTGTGCCTCCATCCTGGACACGCGCGGGCCGGGCAGGAAACAGAGCGCGATGGCGCCAAGAATGGCAAGCGCGCTGATGAAGAAAAGCGCCGTTTGATAACTTCCGGAGTGGCCGTAGAGCAAGCCGACGAGCAGCGGACAGACAGTCTGAGCAATGGAATCAGCGGGAAGCAGAATTCCCATCACACGAGCAAGTGAATTGGTTCCGAAGAGGTCTGCCGCCATGAGAGGGATGAGCATGTAGTCCGCACCCAGGCCGAAGCCGAAGAGGACCCCGAAGAGGAAGGGTACGCCGGGACGGCCGGCGACGAATAGAAGCGGAAGGGACAGCGCGATCGCCAGGTATGCTGCGATCATGACGTACTTTCTGGGCAAGCGGTCGGCCAGCAATCCCATGACAATGCGGCCGACCAGACTCGATGTAAGCATCACGAAGGTGATGTCCGCGGCGACTTGGCCTGATAAGCCCGCGTCGTGGAAGAGCAGCTTCATATGTTGATTCACGGAACCGATCGAGCCGATACTGGCGAAGCTGGCAAAGGCCAAAATCCAAAAGGCGGTGATGCGGAAGATGCTGTGCAGGGAGAGTGGCTCGCTCGCAACGGGGCTTGAGGACGGTTGCTTGTCAGCCTCGGTTTGCGGTTCGCTTGGGTAGTCCCTGACCAGGAACCATACGAGCGGAATAAGAGCCAAAAGCAGCAGACCCATGGCCAGGAGGGCGCCGCGCCAGCCAAAGGCATGGATAAGTGGCAAGGCCACATACTTCTGCGAGATGGCGCCTCCGATCCCCAGGCCCAGGTAGGCGCAGGCCATGGCCGTGCCGCGCCGGCGGGTGAACCAGCGCGCGATAAGCACTTGATGAGGAATTGGCCCGGCGCACAAATACCCAAGCATGAAGAGGGCCCACATCAGGTAGTAAGTAACCAGGCTGCGGCGCATGATGGCGAAGCCGCACAAGGAGGCGCAGAGCAAGAGAATGCCGGAAAGAATAAGACTCTTCGGTTTGAATCGTGGGATGATCAAGCCGCCGATGGGAAGAACCATGATGGTGGCGACGCCAATGCCGCTGGTAATCTGAGCACGGCTCCAGGCAAAGTCATGCTGCATGTAGTCATAGAAGAACGGCAGCCCGTAAAAAGGCAGGCCGACGGCGACGAGGAGGGTGAAAAAGGCGGCAATGGCGACCCCCCAGCCGTATGCTGGCCGGCTGATCATGCAACCATCCTTTGTCTCGGCAAGTGTGCCTCGGTTAATGCCAGGGACAGCCGCTGATACGATTGCCGCGCCGCCTGGAGGGGATCGTAGCCCGCAGCGCTTTGCAGTTGGGCGCTTACCTCGCAGACCATCGGGCCCACATAGCTTGTTGTTCGGAGCACGCGGAAGTAGGCCGCGTAGTCGACGGTTCCATCGCCGGGCAAGAGAAACTGCGGTTTTGCAGCATCGCCCTTAGCGTCTTTTACATGAATGAAGGCGGAGTAGGGGATGATGGCGCGCAGGGTACGTTCCAGCGATAGGCCGGCGAGTTGGAAATGGCTGTAGTCATACACCAGCTTGAGTGCGGGAAGGTTGACCTGATGATAGAGCCAGAGCAACTTATCCGCGGTATCCACGGCTCCGCCGACGTGAGCTTTGATACACAGCAATGCGTCGCACCTGCCTGCTTCAGCAGCCCAAAGCGCCAGGCGGTCGGCCATTTGATGTTTGACGCTTTCCCACTCGGCGGATTTGCCGCCGAGCACGGTTTCGATGCGCGGTGTGGAGGATGACAGGTCATGCCCCAGGGCAGCTGCCTTGCGAATGTGCTCCGGCCCGGCGTTCTTTTCGAGTCCAGGGGCGAGCGGGTAAAGCTGCTCCATCAGGGCGGAAAGCACCAGGCCAGTCGACTGCAACGTGGAGCGTATCTCGCGGCGGATGGCAGGTGAAAGCCGATCTGGTTCGGCCCAGCCAGGGAAGAGGCACAACTCAACACCGTCGTAACCGATGGCTGCACAGGTCCGAATTGCCTCAATGACTGGCACGTTTTTCATTCCGTATAGACTGAACCCCAGGGATACTGCGGCTGCCGGCTGGGGCAGGTGGTCTCCCCACGCAGCCACAGGTACAGCGGCCAGGAGAGCGATGGCATCACGCCGGGTTATTGGCTGTCTTTTTCCGAGAGCTCGAATGTCTTTACTCCTTCACGGCGGGCTTGTTCCCGCAGCATACGCATAAATTCCCGCATGTAGTCGTGCTGGTCATGCCATGTGCGACCGCTCACCATGTTGCCATCGCGGACGCAACTTTCATTGACAAATTTTCCACCGCAGAGTTCCACATCGAGTTGACATTTGGGGACCGTGGCGATGCGTTTGCCGGCGATGACGTTGGCCGCGGCCACGATCTCCGCTCCATGGCAGACAACGGCGACGGGTTTTTCCTGATCAAAGAAGTGGCGGACGATGCGCAACAAATCGACATCGTAGCGGATGTACTCGGGGGCCCGGCCGCCGGTGAGGAAGAGGCCGCAGTAGTCGGCGGGATCGATGTCACGGAAGGCGAAGTTCGCCGCGAGATGATAGCCGGGACTTTCGCGGGTGATATCCCATCCTGGGGGAATTTCGTGCATGACCAGGTGGTAGATGCGCGCGGCGGGCGCGGCGACCACGGCTTCATAACCAGCCTCGCGCACGCGATACAAGGGATAGAGCGTGTCCATGGCCTCGGCGGCGTCGCCAATGGGAATCAGAATCCTACCAGTCATCGTAGATCGAGCCTTTCTTGGGCGGAATCGTCTTTTGTTAAGCGCTTCGCTAGAAGTCAGCTAAGCACTTCGCTGAGCATACTAGTGACGGCGATTTACGGCTGTCAAGGGGATATTTCAGGGAGGCGGACTTTTCTTTTCAGGGGCGGATTTTTAACGACGGCTGAAGGAGGACTTTGCGGAACTTACGATTGGGGAACTGGAAGCGTTTGAGCAGGAGCTCGGCCGCAGCGGCCCCGAGTTCATAGCTGGGTTGAACGACGGTCGAAATGGAGGGTTTGAACACGTCGAGCCACTCTGCGTCGTCGGAGCTCATGACCTCTATTTCGGAAGGGCAGGCGATGTTCTTCCTGTGCAACTCCTGCAGTATGCCTGTAACCAGGAGCAGGTTGTCGGCAAAGATCGCGGTCATGCGGGGCGAAACCTTCAACAGTTTCATGGTTGCTTCGCGAGCGCCCGCGGCGGATAGGTTGCAGCTGACGTGATACTGGTCATGCGCCGGTAGTCCGCGGCCGTGCAGAGCCAGTCGCCAACCGGCCAAGCGGCTCATTTGGACGCTGGTGGAGGAGCTTACGGTGAGCAACCCCACGCGTTTGTGGCCCCGCCCGAGAAGGTGTTCCACAGCCATGCGGGTACCGGCAGTGATATCGGTGGCGGCCACGTCGCCCTGGAGATCGTCAGGGACGCGGCCGACGAAGACCACGGGTTTCTTCTGGCTGAGGTGGCGGCGCAGTTCGTCGTCATCCCCGGGACTCTGAAAAAGAAGAATGCCGTCCACGAGGCGGGCACGAAAGGCTTTGAGGTACTTCGATTGTTGCGCTACGTCGTTGTTGGTCTGTCCGAGGAGCAGTGCGTATTCGTTGCGGCTGAGTACGTCTTCCGCGCCACTGATCACTTGGGAATAGAAGGGATCGGGGGTAGCGAAGGAGGGAATCAACATGCCCACTGTGCGGCTGGAACCAAGCTGCACGCTGCGTGCCAGATGATTGATCTGGTAGTCCAACGCTGCGGCCGCATCCAGGACCCGGGTAGTCAACTCCTGGCTGACGAACTTCGATTTGTTAAGGACGGCGGAGACGGTCGCGATGGAGACGCCGGCCCGTTTTGCCACCGCGTAGATCGTAACCATCAGGAGATTGTAGTGCATGAGCGGGACGGTGGCTAATGCAAGGAAGCACTTCGCTAACTGCTTCGCTATTGACGGACCGGGGACCTGGCACCTAGTATTTCCGGCATGCAACGACGCGATTTTTTCAAAGTACTAGCGGCGGTTTCCGTGTCTGCCCGGGCATTGTGGGGACGGCAAGCCACAGGCGGCCAGGCGGAAGCGCAGGCTCCTTCCGCCTGGCGGCTACCTGCGCGGACGGTGATTCCGCCAATCCCTGCGCAGGTTCCTGACGCCTTCGCCGTGACCCAGGCTAACTTTTTCAGCGCAGTGCAATTGGCAACTCTGCGACGGTTGAGCGAACTCATGATGCCTGCGCGTGACCCGTATCCCGGGGCGGCAGATGCAGGCGCGCCGGAGTTTCTGGATTTTCTGATTGGGGCTTCCCCGCTGGACCGGCAGCAGATGTATCAGGCGGGGTTGAACCGGTTGTCTGAGGAAGCCAAAAAGAAATGCGGGGCGCCCTTTGCAGAGATAAGCGCCGAAGCGGCGGACAAGTTGATTCGCGAAGGATTGACCGGATGGATCGACGGGTTTCCCCCCGCCGATCCCGATATGCGTTTTATGTCCGTAGTGCAGCAGGATATCCGGATGGCCACTATGAATTCCGAAGCGTGGAACGCGGCGACGATCTCCGCAGGTGAGCGGCCACGGGGAGGCGACTTCTATTGGTCTGCGATCGATCCGGATATCCAGATGTATGTCTAGCCGTCCCTCCGGGACTGGTTCCGATGCATCCTTATGCTGATTTGTCTTTAGCGAGTGCTCTACGGAGGGGCCGATCTAAAAAATCTAATTTGGACAAGACTGATGCTTAAAGAGAAAGTGGATGTGCTGATCATTGGATCCGGTCACTCCGGCGGGATGGCGGCCAATATTCTTACCGCCAAGGGCATCTCGTGCCTGTTACTGAATGCCGGGCCGGTGGTGGATCTGCATAAAGATCGTCAACTCAAACAGGCCTATGAATTACCTTTTCGCGCATTCGGCAAGCCTGGGCGATTGCCGCACGTCTTTCAGGCGAACGAGTTCAATGCGAATACCTGGGTAGACGAGAAGGAGGTTCCGTATACCAGCGATCCGGAACATTCCTATAACTGGGTTCGCGTTCGGCTATTCGGCGGACGGTCTTTGTTCTGGGGACGAAAATCGTTTCGCCTGAGCGACTATGAGTTCAAGGCGAAGGACCACGACGGCTACGGCGACAATTGGCCTATCAACCTGGCCGACCTGGCGCCTTATTACAGCCGCGTGGAGTCGATCTTTCGGGTGCAGGGAAATCAGGATGGCCTGCCGCAGTATCCGGATGGAAACTTTATTGCCGATCCTTCGCCATGGTCGGAATCGATGCAGCGTTTCATTGCTGCGGGCAAGCCGCTTGGGATTCCGGTTTGCAAACCTCGTAATGCATTGGGCAACGAAGGCTGGGCCAGTTCTGTCAATTTGCTGCTGCCCACAGCGTTCAGTACCGGCAGGCTGAAGGCGATTCCCAATGTTGTCGTGCGCCAGTTGGATGTGGATAAGAAGACCGGGTTGGTGGACGGTGTGCAATTTGTGGATCGGCATTCGCGGCGCGAGATGTCAGTTAAGGCGAGGGTGGTGATTCTGGCAGCCGGCTGCCTGGAAAGCACGCGCCTTTTACTGAATTCGCAATTGGCAGATTCCAGCGGTGTCCTGGGCCGGTATCTTATCGACCAGGTGTATGGACCCGGAATCGTGTGTTCGGTGCCAGAGGCGCGCGACGGCAAGGGTACACCCGGCCTGATGGGAGGCGACGCGCTTATTCCGCGCTTCCGAAATATCGATGCGCGCTCGAAAAACTTCATTCGCGGTTACGCGTTGACGGTCGGGAGCCATACGGGCGGGATGGACGCTCGGAATTTCGCTACCTACGGTGACGACCTGGAGAAGAAGCTCGAGAGCTATCACGGCTCAGGCTTTTCGATGGGCATGATGGGGGAGGTTTTAGCGCATCCCAAGCATCGCGTGACCATCGACAAGAAAGTGGTGGATGCATGGAATATTCCGGTACTGCACATAGATACACAGTACACAGAGAACGAGCACAACATGGTGCGCGATGCGGTCGACACCAGCGTTGCAGTGGCCGAAGCTGCGGGCTTCGAGGTTCTCGCAAAGAACTATCAGCCGTTTCCTCCCGGCTATAGCATTCACGAAATGGGAACTTGCCGGATGGGGAATGACCCAAAGACGAGCGTGCTGAACCAATGGAATCAAAGCCACGATATCAAGAACTTGTTTGTGGTTGACGCGAGCAGCTTTGTCAGCGGTGGTTGGCAGAATCCCACGATGACGATCCTCGCGCTGGCCATGCGCTCCTCTGAGTACCTGGCAGAACAGATGCGCGTGGGGAATGTTTGATGAGGAGCCGAGGGCTTTCGTTGGTGTGGTTCGCGAGTTTGGCGCTGATTGCTCCGGGCCGGATGGGGTTTGCGCAGACACAGCAGGCTGCCGGCGCGAGCGCTCCACAGCAACCGATACCGTTCAGTCATAAGAAGCACGCTGGTGAGCTTGCGATGTCGTGCGAGTTTTGCCATGCACCCTCGCGGTCAGGCGAGAGCTTGTTGATTCCTTCCGTGTCGAAATGCATGTCATGCCATCAGACGGTGGCGGCCGATACACCCAGTATCGAAAAGTTGGCTTCGTATGCACACGACAATGCGCCTGTTCCCTGGGTGCGGGTGTATCAGCTGCCCTCGTTTGTAATGTTTAGCCACAAAGTGCATCTTGATCACGGAAATAGCTGCGAGGAGTGCCACGGAGAGGTAGCGCAGCGGGACCAGTTGTTCCAGGAGGTTGGGATCAGCATGGAGGCATGCATCAGTTGCCACCGGTCTAAGAAGGCACGGACGGAATGCGATACATGTCATGAACCACAGCAGTGATGGGCCGGGGAGTGGGTCGGGATTAACTCC